>NZ_JADOUD010000001.1:0-1150000 GCF_015751845.1 Pseudomonas sp. M2
GATTGAAGTCGATGTTTCCTGGATTTCTATTGCGCACGCCTCGCGGTAAATGTTGACTCATTATTACCTCCAGAATGAAAATACTGTGATAGCCACTACAGGTGGTGCCTAACAAATAGACTTAATCATTTGAACTTGAACATTACAATCACAGACAAATAGGCAGGTTATGGATATAGATGATTTTCAAAAGTGCCTCTCATACCTGAGCACGAATAAAACAAAAAGCTTAGTGGATGAGCTAATACCATTAATTTATACGCTAGCGGGTGCAGCATTTGCCCACGGCATTTCTCTATATTCAAATGGCAAAAATGAAAAACGAACCATAAAAAACAAAGTAGAGTGTTGCTACGGTGAAGTTAATGAGATCGAAAAAAACATGAAGGAAATACTGTTAAATACAGTAAAGTTAATGCACGTATTACTCACGAAGGACGATAAGCTAGAGATATCACTACCAAGAAAAATTGGCTCCATGTACATCTCTGGGCTTTACAACGACATAGCTCACAAGTTCAGCGCACACCAAAGATCGGCGATACAGTCACTGATAAATAGGTCAAGCTACCTGAACGAATTTCTTACGCGAGGAGGTAATCCAAAAGACAATCAGTCCATGTACCGTTACAGCATTGACTTAGCCAACATGTATTATACCGCATCAGAGTCCATTCTTCTTTGCCAGAGCATAATCTCTGACAAATCTATTTCTGTCAGTATAGACAATGATTACATTAAATCATTAGGAGCAGATGAGGCTCATGCTGGTTCATGGGCACTCATAATGCACAACGCTAGCCACGGGAATAAAACACTCAATCTTCCAACATAGTTCAAATAACTGAAGCCAGCCATAAGCTGGCCTCAATATATCTAAGAAATTTATGCGACCTGTTTGCGTTTAATACGATCATTCAATTCGATTAGAGATATTCTTGAGCCTAGTTTTTGGCTTGGTTTCTCTACGTATCGATGAATAAGGTACGCTACGGCGCAGGTGATTCCAATTTGGATGACCAAAGCAAGGTAATTGTAAACGCCAGCATCTATCATTAATCGCATGGATACATATCCGAAGACGGCGTGCATCGCGTACATCGGGTAGCTGATATTAGCAAAGAAACCAACAAATCGGTTTTCCGTAAACGATTCCCTGGCCAGGTAGCATATTGAGAAAACAAGGAATGCCAGAACATAGCTTTCTCGAACAACAACAGGAGCTGCTAACACAAACAGAATCAAGGACAGCAATGTATATGCAAGCATTGCTTTCATGGAAATAATTTTTTTCATGACAAGATAGAACTGAGTCCCGATTGTCATGAACAAAATAAACTTAGCAGAATAAAGGAAGTTACTAGGCGGCATCCAGCCCTGAGGAAACTTAACTGCATAATACATTCCAGCCAAAGCAGCCGCCCCGGCCACAATAGCAACATAAGGCTTACCCTTCATGGTGAAAGATGCAAGAATAGCTGAGAGAATATAAAACTTAACCTCAACCTCAAGCGTCCAAACTATACCATCAAGAGAAAGGCCGCCAAACCAATCCCTAAAAAGAGTTACGTGCAAGAACAAATCTTTTGCAGTATAGCTATCCTGAATAGAGCTACCATCAAAAGATATCCACCGAAAAGCAATAGATATTGCAAAGCCGCACAAGTAAACAGGCCACAACCTGAAGAACCGCGCAATCATAAACCTGAACATCCCGAAGGAATGTTTCGAATATTTTTCCAACGAGAACGGAATTACGAAACCGCTAACAAGGAAAAAGAGAGCAACCCCGAATGTTCCGAATGCAAAATTCGATATCCCGAGATGCGCAAAAGGCATGAGCGCAGGAAAAACTGGCTCTGAAAGCTTCGTCATCCCGCCATATGCGCCCCGCAAACCATGAAAAACAAACACATAGTGGCCCAGCATGACCACCAGGCTGGCGATTCCTCGCAGCGAATTGGCGAATTCGATTCGTCCTGACACATTGATCTCCAGATAGATGCCGCCGTACGGGCGGCATCGTACCTGATTGTCACTGATTTGTGCTTGCAGCTTCCTCCAGCGCACGGATCCGCCGGTCGTACGCAGCCACCACGCCGGCCATCATGAACATTTTCAGTTCATCTACCCGGAACGAGTACAGGCTCCCCGCAGGCGTTACAACGCGACGAATCTCTGGAGTGATCAAGTCCCCCTGAATGACGTTACCTTGTTCGTCCTGAACCTCAGCGTAGACAGCAGGCGAAACCTCGACCTTCTCCTCCCACTCGTCATAGCAGATGAATCCATAGCTGAACGGATCCAGGCCGTGCGACTCCATGATCTCGATTGCTTTCTGGACGGTCATGCCGATGTGATCGCGGGCCTCAGCGCCTTTTTCCTCAACCGCATCGAGGAATTTGTAGGCACCAATCGCGCGGGACAGTTCATCACCGCACCGAAGCTCTTCATCAGTAAGGCCTCGCACCGGAGTCTTGTGGGTAGCATCTGACGTGCTGATGGTCCCCGTTCCGGCACGAACAACCTTCCACAGGTTTGTCACGCCGCCCAGGTCAGTAAGGTTGCTGTCGATAGGGCAGAAGACCTTACTTGCCCCGCCGCCGGTGTAAGCGAGGCTTACGCCCATGCGATTGCTCTCTGCCCCACCAAGCATGTCGCAAACAAACCATGTCGAGGATCCAATCAGCCGCTGAGTTCCGGTGTCGCTGATGCCATGAGAGAAGGATAAGCCAGACGTTACAAGTGACGGAGTGTACTGATACGAGTAGTTCGATATTTCTCGGACAGCCTCAAGAGTAGAACCAGCCTGCGAATAGTTGTGGTCATAGAGAGACCTATTGACCAGACCCTTTCTCAGCACTCGGTTTCCACCAACTTGCGTAACGTTGGTGTATGTGTTGTTTTCATCGCACACATAGCCGTTTCCTACTACCTCATAAGCCAGTGCCGCGTTTCGCATGCGATTTCCGCGACATATCACGACAGCATTATTGGAATAAACCAGCGCAGCCGTAAGTGAACTCGTCTCAAGGAAACAGCTCGCGATTACGATAGGTCCCATCTGGCGACCAGAAGTAGTAGCACCTTCACATCGAATCGTGTTTCCAGTGATCTGCTCGAAGTCAATGCCCGTGAGGTTAACGGGGCCGGAAGTGTTTCGTATAATTGCCCCTACCGCCACCTTCTCGATGAAGGTCCCAGAGCACGCAAGGCCGTTTATGTCACCATCGATTAGCAAACCTGCAATCGTCGGAGTTTTGTTATCGCCCCAGACCTTAGCGTGAGTCAGGTCAACCCCGTTACAGCCACTACCAAGCCATATGCCCCCTTCTCCCGGGCCAGTGATATAGCTGTGTACCTGGTTGCCCCAGCAGTAGAAGTACAGCCACACCCCCCATTTGGTGGCATCTCTGATCCTGCAGTTGATCTCGCAGTCGATATAGTTGTCGAGGAAAACACCAAATCCCGCGATCTCATCACAATCCAGCTCAATGCTCTTTTCAACAACGACACTGAATCGGCGCGAGCCGGAGACCGACTTAACCTTAAGTGCGTTGGTGGTGCCTGGAGTGTCAACAAAGTACAGCATAGGCGCAACTTCTAGCGTGCCGCCGCCATCAACATCGAAAACTACAGTGGAGAACGGCGCCTGCGCCCTGAGCACTGCCTTACCTTTCAAATGTAGGTTTTGGCACCCTCGGAGTGGCTTGTTGATTAGAAAAAAACCGCTCTTACCCAAGTCTACTGTGCCCGGCCCGCGCGCCCTCACCCAATCGAATGCAGCCTGGATGGCATCACTGCACTCCTGGCCTCGAATCGCACCCCATTGATACACATCGGAAGCTTCGAAATTTATCCGTATCCAGCGACCTGTGTCCTGTCCAGCTACCGCAAATGTGGTTGCGCCGTCGTCAGTTGCGGTGGAGGCTGCGTCCCAGTAAACGCCACCGCCGCCATATCCATTAAATGCAGCGTGATAGCCGACAAGTTGACATTGGTCCAAGTGATATCGGCCTGGGACCGTCCTTAGTTCCGCAACACTGTTGATTTGCCTTGTTGCCCGGCCAACCTCTGCTGCACCTTTCTCAGGATCAGTATGATTGCTCAGGTCTTGGCGAAGAATGTCATCAGAGTTGACTAGGCTGAAGTTACTTTGCTCGAGTGACCAGTTACCAGTGGTGGTGTACGGGAGTGTGGTCGTATTTGCTAGGCGATACGCATATCCATCCCGGACCGTGTACTGGCTACGACTGGTGAAGGTAAGGCCAGGCCCATAATCCCCAATCCAGATGAATGCCGATGACTCAAGAAACTCGTCAAACGCTGCTTCACGACCATCCTGGGCGTTCTGGAAGTCTTCATTCTGGCCGCTGATGGATAGGCGCTGTTTGCCAAGTCGATCAGTGACAAAAGGATCATCTCCGTTGACATATTTATCAAAAATAGGAGCATTGTCATACAGGTCGCGCGGGTCAGTAGAGCCAACCGGATTGCCGGTGTTATAAGCCATGTGTTTCTCCAAGGCACAAAAAAGCCCGCTCAGTGGCGGGCATGCTCGATAGGGTCCGGTCCGGTCAAGCCGGCGGGAAGTTGTCGTCGTCCAGGTAGACCCTGGCGTCGTAATTCACAGCGGTAACGTTGCAACTCACGGTGCCGCTCGGGTTGACCTCTTTGATGAGCGCGGGATAGCAGAACTTGGCCTTTGGCCCGAACTGGAGCACCGGTGCGTCCATGGCGCTATCCAGAACGGGTACAAAGTCCAGTTCAGGGATGGTCAAGCGGTAGTCATCGATGCGTGTCGCGACGTATGGGCCAGAAGCGCTGCCATCCCTGCGCCGGAGCGCAATCCAGTGCTCGCCGCCGGCCGACCAGTTGAATGGCTCAGACGACACCAGCATGTGGAGGCCGCCCAACTGCGCGTAGCCCTTGAGCATGGCGCTCTGGCCGTAGCCGGGCGTGGTGTCGCCCAGCAGCGCATAGTCCAGATACCCACTGTTCAGCGCGTCCAGTTCCGTGGAGAAGCTGTAGCGCTTGCGCTGGTAGACCTGCATACGGCGGCGGCGCATGCCGTATCGCCAGGCCCTGACTCTGTCGCTGATCCCTTCTACCTTGATCTTCTCTACCCGAAGGCCAAGGTCCCCATCAAGCCGGCAAGGCTCAGTCTCCACCTGCCAGGTGGTGCCATCCGTGTACTCAACATCGACGCCATCGAAATCATCCTCCGTGATGTGCTCTGCCTCTCGCTTGAGAGGCTTTGTCATCACCTGGGGGTTGTAGATGTGGTCGAAGTCGGGGCCGCGAGGCTCGTCACGCACCGGGCGGATAAGGCCCCGATCAATCGTCAGTTCGGCGAATCCAGCCTGAAGGGCCTCAATCATGCAGGCCTTCACGGTGCTCGCTGTGTCTATGGTCCGGTCGTAGTAATCGCCTCGGGCCGTCCAGATGGCCTGGAGGCGGTCCAGTTCATCCAGATCGATGTCTGAATCGCCATCCTCCACCGAATACCCCACGCTTTCAGCGATGTAGCCGATCCAGGCCGCGATATCGCGGGTTGCCTCAGGCGCAGTCCAGGCCCCGTCACGCCGAGTGCGCAGTTTGCGCGTGGCGATCACCGACACCTGGCTTTCCGACTGCGAGGCGATCCGGTTGCCGCCCTTGACTCGCAGGGCAAGCAGCGTGACTCCGGCATAGCTGGTCGGCGCTGGCAGGTTCGCCCGGAGGCCGTACCACTGGACGGTATTGGCGTCCTGGGTGCTGGTGGACTTCGCACCGATACGCCGCATCCGCACCTCTGGCCGGATGTCGCCGGGAATATCCATGTACTCAGTGAAACCCAGCTGGTCCAAGGTCATCTGGGTGTAGGTCTTCTTGAACGAGGTCCAGGCTCCGGCCAAGGTGATGTCTCGATACTGCATCTCGACGGTCACCGACAGGTTGTTCAGGTCGCCCTTCCCGCCAACATGCACGAGGCCCTGCGGGAAGAAGATGTCCCAAGCAATGCGGCTGGTGGTCGTGCCTGCCGGGCACGCCGGGAATGGCCCAGACCAGTCGCCCTCCTGGGTTGAACCGTCCAGCCTCAGAACAGCAGCAGAGGTGGTCAGAGCGTCATATCCGGGCCAGGTAGTGTCGTTCTCGCCATCCACATCCATCCGCTCAACCGAAATAGATGCAGTACTCGCGGCGGTGATCCGATAGCGCAGGCCACGGAAGCCAATGCCCATCACCAGGCCTGTTCCGAGAGCTAGGCCGGTTGCAGCTCCGCCATCTGCCCAGTCCAGGGTCATCTCGTCAGGTGCAGATCCTACGCCAGGCGTGTAGGTGGCCACGGTGTAGTTGCCGGCGTTTGCACCAACAATCTCGATTGGCATGCCAACGTAGGGCGCGATCTGGTCGAGATTTCCCCGAATGATGTCGCGTCCGGCTCCACCGTCGATGACGTCATATGGGTAACCGACCTCAATGCGCACGATCATCCCAGCAGCCCAGCCGGTGGGAAATTGTCCGGCGCCAGTGGGCACCGTGATGGTCTTGGCGGCGAACTGGTACGACTGAGCGGTGGGCACGGGAGTAACGGCATAGGTCGCCTTCAGCTCGATGCCTGCGGTCCCGGTCGAGGTGGCTCCGACCTCAGGCGCGGAATGCCACCACTTGGCAGCGGTCTCAGCGGAGAGGTTGGCGCCTGGCTCGTAAAGCGTGAAGTCTGCGTCATCGCCCAGTGAAATCACCGGTGTCTCGCCAATCAGGATGCTGTTGACCGGGATGTCGTAGCTGCCCTTCCCTACCACCAGCAGCATCTCGATCCACTGGGAGCGCGGGTCGTCGAAGTATCGGTTCGGCGGCAAGGCGTAATCTGGATATGGGCGCTGGCGTCCGGCGATCTCACGGATCACTGCGTTCAGCTTCACCTGGTTGCCCTTGACTGTGGCCAGGCCAAGGTCGTTTCCGCGCTTGGTGTTCCCGCCGCTGTTCAAGGAAGGCATCTTTGGCATCAGCGCGCCCAGCACCGCCTTGGCGCCAAACACCAGGGCCAGGGTGATCGAGAACGGATCGGTGCCCTTCGGTTCGCGGTATATCTCGACGCGATCTTCAGGGCCAAATTCGATGGTCGCCCACTGGGTCGGCAGGGCTCTGTCACCATTGACGAACACGCTCACCGGCAGCGCCGCTGGCTCGACCGACTCAGGCAGGCCATCGGATCGGAACCAGTCCAGCAGGCTCTGGCGCGATTCGACCGCCCGCACCTCTGCCGGCCCGGCAGCGAGCTTGTTTGGGTAGACTTCGATCATTCTCGGTCTCGGTAATAGATGACGGTGTTGTGGTCGCGCTCCCACTTGGCCAGCGGAATACACCGCGGCCCGCGCTTTGGGTTTATCTCCAGAACCTTAAGCCGACCGCCTGTATAGACCACTAAGGCGACATGGGCGCATATGTGCCCGTGCATGACTGCCGCAATAGCACCATGCTCCGGCCGGCACGACTCCATGTGCACGGCTTCGGCCCGATATGCCCGGGTGAACTCACGCGGATCGGTGTTTCGCACATGCCCCCAGCTTGGAAGCAACCGCTTGCCCAGGTGCACATGACGTGCCTCCCTGACTAGGCCCCAGCAATCGAACATTTCCGGACCGCGCGCGCCATCCTCATACCTGCAGGACAGGTACTTGTTGATCCATTCCATAGGGATGCCTCAGAGGTATTTCAGGCCCGGCACAAACCTGGTGGTGTAGAGGTCACGGGGCCACGCGGTGCCGATCAGGTCGAAGAACCCGCACTGCAGGGTGGCCTGGTTCTGCTCGAATGAATCGCTGTCGACCGACATGCGGTAGGGCTTCTCGCACGGGGCAGAGAGGTCGCTGGCGAGATAAACGCGGTAGGTCGCGGTTACCCTGGCATTGGCATCAAGAGCCTCGTCAGCACGCTGCATGACCTCGCCTGTGGTGTTGTCCACGCCGAATGCCAGCGCCTGGTTGCCTTTGTTGTTCTTCTGCGGGAGCGCGATGCCAATGTTGGCCGCGATGAAGGCCAGCAATCGACCATCTTCGGTCCCGCAGATCCTGTCCTTGAACCCGTTGCAGATCAGCACCGGCGCCGACCATGCCGGGCAGGTGATTTCCAGCGTTCGGACAAAGGCCTCCTTGCCTCCAGATGCCACCGCTTCCCGGTAGATCTGCTCAAGAATGGCGGAGTCGGTCATGGTTGAGGCCACTCCTGATTCACGCCGTAATCGAACGCATCCATGTGTATCTGGTACTGGCTAAGCGGCCACTCCCTGTTAACCGCCATATCGATGATGTTCATCATGAACCAGAACTGCGGGAAGTCCTCCCAGCCTGGCGGGATGAGGGAAGGCTCGCGCAGTTCAACGGTTGCAGAAAATTCCCAGCGGCTCACCTGCACCAGCTGAGTCTCTGCGGGCTTTCCGACAAATCGACACTCATAGTCCTTGAAGCCCTCTGGCAGCAGGAGCTTCATGACAAACCACTCGACCCCGTTATTCAGGGATCTTGCATACCATCCCCGAAAAAACGCAGCCTCATTCCTGCTGAAGTTCAGCTTGAAGCTGGGAAGTTCAGGTGTGAAATCGAAATTGACCCTCTGGCGAGCACGCCCTGATTCCATGGGAGTGCGCAACATAGGGTCAACCGGAGACCCGATGGTGTAGCTGTCCTGCAGTGGCAGCGGCAGTTCTTCTGGGTACCGAATCATGAGCCAACCCCTTGTAATGAGAATTTGCTACTCACGGCGTCATAAACCGGCCCATCACCCATGATGCTTGCCACAACAATCTGCACGATGTTCTGCCCATCTTCGCTGGTCGACTGGGACACCTTGCCGGCATTCGCCTTGTCCTCGATCAGGTTCACCGTGAGGCTCATGCCTGACTTTTGGGCCTGGGCGGTTTCGGTCCGATTACTGGCGTTGACCGAAAGGTTTTCACCCGAAAACGTAACGCGCTCGTTCGAGTTGATCGCCTCCAGCAGCTCCCGGTTGCGGGAGGTTGCCTTGGCGTTCACCACGAACTCGCCGTTACTCAGGCGTGCCGGAATGCTGTCAGAGGTGCCTGTCCCTGACCCGGAAACATAGCCACCGGTGGAGAAACCTTTGATCAGCGCGAAGGCAGCCAAAAGCGCCGTACCGCCGACCACTGCCGCCGCACCGAACGAGCCGATAGAGGCGACGAGCGCTGCCGGCAGCCATGCACTGGCGGTGGTGGCAGCCGCTGCGGTTTGAGCCGCCGTGGTGGTTGCCGTTGCCGCCAGGCTGGATGCCGTTGCGACACCATCCGCTGCGACCTTGGCCGTGGCCACGGCAGCCGCTCCGGTGGTTTCCGCCGCAGTAACCGCCCCCACCTGGGCGATCTGCTGGGCCGCCAGAGCTGCAGAGGTTTGCCCGAAAGCAACCTGAATGCCCTGGTTGATAAGCCATTGCGCGGCCATCTGGCCCAGGCCGTTGATTACGCCCCCGACCAAGCTTCGGGTGATGGTCGTTACCGACTCCCCGAAGGTCTGCCCATCCAAGGTCATCTTCTCGAAGGCGCTACCAACGCCGGTCGTGATGTTGCTGAACGCTCCGGTGAACAGCGATTGTGCCTGGCCTGCGACGTTGGTGGCTGTCACCTGGAAGTTCTGCAGTGCGGCCGTCCACCCGTTGATCGGGTTGAGCATGGCCTGATCCATCTGGGCCCAACCGGCCTGCTGTGCAGCAAGCTGTTTAGGCAGGAACTCATTGGTCAGGTCGATCTGCGCCTGCAAGTCCTGCCGCTGCTTCTCCGTCGTGGCGTTCGCCAGTTCGGTGCGCAGCTGCAGGATGCGGTCGTTGGTCTGCTGCTCAAGCTGTACGCGCTGCTGCAGTCGTTGCGTCTGCTGGTCGCCCATGCCGACACCGGCTGCTGCGATGCTGTACTCGCTCTGCTGGCCGGCTAGTTGCCGCTCAAGCTGCGCCCGGTACTGCTCGGCCTGGGTGAGGCCTTGGGCGCCCTTGATGGCGGCGGCGTAGTTGATCGATGCCTGGGCCAGTGCCTTGCCGTATTCTTCCTGGCTGATCTTGCCCTTGCTCAGCGCTAGGTCGAGCTGTCCCTGCTCCTTGGTCAGCGTGCGTGCTGCTTGGGCTGCAGGGTCGTACTGGTTGTACAGGCGGGCGAAGGTGGTCTCTGCCTCCGACACGCTCTTGTTTGCCCCCCTCGGCGTGCTCTTCTTGGCCTCGCGCTCCTTGATGTCGG
The DNA here is from genome assembly GCF_015751845.1 of Pseudomonas sp. M2. Lineage (NCBI taxonomy): Bacteria > Pseudomonadati > Pseudomonadota > Gammaproteobacteria > Pseudomonadales > Pseudomonadaceae > Pseudomonas > Pseudomonas sp. M2. The sequence goes on from NZ_JADOUD010000001.1 coordinate 10,223, forward strand.
CAATTTCTTTCTCAATGTTCTTGCGCGACTGGGCGTACTTCGCTTCCTCGGCGGCGGTGAAGACCCCGGCAGCTACGGCCTTTTCCCGAGCCTTATCGAGATCGGTGAGCTCTTTGTTCAGCCGCTGGGTTTGCGTCAGGGCGCTCTTGTAGCTCGAGTCCAGATCCTGAAGACCTTTCCGGCCCTCCTCCTGAATCCGTCGACGTTTTTCCTCTTCCTCAATGGTGGCTGCATTGGTCTTCTGGATGTCCTGGCGCTGCTTAAGCTCGGCCTGCAGGCTAGCAATGCGATCGCGCGCATCATTGTCCTCATAGGCCGTGTCCAGCGTGCTTTGCAGATAGGCAATCTTCTGCTGCAACTGAGTGATGGCCTTGCCTTCGCTCTCCACGCTCCTTCGCCCGATGCTGGCAAAGGCGTCAAGCACCTCGTTGGTGGCGTCCTTGATGTTCAGCCAGCCGCGCTCGATCAGCCCAAGATTCTCACGGATCTTCGACGTTCGCTGGCCCATGGCCTCGGCATAGGTGCGTTCTGCGAGGTCGGCTGCTGCTACCGCGTTGCCTTGATCTGACAGCGCCTTGATTTGGGCGTAGACCGAAGCGGTCAGGAAGCGATACTTCTCATCCAGCTCAACGATGCCGGCGACTGGGTCCTTGCCCAGCTTGATGAACTCGGCAACGGTATCTTCTACAGCCTTTCCGGTGACCCGCTGCATCTCTACGGCGGTCGTGGTGATCAACTTCAGGTTGCCGCTGGTGTTCGCCCCCGCAGAGGTGAGTTGCGCAAGCGCACCAGCTGCCTGGCCAAATGTCCCGGTCACCTGGTCAGCAGAGTCAGCCAGCGCAATCAGCTGAGCCTCAGATGCCTTTGAGAAGTTGCCGGTAAGGATGAGACTGTTGCGCAACGCATCCGTCTGCTCTGAGCCCTTGTAGTAGGCAAGGGCCAGCGCACCGGCGGCAGCCGCTGCAACAGTGAATGGGTTGACCAGGCCAAGGATGTACCCACCCAGCGCCTGCGCTGCTGGCCCGATTCCGCCAAACATATCCTTAAGCTGGCCGCCCTGCTGAAGAAGAACGGTCAGAGGGGCCTGGCCACCTTGCAGGCTGACTGCAATGTCAGTGAACTGGGCTGGAACGCCTCGCAGCGCAGCCTGATAGGCCTTTGCCGACATCCCGGCCTTGTTCATCGTCGCAGAGGATTCGCCGAGCGCATCACGCATGACATTGATGCGATCCGTGTACTCGACGAAGGTGTCGCTTTCGACGATTCCGGCCTTCTTCAGCTTGGCCAGCTTCTCCTGCATGTCGTCCAGGCGACCGAGGGCGGCAACGGTCGGATTGATCTGGCCGAGCAGCTGCGAAAGCTCTTTGCGCTGATCGTCCAAGCTGGAGGATACGCCATCAGCTGAAGCCGCCGCCGCATCCCCTGCGCGCGTCATATCCTGAAGCGACCCAGTCAGGTCGTCCGCATTGCGCTTGGCGCCCCGCGAGTCGATCGTTACCGCCAGGCGGGATTCCTGCGCCATGTCATTCTCCAGGCATAAAAAAACCCGCTCTAGGCGGGCTCTTTATCGATTCGTTGTTCAGTTGTGAGCGTCGTAGCACTCTCGGTACGCGGCGTTCTGGAATTCGGAGATGGCTGTGGCTCGTTCCTTCTGGTCATCGAACACTCGGACCTGGTAGGCCTTCATCACCATCTCCTCAGAAAACCTGCTGCCGTCGCCCACCGATCTGGTGGCATCCTTCAGTAGGTCGCCATCCTGACGCGCCTTCATGGCCTCGGCGGCCAGGTCTGAAATCTTCTCGCACTGATCCGGAGCCTTGGCGAATGATGCGCCGGCGGGCAGCAGGAAAAGAGCGGCAATCAGCAACATTCGGGTCATGACTTCCTCCAGAGGATTTGCCTGAATCTAACACAACCCTAATCTGGCAACCTCACCGCTTTTTCGGCTTGTTCTTGGCATCTGCGGCCTGTGCTTTCTCGTTCTGTTCGTCCCAGTGCTTGCGGAACTGGTCATCGAGGGCAAAGACGGCTGCGTCGAACTCTTCGCGGCATATCGCTGATGGGTAGCGGTCGAGGTATTCGGTGATGGCCGAAGGAGAGATTGGCGCCGGGGCTCCGACCATGCCGACGTACTGCCGTGACCGGCTGATGTATGCGTATGCCTCAAGGATCTCGGCGGTGACGCCGTCAATCTCGGGGGCATCAGGCACTCCAGAACCCAATCGCTCATGCTTCCAGCGTTTCTTCTCGTTGGCATCACCGGCCCAATCACGCCCCCACAGGTATGCCGCTACTGCTTTTCCACGGTGGACTGGGTCTTCTCCTCTACGCGGCGGGCGATGTCGTTGCCAGTGCGCAGGGCAAGGAAATAGACGCTGTTCATCTGCTTGATCAGCTGGACGCACAGTTCTGGGCTGTACGGGGCTGGCTCGCCCGGCTTTTCCTCGATGTCGACCCCCCTCCAGTCCTTGATCAGGTGCTTGGCCGCCAGCTCGATGAACAGGTCGTCATCGGTCTCAAGCTCGACATCTGGGATATCGGAAAGGCTGAATTCTGCGGTACCGACGCGTGCCTGCTGGTTGATCAGCGCCAGGTGGCGGTTGATCAGCGCCTGGTGGGATTTGTAGAGCGGGTTGGCGATCGAGCCGACGAGGATTTCGGCGCCCGGGGCGAACTCGACCCAGCGCTGACCGTTGATATCCAGTTCCGGCTTCTTTGCAATGGTGATGCCCATGGTATTCCTCTGCGGTAAAAGGCCCGACGCACACCGCAGGGCGCGCCGGGCAAATGGTTAAACGGTGACGGTCACATCGCAGGTGTCGGTCTTGGTGCCGTCTGCTGCGCTGGTCGCGGTGATGGTTGCGGTGCCGGCGGTCAGGCCGGTGACCAGGCCGGTCGGGCTAACGCTGGCGATGGCCGGCGCCGAGGTGGACCAGGTTACGAGCTGGCTCGCACCTACCGGGGTGACCACGGCTTCGATGTCGGCGGCTTCATCGACTGCAAGGCTCAGGGTGGCAGGGGTTACCTCCACCGCTGCAATGGCGATTGGCGCAGGCAGGCGGGTGATGGTTGGCGGCACGCGGCGAGCGGTGTAGCTCAGCTCCACCTGGATAATGTCAGTGGCGCCGCCGTCCGGCCAATCGCCGCTGACTTCCATCTCAGGGATGAAGAAGGTGTAGCCCCCGTCTGCGTTGCTCAGGGTGAACTCGAAGCTCACTGCGTCACCGGTCTGCTGCGCCTTCCAGTACTCGTAGGCGGTCTTGGACCAGCTCATGGTGATCGAGCCGCCAGGCACGAAGGTGGTCTGAATGATGTTGCCGGCGAACGGGTTGCCGTTGCCGATGCATCGCTGGGTCTGCGAGTTGTTGGCGAACTGCAGGTTGAAGGTGTCAACGCACGCGTTGTCGTCACCCAGTTGCACGCCGTTGATCTTCAGCCCGGTCACGTCCTTGAAGCCGTAGCGCCGCTGGTTTGCCTCGGGCGCAGGGCTGACGATGAACGAGGTGTTGTCGGCCTTGTCCTGCCACGAGGTGGCCATGAACGTGGTGGTGACGCTGATCTCGTTGTCGTTCGGGACCTCGATGTTGATCGTGTCAACCTGAGCGCCCCGGGCAATGCCCGCGATACCTACGTCAGCGTCATAGGCAGCGATGGAGAACGAGATTCGCTCGTTACCCATGGTCAGGGTATTGCCGACCCAGTTCGCACCGAAGCAGGAGGCCAGGAACTCGTCCAAGGCACCGTAGCGGAACTTGGTTTCGATATCGCCGCCAACGTCCACAGTCGTCTGGGCAGTACCCTGCGACATGCGGGTTTCGCCGATTTCGTTGTTCTCTTCGGTGTTGTAGGTGGGTACCAGGCCGAAGCTGACGCGGGTCAGCACGTTCCATGGGCCTGGCGGGGTAATCCCCGGCGTCACTTCGCGAATCCACGCGGTTGAGCGTTTTGCACCGCTACTCATGGGGTGTTTCTCCTATCGATAGGCGTAAAAAAACCGCCATGTGGCGGTGCAGGGTTTGCTTGTGGTCAGGCGGGAATGGTGCGGACCACGATGATCGGCAGCGGGTCGTCGTCAGGCCTGAATACGACCTCGTTGTGCTCGAGCAGCGGCTCGGTGTACTCAACGATCGATCCGTCTTCCTGAATGGCCCTGGTGGTGTGCGCAACAGCGCGGTCTACCACTTCGCCATTGAAGCGGACCTTCATGGTCTGGCTCATCAGTAGGCCCTGTAAGGAAGCGAGATGTTGACCTGATACCAGCCGTTACCTTCGTCACCAACCACGCTTGGCGATGCAGCGAAGAAGTCCAGCGGCCCTTCTGGCGCGCTGTAGTACTCAAAGTGCTGCACCAGCGTGTCGGCGGCCTTGGTAATAGCCAGGGTGCCTTTGTTGCTCGGCACGAACAGCTGAACGATGACAATGCCGGTGCGCCGAACGCTTGGGCCGTTGCCGACCTCTGGCGTACTGGATAGGCCAGGAACATCCGCAAGCCTGGCCCAGATTGGCTTGCCTGCTGGGCTGAATGGCCCCTGTGGGTTGTTCGGGTAGTCGATGGCATCGGCTGGAATCCCCGCCCACTGCTGCATGCGGCCGATGATGACGCCGCGGATCTGTTCGAAGGTCATGAGCTGTACTTCTGCGCGATGCTATTGAATGAAACGCCGTAGATACCGGCGGGAGCCTGCTTCGAGTGCCCGTCCTCAAGCGGCACCGCGTACACCAGATTGTTCTGGATAAACACCTGGGTGTACGGCTCCAGGCCAGTCATGACTGATAAGCCTCGAGCAAAGGTTTCGTCGCTCTGAGGATCAGCCGCCGCTGAAGCTGTGTAGACCGGAGCCCCAATGCTCACTATGTTGTTGCCTCGGAAACGCCCGGTTTTGACCGGTGATGCCAGCAGGATGAGCTGGAGTACCTCGACGGAGATCGTCCTGACCCTGATGGCAAGCTGTTCCTCGACCACGCCCGCGAACAGGCTCGGCGGCGTGCTCCAGCCTCGTCTGGCCATGGGTCACTTCCTCAGTTGCACGCGATAGGTGGCCGAGGCTGGGTCAGCCCGCACCGATTTGACCAGGTAGACCACCTGCTTGGTGCGGTCCATCAGGTCGGGGGCCGTAATTTTGTGCCCGACATCCGGGGTATCGGTGACCTCGTTGGCCAGCGCGGTGAGGCGCAGATCACCCACGAGGATGTTGATGTTGTCGATCCGGGTGTCTTTGTAGCGCGAAAGCACGCCACGGCCTGAGTAGGTGACCGGCTGGGCTGTCGTGGTTTCGTTGACCGGATCCCACACGCCTGGCCCCATGTACTCGCCGGTGAAGGCCAGCACTGCGTCGGCCAGGTCCGTATTGAACGCCTGGGCCAGGTCGGCCTGCAGCTCATCGCGAAGTCCCATATCAGCCCCTCACGATCTTGGTCTGGCCGCTGTTTTTCAGGTAGGGCGCCAGCAGCGCCAGGGCGAACGACTCACCAGCGCTGATGGTGCGGGACGACTCGGCGTAGGTCTTGCTGCTGGATACGCCGTCAGCATCCACCGACTTGCTCAGCACGCCGGTTTCCTTGCTGCCGTAGATGTTGCCCGCCGCAGCCTCTCGGGCAATCTCTGCGCCGGCCTGAATGACGTCATCCGGTACCGGATCGAACTCAGGCAGGCCGAGATTGGTAAGCCAGGTGTTGGCCATCAGCACCGCCCGGGCCTTCTGGTCGTCGGGCGCCCAGGTAGGCCCAAGCAGGGCGTCTACCTGCTCGACGGTGATGTAAGTGGTCATTACTTGGCCTCGTCCAGCAGCTTCTGCAGGTCTTCCAGGCTGGCGTCAGCGGGAAACTCGACGCCCTTACCTTTCAGCGCGACCTGCAGCTTTTCCTTGGCTTCAGCCTCTTTGGCTTTGGCCTCGGCTTCTTCGGCAGCCTTTTTGGCAGCTGCCGAATTTGCGCCCTTGCCGCCCTTGGCAGCCTTGATCGGCTCCGGGTGCTCGTAGTCAGCCGGCGCGAACTTGGCGTCAATGATCTTGTAGCCCTTCTGGCGCAGCTCGGCTTTGCGCTCGGCGCTGACCGGGTGTTGCTCGTAAACCACTTTCTCGCTCATGGCGATCTCCTGAGGAATGCGCCCCGAAGGGCGCTATGCCGATTACTGCGCGGCGTCACCGATGGTCATTACGCCAGCCGAGGCCTTGATGCTGTTGGCCACCAGATCCCAGTTGGTCCCGGTGGACAGCTCGGCGTTGGTCGGCGACTTGCCGCCGTTGGCGGTGTCCCAGGTGTAGCCCTTGAGGCCCAGGCCGAAGGTGTAGTCGGCCTGCATGGTGGTCTCGATCCGCTCCTTGCCGTTGGAGGTTTCGATGTTGGTGATCAGGTCGGAGCCGTCCATCACCACCGCTGCGCCATCGGCCAGGCTCAGCACCTTCTCCTTGTTCGGGGTGCCAGCCTCGTACAGCGCGGCAGCGTCAGTGACGATGACCGCCTTGCCGAGAATGTCGACCACCTGGACGCCCGAGAAGGTGAATAGGCGCTCAGCGTTGGCCAGGTTCTGCCCCATCAGCTTGTGATACATGGCACCGGTCATGACCTGAGCCACCAGGCGCTGGGACGCGTCACCGAACAGAGCGTGGGCGTTGTTGATGCCAACGTAGGTGATGCCGGCGGTGGCAGATACGTCGTTCACCGCTGCCGACTGGTTACCGATGGCCGCGACCAGGGCTGCGATGGCGGTGTTCAGCTGGTCCGACATGATCGACTCGGACAGGTTGCGGCTGATGACCTCCAGCGCCTCCTCCGGGTTCTTCTGCACCCAGGAAAGCTGTGCGGGCTCCCAGATGATCGGGCCGAAGCCACCGGCGATCTTCACCGCGTCATACTGCTTCTGAGCCAGCGGGGTCGAGGACTGGGCGCCGTTCGCGGCATAGCGGTCAACACGGCGCTGAGCGCTATGCAGGCCAGCCCAGAACGATTCCTGCAGGAAGTCACCGTCGATACCTTGGGTGGTAAGACGGATCGAGCCGGCAGACGCGGCGTTGAACTTCTCAACGTCCTGCTGCAGGGTCTCGATGGTGGTTTGCTTGAGGTATTCGTTGAATACCTTCATGTTCGAAAGTGCCATGTTGGCTCCTTAAGCGTCTGCGGTCATGGCCTTGATGGCTTCCAGGCGCGCTGCCTTGTCACCGCCGAGGCTTCCCTTGGTTTGGGGCTTTTGACCATTGGTCGTGTGGGCGCCTGTGCCTTGAGCACCGGTGCCCTTGAGGATGTGATCGCGGTGCGGGTACTGCGAGACGAGCGTTTCGAGCGCTTCGTTGAAGTCGGCCAGCTCACCTGGGCGGGAGCGACTGAAGACCTTCTGGCCTTGAGCGTCATAAGCGACGACCTTGCCTTCCTCGATCTTGAAGTTACTGCCGAAGGTGGCCTGCACCATGTCTGCCGGGACAGCCATTTTCTCGGCAATGAACTGCGAACGGGCGAAGCTGCCACCGATCTTCTCGGCGTACAGTTGCTGCTCGAAGGTCTGAGCCTTGGTGTTGGCTTCGTCCAGCTGGGTCTGGAAGGCCTTGCTGATTTCACCCTTCACCTTCTCGATCTCGCCGGCATCCACCAGCTTCTTGGCGTCGAGGTTGGCGACGATTTCCAGCGCCTTCTTGGCGGCGGCAGCATCTTCGATGCCTTCAAATGCCTTGGCCGTCTTCTCCAGGCCATCAGCGCGCTCTCGGTGCGACTTGGCTTCGGCGTTCAGCCGAGTGATTGTGCTGCGGGTGCCCACAGCATCGAAGGCGACCTCCTTGCCATCGTCCTCGACATAGACGGGCTTGCCGTCTTCGATCACTGCGTACTGCTTGCCATCCACTTCAACGGTTTTGAGTTTCATCTCGTCTCTCTGGGCCATCCGGCCTGCTGATGAGCCATCCGGCCCTATTGCGCCCCGTCCATCCGAACCGCAGGCAGAAAAAAGCCCCGCACTGGGCGAGGCCTGCATTGCGCGCCACAAAACGCGATGCTCGTATTTTGTGGCGCGGAATTACTTGAGTCGTTCGCGCAGCTGGTCGAGCGTCAGGAATTTCCCGCGCTCGTTGTAGAAGTCTTCCAGCTTCAGCTTGTCCTGGCGCAGCATCTTCCCGCGCTCAGGCCCGAGGATCTCGTCCTGGCGGGCTGCGGGCTGGCGAGCAAGCCATTGCGCGTAGGTGGTCTGCTGTGGAACTTGGCCATCCATGCTTGCCCGCGTAGCCGCGTCACTGATCCCCAGCGCCTGGGCGCTCTTGAGTATCGGGATCTTGGTGGACCGGCAGCAGAAGTGAATGCGCCCCGGGCCAGCCAGCCATGGGATCTTGTGCCCAATTGGCTGGTAGGTGCCCAGCGTGTACGGCAGGCGGTCACGGATTCGGCAGGTTGTCGATGTCCGGCTGTCCAGCGTACTCAGCCACTCAACATGGCTGATGATGTCGCTATTGGCCTCGAACGCCTTGTCGCTGGCAGTCTCTGCGGTGTGCGATACAGCGGACCTTACTACGGACTCCACTTCGCGGCGTGGCCGCTGCAAGAGGCCGTCCGCGTACTTCTCGGCCCTGGTGCCCATTATCGTTCGCACGATCTCAGCTGTGGTCTGTCCGTTTACCACGCCAGCGCGCACAGCGTTGCGTATGAGCGCCTTTCGGTCCGCCTCGATGCCGTCCATCCATTCGGAAAGCAATCGCCCCTGGAATGGCCTGGCTGCGGCCTGCGCCCTCACCTGGCTGAACTGTGCGACCTGGATTGGGAACCCGGCCTGCACCAGGGCTGGCACGATCGATTCGAACAGGTTCAGCTGGAACGCGATCTCGTAGGTGGCTACGCCATCAGTGAGCGCATTCATAGCCTGGCGAACCTGGGCGAAGGTGTCGCTGTTCAGCTGGTTGACCCGGAACAGCGCGGCATCCACGGCCGAAGCGCTCAGGTCTGTACCCAGCGCCTCGATGGCAGACACCAACGCCGCACGCAGCTCAGCGTCGTTACCGTTCAGGATCTTGATGATCGCGACGACTTGGGCATTGCTTAACCTGGACAGGTCGACCTCATGCCCAATCAGCTCGTCAATCAGCTGCTCGTTTGCTGTCTTCATCAGATCGCCCCGAGGGCTGGGCCTTGGGATTCAATCTTGGCCAGCTCTTTCTCCCAGTCGTATTCGTCGCTGATCACGCCACGGCGCTGCATCTCAGCGAACAGCGTCTCTTTCGATAGCATTCCGGCGTTGGCCATGGATACCAGAGTTGGAAGCGAAACCTCAGGCATGTAGTCAACGTCGAAGTTTCCGCGCATCTCGACGGTACCGCCCTCACCTTGGCCACGGTAATCAGCCATGAACTGGAGCAGCTGCCCCAGGCAATCACCGAACTGGTGAGCCATGCGGGCCAGCGGCGAAAGCTCCTGAGCAGCTTCTTCCTCGGCCTGTGTCGCGGTCTTGGTCGCAGACTTGTCCGGGGTCAGCAGCTTGGCACCTGCCATCCGCATCTCATCCAGCAAGTCCTGTAGCGCGGTGCGCCCGGCCTCTACAGCCTTGCCCGTGTGTTCCACATACTTGAGGTCGCCATCTTTCGGCAGATCGGTAAGTGATCCGGTGCCAACCTTGAACTCTGGCGGAATGAACTTCCCCTGGCTGTCGTACTGGGCCTGAATGCCGATACGCACCAGAATCGGCACGCGAATGACATGCAGGATGTTGTCCTGGTCGCTCTGGCTCTGCCAGTGCTTCACGTTCAGGTGGGCCAGCTCGAGCAGCGGTGGCTTGGCAGTCATGAAACCGGTGCGGCCGGTGTAGAACGTCACCCATGGGATGTACGTCAGGCTGGTGACGCCCTCGTCATGAACTGCCCAGGTGCCACCCTTGCTTGGGGCTCGGTAGATTCTCCACAGCCCTGGCTCAAGTACGCGGATCTGCAAGACGACATCAACGCCGAACTCGCCATCCTCTTCCTCGATCGCCTCAATGTAGCGAATGTGGGTCAGCACCCCGCCCTTTGCCTTCCACCCGAGAACCTGCTCAGGCTTGACCATGACAGCATATGGGCGGACGCCCGCGGCTTTCTCTTCCGCCATGGTGCGGCCGGCTTCGGAGGCTGGATGATCAACGAACGCGTGGCACAGGCCGTGGCTCAAGCCATTCCGGAAGAACTCCACCGACCAGTTGTTCAGGTCGTTTCCGGCCAGGTCTATGTCCGTTGCCATCTCCGCAATCTCGGCCGGAACGTCGTCGCCCAGCTGCAGCGGCTCCGCAAACACCCGAGAGGTCATGTTGCCGACCGTCTCAGAGTACGCGGGCAGCAAGGTGGACTGGGCAAGGCGAGACTTGTAGATCTCATCATCTTCTGCTGGGTATTTCGGCAGCAGCGCCTGGCCAGCAGCGCGCATGGCCATGGTCCCGCCCATGAGCGGAGAGATCACCGCCCAGTATCGGCGCATCTCGTCGACAGCTGGCAGGGTGAAGCTCGGGTTATCGCTCATGTTCACATTCTCAGGGGTTGGCTGGTGGTCATGTCCACGTTGATCGGGTAGCGCTTGGCGATGAAGTAGCCGGCGGCGTCGTTCATGTGGTCATGGCCCTTTTTCGGGTCCTTGTCGGGCTCGCCATGCTTGTCGTAGGTCTGCCGCTCCAGGCACAACGTCAGCTGTGGGCACTGGTCCATGTTGACCTTAAGCCGGCGCTCGCCGTAGCTGTTCAGCAGCATGGCGTTGACCGAGTTCACCCGGTCTTTGACGCTCGGGTTATGGGTATCCACGATCACCGTGAATCCAGCCTTGCGCAGCAAGGAAAGGTCGGATTCGCTGGCGTTCTTGCTGCTTGTGTTCTGGCCACTGGCGTCGGGATAGACCGCTATGCCGTGGCCGGGGAACCTGGCCTTGATCTTCTCGATCATCTCCGGCGTATCTCGCACCGAGTGGAACTCATCCAGGGCCAGGGGCAGACCATCGCGGACGACATAGACCACCGCAGCCATCTTCATGACGTTGAAGTCCATACCGATGTGCAGGGCCTCGCCCGGCTTGATTCGCTCGCTGGTGCGGCTCTCGCTGCGGCTGAAGGTGTAGTAAACGACCCCGGCATAGTTCTCGAAGCTGGCTTCGTACTCTTGCCGGAACGTGCGCGGGTCCATCTTCCGCCGCGCGGCATCCAGCTCCTCAGCCGGGACGTTGCCGCCCTGCAGCGAGGTGTAGAGCCAGCTCTTGTGGTCAGGCTCGCCGTCTGGCCGCCCATCGCGGTACGTGTCGAAACAGTGGTTGAAGCCCTTCGGGGTGCCGATCCGCAGCGCATGGCCGCCCTTGCACTTGCCGACACCAGGTATCACGTACTCGCACGTCGAAAGCATCGGGCGCAGGACTTCTTCCCAGGCCGCCCACTTGCAGTCCGCCCATTCATCCACCAGAACGAAGAACAGGCCGGAGCCGCGCAGGTCGTCGTAGTTCTCCAGGCCCACGCAGCGGATCAGGTGACCGCTCTTAAGCGTGATCAGCATGTCTGACTCGTTCGGCTTGCAGTCCCGCCACTCTCGGGGGATAGCCTGCTTCAGTCGGCGCCAGAACACCCGGCGGGCCTGCTTCTGTGTGGGAGCGGCGTACCAGATCTCATCCTCTACGCTCACGCCCCACTCAGCAGCCAGCCTGGCCGCACGGCGCATCTCAGCCTTGCCGAGGAAGGTCTTGCCGAACCGGCGACCGCACACCGCGTCACGGAAGCGTGCGTTACGCTGGAAGCCCCACACGTAGATGTTCGCCTGCTTGGGCGTCAGCTTGACCGGCGCCTCATAGGTACGGGGTAGCGGGGACATTCTCATCAGGCTCCAGCTTGTACTCAGCAACGGCGTGCTGCTGGTCCGCCTGGGAGCCCAGGGGCTTTTCGGGTTCGAGTTTGCGGTTCACATACACATCACCGACCTCTTTGGCCGCCTGCTCCAGCAACTGGGCGGTCAGGGCCATGTTCTTCATGGACTCGGCTTTCTCGGCCATCCTGCCTAGCGCACGGAGACGGTAGGCACGATGCGCAATGGGGATGTCGGCCGTCTCGGCTGTGAACCGCTCCCGACATGCATGGAACATGTCCGCCCAACGCTTGGCCAAGCCGCGCCCGGCGTACTTGGTTGGGTCATGCCCCTCGCACACCTGGCGACTGACATCTACCCCAAATTCTTTCTTGACGGCCTCCACCACCTGGGACGGTGTATCGAAGCAGGCCAGAGCCTGAACAATGAAGGCTTTGACCTCGCTTCGTAGTGCTGCCATGTGAATGTCATCCGTCAGGACCTGTCAGGATTCAGGCCGACTTGAGCAGGCAGGTTCCACAGGCCCTCGAAATGTTGATCTTGGCCACCTCAGGCGGCCGGCTTGCAGCGTCGATCAGCTGCTGTACGTCTTCGCTGGCACCGTAGCGCCTGACCACCCCAACGAACTCTTCTACGTCATGTCCGCGCAGGTAGAGCTTCGGTAGCCCTTCCTGGGTGAACTTCGGTGCACCGTGCTCGTCCTCGGATTGGCCGATGTGGTACAGCTCATGCTCGACCAAGGCGCAGAACTCAGCCTCGCTGCACTGAGCGCAGTAGTCACCGGCCAGGGTGATGAGGAACTCAGGCTCCTCGCCGAACCAGGCGCGCATCTGCTGCTCTTGGCGCGCCTTCTGCCATCCTCCAGCACGGATCATCAGCTGTTCGGCTTGACCCAGCACTGAGCGCCCCTTCTTGTTGAAGGAAGACGATGCCCACAGCACGCCGACACTCGCATCGATGAGGTGCGCATGCTCGGGGTTATGGATGCTGCCGGTGTCCGCCAGAATCTCACTCTGTATCCACTCCCAGACTTCAGGTGCCGGGCCCAAGATCAGGAATGGCGAATCAAGCAGATCAGCTGGAGGTAGTGGCCTGGCCATGCTGATCAATCCTCAGGGTTCTGATTGTCCCGCCAGTGCTTGTATCGCGCCTTGCCGCCATCTCGACGGCCTTCTCGGCAGATGCGCCCATGTCCATCGCAGCGAATGCGTATGGCGTTCCGCTTCCGATGGCATACGGTCGGTCACGCAAAACTGGTGACTTCCACAGCCCCGTGGCGTCATCAACGGCGACCATCATCAGGCTTTCGCCATCAAGGACGAGCGCCGTTGCGTCGATGTTTCCATCTGGCTTGGCGCCGAAGTACGTATCAACCAGGCGCTGGAAGTCGGGCACGGCGCCCGAACAGAAGAACTTTACGCCGCCCTGCTCGATGCACTTCTCATAGTCGTCGTAGGCGATTACGCCGTCCTTGTAGGCGATGGTGGTCATGCCAGCACCACGCGGAAATGCGAGAAGACCCAGATCAGGCCTTCAATGAATGCCCAGCCGGCTACGGCACAAATCAGGCCCAGCATGATGAAAGCGCCGGTCATGTCAGGAAGCTGGCCCATCTGGGAATCTCCATGGTGGCGCCACGAAACGGCGCATCTAGATTTTGTGGCGCCCTACCCCGGCTGAAACACATGGCCGCGCCGGGCTACCGCATACAGGACAATGCCCAGCTTGAGGATCACGCCGTACAGGGTGGGAACATGGCCGCTCATGGCAAGGACGAACGATCCAAACGCGCCGATGGCCACCAGGTAGAACGCGACAGCCAGCAATGGGTAATCCATGGGTCGTATCCGGCGCAGGTAGTCGCACGCAGCGATTACCACCAACACGCTCAGGAAGGCATTGGCGCCGATCAGGGTTGAAATCAGGGTCGAGCTCATCAGGTAGCTCCTTTGGCTCCGAACGACCCCACGAGCGACTTCAGCACCGGGATGATGTTCATTGCCAGAAGGCCTATCAGAAAGGCCACGCCGTATTGGGCTTCTCCGCCTGCCTCAAGCTTGAAGTAAGTGATGGCGAGCGGGGTGCAAAAGATCGCTGAAGCGAAGCCGGTGAAGAAGGCCGCGACTGCCTGGCCCCTGGTGAGACCTCGCAGGAAGGTCAGCGAGAGGATCGCTCCTGCGAAGCCGCCAATGATCACGCCGTACTTCACCAGCAGGACGCCGGCAGTCGTGCTTGCTGGTTCGGCCATGAATGGTTCCTAGAAGAAGGCCCGGCAAGACCCTATTGAGGGACCGGGCAAACGTGCGGAGCAGCACATAACGAAATTGGAGCAGATACGGGAAATCGAACCCCGATCGTCAGCTTGGAGGGCTGTCTAGCGACCTGCGCTACCCGCGATTTACTACGCAGCGCTTCTGCACTTGCGCTTGATCTTGATATTCGGGGTCAGGTCAGGCTTATTCGGACTCGGCTGCTTGACTGACGCGTGATACTTGTCGAGAAAGGCCATCGCTTGGTTTGGCCCAGACCGAAGCGCCTCAATCATCTCCTTGATGATTGGATGCCTCCCTGGGTACCACTCATTTCCTGGAATGCCGATCCGAATCCTCAGCATTGCCGCTGCCATTGCAGCGTGGAGCGCCTGCTCCTGGCGCAAGGTGCCATCCACGCAAAAAACCGGATTGATCTGATGAGGGTTTCCAGTCTGGAGCTGCGAAATCCTAACGCTCACATCGTCATTTGCCGAATACCCGATCTTGATGAATCGGAAATTCTCCACCTCTACCAAGTAGATCAAATTCCCCTCTCCATACTTTTGCAGGCAGGCCGTGCCATGAGGCCTGCCCTGGCTGCAGTTGCGTTTCTTGCTGGAACAAAAATCCCGGCGCTTGACCGGGACTCTTGAGGCCCTCATGGGGCCAATAAAAAACCCGGCACTTGGCCGGGCTCTTTGGTGTCACTCCTAAACGCGCAGGAATGACAGGATGGGCGCATATTGGCTCATTGGCTCACTCGCCGTCAAGCGACACTTGCCACCAAAAGGCCTTCATGGTCGAGAATGTGCTGGGCCTCGACCAGGGCGGCGTCTACCTCGCGCTCCAGAGCCTTGCGGATATCGCGCCTCCAGCGCTCCTGAGTCTTGATCGGGTGCGGCTCATTGCTCCAGTTGTCCATCTCGTACCAGGCGGCTGGCAGGACGCTGGTACTGCGCTTACCGTCCACACCTGGCAGCTTAGGCATAGCCCAAGTCAGGATCGCGCAGTGGCGGAAACGCTCTGGCGCCGGCGAGCGATGAGAACGAGTGATTTCCTCGATCGCTGCATGCTTCCTGTCGACGTGTGTCGAGTACTTCGCCACCAGGTGCCGCCAGTGCTCCGCTGTGAGGTTTTTGTGCAGTCTGCTGAACACCATGCAATCGAAGAGGAAAGCCGCCTCCTTGCCCACGATGGCGCCCTTCTGCTTGGCCGCTTGAACCTTCGGCTCGAAGTCACAGCCGCCCGCGCTGTTAATTGTCTCAGCCGCCAGGGCGCGAACCACAGCTGATACCACGTTCTGATAGCTCATTCGCCCTTCTCCTTCTTCATCCGATCCGATACGCGCATGGCGCGCCAAACGCACAAGTTGCTTGCCACGATCAACGCCAGCACGAGGATGTGCGCTGCGTCATTCCAATCCCAGGTCATGCAGCACCCCTCCTCTCCATCTGCTGCTCGCAGCGCTTGCAGCGAACCCAGTTACCCGCCTCAAACATCGGCATCTTCTCGGTGCTGATTGCATCGAGCCCGCAGAGCGAGTGCCAGGAAGTGGCCACCCCTTGGCCATCCACGGCCGGCAGGTCGAATTCCTTTTCGAAGTAGTGCGCCATACCCGTGATCGGGAACATCGGTTTCAACCAGCCTTCTGGGGCCTGGGTTGGCGGCCCGCCAATCATTGCGACCTTGCTCATGCGGCCTCCTTTAGCTGCTTGACCTTGGCCCGATACAGAGCCTTGATGCCCTTGAGTTCGTCGATGGTGTAGCGCTGGGCCTTATGAGGGCCTTCCAGCCAGGCAACCTGCTCGGCGCCTATGCGCTGCACGAGGTTGATCCGGTAGTTCACGATGTCGCCCGACTTGTGCTGGTTACAGGGCACGCATTGCTTGTGGCAGTTGAGCGGCTCGAAGCGCAGCTCAGGGTTTCCGCCAACGGTGCGGTAGTGCCCTGCGTCGTACTTGCCCTGGTGGTGCCGGCCGCAGCTGATGCACGGCTGCGCTTCGTCGCGCAGACGGACCCACAGGTTGAACACCGCCTGGGCTTCACGTACGTAATCGGCTCGGCTCTTGAGCTTCTGCTTGCGCACTTGGATCTCGCGGCGTTCACGCTGGGCAATAGCCTTGCGAGCTACCTGCTGGTTCTCCGGCTTCTTCGCCAGCTCCAGTGCGCACTGCACGCCGCAGGCCTTCTGCGTCGACAGCGATGGCCGGAATTTCGTCCCGCAGGCCTTGCAGGTCTTCTGCTTCACTTCCTTGAGAACTGTCCTCACGCAGCGGCCTCCCCCAGTAGGTCCGCGAAGTGCACGCCGCGCGCGGCGAATTCCTCGACGATCCGGTCCGTGTACTGGCAGCCCTGAGCGCGGTCGAAAAGACGGGTCACCGGGAAGCCATCCGGCCCGAACATGGCGCAAGGGCCCATCAGGCGAAGCTTGACGTCGTAATCCAAGTGGATAAACGACTCAGCCCAGCCGGTGCGAAACTCGGCGCAGCCCGCGCGCATGATCGGCACCCCCAGGTGCAGCTTGCAGTAACGGCGAACGTCCTCGATGTCACCCATCTCGGTGCTCTTGGCGATTCGCTCGTACATGGCGAACCACAGGGCGTTCTGGTCCAGAGTGCGGTCCTTACCCGGGCGCATGCTCACGACCACGAACTTCTTGTCTCGGTACAGACGGGTCAGCATGGTGATGGCCTCGGATAGCTTGGCCTGGCTGTTGACGCTGATCTTCTCGGTCATGGCGCCACCTCGTTCACCAGCGATTCTGCTTTCTCGTCAGCGCGCATCACGTGCTTAGCGCGTGAACAGTCCAGATTGCCGTAGCCGCTGACGCTGTACCCGATCAGCTGCATGAGCTGGGAACGGTCATCCTTTTCGTAATCGCGCATGGCGATCTCATTCAGGCCGAATCCATGCTTCTGGCAAAGGTCGAGCATGTCGCTGATGATCTGATTTGCCTTGAAGCGGATAACGCCGTCGGCCGCAACCACGACAGGCTGCATGGGTTGTCTCTTGCTCATGGCTTCTCCTCGAGCTTGTTCATCAGCCAGGCGGTGGGGATGGCGGCCAGCAGGATCGACGGGCCTGCCATGATCGCCAGCTTCGCGGGCCACGACAGATCCAGTGACACGGCAAACCTGACCCACAGGGTGAAGGCCGCAGATGCAGCGATGATCACGGTCGGTACCAGCACGATCATCAGCACGGCTTTGAGGTAGGTACGCATCACACCCCCTCCCCGGCCGGCTGCCCGGCGCGCTTGATGTTCAACTTGGCCAGCAGGTGTGCACGGCACGCGGCGGCGCTGGTTGGGATCTGCTGGAGGTCCAGCAGACGGGCCTGGCGCTGGCTGGCGTACTCGTCGGCCAGCTCGCTCAGGCTCTTCTGGCTGTCGTGTCCGATGCCGGCGGCGATGTCGCCCAGGGGCTCGCCGGCGACCAGCATGCGAATGGTGATGTCGTAAGCCCGGGCGAACACCTTCTCGGCCCGCTCCACCTCCATTGACCCAAGGTTCTGGGCTTCACACTGCAGGGCCGCGTGGCGCACCGCTGCGTGCGTCCAAACGCGTGACCCTGCCCTGCTGGGGTGGAAATTCTCCAGCGCCTCCGCTAGGGCCCGTGCAAGCGGCGGAATGCCCATTTCTTCCGGGGTCGGCTGGCACAGCTTGATGAACTTGCCGCTGCTCGGGGCGAAGTCGGTACCCAGCACCCGGCACTTCTGGATGCCGAAGCGGATCTGCTCGAGTGTGTTGATGCCCGCGGCCACAAACGACTTGATCCAGCTGCGCTTGGCAGCCTTCAGCGCGTCATCGTCTGGCCAGGCCTGCTTCCACGCCGGGAAGATGGCCTGCAGCTCCTTGAACAGGGCGTTGACCACTTCGGTGGTGCCTGGGTCCAACTGCTTGGCCGGGGTGTGCGCCTCGGCGGGCAGGTTGCGGGCCGTGGCCATGATCTGCGTCACGCTGCGCAGTTTCGGTTGTGCGGTCATAAGGCCCCCAGGTCGTTTGCCCAAGTGGTGTCGCTGAAGTCGGGACCGTTTCGGCGCGGGCCCTGCTGAGCACCCGGTAGCACCTTCTCCGGGAACAAGCCGGTCCAGCCGTTGCTGATGGACTGGTTGATCACGGCGTCAGGTGCATGGTGCTTGGCCAGCTGGGCGGCCTGCCGCTCGCATGAGGTCTTGGTCAGTCGCTTTCCGATCTCCTTGCGGTGCTGGCACCAGTCGGCCCAAATGGAGTCGCTCACGTTGGCCGGTTTGCAGGTCAGCGGGTCAAACTTCGGAGCCTTCTTCGCGGCAGCTGGAGCGTCAGCGACAGAGGCCTTCGGTTCTTTGATGGTTAATTGATGGTTTATTGATGGATTGGGTGCAGCTCCTGCACCCCGTTCTGTCGTGGTTTGCACCCCGTTCTGTCGTGAGCTGCACCCCGTTGTGTCGCCATTTGCACCCCGTTCGGAACCGGGTGCAGCTGTTGCACCCCGTTCTACGCACAGGTCATAGACGGTTGGGCGGCGGTCGTGACGATCAATGTAGGCACCGGCAATGGCCTGATTCCCAAGGCGAATCACCCCGATCTCCAGCAGGTGGTCGAGCTTGTACTTCACCGTGCGGATGGAGAGGCCGGTGTCATCGCTGATACTGGCGGAGGACGGAAAAGCCCCTCGGCCGTTCTTGTCGGCATAGTTGGCCAGGACCAGCAGCACGTAGCGCGCAGTGGCGTCCACGATGTCGCGCTGCTCCAGGGCCCAGGACATGGATTGAACGCTCATTGGCCGCGCTCCTTGTCTTTCTCCGCGCGGCGCTTGTCGCGGTAGGCGTAAACCTCTTCCAGGCCTTCCTCGATCTTCACCACCTCACGGTCGAAGTAGGCCTGGGCCTGCGTTTCTTCTTCCGGAGGCAGCTCGCCTGGGCCGGCCAGGCCATTCCAGATCCACTGCATCGCGGCGTCGGCACCCTTGCCGTGCTGCCACTCGACAACAGAGGCGCGCATACCGAGCAGGTAGCGACCGAACATCAAGTCCAGTTCCTTGACCTGCATTCGCACGTCTTCCGCTTCGATCTCCTGCGTCTGTTCTCGGATCTTCAGGCGCCCAAGCTCTGCCACCATTGCCTGGATAAGCTCAGGCTTGCAGGCAGACTCGAAAGCTGCCCAGCGGTTGAGCATTTCAACGGTGGTGCCTTTCCCGTGGATCGCTGATGCCAGTTCGTCCAGACGCTTCAGTTGCTCGACGTCGATGCTCATGCTGCACCCCGCACGGCCTTGTCGTGGGTGTGCAGGCCGTCCCAGTTCTTCTTCATGGGCAGCTCACCAGCCAGGTACAGCTCGTACAGGCGCACGGCCCCCTTACGCAGCAGGATTGGCGTGTAGCTGATGAACGCCTCGCGCCCGTGCGGGGTGATCTCCTGCTGGTGCTCGGTCATGTACTTGTCGCGGGCGTAGGCGGCGACGCGGTACCTGGTACCGGACTTGCTCTCGTTGTAGAGCCAGTTGCGGCGCTCAAGGAAGTGCCCGACCTGCATCACGTTGACCCCATTGAGGCCCTTGCAGAACTGGACGTGGCTCATGCCTTCCTTGAACAGGTTCTCCAGGTGGTCGATCTTCTTGGCCTGGGCCTCGACCTGCACGGTGAGAAGGACGCGGGCTTTCTCCGACTCCAGGGCCATCTGGAGGATTTCCAGCTTGCTCAAGTCGGTGGGCGCCGGCGTGACCTGGGCTTCGAGTTCGCGCCAACGTTTAATGACGGCCATGCGCATAGCGGCGCTGTAGCCGGTAAGCAGGCAGTCGGTGTGCTCACGGTCCAGGCAATACTCGCGCCGAGCCCGGTTTTGCGAGTCGAAATAGATCTGTCCAAACTTGGACGCATCTTCTTTCAGGTCGCCAAGCATCTTCTCGATGTCGCGCTTGACGTGCTGATGCTGCTTTCCAGTCAGTTCAGCGATTTCGCGCGACGACATCGTGCGCGCCACGAAATCGTGGTTCGCATTTTGTGGCGCGGGCCGGTTGAGGGCCTGTACACTTTGGGTCTGCATATGCATAATTCCCTTCACAAGTTGTGTATTGCAGAGAGCCGGGCCGCAATCCCGGCTTTTTTGTCTCTGCGATTTGGCGTCCCTTTTGAGGGACTGGCGCCTGGGTCCCTAATTAGGGTTCGGACGGTTACCTTGGCGCCGCGAACGGCACCACGTTGTTGCTCTTGGGCTTTCCCCGCTGACCGAGGAAGTGCGCGGTCCTTTTCAGGATCTGCGCGGCCAGCTCATCGGTGCTCACACCGACCTCCTCCGCCCAGGCTTCCAGGTCCGCGAAGTCATTCCGGCGGAACCGGGCGATCTCCACGTCGTGCTGCTGTACTGCTTCGTTTGCAGGCGACATTCGTCCTCCCCTGGACCCATTCAGGCCCTGGCCTTCTTCTCGTTGATCAGCGGCAGGTGGCCGTGCTCTTTCTTGAACGCCAGCGCGGCCAGGATGATTTCCCGGGCCAGCACGCTGTGCTGAGCCTTGAGCTCCAGGGCATACCCCTTCAGCTCGTTGAAGTCCTCGTCATCCAAGCGAACCTTGACCTGGTGGTCGTGGCGGTGAGCTTTGTCGTCGTAGGCCATCGGGTGATCCCCTGCTCGCTGGGTGAGTCGTTCGGGCTTATCAGTTACGTGTTAGGGCCGGTTCAGGCCCTGCGATGGAATGGTGTTACGGTTCCCCGCGTGAAGCGGAGCTTGGTTCGGCTGGCCAGCTCTCGATCGATCATTTCTGCAGCGAGGGCTTCAGGGGTCATTCCCCGTCGTTCAGCTTCCCGCTCGAGCTTCTCCATCAAGTGCTGATCCAGACCGACCTCTTGGATCGGCATAGGGCCTCCTCGCGGCCTTCAGGCTGCGGTTTGATCGCCGGTATTCTCCGAAGCCAGGGCAGCTAGCTGCGCTTCCAGCAGTTCTCGGCACAGCACGGCACGCTGGGTGCGGTGATACGCGGCTAACGCCTGGATCAGGTTGAATGTGTCCTCGTCGACCCGGACCTTGATCTCGCGGTCGTGCAGGTGCTTGGGGTTGGCGTACATGCGGGGACGGCTCCTTGCTGTTGGGAATGGTTATGCGGCTGACTTTCGGGCTGGGATCGGGCGAATCTCGTTCGCCTCAATGTGGCCGTCGTCATAAATCGTGATTCGGATATCCCGCTTGGCGCGGAACATCTGGGATACGGCGCTTTGCTGGATCCCCAGGGCCTTGGCGAGGTCGCTCTGGGTTCCTTGCTCGGCCAGGTAATCCTCAAGGGATACAGTCTTCATCTGGTCTGCCTCATAGGGGTTTATCTGGATATTAGCACTGCTGTTTTACACTTTTCAAGGACAAAGAGTAGCAGTGCTGTTTGCTAAAGAAGCAGCGCTGCTACTAAATCACGCGCATGAAGAAACCGATCAGAACCCCTCTTTCTGCTGAACAGCTCGCGGATGCGAAGCGGCTGCACGACATCTACAAAAAGCGCGCGAAGGAATCCAGGGAAGATCCGTCAAAGCCGCCCCTCACCCAGACTGAGGTGGGCGAACGTTGCGAGTGGAGATCTCCCCAGAGCACAGTGAGCCAATACATGACTGGCAAGGTCGCACTCAATCTTGAGGCGCTGGTCAAGCTGTCGGAGGCTCTCGACTTCGAGCCCGCCGAGGTGAGCCCTACTCTTGCAGCAGGAATCCGGCGCGCATCTTCGTTTGTGCACCCCGATCATGAGGCGCCTGCGGCGAATTCCCCCCTGCCAGTGTCTGCCGATGTTCCTGAGTCGGAAGACGATCGCTATGCGTTCGTGCCTCAGTACGACGCCAAGGCGGCAGCAGGCCTGGGCAGCGAGAACCCTCATGTCGAGATCCGTTCGACTTTGGCCTTCAAGCGCGACTGGCTGAAGGTCAAAGGCGCCAAGGCTGATCAGCTGATCGTGATCTACGCCGAGGGGCAGAGCATGTGGCCGACCATCAATGACCGCGACGTGCTGCTGATTGATCGGTCCCGCGTTGAGCCGGTCGACCGCCAGGTGTTCGTCCTGGCCGGTGCGGACGGAACGATCGTGAAGCGCCTCGTGCAGGCGCCTTTCGGCAAGTGGATCCTTCGCAGCGACAACGATGACAAGGAACAGTACCCCGACCGGTACTTCTTCCGTTGCGAGGACAATGAGCACCGAATAATTGGGCAGGTAATCTGGCGCGGCGGCGACCTCTGACGATGCACTTGCGTGATGGCACGAAGCCACAATGGTAGGGTGGCGGCTCAACCAAAAAGGGCCTGTTTCACGATGAAGAAAGTATGGATACCTCTGGCGCTGTCTCTTGCTCTGTCTGCGTGCGCCATCCCTCAACAGCAAGCAGTGCCAAGGGTGCCATTCCCGGCATCAGAATACGATGCACTCCCCAAAACCGGGACAGGATCACTGACCGGGCAAGTCTTTATGCGCACAGTTGGCGGCGACGTTAAATTTGGCGCCGGCAGCGATGTCCATCTGCAACCGGTTACCTCGTACTCACAGCAGTGGTATGAAGTAAATTACCTAGGCGGCCAGCCTCTAGCGCCGGCCGACCCGCGCGCATCTCAAGGGCTGCTGACCACCCAGGCTGATGGCAACGGCAACTTCAGTTTCTCTAGCGTGCCACCGGGAAAATACTTCCTGAGCTCGACCGTCAGTTGGCAAGCTCCATCCCAGTATGGCCTGCTGCCGCAAGGCGGGGTGGTTGCCAAGATCATTACAATATCGAATGACTCGCAATCTCGAGAAATGCTCACAAAGTAGGCCGGCATTGAACTAGAAGCCCGCCCATCACGGCGGGCTTTTTGCTGTGTGCATCACAGGGACTCTGGATTGATTCCGATGGCCCTTAGCGATTCGGCCAGCGTAGGGTCGATTGCTGCCTCACCTGTTGTTGAAGCTGCCTGATTGATGCCAACCGTCCGGTACTTCAAGACCTGCCCGGCAAGCATCTGCTTCAGGATTTTCTTGGCCTTCTCACCACCAGTGACAGTGTATGGACTCATCAACTGAGTCATATTGAGCATTGCCTGATCCTGGGCCTGCTTGACCATAGCAGCCTGCTCGGTCGGCAGGTTTACAGCGTACTGGGGTGCCGAAGGCATCATGCTCACAGGGGTTTCCTGAGGCGTAATAGTCCAGGCCTCATTCTGGTCGATGCGCAGTTGGACTGTCCCAACTGGAATCTTGAACCGGCCTCCGGACATCAGTCCCACGTAGATCTCATCACCCTCCTTTCGCACAACTGGATAGAAGTGAAGCGACCTGGTCACGATTGAGCCCGAGGCCGGGAACTCGCTCGTGGTAACCATCATCGTGGTCTTATCCGTGAACTCGTCAGTAGTGCCAGTGGCCTGCCACGTTGGCCCCGCTGCGCATCCGCCGAGCGCAACAGCTGCCGCTAACACCGCGATGATCCCTTTCATTCCAGTCTCCACGTTTTTGGTCGGCGCATTGTAGCAGAGCGCCACCACCGCCCACGGTATTCAGGTAAGGGGCTTTTGTTGGCTCACATAAAAAATAACAGCACTGCTGTTGACTCACCAATAACAGCAGTGCTACTTTTGTTTCACGCAGTCACCGAACAGGGACTGCGGAGGCCCTCAAGCCGACCGCTCTTTACACATTGATGGGAACCTCGCGGATCGATCCCGGCAACGGCACAGCGCGAGCAATAAATTCGATCCCCATGCCAGCTCTGGAACTGGTGAATAGACCGCATTGCCTCTACCGGCGACCGGCGATCAGACAGCCCCGAAAGGCTGACCACGACAGGGAGAACCCTGTACGGCTGATCGAGAGCGAAAGGCTCGAACCGTTACGCCCAGTAGGCACGAAAGACCCGGCATGCAATGCGCCCCGCCACCCCGGCGGTAATGGGACAGAACGATTTACTGATGCCGGTTCACTGAGCCGGCATTGGAAATCAACTGGAGGAACGCAGCATGAAACTCGTAGATGCCGTGACCAGCGTCGAGCTGAGTTGGTACAACCGCCGCTGGAACATGCGGCTTCGCGGCGATCAGAAAGCCCGTGACGAGATTCAGGAAGGATTGGTTTACGAGCGATTCGGCCGGCTCTACCTGGCCCAAAGCGAAGGTCTTGTCGACTACTGCTCGGCAGGTAGCGGTGGAGCGTGTGGTGGAACCTTCAAGATGCGCGATGGCAGCGTAGAGGAGGTCACTGGAGCCTGGAGCAGCAACCCAGGCGATGTATTCAAAACTGCCGGGGTCGACACAGTCTCGACCAGCTTCAATGGCTTGGTCATTTCAATCTCGCTTGAGGCACTTCGCGAGCTTGCCCACCGCTTCAACTTCGTGATCGACGAGACCACGGACGCCTATCGGTACAACGTTTCGCCGGTACCTCAAGCGGAGAAGATCACACTTGAGCGGCGTTACTTAAACTGAGCAGACGATTGCCCGGTGCGCCTCAAGCGGGGCGCATCAGGGGGAATCCACTGGAGATAGCTATGCGAATAGTGAGAGTGAAGTTCAAGCCAGACACGAAAGAGGGTCGCGATATCTGCGACGCCATCAGCAAGGCCGAGGGTAGCGAGCTGCTTCAAGCGGCTCTGCGGAACCATCTGCAGTCTGCTATGCGCGAAGGCCTTCGGTGGCTGACCAGATAATCAACCGCCCTGGAGGGCAGCATGTACTGCACCGATGACGAGATGAAGATCACAAAGACCGGGCGCGTCACCATCACGAAAGACGGCATCAGCGTCGAAGGCTTCAACGTCAAGGGCGCGATGTGCCGAGACGTTGCAGTGATGGCCGCGGCGTGGGCGATTGGCGAGCTGCAACGCGAGATGCTGAAGACCATCGCCAAGCCAGGCGGCGGAAAGATCGGCGTCGACTGATCCCCTGACAGCCGGAAAGACGGCCCGATGCCCTGCTCTCCATCGCAGGCTGCATCGGAGTGTGATCTTCAATCCAGTGGGCGCGACCTGAAAAGGTGACAGCGGCTGGTAGCGCAGCCCAGTCAATAAAACGCAATGAGCGGGCCGGTGTAACTCCGGCCTACCGGACCAGTCGTGGATTGCTGGCCTGGGTGAAACCCGAAGTGGCGATTGACCACAAGATCACACCCCGATGCAGTTTTCATCGATTTAAAGCGCATCAACGTGAGCCTTATGCAGCTTAAGGCGCACCAAAGTAAACCTTAATCGACGTACACGCAGGCGAATCCGGGGCCTACCCGGCCAGACCAGATGCATGTGAGGTAGCGCTCACCGCCTGCACCTAAACACTGAGCTGATCAGTGAGGCTGCTCTCCCGAGCAACCTACCCCTCGACCCTAATCCCGGCGGGTATCAGCAACGGGAAACGCTCGATGTTGGTAGCTTCGAGCGCGGCACCCGCTGTTCCACCAGCGGATCTCAATCACCAGCCTGCAGTGAGCCAAAGGCAGGCCCGATGTTCCTTTAGCGGGGTTCATCGGAAAGCGCTTGGAATCGTCCGGATCAAATGTCGTTACCGGCCATGCGCTTTCCGATGCATCCCGCATCCCCTTCCCTTCACATACGACCGCATTGGCGGGTGCCAGGCTGGCTTTTCACGCCCAGTTTGGTCACTGCGCCTGGCATCCGGCCAATGCGGTCATGAGGACAACCCATGTACCAGCCACCAGAACCATCTGGCGTAGGCCGATGCCTGCACTGTGCAAGCTGCATCGAAGAATCCGAGCAGGTCGGCGGTATCTGCTTCGAGTGCCAACCAACAGAGGCCGGCGAGCAGCCAGCCTTCCCCGTGCAAGCCAGCGAGTACGGCGGGCACGGCACCTGCTTTGGGCTGACGACCCGCGATTACTTTGCGGCCAAGGCCATGAACGGCTATTTGGCCAACGCATGGCAGGCGAAAGAACTGGACGAAACCGGCGATAGCTCAGGCGAGCAAATGCGCATCGTCGCTGAAATCTCCTACGCCATGGCGGATGCAATGCTCGCCGCCCGGGTGAAGCCATGAGCGGCTGGATCAAATGCGCCGACGCCAAGCCGGCAGACGGCCAGGTCGTCGTGGTGTGGCGCAAGTGGCCGAACTGGAACTGCTTCGCTGCCGAGCTGGACTGCTGGCAGGCGGATTCGAGCGATACCGAAGGCGGCGCGTGGTACGAGGCCGAGGAATCCTGCCAGCACATTGAAACCTGTGCTGACGGTCCCGGCGAAGTCGCCCGACCGATCACCACTCACTGGCACCCTCTGCCAGCCGATCCCACCGAGTAACCCACCACCAACCGGACAGGCGAAGAAATGAGAACTCTAGTCCATGGCGTAGGAATCAATGACGGGGATTGGGGCGGCCATGGCTGCACTGACGATCAGCGTTACAGGACCTGGGGTCACATGCTTGAGCGCTGCTACTCGCCACGGTATCTCGCTCAGCATCCAACCTATCAAGGCTGCCCGGTTGATCCCGAATGGCTCAGGTTCTCCGGTTTCAAGAGCTGGATGGACTCCCAGCGTTGGGATGGGATGGTTCTCGATAAAGACCTGCTGGTCATCGGGAACAAGATCTACAGCCCTGAAACCTGCCTGTTCGTACCGCCATGGATCAACTCTCTACTAGCCAATCTCTCGACGAAAAACAGAAATCTTCCCATGGGGGTTCATATGCATGGGAAGAGCTTCAGGGCTAGGTACAAAAGCTTCGGGAAGACCACAAGTATCGGGATTTTTGACAGCGCGGAAGATGCGCATATCGCGTACCGAATCCACAGGCTTGGCGAGATCAAGACCCGCGTGGACCTCTATTGCGATAGCAGAGATGCCGACCCGGTGATATGCGCAGCTCTTTTGAGGCTGCATGAGCACGAAGCAAATCAGGTCGCCAAGTACCCACCAGTCAAAGCGCGACCACGGAGAAGGCCATGACCGTCACAGTCGAGACTGCTGCCGTCTTCCGTGGCGGCGGTCGCCGCTGGTTCACATTGCGCGCCGCATGCGCAGCTGAGGCGCGGGCGCTGCTCAAAAAGCACTGCGATTGCGACTACTGCGATCACGAAGGCTATGGCAGGGAGCATCTCTACTGCCGACTTCATCACCCCGACCGATACCCGCGAATCATGAAGCGCCTGACGAAAGGCCTCATGCGGCGCTATCGAGCATCCCAACCGTAACTGGAGGCGACCATGGGCGCACTTCGAGCAGCACAATGGCGGTATGACCATGCTGAGCCGGAAGACGACTCGGCGCATCAGGAAGCGGCGCAGCAGTGGATTGAGAACAACGCGGAAAGCCTTGTTGGCGGCTGCGACGTTTTGATCCCGCAGCGCTTTGGTGGCCCGGTTGGCGTCCGCCAAGACCAGTTCGTGGCCAAGGTGGCCGAGCACCTTCGCGCTCTGCAAGAGGCTGAGAAGGACGACCTCAACGCCTTGGCCCTCCTCCTGCTTCAGGCGCAGGCCGGTGGCACAGTGAAAAGCATGGTCCCTGACATCCTTGGCCCAAGCGACCACGTCAACGGCAAGCTCTACGAGATCGCTGAGTCAATGCTTGATGAATACGCCGAGCAGGGCCTGCAGTACGAGGCAGACGAGGCGCGCCTATGAGCCCCCACGTTCTGCTCGACAACGAACTAGAAGCGCTGGCCGACCCATCAACCCCGGTGAGTTGGTCCGTGATGATCCAGAAGCAACTAACCGAAATGATGGCCGACCAGCGCATCACCATCGAAGAGTTCAACCACTACTGCGGGCGCCTCAACAAGATCGTTGATGGGCGCAAGGAGGTTGCATGACTACGCCGATCTTTCCATCGATCATCGACGACCAGGTGGCCGAGGTCGCCCAGGCCGTGCCAGACGATCGAATCCTGTTGGTGTTCAAGGGCCTGACCATGGAGGACGCCATGAATCAGGCGCGCATGGCTCACATCGAGAACCCGGCGGCTTGGTCGGGCCGGGCCTACCTCTGCGGCATGTGCACCCTCGCCTATGAGGTGCGGGCATGAGCGAACGCTACTTCCACAGCAACCTTGACCTGATCAAGTTCAATGAGCGGCTGCGCCATTATCTGGGCGGTGGGTTCCGAGGGTCAATGCACAAAGAGTGCATTCTTGCCTCCATGCGTTCGATCGCGAAGAACCCGCAGTGCCACTGGTATGGCGTCTCAAAGCTCCAGCCAGTTCAAAACTTCAAGCGCATCCCTAAGCCAAGCCTTCCGGGGTGAAACCATGACCAGCTACCAGAAAGCCAAGCGCCTTTACATCCTGCGCGGCTCCTTCTCCATGCTCTTCGCCTGCACCTTCTTCATGCTCGCCAGCGCACTGGCCGGCAGCATCACTTCCTGAATACACACCCGGCGCACGGCGGGCCTTCGGGATAACCGTACCCCTTGCGGGAGCGTAAGCGGCGAGAGCGCGCAACCATCCACCGCAGCCAGGGCCTGGGCGGCACCTCCAATCTGGGTGACCTGGCATTCCCCTATTCCAACTGACGGCGCCGGCCTGGCGCGAGGTTTTCCAATGTCCGCAGAACAGAAACTGATCGCGATCGAAGAGATCAGCGAGGCGAACGCCCCGGCCATCTACGTGGCCGGCGGCCTGCAGCAATTCATCGACCTGGTGAAGGGCGAGATCGAAGGTGAGGTGCCCGATCTGACCACCCGCAAGGGCCGCGAACGCATCGCCAGCCTGGCCGCCAAGGTCAGCAAGTCGAAGACCGCTGTCGAGAAGCCGGGCCGCGACTACCTGCGCCGGCTGAAGGAAATGCCGAAGGTGGTCGAGGCTGAGCTTCGCGAGTTCGTGACCAAAATGGACGCGCTGCGCGACGAGGTTCGGCAGCCGCTCACTGATTGGCAGGCTGCGGAAGATGCCCGGGTCGACAAGCACAACTCGATGATCCGCCATATCGAAGACTGCGGACTTGGCCTGATCGGAGGCCAGCCACAGCCGTTCGTACTTCTCTTCAGAGAGCTCGAAGAGAAGATCATCGTCGACGAGAAATTCGAGGAGTTCGAGGCCGAAGCTCATCGCGCAAAAGCCACGGCGCTGGTCAAGCTACAAGCCTCCTTCGATGAGCATCAAAAACGCGAAGCTGAGCAAGCTGAGCTGGCCCGCCTTCGCCGCGCAGAGGAAGAGCGCGCCGAGCAAGACCGTATCCGGGCAGCGCAGGAAGCCGCTGTCGAGGCTGAGCGCCAGCGCGTGGCCCAGCAGCAGCAAGCGGAGCGCGAAGCGGCAGCCCGCCGTGAGCAGGAGCTGCTTGACCAGGCCGCTGCGCAAGAGCGCGAAGCCGAGAACCAGCGTCTCCAGCTCAAGCTGCAGGCGGAGCAAGCCGAACGTGCCCGGGTTCAGGCTGAAGCCGATCGCGTTGCCGCCGAGCAGCGGATGGAGCAGGAGCGTCAGGCGGCCGCACGCCGGCAAGAGGAAGCAGCAGAGCAGGCCCGCCAGGAAGAACGTCGCCGCGCTGATGCCGCTGCCGCCGAGATCCTCCGCCAGCAAGAGGCCCGCGAGCGCGACAAGGCGCACCGGGCCAGCATCAACCGCGCCGCCCTGGAGGCCTTCGTAGCTGGCGGCATGACCGAGGAATGCGCCAAGCAGGCAATCACCCTGATTGCCCAGCGCAAGATCCCCAACATCGCCATTACTTACTGAGGCACAGACCATGACCAGCGCAATCATTGTGCCGGAACAGCGCCGCCAGGCAGCGGCTGCGCCCGGCCCCGTCGACAACAGCATCATGGCGGTTATCAGCCGAGCAGCTGCCGATCCAGCCTGCGACATCGAGAAGATGGAGCGGCTTCTGGCCATGCATGAACGCATGCAGGCCAAGACAGCTGAGGCAGCCTTCAACGCAGGTATGGCCCAGATGCAGTGCGAGATCCCGACCGTGTTCGAAGCGGCGGTGAATCTGCACACCGGCAACGCCTACGCCACGCTCGACGACATCACCCGAGTCGTCAAGCCGATCATGCAGCGGCACGGGTTCGCGATCACCTTCAAGGTGGAGAACCAGGACAAGTCGATCAGCGTCACCGGCATCCTGATGCACCGCGACGGACACCGCGAGCAGACAACCATGACCTTGCCGGCCGACATCGGCAAAGGCCGGAACGATGTTCAAGCGGTCGGCTCGTCCACCACCTACGGCAAGCGCTACGTGATGTGCGCCTTGCTGAACATCACAACCGGCGACGTCAGGGACGACGACGCGCAATCCTCGGATGGCTCCAATACCGCAGAAGCGCGAGCCCAAGCGGTCACCGACATTCTTGCTCAGGTCGAAGCGGCTGCTAATCCCGACGAGCTCAAGGATGTCTGGCAAGCCTCGCTGAAGGTCCTGCAGGCCAGCGGCGACAAGGCAGGTTACGACACGGTGAAGATCGCCGTGACCAAACGGAAAACAGTACTGGAGGCCAACCCATGATTATCGTCAATTGCACCCAGGGCTCACCCGAGTGGCTGCAGGCCCGCGCCGGTGTGATCACCGCCAGCATGTTCAGCACCGCCCGCTCACGGGTTAACGGACTGAACGCCCAGCAGAAGAAGTACGTCGACGCCATGCTTGCCGGCCTTGGCGAAACCAAGGCGATGGAGCTGGCGGGCTACAAGGCCGGGCCAAAGGCCGAGGTTGTGCAGCGAGCCCTGGACGGCGAAACGGTAGGCGAACCATCGAATGCCGCACTCACCTACGCCTTCGAGCTTGCCGTCGAGCGCATCGGGGGCGCCCCGCTCGATGGAGGGTTCGAGACCTGGCAGATGCGCCGCGGTCATGAACTGGAGCCGGAGGCGCGGATGGAGCACGAAATCCAGACAGGCCTGATCGTCACGCAGGTCGGTCTGGTCAAAACAGACGACGGCTCGTTCGGCGCCAGCGCGGACGGCTTCATCGGTGAAGACGGCGGAAGCGAGTACAAGTGCTTCCTGGCGCCGGACAAGCTACGCGCCTTCCACATCGACAACGACGCGAGTGATGTCATTGACCAGGTGCAGGGCTGCATGTGGATCACCGGCCGCAAGTGGTGGCACATCGGGATGTACTGCCCCCTCCTCAAGCCCGTAGGTCGCCAGCTCTGGTGGCGCGAATTCAAGCGCGATGACGACTACATCGAACAGCTTGAGCAGGACCTATGGGAATTCAAGCTGTTGGTCGACGGCTTCGAAAAACAGCTTAGGAGTAAAGCGGCATGAGGGGCATCAACAAGGTAATCCTGGTCGGAACCTGCGGCCAGGACCCAGAGGTCCGCTACCTGCCCAACGGCAACGCGGTCACCAATCTGAGCCTGGCCACCAGTGAATCGTGGAACGACAGGCAGACCGGCCAGAAGGTCGAGAAGACCGAATGGCACCGGGTCGTGCTGTTCGGAAAAGTCGCAGAGATTGCCGGCGAGTACCTGCGCAAAGGCTCACAGTGCTACATCGAAGGCAAGCTCAAGACCCGCGAATGGGAGAAGGACGGCATCAAGCGGTACAGCACAGAGGTGCACGTCGATATCAACGGCACCATGCAGTTGCTGGGCGGCCGACAGGACAGCCAGGGCGGCGGCCAGCAGCAACAGCAGCGCCCGCCTCAACAGCAGCGGCAACAGCGTCAGCAGCCTCGCCAGCAGCACAGCTACAACCAGAATGACAACTACGGACAGCAGAGCCAGCAGGCCGCGCCGCCGGACAACTTCGACGACGATATCCCGTTCGCCCCGCTCCACCCTCTCGCAGGTGCATAGCCATGCCAAGAGTGAAGCCTGAAAAAATCCACCCACTCCCCTATTACCAAGGCCGGACCGCTCGTGCTTCCGGTCGCTGCCGGGCGTATCAGCCTCACCCCGAGATGTCGGTCGACAGCGCCTGGTGGCTCGGGGGCTGGCACGACTGCGACATGGAGTTATCGCATGAACCGAAGAATCACCCGATCGCTGCAGCTGCACAGGCGGCGTGAGCAGTTAAACCTACCGCCCAGTGGCCTACAGGAGGTCAACCATGGCGCAAGCAATTGTCTCCCCTCTTCGAAAGCCGGTACGCAAGCTGTACAACACCCGCAGCGGCGGCCAGTACCGGCCTGACGATGTGGCCCTGGCCTTTGCACTGAGCCTGCGCGAGCACGACAGCGCCGACCACCTGCGCAGGCTGGCCCGGCGCCTGGTCGACAAGGTCTGCCTGGAGCACCAGCCGAACATGAAGCGCCTGGCCCGCGAGCCGGACGACGCCAAGGTGTTCGACGCGGCGCTCAAGATCATCAACCGGGTGTGCGACCTGCTGGAGTACGCCCCGGGCACCCGCTTTGTGCGCAATGGAGGCGATGATGGCTCTGACGCAGCAGCAGCGTAATGACAACGCTGAGCGGAAGCGCATCAAGTTCGATGAGAAGGCTCTGAGGCATCGGGTACGCCCGGGCATCCATCAGGCGATGGACCGGATCTGCGAGCGATCCAAAGGCATGCAGATAAACGAGGTGCTTCAGATGGCGATCCTGAAGATGGACGCCATGAGCGACGATGAGCTGAGCAAATTCCTCATGGTGCGCCACGAAATCCTGCTTAGTGAAAACGTGGTGCAGGCATTCAACGATGCCAGCGTGCGGAAGATCATTTCAGATCCAGATCAGGACGCCGACGACGAAATCGATCGTCCTTCGTAATACCCCATCCCGAACCAAATTGCCACCATGCCGCATCCGGCCACGGAGGGCGGCGCATGCTTGGGAGATAATCCATGCATCCAGAATGGAGGCCGATTCTCGGCTTCGAGTCAGCCTACCTGGTCAGCTCCGAAGGCCAGGTCAAATCGGTAGCCCGGGGCGCAGGTCGAGTGCCTGAGCGTCTGCTGAAGCAGTTTGCCGACCGGGGCGGCTACATGAAGTTGGTGCTCTGCCACAACGGTCAGCGGACCAACGTCTATGCCCACCGCCTAGTGGCAGAGGCCTTCCTTCCAAATCCTGAGGGCCTAGCTCACGTGAATCACATTGACGGAGCCAAGGACAACAACTGCAGGGAAAACCTGGAGTGGGCCTCGTCTGCCGAGAACAACATCCATGCGTGCCGGGTACTGCTGAAACGCGTGCGCCCAGTGGTAGCAGAAAGCACCACAGGCCCGGTTTCGCTTTGGTACCCGAGCATTCGGCAGGCGCTGGAGGATGGCTTCCACCGCGGCTCAATTCAGCGTTGCATTGAAGGTCGGCGCCGCCGTCATGGTGGGTACCGCTGGCATGACTGCCTGCAATTGCAGGCCTGAACAAGGAAACACCATGAGCTATTTCTACAAGACCGAATCGCCAAAGGTCCTGGCCGCTGTGCGCGCCTGGGACGAGAAGAAAGCGGCCTGGAACGCTCAGCGCAAGAAGCTGGGCGAAGCCTTCGGCGCCGACGCCTCGCCG
The DNA here is from genome assembly GCF_015751845.1 of Pseudomonas sp. M2. Classification (NCBI taxonomy): domain Bacteria; kingdom Pseudomonadati; phylum Pseudomonadota; class Gammaproteobacteria; order Pseudomonadales; family Pseudomonadaceae; genus Pseudomonas; species Pseudomonas sp. M2. The sequence goes on from NZ_JADOUD010000001.1 coordinate 43,533, forward strand.
ATGTACAGCGGCTCCCGCAACTACGTCGGCGGTATCAAGCTCAGCGCCAGCCGCGATCTGGATGTGCATTGGTGCCGCCCTGACGAATACGGCTACCGCTCGCTGCGCCGGGCGCCCAAGCATGCCAAGGGCACGGACAAAGAGGTGCGCGTGGCAGAGAAAGCTGAGCACCAGCGCCTGGAAGATCTCTGGAAAGCACATTGCCCGGACGATATCGACCGCGACGAAATGTGGGATGCCATCGGCGTCGAGCGCGGCGGCATCTGGCTCAGTGGCGGGGTGTGCTTCACCTATTGCGATACCGTGTACCTGAACCTGGGCAGCAAGGCGGCTGACGGCGATGTCGACGGTCTGGTTGAGATCGTCAGCAGCGACTACGAAACGGCCCGCCAGCGCGTGCTCAACCAGCGCAAAGCGGCCTGATCAAGGAGCGCCCAATGAGCCAGTTCTACCTTCAGGACAGCCGCAGCAACACCGGCGACGGCCTCATGTTCTGGGCCTTGGGTGGCGGCTACACCACCAGCCTCGACAAGGCCGAACTGTTCACCCAAGAACAAGCATGTGGCCATCGGGAAACAGACATTCCCTGGCCAAAAGATTACGTCGATGCCCGCGCACATCTCGGCGTCGACCACCAGTACATCAGCCTGGACGAAGCCCGCGATCAGCTGAGCCCGGGATGCACTGTTGTCCTGCAGATCCCTGGGCACTGGAACGGGAACGACATTGCCTTGGCCAGGTGGCCAATAGGCCACACGTACCGATTCGAGAAGGCACACCACCTCACGCTTGAGGTTGCCGAGGCGATCGGCAACACGCCAGAGGAAGCGGTGATCTGGCCCTTGTCTTACCTCGAGGCCAAGGCCCGGCGCCTGGTGCACAAGCGGGACGTGAATATCAAGGAGGCCCTGCGCGGTACCGGTATCGAAATGTCGGTACCGAGGAAGCAGCGCAAGCCCTGGGAGCGACCGCTCAATTGCCACGGCTGCGGCCGCTTCATCAGCTGGGACGGCCGATTCCTCAACGACTGCCAGAACTGCGGCGCGAACAACTGCCCCTGACCCTCCGGCGCTGCCCGCCAGCGCCTTCCCCTATTCAACGATAACGCACCAGGCCGCGCAGGCCAGGAGGCTTTCCCATGCAAGTCATCTATGCCGGCCTGCGAAACGGCCAGCGCGATCAGGAAATTCACGATGCCCTGCAATCAAAGCACGTCGCCCAGGTATCCGAAGAGTTCAGGCTTTCGCCAAACACTATACGTGCGGCCGCCAAGCGCATCGACAAGATCACAGTGTTCGATCTGCAACTTACAGGGGGGGGGTAAGCCGATGGTGATCGGAAAGGTCGCCTCAGACTGCTTCCGGAAAGCTGCTCTGGGCGCCTACCGAGCGTATCGCGGCACCTTCCAACACCTCGACCTGCCCTGCTGGGCAATCACCGATGGTGCGCAGCGAATCGAGGTCACCGAACTCCGGCTGATCGACACCGGCAAAGCCGAAATATGAACACGGACTATCCCATGCCCACAGAAAACCGATCCAGCAACACAGAGATGGTCAGCGTGCCGCGTAGCCTTATCCAGTCAGCATCCCGCGAGCCGAGCGGTGAAGTCATTAACGTATCCCGCCGTCACGCGCTCGAAACGCTGCGCGAACTTCTGTCCAAGCCAGCCCCGCAGCCCCCCGAGCCAATAGCCTGGATGGTTGGTACTGCCATCTGGTGGACCAAAGAAGAGGCAGAGAGGGATGCGGCGGCTACCGGCCTACCAGTAACGCCAGTCGGACCGATCACGGAAAGCAGCAAGCCAGTCGAGCAGCGCCAGGGCGCGCTGGCCATTCCTGAAGAATGCCCACATCTGATTGTGTTCGATGACACCCAGATTGATCAGTTGATGTTCGCCGGTTCCGGCGCTCGAGCCGCAGCCATGAAGAAGTGGGCGGCTATCAGCACATCATGGAATGCCCACCTCTTCGTTCGAGTGGCGCGCAACTCCCGCGATGATGGTCACCTGTGCGCCACCGTCGCCGATCCTGGCGAGGTTGAGCGGCTACGCGACGAAAACCGGCGGCTGCACGAAGCTGGCGAGTTTCTGGACAGCGTAAGCCAGGGCATCGAGGACAAGCTGCGCGCCCAGCTGGCCGAGGCGCAGGCTCTGCTGACAGGTTTCTGCAATCGACTCCGCCTCATAACCGGTGATTTGCTGCGCCTTGCCCGGGAGGACGATTTCGCCACGTCAGGACCCATAAGGGATAGGGCATATGAGGCTATGGATCATGCACAAAAGGTAAGCAAATTCCTATCCGCCAGCGCAGGACCAAGCTCGCCAACATGGTCGTGCCAAGCATGCCAGGCTGAGCAACCAACTGACCGCGCGTGCGATGCGTGTGGCGGCCAAACCGCGTTGATCGCCGCCGAATCCTGACAGGAGTACATCCGTACTCTTTCCGCTGTAACCCCTCTCCCCTCTATTCACTGCCGCGATATGGCGGCCAAGGAATCCTCGTGCCTGAAGAAACGCGTATCGACCTTGAAAGCCTTGAGCAGAAAGCCCGTGCAGCCAGTACAGGGCCATGGATTGTCCATGCGGATGGCATGGAGTTCGCCAGCTCAGATCGCTCCACAAACCCCGGAATCGACACCGCAGATGGCCAGGTGGTCTGCTGGTGGGGGACCGGTCTTTGCGGTATTCCCCAGAACCCCGACGCCGAATTCATCGCCAGCGCCAATCCTGAAACTGTGCTGACCCTAATTGCAGAGGTCCGCGCCCTCCGAGCAGACGCAGATCGGTACCGCTGGCTGCGCGATCCTGACGGCCAGGAAGATCTCACCAGCGAATACAACATGCCGCCCATCATCTGCGGCTACGCCGAGCATGAGGACATCCTTGCCAACGACGCGCTAGACCGCGCGATCGACCAGGGTATGGAGGCGCTCAAGTCATGACCCGCCTCGCCCTCTGCCTCCTGCTGCTGGCCACCGGCGCCAGCGCAAACGAACTGCCTTCAGGCGTCTGGACTTTCGAAGACAAGCCGCGGGGCGTCGTCTGCTACGTGATGGGGTCGCTTGGCAATGACTCGATCAGCTGCGTGAAGGTATGGCTCCCGCAAGTAGCGGAAAGCCAGCGCCAGCTCTCCCCGCACGAAACCCAACCCGAACCTACACCCGCTCTGGCGCCTGGGCGCTGGATTGATGAGAGGTATCAGCTGTGAGCCAAACGAACGTAACCAGCACGGAACGCGCCGTCCTTCTCACCGAGGACCGCGCCAACCGCGTCTATATCGCCGGCCCCATGACCGGGTTGCCTGAGTTCAACTTCCCGGCGTTCCACGCCATGGCGGCGGTGATGCGCGCTGAGGGATGGCACGTTGAAAACCCGGCCGAGCACGGCCACGTCGAAGGCGCCGAGTGGGCAGACTACCTTCGTTTTGATATCGGCCGGCTATCGACCTGCGAAGCCATGATGCTGCTGCCGGGCTGGTCGCGGTCGCGCGGCGCTCGCCTGGAGGTGCACATCGCCAAGGAGATCGGCATGCGCATGCTTCTTGCCGATGGTGCCGAGCCGGTCGGCATCCAGGAGGCAGCATGATCGCCCTCGCCTACATGGCCTATCTGATCTGCAGGGGACCGCGATCATGAAAGCGCGAATGACCTACTGGAACGGCTCCTGGTGGTGCCGACGTATGGGAGTGACCGGCCAGGGCACCACCATGAAGGAAGCCTGGGACGACATGTGGAAGCTTTACTTCGAAGCCGTCCGCCCTGCTCGCCCGCAGACGTTCCACTCCCCGCGCATCCGCTGCGGCTAAGCCGAAACTTCCCCCATCCCCAACGACTCAAGCCCGCCGACATGCGCGGGCATGGAGAGACTCATGCTCAATTTCTTGGCCCGCCTGTTCAAGCGCAAGAAGAAGCCGGCACAACGCGCCGCGCTCGGCCCGACCGGGTATGCCCGTGGCCACAGCCCGGCATCCGGCCGGCAAGACCCGATGCTCGACCCGCTCAACCCCATGAGCCCAATCAGCCCTATGCATCCCATACATCTGGCGGACAGCTACGAGCCGGCTCGCTCGAGCAGTTCGTGTGCCAGTCGGGACTACGGCAGCTACGACAGCGGCAGCAGCTACTCGTCGAGCGACAGCAGCAGTTCCAGCGATAGCGGCTCCAGCTCGAGCAGCTGCGACTGAGCGCCAACCTGCCGCCACCGGCGGCGTGGAGACCATCCATGAACCTGATCGACTGCTACGTCACGAAGATCCTCGGCGAGCCGTACCGCAAGTTCGGCGCCTGGTGGGTCGATGTCGAGTATGACGCTTGGGGCAGAACCAGCAAAACCCAGCTCATGTTCCGCACCGAGGAAGCCGCCCGCGCGGCGAAGGTCGGGCACCACTTCACGGCCTGAGGAGGCCCTAACATGGTCCGATACAAGACCGTAGAACAGTTCTCTCGCGAATCCGGCTACACACCCGACGCCATAAGGACCAAAATCCGTGACGGCAAATGGCCGAAGCACATGGTCTGGCGCAAAGCGCCGGATGGAAGAATCCTAATTGACGTTGAGGGGTATTACTCATGGGTAGAGATGGGGGAGGCGTCAGGCCCGCGTCTTCAAGTAGTATCGAAATCACATTCCAATACCAGGGCGTCCGGTGCCGGGAACGGGTCCAGCTCAAGCCCACCACCGCTAACCTGAAAAAGGCCGAGCAACACAAAGCTGCCATCGAGTACGCCATTTCAAACGGAACGTTCGACTACGCAGCTACATTCCCGCGATCAAAGCGCGCTGCCCAGTTCGCCAGGACCAGCTCGAACCAGAATATCGGTATCTACCTGGACGAATGGCTGGAGCGGAAGACGCAGAACTTCAAATCGAGCACCACAGCCCTGTACCGTTCGATCATCAGGTCGGTGCTCAAGCCAATGTTCGGGAGTCTCTCGCTCGGAGAGCTGAACAAGAAGGTGATCAAAGATCAGTTCTCCGGGTACAAAGTGTCGAACAAGAGGCTGACCACTGTTCAGACCTGCTTTCGGTCAGCTCTCAATGATGCGGTAGAGGACGAAATCATTGAGACAAATCCGCTTTCTGGATGGGCATATAAGAATCGGGAGGAGGTCAAAGAAGAGGACGATGTGGACCCGTTCACCCGCGAAGAGCAAGAAGCTCTGCTCAAGGCATCACGAGGAGAGACATGGGCGCAGCTTCAGTTCGCCTTTTGGACGGGGCTTCGTCCTAGCGAGCTGATTGCGCTGGAATGGGGGGATATCGATTGGATCGCTGGTGAGATCCGAATTGTCCGGGCCAAGACCAGGGCAGCCAAGGTTCCCGAGTCGACCAAAACCGCCTCAAGCCGGAGAACGGTTAAGCTACTTGGCCCTGCAAGGGAGGCACTGCTCAAGCAGAAGGAGCTGACCTTTCTGGCCGGAAAGCACGTATTCCTGAACACAATCACTGGCGAGCCATGGCGGCATGCAGGCTACATCTACCGAGTGATCTGGGTTCCTGCTATGAAAAAAGCAGGCGTACGGTGGAGGCGCCCTTACCAGAGCCGACACACGTACGCCTCGATGATGCTCAGCGCTGGCGAAAACCCAATGTGGGTTGCCCAGCAAATGGGCCACAAAGACTGGACCATGATCGCCAAGGTTTATGGTCGCTGGATGCCCTCCGCTGACGTCGGAGCCGGAGGGCGCGCAGAGGCACTTTTTGCGAGTAATGCCAGCGTTATGACAACATCACCCCTAGACCCCGCATTATAAGTCGAAACGATCCAGCTCCATCACCTTCACCCAAGCCGCAACGAAGTCCTTGACGAACTTGTCCTTGCCATCGCTGCTGCCATACACCTCGCTCAGCGCCCGCAACTGCGCATGCGAGCCGAACACCAAGTCCACACGGGTGCCTGTCCACTTCACCTGCCCGGTCTTGCGGTCGCGGCCTTCGAAGCTTTCGTTGTCGCCCGAGGTGGCCTTCCACTCCACACCCATGTCCAGCAGGTTGCGGAAGAAGTCATTGCTCAGGGTGCCAGGCTGGTCGGTGAACACGCCGTCCTTGCTGCCGCCATGGTTGGCACCGAGCACCCGCAGGCCGCCGATCAGCACGGTCAGTTCCGGCGCGGTCAGGGTCAGCAACTGGGCTTTATCCAGCAGCAGTTTCTCGGCCTTGACGCTGTAACGCGCCTTGGTGAAATTGCGGAAGCCGTCAGCCAGTGGCTCGAGCACAGCAAACGACTCGACATCGGTCTGTTCCTGGGAGGCGTCGACACGGCCCGGGCGGAATTGCACGTTGCCAGCGTAGCCGGCATCTTTGGCGGCCTTTTCCACAGCGGCGGTACCGGCCAGCACAATCAGGTCGGCCAGAGAGATGTGCTTGCCACCGTTGTTGAATTCACCCTGGATCTGCTCCAGTGCCGCCAGCACTTTGCCCGTGCCCTGGTTGGCTGGCCAGTCCTTCTGCGGCGCCAGGCGCAGGCGCGCACCGTTGGCGCCACCGCGCTTGTCGGAACCACGGAACGTCGAGGCGGCCGCCCAGGCGGTGAATACCAGCTCACCGACGCTCAATCCCGACGCCAGTATCTTGCTCTTGAGCGCGGCAATGTCCTGCTCACTGGGTAACGCTTGATCGGCCTTGGGCAGCGGGTCTTGCCAGAGCAGTTCCTCGTTGGGCATTTCCGGCCCGAGGTAACGTGCCAGCGGGCCCATGTCGCGGTGGATAAGCTTGTACCAGGCACGGGCGAAGGCGTCTGCCAGCTGGTCGGGGTTGTCCTTGAAGCGCCGGGCGATCTGCTCGTAGATCGGGTCGAAGCGCAGGGCCAGGTCAGAGGTGAGCATGGACGGTGCGTGGCGTTTGCCCGGGTCATGGGCATCCGGCACGGTGCCAGCGCCTTTGCCCTCCTTGGGCTGCCACTGGTGGGCACCGGCTGGGCTCTTGGTCAGTTCCCACTCGAAGTTGAACAGGTTGTTCAGGTACTCGTTGCTCCAACGCGTTGGCGTAGAGGTCCAGGTCACTTCCAGGCCGCTGGTGATGGTGTCGCCACCCTTGCCGGTGCCAAATTTGTTGGCCCAGCCCAGGCCTTGCAGTTCAAGGCCGGCGGCCTCCGGTTCGGGGCCGACGTTGTCGGCCGGCCCTGCACCGTGGGTTTTGCCGAAGGCGTGGCCGCCGGCGATCAGGGCCACGGTTTCTTCATCGTTCATGGCCATGCGGCCGAAGGTTTCGCGGATATCCTTGCCCGAAGCCACCGGGTCGGGGTTGCCTTCCGGGCCTTCCGGGTTGACGTAGATCAGGCCCATCTGCACGGCGGCCAGCGGGTTTTCCAGGTTGCGCTCGGCCGACAGGTCGCGGTTCTGTTCTTCACCATGCTTGGCGGGTTCGGCCACCAGGTCCCCCTGCCCGGGCGCCTGGGCCTTGACCTGGTCCTTGCCATAGCGGGTGTCGCCGCCCAGCCAGACCTTTTCCGAACCCCAGTACACGTCTTCGTCCGGCTCCCACACATCCGCCCGGCCGCCGGAGAAACCGAAGGTCTTGAACCCCATCGATTCCAGGGCGACGTTGCCGGTGAGCACGATCAGGTCGGCCCAGGAGATCTTGTTGCCGTACTTCTGCTTGATCGGCCACAGCAGGCGCCGCGCCTTGTCCAGGCTGACGTTGTCGGGCCAGCTGTTGAGCGGCGCGAAACGCTGCTGACCAGAGCCGGCGCCGCCACGGCCGTCACCGATGCGGTAGGTGCCGGCGCTGTGCCAGGCCATGCGGATGAACAACGGGCCATAGTGGCCAAAGTCGGCCGGCCACCAGTCCTGGGAGTCGGTCATCAAGGCGGTCAGGTCTTGCTTGAGCGCCTGGAAGTCGAGGCTCTTGAACGCCTTGGCGTAGTCGAAGTCCGGGTCCATCGGGTCGGACTTGGCGCCATGTTGGTGGAGAATCCTGAGGTTGAGCTGGTCAGGCCACCAGTCTCGGTTGGTGGTGCCGCCACCTGCGGTTTGATGGAACGGGCATTTCGATTCGTTCGACATCTGCGGTTACCTTTGGGTCGGTTATCCAGATTTCCGGTCTATGCCAGGTGTTCTTTGAGCCGAGCACATGGGCTCATGCCTACCCCTCATCAGGTCAGGTCGGTCACGTTCCGACAGGGGCTTGCGAAGCTGTCACGGCGTGGCGGCAGGGTCTTGCACCCAGGTGCTCTGACGCCGCCCGCAGGGGAATTCGCAGGGCCACGGACAAGACTAGTCGAGCTTGGGCAGACTTCTAATAGAGTGGCTATTGGAGGGTGATAGGTAGGCTCTGTCAGGATTGCCGGGCAGGCGACAGCGCCCCCTGCCACCGGCTCACTTCCTGCGTTGCATCCAGGCTGCCCCAAGCCCACTCAGGCAGATGATGGCGATACCCAGCAAGGTGGTGCTATCGGGCACCTGCCCGTAGATCAGCAACCCCAGCAAGCCGGCAAACACGATCTGGCAATAACTGAACGGCGCCAGCAGAGCCGGCGCGGCGTGGCGGAAGGCCTGGGTCAGCAGCAGGTGCGCACTCATGCCGAAACCGCCCAATGCCAGCATCAGCAGCGCGTGGTCCCAGCGCGGCAGCTCCCAGAAAAACGGCACCAACGCACTCATTACCAGCGTGTTGCACAGCCCGGCGTAGAAGTTGCTGGTGGTGGGGCTGTCATGGGCGGCGAGTATGCGCGTGAGCAACTGGTAGAAGCAAAAGCCTAGCGCCGAGCCGAAGGGGTACAGGATTGCCGGGGTGAACATCGCGCCACCGGGGTGCACCACCACCAGCACGCCGATGAAGCCCAGCACCACCGCCACCCATTGCCCAGGTGTGACGCGCTCCTTGAGCAGCGGCGCCGACAGCGCAGTGACCAGCACCGGGGCCAGGAAGTTGACCGAGGTCGCCTCGGCCAGCGGCAGGTACTGCAAGCCGGTGGTGAACAGCAGGCTGGTGCTTAGCAAGCTTAACGCGCGCAACGTCTGTAGCACCGGGCGCCGGGTGCGCAGCACATTCAGGCCGGATTTGGGCAGGAATATGCCGGCCATCAGTAGCGTGTGCACCAGGTAGCGGGCCCACACCACCATGATGATCGGGTATAGCCCACCGAGGAATTTGGACAAGGCATCGTGGCTGGCGAACAGGAACGTGGCCACCACCACCAGGGCGATGCCGCGCAGGGGGTGGTTGACTCCGGACAGCGGTGTGCTGGAACTCATGGCGTTCTCGATGGCGGCGCTGCGGCATGCAGCGCCAGGTGAAGGCAGTGCGACAACAGGGATTCTAGAAGAGATACGACGACTTAAGGAAGGTCAATTGACACGCCGGTTCAAGCCAATGTGTTTTCCGTTCGCTGATCGACCACTTTCAGCTCCCTACTCGTGGTCCCTGACAGGCGAAACGCGCACCATCGAACGTGGCCCTCGAACCCGAACAAGGAGTTTTCATGCATAGGCTCACCACCCGCAACGGCCTCGACCTACCCAGCATCGGCCTGGGCACCTGGCCGATGACCGGCGCCGAGTGCACGCGTGCAGTTCACCAGGCACTGGAGCTGGGTTACCGGCACATCGATACCGCCACCGCCTACGACAACGAAGCTGCTGTTGGCCAGGCGTTGCGCGACAGCAGCGTGCCACGCGAACAGATCCACCTGACCACCAAGGTCTGGTGGGACCGCCTGGCGCCCGAGGCCATGCGCCAATCCCTGGAGAACAGCCTGCGCGCCCTGGGCACCGAGCAGGTCGACCTGTTCCATATTCACTGGCCCGGCAAGGACTGGGACCTGGCCCGTAGCATCGAGACGCTGGTGGCCCTGCGTGACGAGGGCAAGGTACGCAGCATCGGCGTGGCCAACTTCCCCCTCGGCCTGCTGCGCCAAGTGATCGAAACGCTGGGCGCGCCGCTGGCGGCGATCCAGGTGGAATACCACGTGCTGCTCAGCCAGCAACCGCTGCTCGACTATGCCCGCCAGCACGACCTGCTGCTAACGGCGTATACCCCGCTGGCCCGCGGGCGGGCGGCGGCGCAGCCGGTGATCCAGGACATCGCCCGCAAGCATGGTGTGTTGCCGAGCCAAGTGGCGCTCAAGTGGTTGCTGGACCAGGACGGCGTGGCGGTGATCCCCAAGGCCAGCAGCCGCGAGAACCAGCTGAGCAACCTGGCGGCGCTGGATGTGCGCCTGGATGATCAGGATCGGGCGCTGATTGCCGGGTTGCCAAAGGATCAGCGGGTGGTGAACCCAGACTTTGCGCCGGACTGGAACAGCTGAATGCCAGGGGCCGCTTTGCGGCCCCTTCAACCCACCGCCACAGCCACCTGCTTCAACCGCTCCCCCGCCGGCACCGGCCGCCCATACAGATAACCCTGAAAGTGCGAGCACCCCTCCGCCGCCAGGCGCTGCATCTGCTCCTCGGACTCCACCCCCTCTGCCGTGGTCTTGATCATCAGGCTGTTGGACAGTTCGGTGATCGCCCGAACGATGGACATCGCCTCGCGGCTGTCGCACATGTCATGCACGAACGACTTGTCGATCTTGATCCGGTCGAACGGGAACGAGCGCAGGTAACCGAGCGACGAATACCCGGTGCCGAAGTCATCCAGCGAAATCGACACCCCCAGGTCTTTCAGCGCGCGCAAGGTACGCACGTTCTCCTCGCTGTTGCCCAGCAGTACCGATTCGGTGATTTCCAGCTCCAGGCGCTGGGGCGCCAGGCCCGAGTCGGCCAGGGCCAGCGCCACGGTATGGACCAGGTTGGCGTTCTTGAACTGCACCGGTGACAGGTTGACCGACACCGTCTGCTCACTGTCCCAACTGGCCGCCTCCTGGCACGCCAGGTTCAGCGCACGGGTGCCGAGTTCGTGGATCAGCCCGGTCTCCTCGGCAATGGGAATGAAGTCCATGGGCATGACCATGCCACGGGTCGGGTGCTCCCAGCGCAACAGCGCCTCGTAGCCAGTCACGCTGCTGGTCTGCTGGTCCACTATCGGCTGGTAATGCAGGTGCAACTGCCCAAGGTGCAGCGCAGTGCGCAGGTCTGTTTCGACCAGGCGGCGCTGGCGGGCGGCGACATCCAGTTCGACGTGGAAGCACTCAAAGCGGTTACGGCCATTGCGCTTGGCTTCGTAGAGGGCCATATCGGCGTAACCGAGCAACTGTTCGGCCTGTTCATTGTCATCGGGGGCAATGGCGATGCCGATGCTCACGCCCACCGTGAACTGGTGGCCTTCGATCTGGAACGGCGGGCAAATCGCTTCAATCAGGCGCTTCGCCGTATTGCAGGCAGCCTCGCGGCCGTCCAGGCCAGTCAGCACCACGGCGAACTCGTCGCCGCCCAAACGGGCCAGGGTGTCTTGCTCGCGCAGCTCGCGGCGCAGGCGCTTGCCCAGGGCGCGCAACAGCTTGTCGCCGAAGGCATGGCCGAGGGAGTCGTTGATGTTCTTGAAGTTGTCCAGGTCCAGGCACAGCGCTGCGGTCAGCTTTTCGCTCTGCTGGCCGCGCACCAGTGCCTGCTTGAGCCGCTCGTTGAACAGTGTGCGGTTGGGCAAACCGGTCAGCGCGTCGTGGTGCGCCATGTGGTGGATCTGGGCGTGGGCGGCCAGTTCCTCGGTGGCGTCTTCTGCCACGAACAGCACATAGTCGGCCTGGCCTTCGCGGTTCTGGCTGAGCAGGGCACGGCTGCGCAAGGTACGCGGACCACAGGCGGTATCGACCCGGGTTTCAGCAGCATAACCCTTTGGGTTGCGCGCGCCACGGGCGAGCTGCTGTTCCAGGTAGTCAGCCGCAGCCGGTGCCAGGCACTCACCCGGCAACTGGCCGATCATGCTGCTGCCGCGACCACCGAACAGGCGTTCGGCCTGCTGGTTGGCCAACAGGATGCGCTGGCTTTCCAGGTCCTGGACGATAACGCTGGCGGGAATGTTGGCGATCACCGAATCAAGGAACTGCGAGAGCTTGGTCATCTCCTGGCTGTACTGTTCAGCCAGCTCCTTGGCCTGCAACAGCTCCAGTTCCTGCTGGCGCCGCTCGGAAATGTCGCGGGTGACCTTGGCGAAGCCAATCAGATGGCCGTTGTCATCGCGCACCGCCTCGATCACCACGTGGGCATGAAAGGTCGAGCCGTCCTTGCGCAGGCGTGCGCCGGTTTCTTCGAAGCGGCCCGTGTCGCGCGCCTGCGCAAGGTTCTGCTCGGGCAGGCCGGCGACGCGCTCGGCTTCGCTGTAGAACAGCGAGTAGTGCTTGCCGACGATTTCGTCGGCAAGGTAACCCTTGGCCCGCTGGGCGCCCGGGTTCCAGTTGGCGACGATACCGTCGGGGGTGAGCAGGTAGATGGCATAGTCCACCACGCTCTGGATCAACAGCCGATACATGATGTCGGGGCTTGCGACTAGCGACATGAAAATTTCCCTGAACCTGCAACGCGCACGAAAAGGAACCCCAGGCCAGAGCGACCGGGTCTTGAATACGAGGTAATGGCATTATGCCGCTTGAGTGGATTTTGTGAAGTGGCTCACAGTTTTTTGCCAGCGCCGCTCAGTGGTAAGCGGACGTAACCTTATAGGTGAGCAGGTCCGGGTCATCACCCAGCACGATTTGCTGCACCGGCCGCGGCAAGTCGGCCACGACGGCTTTGCAGAAGGCAACGGCGGTGGGGTCCGGCGCATAGCAGCGCAGGAGCCAGTCTCCGGCACCGCTGAGCAACTGCAGCGCGACCGCACGGCCAATACCCTGCCGGCGGTAGCGCTTGAGGATGAACAGGTCGGCCAGCTCACTGGCATTGATGCCAGGCAGCTCGCTGCGCTCGACCAGCACGAAACCGGCAATGAAACCATCCACCAGTACCAGGTTTGCGCTCCAACCGTTTGCAAGCCAATAGCGCTGCAGGTGCTCTTCGTGAATGTAGAAGCGCCCGTCTACCTCGACGTCTTCCTGCTCCCAGTCAGAGGACTCGTAGGCATAGAACTGATAGAGATTACGGATCAGGTCGGCCTGGTCGCGGGTAGTGGTGAGCAATTCGATGGGCAGCATGGGGGGGCTCGGGCACTGGGGTGGTTGAAAGGCTTTCATGTTGAAAGTACCGGCCCCCAGATTATGGCTCAACTCAGCGCCATGAACGGCATCAGGCGCCCCGCACCTGATGCCGTGCCCCTCACTTTTCTTGCAGTACCGCCCTGCCCTTCACTGCCCGCGGCCCGCGCCAGGCCCAGAACAGCAACCCGGGGAACGGGGCGTAGACGACGAAGACGATCCATAGCATCTTGCGCTCCGCGCGCCGTTCGCTGCCGATGATGTGCCAGATGGCGAAGATCTCCAGCAAGATGACCAAGGCCGCGACAATGATCCAGATCGTTCCGATTTCCATGAGCACTCTCCCGTTGGCATGTAAAGGGTTGGGTTACTGCCAGCGGCAAGGGTTCATTCGGATTTACTTGCCTGGGCCTTTTCCAGTGCAGCCTTCAACGCCTTCGCATCAGCGAACTCCTGCTGGCTGACCAACGCTCCCTGCTCAAGCTGCAACCACAGCACCTTGCCTTCCTGCCCAGGATAGCGGCTGGCCACCTGCCCTTCACGATCAAGCATAACCCGGTAGTTGTAATCACGCATGGCCGGGATGGCGAACAGCTTGCTGATCAGCGCCGGCATGCGCTGGATATCCGCCACAAACACCGCATCGCGCGACTCCAGGTAGCCCTTGGGCTGTTCAGCCAGGGCCGCCTTCACCAGCTTGGCGCCGTCCATGTCGCGGGCCACCAGCAGCACATGCGTGCCGGCGTCCAGGGTATAGGGCTGGTCATGCTGGTCGAGCAGCGTCCACGGTGCGAGCTTTTCCCCGGTTTGCAGGGCGTTTGCCACCAGTGGCAGCAGGCTGAACAACAGGGCGACGGCGTATTTCATCGAGGTTCTCCAGGTGGGAGGCGCCAGCATAGCCCAGTTGCCTCAATACGACCTCCAATACCACAGGCCCACCCAGGCGATTGTCTTTCCCCTAGCTACCGGCCACACTCGCCAGGCCATCCAGGAAGCGGAGTCCAGAGTGCCCACCCCACGCCAGTTCAGCAAGAAGACCAGCACCACCAACATGCTGCGGCTCAAGGCCACCGCGGGCAGCCCCCAGGCGCCCTACCGCGTCGACTTCGTCCTGCTCAAACACTTCTCCATGGCCAGTTTCACCGTGGCCATGGACGTGCTGGTCACCGCCAACCTGCTGCGCGCCGACAGCTTCAGCTTCACCCCACTGTCGCTGGACGGCGACCGGGTGCTGAGCGACCTGGGCCTGGAGCTGGTGGCCACTGACCTTGTTGCCAGCGAACTGAAAGCACTTGAACTGCTGATCATCTGCGGAGGCTTGCGCACACCGCTGAAGTACCCCGAACTGGACCGCCTGCTGGATGACTGCGCCGCCCACGGCAAGGCCCTGGGCGGGCTATGGAACGGCGCCTGGTTTCTTGGCCGCGCCGGGGTACTGGATGACTATGGCTGCAGTATCCACCCCGAGCAGCGCGCCAGCCTGTCCGAGCGCAGCCCGCAGACACGCATCACCCCGGCCAGCTTCACCCTGGACCGTGACCGGCTCAGCGCCGCCAGCCCCAATGGCGCCATGGAACTGATGCTCGGCCTGGTCCGCCGCCTTTACGGTGACGGCCTGGCAGAAGGCGTCGAAGAAATCCTGTCGTTCTCCGGCGCCCGCTACCGGCAGGTCGGCCCGGGGGCGAAAAAGTCGATGAGCCTGCACCTGCGCACCATCGTCGAGCTGATGGAGAACAACCTCGAGGAAACCCTCAGCCTCGACCAGTTGGCGGCCTACAGCGGCCGCTCGCGGCGGCAGATCGACCGCCTGTTCCAGGCCCAGCTGGGCACCTCGCCGCGGCGCTACTACATGGAACTGCGCATTACCAAGAGCCGCCGCCTGCTGCAGTACTCCGACCTGTCGGTGATGGAGGTTGCGGTGGCCTGCGGCTTTGTTTCGGTGTCGCACTTCAGCAAGTGCTACGCGGCCTACTTCGGCTACCCGCCGTCACGTGAGCAACGGCTGGGCGAGTGAACGGCACTCAGGCCTGGATGTAACGCATCACTGCTTCGCAGATCATGGCCTTGTGGCGCAGTTTGACCTGCTCATCCAGCAGGTCGATCTGGAAGATATCGCCGAAGGTATGGCGGTTCGAGACCCGATAGAAGCAGAACGCGCTCATCAGCATGTGCAGGTCGATGACCTCGATGCCCGGGCGGAACACCCCCTCTTGCACGCCACGCTCCAGCGTGCGGCCCAGCGCCTGCAGCACCAGGCTGCTCATCTCGCGGATGGCCGGGGTTTTCTTCACGTACTCGCCGTAGTGGATGTTTTCGGTGCAGACCATGCGCACGAAATCGACGTTGCGGTCGTGGTGGTCGAAGGTGAACTCGGTCAGGCGCTGGATGGCCTGCTCGGCCGGCAGCGACTCCAGGTCCAGGCGGTGCTCGGTCTTGCGGATGTCGCCGTACAGCTTGACCAGGCACTCGACGTACAGCTGCTCCTTGCTGCCGAAGTAGTAGTAGATCATGCGCTTGGAGGTGGCTGTGCGCTCGGCGATGGCATCCACCCGCGCACCTGCCAGGCCTTGCTGGACGAACTCGTTGATGGCGGCCTGGAGGATGTCCTCGCGGGTTTTTTCAGGGTTGTTCTTGCGCGACTTGCGTGTCCCTTCGATCTCGGGCTGGCCGAGGGGGGCAACGGGATTGCTCATAGCTGCTCACGGGGTATTTATTGGGATTTGGACGGGATTATCCGTGAGTGGAGGGTTGGAAGGAAGCGCGCTGTTGATCGGGTGGGCAGGATTGGCGGGGGCCCAGCCTGAGCCCCTTGATCAAGCGCTGCACAGGCAGCGCCCGATCTCACAAGCCGTGAACCCTTGGGCCGTTACAGCACCGGCTTGCGCGCCGCTCCGCTGCGCCGCTTGGCCATCGCCGCCAACCGCACAGGAACGTTGGCCGCACCGTACCCGGCATACCCCCCCTTGCGCTGGATGATTTCAAAGAAGAACCGGTCCTCGAACGCCTCGGTGTACACGTGGAACAGCTCGCCGCCCTGGGCATCGCGGTCGTACAGCACGTTGTAGTACGCCAGCTCGCTGAGAAACTCGTCATCGAAATCGAAACGCGCCGCCAGATCGTCGTAGTAATTGAGCGGAATTTCCAGCAACGGCACACCGGCTTCCTTCGCCCGCGCCACTTCCTTGAAGATGTCGGCACAATCGAAGGCGATATGGTGAACGCCCGACCCGCGATAGCTCGACAGCGCGTGGGCGATGGCGGTGTTGCGGTTTTCCGATATGTTCAGCGGCAGGCGCAGGCTGCCGCACTGGCTGCGCAGGGCACGGCTTTTGACCAGGCCGTAGGGGTCGGGCAACACCACTTCATCATCTGCGGCAAAGTCGAACAGGCTCTTGTAGAACAGCACCCAGCTGTCCAGCGACTCGGCCGGCAAGGCCAGGGCCATGTGGTCGATGCGCTGCAGGCCACCGGTGCTGCTGGCGCTCTGGTCCAGGCGGAAGTCGGTGTCGTACAGCGACGGGCCTTCCTTGCCCTGCTCCACCAGGTAGATCAGGCTGCCATCCGGGGCGCGCACTGCAGGCACCTCACATTCATTGGGGCCGACCAACCCACGGAACGGCTGGCCGCGGAAGTCGGTGGCGCGCTGCAGCGCCGCGTGCTCGTCCTTGACCCGCAGCGCGGTGGCACACAACGATGGGCCGTGGGCCTCGAAGAAGTTGTGGCCAAAGGAGTAGGGCTCGGCATTGAGCACGATGTTGATGTCGTTCTGGCGCAGCAGGCGTACGTCCTTGCTGCGGTGCTTGCCGGCGTCGGCAAAACCCAGGCGCTTGAGCCAGCTGCCCAGACGCGCGCCGACCGCTTCGTCCACGGCAAATTCGAGGAATTCCACGCCGTCGTAGGTACTGGCGGCGGGCGGTGCGAACAGCACACCCGGCTCGATCGCGGTGCCCTCCTGTTGCAGGCGCAGGCGGGTCTGTTCCTCCAGGTACAACAGCGAGCGCAGGCCATCGGCGGCGTTCTGGCGCGGTGGTGCGGCGCGGAAGCCGTCGTTGAAGATTTCCAGCGACAGCGGGCCGCGATAGCCGGTGGCCAGGATCGGCGCGAGGAAACCGGCCAGGTCCATTTCGCCCTGCCCCGGGAAGCAGCGGAAGTGGCGGCTCCACTCCAGCACATCCATGGCCAGGATCGGCGCGTCGGCCATCTGCACGAAAAAGATCTTGTCGCCGGGGATGTCGCGGATCGCGGCAGGGTCGCCCTTGAGCGACAGGGTGTGGAAGCTGTCGAGGATCACGCCCAGCGCCGGGTGGTCGGCCTGGCGCACCAGGTTCCACACTTGCTGGTAGGTGTTGACGTGACGGCCCCAAGCCAGGGCTTCGTAGCCGATGCGCATGCCGCGTTGGCCGGCGTGCTCGGCGAGCAGGCGCAGGTCGTCCACCAGCAGTTGTTCTTCGCCCAGGGCGTCGGCCTGCACGTTGCTGCACACCAGCACCAGGTCGGTGCCCAGCTCTTGCATCAGGTCGAACTTGCGCTCGGCGCGGTCGATGTTCTTCTGCAGGCGGTCGCGGCGGCAGCCTTCAAAATCGCGGAACGGCTGGAACAGGGTGATGGCGATGCCGAGGTCGGCGCACATCTGGCGCACCTCGCGCGGGCTGCCGGCATAGTAGAGAAGATCATTTTCGAAGATCTCGACGCCGTCGAACCCGGCGGCGGCGATGGCTTCGAGCTTTTCCGGCAGTGTGCCGCTCAAGGACACGGTGGCTATCGAACGCTGCATGGTGGAATTCCTTGTTATGGGGCTACTGGGCTGGAAGCTGGGGCTAAGCAAAACACCATCAGACTTCTTGGCATGATGAATTATTCGCAGGTAAAGTCATGGCAGCAATCACTTTGTACGGAACGGTTAGTTTTGCGTTCGATTACCGCACAAAACCCGTTTTGGCGAATTGATTCACTGCCACCCCTGCGCAACCATGAGACCAGACGCAGGCACACCGACCACCACTTTCTGCCCAGTGGCCGTTCGGCACAACCTGCGCTCACAAGCCCAGCGCCACGACATAATAAGTTCAATAAAACGGGTACAGACCTATGCAAACATCCCTCGCCTTGCAACCCGCACCTGCTCGATCGTTGTCTCCAAACAGACTTGGCTCGCGATCGCCGGCCCTTTAAGCACCCACATACTCCCGATAGCGATCGCACACCCACTGGCTTGCCGCCTGACGGCACCGGCTGTGCGGCGACCAACAAAAACAACGGAGACAACGATGGCTAACTCCAGCTCTCAAGCCAAGAAAGCGACCGCCAGCGGATGGATAGGCTCGGCACTCGAGTACTACGACTTTTTCATCTATGCCCAGGCTGCGGCACTGATCTTCCCGCAGATCTTCTTCCCCAACACCGACCCCAAGATGGCGATCATCGCCTCGCTGGCTACCTACGGCGTGGGTTACCTGGCCCGTCCGGTCGGCGCCTTCGTGCTCGGCCACTGGGGTGATACCCGCGGGCGCAAGAACGTGCTGCTGCTGTGCATGTTCCTGATGGGCATTTCGACCATGGCCGTGGGCCTGCTGCCTACCTACCACGATATCGGCATGCTCGCCCCGGCCTTGCTGGTGCTGCTGCGCCTGGTCCAGGGCTTTGCCGTGGCCGGCGAAATCTCCGGGGCCAGTTCGATGATCATGGAGCACGCACCGTTCGGGCGGCGCGGCTACTTCGCCAGCTTTACCTTGCAGGGCGTCCAGGCCGGCCAGGTAATGGCGGCGGCGGTGTTCCTGCCACTGGCCTACTTCATGCCCAGCGAGGCGTTCAACGACTGGGGCTGGCGCATTCCGTTCCTGATGAGCGCCATCGTGCTGATCGCAGGCTTCATCATCCGTAAGGAAGTGCACGAAACCCCGGCCTTCGTCAAAGAAGAGAAACAGGACAAGGTTGCCAAGTCGCCAATCAGCGAGGCCTTCCGCCACAGCTGGAAGCACATGGTGCTGGTGATGTTCATGGCCTTGATGAACGTGATCCCGGTAGTTGCCACCATCTTCGGCGCGGCCTACGCGGTACAGCCGGCCTACGGCATCGGCTTCGACAAGAGCGTGTACCTGTGGATCCCAGTGGTGGGCAACATCGTTGCAGTGCTGGTTATCCCGTTCGTGGGCAATCTTTCCGACAAGATAGGCCGTCGCCCGACCATGATCGCCGGTTGCCTGGGCTCAGGCCTGCTGGCCTTCGTATACCTGTATGCGATCAGCATCCAGAACGTGCCGCTGGCCTTCGCTACCTCGATCCTGATGTGGGGCATGGTTTACCAAGGCTACAACGCGGTGTTCCCAAGCTTCTTCCCTGAGCTGTTCAACACCCGCTACCGCGTGTCGGCCATGGCCATTGCCCAGAACATCGGCACCATGCTGACTGCGATGCTGCCGGCGTTGTTCGCCCTGGTAGCGCCACCAGGCTCGGATAACATTCCGCTGGTGGTTGGCGGCCTGGCGTTCTTCATCACCTGCGTATGTGCCCTGGCAGCGTATGTCGCGCCGGAAACCCATCGCCTGGCGATGGAAGACCTGGGCAACCCGCAGGCCAAGCCGATGGACAAGGATGCCTATGAGGCCAGCCGCAAGGGTAGCCTTCAGACAGTGAGCCACTGACGGACGCAAGGGGCCGCAGTGCGGCCCCAAGCAATTCAGCCGTTGACCACTGCCTGCAAGCGCTGCCACAACCGCTCGACATGCTCGCGCTCAGTGGGCAGCGCCCCCACCGAAACCCGCACCATCCAGCGCCCGTTCAAGGTCGCCGGCGTGACATAAGCCTCACCGGAGGCGTTGAGCCGCTCAGCCCATGCCTTGGTATGCGCATCCAGCGCCTCCCCTTCCAGCCCCCCAGGCCGATGCACAATGCACAAGGTCTGCAACTGTACCGGCGCCAACAACGCCCACTCCCCTGCCGCCTCAACCTGTTCGGCCAGCCAACGGGCATTGTCCAGGTCGCGCCGCAAGCGCTGCTGCAACGCCTCGACCCCCTCGCTGCGCAACATGAACCACAGCTTCAGCGCGCGGAAGCGACGCCCCAGCGGGATGCCCCAGTCACGCAGGTTCTTCACCTCACCATCGACCGCCGACTGCAGGTAGCTGGGGTTGGTGCTCATCACCCGGATCAGGTGCTGCGGGTCACGCACGTAATAGATAGAGCAGTCGAACGCCACCCCCAACCATTTGTGCGCGTTGACCACCACAGAGTCGGCCAGCTCGATGCCGTCCCACATCCAGCGGCATTCGGGCAGGATCATCGCTGAGCCGGCCATGGCTGAATCAACGTGCAGCCACAGCCCCTGGGCCTGGGCGATTTCGCCAATCTGGCGTAAGGGGTCCAGCGCCGTAGTGGTGGTCGTGCCGGTGGTAGCGACCACTGCGCAGGGCTGGTTGCCTTCAGCCAGGTCCTGTTCGATGGCCGCCAACAAGGCATCGGGGCGCATGGCGAACTGCTCGTCGGTGGCGATCAGGCGGATGTTGGTGCGGCCGAAACCGGCCAGCAGCGCGGCCTTGTCCACCGAACTGTGGGCGTGGGCGCTGACATACACGATCAGCGGTTTGGCTTCGGCTTGCAGGCCGCCACGCACCAGGGCGTAGTCGGTGGCACGTTCACGGGCACAGATCAGCGCGACCAAGGTGCTGGTAGACGCTGTGTCCTGAATCACGCCGCTCCACTGCCCCGACAGGCCCAGCAACTGGCGTACCCAGTCCAGAGTGGTCTCCTCCAGCTCGCTCAGCGCAGGGCTCGATTGCCATGACAGGCCCAGCACACCCAGGCCCGTGCTGAGAAAATCGCCGAGCACCGAGGACAAGGTGCCGTTGGACGGGAAGTAGCCATAGAAATCGGGGTGTTGCCAATGCGACAGGCCTGGCATCACCAGCGTGTTGACGTCATCGAGGATCGCTTCGAACGGCTCGCCCTGTTGCGGGGCGCCGGCAGGCAAGGCAGCTTTAAGGTAGCCAGGCTCGACCTGGGCCATCACCGGGCGGTCACCGACGCTCTGGCGGTAATCGGCGATCAGGTCGATCAATTGATGGCCGTACTGGCGGAATTGTTCTGGGGTCACGCGCGGTCTCCTGTGGGTTGTCCGCTGTCAGGCCCGCCCCCATCGCCGGCAAGCCGGCTTCCACAGGTACTGCACTGGGCTTGAAGGCTCTGGGCACCTGTGGCAGCCGGCTTGCCGGCGATGGGGGCATCACCAACAGCACAAGGGCCCCAGTCTAGGCGCCTGCCGCCACGCCAATAACCCCGCTTGGCGCATACCTGCTATGGCAAAGCCGCATGCCCACCCTGCACGCCGAACTGTGACTGGCGCCACAGCTCGAACACCCGGTTGCGCAACCAGCGGTGCTCGGCCGACGCCTGCAGGCGCTGGTGCCACACCACCCAGTAGCGCTGGGTATGCTCCACAAATCCCAGCGGCCGCCAGGCCAGGCCATGCAGCCGGCACAGTTGGCGGGCAATATGCTCGGGCACCGTCGCCAGCGCCTGGCTGTTGCCAATGACCTGCACGGTGGCCGAGAAGAACGGTACCTCCAGGCTGATGCGCCGCTGCAGCCCCTGGGTGCGCAGGTGGCGGTCGATGAAGCTGTCCTTGTCGCCACCGCCGGAGATGCGCACGTGCTTGAAGGCCAGGTAGTCGTCCTGGCTCAGCACTTCGCAGGCCACCAGCGGATGGTCCCGGCGCATCAGGCACACCGCACGGTCCTCGCCAAGCAGGCGACCGTGCAGGTTGGCCGGCGATTCGTCGAACAGCGTGGTCGCAAGGTCGATCTCGCCGCTGGCGAGCAAAGCGTATTGCCCGGCCTGCCAGGTGCGGTAGTCGATGCTCACGCCCGGTGCTTCCTGCTCCAGCGCCGCCACCAGCAGCGGCAGCATGTGCTCTGCAACATAGTCGGACGCGGCCAGGCAGAAGCGCCGCTCGCAACGGGCCGGATCGAACGCGGCCGGCTGGCGCAGGGCCTGAAGCTCTTCAAGCACCTGGCGCAGCGGCTCGACCAGGGCTTGGGCGTACTCGCTGAGCACGTAGCCACGGCCCTGGCGCACCAGCAATGGGTCGTCGAAGGCTTCGCGTAGATGGGCCAGCTGACGGCTCAACGCCGACTGGCTGACGCCCAGGCGCTCGGCGGCGTGGCTGAGGTTTTTCAGCTGCAGGAGGCAGTCGAGGGTACGCAGGTGGGCGAGGCTGAGGGAGGCGAAGGTTGGGTTCATACAGGCTTCCCCAGGCTGAACACAGGCCCATTCGCCGGCAAGCCGGCCCCCACAAGTACCGCGCAGAACCTGCGCTTTGCACTGTACCTGTGGGAGCCGGCTTGCCGGCGATTGGGCCGCAAAGCGGCCCCGGCTTTTACTCGGTCAGGCCAACGTAGACGTTCTGTACGTCGTCGTTTTCGTCGATCGCCTCGAGGAACGCCTCGACTTCAGCCAGTGCCTCGGCACTGAGGCTGGCAGCGCTCACCGGGTTCTTCGGGGTGTAGCCGATCTTGGCCGAGGAGACGGTGAAACCATGCTCGGGCAGGGCTTTCTGCACTGCATCCAGGTCGGTGGTGTCCGTGATGAACAGGGTCGAGCCCTCTTCTTCACCTTCTTCAAAGTCCTGGGCACCGGCTTCGATGGCGGCCATTTCCGGGTCGGCATCGCCGTCGGGCATGGCTTCGATCAGGCCCACATGGTTGAAGTCCCAGGCCACCGAACCGCTGGCACCCAGCTGGCCCTTGCGGAACAGCACGCGAATCTGCGCGACGGTGCGGTTGACGTTGTCGGTCAGGCACTCGACGATCAGCGGCACCTGGTGCGGCGCGAAACCTTCGTAAGTCACCGCCTGGTACTGCACGGCATCACCGTCCAGGCCCGCGCCCTTGCGGATTGCCCGGTCCAGGGTCTCGCGGGTCATGGAAGCCTTCTTGGCTTGCACGATGGCCAGGCGCAGGCGTGGGTTCATGTCGGGGTCGGCGCCCGACCTGGCTGCGATCTGGATTTCCTTGGACAGCTTGCCCATGATCTTGCCCTTGGCATTGGCAGCTGTTTCTCTATGCTTGGCTTTCCACTGTGCGCCCATGTCGACTCTCTTGTTTCAGCGGCCGGTTCAGGAAGCGACCGGCCAAAAGTGGGAGCAGTTTATACGCCCTCGGGCCAGTGTTCGACAAGAAATCTCACGCTTTGTCGGCCTTGCCCGCCGCCGCTGCGAACCGGGCCAGCCGCACGTCCAGGTGGCGTGGCCGCAGCCCCCGGTCTTCGGCGCGCTCCTTGCGCCGGATTGCATTGCGCACCATCAGCGACCCCAGGTAACGGATCGGCTCCGGCGGGAACAGCCCCAACGGGCCCTTGACCAGTGGCGAGCGGGTCCACGGGTTGTCCAGCCCCAGCGCCAGCGACGAGAGGATCTGCCCGCCCATGTGGCACGGCCCTACCCCGCTGCCAGAGTAGCCGAAGCCATAAAACACGTTGCCCTGCCCGTCCAACCGCCCGAAGAACGGCAGCCCGGTCACCGAGCGGTCGGAGGGGCCGTTCCAGCTGGCCGCCAGCGGTACCTGGGCCAAGGCAGGGAAGAAATCGGCCAGGCTCTCACGCAGCAGCGGCCGGTATGGCGAGGGTTGATCGAACACCGGCAGCATGCGCCCGCCATAGGCGAAGGTGTTGCCACCCTTGCCGAGCATCAGGCGACCATCGGAGGTGTTGTGGTAGTAATGCACGAAGATCCGTGAGTCCAGCACGCTGATGCCGTTGTTCAGGCCGATCTCGTGCAGCAGCTCGGGGCACGGTTCGGTGATCACCATGTCACTGGAGACGATCGCCACGCTGCGCTCGAACTGCGGGAAGGCACGCGCCATCCAGGCATTGAGGCCGAGCACCACGCGGTCGGCACGTACCGTGCCGTGGGCCGTGCGCACCAGCGCCGGGGTGCCATGCTCCAGGCCGGTCATGGCCGTGCCTTCATGAATGCGCACGCCGCGCTGCAACGCCACACGCCGCAGGCCGCGAACCAACCGGCCAGGCTGGACGGTGGCGGCGGCCGGCGAAAACCAGCCCTCCAGGTGCCGCGCCGAGCCGGCCAGGCGCTGCACCTCATCCAGCGGCAAACGCTCGAATGAATTGATCCCCTTGTGCTCCAGCGCAGCGATCACCGCATCGGTTGCACCCACCTGGGCCTGGTTGGTGGCGGTGTACAGTGTGCCGTCCAGGCGGTAGTCGCACTCGATGCCATTGGCCGCGCAAAACGTGCCAATGGCACCGATGCTGCGCTCTGACTCGCTTACCAGGCGCACCGCTTCGGCCACCCCGAACAGACGCTCGAGGGTGAAGTACTTGGCCGACCAGGACAACGCGCAACCACCGTTGCGCCCACTGGCGCCCGCACCGCAGATGTCAGCCTCGATCAGCAGCACGTCCAGCGCCGGCACCGCCTCCTTGAGCATCAGCGCGGTCCAGAGGCCCGTGTAGCCGCCGCCGACAATGCACACGTCGCAGCGGGCATCGCCTTGCAGTGGCGGGCATACCGCGTCCTGTTCACAATCCAGGGCCTGTTGCAGCCAGAAGGGTCTCATTCGCTCGCTTTCCTTTAGGTACGCAGTGGCTTGATCGCCATGCTGGTGTTGGGCGCCACATCATTGGCCTGGGCTGCGCTGGCCGGGCGGCTGTTCCAGTGCGGCAGCAGCACCAGAGCCGAGAACAGTGCGCAGCCAGCGAACACGATGAACACCGTGACGCTGTCGAAGTAACCGGGCAACAGGCCGCCGAGCACCGCGCCCACCGAACCGCAGCCATTGACGAAACCGGCTGCCGTGGCACCGGCCTTGGCGGTGCCGAAGTCGATGGCCGCCGCGCCGCTGATCATCGAGTCCGGCCCGTACAGGGTCAGGCCCATGAAGAACAGCAGGCCAACTACCATGACGATGCTGCCGCTGTGCATGGCTGCCATGAACGCCGCCAGGGCCACGGTCAGCAGCACCAGGCTGATCACACAGGCCGGCATGCGCCGGGCGCCGAACAGCTTGTCCGATGCCAGGCCGATGATGATGGGGCCCAGCAGCCCGGCCAGTTCAAAGGCCGTGGGGATGATCGCAGCACCTACCTTGCCGACGGAGGGCATCTGCTCGAAGACGATCACCGGCCCCCATAGCAAGATCGCGTAACGCGCCGGTTTTAGAAGAAAGTACGCCAGGCCCAGGGTCAGTACCGTGCGGTTGCGCAAGATCTCGCGCAGCGGCGTCCACACACTGCACAGGCTGCCGGCCGGCGCCATGCTCTGCGGCTCGGGCTCGACCGCCGGCAAGCCCACATCCTCGGGTTTGTTGCGCTGCAGGAAGAAGAACAGCACCGCCACCGCCGCCACCACCGCGGCACTGGAGAAGAATGCCGCATGCCAGCTGCCGATCAGGGTATAGGCCCACCAGCCGGCGAACGGCGAGGCGACCAGGCCGCCAAATGCATAGCACGAGCTCCACAACCCCAGTACCCGGCCGCGCTGAACGGCAGGGAAGAAGCTGCCGATGTTCTTGCACAGCCCGGCCCAGCCGGTGGACTGCGCCAGGCCCTGGATCAGCATGCAGGTGGCAAAGATCGGGAAGGTCGCGTAACTGCCCATCACCACTGCTGCTGCCGCCGAGATCAACAAGCCACCGAGCACCACCACACGCGGGCCGAAGCGGTCCGCCAGCATGCCCCAGGTGAACTGGCCCACGGCATAGGCGGCCAGGTAGATGGCGTCGAGGTTGGCCATGGAGGCCTTGTCGAGCATGAAAGTCGGGTCTTCACCAATGCCGAGCTTGGCCACCGAGAAGGCCTTGCGGGTGAAGTAGAAGGCGGCGTAGGCCAGCCAGGTGATAGCGAAAATCTGGATGCGCCAGCGTTTCAACGCGGCTAGGGAGTGATTCATGTGCGTCTGACCTCTTGCTCAAGTGTGCCGGCAGAATGTGAATAAACGCCTGTCTTGTTTTTGTGTTGCGCACTGCATGACGTGGCTCGTCATCTGGTCAGATGGCGCAGGGGTGCGCGCCATGCCCGGCGGCCGCTTGTGGCAGCGCTGGGTTGGTCAGTATGGAAACAGGTGGTGACTGATAAATAAAATCGATTTATCGTATTTCACACATAAGCTCAGCTTGTTACTGGAGTCCACATGTCGGTGTCCCACGCTCAACTCAGGGCTTTCCACGCAGTGGCCGTGCACGGCAGCTTCACCCGGGCGGCAGAAAAGCTGTTTTTGACCCAGCCGGCCGTGTCCGACCAGGTGCGCAAGCTCGAAGAGCGCTTCGGGGTGCTGCTGTTCCACCGCAACAAGCGTTCGGTGCAGTTGACCGACCTGGGCGAACGCCTGCTGGGCATCAGCAAGCGCCTGTTCGCCTGTGAGGCCGAAGCCCACGAACTGCTGCAGGACTCCCGCGCCCTGCACACCGGCAGCCTGGTGCTGGCGGTGGATGCGCCGGTGCATGTGCTGCCGCAGATCGCACGCTTCTGCCAGCGCTACCCGGGCATCCAGGTCAAGGTCGAGACCGGCAACACCGACGAGTCCCTGGCCCGGCTGTTCAGCTATCAGGCTGACCTGGCACTGTTAGGGCGCGATGTCGACGATGAGCGACTGCACTGCATGCCGCTGCGCCGCGACCCGATGGTGGCATTCGTCTCGCACAACCACCCCTGGGCCAGCCGTGGCTCGATCAGCCTGGCGGACCTGGACGACACGCCGCTGGTGCTGCGCGAGCCTGGCTCGGTGACCCGGCAGACACTGGAGGAAGAAATGCAACGCGCCGGGTTGCGAATACGCGCGGCAATCCAGGTCGAAGGCCGCGAGGCCGCGCGCGAGGCGGTGGTGGTGGGGATTGGCGTGGGGGTGGTGTCGGCCGCCGAGTTCGGCGCCGATGCGCGGGTGTGTGCGCTGCCCATTGTCGATTGCCAGCGGCACCTCACCGAGACACTGGTGTGTTTGAGCGAGCAGCGTACGCGGCGGGTGGTGGCGACGTTCCTGCAGGTGGTGCAGGAAAGCTTGTAGCGGCCTTCCCGGCCCTATCGCCGGCAAGCCAGCTCCCACTGGTTTTGCGCTGAGCCTTCATAACTATGCTGGGTATACATTCCTCTCAAAATGCACAACTCATGATTTTCCGCCTAGCCGCCGACACGCTGGTGCTGCTGCACCTGGCCTTCATCCTGCTGGTGCTGTTCGGCGGCCTGCTGACGCTCAGATGGCGCCCCGCCCTGCTCATCCACCTGCCCGCCCTGGCCTGGGGCCTGGCGGTTGAGGGCCTGCACCTGGAGTGCCCGTTGACCGGCTGGGAGAACCGCATGCGTTTCGCCGCAGGCGATGCCGGCTACCACGGCGGCTTCGTCGAGCACTACATCTGGCCGCTGATCTACCCCGCGGGGTTGACGCCGCAGATCCAGTGGCTGCTGGGCGGCGTCGTGCTGCTGGTCAACCTCGGCGTCTATAGCTACGTGATCTGGCGCTGGCGCCATTCACCTACCGCGTAGCAATCACAAACAGCCGCGGGAACGGCAGCAGCACCTTGCCGTCGGTGGCCGCCGGGTAGTCGTGCTGCATGGCCTGCAAGTACATCTGCAGGAAGCTCGCCTGCTCCTGCTCGTCCAGCCTGGCCAGATAAGGCCGCAGGGCCGAGCCCTTGAACCACTCCACCACGGCCTCGGCGCCACCGGTCAACGGGTGATGGTAGGTCGTGCGCCACACATCCACCCGCGTACACAGCGGGCTGAGCAGGTCGTAGTAGAACGCTGCGCTATGCCGGGGCGGCAAGCTCAGGTCGGCGAATTTTTCGGCCCAGGGGCCGCGGCCGGCAATCTCGCGCAACTGGCGGTGGGCCGGCTCGTCGAGGTTGTCCGGGGTTTGCACGGCCAGGCTTGCACCTTCACTCAGCTGGCGCACCAGGTGCGGGTAGAGCGAACCGTGGTCGGGCACCCATTGCAGCGAAGCGTTGGCCAGGATCAAGTCCTGCGGTTCGGGGGCGGTCCAGTGGGCGATATCGGCAATTTCGCAACGCACCCTGGGGATGCGCAGGCGCTGGCGTGCGCGCGCCTTGTCGATCATGTCCGGGTCGCTGTCCAGGGCAGTCACCTGGGCATCGGGGTGGCGCTGCAGCAGTATTTCGGTGGAATTACCAGGGCCGCAACCTAAGTCGGTAGCGTGGCGCACCGGGCGGGGAGGCACCGCGGCAAGCAGGTCGCGCACCGCACGGGTGCGTTCGTCTTCGAACAGGGAATACTGGGTGGCGGACCAGGCCATGAGGGGCTCCTTTTGGCGGGCAATGTGCTCAGCATAAGCCATCTGTCGCCTGTACGGGCCCTGTCGCGGGAACTGTTAGCTCATCCTTGAAGTCAGCCCCTTATGCGCATGCCCATGAAACCATTCCTCGCCCTGGCCCTACTGGCCCTGATCAGCGCCGCCGCCCTCCTCGGCTCACCGTGGATGAACGGGCGCTTTCACATGCCAGCGGACAAAACTCCCACCCATCAACGCGAAACGGCCGGGTCCACGAGGGAGCCGGCCGCTTCGGGCAACCACTAGCGCTTAGTGCTTGCGGGCGCTGCGCATCTGGTGCACCACACCCATGGCCACCACGACGGCGGCAGCAATGCCGGTGGAGATCACCAGGATCTGGTAGTCAGGCATGAAGGCCATGGTCACCAGTGCGGCGACGATGAAGGCGATCACCAGGTAGGTCAGCCACGGGAACAGCCACATCTTCAGGCGTACTTCCTTGCCCTCGGCGATCAGCTTGCGGCGCATGCGCAGCTGCGAGAAGGCAATCACCAGGTACACCAGCAAAGCGATCATGCCGGTGGTGTTCATCAGTGTATCGAGCACGTCTTTCGGGCGCAGGGTCTCGCTGAAGTTGATCAGCGCACACACCACGGCCACGGCGCACGAACCGATGATCGCGTTCACCGGTACGCCGGTACCGGCGCGGGTTGTCTTGAAGAACGACGGCGCATCGCCACGCTGTGCCAGCGAGAACAGCATGCGCGAAGCGGTGTAGTGGCCCGAGATCAGGCAGCTGCTCACCGACGTCAGTACCACGAAGTTCATCAACAGCTCGGCATACGGCACACCCAGCAGTTCCAAGGTGCGGCGGTAGGCGCCATAACCGGAAACGCCCAGGTGCGGGTCGTTCCACGGCACCAGGCAGACGATCAGGAAGATCGAGCCGACGTAGAACAGGCATACACGCCACACCACCGAGTTGGTGGCCTTGACGATCTGGGTGGCCGGGTCCTTGGCTTCGGATGCGGCGATGGTGACGATTTCGGCACCGAGGAAGGCGAACATCACGCCAAGCAACGCCCCGATCACCGTGGTGATGCCATTGGGCATGAAGCCTTCGGCGGTCAGGTGGGTGATGCCGCGCACTTCACCGAACTGCCAGATGTTCATCACCGCTGCAGTACACACGATCAGGAAGCAGACGATCGCGATCACCTTGATCAACGCGAACCAGAACTCGAACTCGCCGTAGTGCTTGACGTTGAAGAAGTTGACGGTGATCAGCACCAGGGTCGTGGCCAGCACGAACACGTTGACGCTTACATCAGGGAAGAAACCATGCAGGATCTTGCCTGCCACATAAGCTTCCCAGGCCATGAGGATGACCCAGTACCACCAGTACAGCCAGCCGATGGTGAAACCGGCCCAACGGCCAATGGCGCGGTCGGCGTAGGTGGAAAACGAACCGGTGTCGGGCGACGAAGTCGCCATTTCACCCAGCATGCGCATGATCAGTACCACCAGGATGCCGCCTGCCAGGTAGGCCAGGACAGCAGCCGGGCCGGCGCTGTGGATCACGCTGCCGGAGCCGACGAACAAGGCGCCGCCGATAACCCCGGCGATCGACATCATCGTCAGGTGGCGCGACTTGAGCGAGGCACTGAGTTTGCTCTCGTGCCCGCTGTTCGCGGTGGTGGTTGTGGATGTTGCGTCCATCAGTTGTGTACCCCGTGCTTCTTTTTATCCAAGGAAAACTGTAAGACCGCGATGGTCATCGGCCTCACCTGTACATCAGTGCTAATGCGGGCAGGAGGTGTGCTGTTACACACGCAGGCCTTCCATGGCGGCCTGCTGACGCGCCCCTGGGTTTGCCCCTGGAGCGAACTGAACATGCTTTATGTGGCGCTATCTGACACCTAATGTAAAAATGTCCGACACATAGAGCCATGCACAGTGGCATGAAAGTCGCACTGCACTGTACAGGTCGCCGATGCAATACACCCTGCAGGCGCCTGCCGTTACGCACCCTCAAGGCCCCCGAATGCTTGAATTACACCCAGACTCCTCGACGCCGTTGGTCAACCAGATCATCGACGGGCTGCGTGAGCTGATCGACAACCAGACCCTCAAGCCAGGTGCCAAGGTCCCGTCGATCCGCGCGTTTGCCGCGACCTATTCGGTGAGCACCTTCACCGTGGTCGAGGCTTACGACCGCCTGGTCGCCCAGGGGCTGCTGGTGAGCAAGGGCAATGCCGGGTTCTTCGTCAACCGCGCGGCGGCCGAATTGCTGGACAACCACAGCGCCGAGGCCGACGCCAGTCGACCATCGTTCAACTCCGAATGGTACCTGCAGCAGATCTTCGAGACCCGTCAGTTGCCATTCAAACCGGGCTGCGGCTGGCTGCCCAACGACTGGATGTACGAAGAAGGCCTGCGCCGCGGCCTGCGCCAGGTTGCCGGCAGCCCGCTGGAGCTGTCCGGCTATGGCGACCCGATGGGCCTGCCGGAATTGCGCGCGCTGACCGCGCAGAACCTGCAGCAGGAACTGTCGATCGTCGCCAACACCGCCCAGCTGATGCTCACCCACGGTGCCAGCCAGGCTCTGGACCTGGCCGTGCGCACGCTTGTGCGCCCCGGTGACGTGGTGCTGGTGGACGACCCCGGCTACCCCAACCTGATGAGCATCCTGCGCACCCAGGGCGCCACCTTGATCGGCGTGCCGCGCACCCCCAACGGCTACGACCTCAACCACCTCGAGCAGCTGTTGGCGCACCACCGCCCGACGGCTTTCTTCACTCAGCCGCACCTGCACAGCCCGACCTGCTCGCGCACCCCGCTGGCGCAGCTGCACCGCTTGCTGCAACTGGCCAGCCAGCACGGCTTTCGCCTGGTGGAAAACAACCTGTACGCCGACATGGTCGCCGAGCCGCAGCCGTGCCTGGCCAGCCTCGACCACCTGCAGCAGGTGGTGTACGTGGGCAGCTACTCCAAGAGCATTTCGCCCAA
The DNA here is from genome assembly GCF_015751845.1 of Pseudomonas sp. M2. Lineage (NCBI taxonomy): Bacteria > Pseudomonadati > Pseudomonadota > Gammaproteobacteria > Pseudomonadales > Pseudomonadaceae > Pseudomonas > Pseudomonas sp. M2. Next base: position 74,772 of record NZ_JADOUD010000001.1, read on the forward strand.
CGTGCGGGTCGGCTACCTGTTGGCCAACCCGGAACTGGCGCAGAAGCTGCTGCACCTGAAGATGCGCTCGGGCCTGACCACCTCGCAGGTGATGGAGCGTGTGGTGTATGCCGCGATCATCGACGGCCGCTGGCGCAAGCACCTCAAGCGCCTGCGCCAGCGCCTGGCCGAGGCCCACCAGGAAGTTGGCCGGCACCTGCACCGGCTGGGTTTCGAGCTGTTCATCGAGTCGGATGAAGGCATGTATATCTGGACCCGCCACCCGGCCATCCCGGACAGCGCAGCGCTACTGGATGATGCGCTGGAGAAAGGCATCATGCTCGGGCCCGGGCAGTTGTTCATGGTCGATGCCAAGCCGACCGGGTGGATGCGGTTCAACGTGGCGTTCAGTACCGACCCTGCGATGTGGGAGTTGTTGGAGAAGGTGTTGGTGAAGCACGTGCGCCGGGCGGGGATTTAGGGCTCAGGGATTGTGCTGTGGGGCTGCTCGCCGCGGCATTTCCAGCGTCTGCGACAGCGAGCGCCGCGCGCGGCGCTCTATCCGCAGGGTGCTATGAGCAGGCACATCGTGTGTTCACACAATACCTCTGCGTAGGTAAACACCGGGGCCGATAACCACAGCCCTGCTCATGCCTCGCTGCCCAGTCTTCGAACGCACCCTCAGTCGCTGCGGCGCCACTCCCAATGCCTGGGCGAATAAAGTCAGGGCCATGAAAGTGGCCTAAGAACCAATTCCATCTTAGTCTTGGGTGACAACAGTCACATCATATTTCTCTCCAAACCTGCATCACAGGAAAGAGAAATGACTGCCCGCAGAACCATAACAAACCCTGAACTTGACGAAATATACTCCTCCGCGCCTTTTGATTATGACTTCGAAACCTTGCTCTCATGGAAACAGCCTTTCACAATACCAATAACGCCGCCAGACATAACAGCGCTTACTGACAATGCGCTTTTGGAGAGTGCTGAAAGTATTGCGCAGAATGTGATCAACAGCATTGAAACGTCTTCCTGCGGGGGAACCCGGTCTTGCAACCTACTTGGAAAAGCAGTATCTAGACATTGACCAGACTCACAGCGAAACCGCCGGCAAGCTCTTTGCAAAAAAGGCACTGCTCCTGCTTCTTTACAGCGAAATTCGTCGTCAGGCAGGCCAGCACACAGACCTCTACAACGGCATTCATGTTTACGCCCCAAACGACCAGACCTTGGCCCAGTTTTTCGAGGTCACGGCATACGTATATATCGAAGAAGAAAGCGAATTCTTCATAATTGAAGAGGCATTGTACAAACTCGCAATCAGCCTCACTGCCGCCCAAATCGAAATTGTGCTGAAGCGTTGCCTGAAGAAGGTTTTGAGAGAGCTGGAAAAAACTCACCATACAGCAACATCAGTTCTACAAAACAGAAACCAGGAGCGCCCTCACAGCAACACCATCATCCTGACGACGAACCCAACAATTCAATTAGGCACAACCCAAGGCCCCATAGCAATAAGTCGATACATTGAATTCGGACTGAAGTATGCAGGACGTAGACTGATTAACATGGCCGAAGCTGCAGCATTGCGAATTTTCAGACTGGGTATCGGCGGTGTCCTTTACTCCCCTGAACTAGGGAACTCTGACCTGTACCATGATTCGGCCTTGAGCATCCCGGCAGAGCTGCTGATCCCTGACCTACCCGAGAACCTTAATGAGCTTGCTACAACCGAAGGTCTCCTTGAGTCCCCGCTTCGAATCCACACTGACCTCGACACCTACATCCTTACGAGGCATCTGAGTACAGCAGATGCAGCGCACCAGATACCCGTGCGCGCCCTCATATTCGATGAAGCGAGTAACAGTTACGTCTCGGCCCCATCAAGGGACTTCCCGATACGACTTACATTCCCCATTCATGTCGCTGGTGGCTCTTCGACCACATCTCCAGGCATACCCGTCAAGCCCAACCCCTATAAGGGTGTAAATCTCGAAACGGCCAGCAGCGCGGCGACGCCCTTCCCCGCAAATGAACCCCAAAATCCCAGAGATTGCATTTACTGCTTCCCGGTAGAGTCTGGCCTGCCGCCGTTATATATCGTATTCAATTCGCCGTATCCCGGCGCTACAACTATAGGCACATACAGCGGCAGGGCCTACAATCCAGACAAAGCAGGCGGGCCTATCGAACGCCTGGACTGGCGAGAAGCCACCTTCACCCAAGCGGGAGTCGACCTTGTAAAATTACACATAAGTCGCTTCGATCCATCTGAAGCTAATGTCGTCATGATAGATAGGCTTGAAAAAATCTTACACGGCAAGATAGCACCTACTGACACAGACAAGCGATTTGTCACCCATGAACTGAGGGAGCTTGAGCGCTTCCGCGCCCTCGGTATCGCTGATAGAATTCTGCCAAACGATCATGGAGAGGCGTGGAACAACACTCACGCCGCCACTCTAGAAGACTACCAACTTAGCTCAGAAGCCGAACTACTATATACACCAGAGGCTTTGGAAGCAGACCGAAAACAACTTCAAAGAGATTACTAATGAACACCATAGACGACATAGTACAAAACGAAGCACCTAGGGACGTCATTTTATTCCTCACTCGAGGAAACAGCATTTCCCACCCGCAAATAGACAGATTATACGAGCGTAACAACTGGGTTTCTCTTGGCAACTGCCTCGGCCTGATCGATCTAATAAAAAATATGCACTCCGATGGATTAATAGTACAAAAAGGCGGCGGGTACTCGAAAGGCCCCAAATGGACCCCTCCCCAATTTTTCCTAGAGAAAAAATACAAATTCACTCAGCCTTGAGCACGAGGTCGATGAATGCGACTGCCCTCTAATTAAAAATAGCAACTCTAACAAGTTGAACTGGGCAGCTTGACGTCACAACACGGCGCCGGCTGCCAAATTAGAGCGCGACAACACCGGCACCTTGGCGCCAAAGTCCTTCCCCGCATCCAGCACAACCTCAAGCTGACTAGTGCGCTGCATGGTGATCGCCGGCTTTGGCAGCGGCTGCCTGCCTGCCTGCCTGCCTGCCTGCCTGCCTGCCTGCCTGAGCATGGGGTGGCGCCGAATCGTGAAACAAGTGCACAGGCCACTCATCCTGCTGAACTTGGATCCTATTCACTGAACGGGTATGCTCGCGGCAATAGCCAATTGCCATCATTCAGGCATGCACCACGCCTGAACTTCAAGGACGAGCCCTTTGCCCAGCAACTCTACCCGCCACACGATCGCCCGCCAGTGGCAACTGCTCAAATTGCTGCCCGACCGCCATCCGGGCATGAGCTCCACACAGTTGCAGGCCGCGTTGGCCAAGGTCGGCTACAAGACCAGCAAACGCACGGTGGAACGTGACCTCAATGAGCTTGCGTCGCTGTTCCATTTACGCTGCAACAACAAGGGCATGCCCTACGGCTGGTACTGGCAGCCAGGCCGCAACCTGGGTGAGGCTCAACTGCTGCAGCCGGATGCGCTCTGCCCTGCCCGGCAGATCGAATTGCGCGCCTGGGTGGATGACGCCCTCGCGCGGCGCCTGGAAGACCAGCCCTTGTCAGATGACATGCGCCTGGCCCCGCACGGCAACGGCGGGGCGACCCTGGATGCCACCGTCGACGACAGCCGCGCGTTGATGGGCTGGCTGCTGTCCCAGGCGGGCTCCATACGTGTACAGGCGCCAGAGGCATTGCGCACAGCCGTGATCGAGCAGTTGCGCCAAAGCCTGGCCCTGCACGACGGCAGCCACTAAGTCATCAGGAGGGCAATGCGGGCTTGCGTGGCCGCGCAAGGCAGGCGTAGCCCAGGCCCAGCACACTGAGCCCCAGCACACCAAGCAGCACCATCAGCTCCCGGCTGTAGCGCGCCACCAACGCCGGGAAACCGATGAATTCTCGATACACCTGCACATCCGCCACACCGTCGGCATGGCTGATGCTGATACCCCCCTGGCGGATCTGCGTGTAGTCGGCATCGAAATACACCCACACCTTGCACGCCCGGCCTTGCTCGATGACCGGGATCTCGACCATGGGCGTGGGGGCCTCGTAGAGGGTGTCGTTGCCTGAGCCGTCGCGCACTTGCACCAAACCCTTGGCCGGCAGGCGCACCTTGACCTCGCGCACCTCGGTGTGACCGGTGTTGCGCAGCTCTATGAGCAAGCCGGTACGGTGGTCCACCAACCCGGCCTCGAACGGTTTGGCGAACAGTTGGGCGTAGGGTGCCTGGGCCAGGTCGATCAGCCTGTCGACCTGATCCTGGCTCAGCGCCCCCTGGCCAATGCCGGCGATGCGAGGCTGCAGCCGCTCGTACTTGAGCTGTTCGTTGGTCTTGCTGATGCGCTCGCTGAACTGGCTTGGGTAGGTGAGGTAGGAATAGGTCAGGGAAGCTCCGAGGCGGGCGTTGTCCTTGAGCACCACGTAGGCCACCAGCCAGACCATCAGGCCAAGCAACAGGGCTACGAGCAGTTTCCCGATTTTGTCCCAACTCAACGGTAGGTTTCCTTCTGTCACGGCATGGACGGTTCGGCGGCCACAAAGGGTGCCAAGTTCAGCGTCGCCAGGCAAGCACTCAGTGGCCCCTTCCCGCTTCAGGCGAACCGTTCGACCTGCGCCTGTGTACGGCGCATCAGCACCTTGCCGTGGCGCACCGACACCAGCGCATGGCCCTGGCTGCGCACCATCTCATAGTCGTCCGGCGCCGACAGCAACAAAAGGTTCGCCGGGCGCCCCACCTCGATGCCGTAAAGCTCGCCAAGGTTGAGCGTGCGCGCACTGTTGTCGGTGATCAGGTCCAGGCAACGTTGCAGGTCTTCGTAGCCCAGCATGTGGCAGATGTGCAGCCCTGCCTCGAGTATGCGCAGGATGTTGCCGTTGCCCAGCGGGTACCAGGGGTCGACGATCGAATCCTGGCCGAAGCACACGTTCATGCCTGCCCGGTCGATCTCGGCCACACGCGTCAGCCCGCGGCGTTTGGGGTAGCTGTCGAAGCGCCCCTGCAAGTGGATGCTCTCGGTCGGGCACGAAACGAAATTGATGCCCGACATTTTCAACAGGCGGAACAGTTTGGAGCAGTAGGCATTGTCATAGGAACCCATGGCCGTGGTGTGGCTTGCGGTCACCCGTGCCCCCATCCCGCGCACCCGCGCTTCTTCGGCCAGCACCTCGAGGAAGCGCGACTGCGGGTCGTCGGTCTCGTCGCAATGCACGTCCACCAGGCAGCCCGTACGCTCGGCCAGCTCCATGAGGAATTTCACTGACGACACGCCCTGGTCGCGGGTGTTCTCGAAATGTGGAATGCCGCCGACCACGTCGGCGCCCATCGCCACCGCCTCGGTCATCAACGCACGGCCGTTGGCGTACGACTCGATGCCTTCCTGCGGGAACGCGACGATCTGCAGGTCGATCAGCCCGCGCACCTCCTCACGCACCTCGACCATCGCCTTGAGCGCGGTGAGCTTTGGATCGGTCACATCCACATGGGTACGCACATGCTGGATGCCATGGTCGACGAGCATGCCGATGGTCTTCTTGGCCCGGGTCTTGATGTCGTCGTGGGTGGTGATTGCCTTGCGCTCGGCCCAGCGCTCGATCCCCTCGAACAGCGTGCCGCTCATGTTCCAGTTCGGCTCACCGGCGGTCAAAGTGGCATCGAGGTGAATGTGCGGTTCGACGAAGGGGGGCACCACCAGGTTCTGTTGGGCGTCCAGGTCGTCGGGGCTGGAGGGCATGACGGCATTGGCCTGGGGCACAATGGCGGCGATACGCTCGCCGTCCAGTTCGATGCGCATCAGGCCGGGCTTGCCGCGCAGTCGTGCGTTGATGATGTTCATGGAGTTACTCCTTGCCTTGGGCTTCGGTCATGCGCCATATCAGCATAGCGACCGCAGCGTTCATACGGAAAAGCGGGTCGTCCAGGGACTGCCCGCTCAGTTGTTCGATGCGTTGCATCCGTTGATTGATGGTGTTGCGGTGCAAACCCAGGCGCTGCCCGGCCTTGAGGCCATTGCCGTTCTCCTTGAGCAGCGCGTCGAGGGTGTGCAGCAATGCGTTGGGCTGTTTGCGCCCAGGGGTGCGCAGCGGGCCGAGGGTCTGGGCGACGAAGTCATCGATCAGCGAACGGTCGACGATACCCTGCAACAGGCGCAATACACCGAGCTCGCTGAAGTCGCACAAGCCGGTGGCCGGGCGCAGGTTTTGCGCCACCTCCAGGGCCTGACGCGCCTGGTTGAGGGCTTGGCGGTAATGGCCACAGTCCTCGGCGAGGCTCGACAGGCCCATGAACAGCCCCATCTCACCTGCCTGCGCGGCCAACTGCCGGTGCAGGCCGGCCAAGGCTGCACGCAAGTCCGGGGTATCGGGCAGCAGCAACACGAACAGGTCACCGGCCAGTTGCGCGGTGACCGCGCCGGCCCGGGCCCGGCACCAGGCTTCAAGCTGGTCTTCCAGGGTTTGGCGGGTGTCCTGCCACAGGCGTTCGCCTGTGGCCAGGCCATGCCGCTCGAACAGCCCGTCGACCGCCGACAAGCGCAACGCCACCAAACGCCGCGGCCCGTCCAGGTCGAGCTGCAGGTGCGCGGCCCGCTGGCGGGCGATGGCCAGGCTTGGATAGTCACCGGTCAGCAGTTGCCCGAGGATGTCGTTGCGCGAGCGGCGCACCTGGGCCATCTGTACCAGTGCGGTACCGATCAGGTGGGTGACCACCACCATCTTCAGGGCATAGGGCTGCTCGATCAGTGGCAGCCCCAACTGCTCGGCGCGCTCGATTACCGCGGCCGGAATACACTGGATGAAGGTACCGCCCGTGAGGATCACCATGCCGGCGATACCCACCGCATCGCCGTCTTCGACCAGGCTCAGCAGGTTGCCCTCGCCACGAGGGTGGTTGATGCCGGTGACGAACACCAGCTCACCGCCCATCACCCATTCGGCGATGCCCTCGTTCTCCGCCACGTAGGGCCAGCGCACCCGGCGCTGCAGGTTGCGTGCACCAGCCCGCACGCTCATCTCGTGCAGGCCGGGCAGGTGCAGGATCTCTTCCAGGGCCAGGCTCACGGCTCGGCCCGCGCCTGGCCCAGTGCCCGGCGTCGGCCGCCAAGTTCAAGCAGCACGATGTAGCACAGCGCCGAGGCGCCGATACCCACCAATGGCGCCACCCAGGGCGAGGCATAGGCCGCCAGCGCACCGACCCCATAGGCGAACAGCCCCAGCAGGTTATAGCGCGGCAGGCTGACCGTGGCCAGGGCCGGATACTTGCCACGGTGGCGGTACCAGAAGTCGGCCATGATCACCCCACCCACCGGCGGGATGATCGAACCCAGCAATACCAGGAAGGGAATCAGCAACTCGTACATGCCACCGATCGCCAACACGATGCCCACCCCTGCCGCCACCAGCGTTGCCGTGCGCCGGCGTTCGCTACGCACCAGGTGACACGCTGCGGCGGCAACGTTGTAGATGGTCGGCCCCTGGATGGTCCACAGGTTGAGGCAGAGCATGACCACCGCTGCGAACGACAGCCCCTGCAGCATCATCACCTCGACGATGTCGGCCTGCTGGTAGACCATCGCGCACCATGCGCCGGCCACGACCATCAGCCCGTTGCCGAGCAAAAATGCCACCACACTGGCCGTCACCGCCACCCGCCCGCTGCGCGACAGGCGCGTCCAGTTGGTGGCTTGGGTGGCGCCGCTGGCAAAGGTGCCGAAGACCATGGTCACCGCTGCCGAGAAGGTCATGGTCTCATGCGGCACCAGCGCCGCCAGTTGCTGCAGGCCACCCACGTCGCGGGTGGCGATTACCATGGAGACGATCAACAGGGCGAACATCAGCGGTACCGATACCCGCGACAACAGGTCCAGCCCCTTGAAACCGACCAATGCCGTGATGCTGAAGCCCAACCCGAACAGCACCATCAACGGCACGGTGAAGCCCTCGGCCAGCCCAAGCAGCTTTACCAGCACGATCGCCACAGTGGCCGTGCCCCACGCATACCAGCCCAGTTCGGCGAAACCGAGCAGGAAGTCCGACAGCCGGCTGCCGGCCTCGCCGAAGCAGAAGCGGCCCATCAGTACAGTGTTGAGCCCGCTGCGCGAAGCGATGAACGCCAGCGCGGCGGCGTAAAGGGCCAGCAGCGTGTTGCCGAGGGTGGCGATCCAGAGCATGTCGATGAACCCGAAGGCCATGCCCAGCTTGCCCCCGGCGAACATCGTGCCGGTGAAGAAGGTGAAACTGAACAGGACCATGGCGATTGGGAGAAGGCCCTTGCGGGCGTGCTGCGGCGCCTCGCAAAGCGGGAATTCGGAGGGGGAACTCATTGTCAGGTGCTCCGGGTTTAGGTTGGAGCAGCCAGAGCAATATACGGGCCGCTTTTTGCTGGCCGATGTACGGCGAAATAGCAGGCGCACGGCATGACAAATAGTGTGCAGGTTGCACAGAATGGTCCGTTCTTGATGGTTTTTTATGTGCCTGTTGACTCAATTTGAGGCCGCCGCGCACCAAAGCAGGACGCGGCTGGGTAGTTTTCACCCGGCCGCCCTCAAGTACGACGCGGCCGATCAGACCGGCGCTGTGCGTGGCATCAGTTCATAGGGATGCTTCCAGCCCGGCAGCGCCTGGATACGCGCTTTCCACGCTTCAATATGGGTGAACTGTGCCAACGGGATGCCGGTATCTTCCGGCATGAACACATAGCCCGCCAGCGACAGGTCGGCGATGGTCAGGCGCCCATCGACCATATAGGGCGTTTTCGCCAGGTGCGCATCGACCACCCGGTAAGCAGCCGTGGCGCGCTCGCGAAGAAACTGGGTTACCGGTGTTTCGCCAGCGTTCTTCAGGCAGAAAATGAACCGCAGCGCCGCGTAATAGGCAGTGAACTTGTGGTTGTCGAACAGCATCCAGCGCCAGATTTCGCGCTTTTCGTTGTCATCGCGCGGGCCGAACTGGCCGGTGCGTTCGGCGAGGTATTCAAGGATCAGCGCCGACTGGGTGATCTTCTGGCCCGCATGCTCCAGCACCGGCACCTCGCCCTGCTCGTTGACCTCATCACGCCAGCTTTGCTCACGAGTCTGGCCGTTGAAGAAATCGACGAACACCGGCTGCCAGGCCTGGCCGGTGAGTTCGAGCATGAGGGCAGCTTTATAAGCATTACCGGATTCGGCGAAGCAGTGCAGTTTGTAGTCGGGCATGGTGGTCCTTCATTTTCCCAGGGTCGATGGCGCTGTTGGTGGGGATCGCAAATGGGTCGTCAAGCCGAGCAGACCACGCCCGCTCGACACGGTCAATGCAATACGCGCAAAGTAGAGTGATACCCCCTCATGCCAGGATGGCCCGTATGCCCTACCCCACACTCCCTTGCTCCCTGAGCACCCCGCGCACCCGCCTGGTGCGCCCCGACCCGGCCCTTGCAGCGCAACTGCGCCAGGCCCTGCTCGAAAGCTACACCCTGCACCAACCCTTCCTGGCCTGGGCCAAACCTGACTGGACGCTGCAGGAAGTACGCGAGAGCCTGCAACTGAGTGCCGGTGAATTTCTCGACCCCGCAGCCGAAAAGCGGTACTTCGTGCTGCACGCGGACAGTGACGCAGTCATCGGCTGCATCGGTCTGCGCCCGGGCAACGCAGAGTACGAGGTAGGTTACTGGGCCAGCCAGGCGTTCAGTGGCAAGGGGCTGATGCGCGAAGCATTGACCGGCCTGCTCGATGCCATCGCAACGCCGGTGTGGCTGACCACCGATATCGACAACCAGGCCAGCCAGCGCCTGGCAGAGCGCGCCGGTTTCGTCATAGCCGGCTCCAGGCTCACCGAACTCGATCCGAGCATGCCACGCCCGCTGTATCGACGCTCACCAGCATAAGGGCTGGAAGCTTTGTCAATCCGCGCTCGACGGTAATGTTCCACCAAGGGAACTACCACCCCAGTTGCGCCATCTTACTCACTGAGTGGTATTTCCCTTGGGCTTCACGCTATTGGAGAACACGCTATGCGCCACCTATTCCTCGCACCTGCATTGCTGCTCCTGCTGCCTGCCGGTGCTGCCATGGCCCGCGTCGATGCGGGCGACGTCGCTACCTCGGCCGGTGTATCCGCCTCGCTGTATTCGACTTTCAAGGATGACAAACGGATCATCCCCGCCCGTGACGAGTTGTCTGCATTCGTCGCCAGCGGTGGTGCTATTCGAGGCGCCTACGTGGAATCGGCGCTGGAACAGGCACGCAAGGACAATCCTGGCTTGCAGGCCAGCGATGAAGAGCTGGCTCGAGCCATATTGTCCCAAGACGACCCAATGGCTCACCACTGAGGCCTGTATGACTTTCTCGCGGGCCGCCCCCCGGGGCGTGCCCGCGAAAAGGCTGCATTTGCCCGGGCAGGTACACGCTTGAGGGGCTAGGCTCAACGGTCCACCACGACAAGGAAGAACCGATGCCTTTGCCCCGCCCTCCCCACGCCATCGCCCTGGCGCTTTTGATCGCCTGTACCCAGGCAACCGCTGCCCAACCTTCTCCCCAGGACCTGCTCAAGCAAGCCCAAGGCGAACAGGCAGCCTACCTTGAAACCCTCAAGAGCCTGGTTTCGGTCGACACCGGTACCGGCACCGAGCCCGGCCTTGAACAAGTCAGCGCCGCGCTGGTCCAGCGCCTCGAGGCATTGGGTGCCCAGGTGCAAACCCACTCCGCCAAACCGTCAGTGGGCGACAACATCGTCGGCACCTTCAAAGGTACCGGCAGCAAAGATTTCCTGCTCATGGTCCACTACGACACCGTCTTCGTCCCTGGCACCGTGGCCAAGCGCCCGTTCCGCGTGGATGGCCCACGCGCCTACGGCCCGGGCGTTGCCGACGCCAAGGGTGGCGTGGCGATGATCCTGCATGCACTCAAACTGCTGCAACAGCAAGAGTTCAAGGGTTACCGCACGCTCACCGTGCTGTTCAACCCGGACGAGGAAATGGGTTCGGCCGGGTCGAAACAGATCATCGCCGAACTGGCGCGCAAGCATGACTACGTGTTCTCTTACGAGCCACCGGACAAGGACGCCGTGACGGTCGCCACCAATGGCATCAACCGCCTCAGGCTCGAGGTCAAGGGCCGTGCCTCGCACGCAGGCTCGGCCCCCGAAGAGGGGCGCAACGCGTTGACCGAACTGGCCCACCAGTTGCTCCAGCTCAAAGACCTGGGTGATGCCAGCAAAGGCACCACGGTGAACTGGACCCTGGCCAAAGCCGGCGAAAAGGCCAACATCATCCCGGCATTGGCCACTGCCGAAGCGGACATGCGCTACTCGGACCTGAGCGAGACCGACCGGGTGCAGAGCGACGCTCAGCGCATCGTGAAAAAACTGCTGGTCGCCGATACCCAAGCGACCGTCACCGTCGAAAAAGGCCGCCCACCCCTGGCACGCAATGACGCATCGGCGAAGCTGGCCCAGACTGCCCAGCAGCTGTACGCCAAAGTCGGCCACAAGATTGAGCCGATTGCCATGCGCTTCGGCACCGATGCCGGCTATGCCTACGTACCGGGCAGCGACAAGCCTGCGGTGCTGGAAACCCTGGGCGTGGTCGGCGCGGGGCTGCATGGGGACGATGAGTACATCGAGCTGAACAGTGTGGCGCCGCGCTTGTACTTGACGGTCGCGATGATCCGGCATCTGGCGCAATAAAGGTATTTCTGTCACGACCCTGAGGGCGCCGGCAAACCGGCGCCCTCAGGGTCACTTCACCCCCACCCGTCCATGCGCATGGTCGCCCGCACCAGCCGCTGCTCCTCCTGCTCGATCTCGCGCAAACTGTCGCGAATCCCGTTGATGTGCTCTCGCGCCGCCCGCTGCGCCTGCTCCGGCAATTGCTCCATCACTGCGTGATACAACCGCGCGTGCTGGCGGTCGATCTGGCGCTTCTGCGCGGGGCGGCAATACAGGTTGTTGACCGATGCGAACACCGCGCTCAAGGTCAGGTCGCTGAGCGACTGCAGGGTGTGCACCAGCACCGGGTTGTGCGAGGCCTCGCTGATTGCCCGGTGGAATGCATGGTCGCGGTGGGCGTGCTCACGCGCATCCAGCCCTTCGGGCGCTGCGTGGGCGGCGAGCATGTCTTCGTAGCGACGGCGGATCAGCAGGCGGTCCACATCGGTGGCACGCAACGCTGCCAGGCGTGCGGACTCGGCCTCGAGCAGCGCGCGCACTTCCAACAGGTCGAACAAAGTGCGCGGTTGCGAGCTGAACAGGTGCATCAGCGGGGTGACGCCCACCTGCTGCCCGGTCAGGTCGGCGACGAACGAACCGCGCCCCTGCTCGGTGTCGATGATGCCGCGCCCGCGCAGGATGCGCAGGCCTTCACGCAGTGCCGAGCGCGAACAGCCGAGCTTTTCCACCAGGCGTCGCTCCGAAGGCAAGGCCTGCCCCACCTTGAGCACACCCTCGACGATCAACCGTTCGACCCGCTCGGCAACCTGGTCGGCGACCTTGGCCTTGCCTTCAGCAACCATGTGCACCCCCTCAACTGGTAGGACCACTTCCATAGCTTGCGCCAATCTACGCATCCCAACCGGTAAATAACCAGCACCTGCCGAAAAAACTGGTAGGACCAGTGCGCTGCAGGCTCGACCTGAGGCAACGGGGCGCGCAGGCTGCGGGGGTGAACGGTTTACCCACAACAACAAAAACTGCCGTTGAGTGAGCCTGATGAACATTCTCTACGACGAACGGGTCGATGGCGCGCTGCCTGCCGTGGACCAGCCGGCCCTGCTGCAGGCCTTGCGTGAAGCGCTGCCCGATCTTGAGATCCTGCATCGGGGCGAAGACCTCACACCTTACGAATGCGACGGCCTCTCTGCTTACCGCACCGTGCCCCTGATGGTGGTGCTGCCCGAGCGTCTGGAGCAGGTGCAGACGTTGCTCAGGCTCTGCCACCTACGCGGCGTGCCCGTCGTGGCGCGTGGTGCCGGCACGGGCTTGTCAGGCGGCGCATTGCCACTGGCCAAGGGCATCCTGCTGGTCATGGCACGCTTCAACCGCATTCTTGAAGTCAACCCGCAAGGCCGTTTCGCCCGGGTTCAGCCGGGGGTGCGCAACCTGGCCATTTCCCACGCAGCGGCGCCCTATGGCCTTTACTACGCGCCAGACCCCTCTTCGCAAATCGCCTGCTCCATCGGCGGCAATGTCGCTGAAAACGCCGGAGGCGTGCACTGCCTGAAGTACGGTTTGACCGTACACAACCTGCTCAAGGTGGAGATCCTCACCGTCGAAGGCGAACGCCTGACCTTGGGCAGCGATGCCCTCGACAGCCCAGGCTTCGACTTGCTGGCACTGTTCACCGGTTCCGAAGGCATGCTCGGGATCGTCACCGAAGTGACCGTCAAACTGCTGCCCAAGCCCCAGGTCGCCCGGGTCCTGCTGGCCAGTTTCGACAGCGTGGAAGACGCCGGCCGGGCCGTGGCCGAAATCATCGCTGCCGGGATCATCCCCGGTGGCCTGGAAATGATGGACAACCTGGCGATCCGCGCCGCCGAAGACTTCATCCACGCCGGCTACCCGGTAGAGGCTGCGGCGATCCTTTTGTGCGAACTCGATGGTGTCGAGGCCGACGTGCAGGACGACTGCGAGCGTGTGGCAGCAGTACTACAGCAGGCCGGCGCCCGCGAGGTGCGCCTGGCCTGCGACGAGGCCGAGCGCGTGCGCTTCTGGGCAGGCCGCAAGAACGCATTCCCTGCGGTGGGGCGCATCTCGCCGGACTACTACTGCATGGACGGGACCATCCCGCGCCGCGAACTGCCGCGCGTGCTCAAGGGCATCAGCGAACTGTCCGCGCAGTACGGCCTGCGCGTTGCCAACGTGTTCCACGCCGGTGACGGCAACATGCACCCACTGATCCTGTTCGATGCCAACCTGCCCGGCGAACTGGAACGCGCCGAAGCCATCGGCGGGCGCATCCTTGAACTGTGCGTGGCAGTGGGCGGCAGCATCACCGGCGAGCATGGCGTGGGCCGCGAGAAAATCAACCAGATGTGCGCGCAGTTCAACAGCGACGAAATCACCCTGTTCCATGCCGTGAAGGCAGCGTTCGATCCCAAAGGGCTGCTCAACCCGGGCAAGAACATCCCCACCCTGCACCGCTGCGCCGAGTTCGGTGCCATGCATGTGCATCACGGGCAACTGCCCTTCCCTGACCTGGAGCGCTTCTGATGAGCCTGGACCGCGATATGAGCCAGGACCTGCTCGAACAGGTCAACCAGGCCTTGAACCTGAACACCCCGCTGCGCATTCAGGGCAGCAACAGCAAAGCCATGCTGGGGCGCCCGGTGGTCGGGGAGCTCGTCGATACCCGCGGCCACCGCGGCATCGTCAGTTACGACCCGACCGAGCTGGTGCTCACCGCTCGCGCCGGTACGCCACTGCAAGAGATCGAGGCGGCGCTGTTCGAGGCCGGGCAGATGCTGCCATGCGAACCGCCCCACCTCGGCGCCGGGGCGACCCTGGGCGGCATGGTAGCAGCGGGGCTGTCCGGGCCGCGTCGGCCCTGGGCCGGGTCGGTACGCGACTATGTACTCGGCACGCGGGTCATTACCGGCCACGGCAAGCTGCTGCGCTTTGGCGGTGAGGTGATGAAAAACGTCGCCGGTTACGACGTGTCGCGGCTGATGGCCGGCAGCTTCGGCTGCCTGGGCCTGCTGACCGAAGTGTCGCTGAAGGTGCTGCCACGGCCCCGGCAATGCCTGAGCCTGCGCCTGCCGATGGACCGCCATCAGGCCCTGGCCGAACTGGCCGAATGGGGTCAGCAGCCGTTGCCGATCAGCGCAGCCTGCCACGACGGCGAAGCACTGTACCTGCGCCTGGAAGGCGGTGAGGGCTCGGTGCAATCGGCCCGCCAGCGCCTGGGCGGCGACGTGCTCGACAACCCGTTCTGGAGTGACCTGCGCGAGCAGCGCCTGGCCTTCTTCGAGGGCCCCGAACCGCTGTGGCGCCTGTCGTTGCCAATTGCCACCGCCGAACTGGACCTGCCGGGGCGCCAGCTGATCGACTGGGGCGGCGCGCAGCGCTGGCTGAAGTCCAACGCCCCCGCAACGGCGATCCGCGAGCTGGCGGCCAAGGCCGGCGGCCACGCCATCGGCTATGCCCAAGGCGAGCACAGCAGTGCACCAATGCCGGCCGCGCTGATGCGTTATCACCACGCCCTCAAGCAACAACTCGACCCCCAGGGCCTGTTCAACCCTGGCCGCCTGTACCCGGACCTGTGAGGCCACGCCATGCAAACCAACCTGAGCGACACCGCCAAGCGCCTGGCCCGCGCCGAAGAAGCCGAGAGCATCCTGCGCGCATGCGTGCACTGTGGCTTCTGCACGGCCACCTGCCCCACCTACCAGTTGCTCGGCGATGAACTGGATGGACCGCGCGGGCGTATCTACCTGATCAAGCAAGTGCTCGAAGGTGCGCCGGTCACCGCAAGCACTCAACTGCACCTGGACCGCTGCCTGACCTGCCGCAACTGTGAGACCACCTGCCCGTCCGGGGTCAAATACCATGACCTGCTGGACATCGGCCGCGCCGTGGTCGAACAGCAAGTGCCCCGCCCGCTCGGCCAGCGCCTGCTGCGCCAAGGTTTGCGCGCAGTGGTGCCGCGCCCGGCGCTGTTCAAGGCGCTGACCCGCGCAGGCCAAACCCTGCGCCCAGTACTGCCGGGCGCACTCAAGAGCAAGTTGCCCGCCCAGGTGGCCTCCCCTGGCAAGCGCCCGGCGGTGCGCCACGCGCGCCGCGTGCTGCTGCTTGAGGGCTGCGTACAGCCGGCCCTGTCACCCAACACCAACGCCGCCACCGCGCGGTTGCTGGACCGCCTGGGCATCAGCGTGGAACCTGCATTCGAAGCTGGCTGCTGCGGCGCGGTTGATTACCACCTCAATGCCCAAGAGCAAGGCCTGCAGCGTGCCCGGCGCAACATCGATGCCTGGTGGCCCGCCATCGAAGCGGGCGCCGAAGCCATCGTGCAGACCGCCAGCGGCTGCGGCGCCTTCGTGCGTGACTACGGCCACCTGCTGGAGAAGGATCCGCTTTACGCGGCCAAGGCAGCGCGGGTCAGTGCGCTATCGCGCGACCTGGTGGAAGTGCTGCGCAACGAGCCGGTCGAGCAACTGGGCGTGTGCGCCGAACAACGCCTGGCCTTTCATTGCCCGTGCACCCTGCAGCACGCCCTCAAGCTCGGCGGCCAGGTGGAGAGCCTGCTGGCCCGGCTTGGCTTCACCCTCACCGCAGTGCCCGACGGCCATTTGTGCTGCGGCTCTGCCGGGACCTACTCGCTGACCCAGCCCGAACTGTCGCGGCAACTGCGCGACAACCGACTCAACGCGCTGGAAAGCGGCAAGCCGCAACTCATCGCCACCGCCAACATCGGTTGCCAGACCCACCTCGACGGTGCCGGACGCACACCGGTACGGCACTGGATCGAAATCGTCGAAGCAGCCCTGAACCAGGAGAACAGCCATGCATAGCAAGTCCGTGATCGGCCAGGTCGAAGTTGCCCGCCTGCTTGCAGCCGCCCGCCAGGAGGCCCTGGCGCACCAGTGGAAGGTCACCATCGCGGTGGTCGACGACGGCGGCCATCCGCTTGGCCTGGAGCGCATGGACGGCTGCGCGGCAGCCAGCGCCTACATCGCCGTTGAAAAGGCTCGCAGCTCGGCCTTGGGCCGCAAGGAAACGCGCGATTACGAACAGATGGTCAACGGCGGGCGCACCGCGTTCGTCACCGCGCCGCTGCTGACCAGCCTGGAGGGCGGCGTGCCATTGCGGGTGGATGGCCAGGTGGTCGGCGCCATCGGTGTATCCGGGGTCAAGCCTGAACAGGATGCCCAAGTGGCCAAGGCCGGAGCGGCGGCCATCACGTAATCCGCGCCTTGACAGCTCACCGCCAACAGAAGAGCCGGGCCGCGGTTGGCTTTTGCAGGTCGACCGCTTGCAAGCCACCCAGCACCTCTCTACACGTTCAGAAAATTCCTACCCAACCTCTCGGAAGCGTCCTACTTGCCGCGCACCACCATGGGAAACATGATCGGCACTTGTGTCCCAGAGGAAGCTGCGCATGCATCCACACACCCGCACCACTGCCGAGTTGCGCAGCGCCCTGCGCGAGCTGCTGGCCCATGATGTCAGCAACCCTGACGACGACCCGCACTGGTCGGGAGTACTGTTCTTTTGTGCCACCGACGAGCGCACGCGGGGGCTGATCGAACGCATCGAGTTGCTGGCCAGCGAGTTGTTTTTCGACGCATGTGGCCGCCTCATCGCGCACCGCATCCGTGCCATTGGTGTCGAGGGCGTTTGCATCAAGCAAAAGCGCAAGGCACCAGCCGATGAGACGGTGATCCGCATTGCGCTGCTGGACAAGGGCTATATCACGGTGAGTACCGCACGGTTCTGAAGCCAGCAGGCGACTGGGGCGCTACTGCGGTGCCGTTGATTCATTTTTGCCTTGCTTTGTTTTTCTTTTGCTTTTGCTTCTAAGTGCGCGGTATGCCAGGCACCGCCGATTGCGACTTCAGGACGCCGAGCGCAGGTCTTGCGTAGGGAGGTGACGGGCATGGATGCCCGTCAAGCGCTTCGGCCCATGGCTGGGCCGTGCAGGCGCTGAGGCCGGCCACGCTGGGCCAACGCTACTGCCCAACCAACCTAGCCCGATATCTCCCCGGGCTTTGCCCCGTCCACTTCTTGAACGCCCGATGAAACGCACTGGGCTCCTGAAACCCCGCCTGCTCGGCGATTTCAGCAATGCTCATCACCCCCTCACGCAAACGCTCAAAGGCCATGGCGCGACGCACCTCATCCTTGATCTGCTGATACGAACGCCCTTCGCGCTCCAACTGGCGGCGGAAAGTGCTGGCACTGATCCCCTGATGCTCAGCCAGGGCCGCCAGCGTCGGCCATTGCCCATAGCGCCGGGCACGCAGATGCCGGTACACCTGGGCCACCAACCCATTCTGGTTGCGAAAGCGGATCACCAGGCCCTGGGGCGCGCTACGCAGGAAGGTTTTCAGACCGGCCAGGTCCTGGACCACCGGCAGACGCAGATAAGCGCTGTCGAACTCAACCTCGGTGCGCCCGCTGCCCAGACGCAAGTCCGGCCCCCACAGCAGCAGGTCGTCGTCCTGGGCCGGGCGCGCCACTGCAAGCTCGGTGCGGTCGATGGCCAGACGGCGCCCGGCCAGCCAGCACAGCAGGCCAACCACCAGCACCAGATAGGTCTCCTCGGCATAAACCCGGGTCAACGGGTCGGCAATGTCCGAGTGCACGCTGATCACAGCCCGCCCGGCGCGCACCGTCAGGCTGCCGCGCAGGTCATGCAGGAACAGGCTAAAATTGCCCAAGCATTGGCGCAGTGCCTTGTCCAGGTTCGGCTCCTGGATAAGGCCGCGGCAGATCAGGGCAAAGCTGCCCAGCGGCATGCCATGGCTGTCGAGGCGAAAGAACTCATCGTCCAGCAGCTGGATCTGCGTCAGCCATAGTTGGGCGAACGCCTTGGCCGGTACGCGGGCCTGTGGCTGATCGAGCAGCGCCGGGTCGATGCCCACCGCACGCAGATGGGCGTCACGCACCAAGGGCTGGTCGCGCAGGGCATGAAACATGGCATTGAGAAAGTACACGGCGACCGAATCGCTATCGCGCATGGCGTTATTCGCTGTCTATGCTGAGTGGCAAAAAGTGCCAGGTTGACTGAACAGATCCGGCATAGGCTGGAACAGGGCCTTTGCCTAGACTCGGACTCAACGAGGGAGCGCCGGCCATTCTCGCAGAGCCTGGCCCGCTCCCGCCATGCCTTCGCAATCGGAGCCTCTATGAGCAGCGCAGAAATCTACGTCGTCAGTGCCGTCCGTTCCGCCATCGGTGGTTTTGGTGGCTCGCTCAAGGACCTGCCGCTGGCAGACCTCGCCACCGCCATCAGCCGCGCCGCCCTCGAGCGCTCGGGCGTAGCCCCAGAGCAGGTCGGCCATGTGGTCATGGGTAATGTCATCCCCACCGAACCACGCGACGCCTACCTGTCGCGGGTCGCCGCGATGAACGCTGGTATCCCTAAGGAAACCCCGGCGTTCAACGTCAACCGCCTGTGCGGTTCGGGCCTTCAGGCCATCGTTTCCGCTACCCAGTGCCTGCTGCTGGGTGATGCCGATGTGGCCCTGGCCGCCGGTGCCGAGTCCATGAGCCGTGGCCCTTACTTGCTGCCACAGGCCCGCTGGGGTGCGCGCATGGGCGACCTGCAAGGCATCGACTACACCGTCGGCGTTCTGCAGGACCCCTTCGAACACTTCCACATGGGCATCACGGCGGAAAATGTCGCCGCCAAGCACGGCATCACCCGCCAGATGCAGGATGAACTGGCCCTGACCAGCCAGCGCCGCGCTGCCCGTGCCATCGCTGAAGGCCGCTTCGCCAGCCAGATCGTGCCGCTGGAACTGAAAACCCGCAAAGGCACCGTCGAGTTCGCCGTTGACGAACACGTACGCGGCGATGTGACCGCCGAACAGCTGGCCGGCATGAAGACCGTCTTCAAGAAAGACGGCACCGTTACCGCCGGCAACGCCAGCGGCATCAACGACGGCGCTGCCGGCCTGGTGCTGGCGACCGGTGACGCCGTACGCCGCCTGGGCCTCAAGCCGCTGGCGCGCCTGGTGGCCTACGCCCATGCCGGCGTCGAGCCCGAGCTGATGGGCCTGGGGCCGATCCCGGCAACACGCAAAGCGCTGGAAAAGGCCGGCCTGAACATCAGCGACCTGGACGTGATCGAGTCCAATGAAGCCTTCGCCGCCCAAGCCTGTGCCGTGGCCCGCGCGCTGGACTTCGACCCGCAGAAGGTCAACCCGAACGGGTCCGGCATTTCCCTGGGCCACCCGGTGGGTGCCACCGGGGCGATCATTGCCACCAAGGCCATCCATGAACTGCAGCGCATTCAGGGCCGCTACGCGTTGGCCACCATGTGCATTGGCGGCGGCCAGGGCATCGCCGTCGTCTTCGAGCGCGTCTGAGGGAACTTGCAACATGAGCATTGAACAGATCGCCGTGATCGGCGCCGGCACCATGGGCAACGGCATCGCGCAAGTCTGCGCGGTGGCCGGCTATCAGGTGCTGCTGGTGGATGTCGCCGAGGCCGCACTAGAGCGCGGCGTAGCCACCCTGAGCAAAAACCTGGAGCGCCAGGTCAACAAGGGTACCCTCGATGCTGAGCGCGCCAGCGCAGCCAAAGCGCGCATCAGCACCAGCACCGATTATGCCCAATTGAGCACTGCGCAACTGGTGATCGAGGCGGCGACCGAAAACCTGCAGCTCAAGCAGCGCATCCTTCAGCAAGTGGCTGCCAACGTGGCGCCCGATTGCCTGATTGCCACCAACACCTCGTCACTGTCGGTGACCCAGCTGGCGGCCAGTATCGAGCACCCTGAGCGGTTCATCGGCGTGCACTTCTTCAACCCGGTGCCGATGATGGCCCTGGTCGAGATCATCCGTGGCCTGCAAACCAGTGACAGCACCTATGCCCAGGCCCTGCTGGTTACCGAGAAGCTCGGCAAGACGCCGATCACTGCCGGTAACCGCCCGGGCTTCGTGGTCAACCGCATCCTGGTGCCGATGATCAACGAAGCGATCTTCGTGCGCCAGGAGGGCCTGGCCAGTGCCGAAGACATCGACACCGGCATGCGCCTGGGTTGCAACCAGCCGATCGGCCCGCTGGCGCTGGCCGACCTGATTGGCCTGGACACCTTGCTGGCGATCATGGAAGCCTTCCATGAGGGCTTCAACGACAGCAAGTACCGCCCTGCCCCACTGCTAAGGGAAATGGTCGCGGCCGGCTGGCTGGGGCGCAAGAGCGGCCGCGGCTTCTTCACCTACTGAGGAGCTAACAGCATGCCCCCGGTCAATGCCGCGATGCGCTGTGCCAATTTTGAAGAGCGACGTGACCGGGCCATGGCGCTGTTCGCCGAGAAGGGCTTCGGCCAGGTGAGCATGCGCGAACTGGCGGCACATCTGGGCGTGACCGCAGGTTCGCTGTATCACCACTTCCCGAGCAAGCAGGACTTGCTGTACGACCTGATCGAAGAGTTGTACGAGGAGCTGCAGGCAACCCTGGAGCTTGGCCGCCGTGCTACAGCGCGCGGCGGTTCGGCGTTGGCTTGCCTGATTGCAGCGCACTGGCAACTGCATGCCGAACGGCCCCTGCAGTTTCGCCTGGCCGCCCGGGATTTCTGCTGCCTGAGCGAAGCGCAGCAAACGCGCCTGGCGTTGTTGCGCAAACGTTATGAGACAGGGTTGCTGCGGTTGATCGCACCGCAGGCGAAACTGCCCGACGCAGCATTGGCGGCGACGGCGCAGGTGGTGGCGACGTTGCTCAACCAGTTGCCTGGGATGCTGAAGGCTTTGCCTGAGGAACAAGGGTTGGGGTTGATGGAAAGCCTGCTGGTTGGGGGAATTGAGCGAACATTGCGCTAGCCCACCGTATCGCTCGATCAGCCAGGCTCTACATCTTCACCACCTCAACAAACGCGGGCCAAGTACTGCTCCCGTTAGCGTGGGCACCAACATCCCCAGCACGTACCAGGTCCCCCAGAACGGCACCTGCATTTCCGGGCAGTGCAGGCAGTAAACCAAGGTTGCGGTCGCACCGGCGAGCAGGCCCGCGGCTGCGCCAGCCTGGCGCAGCCGCGTCGGTGCCAGGCCACGCAATGCCCAGAACAGGGTGATGAACACCGGCACGCACAGCAGCGTGATGTTCAACGCACAGGTGCGCCAGGTACGCCCAAAGATCAAATCGGCACGGGCTTCGACCGGAGCCCCGAACAGGCTGATCGCCGCTCCCAGCCAGACCAGCAGCAACGGTAGCCCGAGCAGTTGCCACACCACTGCGCCGCGTACACCGGGCCTGGCCAGGCGCTGCGTCAACCACAGCCCTAGCAGCGCCAAGCTGGCGGGCAAGGCCAGCTTGGCCCAGAACAATGGCGTACGCGCCACTTCGGCAAGGTCACTGCGCACGCCATAGAGAGCCACCGTCATCAGCACCGCACCCAGTGTGCCTGCAAGCAACGCCAGCGCCAGGCGCCGTGCCAGCGCATGACGGCCCACCGGCTCTTCACCAGCAGCCAGCAGGGTAATCAAGTCATCAGTCTTCATGCTCTTCACTGCCTCGAATCAGCTTGGCCAGCGCCTTGAGCCCCCGGTGTATCCCCACCTTGACCGCCGAACAGGAAAGCCCGGTGATACGCGCAGTCTCCTCCACCGACAGCCCTTCGAGCTTGACGTGGACAATGGGCAAGCGTTGGCGCGCCGGCAACCGCCCCAACAGCTTGCCCAGATCGCGGCTGGCCTGGGCAGGCGCTTCATCACTGGTGGCGAACAGGTCACTGTCGTCTTCCAGCACCTCGTGCAACGCGTCTTGGTGCGCATAGCGGCGCAGGTAATCTGCCAGCTTGTAACGGGCAATCGCCTGTACCCACGCCGTCAGCGGCTGTTGCGGCTGGTAGGTATGACGTGCGTTATGCACGGCCAGCAACACTTCCTGCAGCAAGTCTTCGATTTCGGCCGGGCGCTGCTGCAGCCGCCGCCGCAGAAACCCACGCACATGCACCGCCAGCGCCGCAAGGAATTCGCGGTAGGCCCGTGCATCGCCCGCCAGCCCGCGCAGCAGCAAGCCCTGCAACTGCGCCTCGCGTGCGCCGAGGTGGTCTTGAGAGTTAGTTCGTTGCATGGGGGGCCAGGGTTACACCGTCTGTAGTTTTTTCTTTTATCGAACCTTAGCCGCTGCTGCGCTTTTCAGCGCATGGGTCAGGTCAAATGCACCAAGCAAAAAATATTTTCGCGGGCCTGTAACCGCAGCAGCGGCCACCGCGAACTAGTCCATGAGCCTTCGGTACATCACCACGGCCCATCCTCTGGAGACATCCCCATGAATACCCTCGCCCTTACCACTGCCGCCCTGGCCCTTGCTTCCATGGCCAGCGTCGCCACCGCCGCCGATACCACCAGCAACGGTGCAGCCATGGAAAAATGCTACGGCGTCGCCATGGCCGGCAAGAACGACTGCAAAGCCGGTGCCGGCACCAGTTGCGCAGGCAGCTCCAAAAAAGACTACGACGGCATGGCCTGGAAAAACGTCCCGGCCGGCACCTGCACCTCGATCAAGACGCCCAATGGCATGGGTTCACTGACCCCGATCAAGTCTTGAGCAGAGGCCGCCGACCATGAACCGAACTGCCCCTCTGGGCGCCGGGCTCGGGCTCAAGGCTGAACACTTTGCCCAGGCCTTGGCCTGCGATGCAGAAGGCCTGTGGTATGAGGTGCATCCAGAGAACTACATGGTCGGCGGGCCGCGCCTGGCGTGGCTGCAGCGCATGGCCGAACGCCATGCACTGTCGCTGCACGGCGTTGCCCTGTCACTGGCAGCGGACGCCGAACCGGACATTAGCCACCTGCGCCGGCTGCGCGTGCTGATCGACCAGGTAAACCCGGTGCTGGTGTCGGAGCACCTGGCCTGGTCCACCTGGCGTGACCAGTATCACCCCGACCTGCTGCCGTTCCCCCGCAGCCACGAGGCATTGGCACGCATCAGCGACAATATCCTGCGCACCCAGGATGCCTTGGGGCGCTGCATCGCCATCGAAAACCCCAGCCACTACCTGCAGCTGCAAGGGCACGACCTGGACGAAATCGAGTTCCTCGGCGAGCTGGTGCGCCGCACCGGCTGCACGCTGTTGCTGGACATCAACAATGTTCATGTCAGCGCCCACAACCTGGGTTTCAACGCCCAGGGCTACCTCGACCGCTTCCCGGCCCATGCCATCAGCGAAGTGCACCTGGCCGGCCACAGCCACGACGACCAAGGCGCACTGCTCATCGACTCGCACGATACAGCCATTGCCGAACCGGTCTGGGCGTTGTACCGCCGGCTGATCGCGCGCATCGGCGCGCGCCCGACACTGATCGAACGCGACGGCAACCTCCCCGCCTTCGATGAACTGCTTGCCGAACGGGCGATTGCCCAGTCGACCCTCGACCACGCAGGAGCCTTGCCATGAACCTGCCACTTGGCCAGTTCCAGGATGCCTTCATCGACGCACTCTACCTGCGCCCTGCTCCGCTGCTGCACAACCTGACACGCCAACCGGCGTTCGCGGTCTACCGCAATACCGTGATGGCCGGCTGCGTGGACGCACTGCGCGCCAACTTCCCCAGTGTCGAAACTCTGGTCGGCGCCGGCTGGATGCAGCAAACCGCTGCCGCCTACGCACAACACACCCCACCTGACGACGCACGGCTGATCCGCTACGGTGCGACGTTCGCGGCGTTTCTGCAAGACAGCCAGGCCAGCCACGGGCTGCCCTACCTGGCCGATGTCGCACGCCTGGACTGGTATTGGTGCGAAGTGTTCGCCGCCGACGAGCAACCTTGCCTGGCCTTGGCCGACCTGGCAGGCATGACGGCCAGCGACCTGGGTCGCAGCCACCTGCGGCCGCGCCAGAGCGTGCGCTGGCAGTGGTTCGCCGCTCACCCGGCACTTAGCCTGTGGCGCTGCAGCCGCGAAGGCCTGGCATGGCCACAGTCGCAACCCTGGGTGGCAGAAGGCGCACTGTTGAGCGCCGACCAGGACGGCGTGAACCATCAGCCACTCGAGGCCGGTGGCTGCACGTTCCTGGATGCCTGCGCAGCCGGTCACACACTGGAAAGCGCCTCGCAACTTGCCCTGCAACGCCAGCCTGGCCTCGACTTCACCAGCCTGCTCGGTCGCCTGATGCAGGCCCGGGTCTTTCTCCCGCTTTCATTCGATTGAAGGAACGGCCATGGACACCCTGCGCCCCCCAGCTCCACCCATTGGCCTGCGCCAACGCTGGAACGGCCTTGCCGACTGCCTGCAACGGCTGCTCAACGACAGTGCGTTGTGCCTGGTCGCGCGGTTGGGCATCGCCTCGATATTCTTCCTGTCAGGCCGCACCAAGGTCGAGGGTCTGCTGAGCATCACGCCCAGTACCTACGAGCTGTTCCAGAGCGAGTATGCCTTGCCGCTGCTTTCGCCCTGGCTCGCAGCCCACCTGGCAACCTACGCCGAGCACCTGTTCCCACTGCTACTGGTGCTGGGCCTGTTCACCCGGCTTTCAGCGCTTGCCCTGCTCGGCATGACAGCGGTCATCCAGATATTCGTCTACCCGGACGCCTGGCCTACCCACCTGTCGTGGGCTGGCCTGCTGCTATTGCTGATAGCCCGGGGTGCCGGCGCTCTGTCACTGGACCGGTTGCTACGGCTGCATTGAGCCCAGCCGGCCAGCTACCACTTGGCAGTTGCAGCGTGTCGGCTGAAGAACACTCACGCGGCTTTTCCATTAAACTCTTCGCAGCCCACGTTGTCTTGGTACCGCACTGTTGCACCCACCCTAGCGGTCCCCCCCAAGATGAAGCACCCCGCCACATTCACCCAAGGTTCATTGACCCACCACGTACGGGTAATGGCGTTTACCAGTGCGCTGAGCCTGCTGGCGATTTTCCTGACCGACATTCTCACGCTCACGTATGTCGCCCTGCTGCATGACGAAGTACTCATTGCTGCGGTAGGCATCGCCAAGACCCTGGCCTTTTTCAATTCAAGCCTGGTGGCAGGCATTGTCGTCGCTGCAGGCACCATGATCTCCCGCAGGGTCGGCCAGGGTTCGAGCGCCTCGGTGCCTGTGCTGACCAGCCACATGCTGATCCTCGCCGCGCTGGTCTCGGCCAGTGTGTCTGCACTGCAGTGGTACAACCTGGACTTCTTCGCCGGCCTGGTGGGGGCCGATGCGCCCGCCTCACCGCTTGCCCGGCAATTCATTGCCATGACGCTGGTGGCGTCGGTGCTGATGGCGCTCACTCAAGCCACGGCCCAGGTGCTCCGGGCACAAGGTTTGAGCGGGCGCGCGCTGGCAGTGGTGCTGGCCAGTGCCGCCTGCCTGGCCATCGTCGACCCGATACTGATCTTTGGTCTGGACCTGAAACTGTTGGGCGCCGGCCTTTCCTGCCTGGTGGCCGCCACAGCAGGCAGCCTGACGGGCCTGTACCTGGTCAGGGCCCATGTCGGCCTTGCCACGCGCATACGCCTACGCCTGCTGCGGCTGTATGGCGCCCGCATCATGCGCATTGCCTTGCCTTACACTCTCGCTAATCTGGCGATGCCCGTTGCCCTGACCTACACCATGGCGCAACTGGCGCTGTTCGGGGTCTCGGTCATGGCCGGCATGGCGGTGATGGACAGAGTGCTGCAGATTACCTACTGCCTGTACTTCGCCTTGCCGGGCGCGCTGGTGCCGATCCTGGCACAGAATCTGGGGGCGCACTGCCATGCGCGTTCACAGGCAGCCTTGCACAGCGCCGCCAGGCTGGTGGTGGTGTACGGCCTGGTCGCCTGGGCAGTACTGGCAAGCGCCGCGCCGTGGCTTGGCCCTGCCTTCGCGCTGTCAGGCCCGGGGCAGGCACTGATCGAGGACCTGTGCCGGTACGGGCCGGGGCTGTGGGTCATCATGGGCCTGGACTTCATCGCCATTTCGCTGTTCATCTGCCGTGGCCAGGCAGGGTGGGTGGCCTTCTACGCCTGGCTTCGCGCCACCTTGGGTACCCTGCCCTTCGTCACCGCAGGCGCAGCGCTGCAGGGTGCCAGCGGCATCATGCTCGGGCTGTGGGTCGGCAATGCCCTGGTCGCACTGGCCAGCGTCGCAACGGCCATCCTGATCAACCGCCCAGGCGCATACCGGGCGCACGAACCCTAGAACTTTTGCCATAATCGCCCTCGCCGCTTCAGCGGAACCGGCACACCACCCACCACAGCTTGAAGTTGGTTTATGTCAGGTCAGGATCACGAAAGCGAAGCGTCCAGCACACCGGTCACCAAACGCCGCCGCGCCCCCAAGGGCGAGATGCGCCGCGCCGCCCTGCTGGATGCGGCCACCGCCGTGTTCGCCAAAGACGGTTATGCGGCGGCCTCCATGCGCGATGTGGCCGAAATCGCCGGCATCACCACGGTCGGGCTGTTGCACCACTTCCCCAACAAGGTGTCGTTGCTGCAGGCCTTGCTCGATCGGCGCGATCGGCGAGTGACGGAGAAGTTTGCCGAGCTGGAGATGGCGCCGACGCTTGCGAACTTCCTGGCCTTCGTGCGCATGAGCATGAATTTCAGCGTGCAGAACCTGCTTGAATGCCAGGCTTCGATGATGATCAGCGTCGAAAGCCTGTCCGAGCAGCACCCGGCCTGGCCCTGGTACAAGGAGAAATTCGCGCTGACCCACGCCCACGCCCAGGCGCACCTGGCGGCGCTGGTCGAGCATGGCGAAGTGCGCAAGGACATTGATGCGAAGGCGTTGGCGACCGAGATCTTCGCCGTGATGGATGGCCTGCAGATCCAGTGGCTGCGCGCCCCGGACCAGGTCGACGTCGAAGCGGTCTTCGACGCCTACCTGCTACGCCTTGCCTCTTGCATCAAGGCCTAGCGCGACGGTCAGTAAGCCTGGCTGTCGCTGACCTGCACGGCCGCTTGCAGCGGTGCCGGTAGTGGGTTGCTGTCACGCGTGGTCAAGTGTTGCGGCATGAGCGTGACCAGCGTGCGCTGCAGCGTGAGGTTTTCCGAGTCCGGGCCGACCCACACCTTGAACTTGCCGGCATCGACGTCCCAACTGTCGGTGTTCTGCACGAAGTACGCCAGCGAGCGCGAGTCGATCGGTAGGCTCACGGTCTTGCTCTGGCCCGGCTCCAGGTACACCTTGGTAAAGCCCTTGAGCTCCTTCTTCGGGCGGTCGACTTGCGGGGCGATCGGCTGAATGTACAGCTGCGCGACCTCAAAGCCCGCCTTGTCACCCGTGTTGGTCAGGGTGAACGTGGCGTTCACCGTGTTGCCCGGGGTCATCACATTGGTCGAGAGCTTCAAGTCCGAATAGCCGAACGTGGTGTACGACAAGCCGAAGCCGAACGGGTACAGCGGTTTGGCGTGCTTCTTGTCATAGCCGCGGTACCCCATGTAAAGCCCCTCGCTGTAGTCGATCTCGGTCAGCGGGTTGTCGCCACGGTAGGCGGCCGGGTCCGGGTAGGACGCGTAACTTGGGTTGTCTTCGATCTTCTTGTCGATGGTCACCGGCAGCTTGCCCGACGGGTTCACCTTGCCATAGAGGATTTCAGCCAGTGCCTGGCCGCCCTGTTGCCCCGGGAACCAGGCATGCAACGCTGCGCCAACCTTCTTGGCCCACGGCTGCATGTCGGCCACGCCGCCGCCATGGGTGACGACGATGGTGTTCGGGTTGGCCTTGGTGACGAATTTGATCAACTCGGCCTGCTGGTCCGGCAGCGCGTAGCCGTGGTCGGAGCCTTCACCCTCGTTCTCGTAGTTGGTGCCCGCGGCGATCACCACGGCATCGTAGCTGGCGATGTCCTTCGGCGGTCGCAGGGACGCCCAGCTCATCTGAACGCCTGCCAGGCCGCCCAGTGCCGGCGTGAAATTGCCTTGCACACGGCGGTACTCAAGCTTGACGTTGTAGGACTTGCCCGCCACCAGGGCAGCGCTCTTGCCCGAGGTGGTCAGCGCGTTGACCACATCAGAGGAGTACGGCACGCCGTCGCTCTGCACCACCAGCTTGCCATCGACCCAAAGCTTGTAAGGGCCGTCGGCGCGCACCTTGAACACATGCGCACCCGAGACGGTCGGCTTGATCGTCGCACTGAAGCGTGCGGAGAACGCCCCCGCTGTCGGGCTGAAGCCGGACACTGCAGTGGTGCCGGTGCTGGTTTCATTGGTGCTGGTGGTCCAGTTGAGGTTCACGCCCGGCTCGATGCGGGTCAGTACCGGGTCGCCGCTTAGGCTGGTGTTGCTGAAGTACTCGGCCTTCACCCCGGCATTGCTGACGCCGCTGCCGGACGAGGTCGGCTGGTACCAGACTGCCGCCTTGGGGTTCAGGCTCAACGCCGACAGGTAAGTGACATTGGCGCTGTTCGACGCCAGTTGCTGCAGCCCGCTGAGTTCGGTCACGTAGCTGTTGGGTGGCGAGTTGGCGGTACCGAACGGCGAGGCAGGCGCCTGGTTGGCCCAGTCGCCGATCACTGCGATTCTGGCGGTGCGCGCCAGGGGCAGCAGCGGCTTGCCAGCAGCGGTATCGGCGTTGCGCAGCAGCACGATGCCTTCACGTGCAGCGTTCAGCGAGGCGCGCTGGCCATACTCGGTGTGCTCCAGCGTCTTTGCCGTGTTGAGGTTTTCCTGGAAGTCGTAGCTGACCACCGCACGTAGGTTGCGCTTGACCTTGTCGTCGATGACGTTCTGGGTCAGCTGGCCGCTCCACAGGTACGGCAGCAGGTTGGCCTCGGTGAACTGCAGGCCCGAAGGCATGTCCAGGTCGGTGCCGGCCCATGCGCCCTTGAACGGGTCGTGAATGGCATTGAAGTCACTGATAACGGTGCCCTGATAACCCCACTCGCCTTTGAGCACCTCGGTGATCAGGTGGTGGTTTTCGCAGGCGTAGTCGCCGTTGACCTTGTTGAACCCGCACATGATCGACGCCACGTTGGCGTTCTTGACCATCGACTCGAAGCCGGGCAAGTACAGCTCACGCAGCGTGCGCTCATCGGCCACGACATTGACCGCCTGGCGATTGGCCTCCTGCTCGTTGGCCAGGTAGTGCTTGCCACTGGCCTGGATCCCTTGGGCCTGGATGCCGTTGACGATGGCCGGCGCCAGCACCGCGCCAAGGAACGGATCCTCGCCACTGACGTATTCGGCCGAACGCCCGTTGTAGGGCGTGCGGTACAGGTTCACCCCGGGCGAGAGCATCTGCTGGCCGCCGGAAATACGCGTTTCATAGGCAATGGCCAGGCCGAACTCTTTGGCCCGGTTGATGCTCCAGGTGGCGGCCAGGGCCGACTGCGAAGGGTACTGTGCGCCAAAGGTGGCGTTATTCACGTGCACGCCCATGGACGAGTCGTACGCCACCGTGCCCTGGATCCCCCACTTGAGCAGCGACGGGATCATGTGGCCGTCGTTGACCCGGGTGAAGTTGATCTTCTCGGCCTGGTTCATGTTGTCCAGGATGGAGCTGACCCGGGCCTCCACCTCGTTGCCGGTGGCCGGCCCGGCCGCCAAAGCGCCCGAGGCCTGCATGACGCCGAGCGCCATCAGGCTCACGGCCTGTTTGAAATGTTTCACGGGTTGAATCCTCAAGAACAGAATGGGAGCAGGCAAACCTGCGGCCTTACGGCTGGCTGACCAGCGCCGGCGCATCAGCGGTGTCTACCGGCGCGTCGACAAAGGCATTGGCATCAGTGGCGCCCTTTGCAACATCGCTGACACCGGACAGTTGCTCGCGCTGGCTGTCCAGTTGTTCACGGGCTTCATAAGCCGCTGTACCAGAAGTGGCGCCGTTTGTATCTGCGAAGGCATTTGGCACAGTGGCCAGCAGTGCCGAACAGGCGAACGGCAGCAGTAGTCTATTCATCGAATAGTTCTCAAAAAAGAATGCAGGGATTAGCGGGCCGCAAACAGCGCCCGGCCGGCGCGTAAGTCTGGGCAGTTAAGTGAAAAGTTCAAGCGCTCATGAAGTGCACAGTGGGCAACGCATCAAAAAACCAAAAAAACCACGCAAAATAACATCGAAATATAAAGAATAGAATTACATTAAACACATGCTAAGAGCACAAATGTATCCGTAGATTCCAATATTTATTGTTATCGTGGTTTTTTCATTCTTTTTTTGAGCATTTATGGCAAGAATCAACCTTCCATTAAACCTAGTTGCAATTAGGTTTAGCGGGGTGATATGCTTCCGAGACCGTTGAAAACAGCCAGCTAATTCATACTGAACAAACCAAAAATATAGGCTGTTGCAACGGTTAAAATTCCAAAGTATTCTCCGGGCCACCTCAGGCCTGACAAGTAGTAAAGTGCCGCTATATAGCCAGCACTTGCACTAAGCCATCATGATGAAATCAACTATCCCCTCTGCTGACGATATATGTGAGTGGCTGCTCAATGCTGGCGCATTGCAACCGGCTGATATGAATCGTGCTGCACGCCTGGGCGTGGCGCAGGCAATGGGCGAACATGAAAAACTGCGCACCTTGCTGCGCCTGGGCGCTGTAAGAGAGCAGCAAATGGCCGCGGCCTACGCCGAGTTGCTGGGCGTGCCCAGGCTTGACGGGCAGCGTGTCGACACCCCGCCTGTGGCCACTGAACGCTTTGCCCGCCACTACGGCGTGGTCACCCTCAGCGAAAGCAGCAGCCACTTGCAGGTCGCCGCCGCCGTGCCGCTTTCGGCCTACGCGCTGAACGCACTCGGTTACCAGGCGGCAAAACAGGTAGAGCTGGTGGTAGGGACCAGCGACGAGATCACCGCCCTGATCGAACAGGCCTACGGTGAAGGCCGCTCGGCCATGGGCGCGCTGATCCAGACCCTGGACGACGACAGCATCGACGAAGGCGACATCGAACAGCTCAAGGACATGGCCTCCGAGGCGCCAGTGATCCGCCTGGTCAACCTGATGCTGCAACACGCCGTCGACCGTCGCGCTTCGGATATCCACGTAGAACCGTTCGAAACCCAGCTGAAAGTGCGCTACCGGGTCGACGGCGTGCTGGTCGAAGGCGAAGCACCACCGGCCGGTTACGCCGCGGCGGTCATCTCGCGGCTGAAAATCATGGCCCGGCTGGATATCGCCGAGCGCCGCCTGCCGCAGGATGGGCGGATCATGCTGCGCATTCAGGGCCGCGAACTGGACTTGCGGGTCTCGACCGTGCCGACCAGTTTTGGCGAGTCGGTGGTGATGCGCCTGCTGGACCGGCAAACCGTGAGTTTCGACTTCGCCAGCCTGGGCATCCGTGGCCCCACCCTGCACAGCATCGAGCATCTGCTGGCGCGCCCCCATGGCATCTTCCTGGTCACAGGGCCCACCGGCTCGGGCAAGACCACCACCCTTTACACCGCGTTGTCGGGCCTGAACACCGCCGAACGCAAGATCATCACCGTGGAAGACCCGGTCGAATACCAGCTCACCGGCATCAACCAGATCCAGGTCAAGCCTGCCATCGGCCTGGGGTTTGCCACGGCATTGCGCTCGATCGTGCGCCAGGACCCGGACGTGATCATGATCGGTGAAATGCGCGACCTGGAAACCTGCCGCATCGCCATCCAGTCATCGCTGACCGGGCACCTGGTACTGTCGACCCTGCACACCAACAGCGCCGCCGCCAGCATCACCCGCCTGCTGGACATGGGCGTCGAAGGCTACCTGCTCGCCTCCACCCTGCAGGGCATCCTTGCCCAGCGCCTGGTGCGCCGCCTCGACCCGGCCACCCGTATCGCCTTCCAGGCACCGGCCGAACTGGTCGAACGCCACCAACTGGCCCGCTATACGCAACAGCGTCCGATCATGCTGTACCGCCCAGACGAGCAGGCGCCGGGCGGCGGTTACCATGGGCGCAGCGCGATCACCGAACTGCTGGTCATGGACGAAGACCTGCGCGGCATGCTCATGCGCCAGACCGATGCCGCCACACTGGAGGCCCACGCCCGTCGCAACGGGCTGGTGACCCTCTATGAGGACGGCCTGCGCCAGGCCCTGGCCGGCGTCACCTCGCTTGAAGAAGTGCTGCGCGTCACGGGTGGTGATTGAGGTGCCGACCTTTTCCTATACCGCGCTCGACAGCGAAGGCCGCAAGCAGCAAGGCGAACTGGACGCCAGTGACCGTGACCACGCCGCTCGCCAGTTGCAACGGCGCGGCCTGCTCATCCTGCAGCTCAGGCAGGGCAGCCGCCTGCTGCGTTCGGGCAAGGCGCGCAGCGTGTTCCAGCCGGTGGAACTGATCACCATCACCCAGCAGCTCACTACCCTGCTCAGCGCCGGGCAACCGCTGGACCGGGCGCTGGGCACCGTGCTGAAGAACGTGCGCAGGCCCGCCGCCAAGGCTGTGCTGGAGCGGGTGCGCGAGCAGGTCAAAGCCGGCTTGCCGCTGTCCCAGGCGCTTGAAGAACACCCCGGCAGTTTCTCACCGTTCTACACCAGCCTGGTGCGGGCCGGCGAGGCCGGCGGTGTACTCGAAGTGACCCTGGCCCAGCTTGCCGGCTACCTGGAACAAAGCCACAAACTGCGTGGCGAAGTGATCAACGCGCTGATCTACCCGGCTTTCCTGGTGATCGGTGTGGTCGGCTCGCTGGCGCTGCTGCTGGCCTATGTGGTGCCGCAATTCGTACCGATCTTCCAGGACCTGGGCGTGCCCATCCCGCTGGTGACCCGCGCCGTGCTGGCCATGGGCGAGTTCGTCAATGCCTGGGGGCTGGCCTGCCTGCTGACGCTGCTCGGCGCCAGCTGGCTTGGCCTGGCCGCGCGGCGTGACCCGCGCAGGCGCATCGCCCAGGACCTGCGCCTGTGGCGCAACCGCCTGTTCGGCCCGCTGCTGCAGCGCCTGGAAACCGCACGCCTGGCGCGCACCTTGGGCACCTTGTTGAGCAACAGCGTCACCCTGCTCGGTTCACTGGCGATCGGCCGCGAAGTCAGTGCCAACCATGCCCTGCGCGAGCATGTGGAGCGCACCACCGACCAGGTCAGGCAAGGCAGCAGCCTGAGCCTTGCGCTATCGGCAGAGGCCCTGCTGCCGGAGCTTGCCTTGCAGATGATCGAAGTCGGTGAGCAGTCGGGCACCCTCGGCGCGATGCTGCTCAAAGTCGCTGATGTCTATGACCTTGAAGCCAAACGCACCATCGACCGCCTGCTCGCGGCGCTGGTGCCCACCCTGACCATCGTCATGGCGGTGATGGTGGCGGCAATCATGCTCGCCATCATGCTGCCGCTGATGAGCCTTACCAGCAATATCTAGGAAACCGCCCATGCCCTCCAAGCAACGCTTCAACGCCCGCCAAGCGGGCTTCACCCTGCTCGAAATGCTTGCCGTGATCGTGCTGCTGGGCATTGTCGCGACCATCGTGGTGCGCCAGGTCGGCGGTAACGTCGACAAGGGCAAGTACGGTGCCGGCAAGGCGCAGTTGGCCAGCCTGAGCATGAAGGTCGAAAGCTATGCCCTGGATGTCGGGGCGCCGCCGGCAACCCTTGAACAACTGCTAAAAAAGCCGGCCAACGCCAGCCGCTGGGCCGGGCCGTATGCCAAGCCCTCGGACCTGGTCGACCCCTTTGGCCATGGTTTCGCTTACCACTTCCCCGGTAGCCACGCCAGCTTCGACCTGATCTTCCTCGGCCAGGATGGCGCGGTCGGTGGCGAAGGCTACAAGGCCGACGTGGGCAACTGGGAATAACCATGGCAGCCCGCCCGCCCCGCGAACGCGGTTTTACCCTGTTCGAACTGCTGATCGTCATCGTCCTGGTCGGCGTTGCCACGTCGATCCTGGCCGTTGGCATTGGCCGGGGCATGCTGGTGGCCCATGAGCGCAGTGCATTGGCAAACATGGTGTCGGCGCTGCGTAGCGCGCGCGTGCAGGCCATTGCCAGCGGGCAACCGGTGCGCGCGAGCTTCGACCTGCAGCGCAGGCAGGTGCAGGCACCCGGGCGCACGCCCCAGGGCTGGCCCGAAGACTTCACCGTGCGCCTGCAGACGGCCCGCGGCCTGGGGGCGGGCTTTGAGTTCTACCCCGATGGCGCGGCCAGCGGCGGCAACATCCTGATCAGCCGCGGCCAAGCGCGTTGGCGCATCGACGTCAGCTGGCTCACCGGCAGTGTGCAAGTGCGGGAGTTGCCATGAACCGTCAGCGCGGTTTCACCCTGCTGGAGATGCTGGCAGCAATTGCCCTGCTGGTGGTGGCCTCGAGCATCCTGCTGGGCGCATTCGCCCAGAGCAGCCGCTCACTGGCGCAGGTAGAGCGCAGTGACCGCCACAATGCGGCGGCGCGTTCGCTGCTGGACGACTTCGACTTGGGCCCGCTTGCCGTAGGCCAGCAACGGGGTAGCTGGCAGGGCATCGACTGGGTGCTGGACGTCACCCTGGAACAGGCAGTGCCCACACGCCTCGAACTGTACCGGCTGGACCTGACCCTGATCGACAGCGGGCACACCTGGCGCTACAGCACCCTGCGCGCACGCGCGCCAGGCAGTGGAACATGAAGCGCCAGGCAGGCTTTACCCTGCTGGAGATCCTGGTGGTCATCAGCCTGCTGGGGTTGCTGCTGGGCCTGGTCGGTAGCGCCCTGGTGGCGGCCCACCGCTCAGTGGCAAAGGCCGAGCGCTACAGCGCCCGGCTCGATGAACTGCGTGCAACCCAGCGGTTCCTGCGCCAGGCACTGGGCCAGGTGTTGCCATTGACCGCAGCGACCGGCCAGGGCGCCCACACCGCAACATTCGATGGGCAAAACGACACGGTAGTGTTTTTCGCCCCGCTGCCAAGCTCTGTAGGCGGGGGGATCTACCGCCAGCGTCTGCAACTGCGTCAAGGGCGCCTGGAGATCCGGTTGGCCAGGCTGCAAGGTCAACGCCTGCAGGCCTGGGGCGAACCCCAGCGCTTGCTGGAGGGGGTCAAAGGGCTGCACCTGAATTACCGCGGCTACTCCCCGCTGGGCAAAGCCACCGGCTGGATGCCCCAGTGGCCGTGGCCAGAGCGCCTGCCCCAGGCAGTGCGCGTGGCGGTGCAACTGCAAGGCACTCAGGCCTGGCCACTGCTGCAGGTCAACCTGCTGCTTGACCTGTCCGGCGACGGTGGCCGGCCATGAGCCGCCAGCGCGGCGCGGCCCTGTTGCTGGTGCTCTGGGTCGTCGGTTTGCTGAGCGTGCTGCTCGGCGGTTTGGCGGTATCGGTCCAACTGCAGCAGCGCCAGGCCCGCTGGCAAGGCAACCAGACCCAGGCCGGGCTCGCCGCCCAGGCAGGCTTCAACCTGGCCGTGGCCAACCTGCTGCGCGACGGCCAGGCGCGCTGGCTCGCCGATGGCCAAGTCCACGTGGCCCACTTTGCAGGCAGCACGCTGCACATCAGTGTGGTCAGCGAACGGGGCAAGCTGGACCTCAACGCAACACCTTCAA
This sequence comes from Pseudomonas sp. M2, assembly GCF_015751845.1. Classification (NCBI taxonomy): domain Bacteria; kingdom Pseudomonadati; phylum Pseudomonadota; class Gammaproteobacteria; order Pseudomonadales; family Pseudomonadaceae; genus Pseudomonas; species Pseudomonas sp. M2. The sequence continues at coordinate 110,726 of NZ_JADOUD010000001.1, forward strand.
CGAGCCTGGCAAAACTGCTGCGTGCCAGTGGCGCCACCGCCGAACGCTCGAAAATCATCACTCAGGCTTTAAGGACGAGGCGCAACCAGGTACCCCTGCGAATGCTCGAAGAATTTCGCGAACTGCCCGGCATGAGCTACGCCGTCTATGACCGTGCCCTGCCCTTCATCACCGTCTGGTCGGGCAATGCCCAGCCCGACCCCAGCCTGGCATCACCCACACTGGCCAGTGTGCTGGGCCTGCCCCACTATCACGGGCCCGCGCCGGATGGCGGGCCGATCCTCACCGTCACCAGCCAGGCCACCTTGCCCGGCGGCTTTCAGTCACGCCTGAAGGCAACCTTCGTGCTGCTGCCGGCCTACGCCGGTGGCAAGCCTTACCGGGTATTGAGGTGGCAGGATTGATCCGCCTGGCAAAACACTGTGCGGCACGCTGGGGCAGCCAACAGCAGCTTTACCAGGCACGCTGGCGGGCCAGCCGTGCCCGGCACTGGCTCAGCGCATGGCGGGCCGAGCTGCTGGGCATGCTCCCGCAGGCGATCGCCGCGCGCCTTGGCAACGGTAATACGCCGCAGGTGCTGCCATGGCCTTTGCCTGCCGATTGCGAGCACGGCCAGCCTGCCGTTCTGCTGCTGCCTGCCTCGCACGTGCTGACGCAGCACATCGAGTTGCCCGTCGCCGCCACGCGCAACCTGATGCAGGTGCTGGCCTACGAAATCGATCGCTACACGCCGTATACCGCCGACCAGGTCCATTTTGTCGCCCGCGTGGCGCAGCGCCGCGCACCACAGGCCCAGGTTGAACTGGTGGCCATCGCACGCAGTACCCTGGACACCCTGCTGGTTGCCTGTGGCGAACAGGGTGTGCACCTGGTCGGCATCGATGCACTGGACGCCCGCGGCGAACGCCTGATGATCGACTTGCTGCCGGCCGAAAGCGCTCGCACGCGGTCACGCCCAGGCCAGCTGGGCCGCTGGCTGTGGCTTGGCTGCGCAGCCTGTTGCGTAATGCTTGGCGCAGCCTGGCTGGAGCGCCGCCAGGGCGAGGTCCAGGCCATGCAGCGCGAAGTGGCGGCACAACGCGAGGCCGCCCAGCAGGTGCAGCACTTGCGCCAGGCCCTGGACACCACGCTGGGCGCCTCGACCTACCTGGCCAGCCTCAAGGCACAACGCCCCACCGTCACTGCGCTGCTGGCCGACCTCACCGCCTGCGTGGGCGACGACACCTGGATAGAGCAGCTGGAAGTGAGCGATGGCACGCAAGTGACGTTCACCGGCCAAAGCGAACGCACCAGTGCCTTGCTGGCGCAGGTAAAGACCTGCACCACGCTTGAGCACGCGCAGTTCAAAGGCATCATCCAGGCCGACAAAACCACGGGCCGCGAGCGCTTTTCCATCACCGCCCAGCTCAGCCAGGAGGTGCCGCATGCGCCCACTCACTAGCAGAGAACGCAAGCTCTGCGCCTTGGGCGTGCTCGCGCTGTTGCTTTGGCTGGCCTGGTACCTGGTGTTCGAATGCCTGCTGCTCGCCCCCCTGCGCAGCCTGGACGCGCAAGCCCAGACGTTGCGCGAGCAGCAACGGCGCTATGCCAGCCTAATGCTTCAGCAACCTGAACTGCAGGCCCAGTTGCAGCGCAGCCGCAACGACCCCGCCCAACGCAACAGCCTGCTGCCGGGCGAAGACCCCAACGCCGTAGCCGCCGACCTGATGCAGCGTGCCGTCGATCAGGTGAAGGCGCAGGCGCACGTCGGCCCCGGCTGCGATATCACCCAGCGCATGCCCATCGCCCCCGCCGAGCAGGGCCAGGCCGAGCCTTATCGCCCGGTCAAGGTCAGCCTGACGCTGGCCTGCGCCATCGAACCGCTGGCGGCCCTGCTGCATGCACTGGAGTACGGCCAGCCCAGCCTGTTCATCGACCAGCTGAGCATACGCCGCAGTGCTGCGGCGCCAGCCAAGGGGCCTGCCGGGCGCCTGGAAGTTCACCTGCTGATACGCGGTTACCTGCACGCGCAGCCAGCAGAAGGAAGCGACTCATGATGCGTGCCGCTCATCTGGTGCTGCTGGCTGCCAATGTCAGTGCCCTCGCCGTGGTCGCCTGGATGCTTGTCGCGCCAAACCCACCGCAGTGGCTGCCGGCGCAAAAGCCGTCAGCACCCCCCACCCACCAGCCACCCGCGCCACTGGCCGAGCTCGCCCAGCCAGTGCGTGCCGCCACCTGGGCGCACCCGATCTTCAGCGTTGACCGTCAGCCCGACCCACAGCAGCAAGGCCAGCACAGCCCTGCATTGGCCAACCTGACGCTGACCGGCGTGGTACTCGACGGGCAGTCGCGCTGGGCCTACCTGCGCGAAGGCCGCAAACCAGCCAGCAAGGTTGCGCTGGGCAGCACGCTGGCAAGCGGCTGGACCCTTTCCCGGCTGACGGCGCTGAGCGCAACCTTCACCCGTGCCGGGCAACAGCACACCCTGAGCATGCCACTGCTGCGCCTGCCGCCGCCGTCCAAGGCCTCCGCCATCACTCTTCCGCGTATTGAAACCCCATGACCATGCAAGCTCCTTCACGCCATCCATTCCCTACTCTGCGTGCGCCATTGCTCGGCCTGAGTGTCGCCATCACCCTGGCCGGTTGCGCCACCACGCAACGTGACCTGCACACCGACCCGGCGCTGCTGCAGCAAGCCTTCAACGGCGCCGACGCCCCAGCACCTGTGGTCACCAGCCTCGAGCCCGCTGCCGCGCCCGCTGCTACGGCCCCACGCACGCCGCCTGGCCGGCAGATCATCACCGGCAACCAGCGTTTCATCCGCAAGGCCTCGGCAACGCCCCCCGCCGCGAAGGATGAGCAAGGCGATATCGTGTTCAACTTCACCGACCAGCCCATCGAGGCGGTGATCAACAGCGTCATGGGCGACCTGCTGCATGAAAACTACAGCATCAGCCAAGGTGTCAAAGGCAGCGTCAGTTTCTCCACCTCAAAGCCGGTCACCAAGCAGCAGGCACTGTCCATCCTGGAAACGCTGCTGTCGTGGACCGACAATGCCATGATCCGCCAGGGCGAGCGCTATGTGATCCTGCCGGCCGACAAGGCCGTGGCCGGCAAACTGGTGCCACAGGTGCCGGTCGCCCAGCCTGCCACGGGCCTCGCCGCCCGGCTCTACCCGCTGCGCTACATCGGCGCCAGCGAAATGCAGAAGCTGCTCAAGCCTTTCGTACGTGAGAATGCCTTCCTGTTGGTCGACCCGGCCCGCAACGTGATCAGCCTGGCAGGCACTCCAGATGAACTCGCCAACTACCAGGACACCATCGACACCTTCGACGTCGACTGGCTCAAGGGCATGTCGATTGGCGTTTACGGCCTGCAACGCGCCTCGGTGGCCGAGCTCATGCCGCAGCTGCAGAAGCTGTTCGGGCCCGACAGCGGCATGCCACTGTCGGACATGGTCAGGTTCATGCCCAACGAACGCACCAACTCGATCGTCGCCATCTCTGCGCAACCGGAGTATCTGCAGGAAGTCGGTGACTGGATCCGCACCATCGATGAAGGCGGTGGCAACGAACCGCAGCTGTTCGTGTACGACGTGCGCAACATGAAAGCGGCGGACCTTGCCCGATATCTGCGCCAGATCTATGGCTCGGGGCAGATCAACGACGACAAGGCGGCCAGCGTCGCGCCAGGGCTCAAGACCACCAGCCTGACCTCGCTCAACGGCACCGGTAGCCAGTCGGCCCAAGGCCTCGGCGGCACGGGCATGAGCACCCAGGCCAGTATCCGCGAGGCACCCTCGGAGGATGACTATGAGGACACTGGGCAATCCGAGGCCAGCAGCGCAGAGCCGGCCGACGGCTCGGCCAAGAGCCTTGAGGAGTCGGTGCGCATCACCGCGCAGAAAAGCAGCAACCAGTTACTGGTACGCACGCGGCCTGCCCAGTGGAAAGAGATCGAATCGGCCATCAAGCGCCTGGACAGCCCGCCGCTGCAGGTGCAGATCGAAACACGCATCCTCGAAGTCAAGCTCACCGGCGATCTGGACCTGGGCGTGCAGTGGTACCTGGGCCGGCTGGCCGGCAATTCGTCCAGCACCACCGTCGCCAACGAAAGCGGCAGCCAGGGTGCGCTCGGTGCCGGTGGCGTCGCGCTGGGCAGCGCCTCGATGTTCTACTCCTTCGTCAGCAGCAACCTGCAGGTGGCCCTGCGCGCGCTGGAAACACGCGGCCTGACACAGGTGCTTTCGGCTCCATCGCTGGTGGTGCTGAACAACCAGCAGGCGCAGATCCAGGTCGGCGACAACATTCCGATCAGCCAGACCACCGTCAATACCAGCAACTCCGACACCACCCTGAGCAGCGTCGAATACGTGCAGACAGGTGTCATTCTCGATGTCGTGCCACGGATCAACCCCGGTGGACTGGTGTACATGGACATCCAGCAGCAAGTGAGCGACGCCGACGACAGCGCCGTCACCACCACCCAGCCCAACCCGCGCATTTCCAGCCGTGCGGTATCGACCCAAGTGGCAGTGCAAAGCGGCCAGACGGTACTGCTGGGGGGCCTGATCAAGCAGGACAACGGCCAATCCGATACCCGTGTGCCGGGCCTGTCGAGCATACCCGGGCTGGGCTGGCTGTTCGGCAGCACCTCCAAAAGCCGTGACCGTACCGAGTTGATCGTGCTGATCACGCCAAGGGTCGTGAACAACCCCGAACAGGCGCGCCAGGTCACCGCGGATTATCGCCAGCAGATGCAGGTGCTCAGGGAGCAAGCAGCGCTGAACAGGTAGAGAACGAACCGTGCATGGTTCCCTACTGGGCCCTTGCCGGTTGCATGTCACTGCGCATCCGTGCAAGGGTAAAAAAGGAATCCCAGTTACAAACAAAGGAAGCGAAGTACCCCATGCCAGGAATCACACGTATCCATCGCTATTTGCGCTCACTGTCTGCAAACCGATCTGCAGCCAGTGGGCGTGAAGTCAAACAAGGCGCCCGAGCTGCCTCGAAGCTCGCAGACATCCTCTGCACTCCCCGCTCTGTCCCCCCTTATTTCTACGTCGCGCCGGTGCGCGGCCCTGTCGATCGCATGCCCCCTACCTGACAGCTCAAGCAGCGGTTTTTTTCGCAATGCTCGCTTGTACCCGTCTGCAAGCCGAGATGAATCACGATTCACCAAGGGGCAATACCGAATGATCTTTTTTCAGGGCAAACGCATTTTCAGCGCCATCTTCGATATGGATGGCACCATGTTCGATACCGAGCGCCTGCGCTTCAAGACGTTGAAACAAGCGTCGCTGGAAATTGCCGGCAAAGCGCTGAGCGAACAAACATTGATCGGCTCGCTGGGCCTGAGCGCGAAAAAGGCCGAGGCCCTCGCCAAGGCCCACAACGGTGACGACTTCCCGTACGCCCGGATCCGCCAGCGCGCCGATGAGCTTGAGCTGGAGTACGTGCGCAATCACGGCGTACCGATCAAGGCCGGCTTGCTGGAAGTGCTGGAACGGCTACGCAAGTCTGGCCTGACCATGGCGGTCGCCACCTCCAGCCGCCGCGCCATCGCCGAGGAGTACCTGATCAATGCCAATGTGCTCAAGTATTTCGACATCACCGTGTGTGGCGACGAAGTCAGCCAAGGCAAACCCCATCCCGAAATCTTCCTGCGCGCCGCCACCGCACTCAATTGCGAGCCGAGCCAGTGCTTCATGGTCGAAGACTCGGAAAACGGCATGCTTTCGGCCATCCGCGCCGAAGGCCAGGCGATCCTGATCGAAGACATCAAGCCGCCGGCCGCTGAAGTCAAAGCGGGCGCGCTGAAAGCCTACCGCAGCATGAATGAATTCCTCGCCGACTTGAGCGAGTGCGTGCCTGACCTGGGCATGCCGCAGCTTGAAGAGCCCTTTCCAGCGTCACTGAACCAGTTCCGTGTCGGCATTCACGGGTTCGGCGCCATCGGCGGCGGTTACCTGACCCAGGTGTTTTCCCATTGGGACGGCTACACCCGGCCATGTGAAATCATCGCCGCCACCCGTTCGCGCATGCTGCGCGAGACCGTTTCTGCGTTTGGCCGTTACAGCGTGCGTTACGGCGCCACCTCGTTCGACCAGACCATCGAAAATGTGCGCATGATCGACATGGACGATGCCGAGGCGGTGATCGACATGTACAACGCGGCAGAAATCATCGGCCTGAGCCTGCCGGAGCAGGCCATCCGCAAACAGGCCAAGGTGATTGCCCAAGGCTTGCTGCGGCGCTTCGAGCGCCGGGGCCGTGACCTGACCATCCTGATCGTGCTGAACAAGATCGGTGGCGCCGCGTTCGTGCGCCTGCACGTGCAGGCGGAGCTGGAGTTGCTGTGCACGCCGGACATCACTCAACAGATCCTGCAAAAGACCCATTTCGCTGAAACGGTGGTCAGCCGCATCGTGTCCAAGCTCAGCAACGAGGCGTTGGTCCGCCAGTTGCGCATCAAGTCGCAAATGTTCCAGAACAGCCTCGACGACGAGCCTGCACCGGCCAGCAAACCATCCGCGCCGGTACCTGAATACGAGCGCCTGATCTGTCGATTCCGGCCTTTCGCGCAGTCCAGCAACGCGATGAGCCAGCTGCACCTGATCCTGTTCAACAGCGAGCCGGACATGCCGTTGTATGTGGAGCGCGGCAGTGACCTGCTGGAGCGTCTGCGCCAGGTGAAAACGGTCGCCGACATCGCCCAGATCCAGGTCATCAAGAACCGCTTGTGGAACGGCCCTCACGCCATCATTGCCTGGTATGCAAGCCTGCTGGGCTATGACTGGGTTGGCCAGGCCATGGGCGACGACCGGGTCAGTGAACTGGCCGAGCGCCTGATCGGCCAGGAAGTCGCGCCAGCACTGGTGGCTGAGAATGCCGACATGGCAGAGGCGGTGCGCGATTTTGCCAGCACCTTCCTGGAGCGCTGCAAAACGTCGTTCAAAGACCCTTGCGCCCGTGTGGGGCGCGACCCACTGCGCAAGCTTCAGCGCAACGAGCGCATCCTGAGCAGTATCGACCTTGCCCACAAGCACGGCATCGAAACCCCCGGCCTGGCTTTCGGGGCAGCACTTGGCATTCACTATGCGTTGCGCTGCAAAGACAGCAAAGACCTGGAAGCGCAGACCATCAAGCGGCTTTACCAGGAGAACGGCGAAGGCGTCGAGGCTGTGCTTACCCACAAGGGCGATTACAACGGCAAGCCTTACCCGGGGTTGGACCCGGTTCGCGACGCGGCGCTGATCGAGGCCATTGCAGGGAATTTCAGGCAGTTGCAGCAGGAGCAGGATTCGCTGATGTACGCGGCGCAGTGAGGCCTGGTTCGTCGTGATATGCAGACGCCCTTGAGAGCGAGCGCCGCCCGCGCGGCGCTCGCTCTCAAGGGCGTCGAAGCGCTCAAGGCATGCAAAGGCCGAGAAAAACCCAAAATCCGATCGACCTCTCACGCCCTGTCGGCGTCCGATGAACTGCACGTGCGAATTCACTCAAGGGCAACCAGGAGGCCAATCGCTCATGAACGATCGCATCATCGAATTTTTCACCGACACCACCGTGTTCGGTATTTCCATCCTCAACCTGCTGCTGGCACTGGCTGTCGCCGCCCTGACCTTCCTGGCCACCCGGGCGGCCATCAGTTTTTTGCTCAGGCGGGTGCAACGCTGGTCCGAGCATGACGGCGCACTGAGCCAGGTAATGGCCAAAGTGCTGTCCGGCACCAGCAACTTCCTGCTCTTCCTTGCCTCTGTTCTGGTAGGCCTGAGCATGCTCGACCTGCCCGAGCGCTGGCTGAGCCGGGTGGGCAGCCTCTGGTTCGTGGTGGCGGCGCTGCAGATCGGCTTGTGGGTCAACCGCGCCATCGGCCTGGGCCTTAACCGTTACTTCGCCCGGCACAGCACCGCGGGCCTGAATCAGGGCAGCGCCCTGGCCACCCTGGCGGGGTGGGGCGCACGGGTGCTGCTGTGGTCGGTGGTACTGCTGGCCATGCTGTCGAACCTGGGCGTGAACATCACCGCCTTCGTCGCAAGCCTGGGCGTGGGCGGCATTGCCGTTGCGCTTGCCGTGCAGAACATCCTCGGCGACCTGTTCGCCTCGCTGGCGATTGCCGTGGACAAGCCGTTCGAGGTGGGCGACTTCATCGTCATCGGCGCACTGGCCGGCACCGTCGAACAGGTCGGGCTGAAGACCACGCGCATCCGCAGCCTGGGCGGTGAGCAGATCGTCATGGCCAACGCCAGCATGATCAGCAGCACCATCCAGAACTACAAGCGCCTGCAGGAGCGGCGCATCGTCTTTGAGTTCGGCCTGTCTTACGACACCCCGACCGAGGCCGTGAAAAAAGCCCCGGCCATTGTCGAGGAAGCGATCAAGGCACAAGAGCAGGCGCGTTTCGACCGCGCCCACTTGCGCGGTTTCGGCAAGGAGGCGCTGGAGTTCGAATGCGTCTACATCGTCAAGGACCCAGGCTACAACCTCTACATGGACATCCAGCAGGCCATCAACTTCCGCCTGCTCGAACGGTTCTCCAGAATCGGCGCAAAATTCGCGGTACCGGTGCGGGCGATCAAGGTCACAGCGCTGCCGCAAGGGGCCGATGCCCTGGGCCAGGGCATCGAGGGGCGGGGCTTCAAGGAGGCCTGAGCGGCACTTGGGCTCTGGCCGCTTTCAACCGTGCCTGCGCAGGGCTTCGACCAATTGGGCCTTGGTCATGCTGGAGCGCCCCTTGATGTCCTTGCTGCGGGCCTCCTTCATCAGGCTTTCCTTGGTCTGGGTCTGCAGGGACGAGCCTGATGCGCGGGCATGGCCCTGACGGGTTTTGGCCGCACGCCTGGCGGAATCAGAACGCGCGGTGCTCTTTTCGCCGGGCGTGGTCTTCTTGCCTGAGCCCCCAGCTTTCTCGCCACCTCCGGACTGCTTGTTGACGGTAGCCCATGCGCGAGCCTCGGCCTCATCCTTGGAGACCCCCTTATGCTCATAGCTTTCTTCTATGTGCTCAGCCTTGCGCTTTTGCTTTTCGGTGTATTTGTCCTTGTCTCCACGTGGCATGACATTGACTCCTCTGTGGTTGGAATTCCGGGCTGCAGGCACAACCTTGAGACCCTGTGATTTTGAGGGCGTGGGGCCGTGAATGTTCACCGTGGCATGCCAAACTGGGCTGATGGCCTGCCCCGAGCGAAACGAATCAAACTTTTATCCGCCTATGGGCTCTTCTGAAAGACGCTGACCCAACAGCCCTGCCCCGTCAGCCAACAGGACGTGCCATGACGACCCACGCCTTGCAGCAACCAGCCGGCGCTTCTGCGCAGGAGCGCTTCTACAGCACCGACATTCCGGCCCGCCTCGACCGGCTGCCGTGGACGCGTTTTCACACCTTGCTGGTCATGGCGCTGGGCATCACCTGGCTGCTCGACGGCCTTGAGGTGACATTGGCCGGCTCGGTGTCGGGCGCCCTCAAGGCCAGCCCGACGCTGGCAATGACCAATATCCAGATCGGCCTGGCAGGCGCAGCCTACATCGCCGGAGCCGTACTGGGTGCATTGCTGTTCGGCTGGCTAACCGACCGCCTGGGGCGGCGCAAGCTGTTCTTCATCACGCTGGTGCTGTACATCGGCGCAACGGCTGCCACGGCGTTCGCCTGGGACCTGTGGAGCTTTCTGCTGTTTCGCTTGCTCACCGGGGCCGGCATCGGCGGGGAGTACACCGCCATCAATTCGACCATCCAGGAATTCACCCCGGCGCGCTACCGCGGCTGGGTCGACCTGACCATAAACGGTACGTTCTGGATCGGTGCAGCGTTGGGTGCAGTGGGCGCAGTGGTTTTGCTCGACCCAGCGGTGCTGGGCGGCGAACTGGGCTGGCGGCTGTGTTTCGGCATTGGCGCGGCACTCGGCTTGCTGATCCTGCTGATGCGCCTGTGGATACCGGAAAGCCCACGCTGGTTGATGATTCACAATCAGCCGGAAGAGGCCGAGCGCATCGTCGCCGCCATCGAGCGCCATTACCACCAGCGCGGCATCCCCATCCCCCCGCTGCAAAGCCCGGCCCTGCGCCTGCGCGCACGCGATCACACGCCACTGCGCGAGGTGTTCCAAAGCCTCTTCGTGGTGCACCGGCGGCGGGCACTGGTCGGGCTGACACTGCTGACCGCCCAGGCCTTTTTCTACAACGCGATCTTCTTCACCTATGCACTGGTGCTGACCGACTTCTACAACGTGCCGCCTGCCCAGGTAGGCTGGTACATCCTGCCGTTCGCCTTGGGCAATTTCTGCGGGCCGTTGCTGCTAGGCCGGCTGTTCGACGTGGTCGGGCGGCGCATCATGATCAGCTCGACCTACCTGCTTTCCGGGGTATTGCTGGCCATCAGCGGTTACCTGTTTCAGCAGCAACTGATCGATGTGACCGAGCAGACCATTGCCTGGATGGTGATTTTCTTTTTTGCCTCGGCAGCCGCCAGTTCGGCCTACCTCACAGTGGCAGAAACCTTCCCGCTGGAAATCCGCGCGCTGGCCATTGCCGTATTCTATGCATTCGGCACAGGGCTTGGCGGCCTGATCGGCCCGACCTTGTTCGGCGCGCTGATCGAGACCGGCGAGCGCCTGAATGTCCTGTACGGCTACCTGATCGGCGCGGCGTTGATGATCATCGCGGCACTGGCCCAGGCGCTGTGGGGCGTGGCGGCAGAACAACGGCCACTTGAACACGTGGCCAGGCCCCTGTCGCAAGTGAGCGATACCTGACCCATTCGGAGACTTTATGCTGCGCGCCTTTGAACGACGGCTCGACCCTTTCCCACCCGACGAGGCTCCACCACCCCCGGTTGGCCTGCTGCGCTTCCTGTGGGCCTGCACGCGAGGGGCTCGCGGCTATGTGCTCGCCCTTGCGCTGCTCAGCGCCGGGGTGTCGATCTATGAAGCCTGGCTGTTTTCCTTCCTGGGGCAGGTCGTCGACCTGCTTTCGGCCTGGCAGGCGGGCGGCGCAGCCGATGGGCAGGAAACCCGGGTGTTGTGGGGCATCGCCATCGTATTGCTGACCAGCATAGGCCTGGTGGCGCTGCGCACGATGGTGCAGCACCAGGTACTGGCAATCAACCTGCCGCTGCGGCTGCGATGGGACTTCCATCGGCTGATGCTGCGTCAGAGCCTGTCGTTCTTCTCTGACGAGTTCTCCGGCCGGGTCACCACCAAAGTGATGCAGACGGCCCTGGCGGTGCGCGAGGTGTTGTTCACCATCATCGAGATCGCACCGGGCATCGGCGTGTATTTCATCGCGATCATCGCCCTGGCCGGCGGCTTCGACCTCAAGCTGATGCTGCCTTTCATTGCCTGGGTCGCGTTGTTCGGGCTGGCCATGCTGTACTTCGTGCCGCGCCTGGGGCAAGTGGGGCAGGAGCAGGCCCACGCGCGTTCGTCGATGACCGGGCGAGTGTCGGACGCCTACACCAACATCACTACGGTGAAGCTGTTCTCGCACTCCAAGCGTGAAGCGCACTTTGCGCGGGCGGCCATGGAAGACTTCAAGCTCACCGGTTTTCGCCAGATGCGCCTGGTCAGCCAGTTCGAGATCGTCAACCAGGCGCTGGTGGTCGGCCTGATCGCTGGCGCTGGCGGCTATGCCCTGTGGCTCTGGCACCAGGGCGAAGTGGGCACGGGCGCCGTTGCGGCGATTACCGCCATGGCACTGCGGGTCAACGGCATGTCGCACTGGATCATGTGGCAGATGACTTCGCTGTTCGAGAACATCGGCACCGTGCAGGATGGCATGGAAACCCTCACGCGCGGCCCGAAGGTGCAGGATGCACCGAACGCCGGGGTGCTCAAGACCACTGGCGGTGCGGTGGACTTCGACAATGTCAGCTTCAACTACAACGGCGAACGTCAGGTGCTCGATGGCCTGACGCTGCACATTCGCCCAGGCGAAAAGGTCGGCCTGGTGGGCCGTTCCGGTGCGGGCAAGTCCACGCTGATCAACCTGCTGCTGCGTTTTTACGACGTCGACAGCGGCGAAATACGCATCGATGGGCAGAACATTGCCAAGGTCACCCAGGACAGCCTGCGCAGCGCCATCGGCATGGTCACCCAGGACACCTCCCTGCTGCACCGTTCCATCCGCGACAACATCGCCTACGGCCGCCCCGATGCGACCGAGCAACAGATACGCCGCGCCGCAGCCAACGCCCAGGCCGACGCATTCATCGAGCAGCTCAGCGACCGGCAAGGCCACAGCGGCTATGACACCTTGGTGGGTGAACGCGGCATCAAGCTTTCAGGCGGGCAGCGCCAACGCATCGCCATCGCCCGGGTCATGCTCAAGAACGCCCCGATCCTGCTGCTCGATGAAGCCACCAGCGCGCTGGATTCGGAAGTCGAGGTCGCCATCCAGGAAAGCCTCAATGAAATGATGGAGGGCAAGACGGTCATCGCCATCGCCCACCGGCTGTCGACGATCGCCGCCATGGACCGGCTTATCGTCATGGACGAGGGGCGCATCATAGAACAGGGAACCCACAGCGAACTGCTCGCCAGGAACGGCACCTATGCCAGGCTGTGGCAGCACCAGAGCGGTGGTTTCCTGGGTGAGGATCAGGGCGTGGCCGAGGCCATGGAGTAAGCCATGGGCCGTACACGCATTGCCCTTGCCCTGGCGCTGGCTGTCAGCACCGCTGCGCTCGCCGAGCAGCCGTTGCGCCTGCAACAGCTCAAACGCTGCGGCGACTTGATGGACAACCAGCAGCAAACCTGGTGCCTGCGCGTGCAAGGGCTTGGCCAGGCCACGCCGCAGCTGCTGCTCAGCGGCAAGGCAGTGGCCCCGGAGCGTGTCCAGCGCCAGGGGGATACCTTGCGCCTGCAACTGGACGGCACGGCCGTGCAAAGCGGCCCGCTGTGGTTGCAGGACGGCCCGCGTGCCAGCAATGCCGCCTGGCTTACCCTGCACAACAACCATGTGCTGGCCGCAGGGCCCAAGGAAGTGGCCAGGAACATGGATGGCCTGACCACCTATGTCGACCTGGTCAGCGTGCTGATAGAAGAGGACCACGACGGCCGCCAGGAAGCCGAACGTTTGGCGCGCAAATACGGGGCCAAGGTGGTGGGCAGCATCGCTCCTCTGAACCTGTATCAGTTGCGCCTGCCCGCCCAGGACCTGGTGCAGCGTGATGCACTGGTATTGCGCCTTGGCGGTGAAACCAGCGTGGACGCGGTGGTGGTGGAGGAATCGGCGGCCGAAGAGGCAGAACACGCCGCCCCCAAGGCACCGGGGGCCAGCAAGCCTGCGCAAGGCTCGGACGAATGGGCTGCCAACCGCTTCCTCGATGCGGTGCACTACTATCAGCGGCGCATCCCGGGCCGCCAGGTGCCGGTGCTGCCCACCCCGGTTCGGGTCGGGGTGATCGAACGCAATGTCGACTTCGATACCGCAGATTTCGCCGACTACCTGGGCGCCTGCGAGGGGCACCGCACCTGCGTGTATGCCCAGGATGCCAGCAAACCGGACAACCACGGCACAACCGTCGCCGGCATTCTCGCCGCCGGCTGGGATGACGGGGGCAACACCGGCTTCCTGCGGGGGCTGGACAAGGCGGCAGGTGGTTTCGAGGTGATTGTCGAACGCAACTCCGATGCCGGTATCACCGCCAACATCGCCGCATCGGTGAACCTGGTCGAGGACGGCGTGCGCGTACTCAACTGGAGCTGGGGTATTCACCGCGTCGGTGCGCGCAACGTGCAAGGCGATGAGGTGGATTCCCTGCTGCGCTCCGGGATTGCCATGGGCGGCTATGAAGAGCTGCTCGAGGAGTTCTTTCTCTGGCTGCGCAAGGCCCATCCGGATGTGGTCGTGGTCAACTCGGCCGGCAACGGCGCCTCGTTCTCGGGCACCGACGAGTATCGCCTGCCCTCCTCCTTCATCACCGAACAACTGCTCGTGGTGGGCGGCCATCAACGTAGCGGGCAGGCTTCTGTCCCTGTCGAGTCACCGAACTACGCCGTCAAGCGCAGCACCTCGAATGTAGACATGCGCGTCGACATCACCGCCGCAGCCTGCGCCCACGCCTCGACCCGCCAGGCAGGCCAGCCCGGCGCGGTGCATTGCGGCACGTCCTATGCCACCCCGATGGTCACAGGCCTTGTGGCCGCGATGCTGTCGATCAACCCGCAGTTGCAGCCCGAGCAGCTGCGCATGCTGCTGCGCCGTAGCGCCATGACCATTGGCGGCAATCACGACTTCGAGCGAGAGGACGCCGAAGACCTCACCGCACCGATCCTGCCCTCCGAGCGCAACTTTCAGTTGCATGACCGGGACGTGGGGCGTTCTGCGCGGCTGGACATGCAAAAAGCCCTGGAGCTTTCGGTACAAAGCCGTGAGCGGGTGCGCTGAGCATCACCCAGCACATCCGCGCTCACGGCCTCGATCATGTTGCCTTTTTCTCCACATCCCTGGGCGGCTTGGCCGGCCCTTGGGGATCGACCTGCGGGTCGTCCAGATCCGGTGAGTCCGGGTCAAAGCCCAGGTCATCCTCGGTGTCGGCGTGTTCGGACGAGTGCGGCCCCTTGCCTCGCGCGGTTTGTTGCGCGGTGGAATCATGCGCCGTACCGCTTGAGCCGTCTGGCCGACGGGCATCGTTGTCCCGTTCTACTTCACCTTGGCCTTTTGCCTGGCCTGCTTTTTCGGGCGCTAGCGTGGTTTGCGTCTTCATTGCCCCTCCTCAACCTTTGGCGTGATGCAGCGCTGGCTGCCCCACCGGGGCAACGGCTGCTGTAACAGAGGAAGCCTGGACGCCCGATAAAGTTCACCTCGCCATCGTTGTGCCGGGATGGGCGGCCAGCTCGGCGGCTGGCCGCCAGCCTTGCTAATCGAAGATGGCCACTGCCCGAACGAACCCGGCGGATGCCTGGCGGATCTTGTAGGGGAAGCAACTGACCATGAAGCCATAGGCCGGAAGCTGCTCCAGGTTGGCCAGTTTCTCCATCTGCCCATACCCGATGTCGCGGCCAGCCTTGTGGCCTTCCCAGATGATCGACGCATCGCCCGTGGCGCTGAAACGTTCACGGGTGTACTTGAACGGTGCATCCCAGCTCCAGGCATCGGTGCCGACCACCCTTACCCCCCGCTCCAACAGGTAAAGCGTCGCTTCGCGGCCCATGCCAACCCCGGCTTCGAGGTAGCCGGGCTGGCCAAACAGGCTGCCTGCGCGGGTATTGACCAGCACGATGTCCAGCGGCTGCAGTTGATGGCCGATGCGAGCCAGTTCGGCCTCCACCTGCGCCGCCGTCACCACGTGGCCGTCCGGCAAGTGGCGAAAATCCAGCTTCACACCCGGCTGCAGGCACCACTCCAAAGGCAGCTCATCGATGCCGAACGCCCGCTCGCCGCCATTGGTGGTGGACGCATAATGCCAGGGCGCATCCATGTGCGTACCGCTGTGGGTGGTGATCTGCAGCCGTTCAGCTGCCCACGACTCATCGCCCGGCAGGTCTTCCTTGCGCAGGCCAGGGAACATCGCGGCCATTTCCGGCCAGCCCTGCTGGTGGTCCATGTAGTCGATCTTTGGCAGCAAAGGCGGTGGGTCAGTGTAAGGGTTGTTGTCCAGGGTTACAGAAAGGTCCAGCAAGCGACGCTTGTTCACGTTCATGCACACATTCCTTTACGGGTTGCCGCAATGCTGCGGCGCGGTGGCAGATCAAGGGCGTTGCGCAGCAGGCCAAGCACTGAGCCGTCATGGCAGAAGCCCAGCTTGCGGGCCTGGGTTGTGCGCAAGGGTGGATAACGACCGAACAGCGCTTCGAGCTGTGGCTCGGGAGCGAAGCTGATGCATGCATGGTTCTCGTCGCCAAGGCAGGCCTGCAGCCCGGCAAGCACCTGGGCGATCGACAAGTGCAGCACGGGCAACTGCCAGATCCGCCCGTAGCCCGGGTCTTGCAGTTCGGCGGCATGCAGCAGGTTGTCCACGCAACAGCGCGCCGACATCCACCAGGCGCTTGCTTGAGCCGAGACCGGGCAGGTATAGGGTTCGCCGGCCGCATAGGCGTGCAACAAGTCGCTCATGAACGCCGAGCGCAGCCCGTTCGGCTCGCGCGGGCGGGCGACGATGCCGGGCAGGCGCAGCGCGCGGCCGTCCACCTCGCCGCGCCGCGCCAGGTCCTGCAATGCGATTTCCACCATGCGTTTGTGGGCCGCATAGGACAGTTGCGGCGAGGCCGGCTGGTCTTCATCCATGCGCTGGGGCAGATCGCCGCCATACACCGCAACGCTGCTGGCGTACACCAGCACTGGCGGTTGCCGGGCATTGCGCAACTGGTCGAGCAGCTCCAGGCTGCCCTGCAGATTCACCTGGTAACCCAGCTCGTACTGCGCCTCTGCGGCGCCCCCGGGCAGACTGGCCAGGTGGAACACCACATCCACACCATCGGCCAGCGCCCGGCGCAACAAGGCAGGGTCGGTCACACTGCCGTAATGGCGCCGTAGCCGCGCATCGTCGGGCAACCCGTCCAGTTGCTGGTCCAGCACCAGCAATGCCTGGATGCGCTGCCCGCGCAGCGTCCCCGCCTCCAGCAGGCGCCCTACCAGCTGGCGACCGACGAAGCCATTGGCCCCGCTGACCATCACGCGCATTGCCAACCTCCCGGCACCACACGCTGCTCGATGGCGCCGAACAGCACCTCGCCTGAGGTATCCCGTGCCTCCATCCGCACGCGGTCGCCGAAGCGCATGAAGGCCGTGCGCGGTGCACCGTGGGCGATGGTTTCAATGGCACGGCGCTCAGCGATGCACGCCGACCCTACGGAACGGTCCGCGTTGGACACGGTACCCGAGCCGATCAAGGTGCCGGCGCTAAGGCGCCGGGTCAGCGCCGCGTGAGCGATCAGTTGGTGGAACCCGAAATGCATGGCTCCGCCATGGGGGTGGCCGAACCACTCGCCGTTCCACTCCACGTTCAGCGGCAGGTGCACACGACCGTCGCGCCAGGCGTCGCCGAGTTCGTCGGGGGTAACCGCCACCGGAGCAAAGCTGCTGGCGGGCTTGGCCTGGACAAAGCCGAAGCCGGTCTTCATTTCCCTGGGCGCCAGTGCACGCAAGCTGACGTCGTTGAGTTGCAGCACCAGACGCACATGCTGCAAGGCCCGGTCCGGCGGGCAGCCCATGGGCACGTCATCGACAAGCACCGCGAACTCGCCCTCGAAATCGATGCCGTGGGCCTCGCTGGGCAAGGGAATGTCGGCCCGCGGCCCAAGAAAGTCGTCGCCGGCCCCCTGATAGATCAACGGTATGTGCTCGACGCCATCGATGGGGTCCAGGTTGAAGGCCTTCTGCATCAGCTCGCCGTGGCTGAGGAAGGATGAAGCGTCCAGCCACTGCCTGGCCTGGGGCAGCGGCGCGGCGAGCAGTGCCAGGTCAAGGTCGAACGCACCCGGGGCCTGCCCGGCGTTGAGCTGCTCATACAATTGCTGCAGGTCGCCCTCGACCTGCGCCCAGTCGTCCAGGGCAGCCTGCAGCGTAGCGGCGATGCTGCTGGCCTCCACCGCCCGCTCCAGGTTGCGGGCAACCACCAGCAGGCGGCCAGCGCGGCTACCGTCATTGAGTGTGGCGAGCTTCATGGCAGCACCTCCTTGAGCTGCTCGGCGTAACGACCGTCAAGCAGGATGAACACCATGCGCGCCATCTGCGCGGTGCGGTTGCTCCAGGCATGATTGGTGCCGCGCTGCACGACGATGTCACCCCGCTTGAGGTGTACCTCGTCGCCGTCCAGCACCAGCCACACCTCACCTTCAGTGACGATCCCGTAATCCAGGGTTTCTGTGCGGTGCATCAGTTTGTGCTTTGAATCAGCGTTGCCCGTGCCGGCATGCGCTTCGCCGATTTCGGCGAAGGCGGCCGCCGCCTGCTCAGCGCTGACCTGGTTCTGCAGGCTGTCCGGCGGGATATCCACCACGCGGATCACACTGCCCAACGGGCCGGGGCTCAATTGCAGGGGCCGGGCGGTCGGGTCGTCGCCGTTATCCAGCAGCGCCGGGCTGCCGGCACTGTTCCACACTTCGTAGAACACCGTGCCAGGCACCGCCTTGAGCGCAAAGTCATGCGCCGTAGGGCCACAACTGGCCACCACCGCCTGCCCTTGGGAGTCGTGGCCGGTGACGACGCGTTTGAAGGTTGCAAGTGACTGCATGCTGTCTCCTGTCAATTACCGTGGCCGGTGCCAGGGGCGGCACCTGGGCCTGTGTTGGAAAGCTGATCGTTCACAGCGCCCCCACTGCGCCCGCCGCGCGGGCGCGACGCAACAGCAGCAGGCACAGCGGCGCCAGGATCAGTTGGCTGAGGGCAACCAGTAGCAGCGCCTGGGGCAGATGCGGCGCCGCGCCGCCGGTCAGCGCAAGCACCAGCAAAGGGCTGATGAATTCACCGGCGAAAATCGCTGCGGTGAAGCCGCCCGTGGCCCGGCCGCGCTGGTCGAAACCGACGTGCTGCATGACCTGGCTGATCAGGGTGGGCAGCAACAGGCCCACGCCCAGGCCATTGACCAGTACGGCCAACACCACCATTGCGTGGCTGGTGGAAAGCGCCATCAGCCCGCCGCCAAGCCCCGCCGTGGCAAACCCCAGCGCCAGCAGGCGGCCAGCAGGCTGGCGGGCCAGCAAACGGAAGGCCAGTGCGCCGGCCAGCACGCCGAGCTGGTTGGCGCCCATGGTCAGGCCCACCTGCTGGGGCGCATCCACCTGCAGCAGTTGCAGCAGGTAACCAACCTGCACCGGTACGATGAACAGGCTCACACCTGCCAGGCCGGTCAGCAGGTAGATCGGCGCCAAGGCGGCCCAGGGAAAGCGTGAAGCCTGGGCGTGTTGAGGTTCGACACGGCGGGCCTGAGGTTCCCACAACAGCAAGGCCATCAGCGGCAGGCACAACACGCCGACTGCATACAGCGCGAACGGCGTACGCCAGCTGTTCTCGCCCAGTGCCCCGCCCAGCCCCATGAACAGGGCGGCTGACAGCGAAGTGGCGACCATTTGCAGGGCAAACAGGCGCTCCCGGCGCTGGCCATCGAAGTAGTCACCCATCAATGTGGTGCAGCAGGTCATGATCCCGGCTTCGGCCAGGCCAATGCCGGCGCGGCTGGCGATGATCAGGCCAAGTGAATCCAGCCACAGCGGCAGCACCCCGCAGACGCTGTAAAGCAGCATGCTGGCGAGCAGCAAAGCCCGTCGGCCGACACGGTCCGCCAGCATCCCGGCCCATGGTGCCGCCAACGCAATCACCAGCGCAGGCAGCGTCAGCACGACCGGTACCAGCACCGCGACGCCGGGCGTCTCGGTGAAATGCATCTGCATGCGTGGCAGCACAGGCGCGATCAGCACTGCCCCCAGCACCGGCAGGCAGCTGCCGAACAGCAATAGCAGCGCCTGAACACTGCCGGCGATACGTTCAGCGGCCATGGCTCACCTCCTCCAGCGAATGAAGCTTCGCCTGGCGCGGGGTGAGTTCAGCGCCTGCCAGGCACTGTTGCGACAAAGGCTCACGAGCAGGCAACACCGGATCCGCCTGCGAACGCACCTGGCCTTGCGGCAGCAGGAAGTAGGCCAGTGCCGGCAGCAGGACCAGTGCCCCGACCATGTTCCACACGAACATGAAGGCCAGCAACACGCCCATGTCTGCCTGGAACTTGATCGGCGAGAAGATCCAGGTGCCCACCGCAATGGCCAGGGTCACGCCAGTCAGCATCACCACCTTGCCGGTGAACAGCAGCGCGCGGTAATACGCCTGGGAAAGGCTCGCCCCCTGTCGCAGCTGGGCCAGCACGATGCTCATCACATAAAGCGCGTAGTCCACTCCGATGCCGACGCCGAGCGCGATCACAGGCAAGGTCGCCACCTTCACGCCGATGCCCAACGCCACCATCAACGCTTCGCAAAGGATCGAGGTGAGCACCAGCGGCAACACCGCGCAAAGCACCGCACGCCAGGAGCGGAAGGTCACCAGGCAAAGCAGGATGACGGCCCCGTAAACCCACCAGAGCATGTCGCGGTTGGCCTGTTTCACCACCTGGTTGGTGGCGGCCTCGATGCCGGCGCTGCCGGCAGCGAGCAGGAAGGTGGCCTGTTCGCTGTCGTTGTCGCGGGCAAAGGTCTGCACGCTGTCCACCACCCGCGCAAGCGTGTCGGCCTTGTGGTCAGTGAGGTAGGCATAGAGCGTGAGCAGGCTGCAGTCATCGTTGTACAGCCCGCGCGGGGCGTTGGCGGTGACCATGTTCAGGGTCGCCTGGTTGTTCACCAGCTCGTACCACTTCGGGCTGCCTTCAGACAGGCCAACCAGTACCCTGCGGTTGAGCAGCGCCAGTGAGTTGGTCGAGTCCACGCCCGGCAGGCCGCGCAACTGCCAGTCAAGGTCGTCCACACGCTTGAGGGTATCGTAGGCCGAGCAGCCGCCGGCTGGCGTGCGCACCATCACCGCAAACACGTCACTGCTGGCACCGTAATGCTCGGTGATGAAGGCGTTGTCGCGGTTGTAACGCGAGTCCGCACGCAGCTCGGGGGCGCCAGCATCCAGGTCACCGACCTTCAGGTGCAGGCTCACGGCGAATCCGCCAGCGGCCATCAGTACTGCCAGTGCAATGCACCACGCCGCCCAGCGGCGCCGGGTGAAGTGGTCCAGCAGGCGCCACATCGCGTGCTTCTGCGCCCCGCTCGCCTCCGCTTCTTCGGCGCGCAGGCTACGGCGCGCACCTCGGGCGCTGACGCCGACATAGGAAAGCAGCACCGGCAGCAGGATCAGGTTGGTGAAGATCAGCACCGCCACGCCGAGGCTGGCGATGACGGCAAGGTCCTGGATCACCTGGATACGGATGATCATCAGCACCGCAAAACCCACTGCATCACACAACAGCGCAGTGAGCCCGGCCAGGAACAGCCGGCGGAAGGTGAAGCGCGCCGCCACCAGGCGGTGCATGCCGCGGCCGATGTCCTGCATGATGCCGTTCATCTTCTGTGCGCCATGGCTCATGCCGATGGCGAACACCAGAAACGGCACCAGCACCGAGTACGGGTCCAGTTCGTATCCCAGCACCGGCAGCAGGCCCATTTGCCAGATCACTGCCACCAGTGAGCAGGTCACCACCAGCGCCGTACTGCGCGCACATCGGGTGTACCAATAGAGCACGACAGCCGTGATGGCGATGGCGGCGGCGAAGAACAGCAGGATCTGCCTCAGCCCATCGATCAGATCGCCCACCACCTTGGCGAAGCCGGTGATGTGAATTTGCACACCCTGCTGCTGGAAGCGTTCACGCAGGGTTTCCAGTTCGCTGGCGAAGGCGGTGTAGTCAAGCGCCTTGCCGTCCGGCGTCGTTTCCAGCAGCGGCACGTAGACGATGCTCGAACGCTGGTCGAAGGCCACCAACTGGCCGATCTCGTTGGAGCGTTCGACGTTGCGCTTGAGCGCTTCGAGGCTCGCGTGGCCGCCGTCGTAGCCGTCGGGGATCACCGGGCCGCCTTCCAGGCCCTCCTCGGTCACCCCGGCCCAGCGGGTGGAGGGGGTCCAAAGCGACTTCATCGCCGCACGGTCGACGCCCGGCAGCAGGTACACCGCGTCGTTGAGCTGCTGCAGGCTGTGCAGATAGTCCTTGTCGTAGATGCTGCCACTGGGGTTGGCCACAGCGATACGCACCGCGTTGCCCAGGCCGGCAAGTTCCTGGCGGTGTTCCAGGTAGTTGTGGACGAATGGGTGATCGCGCGCAATCGTCTTCTCGAAGCTGGCGTTGAGCGTCAGGCGCGTGGCCTGCCAGCCAAGCAGCAAGGTCGCGGCCAGGCACAACAGCAGGACCAGCGCCCGGTGGTTGAACAGTGCACGCTCCAGCAGCGACCCGGACATGTTGTCGAAGTCATCGAGACGGCCGCTGCAAGGCGCAGGCGGATTCATGGCATGCATGGCTCAGTCCTTCGTGGAAGAGGAAGAAGAAGGTGCCAGGCGGCGTGCACCGGCCATGCCGACGGCGACGATGGCACCGTCGGCGGCAGTGGTAGCGGCAGTCAGTGGCAGGCCATCGGAGACCGGCAAGGGATGCGCGGCAAAGTCGCTGAGGCTGCTGCGCAGCAGCATCCCGGCCTGGTTGGCCAGCAACACGTGATCACCGGCGACGCGGATGCCGTTGAGCGAAGCAGGAATCGGGTTGGCCAACGCCTGGAAACTGGCACCGCCGTCATCGGAGGCAAACAACGAACCGCGTAACCCGCCGACCAGCAGCCGCCCGTTGGGCAGCACGCTGGCAGCGAAGTAGCTCCCGTCATAAGGGCCTTGCAAAGCCTCGAAATGAGCACCGCCATCGCGCGAACTCAGCAGCAGGCCCTGTTCGCCGGCGACATACACGTCAGCGCCCTGACGTGCCAAGGCATACAGGTGCAGGCCGCGGCGGTTGGGCAACAGGCCCATGCCGGACTGCCAACTGCGCCCGCCGTCGGCCGTGATCATGGCCAGGCCGTAGGCGCCCACGACCAGGCCGTGCTGCGCATCGGCAAAGCTCAGCGCCAGCAACGGCTTGTCGGCACCGTCGGCCAGCAGCCGTTGTGCCGCGGCCAAACGGCGCTCATCGGCAGATGCCTCGGCTGCCTGCAACTCCAGCGCAGCGGCGCGCTTGCCGTCGAGCTGCAAAGTCCAGTGCTCGCCGCCATCCTCGCTGCGCAGCACTACGCCGGCGTGGCCAACCGCCCAGCCGTTGCGCTCGTCGACGAACTGCACCGCGGTCAGGCTGACACTCACCGGCACGGTCTTGGCCTGGCGCCAGGCCTTGCCGTTGTCATCCGAGAGCAGCACCACGCCACGTTCGCCCACCGACACCAGGCGCGTGCCGGCACGGGCCACATCCTGCAACACCGCTCGCAAGGCCTGGGGGCCCTGCACTGCGGGCTGCGAGAGCACATCCACGCTACCGCCGGCGTAGGCCGGGGGCAGCGCGCAACAGGCGGCCAGCAGCCAGCCATGGAGCATCTTGTTCATCGCACGCAACCTTTTGTTCTTGTAGTCGATACAGCCCAGGTGCAATGCGCCTGCTCAGCGCACGCCCTCACCCGCCATGGCATCGGCGGTGAATACCGAGTCCTTGTAGGGCGGCACGATGCGGTACTGCTCCTGCTTGCCGGCAAACAGATCGCCGGCAAACCACGCGCCGGACAGCAGGTCATAGAAGCCGTTGGTCAGGGTCACCACGCCAGGCAGGTCAGGCAGTACCACCGGCGAGGTCCAGACCACTTTGGCCAACTGGTTGCGTGCGTCGTATCGCTCACCCAGCACCGCCGCCCAGGTGTCTTCATCGAGGTAGTAGGTGCTCTTGGGCATCACGTGACGCTGGCCCTCCTTGAGCGTCGCCTCCACCACCCACACCCGATGCAGTTCCCAGCGGATGGCTTGTGGCTTGAGGTGATGCGGGTCGAGCAGCGCTTCGGCGTTGGCGGCGGTAAACACCTTGTTGGCGTTGTAGGGGATATACATCTCTTTCTTGCCCACCAGCTTCCAGTCGAAGCGGTCCAGGCGGCCGTTGAACACGTACAGTTCGTCGAAACTCATCACCCCCGCTGTAGCTGGGGTCGGCGTGTCGCAGCAGGCATTGGGCAGGCGGCGCACGCGGCGCTGACCAGGCAGGTAGGTCCACACCGCCGCTTTATCGGCATTGAGGTTTTCAAGGCCGGTGATGGCCTCGCCCGCCCGCAATGGCGGCCCATCGTTGGTCATGCGGATGGACCAGAACACACCTTTGTCACCACTGCCCCCAGGCAGATACCAGGGCATCTGCAAATCGGCGCGCGAATCGTTGGTCAGCACGTGCTTGCCGTCGGCGGTGGTCAGGTACTGGTTGAAGCTGGCGTGCCACGAGGCCCCGCGCCAGCGCAGCAGGTGGTTCCACATGGCTTCTACGCCATTGCCCGGGATCGGGAACGGAATGCCCCCGGAGGCGCCTTCGGGCATGGCGCCGGCAGGGCCGTCCACCAACTTGCCGCTGGTGGCGTTGGCAAAGGTTGCGTCATACACCGATTGCGGTGCGGCAGCGCTGCGGTGGGTCGGGTACACGTCCAACCGGTAGCTGTCGGGGTACTTCTTGAGCATCGCCTGGATGCCTGGGGTCAGCTTGTCAGCGTACTGCGTCATGTTCTGCGCAGTGATTGTCAGCAGCGGCTTGTCAGCGGCGAACGGGTCGCCACGCTTGCCGCCGTCCTTGTAAGCGGCGTCGACCTGGGTGTAACCGCCGGTCCAGGCGGGGATACTGCCGTCGGCATTGCCGGCACGCTCGCCGCCCAATGGGGTCAGTGTGGTCTTGAGCGTTGCCGCCTGCTCGGGGGATACCGCGGCAAAAGCGCCGTGGGCGAACAGCAGCGAGGCACTCAGGGCAGTGAACAGGGAAACGACTTTATTGTTGTGTTTCATCGGGTAGTCCTCGGTCAGAAGGTACGGCTGACGGTGAAGGCGATGAAGTCGCGGTCTTTGAGCGACTGTTCGAAGGTGTAGTTGTTGTCGGCATCGAGGAAGGTGTTTTCCGGGCCGTAGTAATGCGTGTAGGTCAGGCCAAGGCTCCAGGTATTGAGATAGTTGCCCTTCAGGCCGATGTTCAGGTCGCCGCCATGGTCGGTGCCAAAGCCGGTACCCAAGGCCATCGAGGCACCGTTGGTGTAGCTCGCCCCGATCGGCACCGAGAGGTCCAGGCCTGGGTAGATCTGCCGGTACATCGGTTCGAAGACCAGGCGCAGGCTGGTGGCGTCACGGTCGGCGTTGGGGTCGACGGCGTCGGCGTTCTTGCTCACGCTCATCACCCGGTTCCAGGCAATCTCGCCCAGGAAGGTCGACTCGGCGGCAATGAAGTTAGGCTCCAGGCTCGCCAGCCAGGAGACGTTGGCATGCAGCGTGCGGCCGGTGGCGTAGACCGGGTTGTCGTCGTTGTCGATCACCTCGCCCGTCGCCAGTGCATGCTGGTTGGTCGAGGCCAGTGGCTGGTTCCAACGGGTGGAAAGCTCGCCCGCGACGTTGAAGTTGCCCAGGGTGGTGGAAAAACTGGCGCCCAGTGCCTCGATGCCCTCGGGGTACACCCAGTAGAACTCGCCGGCCTTGCCACTGACCGGGTCGAGGTTGGCGAAGTCGGGGCGTACGTTGAGCTGCGGTGACTTGTCGTGGAAGCGAATGGCATAGAGCCCCCAGTCCACGGTCTCGGTGCGCCAACGCAACTGCACACCGCCCTGCCCCGAGTCTTTGGCTTCCTTGTCGTTGCCATGATAGAAGGCCAGTGGCTGGCCACCAGGGAACACCGGCGCGCCAACGAACATGCGCTCTGCGCCGTCCCCAAAGAAGTCGTCGTTGGAGAAATAGCTACCGGCTGCCGGCAGGCGGTTGGCCTCCCACTCGAACTGGTAGTAGGCGCCCAGGGAAACATCCGGCGTCAGCTGCAACTGCCCGGAAATCTGCTGCACCGGGCGGATCAGCTCCTTGAACTGGGTGTTGGGCACCGACAGGCCCTTGACCACATCCACCGGCGCCATGCCCCCGGCGATGCCGTTCATGCCGTAGAACAGGCTCTCGCCCCACTGCATGGCGTAACGGCCCAGGCGGCCAGACACCGGCAGCTCACCGATCTCGGCCTTGCCAAAGATGAACGCATCGAGCAGCTCGCCCTTGCGCCCGTGCAAGGTACGGGTGTCATCGGTGAACTCGTCGAAATCTACCGAATAGCTGTTGGCGCGGCTGGGGTCGCCATTGTCGGTACCTTGGTTGTAGACATCGTCATACCAGGCCGCGCCACTGACCCGGGCGCCGACGTTGCCGTAGGTCACATCCAGCTCTGACAGCAGGTCCAGGCGGTTGGAAATCAGGCCTTTGTCGAAGTTGCGGTCACCATCATCCAGGTTCAGTGCCGTCTGCCCCTCGGTGAGTTTGCTGCTGGCATCCTGGGTGCGCCAGGCGGCGCTGTACTTGAGGGTATTGTCCCAGCGTACCCTCAGGTCCGGGTTGCCAGTATCGAATTGCAGCGCCTGGGCCTGGCTGGCCGCCAGCGCGAAAATCGCCAGGGTGAGGGGTTTGAGCGGCGGCAACGGCCGGGCGGTTGCACCTTTACGAGTCAACATCGTGGTTTCCTCTTTCTTGTTCTTGTGTCGGTGTTGGCATGCGTCGCGGCGCGCCAGCAAGGCAGGGTGCGCCGGGCACAGGTATCAGATCGGCCGGGCCGTGACCTCCAGCATCTGCTTGACCAGGCCGATGCGGTCAAAGGACGGGTCACGCTGGACCTCTTTCTCGCCCGCCAGCAGCGACATGTCGCTGATGAACTTGCAGCGCTCGAAACGGCGGCCCATGAAGCACTGCAACTGCTCGTCCAGGCTGCCGCCGGCGGTCAGCGCTTCGGCCAGCACCACGGCATCTTCGATGGCCATGCCCGCACCCTGCCCCAGGTGCGGTGTGGTGGCATGGGCCGCATCGCCAATCAGCAGCACGCGGCCGCGGTACCAGGGCTCGTCGACGAACACCGCCTCCAGTGGCTTGTAGACGACCTCTGCGCTGTCACGGATCTGTTCGCGCAGCTCACCGATCAACCCGCCAAACCCCGCCAGGCGCTGGCGCAGGCCAGCAGCAAGCCCGGCCGGGTCCATCCACGGGTTGCCCGGTTCGTGGGAAGTGGTGAACAGGTACATCAGGTTGTCGGCCAGCGGCACCAGCCCAGCATTGCCCGAGGGGCCCTGGTAATTGGCCAGGTGGTCGATACCGGCTGCGCGCGGGAAGTTGTGACGCCATACCGACTGGCCGGTGAATTGCGGCTGGTAGGCATCACCGAACAGCAAACCACGGATCTTCGAGTACAGGCCATCGGCACCGACCACCAACGCATAGCGCCCCTGGCGGCCATCGCTGAACAGCACGTCCACGCCAGTGGCATCCTGCTCGAAGCTCTCCACAGAGGTGCCCAGGCGCACTTGGGTACCGAGTTCGATGGCGGTTTCGCTCAGCACCTTGTGCAAGGCACGGCGGGAGATACCGACGTTGGCCGGGTACTGCGGGCCGGCCAGGCGCTGCCCCGGAATACGCGCCAGCTGGTGGCCTTCAGTGGTGTAGATGGCTACGTCCTCGAAGGCGTAGGCCGCGCTCAGGTAGGCATCGAGCACCCCCAGGCGGTGCATCTCGCGCACCACGTTGCTCTGCTGGATGATGCCGACGCCGTAGACGGTCCACTCGGTCTTGAGTTCGACCAGGTCTACCGCCATCCCCTTGCGGCGCAGCGCGATGGCGGCGCACAGCCCGCCAATCCCACCGCCCACGATCAGTACGTTGCTCACAGTATTCATGGCATCCCTCACGTCTTGTTCTTGTTGTTCGCCGCAGCGTGGGCGGCGGGCATTTCCTGTGCCTTGGGCACAGCTTCCCGGCAGCGCCGGGCTTTGACCAATCGAGTCCTGGGATGCGACCTATCACGCAGCGCGATACCTCAGGGGTGCAACTGTTGCAGCGGCACTACCAGCCAGCCGTCCACCTCGCGGTGATCAAGCGCCTGCAGCGCATCGCCACGGCAAGGGCCGTGAACGCAGGTGCCATCGTCAGGCAGAAAGCGTGCGCCATGGGCGTAGCAGACCACCCACTGGCCATCGGCACTGAGGAAGCGGTCCTTGCGGTACTCCAGCGGTACCAGCAGGTGCGGACACAGGTTGCGGTAAACACGCACAACGCCGCGGTGCCGCAGGGCGAACAGGCTGTCTGCCCCCCTGCCCTGCGGGTCGAAGCCGCGTGCCTTGCCCTCGCCCAGTTCCGCGAGCGGGCACAGCGCCACGCAAGGCACAGCTCAGGGCTGCTTTGGCGGTGGGCCACCGGGCGCCCACTTCTCCCGCGAAGCGAAAAGGAACAGCTGCGAGTTGTCGGCCGACATCGGTGCCTGGCGCGCCGCCCACTCATCGTCATGCTTGTCCATGTCGGCGTCGTACTCTATGTGGCAGCCCAGCGGGCTGTTGAAGTACCAGAACCAGTTCGAGCCCAGCAGGTGACGGCCCGGGCCCCAGAAACTGGTCCAGCCCTTTTGCTGGAAGCGATTGCCGGCCAGCAGCACTTCCGTGCCGCTGCCCATATGGAAGGTGAAATGCTCGCAGCCCTGCATGTGTGGCGGCGTCTGGATCATGAACAGGCAGTGGTGATCGTCCATGCCAGCGGTGCGCATGAACGGGCCGACGCCGATGAAGCTGTCAGTGGTGACGAAGCCCAGGCGGTCGCGATAGAAGGCTTCGCCTTTGGCCGCATCGGGCACGAAGTACACCACATGAGACAAGGTGCGCGGCTGCGCTGGCATGTCCAGCGTGATGCCCAACTGGTTGAGGGGGCGCTGCGGCGCGCTACCGGGAGCGTTGGTGAGGTCGGCCGGCGCCTGGAAGCTGCGTCTGCAGGAGACCTGGAAGGCGATGGCAAAGCCCAGGTCGTCGACACTGTGCAGCACACCCTGCTCGTCACGGCGCACCTCGCGGTCGCGCCCCAGCTCGTCGGCGATGGCCTCAAGGTCCTGCGTCGCTGCCACGCCATAAACGGTTTCACGCAGCGATGGGGCCGGGCCCAGCGCCCGCGGCAGGTGGGGGTCATCGCCGTGACGGATGATGATCGCAGTGCCGTCGAGCGCTTCGAAACGGCCACCGTCGGCATCCAGTTGTACGGCTGTGAGGCCGTAATCACGCAGGCAATCGGCGCAGGCCTGGATATCGTCGACGCCGAATACCAGTGCGTCGAGTCCAAGAATGTTCATGGCTACCACTCCATTGAAATTGTTGTTCGGTGCCAGCCAGGGTCACCGGTAGCAGGTCGGCGCGGCGGGCAGGCCGCTCGACTGGAGGGCAGATTGCTGGCTGATCGGCCAGGCTGACCAATCGCGAGTCAGGATGCGAGGCATCGGTAATCGCGATACCTGTGCGCAAGCCCATGGCGCCTGGCGCTGGCTCGGGTGGACAGCGGATTGGCCTTGACGTATCGGTATTGCGGCGGGAAGGTATCGCGAAAATAACTACAAGAACCGTGAGCTATCACCATGCGCTTTCACCACCTGGATCTGAACCTGCTGGTCGCACTGGATGTCCTGCTCGAGGAGCAGAACATCACCCGTGCCGCTGAACGCCTGCACATGACGCAATCGGCTACCAGCGGGGTGCTGGGCCGCTTGAGAACGTTTTTCGAGGACGAGCTGCTGGTGCAGGTCGGCCGCAAGATGCAGCCCACACCCTATGCACTGGAGCTGGCCCAGCCGGTGCGCGAGGTGCTGCTGACCATCCGCTCCTCGATTACCGCCAAGCCGGTGTTCGACCCCTCGAGCAGCAAACGGCACCTGCGCCTGGTGACCTCGGACTACCTGATCAGCGTGCTGTTCGCCCAGGTCATCCAGAAAATCCACCTTCAGGCGCCGCACATCACCTTCGAAATGATCAGCCCCGGTGACAACAGCGCCGAGCTTTTGATGCGCGGCGAAGTCGACATGATGATCGTGCCCGAGCGTTACCTCATCGATGGCCACCCGTCGCAGCTGTTGTTCGAGGAAGACCACGTGTGCGTGGTCTGGCGCGACAATCCGCAAGTCGGCGAGAGCCTGACGCTGGAGCAGTACATGCAGATGGGGCATATCTCGGTGGGCTTTGGCCGTAACCGGCACCTGAGCATCGAGGACTGGTTCATGAACCAGTACGGCTTCAACCGCCGCCTGGAAGTGATTACCAACGACTTCAACACCCTACCGCAGCTGCTGGTAGGCACCCCCCGCGTGGCCACCATGCACCGGCGCCTGGCGCAGCTGTATGCCCGCTACCTGCCCCTGCGCATCCTGCCGCCACCGGTGAAGATCCCGGTGATGCGCGAATTCATGCTCTGGCACCGCAGCATGGAGGGTGACCCCATGCACCGCTGGTTGCGTGAACGCATCAGCGACTTCATTCAGCACGTCGACCAGCAACCCGACGCCCTGCTCGCCAGCGCCTGAGCGGCAGCCATCGCCCCGGCCGGCGCAACGTCGCCGGGGCATCGCGTTTGGCGATACCTCGCATCCCTGTTCACGATTGGCCCCACCTCGCCGTGTCTGCGTACCTTGCCTTCGGACAGCGCCTTGCGTACCTGTCGCAATTGTCAGGCGCCGGACTCAACGACCGCAGAAGGACAACAACAATGTTCCGTTACTTTCCCACCAACTATGTCTGGAATCTCTCGGTGGACCTGGCCATCGAAATGGGCGCCCGCCTGGGCGAGATCGAAGCGATGTGCGCGCCGCTGCAGGAGGCGGCCCTGCAACCCGACGCCGCCGGCACCCAGGCGTTTCGCGAAACCTGGTCGAAGATGGCCGACAAACTCTGCGCCCTGGCCGAAGAAGACGAGGCCGCAGGCCGATGCCTGTCCGCTGGCGAAAAATACAACCGCGCTGCCACTTACTACCTGACCTGCGAACGCCTGCAGGCGCATGGTGCGCCAGGGCGCGAGGCCTTGTACCAGCGTTTTCTCGAGACCTTCGCCCGCGGCATCGACCTGTCCAGGGAAAACTGCGAGCGGGTGGAAATCCCCTACGAAGGCCAGCATCTGAGCGGGCTGCTCGTGCGCGCCGAAGGCACGACCGGCCCGGCACCACTGCTGGTGCAGGTCAACGGGCTGGATTCGACCAAAGAGATGAAGTACCGCGTCGGTCTGCCAGCGTGGCTGGCCAAACGTGGCGTGTCCTCGCTGATCATCGACCAACCCGGCACGGGCGAGGCGTTGCGCCTGCAAGGCCTGACCGCACGTTACGACAGCGAGCATTGGGCTAGCCGCGTAGTGGACTGGCTGGAAACCCGCCCGGAAGTCGACCCCAAGCGCATCGGTATGGAAGGGGTATCGCTGGGGGGTTACTACTGCCCACGTGCGGTGGCCTTCGAACCGCGCTTCGCCTGCGGCGTGGTGTGGGGCGCCAACCACGACTGGCGGGATGTACAGAAGCGTCGCCTGGAGAAGGAAGGCGACTTCCCGGTGCCGCATTACTGGGCGCACGTATGCTGGGTCTGGGGCGCCAAGGACATGGATGAATTCATGACCATTGCCGAAAACGTGCACCTTGATGGCGTGCTCGACCGCATTCGCGTCCCCTTCCTGGTGACCCACGGCGAAAAGGACTCGCAGATCCCGCTCAAGTGGGCCCATCGCACCTACGAGCAGCTGGTCAACAGCCCCAAGCGCGAATTGAAGGTCTTCACTGAGCGCGAAGGCGGCGTGCAGCATTCAAGCTTCGACAACAGCATCAATGCCGGCCAGTTCATCGCCGACTGGGTTGCCGAAACGCTCGGCGGGCATACCGCCTGAACCCTTGCTGGTGAAGGTGCCGGGGCAGCCTGTATGGCGACTGCCCCGGTGCCTGTCAGCGGTTCATGCCGTCATCAGGCCGGTGCCCGCGTACCGTGGAATGATGCGATCCGCCACCCCTTCTCCCGTTTGACCCAAAGCTGCGTGGCGAAACCTTCGGCGCGCACCGGTTCACCGCCGCCGCGTTTTTGCAGCAGGTTGCATTGCACCCCGCTCATCAGCGCCAGCCCGTCGGCAAACACCCGCACCGTCAGCTCACCGCGATCCACGGCCAGGTAGCGCACGGCATTGCGGGCATAATCCAGGTACTGTCCTTTGTCCTGCACCAGCCCCGTGGTGTGGACATAAAGCAAATCATCGTCGAACAGCACCTCGAGCTGCTCATGGTCCTCGTGGACCAAGGCGCGCTGGCGTTCGGCTTCAAGGCTCAGCAACTCATCACGAATAGCCTTCATGGTACTTCCTTCAGGATTGATTGACCGGCACATCCTCACCTCACCCCCAGCGCAAGGAACAATCGTGGATATCCATGCCTGCCATCGACACTGACGATACCTGGCCATTGCCCCCTGCCGGCCCGGGCAACCCGGCAGCCACAGGGGTTGCGGCAGGTATCGATGCCGTCGATGGGTGGCCAACGACAGGATCTGATGGTGCCTGCCGCCGCAGGCACATAGCCTGCCGGAAACAACAAGACGAGTAGAACCCGACCATGAGCGCCCTGCACCTTCACTGCGCCACCCTGTTCGATGGCGCCAGCCTTCAGGCACGCCAGCAACAGACGCTGATCATCGAAAACGGCCTGATACGCCATGTTGGCGCGACGGCCCAGGCGCCACGCCCATTGCCCGGTGACCGCGAAGCGCGCGGCGACTTCGTCATGCCGGGGTTGGTAGACGTGCACACCCACCTGGCGTTCGGCAACGCCCAGAGCGAGGAAGACATCGACATCTGGACCAGCGACGAATTCCGCGCCTTGCGCGGCATGTTCTTCGCCCAGCACGTGCTGGCTGCCGGGGTGACCTCGATGGTCTGCCCGGGTGACAGCGGCCAGCTCAGCATCGCCGTGCGCAACACAGTCAACGCCGGGCTCTTCGAAGGCCCGCGCATCGCGGCAAGCAGCCGCGTGATCACCAACCGGCAAAGCCTCAACGACTGGTTTCCCAGCCGCGTCGGCGCACCGGAATACTTCACCGCTGCGCTGGTCACCAGCCGTACCGAAGCCATCGCGCAGATCCGCAAACAGGCCAAGGATGGCGTCGACCTGATCAAGATCGCCATGGACGGCACGCACCGCCGCCCCAACGGTGAAATCATCGCCGCCTTCACAGCCGATGAAACCCGCGAAATGGTCGACGAAGCGCACCGCCTCGGCTGCCGGGTAGCGACGCATGCCTACGGCCGCGAAGCCGTGATGTACGCGGCCAAGGCAGGCGTCGATCTGGTCTTTCATGCCTTCTACATGGACGACGCCTGCATCGAAGCACTTCTGGAGGCAGGCAGCGTGCTGGCGCCCACCATGACCTTCCCACAGAACACCGTAGATTTCTGCCAGCCCCACGACCCGGCGGTGACCACAGGCTACGCCGGCTACTGTGCCCGCACGCTGGAACTGGGCACGCCGGTGCTCAAGCGCGCCAAGGCGGCCGGTATTCCGTTCGCCTGCGGCAGCGACAGCGGTTTTGCCGTCACCCCTTACGGTGAGTGGCATGCGCGTGAACTGGAGTTGCTGGTCACGCGCCTGGGCTTCACCCCGGCACAAGCGCTGCACGCTGCGACCAATGTCGGCGCACGCCTGATGCCACGCGGTGAAACGCTCGGCACCCTGGAGCCAGGCAAACAGGCCGACCTGTTGATCCTCGACGGCTCGCCGCTTGACGACATCCGCATCCTGCAAGACCGCAACCGCCTGCAGGCGGTG
This sequence comes from Pseudomonas sp. M2, assembly GCF_015751845.1. Classification (NCBI taxonomy): domain Bacteria; kingdom Pseudomonadati; phylum Pseudomonadota; class Gammaproteobacteria; order Pseudomonadales; family Pseudomonadaceae; genus Pseudomonas; species Pseudomonas sp. M2. Next base: position 143,917 of record NZ_JADOUD010000001.1, read on the forward strand.
TACAAGGCAGGCCAGCCGGTGCGCCTGCAACGCACGCCCTACAACCCTAAGCAGGTCTCGGACTTCAACTCCCTGAAATGGACCGAACTCTACACCCGCGACCGTGTAGCCGAACTTGGCAAATGGAGCCAGTGACCATGCAGACACTCGATTTCGAAACCGCCGCGCAGCTTGCCGCGTCTACGCTGCGACACGCCCGGGCCTTGGGCGTGCGGCCTTTGGCAGCCGCCGTGCTCGATGCTGCAGGCCACCCGCTGGCGCTGTTGCGCGATGAGCAGGCCAGCGCCTTGCGCCCACAGATCGCCACCGCAAAAGCCAGCGGCTGCCTGGGTATGGGCTTCGGTGGCCGGGAGCTGGCAAGGCGCGCTCAGGTGATGCCAGCATTCTTCGACGCGATCAACAGCCTGACCCAAGGCCACGTGATCCCAGTACCCGGCGGTGTTCTGCTGCGCGACACCGAGGGGCGCCTGCTGGGGGCAATCGGCGTCAGCGGTGACACCTCGGACAACGATGAGCGTTGCGCCTTGCAGGCCATCGAAGAGTTCGGCCTGGTCGGTGACACGGGCGACCTTCAGGCGTGATCTACCCCCGCCGCCTGCTCGGTCAGCACCTGTCGCAGCCAGCTCAGGGCCGGGTCGGATGCTTGTTGCGGGTGCCATTGCACCACTTGCACAGCCACCGGGAAGGCGATGGGCGATGGCAGTACCCGTAGCTGATGATGACGCGCCAGCCCTTGGGCCTGGCGCCGAAACAACGTAGCGATGCGCGGCGTACCGGCGACGAAGTCGCCCATCAGCGCGAAACTCTGCACCGCCACGGCCACACGCCGCTCGATGCCGATTTCACGCAGGTGCTGGGTGTCGAGCGAGAGGTTCTGGCCATCGGTGAACTCGCGCACGACATGCGCGGCTGCACAGAACTCAGCCAGGTCAAGGCCCGCCTGGTAAGCCACTGCATGCGCGCAAACAACGCAGCACAGCTCATCCTCGAGCAACACTGAGTGGGGGTAGCGCGGGTTTATGCGCCGCTGGGGCACGACCACCAGGTCGCTGCGGCGATAGTCCAGTGCCTCGGCAACCACGTCACCGTCACGCGACAGCGGCAGGTCGCGAACCGTCAGCGATATGCCGGGCGCCAGGCGCGCCAGTACACGGCTGAGCGCAGGCATGACAGTGGCCGCCACATAGTCCGACGCCACCAGGGTAAAGCGCCGCTCACAGCGGCCGGGGTCGAAGTCCAGGGACGTCTGCACCACCTCCCCGACCAGGCTTAGCGCCTTTCGCACTCTGGGTGCCAGCTGCCGCGCCAAGGCACTGGGCTCAAGGCCGCGCCCGAGCGGGATCAGCAGGGGGTCCTGAAAATGTTCGCGCAGGCGCCCCAGCGCAGCGCTGGTGGCAGACTGGCCAAGGTTGAGGCGCTGCGCCGCCCGGCTGACGCTGCACTCCTCGAGCAGCACATCCAGGGCGACCAGCAGGTTGAGATCAAGACGTCGATAGCGCATGGGCAACTTATACCCGACAGGGGTGCGCTCACGATGCGGTTTTCGCACTACCAGGTATCGCCCTGCGCGATACATCGGGCTGCATCGCAGCAGTAGCCGCGCTCAGGCCTTGCCAATCTCCGGCACCAGCATCCACTCCGCGCTGTCGTTCCACACATCCATGCGCACGATCTTGCCCGCCTTCACTTCGAAGCGGTCCAGGTAACGGTTGCCGGAAAAGCTGCGGCCATCCGGCCACTGCCCGTACAGCGTGCCATTGGAATACACCACGGTGTGGTCCTCGCGCTCGCACCAGTCGAACTGCCCCAGCTGCTTTTTCACCCAGGTGTAACGCGCGCCGTTGAACGCGGTGATGTCGGTCGGGGTGGGCATCGCGCGGCCGCCGGTAAAGGTGATGCGCACGTCGTCGCTCATGAACGTGGCGGCGCGCACCGGGTCGGGGGCCATGGAGGCGGCGAGGAAGTCGCGCACGATCTGTACGGCGCTGTTGCTTTCGGTCATTGCAAGTCTCCGAGGGTGTCCAGAACGGGGCGTAGGCCCCGAACGATGCCTTGATCCAGTGCACGCGAGGGCGCTGAAGCCAAGGCGCAAGCCCCAAAACACGGGGTGCCCGAAGTATTTTCCAAATGGCACCTGTTTTGCTAGCACATTTTTATAAATTGCTAGCAATCAGGAGTTCGAACCATGTTCAGCCGTTCCTTGCTACGTCGCTGGCTGCCCTGCGCAGCCTTTTCCCTGGCCTGCTGCACAGGCTGGGTACAGGCCGCCGAGCCGATCAAGGTGGGCCTGGTGGCCGCGTTGTCGGGGCAGTCGGCCAAGTCCGGCGAGGCCCTTACCCGGGGCCTCACCCTGGCCATCGACGAAATCAATACCAAAGGCGGGCTGCTGGGCCGCCCGGTGGAGCTGGTGCGCCGCGATGACGAAAGCAACCCGGCCAAGGGCATGCTGGCGGCGCGCGAGCTGATCCAGCGGGAGAAGGTCAGCGTGCTGTTCGGCGGCCTCGACACCCCGGTGTCGCTGGCCATCGTGCCGTTGGCCAACCAACTGAAAACGCCGTTCATGGGCATCTGGGCGGCAGGCACCAAGATCACCGAGAACGGCGCGAAGGACAACTACGTGTTCCGCGTGTCGGCGGTGGATGAACAGGTGGATGAAGCGCTGGTCGCCTATGGCCTGCGCCAGGGCATGAAACGACCGGGTTTGATCCTGGCCAACAACCCTTGGGGCGAGTCGAACCTGGCAGGGCTCAACGCGGCCCTGGCCCGCCGCGACATGGCCCAGGCGCCGGCCGAGCGCTTTGAAGACAGTGACCTGGACATGGTGCCGCAACTCACCCGCCTGAAAAGCGCAGGTGTCGACACCCTGCTGCTGGTCGGCAACGTCGGTCCGTCGGCGCAGGTGGTCAAGTCGCTTCAGCAGATGGGCTGGAACGTGCCGGTGGTGTCGCACTGGGGCCCGGCCGGCGGGCGCTTTGGTGAGCTGGCCGGGCCAGACGCCGGGCGCGTGCACTTCATCCAGACCTTCGTCTTCAGCGCCCACAACAGCGCCCGCGGCGATGCCTTGCTGGCCGCGCTCAAGCAGCGCTACCCGCAGGTAAAGACCCTGGCCGACGTGACCCCGGCCGTGGGCATCGCCAACGCCTACGACGCCATGCACCTGGTGGGCCTGGCGATCGACAAGGCCCAGGACACCCAAGGCACGAAGGTGCGTGACGGCTTCTATGCCATCAGCGACTACGACGGGCTGATCAAACATTATCAACAGCCGTTCAGCGTTGACCGCCACGATGCCCTGGGCCCTGACGACTACATCTTCAGCCGCTTCGATGGCGACACCATCGTGCCCGTGACGCCCTGAGCGGAGGCCCTCGACATGATCACCACCGCACTGGTCAGCGGCCTGGGCCTGGGCAGCATGTATGCGCTGCTGGCTTTGGGCTTTCACCTCACCTATGCCGTGTCGCGCACGGTCAACTTTGCCCAGGGCAGCGCGATGATGGTCGGCGCCGTGCTGGGCTACAGCCTGGCGGTGACCTGGGGCTGGCCGCTGTGGCTGGCACTGCCCACTACCCTGCTGCTGTGCGCGGTGCTGGGCCTGGCCATCGAGCGTTTTCTGGTGCGGCCGTTCCATGCCCGTGGCTCGGACGCCTGGCTGATGGCGACGGTGGCGGGCGGGCTGCTGCTGGACAACCTGGCGATGTTCACCTTCGGCAAGGAGCCGCGGCAGTTCGGCAGCGCCCTGACCAGCCTGCGCCTGGACTTGGGCGACAGCAGCCTGAATGCCGTGCAACTGGCCATCCCCCTGGCCGGTGCGGCAGTTGCGGCCACGCTTTACTGGGTGCGCAGACGCACGCAACTGGGCTTGCGCCTGGAAGCCTGCGTGCAGAACCCACGGGCAGCGCGGTTGATGGGCATCGAAGTGAACCGCGTGGTGGCGGCGGCCTTTGCCCTGTCGACCGTGTTCGCGGCGCTGGCGGGCCTGCTGATCGCACCGCTGTACAGCGTGCACGCGGACATGGGCACGCTGTTCGGCCTGAAGGCTTTTGCCGTGGCCATCCTGGGCGGCATCGCCAGTGCCGGTGGGGTGTTTGCCGCAGGCCTGCTGTTTGGCCTGCTCGAGGCGGTGGTCACGCTGTATTTCGGCTCTGCGTTCACACAATTGCTGTGCTTTGCACTGGTGATCGTGGTGCTCGCGGCACGTCCTGACGGCCTGTTCGGCCGCAAACTCTGGGTAAAGGTATGACCATGCGCGAGCGACTCGCCCCCCTCGGCCTGGCCCTGTTCGGGGTCGCCAGCATTGGCCTGGCACTGGGCCTGGACAGCTACTGGCTATTGATCCTGACCTTGTACGCGCTGGCGGTCACCGTCGGCGTGGGCCTGAACATCCTGATCGGTTTGTCCGGGCAGATGTCCTTCGGCCACATCGCCTTCTATGCCATCGGCGCCTACCTGTCGGCATTGCTGACGCTGGCAGGCCTGCCGCTTTCGGGCGCCCTGCCCCTGGCCGGCCTTGGCTGCGCAGTGCTGGGTGGCTTGCTGGCGATCCCGGCGCTACGAGTCAGCGGGCCTTACCTTGCGATGATCACCATTGCCTTTGCGCTGGTGGTGCACAACGGCCTGATCGAGTGGCGCAGCGTCACCGGTGGGGCCAATGGCCTGATGGGCATCCCGCTGCCTGAACTCGGCACGCTGGACCCGGCGCTACTGCTGGCACTGGCTTCAGTGCTGCTGATGCTGGCCGCACTGGTCTTCTATTGGAGCCTGCAACGCAGCGGCTGGGGCTTGGCAATGCGTGCGGTGAAGGCTTCGGAGATCGCCGCGCGTTCACTGGGGATCAACCCGGTGCAGACGCGGACCCTGGCCTTTGCCCTGTCGGCCGGCCTGGCGGGGGCGGCCGGTGCGCTGGTGGCGCCGGTGCTGATGTTCATCAACCCGGCGGCGTTCCCGTTCTCACAGTCGATCCTGTTCGTCCTGGCGGTGATCGTGGGTGGCGCCGGCATGCTGTTCGGGCCAGTGCTCGGTGCACTGGTGATCGTGCTGCTGCCCGAATTGCTGGCCGACTTTGCCGAATACCGGTTGCTGGCATTTTCGGTTTTGCTGCTGGCAGTACTGTGGGCTGCACCACGCGGTGTGCTGGGCAGCCTGGCCAAGCGCTTCTGGCGGCCGCGACACGAGCCGGTCACGGCACAGCCCGACACGGCGGCGCTGCGGGCGTTCTTCGCCGGTGGTGCGCAGCATGGGCTGAAGGTCGAGGGCATTGGCATCCGTTTTGGCGGTGTCCAGGCCGCGCAGCAGGTCAGCCTGCAGGCTGTGCCTGGCAGCATCACCAGCCTGATCGGGCCCAATGGTGCGGGCAAATCCACGGTGCTCAACCTGATCAGTGGTTTCTACCGCACCGACACCGGCTCGATCCAGCTGGGCGGGGAGCTGGCCGGGCAGCCGGCCTGGCGCATCGCCCGCGCCGGTATCGCCCGTACGTACCAGACCACCCAGCTGTTCGGTGAACTGAGCGTGCTTGAAAACCTGCTGTTGGCCTTCCAGCAAGGGGCCATCGAACGGCCCTGGCCATGCCAGCAAGCCACACGCAAGGCCATGGCCATTGAGTTGCTGGCGCTGGTCGGCTACCGCAGCAACCTGCACGTCACCGCCGATGACCTGCCCCACGTCGACCGCCGCCTGGTCGAGATCGCCCGGGCCCTGGCCAGCCGGCCGCAGGTGCTGCTGCTCGACGAGCCTGCCGCCGGCCTCGGCCGGCAGGACACCGACCGCCTGGCGACGCTGCTGCGACGCCTGGCCGCCTTCAACCTGGCGATCATCCTGGTCGAGCACGACATGCCGCTGGTGATGGCCGTGTCGCAAAGGCTACTGGTGCTCGACGCCGGCAAACCGATCGCCTGGGGCACACCTGAACAGGTGCGCGCTGACCCACGGGTGATTGCCGCGTACCTGGGTGGCACCGAGTACCAGGCCCAGCCGCGCGCGCAGGCCTGGGCAGGCTCGCGTGATGCCGTGCTGCACGTGCGCGACCTGTGCATCGACTATGGCGCGGCGCCAGTGGTCGAAGGCGTCGACCTGGTGGTCAACCCGGGCGAGCTGATCGCCATTCTGGGCGCCAATGGCGCCGGCAAATCGAGCATCCTGCAGGCCCTTGCCGGCCTGCACAGGCCGCGTGGCGGCAGCATCGTGCTGGACAACCGCAGCATCGAAAGCCTGGATGCCAGCCAGATCGCCCGCCTTGGCCTGGCCCTGGTCCCTGAAGGCCGGCAGCTGTTCGGCCAGTTGAGCGTGCGTGAGAACCTGCTGCTGGGGGCCAATGTGCGCCAGGATGCCGTCGATGCCGACGCCGAGATTGCCGCGATCCTCAAACGCTTCCCCCGCCTGCGCGAGCGTATCGACAGCCCGGCCGGGCTGCTCTCGGGCGGTGAGCAGCAGATGGTCGCGATCGGCCGCGGGCTGATGGCCAAGCCGCGCATCCTGCTGCTCGACGAACCGTCCCTGGGCCTCTCCCCGGCGATGATCGGCGAGCTGTACGACGCCCTCGCCGCCCTGCGCGACGAAGGGGTGACGTTACTGCTGGTCGATCAGATGGCCAACCTGGCACTGCAGGTGGCCGACCGTGCCTACGTGCTGGAAACAGGCCGTATCGTCAAACAGGGCAGCGCCGAGCACCTGCGCGGCGACCCACAACTGGAAGCCGCCTACCTGGGCGCAGGAGCCGCCGCATGAACCACCTGGAACTGATCAATGTGCGCCTGGGCGACGGCCCGGCACTGAGCCGCCTGCTGATCGAAGACGGCCGGTTCGTGGCCCGGCTGAGCCGGCCGGCGCCCAAACTCGACCTCGGCGGCCGGCTGGTGTTGCCCGGCCTGATCGAAACCCATATCCACCTGGACAAGGCCTGCATCCTTTCGCGCTGCCAGCTGCGCGAAGGCACGCTGGCCGAAGCCATCGCCCAGACCCGCCTGGCCAAAGCCGATTTCACCGAGGCCGATGTGTACGCGCGCGGCGCGGCAGTGCTGGAGCAAGCCATCGTGCAAGGCACCACGCACATGCGTACCCATGTCGAGATCGACCCCGGCATCGGCCTGACCGGCCTGCGCGCCATCCGTAGGCTGCAGGCTGATTACGCCTGGGCCGTGACCCTGGAGATCTGCGTGTTTCCGCAGGAAGGCATGCTCGACAACCCCGGGACCGAAGCCCTGTTGTGCCAGGCCCTGGACGAAGGCGCCGAAGTGCTGGGCGGCTGCCCTTACACCGACGCCGACCCGCCTGCACAGATCCGCCGGCTGTTCGAACTGGCGGTGGCCTACGATCGCGATCTGGACCTGCACCTGGACTTCGACCTACAGGTCGCCGGCATGACCCTGGGCGAGGTGATCCGCTGCACCCACCAGCATGGCTGGCAGGGCCGGGTCACCGTTGGCCATGTGACCAAGCTCTCGGCACTGCCGCAGGCCGAACTGATGCGTATGGGCCACGCCTTGGCCGAAGCCGGCGTGCAGGTCACCTGCCTGCCGGCCACCGACCTGTTCCTCACCGGCCGTGACCGCTTCCATGACAAGCCCCGGGGGCTGGCACCGCTGGCGCAGTTGCATCAGTGCGGGGTGACCTGTTCGTTGTCGAGCAACAACATCGGCAACCCCTTCACGCCCTACGGCGATGCCTCCCTGGTGCGTCAGGCCAACCTGTACGCCAACGTCGCCCAACTGGGCACGCCGCAGGAACTACTGCTGTGCCTGGGCTGGATCTCACGCCAGTCGGCGCGCCTGCTGCGCCTTGCCGACTATGGCCTGGAACCGGGTTGCCGAGCCGACTTCGTGGTGTTCGATGCACCCTCGCCGGCCGAGGTGATCGGCCGTATCGCCGCGCCGCTGATGGGTTTCAAACAGGGCCGGCAGACCTTCAGCCGGCCACCCGCCGAGCTGTTCCCGGCACAGCTCACAGCCCTGACAGTGCCTGACGCAGGTTGACCTCAGGCGCAGCTACATCCTCGAGGGCCAACTGGCCCTCGAGTTCGTCCAGGTGCGCGATCATTTCGTCCACGGCCGCCTGGGTATTACCGGCGCGCAACGCATCGATGATCGCCTGGTGCTCGTCCGAGGCACAGGGCGGGCTGTCACCACGCTGGTACAGGGCGACGATCAGCGAGCTGCGCACCATCAGGTTACCGAGGATATCGGCCAGCACCTGGTTACCGCTTACCTCCCCCAGCAACAGGTGAAACTCGCTGAGTTCGCGGACGATGGCGCGGCGATCGGTGCTGGCTGTGGCGGCGCGCTCGTTGTGCATGTGCTGTTCGATGCGCACCTGATGCTCGGCGACATGGGCCGGGGTGATGGCCTCGACGATCGCCCGCTCCACGGCGCGGCGTGCGGCGAAGATTTCCCGTGCTTCGCGGGCACTGGGCTGGGCCACGGTGGCGCCGCGGTTGGGCTCGATGTCGACGATGCGCTGCATGGCCAGGCGTTGCAGCGCAGCCTGCACGTGGTTGCGGTTGGCCTGCAGGGTCTCGACGATGTGCGCCTCGACCAGCCGCACGCCAGGGCGCAGGCGATGCTGGGCAATGGCCTTGGCGAGCATCTCGGCGATGCGCTGGACTTCTTGTTGCTTGCTACTGACCGTCTTGCCTTTCATCGAGACCTCTAAACCCTCAAACGCATTGGGCCGGCATTATCCGCCGGGCCAGGCATTGCGGCAATCGGCGCGGTTCAGTCCTGCTGGCCAAGGGCGCTGCCCTGGCTGCGCGGGTCGTAGGCAGCAGTGCGCTGGCCGTCAGGGCCGATGGCGATCACGCCGGCCAGGCCCATCAACGGGCTGAGCGCAGGCGTGGTCTCGACCTGATGGCCCCGGTCGACCAGCCCCTGTACCACCGATTCGCCGATATCGGCCTCCAGCTTGAGGTTGTCGGTGCTGTCGAAGAAGCTGCGCCCAAGCAGAAACCGCGGTGCACGCAACGCCACCTCGGCAGGCTGCTGATAGTCGATCAACTGGGTGGCAAGCACCATCTGCGTCTGAGGTTGGCCGTCACCCCCTTGGGTGCCGAAGAACCAGCGGCGCCCATCATCGGCCAGGTAGGCCGACGGGTTGAGTGTGTGCGCCGGCCGCTTGCCGGGCGCCCAGGCATTGCGGTGCCCCGGCTGGGCGCTGAAACCTGCCGCGCGGTTGTGCCAAAGGATGCCGGTATCGCCCAGGATGCAACCGGAACCGAAATCATGGAACAGGCTTTGGATCAGGCAGGCGCTGCGCCCGGCGCGGTCGGTGGCGGCCATCCACACAGTGTCGGCAGGTTGCCCAGGCTCGCCCCAAGGCGTCGCACGCTGCTCGTCAAGGGTCGCGGCAGGCTGAGCAAGCGCGTGCTCGAAGTCCCAGCCGCTGGCGAGCGGGTCATGCAGTTGAGCGTTGCGCTGCAGCAGGCCCTGCTTGATGGCTTCGACCAACAGGTGGTAGTAGCGCGGCGTGCCGTTTTCGCCCAGGTTCACAGCCTGCAGGGCAGCCATGGCGCGCAGCGTGTACAGGCCTTGGGTGGGTGGCGCGACGTTGTACAGCCGGCCATTGCGATAGCGTATGGAGATAGGCGCCGCCAGGCAGGCCCGGGTGGCGCGCAAGTCTTCGACGCTCAGGCCGCAGCCCAGCGCGTCGAACGCCACACCAAAGGCTTCTGCCAGTTCCCCATGATAGAAGTCGCCTGGGCCACGCCGCGCCAGGTGCTCCAGGCTGTTGGCCAGCGCGGGTTGGCGCAGACGGCCACCCTGGGGCGTACACAATGGCTGCAGGCTGGGCAGTGTCTTGATCAGGCTGGCGCGCTGCCCTTGCCAGAACAGTTGCGAGGGGGATACCTCAACCCCGTCGCGGGCCAACCCTGCGGCGCCAGTCAGCAGGTCGGCCCAGCCCAGCCGCGACCCCCACTGCTCGCTGATTGCCTTGGCCTGCGCCCAACTGGCCATGGCCCCGGCCGTGGTCCCGACGGAGCCAGGCCCGCGCAGGCTGATCGCGCCTGCTGCGGGCAAGCGCATCCCGGCCTGGCCGATCCCGATGATGGTGCGTACCTGATCGTCATGGAGCAACCACAGTGCATCACCGCCCAGGCCCGTCATGTGTGGGTACACCGCCGCCAGCACGGCACTGGCGGTGAGCATTGCATCGATTGCGCTCCCCCCGCCGTCGAGCACCTCCAGGCCCGCCGCGCTTGCCAAGGGGTGCGGGGTGCACAGCACGCCACCGCGGGAGTGGGCGACCAGGGACTCGTTCATTGCTAGCTCCTTTTCTGATATTGCTAGCAATCAGCAAGGATCGTTCCCATTTGCCAAAACCGCTTTGAACTAATCCCCACCCCCCGCTCCCTAACCTTGTGCGTTCCCATTGCCACTCACTAGGAAGGTTTGATCACTATGAAAAGCGAACAAGTTGAAGGTGTTGCACAGAAAGTCGCTGGCAAGGCGCAGAGCGCAGTGGGCCGGCTGTTCGAGGACCCGGCCCTGGAGGCAGAGGGTGATGGCCGCCAGGTCGCAGGCCAACTGACCAAAACCTATGGTGACGCACTGAACAACGTCTCCACCTTCGTTAAAGAGAAGCCCATCACCGCCCTGGCAATCGGCGCCGCGCTCACCCTGGTGGTGAGCCGCCTGCTGCGTCGCTGATAAGCAAAAGGTCGGTCCAAGGGCTTCGAGGCATCTGAAGCCCTTTGGCATCAAGCAGCCTCGGCAAGCGCGAGAGCAGACTGTACCGAGGCGAATCAATGGGTGAACAGCCGTCGTTCGCGCGCCCAGACAATGGCTTCACTGCGGCTGTGAACATCGAGCTTGGAGTACACCGTTGCCACATGGTTGCGCACAGTATTGAGCGCCAGGTTAAGCCGCGTTGCGATTTCCTTGTCGGCAAGGCCTTCACAGATCAGCGCCAGCACATCGCGCTCACGGCGGGTCAGGTCGGTAAACGATGCATCTGGTAAACGCCCTGTGTTGATGCGCTTGGCATTGGCCAGTTTCTCGATCAAGGTCTGGCTGAACCATGACGCATCCTGCATCACCGTTTCTATCGCCTCGACCAACTCCAGCTCAGAACGCTTGCGCTCGGTAATGTCCATCAGTACCAACAGGTAGCACGGGGTGTCCTGCAAGCTGACGGTGTCCGCCTGCAGTACACAGTCGAGCCGGTCATTGCCTTTTTTTCGCAGCTTAAGGTCCAGCCCTTCGATGCGCCCGGTCTTTTCCAGCGCATCGAACACCTGGGTAGCCACACGCCGATCATCCATGAAGTCGATTTCGGCCACTGTCTTGCCTATCAGCTCCTGGGCGGCGTAACCCAAGGTGTCCAGAAAGGCTTCATTGGCATCGATCAGTTGCTGCCTGTCGGCGCTGCACAGCAGGGTGGGCACAGGGCTCAGGCGAAAGGCCTTGGCAAAGCGCTCCTCACTCTGGCGCAGGGCATTTTCCGCCTTGCGCCGGGGCTCCAGGTCGGTGAATGAAAACAGCATGCAATCTTCTTCATGCATGTCCAGCGGTTGCCCGGCAACGATCACCAGTTTGCTGCCACCATCGGGCAAGCGCAGTTCAGCCTGCATCTGCGGGATGGTCGCCCCTTCCATCAGGCGTTCGATAGCCAACTCCTTGCGTTCGGCGTTTTCCAGCACATCCACTTCGTAGACCGAACGGCCAATGACGTTCTCCCGCATATGGCCGGTCATTTCCAGAAAGCCCTGGTTGACCTTGATGAAGCGCAGGTCGCTGAGCCTGCAGATGACTGCAGGGGCCGGGTTGGCATTGAAGGTTTTTTCGAAGCGCTGCTCGGCGCTGGCCCACTCGGTGGCATCGGCCAGGATCAGCACCAGCGATTCGGCCTCGCCCTTGCTGTCTTCCAGCACCATGCTGCGCACGCGGTGCACGCGGCTGCGCGCTTCATCGTCGCCAACAGCCAGCACCTCTACCATCACGTCGCTGAACACCTCCCCCGCAGCCACGCGGGCGATAGGGTACTGCTCGGCTTCAAGGGGGTGATTGTTGCGGTAGCGCAGGGCAAAGCGTTCGCGATAATCCTCAGCGTTGCTGCCCAGTTGCTCCAGGCTGTCGACCCCGTGCATGCGCAAAGCCGCTTCGTTGGCCCAGATGATGGATTGGTCGACCTCCAGCAGGATCACACCATCGGACAGCCCGGCGATGATTTGCTGAAGCTGGCGGCGGTTGGTCTCGCGGGCAAGCACGGCGTCGCTCATAGAGTGTCTCCAATCGGTAGTTCTGCATGGCCTGGAGCTTAAACGCTGCAGGCGGGCCAGGGTTGGTGCGAATGCACTAATCGATCAGGTGCGGATGCGCCAATACAGCCTTGCATGTGACCTGCAAACTGGCCCTGACGTTGCACCTGGCCTGTGTTGCCGGTGCTGCCGGAACTTACCCACGAGGATGCATAGATGACTGAATCGTATGTGACCACCCCAACCAACGCTGTCAGCCCGCTACGGGTATCGTGGAGCGCCGTGTTTGCAGGCGGCGCCATCGCCCTGGCCAGCTACCTGGTACTCAGCGTACTGGGCACGGCCATTGGCGCCGGAGCCATGAACCCGATGGCCGACGGCAATCCGCTGCAGGGCTTTGGGACCGGCGCTGGGGTGTGGCTGTTCATCAGCACCCTGCTCTCGGTCGCAGCCGGTGCCTGGGTCGCCGGGCGTACCGCGCCCACCCGCGGCGGCCTGCATGGCCTGTTGAGCTGGACGGTGACCACCCTGCTGGCTACCTGGTTGCTGGCTTCGTTGGCCGGCACCGTGGTTGGCACTGCCGGCAATATCGCTGGCAAAGGCCTGTCGCTGGCAGCTGACGGTGTCGCCGCCGCCGCACCCAGTGTGAGCCAGGGCATCAAGGAGCAACTGAACAAGAATGGCATCTCGCTGGACTGGGACAACCTGGAAGCGGAGTTGAACAAAACCTTGGCGCAGTCCGGCAAGGCTGAACTGGCCCCTTCGTCCCTGGAGCAGCAGGCCGATCAGGCCCAGGCTCAGGGAGAGTCGGCAGGGCGCGTCGCGGCCGAGGACCCGACCCAGGCCGTCGACCAGCTCAAGCAGTGGTTCGAGCGGGTGCGCAAGGCCGGTGAACCTGCCCTGAGCGCGGCAGACAAGCAAGCTTTGGTCAACATCGTCGCTGCGCGCACCGGCAAGAGCCAGCAGGAGGCCCAGCAGGTGGTCGATAACTACGCCCGTGCCTACCAACAGGCCGCCGAGCAAGTGAAAGTGCTCAAAGAGCAGGCCGAGCAACAGGCTCGCGAAGCCGCCCAGGTAGCCGCCAGCAACGTATCGAAAGCCGCCTGGGGCACCTTGGTAACCCTGCTGATCGGTGCCGCCTTGAGTTTTGGCGTAGGCCGCTTCGCGCTGACGTCTCGCAAGACCCGCGTCGCCACGGTGTGAGTCGCAACGCAAACGCTGTATGAACGCTTCACCCAACCCACGTTTCACTGATGTCTGTTGAAGGAGAACGACCATGAGCAGCACTTCGGACAAAGTAAAAGGCTTGGCCAACGAAGCCGTCGGCAAGGTCAAACAAGCCGTAGGCAAAGCCACTGGCAACACGGAGCTGGAGGTCAAAGGCAAGGTGCAGGAGAAAAAAGGCGAAGCTCAGCAGGTAGTCGCTGATGTCAAGGACGCGGTCAGCAAGGATTGACCATTGCGCTTGAGCCTATACAAACGGTCGCCTGAGGGCGGCCGTTTGCTATTTGGCGGCATACCCTTCTCGGCCAACGGCCGAGCCATGACGCGAGCACTCCATTGCGCACAGCGATCGACCGACCAAATGCTTCCCGTGCAAGTATCATCAGCTACTTGTCTGTTTGTATAACGATCAGCATGCAGGCCGCACTCTCGCCCAAGGAGCAATGATGAACCGCTTCAACCCTGGCAAATTGAAACTCTCGAAATGGACAGCGCGACACCCTGAGAACCGCGAAAAGCACTTTCTGGTGACCGACCTGGAGCTGGATGAAGAGGGGCATGTGCTGCGTGTGGAACTGGAAGCGGTACACAGCAAGCGCAGCCAGTGGCTGGACTGGCGGGTACTGCGCGACCCCGAGGTATGGCTGATGGGCTGGCAGTGAAAACGGCCTGATCCGCTGCGGCCCCGATCGTGCTCAACACACGCTCCCCGGTCAGCCAAATACCGGTTTCAGCAAGGCCTGCGCCTCATAGAGCGGTGGCAGGTAACGCAGCCGTATCTCATCCATGCTCAGCCGCGATGCATGGGTAGTGATGGTCAGTGTCGCCTTGAGCTGCCCCGCCCGGTCCAGTAACGGCACGCCGATTACGCGCATGCCGACTTCGAACTCCTGATCGACGATGCAGTAGCCCTGCTCGCTCACCTGCTGCAACGTCGCGTCCAGCAGCGCCCTGTCGGTCTGGGTGTAGGGCGTCAGCGGGTGTAGCGGGTTACGGGCGAAATAGTCATCGCGCTGCGCTTGGTCCAAAGCCGCCAGCCAGACCCTCCCGCCGGCAGTGCAGTACATCGGCACCCGCGAGCCGGGCCGTATCGACAGTGATGCGATGTGGCTGTAGCGGCTGCGCACCAAGTGGATGATTTCATCATCGTCGCGTGTGCCCACCGAGACATGCTCCTGGGTCTGGCGCGCCACTTGCTCGACGATCGGGCGCAGCATGCGTGGCAACTGCGCCGAGTCCACATAGGCCTGGCCGATACGCAGGGCCTTGGGGGTCAGCCAGTAGTGACGGTTGTCGGTTTCGGCGAAGCCTTCATGCACCAGGGTCAGCAGAAAACGGCGCGCTGCGCTGGGCGTAAGGCCTGCTTGCCTGGCGGCCTGGGGCACTGTCAGGCGTGGCTGCTCGGCGTTGAACAGCTGCATGAGCGCCAGGCCTTTCTGTAAACCGGCAATCAGGTCGCGGGGGTGAGTCTGGGGTTTGTCCATTGGCTGCACTCGTGAGTGGGGAGAATCGTGCCGCTGAGCAGTGCTAAACAGCGCCTATGCTGCGAATATCGCTTTATCAATGCGATTATCGCATCAAACCGTTGGCAAGCGCATTGTGACAACGCCGCTGCCGCATCACCCTGACTTCCATAACAACACCCCAAACGGAAGTCACCATGATCAAAGGTTCGACAGCGCTGGTCGCCATCGTCGGTTCGCCCATCGCCCAGGTGAAATCGCCTGAAAACTTCAACACCTGGTTCAGCAACAATGGCCTTGACCTGGCCATGCTGCCCATCGACTTGCAGCACGCCGCGCTGGACGCTTTTATCGACACCCTGCGCGGCTGGCGCAACCTGCGCGGTTGCGTGGTGACCGTGCCCTACAAGCAGGCATTTGCCACCCGCCTGGACGGCCTGAGCGAACGTGCAGCAGCCCTGGGCTCGGTGAACGTGGTACGGCGCGAAAACGATGGCCGCCTGTATGGCGACAACGTAGACGGCGCAGGTTTTTTGGGCGCAGCACGCAAGCACGGCTTCGACCCTGCGGGCAAGCGAGTGCTGGTCATTGGTTGCGGCGGCGTCGGCAGTGCCATTGCCTACGCACTGGGTGAGGCCGGGGTCGCCCAGGTCACCCTAAGCGACCCGGAAACGTCGCGCGCTGCAGCACTTGCCGAGCTGCTGGGCAAGGCCTTCCCTGGCGTCGGCATCACCACTGCATACAGCGCGCTGGACGCCTTCGACCTGGTGGTCAACGCTTCGCCCGTGGGCATGGGCGGCACGGGCGAGCTGCCGCTGCCCGCTGCCCTGCTGGGCACGCTCAACGCCGCCACGCTGGTGGCCGATGTTGTCACCTCACCGGAGATCACCCCACTGCTGGAGCAGGCGCGCGAACGCGGCTGCGCAGTCCAGACTGGCGCGCAAATGGCCTTTGCGCAGCTTGGCCACCTGGGCGCCTTCATGGGCGTCACGCCACTGGAGATCTGAGACCATGCCCCCTATCGAAAACGCGCAACCGGTGTACGACCTGGTCGTGCTCGGCAGCGGCGCCGGTGGCCTGGCTGCCGCCGCCACGGCATCACGCCTGGGCCTGAAGGTCCTGGTGGTGGAAAAGGCCGAACACTTTGGCGGTACCTCGGCGATCTCCGGCGGAGCAGCATGGTTGTATGGCTCCGATCAGGCGCGCGCCGCCGGTGCCCAGGATTCGCCCGAGGCCGTCAGGACCTACCTGAAAACCATCATCGGTACCGGCTACAACGCCGAACTGGTGGACGCCTTCATCGCGCGCGGGCACCAGGCGCTGCGCTGGCTGGAGCACAACACCGAACTGCGCTACGCACTGCGCCCGCACTCCCCGGACTATTACCCGGACGCACCCGGCGCCACGGCGTTCGGCCGGGCGCTGGAAATGGTCGAGTATGACGGCCGCCGCCTCGGCGCGCGCTTCAAGGACTTGAAGATGCCACCACCGGGCATGCTGTTGTTCGGCGCAATGATGGTCAACCGCGAGGACATTCAGCACTTCCTGAGCCTACGCCGCTCACCCCGGTCACTGTGGCATTGCCTGAAACTGATGGCGCGCTACGCACTGGACCGTGTTCGCCACCACCGTGGCACGCGCCTGACCACGGGGAACGCGCTGGTCGCCCGCCTGGCCAGCACAGCCTTTGCCCACGGCGCGCACCTGTGGTTGCGCAGCGAAGCGCAGGCACTGATCGTCGAGCACGGCACGGTCACCGGCGTGGAAGTACAGCATGAGGGCCGCCGCACCCAGGTCCATGCCCGCGGCGGTGTGGTCTGCGCCATGGGCGGGTTTGCTGCGGGTGCGCTGGCTGCGGCCTACCGGCCGGCCCCTGACGCGCCACACCTCAGCATGTCCCCGCCCAGCAACGACGGTGCTGCTCTGCGCCTTGCCCAGGCGGTGGATGCAGCCCAGGGCGAGGGCCTGGTCGCCAACTTCTTCTGGGCGCCGGTTTCCGAGCGGCGCCATGCCAGTGGTGAGCGCGAGCGCTTCCCGCACCTGGTCACCGACCGCGCCAAGCCAGGGGTCATTGCGCTCGACCCGGCCGGGCGGCGCTTCGTCAACGAATCCAACTCCTATCACCACTTCGTCCAGGCCATGTTCGCCAACGGCATCAGCACCTGCTGGCTGGTCTGTGACGCCCAGGCCATGAACCGTTACGGCCTGGGCCTGGCACGGCCCAAACCGGTGGACAACACGGCCCTGATCGAAGCCGGCTACCTGCACCGCGCCGGCTCAGTGCAAGAGCTGGCCCGGGCCATCGGCGTGGCCACGCAGGTGCTGCAGGAAACACTGGAGCGCTTCAACGCCGACGCCCGCAGCGGCATCGACCGGCAATTTGACAAGGGCGGCAACAGCTACAACCGCTACATGGGCGACCCGCAGCACAAGCCCAACCCGTGCCTGGCGCCACTGGCCAAGGCCCCGTTCTACGCCATCCGTATTCACACCGGCGACCTTGGCTCCGCGCGCGGCCTGGTGACCGACGCCAACGCCAATGTACTCAACCGCGCCGGTGCGCCGATCGTAGGCTTGTATGCCGCCGGCAACGACATGAACGCGTTGATGAATGGCACCTATCCAGGCCCAGGGATCACCCTCGGCCCTGCCCTCACCTTCGGCTGGATCGCTGCCAGCCATATCGCTGAACGCCTGCAAGCCCACAGCCCTGAAATGGAGACGCTCCCATGTACTTCGAAATGAGAACCTACACCCTCGACCCACTGAAAATGGCTGACTGGCTGGCTCTCTACCAAAGCCACGCACTGGCGGTGCAGTGCGAACACCTGGGCAACCTGGTCGGCTTCTTCACCAGCGAATTCGGTGAGGTGAACCAGGTGGTGCACATCTGGGGTTATGCCAGCCTGGACCAACGCAGCGAACGCCGTGCGGCGATGGCCGCAGACCCGCGCTGGGCGGAGTTTTCACGGCGCAACCGTGAACTGGGCGCCGTACTGCGGCTGCAATCACGCCTGCTGCGGCCTACAGGCTTCTCGCCGCTGCAGTGAAAACGGAACCGGAGTGCACCCATGCAACCCCTTGAGTGTGACGTACTTGTCATCGGCTCCGGTGCCAGCGGCCTGGCTGCGGCGGTTACCGCCGCGCACCACGGCCTGAAGGTGATCGTGGCGGAAAAAGCCCCCCGGCTTGGCGGCACCAGCGCCTGGTCGGGCGGATGGCTATGGATACCGCGCAACCCGCTGGCCGTGGCCGAAGGCCTGGTCGAAACCGACGATGCACCAGAGCGCTACCTGCGTGCCCAGACCCGCGTCGCTGAACTGGACGCACGCCAACTGGCGTTCCTGCGCCATGGCCCCGCAATGGTGGCGTTCTTCCAGCAGCACACCCGCGTGAAGTTCCAGTGCGGTACGAAGCTCCCCGACATGCGTGAAGGCGACGGCAGCGCCCACGGCGGGCGAGCACTGTGTGCACTGCCCTATGACGGCCGCCTGCTCGGGCCCTGGATACACAGGCTGCGGCCACCGCTGGACATCGTCAGCCTGGCCGGCATGGGCATCGCCGGTGGCACGGACATGGCGGCTTTCTTCAATGCTCGCCAATCGCCCAGGGCGGCTTGGCATGTGGCCAAACGCCTGTTGCGTCACGGGCGCGACCTGTTGCGGCACCGGCGCGGTCTGCAACTGGTCAACGGCAACGCGCTGGTGGCCGGCCTGCTACGCAGTGCCCTGGACCTGGGCGTCACGCTGCTGACCGACAAAGCGGCCATTGCCTTGCTGGGAGGGGCACGCATCAGCGGCGCGCAGTGTGCCGATGGCCAGCTGATCCAGGCGCGGCGTGGCGTAGTGCTGGCCTGTGGCGGCTTTGCCCATGACCGCCAGCGCATCGCGCAACTGATGCCGCACGCGCCCGACGGGGTTGGCCATTACTCTGCCGCGCCGCCGGAAAACAGCGGCGATGGCCTGCGCCTGGGAGAGCAGGCTGGCGCCCAGGTCGCTACCACCTTGGCCCATGCCGGTGCCTGGGCGCCGGTATCGCAGGTGCCGCGCGGCGATGGCCGCGCTGGGCATTTCCCGCACCTGATCGACCGCGCCAAGCCTGGTTTCATTGCAGTGCGCAGTGACGGCCGACGCTTCGTCAACGAGGCGGACTGCTACCACGACTTCATGAATGCGCTGTTCGCCGCTACGCCAGAGGGCGAGCCTTATGAGGCCTGGTTGATCTGCGACCACGCCGCGCAGCGTCGCTATGGCATCGGCTGGGCCAAACCGTTTCCCTTCCCTGCCCGCTTCTATGAACGGCGTGGCTACCTGTTGCGCGGCAACGACCTGGCGCAACTGGCCGCGCGTTGTGGCATAGATGGCCAGCAATTGCAGGGCACTGTGGCGCGTTTCAATCAGCATGCGGCGCAGGGCGTGGACCCTGACTTTGGCCGCGGCGCCTCGGCGTACAACCGGGCGCAGGGTGAGCCTGAACAGGCGCCGAACCCTTCGCTGCGGCCCCTGCTGCGCGGCCCTTTTTATGCAGTGAAGTTGCTGCCGGGCAGCCTCGGCACCTTTGCCGGGCTGGGCACCGATGCTTCGGCGAGGGTGCTCGATGGTGCAGGGCAAGCCATACCGGGGCTGTTTGCCGTGGGCAATGACATGCACAGCATTATGGGCGGGCACTACCCCAGTGGCGGTATCACACTGGGGCCCGGGATGACCTTTGGGTACCTCGCGGGCCTGGCGCTGTGCGGATCACCGCAGCCCGGACAGGCCTGATCAGCTCCTGCCGGAACCGCGCAGTTCTTGAGGTCTGCGCGTTACCTATGGTAGCCGGCTTGCCGGCGATGGGCCGCAAAGCGGCCCCTTGGCTCAAATCAACGCCAATACCGCCCGGGCCTTCTCCAGCGCCATCCGCGCACGCTGTTCGCCACTGACGCCCTGCTCCAGCAGTTGCCGCGTGGGGATCTCCAGGCTTAACGGAACACTCGCTGGCAACCCGCGCAACAGGCCCGTCAGGTCGGCATCACCCTCCCCCGGAAAACGCCGCTCGTTACGGGCCTGGCGCAAGATTTCATCCATGTCTGCCGGCACCGGCCCAGCCACGTCACACAACTGGGCGTAGCGCATGCGCTGCGGGGCCAGGCGCGCCAGGTCGTCGAGCGACGACCCGGAGCGGTTGAAATGAAAGGCATCCACCAGTACGCAAGCGTTCGGGCGGTCTGCGTTGGCAACGATGCGCATGGCCTGTTGCAGGTCGCGAACGTCGGTCCAGGGCATGAACTCCAGATGCGGGTGAATACCGTAGCCGGCAGCCAGGTCGCACAATTGAGCGAAGCGCTCGGTGAGGCGCGCCTCGCTCGGGTCGTTGCCGGCAACCAGCAGTTCGCTGCCGCCAAGCTCGGCACCGACCGCCAGCATCGGCTCGAAATCGGCCACGCAGGTGTCGGGTTTGAGACGCAGGATTTCCAGGTCCAGGACTTTGATGCCAGTGTCGCGCAGGCGCGCCTGGGTCTGGCGGCGCAGCTCGGCATCGGTAACCAGCGGGAAGTGCTGCTCTTCGCTGGTCGCTGGCAGCAAGCGCAGGCCAACGTGGCTGTAACCGGCACGGGCGGCGGCTTCGACCATTGCCGGGGGTGACAGCTCCAGTACGGTGAGCGCGGCCAGGGAAAAGATTCGATCAGTCATGCGGGTTACCTGCGGGCAAATGGGTACGGGGCGAAAGAACGCTCACGCGGCTCACACGATTGTCTCTGGCGCGCAAGCCCGGCCGGTGGCGGCCGCCTGGCGGATCGCCTCGATCAACGCCAAGGTGCGGCCACCGTCAGCGGCATCGGTCAGTGGCGCTTCCTGCCCACGGGCAACACGGACAAAGTGCTGCAACTGCAGGGTCAATGCCGCCCCCGCCGGGATGCCCGCCTCGCTCTGCAGCAACGGTGTATGCCAACCCGAGTTTGCCTCGGCGTACTGCCAGTGCTTGAGCTGCGGGATGCTCAGCGCTCCCCGGGTGCCGGCCAGCAGGTAGCAGGGTTGGTCTGCCTGGCGTGGATAGACAGGGCTTTCTCCCGAGCTCAGCTCCCAGCTCCACGGCGCTGCCACCGCATCGGAGCCGGTCAGGCTGCCCAGCGCGCCGTTGGCGAACTCCAGCAACACTGCCGCGCTGTCCTCGTTGGCAAAGCCGCGCACCTGGTTACGGGTGAACGCCTGCACCTGTACCACCTCACCGCACAGGTAACGCAGCAGGTCGAGGTCGTGGATCAGGTTGGTCAGCAGGAAACCGGCGCCGGGCTCGCGGCGCCACGGTGTGTCGAAATAGCTGTCGGGCTTTTGCAACTGCCACAGCGCGGTGACGTTGACCAACCGGCCCAAGGCCCCTTCGGCGATCACGCCGCGCGCGCTGGCGATCAGCGGGTTGTGCCGCCGGTGGTGGCCGACCAGCACCGGCACGCCGCAGCGGCGCGACGCCTCCACCAGCGCCCGCACTTCATCCAGGTGCACTCCCACCGGTTTTTCTACCAATACCGGCACGCCGGCTTCGACACAATCGAGGGCGGTGGCCACGTGCAGGTTGTTCGGATTGGCCACGATCACGGCCTCGGGGCGCACAACCTCCAGCATCTGCCGGTGATCGGCGAAATACGCCACCCCGCACTCGGCGGCGAAGGCTTCAGCCTGGGGGCCGGGGTCGGCCACCGCGCACAACTGCGCTTGCGGCACCTGGCTCAGATGCTGGTAATGCTGGCGGCCCATGATGCCGGCGCCAATAAGGGCGATGCGAAGGGGTGCGTTCAACGGGCGGTCCTCTTTTCATTGTTGTTCTGGCAACTTCGGAACCCAGTTCCAAAATCAGCTATCGCTAATTTAGAACTGCGGTCCGCTTTGCAAAAGGACGCTGGGCATAGAGTGGGCGGTAATCGACCGGAAAGTTCAGAGGCAGGCCCGTGCTGCCGTGCATGTCAGGCAAACAACTCACTCGCCTGACTGGCTGCCGACAACTCCTCCACCGCCGCCAACAACAACGGCGCCAGCTCCGGCAGGCGTGCTTGCGAAAGGCGCGCACTGGGCCCGGCAATGCTCAGCACGCCAATGACCTCGTTACCCTGCGGCCGACGCACCACCGCAGCCAGGGCCGAGGTACCGACTGCCGAAGTTTGCTCGACCCAGGCATAACCCCGCTCACGGGCGCCCGCCAGGTAGCTCAGCAACTGTTCAGTGGAGCGCGGCGCGTTGGGGCCGAATTGCTCGGGGTCGGCAATGCCCTGGCGCAGGACCATCTGCAGCGCCTCGTCATCGCTCAGGCTGGCCAGCCAGGCATGCCCGGAGGCGGTATAGAACAGGGGCGCATCGCGGCCCATGTCCGGGTCGTAACGCAAACCGGACCGCGCGCCCTGGGATTTGGCGATCCAGGTCTGGCGGGCACCGTCGATCACGCCCAGGCGTACCAGCTCGCCGCTTTCCTGGGCCAGGCGGTCGAGTATCGGCTGGATGATGTCGGCGCCGCTGCTGGACAGATAGCGAAAGCCCAGCGCCACCAGCTTGGCGGACAACTGGTAGCGGCTGTTGTCACGGTTCTGGCGTACGTAGCCCAGGCGCGCGAGTTCAGCGAGCATGCGATGGGCTGCGCTCTTGGGGATCTGAAGCTGGTCAGCCAGGGTTTGCAGGCCCAGGCCCTGGGGCTCGGCGGCAAGGCTTTCTACAAGACTGAAGGCGCGTTCGATCTGACTACCGGCCATGACAGGGTTTCCTGATAAAGAAGGCAAATTCTGGAAGATGATTCCATATCTCGTTGGCCACCGCAGCTGACCAGCGCTGAAGTGTCCGTTTATCGACCACTACTTGCTGGCGTCACTTGCATCCCGGCGGGTCAACCAAGAAGAATATGGAACCTTGTTCCAATAATAATACCGGAGACCCGCAATGCCCACCGACACCTTGCAAGCCGAATGCGATGTACTGGTCATTGGCTCCGGCGCCGCCGGGCTGGCTGCTGCGGTCACGGCTGCCTGGCATGGGCAGCGGGTTACCCTTGTGGAAAAAGACCCGGTGTTCGGCGGCGCCACGGCCTGGTCCGGCGGCTGGGCCTGGGTGCCGCGCAACCCGCTGGCGCGCCGCGCCGGTATCGAAGAAGACATCGAGCAGCCACGCACTTACCTGCGCAACGAACTGGGCGCGCATTACGATGCGCAGCGCATCGACGCCTTTCTCGAAGCCTGCCCGCACATGGTCGCCTTTTTCGAGAAACACACGGCCCTGCAGTTCGCTGAGGGCAACGCCATCCCCGACATGCACGGCGACACTCCTGGCGCCGCCACCGGTGGGCACCAGGTCATCGCCGCCCCTTATGACGCCCGCGAACTCGGTGCGCTGTTGCCACGCTTGCGCAGGACACTGCGCGAAACCTCGTTCATGGGCATGCCGATCATGGCTGGCGCCGACCTTGCGGCCTTTCTCAACATGACCCGCTCGCCCCGCGCCTTCTGGCATGTGTGCAAGCGCTTCAGTCGCCACCTGTACCACCTTGCCCGCCATGGCCGGGCCATGCACCTGGTCAACGGTGTGGCACTGGTGGCGCGCCTGGCCAAGTCGGCCGAAGACCTGGGCGTGCGCCTGCTTGAGTCTGCGCCAGCCAAACGCCTGCTGATGGAGGACGGCCAGGTGCGTGGCGCGGTGATCGGTACAGCGCAGGGCGACATTACGCTTCGCGCCAAAGCCGTGGTGCTGGCCGCTGGTGGCTTTGCTCACGACCCCGTGCGGCGCCGGCAATTGTTCCCGCGCGATGCCAGTGGCCACGACAACCTCGCACTGCCGCCGCCGTCGTGCTCCGGCGACGGCCTGCGCCTGGGCGAATCAGCCGGCGGCGTGGTAGCCACCGACCTGAAGTCGGCGGTCGCCTGGGCCCCGGTGTCCAAGGTAGCGCACCGTGATGGCAGCGTCGGCCACTTCCCGCACATCATCGAACGCGGCAAGCCGGGCATCATCGGTGTGCTGGCCAACGGCAAGCGCTTCGTCAACGAGGCGCACGGCTACTACGACTATGTCGCCGCCATGCTCGACGCCGTACCGCAAGACGAGCAAGCTTGCTCCTGGCTGATCTGTGACCACCGCTTCCTGCGCCGGTATGGCCTTGGCCACGCCCGCCCCGCCCCGCTGCCGGTGTGGCCACACCTGCGCAGCGGCTACCTCAAGCGCGGTGCCAGCCTGGAACTGCTGGCCCGCGCCTGCGGCATCGACCCTGCGGGGCTGAGTGCCACGGTGGCCGAGTACAACCGCCACGCGCGCCAAGGCCAGGACCCTGAGTTCGGGCGCGGCAGCACCCCGTTCAACCGCAAACAGGGCGACCCCCAACACAAGGGGCCCAACCCCTGCGTCGCGCCGATCGAGCAAGGCCCGTTCTACGCGGTCAAGGTGCAGCCCGGCTGCTTCGGCACCTTCGCCGGCCTGCGCACCGACGGCCACGCACGTGTGCTGGATGAACACGGCCAGCCCATCGGCGGCCTGTATGCAGCGGGCACCGACATGGCCAGCGTGTTCGGCGGCTGGTACCCGTCCGGGGGCATCAACCTGGGCCCGGCGCTGACGTTCGGTTATGTGGCCGGTCGGCATGTCGCCGGGGCCCAGGCGCAGGAGTAAGCCAGCCCGGGGTCAGAACAGCTTTACCGTATAACTGAGGATCAACCGGTTCTCGTCAATGTCCGTGCGGTAGTTCGAGCGGGCCATCACGTTGCGAACCCGCACCCCCAGCCCGGCCAGGGGGCCGCTCTGCACCACATAGGCAAGGTCCAGATCGCGCTCCCGGTCACGCCCCTCGAAGCCCAGGCCGGTCTCCACGTCACGCCCCTTTACATAGCGCAGCGTCGAGGTCAGCCCGGGTATCCCCAGCGCAACGAAGTTGTAATCGTGACGAACCTGCCACGAACGCTCACCGGGCGCTGCGAACTCATAGGTGGGCAGGGTATTGCCCATCGGGTTGGTGTTGGCGCCAACCTGGATGAACCCGTCGTCCCCGCCGATCTGCTGGTACCCCACATAGAAGGTATGCCCACCCGTTTTGGCCGAGAACAGGCTGAACAGTGCATGGTTGTCGTAACGGCCTGCGATCTGCCGGCCATCCTCCTGGGCATCGAAGTAGCCGGCATTCACCCCCAGGGTCCAGTCACCCAAAGGTTCGGCGTGCTTGAGGCTGTAGAACCGCTGCTGGTAGATGTCTTCCAGTTGCGCTTGCCATACGCCGACCTGGGTACGGTTGTCGTTGAACGCATAGTCCGCGCCGACATAATTGAAACGATCACTGGTGAATCGCGCCAACCGTGAAGGGTTGATCGGGTCATTGACCAGGGCATACATCTTCTGGCTGTTGGAGGAGTCGCGCAGGCTGGTGGAGCGAAACTGCCCGGCGCTCAAGGTCAACCCGGCAAACTCGCGGGACTCGAGCATGGCGCCCTGGTAGGTCGGCGGCAGCAGGCGCAGGTCGCTGAACAGCAACACCGGCAGGTTGGGCATCAATTCGCCCACCTTCAGTTCGGTGCGCGACACCTTGAATTTCACCGCCGCGCCAAGGCGGCTGTAATCGTCTGCCGACTGGCCGCTGTCAAGGCTGGGCAACAGCCCTGACCTGGCATGCGCGGGGCTGCTGTCGAGCTTGAAGCCCAGTAGCCCGGTGACGTCCATGCCAACGCCGATGGGGCCTTGGGTGTAGCCAGAGGCGGCATTGAGGATGAAGCCCTGGGCCCACTCCTGGGTGCGCGACTGGGTGCTCGCGCCTTTGATATCGGCATAATCGCGGCTGAAGAAATAATTGCGCGCTTGCAGCGTAGCACTGGCGCCCTCGATGAAACCGGCCTCTTCGGCCGTCGCTTCAGCACAGAGGGCTGCGGCGATACAGCCGCCAGCCAGGCGCGCGGTCGGGGAATGACGCTGTGGCATGTTAACGGGCATTTGAAAACGACTCCTGGATTCGGGCAACAGCTCCCCGCCGCAGTGGCCTTGAGGCCACCCGCGCGGAGTGTTTTTGGAAGGGTCTTCAAGCGGGCTGGCTGGCCCGCTTGCACTGCCGTGACGCGAAGGGTCAGGCCGTTATCGGTTGACCAGCTTGGCCGGCAAGGCGATGACCAGGAAGCAGCTGAGCAGCAAGCAGAGGGCGAACACCCACAGCGCCGCATGGGAGGTGCCGGTCAGGTCGGTGACCATCCCCATCAGCGAGTTGCTCACCAGCCCCGCGATGTTGGCCAGCGAACACGCCAGGGCGAAACCGGTCGCCGCAGCGGTGCCTTTGAGGAAGGTCGCCGGCAGGCTGAAGAACACCGGCACTGCGCCGATGATGGCTGCCGAGGCGATGGCGAACAGCAGCACGGTCATCACCAGGTTCTGGCTGAACAGGGTGCTGCTGGCCATGGCAATTGCACCGATGATGAAGGGCACGATGATGTGCCAGCGGCGTTCGCGATGACGGTCGGAACTGGCCCCGATCATCAACATGCCAAGCAATGCCGCCAGGCTCGGGATCGCCGTGAGCAGGCCGATATGGAAGGTATCGCTGACACCGGCGTCGCGGATGAAGGTGGGCATCCAGAAGCCCATGGCGTAGGCGCTCAGCAGGATCGAGAAATCGATGCCACCGAGCATCCACACTTTCAGGTTGAAGAAACCGTCGCGGAAGCTGTGCTTGCTGCCCTTGCCTTCGGCATCGTCGGCGGCAAGGTCGGCGGCCAGTTGTGCCTTGTCGTCTGCGGACAGCCACTTGGCCTGCTGGAAGTTATTCGGCAATGCCCAGAACGTCAGGATACCGAGCAGCACACTGGGGATCGCCTCCAGCAGGAACAGCCATTGCCAGCCCTGCAGGCCATGCACCTGGTCGAAGTGGCCCATGATCCAGCCCGAGATCGGCCCGCCGATCACACTCGACAGCGGCAGCCCGATCATGAACAGCGCGATGATGCGCCCGCGCCGATAGGTCGGGTACCACATGGTCAGGTAGAACAGCACCCCCGGCAGGAAGCCCGCTTCGGCCGCCCCGAGCAGAAAGCGCAGGACATAGAACTGCGTGGTGGTGGTGACGAACATGGTGCAGGCCGAGAGCAGGCCCCAGGTGATCATGATGCGGGCGATCCACAGCTTGGCGCCGACGCGCTGCAGGACCAGGTTGCTTGGCACCTCGAAGATGATGTAGCCGACGAAGAACAGGCCCGCCCCCAAGCCATAGGCTGCGGTGCTGAACTGCAGGTCTTCGAGCATCTGCAGCTTGGCGAAGCCGACGTTGATGCGGTCCAGGTAGGCCGCAAGGTAGCAGAAGCACAGGAACGGTATGAGCCTCCAGGTGATCCTGCGGTAAAGCGCTTGAGTCGATTGGTCGATGTCGCTGTGGACCGCTGTTGCATTCGCAATTGGCATTTCCTGTCTCCTGGCGGGTGACTTTGTGGTTTTGTTTTCAGGCCAGCAGTTTTCGACGCTCCGGGCGCGCCGCGCACTATACGCGGCGTTTGAGGATGGCGTCACAAGACCCCGGGTGCTCCTGCGGGGTGGCCGCCCGCACAGCGGACGGTCATGCAACGGGCTTCCCGCGCCGTTACTTGATTGTTATGGGTGCAAGGTGTGCGGTTTCAGCTGGCCAGGCGCTGGAGTTGCGCCATGGCTTCCTGCAGGCTGACGACATCGCCGTACTTGCTGTCGATGTCGAACAGGTTTGCTTCGTGCGGCGCGGGGTGGCGATCACCGACGCACTCACGCACCACGATGGTTCGCAAGCCGTGCTGCAGCGCATCCACCGCACTGGCGCGGATGCAGCCACTGGTGGAGCAGCCGGCCAGCACCACGGTGTCGATCCCTTGTGCATGCAGCAGCGGTGCCAGGCTGGTGCCGAAGAACGCGCTGGCGTACTGCTTGGTGAGCACCGGCTCATCAGCCCGTGGCACGACGGCCTCGCAGAACGCCGCCAGCGGGTTGCCTTCGACCATGTCCTTCATTACCGGCGCCTTGCGTACCCACACGCCGCCATCGGCAAAATGCGGGGCCTGGTAGCGGATATTGGTATGGACCACCAGCGTACCGCAGTCCCGGGCCAATGCCAGCAGCACGGCAGCCTGCTCGACCGCCGTCACCACGCCGGGGGCGTAGAGCGGCGCACCGGGGGTGGTGTAGCCCTGCATGAAGTCGATCATCAGCAGGGCTGCCTTGCGCCCGAAGCCGATACGCTGACCCCATACGCCCTGGTAGTTGTCGCTGGCGCTTTGTGCGTCGCTCATGTTCGTCTCCCGATTCAGTAGGCGCCCGACAGCAAGGCGCCAGCGCCCGGAACCACCGGTTCCAGGTCCAGCGCCTTGAGCATGGCGTAGGTGGTGGCGATGGCAGCGGTGACCACCGGTTTGCCGGTTTGCGCCTCGACCTTGGCGACTGCCGGCAGCGACTGCATCTGCACGCAGGCCGAAAGCACCACCACATCGACGCCCTCAAGGTTCATGCCGGCGACGATGCCCGGCAGGTTGGCCGGGTCGTGACGGGCCACGGCGAGGTTGTCGGGGATTTCCAGCGCGCGCCAGTCCTGCACCTCGAAGCCTTCCTCACGGATGTAGTTGACCACCAGTTCGGTCAACGGCTTCATGTAGGGCGCGACGATGGCGATGCGCTTGGCCTTCATCACGTGCAGGGCTTCCACCAGCGCACCGGCACTGGTGATGACCGGCGCCAGTGCGTCGTTGTCGGCAGTGGCTTTTTGCAACCGCTTCTCTGACTGGCGGTGATACCCCAGCCCCATGGCCATGATCGCCACCAGGCAGGCATAGCCGAGCACGTCCACCTTGGCGTCTGACAGTTCCACTGCGCAGCGGTCGGACTCGCCGTCCATCGCCGCCAGTTCTTCCTTCTTCACCTGCTTCATGCGCATGCGGCTGGAGTGGAAGGTGAAGCGCTCCGGGCGGATCGCCTGGCGGGCCAGGAGCATCGCCGGGATCTCGGTTTCCATGGTGGTGTTCGAACTCGGCACGATCTGGCCGATACGGTAGGGCTTGGTCATGTCGCGTGCTCCTTCAGACAAGGGGGTGGCCCAGGAAATCACCGAAGGCGGCAAAGAAGCCTTCGAGGTCATCCCAGGGAATCATGTGGCCGGCGTTGTCGACGTGAGCGACCTGGATGTCCGGCTTGAGCTCACGGATCTCGGCGATGTCCTGGGGCTGGATCACCCCGCCTCGCCCCGCCACCATCAGCAATGCCGGTTGGCGCACGCGGGGCAAGTCCTGGTGGATGTCCACCTGGTGGAAATCGTTGAAGGCACGCACGATCGCAGGCTCGTGGCAGGTGTGCAGCCACTCGGCGCGCAGCGCCAGCTGCTCGTCGGTCCAGGTTGCACAGAAGGCGCGCATGTCGTCACCGCTCATGCCACTGCAGGCCTGCCGGATAGAGTCGACGTACCACGGCAGCTTGCTCGGGTATTCGCGCCGACCCGGCCCGGATACCGGCGGGTCGACCAGCACCAGGCGCTGCAGCCCGGGCGCCCCTTGCGCGGCGGCGCGGATGGCGAAACGCGCGCCCATCGAATGGCCGACCAGGTGGTAGCTGGCCAGGCCCAGCGCCGCTGCGAACGCCGGAATGTCCGCAGCGCAGGCATCGGTGCCATAGTCCAGTGCAGGCTCGCTCGCGGACAGGCCGCGGCCGCGTACATCCAGCACATAGGTGTCGAACTGCTGCCCAAGGCGCTCGGCGACGAAGCCCCAGGTGATCGCCGGGCTGGTGATACCCGGCACCAGGATCAGCGCAGGGCCCTTGCCGCCGTAACGCAGGTAATGCTGACGGATACCGTTGGCGTTGACGTTGCCGCCGGCGACGAAGGTGCTCATGCTGCCTCCCCGCTCTTGAGCGCCTGGCCGTAGAGGTCGTAGCCATAGACCCATGCCGGGTCTTCCTGGGTGTAGAGGAAGGTGTTGGCGTTGGAGACCGCCTGCACCCGCGAAGCGCGTTCCTTGCGGTTAGCCTCGTACAGAGCGAAGGCGGTGCGGTGGTCGGACAGCCCGGTCTCTTCCAGGCAACGGGTGAGCATCGCCGCGTCCTCGATGGCCATGCACGCGCCTTGCGCCATGTGCGGCTTCATCGGGTGGCAGGCATCCCCCAGCAGCACCAGGCGGCCACGGCTCCACAGCGGCAGCGGGTTGCGGTTGCGCAACGGCCACTTGGTGATCGATTCGGTGGCGTCGATCAGCTTTTGCACAGTGGGGTGGTAGCCCTGGAACGCAGCACGCATTTCTTCCTGGCTGCTGTCCACGAACGGGCCCTGGAAGTCCCACGCCTCGTGCGGGACGCCGGTGACGAAGTAGTACTCGTCGCGCTTGCCGGTGGTGTAATAGACCATCATGTGGCGGTCTTCGGTCCACCATTTCACGCAGTCCTCGAACACGTCGGCATGTTGCGCCAGATGCTCGCCGCGGATCAGTGCGCGGTGAGCCACCCAGCCGCTGTAGATCGGCGCTTCGACACCCAGCAGCGCTTCACGGATGCGCGAATGGATGCCGTCGGCACCGATGACGATGTCGGCCACGGTGTGGGTGCCGTCGGCGAAGTCCAGGCGTACCTGATCGCCGTCGTCCAGGATCTTCTCCAGGCGCTTGCCGAAGTGCACGGTGCCCGGCTTGATCGCATCGATCTGCAGGGCGTGCAGGTCGCCACGGTGAATGGTGATGTACGAGGCACCGTATTCACGGCGGGCGTAATCACCCAGCGGGATGCGCGCCAGGTAGTCACCCGTGTTGCCGTCGCGGCTGAACCAGAAATCCGGGTGCGACCCCATCAGCTCCAGCTTCTGCTCCAACCCCATGCGGCGGAATATCTTCATCACGTTAGGGCCGATGTGAATACCCGCGCCAAGGCGGGTGAACTCCGGTGCCTGCTCGTACACGTCGACCTCAAAGCCGGCCTGCTGCAACAAAGTGGCGGCGGCTGCCCCGCCCAATCCTGCACCGACGATTGCGATTTTCTGCCTGCCCCGCATAGGTATGTCCCCTCTTGTTCTGTGATGTAGTCAGCCGAACCGCCTGACGAATTAGAGTGTATACGCTGTATTTTTTTATTGGGAAGGGGAATATTCAAAAAAATTCAAACGGGTGATCGAAATCGGCGAGCCGGCTAGATGTAACCGTATTATCTAGGCTATGTGTGGATTCGTAACGTTTCAACGCACCACTTGCGCTTGCAGGCCGGATACGCTTTCATCAACGCATATAGGGCGTACACACTATTAATTTGCACCGAGATAAAGCGCCCCGCACCACTGCGGTGCGGCATTTCGGTTTCATCGAGGCCTGCCAGGAGAAAGCTGATGCCGGTTAGCAACGCAGAACTGACCCAGATGTTCGAACACGTACTCAAACTGTCCCGGGTGGACGAAACTCAGAGCGTCGCCGTGCTCAAGAGCCACTACTCCGACCCGCGTACGGTCAGTGCCGCGATGGAAGCGGCGCAGCGGCTCAAGGCGAAGGTCTACGCCGTGGAATTGCCCGCGTTCAACCACCCCACGGCCATGGGCAACGACATGACCGCCTACTGCGGCGACACCGCCCTGACCGGCAACCTGGCAGCCCAGCGGGCGCTGGAAGCCGCCGACCTGGTCGTCGACACCATGATGCTGCTGCACTCACCCGAGCAGGAGCAGATCCTGAAGACCGGAACGCGCATACTGCTGGCGGTCGAACCCCCGGAAGTCCTGGCGCGCATGCTGCCCAGCGAAGACGACAAGCGCCGCGTGCTGGCCGCCGAAACCCAGCTCAAGCAAGCCCGCACGATGCAGGTGCGTTCCAGGGCCGGCAGTGATTTCCACGCCCCACTGGGCCAATACCCGGCCGTTACCGAATACGGCTATGCCGACGAGCCCGGCCGCTGGGACCACTGGCCAAGCGGCTTTTTGTTCACCTGGCCGAACGAGGACAGCGCCGAAGGCACGCTGGTACTGGATGTGGGCGACATCATCCTGCCGTTCAAGAACTACTGCCGCGAGCGCATCACCCTGGAGATCGAGAAAGGCTTCATTACCGGCATCCATGGCGGCTTCGAGGCCGAGTACCTGCGCGACTACATGAAGTACTTCAACGACCCCGAGGTCTACGGCATCTCCCATATCGGCTGGGGCCTGCAGCCGCGTGCCCAGTGGACCGCCATGGGGCTGCACGACCGCAACGACGGCATGTGCATGGATGCCCGCGCGTTCTATGGCAACTTCCTGTTCTCCACCGGCCCCAACACCGAAGTCGGGGGCAAGCGCAAGACCCCCTGCCATCTGGATATTCCGCTGCGCAACTGCGATATCTACCTGGATGACCAGGCCGTGGTGCTGGCCGGTGATGTGGTCGCGCCTGAGGAGTCCAAGGCGCGATAGTGGTTATACTGGCCCGGCGCCCCGTTCCGGGGGGCCGGCCAGCCAACCCACACAGCCCAAGCCAACCCATGTCGAATAAAAACACCCCCGCTCCCGCTGCACCCGACACTACCCCCTACGACGTGACCGAACAGGTCGGCCACCTTTTACGCAAGGCCTACCAACGGCACACCGCGATTTTCCAGCAACAGGCGTGCGACCCGCAGTTGACCTCGATCCAGTTCGTCACCCTGTGCGCCCTGCGCGACCACGGCCCCAGCTCCCAAGCCGAACTGATCAAGGCCACCGCCGTCGATCAGGCGACCATCCGCGGCATTGTCGAACGCCTCAAGGCACGCGGGCTGATCGAGCTGTCACCAGACCCGGATGACCGGCGCAAGGTCATTGTCGGGCTCACCGACAGTGGCGCAGCCTTGCTCGATGCGATGATCCCCTGCGCCCGGCAAATCAGTGAACTGAGCATGGGCTGCCTGAACGCCGCAGAGCGGGTGGCGATCCTGTTTCTGCTGCGCAAGATGATCGACGGGGACGATCAGGCGGGCTGAGCGCGCCCAATACCCCGAGCAACCCCTACGGAATCGTCCCTGGCCTGCTTCTTGCCTGAACATTTCATGTAGTGAGTACTTACCTAAACAAGCGCACCACTTGAGTGGTTTGGTAGCGCAGGTACTCGCTTTTGAACGGCATGCAAACTTCCAGAGATGAGCCAACCATGCAAATCACCCTCCCCCTGCGGGTCAACGGCCAGGATGTCGAAGTCAGCGCCATGGCCGACACGCCCTTGCTCCTGGTCCTGCGCAACGACCTGCGCCTGAACGGCCCCAAGTACGGCTGCGGCCTGGGCGAGTGCGGGGCGTGCACGGTGATCATCGACGGCGTGGCCGCACGCGCCTGCGTGATCCCGCTGTCCGGCGCCGCCAACCGCGACATCACCACCCTCGAAGGCCTGGGCAGCAAGGCCGCGCCACACCCGGTGCAACAGGCGTTCATCGATGAGCAGGCCGCCCAGTGCGGCTACTGCATGAACGGCATGATCATGACCGCCAAGGCCCTGCTCGACCGCATCCCCGACGCCAGTGACGAACAGATCCGCAACGAACTGTCAGGCAACCTGTGCCGTTGTGGCACCCATGTCGAAATCCTGCGCGCAGTGCGCCGCGCTGCCGGCCGCCAGGCCTGAGACCCGGAGCAGAACATGAACCACTCCCAACACGTTCCCACCCGCGACCAGTTGCTGGGCAAAACCGGCGTACTGTTGATCGTCGACCAGATCACGCCGCCCTCGGGCCCTGTGGCCAAGGGTGTGACACCCACGGTCAAGGCGCGTGAGCTGGCGCTGTTTCTTGCCGTAAGCGATGACGGCATGGTCTACGCCTTCAATGGCCACGTTGACCTGGGCACCGGCATCCGCACTTCGCTGGCTCAGATCGTTGCCGAAGAACTCGACCTGCGCATGGACCAGGTGCACATGGTGCTGGGTGACACCGAGCGGGCGCCGAACCAGGGCGCTACCATCGCCAGCGCGACCCTGCAGATTTCCGCCGTGCCGCTGCGCAAGGCCGCAGCAACGGCGCGGCGCTTCCTGCTGGAACAGGCCAGCCTGCGCCTGGGCTGCCCGGTGCAGGCGTTGCGCATGGATGCCGGCACGCTGATTACCGAAGATGGCCGCACCCTGAGCTTTGCCGACCTGGTCGGCGGGCAGCGCCATCAACTGCACATTGCCGACGATGCGCCGCTCAAGGCCGTCGAGGATTACCGCCTGGTCGGTCGCAGCGCGGCACGGGTGGACATCCCTGGCAAGGCGACCGGCGAACTGACCTACGTCCACGACATGCGCCTGCCCGACATGCTGCATGGCCGGGTGATCCGCCCGCCCTATGCAGGCCACGACAGTGGCGAGTTCGTCGGCAACAGCCTGCTGGCAGTGGACGAATCGTCTATTGCCCATGTGCCGGGGGTGGTCGCGGTGGTGGTCATCCGTGACTTCGTCGGTGTGGTTGCCGAGCGTGAGGAGCAGGCGATCCGCGCCGCCCATGATTTGAAGCTCAGCTGGAAGCCGCTCACCGGCAAATTGCCTGACCTCAGCGATGTCGCTCAAGCAATCCGCGACAACCCCCGTGTGCAACGCACTGTGCTGGACCAGGGCGATGTCGACGCCGGCATCGCCAACGCCAGCCAGCGCCTGAGCCGCAGCTATCTCTGGCCCTACCAGTTGCATGGCTCGATTGGCCCCTCCTGCGCGCTCGCCGACTACACCGACGGGCAGATCCGCGTCTGGTCGGGCACCCAGAACCCGCACCTGCTGCGTGCAGACCTGGCCTGGCTGCTGGACTGTGCCGAACAACGCATCGAGATCATCCGCATGGAAGCGGCCGGCTGCTATGGCCGAAACTGCGCCGACGATGTCTGCGCCGATGCAGTGCTGCTGTCGCGTGCAGTCGGCCGCCCGGTGCGGGTGCAGCTGACCCGCGAGCAGGAACATGCCTGGGAACCCAAGGGTACCGCGCAACTGATGGAAATCGATGGCGGCCTGAATGCCGACGGCACGGTCGCCGCCTACGATTTCCAGACCAGCTACCCCTCCAACGGTGCACCTACGCTCGCCCTGCTGCTCACAGGCGCGGTGGAGCCGGTACCGGCACTGTTCGAAATGGGCGACCGCACCTCCATTCCCCCCTACGACTACGAGCACATGCGCGTCACCATCAATGACATGACGCCCCTGGTACGCGCCTCGTGGATGCGTGGTGTGTCGGCCATGCCCAACAGCTTCGCCCATGAGTCCTACATCGACGAACTGGCCTTTGCAGCAGGCGTCGACCCGGTCGAGTACCGCCTCAAGCACCTCAGCGATCCGCGCGCCATCGACCTGGTCAAAGCCACGGCCGAGCGCGCCGGCTGGCAGCCGCGCACCGAGCCCATGCAGACACCCGCCGAAGGTGATGTGTTGCGCGGACGCGGTTTCGCCTATGCACGCTACATCCACAGCAAGTTCCCGGGCTTCGGGGCTGCGTGGGCGGCCTGGGTCGCCGATGTTGCAGTGGACCGGCGCACCGGCGAGGTCGCCGTGACGCGTGTGGTCATCGGCCATGACGCCGGCATGATGGTCAACCCCGACGGGGTGCGGCACCAGATACACGGCAATGTAATTCAGTCCACCAGCCGCGTGCTCAAGGAGCAGGTGAGCTTCGAAGAATCGACGGTGGCGAGCAAGGAATGGGGCGGATACCCGATCCTGACATTCCCCGAGGTGCCGGCCATCGATGTAATGATGCTGCCGCGCCAACACGAGCCGCCGATGGGCAGCGGTGAATCAGCCTCGGTACCCAGTGCAGCAGCCATCGCCAACGCCGTGTTCGATGCCACCGGCATTCGTTTCCGCGAGCTGCCGATCACGGCTGAGCGGGTGCGCGAGGCACTGAGTGGCGATGGCCAGGGCTCCGACGGGCCGGCGCCGGCACAGCCCGCGCCGAAGCGCTCGAAATGGTGGTTCGGCTCGATCGCCGGAGTGTTCGGCGCCGCGTTGGGCATGGCCGCTACCGCCCTGCCCTGGCGCGCTGAAATCGCCCCGGTGACACCACCTGCTGCTGGCAGCTGGTCGGCCTCGATGCTCGAGCGCGGGCGCCAAGTGGCTGCTGCCGGCGACTGTGCTGTCTGCCATACGGTACAAGGCGGCAAGGTCAATGTCGGTGGCCTGGCGATGGAGACTCCGTTCGGTACGCTCTACAGCACCAATATCACTCCCGATCCGGATACCGGTATCGGCCGGTGGTCGTTCGCCGCCTTCGAACGGGCCATGCGCGAAGGCATCAGCCGCGACGGCCGGCACCTGTACCCGGCCTTTCCCTACACGTCATTTCGCAACATCACTGACGCCGACATGCAGGCCCTGTACGCCTACCTGATGTCGCAAACGCCTGTGTACCAGGCGCCCTCGGCCAATCAGATGCGCTTCCCGTTCAACCAGCGCCCACTGATGGCCGGCTGGAACGCGCTGTTTCTCAAGCGCGGCGAATACCAGCCCGACCCGCAGCGCAGCGAGCAATGGAACCGTGGCGCCTACCTGGTCGACGGGCTCGGCCACTGCGCGGCGTGCCACTCGCCACGCAACCTGATGGGCGCGGAGAAAAGCGGCAACAGCTACCTAGCCGGCGGCATGGTCGATGGCTGGGAAGCGCCTGCACTCAATGCCCTGGGCAAGTCATCGACCCCCTGGAGCGAGAATGAGCTGTTCACCTACCTGAGCACCGGTTTTTCCGACAAGCATGGCGTGGCTGCCGGCCCCATGGGGCCGGTGGTCAGCGAACTGGCAACTTTGCCGCAAAGCGATGTACGCGCCATTGCCCATTACCTGGCCTCACTGGACGGCACGCCGCAGGCGGTCGCAGCCAAGGCGCCAGCGCAAGTCGACACCCAGGTGTCCCTGAGCAATGGCGAGCGGGTGTTCAAGGGCGCGTGCATGGCCTGCCACAGCGACGGGCTGGGGCCGAAGCTGTTCGGGGTCAGCCCGTCCATGGCTGTGAACAGCAATGTTCACAGCGACCTGCCGGACAACCTGCTGCGCGTGATACTGCACGGCATACCGGCGCCGGCGACACGTGAGCTGGGCTACATGCCAGGGTTCAAGGACAGTTTGTCGAACCGCCAGGTGGCGGACCTTGCCGCTTACCTGCGCCAGCGCTTTGCGGCCCAAAAGCCGGCCTGGGAGGGGCTGGTGGCCAAGAGCGCTCAGGTGCGCGCCAACCCCGGCAGCCATTGACCCGTGCGCTTGCCCGTCAGCAGCGCAGCCCGCGCAAGGCCAGGTCGCTGATGAACGCCAGCCAGTCGGACTTGGCCTGTTTATCGGCCAGGTCCACGGCAAGAAACGAACTGAGCGTGTAGCGGTTGGAGTTATAGAAATAGCAGAGCGAGGCAATCATCAGGTAGGTGTGCCTGATGTCGATATCCGTGCGGAACACGCCCTTGGCCTGGCCCGCCTCGACGATCGGCCGCAGTACGCCGACCGCCTCGCCGGACAGCCCCTTCAGGTTTTGCGACTGCCTGACGTGCTTGCCCTGATGGAGGTTCTCTGTGGCCAGGAGGGTGACGAATTCGGGATGGCGCACGTAGTAGTCCCAGATGAACGCCACCAGCTCGCGCAGTGCCGCCTCGGGGTCGGAAAGGTCCAGTCGCAGCTTGGCTTCAGCTTGGTTGAAGCTTGCGTAGATGTGCTCCAGCACGCTGATGAACAGCTTTTCCTTGTTGCCGAAGTAGTAGTAGATCATCCGGTCATTGGAGTTTGCCAGCGAGGATATCTGCTCGATGCGCCCGCCAGTGAAGCCTTCCTTGCTGAAGACCTTCACCGCCGCCTGAAGAATGTTGTGCCTGGTGCGGTCCGCCTGCTGGGCGCGAACACCGGTTTTGCGAGTTTGCATGTGGAACCACTGTGGGGCTGGCCAGATGCCTAACACTGCCACAGACGTTGGGCCTTTGCGCGGCTTTTTCAGGTGCAGCGCCAACCATCGACAGCACTGCGCCCGGACGCATCATCACGATGCCGGCTGCTCGCCTACGTGCCGCGTGCGCCCGCCGCCGTTTGGCGCACGGTGCAGGCGCCCTCGTGAAAACAGGCTAAGCTCGGGTTTCCGAGGCCACACCAGTGCCCGGCAAAGCATCGCAGGTCCATCGTCGCTCGGGCGATCCACACCGACGGGCCGTTAACGGCTCAAAGAGGGTGCAGCAATGGCGACAATCGAGACAACAGCGCTCGCTCAGGGGCTGCAGCAGGTGGAAAACAGCTGGCAGGCATATCTTGCCTCGCAAAAGCACGCACAGGGGCTGACCGGTGAGCAGCTCAGCACAGCGCTCAAGGCCTGTAGCCGCGATTACATCAGGTTCCAGAACCAGAGCCAGCAGTTCTACGCTGAAGTACGCAAGCGCGTGGGGGATGCTGAAAAGCTGGAACTTGACCGGGTGCTTTACCCTCACCACTTCACCGACAAGCACTGAGACACCTGCAGACCAGTGGCTTGCTCGAGCAGGCAGGCGCTGATGCACCGGTGTGAACCCATCGGGTATACAGAGGCCCAGGGCGCCTGACCCTGGGCCGGGGCCATCACGGCTTGATTTTTTGCCAAGGCTGATAGCTGTACCGTTCAGCCTCAGAAGCCCTGGACGGGTCCGGCCGACCCGAACCTCTTTCGCCTTCCGTGCGCGCCTTCTCATCCCTATGGTCATCAGAAGCCTGTGCTTTGGAGCGCTCGTCCTGCTCACTGTCCTCGTCGTCTTCCCCGGTTGGCCAGTCTGCGTCCTCATAGGGTTTGGCACCTGGGGCATCGATATCCGTGAAGCGCTTGCCAGTGGTCATACGCACCTCTCAATGCCCAGAAGTCCTGGGCTGTTTCGAGTGTGCGCCTTCCCGTCCGGCAACAGGGTTATATCGGACCGACTGCGCGGCCCTGCCCTGCCTGCCGGGTACTGCCCTGCTCAGCTATGAACTGTGTTCACACCCGGTGTGACGCCTGGCCGGCTAATCCCACACGCCTTTGCCGCTTAAGGTGACCCTGCAAGGCCGTTGCGCAGACGGCCCACGACAACAACAAGCGAGCAACCGAGGTGCAAGCCGATGCGTGGCGATCAAGGCAATACAAACAACAAGCTGGGGACGGGCTTGAAAGGCAGGCAGGTCACGATGATCTCGATCGGCGGGGTAATTGGCGCCGGCCTGTTCGTGGGCTCCAGCAACGCCATCGTCACCGCCGGGCCGGCGGTACTGGTGGCGTACCTGATTGCCGCAGCGATCGTGGTGCTGGTCATGCAGATGCTCGGCGAGATGGCCACGGCGCGGCCAGACACCGGCTCGTTTTCCTCCTACGCCGACCAGGCCATCGGGCGCTGGGCCGGGTTTTCGATTGGCTGGCTGTACTGGTGGTTCTACGTGCTGGTGATCGCCATCGAGGCCATCGTTGCCGGCAACATCCTGGGTGACTGGCTGGGCTTGCCGCACTGGCTCACCGCCTTTGCCATGACCTTGGTACTGGTCTTGTGCAACAGCCTCAGTGTCGGTTCGTTCGGTACGCTGGAGTACTGGCTGTCGCTGTTCAAGGTGGTGTCGATCGTCAGCTTCATCGGGCTCGGCGTGCTGGCGATCCTGGGCCTGATGCCCGGCTCGGCCACCAGCGGCATCAGCAACCTGTACGCCAACGGCGGCTTCGCCCCCAACGGCAATGTGGCCATCGTCGCTGCGCTGCTGACCGCGATGTTCAGCTTCCAGGGCAGCGAGGTGGTGACCATCGCCGCCGCCGAATCACCCGACCCCAAAGCCAACATCAAAAAGGCCATCCGGGCCGTGGTGTGGCGCCTGGGCCTGTTCTACCTCGGCTCGATGTTCGTGGTGGTGTGCCTGATCCCGTGGAACGCCCCGGGCCTGGCCCAGGGCTCGTACCAAGCGGTGCTGAACGCGATG
Organism: Pseudomonas sp. M2; assembly: GCF_015751845.1. Classification (NCBI taxonomy): domain Bacteria; kingdom Pseudomonadati; phylum Pseudomonadota; class Gammaproteobacteria; order Pseudomonadales; family Pseudomonadaceae; genus Pseudomonas; species Pseudomonas sp. M2. The sequence goes on from NZ_JADOUD010000001.1 coordinate 183,569, forward strand.
AACATCCCTTGGGCGCCGGGCATCATGAGCATCGTGGTGCTGGTGGCCGTCACCAGCTGCCTGAACTCGGCCATCTACACGGCGTCGCGAATGGTCTATTCACTGGCGCGCCGCGGCGATGCGCCCGACGCTGTTTCCCGCACCACCGCCCAGGGCGTGCCGCTACTGGCTGTGGCCCTGACCTCGGCGGCCGCACTGGCGGCGCTGGCCGCCAACTATCTGCTGCCGGCCCAGGTGTTCCAGTTCCTGCTGGCCACCAGCGGTGCACTGGCCCTGCTGATGTACCTGGTGATCGCCATCACCCAACTGTGCATGCGCCGCAAGCTGGTTGCCCTGGGCAGGCCACTGGCGGTGCGCATGTGGCTGTTCCCTTGGCTGACCCTGTTCACCATCGCCTTGATCGTCAGCGTGTTCGCCATCATGGCGGCGTTCCCCGGCCAGCGGGCCGAGTTGCTCAGCACCCTGGGGCTGACGGCCGTGCTGGTGGCCATCGGCGTCTACCTGCAAAAGCGCCAGCCGGCGCTGTCGGCCCAGCGCAGCGCCTTGCAGTTCGAGGCCTGCCAGCCGTGACCCCGCGTCACAGCTGCTGTGCCGAGCAAGCCCTTTTTCGCCCTGCAGCGCATCCCTAAGCTGCCTGCAACCCCGGCCCTGAACGGGCCGGGGATTCAAGAAACCCAACTGTGGAAGCCCTCATGAGCATTGCCCCCAAACCCGACGAACTGGCCATCCCCTATCAACTGCCGCAAGTACCGTTCATGTCCCCCGACATGGTCCACCCCGGTGTACTCGGCAAGTGGCTCGAAGACGACCAACTGTGGGTCCCGGTGACCGCTTCGGTATCGTTCAAGCCCTTGCTGCTGAGCGTCTCTGGCGGCTATTACATCAACCTGCTGCGGGTGCGCCAGAGCGGTGTGCTGTCGCGTCACCGCCACACCGGCGGCGTGCACGCACTGGTGCTCAAGGGCCGCTGGTACTACCTGGAGCACGACTGGGTCGCCGAGGAAGGCTCGTTCGCCTTCGAGCCACCAGGCGAAACGCACACCCTGTTCGTGCCGCAGGACGTCGAAGAGATGATCACCTGGTTCCACGTGCAAGGCGGTTACACCTATGTCGACCCACAAGGGGTCGCCGTGGGGTACGAGGACGTGTTCACCAAGCTTGAGGCCGCCCGCGCCCACTACAAGGCGCTCGGCCTGCCGGACGATTACATCGAGCAGTTCATTCGCTGAACGGCCACCACGCCACCCGACCCGCGTATCCCGATGCACGCGGGTTGCCACCCCGACGCGGCGCTGCCAGCATTCTGCTGATCACCGGAGGCAGAACATGGACAACTACTCACAACTGCTGGCCTTCCTCGGCGCTGCCGAACACGGCAACTTTTCAGCCGCGGCGCGTGCTTGCGGCATGACGCCGTCAGCCATCAGCAAGCTGATCTCGCGCCTGGAGGACCGCCTGCAGGTGCGCCTGTTTCAGCGTGGCACCCGCAGCCTGACGCTGACCGAGGAAGGTGCCGCCTACCTGGTCAGTGCCCGTGCAGTCAGCAATGCCATGGCCGAAGCCGACTCGCTGGCCGAGGCGTTTCCTACCCGCGTCAGCGGCACGCTGCGGGTCCACACCATGACCACCTTCGCCAAGCACCAGATCATCCCCTGGCTGCCGGAGTTCCTGGCTGCCTACCCGGGGCTGACCGTGGATATCCAGGTTGGCGCGCAGTTCAGCGACCAGTTCGACCAAGGGCTGGACGTGGCGATCCACAGTGGCGTGCTGCCCGACTCCTCGCGCATCGCCCGCAAGATCGGCCAGAGCCGTTGGATCCTCTGTGCATCGCCCGCCTACCTGGCCGCGCACGGCACACCTGCACACCCTGGGCAGCTGTTGCAGCACACTTGTTTTTCCTTTGGTTTCAGCAGCGTGTGGAACACCTGGGGGTTCGTGGTCGATGGCCAGGCCATCACCGTACCGGTGGTTCCCAAGGCCACGTTCGCCCAGGGCGACCTGCTGCGCGACCTGGCGCTGGGCGGCGCCGGCATCGTGCGCCTGGCGGAGTTTCATATTGGCCAGGACATCCAGGAGGGCCGCCTGGTCCCTCTGCTGCAGGCATACGCCCAGGACAGCGTCGAACCGCTCTACATGATCTACACCAATCGCAAACACCTCAGCCCGCGAATCCGCGTGTTCCGCGACTTTCTCGAACAGAAGCTCGCCAGCAGCCCGTGGAACACCCGCTGAGGGGACGAAATCCTGCCAGCAGAACCTGACGCGCCGTCAGCAATGCTGCGCACAATTACACAGAGGTACTCATGCGCAATCTCGTAGGCGATGTTTCCAGCGCCGCCCGTATCCTGCCCGCACTCGACGGTCAGGCATTGTTCATCCGCAACGGCAAAGGCCCGTACCTGTGGGATGACCAAGGCCAGCGCTACATCGATACCGCACTGGGCTTCGGCGCCGTACTGCTCGGCCATGCCGATGACAGCGTCAATGCGCAGGTGGCCCAGGCCCTGGGCGACTCCGCATCGCCCTCTTGGGCCCACGTGCGCGAACATGCTGCTGCCAGTGCGCTGGCAGCGCACACCGGCACACTCAGCCGCGTGATCTTCACCAACTCCGGCAGCGAGGCCGTGCACCTGGCCTGCCGCGCTGCCCGCGCTTACACCGGGCGCGGGCGAATCGCCAAGATGGCAGCCGGTTTCGACGGCTGGTTCGACGATGTCAGTTTCGGCAACGTCGGCTCGCCCGAAGCCGCGTTCGCTGATGGCGAGCGCCCCTCGACAGGCCGTACCACACTGCTGCGTTTCAACGACTTCGACGATGTGGAGCGGTTGTTCGCGCAGGACCAGGACATCGCTGCCGTGCTGCTGGAGCCGATGCTCGCCAACGCCGGCTGCATCATGCCGGCGCCAGGTTACCTGCAGCATGTGCAGGCCGTGGCTCATCGCCATGGTGCACTGGTGATCAGCGACGAAGTGCTGATGGGCTTTCGCCTGCATGCCGGCCTGGCCAGCCTGCAGGCAGGCCTTGACCCGGACATCGCCAGCGTCGGCAAAGCCATCGGCAACGGCGTGCCGGTATCGGCCATCGTCGGCAAACCGCACATTCTGGCGGGCTTCGAAGAGGGCAAGGTGCTGCGCGGCGGAACCTTCAGCGGCAACCCGATGGCCTGCGCAGCGGTGCTCGCCACGCTGGCAAAACTGGACAGCGCCGCTTACCCACAGCTGATCGAGCGTGGCGAGAAGCTGCGCCACGCCGTGCAGGCGATCTTCAAGGCCCAGGGCATCACCATCAGCACCAGTGGCTACGGCAACGTGTTCGCCATCTGGCCATGCGAACGCGCGCCCTCCGATTATGAAGAAGCCGCCGCGTTCGCCGACGCCGCGTTCAGCCAGGCGCTGCACCTGGCGCTACGTGCCGAGGGCGTGCTGGTGATGCCCTCGCCGTATGGCCGTATCTACCTGTCGTTCGAGCACAGCGATGAAGTCGTCGAACAGATGAAGCACGCGTTCGAAGCGGCGGCAGCTCGCCTGGCTCCACGTTTTGCAAAGGGTGGCGTCAACACCCGATGACGTGAGGGTGCAGCACACAAGCAATCAGAAAGGCGCCTGCATGGGCGCCTTATCAATCGCACTGATGATCACTATCGAAAGACCCGCCTGTCGGCCTGGCAGACAGGCCCCGTATACTCCTCCCCGAATTCTCCCCGCTCCACGCGCCTGCTCAAGGCGACACTCCCCTTCTGGAACCCCGCACCATGTCAAATACCAGCCCGGCCCCAAGTGGCCTCCCCGAACACAGTCAGCAAAGCGTCAAACAGCAGTGGCTGGCGATACTCTCGGTCGCCGTGGGTGCCTTCGCTTTGGTGACCAGCGAGTTTCTGCCGGTAGGCGTATTGAACGATGTCGCCAGTGACCTGGGCATAAGTGCAGGCCACGCCGGCCTGATGGTCACCCTGCCCGGCATCATGGCCGCCCTCGCCGCGCCCTTGCTGTCGGTGGGCATCGGTGCACTGGACCGGCGCTATCTGCTGATCGGCCTGACGCTGATCATGATCATTGCCAATGCGGTGGTGGCCTACGCCAGCGACTTCAACCTGCTGCTGTTCGGCCGCGTTTTGCTGGGCATCAGCATCGGCGGTTTCTGGGCTACCGCCATTGCCCTGAGCGGCCGCCTGGCACCCAAGGGGGTGGGCGTTGCCCAGGCCACCTCGATCATCATGGTCGGTGTGACCCTGGCCACTGTGCTGGGCGTGCCGGTAGGCACCTGGCTCAGTGGCCTGCTGGGCTGGCGCATGACTTTTCTGGTCACCGCCCTGGTAGGCGTACCGGTGCTGCTGGCGCAGATCCTGCTGCTGCCGCGGCTCAACCCGGACAAGGCCATCCGCATCAGTGACCTGCCGGCGCTGTTCATCAACCCACAAGCCCGGGTGGGCCTGATTGCGGTATTGCTGATCGGCCTGGCGCATTTTGCCGCCTACACCTACGTCGCGCCCTTCTTCAAACAGAATTCCGGTTTCGATGGGCCGACCATCGGTTCGCTGTTGCTGCTGTATGGCGTGGCCGGGGTGATGGGGAACATTTTTGCCGGTTTCGCCGCCAACCAAAGCGTGCGTCACACCCTGTTGCTGGTCGCGTTGATGATCGGCATCAGCACCGCCCTGTTCCCCCACTTCGCCACTGGCATGACTGGCGCGGCGATGCTGATCGCGCTCTGGGGCTTCGCCTTCGGCGCCTTCCCGGCCTGTGCCAGCATCTGGATGTTTGTCGTTGCACCCAAGGATGTCGAACGCGGCATGCCACTGTTCGTCGCCATGTTCCAGGTGATCATCGCGCTGGGCTCGTTCTTCGGCGGGCAGATCGTCGACCAGTTGGGCAGCTCGGTGCTGCTGAGTCTGGCCACGGCGCTGGTGGGCTGCGGGTTCGTCACGGTGCTGGTGCTGGGGCGCAGCGTCAGCAATAGCGCTGTGGCTGAGGCTTGCTGACAGGCAGGGTGCAATCACCACGAATTCAACGACATACACCTGGCATCCCGCGTTACCATTGACCCCTACCCGAAGCATGGAGCTAAGCGATGACCCTGCATATCCACACCCCTCTGATCGAATCCCGCCCGCTGTCGCTGGCCGCTGGCCGCTCGATCTGGCTCAAGCTCGACGCGCTTCAGCCCTGTGGCTCGTTCAAGCTGCGCGGGGTGGGCCATGCCTGCGAAGTGCACCATGCTCGGGGCGCCCGCCACTTCGTGTCCTCGTCCGGTGGCAATGCCGGCCTGGCGGTAGCCTACGCCGGGCGCCAGCTGGGTGTGCCGGTCACGGTGGTAGTGCCTGAGACCACCACCGAACGCGCCAAGGAACTGTTGCACCAGGAGGGTGCCAAGGTGGTGGTGCATGGCAGCTCGTGGCAGGAGGCCAACGCGTTGGCGCAAACCCTGGTCGGGCCGGACGATGCCTTCATTCACCCCTTCGATGACCCGCTGCTGTGGGCCGGGCATGCCAGCCTGGTGGATGAAGTTGCGGCAACCGAGTACAAGCCCGATGCGGTGGTGCTGTCGGTGGGCGGCGGCGGCCTGCTCAGTGGCGTGGTCGAAGGGCTCAGGCGCAACGGCTGGAACGATGTCCCTGTGCTGGCGGTGGAAACCGACGGGGCGGCCTCGCTGCACGCGGCGGTACAGGCAGGTCACCCGGTAGAGCTGGAGCGCCTCACATCGGTGGCGACCTCGCTGGGCGCCAAGCGTGTTGCCGACCAGGCCCTGGCGTGCGTGCAGGAGCATCCGGTGCACAGCGTTCTGGTCAGTGATCGCGCGGCGCTTGAAGCATGCGAGCGGTTTCTGGCAGACCACCGGGTGCTGGTGGAGCCTGCCTGCGGGGCGGCATTGGCGTTGGCTTATGAGGCCGCGAAGCTGGACGGTTACCAGAATGTGCTGGTGGTCGTTTGTGGGGGGGCTACGGCCACGCTGAAACAGATTCAGGACTGGTTGAAGCAGATCGCCTGAGGTTGCCTTCACGGCCCTGATCGCCGGCAGGCCAGCGATCAGGGCAGAGCATCACCCAAGCAATTGAATGATGCGCGGCGCCAGGTGCTCGCCCTCGATGTCAATGACCGCCACCGTGACCGGCAACTTGAACCGCCGCGGCCCGGCACTCCCGGGGTTCAGGTACAAGCGCCCTTGCCGCCAGTCGATCAATGGCTTGTGCGAATGCCCAGTGATCACCACGCGCACCGCCTCATCCAGTTCGGCCGGTACATCGGCAATGTCGTGCACCAGCAGTGTCTGCCACCCCTGCATGTCGAAGTATCGCTGATCGGCCAATCGAGCTGCCCAGGGCAGCGTCAGGTCGTTGTTGCCGCGCACCACCTGCACGGGCGCCAACGCCTGGAGTGCCTCAATGATTTCAGGCTTGCCGATATCACCGGCATGCACGATCAGTTCGCAACCGGCCAGCGCATCAAGCGCCTCGGGCCGCAGCAAGCCGTGGGTGTCGGAGATGACGCCAGTTTTCATTCATGGCTCCTGTGCGGGTCTGCTGCGTTGCAGCTACTCATCGGATTCTCCTTCAAATGCGCAGCCGGTGATTAGGATGGTCATACTGGCCTGTTCCAATGAGCTCGCCGCAATCGGAAAAATTCCGGCCTGTCGGCAACGACCTCGACGAAATGCATATCTCGCCCTTTCGGTATGCAGCAAGTGAAGGCACAATGCGTGTCCTTTTTTTGGCCGGCCTGGCCGGGGGCCTTTAAATGATCAAGACGCCGTATTACCTCATCGATAAAACCAAGCTGCTGAGCAACATGGAGAAGATCGCCTACGTGCGCGAACACTCCGGTGCCAAGGCTCTGCTCGCCCTCAAGTGCTTCGCCACCTGGTCGGTCTTCGACCTGATGCAGCAGTACATGGACGGCACCACGTCCTCGTCGCTGTACGAGCTCAAGCTCGGCCGCCAGAAGTTCGCCGGCGAGACCCACGCCTACAGCGTGGCCTGGGCCGACGACGAGGTCGAGGAAATGCTCGAGAACTGCGACAAGATCATCTTCAACTCGATCGGCCAGCTGCAGCGCTTCGCCGAGCAGTCCGAAGGCAAGGTCCGCGGCCTGCGCGTCAACCCGCAGGTCAGCAGCTCCGACTACCTGCTGGCCGACCCGGCCCGCCCGTTCAGCCGCCTCGGTGAGTGGGACCCGGAGAAGATCGAGAAGGTCATCTCGCAGATTTCCGGCTTCATGTTCCACAACAACTGCGAGAACGGTGACTTCGGCCTGTTCGACAAGATGCTGACGCACATCGAAGAGCGCTTCGGCCACCTGCTGCACAAGGTCGAGTGGGTCAGCCTGGGTGGCGGCATTCACTTCACCGGTGAAGACTATGCCGTCGATGCGTTCTGCGCGCGCCTGAAAGCCTTCGCGCAGACGTACGGCGTGCAGGTCTACCTGGAGCCGGGCGAAGCGGCCATCACCAACAGCGCCTCGCTGGAAGTGACCGTGCTCGACACCCTGTACAACGGCAAACACCTGGCGGTGGTCGACAGCTCGATCGAAGCACACCTGCTCGACCTGCTGATCTACCGGCTGAACGCCAAGATGGCCCCCAACGATGGCGAGCACACCTACATGGTCTGCGGCAAATCGTGCCTGGCCGGCGACATCTTCGGCGAGTACCAATTCGATCGTCCGCTGGCCATCGGCGATCGCCTGTCGTTCATCGACACGGCGGGTTACACCATGGTCAAGAAAAACTGGTTCAACGGTTTGAAGATGCCATCCATCGCGGTCAAGCAGCTCGACGGCAGCGTCGAAGTGGTGCGCGAGTTCGGTTTCGAAGACTACGTTTCCAGCCTGTCGTAAGACCGGCTATCAAGTAAGGAGCAAGGGATAAATTGAAGAAGAACGTTCTTATCATTGGTGCAGGAGGTGTCGCCAAGGTGGTGGCCCACAAGTGCGCGCAGCATAACGACGAACTCGGTCGTATTGCCATTGCGTCGCGGAACATCTCCAAATGCCAGGCCATCATCGACAGCGTCAAGGCCAAGGGTAGCCTCAAGGTACCCGCCGACATCCAGGCCTTCTCGCTCAACGCCCTCGATGTCGAGGCAACCAAGGCACTGATCCGCGAGACCGAATCGCAGATCGTGATCAACGTGGGCTCCGCCTTCCTCAACATGTCGGTGCTGCGTGCCTGCATCGATACCGGTGTCGCCTACCTGGACACCGCGATCCACGAAGAACCGGGCAAGATCTGCGAGACGCCGCCCTGGTACGGCAACTACGAGTGGAAACACCTCGAAGAATGCCAAGAGAAGAACATCACCGCCATTCTCGGCGTCGGTTTCGACCCGGGTGTGGTGAACAGCTACGCAAAACTGGCGCAGCAACAGTATTTCGACAGCATTGATTCGATCGATATTCTCGACGTCAATGCCGGGTCCCACGGCAAGTACTTCGCCACCAACTTCGACCCGGAAATCAACTTCCGCGAGTTCACCGGGCAAGTATGGAGCTGGCAGAACAGCCAGTGGACCAGCAACACCATGTTCGAGGTCAAGCGTACTGACGACCTGCCGGTCGTGGGTTCGCAGAACCTGTACCTGACCGGTCACGACGAGGTCCACTCGATCTCGAAGAACCTCAACGTGCCGAACGTGCGCTTCTGGATGAGCTTCGGCGAGCACTACATCAATGTGTTCACCGTGCTGAAGAACCTTGGCCTGCTTTCCGAGCAACCGGTCAAGACCGCTGAAGGCCTGGAAGTGGTGCCGCTGAAAGTGGTCAAGGCCGTGCTGCCTGACCCGGCTTCGCTGGCCCCGGGCTACACCGGCAAGACCTGCATCGGTGACCTGGTCAAGGGCACCAAGGATGGTCAGCCGCGTGAAGTGTTCATCTACAACGTGGCCGACCATGAAGAGGCCTACGCCGAGACTGACAGCCAGGGTATCTCCTACACCGCCGGTGTACCGCCAGTGGCTGCAGCCCTGCTGGTTGCCCGTGGCGAGTGGGATGCCAAGCGCATGGTCAACGTCGAGGAGCTGCCAGCCGAGCCGTTCCTCAAGGCGCTGGACGTCATGGGCCTGCCGACCCGCGTGAAAGATGAAAAAGGCGATCGTCCTTGGGACGCTGAAGCCTAAGCAGCAAGAGAAGGGGCGCCAACTGGGCGCCCCTTCTTTTTGTCTGCACCGGCCTCATCGCCAGCATAGATCTACGCCTACTTCCTGGCTTCCAGTATCAGGTTGAACGGTGTCTGTGTCGCCCGCCGGAACTGCGTGAACCCCGCCTCCTCGAACACCGCCCGCAAGCGCGCCTCCCCGGCCTGTGCACCCAGCCCCAGCCCGACCTCCTGGGACAACGAATTCGGTGTACAGATAAACGTCGACGCGGCATAGAACAGGCGCCCGACCGGCGTCAGGTTGCCGTCCAGCGTATCCTCGGCATAGGGCTCCACCAGCATCACCGTGCCGCCGGGCTTCAACGCCTGGTAGGCATGCCGTGCAGCGCCAACGGGGTCGCCCATGTCGTGCAGGCAATCGAAGAAGCACACCAGATCATGATCGCTGCCCGGATAATCCTTGGCCGAAGCCTGCTGGAAACTCACCTGCGGGGTCAAACCGGCCTCACTGGCGCGTTCGCGGGCCGTGCTGATGGACGGCGCATGGTAGTCATAGCCGATAAAGGTCGATGCTGGAAACGCTTGGGCCATGACCAGCGTCGAAGCGCCATGCCCGCAACCGACATCCGCGACCTTGGCGCCGGCCTGCAGCTTGGCCACCACACCGTCGAGCGCCGGCAGCCAGTCGGCCACCAGGAAGGTGCGATAGCCGGGCCGGAAGAAACGCTCGGTACCGCTGAACATGCAGGGGTGATGGTCGCCCCAGGCCAGCCCGCCATCACCGCGCATGGCAGCCACCAGCTTGTCCTTGTCATGGAACAGCGCGGCCACCACCGCCGCGCCACCCGCCATATAGGCCGGTGAGTCCTCCAGCGCCAGTGCCATGGCCTGTTCCTCGGGCAGCACGAAACTGCCCTGGTCATGGACCATATAGCCGGACGCGGCCTGGGCGTTGAGCCATTCGCGCACCAGCCGTGGGTGGCAGCCGGTCCGGGCCGCCAGCACCTCGGGGGTGACCGGCTGACTATCAGCCATGGCCCGGTACAACCCCAGTTCGTCGCCGAGTATCACATTGGCCAGGGTCGCCGCAGCGCCCATGTCTCCCACCAGCTTGCCCATGAAATCCTGAAGCTTTGCCTCGTCCATGACCTGCCCTCCTCTGCAAGAAGGCCACCGTCAGCGAGGGATGTCTGATCCGGGGTCGCGGTGGTCGGATTAAGGTGTGAGAGCCCGCCGTTATGGAAACCGCAGCGGGCTGTTTGTAAGTTTAGATGTCCTGACTGAGCGGGTCGGAACGTTTGATAGGGCTGCTGCGCCACTTGCATTCAGTCCATTCTCAAAATACTGTATGAATATTCAGTATCACGAGACACCCCCATGCAGCTCATTGCCAAGCTTGGCATCCTCGCCGATGCCGCCAAGTACGACGCGTCCTGTGCCAGCAGTGGCGCGCCCAAACGCAGCTCGCGCGGCAGCGAGGGCCTGGGCGCCACCAATGGCATGGGCATCTGCCACAGCTATACACCGGACGGGCGCTGCGTTTCGCTGCTCAAGGTGCTGTTGACCAACTTCTGCCTGTACGACTGCCAATACTGCGTCAATCGCCGCTCCAGCAACGTGCCGCGGGCACGTTTCACGCCCGAGGAGGTGGTGCGCCTGACCCTGGATTTCTACCGGCGCAACTGCATCAGCGGCCTGTTCCTGAGCTCCGGCATCATCCGCTCGGCCGACTACACCATGGAACAGTTGATCCGCGTGGCGCGCCTGCTGCGTGAGGAGCACAACTTCCGGGGTTACATCCACCTCAAGACCATCCCCGACGCCGACCCACTGCTGATCGAGGAAGCCGGGCGCCTGGCCGACCGCCTCAGCGTCAATATCGAACTGCCCACCGATGCCAGCCTCAAGCGCCTGGCACCGGAAAAACACGCTCACACCATTCGCCAGGCCATGGGCGTGATCCACCAGGGGCAGCAAGCCGTGGCGGGCGAACCGAAGGCACCGCGTTTCACCCCGGCCGGGCAAAGCACCCAGGTCATCGTCGGCGCCGACGCCACTGACGACAGCACACTGCTGCGCAACGCCGAGTCGCTGTACCAGGGTTACGGCCTCAAGCGCGTGTATTACTCAGCCTTCAGCCCGATACCCGACAGCCCCGGCAGCGTGCCGCTGGCAGCCCCACCGCTGCTGCGCGAGCACCGCCTGTACCAGGCAGACTTCCTGTTGCGCGGCTATGGCTACAAAGCGGGTGAGTTGCTTGGCCAGGAGGGTAACCTGGCGCTGGACATAGACCCCAAGCTTGCCTGGGCGCTGGCCAACCGTGAGGTGTTTCCGCTGGATGTGAACCGTGCCGAGCCCGCACTGTTGGCACGCATCCCCGGCATCGGCCTGCGCAGTGTGCAGCGGCTGGTGGCGCTGCGCCGTGAACGGCGCGTGCGCTACGACGACCTGATCCAGCTGCGCTGCGTGCTCGACAAGGCCCGGCCATTCATCATCACCAGCGACTACCGCCCAGGCCAGGCGGAGCTGCGCAGCGGCCTGCTGCGCGAGCGCCTGCGTGAACCACAGGCGCCGGTGCAGATGGGGTTGTGGGGGTGATCGCGCTCGACTGTGACGAGCACTTCAGCACCTGGCGCGACCAGGCCCGCACGCTGCTCGGGCACGGCATCGACCCGGCGCAAGTGACCTGGTCGCAAGGGCCGATCGACGACCTGCTGGCGGTGCCTGCCCCCCTGCCAGACGGGCCCGGCCCGTTCCGCGCCAAGGTACCGGCAGCGCTGTTGAGCCTTTTGGAACAGGCATCGCGCTACCGGGGCGAGCAACGCTGGAACCTGCTGTACGAAGTGCTCTGGCGCGTGGCCCACGGTGACCGCACGGCAATGCTTGCGGGCGACCGCCTGGGCAGTGAACTGCACCGGCGTATCAAGCAGGTCAGCCGTGAAGCACATCACCTGCATGCATTCGTGCGTTTCGTACCCTTGCCGCCAGCACTTGCCGAGCAGCTGCAATTGGACCTGGTGGCCTATCACGAGCCGGCCCATGACATTCTGCCCAGTGCCAGCGCGCACTTCGCCGACCGCCTGGGGCGCCAGCGCTGGTTGATCGCCACACCGCAGGACGGTATTCGCTTCGACGGCCAGGGTTTCGATTACCAGCGGCACTGCCCGGACGCCTGGCGGCAGTGGGCGCGCAATGCCGATGACCCGGGTGCCGAGCTGTGGCGGACCTACTACCGCCATACCTTCAACCCCGCCCGCCTCAACCCGGATGCCTTGCGCCTGCACATGCCGGGGCGTTTCTGGCGACATTTGCCCGAAGGCATGCTGATCCCGCAACTGGAAGGGTTGGCGCGCCAAGGCAAGCAACGTGATGGCCAGGCTGCGGAAGTGGCTGTGCAGCAGGGCAAGACGATAAACCGCACTGAACCCTGATCCCCTCTGCACGAAGCCGCCCGGCCACCGCCACAAATGTGAAAAAAAGGTAAAAATTCCTGCATCCCAATCTTTCAAGGGCAGGCAAATCCTGACAAACTTATTGTTAATCGTTCTCATACACACTTTCAATAACGTTTAACAATGTACAGGAACCCACCCCCAATGCCGTCGCCACTCGCGCCCTCGCGCCATCTCCCTGCCCGCAACCTGCTCGCCATGGCCGTGTGCATGGCCATCGTCACACCGGCCTTGGCCGAAGACGACCAGCCCACCACGCTGGTGTTGGGCGCCACCGAGATCAGCTCCGATCGGCTGGGCAGCACCACCGAGGGTTCGCAGTCCTACACCACAGGTTCCATGGCCACCGCCACCAAGCTGCCATTGAGCCTGCGTGAAACACCGCAGGCGGTGACCGTGATTACCCGTCAGCGCATGGACGACCAGGCGATGACCAGCATCAACGACGTGGTCAAGGCCACGCCAGGGCTGTTCCTTGACTATTCCGGCGGTCCAGGTCGGCAAAACTACATCTCGCGTGGCTTTGACATCGACAACCTGATGTACGACGGCATTCCGAGCGGTTACAAGCCGTATACCGTAGGCGCCCAGCCTAACCTGGCCATGTTCGACCGCGTCGAGATCGTCCGCGGCGCGACCGGCCTGATCACCGGCTCCGGCAACCCTTCGGCGGCCATCAACCTGGTACGCAAGCGTCCGCTGGCCGAACAGAAGGTCACCCTGACCGGCGCCGCTGGCAGCTGGGACGACTACCGCGGCGAAATCGATGCCTCCAGCCCGCTCAACGACAGTGGCACACTGCGCGGCCGCGTGGTGACGTCATACCGGGGGGCCAACAGCTACATCGATGACGTCGAACAAGACCACGGCCTGTTCTATGCAATCACCGAGGCGGACCTGTCCGAAGACACCACACTGACCCTCGGCTTCTCTCACCAGAAAGACCAGACCAACAACTTCTGGGGCGCCATGCCAACCGCCCTGAACGGCCACCACATGGACTTCTCGCGTTCCTACAACCCAGGCAGTGACTGGGAAAACAAGGATCAGGAGATCAACACCGTATTCGCCGAAGTGCAGCAGCGCCTGGCCAATGACTGGAAACTTCAGGTCAACGCCAACTATTCCCAGCAAGACGGCACCTTCACCGGCTCCTACCAGTCGCGCTGGGCCGGGCTCAATAAGCCGTTGTCCCGCACCGCTTACCAGTCCAAGCACCAGGAAAACCAGGCCGGCCTTGACGGCTTCGTCAGCGGCCCGTTCGAAGCGTTTGGCCGCACCCACGAGCTGGTGGTGGGCGCCAGCAAGCGCATCTACGACATGGACACACGCAACTACAGCCCGTACGACACCAACTGGCCGATCGATGGCGGCAAGCCGAACTTCGTGCACACCAACAACGTACGCGAAGTCACCACCCAGGAAGGCGTGTACATGACCACCCGGCTGAGCCTGGCCGATCCGCTGAAGCTGATCCTGGGCGGCCGCCTGGACTGGTATGACTATGACAACAAGGAAAGTGCCAGCGCCGATTACAAAGTCACGCGCAACGTCACTCGCTACGCGGGCCTGATCTACGACCTGGACGATCATCACTCGGTGTATGTCAGCTACAGCGACATCTTCAACCCGCAGGAGTACAAGGACGCTTCCGGCAGCCCGCTCAAGCCGGTCGAGGGCAAGAACTATGAAATCGGCGTCAAGGGCGAGTACTTCGATGGCGCCCTCAATGCCAGCGTGGCGCTGTTCCGTATCGACCAGGAAAACCGTGGCGTTTCGCAGACCGACCTGGCCGGCTGCAGCGACCCGACCAACTGCTACGTCGCCTCTGGCGAGGTACGCAGCCAAGGTATCGACATGGAGCTGCAAGGTGCGCTGACCCGCAACTGGCAGGTCGGTGCCGGCTACACTTATGCCCGCGTCCACACCCTCAAGGACGCCGCCAACCCAGGCAACGTCAACCAGCGCTTCGACACCGATACCCCCGAGCACCTGTTCAAGCTGACCACCACCTACCGCTTCGAGGGCCCGCTTGAGAAGCTGCGCATCGGTGGCAACATCTCCTGGCAGAGCCGCATCTACAACGACTTCACCGTTGCCGATGGCAGCGAGTACCGCCTGGTCCAGGGGTCGTACGCGGTCACCGACCTGATGGCCGGCTACCAGGTCAACAAGCACCTCGACCTGCAACTCAACGCCAACAACGTGTTCGATCGCAAGTACTACTCGGCTGTGGCCAACTCGGTCAACTATGCCGGCGACACCTGGGGCGCGCCGCGCAACATGATGCTGACGGCCAAGTACAGCTTCTGACCTGACGGGTTGCCAGCCTGTACCGGACGCTTCGCAGCACAACCCGCGAAGACGCCGGTACAGGCACCCCACGAATCAGCCGAACAATTTGCTCAGATACCCCAGCCTCTTCTTGTAAGACCGCCGCGCCTCAAGCGCATCCTCCATGCTCACCGGCAAGAACCGCGCCTGCTGGTTCGGCTGCATCTGCCCGATCAGGTCCAGGTCGGCGCTGATCACCGTGCCGATCATGGCGTACCCACCGCCAGACACCGCATCGCGGTGCAAAATGATCGGTTCCAGCCCGGCTGGCACCTGTATCGAACCGATCGGGTAGCAGCTGTCGACGATATTGGACGGGTCCGATCCTGCGCCGAATGGCTGCTCTCGCGGCTGGAAACTCAGCGCGTTGCCGCCCTTGTAGCGGTAGCCGATGCGGTCGGCCTCTGAGCCCACCGTCCAGGCATCGGTGAAAAAGCTTTTCGCCGCAGCATCAGTCAGGCGGTGGAAGTACAGCCCCGGCACCACGCGCAATACCACTTCCCCACCCAGTGCCTGGCGCAGCGCCATTGGCAAACTGGCTCCTGCACGGGCTTTGGCGCTGGGTACACCGACCGGCAATACATCGCCTGCCAGCAGCTTACGGCCGTGAAAACCGCCCAGCGCGCCCAGGGCGTAAGTGGACCGGCTACCCAGCACTTCTGGCACATCGATGCCGCCCGCAACTGCAAGGTAAGCACGTGCCCCGGCTGTGGGGAAGGCGAAGCGCAGCACCTGGCCTGCCCTGACTGCAAACGAAGTGTCAGGGCGCTGTTCGCGGCCATCGAGCAGCACCGGCATCTGTGCGCCACACACCGCCACTACGGCATCCTGCAGAAACTCCAGCTCCGGCCCCACCAGCGCACATTCAAGGCCAGCAGTACCCGCCGGGTTGCCGACCAGCTGATTGGCGGCGCGCAACGCATATTGATCAAGCGCACCGGAGGGCGGGATACCCAGGTGGTAATAGCCTTCCCGGCCCAGGTCCTGCACCGAGGTTGCCAGGCCAGGTTTGAGTACCTTGATCATGCCAGCACCTCCTGCAACGACTTGGGATAGCCGACCGGGTCGGCCAGGAAAGCATCGAGGGAAAACTCTACCGGGCGAATGCGCAGGTCGAAACGGCCGTCCTCGACATCCGCCACCGCCTGGTCGTAGGCCTGACGGTCGATGGGTTTGAACTGCACGATGTCCCCTGGGCGGAAGAACACCATGTGCTCCTTCAGGTAGTTCAGGCCCTGCTGCGGGTCGTAGATCGGCGCCGGGGTAACGCCGAACATCTGGTAGCCCCCTGCCCCGCGCACCGAATAGATGCAACCGAAACAACCGCCGTGGCCCAAGGTCAGCTTTGGCGTGTCGGTGCGTGGGCGCAGGTACTTGGGCACCTGCAACTGGCGCTCGCGCTCGACCATCTGGAACATGAACGGCAGGCCGGCGACGAAGCCGACCATCGACACGAACCAAGGCGCGCCACTGTGCGCGGCGATGAACGCATCGACATCGGTCAGGCCATTGATGCGCGCCGCGTATTCGAGGTCGGTACTGTTCGGGTCCTGGTGGCGGTCGCGAAAGCGCATGAGGGTTTCATGGGTCCAGGGGTCGTTGTACAGCACCGGGATCTCGATGATCCGGGTGTGCAACGCGCGTTCGGCAACCGCCTCGGCCTCTGCACCGCGCACCGCTGCAAGCAGCACATCGGGGGCGATGCGGTCGGGGTCGAAGCGGATCTGGAACGAGGCGTTGGCCAGGCAAATGTCCAGCACGCCCTCCAGCGCCAGGCGCTCCACCGCCCGGGTGACGGCCATGCCTTTGAAGAAGGCCTGGAGCGACATGCTGTCGCTGACCTCGGCAAACAGGTGCTCGTCGGCACCAAAGCTGTAGCGGATCGGGGTACTGGCAAGCGGCTCGGCCATGTCTGCTCCTTTTTTGGAATCTTTATCGTAAGGCAGGCAAAAACAATGCAGTGCAGCGGCACCGGTGTCTGGGCACCGGGTGCCTTGAACCTCAACGGGGCGTGCGCACCTCGATGCCGGCGGCGTCAAGCGCTGCGCGTGTGGCTTCGACCAGGTCGAGCGCGCCGGGAGTATCACTGTGCAGGCAGATCGAGTCGAATTCGATGGCCAGGTCCTGGCCCTCGACCGTGCGTACCACGCCCTCGCGGCAAGCCCGCAGCACGCGCTCGGCGACCGCCTGCGGCTCATGGCCACGCACATTGCGGGTAAACACGATGGAGCCGCTCAGGTCGTACTCGCGGTCAGCATAGAACTCACGCACCACCGGCTGGCCGAGCGCCTGCGCAACCCGGCAGATCACCGAGCCAGGCATGCAGTACAGCAACAGCTGCGGCTCGATCACCTGCAGGTTCTGCACCAGCAACCGGGCGGCTTCCTCATCACGGGCCAGGTGCATGTACAGGGCACCATGGGGCTTGATGTGTTGCAGTTTCACGCCCTGCGCACGGGCGATTTCACGCAGCGCGCCCAACTGGTAGAGCATGTCGTCGACCAGTTCCTGGGCCGGCGCGTTGATGTGCCGGCGGCCGAACCCGACCAGGTCACGAAACCCCGGGTGAGCGCCTACCGCCACGCCCAGCGCCTTGGCCCGCTCGACGGTGCGACGCATGGTGCCAGGGTCGCCGGCATGAAAGCCGGTGGCGATGTTGGCCGAACTGATGAAGGCCATCAGTTCGTTGTCGACGCCGTCGCCGATGGTCCACGGGCCGAAACCCTCGCCCATGTCAGAATTGAAGTCTACTGCCTGCATGCCTACGCTCCCGGTGCTTGTGACGGTGTGAAGGTCACGTTAGATTCTCCACAACCCCCTTGGGAAGATCTATAAACAGATAAGGTGTCTTCTGAAAAACAGATACCCAGGAGTCTCCCGTGTCACTGACCTTGCGCCAGGTTCGCTACTTCGTCGCCACCGCCGAGATCGGCCAGATCTCCCAGGCCGCCATCCACCTCAACATTTCCCAATCAGCGGTCACTACCGCGATCAAGGAACTGGAGGCAATGCTCGGGGTGTTGTTGTTCCAGCGCTCGGCGCAAGGCATGAGCCTGACCGATGCGGGCCGGCATTTTCTCAACCGCGCCTATGTGATCCTGCGCAGTGTCGATGACGCACTCAACAGCCCGCTGCCGGACGTGCGCGCCAGTGGCTTGCTGCGCCTGGCGGCGAGCTACACGGTGATCGGCTATTTCCTGCCGCACCACTTGCAACGCCTGGAACACTGGCACCCGGACGTAAACCTGCAGGTACACGAGCAGGAGCGCAGCGCCATCGAGCAAGGCCTGCTGGAAGGCCGCTTCGACATGGCGGTGGTGCTCACCGCCAACCTCACCCACCCGGATATCGTGTCCGAAACCCTGTTCAACTCCGAGCGCCGGCTGTGGCTGCCCAGCCACCATCCATTGTGCGAGCGCTCTACGGTCAGCCTGGCCGATGTTGCGCGTGAGCCGTTCATCCTGCTGACCGTGGACGAAGCCGAGCAGAGCGCCATGCGTTACTGGGAGCTGGCCGGCCAGCGGCCCAGCGTGCGGGTGCGCACCAGTTCGGTCGAGGCGGTGCGCAGCATGGTCGCCAATGGCAGCGGCGTGGCGATCCTGTCGGACCTGGTGCACCGGCCCTGGTCGCTCGAAGGCAAGCGCATCGAGACCGTGACCATCAGCGACCCGGTAACGCCCATGAGCGTGGGCCTGGCCTGGCACCGCGAGCGGGCATTCAGCCCGGCGATGCAGGCCTTGCGCGACTACTTCCATGGTGCTTTCCTGGCGCCGCAACAGTTGTCGGCTCGGCGCTGAATGGCCAGGGCCTTGAGACCTGAGCCGAACGTTCCGGCGCCGTCGTCGTCATAACTTGGCCGGTGCCGCCACGCAGAGAGGACGCGAAATGACTCAACCAGACCCGTCATACGTCAAATGGCTCGAAGAGCGTTCCATGCTCAAGGCCTCGCAGGAGCGGGCCCGACTGTATTCCGGGCAATCGCGCCTGTGGATGAACCCCTACGCCGAAACGCAGCCACGCCGCGCCACCGACATTGCGTCGGTATGGCTCACCGTCTACCCCGACGCGATCATCGCGCCTGAAGGCTGCTCGGTGCTCGGCGCGCTGGGCCACGAAGCCTTGTGGAAGCGCCTGTCGGAAATTGGCGTGCAGGGCATTCATACCGGCCCCATCAAACAGTCCGGCGGTGTCAGCGGGCGCGATTTCACCCCCAGCGTGGACGGCAACTTCGACCGCATCAGCTTCGACATCGACCCGCTCTACGGCAGTGAACAAGAGCTGGTGCAGATGAGCCGCATGGCGGCGGCGCACAATGCCGTGACCATCGATGACCTGATCCCCTCGCACACCGGCAAGGGCGCCGATTTCCGCCTGGCCGAGCTGGCCCACGGCGCCTATCCAGGGCTGTACCACATGGTCGAGATCCGCGAGGAAGACTGGCCGCTGCTGCCAGACGTGCCCCCTGGCCGCGACTCGGTCAACCTGCTGCCCGCACAGTGCGACGAACTCAAGGCACACCACTACATCGTCGGCCAGCTGCAACGGGTGATCTTCTTCGAGCCTGGCGTGAAGGAGACCGACTGGAGCGCAACGCCACCGATCACCGGTGTCGATGGCAAGACGCGGCGCTGGGTCTACCTGCACTACTTCAAGGATGGCCAGCCGTCGCTGAACTGGCTGGACCCAAGCTTTGCCGCCCAGCAAATGATCATCGGCGACGCCCTGCACGCGCTGGATTGCCTGGGCGCGCGCGGCCTACGCCTGGATGCCAACGGTTTTCTCGGGGTCGAGACCTGCGCCAGTGGTACCGCCTGGTCAGAAAGCCACCCGCTGTCGATCGTCGGTAACCAACTGATCGGTGGCATGATCCGCAAGGCCGGCGGGTTCAGCTTCCAGGAGCTGAACCTGACCCTGGACGACATCGCGCAGATGTCCAAGGGCGGCGCCGACCTGTCCTATGACTTCATCACCCGCCCGGCTTACCAGCATGCGCTGCTGACCGGCGATACCGAGTTCCTGCGCCTGATGCTCAAGGAAATGCACGGCTTCGGCATCGACCCGGCGTCGTTGATTCACGCCCTGCAGAACCACGACGAACTCACCGTCGAGCTGGTGCACTTCTGGACCCTGCACGCCCATGACATGTACCTGTACCGGGGCCAGACCCTGCCCGGCAACATCCTGCGCGAACATATCCGCGAGGAAATCTACGAACGCCTCTCGGGCGAACACGCCCCTTACAACTTGCGCTTTGTCACCAACGGCATCTCCTGCACCACCGCCAGCCTGATCACGGCGGCGCTGGGCATCCGTGACCTGGACCAGATTGGCCCGGCGGATGTCGAGCTGATCCAGAAGGTGCACCTGTTGCTGGTGATGTACAACGCCATGCAGCCCGGTGTGGTCGCACTGTCGGGCTGGGACCTGGTCGGCGCCCTGCCGCTGCCGGCCGAGGCGGTGGCGCAAAAGATGGCCGATGGCGATACCCGCTGGATCCACCGTGGCGGCTACGACCTGGCCGGGCTCGATGCGCAGGCCGAGGCATCGGTGCGTGGCATGCCGCGCGCACGCGCACTGTACGGCAGCCTCGACCAGCAGCTGGAAAGCAGCGATTCGTTCGCCAGCAAAGTTAAAAAACTGCTCGCCGTGCGCCAGGCCTACGGTATTGCCAGCAGCCGCCAGGTACTGGTGCCCGAGGTCAGCAGCCCGGGGTTGCTGGTGATGGTGCACGAGCTGCCGGCCGGGCGTGGCATCCAGATCAGTGCGCTGAACTTCGGGCAGGAGGTGATCGCTGAAGAGCTGCTGCTGACCGGCTTCACGCCCGGGACGGTGGTGGACATGATCAACGAGACGGTCGAAGGCGACCTGACCGAGGATGGGCGGCTGATGATCAACCTGGACCCGTATGAAGCCTTGTGCTTGAGAATCGTCAACAGCAGTGGGCACGTCTGAGGCTGTATCAGCTACACCTGTGGGCGCCGGGTTGCCGGCGCTCACGGTCCGCCCGGCTTGCTTTTAAAGCTCCAGGGGCATAGTTTCCGGGCATCATTTACCGCGCCCAGGAGCAAATTCCATGTACACCGGCATCGTCCAGGCCGTCCGCCCCCTGCTTGCTGTGACCACCTACCCGGGCCACAACGAGTTCACCATCGACCTTACCCCGGAACTGCTCGACGACCTGAAGATCGGCGCCAGCGTGAGTGTCGAGGGCACCTGCCTGTCGGTCACCGAAATTGACGGCACCCACGTGAAGTTCGACGCCATGACTGCCACCCTGGAGCGCACCAACCTGCGCTGCTTCAAGGCAGGCCAAGGCGTGAACATCGAGCGCTCGGCGAAAATGAACGCCGAAGTCGGCGGCCACCTGATGGCCGGCCACGTCGCCACCACCGCCGAGATCGTCGAGCTGTCGATCAAGGAAACCGGCGCCTTCATCACCTTCCGCATGCCGCCGCAGTGGGCCAGATACGTGTTCCCACGCGGGTTTCTCGGGGTCAACGGCTGCAGCCTGACCGTCGCCGACGTGGACGACACCTTGGTCACCATCAACCTGATCCCGGAAACCCTGCGCCAGACCACTTTCGCCAACTACCAGGCCGGTGAACTGATCAACATCGAAGTGGACCACCAGACCATGGTCCTGGTCGATGTGGTGGAGCGCACACTCAAAGCCACGCTGGCCCGTGCCTGATCAGATGCTGCGGGTAATACCGCCATCGACCCTGATGTTCTGCCCGGTGATAGGCACTGCATGATTGGCATGACCAGCCGCCTCGGGCGGATGACATACAGTTTATCGACTGGGTGAACAGGCCCTTCCCTTACTCGATGCGCGGGTGTTGCTGCACCAGCGACTTGCGCTTGGCCTCAAGCTCGGCAATCTGTTCGTCGATGTCTTCGATCTTCTGCTCGATGTTGTCGTGGTGCTCCTGCAGCAGCTCACGCGCTTCATCGATATCCGATGCCGCCGGGGCGGCGCCACGCAGTGGCTTGTTGGCGGTTTCTTTCATGGTCAGGCCGGTAACCAGGCCGATGGCGGCAACTACCATCAGGTAGTAGGCCGGCATGTACAGGTCGCCGGTGCTCTCTACCAGCCAGGCAGCCAGGGTTGGGGTCAGGCCGGCGATCAGCACCGAAATGTTGAAGGCGCTGGCCAGGGCGCTGTAACGAATGTGGGTGGGGAACATCGCTGGGAGGGTCGAAGCCATCACGCCGATGAAGAAGTTGAGCAACACGGCGATGATCAGCAAGCCGGCGAAGATCACCCCGAGCACACCGCTGTTGATCAGCATGAAGGCCGGGATGGCCAGGGCGAACAGACCGACACTGCCGACAATGATGAACGGGCGGCGGCCCCACTTGTCGCTCAGCAGGCCGATGATCGGCTGCACGAACAGCATGCCGACCATGATCGCGATGATGATCAGCACACCGTGGTCTTCGCTGTAGTGCAGGTTGTGCGACAGGTAGCTGGGCATGTAGGTGAGCAGCATGTAGTACGTGACGTTGGTGGCGATCACCACGCCAATGCACGTCACCAGGCTGCGCCAATGTTTAGTGGCGACTTCCTTGAACGACACCTTGGGCCCCGAGGCCAGGCCTTCGCGGTCGCCCTGTTCAAGTTTTTCGACATGCTGCTGGAACGCCGGGGTCTCTTCCAGCGCATGGCGCAGGTAGAGGCCGATGATGCCCAGCGGCAAGGCCAGGAAGAACGGCAGGCGCCAGCCCCATTCAAGGAATTTTTCCTCGCCCAGGAAGGTGGAAATCAGCACTACCACGCCGGCACCGAGGACGAAGCCGGCAATCGAGCCAAAGTCCAGCCAGCTGCCGAGGAAGCCGCGCTTGCGGTCGGGTGCGTATTCGGCGACGAAGATCGAGGCGCCGGTGTATTCACCACCCACCGAGAAGCCCTGGGCCATTTTCGCCAGCAGCAGCAGGATCGGCGCCCAGATGCCGATGGAGTCATAGGACGGTATCAAGCCGATGGCGAAGGTACTGAGCGACATGATCACAATGGTCGCGGCGAGGATTTTCTGTCGGCCGAACTTGTCGCCCAGGGCACCGAAGAACAGCCCGCCCAGCGGGCGAATCAGGAACGGAACCGAAAAGGTGGCCAAGGCCGCGATCATCTGTACGCTGGGGTCGGCGTTGGGGAAAAACACCTTGCCCAGGGCGTAAGCGACAAAGCCGTAAACGCCGAAGTCGAACCACTCCATGGCGTTGCCCAGTGCAGCGGCAGTGATCGCCTTGCGCATCTTGGCGTCGTCGACGATGGTGATGTCTTTCAAGCCGATCGGCTTGACGGTTTTCTTGCGTGATTTCATCCCTGTGTCCCTGTCACTGAGGCTCTTTGGCATCAGATACACAGGGACACAAAATAATTCCACACTCAGCGATTTCTCGCGTGTATTGGCCTCAGATGCCTTCGCGGGCCAGGTCCATGGCGAAGTAGGTCAGGATCAGGTCGGCACCGGCACGCTTGATCGCGCCGATGCTCTCGCGCACCACTCGCCCTTCGTCGATGGCGCCGGCCAGGCCGCCGAACTTGATCATCGCGTACTCACCGCTGACCTGGTAAGCCGCCAGCGGCAAACGCGACGCAGCGCGAATGTCGGCGATTACGTCCAGGTAGGCACCCGCCGGTTTGACCATCAGCACATCGGCGCCTTCCTGCTCGTCGAGCAGCGACTCGCGCACCGCTTCGCGGCGGTTCATCGGGTTCATCTGGTAGCTCTTGCGGTCGCCCTTGAGCGTGGTGCCACCGGCTTCACGGAACGGGCCATAGAGCGACGAGGCGAACTTGGTGGAGTAGGCCATGATCGCGGTGTCGTGAAAGCCCGCGGCATCCAGTGCACCACGGATGGCCTGAACCTGACCGTCCATCGCCGCCGACGGTGCGATGAAATCGGCACCGGCCGCGGCAGCGACCACCGCCTGCCTGCCCAGGTTGGCCAGGGTGGCGTCGTTGTCCACACCATGGTCGTGCAGCACGCCGCAATGGCCGTGGCTGGTGTACTCACAGAAACAGGTGTCGGACATCACCACCATTTCCGGCACGCTGTCCTTGCAGATGCGTGCCATGCGCGCCACCAGGCCGTTCTCGTTCCAGGTATCGCTACCGGTGGCATCGAGGTTGTGCGAAACGCCGAAGGTCATCACCGACTTGATGCCGGCGCGGGCGTAGCGTTCGATTTCCTGGGCCAGCAGTTTTTCGGGAATACGGTTGACCCCCGGCATGCTGCTGATCGGCACGAAGTCGTCGATGCCTTCCTCGACGAAGATCGGCAGGATCAGGTCTTCGAGGCGGAATTCCGTCTCCTGGAAAATCGTGCGCAGCGACTCGTTCTGGCGCAGGCGGCGGGGGCGAACGGAAGGGAAAAGATTGGACATGACAGCTCCAGGGAATATGGACGGCGTACACCATATGCCTGTTGAGCTTCAGTGAAAAGGCTCAATGACGAGATTGTGCCTTGCATCAGGGGCAATAGCCGGGGCGGTCAGCCCCGGTACACGGCCTCAGCGCAACAGGTCCTGGATCTGCTTGTGCAAGGTATCCAGGTCAAACGGTTTGGCCAGGATCGGCGCCTTGCGGGCGATGGGGCTGCCCGACTCGAGAATCTCCGCCGGGTAGCCGCTGATGAAGATCACCTTCAGGTCCGGTCGCAGTTTCACCGCAGGCTCGGCGATCTCGACGCCGGAAATGCCGCCGGGCAAGCGGAAGTCGGTGACCATCAGGTCCAGGTGCGGCTTGCTCGCCAGGATGGCGAACGCCTGTTCACCGTCCTCGGCCACCAGTACGTGATAGCCCTCGCCTGCCAGGTAGTCACGCAGGATCATCCGGATTGCCGGTTCATCCTCGACCACCAAAACCACATCTTGTGCATCTTCACTCATGACAACAGCGCCTTGAAATTCATACAGTTGGCCATCGGACCCCAGGCTCAGGCAGAGGTTGCCCGCACCTGGTCGTTTTGTTCGGTCAGCCGCGTCAGCGGCAATTGCAGGCTGAAGGTGGCGCCCTTGCCTTCCTCGCTCTGCACCTGGATCTGCCCGCCATGGGCCTGGACGATCTGCTCCGAGATATACAACCCCAACCCCAGCCCGGCGCTGGCCTGCTGAGTGGCCACGCGCTCGAACTGCTGGAAGATCCGTTGCTGGTTCACGCCACTGATGCCAATGCCGTGATCCTGCACTTGCACGCAGGCCATGCCCGCCTGCTCGAATACCCGAACCTCGACCGGCTGGCGTTCGCCATAACGCAAGGCATTGGACAACAGGTTGGCCAGTACTTGTTCAATCCGGAATTCGTCCCACTCACCCTGCAGGCCATCGCAGCGCTGCAGATCGATATGCGTGCCCAGCGCGGTGGCCTGGGCGGTGAAGTTTTCTACCAGGCCACGCACCAGCTGGCCGAGGTCGAACAGCTTTGGCCGCAGCGACAGCTTGCCGGTGCGGATGCGCGACACATCGAGCATGTCTTCGATCAGACGGATCAGGCTATTGATCTGCCGTTCGTCGCGCTCGACCATGGCCTGCAGCTTGTCGGCGCTGAACGCCTCCAGGCTGCCGCGGGCCAAGTGCATCTTGCGCAGCTGGGTCTCGAGGATAAGGCCATTGAGCGGCGTGCGCACCTCGTGCGCTACGATCGACATGAAGTCGTCGCGCATGCGTACCGCATGCTCCAGCTCACTGCGCGCCACCTGCAACTGCGTCAGCAGCAGCTCCTGCTCCTGGCGGCTGCGCTCAAGGGCCTGCAACTGCCTGTCGAGCACTTTGCGCTGGCGGTAAAGGTCGACAAACACCGTGACCTTGTTTTTCACCGCCAGGGTATCTAGCGGCTTGTACAGGAAGTCCACCGCGCCGCTTTCGTAGCCCTTGAAGGCGTAATTCATCTCGCGCCCGGCAGCGGTGACGAAGACGATCGGGATATTGCGAGTCTTTTCCGTGCCGCGCATCAGTTCGGCCAGTTCAAAGCCGTTCATGCCCGGCATCTGCACGTCGAGAATGGCCAGGGCAAACTCGTGCTCCAGCAGCAACGACAAGGCGGCTTCCGCAGACTGGGCCTGGTGCACCTCACGGTCTTGGCCCTGAATCAGGGCGTCCAGGGCCAGGAGGTTTTCCGGCAGATCGTCGACGATCAGCAGTTTGGCGGGGATGTGGCTTAGCATGCGCTGGATTCCAGGTTGGCGAGCAATTGCCCGATGCCGCTCAAAGAAAGAATAAGGTCGGGCTGGTGGAGCGCCAATGCGGCCTCCGGCATCAGCGCCACCTGGGCGTCGCGGGGGTCCTGGACCACGGTCCGGCCGCCGCTGTTCTTGATGTAGGCAAGGCCTTTGGCACCGTCCTCGTTGGCGCCTGTGAGCAATACACCCAGCAGGCCCGCGCCATAGGCATCGGCAGCCGAGATGAACAGGAAGTCAATGGCCGGGCGCGAGAAATGCACCGGCTCCTCCTGGCTCAGCGACAGGCTCAAATCCTGCTCGACCGACAGGTGATAACCAGGCGTCGCCACGTAGATCTGGCCAGGGGCGATGACCTCTTTGTCCCGAGCCTCACGTACCGGCCTGTGCAGGCGCCGCTGCAGCACTTCGGCCAGATGGCTGTGGCGGTCATCGGGCAGGTGCAGCACGCACAGCACAGGCGTCACGAATGCCGGCGGCAGGCCGCCGAGCACCTGAAACAGCGCCTGCACGCCGCCCGCCGAGGCACCGATCACCACCGCGCTCACGCCCTTCATGATTTCCGGAAGATCCGTTCGGGCTTGACCAGCGGCTCGAAGCGGTCGCTGTAAGCGGAGAAATCCACCGATTCCTTGCTGCCCAGCACCAGAAAGCCACGGTGACACAAGGACTCATGGAACAGCCCCAGGGCGCGGTCCTGCAGCTCCTTGTTGAAGTAGATCAGCACATTGCGGCAGGACACCAGCTGGGTTTCGGAGAACACACTGTCTGTGGCCAGGCTATGGTCGGCGAAGGTCACGTTGTCGCGCAGGCTGCTGTCCATGATGGCGTTACCGTAGGCGCTGGTGAAGTACTCGGCAAAATCGCGCCGCCCGCCGGCCAGGCGGTAGTTTTCTTCGTACTCGCGCATGCTCTGCATCGAGTAGATGCCCTGCTTGGCCCGGTCCAGGGAACGCGGGTTGATATCGGTGGCATACAGGATGGTGCGCTCGAGCAGCCCTTCCTCGCGCAGCAGGATGGCCATCGAGTACACCTCCTCGCCGGTGCTGCAGCCGGCGATCCAGATCTTGATCGACGGCCAGGTGCGCAACAGCGGCACCACTTCGTTGCGCAGGGCAAGGAAGTGGCTAGGGTCGCGGAACATCTCGCTGACCGGGATCGTCAGGAACTGCAGCAACTGCATGAACATGCCCGGGTCGTGCAGCACCCGCTCCTGCAGGGCCGACACCGTCAGGCAATCGAACTGGCGCAGGGCATGGAGGATCCGGCGCTTGATCGAAGCGCCGGAGTAGTTGCGAAAATCGTAGCTGTACTTGAGGTAGATCGCCTCGATCAGCAGCCTGATCTCGATGTCGGTGTTGCGCTCGCTAATCAAATTCGCTCCAGTTGCGGCAGCCACACACGGATCAACGAGAACAGGCGGTCCAGGTCGATCGGTTTGGCCAGGTAATCATTGGCGCCAGCCTGCAGGCAGCGCTGCTGGTCATCCTTCATCGCCTTGGCGGTCACGGCGATGATCGGCAACTTGCGCCAGCGCGGCTGCTGGCGGATCAGGCGGGTAGCCTCGAAGCCGTCCATTTCCGGCATCATCACATCCATCAGCACCAGGTCGATATCGTCATGCTGCTCCAGGCGTTCGATGGCCTCACGCCCGTTGCGGCCGATCTCGACGATGGCGCCCTTGTGCTCCAGGGCACTGGTGAGGGCGAAGATGTTACGCACATCGTCGTCCACCAGCAGCACCTTGCGGCCTTCGAACACCTTGTCACGGCTGCGCGCGGTCTTGAGCATGCGCTGGCGTTCATGGGACAGCTGCGATTCGACTTTGTGCAGGAACAACGTCACTTCGTCGAGCAACCGCTCTGGCGAGCGGGCCCCCTTGATGATGATCGAGCGCGAATACTTGAGCAGCTCGGCTTCTTCCTCACGGGTGAGGTTGCGCCCGGTATAGACGATCACCGGTGGGAAGGAGCGGATATCTTCTGCCGTCATGCGCTTGAGCAGCTCATTACCGAGCATGTCGGGCAGCTTGAGGTCGATGATCATACAGTCGTAGATGTTCTCGCGCAGCAACGCCAGGGCGTCCTGGGCCAGGGCCACGGCGGTGATCTCGATATCGTCGTCGCCGATCAGGCGGGCGATGCTCTCACGCTGCAGGTCGTCATCCTCCACCAGCAGGATGTGCTTGAGCTTCTGTGTCAGCTTGGCTTCCAGGCGAGCGAACACTTCTTTGAGCTCTTCGCGGCTGGTCGGTTTGACCGCGTAACCCACCGCCCCCATGTGCATGGCCGCCTCGACGCGGTCTTCCACCGATATGATGTGCACCGGGATATGCCGGGTGGCGGCCAGCTCCTTCAGGCGCTGCAACACGGTGAGGCCGGAGTGGTCGGGCAGGCGCATGTCCAGCAGGATCGCATCGGGAATGTACTGGGCTGCCAGCGCGAAGCCCTCGTCGGCGGCCTGGGCCACCAGGCAGCTGTAGCCCAGTTCGTGAGCCAGGTCGAAGAGGATACGGGCGAAGTTCGGCTCGTCCTCGATCACCAGGATGCAGCGGTTGCCGAACGGGGCGTGCTCGCGGTCATCGGCGAAGGTCGGTGCAGGCAGTTTCGGCGATGCTGCCGTGGCGACCTTGGGCGCCGGCGGCAAGGTGTCGACTGCCGGGCGCAGGCTGTGGGCCTCGACCTCCTCGACCTCGGCTTCGTAGCGCTCCGGCATGGTCAGGCTGAACACACTACCCTGGCCAGGGTTGCTGTCGACGCTGATCTGTCCACCCAGTAAATGCGCCAGGTCGCGGGAAATCGACAGGCCCAGCCCGGTGCCGCCGTATCGGCGGTTGCTGCTGCCATCGACTTGGTGGAAGGCACCGAAGATCGCCTGCTGCTGGTCGGCGGCGATACCGATGCCGGAATCGCGCAC
The DNA here is from genome assembly GCF_015751845.1 of Pseudomonas sp. M2. Lineage (NCBI taxonomy): Bacteria > Pseudomonadati > Pseudomonadota > Gammaproteobacteria > Pseudomonadales > Pseudomonadaceae > Pseudomonas > Pseudomonas sp. M2. The sequence goes on from NZ_JADOUD010000001.1 coordinate 212,535, forward strand.
GGCGAAGACAATGCCGGTGCCTGCCTGGTGGCTGATGGTCAGGCTGACCTGGCCGTGGTCGGTGAACTTGATCGCATTGGACAGCAGGTTCTTGAGTATCTGCTCCAGGCGCTGGCGGTCGGTGAACAGTGTCACCGGTACATGAGGCTCGACGTTGACCTCGAAAGCCAGGCCCTTGTGCTCGGCCAGCGGCAGGAACATGCCGCGCAGGCCCTCGACCAGGCGCTCCAGCTGAGTGGTCTCGGGGCGCACTTCAAGCTTGCCGGCCTCGACTTTGGCGATGTCGAGAATGTCGTTGATCAGGTTGAGCAGGTCATTGCCGGCCGAATAGATGGACTCGGCGAACTTGACCTGTTCGGCGCTGAGGTTGCCCTCGCCGTTCTCCGCCAGCAGCTTGGCCAGGATCAGCGAGCTGTTGAGCGGCGTGCGCAACTCGTGGGACATGTTGGCGAGGAACTCGGACTTGTACTTGCTCGAACGCTGCAGCTCATCGGCGCGGGCCTGCAACTCTTGCTGGGCCTGCATCAGCTCGTCGTTCTTGCGGTCCAGGGCATCGGTACGCTCGGACAGTTGCTCGTTGGTCTGCTCAAGCTCGGCTTGCTGGGTCTCCAGGTGGGCCTGGGACTCCTTGAGCACGCGGGACTGCTCTTCAAGCTCCTCGTTCGCAGTCTTGAGTTCTTCCTGCTGCACCTGCAATTCTTCGTTGAGCTGCTGAGTCTCGGCCAGCACTTCCTGGAGGCGCTGGCGGTAACGGGCGCTTTCGATTGACATGCCGAGGTTGCCACCAACCCGCTCCATCAGCTCATCGTCCCGCTCCTGCAGTGGGCGCAGGAAGCCCAGTTCGATCACACCGTTGATCTGGCCATCATCGATGGCCGGCATCAGCAAGGCACTGCGCGGCAAGCCGCTCCCCAGGCCGGAACTGAGGCGGTAGTAGTCCTCGGGCAGGTCATCCAGGCGCAGCAGGCGGCCTTCGCGCACTGCCTGAGACAGCAGGCCATCGTGGGCGGCCAGCACCTGTTCGCGGCCCTGCTCCTCGGCGTCCAGGCCATAGCTGGCGACGCGCACCAGGCGCCCATGGCCGTCGCGCACGTACAGCGCACCGACCACGCTGCCCAGATAGCTGGCGAAGAAGCGCAGGATGTTTTCGCCAAGCATCGGCAGGGTCAGCTGCCCCAGCACCTGCTCGGCCAGCTGGGTCTGACCGTTGCGCAGCCAGGCCTGGTGTTCCAGGCGCTCGGCCGAGCGCTGCTGAGCCTTGAGGTTGTCATCGTAGCTGGTCGACAGCGCCATCAGGTCGCGGCGGCCCAGGTAAGCCAACAAGGCGCTCAGGCCAACGATCAACAGCACGAACGCTGAAATGGCGGTCACTGTAACGTTGCTGACCTTCTCGTTGCGGGCCATGCGCAGCTGCTGTTCAGTGCCGATCAGGTCGTCGAATTCCTTGCGGATCTCGTCGGTGATGCGTTTGCCGCGACCGTTAATGACCGACTGTCGGTAATCTCCGCCATCGCGGCGCTGGTTGATCATCTCGCCGCCAAACTCATTCCAGGCATGCTGCAGGGCGATCAAGCGGTCGATGCGGTCGACCTGCTGAGGGTTGTCCTCGACCATACCGCGCAGGCTGTTGAGGCTACCCTGAATCTTCGGTTTGGCGACCTCGTAAGGGTCCAGGAAGCGCTCGTCACCGGTGATCAGAAACCCGCGCATGCCGGTTTCCATGTCGATCGACAGCTTGACCGCTTCGTTGGCATTGCCGATCACCCGATCGGTGTGCTCGACCCACTGCATGGCCGACAGCAGGTAGTTGATCACCGCGACGAAAGCCACGGCACCGAGCAGGCCCACCCCCAGGGGCAAGCCAATGTTGCGGCTCAACAGCTTGCGGAAGCTTTGCTGGTCCATCGAGGCTGCTTGAATCATTTGAAAACGCCCGAGCGAAAAAGTCCATTGAACGGTGTGGCGGATAAAGCCTGTTCTTGTATGCCGCCGCGCTCACCGGTTAACAGCGAGTCTAACCAGCTTTGCTGGCCGCGACAGGGCATTTAGCCAGTATTTGAAGGTTACCTTCAGCAATCGTTCCATCCAATCGCAACGATCGGTATCCTCACGGAACTTCTGACGCTGGCCGGCGCACAGAATAAAGACATTCTTCTGGTACAGGATCACAAAATGCACCTCTTGGTAGTCGAAGATGACGACATCGTCCGTATGTTGATGGTCGATGTGCTCGACGAACTGGGCTATGAGACCCTCGAGGCGGACTGCGCCAGTGCCGCGCTAAAGATCCTTCAAGACCCAGACAAGGCGCTGGCCCTGCTGATGACCGATGTAGGCCTGCCGGACATGCGCGGCGAAGAACTGGCGAAACAGGCCCGCGCCATTCGGCCAGCGCTGCCTGTGCTGTTTGCCAGCGGCTACGCCGAAAGCCTCGATGTGCCCGAAGGGATGCACATGATTGGCAAGCCGTTCAGCATCGAGCAGTTGCGCGATAAAGTGGTGGGGATTTTGGGTACGCCGTGACATCGGTGGCGCCTCTTCGCGGTTTTACCCGTGAAGAGGCCGGCTCAAGTCCATGACTCGCGCCGCAGCAGGTAGGTATCCATGATCCACCCCTTGCGCGCCCTCGCCTCCTCGCGCACCTGCAGAATCCGCCCCTTCACCGCCTGCAAAGGCCCGGCGATCAGCACTTCGTCCTCCGTTCCCAGGTAAGCCCCCCAGTAGATAAGCAGCCCAGGGTCGTCGACCTGGGCAAATGCGCATTGCCCGTCGAGCATCACCACCACGTTGTCAATCTGCCCCTGTTGCGCCAGGCGCCGCCCCGGTAAAACCACCAATGGCTCGCCTATACGGTTCAGCGGCACCTGATGCCGCGCCGCCAGCGCCTGCACACTGCTGATGCCTGGGATGACCTGCAGGCGCAGTGCCACACCACGCTCGCGAACCAACTGCAGAATGCGCAGGGTGCTGTCATACAAGCCAGGCTCGCCCCAAAGCAAAAAGGCGCCGATATCCTCACTGCACATTTCATCGGTTATCAGCCGGGCATACAGCGCCGCGCGCTGGCGATGCCAGTCCTGGACCGCAGCCACATAGTCGGCCGCGTCAGCATCGCGTTGCGGGTCCGCCACCTGTACCAGGCGGTAGCCGCCCTGCGGCCTGTAGCGTTCAACAATGGCCTTGCGCAGGCTAACCAGCTCGTCTTTGTCCGAACCCTTGTCCAGTACGAAGAAGACGGTGGCGCGACGCAACGCCTCGACAGCCTCGTAGGTCACCTGGCGCGGGTCGCCCGGGCCGATACCAATCAACAACAGGTCTCTCATGGCTTCGCCCCGCACAAAAACCAGCAACCATTGTCGGCCGACCGCGGGTGTTTGGCAAAGCGCACTCAGAAGATCGAAAAGTTGTAGCTGACGATGACCCGTGTTTCGTCCATGTCACGCGCCCACTTTTCGTAGTTGCTGCGGTAGGTAGAATTGCGCAGGCGCACGCTGACATCTTTGAAGGTACCGCTCTGTACCTGGTACTTGAGCTCGGTGTCGCGCTCCCACTCCTTGCCTTGGGCGTCACTGCCCGGGACCTTGATGTGGTCGCCATTGATATAGCGGGTGAAGAACGTCAGGCCCGGCACGCCCAGGGCCTTGAAGTCGTAGTCGTAACGCAACTGCCATGAGCGCTCCTGCGCGGCGGCGAAGTCGTTGACCTGCGCATAGTTGACCAGGTACGGGTTGCTGCCATCGAGGTAGGGCATGGCGTTTTCGCCATACATGCGCTGCCAGCCTGCGCTGACCTTGTGGCCGCCCAGGCTGTAGCCGAGCATGGCGCTGAAGGCGCGATGATCGATTTGGCCTGCTCGGGCGCTACCGATGTCATCGCTCTTGATCAGCCGCAGGTCGGCCGACAGGCTGCCCAGCGCAAGCGGCTGGCTGGCCACCAGGCCAAGAAAGTGCTGACGGTAGATGTTTTCCAGCCTGGCCACTTGGTATTGAGCACTGAACCGGTCATTGAACCGGTAATCCAGCCCTGCCAGGTCGAAGTGGTCGGCTTGGGTATCGCAGGCATAGCGCTTGTTCTTGCAATGCACGCGAATGTCCTGGCGGTCGGTGGAATCACGGGCGGTGTACTTGTTCAGGCGGGCCAGTGTGAACTTCAGGTCGTGCACTTCTTCTGAAGTGAGCATGGCGCCGTGGAACAGGGTGGGCAACAGGCGACCGTCGTTGTATTTCAACAACGGTACATCCGGCATCATCGAGCCGTATTTGAGCACGGTATTGGACACCTTGGCCTTGGCAGCCAGGCCCATCTTCGCGTATTGGTCGGCAGCGCGCCTGGGGTCATGGCCGGAAGAAGGCAACAAACCGCTGTTACTGTCCGCCGGGCTGGAGTCCAGCTTGATACCGAACATGCCCAAAGCATCCACACCAACGCCTACCGGGCCTTGGGTATAACCCGACTGCACATTGAGAATGAAGCCTTGTGCCCACTCTTCGCGCTTGGACGCACCTTGGCTGGAAGTGCTGTGGCCGTCACGAAAGTCCCGGTTGAAATAAACAGTGCGTGCTTCGACCTTGGCACGGCTGTCTTCAAGAAAACCGGCGGCCTGGGCGTGCGTGCCGGCACACATCAGCAACAGGCCGGCAACTCGGCGCCCGGGGGCGAGAGGAAAAGAGGCAAACATGCGAGGGAACATCCAGAGAAAGACAGAAACAATGCACGGCGAACGCACGCGGCGCAGACAAGACGCGGCCGAACAATGCTCGGCCATCATCAGAAATGATCGCGAAAAGGCTCTGGCGCGCACCATTGGACCATGGTCTAGATGCGCCGGGCCGACGGCCTGTACCCACCGGAATTATGCGCCCGGAAAACTTGTAAAGTTCCCGTCTTATTTGGAAAAGTTTGCGGTTTACCCAATTGTCACAAGTGTCTACACTCGTCATCAGCGAACAGTTTAACCCACCCGCGTGGCCGGCGTTATTTCTCTTCAATGTTCGTCACGCCCCGCCACAGATGACGTACAGGAGTGATTACAGTGTCCAGACTTGCAGAGTTTCGTGCTGCCGAAAAAGCGCTCCAGGAACAGATGGCTCAACTGGAGGCGCTGAAAAAGGATACCGGCCTAAAACGTGAAATCGAATTCGAGCAGAAACTAGTCGGCCTGATGAAAAGCTATGACAAAAGTCTGCGCGATATCATCGCCATCCTCGACCCCAAGGCCGTCACCCGGGGCGCAACCAATGCGCCAAAGCAACAACGCCGCCCACGCGTGGTGAAAGTGTATGAAAACCCGCACACCGGCGAGCTGATCGAGACCAAAGGTGGTAACCATCGCGGGCTGAAGGCGTGGAAAGAACAGTACGGGGCCGGCACGGTGGAAAGTTGGCTGCGCTGATGAAACGTCAACGCTTGCTTCACACTTTTTTCACAAGGGCTGGCTCAATATCGAGACAGCTAAAGGACTAGCGACCCCATCACGCGCCCGCACACGCGGGCCTCTAATTCCAGCGCCCTGCACTCGTGCAGGGCGCTTTCATTTGCGCAATCGGTTCACTGCCGTATCATGGCCCTCCTGTCTGTTCCGCTGGCCCCGGTGCCAGCCTCGTCTCTGGAGTACCCATGAGCCTGCACGATCTGCAAAACCTGCCTGGCGTCACCGCACAGCCCGACGCCGCCACTGCCCAATTCGTCTTCAACCACACCATGCTGCGGGTCAAGGACATCGAGAAGTCGCTGGACTTCTACACCCGTGTGCTGGGCTTTCGCCTGGTCGACAAGCGCGACTTCCCGGAAGCGGAATTCAGCCTGTACTTCCTGGCCCTGGTAGACCCGGCGCAAATTCCAGCCGACGACGCCGAGCGCCATCAGTGGATGAAATCGATCCCCGGCGTGCTTGAGCTGACCCACAACCACGGTACAGAGAACGACCCCGCGTTCGCCTATCACAACGGCAACACCGACCCACGTGGTTTCGGCCACATCTGCATTTCGGTGCCGGACGTGCGTGTTGCCTGCGCCCGCTTCGAAGAGCTGAACGTGCCGTTCCAGAAACGCCTGGCAGACGGGCGCATGAACCATCTGGCCTTCGTCAAGGACCCGGACGGTTACTGGGTCGAAGTGATTCAGCCCTCTGAGCTCAAGGGCTGATCCGAAAGTGTGAGCTTCGTCGGCTCGCGCTCGTCAGGCCGGGAACTCCCGGCCCCTCGCTGTGGTATATGGGAGTAACAGCTTCACTAGCCACAGCGAGGTAAGGACGATGCAATCTCTTCACTGTGAATACCGCGACCACACCATCACCGCCAGCGTGATGCCTCACCCCGACTCCCCTCTGCCCTATTCTGCGGGCTGCCTGATCACCGATCCGCAAGGCCATACCAGCAAGCGTTTATCCATGCCGATGAAGTTCTTCTCTGACCTTGAGAACGCTCAGCATGTGTCGCTGGCCCATGGCCGGGCCCTGGTGGACGAGCAGCTGGACAAGGGGCACAAGGCGTTCTGATTTTGCGCACAGACGGCCTTCTCGCCGGGTTGCCCGCGAGGAGGCCGCAGAAGAAGAGCTAGACGTCCCGGGCGTACGCCACTGCAGCCTCGACCTGCTCTCGGGCAGGTCGCACGCCGGTATACAGCACGAACTGCTCCAGTGCCTGCAACGCGATCACCTCCAGGCCGGTAATCACCGGCTTGCCCAGCGCCTGCGCCCGCTGGATCAAGGGCGTCTGCGCCGGCATCGCCACCACATCGAAGACCCGCTGCGCCGCAGCAATGGCGTTCTCGCTGAACGCCAGCTCATGGGCCTCCTGCCCGCCCGCCATGCCAATCGGCGTCACGTTCACCAACATCGGCGGGCACCGGTCACCCAGCTCAGCGACCCAGCGATAGCCACAAACGTCGGCCAGCTGCCGCCCCGCCTGCTCGTTGCGGGCGACGATGATGCCCTCCTTGAACCCGGCATCGCGCAGCGCACTGGCAACCGCCTTGGCCATGCCACCACTGCCGCGCAGGGCAAAGGCTGTAGACGGGTCGACACCATGCTGTTCGAGCAACTGCCGTACTGCCAGGTAGTCGGTGTTGTAGGCTTTCAGATGACCAGCCGTGTTGACCACGGTGTTGACCGACTCGATGGCTGCCGCTGACGGGTCAACCTCATCGACCAAGGCCATGCAGGCCTCCTTGTACGGCATGGAAACACCACAGCCGCGGATGCCCAGCGCGCGGATACCCGCCACAGCGGCCGGCAAGTCATCGGTGCTCATCGCCTTGTAGTAGTAATCCAGGCCCAACTGCCGGTAAAGGTGGTTATGAAAGCGAACGCCAAAGTGACCTGGCCGGCCGGCCAGGGAAATGCACAGCACGGTGTCCCTGCTGGGAGTTGCCGTCATGACCTGCTCCTTGTTCGTAACTGAAACGTTTGTTCAGCGTAACAGACCCGCCCGTTCATCGTCCCTTACACAACCTTTACCGTTTCCCTGCGCTCAGCTGACAGTGGCAAGAGCCATAGTAGTGAACAGTTGATAAAGCTGATGAGCACTATTGAGCGAGTCGATTTCAAACCGAGCTGGCCACTGCGTAAGGTAGCGGCATGTTTTACAGGAGGTCCACATGGCCACTATCCAGATCATGTCCGTCGTCGGCAGCGCCGTCCCCTCTACTCTGCGTGAGCAGGGCCTGCTGGCATGCTGGTACCTGGTGCGTAACGGTGAAGCGGTGAGCGGACCGTTGGCCACCCGTGCATCAGCCCAGGCCCTTGCCGATCGACTGAAGGACGATTGCCTGCTCGCTTGAAACGAATGTGTTGTGCGTTGCTCTTTGCCCTGTTCTGGCCCGCCTTTTGGCGGGTCTTTTTTTGCCAGCGCGAAACCGACGAACGGAGGCAGAATAACCGTTACAGCATGAAGGTTTTTTCATTTCGACCGGGTGGCTCCACGAGCATTCGACAGCCGCTGAGCCATACTCCAGAATGCGAGCGGTTTTTGGGGGAAACCCTTGCACAGCCAACGACATACCAACTTTTAGTGAGCCTGAACGTGAAAACATCCCTGTCCATCCTCAGCCTGCTGCTGTTGCTCACAGGTACCGCGACCCTACCGTCGACCGCTGCTGCACAACCCCCAGCCCAGATTCAACGCGACCCTTCAAAGCTGCATCTGGCTTCCGGCAGCGCCCTGCTGATCGACCTCAATACCAACAAGGAACTGTATTCGAGCCACGCCGACCGCGTGGTACCGATTGCCTCGGTGACCAAACTGATGACCGCGATGGTGGTGCTGGACGCCAAGCTGCCCATGGATGAGATGCTCACCATGACCATCGCCAACAACCCGGACATGAAAGGGGTGTACTCGCGCGTGCGCCTGGGCAGCCAACTCAACCGCCGCGAAACCCTGCTCATTACCCTGATGTCGTCGGAAAACCGCGCCGCCACTTCCCTGGCCAACCACTATCCAGGGGGCTACCCGGCTTTCATCAAGGCAATGAACGCCAAAGCCCGCAGCCTGGGCATGGCGCACACCCGCTATGTCGAGCCGACCGGCCTGTCGACGCAGAACGTCTCCAGCGCCCGCGACCTGGCCAAGCTACTGATGGCGTCGCGCAAATACCCGATGCTCAGCGAGCTGTCGACCACCCGCGAAAAAACCGTGGCCTTCCGCAAACCCAACTACACACTGGGCTTTCGCAATACCGACCACCTGGTCAACAAGAGCAACTGGGACATCAAGCTGACCAAGACCGGCTTCACCAATGAGGCCGGGCATTGCCTGGTGCTGCTGACGCGCATGGACAACCGCCCGGTGGCCATGGTGATCCTCGATGCGTTCGGCAAGTACACCCACTTTGCCGATGCAAGCCGCATGCGCCAGTGGCTGGAGACCGGCACAGCCAAGCCGGCACCGGCAGTGGCGATGCAGTACAAGTCGGACCGGCAGAACAAGAGCCGCCTGGCCGCAGAGTAACGCCTCAAGGGGCTGGCCCGTTTGCGGCGTTATCCGCAGGCGGGCCGGTTCACACAGGCTCAGGCCTGAGTGCTGACGACCGTACCCGCAGTGCTGCCACCCGTCTCCTGCAACGCTTCGAGCAGTTGCGACGTGGCGGTCATGATCTGGCCATTGAGCGTGGTAATGCTCGCCTGCCTGGCACTCACGGCAGCGGTCTTGGCTGTCTCTTCCATTTTCTGCGCCATCAGGTTGGCCAACTGCTTCTGCTCTTCGGCCAACTGCTTTTGCAGCTGCTTGATCATCTCGCGCAATTGCTTGATGTGCGCAGGCTCCGAGCTCTCATCGCTTTGCTGCGCACCTTGCGCACCGCCGCCACCCTGAGCCTTGGGCGTTTCTGCCGACGCGGCCGACGCTCCACTTTTCTGTGCGTCTTCGCTTTTTACCGTTTCAGCACTGCCGGCGGCCTGCGCCGAAACGTTGTTGATGGTGATTGCCGCGATACCTGCCATGTTCCGGTCCCTGCCTTGAAATAGGTCCTTGCGTTGACCTGCCTATCGGCCACGCGGCGCACTTCTTTAGCCCGGCTGCACAAGCTGTGCGCAATGCCCCCAGTAAATTCCCCGGTACATGGCTCGTTCCAACCAATGTACTCACGCAGGCGCCGGAGCCCCGGCGGGCGCACACATTCGACCATTATGGGATCGCAGCCATGAGCCAGTCTTCAAACCCGGAAACCATCAAGGATCTGATCGGCGTGGGCTTTGGCCCTTCCAACCTGGCCTTGGCCATCGCCCTGGAGGAACTCGCCCACACCCAAGGCCGCGCCCTCGACGCGCTGTTCATCGACAAGCAGAAGCAATACCGCTGGCATGGTGAAACGCTGGCGACCCAGAGCGAGCTGCAGATATCCTTCCTCAAGGATCTGGTCTCGCTGCGCAACCCCACCAGCCCCTACAGTTTCGTCAACTACTTGCACCAGAAGCAGCGCCTGGCCGATTTCATCAACCTGGGCACCTTCTACCCCTGCCGCCTGGAGTACAACGATTACCTGCGCTGGGCCGCCGAGCATTTCGCCACTCAAGCCGTCTATGGCGAGCAAGTGCTGCGCATCGAGCCGGAAGTTAAGGCTGGCCGTGTCGAGCATTTGCGCCTGGTCTCTCAAGATGCGCAGGGCCGTGAATACACCCGGCGTACCCGTTCGGTCGTGGTCGGCACGGGCGGTACGCCGAAAATCCCGGAAAAATTCGGCGCCTTCAAGGACGACCCGCGCGTCTTCCACCACTCCCAGTACCTGAGCAGCCTGAGCAGGTTGCCATGCGCCGAGGGCAAACCGATGCGCATCGCGGTAATCGGCTCTGGCCAGAGCGCCGCAGAAGCATTCATCGACCTCAATGACAGCTACCCGTCGGTCAAGGTCGACATGATACTGCGCGGTTCAGCGCTCAAGCCTGCGGACGACAGCCCGTTCGTCAACGAAATCTTCTCGCCGGACTACACCGACCTGGTCTACAACGAGCCGGCCGAGCAGCGCGCCAAGCTGCTGGGTGAATACCACAACACCAACTACTCAGTGGTCGACCTCGACCTGATCGAGCGCATCTACGGCATCCTCTACCGCCAGAAGGTTTCGCATCAGGTGCGCCACAACGTGCTGTGCCGTCGCCAGGTGGAAGCGGTTGTCGCCACCCGCGACGGCATCGAACTCACCCTGCGCGACCTGGCCACCGACCAGCATCAGACCCACCGTTACGATGCTGTCATTCTGGCCACCGGCTACGAGCGCCGCTCGCATCGCGACCTGCTGGCACCGCTGGCCGGTTACCTCAAGGATTTCAACGTCGATCGCAACTACCGGGTACTGTCCAGCCCGGACCTCGAAGCGTCGGTTTACTTGCAAGGTTTCTGCGAGGGCAGCCATGGCCTGAGCGACACCCTGCTGTCGGTACTGCCGTCCCGTGCCGCCGAAATCGGCCAGGCGCTGTACCAGGACCTCGCCCGCCGACACGGCAAAGCGCAACCGCCGGTCGCCCTCACCAGCGCCTGACCCTCTGCGGCCTTCAAGCCGACACGGCGCCCCGCGCCCTGTCGGCTTTTGCTTTTCTGAAACATTTGCTTGCATTTAAATAGGCAGGATTTCCATTCTCATTCGTCTTTATAGATGCAGCCCCTGTGGTTGGGCATATGCTCGACCCTCATTTTCAGAAGACCGACCGATGGCCAAATCAACCAAAAAATCCAAGTCCAAGCTGTGGTTCCTGGTCCATAGCTGGCTCGCCCTGCCGATCTGGTTCTTCGTGCTGATCGTCTGCTTCACCGGCATGCTTGCCGTGGTCAGCCAGGAAATCGTCTGGCTGGCCAACGCCGATGTGCGCGCCAACAAGCCCGACGACAGCGCCGAACGCCTGAGTTTCCAGCAAGTGCTCGACGCCCTGCACAAGGCCGAACCGGATATGGTGGTGCGCACACTGAGGCAGCCGGACGGTTCGCACTTTGCGCTCAACGCCGGGGTTACCCTGCCCGACGGCAGCAGCCCGACGCTGTACGTCAACCCCTACACCGGGGCCATCCAGGGCAAGGTCCCGGACTTCAACTTCGAAGCGTTCACCCGTGCCCTGCACGGCTGGTGGCTGGTGCCCTTCACCAACGGTTTCAGTTGGGGCTGGTACCTGGTCTCGCTGCTGGGCCTGCCGATGCTCGCTTCGCTGGTGACTGGCCTGGTGGTGTACAAGAAGTTCTGGAAAGGCTTCTTCAAGCCCATTCGCACCGGCCACGGCTCGCGCATTTTCTGGGGCGACCTGCATCGCCTGGCCGGGGTCTGGTCGATCTGGTTCATCGCGGTCATTGCCATCACCGGCACCTGGTTCCTGATCCAGGCGATCCTGTTCGATAACCACATCACGATCTCCAGCCAACCGATCACACCTGTGATCGCCCGGGAAGATGTACCGCAAACCGCCGATGGCAGCCCTGCCCCGCGCATCGACCTGGACGAAGCGGCGCGCATCGCCGGCCTGGCCATTCCGGGCCTTGAAATCAACGCCATCTCGCTGCCCGCCACGGCCTACAGCCACATCACCCTGAACGGCCCGGGCTGGTACCCGCTGATGTTCCAGAGTGCCAACATCAACCCCTACACGCGTAACGTCGACAGCCAGTTCCTGATCAGCGACCGCTCCGCCCTGGAGTTCGTCACCGAATCCATGCGCCCACTGCACACCGGCGACTTTGGCGGCCTGCCGGTCAAACTGATCTGGTTCTTCTTCGGCCTGGTCCTGACGCTGATGGTGTTCAGCGGCCTGCTGATCTGGACCAAACGTACCGCCCAGGCGACCGCCGCCGCCCTCAAGCGCAGCGAGCGTGCACCCCGCGCCACCGCCAGCGACACCCCCGTGGAGATCCGCCCATGAGCCAGGCCCAGGCCCTGCCCACCCGCCCACTCAAGCAGTGGTGGCTGAAGTGGCGCTTTCACTTGAACATTCTGCTGATTCTCATCCCGCTGGGCTTCATGCCCAAGTATTTCGCCGACGCCAAGCTGTTTCGCGGTGATGCCGGCTTGGGCGTGAACCAGATCAGCGATATTCAGGTCGGCCCTTACAGCCTGGACTTGGCCGAACTGCGCAGCGAAGCGCCCCGCGCCGACGGCCCGGCGGGCTACTTCAAGCCCTTCAACGCCGCGCTTTGCAAAGCCTGCATCAACGACGTCAAAGCCGTGTACCTGCGCATCGGCAAACCCCGCAGCCTGCGCGCCGCCGGCACCATCTTCTTCGGCGCGCCCTACCGCATGGGTACCAACCTGCCGATCCCTGCGCGCACCAAGCCCGACGCGCAGATCTGGATCACCCTCGAAGGCTGGGACGGCAGCATGCATCAGGCATCGGTCCCGCTGAGCAAGGCTTCGCCAGCCACCGTGGCCTGGCTCGAAAAACAAGGAGGCAAGAAATGAAGCACATGATGCGCAGGCTCGCCCTGCCCCTGCTGGTGCTGGCCGCAGGCCCGGCCCTGGCCCACAACCCGATGTGCGAGTGCGAAGAGCTCGATGGCGGCCAGGTCAAATGCACCGGTGGCTTCTCGGACGGCAGCGGCGCCCCGGGCGTGACCCTGGACGTGATCGGCTATGACGAACAGGTACTGGTCGGCGGCAAGCTGGGCGATGACTCGACGCTTACCTTCAAGCGCCCCGACGGCGAGTTCTACGTGCTGTTCGATGCCGGCCCCGGCCACGTGGTGGAAGTCGACTACGCCGACATCACGCAACCATGAGCGGCCCTACCCTGAGCCGTACCCAGGTGGTGCGCCCCGCCGGCGCCGGGCACGAAACCCTCTACGTGCTGCTGGTCAGCCTGCTGATCGTCATCGTCGCCGCCTGCGTGGTGCTGCTGCGCGGTGAACGCGAAGACGAGCAGGCCATCGCCAGCCACCAGATCGACGCCCGCCGCGACCTGACGCCCGCCGAACAAGGCATCTATACCGACCTTCGCGTCGCATTCGACGAGGTTCAGTTGCTGCGCGAAGAAACCGCCGCCGTACCCAGTGTGGCGTCGTTGGCCGAGGAAGGCTTGCCACCGTTCGTGGTAGATGCCGGCAGCCAGAGCCGTGGCAGCCACCAATGGCAGTGGCTGGAGGCTGGCGCCTATCTGGGTCGCAGCCAGGCCCCGCAGGTCGCCGGCAGCTTTTTGCTGATCGTGCCGCACGAGCACAGCGCCCAGCCTGACGTCTGGCTGCGCCGCGACAGCGCCGCGGTGGTGCCGGACGACCTTGGCCAGGCAGCCCTGATCGCCGCTGGCTGGCAGCAAGTGGCTAGCCATTACGACGCCGGGGTCACCCGCGAACACCGTCACTGAACCCAAGGAATTCCCCATGTTGCGCTCCGCCCTCACCCTGCTCCTGGCCCTCGCGTTACCGGCCCTGGCCCTGGCCGACACCGGCAAGCCCTTGCGCATCGGCATTACCCTGCACCCGTACTACAGCTATGTGAGCAATATCGTCGGCGACAAGGCCGAAGTGGTACCGCTGATTCCCGCAGGCTTCAACCCGCACGCCTACGAGCCACGCGCCGAGGACATCAAGCGTATCGGCAGCCTGGACGTGGTGGTGCTCAACGGCGTCGGCCATGACGATTTCGCCGACCGCATGATCGCTGCCAGTGAAAAGCCCGACATCAAGACCATCGAAGCCAACCAGAACGTGCCGCTGCTGGCGGCCACCGGCATCGCCGCCCGCGGTGCCGGCAAAGTGGTCAACCCGCACACCTTCCTGTCGATCAGCACCACCATTGCCCAGGTCAACAACATCGCCCGTGAACTGGGCAAGCTCGACCCGGACAACGCCAGGTTCTACACCCAGAACGCCCGCGCCTATGCCAAGCGCCTGCGCGGCTTGCGCGCCGAGGCGCTGGCCAAGGTCACCGAGGCACCCGGCGCCAACTTCCGTGTGGCCACCATTCATGCAGCCTACGACTACCTGGTGCGCGATTTCGGCCTGGAGGTCACGGCAGTGGTGGAGCCGGCCCACGGCATCGAACCGAGCCCGGCACAGCTTAAGAAAACCATCGACCAGCTCAAGGCGCTGGACGTCAAGGTGATCTTCTCGGAGATGGACTTCCCGTCGGCCTATGTCGAGACCATCCAGCGTGAGTCCGGTGTGCGCCTGTATCCGCTGACGCACATTTCCTACGGCGAGTACACCAAGGACAAATACGAAGTAGAGATGAAGCGCAACCTCGACACCGTGGTCCGCGCCATTCAGGAGAACCGCGCATGACCGCGGCCGCCAACCTCATGGTGCGCGGCGGGCCCGGCATCGAATTCGCTGGCATAGACCTGACGCTTGGCCGCACGCGCATCCTGGAACAGGTCCAGTTCAGCGTCGCCGCCGGCAGCGTACATGCCATCGTCGGGCCCAACGGCGGCGGTAAAAGCTCGCTGATCAAGACCCTGCTCGGGCAGATGCCACACCAGGGCCAACTGACCCTGCACTGGCCGGGCGAGCAGCAGGTGATCGGTTACGTCCCCCAGGCGCTGGAGTTCGACCGTGGCCTGCCGATGACCGTGGACGACTTCATGGCCGCAATGTGCCAACGCCGCCCAGCCTTTCTCGGCCTTTCGCGCCGCGTGCAACCGGCCATCGACGCAGCGCTGGCGCAGGTCGGCATGCTCGACAAACGCAAGCGGCGCATGGGCGCTTTGTCGGGCGGCGAACGCCAGCGCGTGCTGCTGGCCCAGGGTTTGATCCCCGAGCCGCAGTTGCTGGTGCTCGACGAGCCCATGTCGGCGCTCGATGAAGCCGGCATCCGGGTGTTCGAGCACTTGCTGCAGGGCTGGCGCCAGGCCGGCACCACCGTGCTGTGGATCGAACACGACCTGCAAGCGGTGCTGCGCCTGGCCGACCGGGTCACCGGGCTGAGCCGCCAGGTACTGTTCGACGCCCCACCTGCCCAAGCCCTTACCCCGGAGCGCCTGCTGAGCCTGTTCTCCGTCCACCCGCGCAGCGAGGGCCGCACCTGATGAGCTACGAAGCATTCCGCCAACTGGTCCAGGAATGGGCCGGCGCTGGCTACCTGCCCGAGGCACTGGCCTACGGTTTCGTGATCAACGCACTGCTCGCCGGCCTGATGATCGGCCCGGTACTGGGCGGCCTGGGCACCCTGGTGGTGGTCAAGCGCTTTGCCTTCTTCTCCGAAGCCGTCGGGCATGCCGCCCTGACCGGGGTGGCCATCGGCATCCTGCTCGGCGAACCCTACACCGGGCCGTACGGCAGCCTGTTCGGCTACTGCCTGCTGTTCGGCATCCTGCTCAACTTCCTGCGCAACCGCACCGGGCTGTCGCCTGACACGCTGATCGGGGTGTTCCTTTCGGTGTCGCTGGCTTTGGGCGCGAGCCTACTGCTGATGCTGGCCGGCAAGATCAACGTGCACATCCTCGAGAACGTGCTGTTCGGCTCGGTGCTGACAGTCAGCGCCCAGGACCTGGTGGTGCTGGGCATCGTCGCTGCCCTGGTGCTGGCGCTGGCCCTGCCGCTGTACAACCGCATCATCCTGGCCAGCTTCAACCCGCAACTGGCCGCCGTACGCGGGGTGGCAGTGAAGACCCTGGACTACCTGTTCGTGGTGCTGGTGACGCTGGTAACGGTGGCGTCGGTGAAGGTGATCGGGGCAATCCTGGTCGGTGCGTTGCTGGTGATTCCGGCCGCTGCCGCACGCCTGGTCAGCCAGTCGCTCAAAGGCTTTTTCTTCATCTCGGTTCTGATCGCCACCCTGAGCACGCTGCTGGGCATCCTGATGCCGATCGTCTTTGACCTGCCGGTACCGTCGGGTGCCGCGATCATCCTGGTTGCCGGCATTTGCTTCGCCCTCGCGGCCCTGGCCCGCGCCCTCGTCCCACGCCTGCAAGGAAACCCGGCATGAACCTGAAACAGCTCACCCTGGCGCTGGCCCTCACCGGCCTGCCCTCGTTCGCCCTCGCCACCGAGGTGCTGACCACCCTGCCGGTGACCCACAGCCTGGCTGCGGCCTTGCTCGACGGCACCGCCGTGCAGCTCAAGCGCGCCGCGCCGGCCAACCTGCCGGCCAGCCGCCAGCCTTCGTACTTCAGCAGCCGTGGCGGCGCGAGCCTTGCCAAAGCGGCGCAACAGGCCGATGCGGTGATCGGCCTGCGCTCGATCTGGCGTGACGACCCGCTGTACCCCATGGCCCGGCGCAGCAATATCCGCATCGTCGAAATCGATGCAGCGCGGCCGGTGGACGGTGCCCTGCCGGGCATCGCGGTCAGTGGCGATGACGCCTACAACGCCTACCCCTGGCTGAACCCGACCAACCTTGGGCGCATGGCCGACGTGCTGGCCAACGACCTGGAACGCCTGGCGCCCGCCGACAAGGCGAAGATCCAGGGCAACCTGGCGGGGCTCAAGCGCCAGTTGCTGGAATTGACCGCCAGCAGCCAGACCAAGCTTGCCCAAATCGACAACCTCAGCGTGGTCAGCCTGTCCGAGCGCCTGGGCTACCTGGCCAGCGGCCTGAACCTGGATGTGGTGGAACAGGCACTGCCGGCCGAGGGCAAGTGGGACGACGCCGCGCTCAAGGCACTGGGCGAGAACCTCAAGAACCAGGATGTGGCGCTGGTGCTGGACCATCGGCAGCCGGATGCGGCAGTGGCCGAGGTGATCAAGGCCTCGGGGGCCACGTTGCTCGTGGTGGAAAGTGACCCGCAAGACGCCGTGGCCGGGCTCAAGGCCAGTGTCGATCAGGTGGTCGGGGCGCTGAGCAAAGGGTGATGCAGCCTGTACCTGCCCGATCGCCGGTTTGCCGGCGATCGGGCCAGGGCAGACAGCCCTAGCGTTTCATGCACCGCTGATACCGCTCATCCACCCTCCCCGCAAACCACGCCGTGGTCAGCTTGCGGGTGATTTTCGGGCTTTTCAGTTCGATCCCCGGCAACTTGGCGCGCGGCACCGGCTTGCCTGCGGCTGCGTCAGCCAGGGCGAACACCCCGCTGTACAGCTTGCTGTCCTCGAAGGCCAGGCTGTCACCCAGTTCCAGCTGGCTGCGGATCTGCGGGTTACGCAGCCCCAGCTTCACACCCAGCTTGCGCGCCGCCTGCTCGGTGCTGCCGGGCATGATCGCGCCGGGGGCGATCAGGTCACCATCCAGGGCCAAGGGCACGCCCGTCACCTTGCTCAGGGCCGCCTGAAACGCGGCATTACGGCTGGCGTACCAGCCCGCGTTGAAGTCGGCGAAGCGATAGAGCTGGCGCTCATAGTGCGCGGGGTAACCCAGCAAATGGCCGATACCGAAATACATGCCGCCACGACGGCTGAAGACCTCCTGGCGTATGGTGCCGTCGTAGGTGTAGGGGTAATCCTTGGCATGCTGCTCGGCAAACTCGACGCTAACCTGCATCGGCCCACCGGTGTGCACCGGGTTCAGCCCGCCCAGCAAGGTCCGGCCCAGCGGCAGGCCGGTAATGAATTCGTCGTACAGCGCACTCAGTTGCTTCTCACTGCGCACCGCAAGCAGCCGCTGCTGATACGTCTGGCCATTGCCAGAAGCCGTATTCAGCGCGCCGTCCACCAGCAACCGCGGGATATGCAGGCTCGCCGCGCGGCGGTCGACCTCGGCACGGGCAATGCGCCCAAGGTTGGGGACCTGCGGGTCGGCATTGAAGGTCGATTCCTGCTCGGTCACCGCCAGCACCGCACACAGGTTGCTCTTGCTCGGGGCTATGCGCTGGGCTTCGAACGCCACCTGGATATCCCTGGCCCAGCCCTCGCGGTCCCTGGCCTGGGCTGGCAACAAGCGCACCAGTTGGGCACGCACCTTGGCAGGGTCGGCCTCAGGCTCTTCCTCACGACGCCCGGCGCAGCCCTGCAGCAGCGCCAGGGCCATCAACCCGGCAGCCAGCAGCCGGCCGTTCAGGGCTGCTCCCCGACCAGATAGGTCTTGCTGATGTGGCGAAATTGCGGGTGGCTGGCGTTGCCCATGAGCTCGAACAGCACCATTTCGCGGGTAACTACCTGCGCCCCGGCCTGACGCATCCGCGCAAGCCCTGCAGCCTTGTTGGCCAAGGTACGGCTGTCGCAGGCATCCTCGACCAGGAACACCTGCTTGCCCAGGCCCAGCAGGCCGAGCACGGTCTGCAGCACGCAGACGTGGGTTTCCATGCCGCACACGATTACTTGCTCGCGCGCCAACAGGCTGGCTGGCAGGCACTGGGCCGCAACGCAGGAAAAATGGGTCTTTTCCACGATTTCAGCTGCAGGGGCGGCGGCGAGAAGCTCGGGCAGGGTGTGCCCCAGGCCTTTGGGATATTGCTCGCTGATGACGATCGGCAGTGCGAGATCGGCGCATGCTGCCAGCAGCCAGCGTGCCCGGGCGCGGGTGCCCTCGGCGTCGCTCATCGCGCCAATGAGCTTTTCCTGGATGTCGACGACCAGCAACGTGGCCTGGTTAGGATCGATCAGCATTGTCTGCCTCTTGCCTGGGAAAACGCCTAGCATCCCCAAGGCAAGCGGCAACGTCAATCAGGCGCAAAGCCGATGGGGCTCCAATGCTGCAGCCAGCGCCGTGAGCACACGGTCCTCCTGCTCATGGATGAAGAAGTGGCTGCCCGGAAACATCTGCAAGGTGAATGCACCCTGGGTTTCCTGGCCCCAGGCCCGCAGTTGCTCTTCACTGGCGCGGTCGTCTTGCCCGCCCAGCACATGCAGCGGGCACGCCAAGGCAGGCCTTATGCGGTAGCTGTAACGGCCACAGAGCAGGAAATCCGCCCGCAGGATCGGCAACGTCAGGCTCATCAGCTCGGCATTGGCCAGCACCTCCTCCGGCGTGCCATTGAGTTCCCGCAGTTCATTGCGCAGCTCGTCATCGGTCTTGGGCTCACGCCAGTTCTTGCCGTCATAGTCCTCACGCCGGGTGGGCGCCGCAGTACCGCAAGCGAACAGCGCCACCGGTAGCGGGCACCCCAGCGCCTGCAGCTCGTGGGCCAGCTCGAAGGCCAGCAGCGCCCCCAGGCTATGGCCAAACAGCGCATACGGCGCAGCAGCGGCCTGGCGCTGTTCGGCTGCCAGTTGCCGGGCCAAGGCCTGCATGTCGGTGTGCAGCGGCTCGCCCATGCGCGCGCCGCGCCCGGGCAACTCGACCGGGCGTACCTGCAGCCAGGCTGGCAGCTTGCGCCGCCAACGGCTGTAGACCATGGCGCTGGCCCCGGAATAAGGCAGGCACAGCAGGTTGAGCGCGGTCACTGTGCGGCAGCGTCCGCCATCTTCTGGCGCAGGCTCAGCGGGCGCATATCGGTCCAGACTTCGTCGATGTAGGCCAGGCAGTCCTTTTTCAGCCCGCTCTTGCCCACAGCGCGCCAGCCGTTGGGGATCGCCTTGTAGTCGGGCCAGATGGAATATTGCTCTTCGTGGTTGACCACTACCTGGAACTGGATATCGTCGCGGTCGAAAACGGAAGTCATTGCCTGTCTCCTTGAGTGATGGATGCCGGTACGCGCTTGGCGTAGGGCGGCTCTCTGGTAGACGTAGGAAACATCCGAAAAATTAGCGTTTGGGCATGACAACTTCTGGGCCTCAAGCATCCCTAAGCAAGTCATGGGTATCCAGCAAGCGATAAGCCACCTGCGGATTGCGCTCCAACCCGCGCCGTATAGCCGCCGGAATCGACTGGCGGGTCTTGCGGCATAACCCAGGCTGGTCATCGAGTTCGATGACTATCCCGCGCATGGTACGCACCTCGTTGTAACCGGGCGCGATATGCAGCCGAATGCCCAGGTTCTCGTACAGCCTGGCCTGCAAGCGCTGCAGGTCTTCAAGGTCCTTGAGGTTTTCCAGCCGCTCGATCAGGCGCTTCTCCTCCTGGCGGGTGAGCAGGAGGATGCGCTGGGCCGCAGGCGGCTGCGCGGCCAGGTGCTCGCGGCCGCAGTCACAGGCGCCAGGTGGGCAAGGTTGGCGTAAGGCAAGTGCTGTGCTCATGGGCCAAGCATAGCGCGTCGCGGCGAAAGAGCGTGCGCCAACCGCTTGCGCAAAATTGAGCGCCGCCCCCAAAACCGCGCCTGCTCAATGCCCCGCTGAAGCCGGCCCCGCCTTGGCAGCAAACGGCGGCTTGGCCAACCACACCAGCAGAATCAGACCGGCAAACACCCAGCCCATCAAGGTGAAGTAATCCACCGTCGACATCATGTAGGCCTGCCCGTTGAGTATCTGCTCCAGCTGCGCATAGCTTTGCGGGTTTGCCCCGCCCAGTTGCTCCAGCGTGTGCCGGGTCGCCGGGTCGAACTGGCTGATGTTCTCGCTCAGGTAGGCATGATGCTGGTCCGCCCGGCGGATCCAGATCCACGTGGTCAACGACGCCGCAAAACTGCCGCCCAACGTGCGCAGGAACGTCGCCAGGCCAGACCCGTCGGCGATCTGATGCGGCGGCAGGTCCGACAGCAGAATGCTCAAGGTCGGCATGAAGAACAGCGCCACACCAATCCCCATGAACAGCTGCACCAGGGCAATGTGCTGGAAGTCCACCTCGTTGGTGAAGCCCGCGCGCATGAAGCAGCTGGCACCGATGGCCAGGAACGCCAACCCCGCCAGCACCCGCAAGTCGAAACGCTGCGCGTACTTGCCCACGAACGGCGACATGATCACCGGCAGCAGGCCGATCGGTGCCACTGCCAGGCCTGCCCAGGTGGCGGTGTAGCCCATCTGCGTCTGCAGCCACTGGGGCAGGATCAGGTTGATGCCGAAAAAGCCTGCGTAGCCCCCCACCAGCACAATGGTACCGATGCGGAAATTACGGTGCGCGAACAGCCGCAGGTTGACCACCGGGTGGCGGTCCGTCAGCTCCCAGATGATGAATATCGCCAGGAACACGACCGAAATCAGGCTGCCGATGATGATGAACGACGACTCGAACCAGTCCAGGTCATTGCCCTTGTCGAGCACAACCTGCAATGCGCCCACACCGACAATCAAGGTCAGCAGGCCGATGTAGTCCATGGGCTGGCGGCTGGTCACCACCGGCCGTGCGCGCATCTGCTGACGCACCACTGCGGCCGCGAACAAGCCGATCGGCACGTTGATGAAGAAGATCCACGGCCAGCTGTAACTGTCGGTTATCCACCCGCCCAGGATCGGCCCGGCAATCGGCGCCACCACCGTGACCATCGCCAGCAACGCCAGTGCCATCCCCCGTTTGGCCGGCGGGTAGACGGCAATCAGCAAGGTCTGGGTCATCGGGTAAAGCGGCCCGGCCACCACCCCCTGCAGCACACGAAAGCCCACCAGCTCCGGCATCGACTGCGAGATACCGCAGAGGAAAGACGCCAGTACGAACAGCAGCGTGGCCCAGATGAACAGCTTGACCTCACCGAAGCGCCGGCTGAGCCAACCGGTCAGCGGCAATGCGATGGCATTGCTCACCGCAAACGAGGTGATCACCCAGGTGCCCTGCTCGGAACTCACCCCCAGGTTGCCGGAAATGGTCGGCAAGGCCACGTTAGCGATGGTGGTGTCGAGCACCTGCATGAACGTTGCCAGCGACAGGCCTATGGTGGTCAGCAGCAGGCTCGGCGGGGTGAACTGCGCCGCAGCGTTGTTGCTCATCGTTGCGCCGTCTTGCCAGGGGCGCTGTTGTCGTGGATCAGCCGAGCGATCAGATGGTCAGCTTCGTCCAACTGACGGTCGTACACCTGGGTGGTGTAGCTGGCCTGCTGCGGCGGCTGTTGGGCCAGGGCCGGGCCGCTCTGATCGTGCAAGTCGACCTCGACCACGGTGGACAGGCCGATGCGCAGCGGGTGGGCCTTGAGCTGGTCCGGGCTGAGGTGAATGCGCACCGGTACACGCTGGACGATCTTGATCCAGTTGCCGGTGGCGTTCTGTGCCGGCAGCAAGGCGAACGCGCTGCCGGTGCCGGCGCCCAGGCTGTCGACGGTGCCGCTGTATTTCACGTCGCTGCCGTACAGGTCGGCGCTGATTTCCACGGGTTGGCCGATACGCATGTCGCGCAGCTGGGTTTCCTTGAAGTTGGCGTCGATCCACACCTCGTCCAGCGGGATGACTGCCATGGTCGCGGTGCCCGGCTGCAAACGCTGGCCGAGCTGCACGGTACGTTTGGCGACGTAACCGGTGACTGGCGCCACCAGCGTGGTGCGTGCGTGGTCCAGGTAAGCCTGGCGCAGGTCGGCGGCGGCGGCCATGACCTCGGGGTGCGAAGACACCACCGTGTCGTCCACCAGCGCCGTGCTGGTATTGAGCTGCTGGCGCGCGCTGTTGACGGCGGCCTGGGCCACGGTCAGGTCATCGCGGGCATGGGAGATTTCTTCAGCAGCGATCGCACCGCTGTCAGCCAGCACCTTGCGCCGGTTGTAGTTCTGCCGGGCCTTCTGCAGCTCGGCCTGGCGTGTCTGCAACTGGGCCTTGAGGGAATCGACGTTGCTGTACAGGCCACGCACCTGGCGCACCGTACGGGCCAAATTGGCTTGCGCGGCCTGCAGGGCCACCTCGCTGTCGGCCGGGTCGAACTGCAACAGCACCTGGCCAGCATGCACCAGGTCGCCGTCATCGGCGCCGATGCTGGTGACGGTGCCGGTGACCAGCGGGGTGATCTCCACCACATTGCCGTTGACGTAGGCGTCGTCGGTGCTTTCGTGCCAGCGCCCGATCAGGCTGTACCAGGCCCAGGCGCCAGCGCCGGCAAGCAGCACCACCAGCAACAGGCCAAGCAGCCAGACTTTGCGCTTGCGCGACGGTTCGGGTGCGGCGGAGGGAGTTGAGGTGTCTGCGTTATTGGCCATGACAATACCTTGGAATATGAAACAGGAATCAACGATCGCCGAAGCGGCGGATCGTCAGAGGGTCGCCGGCACCGAGCAGGACCTTGGCCAGCAGGCCTTCAAGGGTCTTGAGTTCGTCAGGCTGCAGCACGCCGACCAGTTCGTTCATCGCCGCCGCGCCGATCTCGGGCAAGCGGTCGGCCAGGCGTTGGCCTTCGGCGGTCAGGGCCAGGCGTACCTGGCGACGGTCGTCGGCGCAGCGGTTGCGCAAGATCAGGCCCTTGTGCTCGAGGCGGTCGAGCATGCGGGTCATCGAGCCGCTGTCCAGGCCCAGGTAGCGGCACAGCTCGGCCGGCGTATCCACCTGGTACTGGGTGACGATGATCAACACTTTGAACTGCGCGGCGGTAACGCCTTCTGATTCGAGGTGCCAGTCGAGAATGCGGTCCTTGAGGATCGCCGCACGGCCCAGCAGCATGCCGATGGCGCAGGACTGGAAGTTTTGCGGGGTGAAATGGGACATCGGCAGCAGCTCGGGCAAGTGTGTAAAAATATTACTGCCTAGGCAGCAAATGTCAAAGCTTTCATTAGGGTGCTATGGGAATAGCCTTGGGACACACGGCAGGTGGGTGCCGGGAAGGGTTCTCAAACGCTGGAAAATCCTGGCGAAACCGATCAAATCACACATAACTGATAGTCATTCGCCATTACCTTGGTTCTCGGGAGGCCCCTCGCAGGGGTAGAATGCGCAAAACCCGGAGCCGCAATGAACCAAGACCGCCTCAATCCCAGCCCAGACGATGCCATCACCGACGCCGCCGCGCAGTGGTGCATGCGCCTGCACGCCGACGATTGCACCCAGGCCGAGCGTGAAACATTCGCACGCTGGTTGGCAGCGGACCCGCGCCACGCTGATGAATACCAGGCGATGCTGGAAATCTGGCAGACCGCCGACCTGCTGCCGCGCAACGCCACGGTCATCGATTTCAACCCACCTGTACGCACTATGGCGCGGCAACGCCGCCACTGGCGGCCCATGGCCTCGGCAGCAGCCATCGCCCTGCTGGTGTTGCCGCTGGCGGGCTGGGTTGGCTGGGAGCAGGGCTGGCTGCCCAACCACTACCAGCACGTTGAAGCAGGCGATCAGGCGCGGACCGTGCAACTGAGCGACGGCAGCACGGTGGAGCTCAACCTCAACACCGAACTGTCCTACTTCAACTACAAGGACCAGCGCCAGGTCACGCTCAAGCGAGGCGAAGCGTTCTTCAAGGTGCAGCATGACAGCACCCACCCCCTCATCGTCCGTGCCGGCCACGGCCAGACCCGGGTCACTGGCACCCAGTTCAACGTGTGGAAGTATCAGGACCAGGTCAAGGTCACCCTGGTACAGGGTTCGGTGCTGGTCAGCAGCGACGGCAGCACCGGCGGCTACCGCCTTGGCCCAGGCATGCAGGCCAGTTATCGCACCGGCGACTTCGAGCCGCAGTTGGCCCAGAGCGAAGACTATGGCAACAGCCTGGCCTGGCGCAGCGGCAAGCTGGTGCTCGACAACCTCAGCCTCGAACAGGCACTGCCAGTGATCAACCGCTACCTCGATGCGCCCCTGCTGCTGGCCGATGCCAGCACCGGCCGCATCCGCATCAGCGGCATCTACAACACCCGTGAAGTCAAGCGCCTGGTGGACAACCTGCCCAAGGTGCTGCCGGTGTACCTGACCCGCAGCAAGGACGGCAGCACCGTCCTCAACCGCATTTCCCCGCCGCCCGACAAGGGCTGATGCGCTAGAGCGTCATCGCCGCCAGCCAGCCAAACGCCATCAGTGGCAGGTTGTAGTGGATGAACGTCGGTACCACGGTGTCCCAGATATGGTGATGCTGGCCATCGACGTTGAGCCCCGAGGTTGGCCCCAGGGTCGAGTCCGATGCCGGCGAGCCTGCATCGCCCAGGGCACCGGCGGTGCCGACGATGCACACCGTGGCCAGCGGGTCGAAGCCCAGCTGCACGCACAGCGGCACGAAGATCGCCGCCAGAATCGGCACCGTCGAGAACGACGAACCGATGCCCATGGTCACCAGCAACCCCACCAACAGCATCAGCAAGGCACCAACGCCCTTGCTGTGGTCGATCCATTGCGCCGAAGTTTGTACCAGGCCGTTGACCTCGCCAGTGGCTTTGAGCACCTCGGCGAACCCCGAAGCTGCGATCATGATGAACCCGATCATGGCCATCATCTTCATGCCTTCGGTGAACAGGCCGTCGGTGTCTTTCCAGCGCACGATGCCCGACAGCGAGAAGATCAGGAAACCGACCATGGCGCCTATGATCATCGAGTCCAGCCACAGCTGGACGATGAACGCCGCAGCGATCGCCAGCCCCGCCACCAGCAGGGTCAGCGGGTTGTACTGCACGCTGGCCTGCTCGACCTGCTCGATGCGCGCCAGGTCATAGTCACGCTTCTTGCGGTAGCTGAAGAACACCGCCAGCAGCAAGCCGGCCAGCATGCCCGCCGCCGGAATGGCCATGGCATGGGTGACGTTGACACCGCTCACGTCCACGCCTGCGCGGGCAACGTTGGCCAGCAGGATCTCGTTGAGGAAGATGTTGCCAAACCCTACCGGCAGGAACATGTACGGCGTGATCAGGCCAAAGGTGATCACGCAGGCGATCAGCCGGCGGTCGATGCGCAGACGGGTCAGCACGTACAGCAGCGGCGGCACCAGCAGCGGGATGAAGGCGATGTGGATGGGCAGGATGTTCTGCGACGACACCGCCACCACCAGCATCAGGCCGATCAGCAGCCACTTGACCTTGCCGCCGCTGGCATGGCCCTGGCGGTCGATCATCGCCAGCGCACGGTCGGCCAGGGCGTGGGCCAGACCGGACTTGGCAATCGCCACGGCAAAGGCGCCGAGCAAGGCGTAGGACAACGCCACCGTGGCGCCACCGCCCAGGCCGCCGTTGAAGGCCTTGAGCGTGCCCTCGATGCCCAGGCCACCGACCAGGCCACCGGCCAGGGCGCCGATGATCAAGGCGATGACCACGTGCACGCGCGACAGGCTGAGTATCAGCATGATGCCTACCGCGGCAATCACTGCATTCATGGTTTGGCTTTCCTCGTAGCTGCAGACAAAAAGCGCGCACTCTGCAGCACTGGCGCACAGATGTCAAAAGCGCCAGGCGGCGGCGTATTACGCGGGCCGGCAAATTTAAATTGAATGTTTGAATAAAGAAAAAACCGGGGCCGCCGATATAGCAGAGGGATTGAGCCCCACCCAAGATCCAAAGCCAAACCCTTACCCTCAAAAAAGGGACGCCCCATGCCTTTGCGACAACTTTCCATCCAGTGGAAGATCACCCTGCTTGCCGGCCTGTGCCTGGCCAGCATCGTCACACTGCTCGTCGGCCTTTCGCTGTACCGCATGGACCACAGCTCGGACCTGGTCAAAGCCAGCAGCGAGAAGATGCTCAGTGAGGCAGCGCAGGCGCGCATCGAGTCGCAAGGCGAGGTCCAGGCCTTGAACATCAGCCGCCAGTTCATGGATGCCTACCAGTACGGCGCCGGGTTCGCCCGCCAGGTGCTGTTCCTGCGTGAACAGGCGGAAAAGCGCTTCCTGGATGCCTACGACCTGCGCGAAGACATGACCCGCCAGGTTCGTGCAGCCCTGCAGGCCAACCCCGACCTGCTGGGCCTGTCACTGGTGTTCGAACCCAATGCCCTGGACGGCAAGGACAGCCTCTTCACCGGCCAAGCCGAGCTTGGCAGCAACGAGACCGGCCGCTTCGCCCTGTACTGGTCGCAGCCGCGCGTGGGCCAGCTGACCGCCATGGCCCTGCCCGAGCACGACATGGCCAACACCGAGATCGGCCCCAGCGGCCAGCCCGCCAACACTTGGTGGGTGTGCCCGCGCAGCAGCGGCAAGGTCTGCGTGGTGGAGCCGTACTTCTACGACATCGACGGCCACCGCGTGCTGATGACCAGCATCGTGTTCCCGCTGGCGGTCAACGGCAAGGTGATCGCCACCTTGTCCATCGACATCAACCTCAACAGCCTGCAGGCCCTGAGCCAGGAAGCCAGCCGCAGCCTGTACGAGGGCCGCACCACGGTCGGCATTCTCAGCCCCGTGGGCCTGCTGGCCGGCTACAGTGCCGATGCCAGCAAGCTGGCCCAGCGTTTCGACCAGGTCGACACCAGCAAAGGCGCCGAACTGGTACGCAAGCTGGCCGAAGGTAAATTGAGCGTCCACCACGACCAGCAACGCCTCAAGGTACTCGCGGCGTTCCAGCCGATCCCTGGCGCCCAGCCATGGGGTGTGCTGCTGGATGTGCCGGAAAACGCCCTGACCGGGCCGGCCGAGGCGCTGAAACAAGAGCTCGACGCCCTGAACACCAGCGGCACCCTGTTGGAGCTGGGCCTTGGCCTGGGCGCTGCGATTGCCGGCCTGCTGCTGGTGTGGCTGATGGCCCGTGGCGTGACCCGGCCGATCCTCGGGGTGGCGGCCATGCTCAAGGACATCGCCAGTGGTGAAGGCGACCTCACCCGCCGCCTGACCTATGACAAACAGGACGAGCTCGGCGAACTGGCCGGCTGGTTCAACCGCTTCCTGGACAAACTGCAGCCGACCATCGCCGAGGTCAAACGCTCGGTGCAGGCGGCCCGCAGCACCGCAGACCAGTCCTCGGCGATTGCCACGCAAACCAGCGCCGGCATGGAACAGCAATACCGCCAGGTCGACCAGGCGGCCACCGCCTCGCACGAAATGAGCGCCACGGCCCAGGATGTCGCCCGCAGCGCCGCACAGGCTGCACAGGCCGCCCGTGAAGCAGACCAGGCGACCCGCGAAGGCCTGGCGGTGATCGACCGCACCACCCGCAGCATCGACACACTGGCAGCAGACATGAGCCATGCGATGGCCGAGGTCGAAGGGCTGGCCCACAACAGCGAGAAGATCGGCTCGGTGCTGGAGGTGATCCGCTCGATCGCCGAGCAGACCAACCTGCTGGCACTCAATGCCGCCATCGAAGCCGCCCGTGCCGGTGAGGCCGGCCGTGGCTTCGCCGTGGTCGCCGATGAAGTGCGCAACCTGGCCCAGCGCACCCAGGAGTCGGTGGAAGAAACCCGCCAGGTCATCGAAGCCCTGCAGGCCGGCACCCGCGAGGTGGTCGGCGCCATGGACAACAGCCACCGCCAGGCCCAGGGCGGTGTGGAGCAGGTCGGCCAGGCCGTCACCGCGCTGCAGCGCATCGGCCAGGCCGTGACCGTGATCACCGACATGAACCTGCAGATCGCCTCCGCCGCCGAAGAACAGAGCGCAGTGGCCGAAGAGATCAACAGCAATGTCGCGACCATCCGCGATGTCACCGAGTCGTTGTCCGGGCAGGCCAACGAGTCGGCGCGGGTCAGCCAGTCGCTCAACAGCCTGGCCAACCAGCAGCAGGGGTTGATGGACCAGTTCCGCGTCTGACGGGTGCTTCTCATCGCTGGCATGGCTACGCAAACATTCCAGCGATGAGGCCTGCAACAGCTGACATGCAGCGGGGTGCCTGTGGCCGGGTTGCCGGCGACAGGATCGGGCTGCATGAGGTGAGTGAATGTCAGGTCCGATCACCTCCATGATCATCCCCGACATCATGATTGACCCCATCATCAGCACCATGCCCTACGCCGTGGGCCTCACCCACACCATGACTGGCTTCGTGATTCGCTTCATGGTTGGCCCCATCATCCGCCCCGTTGCGGCCACTTTCACCGCGACCTGAGCTAGCATGACCGCCGCCATCACCGCTGTGGCCGCTACCGCCGTGGCCTGCGCCACTGCCACCGCTGCCGCCTCCATGCCCCCCACCGCCGTGACCGCCGCCTCCGTGACCTCCCCCACCGCCGTGGCCACCACCACCACCACCACCACCACCACCACCACCACCACCACCACCACCACCATCCTTCGCATACGCATTCGAAGTATTGCCGATAGTGTCAGGCACCAATACCGCCGAAGCCGACAACACAGCCCCGATGGCCAAAGCCAACAAGCATTTCCTGAGCATGATGATCCTCCGCTTGGAGTTGCACAGATTGCTTGCGGCAACCTGTGTCTTGCGGCCCCCCATGGGGCGACCTGCCAAACCAGCGCGACCATCCATCAGCAGCGGTGAACGTGATCCTTCAGGGCCTGCTGGCCTAATGTTGCAGAATGTTTCTCAAGTAGTGAGCGTAGCCGGCTGCCGGGCTTCTTGCCCGCGATCCATCCAAATGCTAAACGCCAGAATGGGCGTAACACCAAGGCTGCAAGGCCTCGGTAACGGCCGTCTCGCCGGGGACCGAATCGGTGCCTAGGTGGGGGTGCATGGCCGCTACTGTCCATTGCGCTTTACGCTTGACCGAAGAAGTGCCGTGGTTGACGATCGGCTCTTCCCGGAAAAGGACTACAGCATGCTACGGATATTGGGCAGGGATTCTTCCATCAATGTGCGCAAGGTCCTCTGGGCCTGCATCGAGTTCGATATTCCCTTCGAGCGCGAAGACTGGGGCGCAGGCTTCCAGCCCACCGACACGCCCGCCTTCCTGGCCCTGAACCCCAACGCCATGGTCCCAGTGATTCAGGACGGCGACTTTACGCTGTGGGAATCCAACACCATCATCCGCTACCTGGCCACGCGTTATGGCGATGCACTGGTGTACCCCACCGAGGCCACGGCCAGGGCCAGGGTGGATCAATGGATCGACTGGCAGGCCTCGGACCTGAACCGCTCGTGGAGCTATGCGTTCATGTCGCTGGTGCGTCACTCACCCGCGCACCAGGATGCCCAGGCGCTGGCCGCCGGCTGCGCGGACTGGTCGCGCCATATGCGAATCCTCGAGCAGCAGCTGGCTGCGACCGGTGCTTATGTGGCCGGTGACAGCTTTACGCTGGCCGATATCCCCATCGGGCTTTCGGTCAATCGCTGGTTCGAAACGCCCTTCGAGCACCCTCACCTGCCGGCGGTGCGGGATTACTACCAACGGTTGAGCGAGCGTGCAGGCTTCCTGGCCCATGGGCGCAACGGGATGGCGTAGGGGTAGCGTCAACCACGAGGGCCAGGCCGGCGTAACGGCTGAAGCTCGACAGGCACCGGCTTCGCCGGTGAGCGCCGGCAAGCCGGCACACACACGAGGTACGGCGCCGGCCATAAGGCATGGCATCCAACCCGTTTCACCACCTTGCGGGGCACTGGCTTATCCAATTTCTACAGCTGACGCCACTCCTGTAGGAGCCGGCTTGCCGGCGATCACCGGCAAAGCCGGTGCCATACACCGCAGCGCCTGCATCACCAGCAAGGGCGATGCTGCATTCTGCCGCAGGATATCGGACATACTTGCTTTGCCAGGCCGTGGTATGGCCGCAGGCTGCGCAAAGCTGACAACACAGGATGCTGCTGCGCAGGGAACGTCTGCCCTGCTGCGCCCTCCCACAGTAATGCAGGGCGAACCGCGCGCTGCCCATTCATGTTTGGAGAACAGGCTCAGATGAAAAAGATCCTGATGGTGCTGACATCCCACGATCAGTTGGGCGACACCGGCAAAAAAACCGGCTTCTGGCTGGAGGAGTTCGCCGCACCTTACTACGTGTTCATCGACACCAACGCAGACGTCACGCTCGCCTCGCCCAAAGGCGGGCAGCCGCCGCTGGACCCCAAGAGCGACGAGGACGATGCGCAAACCGATGCGACCCGGCGTTTTCGCAGTGACACCGAGGGGCAGATGGCATTGGCCGACACAGTACCGCTGAGCGAAATCGACCCTTACGACTTCGACGCCGTGTTTTATCCCGGTGGCCATGGGCCGCTGTGGGACCTGGCCGAGGACAAGGACTCCAAGACGCTGCTCGAAGCCTTCTATGCGTCCAACAAACCGATTGCCGCCGTGTGCCATGCGCCGGGTGTGTTCAAGAACGTCAACGCGCCAGACGGCCATCCTGCGGTCAAGGGCAAGAAAGTGACCGGGTTCGCCAACAGCGAGGAAGACGCGGTCGGGCTGACCGATGTAGTGCCATTTCTGGTCGAGGACATGCTCAAGCGCAATGGCGGTGAGTATTCCAAGGGCCCGGACTGGGCGAGCCATGTGGTCGAGGACGGGCACCTGATCACCGGGCAGAACCCGGCATCGTCCGAGGCGGTGGCCACGGCGCTGCTCAAGCGCCTGGCAAGCGAATAGGGCCGCTGCACCATGACGCTGAACGCACTCATCTGCGGCGCCAGCCAGGGCATCGGCCTGGCGCTTTGTAAACAGCTGCTGGCACGCGATGACATGGCGCGGGTGTGGGCGGTGTCGCGCCAGGCCAGGGGCAGCGAAGCCCTGGCCGCGCTCGCCGCTGCACATGGCGAGCGCCTGGTGCGCATCGATTGCGACGCCCGCAACGAACAGTCCCTTGAAGCACTGGCCCGTGAGGTCGGCCGCACCTGCACGCACCTTGATCTGGTGATAAGCACCTTGGGCATTCTGCAGCGCGACGGTGCCAAGGCGGAAAAGGCCCTTGCCCAACTCGACCTGGCTGGCCTGCAGGCCAGCTTCGCGACCAACGCGTTCGCGCCGGTGCTGCTGCTCAAGCACCTGCTGGCGCTGCTGCGCAATCAGCCCTGCACCTTTGCCGCGCTGTCGGCCAGGGTCGGGTCCATCGGCGACAATCGCCTGGGCGGCTGGTACAGCTACCGCGCCAGCAAGGCCGCGTTGAACCAGTTGCTGCATACGGCAAGCATCGAACTCAAACGCATCAACCCAGCTTCCACGGTGCTGGTGCTGCACCCCGGCACTACCGATACGCAGCTTTCCCAACCGTTTCAGGCCAATGTGCCCGCCGAACAATTGTTTGAACCTGCGTTCGCGGCGCAGTGCATCCTGGAGCAGATTGGCCGGCTTGGGCCGGCGGACAGTGGCAGCTTCTGGGCGTGGGACGGTCAGCCGATCACCTGGTGAGGTCGCCAAGGTTGACGACAGGGACGGGTGCATGGCTCGGGTGTTCTGGCGCTCGATCCAGACAGCGCTGAAAAACCCGCCCCATGCACCTGACCGCGCACCGCTCAATCCGCGAAGTTGATCACCATCCGACCCTTGATCTTACCTTCCAGCATCTCTTCGAAAATGTCGTTGATGTCTTCGATCGGCCGCAGCGTGACCTTCGGCACCACCTTGCCTTGCGCGGCAAATTCAAAGGCTTCAGCCAGGTCCTGGCGGGTACCGACCAGTGACCCGACCACTTCGATGCCATCGAGCACCAACCGCGGAATATCCAGGCTCATGGCCTCCGGCGGCAGCCCGACAGCCACCAGCCGGCCACCGGCACGCAGCGCATCGACTGCAGAGTTGAACGCGCTTTTCGACACCGCCGTCACCACGGCCGCATGCGCGCCACCGGTTTGCGCCTGGATGACTTTGGCTACATCCTCACGGCGCGCATTGACCACCAGGTCGGCGCCCATTTCACGGGCGAACGCCAGTTGCTCATCATTCACATCGATCGCGATGACCCGGGCGTTGAAGACATTCTTCGCATACTGCAGGGCCAGGTTGCCCAGCCCACCGAGGCCGTAAACCGCAATCCACTGCCCGGGGCGGATGTTGGACGATTTCACCGCTTTGTAGGTGGTCACACCGGCGCAGGTGATGCTGCTGGCGGCAGCCGAGTCGAGCCCCTCGGGCACCTTTACCGCGTAGTCGGCCACCACGATGCACGCCTCTGCCATGCCGCCGTCGACGGTATAGCCCGAGTTCTTCACCTCACGGCACAGCGTTTCGTTACCGCTGTTGCAGTACTCGCAGTGCCCACAGCCCTGGAAGAACCACGCCACGCTGGCCCGGTCGCCCGGCTTGAGCGAAGTGACGCCCGGCCCTACCTCCACCACCACGCCAATCCCTTCGTGGCCGAGGATCACACCGGTCTTGTCACCGAAATCGCCATTCTTGACGTGCAGGTCGGTGTGGCACACGCCACAGCACTGCATCTTCAGCAACGCTTCACCGTGCGCAAGCGGGCGCAGGGTTTTTTCCACCACGTCCACACGGCGCCCTTTTGCAACAACTGCAGCTTTCATGAATGCCTCCTTGATTACTTGAGTGAGCTTGAGTTGAAGGGTTCAGCATAGTGGTGGTTTGGCCGCAGGACTTGCTGCAGGTCAGGGTCTGAGACGGTAGGTGCCCGGGTTTGCTAGGATTCGAGCCTAGCCTGCTGACAAGGCGCCCCTGCACCATCACCAGGAAGCCCGCCATGCCCTACCCCATCGAACAGAAACTCGTCGTCGGCGTCGCCTCAAGTGCACTGTTCGACCTGACCGTCTCGGACGATATCTACCAGACAGATGGCGTGGAAGCCTACCGCCTACACCAGGAAGCCAACCTCGACGTGCCCTTCCCCAAAGGTGTGGCATTCCCCTTCATCCGCCGCTTCCTGAGCATCAACAAGGCCTTCCCGGAGCAGTTGCCGGTAGAAGTGGTGCTGCTGTCGCGCAACTCACCCGAAACCGGCCTGCGGGTGTTCCGCTCCATCGCCCATTACGGCCTGGATATCACCCGTGCCGCATTCATGTCCGGCCGCTCGCCCTACGAATACATCCCCGCCTTCAACGCCTCGCTGTTTCTCAGCGCCCACGAAGGCGACGTGCAGCGTGCCATCGACGCCGACTACCCCGCCGGCCTGGTGCTGCCGAGCAAGATCTATGATGACGAGATCGACACCGAATTGCGGGTGGCCTTCGACTTCGATGGGGTGATTGCCGATGACGAAGCGGAGAGCGTGTACAAGCAGCGCCAGGACCTGACCGAGTTTCAGGCCCATGAGCATGCCCACAAGACCATC
Source organism: Pseudomonas sp. M2 (assembly GCF_015751845.1). Lineage (NCBI taxonomy): Bacteria > Pseudomonadati > Pseudomonadota > Gammaproteobacteria > Pseudomonadales > Pseudomonadaceae > Pseudomonas > Pseudomonas sp. M2. The sequence continues at coordinate 246,546 of NZ_JADOUD010000001.1, forward strand.
CCGCATCAGCCGGGGCCGTTGGCAGACCTGTATCGCAAGCTGTCGCTGATTCGCCAGCTTGAAGACCGCAAGTTGTCGCTCGACCCTGAATACAAGCGCATTCTGCGTATTGCCATTGTCACGGCGCGCAATGCACCGTCCCATGAGCGCGTGGTGACGACGCTTAAGAACTGGGGTGTTTCACCGGATGAATCGTTCTTCCTGGGCGGAATGGCAAAAGACCGCGTGCTGTCGATTCTCAAGCCGCACATGTTCTTCGATGATCAGCGCACTCACCTGACTTCGGCTGCGGGGAATCTGCCGATGGTGCATGTGCCGTTCGGGGTAGCAAACAGGGCGTTGGGTGCCAGAGTTGTCGAGCACCCAGTGAGCCTTGCCGAACTCGACAACACGACAGACTAAAGGCCAGATCTACTTGCCTTCAGGGACCAGCGCTTGCAGCAGGGTCACCTTGCGCTGCAACTGGTCGACATGCGCCTTGTGCGCACGCAGTGCCGAGCGCAGCTCATTGTTTTCCGATTGTTGAATCCGCGCCCAACGCAGGGTGGTGCGGCAGTTGACGAGGGTTTCCCACACTTCCTGCAGTTTCAGGTATTGGGCCAACAACAGCACCGCAATCACCAGCATCATCAGAAGCGCCGCTGCCCAAATCATATCCGTCGTAGCCATTGTTCAATCCTTTTGCCAGGTCAGTTTGTTTCGAGGACAGCCAAAGGATATGTAGTGATTTTTTACACGTATAGATTGTAGACTTATACAGGTAAACAATTCGCACACATGGACGGGCCATGAAACGTACTCAGCAAATAGACCAGGTCCGCTGGGACCTGGCACTTCGCTATCGCCTGATCGAAACCGTGGCCTGGTGGGAGGGCCGCCTGACCACGGGCCACTTGATGCAGAGCTTTGGCATCAGCCGCCAGCAGGCCTCCAAGGACATCAATACCTACATCAGCGAGCATGCGCCTAAAAACCTTACATATGACAAGCAACTGAAGGGTTATGTACCCGGCAAGCAGTTCAAGCCGCTGTTCATCGATGACAGTGCCAATGCCTATCTGCAATTGCTGAATCAGACCCACTCGCGGGCGCCCCACGTGGAGGGGTTGGCGTTGGCGTATGCCCATACCAAGGTGCTGGAAGTTCCCGACAGGACAATTCGCCCGGACGTGTTGCGCCCTCTGCTCAAGGCCTGCCGTAACAGTGAAGTGCTCTCTATCGAATACGTGTCGCTGGCCAACCCGGTACCGGAGACACGGCTGATTTCGCCCCACACCCTGGTCTACACCGGCATGCGCTGGCACGTGCGCGCGTATTGCGAGAAGAATCGCAAGTACCGGGATTTTGTGCTGAGCAGGTTCAGGGGCGTACCAGAGTTCGAGCGCATGAGCGAGAACCTGATCGATGACGATGAGGAATGGAACACGATGATCGATGTGGTCATCGAGCCAGACTCGCGCCTCAAACCCGCACAGAAGGCGATCATCGAAATTGACCTGGGTATGCAAGCCGGTGAGCTGGTGATCCCGACACGCTGCGCACTGGTGGGCTATGTGCTGCAGCGCTATCAGATCGACCCGAAAAAGCTTGAGCCCAAGGCATCGGCGCAGCAGATCGTGGTGAAAAACCTGGAGGCGTTGAAGCCTTGGCTGTACGAATGAATGAACAACGGGCTCGGTAGCCCGTTCTCTTGATCGGGGCAAGGCGGTGCCAGCGGGGTAACCACCGCCTGAGGTCACGTTCCTTCGGCCATGCTATCAAAGTACTGGCGCCGTGCCTTGAAGCAAAGATGGCACTTCGCTATATTCCGTTCCGGTTCAGGTATATCTGCCAATCGCCGCAAGACGCCCTACTCGTGCAAGGAGCATGTTCGATGACCCAACTCGCCCTGGACCCTTTGGCCCAAGCCGTCCACCAAGCCACCCCCGATGTCGGCGCAGCGCTTGTGCACCAGTATGAGCAAGTCGTCATCAAGAGCCTGCTCACTTCATTTGGTCTGGACTTCCTGTTGGCCAACGATCGGCGTGGTGGCCATGTAGATACCCTGCATACCGTGCGCGACGAGTCCGTTGGATATGCATCTGCAGCGAACGAGGCTGCTTATGCGGCGCGCGGCGACTATGACAGCGCGGCTTACCACTCCACCGACACTTACATACAAGTAGGCCGAGAGTACAAAGCTGGCAAGCAATCCGGCACGCTGCAGGATGCCTATACGGGCAAGACGTTCGCGCCGAACGCCGATGTACATCGCGACCACACCATCTCGGCGAAAAAGATCCACGACGACCCTGCCCGGGTTCTGGCGAACCGTGATGGTGTAGAACTGGCCAACCAGCGCAGTAACCTCAACGCCACCGATGGGTCTGTCAATACATCGAAAAAGGACAAGAGCGCTGACGAGTTCATTCGCTATCTCGACCAGAATGAAGCGCAACGCAAGGCTGAAATCAGCGACCTTCAATCGAAACAGCGCAGTGTCGGGCTCACCGATAAAGAACGCAAAACGTTAAACAAGCTGGAAAAACTCGACGCCGTCGACCCGGGCAAACTGCGTGAAAAAGACCGGATCGCCCGTGAAGCCTACGAACGCGAACTGGCCAACAGTTATTACACCAGCACTGCATTCCTGGCCGACACTGCCAGTGCCAGCCTCAACCAAGGGGTTCGTATGGGCGCCCGGGAAACGCTCGGCCTGGTCCTGCTTGAAGCGTGGAATGCCCTACGCCAGGAACTGCCGCACATTCTGCAGAGCATGAAAGGCAACTTCGACCTCGGCCTCTTCCTGCAGCACCTGGGTAATGCCTGCAAGGCCGCGTTTGAAGGGGTACAGGCCCGGCGCGGTGAACTGCTGACACGCTTCAAGGACGGCCTGCTGGCCGGCGTGCTGTCGTCAGTGATGACCACCTTGATCAATATCTTCTTCACCACGGCCAAAAACGTTGCCAAGATCCTGCGTGAATCCTGGGCAGCCATCCTTGAAGCGGTGCGCACGCTGGTATTCAACCCTCAGCGGCTGCCTTTCGGTGAGTTGCTGCGCGCAGTCTCGAAGATCGTTGCAACCGGCGTGTCGGTGTGTACCGGGGTGCTGGTGCAAGAAGCCATCGCCAAAGTGCCTGGCATGCAGGTGCCAGTGCTGGGAGAGATACTTTCCACCTTCGTCGGTGCGCTGGCCAGCGGCTTGCTGAACATCTCCTTGCTGTACTTCATCGACCACTCGCCGCTGGTGAACCGAATTGTCGAGTTTGCCAACGGCCTCAAGTCGACACTGGACCACACGCTGGACTACTACAAGCTGGTCAACCAGCGCCTGGAAGCCTACACCGCCGAACTCGCGGGTATTGATTTCAAGCAGTTGCAAGCCGAGCTGGACACGTTGCAGAAGGTCAATGCCAGCCTGGTGCTGGCGCAAACCCATGCTGACCTCAATGACGCACTGTTCAGTGCAATGGCCACTTGCGAAATCGACATGCCCTACCAAGATCGCAAGGGTCTGGACGACTTCATGAACGACAAAGACGCTGTGCTGGTGTTTTAAACGCCAATGTCGCGGTTCAACTGCGATGCCTGTGGGCTGTGCTGCCAGAACCTGGCAGGGCAGCCGCTGTACAGCGACCTGGACGACGGGACAGGGGTTTGCCGCCACTACGACAAAACCAGCAGCCGCTGCGGCATTTATGAGCAACGACCGCTCAAGTGCCGGATCGACGACAGCTACGACCATATTTACGCAAGCCACATGAGCCGAGCGCACTTCCATGAGCTCAATCAGGCTGCCTGTGAAACTCTCAAAAGCAAAAGGACACGTTAGAGATGCCATTACCGTTTCTGTTGATCGGTGCAGCTGTAGTCGCGGGCGGAGCCGGGATCGCCGGCGGCGTGAAAGGCGCCAAGAAAATTTCCGAAGCCAAGGGCATCGTGGCCGACGCGCAGGAACGCTATGACCGCGCCCGCGAACAACTTGATGGTGACCAGAAGAACACCGAGCAATCGCTTGAGGCTCTGGGCGCACTCAAGCTTGACATCAGCCGTAGCTTTGGACGTTTTGCATCCGCCTACGAGAAAATCAAGAACAAGCCGCAATTCAAAGAATTTCACGGCGAGGACATCCGCTTCGACAAGCACGATCTGGATCAGATCAAGGAAATCTCCATTTCGGCAATCGACCTTCTCGGCAGCTCGGCACTGACTGCAAGCGCTGGCGCACTCGCAGGCTTTGCAGCCTACGGTGGCACCATGGCACTGGGTGTGGCGTCGACCGGCACGGCGATCAGCTCGCTGTCTGGTGTGGCAGCCTACAACGCTACGCTCGCAGCCCTGGGCGGCGGCGCGCTTTCTGCGGGTGGCGGCGGCATGGCGCTGGGCTCGATGGTACTGGGCGGCGCAGTGGCGGGGCCGGTGATTGCCGTGGGTGGTTTGCTGCTCAATGCCAAGGGCAACTCGAGCCTCGAAAAGGCTGAAGAGATCCGCCAGGAAGTGAACAAGACTGTCGACCTGATCAAGGAATCGACTGTTTACCTGAAGAAGCTCAAGCTCATCAGCGACAAAGTCATTGGTGAACTGACCATTACATTCAGCCTGTACGTGAAACACGTCACCAGCCTGGAGCAGTTGGTCCAGCGCACCACAGACTACAACGCATTCAGCCAGGATGAAAAAGACCTGCTGTCCAACAATATCATGCTGGTCAAACTGCTGAGCCAACTGGTGCAGAGTGCACTGGCCGGCAAGAGAAACGGTAAGGACGTGGTCCTGCAGGACAGCGTCCACAAAGAGCTGGAGCATGCTCGGGAAGTTCGCGGCAAGCTTGCCGCCTGATTCCCCAAAAATGCAGGCATTGATCAGGCGGTTTATCAGCGCCTGGTCAGCATTTGAAATCAAGGTTCCTCCCGCCAGCCCGGTGCTCGAAGCTGGCGGGAAAATCAATTCGGCAGCATTGCCCTGTGGCACTAAGCGGTAGAAATGAGCTGCCCCGTGGCGTGTTTCAACCACCTGAACGCAGCGGTACTACCGCGGCCCGCCACCGTGACCACCCATACCAAACCCGCCATGGCCACCGCCATGCCCGCCACCGCCACCGCCACCTGGCGGCATGAACATCCAGCAACCCGACAAGGTGGATACCAGTGCGGCAACAAGCGCTGCGCGGACTACGTGTTTCAACTTCATTGACAAAAACTCCAAAAGGCAAGATCTGCCGCCTGCCTGTCACCAGGTGCAGCAGCGTGCGGATTCTAGATGCGCAGCTGACCGGCCTGTGGGAGCTTTTCCATAACTTTACATTTGAAGACACGCAGCTACGCAACGGGCTCAATCGAACGCCCCGTTCACCACCTCGTAGATAATCCCCGTCGCGACAGCTACCAGGATCAGATCAACGCCGGCCTGCATCCACTCGTATCCGTCGTAATGAGGCAACTGCCCAAGCAGCCGGCCATCGAGCTTCTTGGCGATACCAGGCGGCAGTGGCTTGCCGCGCGCCAGGTTTTTCTGGATGCCCGGCGGCAATGCGGGGCCCGGGCTCCAATAGCTGCGGTGGCCACCCAGAATGCCCAGCACATCCCCCCGGTCGATCGACGGCCCGCCATGCCAGTCATCGCTACCCGAGCCACCCTTTTTGCCGCCAGCGTTGCCTTGCCCTTGGGCATGCGGGGCCTGCCCCTTGCCTTGCCCATGCCCCTTATCGTTGCCATTACCGTTGCCTTTGCCGTTACCCGGGTCGGCGAGCGCAGCGCCCGACGCCGCGAGCAATGCCACTGACGTTACAGCGGCAATCAGAGCTTTCAACTTGGTCATGAGAGCATCCTTTGCGGTGAAGTGGTTTGTTGAAATGTAGACGACATTGCAATCATCGATAGCAGGCCAGCGCGCCTGGGAAGCTCAGCACATGGCGCCTACAACGTGGTAGGCATGCCGCGCCGGTCCAGCTCGAACACCTTGGTGCGCTGCAGGCAATCGCGCAACCACAGGGCAGCCCTGCCCGGCCGGCGCTGCTGATGCCACAGCAGGTCGACGCCGACCAGCCAGTCGGTGTGCGGATAGGCCTGCAGCTGCAACTCGATCAGCTCACCGGCACCCAGCTCCCGCTGCACCAGCTGCCGTGGCAGGGTCGCCCAACCCAGGCCACCGCGCACCATTTCCACCAGCGCCAGGTAGCTCTCGGCCTGCCAGAGCTGCGCGGTACGCAGGTATTCGCTGCTGGGCAGCTTTTGCGCGTGGGCGAAGAAGGCCAGACGGCGGTGGGCGTGCAGGTCGGCGAAGGTGCAGGTTTGCAGTTGCGCCAGCGGGTGGGTGGCGTGGCAGACATGAGCCATGATCAGTTTGCCCAGCTGCTGGAAGGCCAATGCAGGCGGGTAGCCCGGCTGGGAAAAAGCGATGCCAAGGTCTGCCTCACCCTTAAGCACCATTTCGCTGACATCGCCGTGCACCGGGTGGCGAATCAGCAAGTCGACGAAGGGGAACGCCTGATCGAACGCTTTGAACACCGGGATCAGTGACCCATACGGCACCTCGATGGCGAGCGTGAGCGCAGGCTCGGCCTGCTGCGCCAGGTTGTCGGCGCTGCCCTCCAGGGCATAGCAACGCTCAAGGATGCCCTCGGCCCGCAGCAGCAGTTTATGCCCGGCGGCGGTCAATGCCGGAATGCGGCTGCTGCGGTCGAACAACTCCACGCCCAGGTCGGTTTCCAGGTTGCTGATTGCAGCGCTGACGGTGGACTGGGTACGCCCCAGGCGCCGCGCCGCTGCCGAAAACGAGCCCGCCTGTACTGCGGCGACGAACACCTGCAATTGCTCCAGCGAAAAGCGCATCCCAACCCCCTGCCCTGCCACATGATCCATCGATGCTAACGATGGTTATTCATTTGTTCCATCGTTCATTTCGCCGGATCATCGGCCTCGACCACGCTTGCAGCTGCCCTGTTCAAACCTGCGCTGCGTGTCACTCCAGGCGCCGAAAACAACGAAAAGAGCCGCACCTTCAGGAGATTCACGCCATGAGCCCAAGCAAGGTCCACGCTGTAGACGAAGTATTACCGCTGCGGCAACTGTTCACCTTTGGCCTGCAGCACGTGCTGGTGATGTATGCCGGCGCGGTCGCGGTGCCACTCATCCTCGGCAGCGCACTGGGCCTGACCCAGGCGCAGGTCGTGACGCTGATCAACGCCAACCTGTTCACCTCGGGCATCGCCACACTGATCCAGACCCTCGGGTTCTGGCGCTTCGGGGCACGCCTGCCGTTGATCCAGGGCTGCTCGTTCATCGCGCTGGCACCGATGATCATGATCGGCAAGCAGTACGGCCTGCAGGAGGTGTTTGGCGCCGTGATTGCCGCCGGCGCCATCACCATTGGCCTCGCGCCACTGTTCAGCCGGCTGCTGCGCTTTTTCCCGCCGGTGGTGATCGGCAGCCTGATCACCATCATTGGTATCTCGCTGATGCCCGCAGCGGCCATCTGGCTGGGTGGCGGCGACCCGGGTGCACCGGACTTCGGCAACCCCGCCAACCTGCTGCTGGGCATGGCGACGGTCGCCATCACGCTGCTGGTGTATGCGCGCTTTTCGGGCTTTATCGGCAACCTCAGCGTGCTGATCGGCCTGCTGTGCGGCAGCCTGCTGGCCGCAGCCTTTGGCATGACCCACTTCGGCAAGGTCAGCGAAGCCGCCTGGTTCGAGCTGAGCCCACCCATGGCCTTCGGTGCGCCGCAGTTCTCCACCACGCCAATCCTCATCATGGTGCTGGCGATGCTGGTGATCATGGCCGAGACCACGGGCAACTGCCTGGCCATCGGCAAACTGGTCGGCAAGCCCACAGATACCAGCACACTAGGCAACGCTTTCCGGGCAGACGGCCTGTCGACGATGCTCGGCGGGCTGTTCAACAGTTTCCCGTACAACGCCTTCACCCAGAACACCGGGCTGATCGCGCTTTCCAACGTCAAGAGCCGCTTCGTGGTCGCCGCTGCCGGCGCAATCATGGTGCTGATGGGGCTGTTTCCTAAACTGGGCGCGCTGATCGCCGCCGTGCCCACGCCGGTGCTGGGCGGGTGCGCCATCGTCATGTTCGGCATGACCACGGTGGCCGGTATCCAGGCGCTTTCACGCGTGCCTTTCGAAGGTACCCGCAACGGCATCATCGTCGCCGTTTCGATCAGCGTCGGCGTGTTGCCAATGTCGTTCCCGGCGCTTTTCCATCACCTGAGCGGCCCGCTCAAGCTGGTGCTGGAGAGCGGCATTTTCCTCGGCGCGATCACGGCGATCACGCTCAACCTGCTGCTCAATGACGACAAGACCACAGACCCGGACCGCGCCGATGCCAGCGTGGCCAAGTGAGCCCTTTTACCCCTGCCTATCCCCAGGAGCATCCATGACCACTCCCTACACGCCAGTTGCCACCGACCTGTCCGCCCTCGACCTGGACCTGCTACGCCAGTCGATGCGCCTGGCAGAGCAGTCCAAAGCACGCGGTCGCCACCCCTTCGCGGCCATCGTCGCCGATGCCGAAGGCCGGGTGATCGCCAGCGCCGGCAACAACTCCATGCCGCCCGAAGGCGACCCCACCCAACACGCCGAACTGGTCGCTGCGGCCCTGGCAGCCAAGGCCCTGCCGCCCGAAGCACTGGCCAACTGCACGCTCTACACCAGCGCCGAACCCTGCTGCATGTGCGCCGGTGCCGTGTACTGGACCGGTATTGGCCGGGTGGTGTATGCGCTGTCGGAACATACGCTGCTCGGGCTGACCGGGGACCACCCGGAAAATCCGACGTTTTCCTTGCCGTGCCGTGAGGTGTTCGCCCGTGGTCAGCGTGATGTGATCGTGCACGGCCCGCTGTTGGAGGACGAAGCAGCGGCTGCGCACAAGGGGTTCTGGAAATGAGCATGGCCGCACACTGAGCCCAAGAAGTGCCAGGCAGGGTCACCGAACTGCCTGGCACCTTGAACCGCCTGCAGGCAGCTTACTGCGGTTGGCGGTTACGTTTGGCCAGCAATGCCCGTGCGGCCACAGCAGCCACCACCAGGCCTGGTGAAGCCGCCAGTAGCACCCCGCCTACGCCCGTCCCTGCGGCCAGGATCTGCCCCGCCGCCAACGGCCCGGCCATCGAACCCAAGCGCCCGATGGCAACCGAAGCGCCCACCCCAGTGGCCCGCACCTGGGTCGAATACAGGGTCGGCGCCAGTGCGTACAGCACCAGTTGGCCGCCGATGGCGCAGTAGCCGGCAATGAACCCGGCCACCAGCATGAAGGCAAAGCTCGTCGACAGGCCCAACCCCGCCAGCGCCGCCAGCATGCCGATGTACGCAATGAACACTGCGCGGCGGGCGTGGCCCTTGTCCATCATCCGCCCGGTCAGGAACGAGCCCGCCGCACCGCCGAGGTTGAACAGGATCTGCACCGTGCCTGCCTGTGGGCGGCTGAAACCTTGCCCGATCAACAACGACGGCAACCAGTTGAGCAGCATGTACAACACGGTCAGGGTAAAGAAGCACGCCACCCACAGCAGCAGGGTGCGGCTTGCATGCCCCGGCCCGAACAGCTGGGCCAGCATGCCTTGGCCGGCAACCTTCTCACCGGTTTGAGCACGAAACGCCTGGGACTCTTTCAGCCATACCACCAGCACCAGGGCGATGACGATCGGTGCGATACCACCCACGTAGAACACCACACGCCAGTCTTCGCCCAACGGCGCCATGCCGATGATCGAAGCGATGGCGCCGCCCAGGGGCACGCCACAATACGTGATGCTCACGGCGGTGCTGCGCAGCCGCTCGGGCGCCGCTTCACTGGCCAGGGCGATCAGGATGGGCAACGCGGCGCCCAGGCCCAGGCCCGTCATCAGTCGAGCGACCAGCAGCGAGGCGTAGCTGTCGGCCAGGGCGGTACCGAGCGAAAAGCCGCCGAACAACAGCACCGCCACGATGAGGATGTTCTTGCGGCCCAGCCGGTCGGCAAGCCAACCGCCGATGAATGCACCGGGCAGCAACCCCAGCAGCCCTGCACTGAACACCCAGCCAAGCATCGCCGGCGTCAGCGCGAACGCCTTGGCCATGTGCGGTGCGGCGATGCCGGTAGCCTGAAGGTCGAGGCCTTCGAGCAATGCCACGAGAAAACACAGGCCGATGGTAAGCACCGGCTTGCTTGAAGAAGGGGATGAATCACGCATGGGTAAGCCCTTTTGTTGTTATGCGTTGGGTTAGGATCAAAGCCTGAACGTGGCACGTAACGAGATGAACGAAGAATCTTCCCCTCCGGCGTCCTTGATGGCGGAACTGACGTCGTAGTACTTCAGGTCGACGTCCAGGGTCAGGTTGGGTGTTGCCAGCCAACGGGTGTTGGCACGGTAGATGGTGCCCACATGGCGCCCGGTGCCACGGGTATTGGCCAACATACTCATGCCGGGCATGTACACACCGTCTTCTGCACGCTGCTTCCACACTTCGAAGACGCCCGGTTCGAAGCGCAAGGTACGCCAAGGTGAAAAGCCGAACGTCGGCCCCACCACGATGATGTTGCTCAAGGTGGTCAGGCTGGCCTCACCATAAACGCCGTTGCGCGGGAACAGCGGGTCGAAGGTGTTGACCTTGCCATCGCCCAGCTCGCGGTCACCGCTGGCGGCGTCGATGCGCATGCCCAGCCGGGGCTGCCAGGCGTGCGCGAAGGTGTAGCCGGTATCGCTGGACAGCGCCCAGGCACGAATCGAGGCATTGCCCAGGTGCCCGGTCTGCCCGGCCAGGTTCCAGCTCCAGTCCAGCGCCTGCTGGCGGCCAAACACCCGCGTGCCAAAGGTATAGCGTTGCTCGTCGCCCGCTTCACCGGCCAGGCTGCGGTCATCGGTTTCAAGGCCGAAGGCGAACAGGTCGATGTTCCAGGCCGCCGTCAGCGGCAAGGTGCCATACAGGCCATAGAACTTGACTGCATTGTTGCTGCCATCGTCCCAGCTGTCCTCGCCGGTCTTGAGCGGCCGAAACGCGAAGGCGTCGAGCTTGCGGCCGTCCTTGAGGTTGAGGCTGGCGCGCACGCCGTCGAAGCTCAGGCGGATGTTGGGCGAGTCCCGGTAGGTGACCCAAGCCTGGTCGCCAAGCCCCATCTCCTGGCGGCCGATGCGGGTGGTGTAACGCCCCTGGGCAAAATCATGGTTGAAATCGACGAAGGCCTGGCGCACTTCATTGCGGCTTTCATCATTTGGGGAGTACAGGTCCTTGTCGAACGCCCGGGTGTTCTCCACCTGGACGAAGGTGCGCACAGCATCATCGAACAGATGCAGGTCGGCGTGCGCCTGCAAGCGCTGCATCAAATAGGAGTCGTCGTTCAACCCGCGCAAGCCGAAAAAAGGCTTGTTGAATACATCGGCCCGGTAACGGGCTTCGGCCCCCAGCTGCAGCCAGGCCGACTCGGACAAGCGATGGTAGCGCACCCCATCGAACGGGTCGCTGGCCTTGGCCGGGGTATCCAGGAACCGATAGTCCTCGACCCAGCGAGGCGCGCCGGGCCGGCCTGGCCGGCTCTGTTCAAGTGGACTGGCCGCCTGCACGCATTGGCCTATCGAAAGCAGTACAACGGGCACCCACCACCGGTTCAACGGCCTGGTCATCAGAATTTCCCTTTACTTGTTTTTATGAAATTGGATAACTCTGTTAACGATTATTTTTGTTAACCATCTTGCCGTCAATAGGGCGAGTGAAACTACCTGATATCAGGCAGATCCAGCGTTCGTTTATCGAACGTTTTTTTCACAGGCGCCTGCGCAGCCGTAGAAATGGCCGTTACCATGGACGTTGCGGGCTCTCTACCTTGCGGGCACGCCGCCACGACTCTAATCAAAACAAAAAGAGCATCCTCATGAACTGCCTCAAACCTCTTGCTGCTCTCGGCTTGCTCATGCTCGGCGCAAGCCAGGCCCTGGCCTCGCCAACCGTTAAACAACCAAACATTCTGCTGATTGTTGCTGACGACCTCGGTTTCTCGGACCTGTCGGCACTGGGCAGCGAAATCCAGACGCCCAACCTGGACAAACTGCTGAACGACGGCCGCCTGATGCTGGACTTCCATGCCGCGCCAAGCTGCTCCCCTACCCGCGCCATGCTGATGTCTGGCAACGACCCGCACCTGGCCGGGCTGGGCATGATGGCCGAAGCACGCAAACGCTTGCCGGCCGGCGCTCAGGTGCGCGCCGGTTACGAAGGGGTCCTGGGCAGCAATGTCGCCACCCTGGCAGAACTGCTGCACGATGCTGGCTATCGCACCTACATCTCCGGCAAATGGCACCTGGGCATGCAGCCCGCGCAGCAGCCCCAGAACCGTGGTTTCGACCAGGCCTACGTGCTGCTCGAAGGGGGCGCTGCGCATTTCAAGCAGGCCAACATGGCGCTGCAGCCCAACTACAGCTCGACCTTCCGCCACAATGGCGAGCCCATCGAACTGCCCGACGACTTTTACTCCACGACCTGGTTCACCGACCGCCTCATCGCCGCCATCGACGACGGCAAGGCCAGCAACAAACCCTTCTTTGCCTTTGCCGCCTACACCGCGCCGCACTGGCCCTTGCAGGCGCCGGATGAATACCTGGCGCAATACCGCGGCCGCTACGACCAAGGCTATGAGGTAATTGCCCGCGAGCGCCTGGCGCGTCAGCGCAAGGCCGGGCTGGTGCCAGCGGACTTCCCGCTGGAGCCGCAACTGGAGGGCGTACCGGGCTGGGCATCGCTGACAAAACAGCAGCAACAGCAATCAGCGCGCACCATGGAGGTCTACGCGGCCATGGTGGCGGCCCTGGATGCCGAGGTCGGGCGCCTGGTCGACCACCTGCGCAAAACCGGTGAACTGGACAACACGCTGGTGCTGTTCATGTCCGACAACGGGCCGGAAAATGCCACCCGCGTCGACCCCAACTGGATCAAGGAAAACTTCGATACCCGCCTGGCCAACTACGGGCGGCGTGATTCGTTCCTGATGATCGGCTCGGCCTGGGCCCAGGTCAGCGCCCTGCCCAGCCGCCGCTACAAGATGACCACCTACCAGGGCGGCATCCGCGTGCCCGCCTTCGTTTACCACCCGGCCACCATCAAGGCCGGGCGCAGCGATGAACTGGCCAGTGTCAGGGACATCATGCCGACGCTGCTGCAACTGGCCGGCGCGCCGATGCCCGGCATCAACTACCGCGACCGCGCCATCGTTCCGCCGCAGGGCACCTCGGCGCTGGACTACCTGCAAGGCAAGGACACCCGGATCCACGCCCATGACGAGGCCCTGGGCTGGGAAATCAACGGCAGCGCCTCGTTGCGCAAAGGGCCGATGAAACTGCTGTGGGATGCCACCGATGGCACCCCGGCCTGGCACCTGTACGACCTGAGCAACGACCCTGGCGAGCACCATGACATCGCAGCCGCACACCCCCAGCAGGTGAGCGACCTGCTGCGCGACTGGAAGGCCTATGCCCAACGCAGCAATATCGCCATCGACGCTGACGGGCGCCCGGCAAGCCCCGCCATGCCCCTGGCCAGCAAGCCATGATTGCGCGGGTAGCCGGTTGCGCGTTGGTCGCCGCCGGCTTACTCGCCGTGGCCTACGGCGCCTGGCCACAAGCCCCGGCGCCGGTACTGCTGTGCGAGGGCTACAGCGGCTTGCCCGCCAGGCACGATGGCATGGTGCACGTGCCGGGCGGCGCGTTCACCTTCGGTTCCGACCGTTTCTACGATGAAGAAGGCCCGCCACACGCGGCAAAGGTGTCGGGCTTCTGGGTCGACCGGCACCCGGTCACCAACGCCCAGTTCGCCCGGTTCGTGGCAGTTACCGGTTACCTTACACAGGCTGAACGGGGCATCAGCGCCGAGGTGGACCCCACCCTGCCCGACACGCTGCGCGTGCCGGGCGCAATGGTGTTCCAGCAGGGGCCGAAGGTGCTCAACCCGGGCTGGCAGTTTGTGCCAGGGGCCAGCTGGCGACACCCGCAGGGCCCTGGCAGTGACCTGGCAGGGCTTGAAAACCACCCGGTGGTGCAAGTGACACTGGAAGATGCACAAGCCTACGCGCGCTGGGCTGGCCGTGCCCTGCCCAGCGAAGCGCAACTGGAATACGCCATGCGTGGCGGGCTGGAAGATGCCGACTTCAGTTGGGGCAAGACTGAGCTGCCCAAGGGCAAGCTGATGGCCAACACCTGGCAGGGCCAGTTCCCCTACAACAACACGGCCGCTGACGGCTTCACCGGTACCTCACCGGTGGGCTGCTTCCCGGCCAACCGGTTCGGCGTGTTCGATGCGGGGGGCAATGTCTGGGAGCTGACCCGCACCGGTTATCGCCCGGGCCACGATGCGCAACGCGACGCGGCCTTGGACCCGCCCGGCCCCGCCTTGAGCGAAAGCTACGACCCCGCCGAGCCGGGCATACCGGTGGCGGTGATCAAAGGCGGCTCGCACCTGTGCTCGGCAGACCTGTGCATGCGTTACCGGCCCTCGGCGCGCCAGCCTCAGCCGGCCTTTATCGCGACCTCGCACGTGGGGTTCAGAACGGTTCGCCAATGAACGGCAATGGGCAGGCGGCCGCCTCGACGGCTGCCACCTGCCGGTCGAAGTCTGGCAGCAGATAGTTGAAAAAGAAGGTGGCGCTTTCGTGCTTCTCGCGCCGTAGCGACGCATCGGCCGGCAACGCCTCGAGGCAGCGAACGGTGCGGGCCCAGGCAAAGGCCTGCAGTGCCGTGGCGCACAACTGCAGGAACGCCCCGGCCGCGCGGTAGGGGTATTCCGGGCCGTGCGCAGCACTACGCTCGACCTCGGCAACCACCCCTTGCAACCGGTCGCAGACCATACCGAGCGCCTCGGCAGCGCCGCCCTGGCCGGCCCCGGCCTCGGCACGCAGCTCGCCCAGCAGCAGCGCAAAGCCTTCACCACTATCGCCCAGCACTTTGCGCAACAACAGGTCGTTGGCCTGAATTTCGTTGGTGCCTTCGTAGATCATCGCAATCCGGCTGTCGCGCAGCACCTGCTCGATGGGGAATTCGCAGGTGTAGCCATAGCCGCCAAACACCTGCAGCGCTTTGCTCGACAGGCTGAAACCATAGTCGGTGAACGCCGCCTTGATGATCGGCGTCAGCAACGCCGCCAGTGTCGACGCTTTGGCACGCTGGGCAGGGTCACTAGAGGCGTCGGCCACATCCAGCCAGTGCGCCGTCCAGTATCCCAGGCTGCGCATGCCTTCGGTGCGCACCCGCAACTCCAGTAGCGTAAGGCGCATGGCGGGGTGCAGGTGGATGGGGTCGGCAGCGGCGCCCGGCGAATGCCCGGGGGCGCGCATCTGGCGACGCTCCAGTGCGTAGTCACGGGCCAGTTGCCAAGCCGCTTCGGCGTGCCCCAACCCTTGCAGGCCGACGTGCAACCTGGCGGAATTCATCATCACGAACATGGCCGCCAGGCCACCGTGCGCCTGCCCCACCAGCCAGCCCTTGGCCCCCTCGAAGCGCAGCGCACAGGTGGCGCTGCCGCGAATGCCCAGTTTGTGCTCAAGGCCATCGCACTGCACCCCGTTGCCCACACCGCCCTCCAACCCGTTGGGCACCAGCAGCAATGACAGCCCACGGCTGCCTGCCGGTGCATCGGGCAAACGCGCCAGCACCAGGTGCAGGATGTCGCGGGTCAGGTCGTGGTCGCCCCCGGAAATGAACAGCTTGTTGCCGGTGACCGCGTAGCTGCCGTCGCCCAGCGGTTCGGCACGACAGCGCAGCAAGGCAAGGTCACTGCCGGCCTGCGGCTCGGTCAGGCACATGGTGGGCAGGCTTGCGCCGCTGACAATGCCGGGCAGGTAACGCGCCTGCAATTGGTCGCTGCCATGGGCCTTAAGGCACAGGTAGGCGCCATGGGCGATGCCGGTGTACATGGCCCAGCCATGGTTGCTGGCAAAGAGCATCTCCTGAACCGCCGCATCCAGCACCAACGGCAAGCCCTGGCCGCCGAACCGGGGCTCGCAGGCCAGCGCCGGCCAGCCGCCGTCCACGTAAGCCCGATAGGCCGCCGCAAAGCCGTCCGGTGTGCGCACCCTGCCCTGCTCCAGGTGGCAGCCCTGGCGGTCGCCCAGTGCATTCAACGGCGCCAGTGCCTGTTCGCTGAAGCGGGCGGCCTCCTGCAGCACCTGCAGGGCCAGTTCGAGATCGACGTCGGCGTAGGCCGGCAACTGCTGCCAGGCCTGCTCGGCCCTCAGCCAATGCTCCAGCACGAATTGCATGTCCTGCAGGGGAGCCTTCCAAGCCATGGGAGTCCTCGGATTCAAGCCGCGAAGTGGGGGTTTTCGATCAGCACCGCCATGCCTTGGCCGCCGCCGATGCAGGCCGCAGCGATGCCATAACGCAGGTTGCCCTGGCGCAACTGACGGGCCAGGGTGTGCACCAGGCGCAGGCCGGTGGCAGCCAAGGGGTGGCCCAGGGCGATGGCACCGCCATGCACGTTGAGTTTTTCCACATCCAGTTGCAGCGCTTGGGCCACTGCCAGTACCTGGGCGGCTTGCGCTTCGTTGATTTCGAAGCGGTCGATCTGCTCCAGGCGCAGGCCACTGCGTTCGAGCAGCAAGGCAATGGCCGGGGCCGGCCCAATGCCCATGGTGCTGGGGGGCACGCCCACGGCCGTGGCCATCAGCAAGCGTGCCAACGGTGGCTGGGTGCACGCGGAAAAACGCGTCACCAACGCCGCCGCCGCGCCATCGACCACTGCACAACTGTTGCCGGCGGTTTGCACGCCACCGGCGTGCACCGCACGCAGGCGGGCCAGCGCTGTGGCATCGGTCGGCCGCGGGTGGCTGTCGTGGCTGACGTGGGCCACGCCGCGTGGCAGTTCGATGCCACGTGGCAGGCAGCCTTCGGCGCTGAAAGCCTCTGCCGTGACCTCGACGATTTCCTCGTCGAACCAGCCCTGCTGCTGGGCTTGCAGCGCACGCTGATGGCTGCGCAGCGCCCAGGCATCCACCGCCTCTCGGCTCAGGCCATGCGCGCGGGCCAGGTTTTCTGCGGTACCGATCATGTCCACCCCGGCAGCCGGGTCGTACAACGCCTCCCAGAGAAAATCCTTGAACCCTACCGGCGCGCCAAGGCGAAAGCCGCCACGGTGTTCATACGCCGCGATCGGGTTGCGCGACATCGACTCGGCGCCAACGCACAGCACCTGCTGCACACCACTGCGCAACTGCTCCCCGGCCTGGCGCAGCAGCTCGAGGCCGGTGCCGCAGATGCGCTGCACTGCCAGCGCGGGCACGGCTTGCGGCACCCCGCAGTACAGCCCGACATGGCGCGGCAGCAGGTACGCATCGAAACTGGCCTGGGCCATGCTGCCGGCCAGCACGCTGTCCACCGCCTGCGGGCTGATGCCGGCGCGCGCCAGCACCGCCCGCCCGGCCTTGATGCCCAGGTCGATCGGTGAAACCGCGGCGAGCGCACCGCCGAGGTCGACCCACGGCGTGCGCACCATCTGCACGATGGCCACATCGTCGAACACAGTGCACAGCCCGGCGCTGCTCACGGGCGCGCCTGCGCGGGCAGCACGGTTGGGTCTTCGCCACGGTACAGCGCCTCTACCTTGTCAGCCCGGCGCTGCAACACCGCACGCTGGTTGATCGAGCCTTTGTCGGTGATCTCCCCGGCGTCGATCGATGGCGGCTCTACCAGCAGTGACAACCATTCGATCCGGCTGGCGTTGCCCTGGGCGTCACGGTTCAGGCGCTCCAGCCAAGCGGCGAACCAGCTGCGCACCGCGCCGCTGCCGAGCACTTCGGCATCGCTGGCCGCAGCCGGTAGCCCGGCCAGTTGCCGGCATTCGGGCAGACGCGGGAACACCAGGATGCCCAGGCATTCGCGGTCCGGCGCAGCCACCACGATGTCCTGCACATAGGGTGAGCCTTCGAGCACCGCACGGTTACGCAGCGGCCCGACACTGACGAACACCCCCGACGACAACTTGAAGTCTTCGGCAATACGCCCATCGAACATCAGGCCCTGTTCGGGCTGCTGCGCATCGGCGAGCTTCAAGGCATCGCCCGAGCAGTAAAAGCCCTCGTCATCGAACGCCTCGGCCGTTTGCTGCGGCGAACGCCAGTAGCCGGGCATGATGTGCGGGCCGCGAAAGCGCGCCTCCAGCTTGCCGTCCAGCGGCACCAGCTTCACTTCGCACCCCGGTGCCGGCAAGCCCACGTAGCCTGCCAGAGACAATGGCCCGGTGGTGAACGTGCAGGATGGCGCCGCTTCGGTCATGCCAAGGCCAGCCATCATGCGGATACGCTCGCCACAGTGCTGCTCGGCAATGCGGTCCAGGCGGTCCCACACGCTTTGTGAAAGCCCGGCTGCGGCGAAGAAGAACAGCTTCATGCGGGCAAAGAACACTTCACGCAACTGTGCGTCCTGCTCCAGCGCCTTGACCAGTTCTTCCCAGCCCTTGGGCACGGTCAGGTAGGCGGTGGGGGAAATCTCGCGCAGGTTGCGCAAGGTTTCGCCGAAGCCTTGCGGGGTGGGCTTGCCGGCGTCCAGGTAGAAGCTGCCGCCGTTGTACAGCACGATGCCCAGGTTGTGGCTGCCGCCGAAGGTGTGGTTCCACGGCAGCCAGTCCACCAGCACCGGCGGCTCTTCAGCGAACACCGGGAAGGTCTGCAACAGCATCTGCTGGTTGGCGCACAGCATGCGTTGGGTGGTGACGACCGCCTTGGGCAGCTTGGTGGAGCCGGAGGTGAAGAGGAACTTGGCGATGGTGTCGGGCCCGGTAGCGGCAAACGCCGCATCGGCTGGCGCAAGGTCGCCCGGCTGCAGCAGGCTGTCGAAGCTCAGGTGCCGGCGGCCGGCGGCCTGGCCGCGCACGCTCACCACCGCCACCGATGGGTCCAGCACGGCGTCGAAGGCACGCTGGAACGGCTGGGTGTCGGTGGCGAACACCAACCCCGGCGTCAGTACCTCGCACACATGCCGCAGCTTGGCAAAGTCCTGGGACAGTAGCGCGTAGGCCGGCGACACCGGGCAATACGGGATGCCGGCGTACATGGCGCCCAAGGCGATCTGCAGGTGCTCGATATCGTTGCCGGAAAAAAGCGCCAGCGGCCGCTCGGCGCTCAGGCCAAAGCCCAGCAGGTTGGCGGCGATGGTACGTACCTGCACGAGCATCTGCGCGTAGGTGATTGTGCGCCAGGCACCGTCGGGCTGACGCGCGGCAATGAAGGTGGTGTCCGGGCGCTGTGCGGCCCAGTGCAGCAGCCGGTCAAGCAGGCGCGCCGGCAGCGGCGCCAGGGGCTCGACGGCCTGCATGCGCAGGATGCCGTCGGCCTCGCTGAACTGCACCTGGGGATGCCCGATGGACACCTGCCGGTAGCGCGGGCTTTGACCAGGGGCGGTCGCCCCTGTGCGGGCTTGGTTATTCACGCAGGTTGCTCCTTGTTATTGTTGTACAGCCTGCCGCCGCCCGGCGGTGCGGGCGGCGGCCGATGGTGCGCGTTGCCTAGATGGGGTAATGCCTGGGGCCATGCTGGAGGGTGACCCAGCGCAGCTGGGTGAATTGATCGATGGCGGTGCGGCTGCCGAAGCTGCCGTAGCCGCTGGCCTTGACCCCACCGAAGGGCATCTGCGCCTCGTCATGCACGGTCGGGCCGTTGATGTGGCAGATACCCGACTCCACACGCTGGGCCAAGGCCAGCGCACGGCTGGTGTCGCGGCTGAAGATGGCCGACGACAAACCGAACTCGGAGTCGTTGGCCAGCGTCAGCAAGGCTTCATCGCCCTCGGCGCGCAGCACCACTGCCACCGGCCCGAAGGACTCTTCGTGGTACAGGCGCATGCTTGCGTCGACGTTGTCCAACAGGGTGGGCTGCAAAATGCTGCCGTCCAGCTGGCCGCCGCATACCAGGCGTGCGCCCTTGGCCACGGCATCGTCGATCAGCGCCTTGATGCGCTCGCCGGCCGCACCGCTGACCAGCGAACCGAGCACCGACGTGCTCACCTGCGGGTCACCTGCGCGCAGCCCGCCGACCTTGGCCGCCAGCTTGTCGACGAAGGTGTCGGCGATGCGGTTGTCGACCACCAGGCGCTCGGTGGACATGCAGATCTGGCCCTGGTTGAAGTAGGCCCCAAACGCTGCAGCTTCGACGGCGGCGTCCAGGTCGGCGTCATCGAGCACCAACAGCGGCGCCTTGCCGCCCAGTTCGAGCAAGGCAGGTTTCAGGTGCCGTGCAGCCAGCTCGCCGACAATGCGCCCCACCTGGGTGGAGCCGGTGAAATTGACGCGGCGCACCGCAGGGTTGGCGATCAGCCGCTCGACGATGGCGGGCGCATCGGCCGGGTCATTGCTGATCACATTGACCACGCCATCGCCCAAGCCTGCATCGTGGAGCACCTGGCCGATCAGCCTGTGCACCGCCGGGCTGACCTCGGAGGCCTTGAGCACTACGGTGTTGCCACAGGCCAGCGGCATGGCGATGGCCCGCGTGGCGAGGATCACCGGGGCGTTCCACGGCGCGATGCCCAGCACCACACCGCACGGGGCGCGCAGGGCCATGGCGAAGCTGCCGGGCACATCCGAGGGGATGACCTCACCGGTAATCTGCGTGGTCATGGCCGCAGCTTCGCGCAGCATGTTGGCGGCCAGCTTCACGTTGAAGCCATACCAGTTGGCCATGGCCCCGGTTTCGCCGGCCGCGGCGATGAACTCGGCAGCCCGCGCCTGCAGCAGGTCGGCGCCGGCCAGCAAGCGGCTGCGCCGCTCACCGGGCGCCAGCGCGGCCCAGGCCGGGAACGCTGCGCTGGCGGCGGCCACCGCGGCATCGGCATCGGCCAGCGTGGCGGCAGCGGCTTGCGACACCACCTCACCGGTGACCGGGTTGCAACGCTGGAAGGTTCGTCCATCGCTGGCGGGGCGCGACTGCCCGCCAATCAGCAAAGGCACCTGCAACATGCTCATCCCTCTTGTTGTGGTTGTAGAGAAATATCCGCAGGCTGTGGCCAGTGGCGGCACAGCCCGCCCCGGCCCTCAGCGTTTGTAAGCCTGCAGGCCCGGCTTGATGGACTTGTCGTCGAGGAACTGCTTCATGCCCTGCTCGCGACCGCCCTCGGTGTCCAGCAGGCGGGACTGGTCGAGTTTGGCGTAGAGGTAGTCTTCGTTCTGCTCCCAGGTCAGTTCGCGGCAACGCTTGAAGCCGTTCTTGGCTGCACGCAGCACCACTGGGTTCTTCTCCAGCAGGTTCAGCGCCAGCTCGCGGGTCGTCTCGCGCAGCTGGGCCAGCGGTACGCTCTCGTTGACCAGGCCCATCTCGGCGGCTTTGGTACCGCCGAAGGTCTTGCCGGTCATGATGTAGTACAGCGACTGGCGATGGCCAACGGTATCGGCCATCGCCTTGCTGACCAGGTTGCCGGGCGGGATGCCCCAGTTGATTTCCGACAGGCCGAAGGTGGCCTCGTCGGCGCAGATGGCCAGGTCGCAGGCCACCAGTGGGCTGAAACCGCCGCCGAAGCACCAGCCGTTGACCATGGCGATGGTCGGCTTGGCGTACATGCGCAGCAGCTTCCATTGCCATTGCGAGGCTTCACGGCGGATTTTTTCCTGAAGGATTTCGGGGCCGGCGTCGACCTCGCGGAAGTATTCCTTGAGGTCCATGCCTGCAGTCCACGACTCACCGGCCCCGGTCAGCACCAGCACGCCGGCGTCGGCGTCCTGCTCCAGGGTTTCCAGCACGTCGACCATTTCCCGGTTCAGGGTGGGGCTCATGGCATTGCGTTTTTCCGGGCGGTTGAGGGTTACCCAGGCGATGCCCGACTCCAGTTCGACCTTCACGGTGGTCCAGCGGCCTTCGTATTTGCTCATGGTTCTGCACTCTTGTTGTTCGAGGTGGTGACCATCAAACTAATCCGGCAAATTAGTTATGTCAATTAACTATTATGAAAATTATCTTTGCCTTCCAGCCGGTTGAGAAGCTTTTTAGCCTGAGCTTCACTAGCCGGATTGAGCCAGCGCAGGCAAACTGGGTAACTTTCTTACTCATGACACAGGAGCATGCAATCCGATGGCAAGGTCTGCCCGAACCGACGACACCGCTTCCCTGCCCACGCCCCCTGGCGACACGGTCCTTGAGGACCTGCTCGGTTACGCGTTGCGCCGCGCCCAGCTGAAGCTGTTCCAGCACCTGATCAGCCGGCTGGCGGCCTACGACCTGCGCCCGGCGCAGTTCTCTGCGCTGGCGATCATCGAGCAGAACCCGGGCCTGATGCAGGCGGACCTGGCGCGCGCCTTGGCGATCGAGCCGCCGCAGGTGGTGCCGCTGCTGAACAAACTGGAAGAGCGTGCGCTGGCCGTGCGAGTGCGGTGCAAGCCGGACAAGCGCTCTTACGGGATTTTCTTGAGCAAGTCGGGCGAAGCGATGCTCAAGGAGCTCAAACAGATCGCCAGCGACAGCGATCGGGAGGCTACTGGCAGCCTTGAAGAAGCCGAGCGCACAGAACTGCTGCGGCTGCTGACGAAAATTTACAAGGAATAGGGCCATTCATCCCCAATCCGCCAAATGGATCCATTAAGAGTACGATAATCGCACAGCCTCCAATTTTTGTTGGGATTAACCATTGACCAGCCTTTCAGCTCAGGCCTTAATGGATCCATTAAACAACAACAACAATTGGAGGTCCTTCATGTACCCGAAAAACACCTGGTACGTCGCCTGCACCCCTGACGAAATCGCCGAGAAACCCTTGGGCCGGCAGATTTGCGGGGAAAAGATCGTGTTTTACCGCGCCAACGAAAACCGCGTCGCCGCCGTAGAAGACTTTTGCCCGCACCGCGGCGCGCCCTTGTCGCTGGGCTTTGTCGAAAACGGCAACCTGGTGTGCGGCTACCACGGGCTGGTCATGGGCTGTGATGGCAAAGCCGTCGCCATGCCTGGCCAACGGGTGCGGGGCTTCCCCTGCAACAAGGCCTTCGCCGTGGTCGAGCGCCATGGCTTCATCTGGGTCTGGCCCGGTGACCAAACCCAGGCTGACCCGGCCCTGATCCCGCACCTGCCGTGGGCGGCCAGCGACGAATGGGCCTATGGCGGCGGGTTGTTCCACATCGGTTGCGATTACCGCCTGATGATCGACAACCTCATGGACCTCACCCATGAAACCTATGTGCACGCCTCCAGCATCGGCCAGAAGGAAATCGACGAGGCGCCCCCCGCCACCACGGTGAGCGGCGACGAAGTGGTCACCGCCCGGCACATGGAAAACATCATGCCGCCGCCCTTCTGGCGCATGGCCCTGCGCGGCAACGGCCTGGCCGATGACGTGCCGGTGGACCGCTGGCAGATCTGCCGCTTCACCCCGCCCAGCCATGTACTGATCGAGGTGGGCGTGGCCCATGCAGGCCACGGCGGCTACCACGCCCCGGCCGAGCACAAGGCCTCGAGCATCGTGGTCGATTTCATCACCCCCGAGAGCGACACCTCGATCTGGTACTTCTGGGGCATGGCGCGCAATTTTGCCGCCCACGATCAGGCCCTGACCGCGAGCATCCGCGAAGGCCAGGGCAAGATTTTCAGCGAAGACCTGGAAATGCTCGAACGCCAGCAGCAGAACCTGCTCGCCTACCCCGAGCGCAACCTGCTCAAGCTCAACATCGACGCCGGCGGCGTACAGGCGCGCAAGGTGCTGGAGCGGCTGATCGCCAAAGAGCACGCGCCCAAACCGCACGTGATCGCCACCCACACCACCCCCGCCTGAGGAGCCCGCGCCATGATCGATGCCGTAGTGGTATCCCGCAACGACGAAGCCCAGGGCATCTGCAGCTTCGAGCTGGCGGCCGCCGATGGCAGCCCACTGCCGCCCTTCAGCGCCGGCGCGCACATCGATGTGCACCTGCCGGACGGGCTGGTGCGCCAGTATTCCCTGTGCAACCACCCAGCAGAACGCCACCGCTACCTGATCGGCGTGCTCAACGACCCCGCCTCACGCGGCGGTTCGCGCAGCCTTCACCAGCAGGTGCAGGCTGGCCACCGCCTGCGCATCAGCGCCCCACGCAACCTGTTCCCGCTGGCCCAGGGCGCCCGGCGCAGCCTGTTGTTCGCCGGTGGCATCGGCATCACGCCCCTGCTGTGCATGGCGGAGCAACTGGCCTGCAACGGCGACGATTTCGAATTGCACTACTGTGCACGCTCCAGCGACCGCGCAGCCTTTGTCGAGCGCCTGCGCGCCGCACCCTTCGCTGACCGCCTGTTCGTACATTTTGACGAGCAGCCGGAGACCGCCCTGGACATCGCCCAAGTGCTGGGCAGCCCGCAGGGCGATGTGCACCTTTACGTGTGCGGGCCTGGCGGCTTCATGCAGCACGTGCTGGACACTGCCAAGCAGCTGGGGTGGCAGCAGGCCAACCTGCACCGCGAGTACTTCGCCGCAGCGCCGGTTGCAAACAGCGACGGCGGCAGCTTCTCGGTGCAGGTAGGCAGCACCGGCCAAGTGTTCGAGGTGCCGGCCGACCAGAGCGTGGTGCAGGTGCTGGAACGCCACGGCATCGAGATCGCCGTCTCCTGTGAACAGGGTATTTGCGGCACCTGCCTGACGCGTGTGCTGCAGGGCACGCCAGAGCACCGCGACCTGTTCCTCACCGAGCAGGAACAGGCCCTGAACGACCAGTTCACGCCGTGCTGTTCGCGGGCGAAGACGCCCCTGCTGGTACTGGACCTGTAAAACGCCTCAGGACGAGGGCAGGATCACCTTCATGCCCTCGTCCGCCGTGGCCGCGCCAAAGGTTTCGGCATAGCGCAACGTGGCATTGGCATGTTCGCGCATGATCGCCTCGGCGCGGGCACCCTGGCCGTGGGTGAGCGCATCGAACACCGCATGGTGCTGCATGTGCGCGAAGTTGAAGCGCCGGAATTCACGGGCAAGGTCGTGACGGTCCACCGCCAGCGCAGTGACCGAAGCGAACGGCAAGTGGTCGTTGCGCGCCAGGGCATCGGCGATGGCCGGGTTGTGGCTGGCCTCGACGATCACCTGGTGAAAGCGCATGTTCAGGTCGTGATAGGCGTGCAAGTCTTCTTCGGTCACATACCCCTTGTCGAACAACAGGTCGCCTTCGACCAGGCAGCGCTGCAGCGCCTCGCGCGCCGCGGGCAGCAGGCCGCGCTCAGCGGCCTGGCGGGCAGCCAGGCCTTCGAGCACACCGCGCACCTCCACCGCGCCGGCAATGTCGTCGGCGCTGACCGAACGCACCTGGAAGCCACGGCCGCCGCAACGCACCAGCAAGCCCTCCTGCTCCAGGGTACGAAACGCCATGCGTACGGGCATGCGTGAGACGCCGAACCGTTCGGCGGTAGGCACTTCCATCAGCCGCGCGCCAGCCGCCAGTTCGCCCGAGGCGATCATCTTGCGCAACGCGATCAGCACCATTTGACCGGGCTTGCTCATCCAGGGAGGTTCCAGAGACAGAAGCGCCAATCATAGCGCAAGCGCGGGCGCGCTTGGCGGCCTGTGACACCTGCCCTGTTCAGGCTACGATGGTACTTCGTCCTTCGGAGCCCAGCAGCGCCATGCCCAGAACGAGCAAAGTCACCGACCCGTCCTACGAGTTGATGGACGATCACGAGGGCGACTCTCTGATCTACCGCCAGCATGGCTTTCCCAGCCCGCTGGTGCGCTGGCATTTCCACAAGGAATACGAACTGCACCTGATCGTGGCCAGCGCCGGCAAAGTGTTCATCGGCGACTACATCGGCAGCTTCGCGCCGAACACGCTTTTCCTCACAGGGCCCAACCTGCCGCACAACTGGATCAGCCAGGCCGGCCCCGGGGAGGTATTCAGCCAGCGCGACATGCTGGTCAATTTCACGGACGAGGTTCTGCACAGCGGCAGCCGGGCATTTTCTGAACTGCACCAGCTCAGCCCGTTGCTGGCCCGCGCACACTACGGCATCGAGTTCCGTGACCCCACGCTGATCGCCGAGAGCCGCCAATTGTTGCAACGCATCGCGCACAGCCGCGGCATGACCCGCCTTGGATACTTTTTTATCCTCATGGAACAGCTGGCCGGCTGCGAGGACTACCAGTTGTTGTCCACAGTCACCTCCTCGCATTTGGCTGACGAGCACAACGTCGAGCGCATCAACCGGGCGGTGAACTACATCTTCCAGCACTACGCCCAGGACTTGACCCAGAACGAAGTGGCCGAGCACCTGGGCATGACCCCCACCTACTTCTCACGCTTCTTCAAACAGGCGGCCGGGCGCGGTTTTGTCGAGTTCGTCAACCGCCTGCGGGTCAGCAAGGCCTGCGAACTGCTGGCCAAAAGCGACCTGCCGGTGACCGGGGTGTGCTTCGAATCAGGCTTCAGCAACCTGTCCAATTTCAACCGGCGCTTTCAACAGCTCAAAGGCATGACCCCCTCCGACTATCGCAGCCTGGTGATCCAGCGGCTGACCGAGCAGAACCATCACTGAGCGCAACAACTGCAAAAAAGTATCAGCCAGCGTGCAGCCCAAGCTTTGTGGGCTGCGCCACGCGGGGGTGTAATCAGCGCCAGCGACACAAAAATAATAATGTCTTCCGTGCCGTCAGCCGGCCCGGTAAGGGAGTTCATAGATGAACGACGCGATCAAGGCCTGCCTGGCCGCTGCCTGCCTCAGCCTGCCGCTAATGGCCCAGGGCGCCGAAACGCTGACCATCGCCACGGTCAACAACAACGACATGATCCGCATGCAGCGCCTGGCCAAGGTGTTCGAAGAGCAGCACCCGGACATCAGGCTCAAGTGGGTCGTGCTTGAAGAGAACGTGCTGCGCCAGCGCCTGACTACCGACATCGCCACCCAGGGCGGGCAGTTCGACGTACTGACCATCGGCATGTACGAAGCCGCACTGTGGGGCGCCAAAGGCTGGCTGGAGCCGATGAAGGACCTGCCGGCCGATTACAACCTCGACGACGTGTTCCCGTCTGTGCGCAATGGCTTGTCGGCCAACGGCACGCTGTACGCCCTGCCCTTCTACGCCGAGGCCTCGATCACCTACTACCGCAAGGACCTGTTCCAGAACGCTGGGCTGAGCATGCCCGAGCAACCGACCTGGACCCAGCTGGGTGAATTTGCCGCCAAACTCCACCACCCCGACCAGGGCCAGTACGGCATCTGCCTGCGCGGCAAGGCCGGCTGGGGCGAGAACATGGCGCTGATCGGCACCGTGGCCAATGCCTTTGGCGCACGCTGGTTCAACGAACAGTGGCAGCCGGAATTCACCGGCAGCGCGTGGAAGAACGCGCTGAACTTCTACGTCGACACCTTGAAGCAGTACGGCCCGCCAGGCGCGTCGAGCAACGGCTTCAACGAAAACCTGGCACTGTTCAACAGCGGCAAGTGCGCGATGTGGGTCGATGCCAGCGTTGCCGGCTCGTTCGTCACCGACAAGACCCAGAGCAAGGTCGCCGACCAGGTCGGCTTCACCTTTGCGCCAAAAGAGGTCACCGACAAGGGCGCCTCGTGGCTGTATTCCTGGGCGCTGGCCATCCCCAGCAGCTCCAAGGCCAAGGACGCGGCGAAGGCCTTCAGCACCTGGGCCACATCCGAAGCCTACGGCAAGCTGGTGGCCGACAAGGAAGGCGTGGCCAACGTGCCACCAGGCACCCGCGCCTCTACCTACAGCGACGCCTACCTGGCCGCAGCGCCGTTCGCCAAGGTGACGCTGGAGTCGCTCAAGCGCGTTGACCCCAACCACCCCACGCTCAAGCCCGTGCCGTACGTGGGTATTCAGTTGGTGACCATTCCCGAGTTCCAGGCCATTGGGACGCAGGTCGGCAAGCTGTTCTCCGCCGCCCTGACCGGGCAGATGAAGGTCGACCAGGTGCTTGCCGCCGCCCAGCAGTCCACCGAACGCGAGATGAAGCGCGCCGGTTATCCCAAGTAGCCCACCCGTGGCCTGAGCCGCGCCAACGCCTGGCGCGGTGACGGCTGCCGTCCGCCCTTTTCGCTGCACACGGAGTCGCCATGGACACTTCGGCCCTCGATACCCCGACCCTCGCCACCGCACGCCCCGGCAAACGCCGCGTCGGGCCGGGCTGGTTCCTGGTCAGCCCTTCGGTGGCGCTGCTGCTGTTGTGGATGGTCGTACCCTTGGGCATGACCCTGTATTTTTCGCTGATCCGCTACAACCTGCTGTACCCGGGCGAAAATGCGTACGTAGGCCTGGAGAACTTCGCGTACTTCGTCACCGACCCAGGCTTCATGCCCGGCGCCCTGAACACCCTGACCCTGGTCGGCAGCGTGCTGGCGATCAGCGTGGTGTTCGGCGTGCTCATCGCGGCGCTGCTGGAGGCCGGCGAGTTCTGGGGGCGCGGCGTGGTGCGGGTGCTGCTGATTTCACCGTTCTTCATCATGCCCACGGTCAGCGCGCTGCTGTGGAAGAACCTGATATTGCACCCGGTGTCGGGCATCCTCGCGGCCGTGTGGAGGCTGTTCGGCGCGCAGCCGGTGGACTGGCTGGCGCACTACCCGCTGCTCTCGATCATCCTGATCGTCTCCTGGCAGTGGCTGCCGTTCGCCATCCTGATCCTGATGACCGCCATGCAGTCGCAGGACCTGGAACAGAAAGAAGCCGCGCGCCTGGATGGCGCCGGGCCGCTGGCGATCTTCTGGCACCTGACCCTGCCGCACCTGGCCCGCCCGATTGCCGTGGTGGTGATGATCGAGACCATCTTCCTGCTGTCGGTGTTCGCCGAAATCTTCACCACCACCAGCGGCGGCCCGGGCTATGCGTCCACCAACCTCGCCTACCTGATCTACAACCAGGCGCTGCTGCAGTTCGACGTCGGCATGGCCTCGGCCGGCGGCCTGATCGCCGTGCTGATCGCCAACATCGCCGCCATCGTGCTGATACGGATGATCGGCAAGAACCTGACCGAGCGCCGCTGAGGAGCCCGCCATGCTGCCACTCAAGCAAACCCGCCGCCTGCGCGACGCATTGATCGGCCTGCTGTGCTGGGGCATCGCCCTGGTGATCTTCTTCCCGATCTTCTGGATGCTGCTGACCAGCTTCAAGACCGAGCTCGACGCCTTCGCCACACCGCCACAGTTCATCTTCGCGCCAACGCTGGAAAACTACCTGCACATCAACGAGCGCAGCGACTACTTCGCCTACGCCTGGAATTCGGTGCTGATCGCCTTCTCGGCGACCGCGCTGTGCATGCTTGTCGCAGTGCCGGCGGCCTACTCCATGGCCTTTTTCGAAACCCGCCATACCAAGCGCACGCTGCTGTGGATGCTGTCGACCAAGATGTTGCCACCGGTGGGCGTGCTGATGCCGATCTACCTGCTGGCCAAACAGTTCGGCCTGCTCGACTCGCGCCTGGCGCTGATCATCGTCTACACCCTGATCAACCTGCCGATCGTGGTGTGGATGGTGTACACCTACTTCAAGGACATCCCGGTGGACATCCTTGAAGCCGCGCGCCTGGACGGTGCCGGCACCTGGCAGGAAATCGTCCGCGTGTTGCTGCCGATCGCTCGCGGCGGGCTGGCCTCGACCGTGCTGCTGTCGTTGATCCTGTGCTGGAACGAGGCGTTCTGGTCGCTCAACCTGACCTCTTCGGCTGCCGCCCCACTGACCGCGCTGGTGGCTTCCTACTCAAGCCCGGAGGGGCTGTTCTGGGCCAAGCTCTCGGCCGTCTCGACCCTGGCCTGCGCGCCCATCCTGATTTTCGGCTGGATCAGCCAGAAGCAGCTGGTGCGCGGCCTTTCGTTCGGCGCCGTGAAATGAACCGCCCCCCACACGACACCTGCTCAATCACCCCTATTGCGGGCCGCCGCAGAGGACATTCGCCATGGCTGACCTGAAGATCCGCAACCTGCACAAAGGCTTCGATGGCCACGCCATCATCAAGGGCATCGACCTGGAGGTGCGCGACCGTGAGTTCGTGGTGTTCGTCGGCCCGTCCGGGTGTGGCAAGTCGACACTGCTGCGGCTGATCGCCGGCCTTGAGGAGGTCAGCGGCGGCCACATCACCCTGGACGGCGTCGACATCACTGACACCGCCCCGGCCAAACGCGACCTGGCCATGGTGTTCCAGACCTACGCGCTCTACCCGCACATGACCGTACGCAAGAACCTGTCGTTCGCCCTGGACCTGGCCGGCGTGGACAAGCGTGAGGTGCAGGCCAAAGTCGACAACGCCGCGCGCATCCTCGAACTGCAACCGCTGCTTGAACGCAAACCCCGCCAACTGTCTGGTGGCCAGCGCCAGCGGGTGGCGATCGGCCGGGCGATCGTGCGCAACCCAAAGATTTTCCTGTTCGACGAGCCGCTTTCGAACCTTGACGCCGCCCTGCGCGTGCAGATGCGCCTGGAGCTTGCGCGCCTGCACCAGGAGCTGGCTGCGACCATGATCTACGTGACCCACGACCAGGTCGAAGCGATGACCCTGGCCGACAAGGTGGTGGTGCTCAACGGCGGGC
The DNA here is from genome assembly GCF_015751845.1 of Pseudomonas sp. M2. Lineage (NCBI taxonomy): Bacteria > Pseudomonadati > Pseudomonadota > Gammaproteobacteria > Pseudomonadales > Pseudomonadaceae > Pseudomonas > Pseudomonas sp. M2. The sequence continues at coordinate 276,938 of NZ_JADOUD010000001.1, forward strand.
GCATCGAGCAGGTCGGCTCGCCGCTGGAGCTGTACCACCACCCGGCCAACCTGTTCGTCGCAGGCTTTCTCGGCACCCCGAAAATGGGCTTTTTGCGCGGCCACGTGAGCCACAGCCAGGGCACCTCGTGCGAGGTCACCCTTGAATGCGGCGCCCGTGTCAGCCTGGCACTGTGCACAGACGGCCTGCCCGCTGGCAGCCCCGTGACGCTGGGCATCCGCCCGGAGCACCTGAACATCGCCAGCGCCGGGCACGGCACACCCGGCTTGCTGCAGGTGACCGCCGACGTCAGTGAGCGCCTGGGCAGTGACAGCTACTGCCATGTACGTGCCGGCTCCGGGGAAATGCTCACCGTACGGGTGCGCGGCGACTTTGCGCCGGCCTTCGGCGAGCCCCTGGAACTGGCCTTCGACCCAGGCCACTGCCACCTGTTCGACAGCAACGGCCAAGCCCTGGACAAACGCCTGCAGCAAGCGGCCTGAGGACGTACACGATGAAACTCGACCCGCACCACCTCGACCTGCTGGCGCCCACGGTCGCCCGCCCTTCCTACGCGCCCTCGCAGCTGCGCCAGGGCATCGTGCACATTGGCGTAGGTGGGTTTCACCGTGCCCATCAGGCGGCCTACACCGACGCCCTGATGAACCGCGGCGAAGGCCTGGACTGGGCCATCTGCGGCGCCGGCCTGCGCAGCGAAGACCGCGCCATGCGCGACGCCCTGGCGGCGCAGGGCTACCTGTACACCCTGTTCGTGCTGGACGACCGACCCGACACCGAAGTGCGGGTGATCGGTGCCCTCAATGACATGCTCTTGGCCGAGGACGATGCCCAAGCGCTGCTGGCCAAACTGGCCGAGCCCGGCGTCCGCATCGTCTCGCTGACCATCACCGAAGGCGGCTACTGCATCGACGACAGCACCGGCGAGTTTCGCGCCGACCTGGCGCAGGTCCGGCACGATCTGGCCAACCCGCAGGCCCCGCAAGGCGTGTTCGGCTTTCTCTGCGAAGCCCTGCGGCGGCGCCGCGAGGCCGGCGTGGGGCCGTTCACGGTGATGTCCTGCGACAACCTTCCGCACAATGGCGCGGTCGCGCGCAAGGCCCTGCTGGCCTTTGCCCGGCTGCTCGACCCGGACCTGGCCCACTGGATAGGCGAGCACGTGAGCTTCCCCAACGCCATGGTCGACCGCATCACGCCAATGACCAGCAGCGACCACCGCCAACGACTGTTCGAGCGCCACGGCGTCGAGGATGCCTGGCCGGTGGTGTGCGAGCCGTTCCTGCAGTGGGTGGTGGAAGACAAATTCGTAGCCGGGCGCCCGGCGTGGGAAAAGGTCGGTGTGCAGTTCACCGACGACGTCACGCCCTATGAAGAAATGAAAATCAAGCTGCTCAACGGCAGCCACCTGGCACTGACCTACCTGGGCTTCCTGCAGGGCTACCGCCTGGTCCACGAAACCCTTGCCGACCCACTGCTGCGCCGCTACATGCGCACGTTCATGGACCTGGACGTGACCCCGCAACTTGCCCCGGCGCCGGGCATCGACCTGGAACGCTACAAGGACAGCCTCACCGAGCGCTTCGCCAACCGCGCCATCGCCGACCAGCTGGAGCGGGTGTGCTCGGACGGCTCATCGAAGTTTCCCAAGTACATCGTCCCCACCGCCAACCAGCTGATTGCCGAGGGCCAGCCGCTGGACCGCGTGGCCCTGGTGGTAGCGGCCTGGGCCCTGTACCTGGGCGGGGTAGACGAACAGGGCAGCGCCTATGCCATCCCCGACCCACGCGCGGCCCAATGCCAGGCACGGGTGGTGCAGCGTGACGGGCTGGCTGCCCGGGTGCTGGGCGACGAAACGATATTTGGCACGGTCATCCCCGCCTCCGGTGCCTTCGTCAGCGCTTTCGAGCGCCTGTATGACAGCCTGTGTGAGGTTGGCGTGAGCGAGACGCTGCGCCGAGTGCTTGGCGACTGACCTGGAGCACACGCAATGGACGGACTGTTTCTCGGCATTGATTGCGGTACCCAGGGTACCAAGGCGCTGGTGCTGGACGCCGGCAGCGGCCGGGTGCTGGGCCTTGGTAGTGCCGCGCACGCGCCTGCACGGGGCCGCGACGGGCGCCGCGAGCAGGACCCGGCCGACTGGCTAGCCGCCCTGCACACGGCAGTCGCTGGCGCGCTGCATGAGGCCGGCGTCGATGGCCAGGCCATCCGTGCGCTGGCGGTATCCGGCCAGCAGCATGGCCTGGTGATGCTGGACGCCCAAGGCCAGGTACTGCGCCCGGCCAAGCTCTGGTGCGACACCGAAACCACGGCAGAAAACCAGGCACTGCTGAACGCGCTCGGCGGCCCGCAAGGCTCGATCGAACGCCTGGGGCTGGTGATTGCGCCGGGCTATACCGTATCCAAGCTGCTGTGGAGCAAACGGCACTTCCCCGACCTGTTCGCCCGCCTGGCCCATGTGCTGCTGCCCCACGATTACCTCAATTACTGGCTGACAGGCCGCGCCTGCAGCGAGCCGGGCGATGCGTCTGGCACCGGTTACTACAACGTGCACCACAACAGCTGGGCAACCGATGTGCTGCAACACATCGAACCGGGCGAGCGCCTGCTGGCGGCACTGCCCGAGCTGCTCGCCCCTGGCGACTGCGTCGGCCCGCTGCGCGAGCAGGCCGCCGCAGGCCTGGGGCTGAACCCTCACGCCTGGGTGGCCACCGGCGGCGGCGACAACATGCTCAGCGCCATCGGTACCGGCAATATCAGCCCTGGCATGATCACCCTCAGCCTGGGCACCTCGGGTACCCTGGCAGCTTACGCCGACCATGCCCAGTTCAACCCCAAGGGTGAGGTGGCGAACTTCTGCGCCTCCAGCGGTGGCTGGCTGCCCTTGGTCTGCACGATGAACCTGACCAACGCCTGCGCGCTGGTACGTGACCTGCTGGAGCTGGACCTCACCCGCTTCACGGCCCTCGCCGCCCAAGCCCCGGTCGGTGCCGAAGGCCTGTTGATGCTGCCATTCTTCGATGGCGAACGGGTACCCGCGCTGCCCACTGCCAGCGCCAGCCTGCATGGCATGACCAGCGCCAACCTGACACGCGCCAACCTGTGCCGGGCCGTGCTCGAAGGCACTTGCTTCAGCCTGCGCTATGGCCTGGACCTGCTGCACGCCAGCGGCCTGCAGGGCAGCGAAATCCGCCTGGTGGGCGGAGCGGCAAAAAGCGAGCTGTGGCGCCAGGTACTGGCCAATCTGCTCGGCCTGCCGGTGGTGTGCCCGCGCCAGACCGAAGCCGCCGCGCTGGGGGCGGCAATTCAGGCTGCCTGGAGCCTTGGCCGCCAACTGGGCCACGGCGACAGCCTGCAGGCCCTGTGCGAACGCTGCGTCGAGCTGGACGAAAGCACCCGCACCCTGCCACGTCTGGCGCAGCAGGCCGCCTATGGTGTGGCCTACAGACGCTACCTGGATCACCTGCCTGCGCATTGATCGCGGTACTGTCCTTACGCTTTTCTGTTTGGGAGAACTTCATGTATTTGGTATGTGGCGAGGCATTGTTCGATGTGTTCAGCCTGGAAAACAGCACGCGCAGCGCAGAACTGGGCTTTACCGCGATTGCCGGCGGTTCGCCGTTCAACGTCGCCGTCGGCCTGCGCAGGCTGGGCGTTGCCGCAGGGTTGTTCGGCGGGTTGTCCAGCGACCACCTCGGCGCGCGCCTGCGCCGGGTACTGGAGGAAGAAGGCGTGAATTGCCAGCACCTGGTGACCAGCGATGCACCCACCACCCTGGCCATGGTCGGCCTGGATGCTAACGGCTCGGCGCAGTACCAGTTCCGCGGCGAAGGCTGCGCCGACCGGCAGGTGCGGCTTGAGCATCTGCCGGTACTGGATGAGTGCGTGCGCGGGCTGCACGTTGGGTCATACACACTGGTGGTGACACCCGTGGCCGACACGTTGCTGGCACTGGTGCAGCGCGAACGTGACCAGCGGCTGATCAGCCTGGACCCGAACGTACGCCTGAATCCGCAGCCTGATGTGGCGCTGTGGCGCAGGCGCGTTGAAGCGTTTGCCGCGCATGCACATCTGATCAAGGCCAGCGAGGAAGACCTGCAGGTGCTGTACCCGGGGCGCGACGCTGGCGAGGTAGCCCGTGGCTGGTTGAACGAGCGCTGCCGGCTGGTGTTCGTGACCCACGGGGCTGAGGGTGCCAGCGTGCATTGTGCGCACGGGTCGTGGCACCGGCCGGCGGACAGCTCACTGCCGGTTCGCGACACCGTGGGGGCCGGGGATACGTTCCAGGCGGCCGTGCTGGCCTGCCTGGTTCGGCTGGGTGCGGACAGCCCGATGGGTGTGGCGATGCTGGCGCGCGACACGGTCGATGCGATGCTGGCCTACGCCATTGGGGCGGCGGCGGTGACCTGTTCAAGGGCCGGGCCGGACCTGCCGTTTGAAAGCGAGCTTTCCTGCATGCCTCAGGCCATCGGTACATCGGGCTGATTGCGGATCAGGGTTTGTGCTGCTTCATCGTTTGCCGATGCAGGGCAATGAACGGCGCCTCCGCCGGGTCGATGCGGTCCATTTTCGCGGCGATGCGATGCCAGTACGGATACTGCGGCGCGATCCGCGTCACCCGCTCGATCTGTTCAAGGTCTTGGCCTGTCAGCACCAGCTCCACCGCCTGCAGGTTGTCGTGCAACTGCTCGGCCGTCCGCCCGGCCGTGATGACACTGGTGATGCCTGGTCGGTCCTTGAGCCAGGCCAGGCACACCCGCGCCGGTGAGCAGCCATGCCGGCGCCCCACCTCGATCAGCGCCTCGATGATGTCGTAGGCCCGCTCCTTGTCATGCACGTAGGGTTCCGGCCAATCGTTGCCTTGGCGGGTACCGGCCGGCGTCTGTTGCCCGCGCCGCACCTTGCCGGTCAGCAAGCCCTCCCCCAGCGGCCCCCACACCAGCGTGGCAAGGCCCTGGTCGAGTGCCATCGGCAGCAGTTCGTACTCCGCTTCACGGGCTTCGGGGGTGTAGTAGATCTGCTGGGAAACCGGCTGCTGCCAACCGTTGAGCCGAGCACTGCCGAGGGTTTTCATCATCTGCCAGGCGGTGTAGTTGGACGTGCCGAAGTAACGCACCTTGCCGCTTTGCACCAGGTGCTCAAGGGCGGCCAGGGTCTCTTCCACAGGCGTGATGCCGTCCCAGTTGTGGATCTGGTAGAGGTCGATATGGTCGGTGCCCAAGCGCTTGAGGCTGGCTTCGCAGGCGCGGATCAGGTGATAGCGCGAGGCGCCGCTGTCGTTGGGGTTGTCCCCCATCGGGCTGCGCGCCTTGGTGGCGAGGATGACCGACTGGCGCCGCTCACCCAGCGCCTGGCCGACGATCTCTTCGGCCAGGCCGTGGGAGTACAGGTCTGCCGTGTCGACCAGGTTGACCCCGGCGTCGAAGGCCATGTCGAACATGCGCCGGGCCAGTGCCACGTCCACGCTGCCGGTTTTTTCGAATGCGCCACGCCCGCCGAACGGGACCGTGCCGACCACCAGTTCAGAAACCAGCAGGCCAGTGTTGCCGAGTGCGCGGTACTTCATGGGTAGTGCCTCCAAATGCGAACGACTTGGAAGTACCGACGGGATGGATTGCTGAAACGTTCAATCTGATTGGTTACCCTTAAGCGTTTCAGGGCTGCTACGCAGCCCATCGCCGGCAAGCCGGCTCCTACACGGACCGCGCAGTTCAGGAGGCCTGCGCTGGACTGTGGGAGCTGGCTTGCCGGCGATGGGCCGCAAAGCGGGCCCAAATCGCTTAACGTCCAGGATTCACTCAGCGCCAGACGGGATACCGGGGCCGACGTACCGTCAGCTCTCATCTAGCAAAAAAGGCATAAAAAGCTGCATTGAAATTGCCAATCGTGCTGATGCGCAGGATCAATTTAGGAGGGCATCCCACGCTCATTATCCTCTGCGGGCGCATTCAAAAACGCCCGATTGAGCCTATGGAGCTTCTCGATGACCCCTGTGCTAAAGCATTTCCAACCCGGCCGCCTGCTGGTTGCAGCAAGCCTGGCCGCCAGCCTGCTGACGATGTCCGTCCAGGCCGCGACCCTGACCCGCGACAGCGGTGCACCGGTTGGTGACAACCAGAATTCGCAAACGGCCGGCGCCAACGGCGCGGTGCTGCTGCAAGACGCCAACCTGCTGCAGAAGCTGCAGCGCTTCGACCGCGAACGCATTCCAGAGCGGGTGGTGCACGCCCGTGGTACCGGGGTGCACGGTGAGTTCACCGCCAGCGCCGACATCAGCGACCTGAGCATCGCCAAAGTCTTCCGCCCAGGTGAGAAAACGCCGGTGTTCGTGCGCTTTTCTGCCGTGGTGCACGGCAACCACTCGCCCGAAACCCTGCGTGACCCACGCGGCTTCGCCACCAAGTTCTACACCGCAGACGGCAACTGGGACCTGGTAGGCAACAACTTCCCGACCTTCTTCATCCGCGACGCCATCAAGTTCCCGGACATGGTGCACGCGTTCAAGCCTGACCCACGCACCAACCTCGATGACGACTCCCGCCGCTTCGACTTCTTCTCCCACGTACCAGAAGCCACCCGCACCTTGACGCTGCTGTACTCCAACGAGGGTACCCCGGCCAGCTACCGCGAAATGGACGGCAACAGCGTGCACGCCTACAAGCTGGTCAACAGCGAAGGCCAAGTGCACTACGTGAAGTTCCACTGGAAGAGCCTGCAAGGCCAGAAAAACCTTGACCCCAAACAAGTCGAGCAGGTCCAGGGCCGTGATTACAGCCACATGACCAACGACCTGGTCAGCGCGATCAAGGACGGCAAGTTCCCCAAATGGGACCTGTACATCCAGGTGCTCAAGCCCGAAGACCTGGCCACGTTCGACTTCGACCCGCTCGATGCCACCAAGATCTGGCCGAACGTGCCAGAGCGCAAGATCGGCCAGATGGTGCTGAACCGCAACGTCGACAACTTCTTCCAGGAAACCGAGCAGGTCGCCATGGCGCCGTCCAACCTGGTGCCAGGTATCGAACCGTCTGAAGACCGCCTGCTGCAAGGACGCCTGTTCGCCTATGCCGACACCCAGATGTACCGCATTGGCGCCAACGGCCTGAGCTTGCCGGTCAACCAGCCGCGCATCCCGGTCAATAACGTCAACCAGGATGGCCAGGCCAACGCGGGCCACACCACCACGGGGGTCAACTACCAGCCAAGCCGCCTGCAGCCGCGTGAAGAACAGACCAGCGCCCGCTATGTGCCGACCGCGCTGGTGGGCAGCACCCAGCAGGCGAAGATCCAGCGCGAGCAGAACTTCAAGCAGACCGGCGAGCTGTTCCGCTCCTACAACAAGAAGGAACAGACCGACCTGATCAACAGCCTGGGCCAGGCCCTGGCAGTGACTGACGAGGAAAGCCGCTACATCATGCTGTCGTTCTTCTACAAGGCCGATAGCGACTACGGTGCAGGCCTGGCCAAAGTGGCCAAGGCAGACCTCAAGCGCGTTCAGCAGCTGGCAGCGAAGCTGCAGGACTGAGTGCCATGACTGAGCGGGCCGACGGCCCGCTCTTCGTTTATACGCAGGTAAACACCATGCACAAATGGATGATGGCAGCCGTGTGTGGCTTGCTGATTCTCACCGCCCAGGCACAAGAGCCGCTGCCGCCCCAAGGGCAAGACACCAACACCGAGCAGCGGTTGCGCGACTACTTCTTCGGGGCCGCACGCCGCGGGGATGAAGCAATGCTCAAGACATTCATCCAGGCGGGCTACAACCTGGATACCCCTGATGAAAAGGGCTACACCGGCCTTATTCTGGCGGCCTACCACGGCCAGCAAGCAGCCGTGGAACAACTGCTGGCGGCCGGCGCCGACCCATGCGCCCAGGACAAGCGGGGCAACACCGCACTGATGGGGGCGATATTCAAAGGCGAGGTGCGCATTGCCAGGCGGCTGATCGACGCCACGTGCAACCCTGACCAGCGCAATGGCGCGGGACAGACGGCCGCCATGTATGCGGCCATGTTTCAGCGCAAGGAATTGCTCGACGCGCTGACCACCCATGGCGCCGATATCGAAGCAACAGATGCACTGGGCAACAGCGTGCAAAGCCTGCAACAGGGTGAGCTCAACGGCGTATCGGCGCAACGCTGAGGGCTGCGCATTCTGCAATGCCACCTGCCAGCACACCGCCAGGGAGCTGCGATAAGAAAATTGGATATTGCGTAAGATAATTCCGCTACTCGGTCGCCGGGAAAGCGCCAAACTGACCGACGTCGCCCGTTGAGCGCGCTCCAGGCCCCCAGTCCGGCTCAGGCATGCTAGGTGATCACCTGGCGGATACAAGCCATCAGCGCGGCCGCCGCCGGTGACTGCAGGCAGCCACTGCGCTGCATGAGGCCGATGGCGCGGGCAGTACCGGGCAGTGCCAGCGGCAGGCGTTGCAGCTCGCCGCTGGCAATCTCGTACGCCAACTGGTGCGCAGACACCGCCGCCAGCATGTCTGAACGCACCAGCAGGCCACGGATAACCGCCAGATCAGCGCTTTCCACCACCGGCCACGGTGCTGCCAGGCCTGCAGCGGCGAAGCAGTTGTCGAGCAGCCCGCGCGCCGGCGACCCGGCCCGCGGCAACACCCAGCGCGCCTGGTGCACGCCCTTGAGCGTCAGGTGTGTGTGCAACAACGGGTGCCCCCGGCGGGCCAGCAGCACCATTTCCTCGTTGATGAGCGGCTCGCCCACCAGGTCGCTGGCATAGTCGTGAGGCCGCAAGGCGCCCAGCACGAAGTCCACATCCCCCACCCGCAATTCGGTTGCTAGCAGGTCGAACGGGCTTTCGTTGGTCACCACCCGGACCTGTGGATGCTGGGCGGTAAAACGCAAAATGGCCTCCGGCAGAATGCGCGAGCGGCCCAACGGCAACGCGCCGACATGCACCACACCGCGCAGGGTGCCTTGCATCGCACTCAGGTCACTGTCCATGTGGCGTAACTCGTTCAGCGCCCGGCGGATGGGGAAAAGAATGTCCCGGCTGGCCACAGTGGGCTGCAGGCCGCGCGACGTGCGCACGAACAAGGGCTGCCCGCACCCGCCTTCGAGCACTTTCAACGCAGCACTGACGGCCGGCTGGCTAAGGCCGAAGTGCCGCGCCACGGTTTGCATGTGCCGTGTTTCACAGAGTTTCACGAACACCTGCAGGCGCCGCGCCTGAAACAGATACAGGGGCTCGCCCTGCGCGGTGCCCAGCAACCCCGGCACACCGTCCAGTTCCGCCAGCACCCGCTGTGCACGCGGCAGCAGGCACTCGCCATAGTCGGTCAGGCGCATGCCATTGGCATGGCGCTCGAACAGCGGGACAGCGAACCGTGCCTCCAGCTCGGCGATGGCCCGGGTGACCACGGACTGAGCACGGAACAACACCTGCGTCGCCCGCGAAACGCTGCCCAACTCGGCGACCCGGATGAACGCACGTACTTGCATCAGGTTGGGCAGTTCGACGTCGATCATAAGGCTTCCCCGGCGCTCGGCTCGTGACTGGGGCGACTATGCCCCTACCCCGCTTGCCAGGCAATAAATAAAACGCATAGCCGTTGCAAGTGAACGCATTAGTGTAGTGCGCAGGCCGATGACATCCTGCGTCAACCCCCACTGCAGGAGCCTACGAACAATGAATACCCCACAAAAAGCCGCCCTGGTGGTCAGTGCACATTCGGCCGACTTTGTCTGGCGTGCCGGTGGCGCCATTGCGCTGCACGCTGAGCAAGGCTATGCCATGCACGTGGTTTGCCTGTCGTTCGGTGAGCGTGGCGAGTCTGCCAAGCTGTGGCGCAAGGGTGAAATGACCGAAGCCAAGGTCAAGGACGCACGCCGTGAGGAAGCCATGGCAGCAGCCGAAATCCTCGGCGCCAGCGTGGAATTCTTCGATATCGGCGACTACCCGATGCGCGCCGACAAGGACACCCTGTTCCGCCTGGCCGATGTGTATCGCCGGGTACAACCGGAGTTCGTGCTCAGCCATTCGTTGAAAGACCCCTACAACTACGACCACCCGCTGGCCATGAACCTGGCCCAGGAAGCCCGCATCATCGCCCAGGCCGAAGGCTACAAGCCGGGCGAGAAGATCGTTGGCGCACCGCCCGTGTACGCCTTTGAGCCGCACCAGCCCGAGCAGTGCGAATGGCGCCCGGACACCTTCCTGGACATCACCCCGGTGTGGGACAAAAAGTTTGCCGCCATCCAGTGCATGGCCGGCCAGGAACACCTCTGGGAGTACTACACCCGCGTGGCCCTGCAGCGCGGCGTGCAGGCCAAGCGTAACGTGGGCATCACCAGCGCACGCAACATCGTCTACGCCGAAGGCCTGCAGAGCGTGTTCCCACGGGTGACGGAGAACCTGGCATGAGCGGGCTGATCGGAAAGACCGGCATCGTGGTACGTAATATCCCGCGCGTCGAGCAGGAACTGATCGATGCCTTGGGCCGGCTGGGCGTGGCCACGGTTCATGAGGCCCAAGGTCGCAAAGGGCTGCTCAGTACCGCCGTGCGCCCCATCCAGCAAGGTGTGGCAGTGGCCGGCAGCGCGGTTACGGTGCTGGTGGCCCCTGGCGACAACTGGATGTTCCATGTGGCCGTGGAGCAGTGCCGGCCGGGCGATGTACTGGTGGTGGCGCCCAGCTCGCCGTGCAGCGATGGCTATTTCGGCGACCTGCTGGCGACCTCGCTGCAGGCCCGCGGCGTGCGCGGCCTGGTGATCGACGCGGGCGTGCGCGACAGCCAGACCCTGCGCGACATGGGCTTTGCCGTGTGGTCGCGCGCCATCAACGCCCAAGGCACGGTGAAGGAAGTGCTGGGTTCGGTGAACCTGCCGCTGCTGTGCGCCGGGCAGCTCGTCAATGCCGGCGACATCGTGGTTGCCGATGACGACGGCGTCGTGGTGGTGCGCCATGGCGAAGCCCAGGGGGTACTCGAAGCCGCCACCCAACGCGCCGACCTGGAAGAACGCAAACGCCTGCGCTTGGCCGCCGGCGAGCTTGGCCTGGACATTTACGAGATGCGCCCGCGCCTGGCAGCCAAGGGCCTGCGTTATGTCGAGCACCTCACTGACCTGGAAGGCTGAACATGGGCCAGACCCGCATACCTTGCCTGCTGATGCGTGGCGGCACCTCCAAGGGTGCCTATTTTCTGCATGACGACCTGCCCGCCCCTGGCCCGCTGCGTGACCGCGTGCTGTTGGCGGTGATGGGCTCGCCCGATGCCCGGCAGATCGACGGGATTGGCGGCGCCGACTCGCTCACCAGCAAAGTCGCCATCATCCGCGCCTCGCAGCGCGAGGACGTCGACGTCGACTACCTGTTCGCGCAGGTGGTAGTGGACGAAGCGCGGGTGGACTACGGGCAGAACTGCGGCAACATCCTGGCCGGCGTCGGGCCCTTCGCCATCGAGCGCGGCCTAGTGGCCGCCAGCGGCGCGAGCACACCGGTGCGTATATTCATGGAAAACACCGGGCAGCTCGCCGTGGCCCAGGTGCCGACCACCGATGGCCAGGTGGAGTATGCCGGCGATACCCGTATCGATGGCGTGCCGGGCCGGGCGGCGGCGCTGGTGGTGACGTTTGCCGACGTGGCCGGCGCCAGCTGTGGAGCCCTGCTGCCGACCAGCAGCAGCCGCGACCGGGTCGATGGCGTGGAAGTGACCTGCATCGACAACGGCATGCCGGTGGTGCTGCTGCGTGCCGAAGACCTTGGCGTGACCGGCTACGAGCCGTGCGAAACGCTGGATGCCGACAGTGCACTGAAAACGCGCCTTGAAGCCATCCGCCTGCAGCTGGGCCCACGCATGAACCTGGGTGATGTCAGCCAGCGCAATGTGCCAAAGATGTGCCTGCTGTCGGCACCGCGCAACGGCGGCACGGTCAACACCCGCTCGTTCATTCCGCACCGTTGCCATGCGTCCATCGGGGTGTTTGGCGCGGTGAGTGTCGCCACGGCCTGTTTGATCGAAGGGTCGGTTGCACAGGGGCTTGCCAGCACGTGCGGCGGTGATATCCAGCGTTTGGCGGTGGAGCATCCTAGCGGCGAATTTACAGTGGAGATCAGCTTGGAACGTGGCGTGATCACGGGGTGCGGGTTGGTGAGGACGGCGCGTTTGCTGTTTGATGGGGTTGTGTGTGTTGGTCGGGATGTATGGGGTGGGCCGCAGCAGTGATTGCCACAGTTTCTTCAGCACCCTTGAGGTCGAGCGCCGCCCGCGCGGCGCATCAAAAACTCAAGAAAAAAACTGCTTCGGTTGCAAAACTGAAGATTTTCGCATCCTCGGCAAGAAAATATCGCCACACTGGTCAGAACTGAAGAAAAACCCAAGCACAGATTTCGGACGTTGCGAGCCCACCTCACATGCCCTGTGGAAAGTGAAGAAAAAAACGGCATAATCGCGAAATCTGAAGATTTTGTGAGCTGACTTAAAAAAAACACAGCGCTCACGCCCAAACTGAAGGAAAGGTACATGCGGGCAGCGGGATATTCGCTACTACTCGATAGGCTGCAGATCTCTGCGGTCGCACTCAAGCGCCCTGCGATCGTACAACCGGTCACCCGGATTGAGAAAATCGGGAACACGCTCGCGGTGCCCCATCGAATGGCGCCCTCAGAGGACGACCTGCTTGGGAATGTGCTTTTTGCGCTCAAGCATGAAGGTATCAACCTTTCAATTCTCGCCCAGGCTCTGCCACAGATCCCAGCTGAACGTTTTTCGCAAGCGCTGGAAGCATCACCCAATGGCGTTTATATCCGTAAGGCCTGCTATCTCCGGGAAGCCTTCACCGGTGAAGACATTGAGCAGCCTTCACCTGTACGCGGCGGCTTCGCTCAGCTATTCGACCCAGAACAGTACATTACGCGACCAGGTGAGCGAAATTCGAAGTGGCGGGTGGAGTTCAACGGGCTCGGAGATCTGACTTACTGCGCGACCGTAGAGCGCACTGCGCAAGTTACAGAGCTTCTCGAGCATGACATTCTCGGCAAGGCGAAGAACTTCATCGGTTCACTCCCTCCGCTGATGATGGACAGGGCTATCAACTGGGCGTATCTGCACGAGACCCAGGACTCGTTTGCAATCGAGAAGGAAGCCCCAACCGAAGATAAATCCCGCCGCTTCATCAAGCTCTTGCGCCAGGCCCATGAACGCCACCCACTGACTGAGGATTATCTGGTTACTTTACAGAACGCCACTGTGGCAAACCCTCTGGACCTTGCGGCGGCATTTCGGCACGAGCAGAACCACCTTAGCAATGGCATGCATGGAGCAGCCGGGGTGACCTATGTCCCCCCTCCCCCGGGCCTGTGCCGCGAGTTGATGGAAAGCCTGATACGCTTCGCCAATGAAGGCCCTACCCAAATCGATCCGCTTGTGGCGGCAAGCATCATTTCATTTGGGTTCGTGTTCCTCCACCCGTTCATGGATGGGAACGGGCGCTTGTCGCGCTTTTTGATCCACCAGGCTCTTTGCCATTCCGGGGCGCTTGAAAACGGCCTGTTGCTTCCAGTTTCGGTTGCGATGAAACGCGAAGAGCGCCTGTATCTGGAGACACTTCAAGGATACTCCGGGCCCGTGCGTGAATACTGGCAAGTGCACTGGATCGATCACGAGCAGTTTACATTTGAGTTCATCGGCGCTGACGCGATCTATCGATTCTGGGATGCAACGCAGTGCGTTGTATTCACCTGCCTGATGGCAAAGCGGGCGCTAGAGGTCGAGCTACGCGATGAGACGGCCTTTCTGGAAAACTATGACGCCGTCTACAGGGCCGTAGATGAGCGATTCGATGTTCGCGGCAGCGACCTCGCAAACCTGGTGATGATGTGCCTGAGCAATGGCGGGAGCGTGTCGAACAATCGGCGTAAGCAGTACCTGTACAGGGTCCCCGAGGCAGTGTTCGACTATATCGAACAGACGGCGCAACAGGTACTTGCCGCCCAGCGCTCAGCCGCTCAGCCGCAACAGGGCGCAGAGCCACAGACGGATGCAGAGTGTTGAGTCGCAGAGCGTCTATTCATGGAACGAAAAGCAAGCCACGAAGCCACCCCCGACTGGGTCATCCGTAGCGCTCACCCTGGCAGTGTGGAACGGATCGAAGCGTGGTTCGGTAGCCATGGCTATGACCCTCACCGTCACGACACATACTCGATCGGCCGCACCCTCGCCGGGGTGCAGAGCTTTCACTACAAAGGGGCGCTGTGCCACGGCCTACCGGGTAATACGCTGGTCCTGCACCCTGACGAGGTGCACGACGGCATGGCCGGGACTGAAGCGGGTTTTCGCTACCGCATGGCCTACATCGACCCGGCACTGATCCAGAACGTGCTCGGCGGTGAGCCGTTGCCCTTCATTGCTGGCGGGCTGTCCAGCGACCCGCGCCTGTACCGCGCCAGTGAAGCCTTCGTGCAGGCACTGGACCACCCGCTGGAAACGCTGGAGGAACAGGACGCCGTGTACGACCTGGCGATGGCGTTGCGTGCGGTGGGCGGTAAGCCACGCGGCCGCAAACGCCTGGATTACCGCGCGGCCGAGCGCGCCAGGGCATTCATCATGGAGCATCTTCACCTGGGCATCACCCTGCAGATGCTGGAACAGGCCAGCGGCCGCGAACAATGGAGCCTGTCCCGCGACTTTCGCGCCCTCTACGGCACCAGCCCCTACCGCTTTGTGACCCTGCGACGCCTGGACACTGTGCGCAGGCTGATGCTCGATGGCTTCACCTTGGTTGATGCAGCCCTGGCGGCAGGCTTTCACGACCAGAGCCACATGACACGCCACTTCACACGTAGCTATGGCGTGCCACCGTTGCGCTGGCTGGAGCGCTTGCGACCTGCCCGCTGACGTGCAGGATCGTACAAGAACGCCTGGTGTAGGTTCGATAGGCTGGCCACTTCAACCCATGAGGATCCGCCATGTCCAACTCCAACCCGCAACTTGCAACATGCCCTGTAAACCTTGCCCAGAAAGCTTCGCTGATCGACCAGCAGTGGAGCCCGAGAGTGGTCGCCGAAATGAACGACTACCAGTTCAAGGTTGTGCGAATAGAAGGTGAATTCATCTGGCATTCACACCCGGAAACCGACGAAGCGTTTCTCGTGCTCGAAGGCACCTTGCGCATCGATCTACCGGAGGGCTGCGTTTACGTGAACCCGGGCGAGTTGTATGTGGTGCCACGTGGGGTGGAGCACAGAACAGCCGCCGAGGCCGAAGCAAAACTGATGATGATCGAGCCGCGAGGCGTTCTGAATACCGGCCATGAAGGTGGGGAGCGCACTGCTATGAACGACGTCTGGATCTGAGCGCTGGAAATCACTCATCAAGGAGTGCTTCTGGTTTCAAAAATCCATTGCTATCGCAAGTGCACTGATCAGCAAACAGAGGCTTGCGACAGCCGTCAAATGGACTCGCATCGGCATGAACCACCCAGGCACAGCTTGCGCCAGTTGGCGATCCTGCCAAAGATGCCCGATAAAACCAAAGGTCAACACCAAACAACCCAATGGCACAGGTAGCAGCGTGCCAACCCAACCGATCAGGGCCGGTATGACGCTCCACACGAGCCGCTCGCGACGCTGCTTCGCGGGCAAACCCTCTAACGTCATGGCGAAACCCCAGTGCAGAGCGCCAACGAAGCTCAATATCACAGCGCCATAGCTGACCAGCATGATCGAGGCAAAACCTCGGTATTCAGCAAAAAAAACGATGAGCAGCGTCAAACCAACAAACGGCAGCAAGCCACCGTAACCCAGCACTGCAAAGCGGCTTGAAGGTAAAGCAGCAGTAACTGAACTCATTTGGACACCCCTTGGCGACGGCTCAGCATCGCGTGTCAATTGTGTCGGCCAATGAGGTTGAGGAATTCGTGGCGAGTCGAAGCGGAGTCGCGAAACTCACCTAACATCACCGATGAAATCATCACCGAGTTCTGCTTCTCTACACCGCGCATCATCATGCACATGTGCTTGGCTTCAATCACGACCGCAACCCCTGCGGCATCCGTGACTTCCTGAATGGCATACGCAATTTGCCGCGTCAGGTTTTCCTGTATCTGTAAACGACGGGCAAACATGTCAACAACGCGCGCGACCTTGGAAAGCCCCAATACGCGCCCTGTTGGCAGGTACGCGACATGAGCCTTGCCAATGAAGGGCAACATGTGATGTTCGCATAACGAGTAGAGTTCTATGTCACGAACGACAATCATTTCATCGTTTTGACTCTCGAACAAAGCGCCGTTCACGACCTCTTGAAGATTCTGGCCATACCCGTTGCACAAGTACTGCATCGCTTTGGCCGCACGCTTGGGCGTTTCCAGGAGCCCTTCGCGCTGCGGGTTTTCACCAACGCCGACAAGGATTTCATGATAGTGCTCGGCTAACGAATGTGACATTTGGACTCCTCACCGCTACAGCGGTGCCCGCCATCGGGATGTGGTAGCCAGGCCAAGTGTGGCCTCAAACGACAGAACAGCCTGTAGAAAACTGAAAACAGGGGGCGTAACGGGCGCCAGGACAGTGGCGCGACCCACCCTCCCACATCGGCAGCCCGCCAACTCCACAAGGTGGCGTCCAAGCCTGTGACCCAGTGCCCGTTCACGAACCTTGCATGCAGGCATGACCTCAATTGCTCAACCGTCAAGCTCAATGCCTCTGCATCGAAATCACCAGCACTGATGTCAACCAGAATGAGCTTTGCCTCGGTCGATTTCCTGCGCAGGAACGCGATCTCTCTGGCGCACAAGGGACAGGCGCCATCGAAGTACAGCGTCAGGGGCCACTGACAATACATGTACAACCTCTCATCTTTGTACAGGTTTTTGTATAAGTTAGCCGAAACCAGGAAAATCGCAATACAGCCGTACACCTGGCTGTCGCGCGCCGCTGTCACTGACCTTTACTCAGGTGATCACTTCACCTTCACCACGACCTTACCTTTGGCTCTACCTTCGGCCACGTATGCCAGTGCATCAGCTGTCGAGCCCAATGCGAAGGCGCGATCCACCACGGGCTTTATGACCCCGGTTTCAACCAGCCTGGCCAGCTCAGCCAGTTGCGCACCACTCGCCCTCATGAACAGAAACTTGTAGTTGACGCCCTTGTGCTCCGATTTTTTCCTGATCCCTCGGCTGATCAAGCGAACGACCTGCCTGAACAGCCAGGAAAGGCGAAGCTGTTCTGCGAACTCGGGGGTGGGTGGGCCTGAGATGGAAATCAACTGACCACCCGGCTTCAATACATGGAGAGATTTTTCGAGAACGTCACCGCCCAGTCCGCTGAGCACGACATCGTAATCACTCAGCTGCGACTCGAAGCGCTGCGTCTTGTAATCGATCACCACGTCCGCACCCAGCGCCTTGACCCACGACACGTTGCCGGTACTCGTGGTTGTGGCAACGAATGCTCCCAGGTGCTTGGCGACCTGAATGGCGATGCTACCGACGCCACCGGAGCCGGCCTGGATCAGAACCTTCTGGCCCGGTTGAACCTTGGCCATTTCCGCCAACGCCTGCCAGGCCGTGAGAGCCACCAATGGCAGCGAGGCCGCTTCTTCCATGTTCAGGTTGGCAGGCTTGAGTGAAACAGCAGATTCGCTAACCGCCACAAACT
Source organism: Pseudomonas sp. M2 (assembly GCF_015751845.1). NCBI lineage: Bacteria > Pseudomonadati > Pseudomonadota > Gammaproteobacteria > Pseudomonadales > Pseudomonadaceae > Pseudomonas > Pseudomonas sp. M2. The sequence continues at coordinate 294,560 of NZ_JADOUD010000001.1, forward strand.
CGGCGAAGCCACCCATACGCGCCTGGTCTACCCGTGCGTAGACTTCGTCCCCTACCCGGAAACGACTGACTTTCCCTCCGACACGTTTCACAGTGCCAGCAACATCGTTACCCAGGATCAGAGGCATCTTGAACGGCAGGATCAGCTTGAACTCGCCCTTCCTGATTTTGATATCGAGGACGTTCACGCTTGCGGCATGAACCTCAACCAGAACGTCGAAATCATCCACCTGGGGCTCTGGAACTTCAGTGATATCACCAACGACGTCTTTGCCGTAGCGATCGATCAGAAACGCTTTCATGTTCTTAAAATTCCAAAAATATAGACGTGCCCGATGGGCTGGGTCATCGGGCAAGGCGCTGCCTTACTCTTCCAGGAACTGAAGGGCGTGTTTCAGGAAGCGCTCAGGGAACTGGAAGTGCGCGGCGTGACCGGAGTCGGGGTAGATCAGCAACTGGGCATCTGGAATGTTCTGTACCAGGTGCCACGAATTGATCGAAGGGATCATGACGTCGTCGACGCCATTGACCACCAAGGTAGGCTGCTTGATTTCGCTGAGGTAAGAAAAGCGGTTCTCACCCTGTGCCGACTGGACATAGGCTGCAAATGCAGCGCCCTGAGCCATTGCGACCTCAACCGAGCTTGGGGTGTCCTGATCGGCACGCTGGTTGCGCCGTTCCCAGAACGCCAGGCCCGCTTTCCTGGCAGCTTCCGAGCGACCGAAGAAGAGGAACAGGAAGTTTTCGATGGTGGGGACGGGGTTCGAAGCGGCCTCTCTCACACCCTCTGCCATGCTCGGATCACCACCGCGCAGACCGGTGCCGAGCAGCACAAGCTTACGCACCAACCCAGGGTGACGCAGTGCCACTTCCTGAACCTGCAAGCCACCGATGGAGAAACCGAGCAGGTCGACCTGGGTCAGCCCCAAGGCCTTGATGGCTGCTGCAATGTCATCCGCCATTTGCTCAATGGTGGTGGCCGGAGTGCCCGACGATGAAGCCACACCTCTACCGTTCAGCAGGATCACTTCGCGCCCCGCCGCCAGACCATCAGTGATGATCGGATCCCAGTGGTCGAGCCCGCCACGGAAATGGGCGATGAAGACCAGCGGCACACCAGAAGGGTTGCCCCAGCGGCGGTAGGTGAACGTGTCGCCGCCTACTTCAACTGTGCGGGTCGGAACGGTGAGATGGGTATGGCTCATGGCGGTTTGCTCTTTCAGTGGAAGATACGACCTAATGATGATGATCGTAATCGAAACCGTCAACGCCTTTGATGATGAACATCATCAATGTATGCTATTGGTTGGCTTGATAGCAGAGAGAGCAACGAAATGAAGGTCACAAAGGCCCAGGCACAAGCTAACCGAGCGCATATCGTGGAAACGTCTTCCAGGCTGTTTCGCGAGCGCGGCTATGACGGCGTCGGTGTTGCAGACCTCATGGCTGCCGCCGGCTTCACCCATGGCGGGTTTTACAAGCACTTCAAGTCCAAGGCAGATTTGATGGGCGAAGCAGCCACTTGCGGGATCAACAAGACGGTCGAGCAGATGCAGGGCATCCAGCTGGCCGACTTCGTCAATTTCTACCTGTCCCGCGAGCACCGCGATGAGAAAGGCAATGGCTGCACGCTAGCGGCGCTGGGCGCAGACGCTGCACGCCAGCCCAATGAGATCAAAGCTGCTTACGGCGCTGGGATCGAAGAATTGCTGGAGGTTTTACAAGGCAATAATGAGGAGCCTGGCGCAAGCCGTGCTGAAATCATCGATACCTTCGCACACGCCCTCGGCGCCTTGGTTCTGTCTCGCGCCTGCCCGGACGACTCTCCACTGGCTGATGAGGTGCTCAGCGTTTGTCGTGAGAAGATTCTGGGCAAGCTGGGGTCCTGAGGCTGTTGCGGACTCCATGCCATTTCGATCCGATTGTTCACCACCCTCTGGCTGGCGACGGGCGTCGAGCGATTGCCGTAGCGGTCTCCAAGGCCGCCCCTGAGGTTGCAAGGCACCTCAGGTACTAGGTGAACCTGGGGCGGCTCACGCCTCCTCAGGCGAGACAATCAGCTTCAGGCACTTCAGGAACAGCGGCCGGTATTCATCAGGCAACCGTTCCAGCAATTTCCTTTCCACTTCAGCATCACGCGGCAGTACGCGCTCCAGCAGTTCAGCGCCTTCATTGCCCAAATACAACTGGTACGCACGCTGGTCGCTCTTGGCGCTGGTGCGCACCAGCATGCCGCTGGCGCACAGCCTCTTGACCATTTCGGCAACAGTGTTGCGATCCATGAACAAATGGCCGGCCAGTGCGTTCTGGGTCAGGCCGGGGTGCTGCGACACCACAATCAATGCGGCTTTCTGTCTGGGGGTGATCGACTCTCCGGCGAACGCTGTGTTGAACCGTTCCTCCGCCATGAAGTGAGCCCGCCGCAGCAGGTGGGAAACGATGTCTTCAAGGTGAAATTGATCGACAAGCGCCTGGCTTTGCGGGGAGAGTTTTGCGGGAGAAGGCGTGCGTATGGGCGGCATTGGTTGTCCGGTCATTCCTTGCGGGTTGCGATCCTTGGGATCGATGACTGTGTACGTGCACGTACTATTTATCTGGCAAATCAGCCAGTTAAGTATTGGCGCTTCGCCAGGAGGATTCAAGCCTGAGCAAAATGCCAGTGCACGTACGATTTTAGCCGAGGAATTGTCCTACAAATCGATTGACAGCATCTCTTTCCAGCCATAGGATTTATCTCGTTTAGGACGTATACGTACTTAAAGAGAACAAAAAATGTCTTCCTCGACCTCTGCGGCAACACATAGCGCGTGGACCCCCCTGATCAGCCGGACGCTACCCGCACCGCATTTTGCTTACAGCCCCGTGGTATCGGCAGGTGGCTTCATCCAAGTTTCTGGCATGGTTGGGCTCGACCCAGCCCATGGCGGCCTGGTGGTTGGCGGCATGGCCGCAGAAGTTAGGCAGATCCTGGCCAACCTCAAAGGCCTGTGCAATGAATTGGGAATAGCCCTGGAGCAATTGATGCTGGCGCGGATCTACTGCGCCGACTTTGGCCAATTCGGCCTGATCAATCAGCACTGGGAGGCGTTTTTCCAGGGTGCGACCCCTCCTGCACGTACCAGTGTAGGGGTAACGGCGCTTCCGCTGGGTGCGCTGGTCGAGATGGAATTCCAATTCGCGGTCGATCCTTCACTGCCCTGATACAAACAATAAAACCAGGAGAAGCCACATGGCAAACGGTGAAATTATCAGCGGGTTTCTGGCCCCCCACCCACCCCATATCCTCTATGCAGAAAACCCTGTGCAGAACGAGCCGCGTGCCAAGGGGGGCTGGGAACAATTGCGCTGGGCCTACGAACGGGCGCGCGCGAGTGTCGAGGCGCTCAAGCCGGATGTGCTGTTGGTGCATTCGCCACACTGGATTACCTCTGTGGGACACCACTTCATTGGGGTCGAGCACCTGGCCGGCCGCTCGGTCGACCCCATATTCCCCAACCTGTTCCGCTTCGACTACTCGATAAAGTTCGATGTGGAACTGGCCGAGGCTTGCTGCGAAGAAGGTCGCAAGGTGGGCCTGCAGACCAAGATGATGCGCAACCCGCGATTTCGCGTCGACTACGGCACTATCACCACGCTGCACATGATCCGCCCGCAGTGGGACATCCCGGTGGTATCGGTTTCGGCCAACAACACGCCGTATTACCTGAGCATGGAAGAAGGCCAGGTGGAGATGGATCTACTGGGCAAGGCCACTCGCGAAGCAATCATCAAGTCTGGCAAACGTGCGGTGCTGCTGGCCTCCAATACCCTGTCGCATTGGCACTTCCACCAAGAGCCAGAGCCACCGGAAGACATGACCAAGGAGCATCCGCAGAGCCAGCTGGGTTACCAGTGGGACATGCGCATGATTGACCTCATGCGCCGCGGGGAGATGAAAGAAGTGTTCCGCCTGCTGCCGCAGTTCATTGACGAGGCCTTCGCCGAACTGAAGTCCGGCGCGTTCACCTGGATGCACGCAGCCATGCAGTACCCGGAATTGGCGGCGCAACTGCACGGCTACGGGACGGTGATCGGCACCGGCAACGCGGTGATGGAGTGGAACCTCGTCAAGGCCGGCCTCGCTGGTGCCGCGACTCAAGCCATCTGAACGCTTCAATCCCGTCTTATTTCTCAGGTGAAACGACCATGACTGTTGTATCGGCCTTCCTGGTTCCTGGCAGCCCACTGCCCCAGCTGTGCCCCGACGTGCCCAACTGGCAGCGTTTTCAGCGTGCAATGCAACAGGCAGGCGTCGCGTTGAAGGCCTCTGAGCCGGACGTGGTGCTTGTCTACTCCACCCAGTGGTTCGCAGTGCTGGATGAAATCTGGCTGACCCGTCGACGCAGCCAAGACATTCACGTCGACGAAAACTGGCACGAATTCGGTGAGCTGCCCTATGACCTTTACAGCGATGTGACGCTGGCCAACGCCTGCATCGAAGCATGCCGTGCCCAAGGCGTGAATGCCCGTGGCGCTGACTACCAAGGCTTCCCGATTGACACTGGCACGATCGTCGCTAGCACCGCACTGGGTGTGGGCACTGAAGGGCTGCCACTGGTGGTGGCGTCCAACAATCTCTATGACAACGCCCAAGCCACCGAAAAACTGGCGGCGATCGCCGTGGCCTGCGCTGCCGGGCAGGGCAAGCGTGTGGCAGTGGTGGGGGTTGGCGGCTTGTCCGGCAGCCTGTTCACCAAGCCAATCGACCCCTGCGACGACCGCATCGTACACACCGAGGAAGATGCCTGGAATCGTCAGGTGCTGGCGCTGATTGAGACCGGTGACGTCGATGGGCTGCGGGAGGCGCTGCCCACCTACGCTGCACAGGCCCGAGTCGATATGGGCTTCAAGCATTTCCATTGGCTGCTCGGTGCGCTAGGCGGGCGCTTCCAGGGAGCCAAGGTTCATCACTACGGCGCGTTGTATGGCAGTGGTGCCGCCGTGGTGCAGTTTTACCCCTGTTGACTTGTATGCAGTAGCGCAGCCGCTAGCGCTGCCCTGCCAAGTGCGCCGACCCGGCGGTAGCCACGGCCGTCAAGCGTACTGATCGAACCATTCACCCAGGACCGTTTGCGTTGCCCGAGCAACGCAAGCAGCGCTCGCCTGCGCCCGCGATTCGCCGGGCCAGGCCTGCAGCAATCACGCGAGCCCGCCACAGCTCGCTGTCAGCCGAGTCATCGAGGTCAGTCATGAAACACTATCGCAATTACGTAAATGGTCGTTGGGTCGAGAGCCCAAATACCTTCGAAGATATCAGCCCGGTAGACGGCTCCCTGGTAGCCCTGGTCCATGAGGCTGACGGGGACCTTGTGGACGAAGCGGTCAAAGCCGGGCATCGTGCCGTTGCCGGCGCCTGGGGCCGTACCACTGCGGCCGACCGTGTGGCCGTGCTGCGCAAAATTGCGGACGAAATGGAGCGCCGCCAGGCGGACTTCCTTGCCGCCGAGATGGCCGACACTGGTAAGCCGTTGTCCATGGCCTCCGTGATCGACGTGCCGCGTGGCATCGCCAACTTCCGCACCTTCGCAGACATACTCGCTACCGCACCGCTGGACAGCCATCGCCTGGACCTGCCAGATGGCGCCTACGCGCTCAACTACGCAGCCCGCAAGCCCTTGGGTGTGGTCGGGGTGATCTCGCCCTGGAACCTGCCGCTGCTGTTGCTGACGTGGAAGGTTGCGCCCGCACTGGCCTGTGGCAACGCCGTGGTGGTCAAACCTTCGGAAGACACCCCTGGCACCGCAACACTACTGGCCGAGGTGATGCAAGCCGCCGGCGTACCGGATGGTGTGTTCAACCTGGTACATGGCTTCGGCCCGAATTCGGCGGGCGAATTCATTTCGCGCCATCCGGACATCAGCGCCATCACCTTCACCGGCGAATCGCGTACCGGCACCACCATCATGCGCGCCGCCGCCGAAGGGGTTAAGCCGGTGTCGTTCGAGCTCGGTGGCAAGAACGCGGCGATCATCTTCGCCGACTGCGACTTCGACAAGATGATCGACGGCATGATGCGCGCGCTGTTCCTCAACAGCGGGCAGGTCTGCCTGTGCTCGGAGCGGGTGTATGTCGAACGCCCGCTGTTCGAGCGCTTCTGCACTGCCCTTGCAGAGCGCATCAAGACAATGAAGGTTGACTGGCCTCACGAAGCCGCGACCCAGATGGGGCCGCTGATCTCGTCCAAACACCGCGACAAGGTGCTGAGCTACTTCGAACTGGCCCGCCAGGAAGGCGCAACCTTCATTGCCGGTGGCGGCGTGCCACGCTTTGGTGACGCGCGCGACAACGGCGCATGGGTCGAGCCGACGGTAATTACGGGCCTGCCGGATGATGCGCGCTGCGTGCGCGAGGAGATCTTCGGACCCATCTGCCACATTTCCCCGTTCGACAGCGAGCGCGAAGTCATCGCCCGCGCCAACGACACCCGCTACGGCCTGGCCGCGACGGTATGGACCAGCAACCTGAGCCGCGCGCACCGCGTCAGCGAAGCCATGCGGGTGGGCATCAGCTGGGTGAACACCTGGTTCCTGCGCGACCTGCGCACGCCGTTCGGTGGCGCCGGCTTGTCCGGTATCGGCCGCGAGGGCGGCATGCATTCGCTGAATTTCTATTCGGAACTGACCAACGTCTGCGTGCGCATTGACCAGGAGAGCGAACAATGACCGAACGACATCAACAGGTGGCCGACCTGCTCGACCAAGCGGCAAAAAGTGGTGAACCGGTGTCGCCGGTGCGCGATCAGCTTGATGCCATCGCCGACGCCTACAAGGTGCAGCAGCTCAATACCCAGCGCCAGGTGAGTGCCGGGCGACGTATCACCGGGCGCAAGATCGGTCTGACCTCGCACTCGGTGCAGCAGCAGCTGGGTGTGAATCAGCCTGACTTCGGCACACTGCTCGATAGCATGGAAGTCAGCGACGGCGAGACGATCGCCTGGCCCCGCCTCATGCAGGCCAAATGTGAGGCTGAGGTGGCGCTGGTACTGGAACACGACCTGGACCGCGAGCAGATCGTGCTCAGCGACCTGCTGGCGGCTACCGCCTATGTGTTGCCGGCCATAGAAGTGGTCGGCAGCCGCATCGCCGACTGGAACATCAGCATCCTCGACACCATCGCCGATAACGCCTCGGCAGGGCTGTACGTGCTCGGCCAGCGGCCAGTGAAGCTCGGTGATCTGGACCTGCGCCTGGCCGGCATGGTCATGGAGCGCCGAGGCGAGCCGGTTTCATTCGGCGTAGGGGCCGCGTGCCTTGGCCACCCGCTCAATGCTGCACTCTGGCTGGCCCGTACCCTGGTCGAGGCGGGCACCCCGCTGCGGGCCGGCGACGTGGTGCTCAGCGGTGCATTGGGGCCAATGGTAAGCGTTGCGCCCGGTGATGTTTTCGAGGCACGTATCCAAGGTTTGGGCAGTGTCCGGGCCTGTTTCGATTCCGCTAGCTGAGGTGATCTGCATGAAAATTGAACGTATTGCCAAACGCCTCGACGATGCCGCCCTGTACGCCCAGGCCACGTTGCAATTAGGCGGCGAAGATACCGTGACCCTGGAAGAGGCTTATGCGGTTCAACGCCTGCTGATCGAGAAGCGCCTGGCCCGTGGGGCGCGCCAGGTGGGTGTCAAAATGGGCTTTACCAGCCGCGCCAAGATGGCGCAGATGGGCGTGTCCGACCTGATCTGGGGGCGGCTGACCTCAGATATGTGGATCGAGGAAGGGGGCAGCATCGACCTGTCTCGCTACGTGCACCCGCGCGTCGAACCAGAGGTGTGTTTCTTGCTGGGCAAGCGCCTTGAAGGGCACGTTACGCCGCTGCAGGCCCTGGCCGCTGTGGAAGCGGTAGCGCCGGCACTGGAGGTGATCGACTCGCGCTATTGCAACTTCAAGTTCTCGCTGCCCGCCGTGGTGGCCGACAACGCCTCATCGTCCGGCTTCGTGGTCGGCGGCTGGCAGCGCCCGGACACTGACCTGGGCAACCTGGGGCTTGTGATGAGTTTCGATGGCCGCGCGGTGGAGATGGGCAGCACGGCGGCGATCCTCGGCGCGCCGGTACGCGCACTGGTAGCAGCAGCGCGCCTGGCGGCGCAACAAGGCGAGGCGCTCGAGCCCGGCAGCCTGGTACTGGCCGGTGCGGCGACGGCGGCCGTGGCGCTTCGCCCAGGCGTAGCGGTGCGCTGCGAATTTCAGGACTTGGGAAGCGTAGCGTTTGAAACGCTGCGCGAGGAATAAGCCATGAGCGACAAATCGCAGACCCACGCCCGGGTAGTAGACGGCAAAGCCACACCGCTTGGGGCCTTCCCCCACGTCAAGCGTGCCGGTGACTTCCTGTTCGTCTCTGGCACCAGCTCGCGGCGCCCGGACAACAGCATCGCCGGTGCAGAGCCGGACGCCTCTGGGCGCATACGCCCATGCATCGAAGCACAGACCCGCGAGGTGCTGAACAACATCCGCGACATCCTGCGCAGTGTCGGTGCCGACCTGGAGGACGTAGTGGAAGTGTGCAGTTATCTGGTCAACATGAACGACTTCTCCCAATACAACCAAGTGTACGGGCAGTTTTTCGATGCCGACGGTCCGACCCGCACCACCGTCGCCGTGCACCAGCTGCCGCACCCGCATCTGGTCATCGAAATCAAGGCTGTGGCCTACAAGCCGCTGCGCTGAACCAACTCGTAGATGTGCAGATATCACCCGATACGGTTGTCTGCACTGCAAAGGAGAAGAACAGATGTCATCTGCTCGCATACCGGTAGCGATCATCGGCTCTGGCAACATTGGCACCGACCTGATGATCAAGATCCTTCGCTGCTCCGATACGCTTGAGGTGGGAGCCATGGTGGGTATCGACCCGGCATCAGACGGTTTGGCCCGCGCTGAGCGCCTCGGTGTACCCACCACCGCAGGCGGGATCGACGGGCTGCTCGCGCTGCCCAATTTCAAGGAAATCCGCATCGCCTTCGATGCCACCTCCGCTGGGGCGCACAAGGTGCATGACAGCAAGCTGCGTGCCCATGGGGTACGCATCATCGACCTCACCCCTGCAGCCGTCGGCCCGTATGTCGTCCCGGTGGTGAACTTCGCCGAGCATGCCCACGAGCCGAACCTGAACATGGTCACCTGCGGCGGCCAGGCGACCATCCCGATCGTGCATGCGGTGGCGGGCGTGGCGCCGGTGCATTATGCCGAGATCGTCGCGGCAATCTCCAGTAAGTCGGCCGGCCCCGGCACCCGTGCCAACATCGACGAATTCACCGAGACCACCTCACGCGCCATCGTCGAGGTCGGCGGCGCGGCGCGCGGCAAGGCGATCATCGTGCTCAACCCGGCCGAGCCGCCATTGATCATGCGCGACACGGTGTATTGCTTCGTGCCGTTGGACGCCGACACCCAAGCCATCGTAGACGCGGTCGAGCAGCGCGTGGCCGAGGTTAACCGCTACGTGCCGGGTTACCGCCTCAAACAACACGTTCAGTTCGAGCACTTCACCGAGAACAACCGGCAGAACATCCCTGGCCTTGGCTGGAGCACCGGCATCAAAGTCGCGGTGTATCTCGAAGTGGAAGGTGCCGGGCACTACCTGCCGGCCTACGCCGGCAATCTGGACATCATGACCAGCGCGGCGCTGACCGTCGCTGAACGTATCGCCCAGGCGCAGTTCACTGATCAGGGGTTGTGAAGATGATCGACACGAACAAAAAGATCCATATCTCAGACGTGACCCTGCGCGACGGTATGCATGCCGTGCGTCACCGCTACAGCCTGGAACAGGTCGCGTGCATCGCTCAGGCCCTGGACCAAGCCGGCGTCGACAGCATTGAGGTCGCCCATGGCGATGGCCTGCAGGGTTCGAGCTTCAATTACGGCTTCGGTGCCCATACCGACCTTGAGTGGATCGCCGCGGTAGCCGCAGTGGTGCAGCGCGCCCGCATCGCCACGTTGCTGCTACCGGGCATTGGCACTGTGCACGACCTCAAGGCCGCCTACGATGCTGGCGCGCGGATCGTGCGCGTGGCCACCCACTGCACCGAGGCCGATGTCTCGCGCCAACACATCGAATACGCCCGGTCCCTGGGCATGGACACCGTGGGCTTCTTGATGATGAGCCACATGCAGACCCCGGCTGGCCTCGCCAGGCAGGGCAAACTGATGGAAAGCTACGGTGCACAATGCATCTACGTTGTGGATTCCGGTGGCGCGATGAACATGTGGGACATCGCCGAGCGCTTCAAGGCCTTGAAGGACGTGCTTGACCCAGCGACGCAGACCGGCATGCACGCCCACCACAACCTCAGCCTGGGCGTGGCTAACAGCCTGGTCGCCCTGGAGCACGGCTGCGATCGCGTCGATGCCAGCCTGACCGGCATGGGCGCCGGGGCCGGCAACGCACCGCTCGAGGTATTCGCCGCCGCCGCCGAGCGCATGGGCCTGAACCACGGCTGCGACGTGAAAAAGCTGATCGATGCCGCTGAAGACATTGTCCGTCCCCTGCAGGAACGGGTGGTGCGGGTAGACCGGGAAACGCTGGCCTTGGGTTATGCAGGGGTCTATTCAAGTTTCCTGCGCCATGCCGAGGCGGCCGCGGCCAAATACGGCCTGTCGACTTTCGACATTCTGGTTGAACTGGGCAAGCGCCGCATGATCGGTGGCCAGGAAGACATGATCGTCGATGTCGCCCTGGATTTGCTCAATCAAGGATGAACACTGCCACTTGGCAAAAATTCAATGAACTTGTGAACATCAATGCGCATGACAGGAAAGGCTTATAATGATTAACAAGACCGCTATTTCTTTGTTGCTGGCTTCTGTCGCCATGAATATCAGCGCGGCAGAACATAATATTGTTTGTAAAAGCCCACTGCCTGTACCTGCCCCGCAGGAGGAATGGTCGCTGTTCCAAGATACGGTAAAGCGTGCACCTGCGGTGATGGGTGACGTCCACCGTGAGTTTTATGGAAAAGGCTTGGACAACTTTGGGGACCTTCGTTTGCCGCAGGGCGAAGGGCCCTTCCCCGTGGTGATTGTTGTCCATGGCGGGCGTTGGAGCGCTGATGTAGGCCTGGATTACATGGCGCCAGTCGCTGATATGCTGACCAAGGCGGGTTTTGCAACGTGGAACATCGAATACAGCCGGGTAGGCAGCTATGGCGAATGGCCCAACTCCTTCAAATCCGTTGCGGGGGCTGCTGATCATTTACGCGAACTGGCCAAAAAATACCCCTTGAATCTCAGAAGAACCGTGACACTCGGCCATTCTTCGGGGGGGCATTACGCTTTATGGTTGGCTGGGCGAAATCTGTTAAAGGCGCAGTCTGAGCTCTATGTGAAAAACCCTTTGTCGATCAGCGGCGTGCTGGTGCTGGACGGGGTTGTTGACCTGGCATGGCATGCTCAACTCCCTCGCGGCAAAGACATACAGCCGAAAGTGCTAGGCCACGTTCAGGGAAAGGAGTTGCAGGCGCGACTTCAGGAAGTATCGCCCACCCAGATGCCAATCATAAAGGTACCGCAGGTTTTCATTACAAACCAAAGCGACCGCTTCCCGTCCGTTCTTGATTACGTGAAGCGTGCCACCGCCGCTGGAGCCAACTCGAAGTATGATGCCCTGTGTTCTTCCAATCATTTTGTGCCCGTAGACACATCCAATGGCGAAGTGACAAAAAAGATCATCGAATACACGACCGAACTCGCCCAATAAAAAAAGCATTAGCCCGGCGCAATCGCACGCCGGGATAACCACCTCCCCTGCCTTTCCAAACAATAACAATCGAGGGCTACCTCTATGTCTGTCCGCATAAAAAACGTGGTCGCCATGTCATGCTTTTTACCTGGAGTGGTTTGTTGCTTTGAAGCACTGGCCGAGGCGAAAAGCGGTTTCTTCGAGGGAAGCTCTCTTACACTTGATACCCGCCAGTGGTATTCCAAGGAAATCGGGAGACGCAACACCGTATATCGGTATAAAACGGACGAAGGCCCGCAGGTTTCGCATGACCGAGTGGCCTGGCAGCAAGGTTTCAAATTGGGATTCGAGTCCGGCTACACCTCGTGGCCCGTGGGGGTAGGACTGGACCTTGCTGCCTATTCTGTCGTCGCGTTAGAACGCGACACGGGTGACGCTGCGGGGGGTAGTAACAGAATGCTGGTGAACAGCGATGGCGATGTACAACCTACATGGAGTCGCTTGGGCGTTGCCGCAGTCAAGTTGCGAGCCGCCGAGACCGACGTAAAAATCGGCCGTCATCAGGTGGCCACGCCTGTCATGAATTTTTCGGATACTCGTACTGTTCCTGCCTCTTTCGACGGGCTGTCGGTTGAAAGCTCATCCTTTGATGGCCTGGTGTTAAAGTCTGGTTACTTCTCAAAAATGGCGCCACGTTATGCTGCAGGCACCGAAGACATCGGACTGCAATACGCCATGCGCCCGGTCACCAGTGATTGGACCGCTTATTTTGGCGGGGACCACACTAGCGCGAACGGCTTGAAAACCAGTGTTTATATTTCGCGCATTCAGGATATTTGGGACAGGCAATATTTTGGCCTGGCACAGACATTCCAATCGAAAGGGCTCACCACATCGGTGAAGCTATCGATGTACAATACGAAATCAAGCGGAAAGGAAGAAGCTGGCCCTATCGATCAGCAGGCATTTGGTCTGGCCATCACCCCGCGCTTCAAGAACCACTCAGTGGAATTCGGCCTTCAGAAAATTGTGGGTGATGAATTCTTTGACTTCGTGAAAGAGTCAAATGCCATTGAGCTACCGAACACCATGGTTTCTTACTTTAACGGCCCGAACGAAACCTCCTTTCAGGTCAAATATATAAATGACTGGGCTGCTTACGGCGTTCCTGGATTTAAAAGCATACTCTGGCACACCCGGGGCTGGGGTATTGATGGAACGGGCTATGACGGGGGCCCAAAGGGGGTTTACACGGCTTCGCTGCTTCAGGACAACGAACGCCATAACGAAACCGGCCTTTTAGGGAGTTACACATTTCAATCTGGCGAATTAAAGGGTGGAAGTATTCTTGCAGGTTACGCTTGGCACCGCGCAAGCAGCCACCAGGCCGAGGGTAACTTTGATGAGCTGAGGGTTATTCTCAGAATGCCCTTTTCTATTTTCTAAGTGATAACGCTGCCCTATTGCTCGCTGGCGTTATCTTGCGCAGGGCCTGTACGCGCCTAAAGCGGCGCGTACAGGCTCAAGCGGGTATTTCCGTGACCCTGGCGGGCCCCTTACCAAGGGGCTGGCCTCCGAGAGTTCGTGCCTGGAGCATGCCTGCATGACAACCTTTCTTTACAACGACTTCACCACCACCGCCCAACTCGACGAGCAATACGACATCGAGGCCTCGGTGACGGATTTCGACGGCTATGTGCGGGAGTTCATCGCGCAAAGCCAGGCCGTGCGCGCCGAACTGCCCAACCAGTTGGACGTGCCCTACGGCCCGACCCTGGACGAGACTTTCGATGTGTTCTTCCCGCCACAGGGCGTCACCGAGGCCCTGCGCCCGGCGGTCTTCTTTGTCCATGGCGGCTACTGGCGAGCGACCACCAGCAAGGAGTGGAGCTACGTCGCCAAGGGCCTGGCCGCGCAAGGCGTGGTCACGGTTGTGGAGAATTACACCTTGGCGCCGAAGGTCGCCATCGCCGAGATCGTACGCCAGCACCGCGCGGCGTTCAGCTTCCTGTGGCGCAACGCCGAACGGTTCGGCATCGACCGTGAGCGCATCGTCGTGGTCGGCCATTCGGCAGGCGCCCATGGCGTGGTCGAGCTGCTGGCTACCGACTGGGTCGGCGACTATGGCTTGCCCGCACAGCCCTACTTGGGCGCCATTGCGGTCAGCGGGGTGTATGACCTGCGCCCGCTGCCGCACACCTTTCTGGCCAGGACGCTGGATTTTACCTGGCAGTCGGCCGAGGCTCTGAGCCCGATCCTGCACATTCCCCGGAAACTGGCACCTCTGATGCTGCCCTACGGGCTTCGTGAGACAGCCGAGTTCCGTCGCCAGACCATCGACTATGCCCAAGCCTGCATCGAGCGGGGCATGCCGGTGGAGCTGCTGGCCCTGGATCTGGACCATTTCAATATCCTCGACGATCTGGCCGCAGGAAGCGGACCAATGTTTCAGCGGATCATTCGATGGCTGGGTTTGTAGGCAGTACTCAGCTTGGTGACCCCTGCGGGATTCGGCTTTCCGGCGATAGGGCCAACATTGGCGCCCGTACTTTCAGGAAGCCAATCCACGTCAAAAGACACCACAACAGGAAGCCCGCCGCGGTGGTCATTTTTCACGCCACACAGCCGTGAATTTTGACTGCCAGCGCGATACAAGCTGTTACATCGAACGGCCGAAAAATCAGATTCAACCCCTTTCCTGTAGCGCATTTCCCAAAGATACTGCCGCCGCCCATTTTTCGTTGCACATGGCCAATGTGGATTCTAGTCTCGGCCGGTCGCTGCCAATTCAGCGACCGGTTTTGACAGACCGTCTTCGTTGTCCACATGTGCACACTAGTTATGGTGGCTGTACGTGCGGGCACCCTCTGGTGCGCCGAGTGCCAACGTCTCGGTCCGTCAACCCGCGTACAGCTGCCACCCCAATTGCTTGACGGCATTGCCGTGGTAGCTCCAGCGTTCGACGTTGGAGTTTGATCATGCTCAAGATCGTTCCCGATCCGCCTCACAATCCGCACTCCCTCGAAGACGCGTTGATGATGGCTGCCGACTACGCGCTCTGCGCCGAAGTCGTTGCCCTACAGGCTCAGCACTGGCCCAAATACAGAAACCGGCCGACCCGCAGACGCTGCATTAATCCTCGTCATGATCTGCCTGGCCTGGCTCTTTCACGGGCTAGCTCTCTCGCACAGCACCGCCCCTGAGGTTGTAGACGACCTCAGGCGCCCGATAAAATCTGTGGGAGCCCGGCTTGCCGGCGATAGGGCCAGCCCAGGCAACTACAACTTCCCGGGACCCGATCGAAGAAACCGCATTCACCGTGGGCAAAACCACGCTCTACCAAGACGAAAGTTAGCGAATGGAAGGCTGTCAATGGCTGATTGCCATCCATTACCCTTGGTGTTGCTCAACCACCACCATACAATCGTTCTTCGCCTACGACAGGAAGTCACCATGCAACGAATCGTCATTCTGGGCAACGGCGGCAGCGGCAAGTCCACCCTTGCCCGCGCCTTGGGAGAACACCTGGAGCTTTCCGTCGTTCACTTGGACAAACTCTTCTGGGAGCCCGGCTGGGCGGAACCTGACGCCGAACAGTTCCGTGACCGTGTACGCGATGCCGTAGCTGGTGACGGCTGGGTGTGTGAAGGCAACTATGCGCGCCGCACCTTCGACCTGCGTTTGCCGCGAGCGGACCTGATCATCTGGCTCGACACGCCCAGGCTCACCTGTTTCATTCGGGTGCTGTTACGCCTGCTTCGCAACCAGCCACGGCCTGATCGTGCGGAAGGTTGTGAGGAAAGGTTCGACCTGGAATTTCTCAAGTTCGTGTGGACGTTCGACCGGAATTACCGACCTGGTATCGAAGCAGTTCGCCTTAAGCTCGGGGCACAGGTGCCTACGCTTCACTTGCGAGGGAAGCGAGAAATCAGGGCGTTTCTCGAAAGGCTGCCAGCAGCCCGGCGCGAACCTGGCTCGATGATCAGTGGAGTTTGAGCCGCGAGAACCCATACTCGATGGGTATCACTTACGCAGAGCCGTAGCGCTTGGTGATCGTGCGTGCGGGCTGTCAAAGCACACACTTTGCTTTTGTAGCCCATGCCCTATCCTCCCCGCTCGATGTGGCTGCCCAGACGCAGCTGCAGCTATCACACAAGGACTGGCATGACCTGACCGCAGTGGTCATGCTTGACTGTCTGCTCGTTACAAGCAGTTACAGCGAACGGCCGAAAAAATCAGATTAAACCCCTTTCCTGTAGGGCATTTCCCAAAGATACTGCCGCCGACCATTTTTCGTTGCACATGGCCAATGTGGATTCTAGTCTCGGCCGGTCGCTGCCAATTCAGCGACCGGTTTTGACAGACCGTCTTCGTTGTCCACATGTGCACACTGTTATGGTGGCTGTACGTGCGGGCACCCTCTGGTGCGCCGAGTGCCAACGTCTCGGTCTGTCAACCCGCGTACAGCTGCCACCTCATTGTTTGACAGCAAGGCCGTGGTAGCTCCACCGTTCGACGTTGGAGTTTCATCATGCTCAAGATCGTCCCCGATCCGCCTCACAATCCCCACTCCCTCGAAGACACGCTGATGATGGCTGCCGACTACGCGCTCTGCGCCGAAGTCGTCGCCCAACAGGCGATGTTGATGCAGCCGAAATCACCCGTGTCCTTGATGATCATGACCTCGATGCACGAGCTCGATGCCCTGCGCAAATTGCTCGAGTCAGCACTGGCCCAAATACAGAAACCGGCCGACCCGCAGACGCTGCATTAATCCTCATCATGATCTGCCTGGCCTGGCTCTTTCACGGGCTAGCTCTCTCGCACAACATCGCCCCTGAGGTTGTAGACGACCCTCAGACGCCCGGTGAAACTTGTGGGAGTCCGGCTTGCCGGCGATAGGGCCAGCCCAGGCAGCTACACCTTCAGGGAGATCAAACGATGGCTACCGAACAAACCGCATTCACCGTCGGCAAAACCACCTTCTACCAAGGCGAAAACCAGACCCATCCCCTGTTCCGCATCGAGCCCGGCATCCCTTGCCAAAGCGCCCGCGAACAGGCCTCGGAACTGATGGGCTATGCCCGCGACCTGACCATCGACGGCCTGATGGAAGACAAACCCCAGCTGCTGTGGGCCTCGCACTACCTCTGCGCCCTGGCCAAGGCCCTGCTCGACGATGCCGAGCTGGGCATGATGAAAACCCCGTGAACACACCCCTACCTGCAGGCCCACTCCGCCCCCCGGAGCGGCCTTGTGTCGCGAAAGGGCCGCCTAGCGGCCCCAGCAACCTCAGCCCTCCGCTGACCGCCAGGAGAACAGCTCAGTGCCAAAAGACCCAATCACACCCCAAACCCTGTTCACTGCCGCGCCGGACGTACCCACTCTGCAAGCCAAGGAACAAGCGTCGAAACTGATGGAGTGCGCTCGTTATCTCAACCACACGGGCGTCATGCTGGGTGATCACCGAATGGTCGTAGCGTCCCACCACCTCAATACGATGGTGCGTGTGCTGCTGGATCAGCTTGAGGACGAGTAATCCCCTTCTCCGTGGCCGTGTTGAGCGGTAATCGGTTCGAGAAAAGCTCGCCTGACTCTCTCCAAGCCTCGTTGCGGGCCGTGGTCAGTGCTGTATGCAGGGTTACGCGTCACGGTTTGCTCGAGCCGTTGGGCAACGCTCAGTTTCTGCGAGCTAAATGTTGACTGCCAACAGGTTACAAGCAGTTACATCGAGCAGCTGAAAAATCAGATTTAACCGCTTTCTTGTAGGGCATTTCCCAAAGATACTGCCGCCGCCTGTTTTCCGTTGCGCACGCAAAAGTGGACTTTAGTCTCGGCACGTCGTTGTCACTCAACGACTGGGTTAGCCGCCCAAAAATCGTCGGACACTACAGCCGTGCAATACCGAGCAATCGGCATTAGCGCCGTTATGGCGGCTGTGCGTGGGGCACCTTCGGGTGCGCCGGGTGCCTGACGTCCCGGTCGGCTAACCCGCGTACAGCTGCCACCCATTCGTTTAGCCGCGGTTAGTGGTTGCTCCACTACGACAGGAGCCACACCATGTTGAAGATCGTCCCGATCCACCCCACGTTCTCCACTCCCTCGAAGACACGCTGATGATGGCTGCCGACTACGCGCTCTGCCCCGAAGTCGTTGCCCAACACGCGATGTTGATGCAGCCGAAATCACCCGTGTCCGTGATGATCATGACCTCGATGCACGAGCTCGATGCCCTGCGCAAATTGCTCGAGTCAGCACTGGCCCAAATACAAAAGCCAGCCGACCCGCAGACGCTGCATTAATCCTCATCATGATCTGCCTGGCCTGGCTCTTTCACGGGCTAGCTCTCTCGCACAGCACCGCCCCTGAGGTTGTAGACGCCCCTCAGACGCCCGGTGAAACCTGTGGGAGTCCGGCTTGCCGGCGATGGGGCCCGCCCAGGCAGCTACACCTTCAGGGAGATCAAAAAATGGCCACCGAAGAAACCGCATTCACCGTCGGCAAAACCACCTTCTACCAAGGTGAAAACCAGACCCACCCCCTGTTCCGCATCGAGCCCGGCATCCCTTGCCAAAGCGCCCGCGAACAGGCCTCGGAACTGATGGGCTATGCCCGCGACCTGACCATCGACGGCCTGATGGAAGACAAACCCCAGCTGCTGTGGGCCTCGCACTACCTCCGCGCCCTGGCCAAGGCCCTGCTCGATGATGCCGAGCTGGGCATGATGAAAACCCCGTGAACACACCCCTACCTGCAGGCCCACTCCGCCCTCCCGAAACCGTGCTGAACGGTAGTAAGGCACGTGCAGTTCGCCCACAATCAGGCACTGAGTTAAACCTGGGACGCACCGCATGCTCACCACCCTCGCCATCGGCAACTACCGCTCCATCAACCACCTTGTGTTGCCTTTAAGCCAACTCAACCTGGTGACCGGCGCCAACGGCAGCGGCAAATCCAATCTGTACAAAGCCCTGCGCCTGCTCGCCGAGACCGCCCAGGGCGGTGTGATCGAAGCGCTTGCCCGCGAAGGCGGGCTGGATTCGACCTGGTGGGCCGGGCCAGAGATGAGTGCGCGCATGAAGCGCGGTGAAGTGCCCATACAAGGCCAGCATCCGAGCGAGGCCAAACGCCTGCGGCTGGGCTTCGCCACCGAGGATTTCGGCTTTGCCATCTCGCTGGGCTTGCCGATACCCCTGCCCTATCCCACCGCATTCATGCTCGACCCCGAGATCAAGTGCGAAGCCATCTGGGGCGCTGGGGCTTATCGCCCATCGTCCTTATTGGTTGAGCGCAAGAACGCCATGGTTCGTGCGCGGGAAGGCAATGGTTGGACGGTGCTCGATCAACATGCCGACAGCTGCGAGAGCTTTTTCAACATCGTGGGCCGGCCACGACAGGCGCCGGAGATTGGTGAGCTGCGGGCGTTCATCAACAGCTGGCGCTTCTACGATCACTTCCGCATCGACCGCGACGCACCCTGCCGCCAACCGCAGCTGGGGACGCGCTCGCCGGTGCTGCATCATGACGGGCGTAACCTTGCCTCGGCGTTGCAGACCATCATCGAGATTGGCGAGGTTGAAGACCTGATAGCGGCACTGGATGACGCGTTTCCCGGTAGCCGCTTGGAGATTGATGCGCCGCCGGGTGGGCTGTTCAGCGTGCGGCTGCATCAGCATGGGCTGTTGCGCCCGCTGGGTGGGGGTGAATTGTCGGATGGTACGTTGCGTTATCTGTTGTTGATGGCTGCGCTGCTGACGCCACGTCCGCCGTCACTGATGGTGCTTAACGAGCCGGAAACCAGCTTGCATGCCGACCTGCTGCCTGCGCTGGCGCGGTTGATCATTCGCGCTTCGAGGCGGAGCCAGGTTTGGGTGGTGTCGCACAGTGCGCCGCTGATTGAGGCGCTGTCGGCGTGTGACGGGTGCAATGTGCTGGAGCTGGAGAAGGTTCAGGGGCAGACACAGCTACGCGGGGTTGGGTTGCTGGATGAACCGCTGTGGCGGTGGGTTGACTGACCACGACGGCACCCAGCCTCAAGCCCCGAATGCCAAGGCGTGCAACGCAGGAGCTGGCCGCTCCTGCGCGCTCCCTATCGCACTGGATGCCTTGGTGCCCTACCTTCGAGCACCGCCGCCAGTTCGGCCGCTGCGGTACGCGCCATCAACGCACGTGCCTCGACGGTGGCGGAACCAATGTGCGGCAAGGCAACCACCTGGGGCAAGGCCAGCAATGGCGAACTCGCGGGCAACGGCTCTAGCTCGAACACATCCAGCCCAGCCGCGCGGATCTGCCCTTCGGCCAGCGCCTTTAGCAGCGCGCGCTCGTCGACCACCGCGCCACGGGCAATGTTGACGAACACGGCATCGGCGCGCATAGCGGCGAACTGCGCGCGGCCGAACAGGTGATGGGTGGCCGCACTCAGCGGCACGCAGACGCAGACGAAGTCCGCCTCGCCCAGCAACTGCATCAGCGGCACACGCCTTGCCGCAAACTCCGCTTCATACTCGGGCTTGGCGCTGTTGCCGCTGTACAGCACCGGCATGCCAAAACCAAAGTGCGCGCGCCTGGCCACGGCCGCACCAATCCGGCCAAGGCCGACGATGCCCAAGGTCTTGCCGTGTACATCCATGCCGAAGCGCGAGGCATCGATGCCCTGAGTCCAGCCGCCGTCACGCACCAGTTGCGCCAGCTCGCATGCGCGTCGCGCGGCCATCATCAGCAGCATGAACCCGGTATCGGCGGTGGTTTCGGTCACCGCATCGGGGGTATTGGTCAAACAGATGCCGCGGTCGCGCAGATAGCCCAAGGGGTAGTTGTCGAAGCCAGCAGACACGCTGGCAATCACCTTGAGCGAAGGCGCGTGGTCGAGCAGCTCAGCATCCAGCGGTAATGTACTGCCGATCAGTCCGTCGGCAGTGGCCAAGGCCGCAAGGAAGCCGTCGCGGTCAGCCAACGGCTGGTCGAAACGCCGGAAGTGGTAACGCTGTTCGAGGTCGGCCAGCACCTCGGCGCTGGAAATAGGCCCGAAAGAAACGACACGTTGCATGCAACCTCCTCAGTGGGTGCGCGATTCAGGTTGAACCGCATACAAGCGGCGTGGCACGGCCCAGACAATCAGCACCACCGCCAGCAGGCTGACCGCCGTCAGCAGCCACAATGCGGGCGTCGCCGAGCCGCTGACATCGCGGACCTTGCCCACCATGTAAGGCGCAATGATGCCGCCGAGCTGGCCGATCGAGTTGATCAACGCGATACCCGCCGCTGCGGCCAACCCGGCCAGGTATTTCGGCGGTAAGGTCCAGAAGATCGGCATCCAGGCGATGATCCCGGTCATGACAAGGCTCATGCCCAGCATCAGTACCAACAGCTGGGCGTTGAAACCGGCACACAAGGCATAGCCAACGGTAGTCATGGCTGCGCAACCCGCCATGTGCCAGCGGCGCTCGCCGCGCAGGTCGGAGCTGCGGCCGATCAGCAGGTTGCCCACCACTGCCAACAGGTACGGGATCATGGTCAGCAGGCCGATATCCAGTGCATCGTCCACCCCAGCGTTGCGAATCAACTGGGGCATCCAGAACAGTAACCCGGTCAGCGCCATGACCAGGCACAGATAGATCGCCGACAGCGCCAGCGAAGCGGGCTCACGCAGAATCGCCCTGATCGAGCTGCCACCGCTGGGCTTGGGCTCGGCGTCCAGACGCTCTCGCAGGTAGCGTTTCTCTTCGCCGTCAAGCCACCGGGCATCTTCGATGCGATCAGTGACCAGCCACAGTACCAGTAGGCCGAGCAGCACCGATGGCAGGCCTTCGAGTAGGAACAGCCACTGCCACCCGGCCAGGCCGTTTACCCCGTCGAAGTGGCCGAGGATAAACCCGGCCAACGGACCGCCAACGATGCCGCATAGGCAGATCGAGCTCTTGAAATAGGCGTTGATGCGCGCACGGCGGTCGCTGGGGTACCACTGGGTGAAGAAGTACAGCACGCCGGGCACGAAGCCGGCTTCCATGACACCGATCAGAAAACGCAGTACGTAGAACCAGGTTTCGCTGGTGACGAACATCATTGCCGCCGAGGTCAAACCCCAACTGATCATGATGCGGGCAATCCAGATACGTGCGCCGATGCGGTGCAGCAGCACGTTGCTCGGTACCTCGAACAGGAAGTAGCCGACGAAGAACAGGCTCGCACCCAACCCGTACACAGCGTCACTGAAACCCAGCGCGCTTTGCATCTGCAGCTTGGCGAAGCTGATATTGACCCGGTCTAGGTAGGCGAACAGGAAACACACGATGAACAACGGCACAATGCGCCAGCTGATCTTGCGAAACAGACGACTATCCAGTGACTCCCACGCGACCTGGTCGGCGGGCAGGGAACGACTCGGCATGGCTGCAACCTCTTTTTGTTGTTTTACGGTGTCGATCGAAAGCCCGCCGGGGCATAGCCCGGCGGGTATACAGCGCTAGCACCCTGCCTCAGCTCAGCGCATCACGGCTGTGCTGGCCGTCGACCAGGCGTTGCAGGCCCAGTGGATTGGCGTTTTTCAGGGCGTCGGGCAGCAGCGCATCCGGGTAGTCCTGGTAGCACACCGGGCGCAGGAAGCGGTCGATGGCCAGGGTGCCGACCGAGGTACCACGGGCATCGGAGGTGGCCGGGTAAGGCCCGCCATGCACCATTGCATCGCACACCTCGACGCCTGTCGGGTAGCCGTTGACCAGCAGGCGGCCGGCCTTGCGCTGCAGCAGCGGCACCAGTGCGGCAAAGCGCTGGAAGTCCTCCGGCTCGGCGATCAGGGTGGCGGTCAATTGCCCGTGCAGGGCTTGCAGGGCGCGGCGCAGTTCGGCTTCGTCGGCCACTTCGACCACCACCGTGGCAGGCCCGAAAACCTCCTCCTGCAGCAGCTCGTCGCCGTTGAGCAGCAAGCTCACATCGGCCTGGAACAGCTGTGCCCGGGCCTGCCCGCCGACCTGCTCGGCACCGGCCAGATGGCGCACGCCCGGGTGTTGCTGCAGGCGCTGTACGGCGCTGGCATAGCTGCGCAAGGTACCGGCATTGAGCATGGTCTGCGCGGGCTGGTCGGCCATATGCGCAGCCAGTGCCGCGACGAAGGTGCCGAACGCTTCACCGGCAATGCCGATGACCAACCCAGGGTTGGTGCAGAATTGCCCGCAGCCCAGCACCACCGAAGCGGCGAGTTCCTTGGCCACCTGCTCGCCGCGGGCCTGCAGCGCCGCAGGCAACACCAGCACCGGATTGATGCTGCTCATTTCGGCGAACACCGGGATCGGCTGCGGGCGCGCTGCGGCCAGGTCGCACAGGGCACGGCCGCCCTTGAGCGAACCGGTGAAACCGACCGCCTGGATCGCCGGGTGGCGCACCAGCGCTTCACCGACACCGGCGCCATAGATCATGTTGAACACGCCAGCGGGCATGCCGGTAGCCACCGCCGCACGCTCGATGGCTTCAGCCACCAGCTCGGCAGTGGCCATATGGCCGCTGTGGGCCTTGACCACTACCGGGCAGCCGGCAGCCAGTGCTGCGGCGGTGTCGCCGCCGGCCGTGGAGAACGCCAACGGGAAGTTGCTGGCGCCGAACACGGCCACCGGGCCAAGGCCGGTGCGGTACTGGCGCAGGTCAGGGCGTGGCAGTGGCTGGCGCTGTGGCTGCGCGCGGTCGATGCGCGCCCCCAGGTAGTCGCCACGGCGCAGTACCTTGGCGAACAGGCGCATCTGGTTGCTGGTACGGCCACGCTCGCCCTGGATGCGCGCAGCCGGCAGCGCAGTTTCGCGGCACACCGTGGCGACGAAGCTATCGTCCAGCGCGTCCAGCTGGTCGGCAATGGCCTCCAGAAACTGCGCGCGGCGCTCTGGCGCCAGGGCGTTGTATTCGGCAAATGCTGCTTCGGCGGCCTGGGCGGCGGCGGCCACCTCCTCAGGGGTGGCCTGGGTGAAGACCACCGGCAATGCTTCGCCGGTGCGTGCATCGAGGCTTTGCAGGCGTACGCTGCCGGCAGCGCTGCGCTGGCCGCCAATGAAGTTGCTTCCAGACATGATTGACTCCTGTAACAAAGAAAGAGGGCTCAGTGGCGCATGGCGGTCAGTCAGGGCAGAGGGGGCAGCGCAAAATCTTGAGGTTTGCGCGGTACTTGTGGGAGCTGGCTTGCCGGCGATGGACCGCACAGCCGTCCCGACTTCATCGACTGACCGGCAGCACGCTCAAAGGCTTTTCACTGCACCTGGGCGACGCTGCCCGGACGCTGCGCCAATACCATTGCGCAGCGGCTGGCCAAAGGCATCGAGGCTGACCTCGAAGGTATCGCCCGGGCGAGCCTGAACGCCGTCGGCAAACGACAGCGTGGCGGTGCCGAAATAGTGCACATGGATATCGCCAGCACGCAGGAACTGGTCGTACTTGAAGTGGTGGAACTCAAGGTTCTCGAAGCTGTGGCACATGTTCTGCTCACCCGACAGGAACGGCTTGCTCCACAGCACCTGGCCATCGCGCAGGATGCGGCTGGTACCTTCCAAATGAGCCGGCAATGCCCCAAGGCGCAGCTCCGGGCCGAAGCTGCAGGCACGCAGCTTGGAATGCGCCAGGTACAGGTAGTTGCGCCGTTCCATCACATGGTCGGAAAACTCGTTGCCCAAGGCGTAGCCGAGGCGGTATGGCGTGCCGTCGGTACCGATCAGGTACAGCCCGACCAGCTCCGGCTCTTCGCCGGCATCTTCGGCAAAGGCCGGCAGCGGCAGGTCGGCGCCGGGGCGCACGACGATGCCGCCGTCGCCCTTGTAGAACCACTCCGGCTGCGCGCCCTCCTCGCCCGCTGGCGGCCGACCGCCCTCCAGGCCCCACTGGAACATGCGCATGCTGTCAGTGACGGCGCCTTCGGCTTGCTGCTGGTGCATCTTGTCGCGGGTGGCGGCGCTGCCCAGGTGGGTCAGGCCGGTACCGGTCACCAGGCAGTGGGCCGGGTCCGGGTGGTCCAGCGGTGGCAGTACGCGGCCTTCGGCCAGCAGGGCCAGGTAGTCATGGCGCTCGCCCAGCCCGGCGGCCTGCACTTCGCAGGCCAGGTCACGGCCAGCGGCTATGGCCTGCAGGGCCAGCTCACGGGTGCTGGCGGCGCCCAGTACTTCAAGGGCGTACTCGCCTTCCACCACGCCCACGCGGCGCGCGCCGGCGGCGGTTTCGAATTGGATCAGTCGCATGCTTGTGCTCGCTTGTCGGTTGCAAAGGTTAGCGGGAGGCTTCGGCCGCCCGCGTGGAAGCCAGGCGCTGGCGGCGCTCCAGGCGGTTGTAGACCACGCCCGTGAGCAGCACCCCGCACAGCATCACCAGCGCCAGGAAATACAGGCCCGACGACAGCTGCCCGGTGTACTCCTTCAGCGCGCCGATGCCGAACGGGCCCAGGTAACCGCCGAGGTTGCCGATCGAGTTGATCAAGGCGATGCCCGCAGCAGCGCTGGCACCGGAGAAGAACCGCCCCGGCAGCGTCCAGAAGATGGCCGTGCAGGAGAACAGCGCGAACGCCACCAGGCACAGCGCGGCCAACTGCAGCACCGGTACCGTCAGCCAGGCGCTGAAGAACAGGCCGACGGCACCCAGTGCGTACAGCAGGCCCAGATGGCCATAGCGGTCGTTCAGGCGGTCGGAGCTTCGCGGCACGATCAGCAGGCCGATGATGCCGAACAGGTAGGGCACCGCCGAGACAAAACCGGTGACCAGGTCACTGCCGCCAAACTGGTGGATCAGCGTTGGCAGCCACAGGCCCAAGCCATAGATGCTCAGGGTCATCGGCAAGTAGAACAGCGCCAGCAACAGCACCCGGCCATCTTTAAGGGCATGCAGCGGGTTGCCATGGCGGGTCTGGCCGAACTCGCGCAGGTCGTTGGCCAACTGCTCCTGCAGCCAGTTGCGTTGCTCGTCGCTGAGCCAGCGCACCTTGGCAGGGCCGTCCGGCAGCAGGCGCAAGGTGGGCCAGGCCAACAGCACTGCCGGGGTACCGATACAGATGAACAACCACTGCCAGCCATGCAGGCCGTAGATGCCCTCAAGCCCCAGCAGCGCACCCGAAAGTGGCCCGGTGATCAGCATGGCCAGCGGCTGCGAGAGAATGAAGAAGCCTAGAATTTTGCCGCGATGGCGCACCGGGTACCACTGGGTGATGTAGTACAGCACCCCCGGGAAGAAGCCCGCCTCGGCGGCCCCCAGCAAGAAGCGCATCACATAGAAGCCGTTGGGCCCGGTGACAAACGCCATGCCGACAGTGATCGCGCCCCAGGTCAGCAAAATGCGGGCGAACCAGCGACGTGCACCGAAGCGGTCGAGCAACAGGTTGCTCGGCACTTCGAAAAGAAAATAACCGATGAAGAACAGCCCGGCGCCAAGGCCATATGCCGCGTCACCCAGGCCTATGTCGGCGCCCATGTGCAGCTTGGCAAAGCCCACCGCCGAACGATCGACATAGGCCACCAGGTAAAGCAGAACCAGAAAAGGGATGAGTTTCAGTGTGATCAGGCGGACGAGCCGCTGCTCCTGAATCATGGCGATGTCTCCAATTGTTCTTGTAATGGGCACAGCACCTGGCCGGGGCTTTTTGGCAGACCGCTAACCTGGCGAATCGATCATATAGTATTACTATTTAAAACAACAACCCTTCACAGATGCCTTTTTAGCCGCTAGAGTCAGCCTCATAACGACAAATAGTAATACTAATTAGGTGCCCCGCTTATGTCTGATAACAAACGCCCCCTGCGCTCCGCCCAATGGTTTGGTACCGCCGACAAGAACGGCTTCATGTACCGCAGCTGGATGAAGAACCAAGGCATCCCCGACCACGAATTCCAGGGCAAGCCGATCATCGGCATCTGCAACACCTGGTCGGAGCTGACCCCGTGCAACGCCCACTTCCGCAAGATTGCCGAGCACGTCAAAAAAGGCGTGCTGGAGGCTGGTGGCTTCCCGGTGGAGTTCCCGGTGTTTTCCAGTGGCGAGTCCAACCTGCGCCCTACCGCCATGCTCACCCGCAACCTGGCGAGCATGGATGTGGAAGAAGCGATCCGTGGCAACCCGGTGGACGCCGTGGTGCTGCTGACCGGCTGCGACAAGACCACCCCGGCGCTGCTGATGGGTGCCGCCAGCTGCGACGTGCCGGCGATCGTGGTCACTGGTGGGCCGATGCTCAACGGCAAGCACAAAGGCAAGGACATTGGCGCCGGCACCATCGTCTGGCAGATGCACGAGGCCTATAAGGCCGGCCAGATCGACCTCAACGAATTCCTCTCGGCCGAGGCCGGCATGTCGCGCTCGGCAGGCACCTGCAACACCATGGGCACCGCCTCGACCATGGCCTGCATGGCCGAAGCGCTGGGTACCTCGCTGCCGCACAACGCCGCCATCCCGGCGGTGGATGCCCGCCGCTACGTACTCGCCCACCTGTCGGGCATGCGCATTGTCGACATGGTGCGCGAAGACCTGCGCCTGTCGAAGATCCTCACCCGCGAAGCCTTCGAGAACGCCATCCGCGTCAACGCCGCCATCGGTGGTTCGACCAACGCAGTGATCCACCTCAAGGCGATTGCCGGGCGCATTGGCGTAGACCTGCAACTGGAAGACTGGACCCGCGTCGGCCGCGGCACACCGACCTTGGTCGACTTGCAGCCATCGGGCCGCTTCCTGATGGAAGAGTTCTACTACGCCGGCGGCCTGCCCGCAGTCATCCGCCGCCTGGGCGAGCATGGCCTGCTGCCCAACCCCACCGCACTGACCGCCAACGGCAAGAGCCTGTGGGACAACTGCCAGGCCGCGCCGCTGTATGACGAAGAAGTCATCCGCCCGCTCGACAAACCGCTGGTGGCCGATGGCGGCATCTGCATCCTGCGCGGCAACCTGGCGCCCAAAGGCGCGGTGCTCAAGCCGTCGGCGGCCACCCCAGCGCTGATGCAGCACCGCGGCCGCGCCGTAGTGTTCGAAAACTTCGAGGACTACAAAGCGCGCATCAACGACCCTGAGCTGGACGTGGACGCCAATTCGGTGCTGGTGATGAAATACTGCGGGCCCAAGGGCTACCCGGGCATGGCCGAGGTCGGCAACATGGGCCTGCCCGCCAAGCTGCTGGCCCAGGGCGTGACCGACATGGTGCGCATCTCCGACGCCCGCATGAGCGGTACTGCCTACGGCACCGTAGTGCTGCACGTGGCACCCGAGGCTGCTGCGGGCGGCCCATTGGCAGCCGTGCGCGAAGGTGACTGGATCGAGCTGGACTGCAAGGAAGGCCGGCTGCACCTGGACATTTCTGCCGAGGAACTGGCTGGCCGCCTGGCCGACCTGCAAGCACCGCCACAGTTGATCAGTGGCGGTTATGCGAAGCTGTATCTGGACCATGTGATGCAGGCTGACGAAGGTTGCGATTTCGACTTCCTGGTTGGCTGCCGTGGCGCGGCGGTGCCCAAGCATTCGCACTAACCAACTCTCAACACCTCCCCCCGGTAGGAGCGGCCTTGTGTCGCGAAAGGGGTGCGCAGCGCCCCCACAATTCATGCATCAGGCTGATATTGCCGGGGGCGCTGCGCGCCCCTTTCGCGACACAAGGCCGCTCCTACACATCCCACGCATACCTTGAGGCAGTGCAAACCGATGGCTGCAACTGCCTGCATGACACCTGCCCCACAGGCCCTCCGCCACCCACTAATGCTATGATGCCCACCTCGCTCGAAGGACCTCCCGCGCCCCCCATGAACTACCGCCAGCCCACCACGCGCAAAAGCATGCACGCCACCCTGGTCCAGGACCTCGGCCTGCAAATCGTATCCGGCCAACTCGCACCCGGGCAAAAGCTGCCCTCCGAGGCCAGCCTGTGCGAAAGCTACGCGATCAGCCGGCCGGTGTTCCGCGAAGCGATGCGCGCCCTGACCGCCAAGGGCCTGGTCGAAGCCCGCCCACGGGTCGGCACGCTGGTGAGGCCGCGCCATGACTGGCACATGCTCGACCCCGACGTGCTGCACTGGCTGATGCAGGCCACCCCGCAAAAAGACTTCTTCAACACCCTGTCCAGCGTGCGCTGGGTTATCGAACCCGCCGCCGCCGCGCTGGCCGCCACCAACGCCACCCCCGAGGATGTCGAGTCGATCGCCGAGGCCTACCAGCGCATGGAAGCCGCGCGCACCCATGAAGAGCGCCTGCAACCCGACCTGGACTTCCACGCCCGCATCGCCGACGCCACCCACAACGACCTGTTGGCCTACCTGTGCAACATGCTGTCGATGGCCCTGCGCGAATCGGTGCGCTATTCCAACCAGCGGCCGAACTTCAACCAACTCGCCCTGCCCCGGCACAAGGCGATTCTCACTGCTATCCAGAATGGCGACGCGCTGGGTGCACGGCATGCTTCGCTGGTGCAGCTTGAAGATGCGCGTGTGGCGTTGAGCAAGGTGTTGGGGCAAGACCCGACTAGCTGAAGCAAAGCTGCTGATTGCTGGCGCTGGTTACCCAGTACAAGGGGCGGTGGAGTCAGTTGCAGGCAAGGAACTCCCATCGTGCGCATTTCTCACTAGGCACAACCCTGAATTTCGGCTGCCTGCACTTACAAGCTGTTACAGCGAGCACCTGAAAAGATCAGATTTAACCCCTTTCCTGTAGGGTATTTCCCAAAGATACTGCCGCCGCCTGTTTTTCGTTGCGGTCGTTATTTCTGAGTTTTAGGCTCGGTGGGTCGTTGCACATCAACGACCGGCTTTGACAGGCCGCGACGATATACAGCGCATAACCGTTCATGGCGGTTGTGTATGGGGCACGCTTGCGTGCGCCGGTTTCTGTGTTCGCCGGTCTGTCAACCCATGCACAGCTGCCACCTCTCCGTTTGACAGCGGATTGGCGGTGGCCCCACCGAGAACACAGTCCGATGCTAAAAATTGTTCCTGATCCACCCCACCACCTTCACTCCCTCGAAGATACGCTGATGCTGGCTGCTGATTACGCACTGTGCGCCGAAGCCGTTGCGCAACAGGCGATGATGATGCACCCCAAGTCGCCCTCTTCCTTGTTGATCATGACCTCGATGCACGAACTGGAAACCTTGCGCAAATTGCTTGAGGTTGCGTTAGCGCAAGTGCAAATGCCGACAGAGCAAGGAACGCTGCACTAAGCCGCATCACGTTAAGTCTGGCCTGGTTCTTTCGAAGGCTAGCGCCCCCACACGGCACCGCCCCTGAGGTTGTAGACGACCCTCAGGGGCCCGGTGAACTTGTGGGAGCCCGGCTTGCCGGCGATAGGGCCAGCCCAGGCACCCGTATTTTCAGGGAACCAACTCATGCCGAAAGACAGCACAACCGAAAAAACCACACCCGGCAAAACCATGTTCTATCAGGCAGAAGGCCAAACTCAGCCGCTGTTCTGCATCGCACCTGGTATCCCCTGCCAGAATGCCAGGGAGCAAGCCTCAGAGTTGATGGGCTGTGTGCGTGACCTGACCATAACCGGCTTGATGGAAGACAGCCCGCAATTGATCTGGGCATCCTACTACCTAAGTGCTCTGGCAAAGGCGCTGCTCGATGATGCCGAGCTGGGGATGCAGCAGTAGATATTCGAGTGCCGCTACTGGCCTCTTGGAAGGGGCCAGTTCAAGTCGAAACGATTGCGGAAAATCACTCATGACGGCAGCTAAACACAAAGGCGACCAGATCGGCACGCCGCGTCGCAACATGTTCACCATCGCACCGGGAATACCGCCCAGCTACGCCATCGAGCAAGCAACCAAGTTGATGGACTGTGCACGGCATTTGAATATCACCGGCGTGATGATTGGCAACCGACAGATGATCTGGGCTTCGTATCACCTGAGTGCGATGGTCAGGGCGCTGTTGGAAAAGATTGAGCTGAACCTGAAGAGGTGAATGGGAACGATCGCTTGAAGCTGAAACTAAACTATCTCGAAAGTTGAGCCAAAATTCACGCATAAAAAAATCCAGTTACTAGATAGTAACTGGATTTTTGGGGATTTTTGGTCGGGACGGAGTGATTCGAACACTCGACCCCTTGCACCCCATGCAAGTGCGCTACCGGGCTGCGCTACGCCCCGACTACATTCTCATAACATCTGAGAACGATGAGAAATCTACCCTAACCTTTTGATAAATGGAAGCTTTTTTTCAAAAAATTCCATTCATCGGCTCTAGCTCACTTCTTCAACACCACCAGCACATCCTCCAACTCAACAATCATCTGCCGAATCAGCTGCTTGTACTGGCTTGACTCATCCTTCACCTCATCACTGGAGAGCCGCAACCGCGCCCCGCCAATGGTGAACCCCTGGTCATAAAGCAGCGCGCGAATCTGGCGGATCATCAGCACGTCTTGGCGCTGATAATACCGCCGATTGCCCCGCCGCTTCACGGGGTTGAGCTGAGGGAACTCCTGCTCCCAATACCGCAGCACGTGTGGCTTTACGGCACACAACTCGCTCACTTCACCAATGGTGAAGTAGCGTTTGCCCGGTATGGGGGGCAGTTCGTCGTTATGGCTTGGTTCCAGCATAGGCCTCAACCCGGGCCTTCAACTTCTGCCCTGGACGAAAGGTGACGACGCGCCGTGCAGTGATCGGGATCTCTTCCCCTGTTTTGGGGTTGCGGCCCGGCCGCTGGCGTTTGTCGCGAAGGTCGAAGTTGCCGAAACCGGACAACTTGACCTGCTCGTTCTCTTCAAGTGCGTGCCGAATTTCTTCAAAAAACAGCTCGACCAACTCCTTGGCCTCACGCTTGTTAAGCCCCAGCTCCTCGTACAGCCTTTCGGCCATCTCAGCTTTCGTCAGAGCACCCATGCCGTTATTTCCTTAACGTGGTGTTCAACCTTTGTTCAAGCGAGGTGAGGATGTTTTGCAGGGTAGTGTTCACCTCATCGTCGTTAAGAGTGCGCGATGGATGCTGCCAGGTCAAGCCGACGGCCAGGCTTTTTCTATCAGGATCAATACCTTTACCCTGGTAGACGTCAAACAGCCTGAGGTCTGTAAGCCATTCGCCTGCATTGTCACGAATTACTTCAAGCACGGCGCTGGCGGCCACGTCACGGCCAGCGATCAGGGCCAGGTCACGACGGGTTTCCGGGAACTTGGAGAGTTCGCTGAATTTCGGCAGGCGGCCTTCGACCACATCACCCAACACCAGCTCGAAGACGTACACCGGGCGGTCCAGGCCCAGGGCCTTGGCAACTTCCGGGTGCAGGGCGCCGAGGTAGCCGACTTCCTTGCCGTCGCGCTGGATGACAGCGGTCTGGCCTGGGTGCAGGGCGGGGTGTTTGCCGGCGGCGAAGGTGAAGTCGCTCAGGGCGCCCGAGTAGCCCAGCAGGGCTTCGACGTCTGCTTTCACATCGAAGAAGTCGATGCTGTCACGGCCGTTGGCCCAGCCTTCTGGCAGGCGGCTGCCGGTGACAACGCCGGCGATCATGGGCTGCTGCTCCAGGTCACCCAGCTGGCCGACGAAGCGCAGGCCGCTTTCGAACAGGCGCACGCGGTCTTGCTGGCGGTTGAGGTTGTGCTGCATGGCTTTGACCAAGCCCGGCCACAGCGAGGCGCGCATGGCGGCCATGTCGCTGGAGATGGGGTTGGCCAGCAGCAGCGGCTCTACGCCTGGGGTGAACAGCTCGAACAGCTTCGGGTCGATGAAGCTGTAGGTGATGGCTTCCTGGTAGCCGCGGGCGACCAGCAGGCGGCGCAGGTTGGGCAGCTCACCGCGGGTTTCCGGGTTGGCCTTGGGCGCCAGGCGCGCTTGCGGGTAACGCACAGGCAGGCTGTTGTAGCCGTACAGGCGGGCCAGCTCTTCGATCAGGTCGACTTCCAGGCTGATGTCGAAGCGGTGGCTTGGCACCTTGACGGTCCACTCCCCTGCCCCGTTGGCCGTGGTGGTCAGCTCCAGGGCGTTGAGCATCTGCTCGACCTGAGCGGCCTGCAGCTCCATGCCGAGCATCTGGGTGATGCGTTCGGCGCGCAGGGTCACCGGGGCGACTTGCGGCAGGTGCTGTTCGCTGACGGCTTCGATGATTGGGCCGGCTTCGCCGCCGACAATCTCCAGCACCAGTGCGGTAGCGCGCTCCATGGCTTCGCGGGCCAGTTGCGAGTCGACGCCGCGCTCGTAGCGGTGCGAGGCGTCGGTGTGCAGGCCGTAGGAACGGGCCTTGCCGGCAACGGCGATCGGCTCGAAGAAGGCGCTTTCAAGGAACAGGTCGCGGGTTTTTTCGGTGTTGACGCCGCTGTGCTCGCCACCCATCACGCCGGCAATGGCCAGGGCGCGGGTGTGGTCGGCGATGACCAGGGTGTCGGCGCGCAGGGCGACTTCCTGGCCGTCGAGCAGCACCAGCTTCTCGCCCTCTTCGGCCATGCGTACGCGGATGCCGCCGTTGATTTCGGCGAGGTCGAAGGCGTGCATCGGCTGGCCGAGTTCGAGCATCACGTAGTTGGTGATGTCGACGGCGGCGTCGATGCTGCGCACGTCGCTGCGGCGAAGGCGTTCAACCATCCACAGCGGGGTGGGCTTGCTGAGGTCGACGTTGCGGATGACGCGGCCCAGGTAGCGTGGGCACACGGCCGGGGCGCTGACTTCGACCGGGCGCACTTCGTCGTGGGCAGCCGGTACGGCCGGCACCACCGGGCGGGTGACCGGGACGTTGTACAGGGCGCTGACGTCGCGGGCCAGGCCCGCCAGCGACAGGCAGTCACCGCGGTTGGGGGTCAGGCCGATTTCGATGCTGGCGTCGTCCAGGTTCAGGTACTGGCGAATGTCTTCGCCTACCGGGGCGTCGGCAGCCAGTTCGAGCAGGCCGTCGTTTTCTTCGCTGATCTGCAGCTCTGCTGCCGAGCACAGCATGCCGAACGACTCGACGCCGCGCAGCTTGGCCTTCTTGATCTTGAAGTCGCCCGGCAGTTCGGCGCCGATCATGGCGAACGGGATTTTGATGCCCTGGCGCGCATTGGGGGCGCCGCAGACGACCTGGAAGGTTTCCTGGCCGTTGCTGACCTGGCAGACGCGCAGTTTGTCGGCGTCAGGGTGTTGTTCGGTGGCGAGGATTTCGCCCACGACGATGCCGCTGAACTGGCCGGCAGCGGGGGTTACGCTGTCGACTTCAAGGCCGGCCATGGAAAGGCGGGCGACCAGTTCGTCACGGGAGACTTGCGGGTTTACCCAACCGCGCAGCCACTGTTCACTGAATTTCATGCTGTTCTCCTGAAAGTTGCGTCGATTGGGCCTAGCGGAATTGGGCTAAGAACCGCAGGTCGTTGTCGAAGAACAGACGCAAATCGTTGACGCCGTAGCGCAGCATGGCCAGGCGCTCGGCGCCCATGCCGAAGGCGAAGCCCTGGAATTCTTCAGGGTCGATGCCGGACATGCGCAGCACGTCCGGGTGCACCATGCCGCAGCCCAGCACTTCCAGCCAGCCGGTTTGCTTGCACACGCGGCAGCCTTGGCCGGAACACATCACGCACTGGATATCGACTTCGGCGGACGGCTCGGTGAAGGGGAAGAACGACGGGCGGAAGCGCACGGCCAGTTCTTTTTCGAAGAACACGCGCAGGAACTCTTCGATGGTGCCCTTGAGGTCGGCAAAGTTGATGTCGCGATCGATCAGCAGGCCTTCGACCTGGTGGAACATCGGCGAGTGGGTGATATCCGAGTCGCAGCGGTAAACGCGGCCCGGGCACACAATGCGGATTGGCGGCTGGGTGGACTCCATGGTCCGCACCTGCACCGGCGAGGTGTGGGTGCGCAGCAGCATGTTGGCATTGAAGTAGAAGGTGTCGTGCATCGCCCGGGCCGGGTGGTGGCCGGGGATGTTGAGCGCTTCGAAGTTGTGGTAGTCGTCTTCGACCTCAGGGCCTTCGGCGATGCCGTAGCCGATATGGGTGAAGAACTGCTCGATGCGTTCGAGGGTACGGGTGATCGGGTGCAGGCCACCGGTGGCCTGGCCACGGCCTGGCAGGGTCACATCAATGCATTCGGCAGCCAGGCGAGCGCTGAGCTCGGCCTCTTCAAAGGCTGCCTTGCGTGCGTTGAGCACTTCGGTGACGCGCTCTTTGGCGTCATTGATCAGCGCGCCGACTTTCGGGCGCTCTTCGGCTGGCAGGTTGCCCAGGGTCTTCATCACCTGGGTCAGTTCGCCTTTTTTGCCAAGATACTGAACCCGGATCTGTTCCAGGGCATTGATGTCTTCAGCGCGCTCCACGGCCTCAAGGGCTTGGGAGACCAGCGCGTCCAGGTTTTCCATGTACAGACTCCAGATACGAAAATAGGGGAAGAGCTTTGAAGGCTCTTCCCCTATCGATGACGTTTTACACCCGACAGCGCAGAACGCTGCCGGATGATTGTCGTGGGTACTTAAGCCAGAACGGCTTTAGCTTTCTCGACAATTGCAGCAAACGCCGCTTTTTCGTTCACTGCCAGGTCAGCCAGAACCTTACGGTCGATTTCGATCGACGCCTTTTTCAGGCCAGCAATCAGACGGCTGTAAGACAGACCGTTGGTGCGGGCACCGGCGTTGATACGAGCGATCCACAGTGCGCGGAACTGACGCTTCTTCTGGCGACGGTCGCGGTAGGCGTATTGGCCTGCCTTGATGACTGCCTGCTTGGCTACGCGGAATACGCGCGAGCGTGCACCGTAGTAACCTTTAGCCAGCTTCAGAATTTTTTTGTGACGCTTACGAGCGATAACGCCGCGCTTTACACGAGCCATGAGTAACTTCCTCTATCTTTGACCAGAATTAACGAACGCGCAGCATGCGCGCGACTTTCGCGACGTCAGACGGGTGCAGCAAGCTGCTACCACGCAGTTGACGCTTACGCTTGGTCGACATTTTGGTCAGGATGTGGCTCTTGAAAGCGTGCTTGTGCTTGAAGCCGGTAGCGGTCTTCAGGAAGCGCTTTGCAGCACCGCTCTTGGTTTTCATTTTTGGCATGTTGGAACTCCGCATTCGATAAAATTACACATAATCATCAGGCCTGCCGTGCCCGGGAGATTACTTCTTTTTCTTGGGGGCGATGACCATCATAAGCTGGCGTCCTTCCATCTTCGGATGCTGCTCAACGGTGCCGTATTCGGCGAGGTCAGCTTCAACCCGCTTCAACAGCTCCATGCCCAGCTCCTGGTGGGCCATCTCACGACCACGGAATCTCAGAGAGATCTTGGCCTTGTCCCCATCGGTAAGGAAACGTACCAGGTTGCGTAGTTTTACCTGGTAATCCCCATCCTCCGTCCCTGGACGAAACTTGATTTCTTTGATCTGGATCTGCTTCTGGTTTTTCTTGGCTTCGTTAGCCTGCTTCTTCTTTTCGAAGAGGTGCTTGCCGTAGTCCATGACCTTGCAGACAGGCGGTAACGCGTCTGCAGAGATTTCAACCAGGTCCAGCTTCGCTTCATCAGCGATACGCAGCGCTTCATCAATCGAGACGATGCCAACCTGCTCGCCGTCTGCGCCAATTAACCGAACCTCGCGGGCCGAGATATTCTCGTTGATCGGGGCCTTCGGTGCAGCACGTTTATCGTTTCTCATTTCACGCTTAATAGTCATTACTCCGATTCTTGGCGACCACGCCGGGAAACCGCATGTGTCAGAAGCTCAACGAACTGGGCGACGGGCATGGAGCCCAGGTCTGCACCTTCGCGAGTACGCACAGCGACGGTTTGCGTTTCGACTTCGCGGTCCCCTATAACCAAAAGGTACGGGACCTTGAGCAAAGTATGCTCGCGGATTTTAAAGCCGATCTTCTCATTTCTCAAGTCCGACTTGGCACGGAAACCGCTACCGTTCAGAGATTTCTCAACCTGAAGGGCGAAATCGGCCTGTTTGTCGGTGATGTTCATGATCACGGCCTGGGTCGGTGCCAGCCACGCCGGGAACACGCCGGCATAGTGCTCGATGAGCATGCCGATGAAGCGCTCGAACGAGCCGAGGATGGCGCGGTGCAGCATCACCGGGCGCTTGCGCGCGTTGTCTTCGGCGATGTAGCTGGCGTCCAGGCGCTCTGGCAGGTTCGGATCGTACTGCAGGGTACCACACTGCCAGTTACGGCCCAGGCAGTCGCGCAGGGTGAATTCGATTTTAGGGCCGTAGAAGGCACCTTCACCTGGCTGGTATTCCCATTCCAGGCCGGATTCGTTCAGGGCGTCGGCCAGTGCACCTTCGGCGCGGTCCCACAGCTCTTCGGAACCCACGCGCTTGGCGGGGCGGGTGGAGAGCTTCATGGCGACGTCGGTGAAACCGAAGTCCTTGTACACGTCCAGGGTCAGCTTGATGAAGTCGGCGGCTTCTTTCTTCACCTGGTCTTCGGTACAGAAGATGTGCGCGTCGTCCTGCACGAAGCCACGTACGCGCATGATGCCGTGCAGGGCGCCGGAAGGCTCGTTACGGTGGCAGGCACCGAATTCGGCCAGGCGCAGCGGCAGGTCGCGGTACGACTTCAGGCCCTGGTTGAACACCTGCACGTGGCACGGGCAGTTCATCGGCTTGACCGCGTAATCACGGCTTTCCGACGAGGTGGTGAACATGTTTTCGGCGTAGTTGGACCAGTGGCCGGAACGCTCCCAGAGGATGCGGTCGACGACTTGCGGGGTCTTGATTTCCGAGTAGCCGTTTTCGCGCTGGACCTGGCGCATGTACTGCTCGAGCACCTGGTAGACGGTCCAGCCGTTGGCGTGCCAGAACACCATGCCTGGCGCTTCTTCCTGCAGGTGGAACAGGTCGAGCTGCTTGCCGATCTTGCGGTGGTCGCGTTTTTCGGCTTCTTCGATGCGCTGGATGTAGGCAGCCAGCTGCTTCTTGTCAGCCCAGGCGGTACCGTACACGCGCTGCAGCTGCTCGTTCTTGGCATCGCCACGCCAGTAGGCGCCGGACAGCTTGGTCAGCTTGAATGCCTTGAGGAAACGGGTGTTCGGCACGTGCGGGCCACGGCACATGTCGACGTATTCTTCGTGGTAGTACAGGCCCATGGCCTGCTCGTCGGGCATGTCCTCGACCAGGCGCAGCTTGTAGTCTTCGCCACGGGCCTTGAACACGTCGATGACTTCGGCGCGCGGGGTCATCTTCTTGATGACGTCGTAGTCTTTTTCGATCAGCTGCTGCATGCGCTTTTCGATGGCGACCAAGTCTTCAGGGGTGAAGGGGCGCTCGTAGGCGATGTCGTAATAGAAGCCTTCGTCGATGACCGGGCCGATGACCATCTTGGCGGTCGGGTACAGCTGTTTCACTGCGTGGCCTACAAGGTGGGCGCACGAGTGACGGATGATCTCCAGTCCCTCTTCATCTTTAGGG
Source organism: Pseudomonas sp. M2 (assembly GCF_015751845.1). Lineage (NCBI taxonomy): Bacteria > Pseudomonadati > Pseudomonadota > Gammaproteobacteria > Pseudomonadales > Pseudomonadaceae > Pseudomonas > Pseudomonas sp. M2. Next base: position 332,554 of record NZ_JADOUD010000001.1, read on the forward strand.
GTGATGATCTGCAGGGTGGCGTCGTGGGTGATCAGCTCGCAGGCGTCGACCAGCTTGCCGTCGACTTTGCCGGCAACGGTGGCCTTGGCCAGGCCGGCACCGATCGAAGCGGCGACATCGGCTACGGATACCGCGTGATCGAACGCGCGTTGACTGCCATCGGGAAGAGTAATAGTGGGCATGGCGCCTCCTCTCCTAGTGGTGACCCCTACCAAAGGTCACATGGGTTGGGATGAGCCAGTACAAGATCCGACCTGCCTTCCTTGAAGGAAGCCTGCCTCACAGTGGCAGGAGCCTTTCGGCTTGCCAGGGGGACCTGAGTGACTGGAAAGTAAAAAGATAGTTGCACGCTGCACGTGTGCAGGTGCAAGCCGGGCATGCTAGCACGGGGGTTGCATGGCAGCGCAGAAATATTTGGAAATTACGCGGTAGCGGTGAACTTACACGGAAAATTTCCTATCAGACTTTGGGAAGCAACCTACTCTTGATGAGACCTTAACCCAAGGAGTGTCTGGTTATGCGAGTTCCGTCTCTTCTGGCCCTGGCGGCCGCTGGCGCCCTGCTGCTGCCCATGGCAGCCACCGCTGGCAACTTCCCTGCCGGCAAGGAGGGTGCCTACATGACGCAATGCAAACAGGTGGCGCAAGGTCAAGGTGTCGACGCTGCAACTGCAGACAAGCATTGTTCGTGCGGCGCGCAAGCCATCAAAGATAATTTCACTGATAAGGAGATCGAAGACCTGGACAGCAATGACGGCGTTGACGCCAAGCTGATGCAGAAGGCACAGACCGTCGTGCAAGCGGCCTGCAAGCCGAAATGAGCCATGCGCAGAGGGCTTTCCGGGCTTTATTTGCCCTGGATCAGCATCCTGCGAAGGTAAAAGACGCTACAGGCGCAGAATTAGACTATTATGGTGTCCGTGCTCCGTAGCCTCGGCCACATTGCACCACTGAAAATTAAATGTTCTGGAGATTCACCCATGTCCAATCGCCAACAAGGCACCGTCAAATGGTTCAATGATGAGAAAGGCTACGGCTTCATCACCCCAGCAGGCGGCGGCGACGACCTGTTCGTTCACTTCAAAGCCATCGAATCCGACGGCTTCAAGAGCCTGAAAGAAGGCCAGACTGTTTCCTTCGTTGCCGAAAAAGGCCAGAAGGGTATGCAGGCTGCGCAGGTTCGTCCGGAGTAATTCGGATAGCTGTAAAAAAACCCGCCCTTGTGGCGGGTTTTTTTATGGGCGTTTGCCAGGGCAGCATACGCCTGCCCTTCGTAGGAGCGGCCTTGTGTCGCGAAAGGGCCGCAAAGCGGCCCCGGCATTTCAAGCGGCGGAGCTAGAAACCTGGGGCCGCTTCGCAGCCCTTTCGCGACACAAGGCCGCTCCTACGGGGGGCGTGCCGTATTTGGAGCTGCATTATCGCCGACAGATGAGAAGGCTGAGGCTTCATCAATAGATGCATGGGCATTTACCAGGGCAGCACACGCCTGCACCTCGTAGGGGCTGCATCAACCGCAGTTGACGCGGGTCACCTTGCCCTGCTCGTCCACATTCAGGTTGAGGCGCTCGGAGCGGTACTCCAGGGTCACCATGTCATGTGGCTTGAGAATACGGGCAATCTGTGAGCCACTGGCCTTGCGCGCCTGCTCGAGCAGGTCGGCACTGCCTTGCTTGCCAATGGCGAAATCGGCACCGCTGGCCTCGCAGCGCCCGTCGTTGCCTGCAGCTGCAGCCGGGGCGCTGCCGCCGTCAGAGTTGCCACCAGTGCTGCAACCAGCCAGCACAGCAGCGACCAGCAAGGTTGCCAGGGAAGCACGGGTACGGAACATGAATCCTCCTAAATAGATCTGGGAACTGCCTGTTCCGACAGTTCCACCCTGAATTCGTTGCAAAACCGCACAAGTCTGCCCGAACTCACCGCGCATGGCGAAAGGCAATCGTGACCGGATTTTGCACCACGCAGTTGGTTTGCTTGGGCAGGCTTTTTATTCTTAAGTCGAAGAGCCATTGACGCAAAGTGATGATTTACTTTAAGAAGTGCAGGCACAGTGCCTGCTGCGAACACCAGGGTCAGGTGTTCGCCCCTCCGCCACAGGCCCAAACGAGAGCCTTTCATGAGCCACCACAGCATCGACGCCGACATCAAGGTCAAATGGGCGGAGGGCCAGAGCGCCTACAGCCCCAGCACGCCAGAAGAGCTGGTATTGATCGCCCTGGACCTGCTTGTGCGCGACCTGGGCAGCGAGGCGGCGCGCAACTTCATCGACCAGGTGTTCGAGCGCTACGCACCGCACGCCGCTATTGCAATCGAGCCAGGCGCGCGCTGAGCAGGTCGAAAAAGCCCTGGGCATCGCCCTCGCCCACCCACATCACGTTGGCCGGCTGCTTGAGCACGCCGTACCAGTCGGCGACGGTCTGGCCGAAGGTCGGGCCCTCGCGGCTGTCGACGCTCATGTGGATGCGCCGCCCGCCGAACAGCTCGGGCTTGAGCAGATAAGCAATGACACTGGCGTCATGTACCGGGCCGCCGGGCATGCCGTACAAGTCCATGTCGTGCTTGATGTACGCATTGAGGATGTCCACCACGCGCTTGCTGGCCTGGTTGTTCACGGCTGCCAGCTGCTTGAGGCGGGCGTCACTGGTGAGCAGTTTGTGGGTGACGTCCAGTGGCAGGTAGGTCAGTGGCACGCCACTGGCCAGCACCACCTCGGCAGCGTGCGGGTCGGCGTAGAGGTTGAATTCTGCCGCCGGGGTGATGTTGCCGCCGTTGAAGTGGGCGCCGCCCATCACCACCACCTCTTTGATGCCTTTGGCGATGTCCGGGCGCTGGATCAGAGCCAGGGCCAGGTTGGTCTGTGGGCCGAGCATGGCCACGGTGATGCTGCGGGGTTCGGCAGCGCCGAGCGTATCGACCAGGTACTGCACGGCATTGCCCGGGGCCAGGGGCTTTTTCGGTTCATGCACCGGGACACCGGTCAGGCCTTCTTCGCCATGCACTTCGGCAGCGTAGATGGGCGTGCGCACCAGCGGGCGCCCTGCCCCGGCGTACACCGGGATGTCTTCGCGGCCGGCCCACTCGCGGGCCAGGCGGGCGTTGCGCGAGGTTTTGTCGAGGCGCACGTTGCCGGCGACGGTGGTGATGGCGCGGATATTGAGTTCGTCCGGCGAGGCCATGGCCAGGAACAGTGCGACCACATCGTCGGCGCCGGGGTCGGTGTCGATGATCAGGTCGCGGGGTGCGGCCTGGAGCGTGGTGGTGGCGGCTGCGGCCATGAGGGCGAGTCCTTGTAGCAGAGGTTTGAGCATGGGGCACTCCTGTTGCCTTGGTGGTGAAGCGGTCGGGGCCGCTTGGCGGCCCATCGCCGGCAAGCCGCCCCCCACAGACTGGACTGGGAACTAGAAGGTTACGCCAGCTATGAGGGCGATGTTGCTGTAGGGCTGGCACTCGCCGGTACGCACCACGGCGCGCGCACTGCGCGACAACACCTTGAATTGCTCATGGCTCAGCCATTCACGCTTGCCGAGCTTGCCGCGCAGACGCTCGATCTCGACCAGGCCGGGCGGCACGACCTTCTGCATCTCTTCGGCCAGCACATGGCGCTCCACCTGCATCTCGCTGAGCACAGCGCGCAGCACGCTGGCGAAGTCGGGAATGCCCGGCGTCAAGGCCAGGTCGATCAGTTCGACCCCCGGCGGCACGGGCAACCCGGCATCGCCGATCACTAGGATATCGCCATGGCCCAGCCCGGCAATGGTGCGCGACAGGGCAATATTGAGCAGCGCGGTCTTTTTCATGGGGCCACCTCCGCCAGGGTCGGGATCGAAGGCTGTGCACCGGCGCGGGTGACGGACAGCGCCGCAGCGCGTTGGCCGAAGATGATCGCTTCACCCTCCTCCAGGCCGCGCACCAGCGCGGCTGCAAAACCGCCAACAAAGGTGTCGCCCGCTGCCGTGGTGTCCAGCGCTTTGACCTGCGGCGCAGGGAAGTGCCGGCTGCCATCACGGCTGACGAACAGCGCGCCCTGCGCACCAAGGGTGACGATGACCTTGCCGGCGCCCAGTTGCAGTAGGCGCTCGCCGGCACGGCGGGCGCTGGCCAGGTCGTTGACCGGCTCACCGGCCAGCGCCTCGGCCTCGCTTTCATTGGGGATGAGGTAATCGATATGGGCGAACCACTGCGCGGGCAACGGGCCGGTGGCCGGGGCCGGGTTGAGGATCACCGTCTTGCCCAGCTCACGCCCCCTCGCCAAGGCCCAGGCCACGGTGTCGGCAGGCACTTCGAGCTGGCAGATGATCACCTCGGCAGCCTGCAGCAGCGCGTCGAAACGCTGCACGCTTGCCGGGGTAAGCTGGCCGTTGCCGCCGGGGATGATGACGATGCAGTTCTGGCTGGCGGCATCCACGGTAATCAGCGCCACCCCACTGGAGACGCCTGGGCACTCGCTCACCGCCTGGCAATCGATACCCTCCACTTCCAGGGCCTGGCGCAACTGCTGGCCGTAGGCGTCAGCGCCGACGTTGCCGATCATGGCCACGCTTGCGCCCAGGCGTGCTGCGGCCACCGCCTGGTTGGCGCCCTTGCCCCCCGGCACGGTGAAAAAGCTTTCGCCGGCCAATGTTTCGCCTGCACGTGGCAGCCGCTCGGCGCGGGCCACCAGGTCCATGTTGAGGCTACCGACCACCACTACCTTGGCACTCATGGGCATTCCTTAGCGGTAATCATTGAACAGGTCCGGGCGCGGCCCGGTCGACTCGCGCAGCACGATGCGCGGGGCGACGATGCGTTGCTCTGCGCCATCGCGGCGGGGCGTAGCGATACGTGACAGCAACAGCGCCGCTGCACTTTCGCCGAGCTCGCGGATCGACTGGCCAACGGTGGTCAGCGGTGGGTACACGTAGCGGCTCAGCTCGATGTCGTCGAAGCCGATCACCGACAGCTCGCCCGGCACGTTGATGTTGCGCTCGGCAGCCGCACGCAGCACACCGAAGCCGATCATGTCGTTGCCGGCGAAAATCGCCGTGGGCCGCTGGCCGTCGAGCAGCTGCCCGGCCGCCGCATGGCCGCCTGGGCTGGTGAAGTCGCATTGCAGGATGTGCGCCCCCTGCACGGCTACCTGCGCCTCGGCCATGGCGCGGTGGAAGCCGGCCAGGCGCAGCTGGCTGACCCCGGTCGCAGCCGGGCCGCCGATATAGGCGATGTCGCGATGGCCAAGCTCCAGCAGGTGCTGGGTGGCCAGGTACGCGCCCTGCTCGTGGTCGATGCGCACCAGGTCGGCGTCCACGCCTTCCAGTGCTCGGTCGACAATGACCATCGGCGTGCGCACGCAGGCCAGGCTCTGCAGCAGGTCGCTGTCCTCGCCCACCGACGCCACCACCAGGCCGTCGATGCGTTTTTCCAGCAGCACGCGCAGGTAGCTGCGTTGCTTCTGCGGGTTGTCATCGGAGTTGCACAGGATCACGCAATAGCCGTTGCGCTCGCAGGCATCTTCAATGCCGCGCGCCAGCTCGGCGAAGTAAGGGTTGACGCTGTTGGGCACCAGCAACCCGATGGTAGCCGTCGTGCGCGCCTTGAGCGAACGCGCCACGGCGCTGGGCACGTAGTCGAGCTCGACGATGGCCGCTTCGACCTTCAGCCGCACCTGTTCGCTGACCGGGCGGGTCTTGTTCAGTACATGGGACACTGTGGTGTAGGAAATGCCCGCGAGTGCCGCGACGTCTTTGATGGTTGCCATGTTTTCAGTTCCGCCGGCCTGCTCGCCGGCTACGGTAGGTGTCGAGCACCACGGCGATGACGATGACCGCCCCGGTGATGATGCGTTTGGTGGGTTCTGAGGCGCCGATCTGTGCAAGGCCTGCGGCCAGCACCGAGATGATCAACACACCGAAGAAAGTACTGATGACCGAGCCGCGCCCACCCATCAGGCTGGTGCCGCCGATCACCACGGCGGCGATCACCTGCAGCTCCAGGCCGGCGCCGGCATTGGGGTCGGCGGCTTCCAGGCGGGAAATCTGGAACAGCGCGGCCAAGCCTGCCAGCAGGCCCATCAGGGCAAACACCAGCACCTTGTAGGGGCGCGGGTCGATGCCGGCCAGGCGCACGGCCTCTTCGTTGGTGCCGATGCCGATCAGGTGGCGGCCGAACACGGTGCGGGTCAGCACCAGCTGGGCGAGGATGATCACCAGCAAGGCAATGATGAAGGCCGGCGAGATACCGTAGGCGATCGGGTTGGAGAACCAGGCGTAGGCATCGCCGATGTAGGCGGTGCGCGAGTCGGTGAACTGGTAGGCCAGGCCGCGGGCCATTTCCAGCACGCCCAGCGAGACGATGAACGACGGGATGCGCCAGGCCACCGTGACGGCGCCGGTGATGCTACCGGCCAGCGCGGCGACGGCCATGCCGAGCAAGGCGGCCGGCAGCACGCCCCAGCCCCAGCCGAGGATGGCCACGCTGACTGCCGATGCCGCCAGCGCCAGCACCGAACCCACTGACAGGTCGATGCCGCCGATGATCAGCACGAAGGTCATACCCACGGCCAGCACCATCAGGTCGGGGATCTGGTTGGCGAGGGTGCTGAAGGTGGCGTACGACCAGAAGTGGCTGCTGAGCAACGAGAACAGCACGATCATGGCCAGCAAGGCGCCCGCAAGACCCAGGTAGGTGCCGAGGCCGAAGTAGGTGCCGCTGCGGCGCGCGGGGGCGCCGGCCTGTGTGTCGAGAGGTGTGGTTTTCATGCATCCATCCTGGGCGCTGCGTCGTGCAGCAGGGCGTCACGTTTCTGGTAGCCGGCGAAAGCGGCGGCAAGGAGCTGGTCCTGGCTCCAGTAGTCGCGCTCGAAGGTGTCGATCAGGCGGCCGGCCGACAGCACGGCAATACGGTCGCAGATCAGCATCAGCTCGCGCAGGTCGCTGGACACCACCACCAGGGCCTTGCCCTGGCGTGCCAGCTCGGCCAGCAAGCCATAGATGTCGAACTTGGCGCCCACGTCGATGCCGCGGGTGGGTTCGTCGAACAGCAACACTTGGCAGTCACGCTCCAGCCAGCGGCCGATCACCACCTTTTGCTGGTTGCCACCGGACAGTTCGCCGACCGGCTGGGCGGCATTGGCGCTGCGAATGCGCATGGCATTGATCTGGCGCTCGGCCAGGGCCTTTTCGGCGTCGCCGTCGACCACCCCGGCGCGGGACAGCGCGGCGAGGTTGCCCAAGGCGATGTTGGCGCTGATCGATTGCGTCAGCAGCAGGCCTTCGCCCTTGCGGTCTTCGGTGATCAGGGCGATACCGGCCTTGACCGCCGCCTTGGGCGAGTCGATGTTCACCGCCGTGAGTGGCTGGCCGATTTCGATGCTGCCGCTGTCGGCGCGGTCGGCGCCGAAGATCAGGCGCAGCAGCTCGGTGCGCCCGGCACCAATCAGCCCGGAGATACCGAAGATCTCCCCTGCCCTGACCTGCAGCGACACGTCACGCACCTTGTCGCCGCGGCACAGCCGGTCGACCTTGAGCAACGGCGCGCCGATCTGCCGGCGGCCCAGGTCGATGTGTTCGCCCAGCTCGCGGCCGACCATCAGGTTGACCAGCTCGGCGCTGCTGTAGCGCTGGATCGGCTCGTCGCACACCAGCTTGCCGTCGCGCAGCACCGCAATGCGCTGCGCCACACGCTGGAGTTCTTCAAGGCGGTGGGAGATGTAGACGATGGCCACGCCGCGCTGGCGCAGGCGCTCGATCTGGGTGAACAGCAGCTCCACCTCGCGGGCGGTGAGCATGGCGGTGGGTTCGTCGAAGATCAGCACATGGCAGTCACCGATCAGGTTGCGGGCGATCTCCACCATCTGCTGGTGGCCGATGCCCAGTTCGCCCACCGGGGTGTCCGGGTCGATGGCGTCCAGGCCAACCTGTGCCATGGCGGCCGTGGCCAGTTGGCGCAGGCGCTTCTGGCTGATCCAGCCGAAGCGGCTGGGCAGGTTGTCGAGGAACAGGTTTTCGGCCACGGTCAGGGTCGGCAGCAGGTTGAGCTCCTGCATGACCATGCGCACGCCAAGGCGCTCGGCGGCGCTGCGGCTGCCAGGCGCATAGGCCTGGCCGCGGAAAGTCATATGCCCGGTGGTGGGCGTTTCCAGGCCGCTGATGAGCTTGGACAGGGTGCTCTTGCCAGCGCCGTTCTCGCCGGTCAGGGCCAGCACTTCGCCGGCGCGCAGGGCCAGGCTGACGTCGCCCAGCACCGGTTGCGCGTAGCTCTTGCCCAGGCCGCTGGCAGCGAGCAGCACTTCATTGGCCGTTACAGGCATGGCCATGTCTCCTGGCCGTCAAGGCTTGGTGATGAGTTCGACCGGGGTCTGGATGACGTTGTCGGCGTCCACGTTCGGCTTCTGGCCCTTGAGCATCTGCAATGCCGCCTGAATGCCGTACACCGCCTGCTGGCTGGCCGCCTGGTCGAGGGTGGCAAGCACGCGGCCATCCTTGAGCATGGGCTTGATGGCGTTGATGTTGTCGTAGCCCACCACTTGCACCTGGCCGGTCTTGCCGGCGGCGCGCACCGCCGAGACAGCGCCAAGGGCCATGCTGTCGTTACCGGCCAGCAGCGCCTTGAGGTCGGGGTACTCGTTGAGCATGGCGGCGGCGACGGCGTTGCCTTTGTCGATTTCCCAGTTGCCCGATTGCACCGAGACGATCTTCATCTGCGCCGCCTCCATGGCGTCCTTGAAGCCGGCGGTGCGCTGCTGGGCATTGGTGGTGGTCGGCACGCCTTCGATGATGCCGACCTGGTCACCGGCCTTGAGCTTTTCCTTGGCCAGGTAGTCACCCACCAGACGGGCGCCCTTGCGGTTGTCGGGGCCGACAAAGGGTACGCTGAGGTTCTTGCTCTTGAGTACGTCGGGGTCCAGGCGGTTGTCGATGTTGACCACCGTGATGCCGGCGTCCATGGCCTTCTTGATCACTGGCACCAGGGCTTTGGAGTCGGCCGGTGCGATGACCAGCGCCTTGGCGCCGGTGGCGATCATCTGCTCGACGATGCGGATCTGGTTGCCGGTGTCGGTCTCGTCCTTGATGCCATTGGCCACCAGGTCGAATTCGTTGGCGTGGTCTTTCTGGTAGGCCTTGGCGCCGTCCTCCATGGTGCGGAAGAATTCGTTGGCCAGCGACTTCATCACCAGGGCGACCTTGGGTTTGTCTTCGGCATGGGCGGCGGACAGAGGCAGGGCAAGCGACAGCGAGGAAATGACGGCGAGCGCCAGCAGACGACCGGGGAACGGCAGTTTCATGGGAGATGACTCCGAATCTTGTGGTTTTTATCGGATCGCAAACGTTTGCGTTGGCTAACTATGGAAACAGGATGAGGTTTTGTCAAATCCGTTTCGCTGCCGGGGGCTGCGTTGCTTCTGGCGCAGATTATCTTGGATTCTTCCGAAAAACCGAACAGGTTTTCCTATGTTTGTTCGGATTGCCGAATTCGAGGGGCCGCCTGCGCGCTCTTCATGTCAAGCCCGGCCCACAGCCACAGCGGCATACAGGAAATTACAGCGCCCTACCAAGGATGGTACGAAAACTGCCTTGCCCCCTGTGCGACACAGCAAAATCTCCTTTAGGAAGAGAGAACAATAATATGAATGCTGCACTGAAGACCTTCGCACCCAGCGCCCTGGCGTTGCTGCTTATCCTGCCAACCGCTGCTTCGGCGAAAGAAGCCCAAACCCAACAGAAGCTGGCCAACGTGGTCATCCTCGCAACCGGCGGCACCATTGCCGGCGCCGGTGCAAGTGCTGCCAACAGTGCCACGTACCAAGCGGCCAAGCTGGGCATCGACAAGTTGATCGCCGGCGTGCCGGAGCTTGCCGGCATTGCCAACGTGCGCGGCGAGCAAGTGATGCAGATCGCCTCCGAAAGCATCAGCAATGACGACCTGCTCAAGCTGGGCAAGCGCGTCGCCGAACTTGCCGAAAGCAAGGACGTCGACGGCATCGTCATCACCCACGGCACCGACACCCTGGAAGAAACCGCCTACTTCCTCAACCTGGTAGAGAAGACCGACAAGCCGATCGTGGTGGTGGGCTCCATGCGCCCGGGCACCGCCATGTCGGCCGATGGCATGCTCAACCTGTACAACGCCGTGGCCGTGGCCAGCGACAAGCAGTCCCGCGGCAAGGGCGTACTGGTGACCATGAACGACGAGATCCAGTCAGGCCGCGACGTGAGCAAGGCGGTCAACATCAAGACCGAAGCGTTCAAGAGCGCCTGGGGCCCGATGGGCATGGTGGTGGAAGGCAAATCGTACTGGTTCCGCCTGCCGGCCAAGCGTCACACCGTCAACTCGGAATTCGACATCAAGCAGATCAGCAGCCTGCCGCAGGTCGACATCGCCTACGGCTATGGCAACGTGACCGACACGGCCTACAAGGCACTGGCACAGAACGGCGCGAAAGCGCTGATTCATGCCGGTACCGGCAACGGTTCGGTGTCGTCGCGCGTGGTGCCGGCACTGCAGGAGCTGCGCAAGGATGGCGTGCAGATCATCCGCTCGTCGCACGTCAACCAGGGCGGTTTCGTGCTGCGCAACGCCGAGCAGCCGGATGACAAGAACGATTGGGTTGTGGCGCACGACCTGAACCCACAGAAGGCGCGGATCCTGGCCATGGTGGCAATGACCAAGACCCAGGACAGCAAAGAGCTGCAGCGGATTTTCTGGGAATACTGATTGCTGCATGACAAGGGGCTGGTGTGGTGGCTACACCGGCCCTTTTTCGCGGTTTAACTCGCCACGGATCGGCCACCCACAGCCCTCCGCTTTTTTACCTTACACGCAGTTGCGAAATACCTTACAGTGAAATACTGTACGCGCATACAGCAAAACAAGGAAAAGCCCCGTGGCCAGTACCGCCCCTGCAACGCCGAGCAGTTATGAACAACTGGGTACGCGTATCCAGAAAATCATCAACAGCCCCATCGCTCAACGTAGCCGCGCCGCCCTGATCTTCCGCCTGGAACAGGAGTCGCCCGACGACTGGGAAACCCTGCTCGAGGAGATCGCCGAGAACGACAACGTCACCCTCGCCCACCGCGACGATGGCGGCGTGCAGATTTTCTGGACGGTGCCGAAGGACGATTGACCGCGCAAGGGGCCTAGGCCAGTGCCTGCAGGTAGGCGCTGGCCTGCCGATAACGGGCCAGCCGTGCCAGGTCGGCCGGGCCTGGGCAGGCGATGCGTGAAAGGTCGCTATTGTCGGCCAGGTCGGCCATTTTGACGGTACGCGCCAGCGGGTCGCAGCCAAGGCGCACGACGAAATCCTCGTAGCTTTCGCCATCACGCCGGCTCAAGGCCAGCAAGGCGGCCAGGATCTTTAGCGTGAAGCCCTCGCGGGCAAGATCGGAAAGTGTCAGCGGCGTGTCTTCGATCACGTCGTGAAGCACGGCGACGATGCGCTGTTCGGGCGTGGACACCTGCATCATCACCCGCAGGGGGTGCAGGATATACGCCGCACCGCCTTTGTCGTATTGCCCTTCATGCGCTCTGGTGGCTACCACGATGGCCCGCTCCAGTGTAGACATGAGGCCCTCCCCGTTTCAGCCGTCTCACAGAGCAAGCATAGACGGGTCGGGTTACAGATGACAGGCGTCTGTTCCGGCGCTTTCACAGCCAGCGGGAAAAGGCGGCTCGCCTCTATGCAGGCACCTCAGTGCATGGCATCGGCTGCGCCGGTGATCGCCGGCAAGCCGACTCCCACACTAGAGGCCATGCTACAAAGTCAGCGCTGCGCACCGTGCTGAATGACAACCGAATCCGTGCCCAGCTTGGCCATGACCTCTGCCTTGCGTGCCTCGGCCTCCTCCTTGGTAGGGAACGGCCCCAGCAGCACCACCGGCTTGCCATTGCGATATTCGACCGAGGACGGGATGCCCTTCTCGATCAGGCGGGCGGTCATGTCGCTCAATGCACCCATGTTGGCGCCCTGGATCACCTCGACATCCCAGCCTTGGGGGGCAGGCTGATCGGCCAAGGCCTCGGCGCGGCGCTGTAACTCGGCGCCGCCGCAGATTTCGCGGATGCGCAGGTTGTTGCCATTGTCGTCGACAATAATGTCGTACTGGCCACCCTCACCCTTGACGGCGACGTAGCTGCGGTAGGCTTCGTACTGCCCGGCATCGTCCTTGCCACGCACCTGACCGCAAATGGTGCCTTTGGTGTCGATCCGCACGTTGCCGAACTTGGCGGTCTTGGGGTTGTGCAGGTGCTCAGCCACCTGCTTGTGCACACCTTCGACCTCGTTCTCACAGCCCACCAGGGCCAGCACTGCCATTACCACTGCCAGTTTGCGCACGCGTGTACCTCCCGTTTCGAAGCGGCGGATTCTAGCATGGCGGCCCATGGCCCGGACCGCGACCATACGTTACACCTTGCTACATACCGGCCACCCACCGGACGCGCACAATGCAAAAAGGGCGATCCTTTCGGATCGCCCTTTCTGATATTTGGTAGGCACAATTGGACTCGAACCAACGACCCCCACCATGTCAAGGTGGTGCTCTAACCAACTGAGCTATGTGCCTGTCGTGTGGTGCGCATATTAGTCACCGAATGCGCACCTGTAAAGCGTTTTTTTCAAAAAAATCAAAAACTTTCAGAAGCCTGCCACATCTGTAGCGCCCGGCCTTTTAAAGAGGCGCACCAACAAAAAAGGCGACCCTTTCGGATCGCCCTTTCTGAGATTTGGTAGGCACAATTGGACTCGAACCAACGACCCCCACCATGTCAAGGTGGTGCTCTAACCAACTGAGCTATGTGCCTGTCGTGTGGTGCGCATTCTACGCAATCCAAAACCGCTGTCAACACTTTTTTTCGAGCTAACCTACTGAATCTTAACCTCTTTATAGAGAAGCGCCGGCCAAGGAGCAGTAAAGGATTTTCAACGGACGACTAGCGGGTGTTTATTATTATTGATAGCATCGGTACATTCGTTAAAAATATAAAACACGAGGTTTCTCGAGCATGGCCAATACCCCCTACCCCCAGTCCTACTACGCCGCCTCGGCCAACCCGGTGCCGCCACGTCCGGCGCTGCAGGGTGAGGTGGAAACCGATGTGTGCATCATCGGTGCAGGCTACACCGGCCTGTCCAGCGCCCTGTTCCTGCTGGAAAACGGCTTCAAGGTGAGCATCGTCGAAGCGGCCAAGGTCGGCTTCGGCGCATCGGGCCGCAACGGCGGCCAGATCGTCAACAGCTACAGCCGTGACATCGACGTCATCGAGCGCACCGTTGGCCCCAAGCAGGCGCAGCTGCTGGGCCACATGGCCTTCGAAGGCGGCCGCATCATCCGTGAGCGTGTAGCCAAGTACAACATCCAGTGCGACCTGAAGGATGGCGGCGTATTCGCTGCGCTGACCTCCAAGCAGATGGGCCACCTGGAATCGCAAAAGCGCCTGTGGGAACGTTTCGGCCACAATCAGCTGGAGCTGATGGACCAGAAGCGCATCCGTGAAGTGGTCGCCTGCGACAGCTATATCGGCGGCATGCTGGACATGAGCGGCGGCCACATCCACCCGCTGAACCTAGCCCTGGGCGAAGCTGCCGCGGTCGAGTCGCTGGGCGGCATCATTTATGAGCAGACCCCGGCCATCCGCATCGAGCGTGGCGCCAACCCGGTTGTGCACACCCCGCAGGGCAAGGTGCGCGCCAAGTTCATCATCGTCGCCGGCAACGCCTACCTGGGCAACCTGGTGCCGGAACTGGCGGCCAAATCGATGCCATGCGGGACTCAAGTGATCACCACCGAGCCCTTGGGCGAGGAACTGGCCCGCACCCTGCTGCCGCAAGACTACTGCGTCGAGGACTGCAACTACCTGCTCGACTACTACCGCCTGACCAGCGACAAGCGCCTGATCTTCGGCGGTGGTGTGGTTTACGGTGCACGCGACCCGGCCAACATCGAAGCGATCATCCGCCCGAAGATGCTCAAGGCCTTCCCGCAGCTCAAGAACGTCAAGATCGACTACGCCTGGACCGGCAACTTCCTGCTGACCCTGTCACGTCTGCCACAGGTTGGCCGTATCGGCGACAACATCTATTACTCGCAGGGTTGCTCGGGCCACGGCGTCACCTACACCCACCTGGCGGGCAAGGTGCTGGCCGAGGCATTGCGCGGCCAGGCCGAGCGCTTCGACGCGTTCGCCGGCCTGCCGCACTACCCGTTCCCGGGTGGCCAGATGCTGCGCGTACCGTTCAGCGCCCTGGGTGCGTGGTACTACAGCTTGCGCGACCGTCTGGGCTTCTGATGATGTTGCCAGCACTGGCCTGATCGCCTGCTTGCCGCGGATCAGGCCAGTACGGGTGGCTTACCTTTCCAGGCTGTCCACGGCCTGCTTAGCCGCCAATTCCTGGCCCGCACGGGCCAACTCGTCGGCAGCCTGCAGCCAGCGCTGCCGGTCCACCTGGGCCGGCAGTTGCCGTGGCGGCTGTACCAGTATCGCCCAGCTCCCCTCTTGCGCCCACGCCGAGGTGAAATCATCGAAGGGCATCATCTGCCGCCGGTGCATCCCTGAACGCAGCAGCACCCGCTGCTTGTAACGGTCAAAACCGATCAGCACCGCATAGCGCGGCTCGCTCCACCACGCCGAACCTTCCTGAAAACGCACCAGCACCGGGTTGCCTGCAGAGACTTGGGTCAACAGGGCGTCCAGCTGTTTGTCCAGCGGGTATACGACCCTGCCGTAATCGCGCGCCACGCGCGGGATGCCGGTGCCCAGCGACTCGGCGCCCTGCGGCAGGTTCAGTGGCTTGTCCAGCAGCCCTGGGGTGATCGGCGCGCCCTGCTGCGAGAGCAACGCCGCCAGCGCCATGGCCCCACTGTGGTTGGCGTTGCCTCGGTAGAACGGCACGCTGCTGATCTCGACCCGCTGCGCAACGCCCTTGACGGCGGCCGGTGGCGCGCTGGCACAGCCTGAGAGGCTCGCGGCCAGCAGGCAGGCCACCATCAGGCGGCGCGGCTCGAAAACCCGGGACTTGAAGGAAATTTGCACCATGGACACTCGCTTGTTCTGGCGCCAGGCTGGCAACGCCCGGCCTTGACCCACGATCATAGGGCGCCAGGCGACGTGGGTATAGCCCGGTGCGGGCTTGGAACCAAACGAACCAAGCAATAGACCTTCGATAGATGGAACGTCACGCGGGGGGAGCTAGACTAAGCAATATCTGGAGGGTGAGCCGAAAGCTGGCCCAAGAGAAGGAGGTAGACATGAGCCTGACCATGGCAATCCTCATGCTGGTAGGTATGTGGCTTAGCGTCGCTGCCGCCATGCTCTGGGGTGTACTACGCATCGTGCGGCGTCATGCACAGCACCATCACCACCTGCCACCGCAGGTTCCGGCCAAGCAGCAGCCGGTCAATCGGGTGCGCCGTCACGCGCAGGCGCATTGATCTTCGCAATTTCCGAGGCCCAATCGCCGGCTTGCCGGCGATTGGGCTGCATAGCAGCCCTGCTAACGCTAACTGACCGTTATTAACCTGCAGGCCTCTTTTTTGATCGCAAGCGCTCTAAATGCACTGCCCCTAAACCACATCCTCGAACGGCAACCCCACATAGTTCTCGGCAATGTTCACCAGCCCCGCAGGTGAGGACAGGAAATACTCACGGTCCGCCTCCTGCATCTTCTGCTCCCAGGCATCCTTGTGCTCACCAAAGTCATGGAGCAACTGGGTCATGAACCAGCTGAAGCGCTCGCCTTTCCACACGCGGCGCAGCGCCAAGGGCGAGTACTGCTGCAGCAGGTCGGTGCGCCCTTCGCGGTAGACCTTGACCAGGATGCGGTACAGATAATTCACGTCCGAAGCCGCCAGGTTGAGGCCTTTGGCCCCGGTGGGCGGGACGATGTGTGCGGCGTCACCGACCAGGAACAGGTGCCCATATTGCATGGGTTCGACCACCAGGCTGCGCAAGGGAGCAATGCTCTTTTCCAGCGCCGGGCCGGTGACCAGGCGCGCTGCCACGTCTTCTGGCAAGCGGGCCTTGAGTTCGGTCCAGAAACGCTCGTCGGACCAGTCCTCCACGCGTTCATCCAGCGGTACTTGCAGGTAGTAGCGGCTGCGTGTCTGCGAACGCTGACTGCACAGCGAAAAGCCACGCTCGTGATGGGCGTAGATCAGTTCGTGGTTCACTGGCGGCGTATCGGACAGCATTCCTAGCCAGCCGAACGGGTAAACACATTCGTAGTGCTTGAGTACACCTTCGGGGATGCTCTGGCGGGAAACACCATGGAAGCCGTCGCAGCCGGCGATGTAGTCGCAGTCCAGGCGATGGGTCTGGCCGTCCTTCTCGTAGGTTACGTACGGCCGTTCGCCCTTGAGCTCGTGGGGCCGGACATTGCTGGCCGAATAGATGATCGGCGCACCGCTGGCTTCGCGCGCCTGCATCAGGTCTCGAGTCACTTCGGTCTGGCCATAGACCATGACCGTCTTGCCTCCGGTCAGGCCCTTGAGGTCCAGACGTTGGCGGCGCCCACTTACAAGCAGCTCGACACCTTCGTGCACCAACCCTTCGCGGTCCATGCGCTCGGCAACACCTGCCTCACGCAGCAGGTCGACGGTACCCTGTTCGAGCACACCGGCACGGATGCGGCCAAGTACATAGTCAGGCGTCTGACGCTCAAGAATGACCGTGTCGATCCCGGCCTTGTACAACAGTTGACCAAGCAGAAGCCCAGACGGACCTGCACCGATGATTGCAACCTGAGTTTTCATTGTTGTTCTCTCGTGTTATTAGATTTCTAGCTGCATTTTTACGGGCAGCACAGGCGCAATAGCTGTGCTATCCGATGCAAAACCTGCACTTTTATAAAAAGCGTTCGATTAACGGACAGGCCAGCCGCTCATGAAATCGTCACTCCCCGGCGTCCCGCTGTTTCAGCTGTATGGCGAAAACCAGGCATGGCCCGGTACGGACCTGCTGCATTGCGAGTCGATCCCGGCCCGCAGCCGCCTGCACCACTGGGAAATCAAACCGCACCAGCACGCCGAACTGTTTCAGTTGCTGTATGTGCAACGTGGCCAGGCTCAGGTAGAGATCGAGGGCGTGCGTAGTGCCATTGGCGAAGCGGCAATCCAGGTGGTGCCACCGCTGACCGTGCACGGTTTTCGCTTCAGTGCCGATATCCAGGGGCATGTGCTGACCTTCGGCACCGCGCTGGTAGCCAACCTCGAGCAACGCCTGGGTGCACCGCTGGGGGTGCTGGCCAAGCCTGCCTGTTACCCGTTGGGCAAGGACCGTGTGCATCTGCGCAGCCTGATCGACACGCTGCAGCAGGAGTACCAGGGCCATGCTCCGGCACGCGCGCCCCTGCTCGAAGCCCTGGTGACCGCACTGATGGTGTGGATCAGCCGTCGCCAGCAACTGGGCCAGGCGCCGCGCAACCGCGACGAACGTGACCGTCAGTTGCTGGGGCAATACCTGCGCCTAGTCGAAGCGCACTACCGTGAGCACCTGTCGGTGGAGGACTTTGCCGCGCGGCTGAAGATCCCGAGCCTGCAGCTCAACCAGCTGTGCCGGGCATTGAGCGGGCAGAGCGCACTGCAACTGGTGCACCAGCGGCTGCTGCTAGAGGCACAGCGAAACCTGATCTACACACGCATGAGCATCGGGCAGTTGTCGGACAGCCTGGGGTTCAGTGATCCGACCTACTTTGCACGGTTCTTCAAGCGCTTGAGTGGGCAGACACCCAATGGTTATCGTCGCTCGGTGCAGCCTGATTGATTGGCAATGCCTGTCCGGACGGCAAAGAGCGACACACCCGCAACACCCTGCTTGACGTATACGTCAAGCTGCATTCAGGATACCGCCATACTCCACGCCGAGCCCATGCATGAGCAGCCAGACCTACAGCATTTCCGACCTGTCCCGCGAGCTGGACATCACCACCCGCGCCATACGTTTCTATGAGGAACAGGGCCTGCTCAGCCCCGAGCGCCGTGGCCTGGAACGCATCTATTCGGCACGCGACAAGGTCAGCCTGAAGCTGATACTGCGTGGCAAGCGCATCGGTTTCTCGCTGGCCGAATGCCGTGAACTGATCGAGCTCTACGACCCCAGCAGCGGTAACCTCAAGCAACTCAACAGCATGCTGGCAAAGATCGCCGAGCGCCGCGCCCAGCTTGAGCAACAGATGCTCGATATTCACCAGATGCAACTGGAGCTGGACACCGCCCAGGAACGTTGCGAACAGGCCCTGGCCGCAACATTGAACAATAACGACAACCGCTGACCCGCCACAGGAACCCCACCATGCCTTTGCCCGAAAAAGTCCGCCTGGTCGAAGTCGGCCCTCGCGACGGCCTGCAGAACGAAGCCCAGCCCATCAGTGTCGCGGACAAGGTGCGCCTGGTCGACGACCTTACCGACGCCGGGCTGGCCTACATTGAAGTCGGCAGTTTCGTTTCGCCCAAATGGGTGCCGCAGATGGCCGGCTCTGCCGACGTGTTTGCCGCTATCGAGCAACGCGCGGGTGTTACCTATGCGGCCCTGGCGCCCAACCTGCGGGGTTTCGAAGACGCCCTGGCGGCCGGGGTGAAGGAAGTGGCAGTGTTCGCCGCCGCCTCCGAAGCGTTCTCCCAGCGCAACATCAATTGTTCGATCAGTGAGAGCCTCCAGCGTTTCGAGCCGATCATGCAGGCGGCGCGCAGCCACGGTGTGCGGGTGCGCGGTTACGTTTCCTGCGTGCTCGGCTGCCCGTATGAAGGCAGGGTCAGTGCCGAACAGGTCGCCCCTGTGGCCAAGGCCCTGCATGACATGGGCTGCTACGAAGTCTCTCTGGGCGACACCATCGGTACTGGCACCGCAGGCGATACCCGCAGGCTGTTCGAGGTAGTCTCGGCGCACGTGCCGCGCGAGCAACTGGCCGGCCACTTCCACGATACCTACGGCCAGGCGCTGGCCAACGTGTATGCCAGCCTGCTCGAAGGCATCAGTGTGTTCGACAGCTCGGTGGCCGGCCTTGGGGGTTGCCCCTATGCCAAGGGCGCAACGGGCAATATCGCCAGCGAGGATGTGGTGTACCTGCTGCAAGGGCTTGGGATTGAAACCGGCATCGACCTGGGCCGCTTGATCGCCGCCGGGCAGCGGATCAGCAAGGTGCTGGGCCGGGCCAACGGCTCTCGTGTGGCGCGGGCACGCAGCGCACAGTGATTCACACGGTTGTCACGTATGTGTGGGTGAGTGTTACCGCCCCCACAGCCGTCAGCAAAAAATCGGGTAACAGGGAAACAATTCGACAGAATTTCACGGCACCCAAATCATGCGAATCAGGCCAAACCATTGATTTTCAAGGGTTTTAAAAAGTTGGCACGGCACCTGCTATATCTTTGGTACAACAACAAAAAAAAATGCGATACCCAATAAAAACAACATGTAACGGCTCTGACATAACAAGAACAACACGGCAGAGGCGCAGCAAGCAGATTTTTTTGGAGTAGACACGCTTTTCAGGGGTTCGCCCCGCGGTCTGGCACAGAACAATAAAACTACCTCAAGGTAGCGGCAGTCAGCATCGGATCCCCAGGATGAAAGCAGGTCAGCGCTCAAAAAAATACGTTTGCTCTTGACCCCGGTTGGGGGTCACCCGCAACACCAAGGCAGGCCTACAAAAACAACAAAAGGCCGGCCTCAATAATAAGAAAAGAGCAGGCAACAACGCTTTGAGGGGAGCTTCGGCTCCCCTCAGTGCTTCCTGCCCTCCTCCTGCTGTTTCTCCTCGTCCTGCCCCTCGACCTTCTCCACCACTATCGGCATCGTGGCCAGCACCAGCAGCGCAAGCACTGTGCTGATCAGCGCCGTCGCCTCACGCCCCATGCCTGCAGCGGTACCGATTGCCGCCGTCATCCACAGGCCGGCGGCCGTGGTCAGGCCTTTGACGTGGCTGGTATCGCGGCCATTACCTTTGAGGATGGTGCCGGCACCGAGGAAACCGATACCGGCGACGATACCCTGGATCACCCGGCTCAAGGCCTGCTCGTCGGCACCGGCCATGCTTGGCGCCAGCACGAATAATGCAGCGCCCATCGACACCAGCATATGTGTACGCACACCAGCGGACTTGCCTTTGTGCTCACGCTCGAAGCCCAGAATGGCACCCAGAATGGCTGCCATCAGCAGGCGCAGGATGATCCGAGTGACTTCGCGCACTTCGGTGATGTCGGCGAATTCTGCTTGAATGGTTTGCCAGATGAGGTCCATGGGTCGTTACTCAGACGCAAGCTGTGTGCTGCCCCTACCTTCCATTCACGAGCAATGCAGGCGAAAAGGCCGGCAGGGGCGCCTTTGTGGGTTGACCCGTGTACACCCGATAAAGTGCCGTGCAGCAGCTTGATGCAGCAACCTGCTACCGGTCGCGGTCACACCTGTAACCGCAACCCGGAGGACCACCCCATGCCCGTCGAAATCGAAGAAAGCACCCGCCGCTGCACCCTCATAGGCGAAGACCTGCGCATCGAAGGCGATGGCCCGGACATCGAGATCGTCACAGATGAGCAGTTGCACATGTCTGTGGCACTGCTCGCAGGCCAGCGTGTCCCGATCACCGAAGCCGAAGCCGACGCGCTGACCGTCGCCGGTGCCGTGGACAGCCGAAAGCATTTGAAGGCGAGCGTTCCTGGCTCGGTAATCTAGCGCGGCAGAAGCACTGCCTGGCAACTGATCCGGTTTTTGGTGCATGGCCTGAGCCTGTACTGAAAACCGCTTCGGGGCCATAGTGTGGGTGAATTGCCTGTTCACCCTGCTTGCCGAGCCCTCATGAAACGCTACGAACGATTTGCCGATGACATTGCCGAACTGATCCGCTCCGGCGTGCTCGGCCCCGGCCAGCGCGTGCCTTCGGTGCGCTACGCCAGTCAGACGCACGGGGTCAGCCCGTCGACCGTGTTCCAGGCTTACTACCTGCTTGAACGCCGCGGGCTGATCCGCGCACGGCCGCGTTCAGGCTATTTCGTCACTGCCCATGCACCGCGTCAGTTCAGCGAGCCACAGCCAATGGAGCCGTTGAGCGAATCGACTGACGTGGATGTCAGCGCCTTGGTGTTCTCGATACTCGAGTCGATCAAGGACCCGAACACCGTGCCGTTCGGGTCGGCATTCCCCAGCCCGGAACTGTTCCCGCTGCAGCGCCTGTCGCGCTCGCTGGCCAGCGCCAGCCGGGCCATGGACCCGCGCATGGTGGTCACCGACCTGTCACCGGGCAACCCGCAACTGCGCCGGCAGATCGCCCTGCGCTACATGGTCGGCGGGCTGATGCTGCCCATGGAGGAATTGCTGATCACCAACGGCGCGCTGGAAGCACTGAACCTGTGCCTGCAGGCGGTCACCGAGCCGGGTGACCTGGTGGCGGTCGAAGCACCGGCCTTCTACGCCTGCCTCCAGGTGCTGGAACGGCTCAAGCTCAAGGCAGTGGAGATACCCGTGCAGCCGCGCGAAGGCATGGACCTGGCCGCGCTCGCCCAGACCTTGGAAAAGCACCCGGTCAAAGCCGTGTGGTGCATGACCAACTTCCAGAACCCGGTGGGCGCGAGCATGCCCGAGGCGAAGAAACAGGCATTGGTGGCGTTGCTGCAGCGCCATCAGGTGCCGCTGATCGAGGACGACGTCTACGCCGAGCTGTATTACTCGCAGCAGGCGCCCAAGCCCGCCAAGGCCTTCGACACGCAAGGCCTGGTGATGCACTGCGGCTCGTTCGCCAAGAGCCTGGCGCCCGGTTACCGCATTGGCTGGGTAGCCGCCGGGCGCTTTGCCCAGAAGATCGAACGGCTCAAGCTGATGACCTCGCTGTGCGCCTCGATGCCGGCCCAGGCCGCCATTGCCGACTACCTGGAACACGGCGGCTATGACCGCCACTTGCGCAAACTGCGCTATGCCCTGGAGGGCCAGCAAGCCAACATGCTCGCCGCCATCTCGCGGTATTTTCCGCCGCAGACGCGAGTCAGCCAGCCTTCTGGCGGCTACTTTCTGTGGCTGGAACTGCCCGAACGGATAGATGCACTGAAGCTGTTCCACATGGCCTTGGCCCAAGGCATCAGCATCGCTCCGGGGCCTATATTTTCGCCCACCCGCCGCTTTGGCAACTGCATCCGCCTGAACTACGGCACCCCTTGGGGCGACACCGCCGAACGGGCAATGGAAACCCTGGGCCGCATCATCCGCTCATTCTGACGGCAAACTGCCCACTCGTGCGCAATCTGGCGAGATGGCGGCTAGGCGTACCAGAGCCGTCGCGTTAAAGTCTGGCCACGCACCGCTGCCGGACGTCGCCAATGCCTCTGAACGAGATGCTCGCCCTGCGCGAGGAAATCGCAACCCTGCGCCGCCGTAACGCGCAGCTTGAAGCCGAACTGCAGCAACACCCGCATCTGGGCCTCGATGTCTACCGCTTTCTGTTCGAGAGCATGGATGAAGGCTTCTGCATCATCGAATTCATTGACGGCCCGCATGGCCCGCTGAGTGATTACGTGCACGTGCTCGTCAACCCGGCCTATGCCAGGCATGCCGGCATCGCTGACGTGACCGGCCAGAAAATGCGCGACATATTGCCTGATGAAGCCGACGCCTGGGTTGCCCGCTACGGTCCAGTGCTGCATACCGGCACCCCCCTGCAATTCGAGCAGGAATTGCGAGCCAGCGGCCGCGTTTTGTCAGTGAGCAGCTTTCGCGTCGAGCCGGCGCAGCGCCGGCAGGTTGCGGTTCTGTTCAAGGATGTCACCGAGCGACGCAAGACCGAGCAGGCCCTCGAGCAGCTCAATGCGCACCTGGAGCAAAGGGTCAGCGAAGCCCTGGCACAGCGCAGCCTGTTCGCAGAGCTTATCGACCAGAGCGCAGCCAACGTGCATGTGCTCGATAGCGGCATGCACTGGCTGGCCGTCAATCGCAAGGCCAGGGAGGACTTCCGGTTCCTGTATGGTCAGACACCGGTAGTCGGCGCCTGCATGCCCCCCCTGATGGGTGACAATGCCGCAGACCGGGATGCGATCCTGCCCTTGTGGCGACGGGCACTGCAGGGCGAGCAGTTCACCGCAACCGGTGCATTCGGCCAGCCGCCGGACCAGCGCCATTATGAACTGCGCTTCAATGCCCTGCGCGATGCTGCAGGTACCCCGATGGGTGCTTACCTGTTCGCCTACGACATCAGCGAGCGGGTACAGCAGCAGCAACGCCTTGCCAACGCAGAGCAGGCCCTGCGTCAGGCGCAAAAAATGGAGGCCGTCGGGCAGCTTAGCGGCGGCATCGCACATGACTTCAACAACTTGCTGGGCAGCATCCTCAATACCCAGGAACTGATCCAGCTGCGCCTGCGACAACAGCGCTATACCGGGCTGGAAAACTTACTCGAACTGTCCAACAGTACGGCCAAACGCGCCTCGTCGCTGGTGCACCGACTGCTGGCATTTTCGCGCCAGCAAACCCTGCAACCACGTTCCACCGAGGTGGCGGCGCTGCTGGGCGACATGCAAGAGCTGGTGCGCCGAACGATCGGCCCTTCCATTTCCCTGCACAGCCGGTTCGCGCCTGAACTCTGGCCAACCTTTATCGACCCGCCACAATTGGAAAGCGCATTGCTCAACCTGTGCATCAATGCCCGCGACGCGCTGCCTGACGGTGGTGTCATCAGCATTCATGGCGACAATGTGGCGCTCGACAGCGATCAGGCACGCCCTTTGGGGTTGCCCTGCGGCGACTACGTGCGCCTCAGCGTTGTCGACAACGGCTGCGGTATGAGCGAGGAAGTGGTTGCACGCGCCTTCGACCCGTTCTTCTCCACCAAACCCAACGGCCGGGGCACCGGCCTTGGGTTGTCGATGACCTACGGTTTCGTGCGCCAGTCTGGCGGGCAGTTACGCTTGCTTTCTCAACCCGGCAAGGGCACACGCGTTGAACTGTACCTGCCGCGCCATCACGCACAGCCCGTGCAGCAGGCCCTGCCCTCCAAGACCGGCTCACTGGATAGGCACCGTGCGGGCGGGCAGCGCATCGTGCTGGTGGAAGACCAGCTAGCCCTGCGCTTGGTGATCCGCGAGGTGCTGGAAGAACAGGGTTATCAGGTCGAAGCCTTCGAGACTGGCGCTGCCGCCCTGGCACACTTGCAACGCAGCGAGCGGCCGGACCTGCTGCTAAGCGACATCGGCCTGCCCGACGGCCCCAACGGTCGCCAGGTGGCCGAGCGCTACCGGCAACAGTATCCCGGCCTTGAACTGCTGTTCATCACCGGCTATGACAACAGTGCGGCGCTGGGAGACGATCAGCTGCTGCAAGGCAGCCATGTACTGGGCAAACCGTTCGAGCTGGATGCGCTGGCCGAGTGCGTCCATCAACTGCTGGCGGCCAGGCAGCCATGAGCGGTGGCGCTCAGCGCCCGCCGCCCAGGTCGAGAAAACTGCCAGTGGAATAAGACGCCTTGTCCGACAGCAGCCAGAGAATCGCCTCGGCCACTTCTTCCGGGCGGCCGCCGCGCCCCATGGGCAAGCCAGGCTCGAGCTTGGCGACACGGTCGGGGTCGCCGGACAGGGCGTGGAAGGCGGTATGAATGTAGCCTGGGCGCACGCTATTGACCCGCACCCCCTCACCTGCCACCTCCTTGGCCAAGCCGATGGTGAAGGTATCGAGGGCGCCTTTGGAGGCGGCGTAGTCGACGTATTCGTTGGGTGAGCCCAGGCGCGCAGCGACCGATGACACATTGACGATGGCCCCGCCTTGGCCGCCGTGGCGGCGGGCCATGCGCAGCAATGCGTGCTTGGCGCAAAGCATCGGCCCGACCACATTGGTTTTCATCACCTTGAGCAGGCGGAACTCCGACATGTCTTCGACACGGCTTTGCTGGCCGATGGTGCCGGCGTTGTTCACCAGTGCGGTGACGGGGCCGAGCTCTTCATCGACGCGATGAAACAGCTGGATCACCTCGTCCTCGACACTGGCGTCTGCACGCACACAGATGGCCTGGGCGCCGAGTGCGCGCACCTGGGCAAGAATGCCTTGCGCGGCCTGGTCATCGGCGTGGTAGTTGATGCAGATGCGGTAACCCTCGCGGGCGGCCTGCATGGCGGTGGCGGCGCCGATGCCACGGCTGGCGCCGGTGATGACAATGACTTTCTCCATGGCCCTGCCAAATCGCTTGGAAAGATAGCGTCGACAATAGGGGAAAAGCCAGCCGCTGGGAATGACCCAGCACAACAGGTCAGGCGATATCAGCCCGAGCTCAGGGCTCGAACCCTTCCACGATGATCACCTCTGCCTTGGCCACCCCTTGGCGATGGCTGCACGCTTGCTGATACAACTCGGATCGATAGCAGGCCAGCGCCTGCTCGTAGGTCTGGAACTCGATCACCACACTGCGCTGGGGGGTTGGCCGCCCTTCCAGCGCCTCGCTGCGCCCGCCCCGGGCGAGGAACCGCCCGCCGAATGCGGCAAAGGCGGCGGGCGCACGTTGGGTGTACTGCTGATACTGCTCCGGGTCGGTCACGTCCACGTGGGCAATCCAATACGCTTTCATCCGCTACTCTCCTGTTGCAAAACTATTTGTGTATGATGGTATACCATAATAATCACCCATTCACAGTGAGCGTGCAGCATGGCTTTCAACACGATCGAAGAACTCCTCGAGGACTACCGCCAAGGCAAGATGGTGCTGCTGGTTGACGACGAGGATCGGGAGAACGAAGGCGACCTGCTGATCGCCGCCGAGCGCTGCGACGCTCAGGCCATCAACTTCATGGCCCGCGAAGCGCGGGGCCTGATCTGCCTGACACTGACCGACGAGCATTGTCAGCGCTTGGGGCTTGAGCAGATGGTACCGGCCAACGGCAGTGCGTTCAGCACCGCCTTCACCGTATCGATCGAGGCCGCTACGGGGGTTACCACGGGTATTTCTGCGGCCGACCGGGCACGCACGGTGGCTGCAGCCATGGCCGCCGATGCCCGCCCGGAGGATCTGGTGCAGCCCGGCCACATCTTCCCGCTACGCGCCCGCGAAGGCGGTGTGCTGAACCGCGCCGGCCATACCGAAGCGGGTTGCGACCTGGCACGCCTGGCCGGTTTTGCCCCGGCGTCGGTGATCGTGGAGGTACTCAACGACGACGGCACCATGGCCCGTCGACCGGACCTGGAAGTGTTCGCCGCCCGGCATGGCATCAAGATCGGCACCATCGCCGACCTGATCCACTACCGCCTGAGCACCGAGCAGACCATCAAGCGCATCGGTGAACGCGAACTGCCGACCGTGCACGGCACCTTCCGCCTGGTCACCTATGAAGACCGTATCGAAGGCGGTGTGCACATGGCCATGGTGATGGGCGATATCCGCCGCGAACAGCCGACCTTGGTGCGCGTGCACGTAATCGACCCGCTGCGCGACCTGGTCGGTGCCGAATATGCCGGGCCGGCCAACTGGACCTTGTGGGCTGCGCTGCAGAAGGTCGCTGAGGAAGGTGCCGGGGTGGTGGTGATCCTGGCCAACCATGAATCGTCGCAGGCGCTGCTTGAGCGCATACCGCAACTGACCCAGCCGTTGCGCCCCTACCAGCGTGGGCAATCGAAGGTGTACTCGGAAGTCGGCACCGGCGCGCAGATTCTCCAGGACCTGGGCGTTGGCAAGCTGTGCCACCTGGGCCCACCGCTCAAGTATGCGGGCCTGGCCGGGTATGAGCTGGAAGTGGTGCAGAGCATACCTTTCGAGCCCCAGGGCTGAAAGCTGCAGGTTAAAGCGGATCTGCGGCGCAACGCGATCTGCTTTGACTTGAAGCTCGCAGCTTGAGGCTTGCAGCTTCGAGGCGAGAAAGAGTGATGGCCGGTAGCCTCCCGCTCTTGCCAAAATCTTGGAATACCATAATATGATATCCCGTAGACCTTGAAATCACAGGCCGCCACCTACACTCACCAAACGGCCACCGACACATTGTTTTAGCTGCTCCCCGAATACTGTTGGCGGGCGCACTACCAGCCCGCCTCGAATAACAAAAAGCAACGAGGGCGTAACCATGCTGTTGAGCAAACGTGTAACCGCAGTGCTGTCCGCCAGCCTGCTGACCCTGGCATGTCAGGCCACCCAGGCCGCCGACAGCCTCAACTTCGTCAGCTGGGGCGGTACCACCCAGGACGCCCAGAAAGAAGCATGGGCCGTACCTTTCAGCAAATCGACCAACATCAAAGTGGTGCAGGACGGCCCGACCGACTACGGCAAGCTCAAGGCCATGGTCGAGAGCGGCAACGTGCAGTGGGACGTGGTCGACGTGGAAGCCGACTTTGCCCTGCGGGCCGCCAGCGAAGGCCTGCTCGAACCCCTCGATTTCAACACCATCGCGCGCGACAAGATCGACCCACGCTTCGTCTCCGACCATGGCGTCGGTTCGTTCTTCTTCTCGTTCGTGCTCGGCTACAACGAAGGCAAGCTCGGCGCCAACAAGCCGGTGGACTGGACCGCGCTGTTCGACACCAAGACCTACCCCGGCAAACGCGCCCTGTACAAGTGGCCGAGCCCCGGCGTACTGGAACTGGCCCTGCTGGCCGACGGCGTGCCAGCCGACAAGCTCTACCCGCTGGACCTGGACCGCGCCTTCAAGAAACTCGACACCATCAAGAAAGACATCGTCTGGTGGGGCGGTGGTGCCCAGTCGCAGCAGCTGCTGGCCTCCGGTGAAGCCTCGCTCGGCCAGTTCTGGAACGGCCGCGTCTACGCCCTGCAGCAAGATGGAGCGCCGGTGGGCGTGAGCTGGAAGCAGAACCTGGTCATGGCCGATTTCCTGGTCATCCCCAAGGGCGCCAAGAACAAGGACGCGGCCATGAAGTTCCTGGCCCAGGCCAGCAGCGCCGAAGGCCAGGCCGAGTTCGCCAACAAGACCGCCTACGCGCCGGTGAACCTGGACAGCGTGGCCAAACTCGACAAAGACCTCGCGCAGAACCTGCCGACCGCCTACGCCCAGGACCAGGTCACCCTGGACTTCGCCTACTGGGCCAAGAACGGCCAGGCCATCGCCGCGCGCTGGAATGAGTGGTTGGTGAAATGAAAGTCGCCATCAATGCCCTGCAAAACGCGCAAGGTGCCCCCACGGGCACCGGCGCTCCGGGGACGGCCCCACGCCGCATGAGCCTCGGCCAGCGCTGGAAGGGCAGCCGCAACCTGTTGCCCGCCCTGCTGTTCCTTGGCCTGTTCTTCTTCGCCCCGCTGATCGGCCTGTTGCTGCGCGGCGTGTTGGAGCCGGTGCCGGGGCTGGGCAACTACGAGCAGCTGTTCGCCAACTCGGCGTATGCGCGGGTACTGTTCAACACCTTTTCGGTGGCCGGCGTCGTCACCCTGATCAGCGTGTTGCTGGGCTTCCCGCTGGCCTGGGCAATCACCCTGGTGCCCAACGGCTGGGGCCGCTGGTTGCTGAACATCGTGCTGTTGTCGATGTGGACCAGCCTGCTGGCGCGTACCTATTCGTGGCTGGTGCTGCTGCAGGGCTCGGGGGTGATCAACAAGGCGTTGATGGCGCTGGGCATCATCGATGCCCCGCTGGAAATGGTGCACAACCTGACCGGCGTGGTGATCGGCATGAGCTACATCATGATCCCGTTCATCGTGCTGCCGCTGCAGGCGACCATGCACGCCATCGACCCGATGGTCCTGCAGGCCGGCTCCATCTGCGGCGCAAGCCCCTGGACCAACTTCTGGAAGGTGTTCCTGCCACTGTGCCGCTCGGGGCTGTTCTCCGGTGCGCTGATGGTGTTCGTCATGTCGCTGGGCTACTACGTCACCCCGGCCCTGCTTGGTGGCGCGCAAAACATGATGCTGCCCGAATTCATCATCCAGCAGGTGCAATCGTTCCTTAACTGGGGCCTGGCCAGCGCTGCCGCCGCACTGCTGGTGGTCATCACCCTGGTGCTCTTCTACCTGTACCTGAAGCTGCAACCGGAATCACCGGTCGGCAACGCGAGGTAAACCGCCATGCTTCTGTCTCCCAATGCCATGGGGCGCCCGCTGCGCACGGGCCTGTACCTGACCACCGGCGTGATTGCGGCCTTCCTGCTGCTGCCGGTAGTGTTCATCATCCTGCTGTCGTTCGGCTCATCGCAGTGGCTGGTCTTCCCGCCACCAGGCTGGACCTTCAAGTGGTATGCGCAGTTCTTCGCCAACCCGGAGTGGATGGACGCCGCCCTGGCCAGCTTCAAGGTCGCCGTGCTGACCACCATCGCCGCCGTGCTGCTGGGCCTGCCTACCGCATTCGCCCTGGTGCGTGGCCGCTTCCCCGGCCGCGAAATGCTCTACGGGCTGTTCACCATGCCGATGATCGTGCCGCTGGTGATCATTGCCGTGGCGGTGTATGCACTGTTTCTGAAGCTCGGCTATACCGGCACGCTGTTCGCCTTCGTGGTCAGCCACGTGATCGTCGCCCTGCCCTTCACCATCATTTCGATCATCAACTCGCTCAAGCTGTTCGACCAGTCGATCGAGGATGCCGCGGTGATCTGCGGCGCCTCACGCCTGCAAGCGATCTTCAAGGTGACCTTCCCGGCCATTCGCCCGGGGATGATCGCCGGCGGCCTGTTTGCCTTCCTGGTTTCGTGGGACGAGGTGGTACTGAGCGTGATGATGGCCAGCCCCGACCTGCAAACCTTGCCCGTGAAGATGTGGACCACCCTGCGCCAGGACCTGAGCCCGGTGATCGCCGTCGCCTCGACGCTGCTGATCGGCCTGTCGCTGATGGTCATGGTCATTGCCGCCGCCTTGCGCCGGCGCACCGAAACGAACGCCTGAGCGCCCGGAGAAAACAACAATGAGTGCAGTGATCAAAGACAACGCGCACAACAAGACCCTGGTCAGCCTGCGCGGCCTGAACAAGCATTACGGTGACTTCACCGCCGTGGATAACCTCGACCTGGAAATCCAGGACGGCGAGTTTCTCACCTTCCTCGGCTCCAGCGGCTCGGGCAAGTCCACCACCCTGTCGATGCTGGCCGGGTTCGAGACGCCCAGCAGCGGCGAGATTCTGGTCGAGGGGCAGTCGCTGGTGAATGTGCCACCGCACAAGCGCGACATCGGCATGGTGTTCCAGCGTTACTCGCTGTTCCCGCACCTGAATGTGCGTGACAACATCGGCTTCCCCTTGGCCATCCGCAAGCTCGGCGCGGCAGAAACCAAGAAGCGGGTCGACGCCATGCTCAAGCTGGTACAACTGGAGGCGTTCGCCCATCGCAAACCCTCGCAGATGTCGGGCGGCCAGCAACAGCGTGTGGCGATTGCCCGCGCCCTGGTGTACGAACCACGCATCCTGCTGATGGACGAGCCACTCGGCGCGCTGGACAAGAAACTGCGCGAAGACCTGCAGGATGAACTGCGCCAGTTGCACCGCCGGCTGGGCATCACCATCGTCTACGTCACCCACGACCAGGAAGAAGCCATGCGCCTGTCCCAGCGCATCGCCATCTTCAGCCACGGCAAGATCGTCGGCCTGGGCACCGGCTATGACCTCTACCAGAACCCGCCCAACGCCTTTGTCGCCTCGTTCCTGGGCAACTCCAACTTCCTGCGCATCACGGCCAGCAGCAACGGTGCCGGCAGTTTCGAAGGCCAGCCAGTGGCGATCCGCCTGACGCCTGGCCTGGCGGCGGGCCAAGATGCGCTGATCATGGTACGCCCGGAAAAGGCCCTGGCACTCACCACCGACCAGGCTGCACGCGAGCCGTTGCCAGCGGGCTGGAACGAAGTGCTTGCCAAGGTTGGCGAAGTGCTGTTCCTCGGCGAAAGCCAGACCTGCCATGTAATGACCCCGGGCGGTACTGAACTGACCGTGAAAGCACTGTCGGCTGCGGGTATGTCCATGCAGCCCGGAGACACCGTGAAGGTCCGCTGGGCGGTTGCAGATGCCTGCATCTACACCGAATGGGCGCAAAGCGACCTGAGCAAGTCGGCCGGCGCGCACTGAGCAGCAGCAGCAGGTAAATGGTTGACGCGCATCCCGCCCAATAGTCATACGCGCGCCAGTTTCAGGCATCCTGCGCCGCCGCGCGCGGGGTGAAACGGGAGCCGGTGCGTCGGGGGCCACGACAAGTCCGGCGCTGCCCTCTCAAGCCCGTGGTGTTTGTACCTGGAGGCGACTGCGTGCCGCAGTCGCACTTGGCGACGGTGGCTTACAGCTTCTGATTTGAGCTGACTGTATTGGCCTCATCGCCGGCAAGCCGGCCACACAGGGACCCCGCTGCTCTCGAGCTCAGCGCAAACCCAGTAGGAGCTGGCTTGCCGGCGATGACGGCTGAACCGCCACTGCAAAAACCACTACCCGGCACAAATGAAATAGTTATAAGATAACGTTTCATTTGACATCCATTCCTGCCTGCGACCCCTCCATGACAAGTGCCGCCGCCACCCCCACCCAGCTCACCCAGCGCCTGCAGAGCATCGATGCCCTGCGCGGCCTGGTGATCCTGTTCATGCTGCTCGACCACGTCCGCGAGACATTTTTCCTGCACCGCCAGGTCAGCGACCCGATGAGCATCGACGCCACCGACCCGTCCCTGTTCTTCAGCCGCACCCTGGCCCACCTATGTGCACCAGTGTTCGTACTGCTCACTGGCCTGTCAGCGTGGCTGTACGGCGAGAAGTATCAGGGCCGCAGCGATGTCTCGGCGTTCCTGTTCAAGCGCGGCCTGTTCCTGGTGGTGCTGGAGTTCACCCTGGTGAATTTCGCCTGGACCTTCCAGCTGCCGCCCAGTGTCATCTACCTGCAGGTGATCTGGGCAATCGGCGTCAGCATGATCGCCCTGTCGCTGCTGGTATGGCTGCCGCGCCCGGCGCTGGTTGTGCTGGGCGCAGTGATCATCGCCGGGCACAACCTGCTCGACAGCCTGCACTTTGGCGCTGAGTCGGCGATGCATGTGCCGTGGGCGATCCTGCATGACCGTGGCTGGCTGGAGCTCTCTGAAAGCCTGCGCCTGCGCACCTCCTACCCGGTACTGCCGTGGATCGGCGTCATTGCCTTGGGCTATGGCCTGGGCCCTTGGTTCGCCCGTGGCAGCGATGCCGGCCAGCGTCAGTACCGCCTGCTGCTGGCAGGGGTCATCGCCCTGCTCGGCTTCATGGCGCTGCGCATGCTCAATGGCTACGGCGAAGCGCCGTGGAGCGGCTACCCGACGCTTACCCAGACCGTGATGAGTTTCTTCAACATCACCAAATACCCGCCTTCGTTGTTGTTCCTGGCCCTGACCCTGGGCTGCGGCCTGCTGTTGCTGCGCGCCTTTGAGCGCGCAGGGCAAGCCCGCTGGATCGGTGCCCTGGCGGTGTTTGGCGCGGCACCGATGTTCTTCTATCTGCTGCACCTGTACGTGTTGAAACTGATGTACCTGGCCAGCGTCGCCCTGTTCGGCCGCAATCACGGCGACTACTTCGGTTTTGACGGCATTGGCGCGGTGTGGCTGGGTGCTGTGCTGCTGGCCATGGCGCTGTACCTGCCGGTGCGCTGGTTCGCCAGGCTAAAGGCGCGCCGACGCGACATCACCTGGCTCAAGTACTTCTGATTTAGCGTTTTCACCGGCTGCCTGATGGTCTACCATGCGGGCCGCCGGTTTCCACCACGGAAATAATAGGGAATCCCAGGCCGCCCAGGCGCGCCAAACGGAACTGCCCCCGCAACTGTAGGTGCCGAGCCCGCTCCATCGATGCCACTGGATCAGCCGATCCGGGAAGGCCGGAGCCGGGTGATGACGCACCAGTCAGGAGACCTGCCGGCTTACATTCACCAACCGGCGGGGTGTCCGGGATTGGCCATCAGAGTTGCCCCTGTCGCCTGCAGGGGCGCGGCGATGCCTGTCCGTGCGTTCCTTCCGTGAACTGTCCGATAGGAGATCGCCCCGCATGCTGTCCCGTTTCGCCACCCTGCTCGCCGGCTTGAGCCTCACCGGCGCTGCCCAGGCCGCCGCCACGCACTACCCGCTGACCGTGGACAACTGCGGCATGCCGCAGACCTTCACCCACGCCCCCGAGCGCGCAGTCACCATCGGCCAGGCCGGCACCGAAATCCTCTACGCGCTGGGGTTGGGCGACAAACTGGCCGGCACATCGCTGTGGTTCAACAACGTCTTGCCCGAATACAAGGCGCAGAACGACAAGGTGCCGCGCCTGGCCGACAACGACCCGAGCTTCGAAGCAGTGGTGGGCAAGCGACCAGAGTTGGTGGCGGTGCAGTTCGAGTGGATGGTCGGCGCCCAGGGCGTGGTCGCGACCCGTGAGCAGTTCAACGAACTGAAGGTCCCCACCTATCTGCTGCCCTCAGACTGCGAAGGCAAGGACAACCTGGTGGGGGCCGATGGCACGCGACTACAGGCGTTTCAGGTCCAGAGCATCTACAAGAGCGTCAGCCAGCTGGCGGAAATCTTCGACGTCCAGGACCGCGGCGCGGCACTGAACAGCGACCTCAAGGCGCGCCTGGACAGCGCCAGGCAACAACTGGCCGGCAAAGACCTGAGCCAGACTTCGGCACTGTTCTGGTTCTCCAGCGCCGACCTCGACATCGACCCCTACGTTGCGGGCCGCCAGGGCGTGGCGGACTTCATGCTGCGCACCCTGGGTGTACGCAACGTGGTCGAGTCCACCGAAGAGTGGCCCACGGTGGGCTGGGAAACCATCGCCAAGGCCAACCCTACGTGGCTGATCATCGCCCGCATGGATCGCCGCCGCTTTCCGGCCGACGACTACCAGAAGAAGCTCGAATTCCTGCGCAGCGACCCGGTAACCCAGCACATGGATGCCGTGAAGAACAACCGCATCATCATCCTCGACGCCGATGCCATGCAGGCCGGTATCCGCCTGTTCCGGGGCCTGCAGACCCTGTCGGCAGCCTTCGCCAGCGGTAAAGCGGCGCCGTGATGAACCGTCTGCTGCCCTGCTGCGCCCTGGCCCTGGTTGCCCTGCTCGGCGCGCTGCTTGCCGGCACCGCCATTGGCGAGACCACCGTGTCACCCAGCGTGGTGTACCAGGTACTGGCCAACCACCTGTGGCAGGCCGGTTACCCGGTCGACCCGATCGACGCCGGTATCGTCTGGAACTACCGCCTGACCCGCACGCTGGTCGCCGCAGCCTGTGGCGCAGGGCTGGCGACCTGTGGGGTGATCCTGCAGGCGCTGCTGCGCAACCCGCTGGCCGAACCCTATTTGCTGGGCCTGTCGGCCGGGGCTTCGACCGGCGCCGTGCTGGTAGGCCTGCTGGGCCTGGGCAGTGTTGCCCTGAGCATGTCGGGCGGCGCCTTTGTCGGCGCCGTCGCGGCCTTCGCCCTGGTCCTGGTGCTGGCCCGCGCAGCCGGCCCGAGCAGCAACAACGCCCAAGTGATCCTGGCAGGGATTGCCGGCTCGCAACTGTTCAACGCCCTGACGGCGTTTCTGATCACCAAATCGGCCACGGCCGAACAGGCTCGCGGCATCCTGTTCTGGCTGCTGGGCAACCTCAGTGGCGTGCGCTGGCCGTCAGTATGGCTGGCGCTGCCGGTGGCGCTGTTCGGGCTGGTGGTGTGCCTGTGGCACCGGCGCACACTGGACGCTTTCACCTTCGGTACCGATTCGGCGGCGTCGCTGGGCATTGCAGTGCGGCGCAGCCAGTTGCTGCTGATCAGTTGCGCGGCGCTGGTGACGGCAGTGATGGTGTCCATCGTCGGCGCCATCGGTTTTGTCGGGCTGGTCATCCCGCATGCCCTGCGCCTGATGCTCGGCCCAGGCCACAGCCGCCTGCTGCCGGCCAGCGCCCTGGGCGGTGCGCTGTTCCTGATCGCTGCGGACATGCTTTCACGCACGCTGATCCCCGGCCAGGTGATTCCAGTGGGCGTGGTCACAGCGCTGATCGGCGCACCTGTGTTTGCGTTGATCCTGGTCAGCCGCAGGGGGCGCGCATGACGGCCATGACACCCCCAAAGGTCGCCCCGCTCGCCTGCCAGGGCTTGGGTTTGCAACTGTCGGGCACCCCCGTTCTGCGCGATATCAACCTGACGATCGCCGCAGGTGAAACCCTCGGTATCGTTGGCCCGAATGGCTCCGGCAAATCCTCGCTGCTCAAACTGCTGGCCGGGCTGCGCACGCCGCATAGCGGCAGTGTGCAATTGCTCGGCGAGCCGCTTGCGCGCCTGCCGCGCCGGCGCATCGCCCAGGCCCTGGCGCTGGTTGAGCAACAGGCCGACACCCTCGACGCCATCAGCGTGTTCGATGCCGTGGCGCTAGGGCGTACCCCTTGGTTGTCCGCCCTGGCGCCGTTTTCCCAGGAGGATCGCGCGGTCGTCGAGCAGGCCCTGGCCGACCTCGATGCCTCGCACCTGCGCACGCGCATCTGGAGCTCGCTGTCCGGTGGCGAACGCCAGCGCGTACACATTGCCCGCGCTCTTGCCCAGCGCCCGCAGGTATTGCTGCTCGATGAGCCGACCAACCACCTCGACATCCAGCACCAGCTGAGCCTGTTGCAACAGGTACAGGCGCTGCCGGTGACCACCCTGGTGGCCCTGCACGACCTGAACCAGGCGCTGACCTGCGACCGCGTGGCGGTGCTCGAACACGGCCGTCTGGTCGCCCTCGGCAAGCCGCTGGAGGTACTGACCCCCGAGCGTTTGCTGAGCACCTTCGGCGTACATGCCCACTACCTCACCGACCCCTTCGACGGCGCGCGCATCCTGCGCTTTCGCGCCCCCTGAACCAGGAAGCTCCCGCATGCTGTTGCGCACTACCGTCCTGCTGCTCGCCAACGCTCTGCTACCTTTCGCCGCGCTGGCCGACGTGCACGAAGTGAAGATGCTCACCCGCGGCGCGGCCGGTGCCATGGTCTACGAGCCCGACCACCTGCGTATCGCACCGGGTGATACGGTACGTTTCGTGCCGACCCAGAGCGGCCACAACGCGGCCAGCCTGCCCGGGTTGCTGCCGGTAGGTGCCGAGGCGTTCAAGAGCAAGCTGAACCAGCCCTTCGAGCAGACCTTTACGGTGCCTGGGGTGTACGGCATCCAGTGCATCCCACACCTGGCCATGGGCATGGTGATGCTGATCCAGGTGGGCGATACCGGCTTGGCCGAGTTGCCAGCGGCTTTGCCTGCGCGGGCACGTGCGCGCCTGGCAGCCCAACTGCAGCAGTTGGAGGCCGGCCAATGAACCGTTTGCTTCTGGCCCTGCCGCTGCTGGGCCTGGCACCCTTGGCGCTGGCTGAATCCGCACAGTCGCAGAGTAACGGCTTGGTCGAAGACAGCAGCTGGAGCATCCTCAACCGCACGGTCTACGACCAGCGTGACTACAAGCATGGCGGGCGTAACAGTGCCGCCCGCAATGCCTACAAACCGCGCAGCGAACGCAATGGCCTGGCCGAGGAATGGGCCTACGGTTTGATGGGTACATTCCAGTCCGGTTTTACCCAGGGCCTGATCGGTGTTGGCGTCGATGCCCATGCCTACCTTGGCGTACAACTCGACAGCGGTGGAGGTCGAACCGGCAAGGCTCGCCTACTCGGTGTGGACAACGATGGCCACCCTAAAAACGAATACAGCCGCGGCGGTGCCGCTCTGAAGCTTCGCCTGTCCGACACAGTGCTTTCCTATGGTGAGCAGCGAGTGAAAACGCCGGTATTCAGCTCTTCCGACAGCCGTTTGCTACCCGAAACCGCCACCGGTTTTTTCCTCACCAGCAATGAAATCGACAAGGTCAAGCTGGTTGCCGGGCACTTCAACGAAAGCACCGACCGCAATGCTTCAAGCCATGACCAGGGCTTCGTGGTGAACTACTCCAACGCCCGCCAGGGCAACAGCTTCGACCTCGCCGGTGCGGTGTGGAACCCCAGCGCTGCCTTGAGCGCCAGCCTGTACACCTCCCGCTATGAAGACACCTGGAACCAGCACTACCTGGGCAGCACCCTCACCCATGCACTGGATGACCGGCGCAGCCTGAGCCTGGACCTCAACCTGTACCGCACCACCGACACCGGCAAAGCGCTGTCCGGGCGCATCGACAACACCACCTGGAGCCTGGTCTCGCGCTATAGCCAAGGCCCCCATGCTTTCAGCCTGGGCTGGCAGCAGGTGGATGGCAACACGCCGTTCGACTACGTGACCCGCGGTGCAATCTATATTGCCAACGCCGTGCAGATGTCTGACTTCAACGCACCCAACGAAAAGTCCTGGCAAGCGCGCTATGACCTGAACATGGGCGCTTATGGGGTGCCGGGGTTGAACCTGACGGCGCTGTATGTGCGCGGGTTCGATATCGATGGCACGCACGTGGACCCCAACGGCGGGTATGCGTACCTGGGCTATGGCAAGGGTGGCAAACACTGGGAGAGGGACCTTGAGGCGCGGTATGTGGTACAGAGTGGCAAGGCCAAGGGCACGGCGTTTTCACTGAGGCACAATGTGCACCGCGGGGATACGGCGCAGGCGGAACTGGACGGCAACCAGATCCGCCTGGCCGTGGAGTGGCCGTTGTCGGGCGGGCTCTGAGTGGTTTCATCCTCCTTGTGCGCCGGTTTGATGAGGCCCTTGGCGTTGCGGGTATCCACCCTCGTCACTGCAAAGCAGGAAAGTTCCTAAATGACCTGGTACTGCTCCATGTGCGTAGTCCGCCACACCGGGTCATCCTCTACGTTGATCACCGTGAAGCCCTGCCGCTCCCAGAACCGGATCGCCCCTGCCAGAAACGGATGGGTGTGCAGGTACAGACACTCAACGCCTGCCTCGACGGCGTGCTCACGCAAGGCCTGGAACAATGCCGCGGCCAGACCGTTGCGCCGGTATTCGGGGAGCACGAACAGGCGCACGATTTCGACGACGCGTTTGCCGTGGTAGTCGAGCTGGTGGAAGCGATGGTCATAGGGCAGGTAGCCAATGACTGCGATCAACGTGCCACGATCACGGGCTTCCAGAAAGTGCCCGTCGCCATCGAGGTAGGTCGCCTCGAAATGGGCCAGGTCTTTGGGCAAAGGCGAATGGGCGAGCATGGGGAAGAGCTCGCGTCGGGCACTGTCGACGAAGGCAACGACTTCATCGATGGCGTCACGGCCGGGTGATTGCAAGGTCCAGTCGGGCATGGGATTGAAGCGATGGCCTGGGGAACGTGTTTCTACCCTACAGCATCGGACGGCGCAATGCATGGTCGGCCCGACCTCGCTATAATCCCCGGCCTGAAACGCGCCCAAGGCCAGCCCATGCCCCGCCTCTGCAAGTTGTTGCTGCCCCTGCTGTTCGCCGCTGCCCTCACCGCCTGCGACCAGAAACCGACTCGAGAAGAGCAGATCGTGGCCAGCCTGCCCTTGCAGGAGGCCTATGAGCACAACATAGACCGCATGGCGTTGCTGCTGACCCGCAGCCACCCGCAACTCGACGAAGAAACAATCCGCAGCGTGCTGCGCAAGCACCTCACGGTCGAGGATCAGCGCCAGGACCTGTTCAAGCTCTACAGCGAAAAGAACTTCAGCGACGCCGAGTTCGCCACTATCGTCGAGGTGACTCGGGACCCGGCAAAGGCCAAGGCCTTGGAGCAGACCGAGGACGGCCAGCAACTGAGCGCGAAACTTACCCGGCTGATGCGCGAGACAGCACGCGATGAAAAGGCCCAGGCACTCGCAGCGCAGCGCCTGCAACGGGTGCAGGACGAGCTGGACGCATTGGAAAACGCCGGTTCCTGAACGATTGCGACAGCCCCACATCCCTCCCGTAGCGGTGCAAGCCCATAACGAGTAAGGTTATTTCTTTTGCGCCAGTGAGGTCTGGATTGCCACACGCCAAGCATGGACTGCGCCTGGACTTGCGCACGCTGATCCTCAGCCTTTGCACACTCACAGCCCTGGTGATGCTCTGTGCCAGCTACTTCGCCAGCTACCGGGTGCAGCGCCAGTTGCTGATCGATAACGCCCTGGAGGCCAACCGGGTATATGCGGCGAAGCTGGCGGCAATCACCGAAACCTTCATCGCCACTGCCTTGCAACAGCTGTCATTCAGCGCCAGTGTGCAGGGGCGGCAACTGGCCGACGGCGCTGCGCTGGAAGCAGAAACCACACGGTTGCTGCGCCAGAGCATGGCCTTCAACTCCACCTTCGTGGTCGATGCCGAAGGTATCGTGAGGGCGATTTCACCCGCTGCGCTGCGCCATTACCTTGGCCGCAAGGTACAGACGCCCGGTACTGAAGAGGCATTGCGCGAGCGCCGGCCCCTGGTGTCGACGCCCTACCTGTCGGCGGCCAACAACCTGGTGGTGGCGCTGTCGCAGCCGATCTTCGATGCCAACGGCCGCTACCTGGGCTATGTCGGCGGCAGCCTGTACCTGCGCGAACGCAACATACTCAACAGCCTGCTGGGCGAGCATTTCTACAAGGACGGCTCCTACCTCTATGTGGTCGATCGCAACCGCCGCCTGCTCTATCACCCCAATGCCGAACGGGTAGGCAGCGTGGTCGAAGGCAATACCCTGATCGACCAGCTGACCGAACTGCAGCACGGCACGCGGCAGGTCATCAATAGCCAAGGGGTAGCCATGCTGGCGGGCTTCGCCACAGTGCCCAGTACCGGTTGGGGCGTGGTGGCGCAACAACCGCTGGCGCAAACGGTGGCGCCGTTGAGTCATCTGATTCTCACTGTCATGGGCATCTCGGCCCCCCTGGCACTGGTGGGCAGCCTGCTGCTGTGGTGGCTGGCGTTGACCATCGCCAGGCCACTTTGGCAACTGGCCGCCGGCGCCCGCACCATGGACCGCACCGGCAACGCCGAACGGCTGCACAGGGTACATGCCTGGTACTTCGAGGCTGCGGAACTAAAGCGGGCCATGCTGTTCGGCCTGAACCTCTTGCAAGAGCGCATCGGCCGGCTCAACCGCGATGCCCAGACCGATCCGCTGACCGGCCTGGGCAACCGCCGCAGCCTGGAGTTCAAGCTGTCGCTGCTGGAGGCCGAAGGCCGCGCGTTTTCGGTCATCGTGCTGGATATCGACCACTTCAAACGGATCAACGATGGGCATGGGCATGATGTCGGGGACCAAGTACTACAGCGCCTGGCCGCAATCATGCGCGGCTGTTGCCGTGAAGGTGACCTGCTGTGCCGGACCGGTGGGGAGGAGTTCCTGATGCTGCTGCCGGGGGCCGGCCTGGTAGTCGCGACAACGGTGGCGCAGCGACTGCGCGTGATGGTGCAGGACACCGCGATAGAACCGGTAGGCGCTGTGACCATCTCACTGGGGGTGGCGCACTGGCACGCCAAGCAGGATCGCGAGCCGGGTGCAGCGCTCAGCCAGGCGGATAGCGCGTTGTACCGGGCCAAGCGCGGAGGGCGAAATCAGGTGTGCAGCGAAGCTGGCGGGCGTTGATGGCGGCCATCCGTCGGTTGCACGGCACCTTGCAGCCCGCCAACCAGCCGAAGATTGGGTAATCAATCCACAAGGAGATCACCATGAAGCGGATGACTCATCATGCGCTGTTGCTCGCCCTTTGCCTGGGCGCCGGCACACCCGTCGCCCTGGCGGCGACCGACATGAACGACAACGCTAACTCGCCCGCCGGCTCCGGCACGACGGCAGGCGACAAGAGTGGCGCAACGGGGTCGGGCGTGCCTGCCGATGCCACCGGCAGCGGAACGGGTAGCAATGACACTGACAATACCGGGGGAGACGGAACTACCAAGGGCTCGGGCAGCAACGGATCAGGGGGCTCCGGTGGGGCTTCGGGCTCGGGAAGTGATAGCGGCGGTAGTGGTGGTGGTAGTGGCGGGTCAGGTAGTGGCGGCTGAGCAGATCCCCCACGGGCGGGTTATCGGGACCAGATGTAACAAGTATTGTCATAAAACTGTCGTGTATTGGTCATAGGATTGACCCCAACCTGACATTTCCCTTCTTCATGGATGAGCGTCTCATGCGTCGTGTGGTTTTCAATCAGAAAGGTGGCGTGGGCAAGTCAAGCATCGCCTGCAACCTTGCCGCAGCCAGTGCCGCGGAGGGTTATCGCACGTTGCTGGTCGACCTCGACCCACAGGCCAACGCCACCTACTACCTCACTGGCCTCACCAACGACGCCATCCCCGCCGGCATCGCCGACTTTTTTCGCCAGACGCTGTCGCCCGTCACCGCTGCTGGCAAGAAGCACCGGGTGACCATCACCGAAACCCGCTACCGCAACCTGCACCTGGTGACCGCCAGCCCCGACCTCAGCGACTTGCAGAGCAAGCTTGAGAGCAAGTTCAAGATCAACAAGCTGCGCAAGCTGTTGCTGGAGCTGGGCGAGGACTACGAACGGATCTACATCGACACCCCGCCTGCGCTCAACTTCTATACCTTCAGCGCCTTGGTTGCGGCTGAGCGCCTGTTGATCCCGTTCGACTGCGATAGCTTCTCGCGCCAGGCGCTGCACAGTGTCATGGCCGAGGTCGAGGAGCTGCGCCTGGACCACAACCCGGCGCTGCAAGTGGAAGGCGTCGTGGTCAACCAGTTCGCCGGCCGCACGGCATTGCACCAGACGTTGGTTGACCAACTGCGCAGCGAAGGCATGCCCGTGCTGCCGGTGTACTTGAGCAGCTCGATCAAGATGCGAGAGTCGCACCTGGCGTCGGTACCGCTGGTACACCTGGCGCCGCGGCACAAACTGGCGATGGAGTTCGTCGACCTGCTCGATGTGCTGGAGCGGGCCGCCTGAGCTGCACTCAATGATGCAGGCTCAGGCCGATACCACTGAGCCTATGAAATTGGCCAGCTCGGCCGTTTTCGGTGCAGCGAACACTTCACGCGGGTTACCCACTTCATGCACCTTGCCATGGTGCATGAACACCAGTTTATCGCCCACTTCGCGGGCAAAGCGCATCTCATGGGTGACCATGATCAGGGTCATGCCTTCGCTGGCCAGCTGGCGCACCACGCCCAACACCTCGTTGACCAGTTCGGGGTCGAGCGCCGAGGTGATCTCGTCGCACAGCAGCACCTTGGGCGACATGGCCAGCGCCCTCGCGATCGCCACCCGCTGTTGCTGGCCTCCGGAAAGCCGGTCGGGGTAGGCATCGAACTTTTCCGCCAGGCCCACCCGCGCCAGCATCTGCTCAGCCAGCTGGCGCGCCTGGGCCTTGCTGGCCTTCTTCACCACCTGCGGCGCGAGCATCACGTTCTCGCCCACGCTCAGGTGTGGGAACAGGTTGAACTGCTGGAACACCATGCCCACTTTCTGGCGCAGCGCGCGCAAGTCGGCGCGGCCGGCATCGAGGTATTCACCGTCCACTTCGATCACGCCATCGCTGATCGACTCAAGGCCGTTGAGCGTGCGCAACAAGGTACTTTTGCCCGAACCGCTGCGGCCGATGATCGCTACCACCTCGCCCTCTTCGATGCTCAGGTCAACGCCTTTGAGTACATGGTTGTCGCCGTAGTATTTGTGCAGCGCGGACACTCTAAGCAGGGGCATGCAGCCTCCTTTCCAGATAACGGGCGCTCAGCGAGAGCGGGTAACAGAGGATGAAATAGCCCAGCGCAACCAGGCCGTAGACCATGAACGGCTCGAAGGTGGCGTTGGCCAGCATGCCGCCGGTCTTGGTCAACTCGGTGAAACCGATGATCGAGGTGACCGCCGTGCCTTTGACCACCTGCACCGAAAAGCCCACGGTCGGTGCCACGGCAATGCGCAACGCCTGTGGCAGGATCACGTGGCGCAGCTGCTCCATGCGGCTCAGCGCCAGGCTGCCGGACGCTTCCCACTGGCCGTTTGGAATGGACTCAACGCAGCCGCGCCAGATCTCTGCGAGAAACGCACTGGTGAACAGGGTCAGGGCGATGGCAGCCGCCATCCAGGCAGACACATCCAGGCCGAACAAGGCAATGCCGAAAAACACCATGAACAGTTGCATCAGCAATGGCGTGCCCTGAAACAGCTCGATGTAGCCCCGCGCCAGGCCACGCAGCCACGGCCATTGAGAAATGCGTGCGACCAGCACCAGCAGCCCGGCCAGGCCACCGAAGAAGAAGGCCACCAGCGACAACAGCATGGTCCATTGCAGGCCGATCAGCAGGTTGCGCAGGATGTCCCAGAAGGTGAAGTCCATTCAGCGTCTCCCCATCAGCAGACGTTGCCCAACCCATGCCAGCAACTGGCGCAAGGCGATGGCCATGATCAGGTACAGCACGGTGGTCAGCAGGTAGGTTTCAAATGCACGGAAATTGCGCGACTGGATGAAGTTGGCGGCGAACGACAGCTCCTCGGTGGCGATTTGCGAACACACCGCCGAGCCGAGCATGACGATCACGATCTGGCTCGTCAGTGCCGGCCATACCTTGGCCAGGGCAGGCTGCAACACCACATGGCGAAACGCCTCGAAGCGGCTCATGGCCAAGGCTGCTGCCGCTTCCAGCTGGCCTTTGGGAATGGCCTGGATGCCCGCCCTGATGATCTCGGTGGAGTAGGCACCCAGGTTGATCACCATGGCCAGCACCGCCGCCTGCCACTCGGTCAGGCGAATGCCCAGCGCCGGCAGGCCGAAGAAGATGAAGAACAGCTGGACGATGAAGGGCGTGTTACGGATCAGTTCCACGTACAGGCCAAACAGCATGTCGAAGGGGCGCACACGCCAGGCGCGAACCCCCGCGCCGAGCACGCCGATGGCCACGCCCAGCAAGGTGCCGACCACCGTCAGCTGCAGGGTGAACCAGGCGCCCTTGAGCAACAGGGGGGCCTGGGCCAGCACGGGGGCGAAGTCGAATTCATAGGCCATGGTGGCAAACTCCGGGTACAGCTCAGAGATCGGCCGGCAGCGGCTGCTTCAGCCATTTTTCGGCATTGCGGTTAAGGCTACCGTCGGCCTTGGCGGCTTCGAGCGTGGCATTGACTTTGTCCAGCAGCGCCGGCTCGTTCTTGGCCAGGCCCACATAGACAGGCGAGTCCTTGAGCTTGACCTTGACCACCGGCACCTTAGCCGGGTTCTTCTGGGCAATGGCGGCCATTACCACGCTACCGCTGGCGATCAGTTCGACCTGGCCAGAGAGGTAGGCGGCGATGGTCGAGTTGTTGTCTTCAAAGCGCTTGATCACCGCCCCCTTTGGCGCTACGGCGCTCAGTTCCATGTCCTCGATCGAGCCGCGGGTGACGCTGATGGTCTTGCCAGCGACGGCGTCGATGCCCGCGATGTCCACCTCGGCCGGGCCGAATACGGCCAGGTAGAACGGCGCATAGGGCCGGGAGAAATCGATCACTGCCGCACGCTCCGGGTTCTTGCCGAGGCTGGAAATCACCAGGTCGACCTTGCCTGTGGTGAGGAACGGTATGCGGTTGGTGCTGTTTACCGGGGTCAGGGCCAGCTTCACACCCAGCTTGTCTGCCAGCAGTTGTGCAGTGTCGATGTCCAGGCCACGGGGTTTGAGGTCTGGCCCGACCGAGCCGAAAGGCGGGAAGTCCTGGGGCACTGCCACCTTGAGCACGCCACGGGCGCTGATGTCGGCCAGGGCATCAGCCTGGGCGGTT
This sequence comes from Pseudomonas sp. M2, assembly GCF_015751845.1. Classification (NCBI taxonomy): domain Bacteria; kingdom Pseudomonadati; phylum Pseudomonadota; class Gammaproteobacteria; order Pseudomonadales; family Pseudomonadaceae; genus Pseudomonas; species Pseudomonas sp. M2. The sequence goes on from NZ_JADOUD010000001.1 coordinate 376,954, forward strand.
GGCAGCACAAGGGCGCTGCTGCAGAACAGGCTGGCCAGGAACAAGGTGCGGAATGTCTTCATGGTGTGGCCTCGCAGGTAACCAGGGAAAAGAGTGCTGGCTGGCCAGTGCACGGGCCATGCCAACGTCCGTGCTGGCACCGGCTTGACGTGCGCAAGCCCTGAGCTGAACGGTCTTACTGGTCTGAACAGTTGCTTGCCTGCCCGCTTACCCCGCCGCCGTCACGCCCCGCTTTTGTGCAAGGCCGCATTTGCCTGCATCAGCGCGGAGCAATGCTTGCAAGCGCCTGACAATGGCCGTAAAAAGCCAAGGTCATCGCCCTCCGACCGGTCTGAACAGCATGCTCGACACCCTACCCCGCGCCGTCCCCGAACAGGCCCTGCAAGGCATCCGCAAATTGATCGAAGACGGCGGCTATCAGCCCGGCGATGCCCTGCCCTCGCAGCGCGACCTTGCCGAGCAGTTGGGGGTCAGCAGGGCCTCTCTGCGAGAAGCGCTGTCCTCCCTCAGCGCTCTGGGGTTGGTGAGCGTGCAGCCGGGCAAGGGTGTGTTCGTGCAGGCGCCAGCGCCTTCGGCATTTGCCTGGCCGTATGCCGAACAGGTCTCTGCAAGCGACACCTTCCAGCTGCGTTACGCCTTGGAAGGTTTCGCTGCCGGGCAGGCGGCACTGGCACTGACTGCGGACGACATCGATCGCCTGGAAGTCAATGTAGAGGCGATGCATCAGGAGTTGCGCGCGGGCCGCTTCGAAGCCGCCGCACGGCTGGATTTCGCCTTTCACCAGCAGTTGCTGCAAGCCTGCGGCAACCACGCCATGCTGCAGGTGATCACCGCCAGCCAGGAGATATTCCTGGAAAGCCAGAAGCTGCCCTTCATCCGCCCGGAACGGGCGATGGAAACCTGGCAGGAGCACCGCAAGATCCTGCGCGCCCTGGCTCGCCGTTCACAGGCGGCGGCGCAGAAGGCGATGCAGGAGCATATTCGCAACGCGGCTTCGCGTACCGGGGTGGTGTTTTCGGTATAACACCCACTCATTGCCGGGCTGACCGCGGCTTGGCCACGAATGGGCGCACGCGGTCAAAACAGATATCTGGGCGTCGCCCTCGAAGAAGCGCCCTCGCTACCGCGCCGGTTTACTGCCTGCAACAACAACGACGAAGCGGCCAGACCGCTTCGCTAATCCGCCAGGCTGCCTTTGAAACCGGAGCGTTTCTGTATGTCCGCATCTCACGAGGTATCCCCCGCCACTCTGCGCCGGGTCATCGCCGCCTCGGCCATCGGCAACTTCGTCGAATGGTTCGACTTTGCCGTCTACGGCTTTCTCGCAACGATCATCGCCAGCCAGTTCTTCGCCAGCGGCGATGCCAGCGTGGCCTTGCTGAAGACCTTTGCCGTTTTCGCCGTGGCCTTCGCCTTGCGGCCACTGGGCGGGATCGTGTTCGGGGCGCTGGGTGACCGGCTGGGACGCAAACGCATCCTGTCACTGACCATCCTGCTGATGGCCGGCTCCACCACACTGATCGGCCTGCTGCCGACCTACGCCAGCATCGGCCTTGCCGCCCCCGCGCTACTGACCCTTGCGCGCTGCCTGCAGGGGTTCTCCGCAGGCGGTGAGTATGCAGGTGCCTGTGCGTACCTGATGGAGCACGCACCGCAAAACAAGCGGGCCTTCTATGGCAGCTTCGTGCCCGTGTCGACCTTCTCTGCCTTCGCCTGTGCGGCGGTGATCGCCTACGGCCTTGAGGCAAGCCTGTCGGCCGAAGCGATGGCGGCCTGGGGCTGGCGCATACCGTTCCTGGTGGCGGCGCCGCTGGGCCTGGTGGGCCTTTACCTGCGCTGGCGCATGGAGGAAACCCCGGCATTTCGCGAGGCCATCGCTCAAGGCAAGACCCATGAGCATTCGCCGCTCAAGGACACGTTGCGTAACCACGGCCGGGCCATCCGCAATCTGGGTGCCTTCATCTCGCTTACAGCGTTGTCGTTCTACATGTTCACTACCTACTTCGCCACCTACCTGCAAATGGTCGGCAACCTGACACGCGCCCAGTCGCTGTTGGTGACAACGGTAGCGCTGGTGTTCGCCGCCATCGGTTGTCCGCTGGCCGGCGCGTTCTCGGACCGGGTCGGGCGGCGCAAGACCATTGGTTTCACCTGCCTGTGGGTAATGGTCTGTGTATTCCCGGCTTATTGGCTGGCCAGTTCCGGGTCGGTGACGGCTGCGCTGGTGGGGGTCATCCTGTTGGCGGTAGGCGCACTTTGCAGTGGTGTGGTGACCGCCGCGTTGCTCTCGGAGAGTTTCCCGACCCGTACGCGCTACACCGCATCGGCGATTACCTACAACGTGGCCTATACGCTGTTTGGCGGCACCGCACCGCTGGTGGCGACCTGGCTGATCGGACAGACCGGCAGCAGCCTGGCGCCAGCGTTCTACCTGGTGGTCATCGCGCTGGTGGCGCTGGTGGGTGGGCTGGCGCTGCCAGAAACCTCGCGAATATCGTTGCATGAAGAAACAGCCGGGGATGAAGTGGGTCGTGAGGCCGCCCGCACCGTTTGAGAGGTGGGGCTGCCTTTGCAGCCCTTTCGTAACAAGAGGCGCCTTCAAAGGGCACACCCGCGCTAAGAACGCTGGGGTCTGCGTCCGATAATCGCCCACTTTCCACGATGCGACAGCCAACCCAATTGACGAAACTAACCAGGTGGTACAAACATACGGGCATTCAACAACAACAAAGTGATGCCCGCCATGAAGCCCCTTATCCTCGTGCTCAACGGCCCCAACTTGAACATGCTGGGTACCCGCGAGCCTGCCCAGTACGGCCGTGAAACCCTTGCTGACCTGGCTCAGAGCTGCGCAGACACCGCGCAGGCCCACGGCCTGGATATCGAATTCCGCCAGACCAACCACGAAGGCGACCTGATCGACTGGATCCACGCTGCCCGTGGTCGCTGCGCCGGTATCGTGATCAACCCCGGTGCCTGGACCCACACCTCGGTGGCCATCCGAGACGCGCTGGTCGCCAGCGAGGTGCCAGTGATCGAGGTGCACCTCTCCAACGTGCACAAGCGCGAGCCGTTCCGCCACCTGTCGTTCGTCTCGTCGATCGCGGTGGGTGTGATCTGCGGCCTGGGCAGCCACGGCTACCGCATGGCTCTGGCGCACTTCGCCGAAATGCTCCAGGAGCAGGCAGCATGACTCAGCCGGCCATCCTTGCCGGCCTGATCGGCCGTGGTATTCAACTGTCGCGCACCCCTGCCCTGCATGAACATGAAGGCGATGCGCAGGACTTGCGCTACCTCTACCGCCTGATAGACGCCGACCAGTTGCAACTGGAAGACAGCGCCTTGGCGCAATTGCTCGAAGCGGCCCAGCACACAGGCTTCACCGGGCTCAATATCACCTACCCGTTCAAGCAGGCGATCCTGCCGCTGCTCGACGAGCTGTCCGATGAGGCCAGGGGTATCGGTGCGGTCAACACCGTGGTCCTCAAGGACGGCAAGCGTGTAGGCCATAACACCGACTGCCTGGGCTTCGCCGAGGGCTTGCGCCGCGGCCTGCCCGACGTCGCGCGCCGGCAGGTGGTGCAGATGGGTGCCGGCGGTGCTGGCTCGGCAGTGGCCCATGCATTACTGGGCGAAGGGGTCGAGCGGCTGGTGCTGTTCGAAGTCGATGCAGCGCGTGCCCAGGCGCTGGTCGACAACCTCAACGGCCATTTCGGCGCAGGCAGAGCCATTGTGGGCACGGACCTGGCGGCTGAGATTGCCGAAGCGGACGGGCTGGTCAACACCACGCCGGTCGGCATGGCCAAACTGCCGGGCACACCGCTGCCGGTCGAGCTGCTGCATGCCCGGCTGTGGGTGGCGGAGATCATCTATTTCCCGCTGGAAACCGAGCTGCTGCGCGCCGCACGGGCACTGGGCTGCCGGACCCTGGATGGCAGCAACATGGCTGTGTTCCAGGCGGTGAAAGCGTTCGAACTGTTCAGTGGCCGCCAGGCCAATGCCGAGCGCATGCAGGCACATTTCGCCAGCTTCGGTTGAGCCCGTGCCGTTCCTTTCGCGGGTTTACTCGCGAAAGGAACGGTAAACACCTCAGCCTTTTTCATCCAGCAACGCCTTTATCACCTTCTCCTGCCCGTCGTAGTCACCTTCACCAAAGTGCACATGCCGCACTTGGCCCTGGCGATCGACAAAGTAATGCGCAGGCCAGAACTGATTACCCCAGGCATTCCACACCCGATAATCGTTGTCCGCCGCCACCGGGTAAGCGATCCCCAGGCTGGCCACCTTGCGTTTCAACTGGCTGACATCATGCTCGTAGTCGTACTCCGGCGTGTGCACGCCCACCACCACCAGCCCCTGATCGGCGTACCGCCGGGCCCAGTCGTTGACGTGCGGCAGGCTGCGCTGGCAGTTGATGCAGTCCCACGTCCAGAAGTCCACCAGCACTACCTTGCCCTTTAGCCCCTTGGTATCCAGCGCTGGCGAGTTGATCCACTCACTGGCCCCGGACAGCGATGGCATCGCGCCGTAACTGTCGCGGGCTGCCAGGTGGCCGGCAAGGCCCAGGCCCAAGAGCGCCAAGGCGACGCCGCCCACTTTCAACAACGAGCGGCGCTCAGTTGTCATGGCAACCGCTCGTGGCATAGGTGCGGTACTGCACACTCTGGCGCTGGCCTTGGGAGTTGATGTAATCCATACGGGTGTGGACCAGGCCACAGGCATCGCTTTGATCATCCTTCACCGACAGCACTTTCTGTATATCCAGCCGGTCGCCGTAGCGGTATTGCATGACGCTGGCATCCTCCATCGGCTGCGTGGATGCCTGGGCAGCCAGGGTGCCGAGGCTGAGCACGGCGAACAGGCTGGCGCTGGCGAGGGTTTTCATGTTCATGGCATCTCTCCTGTGGATCTTCTGAGGGTGGGGAGTTGTGTTCCCCGGTGAGAGCCATTTCACGCTCGCCAGGTATCGGGCATGTGTCGCCTGACCCTGCGCCCTGCCTCCTGCTGTATCTGATGCGCCACCAGATACACTGCAATACAAACCTCTGCAGGCAAGCTCATACCTGCTCGGTACACTGCGCCCATTCCCCTTGCACAGGACCCCACCGATGGAACATGTCGATCACATCCTGATCGTCGACGACGACCGCGAAATCCGCGAACTGGTCGGCAATTACCTGAAGAAGAACGGCCTGCGCACCAGTATCGTCGCCGACGGCCGGCAGATGCGCGCCTTCCTCGAAGCCAACAGCGTCGACCTGATCGTCCTCGACATCATGATGCCGGGCGATGACGGCCTGCTGCTGTGCCGCGAACTGCGCGCCGGCAAGCACCGCAATACGCCTGTGCTGATGCTGACCGCGCGCAACGACGAGACCGACCGCATCATCGGCCTGGAGATGGGCGCCGATGACTACCTGACCAAGCCATTCTCAGCCCGTGAACTGCTGGCTCGCATCAATGCCGTGCTGCGCCGCACACGCATGCTGCCGCCCAACCTGACCATCAGCGAAAGCGGCCGCCTGATCCGTTTCGGCCAGTGGCGTCTGGATACCACCGCGCGCCACCTGCTCGACAGCGAAGGCACGCTGGTGGCCCTCAGTGGCGCCGAATACCGCCTGTTGCGCGTGTTCCTCGACCACCCACAACGGGTGCTCAGCCGCGAACAGTTGCTCAACCTGACCCAGGGCCGCGAGGCCGATATCTTCGATCGTTCCATTGACCTGCTGGTCAGCCGCCTGCGCCAGCGCTTGGGCGACGACGCGCGCGAGCCCAGCTGCATCAAGACGGTGCGCAGCGAAGGTTATGTGTTCTCGCTGCCAGTGCAACTGCTCGAGTCGCCATCATGAAGTGGCCGCGCACCCTCGCCTCGCGCCTGGCACTGATCTTCATCACCGGGCTGGTGCTGGCCTACGGGCTGTCGTTCAGCCTGCAGGCCTATGAGCGCTATATCAGCAGCCGCTCGATGATGCTCAGCAATCTGGAACAGGACGTCGCCACTTCGGTGGCCATCCTCGACCGCCTGCCCGCCGCTGAACGCCCGGCCTGGCTGCCCCGCCTGGAGCGGCGCACCTACCGCTATCGGCTTGACGCTGGCGTAACGGGTGCGGCGATGCCAAGCGACGACCCGCCCATGGCCGCCGACTCGATCGTCAAGGCCATCGGTAGCCAGTATCGCCTGACCTTCCAGGAGATACCTGGCCCGAACGCACACTTCCAGGCCCACCTGCGTCTGGCTGACGGCGCCCCGCTGACCATCGATGTCACCCCGGCCCCCGTGCCGATCGCCACTTGGCTGCCGCTGGTGCTGCTCATTCAGCTTGCCGTGCTGCTGTTCTGTACCTGGCTGGCCGTGCGCCTGGCCATCGGCCCGCTGACACGCCTGGTCAAGGCGCTTGACGACCTCGACCCGGACAAGCCCGGCATGTTGCTGGACGAAAGCGGCCCGCGCGAAGTGAAATTCGCCGCCGTCGCCTTCAACGCCTTGCAGGCGCGCATCGCTGCCTACCTCAAGGAACGCATGCAGTTGCTGGCAGCGATTTCCCATGACCTGCAAACCCCGATCACGCGTATGAAACTCCGGGTCGAGGTAATGGACGAGGGAGTCGAGAAGGACAAGTTGTGGCATGACCTGGATGCCATGGAGCACTTGGTCCGCGAAGGCGTAGCCTATGCCCGCAGCATGGATATCAACACCGAGCCGCCCTGCCGCATCAACCTCGACGCGTTCCTCGACAGCGTGGTGTTCGATTACCAGGACAGCGGCGCGCAGGTCGAGCGCCACGGCAGTACCGGCAGTTTGCTGGAAACGCGCCCGCATGCGCTGCGCAGGGTGTTGGTCAACCTGCTGGACAATGCCCTGAAGTTCGCCGGCAAGGCGCAACTGGAGGTCAGCCGTGAGCAGGGACGTATCGTGATCCGCGTGCTGGACGAAGGCCCTGGCATCCCCCAGCAAGAGCTCGGCGAAGTGCTCAAACCCTTCTATCGGGTGGAAAGCTCGCGCAACCGCAGTACCGGGGGCACCGGCCTGGGCCTGGCAATCGCCCACCAACTGATGCAGGCCATGGGCGGGCAATTGGTCCTCAGCAATCGCCAGGGCGGAGGCCTGTGCGCACAAATCGAGCTGAAGTGAAACGCTGCCGTCCTTGACGCGGTGCTGCGCGCCGCGCCTGCACGGGTGAAATTGGCCTACACCACCTGTCACTACATTCCGATACACAATACAGCCTGCGCCGACACACTGCAGATACGCCGTACCGCCACACTCCCGGTCACACTTTGACACACCGGGAGCCTCTTCGATGAGAGCCATCGCCCTTCCCTCCGGCTGGAAACTGTTCACCGTCCTGGCCGGCCTTACTCTGCTCATGACCGCCGTGGTCCTGGCCAGCCACCCGCTCGGTTCCGATGGCCTGCGCAGCGCTATCCGCGCTACCGCACGCAGTTCCTTCGCCCTGTTCCTGATGACGTTCCTGGCCTCGACGCTGGTGGCCTTGCTGCCCTGCCCAAGCAGCCGTCGCGTTTTGCGCGAGCGGCGCTTCCTGGGGCTGGCTTTTGCCTTTTCGCACACCGTGCACGGCCTGCTGATCTACCGCTACGCCCAGCACTTTCCCGAGTTGTTCTGGGCCGGCCGCACCGCTACCTCCAGCCTGCCAGGCAGCATCGGCTACCTGTTCCTGCTGTTGCTGGCCCTTACCTCCTTCAAGCCGAGCATGCGCCTGCTCGGCGGCCGTGCCTGGAAAGCCTTGCACAGCACCGGCATGTGGGTGTTGGCCGGCGTGTTCTGCCTGTCGTTCTACAACCGCATTCCCATGGGTGGCTGGTATCCGCTGGCCTTTGCCCTGATGTTCACCGCCATCGCCCTCAAGCTCACCGCCAAGCTGGCGCTGTACAAGCGTCGTAACGCCACGGCCCTTTCCTGAAGAAGAGAACAGACCATGACCACGCTGACTCGCACCCTGACTCCCCTCGACCGTCTCGCAGATTGGGGCGCTGATTTGCCATTGCGGATGTTTCTGGCCTGGGAGTTCTTCGAATCCGGCCTGGAGAAATTCAACGGCAGCAACTGGTTCGGCGATATACAGGGGAGCTTCCCACTGCCCTTCAGCCTGCTGCCAGCGGAGTTGAACTGGCAACTGTCGATGTGGGCTGAACTGGTCCTGCCGCTGCTACTGCTACTGGGCCTTGGCACACGGCTGGCGGCGGCGGGGCTGGCGGTGGTAACCGTCGTAGCGATCGCAGCGGTGCACTGGCCTGCGCACTGGTCGGACCTGGCAGAATTGGCGAAGGGTTACGCCATCACCGATCTAGGGTTCGGCAACTACAAGCTGCCCCTGATCTACCTGGTTGCACTGCTGCCATTGCTGCTCAAAGGTGCCGGGAAGCTAAGCATTGATCACTGGATCAAACGGCACATCACGGTCCAGGCCCGAACAGCATGAAATGCAAAGGGCCCGGAGCGTACAGCCCACGAGCCCTTTGCTGTCCTACCAGGGGTGATACGCGTAGCTGACGTCAGTCTTCCAGTGGCTTGGGCGGCGCTGCCGGCTTGGCCGGTTTGGCGGGCTTGCTGTCCTTGGCCTTGGGCTCTGCTGCCGCAGCGACAGGCTCCGGTGCCGTCACGGCCTTTTCGCTGGCCGGTAGCTCATCGACGGCTTTGATGATGGCCTGCGGGTCGATCTTTTCACCTGTTTCGTCATCCTTGAGCATGTGCCGCTCACCGTCTTTGCCGACCAGGATGACCTTGGTGCCCTTGCTGGCGCCAAGCTTGAGCTCACGTATCAGCGCCATGGTGGTCTGCTGCTCGAGGTTCTTGTCCTCCCGCTTGCCCATCATGTTGGCGACGCTGTAGATCACCAGGCCACGCTCCTTGAACGCAGCCTGGGTGGCAGGGTCTTTCAAGGCATCGTTCAACCCCCGCAAGGTCGGGTCGGCGGAACTGGGGGCAATGATCACCAATGGTCGTGCCTTGCCCAGTTCCTTGGCCAGCGGAGCGTCGCTGTCGGCGGCGAACAGAGGGCCAGTGACGGCGAGCAGGGTGGCGAGGGTCAGTGACCGGACGAGCATACGCATCTCCTTATTGTCTCGATAAAACAGTGACTACAGATCACGGAGAAAAATCCGACCCGGAGCCTAAACCACTTCGAACATCAGAGGGCCAGGGAAAAGTAACTGGCAGTTTCCAATGGTGACCGATACCAGGATGGCAGCCTTTTCGGAAACGGCCGATACCCAAACTCAGCATAGCCCAAAGCCACTAACGGCAACCTGCGCTCCCTCCCGCTCGCCTGAAGGGGCGCTTGAGCCGGCACTCAGAACAGCAACAGCTGACGGTCGGTCAACGCCGCAAAGTCATCACCGACAAAGGGCAGGATGGCATCGGCCACAGGCTGTAACTGGCGGCTGAGGTAGTGGTCGTAGTCGATCGGCGACTGCAGGTTTTCCATGGGTTCAGGGCCGGCTGTGGTGATCACGTAACTGATCCAGCCGCCATTCTGATATTGCCGGGCACGCCCCAGGCGGCTGTTGTACTCATCGGCCAGGCGTGCTGCGCGTACATGTGGCGGGACATTGCGCAGGTAGTCGGCCAACGGGCGGCGCAGGCGTTTGCGGTAGATCAGCAGCTCATCCAGCTCACCGGCCAGGGTCTGTTGGACGAACCCGCGTACATAGTCACGGTACGGCTCGCCCCGGAAGATTCGCCCATATAACGCCTGCTGGAACTGCCTGGCCAAGGGCGACCAATCCGTGCGCACCGACTCCAGGCCTTTGTACACCATGTCCTCGCCGCCGTCGGCGCGCTGAACCAGGCCGGCGTACCGCTTCTTGCTGCCCTCGTCGGCGCCGCGGATGGTCGGCATCAGAAACCGCCGATAATGGGTCTCGAACTGCAACTCCAGCGCGCTTTCCAGGCCCAAGGTTTCACGCAGGTGCTGCTGCCACCACAGGTTGACCTCGGCCACCAGCGCGCGGCCGGTGCGCGCCGCCGCCTCTTCACCCTGTGCACCCTTGAGCCAGACGAAGGTGGAATCGGTGTCGCCGTAGATAACGTCGTAACCTCGTGCCTCGATCAGCGCGCGGGTCTGGCGCATGATCTGGTGCCCGCGCATCGTGATCGAAGACGCCAGGCGTGGGTCGAAGAAGCGGCAACCGCTTGAGCCGAGCACCCCGTAAAACGCATTCATGATGATCTTGAGTGCCTGCGATAGCGGCGCGTTGCCTTCACGCTTGGCCTCCTCCCTGCCCTGCCAGACCCGTTCGACGATCGCGGGCAGGCAATGCCGGCTGCGCGAGAAACGCCCGCCGCGAAAGCCTTCGACGGAGTGCGTGTCATCCGGCTGGCGCAGGCCTTCAACCAGGCCTACCGGGTCGATCAGGAAAGTACGGATGATCGAGGGGTACAGGCTTTTGTAGTCGAGCACCAGCACCGAGTCATAGAGCCCCGGGCGCGAGTCCATGACAAAACCACCCGGGCTGGCTTCATCCGGGCGACTGCCCAGATTGGGCGCGACGAAGCCCAGCCGATGCATCTGCGGGATATACAGGTGACAGAACGCTGCCACCGAGCCACCGCTGCGGTCTACCGCCAGCCCGGTCACCGATGAGCGCTCCAGCAGAAACTCCAGCAGCCGGGTATGCGCAAAAATACGCGTCACCAGCTCGCAGTCCTTGAGGTTGTAACGCGCCAACGACGGCTTGTCCTCGGCGAACATGCGGTTGATCTCGTCCATGCGCTGGTAAGGCGTGTCGATCGCCTTGCCTTCCCCCAGCAATGCCTGAGCGACGTTTTCCAGGCTGAACGAAGGGAAGCTCCAAGTGGCCGAGCGCAGCGCTTCGATGCCGTCGATCAACAAGCGGCCGGGCGCATCGGCGAACACATGGCTACGGTTGGCGTGGGCGCGCACAGTCATGGGCGCACCGTTACGCCCCAGGTTCAACGGCACCTGAAGCAGCTTGGCGTGCTCATGCAACAGGCGCAGGTCAAATTGCACCAGGTTCCAGCCGATGATCGCATCCGGATCATGCCTGGCCATCCACTGGTTCAGGCAGTCGAGCAGTGCCGCCCGGTCGTTGCAGTAGTGCAGGTCGAAATCCACGGCGTCGGGCTGGCCATTGGCGGGCCCTAGCATGAACACCTGCCGCTGGCCGCAGCCTTCCAGCGCAATGCTGTACAACTCGCCGCGCTCGCTGGTCTCGATGTCCAGCGATACCAGGCGCAGCGGCGGGCGGTAGTGCGCCAAGGGTTTGAGCTGAGCCTCGCAGATGACACCCTGGGCATCAGGCTGGCCGGTAAACTGCACGGCGGCGGTGATGAAGCGCTCCATCAGGTAGCGTTCGGGGGGGCGGATATCAGCTTCGAACACCTCGACGCCGGCACCGCGCAAGCGCTGTTCCAGTTGCATGAGTTGCCGGTGCTGACGGCAATACACGCCCAGCACCGGACGATGTTGGAAATCCTGCAGGCGCAGGGGCCTGATTTCGACACCGGCCTCGCCCGCCAGCAACAGCCGCGCATGCTCGACCTGCGCCTGCAGGATGAACGCCACCGACTCCTGCGGGGCCAGGCGCAACAGCCGCGGCCCCTGGTCGGTGGCCAGCCAGAACTCCACGCAGGTGCCTTGGGGCGTGTCATGCCAATGCCGGGTCAGGACAAAGCCCTGCTGCAACTCCACTGCGTTGTCCTCGGTGCGACGGATAGGTCGGATGCGACGATTCTACCCTTGCGCGGGGGGCCTGTGCGGGCAATCAGCCATACAGGTAGTTGATGTCCTTGTAGGCCAATGGCGGCACCTGCCCCAGCAGAAAATCGCGCAGCTTGTGCATCTGCCGCGCCTTGGGGCTGGACTTGAGCCAGGTCATGTAATACCCGTCTCCGGTCGCCACTGCATGCTTGAACGGGGTGACCAGGCGCCCTGCGGTCAGGTCGGCACTGGCCAGCACCAGGTCGACCACGGAAATCCCCAAGCCCTGCTGGGCCGCAGAAATGCCCTGGTCGAGGGTGTCGAACACCTGGCCCTGATCGATGCTGATGTCCAGGGCATCCATGCGCGCCAGCCAGCGCCGCCAGTCGCGCCGATCCGACGAAGGATGCAGCAGTTCACACTGGCGCAGGTCACCCAGTGCCGGCTGCTCATGCGCCATGTAGTCCGGGTGGCACACCGGAATCAGCCATTCGTCGAACAGCTTGAAACTCTCGATGTCGGCGGCAAACCGGCCGTTGGACAAGAGGAAGGCGCAATCGTAGGGCTCGGAGTAAAAGTCCACCGTGTCGATGTCCATCCAGACGCTCGACAATTGCACGCTGCAGCTGTCATCGACTTTCTTGAAGGCATCCAGCGCCCGCAACAACCAGCGAACTGTCAGCGTCGAGGGCGCCTTCAAGCGCAGGCCGTAGCGGTCCTGGCGCAACAGTGCACAGGCGTTTTCGATGATCTTGAAGCCGACCTTGAGCTCCTGGGCCAGCAGGCGCCCATGTTCGGTGAGGCTCAACTTGGGCCCACGTCGCTCGAACAGGTCGCAGCCGAACAGGCCCTCGAGGGTCTTGATGTGGTGGCTGACGGCGCCTTGGGTCAGTGCCAGCTCTTCGGCCGCGCGGGTGAACGACCCGTAACGTGAGGCGACTTCGAAGGCACGCAGAGCGTGCAACGCCTGGATCCGTTCCGACATGATTCCCCCGAAGCATGAGTGAGACTAATAGTAGGTCATAGTACCACGCGTTTTACAACGTAAGGTACGCCTCAGAAAATGCAGGTAAACAACCAAGATAAGCCAATAACCTGCCTGCATGTGTCTTGAACTTTCTGCTAATTCACGCCTGGGGAAATCATGTTTACGGGTTATGGAAACTGCTATCGCCTGGATGCGCTAGAGCTGGCCGCTGAACATGTCCGGAACACGCATCACTGGACGCACAAAACCATACAGCATTTTCGCAACATCCTCGCAAACCCTGACTTTCCGTGCCTGTTCGGGCGCAAGGCGGTGGCCGGTGAATCCTGCCACATCCTTTTCGCCCGCGCCGAACAGCTCGCCGATGACATCGCACAAGGCCTGGCCGAATACGTGCGCACCATAGCACCGGTGCCGGTCAAGCAACGCATTGGCAGCCCGCTGGTGGTGTTCCTCGAAACGGCCGCCGACAGCAGCCTGGCCGAACAGCAGGCGCTGGCCTGGAAGGTGCTGCGCGGCGTCCATGCCCGTGACCCGCACCCGTGGCCGCAAGCGATCCCGGCCGACCCGCACGACAGTGGCTGGTCGTTCTGCTACGCCGGCATGGCGCTGTTCATCAACATGAACTTTCCCGGCCACCATCAAATGAAAAGTCGCAACCTGGGCAATCACATCACCTTCGTCATAAACCCGCGGGAAAACTTCGACGAAGTGGCCAATGCCGGCACCGAAAGCGGCAAGCGCATCCGAGCCCGCATCCGTGAACGCGTGCAGCACTACAACGACGGCGTGATGCCCGACAGCCTGGGCTTCTTCGGCCAGGCTGACAACTTCGAATGGAAGCAATACCAACTGCAGGAAGCAGGCTCGCTCAACCCGTCGCGCTGCCCCTTTCATGCCCACGTCCACGCAACAACCGACACCCAGATCGAGAACTGACCGTGAATACCGCCCTGACCGCTACCTACGCCCTGACCGTACTGCTGCTGATCGCCACACCAGGCCCGGTGGTGGCATTGATCGTCAACACCGCCGCGGCCTCTGGCTCACGCAAGGCCATGTTCACCGCCGTGGGCACCAACTGGGCTTCCCTGGTGCTGATCGGCGCCGCGGCCTGGGTCATCCTCACCAGTGCAGCCATCGACAAGGCCTGGCTCAGCGGCATGAGCCTGCTCGGCTGCCTGTTCATCGGCTACATCGCCGTAGGTACCTTGCGCGAATGCCTGCAGGCGCCTGCCTGCGAGACGCTGACGCAAACGCCCAAAGCGGGGCGTGGCGGATTGTGGCAAGGCTTCATGGTCGGTATTTCCAACCCCAAGGACATCATCTTCTTCATCGCCTTCTTCCCACAGTTCATCCAGATCACCGAATCGTTCGGCAAAAGCATGATGGTGCTGTCCCTGTTGTGGGTAGCCATCGACTTCGCCGTGCTCAGCCTTTACATCTTTGCCATCGGCAAGATCGCCTCGCAGCGTAGCAACCGGATGATTTCGCTGGCCTCGGGGGTTGCCCTGTTGCTGATCGCCGTCGGCGGCCTGGCCTACAACATCAAAGAGCTGGCGGGCTGACGCCTCGGTGCGAGACGCCACGCCGGACAACAAGGAGCGCCCATGAGCCCGCCCAATACCGCAACATTCGGCCCGGGCCTCCCTGCGCCGCTGTCGCTCGACTACCAGCGCTTCCTGCAACTGGGCAGCCGCCGTGCCCCGCACACCCTGCACGTGCACGAAAGCGGCTACCGTTCCGGCACCATCAACACCGATGCGCTCGGTTTGCGCTACAGCCATTGCGCCGGCAAGCGATTCTCGGCCGCCGAGTATGGCGGCACCGGCCGTGTCAACTTGCTCGTCGGCGGTTCGACCGCATTGGGCATCGGTGCCAGTTCCGATGAGAATACGGTGGCGTCACACCTGTCGATGCTCACCGGGGAAGTGTGGTTGAGCCTGGCTGGCTGTGGGCTCAATGCGAGTCAGGAACTGCTGCTGTTTCTCACCCATCAGCACCGTTTTGGCGAAGTCGGCCACGTGGTGGTGCTCAGCGGGATCAATACCTTGGCCCACGAGGGCCTGGGTGAGGTGCTGGGCGGCCCACACGCTGCACTGCACGCCAAGGCCTATCAGCAATACCTCAACAGTTTCAACGAAGGCATGCTGCCTACCGGCCCGGCACGCCAGGACTCGCTGTGGCAACGCCTCGGCCAGGCCCTTGCCCCGCGCCGGCCCACGCCGGTGCCCGCCTGGCCCTTGTCCGCCCCGCAGAAGCGCCTGGCGCATGCTGCCGACAGCATTGGCCGCACCTTGCGCCAGTGGGAACGCATGCTTGCCGACAGCCACGCCACCCTTACCTTCATTCTTCAACCGCTGCTGCCATGGTGCCGTGAAACGCTGCCTGCCGGAGAGCGAGCCATGCTGTCGGCATTGGAACAGCAACCGACCAACTTCGACCGACTGCTTGAAGGCGCCTTCGACAGTCAACTGCACATGGCCTTCTTCAGGCGCATCAAGAGCCAGGCAGATCCGGTGCCGTGTTACGACATGAACAGCATGCTCAGCAGCTCCCCTGTATTCGGGGCCGAGCTGTTCATTGATCGCTTGCACCTGAACGATTTGGGCAACAATGCGCTGGCCAAGGTGATCACCGCCAAACTGGGCCTGGCCCAGGAAAAACATGCTCAACGCAAGGTCACACCGATCAAGCTCGTCTGACAAATGTGCGTTGCCCTTTCGGTCGGGGCTTCCGGTTGGCTAGAATAGGCCGTCGTTCCGATACGCCAGAGGCGAACGTGTACTTGTCATGAACACCCGAGCCGTCTACCAGTACCTTTCCACTTATCCGGGCTGTGGTGCCAGTGAGGCCTGCCTGTGAGTGGTTTCGCCCGCGTGCCCGCACTACTCATCTCGCTGATGCCGTTTGCCGCACAAGCGCTCGACGTGCGTATCGACCCGCATGCCGACCTGCTTTATCGCCAAGCCCTGCCATTGCTGGAGCAGGCCGATAACCAGGACGATAACGCCAACACGCTGCGCACTGCCATTGGCGGCGATCCGGAACTCAAACGCCAGGGCCAGGCCATGGCCCGTACGCTTCCAACTGCGGTAGCCCTGCTTGAAAAGTCAGTGGAACTCGGCCATCCCGTGGCCCAATACCGCCTGGCGCTGTACTACACGACCTACCTGCCAGCGGCGCAAATCCCTGATGCTGCATGCCCCTTGCTCGAGGCCAGCCTACAACAGGGCTTTGCCCCACCCGCGACGGCGATCGCCACCTGGTGCCCACCGTATAACGCCAGCCCCCGTTACCGCCAAGCGCTCGAAGCGATCCCGGGCATGGCCACGCTGTATGCGCCCTACTACCCGCAACCGGCCACTCGGCTGGCTTGCAGCCGCAGCCAGCCACAAGGGCTGGAAATGCAGTGGGGGCGTCAACGCGACTATCAGGCCGAGGTGTATCGGTTGCTGGGCGACCTCGATCCGCAGCACCGCCGGGACTTGCTGCAAAAGGCGGTGGAAATCAATGGTTGCGCAGCAGCACAACGGCGGTTGACCAGCCAGCGTTGAACGTTGTTCTGGCAGTGGCAAACCAGCAAGATCGTTCAAGCCACCTGCCCCGCCCTCTGGCATGCTGCGCTGCCGAACAACAGTGTTGCAGCCATCATGCAAAGCAGTCCGCCTATTGCCCGCCAAGCTTTTCTGCACGGCGCCATCGCCATTGTTCCGTTATCGCTGGCCGTTGCCCCTTGGGGCCTGCTTGCTGGCTCGATGGCCATCGAGGCCAACCTCAGTGCCTGGGAGGGTCAGGGCTTGTCGGCGATCGTGTTCGCTGGCGCCGCGCAACTGGTAGCCATCGGCATGCTCAAGGGCGGCGCCAACCTGCTGTCGATTTTGCTGACCACACTGCTGCTCACCTCGCAGCATCTGCTTTACGGCTTGTCGATGCGCCCGGTGCTGTCGAACCAGCCGCTGCGCTGGCGCCTGGGCCTGGGTTTCCTGTTGACCGATGAGTTCTTCGCGTTGACCAGCCACTATGACCAACAGCAATTCAACCGCTGGTACGCGCTAGGTGTCGGCCTGACCTTCTACGTGGCCTGGAACCTGTTCACCCTGGCCGGGATCGTGCTGGGCCAGAACATCCCGCATCTGGACCAGCTGGGTCTGGATTTTTCCATTGTCGCCACCTTTGTCGCCCTGATCGCCCCACTGGTGCGCAACCTCGCCACGGTAGTGTGCGTGGCGGTGTCGCTGTTCTGTTCAGTGCTTTTCAGCTACTGGCACTGGGAAACCGCGTTGGTAGCCGCTGGCCTGCTGGGCATGGCTGCCGGATTTGTCTGCCAGAAATTTTCCGGAGGCCGCGCATGACCTGGCTACTGATCTTTGCCATGGGCGCCGTAGTGTTCCTCAATCGCTACGCTTTCCTGGAACCGCGCCTACCGCTGCGCCTGAGCTCCAATGCCCGGCAGTTTCTGGGTTTTGCCGTGCCGGGCATGCTCACCGCCATTTGCGGGCCTATCGTCTTCCTGCCCGGCCACCAGCTGGACCTGAGCCCGCTCAACCCCTACCTGCTGGGGGCTGTAGTGGCCATCGTTCTGGTGTTGTTGACCCGCAGTGTATTGCTGAGCATGCTGGTGAGCATGTTTATCTTCTTCCTGCTGCGCAGCTGGCTGACATGAGCACGCCCCTGCGCGAACAAACCCACCTTTGGCAGGCGCCCGCGCTGGGCGATGTCGAGATGCTGCATGCGCGCTACATTCAGCAACGCTTCGCCCCACATGTTCACGAGGGTTACGTGTTCACCGTGATCGAGTCGGGTGCCCAGCGCTTCTGGCACCGCGGCAGCGAGCACCTGGCGCCCGTGGGCAGCATGGTGCTGATCAACCCTGACGAACTGCATACCGGCGCCACAGCCCATGAGGCTGGCTGGCGCTACCGCGGGTTTTATCCGGAGCATGAACGGGTGACCGGCGTGCTCGACGAGCTGGAACTGGGCCGCCACGGCATGCCCTGCTTCAAGGACAGCGTGATCCAGGACCCGGCCCTGGCCATGGCCTTCAGCAAGCTGCATCAGCTGTCCGAAGCCAGCGCCAGTGCCCTGCAGCAACAGACCGCCTGGCGCCAGGCGGTTCTGGCCCTGGTACAACGACACGGGCAATGCGCTGAACCCGCTCCCCCTGGCCACGAACCACTGGCCGTAGCCCGCGCCCGCGAGCTGCTGGAGAGCCAACTGGCAGAACCGCCATCGCTCGAAGCACTGGCGGGCGCGGTTAATCTATCGCCGTTCCATTTCGCCCGGGTGTTCCGCCAGGCCACCGGCCTGCCACCGCATGCCTGGCTGAAGCAACGGCGCCTGGCCCGTGCCCGGGAAATGCTCAAGAGCGGCGTGGCTGCGACCCACGTGGCTTTCAACCTGGGCTTCGCTGACCAGAGCCACTTAAGCCGGCAATTCAAACAGGCCTATGGCGTGACGCCAGGGGCCTATCGCACCGCCTGCCTGCAAAGGTAACTGCTGCTACACTGACATGGCTGAATTGGAGGATCCTGCCATGTCCGAAAGAGAGCTCACCACCCTCATATCGTTGATGAACCAGCGCCAGGCCTGCCTGAGCAGTGCCTGCAAAGAGATCGCCGACTGGATCGACCGGCAGGGTGACGTGCCCGCCGCTGGCAAGATCCGCGCAAGCCTCAAGGCCCTGGAGGCCGACGAAGCCCAGGTCCGCAAGACCTTGACCTCGCTGACCCTGGAAAGGCCGCTGCCGCGTTTTCGCAGCTGAATGAAGTGGGGCCGCTTAGCGGCCCCGGGTCAATCAGTGCTTCATGTGCATGTGGTCGTGCCCACCGCCCATCTCGGCGTTGAGCGCCCGTACCTCTGCCTGCACTTCCAAGGTTTCCTTGCCACCCTTGGCATCTTCCACGGTCAGGGTCAGCGGGACTTTGTCACCCTCCTTCACCTGCTGGGTCAAGCCCATCAACATCACGTGATAGCCATTGGGGTCCAGGCTTACCGGCTTGCCGGCTGGCAGCTGCACGGCCTCGACCTGTTTCATGCCCATCACATCACCGTTCATGGTCATCTCATGCACTTGCACAGTCTTGGCCACAGGCGATGCCACCCCTATCAGCTTGCTGTCGCTGCTGGCAGTCAGGGTCATGAACGCACCGGTGGACTGCTGGTGCGGTACGCTGGCACGTACCCAGGCATCACTGACGGTGGTCTGGGCCAAAGCCGGCAGCGCCAGGCCCAGCAGGGCAATAGCGGCCAGGCCGCGCTTGAACGGGTGCAGTGAAACAGCCATTAGCAGATCTCCATCAGGGTGACCAGGTCCTCGGCGCATTCCTTGGCGTTCAGGGAATGGCCCAGGCTCAGGCGCAGGGTGCCACGCGTGTCGTAGACGTAGCTGGTGGACGAATGTGAGATGGTGTAGGTATCACCGGCCGGGACCTTCTCGTAGAACACCTTGAACTCCTTGGCCACCTCGGCGATTTCCTCCGGGGTGCCAGTCAGGGCCATGAACGAGGGGTCGAAGGCCTTGACGTAGGCGTCGAGCACTTCGGGGGTGTCGCGCTCAGGGTCCAGGGTGATGAACACCACCTGGAACAGATCGCGGTCGCGGCCCCGGAGCTGCTTGCGGATTTGCGCCGCTCGCGCCAGGGTGGTCGGGCAGACTGCCGGGCACTGGGTGAACCCGAAGAAGATCATCGGCATGCTGCCGTAGAAGCTCGACAGGGTGACGTCGTTGCCCTTGGTATCCTTGAGACGGAACTTGCGCCCCAGGATTTCGTTGCTCATGTTCTTGCCGTACTTGAACTCGAGCCCTCGGGCCGGGTTGCAGCCTGCCAGCAGGCCGAGCCCGAGAACGCCCATCCCGGCGACGACTGCGCGCCGGGTCAACAGATCATTCATGGAACCATCCTTTAAAGGGAAGGTGCCGACCCTCGGGACGGGCCGGCCGAAAAACCGGGGCATTCTGGCATGACGCCCCAAGCGCTTCTACCCGACCAAGGCGGTGGTGGCCTGCAGCCCTTTAAACATGGGCTGCGGCCTGTTGTCGCAGGGGTTGAATCCGTAACAGTTTGTTGCTAGGCGCTTGTGGCCAGCCGTTCGCCGAACTACCGATCAGTAGTACGCGTTTTCTTTCTGGGTGTGGTCAGTCACATCCCGCACGCCCTTGAGCTCTGGAATACGTTCGAGCAGGGTCCGCTCGATGCCGTCCTTCAGGGTCACGTCGGCCTGACCGCAGCCTTGGCAACCACCACCGAACTGCAACACGGCAATGCCGTCGTCGACCACATCCACCAGGCTGACCTGGCCACCGTGGCTGGCCAGACCCGGGTTGATCTCGGTCTGCAGGTAGTAGTTGATACGCTCGTTGATCGGGCTGTCTTCGTTGACCATCGGTACTTTGGCGTTCGGCGCCTTGATGGTCAGCTGGCCGCCCATGCGGTCGGTGGCGTAGTCGACCAGCGCGTCTTCCAGAAACGGCACGCTGACGGCATCCAGGTAAGCAGTGAAGCTCTTCAGACCCACGGCGGTGTCGTCAGGTTTTTCTTCGCCCGGCTTGCAGTAGGCAATGCAGGTTTCGGCGTACTGGGTGCCCGGCTGGGTGATGAAAACGCGGATGCCGATGCCAGGCGTGTTCTGCTTGGAAAGCAGATCGGCCAGGTAATCATGGGCGGCGTCGGTAATGGTTATAGCGCTCATGGAAGTTCCTCACAGACTTGCGGCCAAGTGTACGCCAAGCTGGCCTTCGAACAAAGTCCTAGCATTTGACTCGGGAAAGAGCAAACGCCGGCGTTTGCTCCCGCGGTGCCGCCAGCCACGCCTGCATCCGCTGGTACAGGCCCCGTTCCAGCCACTGGTAGCTGAACCACGACATTAGTCCAATGGACGGCACGCACAGCGCAAAGACCAGGTAGGGGTTCAAGTGCAGGCGCTGGCTGGCGAACCAGCCCGCATACAGCACCAGCACGTGGATCAGGTACACCGAGTACGAGCAGTCCCCCAATGCCTTGAGCAGCCGGTTGCCCTGGAAGTACGGCTCAAGCGCTACAAATGCCAGCACTATCAGTGCACCGGGAAGGCCCCAATGCAAGAGCCGTTGGGACGCGTCCAAGTGGTAGATCGCGTAGCCCGCCACGCCCAGCACCGCCAGCGGCAACCACAACCCCTCGCGCACCAGGCCGCGGCGGTACAGCACACCGATGCCGATACCGAGCAGAAATTCGTAGATGATGCCGTTGTTGTAGAAGCGGCTGAGCACGCCAAGGCGGCCCAGCACTTCGCTGACCAGCAGCAGTGCAGCGGTCACCAGCAGCAACTGGTGGCGCTGCCGGACAAGGAATGCCAGGCCAAACAAAAGGTAGAAGAACATCTCGAAGTTCAGCGTCCAGCCAACGTTCAAGGTCGGGTACAGGCCGTAGCCACCGGGGTTCTCTGCCGGAATGAACAGCATCGAGAGCAGCAGGTGATGCCAGGTGAATGCCTGGTGTGGCATCCATTGGCTGAAGGCCAGCAGCAGTAGCGCCATCAACAGGGTGTAGAACCAGTAGGCAGGGACGATGCGCAACGCGCGGTTGAGCAGGAACCGACGCGGCTCAACGGGCTTGTCTCGGGTCGAAAGGTAGATTACCAGCCCGCTGATGACGAAGAAGATGTCGACGCCCACGGCGCCGCGGTCAGTGAGCAGTTGGCCGATGGGGCCAGTGGCATGGAAGTCGAAAAAGATCTGCATGAAATGGTGGCAGACCACCACCCAGGCGGCGAACGCCCGCAGTGCCTGAAGCGAATACAGCATGGATCACCCTGCGATTGCCTTGGTGCATTGAGGCCACAGTGGGGCTGCCTGGCAGCCCCGGACCACCCAACCTTTCCGACCGCAGGTGTGCCGGAAAGGTCAGCGCAACCGATCAGAGGTTCTCGTAGCGGTTCATGTCCAGCACCCCGGACTCCAACGGCTGGGTTTCCTTGATATAGGTGCTCAGGTCGTGGAAGTAACGCCAGAACTGCGGGTGGCTGCGGCGCACGCCCCAGCGCATGACGATACGTTCAAACCTGGCGGCATCGTCGCGCGCGTATTCCATGTCTTCGACGAACTCCGGCACATCCGCCGCCGGGATGTTGAAGATGAAGTTCGGGTAACTGCTGAGCACCCCGGGGTACAAGGTCAGGGTATCGAGCCCCGGCTGGTAGCGCGCGGCCTCGCCCAGCAGGAACGCGACATTGCTGTGTGCACGGTTGCGCAGCAGGCTGTAGACCTGACGCTGGCCGCCTTGCCCTTCGATGCGCAGCAGGGTGGCTTCAGGCAACTGGTTGATCACCTTAAGGCCTGCGGCCGGGCGTGATACGAGACGGCTGAGCGACTGCTCGACGTTACGGAATTCTTCATTCATCTGCGGCCGCGAGCAGTAAGCACCCTGGCAGCGGTTGATCGGGTCGGGCGCAGCGTTCAGGCTGCCGGTGCGCTGCAGCAGCTTGAGGCCGAAGTCGCGCTTGGGGTCGCGTGGGTCGAGCCTGATGCCGCTCGGCGTGTCAGTGTCGATGTCTTCATAGTCGAGCCACATCTTCACTTTGCCGCTGTTCTGGTACCAGTCGCTGAGAATTGCACCACGCTGGTCCGCTGGCATCAGGCGCAGGAAGTTGACCTCGGCACCATTGCGGATCAGGTCGAAGTACAGCCGCGTCTGCAACTGGTGCGAGACATTGCCGAATACATCGAAGTTGACCGCCAGCTGGTAATAGGTGCGTTCGAATAGCGGGTAGTCGAACAGCCACACCGTCAGCGGTACATCGCCGACCAGGCCCTTGGTCACCGAAGCGCTGTCGAAGTGGCGGAAGATGCTGAGCAGCGCATTGTCGTTGCCGGCCCACAGGGTCGACCAGCCCGGCGCCGGCATTTCGGCGTAGGCGTCGCGACGCAGTTTTTCATACTCGTTGCGCTTGTCACGGTAGGCATGCCAGAGGTTGAGCACACTGCCCACGTCATCGATCTGGCCCGGCATGGCGAGCAACGGTGTGGCCTGGCCACGGTACGCCGCATCGGTGACGTAGCGGTCGTGCGCCGGTTCCTGGAACAGCGCCCAGAAGTTATCGCGGATCACATCGGTAGCGATCTGCCCACGGCACACCGGTCCACGGATGAAGGTGCGGACGAAGTACTCGGCGTTGTCCAGCATGAACTGGTAGCGCGCCACCGCCGGGATCGCCTCGAAGGTCTCGAACGGGTTGGCCCGGTGGCGCGGCCCATACCCCGGCAGCGCGCTGGCGTGCCAGTCACCGGCATAGAACAGCTGCTTCACGCGCTTGAGCTTTTGCGGCCCCATCGGGTAGGTGATGTGGGTTTTATGCACGATCACACCCTGCACCGGAATCAACCGGTAATAAAAGTCGGTACCCGGCGGGTCGTTGGGGCGGCGCGTGGCAATCAGGTCGACCGGCTGGCCGCTGGGCGTGCGCGAGCGCACCCACTGGAAGAAGTGGCCCTGCTCGCCGCCGACGAAATGGATGTGCGCCAGGAACAGGTGCTCGTACAGCCAGCGCCCGACCAAGGCCTCGGTAGAGCCCGGTCGATTGAGCAGTTCTTCCCAGTCGGCAATCTGTTTGGCCTCGGCCGCGCTGGGTTGAATGGGCTCATACTCGACCGGCGCACCTGCAGCCAGCCAACCCTGCAGGGTCTGGTATTCCTTATCGGTCAGGCCAGTGACCGCCAGCGGCATACCCTCTTTGGGGTGGGCGCCGGCATAGGCATCGAACTCATGGGGCAACGGGCACATGTTGTTGCGCGCGAGCCCCAGGACGATATCGTCGGGCAGCTTGGCGTTGGGGGTAAGCGGCGCCTTGTGCCCCAGCTCCAGCATGCGTGCCATCAATGCGGCCTGGCTGCCCTGGCCGTCTAGCACGGAATAGAAGCCCTTCTTGCGCCACTGCTCTTCGCTGTGCGCATCGTAGAACAGCCGCGTGGTCGGGACTGCCTTGCTCCTTTCACCTTGGTACACCGGTACCTTGGTTGCACCACGCACTGCGCCTTCGGGGCTCTCCAGCTTCAGCTGGCAGGCGGCGTCGTTGCAGGCATGGCAGGCCACGCACTTCTCGGTGAAAATCGGTTGAATGTCCCGGGTGTAGGAAATTACCGCGCTCGATTGGGGGGCTTGTGCGAGCGCGACGCTGCTGAGCAGCAGCGCGAAAGCGCCGACAAGAAAACGATGCACCATGTGCCGAAAGTCCTGGGTTCTAGAAAAGCCATCACGTTTGCCTGGTCGACCATGGGTGCTTCACGGCGCAACATGAACGAAATTCATGCGAATGGCCAATGCGCCTAAAAACCGCGCAGCTTTGTTATGATTCCGCACCTTCTGATATTCGCCCGACCAGGTAGTTCCTATGTCCGACCGCAGCGCTCGTCTCCAAGCACTCCAGCACGCACTCAATGAGCGCATTCTGATCCTCGACGGCGGCATGGGTACTATGATCCAGAGTTACCGCCTCGAGGAACACGACTATCGTGGCACGCGCTTCGCCGATTGGCCAAGCGATGTAAAAGGTAACAACGACCTGCTGCTGCTCAGCCGCCCCGATGTCATCGCTGCCATCGAGAAGGCGTACCTGGACGCCGGCGCCGATATTCTCGAAACCAACACCTTCAACGCCACGCAGATTTCCCAGGCCGACTACGGCATGGAGTCGCTGGTCTACGAGCTGAACGTCCAGGGCGCGCGCATCGCCCGCCAGGTGGCGGACGCCAAGACCCTGGAGACGCCGGACAAGCCGCGCTTCGTTGCCGGCGTGCTCGGCCCGACCAGCCGCACCTGCTCGATCTCCCCGGACGTCAACGACCCCGGCTACCGTAACGTCACCTTCGACGAACTGGTGGAAAACTACATCGAGGCGACCCGCGGGCTGATCGAGGGTGGCGCCGACCTGATCCTCATCGAGACCATCTTCGACACGCTCAACGCCAAGGCGGCGATCTTCGCCGTGCAGCAGGTGTTCGAAGATGACGGCATCGAACTGCCGATCATGATCTCCGGCACCATCACCGATGCCTCGGGCCGTACCTTGTCCGGCCAGACCACCGAAGCGTTCTGGAACTCGGTACGCCATGCCAAGCCGATTTCCGTCGGCCTGAACTGCGCGCTGGGCGCGAAGGACCTGCGCCCTTACCTTGAAGAGCTGTCGACCAAGGCCGACACCCACGTTTCCGCCCACCCCAATGCCGGCCTGCCGAACGCCTTCGGCGAGTACGACGAAACCCCGGCCGAGATGGCTGCCGTGGTCGAAGAGTTCGCGGCCAGTGGTTTCCTCAACATCATCGGCGGTTGCTGCGGTACCACGCCCGGGCACATCCAGGCCATCGCCGAGGCAGTGGCCAAATACAAACCGCGCCAGATCCCGGAAATCGCCAAGGCCTGCCGGCTGTCGGGCCTGGAACCGTTCACCATCGACCGCCAGTCGCTGTTCGTCAACGTCGGTGAGCGCACCAACATCACCGGCTCCGCCAAGTTCGCCCGGCTGATCCGCGAAGAAAACTACACCGAAGCGCTGGAGGTCGCCCTGCAGCAGGTAGAGGCCGGTGCTCAGGTAATCGACATCAACATGGACGAAGGGATGCTCGACTCCCAGGCAGCCATGGTCCGTTTCCTCAACATGATTGCAGGCGAGCCGGACATCTCTCGCGTGCCGATCATGATCGACTCGTCGAAATGGGAAGTGATCGAGGCTGGCCTCAAATGCATCCAGGGCAAGGGCATCGTCAACTCGATCTCCATGAAAGAAGGCGTCGAGCAATTCAAGCACCACGCCCGCCTGTGCAAACGCTACGGCGCGGCCGTGGTAGTGATGGCCTTCGACGAGGTCGGCCAGGCCGACACCGCCGCCCGCAAAAAGGAAATCTGCCAGCGCAGCTACGACATCCTGGTCAATGAAGTCGGCTTCCCGCCGGAAGACATCATTTTCGACCCGAACATCTTCGCCGTCGCTACCGGCATCGAAGAACACAACAACTATGCCGTGGACTTCATCGAGGCCTGCGCCTACATCCGTGACCACCTGCCACATGCGCTGAGCTCGGGCGGCGTGTCCAACGTGTCGTTCTCGTTCCGTGGCAACAACCCGGTGCGCGAGGCGATCCACTCGGTGTTCCTGTTCCACGCCATCCGCAACGGGCTGACGATGGGTATCGTCAACGCCGGCCAGCTGGAAATCTACGACGAGATCCCGGCCGAGCTGCGCGAGCGGGTCGAGGACGTGGTGCTCAACCGCACCCCCGAAGGTACCGATGCATTGCTGGCCATCGCCGACGACTACAAAGGCGGCGGCGCCACCAAGGAAGTAGAGAACGAAGCCTGGCGCTCACTGCCGGTCGGCAAGCGCCTGGAACATGCGCTGGTCAAAGGCATCACCGCACACATCGTCGAAGACACCGAGGAGTGCCGCCAGCAATGTGCGCGCCCGATCGAAGTCATCGAAGGGCCGCTGATGAGCGGCATGAACGTGGTTGGCGACCTGTTCGGCGCCGGCAAGATGTTCCTGCCGCAGGTGGTCAAGTCGGCGCGGGTGATGAAGCAGGCCGTGGCCCACCTGATCCCGTTCATCGAGGCCGAAAAAGGCGACAAGCCCGAAGCCAAGGGCAAGATTCTCATGGCGACGGTCAAGGGCGACGTGCACGACATCGGCAAGAACATTGTCGGCGTGGTCCTGGGCTGCAACGGCTATGACATCGTCGACCTCGGCGTGATGGTACCGGCAGAGAAGATCCTGCAGACCGCCCGCGACGAGAAGTGCGACATCATCGGTTTGTCCGGCCTGATCACCCCGTCGCTGGACGAGATGGTTCATGTTGCCCGGGAAATGCAGCGCCAGGGCTTCGAGCTGCCGTTGATGATCGGCGGCGCCACCACGTCCAAGGCCCATACCGCAGTCAAGATCGAGCCCAAGTACAGCAACGATGCGGTGATCTATGTGACCGACGCCTCCCGCGCGGTAGGTGTGGCCACCCAGTTGCTGTCCAAGGAACTCAAGCCCGACTTTGTTGAAAAAACCCGCCTGGACTACATCGAAGTGCGTGAACGCACTGCCAACCGCAGTGCCCGCACCGAGCGCCTGAGCTACGCGCAGGCCGTGGCGGCCAAGCCGAAATACGACTGGGCCGCTTATCAGCCGGCGGTCCCTGCCTTCACAGGCGTCAAGGTGCTGGACAACATCGACCTGCGCACCCTGGCCGAGTACATCGACTGGACGCCGTTCTTCATTTCCTGGGACCTGGCCGGCAAGTTCCCACGCATCCTCACCGATGAAGTGGTGGGTGAAGCGGCAACCTCGCTGTACAAGGATGCCCGCGAGATGCTCGACAAACTGATCGACGAGAAGCTGATCAGTGCGCGCGCCGTGTTCGGCTTCTGGCCAGCCAACCAGGTTGCCGATGACGACATTCAGGTCTACGACGACAACGGTCAGCCCCTGGCCACCTTGCACCACCTGCGCCAGCAGACCATCAAGCCCGATGGCAAGCCGAACTTCTCCCTGGCCGACTTTGTCGCGCCCAAAGACAGCGGCGTCACCGACTACATGGGTGGCTTCATCACCACCGCCGGCATTGGTGCCGAGGAAGTGGCCAAGGCTTACCAGGACAAGGGCGACGACTACAGCTCGATCATGGTCAAGGCCCTCGCCGACCGCCTGGCCGAGGCCTGCGCCGAGTGGCTGCACGAGCAGGTGCGTAAAGAGCACTGGGGTTATGCGCGCGACGAGCACCTGGACAACGAGGCACTGATCAAGGAACAGTACAGCGGCATCCGCCCTGCCCCAGGCTACCCGGCCTGCCCGGACCATACCGAAAAAGAAACGCTGTTCCGCCTGCTCGACGGCACAGCCATTGGTGAAACCGGCCCCAGCGGCGTGTTCCTCACCGAGCACTTCGCCATGTTCCCGGCTGCGGCGGTCAGCGGCTGGTACTTTGCTCACCCGAAAGCGCAGTACTTTGCCGTGGGCAAGGTCGACAAGGACCAGATCGACAGCTACAGCGCACGCAAGGGCCAGGATGTCAGCGTCAGCGAGCGCTGGCTGGCACCGAACCTGGGGTACGACAGCTGACGTTCGTGGGGCCGCTTTGCGGCCCCATTTGCCATCTACACTGTCCCTGATTGCCTCTGAATATCCAAGGAGCCAGCATGGACGATTCCAGTCAAGGTAAACCCCCTACCTTCTGGCAGATGCTGCACAGCATCCTGGCCGCCGCGCTGGGTGTGCAGAGCGGCAAGAACCGCGCGCGCGACTTTACCCATGGCAAGGCCAGCCACTTCATCGCGCTGGGCGCACTGTTCACCTTGGTGTTCATCCTGATCCTGATCGGCCTGGTACGACTGGCGCTGCACCTGACCGCCCACTGAAACGCAACCCGCCCGCGTAATTCCCTTGCGCGGGCGGCTCAAGTTGCATCACGGCCTGGAGCTGAGGCTATTGGTGGCTGACCCAGTACACGGCAGTGACCACCACCAGGACGATCAGGCAGAGGATCGCCCAGGCATCGACGCTGCTGTCAGCTTTGCGGACCTTGGTTGTATTTCCCATTGCATTGCCTCTTGTAGTGGTTATGGGAATGCACTTCACAACCAGCAGTTAAGACGAGCAATGCCCTTCTCTCAAGCAGGGTTTTTCAGTAGTCGACAGGTGACGTCAGGAAGGGATACCGGTAAGTCGGCGGGCGTCCTTGGGCGCTGAAACGCTGGAAGTCGACACCATAGTCGTCCTGTTCCGCCAGCTTGAGCCAACGCTTTGCCTTGTCTGGATCGATCGACTGCAAAACCGGCATCACATGGTCGCGCTGACCATCCCGTGCGATATCCACACCATAGGCATCGTCATGCAGCATGACCATGGCCCAGCCGCCGAGACTGAAATGCCCACCCATCAGCACCCCCAGGCGCCCTTCGATACGCGCTCTCAAGGCCTCGGGGGAGCTGTTGACGGCGCTGAACACTACATCTTGCCCAGGCTTGCGCCCCGCAGCCTCGAACGCGCGCATGGCGCCAAAGGCCATTTCGTCGTTGGCCGACCACACCAGCTTGATATCCGGGTAGCGCTGCTGCAACTGCTGCGCCTGTTCAAAGGCGCGCTGGCGGTTCCAGCCACCGTAAACCACCTGCCGCAGGCGCACCTGAGGGAAGTCGGCCAAGGCGCGACGCATGCCTTCTTCACGCAACTGCGAGGCGGGCGTGGTCTTGAGCCCGGCGAAAGCCACCAGGTCCACCGGCTCGTTACTGGGCGGCAGCAAAGCGACCATCTGGTGCAGCATCTGGTAACCGGCCTGCTCGTCATTGGCCGTCAAGGCCCCTAACAAAGCGCCGTACTTTGCGGGCTGGGCTTGAATGCTGCTCGCCTGGCTGGCGGTCAGCCCGTTGTTGACCAGTAACAGCTTGACCCCGCTACCTTGCGCCAGGCGAATGATCTGCGGCGCAACGTACCGCTCGTTGACCAGCACGAGGTATTCCGGGCGCTGCGGGCCCTTGAGCACCGCCCGGGCCTGGCTCAGGGCGCGCTCGGGATTACGGGCGCTGTATTGCACCTGCAGCGCCATGCCCAGGTCATCAGCCGCCGCTTGCATGAAGCGCGAGTAACTGACCCAGAACGTCTCTGCGGGTAGGCCCGGATTGAGGAAAACCACCGAAGCGGCCTGAACGCTGGCTGCCAGCGGCAGGCTCAGGCACAAGCTGTAGCACAATGCCTTGAGCATGCGGTTACATCCTTACCAACAAACCCGCGAGTATAAACCTGCGGCGCTGAGTGACGGATAAACGCCAGTCAATCTCACTTAGTTCGTTTGGTTCTTTTCATATGCAAAAACATCACTTTAGCGCATAAACGCAACCTGATATCGTTTCCCCGCTCCGAACCGGAGTGCGCGGCCGTGCGCGCGAATAGCTGCATGCAGCCTGAGACAGGACTTTTATGTACGTATACGACGAGTACGATCAGCGGATCATCGAGGACCGCGTCAAGCAGTTCCGTGATCAGACCCGCCGCTACCTGGCCGGTGAGCTGAGCGAAGAAGAATTCCGCCCTCTGCGCCTGCAGAACGGCCTCTATATCCAGCGTTTCGCCCCGATGCTGCGTGTCGCCGTGCCCTACGGCCAGCTGAACGCCCGCCAGGTTCGCACACTGGCCAAGATCGCCCGCGATTACGACAAGGGCTATGCCCACATCTCCACCCGCCAGAACGTGCAGTACAACTGGCCGG
This sequence comes from Pseudomonas sp. M2, assembly GCF_015751845.1. Lineage (NCBI taxonomy): Bacteria > Pseudomonadati > Pseudomonadota > Gammaproteobacteria > Pseudomonadales > Pseudomonadaceae > Pseudomonas > Pseudomonas sp. M2. The sequence continues at coordinate 406,841 of NZ_JADOUD010000001.1, forward strand.
CACTTGAAGACATCCCGGACATCCTTGCCGAACTGGCCACCGTGCAGATGCACGCGATCCAGACCAGCGGCAACTGCCTGCGCAACACCACCACCGACCAGTTCGCCGGTGTTGCCGCAGACGAAATCATCGACCCGCGCCCCTGGTGCGAGATCGTCCGCCAGTGGACCACCTTCCACCCGGAATTCGCCTACCTGCCGCGCAAGTTCAAGATCGCGATCAACGGCTCGAAAGAAGACCGCGCGGCCATCGAAGTGCACGACATCGGCCTGGAGCCGGTGCGCAACGCTGCCGGTGAGCTGGGCTTCCGCGTGCTGGTCGGTGGCGGCCTGGGCCGTACCCCGGTGGTCGGTTCATTCATCAACGAATTCCTGCCGTGGCAAGACCTGATCAGCTATCTGGACGCCATCCTGCGTGTGTACAACCGTTACGGCCGTCGTGACAACAAGTACAAGGCGCGGATCAAGATCCTGGTCAAGGCCCTGACCCCGGAAGTGTTCGCCGAGAAGGTCGAGGCCGAAATGGCCCACCTGCGTGGCGGCAGCACCACCCTGACCGAAGAAGAAGTACAGCGTGTTTCGCGCCACTTCATCGACCCGGACTACCTGGCCCTGGACAACGTCGACTACAGCGCCCAGGACGCCGAATACCCAGGCTTCGCCCGCTGGCGCTCGCGCAACACCCGCGCCCACAAGCGCCCTGGCTACGTGGCCGTGACCCTGTCGCTCAAGCCCACCGGCGTTGCCCCGGGCGACCTGACCGACAAGCAGCTGGACGCCGTGGCGGACCTGGCAGAGCGCTACAGCTTCGGCTTCCTGCGCACCTCGCACGAGCAGAACATCATCCTCGCCGACGTCGAGCAGCGTCAGCTGCACGCCCTGTGGCTGGAGCTGCGCGAAGGAGGTTTCGCCACGCCGAACATCGGCCTGCTGACCGATATCATCTGCTGCCCTGGCGGTGACTACTGCTCGCTGGCCAACGCCAAGTCGATCCCGATCGCCGAATCCATCCAGCGCCGCTTCGACGACCTGGACTACCTGTTCGACATCGGCGAGATCGACCTGAACATCTCCGGCTGCATGAATGCCTGCGGCCACCACCACGTCGGCCACATCGGCATCCTCGGCGTGGACAAGAAGGGCGAGGAGTTCTACCAGGTGTCCCTGGGCGGCAACGCCGCGCGCGACGCGAGCCTGGGCAAGATCCTTGGCCCGTCCTTCGCCCAGGACGACATGGCCGACGTGATCGAGAAGCTGATCGCCGTGTACGTGGAGCAACGTACCGAGGAAGAGCGCTTCATCGACACCTACCAGCGTATCGGCATCGACCCTTTCAAGGAACGCGTCTATGCAGCGAATCATTAAGAACAACCAGATCGTCGACGAAACCTGGCACCTGCTGCCCAAGGAAACCACGATCGACGAACTGACCAACTGCGACGACTACATCGTCCCGCTGCAACTGTGGCGTGACCATGCCCATATGCTCAAGGCTCGCGACGGTGGCCTGGGCGTGTGGCTGGACAGCGATGAACAAGCGGAAGAGATCGGTGATGACGTGCAGTACTTTCAGGTCATCGCCCTGAACTTCCCGGCCTTCACCGATGGGCGCAACTACTCCAATGCGCGCCTGCTGCGCGACCGCTACCAGTTCAAGGGCGAGCTGCGCGCCATTGGCGACGTACTGCGTGACCAGTTGTTCTACCTGGCCCGCTGCGGTTTCGATGCCTTCGCCATCCGTGCCGACAAGGACCCGGAAGATGCCCTGCAAGGGCTGAAGGACTTCTCGGTGACCTACCAGGCCGCCACCGACGAGCCGCTACCGCTGTTCCGCCGCCGTTGATCGTCTCCCGGCATGGCCCACCGCACGGTGGGCCATGCTCCAGTTCATGCAGCCACCTCGCTGCACGGCTTTTCAACCCCTGCGGTCAATGGGCCTTCTGCTTACCCCCCAGGGATCCAGTTCTGCAGCCCCGTCCCGTTCTGCCCGCAGCCGAGCCATTGCTTCACGCACGCGCTCCATGACCGCCTCACTCAGCTGGTTCTGTTCGAGGTTGACCGTGTGCGGGTGCGCTTCGACCCAGCTCAACGCCTCCTCGCTCAATGTCACGATCCGGTTGCCACGCAAGTCTACGACCAGGTTTGGCTGGCGCTGCAGCAACGCCAGAGGAAAACTGCGAAGGCCCGTGGCACGCAACGACACGTACTGCAGGTGAACGTTGTAGCGCAACTGTGGCGCTACCCCTAATGGGTTAGCGTCAAGGTTTAGCACCTCCAGCCTGGAGAACCATTCCAGCCGCAACTGGCTTTGCGCGTCGAGTGTTATGAGATTGTTCTGCATGAAGAGCTGGGTCAACCTGCCCAGAAGATTCAACTGTGCCGGGACAGTGAGCAAGCGGTTCGCTGCGACATCGAGAGTGCTCAGTTGCACAAGGTTGCCAATACTGTCCGGCAACGCACTCAGGAGATTACCGCTCAATTGCAAGCTTTCAAGGCTTGCCAGTTGCCCAATCCGCCCATCAAGCGCAGCGATCTGGTTGAAGGAGAGGTCCAGATGGGTCAGTTCGGTCAACTGCTCGATGCCAGCCGGTAGATCGGCAAGTTGATTGCCACTGAGGTCCAGAGCGTTCAATTCGCTCAAGTACTGCAACCCCGGCACCGTTTCGAGCATGTTGCCGCCAAGGTTCAATGTGCGCACCCGCGGCAAGTGCTCAAGCCCATCAAGCGTTCGCAAGCAATTGCCAGAGAAGTCGACTGTTTCCAGATTGGGAAAACGACGCAGGAAATCAGCCTCGATAACCGTAATCTGATGGTTGCACACTGACAGGTCACGTATTTGTTCAAACATGATGCCTGGGGGCAGCACGGGTAAAGAACTGACGGTCCACCCTTCGCTGCTCGAACGCCGGGGCGGGACATCATTGCTGTAATCCGACTGCCAGAAATGGCGCAGGACACCCGCCAGATAGGACCGCGCCAGATATTCCGGGTCGCCAGGCTCCCCGCACCACATCGCCAGGCTACTGTCCAGACGCCTCGACAGATGGGCAAACGCGCGCGAGCCAGGACCATGAGGTAGCTCGAGTCGATACCACGTCCGGTAGTTGCCGCGGGCCAGCGCCAGCGTCAACGCGACCTCCTCCTGCGTGCGCTGCTCTGCAATTCCAGCGCCTGCATTGCTCGGTGCCTGCTCTTGCTCGCCATTGGCCGCTAGTGCGGCTTGCCGTTCTGTGTAGGCTTGCCGTATGGCCGCGAACTGATCGGCGTACGCGAGCCGTACATGATCCTGCCAGAATGCCTGCTGAGCCAGGAACTGGCTCAGCGCCTCAGCTGTTTCGGCCTCGTACACCGCGGCCTCGGCTGCGACCAGTTGGTCCGGCGTCACGTTGGCGACATGCTTGAAACTCAGATAGGTCGGTTGGCCGTAGATACCCAGCGACTCTGCAAGCTGTACCCGGAAGGCCAGGTAAATCTCACTTGGCTTGAAGGGCACCGAGCGCTGGCTCAGGCTTTCGATGTACCGCTCAGCGAAGCGGTTCACCTGATCAAGCCTGAACAACTCACGGCCCAGGCTGCGCAGCGCTTGCTCGACTTGCCTACCGCGCACGCCATCGGTGCGCAACGCCACCTGCAGGTGGACGATCAAGGCATCGAGGTCGGCGCCTGCGCCTGGTACCGCTGCCTGATGGAATACCGCCCGTCGAATATGAGCATGGTTGTACATGGCATAAAGCAGCTCACCCACACGACGCCGCATGTCTTCGGTTTCAAGAGCAAATTTTTCGGTCTGCAGCAACGCTGTGAGAAAAGCAAAGAACTCTTCGCAGCCTGGCTCTTGCGCCAGCGCCTGCCAGTACCTGCGACGCGGCGCAGCCTCGCGCTCGGTCAGCCCTTCGAGCCACGGGGCAATGCCCTCTGCGCCCTGCTGGCCGATCGCTTCAGGCTCGATCGCCAGCCGCTCGAGTGCAACCGGTGATAGCGGATTGCCCTGCAAGCTTGCGCAGCCGGGGTTGGCGCGTAACCAGCCGGCCTGCGCTTCACTGATGTCGACGATGCGATTGTTACGCAAATCGAGCTGTTCCAGCTGTGCCAGTGCACTGGTATCCGGTATCGAGGTCAGCCGGTTGGAAGACAAGTCCAGGCGCCGTACATTGGGAAAGCGGGCGAGCAAGCCCTCGCTGAGCGCCGTCAGATCAAGATTGCGCAGTACCAGGGAAGTCACATGGTCGAAGTGAACGCGCTCCGGCAGTTCGGGCAGACTACCCAGGCGTGAACCCTCCAGAATCAACGCAGGATGGCCGTCAGTGTCGTGAGTGCGACGTTGCCAGGCGTGACGAATCCGCCGTGCCATGCGCGCCCGCCGGATCAACTGAATCGGCCCCGACGATTGCCGACGCCACAGCCCCAACGCCTGATCAAGCGTTCGCAGCTCTTCACACAGGCGCAGGTAGTGATTCCAAGGTGTCAGCCCAAGCGTGCGGGCGTTCTGCTCAAACTGCTCCATCGCGCTTTCGTCGAAATCGGGGAACAGCCGTTGAATACCCCGACGCAATGCGCGATTGCTGCTTTCGCCACGGCCACTCAAGGGGTAACCCAGGCGCCCGTCGCCCAGCCGTACCGGCGGCCTGAAACCAAGGCCGACTGGCGCCATGCGCAACAGTGAAGCGGCGAGCTCGCGTTCTTCGCTGGCCCATTGCGACATGGCCTGGGCCAGTGTTTCGGGGGCGTCGCTGGCATCGCCCAACATTCGTTTCTGCCAGGGATCGAGCTGCAGCAACAGGGCCTGGAACAGGCTGTCGTCAGCTCTGGCCAATGGCAACGGGTTTGCGCGCGCATCCAGCGCCTGATACCCCTGGGCCGTTCGAAGCACGGTGCGTACCTCGCTGGCCGCTTGCGCTCCGGCCGACGCAGTCATTTCACCCGACAGCGTGTCACCGCGCAGCTCGATGCGCACTCCTCGCCACGGTGCGCGCTCGGCGATCATGCCCAATGCCAGTTGCTCGGTATCACGATTGATTGCTGCGGTTTGAAGCAGGCCCGCACAAGCGCGGTCCAGGCGCGTATCGCGCACGTACCAGCGCGCCTGCTCGGCCAAGGCCAACGGCACACGCTGGTGCGCGAGCATATGCTCCACCTGGTCCTCGGGCGCATGTTCGATGATCTCACGCGCACCCATTACCGACAGGCCGGGAAAGTCCCGGCGAAGCAGGGTTTCGGCTTCGCCGGGCATGGGCTGCTGAGCCTGCAGCTGCCGCTCGAAGGCCTCCCCGTTCAGCTCTGGCCGCTGAGCGTGCAACTGCTGCCTCTGCACCGCATCGTGCAAGCGCGCCGGCGCCTGTGCCTGTTCCACATGCAAACGGCGCAGTTGGTCCTGGTTGAACCCCGTTGCCCGCATCACCGCGTGTATGGCCTGCTCATCGAGGTGCCCCCAGCCCGCGTCGAGGTCCTGAAACAGCTCAGCGCTGGCGTGCCATTCCTGGGGCGTCTCCAGTTCATGCTGCCAGCAAGCGCCCTCGTTGCCCTCGAGCAGCGGCGCATAAGCATTGGGACGCACGGGATGGCGGATGCGACGCTGCTGCGTTTGAGCTTCCAGGTAGGTCAAATGGCTGGCCAAGGGTGTACGCACATACTCTGCACCTTGCAGACTGATCAACTCACCGACTGCTCCTCGGTCTCGGACGGCATAGCCTGGCAGCCTGGGGTCACTCAACTTCAATGTATGTTCATCCGTGTAGACCGGCACTAGATCTGCGACGCGAGCATCCTCCACCAGGCGGTGCGAAGCCGCGCCTGCGCCGGCATTGACTGCTGTCATAGCCACGGTTTGCGCTACGCAATACAAGTGCTCCAGCGCGCTCTGGCGGTCCCCCAAGCGCCAATCGGCATAGCCCTCGTACACGTCGTCAGCCACCTGCAACGCGGTGATCCCCAGCAATGGCAAAGCCAGTGCAGGTAGCGCGAAGCTCGCCAGGCCCAACGCATCGATGGCAAAGCTCAGGTAGAAATGCAGGCGCCTGTCGCGCTGCTGCGCGTCCACTTCGGCAGTGGGTATGGCGTGCACTTTGGCATTGTCCAAAAGGGTGTCGATCAGTTGGCGGCGCAGGTATTCGAACAACGGCTGCTCGATAGGCTCGTAACGACCATCGAGCTGGACCGGCACATTCTCGGCAGTATCACTCAGCGCCTGGGTCAAGGCACGGGTGTAGGCACTCCGGTCACGCTCACCGATAAAGCGTTGGAAGAATTCGACGTAACCGGGCAAACGGAACTGTTTACCCAACGTCATGAACAGCGATGCCCAAGAGGTATACCAGGTCAGCGGGCCTTGAGGATCATCAGGGATCCAGCACAATATGCCCTCGAACTCGTCACCGGTCGCGCGCTGATGGGTTATCTCGAACGCCACCGCGCCCCGCACCAGCCGGCCGAACACACGCAGTTGCATGGGCCGCAGCCCAGAGATGGAGGGGGGTGTAGCTGAGATCAAGTCAATCAGCGGGGCACAGTGTTCATAGGCATGCCTTGCTATTTCACCATTGACCAGTGCCAGCCTCAGCGCCGCCTCGAGACTCGTGCGATAACCTGCCTCGATCAGCGTGCTCAGTTGTTTCCCCGCTTCACCACCGGGCGTCAACTGCGCGCGCAGGTACGCCTGGTAACGCCCCCCCAGGTCGAGCGAGCGGCACAGGGCAAAGAATGCTTTGGGCGAGAGCGCGCAAGCATTCCCTGATGCATCCAGCACCGCAGTGCCCTGCATGATGCTGGTGGCGAACGTTTCACCTTCGGTAAAGTTATGCAACGCCGATTGCAGCAGGCTGTGCTGGTAGATCTGCTCTTTGACCCCATCCGGCACTTGCGCAACATGCGAGGGATATCGCTGCAGGGTTCTGCGCCGCAGCGTGGCCCGACGCACATCGACACCAAGTTGATGTTCCGCCTGCAGAGCTTCTCGCAGCAGCGGCTCGGCAAATGCATCGAGTGGGGTGATCCGCGCCAGCCATTCGTGCAACTGATGCTGTAGCTGCTGTTGTCGCTGCTGGCTCTGGAGCAAGCTGTTGAGGGTGTCGGACGCAAGTTCGGTCAGCCAGGCGGGCAAGCGACTGGCAATCAAGGCATTGGTGGAGTCATCAGTGAACGGCTGACTGGGCATCGCGGGCTCCTAGGGCGCAAAACAGCGATTGCACCACCGCGTGACGAGGCTTTTGCGTTAACTATTGCAACCTGCCTACGTGACAGACGTTCACGTTTGCACAAGCCCTGCCGATAACAGTTACAACTGCTGACCAGAAAGGAAGCTGGCGATGAACCCGATCACCTCAGTGGTGCGCCTGACCCCTGTCGCCCACATCACCCACCGTGCACCTCAGGTACCAGCCACCCTGCCGACAGAAGCGCCGATGACATCCCCGAGCACGGTGGTAAGCCTTGGCCAGCAAGAAAGCCGCGTCGACACCCAGACCTACACGGCCAAAGGTACCCTCGGTAAAGCGCAGACACAGTATGTGTGGGAGCAGGACGGCATCGACAAACTCAGCATGTACATGCTGAGCGCCATTCAGGCTTCCTCCCCCGCAGCGCGCTTCCAAGGGCTTGGCGCTGCCCTGTTGGAGCAACTGGCGGCCAGCGGTGGCCAGCGTATCTCGCAATCCGGGCTGGCGATCGATGATGGCGCGACAACCGACCCGTTGCTGCTGGCCATGCAGCAGGCCAGGTTGCGCGAACACGCCACCAGCAGCGTCAGCTTCAACCTCACTACCGGCTCAGGCGCCACCGTGACGGTGGGGCTCTACAGCAGCACCAACGGCCTGGCCGTGGATGCCGACGTGCAAGGCGGTACGTTGACCACTGACGAGCTCAAAGGCTTGGCAGCGCTTGCGAACAGCTTCCAGGCTGCCCTCAACGGGCTGACCCAGGAACCACCCAGCCTGCAGCTGGGCGCACTGGTCAAGCTCGACCCGGCGCTGTTCACCGGCTTGCAGTTGAATGCCAAATTGCAGAATGCCGGCGGCGACCAGCAAACCTTCGACCTGCAACTGAACGAAGATTCCCGCAACCTCACACTGCAAGGCGCCAACGGCACGGTCAGGATGAACCTCGACACCCAGGGCGGCGCGCTGCTGGGCAGCCAGGCTCAGCGTCAGGCAGCTGTGGCCAATTACCTGACCCAGTTCGACGCAGCACAAAAGCGCGGCCATGGTGACGCGCAACTGATGGCACTGTTCAAGGATGCCTTCAGCCAGCTCAACAGCGTGGACGATACCAGCAAGCGCCCTGCAGGCCATGACCTGGCGCAGAACACGGCCAGCCGCCTGCTGTTGAGCGGCCTGGCCGACTTCGATGCCGCGATCACGCAGACCGAACAGAAGATCAATCCGATGCGGCCTGAAGAAGTGGACCACTTCGACTACAAGGTTTCGCAATCGACCACTCTGCAAGGCCCGGCAGCGAACCTGGCCGTGGAGCAGGCGCAACAGGCAAGCATGAAAGCCGCCTGGCATGAAGGCTTGAACCCGCTCGTCGGCCTGACCCTGACCCGCGACAACAAAACGCAGAACTACAGCTATCACACGATCGACGACCAATCACGCAGCAGCACTCGCCTGGCGTTCGCCGACAACGCCCTGGTCGAGGCGACCGCGACTCAAGAGGCCAGCCAGAAAGAGCGCGTGCGCACCTATCAGGAGGGCGTGCTGCAGGACGATACGACCCATAGCGCAGCGGCAGCCCAGTCTCGTGAACTGCTGGACATGCTTGACGAGATGCTCAGCCAGGATCGGGCTGCGCGGCGTGCAGGGCTGGCCTCTACGCTGCAAGAGCAAGTGGCTGGCATGGGCCATCTGTGGCGACTGCAGTCGGCTCCTGGGCAGATCACCACGTGAGTCGAGACTGACAGGGCTTATTCACGGCGTTCGAATCACGAGCCCAGGGATGACTCGTGATTTCTGGTCAAAAGACCTTGGCGTTGTGCCGTCTTAATCAAGCCCTGCAAAACTTGCACACTGCTCCCCATTCGAACGAGGTCGGCAGCAGGGCGCCCAAGCTCTGGTTCAACCTCAATCACTCAGCAGGAGCAGCCCCATGAGCATTCCATCCTTCGGCCTTGGCACCTACCGCCTCACCGGCCAGGCCGTCATCGACTCGGTAAAGTCCGCCCTGGCGCTGGGCTACCGCGCCATCGACACCGCGCAGATCTACAAGAACGAAGCCGACGTAGGCCAGGCCATTGCCGAAAGCGGCGTACCGCGCAGCGAGCTGTTCATCACCACCAAGATCTGGGTCGACAACCATGGCGCATACAAGCTTGCCCAAAGCTTGCGCGAGAGCCTTGCCAAGCTGCGTACCGACTACGTCGACCTGCTGCTGATCCACTGGCCAGCCCCAGGCAAGGGCATCGAACTGGCCGAGTACATGACAGCTTTGGCCGAAGCCAAAAAACTCGGCCTGACCCGTCAGATCGGCGTGTCAAACTTCAATATCGAACTCACCCGCCAAGCCATCGAGGTGGTCGGCAAAGACGAAATCGCCACCAACCAGGTCGAGCTCAGCCCCTACCTGCAAAACGCCAAACTGGCTGCCTACCTCAAGGATCAGGGCATCACCCTCACCTCGTACATGACCCTGGCCTACGGCAAAGTGCTGAAGGACCCGGTGCTGGCCGAGATCGCCGCCAAGCACAAGGCCACGGTCGCCCAGGTGGCCCTGGCCTGGGCCATGCAGCAGGGATACGCAGTGATCCCCTCCTCCACCAAGCGCGAGAACCTGGCCAGCAACCTGCTCGCCTGCAGCCTGAGACTGGATGCCGACGACATGGCGCGCATCGCCTCGCTCGAGCGCAATGGCCGTGAAGTCAGCCCGGATGGCCTGGCGCCCGCCTGGGACTGATTACCCGCTGCATGTCGGTACCGGCCTGTTCCTGGCCGGTACCACTGCTCATTGACCTTTGAACCGGAGCTCCTGATGAGCACGCTTTCCCCAAAACGGGTTTTGTTTGCCCTGGCTATCGGCGCCTTCGGCATCGGTACCACCGAATTCACGCCCATGGGCCTGCTGCCGGTAATCGCGCAAGGCGTCGATGTGAGCATCCCCAGCGCGGGCATGCTGATTACCGCCTATGCCATCGGCGTGATGGTCGGTGCGCCGATCATGACCCTGCTGTTCAGCCGCTTTGGCAAACGCGCCGCACTGATGGCGCTGATGGCCATCTTCACCCTCGGCAACCTGCTCTCGGCACTCTCCCCGGACTACTACACCTTGCTCGCCTCGCGGCTGGTCACCAGCCTCAACCACGGTGCCTTCTTCGGCCTGGGCGCAGTGGTCGCCGCCAGCGTGGTCCCCAAGGACAAACAGGCCAGTGCCGTGGCAACGATGTTCATGGGCCTGACCATCGCCAATATCGGCGGCGTACCTGCGGCGACCTGGGTCGGCCAGCAGGTCGGCTGGCGCATGGCCTTTGCCGGTACTGCAGTACTCGGCCTGTTGGCCATGGCCGCCCTGTGGTACGCGCTGCCCAAAGGTGAGCGTGGCAGCGTGCCCCACGTGCGCAAAGAGCTGGCGGTCATCGCCCGCCCCAGCGTGCTGCTGGCGATGGCTACCACCGTGCTTGGCGCCGGTGCCATGTTCACCCTGTACACCTACGTAGCGCCGGTGCTGGCGGAACTGACCGGCGCTTCAAACAGCTTCATCACCCTCGGCTTGGTGCTGATCGGTGTCGGTTTCACCTTGGGCAACAGCCTGGGTGGGCGCCTGGCCGACTGGTCGCTGGACGGCGCTGCGCGCATCTTCCTCGGTGCTCTGGCGCTGATCATGTTGCTGATGCCGCTGCTACTGGGCAGCCACATTGGTGCGGCCGTCGCGCTGCTGGTCTGGGGCGTGTTCACCTTCGCCGTGGTGCCGCCCTTGCAGATGCGCGTCATGACTGCCGCCATCGAGGCACCAGGGCTTGCATCGTCAATCAACGTCGGCGCATTCAACCTTGGCAATGCCGTTGGCGCGGCACTGGGTGGCACGGTGATCAGCCTGGACCTGGGCTATGCCGCAGTGCCCATGGCCGGCGGCGTGCTGGCGGCGGCGGCCCTGGTGCTGGTATGGCTGGGCGGGCGCGGCAAGGCTGTCGACAAGGCCTTGGGCGCCGCGGTTTAGCCGCTGGCGCAAGCGCTGCACTCTTGCAACGGGCGCAATTATGAAGTGCCCGTTGCAGCCATTCCCCCCAATGCCGCTACAGCAGTACTCTCCTCTACGCCAACCACCGCCAAGGAGCCCCCCCCATGTCCCGCCCTCCATTGCCTCCCTTTACCCGCGAAAGCGCCATCGAAAAAGTCCGCCTGGCCGAGGATGGCTGGAACAGCCGTGACGCGGCCAAGGTATCGCTGGCATACACCCCCGATACCGTATGGCGTAACCGTGTCGAGTTCCCGCGGGGCCGTGCCGAGGTCCAAGCCTTTCTGGCCCGCAAGTGGAACCATGAACTGGAGTACCGACTGATCAAGGAGTTGTGGGCATTCACCGACAACCGCATTGCGGTGCGCTATGCCTACGAATACCACGACGACAGCGGTCAGTGGTTCCGTGCCTATGGCAACGAAAACTGGGAATTCGCCGCCGATGGCCTGATGCACAATCGCCACTCGAGCATCAACGAGCAGCCTATCGCCGAAGCGGACCGCAAGTTCCGCTGGCCCTTGGGACGTCGCCCGGACGACCATCCGGGGCTCAGCGAACTGGGGCTCTGACCGCCTTGGGGGCAGAGGGTCGATGCGCCTGCTGGCAATGACATCAGGTCGTCCGCGTGTGGATCATGTCGAACGGCTACTGCCAAAAATGCCAGTTTCCGGCTTCTCTCCCTCCCATTACGCTTTTCTGCGCAACGTTCCCACTCCCACAAGGACAGTGCCCATGGAAAAGCGAGCAATTATCATGCTGGTTGCCGGCCTCGCCGGCGCAGCGCCCCACGCACCGGCAGCTGAACTGCCAGGACGCATTGCAACCGTCGAACATCACACTGCAGCGTGTTTTACCCCTGAAACCTCCGTCAACTGTGAAGTATCGGTAGTGGTTGAGAGCAATGGAAAACTGCTCTTGGCCAACGACAAACGCTTGCCTGCCACGGGGGGGCCGGCCCTGTTCACGCTTGACCTTGAGCAGGGCAAAATCAGTGGTGAGCCTGCGGTGCTGCCTGGGGATGCGTTAAAAGAAGCCGATAAATACGAGGCGCTGACGAAGACGCTGGATGGCCGATACATCATCGCCAGTACCGCCTTCAACAAAGCCGGTACCCAACAAGATCCACGTGCTGACACACTCAGCACCCTCTTGTACTGGCCCGTGGACGATCCTGAAGCTGCAAAACCCTTGTCGCCCTCATCACGAGGCGGGGTAACAAGCTCAATTAGACTGCGCAAACAGATCAGCGAAGCCATTGGTGCGCCTTACTTTCAAATCGAAGGCATTACCATGGCGCCGAGCGAACCGGCGCACGAAAAAGCGGCAGATGGCCAACTGATCATCGGCATTCGCAAACAGGGAAACAGCAGTGCTGACTCGTATTTCGGCTTTCTACTTATTTCAGCGCATGTGAAGTTCAATAATGGAACCATGGAGCTTGTGGAGGCGTTCAAAACCATCCAGAACTTCAACCTCCAGGCGCAAGGCAAGACACTCGGGCTATCAGGTATCGAGTATGACCGGTTCAACAAAGACAGACTCTACGCGGTGACCAGCTTCGAGCAGCAATCCGTTGATGCTGCGGGCAAAAAATCCACTGAAATAGGTGGTTTTCTATGGGCCGTACCGTTCACAGCGGGGAAGCCGGGCACGCCCAAACTTCTGACACGCGAAGACGGGAGTGCGCTGGTGTTCAGCAACAAGCCCGAAGGTGTAGAGGTCCTGGATGCGCACCAGATCATCGTTGTTCACGACGATGACCGCGTTGAGGTGACAACCTCCGAGGCAGGCATCAAACGGGGTGATAATGAGTTTGCCTACAGCAAGATCATTTTCCCGTAAACCCACCCTTGGCCTACCCTGACGCCGGGAGGCCTTTTTTGAGGTTTTCACGCCCTTGACGATGTGGGCGGGCGCCGCATTCCATTCGCTATGCCTCCAACGGCGCCCTCAAGCGCCAAAGGCATCAGCACAAACCGCAAAATAAGGTCTACGCTTGCGACAGCGCAGCAGTACGCCTGGCCATCAGTGCCATGCGCTGACGCGCCCTGGCGTGTGGCAGGCTGCCTGCACCCGGCGCCTGCCTCCTGGTACTGTCGAGCCGCCTGCCCCACCCGCTCATCAGCCGGTCATCGCTAAATCGATAAAGTATTGACCCAGAGCGGCACAAGCCGCACCGCAAGCTGCTAGAACACGAGTCTTTCGCATTTGCAAGCAGAGGGAAATTGCCAGACGAGCTTTACAAGCCACGGAACAGTCAATCAAAAGCACCAGAACAAATGCTATTAATTATCATTACTAAAGTTGCACTTCGTTACTCTTTGCAAGAAACATAATTGACAAAAACGCACGCAATGCCCGAATTTCAAGGCTTTCAGCCAGTTACGAGCGGATTTTGTTCTTAATCCTACGAATAAATTTGCGACAGAAATTTTACTTGCACCGGGTTTACCCATAAAATCAGCGCGATTGATTCAGCTGCGACATTTGGTCACTGCACCTGCGACACCACGTCGCCGCTCTACTTATTTCAGACTGCAGAGCTGGGTCTCTGTATAAGGATCTCTAGCATGTCCGATTCGGCAGGACTCATCGCCCACAACTGGGGCTTTGCCATCTTCCTCCTGGGTGTCGTCGGCCTGTGCGCCTTCATGCTCGGCCTGTCCAGCCTGCTCGGTAGCAAGGCCTGGGGCCGCGCCAAGAACGAACCCTTCGAATCCGGCATGCTGCCCGTCGGCAGCGCCCGCCTGCGCCTTTCCGCCAAATTCTATCTGGTCGCGATGCTGTTCGTGATCTTCGATATCGAAGCCCTCTTTCTCTTTGCATGGTCTGTGTCCGTCCGCGAAAGCGGCTGGACCGGATTCGTCGAAGCGCTCGTTTTCATAGCAATTCTGTTGGCAGGTCTTGTCTACCTTTGGCGCGTCGGGGCACTTGATTGGGCTCCCGAAGGTCGCCGCAAGCGGCAAGCGAAGCTGAAACAATGAGGCTTTGGCAATGCAATACAATCTCACCAGAATCGATCCGGATGCGCCCAACGAGCAGTACCCGGTCGGCGAACGGGAAACCGTTACCGACCAGCTGCTAGAGGACCAGGTCCACAAGAACATCTACATGGGGAAACTCGAAGATGTGCTGCGTGGCGCGGTCAACTGGGGGCGCAAGAACTCCCTCTGGCCGTACAACTTCGGCCTGTCCTGCTGTTACGTGGAAATGACCACGGCCTTCACGGCGCCCCACGACATCGCCCGCTTCGGCGCCGAAGTCATCCGGGCCTCGCCGCGTCAGGCCGACTTCATGGTCATCGCCGGTACCTGCTTCATCAAGATGGCGCCGATCATCCAGCGCCTGTATGAGCAGATGCTCGAACCCAAATGGGTCATCTCCATGGGCTCGTGCGCCAACTCCGGCGGCATGTACGACATCTACTCGGTCGTTCAGGGGGTCGACAAGTTCCTCCCTGTGGACGTCTATGTGCCTGGCTGCCCGCCACGCCCTGAAGCTTTCCTGCAAGGCTTGATGCTGCTGCAGGAGTCGATCGGCCAAGAACGACGCCCGCTTTCCTGGGTCGTTGGTGATCAAGGTATTTACCGTGCCGAGATGCCAGCCCAGAAAGACCTGCGTCGTGAGCAGCGCATTGCCGTAACCAACCTGCGCAGCCCCGACGAAGTCTGATCCAGCGACCTGCCGCCCGCTCCCGAAGGAGCCGGCGGCCTGGCTTCATTCTTAACGTTGACCCAAAGCGACCGAGACCATGACAGCGGACAACGCTATTTTCATTCCGCCTTACAAGGCTGACGACCAGGATGTGGTCGTCGAACTGCACAACCGTTTTGGCGCCGAAGCATTCGTCGCCCAGGAAACCCGCACCGGCATGCCCGTGCTGTGGGTCAAGCGCGCCCAGCTCAAAGAGGTGCTCAGCTTCCTGCGCGGCGTCACCAAGCCATACAGCATGCTGTACGACCTGCACGGTGTCGACGAACGCCTGCGCACACAGCGTCGCGGCCTGCCTGCCGCCGATTTCAGTGTGTTCTACCACCTGATGTCGGTCGAGCGTAACAGCGACGTGATGATCAAGGTGTCGCTCAGCGAAGGCGACCTGAACCTGCCGACCGTGACCGGCATCTGGCCAAACGCCAACTGGTACGAGCGCGAAGTCTGGGACATGTTCGGCATCGACTTTGCCGGCCACCCACACCTGAGCCGCATCATGATGCCGCCGACCTGGGAAGGCCACCCGCTGCGCAAGGACTACCCGGCCCGCGCCACCGAGTTCGACCCCTACAGCCTGACCCTGGCCAAGCAGCAGCTTGAAGAGGAATCGGCACGCTTCAACCCGGAAGCCTGGGGCATGAAGCGTCAGGGCGCCAACGAGGACTACATGTTCCTCAACCTGGGCCCCAACCACCCGTCTGCCCACGGTGCGTTCCGTATCGTCCTGCAGCTGGACGGCGAAGAGATCGTCGACTGCGTACCGGACATCGGCTACCACCACCGTGGTGCCGAGAAGATGGCCGAGCGCCAGTCCTGGCACAGCTTCATCCCCTACACCGACCGTATCGACTACCTGGGCGGGGTGATGAACAACCTGCCGTACGTAATGGCGGTAGAAAAGCTGGCAGGTATTCAGGTGCCGCAGAAGGTCGACGTGATTCGCATCATGCTCGCCGAGTTCTTCCGCATCACCAGCCACCTGCTGTTCCTGGGTACCTACATCCAGGACGTCGGCGCCATGACTCCGGTGTTCTTCACCTTCACCGACCGCCAGCGCGCCTACACCGTGATCGAAGCGATCACCGGTTTCCGCCTGCACCCGGCCTGGTACCGCATCGGCGGCGTCGCTCACGACCTGCCGCGTGGCTGGGACAAGCTGGTCAAGGACTTCGTCGACTGGCTGCCCAAGCGCCTGGACGAATACACCAAGGCTGCCCTGCAGAACAGCATCCTCAAGGGCCGTACCATTGGCGTTGCCGCGTACAACACCAAAGAAGCGCTGGAATGGGGCACCACCGGTGCCGGCCTGCGCGCCACCGGCTGCGACTTCGACCTGCGCAAAGCGCGCCCGTACTCCGGCTACGAGAACTTCGAGTTCGAAGTGCCGCTGGCCCACAACGGCGATGCCTACGATCGCTGCATGGTCCGTGTCGAGGAGATGCGCCAGAGTATCCGCATCATCGACCAGTGCCTGCGCAACATGCCGGAAGGCCCGTACAAGGCGGATCACCCGCTGACCACGCCGCCGCCGAAAGAGCGCACCCTGCAGCACATCGAAACCTTGATCACGCACTTCCTGCAAGTCTCGTGGGGCCCGGTCATGCCGGCCAACGAGTCGTTCCAGATGATCGAAGCGACCAAGGGCATCAACAGTTACTACCTGACGAGCGATGGCGGCACCATGAGCTACCGCACCCGGATCCGCACCCCGAGCTACCCGCACCTGCAGCAGATCCCTTCGGTGATCAAAGGCAGCATGGTCGCGGACCTCATCGCGTACCTGGGCAGTATCGACTTCGTTATGGCTGACGTGGACCGCTAAGCATGAACAGCACGCTTATCCAGACAGACCGTTTCGCCCTGAGCGAAACCGAGCGCTCGGCCATCGAGCACGAGATGCACCACTACGAGGACCCGCGCGCGGCGTCCATCGAAGCCCTGAAGATCGTCCAGAAGGAACGCGGCTGGGTGCCGGACGGCGCCATCTACGCCATCGGCGAAGTGCTCGGCATCCCTGCCAGCGACGTCGAGGGCGTGGCCACCTTCTACAGCCAGATTTTCCGCCAGCCTGTCGGCCGCCACATCATTCGTGTGTGCGACAGCATGGTCTGCTACATCGGCGGCCACGAGTCGGTGGTCAGCCAGATCCAGAGCGAACTGGGCATCGGCCTGGGCCAGACCACCGCGGACGGTCGCTTCACCCTGCTGCCGGTGTGCTGCCTGGGCAACTGCGACAAGGCCCCGGCGCTGATGATCGATGACGATACCTTTGGCGACGTGCAGCCTGCTGGCGTTTCCAAGCTGCTGGAGGGTTACGTATGACCATCACTTCCTTCGGCCCGGCCAACCGCATCGCGCGTTCGGCCGAAACTCACCCGCTGACCTGGCGCCTGCGTGACGACGGCGAGCCGGTATGGCTCGACGAGTACCAGGCCAAGAACGGCTACGCTGCCGCCCGCAAGGCACTGGCAGAAATGTCCGCCGACGACATCGTGCAGAGCGTCAAGGACTCCGGCCTCAAGGGCCGTGGCGGCGCGGGCTTCCCCACTGGCGTGAAGTGGGGCCTGATGCCCAAAGACGAATCCATGAACATCCGCTACCTGTTGTGCAACGCGGACGAAATGGAGCCCAACACCTGGAAGGACCGCATGCTGATGGAGCAACAGCCCCATCTGCTGGTCGAGGGCATGCTGATCAGCGCCCGCGCCCTGAAGGCCTACCGCGGCTACATCTTCCTGCGTGGCGAGTACACCACTGCGGCGAAGAACCTCAACCGCGCCATCGATGAAGCCAAGGCTGCCGGCCTGCTGGGCAAGAACATCCTCGGCTCGGGCTTCGACTTCGAGCTGTTCGTGCACACCGGTGCCGGGCGCTACATCTGCGGTGAAGAAACCGCACTGATCAACTCGCTGGAAGGCCGCCGCGCCAACCCGCGCTCCAAGCCGCCCTTCCCTGCCGCCGTGGGTGTGTGGGGCAAGCCGACGTGCGTGAACAACGTCGAGACCCTGTGCAACGTGCCGGCCATCGTCGCCAACGGCAACGACTGGTACAAGTCGCTGGCCCGCGAAGGCAGCGAGGACCACGGCACCAAGCTGATGGGCTTCTCCGGCAAGGTGAAGAACCCGGGGCTGTGGGAGCTGCCGTTCGGCGTGACCGCCCGTGAGCTGTTCGAAGACTACGCCGGCGGCATGCGCGACGGCTTCAAGCTCAAGTGCTGGCAGCCAGGCGGCGCCGGTACCGGTTTCCTGCTGCCCGAGCACCTCGACGCGCAGATGTACGCCGGCGGCATCGCCAAGGTCGGCACCCGCATGGGTACGGGCCTTGCCATGGCGGTCGACGACAGCGTCAACATGGTTTCGCTGCTGCGCAACATGGAAGAGTTCTTCGCCCGCGAATCGTGCGGCTGGTGCACCCCCTGCCGGGACGGCCTGCCGTGGAGCGTGAAAATGTTGCGTTCCCTGGAAAATGGCCAGGGCCGTGCCGAAGACATCGAGACCCTGCTGGGTCTGGTGAACTTCCTCGGCCCAGGCCGTACCTTCTGCGCTCACGCACCCGGTGCCGTCGAGCCGCTGGGCAGTGCCATCAAATATTTCCGCTCGGAGTTCGAGGCCGGTGTGGCGCCTGAAAGCGCTGGCACCCTGCGCCCGAACCTGGCAAAGCCGATTGTAGTCGGCGCATAAAAAGATAGAACGCGGGTGGTCCGTGCCACCCGCCAGCCTGCAGGCCGGCCCGAACGATTCGCGGCAGGCCGCAGGCTTACAGATTTCCATTAGCCACGCCCGCTCACGCGGGCCAACGAAGAACTTTGAACAATGGCCACTATCCACGTAGACGGCAAAGCGCTCGAAGTCAACGGTGCAGACAACCTGTTACAGGCGTGTCTGTCGCTCGGCCTCGACATCCCCTATTTCTGCTGGCACCCGGCGCTTGGAAGCGTTGGCGCCTGTCGGCAGTGTGCGGTCAAGCAGTACACCGACGAGAACGACACCCGTGGTCGTATCGTCATGTCCTGCATGACCCCTGCCTCCGACGGCACCTGGATTTCCATCGACGATGACGAATCCAAGGCATTTCGCGCCAGCGTCGTCGAATGGCTGATGACCAACCACCCGCACGACTGCCCGGTGTGCGAGGAAGGCGGCCACTGCCACCTGCAGGACATGACGGTAATGACCGGCCACAACGAGCGCCGCTACCGTTTCACCAAGCGTACCCACCAGAACCAGGACCTCGGCCCGTTCATCGCTCACGAGATGAACCGCTGCATCGCCTGCTACCGCTGCGTGCGCTACTACAAGGACTACGCAGGCGGCACCGACCTGGGTGTCTATGGCGCCCACGACAACGTGTACTTCGGCCGCGTTGAAGACGGCGTGCTGGAAAGCGAATTCTCCGGCAACCTGACCGAGGTCTGCCCGACCGGCGTGTTCACCGACAAGACCCACTCCGAGCGCTACAACCGTAAGTGGGACATGCAGTTTGCCCCGAGCATCTGCCACGGCTGCTCCAGCGGCTGCAACATCAGCCCGGGCGAGCGCTACGGCGAGCTGCGCCGGATCGAAAACCGTTTCAACGGTTCGGTCAACCAGTACTTCCTGTGCGACCGTGGCCGCTTCGGTTACGGCTACGTCAACCGCACCGACCGCCCACGCCAGCCACGCCTGGCCGATGGCACCAAACTGGGCCTGGACGCCGCCCTGGACAAGGCCGCCGACCTGCTGCGCGGCCGTACCATCGTAGGTATCGGCTCGCCCCGCGCCAGCCTGGAAAGCAACTACGGCCTGCGCGAGCTGGTCGGTGCCGACTACTTCTACTCGGGTATGGAAGCCGGTGAGCTGGCCCGCGTACGTCTGGCCCTGGACGTGCTGAACAACAGCCCGCTGCCAGTGCCGACCCTGCGCGACATCGAAGACCACGACGCGGTGTTCGTGCTCGGCGAAGACCTGACCCAGACCGCCGCCCGCGTTGCCCTGGCCGTGCGCCAGGCCACCAAAGGCAAGGCTGAAGCCATGGCCGAGGCCATGAAAGTGCAGCCCTGGCTCGACGCCGCGGTGAAGAACATCGGCCAGCACGCGCTGTACCCGCTGTTCATCGCCAGCCTGGCTGAAACCAAGCTGGACGACGTTGCCGAAGAATGCGTGCACGCCGCCCCCGCCGACCTGGCCCGCATCGGTTTCGCTGTGGCCCACGCCATCGACCCGAGTGCCCCGGCCGTTGCAGGCCTGGACGACGAAGCCCTGGCCCTGGCCAAGCGCATCGCCGACGCCCTGGTCGCCGCCAAGCGTCCGCTGGTGGTTGCCGGTACTTCGCTGGCCGACCCGGCGCTGATCGAGGCTGCCGCCAACATCGCCAAGGCCCTGAAGCTGCGCGAGAAAAACGGCTCGCTGAGCCTGGTGGTACCTGAGGCCAACAGCCTCGGCCTGGCCATGCTCGGTGGCGAGTCCGCCGATGCCGCGCTGGATGCGGTCATCAGCGGCAAGGCCGACGCCATCGTGGTGCTGGAAAACGACCTGTACACCCGCGTACCGGCCGCCAAGGTCGATGCCGCCCTGGCAGCTGCGAAGGTCGTGATCGTCGCCGACCACTCCAACACAGCCACCCTGGAGCGCGCCCACCTGGTGCTGCCGGCGGCCTCCTTCGCCGAAGGCGACGGTACCCTGGTCAGCCAGGAAGGCCGTGCCCAGCGCTTCTTCCAGGTGTTCGACCCGCAGTACCTGGACAGCAGCATCCTGGTCCACGAAGGCTGGCGCTGGATGCACGCCCTGCGTGCCACCCTGCTGAACAAGCCGGTCGACTGGACCCAGCTGGACCACGTCACCAGCGCCTGCGCCGAAGCTGCCCCGCAACTGGCCGGCATCGTCAACGCGGCGCCTTCTGCGGCGTTCCGCATCAAGGGCATGAAGCTGGCCCGTGAGCCGCTGCGCTACTCCGGCCGTACCGCGATGCGCGCCAACATCAGCGTGCACGAGCCACGCACCCCGCAGGACAAGGACACCGCGTTCGCCTTCTCCATGGAAGGCTACTCGGGCTCCGCCGAACCGCGCCAGCAGGTGCCGTTCGCCTGGTCGCCGGGCTGGAACTCGCCGCAAGCCTGGAACAAGTTCCAGGACGAGGTCGGTGGCCACCTGCGTGCCGGTGACCCGGGCGTGCGCCTGATCGAATCGCAAGGCGATCGCCTGACCTGGTTCAACACCATTCCGGGCGCCTTCAACCCGGCCCGTGGCACCTGGACCGCAGTACCGTTCTTCCATCTGTTCGGCAGCGAAGAAAGCTCTTCGCGCGCTGCACCGGTTCAAGAGCGCATCCCTGCCGCCTACGTGGCACTGGCCAAGTCCGAGGCCGACCGCCTGGGCGTCAACGAAGGCGCGCTGCTGAGCCTGAACGTGGCCGGTGTGGCCCTGCGCCTGCCGCTGCGCATCAATGAAGAACTGGGCGCTGGCCTGGTCGCGCTGCCCAAAGGCCTGGCCGGCATCCCGCCGGCCATCTTCGGTGCATCCGTCGAAGGTCTGCAGGAGGCAGCACAATGAGCTGGTTCACCCCCGAAGTGATCGATGTGATCATCCAGGTCGTCAAGGCTATCGTGGTGCTGCTGGCCGTAGTGGTCTGCGGCGCCCTGCTCAGCTTCGTCGAGCGCCGCCTGCTGGGCTGGTGGCAGGACCGCTACGGTCCTAACCGCGTCGGCCCGTTCGGCATGTTCCAGATCGCCGCCGACATGCTGAAGATGTTCTTCAAGGAAGACTGGAACCCGCCCTTCGTCGACAAGATGATTTTCACCCTGGCGCCGGTCGTGGCCATGAGCGCGCTGCTGATCGGCTTCTCGATCATCCCGATCACGCCGGGCTGGGGCGTTGCCGACCTGAACATCGGCCTGCTGTTCTTCTTCGCCATGGCCGGCCTGTCGGTCTACGCCGTGCTGTTTGCCGGCTGGTCGTCGAACAACAAGTATGCCCTGCTGGGCAGCTTGCGCGCCTCGGCACAGACCGTGTCGTACGAAGTGTTCCTGGGCCTGGCGCTGATGGGCGTGGTGGTACAGGTGGGCTCGTTCAACATGCGTGACATCGTTGAATACCAGGCCCAGAACCTGTGGTTCATCATTCCGCAGTTCTTCGGCTTCTGCACCTTCTTCATCGCCGGCGTTGCCGTGACTCACCGTCACCCCTTCGACCAGCCAGAAGCGGAACAGGAACTGGCCGACGGCTACCACATCGAGTATGCCGGCATGAAATGGGGCATGTTCTTCGTCGGTGAGTACATCGGCATCATCCTCATCTCGGCGCTGCTGGTGACCCTGTTCTTCGGTGGCTGGCACGGCCCGTTCGGCATCCTGCCGCAAGTGCCGTTCCTGTGGTTCGCGCTGAAAACCGCGTTCTTCATCATGCTGTTCATCTTGCTGCGCGCTTCGATCCCGCGCCCACGCTATGACCAGGTGATGGACTTCAGCTGGAAGTTCTGCCTGCCGCTGACCCTGATCAATTTGCTGGTGACCGCTGCGATCGTGCTTTACAACACGCCAGCCGTCGCGGCCCAGTGAGGATTTGACCCATGTTCAAATATATCGGCGACATCGTTAAGGGCACCGGCACTCAGCTGCGCAGCCTGGCAATGGTGTTCTCCCACGGGTTCCGCAAGCGCGACACCCTGCAGTACCCCGAAGAACCCGTGTACCTGCCGCCGCGCTACCGCGGCCGTATCGTCCTCACTCGCGACCCCGACGGCGAGGAGCGCTGCGTAGCGTGCAACCTCTGCGCGGTGGCCTGCCCGGTCGGCTGCATCTCGCTGCAGAAGGCCGAGACCGAGGACGGCCGCTGGTACCCGGAGTTCTTCCGCATCAACTTCTCGCGCTGCATTTTCTGCGGCCTGTGCGAGGAGGCGTGCCCGACCACCGCAATCCAGCTGACTCCGGATTTCGAAATGGCCGAGTTCAAGCGTCAGGACCTGGTGTACGAAAAAGAAGATCTGCTGATCTCCGGCCCCGGCAAGAACCCTGACTACAACTTCTACCGTGTTGCGGGTATGGCGATCGCTGGCAAGCCGAAAGGCTCTGCACAGAACGAAGCCGAGCCGATCAACGTGAAGAGCTTGCTCCCATAAGGACAGAAAGATGGAATTCGCTTTCTACTTCGCATCCGGGATCGCCGTGGTCTCCACCCTTCGGGTGGTCACTGGCACCAACCCCGTGCACGCCCTGCTCTACCTGATCATTTCGCTGATTTCCGTGGCAATGATCTTCTTCGCCCTGGGTGCGCCGTTCGCCGGCGCCCTGGAAGTGATCGCCTACGCCGGCGCCATCATGGTGCTGTTCGTCTTCGTGGTGATGATGCTCAACCTCGGGCCGGCCTCGGTCGCCCAGGAACGCGGCTGGCTCAAGCCTGGCATATGGGCAGGGCCTGTGATACTCGGCACCCTGCTGCTGCTTGAGCTGCTGTACGTGCTGTTCGTCACCCCGAGCGGGGCCGGCATCAGCGGCACCACCGTGGGCCCGAAAGAAGTGGGCATCAGCCTGTTCGGCCCGTACCTGCTGGTGGTCGAACTGGCCTCGATGCTGCTGCTCGCCGCAGCCGTCACCGCCTTCCACCTGGGCCGCAACGAGGCGAAGGAGTAAATCATGGGTGCTATCCCTCTCGAGCATGGTCTGGCGGTCGCCGGCATCCTGTTCTGCTTAGGTCTGGTTGGCCTGATGGTCCGCCGCAACATCCTCTTCGTGCTCATGAGCCTGGAAGTCATGATGAACGCCTCTGCCCTGGCGTTCGTCGTCGCCGGTGCCCGTTGGGTCCAGCCCGACGGCCAGGTGATGTTCATTCTGGTGATCAGCCTGGCAGCCGCCGAGGCCAGTATCGGCCTGGCGATCCTGCTGCAGCTGTATCGCCGCTTCCACACTCTCGACATCGATGCTGCCAGTGAGATGCGCGGATGAACCTTCTCTTCCTGACTTTCGTCTTCCCCCTGATCGGCTTTTTGCTGCTGTCGTTCTCGCGCGGGCGGTTCTCGGAGAACCTGTCCGCCCTGATCGGCGTCGGCTCGGTCGGCCTCTCGGCCGCCGTGGCGGCCTACGTCATCTGGCAATTCAATGTCGCCCCGCCTGAAGGCGGCGCGTACAGCCAGCTGTTGTGGCAGTGGATGTCGGTGGACGGCTTCGCGCCGAACTTCACCCTGTACCTGGACGGCCTGTCGGTCACCATGCTTGGCGTGGTCACCGGCGTAGGCTTCCTGATCCATCTGTTCGCCTCCTGGTACATGCGTGGCGAAGCCGGTTACTCGCGCTTCTTCTCGTACACCAACCTGTTCATCGCCAGCATGCTGTTCCTGATCCTGGGCGATAACCTGCTGTTCATCTACTTCGGCTGGGAAGGGGTGGGCCTGTGCTCTTACCTGTTGATCGGTTTCTACTACAGCAACCGCAACAACGGTAATGCAGCACTCAAGGCTTTCATTGTCACCCGTATCGGCGACGTGTTCCTGGCCATCGGCCTGTTCATCCTGTTCGTCCAGCTCGGCACCCTGAACGTGCAGGAGCTGCTGGTGCTGGCACCGCAGAAATTCCAGGCGGGCGACACCTGGATGGTCCTGGCAACCCTGATGCTGCTGGGTGGCGCGGTCGGTAAATCGGCCCAGCTGCCGCTGCAGACCTGGCTGGCCGATGCGATGGCAGGCCCTACCCCGGTTTCGGCACTGATCCACGCCGCCACCATGGTGACCGCAGGCGTGTACTTGATCGCCCGTACCAACGGCCTGTTCCTGCTGGCCCCGGACATCCTGCACCTGGTCGGTGTGGTCGGTGGCGTGACCCTGGTGCTGGCCGGTTTCGCCGCGCTGGTGCAGACCGACATCAAACGTATCCTCGCCTACTCGACCATGAGCCAGATCGGCTACATGTTCCTGGCGCTGGGCGTGGGTGCCTGGGACGCGGCAATCTTCCACCTGATGACCCACGCCTTCTTCAAGGCCCTGCTGTTCCTTGCTTCGGGTGCGGTGATCGTTGCCTGCCACCACGAGCAGAACATCTTCAAGATGGGCGGCCTGTGGAAGAAACTGCCGCTGGCCTACGCCAGCTTCGTGGTCGGTGGTGCCGCCCTGGCCGCCCTGCCGATCCTGACCGTAGGCTTCTACTCCAAGGACGAGATCCTCTGGGAAGCCTTCGCCAGCGGCAATACCGGCCTGCTGTACGCCGGCCTGGTCGGTGCGTTCATGACCTCGCTGTACACCTTCCGCCTGATCTTCATCGCCTTCCACGGCGAAGCCAAGACCCAAGCCCACGCCGGCCACGGCATCAGCCACTGGCTGCCGCTGGGCGTGCTGATCGTGCTGTCGACCTTCGTCGGCGCCTGGATCCACCCACCGCTGGCAGGCGTGCTGCCTGAAAGCGCCGGCCATGCCGGCGGTGAAGCCAAGCACTCGCTGGAGATCGCCTCGGGCGCCATCGCCATCGCCGGTATCCTGCTGTCGGCCCTGCTGTTCCTGGGCAAGCGCCGCTTCGCCAGCGCCGTCGCCAACAGCAGCATCGGCCGCGTCCTTTCGGCCTGGTGGTTCGCCGCCTGGGGCTTCGACTGGATCTACGACAAGCTCTTCGTCAAACCTTACCTGCTGATCAGCCACATCCTGCGCAAGGACCCGGTTGACCGCAGCATCGGCCTGATCCCTCGGATGGCCCGTGGCGGCCACGTCGCCATGAGCAAGACCGAGACCGGCCAGCTGCGCTGGTACACCGCCTCGATCGCCGTCGGCGCCGTGCTGGTACTCGGCGCTGTGGTAGTGGCTGCGGTATGACTATGAATCTTGCGACTTTGCCAAAGGAAACCAACCCGTCATGATTTTGCCTTGGCTGATCCTGATCCCTTTCATCGGCGGCTTCCTGTGCTGGCTGGGTGAGCGCTTCGGCTCCACCCTGCCGCGCTGGATCGCGCTGCTGACCATGTCCCTGCTGCTCGGCATCGGCCTGTGGCTGTGGGGCACCGGCGATTACACCCTGGCCCCTGCACCGGGCGCCGAACCTGCCTGGGCACTCGAATACAAAGTCGAGTGGATCAAGCGCTTCGGCATCAGCATCCACCTGGCCCTCGATGGCCTGTCGCTGCTGATGATCCTGCTCACCGGCCTGCTCGGTGTGCTCTCGGTGCTGTGCTCCTGGAAAGAAATCCAGCGCCACGTCGGCTTCTTCCACCTCAACCTGATGTGGATCCTGGGCGGCGTGGTCGGTGTATTCCTGGCCCTGGACCTGTTCCTGTTCTTCTTCTTCTGGGAAATGATGCTGGTGCCGATGTATTTCCTCATCGCGCTCTGGGGTCACAGCTCGGCAGACGGCAAGAAGACCCGGATCTACGCCGCCACCAAGTTCTTCATCTTCACCCAGGCCAGCGGCCTGATCATGCTGGTGGCGATCCTTGGCCTGGTGCTGGTCAACTACAACACCACCGGCGTGCTCACCTTCAACTACAGCGACCTGCTCAAGGCCGAACTGCCGGCTGGCGTCGAATACCTGCTGATGCTGGGCTTCTTCATCGCCTTCGCGGTCAAGCTGCCGGTGGTGCCGTTCCACTCCTGGCTGCCTGATGCGCACGCCCAGGCACCGACCGCAGGTTCCGTGGACCTGGCGGGCATCTTGCTGAAAACCGCGGCCTACGGCCTGCTGCGTTTCGCCCTGCCGCTGTTCCCGAACGCTTCGGCCGAGTTTGCCCCGATCGCCATGACCCTGGGCCTGATCGGTATCTTCTACGGTGCCTTCCTGGCCTTCGCGCAAACCGACATCAAGCGCCTGATCGCCTTCTCCAGCGTCTCGCACATGGGCTTCGTGCTGATCGGCATCTACTCCGGCAGCCAGCAGGCCCTGCAAGGCGCGGTGATCCAGATGCTGGCCCACGGCCTGTCGGCTGCCGCGCTGTTCATCCTGTCCGGCCAGCTGTACGAGCGCCTGCACACCCGTGACATGCGTCAGATGGGTGGCCTGTGGCACCGCATTGCCTACCTGCCCGCCATCAGCCTGTTCTTCGCCGCTGCATCGCTGGGCCTGCCAGGCACCGGCAACTTCGTCGGCGAGTTCCTGATCCTGATCGGCAGCTTCGCCAGCGTGCCGTGGATCACCGTGATCGCAACCACCGGCCTGGTCTTCGGCTCGGTCTACTCGCTGATCATGATCCACCGTGCCTACTTCGGCCCAAGCAAGAGCGACACCGTGCTGGCCGGCATGGACGGCCGCGAGCTGATCATGGTGCTGGGCCTTGCGGTGCTGCTGATCGTGCTTGGTGTGTACCCGCAGCCGTTCCTCGACACTTCTGCAGCCACCATGAGCGGTGTGCAGCAGTGGCTTGGCTCCGCTTTCACTCAACTCGCTTCGGCCCGGTAAGAGCGCTATGGAATTCACCACTCAACACTTCATCGCATTGGCGCCGATGCTGATCACCACCATCACCACGGTGGTGGTGATGCTGGCGATCGCCTGGAAGCGCAACCACTCGCAGACCTTCCTGTTGTCCACCGTGGGCCTGAACCTGGCCCTGCTGTCGATCCTGCCGGCGCTGAAGGTCGCGCCGCTGGCGGTCACTTCGCTAATCACCATCGACAAGTTCGCCTGCCTGTACATGGCCATCGTACTGGTGGCCACGCTGGCCTGCGTCACACTGGCTCACGCCTATCTCGGTGAAGGCTCCAAGGGCTTCCCCGGCAACCGTGAAGAACTCTACCTGCTGCTGTTGATGTCGGCCCTCGGTGGCCTGGTGCTGGTCAGTGCCAACCACCTGGCCGGCCTGTTCATCGGCCTGGAGCTGCTGTCGGTGCCGGTCTACGGCCTGGTGGCGTACGCCTTCTTCAACAAGCGTTCGCTGGAAGCCGGTATCAAGTACATGGTGCTGTCGGCCGCAGGCTCGGCCTTCCTGCTGTTCGGCATGGCGCTGTTGTATGCCGATGCCGGTAGCCTGAGCTTCGACCAGATCGGCAAAGCCCTGGCCGCCACCAGCATGCCAAGCCTGGTGGCTCAGCTGGGCCTGGGCATGATGCTGGTCGGCCTGGCCTTCAAGCTGTCGCTGGTACCTTTCCACCTGTGGACCCCGGACGTCTACGAAGGCGCCCCGGCGCCAGTCGCCGCGTTCCTGGCCACCGCGAGCAAGGTCGCGGTGTTCGCCGTGGTCGTACGCCTGTTCATGCTCTCCCCTGCTGCCAGCAGCGGCGTGCTGAGCACCGTTCTGGCGGTGATCGCGGTCGCCTCGATCCTGGTCGGTAACCTGCTGGCGCTGACCCAGAGCAACCTCAAGCGTCTGCTCGGTTACTCGTCCATCGCCCACTTCGGCTACCTGCTCATCGCCCTGATCGCCAGCAAGGGCCTGGCCATGGAAGCGATGGGCGTGTACCTGGTCACCTACGTGATCACCAGCCTGGGTGCGTTCGGTGTCATCACCCTGATGTCCTCGCCTTACGGCGGCCGTGACGCCGATGCCCTGTACGAGTACCGCGGCCTGTTCTGGCGCCGCCCGTACCTGACGGCAGTGCTGACCGTGATGATGTTGTCGCTGGCCGGTATCCCGCTGACCGCTGGCTTCATCGGCAAGTTCTACATCATCGCCACTGGCGTCGAGTCGCACCTGTGGTGGCTGGTCGGTGCCCTGGTGATCGGTAGCGCCATCGGCGTTTACTACTACCTGCGCGTGATGGTCACCCTGTACCTGGTCGAGCCGAACCTGCGCCGCCACGATGCGCCGCTGAAGTGGGAACAGCGCACTGGCGGCGTCATGCTGCTGGCGATCGCCATTCTCGCCTTCGTACTGGGTGTCTACCCGCAGCCGTTGCTGGAAATGGTCCAGCAGGCTGGCCTGCAACTGATCGGCTGATCGAACAGGCAATAGCAAACACCCCGCTCATGCGGGGTGTTTTTTTATCTGTGCTGCAAACCGTGCCGGCTACGCTACCGTTCCGCTTGCCTGCCTGACGCAACATCGTCACTGCGGCGCAGTGCCGTCCTGCGTAAATCACTGCTGGCCGATGGCAAGTACACATCCGGATTAGGCATTCCACTGGGTGACAGTTCATGGGTCATTTCGAACTCGGCCCTCACCGACCAACCACACGCCTCCGTGGTGCATTGCAAATAGGCCACTCTAAGGAAAATATGGCGACCTTCGCTGGTGCGTATGCGCATCCGGCTATGGCAGTGAGGGCAGACCAGTTTGTAAGTACTCACGGTAGATACCTGTTAAGGCCGAGCAATGGCAGAAGCTGTAAGGTTGATCGTCCATTTGTGTCAGTATTGCCTACTGTATAAGAAAGGCTTTTCATCAAACTGCTGTTCATGCCGATAAAGTTCCTCATATTGCAGGGTTATTATTCATAACGAGTAGTTTAAGCCCAGGGAATGTCATTAAACCAGCAATGGATATCTGTTATGAGTAGCCGTTTTTTCGCCTCGGTGCTGGCCCGCCTCAAGCAACTTACCCAGTCCAAAAGCGACGCTCAGCTGGCCCGAGCGCTTGGTATAAGCCCGCAGACACTGAGCAGCTGGAAGGTACGCGAGAGCATTCCATACTCATTATGCGTAGATATGGCCCGGCAGCATGCCTGCTCGCTGGACTGGCTGCTGATGGGTGAGCGCGAGCGTACCTTGCACACAAGTGAAAGCTGGGAAGATGACATCCTCGAACGTTTGCGCAGCCTTTCATTCGCCGACCGCGAGGCCACGCTGCTGTACATCAAGGACAAACAGCGCATCCAGGAGCTGGAGAAGAAACTGGATGCACTCGCCTACCGTGTGCCGGATACCTCCGAAGGCTAACTGCGACGGCGCCAACGCTGCACGATTTCACGAAGGTCCACCGAGTCCAGCCACACCATGACCTTGAGGCTGATCGGGACCACCACGACCGCCGCCACGAAAGCAGCCATGCCCCGCGAAAGCATGGGGGCCAAAGCTTGCAACAGCGGCTCGAACAGGTAGCCCACGCCAACGGTGAGAAGGGCCAGCAAGGCTTGCTTGCCCAACGTAAGCCGCTTGCGCGAAACGATGACCAGCCGATCACGTGCCGCGCTGACCAATAAAGCGCCCAACACTGCACCGAAAAGCACCCGCCCGTCGCGCTCGAGCCACTCAACAACGCAGGACAGGGCACCATCAATCAATGCGACTTCATTCATGAGTGCCTCACTGCTCTGCAAGCATGCCGTAGCGAATGGCCTTGATCACGGCGGCGACCCGCGTGGATACATCGAATTTGCGCATGATGTTGCCCACATGGAAATTTACCGTCGACTCCTGGCACTGCAGGATCCGACCGATTTCCCACGAACTCTTGCCATAGGCACACCACAGCAATACCTGCTGCTCTCTGGGGGTCAGGCGAATAGGCGTATCCGCATGGCTATCTTCGATCTGTTGCGTGTTGGCACTCATCACCGAACTCCAAAAAATCATCGCCAGTTCACGTCAGCTATCAGGCTGACGCGGTAGGACTCCACCTTACGAATCCCAAAACACGTGTTCCATTCATACGGTTTGTAAATCGCCGTCCTACACACCCGTCCTCAAATGGCTGCTTTCAATTAAGTGAAACTCTCCGTGCTCTGCACGGCGTTTCGCTCGTCACAACGCCGTTGCCTGCCCTTTTCACCTGGAGTTGTACGATGCGCCCCGTGTTGCCCCCCTCACCTTGCCTTGGCCTTGTGGCCCTTTTCACAGTCGCCCAGCACGCGTCAGCTGCACCTGCGGTCGAACTGGGCGAAGTGCTGATCAGTGACGAAGCACATAGCGAACTGGAAGACGCCCGCGCGCGCCTGCAGGCAGTACCCGGCGCCAGCAACCTGGTGGACATGCAGCGTGTGGGGCAAGGACGGGTGGCCAGCAACCAGGACGTGCTGGCCTACCAGCCGGGGGTGTTCGCACAGTCTGCAGGTAACGATGGCATCAAGCTGTCCATCCGCGGGTCAGGCATCAACCGTGCGCCCGGAGCCCACGGCTCAGGGGTGTACACGATGTTCGACGGCCTGCCGCTGACCGGCCCGGGCGGTACACCTTACGAGCTGTTCGAGCCCCTGTGGCTGAGCCGCGCCGAAGTGCTGAGAGGGGCCAACGGTTTCGATCAGGGCGCGCTGGCACTGGGTGGCGCAATCAACTATGTGACGCCTACCGGTTACGACGCCGCGCCATTGCAGGTGCGGTACGAGGCCGGCAGCCGCGGCTATCAGCACAGGCACGTCAGCTCGGGTCAGGTGTTGGGCAACCTCGACTACTACGTGGCCCTCACCGATTCGGAATACGACGGCTACCAGGCGCACAGCAGCGGCAGCGCCAAAGGCATCGCCACCAACGTGGGTTATCGCTTCAACCCCAACCTGGAAACGCGCTTCTACCTGCGCTACCGGGAAACCGAGAATGAGTTGGCCGGGCGCCTGACCAAGGACCAGATCAAGCACGACCCACGTGCCGCAAACGCCGCCTACCTGGCGCGCGACGACAGCCGGCCGCAACCGGGCAGTACCTGGGTGGCCAACAAGACCACCTTCTACCTTGAGGACGATGCCCGGGTGGAAGCCGGGCTGGTGTACCACGACTTCCCCATGGACCTGCGCGAAGGCCCGATGCGCCTGAAGGTCGCCTACACCGATGTCAGCGGCACCCTGAACTACATGCGCCGCGACACCTTGCTGGGCCATCAGAGCAACACCACCGTGGGCTGGCGAACCACCAAGCACCTGCCCAACAGCGGCGCCTCGCAGTTTGCCCGTACCACTGGCGACAACTTCGGCGCACGCAGCCGCGACTTCAGCTATCAGGGGTCGGATACTGTCCTGCATGTCGGCAACGATCTGGAGCTGATCCCGGACCTGTGGCTGACCACCGGCCTGGCGATGATCTATACCCGCCGTGAAAGCGCAGTCACCTATCCACAGAACGGTGGCAAGGTCAGCCAGCATGACTGGGACTACGCACCGCGCCTGGGCCTGCGCTACGACATCAACCCGCAACTGCAGGTGTATGGCAACCTGAGCCGGTCCGTCGAGCCACCCCACCCATGGTCACTGATCTGGAGCTCCACGGTCGCCACGCAGCCGATCGAACTGCAAAACCAGACAGCCACCACGCTGGAACTGGGCGCGCGCGGCGATTCGGCCCTGGGCCGCTGGGACCTGGCCTGGTACTACTCGCAAGTGCGCCATGAACTGTTGGCCGTTGAAATCGAGGCAGGCCTCCCGGCCAAGGAGGTCAATGCCAGCGCCACCGTGCACCAGGGCGTCGAAGCCGGCCTGGACAGCACCCTCTGGGAGCACCCTGGTACTGGCAAGCTCAGCTTGCGCCAGGCCTACACGTTCAGTGATTTCCACTACCGGGACGATGACACCTTCGGCGACAACCGCCTGCCTGGCATTCCCATGCATTACTACCAGGCCGAACTGCGCTACGACTGGCCAAGCGGCTTCCATGCCGGGGTCAACACGCAGATGGCGTCCAAGGTGCAAGTCGATTACGCCAACAGTTACCACGCCGACGCCTACGCCCTGCTCGGTGCGCGCCTGGGCTGGGACTCGCCGAAACAGGACTGGCAGACCTGGCTGGACCTGCGCAACCTGACCAACAAGCGCTATGCGGCGACGGTAACGCCGGGGTACGACGATGCAGGGCAAGACATTGCCCGGTCGACGCCAGGGGAAGGGTTTGGCGTATACGCCGGGGTTTCGTACAGCTTGCGTTGAAACGCTGCAAGGGCTGCGTGGCAGCCCCTATTGAGGCAACTGCACCTGCGGCTTGGTCGCGGCGAAAATCCCCCAGCTCGACATGAACAGCGCCGCGATCAGCGGCCCGATCACAAACCCGTTGAGCCCGAATACGGCCAACCCACCCAAGGTGGACACCAGGATCAGGTAGTCGGGCATACGCGTATCCTTGCCCACCAGGATCGGCCGCAGCAGGTTGTCCACCAGGCCAATCACCAGCACGCCAAACGCGGTCAGGATCACCCCTTGCAAGATCGCCCCGGTCAACAGGAAATACGCCGCCACCGGCGCCCAGACGATCCCCGCGCCCACTGCCGGCAGCAGTGACAGAAACGCCATCATCACCGCCCAGACCAGCGCGCTGGGAATATCCAGCACCCAGAAGATGAAACCACCCAAGGCGCCTTGGGTGATCGCCACCAGCACATTGCCCTTCACCGTGGCGCGCACCACACGGTTGAACTTCAACTGCAGGCGGCGCTTCTGGTGCTCTGGCAGCGGCACGGCCAGGCGTACCCGCCGCGCCACGTCCGCGCCCTCACGCAGAAAGAAGAACAACAGGTAAAGCATGATGCCGAAACTGATCAGAAACTCGAAGGTGCCCTGGCCGAAACTGAAGGCCTGGGTGGCCAGCATCTCGCTGCCCTGGGTGGCCCATTTGGTGATCTTGTCGCGCAGCCCCTCCAGGTTGCCCATGCCCATGCTGTCCAGGCTGTGCTGCATGAAAGGCGGCAGCATGTTCATGCCGCGCTCGACATAGCCGGCGATATCCAGCTGCCCGCTCTCGATCCGCTGGTAAAGGGTGGCGCCCTCCTGCACCAGCAAGGCGCTGGTGATGATCACTGGCAAAATGGCCACCAACAGGCAAATCAGCAAGGTGGTCGCCGCCGCCAGGTTACGCCGCCTGCCAAAGCGCATCAGCAGGTTTCGCTGCAGCGGCGCGAACAGGATGCCGAGGATCAC
This sequence comes from Pseudomonas sp. M2, assembly GCF_015751845.1. Taxonomy (NCBI): domain Bacteria; kingdom Pseudomonadati; phylum Pseudomonadota; class Gammaproteobacteria; order Pseudomonadales; family Pseudomonadaceae; genus Pseudomonas; species Pseudomonas sp. M2. The sequence goes on from NZ_JADOUD010000001.1 coordinate 440,359, forward strand.
CGCCCAGAAGATGGCGCCATAGTACGGCAGCAGGATCCAGCCGAAGGCAATGGTCACCAGCGCCAGCAATACTGCCAGGGCCTTGTTCTGCAAAGCGGTTTGGTTCATGGCGGTTCCTCGTGAGTGCTGGACATTAGTGCACACCACTTTGGTAAAAGTGCCATGCCCACCTTGATTCAAATCAATACGCGCAACGCAGGCCGGCCTTAGCATCCGCGCCTTTGCCCGGTGCGCACATGAACATCCCCGCCAAGCCTGAACTGCTGGCCCCTGCCGGCACCCTCAAGACCATGCGCTATGCATTCGCCTACGGCGCCGACGCGGTCTACGCCGGCCAGCCCCGCTACAGCCTGCGGGTGCGCAACAACGAATTCGACCATGCCAACCTGGCGCTGGGCATCCAGGAGGCCCATGCACAGGGCAAGCGCTTTTACGTGGTGGTGAACATCGCGCCGCACAACGCCAAGCTCAAGACCTTTCTCAAGGACCTGGCGCCGGTGATCGACATGGCGCCCGATGCGCTGATCATGTCCGATCCCGGCCTGATCATGCTGGTGCGCCAGCACTTCCCGCAGATGCCAGTGCACCTCTCAGTACAGGCCAATACGGTCAACTGGGCCAGCGTGCAGTTCTGGCAGCAACTTGGCCTGAGCCGGGTGATCCTGTCGCGGGAACTGTCGCTCGAAGAGATCGGCGAAATCCGCCAGCACGTGCCTGACATGGAACTGGAAGTGTTCGTCCATGGCGCCCTGTGCATGGCGTACTCTGGGCGCTGCCTGCTGTCGGGTTACCTCAACAAGCGTGATGCCAACCAGGGCACCTGTACCAACGCCTGCCGCTGGAAGTACAACGCGACTCCCGCTACCGAAAACGCTGCCGGCGACATCGTGCGCGAGGTCGAGCCGACGCTGGGCCTGGGCGCACCGACCGATCAGGTGTTCCTGCTGCACGAAAGCAATCGCCCCGGTACAGAAATGCCCGCCTTCGAAGATGAACACGGCACTTACATCATGAATGCCAAGGACCTTCGCGCCATCCAGCACGTCGAGCGGCTGGCTGCCATGGGTGTGCACTCCCTCAAGATCGAGGGCCGCACCAAGTCGCACTTCTACTGCGCCCGTGCGGTGCAGTCGTACCGCCAGGCCATTGACGATGCCGCTGCCGGGCGCCCCTTCGACAGGGCTCTGATGGACAACCTCGAATCGCTGGCCCAACGTGGCTACACCGAGGGTTTCCTGCGCCGCCATGTGCATGACGAGTACCAGAACTACCAGCGGGGCAATTCGCTGTCCGAGCGCCAGCAGTTCGTCGGCGAACTGACCGGTGCACGGGTGGACGGCCTGGCCGAGGTCAAGGTGAAGAACCGCTTCGCAGTAGGCGATCATCTGGAGCTGATGACCCCGCGCGGCAACTATCATTTCGACCTGCACAACCTGTACGGTCGTCAGCAGCAGGCCATCGACGTGGCGCCCGGGGACGGCCATGTGGTCTACCTGCCGATCCCGGAGCAGGTAGCGCTGGAATACGGCTTGCTGATGCGCGACCTGTGCCAGGACGAACTGGCTGACAAAGGTGTAATGTCCAGTTCAGCCAGCTGACAGTTGCTGGCCGATAGCATGCCAGCGCACATCGCGCCTGCAAGCCGCCTGCGCTATCCTGCAGCTCATTTGCATGGCGGGCGGGGCGCCTGCCTACCCATAGGAGTCGTTCGACCATGCTGCATAAACACCTGATCGCACTCGGCCTGCTGGCCATCACCGGCCTGGCACAGGCTGGCGAGACCATCGACGTCTACCGCGACCCCAACTGTGGCTGCTGCAAGGCCTGGATCAGCCACCTTCGTGACAATGGCTTTACCGTCAACGACCACGTCGAGCCGAACATGAGCGCCGTCAAGCAGCGGCTCGGCGTGGCGCCGCGGCTGGCTTCATGCCACACCGGGGTGATCGACGGCAAGTTCGTCGAAGGCCACGTCCCGGCCGAGCAGGTGCGCCTGCTGGCCAAGCGCAACGACCTCAAGGGCCTGGCCGTGCCTGGCATGCCGGTGGGTTCGCCAGGCATGGAAATGGGTGATCGCAAGGACGCCTATCAAGTCATCGGGGTAACCCGGGATGGCCAGGACACCGTAGTCGCCAACTACTGATGCTGAGCCTCTGGGCGCTGTTTCTCAGCGCCTTTGGCGCCGCCACATTGCTGCCGCTGCAATCGGAGGCGGTACTGGTGGGCCTGCTGCTGCGTCAACCCGACGCCTGGCTGACCCTGTTGCTGGTCGCCACCCTGGGCAACGTGCTCGGTTCGGTGGTCAACTGGTTGCTGGGGCGGGCCATCGAACACCTGCGCGACAAGCGCTGGTTCCCGTTCAGCGCTCGTCAACTCGAACGCGCCCAGCAACGCTATCAGCGCTGGGGGCAATGGTCGTTGCTACTGAGCTGGATGCCAGTGATCGGCGACCCGTTGACCCTGATTGCCGGGATCATGCGTGAGCCGTTCTGGCGTTTCGTGCTGCTGGTCACGCTGGCAAAGGGCGGGCGTTACATGGTCGTAGCCGTGATTACCCTGGGTTGGTTTCATGCCTGGTAACACCTTTAACGTTTAAGGTGCCTGTGCGGCTGCTAAAGTCGCCAATTCCTACATGGTCCTACACGGAGTGCCCCCATGCTACGCGCAACCGCCCTGGCCTTTGCCTGCCTCATCGGCGCCCCCGCCATCGCCGCCGAATCACCCACCTACGGCAAGCAGCTCGAAGGCTTCAGCTACCCCCACCCCCTCAAGCATTTCGACTTCCAGTCCCAGGGGCAGAGCCTGCAGATGGGATACATGGACGTGCCTGCCAAAGGCCAGGCCAACGGCCATAGCGTGGTGCTGATGCATGGCAAGAACTTCTGCGCTGCCACCTGGGAAACCACCATCGATGCGTTGAGCCAGGCCGGTTACCGAGTCATCGCGCCCGACCAGGTCGGCTTCTGCACTTCAAGCAAGCCGGGGTATTACCAATACAGCTTCCATCAGTTGGCCAGCAACACCCATGCCCTGCTGGAGCAGTTAGGCGTCAAGCAAGCGATCATCCTCGGCCATTCCACCGGCGGCATGCTCGCCACCCGTTACGCGTTGATGTACCCGCAACAGGTCGAGCGCCTGGCCATGGTCAACCCGATCGGCCTGGAAGACTGGAAGGCCCTCGGCGTGCCCTACCGCACGGTGGACCAGTGGTATGCCCGCGAACTCAAGCTCGATGCCGACGGCGTGCGTGAATACGAGCGCAAGACCTATTACGCCGGGCGCTGGAAACCTGAGTACGAGCGTTGGGTACAGATGCTGGCGGGGCTGAACAAGGGCCCTGGGCATGAAGCCGTGGCGTGGAACTCGGCACTGATCTACGACATGATCTTCACCCAGCCGGTGTACCACGAGTTCAAAGACTTGAAGATGCCAACCCTGCTGCTGATCGGCGACCAGGACAGCACGGCCATTGGCAGTGACATCGCACCGCCCGAGGTCAAGGCGCGGCTGGGCAAGTACAAGGAGCTGGGGCCGCACGTGGCCAAGCTGATTCCACAAGGCGAGCTGGTGACCTTCGAGGGCATGGGGCACGCGCCGCAGATCGAGGAGCCACGGCGCTTCAACAACACCCTGATCGAGTGGCTTGGGCGCTGAGGATATGATGGGGCGCATTGGGTGTCGGGGGCTGCCGGGGGCATGCCACGGGCATTTGCTGCGCCCTTTGGATTGAACGCCGCCCTCGCGGCGCATCGTGCCCCCCCGCGCATTTGTTGCAGCGCGCCACTGATGATAGGCGATGGTTACCATGCCTTGCCTGGTGGGTGCGATTCATCGACTGGCGCAATGAAAATTCCCTGCTAAATTTTCATGAAAATAATCATAAAAAATTTCATGAGGCCAAGGCATGTTCAAGCAATCCGCCCAGCACGTCGCCAGTTATTACGCCCGCACCTACCCTGCCAGCATTCCCCTGCGCCCTACCCTGCAAGGCCGGCACGACACCGACGTGATCATCATCGGCGCCGGCTTCAGCGGCCTGCACACTGCCCTGCGCCTGGCCCTGGCGGGTAAGCGTGTGACCCTGCTGGAAGCCAGCCGGGTGGCCTGGGCCGCATCCGGTCGCAATGGTGGCCAGGCGCTGCTGGGCTGGTCGTGCGACATGCCGCCCATCGAGAAAGCCTTGGGCGTGGAACGCAGCCGACGCCTGTGGGACAGCATGTGCTGGGCTGCCGACGAAATGCGTGAACTGCCGCAGCGGCACGGCTTCGATATCGATTACCGGGCCGGTAGCCTCTGGACCTCGGTGCTGCCACGCCGGGTGAAAATGCTGGAACAAGCCCTGCTTGATGCCGAACAGAAATGGGGCTACCAGGCCCTGCGCCTGATCGGCCGTGACGAGTTGCCCCAGTGGATCGACAGCCCGCGCTACCAGGCTGCCCTGTACGACGCCAAGGGCGCGCACCTCAACCCGCTGAAACTGGCCCAGGGCTTGGCCAGCGCGATCGAGGCTGCCGGCGGGCAGATCTTCGAGCAAAGCCAGGTACTCGACTACCAGCAGAGCGCCAATGGCTATATCGCCCGCACCGACCATGGCGAAGTGCACGGCGAGGTGCTGGTGCTGGCCTGCAACGCCTACATCGACCGCCTTGACCGCAACCTGTCGCGCCGGCTGCTGCCGGTGGGCTCCTATCAAGTGGCCACCACGCCACTGGACGCGGATTTCGCCCGGTCGCTGCTACCACGCAACAGTTGCGTGATCGACAACCAGTTCGTACCGGACTATTTCCGCCTCACCCCGGACCACCGCCTGCTGTTCGGCGGCGGCTGCACCTACCTGGGCGGCATTCCCAAGGACGTGGCCAGCGCCACCCGCCCCTACCTTGAGCGTGTGTTCCCACAACTGGTGGGCGTTGCCATCGACTATGCCTGGGGCGGGCATATCGACTGCAGCATCCAGCGCACCCCGGACATCGGCCGCGACGGCCAGCGCTACTGGCTGCAGGGCTTTTCCGGCCATGGCGTGCTGCCAACCCTGGCAGCGGCGCGCGCGGTCAGCGACGCGATCCTGGGCGACGACGACCTGCTGGCGTTGTACCAGGGCATCGACAATGGCCGTTTCCCGGGCGGTGACCTGTTGGCTGCCCCGCTGGAGGCCGCAGCCAAGGCCTGGTACCGGATGCGCGATCATGTCTGAAGACGCCCAGGGCCTGGCCCTGCTGATTCGTGGCCTGCGCAAGCACCGCGGGCTGACCCTCGGCGAGTTGGCGATCAAGGTCAAGCGCTCGCTGGGCTTTCTGTCCCAGGTCGAGCGCGGCCTGTCGCAGCCGACCGTGGCCGACCTCACTGCGATCAGCGAAGCGCTGCACGTGCCCACCACCTATTTCTACCAGGCCAGCCAACCGCGCGAACTCGACTGGGTCACCCGCCCCGGTGAACGGCGCACGATCTACTACGCCGAAGGCATCAGCGATGTGCTGGTCTCGCCGACCCTCAACGGCAGCTTTGCGATGCTCGAAAGCCACCTGGCACCCGGCGCCAGCAGTGGCGAGGGGCACCTGGACGACAGCGCCGAGCAAGGCGGTTTCGTTCTCGAAGGCGCACTGACCCTGTGGCTGGATGGCCACCCGGACGCCGTCACACTCGGCCCCAACGACAGCTTCCAGCTCCCTGCGCACAGCCATTTCCGCTACGCCAACCTGACTGACCAGACGACCCGTGTCCTCTGGGTCTTCCGATGAGAGCACAGCATGACAACAACGACAGGCTTTGCCGATCTGCTCAGCGAAGTACGTGCCTTCCGCGCCCGTTACCCCGAAGTACGCCACGTCGACCTGCTGAGCCTGGACATCCCCGGGCATTTCTACGGCAAGCGCTACCCCATCGACATGCTCGAAAAGGTTGCCGCCGGCTGCCCGCTGAAACTGCCGCAGAACTGCGTGCTGCTGGGCGTGCAAGGCGGGCTGTTCCCGATTGGCGACTACTGCTTCAACGACGGCGACCCGGACGCCCTGCGGCGCCTGGTGCCCGGCACACTCAAGCCGGTCAGTTGGGAGCGCGAACCGCTGGGCCAGATGCTGATCAGCTCCGACGGCACCGCCTCACCCATCGAGTTCGAGCCCAGGGAGGTGCTCGCCCGTGTGCTGCAGCGCCTGGAACGGCGCGGCATTCGCCCGGTGGTGGCGTTCGAGCTGGAGTTCTACCTGTTCGACCGGGCACTCAAGCAGGGGCTGCCGCAGTTCCCCCGCGACCCGTTCAGCGATGACGCGGACGACCAGCCCAACATGCACATCGAACGGCTGTCGCGGTTCAGCGACGTGCTGCGCGACATGGTCGAAACCGCCAACGCGCAAGGGGTCGACGCCAACGTCATCACCGCCGAGCTCGGCCCTGGCCAGTTCGAGATCAACTTCGGCCACTGCGACGACGGCCTGCGTGCCGCCGACTGGGCCGCCCTGTTCTGCCGCAGCACGCGTGGCGTGGCGCTCAAGCACGGGCTGCGCGCCTCGTTCATGAGCAAACCCTACCTGCAGGCGCCAGGCAGCGGTATGCACGTGCATGTCAGCCTGTACGACAAGGCCGGCAACAACCTGCTGGCGGCCGACCAGCAGCGCCCGCTACGCCATGCAGTGGCCGGTTGCCTGGCCTTGCTGCCGCACTGCATGCCGATATTCGCCGCCAACCACAATGCGTTTCGCCGGTACGGCGCCATGGTCAATGCCGCCAGCCGCGCCAGCTGGGGCTTCGAGGACCGTGATGCGTGCCTGCGCATCCCCGAGTCGGATGCTTGCAATGTGCGTATCGAGCACCGCCTGGCGGGGGCAGATGCCAACCCGTATCTGGTGCTGGCGGCCATCTTGTGCGGTATGGAGCATGGGCTGGATGCCGCGCTGGAGCCAATTGCGCCGCTCAATGACGATCGCGCCAGCGGGGTCGACTTTCCCAAGGACATGCCCAGCGCAGTCGCAGCCATGCGTGGGCACCCGGCCGTAAATGAAGGGCTGGGGGAAGAGTTCGTGATGGTGTATTGCGAGAACAAGCGCCAGGACCACCTGGCGTTCATGCAGGAGGTGAGTGCCCGCGAGTACCGGTGGTTCCTTTGAGACAGATACTGGCCTCATCGCCGGCTTGTCGGCGAAGAGGCCGGTACTGACAAGACAGAAAACTCTCCTATTCTGAATAGCTCACTCGGCAATCCCCCTGCACAGAGGAGACACGACCATGAGCTACGTGACCACGAAGGATGGCGTTCAGATCTTCTACAAGGACTGGGGCCCGCGCGATGCGCCGGTCATCCACTTCCACCATGGCTGGCCGCTCAGCGCAGACGACTGGGACACGCAGCTGTTGTTCTTCCTTGGCCAAGGTTTTCGAGTGGTCGCCCACGACCGCCGTGGCCACGGCCGCTCCAGCCAGGTATGGGACGGCCATGACATGGACCACTACGCCGATGACGTGGCCGCCGTGGTCGAGCACCTGGGTATTCAGGGTGCGGTGCATGTCGGTCACTCCACCGGAGGCGGCGAAGTGGTGCGCTACATGGCCCGCTACCCAGGCGACAAGGTGGCCAAAGCGGTGCTGATCGCCGCCGTACCGCCCTTGATGGTGCAAACGCCAGACAACCCTGGCGGCTTGCCCAAGTCGGTTTTCGACGGGTTCCAGGCACAGGTGGCGAGTAACCGGGCACAGTTCTACCGCGATGTGCCGACCGGCCCGTTCTATGGCTATAACCGGCCCGGTGCCGAGCCGGCCGAAGGGGTCATTGCCAATTGGTGGCGCCAAGGCATGATCGGCAGCGCCAAAGCGCACTACGACGGGATCGTGGCGTTTTCCCAGACTGACTTCACCGAAGACCTGAAGAAGATCCAGCAGCCCGTGCTGGTGATGCATGGTGATGATGACCAGATCGTTCCCTATGAAAATTCCGGCCCGCTGTCGGCCAAGCTGCTGCCCAACGGCACATTGAAGACCTACAAGGGCTTCCCGCACGGTATGCCGACAACCCATGCCGATGTGATCAATGCGGACTTGCTGGCCTTTATCCGAAGCTGACGTGATCTTCCGCGCTGGCCTCATCGCCGGCAAGACAGTTGCTCCCTCAGGACTATCACCGGTCTTGAGTACTGTGCAAAACCTGTGAGGGCGGGCTTGCCAAGCGAAGAGGCCGGCACTGGCAACGCATCCCGCCCGGGATTACCATGGTGCCCTTCTAGCGCGGCAGTTTGCCGCACCCTGCCTGCCTCCTGCCTGCCAGACACCCATGCCCTTCGAACTCACCGTAGAACCACTCACCCTGCTGATCCTCGCCCTGGTCGCCTTCGTCGCCGGGTTCATCGACGCCATCGCTGGCGGCGGTGGCCTGCTCACCACCCCGGCACTGCTCACCGCCGGGATGCCGCCACACCTGGTGCTGGGCACCAACAAGCTCAGCTCGACCTTCGGCTCGGCCACCGCCGGTTTCACCTACTACAAACGCAAGCTGTTCCACCCGGCGCAATGGCGCCCGGCCTTGTTCGCCACCCTGGTCGGCGCGCTGATCGGCGCGGTCGTCGCCCACTACATGCCGGCCGAATGGCTGAACAAGATGCTGCCGGTGATCGTCTTCGCCTGCGGCATCTACCTGCTGTTCGGGGGTACGCCCAAAGCGCCGCTGGATGCCGATGCCCCGATCAAGAAGAAGTGGCAGTTCCCGCAGGGCTTCACCCTGGGCTTCTACGATGGCGTGGCCGGGCCCGGCACCGGTGCTTTCTGGACCGTGAGCACGCTGCTGCTCTACCCCATCGACCTGGTCCGCGCCAGCGGCGTGGCGCGCAGCATGAACTTCGTCAGCAACATCGCGGCGCTGACGGTGTTCATCATTTCCGGGCAGGTGGATTACGTCGTCGGCCTGTGCATGGGCCTTTCGGTGATGGTGGGTGCGTTCTTCGGCGCACGCACGGCGATCAGCGGCGGCAGCAAGTTCATCCGCCCGGTGTTCATCACCGTGGTGCTGGCGCTGACCGTGCGCCTAGCGTGGCAACACTGGTTCGGGCAGGCCTGAACGCCTGGCGACATACAGATCGATCAGGTACCGGGCGATGGAGCGTCCGGCTGGCAGCGGTGGAAGGTCGTGCACGTTGAACCACCTGGCGTCTTCGATCTCGTCCGGCTGCATGACGATCTCGCCGCCGGCATACTCGGCGTGGAAGCCCAGCATCATCGAATGCGGGAACGGCCAGCACTGGCTGCCGACGTACTGGATGTTGCGCACCTCCACCGCCACTTCTTCGCGCACTTCGCGCACCAGGCAGTCCTCGGCCGATTCGCCTGGTTCGGCAAAGCCTGCAAGGGTGCTGTAAACGCCAGTGACGAAGCGCGGCGACCGGGCCAGCAGGATTTCGTCGCCACGGGTCACCAGCACGATCATGCTCGGCGAAATGCGTGGGTAGCTGCGCAGGTCGCAGGGCTGGCAGTACATCGCCCGCTCCCAGCGGATCTGCATCATCGGTTGGCCGCAGCTGCCACAGAAACGGTGCTCACGCGCCCAGGTGCCGATCTGCGCGGCGTAGCCAAGCACTTTATAAAGATCGAAATCACCTTCGAGCATGAATGCCCGCAAGCCGCGCCAGCCGCAACCGGGCACCTCGGCGGCGCTGCGCAGCTCCAGCAGGAACACCGGCTCGCCGTCGAAATGGCCGATGCCGTGCTCGGCCAGCACATCCAGGTCCTGGCGCTTGAGCCAGTCGCGGGGGAACAGCGCGCCATTGGCGTCCACCAAAAACCCTTCCGGGCTGCGGGCGACAGCCCAGCCCCCGGTGATCTGCGGGTCGAGTACTGCGCTAGTCCAGCGTGCTGACATGTCGGGGTTCCTTTACTGCGTCCCCCGGCCCGGTCAGTCGGCGAACGTCGGTTTCTGTTTGCTCATGTGCGCCGCCACAGCCACGCGCAAATCTTCGGACTGCAGCATGGCGGCGTTCCAGGTGGCGATGTACTCCAGGCCATCATCGATGCGATGGTCACGCATGTAGCTGAGCATCTCCTTGGTGCCCGCTACAGCGATCGGTGATTTTGCGGCAATCTCGCGGGCAATGGCAAAGACCCCGTCGAGCAATGCAGCATGATCATCATAGACCCGGTTGACCAGGCCGATGCGCAGCGCCTCGTCGGCCGCAACGTTACGCCCGGTGAAGGCCAGCTCGCGCATGATGCCGTCGCCGATGATACGTGGCAAACGTTGCAGGGTGCCGACGTCTGCGGCCATGCCCATGTCGATTTCCTTGATCGAGAACTGCGCGTCCGTGCTGCAATAGCGCATGTCGCAGGCCGACACCAGGTCGATGGCACCGCCAATGCAGTAGCCCTGGATGGCCGCCAGCACGGGCTTGCGGCAGTTGTCCACGCCATTGAAGGAGGCCTGCAGGCGCAGGATGGTACGGCGCAGCAGGCGCGCGTTGCGGCCAACGTCCTTGCCCATCTGGCCGGCCAGCGAGGCCAGCATCATCAAGTCGATACCCGAGGAAAAATGCTTGCCCGCGCCGCTGATGACCACGGCGCGCACCGCATCGGTGTCGTCGACCCACTGGAAGATATCGACGATCTCTTCCCAGAAGGCAGCATTCATGGCGTTGATCTTCTCAGGGCGGTTGATCTGCACATGGGCGATGTTGTCGGTCAGTTCGACCTTGAATGCGCTGTACTCGGTCACGGGCTGCACTCCTGCGGGGATAAAGGTTCACTGCGCGGATGTTAACCCAGCCTGGTTGCCGTACTTGTGCCAAAAGCGGGACTTGCCCGGGTTGCTCAGGCGCCTGCGACAGAGGTTTGCCCTGCACAAAAAAACCCATACAACTTTTGCCCCGCACACGCATCGAAACACAGGTAAGCTCTTCATCCCTTCCCAAGAGGTTTGCCATGGCGATGCGTACAGCCCTGATTGTTTCCTGCATGACACTGGCCCTGACGGGCTGCGCCGGTTCGAGCGATGAGCATCGTGCGCCACCGGCCACACAGCAGGTCGACCTGCAGCGCTACCAGGGCACCTGGTACGAGCAGGCGCGCTTGCCGATGTTCTTCCAGCGCAACTGCGTGCAGTCCGAAGCCAACTATGGCTTGCGCGAAGACGGTCGCATCGATGTGACCAACCGCTGCAAGGAAAAGGACGGCCAATGGAACGAGGCCAAGGGCATCGCCGAGGCGCAGCAGCCGGGCAAGACCGACAAGCTGTGGGTCACCTTCGACAACTGGTTCAGCCGCCTGGCGCCAGGCTTGACCAAGGGTGAATACTGGGTGCTGTATCACGACAAGGACTATCGCGTAGCGCTGGTCGGGCACCCCAACCGCGAATACCTGTGGCTGCTGTCACGCACCCCGGTCATCAACGACCAGACCCGCGAACAGATGCTGGCCATTGCCCAGAAACAGGGTTATGACACCAGCGAGCTGATCTGGCGGCAGGGCGATGATGCAGTAAAACCCTGATTCATCGACGCCCTGGTTCGCTCGGGCCAGGGTGAGCGCCTAATCAAACTTGGAGTCAGTCATTGGACCTGCTGTTTCTGGGCACCTCGGCCGGGGTGCCCACCAAGGCGCGCAACGTCAGCGCCACCGCCGTGATCGAAGCCAGCGGCAGCCACTGGTACCTGGTCGATTGCGGCGAAGGTACCCAGCATCAACTGCTGCATACCCCGTTGTCGGTCCGCGACCTGCGCGCCATTTTCATCACCCATGTGCACGGCGACCATTGCTTCGGCCTGCCGGGCCTGCTGGCCAGCGCCGGCATGAGCGGGCGCACGGCGCCGCTGGACCTGGTGCTGCCGGCCGCCTTGCACGACTGGGTGCGCCTGAGCCTGGCTGCCAGTGATACCTTCCTGGCGTTCGAACTGCGTTTGCTGGCGGTCGAGCAACTGGGCGAATGGCGCAGCGATACCCTTGCCGTCAGCACCGTACAGCTGTCGCACCGGGTGCCCAGCGTTGCTTTCGTGTTCACCGAGCTGAACCCCGAGCCGCGCCTTGACGTGCAGCGCCTGGCTGCCGAAGGTATCCCGCGCGGCCCGCTGTGGGGCGACCTTGCCAAGGGCCTCACGGTGGAGCATGCCGGGCACGTGCTGCATGGCCGCGACTACCTGCGCGCCTCGCGGCCGGCACGGCGGGTGATCGTCTGCGGCGACAATGACAACCCCGACCTCTTGGCCGAGGCGGCAAAAGACGTTGATGTACTGGTGCACGAAGCGACATTCACACAACCGATCATCGCCCGCACAGGTGTCAGCTTCGGCCACAGCAGTGCGGCAGCGGTGGCGCGCTTCGCCGAAACGGCCGGTGTGCGCAACCTGGTGCTGACGCACTTCAGTGCCCGCTATCAGCCGGACCCTCGGCGCAGCCCATGCATCGACGAGGTAAGGGAAGAGGCGCAGGCCCATTACAGCGGCAACCTGACCCTGGCCCAGGACCTGCAGCGTTACCATATCGGGCGCGATGGGTGCCTGGGCCGCGTCACGGGTACCTAGCAAATCCCAAGCGACATGATCGCGCTGTTCTCCATCGGTTTTGTGATCTGCGGGCCGGCGATGGGACGCTCAGGCATCAAGCCGCCAGCCGCCCGCTGGCGATCGCCTCCGACGCCGCCAGCATGGCCCGCAGCAACACCGCACAGCCCGCTGCCAGGTCTTGCGGGGTGGCGTTCTCGATTTCGTTGTGGCTGATGCCGTTTTCACAAGGCACGAAGATCATCCCCGCCGGCCCCAACTCGGCCAGGAAGATCGCGTCATGCCCTGCCCCGCTGACGATATCCATGTGCGGCAGGCCCAAGGTCTGCGCAGCATCGCGCACGGCATCGACGCAACTGCGGTCAAAGTACAGCGCTGGGAAGTCGGCCGTGGGGACCAGTTCATGGCTCAGCCCGTGCTTGTCACAGGTGGCCTCAATCACTGCCCGCACGTCGGCGATCATCGCGTCCAGCCGCTCACCTTCGAGGTGACGAAAGTCCAGGGTCATGCGCACTTCCCCCGGAATCACGTTGCGTGAACCGGGGTAGGCCTGCAGGCAACCGACCGTGCCACAGGCATGCGGTTGATGGCCCAGCGCCGCCCGGTTGACCGCCTCCACCACTGCCGCAGCGCCGACCAGTGCATCCTTGCGCAGGTGCATCGGCGTAGGGCCGGCATGGGCTTCAACGCCGCGCAGGGTCAGGTCGAACCACTTCTGCCCCAACGCCCCAAGCACCACACCGATGGTCTTGCCCTGGTCTTCAAGGATCGGTCCCTGCTCGATATGGGCTTCGAAATAAGCGCCTACCGGGTGGCCAAGCACTGCCCGCTGGCCGGCGTAGCCGATGGCAGTCAACGCCTCGCCCATGCTCACGCCCTGGGCGTCACGCTTGGCCAGGGTTTCCTCCAGGGTGAATTTGCCGGCAAACACCCCCGAGCCCATCATGCAGGGCGCAAAGCGCGAGCCTTCCTCGTTGGTCCATACCACCACTTCCAGCGGTGCTTCGGTCTCGATGCCCAGGTCATTGAGGGTGCGGATCACCTCAAGGCCCGCCATCACCCCGAAACAGCCATCGAACTTGCCCCCGGTGGGCTGGGTGTCGATGTGGCTGCCGGTCATCACCGGTGGCAGCTTGGGATTGCGCCCAGGGCGGCGGGCAAAGATGTTGCCGACGGCATCTACACTGACGCTGCAACCGGCAGCCTCGCACCACTCGACGAACAGGTCGCGGGCCTGGCGGTCAAGGTCGGTCAGCGCCAGGCGGCAGACACCACCCTTGGGTGTGGCACCGAGGCGGGCGAGGTCCATCAGCGATTGCCACAGGCGCTCACTGTTCACATGGCGTTCAGTCGATAGCAGGGCTTGTTGGGCTGCGGTCATGGGTCAGGCCTCCTCAGGCGTTTTTGTTGTCTGCATTGATCACAGGCTGCACTGGCCCACGCACCGCCAAGCCGCCCAGGGCGTAGTACAACGCCCCGCCAAGCAGCGACCCGGTGAACCAGCCATAGTCGTAGAACCAGCTGAAACTGCTGTTACCAATGGCCATCACGGTCAGTGCCACAGGTAGCGCAAAGGCGGCAAACCCTGCCCAGTTCCAGGCCGGGTAAACGTCATCACGGTACAGGCCGGCCAGATCCAGCTTCTGCCGACGGATCAGGAAGTAGTCCACCACCATGATCCCGGCAATCGGCCCAAGCAGGCTGGAGTACCCCAGCAGCCAGTTGGAATAGACACTCTCCAGGCTGATGTCGGAAACGATCCAGCCGAGTTTTTTCAGCAGCTCGTGGCTCATCAGCGCCAGGCCGATGAAGCCTGTCAGCCACACGGCGCGTGTACGCCCGATCAGGCGCGGGGCAATGTTCTGAAAGTCGTTGGTCGGCGAGACGATGTTGGCCGCGGTGTTGGTCGACAGCGTAGCGATGACGATCAGCGCCATGGCCAGTGCCACCCAGCCCGGGCTCTGGATCTTGCCGATCAGGCTCACCGGGTCGGACACCGTTTCACCCACCAGCGACGCCGAGGCGGCGGTCATCACCACGCCCAGGGAGGCGAACAGGAACATGGTCAGTGGCAGGCCGAAGATCTGCCCGAGGATCTGGTCCTTCTGGCTCTTGGCGTAGCGGCTGAAATCCGGAATGTTCAGCGATAAAGTGGCCCAGAAACCAACCATCGCGGTAAGCCCGGCGCAGAAATAGCTCACTACGCTCGCCCCTTCCGGGCGCTTGGGCGGCTGGGCCAGCAGCTCGGTCATCGACATGTGCGGCAACGCCCAGAACAGCAGGCCGAAGCCGACCGCCACCAACAGCGGCGCCGACAGGGTTTCGAGCCATTTGATCGATTCGGCGCCGCGCAACACCACCCACAGGTTGAGGGCCCAGAACACCATGAAGCCGATCACTTCACCGGTGCCACCGAGCGCTTTCCAGTCATCGAAGATCGAGCCCAGGAACAGGTGAATGGCCAAGCCGCCGAACATCGTCTGGATGCCGAACCAGCCACAGGCAACCACCGCGCGTATCAGGCAGGGTACGTTGGAGCCGAAGATACCGAACGATGAGCGCAGCAACACAGGGAAGGGAATGCCGTACTTGGTGCCGGGGAAGGCGTTGAGGGTGAGCGGGATCAGCACGATGAGGTTGGCCAGCAGGATCGCCAGCAACGCCTCGCCCACGCTCAGGCCAAAGTAGGCCGTGAGCACGCCGCCCAGGGTGTAGGTGGGCACGCAGATGGACATGCCCACCCACAGTGCGGTGATGTGCCATTTGTTCCAGGTGCGCTGGTGCACTTTTGTGGGCGCGATGTCGTGGTTGTAGCGCGGGCTGTCGAGTACGTCACTGCCTGCGGACAGCTCGAACAGGCCATCCTGCTCGATCACTTGCGATCTGCTCTGTTGCATGGGGCCTTCTCCAGATTTTTCTAATTGTCTGCTCATCGGGCTAACGCGATGGCCGGAGTACATACACCACCAGTACTGCTCCTGCGGTCCGGCCTGGCGGTTGTGGCCGTACTCAAAATACGTGCCGGGCTGGCCTTCGGCTGCCCGTCCGGCCGCCGCCGACCGCAGGTAATCAACTGATCTGCAAGGCATTGATCCGCTTGCCGCGATGGCACGGTCATGCCTTCGCCTGCCGCTGTCAGCGCCATGGGCCGGCCCTGGCCCCTGCATCAGGTTTCAAACTGGTGCAGCCTGGTTTTTCAGTGGCGCGCCTTGCGCCTCCCGGCCAGGTTTCAAGCAGCTGATTTTGCATGGAAAATCTTGACCAATTTGGCTTCTTGTCAAGTGCGTCAAAATGGTGAAAGGCCTCACCATTTTGGTGATTAATGAAATTAATCGTTAAAAAACAATTAGTTGTAGAGGTTATAAGCTCATAAATTATTTTCTTGAACAATCCACAATGAGCATCTAGATTCCATTCTTGTCAGGACTGACAGGATTGAAATTCATCCTCCAGCCACTGGCGCATAACAATTGAAGAACCGGCACAGACCGGTCAGCCTGCGAGGAAGACGGCATGTCCCTGTTGATCCGTGGCGCCACCGTGGTCACCCACGAAGAGAGCTACCCCGCTGATGTCCTGTGTGTCGATGGCCAGATCCGCGCCATTGGCAAAGACCTGCAAGCCCCTACCGACTGCGAGATCCTCGACGGTAGCGGCCAGTACCTGATGCCCGGCGGCATCGACCCGCACACCCACATGCAGTTGCCCTTCATGGGTACAGTGGCCAGCGAGGACTTCTTCAGCGGCACTGCCGCCGGGCTGGCCGGCGGCACCACTTCGATCATCGACTTCGTCATCCCCAACCCGCAGCAGTCGCTGCTGGAGGCCTTTCACACCTGGCGTGGCTGGGCGCAAAAGAGCGCGTCCGATTACGGCTTTCACGTTGCCATCACCTGGTGGAGCGAGCAGGTCGCCGAAGAAATGGGCGAGCTGGTCACCCAACATGGCGTGAACAGCTTCAAGCACTTCATGGCCTACAAGAATGCGATCATGGCGGCCGACGACACCCTGGTCGCCAGCTTCGAGCGTTGCCTGCAACTGGGCGCGGTCCCCACCGTGCACGCCGAGAACGGCGAGCTGGTCTACCACCTGCAGCAAAAACTGCTCGCCCAAGGCCTGACCGGCCCCGAGGCGCACCCGCTGTCGCGCCCTTCGCAAGTCGAAGGCGAGGCTGCCAGCCGCGCCATCCGCATCGCCGAAACCATTGGTACGCCGTTGTACGTGGTACACATCTCCAGCCGTGAAGCGCTGGACGAAATCACCTATGCCCGGGCCAAGGGCCAGCCGGTCTACGGTGAAGTGCTGCCCGGGCACCTGCTGATCGACGACAGCGTCTACCGCGACCCGGACTGGGCCACCGCCGCAGGCTATGTCATGAGCCCACCCTTCCGCCCGCGCGAGCATCAAGAAGCCCTGTGGCGCGGCCTGCAATCGGGCAACCTGCACACCACGGCCACCGACCACTGCTGCTTCTGCGCCGAGCAGAAAGCCATGGGCCGCAACGACTTCAGCCGCATCCCCAACGGCACTGCCGGCATCGAAGACCGCATGGCGGTGTTGTGGGACGCTGGCGTCAACAGTGGGCGGCTGTCGATGCATGAATTCGTCGCGCTGACCTCCACCAACACCGCGAAGATCTTCAACCTGTTTCCGCGCAAGGGCGCCATCCGCGTCGGCGCCGATGCCGACCTGGTGCTGTGGGACCCACAGGGCACGCGCACCATCAGCGCGCAAACCCACCACCAGCGTGTTGACTTCAACATCTTCGAAGGCCGCACCGTGCGCGGTATTCCCAGCCACACCATCAGCCAGGGCCGCGTGGTCTGGGCCGATGGCGACCTGCGTGCCGAACCTGGCGCGGGGCGTTACGTGGAGCGCCCGGCGTATCCCTCGGTGTACGAGGTCCTGGGCCGCCGCGCCGAGCAGCAGCGCCCGATACCCGTCCAGCGCTGAAGCTGTTGGGGCTGCTGCGCAGCCCATCGCCGGCAAGCCAGCTCCTACAGGGGCGGCATCACTCCCAGGGACATCACTGTACCTGTGGGAGCCGGCTTGCCGGCGATTGGGGCGCATGGCGCCCCCCGCCCAAGCCCTAAAAAAAAGAGAGGCTACAACCGTGATCGATGCCCTGAACCACTTGCCGCGCCCCCTGGCCGGCGCCGACCAGCTGGCCGAGCAATTCAGTGACCTCGCGCCACCCCTCACCGCCCGCCAGGCCGCAGTGGAAAGCGCCCGCTGCCTGTATTGCTACGACGCGCCCTGCGTGAACGCATGCCCGAGCGAAATTGACATCCCCTCGTTCATTCACCGTATCAGCGACGAGAACCTGCAAGGTGCCGCCGAGCGCATCCTTTCGGCCAACATCCTGGGCGGCAGCTGCGCCCGCGTGTGCCCTACCGAGATCCTTTGCCAGCAGGCTTGCGTGCGCAACAACGCCCAGGAATGCGCACCGGTACTGATTGGCCAGCTACAGCGCTATGCCCTGGACAATGCCGGTTTCACCGAGCACCCGTTCAAACGCTCGCCAGCCACCGGCAAACGCATCGCCGTGGTCGGCGCAGGCCCCGCCGGGTTGTCCTGCGCACATCGCCTGGCCATGCATGGCCACGAGGTGGTGGTGTTCGAGGCCTGCGACAAGGCCGGCGGCCTGAACGAGTACGGCATCGCCCGCTACAAGCTGGTGGACGACTATGCCCAGCGCGAAGTGGAATTCCTGCTCGGTATCGGCGGCATAGAAATGCGCCACGGCCAACGCCTGGGCGACAACCTGAGCCTGGCAGAGCTGCGTGATCAGTACGACGCGGTATTCCTCGGCCTTGGCCTGAACGCCATACGCCAGCTCGGCCTGCCTGGCGAAGAGG
Source organism: Pseudomonas sp. M2 (assembly GCF_015751845.1). Taxonomy (NCBI): domain Bacteria; kingdom Pseudomonadati; phylum Pseudomonadota; class Gammaproteobacteria; order Pseudomonadales; family Pseudomonadaceae; genus Pseudomonas; species Pseudomonas sp. M2. The sequence continues at coordinate 458,678 of NZ_JADOUD010000001.1, forward strand.
CGCCCGGCATGCTCGCCGCCACCGACTACATCCGTGAGCTACGCCAGGCGGATGATCTTTCGCAACTGCCGTTGGCAGAGCGTTGCCTGGTGATCGGCGCAGGCAACACCGCCATCGACATGGCCGTACAGATGAGCCGCCTGGGTGCCCGCGATGTCAACCTGGTATACCGCCGCGGCTACGCCGACATGGGCGCCACCGGCCACGAGCAGGACATCGCCAAGGCCAACCAGGTGCGTCTGCACACCTGGGCGCGCCCCGACGCCGTGCTGCTGGACGACGACAACCGCGTGCGGGGCATGCGCTTCGCCCGCACCGAACTGGCCGATGGCCGCCTGCGCGACACCGGTGAGACCTTCGAGCTGGCCGCCGATGCCATCTTCAAAGCCATCGGCCAACGCTTCGACGAACAAAGCCTTAACGACCCGCTGGCTGCGCAACTGGCCCGCGACGGCGAGCGCATTCGCGTCGACGAGGGCATGCGCACCAGCCTGCCGGGCGTCTACGCCGGTGGCGACTGTACCGCCCTGGGCCAGGACCTCACCGTCCAGGCCGTGCAACATGGCAAGCTGGCCGCCGAAGCTATCCATGCCCAACTCATGCTCAATGTGGAGGCTGCATAAATGGCCGACTTGTCTATCGTGTTCGCCGGCATCAAGGCGCCCAACCCCTTCTGGCTGGCCTCCGCACCGCCAACCGACAAAGCCTACAACGTGGTCCGCGCCTTCGAAGCCGGCTGGGGCGGCGTGGTCTGGAAGACCCTGGGCGAGGACCCGGCAGCGGTCAACGTGTCGTCGCGCTACTCGGCGCATTACGGCGCCAACCGGCTGGTGCAGGGCATCAACAACATCGAGCTGATCACCGACCGCTCGCTGGAAATCAACCTGCGCGAAATCACCCAGGTGAAGAAGGACTGGCCAGACCGTGCGCTGATCGTCTCGCTGATGGTGCCGTGCATTGAAGAATCATGGAAATTCATCCTGCCGCTGGTGGAAGCCACCGGTGCCGACGGTATCGAACTGAACTTCGGCTGCCCGCATGGCATGCCCGAGCGCGGCATGGGCGCGGCGGTCGGCCAGGTGCCGGAGTATGTGGAAATGGTCACCCGCTGGTGCAAGACGCACTGCGCGTTGCCGGTGATCGTCAAGCTCACGCCCAACATCACCGACATCCGCCAGTCGGCGCGTGCGGCACATCGCGGTGGCGCCGATGCCGTGTCGCTGATCAACACCATCAACTCCATCACCAGCGTCGACCTGGACCGCATGGTCGCCCACCCGATCGTCGGCGATCAGAGCACCCACGGTGGCTACTGCGGCTCGGCGGTCAAACCCATCGCCCTGAACATGGTCGCCGAGATTGCCCGCGACCCGCAAACGCGCGGGCTACCGATCTGTGGCATCGGGGGTATCGGCAACTGGCGTGATGCGGCCGAGTTCATTGCCTTGGGCAGTGGCGCGGTGCAGGTGTGCACTGCGGCGATGCTGCACGGTTTTCGTATTGTCGAAGACATGCAGGACGGTTTGGCGCGCTGGATGGACCAGCATGGGCACCACAACCTTGAAGCATTCTGCGGCCAGGCCGTGGCGCACACCACCGACTGGAAGTACCTGGACATCAACTACAAATCGGTGGCGCACATCGACCAGGATGCCTGCATCGGTTGCGGGCGCTGCCATATCGCCTGTGAGGACACCTCGCACCAGGCCATTGCCAGTACGCTGAAGGCTGACGGGACCCATGCCTACAGCGTGATCGAAGACGAATGTGTGGGCTGCAACCTGTGCCAGATCACCTGCCCGGTGGAAGATTGCATCGAGATGGTGGCGCAGGATACCGGCAAGCCATACCTGAACTGGACGCAGGACCCGCGCAACCCCTACCGCGAAGCGAGCTGACGCCTGGGAATCGCCGGGGCCGCTTTGCGGCCCTTTCGCGACACAAGGCCGCTCCTACACGACCCGCGATGCACTTATCAAGGCTCCAGGCCGATACCGCGCAGGATCACACTCGTCACCGTCTGTACCGCACTCTCGAACGCCAGGTCCGACAGCGGTTCTCCGCCATTGAGCACCGCCACCTGGTAGCCGAAGTCGGCATAGTGCTGGGTCGAAGCCCAGATCATGTACAGCAGCGCCGAAGGCTCCACCGGCAGGATGCGCCCCTCCTCCACCCAGCGGCGAATCTTGTCTACCTTCAGCTTCGCCCAGGGCACCAGGCTGTCATCCAGGCTCACCCCAAGCAGCGGCGCGCCATGCAGCATCTCTTCGGCCCAGATCTTCGAGCCCAGCGGCCGTGAGCGCGAATGGCCCATCTTGGCGCGAATGTAGCTGGTCAGCACCACCCGGGGGTCGTCGAAGTTCTCGAAGCACAGTGCGTCCTGCTTCCACACATCCAGCAGGTCCTGCAGCACTGCGCGGAACAGCTCATCCTTGGTGCTGAAGTAGTAATGCAGGTTGGAGCGCGGCAGCTCGGCCTGTTCGGCGATATCACCCATGGACGTTGCGCCGTAGCCCTTCTCGGCGAACACTTTTTCTGCGGCCACGAGGATCTTCTCGATATTGCGACGGCGAATTTCGATCTTGTGGTTGGCCATCAGAATTGCGATGCCCTGGCTGCCAGCTCATGGCGACGAACGCTCATGCGTATTCCTTGTCGATTGCTCTTGGCACTAGTCTACTCCGGTCATTTCGCTGAATACGAGTAGCCATGCCCTTCAACCACACTGGGCCCGATCCCTTGCCGGGCACTGCGCCCGGTGCAGGTTCAGCGCCGTGTTGATGATGCCGATGTGGCTGAACGCCTGGGGGAAGTTGCCCAGCATGCGCTTGCCTGCCGGGTCGTACTGCTCGGCCAGCAAACCCACGTCATTGCACAGCCCGGTCAGCTTCTCGTACAGCGCCTGCGCCTCGCCCTGGCGCCCCAACAGCACATACACATCGGCCAACCAGAACGAACAGACCAGGAACGTCCCTTCACCCGGCGTCAGGCCGTCACTGCAGCGGTCACTGTCATAGCGCATCAGCAAACCGTTTTTCAGCAGGCGCTGCTCGATCTGTTCGAGCGTGCGCAGAAACCGCTCATCCTGGGCCGGCAGGAACCCGGTGAGGGCGATCTGCAGCAGGCTGGCGTCCATTTCGCTCGAGCCATAGGCCTGGACGAAATGCAGGCCTTTGGCATCGAGCCCCTGCTCACACACCTCGCGGCGGATTTCATCTGCCACCTGCCGGTAATACTGCCCGCGCTCGCTGCCCTCCTCGGTGGTCTCAGCCAACCCTGCCGCGCGGTCGAATGCGACCCAGGCCATGACCTTGGAATGCACGAAGTGCTGCCTGCCACCACGCACCTCCCAGATGCCTTCGTCCGGCTCACGCCAGATGCGCTCCAGGTAGGGCATGATCAGGCGGGAAATCGCCGCACTGCGTGGGTGCCTGGGCAACCCGCCCTTTATCGCCTGGGCCATGGCGTCGGCGACCTCGCCGTAGATGTCCAGCTGCCGCTGTTGAGCGGCAGCGTTGCCCACCCGCACCGGCTGCGAGTGCTCATACCCGGCCAGCCACGGCAGGGTGTATTCCTGCAGGTCTCGCTCCCCTGCCAGGCCGTACATGATCTGCATCTGCTCCGGGTTGCCGGCCACCGAACGCAGCAGCCACTCACGCCAGGCCTGCGCTTCGTCGAAGTAACCCAGGTTCATGAACGCCAGCAGGGTCATGGTGGCATCGCGCAGCCAGCAGAAGCGATAGTCCCAGTTGCGCTCGTGGCCGATGCTTTCGGGCAGCGAGGTGGTGACGGCCGCAACGATGCCACCGGTAGGGGCATACGTCATGGCCTTGAGGGTGAGCAATGAACGGCGCACGCTCGCGCTGTAGGGGCCGACATCCGGGCAGCGGGCAGCAAAGGCCTGCCACTGGCTGACGGTATGCGCCAGGGCATGTTCGATATCGCAGTCGGGCTGTACCGGCAGGTGCGAAGGTTGATGGCGCAGGCTGAACACCTGGCGCTCACCGGCGCACACCCGAAAGCGCGCGACAGTGTGGTGGTCGCGGGCGTGCGAGGCCACCGTGCTGCACAGGATCAGCCGGTCGGGGCCGGCGACGGCGCTCAGGGTCAGGGGGTCGAGCTTTTCCACCCAGGGTACGCTGCGCCCGTAGTCGAAGCGCATCACCAGGTCCATTTCAAAGTTGGTTTCGCCGGCAATGCCATCGACGATGCGCACGACCGAATTGACGTCGTCCAGCGGCATGAAGTCCAGCACACGGGCGCGGCCACTGGCAGTCACCCAGGTGGTTTCCAGCACCAGGGTATCTTGCTGGTAGCGCCGGCTGACATGCTCGATGGAGTCGCTGGGGGCCAGGCGCCAGCGACCGTTTTCTTCATTGCCCAGCAGCGCCGCGAACACGGCGGGGGCATCGAAGCGTGGCAGGCACAGCCAGTCGATGGAACCGTCACGGCTGACCAGGGCGGCGCTGCGGCAGTTGCCGAGCAGCGCATAGTCTTCGATGTGGGCAGGCATTGGATCTCCTTAATGCAACTGTCTGGCCCACACAGTGGGCCGTGCGATCATCCCAACCGGTGCCACTCGCGCTTGTCACGGGCCAGCAACTCATTGCCGGCCGCTGGCCCATCCTCGCCCGCCGGGTACTCATGCACCTCGCCGTCCTGCGCCCAGGCATCCAGAAACGGCTGCACCGCACGCCAGCCGTTCTCGATGTTGTCGGCACGTTGGAACAAGGTCTGGTCGCCGGTCAGGCAGTCGTAGATCAAGGTCTCGTACCCCGTGGCCGGGGTCATCTTGAAGAAGTCCTTGTAGGCGAACCCCAGCTCGACGTTTTCCATCACCAGTTCCGGGCCCGGGCGCTTGGCTTGCAGGTCGAACCACATGCCTTCGTTGGGCTGGATCTGGATCTTCAGGTAGTTGGGCTTGGGCCGCTCCAGCTCCGATTCGCGAAACTGCGCGTAGGGCGCAGGCTTGAAGCAGATGGCAATTTCGGTGTCGCGCACGCTCATGCGTTTGCCGGTACGCAGGTAGAACGGCACGCCGGCCCAGCGCCAGTTGTCGATCATCACCTTCAGGGCCACGTAGGTTTCGGTCTGGCTGTCGGCCGCCACCCTGTCCTCCTGGCGATACCCGGCCAGGCGCTTGCGGCCCTGCTTGCCCGCGGTGTACTGGCCGCGCACGGAGTTCTTCAGGGCCATCTTCGTCGACCAGGGACGGATAGCGCCGATCACCTTGGCTTTTTCGCCGCGCACGGCATCTGCGCCAAAGGCTGCAGGCGGTTCCATGGCAACCATCGCCAGCAACTGGAACAGGTGGTTGGGCACCATGTCGCGCAAGGCACCGGTGTGGTCATAGAACCCACCGCGAGTCTCGACGCCCACCGTTTCGGCGGCCGTGATCTGCACATGGTCGATGTAGTGGTTGTTCCAGAACGACTCGAACAAGCCATTGGAAAAACGGCTGACCAGGATGTTCTGCACCGTCTCCTTGCCCAGATAATGGTCGATGCGGTAAATCTGCCGCTCACTCATCACTTTGAGCAGGCAGGCATTGAGCGCCTCGGCACTGGCCAGGTCGGTGCCGAAGGGCTTTTCCACCACGACCCGGCGATAGCCCCCGCCAGACTCGTCGAGCAAACCGGCATCCCCCAGGCGCTGGGCAACCTCGGGGAAAAAGCGTGGCGAGGTAGCCAGGTAGAAAATGGCGTTGCCATGGCTGGTCTTGTCGATGCGCTTGGCCAGCGCGGTATAGGTGGCCGGGTCCAGGAAGTCGCCGGTCTGGTAGTCCAGGCGCTTGGCCAGGCGCGCCCAAAGTTTTTCGTCCAGGCACTTGGCTGCGCCCTCGCCGCCCTTGTCGCGTTCACGCATGAACGCGTGCAGGCGTTCGGCGAATTCATCGGCAGTGGCGGCATTATGGTCCACACCAACGATGCGCAGGTTGCGGTCGAGCAGGCCGTCCCGGCCCAGGTTGTACAGCGCCGGCATCAGCAGGCGCTTGACCAGGTCACCGTTGGCACCGAACAGGAACAAGGTACAAGGGCCGGCTGCAGGAGTGGTCTGTCGGGTCATTGGCCTTTCTTCTCGACGTGGCCACCGAAGCCCAGGCGCATGGCCGAGAGGACCTTGTCGCCGTAGGTGCCCTGCTGCTGGCGTGAGCGGAACCGGGCGAACAACGCACTGGACAGGACAGGTACCGGCACGGCCTGCTCGACTGCTGCGTCGATCGTCCAGCGGCCTTCGCCACTGTCCGATACCGAGCCGCTGAACTGCGCCAGGTGCGGGTCGGCCACCAGGGCATCGGCGGTGAGGTCGAGCAGCCAGGAGGTGACCACGCTGCCACGGCGCCATACCTCGGCGATTTCGGCGACGTTCAGGTCGAAGCGCTGTTCTTGCGGTAGCTCATCGCCGCCTTTGCTGCGCAGCAGGTCAAAGCCTTCCGCGTAGGCCTGCATCAACCCGTATTCGATGCCGTTGTGCACCATCTTCACGTAGTGCCCGGCGCCGGGCGGGCCTGCATGGATGTAGCCATGTTCGGCGCGGTCGTGCTCACCTTCGCGCCCCTGGGTGCGCGGAATGTCGCCAACGCCCGGGGCCAGCGCCTTGAACAAAGGCTCCAGGCGCTCGAACACGTCCTTCTCACCGCCGATCATCATGCAGTAGCCACGGTCCAGGCCCCACACACCGCCAGAGGTACCGACGTCCAGGTAATGCAGCCCGCGCTTGGCCAGCTCGGCGGCGCGGCGCATGTCGTCCTTGTAGAAGGTGTTGCCACCGTCGATGATCGCATCGCCCGGTTCCAGCAGTTCGGCCAGCTGCGCGATGGTCTGCTCGGTAGGTTCGCCCGCCGGCAGCATTACCCATACCGCCCGCGGCGCCTTGAGCTTCTGCACCAGCGCGCCAAGGTCGTGAGCCCCTTGGGCGCCCTCGCCTTCCAGCCCGACGACTGCATCACGGTTACGGTCGTGCACGACCGTGCGGTGCCCGGCGCGCATCAGCCGCCTTGCAATATTGCCGCCCATGCGGCCCAGCCCGACGATTCCCAGTTGCATGAGCCGATGCTCCCCTTGAAAAATGAATGACAACACAGTCCAGCGTTTCAGATTAGTCCAGCACACCGCCCGAGGGTTCAGCGACGAACGGCGAGACAACGTTAAACAAAAAAGTTCCAATGAGCAGTGAAAGAATTCAGAATGCCCGCCGCGTGAAGCGACTACGCTTTGATTGTCACCAGCCAAAACCGCGAGGTGTTTACATGGGTACCTTGATGCCTGCCACTCCAACCCAGACCCTCTATGTCTCCGTGCGCCGTGATGAGCTGCGTAAATTGAAGGACGAACGCGACCAACTGCGCCAGCAAGTCGCTCAGTTGCACATGCAGCTGGAGCGGGCGCGCTCCGGCGATGAACCTGTAAGCCTCTGATTCATTCTCCCCCTGGTGGGAGCGTTAACGCTCCCACACTGCTGGCCCCCACAGAAAAAAGTTTGAATTGGGAACGATTCGCGTTTATCGTGCGCGCTTTCTCCATTCACCTGGCCCGGGGCGTTGCATGGCAGTGCATGAAACGGATGCGATCATTCCGCTTGAGGTCCTGTACGACACCCAGCGCGGCTGGCTGCACAGCTGGCTGAAGCGTTCGCTGGGCTGCTCGCAACAGGCCGCAGACCTGGCCCAGGACACGTTCGTACGCCTGTTGGTGCGCAACCAGCCGATCAGTACCCAGGCGCCCCGCGCTCTGCTGGTACGCATCGCCCGCGGCCTTGTGGTCGACCATTGGCGGCGCGATGCACTGCAGCGCGCCTACCTGCAAACCTTGGCGCAGTTGCCCGAGGCCTGCTACCCCTCCCCGCACGTGCGCCACGAGGCCATGCAGTGCCTTGAGCGCATCGCGCAATTGCTCGATGGCCTCAAACCCACCGTGCGCGACGCCTTCCTGCTGTACCAGCTGAGCGGCCTGACCCATGCGCAAATAGCCGAACGGCTGGGAGTTTCCAGCCGCACGGTAGAGCGCCACGTGGCCAACGCGCTACTGCACTGCTACCGGCTGTGCTTCGAGTGACCGCCGCGCCAGAGCGGCTGCCTGAAGCCATCGTGCGTACGGCCATCGAGTGGCAGATGCGCTTGCGGGCCAGCCCGGGCAATGTCGAGGTGTTCAGCCAGTTCAATGCCTGGCGGCTGCGTGATACACGGCATGACCTGGCCTGGCAGCGCATGCAGCAGGTCAGCGGGCACTTCCACAACGGGCACCTGCCCGATGCCACTTGCACGGCTGCCGTGCTGCGCCAGGCCGACGTCGACCTGAGCCGCCGCCGCACCCTCAAGCTGCTGGGCCTGGGCCTGACAGCGGGCGGCGCCACGCTGCTGATCGGCACTGCGCCCACCGCGTGGCGCAGTGACTTGACCACCGGTGTCGGCGAACAGCGGCAGTTGCGCCTGAACGGCGACCTTGAGTTGCAATTGAACACTGACAGCGCCGTTGACCTGCATGGCAGGGAAATCCGCCTGCGCAGTGGCGAAATGCTGGTCGATGGCGCCGACTGGCGCGTGCGCTGCCAGCAGGGCGTTTGCCAAGGCCACCAGGCGCGCGCCGTGCTGCGCGAGCGCGATGGTTACAGCGAGTTGCACGTCGAACGCGGTGAAGTGCTGGTGACTGCCGCTGCGGGCTCGCAGCGGGTGCAGGCTGGCAGCGGCCTTGCGCTCTACCCCTCGCGACTGGCGCCTCTGGGCGGCGGCGCCCTGGATCCGTTCGCCTGGAGCCGCGGCCTGCTGATCGTCAACGATATACCCCTGGCCGACTTCCTCGCCGAGGCCGCTCGCTACCGCCGTGGCTGGCTGCGCTGCGACCCGGCAGTGGCCGACCTGCGCCTGTCGGGCGTGTTCCACCTCGACCAGCCGGGGGCACTGCTGGACAACATCGCCCACCTGCTGCCTGTGCGTATCGACCAACGCACACGCTGGTGGGTGCGTATTTCATCCCAGGCATGAAAAAACTGTCGGACTTCACGCGCTCATCCGGTTAGGGATGATCACCTCCTCGAATGGATCGCTTCATGCTGCCTGCCCGACCGCCCCGCTGCTCCCGAACCTTGTCACGTGCCGTGTACCTTGCGTTGGCCCTGCACGCCGGCGGTGCGCTGGCCGCCACAGCGACCGCGCCGAGCATCCCGGCAGGCCCCTTGGGGCAGGCGCTGAGCACCTTCGCTGAACGTGCCGGGATCACCCTGTCCTTCTCGCCGGAGGCCGTGCGCGGCCTGAACAGCCCAGGGCTGGCCGGTGGCGGCCCGCTGGAAGACGGGCTGAACCAACTGCTCAGTGGCAGTGGCCTGCAACTGCACAAGTCCAGCGCCGGCTATGTCGTGCTGCCAGGCCAGGGCGACGCCAGCCTGCAGCTGGAGCCGATCAGCATCGACGCAACCGCCTCGCAAAGCGCCTTCGCGCCCGTCGAGGGCTACTTCGCCAGCAACGCCAGCAGCGCCACCAAGACCGACCGGCCCATCCTGGAAACCGCGCAGAGCATCAGCGTGGTCACCGCCGAGCAGATCGCCGACCGCAAGGTCGACCGCGTCGAGGATGCCGTGGCCTACACTGCCGGTGTACGGGTAGGCGCATCAGGCCTGGACCCACGTTTCGACATGATCAGCATCCGTGGCTTCGAAACCACCATGGGCGCGGACTTTCTCGATGGCCTGCGCCAACCCGGCAGCGGCTGGTTGTCGCTGTACCAGACCGAAGCCTACAACCTGGAACGCATCGAAGTGCTCAAAGGCCCGTCGTCGGTGATGTACGGGCAGATCAGCCCCGGCGGCATGGTCAACCGGGTCAGCAAACGCCCTGGCCTGCAGGCAAAAAACGAAGTGCAGATCCAGTCGGGCAACTACAACCACCAACAAGGGCAATTCGACCTGGGTGGCAAGCTGAACGAGTCCGGCGACCTGCTATACCGCGTTGTGGGTGTGTACCGCGATGCCGAAAACTATATCGAGCAGTTGAACAACGACGTGCGCCTGATCGCACCCTCGCTGACCTGGCAGATCGACCCAGACACCAGCCTGACACTGCTGGCGCAATACCAGGAACGCGAGACAGCCGCCTCACCGATGCTCTACCAGCAGGGCGATCACCTGACCGATTTCTGGCAGGGTGACGAGTACTTCGACAAGCTGCAACAGCGCCAATGGACCTTCGGCTACGAATTCGAGCACACCTTCAACGACACCTTCAGCTTCCAGCAGAACCTGCGTTACGGCCAGGTCGATACCACCAACCAGTACCTGCAACCCTATCAGGAGCGCGAGGGGCACATCCTCGATCGCGATGCCATCGGTGTGTACGAAGACATGTCGAGTGTCTCGGCCGACACGCGCCTGGTCAGCCGCTTTGCAACAGGTACCCTGCACCACACCTTGCTGACCGGCGTGGACTACGGCTGGATCGACACCTCATTGTTGTATGCCAGCGGCCCGGCGCCGTCGATCGACCGCTTCGCGCCCGACTACCACCAACCGGTGGCCAAACCGGGTACGCCGCTGGCGGACGAAGATGGCCTGGAGCAACGCACCGGCCTGTACCTGCAGGACCAGATCGACCTCGACCGCTGGCGGCTTTCGGCCGGCTTGCGCCGCGACTTCGTGCACGTGCGGCGCAGCGACAACCTCAGCGGCATCAACCGCAAGACCAGTGACTCAGCCACCACTGGCTCGGTCGGCGCGCTCTACCTGTTCGACAACGGCCTGGCACCCTACGCCAGCTACGCCACCTCGTTCCAGCCACAGAGTGGCAGCGGTGCCTACAAACCCACCGAAGGCGAACAATACGAAGTGGGCTTGAAGTACCAGCCACCAGGCAGCGCAACGATGCTCACCGCCTCGCTGTACCACCTGACCCAGAAGAACGTGCTGACCCGCGACCTGGCCAACCCGATCAACAGTATCGCCACTGGCGAGCAGGTCTCCAAGGGCTTGGAACTGGAAGCCGTTTCCGACCTCAGCGACCGGCTGAAGATGACCGCCAGCTACAGCTTCAACGACCCCGAAGTGACTGAAAGCAACGATGGCAATGAAGGCAAGCAGCCACTGGACGTTCCCCGCCATCTTGCTTCTGTCTGGCTCGACTACCGCCTGCCGATGGGCGTAGGCGTCTCTGGCGGTGCCCGCTACACCGGCAGCAACTACGGCGATGCACAGAACACCGTGAAGAACGAAGGCTACACACTGGTCGATGCTGGCGTGCACTACGACTTCGGCGGCGGCCTGGACGGCGTTCGCCTGGCGCTCAATGCGCGCAACCTGTTCGACAAACGCTATATCAACTGCCAGCAGGGCTACTGCTACCGGGGTGAAGCGCGCAGCGTGGTCACCAGTCTGAGTTATCGCTGGTAAAGGGGGGGGATGAACATGCGCACATTGATGATCTGGCTGGGCACTGCGCTGCTTGCCAGCCTGGCCCACGCCGCGCCGGTGACGCTGGACGGCACCGAGCAATGGTCGATGAAAAGTGCCGAGGGCCGCGAATACCGGATCATGATCAGCCTGCCGGAGGGCGATGTGCCCTGGACCGGCGGCTACCCGGTGATCTACCTGCTTGACGGCAACGCCTACTTCCCGGCGTTTCATGCTGCCAAGCGCGCTCAGGACCGGCTGCGCGGCGCGATACTGGTCGCCATCGGCTACCCCAGCGACACCCCACTGGACTTCGAACGCCGCGCCTTCGACCTGTCGCCACCGCAACCTGCCGAGCGCAACAAACCACCCCAAGGTGGCCAGGACCTGTTCCTGGACTTCATCGAAAAACGCCTGATGCCAAAGGTCAATGCCCGCTTCAAGGTCGATCAGGACCAGCGCAGCCTGGTCGGGCATTCGTTCGGCGGCATGTTCGGCGTGTATGCGCTGTTTACCCGACCGCAACTGTTCCAGCACGTGATCGCCATCAGCCCGAGCCTGTGGTGGCGTGACCGCTACCTGATGGCCCATGAGCGGACATTCACGCAGCGTGCCCACGCCGGGCAACTGGACCTGACCCATAGCAGCCTTATGCTGTTGATCGGTGACCGCGAGATGCCCCAGGAGATTCAGGATGCCCGGGCCCTGCAATTGCGTCTGGAGGCACTGTCGCAGTACGGGCTGCGCAGTGATTTCCAGCTCGAGGCTGGGGAAGATCACATGTCGGTGCCGTTCAGGGTGCCGACACGGGTCCTGGATGAGTTGATCAGTACCCGCAGGTTCTAGCTGCAGGTGTCGGCCTTTTCGCAGATCGACCTGCGAGAAGGCCAAAATGGGCAAGCCCCAGAATGCACCATAACGGTGCATACACCCTTTTTCGCCACAAAATGGCCCCCCGAAATTTGCCTGCGCCCTCTCTTGGAACACCCCTTCTCAAAGCGATGACACACGCCAACGTTTGCGTCTATCTCGCGTCATAACGAAAGTGACCAGTGGGTCACCTTTTTTACTTCCGGTCTCCTACACTCAGCTTTCGGCCCGCGATTTGCTCAGGGAAGAGGCGACATGAAAAAAGTCGAACTTTTGCAAAAGGCGACGGGTCAGGAACTTTAAGTAGGCCAAAGCAATGGGATACCCCTCGCTGCAGCCCGCTCACTCCTTCCAGACCAAACGCTTTCGGCGGGAATGCCGATCGCGCCGTGCCTGCGCGCACGACCTTGGGGCAAGGACCGCACTACGAAGACACGAAACAGAGATAACCAGCACGAAATAAAGCAAACGGGTGCCAGCACTCGGCCACACCATAGGGACGGAGAGAAGTATGATCAGTGCCGCTGTCGAACCTCACGTAGATTCATTCAAACCGGAAAACCGCGAACCGCTCACCCCGGATTTCGCCACGACAGTCAAGGCACCCGGCGCCCAGCGCCAGCACAACCCCAACAAACGCAAGATCCTGTTCGTCACCTCCGAAATTGCCGACCTGATCAAGACCGGCGGCCTGGGTGACGTTTCGGCTGCACTGCCGCGGGCATTGGCGCACCTGCACGATGTCCGTGTGCTGATCCCCGGCTACAGCCAGGTGATGGAAAGCGACAACCCCATTCATATCGTCGGCGAACTCGGCGGCCATGCGGCCCTGCCGCCGTGCAAGATCGGCCGCATGGACATGGCGGACGGCCTGGTCATCTACGTGCTGATCTGCCCTGAACTGTACCAGCGCGACGGCACACCCTATGGTGCCAACAACGGTCGCGACTGGCCCGACAACCACATCCGCTTCGCCCGCCTTGGCCTTGCCGCGGCCGAGATTGCCGCCGGTGAAGGCAAGATCCACTGGAAGCCCGAAGTGGTGCACGCCCATGACTGGCCGGCAGGCCTGGCCCCGGCCTACATGCACTGGCGCGGCCTGAGCACCCCGACCCTGTTCACCATTCACAACCTGGCCTACCAAGGTGTGTACAGCCGCGCCTGCAGCCCGGAGCTGGCGATCCCTGACCATGCCATGCAGCAGGAAGGCATGGAGTTCTACGGCAAGCTGTCCTTCCTCAAGGCCGGCCTGGCCTACTCCAGCCACATCACCACCGTCAGTGCCACCTACGCCCGCGAAATCACCACGCCGGAATTCGGCTGCGGCCTGGATGGCTTCCTCGCCAGCAAGGCCCAGCAAGGCCTGCTCGGCGGCATCCCCAATGGCATCGACGAAAGCTGGGATTCGGCCACCGACCAGCATCTGCAGCACAACTTCAGTATCAACGACTGGGATGGCAAGGCGCGCAATGCCGAAGCAGTCCGCCGCCTGTTCGAACTCGAGCCAAGCGAAGGGCCACTGTTCGCCGTAGTCTCGCGGCTGGTGTTCCAGAAAGGCCTGGACCTGACCTTGGGCGTGGCCGACTACATCGTCGAACAGGGCGGGCAGATCGCGATCATCGGCCGTGGCGAGCCTGAAGAAGAGCAGGCCATGCGCGAACTGGCCCTGCGCCATCCCGGCCGCATCGGCGTGCGTATCGGCTTCAACGAAACCGATGCGCGGCGGATGTTCGCCGGCAGCGACTTCCTGCTGATGCCATCACGCTACGAGCCCTGCGGCCTGAGCCAGATGTATGCGCAGCGTTTTGGCTCACTGCCCGTAGCGCGCAACACCGGAGGCCTGGCCGACACGATCGAGAATGGCGTCACCGGTTTCCTGTTCGATGAGTCGACCGTGGAGAGTTACCGCGAAGCGCTGAGCCGTGCCTTCTATGTCTACGGCAAGAAAAACCTGCTCAACGCCATGCGCTGCCTGTCGATGACCCAGCCGTTCAACTGGTGCCAGGCGGTCGAACCCTACGCCCGCCTCTACGAGGACCTGGTCAAACAGGCACAGTTGAGCCACTACTGAGCGGGGAGTCGAAGATGCACAGGCATGGCGCACACCTACTGGACGCCACGTCGGCGCGCTTCGCCCTATGGGCGCCGGATGCGCGCAGCGTGAGCTTGGAACTGGAGCAGCAGCCGCCGATCGAGCTGCTGCCCGACGCAGATGGCTGGTATACCGGCGTTGCCCCGTGCCAGGCCGGTGACCGTTACCACTATCGCATCGACGGCGAGCTGCGGGTGGCCGACCCGGCCTCGCGTTACCAGCCCGAAGGCGTGCAGGGCCCGAGCCAGGTGGTCGACACCCAGGCTTACGCCTGGCAACACCCCTGGCGAGGCCGCCCTTGGCACGAAGCGGTGATTCAGGAACTGCACGTCGGCGTGCTCGAGGGCTACCCTGGTGTCGCCCGGCATCTGCCGCGCCTGGCAGAGCTTGGCATCAGCGCCATCGAGCTGATGCCGCTGGGGCAGTTCCCTGGCGAGCGTAACTGGGGCTACGACGGCGTGCTGCCATTCGCGCCGCAGCACAGCTATGGCAGCCCAGAGCAATTGTGCGCGCTGGTCGACAACGCCCACGGCCAGGGCCTGATGGTAGTGGTGGACGTGGTCTACAACCACTTTGGGCCGCACGGCAACTACCTGCACCAGTACGCCAGCCCGTTCTTCCGTGAGGACCGGCAGACGCCCTGGGGCGCAGCCATTGACTTCCGCCGGCCAGAGGTGCGTGAGTTCTTCATCCAGAACGCTCTGATGTGGCTGTGCGACTACCGCTGCGACGGCCTGCGCCTGGATGCAGTGCATGCCATCGACCAGCCCGACTTCCTGGTCGAGCTGGCGCAACGGGTACGCGCTGCGGTGGAACCTGGCCGGCAGGTATGGCTGATGCTGGAGAATGAACACAACCAGGCGTTTTTGCTGGAACAGGGCTTTGATGCCCAGTGGAACGACGATGGTCACAATGCCCTGCACGTGCTGCTCACGGGTGAAACCGAAGGGTACTACGCCGACTATCAGCAACAGCCAATCAACAAGCTGGCCCGCTGCCTGTCCGAAGGGTTCGTGTTCCAGGGCCAGGCCAACCGCCATGGCCAGCCGCGCGGCGAACCAAGTGGCCACCTTGAGCCCAGTTCGTTCGTACTGTTTCTACAAAACCACGACCAGATCGGCAACCGCGCCCTGGGCGAACGTTTGACCCGCCTGTGCCCGGTCCCTGCCCTGCGCGCCGCTACCGGCCTGTTGCTGCTGTCGCCGATGATCCCGCTGTTGTTCATGGGTGAAGAGGATGGCAGTTGCCGGCCGTTTCTGTTCTTCACCGACTTCCATGACGAGCTGGCCGATGCCGTGCGCGAAGGTCGGCGTGGCGAATTCGCCCACTTCACCGCGTTTGCCGATCCCGAGCAGCGCGAGCGCATCCCCGACCCCAATGCCGAACAGACATTCCAGGCCTCACGGCCACAGCGTCAGGAAGTGATCGCCGGCTGGCACGGCCTTTATCAGCAACTGCTCGAGCTGCGCCGGCGCCATGTCATACCGTACCTGCCTGGCAGCCGTGCGCTGGGCACCGACGTGCTGGGCGACAAGGCACTGACCGCACGCTGGCGCCTGGGCAATGGCAACACCTTGCGCATCGACCTGAACCTGGCCGCCACGCCACAGCCGGTCGAACTGCCCGCAGCCGAACACCGCCTGTTCGACAGTAGCGATACCACGCACCCCGACACCGCACTGTCTGCGTACAGCTGCGTGGTCAGCCTGCTTGCACCTGGCCAGGAGCGCCCATGAGTGAAACTGCATTACACCGCCTGGCCGCCCGCGTAGGGCTGGCCCGCGACTGGATCGACGCCAACAACAGGCCACAACAGGTCAGCGACGACGTGCTGCGCAAGGTCCTTGAAGCGCTTGGCCACCCGGCCAGTGACGACCGCGCCCTCCAGGACAGCCTGCGCGCCGTGGACGCCGCCGAAGACAGCGAACACTTACCGCCGCTGTTGACTGCCGACCTGGGCCGGCCACTGGCACTGGCGCGTTACTTCAGCGCAGGCAGCGCCGCCCGCTGCACCCTGGAAGACCACAGCCAGCTCGACCTGACCCTCGACAACCAGGCACAACTGCCTGGCGCATTGCCCTTGGGCTATCACCGCGTCGATATCGATGGCCGTACTTTCACAGTGGCCGTGGCGCCGCTGCGTTGCCACAGCCTGGAGGACGCTGTCGAACAGCCGCCACCGCGCTGCTGGGGCATTGCGGTGCAGCTTTACAGCCTGCGCCGCCCAGGTGATGGCGGCTACGGCGACTGCCTGGCCCTGGAGCAACTGGCGCGCAGCGCCGCAGAGCGTGGTGCCGACGCCCTCGCCATCAGCCCGATCCACGCCCTGTCGGCGTTCGACCAGCAACACTACAGCCCCTACTCACCCTCCAGCCGCCTGCTGCTCAACCCCTTGTACGCCAGCCCCGCTGCCGTGCTCGGTGAACGTGCCGTGCGCATGGCCGTCGTGGCCTGTGGCCTGGAGCAAACCCTGGAAGACCTCGAGCAACGCCCGCTGGTCGACTGGCCACGCGCCGCCGACGCCCGCCTGCGCCTGCTCGACGCCCTGTACCAGAATTTCATCCAGGCTGATCACCCCCTGCGCAAAGACTTCGAGAGCTTCCGCGAGGCCGGTGGCCAGGCGCTGGAGCACCACTGCCGCTTTGAAGTGCTGCAGGCACAAGCCGTGGACGACGGCCTGGGCGCCGACTGGCGCAACTGGCCGAGCGCCTGGCACGACCCCTATCACCCAGAAGTGGAGGCCTTCGCCAGCGCGTATCCCGCCAAGGTCGAGTTCCATGCGTTCTGCCAGTGGCTGACCGAGCGCAGCCTGCAGCGCGCGCAGGAAGCCGCCCGTGGCAACGGCATGGCGGTCGGCCTGATCGCCGACCTGGCGGTGGGCGCCGACGGAGCCGGCAGCCAGGCCTGGAGCCGCCAGGACGAGTTGCTGGCCAACCTGAAGGTTGGCGCCCCGCCGGACATCCTCAACCGCAGCGGACAGGACTGGGGCATCTGCGCGTTCTCGCCCGAAGGCCTCAAACGCAATGGCTACCGCGCCTTCATCGAAATGCTGCGGGCCAACCTGGCCCATGCCGGCGGCCTGCGCATCGACCATGTGATGGGCCTGCGCCGCCTGTGGCTGATCCCCCGTGGCTGCAAGCCCGACGAAGGGGCCTACCTGCAGTATCCGCTGGAGGACCTGCTGCGCCTGCTGGCCCTGGAGTCGGTGCGGCACCAGGCAATCATCCTTGGTGAAGACCTGGGCACCGTGCCTGAAGGCCTGCGCGAACAACTGGCGGACAAGGCCGTGCTGGGCATGCGCGTGCTGCCTTTCGAGCAGGCCCAGCCCGGCCACTTCACGCCGATTCTCGACTGGCCGGACAAAGCCTTGGCCACCACCGGCACCCACGACCTGGCGCCCTTGGCCGGCTGGCTGCAAAGCCGCGACATCGACTGGAGCCAGCGCCTGCAACTGATCGATGACGCCACCGAGCTGCACTGGCGCCAGGCGCGACAGAAAGAGCGTGACGGCCTGCGCCGCACCCTGCAAGCCAATTACGGCCCACTAAAGGACAACGACCACTTGATCGATGCTGCCATCCGTTACGTTGGTCACACCCGCGCACCGCTGGTGCTGATCCCGCTCGAAGACCTGCTCGGCAGTGAAGAGCAACCCAACCTCCCTGGCACGACCGAAGGCCACCCCAACTGGCGCCGGCGGTTCGCGCCCCCGGTGCGCGAACTGCTCGACGATGAAGATGCCGCGCGCCGCCTGGAGCTGTTGGCCCAGGCCCGCGAACAAGCCTGGGAGCGTGACCGATGAAGCCGTTGTCCGCCACCCTGCGTCTGCAGTTGCACAGCGATTTCACCCTCGACCATGCACTGCCGCTGGTGCCCTACTTTGCCCAGCTGGGCATCAGCCACCTGTATGCCTCGCCGATCCTCAAGGCCCGCGCCGGCTCGCGCCACGGTTACGATGTGGTCGACCCGACCCAGGTCAACCCGGAGCTCGGTGGCGAGGCCGCCCTGGAGCGACTGGTGGCCGCCTTGCGCCAGCACGGCATGGGCCTGATCCTGGACACCGTCTCCAACCACATGGCCGTCGGCGGCGCCGACAACCCCTGGTGGCAGAGCTTGCTGGCGTGGGGCCGGCGCAGCCCCTACGCCGAGTTCTTCGATATCCAGTGGCACTCCAGCGACCCCCTGCTGGCCGGCCAGCTATTGCTGCCGTTTTTGGGCTGTGACTATGGCGCGGCGCTGAAAAATGGCGAAATTCCGCTGGAGTTCGACGAGCAACACGGCGTGCTGCAGGTGGCCCATTACGAGCACCGCTTCCCGATCTGCCCGGTTGACTATGGCTGGATTCTTTCCCTGAGCCCCGAGCCTGCCCTGCAGCGCCTGGCCGAGCACTTCACCGCACTGAACGATGCAGCCGACCCGCTGGCAGCGGCTTTGCCGGTGCAAGCCGAACTGGCCCGCCTGGTGCGCGAGGGCGCCGACCTGCAGTCTGCACTGCTCGCCTTCGACAGCCGCACCGAAAGCGGCTTCAAACGCCTGCACCTGCTGCTGGAACGCCAAACCTACCGCCTGGCCAGCTGGCGCACTGCCGCCGACGACATCAACTGGCGGCGTTTCTTCGACATCAACGAGCTGGGCGGTCTGCGCGTAGAGCGCTCGGTGGTATTCGAGGCGACCCATGCCAAGCTGTTCGAGCTGATTGAGCGAGGGTTGGTCGATGGCCTGCGTATCGATCATATCGACGGCCTGGCCGACCCACGCGGCTATTGCCGCAAGCTGCGCCGGCGGGTCGACGGTCTGCTTGCCAGGCGCCCCCTCAATGCGGCGCTTGAGCATTTCCCGATCTACGTCGAGAAGATTCTCGGCACCGATGAACACCTGCATCGCGACTGGCTCACCGACGGTACCACCGGCTACGAGTTCATGAACCAGGTCTCGCTGCTGCAGCACGACCCCGCCGGCGAAGCGCCGTTGACCGAGCTGTGGGCCACTGTCAGCGAGCGCCCGGACTTTCCGGAGGAAGTCCGCCAGGCCCGGCATCTGGTGCTCAATGCCAGCCTGGCCGGCGACTGCGAGTCGGTGGCCCAGGCGCTGCTGCACGTCGCGCGCGACGACTTGATGACCCGCGACCTGACCCTTGGGGCGATCCGCCGCGCGTTGCAGGCGCTGGTTGCCCACTACCCGGTGTACCGCACGTATTTCAATGCCTGCGGCCGCCCGGCCGAAGACGAGAAATTCTTCCAGCAGGCCTTGGCCAATGCCCGCCACGACCTCAGCGAAGCCGATTGGCCGCTGCTCGAGCAGCTTGAACAATGGCTCGGCGGCCAGGCATGGCGCGCACTGCCCCCCGGCCGGCCGCGCAAGCACCTGCGCCATGCCTGCGTGCGCTTTCAACAGCTCACCGCGCCCAGCGCCGCCAAAGCCGTGGAGGACACCACCTTCTATCGCTCGGCCCGCCTGCTGTCGCGCAATGACGTAGGCTTCGAGGCCGAGCGCTTCAGTGCCGGCCCCGAACACTTCCACAACGAGGCCCAGCGCCGCCTGCGCGACTTCCCCGACAACCTGCTGGCCACCGCCACCCATGACCACAAACGCGGCGAAGACACCCGCGCGCGGCTGGCCGTGCTGAGCGAACGCGGCCCCTGGTTCGCCAGCCGCGTGGAGCACTGGCGCGAGCTGGCTGCTCCGCTGCGTGAACAGCTGGACGACGGCGTTGCGCCGAGCCCGGGCGACGAGTTGCTGCTGTTGCAGACGCTGTTGGGCAGTTGGCCCCTGGACCTTGACCTGCACGACGATAACGCCCTGCAGCACTATGCCGGGCGCATCCGCCAATGGCAGCAGAAGGCGCTGCGCGAAGCCAAGCTGCGCAGCAGCTGGAACGCGCCGAACGAAGCCTACGAGGCCGCCTGCGCCGCCTATGTCGATGGCCTGTTGCTCGACCGCGAGAACCAGCAGTTACGCCAGTCCCTGGCCGACGCGGCGCAGTCGATCGCCACCCCCGGCGCCCTCAATGGCCTGGTCCAGGCCTTGCTGCGCAGCACCGTGCCCGGCGTGCCAGACCTTTACCAGGGCAATGAGTACTGGGATTTCAGCCTGGTCGACCCCGACAACCGCCGCCCCGTGGACTACGCTTGCAGGCGTCGCACGCTGGACGACGCCCTGCCCGTGGCAGAGCTGCTGGCGCACTGGCGCGACGGCCGCATCAAGCAGGCGCTGCTGGCGCGGCTGCTGGATTGCCGGCAGGCCCACGCCGAGCTGTTCCGCCGCGGTGCCTACCTGCCGCTGAACGTGCAGGGCCGCCATGCCGACAAGGTCGTGGCCTTTGCCCGGCTGGGTGAGGAACACCGCGCCATCGTCGTCGCCCCGCGCCTGGCCAGCGGCCTGTTGGGCGGCGCTGCTACACCGTTGATCCCGGCACAGAACTGGGACGACACCCGGGTGATTCTGCCGTTTGCCTTGTCGCCTGCCAACTCGATGGGACTTTTCCCAAGTGCGGTGGTCAGCCCTTCAAAGGAGCTGATGTTGAGCGCCGTGCTGTCGGAATTTCCGGTCAATGTGTTGATACAACAATCTTGAGCATCAGGAGCGTCATGATGAGTGTCGATGAAAAACGTATTCGCGAATTTGCCTACCAGATCTGGGAGTCTGAAGGTAAGCCTGTAGGCGAGGAAGAGCGCCACTGGGACATGGCCCGCAAGCTGGCCGAGGCCGAGGCACTGGCGCCCAAGGCTGCGCCGCGCAAGAAGGCCGCCGCCAAGCCCAAGGTCGCGGCGGCGCCAAAAGCACCTGCCGAGCCCAAGGCTGCGGCGCTGCCAGGGGTGAAACCGGCCGCTGCGAAAAAGCCCAAGACGGTGAAGAAGCCGGCTGCTGGCTAAGCCGGTCCCGGCCCTATCGCCGGCAAGCCGGCTCCCACAAAGATCTCAAAGACCCTGGGATTGCGGTGAGAGCCGGCTTGCCGGCGATGGGGCCGCGACTGAAGGACCATCCGTCCCCTTCCCTACGGCCATCCGAGGACCGCCATGAGCCCCCGCATTCCCAAGAAAACCCGCTCCATCGCACCATCCCGCCTGCGCGAGGGCATGCCCTTCCCGCTCGGCGCCACCTGGGATGGGCTGGGGGTCAACTTCGCCCTGTTCTCAGCCAACGCCACCAAAGTCGAGCTGTGCCTGTTCGACTCCACAGGCGAGCAGGAACTCGAGCGCATCGAGCTGCCGGAGTACACCGACGAGATCTACCACGGCTACCTGCCTGACGCCCACCCAGGCCTGGTATACGGCTACCGTGTCTACGGCCCCTACGAGCCAGAGAACGGCCACCGCTTCAACCCCAACAAACTGCTGATCGACCCCTACGCCAAGCAACTGGTCGGCAGCCTGAAATGGTCCGAGGCACTGTTCGGCTACACCATCGGCCATCCCGACGGCGACCTGTCGTTCGACGAGCGCGACAGCGCGCCCTTCGTACCCAAATGCAAAGTCATCGACCCGGCCTTCACCTGGGGCCGCGACCAGCGCGTACAGATCCCCTGGGAGCGCACCATCCTCTATGAAGCGCATGCCCGCGGCATCAGCATGCGCCACCCTGCCGTGCCGGAAAAACTGCGCGGCACGTTCGCCGGCCTTGCCAACGACGAGTTGCTCAAGCACATCAAGGACCTTGGCGTTTCAAGCATCGAACTGTTGCCGATCCACGCTTTCGTCAATGACCAGCACCTGCTGGACAAAGGCCTGAACAACTACTGGGGCTACAACAGCATCGCCTTCTTCGCCCCGCACCCGCGTTACCTGGCCAGCGGCAAGATCGCCGAGTTCAAGGAAATGGTCGCGCACCTGCACGACGCCGGCCTCGAAGTGATCCTCGATGTGGTCTACAACCACACCGCCGAGGGCAACGAGCGTGGCCCGACGCTGTCCATGCGCGGTATCGACAATGCCTCGTACTACCGGCTGATGCCCGATGACAAACGCTATTACATCAACGATTCCGGCACCGGCAACACCCTGGACCTCAGCCACCCGTGCGTGCTGCAACTGGTGACCGACTCGCTGCGCTACTGGGCTGGCGAGATGCACGTGGACGGCTTCCGCTTCGACCTGGCGACCATCCTGGGCCGTTACCACGACGGCTACAGCGAACGCCACGGGTTCCTCGTCGCCTGTCGTCAGGACCCGATGCTCAGCCAGGTCAAGCTGATCGCCGAGCCATGGGACTGCGGCCCAGGCGGCTATCAGGTGGGCAACTTCGCACCGGGCTGGGCGGAATGGAACGACCGCTTCCGCGACACCGTGCGCGCCTTCTGGAAAGGCGACGAAGGCCAGCTGGCCGACTTCGCCTCGCGCATGACCGCCTCGGGCGACATGTTCAACAACCGCGGCCGGCGCCCTTATGCCTCGGTCAACTTCGTCACTGCCCACGACGGTTTCACCCTGCGCGACCTGGTGTCGTACAACGGCAAACACAACGAAGACAACGACGAGAACAACCAGGACGGTACCGACAACAACCTGTCGTGGAACTGCGGCGCGGAAGGGCCCACCGACGACCCTGAAATCAATGCCCTGCGCATGCGCCAGATGCGCAACTTCTTCGCCACCCTGCTGCTGGCCCAAGGCACCCCTATGATCGTCGCTGGCGACGAGTTCAGCCGCACCCAGCACGGCAACAACAATGCCTACTGCCAGGACAGCGAGATCGGCTGGGTCAACTGGGACCTGGACGAAGAAGGCAAAGGCCTGCTGGCCTTCGTCAAGCGCCTGACCCGCCTGCGCCTGGCCTACCCGGTGCTGCGCCGCTCACGCTTTCTGGTCGGCGACTACAACGAGGCGATCGGGGTTAAGGACGTGACCTGGCTGGCGCCCGACGGCAGCGAGATGAGTGTGGAGCAGTGGGAAGACCCGCATGGGCGCTGCCTGGGCATGCTGATCGACGGCCGCGCCCAGGTCAGCGGCATCGCCCGGCCGGGTTCGGAGGCGACGGTGCTGCTGATCGTCAATGCGCACCACGATGTGGTGCCGTTCCTGCTGCCGACGGTACCGGACGGTGACTACTGGAGCTGCCTGGTGGACACCGACCGGCCGGAACTGCGCAAAGGGCAACACTTGCCATTCGACAGCACGTTCCAGGTCCAGGGGCGCTCGTTGCTGCTGATGGTGCTGCAGCGCGAGGAGGACTGAACCGGGGTTGGCTCAACCGGCCCTGGACCGAACGGATCTCAGGGCCGGCTGCGCCTGGCCACCTTGGACGCACGGCTCGCACCCGGCGTAACAGCGGCGCTAGCAATGTTTCGGCATAGCCAGGGTGCAGGAAATAGCGAACGCCGCTATGCGCGTAGTGTTTTCGCCAGAAATCATGATGTTAACTCTGCGCCCTGAAGCTCCCCGCCTGTTTAACACTTTCTTGACGCAAGCCCTTACCTCTCCTTAGCTAAAGATTATCTAGTCGTAAAAAAATTGCGCCGGGCCTTTAGCTCGCGCCTTCGTGCGTGCTTGAGAAAGCTGGCGTACTGGTTTGGGTCGCCCTGTGTTTAGCCGTACAGCTCGTGACAACAGGCCAGGTCCTTGGGCTGTACAACAAAAACACAGGAGATCCGCCATGAAAAGCACCTCGAACCCGTTGCGCTTCGACCGTATTTTCTACGCGGTTTCCACGTCGATGCTTCTGGCAACCCCGGTGGAAACCTTCGCCTCCCCATTGCTGGACGACCCCAGCTCCCCCCTGTTCCTGCAGCAGCCGGCAATGGCTCAGCTGTCGCTTGACCCCGTCAGCGCCAGCGGCCTGAGCCTGGGTACACTGACAGCCTTCAGCAACAAGATGGCCGAACGCCATGGCCCGCTGGCGCCCGACCTGATAGCCAGCCAATGGGCGCAGTTTTTCCCGGGCACACCTCGCCCGGGTGCGCAGGCCCCCGAGCAGCTGGAAGCACCCAGCCAGCAACTGACGATTGGCCCGGACCTGTTCGTGCGTGAAACCAGCGGCGGCAATGTGCACCGCGCGGGCATTTTCGTGGGGCATAACAATCTGCAAAGCAGCTTGAAGGGCAGCCGTGTGATGCTCGGCGACAAGCAGCGCAATGCAGTGAACCTCAGCGGCGAGAGCCTGGGGGTGTACTGGAGCATGACCCATGATCAGGGCTGGCACGTGGACGCTGTAGCCATGGGCACGCGCATCGATGTGCTGGGCCGGGGCGAGACGGGCCAGCGGGTGAACGACAGCGGCCATGCGATGACGTTTTCCGTGGAGGGGGGGTACCCGATCCGCCTGGGTGGCAGTTGGGTGATCGAACCCCAGGCACAGTTGATCAACCAGCAGTTCTTCCCTGGCAACCAGGTGCAGGAAGAGACGCTGCAGGCGTTCGACAGCCAGCCAACCTGGAGCGGCCGGGTCGGTGCCAAGTTGTCCGGGCGCTACGAAGTGCGGGGCATGCCCATCGAACCGTATGTGCGGACCAACGTCTGGTATGACTTCAGCGATGCCGACGAGGTCAAGCTGGACCAGGTCGACAAGATATCCGGCTCGCGCTATTCGACCACGGTGGAACTGGGGTTGGGCCTGGTGGCGCGGGTGACACCTTCCATGGCGTTGTTTGTCAGTGCCGATTACAGCAGTGATGTGGATGACAACGATCTGAATGGGTTGATCGGCAGCCTGGGGGTCAGGATGCGCTGGTGATCAGTGTGGCCTCTTCGCGGGACAAGCCCGCCAAGAGGCCAACTCAGGCCCAAGGATCAGGCGGGTTTCATCACCAGTACACCCAGCGGCGGCAGGTTCAGGGCCAGCGAAAGCGGTTGCCCGTGGCTGGCGACCTCGTCACTCTCCACCGCGCCAAGGTTGCCCACATTCGACCCGGCATACAACTCGGCGTCGCTGTTGAGCAGCTCTTGCCAGCGCTCACCGAACGGCACGCCGATCCGATACCCCTCGCGCGGTACCGGGGTGAAGTTGGCCACCACCAGCAATGGCTCACCGTTGCTGCTCCAGCGCAGCCAGGCATACACACAGTTTTGCGCGTCATCACCGATCAGCCACTGGAAACCTTGCGGCTGGCAATCTTGCTCATGCAATGCCGGCAGGTCACGGTACAGCCGGTTCAGGTCACCCACCAGGCGTTGCACGCCCTGGTGCTCGGGGTACTGCAGCAGGTACCAGTCCAACTGGTGGTCATGGTTCCATTCCCGCCATTGGCCGAACTCACAGCCCATGAACAACAGCTTCTTGCCCGGGTGAGTCCACATGAAGGTCAGGTAAGCCCGTAGGTTGGCGAACTTCTGCCAACGATCACCGGGCATCTTGTCGATCAGCGAATGCTTGCCGTGCACCACTTCATCGTGGGAAATGGGCAGGATGAAATGTTCGGAATAGGCATAGATCAGGCCGAAGCTCATCTCGTTGTGGTGATAGCTGCGGTGCACCGGGTCGTTCTGGATGTAGTGCAGGGTGTCGTGCATCCAGCCCATGTTCCACTTGTAGGCGAAGCCCAGGCCACCTTGCTGGGTGGGCTGGCTGACACCCGGCCAGGCAGTGGATTCTTCGGCGATGATCAGCGCGCCCGGCGCTTCATGGGCGGCCACACCGTTGAGGTGGCGGATGAAATCGATGGCCTCCAGGTTCTCGCGCCCACCATGGCGGTTGGGCACCCATTCGCCAGCCTTGCGCGAATAGTCGCGGTACAGCATCGAGGCCACCGCATCGACCCGCAGGCCATCGATATGGAAGTGCTTGAGCCAGTGCAGTGCCGAAGCCAGCATGAAACCGCGTACTTCGTTGCGGCCCAGGTTGTAGATCAACGTGTTCCAGTCCTGGTGGAAGCCCTCCAGGGGGTTGTCGTACTCGTAAAGAGCGGTGCCGTCGAAGCGCGCCAGGCCATGCTCGTCCGTAGGGAAATGCGCCGGCACCCAGTCGAGAATCACACCGATACCGCCCTGGTGGCAGGCGTCGATGAACGCGGCAAAGTCTTCTGGCGTGCCGTAGCGCGAGGTCGGCGCGAACATCGACAAGGGCTGGTAGCCCCAGGAGCCACCGAACGGATGCTCCATGATCGGCAGCAACTCGATGTGGGTGAAGTTGAGCTTCTGCACATAGGGCACCAGGCGCTCGGCCAGTTCGCGCCAATTGTAGAAGCGTGACACTTCACCCAGGTCATCCAGCTCGCACTGCCAGGAGCCTGGGTGCAGTTCATAGATCGACAGCGGCGCACTGTAGGCATGGCGCTGGGCGCGGTGTTCCATCCACTCCTGGTCTTGCCATGAATGGCTGAGTTCGCCGGCCACCTTCGATGCGGTGCTGGGCGGCAGCTCAGTGGCGCGGGCAAGCGGGTCGGCCTTCAGCGGCAGCACGCCCTCCTTGCCCAGCACCTCGAATTTGTAGGTTTCGCCTACGCCCAGGCGCGGCACGAACAGTTCCCACACCCCGGCACTGTGCCGTAGGCGCATCGGGTGACGACGGCCGTCCCAATTGTTGAAGTCGCCCACCACCGACACGCGCCGCGCATTGGGCGCCCATACCGAAAAGCACACGCCATGGACGCCGTCGACCTCAATGGGCTGGGCGCCGAAGCGCCCGGACAAGTCGCGGTGGTTGCCCTCGGCAAACAGGTGGAGGTCCATGTCGCCCAATTGCGGGCCGAAGCTATACGGGTCTTCGGTCACTTGCTCGCCACCGGCCCAGACGATCTGCAGCAGGTACGGCTGTGCATCATCCAGGTGCGCGGTGAACAGCCCGGGCAAGCTGCCCTGCTGCATTTCGGCAAGCACACGCCCGTCATCGCGGGCCAGCACCCGGGCGCTCAGGGCAGTTGGCAGGTAGGCGCGGACCCACAGCCCGCCCGCGCCATCGCCATGGGGGCCAAGTACTGCAAAAGGATCGGCGTGCTCGGCGCGGGCAAGGGCATCGAGCTCCCGCTGCCGAAGGCCACCGTTATCACGCGTGGTTGCATTCATCTATGACTCTCCCCAGGTACTGATCAATCCATGCAAGCCATGCAAAGGCACGGCCAGCCAACTTGGCCGGTTTTCGGCTTCATAAGTAATCTCGTAGGCGGCCTTTTCCAGGCAGAACAGTTCCAGTGCGGCGCGTTCGCCCTCGGCCTGTTGCCAGGCGTGAGGCATGGCGGCGGTGGCCAGGCCATAGGCTTCGACGAAGGCGTGGCGCGACTGGTGCAGGTACTGCCGGGCGACCCGCTGACGAGCCTGCCGTGCCGCCTCGGAAGCGTCTACCGCCGAGGCGCTGCGCAGGATCATCGCAGCAGCATAGTCGAAGGATCGCAACACGCCGCTGACATCCTTGTACGGGCTGTGCTTGGCCCGCCGCTCTTGCAGCGCACGCGAAGGCTCGCCTTCGAAATCGATGAGGTAGGCATCCCCTTGCACCACCAGCACCTGACCCAGGTGCAGGTCGCCGTGAACCCGCATCAGCAGGCCACCCTGGGCCTGCCTGGCCAGGTTTGCGATGTGCTGGGCAAGGCCTTCACGTTGCTGTTGCAGGTCGTCGACCAACGCCTGGCTGTCGTTGTCCAGGTTGTCGCGGTGCTGCGCCAGCAAGTCCAGGGCATGGCAGAGCTCGCTGCTGATCTGTTGGGCCCAGCGCTCGCTGTCTTCACCATCGCTGCTGCGCGGCCGGAAGGCGGGGTCGTCGGTCGGGGCGGCCAGCAACAGATGCATCTCGCCCAGACGCTGGCCAAGCAAGGCAGCAAAACCGTTGAGCTCGGCCAGTGCGTCGGTATGCGCTTCACCATCGTTGCTGGATGGCTCCATCTCGTCGCGGATGGCCCGCTCCAGCGTGTTCTGGGTCCAGGCCCAGGCGTCGCCCTGGTTACTCAGATAACCCTGGGCGATCATCAGCAGGTGCGGTGCGTCCATTTCATCCACCCGGCTGACCCAGGCCAGCAGTGGCGAGATATTGGCGAACCCGGCGGCGGTGAGGTAGGCGCTCATTTCCAGCTCCGGGTGAACCCCCGGGTTGACCCGGCGGATCAGCTTGAGCACCACGCGATCGCCCACCACTACCGAACTGTTGGACTGCTCGGCGCTCAGGTAGCGCACAGCGCTGTCTTCATCGAGGCCCAGGCCGGCCAGCGGTTCGGTGCAGTGGAAGCGCAACTCGCCCTGGCCATTGCCACAGGGCAGGCACAGGCCGTCCTGGCAGGCGCGCAGCACAGCGCGAATGAAGGGTTCGAGCACAAAGGCATCGGTGATCAGGCCCACCTGACGGCCACGGCGTACCCGCGACAGCGCCAGTTGTTGCGGCAACGCGCTGCTGATCTGGTCTTCAGGCAGCAGCCCGAACGGCAACTGGTAACGGTTGGCCACGCCATCGCCCAGCACTTCGATTTCGCTGAGCAGCACGGGTGTCGTGGCGGTGCCCAAGCGCACGCCGTAACACAGGCGCACCTGGTCGACAGGCCCTTCCTTGCCGGCGAACCAGCGCCGTTTGGGCAGGTATTGCGGCAGAATCGCGCCTTGCAATGTATCGCTCGAAGGCGTTTCGAGCAGCTCTTCCATGCGTTTGCGCAGCACTAGCGTAGTCAATTCCGGCAACCCCTCGGTAGCTTGAACATGCCAGCTGGGCATGCGGTCGTGCGCTGCCAGCAAGAACCAGTAGAAGGCATAAGGCGGCAACGTCAGCAGGAACGGCAGCTGGCCGATCGGCGGGAAGGCGCTGCCGCCGAGCATCTCCACTGGCACCTTGTCGGCGTACTGGGACAATTCAAGTTCTGCGGCCTGCGCCGCACGCGACACATTGGCAACACACAGAATGACTTCGCTGTTGCCCTCGGCATCGGTGTACTCGCGGATGTACGCCAGGATGCGGCGATTGCTCGGGGTGAGCGTACGCAAGGTGCCGCGGCCGAAGGCTTTCTGCTGGTTGCGCACCGCCAGCAGGCGGCGGTTCCAGTTGAGCAGCGAATGCGGGTCGTGGGCCTGCGCCTCGACGTTGACAGTCTGGTAGCCGTACAGCGGGTCCATGATCGGCGGCAGTACCAGGCGCTGCGGGTCGGCCTTGGAGAAACCGCCGTTGCGGTCCGGCGACCACTGCATGGGGGTACGCACACCGTCACGGTCGCCCAGGTAGATGTTGTCGCCCATGCCCAGTTCGTCACCGTAGTACAGGGTCGGCGTGCCGGGCATCGACAGCAGCAGGCTGGTGAGCAGCTCGATGCGCCGGCGGTCGCGTTGCAGCAACGGCGCCAGGCGGCGGCGAATACCCAGGTTGATGCGCGCGCGACGGTCTTGGGCGTAGTAGTTCCACAGGTAGTCGCGCTCGCGATCGGTGACCATCTCAAGGGTCAGCTCATCGTGGTTGCGCAGGAAGATGGCCCACTGGCAATTGGCCGGGATTTCCGGGGTCTGGCGCAGGATGTCGGTGATTGGGAAGCGGTCTTCCATGGCCAAGGCCATGTACATGCGCGGCATCAGCGGGAAGTGGAAGGCCATGTGGCACTCGTCGCCATCGCCTTCGCCAAAGTACGGGCGCGTGTCCTCGGGCCACTGATTGGCCTCGGCGAGCAGCATGCGGTCGGGGTAATTGGCATCGATCTCGGCACGAATCGCCTTGAGCACCTTGTGGGTCTCGGGGAGGTTCTCGTTGTTGGTACCATCGCGCTCGATGAGGTAGGGGATGGCGTCCAGGCGCAAGCCGTCGACGCCCAGGTCCAGCCAGAAGCGCATCACCCCGATCACGGCCTTGAGCACTTGCGGGTTGTCGAAATTCAGGTCCGGCTGGTGCGAGTAGAAGCGGTGCCAGAAGTACTGGCCGGCCACCGGGTCCCAGGTCCAGTTGGACTTCTCGGTGTCGAGGAAGATGATCCGCGTACCGTCGTATTGCTGGTCGTCATCCGACCACACGTAGAAGTCGCGGGCCTTGCTGCCGCGCTTGGCATGGCGGGCGCGCTGGAACCAGGGGTGCTGGTCGCTGGTGTGGTTGATGACCAGCTCGGTAATCACCCGCAACCCGCGCTTGTGCGCCTCGGCGATGAAACGCTTGGCATCGGCCATGCTGCCGTAGTCGGGATGTACGGCTTTGTATTCAGCGATGTCATAACCGTCGTCGCGCCGTGGCGAGGGGTAGAACGGCAACAGCCAGAGGGTGTTGACGCCAAGATCGGCGATGTAGTCGAGCTTGCTGATCAGGCCGGCGAAGTCACCTATACCGTCGTTGTTGGCATCGAAGAACGACTTGATGTGCAACTGGTAGATCACGGCATCCTTGTACCACAGCGGGTCGTCGAGGAAGGCTGCCGGGCGGGAACGCTTGGCCATGTGCGACTCCTTTCAATTGCGGGTTCAGCACCGCCCAGGGGCTTATCGGGCCTTTTCTATGCGCCAGATACCAAATGGCTGATGCCACGGTTCGATACGCATCCATTGGGTCTTGCCATGCCAGGTCCAGCGGTGGCCGTTCATCAGGTCTTCGCCCAGGGTGTCGGCGTCATCGTCCAGCCCCAGCTCCCACAGCGGCAGTTCGAAGCTGGCCTCCTGGGCGTTGTGCGGGTCGAGGCTGACCGCTATCAGGATGTAGTTGTCGCGCTCGGGCGTGCGCTTGGCGAAATACAGGATGTTGTCGTTCCAGCAGTTGAAGAACGCCACGCCCAGGTGCGTCTGCAGGGCGCGGTTCTGCCGGCGGATGCGATTGAGTTGGGCGATTTCGGCAATGATGTTGCCGGGCTGGGTAAAATCGCGCGGGCGGATCTCGTACTTCTCCGAATCCAGGTACTCTTCCTTGCCCGGCAGGGGTGTGCCTTCGCACAGCTCGAAGCCCGAGTACATGCCCCACAGCCCCGACCCCATGGTCGCCAGCGCGGCGCGGATCAGAAACCCCGCACGGCCGCTGGTGTGCAGGAAGAACGGGTTGATGTCCGGCGTGTTGACGAAGAAGTTGGGCCGGTAGCACAGGCTCCAGGGCGGCTGATTGAGCTGCTCGAAATACTCGCGCAGTTCCTGTTTGGTATTGCGCCAGGTGAAATAGGTGTAGCTCTGGGCGTAACCCACCTTGCCCAGGCGCGCCATCATCGCCGGTTTGGTGAAGGCTTCAGCCAGGAAGATCACGTCCGGGTACTGGCTGCGCACATTGGCGATCAACCATTGCCAGAACGGCAGCGGTTTGGTGTGCGGGTTGTCGACGCGGAAGGTCTTTACCCCCTCCTCGACCCAGCCCACCACCACATCGCGCAGGGCCAGCCACAGCGACGGCACGGCGTCAGCGGCGTAGAAATCGACGTTGACGATGTCCTGGTACTTCTTCGGCGGGTTTTCGGCATAGCGGATGGTGCCGTCGGGGCGCCAGCTGAACCAGCCGGGATGTTCCTTGAGCCACGGGTGGTCCTGGGAGCACTGGATGGCGAAGTCCAGGGCGATCTCCAGCCCGTGCTCGGCGGCGGCGGCCACCAGGCGGCGGAAGTCCTCCCGGGTGCCCAGCTGCGGGTGTATGGCATCGTGCCCGCCCTCGGGGCTGCCGATGGCGTAGGGGCTGCCCGGGTCGTTGGGCTCAGCACGCAAGGCATTGTTGCGGCCCTTGCGGTGCTGCTTGCCGATCGGATGAATGGGCGGGAAATACAGCACGTCAAAGCCCATGTCACGAATCATCGGCAAACGCTCGTGCACGTCGTTGAAGGTACCGTGGCGCTCAGGGCTGTCGGTGATCGAACGCGGGAACAGCTCGTACCAGCTGGCGAACTGCGCGGCCGGGCGGTCGACATCGACCGGGAATTCGCGGCTGCAGGTGAGGTAGCTGCGGTGCTCGGCCTCGGTCATCAGGCGCGACGCCTGCGCATCCAGCAGCAGCGCCACCTGGTCAGCCTGGGCCAACGTGGGCAACTGAGCCTGCAGTGCCTCGATCTGCTTGCGCAGTTCGCCCTCGCTGCGCTCTGCGCCTTTGCCGAGCAGCTGGCGGCCCTCTTCCAGTTCCAGCTTCACGTCGACGCCGGCGTGGAACTTCTTCTCCAGGTCGTGGCAATAAGTGGCGAACGGATCGATCCAGGCCTCGATACTGAACAGGTGCGGGCCGAGTTCGGTGGGGGTGAATTCGGCCAGCCACAGGTCGTTGCCCGGCGAATGCATGGGCACGCAGTGCCAGCGCCGGCCATGGGCCTGCCGCCATTTGAGCATCACAGCCAGGCGATCGTGGCCATCGCTGTAGACCTTGCTGCTGACTGCAACCGGCAGGCCGCTGATGGCCTTGACGGCGAAACCGCCACCGTCAAGTGCGGGCTGGGTATCCTCGATCACGATGCGCGGCGCCAGCAGCGCCTGGGACAGGCTGATGGCCTGGTCGGGGTGATCGTTCGCCATTGGTACGCTTTCGAAGGGCTCGTTGCGCGACATCGGTCCTGGCTCCCTGTTGGCATTGGCGGTAAGGGTTCAGAGCCATCGTCCACGCAGGGGGTTCAAAAAAATTGAGCAAACGGCGCAGCCACGTATCAAAGCCTGCACCACCCTCTCATTCACCCTGCGAGGTCAGGCCATGAACATTCCCATTCCACCAGAGACACCCGACCCCAACATCGACGACCCGAGCCTGCCGCCGCCCGTGCCGGAAGAGGACCCGGACGAGCTGCCGATCAAGCCGACCGAGCCGCCGACGGTCGGCGACCCGCCGAGCCAGGAGCCACCGGTGAAGGCTTAAGGATAGACGAGGGAAAGCGATGCACCTGCAACGGTGCTGCCGGCCGTGCACGGGTATCACTCGGCGCGGCCAGCGCCCTGGCTGAATTACCCAGCCGGTACTGCTGAAAGCGAGGCCGCGCTGATTTCGCGCATCTTGAACTTCTGCACCTTGCCGGTCACCGTCATGGGAAACTCGTCAACGAAACAGAAGTGCCGTGGCACCTTGTAGTGCGCGATGCGCGCCTTGCACCAGCCCTGCAATTCTTCAGCCGTTGCGCTGTGGCCGGGATGCAACTTGATCCAGGCCACCACTTCCTCGCCATACCTATCGCACGGGATGCCGATCACCTGGGCGTCCGCCACTGCAGGGTGGGTATAGAAGAACTCCTCGAGCTCGCGCGGATAAATGTTTTCGCCACCGCGAATGATCATGTCCTTGTTGCGCCCGACGATGCGCACATGGCCATCTTCATCCATCACAGCCAGGTCGCCCGAGTGCATCCACCCTTCAGGATCGATGGCATCCGCCGTGGCCTGTAGGTTGTCCCAGTAACCGAGCATCACGCTGTAGCCACGGGTGCACAATTCGCCGATCTCGCCCCTGGGCACGATGCAGCCGTCGGCATCCACCAGTTTGGTCTCCAGCTGGGGCTGGGTACGGCCAACCGTGGTCACGCGCAGCTCCAGGTCATCGTCGGGGCCGGTCTGCAGGGACACCGGGCTGGTTTCGGTCATGCCATAGGCAATTTGCACCTGGGCCATGTGCAGTTGGTCGATGACCCGGCGCATGACCTCGATCGGGCAGGTGGCACCGGCCATGATGCCGCTGCGCAGGGTCGAAAGGTCCAGGTGCTGGCGCGACGGGTGGTCGAGCATGGCGATGAACATGGTCGGCACGCCATAGAGGATGCTGGCGCGCTCCTCGGCGACCGCACGCAGAGTGAGCTCGGCATCGAAGGCGTCGCTGGGGTAGATCATGGTGCTGCCATGGGTGATGCAACCAAGGTTGGCCATGACCATGCCGAAGCAGTGGTACAGCGGTACCGGGATCACCATGCGGTCGGTGCTGGTCAGGCCCAGACTTTCGCCAACCATGAAACCGTTGTTGAGGATGTTGTAATGACTGAGCGTCGCCCCCTTGGGCGCGCCAGTGGTGCCGGAGGTGTACTGGATGTTCACCGGCTGATCGAACTGCAGGCTGCGCTGGCGAGCCTGATAAGCCTCAACAGCCGTCTCCCCTGCCCGCTCGCCAAGCGCATGCCACGCCAGAAAACCTGGGGGCGGGTTGCCGGCCAGGCTGATCACCCCGCGCAGCTCGGGCAGGCGCTCGCTGGCCAAGTCACCGGGCAGCACTGCAGCCAGCCCCGGTATCAGCTCCTTGACCATGGCATGGTAATCGGACGTCTTGAAGGCATCGGCGCACACCAGCCAGCGGCAGCCGGACTGGCGCAACACGTACTCCAGCTCGCCCACCCGGTAGGCCGGGTTGATATTGACCAGAATCGCACCGACCTTGGCGCTGGCCAGCTGCAGGATGCACCACTGGGCGCAGTTGGGTGACCAGATGCCGACCCGGTCCCCCCTGTCGACACCCAGGGCCATCAACGCCCGGGCATGGACATCGACCTGTTCGGCCAACTGCTGCCAGGTGAAACGCAGGCCCTGCTGGCGCACCACCAACGCTTCGCCATCGGCGTAACGGGCCACGGTCGCATCGAAGGCCTGGCCAATGGTCAGGGTCAGCAAGGGTAGGTCCTGACGACCTTGGGTGTAGCTGGGTTGACTCATGGGTGTCCCTTCTTGTGGTTGTTCT
Organism: Pseudomonas sp. M2; assembly: GCF_015751845.1. Lineage (NCBI taxonomy): Bacteria > Pseudomonadati > Pseudomonadota > Gammaproteobacteria > Pseudomonadales > Pseudomonadaceae > Pseudomonas > Pseudomonas sp. M2. Next base: position 493,419 of record NZ_JADOUD010000001.1, read on the forward strand.
GGGCACGGCTCAAGCAAGCGACAAATACTGTGGCGCAGATTTACGTTTACGTAAAGGTGATGACCGGATTGACACCGACGGATCGCAGGTTTACGTTAACGTAAAGGTGAAAACGACATAGCGCTCATAGTCAATGGCTACCGCTTGCTGAGCTACGGTGTTTCCTAATTTCAAGAACAAGAAGGTGCCCCATGCATTACCCCTCCCTGAACTTCGCCCTGGGCGAAACCATCGACATGCTCCGTGACCAGGTGCGCACCTTCGTCGCCGCCGAGCTGGCGCCACGCGCCGCACAGATCGACCACGACAACCTGTTCCCTGCCGACATGTGGCGCAAGTTTGGCGACATGGGCCTGCTGGGCATCACGGTACCGGAAGAATACGGCGGCGCCGGCCTGGGCTACCTGGCCCACGTGGTGTCGATGGAAGAAATCAGCCGTGGCTCAGCCTCGGTGGCGCTGTCCTACGGCGCCCACTCCAACCTGTGCGTCAACCAGATCAACCGCAACGGCACCCATGAGCAGAAGCTCAAGTACCTGCCCAAGCTGATCAGCGGTGAACACATCGGCGCGCTGGCCATGAGCGAGCCAAACGCCGGCTCCGACGTGGTGTCGATGAAACTGCGCGCCGAAAAGCGCGGCGACCGCTACGTGCTCAGCGGCAGCAAGACCTGGATCACCAACGGCCCGGATGCCAACACCTACGTGATCTACGCCAAGACCGACCTGGACAAGGGCGCCCACGGCATCACTGCGTTCATTGTCGAGCGCGACTGGCAAGGCTTCAGCCGCAGCAACAAGTTCGACAAGCTGGGCATGCGCGGCTCCAACACCTGCGAGCTGTTTTTCGATGACGTCGAAGTGCCGGAAGAAAACATCCTCGGCCAGCTCAACGGCGGCGTGCGCGTACTGATGAGCGGCCTGGACTACGAGCGCGTGGTGCTCTCCGGTGGCCCCACCGGCATCATGCAAAGCTGCATGGACCTGGTGGTCCCGTACATCCACGACCGCAAGCAGTTCGGCCAGAGCATCGGCGAGTTCCAGTTGATACAGGGCAAGATCGCCGACATGTACACCCAACTGAACGCCAGCCGCGCCTACCTGTACGCCGTGGCCCAGGCCTGCGACCGTGGCGAGACCACACGCAAGGACGCCGCCGGGGTGATCCTGTACACCGCGGAGCGCGCCACGCAGATGGCCCTGGAAGCGATCCAGATTCTCGGCGGCAACGGCTACATCAATGAATTCCCGGCGGGCCGCTTGCTGCGCGACGCCAAGCTGTACGAGATCGGCGCCGGCACCAGCGAAATCCGCCGGATGCTGATCGGCCGCGAACTGTTCAACGAAACCCGCTGAGCACAAGGGACGGGCGCACATGGCTACCTTGCACACCCAGATCAACCCGCGTTCGGCGGAATTCGCCGGCAACAGCGCGGCCATGCTCGAACAGGTCCAGGCCCTGCGCGGCCTGCTCGCCCACATTGCCCAAGGCGGCGGGCCCAAGGCCCAAGAACGGCATACCTCCAGGGGCAAACTGCTGCCGCGTGAGCGTATCGATCGCCTGCTGGACCCGGGCTCGCCATTTCTCGAAATCGGCCAGCTGGCCGCCCATGAGGTGTACGGCGAAGACGTGCCCGCTGCCGGCGTCATCGCGGGCATCGGCCGCGTCGAGGGCGTGGAATGCATGATCGTGGCCAACGACGCCACAGTGAAAGGCGGTTCGTACTATCCGCTGACGGTCAAAAAGCACCTGCGTGCGCAAACCATCGCCCAGCAGAACCGTCTGCCGTGCATCTACCTGGTGGACTCGGGCGGCGCCAACCTGCCGCGCCAAGATGAAGTGTTCCCCGACCGCGAACATTTCGGGCGGATCTTCTTCAACCAGGCCAACATGAGCGCGCTGGGCATCCCGCAGATCGCCGTGGTCATGGGCTCGTGCACCGCAGGCGGCGCCTATGTGCCGGCCATGGCCGACGAAGCGATCATGGTCCGCCAGCAGGCGACCATCTTCCTGGCGGGCCCGCCACTGGTGAAAGCCGCCACGGGTGAGGTGGTGAGCGCCGAAGACCTCGGCGGTGCCGATGTGCATTGCCGCACCAGCGGCGTGGCTGACCACTATGCCGACAATGATGAACACGCCCTGGCCCTGGCCCGGCGCAGCGTGGCCAACCTCAACTGGCACAAGCTCGGCAAGCTGCAACGCCAGGCGCCGGTTGCGCCGCTGTATCCCGCCCAAGAGCTGTACGGCGTGGTGCCGGCTGACGCCAAGCAACCGTTCGATGTGCGTGAGGTGATTGCGCGTCTGGTCGACGGGTCGGGTTTCGATGAATTCAAGGCACTGTTCGGCACCACACTGGTGTGCGGCTTTGCCCACCTGCACGGCTACCCGGTGGCGATACTGGCCAACAACGGCATCCTGTTCGCCGAAGCCGCGCAAAAAGGCGCGCACTTCATCGAACTGGCCTGCCAACGCGGCATCCCGCTGCTGTTCCTGCAGAACATCACCGGCTTCATGGTCGGCAAGAAATACGAAGAAGGCGGCATCGCCAAGCACGGCGCCAAGCTGGTCACCGCCGTGGCCTGCGCCCAGGTGCCGAAGTTCACGGTGATCATCGGTGGCAGCTTTGGCGCTGGCAACTACGGCATGTGTGGCCGCGCCTATGATCCGCGCTTCCTGTGGATGTGGCCCAACGCGCGGATTGGCGTGATGGGGGCCGAACAGGCCGCCGGGGTGCTGGCCCAGGTCAAGCGCGAGCAGAGCGAACGCAGCGGCCAGGCCTTCAGCGCCGAGGATGAGGCCAGGCTCAAGCAGCCCATTCTCGACCAGTACGAACACCAGGGTCACCCCTACTATTCCAGCGCCCGGCTATGGGACGACGGCGTCATCGACCCGGCGCAGACCCGCGACGTGCTAGGCCTGGCGTTGTCCGCCGCGCTGAACGCACCGATCGAACAGAGCCGCTTCGGCATTTTCCGGATGTGACCCATGAGCGATTTCAGCACCCTCGAAGTGATCCGCGACCCGCGCGGCTTCGCCACCCTGTGGCTGAGCCGCGAGGACAAGAACAACGCCTTCAATGCACAGATGATCCGCGAGCTGATCGTCGCCCTCGGCCAGCTGGCCGACGACGCCAGCCTGCGCTTCATGCTGCTGCGCGGCCGTGGCCGCCATTTCAGCGCCGGCGCAGACCTGGCGTGGATGCAGCAATCGGCACAGCTGGACTTCAACACCAACCTCGATGACGCCCGTGAACTGGGCGAACTGATGTACGCCCTGCACCGCTTGAAGGTACCCACCCTGGCCGTGGTGCAAGGCGCGGCCTTTGGCGGCGCCCTGGGGTTGATCAGTTGCTGCGACATGGCCATCGGCGCCGAGGATGCACAGCTGTGCCTGTCCGAAGTGCGCATCGGCCTGGCCCCGGCGGTGATCAGCCCGTTCGTGGTCAAGGCCATCGGTGAGCGTACCGCGCGCCGTTATGCCCTGACCGCCGAACGCTTCAGCGGCGTACGGGCCCGGGAACTGGGGCTGTTGGCAGAGGTGTATCCGGCCAGTGAGCTGGAAGTGCAGGTACAGGCCTGGGTGGACAACCTCTTGCAAAACAGCCCGCAGGCACTGCGCGCCACCAAGGACCTGCTGCGCGAAGTCGATGACGGTGAGCTCAGCCCTGCCCTGCGCCGCTACTGTGAAAACGCCATTGCCCGTATCCGTGTCAGCGCCGAAGGCCAGGAGGGCCTGCGCGCCTTCCTGGAAAAACGTCGCCCCGCCTGGCAAACCGAGCCCAACAAGGAGCCGCGCCCATGAGCCGCCCGCCATTGACCACGCTGCTGGTCGCCAACCGTGGCGAAATCGCCTGCCGGGTGATGCGCACCGCCAAGGCCATGGGCCTGACCACCGTGGCCGTGCACAGCGCCACCGACCGCGATGCCCGCCACAGCCGCGAAGCGGATATCCGTGTCGACCTGGGTGGCAGCAAAGCCGCTGACAGTTACCTGGTGATCGACAAATTGCTCGCTGCGGCCAAAGCCAGCGGCGCCCAGGCCATTCACCCAGGCTACGGCTTTCTTTCGGAAAACGCAGGGTTTGCCCGAGCCATCGAAGACGCCGGGCTGATCTTCCTTGGCCCGCCGGCCAGCGCCATTGATGCAATGGGCAGCAAATCGGCAGCCAAGGCGCTGATGGAAGCGGCCGGCGTACCGCTGGTGCCGGGTTACCACGGCGACGCCCAGGACCTGGAAACCTTCCGCGCCGCCGCCGAGCGCATCGGCTACCCGGTGCTGCTCAAGGCCAGCGCCGGGGGCGGCGGCAAGGGCATGAAAGTGGTGGAGGAAGAAAGCCAGCTGGCCGATGCCCTCGCCTCGGCCCAGCGTGAAGCGCAGTCGTCGTTCGGCGATGCGCGCATGCTGGTGGAAAAGTACGTGCTCAAGCCCCGCCACGTCGAGATCCAGGTGTTCGCCGATCAGCACGGCAACTGCCTGTACCTTAATGAGCGCGACTGCTCGATCCAGCGCCGCCATCAGAAAGTGGTCGAGGAAGCGCCTGCGCCGGGGCTCTCCCCTGAATTGCGGCGGGCCATGGGCGAAGCGGCGGTGCGCGCCGCCCAGGCCATCGGTTATGTCGGTGCCGGCACCGTGGAGTTTCTGCTCGATGCCCGTGGCGAGTTCTTCTTCATGGAGATGAATACCCGCCTGCAGGTAGAGCACCCGGTGACCGAAGCTATCACCGGCCTGGACCTGGTGGCCTGGCAGATCCGCGTCGCCTGCGGCGAGCCGCTGCCGATTACCCAGGCGCAGGTGCCGCTGATCGGCCATGCCATCGAGGTGCGCCTGTATGCCGAAGATCCGGGCAATGAGTTTCTGCCGGCCACAGGCACCCTGACGCTGTACCGCGAGTCGGCACCTGGCGAAGGTCGCCGGGTGGACAGCGGGGTAAGCGAGGGAGACCAGGTCTCATCCTTTTATGACCCCATGCTTGGCAAGCTGATCGCCTGGGGCGAAAACCGTGAACAGGCACGCCTGCGCTTGCTGGCGATGCTGGACGAGTTCGCCATCGGCGGGCTGAAGACCAACATTGCCTTCCTGCGCCGCATCCTCGCCCATCCCGCATTCGCGGCGGCCGAGCTGGATACAGGCTTTATTCCACGTCATCAGGAGGTACTGCTGCCGGTACCGCAGCCATTGCCCGCAGGCTTCTGGCAAGCCGCAGGAGAAGCCTGGCTGCAGGGCCAGGCGCCGCATCAGCGTGACGACGATGACCGCTCCCCCTGGGCTGGGCGCACGGGTTTGCGCCTGGGCCTGCCAGCGCACAGCAGCCTGCATTTGCGCAGCGGCGGCGAAAGCCAGGCAGTTACCCTTGAGCACGGCGCTACTTTGGCCTGGCAGCTGGACGGCGAACAGCTCGGGCATGATCAAGGCGGCGTGCGCAGGCGTTACCTGGCAGTGCGCTGCGGTGGCACGCTATACCTGCGCTGGGATGGTGAAGTGCATGCCATCGAGGCCTTTGACCCGATCGCTGAGGCCGAAGCCAGCCACAGCCATCAGGGCGGGCTGGGCGCGCCCATGAATGGCAGCATCGTGCGGGTACTGGTGGAGCCGGGCCAGGCGGTGGAAGCAGGGACTGCGCTGGTGGTGCTGGAGGCGATGAAAATGGAACACAGCATCCGCGCTCCGCAGGGCGGGACGGTGAAGGCGTTGTTTTGCCAGGAAGGGGATATGGTCAGCGAAGGAACAGTGCTGGTCGAACTGGTGGAGTGATGCAAGCAAGGGCCGCTTTGCGGCCCCGGCAATCTAGAAGGAGCCGTGCACCCGCACAACCACCCCCAGAAACTCACACCCTGGCTCACACAAAACCGTCGGATAACGGGTATTCAGGGGCTTGAGCATCCGCTCCCCACCCTCTTCGATCAATTGCCGCAAGACCGCCAAGCGCCCCGGCTGCCTGGCAATCACCAACTTGCCCGGCTGCGCCTCGAGCCCCGTATCGATCAGGATACGCATACCTTCCGGCACGCTCTTGCCACTGGCGGCGTTCATCGAGTCGTTTTCCACTGCCAGCCAAAATGCATTACCCGCCGGCATATAGTCAGTCTGTTCGTGCAGGTCGCTCTTTTCAGGTAAAGGCCCCTGCAGATCAGCCCAGCTCAGCACAGGGAAACGGAAGCTTGCATATCGCAGCGCCTCAACCGACAAAGGCCGTGCGGGGGCGTAGGTGCCCCTGGATTCACGCGTGAGATCATTGACCTCACGTTCAACCACCATGACCTGGGCCTCCAGGTACACCAACCCGAGCTTTTCCAGTTTCTCGTTGATGGTGATCAGCGTTGGCCGCCGCGTCCCACGCAGCCAATGGCCCACGCCGCCCTGAGTCATGCCCAGACGTTCGGCCAGCTTGAGCTGGCTGAGATTATGTTCGCGCTTGTAGCGCTTGAGAAATGCGTTCCAGTTTTCCATGAGCGGCAACAATACGGACTGTATTAGCCGCTTCAATACACACTCTGAATTATTTGTGACAGGATTAATAGTACAGATTGACCTATGCTCTGATTTCATTGTGTTTGAAGGGAAATCAGAAGGTATCGCGATGAAACCACCGAAAAACGACGAAACAGAACTCGACAGCGAAGCAGCCCGCCGCGCCCTCGACTACTACCTCAACCCCAACCCGCCGCGCCCCAGCATCGACAACAAGATCTGGACACTCCACGAAGGCGTCACCGCAGACCAGGCCCAGGAGCACGCCATCGCGCTGCTGCGCTGCGCGGCCGCCACCGCCCATGAAACCGCCACCCATCAGGAAGGCAGCCACCGCGAGCTGACCTTTGCACTGATGCACATGATGGACATGGCCAGGGCGCTGCTGGAGCACAAGCGGACCGTGCAGAGCGGTCTTTAGACTGGAACTGGAATAGGGAGAGACGTGGTGGCCAGGTAACGGCAAGGGGCCCCGATTGCCGGGACAAGGGAGTGCTCCAGCAAAAGTTTTTACCGGATAGGTGAAAAATCATTTGACTGGCAAATGATAACGATTATTATTGCACTCAGCTGATCGCGAGATCTGCTGGATAACCTGGAGCTTAGGTCGCTCTCAGATTATCTCCTCATCAGGCTAATCACGGTTTTTGACCCGGCTTTTTGCCGGGTCTTTTTTTTTGGCTCTTCAGGCTAATGAAGATCTTTGATGGCCGCGATGATAGCAAAAGTGTGTCAGGGCGTGAACGCTCATTACAAAACTTTGCGGAATCAGCACTTGAGAATCAATCTCGTTTCTACTAAGCTGGTTTCGCATCACGGAAGATGCCCCCACCCCTACTCTTGAGCAAGGAGCTGACCATGAGCCGCCTGCTGCTGCCTTTTGAGCACCCAACGCCCGCTACCGGCCACGACGCCGAGGATGCCCTGCTGCACGGGCTCAAGCGCTTGCCACGCCGCGTTCAGCAAGTGTTCCTGCTCAATCGCCTGGACCAGCTGGACTTCGCCGTTATCGCCAGGCGCCTCGACTTGCCCTTGCTGAGCATCGAACGGCACATGAACCAGGCCCTGCAAACGGCCCGCCCGCACGGTGATGCTGTGGCCAGCGCTGCCAGCCAATGGTATGTACGGTTGCAGAGCCCTGAGGTCACCACCTGCGAGCGCATTGATTTTCGGCGCTGGCTGGACGCCGATGCAGCGCACCTGCAAGCCTTCCATGACACCGAACTGCGCTGGCGCAGCCTGCTCGCCCCAGCGAGGGAGCTGGGGCACGATGGCTGGTATCGGCAAGGGCGAGCGGCGATTTCGTTGGGTGGGTGTTCGATTGCAGTAGGGCTGGGCGTGGCGGCGCTGGTGCTGTTTGGCTACTGGGCGTAAGCCGTCAGGGTCGGCAGGATGCAAAGCCAGTACCCCTGCCAAATCAAGGCTTATGTCCGAATAGCCCGGACACGCAGGCAAGGAGCAACCAGCCTGATAGGCAAGAGGCTATAAAACTCACTGCCAGATGCATTGCCAAACTCACCTCTCCTGATGAAGCCACCAGCAGGCTAACGCCCCCACCGCACGCATAGAGCAATGTGTTGCTGACCGATGCAGCAGCCCCTGCGCGATCGGGATGCCGACTGAGTGCGTACGTGGTTGCAGCCGGGCGGACGATCGTCGTGCCGATTGTGCATAAGGTTAATGGCAATACAAGATCGATGAGCACCAGTTCACCGCTTGAAATGGCAAGATGCAGGGCTACGCCAGCGGTTCCTATCAGTGCAAATCCACAACCAATCTGCGCCTGTGTACTCATACTTCGATTCAGCGAATTGGCAACTACACCGCCGACCATGTAGGCCAACCCATACAAGAGGAACACCATGGAGAAGGCGAACTCCGTCAACCCTAGCGGCCCCATCAGCAACAAGGGGGATACGACAACAAATGAAAAGTGACAGGCAAATGCCAAACAGGAGAAGATCGAATACACAAGAAACTTTCTGTCCTTCAGAATCTGGCAATAGCCAGGCAAAAAACCTCCCCGATAGCGAGAGGCTCTATCTTCACCCAATAACATCAAACAAAGTAACAGCACCAATACTGCCAGCATGACAAATACCTGAAAACTCCCCTGCCACCCCCAATATTGCTGAAGCACGCTGCCTGCTAACGGCGACAACGCGATAAAGACGCCGCTTGCACTGGTCAGCAGAATTCGCATCGCATTGCGCTGCTGGCCACTGTAACTATCCTGCACCAGCGCTTGGCTTAGTACGAAACAGCCACAGCCCATGGCCTGCAACAGGCGAAACACCATGAAGGTCTCATAGTGAGTGGTGCGTATGCAGCCGATTGCCCCTGCGATGCCTACCAAGAGCCCAGCGATCAGCAAGCGTTTTCTTCCCACACAATCGGAAAGCGGGCCGATCACCGCTTGGGATAGAGCCACACCCAGCGCAAATAAACTCACTGAATAGGCAATGCGCTTTGTATCGACTGCAAAATACTCAGCCATCTACGGAACAGAAGGCAAAATGACGTCGAGTGGGAATACACCCAGCAGACTGATAAGAATGAGCAAAATCGACAGGAAAGAAGTTTTTGCAGGCACGCCACCCACTCCGGTTACTGACGACAGGGCGCTGGCCAACACGCCTAACCGTTCCACTATTTTTTCAATGCATATACGAACCCACACAGGCAATACACACAAGCGGGATTACTGAATGAAATACCCTAAAAACGTGTAGGATTCTTGAACCCAACATCGTACTAGTCCGTCCTGACCCGCCCATTCCAGTTCGATCTATCAACTGCTTAATCAGCCTGCAATTAACTTCCCAACAATAGGAAATCATTGAGGGTGCTGTTTTTTGTACACAGCCTCCCCCACGAGGGGTGTACAGTACCCCCACAACAAAGCCCAAGGAGCCACGCCAATGACCGTGACGCTGTCCCCTCTGCAGATCGACTGCGCTTTCGATTCCGGCAACATCCAGGTACTGGATGCCAGTAACCCTGCCCAGGTCCACCTGGCCATTCGCCCGGACACCCACAGCGGCCACTTCCAGTGGTTCCACTTCAAGGTCAGCGGCCTCACGCCCGGTCAGGTCCATCGCTTCAGCCTGGACAACGCCAGCGAGTCTTCCTACAAGAACGCCTGGGCCGGCTATAACGCCGTGGCTTCGTACGACCAGCAAACCTGGTTCCGTGTGCCCAGCCAGTTCGATGGCAAGGCACTGGCCTTCGAAGTGAAAGCCGAGCAGGAGCAGATCTGGTTCGCCTACTTCGAGCCCTACCCGCGTGCGCGCCACAACCAGTTGATCGAGCGTGCCCAGCAGATTCCCGGTGTCGAACTGCTGGCCCATGGCCGCAGCGTACAGGGCCGCGACATTCCGCTGTTGCGCGCAGGCGACGGAGCCGCAGGCAAACGCAAGCTATGGCTGATCGCCCAGCAGCACCCGGGCGAGCACATGGCCGAGTGGTTCATGGAGGGGGTGATCGACCGTCTTCAAGCCAATGACGCCGTCGTCCAGCAACTGCTGGCCAAGGCTGACCTGTACCTGATCGCAAACATGAACCCGGATGGCGCCTTCCTCGGCCACCTACGCACCAACTTCAAAGGCCAGGACCTCAACCGGGCCTGGCAGGACGCCAGCGTCGAGGCTAGCCCGGAGGTGTTCTTTGCCCAGGCGCAGATGAAGCAGTACGGGGTGGATGCGTTCATCGATGTGCATGGGGATGAAGAAATCCCGCACGTGTTCACCGCAGCGTGTGAGGGTAACCCGGGGTACACGCCACGCCTGGCCAAGCTTGAGGAGCAGTTCCGCAGCACCTTGTGCAGCGTTACGCCTGACTTCCAGACCAAGTATGGCTATACCCGCGATGAGCCTGGGCAGGCCAATACGACACTGGCGTGCAATGCGGTGGGCATGGCGTACGACTGCCTGTCGCTGACCCTTGAGATGCCGTTCAAGGACCATGACGATGCGCCCAACCCGGTGACCGGCTGGTCGGGAGAGCGGTCCAAGGCATTGGCAGGGGCGGTGCTGGAGACCTTGCTGAAGATGGCTGACGATTTGCGCTGATCAGTGCCGGCCTTTTCGCGGGGCAAGCCCGCGAAGAGGCCGGCGCAGACATACCCGGTCAAAACTGCACATCGAGTATCACATTGTCGGTATAGGTCGCCGCCGGCGGTGTCGCCTGGTCGGTATAGACCTTGGCGTTGTAGTTGAACACCTGGCTACCGGTGCCAGTCCCCACCCCAGGGTTGACGTTGGCATCGCTGCTGGAACGCCGCGCGCCACCCACTGCTCCCCAACGTACCGCGCCCGCGCTCTTGAAGATGTCGTAGGCCAGGTAGTCGTTGGCAGCAGACTTCATCCTCCGACGCCCGCCAGATGCGTTCTGCCCGTCATCCAGCCCGACCGTGTAGCTACTGCCCTTGGTGCAGGAAAGGTTCACGCTCTGGTTAACCGTGCCGAACCCCGCCACTACCGGTGCGCTGCCAAAGCTGATGGTCGGCGTTGTGATCTGGCAATCATTACTTACCGTCAGGGTCACCGTGAGGGTCTGGTTCCCCGCGCCCGTGTCGCGCCCCAGGCAGAGATTGCCCAGGCCAATGCCCGAGCAATAGTTCCAGACCCAGGCAAGGTTCAGCGTCTCGGTATAGACGCCGGCGGCCACGTTGGCGCCAACCGTAGTCTTCAGATACAGCGGCACAGACTTAGGGGAATTGCCATTGAGCAGGCCCAGGGCGTCGATCAGGCCATTGCGTGCGAAGTCGAACTGCGCGCTGCGGGTGATGGGGTTGCTGGTCGTATTATTGGCATAGATCGTATACGGGATGACATCCCCGGTCGGCCCCACCAGCCCGCTGGTAGCTGATGTAATGGTGAGGTAGAAGTGGTCACTGCTCACTAGCAGGGACAACAACGACCCGGTGCACTGCAAACCCGCATTGATGGTGGAAGCACTCTGGATGGCAGTGCGCACCAGCGTTGAGTTGACGGTGCCGAACGCCGCTGGCGCGGTCGCGACGGACGAGCATAGCGCCCAGACCGAACCCGCCGGCAGCCATAGCATTGCGATCACCAGGCCGAGCAACCCCCTCCTCATCGGCATACCAACGGGCCGATCAACGGGATGGAGCCTTCTGCCTGCGGCAAGTCGAACTCGACCTGGCACTGCCCTCCTCCCTCCAGCCCAACCCGCAGGTGGTTGTGCGCTGAGAGGTTCTCCAGATACACCAGTCCGTCCCAGCCCACCACCGCCTGGCTGCCACTTTCACGATGGCTGACCGTACTGCCCAGCTTGAGCGGCTGCTGGTTGCCATCGACCAGCTCGACGCTCGCCGCCAGCACGCGCTTGAGCGGGAATTCCAGCAAGTAGCCGCTGCCACGGCGTACCGCGACCCGCTGCTCCACCTGCGCCGCGAGCACATCGGGTGGCAGGTCCATGGGGTCGATCTCGTACTTGCCGCGGTAGTAGCCGCTGCTGTACGGCACCAGCAGGTGGCCGTTGCGGTCGGTGCGGCCGATCTCCTGGTTTTCGTAACGCACGGGCACATCGGCATAGCCGCCGGTGCTGACCACCACAAAGGCATCGTCGATACGGTTGGCGGCGAACACCCCGGCGTCCATCCACACCAGCGAGCCGCTGGCATCGGCCCAGCGGGTCATTTCGCCGCTGCTGCCGTACACGCCGGCCTGCAATTGCACCGACTGCAAGCGCCAGGTGGCGTCGGCCTGGCGGTAGGCATCGCGATCACCCCCAGTGGCGTAGCCAAGGTTGTAGCCAACACCACCGCCCACCGGCACCGCGCGGCTGTAGTTGACCCGCTGCAAATCCTCGCCTTCCTTGCTGCGCTCCATGCTCACGGCCAGGGTGCCGCTGAAGTCGATCGGGATCACCCATTGCGCCTGCACCGCCCATTGGCTGTCGCCGACCTCACGGTTGGCCGAGAGGTAGACACTGCTATTGCCCCAAAGCGGTTTGCTCCAGCTCAGGTTGATCAGCCGGGTGCGCGAGCCGTCACCGGCGCGCACATCGAAGTAGCCCGCGCCGAGGCTGCCGAAGCGGTCGAGGTTCAGGCTCAGGGTGACCTGCTCGCTGCGCTGGCTCAATTGCATGTCCAGGCTGTCGACCCGGCTCAGGTCGGCGTAATCACCATGACGCTGCAAGCGCTGATAGCTGAAACCCAGGCGCTGGCTGTTGTACTGATAGCCGAGGGCGACCTGGTGGCCCTTTTCGCCATCGTACTGGCTCTGCGCCGTCGCAGCGTTCAGTACACCGAACGTGCCCAGGCGCACATTCGCGCCCACACCGCCAAGCAGCAACGACTCTGCGGTTTCGACATGGCTTTCGAGGGTAAAGAAATCGCTGACGCCATGGCGCAGGCTGGCCGAGGCGACGCCGGGCCCGTAGCTGAAGTCGCGCACTGCATAGTCTCGGCGCAGGCTGCCGGCGGCCATCGAGAAATCCGACAGACCTTTTTGCAGCAGGCTGCTGGTGACGTAGAACGGCAACGTGGTGGAAACCTGGCGCCCAAGTGCGTCGGTGGTAACCACCACGGCCTCGCCGGCACCGTTGATGAACGGCACGTTGGTCAGGGTGTAGGGGCCTGGCTGCAACTCGGCGGTGCTGGACTTGTAGCCGTTGATGAACAGGTCCAGTGAGGTCGGCACCGCCGCCTCTCCCGCGAAAGCAGGCAACGGATAAGTGACCAGGTCAGGGCGGGCGGCAAAGTCACGCGACAACTGCAGGCCGCCTACCCGCACCGAACTGGTCCAGGGCAACGCACCGGTGACGAAGTCGCCCGCTTCGTAAGTCAGCAGGCGCTGCTCGTCGGTGAAGCGCCAGGTGGTGTCGTAGCGCAGGAAACCCTGGCGGCTGTCGTCGGCCGCGGCGCCGTTGAACGACTGCCGCCACTGGCCGGTGCTGGCAAAGGTGCCCCAGCTGTCGAACAGGCGCAGCTCATTCCACGCAGCCAGGTAAGTGCCACCCTCGTCGGTGTCGTTGAGGTACAGGTCGTAGTTGAACAACGCGCCGAAACTGCTGCGCGCATCGCTGGCCGGGTACAGGTTACGGTCGCCGACTTGCTGGTCCGGGAGCCAGGCCGGTGGCACTTGCAGCAGCAGGCGCTGGTTCTGGCTGTCGTAGTCGCTGTGCAGGCCCGCGACGGTATCCAGGGCCACCTCGCCTTGCGGATTGCCCGGCAGGGCGATGCCGGCAGCGCGCAGCACCTGGCTGTCGAGGAACAGCCCGCCGGCGCGCTGCTGCACCGGCACCAGCTCAGCCCTGGGCACCTGGTTCACCAGCAGGTCCAGATACAGTGTGGCGTCGGCAATGGCGGCGGCCTCGGTGGGCGGCGGCGGCAGCTCGTCGGCCACCACCAGGCCGGGGCCGATTACCGCGAGCCCCAGGCACCAGCGGCGCATCGCCTGCGACAGCCATTTCACACACGCATTCCGACCATCGCCGGGTCCTCCCTGGCCCCTGACATTCATTCAATAGTGGTTTCATTGCCCTTGGCGGATCGCTTCGGCCACCTCCTGACCGTTCACCCTGCCCTTGAGTACGCCACTGCTGTTCGGTGCAACCGGTGCCGGCCAGCGCATGCTGGCCCCGGGCAATACATACCCAAGCAGCCCCTCGGCCAGTGGCCTTGCCTGGCCGCCCTGCTGCACCACCACATCGGTCAGCCGGGCATGCACCGGGCCGGTGTTGCGCAGTTCTACATAGGGTTTGCCCTGCACCGTCACCGGCCGCCAGCTCAGTTGCGGCTTGCCTACGCCGCTGGCGCTGCGCTTGCCCTCCGGGTCCGGCTTGCCCCACAAGCCTTCGCCATAGACGAACAACGGTACCGAGTAGCGCATCTGCAGGCGGATGGCTGCGGTAGCGCCCTGACTGGCGTTGTCCGAGGGCAGTGGCGAGGGAATTTCGTCGATGATGATGCGGTAAGCCTGCTCCTGGCCGGCCGGTGAGCTGCCAGTGCGGGTCAGGCGGATCAGTTGTTTCTGGCCGGGGGCGATGGTGGCTACCGGCGGGCTGCCGATGATCTCCCGCTGGGCCTGGAACTGCTCCTGCATGTCGCCCTGACGCCAGGCGAAAACCCGCACCTGTAGGCTCGCCGGAGCGCTGCCACGGTTCTCCAGCCACAGCGCGCCGGCCTTCTGGTCAGCCTCCAGCACCGGGTCTATCGGCCAGATCAGCACCGAGGTGGCAGCCCCCGCCGGCAAGCTCGCCAGCAGCAATGACCCGATCAAACCCCGCGCCCACTTCGCGCTTGCCCGCATACCGCTCTCCTTGATTTATTTTATTGTCAGGGGCCCCGGTGTTTCACCAGGTCACCGTCACTTGCACGACGTCGGTGTAAGTCCCGGCCGGCACAAGGCCGGTGAGCTGCGTGCGGCCATACACCGACAGCTTGATCGTCGTCGGGTCGCTGTTGTTCAGCGTCACGCTCTGGCCCACTGCGATGCTCTGGCTGTAGGCCGCGTCCTGGTACAGTTGGTAGGCCAGCAGCTGCGTGCCGCCGCTGCGTTTGAGGAAGCGCGTGCCGGTCACCACGTTCTGGCCACCGTCCAGGCTCATGCTCAGGCTCACGCCGGGCGTGCACTGGAAGGTCACTGTGGCGCCCCCCAATGAGGTACTGAGGACCCCGGTCGACAAGGCCGACTGCGTCCCGTAGTCGAGCACGCCATACTGGGTGACGCCGCCCACCACCAGGCAGCCTGCGGTGATCGTCGCCGTGACCTGGAAGGTGCTGCTGGTTGCGGCATCCAGTGGCGTCGCCAGCAGCGCACCCAGGCCTGCAAGGCAGCCACCCAGCCAATAGCGCATGGCCGCGGCTCAGAACGACAGCTCGACGGCCACCGTATCGGTGTATACCCCTGCCGGCAGCCCCGCCTTGCCGCGTGCCTGACCGTAGAGGTTGACGGTCTGAGCAACCCCGGTGCTGGTCGGCAGCGTGATGGTGCCGTCGATGTCCAACAGTTGGGTGCGCCCGGTGTCGGTATAGAAGTCGTAAGGCACGAAGTTGCCGTTGCCGTCTGCCAGCGCCCGGGTGCCGCCATCCGATGCACCGTCGTTGGCCCCCGCTCGCACGCGAATGGCTGGCACCGTACCTGCGGAGCAGAGGATGCTCATCGCACCGCCGCCGCCACCGAGCACCTCACCGTTGGCGGTGGTGAACAGCGCCTCTTGGGTGCCGAAGCTGAGGGTACCGAAGTTCAACCCCGAGGTGCCTGTGGTGCCATTGACCTGGCACGCCGACGTCAATGTCAGGGTGGAGCTGATGGTCCCGGTCACCGTAGCGGCCTGGGCGTGGCATGCCATCGCCAGGCCAAGGCCAGCGAGCATCCAGTGGGTGAGGTTCGTTCGCATCGGGGTCTCCTTGCGTGAATTACCAGTCCAGAGTCACTCTAAGCGTGTCGCGGTACAGCCCGGCCGGCAGCGCACGCGGTTGCGCTACCACTACGCCGAAGATGGGAATCGGAATCTGTTCGGTGCTGCTGATGGTGAAGGCACGCGCCTGGCCGATGCCATAACGGCTATTGCCGCCTGGGTCGAGCGCCAATTGATAAGGGATCATTTCACGGCCATTGCTGAGCCGCCGTACGCCATCGCTGCCATTGAGGCCGCCGTTGATGCGCACATTGAAGGCCCTGACCTGGGGCGTGCAGCTGATCTGCAAGCTGCCCTCGCCGCCTGCCTCGTCAACCCGGCTGCGCAGCGGCTGGTCCCAGTTCGGGCCACGCTCGCCGAAGTCCATCAGCCCCGGGTTGCCGAGCGTGGCCGGGGGCTGGTCGCCACTGCTGATCTGGCACGCTGCGCTGATCACCAAACGAGCCTGGATAAAGCCGGTGGTTGTGCCATGTGCCCCACCACTGGGCAACAGCAGCGGGCCCAGGCTGAGCAACAGAATGGATGTACGGTTCATGGCGTGACGTCCTTGTGCATGGTGGCTCGCTACCAGGTGACCGTGACTTTGAGCAAGTCGGCATACGTACCGGCGTGCGGCACCCAGGCCAACTTGTCGATCCGGGCGTACAGTGGCAGTTCGACCGTACCGCTGTCCGGCACACGTGCGGCGTGGGGCTGGCCCACGACCACAGGCTCGCGCCAGGCCGCGTCGCGGTACAGGCGATAGGGAATCGGCCGGGCCCTGGCGTCGCTACTGGCCAAGAAGCGCAGTTCACCGGCACCACCGTGCAGGCCACCGTCGACACGTACCTGGTAGGGCGTGTCGGGGTTGCATTCCAGTCGCGGTGGGCGCTGGTTTAGCAGCACCCCGCTCAAGGGCGCACCAGGCCCATCCAGACGTGCGGCAGCGCCCAGGTCGATCCGACCGAGGTCCTGCGCCCCCGCCTCGCGCTGCTGGCTGACCAGCATGCAGCCCCGCTGCACCTGCACCCGCACCTCCACGAGGAAGTCCGCTGCCACGGCACTGCCACTCAACAACAGGCCCCACAGTGCGGCCACAAAGCGTCCCTTCACTGACACGTCCCTAGTTTTTCCGTCCTGAGTCTGAGCGTAGCAGCCGGTGGCCTGCCTGTGCCCACTCCACGCCATTCTTTGGTAGTAACAACAAAGGGTTAGACCGTTAGCCGGTCACAGCAAAGAAATTTTCGGCTGGCATCGAACCCAAGCGCCTCCAGTACCTCCAATGGCCATAGGCCGGCAAAGCAGTGCGCATTCTGTTACGGTGCGCAGCAGCCACCGAGCCCGCATCAGACGCATGCGCGCCATGCATGGACGAACATGACAGGAGCGTATCCATTGACGACCACCGACATCGCACTCGCCGAAGCCGTGGAACGCTGCGCCCAGGAGCCGATCCAGGTACCCGGCAGCATCCAGCCACATGGTTTTCTGCTGGTGCTGGATGAACAGGACCTGCGTATCCTCCAGGCCAGCGACAATGTCGAACGCTGGCTCGGTGTGCCCGCCCTTGAGCTGGTGGGATGCACCTTCGCCGACGTGGTCAGCGACAGTTTCGATCTGCGTTCCCATCTTGAGCGCCTGCCCGGCGACGATGTATTCCCCTTCCACATCGGCGATGTGCTCCTGCGCAATGGGGCACCCTGCAACGACCGGCTGCGCCTGCTGACCCATCGCCATGATCAGGTACTGATCGCTGAGTTCGAGCCCGTTCGTCAGCCTGTCGGCCCGGTCGACCAAGGCGATTATTACCCCCTGGTGCGGGGTTTCGTCAGTAGCCTGAACAACGCCGCAACCCTGGAAGCGTTGCTGCAGCAGACTGTATTGCAGATAAAGCGAATCACCGGTTTTGGCCGGGTCAAGGCCTACAGCTTCGATAAAGAGGGCAATGGCCAGGTGCTCGCTGAAGTGGCTGATGCCGGCTATCCACGCTACTTGGGTTTGTGCTTCCCAGCGTCGGACATTCCCCGCCAGGCCCGCGAGCTCTATCGGGTCAACCGCATTCGTGTGATCGAAGATGCCGACTACCAGGCCTCACCGCTGGTGCCGGCGGCCAACCCGCGCACCGGCAAACCGCTGGACATGAGCTTCGCCGCGTTGCGCAGCGTATCGCCGGTGCACCTGCAGTACATGCGCAACATGGGCACCCTGGCGTCGATGTCACTGTCGATCGTGGTCGATGGGCAATTGTGGGGCCTGGTGTCATGCCACCACGAGCAACCTCGCCCGGTCGACCTGCGCACCCGCACAGCCTGCGAGCTGCTGGCCAGTGTGCTGTCGCTGCAGATCGAGTCGCGTGAGGCCCACGCCAATACCCGGAAGCTGCTCGACCTGCGCCAGCACATCGTACGCATGATCTCCTCGATGGCCGACCATGACAGTGTCAGCGAGGGCCTGCGCGCGCAGCCCGAGGTGCTGCTGGCCTTCGCCGGGGCAAGCGGCGCAGCGGTCATTTCCGCCGAGCGCTGCGACCTGATTGGCCAGACGCCGCCGGCAGCGCAGGTCACTGCGCTGGTGCACTGGCTGGCCCAGCGCCATGATGAGACGGTGTTCCACAGTGACAACGTGCGCCGCGACATCGACGAACTGCCCGAGCTGGCCGAGCATGCCGGTGGCGTGCTGGCAGTGGCCATTTCTCAGATCCACTCGCACTACCTGCTGTGGTTCCGCCCCGAGCAGGTGCGCACGGTCAACTGGGCCGGACGGCCCGACAAACAGATAGGCCCGCAGGGCGCGCTGAACCCGCGGCACAGCTTCGAACACTGGCAGGAACAGCTGGGCGGCTACTGCGAGCCATGGGACCCGCTGACGATCGAAGGCGTGGTCGAACTGCGCACCGCCGTGCTCGGCATTGTCCTGCGCAAGGCCGAAGAGCTGGCGCAACTGGCCAACGAGCTGCGCCGTTCGAACAAGGAGCTCGAAGCCTTCAGCTACAGCGTGTCACACGACCTGCGCGCACCGTTGCGGCATATCGCCGGTTACACCGAACTGCTAGGCGAGATCGAAGGCCAGGGCCTGAGTGAACGCGGCCGGCGCTTTCTCAAGCACATCGAGGAAGCTGCGCAGTTCGCCGGCAGCCTGGTGGATAACCTGCTCAACTTCTCGCAGATGGGCCGCTCGGCCCTACGCCTGTCGGATGTTGACCTCAATGCGCTTGTAGAAGCCATCCGCCAGGAACTGGCGCCCGATTATGAAGGGCGCGAGATCGTCTGGGACGTCGCACCGCTGCCCAAGGTGATCGGTGACCCGGCGTTCATCAACCTGGCGCTGCATAATCTGATCGCCAACGCTATCAAGTACACCCGTGGCCGCGAACCTGCGCGCATCGAAATCGGCGCACACCAGCACGCGGAGGAAATCGAAGTCTATATTCGCGATAATGGCGTGGGCTTCGACATGGCCTATGCCAACAAACTCTTCGGGGTGTTCCAGCGGCTGCACCGCATGGAGGATTTCGAGGGCACCGGAATAGGTCTGGCCAGCGTGCGGCGGATCATCGAGCGCCATGATGGCCGAGTCTGGGCCCAAGGCCAGGTCGACCAGGGCGCCAGCTTCCATTTCACTCTTCCACGTCATCCAGAAACAAACTGAGGCACCGGTTCAATCATGCTCAAACCTATCCTGCTGGTAGAAGACAACCCCCGGGACCTGGAGCTGACGCTCCTGGCCCTGGAGCGTAGCCAGTTGGCCAACGAGGTCATCGTTCTGCGCGACGGCGCTGATGCCCTCGACTATCTGCTACGGCGTAACGCCTATGCCGCGCGCGACGACGGCAACCCCGCCGTGTTGCTACTGGACCTGAAACTGCCCAAGGTCGATGGCCTGGAAGTGCTAAGGGAGGTGCGTGCCACCCCCGAGCTGCGCAGCATCCCGACGGTGATGCTGACCTCGTCGCGGGAAGAGCCCGACTTGCTGCGGGCTTATGAACTGGGGGTCAATGCCTACGTGGTCAAGCCCGTGGAGTTCAAGGAGTTCGTCGCGGCGATTTCCGACCTCGGCGTGTTCTGGGCCGTGCTCAACGAACCACCACCTGGCTCGCTACGCCTTAACCGGCGTGGCAGCAACTGAGGCCCACCGCGAACATGCTGCCAACGCCGCTCAAATTACTGATGGTCGAAGACAGCTCGCTGGATGCCGAGCTGACCTTGCTGAGCCTGGAGCGCAGCGGACTGCAGCTGCAGTCGCAGCTGGTGTTCGATCATGTCGCCGCCGAGCATGCCCTGCACGAAGCCAGCTATGACCTGATCCTTTGCGACTGCGTGCTGCCCGGCTCGTCCGGTACCGACGTGCTGGCCATCGCCCAGCGCCTGGCGCCGGATACGCCGTTCATCTTCCTGTCGGGCATATACGGTGAGGAGCACGCGGTGGAAATGATCCGCCTGGGTGCCACCGACTACGTACTGAAGAAAAACCTGTCGTTGCTGCCCAAGGCAGTGCGCAGGGCGCTTACCGAAGTGCAGGAACGTCAGCGTCGGCGCCGTGCCGAAGAAGCCCTGGCGGACCTTGAGGCACGCGCCCGGATTGCCATCGATGCAGCCGGCATGGGTACCTGGGACTTTCGCCCGGAAGAAGGGCTGCTGATCTGGGACGACCGCTGCAAGACGCTGTTCGGTCTGCCGGTAGACACCGAGATGAGCCTTGACGTTTTCTATGCCGGCATTTATCCAGAAGACGTGCAACGGGTGCGCGAAACGGTGGAATACGCCATGCGCCCGGACAGCGACGGGCTTTACCGGGCCGAATTTCGCATTGCCCAACCCAACGGCCTGGAACCGCGCTGGCTGCTCAGCAGCGGTCAGAGCCAGTTTGTCGATGGCCGCTGCACACGCTTTTCGGGCGTATTGCAGGACATCCACGCCCAGCGCCTGGCGACCCAGGCGCTCAAACAGCTCAACGAAATGCTCGGCGAGCGGGTCGAGCGCCGTACCCGCGAGCGTGACCGGGCCTGGGAGCTTTCCCAGGACTTGCTCGCGGTGCTCAACAAAGACCTCACACCGGTCGCACTGAACCCTGCCTGGGAGGCCAGCCTGGGTTTCTCGCGCGAACGCCTGAGCCAGACCTCGTTATTGCAGTTGCTGCCCGAACCGGACCAAGAAGCGCTGCTGACCGAACTCGCCGCCCTCGCCCATGGCCGCACCAGCGCGCGCTTCGTCGGCCGTATCCAGCATGCAGGCGGCCAGTTGCGCTGGCTGTCATGGGTGGTGGTACCGGAAGACACGCTGCTCTATGTGGTAGCCCGCGACATCACCAGCGAGCGCGAAGCAGCCATGGGCCTGGCCGACGCCAACGACCGCCTGCGCGAACAGATCACCGAGCGCGAGCGCATAGAGGCAGCGTTGCAGCAGATGCAACGGCTGGAGGCGGTCGGCCAGCTCACGGCGGGTGTTGCACACGACTTCAATAATCTGCTGACAGTCATCCTTACCGGCTCAAGCTTCCTTGAGCGCGACCTGGACAAAGGTGACCTGGAAAAAGCGCGCAAACGCCTGACGCATATCCGCGAGGCGGGTGAACGCGGCGCCAAGCTGACCTCACAGCTGCTCGCCTTCTCCCGCCGCCAGCGCCTGGAACCGGTACCGCTGAACCTCAACCGCACCTTGGGCGGCCTGGAGGAATTGCTGCGCCGCACCTTGGGCGGGAGCATTTCTGTGCGCCTGGACCTGGACCACAGCCTGTGGCAAGCGCTGACCGACCCGACCCAGACCGAAATGATCATTCTCAACCTGGCGATCAACGCCCGCGACGCCATGCCCGACGGTGGCCAGTTGACGCTGGCCACACGCAATACCCGGATCAAGGCCCGCCCGCAGCGGCCGGAAGACCCGGAGCCGGGCGAGTACGTGATGCTGAGCATCCGCGACACCGGCTGCGGCATGAGCGAAGAGGTGGTGGCCAAGGTGTTCGAACCCTTCTTCACCACCAAGGACATCGGCAAAGGCTCGGGCCTGGGGCTGGCCCAGGTGTTCGGCTTTGCCAAGCAGTCTGGTGGCGGTGTGCGCATCGACACCGCGCCTGGGCATGGCACCCAGGTTGCCGTTTACCTGCCCGCAGTGAAGCATGAGCTGGCGGCGGACCCGGTGATCCCGGCTGCGTCGCAGTCCATCAGCGACAGTGGCCGCGACCGCACGGTGCTGCTGGTGGATGACGACCACCTGGTGCGCGACATGCTCGGCGATGTGTTGCGCCAGTACGGCTATCAGGTACGCCAGGCACACAGCGGCGAACAGGCATTGGCCCAGCTGGACGACGAGATCGACTTGTTGCTGACCGACTTTGCCATGCCCGAATTCAACGGTGCCCAACTGGCTTTGGCCGCACGTGAACGGCATCCGCGCTTGCCGGTGGTGTTTCTGACCGGGTATGCCGAGCTGGAAGGGCTGGATTTGCCGGACAGCCTGGTGATGCAGAAGCCGGTGCAGGCTGAGGAACTGGCCCGCGTGCTGGATGAACTGCTGCGGGTGAACAGGTAATCGCGCTGTAGCTGACAGGGCCCATTGTCGTCAGTCGACGATGGGCCTGCGCAAACGCCAGAAACGAAAAAACCCAGCGCCGATATCATCTGCACTGAATCAGGAATGGATGTTTAACGAGAAAATGGCAGGGGCGGCTGGATTCGAACCAACGCATGGCAGGATCAAAACCTGCTGCCTTACCGCTTGGCGACGCCCCTGTATCGGATGCAGCGTTAGCTGCTCTGACCATTCCAACTGAGTGACAACTGGGTTGTTGTCTTGGAATGCGCGGCACTTTAACAACATTCTTTGCACCTGGGAAGCCCCTTGCGCAAAAAAAATGCTTTAAAACAGCAGGTTAGTGTTTTGCGGGCCGTTCACACGCCGCAAAACGACCATCCGTCGCATTTAATCCGCTTGGCTTCAACACAATCGCATCGCGCCCTTCCAATCAGATAAGCCATTTGCATTGACCAAGGAGGATGCCATGCCCGTTTCCCACGACCTGTACCAGGACCTGCACTACCCCCGCGAGATCGTCCAGCAGCGCCGTCAACAGGACAAGACCCTTGACCGAATGCTCGACGAGTACGTCGACATCGACAACCAGGTACTGGCTGCCGAGGCGATTTCAGCAGGTAACTTTCAGGACGACGACCTGCGCCACCTCAAGGAGCGCCGGCTGGCCATCAAGTACATGATCGAGCGTCAGCTGGAACGCAAGGTTTGAGTTATCCGGCCAACTGATAGAAGCCCCGCACTTTTTCTATTGGTTAAAAGGGCCGACCTGGGGCAAGCTGCGCGCTGACCTTCCTGTGCCCAAGGAGCTTAGCTTTTGTCTGCCTGGATCCCCTCCCCCCTGCGCCAACTGGGCCAACGCCTGCGACCCGCCACCTCCAGCCAGAGCGAACTGCTCGCATGGTTCGAAGACAAGGCGCGCAGCCGTGGCTACCAGCTCAGCGCGGGCCAGCGCCGGGTCATCCAGGCCATGGCCGAGCAGCTTGCCCGCTTGCCAGGCGAACCACGCAGCCTTTACTTGTACGGGTCGGTTGGCCGCGGCAAGAGCTGGCTGCTGGACGGTTTCTTCCAGGCAGTGCCGATCGAGGCGAAAAAACGCCTGCACTTCCATGATTTTTTTGCCCGCCTGCACCAGGGCATGCACCGTCACAGGCTGCTGGACGATGCCCTGGGCGCCACGCTGGACGCATTGCTGGGCGACTGCAAGGTGCTGTGTTTCGACGAATTCCATGTGCATGACATCGGTGATGCCATGCTGCTCACCCGCCTGTTCAATGCCTTGTTCGCGCGTGGCATCTTCGTGCTGGTGACTTCGAACTACGCCCCCGAGGGCCTGCTGCCCAACCCGCTGTATCACGAGCGATTCCTGCCGGTGATCCGCCTGATCCATGGCCGCATGGAGGTCCTTGAAGTGGGCGGCGACACAGACTTTCGCAGCCTGCCGGCCAACCGCGAACACCAGCGCTTTACCCAGGGCCACTATGTATGGCCGGGCGATGCGGCCCAGCGCCTTGCGCTGAAGGTGCCGCCCGCGCACCCGCTCACGCTTGAGGTGAACAAACGCAACCTTCGCGCGCTCGCCAGTCACGGCAGGCTGGTGATGTTCGCCTTTGACGACCTGTGCGAGCAGCCCACAGCAGTGATCGATTATCTGCAGCTTGCCCAGCAATATGATGCCTGGATCATCGACGGGCTGGATGACCTCTCGGAGTGCTCATTGGCAGCGCAGCAGCGCTTCGTCAACCTGGTGGATGTGCTGTACGATCAGGACTGCCAGGTGACGGTGATCGGGCAGCGGCGGCTGGAAGAGAGCCTTGGCGGCACCATTGCCGACCTGATGCGCACCCGCAGCCGGCTGGGGCAGTTGCATCAGGTGGGGCCGGAGGACTTCATCGGCTGAACCCTCGCATTCACGCGCTAGCCAGGCCAACCGGTCAGCCTGCCCTGGGCAGATCCGCCAGCACCGCTTCGATCTCTCTGAGCACCGCCGGATCATCCAGTGTCGAGGGCGGCACATACGCCTGGCCATCGGCAATTTTGCGCAGCACCGCCCGCAGGATCTTGCCCGAGCGGGTCTTGGGCAGCCGTTTCACCAAGCGCACCCGGTTGAAGCAGGCCAACGCGCCGATCGCTTCACGCACCCTGCCCACCAAGTCCACCAACAGTTGCGCCTCGGTAATGCCCTCCCCGTCCTTGAGCACTACCAGCGCCAAGGGCACCTGGCCCTTGATCTCGTCATGCACACCGATTACCGCGCATTCGGCCACCGCAGGGTGGCACGCCACCAGGTCCTCCATCTCGCCGGTGGAAAGGCGATGGCCGGAGACGTTGATCACATCATCGGTTCGACCCATGATGTAGACGAAGCCATCGTCATCCAGGTAGCCACCATCACCGGTGTGGTAGTAACCCGGGTAAGTCTGCAGATAAGCCTGCAGGTAGCGCTCATGATCGCCCCACAAGGTCTGGCTGCAACCGGGCGGCAGCGGCAGAGCGATGACGATGGCGCCCTGATGGTTCGGGCCCAGCAAGTGCCCATCGTCATCCAGCACACGCACGTGATAACCCGGCACCGCGCGGTTGCTCGAACCCGGACGCGCCGCGCTGCCCTCCAGCCCCACGCATGGCGCGGTGACTGGCCAGCCGGTCTCGGTCTGCCACCAATGGTCGTGCACCGGCTTGCCGGTAACCCGTTCCAGCCATTGGTGGGTACTGGAATCGAGCTTTTCCCCGGCCAGGAACAACTGGCGCAGCGTACTCAAGTCATGCCGGCGGATCAGCTCGCCATCCGGGTCCTCCTTGCGGATCGCCCGCATGGCGGTCGGTGCACAGAACAAGGCATTGACCCCATACTGCTCGACCACGCGCCAATAGGCCGACGCATCCGGGGTGCGGATCGGCTTGCCTTCGTAGAACACCGTGGTGCAGCCGCTCATCAGTGGCCCATAGACGATCAGCGAATGGCCGACCACCCAGCCCACATCGGAAATACCCCACCACACATCACCGGCCTGCATGCCGTAGATGTGGCGCATGGCATAACAGAGGGCGACCGCGTTGCCACCGTTCTCACGGACGATGCCCTTGGGTTTGCCCGTGGTACCGGAGGTGTACATGATGTAAAGCGGGTCTGCCGACTCCAGCTCGACCGCAGGCACCGGCTCGGCATTTACCAGCGCTTGCTGCCAGTCAAGGTCGCGGTTTGGTTGCAACCGGGCGCGAGCCTGGGGCCGCTGCAGCACCAGCACGTGGCGCGGCTGATGGTGAGCCAGTTGCAGTGCGCGGTCGACCAGCGGCTTGTACTCGATCACCCGATCGAATTCCAGGCCGCAGGACGCCGTCAGCAGCAGCGTTGGCCGCGCATCATCGATACGCAGGGCCAGCTCGTTGGCTGCAAAGCCACCGAACACCACCGAGTGCACCGCACCGATACGCGCGCAGGCGAGCATGGCCATGGCCGCCTGCGGCACCATCGGCATGTAGATGACCACCCCATCGCCTTTGCCCACCCCCAGCTGGCGCAGCAACCCGGCCAGGCGCGCCACCTCGTCACGCAGCTCGTTGTAGGTGAACGCCTGCTGCACACCGGTGACAGGGGAGTCGTAGATCAACGCCATCTGCTCGCCACGGCCCAGCTCGATTTGCCGATCGAGGGCCAGGTAGCAGCTGTTCAGGCGGCCGTCGGCGAACCAGCGATGGGTGCCGTCCGGGTTTTCCTGCAGTGTCAGGGTAGGTTTGCGGTACCAGGCCAGATGTTTGGCCTGGTCGGCCCAGAAGGCAGCAGGGTCGGTAATGGAATGGGCGTAGCTGTGCTGGTAGGTCATGTTGATGGCAACCCGGTACTTGTTGTTATTGAAGGGCGAGCCTTGAGTATGGACCGCCACGCCCCGGCCGCCATGGGACTAAAGTCACAACGCATATGCAGATTTGCAGCGCTGGCGAAAGCGCCCCATAACGGTGCAAAGCCTCTAGAATAGGCAACCCTTCCCGCCACAGAGCAGCCCATGGATATCGAGCAGGCCCGAACGTTTCTGGAAGTCGTACGGTGCGGCAGCCTCGTCGCCGCCGCCGAGCGCCTGTTCGTGTCACAGACCGCCATCACCGCACGCGTGCAGCGCCTCGAGCAGCAACTGGGCTGCCAGCTGTTCGTGCGTAGCCGCAACGGCGCCAGCCTGACCAGTGATGGCGAAGCCTTCGTCAGCTATGCCAACCAGCTGGTGCAGACGTGGGAGGCGGCGCGCCGTGACCTGCCGCTGCCCGAGGGCTGCCAGCAAGTGCTGCACGTAGGGGCAGAAGTGAGCCTGGGCAACCCGATGCTGCTCGACTGGGTCAGCGCCTTGCACTGCGCATTACCCAGCCACGCCATCCGCAGCGAGGTCAGCGACGGTGAGTCCTTGCTGCGCAAGGTAGAGATGGGCCTGCTGGACGCCGCACTGGTCTATCAGCCCACCTACGGCCCGGGCCTGCAGGTAGAGCAGTTGATGGAAGAGAAGCTGATCCGCATACGCCGGGTCGAGCAACCCGACCCGTACATCTACATCGACTGGGGCGAGGCCTTCCGCCGCCAGCACGACGCCGCCCTGCCCGACTGCGCGCGACCGGCGCTGAGCTTCAACCTCGGGCCGCTGGCCCTGCAGTTCATTCTCGACAAAGGCGGCAGCGGCTATTTCCGTACCCGCGTGGTGCAGGCGTATCTGGACAGCGGGGTATTCGAGCGGGTACCGCAAGCCCCGGAGTTCACCTACCCGACCTTCCTTGTCTACCCGCGCAAACGCGACAGCGAGGCCCTGCAACAGGCCTTCGCGGTGCTGCGCCGGCTGGTGGCCTCCGGCGCCAGCGATTGGTCACAACGCTGGGACCCGCTGATCTGAAACGCTGCCAGCGCCACTGAGCAGCTGGCGCTTGAGGCCGGCGATCAGGTCGGTCTGGGTGATCACACCGACCAACTGGTCGCCATCGATCACCGGCAGGCAGTGCAGCCCTTGCTCGCACAGCAGGGGCAGCAGGCGTTGCAATGGGTGCTGGCTGCTGACACTGATGACCTGCCGGCTCATCACCTGCTCCATACGCACGGCCTTGCCCGCGAAAAGCCCCCGCCAACTGAACCGGCCACGTTGCATGGCCGGACCGAGCAGATCGCTAAGGCTGACGATACCCACCAGCTTGCCCTCTTGCAGCACCGGCAGGGTTTTCAGGTGATGACTGGCGAGCATCTTCCAGGCCTGTTCCAGGGTGGTGTCGGGGGCGGCGAACTGCACATCGCGGGACATCACCGAAGCTGCGCTGATCCCGCCCAGGCTGCGCTGCAGGGCATGCTGCTCGGTGGCCAGGATGATGCGCTCCAGTTCATCGCGGGTGACGTCGACGAACTCACCCAACTCTTCCAACGCCTGATCCAGGTCCGCACCACTGACCCCGACCCGCTCGCTGGGCAACGGGTCGTGGGTGTGGTGCTGGTCCTTGCGTGGCGCAGCACCCTTGGGGTAATGCACGCCGGTCAAACGGTTGTAGACCACTGCCACCGTCACCAGAATCAGCGCGTTGAGCAACACGGGCTCCAGCAGGTGGTCGCCCAGCGCCGTCAGCCCTGAATCGGCCAGCACCGCGCTCACCGCAACACCGCCACCCGGCGGGTGCAGGCAGCGCAACAGGCACATCAGCAAAAGCGAGATGCCCAGGGCAGCCGCCGCAACCCACAGGTGGGGGCCGAACCCCTCGCGCATGGCAAGGCCCACTGCGCCCGCCAGCGCATAGCTGCCCAGCACTGGCCAGGGCTGGGCCAACGGCCCGGAATGCACGGCGAACACCAGCACTGCCGAAGCCGCAAGAGGGCCCAGCAGGTGCAAGGCGATACCAGGCCCGTAGGCCATACCGGTCAACCAGCCGGCGAGGAACAAACCGAGCAGCGCGCCGATGCCGGCACGCAGCCATTGTTTTGGAGGAATATTCAGGGGCGACGGCAACAGCCGCTGCAGGCGACTTTCGGAACGCAAGGCAGTCATTCAAGTAATCGTGTTTGTGGTTCTGATCAAAAGAAAGCCCAGCCGAACTGGCCTGGGCCCTAGGGGCTCCGTCCGTGGAGAGATGGAAACCGCAGGGTTTCGTCAGGGGATTGTGCCGCCCAGTGTCGGGCTTGGGCCAATTCAAAAAAATGCGGCTGTACTGCAGTTTTTTTGCAGTGCTGCTGCCGGCGACAGGGCCAGAGAGGGTCAGCGCACCTTGCGCGGTAAATCGATACTCACCCGCAACCCGCCCAAAGGGCTCTGGAGCAAGGCCAAAGACCCACCCCAGGCATCGACGATATCCCGCACGATCCCCAGCCCCAGGCCATGCCCATCCACTTGCTCATCCAGCCGCGAACCGCGCTCCAGCACCTGCTGGCGCTGGCTTTCAGGTATGCCCGGACCGTCATCGTCGACCCACACCTGATAGCCTTCGGTGGTCGGGGCTATGCCCAGGCGCACTTCGCTGTCAGCCCATTTGCAGGCGTTATCCAGCAGGTTGCCAAGCAGCTCCAGGAAGTCCTCCCGGTCCCAAGGCAGCAGTAACCCTGGCGGTACATCGCGCTCGAGCAGCAAGCCTTCGCCATGGATCATGCCCAAGGTGGCGAGCAACCCCGGAAGCTCGGTATCGCAGTCGAATTGAGCGCCAGGCAGCGCATCCCCGGCCAGGCGCGCCCGGTTCAGTTCGCGTGCCAGGCGCTGCTGGATCTGCTCCAGTTGCTCGCGCAGTTGCGCACGCACTTCGGGCAAGCCATTCAGGCGCTCGCTGGACGCCAGGCTCAGCAGCACCGCCAATGGCGTCTTCAATGCATGACCCAGGTTGCCCAACGCGTTGCGCGAACGGCGCAGGCTGTCTTCGGTATGGCTGAGCAGATGATTGATCTGACCTACCAGCGGTGCCAGTTCGCTGGGCACTTGGGCATCGAGCTGCGAGCGCTGGCCTTGCTGCAACTGAGCAATCTGCTGACGCGCCCGCTCCAGCGGGCGCAACGAACGGGTGACGGTGATGCGCTGCAGCACCAGCACCAGGATCAGCGCCACCAGGCCCATCCCCAGGCCGATCTGCTGCAGGCGCCGGAACCCCTCGCGCACAGGCGAGTAATCCTGGGCGACGCTGATCGAAATGTCCTGGCCCAGCCGCCGGTAATCGGCACGCAGCGCAAGCAACTGCTGGCCTTCCGGGCCCAGCTCGTGGCTATCGGAGAGACCGGGCGCGGCCGGTTTCGGCATGTCCAGGTCCCATAAAGAGCGCGAGCGCCAGGTGCCCTTGTCGAAATCGATGCGGAAGTAGTAACCGGAAAACGGCCGTTGATAGGCGGCGGAAATGCGCCGCTCATCCAACTGCAACCCCGAAGGCCCGCGCACCAGCGCCACCAGCAGGTTCTCGCTTTCCTTGCGCAGGCCGTTTTCCAGATAGCGCTGCAAACCGGCCTCGAACAACCACAAGGTAAGCTGCGCAAGCACCACCCCGACCACCACCAATACGGCTACAAGGCCCAGGCTCAAGCGTGCCTGAATCGATTTCACCCGGTGCTCCCGGCGTAGATGTAGCCTTGCCCGCGGCGGGTCTCGATGACACTGCGGCCCAGCTTGCGGCGCAAATGGTTGACGTGCACTTCGAGCACGTTGGAGTCACGCTCGGTTTCACCGTCGTACAAGTGCTCGGCCAGGTGGCTCTTGGAGAGGATCTGTTGAGGGTGCAGCATGAAGTAACGCAACAGGCGGAACTCCGCAGCGGTCAGCTGGATGTCCACCCCCTCGCGGCTCACGCACTGGCGGCTTTCGTCCAGGTGCAACCCGGCGGCTTCAAGACGGGGCTGGTTGGCAAGGCCCTTCGCCCGGCGCAGCAGCGCCTGAATGCGCAACTGCAGCTCTTCAGGGTGGAAGGGCTTGCTCATGTAGTCGTCGGCGCCAGCCTTCAACCCCTCGATGCGCTCGGCCCATGACCCCCGTGCGGTCAGAATCAGCACCGGCGTGGCCAGACCTGCTGCACGCCACTGCGCCAGCACGTCCAGCCCCGGCAACCCCGGCAGGCCGAGGTCCAGAATGATCAAGTCGTAGGGTTCGCTCTGGCCCTGATATACCGCGTCCCGGCCGTCGGCCAGCCAGTCCACGGCGTAGCCCTGGCGCTGCAGGCCGGCAATCAACTCGTCAGCCAGGGGAACGTTGTCCTCGACAAGCAACAGGCGCATTCAGTCGTCTTCCTCGTCTTTGAGCAGGGCACCGGTGCTGGCATCGAGCTTGATCTCGCGCACCACACCTTCCGTGGTCAGCAGCTCGACTTCGTATTCGTAGCGATCATCGTCTTCTTCCAACTCCGCCTCCAACAACCGCGCCCCGGGGTGACGCCCCAGGGCGGTCTCGAGCAGTTGCTCGAGCGGCAGAATCACGCCTTTCTGGCGCAACTGCAGGGCCTCATCCTGATCCAGGTCGCGAGCAACGGCCAAGGAGCAGACGGCCAGCAGCGAGAGCGCCAGGTAGCGCGCCCACCGGGTCAAGTGGATCATCAGCGGTCCTGTTCGTCCTTCAGCACTTCACCGGTCTTGGCGTCCAGGTCAACGTCCCATTCGACGTTCTGGGTGTCACGCATCTCGACCTTGTAGATGTAGCGACCGTATTCGTTTTCCAGCTCCGAATCGGTGACGGTGGCGCCCGGGTGCTTGGCAACGGCAGTGGCCTTGAGCTCATCCAGCGACTTGATGGTCTTGGCATTCACCAGCTTTACCACTTCGTCAGGCTGTACGTCCTTGGCCAGGGCAACGTTGGCACCGAAAGCAAGCGCAGCGGCAGTGAAAATGGCAGTCAGAGTTTTCATCAGGTTCTCTCCATCGAGGTGTGCAATTTGTCTACGGAGTTAAGATTATCCACCAGTCCTTAACTCAACCTGAAAATAGCTGGCGCCATGATAGCGCAGCGCATCAACCAGCGACTCCCTATAATGGCCCTCCTGTGAGTTGCGAGGCCGTCCATGAGCGCCATCCATATCAAGTACCCGGCTCTGACCCTGAAGGCCGGCAAACGTGCCCTGCAGCAGATCCGCGAACGCGGGCTGCAGGCAGCGGACGTCGGTGTGGTGCCAGGCGCCGCTGGCGGGCCCAAGCCGCTGGGGATTCAGGGATTGGACCTGGCGCTGTTTGGCGAGTGGCTGCCATCGGCCCCTCGCCAGCGGGCATTGATTGGCGCATCGATCGGCTCCTGGCGCTTCGCCAGCGCCTGCCTCGATGACCCGATCGCTGGCATCCGCCGCCTCGGTGAACTGTATACCAAACAGGACTTCGCCAAAGGTGTGACCGCAGCCCAGATCAGCCGCAGCTGCCAGCAGATGCTCGACGACCTGCTGCAAGGGC
Organism: Pseudomonas sp. M2; assembly: GCF_015751845.1. NCBI lineage: Bacteria > Pseudomonadati > Pseudomonadota > Gammaproteobacteria > Pseudomonadales > Pseudomonadaceae > Pseudomonas > Pseudomonas sp. M2. Next base: position 525,131 of record NZ_JADOUD010000001.1, read on the forward strand.
GCGATGGGCAGATCCTGGCAAACCCGTACTACCGCCTGAACATCCTGGTGGTGAAGAGCCACGGCCATCTTGCCCACGACCACCGCGGCCGGTTGGGGATGGGGCTGGGCTCGGTAATCGCCAGCAATCTGCTGGGGCGCTCGCGCCTGGGCCGGCATTTCGAACGGGTCATCCTGCACGATGAGCGTGCCGCCCCGCCGCTGGATCAACTCACAGACTTTCCCTCACGCTACCTGCCACTGGGCCAGGGCAACCTGCGCCACGCCCTGCTCGCGTCCGGCTCGATCCCGATGGTCATGGAAGGCGTGCGCGACATCCCCGGTGCGGGTGCGGGCACCTACCGCGACGGCGGTTTGCTCGACTATCACCTCGACCTGCCATACCGCGGCGACGACCTGGTGCTTTACCCGCATTTCACCGACAAGGTCGTGCCTGGCTGGTTCGACAAGGCGCTGCCATGGCGCAAGGGCGATGCCACGCGCCTGCGCAATGTGCTGTTGGTGACGCCGTCACCGCAGTACCTGGCCGCACTGCCCTTCGGCAAGCTGCCCGACCGCAACGACTTCAAGCTTTTCATGGGCGATGCACCCAGCCGCAAACGCTACTGGTACCAGGCCATTGCCGAAAGCCAGCGGCTGGGTGACGAACTGCTGGAGCTGATCGCCACCGGGCGGCTGCACGAACGCCTGCAAGCCTTGTAGCGACCATGCTGGTAGACTGCGCGCATCTTCGATACACACAGAGTTCTGACCGTGGAAATCTTTAAGGAATTTACCTTCGAATCGGCCCACCGCCTGCCTAACGTCCCGGCCGGGCACAAATGCGGCCGCCTGCATGGCCACTCGTTCAAGGTCGGCCTGCATCTGACCGGCCCGCTTGACCCGCATACCGGCTGGATCCGCGACTTTTCCGAGATCAAGGCGATCTTCAAGCCGATCTACGAGCAGTTGGACCACAACTACCTCAACGATATTCCAGGCCTGGAAAACCCCACCAGCGAGGTCATCGCCAAGTGGATCTGGGAGCAAGTCAAGCCGCTGCTGCCGGAGCTGTCCAAGGTGCGTATTCATGAAACCTGCACCAGCGGCTGCGAATACAGCGGCGATTGACTGGCGCTGCGCTACACGAGCACGGGGTCAAGCCTTGGCAACGAGCGGACGAGGGTGAGGCGGCACACAAGGGTTAGACACCTGCAGGCTGAACTGGCCACGGTCGCCTCGACGGTTGTTGAGGTATGCAACCCGCTCCACCCGTCGCCTCACTTGCCGACCGTCTGCGCTATAGAGCTTCAGGTTCAACAGCACTTGCCCTTCTTGCAACTCCTGTGGATCCAGGCCAGGGATATGCCACAGTGGCGTTCGCCGCCCGGCGGTCAGCTTGTACAGTGCCGTCTCCAGATCGACAGGCGGGTCGGCGGGTAGCACCACGGATGTCCCGAAGGGGTCTCGCAACGCCAGACTGGCGGGGTCGTCCTTGCACACACCGGCATCCGAACGCGCCGGGTAAAAGCCCAGATAACCGTTTCGACTGACGTCGAGCCAGTATTCCAGTGAAGGCCAACGGTCGACATTATTGCCCTCATATGCCGGGCGGATCTCGTAAACGAAGCCTGTTGCAAGTCGATAGACACCAAACCAGAAAACGTCACAAAACGCACGCTTACGAGCCTCGCGACCCCATAGCGAGTCAATCAGGAACGATTGCAACATTTCCTCGCCATAGTCCAGGCTGGTCATCAGCCAACCATCGTCACCGTTCCAGTCATCGAATTCGACCCAGAACGGCCGGGTGATATCATCATCGTCAATCTGGGCGGCCCGCAACGGTGCATCCAGCAATTGCCAGCGGCATGTCGCGGTAAAACTCAGCAGCGGTTCAAAACACAGCTGCGCCATCATCCGTACTCCTTTCGCTCGATAAAAACGCACAGTGGCGCCTTTTCAAGGCAGGGGGCAGGAAGAAGGCTTACCTCAGTTCGGTACGCAGGAACCCCGGCGCGATATAGCGCTGGTAATGCGCCTCGGACAACAAAAAGAATTCGCGGTCGATGGCATCGCGCAACTGCGGCAGCTCCCAGTCCCGAAACTCGGGCAGCAACGCCATCCCGTACGCTTCCAGGTCGCGAATCAGGCGGGCACCGCGTGCAATCAGCTGATACGCCCAACAATACTCAGACTGCTGCTCGACAAAGCGGATGGAGCGCTGCTGCAGCTGCTGACGCAGCAGGTTCGTATCGAACACTTCCAGCTTGGCCATCATCACCTGCACCAGCAACTGTTCCAGGCGCAGCAAAACGGCACGCTTGTGATCGTCGTCGTAAGCGTTCCAGTGGATGACTTCGTGATGGAAACGCTTGCAGCCACGGCACACCGTGTCTCCATACACCGTGGAGCAAAGGCCGACGCAAGGGGTCTTGATGGACTGGTTGGGCATGGAAAAACAACGGCTTGGCGGTGGAACACAGGCCCATGTTAGCCCTTTGTCTAACCAGGGTCACTCGTTAAAGTCATGTTCGCCGCCTTACCTTCTGCGACAATTTGCCGTAGAATCATCCCGCCTTTTCAAGGCAACAATGTCCGTTGGAAGCTGTTTTCAAAGCGTCACGAGCACAGTTGATCCGGTAGAACGGCGTTGGCCCGGGCCATGCACCCCTCGCATGCCCGCGCCAGCCCTCATCAGCCCCCGTTCTGCAGGCGTAAAACTTTGAAAGCAGCTTCTGTAAGGATTCTCTGCGACCCTGGCTGGGCGGCCCAAGAAGCCGTGATGGCGCATGGGTGCAGAGAATGCTGGATGAGCGTCCCGGACTCCCTTTAGGGACCACTGATGAGGGTAATAACTGTGCTTGAAGCCTACCGCAAACACATCGAAGAGCGTGCCGCCCTGGGTATCGTGCCCCAGCCGCTGAACGCCGAACAAACCGCAGGCCTGGTCGAGCTGCTGAAAAACCCGCCGGCCGGCGAAGAAGCCTTCCTCGTAGACCTGATCACCCACCGCGTTCCACCAGGAGTCGACGAAGCTGCCTACGTCAAGGCCGCTTTCCTGTCTGCCGTGGCCAAGGGTGAAGCCAACTCGCCACTGATCGACCGCAAGCACGCCACCGAGCTGCTGGGCACCATGCAGGGCGGCTACAACATCGAAACGCTGGTCGCGCTGCTGGATGACGCCGAACTGGGCGCCGTCGCGGCCGAAAAGCTCAAGCACACCCTGCTGATGTTCGATGCTTTCCACGACGTGGCCGAAAAAGCCAAGGCGGGCAACGCTCACGCCAAGGCCGTGCTGGAATCCTGGGCTGCCGGCGAGTGGTTCACCTCGCGTCCGGCCATCGCCGACAAGTACACCCTGACCGTGTTCAAAGTGCCGGGCGAAACCAACACTGACGACCTGTCCCCTGCCCCGGACGCCTGGTCGCGCCCTGACATCCCGCTGCACGCCCTGGCCATGCTGAAAATGGCCCGCGACGGCATCGAGCCGCAGCAGCCGGGCTCGGTCGGCCCGCTGGCGCAAATCGAAGCGGTCAAGGCCAAAGGCTTCCCGGTCGCCTACGTCGGTGACGTGGTCGGTACCGGTTCTTCGCGCAAATCCGCCACCAACTCGGTGCTGTGGTTCTTCGGCGACGACATCCCGTACGTGCCGAACAAGCGCGCCGGTGGCTTCTGCTTCGGCACCAAGATCGCCCCGATCTTCTACAACACCATGGAAGACGCCGGTGCCCTGCCGATCGAATTCGACTGCACCAACCTGGGCATGGGCGACGTCATCGACGTTTACCCATACAAAGGTGAAGTACGCCGTCACGACAGCGACGAGCTGGTCACCAGCTTCGAGCTGAAAACCGAAGTACTGCTGGATGAAGTCCGCGCTGGCGGCCGTATCCCGCTGATCGTCGGCCGTGGCCTGACCGAAAAAGCCCGTACCGAGCTGGGCCTGGGTGCATCCGACCTGTTCAAGAAGCCAGAGCAGCCTGCCGATTCCGGCAAGGGCTTCACCCTGGCTCAGAAAATGGTCGGCCGTGCCTGCGGCCTGCCCGAAGGCCAGGGCGTGCGCCCAGGTGCTTACTGCGAGCCGAAGATGACCACCGTCGGCTCCCAGGACACCACTGGCCCGATGACCCGCGATGAGCTCAAAGACCTGGCGTGCCTGGGCTTCTCCGCTGACCTGGTGATGCAGTCGTTCTGCCACACCGCGGCCTATCCGAAGCCGATCGACGTCACTACCCACCACACCCTGCCAGACTTCATCCGCACCCGTGGCGGCGTGTCGCTGCGCCCAGGCGACGGCATCATCCACAGCTGGCTGAACCGTATGCTGATGCCTGACACCGTCGGTACCGGTGGTGACTCGCACACCCGTTTCCCGATCGGCATCTCGTTCCCGGCCGGTTCCGGCCTGGTGGCCTTCGCCGCCGCCACCGGCGTCATGCCGCTGGACATGCCAGAGTCGATCCTGGTGCGCTTCAAGGGCAAACTGCAGCCAGGCATCACCCTGCGTGACCTGGTGCATGCCATCCCTTACTACGCCATCCAGCAGGGCCTGCTGACCGTCGAGAAGAAAGGCAAGAAAAACGCCTTCTCCGGCCGCATCCTGGAAATCGAAGGCCTGGACGAACTGACCGTCGAGCAAGCGTTCGAACTGTCCGACGCCTCGGCCGAGCGTTCCGCTGCCGGCTGCACCATCAAGCTGCCGGAAAAGGCCATCGCCGAGTACCTGAAGTCGAACATCACCCTGCTGCGCTGGATGATCGGCGAAGGCTACGGCGATGCCCGCACCCTGGAGCGTCGCGCCCAGGCCATGGAAGCCTGGCTGGCCAAGCCTGAGCTGCTGTCGGCTGACGCCGATGCCGAATACGCCGAAATCATCGAAATCGACCTGGCCGACGTCAAGGAGCCTGTGCTCTGCGCGCCGAACGACCCGGACGACGCCCGCCTGCTGTCGTCGGTACAGGGCGAGAAGATCGACGAAGTGTTCATCGGTTCGTGCATGACCAACATTGGTCACTTCCGCGCTGCCGGCAAGCTGCTGGAGAAGGTCAAGGGCGGTATTCCGACTCGTCTGTGGCTGGCTCCGCCAACCAAGATGGACGCCCACCAGCTGACCGAAGAAGGCTACTACGGCATCTACGGCAAGGCCGGTGCGCGCATGGAAATGCCAGGCTGCTCGCTGTGCATGGGTAACCAGGCACGTGTGCAGACCGGTTCGACCGTGGTCTCCACGTCGACCCGTAACTTCCCGAACCGCCTGGGCGACGCCACCAACGTCTACCTGGCATCGGCCGAGCTGGCTGCTGTCGCATCGATCATCGGCAAGCTGCCGACCGTCGAGGAGTACATGCAGTACGCGAAAGACATCGACAGCATGGCTGCCGACGTCTACCGCTACCTGAGCTTCGACCAGATCGCCGAGTTCCGCGAAGCTGCGGCCAACGCCAAGATCCCGGTTGTCCAAGCGTAATCAGCAGTACGCTTCAAGAAAAACCCCGGCATTAATGCCGGGGTTTTTTATTGCTCTTGCTCGCCTCAGGTCACGAACAAATCCACAAACCGGTGTACCGCCGTACCCTCCAGCCGCTGTTGATCCTCGCACAGCTCGAAAATCTCCAGGCAACGCTGGGGCGCAAACCGCGTCGCCAGGTTGTCCCTGAACTTGGCCTCCAGCAAGGGGATGCCCTCCCCGCGCCGGCGCCGGTGCCCGACCGGGTACTCCACCACCACCTGTTCGGTACTGCTGCCATCCTTGAAGAACACCTGCAAGCCATTGGCGATCGAGCGCTTGTCCGGCTCCAGGTATTCGCGGCTGAAACGAGGGTCCTCGACCACCTCCATCTTTTCGCGCAGACGGTCGATGCTCGGGTGGGCGGCGTGGAAGGCATCTTCGTAATGCTCGGCCACCAGATGGCCGAATATAAGCGGCACCGCCACCATGTACTGCAGGCAGTGGTCGCGGTCAGCAGCATTGGCCAGCGGGCCGACCTTGGAAATGATGCGAATGGCCGATTCCTGGGTCGTGATGACGATACGGTCGACTTCGTGCAGGCGGTTGCGCACTTGCGGGTGCAGGCTGACCGCGGCTTCGCAGGCGGTCTGGGCGTGGAACTCGGCCGGGAAACTGACCTTGAACAACACGTTCTCCATCACGTAGCTGGCCAACGCCTGCGGTACCCGCAGCGTCTGCTGGGCAGACGGCTTGAGCGCCAGGTCCTTGTTGGTATGGCTGAACGACACGTCATAAAAGCCCCACTGCGGCGCGGTCAGCACCCCGGGTACCCCCATCTCGCCACGCAGCGCGATATCGGCCAGGCGCACACCACGGCTCGAAGCATCGCCGGCGGCCCACGACTTGCGCGAGCCAGCGTTGGGTGCATGGCGGTAGGTGCGTAGCGCCTGGCCATCGACAAAGGCATGGGACAGGGCCGACAGCAGTTGTTCACGATTGGCCCCCATCAGCTTGGCGCACACGGCCGTGGAGGCCACCTTGACCAACAGCACGTGGTCGAGGCCGACACGATTGAAGGCGTTTTCCAGCGCCAGCACACCCTGGATCTCATGGGCCATGACCATCGCCTCGAGCACTTCACGCATGAGCAACGGGCCTTCACCCTTGGCCACCCGTTTTTGCGACAGGTGATCGGCCACCGCGAGGATCCCCCCAAGGTTATCGGAAGGGTGGGCCCACTCGGCGGCAAGCCAGGTGTCGTTGTAATCCAGCCAACGCACGGTGCAGCCGATATCCCAGGCGGCCTTGACCGGGTCGAGCCGGTAGCTGGTGCCGGGCACCCGGGCGCCATTGGGCACCACTGTTCCCTCCACCAGCGGGCCGAGGTGCTTGGTGCACTCTGGAAAGCGCAGGGCCAACAGGCCGCAGCCCAGGGTGTCCATCAGGCAATTGCGCGCGGTGTCCAGCGCCTCGAGGGATTCGACGCGGTAGGTGAGAACGTAATCGGCAAGGGTTTGCAGCACCCCGTCGTAGTCAGGACGCTCGTTCAGGTCCACGTTGGCGCTCATTTGCAGCTCCTTTGATTGGGGCTGCTACGCAGCCCATCGCCGGTGAACCGGCTCCCACACGGTCAATGCAGGAACCGGATTGCCAGCGACGGGCCGCGCAGCGGCCCTGCTGATTCAAAGCCAAGCGCCAATGGTGCGTCAGAAGCTGTCGCCAGGCACCCTTACCCAGCCTTCCATCAACACCCGGGCACTACGACTCATGATTGCCTTGGTGACCGTCCACTCACCATCCACCTGGCTGGCCTGAGCCCCGACCCGCAAAGTGCCGGAGGGATGGCCGAAGCGCACGGCACTGCGCTCGCCCCCGCCAGCAGCGAGGTTGACCAACGTACCTGGAATGGCAGCAGCGGTACCGATGGCCACCGCAGCAGTACCCATCATCGCGTGGTGCAACTTGCCCATGGAAAGTGCACGCACCAACAGGTCGATGTCAGCCGCCTCGACAGCCTTGCCACTGGACGCAGTGTAGGTGCTTGGCGGCGCAACGAAAGCCACCTTCGGCGTGTGCTGACGCCCGGCCGCCTGGTCGACATGCTCGATCAGCCCCATGCGCACGGCGCCATGGGCACGGATCGCCTCGAAACGCGTCAGCGCCTGGGCATCGCCGTTGATCGCATCCTGCAGCTCGGTACCGGCATAGCCGACATCGTCGGCATTGACGAAAATGGTCGGGATCCCCGCGTTGATCAAAGTGGCTTTGAAGGTACCGACACCGGGCACCTCCAGGTCATCCACCAGATTGCCGGTAGGGAACATCGCCCCGCCGCCTTCGCCCTCATCGGCCGCCGGTTCAAGGAACTCCAACTGCACCTCAGCCGCCGGGAACGTCACACCGTCGAGTTCGAAGTCGCCGGTTTCCTGCACTTGGCCCTCGGTGATCGGCACATGAGCGATGATGGTCTTGCCGATATTGACCTGCCAGATACGCACGGTGGCAACGCCATTGCGCGGGATGCGCGACGGCTCGACCAAGCCACTGCTGATGGCGAACGAGCCGACAGCAGCAGACAGGTTGCCGCAGTTGCCGCTCCAGTCGACGAAGGCCTTGTCGATGGCTACCTGGCCGAACAGGTAGTCAACGTCGTGCTCGGGCTTGGTGCTAGGTGAAAGGATCACGGTCTTGCTGGTGCTTGAGGTGGCGCCGCCCATGCCGTCGATCTGCTTGGCGTAGGGGTCGGGGCTACCGATGACCCGCAGGAGCAGTGCGTCACGGGCCGGCCCTGGGACTTGGGCTCGTTCAGGGAGGTCTTGCAGGCGGAAGAACACGCCTTTGCTGGTGCCGCCGCGGATGTAGGTGGCGGGGATCTTGATTTGTGGTGCGTGTGCCATGGTTGTGCTGTCCTGATAGTCCGGCGAAATACCCTTGGGGCTGCTTTGCAGCCCTTCGCGACGCAAGGCCGCTCCTACAACCCCGGTTGGAGCGGCCTTGCGTCGCGAAAGGGCCGCAACGCGGCCCCGCTTTTCAAGCTCAGGCGGTAGCTTCGAGGAAATCCTGGGCAAAGCGCTGCAATACCCCGCCCGCCTCGTAGATCGACACCTCTTCGGCGGTATCGAGCCGGCAGGTCACCGGTACCTCGACCCGTTCGCCATTGCTGCGCGTGACCACCAGCGTCAGGGTTGCACGCGGCTTGCGCTCACCTGCCACGTCATAGGTCTCGCTACCATCCAGGCCCAGGGTCTTGCGGTCGGTGCCCGGCAGGAATTCGAGCGGCAACACGCCCATGCCCACCAGGTTGGTGCGGTGAATGCGCTCGAAGCCTTCGGCCACGATCGCCTCGACGCCCGCCAGCCGCACGCCCTTGGCCGCCCAGTCGCGGGACGAGCCTTGCCCATAGTCGGCACCGGCAACGATGATCAGCGGCTGCTTGCGCTGCATGTAGGTTTCGATGGCTTCCCACATCCGGGTCACCTTGCCCTCCGGCTCCAGGCGCGCCAGCGAACCCTGCTGCACGCTGCCATCGGGTTTGCGCACCATCTCGTTGAACAGCTTGGGGTTGGCGAAGGTGGCACGCTGCGCCGTCAGGTGGTCGCCGCGGTGCGTGGCGTAGGAGTTGAAGTCCTCCTCCGGCAGGCCCATCTTGGCCAGGTATTCACCCGCCGCGCTGTCGAGCAGGATGGCATTGGAAGGTGACAGGTGGTCGGTGGTGATGTTGTCGGGCAGCACCGCCAACGGACGCATGCCGCGCAACGTGCGCTCACCGGCCAGGGCGCCTTCCCAGTAGGGCGGGCGGCGGATATAGGTACTCATCGGGCGCCACTCGTAAAGCGGCGCCACTTTCGGCCCACGGTCTTGCTCGATAGCGAACATCGGGATGTAGACCTTGCGGAACTGCTCCGGCTTGACCGCAGCGCGCACCACCGCGTCGATCTCTTCGTCGCTTGGCCAGATGTCCTTGAGGCGGATTTGCTGACCATCGACTACGCCCAGTACATCCTTCTCGATGTCGAAGCGGATGGTGCCGGCAATGGCATAGGCCACCACCAGCGGCGGCGAAGCGAGAAATGCCTGCTTGGCGTACGGGTGGATGCGCCCATCGAAGTTGCGGTTGCCCGAGAGCACCGCCGTCGCGTAGAGGTCACGGTCGATGATTTCCTGCTGGATCACCGGGTCCAAAGCACCGGACATGCCGTTGCAGGTGGTGCAGGCGAAGGCGACGATACCGAAGCCCAGTTGCTCCAGCTCCTTCTCCAGCCCCGCTTCCTCCAGGTACAGCTGCACGGCCTTGGAGCCGGGCGCGAGCGACGACTTGACCCACGGCTTGCGCGCCAGGCCGAGCTTGTTGGCATTGCGCGCCAGCAGGCCAGCGGCGATCACGTTGCGCGGGTTGCTGGTGTTGGTGCAACTGGTAATCGCAGCGATGATCACTGCGCCGTCAGGCATCTGCCCCGGTATCTCGTCCCAGGCACCAGCGATGCCCTTGGCTGCCAGCTCACTGGTGGCAACACGGGCATGCGGGTTGGACGGCCCGGCCATGTTGCGCACCACGCTCGACAGGTCGAAGTTCAGCACGCGTTCGTATTCGGCCGTGGCCAACGCGTCAGCCCACAAGCCCGTGGCCTTGGCGTAGGTTTCCACCAGCTTCACCTGCTGATCTTCACGGCCGGTCAGTTTCAGGTAGTCGATGGTTTGCTGGTCGATGGCGAACATTGCAGCGGTTGCACCATATTCCGGTGCCATGTTGGAGATGGTCGCACGGTCGCCGAGGGTCAGGGCGCGTGCACCTTCGCCGTAGAACTCAAGGTAGGCGCCAACCACCTTCTGCTTGCGCAGGAACTCGGTCAAGGCCAGCACCAGGTCGGTGGCGGTGATGTTGGGCGCCAGCTTGCCGCGCAGCTCCACGCCGACGATTTCCGGCAGGCGCATCCACGAGGCCCGGCCCAGCATGACGTTTTCAGCTTCCAGGCCGCCGACGCCGATGGCGATCACGCCCAGCGCGTCGACATGCGGGGTATGGCTGTCGGTGCCCACGCAGGTGTCCGGGTAGGCCACACCGCGATCGCTGTGGATCACCGGCGACATTTTCTCCAGATTGATCTGGTGCATGATGCCGTTACCGGGCTGGATCACATCGACGTTCTTGAACGCCTTCTTGGTCCAGTTGATGAAATGGAAGCGGTCTTCGTTGCGACGGTCTTCGATGGCGCGGTTCTTGTCAAAGGCCTGCGGGTCGAAGCCACCGCACTCGACGGCCAGCGAGTGATCGACGATCAGTTGCACCGGCACGACCGGGTTGACTGCCGCCGGGTCGCCACCTTTCTCGGCGATGGCGTCACGCAGGCCGGCGAGGTCGACCAGCGCGGTCTGGCCGAGGATGTCGTGGCACACCACGCGAGCCGGGAACCACGGGAAGTCGAGGTCGCGCTTGCGTTCGATCAGCTGGCCGAGCGAGGCGTTCAGGGTTGCAGGGTCGCAGCGGCGCACCAGGTTTTCGGCGAGCACGCGCGAGGTATAAGGCAGGTTGTCGTAGGCACCGGGCTTGATGGCCTCGACCGCGGCACGGGCATCGAAATAGTCCAGGTCAGTACCTGGCAGGGCTTTGCGGTATGCAGTGTTCATAAAATTATCGGCTCGGTCACGGTACGGTCGTGGATGAACGCACAGGCCCTGCAATCACTGTGGGAGCCAGCTCCCACAGGGTCGCTATAGGGCCTGTTGTTTCAGCGCTGCTCGATTGGCACGAACTGGCGCTGCTCGACGCCGACATACTCGGCGCTCGGGCGGATGATGCGGTTGTTGGCGCGCTGTTCGAACACGTGCGCTGCCCAGCCGGTCAGGCGCGAGCAGACAAAGATCGGGGTGAACAGCTTGGTCGGGATGCCCATGAAGTGATACGCCGAGGCATGGTAGAAATCGGCGTTGGGGAACAGACGCTTCTGCTCCCACATGGTCTTGTCGATGGCTTCTGAGACCGGGAACAGCACCTTGTCACCGACTGCGTCGGCCAGCTGCTTCGACCAATCCTTGATCACCTCGTTGCGCGGATCGGACTCTTTGTAGATGGCATGGCCAAAGCCCATGATCTTGTCCTTGCGCTCGAGCATGCGCAGCAACTCTGCGGTGGCTTCCTGCGGGTTCTGGAAGCGCTCGATCAGCTCCATCGCCGCCTCGTTGGCACCGCCGTGCAGTGGGCCGCGCAACGAGCCGATGGCCGCGGTGATGCAGGAGTACAGGTCCGATAGCGTCGAGGCGCAGACCCGGGCGGTGAAGGTCGATGCGTTGAACTCGTGCTCTGCATACAGGATCAGCGAAACGTTCATTACCTTGACATGCAACTCGCTCGGCTTCTTGCCGTGCAGCAGGTGCAGGAAATGCCCGCCCAGGGTGTCTTCATCGCTGGTGCAGTCGATACGTACGCCATGGTGGGTGAAGCGGTACCAATAGCACATCACCGCCGGGAACAGCGCCAGCAGGCGGTCGGTCTTGTCGTGCTGGGCGTCGAAGGTCAACTCCGGCTCCAGCGTACCCAGCACCGAGCAGCCGGTGCGCATGACGTCCATCGGGTGCGCGTCGCGCGGGATGCGCTCGAGCACTTCCTTCAGCGCCTGCGGCAGGTCGCGCAGGCCCTTGAGCTTGTGTTTGTAATCGGCAAGTTCTGCCTTGCTGGGCAACTCGCCGTATAGCAGCAGGTAGGCCACTTCTTCGAATTCGGCGCCTGCTGCCAGGTCGCGCACATCATAACCCCGGTAAGTCAGGCCGGCGCCGGCCTGGCCGACGGTCGACAGAGCGGTCTGGCCGGCCACCTGGCCACGCAGGCCTGCGCCACTGAGTACTTTTGCTTCGGCCATGGTGTTTCTCCTTTCTTGAATTTGTTATGGATATCGTTCTGGCTAAATCAGGGTGCCTGTACCGGCCCTATCGCCGGCATTGGCTCAACCTTTTTTCTGCGCAAACAAGGCATCGAGGCTCTGCTCGAATGCGTGGTAGCCAATGGCATCGTAGAGCTCCATGCGGGTCTGCATGGTGTCGATCACATTCTTCTGCGTGCCGTCGCGACGCAGCGCGGTGTAGACATTCTCGGCCGCCTTGTTCATGGCGCGGAACGCCGACAGCGGGTAGAGCACCAACGACACGTCCACGCCAGCCAGCTCTTGGGTGGTGAACAGCGGCGTGGCACCGAACTCGGTGATGTTGGCCAGGATCGGCGCCTTCACCCGGTCGGCGAAGGTCTTGTACATCTGCAGTTCGGTAATGGCCTCAGGGAAAATCATGTCGGCGCCGGCCTCGATGCAGGCGGCGGCGCGGTCCAGCGCTGCGTTCAGGCCTTCCACAGCCAGGGCATCGGTACGTGCCATGATCACGAAGCTGTCATCGGTACGGGCATCGACCGCAGCCTTGATGCGGTCGACCATCTCCTGCTGGGAGACGATTTCCTTGTTCGGCCGGTGGCCGCAGCGCTTGGCGCCTACCTGGTCTTCGATATGGATGGCGGCGGCACCGAACTTGCTCATCGAACGCACCGTGCGCGCAACGTTGAAGGCCGAAGCACCGAAGCCGGTGTCGACATCTACCAGCAATGGCAGGTCGCAGACGTCGGTGATGCGCCGCACATCGGTCAGCACGTCATCAAGACCGGTGATGCCCAGGTCCGGCAAGCCCAGCGAACCGGCGGCGACACCGCCACCGGACAGGTAGATGGCCTTGAAGCCGGCGCGCTTGGCCAGCAGCGCATGGTTGGCGTTGATGGCGCCGACCACCTGCAGTGGATGTTCGGCGGCAACGGCATCGCGAAAACGCTGACCAGGGGTGCTCTTCACAGTCATTTCTCACCTCAAAGGCTATTGTTGTTGGCGTCCAGGTAGTGGCGCTCGATATTGCGTTTGGACGCGCCGATGTGGCGGCGCATCAGGAGTTCGGCCAGCTCGCCGTCACGATCGGCGATGGCATCGAGGATGCGGTGGTGTTCGGCGAAGGCCTGGCGCGGGCGGTTGGGCGTGGCGGAAAACTGGATGCGGTACATGCGCACCAGCTGGTACAGCTCGCCGCAGAGCATCTTGACCAGGGTCTGGTTGCCGCTGCCCTGGATGATCCGGTAATGGAAGTCGTAATCGCCTTCCTGCTGGTAGTAACCCACCCCCGCCTGGAACGCCGCGTCGCGTTCGTGGGTGTCCAGCACCCGGCGCAACTCGTCGATATCGCCTTGGCTCATGCGCTCGGCCGCCAGGCGGCAAGCCATGCCCTCCAGCGACTCACGGATTTCGTACAGCTCGATCAGCTCGGCATGGTTGAGCGACACCACGCGCGCACCTACATGTGGCACACGCACCAGCAGGCGCTGGCCCTCCAGACGATGGATGGCCTCACGCAGCGGGCCACGGCTGATGCCATAGGTGCGCGCCAGCTCCGGCTCGGAGATTTTGCTGCCCGGGGCTATTTCCCCCTTGACGATCGCGGCCTGGATGCGCCGGAAGACATGCTCGGACAAGGTTTCCGTTTCATCCGGCGCTGAAGGGCTGGGGGTAATGAGGTCCAGCATATTGTTGACACCTTGATAAGCCATTGAGGAGAAACTAGCGAAACAAGCCCATTCAGTCAAAGAGAAAATGAACATTGTCGACAATTGTCTGAGCGCGAACTTAGTGAGTGATGGCGTTGTCAGATCGCGACGCGCTGGCGCCAAGGCATCGGCGTGATAGAATGCCGCGCCTCCAACGGAGTATGGATAGCGTTTCTGTCATCCATTCATGTTGTTGACAGACGAACCGAGGAAGCTTGCGCAGTACCTGCCAGTCGCCTTGCCCCGAACCTTGCACAGCACCGCGCCAGGACTATGAGACTTACACCCGTTTTATTGCTGTCATGCCTCACCCTGCTGCCGGCCCTTGGCCAGGCGGCGGGCAAGACCGTGTACGGTCTTAACGAATACGCCCGCCTCGGGGACCTCGACCTGGAAGTGGCCGCCAAACTCGACACCGGCGCCAAGACCGCATCCCTGAGTGCCCGCGACATCAAGCGCTTCAAGCGCGACGGCGAGAGCTGGGTGCGTTTCTACCTGGCGATAGATGCCGCCCATTCGCACCCCATCGAACGCCCGTTGGCGCGGGTCAGCAAGATCAAGCGCCGCGCAGGCGACTATGATGCCGAATCGGGCAAGGCCTATACCGCCCGCCCGGTCATCGAACTCGAAATCTGCATGGGCCAGGCCCTGCGCACCATCGAAGTCAACCTCACCGACCGCAGCGCGTTCCAGTTCCCGCTGCTGATCGGTTCCGAGGCGCTCAAGCACTTCGACGCGCTGGTCGACCCAAGCCTTAAATACGCGGCCGGCAAACCTGCCTGTGCCACCGACGCTCCCAAAGCAGAGTAATCCCGATGCGCTCTCTTACCCTCCATCTGAAAGTCCTGATCACCGTACTGGTGCTGTTGGGCGTGGCGGTCACGGCCTATCAGATCTTCTTCCTCGGCATCCCGGTGACCGAAGACGAAACCGACGACCTTTGGAACATCGACGCCAAGGTCGAGTTCGTCGCCAGCAGCAAGGACCCGGTCAAGGTACAAATGTTCGTACCGCCGCTGAACCGCGACTATGTCAGCCTCAACGAGAGCTTCATCTCCAACAACTACGGGGTCAGCGTCAACCGCGCCGATGGCAACCGCAAGGTAACCTGGTCGGCCCGCCGCGCCAGCGGCAACCAGACCCTCTACTACCGCCTGGTGCTGACCAAGCGCTACAGCAGCGAAAAGGCCGCCATCAAAGGCCCGACCTTCCGTGACAGCCTTGCCGTAGAAGGCCCCGAGAAGATCGCCGCCGAAGCCCTGATGGCGCCGATCCGCCAGCACTCGGCCGACGTCGAGACCTTCGTCAGCGAAACCATCAAGCGGGTGAACAACCTCAACGACGACAACGTCAAGCTGCTGCTGGCCGGCGATACCTCGCCCATGAAGAAGGCCCAGGTCATCGACCTGCTGCTGTCGATCGCGCATGTACCGATGGAAAAGGTCCATACCATCCGCCTGGTGGCCGATACGCCGCAGTCCCCCGAGCTCTGGCTGCGCAGCTTCAACGGCAGCGACTGGCTGTACTTCAACCCGGACACCGGTGAGCAGGGCCTGCCCAGCGACCGCCTGCTGTGGTGGACCGGTGATGACAACCTGGTCACCGTCGATGGCGGCAAGAAAGCCAACGTCACTTTCAGCATGAACAACAGCGAGATGAACGCCATCCGCCTGGCCAAGCTGACCGACGAGAACACCGACGCCGACTTCCTCGAGTACTCGCTGTACGGCCTGCCGCTGCAGACCCAGCAGACCTTCATGATCATGGTGATGATCCCGATCGGCGTGCTGGTGATCCTGGTCCTGCGCAACCTGATCGGCATCCAGACCCTGGGCACGTTCACACCGGTACTGATCGCCCTGGCGTTCCGCGAGACCCAGCTGGGCTTCGGCATCGTGCTGTTCACCGTGATCACCGCATTGGGCCTGTCGCTGCGCTCCTACCTGGAGCACCTCAAGCTGCAGATGCTGCCGCGCCTCTCGGTGGTACTGACCTTCGTCGTGGTATTGATTGCCGCCATCAGCCTGTTCAGCCACAAGCTGGGGCTGGAACGCGGCCTGTCGGTAGCGCTGTTCCCGATGGTGATCCTGACCATGACCATCGAGCGCCTGTCGATCACCTGGGAAGAACGTGGCGGCGGTCATGCCATGAAAGTGGCGATCGGCACCCTGTTCGCAGCGTCGCTTGCCCACCTGCTGATGATGGTGCCGGAGCTGGTGTACTTCGTCTTCACCTTCCCGGCGGTACTGCTGATCCTGGTGGGCTTCATGCTGGCGATGGGTCGCTACCGCGGCTACCGCCTGACCGAGCTGGTGCGCTTCAAGGCATTCCTGAAGAAGGCTGACGCCTGATGTTTGGCCTGATCAAGACGTGGAAAGCCCTGGAGGCCCGGGGCATCATGGGTATCAACCGGCGCAATGCCGACTATGTGCTCAAGTACAACAAGCGCAACCTGTACCCGATCGTCGACGACAAGATCATCACCAAGGAGCGTGCGCTGGCAGCGGGCATTCACGTGCCTGAAATGTACGGCATCATCGAGACCGAGAAGCAGATCGACAAGCTTCACGAGATCATCGGCGGGCGCAACGACTTCGTCATCAAGCCGGCCCAGGGGGCCGGCGGTGACGGCATCCTGGTGATTGCCGACCGCTTCGAGGACCGCTACCGCACCGTTTCCGGCAAGATCATCAGCCATGAAGAGATCGAGCATCAGGTCTCCAGCATCCTGACCGGCCTGTACTCACTCGGCGGGCACCGCGACCGCGCGCTGATCGAGTACCGGGTAACCCCCGACCAGATCTTCAAGAGCATCAGTTACGAAGGTGTGCCGGACATCCGCATCATCGTGCTGATGGGCTACCCGGTAATGGCCATGCTGCGCCTGCCGACCCGCCAGTCCGGCGGCAAGGCCAACCTGCACCAGGGCGCCATCGGCGTAGGTGTGGACCTGGCCACCGGAGTGACCCTGCGCGGTACCTGGCTGAACAACATCATCAGCAAGCACCCGGACACCACCAATGCGGTGGATGGCGTACAGCTGCCGAACTGGGACGGCTTCATGAAGCTGGCAGCCGGCTGCTATGAGCTGTGCGGCCTGGGCTACATCGGTGTGGACATGGTGCTGGACCAGGACAAGGGGCCGTTGATTCTCGAACTCAATGCCCGCCCTGGCCTGAACATCCAGATCGCCAACGACACCGGGCTGACCCAACGCACCCATGCCATCGAGGCGCACATCGAGGCGCTGGCCAAGGACGGTGTGACCGAGGATGCCGAACAGCGTGTCCGGGTCGCGCAAAGCCTGTTCGGGCACGTGCATCCGGGCTGATAGCTCTGCCCCCATCGCCGGCAAGCCGGCGATGGCTTCAACCCACTGCCTGAAAGTCACACTGGCGCTAGGCGCATTTCCTGCGCAGGTCTACAATCGCCCTCCTCGCTTTTACATCGCCGTCCACACTGATGCCGACCTGTACGCTCTACCCCCTGCCCTATCAGCCCGACCCCGCCGCGTACTTCGCCCGCCTGCGCCAGGCGCCCGGGGCGATCCTGCTCGACAGCGCCCGCCCAGGCGCCGAGCGCGGCCGCTTCGACCTGCTCAGCGCCTGGCCGCTGCAACACTTGCAGGTGCTGCCCGACGAAGATGGCCGGGCCTTCCTGCAACGGCTGCGCGCCAGCCTGAAACAACTGGGCCCTGCGCAGTTGCCAGGTGGTGTCGAGCTGCCATTTGCCGGCGGCCTGATCGGCTACCTCAGCTACGACTTCGGCCGACGCCTGGAGCACCTGCCCTGCCTCGCCACGGATGACCTCGGCCTGCCCGACGCCCAGCTTGGGTTGTATGGCTGGGCGCTGGTGACCGACCACCAGCATGGCACCAGCCAACTGGTGTTCCACCCCCAGCTGGCTGATGACGAGCGCGAGCGCCTCATCGCCTTGTTTGAAGACACCAACAACGCTGCAAGCGGCGATTTCCGCCTGCTCGCCGCCATGACGGGTGATTTGCAGCCAGGGCAATACGAGGCAGCATTCGATCAGGTACAGCGCTACATTCAGGCCGGCGATTGCTACCAGATCAACCTGACCCAACGCTTCCGCGCACCTTGCCAGGGCGACCCCTGGCGCGCCTACCAGGCCTTGCGCAAGGCCTGCCCGACGCCGTTCTCTGGTTACCAGCAACTGGCCGACGGCAGCGCACTGTTGAGTTTTTCTCCAGAACGCTTCATCCGCGTCAGCCAGGGGCAAGTGGAGACCCGCCCAATCAAGGGCACCCGCCCGCGCTCTGCCGACCCGGCAGAAGACGCCCGCAATGCCGAGGCGCTGCGCCACAGCCCCAAGGACCGCTCGGAAAACCTGATGATCGTGGACCTGCTGCGTAACGACCTGGGCCGCACTTGCCAGGTCGGTTCGGTGAAGGTGCCAGAGCTGTTCAGCCTGGAAAGTTACCCCAACGTGCACCATCTGGTCAGCAGCGTCACCGGGCAACTGGCCACCGACAAGGACGCCCTGGACCTGATCGGCGACAGCTTCCCAGGCGGTTCGATCACCGGCGCCCCCAAGATTCGCGCCATGCAGATCATCGACGAGCTGGAGCCCAGCCGCCGCGCGCTGTATTGCGGGTCCTTGCTGTACGTGGATGTGCGCGGTGAAATGGACAGTTCCATCGCCATTCGCAGCCTGCTGGTCAAGGATGGGCAGGTCAGCTGCTGGGGCGGCGGCGCGGTGGTGGCGGACTCCGACTGGCAATCGGAATACGAAGAATCGATCGCCAAGGTACGGGTATTGATGGAGACCTTGCAAAGCCTGTGACCCAGCGTTTGCCTGCACCGGCCCAGGGCCGGTGCAGGCACAGCGTCTAGCCTGCCATTTTTTGTTACCATCACCTCATTACGAGCGCACAGCGCCACAGCCAAGATGGAAACCGCCTGATGAGCCAACCCTTCGACGTCGCCGCCCTGGCCGCGACCTACGCCAGCAAATCCCCGCAGGACATTCTCAAGCTCGCCTTCGAGCACTTCGGCGACGACCTGTGGATTTCTTTCAGCGGTGCCGAGGACGTGGTGCTGGTCGACATGGCCTGGAAGCTGAACAAGCAGGTCAAGGTGTTCAGCCTCGACACCGGCCGCCTGCACCCTGAGACTTACCGGTTCATCGACCAGGTCCGTGAGCAGTACAGCCTGCCGATCGAGATCCTCAGCCCGGACCGCGCCAAACTCGACCCGTTCGTTCAGGAAAAGGGCCTGTTCAGTTTCTACAAGGACGGCCATGGCGAGTGCTGTGGCATCCGCAAGATCGAGCCACTGCGGCGCAAGCTCGCCACTGTCAGCGCCTGGGCCACCGGCCAGCGCCGCGACCAGAGCCCAGGCACCCGCAGCCAGGTGGCAGCACTGGAAATCGACAGCGCGTTCTCCACAGCGGAACGCACCCTGTACAAATTCAACCCGCTGGCGCAGATGACCAGCGCGGAAGTCTGGGGCTACATCCGAATGCTCGAGCTACCGTACAACAGCCTCCACGAGCGCGGCTTCATCAGCATCGGTTGCGAGCCCTGCACCCGCCCGGTACTGCCGAACCAGCACGAACGTGAAGGCCGCTGGTGGTGGGAAGAGTCGACCCAGAAGGAATGCGGGCTGCACGCCGGCAACCTGATCAGCAAGGCCTGAAGGCAGCTGCAAGCCTCAAGCTATAAGCTGCAAGCCCCAAGAAGAAAGAGCAGCCCACATGGGCTGCTCTTTCTGCTCTTTCTTGAAGCTTGAAGCTGCTTTTTCAGTGCACCGGCAACTCGACACCGGCAAACAGCTCTTCGAGTTCCTGCTTGTTGTGGCACTGGATCGCCTTGGCCATCACTTCACGCGTCAGGTGCGGCGCAAATTTCTCAATGAAATCGCACATGAAGCCGCGCAGGAAGGTGCCGCGGCGGAAACCGATCTTGGTGATGCTGGCCTCGAACAGCTCACTGGCATCAAGCGCCACCAGGTCGCTGTCCAGCTTGCTGTCCACCGCCATCTTGGCCACGATGCCCACGCCCAGCCCCAAGCGCACGTAAGTCTTGATCACGTCGGCGTCAGCAGCAGTGAACACCACCTTCGGCGTCAGGCCGCGGTGATTGAAGGCCTCATCCAGCTTGGAGCGGCCAGTGAACCCGAATACATAGGTGACGATCGGGTATTCGGCTACAGCTTCCAGCGTCAGCTTCGGCAATTTGGCCAGCGGGTGACCCTGCGGCACCACCACGCAGCGGTTCCACTTGTAGCACGGCATCATGATCAGGTCGCCGAACAGCTCCAGCGCCTCGGTGGCAATGGCGAAGTCGACGGTACCGTCCGCAGCCATCTCGGCAATCTGCATGGGCGAACCCTGATGCATGTGCAGGGCGACTTCCGGGTACTGCTTGATGAAGCTGCTGATGATCGGCGGCAGCGCATAGCGAGCCTGGGTATGGGTGGTAGCGATGGACAGCGTACCCTTCTTCTCGTTGGAAAATTCCTGGGCGATCTGCTTGATGCTTTCGACCTTGCGCAGGATTTCACCAGCGGTGTTGATGATGCGCTCACCTGCCGGAGTGACACGGGTCAGATGCTTGCCGCTGCGGGCAAAGACTTCAACACCCAGTTCATCCTCGAGCAGGCGGATTTGTTTGCTGATCCCCG
The DNA here is from genome assembly GCF_015751845.1 of Pseudomonas sp. M2. Classification (NCBI taxonomy): domain Bacteria; kingdom Pseudomonadati; phylum Pseudomonadota; class Gammaproteobacteria; order Pseudomonadales; family Pseudomonadaceae; genus Pseudomonas; species Pseudomonas sp. M2. Next base: position 545,771 of record NZ_JADOUD010000001.1, read on the forward strand.
GCTGAGAGGTGTACAGACTCTGCGCCGTCGCGGAGACGTTGAGGTCGTGGTGCGCCACTTCCCAGATGTAGCGCAGTTGTTGAAGCTTCATAGGTTTCCCTCGAATCAGCGGTAAGTCAGCGGCAGCAGGCAGCGACGGGATATAACTATATTAGTGGTTCTCGAAATAAAACTAGAACTATTTTGTTACATGCCGCTCCGAAACTGCCCACCATCAGCTTCACGTTTTCCTACGGCCGAGATGCTGCGAAAGCGGCACCATGTACACCGGCACCGCAGACAACTGCAGCAAGCGCACAGCCGTTCGGCCAATCGGCACATCTACCCCAGCACCGGCGCTGTGGCTGCCGAAAATCAGCAAGTCCACGCTCAAACGTTGCGCCTGTTCCAGGATAACCTGCGCCGGATCACCCTGGCGCACCCGGACCGCCTTGATCACCGCCAGGTCCGCGTCCTCGCCCAGCTCCTCGCGAAAGTTCTCCAGCACACGCTGCTCGATGTTGGCCATCACCGTATTGACGCCCTCGCTATGCAACGCATCGAGCGTCTGCTCATCGAGGTAGCTTTGCAGGAGGGATTCGGCGAACTGCCCCATGGGTTCTACGGCATGAATCACATACAGTTCCGCGCCGAACGTGCGGGCCAGGGCCAAGGCATGCTGCATGACAAAAGGGGCGTAGACACCGAGGTCGGTGGCGTACAGCATGGAGCGGATCATTCGACCTCCTCGACTGCCGTGGCGGCAGAGCAAGCTTCAGCTTAGCAGCGCGCCGGGCGCTCGCTCGGCCGCCCGGCGCACTGCCAATGCGGGCTGTAGAGGTTTCAGCCGGCGCGATTGGCGCGATCGACGAAGGCCAGTACCTGGTAGAGCATCTGCATGCGCGGCACGCTGCACCCCGCAGCGCGCGCCCGGGCCAGAGGCTCGGCATAGATAGCCTGAAGCTCCAGCGGTCGCTGCTGGACGTGATCGTGGTACATGCTCGGCCAGTAGTCGGGCATCTGCTCGGTGACCCGGAACAAGTGCTCGGCATAACCGGCAGGCAACTCGTGACCACAGGCGGCGGCCGCCTGGACCACCTCAGCCATCAACGCCCGAACCAGCTCACGGCTGTCGGCATCTGCCATCAGCGGTAAGGTACTGGCACCAAGCAACACCGAAAGGCCGTTGTAGGGGACATTCCACACCAGCTTCTGCCAGCGAGCCTGACCGAGGTCGTCCATGGCCTGGGAGTCGATACCCGCGGCGCGGAACAGCCTGGCGCCCTCCTCTACGATGCTCAGCCCCCCGTCGCTGGCGGGCCCGCTGTGATAGCCCAGGTTGACCGCACCCAGCGCCTGATGGCGTATCACACCAGGGCTCACGCGGTTGACACAGATAAAGCACAAGCCACCGAGCAGGTGCAGATTGCCGGGCAACGCTGGCCGCAACTGCTCCTCGACACCCAACCCGTTCTGCAGCAGCACCACCTTGGCATCGGGTGCCGATGCCTGCGCAATCAGCGGCGCCAATTCGCCATTGCTGGTCGCCTTTGCACCCACCAGCAACCAATCGCACGGCGGCATGTCGGCAGCGCTGGCATAAGCCTGCACCGGCATGCGCCAGTCGCCGTGCACGGCGCTTTCCAGCCTCAGGCCATGCCCCCGAACCTGCGCAAATTCACTGCGCAGCAGAAAATGCACGTCAAACCCGGCCCGCGCCAGCATCAGGCCATAAAAGCCGCCGATGGCACCACTGCCAATAATGCCAATGCGTGGTTTGCGAGGGTCCATGCTGATCTCCTGATAAATGTCGGTGTGCTTTTCTACACCTGTTGAGGCATTTTGCGCACCCAAATAGCAGGACAAGCCTGTTGCACCAGGGAAAAACCCTGCACAGGCGCACTGCAGCCCATTGTCGCGCCCCCAGTAACGCGCTAAGGTTCGGCTCCCCGCTGCGAACATTCTTGCTGCTGGGCCGCACGGGGATTGCTGGCGGCCGGCACCGTGACCTGACGAGTAACACGATGGCTGATTTACCGATCGACGACCTTAACGTTGCCTCCAACGAGACCTTGATCACTCCCGATCAGCTCAAGAAGGAAATCCCCCTCAGCGCCAAAGCCTTGCAGACCGTTACTGCCGGCCGCGAAGTGGTGCGCAATATCCTCGACGGGAAAGACCATCGCCTGTTCGTAGTGGTCGGCCCGTGCTCGATCCACGACATCAAGGCCGCTCACGAATACGCTGAGCGCCTCAAGGTGCTGGCTGAGGAAGTTTCCGACACGCTGTATCTGGTAATGCGTGTTTACTTCGAGAAGCCGCGCACCACGGTCGGCTGGAAAGGCCTGATCAACGACCCTTATCTGGATGACTCGTTCAAGATCCAGGACGGCCTGCACATCGGCCGCCAACTGCTGCTGGATCTGGCCGAAATGGGCTTGCCAACCGCCACCGAAGCGCTCGACCCGATCTCGCCGCAGTACCTGCAAGACCTGATCAGTTGGTCGGCCATTGGCGCGCGCACCACCGAATCCCAGACCCACCGTGAAATGGCCTCGGGCCTGTCCTCGGCGGTCGGCTTCAAGAACGGCACCGATGGCGGCCTGACCGTGGCCATCAACGCCCTTCAGTCGGTATCCAAGCCGCACCGTTTCCTGGGCATCAACCAGGAAGGCGGCGTATCCATCGTCACTACCAAGGGCAACCCCTACGGCCACGTAGTGCTGCGTGGCGGCAACGGCAAGCCGAACTACGATTCGGTCAGCGTTGCCCTGTGCGAACAGGACCTGGCCAAGGCAAAGATCAAGGCCAACATCATGGTCGACTGCAGCCACGCCAACTCCAACAAGGACCCGGCCTTGCAGCCGCTGGTCATGGAGAACGTCGCCAACCAGATCCTCGAAGGCAACCAGTCGATCATTGGCTTGATGGTCGAAAGCCACCTGAACTGGGGCGCCCAGTCGATCCCGAAGAACCTGGAAGATCTGCAGTACGGCGTATCGGTCACCGACGCCTGCATCGACTGGTCTGCCACAGAGAACACCCTGCGCAGCATGCACGCCAAGCTCAAGGATGTACTGCCCAAGCGCAAGCGCGGCTGAACGTGGCCACAAAATGAAACGCCGGGCTTAGCCCGGCGTTTTCGCATGTGCAGTCAGCAGGTTCAGGCTTTACTCGAATGACGCTGCTTGCGCTCCATGTAGCGTTCGACGTACGAGCAGGAAGGAATCACCGTGTAGCCCATCTGGTCCGCATACTCCAAGGCCCTTTCGGTCAGTGCTGCAGCGATGCCGCGGCCGCGCAAGGCGTTGGGGACGAAAGTGCGATAGATATCCAGCGTCTGCTTGCCCAGATCCATGTACGTCAGGTAGGCACGATGACCGTCCACGTTGGTCTCGAACTGATGACCGGCCTGGTCATGGTGGATGGTCAGCGCTTCACTCATCACTACTCCTCGCAGGCCTTTTGGGCAGACCTTTACCTTAATCGATGGTGATGTATCCGGCAGAGGAACCAATGCGTGCAGCGCCTATGCCACCTCTTGCCCCTTGGACCGCAGGCCGATTGCAATGGTTCTGCCGGACCGGGCCATCAAATAGTAGGCGCGACACCCCGGATTGCTCAAGGTGGCATCGGTTAAAAGTCACGGCAATGAGCTCGAACCCCTGTACGAACTGACCTGCAAACTCAGCCGGACACTCTTGGGCTTTAGACGTACAACGACCCTTAAAGTCACCGTTAGTTCAACAAAAAAGTTCCCATACAACAATCGCTTGCGCCGCCTGCACAGCGTGCTCACAAAAAGTCTGAAAATCTCGTCAAGCACCCTTGGGCAACATTTTTTTTACCGTTCTTGCGCTGAGTCAGTTTACTTACTACAAGTAATGGGTACTATGTACGCCGGCCAGTTTCTCTTTCCTGAGAGATGGCTATTTAATAGAAAGTCCTTGAAGGGGAACACGATGAACAACGTTCTGAAATTCTCTGCTCTGGCTCTGGCCGCAGTTCTGGCTACCGGTTGCAGCAGCGTATCCAAAGAAACCGAAGCTCGTCTGACTGCGACTGAAGACGCAGCAGCTCGCGCTCAGGCCCGTGCTGACGAAGCCTACCGTAAGGCTGACGATGCAATGGCAGCCGCTCAGAAGGCTCAGCAGACCGCTGACGAAGCCAATGAGCGCGCTCTGCGTATGCTGGACAAAGCCAGCCGCAAGTAATAGTCCTCACGGATTGTTAAGAAGCCGACCCACTTGTGGGGTCGGCTTTTTTATTGCCGCTACAAAAGCAAACAGCACAAATGAAAAAGCCTGCCCAGGCGTTTGACCTGGGCAGGCTTCAGCCCTATCGCTCAAGGGCTTACTGCAGTTCTGGCGGAATGCTCGACACCATGGGAGCTGCACCCTGGTTATCGACGGGCACGGCAATTTCCACCGGCATGCCATCTTCGGCAGCGACCACGTCGCGGACCATGTCCCAGTTCATGCGCACATTGTTGGCCAGGTCTTCGCGCTTGAGCAGTGCGTTGATGACAGCAGTGTGCTTGTCGACCACCGAAGGGTCGCCGTGATCGTCCAGCGGTGTGTGCGCCTCGAGGTATACCTTGCCACCACTGATTCCGAACTTGTACGGCTCGTTGATGATGCGCACCGGCGTACCGACCGGGACCATCTTCGACAGCTCCAGCACATTATTGTTGAACATGCGGAAGCAACCATGGCTGGTGCGCATGCCAATGCCGAACTTCTTGTTCGAACCGTGAATCAGATAACCCGGCACGCCCAGGGTGAACTTGTAAGGCCCCAGCGGGTTGTCTGGCCCGGCCGGCACCACGGTTGGCAGGATGTCACCGTCGGCGGCGTGCTCAGCACGGATCGAAGCCGGTGGCGTCCAGGTCGGGTTTGGGGTTTTGGCAATGATCTTGGTGTTGGCGATGGGGGAACCCCAGCCTTCACGACCGATCCCCAGCGGGAAGGTGTACACCACGCTCTGCCCTTTCGGGAAGTAGTACAACCGGTATTCAGCAAGGTTGATGACAACGCCCTCGCGGGGCCCCGGCGGAAGCACGTAGCGGGTCGGCAGGATGATCTCGGTACCGGCGCCCGGCAGCCATGGGTCGACACCCGGGTTGGCGGCGATCATCTCCAGGTAGCCGAGGTCGTTGGCAGTGCCGATGTCGGCAAAGGTGTCCTCATACTTGGCCTTGATCACCTGTACCTGGCCAACGACGTCTTCTCCCGGAGGCGGCAGCGGCAGCTCCAGTGCAACGGCGGGGCCTGCTGCCAGCAGGCCGGCCAGGGTCAGGCAGCGGGTGACGGCGGGAAAGCGCGGCAACATCCGGTAAATCCTTCGAAAGGTGGGTCAAGAGAATCGATTGTACACCCGCACCGTGCCAAGCGGGAGCCACTGGCGGTTTCCATGCGTTTCAGATGATGAAAGGCGCTCGGAGTTTCAGGCCCAGGGCCGTGTCAAAGCTGTGGCCATACCGGACGCATGCCGCGGCGCTGGGCGTCGAGAATCGCCCGGCAGAGGTCGCACAGGCGGCCGTCACGATAGATCGAACGCGGCACGCCGGACCACCGTGGCTGTGCAGGCAGCAAGCCCCCACAAAGGGTTCGGTCGACCGGCACACCCAGTTCGAGCTGGCGGGCGACAAGGTGGACGCGGATTTCCTGGCAGGCGAACAGATCGAGCTGCTCATCGGGCTCGATCAGTTGGTAGGCATACAAGGACCAGGCAGGGCGCGGCATTGGGGGCTCTCGAAACGGGGGGCGCAACATTAGCCGAAAGCCGGCCCCGTTTAAAGCGTCACAGCAAGGGTTTTATCGCCGGCCAGGCATTTTCCAGCAACCGCTGCTGGGCACCCTGCGCCGGATGGATGCCATCGGCCTGCATCATCTCCGGCACACCCCCTACGCCCTCGAGGAAAAACGGCACCAGTGCCACCTGTTTCTGCGCTGCCAACTGCTCATAAACCTTGGCGAACGCCGTGGTGTAGCGCACCCCGTAATTGGGCGGCAGGCGCATGCCCAACAGCACCACTTTGGCCCCGGACTCGCGTGACCGCTCGATCATCGAGGCAAGATTTTGTTGCAATTGCTCTGGAGGCTGTCCGCGCAGCCCGTCGTTGCCGCCCAATTCCAGCACCACCAGGCTGGGCTTGTGCGCTGCAAGCAGCGCCGGCAGCCGCGCCTGGCCCCCTGCACTGGTGTCGCCGCTGATCGACGCATTGACCACCCGATCATCGAAACCTTCGTCCCTGAGCCGGGTCTGCAACAAAGAGACCCACCCCTGGCGGGTATCCAGGCCAAAACCGGCGCTGATACTATCGCCGACAACCAGCAACGTTCCCGCCGCCGCGCTCTGGGCCAGGCAATACAGGGCCAGACCGGCACTCAACCACCACACTCGCATTGGATTCTCCATGGGCCCCAGCATTCTCGTTGCGCAGAACCTTAGCAAAGTGGTCCCCAGTGCGGAAGGTGATCTGACCATCCTGCACGCACTGTCCCTGGACCTCGCCCAAGGCGACAGCCTGGCCATCGTCGGCGCCTCGGGCTCAGGCAAATCCACCCTGCTCGGGCTGCTGGCCGGCCTGGACCGCCCCAGCGCCGGCAAGGTGATACTCGCCGGACACGACCTGGGCCCACTGGACGAAGACCAACGCGCCAGGGTGCGCGCCGAACATGTCGGCTTTGTGTTCCAGTCGTTCCAGCTGCTCGACAGCCTCAATGCACTGGAAAACGTCATGTTGCCACTGGAGCTGGACGGCCGTCGCGATGCTCGCGAACAAGCCCGCACCCTGCTTGAACGGGTCGGCCTGGGCAAGCGCCTGACCCACACGCCACGCCAGCTGTCCGGTGGCGAGCAGCAACGGGTGGCGATCGCCCGCGCCTTCGCCGCCCAACCGGCGGTGCTGTTCGCTGACGAACCTACCGGCAACCTCGACAGCCATACCGGCGAGCGCATCAGCGACCTGCTGTTCGACCTGAACAAGGAGCGCGGCACCACCCTGGTTCTGGTCACCCATGACGAGCGCCTGGCCAGCCGCTGCAGGCGCCTGATACGACTGGAAGCAGGCCGCCTGGTGGCGCCGGTGGAGGCCTGATGAAGCACATGCCGCTTTCCCGCCTGTGCGGCCTGGCGCTGCGCCAGTTGTTGCGCGACATCCGCGCCAGCGAAGTGCGCGTGCTGTTCTTCGCCCTGCTGGTCGCTGTTGCCGCCAGCACCGCCATCGGCTATTTCGGCGCCCGCCTCAATGGCGCCATGCAGTTGCGCGCCAGCGAGTTCCTTGGCGCCGACCTGGTATTGCAAGGCAGTGCGCCGGCGCGTCAGGAACAGGTCGACGCCGGCTCCGCCCTGGGGCTGCGCCACGCCCGGGTGGTGGAGTTCACCAGCGTGGTCGGTGGTGATGCCGGCATCCAGCTGTCGAGCATCAAGGCCGCCGATGGCGCCTACCCCCTGCGTGGCCAGGTACGCAGTGCACCGGCGCCGTATGCCATGGAAACACCCGGTGGCGGCCCGCCGCCGGGCGAGGTCTGGGTCGAACCGCGCCTGCTGGCTGCCCTTGGCCTGAGCATCGGCGACAGCATCGATGTCGGCATGAAGACCCTGCGCATGAGCCGCGTACTGACCTACGAACCGGACCGTGCCAACAACTTTTATAGCCTCACCCCGCGGGTGATGATGAACCTCGCCGACCTGGAGGCCACAGGGGTCATTCAGCCCGGCAGCCGGGTCAGCTACCGTGAGCTGTGGCGCGGCGATGCACAGGCCCTGGCGCAGTACCGCCAGGGGCTGGAGAAGAACCTGGCGGCGAACCAGCGCCTGCTCGACACCCGCGATGGCAACCGGCAGATCGGGGGTGCCCTGGGCAAGGCCGAACGCTACCTGAACATGGCCAGCCTGGTAGCGGTGCTGCTGGCAGGCGTCGCCGTGGCACTGTCGGCCAGCCGCTATGCGGCGCGGCGCCTGGACGCCAGCGCACTGTTGCGCTGCCTGGGGCTGTCCCGCCACCAAGCGCTGGGCCTGTACTGCCTGCAACTGGCCATGCTCGGCCTGCTGGCCGCGCTGGTCGGTGCCTTGCTCGGCTGGCTGGCGCAACTGGGCCTGTTCCGCCTGTTGCACGGCCTGCTGCCGAGCGTGGTGCCGCCTGGCGGCATCCTCCCGGCATTGGCCGGCATCGCCACCGGGCTGGTCGCACTGGCCGGTTTCGCCCTGCCCCCGCTCGCCGCTCTGGGCAAGGTGCCGCCACTGCGTGTACTGCGCCGCGACCTGCTGCCCGTGCCACCCAGCAGCTGGCTGGTCTACGGCGCCGCCCTGTTCGCCCTGGGCCTGATCATGTGGCGCCTGAGCCTCGACCTGCTGCTGACCTTCGCCCTGCTAGGCGGCGGGTTGCTTGCCGCGCTGGCACTGGGCGGCCTGCTGCTGCTTGGGCTACGTAGCCTGCGGCAACTGCTGGCAGGCGCCCCGCTGCCCTGGCGCCTGGGCTTGGGCCAGTTGCTGCGCCACCCCATGGCTGCCGCGGGCCAGGCACTGGCGTTTGGCCTGATCCTGCTGGCCATGGCCCTGGTCGCCTTGCTGCGCGCCGAGCTGCTCGACACCTGGCAGGCACAACTGCCCAAGGACGCACCCAACCATTTCGCCCTGAACATCCTGCCCGACGACCGTGAGCCTTTCGCCCAGCGCCTGCACGAGGTGAACGCAGCCTCCGCACCGCTGTACCCGGTGACGCCTGGCCGGCTGATCCAGATCAACGAGCAACCCGTGCAACAGATCGTCAGCAAGGATTCCGCCGGCGAGCGCGCCGTTCAGCGCGACCTCAGCTTGACTTGGGCCGCCGACCTGCCCGCAGGCAATGCCTTGACCGCCGGCAACTGGTGGCGGGCGCTACCGGCTGGTGATGAAATCCCCGGCGTTTCGGTCGAGGCGGAACTTGCCGCCAGCCTGAAGGTGCAACTGGGCGACCTGCTGACCTTCGACATTGGCGGCGAACAACGCCAGGCGCGAGTGAGCAGCTTGCGCAGCGTGCACTGGGACAGCTTCCAGCCGAACTTCTACATGATTTTCCAGCCCGGCACCCTGCAGGGGCTGCCGACCACCTACCTGACCAGCTTCTACCTCGCGCCGGGTCATGACCTGGATGTGGTGGCCCTGTCGCGGGCGTTCCCGGCGGTGACCATCCTGCAAGTCGATGCCTTGCTGGAGCAGCTGCGCAGCATCCTCGCCCAGGTTACCCTGGCGGTGGAATATGTATTGCTGTTCGTCCTGGCAGCGGGGTTGGCCGTGCTGTTCGCAGGTTTGCAGGCAACGCTGGATGAACGCATTCGCCAAGGCGCATTGCTGCGCGCGCTTGGCGCTGCTCGACCGTTGCTGGTGAAAGCGCGGCGTATCGAGTTCGGGCTGCTGGGTGCGGCCAGTGGCGCCCTGGCAGCGCTAGGCTGTGAGTTGATTACCCTGGTGCTTTACCGCTATGCGTTCGACCTGCAGTGGGGCCCGCATCCGTGGCTGCTGATACTGCCGCTAGCGGGCGCGCTACTGGTAGGAGGGGCTGGTGTGTTGGGGACTCGGCGGGCGCTTAATGCCAGCCCGTTGGCGGTGCTGCGGGAGGGATAGCCTTAAGCTGCAAGCTGCAAGCATGAGCAGATACGCCTCGGCTTGCAGCTGAACGCTTACTGCTCGTAACTTATGCTGCTTACATACCAGGTCGCTTCGCCAGTAGGTGTATGCACCAGCACCTCATCACCCTCCTCTTTCTTGAGCAGGGCCCGCGCCATGGGCGAATCGATCGAGATATAGTCATTGCGTCCATAGATCTCGTCGTACCCGACGATGCGAAACTTCAGGGCTTCGCCGTCATCGTTTTCGATCTCCACCCAGGCACCGAAGAAGACCTTGCCCTCCTGCTGCGGCGAATAGGCAACCACCTTGACGTCTTCGAGGCGCTTGCGCAGGTATCGGACCCGACGGTCGATCTCACGCAGCAACTTCTTGTTGTACTGGTAGTCGGCATTCTCGCTGCGATCCCCCAGCGAGGCAGCCCAAGCCACCTTCTGGGTGATTTCCGGGCGATACACCCGCCACAGATGGTCCAGCTCTTTCTTCAGAGCTTCATGGCCTTCTGTCGTGATGATATTGGTACTCAACAGCGGGTTCCTCAGCGTCGGGTAATCAGGCCCTGGCGTGCGATGCGGGTGAGGTGGCCGATCACTTCGGCAGCATCCTGCGCGGCAGGTGCCTGGATCACCGCCAGATCGAAGCGGTCGTTGCCAAACTGCTCCAGCCGGCACGCGGTTTCGGCAAACTGGATGAGGAAGGCGCGGGCCTGGCCTTTGCGACGGGACAAGCCTTCGAGATGACGCAAAAGAGTAGGCTGATGCTGGCCACCGAGCAGAATGCGCGGTGTGCGGGTGGCCTGGCTGGCAGGCAGTGGGCTCAAGCAGACACTGGTACGTGGGCAACTCATGGAGTGTTTCTCCGCCTCGCAAATCCCGCTGGGCAGCGGTGGGAGGCGTCACCGAACCAGCGCTTTAGCGGTATTTCGGATGACCCGGGGCTGGGTTTTCCTGCGCCCCGCAAGTAGCTGTTTAAATCGGCGCAGGCGGTATGCTAGAGCTACACGCGGCAAGCTGCAAGCCCCAAGCTGAAAGTCATCAACTTGAGGCCTGCAGCATGAGCTGTCAGCGGGCGATCAATCGGTCTACGGAGAAGCGACCAGCGCCTTCGATCAGTACCGCGACGGTACCCGCCAGCAACGCCAGGGCGAACTCATAGCCATTGTTGGACATGAACAGGCCGTTACCGATGTGTACCGAGAAAATTGCCACCACCAGGGTTACGCTCAGTGCCAGCGCCGCCGGGCGAGCCAGCAGGCCGATCACCAAGGCCAGGCCGCCGAAGAACTCGGCGCTGCCGGACAGCAGGGCCATCAGGTAGCCGGGGGCCAGGCCGATGCTCTCCATCCACTGGCCGGTGCCCTCCAACCCGTAGCCGCCGAACAGGCCGAAGAGTTTCTGCGCACCGTGCGCCATGAAGATGATGCCGACCAGGATGCGAACCACGCTCAGGCCCAGGCCAGCGTGGGTGGAGAGCAGTTTGATGATTGCGTTGTTCATTGGGTGACTTCCTTGAAAGCTGGGATGTTGTGTTGGGATGGGCGCCATAATAATCGACATAAAAGATATATAAATCGCAAAAAACCCAGCATACAAATCAAATAAATCGATTTATCAGCGATTCCCCCTCCGCTCCAGCACCGCACGCTCACGGTTGAACGCCAGGAAGTACTTGTTCACGCTGTTGACGAAGTTCACCGGCCCCATGCCCACCTGCTCCATCGCGACCCGTTCAGTCTGAAAGAACCATTGATTGCCATTGAGGCCACGCTTGCGAGCCTCGACACGCATGGCCTGGACCCGCTCGGGCCCAAGGTTGTAGGCGGCCAGCACAAAGGCCATGCGCTCACGCTCGTTGATCTTCGGGCTGGCAAAGAACTTGCGGCGGATCAACGCCAGGTAACGGGCGCTGGCCTGGACATTGCCATCCACCGTTGCGGTATTGCTGACCCCGACCCGTTGGGCAGCTGCAGGAGTGATCTGCATCAGGCCATGCGCCCCGCCACTGCCGCGCGCCGCCGGGTTGAGGGTCGACTCCTTGAAGGCCAACGCAGCAAGGTTCAGCCAGTCGATCTGTTGCGCCTGGCCATGTTTCTGCAGCACCGCGCGCACAGAAGCCAGGCGCTGACGGTCCTTGCGCGCAAGCGGGTTGTGCACGCGGTACTGGCGCCGGTAGATGCGCTCGAAGGCAGCGTCCTGGTTTTCCGGCGCGCGGTAGCCCTGCAGAAAACGATCGACCGTGGCCTGCAGCAGCGTCGCATCTCGGCGCACATACCAGCGCATGGCTTGCGGCGGGCCCAGTTGCAGTCGGCTATCCAGGCGCAGGCGTGGCATTACCCGGGCCCAGCGCAGCGCGATCGGCCGCTCCACCACGGTCAGGTGATAGATGCCGGCCTGGACCATCTCCAGCACGTCCTCCACCGCCAGGGTCGAATCGACCCACTCGATCTTGACGGGCGGGCGCTTGCGCAGCGCCAGGTGCTGGTTGATCTGCTGGATCAGCGCGCCGGCGGCACTGGCACTGGTCAACGCCACGGTGCGCCCGGACAACTGCTCGACGCGGGTGAAACTGCGCTCGCCCTTGCGCCCGACCAGCCACAACGGCACCTGGTCCAGGACCGGAGCACTGCTGTTCACGCCACCGACCAGGCTCGGGTCGAGCAATTCGCCCGGGGCGGCAAGGTCGCCCTCACCGCGCTGCAGGGCCCCGAGTAGTTGCTCTTTGGCTCTGGGGATGAGTTTGAGCCGCACCTGTTGCCCGTCGCCGGCCCGGGCGTTGAGGTAATGCTCAAGCGCACGCAAGCGGTAGTACTCGATGCCGACGGGCTCGCCCTTGACCTCACCGGAACTGTTGCGGCTTTGGTTGACCAGTACCCGCAGCACCTTGCTGCTGCGGATCTGTTCAAGGTCACGGGCCTTGCTCACCGGCACGTTCTGCTGCGGCCCCGGCAGGCGTGCGTAGGCGGGACCGACGCTCATCAGGCCAAGCGCCAGCAGCAGGGCGAGCAGGTATCGCAGCATGCGAAGACGTATCCGAGGTCGGTGGGCAGCATCCATGTGTGCGAGCAACTCGTGATAAATGACGGCAAAAGACCATCGCAACAGCCTGAAGTTCTTGGCTTTTTCCCGGAAATCGCGCTTTTTGCTATGCTGGCCGTCCCGCGGCACGAGGTAGCACCATGCAACTGATCGATATCGGCGTCAACCTGACCAATAGCAGTTTCCACGACCAGCAGGCCGCCATCGTCGAGCGCGCCATCGAAGCCGGCGTAGTGCAGATGATCCTTACCGGCACCAGCCTCGCGGTCAGCGAGCAGGCGCTAGAGCTGTGCCAGCAGCTGGACCCCGCCAGCGAGCACCTGTTCGCCACAGCCGGCGTACACCCGCACGACGCCAAAGCGTGGGACGCCAACAGCGACCAACGACTGCGCCAGTTACTGAATGAAGCGCGTGTGCGCGCCGTAGGCGAATGCGGGCTGGACTTCAACCGCGACTTCTCCCCTCGCCCACTCCAGGAAAAAGCCCTGGAAGCTCAATTGGCGCTGGCCGCCGAGTTGCGCCTGCCTGTGTTCCTGCATGAGCGTGATGCCAGCGAGCGCTTGCTGGCGATTGTGAAGGACTACCGCGACCACCTGCCTGCCGCCGTGGTGCATTGCTTCACCGGCGAGCGCGACGCACTGTTCGCCTACCTGGACATGGACCTGCACATCGGCATCACCGGGTGGATTTGTGACGAACGCCGCGGCACGCACCTGCATCCGCTGGTGGGCAATATCCCACAAGGGCGCCTGATGCTGGAGAGTGATGCCCCGTATCTGCTGCCGCGCAGTCTGCGACCGAAACCGAAGAGCGGGCGCAACGAGCCGGCTTTTTTGCCAGAGGTGCTGCGGGAGGTAGCGTTGCACCGAGGTGAACGTGTTGAAGATACCGCGGCGCACACCACTGCAACGGCTCGGGCATTTTTCCAGCTGACCTGAGCTTGATCGGGCATAAACGGTTTGTTGATACACGTCAAAACCTCCCAGGCGTGAGCGGGCACAATGATGGCACCTTGCCAATAATGTTTCCGCTCAACTCAGAGAAGACCTACCCATGGGTGCCTGGCTTAGCAATATTTCCCTGAAGTACAAGTTCTGGGCCGTCAACGCAGTGGCCTTTGTCACCACCTTGATGCTGGTGCTTTATGCCGTGCACCTGGAGCAGCGAGCCCGCGCCGAGGCTGTGCAGATCCAGGCGCAATCCCAGGCACAGCTGCTGGCCGCCTGGCCGCAAGGGCTTGCCCTGCCCCGCCAGGCCAACGTGATCACCTGGCAACCCGGCCAAACCCCGACCTTTGCCGGCCAAAGCCTGGATGCACTGCGTAATGCACAAGGCTGGGTAGCACTCCCGGCCGCCTGGCTCTTCGGTAACAACCCGCTGCGGGGTGCTCAGGTACTGCGCCATGGCGACGAGCAGGTGGCGGTACTGGCCCAGGCACCGAGCGTGCGCCAGGTGTTCTTCGAGCGTTTTGCCAACTACGCGGTTTGTGTGCTGATCCTGATGCTGGCCATGCTCTGCGCCTCGCAACTTTTGATCCGCTTCCTGCTGAGCCAACTCAACACCCTCAAGGACGTCATGCTGCACGTGGAAAAAACCGGTGACCTGTCGGCCCGCGTGCCTCTGGCTTGCGGAGACGAAGTGGGCCAGATGGCAGGCGCGTTCAACGCCATGCAGTCGACCTACCACCGCGTGGTCAGCACCGTGGCACGCACAGCCGCGCAACTCGATTCGGGCGCCGCGCGCCTGGCCACGAGCATGAACGAAGTTCGCCACGGCATGCTCGGCCAGCAAAGCGAGACCGACCAGGCAGCCACGGCGATCAACGAGATGTCCGCCACCGTGCACCATATCGCCCAGCATGCCGGCGCCACCCGCGACCTGTCGCAGACCGCCGACACCCTCGCTGGCAGCGGCAAGAATGTGGTCAACCGGGTGCAGGATTCGATTGCCGGGCTATCCAGCGGTGTGCAGCAGACCGCCGAAATGATCCGCCAACTGGCCGAGGACAGCCAGAAGATCAATGGCGTGGTCAACGTCATCCACAGTATTGCCGAACAGACCAACCTGCTGGCGCTCAATGCCGCCATCGAAGCAGCGCGCGCCGGCGAAATGGGCCGTGGCTTTGCGGTGGTCGCCGATGAAGTGCGCAGCCTGGCCAAACGCGTGCAAACCTCCACCGACGAGATCACCGGCATGGTGGCCGACCTGCAGGCCGGTACCCGCGATGCGGTGGAGTTCATGCAGGAAAGCTCTTACAAAGCTGACGACTGCGTGCGCCAGGCCAAGGAAGCCGGCGCAGCGCTCGCCGAAATTACCGGCGCCGTGGCGCAGATGCGCGAGAGCAACACCCAGATAGCCGTCGCCGCCGAGCAGCAGAGCCAGGTGGCGGAAGAAATGAACCGGGCAGTAGTCAGCATCCGTGACGTCACGGAGGAAACCGTGCAGCAGACTGTCGATTCGGCCACCACCAGCAGCGAACTGGCGACCCTGGCCGGCGAGCTGAACAAGGCCATCGGCCAGCTCAAACTATAGTCACCATAGCCAGCCTCGATTGGCTGTGACCACCGGGCCGCACTAAGCTTTGGGCATGACCGCGAGGAACTGCCCATGAGCAAACGACTGCCCAACTTGCCCGCCTGGCAATGGCGCGGCTATCACCACAACCACCGCCATCCGACCAACCTGGTGCTGCACCTGATTGCCGTGCCGCTGTTCATCCTTGGCGCTCTACTGGTGCTGTCAGGCTTGTTCGCCCTGGACCTTGGCCAGATTGCTGTCGGCATCATTTCCCTGATCGCCGGCCTGGGCCTGCAGCGTCAGGGCCACCGCCTGGAGGCCGAGCAGCCGGAACCGTTCGCCAACCGCAAGGACGCCGTGCAGCGCCTGCTGACCGAGCAATTCATCACCTTCCCGCGTTTTGTGCTCAGTGGTGCCTGGTGGCGCGCCTGGCGCGGACGGCACAAACATCGGCGTTGAATCTCAAGCGAACACTGTGACCGTCTGCCGGCTCAATGCCAGCAACTCACCTTCAGCCGTCCACAGGGCAGCTGCGGCATGCCCGTAACCATCGCGGGCGTGTTCCGTCTCGACGCAGTAGCGGCACCAGTCCAACGTCGACAGCCTGGCAACCGGCTGGATGAATTCGATGGTCCAGGTCAGCGTACTGCCTGCTGCGGGCTGCTTCAGGTAAGGCATGAGGCTGGGCGGCCAGGCATCGACCAGCGCTAAAAGGTGGGCCTCGTTGACCTGCTCCTGGGCAACATCCCGCAAGCGCACCCAGCCGCCCATGTGCCGTGACTGATTGCCACTGAACGGCAACCCACCAACCGCCCAGCGCAGGGCAACATGGCGCATGAACTCAGGTGTGACGCCTTTGATGTAAGGAAGCTCAGGGGCGGCATCCTCAAGCGCCTTCATCTCCATGGCCGGCACTGCAGGAACATTCACCACCGATGCCCGCCCGGCGCCGAAATTGCCCTGCACCAAAGTCACCACTTGGCCATCCTGAATCGCTCGACCAAGCAGGGTGCTGACGGCTTTGCCCTCGCGCAGCACTTCGACTTCAAAACGGGTTGGCACGTCGGGAGCGGCGGGGGCGACGAAACTGATGGCCAGGGAACGCACCGGGCGGCTATCGGCGAGCTTCAGGCGCATGGCCTCATACACCATGGCGGCCATCAGGCCACCGAATGCGGCACGCCCTTGGGCCCAGTTGGGCGGAACACTGACGCCGTCGGGGTGTGCTCGCACGGCGTCGAGCAGTTGGTTGAAGTTCATGGGCCGGCTCCTGCAGCAGCGAAAGGTGTCAGCCAATACTAGCGAGCAACCTTGCGTCGAACAGCCCGCATATCGGTCATTTGCCGGGCTTGCGCCGCTGCAGCGCTGCCTGCAAGGCATCCAGTGTCACGTCGGACTGGCGTTCGGCGTCATCCAGCTCCTGCTCCCAATCGACCTTGCAGGGCGCGAGATCCGCATGCGATTGAGCCTGCAACAGCCATTGCAAGCGATCATGCCAGTTACCCAAATCGCTCTGGGCTTGTTTTAGCATGCGCTGCAGCGGCTTGCCGGCATGATCGAGTTGCGGATAGGCCTGGTCGCCATAGCGCACACGTTTGATCAACAGGCGCAGGCGGTGGCGGTCGTGGGCCGGGTCCTGCAAGGCTTCCTGCAGCTTGCGCCATTGCTTGACCAGGCGTTTGTCGACACGCTTGCGCAGTGACTTGGCCAACCCTTCACGGCCCGCTGCGCGCAGGAACAGCGGGAAGGCATCGAGGATGGCAAGTACACGGCTCAGCTGCGCGCTGGTGGCCACGCCGGCAAAGGTGGCAGCCCGCCCTTGCAGACGCCGCTGCCCCGCCTGGGCAACGCCGCGCTTGATCAACTCGGCCGCCAGTACCTCACGGTCACGTAGCGGCGTGGTCAAGGTACCAAGGGCTTTCGCAGCGTCCTCCAACTGCTCGACCCCCGGCAAGCCCCTCAGCGGCCGTAACAGGCTGCGCAAGCGCCTCAGGCCTATGCGCAGATCGTGCAAGGCTTCGCTGTCGGTATCGGCAGCGAGGCGCTCGCGACAAGCCAGCAGGCGCACCTGCAAGGCCACTACCTGGGCAACCACATGGTCGAGCATGCTGGACATACAGCGCTCCTCGGTCAGCGCCCGGCGCGCGACTCACGAATGTAGAAACGCGCCTTTTCGGCTTTATTGGTGCAACCTTCGAAGCCTTCGAACTGCTGCTGGGTCTTGGCCCCGGTCAAAAGCGACAAAGCCTTGGAATAGCTGACAGTACCGGCAAAGCCTTCAGCCTTGGCCAGGTCAAGCTCCTTCCAGGCGGCATCGAGCTGCGACGCGCAGCTGTCACGGTAAGCCGTCTTGCCCGCACAGCCGGCAAGGGCCAGGGCAATCAGAGGAAGGCAGATCCAGGCTTTCATCGGTAATACCTCAGAGGTTCAAATAGAATGGCTGTTCGACGCGTGGGCACCTGAAAAGTGCCGCGCCCGGCACGTTTTGCCTAGAGTCTACATTGAAGCACAGGCAACGCTCGGTGCATTGTAGGACCATGGATGCAAAAGCCGGGGATGATCATGAGCAAACGTGTAGCACTGGTATTGGGATCGGGGGGCGCTCGGGGCTATGCCCATATCGGCGTGATCGAGGAAATCGAACGGCGCGGCTACGAGATCGCCTGCATTGCCGGTTGCTCGATGGGCGCGGTGGTCGGGGGCATATACGCGGCGGGCAAACTCGATGAATACCGCAACTGGATCGAAAGCCTGGATTACCTGGACGTACTGCGTCTGGTCGATGTCAGCTTCCGCCTTGGTGCCATTCGCGGCGACAAGGTGTTTGGGCAAATCCGCAAGATCGTTGGCGAAATCAATATCGAGCAATTACGCATCCCCTACACGGCAGTGGCCACCGACCTGACCCACCAGCAGGAGATCTGGTTCCAGGAAGGCTGCCTGCACCAGGCAATGCGCGCTTCGGCGGCAATTCCAAGCCTGTTCACGCCGGTAATGCAAGGCAACCGCATGCTGGTCGACGGCGGCATCCTCAACCCGCTGCCGATCGTGCCGGTGGTGTCCAGCCACTGCGACATGATCATTGCGGTGAACCTCAACTCCACCAACCAGAAGCAATACCAGTTGCCTGTCATCGAGCGGCCGGCAGCATTCAGGATGCGCTTTGACGCGCTGATCAATTCGCTGGGGTCGCGCATGCCGTTTCGGCGCAAGCCCGTCGAGGAACTGATGCGCATCGAACAGGAGATCACCGGCGAGGGCCTGATTCCACCCAACCCCTGGCTGGCCGATACGGCCGACCCCGAAGCGCAGCAACCGACGGCGGCACCGCAGAGCGAGGGCGCGCCAAAATCAGCCACAGGGTCGATCATCGTCGACAACGTAGGGCCAGCTTCGCTGCTGGACCTGATCAACCAGAGTTTCGAGGTCATGCAGACGTCGTTGGCGCAATACAAGATCGCGGGGTATCCACCGGACGTGCTGATCAACGTGCCCAAGCGGGTATGCCGCTTCTTCGAGTTCTACAAGGCGCCGGAGCTGATTGCCTTGGGCCGGGAGATTGCGCGGGATACGCTGGATAACTATGAGGGGGAGAAGCGCTGAGGCGAACCCGGCGCTTACGCCCGTGCCACAGAAACGAAACAGGCCGCATCATGCGGCCTGTTTCATTACCAGACAGTCACTCAGTAGCGAGTGATGTCCGCACTGCCTTCGAGCTGCTTGCGGTATGCCGCAAAGTCCTGCTGGCCCGCACGCGAAGCGAGATAGCGGCGGATCTGCTGCTTCTCTTCAGCGCTGGCGGCGGCACCTTCGTTGACACCTTTGAGCTGCAGCACGACCAGGCTGCCATCGGCCAGAACCACGCTGCCATATACCGGCTTGCCCTTGGCTTGCGGCTTGGCCAGGCGGAACAGTGCCTGCAACTCGGCCGGGTCGATACCGTCCTGGCTGCGGGTGACTGCTTCGTAGGCCTTCCAGCTCTGGCCTTCCTGGGCAGTATCGGTAGCGACCGAGCCGTCACGCAGGCCGGCGATCAGCTTGTCCGCCTTGGCCTTGAGCTCGGCGGTTGCCTTCTCCTTGGCCAGGTGTTCGCTGATTTTCTTGGCCACGGCTTCGAGCGGCATCTGCTCCGGCTTGCGGTGCTCCTTGACGCGCAATACCACCGTGGTTTCCGGGTCCAGCTCGATGGCGGTGCTGTTGGCAGCCTCCTCCAGCACTTCCTCGGAAAACGCAGCCTGGACCACGGCACGGTTGGCCGTGATGCCTTCACCGCCCTCACGGCCGAATGGCGCCGACGTATGCACCTTGAGGTTCAGGTCCTGGGCGGGCTGGGCCAGGTCGGCAGCCTCGTAGGCAGCATCCTGCAACTGCTTGCTGGCATCGACATAGCGCTGCTCGACCAGCGGAGTCTTCAGGTCTCGCGTGAGCTTGTCCTTCAGGCTGGCAAAACTCGGGACTTCCGGCGCCTGCTTGCCCAGCAGCTTGATCAGGTGATAACCGAACTGGGTACGCACCGGTGCAGACACCTGGCCATCGTCGAGCTTGTACAGCGCGTCCTCGAAGACCGGGTCATACACCCCCGGGCCGGCGAAGCCAAGGTCGCCACCGCTGTTGGCCGAACCCGGGTCCTGGGAGAACTCCTTGGCCAGTTTGGCGAAGTCTTCACCTTTGGCCAGGCGTTGCTCGACCTCTTCGATGCGGGCCTTGGCCTGGGCATCGGTGACCTTGTCATTGACCTCGACAAGGATGTGCGCAGCGTGGCGCTGTTCGGCCAGGTTGGCGATTTCCTTCTCGTACTGGGCCTTGAGCTCGTCGTCGGTAACCTTCACCTGATCGAAGAATGCCGACTTCTTCAGCTCGACATAGTCGATGACCACTTGATCCGGCGTCATGAACTCCTTGGCGTGCTGTTCATAATGGGCCTTGACCTCGTCATCGCTGACCTTGACCGCAGCCGGGTTGGCCTTGAAGGTCAACGAAGCGAAGTCGCGGGTCTGGTTTTCCAGGCGAGCGAAGGCGTCGACCTGCTGGTCGGTCACGAAGCTGCTGCCGGCAATACCCGTGCGTACCTGGCCGATCAGCATTTCTTCGGCGAGCATCTGGCGGAACTGCAAGCGGCCATAGCCCATCTGGCGGATGACCTGATCGAAACGGTCAGCGTTGAACTTGCCATCAACCTGGAATTCCGGCGTCTGCAGGATCACTTGATCCAGCGCGGCCTCACTGAAGGCGAACTTGGCATCTTCGGCACCCTGCAGTAGCAGCTTGCGTTCGATAAGCCCTTTGAGCGCGGCATCGCGCAGCAATTTCTCGTCCAGCAGTGCCGGGTCGAAATCCTTGCCCAGCTGTTGCATCAGCTGGCGGCGCTGCATGTCGGCCGCCTGGCTCAGCTCGTTCTGGCTGATGGTCTGGCCGTTCACCTTGGCGGCGTCCTGACTATGGCTGGCGGCCTGGAAAATGGCCTCGAAGCCCGTCAACGCCATCAGCACGACGATGAGGCCGATGATGGTCTTGGCAATCCAACCTTGTGAATTGTCCCTGATATTTTGCAGCATGCGTCCCCCAGAAACGGCTGTACCACTGCGTCGACAACCGCGGAGCGTGGGTAGAATCCTGATAAAAGAAAGGCGCATCCGAGGATGCGCCTTTTCTTAGCAAACGTGTCAGGCGGGAACGTTTGCGACCCGCCTTCAGCGTGCTCGGACCTGGCCAGGCCGGGTCCGGCTGAAAGAGACGACTTAGTTGACGGCGTCTTTCAGGCCTTTGCCAGCCTTGAAGCCTGGAACCTTGGCAGCAGCGATCTTGATGGTCTTGCCAGTTTGCGGGTTACGGCCATCGCGCTCTGCGCGCTCTTTGACCGAGAAGGTACCGAAGCCAACCAGAACGACGTCGTCGCCTGCTTTCAGGGCACCAGTCACGGAGTCAATTACTGCATCCAGCGCGCGGCCGGCTACAGCTTTCGGGATGTCAGCAGATGCGGCGATAGCGTCAATCAGTTCCGACTTGTTCACTCTAAGTCCCCTTATTTCTCTATTGAGTTTGTTTCTAAGTATGTAATGAAAAGCTTATGAAACGTGCGCTGGGTGGCCTGGTGACAATAGCGTGCCGCTTTATAGCAAGGCCCCGAAAATACTGTCAAGGAAAGCCCCCCAGCCAAAAACTACTAATGCGTGCTAATTCGTTCCTTAGCATCGCCGTCGCGCTTTTCATCTTTCGCGACAATCTCAGGAGCCACATCTGGCAAGGGCTCCGGGGCGTATTGCAGCGCAATTTGCAGGACTTCGTCAATCCATTTGACCGGTTTGATCTGCAGATCCTGTTTGATATTTTCCGGAATCTCCTTCAGATCGCGAACATTCTCCTCTGGAATGATCACCGTCTTGATCCCGCCACGGTGTGCCGCCAGCAGTTTTTCCTTCAACCCGCCAATGGCCAATACCTGCCCACGCAAGGTGATTTCACCGGTCATGGCAACATCTGCACGCACTGGAATCTGCGTCAGCGCCGACACCAGCGCGGTGCACATGCCGATACCGGCGCTCGGGCCATCCTTGGGCGTAGCACCCTCGGGCATGTGGATGTGCACGTCGTGCTTCTCATGGAAGTCGGCGGCAATCCCCAGGCTGCGGGCGCGGCTGCGGACTACGGTTTGCGCGGCGGTGATCGACTCGACCATGACGTCGCCGAGCGAACCGGTCTTGATCAGTTGGCCCTTGCCAGGGATGACCACCGACTCGATGGTCAGCAATTCGCCACCCACCTGGGTCCAGGCAAGGCCGGTCACCTGGCCGATCTGGTCCTGCTGCTCGGCCAGGCCGTAGCGGAACTTGCGCACACCCAACAGGTGCTCGAGCTGCTCACTGGTGACCTTGACCTTGACCTGCTTCTGGCCGGTATGTTCCTTGACGACCTTGCGGCAAACCTTGGCAATTTGCCGCTCAAGGCCACGTACACCGGCTTCGCGGGTGTAGTAACGGATGATGTCGCGGATCGCCGAGGTGTCGATCTCGAGCTCTTCCTTCTTCAAACCGTTGGCCTTGACCTGCTTAGGTGTCAGGTATTTGACCGCGATGTTGATCTTCTCGTCCTCGGTGTAACCCGGCAGGCGAATGACTTCCATGCGGTCAAGCAGCGCCGGCGGGATGTTCATCGAGTTCGAGGTGCACAGGAACATCACGTCAGAGAGGTCGTAATCGACCTCCAGATAGTGGTCGTTGAAGTTGTGGTTCTGCTCAGGGTCGAGCACTTCCAGCAGCGCCGAGGCCGGGTCGCCACGCATGTCGCTGCCCATCTTGTCGATCTCGTCGAGCAGGAACAGCGGGTTGCGCACACCCACCTTGGTCATCTTCTGGATCAAGCGGCCTGGCATCGAACCGATGTAGGTCCGACGGTGGCCGCGAATCTCGGCCTCGTCACGCACGCCACCCAAGGCCATGCGCACGAACTTGCGGTTGGTCGCAGCGGCGATCGACTCGGCCAGCGAGGTCTTGCCCACGCCTGGCGGGCCAACCAGGCACAGCACCGGGCCGCGAATTTTCTTCACGCGCTTCTGCACGGCGAGGTATTCGAGGATGCGTTCCTTGACCTCTTCAAGGCCATAATGGTCCGCATCGAGAATTTCCTCAGCCTTGGACAGGTCCAGTCGAACCTTGCTCTGGGCCTTCCACGGCACCTGCACGAGCCAGTCGAGGTAGGTCCGCACCACGGTGGCCTCGGCCGACATCGGCGACATCTGCTTGAGTTTGTTAAGCTCCGCCTGAGCCTTGGCCAGGGCATCTTTCGGCAGGCCAGCGGCTTCAATGCGCTTTTTCAGCTCTTCGACTTCGTTGTGGCCTTCGTCGCCATCGCCGAGCTCTTTCTGAATGGCCTTCATCTGCTCATTCAGGTAGTACTCGCGCTGGCTGCGCTCCATCTGTTTCTTGACCCGGCCACGGATACGCTTCTCGACCTGCAGCAGGTCGATTTCAGCATCCAGCATCGCAAGCACATGCTCGACACGGGTGGACAGATCGACGATCTCGAGAATTTCCTGCTTCTGCTCGATCTTCAGGGCCATGTGTGCGGCCATGGTATCGACCAGGCGCCCAGGCTCCTCGATGCTGTTCAGCGACGACAGCACTTCGGCAGGGACTTTCTTGCCCAACTGCACGTACTGCTCGAACTGCGACAGCAGCGTGCGCACAAAGACTTCCGACTCGCGCTCGGCGGCGTCGGTTTCGTCGATCAGGGAAACTTCGGCACGGATGTGCCCTTCAACTTCGGTAAAGCGCTCGACTGCACCCCGCTGCTCGCCCTCGACCAGCACCTTGACGGTGCCATCAGGCAGCTTCAGCAGTTGCAGCACGGTAGCGACGGTACCGACGCGATACAGGGCGTCTTCGCCCGGATCATCGTCGGCGGGGTTCTTCTGGGCCAGCAGAAGGATCTGCTTCTCGCCAGTCATCGCAGCCTCAAGGGCCTCGATGGACTTCTCACGCCCCACGAACAGTGGGATGACCATGTGCGGATAAACAACGACATCGCGCAATGGCAAAAGAGGCAAGTCGAGGGTGGTCTTCATGATTTCGCCTCTACAGCGGCCTTATGGCCGGAAACCGGTGGAAATGATGCTTGGACCTAATGTGGGGGCACGCCTGGGAAATTACAAGCGCTTGCACAGGAAAAGCAGAAAGGGGCCCGCATGGGCCCCTTTCTTGCTTGCTGCCACCTGACCGACTCAGGCGTCGGGTGCGGCCTTGGCTTGCGGCTCGCTGTTCTCGTAGATCAGCAACGGCTGCGAAGTGCCTTCGATGACGCTCTCGTCGATCACCACTTTGCTGACTTCCTTCTGCGAAGGAATTTCATACATGGTGTCGAGCAGAACGCCCTCGAGGATCGAACGCAGGCCGCGGGCGCCAGTCTTGCGCTCCAGGGCCTTGCGTGCGACGGCCTTGAGCGCATCACTGCGGAACTCAAGGTCAACGCTTTCCATCTCGAACAGCCTGGCGTACTGCTTGGTCAGGGCGTTCTTCGGCTCAGTGAGGATCTGCATCAGCGCAGCCTCGTCCAGCTCGTCGAGGGTTGCCAGAACCGGCAGACGGCCGACGAACTCGGGGATCAGGCCAAACTTGACCAGGTCATCCGGCTCGACTTCACGCAGCGACTCGCCAACCTTCTTGCCCTCTTCCTTGCTGCGTACTTCAGCGCCAAAACCGATGCCACCCTTGGTGGAGCGGTTCTGGATGACCTTTTCCAGGCCTGAGAAGGCGCCACCGCAAATGAACAGGATGTTGCGGGTATCCACCTGCAGGAATTCCTGTTGCGGGTGCTTGCGCCCCCCTTGCGGCGGAACGGAGGCAACGGTGCCTTCGATCAGCTTGAGCAGTGCCTGCTGCACGCCTTCACCCGAAACGTCACGGGTGATCGACGGGTTGTCCGACTTGCGCGAAATCTTGTCGATCTCGTCGATGTAAACAATGCCCATCTGGGCTTTTTCCACATCGTAGTCGCACTTCTGCAGCAGTTTCTGAATGATGTTCTCGACGTCCTCACCCACGTAACCGGCTTCGGTCAGGGTGGTGGCGTCAGCAATGGTGAACGGCACGTTCAACAGGCGAGCCAGGGTTTCGGCGAGCAGGGTCTTGCCCGAGCCTGTAGGCCCGATGAGCAGGATGTTGCTCTTGCCGAGTTCAACCTCGTCACCTTTCTTGTCACGCTGGTTCAGGCGCTTGTAGTGGTTGTACACCGCTACCGAAAGCACCTTCTTGGCGCGCTCCTGACCAATCACATACTGGTCCAGGATGCCGCTGATTTCTTTCGGCGAAGGCAATTTGTGCGCGCTGCTTTCGGCCTGGGCTTCCTGCACCTCCTCTCGGATGATGTCGTTGCACAGGTCGACGCACTCGTCGCAGATAAATACCGAGGGCCCGGCAATCAGTTTGCGCACTTCGTGCTGGCTTTTGCCGCAGAAGGAGCAATAAAGCAATTTGCCGCTGTCCTCGCCGTTACGGGTGTCAGTCATTCGATCGATCCAATCCGGTAGGCTTGCAACACAAGATGAAGGCAATTGCGGGCTTTTTCAAGTCCGCAGGTAGGCGCTTTGGGCGCCTGCCTGCTCTGGCACCTGGGTTCAGGAGGCCAGTTGCCGCTTGTCGTATACCGAGTCGATCAGGCCGTACTCGGCCGCGCGCGAGGCGCTCATGAAATTGTCACGTTCGGTGTCGCGCTTGATGGTCTCCAGATCCTGGCCGGTGTGGTAGGCCAGCAGCTCGTTCAGACGCGCTTTGATGTTGAGGATTTCCTGGGCATGGATCTCGATATCGGTCGCCTGGCCCTGGAAGCCGCCGAGCGGCTGGTGAATCATCACCCGCGAGTTAGGCAGGCAGTGACGCTTGCCCTTGGCACCGGCGGCCAACAGGAAGGCACCCATGCTGCAGGCTTGGCCGATGCAGATGGTCGAGACGTCCGGCTTGATGAATTGCATGGTGTCGTAGATCGACATGCCAGCCGTTACCGAGCCGCCTGGGGAGTTGATGTAAAGATGGATATCCTTGTCCGGGTTTTCCGCCTCAAGGAACAGCATCTGCGCCACTACCAGGTTGGCCATGTAGTCCTCTACCGGGCCGACCAGGAAGATCACTCGCTCCTTCAACAGGCGCGAGTAGATGTCATAGGCACGTTCGCCACGGGCGGACTGCTCGATAACCATCGGGACCAGGCCGCCTGCGGCCTGGATGTCAGAGCTCTGCTGAATATAAGAATTGCGGGACATGTCCTGCGCTCACTCCCAAATAGTCATGGCTTGAATACGCACAAGCCAGCGCGAAGGCTGGCTTGTGGGGGTTTCCTACGAGAGGGCCGCCTTACTCAGCTTCGGCAGGAGCCTGCGCTGGTTTTACGGCTTCTTCGTACGAGACCGATTTGTCGGTCACAGTCGCTTTCTGCAGAACAGTATCTACAACTTGTTCTTCCAGTACAACCGAACGTACCTCGTTCATCTGCTGGTCGTTTTTGTAGTACCAAGCGATGACCTGCTCAGGCTCCTGGTAAGCCGAAGCCATTTCTTCGATCATTTCACGAACCTTGCCTTCGTCCGGCTTCAGTTCGAACTGCTTGACCACTTCGGCGACGATCAGGCCCAGCACCACACGGCGCTTGGCTTGCTCTTCGAACAGCTCGGCCGGCAGCTGCTCAGGCTTGATGTTGCCACCGAACTGCTGAACAGCCTGGACGCGCAGGCGGTTGACTTCATTTTCCAGCAGAGCCTTCGGCACTTCGATCGGGTTGGCGGCCAGCAGACCGTCCATGACCTGGTTCTTCACCTTGGTCTTGATCGCCTGACGCAGTTCACGCTCCATGTTCTTGCGAACTTCGGCGCGGAAGCCTTCCAGGGTCGATTCCTTGATGCCGAACTGGGCGAAGAACTCTTCGTTCAGTTCTGGCAGCTGAGGTGCCGAAACGCTGTTGACGGTGATGGTGAACTCGGCAGCTTTGCCAGCCAGGTCCAGGTTCTGGTAATCCTCAGGGAAGGTCACGTTGACAACGCGCTCTTCGCCAGCCTTGGCGCCAACCAGGCCGTCTTCGAAGCCTGGGATCATGCGGCCGGAGCCCAGTACCAGCTGGGTACCCTTGGCCGAACCACCGGCGAAGGCTTCACCGTCGATCTTGCCGACGAAGTCGATGTTGACCTGGTCGTCTTTCTCGGCAGCGCGCTCGACGGCCTCGAAGCGCACGTTCTGCTTGCGCAGCACTTCCAGCATGTTGTCCAGGTCGGCATCAGCCACTTCGGCGCTCAGGCGCTCGACGCTGATCGACTCCAGGCCGGCAACGGCGAACTCTGGGAACACTTCGAAGATGGCGACGAACTCCAGGTCCTTGCCCTTTTCGAAGGACTTCGGCTCTACAGCAGGCGCGCCAGCCGGGTTCAGCTTCTGCTCGACGATGGCTTCGTAGAAGGAAGCCTGGACCAGGTCACCGAAAGCCTCTTGACGGGCATCGGCTTCGAAACGCTGGCGGATCACGCTCATCGGCACTTTGCCTGGGCGGAAGCCCGCGACCTTGGCGCGCTTGGCAGTCTGCTGCAGACGCTTGTTGACTTCGTTCTCGACGCGCTCGGCCGGAACGGCGATGGTCATGCGGCGCTCGAGAGCGGAAGTGTTTTCAACAGAAACTTGCATGGATATTCCTCGTTGCACAGACGTTAGCCGGCGTTAGCCCGACTCCAGAATCAAGGGCAAGCATTCTAGTGAGTCACGCACCAGAAGTCACCCCACCCGGGACGACGGGAAACCACGCCGGTCGATTAGCTTGCAAGGCCCGCACGGCGTATCGCCGGGCCTCTATATATATGCAGGGTGCGCAACGCCGTCGGCGGCACGCAACCGTAATACTTTGTCAAACAACTACAGCCCGCAAAAACGCCCTTATTCAGGGTCGATTTCATTGAACTGGCAGTACTCTTCCCAAGCCATACCCAGCGCTTGGGCCACTTCGCGATGGGTCTCCAGGCGCATGGCCTGAAGTTGCTCGGGGCTTTCGGCGATCAACTGCAGCGCCAGCTCCCAAGGCTGGATGCCCTGCTGGTCGGCGGCATCCTCGAACGCCCATTCGATCTGCTGGGCCTGTTCGCGCGCATCCAGCCCACGGATTTCCTCGAGCAGTTGCGGATTGGCCTCGGCGAAGCGCTGAAGCGCCAGCGCCTGACGGGCTTCTTTTGCAATCATTGGATTAATCCTTTGCTGGCCTAATCCAGCCGGTATTTCAACCGACTGAAATCTATCAGCTTTTATTGGGGTGTCGCCAGAGGATTGCAAGGGCTGTCAGAGGTATTGCGCAGGCCTCAAGAACTGCGCGCCCCTGCAGGAGCCGGCTTGCCGGCGAGGCTGCATAGTTACACGCTCGTACGCATAACGCAGAAACAACAAAGGCGCCTGATCATACAATCAAGGCGCCTTCGAAAATATGGGGTGGACGATGGGAATCGAACCCACGACAACCGGAATCACAATCCGGCGCTCTACCAACTGAGCTACGCCCACCATATTGCGGTGTTACGGTACAACCTTACATAAACATGGTGCGGACGAAGAGACTCGAACTCTTACAGCTTGCGCCGCTGGAACCTAAATCCAGTGTGTCTACCAATTTCACCACGTCCGCATAACGCTTAAAACAAAGGCGCCAGATCTACAATCAAGGCGCCTCTGAAGAATATGGGGTGGACGATGGGAATCGAACCCACGACAACCGGAATCACAATCCGGCGCTCTACCAACTGAGCTACGCCCACCATATCGCTTTACTGCCTCACTTGCTTGCCCAAGCTGCCTAATGGCGCACCCGGCAGGACTCGAACCTGCGACCATCCGCTTAGAAGGCGGATGCTCTATCCAGCTGAGCTACGGGCGCATAAGCGTAAAGCCTAACCGAACGAGTAATACTAAAACCACTCATTCTGCCCGACTTCGCCAACCAGTGCTAGGCTGTGCCCGACAAGTGCGGCGAATCTTATAGGCGACCCGTATAAGCGTCAACACCTTTCTATAAAAAATTTAAATTATTTAAGGGGTTAGGGCATTTGCCCGACCACCCGCCTTTGCCCTCGGGCCGTGTCGTGCGAGAATGCGCCCTCTTTATTGTTCCTTTCTCGATGGTTAATCACGCGTCTATGACTGCACACCTAATCGATGGCAAGGCGATCGCCGCCAACCTGCGCAAGCAGATCGCTCAACGTGTCGAGGAGCGTCGCCAGCAAGGCCTGCGCACGCCGGGCCTGGCGGTGATCCTGGTCGGCACCGACCCCGCCTCCCAAGTCTATGTCTCGCACAAGCGCAAGGACTGCGAAGAGGTCGGTTTCATTTCGCAGGCCTTCGATCTGCCCAGCGAAACCACGCAGCAAGCCCTGACCGAGCTGATCGACCGCCTCAACGACGACCCGGCAGTGGACGGCATCCTGCTGCAACTGCCGCTGCCTGCACACCTGGATGCATCGCTGCTGCTCGAGCGCATCCGTCCGGACAAGGACGTCGATGGCTTCCACCCGTATAACATCGGTCGCCTGGCCCAGCGTATTCCGCTGCTGCGCCCGTGCACCCCTAAAGGCATCATGACCCTGCTCGAAAGCACCGGTCAGGACCTGTACGGCATGGACGCCGTGATCGTCGGCGCTTCCAACATCGTTGGCCGCCCGATGGCCATGGAGCTGCTGCTGGCCGGCTGCACCGTGACTGTCTGCCACCGCTTCACCAAGGACCTGGCCGGTCATGTCGGCCGTGCCGACCTGGTGGTCGTGGCTGCCGGCAAGCCGGGGCTGGTCAAGGGTGAGTGGGTCAAGGAAGGCGCCATCGTCATCGACGTGGGCATCAACCGCCAGGAAGACGGCAAGCTGGTCGGCGATGTGGTCTACGAGACCGCCCTGCCCCGCGCGGGCTGGATCACGCCGGTGCCGGGCGGCGTAGGGCCGATGACCCGGGCCTGCCTGCTGGAAAACACGCTGTATGCGGCAGAAGAGCTGCATAAGTAAGCTTGCGTGAAATGAAAACGGCACCTCTGGCAGGTGCCGTTTTTTTGCCTTGGATTCAGCAGCTTGCCGACGATGAACCCATTTGGGTCCCTAGCCGGTCACTTGCGCGCCGCCTCCCACGATTTCAGCAGCTCGTCATAGCTGACCGTCTCGCCCTTGGGCTTCTCGTTGGCCAGTTTCGGTTTTGGCGCCCCCGGCTGGTCGAACCAGTACTGTGCGTCTTTTTCAGGGTTCAGCTTAGGCGCGCAGGTGGCCTGGGCATTGGAGCGCTGCAACCGCTCCATCATGCGGTCCTGATCCCGGGCCAAGCCATCCAGCGCTTCTTGCGGCGTTTTCTCGCCACTGGCCACTTCGGCGATATGGCTCCACCACAGTTGTGCCAGGCGAGGATAGTCCGGCACGTTGGTCCCGGTCGGGGTCCATTGCACCCGTGCCGGGCTACGATAGAACTCCACCAGCCCGCCAAGCTTGGGCGCCAGGTCGGTCATGGCCTGGGAGTTGATGTCCGACTCGCGGATCGGCGTCAGGCCAACGATGGTCTTTTTCAACGACACGGTCTTGGAGGTGACGAACTGGGCGTATAGCCAAGCGGCCAGGCGCTGCTTCTCGGGGGTGGACTTGAAGAAGGTCCAGGAGCCGGTGTCCTGATAGCCCAGCTTCATCCCCTCCTCCCAGTATGGCCCCTTGGGCGAGGGCGCCATGCGCCACTTCGGCGTGCCGTCAGCGTTGACCACCGGCAGCCCCGGCTTGGTCATGTCGGCGGTAAAGGCGGTGTACCAGAAGATCTGCTGGGCGATGTTGCCTTGCGCAGGCACCGGGCCGGCCTCGGAGAAGGTCATGCCTTGCGCTTCCTTGGGCGCATAGGCGCGCATCCAGTCGACGTACTTCTGCGTGGCATAGACGGCCGCCGGGCCATTGGTGTCGCCGCCACGGGTCACGCTGGACCCTACCGGGTGGCAATCCTCCACGCGGATGCCCCACTCGTCCACTGGCAAGCCATTGGGCAGCCCTTTGTCGCCACCACCGGCCATGGAGAACCAGGCATCGGTGAAGCGCCACCCCAGCGAAGGGTCCTTCTTGCCATAGTCCATGTGGCCATAGACGCGCTTGCCATCGATTTCCTTGACGTCTTCGGTGAAGAATTTGGCGATGTCCTCATAGGCGGACCAGTTCACCGGCACGCCCAGCTCGTAACCGTACTTTTCCTTGAACCTGGCCTTGAGCTCGGGCCGCTCGAACCAGTCGGCGCGGAACCAGTACAGGTTGGCGAACTGCTGGTCGGGCAACTGATAAACCTTGCCATCCGGCGCGGTGGTGAACGAAATGCCAATGAAGTCCTTCAGGTCCAGGGTCGGCGAGGTGTAGTCCTTGCCTTCGTTGGCCATCAGATCAGTGATCGACTCCACCTTGCCGTAGCGAAAGTGCGTACCGATCAGGTCGGAGTCGTTGACCCAGCCGTCGTAGATGTTCTTGTCCGACTGCATCTGCGTCTGCAGCTTCTCCACCACGTCGCCTTCCTGCAGCAGGTCGTGGGTCAGCTGGATCCCGGTGATCTCGCTGAAGGCCTTGGCCAGCACCTTGGACTCGTACTCATGGGTGGTGATGGTTTCCGACACCACATTGATCTTCATCCCGCGAAACGGCTCGGCGGCCTTGATGAACCACTTGAGTTCGGCCAACTGCTGCTCCGGCGTCAGGGTCGACGGTTTGAACTCGCTGGTGATCCATTTCGACGCCGCATCCTCGTACTGGTCGGCCCACGCCGCACCGTGTACGCCCGCCAGTACCAGCATCGCGGCCAGGGTCAAATGTCGCCGGTTGTGTTTGTTATGGAACATTGTGCTCTCCCGTTTGAGTTATTCCCCGGAGCCGTCGCTCAGCCCCAGCGCAGCACCACCACGAGCCAGCCCAGCGACAGCAGCGAGGCCACCCATAAAGGCCAGTCGCTGACCCCGACTACCAGCAAGTGCAGGTAGGCGCTGACCAACAGGCCGATGAACAACCGGTCGCCACGGCTGGTGACGATCGGCAGAAAGCCGCGCCGCTCCACACAGGGGCGGCGCAGTTCGCACAGGGTCATGCACAGCAGCAGTACGCCGACGACGGCGAAGAACAGCGCCGTGGGCAAGGTCCAGGCCATCCACTCCATGCGTTGCCCTCCTCACACCCGGCCCAGGGCAAAACCCTTGGCCACATGGTTGCGAACGAACCAGATCACCAGCATGCCTGGCAGGATGGTCAACACCCCTGCCGCCGCCAGCACGCCCCAGTCGATGCCCGAAGCAGACACCGTGCGGGTCATCACGGCGGCAATCGGCTTGGCGTTCACCGAAGTCAGGGTGCGCGCCAGCAACAGTTCGACCCAGGAAAACATGAAGCAGAAAAACGCCGTCACGCCGATGCCGGAGCCGATCAGCGGAATGAAAATTTTCACGAAGAAACGCGGGAAGCTGTAACCATCGATGTAGGCGGTTTCATCAATCTCCTTCGGCACGCCCGACATGAAGCCCTCGAGAATCCACACTGCCAGCGGCACGTTGAACAGGCAGTGGGCCAGGGCAACGGCAATGTGCGTATCGAACAGGCCGATGGACGAATAGAGCTGAAAGAACGGCAGCAGAAACACCGCAGGTGGGGCCATACGGTTGGTCAGCAACCAGAAGAACAGGTGGCGGTCACCGAGGAAGCGGTAGCGCGAGAAGGCATAGGCCGCCGGCAGCGCCACCAGCAGCGAAATCAGCGTGTTCAGGCACACGTAGTACAGCGAGTTGATGTAGCCGCTGTACCAGCTGGCATCGGTGAAGATCACCCGGTAGTTGTCGAGGGTGAACGCCTGCGGCCACAGGGTGAGGCCACCGAGTATCTCGGTGTTGCTCTTGAACGACATGTTCAGCAGCCAGTAGATCGGCACCAGCAGGAAGAAGAAGTACAGCAGCAGGGCCAGCGTCTTGCGTGTACTCATGGCCTAGTCCTTGTCGGCGTGGGTCATGGCGGTATAGAACAGCCACGACACCAGCAGAATGATCAGGAAATACACCAGCGAGAACGCCGCCGCCGGGCCCAGGTCGAACTGCCCGACCGCCATGCGGGTCAACGTCTGACTGAGGAAGGTAGTGGCGTTACCCGGCCCGCCTCCGGTGAGCACGAACGGCTCGGTGTAGATCATGAAGCTGTCCATGAAGCGCAGCATCACCGCGATCAGCAGCACGTTCTTGAGCTTGGGCAACTGGATATGCCGGAACACCGCCCAGCCCGATGCCCGGTCGATGCGAGCGGCCTGGTAGTACACGTCGGGGATGGCGCGCAGGCCCGAGTAGCACAGCAGCGCCACCAGTGATGTCCAGTGCCAGACGTCCATCACCAGCACGGTGAGCCAGGCGTCGAACGGGTCGCCGGCATAGTTGTAGCTGACGCCAAGCTTGGCCAGCGTGGCACCGAGCAGGCCGATATCGGCGCGGCCAAAGATCTGCCAGATGGTGCCGACCACATTCCACGGGATCAGCAGCGGGATGGCCATGACGATCAGGCATACCGAAGCCAGGCGCCCCTTGGTCGGCATGGTCAGGGCGATGCCGATGCCCAGCGGAATTTCGATCAGCAGCACGCAGGCGGAATAGATGAATTGGCGCAGCAAGGCATCGTGCAATGCCGGGTCGCGCAACACCTGGCGGTACCAGTCGGCGCCGACGAAGTAGCGGCTGGACTGGTCGAAAATGTCCTGCACCGAATAGTTGACCACCGTCATCATCGGCATCACGGCACTGAACGCCACCAGCAGGAACACCGGCAGCACCAGCCACCAGGCCTTGTTGTTCGGCACCTTGTTCATGGCACGGCCTCCAGCAGCAGATCGTCGACGTACAGCAGCAGCCACTGCGTCGGCAGGCTGACCCAGGCATGTGCCACCGGCACCGGGCGATCTTCTGCCAGGCGCGCCTTGAGCGCCACGCCGCCAAGCACCAGAGTGACGATGCGATAGGTGCCCAGGTCCTCGACGTCCAGCACTCGCGCAGGCAAGGCGCCCTCGAATGGGCTGTCCCACAGTTGCACGAACTCCGGGCGAATGCCCACTTGCAGGCGCCCGCCGCGCGTGCCCGCCAAGCGTTCGCGCAGGCCGTCGGGCAGTATCAGGTGCACATCGCCGAACGCGACCCCCGCCGCGTCGGCGCGCACGTCGATCAGGTTCATCCCCGGGCTGCCGATGAAGTAGCCGACAAAGGTATGCCGTGGCCGCTCGAACAGCTCACGCGGGGTGCCGAACTGGACGATGCGCCCGCCATGCATCACCGCGATCTTGTCGGCGAAGGTCGAAGCCTCCAGTTGATCGTGGGTCACGTAGATCATGGTGATGTTGAACTGCTCATGGATCTGCTTGAGCTTGCGCCGCAACTTCCATTTCAGGTGCGGGTCGATCACCGTCAACGGCTCGTCGAAAAGGATGGCCGAGACGTCATCGCGCACCAGGCCACGGCCCATGGACACTTTCTGCTTTTCGTCGGCGCTGAGGTTGCGCGCCTTTTTCTTCAGCACTGCGCCCAGGTCGAGCACTTCGGCGATTTCCTCGACCCGCGTGCGCACCCTGGCTTCGTCCAGGCCCTGGTTGCGCAAAGGGAACGCCAGGTTGTCGAACACCGTCATGGTGTCGTACACCACCGGGAACTGAAACACCTGGGCAATGTTGCGCTGCTGCGGCGAAAGGTCATTGACCGGCTTGCCGTCGAACAGCACCTGGCCATGGGAGGGCGTGAGCAGCCCCGAGATGATGTTCAGCAAGGTCGACTTGCCACACCCGGAAGGCCCGAGCAACGCATAAGCGCCGCCCTGCTCCCACACGTGCTCCAGTTGATGCAGTGCGTAGTCGCCCTCGGTGGCGGGTTGTCGGCTATAGCTGTGCGCCAGTTGGCGCAGGCGGATTTCGGCCATCAGGCGCTCCTTGCCTGGCGCAGGCCCGGTGCCTGTACCAGTGCCCCGGCGCTGTCGAAGACGAACAGCTTGTGGGTGGGTATGAAGACACGGATCGGCGTATCCACCTGATACTCGTGCACCCCCGGCAGGTGCAGGACCATCGGCCAGTGCTCGTTACGCACGTGCAGAAATGTCTCGGAACCGCTGATCTCGGCCAGTTCCACCCGCACCGCCAGTTCCAGGTCGTCATCGTGCGCCGGCACCAGGGTGAGGTGGCTGGGGCGCACGCCAAAGCGGTAAACGCCGTCGCCCAGGCGGTGCAGGTCGACATTGCGGGCGAAGTGCACGGCCTGGGCCAGGCTCACCTCATTGCCATTGATACGCCCCGGTATCAGGTTGATCGGCGGCTCGCTGAACAACTCGGCGGCCAGCACGCTGCCGGGCCGCTGGTAGACCTCGGCCGTCGGCCCGCTCTGGACGATTCGCCCCTCGTGCACCAGGGTGGTGGTGCCGCCCAGTGCCAGCGCTTCGTTGGGCTCGGTGGTGGCATACACGGCAATGCAGTTGCGCGCGGCGAACAACTCGCGCAGCTCCTGGCGCAGCCCTTCGCGCAGCTTGTAGTCGAGGTTGACCAGCGGCTCATCGAACAGGATCAACCCGGCATCCTTGACCAGCGCCCTGGCCATCGCCGTGCGCTGCTGTTGGCCGCCAGACAGCTCCAACGGCAAGCGTTGCAGGTAGGGTTCGATACGCAGCATTTCGGCAGTTTCCTGCACGCGCCGACGGATGTCCGGCTCGGCCAGGCGCGCCTGGCGCAGGGGTGAGGCGATGTTCTCGTACACGCTCAGGGTCGGGTAATTGATGAACTGCTGATACACCATCGACACATTGCGCCGGCGCACCGGCACGCCAGTGACATCTTCACCCGCCATCAGCACGCGGCCACGGTCGGGGCGGTCGAGCCCGGCCATCAGGCGCATGAGGCTGGTTTTGCCGGCCAGGGTCCGGCCAAGCAGCACGTTGAACGAGCCAGGCTCGAACTGCAGGGACGCGTCGATGATCCAGGGCTGGTTATCGACGCTGCGGCTGACCTGTTCCAGCACCAGAGACATGGCAGGACCTTGTTATTGTGGTTGTCCGGCACAGACAGCCAGTTCCGTGCCAGTTCCACTCTGGCCCTCTGGCCTGCGGCTTTGACGGTGCCGACAAGCCAGCAGCGATTCACAACTGAACACTTTCGCTGAACACCTGAACAGTGGCGGGTTTGACAATGAACAACGGTGGACGACACTCAACAGCGGTCGGCTGATAACAACAATCACACAGGACAGGCCCATGGCCACCGCCACTTCGACCCATGCCCAACTGATCCAGGCCTCCTGGGCGCGCTGCCGCGATCACGGCCTGCAGCCACAGAGCGCCCCCGACTTCGATTGCCTGACCAAGGCCGAACTCAGCGCCCTGCTGGAGCGGCGCCAGGCACTGTTGCAACACACCCGCGATGGCGTGCTGCCGCAGTACGCGCACCTGCTGGGCAATGCCAGCTACCTGGTGATGCTCGCCGACGCCAACGGCTGCCTGCTCGAGACCTGGGGTTCGCGACGCTTCGTCTGCCCCCAGCACCAGCACGGTTTCAGCGCCGGCGCCCACTGGCACGAACGGGGCGTGGGCACCAATGCGCTGGGTACCGCGCTGGTCTGCGCCGAGCCCGTCCATGTTGGCCAGGACGAACACTTCCTGCGCCAGAACCGCTACATGTCCAGCGCCGCAGCCCCGCTGTACGATGCCCTGCGGCAACTGGTCGGGGTGCTCGATGTGGCCAGCGACGGCTACCTGCCGGCCACCCAGACCCTCGGCCTGGTGCGCATGATGGGCCAGAGCCTGGAGAATCGCCTGATCCTTGCGCAGCATGCCGAACAGCACGCCCAATTGCTGTTCAACAGCGCTTGCGACAACCTCGACAGCCCCTGGGCCGGGCTGCTGGTATTCGATGAGCGTGGCCAGGTACTCGCCGCCAATCATCGAGCCGACAGCCTGCTGGGCGGCAACCCGCTGCAACAAAACGTCGAGCAACTGTTCCAGATCCCCTTGTGCCAGTTGCTTGCCCACCCCCAGCAGCAACCCTTCGCTTTGCAGGCAGCCGGGCGCAACCGCTTCCACTGCCAGTGGCAAGCCCCCCGGCAAAGCCACCCGCGCTCAGCGCTTGGCAGTGGCGACCCACGCATGGAAAAGGCCCTGGCCCAGGCCAGCCTGATGCTGGAAAAAGACATCCCGCTGCTGGTCCAGGGTGAAACCGGCGTCGGCAAGGAAGTCTTCGTCCAGGCCCTGCACCGCGCCAGCAGCCGTGCCCGCCAGCCGTTGATCGCGGTCAACTGTGCGGCGATCCCGGCAGAGCTGGTGGAATCGGAGTTGTTCGGTTATGACAAAGGCGCCTTCACCGGCGCTCATCACAAGGGCAACCCCGGGCTGATCCGCAAGGCCGACCAGGGCATCCTGTTCCTCGACGAAATCGGCGACATGCCGCTGCCGACCCAGGCCCGCCTGCTGCGCGTGCTGCAATCGCGCAGCATTCAGCCTCTGGGCAGCGGCGAACCGGTAGCGGTGGATATCCGCGTGGTCTCGGCAAGCAATCGGGACCTGACCGAAGAGGTGCGTGCGGGGCGCTTTCGCCAAGACCTCTACTACCGCATCGCGGCAATGGCGGTCGTGTTGCCGGCGCTGCGCGAGCGCACTGACCGGCGAGCATTGATCGAGCGCATCCACGCACGTTATCGCGACCCTCACCAACCCCAGCGCTTGGGGCAGCCTATCCTCGAGCTGCTTGACCGCCACCCCTGGCCGGGCAATGTGCGCGAGCTGGTGAGTGTGATGCAGGTGGCGCTGGCGCTGGCAGGCGATGGGCCGGTCGGCGTCGAACATCTGCCTGGGGTCTTTCTGGCTGAAACACAAGGGCGCCCGGTGGTGAGCGACTGCAGTGACGATGAGGCGGACCTGCAAAGCCTGCTGAAACGGGCCAATGGCAACCTCTCGGCCGTGGCCCGGAGCCTGGGGATCAGCCGAACGACACTGTATAAACGCCTTCGCGAGCAATGACCGGGGGCCGACAGCCGATTCGGCTGCCCGGGCCCTGAAGTCAGCCGGACCCGCTGCCCGCACCGCCTTTTTCGGCCGGCATTCCCGCCCTGATCGCCCGACAATATCCCTACAGCCCAACCCGCAAGTTGCAGGGAGATGCCATGACCCGCTTCATCGATGTGCAAGACCTCGCCCGCCTGGTCAACCGCAAAGGCTTGGCCAGCTGCCTGGTGGAGATGGCCGAGTACATTCGTCAGGACTACCTGCGCTGGCACGATTTCCAGAAGTGCCCGCGCCTGGCCAATCATTCGGCGGACGGCGTGATCGAACTAATGCCGGTTTCCGACTCCAGCCGGTATGCCTTCAAGTATGTCAACGGCCACCCGAAGAACACCCGCCTCGGCCTGCCCACGGTGATGGCCTTCGGCGCCTTGAGCGACGTCGGCTCCGGCGCGCCGCTGCTGCTCAGCGAGATGACCCTGACCACAGCGATGCGTACCGCCGCCACCTCGGCACTCGCCGCCCGCTACCTGGCGCGTGAAGACAGCCGCAGCATGGCGCTGATCGGCAACGGCTCGCAAAGCGAATTCCAGGCCATCGCCTTCAAGACCCTGCTGGGCATCGACGAGATCCGCCTGTTCGACATCGACCCTGCAGCCACGGCGAAGCTGGTGGCCAACCTGACGGGCCGCCCAGGGCTCAAGGTGATCGTCGCCCACAGCGTCGCCGATGCCGTGCGCGGTGCCGATATCGTCACCACGGTCACGGCGGACAAGACGTACGCGACCATCCTCACGCCGGACATGATCGAACCGGGCGTGCACCTGAACGCCGTGGGCGGCGACTGCCCGGGCAAGACCGAGCTGCACCGCGACATCGTCGAGCGGGCCCGGGTGATCGTTGAGTACGAGCCGCAAAGCCGGGTCGAAGGCGAAATCCAGCAAATGCCGGCCGATTCGCCGGTCTTCCCATTCTGGCAGGTGGTCGCAGGCCTTGTTCAGGGCCGTGAAAACGCCGACCAGGTGACCCTGTTCGATTCGGTAGGTTTTGCGCTGGAAGATTATTCGGCACTGCGCTACGTGCTCGATACAGCGCTCACGTTAGGGATCGGCCAGGATATCGGGCTGGTGCCGGTGCTGGAAAACCCCAAGGACTTGTATGCACTGCTGCAGCCTCGGGTGGTGGCGGTTCGTTCAGTGCACCGGGCCGACAGCGCCTGCGCCTGACGGACCTTGGGCTGCTACGCAGCCCAATCGCCGGCGCGTGAGGACGATCACCCGATAACCGCCTAACCTGTCCATGCCCCGCCGTCAAAAAAGAAGCACCTCGCATGGACACCAAGGACGCCACCTCTGCCCCGCTGGACCGCATCGACCAAGCCATCATCGACATACTGCGCGTCGATGGCCGCATCACCTTCGAAAAGCTCTCGACCCTGGTGCATCTTACTCCGCGCCCCTGCCTGGAACGCGTACGCAAGCTGGAACGGCGCGGCGTGATCCGCGGTTATGGCGCAATCATCGACCCGCAGAAGCTCGCACCAGGGCTGTCACTGCTGGTACTCGTAGCCCTTTCCAACCTGCGCGGGCGGTCCGCACAAAAGGCGTTCGAGGCAACCATGCTGGCCTGCCCTGACGTTCATGAATGCCAACTGATCAGTGGCCATTTCGACTACAGCTTGCGCGTGCGCTGTCGTGACATGGAGCACTATCGGGTGCTGAGCGAAAGCTGGATGAACGACGACGCCCTGCACATCGACAAGCTGGTGGCCCACCCTGAACTGGCTTCGGTCAAAAGCATCGCCCCGCCGCCCTGATCGGGCAGAAGTTGGCAGGCCGATTGCTAACACCCTGCAGGTATTGGCAAATGCCGGCCAACGGCGCATCACCTCAATCTGCAGCACGCACCGAACTAGAGCCTGGCAAGCCGAAATGCCCCACAACTGGTCAGACCGGTAAGGCCAAAAAACCTTGCATATTCGGATTTTTCGCGCTTTTATGACTTCGCGCTGAACAAACCGGTAAGACCACAAAAATAAATAAGTCCTGCGCTCTTTCGCCCCGTGCGGCACCGAAGCAAGGACACCGATCAGAGATCACTCCCATGCTCAAATGGTGCTCGCGTTCGATCTTCCTGCAAGTTGTGCTCGGCCTTGCCCTCGGCATCGCCTGCGGCCTCAGTTTTCCCGACCTTTCCCTGCAGCTCAAACCCCTCGGCGACGGCTTCATCAAGCTGATCAAGATGCTTATCGGCCTGATCGTCTTCTGCGTGGTGGTCAGCGGCATTTCCGGTGCCGGCGACCTGAAGAAAGTCGGGCGCATCGGCCTGAAATCGGTGATCTACTTTGAAGTGTTGACCACCATCGCCCTGGTGATCGGCCTGGTGTTCGCCTTTACCAGCGGCATCGGCAGCGGCGCCAACATCCACCTGGATCAGCTTTCTGCTGCCGACGCCAGCGGCCTGGCCGAGCGCGGCCAGCATATCCATGGCGCCACCGCGTTCTTCATGGACCTGATCCCCACCTCCGTGGTGGGCGCCTTCGCCGACAACAACATCCTTCAAGTCTTGCTGTTCTCGGTGCTGTTCGGCAGCGCGCTGAACCTGGTGGGTGACTCGGCCGCCGGTATTTCGCGGTTGATCAACGAACTCAGCCACGTGATTTTCCGCATCATGGGCATGATCGTGCGCCTGGCGCCGATCGGCGTCTTCGGCGCCATCGCCTTCACCACCAGCAAATATGGCCTGGAGTCGCTGCAGCACCTGGGTGGCCTGGTAGCGTTGTTCTACCTGACCTGTGCGGGCTTCGTGCTGATCATCCTGGGCACCGTGATGCGCGTGTCGGGGCTCAAGTTGCTGCCTTTCATCAAGTACCTGCGCGAAGAGTTGACCATCGTCCTGGGCACCGCTTCCTCCGATGCCGTATTGCCGCAGATCATGCGCAAGCTCGAGCACCTGGGCATTGGCAGCTCCACCGTTGGCCTGGTGATCCCGACCGGCTACTCGTTCAACCTTGACGGCTTCTCCATCTACCTGACCCTGGCCATCGTGTTCATCGCCAACGCCACCGGTACGCCGCTGGCGATGACCGACCTGCTGACCATCCTGCTGGTGTCACTGGTGACGTCCAAAGGCGCTCACGGCATCCCAGGCTCGGCACTGGTGATCCTCGCCGCCACCCTCACCGCCGTGCCGGCGATCCCGGTGGTAGGCCTGGTGCTGGTGCTGGCAGTGGACTGGTTCATGGGCATCGGCCGGGCGCTGACCAACCTGATCGGCAACTGCGTGGCTACCGTGGCCATTGCCCGCTGGGAAAAAGACATCGATCTGGAGCGTGCGCAGAACGTGCTCGATGGCAAACCCGGCTTTGCCCATGCACCGCGCAAGCAGCCCAACGCCCATCAACAGGAATTCTGAGCCCACGTGGCCGGCGCTGACGCCGGCCCTTTCAGGAGAAAACCGTGATCAGCTCATCGACCGTCGTCAACTCAGTGGTGGAAAAACTGCGCCAGGCCCTGGCCCGCGGCCAGTGGCGCTCCGGCGACATGCTGCCTGGCCAGCGCGAGCTGGCCGAACAATTGGGCATCAGCCGCCCCAGCCTGCGCGAAGCCGTGACCGTGCTGGAGACCCTCGGCCTGGTGCGCTCCATGCCGGGCAAGGGCGTACTGGTGCTGGATGCCGAAACGGCCGTGCTGGAGCCAGGCGTCGACAGCAGCGCTGCGGCGAGCCTGGCCGATGTCCTGGAGCTGCGCTACACCCTCGAACCGTTCATCGTCGGCCTGGTGGCGCAATCGGCCAACAGCCAGGACATCGGCCAGCTACGCCTGACCCTGATGGACATGCGCGAAGCGCTGGATGCCGATGACAGCGATGCCGGGGCCAAGGCCTACATCGCCTTCCACGAGGCGCTGTTCGCGCTGACCACCAACCCGATTTTCCAGAGCGTGGTACAGCAGACCGGCAATGCCCTCAAGCAAAGCGCCAACATGCTGCGCAACTCACCCGAACACCTTGCTGCTCGGC
The DNA here is from genome assembly GCF_015751845.1 of Pseudomonas sp. M2. NCBI lineage: Bacteria > Pseudomonadati > Pseudomonadota > Gammaproteobacteria > Pseudomonadales > Pseudomonadaceae > Pseudomonas > Pseudomonas sp. M2. Next base: position 587,414 of record NZ_JADOUD010000001.1, read on the forward strand.
TCAAGGAAAACGAAGCCGTGGTACGCGCCATTCGCGACCGCAACAGCGCCCAGGCCAGCGCCCAGATGCGCCAGCACATCCTTGCCGAAGGGCAGCGGATGGGCATCGAACTGAACATCCCGGATGACCATCCGCGCCAATGACCCCAGGAGAGCGACCATGACCGCCTGCGCCCACGCCGCCCCCCACCTGCCTGCCCTGCTCGGGGCCGGCGAAACCCGCCTGTCGGCCGAGCAGATCTACCCCCGCCTGTTCGACGCGATTCTCGAGCAGCGCTTGCCACCCGGCAGCCTGCTGCCCGAGCAGGCACTGGGCAACGCCTTCGGCGTCAGCCGCACGGTGATCCGCCGGGTACTCGGGCGCCTCTCGGACCAGCAAGTGGTGGTACAGCGCCCCAGCCACACCGCGCACCTGGCCGCCCCTGATCCACAACAGGCGCGCCAGGTGCTGAGCGCCCGGCGCCTGGCCGAAACCACCCTGATCAGCCTGGCAGCGCAACGCGCGCGGCCGGCGCAGATCCGCCAACTGCGTTCGCTGGTGGAGCGCGAGCGCCAGCACCACGAGCGGGGCGAACGTTGCGCGGCAATCCGCCTGGGCGGCGAATTCCACCTCAAGCTTGCCCAGGTGGCCGCCAATGCACCGCTGGCACGTTTTCTCAACGGTCTGGTGCCGATGACCTCACTGATCATCGCCCGCTATGAATCGCCCTGCTGCGACCACTGTGCCTGGCAAGAGCACGCGGCGATCATCGATGCCGTGGAGGCTGGTGACGCGGCAGCCGCGCTTGCACTGATGGATGAGCACCTAGACCGCCTGGAAGAAAAACTCGACCTCGCCTGACAGGGCGCATGCGCAGCCGATCACCGGCCCTATACTCGGTTAACCACCCAGCCTCGAAACCCGGGAGGCGGTCGTGTGAACCCACGCATCCTCGTGCTGCTCTGCCTTCTGCTGGCCCTCGGCGGCTGCGCCGGCAAGCGCCCGCCTGCCCCGCCACCGCCCGCCGTGCTGACCCCCGCCGCCTGGCAACGCATCGACCAGGAACTGATCGATGCATCGGTAGGCGCCGCAGGCTCGGCCAACGACTATGCGCGGCGCTCGATGCGGGTATGGAAAGAACAGGTACAGCAACGTACCGAAAGCGACTTCATTCCCTGGTTCACCGGTTACTGGACCCAGCAATGGCTGACCCTCAAGGTCGCCTGGTACAAGCTCAACAGCGGTGAGGGCCGCGAGCCTGCGGAAAAACGCCTGGCCCTGTACCTGCAGGAACAGTACCAGAACCGGGTGATCGAGCCGGTGGCCGAGCAGATCAACCCCGAAGTCATCCGCGACCGCGCCTGCGAGTTGTACCTGCAACTCTTTGGCCAGCAACTGCCGGCCATCATCCAGCGCTACAACGCCCCACCCGATCAGCTCAGCCAGCGCCTGAACCGGGTCCCGGCCATTGCCCTGGGGCCGCCGCCGGCGCGCAACGCCAGCCTCTATCAATTGCTCAAAGCCAAGCCGCTCGATCAGCAACCCGCCTGGCTCGCCCTGCGCGACCACCTGCACCGGCAAGCGGCCAAGGGCCCCGGGCAGACCGACGTAGGCCTGTCGTCGGTGGCCACCCGCGCCAGCGAGAAGCTTGGCGCCACCCTGGCCCCTCGCGGCATTGCCAGCGCAGTGGCCAGTGCGGTAGGCAAGGTGGCCGGGGCAATGATCTCGGTGGCGGCGGCAGGCTACGGCATGATCACTCATGATCGCGATCACCCGGAGATGGTCGAGCAATTGCGGGTGATCCTCAACGTGGCGCTCAATCAGGAATGGCAAGAATTGATGGAGAACCGCCAGAGCGGCGCCATGGCGGGGGTGTACTACCTGTCAGGGCAGGTCGAGGACAGTTTGCTGGCCAGTGCGCCGCGGCCAGTGGACCAGGCAGTGCAACCGGAACAACCTGCGCGGCAGGAACCCTTGTTGATTCGCCTGCCGCCATAGCGGTACCGACACCCTCAGGCGGTGGCCATGGCCGATGCCGGCAACCCGAATATCCGGTCAAACGCCCAGTTGTAGGCAAAGGTGTAGCAAGGCACCAGGATGATAAAGGCAAGGTCCACCAGAAACGCCTCGACCAGGCTCATGCCCAGCCACCAGGCAATCAGCGGGATCAGGTACACCACCAGGGTCAGCTGGAAACCGACAGCATGCACCACCCGCCGCGCCACGCTGCGACCGCGCTTGGCTTGGCGGCTCTCCCAGTACTCGAACAAGCTGTTGTAAATCAGGTTCCAGAGCATGGCGATGGTGGTGATCATCACCGCCAGCGGTCCAGTATGCGAAGCCTGAGTATCGGACAAGTAAGCCAGCCCCAGCGTCGACATACACAAGCCAATCAGCTCGTAGAAAGTCACGTAGACCAGTTTGCGTTTCAGTCCCTGCACGGGTTTACCTCATGTGGAATCAAGCGAAGGGCGAAAGGATGCTTCAAATTTATTGACAGACAAAGTCGGTAGCTTTCAGATTCACTGATAGGAGGCCGACATGAACTTTTCCAGCGACAACATCCAGCTGTTCCTCGCCGTGCTCGACCGGGGTTCGTTTTCCGCTGCGGCACGCACCCTTGGCCGGGTACCATCCGCTGTCAGCATGGCCATCGGCAACCTTGAAGCCGAACTGGGCTACCCCCTGTTCGAGCGCGGCCCGCGCGAGGTTCACGCTACCGCCCAGGCTTTGGCCCTAGAGCCACACGCCAGGCTGATCGCCGAGCAACTGGGGCTTCTGCAAGTGCACGCACTGGAGCTGTCGCAAGGGCTGGAAAGCAGCCTGACCCTCGCCGTGGTCCCGGATATCGATCAGCGCCCGCTGTTTGCCGCCATCGCCAGCCTGGGCGAGCGCTACCCGCTGCTGGACATCCAGCTGCTCAGCGCCCCGCAGGAAGACGCATTGCAGTTGCTCGACAGCGGCCGTGCCGACCTGTGCCTGGCCTTCGCCGGCCTGCATGTCGATGCCCGCCGGGGGTTCCAGCACATTGGTACGCAATCGCTGGTTGCCACCCTGTCACCGGCGCACCCGGCACTGCGCGACGGGCGCATCCGCTACCTGGAAGACCTGATCAACGTGCGCCAGATCCTGGTGCGCAGCCGCGACCTGCCGCTGGCCGACCCGCGCGCGCTGATCGGCGCCACGCACTGGTCCACCGACAGCTTCGACTTCGCCGTGCAAATGGTCGAAGCAGGCCTTGGCTGGGGCGATTTGCCATTGGCCAGGGTGGCGCCGCTGATCGAGGCAGGGCGCCTGGTGCGCCTGCGTTTTGGCAATACCCGCAACGAACTTCAGTTGCCGATTCACGCCTTCTGGCGCAGGCAGCAACCGCTGCGCCAAGCGGCGCGTCTGCTGATCGAACAGCTAGCCAACTGCTAGCGCACCGTCCGTCGAAATCGCCTCAGCCTGATGACGTAAGTGCTTCAATTTTTTAAGAGATTTGCCGATATCAGAGTGGACAGGCCCATCGCGCCACAAGCGCGCAGTGCCCTTCCCTCCATGGCTCAAGGTCTCGAAACATGAACCTGAAATTTCGCCACAAAATCCTCCTCAGCGCGTGCGGCGTGGTGGTACTGGCTTTTGCCCTGTTCACGCTCTACAACGATTACCTGCAACGCAACACCATCGCCCAGAACATCGAGTCGTCGGTGCAGCAGTCCGGTGCGCTGACTGCCAGCAGCGTGCAGAACTGGATGAGCGGGCGCATCCTGGTGCTGGAGAACCTGGCACAGGACATTGCTGAACAAGGGGCCGGCGATACCCTGGCCGGGCTGATCGAGCAGCCGTCCTACACGCAAAATTTCCTGTTCACCTACCTGGGCCAGGCCAATGGTGTGTTCACCCAGCGCCCCAACGCCCAGATGCCGGCCGGTTACGACCCACGCCAGCGCCCCTGGTATGGCGCCGCCGCAAGCGCCGGGCAGACCGTGCTTACCGCCCCTTACCAAGGCGCCGTCGGTGGCCTGATGGTGACCATCGCCACGCCGGTAAAGCGTGACGGCGAAATGCTCGGAGTGGTCGGCGGCGACCTGACCCTCGATACCTTGGTGCAGATCATCAATTCGGTCGACTTCGGCGGCATCGGCCACGCCTTCCTCGCCGACAGCAGCGGCCAGGTGATCGTCAGCCCCGACAAAGACCAGGTGATGAAGAACCTCAAGGACATCTACCCAGGCGCTGGCTTGCGCGTGGAGCCCGGCATGCAGGATGTCACCCTCGATGGCCAGCAGCGGTTGATCTCCTTTGCCCCGGTGGCGGGCTTGCCGTCTGCCCAGTGGTATATCGGCCTGTCGATCGACAAGGACAAGGCCTATGCCGCATTGGGCCAGTTCCGCACCTCGGCGATCATCGCCATGGTCATTGCCGTGGCGGCCATCGCCGGGCTGCTGGGCTTGCTGATCCCGGTGCTGATGCGCCCGCTGACCACCATGGGCCGCGCCATGCGCGACATCGCCGAAGGTGAAGGCGACCTGACCCGCCGCCTTGACGTGCAGCGCAAGGACGAGTTCGGCGAGCTGGCCACCTCGTTCAACCACTTTGTAGAACGCATTCACACCTCGATCAGCGAAGTTTCGTCGGCCACGCGGCTGGTGCACGACCTGTCGGAAAAGGTGGTCAACGCCTCCAATGCCTCGATCATCGGTTCCGAAGAGCAGAGCATGCGCACCAACAGTGTCGCTGCGGCCATCAACCAACTGGGTGCCGCCACTCAGGAAATCGCACGCAACGCTGCCGACGCTTCGCAGCACGCCAGCGGCGCCAGCGAGCAGGCCAATGGCGGGCGCGAAGTGGTGGAAGAAGCGATCAACGCCATGACCGCCCTGTCGCAGCGCATCAGCGAATCCTGCGAACAGATCGAAACGCTCAATGCCAGCACCGACGAAATCGGCAAGATCCTCGACGTGATCAAGGGCATCTCCCAGCAGACCAACCTGCTGGCGCTCAACGCCGCGATCGAAGCGGCCCGTGCTGGTGAAGCCGGGCGCGGGTTTGCCGTGGTCGCCGACGAGGTTCGCAACCTGGCGCACCGCACCCAGGAATCGGCGGAAGAGATCCACCGCATGATCACCAGCCTGCAGGTCGGCTCGCGTGAGGCGGTGCACACCATGAACACCAGCCAGGTGTCCAGCGAACAGACCGTGCAGGTCGCCAACCAGGCCGGTGTTCGCCTGGCCAGCGTGACCCAGCGCATCGGCGAGATCGACGGCATGAACCAGTCGGTGGCCACCGCTACCGAAGAGCAGACCGCCGTGGTCGAGAGCCTGAACCTGGACATCACCCAGATCAATGCGCTCAACCAGCAAGGGGTAGAGAACCTCAACCAGACACTGCAGCATTGCGATGCGCTGGCGCAGCAGGCCGGGCGTTTGAAGCAACTGGTGGGCAGCTTCCGCATCTGAGGGGATGTGCCGGCACGCTCGCCTTCTGCAGGGGATGAGCGTGCCGGCGCTGAAGCTCAGGCAGTTATAACCTAATAACGAACAAGTCTATTTGGCTATATAAACTACCTATATGCTGGCACCCATCCGATCACGGGCAAAGCTGGGCAGTCGAGTAGCGTATGGATGTAGGTTCTTTCGGTTTCACCATAGCCGGGCTGGTTGTGGGGTTCATCGTCGGCATGACCGGCGTCGGTGGCGGTTCGCTGATGACGCCGATCCTGCTGTGGTTTGGCATCAGCCCGGCCACCGCTGTCGGCACCGACCTGCTCTACGCCGCCATCACCAAGGCCAGTGGCGTGTGGGTGCACAGCCGCAACAAGAACATCGACTGGAGAATCACCGGCCTGCTCAGCCTGGGCAGCGTCCCGGCAGCAGCGCTGACCCTGTGGTTCCTGAGCACCCTGCACACCGACACCTCGGCGCTCAACGGCATCATCAAGCAGGGCCTGGCGGTGGTATTGATCCTCACTGCGCTGGCAATCCTGTTCAAGTCGCGGCTGCAAGCGTTCGCCAACCGCCATGCCGGTGACCATTACCAACTCAGCGACCGTAGCCTAAACATCCTTACCGTACTCACCGGCGTGGTGCTGGGTGTCATGGTCACCCTCACCTCGATCGGTGCCGGCGCCCTGGGCACCGTGGCGCTGTTTTTGCTTTACCCGTTCCTGGTCACCCGGCGCCTGGTGGGCACCGAGATCGCCCACGCGGTGCCGTTGACCCTGGTCGCAGGCCTGGGCCACGCCGGCATGGGCAACATGGACTGGTCGCTGCTGGGTTACCTGCTGCTCGGCTCGTTGCCCGGCATCTACCTGGGCAGCCACCTCACCGGGCGGATCTCCGACCGCGTGCTGCGGCCCTGCCTGGCGGGGATGCTGTTGCTGATCGGGTACAAGCTGGCGTTTTGAGGGAAGGATTTGGCGTGAGACGGGTTGGCCGGCCCTCACGCCATCACAAGCCACACCTCACCCGAGCCGCAAGCGCCATCGCCCGGTAAAGCTCAGTTGCACACGCGACAAAGGCAGCACATCAATCTGCCGATGGGCAGCCAGGGGGCAGCCAAGCACCTGCACCAGCACCGCACGAATCACCATGGGATGGGTCACCGCCACCCACTCGCCCGGTTTATCGAATGCCGCCAGCCACCCCGCCATGCGCTGGCACAGCTCGGCAAACGACTCACCACCATGCGGCGCACTGTGCGGGTCGTCCAGCCACAACGCCAGCGCCTGCGGTTGCTCAGCCTGCAACTGCTTCAATGCCAGCCCGTGCCAGCACCCCAGGTCGCAATCGGCCAACGCTGGCTCGACCTGCACCGGCATCGAAAACCCTGCCGCCGTTGCCCACGCACGCCGCTCCGGCGCGGTCAGCATGCGCGTTTCAGGCGCCACGGCGAACGGCTGGGCGTGCAGCGGCAAGATGCCGTCGTCAGGGCGGTGCAAGCGCCCGGTCTTCTGGGCCGTGGTCAGGGCATGACAGATCAAGGTCAGGTGTACGGCTTTCACCAGGCGGCTTCTTTGCGGGGGACGGCCGACTGGTTTAGCACGCCGAGATTATTTTTTCCGCAACAATGTCGCAGCCCAGGAGGAACACTACGTTACGATGGTCAGTCCAAATTAGGCGAAATGCCACTAGAGCCGACCCGAATGCCAGCCAGTCCCTCCTCCCCCAGCACTTTGCTGCTTGCCCTGCGCGAAGGCACCCGCGACTGCCATAAGTCGCTCGAAGCACGCCTGCCATTTTTTGCAGCGAACTTCGATGCCGCTGCCTACAGCCGGCTACTGCAAGCCTATTACGGGTTCCACGCCCCTCTCGAAGCCCGGCTGGGCGATTATCAGGAACCCGTGAGGGCCAAGACACCGGCTCTCACTCTGGACCTGCAAGCCTTGCACCTGAGCGCCGCCGACATCGATGCCCTGCCCCTGTGCCAAGCGCTGCCTGCCATCAACGATGAGGCAAGCGCGCTGGGTGTGATGTACGTAATGGAAGGCTCGACCCTGGGCGGCCAGGTACTCAAAAAGGCAATGTCCGAACGCCTGGGTCTCGACCCGGCCAGCGGCACAGGTTTTTTAGATGTATACGGTGCGCGGACCGGCAACTACTGGCGCAGCTTCCTCGACCGCCTTGGCCAGGCCTCGACAGCACCTGCAGCGCAGGCCGCCACCGTGCAGGCGGCCATCGAAACATTCCAGTGCTTCGAGCGCTGGCTTGGGCAACGCAACGTGCTGAACCAAAAACCCGGCTAAAGAGGCCTGCTCGCTCTGACCCTGTCGCCGGCAAGCCGGCGATGGGGCCCGCTCAGGCAAACAGCTGCAGCAGCACCCACCCCGGCACCAACCCCGCCAGCCCGACCGCCAGCCGCGGCCAATACGGCAACAGCACGACCAGCAGCATTGCCCCCAGCGACATCATCGCCAACCAGGCCACCGGCGCCATGGCCCAGCCCCAGGCCTGGGCACAGAGCAACAGGCTGATCATCAGTGCCAGCCAGCCAGCGCCACGCAGCACCACGCGCAATGGCCGCGGGCAAGCCCGCTGCCATACCTGCTTGTAGTGCCGCTCCAGGCCTTGGCAAAGGCCAAGCATGCCGGCATAGGCGAACAGCGTGCCGCCCGCGATCAGCATCATCATGCGCCTGCCTCCACGCTGCGCCCTGCCTTGCGTGCAAGCGGCGCCGGCTCGGCATTCTGCACGCGCCACGCCACCACACCGAGCAATACCCCCAGCACCAGTGCGCAAGCTGCCACGCCCAGGCGCAAGGCATCCGCCAGCCCACCGAACAGCCCAAGGCCCATGCACAGCAGTGCCGTCAGTCCCAACTGCTCCACCCACGCCCGGCGCGCAGGCCTGATACCCGCATGCAACAGCGCCAGCAGCCATACACCAAAGAACGCCCGCACCTCCCAGGCTTCGCGCTGTACCAGCTCGACCGGCAGCAGGCGGCTGGCCCAGAGCAAGCCGGCACAGGCCAGCAGCAAACCGGCAACGAAACCGACATTGCACACCTCGGCCACCCGGTACCAACGCCGCGCCGACAACTGCGCGCTGGCGTACTTGCGCCCACGCTTCACGCAAAACAGCACCAGGCCACTGGCGATCATCACGCAGCTGATAACGCCACAAACGAAGTACAACCAACGCATCGGGTACCCGCCAAACTGGGCAAAATGCAGGCCGACCATGACCCGCTGGGTCAAGGGGGCCGCACGCCACTCGGTCACATCGCTGAGCAACTGGCCGCTTACACCATCGAATACCATGGCCTGCCCCTTGGACAGGGCGATGCGGTTACCCAGTTCAGGGCGGACCTCGATACGTGCCCCGGCAGTGTTGGGATTGCGGATATTGAAACCGCCTATGGGCCCCAAGCGTGCCTGCGCCTGGGCCAGTAGCGGTACCACATCGGCCAGCTCCGCGGGCTGCCTGGCCATGCCCCTTGGCTGCTCCAGGCGGACGTTGCCCTGGGCCTTGAAGTAGGCCCGGTTGTCCCCGGCGAACAGCGCATCGACACCTGCAGGAATGTAGATGAGCATGAAGATCACAAGCCCCGTGTAGGTGATCATCAGGTGGAATGGCAGCAACAGCACTGCACTGGCGTTGTGAAAGTCCAGCCAGGAGCGCTGGCCCTTGTTCGGCCGGAAAGTGAAGAACTCCTTGAAGATCTTCTTGTGGATGACAATGCCGGTGACAAGCGCCGCCAGCATCACCAGCGCCAGTGCACCGACCACGAAGATGCCCCAGTTGCGCGGCAGGTCGAGGGTGAAATGGAAGCGGAAAAAGAAATTGCCGCCGACACTGTCGCGTACCTCGATGGCCTCGCCCGTCTGCGGGTCGAGCTGTACGCCGCCGCCATGGCGCCGCTCACCGGTAGACACCCGCAGCCCGGGCGAACGATCGGTGGGCAGGCTGACGCCCCAGTTGCCGGCCTGCGGCTCATGGGCTTGCAGGTAGGCAATGGCGCGCCGCGCGGCATCGGCCTGGGTCACTTCACTGGCCGGGATTTCCGGCTGCATCCAGTGGTTCAGTTCTTTGTCGAACACCGCCAGGGTGCCGGTGACGAAGATGGCGAACAGCAGCCAGCCGAAGATCAGCCCGCCCCAGGTGTGCAGCCAGGCCATCGATTGAGTGAAGGTGTTCTTCATGCCAGCCACTCCAGCGCCTGAGGCCAGAAGCCGATCAACGCCAGGGGCGCAGCCAGGGCCAGCGGTAGCCAGGCGCGCACCGCGTCACGGCTGGCAAAGGCCCATAGGATGGCTGCGGTGTAGAAAATGAAGGCCGGCAGGGTCGCGACGATGACTGCATCGGCAGGTGACAGCGGCAATAGCCGGGCCAGGCAGGCGCTGGCGGCATAGGTAAGCGCGTAGCCGCCCAACAGCGCGGCGCTGCTGCGCGAGAGGATCTGCAACCAGGCGGTTTTAGTGTTCATTGGGGTATTTCCTGGTAGTCACATCGAGGCAAGCCCGCTCCCCCAGATACTCCTCTTCGCTTGCGCCCGTGGGGTATCTGCAGGAGCGGGCTTGCCCCGCGAATGGGCCGCAGCGCGGCCCCTGCATCAGAACGAGATATTCAAGGAAGCAAACACCGCACGTCCCGGCTGGTTGTAGGTGTTGGCACCCGAGCTGCTGGCATTGCCACCGCGATAGATCTGCTTGTCGAACACGTTGTTCACGCCCACCCGCACGTCATAGTTGGCGTTGAACTTGTACCCGGTGCTGACATCCACCAGCCCGTAAGCCTCGACATCCTGCTGCGCCTCGGCGTCGTAGCTCTCCTCGGTGCGGTAGTTGTAGGTCGGCGACTTCTGCTTGCCGTAGTAGGTACCGGCCACCTGGAACGAAAGCTTGTCGGTGGCGCGCCAGTCCAGGGTGCTGTTGACCGTGTATTCGGGGATCACCGACAGCGGCTCGCCCGTCTCGCGGTTGTCGTTGTCGAGCATCCAGGTCAGGTTGGTGTTCCAGTCCAGTACCGGGGTCAGTTCGACGAACAGGTTGCCCTCGATGCCTTCCACACGTGCCTCGCCGGCGTTCTCCCACTGGGTCACGCGGCGGCCGCTGTTGATGGTGTAAAGCACATCGGTGTCACCGATGATCTTGTTCTTGTAATCGTTGCGGAAGTACGTCGCGCTGGTACGCCAGGTGCCGCGGTCGTACAACAGGCCGATTTCCTTGTTGACGCTGATTTCCGGCTTGAGGTCGGCATTGCCCTGCAGGTAGCAGCCCCCGGAGTTGCTCTGCTGCACACTGCAGCCGTTGCCGCGGCTGTAGAGCAGGTAGTTGGGGTTGGACTGATACAGGTTCGGCACCTTGTAGGCCCGCGCGATACCGCCCTTGACCGACAGCGCATCGGTCAGCTTGTGCGACAGGTTGAGGCTGGGGCTGAAGTTGTCGCCAAAGGTTTCGTGGTGGTCGAAGCGCAGGCCCGGGGTGACGGTGGTGTCGCCCAGCACAATGTTGTCCTCGACGAACAACGCGTAGCTCTTGGCGGTCATCTTCGAGTTGCTGCGGTCGAAGCCACTGATGACGTCACTGCCACCGCCGCTGGGGTCGAAGCTCTGGGGGCGGAACGAGCCCTGGTCGTTGAGCGATTCGTACAGGTACTCACCGCCCAGGGTCAGCACATGTTCAGTACTGCCCATGGCAAACGGCAGGTTCACTTCGCTGCTCAGACGAGTGTTGCGCAGCCGCGACATGGCTGCACCGCTGTCGTTGATCGCACCTTCCGGGCCACCGGCCAGGCCTTCGTTGAGACGCCAGTTGCGTACGTATTCGTAAGCCAGGCTGGTCTTGCTGGTGCCCCAGCTAAAATCGCCAAGGTGGGTCAGGTCATAGGTGTTGCGCTGCATGACATTGGTCTCGTGGCCATACAGGCTGGAGATCAGGTCGACATTGCTGCCACCGTTGCTGTTCATGGTATCGCCGGCATAGAGGTTGCCCTGGCGGCTGTAACCGGCGCTGGCTTCAAGGCGGTGCTCGTCGTTGAGCCGCCAGCTCAGCAGGCCGTTGATGTCCTTGTTGCGCACGCCCTCACGACCGGCGACCAGCGCGCTGTTGGCGTGGTCGGCGTTGATGTCCAGGTCGTCGGCGTCGGTCTTGGCCAGGCCACCGTACAAACGGAAACCGAGGTTGTCGGTAAGCCCACCGCTGAGGTTGAAGTTGGCACGACGGCTGACACCCTCTGCGCTGTCTTGCGGCATTTGCGTGAACAGGTTGAGGCTGCCCTTGAACGCCTCGGTGGGCCGCTTGGTGATGATGTTCACCACCCCGCCCATGGCGCCCGAGCCGTAGCGCGCCGCCGCGGGGCCGCGCAGGATTTCGATGCGCTCGACCGCCTCGGCCGGCACCCAGTTGGTTTCGCCGCGGGTGTCGCGGTCGCCGTTCCAGCCGTAGCGCACGGCGTTGCGCGCGCTGGACGGTTTGCCGTCGATGAGGATCAGGGTGTTCTCCGGGCCCATGCCGCGCAGGTCGATCTGCCGGTTGTTGCCACGCGCACCACTGGCGCTGTTGCCGGTCAGGTTGACCCCCGGCTCCCGACGGATGATGTCGGACAGGTCGTTGGCCGGCGGGCGACGCTTGATGTCTTCTTCAGTGATGATCGACGAACCCAGCGCCTGACGTGCCTCACGCTCTGCAGTGACCAGGGTGTCCTGGATCACCAGTGCGTCGTCGGCCACCGGCATTTCCAGCACCTCACCAGGGCTGCGCTCCACTGTTTCAGCGGCGGTCGCCATCATGGCCGGTGACGCCAACGCGACAAACGCCAGGGCCAGGCTGTTGGGTGAAGTTCTGCACTGCATTGACACATCTCCTGCGATGGGTAAGCGAAGGGCACATCCCTGCCAGGAAGCCGGAAGGCCCGCGCCCACCGGCCTCGCAAACACTGTTCGGGGGCCAACAGGGTTGGTAAATATAGTGATTCTCAAATGGGTTTAAATCTTATTTACGAAACTTACATGTTTGCACCGGAACTTTTCCGACGCGTAGCCAGCCCGTGTACAGTCACTTTTGCCCCTCTCCCCTGAGATGAGACAGCGTTTCCATGCTCCCAGCCGCTCTGATCTTCCTGTTCACCCTGACCCTGGTCATCTGGCAGCCCAAAGGCCTCGGCGTTGGCTGGAGCGCCACACTCGGCGCCGTGCTGGCCCTGGTGTTCGGCGTGGTATCGCTGCATGACATCCCCACGGTATGGGCCATCATCTGGAACGCCACCGCCACCTTCATCGCCCTGATCGTCATCAGCCTGCTGCTGGACGAAGCGGGCTTTTTCGAATGGGCGGCGCTGCATGTGGCGCGCTGGGCGCGAGGGGACGGGCGCCGCCTGTTCGCCTTCATGGTGCTGCTGGGCGCGGCGGTGTCGGCGCTGTTCGCCAATGACGGCGCGGCGCTGATCCTCACCCCGATCGTCATGTCGATGCTGCTGGCGCTGCGCGTCTCCCCGGCGGCGACCCTGGCCTTCGTCATGGGTGCAGGCTTCATCGCCGACACCGCCAGCCTGCCACTGGTGGTATCCAACCTGGTGAACATCGTCTCGGCGGACTACTTCGACCTGGGGTTCAACGCCTATGCCGCGGTGATGGTGCCGGTGAACCTGGTAGCAGTGGCAGCCACGCTACTGGTGCTGTGGCTGTATTTTCGCCGCGACATTGCGCTGCGCTATGCCACCGAGGACCTCAAGGTGCCGGCCATGGCCGTGCGCGACCGCGCAACGTTCCGTGTCGGCTGGGCGGTGCTGCTGGCATTACTGGCCAGCCTGTTCGTGCTCGAGCCCATGGGTATCCCGGTCAGTGCCGTGGCCGCAGCCTGCGCGGCGGTACTGTTCGCCGTTGCCGCCCGGGGCCATGTGATCTCCACCCGCCGCGTGCTGCGCGAGGCACCGTGGCAGATCGTGGTGTTTTCGTTGGGGATGTACCTGGTGGTCTACGGCTTGCGCAATGCCGGCCTCACCGACTCGCTCGGCAATGTGCTGAGCTGGCTGGCCGGGCACGGGCTATGGGCAGCCTCGCTGGGTACCGGGCTGATTGCGGCGCTGCTGTCGTCGGTCATGAACAACATGCCCAGCGTGCTGATCGGGGCGCTGTCGATTCATGCCAGCGAGGCGCAGGGTGTGGTGCGCGAAGCGATGATCTATGCCAACGTGATCGGCTGCGACCTGGGGCCGAAGATCACCCCGATCGGCAGCCTGGCCACGCTGTTGTGGCTGCATGTGCTGGCGCGCAAGGGCGTGACCATCGGCTGGGGGTATTACTTCAAGGTTGGGGTGTTGTTGACGGTGCCGGTGTTGCTGGTGACCTTGGCAGCGTTGGCGGTGCGCCTGAGCCTTTGAAAACGCCGCAGGCCACTGCCCTGTATTCGACCGTGAGGTGAGTGACCTCATGTACAGGCGTCAATGCAGCCCGAACGTCATCGGCAGAGAGCACCTCTGGGCCATGCACACTGACGATGGCAGCATGCGCTTGAGGCCCCACTTTCCAAACATGCAGGTCGGTGATCTGAAAATCGCCGGCTTGGCCAAGCAACTCCCTGATTTCTTCGGCGACAGGGTTATCGGTCTTATCAAGCAATACGGCCGCAGTATCCTTCATCAGCAACCACGCCCAGCGTGCAATCACAACAGCGCCAATGATCCCCATGACCGGATCGAGCCATATCCAGCCAAGGTATCTACCGGCCAGCAGCGCGACGATCGCCATGACCGACGTGACCGCATCGGCGAGCACATGGAGGTAAGCCGACCGCAAGTTGTTATCTCCATGCGAATGGGTGTGATGCCCATGCGAATGGCTGTGATCATGACCGCCGCCGGCCAGAAGAAGGGCGCTGATGATATTGACCAGCAAACCAACGATCGCAATCAGGGTCGCCATCCCGAACTGCACTTGGGTAGGCTGAAATAGTCGCAGAACCGACTCGATACCGATGCCTAACGAGACAAAACCAAGAATCAACGCAGAAGCGAACCCTCCAAGGTCACCCACTTTACCGGTGCCAAAGCTGTAGGCAGCACTTGCCGAATGCTTGCGGGCGTAAGCATAGGCCGCAGCGGCAATTCCCAGCGCGCCCGCATGGGTTGCCATATGGAAACCATCTGCCAAAAGCGCCATCGATCCCGTGACATAGCCTGCGGCAATCTCACCGACCATCATCACCACGGTGAGCATCACTACCCACAATGTTCGTTTGGCATTGTCATCGTGGGCGGTGCCCAAGAAGTTGTGGCTATGTTCGAAATCAGTCGTGCTCATGGCCTGCTCACTTTGAATACCGCCGAATCGGCATCGAATGGTTCTTCAACGTCTTGTGCGCGCTCCAGGCCGGTCAGGCCTATCCCCTCTTGGTTGCCCTTCAGTGTGCAACAAAAATGGCACTCAACCAGAAGCTGACGGAAAAGTAATGTCGGGCTCAGCTTGCTGACAGCGCCCGGTAGCTAGCCTGAACCCGAGACCAGCGCCTATCAGGCGGAGTGAGAGCTCAATTGAAACGGGATGGTTGCCCAAGTCGCAGCCTGGATATCAGTGATCTACCTGACTGGACGCAACGGCATGCAAAGCAAAACCACGAGACGCTCATTCGTCACGGGCCTCGCTGCTACCGGACTACTGGGTGGGCTGGGCATGTGGCGCACGCCGGTCTGGGCCGTGACCAGCCCTGGCCAACCCAACGTACTGACCGGCACCGATTTTGACCTGTACATCGGTGAGCTCCCGGTGAACATTACCGGCGCAGCGCGTACGGCAATGGCCATCAACGGCTCGCTGCCGGGACCGATTCTTCGCTGGCGAGAGGGCGACACAGTCACGCTGCGCGTGCGCAATCGCTTGAAACAGGATACGTCCATCCACTGGCACGGGATCATTCTGCCGGCAAACATGGACGGCGTACCGGGCCTGAGCTTCCATGGCATCGCCCCGGATGGCATGTATGAATACAGGTTCAAGGTTCACCAGAACGGCACCTACTGGTACCACAGCCACTCGGGCTTGCAGGAGCAGATCGGTGTTTACGGTGCGCTAGTGATCGATGCGAAGGATCCAGAGCCTTTCACCTACGACCGTGACTACGTCGTCATGCTCAGCGACTGGACCGACGCAGATCCGGCGCAGGTCATGTCCAAGCTCAAAAAACAGTCGGACTACTACAACTTCCACAAGCGGACGGTTGGCGATTTCGTCGATGACGTGAGTGAGAAAGGCTGGTCTGGCGCTGTAGCCGATCGGAAGATGTGGGCTGAGATGAAGATGAGCCCAACCGATCTTGCTGACGTGAGTGGGTATACCTACACCTACCTCATGAACGGCAAGGCGCCCAATGACAATTGGACTGGAATATTCAAGCCAGGCGAGAAAATCCGGCTGCGCTTTATCAACGGCTCCGCCATGACCTATTTCGACGTGCGTATACCCGGCTTGAAGATGACGGTCGTCGCAGCCGACGGGCAGTACGTCAAGCCTGTGTCGATCGATGAATTCCGCATCGCGGTTGCCGAAACCTACGATGTCATTGTCGAGCCTGAAAACGAGCAGGCTTACACCCTCTTTGCCCAATCCATGGATCGCACTGGCTATTCCAGAGGCACCCTGGCTGTTCGCGAGGGCATGCAAGGCCCGGTGCCTGCTTTAGACCCAAGGCCTTTGATCTCCATGAGCGACATGGGGATGGACCACGGCAACATGGCCGGCATGGAGCACAACAATATGGCGGGTATGGACCATGACAGCATGGCCGGCATGAATCACGGCAGCATGACGACTGGCAGTGCCATGCAAAGCCATCCCGCCTCGGAAACAAACAACCCGCTGGTCGACATGCAGACCATGACCCCGACGCCCAAGCTGAACGACCCAGGAATCGGGCTTCGTGACAATGGCCGTCGTGTGCTCACTTATTCGGATTTGCGAAGCACCTTCATCGACCCGGATGGCCGTGAACCGGGCCGGACTATCGAACTGCACCTCACCGGCCATATGGAAAAGTTCGCCTGGTCGTTCGACGGCATCAAGTTCTCTGATGCCCAGCCGCTGCGGCTCAAATACGGCGAGCGCCTGCGCATCACCTTGGTCAACGACACCATGATGACTCACCCCATCCACCTGCACGGCATGTGGAGCGACCTGGAGGATGAGAATGGCAACTTCATGGTCCGAAAGCACACGATCGATATGCCTCCCGGCGCGAAACGAAGCTATCGGGTAACCGCCGATGCGCTAGGGCGTTGGGCCTATCACTGCCACCTCATGTACCACATGGAAACGGGCATGTTCCGAGAAGTGCGCGTAGACGAATGAACAGGAGAGACGAGATGAGCAAACCAATGAAACGAAGCGCCTTTTTCCTCAGTGCCGCGATGGTCGGCCTGCTCGCGGTTTATCCACCAACTTCCTGGTCCAGTGAGCATCATGATCAGCACACGCAAAAGTCGCCCGATGCAGCGCAGCCGAACGCGTCAAAGAGCAAGCAAGCCCATGGCATGAACCATGAAGGCATGGACCACGGTGTCATGGAAGGTATGGACCATCATTCGATGGAGGGCATGGACCACAGCAAAATGATGGAATCACAGGGTAGCGACAAAGCCAAGGCAGGGAAAAATGGCCAATAGCGTTGTACGACCATCGTTGCTGACATTGAGCGTTTTTCTCGGCGTGCTGGGCGTTTCGCCCAGCATCGCCGCTGAAATGGATCATTCCGGGATGGATCACTCGGCAATGGGCCACAGCCAGCCTAAAGCCAAACCCGCCTCAATGGACCACAGCAAGATGGCCACTACAAGCATGAAGGACATGGACCATGATGCGATGGATCATTCCAACATGAAACACGGGGAGGCCGATTCGCCTGCCTCGACCAGCCGCACGCCGATCCCCGTGCTGACGGACGCCGACCGCCAGGCTGCCTTCCCCCCGCTCGACGGGCACAAAATGGATGACAGCGGGATCAACGGGTTTTTCTTGCTGGACCAGCTGGAATACCAAAACGCCGATGAAGGCAGCACGCTTGCCTGGGACGCATCAGGATGGGTGGGCGGCGACGTCAACCGGCTCTGGATTCGCGCGGAGGGCGAGCGCACCAACGGGGTAACTGAAGATGCGCAGCTGCAGCTCCTGTACGGCCGCTCGATCAGCCCATGGTGGGATGTGGTCGCCGGTCTGCGGCAGGACTTCCAACCCCAATCGCCCCAGACCTGGGCAGCATTCGGTATCCAGGGCATGGCGCTGTACGATTTCGAGGCGCAAGCGACGGCTTTCATAGGTGAGAACGGTCAGACTGCGGCCCGCCTGGAAGGTGAGTACGACATTCTGCTGACCAATCGTTTGATCCTTCAGCCAACCGCTGAGGCCAACTTCTATGGCAAGAACGATCTGCAACGCGGGGTCGGCACTGGCCTGGCCAACACCGAAGTCGGACTGCGCTTACGGTACGAAATTGTCCGCCAGTTTGCACCCTACATAGGCGTTACCTGGAGTCGTTCCTACGGCAAAACCGCCGACTTCATCCGTGATGAAGGCGGGGACGTGAACGAAGCGCGCTTCGTTGCCGGCATTCGCATGTGGTTTTGAGAACTCGACATGAAAAGAACAATTACAACGCTGTTGTCGATAGGTGCCGTAGGTAGCGCGGCAGTTCTGGGCTCGGCCTACTTCGGTCTCGTGAACGTAGGCGCGGATGATCCGCACTTCCCGGCTGTCCATGCGTTTTTGGCCATGGCGCGTGATCGCTCGATCGAAGTTCGAGCACGCAACATCAAGGTGCCGAATTTGAAAGACCCCGCTCTGGTCAAGGCCGGAGCAGGTAACTACAACGCCATGTGTATCGGTTGCCATCTCGCTCCAGGCCTGCAGAAAACTGAACTCAGCCAAGCGCTATACCCAGCACCTGCCAACCTCAGCAAGAGCGGCGTAAGCGGCGGCCCCGCAACTGCGTTCTGGATAATCAAGCACGGTATCAAGGCCACCGGCATGCCAGCATGGGGCAAAAGCATGGAAGACCAGTACATCTGGGGGATCGTCGCCTTTCTGGACCAGCTCCCGCAACTCAATGCCGAGGAGTACCAAGCGATGGTCGCCTCCAGTGGCGGCCACCAGCATGGCGGTGGCGAGAGCGATATGCATGACCATGAAGGTCAACACGGCAGTGCCAAGTCCGAACAAGGTACCCGTGAGGCCACAACGGGCCATGGCATGGCTGAGGAAGGTCATGACCGTGGAAGTGCGCATTCAGAACCGGTGTCTCTCACGGAGCACCACGGCGGCCACCAGGCCGCTGAGGCACCTTCAGACCATCGAACAGGCCATTCCTCCAAAAACCATGTGCATGAAGACGGGAAGGCGCACACCCAGGTCAAGTAAACACACCGCCCCCGGCTGAGCACCTGTGCGGCCATACTGAGCGCCCCAGCAGCCTAAGCTGACGCCCTCTCTATTGATGTGCACCGGGACGCGAGTTGCGGTTGCTTGCAGGAAATGGATAGCACACCTGGAAGCAAACGACTTCTTGGTCGTTGACCACGTTGAAGCTGTCTAACCAGATCGCCAGCGCAAACCTTTTAAAGGATGGACCTCCCAGGCATGCCGTCGCCGTCTATCCTGACCAGATACATGTGCGGCGCACGCAGTTCGAACAACTCGTCCCGCGAGATGGGGAGCTCTGCGAGATCGGCGGCCGACGATGTAAGCCGTACAAGCAAACCGGCAGCGGGTCAATCGGACGCGCGACATTTGACGAATGGGGGGACATGCCATGTGCGGACGCTTCGTCCAGTATCAGGGCCAGGCCGATTACCTGCGTGAACTGGACGCCGGGCAGGACGTGATCAGCGGTTACGACAACGTGCCCATTGGCCGTTACAACGTGGCCCCTGGCAGCGGCGTACAGGTTTTGCACAACACCGCCGATGGCCTGCGCATCGACCCCTGCCATTGGGGTTGGGCACCGTTCTGGGCCAAGGGCCCGAGGCCTGCGCCGATCAACGCACGGGTGGAAACCGTGACCGCCGGCAATTTCTTCAAGGCACTCTGGCCTCAAGGCCGGGCCCTGGTCATGGCCGACGGCTGGTACGAATGGGTGAGCGACCCGCACGACCCCAGGCGCAAGCAGCCCTACTTCATCCGCCTGAAAAGCCAGGCACCGATGTTCATGGCCGCGCTGGCTCAGGTACGTTCAGGGCTGGAGCCGAACGAAGGGGATGGGTTCGTGATCATTACCGCAGCGAGTGATGCAGGAATGGTCGATATCCATGACCGCCGGCCACTGGTACTGGGGCCGGCGGATGCGCGGGCGTGGATCGACCTGGAAGTGCCTGCCGAGGAGGCCGAGCGGTTGGCACGCGAGCGGTGCCTTCCGGTAGAAGCCTTTGAATGGTTTGCGGTGGGCGAGGCCGTAGGGAATGTCCGTAATGAAGGCGCGCAGTTGATCGTGATGCAGCCCTGAACAGGGTACAGGCCTCCTAGACCTGCAACGCTACCTCCGGCTTTTGCTCCAGCAGCGACCAACCACCCTGCCCGTCCACTTCCAGCCGGTGGGTATGGAACCCGGCCAACGTACTGCGATGGCCGACACTCACCAGCAAGGTTTGCGGCATTTCATTGCGCAGCAGCGAATACAACGCATGCTCCAGGCCTTCATCCATCGCCGAGGTGGACTCGTCGAGGAACACCACCTGCGGCCGGTTGAACAGCACCCGGGCAAACGCCAGCCGCTGCTGCTCACCGACCGAGAGGATATGCGACCAGTCGCAACTGACCGCCAGCCGCTCAGCCAGGTGGGCCAGGTTGACCTGGCGCAGCGCCTGCTGCATGCGCGCCTCGTCCTCTGGCTTGCTGTCAGCCGGGTAGGCGATGGCGGTTCGCAGGTCCCCCAGGGGCAGGTACGGGCGCTGCGAGAGGAACAGCGCCTCGGTGCCGGTGGGCCGCCTGACCTCACCCTCGGCGTAAGGCCACAGCCCCGCCAGGGCGCGCAACAAGGTGGTCTTGCCACTGCCCGACGGGCCCTTGATCAGCAGCGCCTGGCCGGCCTGCAAGCGCAAGTCGAGGTCGGCGATCAACGCGTGGCCGTCGGGGCGCATCACCTGCAAACCCGAGATATCCAGGGCCTGCGCCTGTTCCTGGGTGCTGACCCGCGGCAAGGTGCTGGCCTGCTGGTTGGCATCGAGAAACCCGGTCAGACGGTCGAGCGTGGCGCGGTACTGGGCAAAGGTGTCGTAGGACTCGCGGAAGAACGACAACGCATCCTGCACCTGGCCAAACGCTTGGGAGGTCTGCATGACATCGCCCAGCTTGATCGCGCCACTGAAGAAGCGCGGCGCCTGGAGGATGAACGGGAACACCACTGCCACCTGGCTGACGCCCAGGTTGAAACCGCTGAACTTCAGGTTGCGGAACACCAGTGCCCAGACATTGACGATCAATGCACCGAAGCGGCCCAGCAAGGTCCCCCGCTCCACTTGCGCGCCCTGGTAGAACGCGATGTTCTCAGCGTTCTCACGCAGGCGCATCAGCGCATAACGGAAGTTGGCGGTGAGTTTTTCGTTGAGGAAGTTCAGGCGGATCAACGGCTGCCCGAGCCGGAAGGCGATCCAGGTGGCGATCAGCACATACACATACACGGCAAACACCATGGCCCGGGGGATTTCCACACCTGCTACCGCCAGCGGCGCCGACAGCCCCCAGAGGATGGCGGTGAACGCCACCAGCGACACCAGCGCGCTGACCGCGCCCAGCGCCAGGGTTACCGAATTGGTGACGAAGGCGTTGACGTCCAGTTCGATTCGCTGGTCGGGGTTGTCTACAGGCTCGGCGAGGAACTGGCCGCGGTAATAGGCGTCACCGTGGAGCCAGTCGTTGGTCAGGCGCTCGGTCAGCCAGACCCGCCAGCGGATGCTGAAGGCCTCGGTCACGTAGAAGGTGAACAGCGAACGCAGCACATGAAGGGTGGCCAATACCGCGAACACGCCCAGCAAGTACCAGAAGGCGGTTTGGTCGAGGGCCTGCAGGGCGCTGTAGAAGCCGTTGTACCAGAACGAGAACAGCACGTTCATGCGTACCGAAAACAGGGTCAGCACCAGCAGTGCGGCAAACACCAGCAGCGGTCGCCAGCTGCGCCTGAAGGAGAAATAGGGCCCGGCAAGCTGCCAGAACTGGCTACCCCAGCGCGTGTAGCGCACAGCCAGCGCAGCGGCGGCAGTGAAGCCGATCAGGGTGATGAACGAAGCGATTGCAAGCCAGCTCAGGCTCTCTTGCAGGGCCTGGTGCCAGTTCATGTCCATGGTGGGTATCCGTGACGAGTGTTTACGCGAGCGTAGCATTGCGCCGGCTTTGGTCAGGCATTCATGACGGACATTTCATTTTGTCGGCACCGCCCCTATCGCCGGCAAGCCGGCCCCACAGGAATTGCACTCGATTCGAGGGCAGTCCCGGAGTCCCACCGCTTGCTGGCGACGGGGGCAGCGCAGACAAACGCTAAGCCAAGGCCTCCACCACCTTGGGGTCCAAACCCTCCCCTGCATGGGCCTGGGCCCATTCCCCCAACTGCCTGCGCATCGCCGGGGTCCAGAAGTTCTGCAAATGCTGCTGCACCCCTTTCACCGCCAACGCATGATCAGGCTCGCTGTCGAAGTAATGGGCAATCTGGTTGGCCATCTTGACCAGGTTTTCGATGCTCATCGGCGTACCTCGGCCTGCTCGGGCTTGTCGGCCGTGCGGCGCTCCTTGAGCAGGCGCCGCTGTTCATCGCTGAAGTCCTGGTAGCGCTTTTGCCACTGCGACGGGTGGAACACCTTGACCACCTCCACCGCCGTGACCTTGTACTCCGGGCAGTTGGTGGCCCAGTCGGAATTGTCGGTAGTGATCACGTTGGCGCCGGACTCGGGGAAGTGGAAGGTGGTGTACACCACCCCCGGCGCCACGCGCTCACTCACCTTGGCACGCAGGACCGTCTGCCCGGCGCGGCTGCCGATGCCGACCCAGTCGCCGTCATGGATGCCGCGGCTTTCGGCGTCGGTGGGGTGCAGCTCCAGGCAGTCGGCAGCATGCCAGGCGACGTTCGCGGTGCGCCGGGTCTGGGCACCGACGTTGTACTGGCTGAGAATGCGCCCGGTGGTCAGCAGCAGTGGGTAGCGGCTGTTGACCTTCTCGTCGGTGGGCACATAGCCGGTGAGCATGAAGCGCCCTTTGCCCCGCACGAACTGATCGATGTGCATAGTCGGCGTGCCGTCGGGCGCTGCGTCGTTGCACGGCCACTGCAGGCTGCCATGGCGGTCGAGTTCGGCGTAGCTGACGCGGTGAAAGGTTGGTGTCAGGCGGGCGATTTCGTCCATGATCTCGGACGGGTGGCGGTAGCTCATCGGGTAGCCCAGGGCATTGGCCAAGGCCACGGTGGCCTCCCAGTCAGCCTTGCCGGCCAGCGGCTGCATCACCTTGCGTACCCGCGAAATACGGCGCTCGGCGTTGGTGAAGGTGCCGTCCTTTTCCAGGAACGAGCTACCCGGCAAGAACACATGGGCGAACTTGGCCGTCTCGTTGAGGAAGATGTCCTGCACCACCACGCATTCCATGGCCCGCAGCGCGGCAGTGACGTGCTGGGTGTTGGGGTCGCTCTGGGCGATGTCCTCACCCTGGCAGTACAGCGCCTTGAAGCTGCCGTCCAGCGCCGCTTCGAACATGTTGGGGATGCGCAGGCCCGGGTCGGGCTGCAGAGTCACACCCCAGGCCTGCTCGAACTCGGCACGCACGGCCTCGTTGGAGATATGCCGGTAGCCTGGCAACTCATGCGGGAACGACCCCATGTCGCACGAGCCCTGCACATTGTTCTGCCCACGCAGGGGGTTTACCCCTACCCCTTCGCGGCCAATATTGCCGGTGGCCATGGCCAGGTTGGCGATGCCCATCACCGCCGTGCTGCCCTGGCTGTGTTCAGTCACGCCCAAACCGTAGTAGATCGCCGCGTTGCCGCCTGTGGCATACAGGCGGGCGGCGGCGCGGATCTGCTCGGCGGGCACGCCGCACACGGGGCCCTGCACTTCAGGGGCGTTTTGCGCGAGGCTGACGAAGTCGCGCCAGCGGGCGAAGGCCTCGCTCTCGCAGCGCTCGTCAATGAAGCGCTGGGCCAGCAGCCCCTCGCTAACGATCACATGGGCCAAGGCGTTGAGCATGGCCACGTTGGTACCAGGGCGCAGTTGCAAGTGCAACTCGGCACGGGCGTGGGGCGAATCCACCAGGTCGATGCGCCGCGGGTCGATGACGATCAGCCGCGCCCCCTGGCGCAGGCGGCGTTTGAGCTGCGAGCCAAACACCGGGTGGGCATCGGTAGGGTTGGCACCGATCACCAGGATCACGTCGGCCTGCATCACCGAATCGAAACTCTGGGTACCCGCCGACTCGCCGAGGGTCTGCTTGAGGCCATAGCCGGTGGGCGAATGGCAAACCCGCGCGCAGGTGTCGACGTTATTGTTGCCAAACGCCGTGCGCACCAACTTTTGCACCAGGTAGGCTTCTTCGTTGGTGCAACGGCTGGAGGTGATGCCACCGATGGAGTCGCGCCCGTACTTGAGCTGGATGCGCCGGAACTCGCTGGCCGCGTAGGTGACGGCCTCGTCCCAGCTGACTTCCTGCCACGGGTCATCCACATGCTTGCGGATCATCGGTCTGGTGATGCGATCAGGGTGGGTGGCATAGCCCCAGGCGAAGCGGCCCTTGACGCAGGCATGGCCGTGGTTGGCGCCGCCGTTCTTGTCCGGGACCATGCGTACCAACTGGTCACCCTTCATTTCCGCACGGAACGAGCAGCCCACGCCGCAGTAGGCGCAGGTGGTGATCACCGCTCGTTCCGGCTGGCCGCTCTGCACCAGGCTTTTTTCGGTCAGGGTAGCCGTCGGGCAAGCCTGCACGCAGGCGCCGCACGACACGCATTCGGAGGTGAGGAAGTTGTCACCACCGGCTGCCGCCACCCGCGACTCGAAGCCGCGCCCGGTGATGGTCAGGGCGAAGGTGCCCTGGATGTCCTCACAGGCACGCACGCAGCGGCTGCAGACGATGCACTTGCTGGGCTCGTAATCGAAGTACGGGTTGGACACGTCCTTCTGCTCAGCCAGATGATTAGCGCCGTCATAGCCGTAGCGCACCTCGCGCAGGCCGACCTGGCCGGCGACCGTCTGCAGTTCGCAGTTGCCATTGGCCGAGCAGGTCAGGCAGTCGAGCGGGTGGTCGGAAATGTACAGCTCCATGACATTGCGACGCAGGTCGGCCAGGCGTGGCGTCTGCGTGCGCACCACCATGCCTTCGCTCACAGGCGTGGTGCAGGACGCCGGGTATCCGCGCATGCCGTCGATTTCGACCATGCACATGCGGCAGGAGCCAAAGGCCTCCAGGCTGTCGGTGGCGCACAGCTTGGGGATGCTGGTACCCAGCAGGGCGGCGGCGCGCATCACTGAGGTGCCCGCCGGCACGCTCACGCTGCGCCCGTCGATGTTCAGGCTGATCTGCACATCGCCGTAGCGTTCAGGGGTGCCCAGATCGGTCTCGGGGTCGAAGTAATTGATCACTGCGCGGCCTCCGTGGTGGTCAGCCCGAAATCGGCCGGGAAGTACTTCAGGGCGCTGGCCACCGGGTAGGCGGTCATGCCGCCCATGGCGCATAGCGAGCCGTATTGCATCGTGTCGCACAGGTCGCGCAGCAGCAGGGCCTGGTCATGGCGGTCGGTGAGGTCGCTGCTGGCGATCAGGCGGTCGACCACCTCCATGCCGCGGATAGAACCGATGCGGCAAGGCGTGCATTTGCCGCACGACTCTTCGGCGCAGAACTGCAGGGCAAAACGCGCCATGCTGGCCATGTTCAGGGTGTCGTCAGCCACCACCACGCCGCCGTGGCCCAGCATCGCGCCCATGGCAGCGAAGGCCTCGTAGTCCAGTGGGGTATCGAAGTGACTGGGCGGCACCCAGGCACCCAGCGGGCCACCGACCTGGGCAGCCTTGAGCGGCCGGCCGCTGGCGGTGCCGCCCCCGTAGCCTTCCACCAGCTCGCGCAGGGTCAGGCCGAAGGCACGTTCTACCAGGCCGCCATGGCGGATGTTGCCGGCCAGCTGGAACGGCATGGTGCCAAGCGAACGGCCCATACCGAAGTCGCGGTAGAACGCTGCGCCCTTGGCCAGGATGGTGGGCACCGAGGCCAGGGTGAGTACGTTGTGCACCAGCGTCGGCAGGCCGAACAGGCCCTGCAGGGCCGGTAGCGGTGGCTTGGCACGGACGATGCCGCGCTTGCCCTCGATGGATTCGAGCAGCGCGGTTTCCTCACCGCAGATATAGGCACCCGCGCCCACGCGTACTTCCAGGTCGAAGGCCTGACCGCTACCGGCCACGTCGAAACCCAGATAATCGGCGTCGCGGGCGATGACGATGGCCTCATCGAGCACGCGGATGGCGTCGGGGTATTCCGAGCGCACGTAGATAAAGCCCTTGTCGGCACCCACCGCGAGGCCGGCGATGATCATGCCTTCGATCAGCAAGAAGGGGTCCCCTTCCATCAGCATGCGGTCGGCGAAGGTACCCGAGTCGCCTTCGTCGGCGTTGCACACCACATACTTCTGCCCTGCCCCGGCGTCACGCACGGTGCGCCATTTGATACCTGCCGGGAACGCTGCGCCGCCGCGGCCGCGCAGGCCAGAATCGAGCACGGCGGCGACCACTTCGGCGCCGCCCAGCGCAACGGCTTGCGCAAGGCCGGCAAAGCCGCCGTGGGCGCGATAGTCCTCCAGCGACAATGGCCGGGTGATACCGGCGCGGGCGAACAGCAGACGTTGCTGGGTCTTGAGGTAAGGGAGCGCTTCCACCGGCCCGAGCGCCAATGGATGGCTGCCGGGTTCTGCCGCCAATGCATCGAGCAGCGCAGGCACATCCTCAGGGGTGACCGGGCCGAAGCCTTGCCGCCCTCCTGCGCGCTCGCACTCCACCAGCGGTTCGAGCCAATACAGGCCACGCGAACTGGTGCGCTGGATGTCCAGCGCCAACTGGCGCTGCTCGGCCTCGCGCTGCAACGCCTCGACAACCTGATCTGCGCCCACGGCGCGGGCCACCGAGTCGCAGGGGATGAACAGCTTCAGCATGCTGTGTCCTCCAGGCAACCGTTGACCAGCGAGCGCAGGCGCTCAGGGGTCAGGCGCGCATGCACCTGGCCATCGAGCTCAAGTGCCGGCGAGCAGGCGCACGCGCCCAGGCAGTACACCGGGCGCAGGCTGATGGCGCCATCGGCGCTGGTGCCATGGTCGTCCAGCGCCAACTGTTCGCGCAGCTGCGCGGCCAGGGCTTCACTGCCACGGCTCTGGCACGACTCGGCGCGGCACAGGCGCAGGGTATGGCGGGCCGGCGGCGCGGTGCGGAAATCGTGGTAGAAGCTGATTACCCCGCGCACCTCGGCCAGGCTGAGGTTGAGGGCATGGGCAATGTCAGCGACGGCGGCATCGGGGATGAAACCAATGCTTTCCTGCACGGCATGCAGGATCGGCAAGAGCGCGCCGGGGGTGTCCTGGTGGCGACTCAGGATACTGTGGATCACGGGCAGGTGGGGCAATTGATCAGGCATACAGCGGACCTCGGCATCACGGCCCCCGCCTGTTGTTGTAGTGGGCAGGTGACCGGCGTGTTCTGCTGCGGCGCACCGCCCACGTCACGGTCGCGTGGTTGTCGGTGGCCTCCTTGCCGGTGGCCGTGCGTCTGCGCGCACTGGGCTCAGGGGCATTCCACAAGCATGGCACTTGTGGCGCCGAAGGGATGCACGCGAACGACCAGGCGCATCCTGAAACCGACCAGAGGGCCGGTCAGCCCAATACCACATGCGGCAAGAAGCGCGAGCTGTCCTTGGTGATCAGCGAATCATCTTCACGAATGCCAAGCCCCGAGGCCTTGTCGCCAATCACCCACGAACCAATCAGCGTGTAACTGTCAGCGAACTTCGGCAAAGGTGCAAAAGCCTGCAGAATATAGGGCGCATCGTCATAAGGCCCGTCTTCAAAAACCCGCCGGCCATCCTCGGTGCGGATATCCACGTTGGCGCCCTCACGGGAGAAGTACGGCTTGCGCACCCAGCCTTTGGGCACCGGGGCCTGCGGGTTGTCGTCGACGAAGGCCGGCAGCAGGTTCGGATGCCCCTCGAACCACTCCCACAACAACGGCAGGATGCCTTTGTTGGAGATCAGTGCCTTCCACGGCGGCTCGACGAACTGCGTGTCGCAGCCGGTGATCGCCTGGCCGAAGTCCTCATGAAAGATATGCTCCCAGGCATGCAGCTTGAACAGGCGCTGGATGGGCTGGCCCTGCAGGTCGACGAACCGGCCGTTGTCGTGCAGGCCGATGTCTTCCAGGTCGATATGCCGTGTGCGAACACCCGCATGCTCGGCCATCCTGCGCAGGAAATCCGTGGTGCCACGGTCTTCCAGCGAGCCTGAGATGGTCGAAAAATAGAACGCGCCCTGCCCCGGCATAGCGGCAAACGCCTGCACCAGGTCTTCAGCCAGGGTATTGAACTGGCTGGCGTGTGCAGGCAGCAGCCCACGCGCTATCTGCTCCTCCAGCCAGATCAGCTGGAAAGCGGCCGCCTCGTAAAGTGAGGTTGGCGTATCGTAATTGGCTTCGATGAGTTTCGCCGGGCCATTGCCGTCGTAACTGAAGTCGAAGCGCCCGTACAGGTGGGGCTGTGCCTGCTTCCAAGACCTGCGCACCAGGTCGAAGAAGGCCGGCGGGATAGCCAGGCGGGCCATCAGCGCTTCGCTGTCGACGATGCGCCCGACCGCCTCCAGGCACATGGCGTGCAGCGCTTCGGTCGGTGCTTGCAGGTCGCGCACCACCTGGGCTTCGCTGAATTGGTAGTAACCGCGCTCGTCCCAGTAACGCTCGCCATCGATGGTGTGGAAGGCGAACCCCTCACGCTCGGCAGTCGCGCGCCAGTCGGGGCGCTCTGCCAGCTCGACCTTGCGCATGCTCACCCCCCGAAAAAGCTGCCGGACTTGCCACCCCAGCCGCTACGGGCTGTGGCCTGGCTGCCAAAGCCACCACGGGTGATCGATGCCGACGAGGCTGGATGAGATTCCTTGCGGCTCCATCTGCCGCCACCGCCGCCACCGCCGGACGAACCTCCACTGCTGTTTTGTTCATCCTCCCTGGCTCGCTGGATTCCACCCAAGGCCCCATTGTGCGGCCCAAGGCGCGTTCCATTGCGGTTGGCATACAAAGGCTGTGCGCGAAAACGACGGTCGCTGTTGCTGACCACCTGCCCGAGCAGGATACCGGCCACCGCTGCGCTGGCGACATGCCCATAGCCCCCGCCCTGAGCGTAGCCAGCGTCAAGTTGTGACTGGGTCACCTCAGCGGCACTTTCCAACTCGAACCCATTCATGAGCGGCATGTATCGCCCACCGACAGTGGCCTGGCAATTGCCTGCACCGAACTGCGCCTCACACTCGCTCTGGAACGCGAACGTTGGCGCCTGGCGTTGATAGTCGCTCTGCGCCTGCTGGAAGGCATCGGTGCAGATAGCGTTCGGCACTTTGTCATCTACACAGGCAGCGACGGTGTCGTAATTGACCTTTTGGCTGACCGTATACAGTTGTTCCTGCGGACCACAGGCCGTCAGCGCCAGTGGTAACGAACCGGCCAGTACCAGCTTGAAGGAGCTACGTTTCATCGGCGATTTCATTGGCATCCTCCCGCTCAGGCCGAAGGCGTCATGCAGGCCGAGTTCAGAAAGCCGACGCTGATCGCCACGCTGGCGGCGTAGATGGCAGCTGCCATCTCGCCCTGGGCGATGCGCCGTGACAGGCCACGCAGCACCAGGCTGGTGAGGCCGAAGGCAATCAACTGCACCACAGCTGCGATCACCACCCAGGCGACAAAATCGAGAATGCTGACGCTGTAGGCGATGATGTTGCTGGCCGGCAGCGAAAACCCGATCAGCGAACCACCCAGCGCAATAGCGGCCGCCGGGTTGTTTTCGCGGATCAGGGCGAACTCGCGGTGCGGCGTGAGGCGGGTATAGATGAACTGGAACAGCCAGAACATCAGCAGGGCCACACTGATATAGAGGATGAAGCCAGTCACCGCCGAGGCGTTGAGGGACAGGCGCAAAGCGTCGAGCATGGGAGATCCTTGTCAGGTTACGTGAAAGTCCGTGGGGAACAGGGTGATACCCAGCGAGGTGGTGTAGGTAAGCGCTCCGTGCTCATCTTCTTCGACCGAGAGCAGCAGAAATTCGCGCCGCCCTGGCAAACCGGTGTCACGGGCATACAGCATGGACCGGTGCTGGATGCGGTAGCGTGCCTCGGGGCTGGTAACCGCTTCGCATAGCGCAACCCATTCGGCGAGCCCCGCTTCGCGGCCCCATTGCCGGGAGTACAAACTGCCTTCGTGCTCGAAGATCGGCATTCCGGCCTTGGGCACGCTGCCGGTCAGGCGTTGCAGGTGCGCCTGGTCATGGACGGGTACTGCGCTGTGGTAGCCGAACAGCACGATATCGCCCGGTACGGCGCCGTTCATCAGCACCTGCAACCAGTAGTCTTCGTTGTCCAGGTAGAAACGCAACAGGCGCACCGATTGGCCGAGGTCGACCTCGCCAATGGCCCAGACCGCTTCCGGGCCAGGCACCTGAAGCTCCGAGATGCCGTCCAGCAACGGTTTCAGTGAATGGGCAGGCGTGAAGTTGCTGCCACTGCGCAGGCCAAATGGCAGGCTGGCCTGGTGTAAAAGCGACATCGAATACTCCCTGGGGTCGCGGCTTTCCTTGCTGGGGGGCGACACATTAGCGGGTTTCATTGCTAGGGCCAATGCTGATCCTCTGTGGAGGGTTTTCGCAGGTGATAGTTGAGGCCAAAACCAAGTTCGGGCTTGCAGACCCGGCCGCTGTTTTTTGCAGCGGCCCAGCGAGACTAGGGAGCTCAGTTTTCCATCGCAATGGCTCAAGGGCGCGGAAAGGGTGATTCAGAAATGGACTACAGGCTAGAGGGAAAATCTGATCCCACATCTGTAGGAAACCGTTAAAACCATCGCCCCGAAAAGACGGACAAAGAATTTTCACCTCGTTCACTCACGCTTTCCGCGCCCCTCACTTGCCTATGAACAGGCGAACATCCAGCGCTCTTGGTAAACTAGGACATCCTTTTTATGAGGCTGGTATCGACGGGGTAGCTCACCGCCACATCGGCCTTGTTCCTTGCTTGTATTCCTTGCCATTTTTTTCGGCGTTACTCACGTGAATGAGGCTGGTTCACAGCAAAACCCCGAATAAATTGGTACAAAAGTGCGTAGACCTGAATGCCCCTAGATACCGCAACCCCACAAACCACGCGCCCTGAGCCCTCCCGCCGCTTCAGCGTTGCGCCGATGATGGACTGGACCGACCGCCACTGCCGGTTCTTCCTGCGCCTGCTCTCCAGGCACACCCTGCTCTACACCGAAATGGTCACCACTGGCGCCCTGCTGCACAACGACGCGCACCGTTTCCTGCGCCACGATGTGTCCGAGCATCCGCTTGCCCTGCAGCTGGGCGGTAGTGTGCCGGCCGACCTGGCAGCCTGTGCGCGCCTGGCCGAACAAGCGGGCTATGACGAGGTCAACCTCAACGTCGGCTGCCCGAGCGACCGGGTGCAGAACAACATGATCGGCGCTTGCCTGATGGCCCACCCGGCGCTGGTGGCCGATTGCGTCAAGGCCATGCGTGATGCGGTGTCGACGCCGGTGACGGTCAAGCACCGCATTGGTATCAATGGCCGTGACAGCTATGCCGAGCTGTGCGACTTCGTCGGGCAGGTACGTGACGCCGGGTGCCGCAGTTTCACCGTGCACGCGCGCATCGCGATTCTCGAAGGGCTGTCGCCGAAAGAGAACCGCGAGATCCCGCCGCTGCGATATGACGTGGCTGCGCAGTTGAAAGCAGACTTCCCGGACCTTGAGATTGTGCTCAATGGCGGGATCAAGACCCTGGAGGAATCTAAGGCGCACCTGGAGACCTTCGATGGGGTGATGCTGGGCCGCGAGGCTTACCACAACCCGTATGTGCTGGCTGAGGTGGATCAGGTGCTGTTTGGCAGTGATGCGCCGGTGGTCAGCCGTAGCGAGGCGATGGCCAAGCTGCGGCCTTATATCGTGGCGCACATTGAAAGCGGGGGCGCGATGCACCACGTCACCCGGCATATTCTGGGGCTGGGCCAGGGGTTCAAGGGGGCGCGGCGGTTCCGGCAGTTGCTTTCGGCGGACATTCACAAGGCGCCGGAGCCGCTGGTGGTGTTCGACCAGGCGGCGGAGCTGTTGCAGGGGCGGTGAGGTGAATGGGCGGGCCCTATCGCCGGCAAGCCGGCCACAGGGACGGTGCTGTCCTTGGGGGTATCTCCCTGCTTGTGCAGGGTTTGCTGCAGTGTTGCAAGGCGGTGGGGAACCTCGTGCTGGCTGGTGACTCGAATCATCACCCCAGACAATTCGCCACCGCCCCACTGGCCCCTTGAGCGGCCGTCGGGGCTCGGGTAATGTCGAAACATCGCACAGGACAGAGCACGCCATGACTTCCAAGCTGGAACAACTCAAGCAGTTCACCACCGTGGTCGCCGACACCGGGGACCTGGACGCCATCACCCGCCTCAAGCCGGTCGATGCCACCACCAACCCCTCGTTGCTGCTAAAAGCTGCCGCCATCCCAGGTTATGCCGACCTGCTAAAGCAGGTAAAAAGCGATGCCAAGGGCAATGTCGACCTGGCGTGCGACAAGTTCGCCGTGGCGGTGGGCGCAGGCATTCTGAAAGTGATCCCTGGGCGCATCTCCACCGAAGTGGATGCGCGTTTGTCGTTCGACGAACCGGCACTGCTAAGCAAGGCACGCCAACTGATCGAGCTTTACCAGGCCGCCGGCATTTCCAAAGACCGCGTGCTGATCAAGCTGGCCTCCACCTGGGAAGGCATCCGCGCCGCCGAGCAGTTGGAGAAGGAAGGCATCCAGACCAACCTGACCCTGCTGTTCTCCTTCGCCCAGGCCCAGGCCTGCGCCGATGCCGGTGTATTCCTGATTTCGCCGTTCGTGGGCCGTATCTACGACTGGTACAAGAAAAGCACCGGTCAGGAGTACGTGGGTGCCGAAGACCCGGGCGTACAGTCGGTCACGCGCATCTACAACTACTACAAGGCCAACGGCTACAACACCGTGGTCATGGGCGCCAGCTTCCGTAATATCGGCCAGATCGAACAACTGGCAGGCTGCGATCGCCTGACCATCAGCCCGGAGCTGCTGCAGCAGCTGAGCGATGACCAGGGCGAGCTGCCGCAGGTGCTCAAGCCGGGCAATGCCGGCGAGGCCAAGCAGGTGCTCAGCGAAAGCCAGTTCCGCTGGGCCATGAACGAAGACGCCATGGGTACCGAGAAGCTGGCCGAGGGCATTCGCCAGTTCGCCCGTGACCAGGAGAAGCTGGAAAAGCTGATGGCTGACAAAGCCTGATACATATCCGGTTTGCCAGGCGGGCGGTGAATGTTCAGCATTTTCCGCCCGCTTTGCTTTAGCCGTTCAAAAAAGCGTCTTGAATTCAAGGGCCTGTTCGCGACGGTTCGACGCGAATGGGCCGATTAGCCACCAGAGCTGTCCATGACTTCCTCCCCTTTGCCCCTTGTTCTCGCCGGCCCTGTACTGCGCCGCCTGGAGCCTCAGCGCCTGGCCATCTGGCTGGTCGGCAGCCAACCCTTGCAGCCCGAGTTCACCTTGGACGGCGCGGCCAAGGTGGATTGCCAGGTCGTACCGATCGGCCAGCACGCCTTCATCCACCTGCTGGACATTCACTTTGCCCAGCCGCTGCCCAGCAACGTCGAACTCGAATACGACCTGCTGATCAATGGCCAAGGTATCGCTGGCTGGGCGCCGCACCTGCTCTACCCAGGCCGCCGGCGCCCGAGCCTGGTGCTGCGCGACCGCCTGGACCAGTTGCTGCACGGCTCTTGCCGCAAGCCGCACCACCCCGCTGCCGATGGCCTACTTTGCGCCGACCGGCTGCTGCAGGCCTGTACGCGCCCCGAAGAGCGCCCGGCCGTGCTGTTGATGACCGGCGACCAAGTCTATGCCGATGATGTCGCAGGGCCGATGTTGCGGGCGATTCATTCGCTGATCGAGCGCCTTGGCCTGTTCGATGAACACTTGGACGGCGCGGTCGTGGCCGACAGCAGGTCGCTCTATGACCACCCGGCCAGCTATTACCACCGCGCCGACTTGCTGCCTGCCCAGGAACGTAATGAAACCCTGCGTGAGCGATTCTTCGGCGGCAAGCGCAAACCGATCTTCTCCTCAAGCAATGCCGACAACCATCTGGTGACCTTCGCCGAGGTCATGGCCATGTACCTGCTGGTCTGGTCACCAACACCTTGGCAACTGGTCGCACTCGACATGCCTGCGGGCCTTGCCGACCCGCACCAGGCGCGCTACCGCAAGGAACTGCCGCTGATTCAGGCGTTCGCCGACGACTTGGGCCAGGTGGCGCGGGTAATGGCGCATTTGCCTTGCCTGATGATCTTCGACGACCACGACATCACCGATGACTGGAACCTCTCGGCGCAGTGGGAAGAAACAGCCTACGGCCATCCATTCTCGCGACGAATCATCGGCAATGCCCTGCTTGGCTACCTGCTGTGCCAGGCCTGGGGCAACGACCCGCAAGGCTGCAAGGCTATGGTCGGGCAGTGCCAGGCGCTGGCCAGCCCACAACTGGACAGCGAGCAACAGGACCATCTGATCGGTGAACTGCTGCGCTTTCAGGGCTGGCAGTTCAGCCTGCCCAGCAACCCGCCCCTGCTGGTGCTGGACACCCGCACACGCCGCTGGCGCAGCGAAAGCGACCTGGCCAAGCCTTCCGGCCTGCTCGACTGGGAGGCGTTGTGCGAACTGCAGCAAGCGTTGCTGGACCACCCTTCGGCGATCATCGTGTCACCGGCGCCGATCTTCGGGGTAAAGCTGATCGAGACGGTGCAGAAAGTGTTCAGCTGGCTGGGCCACCCGCTGCTGGTGGATGCCGAGAACTGGATGGCACACCGCGGTGCCGCCCGGGTGATCCTGAATATCTTCCGCCACTCGCGCACGCCGGGGCATTACGTGATCCTGTCAGGGGACGTGCATTATTCGTTCGTGTACGAGGTGCTGATCCGCCATCGCCAGCGCAGCCCGCACCTGTGGCAGATAACCAGCAGCGGGATCAAGAACGAGTTTCCCCGCCGCTTGCTGGACGTGCTGGACCGGCTCAACCGTTGGCTTTACTCACCGCGCTCGCCTCTGAACTGGTTTACCCGGCGGCGGGAGATGGAAGTGGTGCCGCGTACGCCCAGCCACAGCAAGGCCGGGGAACGTCTGTGGAATGGGGCGGGGCTGGGGCAAGTGTTTTTCGATGAGCAGGGGCGGCCGGCACGAGTGCTTCAGTTGGATGCCCAGGGGGGTGAAGCTACGGAGTTTGCGCGGCCGGATTAATCGATAGGGTTGCCGTTGCGGGCCGCTTCGCGGGTTTAACCACCAAGAGGCCCAGGGAGGCGGTAGATCAGGACCGCTCCAGCGCGTTCACCAGGTCATGGAACGCTTCACGGTTGGAGTCATTCAGGCCCATGAGGATCTTGTGCGCCTCCAGCACCTTGGAGCGCACCACCTCTTCGTTCTGGTCCTGGGATGGCAGGTCGGTCAGGCATTCCGGGCACGGCACCGGGCGATCGACGATGTTGAACACCTGATCGAAGCCCATCGATTGCAGCAGGCGCGAAATATCCGGGTTGGTGGTGACCACGGTCGGCAGCAGGCCGACCTTTTGCCGCGACAGGATCGACAGCTTGGCCAGCAGGCCCAGGGTGGTGCTATCGATGCTCTCGGTTTCGGTGAGGTCGATGACGATGGCCGAGAAATTCAGCGCAGTGAAGATTTTCTCGATCGTCGCATCCAGCGCCGAACACAAGGTCAGGCGCACTTCACCGACGAATTTCAGCACGAAGGTACCACTTTGCTCGGCGAACTGGATTCTACCGGTACTCATTGAAGGTTCCTGCTTAACACCAATAGGGCGATATCATCCGGCATCTCCCCAAGCGTAGCCAATCCAAATCGTTGGCGCAGCCCATCCAGGCTACCACCCGCTGCCTTGACGATGTCCGGCAAGGCGGCCTCTTTATCTTTGAGCGTGTCCCCTGGCAAAAGATCCAGGATGCCGTCTGACATCAGGGTCAGGCTGAACTGCGGTGGCAGTTCCATCACCAGGTCCTGGTAGGTTGCCTCATCGAACAGGCCCACCGGAAGGCCGCGGCCTTCCAGGTAGCGGGCCTGGCCTGGGGTATACAGCACCGGCAGTGGCAAGTGGCCGCCCACGGCATAGGTCAGCAGGCCGGTTTCTTCATCGATCACACCACCGACCATGGTCACGTGTTTGCCCAGCTTGCAGTTGATCAGGCCACGGTTGATGTGGCTGAGCACTTCCGAAGGCTTGAATTCGCGCAGCTTGCTGCTGCGCTTGAATTCGAACATCAGCCGGGTGGTCATGAACTTCAGCAGCACGGTGACGAAAGCCGACGACGCGCCATGCCCGGAGACGTCGGCAAGGTAGAAGGCAATGCGCCGCTCATCCACGCGGAAATAGTCGGCGAAGTCGCCCGACAGGTACAGCGACGGGATGATCTGGTGCTCGAAGGCAAACTCCCCGGCAACCCAGGGGCTCTCTGGCAGCATGTTCATCTGCACCTGGCGACCGGCAGTCTGGTCCTCCTGCAACAGGTGCAGGCTGGCCTCCAGTTCCCGGTTGGCTGCCTCGAGCTTGTCGCGGTAACGCTGGTTTTCCACCACCAGGCGCGAACGGTCAAGCGCACGGCGCACCGAATGTTCGAGCACGGCAAGGTCTTCCAGCGGCTTGATCAGGTAGTCGGCGGCACCCAGGCGCAAGGCCTCGACTGCATCGCTCATCACGCCGGCACCCGATACCACGATCACCGGCAACTGCGGCGCGCGCTCACTGACCTGGCGGATCAATTCCAGGCCGCCCATCTGCGGCATGCGCAGATCGCAGATCACGAGGTCGGGCTGGTGTTCTTCAAAGACCTGGAGCCCCTGCTGGCCATTACCGGCCTGGAGGACGCTGAAGCCACTGTCTTCCAGATAGGCGGCGAGGCTCGCACGGACCACGTCGTCATCATCGATGATCAGCAGCGTTGCACTGATTTTCTGCATGTGGGCGAACGGCGCCGATTTGGGTTGGTGCAGGGGCGTCTGCAAGGCTGACATCCAACTGCTGGAATACTCTGTGGTAACACTCTACTTGAGTTGTAGGCCAAGAACACGGCCCAGGCAACCGGCAGAGGTACTGTGTAAGGCGCAGACGGTACTCCCATCCGCCAGGCGTTTCAAGCATGCATGGGTCGAGTCTGGTGCTCTTTACAGGCTAAATCACCGAGAGTTATAAGAATGCGACCTGTGCAACCCGATGAGAAGGATGCAGCATGCCAAACACGCCCTCCAACCACAGTGAGAAACGCGACTTCATTCGCATGCGCATCGACACCGAAGTCAGCCTGCTGCATGCCGGCCAGGTGATCGCAGCGGTATGCCTGGACCTGTCCAGTAGCGGCATGCAGGTGCAGGCGCCGCAGCGCTTTCAGGTAGGCGACACCTTGGAGGTACGGATCGACTCCGACCACCCTGCCCTCAAAGGCCTGCATGCCAGCACCGAAGTAGTCTGGATCGCCGACCAACCCGGCGGGCAGCAGAAATTTGGCCTGCGCATCCTGGCCATGCATTGATCTGTTACGAAAAAGGCGACCCGAAGGTCGCCTTTTTCGTGCACGCATGAATCAAAAGTCGTCTTCGACCTCGCCATCCTTGACCTTGAACTCGCGGTTCTGCAGGTAGGCGTTGCGAATGAAGATGTACTTGTCGCCCTGAATCAGCTTTTCTGCCGACAACAGGCTGGCACGGGTATCGACCACATCCAGGGCGAAGATAGAGTTGCGGGTCGGCACATGGTCGATGTAGCGGTACGGCTTGGTATAGCCGTCCGGGTACTTCGCCAGGCCGTCGCGCACGGTGCTCGGGCCCAGCAGCGGAATGACTACGTACGGGCCGCTGGGCAAGCCCCAGTAACCGAGCGTCTGGCCGAAGTCTTCGTCGCTGCGCTGCAGGCCCATCTTGGTGCCCACATCGAAGAAGCCGCCCAGGCCGAAGGTGGTATTGACGATCAGCCGCGCCGTATCAACACCCGCCGCATGCGGCTTGAGCTGCAGCACATTGTTGGCCAGGTTGGTGACATCGCCCAGGTTACGGAAGATATTGTGAATACCGTCTTCGAGGAACTGGGGGGTGACAGCCTGATAGCCCTGGGCCAATGGCTTGAGGGCATAGGTGTCGAGGACATCGTTGAAGCGGAAGATCGGCCGGTTGACCGCCTCCCAGGGATCATCCTCGGTGGCAGCCTGGGTAGCCGCCACAGGTGCCAGCAGCAAGCTGGCACAGACACAGGCCTGGGTGACTCGCTCGATCACACCGGCACCGATCCTACGCATAGATGTTTCTCCATCGAATTTCTCGGCCGCTGGCGCAACGCATGCGCCGCAGGTAAGGCGGCAGTATAGAGGCTTGCGAGCTGATAAACACCTTTACACATTTTTCCTAAATATTTGTGAGCAGCTATTACAAGTCACAGAGACGTAACAATCGCCCAATAGCCTGCAGTGTATTTAGGGACGCTGCCATGCATGATGCACCTGCCTTCACCGCTGTGCTGTTCGGCCTGCGCGGTTGCCTGGTCCAGGCTGCCAACGGCAGCCCCTTGCCCGCCCCCGGCGCCCTCGAAACCCTGGCCGGCCTGCGCCGCCGACAGGTGCCATGTATCTGGCTCGATGACCTTAGCAGCCCCCAGGGCAAACGCCTGGCCAGCGTGCTGCCGGAGTGGTTGCCGGGGCACACCGCCAATGGCGTGCGATTGCCCGCGCCCAACGCCTGCTGGCAGGCACTGATGGCGCTGGACAGCCAACGCCTGGACGGCTGCGTGCTGGTCAGCGGCGAGCCGCGGCTGTTGCAATCAGGCCTCAACGCCGGGCTGTGGACCATCGGCCTGGCCGCCTGCAGCCCGTCCTGCGACCTCGGCTCACAGCAATGGCAAGCCATGACCCCGCAGGAGCAGGAGCTGGCACGGGGCAAGGCCACGCTGGACCTGTTTCGCCTGGGCGTGCACTCGGTGATCGACCACCTCGAAGCGCTGGACACCTGCCTGACCGACATCGCCCTGCGCCGGCGCAAAGGCGAAAAACCCTGACACAGCAGCGTTGATACGGATCATGCAAAGCAACGGCGAGTGGATTACGCTAGAAGACAGGTGCGAACCTTTGCCGCTTCGCTGAGGTCCATGCCTTGCCAAGCCATTGATGGAGAACAGCCAATGCCTGCCCGCGAATTGCAAGAGCGCCTGAACAGCTTGCGCGAGCAACTGGATCGAAACATACCGCTTACGGATGAGGAGCTGGCCGCGCTGCATGAGGAAGCCAGACAGATCGAGGCGCAACTGAAGCTTGAGGAAGCTACGCCAGACAACAACCTGGTCGATGGTGTGAACCTGGCCATAGAGCGTTTCGAGGCCGACCATCCCGACCTCACCGCCACCCTGCGCAGCATTGCCAACTCGCTGCACAGTATGGGTATTTAGTAATAGCTGGGGCCGCTTCGCGCCCCTTTCGCGACACAAGGCCGCTCCTACAGAAGCGGCCTTGTGTCGCGAAAGGGGCGCGAAGCGGCCCCAATCACTCGAACCTTACTGACGCACCAGCCGCACGTTTTCAGGGCTGATCGCCCCAGTACTACGGTACGGATTGATATCCAGCCCACCCCGGCGCACATAACGCGCGTACACGGTCAGATGCTCCGGCTGCAGCAGGCTCTTCAAATCCAGGTAGATCCGCTCCACGCACTGCTCATGAAAGTCCGCATGCTGGCGGAAGCTGATCAGGTAGGTCAGCAGGCTGGCATGGTCCAACGCCCTACCCTTGTACTCAACCACAACACTGCCCCAGTCCGGCTGGCCGGTCACCGGGCAGTTCGACTTGAGCAGGTGACTGTGCAGGGTTTCCTCCACCACCCGCTCGGGGTTGCAGCGCAGCAACTCTGGCTGCGGCTGCTCGTAGTTGCTGATGGTCACATCCAATGCATCAATGCACTGCCCCGGCAGCGCAACCACACCTTGCGCCTCCACTTCTGCCAACGTGCGCACCTGCACGCTCACAGGCTTGCCAGCGGCAGCCGACAGGTCTTTCTCAAGGCATGCCTGCAACTCGCAGATGGTGGCGAACACCGTCTGGTTCAGTGAGTTCAGGTAGAGCTTGAACGACTTCGACTCGATGATGTTCGGCGAATCGGCAGGGATGGCGAACTCCCCTATCGCCACCACAGGTTTGCCGGACGGCAACAGCCAGGACAGCTCGAAGCAGTTCCAGTAATCCACGCCGTACCAAGGCAGGGTCTGGGCGGTCACACCCAGTTCGGCCCACTTGGCCGTGCGCGGGATGGGGAATAGCAACGAAGGCGTGTAGGTGGCAATGTATTCGCTGGATTTGCCCAGCGGGGAATGTTCGGCGGCGGGATGCATGGAAACTGACCTGAAGGTTCGGAAATACCCTTAGTCTACCGGTTTTACATCCCGCCTTGGAGCGCCAGTCACTCGATGGTCAATGCCCCGACCATGCCAGCCTGGTAGTGCCCAGGTACGTTGCAGGCGAATTCGATGGGCGCCGACTGGCGGAAGGTCCAGGTCAGCTCGGCGCGCTGGCCGGGCTGCAACAGCACCGTATTGCCAGCATCATGGCCATGGGCACCGTGGTCCATCTGGCCATGGCCCATACCCTCGTGGCTCATGCCGGCGGTGAACAGCTTGCCTTGCATGGCGATCATTTCTTTCTGGTGCTGGGCGTGCATGGCCTTGTCACCCAGGTTGAACTCATGGGGCAGCTTGCCTTCGTTGATCAGGACAAACCGTACGGTCTCGCCCGCCTTGACCTGCAGGTTCCCGGGCTCGAAGGCGATGTCCTTGAGCACGACCTCGACAGTGCGCGTGGCCTTGGCCGCCGGGGCCGGCTCGCCGAAAGCGAAGCTTTTACCGGTGCCCGCGAGGGTGGGCAGGCTCAACAGGGCAAGCGTAGCGGCGACGAACAGGTGTTTCATGATGACTCCAGTACTTGCAACGGATATGAGGCCACTTTAGAAAGGGCTGACTGGCAGCTACCTGACGGCAAGATTACAACTTTGTCAGCTTGGGTGGAGGCCGGGATAGTCACGTATCATTTCAGCCATTACAGCGCCCATTCTGGACACCGCATGAAACTGCTGATCGTCGAAGACCAGGCCCGCACCGGCCAGTACCTGAGCCAGGGCCTCAGCGAGGCCGGCTTCGCCACTGAGCTGGTCGCTGATGGCGAAACCGGCCAGCACCTGGCCCTGAGCGGCGATCACGACCTGCTGATCCTTGATGTGATGCTCCCAGGCCGCGACGGCTGGCAGATCCTCCAGGCGGTGCGCCAGGCCGGCCTGGACACGCCGGTGCTGTTCCTCACTGCTCGCGATGCAGTGGAGGACCGCGTGCGCGGCCTGGAATTAGGTGCCGACGATTACCTGGTCAAGCCTTTCGCCTTTTCCGAACTGCTGGCCCGGGTGCGCAGCCTGCTACGCCGCGGTGCCAGCCCCAGCCAGGAGACGCAGCTGACCTTGGCCGACCTGCGCCTGGACTTGTTCCGCCGCCGGGCAGAGCGTGCAGGCCAACGCATCGACCTGACCGCCAAGGAGTTCGCCCTGCTTGAATTGCTGCTGCGCCGCCAAGGCGAAGTATTGCCCAAATCGTTGATCGCCTCGCAGGTTTGGGACATGAATTTCGACAGCGACACCAACGTCATCGAGGTCGCCATCCGCCGCCTGCGCCTGAAAATCGATGACCCGCACCGCAACAAGCTGATTCACACCGTGCGCGGCATGGGCTATGTGCTCGAGGAGCGCCACGACTGATGCGCAGGCTTTCCCTTGGCAGCCGTCTGGCCCTGTTGTTCGCCGCCTGTACCGCTGCCGTTTCGCTGGGGGCGGGGCTGCTGTTCAACCGCGCCAGCGAGCAACATTTCGTCGAGCTGGACCAGCAACTGCTCGAATCACGCGTGTCGCTTTTACGCACCCGGCTTTCCGGCCTGCAACGCCCTGCCGACCTGCAAGCACAGCTGGCAGCCCTGCGCAACGAGCTCAGCCACCAGGCCGACCTGGCCTTGCGCATCAATGGCAGCGATGGCAGCCCTTGGTACGCCAGCCGCTCCGCGCTGCCAGACGCGCCGGCCGGCCCAGGACTGGCAACGGTGCATGCCGACGGTGTCGATTACCGCAGCCTGGCCGTGCAACTGAACGACAGCGCCCGACTGACGCTGTTTCTCGACATCACCCATCACCAGCACTTTCTGCAGGGCATGCAACGCCTCATCTGGCTCACCGTCGGCCTGTCCGCGCTGGCCACGGCACTGCTCGGCGCCTGGGCCGCGCGCCGTGGGCTAAAGCCGTTACGGCAGATGGGCCAGGTGGCCGCCGGGGTATCGGCGCGCTCGCTGACCACCCGCCTGCCGGTGGCGCAGCTGCCGGAAGAGCTGGCGGAACTGGGCAGCACCGTGAACGCCATGCTGCAGCGCCTGGATGACGCCTTCCAGCGCCTGTCGGCGTTCTCGGCCGATATCGCCCACGAGCTGCGCACGCCACTGTCAAACCTGCTGACCCACACCCAGGTCACCCTCACCCGCCCCCGTAGCCTCGAGGAATACCGCGAAGCACTGCACGGCAACCTTGAGGAGCTGCAGTGGATGGCACAGATGATCAACGACATGCTTTTCCTGGCCAAGGCCGACCATGGGCTGCTGGCACCAGGGCAGGCAATGCTGGCGTTGCATGAAGAGGTGGACGCGCTGCTGGAGTATTACGCCCCCCTCGCCGAGGACAACGAAGTGCAGCTGCTGCGTGAGGGTGAGGCGACATTGAAGGGCGACCGGCATATGCTGCGCCGGGCACTGTCCAACCTGCTCGACAATGCACTGCGGTTTACGCCGGCAGGCGGGCAAATACGCGTGACGCTGGAGCCTGGGGGGAAG
The DNA here is from genome assembly GCF_015751845.1 of Pseudomonas sp. M2. Lineage (NCBI taxonomy): Bacteria > Pseudomonadati > Pseudomonadota > Gammaproteobacteria > Pseudomonadales > Pseudomonadaceae > Pseudomonas > Pseudomonas sp. M2. The sequence goes on from NZ_JADOUD010000001.1 coordinate 629,974, forward strand.
GTTTGCGTGGCCAATACCGGCAAGCCGATCGAAGCTGCTTCATTGCCTAGGCTGTTTGACCGGTTTTATCGGGTGGACCTGGCGCGGCGCGAGGGCAGTAGCGAACATGCGGGGCTGGGCCTGGCAATCACCCGGTCGATCATCCAGGCCCATGGCGGGAGCATCCGGGCACAGTGCAAGGACGGCTGGACGCGGTTTGTAATCGAGTTCAGCGAGCCGCTTTAGATCGCGTGGGCTGATTTGCAGCCCCTTCGCGACACAAGGCCACTCACAAAGCTGACGTGATCGCTGTAGGAGCGGCCTTGTGTCGCGAAAGGGGCGCAAAGCGCCCCACAGTGCAATCAACCAGCCAGCCCGATCGCCGGCTGCACCTGCGAAGCGCGGTATGCCGGGTAGATGGTCGCCAGGAAGCTCATCACCAGCCCGGCGGTGCAGATGATCGCCACATCGCCCCACTGCAGCTCGGACGGCAAACTGCTGATGAAGTACACATCCGAGGTAAAGATGTGCTGCCCGCTCACCCGCTCCAGCCAGCCGACGATCTGGCTGACATTGAACGCAGCAATCACCCCGAGCACGCCACCGATCAATGTGCCGACGATACCGATCAGGCTGCCCTGGACCATGAAGGTGCCCATGATCTGTGCCGGGGTGGCGCCCAGGGTACGCAGGATGGCGATGTCCGGCCCCTTGTCGTTCACCACCATCACCAGGGTGGCGATGATGTTGAACGCCGCCACGGCGATGATCATCATCAGCAGCAGGCCGATCATGGTCTTTTCCATCTTCATGGCACTGAACAGGCTGCCCTGGGTGTGCGACCAGTCATCGGCGCGGTAGGCATCGCCCAGGCTGGCAGCAATGGCCTTGGACACCTGCGGTGCGGCATACAGGTCGTGCAGTTTCAGGCGCACGCCCTGCACCTGGCCTGGCGCCCAGCGCTGCATCTCGCCGGCATCGGCCACGTGCATGTAAGCCTGCGAACCGTCCAGCTCGGCACCCACCTTGAAGATGCCGACCACCGTCAGGCGCTGCATGCGCGGGGTGATGCCGCCCGGCTCCTTGCTGATTTCCGGCACGATCAGGGTCAGTTTGTCGCCGGTATTGAGGCGGAACCGGCGCGCAGTCAGCTCGCCGATCACCACCCCATACTCACCCGGCTGCAGGGCCTGCAGGCGCCCCTGCACGATGTGCTGACCGACGATCGAGACCTTGCCCTCTTCGGCCGGGTCGATACCGCTGACCTGGATGGGCTGCATCGCACCTTTGTAGGAGAGCATGCCCTCCATCTCGGTGATCGGCGCAGCGGCCATCACTGCCGGGTTCTGTAGCGCCGCGTCGGCAGCCTTGCGCCAGTCGTCCAGCGGCTGCACACCGAGGATGCTGGCGTGTGGCACCAGGCCGAGGATGCGCGAGCTCATTTCGCGCTGGAAGCCATTCATCACCGACAGCACCACGATCATCGCCAGCACACCCAGGGACAGGCCGATCATCGAAGTCATCGAGATGAACGAGATGAAATGGTTGCGGCGCTTGGCACGGGTGTAGCGCGCACCGATGAACAAGGGCAAGGGTCTGAACATGTAAAACACCCACTGAAAAAGTTGCGGGGCGGCTCAGGCCACCCCGTGCAAGCGGCTCAGATCGCCACCAGATGACCGTCGTCGAGTTTCAGCACGCGGTCCATCTGGCGCGCCAGGTTGAGGTCGTGGGTCACCACCAGGAATGCCGTGCGCGACGCGCTGGACAGTTCCTGCATCAATTCCTGGATGCCTTGGGCGGTGTGGTGGTCGAGGTTGCCGGTCGGCTCATCGAGCATCACCAGGCCCGGCCGGTTTACCAGCGCCCGGGCAATGGCCACCCGCTGACGCTCACCACCGGACAGCTCGGCCGGCTTGTGGTGCAGGCGGTGGCCCAGGCCGACACGCTTGAGCAGTGCCTCGGCGCGCTCACGCGCCTCGGGGATCGCGGTGCGGCCGATCAGCAGCGGCATGCACACGTTCTCCATGGCGGTGAACTCGGGCAGCAGGTGGTGGAACTGATAGACAAAGCCCAGCTCGCGATTGCGCAGCAGGCCGCGGGCGCGCTCGCCAAGCGCCGACAGCTCTTCGCCGGCCAGCCAGACGCTGCCCTGGGTCGGCCGATCGAGGCCGCCCAGCAGGTTGAGCAAGGTGCTCTTGCCCGAACCCGAACTGCCGACAATGGCCACCCGCTCCCCGGCGTGCAGTTCGAGGTTGAGCCCGGCCAACACTTGTACCGACTCCGGGCCCTCGTCGTAGGACTTGCCCAGGTTGCGGCAACTCAGAACGGCTTTATCACTCATGCGCGACTCACTCATAACGTAGCGCCTCTGCAGGCTGGGTGCGGGCCGCACGCCAGGCCGGGTACAGGGTGGCGAAGAAACTCAGGACCAGCGCCGCACCGCAGACCATGTACACGTCCTGGGCCTGGATCTGCGAGGGCAGGTAATCGATGAAATACACGTCAGCGTTGAGGAACTTGTGCCCGATCAGTTTCTCGATGCCGGCGATCGCCGCGCTGACGTTGAGCGCAGCGAGGATACCGACCACTGCACCGATCAGGGTGCCAATCACCCCGATCACCGTACCCTGAACCATGAAGATGGCCATGATCTGCCCGGGCGTGGCGCCCAGGGTACGGAGGATGGCGATGTCACCGCGCTTGTCGTTGACCACCATCACCAGGGTGGAAATGATGTTGAACGCCGCCACCGCAACGATCAGCAACAGCAGCAGGCCGATCATGGCTTTTTCCATGCGGATCGCCTGGTACAGGTTGCCGTGGGTACGGGTCCAGTCGCGGCTGTAGTACTCCTGTTCACCCAAATGCTGGGCGATGCTCCAGGCCACGCGTGGTGCCTGGAACAGGTCGTCGAACTTCAGGCGCAGGCCCTGCACCTGGTCCGGCTTCCAGCGGTGCAGGCGTGACAGGTCAGCGATGTTGGTCAGGCCCAGGTAACCGTCGATCTCGCCGGCACCGACGTGGAAGGTGCCGACCACGGTGAAGCGCTTCATGCGCGGGAACATGCCGGCCGGCGTCACGCTGACCTCAGGGGCGACGAAGGTCAGCTTGTCGCCGATGGCCACCCCTAGCTTGGCGGCCGCCTTGTCACCGATCATGATGCCCCACTCGCCCCGCGCCAGCTGGTCGAGGCGCCCTTGCTGAATGAAGTTGTCGATGATCGACACCTCACGCTCGCGGCCTGGGTCGATACCGTTGAGCAACACCTTCTGCACCTTGCCATCATGGGTCAGCAGGCCCTGCATCTGGGTATAGGGCGCAACGGCCAGCACCTGCGGATTCTGCTTTACTTGTTGGGCAAGGGCAGGCCAGTCGTTGATCGGCTGGCCGCTCTCGAGCGTGGCGTGAGGGACCATGCCCAGCACGCGGGTACGCATCTCGTGGTCGAAACCGTTCATTACCGAGAGCACCACGATCATCACTACCACGCCCAGGGCGAGGCCGATCATCGAGGTCAGGGAAATGAACGAGACGAAGTGATTACGGCGCTTGGCACGGGTGTAGCGCGTACCAATGAATGCGAAAAGAGGTCTGAACATGTCGGGGCTTGTTCGGATGAAAGGGAACGTCCTTGTGGCGAGGCGCCTGCGGCGGCTTTACACTCGGACCACCGCCGCTACCATGGGTTCGCCATGACGACATTAGACGAAGAAGATCGCCGCGAATACTACCGCATCGAAGATCGGATCGCACTGGAAATCAGCCCCCTGAGCGCGGCCGAAGCCCTTGAGCCAGAACTGTTGCAGGATGATTCACCACTGTTCAACCTGCTCAGCGAGCTGCACCTGTCCGACTTCGAGTCCCAGCACCTGTTGCGTCAGCTAAGCGAAAAGGACCGCACCCTGGCGGCGTTCCTGCGGGCGCAGAACAAGCGCCTGGACCTGCTCAGCGCGGTGGTCGCGCAAACCCTGATCGGCGAGATCGGCCAGCCCCAGCGGGTGATCATCTCCGAAGGCGGCATCGAATTCGCACAAGCCCAGCAAATCGCCCCGGGCACCCGGGTCAAAGTGAAGATGGTGTTGATGCCCCGCGCCCACGGCCTGCTGCTGCGCGGCAAGGTTACCCACTGCGACCCGCGCGCCGATGGCAGCTTCGAACTCGGCACCGAATTCACCGACATGACCGATGCCCAGCGCCAGTTGCTGGCCCGCTACATCCTGCAGCGCCAACAGCAGCAACGGCGCCAGCAGCTGGAACAGGGCGACCCTGCCTCCTGAGCCTTTTCATTTTTGACCTGAAGGAACGAACGTGACCCTCATCTATGGCCACCGCGGCGCCAAGGGCGAAGCGCCCGAGAACACTCTGCACAGCTTCCGTCAGTGCCTGTCCCACGGCGTGACCCGCTGCGAACTGGACCTGCACCTGTCGGCCGACAATGAGCTGATGGTCATCCACGACCCTACCCTCAAGCGCACCACCGGCCGGCGCGGCAAGGTGGTCGAACACCCGGCAGCCGACCTGGTCACCTACGACGCACGCAAGGGCGGCCCGGGCCATGTGCAGCCCTGCCCTATCCCACGGCTGGAAGAACTGTTCGAAAAATGCCCCTTCGAGCACTGGCAACTGGAGGTCAAGAGCGCCTCGCGGACCCGTGCCGCCACCACGGTGCTGGCGATTCGGGAACTGGCACAGCAGTACGGCCTGCTGGACAAGGTGACCATCACCTCAAGCTCGCGGGAAGTACTGGGTGCTGCGCTGGAACTGGTGCCTGACGTGAAGCGCGGCCTGGTCGCCGAGTACGCCTGGCTCGACCCGCTGAAGGTCGCGCAGAACTATGGCTGCGATCTGCTGGCCTTGAACTGGACATTGTGCACTCCCGAGCGCCTGCTCAAAGCACAGGGCCAGGGTTTGCATGTGTCGGTGTGGACGGTCAACGAGCCGGCACTGATGCGCCGGCTCGCTGATTTTGGCGTGGACAGCCTGATTACAGACTTTCCCGGTTTGGCCAAGACCACCCTCGGGTAGGGCTGAAATCGGTCTCCCCGACCGGCTCAGGCCACCGGCCGGAGCCGCTCAAAAAAGCCGGTTCAGGCCGTCATAGGCAGCTACCCGATAGGCTTCGGCCATGGTCGGGTAGTTGAACGTGGTGTTGACGAAGTACTTCAGGTTATTCAGTTCGCCCGGCTGGTTCATCACCGCCTGGCCGATGTGGACGATTTCCGAAGCCTGGTAGCCGAAGCAATGCACGCCGAGGATTTCCAGGGTCTCGCGGTGGAACAGGATCTTCAGCATGCCTTGCGGCTCGCCGGCGATCTGTGCACGCGCCATGCTCTTGAAGAATGCCTTGCCCACTTCGTACGGCACCTTGGCCTGGGTCAGCTCCTGCTCGTTCTTGCCGATCGAGCTGATCTCCGGAATGGTGTAGATGCCGGTCGGCACGTCGTTGACGAAACGCCAGCTGCCGTTGTCGACGATACTGCCTGCCGCCGAGCGGCCCTGGTCATGGGCGGCACTGGCCAGGCTCGGCCAGCCGATCACGTCACCGGCACCGTAGATGTTCGGCACGCTGGTGCGGTAAGCCTCGTCGACTTCGATCTGGCCACGGCTGTTGACCTTGATGCCGATGTTCTCAAGGCCCAGCTTGTCGGTATTGCCGGTGCGGCCGTTGCACCACAGCAAGGCGTCGGCCTTGATCTTCTTGCCAGACTTCAGGTGCAGGATCACACCATTGTCCAGGCCCTCGACCCGCTCGTAGTCTTCGTTGTGGCGCACGGTGATGTTGTTGTTGCTGAAGTGGTAGCTCAGCGCCTGGGAAATTTCCGAATCCAGGAAGCTCAGCAACTGGCCGCGGTTGTCGACCAGTTCGACCAGCACGCCCAGGCCACTGAAGATCGAGGCGTATTCGCAGCCAATTACGCCGGCGCCGTAAACGATGAGTTTGCGCGGGGTGTGGCTGAGGCTCAGGATGGTGTCACTGTCATAGACACGCGGGTGATGGAAGTCGATGTCGGCCGGGCGATACGGACGCGAGCCGGTGGCGATGATGATGTGCTTGGCGTTGAGCTTTTCCACCACGCCATTGGGGCAGACCACTTCGACGGTCTGCTCATCGGCGAAGCTGCCGGTACCGAAGAACAGGTCGACGCGGTTGCGGGCGTAGTAGCCGGTACGCGAAGCGACCTGCTTGGAAATCACCTTCTCGGCGCTCTTGAGCACGTCCGGGAAGGAGAACCAGCGCGGCTCACCGATGGCTCGGAACATCGGGTTGGTGTTGAACTGCATGATCTGCCGCACCGAGTGACGCAGTGCCTTGGACGGGATGGTGCCCAGGTGGGTGCAGTTGCCACCGACCTGGCGACGGCTGTCGACCATCGCCACCTTGCGCCCTGCTTTGGCGGCGTTCATTGCCGCACCTTCTCCGGCCGGGCCGGAACCCAACACCACTACGTCGTAGTTGTAGACAGCCATGCGTACTCCTTCAGAACTGGCCCGCTGGCCACGGTCGCCGCGGGACTCGATCATGCCGCCGGGGCGCCATGAGAAAATTCGGGTGCAGTCTAATCAAGCGTGAACGCCGCGCACATTAACCCTTGGTCGCGTCGTAGGCCAATTTTGCCTGCACTACATGTGCATCCACCGATTCCCTGGCAGCTACCGTCCCTGCTTGCGCTTTCACCTGCCTTTGAGCGCCCGCTCGAAAGCAGGCGTAGCTCGGGAGACGAAGCCACCCTCTGCCCGAGTCACCAATACCGCCGCCAGGTCATGAGCGATGGCAAAATCCCAGCCGCGCTCGGGCCCGAGGATCAGCAATAGGGTCGAGTAGCCGTCGGCCTGCAGCGCCGAGGCATCGAGCACGGTGACGGCAGCCAGGTCATGATCGACCGGGCGCCCGAGACGGGCATCGAAGGTGTGCGAATAGCGCCGGCCATTCTGCTCGAAATAGTGCCGATAGTCACCCGAGGTCGATACACCCAGGCCGTTGGCCGGTATTACCTGGCGGGCGATCTGACGGTCTTCGCGGGGCAATTCCAGGGCGATGCGCCATGGGCTGCCATCGGGTTTGCCGCCCACCGCCTTGAGCTCGCCGGTAACTTCGGCAATGAAGCTGGCGATACCCATGGCACGCAGGCGTGCAGCAATCAGGTCCACGGCGTGGCCAGCGGCGATGCTGTTGAAGTCCAGTTGCACCGGGGCGTCCTTGCACAATGCCTGGCCCTCGATGCGCAAGTGCTGGTAGCCCACACGCAGGCGGGCATTGGCCAGCGCCTGCGGTTCTGGCACCTGCTCATGGCGGGCCTGGGGGCCGAAACCCCAGAGGTCGAGCAGCGGCTCGACAGTGAGGTCAAAGGCACCATCGCTCTGTTCGGCCAAGTGCTGGCCGAAGGTGACCAGTTCGAGCATGTCTGACGGCAAAGCCAGGCACTGGTTGCCGGGGAGCTGATTGAACTGGCTCACCGCAGAGTCGCCGCGGTAGGTCGAGTAGTGCTGATCTATGCCCTGCAGGATCGTTTCGACCGCCGCCTGTACCTGGACAGGCGCCGGCCCGCCTGGCTCGCGGACGTACTGGATGCTGTAGCTGCTACCCATGGCAGGGCCACCGAGGCGCTCCAGGGTGGGGCCTTGGTTGCAGCCGGTCAGCAGCATGAGGATGAACAGGAAGGCTGTGCGCAAATGTATAGTTCTCGGTTGCCAGCACCGGCGCGACCTTGTAGGAGCGGCCTTGTGTCGCGAAAGGGCTGCGCAGCAGCCCCAGCAATTTGTGTTGCTCAGCTGAGACCTGGGGCCGCTTTGCGGTCCTTTCGCGACACAAGGCCGCTCCTACAAATTGCTGGCCGGTGCAGCCATAAAAAACGGGAACCCGAAGGTTCCCGTTTTTTCATTGCCTTACAAGCGAATTAGCGTGGAAACGCTGGCGGGTTCACACCAGCCATGTCTTCCATCACGCGAACCACCTGGCAGCTGTAACCGAATTCGTTGTCGTACCAGACGTACAGGACAACGCGGTTATCGTTGGCGATGGTCGCTTCGGCGTCAACCACACCCGCGTGGCGCGAACCTACGAAGTCGGTGGAAACCACTTCCTGCGAGCTGACGTAATCGATCTGCTTGTGCAGCTCCGAGTGCATGGCGGTCTGGCGCAGGTACTCGTTGATTTCTTCGCGGTTGGTGGCCTTTTCCAGGTTCAGGTTCAGGATGGCCATCGACACGTTCGGCGTCGGTACGCGAATGGCGTTGCCGGTCAGCTTGCCCTTGAGCACCGGCAGCGCCTTGGCGGCAGCAGTGGCAGCACCGGTTTCGGTGATGACCATGTTCAGCGGCGCGGCGCGACCACGACGGCTGCCCTTGTGGAAGTTGTCGATCAGGTTCTGGTCGTTGGTGAACGAGTGAACGGTTTCGACGTGACCATTGACGATGCCGTACTGGTCGTTGATGGCCTTGAGCACCGGCACGATGGCGTTGGTGGTGCACGAAGCTGCCGAGATGATCTTGTCCTCGGCGGTGATGTCACCGTGGTTGATGCCGTGCACGATGTTCTTCAGCGCGCCCTTGCCAGGTGCGGTGAGGATCACGCGGGCAGCGCCCGGGCAGGCCAGGTGCTGGCCCAGGCCGTCGGCATCACGCCATACGCCGGTGTTGTCGACGATCAGGGCGTTGTCGATGCCGTACTGGGTGTAGTCGACTTCGCTCGGGCTCTTGGCGTAGATGATCTGGATCAGGTTGCCGTTGGCAGTGATGGTGTTGTTGGCTTCGTCGATGGTGATGGTGCCATCGAACGGGCCGTGCACCGAGTCACGGCGCAGCAGGCTGGCGCGCTTGACCAGGTCGTTTTCGGCACCCTTGCGCACAACGATTGCACGCAGGCGCAGGCCGTCGCCACCACCGGTCTTCTCGATCAGGATGCGCGCCAGCAGGCGGCCGATGCGGCCGAAACCGTACAGGACAACGTCGGTGCCCTTGCGCGCCGAAGCGTTCTGCTGGCCAACCACGTCGGCCAGTTCTTCACGCACGAACTGCTCGGCGGTCTTGCCGTTGCCTTCCTGCTTGAACTTGTTGGCCAGCTTGCCCAGGTCGACCGAAGCGGCGCCCAGTTTCAGCTCGCTCATGGCTTTGAGCAGGGGGAATGTCTCGTGGACGGACAGTTCGGTTTCGTCGGTCTGACGGTGACGCGCAAAGCGGTGGGCCTTGAGGATCGAGATAACCGAACGGTTGATCAGGCTGCGGCCATAGATCGAGCTCACCACGTTGTTGTTGCGGTAGAGCTGACCGATAAGCGGGATCATCGCTTCAGCCAGAGCTTCACGATCGATCCACTCACCAAGACACTGGTCGGGCTTCTGAGTCACGGGAACCTTCCACATGTAGGGGGAGAAAAAAGGGGCTACATTATGACGCCCCAACGCGTAACCGGCAATGAGCGCCTGTCGTGGGAGCCAAAGCCCGTGCTCATGCCCTTTCCGAGCCTGACAGCACGCACCGGCACCGGTACAATCGGTCTCTTTGCCGCAACGCTTGGAGTGCAATCTCCCGTGTCAGTTCTGCGCCTACCGCAAATGTCGGCCACGGCCGGCAAACAAACCTGGGGCAACCTGCCCGGTGCCGCCCTCAGCCTTGCCATCGCCGAGGCCGCCAGCAGTGCTGGCCGCTTCACCCTGCTGCTGACCGCCGACAGCCAGGCTGCCGACCGTCTGGAGCAGGAGCTGCGCTTCTTCGCCCCCGGCCTTCCGGTGCTGCCGTTCCCAGACTGGGAAACCCTGCCCTACGACCTGTTCTCGCCACACCAGGACATCATTTCCCAGCGCATCGCCAGCCTCTACCGGCTGCCGGAGTTGAGCCATGGCATCCTCGTGGTGCCGATCACCACGGCCCTGCACCGCCTGGCCCCCACGCGCTTCCTGCTCGGCAGCAGCCTGGTGCTGGACGTCGGCCAGACCATCGATGTAGAGCAGATGCGCTCACGCCTGGAGGCCACTGGCTACCGCTGCGTCGACACGGTCTACGAACATGGCGAGTTCGCCGTACGCGGCGCGCTGATCGACCTGTTCCCGATGGGCAGCAAGCTGCCCTACCGCATCGACCTGTTCGACGACGAGATCGAGACCCTGCGCACCTTCGACCCGGAGACCCAGCGCTCGATCGACAAGGTCGACTCGATCCGCCTGCTGCCGGCACGCGAATTCCCCATGCAGAAAGAGGAAGTGACGCGCTTCAAGGCACGCTTCCGTGAGCGTTTCGATGTCGACTTCCGCCGCAGCGCGATCTTCCAGGACCTGGCCAGCGGCATCATCCCCGCCGGCATCGAGTACTACCTGCCGCTGTTCTTCGAAGAAACCTCGACCCTGTTCGACTACCTGCCAAGCGACACCCAGGTGTTCTCGCTGCCGGGCGTCGAGCAGGCTGCCGAGCACTTCTGGAACGACGTGCGCGGGCGCTACGAAGACCGCCGCGGCGACTTGAGCCGCCCATTGCTGCCGCCTTCTGAACTGTTCCTGCCGGTGGAAGACTGCTTCGCCCAGCTCAAGCAGTGGCCGCGCGTGGTGGTCAGTGCCGATGATGTCGAGCCTGGTACCGGCCGTGAGCGCTTCCCCGCCCGCACCCTGCCCAACCTGGCCATCGAAGCCAAGGCCAACCAGCCGCTGGCGGCATTGTCCGACTTCCTCGACCAGTTCAGCGGCCGGGTGTTGTTCACCGCCGAATCGGCGGGCCGTCGCGAGGTGCTGCTGGAGCTGCTCGAGCGCCTCAAGCTGAGGCCGCAGACAGTCGAGGGCTGGGCTGACTTCATCACCGGCAGCCAGCGCCTTGCGATCACCATCGCCCCGCTGGACGAAGGCCTGCTGCTCGAAGACCCTGCCATCGCCCTGGTCGCCGAAAGCCCACTGTTCGGCCAGCGCGTGATGCAGCGCCGGCGCCGCGACAAGCGCGGCGAGGCCGCCAATGATGCAGTGATCAAGAACCTTACCGAGCTGCGCGAAGGCGCCCCGGTGGTGCACATCGACCATGGCGTGGGCCGCTACCTGGGCCTGGCCACGCTGGAGATCGACGGCCAGGCCGCCGAGTTCCTGACCCTGGAGTACGCCGAGGGCGCCAAGCTCTACGTCCCAGTGGCCAACCTGCACCTGATTGCCCGCTACACCGGCAGCGATGACGCCCTGGCGCCGCTGCACCGGCTGGGCTCGGAAGCCTGGCAGAAGGCCAAGCGCAAAGCCGCCGAACAGGTCCGCGACGTGGCCGCCGAGCTGCTCGACATCTACGCCCGCCGCGCCGCGCGCAAGGGTTACGCATTCGCCGACCCGGCTGCCGACTATGCCACCTTCAGCGCAGGTTTCCCTTTCGAAGAAACCCCCGACCAGCAGAATGCCATCGAAGCGGTACGCGCCGACATGCTCGCCGCCAAGCCGATGGACCGCCTGGTGTGCGGCGACGTAGGCTTCGGCAAGACCGAGGTCGCCATGCGCGCGGCTTTCATCGCCGTGCACAGCGGCCGCCAGGTAGCGGTGTTGGTGCCTACCACCCTGCTTGCACAGCAGCACTACAACAGCTTCCGCGACCGCTTCGCAGACTGGCCGGTGACGGTCGAGGTGATGAGCCGTTTCAAATCGGCCAAGGAAGTGGCCAGCGCTGCAGCGGACCTGGCCGAAGGCAAGATCGACATTCTGATCGGCACGCACAAGCTGCTGCAGGACGATGTGCGCTTCAAGGACCTGGGCCTGGTAGTGATCGACGAAGAGCACCGCTTTGGCGTACGCCAGAAGGAACAGCTCAAGGCCCTGCGCAGCGAGGTGGACATCCTCACCCTGACCGCGACACCGATTCCGCGAACACTGAACATGGCCGTGGCCGGCATGCGCGACCTGTCCATCATCGCCACGCCGCCGGCCCGGCGCCTGTCGGTGCGCACCTTCGTCATGGAGCACAACAACAGCACGGTGAAAGAAGCGCTGCTGCGTGAACTGCTGCGCGGCGGCCAGGTGTACTACCTGCACAACGATGTGAAAACCATCGAAAAATGCGCCGCCGACCTTGCCGAACTGGTCCCCGAAGCGCGTATCGGCATCGGCCATGGGCAGATGCGCGAGCGCGAGCTGGAACAGGTGATGAGCGACTTCTACCACAAGCGCTTCAACGTGCTGATCGCCTCGACCATCATCGAGACCGGCATCGACGTGCCCAGCGCCAACACCATCGTCATCGAGCGCGCCGACAAGTTCGGCCTGGCCCAGTTGCACCAGTTGCGTGGCCGGGTCGGCCGCAGCCACCACCAGGCCTACGCCTACCTGCTGACACCGGCGCGGCAAAAAGTGAGCGCCGACGCCGAGAAACGCCTGGAAGCCATTGCCAACACCCAGGACCTGGGCGCCGGCTTCGTGCTGGCCACCAACGACCTGGAAATCCGCGGCGCCGGCGAGCTGCTGGGCGAAGGCCAGAGCGGGCAGATCCAGGCCGTGGGCTTTACCCTTTACATGGAAATGCTCGAACGGGCGGTCAAGGCCATTCGCAAGGGCACCCAGCCGAACCTGGAACAGCCGCTGGGCGGCGGCCCGGAAGTCAACCTGCGCCTGCCGGCACTGATCCCCGAGGACTACCTGCCCGACGTGCATGCGCGGCTTATCCTCTACAAGCGCATCGCCTCGGCGACTGACGAAGAGGGCCTCAAGGACCTGCAGGTGGAGATGATCGACCGCTTCGGCCTGCTGCCCGAGCCGACCAAGAACCTGATGCGCCTGACCCAGCTCAAGCTGCAGGCGGAAAAGCTCGGCATCAAGAAAGTCGATGCCGGCCCGAACGGCGGCAAGCTCGAGTTCGAGGCCGAAACCCCAGTCGACCCGCTGACCCTGATCAAGCTGATCCAGGGCCAGCCAAAACGCTACAAGTTCGAAGGCGCAACCCAGTTCCGCTTCCTGGTACCGATGGAACGGCCCGACGAACGCTTCAACACTCTGGAGGCGCTGTTCGAGCGCCTGACCCCACAGACAGCCTAAGGAAGATCCATGCGTGCCATCCGTTGCCTGACCTTGTTGCTTGCGCTGTTCGCGCCGGCCGCCTTCGCTGAAGGTCTTTATCAGGTGGAAATGATCCTTGTGCGGCAAAACAGCGTGCCGGCCTTCACCAGCCCGTACGCCCCTGAGGACTGGAGCGCCGGCGCCCTGCGCCTGGAAAAGAGCGCCGAACGCCCACTGGCGCTGGAAGATGAAGCCACCCGCCTGCAAGCCACGGCCGACTACACCGTGCTGCTGCACAAGGCCTGGCAGCAGCAGGTCGGCGACACGCCAAGCCGCATCGCCCTGGGTGATGGCCAAGAGCAGTTCGGCCACTTCCCGATCGAAGGCAACCTGAGCATCACCGAAGGGCGCTTCATCGCCGTGGAGGCCAATTTCTGGGTCAACCAGCTCGACAGCAACGGCAATGTGCTCAAGAGCGAGCAGTTCAAACAGAGCAACAGCACCATCAAGGGCGGCCAACTGACCTTCCTCGATGGCGGCCATCTGGCGGTGCTGCTGAAGGTCACCCCGCCAGGTACACGGAAGATGCCGGTGATGGACCCGGAGATGATGGAGCAGTGATGTGACTGAGGGCGACGCACGGCAACTGCTCAGAGCCCATCCGGACTGGGTCGATTTTATCGACGCGGGCGCACTGGCCCGAGGCCGTAAATATGCAGCGCAGGAACGAACGCGAATCCTTTCGCTGCAGGGCCATTCCATCGAGGCGAGGTGCGAGGGCTCGGCGGGCCAGATTTACCATCAGGATATCAAGCTGGTGTTGAATTACGGCGACCTGCGCGTCTTTGGGAGCTGCTCCTGCCCGGTAGGATTGAATTGCAAGCACTGCGTCGCTGCGTTGCTGCAACTGGAGCTCGAAGGTGGAAACCTTGAGGCAGCCGCAACTCAGGAGCAAGCCGCGCTGTCGCTGCCGCCCGACCTGAACCTGTGGGTGCAGGGGCTCGAATCGCCCTCCAAGGCTGCAGCCAGTAGCGAACCGGCACGCAAAGGTCCGGCCATCTACTACCGCATTCACAGCGATAGCGAACACTTTCAGCTCGAGCCGATCAAGGGCACGCTACAAACCGACGGTACGCTGAAAATCGGCCGCATCACCTCAATGCCGGAGATGATCTACTACACACCCCGTTACGTTACGGAAGATGACGCTCGGCTGTTGCGCCTGATCGATGCCCGCAGCAAAACGCTGACGCCCGTGGCGCAACTGGAAGGCAAGCAAGGGGCGGAGCTTTTGAGCTACGCCTTGGCGACCGGGCGCCTGCTGTATGAAGACGACCCCACGCCTTTGCATGCCGGGCCGCAACTGCATGCCGAGTTCCGCTGGGTCAGGCTGGACAACGGCAGCTACAGGGGCGCCTGGCACCATGACCAGCACCTGCAGCTGCAGGTACTGCCCATCGAGCCTTTGCACTACATCGACCGGCATTCGCATCAGACCGGCGAGCTGCAGCATGATCTCGACCCCTTCATCGCCAGCCAGCTGGCACGCGCGCCAACCGTACCTGAACACCTGGTAGTACCTTTGAGTCATCGACTGAACGCCTTGAACCGGCAAGTCCCGACCCCCACCGCCGTGGTCACCGAGCAGATCGAAAACGTCCAGCCCAAGGGCCGGCTGACCCTTGGCAGTCTCGAATTCAGCGCCTACATGCCCAAGACCGGGCGTATGCAGCGCCAGATGCAACACCGCGCCGCCCTTTCCTTCGACTACGATGGGCTGCGCGCCAGTGGCAGCGACGACAAGCCATTGACCCGACTGGTGGATACCACCAGCCAGCGCATCCGCCGCCAGCCCCCGGCCGAACAGGCACTGCGCAAGGCACTGCGCGAGCTGGGTTTCAAGCCCGCCACCCGGCAAAGCAAGGCGCTGCCAGACAGCGCGGGCGAGATGCTTCAGCTGCCCGACGACGAAGCCTGGCTACGCTTCGCCCGCGACGGCCTGCCGCGCCTGCGCGAGGCAGGCTGGGAAGTCGACATCCACCGCGACTTCGCCTTCAACCTGCATGAGGTGGACGACTGGTACGCCAGCATCGAGGAAGCACCAGGCCATGAATGGTTCGACCTGGAGCTGGGCATCGTCGTCGAAGGCCAGCGCCACAGCCTGCTGCCCATCGTGCTGCAGCTGCTGCGCAGCAACCCCGAGTTGCTGCGGCCCAGCGAGCTGGCCCGGCGCAGCGACGACGAACACCTGCTGATCGACCTCAACCGCGGCCGGCTGGACGCCCCCGCGCTGCGCGTCGCCCTGCCCTACGGGCGAATCAAGTCGGTCATGGGCACCCTGGGTGAACTGTACCTGCACGAGGACAACGTCGGCCCCACCCTGCGCATGGACCGCGCCGACGCGGCACGCCTGAACGACATCGAACATTTGCCCCTGCACTGGGAAGGTGGCGCCCATGTGCGCGACCTGGGCCGGCGCCTGCGCGATGCACGCGACCTGCAGGTCGCGCCGCCCGCAGCGCTCAACGCCACCCTGCGCCCCTATCAGCAGCAGGGCCTGAACTGGTTGCAGGCCCTGCGCGAAATGGGCACCGGCGGCATCCTTGGCGACGACATGGGCCTGGGCAAGACCTTGCAGGCCCTGGCCCACCTGCTGCTGGAAAAGCAGAACGGGCGCCTCGCCCACCCTGCCCTGGCAGTGATGCCGACCAGCCTGGTGCCAAACTGGCTCGACGAAGCCCAACGCTTCGCCCCCGACCTACGCGTCCTGGCCCTGCACGGCCCCGGCCGCAGCAAGCATTTCGCCAAGCTGCACGAATACGACCTGGTACTGACCACCTACGCCCTGGTGCCGCGCGACCTCGAGCACCTGCGCGCGCAGCAGTGGAGCGTACTGGTGCTGGACGAGGCGCAGAACATCAAGAGCAGCACCAGCAAGGCCGCCCAGGCTGTCTGCGAGCTGCAGGCCAACCAGCGTCTGTGCCTGACCGGCACGCCAATGGAGAACAACCTGGGCGAGCTGTGGTCGATCTTCCACTTTCTCATGCCCGGCTGGCTGGGCGAGCTCAAACGCTTCAATCAGGATTACCGTACGCCTATCGAACGCCATGGCGACGCGGAACGTCTGGCGCACCTGGTCACCCGCATCCGCCCGTTCCTGCTGCGCCGCACCAAGGAGCAGGTAGCGACCGAATTGCCTCCCAAGACCGAAATGGTCCATTGGGTCGAGCTCAGCGACGCCCAGCGTGATACCTACGAGGCCGTACGCGTGGCGATGGACAAGAAAGTGCGCGACGAAATCGCGCGCAATGGCGCGGCACGCAGCCAGATCGTGATCCTCGATGCCCTGCTCAAGCTGCGCCAGGTATGTTGCGATTTACGCCTGGTCAAAGGGGTCGAGACCAAGGGCAATCAGGCTGACAAGGGCAAGCTCGGCGCGCTGCTGGACATGCTCGAAGAACTGCTCAGCGAAGGGCGCCGGGTGCTGTTGTTCTCGCAGTTCACCTCGATGCTGGCACTGATCGAACAAGAGCTGGAAAAGCGCAAGATCCGCTACAGCCTGCTCACCGGCGACACCCGTGACCGGCGCACACCGGTGCAGCAGTTCCAGCAGGGCGAGAGCGAAGTGTTTCTGATCAGCCTCAAGGCCGGCGGCGTGGGGCTGAACCTGACGGCTGCCGACACCGTGATTCACTTCGACCCGTGGTGGAACCCGGCCAGCGAGAACCAGGCCACCGACCGCGCGTACCGCATCGGCCAGGACAAGCCGGTGTTCGTGTTCAAGCTGATCACGCGCGGTACCGTTGAAGAGAAGATTCAGCAGCTGCAGCAGGAAAAAGCAGCGCTGGCAGCAAGCTTGCTCGACGGGGCAGAGGCTGGGCAGTGGCGTCTGGGGGATGAGGAAATCGAAGCGTTGTTTGCTCCGCTACCCGGAAAGCGGGCGCGCTAGCAGTCAGTCCCGGCTACTTCGCTGGCAAGCCCCCACAGGACTTTCACTGCCTTGGACAGCAGCGAGATACCTGTGGGGGCCGGCACAGTCAATCGACCAATTGCGCCTCGCGCAACGCCCCTAGCGCCTCCAGCCAACGCGGCTGCTGGCGATAATCGGTCCGCGCAAAACCCTGCCCGCGCATGCGTGCAATCCGCGGCGATGGCTTTACCTTCAGCCGCTGCGCCGCGCTCAAAGCCAGCTCTGCTGCCGCCCGGTCATTGCACACCAGGCCCATGTCACAACCCGCACTCAGCGCCGCCTCGATCCGATTGGCCGCATCGCCGACCACATGCGCACCGGCCATCGACAGGTCGTCACTGAAGATCACCCCGTCAAAGCCCAGTTCGCCGCGCAGGATGTCCTGCAACCAACGGCGCGAGAACCCGGCCGGCTGGTTGTCCACCTGCGGATAGATGACATGCGCCGGCATCACTGCCGCCAGCTTCCCGCTGAGGCGGGAGAACGGCACCAGATCTGCCTGGCGCAGTTGCTCGAGGCTGCGCTCGTCCGTCGGAATGGCCACGTGGGAGTCCGCCTCCGCCCAGCCATGCCCCGGGAAATGCTTGCCACAGGCAGCCATGCCCGCTGCATTCATCCCGCGGATGAAGGCGCCGGCCAGCTGCGTGGCACGTTGCGGGTCGCCTTCGAACGCGCGGCTGCCGACCACAGCGCTACGCTGGTGATCCAGGTCGAGCACAGGGGCGAAGCTCAGGTCCAGGCCAACCGCCAGCACCTCAGTGGCCATCAACCAACCGCACTGCTCGGCGAGGTACTCGGCATTGGCGTTATCGGCGATCGCGCGCATGGCTGGCAGGCGCACGAAGCCCTGACGCAAACGCTGCACACGCCCACCTTCCTGGTCGACGGCCAGAATCAGATCGGGACGAATGGCGCGAATGGACGCGCACAGTTCACGCACCTGGCGCGGGCTGTCGATGTTGCGGGCAAAGATGATCAGGCCAGCCACTTCCGGCTGGCGCAGGAGCTGGCGGTCTTCGGCGGTCAGCCATTTACCGGCGATATCCACCATCAGGGAGCCTTGCAGGCTGACGGTCATAGGCAATCCTTCATTACAGACTTAAAGAAGCCCACTGGGGGCATGCGGCCTCCTCGATACGCACCGGGCAATGCGCCGGTACGCGCTCGAACAGGCCAAGCAGATCGGTGTTGCGCAGGCGAATGCAGCCATGGGACAGCGGTATGCCCAAGGGTTCCGTGTCGGGCGTGCCATGCAGATAGATATAGCGACGGAACGTGTCCACGGCGCCCAGACGGTTGACCCCGGCCTCGCAACCGCTGAGCCAGAGGATGCGGGTAAGCACCCAGTCACGCCCGGGATGCTGTGCGTGCAACGCCGGCGACCAGACCTCACCGGTCCAGCGCCGCCCACGCAGCACGGCATTGAGCGGCAAGCCCGCCCCGATCCTCGCTCGCACCTGGTGCAGGCCGCGTGGCGTGCAGCCGGAGCCATTGCGCTCACCGGCGCCATTGCGTGCGGTCGACACCGCCAGGCGCACGCACAACTGCCCATTGGCAAAGCCATAGAGGCGCTGGTCAGCGAGGGAAATGTGCAGGAGATCGAGGTCGGGCATGGGCGCTAGCTTAGCCCAAGCGCCCTGCCCCGCCCAGCCTTCAGGCCTTGGCGGTGGTGCTGGCGGTTTTACTGCGCGGGCGCAACTGTGCGGTGGCCATCGCCTCGTCGGTGACACCGCTGTCGGCGCGCATGCCAGCGGCCAGGAACGGCACCATCAGGCGCATGACCTGCTCTATGGAGGTGTTGATACCAAAGTCGGTTTCGGCAATGGCGCGCAATGCCTTGATGCCGGACATGCTGAACGCCGCGGCACCGAGCATGAAGTGCACGCGCCAGAACAGTTCGAGCGCAGGGATGCGTGGCGCGGCTTCATTGACCAGCAACATGTAGCGGCGGAACACCTTGCCATACATGTCTTCCAGGTAGCGCCGCAGGTGCCCCTGGCTCTGGCTGAAGGCCAGGCCCAGCAGGCGCATGAAGATCGACAGGTCGTTGTTGCTGCGTGGCTGCACCACCAGTGCCTGCTCCACGAGCATTTCCAGCAGTTCTTCGAGGCTGGGCTTTTGTTCCGGCTTGGCCTGGCGACGCTCCAGCTCACGTTCGAGGCTGGCGCAGAACGGCCCGAGGAAACGGGAAAAGACCGCCTGGATCAGCGCCTTCTTGGAGCCGAAATGGTAATTGACCGCCGCCAGGTTGACCCCGGCCTTGCTGGTAATCAGCCGCAACGAGGTTTCCGCGAACCCCCTTTCCGCGAACAATTGCTCGGCAGCATCGAGAATGCGTTCAACGGTTTCCGATTGGGCCATGACTACTCCGCCAGACAGACAAACAGGTGTTTGAAACATACGTTTCAGGCCTACGGATGTCAAGGCTCGGTGACTGTGCGGTCGCCATTAGAAAGCCCAGAGCTGCAAGCTGCAAGCCGCAAGAGGTGTGCGCGCTGCTTTTTCTTGTCGCGTGGAGCTTGCAGCTCATCCAGTACTGTATATAATCCCAGTCACTGTATAAAAAGACAGAGCGCCCGCCATGTTGAAACTGACGCCCCGCCAAGCCGAAATCCTGGCCTTCATCAAACGCTGCCTTGAAGACAACGGCTTCCCGCCGACGCGCGCAGAGATCGCTCAGGAGCTGGGCTTCAAGTCGCCCAACGCCGCCGAGGAGCACCTCAAGGCCCTCGCGCGCAAAGGCGCGATCGAGATGACCCCAGGCGCATCCCGCGGCATCCGCATCCCCGGTTTTGAAGCCAAGGCCGAAGAAAACGGCCTGCCGATCATCGGCCGGGTAGCAGCCGGTGCACCGATCCTTGCCGAGCAGCACATCGAACAATCTTGCAACATCAATCCATCCTTCTTCCACCCCCGCGCCGACTACCTGCTGCGCGTACACGGCATGAGCATGAAGGACGTCGGCATCTTCGACGGCGACCTGCTGGCCGTGCACACCTGCCGCGAGGCCCGTAACGGGCAGATCGTCGTCGCCCGTATCGGCGACGAAGTGACCGTCAAACGTTTCAAACGCGAAGGCAGCAAGGTCTGGCTGATCGCCGAAAACCCCGATTTCGCCCCCATCGAAGTCGACCTGAAAGAGCAGGAAATGGTGATCGAAGGTTTGAGTGTCGGCGTAATTCGCCGCTGAACCAGGAGGCGTCATGCAACAGTTCGTCCAAGCACAACAGCAGGTACAGCTTCCTTTGTTCGAAGCCTTCCTCGCCCAACCGGTACTGCCAGGCCTGAAGGCCAGCGAGCAGGCGCGCAAGAACAGCGAACCGGACCTGTTCAGTGAACTGTCCCTGCGTGGCGCACCCGAACATTGCCAGACCTTGCTGGCACCGGTGCTACGCGAACTGAGCGAAGAGCAAGAGGCCCGCTGGCTGACGCTTATCGCACCGCCGGGCAGCCTGACCCAGGCCTGGTTGCGCGATGCCGGCCTCAACCGCGAGCGCATTCTGCTGCTGCAGCCGCGCGGCAATCAGAGCGCACTGCAACTGGCCTGTGACGCCCTGCGCCTTGGCCGTAGCCACACGGTTGTCAGCTGGCTTGGCAGCGTAAATGCCACCGCGCGACAGCAACTGTTGCGTGCAGCCAGTGCCGGAAACGCACAAAGCCTGAACATCCGCCTCGGCTGATGTTCAGGCTTTGCCTGTAACCCGAAACAACCTGGGTGTCAGTGAAGTACGCGCGGCCCTTCGTCGCGCTCGAGTTCGCCATCCATGAGGCGCCCCGCCATCTGCACGCCCACGCTCAGCATGGCCTTGGCAACCTCAACGTGTTGCCCCTGCAGGAATACCTTGGCGTCTTCCGAGAAATCCAGGGTTACCAGGGAGCCTTCGTCCTCGGCACGACGCAGTTCGATTCGGCCATCAGGCAACTCGACAATTTCTAGAAAAGACGTAGACATAAAGGGCTGTTCTCCGCGAAAGGCCAGTATTGTACCAGCCAAGGCGAATATCAGCACTCACTCAACGCGTCACGGAATCGTCTCACCAGGCCTTTGAGGTTGTTGCGCCAGCTTTCCAGCTCTTCACGCGACAGCGCAGCCTGCTCGGGTTCGTCGAGGTTGACGGCCTGGATGAGTGGCTGAGTGACATCGGTTTTCGCGGTTTTTTTCGCGACCGGTGGTCGGAACAAATCGGCATAAGCGGTGAGCAATTGTGCCAGCCAGGTTTCCCGCTGCCTGGCCAGTTCCAGCAACTCAGCCACCTCGGGAATGGCGATGTCATTCAGGGCGTCATCGGCGAGCAATTGCTCGACACTGGGCGCGGCCGGCAGGCGGTAGAAGCCGCCAATCTCGTGACACAAGCCCAGTAGCGCGCCATACAGGTGGAACAGCGCAGATTCGCGCTCGGCCTGCACCAGGCCTTGTGCATTCATGGCCTGGCTGTCGACAGCCTTGGCCATGGACTCAAGGGCAAGGCCGGCGAAGAAGAGCTTCTGGTTGGTGCGGGTGTAGAGTTCCTGGGCCATCTTGAGTGACCTCCCTAAGGCTGCAAGGCGAATACCTGCAGTTTCAGGGATCGGCGTGTACTTGTCACCAATGAATTGGGGCCGCTAAGCGGCCCCAATTACATCACTGAAACGATCAGCGCTTGTCTTCAACCTTCCAGGCATTACCGTCGTAGAACGCCTTCCACCCGGTAGGCTTGCCATCGACCTCGGACTGCACGTATTGCTCTTTGGTCTTGCGGCTGTAGCGGATCACTGCCGGGCGACCCTCGGGGTCTTTCTGCGGCGCATCGCACAGGAAGTGGTACTTGGGGTCGATCTCATGCTTGTGCGGCACGATCTCCAGCACCAGCGGCGCACGGGTCTCGCGATTCTTGGGGAACTGGCTGGCTGCCAGGAACAACCCAGAAGCACCGTCACGCAGCACGTAGGTGTCGTCGACCTTCTCGCACTTGAGCTCTGGCATGTCCACCTTGTCCATCTTCGGTGGTGCCGCCTCGCCACTCTTGAGCAGCTTGCGGGTGTTCTTGCACGCAGGGTTGGTGCAACCGAAGAACTTGCCGAACCGGCCGGTCTTGAGCTGCATCTCGCTGCCGCACTTGTCACACTCCAGGCTCGGCCCTTCGTAACCCTTGATGCGGTAACTGCCCTCTTCGATCTCGTAGCCGACGCAATCAGGGTTGTTACCGCAGATATGCAGCTTGTGCTTCTCGTCGAGCAGGTAGGCATCCATGGCCGTTGCGCAGATCGGGCAGCGGTGCTTGCCCAACAGCACGCGCGACTCCGATTCACCTTCGTCGTCCGCAGCGATTTCATCGCCCGGCACCAGGTTGACCGTGGCCTTGCAGCGCTCTTTGGGCGGCAGGCTGTAACCCGAGCAACCCAGGAACACGCCAGTGGAGGCCGTCCGGATCATCATCGGCCGCCCACATTCCTTGCACGGAATGTTGGTCATGGTCGGTTGGTTGGCACGCATGCCGCCTTCGGCTGATTCTGCCGTCAGCAGTTTCTTGCTGAAGTCGCCGTAGAACTCGTCCAGAACGTTCTTCCAGTCACGCTCGCCCTGCGCCACGTCATCCAGGCTCTCCTCCATGACGGCGGTGAAACCGTAGTCCATCAGGTTGGCGAAGCTTTCCGACAAGCGCTCGGTAACGATGTCGCCCATCTTCTCGGAGTAGAAGCGGCGATTGTGCAGTGTTACGTAACCGCGATCCTGGATGGTGGAAATGATGGCTGCGTAGGTCGACGGGCGGCCAATACCGCGCTTTTCCATTTCCTTGACCAGGCTGGCTTCGGTAAAGCGCGCAGGTGGCTTGGTGAAGTGCTGACTGGGGTCGATCTGGATCAGCTTGAGCGCTTCACCCTGGACCATCTCGGGCAACACGTCATCTTCGCCCGGCTTGCTCTGCTGAGGCAGCACACGGGTATAACCGTCGAACTTGAGGATGCGACCTTTGGCACGCAGCTCGAAATCACCGGCAGCCACGGTCACACTGGTGGACAGGTACTGCGCAG
Organism: Pseudomonas sp. M2; assembly: GCF_015751845.1. Lineage (NCBI taxonomy): Bacteria > Pseudomonadati > Pseudomonadota > Gammaproteobacteria > Pseudomonadales > Pseudomonadaceae > Pseudomonas > Pseudomonas sp. M2. The sequence continues at coordinate 652,876 of NZ_JADOUD010000001.1, forward strand.
GCGGCATCTGGCAGGCGAGGAACTGGCGCCAGATCAGCTCGTACAGGCGCTCGGCGTCACGCTCCATGCCGCTGAGCTTGGTTGGGTGCGTATTGACGTCGGAAGGACGAATCGCTTCGTGGGCCTCCTGAGCGCCTTCTTTGCTGCCGTACACCAGCGGTGCTTCGGGCAGGTACTGCTTGCCGAACTCACGCTCGATGTAGCTGCGCGCCATGTCCAGCGCGTCGACCGACAGGTTGGTCGAGTCGGTACGCATGTAGGTGATGTAGCCCGCTTCGTATAGCCGCTGAGCCATCATCATGGTCTTCTTCACGCCGAAGCCCAGGCGGTTGCTTGCAGCCTGTTGCAGGGTGGAGGTGATGAACGGTGCCGACGGCTTGCTGCTGGTCGGGCGGTCTTCACGCTTGAGCACGCTGTAGCTGGACGCCTTGAGCTTGCTCAGTGCAGCCATGGCCTGCGCTTCGTTCAGCGGCTTGAAGGCCTCGCCTTTCTCGCGGGTCACCTCGAAACGCACCTTGGCGTCCTTGGCAGTGCCAAGGTCGGCGTGCACCTCCCAGTACTCTTCGGGGATGAAGGCACGGATCTCGCGCTCACGCTCGACCACCAGTTTCACGGCCACCGACTGAACACGCCCGGCCGACAGGCCACGGGCGATCTTGGCCCACAGCAGTGGCGAGACCATGTAGCCCACCACGCGATCAAGGAAACGGCGCGCCTGCTGGGCATTGACACGATCGATATCCAGCTCGCCGGGCTTCGAGAACGCATCCTGGATGGCTTTTTTGGTGATTTCGTTGAACACCACACGCTTGTAGCGGGTGTCGTCGCCACCGATGGCCTCGCGCAGGTGCCAGGCGATGGCTTCCCCTTCGCGGTCCAAGTCGGTCGCGAGATAGATGGTGTCAGCATCCTTGGCCAGGCGGCGCAACTCTTCGATCACCTTTTCCTTGCCAGGCAGGATCTCGTACTTGGCCTTCCAGCCGTGCTCGGGGTCGACGCCCATGCGCGCCACCAGCTGGCGACGGGCCTTCTCTTTCGGCGACAGGGCCGGCGCCTCACCCGCAGCCTTGCCACGCTTGGCGGCCGGCTCTTTGCTGGCGCTGGCCGAACCGCTGGTGGGGAGGTCACGGATGTGGCCGATACTCGACTTCACCACGTACTGGTTGCCCAGGTACTTGTTGATGGTCTTGGCCTTGGCCGGGGATTCCACAATGACCAGCGATTTGCCCATGGATCGGAGTATTCCTGAATCTGAAGATGAAAAACGCGTCAGGTGCCGGACGCGGCACCGCTATATATAGTGGCAATAGAGTGAGGTCAAGCGCGGTCGTTCACTCGTGCGCCTTGCCAAGCCGTTCAGGCAACCCTTCTTCGGCCTTGACCAAAGCAAAGCGTGGCACCTGCTCGCCGTCAACCTCGACCGACTCCTGGAACATCGAAAGTGGTCGTACCCAGAAGCTGTGGTCACCATACAGGCATTGGTAGAAAACCATCCACTCTTCGCTTTCGGAGTGCCGTGCGACACTGAAGACACGGTACTCAGGCCCTTTGTAATGCCGGTATACGCCTGGTTGTATCTGCATGTCGCCTTCCCTCTTGAAACAAATTCTGTAAAAAAACAAAAGCCGGGGCACAAGGCCCCGGCTGCTGTCCCGCTACGCGATCAGACGCGTTCGAAGACAGTGGTGATGCCCTGACCGAGGCCGACGCACATGGTGGCCACGCCCAACGTACCGCCATTTTGCTTCATGACGTTGAGCAGGGTGCCGGAAATGCGTGCCCCGGAGCAACCGAACGGGTGGCCCAAGGCAATGGCGCCGCCGTGCAGGTTAACCTTCTCATCCATCTTGTCGAGCACTTTCAAATCTTTGAGCACTGGCAGGGCCTGTGCAGCAAAGGCTTCATTGAGCTCGATGAAGTCGATATCGGCCATGGTCAGCCCGGCACGCTTCAGGGCTTTCTGGGTCGACGGCACAGGGCCGTAGCCCATGATTGCCGGGTCCACGCCAGCCACTGCCATGGAGCGGATCACCGCCAACGGCTGGATACCGAGGTCCATCGCACGCTGGCCAGACATGACGATCATGCACGAAGCGCCATCGGTAATCTGCGACGAAGTACCGGCTGTGACCGTACCACCTTTGGGGTTGAACGCAGGCTTGAGCGATGCCAGGCCTTCAAGGGTGGTTTCCGGGCGAATGGTCTCGTCGAAGTCGAAGACCTTCAGGAAACCGTTCTCGTCATAGCCCTGCATCGGGATGATCTCGTCCTTGAACTTGCCTTCGACCGTCGCCTTGTGTGCGAGCTGGTGCGAACGCAGGCCGAACAGGTCCTGTTGCTCACGGGTGATGCCGTGCATCTTGCCGAGCATCTCGGCAGTCAGGCCCATCATCCCGGAAGCCTTGGCAGCGTGCAAGGACAGGTGCGGGTTGGGGTCCACGCCATGCATCATGCTGACGTGCCCCATGTGCTCGACACCACCGACCACGAACACGTCGCCGTTGCCGGTCATGATCGCTTGGGCGGCGGTGTGCAGCGCGCTCATCGACGAGCCGCACAGGCGGCTGACGGTCTGGGCGGCCGAGGTGTGCGGGATCTGGGTCATCAGCGACGCCATGCGGGCGATGTTCCAGCCCTGCTCCAGGGTCTGGTTGACGCAGCCCCAGATCACGTCCTCGACTTCTTTGGGGTCGACCTTGCCGTTGCGCTCCAGCAGCTTGCTGATCAGGTGCGCAGACATGTCTTCAGCACGGGTGTTGCGGTGCATGCCACCCTTGGAGCGGCCCATCGGGGTGCGACCGAAGTCGACAATCACCACGTCTCTTGGATTGAGGCTCATATCAATAATCTCGCTCTACTCTCTCAAAGGCGTTGGCTGCTCAGCTGAAGAAGCGCTGGCCGTTCTTGGCCATTTCGCGCAGCTTCGCGGTCGGGTGGTACAGCGGCCCCAGATCGGCGTACTGATCAGCCAGGGCAACGAATTCGGCCACACCGATCGAATCGATGTAACGCAGCGCACCACCACGGAACGGAGGGAAACCAATGCCGTATACCAGGCCCATGTCCGCTTCGGCAGCGGTTTCGACGATGCCGTCTTCCAGGCAGCGCACGGTCTCCAGGCACAGCGGGACCATCATCCAGTTGATGATGTCTTCGTCGGTGACTTCACGCTGCTCGAAGACGATCGGCTTGAGCACATCGAGCACGGTGGCGTCGAAGACCTTCTTCGGCTTGCCACGCTTGTCGGTTTCGTAGGCATAGAAACCCTTGCCGTTCTTCTGGCCCAGGCGATTGGCCTCATACAGGGCGTCGACGGCCGAGCGGCGCTCGTCCTTCATGCGGTCCGGGAAGCCTTCGGCCATCACATCGCGGCCGTGGTGGCCGGTGTCGATGCCGACCACGTCCATCAGGTAGGCCGGGCCCATCGGCCAGCCGAACTTCTCCATGACCTTGTCGATGCGCACGAAGTCGACACCAGCGCTGACCAGCTTGGCGAAGCCGCCGAAGTACGGGAACAGCACGCGGTTGACCAAGAAGCCCGGGCAATCGTTGACCACGATCGGGTTCTTGCCCATCTTCTTGGCGTAGGCCACGGTGGTGGCGACCGCCACTTCACTGGACTTCTCGCCACGGATGACTTCGACCAGCGGCATCATGTGCACCGGGTTGAAGAAGTGCATGCCGACGAAGTTCTCGGGGCGCTTGAGCGCCTTGGCCAGCAGGTTGATGGAGATGGTCGAGGTGTTGGACGCAAGGATCGCATCCTCTTTCACCTGGCCTTCCACTTCAGCCAGCACTGCCTGCTTGACCTTCGGGTTCTCGACCACGGCTTCGACGACGATGTCGACGTTGGCGAAATCACCGTAGGACAGTGTCGGGCGAATGGCATTGAGTGCCTCGGCCATTTTCGCCGGAGTCAGGCGGCCTTTTTCGACGCGGTTGCCGAGCAGCTTGGACGCCTCGTTCAGGCCCAGCTGGATGGCTTCCTCGCGGATGTCCTTCATCAGGATCGGGGTGCCCTTGACCGCCGACTGGTAAGCGATGCCGCCACCCATGATGCCGGCGCCGAGCACGGCAGCCTGCTTCACATCGTGAGCGATTTCGTCATGGGCCTTGGCTTTGCGCTTGAGCTCCTGATCATTCAGGAACAGGCCGATCAGGCTTTGGGCAACCGAAGTCTTGGCCAGCTTGGCAAAGCCTGCTGCCTCGACTTCCAGCGCCTTGTCGCGACCGAAGTTGGCGGCCTTCTGGATCGACTTGATGGCTTCGACCGGCGCCGGATAGTTCGGGCCGGCCTGGCCAGCGACGAAGCCCTTGGCAGTCTCGAAGGCCATCATCTGCTCGATGGCATTGAGCTTGAGCTTTTCCAGCTTGGGCTGGCGCTTGGCCTTGTAGTCCAGCTCACCGCTGATGGCGCGCTTGACCAGGTCGAGGGCACCGGCCTGCAGCAGTTCAGGGGCGACGACGGCGTCGACCGCACCGACTTTCAGGGCGTCTTCAGCGCGGTTTTCCTTGCCGGCGGCAATCCACTCGATGGCGTTGTCCGAGCCGATCAGACGCGGCAGGCGCACGGTACCGCCGAAGCCAGGGTAGATACCCAGCTTGACTTCCGGCAGGCCGATCTTGGCAGAGGTGGACATGACCCGATAGTCGGCCGCCAGGCACATTTCCAGGCCGCCGCCCAGGGCGATGCCGTTGATCGCGGCAACGGTCGGCACGTCGAGGTCTTCGAACGCGTTGAAGATGCGGTTGGCTTCCAGATTGCCGGCAACCAGTTCGGCCTCGGGCAGCTTGAAGTTGTCGACGAACTCGGTGATGTCGGCGCCGACGATGAACACGTCCTTGCCACTGCTGACGATCACGCCCTTCACCGAGGCGTCGGCCTTTATGGCATCGACGGCCTGGCGCAGCTCGTCCAGGGTCAGGCGATTGAACTTGTTGACGGACTCACCCTTGAGGTCGAACTTCAGTTCGACGATGCCGCTTTCAAGAGCCTTAACCGTGATGGCTTTACCTTCGTAAATCATCAACTGATCTCCACGATATGGAAGCTGAACTGTACACGCCGATCGCTGGTGGAAAAGCAGCGCTTCGCTGCTCTTGCCCAGGCACACCCGTCAGCGCGCTAGTCGGGATTCTGGATGAGCGCTGTGACATACAAACGCTCAATTCATACGCCCGTTTGATTTGGGTATGCACACATTCTCCGAAAAGGTCGGCGTTGTCAAATGCTCACAGGCATGGTGGAAACGCGACTTTCCGGTCATTTTCTAGCGTCTGGGTATAAATCATGATGACAGTGATTGCTGATCATTCATGTCAGCGATTGACCACAAGAAGTAGACCGCGGCATTTTTCGATGCACACCGCTGCAGGTTGGCTACACTGCGACTGGCTTCAAGAATTTCCCGGCCTGCCTGGCCTTTTCTGCTCTGCAGAAACGACAAAGCGGCAACTTGGCATCTGCCCCTGATGGGGTCCTGCCAGGTTGCCGCTTTGTCGTTGAAACGATGTCAGGCGAGGGTTTCGAAGGCGTAGGCAATATCCTGCAACACAGATTTGTCACCCCGCTCGCTCCAGTACAGCGCGAGCATGCGCTTGTCGGCTTCGACCTTGTAAACAGTCCCCGGCAGCCGTGAGAAAACATCATTCAGGCGCGGTTCCTCACACACTTCACGCCATTGGTTCCACCACACACCAGGGCTGACCTGCCAGTAGCACCAGCTGTCTTCACGCCCACGCCGGCGCGCCCGGTGGTACTGCGGGCAGGGGCTGGGCGGCTCTTTTTCCAGCCAGTGCGGCCACTGCTGCGGTGCCAGTTGCATGGCCAGCCCCATGCGCCGCGCCTCCAGGCGCAGGCTCATCTGCTCGCCTTGCTTGCGCGACTGGCGCAGCCAGGCAAACGGGCTGAGAATCAGCGCAAGGATTGACACCACCAGCAATACCGTCATATCTGTAGATCCCATAAAGCGTTGCAAATGAGCGGGTTACTCGGTTTCACGCAAGACCCGCCCGAAGCGACCATACTTCTACTATCGCGATTGTCAGGAGTACAGCTCATGCCTTACGAACATCTTCTGGTCGCCGTCGACCTCACCGAAGAGTGCGACCCGGTGATCAAGCGAGCCATGAAGCTCGCCGAGCCCACAGGCGCCAAGGTCTCGCTGGTGCATATCGTCGAACCCATGGCCATGGCCTTTGGCGGTGACGTGCCAATGGACCTGTCGCAACTGCAACAGCAACAGTTCGACCAGGCCAAGGAGCGCATGGAACGCCTGTTCAACAAATACCCCGAGATCAACCGCGGTGATTCTCACCTGACCTATGGCCAACCGCGCCAGGAAATCCACCAGCTGGCCAAGGAGCAGAACTGCGACCTGATCGTGGTTGGCAGCCATGGCCGCCATGGCCTGGCGTTGCTGCTGGGCTCAACGGCCAATGACGTGTTGCATGGCGCGCCGTGCGATGTACTGGCGGTGCGGTTGCAGAAGAAAGAATGATCCAGGCTGCCCGGCCTCATCGCCGGCAAGCCGGCTCCCACAGAGATCCTGGGGGAGCCGGCTTGCCGGCGATGAGGCCGGGTCTGACTTAGCCTTCCAGCTCGGCCCAGCGCTCTACCAAGGCATCCAGCTCGCCCTGCATCTGCTCCAGCTTGGCCAGCACCGCCGAGGTCTCTTCGATCGGCCGCTGATAGAAGCCCGGCGCGTTGACCTCTTCCTGGGCCGCCGCCATACGCTGCTCGACCGCATCGATCTGCCCAGGCAGCATCTCCAGCTCGCGCTGCAGTTTGTAGCTGAGCTTCTTCTTGGAGGCATCCGCTGCGGCTGCGGCTGGCGCCGGCGCCACCTGCTCGTCCTGCTTCTCCACCACCGCACTGTTGAGCTCGGATTTGCCACCCTTGCTCTCGGTCACGCCCAACAGCTTCGGCGAACCGCCCTGGCGGATCCAGTCCTCGTAGCCGCCAACATATTCACGCACCTTGCCCTCGCCCTCGAACACCAGCGTGCTGGTGACAACGTTGTCGAGGAAGGCCCGGTCGTGGCTGACCATCAGCACGGTGCCCTTGTAATTGCACAGCACCTCTTCAAGCAGCTCGAGGGTTTCGACGTCCAGGTCGTTGGTCGGTTCGTCCAGCACCAGCAGGTTGGCCGGTTTGCTGAACAGCTTGGCCAGCAGCAGGCGCGCACGCTCACCGCCCGACAACGCCTTGACCGGCGTGCGCGCACGCTGGGGGCTGAACAGGAAATCGCCCAGGTAGCTGAGCACGTGACGGTTCTGGCCGTCGATTTCAATGAAATCGCGGCCCTCGGCCAGGTTGTCGATCACGGTTTTTTCCAGATCGAGCTGGTGGCGCATCTGATCGAAATAGGCGACTTCCAGTTTGGTGCCGCGCTCGACCTTGCCCGAGGTAGGCTCCAGGTCACCGAGCATCAGCTTGAGCAGCGTGGTCTTGCCGGTACCGTTGGCGCCCAGCAGGCCGATGCGGTCCTGGCGCTGCAGGACCATGGAGAAGTCCTTGACCAGCATCGGCCCTCCAGCGTGGTGGAAGCTGACATTCTCCAGCACCATCACCTGCTTGCCGGATTTCTCGGCGGCCTCGATCTGGATGTTCGCCTTGCCCTGGCGATCCCGCCGCTCGCTGCGCTCGACACGCAAGGCCTTGAGTGCGCGCACGCGGCCTTCGTTACGGGTACGGCGGGCCTTGATGCCCTGGCGAATCCACACTTCTTCCTGGGCAAGACGCTTGTCAAACAGCGCGTTGGCCGTCTCTTCGGCGGCCAGCGCCGCTTCCTTGTGCACCAGGAAACTGGCGTAGTCACCGTTCCAGTCGATCAGCCCGCCGCGATCCAGTTCAAGGATGCGGGTTGCCAGGTTCTGCAGGAAGGAACGGTCGTGGGTAATGAACAGCACCGCCCCGTTGAAACCGCGCAGGGCCTCTTCGAGCCAGGCGATGGCACCGATGTCCAGGTGGTTGGTCGGCTCGTCGAGCAGCAGCAGATCGGGTTCTGACACCAGCGCCTGCGCCAGCAGCACGCGGCGGCGCCAGCCACCGGACAGCTCGGCCAGGGTTTTGTCGGCAGGCAGTTGCAGGCGGCTCAAGGTGCTCTCCACCACCTGCTGCAGGCGCCAGCCGTCACGGGCTTCGAGCTCGTGCTGAACATGCATGAGTTTTTCCAGGTCATCGTCGCCCTGGATGTTCTGGCTCAGGTGGTGGAATTGGGCAAGCAGTTCGCCAACGCCATCCAGGCCTGCGGCCACCACGTCGAACACTGTCCGCTCGTCAGCCACTGGCAGTTCTTGCGGCAGTTCGCCGATCTTCAGGCCAGGTGCGCGCCAGATCTCTCCGTCGTCGCCCTTCTGCTCGCCCTTGACCAGGCGCAGCATGCTCGACTTGCCGGTGCCGTTACGGCCGATGATGCACACCCGCTCGCCACGGGCGATCTGCCAGGACACTTTGTCCAGCAGCGGCATCGCGCCGAATGCGAGGGACACATCGCTGAATTTGAGCAGGGTCATGTTCGTCTCCAGAAAGCGGGCGCGCATTCTACCTGAGTTGGCCCGTTCCGGCATTAAGTTGACCGCGCTGCCAGGGCATTGCGACATCCGGTCGAACTTAATGCCTTGATACAAGCACAGCGCTTTCACCCGCTGCCGGCAAACAGCTAAGCTAGAACAATAGCTTCCAACAGTGCTGGCTCCGCCGTCACTTTCCCATGGTTCAACTGCCCGGACGTATCATGCGCAGCCGCCTGTTACAGATTGCTTCCTGCCTGCTGCTTACCGCCGCCACCGCCAGCGCGGCACAGGCCATCGACCTCTCCCAGCAACGTCAGTACTACGACGAGGCCAAGCGTGCATTGGCCAAGGGCGACAAGGGCCCGTACCTGCGCTATGCCCAGGCCCTGCGCGACTACCCGCTGACGCCCTACCTGGCCTACGACGAACTGACCGCTCGGCTGAAAAGCGCCAGCAACCAGGAAATAGAAGCGTTCCTGGCCAAACATGGCGACCTTCCCCAGGCCAACTGGATGAAACTGCGCTGGCTGCGCTGGCTGGCCGAACGCGGCGAGTGGAACACCTTCGTCAAATACTATGACCCCAAGCTCAACTTCACCGAACTGGACTGCCTCAACGGCCAGTACCAGCTGAGCCATGGCCTGCGCGCCGAAGGTTATGCCAGCGCCGAAAAGCTGTGGAACGTGGGCAAGTCGCAACCGGCCGCCTGCGACACCCTGTTCGGCATGTGGGCCGCCGAAGGTCAGCTGACCGAGGCCAAGCGCTGGAACCGCGCCAAACTGGCAGCCCAGGCGCGTAACTACTCCCTGGCCAACAGCCTGGTCAAATCGCTGACCACGCTTGGCCCGCAAGGCCGCCTGTTAATCGATGTGGCGCAAAAGCCCGAACTGCTCAACCAGCCATCGCGCTTCACACCGGTCAACGAGGCCATGTCCGATGTCGTCAGCCTGGGCCTGCGCCGCCTGGCTCGCCAGGACCCGCAGCGTGCCATGGCGCTGCTCGACGACTATGCACAGCGCATGCACTTTTCCTCGGACGAAAAAGTCGCGATCGCCCGCGAAATCGGTTTGACACTGGCACGCCGCTACGACCCGCGTGCCCTTGACCTGATGACGCGCTACGACCCGCAGTTGCGGGACAATACGGTCAGCGAATGGCGTCTGCGCCTGCTGCTGCGCCTGGGCCGCTGGGAAGATTCCTACGAACTGACCAAGCGCCTGCCGCAGGACCTGGCCAGTACCAGCCGCTGGCAATACTGGCAAGCACGCAGCCTGGAACTGGCCCAGCCAAACAACCCGCAAAGCCTTCTGCTGTACAGGAACGTGGCACGCGAACGGGACTTCTATGGCTTTCTCGCCGCCGACCGGGCGCAAACGCCCTACCAGCTCAACAACCGGCCACTGGTGCTGAGCCCGCAACTGGTCAGCAAGGTGCGTAACACTCCTGGAATCCAGCGTGCCCTGGAATTCCATGCCCGCGGCCAGATCGTCGACGGTCGCCGCGAGTGGTATCACGTCAGCCGACACTTCAGCCGCGACGAAATGGTTGCCCAGGCGCGCCTGGCCTATGACCTGCGCTGGTATTTCCCGGCCATTCGCACCATCAGCCTGGCCAAGTACTGGGACGACCTCGATATCCGCTTCCCGATGGCCCACCGCGATACGCTGGTGCGTGAAGCCAAGGTGCGCGGGTTGCACTCAAGCTGGGTGTTCGCAATCACACGCCAGGAGAGTGCCTTCATGGAGGATGCGCGCTCCAGTGTAGGTGCCAGCGGCCTCATGCAGTTGATGCCGGCCACAGCCAAGGAAACCGCGCGCAAGTTCAGCATTCCGCTGGCGTCACCGCGCCAGGTGCTCAACCCGGACACGAACATTCGGCTGGGCGCAGCCTATCTGAGCCAGGTACACGGCCAGTTCAACGGCAATCGGGTGCTGGCGTCGGCGGCGTACAACGCCGGCCCCGGGCGCGTGCGCCAATGGCTCAAAGGTGCCAAGCACCTAAGCTTTGACGTGTGGGTGGAGTCGATTCCGTTCGACGAGACGCGTCAGTATGTACAGAACGTGCTGTCTTACTCGGTGATCTACGGGCAGAAGCTCAATGCACCCCAGCCGTTGGTAGATTGGCACGAGCGGTATTTCGACGACATGTGAAGCAATGCCGCCTCTTCGCGGGCCAGCTCGCGAAGAGGCAGGTACTTGCTACCACTACTCCAGCACTTCGACTTCCATCCCCACCTCAAGCCGACCACGGCCATCCACCGCCAGGTTCTGCCCGAACAGGATGTCACCTTCGCGCTCGCGAAAGGTCTTGAGCGTGGCCAACGGCTCCCGGTCCGGGCTGCGCTCTCCGGTTTCAGGGTCCAGCGTGGTGAAGATGCACCGCACGCTCGGCTTGAGCACGCGAAACTCAAGCCCGCCAATACGAATGCGCTTCCAGCCATCTTCGGCAAACGGCTCTGCACCCTGCACCACCAGGTTCGGTCGAAAACGCAGCATCTCCATGGGCCGGCCAATGCGCCGGTTCAACTCCTGCAGCGACCCCTGGCCAATCAGCAATAACGGGAAACCATCGGGGAAAGCCGCCCTGTCGCTGTTCAAGCCATAACCGCTGGGCAGGTAGCGCGCCCGATGCTCGGGGCAGTGGACCAGTCGCACTGGCTTGCCGAGCAATTGCGATAGCCAGGCTGCGGCCTCATCGCCGGCATCCGGCACACGCAACGTGTCACGCCAGATGGTCACACCGCGCAGGCCGTCATCTGCAGGCGGCACCGCCACCTGCAGAGCTGGCAGGCCCGGGGCCTCCAGCAGCAGCGTACCTGCCGCCCCTTCGCCAGCCTTGAGCTGGCCGAGCTGCGGCCAGGCGCGCTGGGTGAGAAAGCGTCCGTTGTCTTGCTCGACCACCAGCCAGCGCCGGTCACCCGACAAACCCAGATTATCGACCAGTGAAGACTGCAGACATTGCGCCTGCCCCGACTTCACCGGATACCGATACAGCTCGCTCAGAAACATCCCTGCCTGCCTCGTGCCATGCCAAATGCCAGATTATACCCGGCAGCCGCAAGGATCACGCAGTGGTCGAATCCAGTAGCAAACGCTGCTTGACCACTTCGACCAAACGATCAGGCTGGAACTTGGAAAGGAAATTGTCGCAGCCGACTTTCTTGACCATGGATTCGTTGAAGCTGCCTGACAGCGAGGTGTGCAACACCACGTACAGCTTGCGTAGGCGCGCATCACTGCGGATTTCGGTGGTCAGCCGATAACCGTCCATTTCAGGCATTTCCGCGTCAGTGAACACCATCAGCAGTTTTTCGCACACATCTTCGCCTGCATCGGCCCAGCCCTTGAGCATGCGCAAGGCCTTCAGGCCGTCGCTGGCAACATGCAGTTTCATCCCCAGTTGCGAAAGGGTGTCACGCAGCTGCGCCAGCGCCACGCTGGAATCATCCACCAGTAGCACTTCGCGGCCACGGGCGCGAGCCAATATCGGGTCAGCGAGCTTGTCGTTGGAGACCTTCGCGTTGTAAGGCACGATCTCGGCCAGCACCTTCTCGACGTCAATGACCTCCACCAGCTTTTCGTCCACCTTGGTGATTGCCGTCAGGTAATGCTGACGGCCGGCACTGGAAGGCGGCGGCATGATGGCTTCCCAGTTCATATTGACGATGCGATCGACCCCACCTACCAGGAACGCCTGCACCGAGCGGTTGTACTCGGTGACGATGATGGTGCTGTCTGGCCCCGGCTGCAGCGGGCGCATGCCGATTGCCTGGGACAGGTCGATGACCGGCAAGGTCTGCCCACGCAGGTTGACCACGCCACAGACAAACGCGTGGCGCTGCGGCATCAAGGTCAACTTGGGCAACTGCAGCACTTCCTGCACCTTGAACACGTTGATGGCGAACAACTGGCGCCCGGCCAGGCGGAACATCAGGATTTCCAGGCGGTTCTCACCCACCAGTTGCGTTCGTTGGTCTACCGTGTCGAGAATGCCAGCCATTGGAAAACCCCCAGGCTCAAGTCGGAATAATGTGAGTTCATCCACCCTATATCGGCGGTTGCGTACGCAGCTTGACCCTTGAGCGAAAATGCTTCGCGGGCCAATTGATATCACATTAACATCATGCTTTACTGCAGCCAGTCAGCCTTGGGCCCATTGCCTGGAGCAGCTGTCGCCCCCCTAGAGCAATATCAGGGAAACCCTTAGCGTCAACCGGGTGCAACCTGATGTTCGCGCTATCCTTTAGCCATTAATGTGACGCCATTCTCACTGCATGAATGGAGTCAGGCTTTTGCTAGCGAACGACACGGCTTGGCCATCACCCGCTCCCGCGCTGCGGCCCGGGGCCTCATGATGGACAGTTCAGCTTTCGACAGCAGCGCCCTGCAGGACTTTCTGCTGGATGCGCAAGTGTTGCTGACCCAGTCCCAGGAGTGCCTTCAGCACCTGGAACTGATCGCCAATGACCCCGACGCCTGCCATTGCCTCATCAACACCCTCGATACTCTTGCCCGGCGCGCCAGCGGCCTGGGGCTGCGTGAAGTCGCCCAATACGCCTCTGCCTTGCAGCAACTGCTCGCTCCAGCCTGCAGGCAGTTGCACCTGCACAATCATGCTTTGCCTGCATTGGCGGCCTGCCTGACCCTGCTGGCCTGGCAACTGGAGCTTGTCGATGCGCACACCGGGCGGCTCGCCCTTGATGCCAGCGAACAAACCAACTTGCTTGCCGAACTGGCAAAAGCACTGGACCAGCCATTGCCGCAAACGTGTGCGCCTTGACAGGAAACCCGTAGCGAATGTGCTGGCACGCACCAGGCCGGCCCCATGGCCAGTCGCCCAACTTGCGCAGATAAACGCACTAGCAGTCATTGACGGTTTGCAACTAAGGCGACGGTGCTTTACCGAATCAGGATCCAACTTGTGAAGGGCTGAAAGTTGCCACACCCTGTTCTACCGGGATTCGCGCAAGTTGAACCGAGCAGGCCAATCGATGGTGGCTATTTGCTGCTCAAATCAGGCATCGCTCCCCCCTGATCGCCCCGCAAACCTTGAGGTTTCAAAGCATTCCCCGCTCGCGACCAAACCGGCCTGAAGTGATACCATGCGCACTAACAAATACCGGTCACCCGTATATGGATCGCCTCAACGCGCACTTGGCAAATATTGAAAGCACCACGCCAAAGCCTGCGGCAAGACATGCGCAAGGCCTCCATCAGCAAGGTTACAGTGGCTTCCCCTCTATGCTCCCACGCTTGAAGAATGCTCTGCGTTGCCGCTCCCTCGCCACTGTGCTGCGCTGGGCGACTGCATTGCTGTGCGTGGCGTCGCTGTTTGCCAACCTGCTGCTGTTCACCGGCGGCCATGCCATACCGGCCAGCCTGATGCTGTTGCAGCTGATAGCAATGTTCGGGGTCGGCTGGCACCTGAGCCAGGGTGCCAGGTCTATCAGCTTGCGCCCGGCAGAACTGGCCGATCGCATGCTCAAAGTCCAGGAAAGCGAACGCCAGCACCTTAGCCGCGAACTGCATGACGACATCGGCCAACTGCTGACCGCTGCCAAATTGCAGCTGGAGTGGTTGCAGCGGCGGCTGCCAAGCGATTTGCAGACGCAATGCGGCGCCCTGCACAGCACACTCGATGACACCCTGAGCAAGGTGCGTGACGTCTCTGCCATCCTCAATCCCCGGCAGTTGGTCAGCCTTGGCCTGGAAGCCAGCCTGCGTGCCCATCTGGTGCGCACGCTAGGCAGCACCGACATGCATTGGAGCCTGGAATGCCATCAAAGGCTGGGTGGCATTTGCGAGGAGGTGACCATGGCTGCTTTTCGCATCGCGCAAGAGGCGGTCACCAACATATTGCGCCATGCCAAGGCGCGCAACCTGACCATCCGCCTGCAGCGCAGCCCCACCGGCCTGAGCTTGTCGATAGAGGACGATGGCCAAGGCTTCATCCCCGCCGCCAATCCGGCTGAGGCAGGCCAGCGCGGCATGGCTGGCATGCAGGAGCGTGCCACAGCGCTCCAGGGCACACTGAAAATTACCAGCCAGCTTGGCCTCGGCACCCGGATCGAGGTCTTGTTCCCATGGCCACCACGCACCCATGAACGCGCCAGGACACCTGCTATCCGATGACCTGTAGACTGCTGCTGGTCGATGACCATTCGCTGATTCGAGCCGGGGTCCGTGCCCTGGTGTCTGACATACCCGGCTACACCGTGGTCGGCGAAGCCGACGATGGCGGCCAACTGCTCGAGCAAGCCCAGCAACTGGCGCCCGACATCGTGCTGCTCGACATTTCCATGCGCTCGACCAGCGGCCTCGATGCCCTCACCCTGCTGCGCGCCTCTGGCAGCACCTGCAAAGTACTGATCCTGTCCATGCACACCGACCCGGACCTGATCATGCGCGCCCTGGAAAGCGGCGCCCACGGCTACCTGCTCAAAGACGCCACCGCAAAGGAGCTGGAGCAGGCACTGGCCGCACTACGCAGTGGCGAGCGCTACCTCAGCCCGGCCATCGCCCACACGGTGATCAACCAGGCGCTGATGCGTGCGCAGCAGGGCAAGCAGCCAAACATCGACCGCCATAACCTCACTGCACGGCAACTGGAAATCCTGCGCCTGATCGTACGGGGCAAATCCACTCGCGAAATCGCTGCCGGGCTTGCCCTTTCGATCAAAACGGTGGAAACCCATCGCTCGCAGATCATGAAACGCCTGCAGATCTACGATGTCGCCGGGCTGGTACTGTTTGCCGTGCGCGAGAAAATCATCAGCCTGGATGACTGAGCAGCGGCGAGTTTGGCGGCAGATGCAGGCGCAGCGCCGCAGGCAGGGCCTCGAAGCGCAGGCTGTCAGCCTGTAACGGCTCACCATCGAGGTTGATGTCCAGGCCTTGGGAGCTCTTGATCTCTACCCAGGGCAAGCGCGCACGAACGAACAGCCCTTCGCCGGCCAGCAGCTCACGCAGCGCCCCCACCACTTCTTGCGGTGCCGGCAGGATAGCGATGTCGAGCAGGCCGTCATCCACCAGGGCATCGGCGCACAATACCTGACCGCCACCTGCCTGGCGGCCATTGCCGATGCCCAGCGCCAGCAAGTCACCCTGCCAGTGGAAGTCCGGGCCTTTCAGCTCCACCGACGCGGCCTGCAACTCACTGAAGCGCGACAGCCCGGTGAACAGGTAGGCCGCTGCGCCCAACACTTTTTTGAGGTCCTCGGAGGTGTTTGCCGTGACCTGACTGCCAAACCCGCCCGTGGCCATGTTCAGAAACATCTGGTCGCCAACCTTGCCCAAGTCGATTGGCCGTGCCGGCATATCCAGCAGCGCCAGCGCCTCAGCCGGCTGCAATGACACACCAGCGGCTTTGGCGAAATCATTGGCGGTACCCAAAGGCAGCAATGCCAGGCTGGCCTGAGTATTTGCCTGCCCCATGGCTTCGGCCACATCGCGCAAAGTACCGTCGCCGCCTCCTGCGACCACATGGGTGTAGCCAGCCGCCAGCGCCTCGGCAACCAGCCGCTGGGCATCACCTGCTTCCCAGGTCACCCGCACATCCAGCGTCCAGCCCCGCTCACGCTGGGCGAGGACGGCCTTGCGCACATCTTCGTTCATCGCCTGCTTGCCGTGCAGGATCACCATTGCCTTACCCATCACGCTTCTCCCAAGGGACCGCTCATTGCAGATCTCGACCACAGGCGCAGGCAGATTGCTGCATGCACCGGCTGATCATGCGCCAACGCCAGACACCCATGTGAACAAAAACCGGTCAGGCCCACATCAACAGCATTGAAAGCTTCAGCCATCAGGCGCATGATCGACAAATATTTGGCCAAAACCGATAAGGCACAATAAAAAGTCGGTTTTTTGACTTTTTGCCGCCAGAGCCTTGGCAGTTCGCAAGCTGCCCATTAGCGCTACGTGCAGCGCCCGAGTCGAGACTGTGAAATGAGCGTTCTCATCCCCTGCATGATCGACACAAGCGAGTACCTGGGCGAAGACGATAGCGTGGGCTTTACTCAAATGTATGGACGCGTCCCGGTTGTAGCCATTGGCTGACTGCCCACGGGCGCGTTTTTTTGTCTGCAGCCTTTAGCGAGGATTGTGGTTCATGCGCATACTCTGGACGCTGCCCTACCTACCCTGGCCAACCACCAGCGGCAGCAAGACCCGGCAATACCACCTGCTGCGCGCCCTTGCGCAGCACGGGCACCGGATCACCTTGCTGGTGCAGTCGAAAGTCCCGCTGAACGATGCCACCCGCGAAACGCTGGAGCCACTGGTCGAGCGGCTGATCGTGCTACCCCGCCGGGCGCTGCACAGCCCGCTCAACCTGCTGGCCTCACCGATCATCGACTACCCCATGCGGGCAATCATCAATGGCTTGGCGCCCTGCCTGCGCCACCGCTTCGAGCAGTTGCTGGACGAGCCCTGGGATGTCATCCAGATCGAGCACAGCTACGGCTTCCAACCCTTCGAAAAAGCCCTGCAGGCCCGCGGCCTGCCCTACATGCTCAGCGAACACACACTCGAATCGGTGATGGGCGCCGCCTGCCATGATCGCCTGCCACTTTGGCTGCGCCCGCTCAATGCGTTCGACCGTTGGCGCTATCGTCGCTGGGAGCAACGCGTACTCTGCCAGCCCACCGAAGTGGTTGCGGTGAGCACCCATGACGCCGAACTGATAAGCCAGATCAGCGGGCGCCCAGTGAACGTAGTGGTCAACGGTGTGGATTGCGAGTATTACCAACAGGTATGTCCCGCACTGCACAGTCAGCGACTGCTGTTCGTCGGCAACTTCGAATACGGTGCGAACCTTGAGGCCATCGAATGGGCGCTGGAAGAAATCCTGCCGCAGGTGTGGATGAGCAACCCTGCGGTGCGCCTGGCCATAGCCGGGCATGCCATGCCGGCCTCATGGAAGCTGCACTGGAACGATCCCCGCATCGAATGGCTGGGTTATCGCCCTGACCTTCGCGAACTGCAGCGGCGCTCGGCGCTGTTCTTCGCCCCTCTGCGATACGCCGGCGGCTCCAAAGTCAAGATTCTCGAAGCCATGGCTGCCGGGCTGCCGGTGATCACCACCAGCAAGGGCGTTTCAGGCCTTGCCGTGAACAACGGCGAGCATTACCTGGGCAGCGATGACGGTGACCAGTTGGCACTGCTGATTACCCAACTGCTCAACCAACCCTGGCGCATGTGCCAACTGAGCGAGGCCGGCCGCCAGTTTGCCCGGCATCGTCATGACTGGAGCGTGGCGGCGCAGCAACTGGAGAACGTGCACATGCGCCTGACCCAGTCAGCGCCTGCCACCGCCCCGCAACCTATAGACCCGTGGCTAGGGCGATCAACCAAGTAGTTCGCTCAACGGTATGAACGGTACGCTGTCACCCTGCTGCGGCGTGCTGCCTTCGCGCACCTCCACCAAGCCCTCAGCCCAGGCGGCGCTGCGCAACACGCCTGAGCTCTGGTTCTTGTAGATGCGCACCCGGCCGTTGTCGATCCGCGCCCGCAGGTATTCGCGACGGGTTCCGGCCTTGGGCCAATCGAAACCCGCAGGCACGTCGAAACGTAGCGGAGTGACTTCGGCAACCCCTTGGCGGCGCAGCAAGTAAGGGCGCGTGAGCAGGCCGAAGGTCACCAGCGTCGACGCAGGGTTGCCTGGCAGGCCGATCACCGGCACACCTTGATAATGCCCGAATGTCAGCGGCTTGCCTGGCTTGATCGCCAGCTTCCACAAGGCCAGCTCGCCCGCCTCACGCAGCGCCGCGCCCAGGTAATCGGCCTCGCCCACGGAAACTCCCCCGGTGGACAGGATCAGGTCGACATCACCCAGGCTGGCCAGGCACTGGCGAGTCCGCACCAGGTCATCAGGCAGGATGCCCATGTCGCGCACTTCACAGCCCAGGCGTTGCAACCAACTGACCAGCAGGCGGCGGTTGCTGTTGTAAATCTGCCCTGGGCCCAGTGGCAAACCTGGCTCGACCAGCTCGTCGCCGGTGGACAACACTGCCACCCGTACCCGACCCACCACCTGCAGTTGAGCATGCCCCAAGGTTGCGGCCAACCCCAGTTCGATCGGGCCCAGGCGCGTTCCTGCGACCATCACCTGTTCGCCCTGGCGTGTTTCCTGGCCTTGGGGACGGACATTCTGCTCAGGCTTGATCGGTTCGAGGAAACGCACCCGGCCATCCTCCAGCACCTCGGTGTTTTCCTGCATCTCGACGCAGTCGGCACCGGCCGGCAGCGGGGCGCCGGTGAAGATCCGCGCGCACGTGCCGGGCTGCAACGGCTCGGGCGCGTGCCCGGCAAAAATGCGCTGGCTGACGGGCAACGGCTGGCCTTGGCAATCGGCCAGGCGCAGTGCGTAGCCATCCATGGCACTGTTGGGCCAGGGCGGCAGGTCGAGCGAGGCAACCAGGTCGGTCGCCAGCACCCGGCCTTCGGCCTCGGCCAGCGGGACGGTTTCGGTGTCCTTGATCGGCGCGGCCTCGGCCAAGGCCAGCAGGCGCTCCAGCGCTTCTTCCACCGGCATCAATGGCCGGGCCTGCGGCGCCTCAGCCACGGCTTTCACAAGCCGCTGCCTGCTTCAGGTGCGCAACGAAATTGCACGGGCGATGGCGGGCATCGAGCTGCTCGGCAAGGATACCGTCCCAGCCAGTGCGCACAGCATTGGTCGAGCCCGGCAGGCAGCACACCAGCGTGCCGTTGGCCAGGCCGGCCAAGGCGCGCGACTGAACGGTCGACGTGCCGATGTCGGCAACGGAGATCTGCCGGAACAGCTCGCCGAAGCCTTCCACTTGCTTGTCCAGCAGGCAGGCCACGGCCTCAGGCGTACTGTCGCGCCCCGTGAAGCCGGTGCCACCGGTAATCAACACGACCTGCACGCGGTCATCGGCGATCCAGGTGGCAACCTGGGCGCGGATCTTGTAGAGGTCGTCCTTGAGCAGCTTACGCTCAGCCAGCTGGTGGCCCGCCGCAGTCAGGCGGTCGACGAACATCTGCCCGGAGGTGTCGGTTTCAAAGGTACGGGTGTCGCTGACCGTCAGCACGGCAATATTCAGGGCCACGAAGGGGGTATCTGCCTTGGCTTTCATGAGTGTTCATCGCAGGGGAAAGGGATGGCCGCATTTATATCACAGGCTGCCCTGCGGCAACCTTGACAGACCCAGGTCAATACTCAGCGATTGGCGCTATGCTGCACTCTAGAAGGAACTTGCGCAGACGCCTTGCGTCTTAACGTCATCTAGCACCATCGCACTGGAGAAACACGATGATTAAACGGACCCTTCCCGCCTTTCTGCTCGCCCTGGGCCTGGGCGCCCTCGCTGGCTGCGCCTCGCCAACCGTGATCACCCTGAACGACGGTCGTGAGATCCAGGCTGTGGACACTCCGTCCTTTGACGAGGACTCTGGCTTCTACGAGTTCGAGCAACTTGATGGCAAGCGTACGCGCCTGAACAAAGACCAGGTTCGTACCGTCAAGGAGCTCTGATCGAGCGCCCTGTTTTGAGCCTAAGCCCTTTTAACAACAAGGGCTTGCGTTCGAAAAAACCATGCAGTAGGATTTCGTTCATCGGAGTGTAGCGCAGCCAGGTAGCGCGTCTCGTTCGGGACGAGAAGGCCGCAGGTTCGAATCCTGTCTCTCCGACCAAATCCTTCAAAAAGCCCGCCATTGTGCGGGCTTTTTGTCATGCGCGATAAGCACTACGCGGTAAGCCGCGAAGTGACCTCACCCAACTGCCCCGACAGCCCATGCAGGCGCTGGCCTGCCTGCTCGGTGTGCTGCACTGCCTCCTGGTTGGCTGTGGCGATGCGGGTAATCTCGACCAGGTTGCGCGAGATGTCCTCGGCCACGCTGGTCTGCTCTTCAGCGGCCGTGGCGATCTGCCGGTTCATGTCACGGATGGCCTCAACCGCCGTGGTGATGCGCTGCAGCATCTGCCCAGCCTGCTGCACCTGCTCGGCCCCCTCCTCGCTGCGCTGCTGCCCGCTTTCGATGGCCTTGACCGCGTCCACGGCACCAGACTGTACCGCCTCGATGATCTGATGGATTTCGGCGATCGACGCCGCCGTGCGCTGAGCCAGGCTGCGCACCTCGTCGGCGACCACCGCAAAGCCGCGCCCGGCCTCACCCGCACGGGCCGCTTCGATGGCCGCATTGAGCGCCAGCAGGTTGGTCTGCTCGGCGATACCACGGATCACTTCCAGCACCTTGCCGATGCGCGAACTGTCAGTTTCAAGATCGCGGATTACCGCCGCAGTACCTGCGATCTCCCGGTTGACCACGCCAATGATGTCGATGGTCTGCTGCATTACCCGCTCGCCAGCCTGGGCACTGTGGTCGGCTTCATCGGCCGCGCGCGCGGCTTCGGCGGCGTGACGGGCAACCTCTTGAGCAGTGGCGGACATCTCGTGCATCGCCGTGGCCACCTGATCGGTACGCTGGAACTGGTCATGGGTACCGCGCGCCATGTCACCGGCGATGCTGCGCAGCTGGCCACTGGCGCCCTCCAGCTCTTGGGCATTGTCCTTGAGCCGGCCAACGGTTTCGGCAAGGAAATCACGCAAGGTATTGGCCGCCCGCGCAAGGCGGCCCAGTTCATCCTCGCGACGGCTGTCGACCCGAGCGCCAAAGCGGCCCTGGCTCAATTGCGCTACGTACTCGATCAACTGGCTGATCGGCTCGATCAGGCTACGGTTAACCCGCCACAGGCTGAGCAAACCGACCAGCAGTGCCGACCCGAGCATCACCAGCATACCCAGCCATACCGTGCGCTCGGCCCTGGCATTGATGCTGGCGGCGCGCTCACGGGCGTCGGCGCGCAACTGCTCGACCAACGCGCTCATCTGCTCGCTGGCAGCACGGTCGACACCTTTGACCGCCAGATCGCCGGCGACGGGGTCACCACCTGCGGCCAGAAACGCCTGGCGCCCCTGCGCGTAGGCCACACCCAATTGCCGATGGCTGTCACGCAGTTGCTGCAAAGGCTCCTTGAGCTTCTGATCACTGCTGTCGATCAGTTGCCCAAGCAACTGCTGAACCTGCTGTTCACGGGCCTGGAACTGCTGCCAGTACTTCTCCAGATCAGCCGGCTGGCGGCCGCGCAGCAGCACGTTCTTCCACTCCTGCACCTGGATCTTGAACTGCAGGTTGGCTTCGTCGATCGATTGCGAGGCCTGCAGTGGTCCATCGACCAGCGTGGCATAACTGCGCACGCTGGAGGACAGAAACTGGAAGCACACCAAGGCAATCAGCAGCATCGCCGCCAGGCTGCCGCCGAGCAGGGTAAGAATTTGTACTCTGAGGGATTTACGCAACATCGCAGATCTCGGGAACAAGGAATGAGGAAACAACGCGCCGCTGGCAGCGCCGCCACAGACATCCATGTCCTCGTTCGCAGGCCAAAAAAAAGCTGCCATCAATCGATAGCAGCCAGGTCGAGCACTTACGCAACAGTTGGAGGGATAGTCTCAAGCAATTGCTACAAAAATGTTACAAGCCTTCGATGCGTCAACCTGCGTTGAACTGCAGCGAGGCCAGCCTGGCGTACAGCGGGCTCTTTTCGATCAGTTCACGGTGGGTGCCCACCGCCACCAGGCGCCCCTTGTCGATGACCGCGATGCGGTCGGCATGCTGCACCGTGGCCAGGCGATGGGCGATGACCAGCGTAGTGCGGCCCGCCATCAGGCTCGGCAGCGCCTGCTGGATCAAGTGCTCGCTCTGCGCATCGAGGGCGCTGGTGGCTTCGTCGAGCAGCAGGATCGGCGCATCCACCAGCAACGCCCGCGCAATCGCCAGACGTTGCCGCTGCCCGCCCGACAGGCCAATACCACCCTCGCCCAGCGGTGTCTGGTAACCCTGCGGCAGTTGCCGGATGAACTCATCGGCATGTGCGCCACGCGCCGCCGCTTCGACCTCGGCCAGGCTCGCCTGCGGGCGCCCATAGCGGATATTGGCCTCGACCGTACCGCGAAACAGTGACGGGTTCTGCGCTACCAGGGCGAACTGGCGGCGTAGTTCGCCCAACGCCAGGCTGGTGATTGGCTGGTTATCCAGAAGGATGCCCCCCTGCTGGGGGTCGTAGAAGCGCAGCAGCAAGTCGAACAATGTCGATTTGCCCGCGCCGGATGGCCCCACCAGCGCCACGGTCTGGCCTGGCTCGATGACCAGGCTCAGGTTGTCGATGGCGGCAACCGATGGCCTGGAAGGGTAAGCAAATACCAGGTTCTTGAGCTCGATACGCCCACCAGCGCGCTGGCGATGCAGCGCAAACGGCTGCTCGGCCTCTAGAATGCTGCTACGCGCCGCCAGCAGTTCGGCGATACGCTCGGCCGCGCCGGCGGCGCGCTGTAGTTCGCCGATGACTTCGCTCAAAGTACCGAAGGCACTACCGACGATCAGGCTGTAGAACACGAAGGCTGCCAGTTCGCCTGCGGAGATGCGCCCGGCGATCACATCCATGCCGCCGACCCACAACATCACCCCCACCGCGCCCAGCACCAGCACGATGACCAGGGTGATCAACCAGGCCCGCTGCGCGATACGCTGGCGCGCCACGGCGAAGGCCGCCTCTACCGTTCCAGCGAACAGCTGGCGGTCTAATGCCTGGTGGTTGTAGGCCTGCACGGTCTTGATCTGCCCCAGCGTCTCGGCCACATAGCTGCCCACATCCGCCACCCGATCCTGGCTCTGGCGCGACAGGCTGCGCACGCGCCGGCCAAACAGCAGGATCGGCGCCAGTACCAAAGGCAGGGCCACCACGACGATACTGGTGAGTTTGGGGTTGGTGATGAAAAGCAGCACGACACCGCCGATCACCATCAGGGCGTTGCGCAGGAACATCGACAGTGATGAGCCGATGACCGCCTGCAGCAATGTGGTATCGGCGGTCAGCCGGGACTGGATTTCCGAGCTGCGGTTGTCTTCGAAAAAGCCAGGGTGCAGCCCTATCAGGTGATCGAACACAGCGCGGCGAATATCGGCCACGCACCGCTCACCGATCCAGGAAACCAGATAGAAGCGGCTGAATGTCCCTATCGCCAACGCCAGCACCAACAGCAGGAACAGGCCGATGGTCTGATTGAGCTGGTGCGCCGAACGGGTCATGAACCCCTGGTCCACCAACAGGCGAATGCCTTGCCCCATGGACAGTGTAATGCCGGCGGTCACTACCAGAGCCAGCAACGCCAACAGCGCTTGGCGACGGTATGGGCGCATGAATTGCCAGCAGAGAAACAAGGCGCGACGCTGACGTGAAGAAACCGGTTCGGGCATGGCGATGGACCACAATGACAGTGAAACAGCAGCCTACCATTCATCCAGCATGGCAGTGCCTATAGCCCATCGTTCTAAAACGCCTCTGGAGGTTTGCCGCACTTTCTGGTGGACTGTAGCTGTCGTGACCTCCAAGAGCCGCTGTCACAGGCCAGTCACGGCACAGGTTTACCTTGATATTGGACCTGATGAGGAGACTGTAGATGAGCTTGCAGCATGGCAGCGACACCCAGAAGCCCCAGAGCACCCCACAACCGAAGGTCTGCGGATCGATCATCGATGCCCAGGGCCGTGAAGTACCGATCACCGAGCAAATGATCCAGCAGGCCTGCAAGGACCTCGAGGAAAGCCGGGTGAAGAAGGTGCGCAAGGGCTGAATGAAGAATTGCTTGAAACCCGGCGCTGGCGCCGGGTTTTTATTTGCCCGGAATGTTCTGCCTGCTCGTCAAACGACCACTGCACCCAAGGCATTGACCATCTGCACCAACTGCGGAGCCTCGCCCCGCAACCGCACCGCTAACCCTTCGATTTCACGGCGTGGCGGATACTGTTTGCGCAACAGGTCGAACGCCGCGCGCTGCTCGGCCGCATCGTCGCTCAGGCTGCGACGGAAATCGGCATCGTCGCGGCGCGGGTCGTACACCGCCCGGCACAACGTCGCCAAGGCCCAGCCAAGGTCAGCTTCGCCATCGAACTCGATCTGCGCCAGTGGCGGTTTGGGCAGCAGATCCTGCAACTGCACGCGCTCGGCCTCACCCAGGAAGCGGCACAACGCCTGGTAGATCTGCGCCGTGCCGCGCTGGCGGCCATCCAGGCTGTAGCCGGCGATGTGCGGCGTAGCCAGGGTGCAGAGGTCGGCCAGTTGCAGGTCGACCTGCGGCTCGCCCTCCCATACATCGAGCACAGCGTGCACGTCTTCACGGTCCAACAGCAACTCACGGAGGGCGACGTTATCCACCACCGGCCCACGGCTGGCGTTGATCAGCCATGCGCCAGGGCGCAGCTGTGCGAGCTGCGCTTGGCCCAGCAGGTGCCAGGTCGGGTGCTCGCCGCCACGCTGCAATGGGGTATGCAGGCTGATCACATCGCATTGTTCGAGCACAGTTTGCAGGCTGACGAAATCGCCCCCCTCAGCCGCCTGGCGCAACGGGTCGCAGACCAGCACCTTCCAGCCCATGCCGTGCAACACGCGCACCAGCCGGCCACCGACCTCCCCTGCACCCACCACGCCGTAGGTGCGCTGGGGCAGCGCTGCACCGTCCAGGTCGGCGAGGGTCAGCAGGCTGCCCAGCACGTAGTCGACCACACCGCGGGCGTTGCAGCCCGGCGCGCTGCTCCAGTGGATGCCGGCTTCGGCAAAGTAATCCAGGTCCAGGTGATCGGTGCCGATGGTGCAGGTGCCGACAAAGCGCACCTTGCTGCCTTCGAGCAATTGCCGGTCGACCTTGGTCACCGAGCGCACCAGCAGCACATCAGCCTCTTTGACGCTGGCGGCGTCCATGCTCCTGCCAGGGTAACGGCGGATCTCGCCGAAACCTTCGAAGAAGGCATCGAGCAGCGGGATATTCTCGTCGGCAACTATCAGCATGGCGCTCTCCTGTCTGGGGAACGCAGTGTAGGTGCTATGCCCGGCACGATCCAGCGTGGATCAGTCGGCTTTCTTGCGAATCCAGTACAGGTAGGTACCGGCCTCTTCCTGCTGCTGCAGCAGTTCGTGGCCGAGGAAGTTGCAGAACTTGGGAATGTCGCGCCGGGTCGAGGGATCCGTAGCGATGACCTTGAGCAGGCCGCCGGCGGCCAGATTGCGCACGTGGGTGTGCAGCATCATCACCGGTTCTGGGCAGTTCAGGCCGGTGGCATCAAGAATGGCGTCGGGGGTGAAGTCAGTCATGGGGTGCTCCGCAAATGATCGCTATTGTGGCGCATAGCGTGGCGCGGACCAATAGTCACCTGCACGCCCGGCGCCGCAAGCACAGCTTGCTCTCCCTCTCCCTTTGCCTTTGCCTTTGCCTTTGCTTTTGCTTTTGCTTTTGCTTTTGCTTTTAAGCGCGCGGTAGCTCAGTCACTACAGATTGCGACTTCAGGAGGCCGAGCGCAGGTCTTGCGGAGGGAGGTGACGGGCATGGATGCCCGTCAAGCGCTTCGGCCCATGGATGGGCCGTGAGCGCGGTCCTCCCGGGAGCAAGGCCGGAGCGAGGGAACCCCGAAGCGTAGCGTAGGGGCCGGATGATAGGAGCCAGCCTTTTTTGGTTACTTTTTGGGGCGTTTGCCAAAAAGTGACCCGCCGTAAGGGCGGAAAGGTGGGTGAGCGTCGCTACAGCAAATGGATATGCCCGGATGAATGAACCCCCCCGCATGAGCTTTGGCTTCTGGCTTCTGGCTTCTGGCTTCTGGCTTTCAGCTAGCGTGAATATCCATTTGCCGTGGCGGCGCTCACTCACCTTTCCGCCCTTACGGCGGGTCCCTTTTTGTCTTGGCAAAAAGGAACCAAAAACCGCCCGCTCCCATCATCCGGCCCCTACGCTACGCTCCGGGGTTCCCTCGCTCCGGCCTTGCTCCCGGGAGGACCGCGCTGACGGCCCATCCATGGGCCGCAGCGCTTGACGGGCATCCATGCCCGTCACCTCCCTTCGCAAGACCTGCGCTCGGCCTCCTGAAGTCGCAATCTGCGGCGTCTGAACTATCGCGCGCTTAAAAGCAAAAGCAAGGCAACGGCAACGGCAACGGCAACGGCAACGGCAACGGCTTACTTTCGTGGTTTCAGGTCCAGCCTGCGCAGATGGCACGTCACTTCCTCGCGGTCGTGATACAGCTGCTTGCAGGCAATCGACACCTTGACCTTGCGCGCCTTGAAGGTCGCCTCCATGCGGTCCAGCAAGCGACGCACCTCGGCATATCGCTGCTTCATCGGCAACTTAAGGTTGACCACCGCCTCCCGGCACAAGCCCTCCCCCAACCAAGTCTCGATCAACGAAGTGGTGCGCGCCGGCTTCTCGACGATATCGCAGACCATCCAGTCCACCGGTTGCTTGGGCTGCCAAGTGAAGCCGTCGGCCATCAGGTGCTGAACCAGCCCGGTGTCCATCAAACTCTCTGCCATCGGCCCATTGTCGATAGCAGTGACCAGCATGCCACGGCGCACCAGTTGGTAAGTCCAGCCACCCGGCGATGCCCCAAGGTCCACCCCGGTCATGTCATCGCCCAGCCGCTGCTCCCACTGCTCCCGTGGAATGAACTGGTGCCAGGCCTCTTCAAGCTTCAAGGTCGAGCGGCTCGGCGCTTCACGCGGGAATTTCAAGCGCGGAATTCCCATCGGCCACAGCGCACTGTTGTTCGCCTCGGCAACGCCAACGAATACCCGACGACCACTGATGAAGGTCAGCAACAGGCGAGGCAGGCTGGCGTTATCGACCAAGCGGCCGGCTTTTTCCAAAGCCTTGCGCAGCGGCACCTCAAACTTGCGACAGAACGTCGACAGCTCCTTGCCGTCGTTGCTGTCGAGCACCTCCAGCCACAGGCTGCCAAACACCGGCAATGCCGCAAGATGCTCAAGCAACACGCTGATCCGGTCGGTCTCAGGCAGTTCGATGTAACTGCCACGCGCCCACTGGCGCGGGAAGATCAGTTGGGCAAAGCGCAGCTGCGCCATCAACCGTTCGGCACCTTCGGCTTCGGCGCAGACAAACTCGGCGCAGGCGCTCTGCGGCTTGCCTTTGGCATAACCGGCAACCCCCAGGCGGGCAGCGTGTTCGCTGATCTCGGCGCAGACCTCGCCCTCGAACCCGGGCCGGCAATGCATGAACAGGGTATTCATCTCTCACTCCACTACGGCTGGCGCACCACAGGCGCCGGCAGGGCGGCGATGATAAAGGAAGATCGGAACCTGCGACATGCCCCGCCGGTCCAGAATAGGGTCAGGGCAGACAAACCGGTCTAACCTGACTCTTCAGCCAGGTCCGTACCGTGCGGGCCGAAACAGAGCGGTGACACCGGCATCATCCAGCCAATGCCGGGCACCGGTGCATAAGGAGTTGGCAATGCCCTCGCTCGATAGCCTGAAAACCCTCAAGACCCTCAAGGTGGCCGACCAGACCTACCATTACTTCAGCCTTACCGAGGCTGCACGACAACTAGGCGACCTGCAGCGCCTGCCCATGTCGCTCAAGGTACTGCTGGAAAACCTGCTGCGCTGGGAAGATGGCGAGACGGTCAGCAGCGACGACCTGCGCGCCCTCGCCGACTGGCTGCAAGACCGTCGTTCCGATCGCGAGATCCAATACCGCCCAGCGCGGGTATTGATGCAGGATTTCACCGGCGTACCGGCGGTAGTCGACCTGGCGGCCATGCGCGCTGCCATGGCCAAGGCCGGGGGCGACCCGCAGCGGATCAACCCGCTGTCGCCCGTGGACCTGGTGATCGACCACTCGGTGATGGTCGACCGCTACGCCACCCCCCAGGCGTTCGGTGAAAACGTCGACATCGAAATGCAGCGTAATGGCGAACGATATGCCTTCCTGCGCTGGGGCCAGAGCGCGTTCGACAACTTCCGCGTAGTGCCGCCGGGCACCGGCATCTGCCACCAGGTCAACCTGGAGTACCTGGGCCGCACGGTATGGACCCGTGAGGCCGATGGGCGCACCTATGCGTTCCCCGACACCTTGGTCGGCACCGATTCGCACACCACCATGATCAACGGCCTGGGCGTGCTCGGCTGGGGCGTTGGCGGGATCGAAGCGGAAGCTGCCATGCTCGGCCAGCCGGTGTCGATGCTGATCCCGGAAGTGATCGGCTTCAAGCTTACCGGCAAGCTGCGCGAAGGCATCACCGCCACCGACCTGGTGCTGACCGTGACACAGATGCTGCGCAAGAAAGGCGTGGTCGGCAAGTTCGTCGAGTTCTATGGTGACGGCCTGGCCGACCTGCCCTTGGCCGACCGTGCCACCATTGCCAACATGGCACCGGAATACGGCGCGACCTGTGGCTTCTTCCCGGTCGATGAGGTCACCTTGGACTACTTGCGCCTTTCGGGCAGACCGCAGCAGACGGTGCAACTGGTCGAACAGTACTGCAAGGCACAGGGCCTGTGGCGCCTGCCGGGGCAGGAACCGCTGTTCAGCGATACCCTGGCCTTGGACATGGGCGAAGTCGAAGCTAGCCTGGCCGGGCCAAAACGCCCCCAGGACCGCGTTGCGCTCGGCCAGGTCAGCCAGGCGTTCGACCACTTCATCGAACTGCAGCCCAAACCCCTGGCCAAAGAAGTCGGCCGCCTGGAAAGCGAAGGCGGTGGTGGTGTGGCAGTGGGCAATGCCGACCAGGCCGGCGAGATCGACTACAGCCACCAAGGCCAGACCTATACCCTGCGCGATGGTGCCGTGGTAATCGCCGCAATTACCTCCTGCACCAACACCTCCAACCCCAGTGTGATGATGGCGGCCGGCCTGGTGGCGAAAAAGGCCCTGGAGAAAGGGCTGCAGCGCAAGCCATGGGTAAAAAGCTCGCTGGCGCCCGGCTCCAAAGTGGTCACCGATTATTACAATGCCGCCGGGCTCACTCCTTACCTCGACCAACTGGGTTTCGACCTGGTCGGCTACGGCTGTACCACCTGCATCGGCAACTCCGGTCCACTGGACGAAGCCATCGAGACCGCCATCGGCAGCGCCGACCTGACCGTCGCCTCGGTACTGTCAGGCAACCGCAACTTCGAAGGCCGGGTGCACCCGC
Source organism: Pseudomonas sp. M2 (assembly GCF_015751845.1). Lineage (NCBI taxonomy): Bacteria > Pseudomonadati > Pseudomonadota > Gammaproteobacteria > Pseudomonadales > Pseudomonadaceae > Pseudomonas > Pseudomonas sp. M2. The sequence goes on from NZ_JADOUD010000001.1 coordinate 682,390, forward strand.
TGGTCAAGACCAACTGGCTGGCCTCGCCGCCACTGGTGGTGGCCTACGCCCTGGCCGGCAGCGTTCGCCTGGACCTTACCCGTGACCCGCTGGGCACCGGCAAGGACGGGCAGCCGGTGTACCTGCGCGACATCTGGCCCAGCCAGCAGGAAATCGCCGACGCCGTGGCCAAGGTCGACACGGCGATGTTCCACAAGGAGTACGCCGAGGTATTCGCCGGTGACGCCCAGTGGCAAGCCATCGAAGTACCGCAGGCGGCCACTTACGTGTGGCAGGACGACTCCACCTACATCCAGCACCCTCCCTTCTTCGACGGCATTGGCGGCCCACTGCCGGTGATCGAGAACATCCAGGGTGCGCGCATTCTCGCCCTGCTTGGCGATTCGGTGACTACCGACCACATTTCCCCGGCCGGCAACATCAAGGCCGACAGCCCGGCCGGGCGCTACCTGCGCGAAAAAGGCGTCGAACCTCACGACTTCAACTCATACGGTTCACGGCGGGGCAACCATGAGGTGATGATGCGTGGCACCTTCGCCAACATCCGCATCCGCAACGAGATGCTCGCCGGTGAAGAAGGCGGCAACACGTTGTACGTGCCCACTGGGGAAAAGCTCTCGATCTACGACGCGGCCATGCGCTACCAGGCTGAAGGCACGCCGCTGGTGGTGATCGCCGGCCAGGAATATGGCACCGGCTCCAGCCGCGACTGGGCAGCCAAAGGCACCAACCTGCTGGGGGTCAAGGCGGTACTGGCGGAGAGTTTCGAGCGCATCCACCGCTCCAACCTGGTCGGCATGGGCGTACTGCCATTGCAGTTCAAAGCCGGGCACGATCGCAAGCAACTGGGGCTCACCGGCAAAGAGCGAATCGACGTACTGGGGTTGGCCGGGGTTCAGTTGAAGCCAGGCATGAGCCTGCAACTGCGCATCACCCGTGAGGACGGGCAGCAGCAAGACATTGAGGTACTGTGCCGGATCGATACGGTCAATGAAGTGGAATACTTCAAAGCCGGCGGGATTTTGCACTATGTGTTGAGGCAGTTGATCGCCAGCTGAAAGCCAGCTGACCGGGGCGCAAATGCGCCCCTTTTTTGTGCCGGAGGCTGGCTCTTGGCCAGCCAATGAGTCATGATTTGACCTGCACGTCACTCCCTGCAATAAACCTGCAATAGTGACGCCATCTTTCGCGAACGTGCGGGCCTGCTAGCGTAATCCCCGCAGTCCGTTCCTGCGCCAAATCAACGAAGTTAAATATCCATTCAATAAAAGTACTGGCTTGCCGATATCTGTCGAAAGCCTTGCGGATTACTCAGCCCATGCGGAACAACCAGCCGATTACCCAACGGGAAAGGACTTTCCCTGCCCAACAACGCTTGATCTCGACCACCAATGCCAAGGGTGTGATCACCTATTGCAACGATGCGTTCGTCGAGATCAGCGGCTTCACGCGCGAGGAGCTGATCGGCGCACCGCACAACCTGGTACGCCACCCTGATGTGCCGCCTGCGGTGTTCGCCCACATGTGGCAGACCCTCAAGCAAGGCCAGCCCTGGATGGGCATCGTCAAGAACCGCTGCAAGTCGGGTGACCATTACTGGGTCAACGCCTACGTCACGCCGATCTTCGACAACAACCAGGTGAGCGGTTTCGAGTCGGTGCGGGTCAAGCCCACCGCCGAGCAGATCCGCCGCGCCGAAGCCCTGTACCAGCGCCTGAATCAGGGCAAGCCCGCCGTTCCGCGCCGTGACAAGTGGCTGCCAGTGCTGCAGGACTGGCTGCCCTTCATCCTGGTCAGCCAGATCGGTTTCCTGATCGGCAACTGGCTCGGGCATTCCTGGGGCTTCGCCCTGGCCGCCGGCCTGTCGGTGCCGCTCGGCCTGCTCGGCCTTAGCTGGCAACAACGCGGCCTCAAGCGCCTGCTGCGCCTGGCCGAACAGACCACTTCCGACCCACTGATCGCGCAGATGTACACCGACAGCCGAGGCGTGCAGGCACGCCTGGAAATGGCCCTGCTCAGCCAGGATGCGCGCATGAAAACCTGCCTGACTCGCCTGCAGGACAGCGCCGAACACCTCAGCGACCAGGCACGCCAGTCCGACGTCCTGGCCCACCAGAGCTCTTCGGGGCTGGAGCGCCAACGGGTCGAGACCGAGCAGGTTGCTGCGGCTGTCAACCAGATGGCCGCCACGACCCAGGAAGTGGCCAACCATGTACAGCGCACCGCCGATGCCACACAGGAAGCCAATCGCCTGACCAGCCAGGGCCGGCAGATCGCCGGTGAAACCCGCGACGCCATCGAGCGCCTGTCGGCGGCCGTGGGTGAAACCGGCGAGACCGTGACGCAACTGGCCAAGGACAGCGACGAAATCGGTGGCGTGGTCGATGTGATCAAGGGCATTGCAGACCAGACCAACCTGCTGGCCCTGAACGCCGCCATTGAAGCAGCCCGCGCTGGCGAAATGGGCCGTGGCTTTGCCGTGGTGGCCGACGAAGTGCGCCAGCTGGCCCAGCGTACCGCTGAGTCCACAGGGCAGATCCATGGCCTGATTGCCAAACTGCAACAGACAGCCAACAACGCCGTGCTCACCATGGAATCTGGCCATCGCCAGGCTCAGGAAGGTGTAGAACGAGTGATGCAGGCTGACCAGGCATTGATGGGGATCAGCGAGGCGGTGGCCAACATTACCGACATGGCGACCCAGATCGCTGCCGCCACTGAAGAGCAGACTGCCGTGGCTGACGAGATCAGCCGCAACATCAGCACGATCGCCGAACTGGCCGACCAGACAGCCGAGCAGGCGCAGCATTCGGCGCTGCTCAGCGAAGCATTGACCACCACCGCCGGTGGCCAGTACTCACTGGTGGAGCGGTTCAACCGCTGACAACCCAGCGCCCCTTCGCGACCTTGCCCGCGAAGGGGCACTACCAACCGAGGGTCAGACGACTCTCGAAATAGCGCTCCTCCCCCGTCAACGGGTCGGCAAAGCGCAAGCTGTGTGCCAGCAGCTTCAATGGCCGCTGGTAATCATCTTCTACCTTGAGCAACTCAGGATAGAACGGGTCGTTACAGATCCCTGCCCCCAGTGCCGCCATGTGCACCCGCAGTTGATGCGTCTTGCCGGTCACCGGCGAAAGGCCGTAGCGCCATAGCTCACCCTGCTTCTCCAGCACCTCGGCCAGGGTTTCGCTGTTATCGTCGCCCGGTACCTCATGCATGCGGAAAAACGGCTCGCCATGCACCAGACGGCTTTTATGCACCAGCGGAAAATCACGCTGGGGCAAGGCCGGGGCGATGGCGTGGTAGCGTTTGTCGATGCGGCGCTCGGGGAACAGCCTTTGGTACGCGCTGCGGGTTTGCGGGTTGGCCGAGAACAACACCAGCCCTGCGGTATGCCGGTCGATGCGGTGCAACGGCACCAGGTGCGGGTTATCCAGGCGCCGGATCAAACGGCGCAGCAACGTCTGTTCGACATACTCGCCGGTTGGCGTAACCGGCAGAAAATGCGGTTTGTCGGCCACCACCAGATGCTCATCCACATGCAGGATGCCTTCCTCTACCGGGATCGGCCGCTCGTTGGGCACCTCACGAAAATAGTGCAGGCGCATGCCGCGACGGTAAGGCAGGTCGGCAGCGATCGCCTGGCCTTCGGCGTTGAGCACCCGGCCACGAGCAAAGCGGTCAAGCCACTGCGCACGCTCGATTGCCTTGAAATGGTCGCACAGGCAATCAAGTACCGTCGCCCAGTTGCCAGGTGGCAGGCAGACCGTGCTGGCTTGCTGGCGGGCGGGGTCGAAAGGCGTGGTCATGGCGAGACTCGGGGCAGGCAGGGCCGGGCATTATCCCCCAACCCCGCCAGCTCAACCAGCCTGGACCATGGCCTCGCTGCGCGCCTTCAGCCAGCGCAGAACCTGCACGGGCTCCCAGCGGCCGGGATCATAGAGCGCATACAGCAAGCCCTGGTAACCCACCACATCCAACCCTCGATGGTAGCCGGCCCGCTGGAACAGCGCCTCGATCTCGGCGAAGCAGGTATTGAAATGAACCTTGCCGAACGGCGTACGGTCATCGGTGACCAAGCCTTCGAGGCGCAGTTCCAGCACGGCGTCACATACCCGCTCCACCGGCATGCGGTTGACGCTGTACTTGAGTTGCTCGACATTGAGCATGGGCTTACCTCGATACTGTATTTATATACAGCATACGAACTTGCATACCCCGCCGTCAATTCATCCCCTGCTCACTGCAAACCTGGCAGGTAGCCTGTACCCCTGCGGATGGTCAGCACTTGACGGCGCGGGACGCTCGGCGTTACCGACAGGTGGACCCAACTGTCGAACTCCAGAATCATCTGGTCGAAATTCACTGCGCTTGCGCTCACCCGGCGGACCACTTCCCGATTACTGATGCCGAATATCTCGAAGTCCGCGGCCAAGCCGTGCAGGTGCTGGCTGCGCGGGGAGCCGCCTATACGCTTGTTCAACGCGGGGGACCGGTAGCCACTGCTGATGATTACCGGCAGGCCAAACAGGGCCCGCACCCGCTCAAGGGCTTCACACAGCAGGTGCAGGTTGCTGATGACTTGCTGCGAGGGCGTATTATCCAGCCCTTCCCGAGCGGCGACCTGCGAGACAATCATCTCTTCCAGGGTAAAATTTGGTGTGATGAACATGACTGCATTCTCGACGATGATGAGGTTCCGGCGTGTGTCGCCGGCACGGCATCTTCGGGTAACAGTTCAGCTCATGCAGGCAGGCGATGCTTCCCCTGCCGCTGTCATTGCGCGAGAAAGGCTACAACCTGTTCAGGATCGAACGGCCAGTGCAGTTCGGCCGAGGTATCGCAACGACGCAGCACGGGAATGATAAGCCCGTAGCGCTCGAACAGCGCCTCGCTCTCGGCGATATCGACCAGTTCGACCAGCAGGCCATGATCGACGAAAGGCATGAGAACGGCTTCGGCCACTTCACACAAGTGGCACCCGACGGTGCCGAAGAGTTGGCATTCAGGCAGCATGGGGCGGGACCCGGTTTGGCATGGATGAGAAGCCTATTCTAGGTCGCCACCGCCCCATGTGCACCTGACCTCGTTCAATCCTGGCTGGTGGCACCGATGCGGTGCAGCGACAAGTCGGCGCCCTGAAACTCCTGTTCATGGCTCAGGCGCAGGCCGAGTACCGCGCGGATCAGCCCGTACACGACAAAGCCCCCAAGCAGCGCGATCAGCACCCCTGCCAGGCTCCCGATCAACTGGCTGGTCAGGCTGACGCCTCCCATACCGCCAAGGCTTGCCTGGCCGAAGATGCCACAGGCTATCCCGCCCCATACGCCGCATAGCCCATGCAATGGCCACACGCCCAGCACATCGTCGATCTTCCAGCGGTTTTGCGCGGCGGTGAAGCTCCACACGAACAGAACACCGGCCACCAGGCCAGTAGCCAGTGCACCGATCGGATGCATCAGGTCCGAACCTGCACAGATCGCCACCAGCCCCGCCAGCGGCCCGTTGTGCAAAAATCCAGGGTCGTTACGCCCGGCCAACAACGCTGCCAGGGTGCCGCCTACCATGGCCAGCAGCGAATTGATCGCCACCAGGCCACTGACGCCTTGCAAGGTCTGCGCGCTCATGACATTGAAGCCGAACCAGCCGATGATCAGGGTCCACGAGCCCAGTGCCAGGAACGGAATGCTCGACGGAGCGAAGGCCACCAGCCGACCATCACGGTACCGCCCCCGCCGTGCACCCAGCAGCAGCACTGCCACCAGTGCCAGCCAGCCGCCCATCGCATGCACCACCACAGACCCTGCAAAGTCATGGAAAGGCGCACCAAAACGCGCCTGCAGCCATGCCTGTGCGCCGAAGTTGCCATTCCATACGACGCCCTCGAAGAACGGATAAATGAAGGCTACGATCAACGCTGTGGCGCACAGCTGAGGCACGAACCGCGCACGCTCGGCGATACCCCCGGAGATGATTGCCGGTATCGCTGCCGCGAACGTCAACAGGAAAAAGCATTTGACCAGGGCATAGCCGTGGTCGGCGGCCAGCTGGGATGCCGGGTGCAGAAAACTCACACCATAGGCAACCCAGTAACCGATGAAGAAGTACACCAGCGCCGAGATGGCGAAATCGCTGAGTATCTTCGACAAGGCATTGACCTGGTTCTTGTGGCGCACGGTGCCCACTTCGAGAAATGCGAAGCCCGCGTGCATGGCAAGCACCAGAATGGCGCCCATGAGGATGAAGAGCGTGTTGGAACCGTGGACCAGGGAGTCCATGGCGCTGTGCATGTTGTCCATGAAAAGGCAGACCTACTGAAAAAAGGCACCAGGACAGTTCAAGAACCTGCATCCATGCACCGGATCGGTGCCAGCCCATTGCCCGGGTACGGTGGACCGAGCGAAGCCTGCGTGGTTTTTTCTTGGGTTTGTCGTGGATTGGGTTAAGGTTTATCGGTATCTGCCGGGGTCGACGCCCTGTATCGGCGCATCGCTCCGGTCTACGCCCCGCGTTGTGGCAATCTTCATTAGCAAGGCCCATACCAGCGACGAAGTGAACCTTCAGCGCACAGCGAAACTCGAATTACCTACACACCTACACAGGGAGAGCACCATGGCCAGCAAATCGGCAAAGACTGCACAAGAGATATTGATGGCGGACTTCCAGGCTTTGGTCCGTGACACCGAGAAGCTTCTGGCCGACACCGCCAATCTGGCGGGCGACCAGGCCGATGAGCTGCGTGAGCAGATCCACGAGCGCCTCACGCAGGCCCGCGAAACCTTGCAACTGACTCAGGAATCGGTGCGTGAGCGTGGCCAGGCGGCCTTGGGTAGTGCCGAGCACTACGTTCAGGAAAACCCTTGGCAGGCCATCGGCATAGCCGCAGGTGTCGGCCTGCTGATCGGCCTGTTGGCCAATCGGCGCTAAGGAGCCTCCATGGAGAATGACGCCATTGGCACCGGTGCCTCGGGCAGGCGCCTGGGCGCCGCGATACTGGGGCTGCTGCACAGCCATATCGAACTGTTCGGTATCGAACTGCAGGAGCAGAAAGGACGCACCCTGAGCCTTTTGCTGTTCGCTGGCCTGGCGCTGGTGTTCGCACTGCTGCTGCTGACAGCCTTGTCGGGCCTGCTGCTGGTGTTGCTGTGGGACAGCTACCGCCTGGCAGGGATCATCGGCCTGTGTGTGTTTTATGGTGTGGCTGCGCTGTATTGCGGCCTACGGCTGAGGGCGGCGGTATTCGACGAGTCCTCGCCGTTTGGCGCCACCCTCGAAGAACTTGCCAAGGACCGGGAGCGCCTGCTGCCATGAGCCTGCCTGAACTACCCAATACGCGTAACCCTCGGGAGCTGCGCAAAGCCCTGCTGCGCCTGCGCATGGAAATGCATCGCCAGCAGATCCGCCAGGAGTCCGGGCAAATGCTGCAGCCACTGCACCGCCTGCGTGGCATGGGCGGCTCATTGCAAGATGGCCTGGGCATCAAACACGCTCCCCTATGGGGCATTGGTGCGGTGGTTGCGCTGGGCTTTCTGACCGGCAAGGGGGTGCGCAGCGGCAACCTGTCACGCCTGGTGCGCCTGGGCACTACGCTGCTGCCGCTGTTGAAGGTGTATCTGCAAGGCTCGCGGCGCTCCTGAGCCACCTCCAGAGTCTTCACTCGCAGGTGACCCACGCGTTTCAAGCGTGGCAAGCACCTGTGAGAGACGGCTTGCCGACGATCAGGCCGGTATCGATTTTCCGCTTGCATAGCCCTGCGCGACACCGGAAGCTACGCCATTCGACCTACAGGAGAGCGAGCCTTGGACTGGCACACCCTGCTCACCCGCGAGCGCCTGGGCAAAGCCCTGTACAGCCCCGATGAACTGGGGCGCAGCCCCTTCCACAAAGACCACGACCGGATCATCTTCTCAGGCGCGTTCCGCCGCCTGGGGCGCAAGACCCAGGTCCACCCCGTCTCCAGCAACGATCATATTCACACGCGCCTGACCCATTCCCTCGAGGTAAGTTGCGTAGGGCGCTCATTGGGCATGCGCGTCGGCGAAACGCTGCGCGACAGCCTGCCAGACTGGTGTGAACCCAGTGATCTGGGCATGATCGTGCAGTCCGCCTGCCTGGCCCACGACATCGGCAACCCGCCGTTCGGCCACTCAGGCGAAGATGCCATCCGCCACTGGTTCCAGCAGGCTGCAGGGCGCGGCTGGCTGGATGACATGACGGATGACGAGCGCGGCGACTTCCTCAACTTCGAAGGCAACGCCCAAGGGTTTCGCGTGCTCACCCAGCTTGAGTATCACCAGTTCGACGGCGGTACCCGGCTGACCTACGCGACCCTCGGTACTTATCTCAAATACCCTTGGACCGCCCGGCACGCTGATGCCCTGGGGTACAAGAAGCATAAGTTCGGCTGCTACCAGAGCGAGTTGCCGCTGCTCGAACAGATCGCGCACAAGCTCGGCCTGCCGTTACTTGAGGAGCAGCGCTGGGCGCGCCATCCACTGGTCTACCTGATGGAGGCAGCCGATGACATCTGCTACGGCCTGATCGACCTGGAAGACGGCCTGGAGATGGAGTTGCTGCAGTACGCCGAAGTGGAGGCGCTGCTGCTCGACCTGGTGGGCGATGACTTGCCAGAAACGTATCGCCAGCTTGGCCCTGCAGATTCGCGGCGACGCAAGCTGGCCATCTTGCGTGGCAAAGCCATCGAGCACCTGACCAACGCCGCCGCGAGCGCCTTCGTCGAGCAACAGCAGGCATTGCTTGCCGGGCAGTTGAGTGGCGACCTGGTCGAGCACATGCACGGCCCGGCCAAGCGCTGCGTGCTTCAGGCCAAGGACATGGCACGCAACAAGATATTCCAGGACAAGCGCAAGACGCTGCACGAAATCGGTGCCTACACCACCCTGGAAATCCTCCTCAACACGTTCTGTGCTGCGGCCCTTGAGCAGCATGGCGGGCGCACCCCCTCCTTCAAGAGCCGCCGCGTACTCGATCTGATTGGTAACAACGCCCCACACCCGCATGATTCTTTGCACAAAGCCTACCTGCGCATGATCGATTTCATCGCCGGCATGACCGACAGCTATGCCAGCGAAATGGCCCGCGAGATGACCGGGCGGTCCAGCCCGACCTGAACCTGGGTACTGCCGCATGCCTTTGCGCATGCGGCCCATTATATTGAGGGATATTTCCTACAACTGCCGCCACTTGTTAAACAGAACGAATATTTACAAAACAAAAAGTTACCAAGAGTCCTTTGACACTGATTCAGATCATTACACTTCGTAGCTCTAATTGCTTTCTGCTGTAAGCCATTTCCCATATACGTTTAATCGCCACACTTCACACCCCATGTCAGATGCAACTGGGTTAATGTGCCCCCTGCCTCGTCATCCGCCGCAGGGAAGTTGAACATGCACTCCGTATTTATTGTCGATGACCACCCGGTCATCCGCCTGGCTGTCCGTATGCTGCTTGAAAACCAGAACTACAAAGTCGTAGGCGAATCGGACAATGGCGTGGACGCCATGCAGATGATCCGCGAAACAATGCCCGACCTCGTGATTCTGGATATCAGCATCCCCAAGCTTGATGGCCTCGAGGTCCTCTCGCGCTTTCAGACCATGGCCTTGCCGCTGAAGGTACTGATCCTGACCGCGCAATCGCCTGCGCTGTTCGCCGTGCGCTGCATGCACTCAGGTGCGGCAGGCTATGTATGCAAACAGGAAGACCTGAGCGAACTGCTCAGCGCTATCAAGGCGGTACTGGCCGGATACAACTACTTTCCCAGCCAGGCCATCCACACGGGCCACGAAACAGCAGACACCGATCTCAGGCTTTTCCGGCAGGTCAACGATCGCGAACTCATGGTACTGCAACTTTTCGCCCAAGGGCGCAGCAACAAGGAAATTGCCAAAGGCATGTTTCTCAGCAACAAAACCGTCAGCACTTACAAGAAGCGCCTGATGCAGAAACTCCAGGTCGACACCTTGGTCGACCTTATCGAGATGGCCAAACGCAACGCGCTGGTCTGAGGTGTCAAATGGCGCAACTCCTTGCCTGGCTGGCCCTTGCACTGTCATTGGCCTGCTGCGCAGCGCAGGCTTCTCAGCTTGAGGCGGTACCGTATTCCCTTCTTGCCCGCTCCTCTGCCTCACCGGTAACGCCGCCACTGACCGCGCCACAGAGGGAATGGCTGATGGGCCGGCAATACCTGAAGCTGGGCACGTCAGCACCGGATTATCCGCCCTTCGACATAACCAGTGGCGGGCGCGACTATCAAGGACTCACCGCCGAATATGCCAGCCTGATCGGCAAGGTACTGCAGGTGCCGATTCGAGTGTTGCGCTATCCCAACCGGCAAGCTGCAGTAGAGGCGCTCAAGAAGGGGGATATCGACTTGCTCGGCAGCGCCAATGGCTATGAAGCAGCGAGCGAAGGCCTGGCGCTTTCGCACCCTTATGCCGTCGACCAGCCGGTGCTGGTGACCCGCGAAGACGAACGCCGTACGCTCAATCGCGGCATGGGCGGCATGCGTCTGGGCATGTTGTATCACTACCTGCCCCGAGAAGAAGTCAGCACTTTATATCCCCAAGCCGAACTGCTGGCCTTCGGCTCGTCTTCCCAAGCCCTCAATGCCGTCGCGTTCGGGCAGGCTGACGTATTCATCGGCGATACCATATCCACTCACTATCAGCTCAACCGCGGTCACCTGCCGCGCCTGCGCATGGCAAGCTTCGGCAAACATGAGAGCGTCGGTTTCAGTTTTGCAATGCGCGCCCAGGATACCCATCTCAAGGACCTGGTGAACCTGGCCCTGGAGCGCCAGCCAGCCGCCGTGCGCGCCAGCATCTTCAAACGCTGGAGCGCCGGCAGCGACCTACTGTTGAGCGACCGGAAGCTGCAGCTCACGGCCGAAGAGGAGCAGTGGTTGCGCCGCCATCCTGTGATGCAGGTGGCTATCGACGAGACGGCCGCACCGCTGTCCTATTTCGACGGCAATGGCCATTTCCGCGGGATTACCGCCGACCTGCTGGATCTGATCCGCCTGCGCACAGGGCTGCGCTTCGACGTTCAGCGTGCCAACGGCATTGCCGAGATGATCGCCCGGCTTGAGGACGGGCGCGTGAACATGATCGCAGCGCTTGCCGTGGATGACATGAGCGAGGAGCACTTGCAACTCAGCCGACCTTACCTGGAAAGCACCTATGTGCTGGTCACGCGCACCGAAACGCCCCAGTACACTTCACTGGAACAACTGCAGGGCCGGCGCATCGCCATCACCCGCTACAGCGAGATGTCCGAACTGCTGGCAACCCGGTATCCGCAGACCGGCTGGATCGAGACCGAAAGCCCCTACTATTCCATGGCACTGTTGAGCAGTGGCGCAGTCGATGCCGTCATCACGACCTTGATCGATGCCAACCACGCCATAGCAGGTAACGCCAAACTGGTCATCCGCAGCACGGTCGGTACCGATCCTGCGAGCTTCGCCATGGCCACCTCGGCGCAGGCAACAGAGTTGGCATCGATTCTGGACAAGGCGCTGCTGAGCATTTCGCCGGAAGAACTGGGGGTGATCAACAACCGCTGGAGTGGTTACAGCCAGCATGATGACAGCAATTGGCTAGGCTTCAGGCGCCTTGCCTTGAAAGTGTTGCTGGGGACCGCTTTGCTCCTGCTGGCGGCGCTGCTGTGGAACGCCCGGTTGCGCCGCCAGATCAAACAGCGCCAGCACGCCGAGCGCGCCCTGAACGATCAGCTGGAGTTCATGGGCGCACTGCTCAATGGCACCCCGCACCCCATGTACGTGCGGGACAGGGCGGGCTGCCTGCAAAGCTGCAATGCCAGTTATCTGGAAGCGGTGCAGGCGACCCACGACGAGGTCATAGGCAGGCGCCTGGAAGACAGCCTGTTCGCGGGTTCGGAAAGTACCCGGCAGATCCATGCCGATTATCTGCAGGTGATGGCGGCCGGGGTTCCGCTGATCATCGACCGCCCCTTGCGGCTCAAGGATCGCGAAATCACGATCTACCACTGGATACTGCCGTACCGTGATTCACTCGGTGAAGTCCAGGGCATCATCGGCGGCTGGATCGACATCAGCGAGCGGCGCAAGCTGGTGCAGGAGCTGCGCGAGGCCAAGCAACTGGCTGATGATGCCAACCGCGCCAAGAGTACCTTCCTGGCTACTATCAGCCATGAGATTCGCACCCCGATGAACGCGGTCATCGGCATGCTCGAACTGGCGGTCAAGCGTGCCCATCAAGGGCAGATCGATCGCACCTCGCTGGAAGTCGCCCACCATTCGGCAAAGGACCTGCTGGGCCTGATCGGTGACATCCTGGATATCGTGCGTATCGAGTCCGGCCACCTGTCCCTTGCGCCCGAGCCTGTCGACCTTGCGGCGCTGGTCGAATCGGTGAGCCGCGTGTTCGATGGCCAGGCACGGCAAAAAGGCCTGGCCTTCGACGTCGTCATCGACTCCAGCGCACGCTGCCACGTCCTGCTCGACCCACTGCGTTTCAAGCAGATCCTGTCCAACCTGATCAGCAATGCCATCAAGTTCACCGGGCAGGGCCAGGTGCGCATCAGCCTCAGCCTGCGCGAAGAAGCCCCGTCAGCGCCCCCAAGCCTTGACCTGGAAGTGCGTGACACCGGCATTGGCATTCACGACGATGACCTGCAACGCCTGTTCAACCCCTTCGTTCAGGCCAACCCGCATAGCCAGGGGGCTCGCGCAGGCACGGGCCTGGGCTTGGCCATCTGCCGTAGCCTGTGCGAAATGATGGGCGCAAGCCTGAGTATCAAGAGCGTGCCGGATTTCGGCACGCAGGTTCGCTTCAGCGTACCGCTGCAACGTGTCGACGCACTGCCGCCGCAGGTGCTGGAAGCCGATGACATGGATGTACCCGATGCCCGGTTGAAGGTGCTGGTGATCGACGACCACCCGGCCAACCTGATGCTGATGGCGCAACAGCTGGGGTACCTGGGCCTGAGCCAGGCCACTGCCAGCGATGGCCGCGAAGGCCTGGAAAAATGGCGTGAAGGGCAATTCGACGTGATCGTCCTCGATTGCAACATGCCGCACATGAACGGCTATCAGCTCGCGGCCGCCGTGCGCGCAGAAGAACGCCAAAACGGGCGCCCTCACTGCGTGATCCTGGGCTATACCGCCAACGCCCAGCCCGAAGTCAGGCAAAAATGCCTCAGTGTCGGCATGGACGACTGCCTGCTCAAACCCATCAGCCTGCGCACACTCAGCCAACGCCTGGCGAATATCGCTCCCAAACGGGAGCAGGCCGCAACGAAGGTACCGTTCAATATCAAAGGTCTGAACAGTATCGTTGGCGACAACCCCAACGACCGTGAACTGTTTCTCAAGGCCTTGCTGATGAGCCTGCAGCAGGACCTGGCAACGCTCATGGGCCTGGACCCTGACGTCGAACCCGAGGCCGTCGGCGAGCAGGCACACAAGATCCTCAGCGCGGCGCGGATGCTGGAAGCGCAGCACTTGATGGCGGCCTGTGAGGCCCTTGAACAAAGCGGGTTGCCCGCATCACAGCTGAAACTGCGGCGACAGGCTTTGGCACGGCACATGCGCCGCGTAGAGAAAGCCTTGGCCAGAGAACTGACCAAGCCTTGATGAAGCGGCCGCCCGAGCGGGCGCCGCTTCAGCCATGCATCAGGAAGCCGGGTTGATCGGCTTTTCCGGATACCAGGCGTCCAAGAGCGGGCTGACTTCGATGGAGGTCAGTTCGCTACGGCCTTTGAGCCAGGCTTCGACAGTGGCGCGTTGCTCTTCGCTGACCGAGCCACGCTCTGCCAGGCAGACCAGGCCGAAATCATCACCACCGACATAGTCCAGGCCGTTGGCGTCCATGGCTTCTGCCAGGAAGGCGTCGAGGAAGGCATCGATGGCTTCGTCGGACAGGTCTTCCTTGAAACCCAGGTTCAATTCAAAACCCAGCTCCTGGAATTCATCAACGCACAGCTTCTTGCGCAGACGACGGGAACGGTTGGTAGCCATGAAACAATCCTCTTGAGTAATAACGCGCGGCACTTTAACAGTTTCCGCAGTACAACGGCGCTTTTCCGTCGAACGTGGCGCATGAGCGCGGCGCTTGGGGCATAATGCGCACTATATTTCGTAGAGGGGCGATCATCTCATACAGCCCCTATGTCTTTTTCCCTCGTCCGCAGGGTATGAATCTCATATGATCAAATCGCTCCGCCCCCTCGTTCTCGCCGGCATGCTCCTGCCGTTCGCCCTGCCCAGCCAGGCCGCAGCCGTCAACACCACGCTGCCCCCCAAGGTTCAGCAGGCGCTCAAAGCCAGCAAACTGCAGGACACAGCACTGTCGCTGGTGATGCTGCCGCTCAATGGCCCCGGCACGCCGACCGTGTTCAACGCTGATGTCTCGGTCAACCCGGCCTCGACCATGAAGCTGGTCACCACCTATGCAGCCCTCGAACTGCTCGGCCCGACTTTCCAGTGGAAGACCGAGTTCTACACCGATGGCACCCTGAGCAACGGCGTGCTCAACGGCAACCTGTACCTCAAGGGCGGCGGTGACCCGAAGCTGAACATGGAGAAGCTATGGCTGCTGATGCGTGACCTGCGCGCCAACGGCGTTCGCACCATTACCGGTGACCTGGTGCTGGACCGCAGCCACTTCGTACAGCCCAACCTGCCGCACTTCAATGATGACGGCGGTGACGTGAACAAGCCCTTCCTGGTCAAGCCCGACTCCTTGCTGGTCAACCTCAAGGCCCTGCGCTTCGTCGCCCGCAACGATGGCGGCAAGGTAACCGTCGCCGTCGAGCCACCCATTGCGAGCATTCGCATCGACAATCAGGTCAAGGCAGTTGCCTCCAGAAAATGCACTGGCGATGTACGCTACAACCCGGTGCCTCAAGCCGATGGCATGAATGTCGTGGTCAGCGGCCAGCTGGGCGATGGCTGCAACTCGCAGACGTACCTCGCGCTGCTCGATCACCCAACCTACGCCGCCGGTGCCGTGCGCGCGATCTGGAACGAACTGGGGGGCAGCATTCAGGGCCGTGACCGCATCGAAAACGTACCCAAGGGCGCTCGCCTGCTGGCACGGGCCTTCTCGCCCGACCTGGTGGAGGTGATCCGTGACATCAACAAATACAGCAACAACACGATGGCCCAGCAGCTGTTCCTGAGCCTCGGCGCACAGTTCCGTACCGATGCCGATGGCGACGATGCCCGCGCAGCCCAGCGCGTGGTTCGCCAGTGGATGGCCAAGAAAGGTATCACCGCGCCCCACCTGGTGATGGAAAACGGCTCTGGCCTGTCGCGCGCTGAACGGGTAAGCACGCGCGAAATGGCCGCACTGCTGCAGGCGGCGTGGAATAGCCCCTACTCCGCCGAATTCATCAGTTCAATGCCGTTGGTGGGCATGGACGGCACCATGCGCAAGCGCCTCAAGCGTACCGCCTTGGCCGGTGAAGGCCACATCAAGACCGGTACCCTGAATACCGTACGCGCCATTGCCGGCTTCAGCCGTGACAGCAACGGCAATACCTGGGCAGTGGCGGCGATTCTCAACGACCCGAAACCTTGGGGGGCATCGCAGGTACTCGACCAGGTACTGCTGGACCTGTATCGCCAGCCCAAAGCCGCTAACCGGACGGTAGGCGTCAACCCATGATCTGACTTGGGCAAATACCAACTTCATCGCCGGCAAGCCGGCGATGAGGCCCGTACTGCCCGCTCAGCTCAACTCTGCCTCGACACGGTCCCTGCCTGCCTGCTTGGCCGCATAGACGCCGGCATCAGCCCGCAGCAACAAGGCATCGGCCCCCTCCCCCGGGCGCCATCCGGCCACGCCAAAGCTTGCAGTCACTTTGCCAACCCCGTCGACAGGCAAATTGCGCACCCCTTGCCACAGCTCCATCGCCAGGAGCCGCGCCTGTTCAGCATTGCTACCAGGGCAAGGCACCATGAACTCTTCACCGCCAAGCCGGCAGAATACGTCCGTACGCCGCAGACGCTGGCCGATACGCTGGCAGAGGCTGCGCAACACATGATCCCCCACGGCATGACCGTACTGGTCGTTGATCCTCTTGAAATGGTCGATGTCGAGCATGATCACTGCCAGTTCCTGATCATCACGCTGGGCGCGGTCCAGTTCGGCCTTCAGCCGCTCCTGGAAGTAGCGGCGGTTGTGGATACCGGTCAGAGCATCGGTCACCGATAAGGTCCGCAAGTCCTCCTCCACGCCCTTGAGGTCGGAAATATCGGTCAGGTAGCCATGCCAAAGCGTGCAACCGTCTTCACCGACTTCCGGCGTCGCCTCCCCGCGCACCCAGCGCAACCCGGCCCTGGGCAGGCACACACGGTACTCTTCACGCCAAGGGGACAGGTGTTCGGCCGAGTAGCGCACGGAGCGTTGAACGCGCTCCAGGTCATCGGCATGGATGCGCTCGAACACCACTGTGGCGTCCTCGCGCAGCAACTGCAGGTCGACCTCGTAGATATCGAACAGGCCCTGACTGGCATAGGGGAAACACGAGTGGCCATTAGCGTCGAGGCGATACTGATAAATGCCGCCCGGCACCTCGGCACTGAGCTTCTCCAGCAGCCGATCACGCATTGCCAACGCCTCGTGCACCCGACGGCGCTCGGTGACATCGATGCAAATCGCCAGGTAACCTACCCATAGCCCCTGCTCGTCAAGCACCGCGGTCACCAGCATGTTGGCCAACAACTGGCTGCCATCCTTGCGCACCAAAGTCCACTCGCCTGGCTGCGCGCCACCCTCTTGTATGGTCTCGGCGAACATCGCCTGGCCACCATCGATGTGGCGCCCGTAGCGCAGGCCCAAGGCATGGGCGCGAAGGCTGAGCTCCTCTGGCAGAAGCAAGTCTTCCAGTTGCAGTTTCCCGACCGCTTCGCTGGCCGCGTAGCCAAGCATGCGCTCGGCACCGGCATTGAAAGTACTGACCACACCCTTCAGGCTGGTCGCGATGATAGCGACCTGGGTAGCGGCATCGAGCACACTGCGCAGCTGATTATGCGTCTCGCGCAACGACTGCTCACTGACGCGCAACTCAGCGGTGCGCTGCTCCACCAGCTTGAGCGCACGTTGCCGCTGGCTGAACAGGTTGTACAGCAAGGCACTGAGCAACAGGCTTAGCAGGCCACCGAGCAAGCCCACCGCCAGCGCCGCAGAGGAGCGGTTGGCCTGCATGAACACCTGGCTTGGGCGGATATCAAGCTGGAAATGATGGTCGGCCAGGTGCAACAGCTGCGTGCTGACCAACGCCAACGGCGCGGCCGGGTTCTGCGAGTCGAACAACAGCTCATGGCCATTGCGCCCACTTGGATCGACGATCCGCACCACCAGATTGTCCTGGGCAATGGCCGGCAAGCCGTCCGTGATCAGTTGCCGCACGTTCAGCAGCGCCATGACATACCCTGCGGGGTTGCCGGCCTGCGCGCTGTAGAATACCGGCGCCACCATCAACAGCCCGCGGGCGTAGCCCGGTGCCACACTTATCATGTCCAGCGGCGCGGACACTGCCATGCTGCCGGGTTCCAAGGCACGCATCAGGGCCTGGTCACGTACCGCCTGGCCGCGCAGGTCCAGCCCGTAGGGTTGCCCCTGCATCTGGGTTGCCTGGGTGTAAAGCACCGGGAAGTAGTGATCGCGCGGCGGCGCCGGGTGCCAATTACCGCGCTCGTCCAGGTCACGGATTAGGTAGGCCTGCCCCAAGGCGGCACTGGCCTTGCGCTCGAAGTCGCGCCGCTGCGCGCCCTCGACCCGCGGCGCCCAGGAGTAAGCCTGGGTGCGCCGCAGCAGGGGGCGGGCGAAGCCGTCGAATTCACGTGGAGTGATGTCGTTGGAGAAGCTGAAAAAGCGCCGCAAGCTGTCCAGGCGCTGTTCCTGGTCGTCGAAGCGCTCGGCGATACGGCTATAGCGCTCGCTGGCCAGCAGCTCGAAGCGCTGGCGCAGCTGCTGCTTGTAAAACGCATGCGTGGCCAGCGCCAGGGCAATCGACAGCAAGCTGCCGGCCACCAACGCCACCAATGCCACTGCCCAGGCAGCCATCGCCTCGCTGCACAGGCCCAGCACCTTCGCACGCACGCCATACTTCGACATAGATCGATCTCGTCACGTCAGCGTCCTGCGAAAATCATGGCCCTGTGCTGAGTTATAGCTATTGGCCATTAGCGACGCAATGTTGCCTGTCGCTTTAGCGCAATTGCAGGCGCCAGGCGCGGTGGATACGGTTGTTGCGGGCGAAGTCCGGGTCCAGTGTCTGCGCAGTGATTTCCTCTACCACGTAGCGCGCAGCCAGATGCTCGTCGAGCTGGAACTTGCGGAAGTTGTTGGAGAAGTACAACACACCACCGGGCGCCAGGCGCGCCATGGCCAGGTCGAGCAGTTGCACGTGGTCACGCTGCACGTCGAACACGCCTTCCATACGTTTGGAGTTGGAGAAGGTCGGCGGGTCGATGAAGATCAGGTCGTAAGTGTCGCGATTGGCTTCCAGCCAGGCCATGACATCACCCTGCTCCAGGCGGTTGCGCTCGGAGAAGCCGTTCAGCGACAGGTTACGCCGCGCCCAGTCCAGGTAGGTCTTGGACAGGTCGACGCTGGTGGTACTGCGCGCACCGCCCTTGGCGGCATGCACGCTGGCCGTAGCGGTGTAACAGAACAGGTTGAGGAAGCGCTTGTCGGCGGCCTCGCGCTGAATGCGCATGCGCATTGGGCGGTGGTCGAGGAACAGGCCAGTGTCGAGGTAGTCGGTGAGGTTGACCAGCAGCTTGACGCCGCCTTCACTGACCTCATGGAAGCGCCCTTCGGTGGCCTGGCGCTCATACTGGCGGGTGCCGCTCTGCCGCTCACGGCGCTTGAGCACCACGCGCTGCGGGTCGACGCCCAGCGCCTGGGGGATCGCCGACAAGGCATCGAGCAGGCGCGCCTGGGCCTTTTCCGGGTCGATCGAGCGCGGCGCAGCGTACTCCTGTACGTGTACCCAATCCTGATAGAGGTCGACCGCCAAGGCATATTCAGGCATATCGGCATCGTATACGCGGTAGCAGCCGATCTGTTCCTTGCGGGCCCACTTGCCCAGTTGCTTGAGGTTCTTGTGCAGGCGGTTGGCGAACATCTGAGCGCCTTCGGACAGGCGTGCAGGCTCACTGGCTACCGGCAGCGGTCGGCGGGTATCACCGCTATCGGCCTGGGCCTCGCGACGTTCACCGGTAACGAACTGGTCAGGCTGCACCTTGAACAGCAGCAGCTTGCACGGCAGCGCGCCGTTCCAGAACGCATATTGCTTGTGGCTACGGATGCCCATGCGCTTGCCCAGCTCCGGCGCACCGGTGAACACTGCAGCTTCCCAGCCCATGCACGCCTGGCGCAGGCGCTCGCCGAGGTTCTGGTAGAGGTACAGCAAGCTGGCTTCGTCACCCAGGCGTTCGCCGTAGGGCGGGTTGCTGATGACCAGGCCCTTCTGGTTTTGATCCGGGCGCGGCTCGAAGCTGGCGACTTCTCCCTGATAGATCTTGACCCACTCACTCAGGCCTGCGCGTTCGACGTTGTTGCGCCCCGGCTGGATCAGCCGCGGGTCTGCCTCGTAGCCGCGAATCCACAGCGGCGGTTTGGCCAGGCCGGCCTGTGCACGGGCCTGAGCCTCTTCGTGAACCTTGCGCCAGGTGGCCGGCACATGGCCAAGCCAGGCGCTGAAGCCCCAGCGCTCGCGCTTGAGGTTAGGTGCCATATCGGCGGCGATCATCGCCGCTTCGACCAGGAAGGTGCCTACACCGCACATCGGGTCGGCCAGGGCGCCACCCTCGGCGGCGATGCGTGGCCAGCCGGCACGGATCAGCACCGCCGCGGCCAGGTTTTCCTTGAGCGGCGCAGCACCTTGCTGCAGGCGATAGCCGCGCTGGTGCAGGCTGTGGCCGGAGAGGTCGAGCGAAAGAATCGCCTCGCCCCGGTCCAGACGCAGGTGAACACGCACGTCCGGGTCGACTTTTTCTACCGATGGGCGCAGACCTTCACGATTGCGCAGTTTGTCGACGATGGCATCCTTGACCTTCAGCGCGCCAAAGTGGGTGTTGTCGATGCCCGAGCCATGGCCGCTGAACTCGACCGCCAGGGTACCGTCGGCCGCCAGGTGATCGGCCCAGTCGACAGCGTTCACGCCATCGTAAAGGTCGTCGGCATTTTTCATGTTGAAGCGCTTGAGCACCAGCAGCACGCGGTTGGCCAGACGCGACCAGAGGCACAGGCGGTAGGCGGTTTCCATGTCGGCCGCGCCGCGGATGGCCGAGGTGTGCTCGCGCACATCGTCAAGGCCCAGGCCCTTGGCCTCTTCGGCAAGCAGGCCTTCCAGGCCTTTGGGGCAGGTGAGATAAAGTTCGAAACGGTCCGACATGTGTATTCCAGAGCCTTGGGCTATTTGAGTGACGAAGCGACGCATCGCCCCGCCGATGTTTGCCCGAACGCCCTTCCAGCAAGCGTCCGAGTGGCCTTGATCTGCGCAGTATGCAGCAGCTGATGGGCCGGGCCGCCTGATCGATCTGCTCTCGCCAGTGGCAGAGACAGCTTAGATCATCAGGCAGTACAAAAAATTTCTGTCGACTTCAGGGTCGATGTGACCCTTCGTCGCATTACCAAATATTTCTTTCATCGCAGCGCAACGCTGGCGAAATGACGTCAAGGTTCAGCAAACCCCGGCCATAGCGGGCTCAACGCCAAACAAGGTTGAGTCGCATTTATTTACTTATCCCTTCACCCTTGGAAACGTTACGTGCTTATGACAAATCGATCATTCCCTCGGTGACTCGCATTCGTTAGAACTGGTCTCAGGCCGCTTCGCAACGAAGTGGCACTTTCAGCCCGCCACGCCGGCAGCGGGCGCAAACCGGCAGAAAGACTCTGCCCGGCCTCGGAGAGGCCGACGGGACATTACAGTCAACAAGTGAGGGCAACACCCTATGAGAAGACTTAAGCGTGATCCGTTGGAAAGAGCATATTCACGTGGCTACCAATATGGGGTCACCGGCAAATCCCGCGAACTTTGCCCCTTCAATCTTCCTTCTGTTCGCCAAGCCTGGATCAACGGCTGGCGTGAAGGTCGCGGTGATAACTGGGACGGAATGACTGGCACCGCTGGCATCCATAGACTCAACGAAAATCACGCCGTTGGCTGAACGAGGACACTGAATTCGAGTCACCATGCACGCCCCATCCGGGCGGCGGGCTAAGGCCCAGGGGCCCCTTGACGGGGCCCTTTTTTATGCCTGCGTGATCATGCCCGCGGCATTGCGGCGATCGCATCCACTGCCTCACGGATCAGCGCCGGCCCTTTATAGATGAAGCCTGAGTAGATCTGCACCAGGCTCGCGCCAGCGGCAATCTTCTCTGCGGCATGCCGGCCTTCGGTGATACCCCCAGCAGCAATAATCGGCATCTTGCCGCCCAGCTCGGCCGACAGCACCTTGACGATATGGGTGCTCTTTTCCAGTACCGGTGCACCGGAAAGGCCGCCCGCCTCCCCCCCATACGGCAGGTTTTCCACACCTTCACGGCCCATGGTGGTGTTGGTAGCGATCACCGCATCCATGCCCGATTCCATCAGCGTTGCCGCCACCAGCGCAGTTTCTTCATCACTCATGTCCGGCGCGATCTTGATCGCCAGCGGCACACGCTTGCCATGCTCGCCGGCCAGCTGTTCGCGGCGCTCGGCCAGGGCATCGAGCAGCTGCTTGAGCGAATCGCCGAACTGCAGGCTGCGAAGGCCTGGGGTATTGGGCGAGCTGATGTTCACGGTGATGTAGCTGGCGTGGCCATAGACCTTGTTCAGGCAGATCAGGTAATCGTCGACCGCGCGCTCTACCGGGGTGTCGAAGTTCTTGCCGATGTTGATGCCCAGCACACCGTCATAACGCGCGGCGCGCACCCGCTCGAGCAAGTGATCGACGCCCAGGTTGTTGAAGCCCATGCGGTTGATGATTGCCGTGGCCTCTGGCAGGCGGAACAAGCGCGGCTTCGGGTTGCCCGGCTGCGCTCGCGGGGTCACGGTGCCGATCTCGACAAAACCGAAGCCCAGCTGGGCAAAGCCATCGATGGCCGCGCCATTCTTGTCCAGGCCTGCCGCCAGGCCGACCGGATTGGCGAAGTTCAAGCCCATCACCGACACCGGCAATGCCGCCGGCTGCTTGCACAGCGCGCCGTTGAGCCCGAGGCGGCCACCGGCGCCGATCAGGTCCAGGGACAGGTCATGGGAGGTTTCCGGGGAAAGCTTGAACAGCAGCTGGCGGGCCAGGGTATACATGGGCGGGCAAGGCTCAGGGGTGAGTGAGGTTGCGATTATAGCCAGCGTGCGGCCGGCATGACAGCGCCTTGGCACATGCGTTGCTACATCGCCTGCACACAGCCTATTCAGTACAGGCGAGGATCTACGTGAATACATCACCCCTGGCATGGGTCAACGGCAGCGATGCGCCAGAAAAACCCAGCCTCGATATCGGTTTCATGGCCCTGACCGATTGTGCTTCGGTTGTGGTAGCGGCCACCCAGGGCTTCGCCCAGCAACACGGCCTGACACTCAACCTCAAACGCCAGGGCTCATGGGCCGGCCTGCGCGACAAACTGGCCAGCGGTGAACTGGATGCCGCTCATTGCCTCTATGGCCTGGTCTATGCCGTGCACCTGGGCATCGGCGGGGTGCCGGCCAGCGACATGGCGGTGCTCATGGGGCTGAACCAGAATGCCCAGGCCATCAACCTCTCCCCCGCCCTTCAGCGCAAGGCTGTGACCACACCTGAAGCACTGGCACGTCACGTGCACCAGCAGGGTGCAAAACTGACCTTCGCCCAGACATTCCCCACTGGCACCCATGCCATGTGGCTGTATTACTGGCTGGCGAGCCAAGGCATTCACCCCCTGCACGACGTCAATAGCGTGGTGGTGCCACCGGCGCAAATGATGGCGCACATCCAGGCTGGCCGGATCGATGGCTTCTGCGTCGGCGAACCCTGGGCAGGCGCCGCCGTAGCGCAGGGCCAGGGCTTTACCTTGGCTACCAGCCAGTCGATCTGGCCCGACCACCCGGAAAAGGTCCTGGCCTGCGCCCGCACCTTTGCCGAGCAGTACCCAAACAGCGCCCGGGCGCTGGTCAAAGCGATCCTCGCCGCCAGCCGCTTCATCGAACAAAGCCAGGAAAATCGCCACGGCACCGCGCAACTGCTCAGCGGCAGCGCCTACCTGGATACGCCCATTGAAAACATCGAACCGCGGCTGCTCGGGGTGTATCAGGACGGCCTTGGCAACCACTGGCAGGACCATCATGCCCTGCGCCTGTTCGATCAGGGGCGGGCCAATGTGCCTTACCTGTCCGACGGCATGTGGTTCATGACCCAGTTCCGTCGCTGGGGGCTGCTGCGCGATGATCCCGACTACCTCGGCGTGGCGCGCCAGGTCCAGCAGCTGGCGCTTTACCAAGAAGCCGCCGAGGCGCTGGGCGTGGCTTGCCCTGGCACGCCCATGCGCAGCAGCCTGCTGATCGACGGTATCCGCTGGGATGGCAGCGACCCATACGGCTACGCCCGCAGCTTCAGCCTGCACGCCTTGGGCGATACGCCCGATGCCCGTATCGGTCTGTGAGGGTCACCAACATGCTGCGCATCCTGCTGATCGACGATACCCAGAACAAGCTCGGCCGCCTCAAGGCTGCACTGCGCGAAGCCGGCTTCGAGGTGATCGAGGCGCCAGACCTGACCATCGACCTGCCCGCCTGCGTCGAGATGGTGCACCCGGACGTGGTGTTGATCGATACCGACTCACCCGACCGTGACGTGATGGAACAGGTGGTGATGGTGAGCCGCGACCAGCCGCGGCCGATCGTGCTGTTCACCGACGAGCATGACCCCGGGGTGATGCGCCAGGCGATCCAGGCCGGGGTCAGCGCGTACATCGTCGAGGGCATCCACGCCGCCCGCTTGCAGCCAATCCTGGACGTGGCCATGGCCCGCTTCGAGAGCGACCAGGCGCTCAAGGCCCAGCTGCAGGCCCGCGACCAGCAACTGGCCGAGCGCAAGCGCATCGAGCAGGCCAAAGGCCTGCTGATGAAAATGAAAGACTGCAACGAAGAACAGGCGTACACCCTGATGCGCCGGCAGGCCATGAGCCGCCAGCAGAAGCTGATCCAGGTGGCTGAGCAGATCATCGCCATGCACGAGATGCTGGGGTAAGCAGGCGACCGTACAATGTTGGCCCAGCTCTTGCTGAAGATATCGCACCGGTAGCCAACGGCGGTTGCCCACAAACCCCGACAAAGACGTCGCTCACCCCTCCATGCCAGTGGACCGGGTAGCGGCGTCTTTTCGTTTCCGTTGCATTGCCGAGTGAGGTGTTCGATGAGTACCAGCTTCTGGAAATCCGGGCATGTGCCCACGCTGTTCGCTGCGTTCCTGTATTTCGACCTGAGCTTCATGGTGTGGTACCTGCTCGGCCCGCTGGCCGTACAGATCGCCACCGACCTGCAACTGAGTGCACAGCAACGGGGCCTGATGGTCGCAACACCCATCCTCGCCGGTGCCGTGCTGCGTTTTGTCATGGGCCTGCTGGTCGACCGCCTCTCACCGAAAACCGCCGGGCTGATCGGCCAGGTCATCGTGATTGTCGCCCTGGCCTGTGCCTGGTACCTGGGCGTGCACACCTACGAGCAAGCCCTGCTGCTCGGTGTGTTTCTCGGTGTTGCCGGCGCCTCGTTCGCCGTGTCGCTGCCGCTGGCCTCGCAATGGTATCCGCCGCAACACCAGGGCAAGGCGATGGGCATCGCTGGCGCGGGCAACTCCGGCACCGTCTTCGCCGCGTTGCTGGCCCCGGTGCTGGCCGCAGGCTTTGGCTGGAACAACGTGTTCGGTTTCGCCGTGATCCCGCTGCTGGTGACGGTCGTGGTGTTCGCCCTGCTCGCGCGCAATGCACCACAACGGCCCAAGCCAAAGGCCATGGCCGACTACCTCAAGGCGCTGGGTGATCGTGACAGCTGGTGGTTCATGTTCTTCTACAGCGTCACCTTCGGCGGCTTCATCGGCCTGGCCAGCGCCCTGCCCGGCTATTTCAGCGACCAGTACGGCCTCAGCCCGATCACGGCAGGCTACTACACCGCCGCCTGCGTGTTCGCCGGCAGCCTGATGCGCCCGCTGGGCGGCGCCCTGGCCGACCGTTTCGGCGGTATCCGCACCCTGCTTGGCATGTACAGCGTGGCCGCCATCTGCATCGCTGCCGTCGGCTTCAACCTGCCCAGCGCCACAGCGGCCCTGGCGTTGTTCGTCAGCGCCATGCTCGGCCTGGGCGCGGGCAACGGTGCGGTGTTCCAGCTGGTCCCCCAACGCTTCCGCCAGGAGATCGGCGTGATGACCGGGCTGATCGGCATGGCCGGCGGCATCGGCGGCTTCCTGCTGGCAGCCGGGCTCGGCACCATCAAGCAGCACACCGGTGACTACCAGATGGGCCTGTGGCTGTTTGCCAGCCTGGGCCTGCTGGCCTGGTTCGGACTGCACGGGGTCAAGCAGCGCTGGCGCACCACCTGGGGTTCTGCAGCGGTCACCGCGGCGCGGGTCTGAGGCGAACCGATGAGCCTGCAACTGAGTTTCGCCCAGGCCAGCGCCACGGGGCCGCGCGAGGAGAACCAGGACGCCTTGCGCCTGGTCACCCCGGCGCCGGAGCTTGCCGCCAGCAAGGGTTACCTGTTCGCCCTTGCCGACGGCGTCAGCCAATGTGCTGACGGCGGCCTTGCAGCACGTGCCAGCTTGCAGGCCCTGGCCATGGATTACTACGCCACCCCCGCCACCTGGGGCGTGGCGCAGGCACTGGACCGCCTGCTGTCGGCACAGAACCGCTGGCTGCGCGCTCAGGGCAGCCAGCCGCTGCTGACCACGCTCAGCGCGCTGGTGCTGCGCGGACGCCGCTTCACCCTGGCACACGTCGGCGACTGCCGCGCCTATCGCTGGCACGACGGCCGCCTGCAGTGCCTGAGTGAAGACCATGTGTGGGACCAACCCGGCATGCAGCATGTGCTCAAACGCGCACTGGGCCTGGACCAGCACCTGCTGGTGGACTACCTGGACGGTGAGCTGCAGCCCGGCGAGTGCTACCTGTTGCTCAGTGACGGCGTCTGGGCCAGCCTGGGTGACCAGCACATCCAGGCCGTACTGCGCGAGCAGCCCGACCTGCAACTGGCCGCCGATACACTGGTCGCCAGCGCCCACCACAATGGCAGCCAGGACAATGCCAGCGCCCTGCTGGTACGGGTCGAGCGCGTGGGCACGGCCAACCTTGGCGATACCCTGGTTCAACTGCAGCAATGGCCCTTACCCCGCGAACTGCGCGAAGGCCAGGCAATCGATGGCTGGCAGATCGAGGCGCGCCTGGCACAAAGCCGCCAATCGCTGTTGTACCGCGTGCGCGACAGCCAGGGCCAGCCGTGGCTACTGAAAACCTTGCCCGCGGAACGCGAACAAGAGCCGGGCGCTGCCCAGGCGCTGTTGCTTGAGGAATGGTTCCTGCGCCGCGTAGCCGGCCGCCATTTCCCCGAACTGCACGCCGCCAGCCAGCGCCAGCACCTGTATTACGTGATGCGCGAGCACAGCGGCCGAACCCTGGCCGCCCAGCTGGCCGAGCAGGGCCCGTTGCCACTGGCACAGTGGCTGGAAGTGGCCCGCCAGTTACTGCAGGCCGTTGGTGTGCTGCACCGACGCAACCTGCTGCACCGTGACATCAAGCCCGACAACCTGCACCTGGGCGAAGACGGCCAACTGCGCCTGCTGGACTTCGGCCTGGCGTACTGCCCAGGGCTGTCCGAGGACCCGCGCCACGAACTCCCCGGCACGCCTTCGTACATCGCCCCGGAAGCCTTCGACGGCCAGCCGCCGAGCCCGCGCCAAGACCTCTACGCAGTGGGTGTGACGCTCTACCACCTGTTGACCGGGCATTACCCCTATGGCGAGGTCGAAGCTTTCCAGCGCCCGCGCTTTGGCCAATCGGTCAATGCCGCGCGCTATCGCCCCGACTTGCCGGAATGGCTGCAGCACAACCTGCAGCAAGCCGTGGCCACGGACCCGGCGCAGCGCTTCGAAACCGCTGAACAGTGGTTGCTGCTGCTCGAACGGGGTGACCGCCAGGCGCTCTACAGCCATCCACGCCCACTGCTTGAACGGGAGCCACTGAAGGTCTGGCGCACCCTGGCCCTGCTGTCCCTGCTGCTCAACCTGATACTGCTGTTCAGCCTGTTCAAGGGCTGAGCACGCCTTGCCGATGAGGAAACCCTGATGAATGCGAAAGTCTGGCTGGTCGGTGCCGGCCCTGGTGACCCCGAACTGCTCACCCTGAAAGCCGTGCGTGCGCTGCAACAGGCCCATGTAGTGATGATCGACGACCTGGTCAACCCGGCCGTGCTGGAACACTGCCCGCAGGCACGGGTGATCGCCGTGGGCAAACGGGGTGGCTGCCGCTCCACGCCCCAGGCGTTCATTCAGCGCCTGATGCTGCGCCACGCACGGCAGGGCCGCTGCGTTGTGCGGCTCAAAGGCGGCGACCCGTGCATTTTTGGCCGTGGCGGTGAGGAGGCCTTGTGGCTGCAAGGGCATGGCATCGAGGTGGAGGTGGTAAACGGTATTACTGCAGGCCTGGCAGGCGCGACCCAGTGTGGCATTTCGCTTACCTCACGCGGGATCAGCCGTGGCGTGACACTGGTGACCGCGCACACCCAGGATGACAGCGAGCTGAACTGGACGGCGCTGGCACAGGGTGGCACGACCCTGGTGGTGTACATGGGGGTAGCGAGGCTGGAGCAGATTCGCCAGGGCTTGCTGGACGGCGGCATGGCGCCGGGGATGCCGGTGGCGATGATCGAGAATGCGTCACTGCCCGGGCAACGCGAGTGCCGCAGCGACTTGCGGGGGATGCTGGAGGATGCGCGGGCGTTCAGCTTGCGCAGCCCGGCAATCCTGGTGATTGGCGAGGTGGCAGGGAACCTGGAGGTCCATCAGCGGATGGCGGCAGCCGGATGACGCGGTGTTCATCGGCTTAATGCCTTGCCTGGAAACTACATGCTCCAGACACGAAAAACCCGGCCGAGGCCGGGTTTTTCAGTGAAGCTTCAACCAATTACTTGGCTTGGGCTTCTACCTGAGCTTCAACGCGACGGTTGACAGCACGGCCTTCTTCGGTGGCGTTGTCGGCAACCGGACGGGTTTCGCCGTAGCCAACCGAGTCAACACGAGTCGACTCAACACCGTACTGCTGGGTCAGCACGTCTTTGACGGCGTTGGCACGACGCTCGGACAGCTTCTGGTTGTAAGCGTCTGGGCCCACGGAGTCAGTGTGACCTTCAACCACGGTGGTGGTCTGTGGGTACTGCTTCATGAAGTCAGCCAGGTTCTTGATGTCGCCGTAGCTGTTAGGCTTGACGACCGACTTGTCGAAGTCGAACTTGACGTCCAGCTCAACGCGAACGACTTCGGCAACAGCCGGGCAGCCATCAGCGTCAACGGTAACGTTGGCTGGGGTGTCTGGGCACTTGTCGACGTTGTCGCAAACGCCATCGTTGTCGCTGTCGGAGCAGACTTCAGCAACTGGAGCAGGAGCCGGGGCAACTTTGCCACCGCTGCCACCGAAGTTCAGACCCACACCAACGGTCGGGCCCCACTCGGTGTTGCCGTTGTCGATGTTGTACATGGCTTCTACGCCGGCACGGGCGAAGAACATGTCGGTGATGTACCACTTGGCGCCAGCGCCAACGTTGGCGAAGGTGGAGTGGTCACGGCCGCTACGAGTGGCCTGGCCCAGGCTCTCGTGAGCGAAACCAGCGGAAACGTACGGACGCAGCGCGTCGCCTACGGTACCGAAGTGGTAGGTAGCGTCGAGCTTGGCTTTGGAACCTTTGATGTCTTTGTTGAAGACTTCGCCACGAGCGTTGTGGGTCTCGTTGTAGCCCAGGTCCAGGGAGACGTCGTCGGTCAGGAAGTAACCGAGGCGAACACCAGGGTTGGTGCCGTCGTTCTGGAAGTTACGCTCGCTGTCGTAGTACTGCTTGGTCACGTTGCCTTCGATTTCGACAGCGCCTTGGCCTTGTGCCAGAACGCCGAACGAAGTAGCAGCAACGAGCGAGCCAATGGCCAAGCCCAAGGTGTTTTTCAATTTCATCCGTTAAATCCCCATCTGGTGATAGTTAAGCAGTCCCACCAAAATCCGGCGGACAACTCGACGGCAAGTCTAGCAGAACTTGCCGATTCGTTAGAGATATTCGCAAGGGGCTAAGTTTCATCCATACCTGCAAATTTCTCTCTAAGCTTGTCCAGCGCACGCTTGTAGCGCATTTTCGTTGCGCTCAGGCCCATGTGCATGATATCCGCGATCTCCTGAAATTCCAGTTCCGCAACAAATCGCAGCACCAGAATTTCCCGGTCGATCGGGTTCACGTACACAAGCCATTTGTCCAGGCCACCCTTTTCTTCGGGTTTGGGTGCCTTGTCTTCAGACGCCTCTTCAACAGGGTCAAGACTCAAGGCATCCATCAACCGACGTTTGCGGCGCTCCTTGCGGTACTGGGTAATGCACTCGTTATAGGTAATGCTGTAGAGCCAGGTCTTGAACTTGGATTTACCCTCGAAGTTCTTCAGACCGTAAAGCACCTTGAGCATCACCTCCTGACAGACATCGTCAGCATCCCGGTCGTTCCCCAGATAACGCGCGCACACGTTGAACAGGGTCCGCTGGTAGCGCCGCATGAGCTCTTCATAGGCGCGGGTAACGTGATACAGCTCCTCATGCGAACGCGCCACCAACTCCTCGTCGGTGAGCTCGCGCGGGTCGTAACGCATGGGCGGCGAATGAACTTTATTCAAAACGGATCTGGCCGACAGTCAGGTCAATGTCGCCGCTCGGCCACGTGGGCGGATTTCTGCGGCGGCATACATTAACAGCTTTTGGACAATTAGCGGCTATTGACGCGTTGCTCGAGCAGCACACGATTAGACAACGACACCAGTTCGCCATCATCGGTCAGCAACGTCGTCTTTACCGTGCCGATCTCCTCGATCTGCCCCTCGACCTCTCCAATCCGCACCTGCTGGCCGACCTGGTAAAGCTCACGCACATAGATACCGGCCAGAATCTGCCCAGCGATTTCGCGACTGCCGAGCCCCATCGCAAGCGCAACGGCCAGACCAACGGTAATCAGCCCGATCACGATCACATGGTTGAGCAGGTCGGTCTTGACCTCGAGCTGGCTGATCGCCACCGAAATACTGATGATGATCACCAGGCCTTGGGTAATGCGCCCAAGGCCTGCGGAATACTCAAGGCCGATACCTTCGGCAGCGCCACGCACCAGGCCGTTGGCCACTTGCGCCAGCAGCACGCCAACCAGCAACACCAAGGCCGCACCAAATACCTTTGGCAGGTAGAGGGCAAGCATGTCGAGGGTTGCGGAGACGCGCTCGAGGCCTAGCGATTCGGCAGCAGAGACCAGGAAAATCAGCAGTACGAACCAGTAGACGATCTTGCCGATCAAAGTCGAGATCGGCACCTGAATGCCGCCACGGCTGAGCATTTTGGTCAAGCCGGTACCGGCCATCAGGCGATCCAGACCAAACTTGGCCAGCAGCTTGGACAACAGCGTATCGAGCAGCTTGGCCACCACGAAACCGAGCAGCACCACGACCAGCGCGCCGAACAGGTTGGGGATGAAGTTCGCCACCTTGGTCCATAGGGCGGTCATGGCAGTGACCAGGCTCTGGGTCCAGAGATCGAGTTCCATATTCAATCGGCCTTATCAGCTTTGCTGCCGTCGGCAGCGTTACGGGCAGAAGTGCGGCGCACCGGCGCGACATGCGCCGAGCCATTGTTCACGGCGATCAGCAGCGCCTGGCTCCAGCGGCCAAGCAGGCTGAACAGGTCACCGGCGCCAACCTGGCGGTTGGCGGTTTTCAGCACGCGACCCAGGCACGCAGCGTCGTCACGGTCCTCACCGGACGGCGACGCGTTGAGCAGGTCACGCAGGGATTGTTCAAACGGATCGTGCATGTGCACCTCGCGCAATGTCAGTCAGAGACGAGAGCGACAGACACCGGGTCACACTTCGGCTCATGTTGCGGCCGGCTTGCCAGCGACAGGGCCGGTGAATTCCAATAAGCATTCAAACCCACCGCAGCCGTCGGAACAGCCACCACTGCCCCACCGCAAGCCCGAGAACGACGATACAGGCAAACAGGAAACCATAGGGGTTTTCCGCCCCCGGAATGCCGCCGACATTGATCCCCAGCAACCCGGTGACGAAGCTCATGGGCAGGAAAATGCAGGTGATGATGCCGAAGCGGTACATGGTCCGGTTCATCCGCTCGCTGCGCCGCCGGTCCTCGCTTTCTAGCACCAGCGCGGCCCGCTCACGGGCCAGCTCCAGCTCTTCCAGGTAGCGGATCAGGCTGTTGTTCAGCTCGTTCCAGTAGTCTGCGTCCGCATCGGCGAACCAGCTCCAGCGGCTGCGCGACAGCTGGGCATAGATCTCCCGCTGCGGGGCGAGAAAACGCCGCAGGCCGGCGGCTCGGCGACGAATCTGCTGCAAGCTGCCGTGCTCAGGGCTGTACCGTTCGTCGGATTCAACCTTTTCTTCCTCCAGATCGACCAGCTCCGACAGATCGTTGACCAAACCCTGCACTTTCTCGGTGAGCAATTCGCCCATCAGCAGCAGCAACTCGGACGCCGATCTGGGCCCCCTGCCCTCGTCCAGCAGACGGAGAATTTCGTCACTGGCGCGCAAAGGCCGCAAGCGTAGCGAAATGACCCGCCGCGCCTGGGCGAAAATACGTACCGATACCATGTCTTCGGGCTCGGCGCCCGGGTTGAGGTTCACCCCACGCAAGAACAACAGCAGCTGTTCATCGGCCAGCGGCAACAGGCGCGGACGGGTGTTTTCCTCCAGCAGCAGGTCGCAGGCGAACTCACTCAGGCCGCTCTCTTGCTGCAGCCAGGTACGGGTCTGGGGATGACTGCGATCCCAGTGCAGCCACAGGCTTTGCTGTGGCTGCAACTGCAGATCGTCCAGCTCGGTCCGGGGGATCGAGCGCGCGCCGCCTTTACCATCGAGCACCAGGGCGTGCACCAGCCCCCACTGCGCGTTGTCTTCCTCGAACATCAAAGCTCCATCAGCGCGTGCGGCGCATCACTGCGGCATTTCCAGCGGGCTTGGCGAGACGATCACACCATTGTTGTCGGCATACACATACTCGCCAGGGCGGAACGTCACGCCGGCGAAGGTCACAGCCACATTGAGGTCGCCGATACCGCGCTTGTCGGTCTTCATCGGATGGCTGGCCAGCGCCTGCACACCGACGCTGGTCTGGATCAGCACATCGACGTCACGCACGCAGCCATAGATCACCAGGCCTTCCCAGCCGTTCTTGGCAGCCTTTTCGGCAAGCATGTCACCGAGCAATGCACAGCGCAGCGAACCACCGCCATCGACCACCAGAACCTTGCCCTTGCCGTCGAGCTCAACCTGCTCTTTGACCCGCGAGTTGTCCTCGAAGCACTTGATGGTAACGATCTGGCCACCAAATGAATCGCGGCCACCGAAGTTGCTGAACATCGGTTCCAGCACCTGGACCAGGTCCGGGTAGGCGTCGCACAGGTCGGGCGTTACGTAATGCTGCATGGGAAGCTCCTGTCAGTCACAACGAAAGCGGGTGTCTGCCAAGGCTACACCGGGGAGGCAGTCGCAGTCATCCGGGACTGCTCGGTCATCTGTATTTCGCCTGTCGTAGCCCAAGCGGGCCACGACACCCAGCAGAAAATCAGCTGACCGTGACTGGCTCCGTAACCACGGTCGCCCCATGCACCGGCAGCAACGGCTGGCGCAACCAGCGTTGCACCAATGGCCACACCTGCGCCTGCGCCGCCTTGCTCACCAGCATGTCGACATGCCCGAACGCCTCGAAGCCTTCCTCGCGCCCCAGCCTGAGGAACTGCTTGCGCTCGCCACCCAACTGATCGAACAGCTTGCGACAAGCCCACACCGGGTCCTGGAAGTCTCCCGCGCCAGCCACTGCCAGCACCGGCACATCCACCTCGGCAAGCCCCGCCCACCAGTCACTGTCCTCGTCACCAAAACGGCCAAACAGGCCGTGCCAACGCATGCTTTCCAGCGCCAGGCCTATCGGCTCATCCTCAGGCCCGCGCTTGAAGCGCGGGCCGGAAATCTGCCCCCAACGCCTGAGCAGCAGCTTTGCGCCCCAGGTCAGGGGTGGCACCTTCAACGGCCAGTACACCCGGCTGATCTGGGTACCGAAAAACGCGGCACTGGCGACCTGCCCGGACTGCAGAAAACCACCGCCAAGCGCTGCCGCCAAGGTGGTACCGCCAAGCGAATGGCCTATCCAGTGGGGGGCTGAACCGGACTGTTCTTCAACGAAGGCCGCGATCAGCGGCAAGTCATAGCGGGCATAATCAGCGACCCGGTTGTGCCGCCACTTGTGGTTGCGCGGCGACAACCCGTGGCCACGCATTTCCGGGATCCAGACATCGAAGCCCGCACGTGCCAGGTAAGCCCCCAGGCCAATGCCCTTGGGCGAATACCAGAAACGCCGATTGGAGAAACTGCCATGCAGGAGAATAACCGGCACGCCTTGGGCGCCACCCTGGTCGGCCAGCCCCAGGCGGGTCACGGCCAGTTCGACGCTGGGGTCAGGGCTGTTGCCGGCCTTGATCCGGTAGACGTCTTCACTGAGATCACCGCGGCGCTCGGCACTGAGCAAGGCCACGGGGAATAGAACACTGCTGCTTTGCATAAGGTTGCTTGATGCACAAAAAAGGGCGGGATCCATCACTGGAACTCGCCCTGGAAAAAACCAGGCGGGGGCACGCCAGACGCGCCCCCGCATTTCATCTATCAGACCGCGCCCTGGCCCTCGGCCAGGAAGAACCAGGTCTCGAGTACCGAGTCGGGGTTCAGCGACACGCTTTCGATGCCTTGCTCCATCAGCCACTTGGCGAGGTCCGGGTGGTCCGACGGGCCCTGACCGCAAATACCGATGTACTTGCCAGCCTTGTTGCACGCCTGGATGGCATTGGCCAACAGCTTCTTCACCGCCGGGTTACGCTCGTCGAACAGGTGGGCGATGATACCCGAGTCGCGGTCCAGGCCCAGGGTCAGCTGGGTAAGGTCGTTGGAACCGATGGAGAAGCCGTCGAAGTACTCGAGGAACTCCTCAGCCAGGATGGCGTTGGACGGCAGCTCGCACATCATGATCACGCGCAGGCCATTGTCGCCACGGGCCAGGCCGTTTTCAGCCAGCAGGTCGACCACTTGGCTGGCTTCGCCCAAGGTGCGCACGAACGGCACCATGATCTCGACGTTGGTCAGGCCCATCTCGTTACGCACGCGCTTCAGTGCACGGCATTCAAGCTCGAAGCAGTCACGGAACGACTCGCTGATATAGCGCGAAGCACCGCGGAAGCCCAGCATCGGGTTTTCTTCTTCCGGCTCGTACAGTTTGCCGCCGATCAGGTTGGCGTACTCGTTGGACTTGAAGTCCGACAGGCGCACGATGACCTTTTTCGGGTAGAAGGCCGCCGCCAGGGTGCTGATGCCCTCGACCAGCTTCTCGACATAGAAGCCGACCGGGTCGTTGTAACCGGCGATGCGCTTGTCGACGCTTTCTTTGAGCTCCGGCGGCAGGCCGGCGTAGTTCAGCAGCGCCTTGGGGTGCACGCCGATCATGCGGTTGATGATGAACTCAAGGCGCGCCAGGCCGACACCGGCGTTGGGCAGCTGGGCGAAATCGAAGGCGCGGTCCGGGTTGCCGACGTTCATCATGATCTTGAACGGCAGGTCGGGCATGGCATCGACCGAGTTCTGCTTGACGTCAAAGCCCAGTTCACCTTCAAAAATGAAGCCGGTATCGCCTTCGGCGCAGG
Source organism: Pseudomonas sp. M2 (assembly GCF_015751845.1). NCBI lineage: Bacteria > Pseudomonadati > Pseudomonadota > Gammaproteobacteria > Pseudomonadales > Pseudomonadaceae > Pseudomonas > Pseudomonas sp. M2. The sequence continues at coordinate 717,354 of NZ_JADOUD010000001.1, forward strand.
ACACGGTCACGCCCTGGCCATCCTTGAGCAGCTGGGTGGCGTTGCCACAACCTACCACTGCCGGAATACCCAGCTCGCGGGCGATGATCGCCGCGTGGCAGGTACGCCCACCGCGGTTGGTGACGATGGCGCTGGCGCGCTTCATCACCGGCTCCCAGTCCGGGTCTGTCATGTCGGAGACCAGCACGTCGCCCGGCTGCACCTTGTCCATCTCGGACACGTCCTTGATCACGCGGACCTTGCCCGCGCCGATGCGCTGGCCGATCGCACGGCCTTCAACCAGTACGGTGCCCTTCTCCTTGAGCAGGTAACGCTCCATGACATTGGCGCTGGCGCGGCTTTTCACGGTTTCAGGGCGGGCCTGCACGATGTAGAGCTTGCCGTCGTCACCGTCCTTGGCCCATTCGATGTCCATCGGGCGCTGGTAGTGCTGCTCGATGATCATGGCCTGCTTGGCCAGCTCGCTGACCTCGGCGTCGGTCAGGCAGAAGCGCGCACGTTCGGCACGGTCGACTTCGACGGTCTTGACCGAGCGACCGGCCTTGGCCTCGTCGCCGTAGATCATCTTGATCGCCTTGCTGCCCAGGTTGCGGCGCAGGATGGCCGGGCGGCCGGCCTGCAGGGTGTTTTTGTGTACGTAGAACTCGTCAGGGTTGACCGCACCCTGCACCACGGTTTCGCCCAGGCCGTAGGCGCCGGTAATGAATACCACATCGCGGAAACCCGACTCGGTGTCGAGGGTGAACATGACACCGGCGGTGCCGGTTTCAGAGCGGACCATGCGCTGCACGCCGGCCGACAGGGCCACCAGCTTGTGGTCGAAGCCCTGGTGCACGCGGTAGGCGATGGCGCGGTCGTTGAACAGCGAGGCGAACACTTCCTTGGCCGCGCGGATCACGTTATCGACGCCACGGATGTTGAGGAAGGTTTCCTGCTGGCCGGCAAAAGAGGCATCCGGCAGGTCTTCAGCGGTGGCCGAGGAACGCACGGCGACGGCCATGTTGTCGTTGCCAGCGGCCATCTCGGCAAAGGCCGTACGGATTTCCGAATCCAGTCGAGCCGGGAACTCGGCCTCCATGACCCACTGGCGAATCTGCGCGCCGGTCTTGGTCAGGGCATTGATGTCATCGACATCCAGCGCGTCGAGCGCGGCGTGAATGCGGTCGTTCAGCCCGCTTTGCTCGAGAAAATCACGGTACGCCTGAGCCGTAGTGGCAAAGCCGCCCGGCACCGACACGCCGGCACCGGCGAGGTTACTGATCATCTCGCCCAGGGATGCGTTCTTGCCCCCCACATGCTCCACATCATGGACGCCGAGCTTATCGAGGGAAACTACGTACTCTACCAAGGTGATCTCTCCACTAACTGTATTGGAAAAGCTCAAGGGCGCCCGCCTGCCTTTTGACTGGGCCGGACGCTTGTGGCCTGTACCTGGAAAATAAGTGAGAATGCCGACAGCCGCATTCGGCAAACCGAACTTATCATATCCAAGAAACGTCATCAGCTTAAGGCCCAGATCGCAAATGAAACGAACCGCGTTCTTCATCTCCGATGGCACCGGCATCACTGCCGAAACCCTGGGCCAAAGCCTGCTCGCGCAATTCGATAGCATTCCATTCAACAAATTCACCCGTCCGTACATCGACACGCCGGACAAGGCGCGCACGATGGTGCAGCAAATCAATGCCGCCGCCGAGCGCGACGGCATGCGCCCGATCATCTTCGACACCATCGTCAATCAGGACATCCGCGAGATCCTGGCGACGTCGAACGGCTTCATGATCGACATCTTTTCGACGTTTTTATCCCCGCTCGAGCAGGAATTGACTGCCCATTCGTCGTATTCCGTCGGCAAGTCCCACTCCATTGGCGGTAATTCCAACTACATGGAGCGCATCGAGGCGGTGAATTTCGCGCTCGACAACGACGACGGCGCGCGCACCCATTATTACGACAAGGCCGACCTGATCCTGGTCGGCGTATCGCGTTGCGGCAAGACCCCGACCTGCCTGTACATGGCGATGCAGTTCGGCATTCGCGCGGCCAACTACCCGCTCACCGAAGACGACATGGAGCGCCTGCAGCTGCCGGCGGTGCTCAAGAAGCATCACAACAAGCTGTTCGGCCTGACCATCGACCCCGACCGCCTGACCGCCATCCGCCACGAGCGCAAGCCCAACAGCCGTTATTCGAGCTTTGCCCAGTGCGAGTTCGAGGTACGCGAGGTCGAGAGCCTGTTCCGGCGGGAGAACATCCCCAACATCAACTCCACGCATTTTTCGGTGGAGGAGATATCGGCAAAAATCCTGGTGGAAAAAGGCGTGGAGCGGCGGTTCAAATAACACACGGCCCCGTAGGAGCGGCCTTGTGTCGCGAAAGGGGTGCGCAGCGCCCCCGCAATTCATGCATCAGGCTGATATTGCCGGGGCCGCTACGCGACCCTTTCGCGACACAAGGCTGCTCCTACCTGGGGGCCGATCATCCGTAAGGCGGGCGCCAGCATGAAAAAGCCCCGGCATCACTGCCGGGGCTTTTTCATTTCAGCTGTCCGATCAGGACGGCACCGCCACCGCCTGCCCGCTCATCGCCAGGTCGACCAGCTCGCGGTTGGCCACCGCGTACATCGCATAGTCGGTACCCGTCGCATTGCGCAGGTCGTCGAGCATGGCACGCCAGCGCTCGACCATTACCCGATGTTGCTCGGCCCACAGCGCCACGCGGGCATCCATGTCTTGCGGGGCATCGACCATCTGCAGCACCGAGATGGTGATGGCCCGTTGCTGCAGGTCGATATCGTCGCGGAACGCCTCGCGGGCCAGGGCCTGCCAGTTGTTCTCCACCGGCAGGTTGCTGATTTCCTGCAAGTACCAGGTCAAGTCCAGCGCACTGCCCACGGCGAAGAACGCCTTGGCCACCTGGGCCGGCTCATGCCCGGTCACGTCTGCCGCCTCGATGATCGGCAGCAACGTGTACAGGTGGCTGGTGCCTGCCACCATGCGTGCGAGCAACTCCGGCACGCCGGCATCGACGAAGCTCTGATAGCGGACCATCCAGCGTTCGCGGGTCGGGCCCTCCAGCAGTTCGTCGAGCTTGAGCCCCAACTGGGCGATTTTCGGCCCGAAGTGCGCGGTGTCGCGCCCGGCATCCTGCTCGTTGCGCCGGCTGCGCAGGAACCAGCGGGTCGCGCGGCGCCCCAGACGCATCAGCTCGTCCATCAGGGTCAGCTGGATTTCCGCCGGCACCTGGTAGTCCAACGCCTCTATCTGGCGGAACCAGTGCGGCAGATGGAAGATGTCACGCACGATCACATAGGCCCCGGCAACATTGGCCGGGCTCATGCCGGTCGACTCTTTCAGCCGCTGGACGAAGGTGATGCCCATGTTGTTGACCAGGTCGTTGGCGATCTGGGTACTGACGATCTCGCGCTTGAGGCGGTGGCGGCGCATGGCTTCGCCGAACTTGCTGACCAGCGACGGCGGGAAGGCGGTTTCCATGTCGCGGGTCAGGTAGTCATCGTCCGGCACCAGCGACTTGAGCAACTGCTCCTTGAGGTCGATCTTGCTGTAGGAAATCAGCACTGACAGCTCGGCACGGGTCAGGCCCTGGCCGGCCGCCAGGCGATCGGCCAACTGCTCCTCGGTCGGCAGGAACTCGATGGCACGGTCCAGCTTGCCACGGCTCTCGAGGTCGGCCATCAGGCGCTTGTACTCGGCGATCCGCTCGCGGGCGCGACGCGCCGCCAACGAAAGCGCCTGGGTCTGCTTGTAGTTGTTGCCAAGCACCAGCCCGCCCACTTCATCGGTCATGCTGCCAAGCAGCTGGTTGCGCTGCTTCTCGGTCATGTCGCCACCCTGCACCACTTCGTTGAGCAGGATCTTGATGTTGACCTCGTGGTCGGAGCAGTCCACCCCACCGGCGTTGTCGATGAAGTCGGTATTGGTGGCACCGCCGTTGAGGCCGAACTCGACACGGCCGAGCTGGGTCATGCCGAGGTTGCCGCCCTCGCCCACCACCTTGCAGCGCAGTTCGTTGCCGTTGACCCGCAACGCGTCATTGGCCTTGTCGCCGACATCGGCGTGGCTTTCGCTGCTGGCCTTGACGTAGGTACCGATGCCCCCGTTCCACAGCAGGTCTACCGGTGCCTTGAGCAATGCATGCAGCAGCTCGGTCGGTGTCAGCCGGTCGGCCTCGATGGCGAAGCGTTCCTTCATTTGCGGCGTGATGGCGATGCTCTTGGCACTGCGCGGGAAGATCCCGCCGCCTTCGGACATGATGCTGGTGTCGTAATCGCTCCAGGCCGAACGCGGCAAGTCGAACAGCCGCTGGCGCTCGGCGAAGCTGCTGGCCGGGTCCGGGTTCGGGTCGATGAAGATGTGCAGGTGGTTGAACGCCGCTACCAGTTGCAGCTTGTCGGACATCAGCAGGCCGTTGCCGAACACGTCACCGGCCATGTCACCGACGCCGATGACGGTGATCGGGTCCTGCTGCACATTGATGCCGCGCTCGCGGAAGTGGCGCTGCACGCCCACCCAGGCACCACGGGCGGTAATGCCCATCTTCTTGTGGTCGTAGCCGGCAGAGCCACCCGAGGCGAAGGCATCGCCCAGCCAGAAGCCGTAATCGATGGCGATGCCGTTGGCGATGTCGGAGAAGGTCGCGGTGCCCTTGTCGGCCGCCACCACCAGGTACGGGTCATCGTCATCGTGACGCACCACGTTGGCCGGTGGCACCACGCCGCCGTCCTTGAGGTTGTCGGTAATGTCGAGCAGGCCCGAGATGAATATGCGGTAGCAGGCCACGCCTTCGGCGGCGATTTCGTCACGCGTGCCGCCCAGCGGCAAACGCCGTGGCAGGAAGCCGCCCTTGGCACCGACGGGCACGATCACCGAGTTCTTCACCTGCTGGGCTTTGACCAGCCCAAGCACCTCGGTACGGAAGTCCTCTTCACGGTCCGACCAGCGCAGGCCACCGCGTGCCACATTGCCGAAGCGCAGGTGCACACCCTCGACCCTTGGCGAATAGACGAAGATCTCGAACTTGGGTACCGGTTTGGGCAGCTCGGGGATCAGCTTGGGGTTGAACTTGAAGCTGAAGTACGACTTGCTCTGGCCGTTGGCATCAGGCTGGTAGAAGTTGGTGCGCAGGGTGGCCTTGATCAGGTCCAGGTAGCGGCGCAGGATGCGGTCCTCGTTGAGCACCTGGACATCGTCCAGGGCGCTGAGGATGGCTTGTTCCAGGCGTTGCTGCTTGTCGTCCAGGTCATCGGCAGTGAGCTTGCGCGCCAGGTAGAAGCGGGTCTTGAACAACCGGGTCAGCTCACGGGCGATGTCGGTGTGGTTGTTCAGCGTGCTGGCGATGTAGCCAAGGTCGAAGCCCAGGCGGATCTGCTTGAGGTAGCGGGCATAGGCGCGCAGCAGCGCCACGTCGCGCCATGGCAGGCCGGCGGTGAGCACCAGGCGGTTGAACGCGTCATTCTCGGCATCGCCCTGGACGATATGGATGAACGCGTCCTGGAGCACGTCGTTGAGTTGCTGGATGTCCAGGCTCAAGCCTTCGCTGTAAGTGAAGGCGAAATCGTGGATCCAGTATTCACGACCACTGGCGTGGCGCAAGCGATAGGGGAACTCGCCCAGCACACGCAGGCCAAGGTTTTCCAGGATCGGCAGCACGTCCGACAACGCCAATGGCGTGTCCGCGTGGTACAGCTTGCAGTGCAGCAAGCGTTCGCCCAGACGCGTCAGCGGCTGGTAGAAGCTCATCGCCAGCGGCTTGCTTTCGGACAGGGCCAGCACATGTTGCAGGTCGACCACCGCAGAATGGGCGGCAAAGCGCTCACGGTAGCCGGCCGGGAAACCTTTGGGGAAATCGGCGAGAATATTGGTGCCCTGGGCTTCACCGAAGTTCTCCACCACCAGCGCGGCGTAGTCGTCATGCCACGAGCGGCAGGCCTGGATCACTTCGTTTTCCAGTTGCTGCGGGTCGATGGCGATACGGTTCTTCGGATCGACGCGCAAAATCAGCTGCACGCGTGCCAGCACCGATTCGGAGAAGAACGTCCAGAACTCGCAGTCGCTGGCCTTCAGGCGCTCCATCAGCACCTGCTGGATCTTCTGCCGCACTTCGGTGGAGTAGATTTCCCGTGGCACGTAGGCCAGGCAGTAGCAGAAGCGCCCGTACGGGTCCTTGCGCAGGAACACACGGATCTTGTTGCGCTCCTGGATCTGCACGATCGACATCACCGTGCTGAACAGCTCGTCGACCGGGGTCTGGAACAGATCGTCGCGTGGCAGCACTTCGAGTACCTGGGCCAGTTCCTTGCCCAGGTGTGCCTTGGCGTCGAAGCCGGAGCGGCGCTCGACCTCGGCGACCTTGACCCGGATGTATGGAATGGCGTGCACGCTCTCGCCGTACACCGACGAGGTGTAAAGGCCCATGAAGCGGTGTTCCTTGAGCACCTTGCCATCGGCGTCCAGCTGGCGGATCGAGACGTAATCCGGGTAGGCCGGGCGGTGGACCCGGCTGGGCAGTGCAGCCTTGGCGAACGACAACAGCAGCGGCTCTGCAAGGTAAGCCACCGCGTAGTCTTCGATACGCAGCTCTTCAGGCGTCAGGCCCACACGCAAGCGGCGCGGCAAGCCCAGGAACGACTGCTCGTCGTAGACCATCTGGCCGCCGGCGCTGTCGGCCTGCACGGTGAATTCTTCATAACCGAGGAAGGTGAAGTGGTTGTCCAGCAGCCACTCGAGGAACGCCTTGACCTCACCCTTTTCGTGGTGCGCTGGCGCAAACGCGGTTTGCTCCACCTGCGCCATGACTTCCTGCAGCTTGGCTTTCATCGGCTCGAAATCGGCCACCGCCACCCGCACCTCGGCCAGCACCTGCTCGATTTCGCGGGTGAGCACCGTCAATTCGGCAGCGTTGGCGCAGCGGTCGATCTCCAGGTACATCAGCGATTCATGGCACACACCCTCGCCCTGGGTACCCTTGGGCAACAGCTCGAGCAGATTGCCCTTGGCGTCACGACGCACGCTCAGCACCGTGGTCTGCAGCGTGTGAATGCTATAGCCGCGGCGGTTGAGCTCGGTACGTACCGAATCCACCAAGAACGGCAGGTCATCGTGCAGCACCTCGACCACGGTGTGGGTCGACTGCCAGCCATTGCGCTCGTAATCGGGGTTGTACACCCGCACCTGCGGATGCGCGGGGTCGAAGCGCTCGATGATGCGCCAGGCGGAAAGGGTACAGCCGGCCAGGTCCGACAGCCTGCGCTGGGTGAGCTCGTCCATGGAAATGATGCCGAAGAACTGTTCGGCGAACAGCGCCACTTGTGGCAGTGACTGCTCGCTGATGTGCTGCGCCAGGGCCGCTTGCAGTTGATGCTGGAAGTCGGCTTTGCTGGCTGCGGTGAAGAACGCCATCTGTGGTACTCCGCTTGGGCTTTGTAATAATTGAAGCGTCGCGTACATCCGACGATCACGGATCAACGATAGCCAACCCGTGGCAAGCCGGACGGTAATGTTCAGGGCTCGCGGAAGCTTAACGACTGATCGGTCATTACCGCTTGCAGCGCTGCGACAATTTCGGTCAAGGGGGGGAAACTTTACGTTTATCGATGCCCCCAAGGCTGTCAGAATTCACTTTCGTTTCCATTGACCCGAGCCGCCTTCATGCAAATCAACACCGCCCTGCTGTTCGCCACCCCTTGCGATGACGAGGAAGACAACATGGCGACCTTGTGCTGCCACAGCGACAAGGGGCAGATGTTCCTGCTCACCCGCTACCCGGATGAGGACACCGTGGACCTGACCCTGGACGATGAACCGTCGACGCTCGATGGCCTGAAGGTGACCCTGAGCGCAAAGCGCCTGCTGATCGAAGTGGCGGCCGGGGATCGAGATGCGTTGAAGGGTGACGAAACGCTGGAGATCGTGCTGACATCGGCAGGGACTGACCTGGAAGAGGTCGAACTGACCTTGCGCAACATTCTGGAGGGGACAGGGACCTTCGTCAGCGAGCTCTGAAAGCCTGCCTGACGCGGCCGTCCAACCGCGGAGCGGTGGCTTCTCTGCGCGAGACGGCTCACCGGTGCGAGGGCCATGCCTGGCAACGCACACCTGATCGAAACGATTGACATCCCATACCCGCTACAGGCATTGTCTGACAACCTGACCACTAGGCAATCGCTTCCATGCTAGAACTCCAGCGCCCCGACACTCTGGTCGAACGGGTTGTCAGCGCCATCCGTGCAGAAATCGATTCCGGTCGCCTGGCCGCCGAAGCGCGCCTGCCCACTGAACAGCAACTGGCTGAACAACTGAACGTCAGCCGCTCGGTAGTGCGCGAAGCGGTAGCGCAGCTCAAGGCCGATGGCGTGCTGATCGCCCGCCGCGGGCTTGGCTCCTATATCTCGAAAACCCCCGGGGGCACGGTGTTCCGCTTCCCCGGCAGTACCGGTCGCAAACCCGACCTGGTGCAGATGTTCGAAATGCGCCTGTGGATCGAAACCCAGGCAGCGGCCATCGCCGCGCGCCGACGTGACGAACACGATCTGGCGAACATGGCCCAGGCCCTGCAGGAGATGCTCGACAAACGCAGCGACTTCGCCACTGCCTCGGCAGCTGATGTGGCCTTCCACAGGGCCATCGCCGAAGCCAGCAAGAACGATTACTTCGTGGCCTTCCATGACTTTCTCGGCGGCCAGTTGGCCAATGCACGGCGCACCGCCTGGGAAAACTCCGCAGCCCATTCGGTGGGCGGCTCGGCCGAAGCCAATCGCGAACACCAAGCGCTTTATCAGGCCATCGCCGACGGTGACCGCCAAAGGGCTGCGGCGTGTGCCGAAGCGCATCTGCGCGCCTCTGCCAAACGCCTGAAAATAGAACTACCTGCACTCGACTGATACCCAGAGCTTGCTGCGACCCGGCAAGCTCTTTTTTTACGCATTCATTAGTCTGACAACCTGATAAGCAGATCCACCGACAAGAATCCCAAGGTACCCCTGCATGACATACGACTACTGCATCATCGGCGGCGGCATCGTCGGCCTGGCCACCGCGATGGCCCTGCTCCAACAACGCCCCGGGGCGTCATTGCTGATACTGGAAAAGGAGTCCAGCCTCGGCCGCCACCAGACGGGCCACAACAGTGGGGTGATCCATGCGGGCATTTACTATGCCCCGGGTAGCCTCAAGGCCGAGTTGTGCAAGCGTGGAGCCCTGGCGACCAAGGATTTTTGCCGCGAGCACGGCATTGCCTTCGATGTCTGCGGCAAACTGCTGGTGGCGTCCAACCCGCTGGAAATGCAGCGCATGCAGGCGCTGTACGAGCGTTCACAGCTCAACGGGCTGAAGGTCGAGCGGTTGGACGCCAGTGAACTCAGGCGCCGCGAACCCAATATCGCAGGCCTTGGTGCGCTGTTCGTCGATGCCACCGGCATCGTCGACTACAAGCAGGTGTGCGATGCCATGGCCAAGGTCATCGAGCAGGCCGGCGGCGAAGTGCGCCTGGCCACCACCGTGCAGGCCATCCGCGAGTTTGGCGATCATGTCGAAGTGTGCGATCACAGCCAGACCTGGCATGCCCGCCAGCTGGTCGCCTGCGCCGGCCTGCAATCCGACCGCCTGGCGCGCCTGGCCGGGGTAAAGATCGACCACCAGATAATCCCATTCCGCGGTGAGTACTATCGCCTGCCAGCCAGCAAGAACCAGATCGTCAACCACCTTATCTACCCGATTCCTGACCCACAGCTACCGTTCCTCGGTGTACACCTGACGCGCATGATCGACGGCAGTGTCACCGTCGGCCCCAACGCCGTGCTGGGTTTTGGCCGGGAAAACTACCGCAAGTTCGCGGTGAACTGGCGCGATGTGGCCGAGTACGTGCGCTTCCCTGGGTTCTGGAAAACGATCTGGAACAACCTCGGCTCCGGCACCACCGAGATGAAGAACTCGCTGTTCAAGCACGGCTACCTGGAGCAGTGCCGCAAGTACTGCCCGTCGCTGCAGGCCGGCGACCTGCTGCCCTTCGAGGCAGGCATCCGTGCCCAGGCCGTGATGCGCGACGGCACCTTGGTCCACGATTTTCTGTTCGCCGAGACCCCGCGCATGGTGCATGTCTGCAATGCACCGTCACCGGCTGCCACCTCGGCGATCCCCATCGGCCAGATGATCGCTGAAAAGATCCTCAAGGCCAGCTGAACCCTGCTGCACACCCCAACTACAAAGACAATAAGGAACATCAGATGTCGGTACACGAGGCGGCCCCGGCCGCGAGCGAGACACCAGCACAGAAACGCAAGCGCCTGCGCAAGGTGGCGGCGGCAACCATCTTCGGTTCGATGCTGGAGTGGTATGACTTCTACCTCTACGCGACCATGGCGGCGATCGTGTTCTCGAAGATTTTCTTCGATGCCAGCAACCCGGCAGTGGCTTCACTGCTGGCGTTCTCCACGTTTGCCATCGGTTTTGTCGCGCGCCCATTCGGCGGGGTTCTGTTTGGCTACCTGGGCGACCGCTTCGGCCGCAAGCATGTACTGGTTATCACGTTCTGCATGATGGGTGTGTGCACCGCGCTGATCGGTCTGATCCCCAGCTACGCCTCGATCGGTATCTGGGCACCGATTCTGCTGGTAGTGATCCGCATCATCCAGGGCCTGGGCGCCGGTGCAGAGCTGTCCGGGGCGGCCGTCACCTCCTACGAACATGCCAGCGAAGGCAAGCGCGGCAGCCAGGGCGCTTGGCCAGCACTGGGGCTCAACCTGGGCTTGCTGCTGTCGTCGCTGACCGTTTACCTGCTGACCATGAACGGCAACGAGTTTCTCCTCGCCGGTGGCTGGCGCATTCCGTTCATCGCCAGCATCGCCCTGGTGGCGATCGGCCTTTGGGTGCGTAAGAGCATTCCTGAGACACCGGACTTCAAAGAACTCGACAAGGCCGATGCCAAACCGCAGGAGTCACCGCTGAAACTGCTGTTCAGGAACGATCTCAAAGGCTTGGCCGTGGTGTTTTTCGTGGCCATCGGCTACAACGCTCTGAGCTACATATTCAAGACGTTCTCGCTGGCATACCTGACTCAGTTCAAAGGTGTCGAGGCACATGTCACCTCCCTGTCGGTGACCATCGCCAGCCTGGTGGCGATCTTTGCCGTACCGTTCTTCGGCTGGCTGTGCGACCGCTGGAGCAGCAAGACCGTGTTGATGCTCGGCGGCGTGCTGTCGGCGCTGTTTGCTTATCCATTCTTGCAGTTGCTGAGCAGCGGTGAGCCAACACTGATCTATGTGGCCATTGCCATCGGCACCGGCCTCCTCGCGCCAATGATGTTCGCCCCCCAGGGCTCGTTCCTTAGCCGGCAGTTCCCGACCCAGACGCGCTCTTCCGGTTTCGGCACCGGGCGCGAGATTGGCACTGCAGTGGCCGGCGGCCTGGCGCCCCTGGGCGGCCTTGCCTTGGTGGCGAACTCGGCGACCCACTCCACCGACGGCGTGGCTTTGATCCTGGCGGTTTCCGGTGTGCTGGTGGTGGTGTTTGCCTTGTGTGACCAAGGCCGCAAGCACTCCAGTTCGAAAAACTGACCCGGGCCGGCCTGCACATCGATAATGGTGGGCAGGCCGGCACCCGCATCAGCCAACCGGGTTCTTGTGCAGCACCCTGCCCGCCTTGCCCGGCCGGTCGATGTAAAACGCGTCCAGCGCACTGTTATCCAGCCCTTTCACTGCGTTCCAGTGCGCCGATGTGTGCACATACTTTGCCTGCAGCAACGCTCGTTCCTGGGGCGTCAGGCGCAGTTGCGCACATTGCCCGAGGGCAAACTCATGCAGTTTGCGGCTGACAGGCAGCAACTCTGCCGGCAGGTGATGCGCATCGTCACTGCCCAAGGGAGCGAACGGTACGCCACCGCGCACGGCCAGTTCACGCATGATGCTGAGGTAGACACGTGACAGGTGGCCACTGACTTCACGTTCTCGGTACACAGCGGCATACACCTGCTTTTCCGGGTCATCACGCCTGGCTCGGCTGCCTTCGATCGGCACCTCCCAGCTGAGCAGCGTTGGCCGCGGATCGACCAGGCCGGCAAAAGTCGAGGTCAGCAGCCCATTGACCGCCGCATGGGCGCTTGTGCATTCGGCCGGCGTCGTCCGCGCGACCCGGCTCGACTGCGGTTTGCACAAAAGAACCTGCTCACGCATGTGCTCACGATAACCGCCACCGATATTCGAGTGCACACCCGGCACGACTATGTCGTTGTCGCTGCGCACCAGCGGGAAGTTGTGGCGCTGCTCATCGCCGGCCACCAGTTGCACCACCTGCCGGGCGACAAGTGTGTCCAGCCCGAGACGCAAACCGCCGTATTGATCGCTGGCAGGGTCGAAGCTGCCTTGCAAAGGTGCAACGATTGCCGCCACCGTATCGAACAGACCAATGAAATTGATCGCCCGGGGCCCGTGCAGCTCAGCCGGCAAGCCCGCCTCCTCCTTGCCCAGCCGATTGGCCAGATGCCTGGCCGCCGCAGCACCTCGACTGAAACCGAACAGGTCGAATTCGATGCACTTGGGTACAACCTGCGGATGCTCAGCCCGATAATCGCGCAGCTGCCTGCCAACCTCCACCAGCGCCTGATCTACCCGGGCCGCCACCCCCGCGCTTCCACGCCCCGTCGCCTGGGCGAAGGACGAGTCAGGCGCACCGTGTGTTGTACCGATACCTTCCACATAAACGCTGAAATGAACCTGACCTTGCACAGGCCCGGAGGGATAAAGCGCGTGCAGCAGGGCAATGTTACTGCGGGCATTGGCGTAACTACCCCCTGCGCAAGCGCGGCCGGTGGAAGCCAAGGGTGCAGCGTTGCCCTGATTGTTGCCGGTGCCATCGAAAAAAACGCCCACCCGCAGGGTGACCGGGGCAGGTATACCGTACTGCTTGCTCATCATCATGCTCCTTCATGATTCGAAGAGCACAAGCAAGCGACAGATCACCGCCACCGGGAATCGGAGAACACCTGAAACGCACGCGGATATTCCACCGCTTCAATGCGCATAAAAAACCGGGGCGTAATTGGTCGCCACCCCCCGGATAGATTAAAGTATCCACCCCTGCCAGGTCCGTCGCGCTCCGCGCCCGCCCTGGCCCAATCCCAGGAACCGCCGCCGATGGAACACCGTGAAGCGCTGATCGCGCTACGCACCTTTCTTTCCTCCCAGATCCTAGGCCAGGAAAAACTGGTCGAGCGGCTGTTGATCGTGCTGCTGGCCGACGGCCACATGCTGGTCGAGGGCGCCCCGGGCCTGGCCAAGACCAAGGCCATCAAAGAGCTGGCCGAAGGTGTCGAAGCGCAGTTCCATCGCATCCAGTTCACCCCTGATCTGCTCCCGGCCGACATTACCGGCACAGAAATCTACCGCCCGGAAACCGGCAGCTTCGTGTTCCAGCAGGGGCCGATCTTCCACAACCTGGTGCTGGCTGACGAAATCAACCGGGCACCGGCCAAGGTGCAGTCGGCGTTGCTCGAGGCGATGGCCGAACGCCAGGTCAGTGTCGGGCGCAGTACCTATGACCTGTCGCCGCTGTTTCTGGTCATGGCCACGCAAAACCCGATCGAGCAGGAAGGCACCTACCCGCTGCCGGAGGCCCAGCTCGACCGTTTCCTGATGCACGTGAAGATCGGCTTCCCCGATGCGGCGGTGGAGCGACGCATTCTGGCCCAGGCCCGCGGTGAAGCGCTGGGTGGCGAAGTCAAGCCTGAACGGCGTGTCAGCCAGCAGGCCATCTTTGCCGCACGCAAGGAAATCCTTGGCCTGTACATGGCCGACGCGGTGGAGGAATACCTGGTGCAACTGGTCATGGCCACGCGCACACCGGCCAAGTTCGATACCGAGCTGGCCGACTGGATCGCCTATGGCGCCAGCCCACGCGGCTCCATCGCCCTGGATCGTTGTGCGCGGGCGCATGCCTGGCTGGCCGGGCGCGACTTCGTCAGCCCCGAGGACATCCAGGCCGTGCTGTTCGACGTGCTGCGCCACCGCATCATCCTCTCCTTCGAAGCCGAAGCGGCAGGGATCGACCAGGACCGCGTGGTCCAGCGCATCCTTGACGTCGTCGCCGTTGCCTGAGCCGATGCCCACCGCTCAGCAGGCCGAACCCGGCATCCGCATCGGCCTCGCCGAGCTGATCGACATGCGCCACCGGGTGCGCGAGATCCAGTTGTTCTCCCGGCCTGGCCAGCGCAGCCCGCTGGTCGGTCTGCACCACTCAAAGCTGCGCGGGCGCGGCGTGGACTTCGACCAAGTGCGCGTCTACCAGGCCGGTGACGACGTACGCAACATCGACTGGCGGGTCACCGCACGCACCCAAGAGCCGCATACCAAGCTGTTCCATGAAGAACGCGAGCGGCCGATCTTCATCCTCGTCGAGCAAAGCCAGCGACTGTTCTTCGGCTCGGGGCTGATGTTCAAGTCAGTGCTCGCGGCCCAGGCTGCGGCGCTGTTCGGTTGGGCTGCGCTGGGCCACAACGACCGTATCGGCGGGTTGGTGTTCGGCGATGATGAGCACCACGAAATCAAGCCGCGGCGCAGCAAGCAAAGCCTGCTGCAGTTGCTCAACCGTATGGCGAAGGTCAACCAGGCGCTGCACACCGAAGCCGCGCCCCACGCTGACAGCCTGGGCCTGGCTTTGCGCCGCGCACGTGAAGTACTGCGCCCAGGCAGCCTGGCCATCGTCATTTGCGACGAGCGCTCGCTCAGCGCCCAGGCTGAACAGCACCTGGCGATGCTCTCGCGCCATTGCGACCTGCTGCTGATGCCGGTCTCCGACCCGCTCGACCATGCCTTGCCTGCTGCTGGCCTGCTGCGTTTTTCCCAGCGCGGTGCGCAGCTGGAGCTAGACACGCTGGACACCAACCTGCGCCAGGCCTACCGTCAGCAGGCCGAAGCGCGTATCGAACGCTGGGACTTGATGGCGCAAAAGCTGCGCGTGGTGCTGATGCCACTGAGCACCCAAAGCGAAATGATCGAACAGTTGCGCGAATACCTCAATGCCCAGCGCCCAGGGAGCAGTAAATGAATCCGCTGGATCAGCTGCAGCCGCTGATCGCACCCTCGGCGATTGGCCTGTGGCCACCGGCACCAGGCTGGTGGCTGCTGCTCGCCTTGCTGCCACTGCTGGCCTGGGGCCTTTGGCGGCTGCGGCGCTGGCGCCCGGGCAAGCGCCGGGTGGTGCGTGCCGAACAGCCGCTCGACCCGGTGCGCCTAGAGGCGCTGGCCGAACTTGCCCGCCTACCCCGCCCCTACGACGGCGCGCCGGCCGGGGCCTGGTTGCAGCAGATCAACGCCTTGCTCAAACGCCTGTGCCGCAACCATTACCCCGGGGCCAACAGCCATACGCTCAACGGCCGCCAGTGGCTGGCGTTCCTCGACAACCGCTGCCCGGCCGCCGGCCTGACCCGCTGGATGGTATTGGTCGAGGGCGCGTACAAGCCCGAGTGCAAGCTCGACGACAAGGCCATCGTCGGGCTCAGCCAGGCCGTCGAAACCTGGATTCGCAAACATGTTTGAACTGGCCTGGCCGTGGATCTTCGTGCTGCTGCCGCTGCCGTGGCTGGCGCGCCTGGTGCTGCCCGCCGCTGACAGCGGCGAGCCGGTGCTCAAGGTGGGCTTTCTCCACGAGCTGGAAGGCCTGGCCGGCCGGCGTGCGCGCCTGAACCTGCCAACCTGGCGCCAGCAGGCGCCGTTCGTGGTGATCTGGCTGCTGCTGTTGCTCGCCGCTGCCCGCCCGCAATGGCTGGGCGACCCGTTACCGGTGGCCGCCAGTGGCCGTGACCTGATGGTTGCAGTGGATGTGTCCGGCTCCATGGACTTCCCCGACATGCAGTGGAAGGACGACGAAGTCAGCCGCCTCGACCTGGTCAAGGCATTGATGGGCGACTTCCTGCAGGACCGCGAAGGCGACCGCGTCGGCCTGATTCTGTTTGGCAGCCAGGCCTACCTGCAGGCACCGCTGACCTTTGACCGGCGCACTGTGCGTACCTTCCTCGACGAAGCGCAAATCGGCATAGCTGGCAAAAACACCGCCATCGGTGACGCCATTGGCCTTGCGGTCAAACGCCTGCGCCAGCGCCCTGCGCAAAGCCGCGTGCTGGTGCTGATTACCGACGGCGCCAACAATGGCGGGCAGATCCACCCATTGACCGCCGCCCGCCTGGCCGCCCAGGAAGGCGTGCGCATCTACACCATCGGCATCGGCGCCAACCCCGAGGCCAGCGGTACACCTGGCCTGCTCGGGCTCAACCCAAGCCTGGACCTGGACGAAGCCTCGCTCAAGGAAATCGCCGAGCTGACCCGCGGCGCGTACTTCCGCGCCCACGACGGTGCCGAACTGGACGCCATCGGCGATACCCTGGATCAGCTCGAACCCGTCGCCCAGCAGCCGACCCAGGCGCGCACGGCCAAGGCCCTGTATGCCTGGCCATTGGCCCTGGCCTTACTGCTCAGCGTGCTGCTGGTGGTGGCGGTGCAATGGCCAGACAACCTGCTGCAACGGGGCCTGCGCAAACCGCGCTTCCTGCAGCCCCACCCGCAATGGCGTGAGCGCCTTAAACGGCTGCGCTTGAGGAAGCGGCGATGATCGATCTGTGGCCGCAATGGTTGCGCCCCCTGTGGCTGCTGGTAGTGCCGCTGCTCGCCTGGCTGCTGTTCAAGCTGTGGCACCGGCGCAAGCGCGCCGGGCGCTGGCAGATGATCCTGCCCAAGGCATTCCACCCGGTGCTGCTCGGTGGCGGCAGTGGCAGCAACAGCAAACTGCCCTGGGTGGCCCTCGGCCTTGCCTGGTTGCTGGTCGTTCTGGCGCTGCTCGGGCCGAGCTGGCAGCGCGTGGAGGAATCCCGCCAACGCCCGGCCGACCCGCTAGTGATCCTGCTCGAACTGACGCCGCAGATGCTTGCCGAGGACACCCCGCCCAACCGGCTGCAGCAGGCTCGGCGCAAGATCCTGGACCTGCTCGAACACCGCCGCGACAGCCAGACCGCCCTGATCGTCTACGCAGGCAGCGCACACACCTTGGTGCCGCTGTCCGACGACCTGAGCACCACGCGCAACCTGCTCGAGGCCATCGACCCTTCGATCATGCCGCAGCCCGGCCAACGCGCCGACCTGGCCGTGCAAAAAGGCCTGGCCCTGCTGGCGCAGAGCGGCCTGGGCCAAGGCCGTCTGTTGCTGATCGGTTCGGCATTGAGCGGCCCGGAACGCCAAGGCATCGTCCAGGCCCTGGGCCGCCAGGGCCCGAGCCTGTTGATGCTCGGAGTCGGCACCAGCGACGGGGCTCCGGTGCGCCAGGCCAACGGCGAGTTCCTCAAGGACGAGCAAGGTGCCATTCTGGTACCGCGCCTGGACAGCGGCGGCCTCAGGGCGTTTATCAACAGCACCGGCGGACGCTACCGTCATGCCCGCATCGACGACCTCGACCTGCGTGGCCTGGGCCTGTACGACAACCCGCGCATCCTGCGCAATGACGGCCAGAACGTGCAACTCGACAGCTGGGCCGACCAAGGCTACTGGCTGTTGATCCCCCTGTTACTGCTGGCCGCCTGCGCGGGTCGGCGCGGCTGGCTGTTCTGCCTGCCGCTGCTGCTGGCCCTGCCGCAGCCAAGCCAGGCCTTGGAGTTCAATGACCTGTGGTTGCGCCCCGACCAGCAGGGCCAGCGCCTGCTTGAACAGAACCGCCCGGCGGACGCCGCCCGGCACTTCCAGGACCCGCAATGGCGCGGCATGGCGCTGTACCAGGCCGGCGACTACGCCGCGGCCGCCAAGGCCTTTGCCCAAGGCAATACGACAGCGGCCCACTACAATCGAGGCAATGCCCTGGCCCGCAGCGGCGAGTTGGAAGCCGCCCTGGATGCCTATGAGCAAGCCCTCGAACGCCAGCCCGATTTCAAGCCGGCGCTGGATAACCAGGCACTGATCCAGCAGCTGTTGCAGCAACGCGAAGCACAGGCCGAGGAACAACCGGCCAAAGACGATGCCCAAGGCACACCCGGCAGCGAGACCGAGGGCAACAGCAGCTCGGCCAGCAGCCCGGCGCAGGGCACGCCCGGCAACAATGAACCGGCCAACGCCGAACAGCCCGGCCAAGACAGCAACAACAGCCAGGCCACTCCCGGAAACCAGGGTGGCGACGATGACAGCATCACCCAGCCGCCCAAGCGGCCGGTTTCCACCAGCCTGGACGCCGAGCAACGCCAGGCCCTGGAACAATGGCTGCGGGAAATCCCCGACAACCCGGCGCAGCTGCTACGCCGCAAATTCTGGTATGAACAGCAATTGCATCAGGAAACCCCACGATGAGTCGCCTCGGCGTCTTTCTCTTCAGCCTCTTCTGGGCCCTTCTGGCCCAGGCCGAGCCGACCCTGCAGGCCAGCGTCGATCGCACTCGCCTGGGCGCCGGCGAAACTTTGGAACTGACCCTCGAAAGCCAGGATGTGACCCAGTTCGGCAAGCCCGACCTGCGCGCCCTGGACGGCGACTTCGAAGTGCGCGGCACGCGCCAGTTGAACAGCCTGCATACCCTCGACGGCGAGACCCGCGCCAGCACCCGCTGGATCATTACCCTGCTGCCAAGGCGTAGCGGCAGCCTGCGTATTCCTGAGCTGCAACTGGGCCAGTCACACAGCCAGGCCATCGATCTGCAGGTGCTGCAGGCCGACGCCAGCCGCCCGGATACTGCGTCCCAGATATTCGTCGAAGCCACGCTGGACAGCAACGAGGTCTATGTCCAGGCCCAGGCCGTGCTGACCCTGCGCATCTACCATTCGGTGTCGCTGTACGATGACAGCAGCCTGAGCCCGCTGCAGCTGGAAAACGCCAAGGTCGAGCCGCTGGGTGACTCACGCACCTATGAGAAGGACATCAACGGCGTACGCCACGGGGTGATCGAGACACGCTACGCACTCTATCCGCAGCACAGCGGCACCCTGGAAATCGCGCCGCTCACGTTCACCGCCACCGCCGCCGATAACGCTCAGCAGCCTGAGGGCACTGCACGCACCGCTCGCCAGGTACAGGTCAGGTCGCTGCCGCTGCGCCTGACCGTACGCCCGATCCCCGCCGCCTGGCCCGCGGCCGAACCGTGGTTGCCAGCCCGCAGCCTGACCCTGGAGGAGCACTGGAACCCCGACCCAGGCAGGCAGCAAACCCAGATAGGCGATTCGCTGACCCGCAGCATCACGCTGCGCGCCGAAGGGCTGTCCAGCACCCAGTTGCCGCAATTGCCCGCCACGGAAATCGCCGGGCTGCGCCGCTACCCGGACCAACCGCTGCTGCGCAACGAAATCAGCGAGCGCGGCATGACCGCCAACCGCGAGGAGCGCGAGGCACTGGTGCCCACCCACAGCGGCGAACTTGCCCTGCCGGCGCTGGAAGTCACCTGGTGGAATACCCGCGAGGACCATCTGGAGCACAGCAGCCTGCCGGCGCGTAACCTGAACGTGCAGGACAACCCTGCCCTGAGCGCCGACACCCCGGTAGGCGATGCCGGCAGCGCCAGCCATCTGCTCTGGCCTTGGCAACTCTGCACCGTGATTTTCGCCCTCACCACGGCGCTCGGTTTTACCCTGTGGTGGCGCGCCCGCTCGCAACCAGCGGTACTGCGCGCCGCGCAGACCGGCCCAAGCCCACGCACCCTGCTGGACGACCTCAAGCGCGCCTGCCAGGCCAACGACCCACAGGCCACCCGCCAGGCACTCGACGCCTGGGCGCGGCAGCAGCCGGAGACCTTGGCGGAGATGGCGGCGCGGTTCGTGCCGCTGTCGGATGCGCTGGATGGGTTGAACGGGGCGCTTTACAGCGAGAGTGGGCAGTATTGGCAGGGGGAGGATTTGTGGCGGGCGATTGGCACGATTCCACCGGCGGAACAGGTGTTGTTGCCTTCGGGTGAGCCGGGGAGCTTGCCGCCGCTTTATCCGAAGTGATTGGGAGAGGGGCGCAGCACTAAAGACAGGCCCCTCTCAGCCCGGATGCAATCCTGACCCTTCCCCCGCTGATCACCGGCAGCGATCAGATGAACCGATGCCCCTGAAACGGGTTCCAGCCCTGCTCCCCTTTGGTCTGTTTCAGGTAATAGGCATAATTGGTCAACATGCCATACAGCACGGCAAAGGCCACACTGATGCCCTGGTCCAGCGCCCGAGGCACCGCATTACCCGTGGCAGCCTCGTAAACGCCTTCAAGCAGCCCGATGCCCATAATGATGGCCAGCATGACCAGGTTCTTCTTCCACATGCCCAGGACGAACCAGTAGATCGGGCCAAAGAAGAATCCGAGGAAATTGTTGTTGATCAACAGTTTCTTGCGAAACGGCAAGGCGCGAAAAGCAGCTTTGTAACTCGTTTCACGTGGCCCTCCATGCTGATCGAAGAAAGCGAAACGCTCCTGCCATTTAGGCTTGAGGTTGGCGTAATCGGCCTGGATTTGTGGCGTGCTTTGCATAAAAATTCCTTTTCAAATTGGTTCCGGTAGCCCACACCAGCAGCATCGCAAGCGCCGCGGCCGGGGCGAAGATTAGATCATCGGCGATGGCCGGCAACAAGCGAGCAAATGGCCACTATGTCGACCCGTTCGCATAATGGAATGTCCCTGTAGCGCACTGCCCTCCCTTTCAACGCATCGAACACTGCCCGGCTCAGACAATCGCCAAGCCACTTGAGTTACCATACCGCCCTCCTTCGAGGGCTACCTTGGCGCTGTCATGACGCCAGATGCCGAAGCCTTCATGTCCCAATCCAACAGGTCATCCATGCGTCTGTTTCACACCTCCGACTGGCACCTGGGCCAAAGCCTGCACGGCCAGGAACGCGACTTCGAACACGCCTGCTTCCTCGACTGGCTACTCGGCCAGCTGCGCTTGCGCCAGCCCGACGCGCTGCTGATCGCCGGTGATATCTTCGACACGGTCAACCCACCGGTCAAAGCCCAGGAGCGGCTTTACGACTTCATCGTCCAGGCCCACGAGCAACAGCCGAAGCTGGATATCGTGATGATCGCCGGCAACCATGACTCCGGCTCGCGCATCGAGCTGCCCGCCGCGCTCATGCGCCGCCTGCGCACCCACGCGCTGGGCCGTGTGCACTGGCTCGACGAAGGCCAGCTGGATGCCGAACGCCTGCTGATCCCACTGACCAACGGCCGCGGCAAGGTGGCCGCCTGGTGCCTGGCCCTGCCCTTCCTGCGCCCGGCCGAGGTCACCGGCCCGCAGTTGGGCG
The DNA here is from genome assembly GCF_015751845.1 of Pseudomonas sp. M2. NCBI lineage: Bacteria > Pseudomonadati > Pseudomonadota > Gammaproteobacteria > Pseudomonadales > Pseudomonadaceae > Pseudomonas > Pseudomonas sp. M2. The sequence continues at coordinate 738,594 of NZ_JADOUD010000001.1, forward strand.
ACGACTACCTGCAGGGCATCAACCAGGTGCACCAGCAACTGATCGCGGCCGCGCAGAAAAAACGCAAGAAGGACCAGGCGCTGGTCGCCATCAGCCACGCGCACATGGCCGGCGGTGCTGTGTCCGAAGACTCCGAGCGCAGCCTGATCATCGGTAACGCCGAGGCCCTTCCGGCCAAACTGTTCGACAAGGCCATCAGCTACGTTGCCCTGGGCCACCTGCACAAGCCGCAGAAGGTCAACCGCGAAACCCGCATCCGCTACAGCGGCTCGCCGATCCCATTGTCGTTCGCTGAAATCAATTACCCGCACCAGGTGCTGGAAGTCGAGCTCGAGGGCACTGAACTGGTCAGCGTCGAAGCGCGCCCGGTGCCGCGCGCCGTGGCCCTGCAGCGCATCGGCCCTGCGCCGTTGGGCGAGCTGCTGGAGCAACTGGCCGAGCTGCCGGTGATCGACCTGCTCGAAGACCCCAACCGCCAGCCCTGGCTCGAAGTGCGTGTGCTCTTGGACGAGCCGCAGCCCGACCTGCGCCAGCAAATCGAAAGCGCATTGGAAGGCAAAGCGGTGCGACTGATCCGCATCGGCGCCGAATATGCTGGCCGTGGTAACGACGAAGAAAGCGATCTTGAGTTCGTCGAACTGTCGCAGATGACCCCGCAGGACCTGTTCAGCCGCGCCTGGGAACAGGCCTATGGCAACCCCGTCGACGAGCAGGCCCTGGCCGACTTCGCCCTGTTGCTGCAGGACGTTCAGCTGGAAGAGGAACAGCCATGAAGATTCTCGCCATCCGCCTGAAGAACCTGGCATCCCTGGCCGGCCCGGTCGACATCGACTTCACCGCCGAACCCCTGGCCAGTGCCGGGCTGTTCGCCATCACCGGGCCGACCGGTGCCGGCAAGAGCACCCTGCTCGACGCCCTGTGCCTGGCCCTGTTCGGCACCGTGCCGCGGCTCAACGCCATCGGCCGCGAAGCCAAGGTGCCGGACGCCGATGGCGACATCCCCACATCCGACCCGCGCAACCTGCTGCGCCGCGGTACCGGCAGCGGCTTTGCCGAGGTCGATTTCATCGGCATCGACGGCCACCGCTACCGCGCACGCTGGGAGGCCAACCGCGCCCGCGACAAAGCCAACGGCAAGCTGCAGCTCAGCCGCCAGAGCCTCTACGACCTTGACAGCGAGCAGGTGCTGGGCAGCGGCAAGAACGAATACAAGCAGCTGATCGAAGCCCGCCTGGGCCTGAACTTCGAGCAGTTCACCCGCGCGGTGATGCTGGCCCAAAGCGAGTTCAGTGCCTTCCTCAAGGCCGACGACAGAGAACGCAGCGAGCTGCTGGAAAAGCTTACCAACACCGCCATCTACACCCGCCTCGGCCAGCGCGCCTTCACCAAGGCGCGGGAAACCGGCGAAGCGCACAACGCACTGAAAGACCGTGCCAGCCACCTGCTACCGATGGTCGCAGAGGCCCGCGCCGAACTCGACGAGCGCCTGGAGCAGGCGCAGCAACAATTCAAGAACCACCAGGCGCGGCAGCGCCAATTGGAGCAACAGCGCAACTGGCTCAACGAACAGCGCCAACTGCAAGCCCAGCACAGCGAAGCCAGCGCGGCCTTGCAGGCTGCCGAGCAAGGCTGGCAAGCCCTGGCCGAGCAACGCCTCGACCTGCAACGCCTGGAGCGCCTGGCACCGCAGCGCCACCAGTTCCACCGCCAGCAAGTACTGACCGCGCAACTGGCGCCCTTGGCTGCGCAGATCGCAGCACAACACCAGCAGCAAGGCGAGCTGCAGACACGCACCGGCGAACTGCAACAGGCGCTGCTGGCGGCCCGCCAGTCGCTCGCCGACAGCCAGGCCCAGCACAGCGAAAACACCCCGCGCCTGCGCCAGGCGTTCGCCGGCCAGGACAGCCTGGCACGGCTGGACAATGAGCTGACAACGCAACGCACGGCCAGCCAGCAGGCCGACCAGCACGTCGCCGAAGGGCAGCAGCAACTGCAGCAGCTGGAAGAAAATCAGCAACGCAGCCTGCAACAGCTGGCACAGATCGACGAGGCACTGGCCGGTAGCCAACACCTCGCCGGGTTGGCAAACGCCTGGCAGGCCTACCTGCCCCAACTCAAGCAAGTGATGCTGATCGGCGGGCGGCTGAGCAAGGGCCGCGAAGAGCTGCCGGGCCTGCAGGCTCAGGCCAGCCAGGCCAACGTGCAGTTGCAGGCGCAGCGCGACCATTACGAACTGCTGTTCCGCGAAGCCAAGGCCGAACCACAGGCGCTGGCCGAGCAGATCGACCTGCTCGGCGGCATGCTCCAGGACAATCGCAAACAGCAGCGTGCCGTCGAAACACTGTCGCGCCTGCATGGCCGCGAGCTGGAGTTGCGCCAGCAACTTGAGGCCATACGTGAGCGCCAGCAGCAGGCCATGCAACAACGCCAGCAACTGATCGGCGAAGGGACTGCAGCCAAGGCCGAGCTTGAGGCCGCCGAGCAGGCGCTCACCCTCACCCGCCAACTGCTGGAGCGCCAGCGCCTGGCGCGTAACACCAGCGTCGAAGAGCTGCGTGGCCAGTTGCGCGACGGCGAGCCCTGCCCGGTGTGTGGCAGCGCCGAACACCCATTCCACCAGCCTGAAGCGCTGCTGCAAAGCCTGGGCCGGCATGACCAGGCCGAAGAGGACGCGGCGCAGAAGCAGGTCGAATCCCTCAATGGCAAGCTGGTGGAACTGCGCACCCAGCTTGGCGTGGTCAACGCCCAGCTCAAGGACTACCAGCAGCAACAGGTACAACTGAGCGAGCAATTGCAGCCATTGGTTGCGCAGGTGCAGGCTCACAGCCTGTGGCCTGCCCTCGCCCCCCAGGACGACAAAGCCCGCACGGCCTGGCTGGCCAACCAGCTGCAGCGCCTGGACGATGAAATTGCCAAGGACGAGAAACGCCAGAGCGCCCTGCTCGCCTTGCAAAAAGAGGCTGCCCGCCTCAACCAGCAATTGCAGGCGGCGCATGAAGCGCAACAGCAGGCCCAGCGCCACCTGGACCACCAACACCAGGCTCTGGCCAGCGACGAACAGCAGTTGCAGCAAGGCCTGGATGACCTGGCCAGTGTGCTGCCGGATGATGTCCTGAAGGCCCTAAGCGACGACCCAGCCAATGCCTTCCTCGGCCTCGATCAGCAGATCGCCCAGCGTTTGCAACAGCTGGAGCAACGCAAAGACGAGCAGGAAGAACAGCAAGCTCGCCAGGTACAGCTGGACAAGCTACGCGACCAGCAGCAGACACGCCTGCAGGCGCAGCAGCAGTTGCAGCAGACACTGGCCAGCCTTGTCGAGCAGCGCCAGCAGGCGCAGGCCAACCTCGCCGAACTGCTAGGCCAACATGCCAGTGCAGAAGCCTGGCAACAGCACCTGGAGGCACAACTGGAGCAGGCCCGTGCGGCCGATGCCGACACCGCGCAGCGCCTGCAGGACCTGCGGACCCAGGGCGTGAAACTGGCTGCCGAGCTTGATGCCAACGCCCAGCGGCAGCAGGCACTGGAGCAGGAGTGTCAGCAGTTGCAGGGCGCGATCGCCCAGTGGCGCAGCGAGCACCCCGAGCTGGATGACAGTGGCCTCGATCGCCTGCTGGCCATCGACGATGCGCAACTTGGGGCCCTGCGCCAGCAGCTGCAGCACGCAGAGAAAGCCATCGAACAAGCTCGCGTGCTGCTGCAGGAGCGTGAACAGCGGCTTGAGCAGCATAACGCCCAGACACAGGGCGAGCTGCCCGCTGACGACCTGGAGCAGACCCTGGCCGAGCTCCAGCAGCACCTCAACGTTCAGGAACAACAGTGCGCCGAACTGCGCGCGCAACAGGCCGATGACCAACGCCGCCAGCAGGCGCACCAGGCCCTGGCCGCCGAAATCGAACAGGCCCGCGAGCAGTGGCAGCGCTGGGCACGCCTGAATGCGCTGATCGGCTCGGCCTCCGGCGATGTGTTCCGCAAGATCGCCCAGGGCTACAACCTTGACCTGCTGCTGCACCATGCCAACGCCCAGTTGCGCCAACTGGCGCGGCGCTACCGCCTGAAACGTGGCGGCAGCGCCCTGGGGCTGCTGGTGCTGGACACCGAGATGGGCGACGAACTGCGCTCGGTGCACTCCTTGTCTGGCGGTGAAACCTTCCTGGTCTCGCTGGCCCTGGCCCTGGGCCTGGCGTCAATGGCGTCGAGCACCCTGCGTATCGAGTCGCTGTTCATCGACGAGGGGTTCGGCAGCCTCGACCCCGAGTCGCTGCAATTGGCCATGGACGCCCTCGACGGCCTTCAGGCACAGGGCCGCAAGGTGGCGGTGATCTCCCATGTGCAAGAGATGCACGAACGCATTCCGGTGCAGATCCAGGTGCGGCGCCAGGGTAACGGCCTGAGTGATGTCGAGGTATGCGGGTGATCCTTTACTCGTTTCGCCGTTGCCCATGGGCCATGCGTGCGCGCCTGGCACTGCGCTATGCCGGGTGCGAGGTACACATCCGCGAAGTGGCAATGAAGAACAAGCCGGCCGAGTTGCTGGCTTTGTCACCCAAGGGGACGGTGCCGGTGCTCGACACCGGCGAATGCCTGCTAGAGGAAAGCCTGGACATCATGCGCTGGGCGCTCGAGCGCAATGACCCGCAGGACTGGCGGCTGCAGGCTGACCCTGCAGCCGCACGACAGGCTGACCGGCTTATTGCCCGCAACGACAGCGAATTCAAGGCGCAGGTCAACCTGTACAAATATGCCGAGCGATACCCCGAGCACACACGCGAACATTACCGTCAGCAGGCCGAGGCCTGGCTGGCGGAGCTTGAACACCTGCTAGAGGGCCGGCCCTACCTGCTGGCCCACCACCCAAGCCTGGTCGACGCCGCACTGCTGCCCCTGATGCGCCAGTTTGCCGGGGTCGAGCCGCAGTGGTTCGCCAAGGCGGACTATCCGCGTGTGCGCAGCTGGCTGGAGGGATGGTTGGCGTCTGAGCTGTTCAACGCAGTGATGGCGCGCCCCTGATCGATAGTCACTCGATGAACTTCAAATCCGAAGGTGCGTCCTGCGCCAGGGTCTGCACAGTCTCACCCAGCTTGCCCGTACGCGGATCGCGGCGCATGACCACGATCTGGTTGCTCTTCTGGTTGGCCACCAACAGGAAGTTGTCACTCGGGTCCAGGGCAAACTCCCGCGGGTGGTCGCCTTCCACCGATCGACGCTGCAGGAAGGCCAGCTGCCCATCATCCTCGCCCACACTGAATGCAACGATCTCATTGGCCGTGCCGCGGTTGCTCACATACAGAAAGCGCCCGTCCGCCGAGAGGTGCAGGCCGCCTGCCGCCTTGGCCGCCGCGTCCTGCTGCTCGGTCAGCGGCAGGCGCTGGCGTTCGCGCAGGGCAGCATCCTCGACATCGAACATGACCACTTCGGCGCTCATTTCCAGCGTCAGATAGGCATGCCGCCCCTTGGCATCGAACAACAGGTGACGCGGGCCACTGCCAGCTGGCAGGTCGACCGATGCGGGGATGGCCGGGCTTAGCGGGCGGTCGGTGCTGGCGCCGTCGTAGCGGTAGATGAATACCCTGTCGGCCCCCAGGTCACTGGCATACAGGTGACTACCGTCCGGCGACAGCACCACTGAATGCACATGGGCACCGGCCTGGCGCTCGGGGTTCACCCCACTGGGCTCGTGTCCGGCCTGCTGCACCACATCCTTGAGTTTGCCGTCTTTGGCCACCGGTATCACCACCAGGCTGCCGCCCGGGTCTGGAGCAACGGCGTAGTTGGCAACGAACAAGTAACGCTGGTCGCGGCTGAGGCTGGCATGCGTCGGTTCGTCGCCACGGGTGGCAACCTGGTTCAGCGGCTTGATCTCACCCTTGCTGCTCACGCTGAAACTGCTGGCGTGGCCCTTTGGCGCCTCGTTGACCGCGAACAGTTGCCGCTGATCCGCCGAAAGCACCAGCCAGGAAGGGCTGACGCTCTTGACCACCTGCTGCGGCGCAGGGCCGATGAGGCCAGTCTTGCTGTCGAACTGGTAACGGTAGATACCTTGGCTCGCACCATCGGTATAACTGCCCACCAGCAGCGTGACGGCCTGGGCATTCAAAGTCAGGCTCATGAGGCTAGCGGCCAGCAGGCTCGTCCAGGTCGGGTTCATCGTCGTCTTCATCCGGGGCGCGAAAGGCACTCATACAGACTAGACGATGCTCGCCCTGGGCATCGTGCAGTTGCCACTCGTCACCGGCGCCGATGGCAGCGGCGACCTGTTCGGCAGTGAAGGCCCAACGCCGGTGTTGGCGGCCGTCCATGCATTCGACCGTCAGGCCTGTTTCATCAAGGTTGAAGTCGAAGGCGTGCAGGCCATCGATCAGTAGCATGTCGCAGGATGCGAGGGCGGTGGCGAGGGGAGACATGAAGGTACCAGCTGAAAAAGAGGCGACAGTATAGCCTTCGCGCCGCTTTGCAGCCCAGTCGCCGCAGTTCGTCGCCACGACAAACCGGCGATTGGGCCGCAAAGCGGCCCTCCACCATTCAATGGGCGAAGATCGAACCGCCCTGCTTGCCTGCCATCTTCTCGGGCTTGATCAGGAACCGCGCCAGTGCCGGCAGCAGCCACAGCGCACCGAACATGTTCCACAGCAGCATGAAGGTCAGCATCAGGCCCATGTCGGCCTGGAACTTGATGGCCGAGAAGATCCAGGTGCACACGCCGATGGCCAGGCACAGGCCGGTGAACAGTACCGCCTTGCCGGTCGAACGCAGGGTCTGGTAATAAGCTTCCTGCAGCGGCAGGCCGGCACGCAGGAAGCTCTCCAGGCGGCTGTAGATGTAGATGCCGTAATCGACGCCGATACCCACGCCCAACGCCACCACCGGCAAGGTGGCGACCTTCACGCCGATCCCCATGAAGGCCATCAGCGCATTGCCCAGTACCGAGGTCAGCACCAGCGGCAGCACGATGCACAGGGTGGCAGCAAAGGAGCGGAAGGTGATCAGGCACATCACCGCCACGCAGATGTACACCAGGATCAGGATGGTCAGCTCGGCCGACTTGATCACCTCGTTGGTCGCAGCCTCGATCCCGGCGTTGCCCGCCGCCAGCAGGAACTGCAAGCCGTCCTTGTCATGGCTTTCGGCAAACGCCTTGGCAGCGCTGGTGACACGTTCCAGGGTTTCGGCCTTGTGGTCGTTGAGGAACACCAGCACCGGCGCCAGCGAGCAGTCGGCGTTGTACAGGCCGTCGGCACGGGCGATGGAGTTGTTGAGGATGTCCGGGTTGCGCGACAGGGTTTCCCATTTCAGGCTGCCCTCGTTCATGCCCTTGATCACCTGCTTGGACACCGTCACCAGGGAAATCGCCGACTGCACGCCGGGGGTGTTCTCCATGGTCCACATCAGCTCGTCGATCGGTGCCATGGTCGAGTGGATCGAGCAGCTCTCCGCCGGCGTCTTGACCATCACCACCAGCACGTCGGAGCTGGTCGAGTAGTTGCTGATGATGAAGTTGTTGTCCTGGTTGTAGCGCGAGTCCGGGCGCAGCTCCGGCGCGCCCTGGTCGAGGTCGCCGATCTTCAGGTTCTGGCTGTACCACAGGCCACCAGCGAAGGCGACCAGGGCCAGGGCGATGGACACCGGTGCCACCTTGGCGCTGGCGAAGTTCGACAGCAGGCGCCAGAACGGATGCTCCCGGGTGGCGTCCTTCTTGCTGCGCTCGATGGCCTTTTTGCTGATGCCGATGTAGGAGATGGCTACCGGCAGCAGGATCAGGTTGGTGAAGACGATCACCGCCACACCGATCGACGCACCGATGGCCAGCTCGCGGATCACGCCGATGTCGATGATCAGCAGGGTAATGAAGCCCACCGCATCGGCGAGAATCGCGATCATCCCGGGCAGGAACAGCTGACGGAAGGTGCGCCGGGCAGCGGTCAGGGCATTCTCGGCATCACTGGACTGCAGGGCGATGCCGTTGATCTTCTGCACCCCATGGGAAATGCCGATGGCAAAGATCAGGAACGGCACCAGCATCGAGTAAGGGTCCAGGCCAAAGCCCACCACATGCATCAGGCCCAATTGCCAGACCACTGCCACCAGGGTGGTGATCAGCACGGCGATGGTGCTGCGGATGCACCAGGTGAACCAGTAGAGCAGGACCCAGGTGATGACCAACGCCACCCCAAAGAACATCGCCACCATCACCAGGCCGTCGATCAGATCACCGACCTTTTTGGCGAAGCCGACGATGTGCACCTTCACATTGGGGTTCTGCGCCTGGAACTTGTCGCGAATTTTCTCCTCGAGCAGGTGCGAGAACTGCTGGTAGTCCAGCTTGACCTGCTTCCCGGGGTCCTGCGGATCGGGGTAGCTTTCCAGCAAGGGTACATCGACGATGCTGGACTTGAAGTTGTTGCCCACCAGGCGCCCGACCTGGCCGGACTTGAGCACGTTGTCGCGCAGTGAGTCGAGGCTGTCTTGCGAACCGTTGTACGTATTGGGGATTACCTCGCCGCCGGAGAACCCCTCCTCGGTGACTTCACTCCAGCGCACGCTGGGGCTCCACAACGACTTGAGGCCCGCGCGGTCGACGCCGGGGATGTAGAACACCTCATCATGGATCTGGCGCAGGGTCTCCATGTAATTCTTGTCGAAGATGTCGCCGTTGACCGCCTCGACCGAAATGCGCACGGTGTTGCCGAGGTTGGCCAGGTCGTTGCGGTGCTCCATCATCTGCTCGATGAACGGATGCTCGAGCGGAATCATCTTCTCGAAACTGGTCGAGGGGCGAATCTGCGCGGCCTGCCAGAACAGGAAGATGCTCACCAGCACGCACAGGGCGATGACCACCGGGCGGTTGTTGAAGATCAGCCGTTCCAGCAGCGTGGGTTTGTCTTGGTGGTGGGGCTGCATGATGCTCTCTCGGCTGGTCATGGGCGAGGCTCCTCGGCTGCCTGGTCGGCACCTTCGCCGGTGGCCAGATGTAAACCGCCCTGCCCTACCAGCAGCAAGCCGCCATTGGCCAGGCCACTGACACCGGCCAGGGCAATGCGGTCGGCGCGGTTGTAGACAGTGAAGCTCTGCCCGTCATCAATGCTGCGCAGCACGCTGCCGCCATTGCCGACCAGTATCAGGCTGCCATCATCCAGAAGCGTAGCGCTTGCCAGGCCGAATTCGAGGTTGCCGCGCGCGGCCTTGAGTTCGATCGGCTGCCAGCTATCACCAAAGTCCGTAGAGCGGAACAGGTTGCCGCGCAGGCCGTAGGCCAGCAGTGTCTGCGGCTGGGCGGTGCCGATCACGCCGAACAGCGAGCCCTCGTAGGGGCCATCGAGCTTGCTCCAGCTCTGGCCGCTGTCGCTGGAGCGAAACATGCTGCCCTGCTCGCCGACGATGAACAGGCCGGCATCCCTGATCTGGGCAATACCGTTGAGGTGCATCTGGTCGGGGTTGTCCAGGCGCTCGGCGACGTCCTGCCAGTGCTGGCCGCCATCGCGGGTTTCCAGCAGTGCGCCGTAAGCGCCCACGGCAAAGCCGTGCTGGGCATCGAGGAAAGTGACATCGAGCAACGGGGCTTCACGGGCAAGGTCTTCGAACTGCTTGCTCCAGGTTGCACCGCCATTGTTGCTGGCGAGGATCTGCGCATCGTGCCCGACTGCCCAGCCACGCTTGTCGTCGACGAAGAACACTGCGGTGAGCAATTGCCGGGTAGGCACCCGGGCCTGGGTCCAGGTCTTGCCCTGGTCATCGGAGAACAGAATGTGGCCGCGATCGCCCACTACCACCAGGCGCTTGCCAGCATGAGCGGCATCGATCAGCAGGCTCTGGCTGGCCTTTGCCGATTCGGTGGAATACTCCTGGGCAGCGGCGGCTTGCGTGCTGCCCGCCCACATCCCCAGTGCCAGCGCCAGCATTGCGCCGGCCGCCAACGGCCAGGCACCGCGCCTGGCCTGCGTCATTACCCGCTCCCTCATGACCGTCCCCTGTTTGTTGTTCTTGGTGGGTCTGTGCCTTGCAGGTACTGCGAAAACCTTGTGGTAGAGGCCTGCAATAGCTTCGGGCCATCGTAGCGGGGATGTTTGCGGGAATACAACGAGCGGGACGTTATGTTTTGTTAACCAGAAACGAGGGGCTGTTGCACAGCCCAATCGCCGGCAAGCCGGCCACAGGTACTGCACCGCCCTGAAGCCATGTGCAGTACCTGTGGGAGATCCCAGGCATTTATGCCAGGCTTTTGCTCACCACTTCATACACATCGCTGGACAGCGCCCCGGAAGCGAGAATCCGCTCCAGCTCGCCCTTCATCAGCGCCTGGCGCGCGTCGTCATACTTGCGCCAGCGGGTCAGCGGTGCCAGTTGACGCGAAGCGATCTGCGGGTTCAGCGCATTCAGTTCGATCACAAGGTCCGCCAGGAAGCGATAACCCGAGCCATCGGCCGCATGGAAGTTGACCAGGTTCTGTCCGGCAAACGCACCGACCAGCGCACGCACCTTGTTCGGGTTTTTCAGGGTGAACGCCGGGTGCTGCATCAGCGCCTTGACCCGCGCCAGCCCGCCCGGCAAGGCACTGGCTGCCTGCACACTAAACCACTGATCCATGACCAGCGGGTTGTCCTTGAAGTGCTCGGCGAACGTTTCCAGGGCCTTGGCACGCTCGGCCTCGAACGGCGAATTGACCAGCACGGCCAGCGCCGTCAGCCGTTCAGTCATGTTGTCGCAGTTGTCGAATTGCTCAAGGGTCGCTGCCAGCACCTGCGGTTTACCGCTGAGCATCAGGTACGACAGAGCAATGTTCTGCAGGCTGCGACGGGCGAAGTGCTCGGCTGCGGCGACGTAGGCGGTGTTGCGCGAAACCTCGCGGTGCGCCTGATAGCGCGCCCACAGGCCATCGAACAACTGCTCGGCGATCTGCCGGCGGGCGAATTCGCGTGCCGTGTGGATGGCGTCGACATCAGCCACCTGGCTGATCTCGGTCAGGTAGGCTTCGCCCGGCAGCGACAGCATCTCGGCAACCATCGCGGCGTCCAGCGACTCGTTGGCCAGAACAGTGCCCAGGGCAGTGATCAAGCGCTGATCGAGTTTCAGTGCTTCACCACGCTGATGCTGGCCGATCAACTCCTGCAGTACCTGTACCGACAGTTGCTGACCCGCTTCCCAGCGGTTGAAGCCATCGCTGTCGTGCTGCATCAGGAACATCAGCTGGTCACGGTCGTACGGGAAGCTCAGCTTCACCGGCGCACTGAAGCCGCGCAGCAGCGATGGCAGCGGCTTGGCCTGGATACCTTCGAAAGTGAACGTCTGCTCGGCCTCGGTCACCGACAGTACGCGGCCAGTACCAACAGCGGCGGCCTCACCGGCCAGGCGCAGTGGCAGGTCGTTGCCCTCGGCATCCAGCAGGCCCAGCTCCACCGGGATCACGAACGGCAGTTTCTCGGCCTTGTCCGGCGTCTGCGGGCAGCTCTGGCGGAAGGTCAGGCTGTAGGTTTGAGCTGTGGCGTCGTAGACCTCGCTGACATCCAGGCGCGGCGTGCCGGCCTGGCTGTACCAGCGCTTGAACTGGGTGAGGTCGACGCCGTTGGCGTCTTCCATGGCCTTGATGAAGTCATCGGTGGTCACCGCCTGGCCATCATGGCGTTCGAAGTACAGGTCGCTGCCCTTGCGGAAACCCTCGGCGCCCAGCAGGGTACGGACCATGCGCACCACTTCGGCGCCCTTCTCGTACACGGTCAGGGTGTAGAAGTTGGAAATCTCGATGAAACTGTCCGGGCGCACCGGGTGGGCCATGGGCCCTGCATCTTCGGCGAACTGGTGGGTTCGCAGGTAGGCGACGTCCTCGATGCGCTTGACCGTGCGCGAGTTCATGTCGGCGCTGAATTCGGCGTCGCGGAACACCGTGAAACCTTCCTTGAGCGACAGCTGGAACCAGTCGCGGCAGGTCACGCGGTTGCCCGACCAGTTGTGGAAATACTCGTGGGCGACCACGCCTTCGACACGCTGGTGGGCAGCATCGGTGGCGGTTTCGGCGCGGGCCAGCACGCAGGTGGAGTTGAAGATGTTCAGGCCCTTGTTTTCCATGGCGCCCATGTTGAAGTCGTTGACCGCGACGATCATGAAGATGTCCAGGTCGTACTCACGGCCATAGACTTCCTCGTCCCAGCGCATGGACTTCTTCAGGCTGACCATGGCGTGGTCGCACTTGTCGATGTTCTCGGGCTCGACATAGATGCGCAGGGTCACGTCGCGGCCGGACTGGCGCACGAACGTGTCCTCGACGCACCACAGGTCACCGGCCACCAGCGCGAACAGGTAGGCCGGTTTCATGAACGGGTCTTCCCAGGTCGCCCAATGGCGGCCATCTTCAGCCGGCCCGCTGCCGATCGGGTTGCCGTTGGACAGCAGCACCGGGTAGCGATGCTGCTCGGCGATCACCGTGGTGGTGAAGGTGCTCATCACGTCCGGGCGGTCGAGGTAGTAAGTGATCTTGCGGAAACCCTCGGCCTCGCACTGGGTGCAGAACATCTTGCCGGACTTGTACAGGCCTTCCAGCGCTGTGTTGCTCTCGGGGTGGATCTTCACGCTGGTGTCGAGGGTGAAACGCTCGGCCTTGGGGTGCAGCGTGAGGCTGTCGGCTTCGAGCTGGTAGTCGCTCGCCTGCAGTTGCTGATCGTCCAGCGAGGCGCGCAGCAGCTCGAGCTGCTGGCCGTCGAGCACCAGTGGCGGCAGGCCGGCACCGCGTGCCGGATTGCGGCGCATGACCAGTTGCGCATGGACCAGCGTGTGGTCCTCGAACAGCTCGAAGGTCAGGTGCGTCTCGTCGATCAGGTACTCGGGCGCCTGGTAGTCCTTGAGGTAGATCACTTGCGGTTGTTCGGTACGCATGTGCAGGTCCTTTTTACTGGAGCACGGCCAACTGGTAGGCCGTGTACTTGCGAATATTGATCACGCCGGTGTCGAAGATCAGGTACTGCCCCTTGATGCCCAGCAGCGTGCCTTCCACCACCGGGTCCTTGTCGAGGTTGAAGCTGACGATCTTTTTCGGGTAGGCCTGGACCGGGTATTTCATCTGCACCACTTCGGCATCGGGCAGCGGCTGGATCGCCTGCAGGCCGAAGCGCGCCTGCAGATCGCGCAGGCCATCGGCGCAGGCATCGAAGATCTGCTCGCGAATGGCCACCAGGTCGAGCACCTCGGCTTCGCCCTTGAGCAGCGCGCGCCAATTGGTGCGGTCCGGCACCTGGCTGCGCAATACGTCTTCGACCAGGCCCGATTGCTGGCGGGTCGCCACGCGCATGATCGGCAACGCCTGGCTCGCACCCTGGTCAAGCCAGCGGGTGGGCAACTGCGTAGCGCGGGTGATGCCAACCTTGACCCCGGACGAGTTGGCCAGGTAGACCACGTGGTCGGTCATGCAGAACTGCTCGCCCCAGGACGGCTCGCGGCAGGTGCCGGCGTCGTAGTGGCAGCGTTCCGGCGCCATGATGCACATGTCGCACTGGGCCAGCTTGGTCATGCACGGGTAGCAGTAACCCTGGCTGAAGCTGGTCTTGGTGCGTTTGCCGCAATGGCTGCAGTGAATGGCGCCGAGGTATTGCAGGCGCAGGGTCTGGCCGATCAGCGGGTTGACCGGCACCTGCGTGTCATCCAGGCGAAAACTGTACTGCACCACGGGTGCTTCCAGGCTTACCGCCATCTTGCTCAAAGAGCCACGAGCGAGTTCGATCAATGTACCGAGTCCGACTTGAACAGAATGTTAGGGATCGGCGCAGACTTCGATGCGCACTCCTGGGACCCCATGTAGCCGGTACGCTGGTCTTCTGGCAGGTTTTTCATCTCCCAGGCGATCACCGCCTGCAGCGACAGCTCCTTCTGCTCGGCGGTGAGCTTGCGGCCATCGGACCATTTGCCGATTTCCACGGCCGTTTTCAGGCTTTCGTAGATCTGCGGCGTGATGTTTTCGATCATTTGCGCGAACGTGGACATAGCGTCTCCTAAATCAAGCGGACAGTTTACGCCGCGCCAGCGCACCACCCAAGAGGCCCGTCAGGCATCCGATGAGCAGCCCGCCGACGTGCGCGGCGTTGGCGATCTGGCCAAAACCGAGTTGGCCGACCACACCGGTCAGGCAGATGACCAGCCAGATGAGCATCATCACCAGCACGCCCTTGGGCAGGCTGAAGTGTGGGTTGGGCGCCAGCCACTGGTACAGCCAGACATGGCCGAGCAAGCCGTACAGCACCCCGGACAGGCCGCCGAACAGGCTCGGGCCACTGGTGTAGTGCTGGGCCAGGTTGGACACCAGGCTGAACAGCAAGGTCAGGCCAGCCAGCAACCAAGGGCCCTGGCGCAGTTCGATGCGCTTGCCCAGTTCCCAGTACCACATGCCGTTCATGGCCAGGTGCAGTACGCCGAAGTGCAGCAGCATCGGCGACACCAGGCGCCACCATTGGCCTTCGGCAAGGCCCTGGGCCAGCGGCGTGAAGTGCAGGTATTCACCCTGGACGCGGTAGTCGAGGAAGGTGAACCAGCTGATGGTGGTGAGGTTGTCGCCCAGGCGGGTAAGGCCGGCGACGATCAGGCACAGGAACAGGACGGCAGCGGTGACCTTGCAGGCTTTCGCCTGCTCGGCCAGTGTCGGCCCTTTCGCCGGCAAGTCGCCTTGCGCAGGGGCCTGCGCAAGCTCGACATCAGCGTTGCCGTCTGGGTAGCGCTGGTACAGCTCAAGGACATCCGCAGCCATGGTTTCCGGTGCCCAGAGGACCTGGGCTTCGCCTTCTTCGCTGACCCGGTGCGGCACCTGCAGGCGTTGCAGCAGGTGCACGAAGCCGCTGAGGTCGACCGACAGCGGCAGGCGCATCACTTCGACGATATTCATTGATTGGCCTGCGGTCGATCGACGTCGACCCAGACGAACTTGTGCGGGTCGATCCGGGTTTCATCATCCAGCCGATAGGCCGCCAGCTTGCCGTACAGCACCGCACTGTAGTCCAGGCAGGCCAGGTTGGGGCGGATCGGCGCCGGGCGGCCGCTGCGCCAGTAATGGCCGACGAACAGCAGCGGCTCCTCTTCGGCATAGCGTAGCAAGGCATTTTTCTCGGTGTGGCTGAGCGGCGTGCGGGCCACCTCATCGGGCAGCGCGTCAGGCTGGAAGACGATGTCGCCATAGGTCTTCGGGTCTTCTTCCCAGAACTTGGTACGGAAGAAGGCGCGGGTCAGGCCATCGCCGCCGGTCAACGTCAGGCCGTCCGGCAGGCGCATGTCGGTGCCGCGCAACAGGCGGTTGCAGACCGTGGAGGCGAAGCTGCCGGGCACGGCCGAGGCCTGGATGAAGTGTTCGTCGATGCGCCCGTCGGGGTATTGCTGGCGCAGCGGGTCGATCAGCCGCGGGTCCCAGCAGGCATGCACCAGGCGGAACCGCCCGGCGTCGACGAACAGCGGCATGTCGTAGAACCACTGCAGAAAATCGTGCCAGTCACCGGGGTGGTGGGCGAACTGGGTCAGGGTCTCGTCGATCAGGCGGGCATGGCGCGGCGTGTGCTCGCGCACGTAGGCCTTGCCGCTGCCGGGCAGCGCCGGGGTTACCCAGCCCAGGGCGTTGTATTCGTGGTTGCCCATGATACAGAAGGCCTGGCCGGCCTCGACCATGTCGTGGACGATGTGCAGCGCCTCGCGGATACGCGGGCCGCGGTCGACGATGTCGCCGAGGAACAGCGCCTGACGCCGCGGGTGGCACCAGACGCCACCGACACGCTTGTAGCCGAGGGTGTCGAGCAGGCGTTCGAGGGTCAGCGCACAGCCATGCACGTCACCGATGATGTCGAAACTTCGCGCCGGATCGAACATCAGTCGTCCCTGCCCCCCAGGCGGCTGCCCCAACCGAGCTTGGTGCGGCAAACCTCGTAGTAATTGTGGCCCAGCGGGTGGATCAGGCGCAGTTTCTGCGGCTTCTTGCTCACGGTGATGGTATCGCCGGGGGCGCAGGTGAAGTGGTTCTGACCGTCACAGGATACCTGCGGGTAGATCTGCAGGTCCTTGGACACCACGATCTTCAGCTCGCTGTTGCCGTCGACCACGATCGGGCGGCCCGACAGGGTGTGCGGGTACATGGGCACAATGACAATGGCGTCGAGCTTGGGGTGCATGATCGGGCCGCCGGCCGACAGCGCGTAGGCGGTCGAGCCGGTGGGGGTGGCGACGATCAGGCCGTCGGCCTTCTGGCTGCAGACGAACTGGCCGTCGATGTAGATCTCGAACTCGATCATCCGCGTCGACTTGCCCGGGTGCAGGACCACATCGTTGAGCGCATCGCCCTGGCCGATGGCCTCGTGGTGGCGGCGCACCTCGGCCTGAAGCAGGAAGCGGTTTTCCACCAGGTAGTGGCCGTCGAGCACTGCGGCGACCTTTTCTTCCAGCTCGTCCGGACGGATATCGGTGAGAAAGCCCAGGTTGCCGCGGTTGATCCCCAGCACCGGAATGTTGTGCCGGGCCAAAGCACGCGCGGCGCCGAGCAGGCTGCCGTCACCGCCGACAACGATGACCAGGTCGCATACTTCGCCCAGCAGCTTGCGCGTGGAGGTCTGCAGGCCGTGGCCAGGCAGCACTTCGGCAATGGTGTCCTCGAGGATCACGTGCAGGTGGCGCTCGAGGAGGAATTTTTTCAGTCGGCGAATGGTGTCGAGCACCTGCGAGCTGCCAAGGCGGCCGATGATACCGATATTGCGAAATTGCTCCATGGGGCTCCTGCAAGGCTCTGCGGCGGGTGACTATGCCGCGATTATGGGCGAAACGACCGGGCAGCGGCAAACCGGCTATGCTCGCAGCATGATGCCTTTCGCCGAACTCCACGACCTGCCTCGCCAATTGCGCCGAGCCGCCGTGCGCGACTTGGCCTGGACGCTGCTGTCGCCACCGCTGCTGAGCACACCGCCCTGCCCCCAGCGCCATCCGCTGGCCGGCAGCACCTGGGCGGTAGACCCCCAGCGCCTGAAAGACTGGTTACAGGCGCTGGATGCCGACGATCAGCCCCTGCGTGAGTGGCTGGCAAACAGCACCAGCCGGCGCCTGGGCCTGTACTACGAAGGCCTGTGGCAGTTCGCCCTGGGCCAGGCGCCCGGTGTCGAGCTGCTGGCGGCCAACCTGGCGATCCGTACCGGTGGGCGCACGCTGGGCGAGTTGGATATTGTGCTGCGCGATGCCGACGGCACCCACCATCTGGAGCTGGCCATAAAGCTCTACCTGGGGCCAACGGACGGCCAAGGCCATGACCCCGCGCAGTGGCTCGGGCCGGGTTGCCATGACCGGCTGGGCACCAAACTGGCGCACCTGGCCGGGCACCAATTGCCCATGTCGGCAGACGCACAAAGCCGTGAGGCGCTGGCCGGGCTTGGTATTGGCCAGGTACAGGCACACCTGTGGCTGGCGGGGTATCTGTTCTATCCGTGGTTTGGGCACGCCGAATCGCCTGCAGGGGCCAACCCGCTGCACCTGCGCGGGCGGTGGTTGCGGCGGCGGGATTGGGCACTGGCCAAGGTGGGACGCTGGCAGCCCCTGCCCCGCCATGCCTGGCTGGCACCGGCAAGGTTCGAGGCCGATCAAGGGTGGACCGCGCGGCAGTTCGCTCAATGGCTTGAGGGGCTTGACCCGCAAGCACCGGCGCAGATGCTGGTCCGGCTTGAACCAGGCCCGGAAGGCGAATGGCATGAGGTGGACCGCGTGTTTCTGGTGGCTGACAGCTGGCCGCACTTGCACCTTAGCGGGTAAACCACCCCGGCATTGAGAGCAGCAGGCCGCAAACACAATTTCACCGACCCAGCGCAAAGATTTAATTGCAGCAACGATTACAGTTACCTCTGAGCGCCGCCAAGAGCGCCACTTTCGACCTGATGACGAGGACCACCCATGGTTTCATCCAGCCCCGCGCCCCACTACGCACGCCTGTCCATCGCCCTGCATTGGCTGATGCTGGTGCTGCTGGCCGCTGTCTACGCCTGCATCGAGTTGCGTGGCCTGTTCCCCAAGGACAGCGCCGAGCGCAACCTGATGAAGGACCTGCACTTCATGCTCGGCCTGACGGTGTTCGTGCTGGTTTGGCTGCGCCTGGCCGTGCGCCTGCTCCGCCCTGCGCCGCCCATTGTGCCCAAGCCTCCCGCCTGGCAGACCGGGCTTGCCCACGTGATGCACCTGGCGCTGTACCTGTTGATGATCGGCTTGCCGCTGGCCGGCTGGCTGATCCTCAGTGCCGCCGACAAACCGGTGCCCTTCTATGGCCTGGAGTTGCCGCACCTTATCGCTGCGGATCCGGACCTGGCCAAGTTCATCAAAGGCTGGCATGAACGCGTGGGCAGTTGGGGGTACTGGCTGATCGGCCTGCACGCGCTGGCCGGGCTTTATCACCACTATGTAGTGCGCGACAACACGCTGCTGCGCATGCTGCCTTACAAGTAGCCGCGTCGGCCCTGCAGGCCACCGGTGTGCAAAAAGATCAGGCGAGTGCTGGGCTTGAACAGCCCGGCCTCGACCTGCCCACGCAGGGCCATCAGTGCCTTGCCGGTGTAAAGCGCCTCTAAAGGGACACCCGTGCTGGCCTCAGCCTGTTCGATGAAAGCCTGCAGCTCATCATCGAGCCTGGCAAAACCCTCTCGGCAGGCCTCGTGCAACTGGTACCCGGCCGTACCGGCCAGCGCCTTTATGGTCTCGGGTACACCATGGTCCAGCGGCACTGCCAGGGCGCCATGCACCCTGTGCGCGCCGGCCTCGGCCAGCACCAGGCCAGCCAGCGTGGTCCCGGTGCCAGCGGCCAGCCACCAGGCGTCATAGTCCGGCCAACCCAATGTGCCCAACTGGGCCTTGGCCTGCTCGACGATCAATGCACACCCCTGGGCACCAGCCTGCCCGCCACCGCCTTCGGGGATGCAGTGCCAGCCGGGATACAGCGCTTGCCAAGGTGCCCAGAAGCCGGGGTCATGACGGGCACGGTAGCCTGCGTAACCAAGCCAGTGCAATTGCATCCCCAGCGCCTGCAGATCACGCACCGTGGGGGTGTCCTGGGCATGGCCGCGCAACAGACCAACGGTGGCGAAGCCGAAGCGCTTGCCGGCGGCGGCCAGGGCATGGAGATGGTTGGAGTGATTGCCGCCGAGGCTGATCAACCCGGCGGCGCCCGAGGCGTGGGCGTGCAGCAGGTGGTGGCGCAGCTTGAACCATTTGTTGCCGCTGATCAGGGGGTCGATCAGGTCCAGGCGCAGGATGGCGGCTTCAACGTTGGCACTTTTCAGCCAGGCAAGTTCGAGGGGCTGTAATGGCGCCTGGGGAAGGTCATGGAAGCGGGTAGACATGTTTGAGCGCCAGATGCGAGGCCGTCAGTCTACCAGTGAAAACCTGGGGCCGCTTTGCGGCCCCGGCCATCTCAAAGCTCTGCAGCCAGACGCGAGCCCTGGTTGATCGCCCGTTTGGCATCCAGCTCGGCCGCCACATCCGCGCCGCCGATCAGGTGTACCGACTGCCCCGCAGCCAGCAGCCCTTCGTGCAGCTCCCGCAGCGGCTCCTGCCCGGCGCAGATCACCACGTTGTCCACCGCCAGTACCTGCGGCTCACCTTCAGCTACGCGGATGTGCAGGCCCGCATCGTCGATCCTAAGGTACTCGACGCTGTTGAGCATCTGTACCTGCTTGTTTTTCAGGCCCGTGCGGTGGATCCAGCCGGTGGTCTTGCCCAGGCCATCGCCCACCTTGGCCTTCTTGCGCTGCAGCAGGTACACCTGCCGTGCCGGTGCATGCGGCTCGGGCTTGATGCCCGCCACGCCGCCTCGCGCCTGCAGGTCGCGGTCGATGCCCCACTCCTTCCAGAACGCCTCCCGGTCCTGGCTGCTGGCCACGCCCTGATGCACCAGGTATTCGCTGACGTCAAAACCGATGCCGCCAGCACCGATCACCGCAACCGACTCACCCACCGGCTTGCGCTGGAGCAGTACGTCCAGGTAGCTGAGCACTTTGGCGTGCTCGACGCCTGGAATGGCTGGCGTACGCGGCGCAATGCCGGTGGCCAGGATGATCTCGTCGAAAGCGCCTTCCAGCAGGGCCGGCACATCGACCCGAGTGTTCAACCGCAGGTCGACACCGGTGCTTTTCAACTTGTTGCCGAAATAGCGCAGGGTCTCGAAGAACTCCTCCTTGCCCGGCACCCGCTTGGCCACGTTGAACTGCCCGCCAATTTCGCTGGCCGCGTCGAACAGCGTCACCTCGTGGCCGCGCTCTGCGGCTACGGTGGCAGCCGCAAGGCCTGCCGGGCCGGCACCCACTACAGCAATGCGCTTGACCGTGTTGACTGGCAGATAATTGAGTTCGGTTTCGTGGCAGGCCCGAGGGTTGACCAGGCAACTGGTCAGCTTGCCGCCGAACGTATGATCCAGGCACGCCTGGTTACAGCCGATGCAGGTATTGATTTCATCGCCGCGCCCCTGCGCCGCCTTGTTGACGAACTCCGGGTCGGCCAGGAACGGTCTGGCCATCGATACCATGTCGGCATCGCCCTCGGCCAGCACGGCCTCAGCCACTTCGGGGGTATTGATGCGGTTGGTGGTGATCAACGGAATGGTCACCGCCCCGCGCAGCTTGGCGGTGACTTTGCTGAACGCGGCACGCGGCACCTTGGTGGCGATGGTCGGGATACGCGCCTCGTGCCAGCCGATCCCCGTGTTGATGAGGGTCGCGCCAGCCCGCTCGACGGCTTTGGCCAGCAACTCGATCTCGTCCCAGGTGCTGCCGCCCTCGACCAGGTCGAGCATCGACAGGCGGAAGATGATGATGAAATTCGGCCCCACGGCCTCGCGCACCCGGCTGACGATCTCGACCGCCAGGCGCATGCGGTTTTCATAGCTGCCGCCCCAGCGGTCAGTACGGTGGTTGGTGTGGGCGGCAAGGAACTGGTTGATGAAGTAGCCTTCCGACCCCATGATTTCGACGCCGTCGTAACCGGCGCGCTGTGCCAGCACGGCACAATTGACGAAATCGGCGATCTGCTTCTCGATCCCGGCCTCGTCCAGCTCTTTAGGCTTGAACGGGTTGATCGGCGCCTGGATCGCACTGGGCGCCACCTGCCGGGGGCTGTAGGCATAGCGCCCGGCATGCAGGATCTGCAGGCAAATCTTGCCGCCAGCGGCATGCACGGCCTCGGTGACGATGCGGTGCTTGTCAGCCTCCTCCTCGGTGCTCAACTTGGCTGCACCGGAATACACGCCCCCTTCATCGTTGGGCGCGATACCACCAGTGACCATCAGCCCAACGCCGCCACGGGCACGCTCTGCAAAATACGCAGCCATGCGTTCGAAGCCACCGGGACGCTCCTCAAGGCCTGTGTGCATCGACCCCATCAGGGTGCGGTTAGCCAAGGTGGTGAAGCCCAGGTCGAGCGGGGCCAGCAAGTGCGGATAGCGGTCGGCAGCCATGGAACGGTTCCCCATGTGGCGTGATCACGGAATGCGGGTGCCTCGGCGGGCCCCGTCGTTTATCTGCCAACGACATTAAACAGCCGTTTGAATGCGCTCAATGATCGAAACTGACAACTTACTGATCATCCTGCACAGGCGAACTGCAGTACCGGCGGTGAGATACACCCGCACTTTTACGCCTTTTTTACTCGACATTATGCAATGGCAGTCGATACTGCCGGTCATTGCCCCTGTGAGCCTGCTCGATGCCTCTGCCTGCTTTGCGCTTCATCGCCTTCATCATCGGCGTATTCCTGATTACCCTGGCGGTCAGCATGGTCATCCCCATGGCCACGCTGCTGCTGTATGGCCTTAGCGACGACCTCGGTGCCTTCCTCTGGTCCAGCCTCATAGCCCTGTGCGCAGGCCTTGTGCTGGTGGCTCGTGGCATACCCGATGCGCCGCAGCTAAGGGCCCGAGACATGTACTTCCTGACCACAGCCAGCTGGGTCATCGTCTGCGCGTTCGCAGCCCTGCCCATGGTGTTCATCCGGCATATCAGCTACACAGATGCATTCTTTGAGACCATGTCGGGCATCACCACCACGGGCTCGACGGTACTTACCGGCCTGGACAGCGCATCGCCCGGCCTGCTGATCTGGCGATCGCTGCTGCACTGGCTGGGAGGCATAGGCTTCATCGGCATGGCCGTCGCGATCTTGCCGTTGCTGCGCGTGGGCGGCATGCGCCTGTTCCAGACCGAGTCCTCGGACTGGTCGGACAAAGTGACGCCCCGTTCACACGTCGCGGCAAAAATGATCCTGGTGATCTACCTGGGGCTGACAGCACTCGGTACATTGGCCCTGTGGGCCGCCGGCATGACCCCTTTCGACGCCATCAATCATTCGATGTCGCTGATCTCCACGGGTGGCTTTTCGACGTCCGATGCATCGCTTGGCCACTGGACTCAGCCCGCTGTGCATTGGGTGGCGGTAGTGATCATGATCCTCGGAAGCCTGCCCTTCGCCCTGTATGTAGCGACCTTGCGTGGCCACCGGCGCATCCTGTTCAAGGACCATCAGGTGCGTGGCTTTCTCGGCTTTCTCCTGCTTGTCTGGGTCACGGTAGGGACCTGGCTCTGCTGGCACAGCGACTTTTCGTGGTGGGATGCTTTTCGCATCGTGGCGGTCAATGTGACGTCGATCGTTACGACCACCGGCATTGCGGTAGGGGACTACACGCTCTGGGGCAGCTTCGCCATGCTGTTGTTCTTCTACCTGACTTTTGTCGGTGGATGTTCGGGCTCCACAGCCGGCGGACTGAAAATATTCCGCTTTCAAGTCGCCGCGTCACTGCTGGTCAGCAGTTTGAAACAGCTGATTCACCCGCGGGCGATGATCTCGAAGAAGTACAATGGTCACCCCATTGATGAAGAAATCGTGCGCTCATTGCTGACGTTCTCCTTCTTCTTTTCCGTCACCATTGCCGTGATCGCCCTGGCGCTGACCCTGATAGGGCTTGACTGGACCACTGCCCTGAGTGGCGCGGCGACAGCTGTGTGCAACGTCGGGCCAGGGCTGGGCAGCGTGATCGGGCCGGCCGGCAACTTCAGCTCACTACCGGACGCTGCGAAGTGGCTACTGACCATCGGCATGCTGCTAGGCCGGCTCGAGATTCTCACCGTGCTGGTGCTCGTCGCGCCTGCCTTCTGGAGGTTCTGATTGCAGGGCAGCACGTGGGGGCAGCAATAAATCCGGGCAGGATCCGTTTATTCGTTCTAGGTTTACTGACGCAGGGAACTAGAACAATAAGCGGAGAATATCCCCATGAACCGAGCCCTTCGCCTGGCATTGGCCAGCACCGTACTGGCAGCTTGCGCAACAGCCCAGGCCGCGCCAACCTTCATCAACATCCTCACAGGTGGCACCAGCGGCGTCTACTATCCCATCGGCGTTGGAATATCACAGATCTACAGCCATGGCATCGAGGGCAGCAAGACTTCAGTGCAAGCCACCAAGGCATCGGTGGAAAACCTCAACCTGCTGCAAGCCGGCCGTGGCGAACTGGCGTTCGCGCTGGGAGATTCGGTGGCGGATGCCTGGAACGGAGATGCCGAAGCCGGCTTCAAGGCGCCCCTGAAGAAACTGCGCGCCATCGCCGGCACCTACCCCAACTACATCCAGATCGTCGCCAGCAAGGAGTCAGGCATCACCTCGCTGGAAGACCTCAAAGGCAAACGTATCTCGGTCGGTGCGCCGAAGTCCGGCACCGAGCTCAACGCCCGCGCCATCTTCAAGGCCGCAGGGCTCAGCTATGAGGACCTGGGCAAGGTCGAATACCTGCCGTATGCCGAATCTGTAGAGCTGATCAAGAACCGTCAGCTGGACGCCACACTGCAATCTTCCGGGCTCGGTCAGGCGGCAATCCGTGACCTGGCCGCTACCCTGCCGGTAGTGTTCGTACCCGTGCCAGCCGCCATCGTGAGCAAAATCGGCAACAGCGCCTATCAACCCGCGACCATTCCCGCCAAGACATACGATGGCCAGGATGCTGACGTGCCAACCGCAGCCATCACCAACATCCTGGTCACACGCGCCGATATCAGCGATGACATGGCCTACGACATGACCCGGCTGATCTTCGAAAACCTGCCGCGCCTGGTCACCGCCCACTCGGCAGCGAACGATATCCAGGCACAGAATGCTGCGAGAAACCTGCCCATTCCACTGCATCCAGGCGCAGAACGGTACTTCAAGGAGAAAAACCTGCTCCCCTGACTATTGACTCGACCCATGGGGGAGCGGCACATGAGTGATACCGGGCAAGGTCTGCAAGCCAGTACTGACCGTTGGCCTGCCACGCTTTTTGCCGTGGCCCTGGCATTTTCGACCTTTCAGATCGCAACGGCGGCTTTTCCGCTGATTTCCAGTCAGGTACTGCGGGCAGTACACGTGGGGTTCTTGCTGCTGGTCGTGTACCTGAGCTACGCGTTCACTGGTCATCGCAGGCCGTGGCAACCGCTTGGCTGGCTGCTGGGCCTGGCGGGCATGGCCACCGCTGCCTACCAGTGGCACTTCGAAGGGGAGCTGATTCAACGCTCCGGGGAACTGACCACAAGTGACCTGGTGTTCGGCCTGCTGCTGATCGGCCTGGTGTTCGAGGCAGCGCGCCGGGTGATGGGCATCGCACTGCCCATCATTTGCGCTCTTTTTCTGGCCTACGGGCTGCTCGGCCAGCACCTGCCCGGTGACCTTGCGCATCGCGGCTACGGCCTCGATCAGATCGTCAACCAACTGGCCTTCGGAACCGAGGGGCTGTATGGCACGCCCACCTATGTTTCGGCGACCTATATCTACCTGTTCATCCTGTTCGGTGCGTTCCTTGAACAGGCCGGCATGATCCGGCTGTTCACTGACTTTGCCATGGGCCTGTTCGGCCATCGCAGCGGGGGGCCGGCCAAAGTCTCGGTATTCTCCTCGGCGCTGATGGGGACCATCACCGGCTCAGGGGTGGCGAACGTGGTCACCACCGGGCAGTTCACCATCCCGCTGATGAAGCGCTTCGGCTACAAGCCGGCATTTGCCGGTGGCGTGGAGGCGACCGCAAGCATGGGCAGCCAGTTGATGCCACCGGTCATGGGCGCGGTGGCGTTCATCATGGCCGAGACCATCAACGTACCCTATGCCGAAGTGGCGAAGGCCGCGCTCATTCCGGCCTTGCTGTATTTCGGCTCGGTCTACTGGATGGTGCACCTGGAAGCCCGGCGCAGCCAGCTGCATGGGCTACCCCGCGAGCAATGCCCGAGTGCCTGGGATGCAGTGCGCCAACGCTGGTTCCTGCTGATCCCTCTGATAGTGCTGGTCGGCCTGTTGTTCTCCGGCCGCACACCGCTGTATTCGGGAATGGTCGGCCTGGCACTGACTGCCATCGTCATTCTTGGTTCGGCAATCATCCTGCGGGCACAACAGACATGGCTGCGGGCGGCCTTTTGGGTTGCGCTGGGGGTCATCTGTTCAGGATTCTTCCGTATGGGCATCGGTGTCATCCTGCTGGTGATTGCCTCGCTCGCCATCGCCTGCGCGTTCATACAGGGTGGCCGTGCCACACTTCGTGCCTGCGTCATGGCCCTGGCCGAAGGTGCGCGCCACGCGGTACCGGTCGGTATTGCATGCGCCTTGGTCGGGGTGATCATCGGTGTCACCTCGCTCACCGGCCTGGCCACGACCTTCGCCGGCTACATTCTCGACCTGGGCCGCGAAAACCTGTTCCTGTCCCTGCTTCTGACCATGTTGACCTGCCTGGTACTGGGCATGGGTATCCCGACCATTCCCAATTACATCATCACCAGTTCCATCGCTGCTCCGGCCCTGCTGGAGCTTGGCGTGCCGCTGATCGTTTCGCACATGTTCGTGTTTTATTTCGGCATCCTTGCCGACCTGACGCCGCCGGTGGCATTAGCCTGCTTTGCCGCCGCCCCCATCGCCAAGGAGAAAGGACTGTTGATCAGCTTCTGGGCTGTGCGCATTGCATTGGCCGGTTTCGTCGTACCGTTCATGGCGGTGTATGACCCGGCGTTGATGATGCAAGGCGACAGCCTCGGCGCAACGCTGTACATGCTGATCAAGGCCATGTTTGCAGTGGCACTCTGGGGGTGCGCAGCCACCGGCCACTGGCGCATGCCCATGCCATGGTGGGAACGGCTGTTGGCATTCATGGCTGGCGTAGCACTGATTCTTGCCTTGCCGATCAGCGACGAGGTCGGCTTCGCCCTGGGCATTGCCGTCATGGGCTGGCACTACTGGCGGAGCCGGCCATTGCCGCGGCAACCTGCATGACCAGCCTGTGCATCGGGCTTGCCGGTGTGGTTTGGGCAAGCCTGCCGTTGCAGGAGGTTACCCTGGCCTGGCAGCACAGTGTGGAGAAGGTCCGCTGGGAGGAGGATTATCAGGTGACACCCGCAGGCCTCGTGCTGCAGGAGGCTCGGGTGCGGGGCAGCGGTGCCGGCATGGAGATCCCGGACGACGCTCGCCTGCGTGATGGGGCATGGCACTACCATCGTCATCTGCCCCCGCTGCAACCTCTGCATGCCGGACGCACGCCGGAGGCCGGCGACTATCAATTGTGCGTCAAGGGCCGTTGCCAGCCCCTTTCCCACTGGCTGGGACCACCGACCCACACCATTGCTGCCGTGGATTTCTGGGCATGCGAACCGGGTGATGCCGCAGATCAGCGCAAAGCACTGCCCTGAACGCGCTGACAGGGCAGTGCAAGTGCTGATCAGCTGACGACGTGCAGGTAGTGCAGGTGGCGCTCGTACTGATCGAGAATGTCGCCGATCACATCGTCCCGGCTCCATCCCATGATGTCGTAATCCTGGCCCCCTTCGCGCAGATGGACTTCAGCACGGAAGTATTTGCGGGTATCGGAACCCTCGTCGGTATCCTGCATGACGAAACTGGGCGTGTTGAATGCGCGCGGGCGTACCTCATACAGGAAGCGCCCTTCTCCAGCATGGGAGAGCTCAAGCATCACGCGCCCATCTTCGCGCTCGTTCACCGCAACTTCATAGCCCTGCTTGCGCAATTCCAGGGCGACTTCTTCACAGGCAGGCTTCACCACTTCGGCTATGAAGCGGGACACATGGGCCCGCCGCGGCATCATGGCGATATTGCGCAGTCGCCGCTGCCACCCGCCGTGGGGCTGGCGCGTATGCCGGGGGCCGGGCAATGCCTGGTTGCGCAGCCCGCGGCGGGTGGCATCGAGGCTGAGTGCCCTGAACAGGCCCCAGATCGCGATCAGCAAAATGGCGGCGAAGGGCAAGGCACTGGCAATGGTCGCGGTCTGCAGCGCCTTGAGGCCGTTGGCCAGCAGCAGCGCAATGGCGACCGCGCCTATGCTGACCGACCAGAAGATGCGTTGCCACAAAGGCGAATGGCCTTGCCCCGACGAGGCCAGCATATCGACCACAAGCGCGCCGGAGTCCGCCGAGGTGACGAAGAACACCACCACCATGAGCACCGCTATCAACGAAATGACACTGGAGAACGGGAAGTGCTCGAGAAAGGCGAACAGGGCCAGGGAACTGTCCTGATCGACCACAGCGGCCAGGTCCTTGACACCCTCGTTGAGGATCATGTGTATCGCTGAGTCACCGAACACCGTCATCCAGAGCAAGGTGAAGCCTGCGGGTACGAACAGTACACCGCAGACGAACTCACGAATGG
The DNA here is from genome assembly GCF_015751845.1 of Pseudomonas sp. M2. Lineage (NCBI taxonomy): Bacteria > Pseudomonadati > Pseudomonadota > Gammaproteobacteria > Pseudomonadales > Pseudomonadaceae > Pseudomonas > Pseudomonas sp. M2. The sequence continues at coordinate 766,218 of NZ_JADOUD010000001.1, forward strand.
TCCGCCCCCGGGAAATGCGTGCGATGAACAGGCCTACAAAGGGCGACCAGGACAGCCACCAGCCCCAGTACAGCAGGGTCCAGCCACCGATCCAGTCAGTGGGTTCATAGGCGTAGAGGTTGAAGGTCTTGTTGACGATGTCGGAAAGGTAGGCACCGGTATTCTGCACGTAGGCCTGCAGCAGAAACACGGTGGGCCCCAGCAACAGCACGAACAGCATCAGGATTACAGCCAGGCTCAGGTTGAGCTCGGAAAGGATGCGAATACCCTTGTCCAGCCCGCTGGCCACCGACAGCGTCGCCAACGCGCAGGTGGCGGTGATGAGAATGACCTGGACCGTGGCGTTTACCGGCAGACCGAACACATGGTGGAAACCGCTGTTGATCTGCAGTACCCCATAACCCAGCGAGGTCGCCACACCGAACACCGTGCCGAGGATGGCGAAGACATCCACGGCGTGCCCGATAGGCCCGTATATCCGTTCACCGATCAGCGGATAGAGCGCCGAGCGCAAAGTCAGTGGCAAGCCATTGCGGAAACTGAAATAGGCCAGAATGAGCGCGACGATGGCATAGATCGCCCAGGCATGCAGGCCCCAATGGAAGAAGGTGATCTTCATGGCTTCGCGAGCCGCGGCGACTGTGCCAGGGTCGCCCACAGGCGGTGTGGTGAAATGCATCACCGGCTCGGCCACGCCAAAGAACATCAGGCCGATGCCCATGCCTGCCGAGAACAGCATGGCGAACCAGCTGCTCTTTCGGTAATCAGGCTCGCTGTGATCAGGCCCCAGCTTGATGTCGCCGTAGCGGCTGACGGCCAGAAACACCACGCTGATCAACACCAGCGCTACGGTGAGAATGTAGAACCAGCTGGCGTTGGTGATGATCCATTGCTGGACTTGTTCGAACAGGGCCTGGGCATGCTCCTGGAATGCCGTGGCGTACAAGACCAGCAGAAAAATGAGTATCGCGCTGGTGTAAAAGACGGGTGGATTGAGCGTGCTCCTGGGTTTGTCGGCTGCTGTCATTACGGCAGTTCTCCTTGTAAAACGATGAGCACAGGGTGCCCCGGCACCACGACATCTGCCCAGATTAGCAGCCAGGCAGATCTCCGTTTGCCGAGCCTGTGCACTTGTACAGCCATGAACCGTAACGCCCGAGGAAAAAAATCTCAAATCGCTGCGCATGTCGAGCCCGCCTGGCGGGACGGTACCGGGCGAAGGCGCCGGGCGTCCGCCCGTCCTGCCTGAGTACCACCTCTGTCGGGTTTGCCACCCCAGTAATACACGTCATACTCGTGGCTTTACCCTCTGACACTGCGTAGACGATGCCCGACCGTACCCGCCTCCCCTCCCTCCCTCTCGGCCGTTCACGCTGGCGAGAATGGCGCCAGCGCCTGGCGTTCTGGATCGGGGCGCTGCTGGTGGGGCTTGTCGCACTGGCGTTCGCCTGGCTAGCCGAAGCTGCATTCGCTTCGTTCGAACGCCTGCTGGAATGGATGCCCTGGGCACCCCTTCTCATCACTCCCCTAGGGTTCGCGCTTCTGGCGTATTTGACACAGCGCTGGTTTGAAAACGCCAAGGGCAGCGGCATACCTCAAGTCATCGCTGCCCTGGAAATGCCATCCCGGCGCCTGCGTGCCCGATTGCTTTCGATTCCCGTTGCCGCCGCGCGCATGAGCCTGACCTTGGGCGCCCTGCTGGTAGGAGGTTCGGTCGGGCGAGAGGGGCCGACGGTTCACATCGGCGCTGCCGTGCTCTACACCTTCGGCCAGCGATTGGGCCTGCACGGGCGCCGCGCGATTGCCGGCCTGATCCTCGCAGGCGGCGCAGCCGGCATAGCCGCCGCGTTCAATACCCCGCTGGCCGGTGTCGTCTTTGCCATTGAAGAGCTGAGCCGCACGTTTGAGCAACGCTTCAGCGGCCTGGTGCTGACGGCGGTGCTGATTGGCGGCGTGGTCACGCTGGGGCTGATGGGGCACAACGCCTACTTTGGCGAAATAAGCGGGCGGATGCCCGTAGGCTGGGGCTGGAGTGTGGTGCCTGCATGCGCGCTGTTGGGGGGAGTGCTGGGTGGGTGTTACGCCAGGCTGGTGCTGCCTACCGATAAGGGCGTACTTGGCCGCCTGTGTACACTACGCGGGCGCTACCCGGTGCGGTTCGCGGCGATCTGCGGGCTGGTGCTGGCAGTGCTGGGGCTAGTTTCTGGCAACCATGTGTTCGGCACCGGCTACGAAGAGACCCGTGCCTTGCTCGAAGGCCGACCGATCACCGATGCCAGCTTCCTTCTCTGGAAGTTTCTGGCCAATGTCGTCTCTTACCTCTCCGGCATACCGGGCGGCCTGTTTTCGCCTTCGCTGAGCATCGGCGCGGCATTCCAGCCGCTGTTGAGCCTGATCCCCAATGTTGACCCACAGGCGTGTGCATTGCTGGGAATGGGCGCCTACCTGGCAGGCGTAACGCGTTCACCGTTGACTGCATCGGTCATTGTTCTGGAACTTACGCATAGTCCGGACCTGGCCATCCCGATGCTGGCAGTGACATTGATGGCTGCCGGCATCTCCGGTTGCATTTCGCCGGTTTCCCTCTACCACGCCCTGGCAAAGCAGATCATCGACAAAGTTGCACCTGCCAGATCCAGTTGAAATCAACGGCTGCGCGAGGCACGCTCAAGACGACTGTGACACAATGCTCAGCGACTTCTTGGTTCACCGCCTCGTCATTGCGAGTATCAACGAAATCAAAGGCATGCGAAAACTATTGGCAAGCGCCTTGGCGCTGGTAATGATCGCCGCCCTGTGCGGCTATGGCTTCTGGACCCAACAGCGCCCGGAAGGCCACTACCTCTCCGACCTGCGCATCGAACTGGCGTTGAACCACGGCGTGCCCGGCGAGCAGGGCAACCTGCTGGGCGTCGAGCCCCTGCTTTACCCAAGCGACTATCAAAACCTGCAACGCCTGCACCGCAAGCTCTCGGCCTACCTGCAACAAGCCCGTGCCCAGGGCCTGATCAGCCCGCGCACGGTGGTGGTGCTGCCGGAGCACATTGGCACCTGGCTGTGGGCCCGCGGCGAAAAGAACGAGCTGTACCAGGTCACCCGCAGCCGCGAGGCAGAGCAATGGCTGGAGTTGAGCAACCCGCTGCGCTATGGCCTGGCGATAGTGCGGGCCAGCGGCGATGACCGCCGGGCCGACGCGCACTTGCGCATGAAGGCTCAGCAGATGGCCCGCGACTACCAGCAGCTGTTCGGCAGCCTGGCCAAGGAGTTTGGCGTGACCTTGGTGGCCGGCTCGATCGTGCTGCCTGACCCCTATGTGGAAAAAGGCGTGCTGCATACCGGCGGCGGCCCGTTGTTCAACAGCAGCCTGGTGTTCGCCAGCGATGGTTCACCGCTGGGCCAGCCACAACGCCAGCAATTCCCGGACAGCCAGGTACGGCGTTACATCCATGATGGCCGCAAGCAACCCCTACAAGTGGTGCAAACCCCGGCCGGGCGTCTTGGCGTGCTGATCGGCAGCGATAGCTGGTACCCGGAAAACCACCAGCAGTTGGAGAACCAACAGGTACAACTGATCGCCAACCCGGTTTTCCTGAGCGGCAAAGACAGCTGGCAAGCGCCATGGCGTGGCAACCGGCACCAGGATGCGGCGGCCGAGCTTGCCCTGCAGCGCGGTGAAGTGAGCGAGAAGACCGCCTGGCAACGCCTGACCGAGGCTGCCGGCCAAGGGGTCAGCAGCATGAGTGTATTCATGCGGGGGCAGTTCTGGGACCAGGGCAGCGACGGTCAAGGCTTCGCCCATCAGAGCGGCGAATTGCTTACAGGCCCTCCCAGCCAGGGCGCACGCCTGCTGAACGTGTGGCTGTAGGGGTATGTCCCGCCCCCGCGTTCGCCTGGGCGACCTCTCGGTAGGTTTCGTCCAGCCACTTGCTGAGGCCATCCAGGGCCTCGGTCACGATCCTCAGCCGCTGCTGCGCCGTTACGGGCTGGATGAAACACGCTTGGCCGAAGCCGGCGCACGGCTGTCGATCCCCCGTTACATGCACTTGGGGCATGCTGCAATCGCGCTGTGCGGGGAGCCTGCCTTGGGCCTGCACATGGGACGCCTGAGCCGCCTGGCCCAGGCCGGCCTGGCGGGCGTCACAGCCGCGCAGGCGCCTACGCTGGGCGAAGCCGCCCGTACACTGCTGCGCTTCGAGCCGCTGTATGCTGCCAACTACCGTGGGCATTCGAGTTTTCAGGAAGATGCCCAGGGGGCATGGCTGCGCTTTTATTCAATCAGCCCCTACAACGCCTACAACCGTTTCGTGGTTGACTCGCTTCTGACCGGCTGGCTCGCCCAGCTTGCAGCCCTGACCGACACGCCCATACAGGCCGAGCGCCTGGAGATCGAATTCGAAGCACCCGGCTACGCCGCCCAGTACCAGCCGTTGTGCAGCACCGCCGTGCAGTTTGGCGCCAGTGGCAACCGACTGCGCCTGGGCCGGGCCACGCTGGAGCTGGCCAACCCCCAGCATTGTCCGAGCACCTGGCAGCACCTGCTGCAACTGTGTGAAACGCACATGCTGCAGCGCACCCGGGTGCGCAGCCTGGGGGAGCGCATCACCCATTTGCTCGGCCCCCTGCTCAACGGTGGCCGTGAGCCCGGCCTGGAAGAAGTGGCACTGCGCCTGCAACTGCCCGCCTGGACCTTGCGGCGCAAACTGGCAGAGGAAGGCACGCGCTTTCGCGACTTGCTCAACGACACCCGGCGCGACCTTGCCGAGGCCTATATCCGCGATACGGAATTGACCTTCGGCGAGATTGCCTACCTGTTGGGTTTTGCATCGGCCGAGGCCTTCCAGCGCGCATTCAAGCGCTGGACGGGCCTCACACCGGGGGGGTTCCGCCGCAGTCAGCGGCAGGTCGGTCAAAGCTCGGTGGCGTCGTCGGCCGGTTCCGGGGTGTCCAGCTCGTAGGCTTGGTACTCGAGCAGCTCTTCCTGATATTCATCCATTACCCTGCGCCCTCTTCACTCTTTTATCTTCGTTGGTCATGCCTTCAAACCTAGGCAGGCTGGATGAAGAAATGATGACAAGCCTATGAGTGGTAAACGTAGCAGGTGTTCAGAAAGTTATCGTCTGGTGATCTGTAACAGCGAATGATTGGCCGTGTCGACGCCTGTTCAGGGAAGACCATTCAGAGTGAGGGTGCTTCAGCCTCGGCAGGCTGTGCATCCTGCTGCACCTGAATCGGCGCAGGCGCCGCCGGCGGTGCGACCGGTTGCGAACCCTGGCTGTCATCAACCACCGGCGCTGCTGGGGCCTCGCTTGCCGGGGCCACCGCCTCAGAGGCTGGTGCTGGTTCTGCTGGCGCCGGTGTTGCTGGCGCAGGAGCAGGAGCAGGTGCCGCCTCTGCCAAAGGAGCGCTCACAGGTGCTGGCGAAACTTGCTCAGGCAACCCCAAGGCAGGCGCTGTGTTCTCGGCCTTGGGCACAGGCGCTTCAACCTTGGCCTTGCTGACCTTCTTCGGCTTGGGCTTGGGCAAGTAGCTTTCGACCAGAGCAAAGTAACGCTCGTAGAACTGCGGCGCGGTCACAGTCTCGCTGGCGACCTTGACCATCGAATCGTCACTGGAGCCGATCGGCATCGAAACAGAACCCAGCACACCCACGCCGAGGCTGGCGGACGTATTGGACTTCTTGAGGGCGTAGCGGTCCTGCAACGCGTTGGCGAACATGGTCGAACGCTGTTCGTCACTGCTGTCGGGCGCGCAGGTCACGCTGAAGCTGATCTGCAGGTGGTTCTCGCTGTTCTGCTGGAAGCTTTTGTTACCGGCAATCTGGTTGGCGCCGCTGCTGGTGATGATGTAACCCTGGCTCAGCAGCGCACGCCGGGCAGCCTCGCACGAGCCGGCTTCACTGACCGGGAAACTGCGCGAGAAGGTGCCCGAGTCATCGAAGTTCTCATGCTCATAGATAGCGGTTTTTTTCGAGGAGCAACCGGTCACGCCCGCCAGCACCAGGGCCAGCCCGAGCGCACCAAAGACGGATGATCTGGTCATTGCGAATTCCGGGTAAGTCGAGAGGTGCCTATTGTGCATCACAGCACCCTTGCACTGAAACCGTTCGACGGTGAAGAGTCTGTCAGCATCGTGTAAATGTTGACTTTGCAGGCGCGTAAACGAAAAAAGCGACCCTAAGGTCGCTTTCTCGTTTTGCTTCGAAGCGTTCAAGGGCTTCGAGGCGAAGATGGCGCAGCGGACGGGACTCGAACCCGCGACCCCCGGCGTGACAGGCCGGTATTCTAACCGACTGAACTACCGCTGCGTATCGCTCGGGCTTTCGCCCGGTTGAAACTGTGATCTACCCTTGCGGCGAACAAAGCCTCAGGGCAGACACAAAAAAAGCGACACGAAGATCGCTCTTTTTGCTGCTTCGAAGCGTTCAAGGGGCTTCGAAACGAAGATGGCGCAGCGGACGGGACTCGAACCCGCGACCCCCGGCGTGACAGGCCGGTATTCTAACCGACTGAACTACCGCTGCGTATCGTTCAGGCTTGCGCCTGATTGAAACTGGGATCAGCCTGAGGCAATGTTGCCTTTTGGCTTCAGACCGGTGCAAAGCACCCATCTGTTACTGAAGAATGGCGCAGCGGACGGGACTCGAACCCGCGACCCCCGGCGTGACAGGCCGGTATTCTAACCGACTGAACTACCGCTGCGCATAGTGGCTTATCAGGCCTTGTTCCTCTCTGGCCATCTGCCTCTTTCGAAGCATCGTGCACCAGGAACGCTCAGGAAGTGGTGGGTGATGACGGGATCGAACCGCCGACCCTCTGCTTGTAAGGCAGATGCTCTCCCGGCTGAGCTAATCACCCTCGCGATGTTGCTTGTTGCATTTGCTTCGCTGAGGCCGCGAAATTTACGCAGGTGCCGATGCTAAGTCAATAGCCCCGTTGAATTTTTTTTTGAAAAGGGTGGGAGAGCAGCTACAAGCTACAAGCTGCAAGCCGCAAGAAAAAGCCAGGTGGCGCTGGCCCGATTTCCAAGCCCGGCAAATGACGAAGGGACCTCACGGCCCCCTCTTGCAGCTTGCAGCTCAGCTATAGATCATCTTGCGCGTCATGCCGCCATCGACCACGAACTCCTGGCCAGTGACGAAAGCTGCCTGGCGCGACAACAGCCAAGCAACCATGGCCGCCACGTCTTCCACCGTCCCTACCCTGCCCGTCGGATGCTGGGCATGGTCGGCATCGCTCAACGGCTCGGCACGGCGTTGCGCAGGGTCGCGCGTATCGATCCAGCCCGGGCTCACGGCATTGACGCGGATCTCCGGGCCCAGGCTCATGGCCAGGGCATGGGTCAACGCCACCAGGCCGCCCTTGCTTGCTGCATAGGCCTCGGTATCCGGCTCGGACTGCCGGGCACGGGTCGAGGCCAGATTGACGATCGCACCATTGTGCGCTCGCAAGTAAGGCGCACAGTGCTTGGCCAACAGCATCGGGCCGCTGAGGTTGACCGCCAGCACCCGGTTCCATTGCGCCAGGCTCAGGCTCTCCAGGGTCTGGTTATGCGGGTTGGCGATGGCCGCGTTGCACACCAGCGCGTCCAGCCGCCCGAACTGCCCCAACACCTCGGAAACCCCGGCACTGACCTGGGCTTCGTCGGCTACGTCCATGGTGATGAACCAGGCGTTTTCACCCAGGGCCTTGGCAACCTTGGCGCCGCGAGGGCGGTCCAGGTCGCTCAGCACCACCTGCCAACCCTCGCAGATCAACCAGGCAGCAATGCCCAGGCCGATGCCGCGTGCGGCACCGGTTACCAGGGCTACCCGGCCGTTATGGCCCGGCCCGCCGCCCTTCCAGTCGATCACAGCGCTGCCAGCCCACGCGCAAGGTCGGCTTGCAGGTCAGTCACGTCTTCCAGGCCGACGGCAACGCGGATCAGGCTGTCGCGAATACCCGCAGCCTCACGCTCCTGCGGCGTCAGGCGGCCGTGGGAGGTGGTGGCCGGGTGCGCGATAGTGGTCTTGCTGTCACCCAGGTTGGTGGTGATCGAGATCACCCGCGTGGCATCGATGAAGCGCCAGGCGCCTTCCTTGCCACCCTTGACCTCGAAACTCACCACCGCACCAAAGCCGCTCATCTGGCGCTTGGCCAGTTCGTGCTGCGGATGGCTTGGCAAGCCGGCGTAATGCACCTTCTCGATACCCTCCTGCTGCTCCAGCCACTCGGCCAGTTGCTGAGCGCTCTGGCAGTGCGCACGCATGCGCAGCTTGAGGGTTTCCAGGCCTTTGGTGAAGATCCAGGCGTTGAACGGGCTGAGGGTCGGGCCGGCGGTGCGCAAAAAGCCCACCACTTCTTTCATCTGCTCGCTGCGCCCGGCCACAACGCCGCCCATGCAACGGCCCTGGCCGTCGATGAACTTGGTAGCGGAATGGAACACGATGTCAGCGCCAAGCTTGAGCGGCTGCTGCAGTGCCGGGGTGCTGAAGCAGTTGTCCACCACCAGCATGGCACCACGGGCATGGGCAATCTCGGCCAGCGCGGCAATGTCCACCAGTTCGGCCAACGGGTTGGAAGGCGACTCGAGGATCAGCAGCTTGGTATTGGCCTTGATGGCCTTGTCCCAACCCGCCAGATCGACCAGCGGCACGTAATCCACTTGTACGCCGAAACGCTTGAAGTACTTCTCGAACAGGCTGATCGTCGAGCCGAACACGCTCTGCGACACCAGCACATGGTCGCCGGCGCTGCACAACGACATCACCACGGCGAGGATCGCCGCCATGCCGGTAGAGGTGGCCACGGCCTGCTCGGCACCTTCCATTGCCGCCAGGCGCTCCTCGAAGGCACGCACGGTCGGGTTGGTGTAGCGCGAGTAGACGTTGCCCGGGGTTTCACCGGCAAAGCGCGCGGCCGCATCAGCGGCCGTGCGGAAGACATAGCTGGAGGTCAGGAACAGCGCTTCGCTGTGCTCCGCCTCCGGTGTACGGTTCTGACCGGCACGCACCGCCAGGGTGTCGAAGCCGACACCCTCGAGGTCACTGTCCAGTCGCCCGGCATCCCATTGATCCGTCATGCCGTCGCTCTCCAAATCAGTTGTTGTAGAGGTCGATGATCGCGCTGACCGCCTGGTTCTTCACCTTGGCCAGGTCATTGCGAGCCTGCTCGATGCGGTCGAGGTAGGCCTCGTCGATGTCGCCAGTGACGTATTCACCGTTGAACACCGCGCAATCGAAGTGCTCGATCTTGATCTTGCCGCCACCGACCGATTCGATCAGGTCCGGCAGGTCCTGATAGACCAGCCAGTCGGCGCCGATCAACTCGGCCACCTGATCGGTAGTGCGGTTGTGGGCGATCAGTTCGTGAGCGCTCGGCATGTCGATGCCGTAGACGTTGGGGTAACGCACTGCAGGGGCCGCGGAACAGAAGTAGACGTTTTTCGCGCCGGCTTCGCGGGCCATCTGGATGATCTGCTTGCAGGTGGTGCCGCGTACGATCGAGTCGTCGACCAGCATCACGTTCTTGCCGCGGAATTCCAGCTCGATGGCGTTGAGCTTCTGGCGCACCGATTTCTTGCGTGCAGCCTGGCCGGGCATGATGAAGGTACGGCCAATGTAGCGGTTTTTCACGAAGCCTTCGCGGAACTTGACGCCCAGGTGGTTGGCCAGCTCCAGGGCGGCGGTGCGGCTGGTGTCAGGGATCGGGATGACCACATCGATGTCGTGGTCCGGGCGCTCGCGCTGGATCTTCTCGGCCAGCTTCTCGCCCATGCGCAAGCGCGCCTTGTATACCGAAACGCCATCCATGATCGAGTCCGGACGGGCCAGGTAGACGTGCTCGAAGATGCACGGTTGCAGTTTCGGGCTTTGAGCGCACTGCTTGGTGTACAGCTGGCCTTCTTCGGTGATGTACACCGCTTCGCCGGGCGCCAGGTCGCGGATCAGGGTGAAGCCGAGCACGTCCAGGGCAACGCTTTCCGAGGCGATCATGTATTCAACGCCTTCGTCGGTATGACGCTGGCCGAACACCACCGGGCGAATGCCGTTGGGGTCACGGAAGCCGACAATGCCATAGCCGGTGACCATCGCCACCACGGCGTAACCGCCGACGCAGCGGCTGTGCACGTGGGAAACGGCGGCGAACACGTCTTCTTCGGTGGGCTGCAGCTTGCCACGCACCGCCAGCTCATGGGCGAACACGTTCAGCAGCACTTCCGAGTCGGAGTTGGTGTTGACGTGGCGCAGGTCGGACTCGTAGATCTCCTTGGCCAACTGCTCGACGTTGGTCAGGTTGCCGTTGTGCGCCAGGGTGATGCCGTACGGCGAGTTGACATAGAACGGCTGGGCTTCGGCCGAGGTCGAACTGCCCGCAGTCGGGTAACGGACGTGGCCGATACCCATATGGCCTACCAGGCGCTGCATGTGGCGCTGCTGGAAGACATCGCGCACCAGGCCATTATCCTTGCGCAGGAACAACCGGCCGTCGTGGCTGGTCACGATACCTGCAGCGTCCTGGCCGCGGTGCTGGAGGACCGTAAGCGCGTCATACAGCGCCTGATTGACGTTCGACTTACCGACGATACCGACGATGCCACACATGCGACGCAACCCCTACTTTGATGAAACTTGAGTGAATAGCGCTCAAGGCTTTGCAGGCCCGAGCAACTGTTCCTTGAACGGGAGATCAGCCGGAGTGCTGATCACCCCACTGGACATCCACTGGCTGGTGAAACCCAGGATCAGGTTCTTCGACCAGTCAGCGACCAATAGAAACTGTGGTATCAGGCGAGATTCCTGCCACCAGGTATCCTGCTGCACCGGCCCCAGGCTGAGCAGGCCGATGGCGACCACCACCAGCAAGGCTCCGCGCGCCGCGCCGAAGGCCATGCCGAGAAAACGATCGGTACCGGACAGCCCGGTCACGCGGATCAGCTCACCGACCAGGAAATTGACCATCGCGCCCACCAGCAGGGTGGCGACGAAAAGAATGGCGCAGCCAGCGATGATGCGCATCGATGGGGTCTGGATGTAGCTTTCAAGATACACCGAGAGCGACCCACCGAACATCCAGGCGACTGCACCGGCAATGATCCAGATGAGCAGGGACAAGGCTTCCTTGACGAAGCCGCGCTTGAGACTGATCAGTGTGGAAACGGCGATGATCGCGATGATCGCCCAATCAACCCAGGTAAATGCCACGGTGCTGCCTGCAGACGTTTGAGGCGGCGCATTTTACCAGAGCAAAGGGCCGGGAGTAAGCGGAATGTCAGGCCGATTGGCCAGCCCGCAGATGGGCTGCAGGGCAGCCCCCTGAAATCAACCGCGTTCTGGCTGGAAACGGATCACAAAGCCCTTCAGCTTCTGCTGCCGATTGATTGCATCACGCAGGCGCTCAGCCTCGGCACGCTCGATCAGCGGACCCACATACACCCGATTCATGCCACCGGCCGAACGAATGTAGGCATTGTAACCCTGGCTGCGCAGGGTTTTCTGCAGGTTCTCGGCTCCGGCGCGATTGGACAGGCTGGCCAGCTGGATCGACCAGCTCACCGGCAAGCCGTTGACGTCGATTTTCGACGGTGCGGTAGCGCTTGCTGCTGGCGCAGGCGTAGCGGCCGGCTGCACCTGGGCCTTGGATGCCGGAGCAGGCGCCTGCGGCTTGGGCTGAACTTGAGCCTGGGTTTGCGGCGAAGGCGTGATCGGCTGGCTCGGCGTGGCCACCGGGGCCGAGGACTCATTGACCACCACAGGTGCCTGCTGCGGCTCTTGCGGCAGCGGTTGCGGCTCGGGCACTGCAACCGGCTCTACCTTGACTTCAGGCAAGCTCGGCATCGCTGGAGCCTGCGGGGCCTCGACGCGCACCTGGCGCATTTCGTCCTCGCGGGTGAACAGCATCGGCAAGAAAATCACCGCCAGCGCCACCAGCACCAACGCACCCACCATGCGCTGTTTCATCCCTTTATCCAGCACTGCCATCTACTCACCCCTCCAGGGCCTGCTGCCCCAGCCATTCCAGGGCCTCGGCAACACAGAAAAACGAACCGAACAGCAGGATCTGGTCATCCGCCGTCGCCTGAGCGCATTGCCCATCAAGAGCGGCGCCGACGCTGGAATAAGACTTCACCGACGCGCCGAGGTTCGTCAAGGCGCCGACGAGTTCGGCGGCCGGACGGCTGCGCGGTGACTGCAAAGGCGCCACCGCCCAGTCGTCGACCAGGCCCTGCAACGGCGCCAGGACGCCTGCCAGGTCCTTGTCCGCCAGCAGGCCGAAGACTGCCAGGCGCCGGCCCTTGAGCGGTCGCGCTGACAGGCGACGCGCCAGGTATTCTGCTGCATGGGGGTTATGCCCCACATCCAGCAACAGCTCCACGCGCTTGCCTTGCCAACTGAACGTGCGACGGTCCAGCCGCCCGGTGATACGGGTATCGAGCAGCGCCTGACGAATTTGCCCGGCATCCCAAGGCAGCCCCATCAGCAAATAAGCCTGCAGGGCCAGGGTGGCGTTCTCCATCGGCAGGTCGAGCAGCGGCAGGCCTGACAGCTCCACCACCGCGCCATCTGCTGCTGTCCCGCGCCAGTGCCAGGTACTATCGGCACTGGTCAGATCGAAGTCACGCCCCCGCAGGAACAACGGCGCCGCCAGTTCACGCGCCTTGTCCAACAATGGCCGAGGGGGATCCAGGTCACCGCACAATGCCGGCTTGCCCGGGCGGAAGATGCCAGCCTTCTCGAAGGCTACCAACTCGCGGGTATCGCCCAGGTAATCGACATGGTCGACGCCGATACTGGTCACCAGGGCCAGGTCGGCATCGACGACGTTCACGGTATCCAGACGACCACCCAGGCCTACTTCAAGCACCACGGCATCCAGCCCGGACTGGTAGAACAGCCAGAATGCCGCCAGGGTGCCCATCTCGAAATAGGTAAGGGAAATCTCGCCTCGCGCCGCCTCGACGGCCGCAAAGGCTTCGCACAGGCGCTCATCACTGGCCTCCTGGCCATCGATCAGCACCCGTTCGTTGTAACGCAACAGGTGTGGCGAGCTGTACACGCCAACCTTGAGCCCCTGGGCACGCAGCATCGACGCCACGAAGGCACAGGTCGAGCCTTTGCCGTTGGTGCCGGTGACGGTCACCACGCGGGGCGCCAGCTTGCCCAGGGCCAATCGTGCAAGCACCTTTTGCGAACGCTCCAGCCCCATGTCGATGGCCGAGGGGTGCAACTGCTCGAGGTAGGCGAGCCATTCGCCCAGGGTTCTGTCTTTCATCAGGCGACCGCAGCGGCCTCGCGTGCCTGCTCGGGAGTTTCCTGGCCGGTCATCTGCGCCAGCAGACGCGCCAGGCGTGGACGCAGCTCGCCACGCGAGATGATCAGGTCGATGGCGCCGTGCTCCAGCAGGAACTCGCTGCGCTGGAAGCCCTCAGGCAGCTTTTCGCGCACGGTCTGCTCGATCACGCGCGGGCCGGCAAAGCCGATCAGCGCCTTCGGCTCACCGACAATGACATCGCCGAGCATCGCCAGACTGGCGGAAACACCGCCGTAGACCGGATCGGTCAATACGGAGATGAACGGAATACCCTCTTCGCGCAGGCGGGCCAGCACGGCCGAGGTCTTGGCCATCTGCATCAGCGAGATCAGCGCTTCCTGCATGCGCGCACCACCGGAGGCCGAGAAGCAGATCATCGGGCAGCGGTTTTCCAGGGCATGGTTGGCGGCGCGGACAAAACGCTCACCGACGACGGCGCCCATGGAACCACCCATAAAGGAAAATTCGAAGGCACTGACCACGATCGGCATGCCCATCAGGGTACCGCTCATGGAGATCAGGGCGTCCTTCTCGCCGGTCTGCTTCTGGGCACCGACCAGGCGGTCCTTGTACTTTTTGCCATCGCGGAATTTCAGGCGGTCGACCGGCTCCAGCTCGGCACCCAGCTCGGCGCGGCCTTCAGCATCGAGGAAGATGTCGATGCGCTGACGTGCGCCAATACGCATGTGGTGGTTGCACTTGGGGCAGACATCCAGGGTCTTTTCCAGCTCCGGACGATACAGCACGGCCTCACAGGCTGGGCACTTGTGCCACAGGCCTTCTGGCACCGAGCTCTTCTTCACCTCGGAACGCATGATCGAAGGGATCAGTTTGTCGACTAACCAGTTGCTCATGCTTTATTTCTCCAGTATTGGCGGGCGGGGACCAGTCTGGCCGGCCATGCCCTGCCCTTTGAGCTCAAATTCTTCTGTCAAACGATGACGAACCGGCCACAGGGGCTGCCTGCGTACCGCACCGTCTTCAACGTATTCTTTGGCCAACCGGCATGCCGGCAGCCGCCCCGCAGGGCTGCGATAGCTATGGACGATGGCGCGCAGCCAGCCGTCACATCTGGCATCACGCCTGTTTCACCGCGCGCATGAACGCTTCGATCTTCGCCGCGTCCTTTATGCCCTTGGCCTGCTCCACACCACCACTGACATCCACCGCATACGGCCGTACCTGGGCGATGGCCTGGCCGACATTGCCGGCCGACAAGCCTCCGGCGAGAATGATCGGCTTGCTCAGCCGTGAAGGCACCAGCGACCAGTCGAACGCTTCGCCAGTACCACCGGGTACGCCGGCAACATAGGTGTCGAGCAGGATGCCACGCGCACCGGCATAGTGCCGGCAGGCAGCCTCCAGGTCGTCACCCGGGCGCACTCGCAGCGCCTTGATCCAGGGGCGGTGATAGCCTTCGCAGTCAGCCGGGGTTTCGTCGCCGTGGAACTGTAGCAGGTCCAGCGGCACAGCCTCGAGGATCTCGTTGAGTTCGCAGCGCGAGGCGTTGACGAACAGGCCGACCGTAGTCACGAAGGGTGGCAACTCGGCCATGATCGCCTGCGCCTGGCGCACGTCGACGGCGCGCGGGCTTTTGGCATAGAAAACGAAGCCGATGGCATCGGCCCCCGCCTCGGCGGCGGCCAGCGCGTCTTCTATGCGGGTAATCCCGCAGATCTTGCTGCGAACATTGCTCATGGACTGCAAACCCTGAGAAAACACTGAAAGGCCCGATGGTAGCAAAAGCGTTTTCGCCCGTCAGTCGGCCAACGCCTCGTAGCCGGTCAGAAAGTGTGGGCCAATGTAACGCTGTGGCAGCTGGAATTCCTCCGGGTACTCTACCTGCACCAGGTACAGGCCGTACGGATGGGCCGTCACACCGCCTTCGCGCCGGTTGCGCCCTTCCAGCACTTCACGGGCCCAGCCCGCAGGGCGCTCACCTGCACCAATGGTCATCAGCACGCCGGCAATGTTGCGCACCATATGGTGCAGGAAAGCGGTGGCCCGCACATCCAGCACGATCATCTGCCCGTGACGGGTGACCCGCAGGTGATGGATATGCTTGATCGGCGACTTGGCCTGGCACTGGCTGGCGCGAAAGGCACTGAAATCGTGGGTACCCAGCAGGAACTGCGCAGCATCAGCCATGCGTTCTACATCAAGTGGCCGGTGATTCCAGGTCACTTCCTCGGCCAAGTGTGCCGGGCGGATCGGATCGTTGTAGATGACATAACGGTAGCGCCGGGCGGTGGCCTTGAAGCGCGCATGGAAATCCGCAGGCATCGGCCGCGACCAGACCACACTGATGTCATGGGGCAGGTTGAAGTTGCTGCCCAGGGTCCAGGCGCGTTCGTCGCGATTGGCGCGGGTATCGAAATGCACGATCTGCCCAGACCCATGCACACCGGCGTCGGTACGCCCGGCGCAGACCACCGTGATGGGCTCGTTGGCCACTTTCGACAGGGCTTGCTCCAGTGCCTGCTGGACACTGGGCACACCGCTGGCCTGGCGTTGCCAGCCGCGGTAGCGCGAACCCTTGTATTCCACGCCCAGGGCAATGCGGGTGAAGCCTTCGGCGGCCGATTCGGTGGCAGCGGTGTCGATGATGTCCAAGAGCGTGAAACCTGTGGGGCAATACGAAGTGCCGGGGATTATAACGACAACGGCAGCCTTGTTGGGCTGCCGTTGGTTTTACGCTGCAGGTGAGGCCTTCAGACCAGCCGGGACAGCATGTCTTCGGCTTCCTGACGTTGGGTGTCGTCGCCATCCTTGACCACTTCATCGAGGATGTCGCGCGCACCCTGATGGTCGCCCATGTCGATATAGGCACGTGCCAGATCGAGCTTGGTGGCCACTTCGTCGCTGCCGGAGAAGAAATCGAAGTCCAGGTCGTCCAAAGGTTCCGGCTCCTGGGCAGCATCGGCAGCGGTGAAGTGCGGCGCCAGCGACGGCGACTCGAGATTCTGCGAGAGCTTGTCCAGTTCGGCGTTGACGTCGCTCAGCTCCGAAGCAAAGCTCTTGGCAGCCGGTGACTGGTCATCCAGCGACAGCGACAGGTCGAAGTCTTCCGGCAGCTCCAGCTCGGAAATCGGGTCGAACTCAGGGATGGAATCGAAAGCGGCCAGTTCGGCAACAACGTCGACCGGCTCTTCCTCGACCGGTTCGGCAACGCTCGGCTCACCCATGTCCAGGTCGAAGTCCGCCAGATCATCGACGCTCTGCGGTTCGGCCTGAGCCTGCGCCAGCAAGGCTTCGAAGTCGGCATCGGCATCTGCTTCCTGCACGGCAGGATCAGCGGCGGCGAGCGGCTCGTCATTTACCTGCAGATCCGTCAACGCCGCTTCATCGAGCATCGGCGGTTCAAGGTCGTTCAGGGGCAGATCGTCACCCAGGTCAAGGTCGAAGGCACTGTCCAGACCAGTGTCATCAAGGGCAGGCGCTTGAGCATCGGCCTCGGCTTGCGGTTCAGGTTCAGGTTCAGGCTCAGGTTCAGGTTCAGGCTCGGCATCGACCTCTGCAGGCGGCTGCGGCTCATCCTGCAACAGATCCTGCACATACTGCTCATCCAGCTCGGCAGCCAGCGCCGCAGCCCCCAGCCCCGCTGCGGCGATGCCGAGCATGGCCGGGTAATGCTCCTTGAGCTGACTGACCTGCGCGATATTTTCTTCGCTGCCCGGCAGCTTGCGCTCCTGCTCCACGAATGCGCTGTGGTCACCCTGGCGCGCATAAACCTCCATCAGCTTCAACCGCAGGCCATCATGCTCCGGTTGCGCAGCGACGGCCGTCTCCAACAGGTCGGCCGCATGGTTCAGACGGCCGCTGGCCAGGCTCTGCTCGACCTCAGCCAACAGCTCGGCATTCGGGTCCTGTGCCGGTGATGGCGCGGCAACGGGGGCTGGGGCTACGGGTTTTTCCGCCGCAACGGCTGCAGCAGCCGAAGCCGCTACCACCGCCGGCGACAGGGTTACGCCAGGCGCCGACACTTCCAGCTCATCGAAGCTGCTCGAAGGCAGGTCGAGGTCGGGGTTACGCTCGCCCTCCTCGGCCAGTGCCCGCGCCATACGCAGGTGCTTTTCGGCCTCCTGCTGGGCTTTGCGTCGGCGCGCCAGCAGCAACAGCAGCAACAGCAGCACGAGGAATGCGGAACCTGCGATCAGGCCCAGCACCAACGGATTCCCCAGCATCTCATCCAGCGCGCCCGGCTGCTGGGCGGCTGGGGCATCCTCGCCAGCCGGGGCAGAGCCAGGCGCGGTGTCGACGGCAGCCGGCGCCGGTGCCACGACGGGCTCGGCGGGCGGTACCTGGGCGTTGCCTGCAGGCTGCGCCGGGGCCGATTCACCAGGCAAGGCGGCGGCCGATGCCGGCTCCCCGGCAGCACCCTGTGCCTCCAGGCGTGCCAGCTGGTCGTTCTTGAGCTGAATCAGGCGCTGCAGCTTGTCCAGCTGGCTCTGCAGGTCGCTCATCCGGCTCTTGAGTTCTTCATTGTCACGACGGCTGGTGTCCAGGCTCTCCTGGGCCACGGCCAGCTTGTCGTTGAGCGCCTTGGCATCGCCAGCGCCAGGCTGGTTGCCTGGGCTGACCAGGCGCAGGTTGTCGCCCTGGGCTATACGCTCGGGCGCGGCATCGGCGGCACCGCGACGGGTGGCGTCCAGCTGCCGGGCGCGGGGGCCTAGGCGCCGGCCCTCACGCCAGGCGGCGTACTGTTCGGCCACTTCGCGATTCGCCTCGACCTGCGGGATGCTCTGGACCTGCTGCTGATCGGGCAGGCGCAACACCTGGCCAACCTTCAACTGGTTGATATTGTTGCCGATAAAGGCATCCGGGTTCAGCGCCTGAATGGCGATCATTGTCTGCTGCACCGAGCCACCACTTTGGGTATTGCGCGCAGCAATCTGCCAAAGAGTATCGCGTCGTTTGGTGGTATAGCTGCCGGCGCTGCTGGTTGCCGGGGTGACATTGGCCGCAGCAGGCTGCTCGCCCTGAGCCTTGGCCTGGTCGAGCAGCACACTGTAGTCACGCAGCAGGCGGCCCTGGGGCCACATCACCTGGACCAGAAACTTTACCACCGAACCCGGCAGCGGCTGGCTGGAGGTTACCCGCAGTACGCTCTTGCCATTGGGGTTGATCACCGGGGTAAAGGTCAGGTCCTCGAGGTAGCCCGGATACTCCACCCCGGCCTTGCTGAACTCTTCCGGCGGCGCCAGGCTTGGCGCCACTTCGGCAGCGGTGAGGTCGCGCACATCGAGCAATTCGATCTCGGCGTCCAGCGGCTGGTTCTGCGCCGATTTGAGCGTCAGTTCACCCAACCCCAGGGCATTCGCCATGCCAGATGACAGCGCCGACGCTGCCGCCATGGCCAGAACCAGTTTGCGAATTCGAAGCATGACCTCATCCCTTGTATGAATCGTCCCGAAACCGCAAGCGGTGCGGGACAAAAGTGCTCGCCAGTATCTTTTACGCTATGTGTTTAATCAACAATTGCGCCACCTGCACGGCGTTTAGCGCAGCGCCCTTGCGCAGGTTGTCGGTGGTCAGCCACAGGTTGAGCTGCTGGTCTTCGTCAACACCATGGCGTACACGACCAACATAGACCACGTCTTGCCCTACTGCGTCCCCTACCGGGGTCGGATAATCATCCCGCTCGACCAACTCGACACTGTCGGCACCCTCCAGCGCGGCATTGACCGCAACAAGATCCACCGGATTACGGCTCTGTACCGCCACACTGAAGCTATCGCCAAAAAACACCGGGACTTGAACGCAGGTCACGGAAATCTTCAGTTCCGGCTGGCCCAACAGCACCGGCAGCTCATCAACCAGGCGGCGCTCGAGCGCGGTGTGGCCCTGCTCGTCTGCCGCACCGACCTGGGCCAGCAGGTTGAACGCCACCTGGCGATCGAAGAAACGCGGCTCCAGCGGGCGCGCGTTGAGCAGCTCGGCGGTCTGCCGGGCCAGTTCGTTGACAGCCTCCCGGCCCTGGGCAGACACCGCGAGCGCGGCCATGACCTGCACGCGCTCGATCTCCAACAGCCCCTTCAGTGGCGCCAGCGCGACGGCCAAGGCCACGGCTGCGGCACTGGGGCTGGCGATGCACGCCGGCAGCGCCAGGCCGGCGATGCGCTCGGCATTGGCCTCAGGCACGACCGCCAGGGCGTCATCCAGGCCGCCAGACAGGTCAATGACCGTGCAGCCGGCCTCACGGGCCTTGCTGGCAAAGCTACGACTGACGGCCGGGCTGGCGGCGAAGAAGGCCAGTTTGACCTGGGTGAAATCGAAACTGTCGACTTCACGCACTTTGACCTTCTTGCCGGCGAACATCACGCTGCTGCCCGCCGACTCCATGCTGGCCAGCAGGTGCAGCGTGCCGACCGGGAAGTGCAGTTCTTCGAGAATCTGTACCAAGGTTTCACCGACACTACCGGTGGCGCCGACGACGGCGATGTCCAGGGGTTGGGTCATGGAGAGGATCCTTTTTGCTGTAACGGCGGGGGCGGCACTTTACTCGGATTGTACCGTTTTGTCTGTGCTGGCCCTGTGGGGCGCGCACATAAAAAAACCCGCGCTGTCGCCAGCGCGGGTTTTCTGTTCAACCCAGAACGATCAACGCTCCAGCAGAATCCGCAGCATGCGGCGCAGCGGCTCGGCAGCACCCCACAGCAGCTGATCGCCGACGGTGAACGCGCCCAGATATTGCGAGCCCATGTTCAGCTTGCGCAAACGGCCCACCGGAATGTTCAGGGTACCGGTGACGTTGGTCGGGGTCAGCTCCTGCATGCTGATCTCGCGCTGGTTCGGCACCAGCTTCACCCACGGGTTGTGCTGGCTGATCATGCCTTCGATATCGGCCAGCGGCACGTCCTTGTTCAGCTTGATGGTCAGTGCCTGGCTGTGGCAACGCATGGCGCCGATGCGCACGCAGATGCCATCGACCGGGATCGGGCTCTTGAAGCGGCCGAGGATCTTGTTGGTTTCGGCCTGGGCCTTCCACTCTTCACGGCTCTGGCCGTTCGGCAGCTCCTTGTCGATCCATGGGATCAGGCTGCCCGCCAGGGGCACGCCGAAGTTCTCGGCCGGGTAGGCCTCGCTGCGCATGGCCTCGGCCACCTTGCGGTCGATGTCGAGGATGGCGCTGGCCGGGTTGGCCAGGTCATCGGCAACTGCCGCGTGGGTAGCACCCATCTGCTTGATCAGCTCACGCATGTTCTGCGCACCGGCACCGGACGCCGCCTGGTAGGTCATGGCGCTCATCCACTCGACCAGGCCCGCTTCGAACAGGCCGCCAAGGCCCATCAGCATCAGGCTGACAGTGCAGTTGCCGCCGATGTAGTTCTTGGTGCCGGCATCGAGCTGCTGGTCGATCACCTTGCGGTTGACCGGGTCGAGCACGATCACCGCATCGTCCTGCATGCGCAGCGACGAGGCAGCATCGATCCAGTACCCCTGCCAGCCGGCTTCACGCAGCTTGGGGAAGACCTCGTTGGTGTAGTCGCCGCCCTGACAGGTCAGGATCACGTCGAGGGTCTTGAGTTCTTCAATCGAATAAGCGTCCTTGAGCGGAGCAATATCCTTGCCCACGTTCGGGCCCTGGCCACCGACATTGGAGGTAGTGAAGAACACCGGCTCGATAAGGTCGAAATCCTGCTCCTCCAGCATCCGCTGCATGAGCACGGAACCGACCATGCCGCGCCAACCGATCAGACCTACACGTTTCATCGCAACTACACCTTTGCTAAAAGTGGGCCGCCACCGACCAAAAACGGTGGCGGGCCAGAGAGATTACAGATTCCGCAGCGCTGCGACTACTGCGTCGCCCATTTCCTGCGTACCTACCTTGCTGCAACCGGCCGACCAGATGTCACCGGTACGCAGGCCCTGGTCCAGGACCTGGCTTACCGCCTGCTCGATGGCCTCGGCTGCGGCCTGCTGGTTGAAGCTGTAACGCAGCATCATCGACACCGACAGAATGGTCGCCAGCGGGTTGGCAATGCCTTGGCCGGCGATGTCCGGCGCCGAGCCGTGGCAAGGCTCGTACATGCCCTTGTTGTTGGCATCGAGCGACGCCGAAGGCAGCATGCCGATCGAACCGGTCAGCATGGAAGCTTCATCCGACAGGATGTCACCGAACATGTTGTCGGTCACCATCACGTCGAACTGCTTGGGCGCGCGCACCAGTTGCATGGCGGCGTTGTCGACATACATGTGGCTCAGTTCTACGTCCGGGTAGTCCTTGGCCACGTCCTCGACCACTTCACGCCACAGTTGGCTGGAGGCCAGGACGTTGGCCTTGTCCACCGAGCACAGCTTCTTGCCACGCACGCGGGCCATGTCGAAGCCGACGCGGGCGATACGGCGCACTTCGCTCTCGCTGTACGGGAGGGTGTCGTAGGCCTGACGCTCGCCGCCTTCGAGTTCACGCTGGCCACGCGGGGCACCGAAGTAGATGCCGCCGGTCAGCTCACGGACGATGAGGATGTCCAGGCCCGAGACGATTTCCGGCTTGAGCGACGAGGCATCGGCCAGTTGCGGGTAGAGGATGGCCGGGCGCAGGTTGGCGAACAGGCCCAGCTGCGAGCGGATTTTCAGCAGGCCGCGCTCAGGGCGGATGTCCCGCTCGATCTTGTCCCACTTCGGCCCGCCCACAGCGCCCAACAGAACGGCATCGGCCTGGCGCGCACGCTCCAGGGTCTCGTCGGCCAGCGGCACGCCGTGCTTGTCGATGGCAGCACCGCCGATCACGTCGTGCTCGAGGCTCAAGCCGAGCTGGAACTTGTCGTTGGCCAGCGCCAGCACCTTGACCGCCTCGGCCATGATTTCCGGACCAATGCCATCACCTGGGAGAATCAGAATCTGCTTGCTCATGCTTTCCTCTATCCATTCAAGCGGTGCGGCCAGCCCGGCCGCACCGTAAAAAACTCAGCGCTCTGCCCACAACACGATCACGTCGGTGCTGAACGAGCCGTCTGCCTCAATCTGGTAATACTGCCGCACTTCCTCGCCCATGGCTTGCTGCAACTGGCGTATGGCCACGCGCAGCGGCTCGGGCGTGCGCATGCGCTCGACCCACGAGGCCCACTCCAGGCGCAGGCGCTGGCGGGTGTGGCTGCGGGCATGCAGGCCAGCTTCGCTGACCTGGCGCTGCCACTGGGCGGCAGAATAATCGCGTACGTGGCTGGTGTCGCGCAGCACTTCAACCGTTTGCAGATAGGTATCGAGCAACGGGCTGCCCGGCGACATCACGTCAATGAAGGCTGCCACCCCGCCCGGCTTCAACACCCGCCGCACTTCGCGCAAAGCCACACCCAGGTCGCTCCAGTGGTGCGCTGAATAGCGGCTGAAGACGTAATCGAACGAGGCATCGGCGAACGGCAGGCGTTCAGCGGCACCACGCTCGGTGGTGATATTGCCCAGGCCGCGCTCGGCGGCGGCGCTGGCAACCACGTCAAGCATCGACTGCGACAGGTCGTAGGCGACCACCTCTGCCACCAGAGGCGCTACGTGGAAGCTGACATGACCGGCACCACAGCCCAGGTCCAGCACGCGAGCCGCACCCTGCCCCGCCAGCTCGGCTTGCAGCAGGGCGAACTCACTGCCCTGGGCGTGCACGGCGCTGCTGAGGTAGGCACTGGCCTGTTCGCCGAACTGGCGTTGGACCACATCGGTGTGGGTGGTGCTGGTCATGGGCGCATTCCTTTTGATTTTGGGTTGTCTCTACGGCCGCTATCGCCGGCAAGCCGGCTCCCACAGCGACTGCACAGTGCGGGGTCGATGTGGGAGCCGGCTTGCCGGCGATGAGGCCAGCAAACCCGATTACATCATTCAGGCATCACGGAACAGCCAAGGCTGTGCGGTGCGGTGTTTGCCTTCAAACGCCTTGATCGCCTCGCCGTCCTGCAAGGTCAGGCCGATATCGTCCAGGCCATTGAGCAGGCAGTGCTTGCGGAACGCGTCGATCTCAAAGTGCAGCACCTTGCCGTCCGGACGGGTCACCGCCTGTGCCTGCAAGTCGATGGTCAACTGGTAGCCAGGGTTGGCTTCGACCTGCTTGAACAGCTCGTCGACTTCCTCATCGCTCAGAATGATCGGCAACAAGCCGTTCTTGAAGCTGTTGTTGAAGAAGATGTCGGCGAAGCTCGGCGCGATCACGCTGCGGAAGCCGTATTCGTCCAGCGCCCAAGGGGCGTGCTCACGGCTCGAACCACAGCCGAAGTTCTCCCGCGCCAGCAACACACTGGCACCCTGGTAGCGCTCGTGGTTGAGCACGAACTCTTTGTTCAGCGGGCGCTTGCTGTTGTCCTGGTAAGGCTGGCCGACGTCCAGGTAACGCCACTCGTCGAACAGGTTGGGGCCGAAGCCGGTACGCTTGATCGACTTGAGGAACTGCTTGGGAATGATCTGATCGGTGTCGACGTTGGCACGGTCCAACGGCGCGACGAGGCCGGTGTGCTGGGTAAAGGCTTTCATGCTGCGCTCCCTTGGATCAACTCGCGAACATCGATGAAGTGACCAGTCACCGCCGCAGCGGCAGCCATGGCCGGGCTGACCAGGTGGGTACGGCCACCGGCGCCCTGACGGCCTTCGAAGTTGCGGTTGGACGTGGACGCGCAATGCTCGCCGCTTTCCAGGCGGTCCGGGTTCATCGCCAGGCACATCGAGCAGCCTGGCTCACGCCATTCGAAACCAGCCTCGAGGAAGATCTTGTCCAGGCCTTCACGCTCGGCCTGGGCCTTGACCAGGCCCGAACCCGGCACGACGATGGCCTGCTTGACGGTGGCAGCCACCTTGCGACCTTTGGCGATTTCGGCTGCAGCGCGCAGGTCTTCGATCCGCGAGTTGGTGCAGGAGCCAATGAACACGCGGTCCAGTTGGATATCGGTGATCGCCTGGTTGGCGCTCAGGCCCATGTACTTGAGGGCGCGCTCGATCGAGCCACGCTTGACCAGATCGGCTTCGGCGGCAGGGTCCGGCACACGCTGGTCGACGGCCAGGACCATCTCGGGCGACGTGCCCCAGCTGACCTGCGGCTTGATTTGCGCTGCATCGAGCTCGACCACGGTGTCGAATACCGCATCGTCATCGGATACCAGGTCTTTCCACGCCTCGACCGCACGCTCCCACTGCTCGCCTTTGGGCGCATAAGGGCGGCCTTCGACGTAGGCAATGGTGGTGGCATCGGTCGCAACCAGGCCAACCCGTGCACCGGCCTCGATCGACATGTTGCAGATGGTCATGCGGCCTTCCATGGACAGGGCGCGGATGGCGCTGCCAGCAAATTCCATGGCGTGGCCGTTGCCACCGGCGGTACCGATCTTGCCGATCACGGCAAGCACGATGTCCTTGGCCGTCACGCCGGCAGGCAATGTGCCCTCGACGCGCACCAGCATGTTCTTCATCTTTTTGGCGACCAGGCACTGGGTGGCGAGCACATGCTCGACCTCGGAGGTGCCGATACCATGGGCCAAGGCCCCGAAAGCGCCGTGGGTGGAAGTGTGCGAGTCGCCACAGACCACGGTCATGCCGGGCAAGGTGGCGCCCTGCTCGGGGCTGATGACATGGACGATGCCCTGGCGCACGTCATTCATCTTGAATTCGACGATGCCGTATTCGTCACAGTTCTCATCGAGGGTCTGCACCTGCAGGCGCGACACCTGGTCGACGATGGCCTCGATCCCGCCCTTGCGTTCCGGGGTGGTCGGCACGTTGTGGTCCGGGGTGGCGATGTTGGCATCGATGCGCCACGGCTTGCGGTTGGCCAGGCGCAGGCCTTCAAAGGCCTGGGGCGAGGTCACTTCGTGAATGATATGGCGGTCGATGTAGATCAAGGACGAGCCGTCATCACGGCGCTTGACCTCATGGGCTTCCCAGAGTTTGTCGTAGAGCGTTTTGCCAGCCATCAGACTGTTCCTCATCAGCGTCTTTCTATGCCAAAGACCCCTTGGCTTGTACGGACGATGCTATGGCGATAGATTGAATAACTCAAATTCATAATTTTCATGCTTTGCATAACCATCAGGAATTCGAACAATGGACCTGGCCAACCTCAGCGCCTTCATTGCCATTGCCGAGACCGGCAGCTTCTCCGGGGCCGGCGAACGCCTGCACCTGACTCAACCGGCCATCAGCAAGCGCATTGCCGGGCTGGAGCAACAGCTGGACGTACGCCTGTTCGATCGCCTGGGCCGCGAGGTGACCTTGACCGAAGCCGGCCGCGCCCTGCTGCCACGCGCCTATCAGATCCTCAACGTCCTCGATGATACCCGACGTGCGCTGACCAACCTGACCGGGCAGGTGAGTGGTCGCCTGACCCTCGCCACCAGCCATCACATTGGCCTGCACCGCCTGCCCCCGCTGCTGCGGGCATTCACCCGCCAGCACCCGGCCGTTGCGCTGGATATCCAGTTCCTCGATTCAGAAGCGGCCTATGACGAGGTTCTGCACGGGCGCGCCGAGATAGCGGTCATCACCCTGGCGCCAGAGCCCCATCACCTGATCAAGGCCATCCCCGTCTGGGACGACGCACTGGACTTCGTCGCCGCCCCCGAGCACCCGCTGGCCAGCAATACCCAGGTCAGCCTGGCTGACGTTGCCCGCCATCCGGCGGTATTCCCCGGCGGCAACACCTTCACCCACCACATCGTCCAGCGCCTGTTCGAAAGCCAGGGCCTGGCCCCGAACATCGCCATGAGCACCAACTACCTGGAAACCATCAAGATGATGGTCTCGATCGGCCTGGCCTGGAGCGTGCTGCCGCGCACCATGCTCGACGAGCAGGTTGCACCCATCGCTTTGCCCGGCATACAGCTGTCACGCCAGCTAGGCTACATACTGCATACCGAGCGAACGCTATCGAACGCCGCCCGGGCCTTCATGGCCCTGCTCGACAGTCACGCAGGGGCCGCCTGACCGGTCGTCAGCCCTGCACTTCCAACCAGGGACGCGTCAAACGCCAAAGGTCTGGTATCCATGCCCAAATCAGCAAACCGCTTTCCGCGCCTGCCGCGCATCCCTGCGGCCGACCCCCAGGAGTCGGAACTGGCCTGGCAGAACGCTCCGCAATTACTGGCTGCGCTCAATGGTGCCCGCCTGGGCGCCTGGCTGTGGGACATCGACAGTGGCCGGGTCAGCTGGTCGCGCGGCACCCAGGCACTGTTCGGTTTCGATCCGCAGCGCCCCTTGCCCAACGACATCGACTACCTGGACCTGTTGCCGGAAGAAGATCGCGCCCGCACACGCCAACTGTTCCAGGCAGTGGTCAACGGTGAACCGGCCGAGAAAGCCATGCGCCATCGCATCCGCTGGCCGGATGGCAGCCTGCACTGGCTGGAAATCAACGGCAGCCTGACCCATGATCGCCAGGGCCGGCCTCAGATGATCGGGGTAATCCGCGAGATAACCCGCCAGCGCGAGCGGGAAACCGCCCTGATCAACTCGGAGAAACGCTTTGCCACCCTGTTCCACCTGAGCCCCAACGCAATTCTGCTCACCCGCCACCACGACGGCATGATTTTTGAAGTCAACCAGCATTTCGAAGACATGTTCGGCTGGCCGGGTGACCAAGTGATCGGCAAGAGCACCCTGGAGCTGGGCCTCTGGGCAACCCCGGAGCAGCGCCACCTGGTACTGGATGCGACCCGTGCCAGCGGCGGCCCGGCCATCTTGGAAGTGCAGTTGCGCGCCAGCAGCGGCAAGATCCACGATGGCATCCTGTGCGCCCAGGGCATCGAACTGGAAGGGGTGACGTTCCTGCTCAGCACCTTCGTCGACACGTCCGAGCGCAAACGCGCCGAGCAAGCGCTCAAGGATAGCCAGGAACGCCTTGACCTGGCCCTGGACTCGGCGCAACTGGGCACCTGGGACTGGCACATACCCAGCGGCATGCTCTATGGCTCGGCCCGTGCCGCACAATTGCACGGGCTGGACCCGATACCCTTTCACGAATCGTTCGACGCATTTTTCGAAGGCGTGCCCCAGGACGAACGCGATGGCATGCGCCAGGCTTACCGCAGCCTGCGCGAAGGCCCAGAAGGCAACTACCAGATAACCTACCGGGTGCAACTGGAAAACGGCGCTTCACGCTACATCGAAAGCCGCGCTCGCCTGTACCGCGACGAGCACGGCAACCCGTTGCGCATGGCTGGCACCCTTCTGGACATCACCGAGCAGGTCGAGCGCGAACTGCGCCTTAGCGCCTCGGAAGAGAAGTTCGCCAGCCTTTTCCAGGTCAGCCCCGACCCGATCTGCGTAACCCGCCAGGACACTGGCCAGTTCATCGAGATCAACCCGGCCTTCACCCAAACCTTCGGCTGGAGCGCCGAACAGGTGATCGGCCGCACCGCCGAACAGATCGGCCTGTGGGCCGAGTCGATCGAACGCGCCCACCGCATCGAACGGGTTATCCGCGAACAGGCCCTGAGCAATGTCGCCGTGGTGGTCAACCACCGCAACGGCTCACCACTGACCTGTGTGATTTCCAGCCGGCTGGTCAGCGTCGACAACCAGCCCTGCAGCGTCACGACCCTGCGCGATATAACCCAGCAGCAACGGGCCGAAGCGGCGCTCAAGTCCAGTGAAGAGAAGTTCGCCAAGGCATTTCACTCCAGCCCGGACGCCATCACCATCACCGAGCGCCACAGCGGTCGCTATGTGGAAGTCAACGATGGCTTCTGCCGGCTGACCGGCTACAGCACCGCCGAAGTGATCGGCCGCAGCGTCTACGAGCTGGGTATCTGGGCCGACGACAAGCAGCGCAACGCGTTGCTGGTGGAGCTGAAGGAGCGTGGCCGGGTACACCACCGGGAGATGCTCGGGCGCAACAAGCGTGGCGACATTCTCACTGTGGAAGTATCGGTTGAGCCGATCAGCCTCAACGAGGCCGATTGCCTGTTACTCACCGCGCGCGATGTCAGCCAGTTGAAGAATGCCCAGGCACAGATCCGCCACCTGGCCTACCACGACCCGCTGACCAACCTGCCCAACCGCGCCTTGCTGATGGACCGCCTGAGCCAACAGATCGCCCTGCTGCGCCGGCACAACCTGCGCGGCGCCCTGCTGTTCCTCGACCTCGACCATTTCAAGCACATCAACGACTCCCTCGGCCACCCGGTGGGCGACACGGTGCTGAAGATCATCACCGCCCGCCTGGAAGCCAGTGTGCGCCTGGAAGACACGGTGGCACGCCTGGGTGGTGATGAATTCGTGGTACTGCTCAGTGGCCTGGAAGGCAGCCGCGAAGCGGTGGAGAACAAGGTTCGGGAGCTGGCCGATACCCTGCGCGAACTGCTGGCCGAACCCATGTCGCTGGACGGCCAGCGTCTGCAGGTAACCCCAAGCATTGGCGTGGCACTGATCCCCGACCACGGCACCACCCCCGCCGACCTGCTCAAACGCGCCGACATCGCCCTGTACCGCGCCAAGGACTCAGGGCGCAACACCACCCAGCTGTTCCATACCACCATGCAGAAGGCCGCCAGCGAGCGCTTGCGCATGGAAAGCGACCTGCGCCTGGCCCTGGCACGGGGCGAGCTGGCCTTGCACTTTCAGCCCCAGGTGGATGCCCGCGACAACCGCATTGTCGGGGCCGAGGTACTGTTGCGCTGGCATCACCCGCAATTGGGCCAGCAACCGCCGGCTCAGTTCATCCAGGTGCTGGAGGAAAGCGGCCTGATCCTGGAAGTTGGCAGCTGGATACTCGACGAAGCCTGCGACGCTTGTTCGCGCATGCTCGCAGACGGGTTGATCGATGCCGATGATTTCAGCCTGTGCGTGAACATCAGCCCCCGGCAGTTCCGCCAGAACGACTTCGTCCAACGGGTGCTGCGCAGCCTGGACGACTATCGCTTGCCACGGCACATGCTCAAGCTGGAAATCACCGAGGGCATCGTGATCCAGAACCTGGAAGACACCATCAGCAAGATGCGCGAGCTCAAACGCTATGGGGTGAGCTTCGCCATGGATGATTTCGGTACGGGCTATTCCTCGCTGACCTACCTCAAGCGCTTGCCGGTGGACGCGCTGAAGATCGACCAGACCTTCGTGCGCGACGCCCCGCAAGACTCCAACGACGCCGAGATTGTCCGCGCCATCGTCGCCATGGCGCGCAGCCTTGACCTGGCGGTGATCGCCGAAGGCGTGGAGCTGACAGAGCAACTGGAATTTCTGGAGCGGCTGGGGTGCCACCTGTACCAGGGTTACCTGCACAGCCGGCCGCTGCCGCTACCGGAGTTCCGGCAGATGCTGCTGGAGGCCCCCGCCGATTTCTGAGCAAGGAAAAAAGGATTTGGGGCCGCCAGGCGGCCCAATGCAGGAAAGCCGGCTCCCACAGGGTAGGAGCCGGCTTGCCGGCGATGGGCTGCGTAGCAGCCCTGATAACGCCGCCAGCCTCAGTTGAGTGCTGGTTTGTCACCATTGATCGGGATGCGCTTGGCCTTGGCTTCTTCCGGCACAATGCGCAGCAAGTCAATGCTGAGCAGCCCATTGGCGAGGCCTGCCGATTTGACCTCGATATGGTCCGCCAGGCGGAACGACAGCTTGAACGCGCGCTGGGCGATGCCCTGGTGCAGGTAGGTCACTTCTGCGGCGCCGTTTTCGCGTTTGCCGCCGATCACGGTCAGGACGCCTTTCTCGACCTGAAGGTCGAGGTCCTGCTCCTGGAAACCGGCTGCGGCAACGACGATGCGATAGTGGTCATCGCCATGCTTTTCAACGTTGTAGGGAGGGTAGCTGCTACCCGCCTCGTTACGTGCCGCAGACTCGAACAGGTCGTTGAAACGGTCGAAGCCAACGGAATGGCGGAACAGAGGTGCAAGAGAGAAAGCGGTAGTCATGGTCATAAACTCCTGAGATTCAGCAAGTAAAGTCACTACGCGACCCGGCTTCGGCATCGCGTACTGAATAAATAGGGCTCAGGAGATGGCTTTCAAGGGGCAAAAACAAAAAATTTTGCGGTGGCTTTACCGGCCCCAGGCAGAACTGATCACGCGACACATTCCTCGAATGCCTGCACTTCAACGCCCAGTAACCGGCTGATCCGCTGGCAATCATCTTCCCTGCGCAGCTCGGCAAACAGCAGCACCGCCTCGGGGTAGCTACGCGTCAGCATCGCCAACCACTGCTTCATCCGCCCCGGTGCGTAGCGCGGCGACAGCTTGGCCTGGGCCTGGCGCCAGAACTCGCGCAGCAAAGGCAACAACGCCTCCCAACTCATCGGCTGGTACTCACGCCCGTCCCGCGCAGCCGCAATCTGCAAGGCCAGGTCCGGCCGCGACACCAGCCCCCGCCCGAGCATGATGTCCTCGGCGCCGCTCACCTCGCGGCAACGCCGCCAGTCGTCCACGGTCCAGATCTCACCGTTGGCGAACACCGGCACCTTCACCACATCCTGCACCCGCGCCACCCACTCCCAGTGCGCTGGCGGCTTATAGCCCTCGACTTTGGTGCGTGCATGTACCACCAGGTGCGCCGAGCCGCCCTCAGCCAGCGCGGTCGCACAATCGAGCGCACCGTCCGGGGTATCGAAGCCAAGGCGCATCTTGGAGGTGACCGGGATGTGCGCCGGCACTGCGCGCCGCACTTCACGCACGATGGCGTGCAGCAGTTCGGGTTCCTTGAGCAGCACTGCGCCGCCGCGTGACTTGTTCACGGTCTTGGCCGGGCAACCGAAATTAAGGTCAATCACCGGCGCCCCCAGCTCACAGGCCAGCGCAGCGTTTTCGGCCAGGCAGACGGGGTCCGAGCCCAGCAACTGCACACGCATGGGTACACCGGCAGCCGTGCGCGCGCCCTGACGCAGTTCAGGTGCGAGCTTGTCGAAGGAAGAAGCAGGCAACAGGCGGTCGCACACGCGGATGAACTCGGTGACGCACCAATCGATGCCGCCCACTCGGGTCAGAACGTCGCGCAGGATGTTGTCGACCAGCCCCTCCATAGGGGCCAGGGCAATTTGCATTTCGAGGTCTCGGCGGGAAAAGCCGGCAGTCTACCAAAAAATGCCGGGTATTCAGGCGCCGATCAGCGCAGGACCGTACCCGTCGATGAACTCCGTCGGCATGCGCCTGGGTTTGCCACTGGACAACTCGATGCAGGCAAAGGTGGTCTGCGCGCGCAGCAGCGTCACACCGTCACGCGGGCGCTTGAGCTGGAAGCGCCGGGACATGCGCAGGCGCTGATCCCAATCGATGATCCAGGTTGCCAGTTGCAACTCGTCATCTTCGTAGGCTGCAGCGAGGTAGTCGATTTCATGGCGCACCACCGCCATGGCCCGGTCCAGGCGCCGGTATTCGGCCAGGTCCAGCCCCAGGCGCTGGGAGTGGCGCCAGGCGCAACGCTCCAGCCACGTGACGTAGACCGCGTTATTGGCGTGCCCGAGGCCGTCGATGTCCTCGCTGCCGACGCGCAGGTCGATGATGAATGGCGTTGCCAGGTCCCAACTCATGCCCGCTCCCAATGTCAGTGAACGGGCAGAGTGTATCGGATGTTCAAGCGCTTTGCCGGGCGGGCGCACTGACACGCGCCAGTAATTCGAGCACCGCCTCGCTCACGCGCGGGTTGGCGAGCACGCGCTGGTGGCCACCCTCCTCCAGCCGCAGCAGGCGGCTGTCGAACCAGGCCTTGTGGATGATCTCGGCCTCACCGGCGGGCACCAAGGCATCATCGGCGGCATGCACGACCAGCCCTGGCAGCTCCAACTGGTAACCACTGACATCCAGGCGGTTGATCTGCATGCCGACGTCCTGTTCGACCTTGCGGATGAACGCGGCCCTGGCTCGCGCCGGCAGGCCAAGGTGGCGGGCGAAGCCGCGCAGCACACCAAGCAGCTGGGCCGGCGCTGCAATACTCACCGCAGCCTCGGCCCGAAGCCCCATCTGCAGTGCCAGCAAGACACTGGCACCGCCCATGGAATGGCCTATCACGGCACGCAACGGCGGCAGTTCGGCGGCAGCCTCCAGCAGCGCACGGGCAAACAACACCACGTGCGCTTGCTGCCCAGGCGAACAGCCATGGGCCGGCCCCTCCAGAGAGACCACGGTATGCCCGGCCTTTACCAGGGTTTCGATCAACGCGGCAAACTGGGTCGCACGCCCTTCCCAGCCGTGCATCAACAACACGGTCGGGCCTTGCCCCCAACGCAATGCCGACAGCCCGAAGCGCAGGGTGATGCGCTCGGCGCTCGCCAGCAATGGCAACTCCCACTGCCTTGGCGGCAGGTTGCGCGGGGTCATGAAGGCCCGGCGCATCTTGCCGGCCACATGCTCGGGGGCCAGACGCCCCAGGGTGCCATTCACGCCGCGAATCCAGCTCAGGGTAGTCATTGCCTTGCTCCAGAGTCAGAAGCTTAGATAACCGCCGATTTGGCGGCACGCAGGATGCGGTCAGAAAGATCGCCCGTGCCCAAGGCACGCGCCAGGGCCAGGCCGCCTATCATCAGGGCCAGATCAGCCAGGGCCTTGTCGGCATCTTCAGGGCGGTCAACCATCGCCGCCGTCATCAATTCGATGTGCTCGGCCAGTACCTCGCGAAACACGTCTGGCAGGCGCTGCATCTCGCCGATCGAATTGGGCAGTGGGCAGGCATGCACCTGAGCATCGCGGTGCTTGCGCGAAAGGTAGAACGCGCTCACCAGCGCCCGCCGCCCTTCCCCGTCCAGGCTCGGGTCAACGTGAGCCAGCAGGGCCCTGCGCTCGCTGAGCAATTGCCGAAATGCCTCCAGCATGAGCTCGTCCTTGCTGTCAAAGTGCGCATAGAAGCCTCCCACGGTAAGCCCTGCAGCACCCATGACCTGGCTGACGCTTGGCTCGGCGGGGCCGTGCTGGATCAACGCGCTTCGCGCAGCCTCAAGGATACGCTCGCGGGTCTTGGTCTTCTTGTCGCTCATGGCGGGCTCACGATCAGAATATGATGATCGAAATATTATCCTCATAATATTTTTTGGCAAGCAGAATTGACCACCGCCTGTCGGTGCACATTTTTCAGGGAGGGAAAAAAACAAAAGGCCCATTCAATAATCGAATGAGCCTCTAAAGTCCCGCAAAACGCGGGTAAAAATGGCGTCCCCTAGGGGACTCGAACCCCTGTTACCGCCGTGAAAGGGCGGTGTCCTAGGCCACTAGACGAAGGGGACATAACCTTCGCGAAGATCCGCATGTGCGAACCCTGGCTAAATTGGTGGAGCTAAGCGGGATCGAACCGCTGACCTCCTGCATGCCATGCAGGCGCTCTCCCAGCTGAGCTATAGCCCCGAAAACAAAAGGCTCATCCAATATGCGAATGAGCCTCTTTAAGTCCCGCAAAACGCGGGTAAAAGTGGCGTCCCCTAGGGGACTCGAACCCCTGTTACCGCCGTGAAAGGGCGGTGTCCTAGGCCACTAGACGAAGGGGACGTAACCTTCGCGAAGATTCGCTACTGCGAACCCTGGCTAAATTGGTGGAGCTAAGCGGGATCGAACCGCTGACCTCCTGCATGCCATGCAGGCGCTCTCCCAGCTGAGCTATAGCCCCGGATTTCTAGCCTCTCGGCCCAGCGGCGTTTTAAACATCGCTTGTGCAAAACTGGCGTCCCCTAGGGGACTCGAACCCCTGTTACCGCCGTGAAAGGGCGGTGTCCTAGGCCACTAGACGAAGGGGACGAACCTTCTTACCTTCAAGACCCGGTTGCTGGACCCGGTCTTGCTTATCAGCCGAAGCTGTTAAGCGGAATTTGGTGGAGCTAAGCGGGATCGAACCGCTGACCTCCTGCATGCCATGCAGGCGCTCTCCCAGCTGAGCTATAGCCCCACAATGTCGCTTTGAACTGAATTACCGGCTGGGTGCCTGGCGCTTCGTTTCGTTCATCGCTGTGGACGGGGCGCATATTAAGTTCGGATTGCAGGGCTGTCAAACGAAATTTTGAAATTATTCAAAAGTTTTTTCACAGATAACAACCACTTACCACCCTGCCCTGATTTGCGCACTCTGCTTTTGAGCACTTGAACCATTGCCAGCGGCATAGCCCGCTGGCAATGGCCCCGCGTCAAAGCCGCATCAGGCGATGTTGGCCAGCAGCTTTTCCCACTCTTTGTTTTCTTTCTTCGACACACCACCGAGCAGGTCCAGGGCTTGGCGCAGGCGATAGCGGGTAAGGTCAGGGCCGAGGATCTCCATGGCATCGAGCACCGACACCGAGCTGGCCTGGCCGGTGATGGCGGCGAACATCAGCGGCATGGCGTCACGCAGCTTCAGCTCCAGCGCTTCGACCACTGCCTGGATGCAGCCGGTGATACACTCTTTTTCCCACTGGCGAAGGCTTTCCAGTTTCCACAGGATCAACTGCATCACCTGGCGCACCTGGTCGGCGGAGAGTTTCTTGCTTTCGAACAGTTTGGCGTCGAGCTTGAGCGCGCCCTCGAAGAAGAAACCACCCAGCGGAGCAACCTGGCTGAAGGTTTCGACCCGCCCCTGCACGTGCGGGGCGATTTTCATCATGTAGTCGCTGTTGAACGCCCACTTCTGCACGCGCGCGGCGAATTCTTCCACCGGCAGTTCGCGCAGCCACTGGCCGTTGAGCCACGACAGCTTCTCGATGTCGAAGATCGGGCCACCCAGAGAGATACGCGACAGGTCGAAGTGCTCGACCATTTCGGCCAGGGAGAACTTCTCGCGCTCGTCCGGCATCGACCAGCCCATGCGGCCGAGGTAATTGAGCATGGCCTCAGGCATGAAGCCCATGCGCTCGTAGAAGGTCACCGAGGTCGGGTTCTTGCGCTTGGAGAGCTTGCTCTTGTCCGGGTTGCGCAGCAGCGGCATGTAGCACAGCTTGGGCTGTTCCCAGCCGAAGTATTCGTACAGCTTGATCAGCTTGGGTGCCGATGGCAGCCACTCTTCACCGCGCAGTACGTGGGTGATGCCCATCAGGTGGTCGTCGACCACGTTGGCCAGGAAGTAGGTCGGCAGGCCGTCGTTCTTCATCAGCACCTGCATGTCCATGCGGTCCCATGGGATCTCGACATCGCCACGGAGCATGTCCGGGACCACGCAGATACCTTCGCTCGGTACCTTCATGCGGATCACATGGGGCTCGCCAGCGGCCAGGCGGCGCTGCACTTGCTCGTCGCTCAGCAGCAACGCGCGGCCATCGTAGCGCGGGGTTTCGCCACGGGCCATCTGCTCGGCGCGCATCTGCTCCAGCTCTTCGGCGGTGCAGAAGCAGTAGAACGCATGGCCGGCATCGACCAGTTGCTTGGCGTACTGGGCGTAGATCTCGCCGCGCTCGCTCTGCCGGTACGGGCCGTGCGGGCCGCCCACATCCGGGCCTTCGTTCCATTCGATGCCAAGCCAGCGCAGGGCGTCGAAGATCTGCTGCTCCGACTCGCGGGTCGAGCGCAACTGGTCGGTGTCCTCGATGCGCAGGATGAACTCACCGCCATGCTGCTTGGCGAAGCAGTAGTTGAACAGGGCGATGTAGGCGGTGCCGACATGGGGGTCGCCCGTGGGCGATGGCGCGATACGCGTGCGTACGGTGGTCATGGAGGGTCTCGAACGAAAGATGAAACAAAGGCACGATGTTAGCAGGGTGCGGGCACCGCGCTCCAGCGCGGGAGGTGGGTTATTGGGCTATCGGACGCCTGGAGACCGCCAAACATCATGCCGCTCCCCAAGGACCGAACCAGGCTTCAACTGGTAATCAACCGCTCGCGCAGCTTGGTAATCTCGTCGCGCAACTGCGCCGCCGCCTCGAATTCCAGGTCGCGGGCAAACTGCATCATTTTCTCTTCCAGTTGCTTGATGCGCTTGGTGATCTCGCCCGGCGTGCGCAGTTCGGCCTCGTAACGGGCGCTCTCCTCGGCGGCCTTGGCCATGCCCTTGCGCTTCTTGCTGCGCGACCCCGGCACGGTGGCGCCTTCCATGATATCGGTGATGTCCTTGACCACGCCCTTGGGCACGATGCCATTGGCCTGGTTGAAAGCGATCTGCTTCTCGCGGCGGCGCTCGGTTTCATCGATGGCACGCTGCATGGAGCCGGTTATCTGATCGGCATAGAGAATCGCGCGGCCATTGAGGTTGCGCGCGGCACGCCCGATGGTCTGGATGAGCGAGCGCTCGGAGCGCAGGAACCCTTCCTTGTCGGCGTCCAGGATCGCCACCAGTGACACCTCGGGCATGTCCAGGCCCTCGCGCAGCAGGTTGATGCCAACCAGTACATCAAAAGTGCCCAGGCGCAGGTCACGGATGATTTCGACCCGTTCCACGGTATCGATGTCCGAGTGCAGGTAGCGCACCCGCACATCGTGATCGGCCAGGTAGTCGGAGAGATCCTCAGCCATGCGCTTGGTCAACGTGGTGGCCAGCACCCGCTCGCCCAGCGCCACGCGCTTGTGGATTTCCGACAGCAGGTCGTCGACCTGGGTCAGCGCCGGACGCACCTCGACCTGCGGGTCGACCAACCCGGTCGGGCGCACCACCTGCTCGACCACCCGCCCGGCGTGCTCGGCTTCGTAAGGCCCGGGCGTTGCCGAGACAAAGATGGTCTGCGGGCTGACCGACTCCCACTCATCGAAGCGCATCGGCCGGTTGTCCAGCGCCGATGGCAGGCGAAAGCCGTACTCGACCAGCGTTTCCTTGCGCGAGCGGTCGCCCTTGTACATCGCCCCGACCTGCGGAACGCTGACGTGGGATTCGTCGATCACCAGCAGCGCATCGTCCGGCAGGTAGTCGTAGAGGGTGGGCGGCGGCGCACCCGCCGGGCGCCCGGACAGGTAGCGCGAGTAGTTCTCGATGCCGTTGCAGTAACCCAGTTCGAGAATCATCTCCAGATCGAAACGGGTACGCTGCTCCAGGCGCTGGGCCTCGACCAGCTTGTTGGCCTTGTGCAGGTACTCGAGGCGGTCCTTCAACTCGTCCTTGATACCCTCCACCGCGTCTAGCAAGGTTTCCCGCGGGGTAACGTAATGGCTCTTGGGATAAAAGGTGAAGCGCGGCAACTTGCGGAAGACTTCCCCGGTGAGCGGGTCGAACGCAGCGATGTTCTCCACCTCGTCGTCGAACAGCTCGATGCGGATGGCTTCAAGGTCCGATTCGGCCGGGAAGATATCGATGACATCGCCGCGCACACGGAAGGTGGCACGGGCAAAGTCCATCTCGTTGCGCGTGTACTGCAGATCGGCCAGGCGGCGCAACAGCGCGCGCTGGTCAAGCTTGTCGCCGCGGTCGACGTGCAGGACCATCTTCAGGTAGGTTTCGGGGCTGCCCAGGCCGTAGATGCATGAAACCGTGGTGACGATGATCGCATCGCGACGCTCCAGCAGCGCCTTGGTCGCTGAAAGCCGCATCTGCTCGATATGATCGTTGATCGAAGCGTCCTTCTCGATGAAGGTGTCCGAGGAAGGCACGTAGGCTTCGGGCTGGTAATAGTCGTAATAGGAAACGAAATACTCGACGGCGTTGTTCGGGAAGAACGCCTTGAACTCGCCATACAACTGCGCGGCGAGCGTCTTGTTGGGCGCCAGCACCAAGGTCGGGCGCTGCACCTGCGCAATGACGTTGGCAACGC
This sequence comes from Pseudomonas sp. M2, assembly GCF_015751845.1. Classification (NCBI taxonomy): domain Bacteria; kingdom Pseudomonadati; phylum Pseudomonadota; class Gammaproteobacteria; order Pseudomonadales; family Pseudomonadaceae; genus Pseudomonas; species Pseudomonas sp. M2. The sequence continues at coordinate 804,021 of NZ_JADOUD010000001.1, forward strand.
TGAAGGTCTTGCCCGAGCCGGTCACACCGAGCAGGGTCTGGTGCGACAGGCCTGCCTCGATGCCCTCTACCATCTGGCGGATAGCCTCGGGCTGGTCGCCGGCCGGCTGAAAACGGGTGACGAGCTGGAACTCGGACATGTCGGACCTCGCGGTAACGCAGCAACTGTAAATTTAGCCAGTAGTCTATACCCAAATGCGCCCGCCTGGGGCCGCATTCAAGGCGGCGGTATGAACGCTCACTGCGGTGGACCGGGCAATTCGACCAATGGTTGAAAAAAATTTGCGCAAATAGCCGGAAAAGCTGCGCCACACTGTCGCAGTGACCGGTCGGTATCACTATACTGACTCCCCGTTTGTGCACCGCTTCAGTGCATTCGGCTGGAGCGTGTACGCCCTATCACTCTCCATTCAGAGCCAAGGTAACAATGAGCCTGTTTTCCGCTGTCGAGCTGGCACCCCGCGACCCCATTCTGGGCCTCAACGAAGCATTCAACGCCGATCCCCGTACCGACAAGGTCAACCTGGGCGTGGGCGTGTACTGCAATGAGGAAGGCCGCATTCCGCTGCTGCGCGCCGTGATCGAAGCCGAAACCCAGCGTGCCGCCCAGCACGCTTCGCGCGGCTACCTGCCGATCGACGGCATCGCCACCTACGACCAGGCCGTGCAGAAACTGATCTTCGGCGCCGAGTCGCCACTGCTGGCCGCTGGCCGCGTGGTTACCGTGCAGGCCGTTGGCGGTACCGGTGCACTGAAGATCGGCGCCGACTTCCTCAAGCGCCTGTCGCCCAATGCCGTGGTCGCCATCAGCGACCCGAGCTGGGAAAACCACCGCGCCCTGTTTGAAACGGCCGGCTTCCCGGTACAGAACTACCGCTACTACGACGCCCCGAGCAACGACGTCAACCGCGCCGGCATGCTCGAAGACCTGAACAACCTGCCGTCTGGCTCGATCATTGTCCTGCACGCCTGCTGCCACAACCCGACAGGCGTCGACCTGGGCCTGGACGACTGGAAAAACGTTCTGGAAGTGGTCAAGGCCAAGGGCCACGTACCGTTCCTCGACATGGCCTACCAGGGCTTTGGCGAGGGCATCGGCGAAGACGCCTTCGCCGTGCGCCTGTTCGCCGAGTCGGGCCTGGACTTCTTCGTTTCCAGCTCGTTCTCCAAGTCGTTCTCGCTGTACGGCGAGCGCGTTGGCGCACTGTCGATCGTGACCGGCAACAAAGACGAAAGCACCCGCGTGCTGTCGCAGGTCAAGCGCGTGATCCGCACCACCTACTCCAACCCGCCGACCCACGGCGCAACCATCGTTGCCACCGTACTCAACAGCGCCGAACTGCGCCAGATGTGGGAAGCCGAGCTGGGTGAAATGCGCCAGCGCATCCACGGCATGCGCAAGCAGATGGTCGAACTGCTGGCCGAGTACGGCGCCAAGCGCGACTTCAGCTTCGTTGGCCGCCAAGCGGGCATGTTCTCCTATTCGGGCCTGACGGTAGAGCAAGTGGCACGCCTGAAGAACGAGTTCGGCATCTATGCACTGGACACAGGCCGTATCGCCGTGGCCGCACTCAACCAGAGCAACATCCACGTGGTCACCAAGGCCATCGTAGAAGTGCTGTAACTGCTTGATTTGGCTGGCTGATTCGCTGGGGGCGGGTTGACTTGCCCCTGGCAATCGGTAAGATATGCGCAGATTCCGCGATAGCTCAGTCGGTAGAGCAAATGACTGTTAATCATTGGGTCCCTGGTTCGAGTCCAGGTCGCGGAGCCAAATACTAAAAACCTCCAGATGCGCAAGCACTGGAGGTTTTTTTATTGCTACGCCGAGGTATTCAGCAGTTGCGCCCGATGGGATAGAACTGCCCATGGCTCCAGACGCCCAGCCATTGCTCGCCATCGATCTCACGAGGCACCGCCAGCTCGACCAACTGGTAGAACACATTGCGATGGATCAACGCCTCTAGATTGTTGCGCATCAGCACATAAGGCGAAGGCTCCTGAGTGACAGGGTCAACCTCTACCCGCAGCGGATTGCGCGGCCCGGCCTCTACCTGATCCTCGACGTTGCTGGTAAAACTCAGCACCTGCTGCTCGCCCGTGCCCCGCACATCCAGCGTCACGGCAACGAACGGCGCATCGTCGACCCGAATACCCACTTTCTCTACCGGCGTGACCAGGAAGTAGTCGTCGCCATCCCGGCGGATGATGGTGGAAAACAAGCGCACCATCGGCTTGCGCCCGATCGGCGTGCCCAGGTAGTACCAGGTACCGTCACGGGCAATACGCATATCGATATCGCCACAGAAGTCCGGATTCCACAGATGCACCGGCGGCAGGCCCTTGTGCTTGGGTAACTGCGCCAGAAGATCATTGGCCTTGCCGGAATCTGTCATCACCCTGCCCTCACTCACTCATGCCCAGAAGGCTACGAGCGTACTCGCGCATCGGCGCTGCGAGCAAATCCTGCGGAGCATTGTCGTGGAACGTCAACAAACCGCCACGGCTTTTGATTCGCGCAGTGTCGATGAGGTAGCGGGTACTGGTTTCGATCAGCATCATCTGCACCACACCGGTGTCCCAGCCCAGGCGGTCGACAGCCTGCTCGTCGTACCACTCATCGCCATTGCCGATACGGTCGTCGGTGCGGGCAAAACGGGTATACAGCACATAGTCGGCGCCGACCGAGCGGGCCTCGGCGATGGCCTCTTCGAGGCCCAGCGGGCCCTGGGCGCGCCGTACCAGCGGGAAATACTCGACGAAGCTCTTGAAGGCCTCCTCGGCAACCACGTTCTGCTTCGGTACTGGCCCTTTGCTTGGCGGCATGAAGGCGCCCTGGCCGATGAAGATGAACGAATCGGGCTGCAGGCGAATCGACAGCGTGCGGCGTGTGTCGCTGTGATCCAGCAGGCCGGCATCGCTCATGTGGTAACGGACGCCCTCGCCCATATCGCTGACATTCATGCAGCCGCCCAGCGCCATAAGCGCCAGCAGCAAGACCAGGCTACGCATCTTTCCTCCAGTGACCGGCGACGAAAAACCGGCGAATAGCCGGCGGATGCAGCTTTTGCGCCAGATCAGCCGCCAATCACCTTCATCACCATCACGTCACCGGAAAACGCCAGCGCCTGTTTGTCGGCCAACGCCTTGACCAGCAACCGCTGCAGGGCTGGGAGCGCCTGATGACGGGGCTGCTCCAGCAGATCGCCGACAAAGTGACGGTTGCTCGACGACAGGCACCCGTGCAGCCAGCCGGTAGATGACAGGCGCAGGCGCGAGCAGCTCCGGCAGAACGGTACGCTCTCGTTGGCGATCACGCCGAAATGGCCCTTGCCCGGCACCTGGTAACGCAGCGCAGTGGCATCCAGCGGCGCATCGGCCCTCTCAAAAGCATGCGCGTGGCCAATCAGATCCAGCAGTTGGTCCAGCCCCACGAACTGCTGCAGGAATGCGTTGTGATCACGGGCCAGATGGCCCATGCGCATCAGTTCGATGAAACGCAGTTCGAAACCGCGGGCCAGGCAGTAGTCGAGCATGGGCACAACCTGGTCCAGGTTCTGCCCACGCATGGGTACCATGTTGACCTTGATCTGCATGCCCCTGGCACTGGCCTGCTGCATGCCCGCGAGAACGCTGGCCAGGTCGCCACCACGGGCGATGCGCCGAAATGCCTGGGGGTCGAGCGTATCGAGGGACACATTCAGACGACGGATGCCGGCCGCCTGCAACTGCGGCAACTTGCGCCCGAGCAACTGACCATTGGTGGTCAGGGTGATGTCCTGGAGCTCGAGCTTGGCCACTGCAGCCAAAAAAGCATCCAGCCTGGGGCTGACCAGTGGCTCACCGCCGGTAATACGCAGGCGCTCGATACCGGCTGCCTCGATCAGGTAGGCCACCCCGCGGGCCAGCGCCTCGGCGGACAGCTCATCCTGCGCCGCAACCAGGCGTTTGCCGTTGGGCACGCAGTAGCTGCAGGCATAGTTGCAGGCAGCCGTCAGGCTGACGCGCAGGTTGCGAAAACGCCTGCCTTGACGATCGACAATCATGAATGACTCCGGCATGGATGAAACGGGGCCGGCAAAACCTGACTCAAAATTCAGGTTTTTGCAAGCCCCCGTTCCACACCGGATTCAACCGCCCGGGACGGAGCGCTTCAGTTCGCGGGTTCCGGGTCACGCTTGCGCTTGTTGCCCATGCGCACGCCGATGTCCATGAGGAACTGGAAGAAACCTTCCTGGTCCTCGAGCACATTGCTCCAGAATGGCGAGTGGTAGAGCGCCACGGCACCGTGCACCAAGGCCCAGGCGGCGCAGTAATGGAAGTATGGCGGCACGTCTTCGAGCTTGCCTTCGCTGATGCGGCCCTTGATCAGCTGGGTCAGCCGGTCGAAGTTGGAGGCACGGATGCTGTGCAGCTCCTCGACCATCTCCGGCACCTGGTTGCCCTTGACCACCTTTTCTTCCAGGCGATCGAACAACCGGTAACGCTGCGGGTCGCGCATGCGGAACTCGAAATAGGCGCGCGACAGCGCCTCCTTGTCGCGGTCGACATCGGCCGAATGCAACAGCGCATTCAGGTCACGCTCGTAGTCGAGCATCAGGCGCAGGTAGATCTCCGCCTTGGACTTGAAGTGCTTGTAGATCGTACCTTTGCCGATACCTACAGCGTCAGCGATCATCTCGACGGTGACACTGTCTTCACCCTGTTCGAGAAACAGCTTGAGCGCAGTATCGAGGATTTCCTGTTCGCGACGGCGAAACTCACGGACCTTACGAGGTTCTTTCTGCATGGGAAGGACTGGATGACATTGAAGCGGTTTATTATGCCTAACTTGCAGCAAATTGCACGGATCATCCAACCATGTCTATGTTTCACGATGAGTTTGACCAGGCTCCGGGGCTGCGCTACCTGAACCATGCGGCCATCGCCCCCTGGCCACGCAGGGCCAGCGAAGCCGTGGCGCGCTTTGCGCGGGAAAACGTGAACCTGGGCGCCAGTGACTACCCGGCATGGTTGGCCACCGAGCGACGCCTGCGTGAGCGGCTCGCGCGCCTGCTCAACGCACCCTCACGCGGCGATATCGCGCTGGTCAAGAACACTTCCGAGGCGCTGTCACTGGTAGCTTTCGGCCTGGACTGGCAGCCCGGCGACCAGGTGGTGATCAGCGACGAGGAGTTCCCCTCCAACCGGGTTGTCTGGGAGGCGCTGACCGATCGCGGCGTCGAGGTGGTTCAGGCAAGCCTCGCCGGGGCCGATCCGGAGGCTTCGCTACTGGCGGCCTGCAACCGGCGCACACGCCTGCTGGCGGTCAGCGCCGTGCAGTTCGGCAGCGGCCTGCGCCTGGACCTGACGCGCCTGGGCCAGGGGTGCCGGGCACGCAAGGTACTGTTCTGCGTCGATGCCATTCAGCAAATTGGCGCCCTGCCTTTCGACGTGCAGCGCTATGAGTGTGATTTCGCCATGGCTGACGGGCACAAATGGATGCTGGGCCCTGAAGGCCTGGGGGTATTTTACTGCAGGGCCGCGCTGCGCCCGCAGCTAAGGCTCAACGCCTATGGCTGGCACATGCTGGATAATATGGGTGACTTCGAACGCCGCCAGTGGCAGCCCGCCCGCAGCGCACGGCGGTTCGAATGCGGCAGCCCGAACATGCTCGGCGCCTGCGCGCTGGAGGCCAGCCTGTCGCTGCTCGAGGAAGTCGGCATGGACGAAGTTGCCCGGCAATTGCAGCAACGTGTCGAGCAGTTGCACCAAGGGCTGGCGGGTATTTCCGGGGTCCAGTTGCACAGCCCGGATAGCCCGGCGCGACGGGGTGGAATCGTCACATTCAGTATTTGCGGCCAGAACAGCGCAGACATTCACCGCAGCCTGACCGCAGAGCGGACGATCTGTGCCCTACGAGGCCCAGGTGTGCGCTTTTCGCCGCACTTCTATACCAGTGAGCAGCTTATCGACGAAGCTGTGCAGCAAGTACGGCGCCTGGCCATGCGCTGAGGAAGGAAGCGGGCCCGCGCGTATTCCAAATCTGTTTAAAAAACGAACAATTGGCACTGGCACTGCGCCAAACCTGACCAATACTTGAAGTGTTGGCGCGGCGCATCCCCCCCAGTGGCGCGTCGATAAAGGTGCTCACGGACCGCGTACCTTTGTTTTACTCCTAATGGTCTTAACCCGGATTCCTCCCCCAGAACCCGGGTTTTTTTTGCCTCAATGGCGCAGCTGGGGCCACGGGCAGATTTGCAGCGCCCTTGAAAGTCAGCGCCCGGCTCAGGCCACCCGGGCCAAAGGGAACAACCGCTTGAAGTTGTCGGTAGTCTGCCCGGCCAACTGCTCATAGCTGACGCCGCGCAAGGAAGCCACGTACTCGGCCACCTCACGCACATACTGCGGCAGGTTAGGCTTGCCACGGTAAGGAATCGGAGCCAGGTACGGCGAGTCGGTCTCCACCAGCAAGCGATCGACCGGCACCTGTCGCGCCACCTCGCGCAAGGCATCGGCATTGCGGAAGGTGACAATACCGGACAGCGAAATGTAGTAGCCCAGGTCCAGGGCCGCCTTGGCCATTTCCCAGTCCTCGGTGAAGCAATGCAGCACGCCGGCCTGCGGCAGGCTGGCCTCACGCAGCAGCGCCAAGGTGTCGGCTTTGGCTGCTCGCGTATGCACAATCACCGGCTTGCCGGTCTGGCGCGACGCCTCCAGGTGCAGGCGGAACGACGCCTGCTGCAGCTCGGCCGCCTCCGGCTCGTAGTGGTAGTCCAACCCGGTTTCACCGATCGCGACGACATGCGGGTGCGCCAGTTCGCGCAGGAGCCATTCCAGCGCTGGGGTCTCGCCGGGGGCCAGGTCAAGCGGGTGCACGCCCACCGAGCAATCGACATCGGCGTACTGCTCGCTCAGCGCCTTCACTGCCCCGGCATTTTCGGCGCTGACACCGATACACAGAAAATGCCCGACCCCGCGCTCGCGGGCCGCCTGCAGGGCGGCATCGAGGGAGCCCTGATGGGCACTGAGGTCAAGACGGTCGAGGTGGCAATGAGAATCTACGAGCATGGGAGACGTCACACATGAAAAAATGAAAAATCAGCGGGAGCCGGGCAACTGCACCCAATGGGCCAACAAGGCTTCCAGCAGCAGCACGCGGTTGAGGTTGGCCTTGCCCAGCACCTTCTGGCGCTGCTCGAGGATCCACGCCTGCACCTCGAGCACCTTGGCCTGCCGGCTCTTCTGCGCAAGGTATTGCACCACCTTGCGCATATCGGCCAAGCCTAACCCCTCCTCGTCCTGGGTCAATTGATAACGCAGGATCAGGTGCGACCAGTCGAAGAACCAGTCAAACAGCAGCAACAAGGGCACACCACTCCACGCCTCGGCCAGCTGACTGGGTGATTGCTGTTGCTTGAGCAGCTTTTTCACCCCATCGGTCACCAGCGCACGTTGCTCGCGCACACCTTGGGCCTGCAGGTTCACCGCCATCAACGGCGAGCCGGCAGCGAGGGTCAGCAGCTCGTCACGCTCGGCCTCGTCACTGCCGGCCAGCGCAGTGGCCAGCCAGGCCTGGCTCTGGGCAAGGCTCGGCTGCGGGCAGCTGACCTGCTGGCAGCGGCTCTTGATGGTCGGCAACAGGCGGCTGGGCTGGTGGCTGACCAGCAGCAGCACGGTGTCGCCGGAAGGCTCTTCCAGGCTTTTGAGCAGGGCGTTGGACGCATTGACGTTCATCGCCTCGACCGGCTCGATCAGGATGACCTTGCGCCCGCCCAACTGCGCCGTCTGCACGACGAAGGACACCAGTTCGCGCACCTGATCGACCTTGATCGGCTTGTCAGCCTCTTCAGGCTCCAGCACAAAGTTGTCCGGATGGCTGCCCGCTTTGAGCAGCAAGCAGGACTTGCACTGCCCGCAGGCATCAAGCCCCTGTGGCTGCTGGCACAACAAGCGGGCCATCAGGCGCTCGGCCAAGGCGCGCTTGCCGATACCCTGCGGCCCGTGCAGCAGGTAGGCGTGGGCATGCTGCGCACGCCCCGCCAACTGCTGCCACAGCGCCTGCTGCCAAGGGTAGGCTTCAGCCACGGCAACGCTCCAGGATGCCCGGCAACAGCGCGTCAATGGCGCGCTGCACGGCTTCCAGCGGCTGCGCCGCGTCCAGCAGGTCGTAGCGCTGCGGCTCGCGCCGGGCGCGCTGCAGGTAAGCCTGGCGCACGGCCTCGAAGAAGGCCTGGCCCTCCTGCTCGAAACGATCCAGCCGCCCACGGGCGGCAGCACGGGCCAACCCTACTTCCACCGGCAGGTCGAAAACCAGCGTCAGGTCGGGGCGCAGCTCGCCTTGAACGAACTGCTCGAGCACGGCGATCCGCTCTACCGAAAGGCCGCGGCCACCGCCTTGGTAGGCGTAGGTAGCGTCCGTGAAACGATCACATAGCACCACGGCCCCACGCTCCAGCGCCGGGCGGATCACCTGCGCCAGATGCTGAGCGCGCGCGGCGAACACCAACAACAGCTCGGTGTCGGCAGCCATCACTTCATCACTCGGTGCCAACAGCAGTTCGCGGACCTTTTCAGCCAGCGGAGTACCGCCAGGCTCGCGGGTAAGCACCACATCCAGCCCCTGCTCTCGCAGGCGTGCTGCCAGGTAATCACGGTTGGTACTTTTGCCCGCGCCTTCGGGGCCTTCCAGGGTAATAAACAAGCCGCTCACAGGCAGTCCTTAATGTTGTTCGTCAGCCGCAGGCGCGTCGGCCGGCGCGGGGTCGCTGGCCGGTGCCGGGTCCTGGGCAGAGGGTTCGCCAGACTCTGGCGACGCTTGGGGAGCGGGGCTTGACCGGTAGTCTGCACGGCGCTTGAGCTGATACTCGCGCACTGCAGAATTGTGATCGTCCAAGTCATCGGAGAACACATGGCTGCCATCACCCCGGGCGACGAAGTACAGGCTGGTGCCATCGGCTGGATGGAGCGCAGCGTGGATCGCCTCTCGCCCGACCATGGCGATCGGCGTGGGCGGCAGGCCAGAGATGGTATAGGTGTTGTATGGCGTTGGCTCACGCAGGTCGGCACGGGTGATTCTGCCGTTGTAGCGTTCGCCCATGCCGTAGATGACCGTAGGGTCTGTCTGCAGCATCATGCCCAGCCGCAGGCGACGAACGAACACCCCGGCAATCTGCCCGCGCTCCTGAGGGATGCCGGTTTCCTTCTCCACCAACGAGGCCATGATCAACGCCTGGTACGGGTCACGATAAGGCAGGTCGGTGGCGCGCTCGGCCCACTCTTTGGCCAGCACTTCGTCCAGCCGCATATAGGCCTGCTGCAGCAGCTCGACGTCACTCATGCCCCGCACGAAACGGTAGGTATCAGGGAAGAACCGGCCCTCCGGAAACACGCCGGTGTGGCCAAGCTTGTCCATGACTTCGGAGTCGGTAAGACCATCGAGGGTGTGCTTGATCTTCTCGTGCCTGGCGATCGCCGAACGCACCTGGCGGAATGTCCAACCCTCCACCAGGGTCAGGTTGTACTGCACCACATCGGCACGGCGCCAGGCGTCGAACAACGCTTCGACGGTCATGCCCGGCGTGATGCGATATTCGCCGGTTTTCAGGGGTGTGCCGGCCATGTTGAAGCGCCAGTACAGGCGCAACCAGAAGGCGTCATCGAGCAACCCCTCGCCCTCCATGCGGTAGAACATGCGATTGGGGTTGGTGCCACTGGGCACGTCGAGCAGTTGCTCCTGCGTCACGCGCAAGGGCTGCTCCAGCACCGAGTTGACCTTCCAGGCAGACCAGCCCAATGCCAGGCCGGCCAGGATCAAGCCCATTTCCAGCAGCAGCAGGATTTTGCGTCTCACGAATTCAGGTATCCAGTAACGTACGGGCAAAGGCCTGCAGTTTACGGGTGAGCGGGCCCGGCGACCAGTTCAGCGCAGCAAAAGCCCGCACCGGCCAGACCCCATAAACGCTGTTGCAGATGAATACCTCATCGGCCAGCGCAAGCTCGTCGAACGGCAGGTCACGCACCTGCACCGGAATGGCCAGTGCCTGCGCCTGTTCCAGCAACGCACCGCGCATCACCCCTGCCACGCCGCAACGGCTGAGCTCGGCAGTAAGCAACACGCCGCCGCGCACCAGGAAAAGATTGCTGTAAACACCTTCGACCAGCCTGCCTTGCCCATCACACATCAAGCCTTCGGCATGTTCGCTGTCCTGCCATTCGGCACGGGCCAGCACCTGCTCCAGGCGGTTGAGGTGTTTGAGGCCTGCCAGCAACGGTTGTTCCCCAAGCCGGGTCTGGCAAGGGAAAAGACGCACACCGTGTTCGGCATGTTCGGCAGGGTAGCCGGGCAGCGGGCTGCCCAGCAGGATGCGCCGCGGCGCGGCACCTGCCAACGGCGCATAGCCACGCTGGCTGTCGCCCCGGGTGAGGATCAGCTTGGCGACACCGTCACCCAGCTGGCTGGCATAACGCAGGATTTCATCGCGCACCAACGCCAGGTCGGCATCGATTGCCAGGCGCTGGCAGCCCAGGGCCAGACGCGCCAGGTGACCGTCCAGCATGCTGGGGCGGCCACTGCGTACGGCGATGGTCTCGAACAGACCATCGCCGTAGGCCAGGCCACGGTTCTGCAGGTTGACCGCAGTCGCGGGCTGGCCGTCGATCCAGCTGTGCATCAGCCGGCGAACCGGCGGAACACCAGCGAGCCGTTGGTGCCACCAAAGCCGAACGAGTTGGACAGCACTACGTCGATCGGCATGCTGCGCGCCTGATGGGGCACGAAGTCGAGGTCGCAGCCTTCGTCCGGCTCATCGAGGTTGATGGTTGGCGGTGCCATCTGGCTGTTGATCGCCAGCACGCTGAAGATCGCCTCTACAGCGCCCGCAGCCCCCAGCAGGTGACCGGTCATCGACTTGGTCGAGCTGACAGCCAGCTTGTAGGCGTGCTCGCCAAACACGCGCTTGATCGCCGCGACTTCAGCAATATCGCCAGCCGGAGTCGAGGTACCGTGGGCGTTGATGTAGCTGACCTCAGCCGGCTGGATGCCAGCATCACGCAAGGCGTTGGCCATGCAGCGCGCAGCGCCTTCGCCACTGTCGGGTGGCGAAGTCATGTGGTAAGCGTCGCCGCTCATGCCGAAACCAACCAGCTCGGCATAGATGGTCGCACCACGGGCCTGGGCATGCTCCAGCTCTTCGAGCACCAGCGCACCGGCGCCGTCGGAGAGTACAAAACCGTCACGCCCCTTGTCCCACGGGCGGCTGGCACGGGCCGGCTCATCGTTGCGGGTCGACAGTGCGCGAGAAGCACCGAAGCCACCCATGCCCAAGCCGCAAGCGGCCATTTCGGCGCCACCGGCGATCATCACGTCGGCTTCACCGTAGGCGATGTTGCGAGCAGCCATGCCGATGCAGTGGGTGCCAGTGGTGCAGGCAGTGGCAATGGCATAATTGGGGCCCTGCAACCCCAGATGGATCGACAGGAAGCCGGAGATCATGTTGATGATCGAGCCTGGCACGAAGAACGGCGAAATGCGGCGCGGGCCTTGATCGTGCAAGGTGCGACTGGTTTCTTCGATATTGGTCAGGCCGCCGATCCCAGAGCCCATGGCCACGCCAATGCGCTCGCGGTTGGCGTCGGTGACTTCCAGGCCGGCATTGCGTACCGCCTGGAAACCGGCCGCCAGGCCGTACTGGATGAACAAGTCAAGCTTGCGAGCTTCCTTGGCCGACAGGTACTGCTCGACCTCAAAGCCCTTCACCGAGCCGCCAAAACGGGTGGAGTAGGCAGAAAGGTCCGTATGCTCGATCGGACCGATGCCACTGCGGCCAGCCAGAATGCCCTGCCAGGTGCTCGGTACATCCGTACCCAGTGGCGACAGCATACCCATACCAGTGACCACGACGCGTCTACGCGACACAGTACTCTCCTTTTCTAATAACAGAGTCTCTTGCCATTGCATTCAAGGCAATGGAATGAAATGGCAACAGGCTCTCGAAGCCCGCGGATCATTGCAGGACCTTCGCAAAGAAAAAACCGCACGCCGGCAAAGGCAGTGCGGTTCTTCTCGACAAGAAGCGTCGACTACAGCGTCTTAAGCCTGGTGGGCGTTGACGTAGTCGATGGCCGCTTGAACGGTAGTGATCTTCTCGGCTTCTTCGTCAGGGATTTCGGTCTCGAATTCCTCTTCCAGAGCCATCACCAGCTCAACGGTGTCAAGCGAGTCGGCACCCAGATCATCAACGAAAGAAGATTCGTTCTTGATTTCCTCTTCCTTGACGCCCAGTTGCTCGGCGACGATTTTCTTGACGCGTTCTTCGATGGTGCTCATACCTAGTTTTCACTCCTAATGGATATATGTCAGGCAGCTGGCCGGTGACCAATTTTATAGAAAGACGTTCGCTTTTCAAGCGGAACGCACCTTCGCTTCAGTCACCCTGCCCCCTGCCTGGAATCTGGTTGCAGCTTTATAACGGATTTTAGGCTGGGAGTATGACTCTTTTTTTAAGCAATCCGTCACATTGAGTTGCAGTGTTACATGTACATCCCGCCGTTCACCGGCACGGTAGCGCCGGTGACATAGGCTGCGCCGTCGGATGCCAGGAAGGAAACCACCTTGGCGATTTCTTCGGCCTGACCCAGGCGGCCCAGCGGAATCTGGGTCTGCAGGGCTTCGCGCTGCGCTTCTGGCAATTCGCGGGTCATGTCGGTATCGATGAAGCCCGGGGTCACCGAATTGACGGTGATGCCGCGCGAGCCGACTTCACGCGCCAGGGCGCGGCTGAAGCCTTCCAGGCCGGCCTTGGCGGCCGCATAGTTGGCCTGGCCAGCGTTACCCATGGCACCGACGACCGAGCCGATGCTGATGATACGACCCCAACGCGCCTTGGTCATGCCACGCAGCACGCCCTTGGACAAACGGTAGAGGCTGTTCAGGTTGGTGTCGATCACATCGAACCACTCGTCGTCCTTCATGCGCAGCATGAGGTTGTCGCGGGTGATGCCAGCGTTGTTGACCAGAATGGCCGGGGCACCGAACTGCTCGCCGATGGCACCCAGTACCGCCTCCACCGACTCGGCGCTGGTGACGTTCAGCTCCATGCCGGTACCGGTGATACCGTGCTCTTTCAGGGTGGCAGCGATGCGCTCGGCACCGGAAGCCGAGGTGGCGGTACCGATCACGGTAGCGCCCTGGCGGCCCAGCTCGAGGGCGATGGCCTGGCCGATACCCCGGCTGGCGCCGGTAACCAGTGCAACTTTACCTTGCAGGCTCATGCAAGCTTCTCCAAATTCAGGCCAGCGCCGCACGGGTGGCGGCGACGGCGTCGGGGGTGTTGAGGTTGTAGGTGGTCACACCGTCGGCGCAACGCTTGTTCAGGCCGGCCAGCACCTTGCCCGGGCCACATTCGACCAGGTTGACCGCGCCGTTCGCGGCGAGGGTCTGCACGCATTCAACCCAGCGAACCGGCTGATACAGCTGCGCCAGCAGATCCTGCTTGAGGGTGTCGAGGTCGGCGGCGACGGCGGCAGTAACGTTCTGCACTACCGGAATCTGCGGCGCCTTCCATTCGACGGCATTGACGTGCTCGGCGAAACGATCGGCAGCCGGCTTCATCAGGGCGCAGTGCGACGGCACGCTGACCGGCAGCGGCAAGGCGCGCTTGGCGCCCTTGGCCTTGCACAGCTCGATGGCACGATTGACCGCCGCGACGTTGCCGGCGATGACCACCTGGCCCGGCGAGTTGAAGTTGACTGCGCTGACCACTTCATCTTCGGCCGCTTCGGCGCAAATGGCCTTCACATCATCGTCGCCCAGGCCGAGGATGGCGGCCATGGCGCCATGACCGGCCGGCACGGCTTCCTGCATCAGTTCGCCACGGCGCTTGACCAGCTTGACGGCGTCTTTGAGCGACAGGCTGCCAGCAGCGACCAGAGCGCTGTACTCGCCCAGGCTGTGGCCCGACACGAAGGCCGGCTGCGCGCCACCCTCCTCCAGCCACAGGCGCCACAGGGCGATGGAGGCAGTGAGAATGGCCGGTTGGGTCTTGTCGGTTTGATTGAGTTGCTCTTCCGGGCCTTCCTGGACCAGCTCCCACAGGTCGTAACCCAGAGCCTCGGAGGCTTCCTTGAAGGTCTCAACGATCACCGGCTTTTCAGCGCCCAGTTCTTTGAGCATGCCCAGCGACTGGGAACCTTGACCGGGGAAGACGAATGCGAGGGATGCAGACATTGAACAAGCCCTTATGATCTTGTCGTCGGATAGGGTGCGCCGAGCCAAAGACTAGACGCGGAAACTGAAAACTTGGATGGAAACGCGGACCAAGCGGTCACATTTAAGCACTTCATCGGCGAAATGCCTAAGGCAACAGGTCTTCAAGGCGCCCGTGCAAGCGCTGCGGGAGGTTTTCCTGGATCTCGATCAGCGCACGCTGGATGGCGCTTTGAAAGCCCTGCACGCCGGCCGAGCCATGGCTCTTGATGACGATACCCTGCAGCCCCAGAAAACTTGCCCCATTGTGCCGCGCCGGCGCCAGGTCGGCCTGCAGACGCTTGAGCAACGGCATCGCGACAGCCCCGGCAACACGTGACAGCGGGCCACCCTTGAACAGTTTTTCGATACGCGCAGCGATCATCGTCGCCAGGCCCTCGCTGGACTTGAGCAGGATATTGCCGACAAAGCCGTCGCACACCACCACGTCCGCCTCCCCCCGATAAAGGCCATCACCCTCGACGAAGCCGACATAATTGAGGCCGCGAGCGTTCTGCAACAGCGTGGCAGCCAGCTTGACCTGCTGATTGCCCTTGATGTCCTCGGTGCCGATATTCAACAGTGCCACCCGCGGGCGCTGGACACCCAAGGCCTGTGCGGCCACCGAGCCCATTACAGCGAACTGGTAGAGGTTTTCGGCACTGCAGTCGACATTGGCACCCAGGTCGAGCAACTGGCAGTACCCCGCCTGAGTCGGGATAGCCGCGACCATGGCAGGCCGATCGATACCCGGCAGCGTCTTGAGCACCAAGCGCGACAACGCCATCAGCGCGCCGGTATTGCCGGCACTGACGCAGGCCTGGGCCTTGCCATCACGCACCAGTTCAAGGGCGATGCGCATCGACGAGTCCGGCTTGCCGCGCAGCGCCTGGGATGGCCGCTCGTCCATACCGATCACCTCACTGGCAGCGACAATCTGCAGGCGCGCACGATCCGCAGCCGCAAGGCCACTGACAAGATCTTCTAGGAGGGATGGTTGACCGACGAGGGTCAGGTGCAGCGAGGGGGTAGCCGAAAGGCAGGCTATGCTAGCCTGGACAATGCTGCGGGGACCGAAGTCCCCGCCCATTGCGTCGATCGCGATGATCTGAGCAGACAAGGATTACTCGTCAGCGCCCTTGTCGATCACTTTACGACCACGGTATACGCCTTCTGGCGATACGTGGTGACGCAGGTGTACTTCACCGGTGGTCTTTTCTACCGACAGCGCGTTTTCCGACAGAGCGTCGTGCGAACGGCGCATGTCACGGGCAGAGCGGGATTTTTTGTTCTGCTGAACAGCCATAATTGATTAACTCCTAAACGTTTGGGTCACGCTTTAACTGCGCCAAAACACTGAACGGGTTGGACCGCGATACCTCGTCCTTGCTCGATTCGGGCTCGTCTGCGCCCGCCGGCTGCTGGCATTCTTCCGGATGATGAGCAGGCACGATGGGCAAGGCGAGCAGAAGCTCCTCCTCGATCAAGGCCTGCAGATCCAAAGGATCTTCGCCCAGTTCCAGCACGTCATAGCCTTTCGGCAACGACTGGGTATTCGCACCCTCCTTCACCACAGCGTAAGTGCATTCGCTGTGAATCGGCAGGGTGACCAGCTCAAGACAACGCTGGCAAACCATTTTGACTTCGACATCCAGCTCGCTGTGGATAACCACCACGTGCTGTTCATCTCGTTCAAAATCGAACTTCGCCTGCACCGTACCGACATTGTCGGAAAGCGGGTCGCAGAGTCTTTCCAAATCAGCGAGTTGCAGCGAACCGTTAAGGGTTACGCCACGATCGGCTAATTTGCGCGGGTCAACGTGAGGTGGAATCGGGTCATTCAACATAGGCGCAGCATTCTAGGGATGCCCCCTGCACCTGTCAAAGGAAATTCGGCGGTATGTTGCATGTTAGAATCGGGATCAACTGATCAGGAGTCTACCATGCTGCCTTTGTTGCTGGCTTCCAGCTCCCCTTACCGGCGCGAACTGCTCGCGCGCCTGCGCCTGCCCTTCACCTGGGCAAGCCCCGACCTTGACGAGCGGCGGCTCGCTGACGAGCCCGCCACAGAGCTGGTGCGACGCCTGGCCAGGCAGAAGGCCGAGGCACTGGCCGGCAGCCACCCGCAGCACCTGATCATCGGCTCCGACCAGGTCGCGGTACTGGGCGAGCAGATCCTGGGCAAGCCGCACAGTTTCGAGCGCGCCTGCGAGCAATTGCTGGAGGCCAGCGGACAGCACGTCACCTTCCTGACCGGGGTGGCACTGCTGAACACCGCCACAGGGCAATGCCAGGTCGATTGCGTGCCGTTTACCGTAACGATGCGGGAACTGGACCGGGAGCGCGTGGAGCGCTACGTGACGGCCGAGCAGCCGCTCGATTGCGCAGGCAGCTTCAAGGCCGAGGGGCTGGGTGTGAGCTTGTTCAAGAGCACCCACGGGTGCGATGCCACCAGCCTGATCGGGCTGCCGTTGATCCGGCTGGTGGATATGCTGAGCACGGAAGGCGTGACAGTGCCCTGAGACCACCAGAGGCGGTCTTGCGCCCCATCACCCGCAAGCCTTATGCAGCAATTGCCGGCGATGGGGCCAGGCAGGCACTCAGCGCAAGGCAGGCCCCTGGAAGCCCATGTACATGGCCAACTTCTCCGCCACGCTGGCACCAATGCGCTTGGAGAAGCGATCGAACGGTGACTCCTCGACCGTGAAGTCGACCAGCTCCTTCTCCCCCACGATCTCACGCGCCACATAGCTCGCACTGCCCAGGCCATCGACAAGCCCCAGCGCCTTGGCCTGCTCACCCGACCACACCAGGCCACTGAACAGCTCAGGGTGCTCCTTGTCTTTCAGGCGATCACCCCTGCCCTGCTTGACCATGGCAATGAACTGCTGATGGGTGGTATTCAGCACGCCCTGCCAGAACGCCCGCTCTTCAGGCTTCTCCGGCGAGAACGGATCCAGGAAGGCCTTGTGCTCACCGGCGGTATACGTGCGCCGTTCCACACCAAGCTTCTCCATCGACCCCACAAAGCCATACCCGGCCGCCGTCACACCAATGGACCCCACCAGGCTAGCCTTGTCGGCATAGATCTCGTCCGCCGCACTGGCAATGTAATAGGCACCCGACGCACCCAGGTCAGCGATTACCGCGTACAGCTTGATGTCCGGATACTCACCGCGCAGCCGGCGAATCTCGTCATAGACATAACCTGCCTGGACCGGGCTGCCTCCGGGGCTATTGATACGCATGACCACGGCCTTGGTCTTTGGATCCTTGAACGCCTCGCGCAGGCTCTTGACCAGATTGTCGGCACTGGCAGCTTCCTGATCGGCGATCACCCCGCGCACTTCCACCAATGCGGTATGGCTGGTGCTGCGCGAAGCGGCCTTGTCCATATCCGTCCAAGGCAGGAACAGGGCCAATACGCCGAAGAGGTAGACGAAGGTCAGCAGCTTGAAGAAGATCCCCCAGCGACGCGCCCGGCGCTGCTCCTGGACACCGGCCAGCAGGGTCTTCTCCAGCAGCTTCCAGCTTTTGCGCTCTACACGCTCATCCTCTTGACGGTCTTCGCGCGCCAGGCGCTCTTCTTCAGTCTCGGAACCGGGTGCTTTCCACTCGTCAACCATGCTCACCTACCTTGGAATTGGATTTGCGCAGAACCTGCCAGCCACTCGCGCAGCTGGGAAAAGTGATCGATGCACACTTGCGGACCGAACTCGGCCAAAGCCTGCAGCGACATGGCACCATAGCCCACGGCCGCAGAATGCATACCGGCGTTATTGGCCATCAGCAGATCGAATGCCGAATCTCCGACCATCAGCGCCCGCCCAGGTTCGACACCGCAATGCCCTAGAATCTCCTCGAGCATCAGCGGGTGCGGCTTGCCACGGGTCTCATCAGCGGCGCGGGTGATGTCGAAAAAACGCTCCCAGCCATTGGCCTTGAGCACCCGGTCCAGACCACGACGCGCCTTGCCGGTCGCCACAGCCAGGCGATAACCCTCGACCCGGAAGGCATCCAGCGACTCGACCACCCCCTCGAACAACGGAGAAGGCTGCTGATCAAGCGCCGTATAGATGTCGGCATAGTGCTGACGGAAGGTTTCGACCTGCACAGGATCGAGGTGCGGATAGAGGGTTGAAATGGCTTCACCAAGCGCCAGGCCGATGATGCCCTTGACCGCCTCCTCCGGGCTTGGCGCCTCACCGGCGCGCTCGGCGGCGGCATTCATCGCCTCGACGATCCGCCCGATCGAGTCGGCCAAGGTGCCGTCCCAGTCGAAGATCAGCAACTCGTAAGACTTTTTCATGAATCAGGACGCCCCCAGACGCTCCACGGTTTTCGCCCAGACTTCGTCCACAGGCGCTTCGAGCTTGAGCTCACCACCATCAGGCAGCGGCACCGTGAGCGCATAGGCGTGCAGGAACAGGCGCTTGCCTCCCAAGTCACGAATTTCGCGGCTGAAATCCTCGTCGCCGTACTTGCTGTCACCAGCGATCATGTGGCCAGCGTGCAGAGTATGTACGCGAATCTGATGGGTACGCCCCGTGATGGGGCGCGCCTCGACAATGGTGGCGAACTCGCCGAAACGGCGAAGCACACGGAACAGGGTGAGCGCCTCCTTGCCCTCCTCGTTCACCTCGACCATACGCTCGCCCGAACGCAGGTTGCTCTTGAGCAACGGAGCATTGACCTGCTTCTTCGAGGTAGGCCAGTGGCCACGCACCAGCGCCATGTAGCGCTTGTCGACCCCATCGCCACGCAGCGCGGCATGCAGGTGGCGCAGCATGCTGCGCTTCTTGGCAATCATCAGCAGGCCCGAGGTGTCGCGGTCCAGGCGGTGCACCAGCTCCAGCTCCTTGGCATCGGGGCGCAACTGGCGCAGCGCCTCGATCACACCGAAGCTCAGGCCACTGCCGCCATGCACGGCGATACCGGCCGGCTTGTTCATCACGATCAGCGCCTTGTCCTCGTAGACGATGGCAGCTTCCAGGCGCTGCAGCAGCCCCTGGGCAACCGGGGCCGGCTCGTCACGCTCGGGGAGGCGCACAGGGGGCACACGGACGATGTCACCCGCCTGGATCTTGTACTCAGGCTTGACACGGCCCTTGTTGACCCGAACCTCGCCTTTGCGCAGGATGCGGTAGACCAGCGTTCTGGGTACACCCTTGAGCGCCGTGATGAGGAAATTGTCGATGCGTTGGCCGGCAAGCTCCGGCGCGACTTCGATCAGCTGAACGCCGGAAGTCGGAGGGGTATTGGTCGTCATCAAGGGATCATAACAATTTTTTATGGAATTGAAGCACTTAATCATTACTGCTATAGTCGCGAACGCCGCCAAAAGCGGCAGGCCAGCGGAACCAGGCCCTTGGCCGGTCCCTGACCAACGCAATTCTGCAGGACGCGAGGCCGTCCTACGGGGTTTTCGCCAGTTTACCGAATTGCCTGGAATCGCCACCAGCGCTGTGTAGAGAAGACCGAAAAAAAACGACAAGTGCGGTGTTTCACCTGCTTACCCGCTTCTTTTCGCTGCACCTCTGCCCGCCCCGACGCTTGCACGCAACGCACGGCGAATGCTTCGGAAATACCTGCCTTGGACATGAATGGCGTCAGCGCGGAAACTGCGCTGGCGAAAAATGCAACCCGTTGCGGATTCAGCGCGCGGCAGCACCCGAATTATCAGGGATACGTGCAGGGTGGAGATGCACAGCCCTCGGACCGTGTAGCACCGCGTCCGGCCACCGGCCCAGTGAATGGCCGGCGAGCGGATAAGGTCCTGAACAGATGCCCCAT
Source organism: Pseudomonas sp. M2 (assembly GCF_015751845.1). NCBI lineage: Bacteria > Pseudomonadati > Pseudomonadota > Gammaproteobacteria > Pseudomonadales > Pseudomonadaceae > Pseudomonas > Pseudomonas sp. M2. The sequence goes on from NZ_JADOUD010000001.1 coordinate 824,037, forward strand.
GGGCGTCCACGGCTGACGGTTGATTCCTCCTCCTGACTGAGTGCACGAGGCCTGCTGGGTTGATTCGGATATCGATTCGGATATCTCTGCAGATACCGCAGGGGCCTCTTGGCACCGCAGCAAACAGGACGCGTCGTCGCGACAACGGCAGGCTGGGAAACCGGCTGGTGCCGAACGTTGCTCGACACGGGGGTGGCCCGGCCACCCTTTGCGCACCTTGGCACCGACCATGAGAAGTCGTGTGTGCCGAACGCCGTTTCCGGCAGCCCGGAAACCGACGGTACAACATGAAAAGAATGCTGATTAACGCAACTCAACCCGAAGAGTTGCGTGTAGCCCTGGTGGACGGCCAACGTCTCTACGACCTGGACATCGAGTCCGGCGCGCGTGAGCAGAAAAAGGCCAACATCTACAAAGGCAAGATCACCCGGATCGAGCCCAGCCTCGAAGCCGCCTTCGTCGACTTCGGCTCCGAACGTCACGGCTTCCTGCCGCTGAAGGAAATCTCCCGCGAGTACTTCAAGAAAGCCCCTGAAGGCCGCGTCAACATCAAGGATGTCCTGAGCGAAGGCCAGGAAGTCATCGTCCAGGTCGAGAAGGAAGAGCGCGGCAACAAAGGCGCCGCCCTGACCACCTTCATCAGTCTGGCAGGTCGCTACCTGGTGCTGATGCCCAACAACCCACGCGCTGGCGGCATCTCCCGCCGCATCGAAGGCGAAGAGCGCAACGAACTGCGTGAAGCCCTCAACGGCCTGACCGTGCCAGGCGACATGGGCCTGATCGTGCGCACCGCTGGCCTTGGCCGCAGCAGCGAAGAAATGCAGTGGGACCTCGATTACCTGCTGCAGCTGTGGACCGCCATCAAGGAAGCATCCCTGGATCGCGCTGCACCCTTCCTGATCTACCAGGAAAGCAACGTCATCATCCGCGCCATCCGCGACTACCTGCGCCAGGACATCGGCGAAGTGCTGATCGACAGCATCGATGCCCAGGAAGAAGCCCTGACCTTCATCCGCCAGGTGATGCCGCAGTACGCCAGCAAGGTCAAGCTGTACGAAGACAGCGTGCCGCTGTTCAACCGCTTCCAGATCGAAAGCCAGATCGAAACCGCCTTCCAGCGCGTCGTCGACCTGCCATCGGGCGGCTCGATCGTGATCGACCCGACCGAGGCCCTGGTTTCCATCGACATCAACTCGGCGCGCGCCACCAAGGGCAGCGACATCGAGGAAACCGCCCTGCAGACCAACCTGGAAGCGGCCGAGGAAATCGCCCGCCAGCTGCGCCTGCGTGACATCGGCGGCCTGATCGTCATCGACTTCATCGACATGACGCCGGCGAAAAACCAGCGCGCCGTCGAAGAGCGTGTACGCGAAGCCCTCGAGGCAGACCGCGCCCGCGTGCAGGTCGGCCGCATCTCGCGCTTCGGCCTGCTGGAAATGTCCCGTCAGCGCCTGCGCCCGTCGCTGGGCGAAAGCAGCGGCATCGTCTGCCCGCGCTGCTCCGGCACCGGCATCATCCGTGATGTCGAGTCGCTGTCCCTGGCCATCCTGCGCCTGATCGAAGAAGAAGCCCTGAAGGACCGTACTGCCGAAGTACGCGCCCAGGTACCGATTCCGGTGGCCGCCTTCCTGCTCAACGAGAAGCGCAACTCGATCACCAAGATCGAACTGCGCACCCGTGCCCGCATCATCATTCTGCCGAACGACCACCTGGAAACCCCGCACTTCGAAGTCCAGCGCCTGCGCGACGACAACCCGGAAGTGCTGAACAACCAGTCCAGCTACGAAATCGCCGCCACCGAAACCGAAGAAGCGCCGCAGCCGACCGCCACGCGCACCCTGGTGCGCCAGGAAGCAGCGGTCAAGACTGCACCGGCCCGCGCCAACGCTCCGGTACCGAGCGCTGTCGAAGAACAGCAGCCTGCCGCACCGGCAGCCCCGGCACCCAGCGTACCGGAGCCAAGCCTGTTCAAAGGCCTGGTGAAGTCGCTGGTCAGCCTGTTCGCCGGCAAGGAAGAGCCTGCCGCCGCCCCGGTGGTCGCCGCCGAGAAGCCTGCCACCGAGCGCACTCAGCGTAACGAGGAGCGTCGCAACGGCCGCCAGCAGAGCCGCAACCGCAACGGCCGCCGTGACGAAGAGCGCAAACCTCGTGAAGAGCGCGCCGAGCGTGCGCCGCGTGAAGAGCGCCAGCCGCGTGAAGAGCGCGCCCCTCGTGAAGAACGTGCCCCTCGTGAAGAGCGCGCACCTCGCCAGCCACGCGAAGACCGCCGCGGCAACCGCGAAGAGCGCGTCCGCGAACTGCGTGAGCCTCTGGATGCAGCACCGGCCGCTCGTGAAGAGCGCCAGCCACGTGAAGAGCGTGCTCCACGCGAAGAACGTGCGCCTCGCGAAGAACGTGCGCCTCGCGAAGAACGCGCACCTCGCGAAGAACGTGCGCCTCGTGAAGAGCGTGCCCCACGCGAAGAACGCGCTCCACGTGAAGAGCGTGCACCTCGCGAAGAACGCGCACCGCGCGAAGAACGTCAGCCTCGCCCGCCACGCGAAGAGCGCCAGCCACGTGAAGCTGAGCAGGCTGCCGAGAAGGCTGCAGAGCTCGCCGATGAGCAACTGCCGAACGAGGAGCTGCAACAGGACGAGCAGGAAGGTTCCGATGACGAGCGTCCGCGCCGCCGCTCCCGCGGCCAGCGTCGCCGCAGCAACCGTCGTGAGCGCCAGCGCAACGCCAATGGCGAGCTGATCGAAGGCAGCGAGGAAGAAGGCAGCGACGAGCAACCGCAACAGCACCAGGCCACCGAGCTGGGTGCCGAACTGGCTGCCGGCCTGGCCGTCACCGCCGCTGTCGCCAGCAGCAACATCAGTGCCGGCGCCGAAGCGCAAGCCAACCAGCAGGCTGAACGCGCCAGTGCCGAAGCCGCGACCACCGACAACAGCGAAGTCGCTCAGCCGGCCGAGCAGGTCGAAGCCGTCGCCAAGGCCGAGGAAGTCGCCATTGCACCTGTGGTCGAGCAGCCGCTCAGCGAGCCGGTCGCCGCGGTCCAAGCCAGTGCCGAGCCTGTGGTTGAAGTTGCGCCTGAGCCGGTAGTCGAACAGGCCCCTGCGGTCGAGCCGGTAGTGGTTGCCGAGGCGCCTGTAGAGGCACCTGTCGAAGCACCGGCCATCGAAGCAGGTGAAGCAGAGAAAGCCCAGGTCGCCGCTGAACAAGCGCCGGCTGCCGAGCTGCCTTCTGCTGTCGTCGAAACCCAGCCAGAAGTGGCTGCCGAGCCTGTAGCAACCGTAGTTGAAGCAGCACCTGTAGTCGCCGAGCCTGCCCCGGTAGAAGCACCGGCAGCGGTCGAAGCGGCCACCGTCATGCTGCCTAACGGCCGCGCCCCTAACGACCCACGCGAAGTGCGTCGTCGCAAGCGTGAGGCCGAAGCGGCAGCCAAGGCTGCGCAGGAAGCGGCCGCTGCTGGCACGCCAGCGCTGGAGACCGCCGATGAGCACAAGCCTCATCACGGTTGATAGCCACGGCTGAATGAAAAAGCCCCGCCAGTGTGAACTGGCGGGGCTTTTTCTTGGCCGTTTGTCGTGCCTGCACCGGCCTCAGTACAGGTTGGGCTCCATCTCCAGCTCAACCCCGAACCGCGCCAGGATATCCGCCTGGATGCGCTGCGCCAGGCCATGCAACTGCGCCCCGCTCGCCTGGCCATAATTGACCAGCACCAGCGACTGCAAGCGGTGTACGCCGGCATCGCCATCCCGATAACCCTTCCAGCCGGCCTGCTCGATCAACCAGCCTGCGGCCAGCTTCACCTGCCCGTCAGCCTGGGGATAAGCCACCACACCTGGAAACTCAGCGCGGATGCGCGCCACCTGTTCGACGGCAACGACCGGGTTCTTGAAAAAGCTGCCGGCATTGCCCAACTCGGCCGGATCGGGCAGCTTCTCGCGGCGAATGCTGCAAATAGCGTCGCTGATCGCCTGCGCCGTCGGCTCCTGCACGCCCTGCTCGGCCAGACGCTGACGCACCGGGCCGTAATCCAGATGGGCCTGCAGCTGGTGGCTCAGGGCAAAACGCACCCGCAGGATCAACCAACGCCCAGGGTTACGCTTGAACAGGCTGTCGCGGTAACCGAAGGCGCATTCCTCAAGCCCGAAGTCACGCAGCTCGCCCGTCTGCCGGTCCAGTGCCGTCAAGCCAGCGAACACATCCTTGATCTCCACCCCATAGGCACCCACATTCTGCATTGGCGCCGCGCCCACCGTGCCCGGGATAAGGCTGAGGTTTTCAAGGCCACAAAGGCCTTGCTGCAACGACCATTGCACGAAGGGATGCCAGGGCTCACCCGCCTCGGCCTCCACCAGCACACACCCCGCGTCATCGCCAAGGACGTGGCGGCCACGGCTGGCCATGTGCAGCACCAGCGCGTCGACATCACGGGTCAGCAGCACGTTGCTGCCGCCGCCGATCACCATCACCGCAAGCCCTCGCTGGCGCGCTTGCGCCAGGGCCTCGCGCACCTCATCGTCGGTATGTACCTGGGCGAAGTAGCGGGCTTTAACATCGATGCCGAAGGTGTTGTAAGGCTTGAGCGAAACCTGCTCCTGCCAGTGCGCCGTCATAACCGCCCCTTGATTTCGACAACCAGCTCACGGCAGGCCGCCTCGATCAGGTCCAGCACCTGCTCGAAGCCCTCTGCACCGCCGTAGTAAGGGTCCGGCACTTCATCCACAGCCGCCTCATAGCGGCGCAGGAACAGGTCCAGCTCGCCAGTCGCATTGTACGGACGCATGGCGCGCAGGTGGCCCAGGTTGCTTTCATCCATGGCCAGAATCAGGTCGTACTCGGCAAAGTGCTCAGCCTTGACTTGCTGGGCACGCTGTCGCGACAGGTCATAGCCCCGCGCCAGGGCGGCCTTGCAGGTGCGGCTGTCAGGCCCCTTGCCCACGTGCCAGTCACCGGTACCGGCAGAGGCCACGTGAACCTGCCCAGCCAGGCCTGCGGCCTGCAACTGATGACGCAGCACACCTTCGGCGGTGGGCGACCGGCAGATATTGCCCAGGCAAACGAACAGGACGCGCATCAGGCCTCCAGCAAGCGCCGCACGCGCTCGAGGTCTTGTGCAGTATCGACACCCACTGCTGGCGCCTCGATGGCGTCCGCCACGTGAATACGCACGCCATGCCACAGCGCACGCAGCTGCTCAAGCGCCTCGGTCTGCTCGAGCCAGCACGGGCCCCAGCTGACGAAGTCCTGAAGGAAACCGACGCGGTAGGCGTACATGCCGATATGGCGACGGTAGGGCACGCCCTGCGGCAGTTGATCGCGGTCCTTGGCGAAAGCGTCACGCGCCCACGGCAGCGGCGCACGGCTGAAGCTCAAGGCCAGGCCGTTCTTGTCGCTGACCACCTTGACCGCATTGGGGTTGAACACGGTTTCAGGGTCGTGGATCGGCTCGGCCAGGGTCGCGATACCTGCCTCCGGATGCGCCGCCAGGTTGGCTGCGACCTGATCGATGATCACCGGCGGAATAAGCGGCTCGTCACCCTGGACGTTGACCACGATGGCGTCGGCAGGCAAGCCAAGCTGCGCAGCCACTTCAGCCAGGCGGTCGGTACCCGACTCATGGTCGGCGCGGGTCATCAGCACTTCAGCGCCAAAGGCCTGACAAGCCTCGACGATACCGGCGTCGTCGGTGGCGATGACCACACGGCCGGCACCGCTCTTGCGCGCCTGCTCCCAGACATGCTGAACCATCGGCTTGCCGGCGATCAGCAGCAACGGCTTGCCCGGCAGGCGCGTCGAGCGCAGACGGGCGGGAATGACCACGGTAAAGTTCAAGCTCATTTGTCCAGACGCTCGTCGTCGGTCAGGGTACGCGCCTCGCTTTCCAGCATCACCGGGATGCCATCGCGAATCGGATAGGCCAGGCCTGCGCCCTTGCTGATCAGCTCGGTCTTGTCAGCGCTGAGCTTGAGCGGGCCCTTGGTGATCGGGCAGGCCAGGATGTCGAGCAGTTTGGTGTCCATGGAAGCGTCCTTGAGGCCAGATGGCCGGAAATTGAAAAACGGGCTCAGGGCGTTCGATGCCCAGGCAGCAAGCGTTGCAGCTGGCTGTCGAACCAGTCGCAGAAGGCCGGCGTAGGCAGGGCCTCCACGGCCAGGTACCACCAGTCATCGGCAGCGAAGGCGCGGCACTTCACCGCATCCTTCTCGGTCATCACCAACGGCAGTGGCGGGCTGAAAGCCAGGCTCTGAGCGCTGAACTGGGCGTGGTCGGCGAACGGATGCGGCACCGGCTGCCAGTTTAGCCCCAGCAGGGTATTGAAGAAACGTTGCGGGTTGCCGATACCGGCTACCGCATGCAGGCGCTGGCCCGCCGGGAAGAAGTCGAGCGCGCGGCGCTCGCCACTGCGCAGGTTGACCAGCGCACTGGGTTGCAGACGAAAGGCGAAGCCCTCCGGGCGGTCGGCGCTGGCGCCGTTGAACAGCACCGCATCAGCCTCTTGCAGGCGCTCGGCAGGCTCGCGCAGGGGCCCGGCCGGTAAGCAGCGGCCATTGCCCAGGCCACGCGCAGCGTCGATCAGCACCAGTTCCAGGTCGCGTGCCAGGCGGTAGTGCTGCATACCGTCGTCACACAGGATCAGGTCCAACGGCTCGCTGGCCAGCAATGCCTGCACGGCGCGGGAGCGGTCGGGGTCGATCATCAGCGGCACACCCGTGCGCTGAACGATCAGCAACGGTTCATCGCCGGCCTGCTCGGCACTCTGCGAGGCTTCGACACGCCAGGGCAAGCGAGGCGGTTCTGCACCGTAGCCGCGGCTGACCACCCCCACCTTCAGCCCTTGGCGCCGGCAATGCTCGATCAACCAGAGGATCATCGGCGTCTTGCCGGTGCCACCAATGGTGATGTTGCCCACCACGATGACCGGTACCGGGGCGCGGTAGCTGGCGCTTTCGCCACTGAGAAACCGTGCGCGCTTGCGCGTCACTACCCGCCGGTAAAGCGCCTCGAGCGGGCGCAGCAGGGCAAGGGCCGGGTGCCCGGCGTACCAGGCGGCTAGCAGACGGTCAGCGAGCGCCATCAAGGTGTCCCCTGGGCGGCCTCGACGGTGGTCATGCGCAGCTGGCTGAAACCGAGCTTGCCGGCGGCATCCATCGCAGTGATCACGGCCTGGTGCGGGGTCTTGCCGTCGGCACTGATGGCCAGCGGCAGCGTGTTGTCACCGCCCGATTCGCGCTGGATCGCCTCGGTCAGGGTCGCCAGGTCGCTCTTGGGCAACAGGTGATTGTTCACCGAATACACGCCGTCTGCACTGATGGTGACCTCCACCAGCTTTTCCGGGTCTGCGACGGGCTGTTCGGCGCTGACGGCCTCGGGCAGCTCCACACGCAGCTGGGTCTCACGGGTAAAGGTGGTGGTGACCACGAAGAACAGCAGCAGGACAAACACCACGTCGATCAACGACGCCAGGTTGATGTCGACGTTCTCCCGCTGGCGATTGCGCCGGAACTTCACGCCTTGCCTCCGGCCACTTCGACTTCGCGGTCGCCCTGGATGACCTCCACCAGCTTGATCGCCTCCTGCTCCATGCCCACCACCAGTTCGTCGATGCGGCGCAACAGGAAGCGGTGGAAGAACACTGCCGGGATGCCGACCATCAGGCCGGCTGCCGTAGTGACAAGGGCCTTGGAGATACCACTGGCCAGCACCGCCGCATTGGCGGTCATCTGCGACCCCATGAAGGCGCTGAAGATATCGATCATGCCCAGCACGGTACCCAGCAGGCCGAGCAGTGGGGCCATCGCGGCGATGGTACCGAGGGTGCTGATGTAGCGCTCCAGTTCATGAATGACCCGCGAGGCAGACTCCTCGATGCACTCTTTCATGATTTCACGGCCATGGCGCGAGTTGGCCAGGCCCGCAGCGAGGATTTCACCCAGCGGCGAATCGGCGCGCAGGGCCTTGAGCTTGTCACTGGTGAGCTGCTTGTCCTTGATCCACATCCACACCTGGCCCAGCAGGTGCGGCGGGGTAACGCGGCTGGCGCGCAGGGTCCACAGGCGCTCGACGACGATAGCCATGGCAGCGATGGAGCTCAGAATGATCGGCAGCATCATCCAACCACCGGACTTGACCAATTCCCACACAGTAAACGCCCCCTCGGAAAAAGGCCGCCACTCTAACATAGGCGCGCGGGGGGCTCATCTGCCGAAGGTCAGGGAATTGTGTGGCTATACCCAGGGCAGGCTCATCAACCATCACGGCGCGCTGCCCCGCCAAAAGCGCTTTTGCGCCCGCACCCCTTCCACTTCGCCATGGTTGCCCAGCAGCAACCGCAACGCCCCCTCCACCGCCGTATCGTGAATGGCCATCCCATGCCGCCGATAGCGCTCGACCACCTGCACATGCGGATGCCCAAAACCGTTGTTGCGCCCCCGTGAAATCAGCACGCCGCGCGGCGCCGTAGCGCGGATGAATGCCTCTGTCGAGGAACTGCGGCTGCCATGGTGCGGTGATTGCAACCAATCGATACGTGGCGTCGCGTGGGCCGCCAACCACGCGCGCTCGGCGCCCGCCTCCATATCGCCTGCCAACAGCAGCCGCTCCCCCTGCGCCTCGACCAGCAACACGCAAGAGCGGTCGTTGCTGCTCTGCCCTTGGGCCCAATGCCACAGCGAAAAGCGCACGCCATCCCATTCCCACTGCTCATCACTGGCACAAGGCTGCAGTGCAAGGTCCTCCAACACTTCGCCGCCCAGCACACGCAACACCGGCAACCCACGGTAGACAGCCGGCGCGCCACCTGCATGGTCGGCATGGGCATGGCTGATCAGCATGATGTCCAGGCGCTTTACGCCCAACTTGTGCAGGGTCGGCAACACCACCCGCTCACCCAGATCGCTCTCGCCCCGCGCCGGGCCGGCGTCGTAAAGCAGGCTATGGTTTTGCGTGCGCAGCAGTACCGCCAAGCCCTGCCCGACATCCAGCTGCCAGACCTCCACCTGCCCCTGCGGCACAGCCTCCCTGGGCACCCACAACGCCAGCAGCATCGCCCCGCCCAGGCTGCGCAGGGGCACACCGGACGGCAGCAGCACCAGCAACGCCCCCAAACAGACCATCAGCCAGGCCCAGACCGGCAAAGCAGGCGGTATCCACGCCGGGCGCCAGTGCGCCACCCAAGCCAGCAACCGGAACAAGACATCCAGCAGCCCACCCGCCAACCACAACAGGCCTTCACCAACCCCTGCCAAGGGCAGCAGCAACGTTCCAAGCAGCGCCAAGGGCAATACCGCAAGGCTGACCCAGGGCACTGCCAGCAAGTTGGCCAGTGGCGCACTCAGGCTGACTGGCAAACCGGTGGCGATCAGTACCGGCAGCAAGCCGATGGCGATCACCCACTGGGCGCGGGTCCATCCTTGCCAGGGCCGCCAGCGGCCCAGACGTGAGCTGAAGCAGTAGACCAGGGTCGCCACCGCCGCAAACGACAACCAGAACCCTGGCAGCAGCGGCGCCAGCGGCTCGGCGACCAGCACCCCGATGAGGGCCAGCAGCAAAGGGAACAGCGCCCCAAGATGGCGAAAGCGCAGGCGCCAGAGCAGAACCACCGCCAGCATCAGGCAGGCGCGCTGCACCGGCACCCCCGCACCGGCCAGCCAGCCATAGGCCAGCGCCGCGCCCAGTGCCAGGCCGCACGCACACGGCAACCAGGGTAGCGCCCGTGGCCACAGGCCCCAGCGCGCCAGGCCGGCGACCAAGGCGTAAAGCAGGCCGGCGACCAGGCCGATGTGCTGCCCCGAGATCACCAACAGGTGTACCGTGCCCGTGGCCTGCAGCGCTTGCCAGTCCTCACGGGCCAGGCCGGCGCCATCGCCGAGCACCAATGCGACAAGGGCCGCTTCCCGGCCATGCGCGGCGACGCTCAACAAGCGCTGGCGCAGTGCGTCACGCCAACCCGGCTGCGCGGCGTCCAGCACATGGCCCGCCTTGACCGTACCAGTGGCGCCGATACGCCTGGCCAACAACTGCGCCTCCCGGTCCGGACCATGCGGGTTGAGCAGCCCGGCCGGGCGCTGCAAGGTAGCGGCCAGGCGCCAGCGCTCGCCAGCCCGCACCGGCGGGCCATCGAACCAGTGCAATTGCAGGCGCTGGGGCAACGCAGCGCGGCGCGAGCGAGGTTGCTCCAACTCAAAGCGCACACCACTCAGCGTATGGGCCGGCAAGCCGACCACCCTGCCCTCCAGCCACAGCGTTCGGCCATCCAGGCCTGGGGCCAGGCGATCATCCAGTGCCTGCTGCGCCGACCAGCAAGCCCAGCACATACCCAGCACGCAGCAGCCCAGCGGCCACAGCCGTGTGCCCAGGCAAACCAGGCCGCCGCCGAACAGCAGCCACAGCCACCCGACCGATGGCAACTCGGGGAGAACGCCCAGGCACAACAGCCCGAGCGCCAGCGCAAACATCCCTGTGCGCATGAGTTAGAGCTCCAGAAACGCAGTTACCCCTCAGGCATAGACGAAATGACGCCAAGGCTCGCTCAACAATTGTCACAAACTCTGAACGAGGCTGAGATGGAATCAAGGCATACTTCCCCGATGACCGCTCGGGGAGCCTACATGCCGCGCCGCCTTTTCAAACGCTACATGCCGGACCCGACCAGCATTCGGGAACACAAGTCCTTACGCTTTTTCGGCAAGTTGCTGCACGACCCGAATCTCTGGCACCTGAACCGCCACTCGGTGGCCCGGGCCATGGGTGTGGGCCTGTTCGCGGCGTTGATTCCCGTCCCCATGCAGATGCTGCTGGCGGCAGCGCTGGCGATACCGGTGCGTGGCAACCTGCCGATCGCCGTCAGCCTGGTGTGGCTGACCAACCCGCTGACCATGCCGCCCGTGTTCTTCGTCACCTACATGACCGGCGCCTGGTTGCTGGGCACGCCGCCGCGCAGCCTGCCCGAAGACCTTACCTTCGAATGGATCACCGGCCAGCTGGCAACGCTCTGGCAGCCGTTCCTGCTGGGCTCGGTAGTGTGCGGTGTGGTGCTGGGCATCATCGCCTGGTTCACCACCCTTCTGTACTGGCGCTGGTGGATTGGCCGGCAATGGCGCCGGCGCAAGCACAGGGTCTCAGGCGCGCATGCCGCGGCCACTGACCAGCAGGCGGACGCACAGCGCGTAGAGCACTGCGGTGGCGACCAGCATGAAGGTGATCGCCGTACCAATGCTGATATCCGACACCCCTAGGATGCCGTAGCGGAACGAGTTGACCATGTGCAGCACCGGGTTGGCCAGCGACACGGTCTGCCAGAACGGCGGCAGCAGGTTGATCGAATAGAACACCCCACCCAGGTAGGTCAGCGGCGTCAGCACGAACGTCGGGATGATCGAGATATCGTCAAAGTTGCGTGCAAACACGGCGTTGACGAAGCCAAGCAGCGAAAAAATGGTCGCCGTCAGCAACACCACGACCACCGTCACGCCCAGGTGATGGACCTGCAGGTGGGTGAAGAACAGCGACAGGATGGTCACGATCACCCCCACCGCCAGGCCTCGCAGCACCCCGCCCAGCACGTAGCCGACCAGAATGATGTGCGGCGATACCGGCGACACCATCAACTCTTCGATCGAGCGCTGGAACTTGCTGCCGAAAAAGCTCGACACCACGTTGCCGTAGGAGTTGGTGATCACCGACATCATGATCAGCCCGGGAACGATGTACTCCATGTAGGTGAAGCCGCCCATGTCGCCGATCTGCCGGCCGATCAGGTTACCGAAGATGACGAAGTACAAGACCATGGTGATGGCCGGCGGCAGCAAGGTCTGCGGCCAGATACGCAGGAAGCGCCGCACTTCGCGGTAAACGATGGTGTTCAGGGCGACCCAGTTGGTGCGCAGTTCCACACTCATACGGCCACCTTCGACAGGTTCTTTTCAACCAGGGACACGAACAGCTCCTCGAGACGGTTGGTCTTGTTGCGCAGGCTCTGCACTTCGATGTTCTGCAGGGCCAACTGGCCGAACAGCGCGGTAATGCCGATGTCCTTGTCCACTTGCACCTCAAGGGTGTGGGGTGTCAGCAGGCGGCATGGGTAGCCCTGCAGCGTGGGCGCCTGGGCCAGGTCCTGCCTGAGGTCGAGGACGAAGGTCTCGACATGCAGCTTGCCCAGCAGCTTGCGCATGCTGGTGTTCTCGACAATCGTGCCGTGGTCGATGATGCCGATGTTGCGGCACAACTGCTCGGCCTCCTCCAGGTAATGCGTGGTCAGGATGATGGTGATGCCCTTCTGGTTGAGCTCGGTGAGAAAGCTCCACATCGAACGGCGCAGCTCGATATCCACCCCCGCTGTCGGCTCATCGAGGATCAGCAGGCGCGGTTCGTGGATCAACGCCCGGGCGATCATCAAGCGGCGCTTCATGCCACCGGATAACGAACGCGACTGCACGTCACGCTTGTCCCACAGCCCCAGCTGGGTCAGGTATTGCTCGGCGCGCTCCTTGGCCAGTTTCGGCGGGATGCCGTAATAGCCGGCCTGGGTCACGACGATGTCGAAGGTTTTCTCGAACTGGTTGAAGTTGAACTCCTGGGGCACCACGCCCAGGCAGCGCTTGAGCGCCGAGGGTTCGCGATCCAGGTCATGGCCAAACACGTTCACCGTGCCGCTGGTCTTGTTGACCAGGGTCGAGAGGATGCCGATGGTGGTGGATTTGCCGGCGCCATTGGGGCCCAGCAGGGCGAAGAAGTCACCTTCGGCGACGTCCAGATCGATGCCTTTGAGGGCCTGGAAGCCGTTGCCGTAGGTTTTGGTCAGCTGTCGGATGGACAGGGCAGAACTCATAGCGGGTCACGTACCGAGTGAAAAGGTCAGGACACGCCAGGGCAAGTCACTGGCGCAGTGAGTGCGGCCATGGTGCAAGGCCTGGCCGCACAAGTACAGTCATGTGTATTGATAGTGACTATCGAAGCAGGTTCAGGTCAGTGCCGTCATCACCGCCGCCTGGTAGGCCGGGCGTTGCTTCAGCCGCTCGTACCAGGCTTGCAGGTGGGGCATGGCCGGGCGCTCGATGGGCATTTCGAACCAGGCGTACACGAAGCTCCCCAGTGGGATGTCGCCCATGCCGATCTGGTCACCGGAAAGGTACGGTTGGTGCGCCAGGGTTTCATCGGCGATCGACAGCAACTGCGCGCACTGTTTGTGCGCGGCATTGATCGCGACCCAGTCGCGCTGGTCTTCGGGGGTGCGCAGCAGGCCCCAGAACAACGGGCGGAACGCCCCTGCAAAGGACGAGGTGGTCCAGTCCATCCACTTGTCCGCCAAGGCGCGCTGGCGCGGGTCTTTCAGGTACCAGCCCTGCTCTGCGCCGTACTCGGCGCACAGGTAGCGCACGATGGTGTTGGACTCCCACAGGGTAAGGTCGCCGTCTTCGAGCATGGGCACCAGGCCATTGGGGTTGCGGGTGCGGTAGTGCGGCTCGTTGACGACACCGAAGGCGCCGCCGGCGTCGATGGATTCGAAATCCAGGCCCAGCTCGTGGGCGATCCACAGCGCCTTGCGCACATTGCTCGAATTCTTGCGACCCCAGATCTTCAGCATGACGACGTCCTTATGAATGCGAAGGGGTGAGTCTACTCCAGGCCTCTGTCGCCTGCATCGGCGAGTGGGTCGATATAGACGAACAATGAGCTGAAACTCCCACAGCCACACCCTGTCACTGTTCTGATACTGCCGTTCACTGTGTTGCGTCTAAGCTCTGTGAGACGGCCCAAGCCCCTGGTTCCAAGGAGGAAGGATTATGTTGCTGTTGTGGTTGCTGGTCCTGGTGATCGGCACGGCGTACCTCACCCACCGGCGTCTGCCACCGCTGCAGATACTCGCCATCGTTGCCGGCTATACCTTGCTGATGGGCATCTTCAGCTCGGCGCCCGGCTGGCTGCTGGCGTTGATCTGGCTGGTTCTGGCCGCCAAGGCTGCCCTGCTGTTACTACCCGAGTGGAGGCGCAAGGTATTCACCGGCCCTGTGTTCAAGTGGTTCCAGCGCACCCTGCCGCCCATGTCGCAGACCGAACGCGAAGCCATCGACGCCGGCACCGTATGGTGGGACGGCGAGTTGTTCAGCGGCCGCCCCGACTGGCGCACGCTGCTCGACTACCCTGCGCCAACACTTACCGAAGAAGAACAGGCCTTCATCGATGGCCCGACCGAGGCGCTGTGCGCGATGGTCAGCGACTGGCAAATCGGTCAGGATCTCGACCTGCCGCCCGAGGCTTGGGCCCATATCAAATCGCAGGGTTTCTTTGCCCTGATCATTCCCAAGGAATACGGCGGCAAAGGTTTCTCCGCTTACGCTCATTCTCAGGTCGCCATGAAGCTCGCCACGCGCAGTGGTGACCTAGCCTCCACGGTGATGGTACCCAATTCCCTCGGCCCGGCTGAGCTGTTGCTGCACTACGGCACCGACGAGCAACGCAACCACTATCTGCCACGCCTGGCCCGGGGCGACGACATTCCGTGCTTCGCGCTCACTGGCCCCCTGGCCGGCTCCGATGCAGGCGCAATGCCGGATACCGGTGTCATCTGCAAAGGCCAATGGCAAGGTGAGGAGGTCATCGGCCTGCGCCTGAACTGGGAAAAGCGCTACATCACCCTCGGCCCGGTCGCCACCCTGCTCGGCCTGGCCTTCAAGGCCTACGACCCGGATCACCTGCTGGGCGAAGAAGAAGAGCTGGGCATCAGCCTGGCGCTGATACCCACCGACACCCCCGGTGTGGAAATCGGCAAACGCCACCTGCCACTGGGCGCGGCCTTCATGAACGGCCCCAACAGCGGCAAGGACGTGTTCATCCCGCTTGAATTTCTCATCGGCGGCCAGGCCATGCTTGGCAAGGGCTGGATGATGCTGATGAACTGCCTGTCGGTGGGCCGCTCCATCTCCCTCCCTGCTGTGGGCACAGGTGCTGCCAAATACACCAGCCTGGTCACCGGCCAGTACGCCAACATCCGCGAGCAGTTCAACGTGCCACTGGCGGCTTTCGAAGGCATCCAGGAATCATTGGCGCGCATCGGCGGCAACGCCTGGCTGATGGACAGCGCCCGCCTGCTGACCGCCAAGGCCGTGGACCTGGGCGAAAAGCCTTCGGTGCTGTCGGCGATCCTCAAGTACCACCTGACCGAACGGGGCCGCGAATGCATTCAGCACGCCATGGACGTGCATGGCGGCAAGGGCATCATCATGGGCCCGAACAACTACCTGGGGCGCAACTGGCAAGGGGCGCCGATTTTCATCACGGTCGAAGGCGCGAACATTCTCTCGCGCAACCTGATGATCTTTGGGCAGGGTGCCATCCGCTGTCACCCGTTCGTGCTCGAGGAAATGGCCCTGGCAGGCCGCGAGGACCACGGCCAGGCCCTGAAGGAGTTCGACGAACTGCTGATGAAGCACATCATGTTCGCCGCAGGTAACGCGGCGAGCACACTGGTGCACGGGTTGGGGCTGGGTCATCTGGAGAAGGTGCCAGGCGACGCCCTGAGCCAGGGATATTTTCGCAGCCTGAACCGCCAGGCTGCGGCCTTTGCCTTGCTGGCTGACCTGTCGATGATGCTGCTCGGTGGCGCACTCAAGCGCCGCGAACGCCTCAGTGCAAGGCTCGGCGATGTGCTCAGCTACCTGTACCTGTCTTCGGCTGCACTCAAGCGCTACCATGACCTTGGCTCGCCCGAGCACATGCGCCCCCTGCTGCGCTGGGCCATGGAAGAAAGCCTTGGCCAGGCTGAAAACGCCCTGGACCGGCTGTTGGACAACTTCCCCAACCGCTTCGTCGGCTGCGCCCTGCGGGTGCTGGTATTCCCGTTCGGTCGCAGGCATACCGGGCCGAGCGACGAACTGGATGCGCAGGTGGCCGAACTGATTGGCAGAAGCAAAGGCGACCCAGCGCTGGAAGAATTGCTGGCAGGGTGCTTCCGGCCCCAGGCCGAAGGCGACCCTGTGGCTGCGTTGCAACGCGCCAGCGACCTGCTCGATGAGGTCGCGCCACTGCAACGAACGCTGCACCAGTCAGTGAAGGACGGTACCGTACGACCAGCACCCGGGGAGTCGCCCATCGATGCGGCTGTGGATGCTGGCGTACTGCAGCCGCATGAAGGCCAGCGTTTGCTCGATGCGCAGCACGCTCGCCGCCAGGTCATCGATGTGGATGCCTTTGAAAAAGCGCAGCTTACGCGCGCTGAAGGGCATATTCGCTAACGTCAATGTCAGCGCCCGGGGCCTGCCGCCGGCCTCGGGTTGCTCTTCGATACTCCACATTCAACCGTTGGTCAGCTCAACGAAGCGGGCGGCAGTCAGTGTTGGCACGGGTATTACAATCGAGGCCCAATAATGAAACCGGGCTTGGTCTTGAGTATCTTCAGCCAATAGCACCGTGAACGGTGAAGGCGCCGTCGGATGTGGCGTAAAAACACCCGTTGCGGACACTGTGCCGTTGCCACTAATGACAGTCCATCGAGTGTCAGCGGCTCGCACCTCCACCTCACCTTCCCAACTGTCATAAAAAAGCAGCAGCCTGACTTTGTTGTTTACCAGTTCTGCTTTCAGGTAGTGGGATTCTATGGTGTGCAACGTAACGAAGGTGGATATGGCTGTTTCACTACCTGCCGTGGCCTTGATCACATCTGCACTGATAAGCGTACGCGGGCCAGATTGTAGTGCCACCTCACGTTTGGTCTTGTTGTTGGAGTCAAGCGCGAATGCTGGCGTAGGTGCACTGGCTGGATAATAAAACATCTCATCCCTCTCGCTCATCAGGCGCCCTGATGCTGCACCCTCGAACGCCCATTGCACATTTGCCGCGGCTGGCGCCAACGTCAATGCCTGTTTCTCATCACTGACTCCAACCAATCGAAGCCGTGGGGTAATGGCGAGCGGTTGTTCGACGTGTGCCTGATGGCGGTATTGGTCAGCCACGCTGTTAGCGTCGTACATTGCCCAATACAGTAGCAACTCCGGAATCAATTGCCCGGCGGTAAAACGCAGCGATCCTGGCGGTGTGCAAAAACCGGCGAGCCAAGCGTTGTCAACCGGAGGCAACCCCAGTAAAACCTCGGGAAAGAGAACGCTCAAAAAAGACAATACGCCCGCATCCCCCGCCGTTTCCGGGGCACTCAGCGAGTTGGTCCCCCCCAGCGCAAGTTCACTCGACCCACTGGACAACGTCAGGTCCAATGACGCTTCTCGAAGCTTGAAAGAGCCTTTCACATCGTGCAGTAACGGGCTGATAGGCGGCAACACTCCATACAGGTTGACACGCGCCGTTTCTTTATAGTGCTCGGTAAGCGCTGCCCAACTAAAGTCACCGTCCGTATGTTCGAACAGTGCCTCACCGGACCACTGCAGCCGAAGGAACGACCCCTCTAGCAACTTGTAACGCAGGTAGCCGTTGGCAAGTGGCACCTTGACTGTGAATGCCGTTCTCGAAGCCGGTAATGTTTCCAGCATTTCATGAACTCGTCGCCCAACACGCCCCAACACCGCGCGCAAAGCAAACTGTGAATCTTTTACGATGGTGTTCGTTATCGTGATGTGCTGTTCGTTGTAGGTAACGCATGGTGCACCCAAGCTCAGGGTGCCCACGCGCCATATAGCGCCCTCGACCATCCGGTCGTACTGCACCTGCTCACTCACGCGGCGCGAATTACGCCGGGCGTAGTCAACCCATGACGCATTGACGATCTGGCGACTCAAGACACCGACCACCAGTGTAAGCGGGTCGACCAAAACAGTATTCAGCGTATCGCCGCGGGTCGGGGGTTGCGCGCTGTCGGGTATACCATCAGCCATTGCAATATCTCCTGTTTCAATGGGTTCATGTGAACATCCCGAACGTACAGCGGCAACTGGCAGTAATTGCAGTTGATAGTGCACTCGCTTGCAGAAGCTGGTTTGAGCCGAACCAGCCTCCAGCCAGGAGATAGCCTGTGTGCGCTCGGTCGCGACACGAAGTGGCCGGGAGCGTATGATTCAGCACTGTCTACGCAATCGAGTTACGTTCATGGCCCAATCCTACCTGGCACACCACCTGCAATTGCTGCACCACCTGCGTACCATTCTGGTGGCGCTCGGAGAAAGCGAGCAGGTTCCCGAAGAAAGCCACGTGCTGTTCCTGGAACGCTTCGACGAGCTGCTTACCCATCTGCCAACCGATCCGCTGCAAAGCCAGTACCTGGGCCAGGATCTGATCTGCCAGGTCATCCAGCGCTATCCGCAGATTGCCCACCTGGTACCCCGTGACCTGCTCTGGTTCTTTGGCGGCGATTGCCTGCACTTCATGCCGGATGAAGAACTCGAGTTGTATCAACAGCTGGAAGAAATGCGCTACGAAGCCGAACAACAGGGCGAAACATTCGATTGGCATCAACACAAAGAAATGCTCAGCCTGTCGAATCGACGATCAGCGCACTAAGCGATACGCCCTGCCGCATCAGGGGGGGGCGCGACAGGCCGACGCGCCGCGCCTTGCGGCGGCTGCCATCCCGCAATCCATGCAGGCTTGCTAATTATTCCTACATCCCGCTTATCCCCCCCCCTTTAACCTGTTCGCCGCTCCCCCCAACAGGCGCTTAGCCGTCTGGGAGCATTCCGGGACTGCCCCACATACGAACAGGATTCAAGGAACTGCCAATGAAAAAGACTTTACTCATGCTTGCCTTGGGAATGGCCAGCAGCAACGTATTCGCAGCCCCCGAAACCGGCCAGATCAACTTCTACGGTACGGTCTATGGCGGCGGCACCTGCCCGATCGAAGTGGTCAACCCCGGCGGAAGCGTTATCCCTCGTGTATCGCTCGGCAACTTCACCACCAAGTACTTCAGCGCCAGCGGCACCGTTACCCCAGACGTGGCATTTGCGTTGCGCGTAACGCCTAGCGCTACTTGCACCATCGCACCCGGCGCAAAAACCAAGATCACCTTTACTCCATTGCACGGTGTAGTGGGCACAAACCTCTACGGTATTCGCGGCGGCGGCGCCACGGGCCTGGGTCTTGTGATCAAGGACCAGGCTCGCACCAAGATCAACCCCAATGCCGAATCCAAAGAATACGACCTGTATGAAACCCGCCCGACAGACTTGATGTTCTACGCGGCGTATGAATCCTTTGCCGCCACCGTTAGCGAAGGCTTGGCCGAGGCGGAAGTTTCTTTCGTGGTGAACCTGCCTTGACACGCACTCCAGGTGCCTGCACCTGGAGTCGATTCCAACTACACCCGGTCCAACGCCATGCTGTTTTTCCGTCACCCCCTGGCTGTTGTGTGCAGTTGCCTGCTGCTGCTCGGCGCCAACACGCCAATTGCCTATGCGGCACTTACCATCAGCCATACCCGTATCGTCCATGAGAGCGCCAAACGCAGCGCCTCAGTGATTGTCGCAAACCCTTCGAAAACGGCGTTCGCCGCTCAGGCTTGGGTCAATACCGAAGCCGACGATGCAACCACTGCTGTCCCCCTCATAACCTCGCCTGGGCTGTTCCGTCTGGACCCCGGCAATGAGCAGACAGTGCAGATCAACGCACTACCCAATGACCTGCCGCAAGACCGTGAGTCGCTGTTCTATTTCAACTTGCAGGAAATTCCGCAGGCGACGGCCGATACCCGGCAAAATATTCTGAACATTGCCCTGCGTACGCGCATCAAGCTGTTCTATCGCCCCAGCCATCTGAAAGACCGCCCGCAAGACCGGCTCAAGGACCTGGCATGGTCGGTACAACTGATAGACGGCAAACCGCACCTGGTTGTCGACAACCCTTCGCCCTACCACTTCACTTTCAACCGACTGGTCATCAGCGGCGCTGGGTTTAGTGAAACCATTACGGCCCACGACATGGCCCTGCCATTGAGCCGTCAGACGTATGCGCTGAAGCGGTTACCGACAACCCAGGGCCTTCAGGTCAACTTCACCACGATCAATGACTACAGCGGCATTACAGCCGAACGCTCCAGCCCGGTGAAACCAGAGTGAGCCAACCTATACCCTCAGGCGCGCAACGTAAGGTTGATGGAGGGGAAACGGACCCAGTTGCCGCCCTCATCGAAACTCACCTGAACGCTGACAGTAAACCGTTCATTGAGCCTGAGGCTTGCCAGATAGGTTTTTGGCACCGTCACAGCGTTATCCATGCCAATCCCCTGCCTGGCTTGCGTAGCCGATACCGGATGTGCGACAAGTGCATCATGGGCGGGCGCCTCATTGCCACTTTGCAATACGCCCGTCACCTGGATGCTGACCCGCTGCCCTTCGGCGATCATCCGCCACGTGTCCAGCTTGATCGGTACATGGGCAGGCGCAGAAGCCAAGTGAAAGCCTGTACTGTCGGCACCCACCAGGTTTACCTGAGGCAGCCTTTGCGTCATCGCCCTCACCTCCAACCTGACCGGATCAGAGTCCAGAGCACTGTCACCACCATCGACTTGGTAGATGACCGGCAGGGTCCGCTTGCTTTGCGCCAAAACCTTCTGCACCGGAATTTCAAAGTGCCGGTCGCGCCCCTCGTACGGGGTCCGGGTTGAATAGTGCCCCACGCTTCCCGGCTCCCCCCACACGACAGTGATCGTTTCACCGGGATACACCATCACCTCGGCCGGAACCTCGATCAACAAGGGAGCGTCAAAGTCGTCAAGCGCAAGCGTCAGTTGTGGCCCTGAACCCTCAGCCTGGGCGATCAGCACCGGGCTCAAGCTCCTGGGCACCGGCGTGGCCGTTACCGCCAGTGTGACGGGCTGCGATCGTGCACTGACATTACCCGCGCGATCACGTACCCGATAATGGATATAACGCGCACCATCCTCACGCTCGCGAATCATGTCTCCGGGAAATTCGAGTACCAACGGCTGCCCGACGTTCTGATCTGTCACCTCAAGCTCGGCAACCTGCTCGTTGGCAAAGGGCGCTCGGTCCCAGTAATACGTCAGCATATCGCCCACTGCCGGGCTGTCGTACCCCGGCACAGTGGCCAACAAACGATCACCATGAGACTCCAGGTAGCTCACCGTAACGCCCTCGTCCAGGACCTGCTCCTCGACAATCAAGGCACCGTCCTCGCCCCCCAGCAACGGCGCGATCTTGTCGATCGTCAGTGTCAGCGGCTCAGACACCACCTGACTTCCGTTGTAACCATGGACGCGGTAGGTCACAAGCACCTGGCCGTGAGCCAATAGCGCTACCGGGACATCGGCGTACAGGTCTTGCGGCGGTATGGTGTCGAACCAGGTTTTCTCCTCGACCAACTGCGCGCCCCAATACAGGAAAAGCTTTTCCGGGTAGTCGGGTGAAGGGTTCGAGTAGTCCCACATAGGCACTTCAATCCGCAATGGACGTGCAAGCGCCGATACGGGCAGCAAGTTGTCCTGCCCTCCTGGGATATTGGGCAGAACATCTGGCGAAACAGGCGGTTCGAGGAGCGTATCGGTGGGCAGGCCTCTCGCTGATCGTTGCATCATGCTTCCCCTTACGTTTGTTACCGTGCACAAAAACGGGAAGGCTGAACCTTCCCTGTTGCGACCGACCTACCAGCTGTAACGCAGCCCGACGTTAGCCCCCCAAGGCTGCTCAATCTTTTCACCATTGGCATAATCAAAGTCTGCATGCAGCTGCAAGCGATCATTAAGGGTCGCGGCAACCCCTAGCCCAAGCTCGCCTCGCGAACCCGACAGATCGTTGTCGAATCGATTATTGTTGACCTTCACCTGATTGTTCTGAACGAACTCATGCGCATAGGCTGCGCGCAGATACGGCTGCAGCAATCGCCCCTCGCCCAGTTCGAAGGTCCGCCCAACGGTGGCACCGGCCTTGCCGAGCAGCGAACGGGTATCATCACCTTGGGCTTGCAAGCCATTGTCCAGCTGGTAGTCCTTGCCCTGGATATTGACCACCGACCATTGCGTGTAGGGCTCGATGAAGTAACCAGCCCCCAGCTCCAGGTGCCGACCAAACTCCACGGATGCCCCCACGCCAAGGTTGTCGTAGTCGCCCTTGGTCCGCGTGCCATCGCTCAAGGCGATTTTTGATGAGTTGTCAAAACGGTTTAGCTTCACCACACCGTCCAGGTAGTACCCACTCTGGGCATCGAGCCAGGTTGCATAAAGCCCCAGGTAGTAGCTCTTGACCTCTGCCGAGGCGCCCCGGACCAAGTCCAGATCAGAACCGCTGTGGCCCGCCATCACCCCGATCAACCATTGGCCATCGCCTACCGGAAGCGGCGCATCGGCACCCAACGAGAAACCCTGCTGAACTTGCCGGTAAGGGCTACCCGATGCGTCGGACACGTTGAATTTGTTGCCATAGGCTCTAACCCAGCCACCGGCACTTGCCTCATCCAGGCGTAACTCGCCCATGCGGCTACGCAACGTCGTCAGCTCGCCGTACCACACAGTCGGCGCCGTGTTGAACAGAGCCAGCACAGAAGCAGTGCCAGGGCTGATGACCTTGCGCGAGCCATCGAGGAACCAGTCGTTGCCTCGCTGCACCAGGTCATAGGAAAAAGCCCCCAGGTCGACTGGCCCGTTGAGTAATGAAAACTGCGCATCACCCGCCGCGGCGTGCACCAGATGCAGCTGGTTTTCAACCGAGGGATCAGCGCCGCTGCTGCCCACCAGCAAGCTATGGCTACCGGTGGCAGTTCCGGTGATATCAAGGAAGTCGGTCTGGCCAGTACTGAAGTCACTGTCCATGATGAACGTTCCGCTGCCTGCCAGAGTCCCCAAGGCCAAACGTTGATACTGGTCGGGTTCACCGAACCTGATACTGCCGCCATTGAGAGCCAGGCTGCCGACCTGGCTATCTTCGACCATGTTCCAACGCGCTTGGTCGTTAATGGACAGGCCGGACACATTCTCCAGGCGGCCTGTCAGGCTGGCCTGGTTGTCCAGCGTCAACGAGGCACTGGAGCCGGCTTCGACGCGTACATCTCCCACAAGTTGGCTGTTGTCGACAGTCATGCTCGCCGTCGACCGGCCCACCACTTCCAGCAGGGTACCGTTGCTACCGCGCAACGTGGAGCCGCCTGCCACGTTTATTACCCCATTGGCAGGGCCGAGCAACGGATTGCCGACAATGATGGCCGAGCCGTCCAGCCCTTGCACATCAGAGCCCACCAGGTTCAGCGTGGCTGTACCCGGCAAAGCAGCATCGGAGAAGATACGCACCCCAGCTTGCGCACCTACCAAGCGGCTGTCTTGAGCCGTCAGTGTCGCACCGCCAAACATGTTCGCTGCCGCAGCGGTCCCGGTACCGATCAACTCGCTGCGTTGCAGGCTCAAGGTGGCAGCTGATGACACCAATGCGCCGCCGCGGGCACCTTCAACATGACTGTCGCTGATCGTGGCCGAAGCCCCCGCAGTGCCGTCAGACTCCAAACGCAGGCCATAGCGGTCACTGACCACACGCGAGTTGTCCGCTATGGTCACCCTCGCCCCACCACGCAGGGCGATGCCATCAGCGCCTTGCGCATCCACGTTACTGCGTTGCATCTGCAACTGCGCACCGCTACCGATATCCAACTGCAGGGTCGATGCATCGACCGCCTCAAGCCAGGCGCCAGGGTTGAGCTGATAGCTGTCGACCGGCGTGGTGGCGTCGATCGCTCGCTTGCCCTCCACGACGGTCAACGCCTCGGTAACCGGGCTAGCCAGCAAGAGTACAGGTAACATGAGCACCGCCTGCATTGAAGGGTACGAGCGTTCTTTAAGCACAGTCGCCATTGAATCAAAGGTCTCCGTCGTATTAACTGAAATCACCCACGGATTAGGGGGTAAATTTCGTACAAGTTACGTGGCACTACCCGAAACCTCTGTAGGAATATTCGTCAATTGAGCAAAAGACATCTGACGGGAGATGAAGATGGCTGACGCCATCTTCATGCGTTGCCTGCTTACGGTTTGAGTGGGCAAGCTGCTCCCAGTTGATGCATTGAAATGATGCGTTCCTCAGTACCGGACGTGTACGTCGTACCGTCCAGTTCGAAGGTGTACCAAACACGGGCGCGCCCGTCTTTAAGGGCAGCATTGAAGTTAGGTATGGGCAGTATGTGTGTGTCATAGGGCTCCACACGCCATACAAACCCATTCAAACTTTCCGCTGTCAGGGTAATTTCCTCGACCTTGTCAATGTCCGGTATTGGCGTTTCACCGGTAAAGCCATGCACTGCCGTCCAATGCATCGTAACTTTGGCACCCGTCACTAAACCGTATGCCGCCAGGTCCGGCACCTGAACACGAATGGCCGCTGCGGCACCGCTATCGTCATCCGGGTCATACAATGATCGGCAGGTCAGCCAGCCCACGGGAGCCTCGGTATTGCCACCAAGAAACTCAGGGGCGTCCGGGACCAAGACAATGGCCGTTACGGTTACATCGGTCGATGGCGACACTGAGGCATTGGGAACACCGTCCCGAGTGATCCTGTAATGCACCGGCACTACGCCGTTTTTGTGGGCTTCGATGTAAGCCCAAGGGATCGTTGCCGTGACTTGCTCACCGGGATCGGTGTCCAGCACCTCATGATCCGCTTCAGTGATATGGGTTCCACCCCAATGGAAGGTAATTTTATCGCCCTCGATAAAGGTGCTATCGAGCACGAACGTCAGGGTCGCAGGCTTGAACTGATCGTCGGGCGTCAGTTCATTGTTTTTGCCCGAAACCTCACCTTTGACCGTGACGTTGTCCAACTTCGGGTTGACCGGGTCTGGCCAGGTTGGGTCTGGGCCTGGATCGACCGGCCCGATACGTTCAAGGTTAACGTCCACAGCCGTCCGCTCGGTGCCCGCTGGCACCGCCCCCCGTCGCAGTGCATAGCTGACAGGTGTCGACATCGCCCCGCTGCCTGCGGCCGCATACTCGCCCCACACTTGCAGCGGCAACAGGTTGATTGCCAGTGGGAAAGATGGCGCGTTGCCAATCGGCTGCCAACCCAGTTCGAGGGAGCCCCAGGTCACCTGTAACTCATCTGTGGGCTTGAAGTGCTCGAATGCCGGGATATGCACCGACACACCCGTGAACACATCCTCCTGGTCGATCACTCCATCGCCAGCCAGCGGCACTTCAGGAGCCTTCAAACCCGAAGGCAATGGCCCAAGCGCAACACCCACCGCGGTAGGAGGGGCGATTCGGCTGATGTTGCCGGCCTTGTCAACCAGCAGATAGAGGGCGTAAAGGCCACCATCGCCTGCGGCTTCGATGGCAGTCCGGGGCACCTTCAATTGCTGTGGTAACGTTCCGACATCTACAGTCACGGCAGGTAATACCGCGGTGAGGTCCTCGGGTACATCCTTCAACCAGTAGACGGCAACCTTGTCGCCGGCGGCATGATCAGGGTACGAACCCAACGTCAGCTCAACATCTGCCACGTTGGCGTCGGTGACATCTGCAATCGGCGCAAAAGCGGGCGGGACGTTACCTCGGTTGGGCGCAATGCGGTCAAAGATCAGCGCGAGCCTTCCGCCCTGAAGCCTCGTGCCCCCACTGTAAGGTAAAACCTCATAAGTGAATGTCTGTGTACCTTCACCCCACGCCTCAACTCTTTCCCTGGGCACGGTATACGGCAGGGGGAACTCGTCTCTATTACTTTCGTCAAGTTCCCTATTGATTAGTTCTTCCCGCCCCCCGTTCTCACTTAAATGATAAATATATAAAGTGTCGTAAACGCCGAAGCCGGGCGGCGCAAACGTGTCCCATGCCGGGATGCTGACTGTCAGTTCCCCATCAGCGCTGAGCAACACTTGGCTTTTCAGCGTGTTATCAGCGGGATCGGCCAATAGGCTCGGGTCGATCAACGGGGCTTCCAATGCAGTGGACACAGAAGCCTGCGCCCGCTGCTGACGCACGGCCTGGCGGGTTTGCTCGGCCGTCATGGTCCTTTTTTCATACGTGCTCATTACGTTTATCCTGTCGCGCTGGAGGGTTAAGGACGCCGAAACTAAGCGAGTTGCATACCGTTATTTAAAGGCCCCTGTTCAACACGAACAACTGGCAGAACTGACAGTTGACTTCTTGCATCAGCCTTTTAAACCGCCGAGTAATTATCGAGTTATCAACAAGATCGAGCGCCGCGCGGGCGGCGCTCGATCTCAAGGGCACCAGATCACTCCGGATATGCGCCTAACCGCATCGCCAAAGCCCAGAAACACCGGTTACACCGTGCGCACCGCTCAAAGGGTTTCCTGCATCGCCAGGCGATCCAGCGGGTCATACGCATAGTTCGCGCTGGCTGTACCGGCCGCCCCGTTGACGCTTTGCAAACGCCCCAGCGCATCGTACGCAAGCGTGCGCCCTTGCTCGTCAAGCACCAGGTTGCCGTCCAGGTCATACTCGAGCGCGACAATAAGCGGCGAATCCTCAAGCCCGCGAATTTCGAAACCAGTCAGCTGTGCAGGATCCAGTTCATTGTCGAACTGATAGCGGGCATCGAGGGTGCCACCGTCAAAACGCGTGCGCACTCGGGAGATATTGTCCAAGGCATCGAAATCGAAGCGCTGGGCCTGGATTTTCTTGCCGTAGGGGTCGACCGGCAGGTATGCGTCTTCGCCCTCACACATGTAATCGGTCAATCTGCCACGCTCGTCGTAGGTGTAAGCCTCCTCTCGCAGCACTCGCCCGTCCTCGGTGAGCGTCTTGCTCACGATCGCATCGAGCGCATCATAAGCCTGCGCCAGCACTTGTTGCGCATCGTCAAAATCAAAGCGGCGCGACGTTTCACGCTCAAACTCATCGTACTCAAGGGTGGTCTGCAAACTGCGAACGCTGCCATCGGCATCACGCGCCTGGGTCATGATCGACCTGTTACGCCCCAGCGAGTCATAGGTGAACGTACTGGTCAGCGTACCCAGGCTGGTTTGTTCGAGTTGGCCCAGCGAATTGTAGGTATAAGACTGAACCTGCCCGAGTACATCGGTGTAACTCAACAGGCGTCCGCCCAGGCTGTGTACATAGGCCATCTCGT
This sequence comes from Pseudomonas sp. M2, assembly GCF_015751845.1. NCBI lineage: Bacteria > Pseudomonadati > Pseudomonadota > Gammaproteobacteria > Pseudomonadales > Pseudomonadaceae > Pseudomonas > Pseudomonas sp. M2. The sequence goes on from NZ_JADOUD010000001.1 coordinate 850,991, forward strand.
AGCGAGCCCCCTGCTGAACTCGCGTCTCCGACCGTACCTGGCCGGTACTGAAATAAGTACGCGAAAGCTCCTCGCCCTGCTCCTTGCAGTACAGCAACCGCGCATTCTGCTTGTCATACTGGTATTGAGCCTCGACCCCCGAGTCAATCACCGTCCGTTGCAAAGGCTCTTCACCCAACTGAGGCAGATATTGGTAACGGATTTTCTGGCCACTGGGTGTGATGACCGATTCAGGCTGACGCATGCCATCGGCATACTGCAGCACGCGCCGGCGACCGCCGGTAATTGATTCGACCATGCGACCCAGGCCGTCGAACACCTGCTCACCCAGCACGCTCTGGGTAGCGCCATCGGGGTGCAGCACCTTGATCAGCACCGGCAAGTCTTCATCGCTGTGACCAGCATACTCACGCACCACCTGCGAGCCATCGGCCAGGGTATGCGTGTGCAAGCGGTCGAACTCATCAAAGGCGAAAGCAGTCTGGGCGGCGCGGCCGTCGATTTCTCGCGCCGTGCGCCCAAGGCCGTCATAAAAGTACTGGTGCAAGCTCTCGCGCGTACCATCCAGGCGCAAACGTTCGACCCGTACCGGCTTTTCGAAAAGATTCTGCCAGGTGACGGTCTTGCCAGTGCGCAACAGGCCGTCCGCCGACTCGCGCCACTGGGTGAGGATCGGCCCTTTCGATTCTGGCGTACCGATCGGGTCGATCTGCTCATGGGTGCGCACGCCGTCGGGGCCGATTTCACAGCTGCGCTGCCCCCAGGCGTCGTATTCGAAGCGGGTGCGCAGCGGCAGATCGTCCAGCGCCAGCCATTCATATTCGGTTTCTTCAAGCAGATTGCCCAAGGCATCGTAGGCAGCGCTGTAGCTCAACCGTGGCGCCTCCTGGGCGGCCATTGTCTGCGCGAAGTCAGGGTCCTGGCGCAACTGGCGAACCACACGATTGAGGCCGTCTACGTAGCTCCAGGTGGTAACCCCTTTGACATCTTTCATGACCTGCACAGCCTGATTTCCCGTGGAGGACAACTGGTAGCTGTATGCGCGCGCGGCTTTGAACTCCTCCATGTTCGGAGCCACCGTTTCCAGCACTACACGCCTGAGCTGGTCGTACTCGTAGGCAATCTGCACTTGGTTTTCATCATAGTTGAGCAGGGGCTCGCCGATCAGCTCCGAGTACTGCAGCGTATTGACCTTTTGCGCCCCGTCGAAGCCGGTCACCGTAGCTTGTGTCTCCACTACCGGGTGCTGATTCACCACCCGTAGGGCATAGCGGTAGTCGGTACGGGTAGGCTTGCCGCCCATGCTCCGCACCTCGCTCAGGCGCCGGCCATGCAGCAGCGGATCGGCCAGCGCCTCGGCGTACTCAATCCCGGTATGGCAGAGGATGGTGCCGTCAATCACACGCACCTGGGTTTCGCTGTCTGGCAAAAGCTGGCCCTTGGCCTGAGCATCGAGTGCGCCCAAGGCGATATAGGTGAAATTTCGGCTCAGCGCCTCTGCCCTCCCCTCACCGTCGGCTGCGGGCACCAGCACCTGTGATTTAAGGGTGCGCACGAAACCTTCCGGGTCGCTCGGACAACCCTCGCTGGCCTCGGCCGGGTAATAGCTATAGCGTGTCTGTACACCATTGGCCTGCACCTCCAGGGTGAGGTTGCCGTGACTGTCGTATTGCGTGGCGGACACTTCAGTACGGCGATCCCTGGAGTTGCCTTGTAACGACCAGGCAGAGGTCACCGTGTTTGGCAACTGGAAGTTGTTCGGCTGGTCTGCGAACCCAGTGTCACTTCGTTCGTGATAGGTCGTTGTGACGGTTTCGATGCAGCCTTGCTGGGTGGTGACCTGCGAGGTCAGCAAGTGAAAGCGATTGAATGTGCGCTCAGTCATACGCAGCGCGGTGCCGTCCTGATACTGACTCGCAGTCGAACTGTAGACAAAGCTGGAACCGGTGAACTTGTACAGGTTGTCCAGCCCGTTGTCCTCCCAGGCCACCCCCGTGCCATTACCAAGGAAGTTGTTGCTACTGAAGGCATACCGCGTTTCGATATCCGGCTGCCCCCCGCCCGGGCTCAGGACATGCCGCTGCACGTACGGCACCGTTCGCCCTTGGCCGCCGGGCAAGGCATGGCCGTCATCCTTGTACTCAATGACTTCGCGTGCACCGACGGGAGTGTGCAGATCAGTCAGGCAGCGCAACTCGCCCACCCGGCGATAAGTGAATGCCCAGCGTGCCTGGTCCGCAGTTGGCAAAACAATCTTGACCAGCTCATCACCCGTGCGCTCCAGGGTGTAGCGTGCGAACGCTTCGGAATCAGGGTTCAGGTCGATCAGCACCCGTGAATGGCTACTGTAATCGATCTTGAGCAAGGTGCGCGGGCGACCGTTGACCTGGGTGTCATCGGTAATGGATGCCAGGCACGGCTCGCCGTTTACCACCTGGTAGGTCAGATTGATGCCGTGCCCGCTCGCTGCCAGCACGCGTACAGGCAAAGCCACCGCAAATGTGGGTGCCTGCGGCTCAAGCAGCTCGATCAAGCCGGACTTGTGGGCGATCCGAAAACACTTGTTCCCTCCCTCGCTGACGTTGTCGAAATGAAAACTGTCGATCTTGCGTTCAGGTATCACGGCCTTTTCGCCAGGGCCATTGTCTGCCACCTTGAAACTCTCACCCGTATGCAAGCTGAGCATGCCGCTACTGACGACAAACTGGCTGAGGTTAAGGCTCCAGCCGACACCGAATCCGGTGTCCTGGCTGTTCAGCGGGTTGTAGCCCAGGCGCAGTGGCAGCGTGGGGCCGCTGAGGTGGTTGGCAGGCAACTCGGGCAGCTCTATCAGTAGTGAATACAACCCGGTTCGCGGGTCGACACTCCCCTGCACGAAGCTGAGAAAATTGAAAGCGTTGGAATGAATAAGGGATTGCGTCGTCATAGGAACACACTCGTTCTGATAGCGGAAAAAAGTCGCCCCGCCAAGGGGCGACAAACACTTACTGAAGTTCAAGCGTCAGTGTGTTTCGGCCATCGGCTCCGCCGCCAAAAGTGGCCTTGAGCCGGTGCGCAATGCCAAAGTTGTCGATCAGGGTGAACAACAATGGCTTGTCCAGCACTTCACGGTATTTCTTGCCGCCTGTGTCGTACCAGTAGTTCAGGTTGGGCGCCCGATCCAGGCTTAACAGCAGGCTGCCTTCGGCGACGTCTTCCTGCCCCTTGAAGCCGTAATCCAGTTCCTTGAAATTCACCAAGGACTCTTTCGCCAACAACTGCAACTCAGCCTGATACTCGATGCCCGTAGACGCAGGTACCGCACCCGGGTAACGGCGTGGCTTGAAGGCGAAGCCGGTGTACGTGCAATACGACTCCTTGAGCAGTTCGCTTTCCCACCTGATCATCGAGGCGTGATCGAAACGAGCGCTGGCAAACTGCACGTCCCTGGCGCTGATCACCCAGTAATCGGTGGTGTAGTGCCAATAGTTGAAGGTATCCAGCGGCTGGCCGTGATCCGAACCCATTCGGCTGGCCACACGTTTTGCCACCATCGAGTAGTTGCTGATGCTCGGTGCCGGTACACGCACCCCTTCAAGTTGCACGACCCCCTTGGTTTCGTCCTTTTCCTGCGAGTAGTGCCAGCCATTGGAATGGTCCTGGAACTTGGCCTTGAACTTACTGACTTCCGCCTCCAGGCAATGTACATAGACAGTCACCGTGCGCCTGGCATCAGCGGGCGTGCGCAATGGCACCTGCGCAGCCGGGGTGCTGCCGGTGGGCAAGTAGTCGAAGCGATTGCGAACCTTGCTGACCGCCCATTTCCTCGGGGAACCGGTTTCGTCCGGGTCAAGCCCTTCGCACCCGGGACTCAGATAATCGACTTCAGTGCCATCCTCATGCAGGATCACCAGCGTCGAGAGTTCCAGATCACTCACTGGGTCCCAGACCACACCCTCATCGCCCTCGAACGAGTTGGTTTCGATCAGAATGTCGATACCGACCTGCTGCAGCCCATTGGCCAGCACCCGGTTGCGGTTGGCGTTGTTGAGCGAAATTTCGAACCTGTTGAGCGTCTTCCAGCGCGCCCGCAGGCTGGCCACTTGTTGTGGCCTGTTAGGCTGGTGCTCGATAACGGCAAAACCGGAATGTATGCCAGCGATACCGGCGACCACGCTGACTTCGCCCGCGTCGCTTTCAGGCGCCGTGTACGCGCCGGTGGCCGAGTCGATCTCGCCGGCACCGAACAGTACCCACCGGTCAGCGGGGTAGTCGGCCAAAGTGAACGTCTGCATCCCGCTCGGTGGCATCGTGCTCACATGAAACGGTTCAACCTTCAGCACTGGGGCACGGTTGAGTATCACCACAGTGGCATAACCACTCTCGGCGCCGCAGCTGACCTTGATACGCTGCAGCACGACCTGGGCCGCCCCCGCCTGGTCCTTGGGCACAAAGTGGGCGATGCGCGGGTCGGCAGGGTCGGGCCGCAAGATGCCATGCTCCCCCCCCTCGAGCGACCATTGCACCCCTTCACTCTGGGACGCATTCAGCTTGATCGCAGCGTCTCCCTCGCCCCAAAGCACCACCCTGGGTGATATGGCCAAGGGGTCGCTGGACTCGACCACCAAGGCCGTACTGGTCTTGTTGCCCGTTTCGCCGGCAACGTGTGCAGTGACCACCACCACTTGTTGATGGCTGACGAACTCGTTCAGCGCTGAGGCGGTATAGCGGCCTTCGACGACCTCACCGCAGGCTCGCGGATGAAGCAGGTTGCGCGCCGACCATGCACCGGCGGGTGTTCCCTTGAGTTGGTAATTGACCTGGCGCGAGGCCGCGACACTGCTCAGGGCAGGTTGCAGGTCTGCGCTTTGCGCAGTGGCCCCGATGTCACCGAACAGAATTGCATCATGCGCAACATGCTCTTCGGCCATGCTCACCTGATAAGCCTGCACCAGCATTATCCGCGCCAGCGTGTTTTCGGCACGCCGGCTCAACAGTGACGCCCGCATGCGGTCTACCAGCAAGGCAGCGTTGTAGTTGCCGCCCCCGTCATCCAGCGCGGGCAACAGGTAGGGCAGCGCAGAAGGAACGTCCCCCCGGGCAGCACTGCCGCGCAGTTGCATCAACAGCAGCACTGCACCATCGTCTTCGGGTGAGGCGCCACTGCCGCCGCCCTCAGGTGCTTTCTGGGTCACGACATCGAAGCTCTCTATCGCCGTCGCGTCATAACCCAGCAAGTCGAGTGTCAGCACAGGCAGTACCCACTCAGTGCGTTGCTGATCAAGTTGCTGCTTGATGAAGTCTCCCATCGCACGGCTGGCGATCTCGGACGAGGCCAGATTACAGGTAGGCTCGGTGACAGTGCTCAGGTCCAGGATCAACTGGCTCTGGCTGGAAAAGGGTATGGGAATCACCCTCAACACCGCCTGCATCTGCAACTGGTAACCCATGCCCTGCATCAATACATGACTTCGACGCAGCCAGGCTGGCACCCCGGAATGCTGAGCGATCGCATGGCAGGTACCGGCGATCAACTCCATGCTGACGGTGACGTGCGCCGTTCTACCGCTGGCATGCTTGAACGACAGTTGCGGGGGGCCGAGCATGAGGTTGTCGAACACGACCTTCTCGGTACGATTCTCCATGAAGTACTCGCCGCTGATCGGCAAGGTAAAATCCTGCGTCGCGAAAGCATCGACAAATTGTGTCTGGAGCAACTGATTGAAGCGCTCACGCCCGATGGCCAGGATTGCGCCCCAGCCATGCAACACACTCCCTTTTTCCAGTTCATCGAGCAGGTTTTGTTTGGAGTTGGCAGCCATGATCAGCTCCTCCTTTGAGTGCTGTGCACCTGGACATGTTCGACCAGTTCGATGTGGGTCTGCTCGTAGGGCATGGGCAGCACTGCGTAGTCCCATAGAGGGAGCCGCGTGGAAGTCTTGTCAAACGCGGCAACGATGATGTAGTCACCTTCCGCACCCGGCGTGTAGATCCCTGTCGTTGACAGATCGCCCTCGCCCTTGACCAGAAACCACTGCGTGTCCGCAGGCGGTATCTCCACATCGCCCTCGTCCCAACTTTGTACCCACAAGGCCAGTTTGAGGGTATTGTCCGTTTGCGCAGTGACCCTTATCTCGGCAGTGGTGGTTGTCCACGGAATAACCACATCCATGGCCTCTGTGTGTGCCCCCGAGCTCACGGTGACCGTGTCCAGCTGCATCAGAAAATCGACTGTACCGGAAGCCCCCGGCTGTCTGGTTGGGGCGACGTAGATACGCGTTTCCTTGTCCACCGGAATGTCCAGGTCCGAATCTTCAGCGCCCGGTAACCGCAGGGTGCCTTTGGAGCCCGGCTTCATCGCCCAGCTCAACGGAGCGCCCAGGCTGCCGCCGACCACAACGTAACGGGATGGTTTGGCAGGCGACTGGTCAGAGAATTGGCCGCTGAGCATGAAGGGGAAAACCGAAACGCCCTGCGGCACGACGGTCACCAACGCCCGGCTGACCTGATCACCGGCCGTTGCGGTAACGATGACCCGCTTGGACGTCCCCGTGATCGCGTCGCTTGCCGGCGCGGTGTAAACACCGTTGGCAATGGTGCCCTTGTCCCCTGACTCACCTGGCAGGTGATCGAGGCTCCAGGCCACAGCTGCACCAGGAAGTGGCGCCAGCCTAAAGGTCTGTGTGGTGCCCGCAGAAAGCGTGGCTTCCAGCGGTTCGACGGCGAATGCGGTGAGCTTCGGTGCCAAAGTACCCAGCAATGACAGGTCGCCAGGTACCTGCAGGTTCCGAGGCTCAGCGATTTGCTCGCCACGGAACAGCAAACCGTTCAACCGCAGCACATCGATAGACGCGCCTGCCGACGCAACCGCCGTAACCACCTGATCGAACGCGTTTTTGAAAGAAGTTATGAAAAGGTCTTGGGCTGTTTTGAATACTTCTTCCAACCACACGAATTGCCGACCGTCGTATTGAGCCAGAGCAACATCGATCTGTTGTTCTTTTTTCACCACTTTGACACGGCCTTTGTGCTCGCCAGCGGTCTCGAGTTCAAGTGCAAAGTTTTGCCGACACGTATAGTCAATCACCACCGGATATTTGACTGCCAGACTGCCATTGCCCCCATTGGCTCTCCAGACAAATTCGTCAGACTCCAGAACCGGGTGGCCATCTTCAGACGGCGGCCATTGGCCTTTCCACTCCAGCACAATAACGCCGCCCTTTGAAGCAAGCGTCATGTTCACCGAGGTCCTCAGCAAATCAAACCGCCATGCTTTGAAGCCATCGATGCGCCTGGCGGTAATTGCACCGTCCAACCCTTCATACAAAGGAGGCGTTGAAAAACGGTGTGTCTGCTCGGGGCTTGTAACGGTGAGCCCCGGCCAAGTCAGCTGGGTGATGAAACCTGCCTGCGACTCATACTCCGGTTGCTCGTTTTCATAACCCGGGACTTTCTTGAACATCTGGGCAAGCACCTGTTTGCTCCAGACATCGTTGCCCACCAGCAGGTTCATCGTGAACGGATCCGAGGAACCCGACTCCGGCAACAAGTACGGCATGTCCTCGTCCCGGGTTGGGAAGTCGCCCCCCCGTGCACCATTGAACGCGACGCCGACCACCACTGCGCCCTCGTCCAGCTCAGCCGGATCACTGCTGACGATCGATTGCCCAGCCTTGGCCAACGAATGGGTACGCACCGCAAAAGACGTGGGTTTGAGTTCGCCCTCGACAGGCTTGAGAGTGTTCAGCTCCCACACCCGCTCCTCGGCCGGTAGCGCTGCGAAGGCGCGCTGAATGGCGCTGCCGACCTTTTCGTTCAAGTCTTTCCAACTCGACACTTCGAAGGTGTAAGCCGAACCCTGGGAGAGGTCCAAGGTCACTCGCCCTTCATCCGTGATCGTACCGTTATTACTTTGATTGAGGTTGATGTTCATGCGTACAGCCGGGGCGCTCAACGGATCGAGCCGCGAAAGCCCTACCAGTTCTGTTTGACCACTGCCGGGCGTTCTGCGCAGTTGTTTGAACTTGCCCCCCGACACGTGCATGCTTAAACGGGCAGCCGAACTACTGATGCTGGAATTGACGAACGACAGGCTGGGCTTGTCCAGCGTCAACTCAGAAATATCCGTCCAGCTGCCGCCCTCCGTTTCCACCCGCAGGCTGATCGGTTTCAACCAGTGACTGCCATCAAACCGTTCGATATGTTCTTGCGCCAACAGCATGTTGGTTTTAAACCGGTCATAAACCAGCAAGGCGCCCCACCCTTTCGTGCGGGGTTCGACGCTCAGGTAAGACAAATACTCTTCGAGTGTGGGCTTGGCCATTTAATGTATCTCCAGACAATCGAGTCTTCATTAACAGGCGAGCGACACCTGTCCTCAGGCCATGTAAATGCCTAAAGAAAACAGGTACGACGCACGTTGTTGGGTATCCGCAGACGCCCTTAATGGCGCAGTAGCAATGCGTTGGCCACAGGGCGGTCGGTCAGTTGTTTCTAGCGGTTCAACGTCAGTGTGATACTTCTAAACGGCGTGAAATAAACGCCGCCGTCAAAGCTGAGCCGTGGCGAAATGGTAAAACTTTCGCCCATTGTCAACCCTTCCAGAAATGCCTTGGGCAACTTCGCCCTTACGCCGTTCTCGGCTTGCTCGGCAGTGACAGGAGCGCTGTCCAGAATCACCTCTTCGACCTCGCCCGTCGCGGTCACGCCACTGACCACAACTGTCAGCAATTGGCCCTGCTTACCGAACAGCCAAGTGCCCAACGCCAGGTCGGCCCCCGCTGCCGGTACCTTCGCCAGAGAGAGCCCACCTGCATCGGCCTGCGTGCAGGTAATCTGTGGGTAGCTGGTGCTGGGCACCGGCGTAATCCGAAGGTTGTAGGGCGCCGAGTCGACTTGGCCGGTAGCACCGATCAGCCGGTAAAACACCTGAAAGCGCCTGGACTCGTCCTTTTCGCCGCGCCCAAAATTGGCTGGCACATAGTCTTTGGGAATGAAGAAGCGAAGCGGGTTGGCCGGGCTGACCGGCTCCTTGGCTATGTACTGGCCTAGCGCTGACTGGCCCATCCAGTGCACCTCGGCAAGCTCCCCTGGGGCCAGCGTGTCTGCAGGCACTACGACGTAAACCCCGTCCTTGGCTTCAAGGCCGGGGATGCGGCCAGCATCAGCCGGGCCTTCTGGAATGGCACCCCTTACATCGGCGGCAGGCAGCGACCGTATCAATGCCACAGTCACCTGAAGCTCACTCGAGCTCAAGTTGCCTCCCTTACGTCCATACAGGTAACTCAATCGCACACTGCTACCGGCGTTTTGCATCACATTCTCGACGGGCACTCGAAAAAAAAGCGAGCCGGCAGCCAGGCTGCTGGGATCGACCCGCGCCGCCTGGACCAAATCACCCGCCGGGCTGCGCCAATGCAGGACAACATGGTCAGACACCTGCATACCTGGATACGCCGGCACCGCAATGGCCAAACCATTGCGAAACTGTGTCGGGTCCAGAGGGTCACCTTCGCTGTGGCCCTCGATGCGCGGGGCAGCGAGCAGGTCGGGCAACGTTGCCTTCGAGTCGATTTCCCAGCGCTGCAGAGGCGAATCGACACTACCACCGTCCACCAGGTCAATGCGGTAGAAGCCTTCCATGTAGCCTTTTTCCAAGAAACCGAACCAGTTTTTGGGCACATCGGCAGACAATGGAATCTTGTCGAAATGGTCTTTTGTCACGGTCAGCGTACGCGACCAAACGCTATCCTCCACTCCGTCCTCGTCATACCCCACCAGTTGCAGCGTGATCGTGTCATCTACCTGCATGGCCTGATACGGTGCAACCAGCATCGTAATTGCCCCACCGGCGGGCAAGGCACCTGGCTGAAGTGTCAAGCCATGTGACGGCAAGGCATGCAGCACCGAAAGGGTTTCCGGTTCGGTCCGTGCGCGCAGCCCTACGTAACAGAACTTACGCAGGGACTCCTGCCCATCGTTGACCTGATAAGAGTAGAACGCCCAACCCCCTTCGGCGGCACGGAGCCTGTCGTTGCGGATAGTGACCTCAAGCCCATTGGCCACATCCTCCGGGCCAACTTGAAGCTGCGCTGTAACATCATCAAACGCCTCGCCGGACGGGCTGGCACCCACCCAACGGGGCCGAACAAAGTCTCCATCTTGCATACCGGTATATTTAATGTAGGTCATCAGGTTCCGGCCACCCAATGCCGTCAGATCAACTTCATCATATTCATTCAAATCAGGAACTTCTGGTTCCTCGAGCAATGCTCTGTGCTGCGCACTCATGTTTAACGACCTCGGATTAAAGACGGTGGATACCCAACCGTGGTAATGGCTGAATAACGCCGTTGACGGTTGATAAATAATGAAGGCGTTACCCCCTGCCCACCGTGTACCGCCTGCGACTGATCTGAACTCAGTTATAAACCGCCCTGAATAAGCCGGACAACTGGCAAAACTACTAGGTGCGCCTTAAGGCCAACTCTCCTAGCCTTTGATCAGGCTTTACAGGCCCTGCGCGCGAACCTGCGCTGACATTGGCGACTCACACCCAGATGAGTGAAGCGCTTAACCAATGAGGTTTCTGTCATGACACATGAAAATACTCCGCTTCAATCAGGGGTCATTATCGTTACCGATCCCGACCAGGATTCCCGGGCACTCAACATCCCTGTAATTACCAAGGGCGGCACCTTCACACTTGACCTGACAAGCGGCGACACTCGACTTGGCACACCGCGCAAAATTCAAATGGACGACATACCGTCTGCATCACTGATCACCTTGTATTCCAGAAATATGAAGGCGGGTGAACCCGAATGGAGTTTGCGCTTGAAAACCACGCACCATACGGCACGCTTGAACAATCAGGATGTTGATTATTTCTTCAACACCTATATTGCCAACGACTTTATCAAAGAGGGTTTGGGTATCGTCGTAGAGGGCAAAAGCACGGGTACAGTCAAGCGCGACACCCTCGGCAAAGTGGTCGTTGTAACTTCACCTACCCCCCCCACCCGCTGAGCTGAGTGGTTTCACGAGGAACACGGTATGTCTTTGCATTCCAATGCGTTCAACTTCATGAGTTTCGTTCAAGGCAGCGTCGATCCACGCACCGGCCAATATACGCTCGGTATCGATTTGCCGGAGCTCAACGCCAACGCGCTGTGCGGCCCCAACCTGCCCCTGCAACTGGGTTTCAACCCCCTGAACGAACGCAACACCGGCTTTGGCATCGGCTGGAGCTTGAAACTGACCAGGTTCAGCGTGCCCAACGGCATGCTTGACTTGCACACCGGCGAGAGCTTCCATGTCGCCGACAATGGCCCGGGAGAAACCGCCGTTATCACGGAGCGCAAGCTGGAAAGCTTCCAGTTCCGCAATATCAGCGAGGGGGAAAAAAAACGCTTTCGCATCGCGCACAAGTCTGGGCTCACCGAGATCCTTGAGCCACAGGCCCCCAACTTTGAAGTGGCCCTGCCGGTTCGAGTGCTGGCGCCTTCGGGGCATGGTATCGACCTGCTTTACACCCCGGTCAATGGCCAGCCTTGCCTGGCGACGATTCGAGACGACAGCCAGCGCACCCTGCTGAACATCGACTACGGCCGCAACGACCAGGTATTGCTGGACCTGCAACCAGAGACTGACGCCCGAGCCCGGTTCAGCCTGGGCCTGCAAGGCGACCAACTGATCAGTATGACTTTGCCCGGTGCCGACCAGGCCAGATGGGAGTTCAGCTATCGAGCCATCGGCGGGTCGTACTACCTGACCCGCTTGAGCAACCCGGTAGGTGGTGTCGAGACAGTGACTTACAAGGAAGACGGCCACGCGCTTCCCGGGGTTGCACAAACACTGCCCTATGCCGCCGAACATGTTCTCCAGCCCGATCCGCTGGATGAAACAACCCACATGAAAAACACCTACACCTTCAGCAGCAACAACTTTCTGGGCAACGGCGCGGGCGTCACCTGGACCGAAGGCGGCGAAGACAACCTCTACAAATCGACACAGGCCGGCTTCAGCTACGAATCCACGGCAAGCCACTACCTTGATGGCCAGGTACTGCGCACCGTCAAGCGCAGTTTCAACCGTTTCCATCTGATGACCGAACAGGTCACCACCCAGCAAGGCTGCATCGAAACCGTCAGCACCACCTATCACGAACTGGCCAATCGGCAATTCGCAGACCAGCCGAATTATTTCCAGTTGCCGCACAAGGTCACCAAGACCTTCACCCTGGAAGGCAACTCGCAAGACCGTCGCGATGAAACCCAGCTAACCCGCTATGACGCCAGCGGCAATCTGGTTGAAGAAATTCAGGCCAACGGCATGCGCACCGTGCGCGAGTACTATCCCAAGGAGCAAAGCGACGGCTGCCCGGCAGACCCGGAAGGTTTCGTGCGTAACCTCAAGTGCGAGACTGTCTACCCGGCCCCGGTTGATGATGACACGCTGCCAGCAGCCCCGATCAAACGTAATCGTTACCGCTATGTGCAGCTGCCCGGCCTGCGCCAGAGCACTTACAACGCGCTGCCTGATGGCTGGCTCGCGCTCGAGCAGGAAGACACCTTCGCGGTCACCCCCGAGCAGGGCGAGGAACATGAGACGCTGTTGCACAGCAATCATCGTACTTACTTGAACATGCCTGAAAAGCCACTTCTGCACGGCCGAATCGATCAGCATCAGTTCAGCATGAATGGTGTTTCGGCGGGCCGCCGCTGGCGCTATGAGTTGATCAATGACCCTGCAGGGCAACCTACCTGGATGCAGACCCGGGAGACCTACAGTGCGCCGTGCGGCACCCTGGAGGCCACCACTCGTTCGGCACAGTCGATCCTCAGTGGCCAACTGGTCGAAGAGCAAGACACCCTGGGCGTGGTCAACCGCTATCAATACGATGTGCTCAATCGCGTCGTGGAGCACACCACAGCGCCAGACGAACCGGCATACAAGGCGACCCGCCGCTTTGCCTATCCGCGTCTGAGCGAAGACGGCCGCACACGCACCTGCGAAGAAGTCATCGATGCCAAAGGAGTGCTCACGCGCATCGTCTACGACGGCCAGAACCGGCAGATCAGGGAAGAGCGTGAGGTCAGTGCCCCGGGCAACCCGCAACAGCGCCTCCAGTACACTGTGTCACAACAGCGCTATGACTCGGTGGGCCGCCTGATCGGCGAAACCTTCTACGACTACCCGCCTGACATCGTCGGTACTCAGGCGCTAGCGCCAGATGTGACCCGCAACTACAGCTATGGTTACGACGGCTGGGGCGCGCGCAGCGAGGTGCTTCGCCCAGATGGCATCAAGGAGGTGACGCACGCAACTCCTTTCGGTGACGGTGGCGATCTTGTCACTCGCTGGCGCGAGAGCCCGGATGCACCGGGGGTCAAGCAACAGCTACAAGTCAGCCAACTCAATGCCTTCAATAAACCGGTCTTCGAGTATCGCCAGCTCGAGCGGGGCGACCAGCCAGCCATTCAGGCGGGCCGCACGGACTTCGTGTATGACGGGCTTGGCCGCTGTATCAAAGACACGTTCAGTTTCACTGAGAGCAGCACCCAGGCAGCACGACGCGTCACCGAATACGTCTACGACGTTTGGGGGCGTATGGCCGAGACCGTGCGCCCGGACGGCACCGCACTGATCCGTCATTTTGCCCCGCAGAGCACCGGCGAGCTGACCACCTCGCTGCAGGTGCGCAAGGCGGGCGCCAGCGACAGCCAGACGGTTTGCGAGCGAGCGTTCGACGGCCTGGATCGCTTGGCCAAACTCAAAGTAGGCCCGCGGGTAGAAGAATACACCTACCAGGGCACAACCCAGCTGGTGGAAAAACGCACCGCCTACACCCTCCAGAGCACCGCCAAGGGCATGCGCAAGCGGGTGATCGGCTATCAGTACTTACCGCAGTTGACCGCGCAACCCACTCACGTGAACGCCAGTATCGAAATGGATGAGCAGGTACTGACCAACAGCACTCTGCAAGCCAATTTTGCATACGAACCGCTGAGCGCAGACATTTCCACTGCTGGCAACAGCAATGGGAGCCGCGAATACCAGTATTCCGATCAGGGCTACCTGGCAGCAGAATCCTGGAAGGTCGCCGGGCAGCTCAAGCATCACAGCGACTACCGCTACTCGCTGCAAGGCCAAATCAGGGCCCTCGAGCACTCCGATGTCCACGACAGCATCTATGGCCATGACGCATTGGGCCGGGTCACCAGCATCGAGCAGGGCACCCTGCAAGCGGCGTTCGAATACAATAGCCAAGGTTTGCTCGCCTGTACCACCACCCGCGACAGCGCCAATGCCGAGCGCCATGTGCAGTGCACGCAGGACTATGACTCGCTGGGACGCGAGGTAAAACGAACCCTGAGCGCAACCGGCAGTGAAATACAGGTCATCACCCTGACCTGGCTGGACAACGACATGCTGCAAAACCGCACCCTGGAACGCGGTGGTAAAGAGGTACGTAAGGAAACCTTCGAATACGATGAGCTCGACCGCCTGGTCGCGCACTACTGTGAAGGGGAGGCACTGCCGTGCAATGCCAAGGGGCGGCCGATCAGCAGCCAGCTGTTCCGCTTCGATGAGCTGGACAACCTCACCCGCTGCCAAACCGTATTTGCCGATGGCAACACCGACAGGGCTGACTTTACTTATGCCTCCGATGGCAGTTTCAAACTGTCAGGAGTCAAGCATCGGCTGCTTGAGGATTACCCCGAAGAGCAAGCCTTCGACTACGACGAACTCGGCAACATGCTCAATGACGAGCAAGGACGCAAGCTGGAGTACGACGCCCTCGGCCGCCTGCAACGAGTGCTGGATGCCGACGGGCTGACGCCTCTGGTCGAATACCAGTACGATGGCCATAATGTGCTGGTGGGCTCGCTGCACCGTGGCACCCGGCAGGACGCCCGCCGCTTCCTGGGCCAACAACTGCAGTGCACCTCGCAAGACGGTGTGCTCACACAGTACCTGTATGGCGCAAACCAACCCTTGGGGGTACAGCGCTACCCTACAGATCCCGCCGCCACGCAACTGCTGCTAAGCGACCTGCCCGGCAGCGTCATCGGCGAATGCGATGCTGACGGCACCCGCCATGCAGACTATAGCGCCTACGGCGAACGGCCTGAAGACAACGGCATGCGCAGCCTCCTGGCATTCAATGGCGAAGCCCGCGAGGAGGTACTTGGCTGGTACCTGTTAGGCAGCGGCTATCGCGCCTACAACCCCGCGCTGATGCGTTTCCACAGCCCGGACTCGTTTAGCCCCGAAGAGTCGGGAGTCAACCCCTACCTGTATGCCCTGGGCAACCCAGTCAACTGGCGCGACCCAACCGGGCACCGCTCTGAGGGCGTTTCGCCGCATCGCGATCCCCCCTCGTATGTCGACCCGCCCGAGAAGCCGAAGACGCCGTGGAGCGCATGGTTGGGGGTGGGCATCGCCGCTTTGATGCTGGGCGTATCAGTAATCACGATGCCTTGGACGGCACCGGCGAGCATCGGTATCACCCTCGGTTATATTGCAGGAATAGGCGGAGTAGCTGCCAACGCAGCGGCGCTAGGCATTCAAGCCTACTTGACGGCGACCAACGACGATAATGCCAACTTGGGCTACATCGCCTATGGGCTCAGCTTTCTGGGCGGCTTCGTCGGGGGTGTGGGGATCAATAGCGTCCGCGCTGCACTGCGCACAGCCAGGGCCGCCCAATCCGCGAAGGCGATGGCCGGTTATCAGGAGGCGAAAAAGAACTTCTTCAAGTATGCCAACGACCGCTACGCCCGCAAGAACTCAGGAAATTCGCAGACGCCGCCAGATTCACCGGCCGCCAACCGCCAGGAGTCCCAGCCGTTCGGCCAGGGGCCCCAGCACCGCAATTCGTCAAGTTCGTCAGACAACTTTGAAGGGCCGGGTCCGCAGACCAATGAAAACCATCAGTCGCCCCCACATACCCCTCCAAGCTCTCGCAGGAATCCGCAGTCGAACAACTCTCAAAAGGGTGGCGGTTCCAATACCGTTCCCGAATCAGTGCCGCCCAGTCCATGGAGACCGATTCCGGCTGACCTTACCTTAGTAGGTCTAGGTCAAAAAATAGCCTGGAGAAATAACGGCACGGAGTGGAGGATCGTATCGAGTTAACAAAAGCGTTAACTGATATGAACTCCCGCTGCGCATTGCGGCGGGAGTTCATTGCATTACGTGGACGACTCCACTGCAAAGCAAAGACCTTTCCTACATCCCACCTCCCCGCGCCAGCCTAACCTAGCGCCCTCGAACACGCTGTACCCAGGCCCTGATGCGGCCGGTACGCCGCTGCTCAACCCACGCACCACACATCGCTCACCGACCGCGCCCAGGCATTGATCGGTAGCGCAGTTCAGGACCCTCCCATGCTCCAATTTGACCGGCGCAGGCCTCTGCCGTCGCGCCTGCGCTTCGCCCTGCAACCGCCATTGATGGGCGGTTGCCTGACCCTGGTGCTGAGCGCCCCCTCTCTTGCCGCCGACCTTCCTGCACAGTTCCAGGCAGGCTTCATGCGCCAACCCCCTGGCCAGGCGGCAGAAGCCGGTGCGCTCGCGCTGCAGACACTGGCGGCCCAGACGCCGCTGACAGCAGGGCGCTATCGCGTGGCACTGCTGGTCAACCTCACGCCCGTCGAAGAACGCGAGATCGAATTCCATGAGGCCACCCAAGGTACAGGCCTGCAAGCCTGCCTGACCAGCGAACTGTTGCGCACTCTGAACCTGCGTGAACAGGCACTGGAAACGCCCCTGCCCGACGACGATCGCTGTGTCGACCTGCCAGCGCTGATCCCGCAAGCGAGCGTCGATTTCGACCCGTCGCAACTGCGCTTGTCGCTGTCCATTCCACAGATCGCCCTGCGCCAGGACCGCTCGGGCAACGTGCCGCAGGAGCGTTGGGATACTGGGATCAATGCTGCCTTCGTCAACTACCAGGCGTCTGCCCAGCACAGCACCAGACGCGACGGGCGCAACTCCAGCAGCCAGGACCTTTACCTGAGCAGCGGGCTCAACCTGGGGCCCTGGCGCCTACGCAGCCAGCAGGCCTTGCGCGAGAATGAAGAAGGCCTGCGCCGCTGGACACGCACCGACACCTACGCACAGCGCGACCTGCCCGGCCTGTATGCCAACCTCACGCTGGGTGAGACTTTTACCAGCGGCGAGGTATTTCGCACCTTTGCCTTCTCCGGTGCACGCCTGGCCTCGGACCAGGGCATGCTGTCCGACACCATGCGCCAATACGCTCCGGTAATCCGCGGTGTCGCACAGAGCCGGGCCAAGGTCGAAGTGCTGCGCAGCGGGTTTGCAATCTACTCGACCTACGTCGCGCCCGGGCCCTATGAAATCGATGACCTGAGTGTCGGCTCCGGCAACGGTGAGCTGGAAGTCGTGGTCACGGAAAGCGATGGCCAGGTCAGCCGTTTCATCCAGCCCTATTCATCGCTGGGCAGCCTGTTGCGTGAAGGCGTCTGGCACTACACCGCCACAGCCGGCAACTACAATGGCGCGAAGCACCTCGACAACCCGCGCTTCTGGCAGGGCACGCTGGCCCGCGGCGGCGCCTGGAACACCACCCTCTACGGCGGCGTGCTCGCCAGCGACCATTACCGCGCCACAGCACTGGGCATGGCCCGTGACTTTGGCGAGCTGGGCGCGCTGTCACTGGATGCCACCCAAGCCAATACAGACTTGGGAAGCACGCTTGGCCGCGTCCAGGGGCAAAGTTATAGCCTGCGCTATGGCAAGAGCTTCCAGACCCGCACCAGCTTGCGCTTTGCAGGCTACCGCTATTCCACCGAGGGCTATCGCGACTTTGACGAGTCCGTTCAGCAGCGCTATGCCGATGCTCGGTTTGCAGGCAGCCGGCGCAGCCGGGTCGAAGCCTCGATGTACCAGAACCTTGGGCGCAGCAGCTCACTGAGCCTGACGCTGTCCCAGGAAGACTACTGGCGCAGCGACTATCAGCGCCGCCAGTACCAGCTGCAGTACAACACACGCGTGGACAAACTGGCGATCAACCTGTTCGCCTCTCAATCGCTTAGCGCGCGCAATACCAACAGCCGCTTGTTCGGGGTAAGCCTGAGCCTGCCGCTTGATTTCGGCCGCCGCCCGCACACCGCCTCGTTCAGCCTGCAACATTCCGACGGCAAGCACAGCGAGCGGGCGAGCCTGCAGGGCGGCCTGCTGGATGATCGTCTCAGCTACCATGCTTCGCTCGCCAGCGACCAGAACAACCGCCAGAGCGGCGCTGTGGCGCTCGCGTATCAAGGCAGCCAAGGCAGCTTTGGCGTGGGTTACAGCGAAGCAAACGACCAACGCAGCCTGTCGCTGAACGCCAGCGGTGCGCTGCTGGTACATGCCGACGGCATCGCCTTGGGCAGCTACCTGGGCGAGAACCCTGCCCTGGTCCATGTTCCCAACGTCGCCAACGTCGGTGTGCAGAATGCGTCCTCGGCACGCACCGATGAGCAGGGCTATCTGCTGGTCTCACACCTGAACCCCTACCGGATCAATTCACTGGTGCTGGACACCGACCAGCTATCACCCGAAGTGGTCATCGACAATGCCAGCCAACAAGTGGTGCCTCGCCGGGGCGCAGTGATCAAAGCCCGTTTCGATGCACGCAAAGTGGTGCGCATGGTCCTTACCCTGCAGCAGCCCGACGGCCGGCCGCTGCCGTTCGGCGCTCAGGTCAGCGATACCCACGGCCAGGCACTGGGTGTGGTCGGCCAAGCCGGACAAACACTGCTGGCCACCACCGAACCCGGCCAGCAGCAATTGCAGGTGCACTGGGGCGACATCGAAATCCAGAAATGCCATGTGACGCTGGATGCACGCGCGATGCCGGTCAGCGACGGCTATCGCATGCAAACGATCGATTGCCTACCGCACTCAGCTGACGACACCGACCCGGCTTCCGCCAACGCCCCACAGGGACACACCTCATGACCTCATCTTGCCGCAGCCACCTGCACCCACTCGCTTTGATCCTGTGCAACCTGGCGCTCGGCCTGGCGTCCACCAGCGCCCACGGCAGCTGCGCATTTGCCGCTGGCGGCCCCACCTACCTGACCTTTCAAAAAGACCTGGGCACGTTCTGGGTCCCGCGCGACGCCCCGGTCGGAGCACTCATCGGCAAAGCCAACCTGTTCGCCCGCAATGAACAGGGCACTACGCTGCAATGCTTCTATAATCCCGTCACCCCGGTGACCGCCAGGCTTCTCAACACTGCACCGTTGTTCAGCGGCAGCCTGCCACCGGTCGACGGCAAAAACGTCGATGGCCATGTGCTGCAAACCAACATCCCGGGCGTGGGTGTCTACATCGATATGGGCATCCCGTACAATGGCGCTAGTAGCAACAGCTTCACACCGGACGACGGCACTGCCATTCCCTACTCCGGGGCCATGACCCAAGATACTGTGTTCGCCGCGCAACTGAGCGCGATCAACGGCCAAGCGCTGTTCATCAAGACCGGAGATATTGACCCAGGCCCGCAGCGGGTCAGTGGAGAGATGTTCCATGGCTTTGTCCACGACCTGGGCAAGGTGCTGGATTATCGGCTAACAGCGACGGTCAATCGCGCACAGTGCACCCTCAAAGCCGATGCGGTCAGTGCCGACCCTGTCCTGCTGGGCGATCACAAGGTAGATGACTTCAAGGGCGTCGGCACGCACACGCCGGCCACCCCCTTCCATATCACCCTCAACGATTGCCAGGACAACAGTACGCCGGGCGCCAAACGCGCAGATATCTACCTGCAACTCGACGGTGTCCGAGGATCCAGCGCCATTGACCCCGACCAAGGTCTGTTCAGCCTGACCACCACCTCGGATGCTGCAGGCATCGGTATCCAGATTCTACGCGGCGACGGCTCACCGATGCCCTTGGAGGCCGACCAATTGGTCAAAGAGCTTGACGTCGGCCTGACCCGCCTGGACTTTCAGGCACGCTACGTTCAGACCGCCCCAACGGTTAAACCTGGTGTGGCCGAAGGCGCCTTGAATTTCACCATCACTTACCGCTGAGCACGGCATCGCCCCTGCTCCAGGGGCATCGGCGTACTCACGCCGTCCATGGCAAAAAATCCAGACGCAAAAAAAGGGACCAGAGGTCCCTTTTTTCGTCTTACATTTGGAGCGGGAAACGAGACTCGAACTCGCGACCCCGACCTTGGCAAGGTCGTGCTCTACCAACTGAGCTATTCCCGCATTGTGAAGCTTTACCGCTGTCGGCGCGAAGCGTCTTGACGACCTTCACCACCACTGCACCGCATAGACGCCACAGTATTTAAACTGGAGCGGGAAACGAGACTCGAACTCGCGACCCCGACCTTGGCAAGGTCGTGCTCTACCAACTGAGCTATTCCCGCAAATGGCGTCCCCTAGGGGACTCGAACCCCTGTTACCGCCGTGAAAGGGCGGTGTCCTAGGCCACTAGACGAAGGGGACACACAACACTTTTCAGTGCACCAGATTTGAACCTCACGATTCACCCTGGGTTTTCTTTTCCTGCCCCGCCGTGAGGCGCTGCCGGAGAAACTGGAGCGGGAAACGAGACTCGAACTCGCGACCCCGACCTTGGCAAGGTCGTGCTCTACCAACTGAGCTATTCCCGCAATGGCGTCCCCTAGGGGACTCGAACCCCTGTTACCGCCGTGAAAGGGCGGTGTCCTAGGCCACTAGACGAAGGGGACACGCTACAAGCATTACTGCCTGCTTTCACTTCCTGCCGCGTTTCGCTTTGTGCTTTACGCTGCAAGTGGCGCGCATTCTATGGATGCCTTGAAAGGTCGTCAACCCTTTTCTAGAAATTTATTTAAATCAATGACTTCGCTCTCTATATAGGGTGCTCGAAAGGCGTGCCCAAGGATTGGCGTTGATTTTCTGGCGGGCTGAACGCAAAGTGCCATCACTGGAGAAATCCGGCGACGAGCCGACACAGAGTCACGTGGCGCCCTGGCTGGCCTGTTCGCTACACTCTCAATGTAAAACTTCCTGATGAGGCGTTAACGGTGACACCACTTCTGATCACACTGCTCATCGTTGCGGGTATCGCGTTGCTGATCGTGATCGGCTACCTCAACAACGTGGTCGAGAACAGCAAACTGGAGCGCGCGCGGCTGAAGATCGAACTCGCCGACCGCGTACGCCGCTGTGGCGAAATCACCGAGACCTTCCCCGGCCAGTTCATGACCCCGGCGCTCAAGCTGTTGCTCACGCGCCTGGAGCTCAACCTCGATCAGCGGCAACTGGCGCTGGACAAGAACAATGCCGAACTCAAAGCACGCATCGCCGAACTGGAAGGCCTGGTTGCCCAAGGCGAGCGAATCCCGGTGAACAACCCGCCCACCCCGATCCTGACCGAGGCCAAAGCCAAGGATGTGCGCTTCTTGCTGGAGGCTTTACACACGCAGATCGTCAAGGCCACCCAGGAGAACGTCCTGCAAACGACCGAGGGCAAGCATTGGGTAAAGGAGATTCGCCACCTGCTGGTGCTGCTGCACATCGAGTTCTTCAACAACCTGGGCCAGCAGGCGTTGCAGCAAGAGCAACCAGGCCAGGCGCGCCTGGCGTTCGAGCGCGGTGTGCAGTATTTGCGCAAACAGCCTGAACCCAAGGTATATGAAGAGCAGCTGACCTACCTGGAGAAACTGCTGGCCCGGGCCAATGCCCAGGTGCTGGACCAGATGGAGCCGGCCGAGAATGACGAAAACGCACTGACCCAAGGGCTCAAGACAGACCAGGAAGAAACCTGGAAAAAGCGGGTCATCTACGATTGATGTGAACAACGCCGGCAAGCCACAGATACAGCGCAGCCCCTGTAGGAGCCGGCTTGCCGGCGATGGGCTGCGCAGCAGCCCTGATAACGCAGGCTAGCAGTCGGTCAGCTCCAGGAAGACCGCCGCCAGCCGCTCCAACCCCCGCTGGTCCGCTTCACTGAAGCGCGCCAGCTTCGGGCTGTCCAAATCGAGCACACCAATCAGCCTGCCCTCCTTCACCAGCGGAATCACCAACTCACTATTGGATGCGCTGTCACAGGCAATATGCCCCGGGAAGGCGTGCACGTCTTCCACCCGCTGGGTCTGCCGAGTGGCCGCCGCCGCACCGCACACGCCGCGGCTGAACGGAATGCGCACACAAGCCACCTGGCCCTGGAACGGGCCCAGCACCAGCTCTCCATTACGGTTGAGGTAGAACCCGGCCCAGTTCAGGTCGTCCACCTGGTTGTACAAAAACGCCGAAAACTGCGCGGCATTGGCGATGAAGTCACGCTCGTCGGCGAACAGCGCCTGCACTTGCGCAGCCAGCAGGTCGTAGCCATCGAGGCCGGCGCCACTGGCATTGAGGTCGATCATTTATTTCTGCTCCAACAATTGCAGCCCCACCCAATAACGGGCGAACTGGTAGGCACAACGGCCATTACGGTTGCCGCGGCCGGTAGCCCAGCGCACGGCGAGGATGTCGAGTGCTTCGTCACGCTGCCAGGCCAGGCCGGCAGAGCGCGCCAGCTGGCCTATCCAGTGCTCGACCACATCGAGGAAATGCTCCTGGGTGAAGGGGTAAAACGACAGCCACAGGCCAAAACGGTCGGACAAGGCGATCTTGTCTTCCACCGCCTCGCTGGGGTGCAGTTCGCCGTCGACGCGCTTCCAGTTTTCGTTGTCACTCTCTTTTTCCGGCACCAGGTGGCGGCGGTTGGAGGTGGCGTACAACAACACGTTGTCCGGCGCCTGCTCCAGCGAGCCGTCGAGCACGCTCTTGAGCACCCGGTAGTCGCCCTCCCCGGCTTCGAACGACAGGTCGTCGCAGAACAGGACAAAACGTTGCGGCAGCTTCTGCAGTTGCTCGACCACACGCGGCAAATCAGCCAGATGGTCACGCTCGATCTCGATCAGGCGCAGGCCGGCTGCGGCGTGCTCGGCCAGCAGCGCGCGCACCAGCGACGATTTGCCCGTACCACGCGATCCCCACAGCAGCGCATGGTTGGCCGGCAGGCCATTGATGAACTGATGGGTATTGCGGCCCAGCTGGTCACGTTGCTTGTCGACGCCGATCAGGTCGGTCAGCCGGATGTCCAGGCTCACTTGCAGCGGCATCAAATAGCCGGTACGGCCATCGCGCTGCCAGCGGGCGGCCAGCGTAGTGTTCCAGTCGATGTCCGCACGCGGTGCCGGCAACAGCGGCTCAAGGCGCGCCAGCACGGACTCTGCGCGTTCCAGAAAAGCATTCAAGCGGGCGTCCATGACGACTCCTAGCAAGACAGGTGAGATTTGAAGCTGAATGTGCGACAGGCCCACCAGCAGCCGTGGCTGATCGGCTATGCTTGCGCAGCGCAAGGGACGTGAAACCGGCTCGGGGCTCATGGATATCAAGTTCACCAATCGCCTGTCATACAAGCAAGCCCGGTTGACAGTCCTGGTCGGCTTCATCCTGGGAACATTGCTCAGTCTCATCCAGATCGGCATCGATTATGCCAGCGAAGACGCATCCATCAACCGTGAAGTGCAAGCATTGCTGCAAATCAGCCACAACCCGGCCTCGCGCATCGCCTATAACATCGACTCGGAACTGGCCCTGGAGCTGACCCGGGGCCTGCTGCAGTCACCGGCCGTGTTCCGCGCGCGCTTGATCGACAACAACGAAACCGTACTGGCCGATGTCGAACGCGTCCGGCTGCAGGACAGCTACCGGCCCTTGAGCGATTTTCTGTTCGGCGAACAGCGCCAGTTCCAGGAGCGCCTGTTCCTTACCCATATGCCCGAAGAGTACCTCGGCACGCTGTACCTGGACGTCGACACCTTCGCCTTCGGCAGCCGCTTCCTGGACCGCGCCGGGGTCACGCTGCTCAACGGCTTTGCCCGCAGCCTGGTGCTCACCGGCATCCTCCTGGCACTGTTCTACATGATGCTGACCAAACCCTTGGTGAAAGTGATCGGCGCACTCAGCGGCCGCGACCCCCGCCACCCCGGGCAAACCCGCCTTGATTGCCCTCCCGGCCACGAACTCGATGAAATCGGCGTGCTGGTAAAGGTCGCCAACCAGCAACTGGTCAGCATGGCTACAGAAATCCAGCAACGGCGCACCGCCGAAAACCGCCTGACCCAGTACCTCAACGAGCTGGAAGACATCGTTTCGGCCCGCACCGAAGAGCTCAAGGCCAGCAACAGCCGCCTCAGCCAGTCCAACCAGGAGCTGGAGCAAGCCCGTCAGCGCGCCCTGGACATGGCCCAGGCCCGAGCGGCGTTCCTGGCCAACATGAGCCATGAAATTCGCACCCCGCTCAACGGCATGCTCGGCATGATCGCCCTGGCCCTGGACAGCCCGCTGGAGAGTGAGCAGCGCCAGCAGCTGTCGATTGCCCACGACTCGGGCAAGGTGCTGGTGGAACTGCTCAACGATATTCTCGACCTGTCCAAGTTCGATGCCGGGCAGCTTGAACTCGAACGCATCCCCTTCGACCTGGGCGCGATGGTGGAGGACACCGCCAACCTGTTATCGCAGAACGCCGCGCAAAACGTCGAGCTGACCTGCCTGATCGCCAGTGACTTCCCAAGTTCGGTATTGGGCGACCCCACCCGGGTACGCCAGGTAGTGAGCAATTTGCTGTCCAATGCCCTCAAGTTCACCCGGTTCGGCCGCGTCGACGTGTGCCTGACCACCATCGTCGGCGGCGTGCGCCTGGCAGTGCGCGACACCGGCATCGGCATTGCCGAAGATGCACAGGCACGCATCTTCCAGCCGTTCACACAGGCCGGCGCCGGCATTACCCGCCAATACGGCGGCACGGGCCTGGGCCTGGCACTGACCCGCAACCTGTGCAAAGCCATGCAGGGCCACCTGCACATCCGCTCCGAACCAGGTTTGGGCAGCTGCTTCAGCGCCGAATTACCGCTGACCACCCACACCGAGGCCATTGCACCTGCGCCCCTGGAGGGCCGCGTGGTGGCGCTGAGCAACGCCGCCAGCGGCCTTGGCGAACTGCTGCAGGACGTGCTGCCGCGCTGGGGCCTGAGCTACTCAAGGCATGACAGTGCCCAGGCACTGGCGGGCGGTACCATCGACCTGTTGATCACCGACGACCTGGACCACTTGTTCCAGCTGCGCCCTGCGCTGACAGCACCGATCCTGCTGGTGACCGCCTACGGCAATTTCCTGTCGCCAGAACAGGCGGCGCAACTGGCCCCGTTGCATCAGCTGGCCCGCCCATTGGCACGCAATGCCTTGTATCAGACACTGCGCCGCACCCTGCAGGGCCATGCACCCGAACACCCGCTGGCCATCCCCGCACTCACCGCCACCGACGGCCGGGCGCGCATTCTGCTGGTGGAGGACAACCCGGTGAACCAACTGGTGGCCAAGGGCATGCTGGCCAAGCTCGGCTGCCTGGTGCAAGTGGCCACCCAGGGCGTCGAGGCGCTGGAATGGCTCGAGCAGGAAGACTTCGACCTGGTGTTGATGGACTGCAACATGCCGGTGATGGACGGCTACGAGGCCAGCCGACGCATCCGCCAGAGCGGCCGCTGGCCAGAACTGCCGATCGTTGCCCTGACCGCCAACGCCATGCCCGAAGAGCGCGAGCGCTGCCGGGCGGCGGGCATGAACGACTACCTGGCCAAGCCGTTCCGGCGCGAAGAACTACTGGCGCTGATCGACCACTGGGTGCCGCTCAGCGGCTGAGCAGGCGCTCGATATCGGCCTCGAGTGCCTGTGGCTTGGTGGTTGGCGCATAGCGCGTGACCTTGCCGCTGGCCGGTTCGAACAAAAACTTGGTGAAATTCCACTTGATCTTCTGCGACCCGAGCAGGCCTGGCGCACGCTGCTTGAGCTCGACGAACAGCGGGTGGGCCCCCGGGCCGTTGACCTCCACCTTGCGAAACAGCGGGAAACTGACGCCGAAATTGCGCTCGCAGAACTGCGCGATCTCCCGCGCCTCCCCCGGCTCCTGCTTGCCGAACTGGTTGCACGGGAAACCCAGCACCACCAGGCCACGCTCGCGGTAAAGCTGCCACAGGTGCTCCAGCCCCTTGTACTGCGGGGTGAAGCCGCACTGGCTGGCGGTATTGACCACCAGCAGCGCCTTGCCTGCAAAGTCGCCCAGCACCTTGCGCTCACCGGCCAAGGTCACGCAGGGGATGTCCAGCATCGATTCAGCCATGGTCAGGCTCCGTCACGCGGTTTGAAGTCCAGGCACACCGAGTTGATGCAGTAACGCAGGCCGGTCGGTGGCGGGCCGTCGGGGAACACATGGCCCAGGTGGGCGTCACATTGCGCGCAGGTCACCTCGGT
This sequence comes from Pseudomonas sp. M2, assembly GCF_015751845.1. Classification (NCBI taxonomy): domain Bacteria; kingdom Pseudomonadati; phylum Pseudomonadota; class Gammaproteobacteria; order Pseudomonadales; family Pseudomonadaceae; genus Pseudomonas; species Pseudomonas sp. M2. The sequence goes on from NZ_JADOUD010000001.1 coordinate 877,284, forward strand.
GCGGATCATGCCGTGGGAGGTGTCGCGCGTCTCGATCATCGCGCTGTCTTCGATCGGCGCGTAAAAACTCGGCCAGCCACAGCCAGAGTCGAATTTCGTGTTCGAATCGAACAGCGGCAGGTCGCAGCAGATGCAATGGTAGGTACCCGCACGTTTTTCGCTGTTGTACTTGCCGGTAAACGGCCGCTCGGTACCTTTGAGGCGGCACACCTGGTACTGCTCCGGGTCGAGCATCGCACGCCATTGTTCAAGGGTTTTGTCGATCTTTTGCATGTAGGGACCTCGGCAGGCTGAATTTCACCTCGCGCCGTCTTTTCCGTAGCGCGGGTGGCACGTATATTAGTTGGCTTCGTGTGCAAGGCCTCAAGTCTGGCACCCGCGCCCCGCCCTTTCAAACCTTTCGACGGCGGCGCACCGCGTATTCTCAATCGGGATCACATCATGCAGTTCAGCAAATCGAACAAGCTCGCCAATGTCTGCTACGACATTCGCGGCCCGGTGCTCAAGCACGCCAAACGCCTGGAAGAGGAAGGCCACCGCATCCTCAAGCTGAACATCGGCAACCCGGCGCCGTTTGGCTTCGAAGCGCCGGACGAAATCCTCCAGGATGTGATCCGCAACCTGCCCACCGCCCAAGGCTACAGCGACTCCAAAGGCCTGTTCAGCGCGCGCAAGGCGGTGATGCAGTACTGCCAGCAGAAAGAAATCGAAGGCGTCACCATCGAGGACATCTACCTGGGCAATGGTGTGTCCGAGCTGATCGTCATGTCGATGCAGGCACTGCTCAACAACGGCGACGAAGTGCTGATCCCGGCCCCCGACTACCCGCTATGGACTGCTGCGGTGAGCCTGGCAGGCGGCAAGCCGGTGCATTACCTGTGCGACGAGCAGGCCGACTGGTTCCCTGACCTTGAAGACATCAAGGCCAAGATCACCCCGAACACCAAGGCCCTGGTCATCATCAACCCGAACAACCCGACCGGCGCCGTCTATTCCAAAGCGTTGCTGCTGGGCATGCTGGAGCTGGCACGCCAGCACAACCTGGTGGTGTTCTCCGACGAGATCTACGACAAGATCCTCTATGACGAGGCCGTGCACATCAGCACCGCGTCACTGGCCCCGGACCTGCTGTGCCTGACCTTCAACGGCCTGTCCAAGTCGTACCGGGTGGCGGGCTTCCGCTCCGGCTGGCTGATCATCTCCGGGCCCAAGCACCACGCCCAGAGCTACATCGAAGGCATCGACATGCTGGCCAACATGCGCCTGTGCGCCAACGTGCCGGCCCAGCACGCCATCCAGACTGCGCTGGGCGGCTATCAGAGCATCAATGACCTGGTGCTGCCGCCGGGCCGGCTGCTGGAGCAGCGCAACCGCACCTATGAGCTGCTCAATGACATCCCAGGGGTAAGCTGCGTCAAGCCGATGGGTGCGCTGTATGCCTTCCCGCGGATCGACCCTAAAGTCTGCCCGATCCTCAACGACGAGAAGTTCGCGCTGGACCTGCTGCTGTCGGAAAAACTGCTGATCGTTCAGGGCACGGCGTTCAACTGGCCGTGGCCGGACCACTTCCGCGTGGTGACCTTGCCACGGGTGGATGACCTGGAAGCGGCGATTGGCCGGATTGGCAACTTCCTGCGCACGTATTCGCAGTAAGTACCGGCCTCATCGCCGGCAAACCGGCGCCCACAAGAACAGCACAAGTCTTCAGAACTGTGGTGTACCTGTGGGAGCCGGCTTGCCGGCGATTGGGCTGCAAAGCAGCCCCCTGCAACCCCACATAACCTTTCTTACATCCTGCAACGCTCTAGCTCACAGCCCCCGCCAGATCCTCTGCCATACTCCGCCGTACACAGTTTGAAATAGTCCCCCGATTGAATCAGCGCGTCCGGCCCCTTATATACCCCGCATACGCAACACACTCATCCGTCAGGAGAACGTAACAACCATGATGCGCATTCTGTTGTTTGTAGCCACCAACCTTGCGGTGGTGCTGGTTGCAAGCATTACCCTGAGCCTGTTCGGCTTCGACGGGTTCATGGCCGCCAACGGGGTTGACCTCAACCTCAGCAGCCTGCTGGTCTTCTGCGCCGTGTTCGGCTTCGCCGGCTCCCTCGTTTCGCTGTTCATCTCCAAGTGGATGGCGAAGATGAGCACCGGCACCCAGATCATCTCCCAGCCGCGTACCCGCCACGAGCAGTGGCTGCTGCAGACGGTCGAAGAGCTGTCCCGCGAAGCCGGCATCAAGATGCCCGAAGTGGGTATCTTCCCGGCCTACGAGGCCAACGCCTTCGCCACCGGCTGGAACCGCAACGACGCATTGGTAGCCGTGTCCCAGGGCCTGCTGGAGCGCTTCTCGCCTGATGAAGTGCGCGCCGTGCTGGCCCACGAGATCGGCCACGTGGCCAACGGTGACATGGTCACCCTGGCGCTGGTGCAGGGCGTGGTGAACACCTTCGTGATGTTCTTCGCCCGCATCATCGGCAACTTCGTCGACAAGGTGATCTTCAAGAACGAAGAAGGCCAGGGCATTGCCTACTACGTGGCGACCATCGTCGCCGAGCTGGTCCTGGGCATCCTCGCCAGCATGATCGTCATGTGGTTCTCGCGCCGCCGCGAATACCGCGCCGACGAAGCCGGAGCGCAACTGGCCGGCACCGCCGCGATGATCGGCGCCCTGCAGCGCCTGCGCGTCGAGCAGGGCCTGCCGGTGCACATGCCCGACACCATGAAGGCTTTCGGCATCAATGGCGGCCTCAAGCACGGCCTGGCCGGCCTGCTGATGAGCCACCCGCCGCTGGAAGAGCGCATCGAGGCGCTGCGCCGCCGCGGCTGATTCTCTGCCAACAAGCAAGGGCGACTTCGGTCGCCCTTTCTCATGCAGCCGGCCCGCACATGTAAGCCACAAATCCTCAGAACTGCGGGGGTATCTGTGGGCCGGCTTGCCGGCGATAGGGCCGGCACCGGCAAACCCACATCAGAACCGTACGCGATACACCCGCTCCATCAGGCGTTTGACCCCCGCCTGCAAGAACTTAGGGCTTTCCCCTATCACGTCTCGCGTCTCCACCTCCTCCACCTGCCACCCGGCAAAACCACGCCGCACTTCCTCGTCGGCGACCGAAAACGGCGGCCCCTCCAACAGTTTCTGCTCGTAGTCCAAAGTCACCAGAAGCCCACTACCCCCAGGCAGCATTCGCGAAAGCAAGCCCATGTAACGCTCACGCATTTGCGGTGGCAGGGCAATCAAGGCAGCCCGGTCATACAGCCCCACGCAATCGGCCACATCCTCGGCGCGCAAGGCGAAGAAATCGCCACACCACAGCTCCACCTCACCACTGCACCAGACCTCGAACGCCCCCTGTTGCCGGACCTGCGCCTGCAGCCCCTGCTCCTGGAAAAAATCCTCCACCGCCCGGCGCGACAGTTCGATACCCCGCACGCGATAGCCCTGCCCCGCCAGCCAGGCCAGGTCCAGGCTCTTGCCACACAGCGGCACCAGCACCCGGCTACCGGCAGCCAGGCCGAGCCCCGGCCAATAGCGTTGCAGATAGGGGTTGGCTTGAGCCTGGTGAAAACCGATCTGGTTATCGGCCCACTTTCGATGCCAGAACGCCGGCTCCATAGTTCCTCCTGGTTTTTAGATCGGTTGCGCAAAAATCTTATATTGGATATCGATCGGTGACTGATCGAAGATGACTGCATCTTACCCCTCAGGACCCTACCATGCTGCCCAGCCTGTTCATTTCCCACGGCTCCCCCATGCTCGCCCTGCAACCCGGCGCCAGCGGACCGGCACTGGCCCGGCTGGCCAATGGCCTGCCACGCCCGAAGGCGGTCGTGGTGGTTTCGGCGCACTGGGAAAGCCAAGAGCTGCGGGTTACCGGCAACCCGCACCCAGAAACCTGGCATGACTTCTACGGCTTTCCTGCAGCGCTGTATGCCGTCCAGTACCCTGCGCCTGGCCATGCGCAACTGGCCGCGAACGTCAGCGAGCGGCTGAACGCCGCCGGCCTGCCGGCTCGCCTGGATGCCCAGCGGCCATTCGACCATGGGGCCTGGGTGCCGATGTCGTTGATGTATCCCGACGCAAGCATTGCGCTGATTCAGGTGTCGCTACCGAGCCACATGGGGCCGGCGCTGCAAATCAAGGTCGGCCAGGCATTGGCCGGGCTGCGCAGCGAGGGTGTGCTGCTGGTAGGGTCCGGGAGCATCACCCATAACCTGGGCGAGCTGGACTGGCATGCCGGGCCGGACGTGATCGAGCCCTGGGCACTGGCGTTTCGTGACTGGGTGGTGGAGAAGCTGAGCGAGGACGACCAGGCCGCGCTGCTGGACTTCAAGCAACAAGCGCCGTTTGCGCTGCGTAACCATCCCAGTGATGAGCATTTCTTGCCGTTGTTCTTTGCCCTTGGGGCCGGGGGCAGATTTGGCATCGTGCACCAAGGGTTTACCCTGGGGGCGCTGGGTATGGACATCTATCGCTTCGACTGAAGAATCGCCCGTAGGAGCGGCCTTGCGTCGCGAAGGGCTGCATGGCAGCCCCAAAAACTGCAGGCAAAAAAAATCCCCGACCTAAGCCGGGGATTTTTTCATTACACCAGGATCAATCTTCGCGGTAGCGACGCAGCTTCAGCTGCTTGCCAGCCACGCGGGTGTCCTTGAGCTTGGTCAGCAGGCGCTCGAGGCCGTCTTCCGGCAGCTCGACCAGGCTGAAGCTGTCACGCACCTGGATGCGACCGATCGCATCACGGGCCAGGCCACCTTCGTTGAGGATCGCACCCAGCAGGTTCTTGGCGGCGATACCATCACGGGCACCCAGCGCGGTACGGCAACGCACGCGGCCTTCGGCCAGCGGCAGTGGCGCACGACGCTCGCGCTCACCACGGTCGCTACGCTCGGCACGGTCACCACGCTCCGGGCGCTCACCGCGCGGTGCGAAGCTTGGTACCAGCGGCTGCTCGCGCTCTACCGCTGCCAGGTCCAGCGCCTGGCCATTGGTGGCCTTGCGCAGCAGTGCTGCAGACAGGGCACGCGGGCTGCAACCCAGGGCGTCGGTCAGGCGGTCGAACAGTTCACCGTGGGTGGCTTCTGCTTCGGCCACCAGCGGCGCCAGGCTCGAGGTCAGCTTCTTGATGCGCGCATCCAGCACGGCCTGAGCGTTCGGCAGGCGCGCTTCGGCAACCTTCTGCCCGGTAACGCGCTCGATGACCTGCAGCATGCGGCGCTCACGCGGGGTGACCAGCAGCAGTGCACGGCCTTCGCGACCGGCACGGCCGGTACGGCCGATACGGTGCACGTAGGACTCCGGGTCGTACGGCATGTCCACGTTGAACACGTGGGTGATGCGCGGTACGTCCAGACCACGGGCAGCGACGTCAGTGGCGACGACGATGTCCAGGCGGCCATCCTTGAGCGAGTCGATGACGCGCTCACGCTGGTTCTGGGCGATGTCGCCGTTCAGCGCAGCAGCCTTGTAGCCTTTGGCTTCCAGGGCGGCGGCCAGGTCCAGGGTGGCTTGCTTGGTACGCACGAAGGCGATCAGCGCGTCGAACTCTTCCACTTCCAGCAAACGCAGAACAGCCGGGATCTTCTGGTCGGCGTGCACCATCAGGTGAGCCTGGTCGATCGCGGTGACGGTCTGGGTCTTGCTCTGGATCTTGACGTGCTTGGGTTCACGCAGGTGACGTTCGGCGATCGAGCGGATCGACGACGGCAGGGTAGCGGAGAACAGTACGGTCTGACGGCTGGCAGGGATGGCATCGAAGATCACTTCGAGGTCATCCATGAAGCCCAGCTTGAGCATTTCGTCGGCTTCGTCCAGCACCAGGTACTGCACGGTGGACAGGACTTTCTCGTCGCGACGCAGGTGGTCGCACAGACGGCCCGGGGTGGCCACGACGATTTGCGCGCCGTTGCGAATGGCACGCAGCTGTGGGCCCATCGGGGCACCACCGTATACAGCCACCACGTTAACGCCCGGCATCTGCTTGGCGTAGGTTTCGAAAGCGGTGGCTACTTGCAGCGCCAACTCACGGGTTGGCGCCAGGATCAGGGCTTGCGGTTCGCGCTTGCTCACGTCGATCTTGTTGAGGATCGGCAGGGCGAAGGCAGCGGTCTTGCCGGTGCCAGTCTGCGCCTGGCCGATCATGTCGTGACCGGCGAGGATGATCGGGATCGATTGATGCTGAATAGCCGAAGGCTCTTCGTAGCCGGTGGCCAGAACAGCAGCAACGATATTCGGATTGAGATCGAGAGCGGCGAATCCGCCGGTTTCCTGGGTCATGGGTCTGCCTCTATGTGCATCCGCAAAGACCCATGCTCCAAAGCTGCACATGCCTTGAAAGACCAAATGGTCACCCAGGCAGCTCTGGCGGCGGGGATTTGCGAAAACGATTGAAAAAGAAAAACTTGGGAAGGTCCGCCTAGCGGACGTGCAGCCGAAGCTGGACTCGGAGGATTTGCACCACCTGATTTTGAGGCCCGCTAAAAGACCGGCGCGTACTATACCCGAATTAATAGAGGGAAGTGTGGAAAATTTTCACGGGCATGGGGCCAGTACGAGGCCATCAATGGCCGATAGCTGAAACGATTATCTCTCAAAGCCTGGCACGGCCCCGGTAGGAGCGGCCTTGTGTCGCGAAAGGGCCGCAAAGCGGCCCCGGCAATGTATGCGGCGACGCTAAAATCCCGAGGGCGCTTCGCACCCTTTCGCGACACAAGGCCGCTCCTACGGGGGGGACCGCGCCAGGCCTTCACGTTGCGGGGCGGATTTCCTTGATCAACCCCTCAAGGCTGTACCCCAGCTGTGGCGCCAAGGCTTCAGCCCTGCCCTTGAGCCCACCCAGGTCCAGCGTTTGCTCCAGGTCCGCCGGCACCAGCAGGATCACATTGCCCTCCTTCACCGGCAGTTCCCAGTAATGCCGGTGGTACAAACCGCGCAACAGCGCCGCGCCGAGCGGCCTGCCGTCATCACCGGCCCACTGGTTGATCACCAGCCAGCCACCGGGGTTGAGCTGCTTCTGGCAATTTTCCAGAAAGGTCCAGGCCAGATGCCCGACACCCGGGCCGTGGTCGGTATACAGGTCGACGAACAACAGGTCGGTTTTCTCCGCCGTGGGCAGCAGCTCCAGCGCATCGCCAACCCGCACATAAAGGCGCGGGTCGTCGTCCAGGCCCAGGTACTCCATGGCCAGGCGCGGTACATCCGGGCGCAGCTCGATGGCCTCGATGTCTTCCAGCGGCAGGAATTTCATGCAGGCCTGGGTCAGGGTACCGGCGCCCAAGCCAAGAAACAGTGCGCTTTCAGGCTGTTCGTGGCACAGCGCACCGACCAGCATGGCGCGGGTATAGTCGTACTCCAGCCAGCTGGGGTCGGCCGTGAACACGCAGCTTTGCTCGATGGCATCGCCAAATTCGAGGAAGCGGTAATCATCCACTTCATACACGCTGATGACCCCAAAGGCATCCTCGACCCGAGCCAACAGCCGTTCTTCCCGCTCCGTCGCCATGAACCTGCCACCCGCCCGCGCAAAAACGCGCATTGTCCGCCAACGTCCCCGATGCAACAAGCTCAGCGCCAACTGTTACCATGGCAGACAGCCTATAACCGACAAGACCGAGCCTGTGATGAACCAACCGTGGAGCCCTGACAGCTGGCGTGCCCTGCCGATCCAGCAGCAACCGACCTACCCCGATGCCGCGCATCTGCTCAAGGTCGAGCAGACCTTGGCCAGCTACCCGCCGCTGGTGTTCGCCGGGGAAGCGCGCGAGCTGCGCCGGCAGTTCGCCGAGGTCACCGAAGGCCGCGCCTTCCTGCTGCAGGGCGGCGACTGCGCCGAAAGCTTCGCCGAGTTCTCGGCGGCGAAGATCCGCGACACCTTCAAGGTATTGCTGCAGATGGCCATCGTCATGACCTTCGCCGCCGGCTGCCCGGTGGTCAAGGTCGGGCGCATGGCCGGCCAGTTCGCCAAGCCACGCTCATCGGGTGACGAAACCATCGGCAACGTCACGTTGCCGGCCTACCGCGGCGACATCGTCAACGGGATCGGCTTCGACGAAAAAAGCCGCGTACCGGACCCGGACCGCCTGCTGCAGGCCTACCACCAGGCCACCGCCAGCCTCAACCTGCTGCGCGCCTTCGCCCAGGGCGGTTTCGCCGACCTGCACCAGGTGCACAAGTGGAACCTGGACTTCATCGCCAATTCGGCGCTGGCCGACAAATACCACCAGTTGGCCAACCGCATCGACGAGACCCTGGCCTTCATGCGCGCCTGCGGCCTGGACAGCGCCCCGCAATTGCGCGAAACCAGCTTTTTCACCGCCCACGAGGCACTGCTGCTGAACTACGAAGAAGCCTTCGTGCGCCAGGACAGCCTGACCGGCGACTACTACGACTGCTCGGCACACATGCTGTGGATCGGCGACCGCACCCGCCAGCTCGATGGCGCACATGTGGAGTTCCTGCGCGGGGTGCACAACCCGATCGGGGTCAAGGTCGGCCCGAGCATGAACCCTGAAGAGCTGATCCGCCTGATCGATACGCTCAACCCGGCCAACGACCCCGGGCGCCTCAACCTCATCGTGCGCATGGGCGCCGGCAAGGTCGGTGAGCACCTGCCAGGGCTGATCCGCACCGTCGAGCGCGAGGGGCGCAAGGTGCTGTGGAGCTCGGACCCGATGCACGGCAATACCATCAAGGCCAGCAGCGGCTACAAGACCCGTGACTTCGCGCAGATTCTCGATGAGGTGAAGCAGTTCTTCCAGGTGCACCAGGCCGAAGGCAGCCATGCGGGCGGCATTCACATCGAGATGACCGGGCAGAACGTTACCGAGTGCATCGGTGGCGCACGGCCGATCACCGAAGATGGGCTGTCGGATCGCTACCATACTCACTGCGACCCACGCATGAACGCCGACCAGTCGCTGGAGCTGGCGTTTTTGATTGCCGAAACGCTCAAGCAGGTACGCCGTTGAGGTAAGTGCCTGTCGCAGCCCTTCAGCGTTCTCAAGACCGAGCGCCGCCCCCGCGGCGCATCACGGCCCCACCCTCATTTACGCAGCGGATCATCCCAGAATGGCCGCTCTGCCTCCTGCTGGATATCTGCCCGGCTCAACCCCAGATCCTGCAACGTCGCATCGCTGAGACTGGCCAGCTCCCGACGCTGGCGGTACAGCTCCAACCAGCGAGCCGGGCGCTGCAAGGCCGCATGCCACAGGTGGCTAAGGGAAAAGGCTGGGTGCTGAATGCTGCTGACATGACCTTTCATCGTGAAGCCCTCCGTGTTGATGGCTTCAGTCTCGCGCCGGCCTTAAGATCAATCCAACGAATGTTTCTTATGCCATGCATCTAGGAGATTGATGCAATGTCCCACTACCAAAGCCTCGATGCCGACGTGCTGCGCACCTTTGTCGCCATTGCCGAGCAAGGTGGCTTCACCCGCGCCGGCGAAGTGGTCAACCGCACCCAGTCGGCCGTCAGCATGCAGATGAAACGCCTGGAGGAAGACGTCCTGCAGCGCCAACTGTTCGAGCGCGACGGCCGCCAGGTGCGCCTGACCGCCGAGGGCCAGGTACTGCTGGGCTACGCACGGCGCATCCTCAAGCTGCATGGCGAAGTGTTCAACACCTTGCGCATGCCGCACATGGTCGGCCTGGTGCGCATCGGCACACCGGACGACTACGCCATGCGGTTCTTGCCGACCATCCTGTCGAGTTTCGCCCAGGCCTACCCGCTGGTGCAGGTGGAGGTGCACTGTGATTCGTCGAAACACCTGATGCTGCGCCAGGACCTGGACCTGACCATCGTCACCCGCGAGCCCGGCAACGAGGTTGGCCAGTTGCTGCGCCAGGAACGCCTGGTGTGGGCCGCCGCCGAAAGCTTTTGCCCACAGGAGCAACGGCCCATGCCGCTCGCACTGTTCAACACCGACTGCTTCTGCCGCGCCTGGACCTGCAATGCCCTGGAGGCCCAAGGCATCGACTACCGCATCGCCTACACCAGCCCGAGCCTGGCGGCGATCTTCGCCATCGTCACGGCGGGGCTGGCAGTGACGGCGCAGTTGCAGAGCCTGATTGGCGGCAATATCCGCATCCTGGGCGAGCAGGACGGCTTGCCAGAGCTGCCGGTGGCCAATGTGATGCTGCTGCGCAATGCACAAAGCCAGTCACCGATCACCGATTGCATGGCTGACTACATCATCGAAGGCTTCCAGTAATGGCTGTGCCATACGCCACACCCTAAAGCTCAAAGCCCAGCATCACCGCGCACACCACCAAAAACACACAAAACATGCCGCGCAGCACCTTTTCCGGCAGCGCATGGGCCAGCCGCACTCCCCAGCTGATACTCAGCAGGCCGCCTACCGCCAACGGTATCCCCACACCCCAGTCGACACTGTGGTGCACGCCATAGGTCAGCAAGGTCACCATGGTGCTCGGCGCCGCCAGCGCCAGCGACAGCCCTTGCGCCACCACCTGCGTGGCGCCGAACACGCTGGTCAGGATCGGCGTGGCCACCACCGCGCCGCCCACCCCGAACAAACCGCCCATGGTTCCACTGAAGCAGCCCAACACTCCCAGCCAGGGCCAGGGATGGCGCAGCTCCGGGCTTGCCGGAGCTGCCTTGATAAACAGACGCGCCACGTTCCACAGGGCCAGCGCCACCAGAAAGCCGACGAAGCCCAGGCGCATGGCCTGCGCATCGACACCCACTGCCCAGATCGAGCCCAACCAGGCGAACACCAAGCTGCACACCGACAACGGCAAGGCATGGCGCAACTCGATGCGGTTGCGCTGGTGATAACGCCACAGCGCCAGCAGCACGTTCGGCACCACCATCACCAAGGCCGTGCCTTGGGCCAATTGCTGATCGAGCCCGAACAGCACACCCAGCGCCGGGATGGCGATCAACCCGCCGCCAATGCCGAACAACCCACCCATGGTGCCCAAGGCTGCGCCCAGCACGATATACAACAACCACTCGATCATCAGGGCCTCATCCGCCTGCGTTAACAATGCGAGCATGCTAACGATTACCCTCTGGCGGGGAAACGCACAGCAACGCACAATGGCTGTGCGATTCATGCAAAAGCAAGGCAGCCATGAGCCCTGACACCCTGACCGATCAACTGAGCCTGTTCCTCGATGTGCTGGAGACCGGCAGTTTTTCCGCTGCCGCCCGGCGCCATCCACTCACCCCCTCCGCCGTCGCCCGGCGCATCGACAACCTCGAGAGCGCCGTGGGCAGCCGCCTGTTCACCCGCAGCACCCATGCGGTGCGCGCCACGCCTGCAGGCAACGCTTTCGCCGAGCGCGCCCGGCGCATCATCGAGGAACTGCGCCTGGCCCGCGCCGAGGCCGTATCACTGAGCAGTGCTCCGGAGGGCTTGATCCGTATCGACGCCCCTGCCGCCTTCGGCCGCCGCCACCTGGCCCCGGCCATTGCCGACTTCCTGGTGGCCTACCCAGGCCTTGATGTGCACCTGCGGCTGATCGACAGCTTCGTCGACCTGCACGGCAGCCACCTGGGCGAGGTCGACCTGGTGCTGCGTGCGGGCCCTCTGGCCGATACCCGCCTGGTCGCCACACCGCTGGCCTACATGGTCCGCGTCGCTTGCGCCAGCCCCGCCTACCTGGCCAGCCGCGGCATACCCGCCTGCCCCAGCGAATTGCCCGACCACGACGGGCTGGACTGGGACGGCCTGGCACCACCGTTCGCCTGGCGCTTCAACGTCGATGGGCAATCACGGCTGTACCGGCCCTCGCGGATGCGCATGGCCGCCAACAATGCTGAAACGCTGCTGTTCGGCGCGCTTGCCGGCCTGGGCATTGCCCACCTGCCGACCTGGCTGGTCAGCGAGTACCTGCTGCGTGGCGAACTGGTGCCGCTTTTTTGCGACAACGGCCTGCCCGCGGCAGAGACCAGCGGTATTTATGCGCTGCGCCTGGCACATGAAACGAACTCTCGCAGCCGCTTGCTGCTCGAATTCCTCAAGAGCCGCTTCAGCCCGATCCCCCCGTGGGACCTGGCACTGCGAAGTGAGCTGCGATGGCAATGAGCGCGCAAACCTTCAGCGTGCTAGATTTCCCCATTGATCACATTCAAGGACCTGCATGAACGCCGACACCCAAGCTTCTTGCGACGAGCTGCTGCTGGACAACCAGGTCTGCTTTGCCCTGCACTCCACCTCGTTGCTGATGACCAAGGTCTACAAGCCCCTGCTTCAGGCATTGGGCCTTACCTACCCGCAGTACCTGGCCATGCTCGTACTGTGGGAACAGGACGGCCTGACCGTGGGCGAGATCAGCCAGCACCTGCTCACCGACCCAGGCTCCCTCACTCCCTTGCTCAAGCGGCTGGAAAGCGAAGGCCTGCTCAAGCGAACCCGTAGCCGTGAGGATGAACGGGTGGTGCTGGTGCAACTGACCGACAAGGGGCACGCCCTTCAGCAGCAGGCCAAAGAGGTGCCACAGTGCATTCTCAAGGCCAGCGGCCGCAGCCTGGAGCGCCTGCAACAACTACAGGCAGACCTGCTGGAGTTGCGCGACAGCCTGCAAAAGAACCTCTGACGGCTATGCTGTGCAATGCCCGTTCGGACGAGCGGTGAAGATTTATCTTGCGCGCTAACTAATTGCGCGCTAATTTAAATCCCGTACCCACCCGATGCACCCGGCATACACACGGGGCGCACAGCACACTAGCGAGGCTCAATATGCACAAGGTCACTCCGCTGTACATCGCAGAAGCCACCTCCACTGGCGGTCGCGACGGCAAATCCCGCTCCAGCGACGGCAAGCTGGAAGTCAAGCTGAGCACCCCCAAGGAACTGGGCGGCGCGGGCGGTGACGGCACCAACCCTGAGCAAATGTTCGCGGCTGGCTATTCGGCCTGCTTCATCGGCGCACTGAAATTCGTCGCCGGCCAGGAGAAAAAGCAACTGCCTGGCGACGCTTCGATCACCGCCAAGGTGGGCATTGGCCAGATCCCCGGTGGCTTCGGCCTGGATATCGACCTGCACATCAACCTGCCGGGCCTTGCCCAGGCCGAAGCCGAAGGGCTGGTGGAGAAGGCGCACCAGGTGTGCCCTTATTCCAACGCTACCCGCGGCAATGTGGATGTAAGGCTGCATGTAACGGTCTGAACACAGGCACAAAAAAACCCGGCCGAGGCCGGGTTTTTTGTGCACATCACAAGAAGAATTACTTCTTGGAACGGCCCTTGAAGCTGTTGTCGCGAGTGTCGATGTCGATCCACTCGTCGATCTGGATGAAGTCGGCAACCTGGATCTCGGTACCGTTCTTCAGCTTGGCAGGCTTCATGACCTTGCCCGAGGTGTCGCCACGCGCAGCGTTCTCGGTGTAGACAACCTGACGGCTGATGGTGGTCGGCAGCTCGACCGATACCAGACGGCCTTCGAAGAAGACGGCTTCGCAGATGTCTTCCATGCCTTCTTCGATGTACGGCAGAACGGCGTCGATGTCTTCGGCGTTCAGTTCGTACATGGTGTAGTCGGTGGTGTCCATGAAGGTGTACGAGTCACCGCTGATGAACGACAGGGTCGCTTCTTTGCGATCCAGGATCACGTCGTCCAGCTTGTCGTCCGCACCGTAAACGGTTTCGGTCTTGTAGCCGGTCAGCAGGTTTTTCAGCTTGGTCTTCATGATCGCGCTGTTGCGACCCGATTTGGTGAACTCGGCTTTCTGAACCAGCCACGGGTCGTTGTCGATCCGCAGTACGGTACCGGGTTTCAGTTCTTTACCAGTTTTCATTACGAAGTATCCGAATCTGGATGGATTTATAAAAATCGAGGCCGCATATCATAGCCAATTTCGGTAAAACTGTACCAGCGCCTTGGCGAGGTCCGGCCGAGCGGCTTGGCGCGCCGCCCACTCACGGGCATGCTGCTGCAGTTCCGGCCAGTGTTTACGGGCCCCTCGCCAGGCCTGGTGCATATCGTGGTTCATGTTCCAGGCGCGCCACAATGCCACCATTGCCTCGCCGGCAGCGTCCGACAGGCCCTGTCGATAAAGGTGCAGGAACGCGTCGAGCTTTTCCCAGTGGGCGTTTTCCTCTTGCACGTAGATGTGCCAGAGCATCGGCCGGCCGGCCCACTGCGCACGCACGAACGAGTCTTCGCCGCGTACGGCATTGAAATCGCAGCTCCACAGCAGGCGGTCATAGTCGTCCTGGCTGACGAACGGCAAGATCTGCACCCTCAGCGCCCCCCGCTGGAACACGTCGCCGACCTTGAGCCCCGGCTCGCCCAGCCAATTGGCCAGGTCCGGGAGAATACGGCCTTGCGGCACTAGCAAATGAGTGGCGCAGGTGTCGGTGGCCAATGCGTCGAGCCAGCTGCCCAGTTGCGGGTTTTCATAGGCGAACAGCGAGACCAGTTGCGCATCGGCCTGCACGTCTACACCCAGCCCTTGCAGGAAGGCGGCTCGCGCCTGTGCAGATTGCTCGAAAGCCTGCCGCTGCGCCAGCAACGAAGCCTCGCGCAGCAACCCGCCAGTCTTCTCGGTAAAGCCCGGGAAGAAAAACACCTTGCGCAGGCCATTGGGCTGCGGCGACGGCAAGCCGTGGCAGCCCTCCACCCAGTCTTCGGCACTGAGGTAGTCGAGGTTGAGCCAAAGGATCGGCGTGGAACGGGCACGCATCGCTTCGACGTACTGTGCGGGCAACTGGCAGGCAAAGGCACCAATCACAACATCGGCGGGCTCGACCGGCTGCCACTGGCCAGGCCAGGCGCGCACCTCGACGCCCTGCTGCCATTGCCGCGCGGCGCCGGCGTCGGCGCCTGGGCACAGGGGCACGAAAGCCTCCAGGTCGTCCACCCACAGGCGCACCGCCAGCCCGTGCTCGGCCACCAGCTGCCGGGCCAGGCGCCAGGTCACGCCGATATCACCGTAGTTGTCCACGACACTGCAGAAAATGTCCCAGGTGACGTTCATGTGCCCTGCCCTCGCCCTGCGCAAAATCACGAATTCTGCGGTTAAATTGTCGCCGACAAAAGCACCAACGCTGAAAAACCGCCCGATGCCATGCGACAATGGCCGACATAACGCCTGCCAGGAGGCCACCATGCCCCGCCACCGTGAACTGCAAATAACCCTCAAGCCTGTGCAACTGACCCTGTGTGTGGCATTGGGCCTGTGGCTCGGTGCCGTGGCCATCGCGCTGAGCCTGTGGCTGGCCGTACACCTGTGGCCCGAGCAGGTACAGCCGGTGGCCCAGGCCGTCGCCCCCGCCCTTGCCCGGCCCGCGGCCCCGCCGGCGCAACCGGCGGATGCGCAAAACGAGATGTTCGAGCGCTACAAGGCCATCCTGCACAAGCAGGAGCTGCAGCAGGCGGCCGAGGCCGCGCAAGGCAACCCACGCAACCTCAACAGCCCCAAGTGCCAGTTCTGGCTGTCGCAGAACCGCACTGCGCCGACCGAAAAGAGCCAGGCCAACGTGCTGGAGTTCTGTTACTGATCATGAACAAGGCCGCCCTGCTCACGCGTATCGTTGAAGCCCTGGAAACCGACATGGAAGTATTGCGCCGCGCCGCGCAAACCGCCTACGAAACCGCCACCGCCGAAGAAAACATCGCCGAAAACAAGTACGACACCCTTGGCCTGGAGGCCTCGTACCTGGCCACCGGCCAGGCGCGGCGCACGGCCGAGATTCGCCAGGCACTGCTGATCTACCAGCAACTGGTGCTGCGCGACTACGACCCGGCGCGGGGGATACAGATCGGCAGCCTGGTGATTCTGGAAGATGAAGCGGGGGCTCAGCGGCAGGTGTTCCTGGGGCCGGAAGCGGCCGGGTTGAAGATTGGCGAGGCAGACGCGCTGGTGACGGTCATTACCCCGCGCTCACCGCTAGGCCAGCAACTGATCGGTAAAAAAGTCGATGACGAGGTTAGCCTTGGGGCCCAGCTGTTCTTCATTATCGAGGTTGCCTGAACCGGCCCCATCGCCGGCAAGCCGGCTCCCACTGGTTTTGCGCTGAGCTTGAGAGCTGCGGGGTACCTGTGGGAGCCTGGTGATTCTGGAAGATGAAGCGGGGCTCAGCGGCAGGTGTTCCTGGGGCCGGAAGCGGCCGGGCTGAAGATTGGCGAGGCAGACGCACTGGTGACGGTCATTACCCCGCGCTCACCGCTAGGCCAGCAACTGATCGGTAAAAAAGTCGATGACGAGGTTAGCCTTGGGGCCCAGCTGTTCTTCATTATCGAGGTTGCCTGAACCGGCCTCATCGCCGGCAAGCCGGCTCCCACTGGTTTTGCGCTGAGCTTGAGAGCAGCGGGGTACCTGTGGGAGCCTGGTGATTCTGGAAGATGAGGCGGGGCTCAGCGGCAGGTGTTCCTGGGGCCGGAAGCGGCCGGGTTGAAGATTGGCGAGGCAGACGCACTGGTGACGGTCATTACCCCGCGCTCACCGCTAGGCCAGCAACTGATCGGTAAAAAAGTCGATGACGAGGTTAGCCTTGGGGCCCAGCTGTTCTTCATTATCGAGGTTGCCTGAACCGGCCCCATCGCCGGCAAGCCGGCTCCCACTGGTTTTGCGCTGAGCTTGAGAGCAGCGGGGTACCTGTGGGAGCCTGGTGATTCTGGAAGATGAAGCGGGGCTCAGCGGCAGGTGTTCCTGGGGCCGGAAGCGGCCGGGTTGAAGATTGGCGAGGCAGACGCACTGGTGACGGTCATTACCCCGCGCTCACCGCTAGGCCAGCAACTGATCGGTAAAAAAGTCGATGACGAGGTTAGCCTTGGGGCCCAGCTGTTCTTCATTATCGAGGTTGCCTGAACCGGCCCCATCGCCGGCAAGCCGGCTCACAAGTACAGTGCAGACCTCAAGAACTGCGCGTTCCCTGTGGGAGCCGGCTTGCCGGCGATAGGGCCGGTAAATCCGATGCAAGACTCAAAGGAAAGCCCCGCAAAGGTAATCCTGGCTAGAAAGTTCGCACGAGCGGCATTCGCCCTGATGAAAAATCAGGACGAATAGGTCACCAAAGGCGCGAAAATGGCTTGCTGATAACCATAGAATCTCCCACAGGTACCCCGCTGCTCTCAAGCTCAGCGCAAACCAGTGGGAGCCGGCTTGCCGGCGATGAGGCCGGCCATGCCAGCGACCGACTAACCGGCAAGCGCATCGAATTTGCGCGCCAACCCGCCATGAGCGAACTGCTCCTGCACGAACTCGATGAACGCCCGGGTCTTGCCCGGCAGAAGCTTGTGCTCGGCGTAATACAAGCTGATATGCCCATCATCCACATACCAGTCCGGCAACACCCTTTGCAGTTGGCCCGCCTGCAGGTAAGGCACGGCAAACGGCAGGCTGACCAATGCAATGCCCAACCCCTGCTGGGCTACGGCGCACGCTGCATCAGAGTCGCTCATGGTCATCGCCTGGCGCAATAGCAGTGGCTGCTGCGCCTGCCAACGGCTGGTCAACGGCCACGACCGCACACGGCCGGTCTGCGGTGAGCGAATCAAGATGCCGGCATGGTGGCCCAGCACCTGCGGGTCTTCAATGACCGGGTGCTGGCTCAAGTACCCAGGGGCTGCCACCAACACCCGATGCGCAGGGGTCAGCCGGCGCGCCACCACCCCCAGCGGTAGCTCGAACCCGCCGCCAATCGCCGCATCGAAACCTTGGCCGATCAGGTCTACCTGACGGTTGTCGAAATGCCAGTCCGGGGTGATCGCCGGGTAGCGCCGCAAGAATTCACCCAGCAGCGGCAATACGTACAGCCTGCCGAATACCGTCCCCATGCTCACCCGCAACAGCCCGGCCGGCTGGCCTTCGGCGCTGGCCAGGTTGGCCACGGCGTACTGGATGGTACGAAAGCTGTCACTGACTTCGCCTAAAAAACGCTGCCCGGCTTCGGTCAAGGTCAGCTTGCGGGTACTACGCTGGAACAGCCGCACACCCAGGCGCGCTTCAAGCTGGGCGACATGCTTGCCCACCGCCGCAGGGGTAATGCTCAAACGGCGGGCCGCTTCGGCGAAGCTGCCCACTTCGGCGCTGCGGATAAAACATTCAAGGGCGTTGAACGACTCCATGGCCATGATTACCAACCAAAGGTTTACTCTGCCAATAGTGATTGCCATCTTATCAGCAGGTAATCATCGGTCGATACTACGCCCATCCAAGGCATTCGGCCTTGCTTGCAGCAGGAGATCAGCATGTCCCAGCAACTTACCCTCGAAGGCAAAGTGGCCCTGGTCCAGGGCGGTTCACGCGGCATCGGTGCCGCCATCGTCCGCCGCCTGGCCCGTGATGGCGCCCAGGTTGCCTTCACCTACGCAAACTCCGAAGGCCCGGCCAACGACCTGGTGGCACAGGTCATAGCCGCCGGCGGCCAGGCATTGGCCCTGCGCGCAGACAGTGCCGACGCCGCCGCGGTGCAACTGGCAGTGGACGACACCGTAAAAGCCTTCGGCCGCCTCGATATCCTGGTCAACAATGCAGGCGTACTGGCCGTGGCGCCGCTAACCGAATTCGACCTGGCAGACTTCGACCGCACCTTGGCCATCAACGTGCGCAGCGTGTTCGTCGCCAGCCAGGCCGCCGCCCGCTACATGGGCCAGGGCGGGCGCATCATCAACATCGGCAGCACCAATGCCGAGCGCATGCCGTTTGCTGGCGGCGCACCGTATGCCATGAGCAAGTCGGCATTGGTCGGCCTTACCAAAGGCATGGCACGCGATTTGGGGCCACAGGGCATCACCGTGAACAACGTGCAGCCAGGGCCGGTGGATACCGACATGAACCCGGCCAGCGGCGAGTTTGCCGAAAGCCTGCTCCCCTTGATGGCAATCGGGCGCTATGGGCAGGTAGATGAAATTGCCAGCTTCGTGGCGTACCTGGCGGGGCCGGAGGCGGGTTACATCACCGGAGCAAGCCTTACCGCCGACGGCGGCTTTGCAGCCTGATCGAAATGTTTGCACGCTGGCGTCCACCTGAGCCGCCCAGATACTGAACGCCACTGACCTTCCCCGCACCGAGATATTGATGAACACCCCAACCTTGAGCCGCGCCCTGATCCTGCTGATGGCCACCGCCACCGGCCTGGCCGTGGCCAGCAACTACTACGCGCAGCCACTGCTGCACAGCATCGCCGAACAGTTCGGCCTGAGCACCGCCAGCGCCGGCAGCATCGTCATCGCCGCGCAACTCAGCTACGGCGCGGGCCTTCTGCTGCTGGCGCCTTTGGGCGACCTGTTCGAGCAGCGCCGCCTGATCGTGATCATGTCGGTCATTTCCACCTTGGGCCTGGTGATCAGCGCCTGCGCCCCCAGCCTGCCCTGGCTGATCCTGGGGACCGCGCTCACCGGGCTGTTCTCAGTAGTGGCGCAGATCCTCGTGCCCATGGCCGCCACCCTGAGCGAGCCGCATCAGCGCGGGCGCGCGGTGGGTACGCTGATGAGCGGCTTGCTGCTGGGCATACTGCTGGCGCGCACCGCTGCCGGCTTCATGGCCGAGCTGGGTGGCTGGCGCAGCATCTATGTGTTGGCCGCGGTGCTGATGGCTGTCACCGCCTTTGCCCTGTACCGCAGCCTGCCACAACACCACAGCCATGCCGGGCTGAAATACCCGGCACTGATCGGCTCTGTATTCCGCCTGTTCATTGAGGAGCCAGTGCTGCGCCTGCGCTCGCTGCTGGGGTTGCTGGCGTTCAGCCTGTTCGGGCTGTTCTGGACGCCGCTTGCGTTTCTGCTGGCGCGTGAGCCCTACCACTATTCCGACGCGGTTATCGGCCTGTTCGGCCTTGCCGGCGCGGCAGGTGCACTTTCGGCCAACTGGGCCGGCCGCCTGGCTGACCGCGGCAGAGGCTCGCTGGGCACCACAGTGGGCCTTGTTGCGCTGTTGCTGTCGTGGGTACCGCTGGGTTTCGCCGAAAGCTCGCTACTGGCCTTGCTGCTCGGCGTACTGGTGCTGGACCTGGCCGTGCAACTGGTGCACGTGAGCAACCAGAACGCGGTCATCGCCTTGCGGCCCGAAGCCCGTACCCGCCTCAATGCCGGTTACATCACCTGTTATTTCATCGGAGGGGCACTAGGCTCCTTGCTGGGCACACAGTTGTTCCAGTACCAGGGCTGGATGGGCATCGTGACGGCCGGCCTGTTGATCGGGGCGCTGGCGCTGCTGGTGTGGGGTTGGGCCGAGCACAAGCGCAAGCGCGCCGTGAAGGCCTGTGCGGCATGACACCGCAACCCTCCGTCGCCTGCTCGTTGACTTGCCCGTCGCGCCAGCGCTTCAGTAGGGATTGATCAAAGCCCCTTTACTGACAGGACGACTCAATGACAAGGCTCACGGTGCAATCCGGCGATTTCTTGCAAGGTGAAGGCGAGTATCGCAATGGATCGCTCACACTCAAGACCCCGCGCAGCCCCTCGCCTGGCGAGCGGATTTCCCTTGCCCGCATCAGCGACCTGCGCCTGGCCAGCCTGGAATCCAATCGCAGCCTGGGTACCGCGCTCGGCTGGGGCATGGCCGGTGCCCTGGTGGCCGGCCCGGTGGGCTTGCTGGCCGGGCTATGGCTCGGCGGCAAGGAGGAAGAAGCCACCTTCCTTGCGACGTTCAAGGACGGCCGCAAGCTGATGGCCAGTACCGATGGCAAGACCTGGTCCAAGATCGACGACAGCTGGCGCCAGCATCGGCACCCGCCTGCAGGGGATTGAACAACTTCAGGCGTACGGGGAGATACGCGCCTGATAACATGAGCGTTTTTTGACTGCACGGGCCCATTCGCGGGCTTACCCGCGAATGGGCCCGCGTGTGCTCACCGCTCAAGGACCCCAGCATGCCCCTGCCACACCCCCGCCTGCCCCTGAGCCTGCTCAGCCTGGGCCTGGCCCTGCACAGCCCCCACGGTTTGGCTCAAGACAGTGTCACCCTCGCCCCGGTAGAGGTTTCCGACACCTACGGCAACGACGGCTATCAGGTAACCGAAGCCTCGGCAGGCGGGTTTCAGGCAGCCCCCCTGCTCGATACCCCGGCATCAGTCAGTGTTTTCAACCGGCAACTGATCGAAGACCGCCAGGTACGCAAACTCAGCGAAGTGCTGCAAAGCGATGCCTCGGTCGGCGAAAGCTACGCCCCGATCGGCTATTACGAAAACTTCAACGTGCGCGGCTTCGAACTCAATGCCGCCAGCAGCTACCGCATCAATGGCCAGACCATCGCCGGCGAGCAGAACGTGGCGCTGGAGAACAAGCAGCAAGTCGAACTGCTCAAGGGCCTGTCGGGCCTACACAGTGGCGTGTCGGCGCCCGGCGGGCTGATCAATTACGTGACCAAGCGCGCCGAGGATGTGCGCAGCGTAACGGTATCGACCAACGAACAAGGCGAGCGCTACCTGGCCACCGACCTGGGCGGCTGGTTTGGCAGTGAACGGCAGTTCGGCCTGCGCGCCAACCTCGCCCACGAAGATATCCGCTCATATGTCGACCATGCCGATGGCAAGCGCGACTTTGCCTCGCTGGCGTTCGACTGGCAGATAAACCCCGATGCCACCTTGCAGCTCGATGCCGAGTACCAGCACCGCGAACAGCGCTCGGTACCGGGCTATCAACTGCTTGGCGGCAGCGAAGTACCGCACGGCATCGACCCGGATGACCGCCTGGCCTACCAGCACTGGGCCAAGCCGGTACAGACCGATTCACTGAACCTGGGCGGGCGTTTCCAGTACCGCTTCAACGATACCTGGAGCGGCACCCTCAGCGCCTCGCGCAGCAAAGTGGTGATCGATGACTACAGCTCGTTCGCCTGGGGCAGCGAAGCCGGCTGGCAGTCGCACTTCAGCCCGGAGGGCGACTACGACATCTACGACTTCCGCAGCCCTGACGACACCCGCCGCACCGATGAAGCGCAAGCGATGCTCGACGGCCACTTCGACGCGCTCGGCGTGAGCCATGAGCTGACGGTGGGTGCCAGCGCACAACGCCGCACGCTGGATCAGCGCCCCTACTACAACCAACTGGTCGGTAGCGGCAACATCTACACCGGCGCACCCGCCGTGGCGCCCTCGGACCTGCCGGTCGGTGCCAGCGAGCGGCGCCTGGACAGCCGCCAGTACGGCCTGTTCGTCAACGACCGCATCACCTTCAGCGAGCAGTGGCAGGCCGTGCTCGGCGCCCGCGAAGTACGCCTGGACGAAAAGACCTGGGACGAAACCGGCCTGGCCGGGCGCCATACCCGGCAATACCAGTTGCTGCCCAATGCCGCGCTGATCTACAAGCCGCGCCAGGACACCACCGTGTATGCCAGCTACTCCAAGGGCCTGTCCGCAGGGGGTACCGCGCCCTGGTACGCCAGCAACGCGGCAGAAATCCTCGCCCCTACCCTGTCGCATCAGCTTGAGCTGGGCATCAAACGCGACTGGCAGGGCATGAGTTTCAGCGCCGCGCTGTTCCAGATCCGCCAGGCCTATCAATACGCCCGCCCTGAAGGCGACGCCACCTTCACCTACGTGCAGCAGGGCCAACAGAAGAACATCGGCCTGGAACTGGGCGCCAGCGGCTGGGTGACCTCGAACCTGCAAATCCAGGCCAGCGCCGCAGCGATTCGCGCGCGCGTGAAGAACAGCGGTACCGAGGCCTACGAAGACCATCAGGCGATCAACGTGCCGCGCCTGCGCGCAGCCCTGCACGCCGACTACAGCCTGCCGGTGCCGGGCCTGGCCCTGCTGGGCGGGGCACGTTACAGCGCCAGCAAGTATGCGAGCCAGGCGGGGAATGTGCAGGTGGGCGGCTATACCGTGTTTGACGTGGGTAGCCGCTATCGCACGCGCATCGGCGGCTATGACACGGTGCTGCGCCTGACCGTGGATAACGTGTTCGACAAACGCTACTGGCGGGATGTGGGGGATTACCTGGGGGACAACTACCTGTTCCAGGGCGCGCCGCGGACGGCACGGGTGTCGGCTTCGGTGAGCTTCTAGACACCGTTGGCGGCGTATGTCAGAAAGCGGGATCTTCCGCTTGGTGAGCACGCATTACTCACCCGCCCATGGCTGTGATCAACAGATTCGCCCTTCGCAAATCAAGATGAATCCAACAGAATAATGTTTTGGATGCGGGGGCGTATCGGGTGGATCTCAAGCAACTGGAGTGCTTTGTACGCGTCGCTGAATTTGGTGGCTTCACCAGGGCGGCGGCGACACTGAACCTGTCCCAGTCGGTCGTAAGCCGTCAAGTGCGCCAGTTGGAGCTGGAGCTTGGGCAACACCTGTTACTGCGCAACGGTAGAGGCGTCACCCTTACCCCTGCTGGCACCCGGCTTTTCGAGCATGGCCAGGGCATCTTGCGTCAAGTACAAGTCGCCCGCGAGGATTTGCAAGAACAGCGTGACTCATTGACTGGCAAGGTGGTGATCGGCCTCCCCCCTAGTATTGCGCGGCGCCATACCGTTGGTATTGTCACAGCGTTTCAAAAGGCGTTTCCCGGGTGCTCGCTGGGCATCAAGGAAGGCTTGTCCCACTCCATGAGGGAGTGGCTGCTGTTGGGCCGCCTGGATTTTGCGCTGCTGTACAACCCCGCGCAAAACGCGCAACTGCATTTTGAGCCCCTTCAATCCGAACCCCTTTGGTTGATTGGTGCTGCCGGGGCAAGCCTCGCGCCAGAGGTGCCGCTAGCCACCCTCGGTGACTACCCACTGATCATACCCAGCCAGCCGCACTCCCTCAGGCGGCTGATCGAATCGGAAGCTGCACGGCATCATGTAGAACTCAACGTACACATGGAAATAGACGGCATTCCCTCTTTGATAGACCTGGTCGCCGCGGGCGCCGGCTTTGCCGTTCTGTCACGAATGGCACTCAGTGGCTCCTATGTGCCCCCAGGCTTGCAAGCGGCCCCAATCGTCGAGCCCACTATGAATACCCACCTGTTCGTCGCCACAACCAATCAGAGACCATTGACACGCCTGGCTTCGATGACCTTGGCCGTGGTCAAACATCAAATGCGCGATCAAGCCATGCAAAAACCACATAACTGCTAGTGGGGCTTGTCGATTGTTGCATGGCTCCTTGAGCGTCAAGATGGCTGAGAACTTACCCACGACAGCCAATAGAGACGTGCCATGAAAAGCTGCCTGCCACCCGACCTATTCCCCACCAAGCCTGTTGAGGCCCTGCCTGTTGGTTCGTGGGATGCTCACTGCCATGTATTTGGGCCAGCGGCGCAATTCCCCTACGCCGAAGACCGCAGCTACACCCCACCAGACGCCGCATTCGCGCAGCTTGTCGAACTTCATGACCACCTTGGCTTCGAACGCGGCGTTATTGTTCAGGCCAGCTGCCACGGCTCAGACAACCGCGCGATGCTAGATGCAATTGGCCGCAGTGCCGGGCGCTATCGAGGCGTAGCAATCATCGACGGCAGCGAGACTGACGAGGCGTTGGCGCGGATGGACGCCTGCGGGGTTCGGGGAGTACGGTTCAATTTCGTCGCTCACCTGGGCGGTGCGCCCGACCTTGCCATTTTCGACCAGGCACTGGAACGTATCCAACCCTTGGGCTGGCATGTGGTACTTCACCTGGATGCTCAGGACATCGTCACCTATGCCGATCGCTTGGCACGTATCCAGGTGCCGTTCGTAATAGACCACATGGGCCGCATCAAGGCTCAGGACGGCCTCGATCAAGCGCCGTTTCGGACGTTGCTTGAGCTGATGGACAATCCGCTGGCATGGGTGAAGGTCTGTGGCGCCGAAAGGGTCTCAGCGGGGCGCAAACCCTTTGATGATGCTATCCCCTTCGCCATGTCGCTTATCGAGACGGCGCCGGAGCGTGTGCTCTGGGGTACTGACTGGCCTCATCCAAACATCAGCAAGGACATGCCCAATGACGGGGGGCTTGTCGATCTGATGTACCGCTTCTGCCCGGACCCAGCGACACGTCAGAAGCTACTGATCGACAACCCCCTGAAGCTTTACGGACGCTGATTTCAGCGCTCGACCACACCAACTCCAAAAACAATCAGGTAGTGGAATCGATATGAACACTTCGACCGAAGCGACGCACCCTGCCGCGCAACTGAAGCCCGCGGCCCGCACACGACAGCCCTTCTATAAAGCGATGTATTTCCAGGTTTTGCTGGGGATTGTCTTGGGTGGGCTCGTCGGACATTTCTGGCCAGATTTCGCCGCCTCACTAAAACCATTGGGTGATGCGTTCATCAAGCTTATCAAGATGATCATCGGCCCTGTGGTGTTCTGTACCGTAGTGACCGGCATCGCGGGCATGCAAGACCTGAAAAAGGTCGGTCGTGTGGGAGGCAAGGCACTGCTTTACTTCGAGATAATTTCCACCGTCTCGCTGGTCATAGGGTTACTCGGCGGCCACCTGTTCAACCCAGGCGCCGGGTTTCACGTAAACCCTGATTCACTGGATGCCTCTGCAGTGACAGGTTTTGCTGAGAAAGCGCAGCACCTGGGTATCGTCGAATTCCTGATGAGTATCATCCCGAATACGTTCGTCTCAGCGCTGGCAGATGGCAACATCCTGTGCATTCTGCTGATTTCAGTACTTTTTGGCTGTGCCTTGTCCGCGATGGGGGATAAAGGTAAGCCGGTGTACACCATGATCGAAGGCGTTTCGGGCGTGTTCTTCGGTATTGTCCATATCATCGCCAAGTTTTCAGCAGTCGGCGCCTTTGGTGCAATCGCGTCTACCGTTGGCACATATGGCGCCGCATCGCTGCTGCCGCTGCTCAAATTGATCGCAAGCTTCTACGTGCTTTGCATATTCTTCATCGTGCTGGTGTTGGGCTTCGTTGCAAGGCTTTGCGGGTTCAGCATCCTGCGGTTCGTCTCGTATATCAAGGATGAACTACTGATTGTACTGGGCACCAGCTCATCTGAAGTTGTACTCCCCCAAATCATGGAGAAGATGGAACGACTCGGTTGTTCGAAATCGGTCGTCGGCCTGGTGATACCCACCGGCTATTCCTTCAACCTGGACGGCACCAACATCTATTTGACCATGGCTGTTCTGTTCATTGCTCAAGCGCTCGACATTGAACTTACGTGGGGGCAGCAACTGACCTTGATCATTGTTGCCATGCTGAGTTCAAAAGGTGCCAGCGGGGTTTCGGGGGCTGCGTTCGTGATGTTGACCAGTACCTTGCTCGTCGTGCCCGTTGTGCCCGTTGCGGGAATGGTGCTGATCCTGGGCATCCACCGCTTTATGGGCACTGGCTTGGCGATGACCAACCTCGTCGGGAATGGTGTCGCAGCACTGGTGGTATCCGCCTGGGAAAAAGAACTGGATCGCGGCAAGCTGAACCAGCAACTGCACCCCACCAAACACTGATCCCCACTGCTTGACCTCCACGGCCCTGCCGACAGGGCCGTGGATTGCTGCGCCCTGGAGAAAACAATAATGAATTCCAAACTGCGCTACGCCGTAACGCTGGCGGGGATGACGTGTGTCACACCCCTGCTGGCCGCCAGCTTTATCGAAGACAGCAAGGTACGCCTGGATATCCGCAATTTCTATTACAACGCAGACTTTCGCGACGGTACGGGTGTATCAAAGCGGGAAGAATGGGCTCAGGGATTTCTGCTCAACTATGAATCTGGATTTACCCAAGGAGATATCGGCGTTGGCCTGGATGCATTGGGCTATCTCGGCGTCCGTCTCGACTCCAGTGCAGATCGGACGGGAAGCGGGCTTCTGCCAACTACTGCATCGGGAGAGGCGGTTGAAGAGTACTCCAAGGGCGGTTTAGCAGCGAAAGTCAAAGTATCGAGGACTGAACTGCGCTACGGCATCGCGCTCCCCAAGGTACCGGTTTTGCAATTCAATGGTAGCCGGCTTTTCCCGCAGTCCTTCCAAGGGACGCAGATCAGTTCCAGCGAAATTGACGGGCTGACCGTCAACCTGGCCCAATTCAACCGCACAACCAGCCCCGACTCCACCGACCAACAACACATCATGCTGGCGGCAAAAAACGGCCGTTACTCAACCGCCGGCGTGGGTGATCACTTCCGGTACGCTGGCGCGAGCTACAAACCCGACCCAACACTGACGTTCAGTTACTACCACGGTGGCCTCGAGGACGTTTACGCGCAGCACTTTCTCGGCGCGACCCAGCGCCGAAAGCTTGGCCGTGGGTGGCTCGAGTTGGACCTGCGGGCTTTCTTCAGCCATGAAGCAGGCAATGCCAAGGCCGGTCGTGTTGACAACGAGGCTTACACCGCCCTGGTCAGTTACACACTCGACAATGGCCACAGCATGCTTGCCACCTATCAGCATATGGAAGGTGACACTGGCTTCCCCTACATCAATAACCCGTATTTGCCCAACTACGTTCAATACCACGACTTCGCAGAAGCAGGTGAGCGCAGTTGGCAGTTGCGCTACGGCTATGACTTCAGTCACCTGGGTGTGCACGGGCTGAGCTTTTATACCAGCTACATCCAGGGGGCACATCTGGACAAGCGAGGCGGCGGCGGCGAGTGGGAGCGCGACGTGGATGTGACCTACGAGATTCCACACTTCAAAGGCCTTTCGATTCGCTGGCGTAACGCCCTTTACCGAAGCGATATCAACCGTGGCATCGACGAGAACCGCTTGATCCTCAACTACTCGCTTGCATTCAAGTAAACAGCCTCTTTCTCTCCTGAAACGTTGCGAACAGAACGTTGCCGTTTTTCAGGCAACCGATTACGAGGAGCCCGTGATGTACATCAAAACGCTGGGGTTGATTGGTTTTGGCGAGGCCGGTGCGATACTCGCCCAAGATATCGCCCGCCAGGGTGTCCATGTGCAGGTATATGACAAGCTTCAGCAAGATGAAGCGTGTCGCGGCGCCCTGTTGACCAAGGCACAGGCGTGTGGCGTCAGGCTTTGTGCTTCGGCTATCGATGCCAGTGACGGCGCCGACCTGGTCATGTCTGCAGTGACCGCCGGTGCCGCCCTTGAGGTCGCCCTGCACCTCATGCCACAGCTCAGGTCCGGGCAAGTTTTCATGGATCTGAATTCTGTGGCGCCAGCAACAAAAAAAGCAGCGCACCAAGCCGCAACGCACCATGGTGTGGACTATGTCGATGCGGCAGTCATGGCACCGCTGCCGCCACAGCGCTTGAAAACCCCCATGCTATTGGGCGGCCCTCGGGCACTTGAACTCGAAACTGCGCTAAAGGGGCTCGGCTTGAAGGTTCAAACCGTAGCAAACACCATTGGTGTGGCGTCTTCCATCAAGATGTGCCGCAGCATAATGATCAAAGGGCTTGAAGCGTTGACAACAGAATGCATGGCCACTGCGCGGCAATATGGCGCCGAGGATTTCGTACTCGCTTCACTGCATGAAAGCTTTCCTGGCTCAGGCTGGGACGGAACACTTGCGCACTATCTCATCAGCCGGGTCGCCGAACATGGCTTCAGACGCGCAGAAGAGATGGAGGAAGTAGCGCGAACGGTATCTGACGTTGGCGTGGATGCGCATATGAGCTTGGCGACTGCCGCAACACAGCGCGCGTTTGCACAAGCAATCCGTAACGCAGGGCTTGTATATGCCGACCTTCTGCCTTTTGACTGGGCTCAGGTAGTCGATCAATTACAGGCCACGCCCACCAAGCGCCCGTAAAAAACAAAAAGCCCCCAAACCTTTCAGCTTGGGGGCTCTTCGTAGAATGTGGCGGTGAAGAAGGGATTTGAACCCTTGATACGATTTCTCGTATACACACTTTCCAGGCGTGCTCCTTCGACCACTCGGACACTTCACCGTTTCTCTTCAAGCCATTCAGCCTGTCGAGGCGCGCTAATTTAGTAGAAGACCTTTTCTTTGGCAAGCATTTTTTTCAGTTTTTTCATGCATTTAAGCCAGGCCACCGAAAAGCCGAGGCTGCCAAGGCAAAGCCGCCAATCTCGCCAGCGCTTTTACCGCACCCGGCCGCCCTGCCCTGATTGCGCAAGGCATGAGGGCCAGTCGCTGACTGGCTGGTCAGCCTTGCTGCTTTACCTGGCCCGCAGCGCTGGGTAACGTCATCGCCACGCCACCTAAAGGACTCTGTCATGAGCGAGCTGATTACCTACCACGCCGAAGACGGCATCGCCACCCTGACCCTGAACAACGGCAAGGTCAACGCCATCTCGCCGGATGTCATCACTGCCTTCAACGCCGCCCTGGACCGCGCCAAGGAAGACCGCGCCGTGGTCATCATCACCGGCCAGCCGGGCATCCTGTCCGGCGGCTATGACCTTAAAGTGATGACCGCAGGCCCCAAGGAAGCCATCAGCCTGGTCACCGCCGGCTCCACCCTGGCCCGGCGCCTGCTCTCTCACCCGTTCCCGGTGATTGTCGCCTGCCCCGGCAACGCCGTGGCCAAGGGCGCCTTCCTGTTGTTGTCCGCCGACTACCGCATCGGCGTCGAGGGGCCTTACAAGATCTGCCTGAACGAAGTGCAGATCGGCATGACCATGCACCACGCTGGCATCGAGCTGGCCCGCGACCGCCTGAGCCGCGCAGCATTCCAGCGTTCGGTGAACAATGCCGAAATCTTCGACCCACATGGCGCGATGCAAGCGGGCTTCCTCGACAAGGTGGTGCCGGCCGAGCAGTTGCTCGACACCGCGCTGGCCGCTGCGCGTGAATTGAAGAAGCTGAACATGCTGGCGCACAAGAACACCAAGCTGAAGGTGCGCAAGGGCCTGCTCGATGCCCTGGATGAGGCAATCGCGCTGGACCAGAACCCGATCGGTTGACCCTGCAGGCCCTCTGGCCGGTACGCCGCCCGGAGGGCCATTACGGCGAACCCAAGGTTTGCCCAACCCAGTGCACAGCCGTACACTGCACCGCGACTGTCTGGTGTGAGTCGTACCATGCTTTACTGCCTTCGCATGCTCCTGCTGGCGCTGCACTTCCTGCTGGTCGGGGTTTTAGGCCTGCTGATCGGCCTGCTGCGCCCCTTCAACCGCGACAACAGCCGCATCTTCGCCCGCTTATACAGCCTGCCGGCCACCTGGCTGCTGCGCATCAAGGTCAAGGCCGAAGTCGGCCCGCTGTGGGACCAGCCACCCGGCTGCGTGATCATTGCCAACCACCAGTCCAACTTCGACCTGTTCATCCTCGGCCACGTGGTGCCCCGGCGCACGGTCGCCATCGGCAAGAAAAGCCTCGGCTGGATACCGCTGTTCGGGCAGTTGTTCTGGCTGGGCGGCAACGTACTGGTGGACCGCAAGAACGCTTACCAGGCGCGCAAGGCCATGCAGGTGACCACGCGCATCCTGCGTGACGACACCTCGATCTGGATTTTCCCGGAAGGCACGCGCAACCCCGCAGACCAATTGCTGGCGTTCAAGAAAGGCGCCTTCCACATGGCCCTCGAGGCGGGCGTACCGATAGTGCCGGTGTGCGTCAGCCGTTATGCGCGGCGCCTGGGCCTGAACAGCTGGCGACGCCGCACAGTGATCGTGCGCTCACTGCCGCCGATCGCTACTGAAGGGCTGACCCAGCAGGACATCCCGGCCTTGATCGAGCAGTGCCGCGGGCAGATGCAGCAGTGCATCGACCACATGGAAGGCGAGCTGGCCAAACGCTAGGTTGCCCTCAAGGCCCATACGGCCCAAGCTGTAACCCGTGTGCAACCGGACAAGTGGATAACCATGGGTCGAGTCGTGGCATCGGCGGTATACAGCGCCGGCAGAAAAGTCACCAACATCAGCATCGACGAGGGCAGCGAGTGGGCGCGCAAGCCTGGGCATTTCGTCTGGATCGGCCTGGAAGAGCCCAATGCCGAAGAACTGGCCAACCTGCAGTGCCAGTTCAACCTGCACGAGCTGGCCATTGAAGACGCACTGGAGAAACACAGCCGGCCCAAGCTCGAGACCTTCGGCGACGCGCTGTTCATCGTCACCTATTCGCCCGTGCGCCATGAGGGCAAGCTGGAGTTCATCGAAACCCACATCTTCGCCGGCAACGGCTACATCATTACCTGCCGCAATGGCCACTCCAAATCCTATGCCCTGGTGCGCCAACGCTGCGAGGCGCGCCCCTTGCTGTTGGAGCACGGCGAAGATTTCGTGCTTTACGCACTGCTGGACTTCGTCACCGAAAACTACCAACCGGTCAGCGAAGCCATCCATGGCGAGATCGAGGAGCTGGAGCAAAGCGTGCTTACCGGCTCGTTGCTCGAAGACGACATTCGCCGCCTGCACAGCCTGCGCCGCGACATACTGCGCCTGCGCCGCTATGTGGCACCGATGGTGGAGATAAGCGAGGAACTGCAGCGCCTGAGTTTCCCGTTCATCGACAAGAACATGCGCCCCTACTTTCGCGACGTGCAGATCCACGTGACGCGGCAGATGGAAGACTTGGTCGGGATCCGCGACATCGCCAGCCAGACCATCGAGATCGGCATGCTGCTGGAGTCACGGCGGCAAAGCATCGTGCAGCGCAAGTTCGCAGCGTGGGCGGCGATTCTGGCTTTCCCCACGGCGATTGCCGGGATCTACGGGATGAACTTCCAGAACATGCCGGAGCTTGGCTGGCACTACGGGTATTTCGGGGTGCTGGCGGTGATCGGGCTGGGATGCACCGGGCTGTTCGCCAGCTTCAAGCGCTCCGGCTGGCTTTAGCGTGTCGGGGCTGCTGTTGCAGCCCCTGTGGCTCAGGCAGCGCTATCGCTGGCCTTGGCTGGCTGCTGGATGAAGCGCATCATCCACTCACCGACCAGGTCGCCCTGGTGTTCAGTGGCCAGGCTCGCCACCGCCTTGTGGTAAACCTCATCCCCCAGGTATTCCTGGCGCGCATCGAGCAAGGCCCGCGAATAGTCGTGGACAAACTCCGGATGCCCCTGGAAGCACAGCACCTGATCGCGAATGTGATACGCCGCATTCGGGCAGAAATCGCTCGAGGCGATCACCGTGGCACCTTCAGGCAGCTCGGTCACCTGGTCCTGGTGGCTGATCAGCAGGGTCAGCTCGGAAACCTCAGGGTCCATCCACGGCGCATGCGCCGCCAGCGAGTAGCGATGGATGCCCACACCCCACCCCTTGTCGGCCCGCTCGGCCTTGCCACCCAGGGTCAACGCCAGCAACTGGTGACCGAAGCACACACCCAGCAGCTTTTCGCCGCGCTCGTACAGCTTGAGCAGGTATGCCTTGAGGGTCTGGATCCATGGATCGGTACCGAACGAGTCCGCCTTGCTGCCTGTCACAAGGTAGGCATCGAAACGTTCATCGTCGGCGGGGTAGTCGCCGTTCATCACGTTGTACACACGAAATTCGGCGGCGATCGGCTGCCGCGAGAAGAGCTGCTCGAACATCCTGCCGTAGCCCTGGTACTGCGCGGTCAACTCCGGTCGCAGGACATCGGTCTCAAGGATGCAGATGCGTAACGACATAGGGATAGTCCTGAACGACGTGGGTGGGAATCAGCTGTAGAGACTGCCGTGAAAGGCACATACAAGCAAGTAGGCTGCACTGACGAACGGTCACATTTTGTCGAGTAGGCGCTGGGTGTTGCGCCACTGTCTAGCCAGAGCGTGCCAGATGGCTGGCTTTTTGCCTCATATCATCAAGCCACCGATTCTCAGCTTTAATAGAACAAAGGGTTCTTAAACATGGATGACGTTCACCCTACTGTTGGTTGTATATCGATACAAAGAGGTAAGTGGTAGGGCGTGCAGGCACGCTGCGGTGATCGACCCGAAGTGCGACAGGGAAGCCAACGGGTATTCAGGAATAACAACAAGAAGGCGGTCCGCCATGTTCAGACAATCGAAACTTCGCCAAGCTGGGCTCATTTTATTCGCCACGACGTTGCTGTTGATCTTGCCGAACCTGACACGTTTGTTCGGATGACGATGGCAGTGGCCTCAAGGGGCAACGCACAGGTAACCTGCCGGCCATGACGGTCGGAGAATGCTCATGCGCCTAGGTTTTGCCCTGCTAGCCCTTCTTCTGAGCCTGCCCCTTTCGGCGGCCCAACTGCACCTGGAACTCGACGGCTCGTCGCGCACTCTGGACAGCGCCGATTTGCTGCGCATGCCGCAAGCACGCGAAATAAACATCGAGCAGGACGTGTCCTATAAACGGCCCATGCGTTACCGCGCGGTGCCCTTGGCCACGCTGTTACAAGGCATAAAGGCAGATGACCACCTGCAGGCCGTGGCGCTGGACGGTTTCGCTGCCGAAATGCCGGCTGCGCCGTTGCTGCAGGAGGGCCCGGCGCGCGCCTGGCTGGCCATCGAGGACCCCGCCGCACCGTGGCCGGCACTGGGCAACGGCAAGCCAAGCGCCGGGCCGTTCTACCTGGTGTGGACCGCCCCCCAGGCAAGCGGCATCCGCCCCGAGCAATGGCCGTTCCAGATTGCCACGATCCGCCGCCTGGCGGCGGTGGAACAACGCTTCCCGGCGCTGCTCCCTGACCCGAAGCTGCCGGCCGAAGGCCCGGTGCGCCAGGGCTTTGCCCTGTTCCAGCAGAACTGCCTGGCCTGTCACCGGCTCAACGGTGCGGGGGATGCCCAGTTCGGCCCGGACCTGAACATGCCGCACAACCCGACCGAGTATTTCCAGCCGGGGTTCCTGCGCCAGTACATTCGTGACCCGCAAAGCCTGAGGCAGTGGCCACAGGCGCGCATGCCGGGGTTTGCCGAAAGTGTTTTGAGTGAAGAAGAACTGGATGCCTTGCTGGCTTACCTGGGGCATATGGCCAAGCGTAGGCCTTGAAGGCCAATCGCCGGCTGGCCGGCGATTGGATCGGGCTGCAAGGCAACCCCAGGGGGGTTCAGGCTGTCGGCCGTTCCTGCTTGACGCCCCACCCCTCTACCTCGCCGCCATAGGGTGACACGACCTGCTCGAAGGCCTCTTCGAAGTCCCCGATACCACCATAGGTGGCATACATGATCTTGCTCAGTTCCAGGTGCCACACACCATCATCCCGTTCTCGCACCTGAGCATTGAGAGACTCACCGCGAAACTGCCCGGCCGCGCGTCGCGCGCCGGCTTCATCTGGAAATACCGCGTAGAACTCGATGGGGTGGATACGGGTGAAGTCGAAACCGCCAGCTTTCATCTGACGCAGGACATTGCTGCTGATATCGTCGTTCTGGCTGCTCATGAATCGTCCTCCTGAATAAAGCAATGGATAGACTTTCCGTGCACTACGCACCTGCCGGCATTGCCGTGCAGTTCGAGCTGATGCAAGACGCGAATTGACAGGTGCAGCCCCGCAGAACAGGCCAACACCTCCCACTAGCGTAGTGCCTTGCGCGGCACCACGCCAACCGTGCGGGTCAGGAAGATTCCTGGATACGGGTGATGACTACGCCGTTCTGCTCCTTGAGCCAACGTGCCGTGGGGGATAGGGCACGGTCCTGGAAGTCGTTGAGGTCCAGCTCATCCATGACCGGGAAAAGATGCGAACGAATGGCCTTGGCCGCCTCTTCCTCGCTGGGGCACAGTTCACCGTGCATCAGCAGCGTGGTTGGCTCGCCTTTCTGGTCGGCAAAGATGACTTCCCACTCTTTCATTGAATAGCCCTCTCAAGCAGAGAACACCGGGGGTGATGCCTGTTAATGCTTGACCGTGGGCCGGGCGATTTGTTCAGTCAGTTGCAGCCACTGGTGACCGCAGGCCGGCGCCATCTTGTGGGAGCCGGCTTGCCGGCGATGGGCCGCAAAGCGGCCCTGTTTGCCAGTTACTTCGGTGTACCGTGCACCACACCGGCCGTGTTGTCGAGCAGGCTCTTGGTCGCGGTCTGGATATACGCTTCGAGCTGCTTGAGCATTTGCGGCTGGTCGGGGCTTTCGATCAGCTCGGCCTTGAACTCGCTGCCCAGCTGGTAGCGGTACAGGCGCGGGGTCATGTCCTTGGACTCGATGAGGATGCGGTCACCCTGCACCAGGCCAACGATCTGCTCGCTGCCCGACGGCTTGATCATACCGATGCCCTGGTCGCCCTCAGGCAGGTTGAGCAGGTCGCGGCCCCAGCACTGGTGCCGTGCCTGGCCACCCAGGCGGCCCATGATGGTCGGCACGATGTCGACCTGGGTGCCCACGGTGTGGTTGAGCGCACCGAACTTCTCCTGGATGCCCGGCGCGATCAGCAGCAGCGGCACGTTGAAGCGGCCCAGGTCCAGTTCGGTGACCTGCTGGTGGTTGCCAAAACCATGGTCGCCAACGATGACGAACAGGGTGTCCTTGAAGTACGGCTCCTTGCGCGCCTTCTCGAAGAACTGGCCCAGCGCCCAGTCGGAGTAGCGCATGGCGGTCAGGTGCTCGTCCAGGCGGCCCTGGCCTGTGACCTTCTCGACCGGCAGGTCCTTGGGCAAGGCATACGGGGTGTGGTTGGACAGCGTCTGCAGCAGCGCGTAGATCGGCTTCTTGCCATCGTGCTTGGCCAGCTCCTCGTTGCCACGGTCGAACATGTCCTGGTCGGAAACGCCCCAGGTTGGGTCGGAGAACACCGGGTCGACGAAGTCGTTGCGGCCGATGAAGGTGGTCATGCCCTGGTTGCCGAAGAAACCGGACTGGTTGTCCCAGGCGAAATCACCGTTGTAGACGTACACGTCGTCGTAGTCACGGGCGCTCAACAGCGCCGGCAAGCCCGACAGCTTGTGGCCGCCTTCCGGGGTCTGCATCAGGTATTCGAAGCCCGGCAGGTTCGGGAAGCAGGCCATGGTAGCGAACATGCCCTGGTGGGTATGGGTACCGTTGGAGAAGAAGCGGTCGAACAACAGCCCCTCCTTGGCCAGCTTGTCGAAGTACGGGGTGATGTTGTTCGGGCTGCCCAGGGCGCCTACCGAATGGCCCGCGAAGCTCTCCATGAGGATCACAACGACGTTCTTGACCGGCAAGGTACCTTCGGCCGGCGGCACGAAGTCACGGCGCACGGCGGCCTCATCGGCATCGACCAGCGTGTCGTAAGGGGTCAGGAGATGTTCACGCACGGTCTGCGTGGCCAGGTTCTGCTCCAGCACCGGCTTCCAGATGTTGGCACGGTCCTCGCCGAAACGGCTCTTGGCAGCGTCGATCAGTGTCAGGGTACCGTTGAGGCCCAGCTGGTTGACGAAGTTGGAGTCAGTGGTGAAGGCATCGCCCCAGCGCATGGGCGGGCCCTGGCGCAGGGTGCCACGGGCGGCAACCACAGCCACCAGCAGGATCACCATGAACACGGCCAGGCGGTGATACCACGGCGCAACACTGCGCTGCACGGTAACGCCACTGCCACCGATGCCACGGGTCAGGCGGTCGATGCCCTTGAACAGCAGGCTCAGCAGCCAGGTGCCGAACAGCCAGGCCAGCAGGTAGCGGACCACCGGGAAGCCGTACCAGAGCATGCTCATCACGGTTTTCGGGTCTTCCTTGATGTACTGGAAGACCAGGCCGTTGAGGCGCTGGTGGAACTCGCGGTAGAAGTCCAGCTCCATCAGGCCGAGGAACATCACCACGCTCGCGGTGATGGTCAGCCAGAAGCGGAACAGGCCGCGCCGGGCCATGGCCCATGGGCTCAGCGTTGCCAGCAGCAACGGGATGCTCAGGTACACCACCACGCGCAGGTCGAAGCGCAAACCGTTGAACAAGCCTTCGGCAACGGTGGAATAAGGGGTGTCGCCGATCATGTCACTGTTGTAGACCAGCAGCGCGAGGCGCACCAGGCTGAGCATCAGCATGATCACCAGGGCACTGAGCAGCGTATAGGCCAAGTGCGATTTCAAGGTCGGCGAGAAGGCTCGCGCGCCCTGTTGCTTCAAGGCATCCGTGTTAGCCATGAATGGGAAGGTCCTAGGATTGCGTGTTTGCGGGATGGCGCCGGCGCTAGACCAACGCAGCATTGTGCGGGTGCGGATTCTGTTTAAACCAATGTGAAAATTTTGTCACGGGGCTGTTGCTGGTTTTGTCTGCGCCAGCAAAATGCCCCTATCCAAGCCGCACATTGCCCCTGGGACCGGCAATGGCCCAGATCACCAGGCCGATCACCGGCAGCAGGGCGATCAGCAGTATCCACAGCACCTTGACCCCCACCTCCCGGCCACTCTTGATCACATTGAGGATTGCCCAGATATCCAGCGCCAGAATGATCAGGCCAACCAGCCCGTTGAACGTCGAACCCATGGCAAAACCCCCGTTGACAGTCAGTGTGGCTGAGCATAATCAGCTATCAGGTCGATAGAAGGGAATCCTTGGCCTGCCCTGCTGGTCACTGGGTAGACTGCAAGCATTCACAGATCCGAGGTTCGCATGCCCCCAGCCCAGACTCAAACCCCCGCCTCGCCCTCGTTGTTGAGTGCCTGGCGCCAGCAGGCAGTCAATACCCCGTGGCTCAGCGCGGGGCTGGGCGTGAGCTTGCTGGCGGTCATCGTGCTGCTGGCGGCGAGTTTCTGGAACGCCGTCAACGGCGAGCATGCCGACAGCCTGCACCTGGCGCTGCTCGGCGGGCTGTCCGGTTTCGGCGCCACGGCCTTGGGCGCGGTACTGGCCGTTGTGCTGCGCGATGTCAGTGCCCGCAGCCAGGATGTGATGCTGGGCTTTGCGGCCGGCATGATGCTGGCCGCCAGTTCGTTTTCATTGATATTGCCCGGCCTTGAGGCTGCCCGCGAAATTACCGGCAACGGCCCGGCCGCCGCTTTTACTGTGGTGCTGGGCATGGGCCTGGGTGTGCTGCTGATGCTCGGGCTTGACCGCTTCACCCCGCACGAACACGAAAGCACCGGCCCCTGCGGCCCCGATGCCGAGCGCATCAGCCGGGTGTGGCTGTTCGTGCTGGCGATCACCCTGCACAACCTGCCCGAAGGCATGGCCATTGGCGTGAGCTTTGCCAATGGCGACATGAATGTCGGCCTGCCGCTGACCAGCGCCATCGCCATTCAGGACATCCCCGAAGGCCTGGCCGTAGCGCTGGCCTTGCGCGCAACCGGTTTGTCCAACTTCAAGGCCGCGCTGGTAGCGATTGGCTCGGGCCTGATGGAGCCCTTGGGCGCGGTGATCGGGTTGGGGATTTCCACCGGCTTTGCCCTCGCCTACCCCATCAGCATGGGGCTGGCGGCGGGGGCGATGCTGTTCGTGGTGTCCCACGAGGTGATACCCGAAACCCACCGCAACGGGCACCAGACGGCGGCGACGCTGGGGGTGATGGGCGGGTTTGCGGTGATGATGTTTCTGGATACTGCGCTGGGTTGAAACGACTTACCGACGCCGCTCTTGTAGGAGCGGCCTCGTGTCGCGAAAGGGCTGCGCAGCAGACCCAGCAATTTGTGTTGCGCTGCTGAACCTTGGGGCCGCTTTGCGGCCCTTCGCGACACAAGGCCGCTCCTACAGGCGTGTGAGCTGCCTTGAGCGCTTTCAGTGCCATTATCACCTGGCTTTGTTCAGCGCGGCCATCTGCACCTTGCTGCAGGTAGGAGCGGCCTCGTGTCGCGAAAGGGCTGCGCAGCAGACCCAGCAATTTGTGTTGCGCTGCTGAATCTTGGGGCCGCTTTGCGGCCCTTTCGCGACACGAGGCCGCTCCTACAGGCGTGTGAGCTGCCTTGAGCGCTTTCAGTGCCATTATCACCTGGCTTTGTTCAGCGCGGCCATCTGCACCTTGCTGCAGGTAGGAGCGGCCTCGTGTCGCGAAAGGGCTGCGCAGCAGACCCAGCAATTTGTGTTGCGCTGCTGAATCTTGGGGCCGCTTTGCGGCCCTTCGCGACACAAGGCCGCTCCTACAGGCGTGTGAGCTGCCTTGAGCGCTTTCAGTGCCATTACCACCTGGCTTTGTTCAGCGCGGCCATCTGCACCTTGCTGCAGGTAGGAGCGGCCTCGTGTCGCGAAAGGGCTGCGCAGCAGACCCAGCAATTTGTGTTGCGCTGCTGAATCTTGGGGCCGCTTTGCGGCCCTTTCGCGACACAAGGCCGCTCCTACGGGCGTGTGAGCTGCCTTGAGCGCTTTCAGTGCCATTATCACCTGGCTTTGTTCAGCGCGGCCATCTGCACCTTGCTGCAGGTAGGAGCGGCCTCGTGTCGCGAAAGGGCTGCGCAGCAGACCCAGCAATTTGTGTTGCGCTGCTGAATCTTGGGGCCGCTTTGCAGCCCTTCGCGACACAAGGCCGCTCCTACGGGCGTGTGAGCTGCCTTGAGCGCTTTCAGTGCCATTATCACCTGGCTTTGTTCAGCGCGGCCATCTGCACCTTGCTGCAGGTAGGAGCGGCCTCGTGTCGCGAAAGGGCTGCGCAGCAGACCCAGCAATTTGTGTTGCGCTGCTGAATCTTGGGGCCGCTTTTCGGCCCTTCGCGACACAAGGCCGCTCCTACAGGCGTGTGAGCTGCCTTGAGCGCTTTCAGTGCCATTATCACCTGGCTTTGTTCAGCGCGGCCATCTGCACCTTGCTGCAGGTAGGAGCGGCCTCGTGTCGCGAAAGGGCTGCGCAGCAGACCCAGCAATTTGTGTTGCGCTGCTGAATCTTGGGGCCGCTTTTCGGCCCTTCGCGACACAAGGCCGCTCCTACAGGCGTGTGAGCTGCCTTGAGCGCTTTCAGTGCCATTACCACCTGGCTTTGTTCAATGCGGCCATCTGCACCTTGCTGCAGGTAGGAGCGGCCTCGTGTCGCGAAGGGGCTGCGCAGCAGACCCAGCAATTTGTGTTGCGCTGCTGAATCTTGGGGCCGCTTTGCGGCCCTTCGCGACACAAGGCCGCTCCTACAGGCGTGTGAGCTGCCTTGAGCGCTTTCAGTGCCATTATCACCTGGCTTTGTTCAATGCGGCCATCTGCACCTTGCTGCAGGTAGGAGCGGCCTCGTGTCGCGAAAGGGCTGCGCAGCA
Source organism: Pseudomonas sp. M2 (assembly GCF_015751845.1). NCBI lineage: Bacteria > Pseudomonadati > Pseudomonadota > Gammaproteobacteria > Pseudomonadales > Pseudomonadaceae > Pseudomonas > Pseudomonas sp. M2. The sequence goes on from NZ_JADOUD010000001.1 coordinate 917,008, forward strand.
GACCCAGCAATTTGTGTTGCGCTGCTGAATCTTGGGGCCGCTTTTCGGCCCTTCGCGACACAAGGCCGCTCCTACAGGCGTGTGAGCTGCCTTGAGCGCTTTCAGTGCCATTACCACCTGGCTTTGTTCAATGCGGCCATCTGCACCTTGCTGCAGGTAGGAGCGGCCTCGTGTCGCGAAAGGGCTGCGCAGCAGACCCAGCAATTTGTGTTGCGCAACTGAATCTTGGGGCCGCTTTGCGGCCCATTCGCGACACAAGGCCGCTCCTACAGCCGATTCAGCTGTGAACGGCCACCTTGAGCGCCTCTAAGGCCGGCTCTACCTTGATACCCAGTTCAGCACCCAGCTCCAGCACACGCGCCAGGTCGTTTTTGCCAACCATCACCACCTGCAACTCATCATCGAGCAACTGGCTGAAGTTGAGCAGCACATAACCACCGGCCTCTTTGTTCAGCGCGGCCATCTGCACCTGGATGCGGTTGAGCGCCGTCAACGGCTCGGTACGCGCCAGCTGCTTGGGCTTGAGGGTGAACGGCACGCTCTTGTCGAACGAATCGCTGATGTGCTGGAACAACTCCTGATAGCTGTCGGCCTGGAACACCACGGTGTCCGGCAGGCTGCCAAGCACCACCCACTCGCCCAGCGGGATCGGGAAGCTGTCGTCGTAGTTGATGTCCGGGTTGGCGGCGAGGAAGGCGGCGGGGTCGGCGTAGGCCTGCGCGGCCTCGTCGGCGATGCGCTCGATGTCTTCATCGCGCATGCAGCCGGCGCCGATGAGGCTGATGAATTCGAGCAACTGGTTTTTCATGAAGGGGCCTGCGACGGGTGAAAAGTCGCCAAGGATAGCCGCAAATGCCCCCAGGCAGTTAGCCGGCCAGCGCCTGCAGGCGCGCTGCGGTATCGGCTGCGCCCATGGTGTGCGCCGCCATCAGCGCGGTGGCGCCGCGCGCATCCTGGTGTGCCGGGTCGGCGCCTTGGGCCAGCAGGTAGTCGAGAATCTCTACACGGTTGAACATCGCCGCCAGCATCAGTGCAGTACGCCCGTCCTGCGCAGCAGCGTCGACCGGCACGCCGTTTTCCAGCAACAGCCGGATCATCGCCAGGTCACCCTTGAACGCCGCACCGGCGATCGGCAGTTGGCCGTTGTCGTTGGCAACCAGCGGGTCAGCCCCCTGGCTCAGCAATACGCGGACCGCATCATGGTGGCCGTGGTAGCTGGCCAGCATCAGCAGCGTGTCGCCTTTGTGGTTGCGCAGATTGGCTGGCAAGCCACTGGCCAAAAGACGCTCGAGCATCGTGGCATCCCCCTGGCGGGCACACTCGAAGACCTGCTCGGCAAATGCCGCGGTCTCGTCATCGGTCATGGCGGCGGGTGCTTGTTGTTCAGACATCTGGAACCTCCTGGCAGAAAAGATTGCCCAAGTGTTTGTCAGGCAAGCCCGGCAGGTCAAAGGTTCAGAATCTATAGCGCCGATAGCCACCGGCCGGCTCGTGCAAAATGCACTGTGCAAAATGCACGACCATGCAGCCTGCACGGCACTACCCTCCCCGAAGAAACCTCAAGGCCTTGAAATTAAAGGCTTTTTATCAGAATCAAGTTTTGGCACGCTCACTGCACCTATCAACTCACGTCTGCCCACCAAATCAGTCAGGAGTTGATATGGACCTCATTCAGGAAAAGTTCGTCTCGGTGTTCTCGGCCTACCAGGTCACCACCCAGCCTCGCCCCGATGGCGGCATCCTGCTGACGCTGCGTGCCACCGATGGCAGGGTTACCCGCCGCGTGCTGACCTACGGGCAACTGCACAGCGCCGAACAGCTGTCCTGGGCGATCAGCGCCATTCGCCGCGACCTGGCCGAGCAAGCCAGTGAACTGCCGGTGATCTCGATGCTGCAGAGCCAGCAACGCTTCGCGCTGCCGACCTACCGTTGAGTTTTGTCTGCACCGGCCGCTTCGCGGGTAAACCTGCGCCCACAGGTACTGCATTGCCCTTAGGGATGGCGGGGTACCTGTAGGCTCAGGCTTGCCCGCGAGGGGCCGGAGCGGACACTAGAACTCGTCGATCCCAGCGTACGCACGCGCCGTATCGTCCCCGGTAAAGCGCGGCTGCATACCCTGCTCACTGGCATAGAGTCGCAGCGCCAGGCAGAACGGGTTGTCCCCCAGCTCCACCCAGCGCCGGCACCCTGCCGGGATCACCAGCTGGTCGCCTTTCTCACACACCAGCGCATACACATAGTCACCCAGGCGAAGCCCGATCTGGGCACGACCTGTGACTACGGCAAATACTTCATCAACCTCATGCACATGCTCATCACGCAGGTCGACCTGTGCCGGGTCGGCACCGTCGCGGTTGAGCACACTGAACGCTGCGCAGCCCTGGGCAGTCATCAACCGGTCAAGGTGTTCGCGGCAGGCGCTCATTACTTCATCCTGGCTGCTGCCTGGCCGTATGCGCAGCGCCAGCGCAGCGTGGTGAAAACGCACACCCTGCTCTGCCAGCGTTGCGGTGATGTCGTCGTGGTGGGTCAGCATCTTGTTCGGCAAGGCCGGGCTGGACGGGTGGAATACACAGAGGATGCTCATCAGCGGCAGGTCCTGGTCGATTTCAAACGAGTGGCAATGATAACGGCTGCCGCGAGCGCTGCGGCGCTGGCCATACCAAAGGTGAAGGTGGGGCCCAGCAGCTTCCAGCTGTAGCCCGAATACAACGCCCCCAGCGCACCGCCGGTGCCCGACAGCGCGGCATACAATGCCTGGCCCTGGCCTTGCTGACGGGCGCCGAAACTGGCCTGGACGAACGCGATGGAGGCAGCATGGAAGCAGCCGAACGTGGCTGCGTGCAGCACCTGGGCGAAGATCAGCACGCCCGGCTCGCCCGCCAGGTTGCCCAGCAGCAGCCAGCGCAGGGCGGCCAGCAGGAAGCTGGCCAGCAGCACCTGCTGCACGCTGAAGCGCATGAAGATACGGCTCATGGCCATGAATATCAGCACTTCGGCCACCACCCCCAGCGCCCACAGCAGGCCGATGGCGCCGCGGCTGTAGCCCAGGTGTTCCAGGTGCAATGTGAGGAAGGTGTAGTAAGGCCCGTGGCTGAGCTGCATCAAGGCCACGCACAGGTAGAAGGCAACCACCCCGGGCGCCCGCAACTGGCGCAGGAAGCCGCCCGCGTCGCGCCGCTCGCCCTGCTCCACCGGCTGGGCATTGGGCACCCACAGGCTGGCCGCGACGATGCCCGCCATGATGGTCACCAGGGCGACCGGGTAGATATCCAGGCTCAGCCATTCGAACAACCGCCCAAGGCCGACCACGGTGAGGATGAAACCGATCGAGCCCCACAGGCGCACCTGGCTGTAGCGCGCCGTCTGCCCGTGCAGGTGGGCCAGGGTGATGACCTCGAACTGCGGCAGTACCGCGTGCCAGAAGAACGCGTGCAGGGCCATTACCAGCGCCAGCCAGGCGTAGCTCTTGCCGAAGAAGATCAGCGAAAAGGTGGCCAGGGTACACAGCGCGCCGAGGCGCACGATCAGCAGCCGCTGGCCGCTGCGGTCACCCAGCCAGCCCCACAGATTGGGGGCGATGCAGCGCATCAGCATGGGGATGGCCACCAGCTCGCCAATACGCGCCGGGGGGAAGCCGAGGTGGTCGAAGTACAGGGCCAGGAACGGGGCTGTCGAACCCAGCAGAGCGAAGTAGAAAAGGTAGAAGCTGGACAGGCGCCAGTAGGGGATTGGGTTCATCAGGGCTCAGCCAGAATGGGGTATTGCCAGTACCGGCCCTATCGCCGGCAAGCCGGCTCCCACACGGGCAGCATGGGCGCCGGCTTGAACCGGCTCCACAGGTGCAGTGTAGGAGCCGGCTTGCCGGCGATAGGGCCGGTACTTGCGAATCAGAGCTGGCCCAGAACCGGCGTTGCGACCTTCACCTCGGCATTCTGCGCCCGGTGACGCAACAGGTGATCCATCAGCACGATAGCCATCATCGCTTCAGCGATCGGCGTGGCGCGAATGCCAACGCACGGGTCATGACGGCCCTTGGTGATGACGTCGACCGGGTTGCCGTCCACGTCGATGGAGCGGCCCGGCACGGTGATGCTGGAGGTCGGCTTGAGCGCCAGGTGGGCGACGATCGGCTGGCCAGAGCTGATACCGCCCAGGATCCCGCCCGCGTTATTGCTGAGGAAGCCTTCGGGGGTCAGCTCGTCGCGGTGCTCGGTACCGCGCTGGGCGATGCTGGCGAAACCCGCACCGATTTCAACGCCCTTGACCGCGTTGATGCTCATCAGCGCATGGGCCAGTTCCGCGTCCAGGCGGTCGAAGATCGGCTCACCCAACCCTGGCATCACGCCCTCGGCCACCACGGTGATCTTCGCCCCGACCGAGTCCTGGTCGCGGCGCAGCTGGTCCATGTAGGCCTCAAGCTCCGGCACCTTGGCCGGGTCGGGGCTGAAGAAGGCGTTGTCCTGCACCGAATCCCAGGTCTTGAAGGGGATTTCGATCGGCCCCAGCTGGCTCATGTAGCCGCGCACCTGGATGCCCTGGGTGGCCAGGTACTTCTTGGCGATGGCGCCGGCCGCCACACGCATGGCGGTTTCGCGGGCCGAGCTGCGGCCACCGCCGCGGTAGTCGCGGATGCCGTACTTGTGGTGGTAGGTGTAGTCGGCGTGGGCCGGGCGGAACAGGTCCTTGATCGCCGAATAGTCCTTGGACTTCTGGTCGGTGTTGCGGATCAGCAGGCCGATCGAGCAGCCGGTGGTACGGCCTTCGAACACACCGGAGAGGATTTCCACCTCGTCCGGTTCCTGGCGCTGGGTGGTGTGCCGGCTGGTGCCGGGCTTGCGCCGGTCGAGGTCGTGTTGCAGGTCGGCGAGGGAGATTTCCAGGCCCGGAGGGCAGCCATCGACAATGGCGACCAACGCCGGGCCATGGCTTTCGCCAGCGGTGGTGACAGTGAACAGCTTGCCGTAGGTATTGCCGGACATGGACGCTCCGCGAGTCTGCCTGAAGTGAACGAGGGGAGCAGTATACGGAAAATTTCACAAGGAATGCTTGCCCGCTCCGGGGGGCTGCAGAACCTTCCCATGAACATTGGGTCAAACGCTCATCTCCCCATGTAGTACCGCCTGATGCCGCGCTTCGTCGCTTTCTTCCTCCTGCTGTGCACCGGCCTTGCCCAGGCAGCCTCACCCACCGTCCTGCAACGCCCTATCGACCTGGACACCGGCCAGGGTGTGCTGCATGGCAGCCTGCTGTTGCCGCAACAGGCCACCCCGCCCCCTGTGGTATTGATCATCGCCGGCTCCGGCCCTACCGACCGCGATGGCAACAACCCGGCCTCGGGGCGTATCGACAACCTCAAACGCCTGGCGCTGCTGCTGGCCAATGAGCGCATTGCCAGCGTGCGCTACGACAAGCGCGGCGTGGCCGCCAGCCTGCCGGCCACACCCGATGAGCGCGACCTCAGTGTCGAGCGCTACGTCGCCGACGTGGTGGCCTGGAGCCGCAAGCTCAAGGCCGACCCGCGCTTCGGCCCGCTGATACTGGTCGGCCACAGCGAAGGGGCACTGATTGCCAGCCTGGCCGCCGAGCAGGCCGGCGCCAGCGCCGTCATCACCCTCGCCGGCAGCGGCCGGCCCATCGCCGATGTGCTGCGCGAACAACTGGCGCAACGCATGCCGCCCGCGCAACTGGCCCGCAGCAGCGCCCTGCTCGACCGCCTGCAGGCCGGGCAGACCAGCCTGGATGTCCCCGCCCCTCTGCGCCAGGTATTCCGCCCCAGCGTGCAGCCCTACCTGATCTCACTGTTCCGTCAGGACCCGGCCAAGGCCTTCGCCCGCCTGCCGATGCCTGCGCTGATCATCCAGGGCCGCAACGACGTGCAGGTGGATGTGGCCGATGCCCAGCGCCTGAAGGCGGCCAAACCCGATGCCCAACTGGTACTGATCGACGGCATGAACCACATGCTGCGCATCAGCCCCAAGGCCATGAGCGAGCAGCGCGACAGCTACCTGAACCCTGAACTGCCGCTGGCCCGTGAGCTGGGTGAGCGGGTGGTGACGTTCATTCATCAATTGCCCTCAGCCTGAGGAGATCGCCGCACAATGGCCTCAGGTCCTGGGCGATACGGCCGATAAGCTCGGTATTGGCTTGTATGTGAGAACGCCCTGATGACCGACGCCCCCGCCGCCGTAGAGCCGGCCGAAGAGCCGCAAGCCCCGGACAGCCCAGCGCTGCCCTGGGCTGACCTGGCAGTAGAACACTTTCAGTTGCTGCGCCTGGCGCCGCTGCCCACCGACCGCAACAGCGGCGCGCGGCCGCTGCGTTTCGTCGAGTTCGGCCATGCCGAGCGCCACGACAAGGCGCACAGCCTGCTGCGCATGGAAATCCGCCTGCCCGGGCAGAAGGTGCGCAAAGAGCAGAACCAGTTGGATGTGCGGGTTGACCACCTTGAGCGGCGGGTGAGCATCGGCAGCGACAGCGGCCTGCAGCTGGAGCCACTGAACCGCGGCCTGGGGCGTTTCATGCTGGCCCAGGCCGTGCAGTGGCTGCAGCGCAAATGGTCGCACTACCACATCGAAGGCATGGCGCTGCCAAACAAGGATGCCCTGAACGAAGACACGCGCCTGCGCCGCGACCGCTTCCTGAGCGCGACCGGCATCGAGGTGGAGTACGCCGACGGGCAGCACCTCAAAGGCCGCACGGTCGAAGCCACGGTGGGCCAGCTCAAGGGCGGCTGGAACAGTGAGAAGGTGCAGCGGGTGGCCATGCTCGAGGCGGCCGGGATGCTGCAGCAGGCCGAGCAGAACCTTCTGGAGAAGGAGGCGCAACTGCGCGAGCGCGATGAGCGGGTGGCCAAGTACCAGCGCGAGGACAGCGGGCTGCGCTTTACCATTACCTGCCTGGTGGCGTTTGCGGTGTTCCAGGCTGGGTTGTTGATCTGGATTGCCACCCGCTAGAGCAAGTGGGCGCATGCCATGGGTGCTACAGCGGCTTTGAGACCGTGCAACGCAAGGCATGCCCCACCCCATCAAGCCCCGGTCAAACGCGGGCCTTGAACAGCTCATGATGTTGCCGGCACTGCTCCGCCGTCAGCATGAACACCCCATGCCCACCGCGCTCGAAGTCCAGCCAGGCGAAGTCGACCTCCGGGTACAGCGCCTCGACATGCACCTGGCTATTGCCCACCTCGACAATCAGCAGGCCCTTCTCGGTCAGGTGCTCGGCCGCCTCGGCCAGCATGCGCCGCACCAGGTCCAGGCCATCGTTGCCGCAGGCCAGGCCCATCTCCGGCTCATGGTGATACTCGGCCGGCATGTCGCCGAAGTCCTCGGCATCGACATACGGCGGGTTGGACAGGATCAGGTCGAAGCGCTGCCCCGGCAGGCCCGCGAAGCCGTCACCCTGTACCGTGAATACCCGCTCGTCCAGGCCATGGCGTTCGATGTTCTGGTTGGCCACTTCAAGCGCTTCGAAGGACAGGTCGGCCAATACCACCTCGGCCTCGGGGAACACCTCGGCCGCTACGATACCGATGCAACCGGAGCCCGTGCACAGGTCGAGAATGCGCGCAGGCTCGTTGGCCAGCCACGGCTCGAAGCGTTTTTCGATCAGCTCGCCGATCGGCGAACGCGGTACCAGCACACGCTCGTCAACGATGAACGACATGCCGCAGAACCACGCCTCACCCAGCAGGTAGGCAGTGGGTACACGGTCTTCGATACGGCGCTTGAGCAGGTGCTGCAGGCGAACACGCTCGTCGTCCTCGAGCTGGCAATCCAGGTAGCTGTCGGCGATTTCCCACGGCAGGTGCACGGCGCCCAGCACCAGCAGGCGGGCTTCATCCCAGGCATTGTCGGCACCGTGGCCGAAAAACAGCTCGTGCTCGTGGAAGCGGCTGACCGCCCAGCGGATGTGGTCGCGCAAGGTGCGCAGACGAGATGTGATCACGGGGTACTCCTATTCAGATCTGGACAAAAGTCTAACAGCCCGCACCGCACAAATGTTCCTGCGGATCGCCCAGCGGGTAGCCACAGGCCAGTAACTGCGCCGGTTTCGATGTCAACCATTCCCATTGGCGCCAAGGCAAGGGAGAATAGGTATACAAAAGCCCTTCCAAGGAGCCCTTGATGTCCGTTCCAACCACGATGTTCCGCCTCACTGGCCGCGATTACCCGCCGGCCAAGCTGAGCCAAGCCAGCCTGATCGTCATCGATGCGCAAAAAGAGTACCTCAGTGGTCCGCTCGCGCTGTCGGGCATGGACGAGGCCGTGGCCAACATCGCCAGGTTGCTCGACGCCGCCCGCAAGGCCGGCCGTCCGATCATCCACGTCCGCCACCTCGGTACCGTCGGCGGTCGCTTTGACCCGCAAGGCCCTGCCGGTGAATTCATCCCGGGGCTGGAGCCACGCGACGGTGAAATAATCATCGAAAAGCGCATGCCCAACGCGTTCAAGAACACCAAGCTGCACGAAACCCTGCAGGAGCTGGGGCACCTGGACCTGATCGTCTGCGGTTTCATGAGCCATTCCAGCGTCAGCACCACCGTGCGCCGGGCCAAGGACTATGGTTATCGTTGTACCCTGGTGCAAGACGCTTCGGCGACCCGCGACCTGGCCCTGAAAGACCGCGTGATTCCCGCTGCGCAGATTCACGAGTGCGAAATGGCCGTGATGGCCGACAACTTCGCCTGCGTCGCCCCCACCGCCAGCCTGATCTGAGCCTGGCGAGCTGACCACCGCCCGGCAGCCGGGCGGAACCCGGGGGCCGGTTGCCGGTCGAATTTCTGATGCCCACAGAGGAAATCGGAATGAAGCTCAAAGGCAGTTTCGACGCCAAGCGCCTGCGCCAGCGCGAGCCACGCAACTGGGGCGCCCGCCTGGCCGCCGGCCTGTCGGCGCTGCTGGCCACGTCCGGTGTGCTGCTGGCCATGGCCGGCGTCGCCGGGCTGCTCGGTAATTACCCGGCCTTTGCCGAGCTCAATGCCAACCGCCCGCTTTCGATTACCCTGAGCGTGGTCGGGCTGGTGCTCCTGTACCTGGGCGTGCGCTTCTGGCGGCGCAGCCGCATTCGCCTGCGCCGCGGTCGGGAGCTGAACATGTCGCCGCACCTGATGAAAAAGCACGACTGAAGGCTGTGCTGAAGCCCCCTGGCCCTGCCAGCGGCAGGGCCATTGCTGACGCCACAGGGTTGATCGCGTAAACTACGCCGCCCACGTGGAGGCACCATGCAAGACGACGATTTTTCCCTGTTCAGCGCCGAGGTGCGCGGCGTCAAGCCGATCAAGCACGACCGTGCCGAGGTCGGCAAACCCAAGGCTGACCGCAAGCAGCTGGCCGGCCTGCGCCAGGCGGCGACCGTGCGCAGTGACCAGACGTTGGTGATCGACGGCCTGTCCGACCAGTTCGTCATCGACGTGGGTGCCGAAGACGAGTTGATGTGGCGCCGCGACGGCGTGCAGGAAACCCAGCTGCGCAAGCTCAAGCTCGGCCAGATCGCCTTCGAGGGCAGCCTCGACCTGCACGGCATGACTGTCGAGAAGGCCCGCGAAACCCTGTGGGCCTTCATTGCCGAGGCCACCAAGCTGGAAGTACGCTGCGTGCGCGTGACCCACGGCAAGGCCGCACGCCTGGATGGCAAGCGGCCAATGATCAAGAGCCACGTCAACACCTGGCTGCGCCAGCACCCGCAGGTGCTCGGTTTCGCCTCCTGCCAGGCCCGCCACGGCGGTACCGGGGCCGTGTACGTAATGCTCAAACGAACCATGATGGAAGGCCGAGACGAGTAACGCCGCGCTTGCAGCGCAGGCTTTGCCGCCGTAACCTTCGTTTTTGCGATTTTTTCCCACAGGTAGATACATGTCCCTGGAACAGAACTACACCGAGATCCTCAGCCAGATCGGCGAGGACGTCTCCCGTGAGGGCCTGCTCGACACGCCCAAGCGGGCTGCAAAGGCCATGAAATACCTTTGCCGCGGTTACGAGCAGACGCTGGAAGAAGTGACCAACGGCGCGCTGTTCACCTCCGACAACAGCGAAATGGTGCTGGTCCGGGACATCGAGCTGTATTCGATGTGCGAACACCACATGCTGCCGTTCATCGGCAAGGCGCACGTGGCCTACCTGCCCAAGGGCAAGGTACTGGGCCTGTCCAAGGTCGCGCGGATCGTCGACATGTTCGCCCGCCGCCTGCAGATCCAGGAAAACCTCAGCCGCCAGATCGCCGAGGCCGTGCAACAGGTGACCGGCGCTGCGGGTGTGGCGGTGGTTATCGAAGCCAAGCACATGTGCATGATGATGCGCGGTGTGGAGAAGCAGAACTCGACCATGCTCACCTCGGTGATGCTCGGTGAATTCCGCGACAACCCGGCCACGCGCATGGAGTTCCTCGGCCTGATCAAATGATCGGCGCGTGACCCGAGCCGGCCCTGAGGGTCGGCTTTTTATTTTCAGGAGTTGCAGATGATCGTCAAAGCCTTGCGGGTCGGCCTCGGCCAGCTCATCGTGATCGGCGACCTGATCAGCCGCCCGGCCAAGCGCAAGCGCGATGCCGCGGCCCAGGCGCATGTCGAGCAGCAGGCCAAGGGCCTTGCGCTGTACCAGTTCCATGCGTGCCCGTTCTGCGTGAAAACCCGCCGCACCCTGCACCGCCTCAACGTGCCAGTGGCATTGCGCGACGCCAAGAACGACCCAGAGCACCGCCAGGCGCTGCTCGAAGGTGGCGGCCGGGTGAAAGTGCCGTGCTTGCGCATCGAAGAGCAAGGCAACGTGACCTGGATGTATGAGTCCAAGGCAATCATTGCCTACCTGGACAAACGCTTCGCGAGTATCTGAGGCGGTTCTTTGTAGGAGCGGCCTTGTGTCGCGAAGGGCCGCAAAGCGGCCCCAGGAGATCAGCGGCGCAACCGATATCCTGGGGCTGCTGCGCAGCCCTTTCGCGACACAAGGCCGCTCCTACCCCCAGCAAGGTGCAAGTGGCCGCGCTGAACAAAGCCAGGTGGTGATGACACTGGAAGCGCTCAAGGTCGCTATTCACGCCTGTAGGAGCGGCCTTGTGTCGCGAAGGGCCGCAAAGCGGCCCCAGGATATCAGCGGCGCCACCGATATCCTGGGGCTGCTGCGCAGCCCTTTCGCGACACAAGGCCGCTCCTACCCGCTGCAAGGTGCAAATGGCCGCGCCGAACAAAGCCAGGTGGTGATGACACTGGAAGCCCTCAAGGTCGCTGTTCACGCCTGTAGGAGCGGCCTTGTGTCGCGAAGGGCCGCAAAGCGGCCCCAGGATATCAGCGGCGCCACAGATATCCTGGGTCTGCTGCGCAGCCCTTTCGCGACACGAGGCCGCTCCTACCCGCAGCAAGGTGCAAGTGGCCGCGCTGAACAAAGCCAGGTGGTGATGACACTGGAAGCGCTCAAGGTCGCTGTTCACGCCTGTAGGAGCGGCCTTGTGTCGCGAAGGGCCGCAAAGCGGCCCCAGGATATCAGCGGCGCCACCGATATCCTGGGGCCGCTTCGCAGCCCTTTCGCGACACGAGGCCGCTCCTACGGAACCTGTGAGGCCTGCTCAGCCCACCATCGGCACATGCCGAGGATGCGCGGCCACCCGGGCCAGCCAGGCTCGCACACCCGGGTACTCGGCCAGGTCGAACCCACCCTGATGCGCCACATGGGTGTAGGCATACAACGCCACATCGGCAATCGAATATTGCTCGCCCACCAGGTACGGCGTCATCTGCAACTGCCGCTCCATCACCCTCAATGCCTTGTAGCCGCCCTTGTGCAGCTTGCGGTATTCGTCCACGCGCTCGTCAGGCAAACCCAGGTAAAACTGGATGAACCGCGCCACGGCGATGTACGGCTCATGGCTGTACTGCTCGAAGAACTGCCACTGCAGCACCTGGGTACGCAAACGCGGCTCGCTGGGCAGGTACTCGCTGCCATCGGCCAGGAAATTGAGAATGGCGTTGGACTCCCACAGGCAGGTGCCGTCCTCAAGCTTTAGCACCGGCACCTTGCCATTGGGGTTCATCGCCAGAAATTCCGGCGTTTCGGTCCCCCCCTTGAGGATATCCACCGGATGCCATTCATAAGGGCGGTCCAGCAGGCTGAGCATCAGCTTGACCTTGTAACAGTTGCCCGACTGGTAGTCGCCATAGACTTTGTACATCGCCCCTCCCTCCCATGCAGTTGCGCATTCGTGCCCAATAGTTGGCGACTGTACGGCTAAAAGCAATGCCCGCTGTATGGCAAGGATCAACCCGACGCGCGTTAGTCTGAAAAAACTGCTTACACATGGACAAGGACTTACCCCATGACCGATGCCACCTCCGCACGCCTGCGGCCCCTGGCAGACAGCTCAACGTCGGCCGTCGTCGCCGGTTTCATCGCCATGCTCACCGGCTACACCAGCTCGCTGGTGCTGATGTTCCAGGCTGGCCAGGCCGCCGGCCTTTCCACGGCGCAGATCTCGTCGTGGATCTGGGCCCTGTCCATCGGCATGGCGGTCTGCAGCATCGGCCTGTCGCTGCGCTACCGCACGCCGATCACCGTGGCCTGGTCGACGCCCGGGGCTGCGCTGTTGATCACCAGCCTGGGCGGGGTCAGCTACGGCGAAGCGATCGGTGCCTACATCACCTGTGCCGTGCTGGTACTCATCTGCGGCCTGACCGGCAGCTTCGAACGCCTGGTCAAACGCATCCCGGCATCACTGGCCTCGGCATTGCTGGCCGGCATCCTGTTCAAGATCGGCAGCGAAATCTTCGTCGCAGCGCAACACCGCACGCTGCTGGTGCTGGGCATGTTCTTCAGCTACCTGCTAGTCAAACGCCTGTCGCCGCGCTACTGCGTGCTGGCAGCGTTACTGGTGGGCACAGCGCTGTCCGGCGCACTGGGTTTGCTGGACTTCAGCAGCTTCAGGCTGGAAGTGGCCACACCGGTGTGGACCACGCCCAGCTTCTCGCTGGCCGCGACCATCAGCATCGGCATTCCACTGTTCGTGGTGGCCATGACCTCGCAAAACATGCCGGGCGTTGCCGTGTTGCGCGCCGACGGTTATCAGGTACCGGCTTCGCCATTGATCTCAACCACCGGCTTTGCCTCACTGCTGCTGGCCCCGTTCGGCTCGCACGGCGTCAACCTGGCGGCCATCAGCGCAGCGATCTGCACCGGGCCGCATGCCCATGAAGACCCAAGCAAGCGCTATACAGCGGCAGTGTGGTGCGGGATTTTCTACGGCATTGCCGGGGTGTTCGGCGCCACGCTGGCGGCGTTGTTCGCTGCGTTGCCCAAGGAGCTGGTGTTGTCTATTGCGGCATTGGCGCTGTTCGGCTCGATCATGAATGGCCTGACGGTGGCCATGAGCGAGGCGCGCGAGCGGGAGGCAGCGCTGATTACCTTCATGGTGACGGCGTCGGGCTTGACCCTGTTTTCGATCGGGTCTGCATTCTGGGGGATTGTAGCGGGGGTGGTGACCCTGCTGATTCTCAACCCGCGCAGGGCCTGACCGAAGGGGTGCCGTACCGGCCCCATCGCCGGCAAGCCGGCTCCTACAGTTACACCACATGCCTTGAAATCAGTGGGGTTCCTGTGGAGGCCGGTACAAACGATCACAAACGAAAATGCCCCACCATCCCCTTAAGGTCACTGCCCAACTGCGCCAGCTCGATACTTGACTGCGCATTACCCTGCATTGCCAGCGCCGCCTGGTCGGCACTGCCCCGAATCTGCGTGACACTGCGGCTGATCTCTTCAGCCACCGAACTCTGCTGCTCTGCCGCCGCGGCAATCTGCTGGTTCATCTGCTGAATCAACGACACCGCTGCCGCAATACTGCCCAGGGCACTTTCGGTTTGCAGCGCATCGGCCACCGCCAGGCGCACCAGGTCGGTACTGCCACGGATCTGCGCCACCGACTGCTGGGCATTGCCGCGCAGGCTGGCAACCAACCGCTCGATCTCCTCGGTCGACTGGCGGGTACGCCGGGCCAGCGCCCGCACCTCATCGGCCACCACGGCAAAACCACGCCCCTGCTCGCCCGCCCGCGCCGCTTCGATGGCGGCATTGAGCGCCAACAGGTTGGTCTGCTCGGCAACGCTCTTGATCACTTCCAGCACATCGCCAATGGTGTGGATCTCGGCGCTCAGGCTGTCGATACCGGCGCTGGCCGCATCCGCCGCCGCCGCCAGTTGCTCGATACGCTGCATGCTCTGGCGCACCACCACCTGGCCCGAATCGACCTTCTCGTCAGCGGCCTGGGCCGCCAGTGCCGCCTCTTCGGCATTGCGCGCCACATCGTGCACGGTGGCGGTCATCTGCTGCATGGCGGTCGCCACTTGCTCGGTCTCCTCCTTCTGGCTGCCCACTTCGCGGTTGGTCTGCTCGGTTACCGCTGACAGCGCCTGGGCACTGCCAGCCAGTTGCTCGATACCCTGCTGCAGGCCGCTGACGATGCCCGACAGCCCGGCAGCCATCTGCTGCATGGCCTGCATCAACTGGCCCACTTCATCGTTGCGCGCAGCTTCCGCGTCCAGGCTCAACTCCCCGGCAGCGATACGCTGGGCACGGCCAATCACCCGTTTGAGCGGGCCGACCACCGCCCGCGTGATCAACCACCCCGCCAGTACCCCCACCAGCAGCGCCAGGCCGGTAGCCAGGGCGATGGCCACGGCATTACGCGTCAGCTCAGCCTGCATCGCTTGCTCGTCCGCCGCATAGGCCTGATCGACCCGCTGCGTGGCCTGCTCGGCACGCGCCTGCAGTTGCGCCTTGATACCGTGCTCTTTGCCGAGCAGGTCGGTGTATTCGTTGAGTTTGTCGGAGAAGCTGGTGATATGCCCCTGCACCTCGCCCAGCACGCTCTGGTAGCCCGCATCGCCGACCGCCGCCTTGAGCTGCTCGACCAGCCCTGCCGCCTCAACTGTCTGGGCGATGCGCCCTGCGGCTGCGCCCTCCTCGCCTTTGCGGCTCTGGTCCAGGCGCACGCGAGCCTCGTCCATGGCCTGCAGCATCAAGCGGGATACCTGGCTCACCTGCGCAGCCTGCTCCAAAAACTCCCCGCCTTGCTGGCCTTGTGACTGCTTGAGCGTGTAGGTGCCGTCATCGGCCAGGCCGGCCTGCAGTACATCCAGGTTGTTGGCCACGCTGGAGACCGACCAACTGGCCATGTCCAGCGCCAGCTCCTTGGCCTGCACCGCTTCGACAAAGGCTTCGAAGGCCTGGCCATACGCCGCCAGGTCCGCTTCGGCCGCCGCCAGTGCCGGCAGGCTAAGGGCGCGTTCGCTGAGGTTGTGCAGGCCGCTGCGCAAGGCCTCGGCCTCCTTGATATCGGAGCGCAGGGCAAAGGCCTGTTCGTGCTGGCGCAGTTTGAGCAGGTCGGTATTGAACTGGCCCAGCTGGCGCAGGCCACCGAAATGCTGGCCGACGCTGTACAGCGCGGCAATGCCGATGGCTGCCACCGCCAGGGTCAGCAGCAATACCAGGGCAAAGCCCAGGCCCAGCTTGCGGGCCATGCCCAGGTTGGCCAGAAAACCCTGCCTGCTCGCCTCCATACGCCGCCCCCTTGCTCTCAGAGTTTGCAAAGGCCAAGCGTGGCAACGATTGCGTTGAACTCACAAGGGCTTGAGGGCGCAATAGTGTCAAATAGCTATGAGCGTGTCGTAATCAGCTTGCTGAAGGTCGCCCCGCATGTGAAAGAAAGGCCAGAGCACGGGAACCCTGCCCATGAGCGACATCGATGCGCCAAATGCAGGTCAGATAGCCGTAGCCCCACCATCCACCGTCAGGCTATGCCCGGTAGTGAACGCAGCCCCATCACTGCACAGGTACAGCACCGCACTGGCGACTTCCTCGACCTTGCCGATGCGCCCGACCGGGTGCATTGCGGCGGCGAACTCGGCCTTGCGCGGGTCGGCCTCGTAGGCGCGGCGGAACATGTCGGTATCGATCACCGCCGGGCACACCGCATTCACCCGGATGCGCTTCTTGGCATATTCGATGGCCGCCGATTTGGTCAGGCCAATCACCGCGTGCTTGGACGCGCTGTAGATGCTCATCTTAGGCGCCGCGCCCAAGCCTGCCACCGAGGCAGTATTGACGATTGCCCCGCCGCCCTGGGCCAGCAACAGCGGCAGCTGGTACTTCATGCACAGCCACACCCCTTTGACGTTGACGCCCATGATGGCGTCGAACTCAGCCTCGCTGCCCTCAGCCAGGCGGCCCTGCTCGATTTCGATACCGGCATTGTTGTAGGCATAGTCCAGGCGACCGTAGGCCTGAATGACCTGCTCATGCAGCCGGCGCACATCAGCGTCACGGGTCACGTCACAGGCCACGAACAGCGCCTGGCCACCGGCCTCGTTGATCAACGCTGCGGTGCCCTCACCACCGACCGGATCAAGGTCGGCTACCACCACCTTGAGCCCCTCACGGGCAAACGCCAGAGCCGTCGCCCGGCCGATACCCGCCGCACCGCCAGTGACCAGTGCTACCTGGCCGGAAAAGGTCATGCTCATCGAATGCTCCAATCATGGGTGCAACAAAGCGCAATTTTTTAATGTGGGAGCCGCGCTTGCCGGCGATCGAGCGCGCAGCGCTCGCCCCGGCCTGCAGGCATTTCTCAACGCCCGAAACAAAGGGCCATTCCACAGCCCATCGCCAGCAAGCACGGCTCCCACAAATGGTTTGCAGCAGCCTTTGGCTTCTGCGCTCAGAGTCTAGTCAGCCTGCCAACCCACTGTGCAGCATCATCAAGCCAGCGGTTGGGCTATCATGCCTACCAGTGATTTTGCAGACCTGTTGTCATCACCACGTTAAATTGACCCCTCTGCTCCTGCCCACAAGGACCCCGCCATGACCCAGACCAACCGCCGCTTCCTGCTGGCCAAACGCCCGACCGGCGCCGTACGCCGCGACGACTTCACCTTCGAGACAGTGCCCACCGATGCCCCCGCCGAAGGCCAGATCCAGGTACGCAACCTGTACCTGTCGCTGGACCCGGCCATGCGCGGCTGGATGAATGAAGGCAAGTCGTACATCCCGCCCGTGGCACTCGGCCAGGTAATGCGCGCCCTGGGTGTAGGCGAAGTGGTGGCCTCCAACCACCCCGACTTCAAACCCGGCGACCATGTCAGCGGCGCGCTCGGCGTGCAGGACTATTTCACCGGCGAGCCCCAGGGCCTGCACAAGATCGACCCCAACCTTGCCCCCCTGCCCCGCTACCTCTCAGCCCTGGGCATGACCGGCATGACCGCCTACTTCGCCCTGCTCGATGTCGGCCAGCCAAAAGAAGGTGACACCGTGGTCATCTCCGGTGCTGCCGGCGCCGTGGGCAGCATCGTCGGCCAGATTGCCAAGATCAAAGGCTGCCGCGTCGTCGGCATTGCCGGCGGCGCGCAGAAATGCCAGTACCTCAAGGATGAACTGGGGTTCGATGGCGTCATCGACTACAAAGCCGAAGACGTGCTGGCCGGCCTGAAGCGCGAATGCCCCAAGGGCGTTGACGTGTACTTCGACAACGTCGGTGGCGAGATCCTCGACGCCGTGCTCACCCGCATCAACTTCAAGGCCCGCATCGTCATCTGCGGCGCGATCAGCCAGTACAACAACAAGGAAGCAGTCAAAGGCCCGGCCAACTACCTGGCGCTGCTGGTGAACCGTGCGCGCATGGAAGGGTTCGTGGTGATGGACCACGCCAAGGAGTATGGCAAGGCCGCGCAGGAAATCGCCGGCTGGCTGGCCAGTGGCAAGGTCAAGAGCAAGGAGGATGTGGTGGAGGGGCTGGAGACGTTCCCAGAAACCCTGCTCAAGCTGTTCAGCGGGGAGAACTTCGGCAAGTTGGTGTTGAAGGTTTGAAATACTGGGGCCGCTCACGCGGCCCCTTAGCACATTTCAATGTTAAGTATCGTTAAGAACCTGTACGAAAAATGTGAAAAAACTGTAGTATTGGATCCATTATTTATGGCTATTTGATACTACAAGGAATGAAGGTGTGGTTGGCGATTCACAGATCTGGCAAAACGAATACCCCCACACTCTGCGCCATCGCGACACCACCTTGCACCTTCAAGCCCCTATTGCCCAGCATACCCGGCAAGCCTTCGAACGACTGATCGAGCAGAGCGCCAGTGCCAAACGGGTCAGCGCCCCTCTTGAATGCTCCCGAAGCCTGCTGTTCACCAAACGCGAAAAGCTCGATTCGTTGAAAAAGAAGCTGCGCATGCAGCGTGGCCGGCCCAAGCGCAACGGCATGTACGACTGGTCCCTCGAAGAACTGATCAACACCCGCGAAGCAGCCCGGCGGGGTGCGCGGGTGCCCAGGCTGGTCGGCTATGGCTACAGCCGCTCCCGGTTCGGCCTGATGCAGGACTTTTTCCTCATCACAGAATTACTGAGCGGGCACGAGGACGGGCTGGCAAAAGTGCGCAAAAAGCCAGAGGCCGTGCACGGGGTGATCGCGGCAGCGTTCGAACTGCTGCATGCCCTGCACTGCCAAGGCGTCACGCACATGGACCTGTGGGCGGCCAACGTCATGCTCCCGGAAGAAGGACAAGCGCAGGCCATCGACCTGGAGAACAGCTTCTCCGGGCCCACGGCCTACATGAGCGAAACCTTGGGCTTTCAGTTCGGCTTTTTCTACTACCGAGAAATTTACCGCTATATAACCGAAGCGGACTATGATGCTGCGGTAGAATACGCACTGGCCGAGTACTTCCCTGATGTGCAACGCGCAGCCTTCAACCGGGTGTACGCGCTTGCCAAGCATGAGGAAATCGGGCGCCTGGAGCGCCGCGAAATCTTCACCAGCGGTGTACTCGAAAGTCGTTGGTAGAGCGCCATGGCTACCCCAGACTTCATAGAGTAGAAAATGATCAAGATCACCCAGAACATCGAATGTTCCAATGCCGCCCCGTTCGTGCTGTTCGGCGGCATCAACGTCCTTGAGTCCGAGGACCTGGCCCTTACAGCCTGCGCCGAATACGTGCGGGTTACCGAGAAGCTGGGCATTCCTTACGTGTTCAAGGCCAGCTTCGACAAAGCCAACCGTTCCTCGATCCACTCCTACCGTGGCCCGGGCATGGAAGAAGGCCTGCGCATCTTCGAGAAGGTCAAGGCCGAGTTCGGCGTACCGATCATCACCGACGTGCACGAGATCTACCAGTGCGCGCCAGTGGCCGAAGTGGTCGACGTGCTGCAGCTGCCTGCCTTCCTGGCCCGCCAGACCGACCTGGTGGTGGCGCTGGCCAAGACTGGCAAACCGGTGAACATCAAGAAGCCTCAGTTCCTGAGCCCTTCGCAGATGCAGAACATCGTGCAGAAGTTCAAGGAAGCGGGTAACGACCAGTTGATCCTGTGCGACCGCGGTACCTGCATGGGCTACGACAACCTGGTTGTGGACATGCTGGGCTTTGGTGTGATGAAGCGCACCTGCGATGACCTGCCGATCATTTTCGACGTAACCCACGCCCTGCAGAACCGTGACCCTTCGGGTGCTGCTTCTGGTGGCCGCCGTGAGCAGGTGGTTGACCTGGCCCGTGCCGGCATGGGCGTTGGCCTGGCTGGCCTGTTCCTGGAAGCCCACCCGAACCCGGACCAGGCCAAGTGCGACGGCCCAAGCGCCCTGCCGCTGGACAAGCTGGAGCCGTTCCTGGCGCAGATCAAGGCGCTGGATGACCTGGTGAAATCGTTCCCACCGCTGGTTATTGGTTGAGTCGCTGAGTGATTTGAAAGGGCCGGTACGCGCGCGCGTACCGGCCCTTTTTGTTGGCTTTTTGCGGCTTGCCTTGGGTGTTGCCGCGTGAAGGAAATCGAGTACCCGAAGATTCTGTGACAGGCAGCCTCAGCCTTTCATCCCCAACTCCGCATCATCCATCAGCGCCTTGGCCATCGCGCTCAGGTAATGCGCTGCCCAAATCATCATCGGCTTCTCATCCATCAGCCCAACGATGGTCAGCTCGCGCACATACCCCATCAACTCCGAAGCCTGCTCGCGGGCGTCCTGGCAAGGTATACCCGGCTCGATGCGGAACAAGGGATGGCTCTGGTGCTCACCCTGAAAAAACGTGGTCACGCCTGCTGTGACATGGGTAACGTCTGCAGTCATTGCCGATTCCCCCTCAGTGCAGGCTGTTCGTACGCTCCAAGGCCAGCGACAGCGCATCCGACTGACCCCAGGCAATCTGCATGGCCCGCAGCCCGTTTACCATCAACTCCCGGGTGGCCTCATCCTCGATCGCGTAGAGGGCCATGTGGCAGTGGTTGTAGGCCAGCATCAGGTAATGGGTGACGTTCATCACTACGTGATCGATCGGCACGATGCGCTCGCTGATGGCGCTGGAGAGGGTCTTGTCGGAGGGAAGGTCGAAATTATGGGGTGGATCCGGGACGATCTTTTTCATAAGCAACTCCTGGGTGGGTACGTAGGAATTGCCACCAACGTTTTCCATGCGTTGAGGCGGCAACTGTACGCGGGGTGGAAAACCGGACACCCAGGACCCGGCAGGCCAAGAGGCCTCCCGCGCACAGCTGCCATTACGACAGCGTTCTAGGTGATAACCGGGTTTCCACACCCGCATCGCTGAATATCAGCGACCCAAGAAGCCTAAAGGGCAGTGTTTCCAGGAACAATCAGACGCGTGTCGACAGAACATGTAGGGTATTTCCTCAGGCGAGGCATCACCAGTCCTGAGTCGTAGGAAATATCTGAACAAATCGCAGGATCCTCCCTACGTATAAGCCTGCAACACGCTATCGTATCCCTCAAGTGCCCCTTCCATTAGAATGGCCAATACCTGCATAAGATGCTGAATTGCCATCACTTTAGAAAAACCAGCAGGTAGCCTGCATAGAGGCGTCAAAAGAACGGATCAAAGCTAGGGGTTTCACATGTGTTCTGAGAATCACGGCGTTGCTGACACACCGTTGGTGACAGTGATCATCGCGTCCTACAACCACGCGCGCTACATCGAAGCAAGCATCAACAGCGTCATCAACCAGACCTACAAGAACATCGAGCTTCTGGTGGTGGACGACGGCTCCAAGGACGAAAGCCCAGCAGTGCTCAAGCGGCTTCAGGAACAGCATGGCTTCGATCTGCGCTTCCAGGCCAACCAGGGCCTGGCACGCACCCTCAACGACGCGATAGCACGCTCCAGGGGCGACCTGATCGTGCCTTTCGGCTCTGACGACATCATGATGCCCCACCGTATTGCCACCCAAGTGGAGTACATGAACGGCAAGCCTGAAGTGGGCATCTGCTCGGCCAACATCGAAACCATCGACCAGGACGGCAACGTGATGGGCGCCCGCGAGCAACGCAACCGCAACCTGCCCTTCCGCCGCCTGGACTTCGACGACCTGTTCCTCGACCGCAAGCCAGGCCCAATGGCAGCCACACTGATGCTGCGCCGTGAGGCGCTGGAAAAAGTGGGGGGGTTCAATGCCGATATCCGCCTGGAAGACGTTTATATCGAACTGTCGATCGCACGTGCCGGTTATTTCATCGACGTACTGGGCGAGGTACTGGCGCAGTACCGTGACCACCCGACCAACACTTTCAAGAACGGCCGCTTCATGGTGGACAACGTGCTGCGCACCTTTGCGGTGTTCAGCGACCACCCGCAATATGAGCAGGTGTGCATGAGGTTCCGTAACTCCATGGTGCTGAAGTACGCCAACCGCGACAAGGCATTGAGCCGGGAAATACTTTCGCAAATCCCGCTCAAGTACTGGAACCGCAAGACCTTGCGCGGTATATGGCGGATGGTCTGCTCTTAAGCAGACCGGCTGCGCTTCCAGTGGATCAGTGATTGCCCGTAGACCAAAGCCATCGGGATCCAGATCAGGAACCAATGCTCCTTCGGGCGCGACATGAAGGCACTGCCTTCGGTCAGGCCCGAAACGAAGCCGAAGATCAGCCAGGTTGCCGCAACGGTGACAGCGGGGTACTTGCGATAGACCCAACTGAAATAAAATGCCAAACCGTAGAGCACCATCCAGAGGAAGAGGCCCACGATGCCACCGGCGTAAAGAACGCCCAATTCGATGTTATGTGGGTCGGCGAGAGTCCCAGCCCGGCCTGGAATTATCACTGTCATCGGCGAATCGAACCCGTGACCCAGCCAAGGATGCTCACTGATCTGGCGCAGCGCATCCATCCAGATCGCTGGTCGCCACGACATGCCACGCTGCGTAATCGCTTCGGGATAGATTAGCGCTACATAGATCAATGCAAGAGCCAACACTCCAACTGCAAGCCCAGCACGTCGACGATCACCAACGATAAGCAACCAGCCTAACGCACCCGCCAGACCAATCAATGGCGTCCGAGAACCGGTTGCAAGGATCGCTACCCCTAGAACAGCCAGGCAAATCAGCGGTATCAGGCTGAGTACGCTGCGGGCCTGGAACCAAGACGCCAACCAGAATGCCGCAAACGCTCCAAAGACATGCGCTGTGAGCAATGGGTTGTAAAGCGCTCCATAACCCACCAATCGCCTACCAGCGAAAGCTGGGTTGTTGTAGAGAAAGAAAAATAACGACATCCCCGCTGCAATTGCGACGACAATGGCAGCGTAGCGCGTCCATTGCTCAAGCTGACCTGGCGAACGCAGGCTGATCATACCAGCCGACAGCAACAACATTGCGATGTACAGAGGCCGCTTGAGCAAGCTGCTGGTGGAGTTATCGGTGTCTGACCAAGCGATGCTTAAAAGCGTATAAGCGCTGAAGGCCAAGAAGGCTAAAAAAAGTGGGTTGAAAACCAGAGGCCTCAGAATCTCTCGGTTCTTGACAAGCATCACAAGCGTGGGCACCGCGAGGAAGATATAGAAAAGCTTGTGATAGACAGTACGATCCCAAGCCCAGAACATACCAGTAAGGACGATGAACCATCCCACTGGAAGTAGGTAGTTAGAGATCAGACTTCCAAAACGCTTTGCTGGTTTGTCTATCGGAAAATCAATCGACATCTAGCTTACTCATGTAAAGGATTCTTCCCTTCTTTTCTGCAAGACTTCAACCGCTAGAAGTCGCAGTCCTTGGGGCTAGAGCTACAGAGCAGCTCACTTTAACCGCGAATCTCTGCAACCACCGCCGCCAGTGCTGCTGCCGGGTCTGACGCCTGACTGATGGGCCGCCCGATCACGAGGTAGTCCGAGCCTGCATCCAGTGCCTGGCGTGGGGTCAGAATGCGACGCTGGTCATCCTGGGCACTGCCGGCTGGGCGAATGCCTGGCGTCACCAGTTGCAATGATGGGTGTGCAGCTTTCAACGCCGGAGCTTCCAAGGCCGAGCACACCAAACCGTCCATGCCAGCCTTCTCGGCCAAGGCAGCCAGGCGCAGCACCTGCTCTTGAGGGTCTACATCCAGGCCGATACCGGCCAGGTCTTCACGCTCCATGCTGGTCAGCACGGTCACGCCAATCAGCAATGGCTGAGGGCCGCTGCGCTTGGCCAGCACTTCGCGGCAGGCCGACATCATGCGCAGGCCACCGGAGCAGTGCACGTTGACCATCCAAACGCCCATTTCGGCCGCAGCCTTCACGGCCATGGCGGTGGTGTTGGGGATGTCATGGAATTTAAGGTCGAGGAACACCTCGAAGCCTTTCGCGCACAGGGTTTCGACAATTCCCGAAGCGCTGCTGGTGAACAGCTCCTTGCCAACCTTCACCCGGCACAGTGCGGGGTCGAGCTGGTCAGCCAGCTTCAGGGCGGCGTCACGGGAGGGGAAATCCAGGGCGACGATCAGGGGCGTCTGGCAGGCGGACATGGTCGGGGTCTCTTGGTAATTCGTAAACGGCGCGCATTGTAAACGAAGTCGCCACGCCTTGGGGGCCAGAGGCCATTAGAATTGGCCCGGCGGGGCACCCCTCCTATAATTGAACCAACGGGCAACGCGGTCGCTCAAAACAGGTACAAGCGAAGCCTCACAGCTCATAGGAGAACGACAATGCCCTGGTATGCCTGGCTGATACTCATCTTAGCCCTTGGCTCGATCGTGGGCGGGTTGATGATGTTGCGCGATACGGCGAAGAAACTGCCCTTGACCGATGAGCAACTGAAGAAGGTACATGAGCGCAATGCCGAGGCGGATGCCAAGGATGCGCAGGACAGGTAGGTTGCAGGCTATGACGCCGGGGCAGGCACCACGCCGCCCCGGCCCACTCCCCTACTCCACCGCCAATTTGTCCCGATTGCGCTCCATCAGCGCGTTGCCAATCCCTTTGATCTCCAGCAATTCATCCACTGAAGTGAACGCACCGTGGGCCTCCCGGTAAGCCACAATGGCCTCGGCCTTGGCCTTGCCTATACCATTGAGCTCCTTCTGCAAGGTCAGCGCATCGGCGGTATTGAGATTCAGCTTGGCTGGGGAGCCAGGCAACTGGGTGACCATCGGTATCGGTTCCTTCGGTACATTGGCCGTAGCAGGCGCCGCGCTGATCGAAAACGACAGGCCGGCAAACAGCGGCAGCAGCAGATAAGTGAGAACGGTATTGCGCATGAAGTTCACTCCTGTGAATTGAGATTGAGTGCAGCAGGCTCCTTGGCTGCTCACTAACGCTAGCGGGTCGCACGTTACTTACCAAGTGCTTGCAGCGTGCGAATGGTTACCAGATTAAACGTCGCAGAATGTTGCATGCGAGCCGGTACACCCGAAATGGTGTGGACACCCTCCAGAATCTCGAGAGGGCATAGCACGCAGCAGCCACTGCAAAAATCTGCCTCCCACCTGCTACAAGCCACGCAATGAGCATGTACGCTTTTTACCCTGATGCCGATAAATTATCTCAAATCCTATAGAGACTTGGCGCTGGCAACAGTATCATTAAGAAACATAAATTCTTGTATGCGAACACATAGTGCACAAAGAACAAATCGCTGGATCTGAGAACACGCACACAAAGGTACTCGAGTATCGTCCCGACATCGACGGGCTACGTGCCATCGCCATTTTGTCAGTCATCATATTTCATGCATTCCCGGAATATTTACCGGGTGGATTTGTCGGGGTAGATATATTCTTCACGATATCTGGATTTCTGATTTCCTCTATAATTTCGAAAGCAATTGAACAGAATCGGTTCAGCTTAAGGGAATTTTATGCCCATAGAGCCAAAAGGATTCTTCCAGCGCTCATAGCCGTTCTGCTTATCTGCTATGTTTGGGGTTGGCTTGCTTTAACGCCACCAGAGTTTTCTCAACTCGCTAAGCATATCGCTGGAGGCGCCGGATTTGTGCAAAACGCAATACTCTGGAATGAATCCGGCTATTTCGACACCGCATCTGAACTTAAACCGCTGATGCATCTGTGGTCCCTTGCTATTGAAGAACAGTTTTACTTGCTATTCCCCATAGTTATTTGGCTAAACTGGAAAACCAAGTTAAAATCAAGCATTTCAATAGCAGCACTTTTGCTAATCTCACTCAGCCTGAACCTGCAACTGATCAATACCGATCCAGTGCAGACTTTTTTTTCACCGGCCACTAGGGCTTGGGAGCTCTTAGCAGGCGCGTTACTCGCACAATTAATCAGGAATCCTGCTCCAAACCTCCAACACCATCTAGTCAGCAATCAGCGAATACAAAACTTATTTAGCACAGTAGGATTGTTACTGATAACCGTCTCAATATTACTGATCAAGGATGGTGAAAAATTCCCGGGGTGGAGGGCTATATTTCCTGTTTTAGGCACTTGTCTGTTAATCGTAGCTGGCACTCGGGCCTGGGCAAATCGAACACTCTTGTCATCGAGCCCAATGATAGCAATCGGGCTAATTAGTTACCCACTATACCTATGGCATTGGCCCCTATTGTCCTTTTCCAGGATCGCTGAGGGAGCCTCCCTGTCTAGTGCAACTCGTATGTCAATCGTTTTAGCCAGCTTCTGTCTAGCCGGGCTAACTTACAAACTTATCGAAAAGCCAATACGATTCGGCGAAAAAAAAGCCTGGAAGACCATTTCTCTGGCGGCAGTGCTTGCTGCCACAACCGCATTGGGCTACGGCACCTACCACCAGAAAGGGCTTCCCGAACGTTTCCCAAAAATTTATCGCGAATTAGCTACATTCAAGTATGAATATAAAGCTGGCTATCGTGAGGGGAGCTGCTTTTTAACACCCACTCAGAACTCATCAACGCTTGAAAAATGTGAAACTACAAACGAAAACGGAAACAAGAAGCCTATACTTTTCTTATGGGGCGACTCGCATGCGGCTCACCTGTACCCTGGCTATAAAGCCAACTACTCTGACGACTATGAAATTCGCCAGCGGACCGCGTCGGGGTGCCCTCCCATCGTCGGTATGGAAATCGCCAGCCGTCCATTTTGCCGCAGCATTAATGATCATATCTTAAATGAAATCCAAAAAAACAAGCCGGAGCGTGTCGTACTCGCAGGCATCTGGAATAATTACGAATGGAGAAAATTACAAACAACGATAATTCAACTACATAGTATGGGCATAGCCCAAGTTGACCTAATCGGTCCAGTCCCTCAATGGAAGGACGGGTTACCCAAGCAGCTACTACTAAGCGTTGAACACTCAACGATAATTAGCGTACCCACACGATTAAGACAAGGGCTAGTCCAAGCAGCTTTTAAAACCGACAAGGAGATGTCAGATTATTTTAAGAAAGCCAAAGTTAATTACATTTCTCCTATTGATATTTTCTGCAATGCGAATGGCTGCATGACACGCACAGGGGAAACCGCGAACACTTTGACTGCCTGGGACTATGGCCATTTAACCACACAAGGTTCGAAGTATTTAGTTTCCCATATACAAAAAATGATAGCTGATCGCGCCCAAGACCATAACATGTGAGCAGAAAAAAATTGGCTACCAGCAATCCTTGAAATACTGGTAGCTGCAGATCAATTAAATCTCAGACCGACGCTGCTGATAGACCCAGTCGACGATTTCTCCATCAGGTGAATAGCCACTAACGGACTCTCTCAGCAGTTGGCGCACACGGCTGAAATCTTCATTAGAAACCGCCGAAAGCAATTGTTCTAATCGGGCTTTTAACTCTTCCCAACTGAGATAGTCTTCCGTTGCCGTCATAATCATTGGGTGGCGGGTGGGTGCCACATTATCGCCAATCAATAATTCTTCGTATAGTTTCTCCCCTGGTCGGAGCCCAGTAAACTCGATAGCAATATCACCATTGGGGTTATGCTCTGAACGGACACTCAAACCGGAAAGATGAATCATTTTTTCAGCTAGGGCCGCTATGCGTACAGGTGACCCCATATCCAACACAAAGACGTCCCCACCCTGCCCCATTGATCCTGCCTGAATTACTAACTGCGCAGCCTCAGGAATAGTCATGAAGTAACGTGTGATTTTGGGGTGAGTTACAGTTAGCGGTCCGCCAGCCTTAATCTGCTTATGAAACAATGGAATAACCGAACCGGATGAGCCAAGTACGTTACCAAACCGCACCATAGTGAACCGCGTCTTATTGACTCGCGCAACATTGGCAGAATCCCCGAACAATACAGGTGCCAACTCACAACTCAGTGCTTGAAGTGTCATTTCAGCCAAGCGCTTCGTGCTTCCCATCACATTTGTAGGCCGCACAGCCTTATCGGTGGAGATCAGCACAAAGTTAGAGACATTCGCCTGCAGGGCAGCTTGAGCGGTATTTAAAGTACCGATCACATTATTTAAAACACCTTCTGCAATATTATGTTCCACCATTGGGACATGCTTATACGCAGCCGCATGATAAACCGTATCCACATGCCACATGACCATGGTATCGAAAAGATGCTTTTGATTACGTATCGAACCAAGGAATGGTATAAGACGCACCGGTAAGGATTCCCTGGTAATGCGTTGCTCAAGCTCACTACAAATGCTGTAAAGGTTATACTCACTATGCTCAAAAAGTAGCAGAGTAGTTGGTTTAAGGAGGAGTATTTGACGACATAGCTCTGAACCTATAGATCCACCAGCACCAGTCACCATGACCACTTTCCCGGTGATGCAGTGCGCCAGTAAGTCATTCTGAGCAGGGACCGCATCGCGGCCTAATAGGTCTGCAATATCGACCTCTTGGATGTCATCTACTTTGACTCGACCACTTGCGAGATCCATGAAGCTAGGGATACTCCGAACGTGCAAGGGGAAATTTTCCAGATACCCAAGCACTTCACGACGACGTGCGCGGCTACTAGAAGGGATTGCAAGCAACACCTGCTCCGCTCCAGTCACATCGATCATTCTCTGGATATCCTTGGCGCGAAACACTTGCAGGCCTGCAATCACCCTATCAGCAACACCCTCGTCGTCATCAATAAACGCCACCGGACGCATGTCACGCCCAAGCCTGAGGGCTGCGAGCAATTGGTTACCGGCGGCGCCGGCCCCATATATAGCAACCTTAGGTAACCCATTATCGCGATTGCTGAATGGCACGTGCTGAGCGGCGGCAAACCAGTCACCGAGAAAATATTGCCTCATGATCAAACGAACCCCGCCGATCATGATCAGACTCAACCACCAATAGTTGAATATGATGGAACGAGGCACAACGGCCTTGTGGCTACCATACCAGTAGACAACCAGAGCCAGCAGCAAAGCGGAAAGGCTAACAGCCTTTACGATGGTGATGAGCGCATCATTTCCAAAATAGCGCATCACTGCCCGATACATACCGAAACGGATAAAAATCGGTATACTCGCAAGCGGCGCAGCAGAGAAAAGCCACAAATGGGTCTCGATCGGATTGATCATATCATCAATCCCAAGGCGCACGACAAAAGCTAGCCAAAGGGCCAGCCAGACGAGCAGAAGATCAGCGCATACTTGCAACCCTCGCTTGTAGCGACGGGGCAGTGCCAGCATACGTGCTCTCAATCTATCCATAATTTCAATACATCCTCAGCTTCTACGACACGGGCATTGTCTAGCTAGCGTGCTCATTCGGTGGGCAGAGTGAAGCAACATCACCGCCGATTCACGACCACTGCAACCACCACCATTCTACATACACAGCAGCTGACCCATTAGCGCTTTTCGAGCTCACCTGCGCGATATTTGATCGCAAGCAATACCAATGGAGCGTAGGCGATGACAAGCCCTGCTACACCGTCGAGCCACCCAGCTGCCACACAGGCAGCCAATGGCAGTAGCCAGATCAAGTTGATCGAAGCAACAGTCAAAGTAACTGGAAGGTGACGACCGTATTGCCGGGACGCAAACTGATATGCATGGCTTCGGTGCGCTTCATAGACCTTGTCACCCCGCAACAGACGGCGCATCAGCGTAAATGTAGCGTCGACAATGAACACACCCAAAAGGATGATCCACCCCCACAACAGCTGAGGCGAGAGCCAAGCGGCTTGCAGCGAGAGGATACCTAGGATGACACCGAGAAAGCCGCTACCTGCATCCCCCATGAAGATACGGGCTGGTGGGAAGTTCCAAAACAAAAAACCGAAGACCGCAGCGGCTAATATCAACGGGGCAAACACCCCCTGGTGTTGACCACAAACGATATAGAGCAGTGCACCGCCTATACACACACTAATTGCTTCAATACTAGCTATGCCGTCAATGCCGTCCATGAAGTTGTACAAATTCAATAACCAAACCAAATAGACAGCTGCTAGAAAATGCCCTACGGGTCCTAGATCAACGGTGTACCCAAACACCTCAAGTGCCGGCATACCACCAAGCCACCACAGCGCCCAAGTGGCAGCAGCAAAATGTCCTAGCAATCGCCAACGGGCTGCAATGTGGCCGTGATCGTCTAGAAAGCCTAGAACAGCGACACCTAAACCCGCGCCAAAGAGTGCCCATGTAACATTCCACGGTAGATGGCCCCCCAATGACAACAATGGCAAGACCATGAGGAAGCTCACCACGATGGCGACCCCCCCTCCTCGCGGCGTAGGCACTGCATGGGAGCTGCGTGCGTTAGGCACATCCATCAAGCTGCGAGCGAGAGCGTATCGCCTCAAACCACCTGTCAAAACCAATGACAGCGCGCTGACGATAGGCAAGTAGAGCCAAAAGTCCATTGTTATCGACGCTCCAGAAAATTGCGGGCAGTCTTGCCCAAGGCTTCATCAACACTGATTGGCGGCTTCCAGCCCAACAATGCACGAGTCTTCTCAATATCAACCTGCAGCGAACCACAAAGTCGTTGGGCAATGGCAGGCTTACCCAGCAACCGCGCAGCAAGGTTTAGCAACCACACGGGTACAGGAAGCAAGCGTGCGGTCTTACCCAAAGCCTTCGCGGTACGCTTCATCAATTGAGTCGTTGAAAGATCTTCACCATCACTCACCAAAAAAACCTGGTTCGCAGCGGCTGGATGAACTGTGCAAACTGCAATGAGATCTACCAAATTATCCAAAGCAACCATGCTTCGCTTGTTTGAAATAGCTCCCAATGGCAGCGGAATACCTTTTGACAACCAAGCCATCATGCTCTGGAAGTTTGCCTTGACTCCAGGCCCATAGACTAATACCGGGCGAATGATTACCACATCTAGGTTAGTTTCCGATGCCAGAGCGAGCAGTTGCTGCTCGGCTTCGCATTTAGAAACGCCGTATGGGTCTTGAGGAGCAGCAGTGTCGTCCGCCGAAAAAGGGTGTCCCAATTGGGTACCTTCTCCGTTAACTTTTATGGAGCTGATGAATATGAATCGCTTCACACCGACACGGGCAGCGCACCGTGCAATATTAAGTGTGCCGTCAACATTGATCCTCCTGAACTCCATCAATGGATCTTGGGCCAGGTCATTCATGACGTGAACACGTGCAGCGCAGTGAACCACAACATCCTGCCCATTCAAGGCAGAGCTCCAATCATAGGTAACCAAGTTATCAAAAGGCACCAATGCAACATCTTCAATGTAGGATTTGTTAGTCTCCCGAATTGCAGCAGTAACACGATGCCCATCGCTCTGTAGCCGAGACGCGATAGCTCGACCTACAAAGCCGGTGATACCGGTAACGAATATATTCATAACGATTTACTTTTTATTAGCGAAATGAAGTCTTCTGCCAGTGCCTGCATTATTTTGCGACGTGCAAAGCGTTCAACAAACTCATGCCGAGGCGCTGTCACTATGTTTAACGCGGCAAAGGAGCGCTCGGCCTCTTCATCATTGCAAGGACTAAATACTGCAACGTTCGGAATCTCATCACGAATAAATTGAGCTGAGTAGCCAGCTACTCCAGCCCATATGGGCTTCCCTAACGCAGCGTACTCAAACACCTTTGAAGGAAGCACCTTACGAAACGCATCATAATCATTCAAATGGAGGAATAGCACATCAGCCTCCTGATAGGCTGAAATTAAATCCTTCCTGCGTATAGGCGGCTTTATTTCAACATTTGTTGCCCGAGTTTCAATGACAGCTTGTTCCAACTGCTTTTTTCGGCCGCCATCGCCAATACAAATGAATTTAAGCCTACCTGCAAAACGATTGGCAAGCTGAGGTACGATCATGTGCAAACCTTGACCTTCCCCCATATTACCTGCATAAAGCACAGTGATTACCCGATTCTCGCTCTTGCATGAGGATACAGGTTGAGCGTTGATAAACTCGTCATCTATACCATTGGTAAAAACAACGAAGTCGCCCTGTGGGTATCTCGCTTTAAAATAAGGCAAAAAACCAGCCGAAACTACGTTCACTCGAGCTGCTGCGCGAACCGTAAGACGCTCTATCAGCGAAAATACTGGCTTGAGTATCCAAGTAAACTTGGCAGGTAGTACGTCTTTGATGGTATCCACAAAAATATCGCGAATATCCAAATACAACGGGCAACCAATACGCTTCGAAACCACGGCACCTAAAGACGCAGTCATCAAGCGCGAGGATGTCGCGTAGACTGCTTGATACCGCCGATCACCTACAAGGCTAAGCACTCTCTTTGCGTAGCCTAGAAAAGCGCGAGATTGATCAAACATACCGCTATTATGCTGAGTCAGCGGTACACGATGAATAGTAAGCCGTGGCAATTCTTCGATCAAAGGCGCGTCTAATGAAAAACTGCTATAACGGTTGGGTTGGGTTGTAATGACATCAATACTAGCATCAGCAGGCAACTGATCAAGCAGCGCACGCACCAAAGCCGTGGTACGAAACGAGCCAGCTGATAAATCTGGCTGAAAATAAAAGCTTAGTAGCAAAATCCTCACATTAAACTCCAGCGAATTCGGGTAACTAGTGAATTCTTTGTAAAAGAAGCCTCAATACAGTAATTTTCTGTTGATCTACCAAATTCGGGATGCCAAGTCGAAGCAACCAGTCGCACATCATCAGCGCCAATGAACTGGATGTGTACACGCTGCTCCGATCCAAAGCAAGCTACTATTCCATCTTTATCTTCTCGGATTTGCACATCAGGATGGATGAAAAATCGAGCGACAGCCGATACATTCTCTCCAGTCACGGTGTCTACTATGTTCAATTGGTCGCGCGTGAACGTCCAGGAACGCTTATGTAAAGGCCTACGAGGTAAGCGACAATACCCGTCGTGACTGGCTTGTACGACAATCGATGAAGGCAGTTTTTCAAACCTCTCCAACATTGGCCGAGCGCGTCTGGCTACACGAAATCCTGCCCATACCTCCGAGGAATTTTGGCCTTCCACTTGAACGGTACTGTGTGCAGAAGTGCTACGCTGACGCTGCCTCTCCTGGTCCTCCCCATATTGCGAGGTACCAGAGTTAACGATAAAACGACGCCCAAAAATACTTAGTTCGAAGCTCAATGTGTCGGCGTGCGCATGGCCCGGCTGATAATCAGGACCAACTTCCGCTACATCCAGCAGTGCTTTAAACCCTTGAACCGGAGAAACAACCACATAGCCAGTATTCGAATTAAATCTGGCCTGCTCCGTAGATACTGCCGGCAGAGCTATACCGAGGTGATTCGCGTAGTCCAAGAGTTGAGAGTATTTAGGGGCGATGCCGAACGCCGAATCGTTGAAGAAGGAGATTTCTCCATCGGGGTGCAGCATGCTCTCCAACCAAATCAGGCCACGTACAACTACCTCCCGCCACACCGGCAGTCTGGCCTGTAAAGCTGGTAACTGGCTGCATTGCGCTAGCTGCACGAGGTCACACATATCCCAAAGCAATGTAGCGTGGTACATGGGTGATAGTTCGAAATGACCACCATCTTGAAGAAACTGCTCTGGAACCTGTCGATCGATGATATGCAGGCCCTTAGACAGCCAGCGATCCCCAGTATCTCCTGAAAAATAAGCACCCGAGAACACCAACGCTTTACCATTGGCAAAAATATGGTTTCCCAAGATATGATATTCAACTTGCTGAGAAAGGGCGTCAACTTGGACACCCAAACCATCAAGAAGATATTGACCTGAAGCTGGATTGAGCGCGCTCCATTTGACCAAGTTTACGATTCTTAAAGACAATGGATAGGGCTCCCACCCTTCCCCAGAGAAGGATGGATTG
The DNA here is from genome assembly GCF_015751845.1 of Pseudomonas sp. M2. Classification (NCBI taxonomy): domain Bacteria; kingdom Pseudomonadati; phylum Pseudomonadota; class Gammaproteobacteria; order Pseudomonadales; family Pseudomonadaceae; genus Pseudomonas; species Pseudomonas sp. M2. The sequence goes on from NZ_JADOUD010000001.1 coordinate 950,441, forward strand.
TTATCGTTCCACTTTTGAATTAACTTCTGGGCTAACTCCTGTCGTTGATCGATACCGCGAGCATTTAAATCATCGAGATAATGCAAGTTGTAAAGCCACAATTTGCTGTGCTTACCGGCTTGCCAATCAGCCTTATCACGCACTACACCTGAAATGCCCAGAAAAGTGAAACTCTCTGCATCTCGTGTCGACAGATCTAACCACGGTATACTGCGCCAGGTTGAGGCCCACGTGCGGGTGAATAGAGGTCCTACGTGACGGCGTCTAATCCGAAAATAGCGGTAGTACAACCGATAAAAAACCTGCTGTATCTTTAAGTACCGCACGGTGTGGTAAAGCCGGATAAGTTTGCGAAATTGCATGCGAGTTTTAACCTGCCTGATTGCGCAAAATGCTAGCAACTTCTATAGATACTTGTGCAACTTCCATGATTTCCTCATAAGAAATTACGGGTCCAGCCCCGCTGGCGACGGCTTCCAGAAATGCAGATGCGCACTGTCGCTGTCCTTTGTCTTGCTTCCATAAATTCATCTTGGTGAAACCGGGCCAGCCGTAGCCCTTCAGCTTGCGGAAATTATCAAGCTGTAGCACACGGCCCGCAGCAAAGACCTCAACCCGTTCTTTAGGGAATGCGCTTGCGCCGTTCGCCAAGTAGAGAATAGTTCCGAAAGAGCCATCTTCGAAACCAAGGGTAATAGCGGCCTTATCCTCAGTAACTTCTACTGCCGTGTTATCACCCATCCGGCGCGCCTGGACTGAGACAATTCGAGAGCCAGACAGGTATCGCATCAAGTCGATGAAATGACATGCCTCTCCGATGATTCGCCCCCCACCGACTGCAATATCCTGGGTCCAGTGGTCGCTCGGGATGGCTCCAGCATTCATGGTCATGATGAATGACTTTGGCTCCCTAACCGATGCCAGCAGACTCTTCATTTTCTGGACTTGTGGAGCAAAACGGCGGTTGAACCCGACCATCAGTTGAGGAGCCCCTCCGCTCTGATGAGCTGTTTCATAAGCCGCTTTTATGTCCTCCAGCTCGGGCAACGTGATCGCCAATGGCTTCTCTACAAAAACATTCTTGCCCGCCTGTAAGGCTTGAGATACAAAGCGAGCATGGCTGTCATGACGAGTGACGATAGAAATCGTATTGATCGCTGGATCTTGCAACATAGCTAACAGATCGGTTGACGCTTGAGCGAAACCAGCCTTTTCCCCATGGATGACGCTATTGATCCCACCCGCTGTAACTATCGTGTGAAGCTGAGCCCCGGCGGCCTTGAAAGCAGGAATCAAGACTCGCGATGCATAATTACCAGCCCCGATGAAACCCACCACTGGCTTCTGCGGACTGAAATTTTCTTGGTTCGAAAGGGAGACTTGGCGAACAGCTCTCTCTTGAACGTCAGACTCGTATTGTAGAAGCATACCCAGACCAGAGCTATCTTCAGTCAGAGCTGCATATGCTTCTGGAGCGCTCTCGAAAGCAAAGCGGTGAGTAATCAAGGCCTTAACGTTCAGCTGACCACTGGCCAACATGTCCAATACTGCTTCAAAATTTCGCTGTTGAGTCCAGCGGACAAATCCGAGCGGGTAGTCTTGTCCCTTATCCTCATAACTTGGATCATAGCGACCTGGGCCGTAAGAGCACGAAACTTGGAAACTCAGTTCCTTTTCATAGAAATCGGCACGATTAAGTTCAAGGCCAGTCACCCCCACCAGCACAATGCGGCCGCGCTTACGGCTCATTCTAGCCGCCTGGGTTACTGGATCGCTAGATTTAGTCGAGGCAGTGATGATTACACCATCGACGCCCTGCCCACGACTGAATGCCATTCCTACCGATATCGGGTCTTCGCCCCGACCAGGATTACATGTCTCAGCACCATATTGTCGAGCGATCTCGAGTTTTGTTTGATCAAAATCAATCGCGAGAACGCGGCACCCGTGCGCACGGAGCAATTGGACGGTAAGTAAGCCAATCAAACCTACACCAGTCACCACGAAGGCTTCACCCAGTGTTGGTTGGGCAAGTCTTATGCCTTGGAGTCCGATGCTAGCAACGACAACGAAAGCAGCAGACTCATCATCGACGCCTTCAGGAATGCGTGCACACAGGTTCTTGGGGACTTTTACCACATCTGCATGAGGACCGTTTGAAACGACGCGGTCACCAACTTTAAGGCCTTCTACGCCCGACCCCACCGCTGCAACTACACCGACGTTGCAGTAACCCAACGGTAGGGGTTGAGCAAGTTTCGACTGCACGGCTTCGATGGTGGTCATAAGCCCATCAGTTTTGACCTTTTCTAACACCATCCGAACCTTTTCAGGCTGTTGGCGAGCTTTGTCTAGGTAAGATGCCTTACCGAACCCGACCAGCATTCTCTCGGTCCCAGCAGAGATCAGCGAAACACTAGTATTAATGATCACGTGCTCACGCGAAATCTGTGGCGCGGGCGCAACAGCAACGGTGGTTCCGCCTTTAGCCATGTCTTGCAGAATTTGCTTCATAACGCCCTCAAATGCAAAAAAACAGTTTTAACCTAAACGAAAGCTTTGGGCAAATGGATATCGCTTTTTCAGCCCATTGAGAAGAGGTATCTTCATCAGAAGAAACAGCCCCGATAAACAAAGTGGCTTTAGGCGACCATTGCTGGCATGAGCGAAAACTGAACAATTCGCAACGACCCGGTGCATCCTACTAACCCATCGTGAGCGCAATAACCTCAATGTCTTTCCTGCTAAGAGCGTTATTTGAAATAGTTGCTAATAAGGTAATCGTAAGACTTTTTATGCTCCCCACTTATAAATTTAACGTTAGCCTGCGAGGTGGACGCATGCTCTTTGTCGAAGATTCGCAACTGTGGAATATGAGCCACATCCAATTGATGCATGCGCAACTGTTCTGCGACAAAAACTTCTTCTCCAAATAAAAAGCGGGGATAGTCAATTGTTGCCCCACGTAGAAAATAGCTTTTTGGGAAAATCATAAAGGAGCCATGCGCGCCATATATCTTTTTATTGTTATGAACCGGCCTAACATTCACTGAGCGAGCTTGACGCTTCTGGGAGTGTGAACGCGCACGTTCACGCAGCCTTACTAATTTCCCGTATGCACGAAAAAGCAAGACGTTCGAACAAACCAGACGCATAAACCTCAGTTTTGAGAGTTTCGGTCTATGCATGATTTTTGGATTAAGATCTCGGCCATCTCGGTCTGAGAAAATTCCAGGGGCTATCAAACCGACCTCGGATGAAAAACTCAACTCAACTAACTTAGAGAGAAAATCCTCCCCCACAACCAAGTCGACATTACACACCACAACATAGTCGTAATTAGCGGCATTGAGGTCAGACTGCATAGCTCGATAAAAAGCTGGAAAATAGCCCACATTCTGATTTTTATTATATTGATAACAGAATAAATAGTTATTCTGAACAATTTCAGCAGGTGCATCGCCAATTGAGTTGTCAGCAAGTATCACATCAAGATGCAAATTCTTTGTTTTACCAAATGCTACATTCAACGAGCTCAAAAAACGCAGAGCATCATCATAAGCGTTATAGCAAACGGGAACAACGCATACTCTCTTCAGCATCATCAAAGCCTTCGTAGATATTGAGCGGGCATGACTCGATTTCGAGCCGCGCAATTGAAAATCAGGATAGCAAAAATCATAAGTATCCGAGGCTCAAAGAAATAATTCAAAGCCACAGCTGCAACCACTGCATAGACAAGAATAATAATTAAGCACTTTCCATCAATACTTTCTGTAGAAAAAAACGCTACGCCCCTCATCAGGACTGAACTGAGCATTGCCACAAATACAAAAAAACCAACCAAACCATAATTTACAAGAACATAAACATAGTCACTATCGTAAGGAAGGTCATTAACGCCATAGAACTCCAACCCAGAACGCCCAACACCAAACAAGTAGAGAAACACAGAGTCTTCAACAAAAAAGACATGTAGCATCTGCTGCCAATTCCCTACACGGCTTTGTAGAGATGAAACGTCACCCCCTTGCTCCGCAAGTCGGAAGTACTCAGGAAATAACACTAACAACTGATCCTTAAAAGCAACTACGCCGCCAACCACTAGAACAAAAAGCAGCAGCACTCCAAGCTTTGATTTGTACCCTGCATGAGCCACAAAAAGGAAAAATACAACAACACTACCGATAGCGATGGCGATTAGAGCCGTTTTCGATTGACTCAAAACCATCCCTAATAATGAAACCAAACACATCATTAGTCTTTTTAATCCACCCCCGCCAAAAAAGAACTGAACCAGAAAATATGAAAAGAAGAAAAGGCATATAACACTTTGCTGCCCCGGGCCGGGTGAAAGGCCTAGGGCGCGAGGTGCGGTATAGCTAAGCGAGGCTTCAACATGATGCTTAGCATTATATAAATCTGTAATCTCGCGCACCCCAAACTCGTACACACCCAAATATTGCAGGAGAGATACAGCGCAATTCACAAGGACAAATATTGAAAAAATACCATCTAAGCCGTTTCGGCCTAATCGCACACCAAAAAAAGCCACCGAACAAAATAACGCAATTTTTAGATACTCTTTTAAGTCCTCAGAGTTCTCATAAGCTATCCACCGATAGAGACAGAGCAGCAACAAAAAAGTAACCAATGATACATAAATATAAAAAACCTCAACCTTCCATGGAACACTGCCACCACTACTCCAAACGAGCAGGAACAAACCAAAAAGCAAGGCAGCATAATAGCCGTAGAATGAACTCGTAGGTACGAACAGAACCATCACGGCAAAGAGATAACCAGCTTTACTGAATCGGCCCTCCGAAATTGGTTGCGCAAATCTCATCTGCATTGCTACCCCTCTTCTCAGATGCACAAAATTCTATTTCTAGCTCGGGAACGGTCAAACACCCAAAAAATGGGTTGCTGACCGCCTCCTATAGCGGATAACAAATGCAACTAATAGGCAGAATTCTGCCATAACAAACGCAGAGCCAGCTCCAGGGGCGCCAAACAAATAAGAAACGATCATCGAGACTGTAAATGCTAACACTCCAATCAATAAGACCGATTTAGCAAAGTATGACTGTGCGCCAATCAGACTTAATCCAACGGGGCCAAACATAGCATTAGCCACACCAAAGCATACCGCAGGTGACATTAGCGCGATTAATGCAACGACATGAGAATCAAAACCGTTTAGAAGCTCGAAATAGCTCCCCAAGTAAATAGCGCTCACCGCAACTGGCATGACGGCTAACATTAGCCAAACTTGTATACGGGTGTTACGCCAAAGCAAAATAAGCGCTTGTTTTTCGGTTCTACTCTCTTTATCTAAATCCGACCATGCCTTCGCCGCTTTCGGCGCAAAAATCTGATTTAGAGGGCGAGCAAGTGCTTGAATACTTTTAATTACCTTTTCTGCGATAGCATAGGTCGACACTGCGGCAGCATTAGATAATTCAGATAAAATCAAGACGTTTGCACCTCTAAAAAATGAAACAGATAAATTACCAAAAAAAATGTATCGTCCGTCCTGCAATAGCGTGTAGATTTTAGCGATGCGTATTGTGCGGAACGCTGAAACATCGAAGCGTGTAAGTAACAACAAAAACCCAGCAACCCCGGAAATAAAATAGCTACCTGCCAATAACGATGAAGCGAGAAGCAAGTCTTCCGGCCCATTAACAAAACAATATACGCCGACCACACCAATTATTCGAGACACAATAATACAAGACGCAAGTGCGAAATTATCTTCGATAGCCTGAAAGTAAAAGTTACTTTGGAGAATAGTACCTAAGACGAATAGCATCCATACCAATAAAACTTGCAGGCTGGAGTTGGAGAGAAAAGAAGCAACACCAACCAGTACAAATGAAGATAGCAGAAAAAGTACTATCCGGGTGGCGAAAATATTAAAGACACAACTAGCCTCTAAAATGCGCTCACCAGTTTTTCTAACATTGATGACCGACTGCACCCCACTAGTATCAAAACTATAGAGACAAACAGTCAAAGCATAAAAGGCTAAAGCTTCTGCCGTAACGATAATAGCAAAGCTCTCTTCCCCTATCACTGACAGTAAATAAGGAAATACCAACAATGGAAAAAGTGCATTAGCCCCTTGAATAGCTACCAATGACAGAGCATTTAATGTACCGATTTTAAATCTCATTAGCTTTTATTCACCTTAAGCTTTCATCAAGACCTACAAGAGAACCGCTTGAGTATCGGTTGATAGATTTTAGCTCGAATCACTTGGAATACAGGCTTACGATTTCTTAGCAGTGCTTTAGAACTACGCATTAGAGGGCGCTCAACAGACAAATGCACTATATGTGCCACAAGAATTACGACCGGTGTAATAGCGGCCACTAAACACCAATAATAAAAAGGCTGCAGAACCTTTACTTGCTCATACCCTACAACAAAGAAAAAAGCAACAAACAACACCAAACCATGTAGCATATATATCCCGTACGATAACTCCCCCATCCAACGCGCCGAAGTTAGCTTCAACATCCCAAAAAAAGAGTTCCCTGCAGCAAAAAACACAAAAACTAGTGAGAGCAATAGTAAAGCTAAGGGATCAAAAGCAGTAGGCAGAAAAGACACAGCGCCAAGTAAAAACAAACTAGCTACAGAAAACCAAAAACCACTAAGCAGGTTTTTGAGCCTTTGACTTCTGACAATAAACGCTGCCACCATCCCACCAACAAAGCTTTGAAGGACAAACCCTAGCGGAGCCCAATATTCAAGCATAGTGTAGAGAGCAACTGCTGAAAAAATTATCGCTCCTACGTTGACTCTTGCGAACAAGACTATTGAAATGAGTGGAAGGCAGAAATAGAAGTACCATTCATAAGGTAGGGACCAAGTAACGCTCGCGAGCATGATCGACGTCCGAGCAATCCCATTGACATCTGGTTTGCCAGCAATAGTGAACAGCATCCACTTATAGATTGTATTCAACAGCGTATCAAGATCGACATTAATTTGCCAGTTTGAACGAATTGCCACCAGGATGAACAGAGTCAGAACAGACAGCAGATAAACAGGAACAAGGCGAGCAACCCGCATTGCAAAAAAATCGAACCAATTTATTTGCGTACTTCTTGAGTCCAGAATTTTAGTAACGAATAAAAAACTCGTCACCATGAAAAACATTGTCACACCGCCTTGGCCCAGCATTACATAAAGTGTCGAGGGGGGGATTTCCCAACGACCTGTCTGTATGTAGAAATACCAAACACTAGAATGATGTAGAAAAACAAAAAAAGCTAGATACCCTCGCAACCCGTCAATAGTCTCAAATCGGCCGCCAACCATTGGCTCTGTATTTTTTGAGCGAGACTGGTTCAACACATGGGCTAAATACAAACCGATCAAAACAATGATTGGAACGATAAGGGGATTGACGGCCGACATTATGAGTCACTTAAGCGAAATGTGATTTTCAAAACTATTGGCTTCGGAATCTTTTTCCGAAATTATAAGGTCGCCGACGGCTTCAAGTGGCCACCGGATATTAATAACCGGATCATTCCAAATGATAGAGCGCTCAGCATCTCTGTTATAGAAGTTTGTAGTTTTGTATAAAAAGTGCGTATCATCTTCAAGTGTTAAAAACCCATGCGCGAACCCATCTGGAATCCAAAGCATCTTTTTATTTTTAGCACTCAACTCAAGCCCTACCCAGCTCCCGTACGTTCTCGACTCTGGCCTTATATCTACAGCAACATCAAAAACAGAACCTTGAACGACACGCACTAGCTTACCTTGCGAATAAGGCGCAGACTGAAAGTGCAGCCCTCTGAGCACACCTTTGTTAGAACAAGAGTGGTTGTCTTGCACGAACGGCCCAGGCTCATCTAAACCTAGCTCCGCTAAAGCAGAGCGAAAAGACTCATCGTTATAACTTTCGTAAAAAAAGCCTCGATCATCCTTAAAAATCGTGGGCTCTAAGATCACTACTTCAGGTATCGCTGTTTTAGTAAGTTTCACGGGTTAACATCTCTACTTAATGCATCTAGGTACTGGCCGTAATCAGTTTTCTTAAGTCGAACAGCTTGCGCCATCAGCTCTGCCTGGCTTATCCATCCCTGGTTGAATGCAATTTCTTCCAGGCAAGCCACTTTTAAACCCTGTCGCTGTTCAATGGTATGAACAAACTGACCGGCTTCAAGTAAAGAGGCATGAGTACCTGTGTCCAGCCATGCGAAACCTCGCCCTAACATCTCCACGCTCAGGCTTTTGTCGTCTAGGTAGAACTTGTTGATATCAGTAATTTCTAGCTCACCCCTAGTGGATGGTTTGATTGACTTGGCAACTTGAACCACTCGATTGTCGTAGAAATACAAGCCTGTCACAGCATAGTTTGATTTAGGTAAGGCTGGCTTTTCCTCAATGCTTATCGCTTGTCCTGATGCATTGAACTCAACAACACCAAAGCGTTCTGGATCGGATACATGATATCCGAAAACTGTGGCTCCATGACTGCGCAAGCTTGCCTGCTTCAGATGTTCAGAGAACCGTTGTCCGTAAAATATGTTATCTCCAAGGATCAAACAGCAATCATCGCCACCTATGAATTCCTCTCCGATAATAAATGCTTGCGCTAGTCCATCAGGAGATGGCTGCTCAGCGTAACTTATCGAAATACCAAACTGACTACCGCTCCCCAAAAGATTACGGAAATTAGGCAGATCTATAGGAGTGGATATAATAAGCACTTCACGTATACCAGCCAGCATTAATACTGATAGCGGGTAGTAAATCATAGGCTTATCATAAATCGGAAGCAGTTGCTTAGATACGCCCAATGTAATTGGGTGCAAGCGAGTTCCAGAGCCTCCGGCAAGAATGATTCCTTTACGACTCATATTTCAACCTCTTATCTCGGTTAGCATGCGATCAATACCTACTTGCCATGGAGGTAAAACCAATTTAAACGCGGCTTGCAGTCGTTGAGTATTCATAAGTGAGTTAAGCGGCCTTTCGGCGGGCGTAGGATACTCAATAGTACTTAGTTTTTCTATAGTTCTGATACGCAACTCATAACCTAGTACACGCGCAGTTTCAACAACATGACAAGCATAACCATGCCAACTGACAGCACCACTGGCCGCGAGGTGATAGACGCCACCCTCGAAATTACCTATTGCTGCGACTCTGAGCGCATGCGCGGTAATATCAGCAACTAAGTCTGCTCCGGTTGGTGCACCAACCTGATCGCTTACAACTTGAATTTGCTCCCTATCAGCAGCCAAACGTAGCATTGTCTTCGCAAAATTGTTTCCACGCGCCGCATAAATCCAACTGATACGAAATATAAGATGGCGGCAACCGCTTTTCTGAATAGCGCGTTCTCCTTCCAACTTGCTTTTTCCATAAATATTCAGCGGTGATGTTATGTCTTGTTCCGACCAGGGAGCATTGCCTTTACCCGAAAAAACATAATCGGTTGAGTAATGGATTAGCCAAGCGCCACTGGTAGCTGCATAATCAGCCATAACCCTTACGGCTTCGGCATTGATAAGGAACGCCTCCGCCTGGTCGCTTTCCGCCTTGTCCACTGCAGTGTAGGCGGCAGCGTTAACAATGAAATCGGGTTTGACGATTTCTAGCGTCTGCCGCAGGCCCGATAGATCTGTAAGATCGCCGACCAGCGTACCTTCGCCGCTTCGACCAAGAGCAATCAGCTCACCTAGACAGCGCAAGGAGCGCATCAACTCCCAGCCCACTTGCCCATCCTTTCCCAGCAACAAAATTCTCATCAGAGAGTTCCTTTGCCGTATTGCTTATTAAGCCAGGACTGGTACTCTCCACTTTCGACTCTTGCAACCCATGAGGGATTATCTAAGTACCACTGTACTGTCTTACGAATACCTGATTCAAAAGTCTCATCTGGAGTCCAGCCAAGCTCACGCTCAATTTTGGTAGCGTCAATTGCATAGCGCTGATCATGACCAGGTCGGTCTTTAACATGCGATATCAACTCTCTATAGTTTTTGCCATCCAGACCTGACTCCCGCATCACCGCCCGGGCATCTAAATTAACAGTGTCCAGCGGCCTCAATTCATCCAATATTGAGCAGAGTTTTTTTACAACATCGATATTTTTCTTTTCGTTATGCCCACCGATATTGTATGTCTCACCCACCTTTCCGCTTACTAGTACATTACACAGTGCCCGAGCATGATCCTCGACGTACAGCCAGTCTCGGACTTGATCACCCTTACCGTAGACTGGCAGCGCCTTGCCCCTCAATGCATTGAGTATAATTAACGGTATTAGCTTTTCAGGAAAATGGTATGGCCCATAATTATTAGAACAATTAGTTATCAGCGTCGGGAGCCCGTAAGTTCGCGCCCACGCTCTTACCAAATGATCGGAACTTGCCTTGCTAGCAGAATATGGTGAGCTTGGTGCGTAGGGCGTAGTCTCGGTAAATAAATCAGTTATACCGTGGAGGTCACCATACACTTCATCCGTCGAAACATGATGAAAACGAAATGCATCCTTAGCGCTGTCATTAAGTTGACTCCAATACCCACGCGCCACTTCAAGCAGTGTGTACGTACCAACAATATTAGTTTCTATGAATGCAGCGGGGCCTTCAATCGATCGGTCAACATGTGACTCTGCCGCCAGATGCATTATGGCGTCGGGACGAAACTCAAGAAACACTGCGTCTAACGCAGCACGATCGCAAATATCTACACGATGGAAACAATAGCGCTCATTATCGCTAACACTTGCCAAGGATTCCAAATTGCCAGCATAGGTAAGCTTGTCAACATTACAAACACTATGCTCAGTATGGTTGACAATATGACGCACAACCGCCGACCCGATAAACCCCGCACCACCAGTGACTAAAATTCTCATCGCGACCATACCCCTCGAGTATCAACTACTTGAAGAGCTTCGATCGCCTCGCGTGCAATGGCCTTGAATTCTTTATGATCAACCAAAAGAATCAAAATATCGGCTTGCTCCAGTGCGGCCTGTATATCAACCAAAATAAGCTTACTATTTAAATTAACAGGAAGCTCAGTGATATTAGGCTCGACAGCTAGAACGGTGCCTGGATGTTCTGCGGAGATGCTCTCGGCAATCGACACAGCGGGGCTTTCCCGTAGATCGTCAATATCCGGTTTGAATGACAATCCAAAACACGCGATTGTTACATCTCTCGCTGTTTTTTCACTATTCGCTTGCAGATATTCAGCCACAGCCAGCTTTGCTTTCTGGAGCACCCAGCGTGGTTTGTCATCATTAACTTCGCGTGCGGTGCGAATTAGACGAGCTTGCTCAGGAGTTTTGCTAACAATGAACCACGGATCAACTGCGATGCAGTGACCACCAACCCCTGGGCCCGGCTGAAGAATATTAACCCTAGGGTGGCGATTTGCCAGCCGAATCAGCTCCCACACATTAATATCTAACTTGTCGCAAATCATCGAGAGTTCGTTGGCAAACGCGATATTGGTATCACGGAAACTATTTTCGGTCAGCTTACACATCTCTGCAGTACGGGCATTAGTAATAACGCATTCACCCTCTACGAAGATTTTATAAAGTGCCGCAGCTGCCGCAGAACATTTTGGCGTCATGCCTCCGATTACACGATCATTTTGAACTAATTCGCGCAGTACATGCCCAGGTAGCACCCTCTCTGGGCAATGAGCTATTCGTATATCAGACGACTCACCGCAGGTTTGTGGAAAAGTCAGATCGGGACGAGCTTCGGCCAACCATGCCGACATTTGCTCAGTCGCGCCTACTGGCGAGGTTGACTCAAGAATGACCAAATCACCTACTTTAAGAACCGGCGCAATACTTTTGCAAGCTGATTCGATATAGTCCAAATCAGGCTCATGTCGCTCTTTAAAAGGAGTAGGCACAGCAATCAGAAAGGCATCAGCTGCCTCCGGCACGCTGGTAGCACGCAAATAACCACCGGTTACCGCTGCATGAACCACCATATCCAAGTCGGGTTCGACAATGTGAATATTGCCTTGATTGATGGTTTCGATAGCTTTCGGGTTCACATCTACGCCAATTACTCGTTTTTTACGCGACGCAAATACCGCGGCGGTTGGTAGCCCGATGTAGCCTAGCCCAATTACCGAAATAGTTTCAAATGCCATGTCAGTCCTTATAATTCCTACGTTTTAGGAGGTCGCGACAATCATTTCCACTGAAGCGACATTCGCTAATCAGATAGCAAGCAGCGCCTCAATTATACGCTGACTGGCAGCACCATCCCCATAGGGATTATGAGCGTAACTCATCGCCCGATAGGCCTCATCGTCATCAAGCAGACGGGAAAGCGCACCCACTATTTGACTCACCTCTGTACCGACCAACTTTACTGTCCCTGCCTCAACTGCCTCCGGCCGCTCGGTGGTATCCCGCATGACTAGCACCGGTTTCCCCAGCGATGGAGCCTCTTCCTGTATACCGCCCGAGTCCGTAAGAATAATGTAGGACCGGCTCATCAGATAGACAAAAGGCAAATAGTCAAGCGGCTCAATCAGATAAATATTTTCGACGCCGCTTAGCAAACGATTAACGGGCTCACGAACATTCGGATTTAGGTGTACTGGATAAACAATATCGATATCCGGATACTGCTTAGCGATACTCGATAGTGCTTGACAAATTCGCTCAAACCCATCACCAAAACTTTCACGTCGGTGACCTGTGACAAGGATGATCCGGCGTTCAAAATTCAGGAATGCCGTCGGCGCCGCCGCAGCCGAACTCAATGCCTCGTCCGTTTTTAATCGTTCGATTACGCCGAGTAGTGCATCAATAACCGTGTTACCGGTCACTATGATATCCGAGCATGCTACGCCTTCCCTTTTCAAGTTTGATCCCGATGTTTCAGTGGGGGCAAAATGTCGGCACGCGATAGCTCCAGTTAGCTTGCGATTTGCCTCTTCAGGCCAAGGCGAATATAAATTACCGGTGCGCAATCCTGCTTCCACGTGAGCTACTGGTATCTGCTGATAATAAGCCGCTAGAGTAGCTGCAAAGGTAGTTGCTGTATCGCCGTGAACAAGAACTATGTCAGGACGAAATTTTTTCAGGACTTGTTTCATACCCTGCAATATAGAAACCGTCACATCCGTCAAATCTTGGCCAGACTTCATTATATTGAGATCGAAATCAGGCTCAATATTAAAAAGCTCTAAAACCTGGTCAAGCATTTCACGATGCTGGCCGGTTACGCACACTTTTGCTTCAAACCGACTATCACCTGCAAGCGCAAGAACGAGCGGCGCCATCTTGATCGCTTCGGGACGAGTACCAAATACACATAATGTTTTCACGACCAATTAACCCCAAACATAGTAGTTACCAGCACCCCAGTAATATCGGTACAAAGCAGAGGTAAAATACTACTCCGCCATGAAGCTCGGTTATCGCTCAAACATGCAATAATACCGATCTTAAACAAGCCCAGATGACATACATCATAGAGGCAAACAATTTATAGGCGCCTAGCAATCTACAGACGCTAGCAGCACTTCGAATCTTTACTTCACCCCATACTCAGTGCCGGCTTGCTCTCCAACTCTGAGCTTCTTGAAAGTAGATTTTTCTCATAAGAACGACTACGCGCCTTAAAAAGACTCCTTGACAACGTAATAAACACACCCAAAATCAGACCAAGGAATAATGAAATACTGACTATCAGAGGCTTACGAGGCTTCACGGGGTAAAGAGGGTCAGTAGCATATTGATCAATGCTCACCAGACGCAATTGAGCAAGATTCGTATTGATATTATTCAGACGAGCGCGCTCAGCCCGTAACTCCTCAACACCCTCAAGGAATAAAACTTCATTCTCCCGAGCCAGTAGTACTTCCACTTCACGATTTGAGGTAAGCATCAGCAACTCTTTTTTAATTTGAGCTACACGTGGCTCAGTAAAATCGTCTGACGACCGCTTACGTAAAATATTTCGCTCTGCCTCAAGTACATCCGACCCCATGAAGTAAAGAGGCGTCTGCTGTGTATTTACCTCAGTACGAATAACATTCGCCGTCCCAACCACTTCCTCAGACATGGAAGACGGGCTGGCTGGCTTCTTCAGGCCCAAGCTGCGAGCGATGGCAATTGACTCATCGAGCTTAGCCATACGGGCCTCTCTTTTCAGTTTCAACTCAACCCTAAGAGCCCTCAATTCATCTCGAAGACGCGCACTTTGAATTAAATCTTTTTCAATGAGCTTGGCAATGCGACTATCTTTACTTGCATCATAGTCTGCCATTGCTGACTTAAGTTTCGCTTCCACTTCTTGAAGTCGATTAGAGACGATTCCCTTAAGATCTTCAGCGAGCTGCGTACGCTCTTGCTCTATCGCATAGCTGACAAAGTCATTAAGCAACGCGGCGCCTTCAATTCCTTCATCGTACCGCATATTTAAGCCAATATATGCTGTTAGCAAGTCAGCCTTCTTGGGATCAGGCTGAACTAACTTGAAGGCGTCATTGAAATTAGCAAATGCTTGATCAGCAGTTTCGCCCGACTGAGTGTAAGCCGCCACTAACTCTGGATGCGCGCGAAAAAAATTCAATCGAATTTCGTAAGAGTCTAATGCAGCCCCAACACGCACAAGGGCGGCGCCTGGTGGTAGGTTATAAACGCCCGATCGATTTAACGCATCAAGATCGTTCAATGCTGCAGGCCGTAAAACCGTCCTAACCTCATACTCGGGCGTTACAAAAAACGCGTAAACCAATCCCAAGAGTGTAACAACAAATGCAATAGCAATGATCATCGCGCGACGACGCCACAACTCCTTTATTACGCGAAACAGATCAAATTCGTCCTGAATTGCCGGATGGGGAACACGCGATAAATTGGTCACGTCACTAGCCTGTCTGCTAAGGGTCGATCAGCCAGGACAGGAATTTGTTAGCAGCTGAAACGACACGTAGGCCTTTCACCCATCAGTACAATCCCTGTCATGCGGTTGAACCCCGCATTCTCGCACTTTCCCCACGCCAGCAAAAGGCTTGCATTTCCACGTTGGCTTACGTCAGTAAACCCGCCCGCCCCCTCGGATGCGTACCCATTGCCCCCTAGCGATCGCTGTGAAACCACCCAACACCAATGCAATCAGCGCAGTTAACACCAAAATCAAGGTCTTCCTGGGCCTCACAGGCGTTTCAGGTTGATCGACCGCTCCATCCTGCTGATAAACGGAAATCACTTCATCACTCACCTGAAGATTACGGTAAAGGTCGGCCGACAGCTGTAGCCTCCTCAACCCCTTGATGAATGGATCATCTGAAGGGCGCGACTCAAGGTTTGCAATCTCAGTCTCCAAAGCATCACTGCCGCGCATATAGCTCAAGCTACCTGCCATCCCTGCCGACACCTCCGTTGACAAGGCGCCGGAGATGAGAGGTGGTTTTTTCAAACCAATCGCCCTTGCCACGATCAAGGCCTCTTTCAGCCTAGCTATTTTGTCATCCCGCTCCTTGCGAGCTGCGGACCGTGTGCCAGCAATCTGCTGCTCAATGTTATCGGCCTTTACGAGCATCTCACTCCGATTGCTCTTGAGCACCTCTTCCTTAGCAAGTGATGAAGCCATCTCAGCATAACGAGCCACCCAGTCTGCAGCGCGCTGCGGGTCCTCAACCTCTACCGTGATCACGTAACGGGTGGGTGTGTCCTTTGCCGCTAAAGAAACTCCAACAGCCCTGGCATAGTCTCTATACAACACATCCCAAGAAGCCTTCCGCTCGCTCTCAGGCAGGCTAGGGAGATAGACGTGCCGAAAAAAGTTATTCCGCAAGGCTTCTGACTGGAGTTTTCTTACGAATACCTCATACACATCCTTCACCCCCCAGACAGAAAGCCCTGTGTCCCCGCCCCGACCGAAATTTAATTGAGCAATATCATTTTGCGAAGGTGGCTGCACGTAGATCTTTGCTTCGTAGACCGGCTTCGCGATCAAGACATAAGCTAACCCTATAGCCAAAACGGGGATCGCTACAACAGCCATCCAAAATTTTTGTCGCCAGGCACCCTGGAGGAGCTCAAACAGACCAATTTCCTCTCCTCTCCGAAGATCTTCATGTTCATTTCGCATTTTATTCTAGAAATCCTCTAATCCAGCTGGCGACCTATGACTCCAAGGCTAGCTCCACCAACCGTAGCAGCGCTCCGCCGCCAAGGCATGCCTGAAGCGTAGCGGGCTTTTACGGAATTGGCGCCTCACCCGCGCATAGGTATTAATCAGAAGTAGAGGCATCTTTTGGCGCGTTTAGTTCCCATGATATCGACCGATGAACGTGGCCATCCGCACCCTAAGGAATATGGACCCTTAGGTAACCACCTGCAGGAAATCGATTTAGCAGCGCTCTCGCGAGGGATAGCTTCGCCCGCCTCTCCCCATGCACCAGCACCACCCGCCGCGCCGCGCACGCCATAGCAAACCTCACCAACCCGGCCTGGTCCGCATGGCCTGAATACCCGCCCAACGTCGTCACCTTAGCCCGCACCTCATATACAGCCCCATCCAACTCAACCTGCACAGCCCCTTCCGCACCCGCTTCGCGCTGAATGGCAGCCCCTGGTGCCCCCCTGGCCTGATACCCGACAAACATCACCTCATGCCGTGGATCACCAAGCATCGCCTTGAGGTAGTTGACGATCCGCCCACCCGAGCACATGCCATTACCGGCAATCACAATCGCCGGGCGCCCGGTGCTTTTCAGGTAATTGACCACCTGCTGGTGGCGGGCATGGGTATCGACGCACACCAGCTGGTTGAACCCAAGCGGGTCACGCCCCTCGCTCATCCGCGCCTTGGCTTCGTCATTCCAGTAGTCATGCAGCTGGCGGTAGACGGTGGTAATGCGCTGAGCCAAGGGTGAGTCGAGAATGATTGGCAGCTGCGACCAGGCGAACGTGCCATCGCCAGGCACCACGGCCGGGTCACCGAGCAGTGCCTTGCGGTGGAGAATGGCCTCGAGCTCGCACAGCAACTCTTGCGTGCGGCCCAGGCTGAACGCGGGAATCAGGATGGTGCCGCGGTCCTGCAGTGCGCGGTCAATAACCTGTTCCAGCTGCTGCTCGCGCATGCTGCGGTCGGGGTGCAGGCGGTCGCCGTAGGTACTTTCCAGCACCAGCAAGTCTGCACGCTCGGGTGGCTGCAGTGGGCGTAGCAGCGGGTTGCCTTCGGGGCCGAGGTCGCCGGAGAAAACGATGCGGTGGTTTTGCTCGGCCACGTCTACATCGCACTCTACATAGGCGGAGCCAAGCAGGTGGCCGGCGCGTTGCAGGCGCAGCTGGCACCTGAGGCCGGGCTTGTTTACCACCGAGTGCCACTGACCGAAGGGCATCGACACAACCAGGCCGCCGATTAGCTCGAGGTAACGCGCCACTTGTGCGGGCTCGCTGCTGATGGTCAGCCTGTAGGCATCTTCCAGTACCAGTGGCAACAGCTTTGCCGAGGGTTCGCTGCAGAGGATCGGACCGCGAAAGCCGGCCGCCAGCAGCGCGGGGATGCGGCCGACATGGTCGAGGTGTACGTGGGTGATCACCAGGGCTTGTATACCCTGGATATCAAAACCGAGTGATGCGCTGGCTGAACCCGGGGCGGCGTCGGCGCCCTGCTCCAGGCCGCAATCCACGAGCAGGCTGGTGGCTGAGTCGATGTGAAGCTGGTGACAAGAACCGGTTACACCGCGGGTGCCACCGTGATGGGAAAGGGTGGGGAATTCCATACTGCTGCACGCTCGTTTGGGCCGGAATAATGAAGCGGGTATTACTTCACTTACACCGTCGCGTGCACAGGCGAGCCTTTCCTAAAAAAGGTGGGAATTTTCCTTACTTACCTTCCAGCGCTGCCTGCCTGGCCGAGGCGCGAATCTTGCGTTTGCTGCGCTGTACGCCATAGGCGCCCAACAGCGGGCCAATCGCCAGGCCTACTACCAGGGCCGCCAGCACCGGTACCGCAACCGGTAACTCGGGCGCCGACCAGCCGAACAGCACGAGCGCCACGGCCTGCTGGTTCTCCAGCACGAAGAACAACACCACCGCTGCCAGCAGCAGCACGAACAACGCCGCCAGGGCGCGCTTGAGGTTACGCATCAGACTGGCTCCTTCATCGGTCAGGGGTGCTCGTGCTCTTCTTCATTGACGCGATCACGCAGCTCTTTGCCGGGCTTGAAGTGCGGAACGAACTTGCCTTCCAGTTCGACCGACTGGCCGGTCTTGGGGTTGCGACCTACGCGTGGAGCGCGATAGTGCAAAGAGAAGCTGCCAAAGCCGCGGATCTCGATGCGATCTCCGGTGGCTAGGCATTGGGACATCTGTTCAAGCATGGTCTTGATGGCCAGCTCCACATCCTTGGACGAGAGCAGCCCTTGATGGGTGACAATACGTTCGATCAGCTCCGACTTCGTCATATTTTTCCCTTCGTTATCAAGCAGCTAGATCATTGCTTAATCAGTTTGTAGCACGCTGGGAGGGATTTGAACAGGGTGGTTCTTGACTTAATAAAAAAATTCAAGAATGGAGTGTTGGGAAATAAGGCTGGGGGAGCTTTGTGGGGGATCGTGGGCGAGCCGGGTTCTACAGGGGATGGCGTTAGGCTGGGGGGATTTTTGGGGCTGGAAAGGGTGGGCTGGAGGGTAGGCATTTATGCTGGGCATACAGAGCTTGGCTATGGATTGGCCAATGCTTTGCGCGCAGGTGCAGACTCGGTTGGGCCTGCTTTGCAGGCCATCGCCGGCAAGCCGGCTCCCACAGGGATCGTGCCAGCTTTTAGAAGTTGAGCAAGACAGTGGCTCTGACAAGGAGCTGCGTTAACTTTTAGAAATTGGTGAGACAGTTGATCCGCCGGGGATCGCGTTTGGCTGGGGTAATTTTTTGGAGGGGAGAAAGGGTGGCCTGGAGGGCAGGCTTTTTTATGCTGGCCGTAAAGAGCTTGGTTATGATGCATTGGCGATGCTTTGCGCGGCGGTTTAGACGCGGTTGGGCCTGCTCTGCAGGCCATCGCCGGCAAGCCGGCTCCTACAGGGTATAGCGTTAGGCTTGGGGAGATTTTGGGCATAAAAAAAGGGTGGCCCGAAGGCCACCCTTTTTTACACCGATCAAACAGAACTTAGTTCTGCTTGGCCATTGCTTCGCGCAGCAGCGCAGCCATGGTGGTATCGGCAGCCGCTTCCGGAGCGTTTTTCAGGCTCTGGATGGCTTCACGCTCTTCAGCGTCGTCTTTCGACTTGATCGACAGGCTGATCACGCGCGACTTGCGGTCAACGCTGATGATCTTGGCTTCGATCTCTTCGCCTTCCTTCAGAACGTTACGCGCATCTTCAACGCGGTCACGGCTGATTTCGGAAGCTTTCAGAGTGGCTTCGATGTCGTCGGCCAGGGTGACGATGGCGCCTTTGGCGTCAACTTCTTTCACGATGCCCTTGACGATAGCGCCCTTGTCGTTGACAGCAACGAAGTTGGAGAACGGATCGTCTTCCAGCTGCTTGATGCCCAGGGAGATGCGCTCGCGCTCTGGGTCAACCGACAGGATGACGGTTTCCAGCTCGTCGCCCTTCTTGAAACGACGTACGGCTTCTTCGCCGGTTTCGTTCCAGGAGATGTCGGACAGGTGAACCAGGCCGTCGATGCCGCCGTCCAGGCCGATGAAGATACCGAAGTCGGTGATCGACTTGATGGTACCGGTGATCTTGTCACCCTTGTTGAACTGGCCGGAGAAGTCTTCCCATGGGTTGGACTTGCACTGCTTGATGCCCAGGGAGATACGACGACGCTCTTCGTCGATGTCCAGAACCATGACTTCCACTTCGTCGCCAACCTGAACGACTTTCGACGGGTGGATGTTCTTGTTGGTCCAGTCCATTTCGGAAACGTGTACCAGGCCTTCAACGCCTTCTTCCAGCTCAGCGAAGCAGCCGTAGTCGGTCAGGTTGGTAACGCGAGCCTGTACGCGGGTACCTTCTGGGTAACGCGCAGTGATAGCAACCCACGGATCTTCGCCCATCTGCTTCAGACCCAGCGAAACGCGGTTGCGCTCACGGTCGAACTTCAGAACGCGTACGTCGACTTCGTCGCCAACGTTAACGATTTCGGAAGGATGCTTGATGCGCTTCCAGGCCATGTCGGTGATGTGCAGCAGGCCGTCGATGCCGCCCAGGTCCACGAATGCGCCGTAGTCGGTGAGGTTCTTGACGATACCTTTGACTTGCTGGCCTTCCTGCAGGGTTTCCAGCAGGGCTTCGCGCTCGGCGGAGTTCTCGGCTTCCAGCACGCTGCGACGGGAAACGACAACGTTGTTGCGCTTCTGGTCCAGCTTGATGACCTTGAATTCCAGCTCTTTGCCTTCCAGGTGGGTGGTGTCGCGCACAGGGCGGACATCAACCAGGGAGCCCGGCAGGAACGCACGGATGCCGTTAACGTCGACAGTGAAGCCGCCCTTAACCTTACCGTTGATAACGCCCTTGACCACTTCTTCGGCGGCGAAAGCTGCTTCCAGAACAATCCAGCACTCGGCGCGCTTGGCTTTTTCACGGGACAGTTTGGTTTCGCCAAAGCCGTCTTCGACCGCGTCCAGCGCAACGTGAACTTCGTCACCGACCTTGATGGTCAGCTCGCCAGCTTCGTTGTAGAACTGCTCGAGCGGGATGACGCCCTCGGACTTCAGGCCAGCGTGTACGGTAACCCAGTCGCCGTCGATGTCGACAACGATACCGGAGATGATCGCACCCGGCTGAAGATTGAGGGTTTTCAGGCTTTCTTCAAAGAGTTCTGCAAAGCTTTCGCTCATTTTAATTCCTGTAGATTCGGGCGAAACAGACGCCCATCGCCACACTCCAGACAATGTGGGTTTCGTTAAGTAAAGGAAAGCGGGCAGGACGTTGACTGGTGCCCCTGCCTGCTTTCCTGACGATCAGACCAAGTCGCGCTGGGCGAGCTCGCTCCTGATACGGTGCAGCACCTGCTCGATGGACAGCTCCGTGGAGTCCAGCTGAATGGCATCGGCCGCCGGCTTGAGCGGGGCCACTGCGCGCTGGGTGTCGCGCTCATCGCGCGCACGAATCTCATCTAGCAGACTCGACAGACTAACATCTTCGCCTTTGCCCTTCAACTGCAGGTAGCGGCGACGGGCACGCTCCTCGGCACTGGCGGTCAAAAACACCTTGAGCGGCGCGTCCGGGAACACCACGGTGCCCATGTCGCGGCCATCGGCGATCAGGCCCGGCGCTTCGCGGAAAGCGCGCTGGCGCTGCAGCAGGGCTTCGCGCACTGCCGGCAGGGACGCCACCATGGACGCCCCGGCACCGACCGTCTCGGTGCGGATGACATTGCTGACGTCCTCACCTTCGAGAATGATCTGTTGCAGCTTACCCGGCTCGGCGGCGATGAACTGCACATCCAGATGGGCGGCCAGGGCCTTGAGCAGTTCTTCGTTGGTCAGGTCGACACCGTGGTTGCTGGCGTTGAACGCCAGCAGGCGGTAAAGCGCGCCGGAATCCAGCAGCCGCCAGCCCAGTTCGCGCGCCAACAGGCCTGCGACGGTGCCCTTGCCCGAGCCGCTCGGGCCATCGATGGTGATGACCGGCGCTTGTAAATTCACGACTTGCCCTCTTCTGCCACGCGAATACCCACTTCGGCGCACAGCGCGAGGAAGTTGGGGAACGAGGTGGCGACGTTGGCGCAATCATGGATACGGATTGGCGCGCTGGCGCGCAGCGAGGCAACGCTGAAGGCCATGGCGATACGGTGGTCGCCGTGGCCATGCACTTCGCCACCGCCAATCTGGCCGCCGTCGATGATGATGCCGTCGGGGGTTGGCTCGCACTTCACGCCCAGGGCGATCAGGCCGTCGGCCATTACCTGGATACGGTCGGACTCTTTCACCCGCAGCTCTTCCGCGCCACGCAGCACGGTACGCCCTTCGGCACAGGCAGCGGCCACGAACAGCACCGGGAATTCGTCAATGGCCAGCGGCACCAGGTGCTCAGGGATATCGATACCCTTGAGCTTGGCACCGCGCACACGCAGGTCGGCCACTGGTTCGCCGCCGACTTCACGCTGGTTTTCCAGGGTGATGTCGCCGCCCATCAGGCGCAGGATGTCGATGACACCGGTGCGGGTCGGGTTGATGCCGACATGTTCGAGCACCAGCTCCGAGCCCTGGGCAATGGATGCTGCCACCAGGAAGAACGCAGCCGAGGAGATGTCTGCGGGCACTTCGATGCGGGTGGCAGTGAGCTTGCCGCCGGACTGCAGCGAAGCCACCGGGCCGTTGGACTCCACCGCATAGCCGAAGCCGCGCAGCATGCGCTCGGTGTGGTCACGGGTGGGCGCAGGCTCGGTAACGGTGGTTTTGCCTTCGGCGTACAGGCCGGCCAGCAGCAGGCAGGATTTGACCTGGGCACTGGCCATCGGCAGCGTGTAGGTCAGCGCCTTGAGCGTGTGGCCACCGCGAATGGTCAGTGGTGGGCGGCCGTCCGGGCCGGTTTCGACCACCGCGCCCATTTCGCGCAGCGGGTTGGCCACGCGGTTCATCGGGCGCTTGGACAGCGAGGCATCGCCGGTCATGGTCACGTCGAACGACTGGCCGGCCAGCAGGCCCGAGAGCAGGCGCATGGAGGTGCCGGAGTTGCCCACGTAGATCGGCCCGGGCGGTGGCTTGAGGCCGTGCAGGCCGACACCGTGGATGGTCACGCGACCGTGGTTCGGGCCTTCGATGACCACCCCCATGTCACGGAAAGCCTGAAGGGTCGCCAGGGCGTCCTCACCTTCGAGGAAGCCTTCGACTTCGGTCGTGCCTTCGGCCAGGGAGCCGAGCATGATCGAACGGTGGGAAATCGACTTGTCGCCCGGTACGCGGATTCGCCCGGTCAGGCGGCCACCCGGTTGGGCCAGGAAAATCAGATCGTTGGCGTTCATAGCGTCCACATAGGCCCGGCGGGCCAAGATTTTACTGAAATGCTCGCGGGCAACCCGAGCGCGGGTGAATACACCCAGCAACTGGTGCCCGTCCCCTGCATCGACCGCGTCGCGCAAGGCGTCGAGGTCGCTGCGAAAAGTGTCCAGGGTGCGCAGGACAGCCTCGCGGTTGGCGAGGAAGATGTCATGCCACATGGTCGGATCGCTGCCGGCGATTCTGGTGAAATCGCGGAAACCACCGGCAGCGTACCGGAAGATCTCAAGGTTTTCATTGCGCTTGGCCAATGAATCGACCAGGCCGAACGCCAGCAAGTGCGGCAGGTGGCTGGTGGCGGCCAGTACTTCGTCGTGGCGCTCGACTGGCATGTGCTCCACGTCGGCCTCCAGCGCACGCCACAGGCGGTCGACCAGGGCCAGGGCGGCGGGGTCGGTTTCGGGCAGCGGCGTGAGGATGACCTTGTGGCGGCGGAACAGGGTGGCGTTGGAGGCCTCTACCCCGCTCTGCTCGGAGCCGGCGATGGGGTGGCCGGGCACGAAGTGGCGCAGGCGGTCGCCGAACACCTCACGCGCAGCACGCACCACATTGCCTTTGGCGCTGCCGACATCGGTGATGACGGCGCTGCCCAGGTCCAGTTGCGCCAGGCGCGCCAGGAGCTTTTCCATGGCCAGGATCGGTACCGCCAGCTGGATGACGTCGGCGCCGACACAGGCGGCAGCGAGGTCTTCTTCGCAGCGGTCGACCACACCCAGGGCCACAGCCTGCTTGCGTGAAGGGGCATCCAGGTCGACGCCGACCACTTCGCGGCACAGGCCGCTTTCACGCAGGCCTTTGGCGAAGGAGCCGCCGATCAGGCCCAGGCCTACGACGACGAGGCGGCCGATGAGCGGTGCGGGGTTGTTGTTTGCTGCATTTACCACTGGTACGAACCCTGTTCAGAAATCAGGACAGTCTTTGGGACCGCAGGGGGCTGCT
This sequence comes from Pseudomonas sp. M2, assembly GCF_015751845.1. NCBI lineage: Bacteria > Pseudomonadati > Pseudomonadota > Gammaproteobacteria > Pseudomonadales > Pseudomonadaceae > Pseudomonas > Pseudomonas sp. M2. Next base: position 974,365 of record NZ_JADOUD010000001.1, read on the forward strand.
TTGCAGCCCATCGCGACACAAGGCCGCTCCTACAAGGGATTGCAGACGCCTGTAGGAGCGGCCTTGCGTCGCGATGGGGCGCAAAGCGCCCCCAACAACCTTGAATCAAAGCACCGCCTTTGGATACGAGCCCAGTACCTTCAGCGCCACAGCCTCTTGGCTGATCTTCTCCAGCACGGCCTTGATCAGCGGGTCGCGGTGGTGGCCTACGAAGTCGATGAAGAACACGTAGGTCCACTTGCCACTGCGCGACGGGCGGGTCTCGATGCGGGTCAGGTCGATGCCGTTGTCGTGGAACGGCACCAGCAGTTCGTGCAGGGCACCTGGCTTGTTGCTCATCGAAACGATGATCGAGGTCTTGTCGTCGCCGGTCGGCGGCACTTCCTGGTTGCCGATCATCAAGAAGCGCGTGGAGTTGTCCGGGCGGTCTTCGATCTTCTCGGCCAGGCGGGTCAACCCGTACAGGTTGGCGGCCATGTCGCCGGCGATCGCCGCCGAATTCCACTCGCCCTTGACCCGCTTGGCCGCCTCGGCATTGCTCGACACCGCCACGCGCTCCACGTTCGGGTAGTGCGCGTCCAGCCATTTGCGGCACTGGGCCAGCGACTGGGCATGCGAGTAGATGCGGGTGATGCTGTCAGTCTTGGTGCTTTCGCCCACCAGCAGGTGATGGTGAATGCGCAGCTCGACTTCGCCGCAGATCACCATGTCGTGCTCGAGGAAGCTGTCCAGGGTGTGGCTGACCGCACCCTCGGTGGAGTTTTCCACCGGCACCACGCCGAAATTGACAGCGCCGGCCGCCACTTCGCGGAACACTTCGTCGATGGCTGCCATCGGGCGGCTGATCACGGCGTGGCCGAAGTGTTTCATGGCCGCGGCCTGGGTGAAGGTGCCTTCAGGCCCCAGGTAGGCGATTTTCAGCGGCTCTTCCAGGGCCAGGCAGGACGACATGATCTCGCGGAACAACCGCGCCATCTCTTCGTTGCCCAGCGGCCCCTTGTTGCGCTCCATCACGCGCTTGAGCACGGCAGCTTCACGCTCAGGGCGGTAGAACACCGGCTGCTCGCCTTCGGCCAGCGAGGCGGTCTTGACCTTGGCCACTTCCTGGGCGCAACGGGCGCGGTCGCTGATCAGCTCGAGGATTTTCTCGTCGAGGCTGTCGATGCGCACGCGCAGCGCCTTGAGCTCATGTTCGGACATCAGCCGTGCTCCTTCTCGAATTCGGCCATGTAGGCCACCAGCGCCTCGACAGCGTCCAGGCCCAGGGCGTTGTAGATCGAAGCGCGCATGCCGCCCACCGAGCGGTGGCCCTTGAGGTTGAGCAGGCCACGGGCATCGGCGCCGGCCAGGAAGGCCTTGTCCAGGCGCTCATCGGCCAGGCGGAACGGCACGTTCATCCACGAACGGGCGTTGTGGCTGATCGGGTTGGTGTAGAACTCGCTGGCGTCGATGAAGCCGTACAGGCGGTCCTTCTTGGCGCGGTTGCGCTGTTCCATGGCGTCGACGCCACCCTGCTCCTTGAGCCACTCGAAAACCAGGCCCGAGAGGTACCAGGAATAGGTGGCAGGGGTGTTGTACATCGAACCGTTGTCGGCCGAGACCTTGTAGTCGAGCATGGTCGGGCAGCTGCTGCGGGCGTGGCCCAGCAGGTCTTCGCGAACGATCACCACCACCAGGCCGCTCGGGCCGATGTTCTTCTGCGCGCCGGCGTAGATCAGGCCGTACTGCGACACGTCGATCGGGCGCGAGAGGATGTCGGAGGACATGTCGACCACCAGCGGAACGTCACCGGTTTGCGGCACCCAGTCGAACTGCAGGCCGCCGATGGTCTCGTTGGAGGCGTAGTGGACGTACGCTGCGTTCTTGGTCAGTTGCCACTCGTTCTGGCCAGGGATGGCCAGGTAGTCGTATGGCTTGGCGCTGGCGGCGACGTTGACGTTGCCGAAACGGCGCGCTTCTTCGATGGCCTTTTTCGACCAGATGCCGGTTTCGACGTAGTCGGCAGTGCCGTTCTCCGGCAGCAGGTTCAGCGGGATCTCGGCGAACTGCTGGCTGGCGCCGCCCTGCAGGAACAGGACTTTGTAGTTGGAGGGGACGGACAGCAGGTCACGCAGGTCCTGCTCGGCCTTTTCGGCAATGGCCACGTAATCGTCGCTGCGATGGCTCATTTCCATCACTGACAAGCCCTTGCCATGCCAGTCCAGCATTTCGGCCTGGGCGCGCTGCAGGACAGCTTCAGGAAGCGCGGCAGGGCCTGCGCAGAAGTTAAAGGCTCGTTTGCTCACATCCACTCTCGCTCTGCCAAATAGAACAAAATCGTTTGTTGCAGGCCGCGCACCCCTGTAGGAGCGGCCTCGTGTCGCGAAAGGGCTGCGCAGCAGCCCCCGCGATAGTTGTTGCGCTGCTTAACCCTGGGACCGCCAGGCGACCCTTTCACCACACAAGGCCGCCCCAAAAAAAGGCAGGTCCTGCTGTTGCCTGCTGTAATCAGTCAAACGGGGCGACCTTGGTCGCCCCGTTCGGGTTGTTGCGCTTGCTTACTCTTGCGGTGCCTCTTCGGCGCCCGCATTGTCATCGTCCGCCGCTTCCGGCGCATCGAGCTCCACGCCCTCCTCGTCCGCCCCGACCAGTTCGTCGAGCTCTTCCTCGGAAGGCTCCTGGATACGCTCCAGGCCTACCAGCGTTTCGTCTGCAGCCAGCTTGATCAGGGTTACGCCCTGGGTGTTACGGCTCAGGCTGGATACCTCGCCAACCCGTGTGCGCACCAGCGTGCCCTGGTCGGAGATCAGCATGATCTCTTCACCTTCCTGCACCTGGATAGCACCGATCAGCAGGCCATTGCGCCCCTTGGTGCCCATGGCGATCACGCCCTGGCCACCACGGCCGCGGCGCGGGAACTTGGACAGCGGGGTACGCTTGCCGAAGCCACGCTCGGACGCGGTAAGGATCTGCGCACCAGACTCCGGGATCAGCATCGAGATGATCTGCTGCCCCTTGCCCAGCTTCATGCCGCGCACACCACGGGCGGTACGGCCCATTTCGCGCACCACGCTCTCGGCGAAGCGGATCACCTTGCCGGCGTCGGAGAACATCATGACTTCCTTGGCGCCGTCGGTGATTGCCGCGGCAATCAGGGTGTCGCCTTCCTTCAGCTTCAAGGCGATCAGGCCATTGGAGCGCGGACGGGCGAACTGCACCAGCGGCGTTTTCTTGACGGTACCGGAAGCGGTGGCCATGAAGATGTACGCGCCAGTCGGCTCGGCCACCCACTCAGGGGTGTCGCCCTCTTCTTCGTCGATTTCTTCAGCCTCGACCACTTCGCCTTCGATCACGCCCTCGTCGCCGTCTTCCAGCTCTTCATCCGGGTCGGCGCTCTGCTGCAGGGCCTCGAGGTCGATCTGCAGCATGGCGGTGATGCGCTCACCCTCCTCCAGCGGCAGCAGGTTGACCAGCGGGCGACCACGCGCGGCGCGGGATGCCTCAGGGATCTCGTAGGTCTTCTTCCAGTACACCTTGCCCTTGCTGGAGAACAGCAGCAGGGTGGCGTGGCTGTTGGCGACCAGCAGGTGCTCGATGTAGTCCTCGTCCTTCACGCCGGTCGCCGACTTGCCTTTGCCGCCACGGCGCTGGGCCTGGTAAGCGGACAACGGCTGGGTCTTGGCATAGCCACCGTGGGAGATGGTCACCACGCGCTCTTCTTCCGGGATCATGTCGCCGTAGTTGAGGTCGTGGCTGGCGTTGAGAATCTCGGTGCGGCGCGCATCGCCGTATTCGGCGCGGATCGCTTCGAGTTCTTCGCGGATCACTTCCATCAGGCGCTCGGCGCTGCTGAGGATGCGGATCAGTTCGCCGATCTGCTCGAGAATTTCCTGGTACTCGGCCAGCAGCTTCTCGTGCTCGAGGCCGGTCAGGCGGTGCAGGCGCAGGTCGAGGATCGCCTGGGCCTGTTCCGGCGACAGGTAGTACTTGCCATCGCGCAGGCCGTATTGCTCGGGCAGGTCTTCAGGGCGGCAGGAATCGGCGCCGGCGCGCTCGACCATGACCTGCACGGCACTGGATTCCCAGGCAGTGGCAATCAGCGCTTCCCGGGCTTCGGACGGCGTCGGCGAGGCCTTGATCAGTGCGATGACTGGGTCGATGTTGGACAGCGCGACCGCCTGGCCTTCAAGGATATGGCCACGCTCACGGGCCTTGCGCAGCTCGAACACGGTACGGCGCGTGACCACTTCACGGCGGTGACGGACGAACGCTTCGAGCAGGTCCTTGAGGTTGAGCACGCGCGGGCGGCCGTCGATCAGTGCCACCACGTTGATGCCGAACACGCTCTGCAGCTGGGTTTGCTGATAGAGGTTGTTGAGCACCACCTCCGGCACCTCGCCGCGGCGCAGCTCGATGACGATGCGCATGCCGTCCTTGTCGGACTCGTCGCGCAGCTCGGTGATGCCTTCGATCTTCTTGTCTTTGACCAGCTCGGCGATCTTCTCGATCAGGCGCGCCTTGTTCAGCTGGTACGGCAGCTCGGTGACGACGATCTGCTGGCGGCCACCGACCTTGTCGATGTCTTCGATCTCGGAGCGCGCACGCATGTAGATGCGGCCACGGCCGGTACGGTACGCCTCGATGATGCCTTGGCGGCCGTTGATGATGCCGGCAGTCGGGAAGTCGGGGCCGGGGATGAACTGCATCAGCTCGTCGACGGTGACTTCCGGGTTGTCGATCAGCGCCAGGCAGCCGTCGATGACTTCACCGAGGTTGTGCGGCGGAATGTTGGTCGCCATGCCCACGGCGATACCGCTGGAACCGTTGACCAGCAGGTTGGGGATGCGGGTGGGCATGACCGCCGGGATCTGCTCGGTGCCGTCGTAGTTGGGCACCCAGTCGACGGTTTCCTTGTGCAGGTCGGCCAGCAGCTCGTGGGCCAGCTTGGCCATGCGCACTTCGGTGTATCGCATCGCCGCGGCGTTGTCGCCGTCGACCGAACCGAAGTTGCCCTGGCCGTCGACCAGCAGGTAGCGCAGCGAGAATGGCTGGGCCATACGCACGATGGTGTCGTAGACCGCAGTGTCGCCGTGCGGGTGGTACTTACCGATCACGTCACCGACCACACGGGCGGATTTCTTGTACGGCTTGTTCCAGTCGTTGCCCAGTTCGCTCATCGCAAAGAGAACGCGACGATGCACGGGCTTCAAGCCGTCACGTGCATCGGGCAGCGCTCGCCCGACAATCACGCTCATCGCGTAGTCGAGGTAAGACTGTCTCAGTTCGTCTTCGATATTGACCGGGAGGATTTCTTTGGCCAGTTCGCCCATGAGAAGCCTGATTCCTTTTTCTGGTGAAACTTCGCAGCTCCATCAAGGGCCGAACGAAGCTCGCCGCCGCAGCGCATAAGGGTGCGACGACTTACGACAAATCAATGAGTTGTGCCATGGATCTGCGCAATGAAGGCCGCCGTCATGGGCGGTCTTGGAAACTGCCGGATGTTATCACAAAGGCAGTAGCGGTGGGGAGATATGGCGCAGGGGGTGGAAGGGGGTTTTGTGGGAATTGTTGACGTGATTGGCGCCGATGCCGGATTACCGGCGCTCGGCCTCCCACACTCCCTCTCCCACCCCACCCCAAACGGTCAATGCAGGCGTTTGCGGCACATCAATTGTGCCAATTTGGCGGTATCCGGCCGTTCAACGACGCCCTTCTCAGTCACGATCACATCGATCAGGTCAGCCGGGGTCACGTCGAACACCGGATTGAACACCTCCACCTGCGGTGCCACGCGGGTGCCGGCGTAATCCAGCAATTCGTCGGCATCACGCTCTTCCAGCGGGATGTCTTCACCTGTGGCCAGGTTGAGGTCGATGCTGGTGCTGGGCGCCACCACCATGAACCGCACGCCATGGTGCATGGCGCTCACTGCCAGCTGGTAAGTGCCGATCTTGCTCGCCACGTCGCCGTTGGCGGCAATGCAATCAGCGCCGACCACCACCCAGGTGATGCCCTTGCTTTTCATCAGGTGGGCCAGCGCCGAATCGGCGCACAGGGTCACCGGAATGCCTTCATTGGCCAGCTCCCAGGCGGTCAGGCGCGAACCCTGCAGCCAGGGCCGGGTTTCGCCGGCATAGACGCGCTCGACCATGCCTTCGAGAAAGCCTGCGCGGATCACCCCCAACGCCGTACCGAAACCGCCACTGGCCAGGGCACCGGCGTTGCCGTAGGTCAGCAGGGCCTGCTCGCTGCCCTGGTGGCGGCGGATCAGCTCGATGCCCTGCTGGGCCATGGTCAGGTTGGCCTCACGGTCGCTTTCGTGAATGGCCACGGCCTCGGCCTCCAGCGCGGCCAGCACATCCTCGCCTGGGCGCAGGCGCTGCAGGCGCTCACGCATGCGGTTGAGCGCCCAGAACAGGTTGGCGGCGGTAGGCCGCGCCTCGGCCAGGCTGAGAAAATCCTCTTCCAGGTCCATTTCCCAGTCGCCGCCCTCGGCCAGGCGCTCTTCCAGGGCCAGCACCAGGCCATAGGCGGCAGCGATGCCGATGGCCGCCGCACCCCGCACAGCCATGTCGCGGATCGCCGCCGCCACCTGCGCAACATTGTCGCAGGCCAGCCAGCGTTCTTGCGAAGGCAGCAGGCGCTGGTCGAGCAGGTGCAAGGCGCCGTGGTGCCACCGGATACCGGTCACCTTCTCCGCCGCCATAAGTCGCTCGCGCATCACCTCTCCCTGACTTTCGCATATCAAAAGCGGACGATTATAGCGACCAACAGCCTTGGGCGCTCGGGTATACTCCGGCGCAATTCGTAGAAGTTTCAGAGGACTGTTCAATGAGCAACGTCGACCACGCCGAAATCGCCAAGTTTGAAGCCTTGGCGCACCGCTGGTGGGACCGCGAGAGCGAGTTCAAGCCGCTGCACGACATCAATCCGCTGCGCGTCAACTGGATCGACGAGCGCGTCAGCCTGGCTGGCAAGAAGGTGCTGGACGTCGGCTGCGGCGGCGGCATCCTCAGCGAAGCCATGGCCTTGCGCGGCGCCACCGTCACCGGCATCGACATGGGCGAAGCGCCATTGGCCGTGGCCCAGCTGCACCAGCTGGAGTCGGGCGTGGAGGTGGAGTACCGGCAAATCACCGCCGAGGCCCTGGCTGAAGAGATGCCCGAGCAGTTCGATGTGGTCACCTGCCTTGAAATGCTCGAGCACGTGCCCGACCCGTCCTCGGTCATCCGCGCCTGCTACCGCATGGTCAAGCCGGGTGGCCAGGTGTTCTTCTCGACCATCAACCGCAACCCCAAGGCCTACCTGCTGGCCATCATCGGCGCCGAATACATCCTCAAGATGCTGCCGCGCGGTACCCACGACTTCAAGAAGTTCATCCGCCCCTCCGAGCTGGGTGCCTGGAGCCGCGTGGCCGGCCTTGAGGTCAAGGACATCATCGGCCTGACCTACAACCCGTTGACCAAGCACTACAAGCTCAGCAGCGATGTGGACGTCAACTACATGATCCAGACCCTGCGCGAGGAATGAGCATGCGTTTGCGAGCGGTACTTTTTGACATGGACGGCACCCTGCTCGACACGGCGCCGGACTTCATCGCCATTTGCCAGGCCATGCTCGCCGAGCGCGGCCTGCCGGCCATCGACGACAAGCTGATCCGCGATGTGATTTCCGGCGGCGCGCGGGCGATGGTCGCCGCGACCTTCGCCATGAGCCCGCAGGATGAAGGTTTCGAGGCCCTGCGCCTGGAGTTCCTCGAGCGCTACCAGCGTGACTGCGCGGTGCACAGCAAGCTGTTCGACGGCATGGGCGAACTGCTGGCCGATATCGAGCGGGGCAACCTGCTGTGGGGCGTGGTGACCAACAAGCCGGTCCGCTTCGCCGAGCCGATCATGCAGCGCCTGGGCCTGGCCGAGCGTTCGGCACTGCTGATCTGCCCGGATCACGTGAAAAACAGCAAGCCCGACCCGGAGCCGCTGATCCTGGCCTGCAAGACCTTGAACCTGGACCCGGCCAGCGTGCTGTTCGTCGGCGACGACCTGCGCGACATCGAGTCTGGCCGCGATGCCGGCACGCGCACGGCGGCCGTGCGCTACGGCTATATTCACCCAGAAGACAACCCGAACAACTGGGGCGCCGACGTGGTGGTGGACCACCCGCTGGAACTGCGCAAGGTGCTCGACAGCGCCCTGTGCGGGTGCTGATCTTTTAGCGGCAAGCTGCAAGCTTCAACTCAAGGACAAACGCATGTTCGACTATACCGCCCGCCCCGACCTGCTCAAGGGCCGCGTCATCATGGTCACCGGCGCTGGCCGTGGCATCGGTGCAGCGGCCGCCAAGGCTTATGCCGCCTTGGGCGCCACTGTGCTGCTGCTGGGCAAGACCGAAGCCAACCTGAACGAGGTCTACGATGAAATCGAGGCCGCCGGCCACCCGCAGCCGGTGGTGATCCCGTTCAACCTGGAAACCGCCCTGCCCCACCAGTACGACGAACTGGCGGTGATGGTCGAGGAACAGTTCGGCCGCCTGGACGGGCTGCTCAACAATGCCTCGATCATCGGCCCGCGCACGCCGCTGGAGCAGCTCTCGGGCGACAACTTCATGCGGGTGATGCACATCAACGTCGATGCCACGTTCATGCTCACCAGCACCCTGCTGCCGCTGCTCAAGCTGTCGGAGGACGCCTCGGTGGTGTTCACCTCCAGCAGCGTCGGGCGCAAGGGGCGGGCTTACTGGGGCGCTTATGGCGTGTCCAAATTCGCTACCGAAGGCCTGATGCAGACCTTGGCAGACGAGCTGGAAGGTGTGGCACCGGTGCGCTCCAACAGCATCAACCCCGGGGCTACCCGCACGGCGATGCGGGCCCAGGCCTACCCGAGCGAGAACCCGCAGAACAACCCGCTGCCTGAAGAGATCATGCCGGTGTACCTGTACCTGATGGGGCCGGACAGTACCGGCGTGAATGGGCAGGCCTTTAACGCTCAGTAGGGCTTGAAACCGATGGGGCCGCTTTGCGGCCCTTCGCGACACAAGGCCGCTCCTACAGCGGTGCCGTTGAATCCGGCATCAAATCTGTAGGAGCGGCCTTGTGTCGCGAAAGGGCTGCAAAGCAGCCCCAAGCATTCAGCCCGCAGCCAAGGTCGGGCGCATGCGCCCTTGCTGGCGGCCCTCCAGCTGCATGCACCGTTCCAGGAACAGGTACATGCAGTCATAACTTTTGCAGATCGCCTTGCGCAGCTCATTGCGCAACCCCAAGGTCGGGTTTTCGCCAGCCAGCGTACAGATGATCTCCAGCGCCTCCCACGGGTGCGCATCGTCATACTGCGCATGCATCTTCAACCACTTCATGGCGCGCTTGCGCTGGTCCTCCGGGAAGCCCATGGCGTAGGTATCAACCCGGGGGCTACCCGTACGGCGATGCGGGCCCAGGCCTACCCGAGCGAGAACCCGCAGAACAATCCACTGCCTGAAGAGATCATGCCGGTGTACCTGTACCTGATGGGGCCGGACAGTATCGGGGTGAACGGGCAGGCCTTTAACGCTCAGTAGGGCTTGAAACCGATGGGGCCGCTTTGCGGCCCTTCGCGACACGAGGCCGCTCCTACAGGATAGCGGTACCGTTGAATCCGGCATCAAATCTGTAGGAGCGGCCTTGTGTCGCGAAAGGGCTGCAAAGCAGCCCCAGACATTCAGCCAGCAGCCAAGGTCGGGCGCATGCGCCCTTGCTGGCGGCCCTCCAGCTGCATGCACCGCTCCAGGAACAGGTACATGCAGTCATAACTTTTGCAGATCGCCTTGCGCAGTTCGTTGCGCAACCCCAAGGTCGGGTTTTCGCCAGCCAGGGTACAGATGATCTCCAGCGCCTCCCACGGGTGCGCATCGTCATACTGCGCATGCATCTTCAACCACTTCATGGCGCGCTTGCGCTGGCCCTCCGGGAAGCCCATGGCGTAGGTGTCTTCAGCACAGACCACCGCCGACCACTCCCCCGTCGCCCCTTCAATGGCATAGTTGGTAGCCGCCATGGCAATGGCCAGCGACTCGGTGGTACACACTCGCCAGCACCAGTCATTGAGGCCATTGAGCTCGGCGGGCACTTCCTGGGACTGCAGCTCGTGCAGGTGAATGCCATGGGCATGGCACCAGTGCACCCAGTAATCGGCATGGTGGAGCTCCACGCGGATATTGCGCATCAGCCAGCGCCGCGCCATGTCTTCGCCCGGATGGCGGGCATAGCGGGTCTTGGTCAGGTTGTGGGCCATGTACAACGAAAACTGCTCGACCACCGGCCAGCCACCGATCAGGTACTGGCGTATGGTGGCTTGGCGCAACTGGCCATCGCGCAGGCGCTGGTAGAACTCATGCTCCACCACCCGACGCTTGCCCGGGCGGCAATCTTCGATCAGTTGCTGGGCCCATTGGGGGTAACTGGCCGGGTCCATCAAAGGCCCGATACGGACGAATGCATCAATCACTTTTCAGCTCCTTGATCCCTGTGATTTACCAACGCTACTTCAGCGAAAGGTTCCAGGCGCCCGATGCAGCAGGGGCCGTGCAGCAATCCGTTGGCGCTGCAGACTGTCGCAAGTGAATACCTGCGGTCGTTCGATCAGATAGCCCTGGGCGTAGTCCACGCCGATCTCTTGCAAGGCCTGCTCGATCAACGGAGTTTCAACGAACTCGGCAATGGTCCGTTTACCCATGACGTGGCCGATGTGATTGATGACTTCGACCATGGCCCGGTTGACCGGATCATCCAGCATATCTTTGACAAAACTTCCGTCGATCTTCAAGAAGTCGACAGGTAAATGTTTCAAATAAGCGAATGACGACATTCCGGCACAAAAGTCATCCAGCGAGAACTTGCAACCCAGCCCTTTCAATTCATTGATGAACCGGATGGCACTGCCGAGGTTGGCAATGGCACTGGTCTCGGTGATCTCGAAGCAGATCAGCCGTGGCGGAATCGAATATTCGACGAACAGGCGCCGCAGGTACTCCAGGAACTTGTCGTCACCGATACTCGACCCCGACAGGTTGATGGCACACATCGACAGCGGGCCCTCGCGCCCCTCATCCAGGCACTGGCGAATGACCTGGAACACATTGCGCACCACCCAGCGGTCGATCGCGGTCATCAGGCCATAGCGCTCGGCCGCCGGGATGAAGCTGTCAGGCAGGATGGTGCGGCCGCTTTCGTCTTGCAGGCGCAACAGAATCTCGACATGCCCTGGCCCTTCAAGCGCGGTGAGTGCGGCGATTTCCTGGGCATACAGGCAGAAGCGGTTCTCCTCCAGAGCGACGTGCAGGCGCTGTATCCAGGCCATTTCACCAAACCGCATCGACAGTTCACTGTCATCGGCATGGTAGACCTGGATGCGGTTGCGGCCCTTCTCCTTGGCCATGTAGCACGCCATGTCGGCTGCCCGCAGGGAGGCTTCCAGCGTGGCCGGGGCTTGCGCCATGTGCACCAGGCCGATACTCACGGTGGTGACGAACGGCCTGCCTTTCCATACGAAGTGCAGGCTTTGCACCGCCTGGCGCAGGCTTTCGGCAATGCGCTCGGCCTGTTCGCCCGGGCAGTTTTCCAGCAGCACGCCAAACTCATCGCCCCCCAGCCGGGCCAGGGTGTCGCCTTCGCGCAGCACCGATTGCAGCACGGCGCAGATGTGCCGCAGCAATTCATCACCGGTGGCATGCCCACAGGTATCGTTGACCAGCTTGAACTGGTCGAGGTCAAGGAACATCAGCGAATGCCGCCCACCCTGGCGCACCAGGTCGTTCAGTGCCTGCTCCAGGCGGTACTCGAATTCACGGCGGTTGGCCAGGCCGGTCAGGGCGTCATGGGTAGCCTGCCAGGACAGGTTGGCGATGTATTGGCGCTCCTGGGTCATGTCATGCAGCACCAGGACGATGCCCGCCACCTGCCCGTTGTTGATGATGGGCGAACCCACCAGGTTGATCGAAACCGTGCTGCCATCCAGGCGCTGGATCAACCGTGCATGTTCGGCACCCCCTTTGAGGCTGCCGCTGAGCACCTGTTCGAGCAAGGTGCTGCTGTCGTTCTGGGCCTGCTCGTCCACCAGGCTGAACAGTGCTGTCAACGGCAGGCCCACGGCCTGGCCTGCCTGCCAATGGGTGAGTTGCTCGGCCGCCGGGTTCATGTAGCCGATGCTGCCATCGACATCGGTGGTGATCACAGCATCGCCGATCGCCTGCAGGGTAATCTGCGCGCGTTCCTTTTCTTCCTGCAGGGCGCTGGCGAAGGCCTGGCGCTGGGCCAGCAGCTTGCTCGAACGGCGCCAGGCAAAGGTGATGAGGAACAGCGCGGTGAGCAGGTTGGTGACCAACAGCACGCGCAACAGCATGCGCGAGCCCTCGCCCAGGGCATCGCTGAAGGCTTTGGCTGCCGGGGTCACGCCTTCGTTGATGGCGACGATGCGGGCGCGCCATTGGCTGACCTGGCGCGGGCCGGCCTGGCCGCTGGCAAAACCCTCGCGCATCTCGTTGGCCAGCACATCCAGTTGCTTGAGGTAATCGTCACCGACATTCCAGTAGGCGATCGCCGCCTGCACATAGCTGATCTGGCTGAAATTGCGGTAGAACCAGATGATACGGTCGACGTCGTCGGGGTGATTGCCACCTTGCAAAACGGCCTGGCGCGCGACATCAAGGTCTGGATCAGGCAGGTCGAGCACCTCACGCATCTGCCGATCACCGTGGGGCACAGTGATGACCTGACGATAGCGCTGGTAGGTGCGTTCATCGCCAGTATCGGCATACAGGTTCAGGTAATAGATGGCGTCTTTCTGTGCCTTGGACCACAGGCTTTCGCCAGCGACATAGGCACGCACAGCCGACAGCGCGTACAGGCTGAAGCTGCCCAACAGGACCTGGAAGACTACAACGGCGATGAAGGGCCAGATGATACCCAGCAGCCTTGGCGCCTCTAGTGTGCGATGTCCCTTCATGAAGTCCCTGTCACAGAGCAGATAAGGCTCGAACCAACCAGACAAGCTCAGCGTAGGCCATTTGCCATCTGTGTGGAGGGAATTTTGAGTGCCAAGCTGCAAGCTTGCCGCTTGGGTCAGGTCTGCTGCAGATGCCCGTACAGCTTGGCATACAAGCCGCCCTCGGCGATCAACTGCTGGTGGCCGCCATCCTCGGCCACGTGCCCGCCGTCGAACACCAGCACACGGTCGGCCTGCTTCACCGCCGAAAGGCGGTGGGCGATGATCAGCGTGGTACGGCCACTGAGAAAGCGCGCCAGGGCCTGGTGCAGGTTGTACTCGGTGGCGGCGTCCAGCGCCGAGGTGGCCTCGTCGAGGATTACCACCTTCGGCTCGGCCAGGACCATGCGGGCAATCGCCAGGCGCTGGCGCTGGCCGCCGGACAGGCGCACACCAGAGCGGCCGACCACGCTGTCCAGCCCTTGCGGCAAGGCGCCAATGGTGGCGTCCAGTTGGGCGATGCGCAGCGCCTGCCAGCAGGCCTCGTCCGTGCAGTCGCGGCCCATGGTCAGGTTGGCGCGTACCGTGTCGTTGAACAGTGACGGGTGCTGCAGCACCACCGCCACATTTTCACGCAAGGTCTCCAGGCCGATTTCCTGCAGGCTGGCACCGCCAAAACGGATAGTCCCGGCCTGGGCGCTGTACAGGCCCAGCAGCAATTGCACCAGGGTACTTTTGCCGCCGCCACTGGCGCCGACGATGGCGACCTTTTCGCCCGGGGCAATGGACAGGTCCAGGTGCTCGAGCACCGGCTCGTCGGCATAGGCGAAGCGCAGGTCGCGCACTTCGATGCCAACCGTTTCACGGCCGGCGAACGGGTCGCGGGCAGCCGGGTATTGCGGCTCGTCATCACGCGCCAGCAACTCGTTGAGCCGGCTCAGGGCGCCGCCTGCGGCATAGTAGGCATATTGCAGGTTGAGCAACTGCTCGACCGGGCCGATCATGAACCACAGGTAGCTGAACACGGCCAGCATCTGCCCGATCGACAGGTCGGAGAACAGCACCGTGAGCATGGCCGCAGCACGGAAAATATCGATACCGAACTGGAACAGCAGGCCACTGGCACGGCCACTGGCATCGCTTTTCCATTGCGAATCCACGGCGTAATCGCGCACTTCGCGGGCACGCAGGCCCAGGCGGCCGAGGAAGTAGCCCTGGCGATTGCTGGCGCGGATTTCCTGGATGGCATCCAGGGTTTCGGCCAGCGCCTGGGTGAACCGCGAGGTGCTGTCGTTTTCGAGCTTTTTAAGGTGTTTGACGCGCTTGCCCAACTGCACGGTGAAGTAGATCACCAGCGGGTTGAACAACAGGATCAGCAAGGCCAGCTGCCAGTGCATCCAGATCAGGATCGCCGCCGTGCCGGTCAGGGTCAGCATGGCCACCAGGAAGCGGCTCAGGGTTTCGCCGACGAACTTGTCGAGGGTCTCCAGGTCGGTGACCAGGTGCGTGGTCACGGTGCCGCTGCCCAGGCTTTCGTACTCCTTGAGCGAGATACGCTTGAGCCGCTCGATCAGGCGGATGCGCAGGCGATAGACGATGTCTTTGGCAAGGCCGGCGAACAGCTTGGCCTGCACCACGTTGAAGCCCAACGCGGCCACGCGCAGGCACAGGGTAACGACCAGCATCAGGCCGATATAACCGGCCGCCACCTGCCAACCGCTGGGCAGCAGGTGGTTCATGAACTTCAGCGCGCCATCGCCGTGGCCCAGCAGTACTTCGTCGACCAGCAGGGGCAGCAGCAACGGAATAGGCACGCTGCAGCAGGCCGCCAGCACGGCCACCAGGTTGGCGGCCCAGAGGTGTTTCTTGTGGTGCAGTGCCAAGCGGCGGATTTGCGCCCAGCTCAGCCGGTCAGGCACAGCAGCGGGCTTCCCTGGCACCGGGTCGGGCGAGCCTGGCAGGTCAAGCACAAGCGGCCTGCTGTAGCCAGCGGCCAAGCAAGGGCTGCAGGCTTTGCAGCGGCTGGTAGCCGTTGGTCAACAGGGCGAGCTGGCCGTTGCGCTCAGCCAGCAGCGTTGGAAAACCGGCAATCCCCAGGTCCTGTACCCAGCTGAAATCGGCTGCAGTGGCAGCGCGCACGTCGGCACGCAGCAGGGCATCGGCGAAGGTTGCCCGATCGAACCCGGCCTGCTCGGCCAGCTCGACCAGCTGCGGCGCGGTGGTGACGTCCAGGCCCTGCTGGTAGAACCCACGCTGGATCAGTGCCAGCAGCGGCCAGACGCGCTCGGCGTCCAGTTCGCGGGCGGCCACCAGGGCGCGGCAGGCAGGCTCGGTGTCGTAGACGAAGCCATCGGGCATGGCACCTTCGAACGCGAACGGCTGCCCGGTGGCCTCGGCCACCGCCTGCCAATGCTCGAGGATGTACTTGCGGGTCGAGGCGTCCAGCGGGCTGGCACCGCGGCGCAACCCACCCGGCACCACCCGGGTGGCCACGCCCGCTTCACGCGCCTGGGCGATAAGGGCCTGGGCCACCGGTGCAAAACCCCAGCACCAGGAGCACATCGGGTCCATCACATAGAGCAGGCGGGCAGTCATGCAATCAGGCCTCGGCTTTGTAGTTGTAACCGATCGGGTGCGGCAGGTTGCGGGCCTTGGCCAGCTCGATCTGCTTCTGCCGGTCGATGGCGCTGCGCCGGGTCTTTTCGCTCAGGCTGTCCCAGCAGTGCGGGCAGCTCACGCCTGGCGAATAGTGCTCGGACGCGCGGTCCTGGGCGTTGACCGGGTGGCGGCAGGCATGGCACTGGTCGTACTCGCCTTCGGTCAGGTCATGGCGCACCGTGACGCGGTTGTCGAAGACAAAGCAGTCGCCGTCCCACAGGCTTTCTTCCTGGGGTACTTCCTCGAAGTATTTCAGGATGCCGCCCTTAAGATGATAGACCGCCTCGAAGCCTTCACCGAGCATGTAGCTGGAGGCTTTTTCACAGCGGATGCCGCCGGTGCAGAACATGGCGACCTTCTTGTGCTTGCTGGGGTCGAAGTTGGCCTTGATGTACTCGGGGAACTCGCGGAAGGTCTCGGTCTTGGGGTCGATTGCGCCCTTGAAGGTGCCGATGGCCACTTCGTAGTCGTTGCGGGTGTCGATCAGCAGTACTTCCGGGTCGCTGATCAGGGCATTCCAGTCTTTGGGATCGACGTAGGTACCAACGGCATTGTTCGGGTCCACGCCCGGCACGCCGAGGGTGACGATCTCTTTCTTGAGCTTGACCTTGGTGCGGTAGAACGGCTGCTCGTCGCAGTACGATTCCTTGTGGTCGACATCGACCAGGCGCGGGTCGCTGCGCAGCCAGGCGAGCAGGCCATCGATGCCTTCGCGGGTGGCCGAAACGGTGCCGTTGATGCCCTCGTTGGCCAGCAGCAGGGTGCCTTTGACGCCATTGTCGAGCATGGCCTTGAGCAGGGGCTCGCGCAGCTCTACGTAGTCTTCAAGGGTGACGAACTTGTACAGCGCCGCCACGACGATCGGTTGGGTCATTGCGTTGAATCTCCAGGTGGTTGCCCTCGTAAGGGGCGGACCGGGTTTGACAAAAAGCTGGGGGGCGCTCTGCGCCCCTTTCGCGACACAAGGCCGCCCTACAGGTGAATACATAACCCCTGTAGGAGCGGCCTTGTGTCGCGAAAGGGCCGCAAAGCGGCCCCCCGGATGTAGCAAATTGTACCAGAACGCCAAAAAGGATTCAGTGCTTGCCGCCACCTGCACACACCGGCGACGCAGGTGCAACACCCACCTTCGCCCACTCCTCGCTGGTATAGGTGTGGATGGCCAGCGCATGGATCTGGCCCATCAGTTCACCCATGGTGGCGTACACCTTCTGGTGGCGCTTGACGCTGTTGAGCCCGGCAAACTGCTCGCTGACGATCACCGCCTTGTAGTGGGTTTCCTGGCCACGGCTGTGCATGTGGCTTTCGTTGAGCACTTCAAGGTGCTGCGGCGCCAGGGCGGCCAGCTGCTGCTCGATGCGTTGCTGCATGGTCATCGGGTATTACTCACTTCTTGGCCGGGGCGGCCTTGCCGGCATTGGGGTCAAGCTCTTTGGTCATGTCTTCGAGCAGCTTGTTGACCACCGGCACTGCCGGCTCCAGGCTTTGCTGGGTCAGCTGGGCCGACTGCTGGGTGACCTTGGGCATCTGGCTGAGGACTTTCTTGCCCAGCGGCGACTGGTAGAACTTCACCAGGTCCTTGAGCTCCTGCTCGGTGAAGGTCTGGGTGTACAGGTCAACCATCTTCGGCTTGAGCTTGTTCCAGCCGATGGCGCTGTCCAGCGCGGCGTTGGCCTTGGCCTGGTAGCTTTCCAGCACCGACTGCTTGGTGGCCGGGGCCTTGGTCTGGGCGAAGCGCTGGGCGAACATCTGCTGGACCTGCATGTACACCGGGGTGCCCAGCTTGTCAGCGTTGGCCAAGGTCAGGAATTTCTCGGCGGCAGCGTTGTGGCTGGCGGTGGCAGCGAGTACCTGGCCGCTGGCACAGGCCAGGGCGACGGCAGCACAGAGGGCACGGAGACGGGTCATTGCATATCCTTCAAGGAGGGGGAGGCGGTACCTCAGAGATGAGCATTCTGCTCCCGCCAGGGTGCAGCGCTCAAGTGGCACGACGAGCGATTGAACCGCTCGATCGCATGGGGGCCTAAACTGCTGATTCTGACTGACAAGGGAGTGAACGCAGCATGAGCCGTATCGAAACAGACAGCCTGGGCCCGGTCGAAGTTCCGGAGCACGCCTACTGGGGCGCGCAGACCCAACGCTCGCTCATCAACTTTGCCATTGGCAAGGAACGCATGCCGCTCCCGGTGCTGCACGCCCTGGCGCTGATCAAAAAAGCCGCAGCACGGGTCAACGACCGCAATGGCGACCTGCCAGCCGACATCGCCCGCTTGATCGAGCAGGCTGCCGACGAAGTGCTCGACGGCGAGCACGACGACCAGTTCCCGCTGGTGGTGTGGCAGACCGGCAGCGGCACGCAGAGCAACATGAACGTCAACGAGGTGATTGCCGGGCGGGCCAACGAGCTGGCCGGCAAAGGCCGCGGCGGCAAGGCGCCGGTGCACCCCAACGACCATGTCAACCGCTCGCAAAGCTCCAACGACTGCTTCCCCACCGCCATGCACATTGCCGCAGCACAGGCGGTGCACGAGCAACTGCTACCGGCGATCGCCGAACTGTCTTCGGGGCTGGCCGAGCTGTCGGCGCGCCACCATAAACTGGTCAAGACTGGCCGCACGCACATGATGGACGCCACGCCCATCACCTTCGGCCAGGAGGTGTCGGCCTTCGTGGCCCAGCTCGACTACGCCCAGCGCGCCATCCGCGCCACCTTGCCGGCGGTGTGCGAACTGGCCCAGGGCGGCACTGCCGTGGGCACCGGGCTCAATGCCCCGCAGGGTTTCGCCGAAGCCATTGCTGCGGAACTGGCCGCCCTCTCCGGCCTGCCGTTCGTCACCGCGCCGAACAAGTTTGCCGCCCTGGCCGGCCACGAGCCGCTGACCAGCCTGGCGGGGGCGCTGAAGACCTTGGCGGTGGCCTTGATGAAAATCGCCAATGACTTGCGCCTGCTCGGCTCCGGGCCCCGCGCCGGGTTGGCCGAGGTGCGCCTGCCGGCCAACGAGCCGGGCAGCTCGATCATGCCAGGCAAGGTCAACCCGACCCAGTGCGAAGCGCTGTCGATGCTGGCCTGCCAGGTATTGGGCAATGACGCGGCCATCGGTTTTGCCGCCAGCCAGGGGCACCTGCAGTTGAACGTGTTCAAACCGGTGATCATTCATAACCTGCTGCAGTCGATCACGCTGCTGGCTGATGGCTGCCGCAACTTCCAGCAGCACTGCGTGGCCGGGATAGAGCCGGATACCGAACAGATGGCGGCGCACCTGGAGCGCGGGCTGATGCTGGTGACCGCGCTCAACCCGCATATCGGCTATGACAAAGCGGCGGAGATTGCCAAGAAGGCCTACAGCGAGGGCAAGACCCTGCGCGAGGCGGCGCTGGAATTGAAGTACCTGACCAATGAGCAGTTCGATGAGTGGGTGCGGCCGGAGAACATGCTGGCACCGGGTGGCAAGGGCTGATTGATCGGTAGGCTGCTGCGGCCCCATCGCCGGCAAGCCGGCTCCCACCGGTACCCCACAGTCTTCAGGCTTGGTGGGGACCTGAGGGAGTGTCTTGCTCAACTTCTAAAAGCTGGCGCGATCCCTGTGGGAGCCGGCTTGCCGGCGATAGGGCCGGAACAGGCTCTCAACCAACCTGAGCCAGGCGCGCCCTCCTCGCCCGCCACCCGGCCACCAGCGATGGCCCCAAGGCCACCAGGGTCGACCCCAGCACCACGGTCACCGCGCCTACATAGCCCAGGGCATTGATGTCTTCGGCCTGCACATACGCAGGCCACATCCAGGCCGCCACTGCCACCGCCACAAAGGTCACCAGTGGCGTCAGCGCCAGCGTGGCACTCACCCGCGATGCCTCCCAGTGCGCCAGTGCCTCGGCAAAAGCACCATAGGCCACCAGCGTGTTCAGGCAGCAGGCCAGCAGCAGCCAGCCTTGCAGGGGCGTCAACTGCAACGCCTCCAGCGGGTGCACCCAGGGTGTCAGCAGCGCGGCGCAGCTCAGGTAGATCACCATCATCACCTGCTGCGAATGCCACACCGTCAGCAACTGCTTCTGGCTCAGGGCATAGAACACCCAGATACTGGTGGCCAGCAGGATGGTCAGCACGCCCGTGGTGTAGGTGCCCAGCGAGGTCAGCAGCTCTTCAAGGCGCTGGTTGAAGAACAGGCCGAAGCCGGCAAGCAGCACCAGCAACCCCAGGCCTTGGCCCAGGCTGAAGCGCTCCTTGAACACGAACACGCTGGCCACCAGCAGCAGCACCGGGCCGATCTGCACCACCAATTGCGCAGTACCGGGGCTCAGCAGGTTCAGGCCGATCAGGTACAGCACGTAATTGCCCATCAGGCCGCACACGGCCACAGCCACCAGGCCTTTGCCTTTGGCGCCGAGCTTGCCGAACGAAGGCAAGCGGCGCTTGGCTGCCAGCCAGGCGAACAGCAGGCCGCCGGACACCAGCAGGCGGAACCAGGTGACGGTCACCGGGTCGACCACCTGCAACACCTGCTTGAGTTTGATTGGCAGGATGCCCCACAGCAGTGCGGTCAGAAGCGCCAGGGCCAGTCCATAGCTCCGGCGTCCGGATGTGATGTGCATAAAATCCTCGGTCGAGCCCGTTGTAGGGTGCCTCGATTCTAAAGGCTTGCTACCTGCCAACGGGGAAAAAAGGCGGGAAAAGAATTCATCAGGTCATTCCCCTGCGGCATGGCGGCTGACTATTTCTTGTGTTTGGCAAACGCCGCTTCCAGGGCTTCATTGATGGTGCGCAACACCTTCACCCGCGCCCAACGCTTGTCATTGGCCTCGACCAAGGTCCATGGCGCGATCTCGGTGCTGGTGCGGTCGACCATGTCCCCCACTGCATCCACATACAGGTCCCACTTGTCGCGGTTGCGCCAGTCGTCCTCGGTGATCTTGTAGCGCTTGAACGGGATCTGCTCGCGCTCTTCAAAACGCTCCAGCTGGGTTTGCTGGTCGATCGCCAGCCAGAACTTGACCACTACCGCGCCGGCGTTCACCAACTGTTCCTCGAAATCATTGATCTCGCCGTAGGCACGCATCCAGTCGGCCGGGGTGCAGAAGCCTTCGATGCGCTCCACCAGCACCCGGCCGTACCAGGAGCGGTCGAAGATGGTGAACTTGCCGCGTGCCGGAATGTGCCGCCAAAACCGCCACAGGTACGGCTGCGCACGCTCATCTTCGCTAGGGGCGGCGATCGGCACGATACGGTACTGGCGCGGGTCCAGCGCTGCAGCCACACGGCGAATCGCCCCGCCCTTGCCTGCAGCATCATTACCCTCGAACACGGCCACCAGCGAGTGCCGGCGCATGTGCTTGTGGCGCAACAGGCCGGCCAGGCGAGCCTGCTCGGTCACCAGTTGCTCCTGGTAGTCCTGCTTGTCCAGGTGCAGGGTCATGTCCAGGGCGCCGACCAGGCTGCGCTGATCGATGCTGCGCCCCAGCGGCGCAATGTTGCCCTGGTGCTTGCCTTTGGGGTTGACGGCCAGTGCGGCCTGCAGGCTTTCCAGCAAGATGCGCCCAACGGCCAGGCTGCGGTAGTTGGGGTCGACCCCTTCAACTACATGCCACGGTGCATAGTCACGGCTGGTACGGCGCAACACCCGCTCGCCAAAACGCACGAAACGGTCGTAGGTCTGCGACTGTTGCCAGTCCAGCGGGCTGATGCGCCAGCTGTGCAAGGGGTCGTCCTTGAGCGACTTGAGCCGCGCTTTCATCTGTTTCTTGGACAGGTGGAACCAGAACTTGATGATCAGCGCACCTTCGTCGCAAAGCATCTGCTCCAGGCGTTCGGCACCGGTGATGGCCTGGTCGAGCACCGCATCCTTGAACTGCCCATGCACCCTGCCCTGCAGCATCTGGCTGTACCAGTTGCCGAAAAACACGCCCATGCGCCCCTTTGGCGGCAGCGCCCGCCAGTAGCGCCAGGCGGGGGGCCGGGCCAGCTCTTCGTCGGTCTGCTGGTCGAAGGTGAGCACGTCGATCATGCGCGGGTCCATCCACTCGTTGAGCAGCTTGACCGTCTCGCCCTTGCCGGCGCCTTCGATGCCATTGATCAGCACGATCACCGGGAAGCGCGCCTGCTGCTTGAGTTCGTACTGGGCTTCGAGCAAAGCCTCGCGCAGCGCGGGCACTTCTGCCTCAAAGGTATCGTCGTCGATGCTGTGGCCAATTTCGGCGGATTCGAACATGCACTGGCTCCTTCAATGGATAAGCAAGATTAGCGGAATCCTGGCGGCAAGCGGCACGCTTCAAGCTGCAAGAAAACGCGGGCCGTGCCACCATCTGCTTTTTCTTCCAGCTTGCAGCTTGCCGCTTGCAGCTCCCCACCTCCAGCGAAACCAGCCATGCCCGCATCCACCCTCCTTCAGCATGCCCAGATCGACTGGGACGACCAGGGCCGCCCCCATTCGCGGCAATACGGCGATGTGTACTTCGCCATCAACGAGGGCATTGCCGAAACCCAGCATGTGTTCCTCGAACAAACCCGCCTGCGCCAGCGCTTCGCCAACCTGGCGCCCCACGCCTGCCTGGTGATCGGCGAAACCGGCTTTGGCACCGGCATGAATTTTTTCTGCGCCTGGCAGCTGTTCGCCGAAACAGCCCACGCCGACGCGCGCCTGCATTTCGTCAGCGTCGAGAAGTACCCCCTGGGCCATGCCGACATGGCCCGGGCGATGCGCCTGTGGCCGGAGCTGGCGGCGTTCACCGAACCCTTTTTGCGCCAGTACGTCGCGGTGCACCAGGGCTTCCAGCAGTTCACCTTCGACCAGGGCCGAATCACCCTCACCCTGCTGATCGGCGATGTGCTCGAGCAACTGCCGCAGCTGGACGCACGCATCGACGTGTGGTTCCTCGACGGTTTTGCCCCGGCCAAGAACCCCGACATGTGGACACCCGAGCTGTTCACGCAACTGGCCAGGTTGTCCCATGCCGGCACCGCACTGGGCACCTTCACCACCACCGGCTGGGTTCGCCGCAGCTTGATCGAGGCCGGCTTCACCATGAAGAAGGTGCCTGGCATCGGCAAGAAGTGGGAGGTGATGAGCGGTGAGTACACCGGCACGCCCAACGCGCCCATGTCGGCGCCCTGGTACGCCCGGCCAACTGCCCCAGAAGGCCCGCGCGAGGCCCTGGTGATCGGCGCAGGGCTCGCTGGCAGCGCCAGCGCTGCCAGCCTGGCCGCACGCGGCTGGCAGGTAACGGTACTGGAGCGTCACGACGCAGCGGCCCGCGAAGCCTCCGGCAACCCCCAGGGCGTGCTGTACCTCAAGCTGTCCGCGCACGGCACGGCTTTGTCGCAGATGATCCTGGCCGGCTTCGGCTATACACGGCGCCAGCTTGAACTACTGCAGCGCGGCCAGGACTGGGATGCGTGCGGGGTGTTGCAACTGGCCTTCGACAGCAAGGAAGCCGAACGCCAGGGCAAGCTCGCCGACGCCTTCGAGGGCAGCTTGCTGCGTGCCGTGCAGCGCAGTGAAGCCGAAGCGATTGCCGGGGTCGCGCTGCCTGCCGGCGGGTTGTTCTACCCCGAAGGCGGCTGGGTGCACCCACCGGCACTGTGCAACGCTCAACTGCAGCACCGTAACATTCGCCTGCTGGCCCATCACGATGTGCTAGCACTGCGCAAGGCCGATGGCCTGTGGCAAGCCTGGGCCGGCGACCGGCTGCTGGCCAGCGCGCCAGTGGTGGTGCTGGCCGGGGCGGCTGACGTGAAGCGTTTCGGGCCCTGTACGCAGTTGCCGCTCAAGCGCATCCGCGGGCAGATCACCCGCCTGCCGGTGACCGACGCCAGCCGGGCGCTGGCTACCGTAGTCTGCGCCGAGGGCTATGTGGCACCGCCCAGGGGTGAGGAGCACACGCTGGGGGCCAGCTTCGACTTCCATAGCGAGGACCTGGCGCCGACCGTGGCCGAGCACCAGGGCAACCTGGCCATGCTGGATGAAATCTCCAGCGACCTGGCCCGGCGCCTGGGTGTCCCAGCGCTTGCCCCTGAGCAGTTGCAGGGGCGCGCAGCATTTCGCTGCACCAGCCCGGATTACTTGCCGATCGTGGGGCCGGTTGCCGACCCTGCAGCCTTCGCCGAAGCCTATGCCGTCCTGGCCAAGGACGCGCGGCAGGTGCCCGAGGTGCCCTGCCCCTGGCTGGAGGGGCTGTATGTGAACAGCGGGCATGGGTCGCGGGGGCTGATCACGGCGCCGCTTTCGGGCGAGCTGATTGCGGCCTGGGTCAGTGGCGAGCCATTGCCGCTGCCGCGGGCGGTGGCTGAAGCATGCCATCCGAACCGGTTTGGCTTGCGCAAGTTGATTCGGGGTAAATGAAGGGGCTGCTGTGCAGCCCAATCGCCGGCAAGCCGGCGATTGGCCGCATTACAAAGCGCTGCTTATAACAGATCGATCTAAAACTCTCGCAAATCCCCCAGGTCAGTTCCTTACAGGCGCCCTAATCCGGGGCGCTGATTCCCCAACGGAAAAACCGGTAAGGACCTATGTGCGGATTAGCAGGAGAGTTGCGTTTCACCCCCATCGACCAAGCCCCTCGCCCGGCGGACCTCGCCGCAGTAGAGCGCATGACCCATCACCTGGCGCCTCGTGGCCCCGACGCCTGGGGCTTCCATAGCCTGGGCCCGATTGCCCTGGGCCATCGCCGGCTGAAAATCATGGACCTGTCCGACGGCTCGGCTCAGCCCATGGTCGACAACACCCTGGGCCTGTCTTTGGCCTTCAACGGTGCCATCTACAACTTCCCCGAACTGCGCCAGGAGCTGCAAGACCTGGGCTACACCTTCTGGTCCGACGGCGACACCGAGGTGCTGCTCAAGGGCTACCACGCCTGGGGCGCGGCCTTGCTGCCCAAGCTCAACGGCATGTTCGCCCTGGCCATCTGGGAGCGCGACAACCAGCGCCTGTTCCTGGCCCGCGACCGCCTGGGCGTCAAGCCTTTGTACCTGTCGCGCAACGGCGAGCGCCTGCGCTTTGCCTCGACCCTGCCAGCGCTGCTCAAAGGTGGCGACATCGACCCGATGATCGACCCGGTAGCGCTCAACCACTACCTCAACTTCCACGCCGTGGTGCCGGCGCCACGCACCTTGCTGGCCAATGTGCAAAAGCTCGAACCCGGCACCTGGATGCGCGTCGACCGCCACGGTGAAGTCGAACGCCAGACCTGGTGGCAGCTGCATTACGGCCCCAACCCGGACGAGCGCGACCTCGACCTGGAAGGCTGGACCACCCGTGTGCTCGATGCCACCCGTGATGCCGTCGGCATCCGCCAGCGCGCCGCCGTGGACGTAGGCGTACTGCTGTCCGGCGGCGTCGACTCCAGCCTGTTGGTCGGCTTGCTGCGCGAAGTGGGCGTTGACGACCTGTCGACCTTCTCCATCGGCTTCGAGGATGCCGGCGGCGAGCGCGGTGACGAGTTCCAGTACTCCGACCTGATCGCCAAGCACTACGGCACCCGCCACCACAAGCTGCGCATCGCCGAAAGCGAAATCATCGAGCAATTGCCGGCCGCGTTCCGCGCCATGAGCGAACCGATGGTCAGCCACGACTGCATCGCCTTCTACCTGCTGTCACGCGAAGTGGCCAAGCACTGCAAGGGCGTGCAGAGCGGCCAGGGTGCCGACGAGCTGTTCGCCGGCTACCACTGGTACCCGCAGGTGGACGGCGCCAAGGATGCCTGTGGCGCCTACCGCGATGCGTTCTTCGACCGCAGCCATGCCGAGTACCGCGACACCGTGCAAGCGCCGTGGCTGCTGGAAACCGACGTGGCCGGCGACTTCGTGCGCGAACACTTCGCCCGCCCGGGCGCGGCCGAGGCAGTAGACAAGGCGCTGCGCCTGGACAGCACGGTGATGCTGGTCGACGACCCGGTCAAACGGGTCGACAACATGACCATGGCCTGGGGCCTGGAGGCCCGTACACCGTTCCTGGACTACCGCCTGGTCGAGCTGTCGGCACGCATCCCGGCGCGCTTCAAATTGCCCGATGGCGGCAAGCAAGTGCTCAAGCAAGCCGCACGCCGGGTGATCCCCCATGAGGTGATCGACCGCAAGAAAGGCTACTTCCCGGTACCCGGCCTCAAGCACCTGCAAGGCGCCACCCTGGACTGGGTACGCGAACTGCTCACCGACCCCAGCCAGGACCGCGGGCTGTTCAACCCGGCCATGGTAGACCGCCTGCTGAGCAACCCGCATGGCCAGCTTACCCCGCTGCGCGGCTCCAAGCTGTGGCAGCTGGCGGCGCTGAACCTGTGGCTCAGCGAACAAGGAATCTGACCGATGAAAGCCCATGAAACCGCCTACGGTCAGCGCCTGCTGCGTGGCCAGGCGCCGTCCTACGAGCGCCTGCAGGCGCGCCTGGCCGGCGATGGCAGCGAGCCCCACAGCCAGCCGCGTGCGCTGCACTGCGGCTGGGGCCGGCTGCTGATAGGCCACACCTACCCGGACCCGGCCAGCCTGGCCGAGGCGCTGCAGCAGGAACGTCCCGGCGAGCGTGACATCGCATTGTATGTGGCGGCCCCGCAACAGCTGCTGGCGCAGGCACCGCAGCAGCTGTTCCTCGACCCGTCCGACACGCTGCGGCTGTGGTTCACCGACTACCGCCAGGCGCAACGGGTGTTTCGCGGTTTCCGTATCCGCCGCGCACAAAGCGCCAGCGACTGGCAGGCCATCAACACCCTGTACCAGGCACGCGGCATGCTCCCGGTGCAGCCCGAGCTGCTGACGCCGCGCCACCAGGGCGGGCCGGTGTACTGGCTGGCCGAGGACGAAGACAGCGGCGCGGTGATTGGCAGCGTCATGGGCCTGAACCACAGCAAGGCGTTCGATGACCCCGAGCACGGCAGCAGCCTGTGGTGCCTGGCCGTGGACCCGCATTGCACCCGCCCTGGCGTGGGTGAGGTGCTGGTGCGCCACCTGGTCGAGCACTTCATGAGCCGCGGCCTGGCCTACCTGGACTTGTCGGTGTTGCACGACAACCGCCAGGCCAAGCGGCTGTACGAGAAGCTCGGTTTCCGCAACCTGCCGACCTTCGCGGTCAAACGCAAGAACGGCATCAACCAGCAATTGTTTCTTGGCCCCGGCCCTGAAGCGGGGCTGAACCCGTATGCACGGATCATCGTCGATGAGGCCTACCGCCGTGGCATCGAGGTGCAGGTGGACGACGCCGCAGGCGGGCTGTTTACCCTCAGCCTGGGCGGGCGTCGGGTGCGTTGCCGCGAGTCGCTGAGCGACCTGACCAGTGCGGTCAGCATGACCCTCTGCCAGGACAAGCGCCTGACCCAGCAAACCTTGCACAACGCCGGCCTGCTGGTGCCGGTGCAGCAACTGGCCGGCAATGCGGACGACAACCTGGCGTTTCTCGACGAGCACGGCGCGGTGGTGGTCAAGCCGGTGGATGGCGAGCAGGGCCAAGGGGTGGCGGTGAACCTGACCACTTACGAGGAAGTCAGCCAAGCCATAGAACACGCCCGCCGTTTCGACAGCCGTGTGCTGCTGGAGAGCTTCCACCCGGGCCATGACCTGCGCATCGTGGTGATCGGTTTCGAGGTGGTTGCGGCGGCGATTCGGCACCCGGCCCAGGTGGTCGGCGACGGTAAACACAGCATCCTTGAGCTGATCGAGGCCCAGAGCCGCCGCCGTCAGGCCGCTACGGGCGGTGAAAGCCGCATTCCGCTGGACGACGAGACCGAGCGCACCCTGCGTGATGCCGGCTTCGACTACACCAGCGTATTGCCTGCAGGCCAGCGCCTGGCCGTGCGCCGCACCGCCAACCTGCACACGGGCGGCACGCTGGAGGATGTTACCGAGCGCCTGCACCCTGTGTTGGCCGACGCGGCCGTGCGCGCGGCGCGGGCGCTGGAAATTCCAGTGGTGGGCCTGGACCTGATGGTGCGTGATGCCGAACAGCCGGACTACGTGATCATCGAGGCCAATGAGCGCGCCGGCTTGGCCAACCATGAACCGCAGCCAACGGCAGAGCGCTTTGTCGACCTGCTGTTCCCGCATAGCCGGGCGTTGGCGTGAATCCATGACGGCCCTATCGCCGGCAAGCCGGCTCCTACAAGGCTCATCACGGTCCATGTGGGAACCGGCTTGCCGGCGATAGGGCCCGCCAGAGCACAGCTTTACCCGAGGAGTACCCATGTCTGAACGATACCCCGAGCCGGACCTTGACTACCTCAAGCGCGTCCTGCTGGAGATGCTCGCCATCCCCAGCCCGACCGGCTTCACCGACACCATCGTGCGCTATGTCGCCGAACGCCTGGACGAACTGGGCATTCCCTTCGAGCTGACCCGCCGCGGCACCATCCGCGCCACCCTCAAGGGCCGGCAAAGCTCCCCAGACCGCGCCGTCTCGGCCCACCTGGACACCATCGGCGCCAGCGTGCGCCAATTGCAGGACAACGGCCGCCTGGCCCTGGCCCCGGTGGGCTGCTGGTCGAGCCGTTTCGCCGAGGGCAGCCGGGTCAGTGTATTCACCGACACCGGCGTGTTCCGCGGCAGCGTGCTGCCGCTGATGGCCAGCGGGCACGCCTTCAATACCGCCATCGACCAGATGCCCGTCAGCTGGGAGCACGTAGAAGTGCGCCTGGACGCCTACTGCACCACCCGCGCCGACTGCGAGTCGTTGGGGATTGCCATTGGCGACTTCGTGGCGTTCGACCCGCTGCCGGAGTTCACCGACAGCGGCCATATCAGTGCCCGCCATCTGGACGACAAAGCCGGCGTGGCCGCGCTGCTGGCTGCCCTCAAGGCAGTCGTGGAAAGCGGCCGCCAGCCGATGATCGACTGCCACCCGCTGTTCACCATCACCGAAGAAACCGGTTCAGGCTCTGCCGCTGCCCTGCCCTGGGACGTCAGCGAGTTCGTCGGCATCGACATTGCCCCGGTGGCACCCGGCCAGGCGTCGAGCGAACACGCCGTCAGCGTGGCCATGCAGGACTCGTCGGGGCCCTATGACTACCACCTGTCACGCCACTTGCTGAAACTGGCCGGCGACCAGGAGCTGCCGGTGCGGCGTGACGTGTTCCGCTATTACTTCAGCGATGCCCATTCGGCGGTCACCGCCGGGCACGATATCCGCACGGCGCTGGTGGCGTTCGGTTGCGATGCCACCCATGGTTACGAGCGCACCCACATCGACAGCCTGGCCGCGCTCAGCCGCCTGTTGTCGGGCTACCTGCTCAGCCCGCCGGTGTTCGCAAGCGATTCCAACCCGGCCAATGCCTCGCTGGAGCGCTTCAGCCACCAGCTGGAGCACGATGCGCAGATGGAGAGCGATACCCGGGTGCCTGCCGTCGACAGCCTGGTGGGGAACAAGGAGTGAGCCGTAGCGGCCCGGTTTGGCGTAGCATGGGCGCATTCTTTTACCAAGCTGAATGCCGCCCATGCTGATCCCCTACGAACACTTGCAAGCCGAAACCCTGACGCGCCTGATCGAGGATTTCGTCACCCGCGACGGCACCGACAATGGTGATGACACGCCGCTGGAAACCCGTGTGCTGCGGGTGCGCCAGGCGCTGGCCAAGGGCCAGGCGTTCATCCTGTTCGACCCGGAAAGCCAACAGTGCCAGCTGTTGGCCAAGCATGATGTGCCGCGCGAACTGCTCGACTGACCGGTACCGGCCGCTTCGCGGAGCAAACCCGCGAAGCGGCCGGTGAGGTCAACCTCAAGCCGAATTGCCCTTGCGCTTCTCCCCCGCCTTGATCCGCTTGTACACCTCCGCCCGGTGCACCGACACTTCACGCGGCGCACTCACGCCAAAACGCACCATGCCATTGCGTGTTTCCACCACCTTGATCTCAATATCGTCACCAATGTTGATGACTTCGCCGACTACGCGTCCAATGACCAACATGTTCCGGTCCTCCGGCAACAGGGAAAACCGGAGAGTGCATGGGGATATTCGGTGACTCAACGCCTTCGCAGCAATTCAGAACAAGCCTACATCGGCAGGTAATTCGCCCTACAGACGGAACTACAATCCGCGTGCCTGGGCCTTGCCACGCATTTTCACCGCCATCTCTGCCATCTCGTCATACAGCCGCTGTGGCGCCTGCTGCTTGAGCTGCCAGGCCTGGCGCCCTGCCTCGTGGGGCAGGATCAGGAATTCACCGGCGTCCACCTGCTGGTGGATGTAGTCGGCAATGTCCGACGCACTGATCGGCGAGCCCTCCAGCAGTTTGCCCACCTGGGCCTTCATGGCCGGGTTCGGGCCGCGGAAAGAGTCGAGCAGGTTGGTCTGGAAGAACGACGGGCACACCACGTGCACAGCCACTTCCAGCTGGCGCAGCTCTACCAGCAGGCTCTCCGACAACGCCAGCACACCGGCCTTGGCAACGTTGTAGTTGCTCATGCCCGGCCCCTGCATCAGGGCCGCCATCGACGCCACATTGATGATGCGCCCCTTGCTGCGTTCGAGCAGCGGCAGGAAGGCCTTGCAGCCCTTGACCACACCCATCAGGTTGACCGCGATCTGCCAGTCCCAGTCTTCCAGCGACAGCTCGGCGAAGAAGCCGCCCGAGGCGACACCGGCGTTGTTGACGATCACATCGATACCGCCGAACTTCTCTTCGCAGGCCTGGGCCAGGGCGGTCAGCTGGCTGTAGTCGCGCACGTCGCAGCGCTGGACGAAACCCTCGCCGCCGGCACCGCGCACAAGCTCCAGGGTTTCGCGCAGGCCTGGCTCGTTGACGTCGGCCAACGCCAGGCGCCAGCCCTCGCGCGCCCAGCGCAGGGCAATCTCGCGGCCGAGGCCGGAACCGGCGCCAGTGATCATGATGCGTTTGTGCATGGTGGCAGGCCTTGTACTGATGGGTGGTCAGCCCAGTCTAATCAAGGCGTTGGCGCCAGAGAGGGTTCATCAGGGTAGTGAATGGGCGGGCATGACCAAACGGTCAGTACCAGGCAAATGGAATCTTTGCCAAGCGGCGCCGGTCCGAATTAACAAGAGGCCAGCTGTACGAGGCTCTTGACCCCTAACCACGCAAGGACTCCGTCATGACCACGATCCTCATCATCATCCTGATCCTGCTGTTGATTGGTGGCTTACCGGTCTTCCCACACTCGCGCAGCTGGGGCTATGGCCCATCCGGCATCATTGGCGTGGTGCTGGTGATTCTGCTGGTGTTGTTGTTGCTCGGCATGATTTGAACCAGGGGCGTGCAAGGCCAGTTGCTGTTCAAGCTGCAGCATGGCCTCGCGCAGCGCCCCCACATCCTGCTCGATATCGCCCGGTGCGGGCGGTTTGGCTTGGCATCTGCGCTCCAACCGCTCGCACAGGTCGACTATCACTCTTGCCCGAGCGATCCGGGCGCCTCCCTTTATCCGATGGGCCAGCATGGCCAGCGCCTCAGCATTGGCCGGCACCTGCGCAAGTAGCTGCAGGTCCTGCAGGTTGCTGGCACGAAGGTCGGCCAACAACGCTCGCAGTGCAGCCTCGTCGCCGGCCACCAGCCGCCTGATGTGTTCGATGTCCAGCAGTGCAGGACTGGCACGGGCCAAGGCCCGAACCAGGCCGTCCAGCCCCAGAGGCTTGAACAGGCAAGCGTCCATGCCTGCTGCACGGCAGCGCCGGCGTTCAACCTGTGTGGCACTGGCAGTCAAACCGATCACCTGGCACCTGGGCCTGCCGCTGCGCCGCTCGTGCTCGCGGATGGCGCGGGCCAGCGCGTAGCCGTTGAGCCGAGGCATGTTGCAGTCACTGATCACCCCGTCGAAGTGCTCGCCCAACCACAAGCGCAAGGCCTGGGTACCGTCCTGGGCAACGCACGCCTGATGCCCGAGGTATTCGAGCTGTTGCACCAGCAACAGGCGGTTGGCCGGATAGTCGTCGACCACCAGCAGGCGCAGCGGCTGGGGCGGGTGACGAGTGTCACCGGTAGCGGCCGCCGGCCGTTGCTGGGCAGCACTCAACTGCGGCAGGCTCAGGCGCACGTTCACTTCGGTGCCCTGCCCCAGCACGCTGTGCAGGTGCAGGCTGCCGCCCATCATCTCGCACAGGCTGCGGCTGATGCCAAGGCCCAGGCCGGCGCTGCAGCGCGGTGACTGGCATTGGTTGCTGGCCTGACGGAACGGTTGCCCCAGGTGCGCAAGCTCGCTTGCGGCAATGCCGACACCGGTATCGCGCACCGTCAGCTCCACCGCCAGGTAACCGTCCACCGCTGTTGCCGACAGGTTCACCGTCACCTCGCCGTGTTCGGTGAACTTGATGGCATTGCTCAGCAGGTTGGCCAGCACCTGCTTGAAGCGCAGCGGGTCGAGCATGACCTGGGCATCCACCTGGCCTTGGGTAACCAGGCGCAACGCCAGGCCTTTGCTGCGCGCCTGCTGCTCGAACAACTGCAGCACCCGCCCCACGTGTTCGCGCAGGCACACCCGCTGGGCAGCAAACTGCAAGTGCCCGGACTCGATACGGGTGATGTCCAGGATGTCTCCGATCAGTTCCAGCAGGCCACGCGCCGCTTCGTCGGCCACCTCCAGTGCCAGGTGGTCGAACTCGCCTCGCTCGGCCTTGCGCCGTGCCAGTTCAAGCATGCCCTGCACAGCATGCAAGGGCGTGCGAAGCTCGTGGCTCATGGTGGTCAGGAACTGGGTCTTGGCCTGGTTTGCGGCATCGGCCTCACGCTTGGCACGGCGCAATTGCACCTGCAGGCGCCGCAGGTAGCGGATCCACAGCAAGGCCAGGCCGAGCAACAGCAGGGCCGTGGTAAAACCCAGCAGGATACGGCCGCGGTAACGTTGCCACACACCGTCAGCGACGATCATCGGGTTGCGCCAGCGACGTACCAGGCCGTCAATCTCGTGCGGTGACAGGCTGAGCAGGGCTTTGTCGAGTATGCCCTGCAGTTCAACCGCCCCGCGGGCGCTGGCCAGGGCGAAATGCGCGGGCGGCAGCGGCAGGCTGGCGCTGATCTTGAGCTGGCCCGGGTAGCCACGCGCGATCAGTGCTCGCGCGTCATCGAGGGTCAGCACGGCGGCGGCCGCCTTGCCGCGAGCCACGGCGCGCAAGGCTTCAACGGGGCTGGCCACGGCCATTGGCACAACCTGCGGATAATGCTGGCCAAGCATTTCATGCAGGGCACTGCCCCACACCAGGGCCAGCGGTCGCCCGGCCAGTTGCTCGAGGTTGCCAGGAGCCTGCGGTGCATCGCGCGTCACCAGTACCCGCGAGGCACTGAGGTAAGCACGGCTGAAGGACACCTGGCGCTCCAGGGCTGGGCTGCGCGGCAGGCCGGCAATCAGTTGCACCTCGCCCTCGCGCAGTTGTTCGAGCATGCCTTGCAGCGTGCCGCCAGCCTGCACCTCGAAACGCAGCCCGGTGCGCCGGCTGATCAGTTGCAGCACATCCAGGCTCAGGCCCCGCCATTGGCCCTTGCCATCGCGAAAGCTCAGCGGCAACAGCTGCTCGTCCATCGCCACCTGCACGCGTGGATTGTCGAGCAACCAGCGCTGCTCGGCCTCGCTCAACTGCAGCGGCACTGGCCGCTGCGCGGCGGCGCCCAGTGGGCTCCACCGTTCGCGAATGCGCTGGTGCTGGCGCTCGGTGAGGTTGCCAAGGGCGGCATCGACCAGCCCCGGCAAGGGCGTATCGCCATTGAGCATGGCAAAACCGATGCCCTGCCGGGGCAGCCCGGCGTGGCCGACTTCCTCGACACCGGCAAGTTGGCCGCGGCCCAACGCGTAGCGGGCCGCCAAGGCATTGCCCAGGTACAGGTCGGCATGCCCGAGTGCCAACGTCGCCAGGGCATCGAACGGAGAAAGGTGGGTTTGCACACGTGCCTGAGGGTAGCGGTCGCGGACCTGCTCCAGGCTGCGGTAGCCCTGGACCATCACCAGGTCGAGGCCGTGCGTGTCATCGACCCGTTCACGGCCACGCGCCTCACGCGCCAGCAGCAAGGGGCAATCCTCGGCGTAAGGCCGTGACAGCCGCAACCCCGCGTCCAGTGCCTGGCGGCTGGTGACCGAGCCGAGCAGGTCGACCTCGCCTGCACGCAATGCCGCATGCGCCTCGGCGAACGCTTCGAAAACCTGCACCTGCACCTGCAGGTTCAACTGTTCGCCCAGCAGCCCGGCGTAATCAGCGGTAATGCCTTCATAGGCGCTGCCGGTGCCGAGGATGTCGAGGGGCGGGTTGTCCTGGGCCAGCACGCCCAAACGCAGCGAGCGGCGCGCCCACAACCAGCGTATGCCTGCTTCATTGGGCTCGTGGCGGGGCCCGTCCAGGGTGGCCCGCGCGTGCAACTGCGGCCTGGCCAGCGCTGGCAGTGTCAGCACGAAACAGAGCAACGCCAGGAGCAAGGCACGTAAGGGCACGCGGGGCGAAATTCAGATCAGTTGATTGCGGCGAGCGAAATCCGCCAGGTCAATCAGCGAGTTGAGCCTGAGCTTTTCCAGCAGGCGCGTCTTGTAGGTGCTGATGGTCTTGTTGCTCAGCAGCATGGCCTCGCCGATGGCTTTGTTGCTCAGGCCGCGGGCCAGGTACTGCAACACCATCAGCTCACGGTCGGACAGGCTGGCGATACACTGCGGCTCGGTGGCCTGCAGGTCCTGTTTGTGCACCGAGCTCAAGGCCACTGCGGGGAAGTAGGTAAAACCCGACAGCGCAGCACGTACCGCCTTGCCCAGTTCATCCAGGTCATCGGTCTTGGCCACGTAGCCGGCTGCCCCCGCCTGCAGGCAGCGCAACGAGTAGGCCACGGCCAACTGTGAAGTCAGCACCACGACCTTGCTCGGACGGCTGCAGGCCTGGATGCGGCTGATGACCTCCAGCCCGTCCAGGCCAGGCATGGCGATATCGAGGATCACCAGATCCGGCGCCAGCTCGCGCACCAGGCGCACCGCATCGATGCCGTTGTCGGCCTGGCCAACCACTTCGACCTGCTGCTGGCGCAGCAACTGGCAGACCGTGGCACGGATAAATGGGTGGTCGTCGACCACCAGCGCTGTGGGCATGATGCACTCCTTTGTAATTCTGCTCGCTGCCTACAACTCGGCATCGAACACCACGGTGGCCAGCCCGGTATAGGTACTGCCGGTATTAGGTAACATACGACGCACATCCTCCTTGGCTATTTCAAAGTGCATCTGGCCAGGGCGGTTGAGGGTGGGCTGCACTGCTTCGAACTGCAGCGCTTGAGCACGCCCCGTCGGTAGCGCAAGCCTTTCGACCATCTGACCTCGGTGCTGGATGCCGGCGGGCAAGCTCAGGGACAGCAGGACAGGTACTTGATCGCCCTTGTCGTTGGTGATTGCGCACCGGGCGTCGATATCGTACTGGCACAGCTTGTAAACCTTGAACGGGCCAGAGGATGACAGCCTGAATGGCAAGTCTCTATACAGACGCTGCGGCACACTGCCCCCCGCAAGCCAGTGCTGCCAGCCATCGCGAGGCTCCAGCACGGCGCGGTCAGTACCCGGCGGAAACTCGAAAAAGAAGGCATGCTGGACGTCGAGCACGAGGTTGATTGTGACGCTGTTGGTATTGAGTGCAGTAACGCCATCACCAAAGTCGAAGTCGCCGCCAGGGCCAACGCTGTATTTGATGCTTCCTCGATAGAGCCCGGTTTTCATGCGAAATGGGGCAGGCATCCGGAGGTTGTAAGACACGCCCATGTCAGTCACGTCGATGAACCCGTGATAATCAGGCCCATTCCGGGAATTCAATGAGTGACAGCCGGCAGGCGCTGTCGGGTTGGTAATGTCCCAGAGGAAGAATACCCAGGGTGGATTGCCAATGGACGCTACACGGGTGCAACCACCCTGCACGACAGCGTTGTACGTAGGACTCTCATACCAGGGCACGCCCCCCGTTTTCTGGCTGACCCCTGTGAACTCGAACGACACTGTGTGCGGCTCACCGGTAACTTCGTGGAAGACATCGACCTGGCGCCGGCCCGGCATCTGGATGAAAAACTTTGCCCGTGGTGAGACGGTAGTCACCTCTTTTGTGTAGGTCAGGGGCAGATCGACCACGTCATTGTTGGTACAGCGATAGGCAAACCTGCGGCAGAACAATGCAGGAGGCGTCGTGTTTTCGAATTGCCCCGACCCTTTGCCCAGATACTGCGCCGACACCGTGACATCAAGTGCCTGGGCACTTGGGGCCAGCAGCATGAACCACGCCGTTACCACCCATGCCAGGCAAAATCGCATCAGATGAACCATCACGTTTACCCCTTCACCACCATGACTTTATGATCACGTCCTTCGTGAAGCTCGAACTGGTGCACCTTTTGCGAGTGCCCCTCGAACTGCCGGCTACGGCCTGGCAGCAGGTGATGCTTGGTCGCGGGCTCACACTGTTCCCCTGCCATCAGGCATTGACGGAAGCGGTCCAGAACCACGGTGGAGTTACCTTCATTGACCACAGTCAGTTGCCCGTTTTCACGCCGCACCGGCGTGTTGAAGCGTGCCTGCGCAGGCCGTACGAACAGCAGCGAGCCATAGCCGGCCAGCAGGTTTACCCCCGCCCTGAGGCCGTCGCGGTACTGCGCCGCCTCCTGTTCGTCCACGGCAAAACCGTCACCCAATTCCGGCAGCACTGGCATGAAGCGCAGGCGGAAGTAACGCTCCTGGTCCCGCGGGCCACGGTACAACAGGCGCACGGCCTGCATGCCGTGGGCCGGCACGATCAACCGCGCCGGGCTGGCGACCAGGCCGCGCTGCTCCAGGGCCAGGCCGTCGGTATCGATTTCGTGGGCCACCCCGGCATCGTCATAGACCAGCTCGGCGACGCTGACCTTGACGAACGCCGTGCTGTCGCCGCTGTTGCGCACACGCTTGAGCAGGGTGCTCCTGTCACCGTCGAGGTAATCGTACAATCCGCCAACGTTCAGTTCGGGGGTGGCCACGGCAGCCAGTGGCATGGCCAGCAGGACGAAGGCCGATAGAGAAAGCATTTTCATGTGGCGAAGCTCCCTGGTGATTTGATTAAGGGTATTGCCGTGCGCAACCCGTCGGCCACGGCTAAAGCAGTAGGAAAATTCCGAAACTCACGAAGATCGCGATGCAATCTCGGGCTGGCACTGTTGGTCGCCGGCCAGCAGCACGTCGCCTTCACGCGTCAGGCCTTCCAGGTCCAGGCGTACGAGACAGAGCGGTTGCCCGCGCTGGCGAATTTCCAGGGTCGGTGCCGCTTCGCTCATTTCCACCGCGAAAAAGCCATCGGCCTCGCTGACACTGCGGCTGGCATGGTTGATCACCTGGGCGCCACGCAACGGCAGGCCCTGGCCATCGAGCAGGCGCCCCAGCACGGTGACGGTGCGCAGTACACGAACCTGGCGGTAGTCGATGCCCCCGCGGTTGAGGTGGTAGTCAACGCTCGATGGCTGTATCACGGCGGCGGTCGCCTCGCTCCCGTCGAAATCGAACTGCACATGCCCGGGCTTGTAGGCGGTGACCGGGATGATGTTGCGCCCGGCATGCAGGTTGACGCCCATGGCATCGTCGGCACGCAACCTGAGGCCGTCGATGTCGGTGTCCACATCGACGATCAACGCGGCCTGGTGCCCCAGGGGCTGGCCGCTCACTGCCGCCTTGCCGGCACCCACGGCCAGCAGGCTTTGCAGGTTCAGGCCACCGGTGAATTCGCCGTTGTAGGAGGAGCGCTGCAGGTAAGCGTCACCTTGCATGAACGGGTTCTCGAACTGGGTATCGGCCCCCAGCCCCGTGCCGTAGCGGTCGGCGCTGAGGGTGGCGCCAATGCTGCGCAATGGGCCGATCTCTACATCCTGCCGATAGCCCAGCGAGGTATTGAGGTCACGCCCGCCGTCACGCGAGGTGCGGCTGCCGATGCTGGCGGACAAACGTCGGCCGCCGTCGCCCAGGCTCATGCTCAGGCTCAGGTTGATGCCACGGTTGCGCGCATCACCGGTACCGCTGTTGCCCGGGCGATCGAACAGCGACAAGCGCCAGTTGGCGTCAGAGCCAAACAAACGCCCGTAATAGGCCCACCCCAGATCGATGCCGATGCCGGCATCACTGCCACTGCTGTGCGACACACGCACACTGGCGGTATTGCGAGGGTCCAGGCGATGGTTCAAGGACAGCGATGATTGCGTCTGGCGCCGGGTGAATGGCCGTGCAGGTGCATTGCCAAGGTAGTCCCTGCCGGGCTGCGCCAGCCAGGTGCGGCTGTGGCTTGCGACCAGCGAGCCGCTCGCGTAGGCATGGATCAGTTGCAGGTCGAAGCCGTTGCCATGGCCCTGGGCCTGGAACAGGTTGCCATAGAGTTTGAGCCGGTCGCGCACATCCCAGTCCAGTGAGGTGCCGTATTGCATGGCATCGTCGAGCCGCTGAGCGGACACACCGACGATTGCCCTTGGGTGCAGCAGGTAGTTGGCCAGCACGCCCGCCGCCAGGGTGTCGTCATGCACGGCCTGCCAATTGCTGAGCTCACTGCTCTGGCGCCCGACATACAGGTTGTAACGCCAAGGTGCGTCGGTACTGCGCCAGTTGCCGGGCTTGTAGACGAATGCCTGGCTGCGCGAACTGACCTGGCCGTCCTCGACCAGACGTACTTCGACCTCGTAGATGCCGCCGGGCAGCACCTTGGTATCGAGGGTCTGCAACCCTGGCTGCACCGGCTGGCTGTTGATCAGCACACCGTTGCGGTAGATCTGCGCCACGGCCGGGCGGCTGGGTGTGACATGGATGGGCGTGGCACTGGGCGCGGCGCTGTCGATGAGCAGGCTGTCGCTGCTGCCGAACATCAGGCCCAGGGTCGTGTCAGGGCTGGCGCCCATCAGCCTGGGTTGGCGGGTCAGGCCCTGGGCGCTGGGGGTGAAGTACCCCAGGCGGTAGAAATGGTCCTCGACCAGGCGCTCGCCATACAGCTGGTCGACCCGGTAGCGGGTGCCCTCGCGGCTGTCGCTGCCGCGGTCGAGCTGGCCGTCGGCCAAGGCTGTCCACTGGCCGACACTGGCCTGGCCCTGCAAGGCGTAGCGGCCACTGGTGGCGACGCCATCATTGACCAGGTTGAGCTGGTTGCGCAGCAACAGGCCGTGGCTGCCCTGCTCCGGCAGGCGATGAAAACGTTCGGCAGTGGCGGCCACTTCGGCACGGTCGGTCAGCAGCGACAGCTGCGAGTTGGCCAGGCTGTAATGAATCGCACGCAAGCCTTCCGGGCAGTCTGCCTGGCAGTCGCCCAGGGGCCTGCCATCGGCCAGGCGCTCGCGCCAGCGTCGTCGCAGGCTCTCGGGCTCGCGGCTGTCGAAGGTTTCGGTGAATTCCAGCAACTGCACCCGCTGGTCGCGGCTGAGCACCACCATGGCATCACCGAGGTAACGGCCGTCCAGGTCGACCCGTACGGCCAACGGCACATCGAAGAAATGCGCCTCGAACTCGCGCGGCAGGCCTGCGACCGGCCCCAGGGCACTGGCCGCGCCATGACTCATGCCGGCCCACAAGGCCATGCTGGCAGCCAGTGGCAGCCAGCAGCGCAAGACGGCGGAGGAGGAATGTCGGGACATGGGTATCGCTTACAGGCATGACCTGCCCGCCCCTCGCCGTTGGCGAGGGCCCGGGCAGGCACTGGAGGTGAACGGAGCCTTAAGGGGCGGCGGTTTCGAAGATCATGCTGACCAGGCCCTGGTAGCTGCCTGGCTCATAACCGGTGCCTGGCGCCGGCTGGGCCTCGACCTGGAAACCGATGACCGCGCCCGGTGCCGCCTGGGTGGCACTGACCACTTCGGCCGGGGTGGTTTGCAACACGGTGTCACCGACCGTGACGTCCAGGCCAATGTTGTTGCTGCCGTTGGCGATCACTGCAGGCGATACCAGGTAGGCGCTGATCGGGCCGATGGTGCTCTTGACCTGCAGTTGCTTGCGGATCGGGTCGAGCTTGCCTTGAAAGGAATTCCAGGCCATTTCCTGCGGGTCGTTCATCCAGTTGCCACCCACGGGCTCGACGTAGAACGCGTCGGTGGGCAC
This sequence comes from Pseudomonas sp. M2, assembly GCF_015751845.1. Classification (NCBI taxonomy): domain Bacteria; kingdom Pseudomonadati; phylum Pseudomonadota; class Gammaproteobacteria; order Pseudomonadales; family Pseudomonadaceae; genus Pseudomonas; species Pseudomonas sp. M2. Next base: position 1,013,894 of record NZ_JADOUD010000001.1, read on the forward strand.
CTGGGCGACGATTTGCACCTGCTTCTCGATCGGGTCGACGGCATGGGCGGCGCCTGCGAACATCAGGGCCAGGGGAAGGGCGAGTAACGTGCGTTTCACGAATGGTTTCTCCTTGAAGGTAACAGGCCTGCCGGGTTGGCCCGGCGGGTGAGGAGAAGTATTCGGGAAGCATGGGGCGGGATAATCAGGAAGCTTCCGAGGGAGCTTCGGAAATTTCCGAGCGAAGGCAAAATGACACTGCACAATGCACAACGCCCCGACTGGCGGGGCGTTGTGTTTTTTGCGCTCTATGTCAGTGCGAAACCGCCCCGCTGGCCCCCAGGCCAGTTTGCGAGCGGACGAACTGCGGGAAGAACAGTGCGCGCTCGTTTTCAGCCGCCTTGGACTTGTCGGTGACCGAGAAGAACCAGATACCGACGAAGGCAATCAGCATCGAGAACAGCGCCGGGTACTCGTACGGGTAGATCGGCTTCTCGTGGCCGAGGATCTGCACCCAGATGGTCGGGCCAAGGATCATCAGTGTCACTGCGCTCACCAGGCCCAGCCAGCCGCCGATCATGGCGCCGCGGGTGGTCAGCTTCTTCCAGTACATCGAAAGCAGCAGTACCGGGAAGTTGCAGCTGGCGGCGATGGAGAACGCCAGGCCGACCATGAAGGCGATGTTCTGCTTCTCGAACAGAATACCCAGGCCGATCGCCAGCACGCCAAGGGCGATGGTGGTGATCTTCGAGACGCGGATCTCGTCCTTGTCGTTGGCCTTGCCCTTGCGCCATACGCTGGCGTACAGGTCGTGGGACACCGCCGAGGCACCGGCCAGGGTCAGGCCGGCAACCACCGCCAGGATGGTGGCGAACGCCACCGCCGAGATGAAGCCGAGGAAGATGCTGCCACCCACGGCATCGGCCAGGTGCACCGCAGCCATGTTGTTGCCGCCCAGCAGGGCGCCGGCGGCGTCCTTGAAGTCCGGGTTGGTGCTGACCAGCAGGATCGCGCCGAAGCCGATGATGAAGGTCAGGATGTAGAAGTAGCCGATGAAGCCGGTGGCGTAGAGCACGCTCTTGCGCGCTTCCTTGGCGTCGCTGACGGTGAAGAAGCGCATCAGGATATGCGGCAGGCCGGCGGTACCGAACATCAGCGCCAGGCCCAGCGAGAAGGCCGAGATCGGGTCCTTGACCAGGCCGCCCGGGCTCATGATCGCCTCACCCTTGCTGTGCACCTTGATCGCTTCGGAGAACAGGGTGTTGAAGTCGAAGCCCACGTGCTTCATGACCATCAGTGCCATGAAGCTGGCACCGGACAGCAGCAGTACGGCCTTGATGATCTGTACCCAGGTGGTGGCCAGCATGCCGCCGAACAGCACGTACAGGCACATCAGGATACCTACCAGGATCACCGCCACATGGTAGTCCAGGCCGAACAGCAGCTCGATCAGCTTGCCGGCGCCGACCATCTGCGCGATCAGGTAGAACGCCACCACCACCAGCGAACCGGAGGCCGACAGGGTACGGATTTCCTTTTGCCCCAGGCGGTAGGAGGCCACGTCGGCAAAGGTGTATTTGCCCAGGTTGCGCAGGCGTTCGGCGATCAGGAACAGAATGATCGGCCAGCCGACCAGAAAGCCGATCGAGTAGATCAGGCCGTCGTAGCCAGAGGTGAACACCAGCGCGGAAATACCCAGGAACGACGCTGCCGACATGTAGTCGCCGGCAATCGCCAGGCCGTTCTGAAAGCCGGTGATCTTGCCGCCGGCAGCGTAGTAGTCGGCTGCCGACTTATTGCGTTTGGAGGCCCAGTAGGTGATGCCCAAGGTGAAGGCGACGAAGGCCACGAACATGGCGATCGCTGCAACGTTCAGCGGCTGTTTCTGCACCTCGCCGGTCAGGGCATCGGCTGCCCACACGGCGGGTGCGAAAACGCCGCAGGCCAGTACGGCCAAGGCTTTGGTGTGACGAATCATTGTTGCGCCTCCTTGAGGATGGCCTTGTTCAGCTCATCGAACTCGCCGTTGGCGCGGCGCACGTAGATGGCGGTCAGGACGAATGCCGAAATGATCAGGCCGACGCCCAGGGGGATGCCCCAGGTAATCGACGACTCAGGGCTGAGCTTGGCGCCCAGCAGATGAGGACCGTAGGCGATCAGGAGGATGAAGGCGCAGTACAGGCCGAGCATGATCGCCGAGAGAATCCAGGCGAACCGTTCGCGTTTGGTCACCAGCTCCTTGAAGCGGGGGCTGTTTTGTATCGAGAGGTAAATGCTGTCGTTCATTGTTTTTGTCCTAGCAGCACAGATAGGGGATGGAACCCACACCGTCACTTTATGCTGCCTTTGAACGCCAACCAGACGACCTTAGTCTTAGATGCAACGGTGTTTTACCGAATAAGTAACAAAGCGGGGCCGCTGTGCGGCCCTTTCGCGACACAAGGCCGCTCCTACACGGATCGCCTGTAGGAGCGGCCTTGTGTCGCGAAGGGCTGCACAGCAGCCCCGCTTCGCAAAGTTTGATTCGTTACTTGCCAGTCCATTCCTTGACTCGGTCCGGATGCTTGGCCACCCATTCCTTCGCCGCTGCCTCAGGCTTGGCGCCTTCCTGAATCGCCAGCATCACCTCGCCAATCTCGTCCTTGGACTGCCAGCTGAACTTCTTCAGGAACTCGGCCACTTCCGGCGCTTTGGTCGCCAGTTCCTTGCTGCCGATGCTGTTGACCGTCTCGGCGGCACCATAAACGCCTTTGGGGTCTTCGAGGAACTTCAGCTTCCACTTGGCGAACATCCAGTGCGGCACCCAGCCGGTCACGGCAATGGACTGCTGCTTGCCGTAGGCGCGGCCCAGTTCGGCGGTCATCGCTGCGCCGGAGCTTGCCTGCAGCTTGTAGCCGGTAAGGCCGTAGTCCTTGATGGCCTGGTCGGTCTTGAGCATCACCCCGGAGCCTGCGTCGATGCCGACGATCTTCTGCTTGAAGCTTTCGTCGGTCTTGAGGTCGGTAATGCTGTTGGCCTTGACGTACTCCGGCACGATCAGGCCGATCTTGGCATCCTTGAAGTTGGCGCCGTAATCGACCACGTTGTCCTTGTTCTTGGTCCAGTACTCACCGTGGGTCACCGGCAGCCAGGCCGAGAGCATGGCGTCGAGTTTGCCGGTGGCCACACCCTGCCACATGATGCCGGTGGCCACGGCCTGCAGTTTGACGTCGTAGCCGAGCTTCTGCTTGATCACTTCGGCGGCCACGTTGGTGGTCGCCACGCTGTCGGCCCAGCCATCCACGTAACCGATGCTCACTTCTTTGGCCATCGCCTGCGCAGCGCTCATGGCCAGTACCAGGGCGGTGCCCGCCCCCAGGAGTCGTCGCATTTTTTTCAAAGTTGCCATCAAAGCATCCCCTCGTCAGGTCTCGGAGATTGCATGATGTTCCTGCAACAAAGCGTGACCTGCTCCCACTGCGACCTGTACCCGATGCCTTTGCGACAGCACTGTGCCATTAGCGGCGTCTGCCTGCACCATTCTGCGCGATCCTTGCATGCCAAAGGATTGGCGCCGGGCTACTATCTAACGTTTTGCGCCTGACGATGGACCGCCTGATGCCCAGCCCTGCCCGCCTGTTGCTGCCGCTGTACCTGTTCACCTGCCTGCTTGCCCTTGCAGGGCTTGGGGCGCTCTGGTACACGCTCGGCAAGCCGATCCTGCTGCCGGACGCCGCCAGCCCCACGCACAAATTGCAGTGCGCCTCCTATACCCCGTTCGACAAGGACCAGTCGCCTTTCGACCAGCCTTTTCGCTTGCGCCCGGCGCGCATGGACGCCGACCTGGCGCTGTTGGCCGAACGATTTCAGTGCATCCGCACCTATTCCATGGCCGGGCTTGAAGCGATCCCGGCACTGGCGCGCAAGCATGGCCTGAAGGTGATGCTCGGGGCCTGGGTCAATGCCAACCCGGTCGATACCGACAAGGAAGTGGACTTGCTGATCGCCGCCGCCAACGCCAACCCGGACGTGGTCAGTGCGGTGATCGTGGGCAACGAAGCGCTGTTGCGCAAGGAAGTGACTGGCGAGCGCCTGGCCGCGCTGATCGGCAAAGTGAAAAGCCAGGTCAAGGTGCCGGTGACCTATGCCGATGTCTGGGAGTTCTGGCTACAGCACCCGCAGGTGGCGCCAGCGGTGGACTTCCTGACGATTCACCTGTTGCCCTACTGGGAGGACGACCCACGCGGTATCGACGATGCCCTGGCGCATGTCGCTGATGTGCGCCGGGTGTTCGGCACGCGCTTTGCGCCCAAGGATATCTTCATCGGCGAGACCGGCTGGCCCAGCGAAGGCCGCCAGCGCGAAACCGCTGTGCCCAGCCGGGCCAACGAGGCACGCTTCATCCGCGGTTTCGTCGCCATGGCCGAGGCCAATGGCTGGCACTACAACCTGATCGAAGCCTTCGACCAGCCGTGGAAGCGCGTCAGCGAAGGCGCGGTGGGCGGCTACTGGGGCCTGTACGATGCCGACCGGCAGGACAAAGGCGTACTCGAGGGCCCTGTGAGCAACCTGCACTACTGGCCCCAGTGGTTGCTGGCAAGCGCGGTGTTGATGGCTGTGATGCTGGTGTTCGCAGGGCGCCCTGGCACCGCGACCGGGGCGTTGCTGTTGCCGTTGCTGGCGGCGTTTGGCGCTGGCTGCCTGGGGCTGTGGGGCGAATTGATGCGGACCCACGCAAGGTTTGCCGGGGAATGGCTGTGGGCGGCGTTGCTGGCGGGGTTGAATCTGCTGGTGCTGGCCCATGCACTGCTGGCGCTGGCGCGCCGGGCTGGCTGGCGGGAGCGTTTGTTTGCCTGGCTCGAGGCGCGCGCTGGGTGGCTATTGCTGGCGGCAGGCTTTGCCGCGGCAGTGAGTATGCTTGCGATGGTGTTCGACCCGCGTTATCGCAGTTTCCCTACCGCGGCGTTGGCGTTGCCGGCGCTGGTTTACTTGCTGCGCCCGGTGGTGGCAGCACGGGCGGAGGTGGCGTTGCTGGCGTTTATCGTCGGGGCTGGCGTGATGCCGCAGCTGTACCGGGAAGGGCTGGAGAACCAGCAGGCCTGGGGATGGGCGGTGGTCAGTGTGCTGATGGCTGCGGCGTTGTGGCGGAGTTTGCGGGTGCGCAAGGCTTGATACCCAGGTGCCGGCGAATGGGCTGCACGGCAGCCCCTGTCAGCTGCGACGCGCTTGCCGTACCAGCCGTAACCCCGCCAGCACCACCGCAAATACAGCAATGCTGGCGGTATACAGCACCAGCGCCGGGATGCCGAACACCAGCGCCAACACCGCCAGCCACCAACCGCTGCGCCCGCCAAGCACCTGCGCCAGCAACGCCAGCGCAAGCCCAGCCCAGGCCATCACCTGAAAGTGAATGCCCAGCCCCAGCATCGAGCGCACCTGGCACTGCCAGTGCTCACCCGGTACGGCGCAAAGGCCGACCCACTGCGCATCTTCCATCAACCCGTAGCGCACGCCGTAACTGGCAGCCAGCCACAAGGCGAGAAACAGCAACAGCAGCGCAGCCGGCAAGGTACGAGACATCCCGTTCTCCAATAGCAGTAATCGAAACAAGCCATGATCGCCCAAGGCCGGTTGTAAGGCAAAATCACAATCTGCAGCTATGTTGCAGATAACAAGCACACCAAAGGCCACCGCACTTGGCAACTTTGCCAAGGCACCTGTGGTCCTAGCCTGCGTAGCGCAGTACCTTGCTCGCGTTCTTTCTGGGGGATTACATGCTTCGATATTGGCGCCTAGCCGCCCTTCTTGGCGGCCTGCTCATGGCTGTGGCCGCTTCTGCGCGCGACATCGACGCCGCAACCTACGGCTTCCCCTTGACCAACCCGTTCGAGGCGACGATCGCCACGACGCCGCCCGACCAGCGCCCAACGCTGCCCAGCGACGACGAGATCGACCAGAGCGACTACAGCCTCAATTTGCGCCCGGAGCGTGAATTCACCCTGCCCGACAACTTCTGGGCAGTGAAAAAGCTCAAGTACCGCCTGGCTCGCCAGGACCATGAAGCGCCGCTGATCTTCATCATCGCCGGCACCGGCGCGCCGTATTCGAGCACCATCAACGAATACCTGAAAAAACTGTTCTACCAGGCCGGTTACCATGTGGTTCAGCTGTCGTCGCCGACCAGCTACGACTTCATGAGCGCCGCCTCGCGCTTCGCCACCCCGGGCATCAGCCGGGAAGACGCCGAAGACATGTACCGGGTGATGCAAGCCGTACGTGCCCAGCACCCGCGCCTGCCGATCAGCGAGTACTACCTCACCGGCTACAGCCTGGGCGCGCTGGACGCGGCGTTCGTCAGCCACCTGGATGAAACCCGCCGCAGCTTCAACTTCAAGCGTGTGCTGCTGCTCAACCCGCCGGTCAACCTGTACACCTCGATCAACAACCTCGACAAACTGGTGCAGACCCAGGTCAAAGGCATCGACCGCAGCACCACGTTCTATGAGCTGATGCTGGAAAAGCTCACCCGCTATTTCCAGGACAAGGGCTACATCGACCTCAACGAGGCGCTGCTGTATGACTTCCAGCAGTCGCGCCAGCACCTGTCCAACGAACAGATGGCGATGCTGATCGGCACCTCGTTCCGCTTCTCGGCGGCCGACATCGCCTTCACGTCGGACCTGATCAACCGCCGTGGCCTGATCATCCCGCCGAAGTACCCGATCACCGAGGGCAGCAGCCTCACGCCGTTCTTCAAGCGTGCCCTGCAGTGCGACTTCGACTGTTACATGACCGAGCAGGTGATCCCGATGTGGCGCGCCCGCACCGACGGCAACAGCATCCTGCAACTGGTCAACCAGGTGAGCCTGTACGCGCTGGAGGACTACCTGCGCGACAGCCCGAAAATCGCCGTGATGCACAATGCCGATGATGTCATCCTCGGCCCTGGCGATATCGGCTTCCTGCGCAAGGTGTTTGGCGAGCGCCTGACCCTGTACCCCCATGGCGGCCATTGCGGCAACCTCAACTACCGCGTCAACAGCGACGCCATGCTGGAGTTCTTCCGTGGTTAACAAATTCCTCTTCGCCACCGCCCTGCTGGTTGCCGGCAATGCCCTGGCCGCGGAAACCGCGCCGCGCACCAGCGTGATCGAGTCCGATCCTCAAGTAACCGCCGAACCCTTGGCCCCCGAAGCCGACGGCTTCACCGACCCGCTGCGCGAGCTGAAATTCAACCCAGGCCTGGACCAGCGCGAATTCGAGCGCTCCACCCTGGCGGCGCTCAACATATACGACCCGCTGGAGTCGCTGAACCGGCGCATCTACCACTTCAACTACCGCCTGGACCAGTGGGTGCTGCTGCCGCTGGTGGATGGCTACCAGTACGTGACGCCCAGGTTCGTGCGTACCGGGGTGAGCAATTTCTTCAATAACCTGGGCGATGTGCCGAACCTGTTCAACAGCGTGCTGCAGCTCAAGGCCAAGCGTTCGGCAGAGATCACCGCACGGCTGATGTTCAATACCATCATCGGTGTGGGTGGGCTGTGGGACCCGGCGACCAAGATGGGCCTGCCGCGCCAGAGCGAGGATTTTGGCCAGACGTTGGGGTTCTATGGCGTGCCTGATGGGCCATACATCATGCTGCCGGTGCTTGGGCCGTCCAACCTGCGCGATACCACCGGGGTGGTGGTGGATTACGCTGGCGAACAGGCGATCAATTACCTGAACATGGCCGAGGTCAGCACCGATCATCCGGAAATCTTCCTGCTGCGCGCGGTGGACAAGCGCTACACCACCAAATTCCGCTACGGCCAGCTCAACTCGCCGTTCGAGTACGAGAAGGTTCGGTATGTGTACACCCAGTCGCGCAAGCTGCAGATTGCCGAGTAACGTGCTGCCTGCACAACCGCTGTAGGAGCGGCCTCGTGTCGCGAAAGGGCCGCACAGCGGCCCCAGGTTTTCAGCGGCGCTGCAACTATCGATGGGGCCGCTTTGCGGCCCTTTCGCGACACGAGGCCGCTCCTACGCGCCGCGTAGGTTCGATTACACCCCCAGAAACTGCTCCAGCTCCCGCCGCTTGGCCAGCGCATCCCGCCGCCCCAGCTCGATCAGCTCGCTGCAATAGCTGGCTTCGAACAGCAAGTAGCTCAACACCCCCGCCCCGCTGGTCCGCGTCGCTCCCGGCCCGCGCAGGAACAAGCGCAGCGCCGCCGGCAGCTCGCGCCGATGCCGTGCGGCAATTTCGTCCAGCGGCTGGCTGGGCGCCACCACCAGCACCTCGATCGGCGCCAGGCCCAGGCGTCGCGCTTCCAGGTGGGCCGGCAGCAGGCGGCTGAGGTGGTTCAAACGCTGCAACAGCTCGATATCGCCTTCCAGGCTGTCGATGAACGTGCTGTTGAGCATGTGCCCAGCGATCTGCGCCAGGCTTGGCTGATGGCCACTGAACACGCGCTGGGTCGGCAGCGGCGGCGCTGGCCGCTGCGGGTTGCCGCTGACGCCGACCACCAGCACGCGGCTGGCACCCAGGTGCAGGGCCGGGCTGATCGGCGCCGACTGGCGCACCGCGCCGTCGCCGTAGTACTCATCGCCGAGCCGCACCGGGGCGAACAGCAGCGGGATGGCCGAGCTGGCCAGCAGGTGGTCAACGGTCAAGGGCGTGGGCACACCGAGCCGGCGGTGGCGCAGCCAGGCGTCGATGGTGCCGCGGCCTTGGTAGAAGGTCACCGCCTGGCCAGACTCGTAGCCGAATGCGGTTACCGCCACCGCGCGCAGCTGCTCGCTGGCCAGGGCATGGGTAATGCCATCGAGGTCGATGTGCGACTGCAACAGGCCACGCAGCGGGCTGCTGTCGAGCAGGGCAACCGGTGCCTGGCCACCCAGCCCCAGCAGGTTGTGGCCGACAAAGCGGCTGGCCTGGCGGATTACACCGGGCCAGTCGCTGCGCAACACCAGGTGGCTGCCCAGGTTCTGCCAGAAGGCGGTGAGCCTTTGCACTGCCTCGCTGAAGCGCATTGCGCCACTGGCCAGGGTCACGGCATTGATGGCGCCGGCCGAGGTACCGACGATCACCGGGAAGGGGTTGGCTGCGCCGGCAGGCAGCAGCTCGGCGATGCCGGCCAGAACGCCGACCTGGTAGGCGGCGCGGGCGCCGCCGCCAGAGAGGATCAGGCCGGTAGTCGGGGGTGGGGCCATGTCTTGCTCCCTGGAACTTTTACCGCCAGTGCTGGCCTCATCGCCGGCAGGCCGGCGCCCACATGATCAGCGCTTTTTCTTGTCATACAGCCGCGGCGCACCTTCAGGCCGCGACTTGAAGCGCCGGTGCGCCCACAGGTACTGCTCCGGGCACTCGCGCAACACGCCTTCGATCCACTGGTTGATGCGCAGGCAATCGGCCTCTTCGCTTTCACCGGGGAAGCCTTCCAGCGGCGGGTGGATCACCAGGCGATAGCCACTGCCATCCTCCAGGCGCTTCTGGGTGAAGGGAATGACCTGCGCCTTGCCCAGGCGGGCGAACTTGGTGGTGGCGGTAACCGTCGCCGCCTGGATGCCGAACAACGGCACGAACAGGCTCTGCTTGGCGCCGTAGTCCTGGTCGGGTGCATACCAGATGGCGCGGCCGGCACGCAGCAGCTTGAGCATGCCGCGCACGTCTTCACGCTCCACCGCCAGCGAATCGAGGTTGTGGCGCTCACGGCCGCTGCGCTGGATGAAGTCGAACAGCGGGTTGCCATGCTCGCGGTACATGCCGTCGATGGTGTGCACCTGGCCCAGCAACGCGGCGCCGATCTCCAGGGTGGTGAAATGCACGGCCATGAGGATCGCGCCCTGCCCGGCCTGCTGCGCGGCTTGCAGGTGCTCGAGGCCCTCGATGTGCGCCAGGCGCGCCAGCCTGGCCCTGGGCCACCACCAGCTCATGGCCATTTCGAAGAAGGCGATGCCGGTGGAGGCGAAATTCGCCTTCAACAAACGGCGCCGTTCGTCGACGGACATCTCGGGGAAACACAGTTCCAGGTTGCGTGCAGCGATGCGTCGGCGCTCACCGGCCACCCGGTACATCAGCGCGCCCAGGGCAGCGCCAAGCCACAACAGGGCGCGGTAGGGCAACTGCACCACCAGCCACAGCAGGCCCAGGCCCAGCCACAGGCCCCAGAACCTGGGGTGAAGGAAATAGGGACGAAAACGCGGGCGTTCCATTGAAGCTTCCGGTAAGTCAAAGGCCGAGCATTCTACATCGGATCGGCGCCGGTTGCGGCCAACCGGTCTTATCGTTATAAGTCAGGGCACTTTTTCCGCAACAAGCCGTCTATGCAGACCATGAGCCCAAACCACACACCCGACACCGCCTCCGTGTTCCAGCTCAAGGGCAGCATGCTCGCCATCACTGTGCTGGAGCTGGGGCGCAACGACCTTGAAGCCCTCGACCGCCAGCTGGCGGCGAAAGTGGCCCAAGCCCCCAATTTTTTCAGCAACACACCGTTGGTGCTGGCGCTGGACAAGCTGCCGGCCGACGAAGGGGCGATCGACCTGCCCGGGCTGATGCGCATCTGCCGTCACCACGGCCTGCGAACCCTGGCGATCCGTGCCAACCGCATCGAGGACATCGCTGCCGCGATCGCCATCGACCTGCCGGTATTGCCGCCCTCCGGCGCCCGTGAGCGGCCGCTGGAGCCGGAGCCGGAAGTGAAAAAGCCCGAGCCGGCGCCGGCGCCCGCTGCAGAGCCGGAAATCCGCCCGACCCGGATCATCACTTCGCCTGTACGTGGCGGCCAGCAGATCTATGCTCAGGGTGGCGACCTGGTGGTCACAGGGTCTGTGAGCCCGGGTGCGGAACTTCTGGCCGATGGCAACATCCATGTGTACGGCGCCATGCGCGGCCGCGCCCTGGCCGGCATCAAAGGCAACACCAAGGCCCGTATCTTCTGCCAGCAGATGACCGCCGAAATGGTCTCCATCGCTGGCCAGTACAAGGTCTGCGAGGACCTGCGCCGCGACCCGCTGTGGGGCGGCGGCGTGCAAGTCAGCCTGTCCGGTGACGTGTTGAACATCACCCGTCTTTAACGGATACTTGCCGTCATTTTTAGAGCAACTTTTTTACCTGTTGCCGTTTTTTTGCATTTTGCTGGGACGCCTGTCCCGACTTATTTAGGGGTGAAACACCTTGGCCAAGATTCTCGTCGTTACTTCCGGCAAGGGGGGTGTGGGCAAGACCACCACCAGCGCCGCCATCGGCACCGGCCTCGCACTGCGCGGCCACAAGACGGTCATCGTCGACTTCGACGTGGGCCTGCGTAACCTCGACCTGATCATGGGCTGCGAGCGCCGCGTGGTTTACGACTTCGTCAACGTGGTCAACGGCGAAGCCAACCTGCAGCAGGCCCTGATCAAGGACAAGCGCCTTGAGAACCTGTACGTACTTGCCGCCAGCCAGACCCGCGACAAGGACGCACTGACCCAGGAAGGCGTCGAAAAGGTACTGATGGACCTCAAAGCACAGTTCGAGTACGTCATCTGCGACTCGCCGGCGGGTATCGAGAAAGGCGCGCACCTGGCCATGTACTTCGCCGACGAAGCCATCGTCGTGACCAACCCTGAAGTGTCTTCGGTACGTGACTCCGACCGTATGCTGGGCATCCTGTCGAGCAAGTCGCGCCGCTCTGAAAACGGCGAAGAGCCGATCAAGGAGCACCTGCTGATCACCCGTTACCACCCCGAGCGTGTCGTCAAGGGCGAAATGCTGAGCGTGGCCGACGTCGAGGAGATCCTGTCGATCAAGCTCAAGGGTGTGATCCCGGAGTCGCAGGCGGTACTCAAGGCGTCCAACCAAGGTATCCCGGTCATTCTCGATGATCAGAGCGATGCCGGCCAGGCCTACAGCGACGCGGTCGACCGCCTGCTGGGCAAAGAGAAGCCGATGCGCTTCATCGATGTACAGAAGAAGGGATTCTTCGAGCGCATTTTCGGGAGCAAATAAACCATGAACCTTTTTGACTTCTTTCGTGGCAGACAGAAACAGACCAGTGCGTCGGTGGCGAAAGAGCGTCTACAGATCATCGTGGCGCATGAGCGCGGCCAGCGCAGCGAACCGGACTACCTGCCGGCCCTGCAAAAAGAGCTGCTCGAGGTGATCCGCAAGTATGTGAACATCGGCAGCGATGATGTGCACATCGAACTGGAAAACCAGGGCAGTTGCTCGATTCTGGAGCTGAACATCACCTTGCCCGATCGCTGATACAGCGAACGGGCTTGATCATTGGGGCTGCTTTGCAGCCCGTTCGCGACACAAGGCCGCTCCTACAGAGAGCGGCCTTGTGTCGCGAACGGGCCGCAACGCGGCCCCAATGGTTTTCCCCGATTTGACCGAGAACCCGCAATGCCGCTGTCGAACGTCCAGATCCTTCATGAAGACGCCGCCATCCTGGTGGTCAACAAGCCGACCCTGCTGCTGTCGGTGCCAGGCCGCGCCGATGACAACAAGGACTGCCTGATCACCCGCCTGCAGGAAAACGGCTACCCGGATGCGCTGATCGTCCACCGCCTGGACTGGGAAACCTCCGGCATCATCCTGCTGGCCCGCGATGCCGACAGCCACCGCGAGCTGTCGCGCCAGTTCCACGACCGCGAGACCGAGAAGGCCTACACCGCACTGTGCTGGGGCCAACCGGCGCTGGACAGCGGCAGCATCGATTTGCCCCTGCGCTACGACCCGCCCACCAAGCCCCGCCATGTGGTGGACCATGAGCAAGGCAAGCACGCCCTGACCTTCTGGCGCATCCTCGAGCGTTGCGGCGACCACTGCCGGGTGGAGCTGACGCCGATCACCGGCCGTTCGCACCAGTTGCGCGTGCACATGCTGTCGATCGGGCACCCGCTGCTCGGTGACCGTTTGTATGCCAACCCCGAGGCGCTGGCGGCACATGAGCGGTTGTGCCTGCATGCGGCCATGTTGAGCTTCACCCACCCGGTTTCCGGTGAGCGGCTGAAGTTCGAGTGCCCTGCACCTTTTTAAGCTGCAAGCTTCAAGCGACAAGCTGCAAGAAAAGCCAGAACAGATCGCGTTGCAGCTTGCTCCGCGGCCTGCTCTTGCTTGAAGCTTGCAGCTTGCGGCTTGAAGCTCGAATTGGAGTGAGTTATGCGCGAAGCACTGAACACCGGCCTGATCGATTTTCTCAAGGCCTCCCCTACGCCCTTCCACGCCACCGCCAGCCTGGCCCTGCGCCTCGAAGCGGCCGGCTACCAGCGCCTGGACGAGCGTGACAGTTGGGCCACGGTGCCTGGCGGCCGCTATTACGTCACCCGCAACGATTCTTCGATCATCGCCATCAACCTGGGCAAGCAAGCGCCGCTGCTGGGTGGCATTCGCATGGTCGGTGCGCACACCGACAGCCCGTGCCTGCGGGTCAAGCCGCAGCCGGAGCTGCAGCGCCAAGGGTTCCTGCAGTTGGGTGTGGAAGTGTACGGCGGCGCCCTGCTGGCGCCGTGGTTCGACCGTGACCTGTCGCTGGCCGGCCGCGTGACCTTCCGGCGTGATGGCAAGGTCGAAAGCCAGCTGATCGACTTCAAGCTGCCGATCGCCATCATTCCCAACCTGGCGATCCACCTCAACCGCACTGCCAACGAAGGCTGGCAGATCAACCCGCAGAACGAACTGCCACCAATCCTGGCCCAGGTGGCCGGCGACGAGCGCATCGACTTCCGCGCCCTGCTCACCGAGCAGCTTGCCCGTGAACACCAGCTCAACGCCGACGTGGTGCTGGACTACGAGCTGAGCTTCTACGACACCCAAGACGCCGCACTGATCGGCCTGAACGGTGACTTCATCGCCGGGGCGCGCCTGGACAACCTGCTGTCGTGCTACGCCGGCCTGCAGGCGCTGCTGGCCGCTGACAGTGACGAAACCTGCGTGCTGGTGTGCAACGACCACGAAGAAGTCGGCAGCTGCTCGGCCTGCGGCGCCGACGGCCCGATGCTCGAGCAGACCCTGCAGCGCCTGCTGCCGGACGGCGACACTTACGTGCGCACCATCCAGCGCTCGCTCATGGTCTCGGCCGACAATGCCCACGGCGTGCACCCCAACTACGCCGACAAGCATGACGGCAACCACGGGCCCAAGCTCAACGCCGGGCCGGTGATCAAGGTCAACAACAACCAGCGCTACGCTACCAACAGCGAAACTGCGGGCTTCTTCCGCCACCTGTGCATGGCCGAAGAAGTGCCGGTGCAGAGCTTCGTGGTGCGCAGCGACATGGGCTGCGGCTCGACCATCGGCCCGATCACTGCCAGCCATCTGGGCGTGCGCACGGTCGATATCGGCCTGCCGACCTTTGCCATGCACTCGATACGTGAACTGTGCGGCAGCCAGGATCTGGCGCACCTGGTGAAGGTGTTGACCGCGTTCTACCGCAGCCGCGAACTGCCCTGACCGCCGGCAGTGCCCGCCCCTTCAGTGGGGGCGGGCGTTGCCGACTAAGGCGCGGGGTTCAGCAGCGCTTCGAGGTCGAGGCGGCCTTCAGGGGCCCAGTTCATGTATTGCCAGAGGGAGAAGCCTTCGGGGAGGCTGCCAGATTCGCTTTGCGCACGAGCTAAAAGACCGGCTACCCGTTCACGTTCATCGGCTGGAAAATTGAGGCGTTCGACGTCGGTCAAGTTATCCAGATACTCAAGATATCCCTTGAACACGGGTCTTAGGTCGCCTGTGTTATAGGCATGGTCGCTGAGACGTGTGAAGAAAATATTGTCCAATGCTGTTTTTGCTCTAGCTGCCGCATAACGTTCCACTTCGGTATAACTGTTTTCATCCTGCTCGACTGCCACTAGATGAGCGCGGTCCAACCCCCAAAACGGGTTTTCCTCAAACTGAGTCTCCACCCCTAAGAGTTTTTCGATACCTACCAGATAATCCAGGGCTTGCCGGTGGCGTTCAGCCTGTTCAGGCGTGTAATTTTCTGGAGGCGGTTCATTCTTGAATTTTTCTTCTCCCCGTGTTCGATAGCTATAACTGATTCGATCCCCGAGCGACGGTGTTCCATAGATCCGTGCATGAAGTGCTCGAACCTCGTCCTTGTTTCTGGCGTCGTTAAGGGCCTCATCAGACAAACTCACCTTGCACCCTGGTTGTGCAGTACCCTCCTCCGACTTTGTGGGCGGTAGCAGAACGTTTTCCTGGCGTACGACAGGCGTGGCATTAACGCTGAAAATTTTCATGGGCGTTCCTCGGTGCTCATCGAGGGGCACCTTCACTGGCGCCCCGCGAGGTTCATTGAATAGTGAACCTCACCGTGTAGTGATAAGGCATTTGCGTTCCTATCCTTTCCATCTTCACCGTACAAGTTGCGCGCGATGACCCGATCGAAACAGCATCCTTTTTCCAGGTGGGTATATAGCGTGGTGGTGGCGCAGTATGCGATACGGAGAAACGACACTTTTTACTACCGGATGCGTACACAAAGCGCATGCCCGAAATTGAATCAGCAAAGCTTGTAACTAAAAACACTCTGTTCTGGCGGGCATTCACTTCACCCATGACCGGCTGTGACGTACCTGACATGTGCTCATAGGTGTAACTGGCTGCGGCACTTGTTTTATTATCGACAATCACCGTTGCCAAGTTATTCTCGGCATGGGCAGTAATGCTCAACCCTGCCACCGCCAACAACGATAAACTGTTGCGTACTGATTTTGCACTCATCGTCGAACCTTCTAAAAATCCCCACACACCGTGGTGAATCTTATATCGGCCAAGGGATGCATTCCTGTGTAGGAAACTGGTCTGATAGCTGCGTAGGAAATATGAACCTTTAACCCCACCGATTAAACATTATGTGATACAAGTCATTCCGCTTCGCCAGCTAGCCACTATGCTTAAAGCATCCCCCCCGCACGTGCAGAAGGATCGCCCGTCATGTCCCCTTTCCTGTCCCTGTTCGTCCCCGTGTTCGGTTTCCTGATGCTGCTGACCATCGGCTTCAGCCTGCGTGAGCGCGACGTCGGTGTGCTGATGATGTGGATCGGCACCCTGGGCATCTTCGGCCTCACCTGCTGGAAGATCCTGGAGAAACTCCCCACATAAACCTCTACACTCGGCCAATCGTTTGACCTGAGGTAGATTTCCCGGTGCCAGCCCTCCTGCGTTGCCTTGCCCTGCTGCTGTTTCTGTTCATCTCCCCGGTACAGGCCGCCGGCCTGCCTGGCCTGCTTGGCTCCAGTGCGCCGGCCCAGCCAGAAGCCACCGAGCCCTTGGGCAAATCGCTGGACGAGGTGATCAAGAACCTGGAGAACGACCAGCAACGCGCCAAGCTGCTGGCCGACCTGAAGAAGCTGCGCGATGCCACCAAGCAGTCGCAACCCACCGTCGAGCAGGGCGTGCTGGGCCTGATCGGCGGTGCGCTGCATGATTTCGAGAAGCAGTTCAGCGGCGACGCCAGCCCGTTCCAGCGGTGGGCGCTGGAAATCGACCAGGCCCAGGCGGAGCTGGCTGAACTGGTGGTGCCCGTGCACCAGTGGCCGGCGATCCTGTTCGGCTTTGCCGCGATCATCGCCGTGTGGAGCCTGCTGGCCTATGCGTTCAACTGGATCGGCCACCGGGTGCGTGTGCGCTTCGGCCTGACCGAGGAGTTGCCACAGCACCCGCGCACCTGGGACCTGGTGCGCTTCGCCCTGCGCAAGCTGGGGCCGTGGCTGGTGGCGCTGGTGTTCACGGTGTACCTGAGCTTTGCCCTGCCCTCCTCGCTTGGCAAGTCCATGGCCATGGTGCTGGCCTATGCGCTGGTGGTAGGCACCTGCTTTTCGGCCATCTGCGTGATCGCCTTCTCGCTGCTCGACGGCCCGCACCGCCACCGCGCGCTGCACATCCTGCGCCACCAGGCATTTCGGCCGCTGTGGCTGATCGGCAGCTTCGCCGCCTTTGGCGAAGCGATGAGCGACCCGCGCCTGACCGTCGCCCTTGGTACACACCTGGCGCACGCCCTGGCCACTCTGGCCAATGTGATCGCCGCGCTGTGCACCGGCCTGTTCATACTGCGTTTCCGCCGCCCGATCGCCCACCTGATCCGCAACCAGCCACTGTCGCGGCGCCTGACCCGGCGCACCCTGAGCGACACCATCGAAATCCTTGGCAGCTTCTGGTACATACCGGCGATGATCCTGGTGGCGATCTCGCTGTTCGCCACCTTCGTGTCGGCCGGCGACACCAGCACCGCGCTGCGCCAGTCACTGATGTGCACGGTGCTGGTGGTGGTGTGCATGGTGCTCAATGGCCTGGTGCGCCGCCACGCCGCCAACCCCAAGCGCGCCAACAAGCGGCAAGCGGTATACACAGAGCGCCTGCGCAACTTCGGTTATGTGCTGGTGCACCTGTTCATCTGGCTGGTGTTCATCGAGCTGGGGCTGCGCGTTTGGGGCCAGTCGATGATCAGCTTCGCCGAAGGTGAGGGGCATGAAGTCAGCCTGCGCCTGCTGGGCCTGGCCGGCACGCTGATTGTCGCCTGGCTGGTGTGGATCCTGGCCGACACGGCCGTGCACCACGCCCTGGTGCGTTCACGCCGGGGCCTGGCCAACGCCCGCGCGCAAACCATGATGCCGCTGATCCGCAACGTGATGTTCGTGGTGATTTTCATCATTGCGCTGATCGTCGCCCTGGCCAACATGGGCATGAACGTCACGCCGCTGCTGGCCGGTGCCGGGGTGATCGGCCTGGCCATCGGTTTTGGCGCGCAGTCGCTGGTGGCCGACCTGATCACGGGCCTGTTCATCATCATCGAAGACTCCCTGGCCATCGACGACTATGTCGATGTGGGTGGCCACCTGGGCACCGTTGAAGGCCTGACCATCCGCACCGTGCGCCTGCGCGACATCGATGGCATCGTGCACACCATCCCGTTCAGCGAGATCAAGAGCATCAAGAATTACTCGCGCGAGTTCGGCTATGCGATCTTCCGTGTGGCCATCCCGCACAGTATGAACATCGACCAGGCCATCACGCTGATCCGCGAAGTGGGGCAGAAACTGCGCAACGATCCACTGATGCGCCGCAATATCTGGTCACCCCTTGAGCTGCAAGGGGTGGAAAGTTTCGAGTCTGGTTCGGCGATTCTGCGGGCACGCTTCAAGACCGCACCCATCAAGCAATGGGAAGTGTCGCGGGCGTTCAACCTGGCCTTGAAGCGCCAGCTGGATGCAGCCGGGCTGGACCTGGCGATGCCACGCTTGTCGGTACAGGTGGTGACGGCGGGTGGCGGCGCGATGGCAGAGGCCGGCGGGACCACCGATTAGGGTCGCCAGCAGCCGCTATCCGGCCTGGGCGCGGATGCGGATCGCATCATGGCGCCAATACTCAAGGTCACAGTCGATCAGGTGCCCATGCTGGTCACTGTTGACCCGGGTGATATGCAGCCCCGGGCTGCCGGTGGATACCTTCAAGGCTGCGGCCGCAGCCACGGGTAACGCCGTGGGCAGGATTTCAAAGCACACCTGCCCGTAGCGGATGCCGTAGACCCGCCCATAAATCTCGGTCAGCGACTGCGCCAGGTCATGTTCGAGGATGTCGGGGAAGTAACGCGGGTTGAGGTAATGCTCGGCATACAGCACCGCCCGCCCATCGATACGCCGCAACCGGCAGATGCGTATCACGCTGGATAGCGCCGGCAGGTGCAGACGCGCGCAAATGGCCGCCGATGCCGGCTGCAACCGGGCCGAAAGCAGTTCGGTACTGGCCACCCGCCCCTGGTCCCGCACCATCGCGTGAAAGTGGCTACGCTCGATCAGGTCGTAGGTCAGCCGCTCGGGGGCAACGAACCAGCCGCGCCGCTCTTCGCGGTAGATCAGCCCTTGGGCTTCCAGCTGCACCAGCGCCTCGCGCAGGGTGATACGCGTGGTATCGAACACCTCGCTGAGTTTGCGCTCGGCCGGCAGCTTGCCGCCCGGCGCCAGCAGGCCGTGCTCGATCTGCTCCTGCAAGGCATGGCAGATGGCTGTTACCGCACGCGGTGGCGTCGACTGCATCAAGGGTTACCTATCTGGACTAGTCCAGCCCCAGAACAGGGCACTTGGAGAATAGTGCAAGCCTAGGCAGGGCTGATGAACATGCTGTGACAAAGCAGCTGTACACGCTTCATCAGAGCACTGCCAGATTCGGGCCAAGCCTTATGAATCGGGGCTTGCGATCTGGTCTACGCTGTATTCGCAGGAGGCGGCAGCACCTGGTTCAACCCTTCCCTTACATCAAATTGTCACGCAACCGGCCTACCTTGGCGCAAGGTTTGCTGACCTAGACCAAAGGTTAGCCAAGCAAGGCTTCACTCATAACAACGATCGCGCAAGGCACCCACCCAAAGGAGCTTCGGATGAAAAAGTTGTTCATGGCGTCACTGCTCGGCTCGGCCATGGCCCTGTGTACCTCGGCCATGGCCGCCGGCACCGACCTCAAGGCCCTGGAAGACGCTGCCCGCAAAGAAGGCACGATCAACAGCGTGGGCATGCCCGATGCCTGGGCCAACTGGAAAGGTACCTGGGAAGACCTGGCCAGCAAGTACGGCCTCAAGCACACCGACACCGACATGAGCTCGGCCCAGGAAATCGCCAAGTTCGATGCCGAGAAGGACAACGCCAGCGCCGATATCGGTGACGTCGGTGCCGCCTTCGGCCCGATTGCCGTGGCCAAGGGCGTGAGCCAGCCGTACAAACCGAGCACCTGGGACCAGGTACCGGGCTGGGCCAAGGACAAGGATGGTCACTGGGCGCTGGCCTATACCGGCACCATCGCCTTCATCATCAACAAGGACCTGGTGAAGGAAGAAGAACGCCCTAAAACCTGGCACGACCTGGAAAAAGGCAAGTACAAGGTCGCCATCGGCGATGTCAGTACTGCCGCCCAGGCCGCCAACGGCGTGCTGGCCGCAGCCATCGCCTACAAGGGCGATGAGAGCAACGTCGCCCCGGGCCTTCAGCTGTTCACCAAGCTGGCCCAACAGAAGCGCCTGTCGCTGGCCAACCCGACCATACAGACCCTGGAGAAAGGCGAGGTCGAAGTGGGCGTGGTGTGGGACTTCAACGGCCTGAGCTACCGCGACCAGATCGACCCGAAACGCTTCGAAGTGCTGATCCCCTCGGACGGGTCGGTCATCTCCGGCTACACCACCATCATCAACAAGTACGCCAAAAACCCCAATGCAGCCAAGCTTGCGCGTGAGTACATCTTCAGCGATGCCGGGCAGATCAACCTGGCCAAGGGGCATGCCCGGCCGATCCGCGCCGAGCACCTGAAACTGCCCGCGGACGTGCAGGCCAAGCTGCTGCCTAACGAGCAGTACGGCGCTGCGCAGCCGATCAAGAAACCCGAAGTGTGGGAAGCGACCTCGAAAAAGCTGCCGCAGATGTGGCAGGAGCAAGTCATCATCGAGATGGAATGAAGAAGCTTCAAGCTGCAAGCTGCAAGCTACAAGTGCAAGCAGGTGATCGACATGCCGGCTCGTTCTTGCAGCTTGTAGCTTGAAGCTTGCAGCTCCACTGGGAGCCACCATGCAACACAATGTCATCCTGGTCCTGCTCGACGGCCTCAACCACCAGGTGGCCCATCACGCCATGGGCCACCTGCACGCTTACGTCGAAGCCGACCGTGCCGCGCTGTACCGCGTGGAATGCGAGCTGCCGTCGCTGTCCCGGCCGCTGTACGAGTGCATCCTCACCGGCGTGGCGCCAATCGACAGCGGCATCGTGCACAACAACGTCAACCGCCTGTCCAACCAGCGCAGCGTGTTCCACTACGCCCGCGAGGCCAACCTGGGCACGGCGGCGGCGGCTTATCACTGGATGAGCGAGCTGTACAACCGCTCGCCCTTCGACCCGCAGCGCGACCGCCATACCCACGCGCCGAAGCTGCCGATCCAGCATGGCCTGTTCTATTGGGACGACCGCTACCCCGACTCGCACCTGCTGGCCGACGCCGAGTACCTGCGCCGCCGCCATGCGCCGAACTTTTTGCTGGTGCACCCGATGAGCATCGACGACACCGGCCACCGCCACGGCCTGGACAGCAGCCAGTACCGCAACGCTGCGCGCAGCGCCGACATCCTCTTGGCCGACTACCTGCCGCACTGGCTCGAAGAGGGCTACCAGGTACTGGTCACCGCCGACCACGGCATGAACAACGACCGCTCGCACAACGGCCTGCTGGCCGAAGAGCGCGAAGTGCCGCTGTTCGTGTTTGGCGACGCCTTCAGCCTCGACCCGGCCGCCAAGCCGCTGCAAACCGAGCTGTGTGGCACCATCTGCGAGTTGCTGGGCGTTGCCCACGACAAGACCGTCTGCCGGGAGCTGCTCAAGTGAATGCCGGCGCCCGCGGGCGCTACCTGGCCCTGCTCTGCCTGCTGCCGTTCGCTGTGTTCTTCGTCATCTTCCAGATCGCCCCGCTGGCCTGGGTGGCCATCAACAGCGTGCAGTCGGAAGCGGGCTGGGGGCTGGCCAACTTCAGCAAGGTGTTCGCCTCGAAGTTCTACCTGCAGGCACTGCAACGCAGCCTGGAAATCAGCTTCTGGTCGAGCCTGTTCGGCATCATCATCGCCACCCTCGGTGCTTACTCGCTGCGCCAGGTGGATTCGCGCCTGCGCGACTTCGTCAGCGCTTTCGCCAACATGACCAGCAATTTCGCCGGCGTGCCGCTGGCCTTCGCGTTCATCATCCTGCTTGGTTTCAACGGGGCGCTGACCCTGCTGCTCAAGCAGGTTGGCCTGCTGGAAGACTTCAGCATCTACTCCAAAAGCGGCCTGATCCTGGTCTACACCTACTTCCAGATCCCCCTGGGCGTACTGCTGCTCTACCCGGCCTTCGATGCCCTGCGCGAAGACTGGCGCGAATCGGCCGCGTTGCTGGGCGCCAGCCACTGGCAATACTGGCGGCACATCGGCCTGCCAGTGCTGACCCCGGCTCTGCTCGGCACCTTCGTGATTCTGCTGGCCAATGCCCTGGGCGCGTATGCCACGGTGTATGCCCTGACCACCGGCAACTTCAACGTGCTGCCGATCCGCATCGCCGGCCTGGTGGCCGGTGACATCAGCCTGGACCCCAACCTGGCCAGCGCGCTGGCCATGGTGCTGGTGGGCTTGATGACGGTGGTCACGGTCGTCCATCAATGGCTGCTGAAACGGAGCTACCATGCACGCTAACCGCTCAACCAGGCCCAGCGCCGGCAGCCTCTACCACCGCGCTGTGGTGTACCTGCTGTTTCTCATTCTGCTGCTACCACTGGCCGGCACCCTGCTCTACTCGCTGGCCACCAGCTGGTCAGCCAGCCTGCTGCCCAGCGGCCTGACCCTCAAGTGGTACGTGGCGCTGTGGGGCGAGCCGCGCTTTCTCGCGGCCTTCGGCCAGTCGCTGCTGGTGTGCGTGGGCGCACTGCTGCTGTCGGTGGTGCTGATCCTGCCACTGCTGTTCGTGGTGCACTACCACTTCCCCAAGCTCGACGCACTGATGAATATCCTCATCCTGCTGCCGTTCGCGGTACCGCCGGTGGTGTCCTCGGTGGGCCTGCTGCAGCTGTACGGCAGCGGGCCGATGGCCATGGTCGGCACGCCGTGGATCCTGATCGGCTGCTACTTCACCATCGCCCTGCCGTTCATGTACCGGGCGATCACCAACAACTTGCAGGCGATCAACCTGCGCGACCTGATGGACGCCGCCCAACTGCTCGGCGCCAGCACCTGGCAGGCGGCGTTCCTGGTGGTGCTGCCCAACCTGCGCAAAGGCCTGATGGTGGCGCTGCTGCTGTCGTTCTCGTTCCTGTTCGGCGAATTCGTGTTCGCCAACCTGCTGGTCGGCACGCGCTACGAGACCCTGCAGGTGTACCTGAACAACATGCGCAACAGCAGCGGCCACTTCAACAGCGCGCTGGTGATCTCGTACTTCGCCTTCGTGCTGGTACTGACCTGGGTCGCCAACCGCCTGAACAAGGACAAGACCTGACATGAGCTTCGTCAGCGTACAGAAACTGCACAAACGCTATGCCGGCACCCCCGTGTTCGAAAATATCGACTGCCAGATCGAGCGCGGCGAATTCGTCACCTTGCTCGGCCCCTCCGGCTGCGGCAAGTCCACCCTGCTGCGCTGCATCGCCGGGCTGACCCCGGTGGACGGCGGGCAGATCCTGCTCGACGGCCAGGACATCGTGCCGCTGAGCCCGCAAAAGCGCGGTATCGGCATGGTGTTCCAAAGCTATGCGCTGTTCCCCAACATGACCGTGGAACAGAATGTCGCCTTTGGCCTGCGCATGCAGAAGGTCAAGGCCAGTGACACTCAGGTACGTGTGCGCGAGGCGCTGGAACTGGTGGAACTGGGCAGTTTTGCCGGGCGCTACCCGCACCAGCTGTCCGGTGGCCAGTGCCAGCGGGTGGCCCTGGCCCGCTCGCTGGTCACCCGGCCACGCCTGCTGCTGCTCGACGAGCCGCTGTCGGCGCTGGATGCGCGTATTCGCAAGCACCTGCGCGAGCAGATCCGCGCCATCCAGCGCGAACTGGGGCTGACCACCATCTTCGTTACCCATGACCAGGAAGAGGCGCTGACGATGTCTGATCGCATCTTCCTGATGAACCAGGGGCGCATCGTGCAGAGCGGCGACGCCGAAACCCTGTACACGGCCCCGGTGGACCTGTTTGCCGCCGGCTTCATCGGCAACTACAACCTGCTCGACCCGGACAGTGCCAGCCGCCTGCTGCAACGCCCGGTGGCCAGCCGCCTGGCGATTCGCCCCGAGTCGATCACCTTGAGCCGCGATGGCGAACTGGACGGCGAAGTGCGCAGCCACAGCCTGCTGGGCAATGTGATCCGCTACCGGGTACGGGTTCGTGACGTGGAGCTGGTGGTGGATGTGCTCAATCGCTCATCGGCCGACCTGCACGCGGACGGCCAGCGGGTATCCTTGTCGATCGACCCCACGGCGCTACGGGAAGTGGCCTAAGGAGATTCAACGCATGGCACTGGCAATTTTCGATCTGGACGAAACCCTGATCCATGGCGACTGCGCGTCGCTGTGGAGCGAGCAAATGGCGCGGCTGGGCTGGGTCGACGGCAAGGAGTTCCTGCGCCGCGACCATGCCCTGATGGAGGCCTACGGCAAAGGCCACTTGCAGATGGAAGAGTACATGGCCTTCAGCCTGGAGCCGATTGCCGGGCGTACGCTGGAAGAGGTCGAGCACCTGGTCGAACCATGGGTGGAAGACGTCATCGAGCCGATCATTTTCGGTGATGCCTGCCGCTGCATCGCCGAACATCGCAAGCGTGGCGACCGCATCCTGATCATTTCCGCCTCGGGCACTCACCTGGTCGGGCCGATTGCGGCGCGGTTAGGGGTGGACGAGTACCTGGCGATCGAGCTGGAGGCTGTGAACGGGGTGTATACCGGGAAGACTCATGGGGTGCTGACTTACCGGGAGGGCAAGATCACCCGCCTGCTGGAGTGGCTGGACCAGGAGCAGGAGAACCTGGAGGGGGCGAGCTTCTATTCCGATTCGCGCAACGACCTGCCGTTGTTGCTGAAGGTGGATCATCCGCATGTGGTGAACCCGGATGCAGTGTTGCGCGAGCATGCCGAGAAGAATGGCTGGCCGATACTGAGCTGGTCTTGAGGGCCATGGGGGCGCTTTGCGCCCCTTTCGCGACACAAGGCCGCTCCTACGGTAGGAGCGGCCTTGTGTTGCGATGGGCTGCAACGCAGCCCCGGCAATCTCACGCCAGGCTAGCGTCGATCACCATCACCAGCTTGCCCGACACCTGATTGCTCTCAAGCTCGGCATACGCTGCCTGGGCGAATTCGACCGGGTAGGTGTCCACCAGCTGTGGCGACAAGCGCTTTTCGGTGAACAGCGGCCACACCTGCTGCTGCAGCTCACGCAGCAGCTCGGCCTTGAACCCGTCATCACGGTTGCGCAAGGTGGAACCGGTGATTTCCAGGCGCTTGCCCAGCACCTGCGCCAGGTCCAGTTCAACCGTGCGCCCGCCCATCAGGCCGATGATCACCCAGCGCCCATCGCGTGCCAGCAACTTGAGGTTGAGCTGCCCGTAACTGGCACCCACCGGGTCGAGAATCACGTCGAACGGGCCCATGCCCTCCAGCGCTTCCAGGTTTTCGTTGCGCACCACTCCGCCCGTCGCGCCCAGGGCCTGGCAGTACGCCAGGCGGTCCTGCGAGCCAACGCTGACGTACACCGGGTTGCCGAACGCCTTGCACAACTGAATGGCTGCCGAGCCGACACCGCTGGCACCGGCGTGTACCAGTACCTTCTCGCCGGCCTTCACCGCACCGAGCTGGAAAATGTTCAACCACGCGGTGGCGTAGACCTCGGGCAGCGCTGCTGCCTCGTGCAGGCTCAGGCCCTCGGGCACCGGCAGCACATGGCGGGCATCGACCACCACTTCCTCGGCCATGGCCCCGCTGGCCAGCAGCGCGCACACCCGGTCGCCTACCCGCCAGTCGGCGCCTGGCCCCACTTCTTCCACTACCCCGGCGCATTCCAGGCCCATGTACGGGCTGGCACCGGGTGGTGGCGGATAAAGGCCCTTCATCTGCAACAGATCGGCCCGGTTCAGGCCCGCCGCAGCCACGCGGATGCGTACCTGGCCGGCATCCAGGGCCGGGCGCTCGGCCTCGACCCACTCCACATGTCCGTCTTCGCCTTGCAATGCCTTCACAGTGCCTCCATAGTTGATTGACATGACTGAGCCTGGGGTATCCACGCCCCTGGCTTTTTGCAGTATTTGTCCGGCTCCATGGAACCGGCAACGGAAAAGACGGCCTACTATGCGTGATCAATTGCCTCCACGTCGAATCAGCATGAAGCATTTCCTCCCAAGCACCGCCCTGGCCCTGATGATCGGCCTGGGCAGCCTCACGCTCGGCGGCAATGCGGCGGCCGCCAACAAATGGGACAGCCTGCAGCCGGACCGTGACGAAATCGTCGCCAGCCTCAACGTGGTTGAGTTGCTCAAACGCCACCATTACAGCAAGCCGCCGCTCGATGACGCCCGTTCGGTGATCATCTACGACAGCTATATCAAGCTGCTCGACCCTGCGCGCAGCTACTTCACTGCAGCCGACATCGCCGAGTTCGACAAGTGGAAGAGGCAGTTCGACGACTTCCTCAAAAGCGGCAACCTCGACCCGGGCTTCACCATCTACAAGCGCTACCTGGACCGCGTCAAGCAACGCCTGGACTTCGCCCTGGCCGAGCTGAACAAGGGCGTCGACAAGATGGACTTCACCGCCAAGGAAACCTTGCTGATCGACCGCAAGGACGCCCCGTGGCTGAAGAACCAGGCCGAGCTGGACGACCTGTGGCGCAAGCGCGTCAAGGACGAGGTGCTGCGCCAGAAGATCGCCGGCAAAGAGCCCAAGCAGATTCAGGAAACCCTGACCAAGCGTTACAAGAACCAGCTGTCGCGCCTGGACCAGACCCGTGCCGAAGACATCTTCCAGGCCTACATCAATACCTTCGCCCAGTCCTACGACCCGCACACCAACTACCTGTCGCCGGACAACGCCGAAAACTTCGACATCAACATGAGCCTGTCGCTCGAAGGCATCGGCGCGGTGCTGCAGAGCGACAATGACCAGGTCAAGATCGTGCGCCTGGTACCTGCCGGCCCTGCGGCCAAGACCAAGCAGGTGGCCCCGGCCGACAAGATCATCGGCGTCGCCCAGGGCAACAAGGAAATGGTCGACGTGGTCGGCTGGCGCCTGGACGAAGTGGTCAAGCTGATCCGTGGCCCGAAAGGCTCGGTTGTGCGCCTGGAGATCATCCCGGCCAGCAATGCCCCGAGCGACCAGACCAGCAAAGTGGTGTCGATCACCCGCGAGGCGGTCAAGCTTGAAGAGCAGGCGGCCAAGAAGTCGGTGCTCAAGCTCAAGCAGGCTGGCCGTGACTACAAGCTGGGCATCATTGAAATCCCGGCCTTCTACCTGGACTTCAAGGCTTACCGAGCCGGGGACCCGGAGTACAAGAGCACCACGCGCGACGTGAAAAAGCTGCTCACCGAATTGCAGAAAGAAAAAGTCGACGGCGTGGTCATCGACCTGCGCAACAACGGCGGCGGTTCCCTGCAAGAAGCCACCGAGCTGACCAGCCTGTTCATCGAGAAGGGCCCCACGGTGCTGGTTCGCAACAGCGATGGCCGGGTTGACGTGCTAGAAGACGAAAACCCTGGCGCCTTCTACAAAGGCCCCTTGGTACTGCTGGTCAACCGTCTCTCGGCCTCGGCCTCGGAAATCTTCGCCGGCGCCATGCAGGATTATCACCGGGCCCTGATCATAGGCGGCCAGACCTTCGGCAAAGGCACCGTGCAGACCATCCAGCCGCTCAACCATGGCGAGCTGAAACTGACCCTGGCCAAGTTCTACCGGGTGTCCGGGCAGAGCACCCAGCATCAGGGCGTGCTGCCAGACATCGACTACCCGTCGATCATCGACACCAAGGAAATCGGTGAAAGCGCCCTGCCCGAGGCCATGCCGTGGGACACCATCCGCCCGGTGGTCAAGCCGGCGGCCGACCCGTTCAAGCCCTTCCTGGCGCAGCTCAAGGCCCAGCATGAAGCGCGCAGCGACAAGGACGCAGAGTTCACTTATATCCGTGACCGCCTGGCACTGACCCAGAAGCTGATGAACGAGAAGACCGTCAGCCTCAACGAGCAGGACCGCCGTGCCCGCCACGATGAGATCGAGGCCAAACAGCTGGCGCTGGAAAACATCCGCCGCAAGGCCAAGGGTGAAGAGCCGCTGAAGGAACTGAAGAAAGAGGACGAGGACGCCCTGCCGACCGAGGATGAAAACACCAAGCCCGAAGACGACGCTTACCTGTCCGAGACCGGTCGCATCCTGATCGACTACCTGAGTGCCAGCACCAAGGTGGCCAAGCAGTAATCAGTCAGCGCTGATGTGAAACACAAGGGGCCGGACACGTAAGTGCCCGGCCCCTTGTGTTTTCGAAGTGTGGCGTTGGTGGAAGCTTGGCGGGGCAGGTCTATCGGCCTGTCAGGCAATCTCCGGGTAGGCGTACTCGAATACCCGCACAACTTCCGAAGCATGCCACGACGCTGCCTCCATGCCGTCGACCGGCCCGGAGAAGCGCCCAAGGCGCTCCACACATTCGAAGAAGCCGGTACGCGGCAGGCGGCTGGCGCCCTGGCTGATCACCAGCGAGCTGCGCAGCGGCTGCTCGGCACGGGCATCGAGCACCGCCAGGTATTCAAGCGCTGCGGTCAGCGTCTGCATGGCCGGGCTGGGCAATTGCAAACGCTCGATCAGCGCGCGGTAAGTCAGCAAATGCCGTTGACGGCGGGCCAGGTCAAGCTCATCCAGCAAGCTTTGCCAATGCTGACGGCTGATCCTGACCTGGCTCATGACGGCTCGCTCCAGCCCGCCACACCCAAGTGCCAGGCCAGGGCACGGCGGATCGCCGCATCCGGCTGGCGTTCACCCGACTCGATCATCGCCAGGTAGGCGGGGCTTACCCCCACATTTCGCGCCAATTGCTCTGGTGCGATGCCTTTGGCCTCACGCAGCTGCGCCACTTCGCTGAAGGCGGGCAAACTGGCGCTTGCCGCACTGTGATCGCTGGTTTCGCCAACCGCCTCGGCAGGCGCCTGGCCGGCCGCCTTGAGCAGCGCCTGATACTGCTCCCAGGGAACGACTGCGTACTCGGGCTGACCGTCCCGGCTAATGACCTGAATACCCATTACAACCCCCTTACGTAGGATTACCGCATGTAATCCGTAGGCATAACCCTTATGCCAATTATATTACCAAGCCCGGGGGTCTGTGGGGATCTGCTCGATTTCAGTGCGTTTTACGCTCCAGGCGCAAAGCTTCAGGGGTGTCGGGCAAGCGCTCGACCACGCGCAGGCGCTCGGGTGCCTGGCTGTCGCGCCAGGCCTTGAAACGCGCCAGCTCATCGGAGACGGTCTTCAGCACCCAGCCGAGCACGGCGATATCATCGAGAAAGCCTACGCCCAGCAGCCAGTCGGGGATGGCATCGATGGGGCTGACGAAGTACAGCAGGCCGGCGACGATGGTCACCAGTGCCTTGGGGCTGATCGCCCGGTACTCGCCACGCCACCAGGCCAGGCACAACGACTGCAAAAGCTTGATGTCTTCACGCAACTGGCCCAGGCGTGGGCCTTTGCGGGCCACGGCGAACAGCAAAGCCGGCAAGCGGCCACGGCTAAGCAGGCGCTCGGCCAAGGGCAGGAAGCGGGCGAAATTCCAGGGTGCGCTCATGTAGCCTCCAGCAGGGAGAGGTTATCCACATTTATTGTGGATAACCTTGTGAACAGGGCGAAGTTTCTGACGGCAGGTGCCTGTAAAGCAAGGGCCTCGGTCAGATCGGGCGTTTTTTACACAGTCGTTTCAGAACCGCAAACGATTTGCGTCAGAAGCCTCCTGCTTCTTCACACTGCCCTTTCTCGGACAATCTCCTGGCCACGAGGTTCGGCCCGATGCCTGATGCACAAACGACAACGCCCCGGCGAGCGGGGCGTTGTGCACTACCAGCCAGTATTACTTGGCAGGTGCTTCAGCCGGAGCTTCGGCAGGTGCCTGAGCTTCAGGCGCGTCGCCCTGCAGCTGGGCCGGGTCTTTGATGGCGATCAGTTCCAGGTCGAACACCAGGACCGAGTTGGCCGGGATCAGCGGGCTTGGGCTCTGTGCGCCATAGGCCAGCTCAGCCGGGATGAACAGTTTGTACTTCTCGCCAACGTGCATCAGTTGCAGGCCTTCGACCCAGCCTGGGATGACACCGCTGACCGGCAGGTCGATCGGGCTGCCACGCTCTACCGAGCTGTCGAACACCTTGCCATCGATCAGCTTGCCTTCGTAGTGGACAGTGACCACATCGGTCGGCTTGGGCTGCGGGCCGTCGGCCTTCTTGACCACTTCGTACTGCAGGCCCGAGGCGGTGGTGACCACACCTGGCTTCTTGGCATTTTCTTCGAGGAACTTCTTGCCGGCGGAGGCGGCTTCTTCGCTGGCCTTGGCCAGGCGCTCCTCGGCGCGCTTCTGCAGCGAGGTGAAGGCTTCTACCAGCTCTTCGTCCTTGATGCGCTGTTCTTTCTTGCCAACGGCGTCTTCGATGCCGAGGGCGACGGCTTTGGAATCAAGGTCTTCCATGCCTTCCTGAGCCAGGCTCTTGCCCATGTTCAGGCCGATACCGTAGGAGGCTTTCTGTGCCGGAGTTTTCAGCTCGGGGCTGCTGGCCTGTTGATCACAGCCAGCCAGTACCAGGCCTACCAGGGCAACCGCAGCCGCCAAACGATGCTGTTTCATGCTATTTCCTTGTTCATGCGCCATGTGGGCAATCAGGGTAAAGCCGCGAGCTTATCAGGCGGCCATTACCAATGGCTACCGGCATAAGAGCGGGTTTCATGGAGTAAGTTCACTCGACAACGCGCTTGCACACAACCTTACGGGCGTTTGGCCAGTATTGACCATATGCACAGCGGGCGCCCCTGCAAAACTGGCTCTTCCAGCGACCAGCCCCGCCCTGGCATTTCTGCCAGTAGCGCCGGATTCGAGCCTGGCCTCCAATGGCCCTGCAACGCATCCAGCCGCATCTGAGTGAGCCGCGATGGCTGATAACGGCGTGAAGCCTTGATGCCCAGCGGTCACTCATCACCAAGGAAAAGTCATGAACACTTCACGAAAGCCTGCCCGCTCAACCCGCGTGCCCCCAACCTTGGCCCAAGCATCCATGCAGTTGCCACAAGCTCCCATCGATGGTGCTTATGGCATCGATGGGATTGCCTACATCCTTGAAAAAAGCGCCGGGTCTCGTGCCGACAGCACTGCAATCATCAACAGCATGGTCACCGATGGACGCAGTTATGTAATCGGTGAAAGCTTCAACCCGAACACTGAGGACGCCAGGGTCTTCGTGGCTTGCCTGAAACAAAACGGAAAGCTGGATGGCAGCTTCAATGGCGATGGAATTTTCGATTTCAACAAGACCGCAAGCGCAGCCTATGAGGCACCCGAGAGCATCGCAGAAGATGATGCAGGTAATTTACTGATCGTTGTCCCGGTGCAGGGGGAGTCAGCCAGTCACCTTTGGAAACTGAATGCCGAAGGGCAACCGGATCTGACGTTTGGTGAGGGCAAGGGGTACGTTGCTACCCATGCATTGGTCAAGGAGGAACTGCTGCTGGAGCACCTGGCTTTGGCGAAAGACCATATTTTCGTCACAGGCTTGCGTCGCGGCCCACAGAAATTCGAACCGGTGGTGATCGGGCTGGACCGTGACGGCGCATTGCGCTTGGATTTTGGCGCTGATGGCATCCTCGATGTCAGCAAGCTGATTCCCGATACCCACTCACACATCATCGACGGCATTGCCAGTTTTACACCCCCCTCAGGTTCGCAGCACCTTGTATTGGCCTTGTATCTGATGCAGGGGGAAGACGCGTATGGCGTCACCACAGCCTTGACCACCGACGGGAAAGTGGACAATGCCTTTGGCAACAATGGCCAGCACTGGTCCGCGCCATGGATCATCAATAACGGTTTTTCCGTAGACCCCGTCGCGGAACGAATCACTTTCTACGGGGAACTGTACGATCTCGATGAAGATATCAGCCACCCGAGTGTTTACCGAATCGACTATTCGGGCATGCCGGCCAGTGAGTTCAACGGCGGCGAAGCGCTGGTGTTTGACCAACCGGGCGGTTGGTATGCGGGAGTAGAGACAGGCGATGGCCTGGTCGGCTACGGTAGTTTCTACACTTATACGCTTGCCTTTAGCTTGACCTCGGATGGCACGTTTGACACCCGCTTCGTCCCGCCTCTCGGTTATGGCCAGGTCGGTGCTCAAGTGCCAGAGGATGGCTTCTATGCATCGGGATCGACGGTCACGCTCGATCCAGGCAACAAGCGCTTATTGATCAATGGCCGTGACGAAGAGGCGCGAGGTTCCACTGTTCCTTGTGTGGTCGCGGTGTCCTTGCGAACCGCTTGATAACAGTTGGGACGTACACCACACGAGCGTTTCTGGGCCAGGAACGCTCGGCTACAACGAAGCTTACGGGTACAACCGCTCGCGATATTGCCCCGCCACTTCACGCAACACATCGCATACCCACTGCCCCGGCAGGCTCAGCGCCAAGGCGGCATTGCGGCAGATGCCCACCGACCCGCCTGGCTCCCGCACCCCCAGATCGAGCTCGGCCAACTCACCGCGGCGCAGGTCAAGCAGCACCGCATCACGCGGCGCCACCCACACAGCATCACTGCCCAGCAGGTAGCGGCGGCTCAAGGCCAGCGAAAGGGTCTCCAGGCGCTGCGCCGGCAGTTGAATGCCGCATTGCACGAACAGGCTGTCGGCGTGCTGGCGAATGGTAGTGCCCGGTGGTGGGAGCACCAGTGGATAACGGCCAACGCGTGATCGGTCTACCTGCATACTGGCCAGCAAGGGGTGCCCGGGGCGCACGACCAGGGCCATCGACTCGCTGTACAGGTGTTCGAACGACAACCCCTGGATCTGTGGGCTGTCGGTCATGCGCCCGACCACCAGTTCCAGTTCGCCCAGGCGCAACTGGCCGAGCAACTGTGCACTGGCGCCGGTCACCACGCTGATCAGCAACGCTTCATGGCGTTGATGCAGGCGGCACAGCACCTCGGGCATCAGCAGGCCTTCGACCGTGGACAGCACGCCGATGCGCACCTGCGACGGCGCCCGCGCTTCACCGCGCAAGCTGCTCACGCCATCGCGCAGGGCCTGCACGCTGGGCCCGGCGTAATGCATGAAGCGGGTGCCGGCCGGGGTCAGCTCGACGCCCTGGCGGCTGCGCTCGAACAGGCGCGTCTCGAGCAGGTCTTCAAGCTCCTTGAGGGTCTTGGAAATTGCCGGCTGGCTGATCGCCAGAATGTCGGCGGCCCTGGCCAGGCTGCCCTGCCGGGCAATCTCCAGGAAGCACAGCAGGTGGCGGTACTTAATGCGGGTGTCGAGGTTCATGCGCCAAGCTTACCGCATCGCCACCTGTGGCGTATCCGGGTCGCGCGGCTTGCGGCTTGCGGCTTGCGGCTTGCGGCTTTCAGATCGGGTGAATATCCATTCGCCATGGAGGCGCTGATTCACCTTTGCGCCCTTACGGCGGGTTACTTTGGTCGTGGCCAAAGTAACCAAAACCGTCGGCTCCCATCATCCGGCCCCTACGCTGCGCTCCGGGGTTCCCTCGCTCCGGCCTTGCTCCCGGGAGGACCGCGCTGACGGCCCATCCATGGGCCGCAGCGCTTGACGGGCATCCATGCCCGTCACCTCCCTTCGCAAGACCTGCGCTCGGCCTCCTGAAGTCGCAATCGGCGGCGACTGAGCTATCGCGCGCTTAGAAGCAAAAGCAAAGCAAAGCAAAAGCAACGCAAGAGACAGGCAAGAGCCGGGATCAGGCCACTGCCACTTCCACCGCCTCCCCGTTCATTCGTACCGGCCACACACGTAACCGCTGGCCGGGATCTTCCAGGCACGCACCGCTGTGCAGGCTGAAGTGCTGTTTGTACAGCGGTGCTGCCACCACCAGCTCGCCTTGCAGGCTGCCCACCAGCCCGCGGCCAATGATGTTGGCTCCGGAGCG
Organism: Pseudomonas sp. M2; assembly: GCF_015751845.1. Lineage (NCBI taxonomy): Bacteria > Pseudomonadati > Pseudomonadota > Gammaproteobacteria > Pseudomonadales > Pseudomonadaceae > Pseudomonas > Pseudomonas sp. M2. Next base: position 1,047,443 of record NZ_JADOUD010000001.1, read on the forward strand.
TGGGTCGCGGTTGTCCACCGCGTACAGGCTCTGCGCCTGCCCAGGCAGGTAGAACAAGGCGACCTGGGTGCCATCGAGCCACACCACCACACCAGAGTCGGCGACCAGGTCATCGGTGTTGCACACCGCTTGCCAGTTGGGTTGCTTTGCCACAGCAGCATTGGACAGGTTCATCACACAGCCTCCTCGACGGTAGGGATCAGGTGCAGGGGTGCAGCGGGGCGACGCTGTTCACGCTCGCGGACAAAATGCACGTCCGGGTCGGCGCGTCGATCGTTGACGAACGTACGGAAGCGCTTGAGCTTTTCCGGGTCGTTGAGGGCGTTGGCCCATTCGCATTCGTACTGCTCGACCACATGCTGCATCTGCGCTTCCAGCTCGGCAGCCAGGCCCAGGCTGTCGTCGAGGATCACCTGCTTGAGGTAGTCCAGGCCGCCGTCCAGGCTTTCGCGCCATACCGACGTGCGCTGCAGCTTGTCGGCGGTGCGGATGTAGAACATCAGCACGCGGTCGATCAGGCGCACCAGGGTCTCGTCGTCCAGGTCGGTAGCGAACAGTTCGGCATGCCGTGGGCGCATGCCGCCATTGCCACAGACGTAAAGGTTCCAGCCTTTGTCGGTGGCGATCACGCCGATGTCCTTGCTTTGCGCCTCGGCACATTCGCGGGTGCAGCCAGAGACCGCGAACTTGAGCTTGTGCGGGCTGCGCAGGCCCTTGTAGCGGTCCTCCAGGCGCAGCGCCATGGCGACGCTGTCCTGCACACCGTAGCGGCACCAGGTGCTGCCTACGCAGGACTTCACCGTGCGGGTCGATTTGCCATAGGCGTGGCCAGTCTCGAAGCCGGCCTCGATCAGCTCGCCCCAGATCAGCGGCAGCTCGTGCAACTGGGCGCCGAACAGGTCGATGCGCTGGCCGCCGGTGATCTTGGTGTAAAGGTCGTACTTCTTGGCCACCTGACCGATCACGATCAGTTTGTCCGGGGTGATTTCGCCGCCGGGAATGCGCGGCACCACCGAGTAGGTACCGTTTTTCTGCATGTTGGCCATGAAGGTGTCGTTGGTGTCCTGCAGTGGCACCAGCGCAGGGTCCATGATCGGCTGGTTCCAGCACGAAGCGAGGATGTTGCCCACCGCCGGCTTGCAGATGTCGCAGCCGACATGGCCCTTGCCATGGCGCGCCAGCAAATCGTTGAAGGTGCGTATGCCACCCACCCGCACCAGCCCGTACAGCTCCTGGCGGGTGTAGGCGAAGTGCTCGCACAGGCTCTTGTCCACGGTCACGCCACGGGCGGTGAGTTCATGCTCGAACACTTGCTTGAGCAACGCCGCGCAGCCGCCACAGCCGGTCGCCGCTTTGGTGCAGCCTTTGACCGCGGCAAGGTCGGCGCAACCACTGTCGATCGCTGCGCACACTGCGCCCTTGCTGACGTTGTGGCACGAGCAGATGGTCGCGCTGTCAGGCAGCGCATCGGCGCCCAGGGCCGGTGCGCCACCGCTTTGCGGCAGGATCAGCGCCGCCGGGTCGGCAGGCAGGGCGATGCCGTTCTGAGCGTATTGCAGCAGTGTGTCGTAGTAGCTGTTGTCGCCCACCAGCACCGCACCGAGCACATACTTGCCGCTGGCATCGACCACCAGCCGGCGATAGGCGGCGTTGGCCTCGTCGATGAAGCGGTAGCTGCGCGAGCCGGGCGTGGCGCCATGGGCGTCGCCGATGGAGCCGACATCGACGCCCAGCAGCTTGAGCTTGGTCGACATGTCGGCCCCGGTGAATTCCCCGGCCGCCTCGCCCAACAGCAGCGCCGCCAGGTTGCGCGCCATGCTGTAGCCCGGAGCAACCAGGCCGAACACGCTGCCGTTCCACGAGGCGCATTCACCGATGGCGAAGATGCGTGGGTCGCTGGAGCGGCAGTGATTGTCGATCACCACCCCGCCGCGCGCGGCGATCTCCAGGCCGCAGGCACGGCCCAGGGCGTCCTGCGGGCGGATGCCGGCAGAGAACACGACCAGGTCGGTTTCCAAGTGTTCGCCACCGTCGAAATTCATCCGGTAGCGGTAGGCCTCACCATCGCTGATCGACTGGGTAGCGCGCGACAGGTGCACGCCGACGCCCAGGGCTTCGATCTGCGCCTTGAGCGCGGCGCCGCCTTCAGCATCCAGTTGCACCGGCATCAGCCGCGGGGCGAACTCCACCACATGCGCTTGAAGGCCCAGGGACTTAAGGGCGTTAGCTGCCTCGAGGCCCAGCAGGCCGCCGCCAACCACCACGCCACGGGTGGCATCAACGGCAGCGGCGCGTATCGCGTCGAGGTCGTCGAGGGTGCGATAGACCAGGCGCGCGTTGCCGCTGGAGCCCTCGATCGGGGGCACGAAGGGGTAGGAACCGGTGGCCAGGATCAGCTGGTCATACCCGTAGCGGCCTTCGGCGGTAACCACTTCACAGCGCTCGCGGTCGATTTGCAGCACCGCTTCACCCAGGTGCAGGTGCACACCGTTGACGCCATAGAAGCCCTGCTCGCACAGCGCCAGGGTTTCGGCACAGCTGCCGCCGAAGTATTCAGACAGGTGCACGCGGTCGTAGGCGCGCTGGCGCTCCTCGCCGAACACACGCAGCTCGAAGCGCGCCAGCGCGCCGCGTTCGACCAGTTGCTCGACGCAATGGTGGCCCACCATGCCGTTGCCGACGATGACCAGTCGCTCTCGTTGCCCGCTGCTCGCTGTTGCCTTCATAAGCCGATCCTCGATCAAAAAAAAAGCGCCTGGAGCCGAAGCTCCAGGCGCCTTTGCCTGTATTCATCACGGTGTGCCCCCGGTTGATCGCCGTTGATCAGTGGGGCTTGTTGTGTTGGAGATAAAGCACGGAATGTGCCAGTTATGTTGCCAGTTACGGCCCTATCGCCGGCAAGCCGCTCCCACAGGTGCAGCAAAGGGATTGAGAGCAGCGGAGCCCTTGCAGGAGCCGGCTTGCCGGCGATAGGGCCAGCCCAAACCATGCACATTCAAGGTGCATGGCTCCCCATCCTGGAGCACTTCAGTAAACGTCGCGCCGATAACGCTTGGCCTTGCTCAACGCCTGCACATACGCATCGGCGTCCACGCCCCCATGCTCGGCAATAATTTCGCGCAGCACCGCATCCACATCCTTGGCCATGCGCTGAGCATCACCACAGACATAGAAGTACGCCCCCGCCTCCAGCCACTGCCACACTTGCGCGCCCTGCTCACGCATCCGCTGCTGCACATAGATTTTTTCTGCCTGGTCGCGGGAAAACGCTGTATCCAGGCGCAGGTGTCCGCTCGCTTGCCAGGCCTGCAACTGCTCCTGGTAGTAAAAGTCGGTGGCTGCATATTGCTCGCCGAAGAACAGCCAGTTTTCCCCTTTTGCACCCCGCGCTTCACGCTCTTCGAGGAACGCACGAAACGGTGCGATGCCTGTACCGGGGCCAATCATGATCAGCGGTACATCATCGTCATCAGGCAGGCGAAAATGCCTGGAGGCCTGGGGGAAGATCGCCACCTTCACAGCCTGCCCCCGGTCAGCGAGGAAGCTTGAGCACACCCCTTTTCGCTGGCCATAACGCACGGTAGAGACGGTCAAATGCACCTGGCCAGGGTGGGCCAATGGGCTTGAGCTGATCGAGTACAGTCGCGGTTGCAAGGGTTTGAGCAGGTCGAGCCAGGTTGCCAGCGGAAGGTCCTGTGGAAACGCGCGCAGAACGTCAACCAACTGCCGGCCCCACAGCCAATCCTGCAGTGCGGCCTTGCGTTCAGGCTGCAACAGGTGCCGCAGGTCCTCAGCCTGCTGGCTGAACACCTGCAGTTGCTGTGGGCTGACCCTGGCAATTTCCAGGTGCGACGCCAAGGCCTGAGCCAACGGCATGGGCGGCAGGCCCTTGAGTTCGACCTGGGCCTGGCCGTCCTGCCGCATGAGTGCCAGCAATTCCTCCACCAGCGCCGGGCAGTTGCGGGGCCACACGCCCAGCGCATCGCCCGCTGCATAGGTGAAGCCGCTGGCTGGAAGGTCGAACACCAGCTGGCGGGTTTCCTTGCTTGACCCGGGGCCACTGAGCAGGTTGTTTTCCAGCAGGGTGGCCGCCCACGGCCGTTGCTTGCTGTAGGGCGCAGCGAGTGCGGGCTCGTTGACCGGTAGCGCCACGGCAGCGCTGCCCAGCTCGGGCAAAAGCGCGTCGAGCCAAGCGGCAAACGCCTCATCGAAATCCGGTTCACAATCGACGCGCGGCAGCAGGCGGCGCCCCCCCAATTCGGCCAGGCGCTGGTCGAGCTTGCGACCAAACCCACAGAACTGGGCGTAACTTGAGTCGCCAAGGGCCAGCACGGCATAAGGCAGCTCGGCGCAGTGGGCGCCCTCCTCGCCCTGCAGCGCCCGCCAAAACGCGGTGGCGCTGTCGGGCGCATCACCATCGCCGAAGGTGCTGGCAATCAGCAGCACACTGGCCGCACCCTGCAGCTGGCTTGGGCTGACCGCCTCCATGCAACTGAGCTGTACCTGCAGCCCTGCGCCGTGCAAACGCTCTGCGCAGCGCTCGGCCAGCGCCTCGCCATTGCCGGTCTGCGAGGCCCACAACACCTGATGTCGGGGCGGGCCGGGGGGCATGGCCAGCAGCACGCGGGCAGGCTCCGGGGCAAGGGTGGTGGTGCCAAGGTCGAGGGCATCGATGCGCTCGCCGGCAACCCGCTCAAGGGCCACGGCGCAGTGCTTGAGGGCAGGCTGCAGCGACAGCGGGTCGACCGCATCGCAAGTCACGGCATTGATTGCCAGGTGCTCGCCGATCACATCGTTCCAGTGGAACGGCGCGAAGCAATCGCCCGGCATGACCCGGTCGCTGACCCGCGCCGGCAGCACGGCCCGGCCACGGCGCGAGCGGATCGCCACCTGGTCCTTGTCCTGGATACCCAGCCGCGCGGCATCCTCGGGGTGGAGTTCGACAAAGGGGCCGGGCTCCAGCCTGTTCAGCGCCGGTACCTTGCCGGTCTTGGTCAGGGTGTGCCACTGGTGTTGCACGCGGCCGGTATTGAGCACCAGCGGGTAATCGGCGTCCGGCAACTCCGACGCGGGCAGCCAGGGCCGGGCGAAGAAGCGGGCCTTGCCACTGGCTGTAGGGAACACCAGGGACGAGGGTGCGCCTTCTTCGATGTAACGCACGGGGCTGCGGTCGTCCACGCGGCCCGGCGCGCAAGGCCACTGGTGCGGCTTGTCACGCAGTTGCGGGTAGCCGACCCCACGCAGGTCGTAGCCGGTGAGCGGGTTGTGGAAGCGGCGGATTTCGTCATACACCGCTTCGGCGTCGGGGTAATCGAAGGCCTCGGCATAACCCATGGCACAGGCGACCCGGGCGATGATCTGCCAGTCCGGCAAGCTCTGGCCTGGTGCAGCCACGGCGCGAGGCATCAGTGTGAGGTTGCGTTCGCTGTTGATCATCACGCCCTCACCTTCAGCCCAGAGGGCGGCGGGCAGGAGAATGTCGGCGTAAGGGTTGGTTTCGGTGTCGAGAAAGGCATCCTGGGTGATCACAAGCTGCGCCTGGCGCAGGCCATCGATCACCTGCTGGCGGTTGGCGACGCTGGCCACCGGGTTGCTGCAGATGATCCAGCAGGCCTTCACTTCACCCGTTTTCATCTGCTCGAACAGCGCTACCGTGCCCTCGCCGCTTTCTGCTCGCAGGCTGCCCGGTGCCAGGTCCCATTGCGCTTCGACAAAACTACGGTCGGCGTCGATCAGCGCCGAACGTTGGCCCGGCAGCCCCGGCCCCATGTAGCCCATCTCACGGCCACCCATGGCATTGGGCTGGCCGGTCAGCGAGAACGGCCCACTGCCGGGGCGGCAGATGGCGCCGGTGGCCAGGTGCAGGTTGCACAGCGCATTGGTATGCCAGGTGCCGTGCACGCTCTGGTTCAGGCCCATGGTCCAGCAGCTCATCCACTCACCCGCGCTGCCGATCAACGCGGCAGCCTGGCGGATTTCATCTTCTGCAAGGCCGGTGATGGCCGCGACGCGTTCAGGCGTGTAGTCCTCGAGGAAGGCTGGCAGCGCTTCCCAGCCCTCGGTGTGGCGGGCAATGAAGGCGCGGTTTGTCTGGCCATTGCGGTGCAGCAGGTGCAGCAGGCCGTTGAGCAGGGCCAGGTCGCTGCCGGGGCGCACTTGCAGGAACAGGTCGGCCTTGTCGGCGGTGGCGGTGCGCCGCGGGTCGACAACGATCAGTTTCGCTCCAGCCTTTACCCGGTCGAGCAGGCGCAGGAAGAGGATCGGATGGCAGTCGGCCATGTTGGCACCGATCACCAGGAACACCTCGGCACGCTCGAAGTCCTGGTAACTGCCGGGCGGGCCATCGGCCCCCAGCGAGAGTTTGTAGCCGCTGCCGGCGCTGGCCATGCACAGGCGTGAATTGGACTCGATATGGCGCGTGCGGATAAAGCCCTTGGCCAGTTTGTTGGCCAGGTACTGGGCCTCCAGTGACATCTGCCCGGAGACGTAAAGCGCTACGGCGTCCGGGCCGTGCTGGTCGATGATGCCGCGCAGGCGCTCGGCAGCCTGGGCGATGGCCTGGTCCATGCTGCTGCGCGCCGGTTCATGGTCGCGTTGCTGGCGTACAAAGGCACTTTCCATGCGCCCGGCGGCGGTCAGGGGCAGGTGCGCGGTGAGGCCTTTGGTGCAGAGGCGGCCGAAGTTGCTCGGGTGCAGCTTGTCACCGCTGATCTTGCTGACCTTGCCATCGGCCACGCTCATGACGATGCCACAGCCTACGCCGCAATAGGGGCAGACGCTGCGTACTTCGGTGCTGGCCATGGGGGGGTCTCCTGGTGCAAACGCAAAAGGCGCCGGCTGCCCCCGGCTTGCTTGGCAAGCGAGGGCAACACGGCGCCTTTGTCGTGAAGGGTTGAAGGCGGTCGACGTTGACGGCCTTGATGGTGGTCTTTCAGCAATTGTTGGGCCAGCTGTGCCCTGGGGCCGCTTTGCGGCCCTTTCGCGACACAAGGCCGCCCCTACAGGCGCTAGCCATGTGCCGCTAACGGTTGCACAGCAGCCCCAAAACGGTGACCGACGCACCATCAGGTGGCAGCCGGGCGCCCCATGGCGCTATGCTGAAAGCTTTCCGCCTCAGAGCTACTTTGCACCCACATGTCCCAGGTGATCCTCAAGACCCCCGCCCAACTCGACCTGATGCGCAACGCCGGCCGTTTACTGGCCCAGGTATTCGCCGACCTCGATACCTTCATCCGCCCCGGCGTGACCACCATGCAGATCAACGACCGCGCCGAGGCCTTCATCGTCGGCACCCTCAAGGCGCGCCCGGCGAGCAAGGGCCAGTACGGTTTCCCCTACGCGCTCAATACCTCGGTGGACCACGTGGTCTGCCACGGCATGCCCAAGGCCGATGAGGTGTTGAGTGAAGGGTCGATCATCAACGTCGACATCACGCTGGAACAAGGCGGCTATATCGCCGACTCGTCGAAAATGTATTGCCTGGGCCCGGTCAGCGATGAGGCACGGCGCCTGGTCGACACCACCTATGAGGCCTTGTGGAAGGGGATTGAGCAGGTGCGCCCGGGGGCGACGCTTGGCGACATCGGCCACGCCGTCCAGGCCCATGCCGAGGCGGCGGGCTACAACGTGGTGCGCGAGTACTGCGGCCATGGCATTGGCCAGCAAATGCATGAAGGGCCAGAGGTGCTGCATTACGGCCAGCGCGGCATGGGCATGAAGCTCAAGCCGGGCATGGTGTTTACCATCGAGCCGATGATCAACCAGGGCGGGCGTGGCACGCGGACCTTGAAGGACGGGTGGACGGTGATTACCCGTGACCACACGCTGTCGGCGCAGTGGGAACATACCGTCGCGGTGACCGAGGATGGGGTCGAGGTGCTGACGCTACGCAAGGAAGAGCACGTGGGCTGAGCGCACGGCGCAGACACAAAAAAAGCGACCCTAAGGTCGCTTTTTTTGTTACTTCCGGGTGTTCAGTGGGCCCTGGAAGTGGAATATGGCGCAGCGGACGGGACTCGAACCCGCGACCCCCGGCGTGACAGGCCGGTATTCTAACCGACTGAACTACCGCTGCGCTATTCATCGAGTGGTGGGTGATGACGGGATCGAACCGCCGACCCTCTGCTTGTAAGGCAGATGCTCTCCCGGCTGAGCTAATCACCCTTCGTCTCGGTGAGGCGCGCATTCTACGGAGCAAGCGCAAGCGTGGCAAGTCGTTGGGCTGTTTTTTTTAAAAAAATTGAAAAGATTCAAACAGCACAAACAAAAAAAGCGACCCTAAGGTCGCTTCTTTTTTTACTTCCGGGTGTTCAGTGGGCCCTGGAAGTGGAATATGGCGCAGCGGACGGGACTCGAACCCGCGACCCCCGGCGTGACAGGCCGGTATTCTAACCGACTGAACTACCGCTGCGCTATACATCGAGTGGTGGGTGATGACGGGATCGAACCGCCGACCCTCTGCTTGTAAGGCAGATGCTCTCCCGGCTGAGCTAATCACCCTTCGTCTCGGTGTGGCGCGCATTCTACGGAGGGAGCGCCACCCTGGCAAGCACATTTTTCAACTTTTCTAAAAAAAATTCTCAGGCCTTTCAAAGACCTAGCGCCGTCTACGGTTTCTTTCCTCTATATGGCTGCTGGCCCGATGACAGGGCTGGCCTGGAACGGCTGCACGGAGAATAATGCCCCCCTTATGCATTAAGGAGAGACTCACCCTCATGTGGTTCAAGAACCTGCTGACCTACCGCCTGACCCAGGATGTCCCGTTCGAGGCTGAAGCACTGGAGGCCGCCCTGGCCAGCAAGCCGGCCCGCCCCTGCGCCAGCCAGGAGCTGACCACTTATGGTTTCGTCGCGCCGTTCGGCAAAGGCGAAGACGCTCCCCTGGTGCACGTCAGCGGCGAGTTCCTGCTGATTGCCGCGCGCAAGGAAGAACGCATCCTGCCAAGCAGCGTCGTAAACGATGCTGTCAAAGAGAAGGTCGAAGAGATCGAGACCGAGCAGATGCGCAAGGTCTATAAAAAGGAACGCGACCAGATCAAGGACGAGATCATCCAGGCCTTCCTGCCGCGCGCGTTCATCCGCCGCTCGATGATCTTCGCCGCCATCGCCCCGCGCCTGGGCATGATCCTGGTCAACTCGGCCAGCGCCAAGCGCGCCGAAGACCTGCTGTCGACCCTGCGTGAGGTGATGGGCTCGCTGCCGGTGCGCCCTGCCACGGTCAAGATCGCACCGGCCGCGACCATGACCGACTGGGTCAAGTCGCAGCAGGCTGCCGAAGGGTTCTATGTGCTGGATGAATGCGAGTTGCGCGACACCGCCGAAGATGGCGGCATCGTGCGCTGCAAGCGCCAGGACCTGACCGGCGAGGAAATCCAGCTGCACCTGAGCACTGGCAAGGTGGTTACCCAGCTGGCCTTGGCCTGGCAGGACAAGCTGTCGTTCGTGCTCGACGACAAGATGGTGATCAAGCGCCTGAAGTTCGAGGAGTTGCTGCAGGAGCAGGCCGAACAGGATGGCGGCGATGAAGCGGCGCAGCAGTTCGATGCCAGCTTCCTGCTGATGATGATGACCTTCAGCGAATTCCTGCCGGTGCTGTTCGAAGCGCTGGGCGGCGAAGAGATTCCGCAAGGGGTCTGACGCGGCTTGGAGCTGCAAGCTGCAAGAAAAATCAAAAGCGGTACCGCGGCGCCCAAAACGACGCCGTACTGCTTGCAGCTTGCAGCTTGCAGCTGCACTATCATGCCCACGGTGAGGACGACCTCACGACGCACCGCGTGACCATTCCGGGGACGGCCCCATCATTCAAACGATGGAGACTCACTCATGTCCTGGATCATCCTGTTCTTCGCCGGCCTGTTCGAAGTCGGCTGGGCTGTCGGCCTCAAATACACCGACGGTTTCACCCGCCCGCTTCCCACCGTGCTAACCGTCGGCGCCATGGTCATCAGCCTGGGCCTGCTGGGCCTGGCCATGAAAGAGCTGCCGCTGGGCACCGCCTATGCCATCTGGACCGGCGTAGGTGCCGTCGGCACAGTGATCGCCGGGATCATCCTGTTCGGTGAATCCATGGCCCTGGTGCGGCTGGTCAGTGTGGCGCTGATCGTTACCGGCCTGATCGGCCTGAAAGTCAGCGCCAGCTGACGGCTTATGCCTAACGCAGGTCGCCGCGCAAGCGGCTGACCTGCTCACGCAGCAACTCAGGCTGCGCCACCTCCACCGGGATGGACGCTCCGGCGACGATGGTCACCCGCGACCACAAGCGCTTGAAGAACCCCTTGCCCGGATCGCGGCTGAAGAAACTGCCCCACAGCCCCTGCAGCGCCAGTGGAATCACCGGCACCGGCGTTTCTTCGAGAATGCGGCTGACACCACCGCGGAACACATCGATCTCGCCATCGCCGGTCAACTTGCCTTCCGGGAAAATGCACACCACCTCCCCCGCCGCCAGGTACTCGGCGATACGGGCGAACGCGCGCTCGTAAGTGGCCTGGTCTTCATTGCGCCCGGCAATCGGGATGGCACCTGCGGTGCGGAACACGAAATTGAGCACCGGCAGGTTGTAGATCTTGTAGTACATCACGAACCGGATCGGGCGGCGGATCGCCCCGCCGAGCAGCAGCGCGTCCACGAATGACACATGGTTGCACACCAGCAGCGCTGCGCCTTCGTCGGGGATGCGTTCGAGGTCGCGATGCTCCACGCGGTACATCGAGTGGCTCAACAGCCAGATCAAAAAGCGCATGGTGAACTCGGGCACGATCCTGAAGATGTAAGCGTTGACCAGGATATTGAGCAGCGACACCACCAGGAACAGCTGCGGGATGCTCAGGTCCGCAAGGCCCAGCAGGACGATGGTGAGGATGGCCGACACCACCATGAACAAGGCATTGAGAATATTGTTGGCGGCGATGACTCGCGCGCGCTGGCCCTCGGCGGTGCGCGCCTGGATCAGCGCGTACAGCGGCACGATATAGAAGCCGCCGAATACCCCAAGGCCGACGATCGACACCAGGATCCACCAGGCCTGGCTCATGCCCAGCAGTGCCAGCCAGTCGTGCGGCGCTGCGCCGGCCGGCACATCACCGGAGTGCCACCACCAGAGCAGCCCGAACAGCGTCAGGCCAAACGAGCCGAAAGGCACCAGGCCAATCTCGACCTTGCGCCCACTGAGCCGCTCACACAATAACGAGCCCAAGGCGATACCCACCGAGAACAGGGTCAGCACCAAGGTCACCACCGTGCCGTCACCATGCAGCCAATCCTTGGCGTAGGCCGGGATCTGGGTCAGGTAGATGGCGCCGACGAACCAGAACCACGAGTTGCCGACGATCGAACGCGACACCGCGGGCGGTTGCCCCAACCCCATGCGCAGGATCACCCACGACTGCTTGAAGATGTTCCAGTCCAGTGGCATTTGCGGTGATACGGCCGCCGCACGCGGGATCCAGCGGCTGGCCAGGTAGCCCAGCACTGCGGTGCCCACCACCCCGCCCGCCACCACCGTGGCGTAGCTGTCGCTGGCCATCATCACCCCGGCGCCAATGGTGCCGGCGAGAATGGCGAGGAAGGTGCCCATCTCCACCAGGCCGTTGCCACCCACCAACTCTTCTTCACGCAGCGCCTGGGGCAGGATCGAATACTTCACCGGGCCGAACAGCGCCGAATGGGTGCCCATGCAGAACAGCGCCACCAGCATCAGCAGCAGGTTATCGCTGACAAAACCGAGCGCACCGATGGCCATGATGGCAATTTCGGCCAGCTTGATCGCGCGGATCAAGGCGTCCTTGGCGAACTTCTCGCCAAACTGCCCGCCCAGTGCCGAAAACAGGAAGAACGGCAGGATGAACAGCAGCGCGCAAAGGTTGACCCAGATCGAGCGGTCCCCGTCGCCAAGGCTGAGCTTGAACAGGATCGCCAAGATCAGCGACTGCTTGAACAGGTTGTCGTTGAAGGCACCCAGCGACTGGGTGATGAAAAACGGCAGGAAGCGCCGCTTGCCGAGCAAGGTGAATTGCGAGGAATGACTCATCGTCCTTGTTCCCTGAGGGGCTTTTGTCATTTGAGGCACGCAGGCCGCAATAAGCCACAAATTTGCACAGGAACGCCTGTTGCTGGCAAGCCAGGCACGTCGGGCACAGCGCCCGCGGTGCCGCATGATGGCATTTTGACGCCAATCTTCTTGATATCAGTGTTCAGATTTTGTTACATCTGCCGATTAAACATATAGATGACTGTATCTACCAGAAGGAACGGACCTCCGGTCTCCTCCAACGCACAAGAAAAGGAGCTCAGCAGCATGCTTACCTGGATAGGCGACCTCAGGATCGCCCACAAACTCTTCCTCGGTTTCGGCCTGGTGCTGGGCCTGACCTTGCTCCAGTCGCTGATCAGCTGGGAAGGCATGGGCAGCCTGGTACGCCGCAGCGAGGTGGTCAGTGAGGTGTCGCGCCTCAACGATGCCTTGGGCGACCTGCGTGAGGCGCGCCTGCGCCACGCCATCGCCAATGGCGCAGAAAACGAAGGCAAGGCGTTGCAGGGCGCGCTTGAAGCGTTCCAGACGCCGCTGGCGAAACTGCGTGGGACCTTGGTCAAGCCACAGAGCCTGGCGTTGATCGACAAGGCCGAGCAGACCCTTCGCGGGTATGCCGCCAACCAGGCGCAGAGCTTCCAGTCGTACCAGAAAATGCGCGCGGCACAAAAGGAAATGGGCGCCCTCGCCACCCGTTCGTTCGCCAGCATCGAGGCCATTCGCACCCAGGTACGCGCCCTGCCCGATGCCGAGCAACGCGTTGTACGCAGCGAAGCGATCAACCAGATCCGCGAGAACCTGATCCTGCTCCGCTACCACGTACGCGGCTACACCGGTAACACCAACGCCGACACCGAAAAACTGATGAACGCACAGATCGCCACCACGGTGAACGAGTTGCCAGGGCTGGTGGCGCGTTTCAATGGCAGCTTCGACGCACAGTTCGCCACCCTGAACCAACAGGTTCGCGCCTATGCCGAGGCGGTCGAAGCTTTCCGTGGAGAAGTGAGCAAGCTGGTCGCGTGCCGCAACGCCATGGCCAGCGACATAAACACGCTCACAGGCCTGATCGGTGAACTGCTCGACGCCCAGGCGGTATCGGTGGTCAGCGACAGCCAGTTCGCCAAGAACCTGCAGATCTTCACCACGCTGCTGGCGCTGCTCATGGGCATCTTTGCCGCGCTCATCATCGCCCGCCAGATCAGCGCGCCGCTGCAGCAGGCCTTGCGTGCCATGCAGCAGGTAGCCGCCGGAGACCTCAGCGAGCAACCGGCCAGCCGCCGCCGCGACGAAGTCGGCCAGTTGCAAAATGCGTTGCAGGGCATGACCGGCAACCTGCGCGACTTGATCGCGCAGGTGCGCGACGGTATTTCGCAGATTGCCAGTGCCACTGAAGAACTGTCGGCCATCACCGAGCAGACCAGCGCCGGCGCCAGCAGCCAGAAAGTGGAAACCGATCAGGTTGCCACGGCCATGCAGGAAATGGCCGCCACCGTGCATGAAGTGGCGCGCAACGCCGGTGAGGCCTCGCAGGCCGCCAGTGCCACGGACGAGGAAGCACGCGAAGGGGAAAGTGTGGCCAACCGCGCCGTCGCTCAGATCGGCCGGCTGGCCAACCAGGTGGACGCCACTGGCCAAGCCATGGGTGCGCTACGCAACGAGAGCCAGCGTATCGGCAAGGTCATGGACGTTATCAAGGCAGTGGCGGAGCAGACCAACCTGCTGGCGCTCAATGCCGCGATCGAAGCAGCACGCGCTGGTGAGGCTGGCCGTGGCTTTGCCGTGGTGGCCGATGAAGTGCGCAGCCTGGCGCAACGTACCCAGGCGTCGACCCTGGAAATCGAGTCGGCCATCGGCAGCCTGGAAGAAGGCACCCGCTCAGTGAGCGAACTGATGGACGAAAGCCAGAGCCTGACCCAGAGCAGCGTGGCGCTGGTGCGTGAAGCCGGGGTAGCGCTGGAAGGCATAACCCAACGCGTTTCGGGGATTCAATCGATGAACCAGCAGATTGCTGCGGCTTCCGAGCAGCAGAGCGCGGTGGCCGAAGAGATCAGCCGTAGCGTGGTGACAGTGAGGGATATTTCCGAGCAGACGGCGCAGGCCAGCCAGCAGACGTCCGCTTCCAGTGTCGAGCTGGCGCGCCTGGGTGGGCAGTTGCAGCAGATGATCAGCCGGTTCCGGTTCTAGTCACTGCAACGACAAGCATGAAAAAACCGCAGCCAGGCTGCGGTTTTTTTTCATGCTTTTGAACGTCAGAGCACGAAGGTCAGCAGCACATTGAACGCCAGCGCCGCCACGAAGCCGATGGGCGCCGCCTTGAACAGCAACTGCGGGAACAACGAAGCGCGGCTCTTCTCGTTGCTGCAGGAGCCCAGAATCAGGCTGCCGCCGGAGGAAAACGGCGAGATCGAGGTGGCTTGGGCACCCGCAACGATGGCAATGAACAGGATCATGGGCTCGATACCCATGTTCTGTGCAATCGGCAGCACCATGGGGAACAGCGCCGGCGTCACGACGCCCAAGGTGCTGGAGAAGATGGACATGAATGCCGCCACCGCACCGAATACCACCGGCACCATGATTGGCGGGATGCTGGTGCCGATCCAGGAGGCGAGAATGTCGATGGTGCCGGCCTTGATCGCCACGGAAATCAGCATGCCCACACCACAGATCATGATCAGCGTGCCCCAGGGCACGGTCGCCATGGCCTTGCGTTCGTCACCGAGCTTGAGCAACAGGGCGATCACCGAGAACAGGCTGGCGATCAGGCCGATATCCACCTTGGCGTTGATGAAGGCTACCGTGGCATTGCCCGGCAGGGCGATGCTGGCCACCGGCGCAGCCAGCACCATCAGCATCATCGCCAGGGTCAACCACAACGTGGTTCGCTGCTGGCTGTTGAGCGCCGCTGGCGCCTCGACAGCAACGGCCGAAGCCTTCAACGCGCGGCCATGGCCGGTGAGGAAGACGAATACCCCGATCACCAGCAATGGGATGACCAAGGTGCTGACGAAGATACCGGCCGCGTTGATGAACGCCTGGTTGTCGCTCACGCCGGCATTGGTCATCAGCCCGCGGAAGATGATGCCGCTCTGGCTGGACATGAAGTTGGCCCCGCTGAGCGCGCCATAGTTCACGGCCATGCCGCCGACGATCAGGCTCATGCGGGTACGCTCGCACAGCAGCAGGGTAATCGGCGCCATGAACGCCAGCACGGTGTAGTACCCCGCCCCCATCGCGGCGATCACGGTGGCGGCGAAGAACACGGCGAACGGCAGCAACTGCGGCACTGCCCGGCAGCGGTAGATAAGGTGCTCGGCCAGCTTCTCCAAGGTGCCATTGACCGTGGCGAAGCTGTAGAACAGGCAGACCGAGAAGATCACGAAGAAGATCTTGAGCGGCCACAGGCCGATGACCTCCGAAGGGCTCAGGCCCATGCCGAAACAACCGATCAGATAGGCAAAGGCGATGGCGAAAAGGCCGATGTTGATCTTGGTCTTGTAACCGAGGGCCACGGCGACGACGATGGCCGCGACGACGAGCATGCTCATCATGTTGAAAGTGTCCTGTTGTTATTGTGTAAGTATCAGCGCGAACGGTCGAAGCCGAACAGCTTCGCCGGGTTGAGTCTCAGCACCTGGGCACGCTCGCCCGCATCGGGGAGCAGCGCTTCGAAGAAGGCATACTGATCGGCGTAGCTGGTCTGGCGTTCGAACTGGGTATTGGGCCAGTCGCTCCCCCACAGCAAGCGCTCCAGGCCACCCGCCGCTTGCCGTATCTGCGCCAGAAGTACCTGCGCTTTGGCCAGATCGGTCTGGCTGCGATACCCGGCAGACAGCTTCAGCCACAGCTTCGGTTCGCTGAGCAGGTGAAGGAAAGTGCGGTGGCTGTCCTTTCGCGGGTCGATCCCTTCGCCAGGCAGACCAAAATGATCGACCACCACATCCACGCCACAGGCGAGGATCGCCGGCACGATCAATGCCAGGTCATCGAAACCACGCTGGATTTCCACCTGCCAGCCGCGCGCAGCCAGGCGTTTGAACAATGCGGTCCACTCGGGCCCGGCATAGTCTGCCAGGTGCTTGCCGATCAGGTTCAGGCGGATACCGACCACGCCAACGTCAGCCAGCGCATCCAGCTGCTGATCGCTGACCGTCGCATCGACGACCGCCACAGCGCGCAGGCGCTCTGGAAAGCGGCGCAGGGCCTGGACCATGAAGCTGTTGTCGGTGCCCAGGAAACTGGGCTGGATCAGTACGCCATGGGACAGGCCATGCTGATCCAGGTGAGCAAGGTACTGCTCGATCAGCGCATCGTAGTCCGGGCTGTAGCGACGGTTGGCCACCATCGGCAGGTCTTGGCGAAAGATATGGGCATGGGTATCGACGCCGGTGATGGCGGGCAGATAGGGGTTGGTCATGAAGCGAACCCTGGTCGATTGTTATGGCAGCTGAAGCGCTGTGTTTTTATACAAACATGCAGTCATATATATGAATATATGACCATATCTTCAGTCGACCGACTCTGTCAATCGAGCCCCGGGTGGTAAAGTAGCGCCAACTCGTCAGCCATGGACCCTTCGCACAATGAGTAACGGGATACTCGGACAAGACCCGCGCCTACCGCTTTATCAGCAAGTACGGGAAGAAATCCTCGCCAGGATCGCCGCCGGGCAGTGGCTACCCGGGGCACCGATCCCTACTGAAACGGAGCTGACCCGCCTCTACGGTGTCGCCATCGGCACTGTGCGCAAGGCGGTCGACACCTTGGTCAATGAAGGCCTGCTGTTGCGCAGCCAGGGCCGCGGCACCTTCGTGCGGCGCCCTGACTTCGAGGGTTCACTGTTTCGGTTTTTCCGACAGGTGGATTCGACCGGCCAGCGCCTGGTGCCGATCAGCCGCATACTGGAAAAGCAGTTGCGCGAGCCGCCGGCTGAAGTCAGCAAAGCCCTTGGGCTGGGCGACGCAGAACAGGTCATCTGGCTCGAGCGCCTGCGCCTGGTAGATGGCCGCCCGCTGTTTCATGAGCAGATCTGGCTACCAGCTGCGCGTTTCATGGCCCTGCTGGATATCGATGCAGACGCCTTCGGCGACCTGCTCTACCCTTTCTACGAGTCCCACTGTGGCCAGTGCGTAGCCTCGGCCAAGGAAACACTGACAGTCGGTACGGCCGATGCCGCCAGTGCCCGCCACCTGGCAATCGAGGAAGGTGCGCCGGTGGTGATAATCCAGCGCACGGCCCTGGGTTACGACCGCAACCCGCTGGAGTACCGCGTGTCCCAGGCAGCAGCAGAAGGCTTCCGCTACCAGATCGACATTTCCTGAGGCGATGGCGGGCATTGCCGGGCACCGGCACAGGCTGATGTGCCCGGCCCTGCGACGACACGCCACTGCGACCATCGTCGGCGCTGACGAACCTGTGCCTGCGTGCCAGACTGACTGATCGGGACCGCGTTACTTTTTTTGCTCCGGAGTCTTCATGTCGTTGTCCAGCGGGCTGATCGCCCTGGTCGCCCTGGCCTACATGGCCGTCATGTTCGCCATCGCCTTCTACGGCGACCGCCGCAGCACACCATTGCCGCCGCGGCTGCGCGCCTGGGTGTACAGCCTGTCCCTGGCGGTGTACTGCACCAGCTGGACTTTCTTCGGTGCGGTCGGCCAGGCGGCCGAGCAGCTTTGGGCGTTCCTGCCGATCTACCTGGGCCCGATCCTGCTGCTGATCTTCGCACCCTGGGTGCTGCAGAAGATGGTGCTGATCAGCAAGCAGCAGAACATCACCTCGATCGCCGACTTCATCGCTGCGCGCTACGGCAAGTCGCAGACCCTGGCCGTGGTGGTGGCGCTGATCTGCCTGGTCGGGGTGCTGCCCTACATCGCCTTGCAGCTCAAAGGCATCGTGCTCGGTGTCAACCTGCTGATCGGCGCGAATGCCGACGCCACCGGCACCCGTGTGCAGGACACCGCGCTGGTGGTGTCGCTGGTACTGGCGCTGTTCGCCATCGTTTTTGGCACGCGCAGCCTTGACGTGACCGAACACCACCGCGGCATGGTCCTGGCCATCGCGTTCGAGTCGCTGATCAAGCTGCTGGCCTTTCTCGCCGTCGGCGTGTTCGTGGTGTTCAACCTGTACGACGGGTTTGACGACCTGTTCACCCAGGCTCGCCAGTCGGTGCTGCTGGACAGCTACTGGCAGGAGACGATCAACTGGCCATCGATGGTGGTGCAGACCGCCGTGGCGATGATGGCGATCATCTGCCTGCCCCGGCAGTTCCACGTGACCGTGGTGGAGAACATCGAACCGCAGGACATGCGCCTGGCGCGCTGGGTGTTCCCGATGTACCTGGCCCTGGCCGCGCTGTTCGTGGTGCCCATTGCCTTGGCCGGGCAAATGCTGCTGCCAGGCACGGTGATTTCCGATTCCTTCGTGATCAGCCTGCCGCTGGCCGAAGCGCACCCGAGCCTGGCCTTGCTTGCCTTCATCGGCGGTGCCTCGGCCGCCACCGGCATGGTCATCGTCGAGGCCGTGGCGTTGTCGACCATGGTCTCCAACGACATGCTGCTGCCGTGGCTGTTGCGCCGCAATAACGCAGAGCGGCCTTTCGAGGTGTTCCGCCACTGGATGCTGTCGGTGCGCCGGGTGACCATCGTGGTCATCCTGCTGCTGGCCTATGTCAGCTATCGCCTGCTTGGCTCTACCGCAAGCCTTGCAACCATCGGCCAGATTGCTTTCGCCGCGGTGACCCAACTCACCCCGGCCATGCTCGGTGCGCTGTACTGGAAGCAAGCCAACCGCCGTGGCGTGTTCGCCGGCCTCGCTGCGGGTATATTCCTGTGGTTCTACACCCTGGTGCTGCCGATCGCCGCCCACAGCCTGGGCTGGTCGCTGCAGCTGTTCCCGGGCCTGGCGTGGCTGCACGGCAACCCGCTGGGCCTGCCGATCACGCCGCTCACCCAGGGCGTGGTGCTGTCACTGGCGGGCAACTTCACCTTGTTCGCCTGGGTCTCGATGCTGTCACGCACGCGCGTGTCGGAGCACTGGCAGGCCGGGCGCTTCATCGGCCAGCAGACCAGTGCCCGCCCCAATGGCAAACCGCTGCTGGCGGTGCAGATCGATGACCTGCTGACGCTGGCCTCACGCTTTGTCGGTGAGGAACGTGCGCGGCAAAGCTTCATCCGCTTTGCCTATCGCCAGGGCAAAGGCTTCAACCCCAACCAGAACGCTGACGGCGACTGGATCGAACACACCGAGCGCCTGCTCGCCGGGGTGCTCGGCAGCTCCTCGACCCGCGCCGTGGTCAAGGCGGCCATCGAAGGGCGCGACATGCAGCTTGAAGACGTGGTGCGGATCGCTGACGAAGCCAGCGAAGTGCTGCAGTTCAACCGCGCGCTGCTGCAAGGCGCCATCGAGAACATCAACCAGGGCATCAGTGTGGTCGACCAGAACCTGCACCTGGTGGCCTGGAACCGCCGCTACCTGGAGCTGTTCAACTACCCCGACGGCTTGATCAGCGTCGGCCGGCCGATCGCCGACATCATCCGTTACAACGCCGAACGCGGCCTGTGCGGCCCGGGCGAGGCACAGGTGCATGTGGCGCGGCGCCTGCACTGGATGCGCCAAGGCCGTGCGCATTCCTCCGAGCGGCTGTTCCCCAATGGCCGGGTGATCGAACTGATCGGCAACCCGATGCCCGGGGGCGGCTTTGTGATGAGCTTCACCGACATCACCCCGTTCCGCGAGGCCGAACAGGCGTTGCGCGATGCCAACGAGCGCCTTGAACAGCGGGTGGCCGAACGCACCCACGAGCTGTCGCAACTCAACCAGGCCCTGTCGGAGGCCAAAAGCCAGGCCGAAGCGGTCAGCAAGTCCAAGACCCGCTTCCTGGCGGCGGTCAGCCATGACCTGATGCAACCGCTCAACGCCGCGCGGCTGTTCTCCGCCGCCTTGTCGCAACAGGCCGGGGGCATGAACGACGAGGCCCAACAGTTGGTGCAGCACATGGACAGCTCGCTGCGTTCGGCCGAAGAGCTGATCAGCGACCTGCTGGATATCTCGCGCCTGGAAAACGGCAAGATCACCCCCGACATCAAGCCGTTTGCCCTGAATGAGCTGTTCGATACGCTGGGTGCGGAGTTCAAGGTCCTGGCCGCCGAGAAGGGGCTGGAGTTCCGCTTGCGCGGTAGCCGCCTGCGGATCGACAGTGACATGAGGCTGCTACGCCGGGTGCTGCAGAACTTCCTTACCAACGCCCTGCGCTACGGCAAGAGCCCGATCCTGCTGGGCGCCCGGCGCCAGGGCGAACGGCTGTGGCTGGAGGTGTGGGACCGCGGCCCAGGCATCGCCGACGACAAGCTGCAGGTGATCTTCCAGGAATTCAAGCGCCTGGACAGCCACCAGACCCGCGCCGAAAAGGGCCTGGGGCTGGGCCTGGCGATTGCCGATGGCCTGTGCCGGGTGCTCGGCCACACGCTGCAGGTGCGCTCATGGCCGGGCAAAGGCACCGTGTTCCGCGTCAACGTACCGATCGCCCGCCAGGCCGTAGCCGCGCCGAGCGCACCGGTGGAGCAAGCCAGCCAGCCGCTGGCCGGGCTGCAAGTGCTGTGCATCGACAACGAAGACAGCATCCTGATCGGCATGAACAGCCTGCTCAGCCGCTGGGGCTGCCAGGTGTGGACAGCGCGCAACCGCGCCGACTGCGAGGCGTTGCTGGCGCAGGGCATGCGCCCGCACCTGGCGCTGGTGGACTATCACCTGGATGACGGCGAAACCGGAACCGGGCTGATGGGCTGGCTACGCGCCCGCCTGGGCGAGCCGGTGCCTGGGGTGGTGATCAGCGCCGACGGCAGCAAGGAAACCTTGGCCACGGTGCATGCCGCAGGCCTCGATTACCTGGCCAAGCCGGTCAAGCCGGCGGCCTTGCGCGCGCTGCTCAATCGCCATCTGAGCCTGGTTCAGTAACCGCCTCGTCCGGCAACGTTTCATCCGTCAGTGCCCGCTCCAGCAAGTCGGCCGGCAGGCTCTTGCTGGCACGGGCGCCGAGCAGCTTGAGCTGCTCACTGCGGCTGACCAGGTTGCCACGCCCTTCACAGAGTTTGTTGCGCGCAGCGGCATAGGCCTTGTCGACCTGCTGCAGGCGATTGCCCAGCTCGTCAAGGTCCTGGATGAACAGCACGAACTTGTCATACAGCCAACCGGCGCGTTCGGCGATCTCGCGGGCATTCTGCCCCTGGCGTTCTTGCTTCCATAAGCTGTCGATGACCCTCAGGGTAGCGAGCAAAGTGGTCGGGCTGACGATCACGATCTGCCGGTCGAAGGCCTCCTGGAACAGGTTCGGCTCGGCCTGCAGGGCTGCCGAGAACGCGGCCTCGATGGGCACGAACAACAGCACGAAATCCAGGCTGTGCAGGCCTTCCAGGCGGCTGTAGTCCTTGCTCGACAGCCCTTTCACGTGGCTGCGCAGCGACTGTACGTGCTGCTTCAGCGCGCTTTCATCATTGCTGCTGACAAACTGCTGGTAGGCAGTGAGGCTGACCTTGGCATCGACCACCACCTGCTTGTCACCCGGCAACATGATCAATACGTCTGGCTGGAAGCGTTCACCATCGGCGCTCTTGAGGCTGACCTGGGTCTGGTACTCGCGGCCTTTTTCCAGCCCGGCATGCTCGAGCACACGCTCGAGAATCAACTCACCCCAGTTGCCCTGGGTTTTCTGGCCCTTGAGCGCCTGGGTAAGGTTGGTGGCTTCGTCGGACAGGCGCAGGTTGAGTTGCTGCAGGCGTTCCAGTTCCTTGCCCAGGGAAAAACGCTCACGGGCTTCCTGCTGGTAGCTCTCCTCGACACGCTTTTCGAAGGCCTGGATGCGCTCCTTGAGCGGGTCGAGCAACTGGCCCAAGTGCTGCTGGCTGGTCTGTGCGAAACGCTGCTCGCGTTCGTCGAAGATTTTCGTGGCCAGGTCGGCGAACTGCGCACGCAGGGTATCGCGGGCTTCCTGCAGGTCTTCAAGGCGCTGCTGATGGCTGTCCTGCTGCTCACGCAGCTCAGCTTCCAGGCGTGCTGCCTGGGCCTCCAGGCGACGCTGTTCGGCTTCCCGGTTGACGCGTTCGAGGTGCCAGCCGTGGGCAGCGTCTCGGGCATTGTCGCGGTCAATCTGCAGCAGCTCGAGTTCGCGGCCCTGGGCGGCCAGTTGGGCCTGCTTGAGCGTGTTGGCTTCGCTGAGGTCACTGACCTCGTCCCGGCTGGCATCCAGTTGCGCCTGCAGGCCGGCCTGGGCCAGCAGGGCGCCATTGAGGCGTTCTTCGAGCAAGGCCCGCTCGCTTTGGCGGGCAGCCTGACGGCGCTGCACCTGCATGACCCAAACCAGGCAAGGCAAGGCGCCTGCCACCAAGCCCAGCACAATGCTGGTCAGATCCACTGCCATGCTTACCCCGAACAAGTCTGTCGCAAATGAGATGCAGCTTAACAGTCCGTATGTTCCTGCGCCTGCCCCGGCTCACTGGCCTGGCAGAGCCGCGCGTACTCCAGTTGCGCAAGGCGGTCGCCGGCCCGCGCCGCCTGGCGCAGCAGTTCATGACCGATGCGCCTGTCACGGGAATTGCCGCAGTCGCGGCAGAGCATCTGCCCCAACCGGCTCTGGGCCACTACCACGCCCTCGCGAGCCGGCTGTTTGAGCAGGCGTCCGGCCAAGTGCTTGACCTGCGGCTTTTCGCCCAGGCGCGGGTTGTCCAGCAGCCATAGGGCCACTTTCAGTGAAAAGCGTTTGGACGAAGGGGCTGATGAAGTGACAGCGGGTTCGGTGGGGGATTTACCGCGAAATTTCATGACAAACAGAGAAGGCAATTCGAAAGGCGCGCCACTCTACCCTTTTTTTCATATCGTGACCTGAGGATTTTCTGCGCCCGGAAAAAAATTTCGATGATCTTTTCTTGACGTTTCCAAGTGGATGGCCGGCGGATCTGCAGCTGCCTGATGATTGTCGGACAGTTCTGTAATTTGCTGGCACTCCCGTCCTAGAGCAAGCGCTCGGGACAATCCACAGTTCCTGTGGATAACTCGGTGGACAACCCCCCAAACCACCCCGCAAACCCGCGTGAAACGGGGCTTTCAGTCAAACTGACGATTTTTTCACCAGCTAAAAATAGTGTTTTTTTTCATTGACTTAAGGTAGCAGTCAAGGCATTGGCAGGCTTGGCGGGGGGTGTTGTCGAGCTGTTACAAGTCACGCCTCGAATGTGAACAAGTGCACCGAAAACCTGCATTTGAATGCACGAACTTGGTACATCCAGCCGGTTGTGCGCCATTTGCCCCCTCTTCACACAACGCAAAAGAAACGCCATACTGCTCGGCTTACCTTAAGACCTGTGACAAAGCTTGCAAAGCACCTCAGCTTCCGGTAAGGTGCCCCTCGTTAGTACCAAGCTGAAAGTCAATTCTGGCCAGAAACGTCCTTGCAGGCCTGCTCCCCCCAAGAGCAACACTGCTGAAACCAGGACCGGCCCTTTCGATGATTCACTCACCAGCCTTGCGCTGTTCAGCACGAATCACGTGACAGATTGATCAGGATTCCATACCGATGGCCTAGAACCTTGGCCCCGGCATGCTGCCTGCCCTCTGAAGTACCTACCAGTCAGCCCAAGCGCCCACCTTATGATTGCGCCCCCTCTGGCTGCCCTGTTCCAGTCAGGTTCGTTCGTCCCTTAATAAAGGCGTCACTGGAACGTTTCTATCATGCACGGATCATAATCCCCGTGTTTAAAGCAGGAACATCCAACAATATGCAAACTCATCATCAAATTCAGGCTGCCATTGGCACCCTTTCCCAGGCCTTCTCGCCGTTGAAGTGCCTTATCACTGCCCCACGCAAGGGCAACTTCAGCTTCACCCTGGTGGACGAGCACGGCGTTGCCTGCCACACCGAACGCCTGTACCCAGAACAGTACAGCCGCTCGGAACCGCTGCAGGCCGTCATTGCCCGGACGCGCCAGTCGCTCACTGCGTGAGCGGCGAATACCGTAGCATTCAGCTGTTGAATGCAGTAAACGGTAAGCTACCTGATCGTTCTTGGCCTAATTGCCGCAGGGCATATAGCGCCGAACGTCAGGCAGCAATCGATTTAAAAACAGCCCTTTACACCACGATTATCACACTACACTTCAACTCGAGCGGTCCTTGCCGCTTCCGGCGGGCCTGATCACTCACCAGCTGCCAAGCTCCCACGCCCGTCGGCCCCTTACTGCTCGAGGGCATCATGGGTATTGCGGCGAATGAATTGTGTCAGTATGTGATTCGACCAACCTTGGTCTACCTCAATCGTCATTGCGCCAGTGCCGAAGCCCTTTTGCTGGGCATCGCGGCCAGCCAGTCGGCACTCGGTTCGGCGTTGCATGATCGCCGCGGCCACGGCCTGTACCGTATTGGCGAGCATCGCCATCGGGCGGTCTGGGACGATTTTCTCGCCCGTGACCCTGAGCTGGCCAGCCTGGTTCGCGGCCTGGCGAGCCAGCATGCCTTCCTGGGCGGCCCGCACCTGGAACTGGCAGTCAACCTGCGCTACTCCACCGCCATTGCCTGGATGCTCATCGAAGCACAAGCAACGCCCCTGCCTGCCGTTGACGACCTGCTAGGCCAGGCGCGAATCTGGCGCCAGATTTTTCACCCCCAAGGTCGTCTGCGCGACTTCACCCAGGCCTGGCATCTGTGTATTGCTCAGAAATTGCCACAGGCATCTTAAGAAACGTCCTACAGCATTGCCGGAAAAAATGGAATTTTGGTCGGATTGTCCTACAAAACCGCTCTATCTCCTGCGATACAGGCTATGGCGCGGCGCGTGAATTGTTGGTAGCTTTTCGCCCCGGAGATCCCAAGGAGTTTCTAATAATGAAAAAAGTAATGCTCAAAACCTCCCTCGGCTTGGCCGTGGCTTTCGCTTCCAGCCATCTGTTCGCTGCCGGCTTTGCCCTCAACGAACAGAGCATCAGCAGCATGGGGACAGGTTTCGCGGGACGTTCTTCTTCTGCCGAAGATGCCAGTACCGTGTTTGGCAACCCGGCAGGCATGTCACGCCTCAAGCGCGAACAATTCACCGTGGGCGGCGCAGCCGTCATCGCCAAAACCGATATCTCGGGCCCTGGAAGCAACCTCGGGGGGGAAACCGATGGTGACATGGTGCCTGTGGTCGGCGTGCCGATGGGTTACTACGTCAAACCTATCGATGATCACTGGAGCGTCGGTTTCGGCGTTTATGTACCTTTTGGCCTGGTAACCGACTACGGTAGCGACGATGCCGCGCGCTATTGGGGTAAAAAGAGCCACGTCGAAGTCATCACCTTCCAGCCCACCGTCAGCTACGCCTTCAACGATAAAGTCTCGATCGGTTTCGGCCCGACCATCAACCGCATCAAGGGCGAACTGGGCTCGAGCCTGATCAACCCGTTCACCCCGGGCAGCAATGACGGTGAAGTGAAGATCAAGGGCGACGATACCGCCGTCGGTTACAACATCGGTATCTTGGTGCAGGCCACCGACCGCACCCGCGTAGGCCTGACCTACCACTCCATGGTCGACTACAAGCTCGAAGGCAAGACCCGTGTCAGCACACCACTGATCGGCCCCTTCAACGGCGACAAGTTCGACGCCAGCCTGAAGATCAAGACACCGGAATCGGTCGACCTTTCGGTCACCCATGAGCTCGACGACCAATGGACCCTCTACGCGGGCAGCACCTGGACCCGCTGGAGCCGCCTGGAAGACATCACCGTGCAGAACGATGTTCCAGCACCGCTGGCAGGTTCGGCGTTCGAGACCATCAGCGAAGAGCAGAACTGGCATGACACCTGGGCCCACGCCATTGGCGCGTCCTACAAGGTGAACAAGGAGTGGGTGCTGCGCACCGGCTTTACCGTCGACCAGTCGCCAACCAACAACCACGACCGTTCACCGCGCATCCCGACCGGCGACCGCAAGGTGTTCAGCCTGGGTGCGGGCTGGAGCCCGAACGACGACATGACCATCGATGTTGCCTACTCCTACCTGTGGGAGGAAGACACCAAGGTCAACCAGGTCAGCGCCAGCAAAGGCAGCTACCAGGCCAAGTACGAGAACAGCGCTCACGGTGTGGGTGCCTCCCTCACCTACCGCTTCTGATACGTACGGCTGTGTGAACGCCGCCCTTGTGGCTGATGCCAGTCAGTTAGCTTTATCAGGGCTGCTACGCAGCCCATCGCCGGCAAGCCAGCTCCCACAGGGACCGCGCAGCTCTTGAGGCCTGCGCGGTACCTGTGGGAGCTGAATTGCCGGCCATGGCTGCAAATCACAAGGACAGCAAAAACAAGAGTGCGGGGTTATGGCTGCGATGCAATCGCCTTTTCGATCGCCGCCTTGAACTCAGGATCATCCGGCTTGGTCAGGCTGGAGAAGTTGGCAATCACCTTGCCCTTGCGATCAACCACGTACTTGTAGAAATTCCACTTCGGAGCACTGCTCTGCTCCGCCAGCCCCACGAACAGCGGGATCGCATCTTTGCCCCGTACCGACTGGGTCTTGGTCATGGTGAACGTCACGCCATAATTGGCATAACAGACCTTGGCCGTCTTCTCGCTGTCAGCATCTTCCTGCTTGAAATCGTTGGATGGCACGCCGAGCATTTCCAACCCCTGCTCGTTGTACTCCTTGTAGGTACTCTCGAGCCCCTCGAACTGCGGCGCAAACCCGCAATAACTGGCCGTGTTGATCACCACCAGTGGCTTGCCGCCAAAACGCTGGCAAAGGTCGACCTGACCCTTGCCACGCAACTCCGGCAGGCTGCCCTGCAGCAATGCCGGGCAATCCGCCGCCCCGGCAGAACCGGCAGCGAACATAGCCAGCAACGGCATCATCAACCCATATGCACGCATCAAAAAACTCCCCTGCAAAACGATCCTCGAACTTGCAGAGTAGCGCTTAACAAACGCCCATGCCCAGTTGCATGAGGGCCATGCCGCCCCGATGCCAGCCCCACCACGCCAGCACCAGCAGCAGTGCGGCCCCCAGGGCCAGCAACCCGCAAGCAAGGTAGCGGTTCATGCCGCCTGAGCCTGCAGACGGGCGACCGGGCGTTCACTCACCGGCCAGTTGAGCGCCGCTGCCAGCAGACTGAGCAGAATCGAGATCTGCCAGACCAGGTCGTAGTTGCCGGTACGGTCATACACCACACCACCCAGCCAGCCGCCGAGGAAGGCACCCAACTGATGGAACAGGAAGACGATGCCACCCAGCATCGACAGGTTACGCACACCGAACACAGTAGCCACGGTGCCGTTGGTCAACGGTACGGTCGAAAGCCACAGCAGGCCCATGGCAATGCCGAACAGATAGGCACTGAACTGGGTCACCGGTGCCCAGAGGAACAGCACGATCACCACCGCGCGCAACAGGTACAGTGCCGTGAGCAGGCGCGGCTTGGACATGCGCCCACCCAGCCAGCCCGCCGTGTAGGTGCCTACGATGTTGAACAGCCCGACCAGCGCCAGCACGGTAGTACCGGTGGTTGCCGCCAGGTGCTGGTCGACCAGATAGGCCGGCAAGTGAACGCCGATGAACACCACCTGGAAGCCGCAGACGAAAAAGCCCAGCGCCAGCAGCCAGAAACCCGAGTGCGAGCAGGCTTCATGCAACGCCTGGCCAAGCGTCTGTTCGCCACCGTAGGCAGGCAATGGGCGGTCACGCAGCAGCCCGACAAAGGGCACGATCAATGCCACCAGCAGGCCGAGCACCAGCAGCGCTGCCGACCAGCCAAGCCACTCGATGAGGCCCAGCGTGCCGGGCAACATGGCAAACTGACCGAACGAGCCTGCTGCGCTGGCAATGCCCATGGCCATGCTGCGTTTTTCAGCCGGTACCGCCCGGCCGACCACGCCCAGAATGACCGAGAACGAGGTGCCGGACAGGCCGATACCAATCAGCAGACCGGCACTGAGTGACAGCGACCAGGCCGAGTCGGCCGTACTCATCAGCAGCAAACCGGCGGCATACAAAATGCCGCCGATGATGACCACCCGGGCCGCGCCCAAGCGGTCGGCCAACGCGCCGGCAAACGGCTGCGCCAAGCCCCAGATCAGGTTCTGCAGGGCGATGGCGAACGCGAAAACCTCACGCCCCCAACCAAAATCGGCGCTCATCGGCGCCAGGAACAAGCCGAAGCCGTGCCGGACACCAAGGGACAACGCCAAGATCAACGCCGCCCCCGCCAGTACCCACCCGCTGGTTCGCCAAACCGAAGTCATTGTCGTTATCTCCAGCACATCGCAAGGTTATGCGGGTATATACCCGCTTATGATCGTATGAATCAGGCCAGTTGGCCCAGCAAACGCACCAATTCGTCACGCTGCCCTTCGCCCAGTTGATCCACCAGCAGCCGCTGCGCGTGTTCCCAGGCAGGGTATGCCGCTTGCAAGCGCTCAGCACCCGCCGCAGTCAATAACACCACGCGGTTGCGCTGGTCGTCACCGTCGGCCAAGGCCACCAAGCCTTCGGCCTCCAACACTCGCACGTTGCGGCCCAGGGTGCTGCGCTCCAGGCCCATGGCTTCGGCCAAGGCAGTGATACTAGGACGGTCGAGGCGCTGCAGATGGCGCAGCAGGGAAAATTGGGCGACATTAATGCCAAAACCAACGAGGGCTTCGTCGTAATGCCGGCTCACCCCACGGGCGGCACGACGCAGGTGCGTGCAGATGCATTCACTGGTCAACATGATTACGTGTATATACCCGCACTATGGATGTTGCAAGAAGTTTCAATTGTGCCAAGCAGCCACTCAAGTCGCTAACGCCAGCCCCAACACCACGGTGAGCTCCAGCAACTCCAGCATCGCCCCGGCAGTATCGCCGGTTGTCCCGCCTAACCGCTGACACATCAATCGTCGCAACCACCAGAACACGCCAAGCGCCAGCGCCATCGGCCAGATCGCGCTCCAGCCGCCCAGCACCAGGCACAGCAGCAGACTGCCCAGCAGCACCCAGCCAGCAGCCTGGCGCGGCAGGTGCTCGGCCAGCGCCTGCCCAAGCCCGCCTGGGCGCACGTACGGCGTGCGCAGGAACAGCCCCAGCATCGCTGCCCGCCCGATCACAGGTGCCAGCACCAGCAGCGCACCGGCGCCGCGCTCGACAAGTACCCAAAGCGCACAAAACTTCAGCAACAACACCAGCACCAGGGTGACCACGGCAATCGGCCCGCTGCGCGGATCCTTCATGATCTTGAGCGTGCGCTCGCGATCGCCGAACCCACCCAGCCACGCGTCAGCACTGTCTGCCAGGCCGTCCAGGTGCAGCGCACCGCTGAGCAATACCCACAGCGTCAACAGCAACGCCGCGTGCAAAGGCGCCGGCGCGCCTTGCAACAGATGGCTGGCAAGCCACAGCAGCAGACCGAACAGCAAACCGACCAGCGGATAGCACAGCAGCGAGCGCCCCACCTCACGCGGTTCGGGCATACCGGGCAAGCTTACCGGCAGGCTGCTGAGAAACTGCAGGGCAATCCATAAAGGCAGCATCTCAGTGCACCTCGGCCAGTTGGCCGTCTTCGCCCAGGCTCAGACGTACAAGCGCGCCGTGGCCCACCTCCACCTGCAGCAACTGCTCCTTGGGCAAACCGCGCGCGCGCGCCAGCAGCAGGCGCATGACGCCGCCATGGGTGACCAGCAACACCCGCTTGCCGGCATGCTGCTGGTGCAGGCGGGCGACAGCACCCAGCACCCGCTCTGCGAAGGCACTGACGGCCTCACCGGCGGGCGGCGTGTAACTGTAAGGATCGGCCCAGAAACGCCCGAGCTCATCCGCTTGCGTCTGCATGATCTGCAAGGCGCTGCGCCCTTCCCACTCACCGAAATGCAACTCTTGCAGATCGGCCTCGCGCTGCACCGTCAAACCCAGCCGTTCACCCAGCTCATCGGCAAACCGCGCACAGCGCTGCAAGGGTGAGCTGACCAATACGTCCCAAGGGGCGCACTCACCCACGGCCCTGCGCATCTGCGCCCAGCCCAGCTCGGTGAGGGCATCGTCCAGGCTGCCGCGCAAGCCGCCACCCTGCTCGGTTTCACCGTGGCGCAGCAGGTCGAGGATCATGCCGGGCGGTCCGCTACGGCTGCTTCGGCAAAGGTCGCCATCTGCCCGTGCAGCACGCAGGCCAGGCGCAACAGTGGCACCGCCAGCGCCGCACCGCTGCCCTCGCCCAGGCGCAGGCCCAGGGCCAGCAGCGGCTCGGCCTGCAAGGCATCGAGCAACGCCTTGTGCCCTGGTTCGGCACCTTGGTGGGCAAACAGCAACCAAGCCCGGCATTGCGGGTTGAGGCGCACGGCTACCAGCGCGGCGACGCTGCAGATGAAACCGTCCACCAGCACCGCAATGCCCTGCTGTGCACAGGCCAGGTACGCGCCGGCCAGGGCGGCGATCTCAAAACCACCCACACAGGCCAGCGCCTGCAGCGGGTCGTCGGCACGCAGACCGTGCAGCACCAGGGCCCGCTCGATCACTTCAGCCTTGTGGCGTACGCCTGCGGTGTCCAGGCCAGTGCCCGGGCCACTCAGTTCGCGCGCCGGGCAGCCCAGCAGGGTGCTGGCCAGCGCCGCAGCAGCGGTGGTATTGCCGATGCCCATCTCGCCACCGATGAACAACTGCGCGCCGCTCTGGGCAGCGCGCAGGACGCTGTCACGGCCGGCTTGCAGGGCTGAGCGCAGCTGCACCTCGGTCATCGCCGGCTGGCGGGCGAAGTTGGCGGTACCGCCCCCCAGGCGCAGGTGGCGGACACCCGGCAATTCCAGATGCGGGTCGATGGTGCCGAGGTCGACCACTTCCAGGCTTGCCTGCAGTTGGCGCGCCAGCACGCTGATCGCCGCGCCGCCGCCGACGAAGTTGCGCAACATCTGCCCGGTCACCGCCTGCGGATAGGCCGAAATGCCCTCCTCGACCACGCCATGGTCACCGGCAAAAATAGTGATGGCCACCTGATCCAGGTTCGGCCGCTCAACCCCCTGCAGCCCGGCCAGGTGCACTGCCAGGGCTTCCAGCTGGCCGAGCGACCCGGCAGGTTTGGTCAGCTGCTGCTGACGGGCGCGGGCCTGATCCATGGCGGCGGTGTCGAGAGGTTGGCAGGCGTCACGCCACCAGGTCGGGTTCATAGAGCAGGTCCTTTGAGCATCAGGGGTAGGCCGGCGACGGTGAGTACCACGCGCTGGCAACGTTCGGCGACGGCCTGGTGCAGCCAACCGGCCAGATCGACATAGCGCCGGGTCAGCTCGCCCATGGGCACTACGCCCAGGCCGGTTTCATTGCTGACCAGAATGATCACGCCGGGCAATTGCACCAGGCAGTCGAGCAGTGCATCGCGCTCTTGAGCCAGGCGCTGATCGTCATCGAGCATCAGCAGGTTGGTCAGCCACAGGGTCAGGCAGTCCACCAGCAGGCAGCGCCCTTCGGCAGCTTCGGCGCGCAGCACGGCTGCCAGGGCGAGCGGCTCTTCGATCAGCGCCCAATCGCTTGGCCGGCGCTGGCGGTGCAGGCGTACCCGTTCGTTCATTTCGCCATCCAGGGGTTCGCTGGTGGCGATATAGGTCACCGGCAGGCCGCTGTCGGCTGCCAACTGCTCGGCCAGGCGGCTCTTGCCCGAACGGGCACCGCCGAGGATCAGGTTGCGCATGTCAGGCGACCCCACAAAGTTTTCGCAGCTGCGCGGTGTCCAGGTGCTTTTCCACCAGGTCGGCCAGGCGCTCGATATCCCGCTCGCGCAGGGCCTCATAATCGATCTGCTGCACGTGCGCCAGGCCCGCCCAGCGCAGCAGCGCTGCGCACGACTGGCGGCCTTCGAACAGGCCATGCAGGTACGTGGCGAGGATCTGCCCGTCGGCACTGATGGCGCCGTCGCTGCGGCCATCGGCCAGCTGTACGGCGGGGCGCTGCAGCGCAGGGCCTTGGGTGACGCCGGCATGGATCTCGTAACCGGTCACGGGCGACTGTTCGAGGCTCAAAGCCCCCGCCACGTTGCGCAGTTGCTTCTGGGCCTCAAGCACCGTGGCGTAATCGAGCAGGCCCAGCCCCGGGCTGGACCCGGCAGGCCCCTCGAGGCCGAGCGGATCATGCACCTCACGGCCCAGCATCTGCAGGCCGCCACAGATACCGATGAGCTTGCCGCCGTAGCGCAGGTGCCGGGCGATGGCGGTGTCCCAACCGCGCTCGCGCAGTTGCGCCAGGTCGCCACGCACGCTTTTGGAGCCAGGCAGGATGATCAGGTCGGCAGGCGGAATCGGCTGGCCAGGGCCGATGAACTGCAGGTCCACCTGGGGGTGCAGGCGCAACGGGTCGAAGTCGGTGTGGTTGCTGATGCGCGGCAGCACCGGCACGATCACCTTGAGCACGCGCTCATCCTTGGCCGCCTGGCGTACATCGATGCCGTCTTCGGCCTCAAGGTGCAGGTCGCTGACATAAGGCAGCACACCCAACACCGGCTTGCCCGTGCGCTGCTCCAGCCAGTCCAGGCCTGGCTGCAGCAGGGCGATGTCGCCACGGAAACGGTTGATGACGAAGCCCTTGACCCGGGCCTGCTCGGTCGGCGACAGCAGCTCCAGGGTACCGACCAGGTGGGCGAAGACGCCGCCGCGATTGATGTCGGCAACCAGAATCACCGGGCAGTCGACCGCTTCGGCAAAACCCATGTTGGCGATGTCACCGGCACGCAGGTTGATCTCGGCAGGCGAGCCCGCACCTTCGACCATCACCACCGGATACGCGCCACTGAGGCGCTGATGGGAGGCCAGCACCGCCTGCATGGCGATAGCCTTGTAGACGTGATAGGCCACCGCGTTCATGCTGGTGACCGCGCGGCCACGGATGATGACCTGGGCGCCGGTGTCACTGTTGGGCTTGAGCAGCACCGGGTTCATGTCGGTGTGCGGCGCCAGCCGGCAAGCCTGGGCCTGCACCGCCTGGGCGCGACCGATCTCACCGCCATCGGCAGTCACCGCGCTGTTGAGTGCCATGTTCTGCGGTTTGAACGGCACCACGGCCACCCCCTGGCGCAGCAGCCAACGGCACAGGGCGGTAACCAGCGTGCTCTTGCCGGCGTCGGAGGTGGTGCCTTGCACCATGAGGGTGGTCATGCCGTTTCCTTCTGATAATCGGCCAGGGCCTGGGCCAGGCGCTGCTCTTCAGCGGCGCTGGCGGGCAGGCCCAGGCGCACGGCAGGCGGCTGTTCGAACAGGCGCACCAGGATGCCGCGGCGGGCGAGAAAGTCATGCAGGTGCGCTGCGCGCTCGCAGCGTACGTACTGGAACAGGTCGCAACCACCCGCGGGCGCAAGGCCGGTGCTTTTCAGCAGCGTGGCAAGCCGTTGGCTGGCGTGGGCACAGCGCTCGATCTGCAGCGGGTGGGCTACCAGGTCGGCGAAACACGCCTGGGCCAGCACCCGGGTCGGGCCGCTGACGGTCCATGGGCCAAGCAGCTCGGCCAGGCGCTGCAACAACGGCAGTTCGGCCGCCACGCAGCCCAGCCGCACACCGGCCAGGCCGAAGAACTTGCCGAACGAGCGCAGCACAATCAGCCCGGGGCGGTCGGCACAACCGACCACGCTGTGCTCGGGCGTGTTGTCCATGAAGGCTTCATCGACCACCAACCAGCCGCCACGCTCGGCCAAGCGGGCATGCCATGCAAGCAGGCGGTTGGGGGGCACGCGATGACCGGTCGGGTTGTTCGGGTTGACCAGCACCAGCACATCGAGGCTGTCCAGATACGCCTCGACCTGGCTTTCATCCAGCTCGATCAGCTGATGCCCGGCCCGTTGCCAGGCCTGCGGATGCTCGGCATAACACGGCGACAGCACCCCCACGCGACCGCTCGGGCGCAGATGCGGCAGGGCCTGGATCGCTGCTTGCGAGCCCGCTACCGGCAGCAACTGGCCAACACCGTAATACTGGCGGGCCGCCTCTTCGAGGCCGTCTTCGGTCTCGGGCAGTCGCGCCCAGGCGTGCGCCGGGATCGCCGGCACAGGATAAGCCCACGGCGCAATACCGCTGGACAGGTCGAGCCAGGCCTCCCGTGCAATCCCGTATTGCCGTACTGCCCTGAGCAGTCGGCCGCCATGTTCAAGCATTGCAGTAGGCTCCCACGCAGATCACCAGCAACCACAACCACACGCCACGCTGTACCAGGGCCCAGCCGCGCTCGATGGCACCGGCATCGGCCATCGGCCCTTCGCCCAGGCGCGGGCGCTCGTGCAGCTCGCCGTGATACACCGCCGGGCCACCGAGTTCGACACCCAGCGCACCGGCACCGGCCGCCATCACCGGCCCGGCGTTGGGGCTGTCCCACAACGGGCCCTGCTTGCGCCAGCAGGCCAGGGCCAGGCGGGTCTTGCCGAGCAAGGCGTAGGTCAATGCCACCAGCCTTGCGGGAATATAGTTGAGTACATCGTCGATGCGCGCCGCGCACCACCCGAAGCGTTCAAAACGTTCATTGCGGTAGCCCCACATGGCATCCAGCGTATTGCTCAAGCGGTACAGGACCACGCCCGGCGCACCGGCCACGATGAACCAGAACAGCGCGGCGAACACTGCATCGCTGCCGTTCTCCAGCACCGATTCGGTTGCGGCCCTGGCCACGGCCGGCTCATCGAGTTCGCGGGTCTCGCGGCTGACCAGGTAACCGACGCGGCGCCTGGCCTCCTCCAGATCACCCTGGCGCAAGGCACTGGCCACCGGCAACACATGCTCGCCAAGGCTGCGCAGGCCCAGCGCGCAATACAGCGCCAGCACGTCAACCAGCCAGCCAATGCCGGGCAGCCAGGAGAGGATCAGCGCCACCAGGGTCAAGGGCACCACTGCCAGGAACCAGGCACTCACGCCGTGGCTGCGCCAACCGCGCCCGCCGGCATTCAGGCGCTGCTCCAGGCTCGACGCCAGGTTACCGAAGGCCACCAGCGGATGGCGCCGCTGCGGCTCGCCGAACAACGCATCCAGGGCCACGCCGGCCACGGTCAGCAAGGCGACGCTCATGGGCGCTCCCCCCATTGGTTTTCATACAGCATGTCGCTCAAGGGCCGTTCTTCGGCCCAGTTTTCCATCACCAGCATGGGTGCCGGATAGAATTCGGTGACAGGCCCCAGGCACAGCACCGCCACCGGTTTGGCGCCGGCTGGCATCCCCAGCAGCGCGGCCAGTGCCTGTGGGTCGAACAGCGAGACCCAGCCCAGCCCCAGCCCTTCGGCGCGGGCCGCCAGCCACAGGTTCTGAATGGCGCAGGCGAGCGAGGCGAGGTCCATTTCCGGCAAAGTCCGCCGGCCGAAAATGTGTGGCTCGCGGTTGTCCATCAACGCCGCCACCCACACTTCGGCGCAGTCGCTGATGCCTTCTACCTTGAGCTTCATGAATGCGTCGGAGCGCTCGCCCAAGGCGTGGGCCGTGCGCACCCGCTCCTGCTCCACCAGCGCCTGGATACGCCCGCGCAGCTCACCCTGGGTGATGCGAATGAAACGCCAAGGCTGCATCAGGCCAACGCTGGGGGCCTGGTGCGCGGCAGCGAGCAGGCGGCCGAGCACTTCAGGCGCAACGCTGCCGCCGGCGAAGTGGCGCATGTCGCGGCGCTCGCCGATTGCCCGGTAGACGGCCGCGCGTTCGGCATCACTGAAGGCGTGCTCGCTCATGGCCGCAACAGCGCCGCCGCCGCCTCAGGGTTGGAGGGAAAATAGAAGTGCACATAGGATGCCGTGAGCCGACCAAGGCGATAGACCGCCTCGTTGCCGCGCCCGCCGTTGGGGCTCTGGCCGCGGGCGATGGGCTGCAGTTCGGTGCTGGTCAGCGAGTGGTGGTAGGTGTGGCCGCGCAGGGTGCCTTCGGGCAGTTCCACAGCCTGCAGGGCCAGCGCCGCCAGGCGTTTCTGCATGGTCGCCTCGCCGGGCAGCAGGCCAAGCAGTGCGGCACGCTCGCCGGCCACATCGGTCAGGGCATCGAGCAGGTAAAGCATGCCACCGCACTCGGCCAGCAACGGCTTGCCTGCGCCGTGGTGCGCACGGATCGCGGCGCACATCGGTGCGTTGGCGGCCAGCGCATGGTGATGCAGCTCAGGGTAGCCGCCCGGCAGGTACAGGCTATCCACGGCGGGCAGCTCGCGGTCGTGCAGCGGCGAGAAGAACGCCAGCTGTGCGCCCAGGTTGCGCAGCAGGTCGAGGTTGGCGCCGTAGGTGAAGGCAAACGCTTCGTCCCGGGCGATGCCAATGCGCACACCCGCCAGCGAGGCGCTGCACGTCGGTACGTCCGGCGCGGCGAATGCTACCGGCGGCGGCAATGCGGCATCGCAGCTGCTGCCCAGTGCTTGGGCGGCGGCGTCCAGGCGCGCGTCCAGGTCATTCAGCTCGCTGGCCTGAACCAACCCCAGGTGGCGGCTGGGCAGCTCGATACCGCGCTCGCGCGACAGCCCGCCGTACCAGCGCAGGCCCTCGGTCAGGCTACCTTCGAGCAACTGCGCGTGGCGCAGGCTGCCGACACGGTTGGCGAGCACGCCAGCGAACGGCAGGTCGGCCTGGTAGCGCGCCAGCCCCAGGGCCAGTGCGCCAAAGGTCTGGGCCATGGCCGTACCATCGATCACGGCAAGAACCGGCACGCCGAAGTGGCGCGCCAGGTCGGCACTGGAAGGAGTGCCGTCGAACAGGCCCATGACGCCCTCGATCAGGATGAGGTCGGCCTCACCCGCCGCTTCCCACAGCAGGCGCCGGCTTTCCTGCGCACCGATCATCCACAGGTCGAGCTGGTACACCGGCGCCCCACTGGCACGCTCGAGGATCATCGGGTCGAGAAAATCAGGCCCGCATTTGAACACACGGACCTTGCGCCCCAGGTTGCGGTGCAGGCGGGCCAGGGCCGCAGTCACGGTGGTCTTGCCCTGGCCAGATGCCGGTGCTGCGATCAGAACGGCTGGGCAGTGGCGCGTCTGACTCACAGTTCGACGCCCTTCTGCGCGCGGATACCGGCCTGGAAGGCATGCTTGAGCATACCCATCTCGGTGACGGTGTCGGCCAGCTCGACCATTTCGGGCTTGGCCGCGCGGCCGGTGACGATCACATGCTGCATGGGGGGGCGCGCCTGGATATCGCCAAGCACCTGATCGAGGTCAAGGTAGCCGTGCTTGAGGGCGATGTTCAGCTCGTCGAGCACCACGAACTGGACGCTCGGGTCCTGCAGCAGCTGGCGCGAAACCGCCCAGGCTGCCTCAGCGGCGGCAATGTCGCGCTGGCGGTCCTGGGTTTCCCAGGTAAAGCCTTCGCCCATCACGTGGTAGCGCACCTGCTCGGGGAAGCGCCGGAAGAACAGCTCCTCGCCGGTGCTGTTGCGGCCCTTGATGAACTGCACCACACCACACTGCATGCCGTGGCCCAGGGCGCGTGCGAGCATGCCGAACGCCGAGCTGCTCTTGCCCTTGCCATTGCCGGTCAGCACCAGCAGCAAGCCGCACTCGTTAGGGGAATTGGCGATGCGCTCGTCGATGATCGCCTTCTTGCGCTGCATACGCGCCAGGTGACGTTCGTCGCGTTCGGTGGTTTCGCTCATGGGGGTCTCCGCAGGCTGTCGCCCCGCAAAATACGGTGACAGGTCGATAGGCGGGCAGACGGAGAACGCGCAGGAGCCGTGGCCAGATGCCACGGTGCACCGCGCATCACCCTCCGTGATGCCGTTGGCAGTGACAGGCCGGTCTCCGGGCTCGTGAGCGGGCGTTGGCCCGGGCCTGCGCGCCTTCCCGGATACTGGTATCCAGTGGCCGTGCGCGGCTTTTGACTCACCTACCGTTGCGGGGGCAGCGCCGGACTCGCACCTTGCAGGCGCACACCGGCTTCCCAGTTTCACCCTGCCCAGACGAGCTGGCAGGGCACCTGAAACACGCGCGAAGGTTAGAGTGTTGCACCGGGAGCGTCAATCGAAGGGCGGGGATTTCGCTTGAGGGTTCAGGCGCTCTTGATAGGGAGCGCGGCCCGCGCGGCGCGCATCGGCCACCTTGCGAGTGGCCGGTTTCGCCATCAGGGGTTCTGTGCCAGGTGCCCCTGGGTAATCACCCGTTTTGCCTGCAGGTAGGCTTTGGACCAGTAGCTGTTGGACAGGTAGTCCAGGCGCACGGTGCCACCGGTGGACGGAGCATGCACGAACCGCCCTTCGCCCACGTAGATGCCGGCGTGGCTCACCTGCGAGCCACCGCTGGTAGCGAAGAACACCAGGTCGCCCGATTGCAGTGAGTGAACGTCTACGGTCGGCGCACGCATGACGATCATTTCTCGCGTGGAGCGAGGCAGGCTGATGCCCGCCGCGTCCCGGTAGACGTAGTTGATCAAGCCACTGCAATCGAAACCGGAGTCGGGAGTGTTGCCGCCCCAACGATACGGCGTACCCACCAGGCCGATTGCGCGGATCAGCACGTCGTTGGCAACCGGGGACGCTATGGGTTGGCTGTACGGGACCTGTGGCTGTACCACAGGCGCCGGTGCCGGGGCACGGCCGGAGCAGGCGGCAAGCAATGCCACCAAGGAAAGGAATGCGAAGCGCGCCATCATCACCATGGCCAGAACATCCTGTCTGAGATCGCTGGGCTGCAACCGAAAAGTGTTGAGAATTTAGATTAGACGCATTCTGTAAATGCGCACGGCGACGAGCTTTTCAAGCATCGTCGCCGCGGCAGGGTACATCATTTTGACATCAGTTGCGTGCGATATTGCTCGCTGGCGCCATGGCCAAGGCGCGCTTGGCTTCGATGAAGGTCTTGCTCCAGTAGCGATCACCGAGGTTGTCGATGCGCACACCACCGCTGCGGCGGCTGCTGGAATGGATGAACTGGTTGTCGCCCAAGTAGATGCCGGCATGGCTGACACGGCCACGGCCATTGGTGCTGAAGAACAGCAGATCACCTGGCTTGAGCTTGTTGCGGGCAACTTTGGGCGCATCGACCTTGATCATTTCGCGGGTCGAGCGCGGCAGGTTCATGCCGGCCTCTTCGCGGAACAGATAGCCGATGAAACCGCTGCAATCGAAACCGGACGCCTGCGAGGTACCACCGAAGCGGTAACGGGTACCGATCAGGGACATGCCGCGCTCCAGGATGCTGTCGGCCAATACTGGCAACTGATAAGGCTTGCTGTTGCTGGAGAACGCCTGAAGGTCATCTTCAGTGGCCAGCTCTTGCTGCTCGCCGAATACGGACGATACCGAAGCCTTGGCCTCGGGCGCCGACTGGGAGGCGACCGGGGTGTGATCCTGGGGCTGGGAAACAGGGCCTTGGGCCGCGCAGCCAATCAGCAGGGTCACGAGTGCGAGGGGCACGAGGGGTGCGAAGCGCTTGAGCATGGGCACGACCGTGTCTGTAGTCCTTTAGAAGGGGGAAACTATGCCTTCTATCAGGACCATTTGCAAATTTTATCGAAAAAGATGTGACTTTTCCGTTTTGCCGCTCAAAGCCCCGTATTTAAGGGCTTACCAGCCGAGCGTTTCTTTCAGGAACGGGATGGTCAGCTTGCGCTGCGCCTGCAAAGAAGCCTGATCGAGCCGCTCGAGCAGGTCGAACAGCGCACTCATGCTGCGCGTACCACGGGTAAGGATGAAATGGCCGACTTCGTCGGTCAGGTGCAGGCCACGGCGCGAGGCGCGCAATTGCAGGGCGCGCAGCTTGTCTTCATCAGACAGGCCGCGCATCTGGAATACCAGCGCCAGGGTCAGGCGGGACTTGAGGTCGGGCAGCTTGATCGGCAGTTCGCGCGGCGAGGCCGAGGCCGCCAGCAGCAGGCGCCGGCCGCTGTCGCGCAGGCGGTTGAACAGATGGAACATCGCCTCTTCCCACTCCGCCTTGCCGGCAATCACATGCAAGTCATCGATGCACACCAGCTCGTACTGCGCCAGGTAATCGAGCAACCCGATGCCCCGGTCGAGCAACTGCGCCAGCGGCAGGTACACAGCGGCCTCGCCACGCTGCTGGAAGCGGTGTGTGGCAGCCTGCAACAGATGGCTACGGCCGACACCCTGCTTGCCCCACAGGTAGATGAGGCTCTCGGTCCAGCCGGCGTCGGCTTCGCACAGCCGCTCGACGTAGCCCAATGCCGCTGCATTGGCGCCCGGATAGTAGTTGATGAAGGTGGCGTCATCGCGCAGGCGCACACCCAGGGGCAACTGGATCGGTGGTTTCATGCTCGCGGGCGGTCGGGGGACCACAGGGGGCCTAGGGTGATCGGTGTGCAAAGTCTATACCCGCAATGCGGGGGGCACAATCGCGAAGGCACGTAGCACAAGCAAAATCAACGAGTTGCAAGGCAGTCTGGCTTATAGATCGGGGTCGACCTCCCCCGCGTACATGTCCGATTCCTTGTACAGGTCATGCACATGGCGCAGCAGCACCATGACCACTGCCGCCACCGGCAAGGCCAGCAGCACGCCGGTAAAGCCGAACAGTTCGCCCCCGGCCAGGATGGCGAAGATCACCGCCACCGGATGCAGGCCGATACGGTCACCCACCAGCAACGGTGTCAGCACCATGCCTTCCAGCGCCTGGCCGACCATGAACACTGCAACGATACCCAGCATCGGGTACAGATCGCCGCCAAACTGGAACAGCCCGGCCACCAGCGCCGCACCGATGCCAATGATGAAGCCCATGTAGGGCACGATGGCCGCCAGGCCGGCCAGCATGCCGATCAGCAGCCCCAGCTCCAGCCCCACCAGCATCAGCCCGGCGGAATAGATCACGCCGAGCGCCAGCATGACCATCAACTGGCCACGCACGAACGCCCCCAGCACCTCATGGCATTCTGCGGCCAGCCCGACCACCTGCGCCTCGCGCTGGCGCGGCAGCAGGCTGCGCAACTTGGCCATCATCAGGTCCCAGTCGCGCAACAGATAGAAGCCCACCACCGGGATCAGCACGAAGTTGGCCAGCCAGGCCAGCAGCGCCAGGCTCGACGCAGTGGCCTGGGACAGCAGCATGCCGACGATGTCGGTGGTCTGGCCCATGTGTTCACTGACGGCGGCCTTGATCTTGTCGAACTTCCAGAACCCGTCGGCCAGGCCCAGGCGGCTCTGTACCCAGGGCAGCGCCACATGTTGCAACCAGTCGAGCATCTGCGGCGTCAGTTCGTACAGGCGCACCAGCTGTTTGGCCAGCATCGGGATCAGGATGAGCAGCAGAACCAGCAGGATCAAGGTAAACAGGCTGAATACCACCACCACGCCCCAGGTCCGCGACAGCCCCATGCGCTCCAGGCGATCGACCAGCGGGTCGGCCAGATAAGCCAGCAGGATACCCACCAAAAAGGGTGAGAGGATGTTGTGCAGGCCATAAAGAAGCAGGGCAATCAGCAGGGCGGCACCCAGCCAGATCCAACGGCGCATATCAGTCATGGTCGCTCTTCCTTACCAGCGAAAACGCAGGCCGTCGAACGGTTTGGGGGCTACGGCAGCCGTTGCAGGTTGCCCTGCCGCAGCCTCGGTTGCGGGTGCAGGCGTTGCCGGGGACGGGACGGGAGGCGCCTGCTCAGCCGGGACTTCCTGCAACTTGGCCAGGCCCAGCTGCGCGCGCAACTGCTCAGCGTTGGCAGTGACGCCGTAGGTCAACGTCTTGCCATCGGCCATTTGCAGGCGCGGGCCGTAAGGTTCGAGAACGCGGTTCAGCTCAGCGTAACGCTGCAGGTTCGCGCCTTGCACCTGCACTTGCAACTGGCTGCTGGCACCTGGCCGGGTTACGTAACGTGGCGCCAGGCGGTTGCTGACGGCCAGCATCACGGCATCGGCCAATGCGGCCTGGTCAGCGCCTTCGGCACTACCTTCCTCGCGCTTGTCGCCCAGCCACAACTGCCATTTGCCCTGCCACTTGCCATCGGTTTCAAGCGCGTGCACTGCCAACAGGGCGTCGGCGCCATAACGCTCGGAAGCTTCGCGCAGTGGCGCCGGATCGCTGCCTTCGAGCTGCTTGGCGTTGGCCACCAGTTGTTCCTGCAGGTCGGCCAGCGGCAGGCGCAATGGCAGGCCGCGGTGCTGGGCGGCACGGCGCAGGGACTGGGCGCTGGCCTGGCCATCGCCAACCAGGCTGCTGCCCTCGACACTGTCGTTGAGCCACCAGCCGAGGATCGACGGCCGGTTGCTGCCCCACAGCGCCAGCCCGGCCTTGCGCAAGGCCCGCTCGGTGCTGCCCGGGTCGAACTCGACCATCACCGACTCAGGCGGGCCGGCCTCGGTACCGACCTGGTTGATGACCTGTTGCGGGTCCTTGCGCAGTTCGGCCAGCGCCGGTTTTTGCG
Source organism: Pseudomonas sp. M2 (assembly GCF_015751845.1). NCBI lineage: Bacteria > Pseudomonadati > Pseudomonadota > Gammaproteobacteria > Pseudomonadales > Pseudomonadaceae > Pseudomonas > Pseudomonas sp. M2. The sequence continues at coordinate 1,089,737 of NZ_JADOUD010000001.1, forward strand.
GCGCCTTGGGGTCGCCGGTCAGGCGCAGCACCAATGTATCGAGTGCCTTGGTGGTGGCTGCGGCGCGGGCTTCAGCGCCCTGCCCTTCGAGCGGTTCGCGCACCTGATAGAGCCCGGCAACGTTTTCGGCCTGGGCGGCAATACTGACCAAGGCAAGGCAGCCGGCTGACAGATAATTGAGAAGACGCATTGAGGATTCCTGTCCAGTCGAGCTTCAAGCTGCAAGCTTCAAGCTGTAAGAAAAAGCAGTCAGAACCCCAACGCTTTCGCTTGCGGCTTGGGGCTCACTGCTTGCAGCTTATACAGAAGGAACTGCATCAACCACCCGCGAGCCTTTTTCAGCAATTTACTGCCCTGCCCGTCGGCCTGAGGATGGCCGCTGCACGGCAACCCTGATAAAATCGCGCGCCTTCACAGACCTCTGACGTTTCAGGCAGCCGCCGCTCCCCAGCCGGCCTTGGCCGTCACGGTCGTTTTTACGAATCCCTCCCTCTTAAAGGCCTGGATCAATGAGCAAGCAACCCTCCCTGAGCTACAAGGACGCCGGTGTAGACATCGACGCCGGCGAAGCACTGGTCGAACGCATCAAGGGCGTGGCAAAACGCACCGCACGCCCTGAAGTCATGGGTGGCCTGGGTGGCTTCGGCGCCCTCTGCGAGATCCCGGCCGGCTACAAGCAGCCGGTGCTGGTCTCCGGCACCGACGGCGTCGGCACCAAGCTGCGCCTGGCGCTGAACCTGAACAAGCACGACAGCATCGGCCAGGACCTGGTCGCCATGTGCGTCAACGACCTGGTGGTCTGCGGCGCCGAGCCGCTGTTCTTCCTCGACTATTACGCCACCGGCAAGCTCAACGTCGACGTCGCTGCGACCGTGGTTACCGGCATCGGCGCCGGCTGTGAACTGGCCGGCTGCTCCCTGGTTGGCGGCGAAACCGCCGAAATGCCGGGCATGTACGAAGGCGAAGACTACGACCTGGCCGGTTTCTGCGTCGGCGTGGTGGAAAAGGCCGAGATCATCGACGGCTCCAAGGTCGCTACCGGCGACGCGCTGATCGCCCTGCCGTCTTCGGGCCCGCACTCCAACGGCTACTCGCTGATCCGCAAGATCCTCGAAGTGTCGGCAACCGACATCGAGAACACCCAGCTCGACGGCAAGCCGCTGACCGACCTGCTGATGGCGCCGACCCGCATCTACGTCAAGCCACTGCTGCAACTGATCAAGCAGACCGGCGCCGTCAAGGCCATGGCCCACATCACCGGTGGCGGCCTGCTGGACAACATCCCGCGCGTTCTGCCGAAAAACGCCCAGGCCGTGGTTGACGTGGCCAGCTGGCAGCGCCCTGCGGTATTCGACTTCCTGCAGGAAAAAGGCAACGTCGACGAGCACGAGATGCACCGCGTACTGAACTGCGGCGTGGGCATGGTCATCTGCGTGGCGCAGGACCAGGTCGAAGCAGCACTGAATGTTCTGCGCGCAGAAGGCGAGCAGCCTTGGGTCATCGGCCGCATCGAACAAGCCGCTGAAGGCGCTGCCCAGGTCGAGCTGCAGAACCTCAAGGCACACTGATGCCGAGCAAGCCCTGTAATGTTGTGGTACTGCTGTCGGGTTCGGGCAGCAACCTGCAAGCCTTGATCGACAGCAGCCGTGGTGAACACAGCCCGGTACGCATCGCTGCGGTGATTTCCAACCGCGCTGACGCCTACGGCCTGCAACGCGCGGCGGCGGCGGGTATCGCCACCGCCGTACTGGACCACACCGGCTTCGACGGCCGTGAAGCCTTCGATGCGGCGCTGATGGCGCGCATCGACGGCTTCGCGCCCGACCTGGTGGTGCTGGCCGGCTTCATGCGTATCCTCAGTGGCGGCTTCGTGCGCCACTACCAGGGCCGCCTGCTCAACATCCACCCGTCGCTGCTGCCCAAATACAAGGGCCTGCATACTCACCGACGGGCCCTGGAGGCAGGCGACGCCGAGCACGGCTGCAGCGTACACTTCGTCACCGAGGAACTCGATGGCGGCCCTCTGGTCGTACAGGCTGTGGTACCGGTAGTGTCAGGCGATAGCGCCGAAAGCCTGGCCCAGCGGGTACACCAACAGGAACACCAGATCTACCCGCTGGCAGTGCACTGGTTTGCCGAAGGGCGCTTGCGCCTGGGCGAACAGGGTGCATTACTGGACGGCCAGCCACTGCCGGCCAGTGGTCATTTGATCCGACCCTAGGAGAATTTATGCGTCGCGCCCTGCTCTTGGCTCTCGCCGTGCTCGCCCTGCCCCTCCAGGCAGCCGACTTGAAACCCTTCTCGGCCAGCTACACCGCCGACTGGAAGCAACTCCCCATGAGCGGCACTGCCGAGCGCAGCCTGGTCAAGAATGCCAACGGTACCTGGGACCTTAATTTCAAGGCTTCCATGATGATCGCCAGCCTGACCGAGCAAAGCACCCTGCGCATGGACAACGACACCCTGCTGCCGCAGAAGTATCACTTCGAGCGTGGCGGCTTGGGCAAAGCCAAGAAAGTCGACCTCACCTTCGACTGGAACGGCAAGAAAGTCACCGGCAGCGATCGGGGCGATGCCGTCAGCCTGCCGCTCAACCGCGGCGTGCTGGACAAGTCCTCCTATCAGCTGGCGCTGCAGCATGATGTGGCCGCCGGCAAGAAAAGCATGACCTACCAGGTGGTCGATGGTGACGAGATCGACACCTACGATTTCCGCGTGCTGGGCACCGAGAAAGTCACCACCAAGACTGGCCAGGTCGAGGCGGTCAAGGTCGAGCGCGTGCGCGACCCGAGCCAGAGCAAGCGCATCACCGAGCTGTGGTTCGCCAAGGACTGGGACTACCTGCTGGTACAACTGCGCCAGGTCGAGACCGATGGCAAGGAGTATGTGATCGTGCTGCAGGATGGTACGGTCGACGGCAAGTCGGTCAAAGGCAACTAAGCCGCAGCCCGCAAGATCCGTAGCCCCGCCCTGTGCGGGGCTTCTTTTTGCCTGGGCCACATGAAACTTGTTTCATGGTCATTTTATTTACTTAGGCAGCTAACAAACTCTATAAAAGAAGTGCGCGACATTATGTCGCAACCAACTGAGCAGTGGAGTTTAACGATGACAGTCCAAGTAACCGAACGCGACGAATCGAAAATGTCCCACGAAGGCCTGGCCGCTGGCGTGCGGATCTGGGATGTGCACCAGCAAGGTGAATTGGTCGGGATGTTCCATAACGAACACGAAGCCCACCAATACCGGGCAGAGCTTGAAGTGCTGGAAAACCAGCGCGCTACGCAATGACCCACACAGTCTTTTGATTTGGGGCCGCTTTGCGGCCCATCGCCGGCAAGCCAGCTCCTACAGGTACCGCGCAGGCCTCAAGTACTGCGAAATTCCTGTGGAGCTGGCTTGCCGGCGATGGGCTGCGAAGCAGCCCCAATAGGGGTTACCGCTTAGGCGGGGGTTTTCATGCTTACCACATCAAGTCGTCAGGGATCTTGTACGCAGCGTACGGATCGTCCTCATCCGCTTCCTCGACATGGGTGTTGAGCAGCAGGATGCGATGGGGGTCGCGCTCCTGGATCTTCACCGCTGCCTCGCGAGGGATGACTTCGTACCCCCCACCAAACGACACGATCGCCAGCGCGCCATTGCTCAGCTTGCTGCGCATCAGGGCGTTCACCGCAATGCGCTTGACCTTCTTGTCGTCGACGAAGTTGTAGTAGTCCTCGGTGGTGAGCTTGGGCAGGCGAGTCGCCTCGATCAACTGCTTGATCTGCGCGGCACGGGCCTTCTGTTCGGCCTTTTCCTGCTGCTGACGGTTCAGTTCCTGGTCACGCTTGGCCTTCTCGGCCATGGCTTCCTTGGCCAGGCGCTGCTGGGTATCGTCGACTTCGACCTGGCCCTTGTGCTCCAGGCGTTTCTGTTTCTTTTGGGCCTTGTTGGCCTGAGAGACCTGCTTCTGGTTGACCAGACCGGCCTTGAGCAATTGATCGCGAAGGGAAAGACTCATGGATGTTCACTCACTTATTCAGCCACTCAGCCGCAGCTGGGCAGGTTCTTTTCCTGACGTTTGGCTTCCCCCCAAAGGGCGTCCAGTTCGTCAAGGTTACACGATTCGATGGGGCGACCGCTGTCGCGCAATGCCTGTTCGATAAAGCGAAAACGCCGTTCGAACTTGCGGTTGGCGCGACGCAGTGCGTTTTCCGGGTCTTGCTTGAGATGGCGGGCCAGGTTGACGGCGGCGAACAGCAGGTCGCCGACTTCATCCTCGAGGGCCTCGGCATCACCGTCGGCCATGGCCTGCAGCACTTCGTCGAGCTCCTCGCGGACCTTGTCCAGCACCGGCAAGGCGTCTGGCCAGTCGAAACCGACGGTGGCGGCACGCTTTTGCAGTTTGGCCGCCCGCGACAGGGCAGGCAGTGCAGCTGGCACATCATCGAGCAGCGACAGCTGTTCGGGCTCGCTTTTCTCGGCGCGCTCCTGGGCCTTGATTTCTTCCCAGCGTGACTTGACCTGGGCCTCGCTCAGGCTAGGCGTGTCCAGCGGTGCGTACAACTCACCGGTGGGAAATACATGGGGGTGACGGCGGATCAGCTTGCGGGTAATGGCATCGACCACACCGTCGAACTCGAAACGCCCCTCCTCCCGGGCCAGCTGGCTGTAGTAGACCACCTGGAACAGCAGATCACCGAGTTCGCCCTGCAGGTGCTCGAAATCCCCGCGCTCGATGGTGTCGGCAACCTCATAGGCCTCTTCGATGGTGTGCGCCACGATGCTGGCGTAGTTCTGCTTGAGGTCCCACGGGCAACCGTACTGCGGGTCGCGCAGCCGGGCCATGAGGTGCAGCAGGTCTTCGAGGGAATAGGTCATGTAAGCAGGTCCTTCGGCGGTGACTTCGTCGCGGGCAAGCCCACGAGAAGCCACCGCAGTTTCAAGGGGTACGATTACGCCGCGTCTCGATGATGTTCGGCAACTGCGAAATCCTGCCCAGCAGACGCCCCAGCGCATCCAGGCCCGGGATCTCGATGGTCAGCGACATCAGCGCGGTGTTGTCTTCCTTGTTCGAGCGGGTGTTGACCGCCAGCACGTTGATCTTCTCGTTGAGCAGCACCTGCGACACGTCACGCAGCAAACCTGGGCGGTCGTAGGCACGGATAACGATATCGACCGGGTAGGTCTGCACCGGTATCGGCCCCCAACTGACCTGGATCATGCGCTCCGGCTCACGCCCTGCCAACTGCAGCACCGAGGCACAGTCCTGGCGGTGAATGCTCACGCCGCGGCCCTGGGTGATGTAGCCGACGATGGCATCGCCCGGCAGCGGCTGGCAGCAGCCGGCCATCTGCGTGAGCAGGTTGCCGACGCCTTGGATCTGAATGTCGCCACGCTTGCCAGTGCGCGGGCCGGTAGGCTTGCGCGGTACCAGCTCGATCTGCTCGATACGCTCGGGTTCGAGCAACTGCTGGGCAGCGTTGACCAAATGCGCCAGGCGCAGGTCACCGGCACCGAGCGAGGCGAACATGTCCTCGGCGGTCTTGACGTTGGTCTTCTCGGCCAGGCGTTCGAAGTCTACCTGCGGCAGGCCCAGGCGGCTGAGCTCGCGCTCGAGCAACGTCTTGCCGGCGGCGACGTTCTGATCGCGGGCCTGCAGCTTGAACCAGTGGACGATCTTGGCCCGGGCCCGCGAAGTGGTGACGTACCCCAGGTTGGAGTTCAGCCAGTCACGGCTCGGGTTGCCGTGCTTGCTGGTGATGATCTCCACCTGCTCGCCGGTCTGCAGGCTGTAGTTGAGCGGCACGATGCGCCCGTTGATCTTGGCGCCACGGCAGTTGTGGCCGATCTCGGTGTGCACGCGGTAGGCGAAGTCCAGCGGCGTGGCGCCCTTGGGCAGGTCGATGGCATGGCCGTCGGGGGTGAATACATAGACCCGGTCCGGCTCGATATCGACCCGCAACTGCTCGGCCAGGCCACCGATGTCGCCCAGTTCCTCATGCCATTCGAGCACCTGACGCAGCCAGGAGATCTTTTCTTCGTAGTGGTTGGAGCTGGGCTTGACGTCGGTGCCCTTGTAGCGCCAGTGGGCGCAGACGCCAAGTTCGGCCTCTTCGTGCATGCCGTGGGTACGGATCTGCACTTCCAGTACCTTGCCCTCGGGGCCGATCACGGCGGTGTGAAGCGAGCGGTAGCCGTTCTCCTTGGGGTTGGCGATGTAGTCGTCAAACTCTTTGGGAATGTGCCGCCACAAGGTGTGGACGATACCCAGCGCGGTATAGCAGTCGCGCACTTCCGGTACCAGTACGCGCACCGCACGTACGTCGTAGATCTGGCTGAACTCCAGGCCTTTGCGCTGCATCTTGCGCCAGATCGAATAGATGTGTTTCGCCCGCCCACTGATGTCGGCGTTGACCCCGGTGGCCAGCAGTTCGTTTTGCAACTGGTTCATCACATCACTGATGAAGCGCTCACGGTCCAGACGGCGCTCGTGCAAAAGCTTGGCGATCTGCTTGTACTGATCGGGTTCCAGGTAGCGGAAGGACAGGTCTTCCAGCTCCCACTTGATGTGGCCGATGCCCAGACGATGGGCCAGCGGCGCATAGATGTCGAACACCTCACGCGCCACACGCAGACGCTTCTCGTCATCGGCGGACTTCACCGCACGGATCGCGCAGGTACGCTCGGCGAGCTTGATCAGCGCCACGCGCACATCGTCGACCATCGCCACCAGCATCTTGCGCAGGTTCTCGACCTGCGCCTGCGAGCCCAGCACCAGTGACTGGCGCGGGCTGAGGCTGGCACTGATGGCAGCCATGCGCAGCACGCCGTCGATCAGCTTGGACACTACCGGGCCAAAACGCTGCCCGACCTCGGCCAGGGTCACCTTGCCCTCGCGCACGGAGCGGTAGATCACCGCCGCCACCAGCGAATCCTGGTCGAGCTTGAGGTCGGCGAGGATTTCGGCGATTTCCAGGCCGGCCTGGAAACTGGAGGTACCATCGGCCCAGGAATGCTTGGCCGGGTTGCCCTTTTTCTCGATTTCCTGGGTGAACTCGCAGGCCTCTTCGAGTGCCGCGCGATCCAGTGCCGAATCGACGCTCACCACATGATCCAGCCATGCTTCGAGATTGATACTGCCGTCCGTATTGACCGGCTGGTGCACTCTCACCTGTACCATCTTTGTTTTACCTTTCCATACAGCGCACCACTCGGAGCGCTGGCTATCACCGTACGGCTCCCAGTCCATGGGAACCGCACCAAGGGGCCAGCCTGCTAGCCCGCTTCGAATAACGCCATGGCCTCGACATGCGCCGTCTGAGGAAACATGTCGAGAATCCCGGCCCTTTTTAACCGGTACCCTTGGCCGACCAGCACCTGGGCGTCTCGCGCCAGCGTGGCCGGGTTGCATGATACATAAACCAGCCGCTTGGCCTTGAGGCGTGCGATGCCTTGCACCACCTCGAAAGCACCGTCGCGCGGTGGATCCAAGAGTACCGCAGAAAAGCCCTCGGCGGCCCATCCGGCGCCTGCCAAAGGCTGGGATAAATCGGCCTGAAAAAACCGTGCGTTATGCACATTGTTGTCTCGGGCATTGGCCGCAGCCCGATCGACCATGGCCTGCACACCTTCGACCGCCACCACTTCCCGCGCCTGGCGGGCCAGCGGCAGGGCGAAATTGCCCAGGCCACAGAACAGGTCGAGCACTCGCTCGTCGGCCTGCGGAGCGAGCCAGGCCAGAGCCTGCTCGATCATTGCGGTATTGACCTGCGCGTTGACCTGAACGAAATCACCCGGGCGCCAGGCCAGCTCCAACTGCCAAGGCTGCAAGGTGAAGCCCAGCTTCGCGCCAGCATCCACCGGCACCGGTTCACCTTCACCCTGCAGCCACAGCTGCGCCTTGGCCTCGCTGCAGAATGCCTGCAGACGCGCCAGGTCATCGGCCGGCAGCGGCGCCACGTGGCGTACCAGCAGCGCTTCGGCCGTGCCGCTGAACAGCTCGACGTGGCCGATGGCCTGGGGCTTGCCCAACGAACGCAGCACGGTCGGCAGATGCCGCAGAATCGACTGCAAAGGCTGTACCAGCACGGCGCAGTCGTCGATGGCGACGATGTCCTGGCTGGCCTCGGCACGGAACCCTACCTCCAGCTGACGCGCTTTGACATCCCAGCGCACCGCCACACGCGCCCGCCGCCGATAGCCGAATTCCGGCCCGCTCAATGGCGCCGCCCATTCTTGCGGTTGCACACCGGCAACCCGTTGCAGCTGTTCGGCCAAGGTACGCTGCTTGAGCGCCAGCTGCGCCTCATGCGGCAGGTGCTGCAAGTTGCAGCCGCCACACCGCTCGTAATGGCGGCACGGCGCCTGGCGGCGCTCGGGGCTGGCCTGCAGCACACGCTCCAGGCGCGCCTCGACTACCTTGCCACGGGCATTGAGCACGCGTGCCTCGACCGCTTCACCGGCCAGGGCGCCGCTGACGAACCAGGTGCGCCCGTCGTAAAAAGCGATGCCACGGCCGTCACCGGCCAGGCGCTCGATCTCCAGGCGCTGCTTTTTGCCCACGGGGACCTGGGGCGTGCGGTTACCGCCGGCCGGCTGGAAGCGCAGGCCGCTGTTGGTTTTCTTTCTGGACATTTAGCTCGGGTCGAACAGGCCGGTGGACAGGTAACGGTCGCCACGGTCGCAAATGATCGCGACCATTACCGCGTTTTCCACTTCACGGGACAGGCGCAGCATGGCTGCCACTGCACCACCGGAAGACACGCCGCAGAAAATGCCCTCTTCACGGGCAAGGCGGCGCATGGTGTCCTCAGCTTCGTGCTGGGACATGTCCATGACGCGGTCAACGCGGGTGGCATCGAAGATTTTCGGCAGGTACTGCTCGGGCCAGCGGCGGATGCCCGGAATGGCCGAGCCTTCCATCGGTTGCAGGCCAACGATCTGCACCGCCGGGTTCTGCTCCTTGAGGTACTGCGAGCAGCCCATGATGGTGCCGGTGGTGCCCATGGAACTGACGAAATGGGTGATGGTGCCCTGGGTCTGCTGCCAGATTTCCGGGCCGGTGCTGTTGTAGTGGGCAATCGGGTTGTCGCCGTTGGCGAACTGGTCCAGAACCAGGCCGCGGCCTTCGGCCTGCAGCTTCTCGGCCAGGTCGCGGGCGCCTTCCATCCCCTCTTCCTTGGTCACAAGGATCAACTCGGCACCGTAGGCAGTCATCGCTGCCTTGCGCTCTGCGGTGGAGTTGTCGGGCATGATCAGGATCATCTTGTAGCCCTTGATCGCAGCCGCCATGGCCAGGGCAATACCGGTATTGCCGGAGGTGGCTTCGATCAGGGTGTCGCCGGGCTTGATCTGACCGCGCAGTTCGGCGCGGGCGATCATCGACAGGGCCGGGCGGTCCTTCACGGAGCCTGCCGGATTGTTACCTTCGAGCTTGAGCAGGAGGGTATTGCTGGTTTCTCCAGCGATGCGCTGCAGGCGAACCAGGGGCGTATTGCCGACGCAATCGGCGATGGTTGGGTACTGCAAGGTCATGGTGTATTTCACAATCCGGACGGCAGGGGCGCCTATCATACCGGCAAACCGTTCGCGGCCATATCACGCAATCTGTGGTGGGTATAGCTACAAGCTATAAGCGGCAAGCTTCAAGCTGTAGCTAGCGCCTGTGGCTGCGGGGGTTCCCGCGAGGGGGCGGGCAGGTGTAGCGGCAAGCGCATGCAGAGCTTCAAGCCGCGTTTGCCGTTTTCTGCCCACAGGGTTCCGCCCTGGCGCTGGATCGCACTGCGGGCGATGCTCAGGCCCAGGCCGAAACCGCCGTCACCGGGGCGCGAGCCATCGAGCCGGGTGAAGGGGGCAAAGATTCGCTCCAGATCCTCGTTAGCCACGCCACCGCCTTGATCTTCCAGCCACAGGTGCCAATAGCCACCTTCACGCTGCCCGGCCAAGTACACCAGGCCGTTTTCCGGGGAGTGGCGGATGGCGTTGCGCAGCATGTTTTCCAGGGCCTGGGCCAGATAATTCAGATTGCCCTGCACCCAGCAGTCGACTGGCAGCTCGCAGCGCAAACGCTCGGGCGACCAGCCGCTTTCGTAACTGGCATCCTCTGCCAGCAGGTCCCACAGGGCCTGCACCTGGATCGGCTCAAGGTTCATCGGCGCACGCTCGGCATCCTGCCAGGCAAGCTGCAAGGTGTCCTCGACCAACTGCTGCATGCAATCCACCTCGCGCCCCAGCCGCTCGCGCAGGCGCTGCAGGTCGGTTTCACCGTCGCAGGCCACGCGCAAGCGGCTCAACGGTGTGCGCATTTCATGGGACAAGTCCCGTAGCAACTGCTGTTGCATGGCCACCGTGCCCTGCAGCCGTTCGGCCATCTGGTCAAAGGCACGGGCCAGCTCGCCCAGTTCGTCATGCCGGGCGATGGTGCGCGAATCCAGCCGTGCCGACAGCTGGTCGGCACGCCAGGCATTGGCCTGCTCGCGCAACTGGTTGAGCGGCACGATCAGCATGCGGTACAGGCCGACGCACAGCAGCAAGGTGAACAACCCTGGAATGACACCGTTGGTCAACACCCGCCACAGCACTCGGTACTGGCCAGGGTTGAAACGCTCGGGCAACTCCATCACCAGCATGCCCTGCTCCGGCGCCCCCGGGAACGGTATGCGCAGCCAGGGCTGGTCGGTACTGCGCCGGCTCATGGGCCAGTCGACACCACGCAGGCGTGTGAGCCGGTGCATGACATCGGGGCCGAGCGTGGCGCTGGCGAGCGGTTGCAGATTGATGTCGAGCACGCCTATCCAGCCACGTTCACGCTGGTGCATGGCCGCAACCCAGTGGTCCAGCCCGCTGCGGCCACCGCTGCGCCACGCCTCCTCGGCCTCGCCGGCATAGCTGCGCAGCACTTGCCGGGCAGGCTCATCGAGAAAGGCATTCTGAGTTTCCATATGGCGGCCCCAGGTGTAACTCAGGCCGATCATCAGCAGGCAGAAGCCCACCAGCAGGATGGCCAGCTTCCAGAACAGCGAGTGGCGGTCCAGCATGGCCTACTCCGCTTCGCCGGCACTGAGCACGTAGCCCTTGCCCCACACGGTGCGGATCTGCCGGTCCTGGTAGCCGATGCCCTTGAGCTTGCGGCGGATCTGGCTGACATGCATGTCCAGGCTGCGGTCATGCCGCGAATAACCCCGTTGCAGCACCTGCTGGTAGAGAAAAGGCTTGCTCAGCACCTCGTCGACGTTGCGGTTGAGGATTTCGAACAGGCGATACTCGCTAGGGGTAAGGCCTGCCTGGCGGCCGCCGAAGCTGACATCGCAAAGGGTCTCGTCGAACCACAGCTCGCCACAGGCAACACCCGATGGCGGCTGGTGACGACGCTCGAGGGCAACGCGGCGCAGGATGGCCTCGATGCGCACCTGCAGCTCGACCATGCTGAAAGGCTTGGGCAGGTAGTCGTCGGCACCGCGCTGGAAGCCATTGATACGGTCGGCCTCAGCACCCAACGCCGACATCAGGATAACCGGCGTGGCGCTGCGTCGACGCAACTGGGCCAGGGCATCCAGGCCGTTGAGCCCAGGCAGCAGGATATCCATCAGGACCACGTCGAAGGCTTGGCGACCAGCGGTTTCCAAACCTTCCAGGCCGTTGCGGCACCAGGTCACCTCAAAGCCGCCTCGCTGCAGTTCTTCGTGCAGATAGGCACCCAACACCGGATCATCCTCGATGGCGAGGATGCTGGAAGCATTAATAGTTACGGGATTCATTGGCAACTGCCACATATTCTCAATTGCGCGATTATTGAGCATGCGTACGCCATAGGCAACCGTCCTGCGATCAACGCCCGCCGGCTGGGTGAAAACAGCCATATAAAGGGTGCATTAGGCAGGCAGGCGGAGTAACTTTCCGCTTTGGTCCGTTACCCCGGTAACGGCGTCCAGGCACATCACAGGAGGCGAGTGTGCTCGATCGTTTGGGAATCAGAAGCCGGGTACTGCTGCTGGCCGTGCTGCCTGCCAGCTTGATGGCTCTGGTGCTGGGCAGCTATTTCACGTGGCTGCAGCAAGACCAGTTGCGCACTCAACTGCTGCAACGCGGCAAGATGATTGCCGAACAACTGGCCCCCCTGGCCGCGCCCGCCATGGCCCGGCAGACGCCTGCGCAGCTGGAGCGGATTGCCGCGCAAACCCTTGAGCAAGCCGACGTCCGTGCAGTGGCCTTCCTCGCCCCGGACCGCTCCCGCCTGGCCCACGCCGGCCCCACCATGATCAACCGGCCACCCAGCGGCGGCACGGGCACTCAACTGTTGGAGCGCAGCGGCAACGATGCCACACGCTACCTGATGCCGGTGTTCGGCCACCACCGCGACCTGGCCACCGAGGCTGTCCCGGCCGAAGCCGAGCGCCTGCTGGGTTGGGTCGAGATCGAGCTGTCGCACGACGGCATGCTGCTGCGCGGCTACCGCAACCTGTTCACCAGCATGCTGCTGATACTCGCTTGCCTGGTGCTCAGCGGCCTGTTGGCGATGCGCATGAGCCGCACCATCAATGACCCGATCGCGCGCATCAAGCATGCAGTCAACCAGCTCAAGGACGGCCACCTCGAAGAACGTCTGCCGGCCATGGGCAGCCACGAGCTGGACGAACTGGCCCGGGGCATCAACCGCATGGCAGAAACCCTGCACAGTGCCCATGAAGAGCTGCAGCACAGTATCGATCAGGCCACCGAGGATGTCCGCCAGAACCTGGAAACCATCGAGATCCAGAACATCGAGCTGGACATGGCGCGCAAGGAGGCCCTGGAGGCGAGCCGCATCAAGTCTGAATTCCTGGCCAACATGAGCCACGAGATCCGCACCCCGCTCAACGGTATCCTCGGCTTCACCCACCTGCTGCAGAAAAGCGAGCTGACCCCGCGCCAGCTGGACTACCTGGGCACCATCGAAAAATCGGCCGACAACCTGTTGGGGATCATCAACGAGATCCTCGACTTTTCCAAGATCGAGGCCGGCAAGCTGGTGCTCGACAGCATTCCGTTCAACCTGCGCGACCTGGTCCAGGACACCCTCACCATCCTGGCGCCCGCCGCCCACGCCAAGCAGCTGGAACTGCTCAGCCTGATCTACCGCGACACCCCGTCATCGCTGGTTGGCGACCCGCTGCGGCTTAAGCAGATCCTCACCAACCTGGTGAGCAATGCCATCAAGTTCACCCGCGAGGGCACCATCGTCGTGCGGGCGATGCTCGAGGACGAGCAGCAAGACAGCGCGCAGCTGCGCATCAGCGTGCAGGACACCGGTATTGGCCTGTCGCCTCAGGATGTGCGCACGTTGTTCCAGGCGTTCAGCCAGGCCGACAATTCGCTGGCCCGCCAGCCGGGCGGCACCGGCCTGGGGCTGGTGATCTCCAAGCGCCTGATCGAGCAGATGGGCGGCGAGATCGGGGTCGACAGCACACCGGGCGAGGGTTCGCAGTTCTGGATCAGCCTGAGCCTGCCCAAGGCCCACGACGACAGCGAGGCGCAGTCGTCGCAGCCGCTGCTGGGGCGGCGCGCGGCGATCGTCGACGGGCATGACCTGGCACGCCAGGCCCTGGAGCACCAGTTGCAGGATTGCGGCCTGAGCGTCAGCCTGTTCGCGTCCTATGAGCAACTGCTGCAGGGTGTACAGGCTGGCTTGCAGGCTGGGATGCCCTTCGATTTCGCGGTGCTGGGTGCCAACCTGGGCAATCTCACGCCCGAACAGCTGGGCCAATACCACCAGCAACTGGAGCGCTACCACTGCCATTGCGTGGTACTTTGCCCGACTACCGAGCAAGCGCTGTACCACCCTCACCTGCCTAACGGCCACGGCCAACTGCTGTCCAAACCGACCTGCACGCGCAAGCTGCGCCGCCTGCTGCTGGAGCTGCTGCAACCGCGCCGCACGCGGGGCGAACCGGCCCCGCCAACGCGCGGCCAGCGCCAGCCGAAAATCCTCTGCGTCGACGACAATGCGGCCAACCTGCTGCTGGTACAGACCCTGCTGGAAGATCTCGGCGCCGATGTGCTGGCGCTCGACAACGGCCATGCTGCGGTGCAGGCGGTGCAGAGCGAACACTTCGACCTGGTGCTGATGGACGTGCAGATGCCAGGCATGGATGGCCGTGCCTGCACCGAGCAGATCCGCTTGTGGGAAAACACCCAGAGCGGCAGCCCGCTGCCGATCGTCGCCCTTACCGCTCACGCCATGGCCAACGAGAAACGTGCACTGCTGCACAGCGGCATGGACGACTACCTGACCAAACCGATCAGCGAGCGCCAGCTGGCCCAGGTGGTGATGAAATGGACCGGCCTGAGCCTGGGTGTCGGGCCACTGGAGCGCCTGGACGAACAGCAGGCCGAGGGCCAGGATCTACCGGTGCTCGACCCTGAGGAAGGCTTGCGCCTGGCGGCAGGCAAGCCGGATCTGGCGGCAGACATGCTGACCATGCTGCTGGCATCGCTGGCATCGGACCGTGAAGCCATTCGTGCTGCACGGGAGGGCGACGATCACGGCGCACTGATCGAGCAGGTGCATCGGCTCAACGGTGCCTCGCGCTATTGCGGCGTGCCGCAGTTGCGTGCAGCCTGCCAGCGCAGCGAGACCTTGCTTAAACAGGAGCATCCGCAAGCCCAGCAGGCGCTCGACGAGCTGGATGGCGCAATTGTCCGGCTGGCGGAGCAGGCACGCCAGAACGCCTGACCTTCAGGGCCTCATCGCCGGCAAGCCGGCTCCCACAGGGTTCAGCAGCGCTGCGAATTGGGAGCCGGCAAGCCTCGATGAGGCCGGTGCAGATCAACTTCCCTGCACGCCCGGGTGGCTACAATCCCCCAACCACGATAAAGGAAGCCCGACCATGCGCGCCCTGTTGTTCAGCAGCCAGCACTATGACCAGGAAAGCTTCACGCGGGCCACTTGCGATAGCGCTCTGGAGCTGCATTTCCAGCCCGCCCGCCTGACCCTCGACACCGCAGCCCTGGCTCAAGGTTTCGAGGTGGTCTGCGCGTTCATCAACGATGAGCTCGACGCGCAGGTACTGCAACGCCTGGCCGCTGGCGGGACGCGCCTGATCGCCCTGCGTTCGGCCGGCTACAACCATGTGGACCTGGCCGCCGCCCAAGCCCTGGGCCTGGCAGTGGTGCGCGTGCCCGCGTATTCACCGCATGCCGTGGCCGAACATGCCGTGGCGCTGATCCTGGCGCTCAACCGGCGCCTGCACCGGGCCTACAACCGTACCCGCGAAGGTGACTTCACCCTGCATGGCCTGACCGGCTTCGACCTGCACGGCAAGACCGTCGGCGTGGTCGGTACCGGCCAGATCGGCGCCGCCTTCGCCCGGATCATGGCTGGCTTCGGTTGCCAGTTGCTGGCTTACGACCCCTACCCCAACCCTGAGCTGCTGGCGCTGGGTGCGCGTTATGTGGAGCTGCCCGAACTGCTGCGTGAGGCGCGGATCATCAGCCTGCATTGCCCGCTCACCGAGCACACCCGGCACTTGATCAACCCGCAAAGCCTGGCCCAGTTGCAGCCCGGCGCCATGCTGATCAACACCGGTCGTGGTGCGCTGGTCGACACTCCGGCACTGATCGACGCCTTGAAAAGCGGCCAGCTCGGGTACCTGGGCCTGGACGTTTATGAAGAAGAAGCCCAACTGTTCTTCGAGGACCGTTCCGACCTGCCGTTGCAGGATGATGTGCTGGCGCGGCTGCTGACGTTCCCCAACGTGATCGTCACTGCGCACCAGGCGTTCCTGACCCGCGAAGCGCTGGACGCCATTGCCGCGACCACGCTGGACAACATCAACCGCTGGGCGGCGGGTAATGCGCAGAATCTGGTCACAGGTTGATGCTAGGATACGCGGCATTTCTGGAGGACCCATGGTCGAGCACGATTTCCGCTACACCCTTTTCAACCCGCAACACACCTTGATCGAGTGCCGCGCCCTGGTACCGGGCCGCTACCAGGTGACCGGCAACGGTGGCTCGATGCACAAGGGCGACACCCTGCTGGTCACCCTCAAGGGCAGCAAGGATTTGTCCATGCGCCTGACCGTCGAGAGCGTGCGCCACCTGATCAACCCGCGTGGCCAGTGGGTGGCCGTGGCCAGCGGCCCGCTGTTCAACGAGCTGGAAATCCTTAACTGGCAGGCTGAATGCGACAGCTGCGATGCCGTGCTGGACTTCGAGTTCGCCGTGGACGCAAAGCTTGGCAAGAAAGCCCGCCAGCCGGCTGCTACTGCGCGCATCGCCGAGCTGGGCTGGGCCAGCCGTGGCGACAAGCACGTGTGCCCGCGTTGCCAGGAGAGCGCCGAGTGAAGAATCTGCTGACCGGCGCCCTGATTGCCACCGGCCTGCTCGGTTGCGCTGCCGAACCCTCGAAGCTGCAACTGGAACGCAGCTATGTGCTGGAGTGGATCGGCGAGCGGCCGCTGATCGACTACAGCCACCTGACACTGACGCTGGCCAGCGATGGCCGGGCCTATGGCAATGCGGGCTGCAACCATTGGTTTGCACCGTACACGCTGGACGGTGAGCACCTGAGCTTCGGCAAGGTCGGCAAAACCCGCAAGCTGTGCGCGCCGGCGTTGATGGAGCAGGAAAAGCGCTTCCTGCAGGCGCTGGAGACGGTGCAGCGCTGGGATGTATCGCCCATCGAGCAGATGCGCTTCTGGCCGGCCGAGGGCAAGCCGCTGCGGTTCTGGCCTGAGGAGGGCTAGCTTCAAGCCGCAAGCTGCAAGAAAGGGCGGATCGGTGCACGGCCAGCTTTTTCTTGTAGCTTGCAGCTTGCAGCTTTCAAGCCCCCTTGAGCGCCTTGATCTTGGCTTGCAGCCCTTCCAGGGTCTGCTCACCCAGCAGCTGCTCGCGCACCTTGCCCTTGTCATCGATGATGTAGGTCACCGGCAACGCTTCGCTGCGTGGCAGGTCATAGCGCTCGGCCGGATCTTGCGCCAGCACGGTAAAGCCGATGCCCAAGGTATCGGCCGCCTGCTTCAGCTCCTGCCCCTGCAGGCCATCGAAGTTCACCCCCACCACCTTGATGCCATCGGCCGCCCACTGCTTGGCCGCAGTGTTCAGTTCAGGCACCTCGGTACGGCAAGGGCCGCACCATTCAGCCCAATAGTTGAGCACCAGCCAGTGCCCGTCGATCTGCTCGGCCTTCACCGTGTTGCCGTGCTGGTCCACGCCGTAGTCGGCACCGCAGCCACCTAGCAAAAGGCCTGCAGTAATGGCCAATGCTGCTGCCAAACGCCTTGCCATGGGTCAATCCTTCTCGAAGTTTCAAGCGAATGGGTCAGTTCCTGCGGTTAGAATAGCCGCCACACCCAGCTGGATGCGACCCGACATGACTGACTTGACGCTCTATCATAACCCGCGCTGCTCGAAATCCCGCGGCGCACTGGAACTGCTCGAACAGCGCGGCCTGGCACCGACCATCGTGCGCTACCTCGAAACCCCGCCCGACGCTGCCACCCTCAAGGCTCTGCTCGGCAAGCTGGGCATCGGCCCGCGCCAACTGCTGCGCACCGGTGAAGACGAGTACAAGGCACTCGAGCTGGCCAACCCGGCCTTGAGCGATGCGCAACTGATCGACGCCATGGCGCAGCACCCTAAGCTCATCGAGCGCCCGATCCTGGTTGCCGGTGACAAGGCGGTGATTGGCCGGCCACCTGAGAAAGTGCTGGAGATCCTGCCGTGAGCGCGCCCTATATCCTGGTGCTGTATTACAGCCGCCATGGCTCGACCAGCGAAATGGCCCGGCATATCGCCCGCGGCATCGAGCTGGCCGGCATGGAAGCGCGCCTGCGCACGGTGCCGGCGATTTCCACCGAGTGCGAAGCCGTGGCGCCGGACATTCCGGCCAGCGGCGCGCTGTACGCCACCCTGGACGACTTGCGCCACTGCGCAGGCCTGGTGCTGGGCAGCCCGACCCGCTTCGGCAACATGGCCGCACCGCTCAAGTACTTCCTCGATGGCACCAGCAGTTTGTGGCTGGGTGGTGAACTGGTCGGCAAGCCGGCTGGCGTTTTCACCTCCACCGCCAGCCTGCATGGCGGCCAGGAAACCACCCTGCTGTCGATGATGCTGCCACTGATGCACCACGGCATGCTGGTGATGGGCCTGCCCTACAGCGAATCGGCGCTGCTCGAAACCTGCGGCGGCGGCACGCCTTACGGCGCCAGCCACCATGCCGGCGCAGACGGCAAGCGCGAGCTGGATCAACACGAGATCACCCTGTGCCGCGCCCTGGGCCAACGCCTGGCAACCACGGCCAAGGCCCTGGAGGCCTCGCGTGGCTAAGAAGCCGAAGGTGTTGCCACAACTGGAGTGGCTGGCACCGCGCCTGCGCCTCACACGCGCCCTGAGCCTGGCGTTCTTTTTTGGCCTGATCGCATTGCTGGTGGTGAACAACCTGTGGTTCGCCAACCTGCACGGGGCGCGGGTCGAAGTGATCCTGGCGATCGAGCTTGTGCCACTGCTGTTGCTGCTGCCAGGCATGTTGCTGGGCAGCGCCCGGGCGCATGCCTGGACCTGCTTTGTGGTGAATATCTATTTCATCAAAGGGGTGCTGGCAGCGTTCGACCCGGCGCGGGCAGTGTTCGGCTGGGTTGAGGTGCTGCTGAGCCTTGGGCTGTTCGTCAGCGGGCTGCTGTTCGTGCGCTGGAAATTCCAGCATGAACGGCGCATGGCGGGCGAAGGGCTTTGATTCCGGGGGCTGCTATCGCAGCCCCGGGCTTTTCAATGGTTGACGGTATGCGCCAGCATCACCGACAACTGGCACAGCGGCCGCCCGCTTTCGGCATGCCACTGGTTGAACGCCTGCTGTACCAGCGCCAGGTCGCGCTGGCTGGTCGGCTGCTTGTCGATCACCTTCTGGGCAATCAGCGCAGCGGCCATGTCATCGGTGGGGATGAACGTGTCCTTGCCAACCATGCGCAAAAAGCGCGGCGCTGACAGCCCGCCCAGCTGGTTGCCATGCTTGGCCAGGTATTTCCACAACCCGACGATATCGGTCACCGGCCAATCGGCGATGAACGCACCAAAGCTGCCCTTCTCCTTCGCCACATCCAGGATCATCTGCGCATTGCGCGGCACGCTCTTGAGCTTGCCCAGGTGGCGGATGATGCGCTCGTCCTGCATCAACCGCTCCAGGTGCTCTGCGCCCATCAGTACGACCTTCTCCGGGTCGAAGCCGAAGAACACCTGCTCGAACGCCGGCCATTTGGCATCTACCAGGCTGTGCTTGAGCCCGGCGCGGAACACGCGCAAGGCCAGGGTCGACAGGTAGCGGTCGTTGCGGATGTCGCGCAGCTGCGCCGGCGTGCGCGGCTGCGGCAGGAAGGCCTCCAGGGCCTGGGCCGAGCCGAAGCGGTTCAGGCAGTACTCATGCAACCACTGGTAATCGCGCATGGGCTCAGATGTTCAGTACATCGAGAAAACGCGGGGTGGCGCTTTCGTCGATCTTGAGGCTGGTGAAGTCGAACAGGTTGCGGTCGGCCAGCTGCGACGGGGCAACGTTCTGCAGGGCGCGGAAGATGCTCTCGGTACGGCCTGGGTGCTTGCGCTCCCACTCCACCAGCATGTCCTTGACCACCTGGCGCTGCAGGTTCTCCTGCGAACCGCACAGGTTGCACGGGATGATCGGGAATTCCTTCATGTCCGAGTAGGCCTGGATGTCCTTCTCGTTGCAGTACGCCAGCGGGCGGATCACCACGTTACGGCCGTCGTCGGCGCGCAGCTTGGGCGGCATGCCCTTGAGCGAGCCGTTGAAGAACATGTTGAGGAAGAAGGTCTCGACGATATCGTCGCGATGGTGCCCAAGGGCCATCTTGGTCGCGCCGATTTCGTCAGCGAAGGTGTACAGGGTGCCACGGCGCAGGCGCGAGCACAGCGAACAGGTGGTCTTGCCCTCGGGCACCAGCTCCTTGACCACCGAGTAGGTGTCCTTCTCGACGATGTGGTACTCGACGCCCAGCTCTTTCAGGTAGGCCGGCAGCACATGCTCGGGGAAGCCCGGCTGCTTCTGGTCCATGTTCACCGCGACGATCTGGAACTTGATCGGTGCCACCTTCTGCAGGTGCAACAGAACGTCGAGCATGGTGTAGCTGTCCTTGCCGCCGGACAGGCAGACCATGACCTTGTCGCCATCCTCGATCATGTTGTAGTCGGTGATGGCTTCGCCGGCGAGACGACGCAGGCGTTTTTGCAGTTTGTTCTGGTTGACCGAGAGGGTGCCCATAGCGCTTGGATCCGCGAGGTGTGACAAAAGCCGGCTATTTTACGCACAAACCACGCGCACCTGTAGGGATTCCGATAAAGACTTCAAGGGAATCAGCAGCCCGCCTTACAGCGCAATTTGCTCTAAAAAGCACAGTTTGTGCAGGTAACGGCTTCCTATACTGCGACATAAGGCCACATTACCGCTTGCATCGGTGCCCTGGCCTCGGGCCGCTTGCGCTCCATCTGGGGGGCGATTGGCAACAACGAGAGGAGTGACCGGCATGATTCATCACGTTGTGGGGCTGTTTACCCACCCTGACCAGGAATGGCGGGAGATACGCGGGGAAGACGAAAGCATCAGCCACATGTACCTGACGCACACGCTGATCCTGGCGGCGATACCCGCCGTTTCGGCGTTCATTGGCACTACCCAGGTCGGCTGGGTGATCGGCGACCGGCCAGCGGTAATGTTGACGATGGAAAGCGCACTATGGATGAGCATCATGTCCTACCTGGCGATGCTCGCCGGGGTCGCGGTAATGGGCGCTTTCATTCACTGGATGGCACGTACCTACGACGCCAACCCGTCCATGGCGCAATGCATCGCCTTTGCCACCTACACCGCCACCCCGCTGTTCCTCGGCGGCCTGGCAGCGCTTTACCCGCACCTGTGGCTGGGCATGCTGGTGGGGACTGCGGCCATTTGCTACACCGTTTACCTGCTGTACGTCGGTTTGCCGACATTCATGAACATACCGACCGATGAAGGCTTCCTGTTCTCCAGCTCGGTGCTGGCAGTGGGCCTGGTGGTACTGGTAGCGATCATGGCTGCGACCGTGATCATCTGGGGACTGGGCGTGGGGCCCGTCTATACCAACTAGCTTGGAAAACACCTAGATCCAACACTGGGGCATCAAACCGGAGGCCGCCGCAAGGCGGCTTTTGGCTGTGTGCTGACCGGTGGGCTCGGCAGCCTGCCGGTGCTTGCGGCATAATGCCCGGTCAGGAGAATTACCCCGCCATGCCCGAGCTGCTCAAACAACGCGTCGAAACCTGTTACCAGCAAGCCGAAACCTTTTTCAAGCGCCCCTTCCCGCGCCCGGAAGTCAGCTTCAAGCTGCGCGGGCAGAAGGCGGGCGTCGCCCACCTGCACGAGAACCTGCTGCGCTTCAACCTGCAGCTGTACCGCGAAAACCAGGAAGACTTCCTGCGCCAGACCGTGGCCCATGAAGTGGCGCACCTGGTGGCTCACCAACTGTTCGGGGACCGCATCCAGGCCCATGGCGAAGAGTGGCAGTTGATCATGCGCGGGGTGTATGAACTGCCGCCCAATCGCTGCCACAACTATGAAGTGCAGCGGCGGGTCGCGACGCGGTACATCTATCGCTGCCCATGCCCACAGGGTGAGTTTGCGTTTACCGCGCAGCGGCACAAGCTGGTGAGGCAGGGGCGGCGGTATCTGTGCAAGCGGTGCAGGGAGACGCTGGTGTACAGCGGTGAGACTCGGGTCGAATGACAGCCAGCGCACTGATAGACCAGGCACAAAAAAGGCGACCCGAAGGTCGCCTTTTGCTTTACTGCAGCAGGCTCAACGAGCCACGCCTTCAGCCACGCCCAGGTCGTCGGTCGGGCGGGTGTCAGCCAGCGGCGCACCACCGGAGGCCAGCTCCGACGCCAGCTTGTCGTTGTCCATCTCCTTGACCCACTTGGCCACCACCACGGTAGCAACGGCGTTGCCCACCAGGTTGGTCAGGGCGCGGGCTTCGGACATGAAGCGGTCGATACCCAGGATCAGCGCCAGGCCGGCAACCGGCAGGTGGCCGACAGCCGACAGGGTGGCGGCGAGGACGATGAAGCCCGAACCGGTAACGCCGGCAGCACCTTTGGAAGCCACCAGCAGCACCAGCAGCAGGGTGATCTGGTGGGTGATGTCCATGGTGGTGTCGGTGGCCTGGGCGATGAACACCGCGGCCATGGTCAGGTAGATCGAGGTACCGTCCAGGTTGAACGAGTAACCGGTCGGGATCACCAGGCCAACCACCGACTTCTTGGCACCCAGGCGCTCCATCTTGGCCAGCATGCGTGGCAGCGCAGATTCCGAGGACGAGGTACCCAGTACGATCAGCAGCTCTTCACGGATGTAGCGGATCAGCTTGAGCACGCTGAAGCCGTGGGCGCGGCAGATACCGCCCAGCACCACCAGCACGAACAGCAGGCAGGTGATATAGAAGCAGGCCATCAGGTAGCCCAGCTGTACCAGCGAGCCAACGCCGTACTGGCCGATGGTGAAGGCCATGGCACCGAAGGCACCGACGGGGGCCAGCTTCATGATCATGTTGATGATGTTGAACATGACATGGGCAAAGCGATCGATCAGGTCCAGCAATGGCTTGCCGTAGCTGCCCAGGCGATGCAGGGCGAAGCCGAAGACCACCGAGAACATCAGTACCTGCAGGATGTCGCCATTAGCGAAGGCACCTACCACGGTATTGGGGATGATGTTGAGCAGGAAGCCGATGGTGGTCTGCTGCGCACCTGCGGCGGCGTAAGCGGCCACGCTGCTGGCGTTCAGGGTGCTGACGTCGATGTGCATGCCAGCGCCCGGCTTGACCACGTTGACGACGACAAGGCCGATGATCAGGGCGATGGTGGAAACGATTTCGAAGTACAGAAGCGCGTAGCCGCCGGTCTTGCCGACCGACTTCATGCTCTGCATGCCGGCAATGCCGCTGACCACGGTACAGAAGATGATGGGCGCGATGACCATCTTGATCAGTTTGACGAAACCATCACCCAAGGGTTTGAGGGCGACGCCGGTTTCTGGATAGAAGTGGCCGAGCAGGATGCCGATGGTGATGGCAACGATCACCTGGACATACAGGGACTTGTACAGCGGCTGACGTGTCGTCATGGCTAATTTTTCCTCAAGTGTGCCGGCTTCACCCTTCCCAGGATGTCGGGGCACCTGAATCGCTAACCCTCCTGCACCCGGAGGGATTTGTCGTTGTGTTCGAGCTGCCTGGGCAGGCCTCTGCCAAGTCAGATAGCAAGGGCGATGCCAAAACGCCCATGAAGGGTGCAAAGGCCGTATTTGCTGGAGGAAAATGCCCAACGACAGGGCGAATTGCCTGAGAAAGGATGGCGGATTTCCGCCCGATGGCGGGATTTGTACAGGCACCTTGGCGGGAATCCGCCCTGCTTGTTGCGAGCGATGAGGCAGGGGCTGCCTGAACATCAATCAAGATAAAAGGTGATCCGGAATGCCGCCCCGCCCAGCGGCGAATCACCCAGGCTCAGTTCAGCGTCATAGCTGTCGACGATATCTTTGACCACCGCAAGGCCAATCCCCTGCCCCGGATGCTGGCGGTCCAGGCGCTCGCCCCGTTCGAGAATCCGCTCACGCTGATCCGCCGGCACACCCGGCCCGTCATCTTCGATGCACAACGTCTGCCGCCCGGGAGCTTCCTGCAAGCTCACCCGCACCAGCCCCAGGCTAAGCCGGAAGGCGTTTTCCAGGAGGTTGCCCAGCAACTCGAGCAGCGCGCTCTGCTCCATCGGCACTTGTGCCTGCGCCGGCACCTCAAGCAGCACTTCGACGCGCTTGTCGCGGTACACCTTGGCCAGGGTGCTGCACAGGCTGTCCAGCACCGCAAGCAACTGTACGCTGTGGCGCACCAGGCCGCTCTTGCGCAGGCTGGCGCGCTGCAACTGGTAGTCGATCTGCTGGCTCATGCGCTCGATCTGGCTCTGCAGTACCCGCGCCTGCTCGCGCTCGGTGACGCGCTGCTGCATGCTCTCCCCCACGCCTTGCAGCACCGCCAACGGCGTCTTGAGGCTGTGTGCCAGGTCACCCAGCGAGTCACGGTAACGCTGGCGCTGTTCCCGCTCGCTGCGCAGCAGGCGGTTGAGCGAGCCGGTCAGGCGTAACAGCTCACGCGGGTGCTCGGCACTTAGCCCATCGCGCGCACCGGCCTCCACCTCGTCCAGCTCGCGGCTCAGCCGGCGCAACGAACGCAGGCCCCAGGTCAGGCCGGCCCAGAGCAATGCCAGCAACGCCAGCAGGGCCGCACCAAAACCTAAGTAGAGCTTTTCACGCAGGCCATCGAGGGTTTGCTGGTACTCGCGCACCGGCTGCAGGGCAACGATGCTGTAGGCGGCGCTCTGGCCACCCAACAGCTTGATTTCGACGTCATAGACGAAGAATTCCTCGCCGTCATCCTGGTGCATGCGGGCGAATTCATTGCCGCGCCCATCGTAGCGCGGCTGGTAGTTGATGTGCTGGTCGGCGGTGGCGCGGGAGCGCCAGACCAGCTTACCTTCGCGGTCGAAGATGTAACCGAGCAAACCGGTATAAGGCAGGTTGTAACGCTCGTCCGGCAGCAGTGCGGGCATCTGCAACTGGCCATGCTCGATGCGCGCCGAAGAAATCAGCGAGGTCACGTCCGAAGCCAGGCGCTGTTCGATCGATTCCTGCAAGGCCAGGCTGAAGGCCTTCTGCAGGGCGGGCAGCAGCGCCAGCATGAACAGCACTGCCAGCACCGCTGCCGCGAGCATCAAGCGCACCCGCAGCGAACGAATCATCGGCAGCGCTCGGTGAACAGGTAGCCGAGCCCACGCACAGTGTCGATCGGCTTGAACCCGCGCTCACCTTCGAGCTTGCGACGCAGACGGCCGACCAGCACCTCGATGACGTTGGGGTCACGCTCCTCATCGCCCGGATACAACTGTTCCATCAGGCGCTCCTTGGCCACCACCTGCTGGTGATGACGCATCAGATACTCAAGGATGCGGTACTCGTAGGCGGTCAGCGCCAGCGGCTGCTCATCGAGGGTCGCCTGCTTGCGGTTGAGGTCCAGCACCAAAGGGCCTGCGGCGATGGTCGACTGGGTGAAGCCGCTGGAGCGGCGCAGCAGGGCATTGAGGCGTGCCTCAAGCTCTTCGAACTGGAAGGGCTTGACCAGGTAATCGTCGGCACCGGCGGCCAGGCCTTCGACCTTGTCCTGCCAGTTGCCGCGGGCGGTGAGAATCAGGATGGGAAAGGTCTTGGCCTGGGTACGCAGGCGGCCGATCAGCTCCAGGCCGCTCATGCCGGGCAGGCCGAGGTCGATCACGGCCAGGTCGAAGTGGAATTGCTCGGCCTGGTACAGCGCTTCTTCGGCGTCAGCCACGGCCTGGACCACATGGCCGCTTTCGCCCAGGCGTGTATAGAGGTGGTGCCTTAACAGGGCTTCGTCCTCTACCACCAGCAGTTTCATGTGACGCTCCTTTCAATTATTGCCTGGGCCGGCCTCGTCGCCGGCAAGCCGGCTCCTACAGGAAGCTCCACACGCCTGAAAGCAGTGGTGAACCCGGGGGAGCCGGCTTGCCGGCGACGAGGCCAGTAGAGGATAACTCGGCTCGCAGATCAGAACTTGTAGTTCGCCGACAGGTAAGTCTGAGCACTGCTGGTCAGGCGCAGGGTACCCTCTTTCGGCCCGCCGCTCGCCCCCACCTCGGTCGCTGCATTGGTGCGCAGATAACGGTAACCCAGCTCAACCGAAGCTCGGTCGGTGATCTCCTGGATTACGCCGGCCTGCAGGCCGACTGCGTAGCCATAGTCGGTATCACGGCTGGCCCCTGGCGAGTCCTGGGTCAGCTTGGTCATGCCCAGGCTGCCACCACCGAACAGTTTGGTGGTATCGCCTACCGGCAGGAACAGGTCGTAGCTGCCCAGCAGGTTCTCCTGGCGCAGCTTCAGGCCGCTGTGGTCGCCCGAGACATTGTCGTAGGTCATGTAGTAGCGACCCTGATCATTGATCTTGCCCAGGCGCACGCCCCAGGTGTCATCCTTGCCGATGATGCCGTCGGCGTTCAGGTGGTCGGTGTTGCGTTGCAGCAGCCCGGACTTGCGTACCTTGTCGCTGGTCTGGCCGTAGGTCAGGCTGGCGAAGTTGTCGTCGGCGGCCTGGGCGGTGGTGATGCCAGCGGCACAGACGGCCATGGCGGCCAGCAGGGTATTGAAGGTTTTCATGGCGTTATACTCCAGTTGAATGCGCTGTTTCGGTCTGGAAGCTAGAGTAAGCAGAACGCCCTGAACCGCGGCTGAACCCTGGCTGAACCTGGGCTGAACGATACGTTTGCAAAACAAGGAGTAGTGAACATGCGTGCCCTGCTGGTTTTGACCCTGATGTGCAGCGCCGCTCTTGCCCAGGCGGCAGTAGTGACCCGCGAGATCCCCTACCAGGACGACGATGGCAACCGCCTGGTCGGCTACTACGCCTATGACGATGCACTGGAGGGCAAACGCCCGGGCATTGTCGTGGTGCATGAATGGTGGGGGCTTAACGACTACGCCAAGCGCCGTGCCCGTGACCTGGCGGCACTGGGCTACAAAGCGCTGGCCATCGACATGTACGGCGACGGCAAGCACACCGAGCACCCGCAGGATGCCCAGGCATTCATGGCCCAAGCGCTGAAGGACCCGGCCGCGGCGGCCGCACGCTTCGACGCAGGCCTTGAATTGCTGAAAAAGCAGCCGAACGTCAACAAGCACAAACTGGGTGCCGTAGGTTACTGCTTCGGCGGCAAGGTGGTACTGGACGCGGCACGGCGCGGCGAAAAGCTGGACGGCGTGGTGAGCTTCCATGGTGCGCTGGCCACCCAGACGCCGGCCAAGCCTGGCGTGGTAAGGGCTGACATCCTGGTGGAGCACGGTGCGGCGGACAGCATGGTCACTGATGAGCAGGTCGCCGCGTTCAAGGCTGAAATGGATGCGGCCAAGGTCAATTATCAGTTCGTCAGCATTGCCGGCGCCAAGCATGGCTTCACCAACCCGGATGCCGACCGCTTGAGCCACGGCGCCCATGGTGGGCCGGATATTGGCTACAACAAGGCCGCAGACGAGCGTTCGTGGGCGGACATGCAGGCGTTCTTCAAGAAAGCATTCGACTGAAGATTGCCGGGGCCGCTTCGCGGCCCATCTCCCACACAGCCACATCGGCTGGCACAATACCGCCATGAACAGATTGCCTTCCTGCTGCGCCCCGCTCCAGCACCACTGGCCCCTGCCCCGCCCGTTGCCTGGCGCGGTGCTGGTCAGTTGCGCCTTCGACCCCGGCCGCCTGGCCGCCGATGACTTCCAGCGTGCCGGTATCGAACCCAGCCCCAGCCTGCAACGCTCGGTGGCCAAGCGCCAGGCCGAGTATCTGGCCGGCCGGGTGTGCGCGCGCGCCGCGCTGCAACGCCTGGATGGCCGCGACCATGTGCCCGGCACCCATGAGGACCGCTCACCGATCTGGCCCGCTGGCATTCACGGTTCGATCACCCACGGCAAAGGCTGGGCTGCGGCCGTGGTTGCCGCGCAAGACAGCTGCCGCGGCCTGGGGCTGGACCAGGAAGCATTGCTGGACGACGAGCGTGCCGAACGGCTGATGGGCGAAATCCTCACCCAGGCAGAGCTCGAGCGCCTGGACCGCAGCCAGCTGGGGCTGGCGGTTACCCTGACTTTTTCGCTCAAGGAAAGCCTGTTCAAGACCCTCTACCCACTGACCCGCCAGCGCTTCTACTTCGAGCACGCCGAGGTGCTGCAGTGGTCACCTGAAGGCCTGGCACGCCTGCGCCTGCTCATCGACCTGTCGCCAGAATGGCGCCATGGCGTCGAGCTGGAAGGCCAGTTCTGCCTGCAGGACGGCCATCTGCTCAGCCTGGTCAGCGTCTAAGCCTTACAGCGGCGCCTGCTCGCGTGGCCAGTTGAGGCTGAAGCAGGCACCGCCCAGCGCTTCACTGCGCCCTACCGTGGCCCGGCCGGCGTGCCAGTAGATGATCCGCCGCACGATCGACAGGCCCAGGCCATGCCCTCCCGAAGCCCGGGTACGGCTGTCGTCGAGCCGGGTGAAAGGCGTGAAGATACGGTCCCAGTAACCTTCGGGGATGCCCGGCCCGTCATCTTCCACTTCGATGCGGCAGCGCTGCTGGCCCAACTGATAGCTCAACCGTACTTCAGCCCGGGCATGGCGCAGGGCATTGCTGACCAGGTTCTGCAGCGCCCGATGCAGATAGCGCGGCTCGGCCTCGACCCAGGCGTCTTCGCCATCCTGAAGCTGACAGGCACCACGCACCAGCCTGACGCCGGCATTGAGCGGGGCCAGCTCGTCGATCACCCGGTCAAGCAAGGCATCCAGGTCGACGCGCTGGAACTTCAGGGCCGGCGCGCCCTGCTCCAGGCGGGCGTAGGTCAGCATCTCGTCGACCAGCTTGTCCAGGTCCTGGATATCGCCGTCCATGCCCGCCAGGTGCTTGGCCCGGGCCTGTTCGGTCGGTGCGCTTTCAATCATTTCCAGGCCAAAGCGCAAACGCGCCACCGGCGTGCGCAACTCATGGGACACCGCCCGCACCAGCTCGCGCTGCATGTTCAACGAACGCTGCAGGTGTTCGGCCATGCCGTTGAACGCCGCCGCCAGGCGCCCGACCGAATCGGCATCGCCGGCGGGCACACGGGTTTCCAGGCTGCCCTGGGCGATGCGCGTGGCGGCCATTTCCAGGCCCGACACCCGCCGTTCCAGCTGGCGCACCAGCAGATAGACCACCAGGCCAATCAGGCACAGGCCGAGGAACGCGATCAACACCAGCAATTGCGGCGGATAGGGGTTGAGCTGATACAGCGGGCCAATCTCCAGCACCCAGGGCGAACCCGGCAAGCCTGCGAACACGCGGATCGAATCGCCATCCTTGCCCAGCGCCATGACCGTGTCGCCCTCCTCTACCCGGCGCCGCTGGTCATCATCCAGGCCGACCCGCTCCAGGCGCTGCAGGGCGATACCAAAACCGAACCCCTTGCTCTGCCTGATCTGCGCCAGGCGCTGTTGCTGTTCGGTGACCGGGAAGCGCACCAGTTCATCGGCGAGCAGATAGAGCGTGGCCCGCGCCAGCTGCTCGCTGACCTGCTTGACCTCGGCCACCAGCAGCAGGTCTTCCTGGCCCACCTTGCGCAGCACCTGGGCGGCGTGCGGGCCGGTTTTCTGCACCACCACCAGGGCGCGATTGAGCCGCGCGCGCTGGCCGCCATCAAGGGTGCGCGCCGACAGGGGTTGCAAGTCCAGCGGCACGCCCAGCAAGCGCTCCCACATCAACAACGAGCGTTTGCGTTCGGTTTCATTCTGCTGGGCCAGGTTGTCAGCCATCAGGCTGAAGGTGCCCTGGGCCAGGCGCTCGCGGTGCTGGGCGGCGCGCACCTCGTTGACCAGGTGCAGGCTGAGCACACCAAGCAGGGCCACCAGCACCAGCACCGCGAGCATGCCGCCATAAATACGCAGGAAGATCGAGTTGTTCATGGTGCATCGCCGACGAACAGGTAGCCCTTGCTGCGCAGGGTCTTGATAAGACGGGGGTGGATCGGGTCGTCGCCGATCTTGGGGCGGATCTTGGAAATGCGCACGTCGATGGAGCGGTCCTGGCCGTCGTAACCGACACCGCGCAAGGCGGTGAAGATCTGCTCACGCGACAGTACCCGCCCGGCATTGCTGGCCAGCAGCCAGAGCAGGTCGAACTCGGCACCGGTAAGTTCGATCAGCTGTTCGCCGAGCCGGGCTTCGCGCAGGCGGTTGTCGATGCGCAGGTCACCAAAGGCCAGCTCCTGGGTTTTGCCTTGTGCCGGCTCGCTGCGCCGCAGCAGGGCCTGGATGCGTGCCAACAGCAGGCGTGGGCGCACCGGCTTGCACACGTAATCGTCAGCACCAAGGTCCAGGCCCTGGACCTGGTCGAGCTCGTCGCTGCGGGCGGTGAGCATGAGGATGGGGCCTGCGTACTGGCCACGTACGCGGCGGCAGATGCTCAGGCCGTCTTCACCGGGCAGCATCAGGTCGAGGATGACCATGTCTGGCTGGCTGTCGACGATACGCCGGGCGGCGCGCGCACCATCGCCCTCCACTGCCACCTCGAAACCGTTGGCCTGCAGGTATTCAGCCGTGAGTTCGGCGAGGCGCTGGTCGTCTTCGACGATCAGGATGCGGGGTACGGGTTGGTCCATGGCGTTTGCCTTGATTGTTGTTTTTGCGTTGCCTGTTCCGGCCCCATCGCCGGCATTGCCACCTTAACCAAAAGGCAACATCCCCTGCCGATACTACGTCCCGCACCCGGCACTGCCAACCTCAGCGGAAACACCCCTGGACTGAACCGTTTTTTGTGCTAGGGTTCGCGCCCTGAAAAATCTGCACCGGGGCAACGAGCCGCAGAAAAATACTGCAAACCACTTGGTACAAGGCCTACAGCGAATACCCACTATTCACTCACAAAGTACGCACAACTTATCCACAGGCGCTCGCCTTGCAAAGCCCCCGATACCGCATTATCTTGTATCCCCAGCGCAGCGAACCACTAGATGTTGGGTTTCACACACCAACGCCAAGCATGAGTCAGCAGACAAATTCAAGCGATTTTTCTGCCTGAACTTATTGTGGTTTCAACAACCAAATCGCTCCAGCGGAGATGGAGAGCAACAGCTTTTGGGCTAGCCCCATAGCCTTTGACTTCGGCCAGGGAGCGGCATGTTCTTTGCCCCTTATTCCTGAGTCTGTCCCGAAGTCGGTACGCCCGAGCGGGCGGATGCGCGCGCATGACGCATCCCCGCCAGGGCCGTCGAACAAGTGGACAGAACGGTGGGCGCCCAAAAGGCGCCTGAACATATAGAAACTGTGGAGACACCCACCCATGCAAACCGACACAACTCGCGAGAACCCGCAGGCTTTGGCGCCGCAGGCCGCCGATTCCAACCAGGATCTGGCCGCGACCGCTCCCGGCCAGCTGCGCGTGATCAAGCGCAACGGCACTGTCGTCCCTTACACCGACGACAAGATCACCGTGGCCATCACCAAGGCGTTCCTCGCAGTTGAAGGCGGCACCGCCGCTGCCTCGTCGCGCATCCACGACACCGTCGCGCGCCTGACCGAGCAGGTCACCGCCACGTTCAAGCGTCGCATGCCATCGGGTGGCACCATCCACATCGAAGAAATCCAGGACCAGGTTGAACTGGCCCTGATGCGTGCCGGCGAGCAGAAAGTCGCCCGTGACTACGTGATCTACCGCGACCAGCGTGCCAAAGAGCGCGCTACCCGCGCCAACACCGACGCCGCAGTCGAGCCGCACCCAAGCATCCGCATCACCCTGGCCGACGGCAGCCTGGCGCCGCTGGACATGGCGCGCCTGAACACCATCATCAGCGAAGCCTGCGAAGGCCTGGCCGAAGTCGATGGCGACCTGATCCAGCGCGAAACCCTGAAGAACCTGTACGACGGCGTGGCCATCAAGGACGTCAACACCGCCCTGGTGATGACCGCACGTACCCTGGTAGAGCGCGAGCCGAACTACTCGTTCGTCACCGCCCGCCTGCTGATGGACACCCTGCGTGCCGAAGGCCTGGGCTTCCTGAACGTTGCCGACAGCGCCACCCACCACGAGATGGCCGACCTGTACGCCAAGGCACTGCCGGCCTACATCGCCAAGGGTGTCGAGTTCGAGCTGCTGAACCCGGCCCTGGCCGCCTTCGACCTGGAAAAACTGGGCAAGGCGATCAACCACGAGCGCGACCAGCAGTTCACCTACCTGGGCCTGCAGACCCTGTACGACCGCTACTTCATCCACAAGGATGGCGTACGCTTCGAGCTGCCGCAGGTGTTCTTCATGCGTGTGGCCATGGGCCTGGCGCTGGAAGAGAAAGACAAGGAAGCCCGTGCGATCGAGTTCTACAACCTGTTGTCGTCCTTCGACTACATGGCCTCGACCCCGACCCTGTTCAACGCCGGTACCCTGCGCCCGCAGCTGTCGAGCTGCTACCTGACCACCGTGCCGGACGACCTGTCGGGCATCTACCACGCGATCCACGACAACGCCATGCTGTCGAAATTCGCCGGTGGCCTGGGCAACGACTGGACTCCTGTGCGCGCACTGGGCTCCTACATCAAAGGCACCAACGGCAAATCCCAGGGCGTCGTACCCTTCCTGAAAGTGGTCAACGACACCGCCGTCGCCGTGAACCAGGGTGGCAAGCGCAAAGGCGCTGTGTGCGCCTACCTGGAAACCTGGCACCTGGACATCGAAGAATTCATCGAGCTGCGCAAGAACACCGGTGATGACCGTCGTCGTACCCACGACATGAACACCGCCAACTGGATCCCTGACCTGTTCATGAAGCGCGTCTTCGATGACGGCAAGTGGACCCTGTTCTCGCCCTCGGAAGTGCCAGACCTGCACGACCTGACCGGCAAGGCCTTCGAAGAGCGCTACGAGTACTACGAAGCCCTGACCGAGTACAACAAGATCAAGGTGTTCAAGACCATCCAGGCCAAAGACCTGTGGCGCAAGATGCTGTCGATGCTGTTCGAGACCGGCCACCCATGGCTGACCTTCAAAGACCCGTGCAACCTGCGCTCGCCGCAGCAGCACGTGGGCGTGGTGCACAGCTCGAACCTGTGCACCGAGATCACCCTGAACACCAACAAGGATGAGATCGCGGTCTGCAACCTGGGCTCGATCAACCTGCCGAACCACATTGTCGACGGCAAGCTGGACACCGCCAAGCTGCAACGCACCGTGAACACCGCCGTGCGCATGCTCGACAACGTGATCGACATCAACTACTACTCGGTGCCGCAAGCGCGCAATTCGAACTTCAAGCACCGCCCGGTCGGCCTGGGCATCATGGGCTTCCAGGACGCACTGTACCTGCAGCACATCCCTTACGGCTCCGACGCTGCCGTGGAGTTCGCCGACAAGTCGATGGAAGCGGTCAGCTACTTCGCGATCCAGGCGTCCTGCGACCTGGCCGATGAGCGCGGCGCGTACGAGACCTTCCAGGGTTCGCTGTGGTCCAAAGGCATCCTGCCGCTGGATTCGCAACAGATCCTGATCGAGGCCCGTGGCCAGAAGTACATCGACGTCAACCTGGAAGAAACCCTGGACTGGGCGCCGGTACGTGCCCGCGTACAGAAAGGCATCCGTAACTCGAACATCATGGCCATCGCGCCGACCGCGACCATCGCCAACATTACCGGCGTGTCGCAGTCCATCGAGCCGACCTACCAGAACCTGTACGTGAAATCGAACCTGTCGGGCGAGTTCACCGTGATCAACCCGTACCTGGTGCGCGACCTGAAAGCCCGCGGCCTGTGGGACTCGGTCATGATCAACGACCTGAAGTACTACGACGGTTCGGTGCAGCAGATCGAGCGAATTCCGCAGGAGCTCAAAGACCTGTACGCCACCGCGTTCGAAGTCGAGACCAAGTGGATCGTCGATGCCGCCTCCCGTCGTCAGAAGTGGATCGACCAGGCGCAGTCGCTGAACCTGTACATCGCCGGCGCTTCGGGCAAGAAGCTGGACGTGACCTACCGCATGGCCTGGTACCGTGGCCTGAAAACCACCTACTACCTCCGTGCCCTGGCCGCGACCAGCACCGAGAAGTCGACCATCAACACCGGCAAGCTCAACGCCGTGTCCAGCGGCGGCGACAGCGCCCCGGCCCAGGCCGCAGGCCCGGCGCCAGTGCCGAAGGCTTGCGCGATCGACGAGCCGGACTGCGAAGCCTGCCAGTAAGGCCTGCTGATGCCGCAAGGGGTGCCCCAACGGGTGCTCCTGGCGGGCATTTTCTTATCTGCGCAAGCGCAGCTTTTGCAGGAGCGGCCTTGTGTCGCGAAGGGGCTGCAAAGCAGTCCCGGAATCCTTGTGAAAATAGTGGATTCCAGGGGCCGCCTTGCGGCCCTTTCGCGACACAAGGCCGCTCCTACAAAAAACGCGCCAACCCAACATGATGTATCGATAAAATAAAAAACCACAACATGTAGTGCCTCGCGCTATTTGCCGCTAAACTCCCTTCCCGTAAAAGACGACACGAGATACCGTGAACGGACGCGCTTAAAACCGGTCGAAAAATTACCCTCGCCCGCAAGACGCGCACCCCGATCGAAAGCGAATTCCGGTATACTCCGCCCCCTCTGAAAAGGGCACCTATTCAAGTCCCTGGCCCCTCCCCGAGGCCTGGCCAGGCACGAATCCAGATGTAACGAGAGTCAGCCTCTCGAGCTGTCCATTCGCCGTAACGGCCTTGCGTCAGGCATCACATTCTTAAAATCCAACCGGTTGCCTCAGGGCAATCCTCAAGCAGGAGCCAAACCATGCTGAGCTGGGACGAATTCGACAAAGAAGACGGCGAAGTAGCCGCCAAAGGCAACACCCCTGCGCAGGCCAACGCCGCCGCCACCCTCGACAAGCTCGACAGCGCCGGCGGTGCTGCCGCCCTGGAAGCCCGTGCTGCCACCGCTGCCGACTCCGACGCTGTTAAGCGCGCCAAGGCCGCGCTGGACGCCCTGGACATCGCCGAAGGCCTGGCCGAGCTGGAAGGCTCCTCGGCCCGCGTCGCCGTTGACGAAAAGCGCATGATCAACTGCCGCGCCGACCTGAACCAGCTGGTACCGTTCAAGTACGACTGGGCCTGGCAGAAGTACCTCGACGGCTGCGCCAACCACTGGATGCCGCAAGAGGTCAACATGACCGCCGACATCGCCCTGTGGAAGAGCCAGGACGGCCTGACCGAAGACGAGCGCCGCATCGTGATGCGCAACCTCGGCTTCTTCTCCACCGCCGACTCGCTGGTTGCCAACAACCTGGCCCTGGCCGTGTACCGTCTGATCACCAACCCGGAGTGCCGCCAGTACATCCTGCGCCAGGCTTTCGAAGAGGCGATCCACACCCACGCCTACCAGTACTGCATCGAGTCGCTGGGCATGGATGAAGGCGAGATCTTCAACATGTACCACGAGATCCCGTCGGTCGCGAAGAAAGCCGCCTGGGGCCTGAAGTACACCCGCGCCATCTCCGACCCGGAGTTCAACACCGGCACCGTCGAAACCGACAAAGAGCTGCTGCGCAACCTGATCGCCTACTACTGCGTGCTGGAAGGCATCTTCTTCTACTGCGGCTTCACCCAGATCCTGTCCATGGGCCGCCGCAACAAGATGACCGGCGTTGCCGAGCAGTTCCAGTACATCCTGCGTGACGAGTCGATGCACCTGAACTTCGGTATCGACGTGATCAACCAGATCAAGATCGAGAACCCGCACCTGTGGGACGCGGCGATGAAGGAAGAAGCGACCCAGATGATCCTGCAAGGGACCCAGCTGGAGATCGAATACGCCCGTGACACCATGCCACGCGGCGTACTGGGCATGAACGCGGCAATGATGGAGGACTACCTCAAGTTCATCGCCAACCGTCGTTTGACCCAGATTGGTTTGAAGGAAGAGTACCCAGGGACGACCAACCCGTTCCCATGGATGAGCGAGATCATGGACTTGAAGAAAGAGAAGAACTTCTTTGAGACCCGCGTGATCGAGTATCAGACGGGTGGGGCGTTGAGCTGGGACTGATTGTCCGGGCTGATCATCAAGGAGGCTGCCGATTGGCAGCCTTTCCTTTACGCCAGTACTTTCCTGCCAACAGAAATTTAACGCTTCCACCCCCAAACATCCTGCCGAACTTCACTCGACTTTTTCGAGTGCCCGAGAAAACGCCCAGACAAAAAGCTAGAGTCAACAACTTTAAATTGGAAGGCCCGGTTTCAAAGGCTGAGTGCAACACCGGGCTTCATTGAATTAAGGATGAGCCCTCATGATGCCGAGCCATCATCTGCGTCATCATCTCGATTGGGCATTGGTAATCAAAACGCTGGCGCGGCCGAATATTCAGTTCATACGCAATGGCATCCAGCTGCTCCTGGCTATGCCCAGACAAGTCGGTGCCCTTGGTCAGGTACTGCCTAATCAGGCCGTTGATGTTTTCGTTGCTGCCGCGCTGCCAGGGGCTATGCGGGTCGCAGAAGTAAACAGCCACTCCGGTACGCTGGGTGATCTCGGCGTGACGCACCATTTCCCGGCCCTTGTCATAGGTCAACTTTTTACGCGCTGCCAGAGGCATGCGGTTCAAGGCGGCACTGAAACCTTCGACCGCCGAAGTCGCTGTGGCGTCATGCATCTTGATCAGCATCAGGTAACCCGTACTGCGCTCTACCAACGTACCGACCGCAGAAGCATTGGCTTTGCCCTTGATCAAATCGCCCTCCCAGTGGCCGGGCGTCAGACGATCTTCTGCCTCAGGCGGACGAACATGGATGCTGACGAGATCAGGGATTTGGCCACGGCGGTCTACCCCGCCAGTGCGGGGGCGACGACTGGTTTTACCTTGCCGCAAGCAAATGATCAGCTCCTTGCGAAGCTCACCCACCGGCAATGCATAGATGGCGTTGTAGATCGTTTCGCGGCAGACGTAAGCGTCTTCAAGCTTTGGGAATTCCATGCGTCGGAGTTTGCCGGCAATTTGCTGAGGAGAAAAGCGCTGTCGCAGCAGGTAGGCCACCAGATCGAACAGTTCGCCACCTGGTTCAAGCTTGCGCGCAGGTCGGCACGCCTTGGCGGCGCAGGCGCATCTGTTGCTGAGCCTGGCTGTCAGAATAGGGCGAGGTACTGGCGGCGTTACGGCGAAGCTCACGACTAACGGTCGAGGGGCTGCGATCAAGCATCCGGGCGATCGCTCTTTGGCTCAGGCCCTGAAGCTGGCCGAACTGGATCGTGATGCGTTCTTCAATACTGAGTTCTTGGTAAGACATAGGGACACCGTACCGGATTGGTCAGGTGTTGCACTCAGTTTTTGCCGCCGCCATGCTTATAGAGACGTTAAATGCTGAAGTCTTATGGGCTCGCTGCCTACCTCGAATGCTCTGCAGAACCCAGCGCAAGACGTAGCATCCATGATTCGTCTGCCCATACATCGGGTAGGTATCCAGTCACTCGGTTTTTTCAGCAAATATAAGCAGTGCTATAGTGACACTTATCGATGATAAGAACGCTTATAGAAGATCTTAAAATGCTGGTTTTCCCCTTGATGTGTGCCGACCGCCTGACAAAAATCGGGCTTCTGATCAAAACCAGACGGCTAGAACGCCGAGTCCGTCAGAAGGATCTTGCAGCTCAATCCGGCCTATCCATCACCACGCTGAGCAAAATCGAAGCAGGTACGCCTACCGTGGAAATGCGCAGCTATATGACCGCACTGTGGCATCTCGGCCTGCTTGAGGATGTCTTCAAAGAAATCCCAGAGACCTCCCCCGCGCCCTACACCACCGAGCATCGAGTGCGGCTCAAGCGTATCTCAGAGGATGATTTCTAATGCCTTTACTGTACATCTATATCCAGCAACCCGGATCGCTTGAGGTCACCACGCTCGGGCGCCTTACCGTGGAGAAGGGTGTGGGTGAATTCGTCTACAGCCCTCTCTATTACAAGGCAGGGGGCTGGGTGCCTGATCCACTGCACTACCCTCTGCGCGCGGAGCCCTACACCAACATCACCAAGAACGGCGGTCTTCCTGGCTTCATCAGGGATGCAGCACCGGATGGTTGGGGCGAGCGGCTGGTCATCCGCGAGCACGGCGGCGAGCTGGACGCAATCAGTTACCTGCAGAAGTCGCCCAACCATGATCGCGCCGGCAGCCTGATGGTGGGTAGCAGCAAAGTGCCACCTGAAGGTATCGGCCAGGCAGGTCTGGGCACACTCACTCAACTGGATGCGTTCATCCAGTTTGCAGACGGAGTCCAGGGCGGCTTCCCACCTGGCACGGATAGAGCGACCAAGGCTACGTTGCAGCAACGCTCCTCGCTCGGTGGTGCGCGCCCCAAATGTACCTTGGTCGAGGCAGACAGACTTATCCTGGCCAAACCTCGAGATCGCCACGACAACTACGACATCCCTTCGCTTGAGTATGCGTGCATGGTATTCGCCGCCAGCAAAGGCTTGAATGTTGCCAACGTTCGCTTGCACAAAGGGCGGGTCAACACATTGCTGGTCGACCGTTTTGACAGAGCGCCGGCAGCTAACGGCCAATACGCACGCGTTCCGATGCTAAGCGGCTTGACCTTGCTTGACAGCAACTGGCTCGGGCAGGGGGATTGGAAGAAATGGCATTACGGGGTGCTGGTAGACGAAATGAACCGCCGTGGCGTGCCGGAAGCGGACCGCCAGGAGCTGTACAAGCGGATCTGTTTCAACATTCTTGTCGGTAACGATGATGACCATCCAAAGAATGTCGCCGTGCTGTTTACGAACGGCTGCTGGCGACTGTCGCCGATGTATGACGTAGTGCCGACTACCGAGGGAGCCCCGCCTTCACGGCTGGCAATGGCTATCGGGAGTTATGGGCATGAAATTTCACGACGAAACCTGTTGAGCCAAGTTGAACACTATGGGCTCTCCCAGGCGCAGGCCATTGAGGTAATTGATGAAGTGGCAAGCTGGGCACCGGATCTCGAGGAGCATTATCGTAGCAGCCTCGAAGTGCCGGAGCGGGACCTTGCCATAATGGCCATGGGTGCAGGCAACCTGCTTGAATGACCTGCAGGCACAGTATTCGATTGTGGACCGGGGGGGGAAACTGGATAAGGGAGAGGCCTCGCCCACGCCGACAAGGGGCAGAAGTGTGCCCGACATGGAACAAGCCAGTCACGTGGTCGAGGGCGAGGCCGTAGATAAGTATAGGGCCGGTTGGCGGAGACGCCAAACCCTCTCGAAGCGCTTCAATTCAGGCTTAGCTTAATCAGGAGCCGCCAAGCGGCTCCGATACCTAGCGTCAGGCAGTGACGGCGTTGTCCGCCTGCGCTTGCGGTGCGTCTAGCAGGTTGTGCAAGGTATTGAGGAACAGATCAAAGCTCATGATCCCGTTACCGACGGTCGACAGCAGTGTTTGACCGCTCTCGTCCTTGATAACGACCAACTCGGTCCACTGATTGAGATCGACATTGCCCAGGCTGTTCAACGAGACCTTGCGGCCATCGATGTCGAGCGCGTCGCGGGTGAGGGTCAGGGCCTTGGTGGTGACGTTAAAGAAGTCGCCACTGATCCGCTTGCCCCATACCTGTTTGGTGTCGAGATAGTTGAACTGCACCCCGCCACCATTTTGAAGCGTGGCGTATACCACTGGCAGCCGTTCGTTCAGATGCTGGTCGCGCACCTGTTCGATAAAGGCGAACAGGCCCTTGAGGTGCGGATTGACCCGGCGGAAAGGCTCGCTTGCGTTGCGCCGATAAGCCAGGTTGTTGGTGAGGCCTGCGAAGGCTGTCTGGCCAGAGGCGAACAGGTACAAGTCATTCATCTCGCTGAAAGGCACGTAGTCACGTTCGCTGCCGATGATCTGGCAGATGCCTTTTTCGTAGACCTCGTAACGCGCTTTGCGCAGCTTTGTCTGCCACAGGGCCAGGGCAAACATGCTCAGCCCGAGCACAGCCAGCAAGGCGACGGTGAAGTAGAAGATTTGCTTGGGTCCGTTGAATTGCAGGTCGCTGGCGACACTCAGGTAGCCGACGAAAGCGGCCAAGCCGAAGAAGATGCTGCCCAAGATGAGCATGCTGATGATCAGCGCCTTGCCGTAGCCATAGGTGCCCAGCAGGTTACCGGTGGCTATAGGTGGGGTTGATTGCATGATGGAGCCTCCTTGCGTGTGAAATGACATCATGTCGATGATGGCAGTAAGACATGTCCTGTTAGCAATGGTTCACGGGGAAGTGGGGTCCGCTCGGTACGCACGCTTGCAGAGGCGCTCAACAATCTTGCCGGGTCTTAAATCCAACATAACGCGTCTTAAACCCCCTGATCCGGTCCTAATACACAAAATTCCAGGGTTACCAGCCAATCAACGCCCTTCACACCGACTTTAGTCGTAGTATCTCTTTCAAGGCAGGGAGATGCCCGGGCTAGAGCTTCTGTTGATGAAAGGTGCCTCTCAGAAAGGTGCTAAACCAGGCGTTATTCGCCTTAGTAGGCGTTGACATTACCGCCTGCGCTTGCTAAAAAATCGCCACAGTTGTACGACAACACATAACAAAAACAACAATCAGTGGACACTCTCCCATGTCGACCCCCATCGCGCTACACCCCAGCCTCTCGCCGCCCCTCATTCCAGCATGCACGGCCACCTAGTGCCGTAACCCTGTTTCACCCTACCCGGCCTTCACCGGCCCGTACCCACCCGCCCCTGCCGCAGGCCGCTTGCGCGTGCCCGGTGGACGGGCTGCCACACCCTTTTGCGGAGCACAACAATAATGAAAATCTGCCAGACCCTTCCTTTTGCCCTGCTGGGCGCCGGCATGATCGGGAGCTTGCCGGGCACCAGCGTGGCCGCAGGCTTCATCGAGGATTCAAAAGCCACGCTTGGCCTGCGCAACTTCTATATCAACCGCAACTTCACCAACCCCAGCAACCCGCAGAGCAAGGCTGAGGAGTGGACGCAGAGCTTCATCCTCGATGCACGCTCAGGCTTCACCGAGGGGCCGATCGGTTTCGGCGTGGATGTGTTGGGAATGTGGTCGGTGAAGCTCGATGGCGGTGGCGGCACCTATGGCACCGCCCTGCTGCCGCGCCATGACGATGGGCAGCCGGCGGATGACTTCGGGCGCCTGGCGGTGGCGGGCAAGGCGCGGATTTCCAAGACTGAACTGAAGGTCGGCGAGTGGATGCCGGTGCTGCCGATCCTGCGTTCCGACGATGGCCGCTCGCTACCTCAGACCTTCCGCGGTGGGCAGGTCACCTCTAACGAAATTGCCGGGCTGACGCTGTACGGCGGGCAGTTCCGCGGCAACAGCCCGCGCAACGACGCCAGCATGGACGACATGAGCTACGGCGGCGCCCTTTCGGACCGTTTCAACTTCGTCGGTGGCGAATACAAGTTCAACCAGGACCGCACGCTGGTCGGGCTGTGGAACGCAGTGCTCAAGGACGTCTATGAGCAGCAGTACCTGCAACTGAGCCACAGCCAGCCGGTCGGCAGCTGGACCTTCGGCGCCAACCTCGGTTACTTCCACGGTGGCGAAGACGGCTCCGAAAAGGCCGGGCAACTGGACAACAAGACGTATTCGGGGATGTTCTCGGCCAAGTATGGCGGCAACACGTTCTGGGTGGGCCTGCAGAAGGTCGATGGCGATACCTGGATGCGGGTCAACGGCACGAGCGGCGGCACCTTGGCCAACGACAGCTACAACTCCAGTTTCGACAATGCCAACGAGCGCTCCTGGCAGGTGCGTCATGACTTCAACTTCGTCACCGTTGGGGTGCCGGGGCTGACGCTGAT
The DNA here is from genome assembly GCF_015751845.1 of Pseudomonas sp. M2. NCBI lineage: Bacteria > Pseudomonadati > Pseudomonadota > Gammaproteobacteria > Pseudomonadales > Pseudomonadaceae > Pseudomonas > Pseudomonas sp. M2. The sequence continues at coordinate 1,131,080 of NZ_JADOUD010000001.1, forward strand.
GAACCGCTACATCAGCGGGCAGGACGTGCATACCGGGGCGGTGACCGACGGCAAGGAGTGGGTGCGGGAAACAGAGCTGGCCTATGTGATCCAGAGCGGGGCGTTCAAGGATTTGAGCGTCAAATGGCGCAACTCGTCGATTCGGCGCGACTACAGCAACAACGAATTCGATGAGAACCGGTTGATCTTCAATTACCCGCTGTCGCTGTTGTAACCCGGGCTAACGCGTTTCCTGTGGCAACGGCCTTGTGTGGCAATTGCCTTGTGTAGGAGCGGCCTTGTGTCGCGAAAGGGCTGCGCAGCGGCCCCGGCAATGGGGCCGCCTGCGAAGTTTTTGGGGCCGCTGCGCGCCCCTTTCGCGACACAAGGCCGCTCCTACAGTTGACCACCAACCAGGCGAAAGCCGCACACGCCTCATTGACAACTGCCAACCCCACTGCCAATAATCAACACAGTCATACGACAACCTACAACAATTAACAAATAGAGCCGGCCATGACCACTACCCCCCTCAATCGCCTGCTGCTCACCGGAGCCGCAGGCGGCCTGGGCAAGGTCCTTCGCGAACGCCTGCAAGGCTACGCCGAGGTCCTGCGCCTTTCCGATATCAGCCCGATGGCACCTGCCGCGGGTGCGCATGAAGAGGTCGTGACCTGCGACCTGGCCGACAAGGCCGCCGTCCACGCACTGGTAGAAGGCGTAGACGCCATCCTCCATTTCGGCGGCGTATCCACCGAGCACTCCTTCGAGGACATCCTCGGCCCCAACATCTGCGGTGTGTTCCACGTTTACGAGGCGGCGCGCAAGCATGGGGTCAAGCGCATCATCTTCGCCAGCTCCAACCACACCATCGGTTTCTACCGCCAGGACGAGCGCATCGACGCTCACGCTCCACGCCGGCCCGACAGCTACTACGGGTTGTCCAAATGCTACGGCGAGGATATGGCCAGCTTTTACTTCGACCGCTATGGCATCGAGACCGTCAGCATCCGCATTGGCTCGTCCTTCCCCCAGCCACAGAACCCACGCATGTTGTGCACCTGGCTGAGCTACGACGACCTGGTCCAGCTCATCGAACGTGGGCTGAACACCCCTAACGTGGGCCACACCATTGTCTACGGTGCCTCCGACAACCGCACCGTATGGTGGGACAACCGCTATGCCGCGCACCTGGGCTACGAGCCTAAAGACACCTCCGAGGTGTTTCGCGAAGTGGTAGAGGCCCAGCCGGCACCTGCCGCCGATGACCCGAGCATGGTCTATCAGGGCGGCGCCTTCGCCGTAGCCGGACCGTTCAACTGACACCCAGTGCTCCAGGAGGCCCGGCCATGAACTGCGAACTGATCGTCGACGCCCGCAACGGCACCGGCGAAAGCCCCGTGTGGCACCCCACCGAACACGCCCTGTACTGGGTCGACATTCCCGCACGCCAGCTGCATCGCTGGCAGCCCGATGGTGCCCATCAGACCTGGCAAGGCGACGAGATGCTCGCCTGCATCGCGCGCACTGAGCGGGGCTGGATCGCCGGCATGGAAAGCGGCATCTTCCAGCTTGAAACCAGGGCCGATGGCAGCCTTGCCAGCCACTTGCTCAGCGCCGTCGACCATGCACAGAGCGGCATGCGTTTCAACGATGGGCGCTGTGATCGCCAGGGCCGCTTCTGGGCCGGCACCATGTTGATGGACATGCAGCAAGGCGCCACGGTCGGCGCGCTGTACCGGCATGACGGCGAGGGCCAGTTACACCTGCAGCAGGACGGCATGATCGTGCCCAATGGCCTGGCCTTCAGCCCCGACGGCACACGCATGTACCTGTCGGACTCGCACCCCGACGTGCAGAAGATCTGGGTGTTCGACTACGACATCGACAGTGGCATACCCCACAACAAGCGGCTGTTCGTCGACATGCGCGCCTTCCCCGGTCGCCCGGACGGCGCTGCCATCGACCAGGACGGCTGCTACTGGATCTGCGGCAACGATGCCGGTCAGATCCACCGGTTCACGCCGGATGGCCGCCTTGACCGCTCACTCAACGTGCCGGTGAAAAAGCCGGCGATGTGCGCCTTCGGCGGCGCCAACCTGGACACCCTGTTCGTCACCTCGATCCGCCCCGCAGGCATCGACCTCTGCGACCAGCCGCTGGCTGGTGGGGTATTTGCCTTCGAACTCGGCGTCAAAGGCCTGGAGGAACCTGCCTGCCGGGGCTGAACACCCGTACTGCCAACCACACTCGTACGCCCGAAACCGGATAATAAAAACCACGGAGTTTCATCATGACTTTCAAACGCAAGCTGCTTCTTGCTGCACTCCCGTTCGCCTTCAGCCTCTCCCTGCCAGCCCACGCGCTGGACATCAAGTTCGCCGAGATCCACCCGGCCGGTTACCCGACCGTGGTCGCCGAGCAGAACATGGGCAAGAAGATCGAAGCCGCCAGCAATGGCGAAATCACCTTCAAGATGTTCCCCGGCGGCGTCCTGGGCTCGGAAAAGGAAGTCATCGAGCAGGCGCAGATCGGTGCCGTGCAGATGACCCGCGTCAGCCTGGGGATCGTCGGCCCGGTGGTGCCGGACGTGAACGTGTTCAACATGCCGTTCGTGTTCCGCGACCATGACCACATGCGCAAGATCATCGACGGCGATATCGGCCAGGAGATCCTCGACAAGATCACCAACTCCGAATTCAACCTGGTGGCCCTGGCGTGGATGGACGGCGGCTCGCGCAGCATCTACACCAAGAAGCCGGTGCGCAGCCTGGAAGACCTCAAGGGCATGAAGATCCGCGTGCAGGGCAACCCGCTGTTCATCGACATGATGAACGCCATGGGCGGCAACGGCATCGCCATGGACACCGGCGAGATATTCAGCGCCCTGCAGACCGGCGTGATCGATGGCGCCGAAAACAACCCGCCAACCCTGCTCGAGCACAACCACTACCAGAGCGCCAAGTACTTCACCCTCACTGGCCATCTGATCCTGCCGGAGCCGGTGGTGATGTCCAAGACCACCTGGAACAAGCTCACGCCTGAGCAGCAGGCGCTGGTGAAGAAGGTCGCGCGCGAAGCACAGATGGAAGAGCGCGCGCTGTGGGATGCCAAGACTGCCGCCAGCGAAGAGAAACTCAAGGCCGCGGGCGTGGAGTTCATCAGCGTCGACAAGAAACCGTTCTTCGAGGCTACCGCTTCAGTACGCGAGAAGTACGGTGCGCCGTACGCAGACCTGATGAAGCGTATCGACGCCGTCCAGTAATACCGGCCCCCTTCCAAGTTTGACCGCGGCAGTGCGGCGCCCGCCGCCCTGCCGCTTTGGTGATGCCTATGAAATCGCTTTTCCTGAGCGTGAACGACACGCTCTACCGCAGCTGCATCTGGGTCGCCGGCCTGTCGATCCTGGCCATGTCGCTGATCATTCCCTGGGGCATCTTTGCACGCTACGTGCTGGGTACCGGCTCCAGCTGGCCTGAGCCAGTGTCGATCCTGCTGATGGTGGTGTTCACCTTCGTCGGTGCCGCCGCCAGCTACCGGGCCGGCGCGCACATGGCGGTAGGGATGATCACCGACCGCCTGCCACCGCTGCAGCGCCAGCTGGTTGCACTGCTGGTGCAGGTGCTGATGATCCTGGTGTGCGTGTTCATGACCTACTACGGCATCAAGCTGTGCATCACCACGTGGAACCAGTCGCTGGCCTCTTTGCCTGGGGTACGGGTGGGCATGACCTACGCGCCGATCCCGGTCGGTGGTCTGCTGACCTTGATTTTTGTACTGGAAAAACTCCTGCTGGGCGATCAGAGCAACCGCAAGGTGGTTCGTTACGATCTGGCGGAAGAAAACGAAGGAGCTGCGTAAATGGATGCGTTCATTCTGTTGGGCAGTTTCATCGTGCTCATCCTGATCGGCATGCCGGTGGCCTTCGCCCTGGGCCTGTCGGCGCTGATCGGCGCCTGGTGGATCGACATCCCGCTGCAGGCGATGATGATTCAGATCGCCAGTGGGGTTAACAAGTTTTCACTGCTGGCCATTCCGTTCTTCGTGCTGGCTGGCGCAATCATGGCCGAAGGTGGCATGTCACGGCGGTTGGTGGCCTTCGCCGGAGTGCTGGTGGGCTTCGTACGGGGCGGTTTGTCGCTGGTCAATATCATGGCCTCGACCTTCTTCGGCGCCATTTCCGGCTCGTCGGTGGCTGACACCGCGTCTGTAGGCTCGGTACTGATCCCCGAGATGGAGCGCAAGGGCTACCCGCGCGAGTTCTCCACGGCAGTGACCGTCAGCGGCTCGGTGCAGGCACTGCTCACCCCGCCCAGCCACAACTCGGTGCTGTACTCGCTGGCGGCGGGCGGCACAGTGTCGATCGGCTCGCTGTTCATCGCGGGGATCATGCCCGGCTTGCTGCTGAGCGCGGTGATGATGGGCCTGTGCCTGATCTTCGCCAAGAAGCGCAACTACCCCAAAGGTGAAGTGATCCCGCTGCGTCAGGCACTGAAAATCGCTGGCGAAGCACTGTGGGGCCTGATGGCGATGGTCATCATCCTCGGCGGTATTCTCTCGGGCGTGTTCACCGCCACCGAATCAGCGGCCGTGGCAGTGGTCTGGTCGTTCTTCGTGACCATGTTCATCTACCGCGACTACAAGTGGCGCGACTTGCCCAAGCTGATGCACCGTACGGTACGGACCATCTCGATCGTGATGATCCTGATCGGCTTTGCCGCAAGCTTCGGCTACGTGATGACGCTGATGCAGATCCCGTCGAAGATCACCACAGTGTTCCTGACCCTGTCGGACAACCGCTACGTGATCCTGATGTGCATCAACTTCATGCTGTTGCTGCTGGGCACGGTGATGGACATGGCGCCGCTGATCCTGATCCTGACGCCGATCCTGCTGCCCGTGATCACCGGCATCGGTGTGGACCCGGTGCACTTCGGCATGATCATGCTGGTGAACCTGGGCATCGGGTTGATCACGCCACCGGTAGGTGCGGTGCTGTTCGTCGGCTCGGCCATCGGCAAGGTGAGCATCGAATCGACGGTGAAGGCGCTGCTGCCGTTCTACATTGCGCTGTTCCTGGTGCTCATCGCGGTCACCTATATCCCGGCCATTTCGCTGTGGCTGCCGAGCGTCGTGTTGTAACGGCGCTCATCCGGGGCCGCTGGGCGGCCCATCGCCGGCAAGCCGGCTCCCACTGGGACAACGCCGATCTGAAGGCCAATGCAAAACCAGTGGGAGCTGGCTTGCCAGCGATGGGCTGCGCAACAGCCTCCTGAACACACCTGCAAATGGATCATGCACATGGCTGTCGCTGCTTCTGTCTCCCTTTTCCCGCGCAAGCTGGCGGTCGCGCTACTGGCGCTGCTGGCCTGCTCGTTCGCCGGCAACCACATTGCCGCGCGCATCGCCTTCGATGACGACACCGGCGTGCTGTTGGCCATCCTCTGTCGTTCCGGCATCACCTTCCTGGTGCTGGCGAGCCTGGTGCTGTGGCAGCGCCAACCGCTGAGCCTGCCGGCTGGCACGCGGCACTGGCAATTGCTGTTGGGCCTGTTGATCGCTACCCAGAGCCTGTGCCTGTACTCGGCCGTGGCGCGCATTCCGGTTGCCTTGGCGCTGCTGGTAGGCAACACCTTTCCGATGCTGCTGGCGCTGCTCACCTGGGCGCTGGGCGGCGCTCGCCCGACCGGCCGCACCGTGCTGTTCATGGGGCTGATCCTGTGTGGCCTGGTGCTGGCGCTGGATGTACCTGGGCGCCTGGCCGATAACGGTGAGGCCAACCCGCACTGGCTACTGGGCGTGGGCCTTTCGTTCTGCGCCGCCTGCGTGTTCGCCTGCGCGTTGTGGATCACCGACCACAAACTGGCTGCGGTTCGCGGCCCGGTGCGCAGCTTGCTGACCCTGCTGATCGTGTTCGCCAGCATGCTGGTGGCGGGGGCCAGCGGGGTGATGCCCTCGGGGTTGTCGCTGCCGGCCAGCGCCAGCGGCTGGACGGCCTTGGCCAGCCTGGTGGTGCTGTATGGCGTGGCCTTCACCTTGCTGTTCGTCTGCGTGCCACGGCTGAACATGGCGCAGAACGCGCCAGTGATGAATATCGAGCCGATCGCCACGTTGCTGCTGGGCTGGGCGTTGCTGGACCAGCGCCTGGGCACCTGGCAATTGATCGGCGCCGCCGTGGTGGTGTGCGGCATCGTGCTGCTGACCTACCGTCGGGCCAGCTGACCCGCTTTGTGAAAGGAGCCGCTGATGGCTGTCACCGAACTGCAGCTGCAAGACCGCCTGACCCGCCTGACCCTGGCGCCCGAGCTGGGCGCCAGCCTGATCAACTGGGAAGTGAAGACGACTGGGCAGGCGCTGCTGCGCCATACCGATCAGGCAGCACTGGCCAGCGGTACACCGCGCCAGCTGGGGTGCTACCCGTTGGCGCCCTGGTCCAACCGTATTGCCGAGGGTGGTTTTGCAAGGCCCGAGGGTTGGCTGGCCCTGGCGCCCAACACCACACACGACCCGTATCCGATCCATGGCACCGCCTGGCAGCAGGCCTGGCAGGTGGCTCATCACAGTGAGCGAAATGCAAGGCTGACGCTCCAGAGCAGCGTGCCGTTCGCCTACCGGGCGGTACTGGATGTGCATTTGCATGAAGGCCGCCTGAGGCTTGACCTGCAGGTAACGCATCTGGATGAGCCCGCTACCTGGTATGGACTGGGGTTGCATCCTTACTTCCCGCGCTACCCTGACACCCGCCTGCAGGCAGCAGCGCAGCACGTGTGGCTGGCCGAAGAGGGGCGGTTGCCGTCGTACACGGCAGCGGTGCCTCAAGACTGGCGCTTCGATGCGCCGGCCAGCCTGCCGGGCACCGTGGTCGACCACGCGTTCGGCGGGTGGGCCGGGGACTGCGTGATCGAGCAACCCGGGGCCGGTTATCGACTGGTATGCAGCGCCAGCGGTGCCGAGCATTTCTTGCTGTTCTGCCCCCAGGACAAGCCGTTCTTCTGCTTTGAACCGGTCAGCCATCCAATCAATGCCCATCACCTGCCGGGGCAACCGGGTTTGCGCTTGTTGCGCCAGGGTGAAGAAATGAGCCTGGGGTTCAGCCTGGAGTACCAGGCGATCCAGACGGTTGTCAGCGAGCGACCGCAACCGGGCGAACCGAAGGCAGGATGACTTCAGTCCAGCCCTTGGGCCCGCAGCTCATGCGCCAGCAGGTCGACGAACATGCGCACCTTGGCCGAACCATGCTTGCTTTCGCGGTGCAGCACATGGATCGGCCATGGGGCTTCCTCATAGTCGGCCAGTAGCACCTGTAACTGCCCGCTGGCGATCTCGTCCACCACCTGATAGGACAGCAACCGAGCAATCCCCAGCCCGCCCACCGCCGCTGCGATCGCACCGTCGTTGCTGGTCACGGTGAGCCTGGGCTTGATGCGCACCAGGGTCGGTTCGTCCGTCACGCCGAAGCGCCAACCGGCACGCGGCGAGAGGTTGGTGGTGGCGATCACCGCATGCGCCGGCAAGTCCGAGGGGTGCTGCGGCACACCGTGGCGCGCCAGGTATTCAGGCGAGGCGCAGAGCATGCGCCTGACCCTGCCTACGCGCAGGGCCTTGAGGCCGGAGTCGGGCAGCGGACCGATACGCACCGCAACGTCCATGCCCTCCTCGACCATGTTGACGATGCGGTCGAGGAAGTAGGCGGATACGTCCACCTCGGGGTACCGCTGCAGATAACGCACGATGCTCGGCATGACGAATTTCTTGCCGAACAGGATGGGCGCGGTGACGGCCAGTTCGCCTTTGGGCGTGGCGTTGATGCCGGCGGCGGCCTCGTTGGCCTCAGAGATGCTGGCGAGGATGTGGCGGGTGTCCTCCAGATAGCGGCCACCCGCCTGGGTCAGGCGCACGCTGCGCGTGGTACGTAGCAGCAGTTTGACGCCGAGCATGTCCTCAAGCGCGCTGACCGCGCGGGTTACTGCAGCGGGCGAGATGTCCAGACGGCGGGCGGCAGCAGCGAAGCTTTCCAGCTCGCCTACCGCGACGAACACCTTCATCAGGTGGATCTGGTCCATGCCGGCTCCTGAGTATCGTGGGTAGAGATTATCTGCTATCTGCAGGCAGCATCAAATATCCAGTACCAGCGCCTGCCCGCCCTCCTGCGCTTTGCCCGGCACCGCGCAGCAGATCAGCACTGTCCCCGCTTCCGGCATCTGGGCAGGCGGGTTCGGGTAATGCACCTGCCCGCTCACCACCTTGGTCTTGCAGGTGCCGCACGAACCGCCCCGGCAGCTGAAGTCCGGCGACAACCCACGGGCTTCGGCAAGTTCGAGCAAGGTACCACCGCCCGGTGCCCAGCGCGCCTCCTTGGCCGAGCTGGCAAAGTACACAGGCACTGGCTCGCTGGCAGCCGGTGGCTGCTGCAGCGTCGGCTGGTTGTCATCGGTATGACGCCTGAGCGTCGACGGGCCGAAGGCTTCTGCATGAATGCGCTTGTCCGGCACGTGTATGGCGCGTAACCCTTCATACAGGTCCTGGGTAAAGCTGGCCGGCCCACACAGGTAGAAGTCATAGTCATCCAGCGCCAGCTTCGCTTTCACCTGCTCGATCGCCAGGCGCCCGGCATGTTCATAGTCGCGTCCTGGTACTGCGTCGTCCTCCGGCTGGCTAAGGGAGCGATGCACACTCAACAGGCCACCTGCCTGCTCGGACAACGCGGCCAGCTCCTGCTGAAATGGCAAGTCAGCGAGGCGGCGGGCGCCGTGGAACAGGTGAATTCGCCGCGTCTGCTGCCGGGCCAGCTGCTCGCGCAACATGGCGATCAGCGGGGTAATACCTACGCCTGCACCAATCAGCACGATGGGCCTTGTACTGTCGCCGTCCAGGGTAAAACTGCCCATGGGCAGCCGCACGTCGAGCAGGTCGCCCACGCCGACCTGTTCGTGCAAATACCGCGAAGCCGCACCCTGGGCCTTGACGCTGATGCGCAGGTGGCCGTCCGATGGCGCGCAGGACAGGCTGTAGGTGCGAATCAACGGCGTGTCGCCACCCAGCGGGAGCCGCACAGGAATGTGCTGGCCTGGAGCAAAGGTTACCGGCACATCGGCCGCCAGGTAGAACGAGCGGATGTCCTGGCTCTCCTGCACCACCCGCTCAACACGCCAGGCCAGCCATTGGCGCTGCCGCTCGCGCTGCTGCCGGCGCTGCTCGACCTCGGCCCAGGTCCCGGTCATCAGGCTGGTCGGTGCGTATTCCTCAAAGGCCCAGCGTAGCGACACGCCAGCCCGGCGCAGCACGATGTGTTCGACCTGAAGCGTCCATAGCCGCTCGGCGCCGGCGAAGTCTTTGATCAGCGGGCTGTCGAGCAAAATCTCGGTGCGCCCCGACACTTGCAGCACGTTGCCGTTGCTGAAATCGACGAACAACAACCCTGCCTGCGGATTTTCCAACAGGTTGCCGAGGGTATTGAAGTGCAAGTTGCCGGCATAGTCGGGGATGGTCAGGCGGTTGCCGTCGACCTTGACGAACCCGGCCCGGCCGCCGCGGTGCGAGACATCCACAGCGCGATGGCCGTCTTGGTGGTCAATGTAGCTGGCGACAAAGAAGGTGTCTGCCTGCTCGATCATCGTCACTGCGTGGGTATCCAGTACGCTGGAGTCCAGCCTGCCCTGCGGCGGCTCATCGACACGCGTGTAAGCGCGCAACTGGATGTACTGGGGACAATTGCCGAAGGCATGCTCCACCGTCACCGCCAGCGGGCCACCACCCCCTTGCTGGATAAGCCCGTTGATGCGGTTGCGCCGGCGGCTGTGCAACTCGATGCCGAGCAAGCCGACAGCACCACCTGCGCCCAGGCCTGGCGTTGCCGGGTCGTCGCTGGCGAGATGGGTGTCGATCAACAATTGCCGTGGGTCGGGCGAGCTGACGAAGCCTTCAGGGCCTTCAAGCAACGTCGCCCAGGGTTTACCGTGGGCGTCTACGGCGCCAGCGACCAGGAAAGGCAGTTGCCGGTAAAACTCGCGGTGCTGGTCGGGCATGTAGTCACGAATGACCTTCTGCCCGAACGCCTCCATGCGCTGCGCCACACCGGCCTGCTCCTGCAGCCGTTTTTCGCCAACGTGCCAGGGCGAGGGTCGAGGGTCAGGGGTTTGTTGCATGGCGGCGTTCCTCGGTTGGGTTGCGGCTCAGACGTTGGCTTGCAGGCCCACGGCGGTACGTGGCATGGCAACGAAACCGGGCAGCGCTTCGATGCGTGCCAGCCAGGCGCGTACGTTGGGGTACGGCTCCAGCGAGACGTTGCCCTCAGGGGCGTGGGCGATGTAGGAGTAGTTGGCCACATCAGCGATGGTCGGCTGGTCGCCCACCAGGAATGGCGACTCGGCCAGTTCGCGGTCCATCACCTTGAGCAAGGCGTGGGCGCGACCGATGACTTCGTCGGTATTGAATGAGGCGCCAAACACGGTAACCAGACGGGCAGCGGCCGGGCCGAAGGCGAGCGGCCCTGCGGCGGTGGACAACCAGCGTTGCACACGGGCGGCGGTGACCGGGTCTTGGGGCAGCCAATGGCCGGCTTTGTCGTACGTGCTGGCCAGGTAGACGAGGATGGCGTTGGAGTCGGCAATGACAGTACCGTTGTCATCGATCACCGGCACCTGGCCGAGGGGGTTGAGGGCGAGGAATTCCGGCTGCTTGTGCGCGCCCTTGGCCAGGTCCACGAACACCAGTTCGGTGGGCAGGTCCAGCAGCGACAACATCAGCTCGATGCGATGGGCATGGCCGGACTTGGGGAAGTTGTAGAGTTTGATCATGGTCTGTGCTCCAGGGTCGGCACCGGCGTGGTGCTGGTGGAGCACATGCTGCGCTGAATCGCTGAGTTGCAGAATCAGTGCTGGGGGAAGATCATAATTTCGCGATGCGAAATAATCGCTGGGTACCCAAGGCCCGTGGGCGGGGCAGACCCAAAAGGGCCCCGCCCCATCGGGTCAGTGGCGCTGCTGCTTCTGATACCGATACAAGCCCTTCGCCGCTGCGACCACATGTGGCACGCAGGCCTGCAGCTCATCGAAACTCATGGTATCGAGCAGCTCGAAGTTATCCTCCAGCCCGTGCAGCGAAATTGCCTTGAGCAATTGATCCTGCTCGGGCGGAAGGTCGCCCCATTGTGCAATCTGGGTAGCGCGCATGTAGCCAAAGCACCACTCTTCCATGATGATCGCCGGCCCTTCCTCGCTTTCACTTTCTTCGAACACCGGCTCGAAGCCGTCGACGTTCTGCGCAAGCTGTTCCGCCACCTGGTGGGCATAGCGCAGCATCAGTGCCGTATAGGCTTCTTCATGGGCAGGCTTCTTGAACTTCGGCACCTTGCCACCGGCGACCGCAGGCAACCACTGCTCAGGGTTGACCCGCGACGGTGAGCTGGCCAGGCCGGTGAAAAAGCCGTTGAGCTCGGCAAGGTTGAGTACCGAATAGTCGTTGCCGTAGGTGATCAGCAGGTCTTCGAGGCGGTGGAGTTCTTTTTCGCTGAGGGGGGGGAGCATGGTTGCACATCCTGAAAAGCAAAAGTGTGTGCACCCTATCACAGCGACGGGTCAAGGGCTGCCCACAGCCACAGAGCTGCGGGCAGTTACCCTATTGGGGTAGCCAGGTGCACAGCGACGACTGTTGCCCCGTGCCGAGTAGCAGCCACAACAATATTCGACACTTGCGCGGGCAGAGTTGTCCGGCCATGTGTACGCCTTTGGACTGCAAGTCGATCTCGGCCCCCGCAAAACCATAGGTGGCCCGAGCGGTGGTACCACTTCCGGTGCGGGTAGCGACAATCACCGGCAGGTTCGCCGCCAGCTCAGCCAACACATCGGACCAGACGCTGGAAACGTGCCCGGCACCAAACCCGGATATGACCAGCCCCTCGAAGCCAAAGGCCGCAACAGCCTGCAGCAAGGTTGTATCTGCATCCAGGCAAGCTTCCAGCAGCGCAACCCGATGCCCGACGCGTTCGGGGAGCGGTAGCACCCTGCGCGGGCAAGGCGGTTGACGATAAACCGCCAAGCCTTCTACGAGTTCACCAACGGGGCCACTGCCAGGCGACTCGAACGCGGCCATCGACAGGCTGGCAGTCTTGCGTACCCGTGTTGCGCAGTGGATCTGGTCGTTGATCACTACCAGCGCACCTCTTCCCCTGCTAGCGTGAGCCAGAGCTACCTGCGTCGCCGCCAGCAGATTGGCCGGCCCATCGCTCCCCGGCTGGCTGGGCGGGCGCATTGCACCGGTAAGCACCAGCGGTGCGTCGAAAGGCCAGAGCAGGTTGAAGAAGTACGCCGTCTCCTCCAGCGTATCAGTCCCCTGAGTGAGTATCACTGCCTGCGAGCCACCTTCAATTTCAGCGCGAGCCCAGGCCAGCACATCCAGAAGCATCACGAAACTCAGTGAGGCACTAGGGACCAGGCACAGCGTGGCCACTTCAAGGTGCGCCATCTCGCGCAAGTGGGGTAACGAGGCCAATTGCCTCTCACAGTCGAGACTTGGCGTCACCCCCCGCCCTGATGCATCAGCCTGCATGCTGGCTGTTCCTCCCAGGCTGGCAATCGACAAGCGAGGCAAATTTTCAACTTCCGTCATACGCCAACTCCCGTAACAAGCCCGACCAGCGGCACGATACCTAATGTACTGATGGCCATGGATAGAACGTTACCGATATAGCCATGCATATGGCTCGGTAACCGTTGGCTGATGGCCACAGCCAACGGCGGTGCGATCAGCGCGCCCAATACTGCGCTGAGCATGACCACCTGCCAGCTACCGCCATGGGTCAGCACTGCGGCAGGAACAACCGACACAATGGGAATGTAGGTGGGATACCAGCCACGTGCTTGCCACTGGCGACGCCAGATCACTACACCAACCAGTGAAGACAACCCCTGCCCGGCCACCAGCTGAACAACCAGTTGCGAGCCATAGGCGGGTGCAGCGGGCGCTAGCATGTAGGCGGCCAGCACACCCAGCAAGAGCCCCAGACTGGCCAGTTCATTTCCGAAAAATGGCCCTTCGCTGAAATCGGCCAAAACTCGCCTGAGTGACCAGACCACGCCATAGTCCGGGTTTGGCGCAACAGCCTGCAACGTCTCGGGCCTGCGGCCGCGCTCGACCAGCGATGGAAAGCGCCTGCACAGCATGAAAGCCATCACGCTTGCTACAGCCATCCCGCTGACATTGCCGATCACGGCAGGCAACTGCAGGGGGTAGCACAGGTAATTGACCAGCAACAGGCTGGCTGGTGCTACCAGCAGTGCGCCCAACACCGCACCGGTGATCGTCACCTGCCAGCCGCCACCAAACAGCAGAACCATGGCAGCAGGCAGCGAGACGAAGGCGACGAATGTGGGTTGCCAGGCGCCACTGGCCAAGGTCCAGCCCCACAAGGCATGACTGAGCAGCAAGCCAAGCAGCGAGCTGATGAAAACCCAGGGCCACAAGCCACTGCCATAACAGATGGCGAAGCCCTGGCAACGGTAGCCACGGATATAGGCCCAATGCGCCAGGCAAGCGCCGAGCAGCAAGCCGAGGGCGGGTAGTTCATGCTTGTAAAAAGTGACTTCGCTGATGTCTGCGACTATCCAGCGCAGGCGGCTCAGTGGCTGATCAAGTGTCGCGGTCAACTGTGCATAATCCGGCCATTGACCAAGCACCAGGCTGGCAGCCAGCAATACTGTCAGGCTGGCCAGCATCAATGCTGGGATCAATTGCTGAGGCGAAATGAGTTTAACCTTCATTTCCGTCTCCTCAGCGTGGCATCGGTGCATGCATGCGATAGCCGAGCGTGGCGTCGTAAAGATCTGTACGCCGGTCTCGCGGCAAGTCGTTGAGGCTGTTCCAGATTGGCGCCGAACGGGCTGCGCTGAGATCGACATCGGCATAGAGGATGGTTTCGTGATCTGCACTGGCCGTTTCACCGATGGGCCATCCGTTGGTCCCGGCGATCAGCGAACAACCCAGAAAACGGCCTCCCCGCTCGCTACCGATTCGGTTGGCGGCGGCGATATAGACATTGTTGACGTGTGCTGCCGTCATGGTGAGGTATGAAGCCATGCAACGTCCGGCAGCATCGAACAGCGGTGGTGGCGTCCATACCCAGTTGTTCAGGCTGCAGAGGATGTCGGCACCTTGCGCCGCCATCAGGCGTGGGACCTCGGGAAACCAGATATCCCAACAGATCAACAAACCTATACGCCCGATGGGCGTTTCGAAGACTGGGAAGCCCAGGTCGCCGGGGGTGAACCACAGCTTTTCCTGATTCCACAGGTGGGCCTTGCGGTAATGCCCAAGCATCCCCTCAGGCCCGAACAGCACTGCACTGCACTGTCATAGAGTTTCAGACCATCGCGTTCCGCGAAGCCTGCGGCCAGATAAACCTGTTGTTCCTGCGCAAAGTCCGCCCACGCCTGGAGGCTGGGCCCGTCCTGTAACGTCTGGGCATGAGCATAGGCTTCGGCACGCGACTGAAAGGTATAACCGGTGTTTGCCAGTTCAGGCAGCACAATCAGGTTGGCACCTTCGCGAGCAGCTCGCCGGGCCAGGGCCAACCCGTGTTTCAGGTTGCCATCGCGATTGTCTAGCCCAACCTGAGGGTCGTACTGAATGACGGCGATTTTTACCGGGCTTATGGGGAGGCATAGTTCGGACATGGCGGCTTCCTTTTTTGGTTGTTGTGGAAGAGCGCCAGTAAAACGGGGTCAGGCTGGGGAGCGACAGTCAGCGCACTCCCACAGACCTGTGGGAAAAGCGAAGACCTCCGGTAAGACTTATCTACCTGATAGCCACGAATTCCATTACCTACAGAATCTGATAATGCGGGTAGTGATCAAAGGTGAAATCGATCATCCAAACAAAAGGTCTGGTGGTTTCGGGAAGCGCAGCCCAAGGTTGCGAGGTTGAAGGAGGCTCAATGGCCAGGTTGGCGGGGTGGTTGTATGACGATCCAATCGTCATGTTCTCGTGTTCTCCATGGGGCTTGAGAACCAGAGTGGTGAATCGTGAGATCTGAGCGGTGGTGAATATATGCGCGCCAACGAGCGCAGGCCCTGCTCTGTAGAGCCTGATCGCCGGCAAACCGCCCCACTTGCCAATCACTGGCCAAAGAGACCAGTGATATTCCCGTGGGAGCCGGCTTGCCGGCGATCGGGCCTTAAGGCTTACACCGCCAGCGCGCGCTCACGCAGCTCGCTGTTGAGGATGCGGTCGTTCTCGCTGTAGTCGACCGGGCAGTCGATCACGTGCACGCCCGGGGTCTTGATGCAGTGCTCGAGCAGCGGCAGCAAACCTTCGGCGCTTTCCACGCGGTGGCCATTGGCACCGTAGGCTTCGGCGTACTTGACGAAGTCCGGGTTGCCGTAGTCCAGGCCGAAATCGGTGAAGCCCATGTTGGCCTGCTTCCAGCGGATCATGCCGTAGCCATCGTCACGCAGGATCACCACGGTAACGTGCATGCCCAGACGGACTGCGGTTTCCAGCTCCTGGCTGTTCATCATGAAACCACCATCGCCACACACCGAGATCACCGGGCGGTCCGGGTACACCAGGTGCGCTGCCATGGCCGACGGCAGGCCGGCGCCCATGGTCGCCAGGGCGTTATCGAGCAGTACGGTGTTGGGCTTGTGGGCCTTGTAGTTGCGCGCGAACCAGATCTTGTAGATGCCGTTGTCCAGGGCGACGATACCTTCGGACGGCAGTACACGACGGATGTCGGCAACCAGGCGCTGAGGATAGACCGGGAAGCGGTCATCGTCGCCGCCTTCGGCGATCTGGGCTTCGTTGGCTTCACGAATCGCCATGAGACGGGTGAAGTCCCAGTGCGAGGTGTCGCCCAGGCCTTCAGCGATCTGCCAGACGGCGTTGGCGATGTCGCCGATCACTTCTACCTGCGGGAAGTACACGGCGTCGACTTCGGCGGAACGGAAGTTGATATGGATGACTTCGGTGCCGCCACGGACCATGAAGAACGGCGGCTTCTCGATCACATCGTGGCCGATGTTAACGATCAGGTCAGCCGCTTCGATCGCACGGTGCACGAAATCACCGGACGACAACGCAGCGTTACCCAGGAAGCGCGGGCTGCGCTCGTCAACCACACCCTTGCCCAGCTGGGTGGTGACGAACGGGATACCGGTCTTATCGACCAGCTGCTTGAGGACCTTGGCGGTCATCTTGCGGTTGGCGCCGGCACCGATCACCAGGATAGGGCTGCGTGCGGTGCGCAGTTTCTCGATGGCAGCCTCGATGGCCACGTGCTCGGCCAGCGGACGGCGGTGCAGGCTGCGCGGGATCGGCATGGCATCGGTCTGCTCGGCGGCGATGTCTTCCGGCAGCTCCAGGTGCACGGCGCCCGGTTTTTCTTCTTCGGCCAGGCGGAACGCTTCACGCATGCGCGAAGGGATGTTGTCGGCCGAGGCGAACTGGTGGGTGTACTTGGTGATGGGGTCCATCATGCCGCACACATCGATGATCTGGAAGCGGCCCTGCTTGGACTTCTTGATCGGCTTCTGGCCGGTAATCATCATCATCGGCATGCCGCCCAGGTAGGCGTACGCACTGGCGGTTACCAGGTTGGTCGCCCCAGGGCCCAGGGTCGACAGGCTGACGCCGGTCTTGCCGGTCAGGCGGCCATAGGTGGCTGCCATGAAGCCCGCAGACTGCTCGTGGCGGGTCAGTACCAGCTTGATCTTCGACTTGCGCAGGGATTCCAGCAGGTCGAGGTTTTCCTCACCAGGAATGCCGAACACATACTCGACACCTTCGTTTTCCAGGCATTGCACAACGACATCGGCGGCCTTGGCCATCTTGCTTGTAACCTCAGTTGTATAGGACGGTGAAGGTCCAGAAATGCGCAGCACGGCACGCTGGCATCGCTATGTTCGGGCGCGAGGATGCCCCGAACCTAAGCCTTGACGCAGCTTGGGCAGGGCAAAGTCACGTAAACGAACAGGAATAATTGTCGCACCCTTCGGCGCGTTTGCGCAGGTGCGAGAGGGACAAAACATCTTTGCCTGGAGAAAGGTGTGCGAATATCGGAAAGACAAAACCCCTACCTGCTTGCGCAGATAGGGGTTTTGCGAAATGAATCTTGACGATGACCTACTCTCACATGGGGAAACCCCACACTACCATCGGCGATGCATCGTTTCACTACTGAGTTCGGGATGGGATCAGGTGGTTCCAATGCTCTATGGTCGTCAAGAAATTCTGTAGCCAGAATGTCCAGATGGACAGCCCAGCGAATTCGGATATGCGATATTTGTGATGTTACGAACTTTCGGTTCTTTCGTCTTCACCACCACAATCTGCAGCAGCAAATTGCTTGGGTGTTATATGGTCAAGCCTCACGGGCAATTAGTATTGGTTAGCTCAACGCCTCACAGCGCTTACACACCCAACCTATCAACGTCGTAGTCTTCGACGGCCCTTTAGGGGATTCAAGATCCCAGTGAGATCTCATCTTGAGGCAAGTTTCCCGCTTAGATGCTTTCAGCGGTTATCTCTTCCGAACATAGCTACCCGGCAATGCCACTGGCGTGACAACCGGAACACCAGAGGTTCGTCCACTCCGGTCCTCTCGTACTAGGAGCAGCCCCTCTCAAATCTCAAACGTCCACGGCAGATAGGGACCGAACTGTCTCACGACGTTCTAAACCCAGCTCGCGTACCACTTTAAATGGCGAACAGCCATACCCTTGGGACCGGCTTCAGCCCCAGGATGTGATGAGCCGACATCGAGGTGCCAAACACCGCCGTCGATATGAACTCTTGGGCGGTATCAGCCTGTTATCCCCGGAGTACCTTTTATCCGTTGAGCGATGGCCCTTCCATACAGAACCACCGGATCACTAAGACCTACTTTCGTACCTGCTCGACGTGTTTGTCTCGCAGTCAAGCGCGCTTTTGCCTTTATACTCTACGACCGATTTCCGACCGGTCTGAGCGCACCTTCGTACTCCTCCGTTACTCTTTGGGAGGAGACCGCCCCAGTCAAACTACCCACCATACACTGTCCTCGATCCGGATAACGGACCTGAGTTAGAACCTCAAAGTTGCCAGGGTGGTATTTCAAGGATGGCTCCATGAGAACTGGCGTCCCCACTTCAAAGCCTCCCACCTATCCTACACAAGCAAATTCAAAGTCCAGTGCAAAGCTATAGTAAAGGTTCACGGGGTCTTTCCGTCTAGCCGCGGATACACTGCATCTTCACAGCGATTTCAATTTCACTGAGTCTCGGGTGGAGACAGCGCCGCCATCGTTACGCCATTCGTGCAGGTCGGAACTTACCCGACAAGGAATTTCGCTACCTTAGGACCGTTATAGTTACGGCCGCCGTTTACCGGGGCTTCGATCAAGAGCTTCGCTTGCGCTAACCCCATCAATTAACCTTCCGGCACCGGGCAGGCGTCACACCCTATACGTCCACTTTCGTGTTTGCAGAGTGCTGTGTTTTTAATAAACAGTCGCAGCGGCCTGGTATCTTCGACCGGCATGAGCTTACGGAGCAAGTCCTTCACCCTCACCGGCGCACCTTCTCCCGAAGTTACGGTGCCATTTTGCCTAGTTCCTTCACCCGAGTTCTCTCAAGCGCCTTGGTATTCTCTACCTAACCACCTGTGTCGGTTTGGGGTACGGTTCCCAGTTATCTGAAGCTTAGGAGCTTTTCTTGGAAGCATGGCATCAACCACTTCGTCGCCTAAAGGCAACTCGTCATCAGCTCTCGGCTTTGAGATCCCGGATTTGCCTAAGATCTCAGCCTACCACCTTAAACTTGGACAACCAACGCCAAGCTGGCCTAGCCTTCTCCGTCCCTCCATCGCAATAACTGGAAGTACAGGAATATTAACCTGTTTTCCATCGACTACGCTTTTCAGCCTCGCCTTAGGGACCGACTAACCCTGCGTCGATTAACGTTGCGCAGGAAA
>NZ_JADOUD010000001.1:1152500-1582500 GCF_015751845.1 Pseudomonas sp. M2
CGTACTCTAGCTTGCCAGTTTTGGATGCAGTTCCCAGGTTGAGCCCGGGGCTTTCACATCCAACTTAACAAACCACCTACGCGCGCTTTACGCCCAGTAATTCCGATTAACGCTTGCACCCTCTGTATTACCGCGGCTGCTGGCACAGAGTTAGCCGGTGCTTATTCTGTCGGTAACGTCAAAACACTAACGTATTAGGTTAATGCCCTTCCTCCCAACTTAAAGTGCTTTACAATCCGAAGACCTTCTTCACACACGCGGCATGGCTGGATCAGGCTTTCGCCCATTGTCCAATATTCCCCACTGCTGCCTCCCGTAGGAGTCTGGACCGTGTCTCAGTTCCAGTGTGACTGATCATCCTCTCAGACCAGTTACGGATCGTCGCCTTGGTGAGCCATTACCCCACCAACTAGCTAATCCGACCTAGGCTCATCTGATAGCGCAAGGCCCGAAGGTCCCCTGCTTTCTCCCGTAGGACGTATGCGGTATTAGCGTTCCTTTCGAAACGTTGTCCCCCACTACCAGGCAGATTCCTAGGCATTACTCACCCGTCCGCCGCTGAATCAAGGAGCAAGCTCCCGTCATCCGCTCGACTTGCATGTGTTAGGCCTGCCGCCAGCGTTCAATCTGAGCCATGATCAAACTCTTCAGTTCAATACTGCTTGGGTTTTTAAGAAACCCTAAACTTGGCTCAGCAATCTCAAATGACTATGTGATTTCTCGCATGGTCACTTGTGATGCTGATAATCTTTCTGACTATCAGTCCATACTCACAAGCACCCACACGAATTGCTTGATTCGATTTGTTAAAGAGCGTTTGGTTAAGAGCTTTTCGTCTCAACCGAGGCGCGCATTCTACGCTTTCCTCATTTGCTGTCAAGCGTTTGTTTTGAAGTTTTTTTGAATCTGCTTTCTTTCAAAAGCCTTGAACTTCAACAACTTACCGCCTGCCTCGTTGCGTTCAACGCTGCGAGGAGGCGAATAATACGCGGTTTGAAATTTGAGTCAACACCTTGATCTAAAAAACTTCAAGATGCATTTTGCAGCCGCCCGGCAACTAAATGCATGAACCATCGCTCTGTAGATAAACACTCCGTGGAGGGCAATGGCATGAGCGATGCGCAGAGCGAGAAGACCCCTGGCCTGTCGGCTGATGAAGAGAAGGAAGTCAGCCATAACCAACCCCCGAGGGCGGCGGTTCTGCACGAGATCATTCGCTACCAGGGCGACCAGGAACTGGAGCGCACCCTCGCGGCGCTGTGGTGGTCGGCCCTGGCAGCAGGCCTGACCATGGGCCTTTCATTCATGGCCATGGGGCTGTTCTACGCTCGCCTGCCGGAGGGTGAGAGTGCCCAGGTTGTCGCCAGCATTGGCTACAGCGCAGGCTTTCTTGCGGTGATCCTGGCGCGTCAGCAACTGTTTACTGAAAACACCATCACAGCGGTGCTGCCGATCATGACAACGCCGACCTTCGCCAACCTCGGGCGCCTTTTGCGGCTGTGGGGCGTAGTGCTGGTCGGCAACCTGGCAGGCACCTTGCTGGTCGCCTGGGTCATGCTCGAACTACCCATTTTCGACAGCAAGACGGATGTCGCCTTCCTCGAGATCGGCCGCAAGGTGATGGAGAACGATATCAGCCAGATGTTCGCCAAGGGCATTGTATCGGGCTGGATGATAGCGACCATGGTGTGGATGATCCCGTCCATGGAGCACGCCAAGATCTGGATCATCCTGATGATCACCTACCTGATGGCCCTGGGCGACTTCACTCACATCGTCGTAGGCTCGGTCGAGGTGTCCTATCTGGTCTGGGCCGGAGACGAATCCTGGCGCAGCTTCTGGCTTGAGTTTGCCCTGCCGACCCTGGCCGGGAACATCATTGGTGGCAGCTTCATTTTCGCGCTGATCAGCCACGCGCAGGTGCGCAGCGACAGCGGCAAGCCACCTTCGCAGCTATTAAAGGATGAAAAAAAGTCTTCATTCGGCAAGCAGGACAACAAGCAATGACCTTCAGCGCACCGCCGCAGCAGGTTCAGGCCCGCCAATGGAATCCGCCATGAGCATCATGAGTGGCAAGCCCCCAGGCACAAAAAAACACGCAGCCCCCCATAGGGGCCGCATCAACCGTGAAATGGCTTGCAAGGTCATTTTTCGTCAATGGCAGACTGTTGAACACTATTGACGTGAGTTGTGCGATAAACGGCGACTCAGCAGAAGAACGACCACCATCATGGACAACCGCAGCGGCAAGGGACTTTCTTTCGTCAGGCGTATCTACCTGCCGCGCATGATCGGCCTGGGCATTGGCCTGTTCAGCGTCGCTGCAGCGGTCGCGCCACTTTCGCCCCCCACCTGGGCATGGTTGCTGCTGCTCTTCAACGGCTTGCTCTGGCCCCATGTGGCCTACCAGTGGGCACGGCGGTCGATTGCACCGTACCAGGCGGAACAGCGCAACCTGCTGCTGGATTCACTGATGGGTGGTTTCTGGACCGCAGCCATGCATTTCAACCCCCTGCCCTGCGTCACTGTGCTCTCGATGATGACCATGAACAATGTGGCCGCTGGCGGCAAGCGCTTGGTCATGCGAGGGCTAGTGGCGCAACTGGTCGGCATGCTGCTGGCCAGCGCACTGCTGGGCACAGGGCTGCAGCTCAACGCCACACCACTGCAGATCTTTGCCTGCCTGCCAATGCTGACACTCTATCCACTGGCCCTGGGCTGGGTGTGCTACCGCCTGGCGATCAAGCTTGCCGAACACAAGCGCCGCCTTCGCGACCTGAGCCTGACTGACAGCCTGACCGGGCTGCTCAATCACGGCGCCTGGAAGGACCTGCTCCTGCTGCGCTTCCAGACTTGCCAGAACTTGCAAATGCCATCAGTGATTGCCCTGATCGATATCGACCATTTCAAGACCATCAATGACACGTTCGGCCACGTGATCGGCGATTGCGTGCTGCGACAGATGAGCGACGAGCTCAGACGCAACCTGCGGGCGGGCGACCTGGCGGGGCGCTATGGTGGCGACGAATTTTGCGTGATTCTGCCCGATACCAGTGAGCGTGAGGCCAGGCAGGCCATGGAGCGTCTGCGCGAGCGCATCGTTTGCTACCGTGACCCACAACTGCCGCATTTGAAAATCAGCCTGAGTATCGGCATGTCAGCCTTCCGGGCAGACCTCCAATCCCCCGAACACTGGCTGGAAAAGGCCGACAAGGCACTCTATTGCGCCAAGCGACGCGGTCGCGATCAGGTCAATTTCGAACATGACGAGACCACGGCGCTTCAGCCGGTATCCCAGGCAGAATATCCTCGCTGACCGCCGTTGCGCTGTCAGCAGCGCAACGAGCGCTGCGCCAGAATTGCCGGCAGGTCAGTGCGCCGCAGATACTGGCGCAACGGTTCGCCAATATTCAGCCGATCGTCCACATGCTGCTCCAGCAGCAGCGCCAGGCGCTGCCGACACAGCGCCATGCGCGCGTCCTGTTCCGGCCGCCAGACGAATTCACTGCACGGGATGATGCTCTCGTCAGCCACGTCCATACCGAACGCGTCTTCGGAGAAACGCACGATATGGACGCCGCGTTTGCCATGAAAGCCGACAAAGCCTTTGAGCTGGTCGGCAGCACTGCAGATGTCCTGGGATGTGATGGCCATGTCGAAACCTCGCAAATGATTGGAAGTGACACACGCCAGGCGGGCAACGGTCGCCTCTACAGGGCGACGCGCCAGGCCAGCCTAGCTCAATCGCAGGCCGTTTTGCCAAGGTTTTTCGCCACTGGCCCAACCGCCCCGCTAGACTGATGCGCTACCCTATTCCGTCGCCAATTTTGGGACCGTTCATGACCAACGCCATCAGCGCCGATATCGCCACCATCGGACGCATCAGTGCCGTGCCCGCCATCCTTCAGGTCATCTGCGAATCCAGCGGCATGCGTTTCGCCGCCGTGGCACGGGTTACCGAATGCAACTGGACTGCCTGCGCCGTACTCGACAACCTGGGCTTTGGCCTTGAGGTGGGCGGCGAGCTCGAGGTGGCAACCACGTTGTGCCACGAGATTCGCAGCTCTCACCAGACCATCGTGATCGACAAGGCCAGCGAGGATGAACGCTACTGCCGGCACCAAACGCCGCAGCGCTATCGCTTCGAAAGCTACATATCCGTGCCGGTGTTCCGCACAGATGGCCGCTTCTTCGGCACCATTTGCGCCCTGGACCCGAATCCGGCCTCGCTCAAAGGCCAATCAATCCAGCCCATGATGGAGTCGTTCGCACGCTTGCTGGCCATCCAGATCGAGAGTGAGGAGAGTGCCCAGCACACCGAGAGCGCCCTGCGCGAGGAACGGGCGATGGCCGAAGTGCGCGAACAGTTCATCGCGGTGCTAGGCCATGATCTGCGCAATCCGCTGTTTGCCATCACCGCAGGCGCCGAACTGCTGACTCAGCGCCTGGACGAGGACAAGAACCGCGCGATCGCCCGCCACATTCACACTTGCGGGCAGCGGGCTTCACAGCTTGTGCGCGACGTGCTGGATTTCGCCCGAGGCCGGCTCGGCAGCGGCATCCCATTGAACCTGCAGCCCTGCCCCGACCTGTCCGAAGGCCTCATGCATGTCGCTGCAGAACTGCAGCACGTACACCCACAGCGGCAGATCGTCCTGCAGGTCGGTGATATCGGCGGCCTGTACTGTGACCGCGAACGGGTGACCCAGCTACTCTCCAACCTTATCGCCAACGCGCTGACCCATGGTGCGCCTGACGGGCCGGTGACGGTCAGGGCGGCGATTGCCGATGAGGAGTTCGTGCTTAGCGTGCACAACAACGGGCACCCCATCGCCCCACAAACCCTGAACCAATTGTTCCAGCCCTTCACCAGGCCTCTGTCTGCGGCGCCAAGACAGGGGCTTGGCCTTGGCCTTTATATAGCCAATCAGATTGCCCTGGCCCATGGCGGACGCATGGAGGTCATCTCCGATGAGCAACGCGGCACGCTATTCAGCTTTCACTTGCCGGCCAACGCCTGAGGCAGATGCCGGGGCCGTCGACAATCAGCCTGTCATGCATTGCCCATGATCACTCGGGCGAATCCTCGTGAACCTGCACACTGGCCGTCATCCCCGCACTGAGGTTCATGCCTTCGGGAATGTCGTCCAGCCTGATGCGCACAGGTATCCGCTGGGCCAGCCTTACCCAGTTGAAGGTTGGCTCAACCTCCGGCAACAACTGGCTGTCCGGGTTACTGTTACTGTCGGTGATACCCCGGCTGATGCTTTCCACATGCCCCTGCATGGCCTCTCCTGCCCCCATCAGCCAGACCTTCACCGAATCGCCCACACGTATGCGCGGCAATTTGGTTTCCTCGAAATAGGCCTGGATAAAAAAGGTCGAGTCATCCACCAGGGCCATTACCGACTGGCCGGCATTCACATAGTTGCCCTGAGCAAGGCGCAAATTTGTGATGTGCCCACTGCGGGGGGCTCGCACCTCGCTGCGCGCAAGGTTGATTTTCGCCACCTGCAACTGAGCTTGCGCTTCATGCAACTCACCACGGGCAATGGCGGCATTGATTTGCGCGTTTTCGCGCAGCTCGGCGCTGATCGCCCCGGGCCCCAGAGCCGTGCGCCGCGCAGCTTCGCGCTCGCGCAGGTGCAACTGCTGGGTACGCGTTTCTGCCACCGCGCTGGCCTGATCGAATGCAGCCTGAAAGCGCTCACGATCTATGCTCATCAACAGGTCGCCAGCCTTGACCCGCTGGTTGTCCTGCACCTTGAGCTCACGCACCCAGCCGGACACGTCGGGCGCGATGACCACTACGTCGGCCCGCACCCGTGCATCACGTGTCCATGGGGTGAGCATGTAGTACTGCCAGAGTTTATAGCCGGCCAGAACGGCGATGGCGACCACGCAGAGGGTCACCAGGGTACGGACGACAGCACGCATCGAATCACTCCTTACAAAGGCCCCAGCAGGCGGACTACCAGGTACAGCACACAAACGAACAGCGCTGCGTCGAACAGCGCTTCATGCCAGATCCAGCGCCCCAACGGCGTGGCGTGCACGACAAAGCGCAACAAACCGGTAAGCACCAGAGCCAACAGCACGTAGATCAGAAAAGGGCTGAGCAGCACGCCGCCCAACGCCCACTCACGCAACCCCATGGGCTTCCTCCTGCCAGCGGCACCACTTGCCCCAGCTTTTCTGCAACTGCAATACCGCCCCTTCGGCCAGGCGTAACGGGTCACTCGACGGCAGGCGTTGCAGCGCCGCGATAAATCGCTCGCTGGCGGCATCCAGGCGCTGCCCTCGTCCGGCTGCCGGCCCGCTGGCCAGGACTGTTTCCAGTTGCTGCAGATATTCACGTTCGGCATCACCCAGCGGCGCCTGGGCGACTGCCAGGCACATGCGCAAATGCAGCAGTTCGTCGCCGATGTCCAGGCCATGCAGGCCATCGTCCCAATGCTTGCGTTCGGCCTCGGGCAGCTCGCCGGCGTGCCGTGCCAATTGCATCAGACGGTCGGCCATGCGCCCGCCAAACCAGCTGTCGGCACCTCGCAGGTCGCGCCGGGCCAGGCGCACCAGGTCGCTTTGGGTCGCCGCGCGCAGGCGCCGGCCAAGCCAGGCCGGGTGGCGGAACACCAGCAGGCGAAACGCCATGACCGCCGCACCTACACCCACCAGCATGGCCAGCGCACTGTTGAGCATGCTCGCCACACCGAACTGCATGGCATTGAGCGGCGACACCAGTACGATGAAGTGCAGGCAATAAGAAGTCGCCGTGGCCCCGGTGCGCGGGTGAGCCATACCCATAGCCCCAAAGAACAGAGGTACGCCCATCCCCAGGCAAAGCATTGCAAAACTGCTCCACTGCGGCAGGATGATCTGCCCCACCAGCAATGCCGTCGGGATCGCCAGCAGGATGCCACGCAAGAAGCTCAGGCCGATCTGCGCACCATTTTCACGGCTGGCGAACAGGCTGCAGACCACACACGTCAGCACCAGGCCTCCGGGCGCGGAAGGCCAGGCAGTGGCAAGCCAGAAACCACTCATCACCAAAAATGCCAGCGCACTGCGTGAACCGAACAGCAACGCCAGCGACCAGTCGCGGTGGGCAGCCAGCCCCTGCGCCACATCCTTCGGCGCCCTGCCCACTTCGACATCATCGAGTGCCTGGGTGGCAGCCATGGCGTAGTCCAGTAGCAGGGTCATGCGCGCCAGGCAAAAATGCTCGGCAGAGCTGATCTGCTCGTCATGCGCGGCGTCCCAGATGCGCTGACGCAACAACAACAGGCTCGGCTGATCGGGCTTGGCCAACAGGGCGCGCACTTCTTCCAGCCATGGGCCAAGACGCAGGGTTTGCTGTTCATCCAGTTGCCGCCACTGGCGACGCACCGAGCGTGAGATCCGCAGCAGCACCATCAGTTTCTGGCTCAGGCCACGAATGGCCCTTGCCCGCTGGCGCCCACGCGGGCCTTCGAACCAGGCATGTTCGCGCTGGGTATCGATGGCAACGATACGCCCCAGGATCTCCAGCAGGCCTTCGCGCGCTTGGTCTTCACCGCCAAGCATGGCACTGGCCGTCTGGAAACCGCTGTGCCAGGCCTGGCGCGCCTGCCCGGCAAGTTGCTGCTCCACGCGCATCGGCCAGAGCAACGCGCTGGTGGCCGTTGCACAGAAGATCCCCAGGCAGATCTCGGTACAGCGCGCCACCGCCTGATCGAACACTTGCAGGGGCTTGTCGATCGCGGGCAAAGCAATGATCGCTGCGGTGTAGCCGGCCAGCACAAAGGCATAAGCCCAGGCGCTTCGCAGTTGGGTCGAAGCCGCGGTACACAGGGCCAGCCACAACGCCAGCGTGATGAGAAAAAGCCATGGCGTCTGCGCGAACAGGCCGATGAACAGCACTGACATGAAGGTGCCGACCAAGGTCCCGGCCAAGCGAGCAAGGCCCTTCTGTATCACCATGCCCGACAGGGGTTGGGCCACGATGAACGCGGTCATCAGCGCCCAGGCCGGCTGCTCCAGCCCCCAGCGCATGGCCAGCCACAGGGCAAGGCCGCCGCCAAGCAGGGTTTTGATGGCGAATTTGATGGCGAGGCTGCTGGGTGCGAACAGGGCCTGGAAGGTGATGGGCACGAAACGGACCTTGCGGGGGATGATCTGGTAAACGATAGACAATGAAGGGAAGGATAATGCTGAAACAAATAATTAGCTAGCTAATCATCTTTAGGCGCTGTCATATCAACCGATCAAGGCAAAAAAAAATGGGCGACCGAAGTCGCCCTAAATGCCTTGCGTGCCCGTGAACCTGGAAGGTCAGCGCGGCTTGCGCTTGTTCGAGTCCTTCCAGATGAAAATGCCAAGACCGGCAAAGAACGCGAACATCAACCCGACCGTTACCACACCAGCGATAACCACATTGTCGAAGAACATGTTGGCCTCCCGATTCGTTTGCCGTTGTCCGATGGATGCAAGGTAACGAATACGGGGGACGGGGAAATTGATCGAGGTCAATGGTGCCCGGAGCCGGGCACGCGAGGCGGGCGCAGGGTTGACCTGCGTCAAGTTTCAGCGCTTCTTGGGCTTGTTCTTGGGCTTCTTTTTCTTCGCCTTGCCCAGCGGCATGGCTTGCTCGAACGCCTGACGCACTTCGTTCAGGCGCTTTTCCTTGAGGTCGTGCACGCGCTTGGCACGTTCGGCATCGAAGTCGATGAGGTTGTCTTGGCTCATGGGCGGGCTCGAGGATCAACAGAGACTTGCATGATGCCGCCAGGCGTTGGCCATGACCAGCCCTGCGGCACAGGGCGCCTAGACTTCGATATCGACCAGCAGGCCCTGGCGCGGCTGTTCGCCCATGAGCGGGGCCACCGGTACGGTGTTGTCGCCGTTGACTTCTTCACCCGGCAAGGCACTGTAGCGCTCGTCGCCACCCTGTTTATTACGCCGCTGCTGCCGGCGCTGCTCCTCACGCAGCAGCAAGACCTGCTCCTGCGGGTCGCGTTGCTGCTTGAGGTCAATGGCGCTCTCCCCTGAGGCAGGCTGCGTGGGGACCACGGGCTTGATGTCCGGGGTCGGCTTGACCGGGTCCTGTTGCGAGGTCACTGGGGCGGCACTGAGCGGAATGATCGGCGGCAGCATGAGAATTCTCCTGTGCCCAGTGTATCGGCCGGTTGTCAGCCGCCTTGAGGGTCGGCGAATAGGGTAATGCGGCCGAAACCGGCCACGTCATGCCAGTATAGACAGCGGCTATGGAGCTTCGTTGTCAGGGTCGTCATCACTTGGCGGGCTGGCCTCGCTCCAAGGGCGCTTGAAGACCTGCTGCCAGACGGCGTTCATGTGCTCGCGCAGCACTGGCGCCGCGTTCTTCAGCGAGGCACTGTCCTCGCGCTCACCGCCGATCGGGTCTTCGCCTGCCGGGGTGATCAGCGACTGCCCAGTGATGGTGTAACTGGCCTGGCCCTCACGCATCTCGATGGCAATGTCATGCGGGTCGATGCCGCCGCCACAGAACGAATGGCTGGCCACCGTCACCTCGGCGATGCCGTCCTTGTTCAGGTCACCCACATCGCTGACATCGTTGTAGAAGTCGACATCGAGGTCCAGGCCAGGGCAGGTGGTTTCCTGCTCGATCTGCCAGCGCGGCTTGAACCCGTCGCCCTCGGTGGCTCGCCCGTACAGCGTGGCCTTGAGCTCTACCTTGTCCACTTCCTGCTCGGACTCGGCATCGACCGCCTGGCCATCGCTGCGGCTGAGCACCAGCAGGCCTTCACCGTCACGGTCACGGAAATGCACGCTCTTGATCGGCGTCTGCACACCCAGCACCTCGAGCTGCTCCACCGGGATCGCCGGCAGGCTCTCGAAGTTTTTCTGCTCGCAAGCGGCCAGCAGCGCGAGGCTGCCCACGGCCAGAGAGGCGTTCAACCAGCGGTGCTTGAGCGGCATGGCGTGCGTAGCCCTCATCGGCAAGACGGTGTTCTGCGATGAAACAGCTAGACTCTTGGACTTCAACTCTATGGTCCGCCGGGCCTATCCGTTAACATAGCCGGCTTTTCATCGCGGGAGTTCAGGCAGTATGGCGCAGCAGTATCAACCGGGGCAACGCTGGATCAGTGACAGCGAAGCGGAGCTCGGCCTGGGGACCATCCTGGCCCAGGATGGCCGCTTGCTGACCGTGCTCTACCCGGCCACTGGCGACACCCGCCAGTATTCCCTGCGCAATGCGCCGCTGACCCGCGTGCGCTTCTCGCCAGGTGACCAGATCACCCACTTCGAAGGCTGGAAGCTGACGGTACGCGAAGTCGAGGACATCGACGGGCTGATGGTCTACCACGGCCTCGACGGCCAGAACCAGCCGCGCACCCTGCCGGAAACCCAGCTGTCGAATTTCATCCAGTTCCGCCTGGCCAGCGACCGTCTGTTCGCCGGTCAGATCGACCCGCTGTCCTGGTTCAGCCTGCGCTACAACACGCTGCAGCACACCAGCAAGCAGGTCCAGTCGTCGCTGTGGGGCCTGGGAGGCTGCCGCGCGCAGCCGATCGCCCACCAGTTGCACATCGCCCGCGAAGTGGCGGACCGCAGCGCACCTCGCGTACTGCTGGCCGACGAAGTGGGCCTGGGCAAAACCATCGAAGCCGGCCTGGTGATCCACCGCCAGTTGCTGACCGGGCGTGCCAACCGCGTGCTGATCCTGGTACCGGAAAACCTCCAGCACCAATGGCTGGTGGAAATGCGTCGGCGCTTCAACCTGCAGGTGGCACTGTTCGACGCCGAACGTTTCATTGAAAGCGACGCCAGCAACCCGTTCGAGGACGCCCAGTTGGCACTGGTCGCCCTGGAGTGGCTGGTCGAGGACGAAAAGGCCCAGGACGCGCTGTTCGCCGCAGGCTGGGACCTGATGGTGGTCGATGAAGCCCACCACCTGGTATGGCACGAAGACAAGGCCAGTACCGAATACAGCCTGGTCGAGCAACTGGCCCAGGTCATCCCGGGCGTACTGTTGCTCACCGCCACCCCCGAGCAGCTTGGTCAGGACAGTCACTTCGCCCGCCTGCGCCTGCTCGACCCCAATCGCTTCCATGACCTGGCAGCCTTCCGTGCCGAAAGCGAGCACTATCGCCCGGTGGCTGAAGCCGTACAGGAACTGCTCGACGAAGGCCGCCTGTCACCCAAGGCCCACGCCACCATCCAGGGTTTCCTGGGTGCCGAGGGCGAAGCCCTGCTGGCTGCAGTCAGCGATGGCGACAGCCAGGCCAGCGCCCGCCTGATCCGCGAGCTGCTCGACCGCCATGGCACTGGCCGCGTCCTGTTCCGCAACACCCGTGCGGCCATCCAGGGTTTCCCGGAGCGCGAACTGCACCCTTACCCGCTGCCAATGCCGGAACAGTACCGCGACCTGCCAGCCGGCGAGCACGCCGAGCTGTACCCGGAAGTCGCGTTCCAGGCACAAGGTGAAGTCAGCGACGAAGAGCGCTGGTGGCGTTTCGACCCTCGCGTCGACTGGCTGATCGACACCCTGAAGATGCTCAAGCGCACCAAGGTTCTGGTGATCTGCGCCCACGCCGAAACCGCCATGGACCTGGAAGACGCGCTGCGCGTGCGCTCCGGCATTCCGGCCTCGGTGTTCCATGAAGGCATGAGCATCCTTGAGCGCGACCGCGCCGCAGCCTATTTCGCCGACGAAGAGTTCGGCGCCCAGGTGCTGATCTGCTCCGAGATCGGCAGCGAAGGGCGCAACTTCCAGTTCGCCCACCACCTGGTGATGTTCGACCTGCCGGCCCACCCGGACCTGCTCGAGCAGCGCATCGGCCGCCTTGACCGGATCGGTCAGAAGCACGTCATTCAGTTGCACATCCCCTACCTGCAGGAAGGCCCGCAAGAGCGCCTGTTCCAGTGGTACCACGAAGCACTCAACGCCTTCCTCAACACCTGCCCGACCGGCAACGCCCTGCAGCACCAGTTCGGCCCGCGCCTGCTGCCGATGCTCGAAGGCGGGGACAGCAAGGCCTGGGATGCCCTGGTAGCCGAAGCCAAAGGTGAGCGTGAACGCCTGGAAGCAGAACTGCACAGCGGCCGCGACCGCCTGCTGGAGCTCAACTCCGGCGGTGCCGGCGAAGGCCAGGCGCTGGTCGAGGACATCCTTGAGCAGGACGACCAGTTCGCTCTGCCGATCTACATGGAAACCCTGTTCGACGCCTTTGGCATCGACAGCGAAGACCACTCGGAAAACGCCCTCATCCTCAAGCCGAGCGAGAAGATGCTCGACGCCAGCTTCCCGCTGGGCGATGACGAAGGCGTCACCATCACCTACGACCGTGGCCAGGCGCTGTCGCGCGAAGACATGCAGTTCCTCACCTGGGAACACCCGATGGTGCAGGGCGGCATGGACCTGGTACTGTCCGGTTCGATGGGCAACACCGCCGTCGCGCTGATCAAGAACAAGGCGCTCAAGCCTGGCACCGTGCTGCTTGAACTGCTGTTCGTCAGCGAGGTGGTGGCGCCGCGCAGCCTGCAACTGGGCCGCTACCTGCCGCCTGCGGCGCTGCGCTGCCTGCTCGATGCCAACGGCAACGACCTGGCCTCGCGCGTGGCCTTCGAAACGCTCAACGAGCAGCTCGAAAGCGTGCCTCGGGCCAGCGCCAACAAGTTCGTACAGGCCCAGCGTGACGTGCTGGCCAAGCGCATCAGTGGCGGTGAAGCCAAGATCATGCCGACCCACGTCGAGCGTGTGGCAGAGGCGCAACGCCGCTTGGCCGCCGAAGCCGACGAAGAACTGGCGCGCCTGACCGCTCTGAAAGCCGTCAACCCAAGCGTACGCGACAGCGAAATCGACGCCCTGCGCAAGCAGCGCGAAGATGGCCTGGCAATGCTCGAAAAGGCCGCACTGCGCCTGGAGGCGATCCGCGTGCTGGTGGCTGGCTAAGACTGGATTGCAGCCATTGGGGAGGTGCCCATGCACCTCCCCTCTCCTTTATACCCGCGCGTTATCACCCCAATAACCAAATCGTTGCAATCAAAGAGCCATTACCCCGGAAGGTTTAAACACCCGTTCCTATACTCCTTTCTGGATAGTCTCCTTGGGGGTTGATTGGAGACCAGTGCGAACTCGACCATGGGGCAAGCAATGGAATGGCTGGGACTGCAACTGTTCTCCGATGTGCCGGCTAGCGGTAGCATCGTCATCGACTGCCGTCATGAACCACTACTGATCCTGATCGCCTTCGCCGTGGCCAGCGCGGCCTGCTTTGCCACCCTGGACATGGCCGAGCGCCAATCCCACAGCGAGCAACCGGCTGCCCAGAGGCAATGGCGCATGCTGGGTGCCTGCTGCCTTGCCGGCGGTATCTGGGCGATGCACTTCATCAGCATGCTGGCGTTCAGGGCACCACTGGAAATGCACTACGACGCCTCGCTGACCGGGCTTTCGCTGCTGATTGCACTGGGGGTGGCCTGGATGGCGATGACCAGCCTCGATCGCGAGCGCATGGGGCCGCAGCATTACCTGCAAAGCGCCATGCTGATCGGCCTGGGTATCATCCTCATGCATTTTGTCGGCATGGCGGCGCTGCAGACCGGTGCCAAGCAGTACTACCAAACCGAGCTGTTGCTGGCCAGCACGGCCATCGCCCTGCTGACCAGCCTGGCCGCACTGCTGATGGCCCGCTACTTCCGCAACGGCAGCGGCACTGTGCATCAAGCCCTGAAATATGGCGCGAGCCTGCTCATGGCCGGCGGCATCGTTGCCACCCATTTCACCGCAATGGCCGCGATGACGCTGGTCATTCCTGCCGACACCGCCCTGCGCTTGCCGTCCGCCGACAACAGCCTGCAACTGGGCCTGACCGTTGCCTTCATCACCCTGCTGATCAGCGCAAGCAGCATCAGCGCTGCCCTGGCCGACAAAAAGCTGCAGAGCAAGGAACACGACCTGCGCCGGGTGAACATGCTGCTCAGCCAACTGGACCAGGCCCGCGCCTCTTTGCAACAAGCCGCTCACTACGATGCACTGACCAGCCTGGTCAACCGTCGGGGCTTCAACCAGGTGTTCGCCGAACGCCTGGCCGAACAGAACCCCGAAGTGCACCGCCTGGCGGTGATGTTTCTCGACATTGACCATTTCAAACGGATCAACGACAGCCTCGGCCATGACGCCGGTGACCAACTGCTCAAGGTGATCGCCAGCCATATCAAAGCGGCCACACGCAGCCACGACCTGGTGGCACGCTTCGGCGGCGACGAATTCTGCGTGGTTACCAGCCTCAATGGGCCTGACGAAGCTCGCCATCTGGCGCAGCGCATCATGCAGCGCATGAAGGACCCCATCGACCTGGGCGGGCGGCGCATGGTCATGACCACCAGCATCGGCGTCAGTATTTACCCCGACGACGGCCTCACCGCTGAAGAGCTGCTCAAGCACGCCGACCTTGCCCTTTATCAATCCAAGGGCAGCGGGCGCAACAGCCTGCATTTTTTCAACAGCAGCCTGAAAAACCGCGCCACCCTTGAACTGCAACTGGAAGAAGAGCTGCGCATCGCCTTGCTTGAAGAACGTGGGCTGCGCGTGCATTACCAGCCCATCTATGACTTGGGTAGCGGCCAGGTAGCCAAGCTTGAAGCCCTGGTACGCTGGCAGCATCCGCAGCATGGGCTGCTGAGCCCGGACCGGTTCATCGGCATTGCCGAAGCCAACGGCCTGATCGTCGACCTGGACCTGTGGGTGTTGCGCCACGCCTGTGATGACCTGGCGCAGTTGCATCGCCATGGCTTCGCCGACCTCAAGCTCACGGTCAACTGCTCAGCGGTGACGCTGGGCCATGACGGGTTGCCCAAAGAAGTGGAAATGGCACTGTTCCAAGCGGGCCTGGCACCTCGACACCTGGAACTTGAGGTCACCGAGAATGCCCTGATGGGTGACATCCAGCGCACGCTCAGCCTGCTCAAGCGAATTCGTGGCCAAGGTGTCAGCCTTTCGATCGATGACTTCGGCACAGGGTACTCGTCACTGGCTTACCTCAAGCGCCTGCCTCTGGACGTCCTCAAGATCGACCGTAGCTTTCTTCAGGACGTGCCTGCCAGCCTGAAGGACCGTGAAATCGTCCAGGCGATCATCGCAATGGCCCATACCCTGCATCTTCAGGTGGTCAGCGAGGGTGTAGAAACTGTCGAGCAGCATGAGTTTCTGGCCGCCAACGGCTGCGACTACCTGCAGGGCTACCTGCTCAGCCGGCCGGTACCGCTGGCGGACCTGCGGCCGATCCTGGAGCGGCTCGACCGCCAGGAAGAAGCCTTCAGCGCTTGTTGCGATACAGCTCTACCAGGGTCGCCGGATCTTTTTGCAGATAACCCTGGCTACCGTGCAGGCGCATCAATTGCGCGGCGAGGCCACTGAGGGGGGTCGCCGTGCCCTGTTCGCGGGAGAACTTGACCGCACCGTCGAGGTCCTTGAGCAGCGTGCGCACATGCCATTTCACCGGTTCGAAACGGCTTTCGGCCATCTGCGGTGCCAGGATCTGCAGCGGCCTGGAGTCGGCAAAACCACCGGCCAGGGCTTGGGCGATGAGCGTTGCGTCCACACCTGACTGCTCGGCCAACGCCACGACTTCAGCAACCACCAAGGCATTGCAGGCCACGATCATCTGATTGCAGGCCTTGGTCACCTGCCCCGCCCCCACCCCGCCCATGTGCGTGACCCGCTGGCCAAGGGTAAGCAATACCGGGCGCGCTCGTTCCAGGTCGGCAGCCTCGCCGCCGACCATGATCGCCAGGCTGCCGGCCTCGGCGCCCGGCGTGCCACCGGAGACGGGCGCATCCAGCCACGCCATGCCACACAGGGCGGCCAGTTCGGCAGCCATCTCGCGGGTAGCGGTCGGCTCAAGGCTGGACAAGTCGACCAGCAGTTGCCCGCTACGCCCACGCTGGGCGATACCCTGCTCGCCGAAAACCACCTCGCGTACCACCTCCGTATCGGCCAGGCACAGCAGCACCATGTCGCTGCCCCGGCACAACCCGGCAGGGTCGGCAGCCAGCTGCGCGCCAGCCGCGACCAGCTCGGCACACTTTTCCGGGCTGCGGTTCCAGACGGTCAGCGGGTAACCTGCGGCCAGCAGGCGCCGACACATCGGCAGCCCCATCAGACCAATCCCGGCGAATCCAAGCGAAGGCAGTTCAGTGCTCATAACGACTCCTGGCAAATCCGATAGTTATCCGGGCCGTACCACGGCCCCATTACGCATCCCGTAAACTGTTACCGCCACGCCGAATTGTTACCTACCTCCACCCCACCTGAACGCCATCGAGCACCAGAATGGGGCGGCTGCGCATTTTCGCGCACCAAAATCATCCGGCGGATTTGGCGCTCTTCACCTGAATCACGATGAACGGCGAAACCACGACCGCCCATATCTCTGGATCGCGGGTTTGCAGGTCGAGCGCCTGTTCGGCCGTGACAGGGCCCACGGTGCCATCATCACGCCACTTGGCGAACATCTCGCTGCGATTCTGCGCCATCACTTCGGCAACCGCTATCAGGTCCAGGCTGGGGTCGACCCAAATCAGGTCACCCTTTGCCCAAAAACGCTCCAATGCCTTCCACTCGATAGTTGCCGTCTCGCCGAGCAATTTGGCATAGAGGGTGCTTGTTTGATCAGTCATGGGTTTTTACCGCAAATATCGGCCAATAAAAAAGGCCGGCATTTTTGCAGAAAAACCCGGTTTCAAATATGTAATTTGGTCGATTGGCCCAGAACTTGTGGGGTAGGGCCGAAGATGCAGGCGATGTAATGGCGCCTTTCTGTATCTTTGTGTCGATCATGCGACAACCCGCGAAACAGGCGCTTTTCGCCCGCTTTTCAAGCGCTCGGGCAGCGCTCTACACTGTACCGGTACAGTTCCGGGACATGTTCCGGGGGAAGGTGGGCATGCAGTGTGGCGTGGCCATACCGCAAATCCCGCCCGGTCTGTAGCCCTGGCCGCCAGGACTATAAGAATTACAACAGAATGAGTGGAGCACTATGATCAAGATTTCCAAGCTGTTCGCCGCAATGGTACTGGCCGGGGTAGCCAGCCATTCGTTTGCCGCCGATACCATCAAGATCGGCATCGCCGGTCCGAAAACCGGTCCTGTGACCCAGTACGGCGACATGCAGTTCATCGGCGCAAAACAGGCCATCAAGGACATCAACGCCAAGGGCGGCGTCGATGGCAAAATGCTTGAAGCCAAGGAATACGACGACGCGTGCGACCCTAAACAGGCCGTGGCAGTCGCCAACAAAGTGGTCAACGACGGCGTCAAGTTCGTCATCGGCCACCTGTGCTCCAGCTCCACCCAGCCAGCGTCCGACATCTACGAAGACGAAGGCGTGATCATGATCACCCCGGCCGCCACCAGCCCGGAAATCACCGCCCGTGGTTACAAGCTGATCTTCCGCACCATCGGCCTGGACAGCGCCCAAGGCCCTGCGGCCGGCAACTACATCGCCGACCACGTCAAGCCGAAGGTCGTTGCAGTGCTGCACGACAAGCAGCAGTACGGTGAAGGCATCGCCACCGCCGTCAAGCAGACCCTGGAAGGCAAAGGCACCAAGGTTGCCGTCTTCGAAGGCCTGAACGCCGGTGACAAGGACTTCTCCTCGATCATCCAGAAGCTCAAGCAGAACAACGTCGACTTCGTCTACTACGGCGGCTACCACCCAGAGCTGGGCCTGATCCTGCGCCAGGCTCAGGAAAAAGGCCTGAAAGCCAAGTTCATGGGGCCAGAAGGCGTAGGCAACGACTCGATCTCGCAGATCGCCCAGAACGCCTCCGAAGGCCTGCTGGTCACCCTGCCGAAGTCGTTCGACGCCGACCCTGAGAACAAGGCCATCGTCGATGCCATCAAGGCTGACGGCAAGGACCCGAGCGGTCCGTTCGTGTTTCCGGCCTACTCCGCCGTGGAGCTGATCGCCAAAGGCATCGAGGCTGCCAAGTCCGAAGACACCGACAAGGTGGCAGCCGCCATCCACGCCGGCTCGTTCAAGACCCCGACCGGCACGCTGTCGTACGACGAAAAAGGCGACCTCAAAGACTTCAAGTTCGTGGTCTACGAATGGCACTTCGGCAAGCCGAAGACCGAAGTCTCCCCTCAGTAACTGCGTGACTGAATAGCTGACCGTAAAAGCCCACTGTGCGAGCAGTGGGCTTTGTTTTACGAGGTTCATGGACCTGATTCCCGCGATCCGGGGGCCGGTTCACCTGAAAATCTTAAAACCGTCACTCGCGGTTTCCTGGCCTACCCCCGCCAGCGAAATGCAAATCAGGTTTTTAGGAGCGCTGTAATGCCTGAGATCTACCATTTCTTCCAACAACTGGTTAATGGATTGACCATCGGCAGCACCTATGCCTTGATCGCCATCGGTTACACGATGGTGTACGGCATCATTGGCATGATCAACTTCGCCCATGGCGAGGTGTACATGATCGGTTCCTATGTGGCCTTCATCGCCCTCGCAGGGCTGGCCATGATGGGTATCCATTCGCTGCCGATCCTGATGACCGTTGCCTTCGTCGCGACGATCTTCGTCACCAGCGCCTATGGCTACAGCATCGAACGGGTTGCCTACCGCCCCCTGCGCAACAGCAACCGTCTGATCCCGCTGATTTCCGCCATCGGCATGTCGATTTTCCTGCAGAACACCGTGCTGCTGTCGCAGGATTCCAAGGACAAATCCATCCCTAACCTGATCCCCGGGAGCTTCTCCTTCGGGCCAGGCGGTGCTGAAGAAGTCCTGATCAGCTACATGCAGATCCTGGTGTTCGTGGTCACCCTGGTGGCCATGACCCTGCTGACCCTGTTCATCTCCCGCTCTCGCCTGGGGCGCGCCTGCCGCGCCTGCGCCGAGGACATCAAGATGGCCAACCTGCTGGGCATCAACACCAACAACATCATCGCCCTGACCTTCGTCATCGGTGCCGCGCTGGCGGCGGTGGCGGCTGTGCTGCTGAGCATGCAGTACGGCGTGATCAACCCCAACGCCGGTTTCCTGGTGGGCCTGAAGGCCTTCACGGCGGCGGTACTGGGTGGCATCGGCAGCATTCCGGGCGCGATGCTCGGTGGCCTGGTGCTGGGCGTGGCCGAAGCCTTTGGCGCTGACATCTTCGGCGACCAGTACAAGGACGTGGTGGCATTCGGCTTGTTGGTTCTTGTCCTGCTGTTCCGGCCGACCGGCATCCTCGGCCGCCCGGAGGTTGAAAAAGTATGAACAGAAATCTCAAACAAGCGTTCTTCAGCGCCTTGCTGGTGTGGGCCGTGGCCTTCCCGGTGCTGGGCCTGAAACTGAGCATCGATGGCATCAGCCTGGTGGTGCACAGCCAGGGCTCGTTCACCATCGGCATCATCGCCGCATGCTCGGTGCTGATGTTCCTGCGCGTGCTGTTCGACAGGCAGTGGAGCTCGGTGATGGGCCGCCGCTCGGATCGCAAGCTGATCTCGCCCGCGGTAAGCAATTACCTGACCCTGCCCAAGACACAGCGCTGGATCATCATCGGGCTGATCGCGGTGGCGCTGGTCTGGCCGTTCTTCGGCTCGCGCGGCGCCGTCGACATCGCCACGCTGATCCTGATCTACGTGTTGCTGGGCCTGGGCCTGAACATCGTGGTCGGCCTGGCGGGCCTGCTGGACCTGGGTTACGTCGGCTTCTACGCTGTCGGCGCCTACAGCTATGCGATGCTGTCGCACTACCTGGGCTGGAGCTTCTGGGTATGCTTGCCGATCGCCGGCCTGATGGCCGCGACCTTCGGCTTCCTGCTCGGCTTCCCGGTGCTGCGCCTGCGCGGTGACTACCTGGCGATCGTGACCCTGGGCTTCGGCGAGATCATCCGCCTGTTCCTGCGAAACCTGACCGACTGGACCGGCGGCCCCAACGGCATCAGCAACATCCCCAAACCGGAGCTCTTCGGCCTCACCTTCGAGCGGCGTGCTGCCGAGGGGATGCAGACCTTCCACGAGTACTTCGGGTTGCCGTACAACTCGATCAACAAGGTCATCTTCCTCTACCTGGTGGCACTGTTGCTGGCACTGCTGGCGCTGTTCGTCATCAATCGCCTGCTGCGCATGCCCATCGGGCGCGCCTGGGAGGCGCTGCGTGAAGATGAGATCGCCTGCCGCGCGCTAGGCCTGAACCCGACTGTGATCAAGCTCTCGGCATTCACCCTGGGCGCCTGCTTCGCCGGTTTCGCCGGCAGCTTCTTCGCCGCCCGTCAAGGGTTGGTGACACCCGAGTCGTTCACCTTCATCGAGTCGGCGATCATCCTCGCCATCGTCGTGCTTGGCGGCATGGGCTCACAACTGGGCGTGATCCTCGCGGCCATCGTGATGATCCTGCTACCTGAGCTGATGCGTGAGTTCAGCGAATACCGGATGTTGATGTTCGGTGCGCTGATGGTGTTGATGATGATCTGGCGTCCGCAAGGCTTGCTGCCTATGCAACGTCCACACATGGAGCTGCGTCGATGAGCCGCGAAATTCTGCAAGTCAGCGGCCTGAGCATGCGCTTCGGCGGCTTGTTGGCGGTCAACGGCGTGGCCCTGACCGTCAAGGAAAAACAGGTAGTGGCGCTGATCGGCCCGAACGGCGCCGGCAAGACCACCGTGTTCAACTGCCTCACCGGCTTCTACAAGCCCAGCGGCGGCACCATCCTGCTCGACGGCCAGCCGATCCAGGGCCTGGCCGGCCACCAGATCGCCCGCAAGGGCGTGGTGCGGACCTTCCAGAACGTGCGCCTGTTCAAAGAGATGACCGCGCTGGAAAACCTGCTGATCGCCCAGCACCGCCACCTCAACACCAACTTCTTCGCCGGCCTGTTCAAGACCCCAAGCTTCCGCCGCAGCGAGAAAGAGGCCTTGGAGCGCGCGCAGTACTGGCTGGAGAAGGTCAACCTGACCGAGTTCGCCAACCGTACCGCCGGCACCCTCGCCTACGGCCAGCAACGCCGCCTGGAAATCGCCCGCTGCATGATGACCCAGCCGCGGATCATCATGCTGGACGAGCCGGCAGCGGGCCTGAACCCCAAGGAAACCGAGGACCTCAAGGCGTTGATCGCCTATCTGCGTGAGTCGCACAACGTCACCGTGCTGCTGATCGAACACGACATGAAGCTGGTGATGAGCATTTCCGACCATATCGTCGTCATCAACCAGGGCACGCCCCTGGCAAACGGCACACCGGAGGAAATTCGCGACAACCCTGACGTGATCAAAGCCTACCTGGGGGAAGCGTAAATGCTGAAGTTCGAGAACGTCTCCACCTTCTACGGCAAGATCCAGGCGTTGCACAGCGTCAACGTCGAGATCAATCAGGGTGAGATCGTCACCCTGATTGGTGCCAACGGTGCGGGCAAGTCAACCTTGCTGATGACCCTGTGCGGCTCGCCGCAGGCGCACAGCGGCAGCATCAAGTACCTGGGTGAAGAGCTGGTCGGCCAGCCTTCTTCGCACATCATGCGCAAGAGCATCGCCGTGGTCCCGGAGGGCCGCCGTGTGTTCGCCCGCCTGACCGTCGAGGAAAACCTCGCCATGGGCGGCTTCTTCACCGACAAAGGCGACTATCAGGAGCAACTGGACAAAGTCCTGCAACTGTTCCCGAGGCTGAAAGAGCGTTATCTCCAGCGCGGCGGCACCATGTCCGGCGGCGAGCAGCAGATGCTGGCCATCGGCAGGGCGCTGATGAGCAAGCCCAAGCTGCTGCTGCTCGACGAGCCCTCGTTGGGCCTGGCGCCTATCATCATCCAGCAGATCTTCGACATCATCGAACAGTTGCGCCGCGATGGCGTGACGGTGTTCCTGGTGGAACAGAACGCCAACCAGGCGTTGAAGGTCGCCGATCGGGCCTATGTGCTGGAGAATGGCCGGGTTGTAATGCAAGGCACGGGGGAGGCGCTGCTGACCGACCCGAAAGTGCGTGACGCCTACCTGGGCGGTTGACTGGCAAAGGGCTTCGGGTTCAGGCCAGTCAGTTAGCTTTATCAGGGCTGCTACGCAGCCCATCGCCGGCAAGCCAGCGCCTACAGGGTCAGCGCTGTTCCTGTAGCAGCCGGCTTGCCGGCGATGGGCCGCAAAGCGGCCCCAAATCGCTTTCTCTTGTGATCAGCGCCTGGCATGGGTACCGTGGCCTGCACTTCATGCAAGCATCCCGGAGCCCCGTCCCATGCGCCTCACCCCTTCCCTGCTACTCACCGCCCTGCTGCCCCTGTTCGCCGGCTGCCAGATGCTGGCCGCCCCACCAAGCGATCCGAACATCGGCACTGTGCGCATGCAGGGCGAATTGAGCGCCGGGGGCGGCCAGTTGCTGTTCAAGCCCTGCAATGAACCCCGTCGCTTCGTGATCAAGGATGTGGCCGGCACCGGCATTTTGCAGGAAGCCGCCAACCTGGCAGACGACGCCGGTGACAAACTGTTCGCCGATGTGCGCGGGCGCCTCACCGGCAGCAAGCAGGCCAACAGCGACGGCCAGCTCGAGGTGCGCCGCCTGTACCGCCTGGACCCGTCCACCCGCGCCTGCGAAGATCCCAACTTCAAGCAGCTGACCCTGCGCGCCAGCGGCCATGAGCCTGAGTGGGACATCAAGGCCAGTGGCAAAGGCATGGTGCTCAACCGCATTGGCAAGGAGCCATTGCCGCTGCCCTTCCTGGAAGAGGAAGTGCCCGGCGGCGGCCTGACCCTGAGCAGCGAAGCCAACGGCCAGCAGGTGGAACTGTGGGTCGCCCCGCAGCGTTGCGTCGATACTGCCACCGGTGCCGTGCACCACCTGCGCGCCGAACTGAGCATCGATGGCCAGACCCTGCAGGGCTGCGGCTACTACGGCGGTGCACGCGACAACTGATCGCCGGGCACTTTTATCCTGCCAGTCAGGGCGGCGAACAGCTTATACTTGGCGGTTTGTGTAAAGCCGCCGGCCGCCCATGGCCGGGATACTGGACCCTGCCATGCTACGAATCACCGAACTGAAGCTGCCCCTGGACCATCCCGACGAAGCGCTGCGCGAAGCCATTGTCCAGCGCCTGGGCATCCGCGATGAGCAACTGCTCAGCTTCAACCTGTTCAAGCGCAGCTACGATGCGCGCAAGAAGAACAGCGAATTGCTGTTCATCTACACCATCGACCTTGAAGCCAGCAACGAAGCGGAGCTACTAGCCAAGTTCGCTGACGATCGCAATATCAGCGTCGCGCCGGATGTCACCTACAAGTACGTTGGCCACGCCCCTGCCGACCTGCAGGAGCGTCCGGTCGTGGTCGGCTTCGGCCCGTGCGGTATCTTCGCCGGCCTGCTGCTGGCCCAGATGGGCTTCAAGCCGATCATCCTGGAGCGTGGCAAGGAAGTGCGCCAGCGCACCAAGGACACCTGGGGCCTGTGGCGCAAGAGCGTGCTCAACCCCGAGTCCAACGTGCAGTTCGGCGAAGGCGGTGCCGGGACCTTCTCCGACGGCAAGCTGTACAGCCAGATCAAGGACCCGCTTCACCATGGCCGCAAGGTACTGGAAGAGTTCGTCAAGGCCGGTGCGCCGGACGAGATCCTCTACATCAACAAGCCGCACATCGGTACCTTCCGCCTGACCGGCATGGTCGAGCAGATGCGCCAGGACATCATCGCCCTGGGCGGTGAAGTGCGCTTCCAGGAAAAAGTCACCGACCTGCTGATCGACGGTGGCCAACTGAGCGGCGTGGTGCTGGAGAGCGGCGAGCAGCTGCAGTCGCGCCACGTGGTGCTTGCCTTGGGCCACAGCGCCCGTGACACTTTCCGCATGCTGCACGGCAAAGGCGTGTTCATGGAAGCCAAGCCCTTCTCGGTGGGCTTCCGTATCGAGCACCCGCAAACGCTGATCGACAAGGCGCGCCTTGGCAAATATGCCGGTCACCCGAAACTGGGTGCCGCTGACTACAAGCTGGTGTACCACGCCAAGAACGGCCGCTCCGTATACAGCTTCTGCATGTGCCCCGGCGGTACCGTGGTCGCTGCCACCAGCGAACCAGGCCGCGTCGTCACCAATGGCATGAGCCAGTATTCGCGTAACGAGCGCAACGCCAACTCCGGCATCGTGGTCGGTATCGACCCTGAGCGCGATTACCCGGGCGGCCCGCTGGCGGGTATCGAGCTGCAGGAGCGCCTGGAGGCGCACGCTTATGTAATGGGCGGTAGCAACTATCAGGCACCGGCACAGTTGGTGGGTGACTTCGTTGCCGGCAAACCCTCCACCGCGCTGGGTAGCGTCGAGCCGTCTTACAAGCCGGGCGTGACCTTGGGTGACCTGGCGCCGAGTTTGCCGGATTTCGCCATCGAGGCAATCCGCGAGGCGCTGCCAGCCTTCGATCGACAGATCAAAGGCTACAACCTGCATGACGCAGTGCTGACTGGCATCGAGACACGCACCTCCTCGCCGCTGCGCATCACCCGCGGCGAGGATTACCAGAGCCTGAACGTGAAGGGGTTGTTCCCTGCAGGTGAAGGTGCCGGGTACGCCGGGGGCATTCTTTCGGCGGGTGTTGATGGCATTCGCATTGCCGAAGCCGTGGCGCGGGATATGCTCGGGCTGTAAGCCGGCGACAGGGCCAGGGCAGGCAAATAAAAAACCCCGAACGGGCCTGGCCAGTTCGGGGTTTTGTTTTGGCGCGGTCAGTGCGTAACGCGGCTGGTACCGTCGACAGTCATGATGCGCACACGCTCACCGACGCGGAAGATTTCGTTCTCCTGCACGGCCTGAACGTAGGCGCGCATGCTGCCATCGTCCTCACGCACGGTGATTTCGACACCTTGGGTGCGGGTGATGCCTTCCTCGGCAGCGGAACCCGCCAGGCCACCGGCCACGGCACCGATTACCGCTGCAACGATACTGCCACGGCCACCACCAATGGCACTGCCGGCAACACCACCGACAATCGCGCCTGCACCGCCGCCGATAGGGGTTTTGGTGCCTTCGATCTTGACCGGACGCAGGGACTCGATAGTACCCATGCGCACGGTCTGCACGCGACGGGCCTCATCACGGGAGTAGCTGTCGCCGGTCAGGCTCGAAGCACAGCCGCCCAACAACAACGACATGGTGGTAAAGGTCGCCACCAGCAAAGCGGATTTACGCATGGGTAAAGTCTCCATAAGTCAGGTGTCCATTAGACGCTGCACCTCGACGGCTGTCACGGTAGCAAAGCCATAAAATTATTTCCGTTCAGCTACGGTACAGTCTCCGAGCCGGGCCTGGAGATCTAGACAGAGGATAGTCAGGGTTTACTGCATTGAAGTGGTGACAGCATACATGGGGCTACCGCGCAGCCCCATGAACGTCACGGAGCCAGGCGCTCGCGCTGCCACTGGCCATCGACCCACCGATAGTTCAGCCGGTCGTGCAGCCGGCTCGCCCGCCCTTGCCAGAACTCGATGCGCTCGGGCAGCAGGCGGTAGCCTCCCCAATGCTCGGGGCAGTGGGGCTGGGTGTCGGAGAACCGGGCCTCAGTGGCCTTCACCAGCCCTTCGAGCGCCTCGCGGCTGGCAATCACCCGGCTTTGCGGTGACGCCCAGGCCCCAAGGCGGCTCCCCAGCGGGCGGACCTGGTAATAGTCATCCGACTCTTGGGGCGTAACCTTTTCCACACGCCCCTCAATGCGCACCTGACGCTCCAGCGCCGGCCAGAAGAAGGTCATGGCAGCGTAGGGGTTGGCCTGGAGTTGCTGGCCCTTGGCGCTGTCGTAGTTGGTGAAGAAGGTGAACCCTCGGTCGTCGAGCCCCTTGAGCAGCAAAACGCGGCAATGGGGACGGCCATCACCGTCGACCGTGGCGAGGGTCATGGCATTGGCCTCCACCG
This sequence comes from Pseudomonas sp. M2, assembly GCF_015751845.1. Lineage (NCBI taxonomy): Bacteria > Pseudomonadati > Pseudomonadota > Gammaproteobacteria > Pseudomonadales > Pseudomonadaceae > Pseudomonas > Pseudomonas sp. M2. The sequence continues at coordinate 1,178,315 of NZ_JADOUD010000001.1, forward strand.
GTGCCTGCTCGGTCTTTACCGCATCGGCGAACCACTGATGGAACAGAGCGAACGGCTCGCCCGGCGCCTGGGCTTCTGCCAGGCCATCACGGGTGTAGTCGCGGCGCATATCGGCCAGGGATTGGGTCATGGCTGCGTTTCCTTGACGATCAGTTGGTCTTCGCAGGGCTGTTGGCGGCTACTTTTTTCTCGGCCGTAGCTTTCTTGGCAGCGGGCTTGGCCGGCGCGGCTTTCTTTTTGGCGGTGGTTTTAGCAGGTGCCTTGGCTTTGGCTGCAGGCTTTTTGGCAGCAGGTTTGGCCGCTGCCTTGGCGGCTGGTTTGGTAACAGCTGCCTTGGTAGCGGGTGCCTTGGTGTCCTGGACAGCGACCATCGAGGCCGGTGCCGGCGCTGGCCGCTGATATTTGGCCATCAGGGCAAGCATGGTGTTCTGCGGGGTCAGCAGCATCTCCACGCGGCGGTTAAGGGACCGGCCTTCGACGCTGTCGTTGGCCGCGCGCGGCATTTCAGAGCCCATGCCCTTGAGCGAAAGACGGTCACGCTTCAAGCCGCTCAAACGGAAGATCGCCGACACGGAAGCGGCGCGCTCCAGGCTGAGCTTCTGGTTGGTAGCAGCAGCGCCGCTGGTGTCGGCGTGGCCCAGCACCAGCACGGCAGTCTTGGGGTCGCCTTCGACGGCTTTGGCCACACGGGTAATCGGGCCCAGGCTCATAGGCAACAGCATGTTCGGACGGTCCGGGTTGTAGGAGCTGTCAGCCGGGATGGTCACAACCAACACATTCTCACGGCGCTCCAGCTCCAGTTTGCTGTCCTTGATCGCTTCACGCAGTTTTGGCTCGTACTGATCGAGCCAGGCCTGGGTGGCCTTTTCGTCGATTTTTGGTACAACCGGGCCCTTGGCCTGCTTGTCGTCACCGCCAAAGGGCCACCACCAGCGGCTGGCGCTCTCGGACTTGGCATCGGCCTTGGCGACTTTTTCGGTGACGGCCTGCTTCACTTCCTGCTCGGCGACCTCGTCCGTACCGAATGGCCACCAGCTGCTGAGGCCGCCCTTCGAGGCATCCTGGGAATGGCTGGCGCAGCCGGTCATAGCGGTCAGGCACAGGGCGAGAGCTAAGGTTTTATGTGAAGACATCAGCGATACACCATGAAATAGAAAGAAATTTTGCCCACACACTTGAGGCGTTGGCATTGAGGATAGTCAAAGGGGTTGCGCAATACCCGCGTTACCCGATCAAAGGCAAGTGCCAAGGACACGCACCAGTTGCTGGGCTCTTGGGTCCATGAGCACGTAAGGGCCAAGGGTATTGACCACGAAACCGAAGGCAACGTCGTGCTCGGGGTCGGCAAAACCGACCGAACCACCTGCGCCGGGATGCCCAAAGGCCCGCGCACCCAGGCCGAAGGTGGCGTTGGCCACTGTGGGTTGGTCCAGCATGCAGCCAAGGCCGAAACGGGTCTGGGTCAGCAGGGTACGATCCTCGCCGATGCTGTGTTCACGCGTCAGTTCATCGAGCAATTCGGACTCGAGCAAGCTGCCGTCGAGCAGGCCGGCATAGAAACCCGCCAGGCTACGGGCATTGCCGTGACCGTTGGCCGCCGGTTGCTGCATGCGGCGCCACTCAGGCTTGTTGGTGCTGGTGAGGATGGCCGGCGGGTTGGTGAACGCACGGGTAGACAACGCCTCGGGCTCACGCATGGTCACCTGCAGCAAGCGCTGGGCGGCAGCATCGCCGGCGTTGCCCTTGCCGCGTGCGATATGGGCCACGCGATCGAATTCTTCGTCCGCCAGGCCTACATGGAAGTCCAGCCCCAGCGGCCGCGCGGTACGCGCCACGATCGACTCCCCTGGGCCACGGCCATCGGCGCGGCGGATCAGCTCGCCGATCAGCCAGCCGTAGGTGATGGCGGCATAGCCGTGCGCGGTACCCGGCGCCCACCAAGGTGTTTCGGCGGCCAGCGCATCGACCATGGTTTGCCAGTCATACAGGGCCTCTGCTGGCAGCAGCTCGCGGATGGCGGGCAAACCCGCCCTGTGGCTGAGCAGCTGGCGCAGGGTGACGCTCTCTTTGCCTGCCTGGGCAAACTCGGGCCAGTAGCGCGCCACCGGAGCATCCAGCGCCAGCTTGCCCTCACCGACCAGTTGCAGTGCGGTGACGGCAGTGAAGGTCTTGGTGCAGGAGAACAGATTGGCGATGGTATCGCTGTGCCAGGCCTGCTGGCCATCTTTGTCGGCGCTGCCCGCCCAAAGGTCGATTACAGTCTCGCCACCGACCTGGATGCACAGCGCCGCGCCGCGCTCCTGGGGATCATCGAACAATGCCGCAAACGCTTCGCGCACTGCCTCGAACTTCAGCTCATAGTGACCCTGGATCTGCACCCGCCTGTTCTCCGTTCGACCTTGCTGAAAAAGGGAGGCATTGTTTCAGTAGTTGGCGGTTTTGCCTACTGGGCAAGGCTGGATGATCACGCAGAAAAGCACCCTTTTCAGGGCGCCTCGTCGGTTGGCGCGCCCGTGGTAGAGCTCCCTTCGTGCAACAGGCTGCTCAACTGACCAACGGCCTGCCGGTTACTCTTGCGCACCGCCTCGACAAAACCCGGATATGGCATATCGGTGATCGCCACCAGCCCTAGGTGCCCGTTCTCGCCATCGAGCAAACGCCCGCTGGCAGGCTGGTCGAGGTACTGGAACCAGTGAGCGCCGACGATCATCGGCTGCGCCAGTGCCGCCTTGAGGAAGTTGCCGTAGGCCGGGCCCCGATCCTCTTCACGCGCCACTTCCACCGGCCCCGGCCAGAAAGGCCCACGGTCACGGGAACCGAACTGGAACTCGGACACCAGCACCGGCTTGTCCAGCTCCGCCAGCTGGGCGAAGTCGTAGCCGTCATCGGGTTTGAGGGTATAGAAGTTGAAGCTCAGCACATCGCAGAACTCGGCGCAGGCCTTGACCGCTTCGGGTGTGCTGACGGCAAAGCGCCCGCCCAGCAGAAGGTGGTTGGGCGCATGCCAGCTCAGCGAATCGGCGATGGTCTTGAAATAGGTTTCGGCGAACACCTGCTGGAAGTGCTGGTAATCGCGTTCGATCTCAGGGTGCTCGGGGTTGGGCAGCGGCGCCTCGAAGCCTGGGTCTTCCATCAATTCCCAGGCTTGCAGGTCGATGCCCCAGGCCTTGGACAACCCCTGCTGGTTACGGTACTTGTCGCGCAGTTGCTTGAGGAAGGCACGCTTGGCCGGCACATCGGTTGTCAGACGCAGGGTGCCATAGGCAAGGCCGTAACGGGCCTTGGGGTCATTGCCAGGCGCAGCCCAGGCCAGCTCGTTATCGGCAAAGTACCCGATCAGCCAGGGATCATCCCGGTGGTCACGGGCGGCGATGGCCACGGCTCGCTCGGTGGCCATGGCGAAACGCGGATCGAACGGGTCGGGCATGCGCCCCCACCAGTCCATGCCTGTGCTGATGCTGGCATAGTCACCGACGATCGACAGCGGCAGGGTATAGGGCATGCGTTTGGCCTGGCCGAGTTCGGGGTCGCTCCAGTTGCCCAGGGTGTTGAAGCCCCAGGCCTGCAACCGATCGAGCGTATGCGCCTGCCAACGAGCGCTATACAGCGCAAGGGGCGGGCAGGGCGCGGCAGGTTGCCCCTCCTCCCCTGCCGGGCAAGGTTTGCCATGGGCGCGCTGGATGTTGGCTGCATAGAAGTCGAACCAACGCCCCTTCTTGAAGTTGCGCCCCTGCGACGATGCATTGCCATCATCGTTGTTGCCCTCGCCATAAAAGGCGGCAAGCGCGTCACCTTCGCCCGGCAGCACGCCGAACATCCCTTCGCGGCCGGCGACATAGGTACGCCCGCCATCGGCAGCCACGGCATTGACGCCCAACGAGTAGAACGGATGGCCCTCGGGGGTTACCAGGTGCCAGCGGCCGTCACGTTTTTCCGTACGGAAGAAACCCGTGGCGTCGAACGCCGGCCCCGCCAACAGGCCGCCGTAGCTGTCCAGCTGTTGCTTGTGATGCTCGGCCAGCCAGGCCTTGAGCTGTTGCTGCTCGCGGTTGTCAGCAGCTTTCAGTTGTTCATCGTTGACCACCTTTTCGGGCCAGCGGCCGCGCGTGGACTGGCCATAAGCATCGATCAGTGCGTGGTAGGCCGCCTGGTAGGCAAGGTCGTCGTCCTGAATACCGACCTTCTCGATCAGCAGGTTCTGCGCAACCTTGGGGCCGGGGATGCTCAAGCTGACAGATACCACCTGCTTGAGATCGACCTCACCGGCGCTGCTGGTCAGCAGCAACCGTTGCCCTTCATGGGTCCAGGGCATCGGTGGGCCGGCGCGCATGCCCTGGCTCAGGGGGGAACTGGCCTTGAGCGGCACCATGACCGTCTGCGCAGGCCCTGCAGGCAGGTCGATACGACTGGTCAGGGTACGGCCATCGCTGCCCAGCACCGTGACATCGACGGTCAGTGCCCAGTCCATGGCACTTTGCAGGCGCAAGGTCAGAAACTGCCCGGCCGACCAATCCCATGCGCCACTGTGAGGGCTCAGCCGCAGGGTCGGCCGTTCGACCGGGTTGAACACCACCCGCCGCAACACCTCGCCTTCTGCGGTCTGTTCTGCGTTGTACTGCGGCATCCCGGCCCCCTCAGTGGCCACATTGACGACCGAAGCCGGGCGCACGAAGCTGAACAGCGTCTGCTGCCCGGCCATTGCAGAGGCGCTGAACAACAGGGTGAGAACAGCAGGCAAGGTGCGGCGGATCATAGGGCTCAGGCTCTCCTTCCAGGCCCTCATGGGCCCGCGACAGAGTGGTGGACAACGGGCCGGCACATCATGCTCCGGCCTTCAGGAAATCTCCCGCCGGAAGGGCGGCAGCGCATTGAGAATAGCCTTGCCGTAGCGTTGGGTGACCAGACGCCGGTCAAGCAAGGTAATGACGCCCCGGTCCTGCTCGGTACGCAGCAGGCGACCGCAGGCCTGAATCAGCTTCAACGATGCATCGGGTACGGCAATTTCCATGAAAGGGTTGCCACCGCGGGCCTCGATCCACTCGGCCAGTGCCGCCTCGACCGGATCGTCAGGCACGGCGAAGGGGATCTTGGCGATCACCACATGCTCGCAGTAGGCACCGGGCAGGTCGACGCCCTCGGCGAAGCTGGCCAGACCGAACAGCACACTGTGCTGGCCATCATCGACCCGCGCCTTGTGCTTGTTCAGGGTTTCCTGCTTGGACAGGTTGCCCTGAATCAGCACCAGCTTGCGCCAGTCGCGGTCCAGGCCGTCGAAGACTTCCTGCATCTGTTTGCGCGAGGAGAACAGTACCAGCGCACCGCGGGCGTCCTCGACGATGTTCGGCAGCTCGCGGATGATCGCAGCGGTATGCGCCGCAGCATCGCGCGGGTCGGCCTTGAGGTCGGGCACCCGCAGCAGGCCGGCATCGCCATGCACGAACGGGCTGGGCACCACGCAGGTCATCGCATCGCGCGGCAGGCCCGAGCGCATGCGGAAACGGTCGAACTTGCCCAGCGCGGTCAGCGTCGCCGAGGTTACCAGCGCGCCATGGGCCACGCTCCACAGGCTGCGCCGCAGCATTTCGGCTGCCAGAATGGGGCTGGCGTTGACCTCGATGTCGAACAGCGCGCCGCTTTCGGCCAGGGTCAACCAGCGGGCCATGGGCGGGCTGTCTTGCGGGTCCTCGGCAGTGAAGGCGGTCCACAGCTCCCAGTTGCCTTGGGCGCGGGTGACCAGGCTGCCGAACAAGGGGTACCACTCTTCGGCCTGATGGCTGGCGATACCGATGTTGACCTCGCCGTCCATGCCTTCCTTGAGCAGGTCGGCCAGGCGGGTGAACAGGTCGTTGAGGCGGGCGAAGCCCTTTTTCAGCTCGATTCCGACGTCGCGGATCTGCTCGGGTACCACGCCGCCTTCGAAGCGATAGCGCGGGCGCTCACGCCCCTCCACGTCCTCGCTGGGACGGAAGTCGGCGACTTGCTCGCACAAGGTGAACATGAACTGTTGCTGGGTGCGGATTTCCCGCGCCAGCTCCGGCACCTGCTCGATCAGCTTGCCCAGATCGCCCGGCAACGGGTGCTGGGCCAACAGCTTGGTCAGGTTCTTGGCGGTCTGCTCCAGCCAGTCGGCAGTGGAGCGCAAACGGGAAAAGTGGGCGAAGTGGCCGATGGCCTTGTCGGGCAGGTGGTGGCCTTCGTCGAACACGTACATCGTGTCACGCGGGTCAGGCAGCACCGCGCCGCCACCCAGGGCCAGGTCGGCCAGGACCATGTCGTGGTTGGTGACGATCACATCGACCTTGCCCATGCCTTCGCGGGCCTTGTAGAACACGCACTGCTGGAAGTTCGGGCAGTGACGGCCGGTACATTGGCTGTGGTCGGTAGTCAGCCGCGCCCAGTCCTGGTCTTCCAGGGCCTCGGGCCAGCTGTCACGGTCGCCGTCCCAACGATTGCCGGCGAGCTTCTCGATCATGCTGTTGAACAGCTTCTGGCTGCGCTCGTCGACCTCGATGTGAAAGCCCTCTTCCTCGAACAACTGGGCAGTGGCCGATTGCGCATGGCCCTCCTGCAGCAGGATGTCGAGCTTGGACAGGCACAGGTAGCGGCCGCGGCCCTTGGCCAGGGCGAAGCTGAAGTTCAGGCCGCTGCTACGCATGAGGTCGGGCAGGTCCTTGAAGACGATCTGCTCCTGCAGGGCCACGGTCGCGGTGGCGATCACCAGGCGCTTGCCAGCCGCCTTGGCGGCCGGGATTGCGGCCAGGCTATAGGCGACCGTCTTGCCGGTACCGGTACCCGCCTCGACCGCGACCACGGCAGGCTCGCCCGCGCGGCGGCCTTCGTCGTCGCAGGCGATGTCGCCGAGTACCTTGGCCACTTCGGCGATCATCAGGCGCTGGCCATAACGCGGCTTGAGGCTCTTGGCTTCGAGAAAACGCGAGTAGGCGCCCTGGATGGTGGCTTTGAGTTCGTTGCTGATCATGGTCTGCAGGCGCCCGAAGGGCTGGATATATTTTCAGTGTTTCGCATGGGGCGGCTATCATACCCCGCTATTGCCCATTGTGCCGCATGGAGATCCGGATGCTTGCCTTTGCCCTCCCCTACACACTGCATGTCCTGGCCGCCCTTGTGTGGGTCGGCGGCATGTTCTTCGCCTGGCTGGTGCTGCGCCCGGCAACGGTTGCAGCCCTTGAGGGGCCAGCCCGGCTTCGGCTCTGGGTGGAAGTTTTCCGACGTTTCTTCAGATGGGTCTGGCTGGCGGTAGCCATTCTGGCGATAAGTGGTATCGGCATGTTGCACATGCGCTTCAACGGTTTCGAGACAGCCCCCCGGTATGTACAGGTGATGATGGGGGGCGGGATCGCCATGTTCGCGCTGTTCATGCGTATCCAGGCGCTGTTGCTGCCTGAGCTGAAGGCTGCCGTGCAGGCCGAAGACTGGGCCGCAGGTGCTGCGGCACTGGGCCGGATCCGGCGCATGGTCGGGGCCAACCTCCTGCTGGGGCTGGCGGTGGTGGCGGTGGCCAGTTCGCGGCTACCGACATAGCGAGGCAGCGCCGTGGTCAGCCACGGCGCGTCAGCTCTGCCTGCCGCGGTATGGACATCACGTGGAAAATGCCCGTCAGCAGTATCTGCAAACGATCGAACCAGCGGTGGCTGCGCCCACGCAAGCTGCCGTTGAAGAACAGCACTTCCAGAACGTGCAGCCCCAGCAAGGCGATGCCTGCGGCATTGATCAACAGATTGAACGGCAGCGGCTGTGGCAGCATCTGGTTGAACAGCACCACGCCCCAGAAAGCGATGGTCAGGGTTTTACCCACGCCCAGAATGAATTTCATCTGCCGCTCCCATCGCTGCTCAGTTCAGGTGCAGGTCCACCCGCCGGTTTTGCGCACGGCCTTGTTCGGTGTCGTTTTCTGCCACCGGCTCGCTAGCCCCGCGCCCTTCGCTCGTTACCTTCTGCGGTGCCAGGCCCTGACTGATCAAATACTGTGCGACGCTGGCCCCGCGCCGCTCAGAGAGTGCCTGGTTGTAACTGTCAGACCCGACATTGTCGGTATGGCCAACCACCTTGATCCGCGATACACCCAACTCGCTGAGCCTGGGCAACAGGCTTTGCAGCCGTTGCTGGCTGCCCACCGTCAAGTCGGCAGAGTCGAATGCGAACATCACCTGGCCCTGATCGTCGAGGGAGATCACCTCTGGCTGGGGCTCAGGTGCAGGTTGGCTGGGCGGATACTGCGGCAGCGGGCAGCCCATGTGGTCGACCGCCGTGCCGGCAGGCGTGTCAGGGCAACGGTCACGGCGATCGAAGACGCCATCCTCATCTTCGTCCCCATCCTGGGCGTAACAGATCAGGCCGCCGGCGATCGCACCCAGGGCGCCAGCGCCTGCAGCCCAGCTCGAGCTTTCGATAGCGCCCAGGCCACCGCCGGCCAGCCCACCGAGCAGGCTGCAGATGGGCCAGGTCCGTTGATTGAGGGGCGCACTGCCGTCACTGTGGGTGGCGCAGCCTGCCAGCAGACTGGAAACCACCAGCAACGGCAGCGCCGCCTTTGACATGACACTCATGATGAATGCTCCTGTGTCGTTGGCCGCAACCGGCCTACAGGAGTAAAGACGCGCCCGCGCCACTTCTCAAGGCGCGGGCGCACGCCGTCAGCGCTCGATCTTGATCTCGGTGCGACGGTTCATCGAACGCCCATCGGCTGTGGCGTTGTCCGCTACAGGCTGGGTTTCGCCGGCACCGACCACCGACACGAAGCTGGCGCGTGGCACACCACTCTCGACCAGGTAATCGGTCACCGAGTGGGCACGGCGCTCGGACAGGTTCTGGTTGTAACTGTCGGAGCCCACGCTGTCGGTGTGGCCGGTGACGCTCAGACGAGCGCTCGGCGCTTCCTGCTTCAGGCGTGTGGAAATGGTGTTCAGGCGTTCCTTGTCGGCCGCCGTCAGGCGCGCAGAGTCGAACTCGAAGTGCACGTCACGGATGACGATGACTTCCTCCTTCTGCACCACGACTTCCTCGACCACAGGCGCCGGCTCTGGCGGGCAGCCATTGGCGTCGACCTGAACACCACGCGCAGTGCCTGGGCATTTGTCACGGCTGTCCGGCACACCATCGCCATCCTCGTCACCATCGCCGTTGGCCCAGCAGTAGCCAGCTGCCAGGCCACCGCCCAGCAACGCACCCCAGCCAGCCCAGCTGGAGCTTTCGATGGCGCCCAGGGCAGCGCCGCCCACACCCCCGACGGCAGCACACTTCGGCCAGTCGGTTTTTTGCAAACCTGCACAACCAGTCAACACACTGGTGAGCAGTACCAGGGGTATCGCTGTGCGTACTATGCTCATTTCGTAGCTTCTCCTAGGGGGAATCGGCATAAGGCCGATCCATGGGAGTAAAGACCGCGCATCTCATCCCTGCCAGCAATAAGCCACGACAGGGTCATACGGTGCTTTGCCCACGGCCGACAGCCCGTTAGTCTTGGAAGACCTGAACGAGGATTGGCAATGACCGACGGTTTTTCCCAACGCACACCCCAGCAGGCCCTGGCGGCCCTGCTGGAGCGCTTCACCCCGCAACGTCTGCTGCTGGTAGGCACGCGTTTTCCTGCCCTGGAGGCGTTTGCCCAGGCACATCCGCAGGTGACGATCGAGACGTGCCAGCCAGGCGCGCTTGCAGCGCATGTTGCCGCACAACGCTTCGACCTGGCATTGCTGGTGGACTGCCTGGAACATTTGCCCAAACGCGCTGGCCTGGAACTGCTGGGTGGCATCCGCAACCTCAACGCCAGCCGTGTCGCCGTGCTGGCCGACCTGCACGCCTGTGGCTGGCAGGAGACCGATTTTTTTGCCCTGGCCCTGTCGGCCAGCGAGAAATTCCGACGCGACGAGCAGGTCTTGAGCCTGTTCACCTATGATCTACATGACTACAAGCAGGTCCCCGACTGGCTCAACGCCAGGTTCTGGGCCAACCCTGAAAACTTCGGCAAGTACTGGTGGTGATCAATGAGTGTCTCGGTTTGCCCCTGTGGCAGCGGTAACCTGCTGGACGCCTGCTGCGGGCACTACCACGCCGGCACCCCGGCACCGGATGCCCAGGCACTGATGCGCTCGCGCTACAGCGCCTACGTGCTCGGCCTGATCGATTACCTGGTAGGCACCACCTTGCCAGCCCAGCAGACGGGTCTGGATCGCAACGCGATTGCGGCCTGGAGCGCCCAGAGCACCTGGCTTGGCCTGGAGGTGGAGAACGCCGAGGTGCTCGGAGGCCAGCCTGAGCATGCCTTTGTCACGTTCACGGCGCGCTGGCACGATCTGGAGGGTGATCACCAGCACCGCGAGCGCTCCGCCTTCGTGCAGCATGACGGGCGCTGGTACTTCATCGACCCGACCGTTGAGCTCAAGGCTGGCCGCAATGACCCCTGCCCCTGCAACAGCGGGCAGAAATTCAAGAAATGCTGCGCCGGCTACGTCGGTAACTGAGCGTGATCGCCCTGGCCCGCCTGTTCCTGCTCAGCGCTCTGCTGACGTTGCCGGCGGGTTGCGCGATATGGGGTGACGATGACTGGCGCGACCCGCAGGTGCACCTGGTCAGGGTCGAAACAGTCAAGGCGCGCTTGCTGGAGCAGGAGTTCGTCTTGCACCTGCGTGTCGACAACCCCAATGACAGCCGCCTGTTCATTCGTAACCTGGCTTATTCGGTCTGGCTCAACGACCTGATGCTGGTAGAGGATCAGGCCAGTGTCTGGCGCAGTGTCGGCGGGCATGCCCGGCGCACCTTCAAGATCACTGCGCGGACCAATCTGTGGCGCCAGCTCAAGCCGTTGGCCAAACTGCTCAAGAGCGAGCAGCCGCTGCACTACCGCTTGCAAGGCGAACTCGAGACCGGGCTGATCATCCACCGGGACCTGCACTTATCGCGCAGTGGTGAGATAATCCCCGGTGATTTCTTACCGGAGTAACCCTGCAATGACCCAACAACCCCATGTTCATGGCCCCGACTGCAACCACGGACACGATCATCACCACGATCACGACCACGGCCATGTGCACGGCCCGCATTGCAATCACGGCCATCAGGAGCCGGTTCGCAATGCATTGAAGGACGTCGGCCGCAACGACCCGTGCCCGTGCGGCAGCGAAAAGAAATTCAAGAAGTGCCACGGGGCCTGATCAAGCCTTAAAGCGGCAAGCTTCAAGTTGCAGGAAAATGCAGGCCCGCACCTCATGCAGCTTGAAGCTACCGACCGCTGGTAAATAAAGCTTCACCGCACCTTGCACGGCGCCTGCGCGCTCACTACCTTAGCGCCATTCGAACCCCGCCACGCCTTGCAGGAGCCCTTGTCATGGCCGCCCCCGTCCTTCCTCCCTTCCGCCCACGGTTCGCCACCGCTGCCACGCTGCTCGGCATGCTCGGGCTTGCCGGTTGCCAGATGGGCGGCTATCAGGACAGTGTGCCACCGACCACCGGCGTGCAGCCGCTCAAAGGCCTGGCGCAGAATGTTTCGGTGCGCCGCAACGCCATGGGCGCACCGCTGATCGAAAGCAGCAGCTTCCATGATGCACTGTTCAGCCTCGGCTACGTCCACGCCGGCGACCGTATCGGGCAAATGCTCGCCATGCGCCTGCTGGCCCAAGGCCGCCTGGCGGAACTGGCCGGAAGCGAGGCGCTGGACATCGACCGCCTGATGCGCGCTGCCAACCTCAAGCACAACGCCACCCAGCTGTACGCCGATGCTTCGCCCCGGCTCAAGCGCTTCTTCGAAGTCTACGCCCGCGGGGTCAATGCCTACCTGTTCCGCTACCGCGACAAACTGCCGGCCAACCTCGCCAGCAGCGGCTACCGCCCGGAATACTGGAAGCCCGAGGATTCGGCGCTGATCTTCAGCCTGTATGCCTTCAGCCAGTCGGTGAACCTGCAGGAAGAACTCAGCGCCCTGACCCTGGCGCAAAAGGTCGGCAGCGATAAGCTGCCTTGGCTGCTGCCTGGCGCGCCAGACGAACCCCTGGCTGAAGCTGAGGCAGACAAGCTGAAGGGTCTGAACCTGAGCAGCCAACTACCGGGCCTGGCTGCGCTGGCAGCCGCCAGCCAGAAGCTCGCCGACCTGAACCTGCTCGGCAGCCCGGGCTCGGCCAACCTGGCCCTGGGCCCGCAACGCAGCCGCAGCGGAAAAAGCCTGTTGGCAAGCGACAGCCGCGCAGCCTGGGCCCTGAGCCCGGTGCAGATCCACACCGGCAAGTACCAGGTTGCAGGCCTGTCGTTGCCGGGCCTGCCCATCGTCCTGGCCGGCTACAACGGCAAGCTGGCCTGGAGCAGCAGCGCGGTGATGGCCGACAACCAGGACCTGTACCTGGAACGGCTGCGCCATCAGGGCAGCCAGGTCAGCTACCTGGCCGACGGCAAGTGGTTGCCCGCTCGCGCACGCAGCGAAACCTTCTTCGTCCGTGGCCAACGCCCGCTGCGCGAAGTGATGTACGACACCCGCCACGGTACCCTGCTCGCCCAGACCGGCAGCCCCAGCCTTGGGCTGGCCCTTAACTTGCCGCAGCCCAAGGGTGATCGCAGCCTGGATGCGCTGTTCGACCTGACCCGAGCGCAAACCGTGGAACGCGCGTTTGACAGCACCCGCGAGGTGGCGGCTGCCGCACTCAACTTCGTGTTTGCCGAACCTGAGCACATTGGCTGGCAAGTCAGCGGCCGCTACCCGAACCGCCGTGAGGGCCAGGGCCTGCTGCCATCTCCGGGCTGGGAGGGTCGCTACGACTGGGACGGTTACGCCGACCCGATGCTGCACCCCTACGACCAGGACCCGCCGGCCGGCTGGATCGCCCATGCCAACCAGCGCAGCTTGCCACGCGGCTACGGCATGCAGCTGTCCAACACCTGGTATTACCCCGAACGCGCCGAGCGCCTGGGCCAGCTGGCCGGCAATGGCCGTCACGACAGCCGCAGCCTGATGGCCCTGCAAAACGACCAGCAGACGCTGCTGGCCGACAAGCTCAAGCAGATGTTCGACGCCCCTGGCATGGCCCAACCGCTCAAGCAAGCGATCGACGCTCTGCCAGCCGCCCAGCGCGACAAGGCCCGCGACGCGCTGGCCCGCCTCAAGGCGTTCGATGGTCGCCTGAGCCCGGTATCAGCGGATGCCGCGCTGTATGAGCTGTTCCTACAGGAAGTGGCGCTCCAGACCTTCCTCGACGACCTCGGCCCGCAATCCGGCACTGCCTGGCAGGCGTTCGTCAGCAATGCGCGCCTGTCCTACTCGGCCCAGGCCGACCACCTGCTTGGCCGCGAAGACAGCCCGTTCTGGGATGATCGCACCACGGCGCAGAAGGAAGACAAACCGGCCATCCTGGCCCGCAGCCTGGCCGCTGCCGTGGATGCAGGTACAGCCCAGCTGGGTGCCGACCGCCGCGCCTGGCAATGGGGCAAATTGCACCAATATCGCTGGCCTGCCCCTGCTTACCACGGCCTGGGCGATGCGCTCAGCCGATCGCCACAGGCGGCTGGCGGTGACTTCAGCACCCTGGCCCTGACGCCTTATGCGTGGGGCAGCGATTTCGACACCCGCCTGCCGGCCTCGGCACGCATGATCGTCGACTTTGGCCAGGCAGAACCACTACAGGTACTGACCAGCACCGGACAATCCGGTAACCCGGCCAGTGCCCATTTCAGCGATGGGCTCGATGCCTGGTTCAAGGGCCGGTTCATGAGCCTGCCAATACAGCCGCAGCATTTTGCCCGGGCCTATGGCAACCAGCGGCTGACCCTGGTGCCAGGCCGATAGGCCCAGCGTTTCCATCTGTATCCCTCAAGCCTCGGTGCTTAGCATCCTTTCTTGCCGCGCTCGTTCAGACAGCGAGTGCGGTCAACCCATCAAAAAAGGATGTTCAGCATGAGCAAAGAAACCCTCACGATCGAAGTGTCCTGGCCTGCATCGCTGGCCGTACCGGAGGGCAGCACCATTGACATTCAGCTGTGGGCCGGTAACGACAAGGCAGGCTACAGCATGATCGACGGCGATTTCTCGACGCCAGCAACCGCGTCGCCAGTCACCCTCGAAATCCCTTACGACAGTCAAGACCTGCAGAGCCATGACGGCACCACCACCTGGGACTACTTCCATACCTCCCCACGGCTGGTGCATGGCGGCTTCATCAAGAACATCGCCTACGCCGAAAAAATCAGCGTGGCGCAGACCAAAGGCGCGGCCTGGAAAATGGCCCTGCGCTGAATAGCCCGCAGCCAGCCCTGACGTGCAGGGCTGGCTGCCAACACCACGCGAACTTCCACGCCCCGCTGATGCTCTGAGCCTGTAAGCCCTCTTGCCAGGCATCGCCATGGACCTCGTCATCGCCCGCCCCGAAGGCCTTTACTGCCCGCCCGGTGATTTTTACATCGACCCTTGGCGGCCCGTGGAGCGCGCCATCATCACCCACGGCCATGGCGATCATGCCCGTCGTGGCAACACTCATTACCTGACCGCAGCCCCAGGGGCCGGCATACTGCGCAGCCGCCTGGGCCAGGATATCGACCTACTGGCCCTGCCCTACGGCGAGCGTATCCGCCACCACGGCGTCACCCTGAGCCTGCACCCGGCCGGGCACGTACTGGGCTCGGCACAGGTGCGCCTGGAACATGACGGCGAAGTCTGGGTTGCCTCCGGGGACTACAAAGTCGAGCCGGATGGCACCTGTGCTCCGTTCGAGCCGGTGCGCTGTCACACATTCATCACCGAGTCGACCTTCGGCCTGCCCATCTACCGCTGGCCCAGCCAGGCACAGGTATTAGCGGGGGTGAATGAATGGTGGCGGGCCAATCGCGAGCAGGGCAAGGCCAGCGTGCTGTTCTGCTATGCGTTCGGCAAGGCTCAACGAATCCTCCATGGCCTGGATCCGAGCATCGGGCCGATCCTGGTACATGGCGCAGTAGAGCCGCTGAACCAGGTATACCGAGAGGGCGGTGTACACCTGCCACAAACCCTTTATGCCGGTGATATTCCCCGTAATGACCCGCTCATGCGCCAGGCCATCGTGTTGGCGCCCCCCTCTGCCGCCGGCAGCAGTTGGATGCGTCGCTTCGGTGATTACAGCGATGCCTTCGCCAGTGGCTGGATGCTGCTGCGCGGCACGCGACGCCGGCGCGGCGTAGACCGCGGTTTCGTACTCTCCGACCACGCAGACTGGCCTGGGCTGCTATGGGCCATCGAACAGACCGGCGCCGAGCGGGTTATGGTCACCCACGGCTCGGTCAACGTGCTGGTACGCTACCTCAGCGAACGTGGCCTCGATGCCCGAGCGTTCGTTACCGAGTACGGTGACGAGGACGACGCTCCAGCAATGGAAGCTGAGGCATGAAGGCCTTTGCCCAGCTCTACCTGCGCCTGGATGCCACCACCTCCAGCAATGCCAAACTGCAAGCGTTGCGCGACTACTTTGCCGCAGCCCCCGCCGAGGACGCCGCCTGGGCTGTCTATTTTCTGTCCGGTGGCCGGCCACGGCAGTTGGTGCCCACCCGGGTGCTGCGCGAGCTGGCAACGGCATTGGCCGGGCTGCCGGGCTGGTTGTTCGAAGAAAGCTATCAGGCCGTGGGCGACCTGGCGGAAACCATCTCTTTGTTGCTGCCTGAAAACCAGCAAGGTAGCGAGAGCGGGCTGGCCCATTGGGTCGAAGCCCATCTGCTGCCACTGCGTGGGCTGCCCGCCGAAGAGGTCCAGCAGCGCCTGCCGCCACTGTGGGCACAGTTGGATCGCCCCAGCCTGATGCTGTGCCTGAAGCTGATCACTGGCAGCTTTCGCGTGGGCGTGTCCAAGCTGCTGGTCACCCGGGCACTGGCGCAGCTGGCGGGGCTGGATGCCAAACGCATAGCTCAGCGCCTGGTGGGCTATACCGACATCAGCCATCGCCCGACAGCCAACAGTTACCACAAGCTGATCGCCGCTGAATCGGCCGACGAACATAGCCAACGTGGTGGCCAACCATACCCGTTCTTCCTGGCGCATGCCCTGCAGGCCCCCATCGAACAGTTCGACGCCCTGCTCGGCCCGCCCAGCGCCTGGCAGATCGAGTGGAAGTGGGATGGCATCCGCGCACAAGTGGTCAAGCGCGATGGCCAGGTGTGGGTGTGGTCACGCGGCGAAGAACTGGTCACCGACCGCTTCCCGGAGCTGCACAGCCTGGCGCAGAGCCTTCCCGACGGCGTCGTGCTCGACGGTGAGATCCTGGTCTGGAAGCCTGATTCGGGCAACGACCAGGCACTGGCCGTGCAACCTTTCGCACTACTGCAGCAGCGCATTGGCCGCAAGACGCTGGGCAAGAAGCTGCTGGCCGATGCGCCGGTGGTATTGCAGGCGTACGATTTGCTGGAATGGCAAGGCGAGGACTGGCGTAGCCGCCCCCAATATGAGCGCCGCCAGCAATTGCAGCGTGTCGTGGAAAGCTATCCCTTGGCCCCGGTACTGCTTTCGCCTCTGCTCGAAGGGCAGACTTGGCACGCGCTTGCCATCCAGCGCGAACGATCGCGCAGCCTGGGCGTCGAGGGCCTGATGCTCAAACAGCGCGATGCGTTGTACGGGGTGGGCCGGACCAAGGACATGGGGGTGTGGTGGAAGTGGAAGATCGACCCGTTCAGCGTAGATGCCGTGCTGATCTATGCCCAGCGCGGCCACGGCCGGCGTGCCAGCCTGTACAGTGACTACACCTTCGCGGTCTGGAGCGGGCCACCCGGCGACCCCGAGCGTGCCTTGGTACCTTTTGCCAAAGCCTACTCGGGCCTGAGCGATGAAGAAATGCGCAAGGTCGATGCAATCATTCGCAAGACCACGGTAGAGACCTTCGGACCGGTGCGCAGCGTCAAGCCAACCCTGGTGTTCGAACTGGGGTTCGAGGGCATCGCCCTGTCAAAACGGCACAAGAGCGGTATAGCCGTGCGCTTTCCGCGCATGCTGCGCTGGCGCCTGGATAAACCTGTGGAGGAGGCCGATGACCTGGCGACCCTGCAGGCACTGCTGGCCTGAAGAAGGCAGCACGGTGAAGCATACTGGCTAAAATTATGCTTCTATCTTTGTGCCGACCCGTGTCGCAGACCGTTTTCGCCACGCAGCCAGGACCACCATGCACCATTCGACACACGACCTGCTCTCGCCCGTACCGGGCATCATTCGCCAACTCCACAGCTTCCACTTCGGCCCGCGCGGTGGCGCCAAGGTGTACATACAGGCCTCGCTGCATGCCGATGAGTTGCCCGGCATGCTGGTCGCCTGGCACCTCAAGCGTCGCCTGGCCGAACTGGAGCAGCAAGGGCGCCTGCGCCGCGAAATCGTCCTGGTGCCGGTGGCCAACCCGGTAGGCCTGGAGCAAGTGATGCTGGACGCACCACTGGGTCGTTTCGAATTACAGAGCGGCGAGAACTTCAACCGCAACTTCGTCGACCTTTCCGACAGCATTGGCGACCAGGTGGAGGGCCATCTGACCCAGGACGCCGACCACAACCTTGCCTTGATTCGTGAGTATCTGCGCCGTGGCCTGGATGCACACCCGGCACACACCCCCCTGCAGTCCCAGCGCCTGACCCTGCAGCGGCTGGCCTGCGATGCCGACCTGGTCCTGGACCTGCACTGCGACTTCGAGGCGGTAGAACACCTCTACACCACCCCGGAAGCCTGGCCTCAGGTCGAGCCGCTGGCTCGCTACCTGGGTGCGCAGGCCAGTTTGCTGGCCACCGACTCCGGCGGGCAGTCGTTCGACGAATGCTTCAGCCTGGTCTGGTGGCAGTTGCAGCAACGCTTCGGCAAGCGTTTCCCGATCCCTTTGGGTAGCGTGTCGGTAACTGTCGAGTTGCGCGGCCAGGCCGATGTCAGCCATGACCTGGCCAGCCATGACTGCCAGGCGATCCTCGATTACCTGATTCACGCCGGAGTCATCGAAGGCCCTGCAGTGCCCTTGCCACCCCTGCCCCGGGCTGCGACCCCGTTGGCCGCCGTCGAGCCGATATCGGCCCCGCTGGGCGGGCTGCTGGTGTATCACGCCCGCCCCGGTCAGTATCTGGAAGCCGGGCAACTGGTCGCTGAAGTCATCGACCCGCTCAGCGACCGGGTGACTGCCGTGCACAACCGCCAGCCTGGCCTGCTGTATGCCCGCAGCGTTCGGCGCATGGCCACGACGGGCATGGTCATCGCACATGTCGCCGGTGAACAGGTGTGTCGCAGCGGCTACCTGCTGGCCAACTGACCCGGTAAAACCAAACCGCCGGGCCGGTGGTCAGTAGAAGCACAACCTTCGAAGGACCCGACGGCCCCATGCCAAGCCCTCCCGACATTGCCAATGCCTGGTTTCGCATGCGCGGCTGGAAGCCCTTCGCCTTCCAGCGCCAAGCCTGGGCCGCAGTCGGCCGTGGCGAGTCGGGGCTGCTGCATGCCAGTACCGGCGCCGGCAAGACCTACGCCCTCTGGCTGGCGGCACTGCGCACCTTCGCCAAGCCGCGCGCAGGGCGTCAGCCGGCGCCATTGCAGGTCGTGTGGATTACCCCGATGCGCGCGCTGGCGGCCGATACCGCACGCGCATTGCAAGCGCCGCTGGACGACCTTGGCCTGAACTGGAGTGTCGGCGTGCGCAGCGGCGACACTGGCAGCGCCGAGCGCGCCCGCCAGGCCCGACGCCTGCCGAGTACATTGATCACCACACCCGAGAGCCTGACCCTGCTATTGACGCGTGCGAATGCCTGCGATGATTTCGCCAGCCTGCGCATGGTGGTGGTGGATGAATGGCACGAACTGCTCGGGAACAAACGCGGCGTACAGCTGCAATTGGCCCTGGCACGCTTGCGTCGCTGGCATCCGCAACTGGTGACCTGGGGGCTGTCTGCCACCCTGGGCAACCTGCCGCATGCGCTCGAGGTACTGGTGCCAAAGGGTGGCCAGCTGATAAAGGGCCGCCAGGACAAGCGCCTGGTCGTCGACACACTCCTGCCCGAGGCCATCGAACGCTTTCCCTGGGCCGGGCACATGGGCCTGAAGATGCTCGCTCAGGTTGCCCGGGAGCTCGACAGCAGCGCCAGCAGCCTGGTTTTCACCAACACCCGTGCCCAAGCCGAACTGTGGTACCAGGCCCTGCTTGACGCCCGTCCCGACTGGGCCGGGCAAATTGCCCTGCACCACGCCTCGCTGGCCCGCGCTACCCGCGACTGGGTGGAACTGAGCCTCAAGCAGGGCACGCTCAAGGCAGTGATCTGTACCTCCAGCCTGGACCTGGGTGTGGACTTTCTGCCCGTGGAACGGGTGTTGCAAATTGGCTCGGCCAAAGGCGTCGCCCGCCTGATGCAACGGGCCGGGCGCTCCGGGCACGCCCCGGGGCGCCAGTCGCGGGTCACCCTGGTGCCGACTCACAGCCTGGAGCTGGTCGAGGCCGCAGCCGCTCGCAGTGCACTTGCGGCGGGCCATATCGAGGCCCGTCGCTCCCCGCGCCTGTGCATGGATGTACTGGTTCAGCACCTGGTCAGCATGGCGTTGGGCTGCGGCTTTCGCCCCGCTGAGCTACTCGCCGAGGTACGTAGCACCTGGGCTTTTTGCGATCTGCGCGACAGCCAGTGGCAGTGGGCACTGGACTTCGTCTGCCACGGCGGCAGCTCGCTCAGTGCCTACCCCGATTACCAGCGCGTCGAGGCCCACAGCGATGGCGTATGGCGGGTCGTCAGCGAGCGCCTGGCGCGGCGCCACCGCATGGGCATCGGCACCATCGTCAGCGACGCCAGCCTGCAGCTCAAGTATTGGAGCAAAGGCGGCGGCGGAAAGCATCTGGGCAGTGTCGAGGAAGCCTTCATCGCCCGCCTGCGTCCAGGCGATACCCTGGTGTTCGCCGGGCGGATACTCGAGCTTGTGAGGGTGGAGAACATGACCGCTTATGTACGCCGCAGCACCGCCCGTAAAGCCGCCGTAGCCCGCTGGAATGGCGGGCGCATGCCGCTGTCCAGCGAACTGGCCGATGCCCTGGTGGAGAAACTCGACGCCGCAGCCCGCGGCCATTTCGATGATCCAGAAATGCGCACGGTGCGGCCCTTGCTCGCACTCCAAGGCCAGTGGTCGGCCTTGCCTACCACGCAGACGCTGCTGGCCGAAACCCTTGCCACACGCCAAGGCTCGCACCTGTTTGTCTACCCGTTTGCCGGCCGCATGGCCAACCTTGGTCTGGCCAACCTGATTGCCTGGCGAGTCAGCCGCAACCAACCGCTATCGGTATCCATTGCCGTCAGCGACTACGGCTTCGAACTGCTTAGCCCGGCCCCTGTGGACTGGGCAGGCCACCTGCCCGCAGCGATGTCCACCGAGCACTTGCTGGACGATGTACTGGCTAGCCTGAACGCCAGTGAAATGGCCTTGCGGCGTTTTCGCGAAATCGCCCAGATCTCCGGGCTGGTGTTCGGCGGATACCCAGGCGCGCAGAAAAGCACCCGGCAGATCCAGGCTTCCAGCGGGCTGTTCTACGAGGTGTTTCGCAAGCATGACGCCGATAACCTGCTGCTTGGCCAGGCGCGGGATGAGGTGCTGCGTGAGGAACTGGAGATCGAACGCTTGCAAGGTCAATTGGCCAGGATGAGCAAGCTGCGCCTGGATGTGCGTGAATTGCAACGGCCCGGGCCACTGGCTTTCACGTTACTGGTCGAAGGCATGCGTGAGACCCTGACCACAGAGAAACTGGCCGATCGCATTGCGCGCATGGTCGCGGACCTTGAACAAGCAGCGAGCAGGAAGGCATGAGTACGCACCTGGTCATCGAGCATTGCGGGCAAACACTGTGGTTGATGCCGGACCGCGCGCTCTATTGGCCTGCCCGGCGAGCGTTGCTGGTCGCTGACGTGCATATCGGCAAAGCCGCCAGTTACCGCGCGCTGCATCAACCCGTGCCGCGCGGTACCACCCAAACCACGCTCAAGCGCCTGGACGCTCTGCTGGCAGCCTGTGAGTGCGAACAATTGATCATTCTTGGCGATTTCCTGCACGCCCGAACGGCGCACGCGCCTGCAACGATGGCTCAGTTACAGGCCTGGAGAGAACAGCACGGCGGTTTGCGCATCGTGCTGGTACGCGGCAACCATGACCGCCATGCCGGCGATCCACCAGCCCAGCTGGACATTGAAGTGGAGGAAGACCCTTGGCTGCTGGCACCGTTCGCGCTCCAGCACGAACCGGTCGCACACCCTGATCACCCGGTGCTGTGCGGCCATGTGCATCCGGTATTCGTCTTGCGCGGGCGCGCTCGTCAGCGGCTCAGGCTGCCCTGCTTCCTGATGGACCAGCAGGTCAGCCTGCTACCGGCGTTCGGTGAATTCACCGGGGGATGGACTGTCGAGCCCGGCCTAGGGAGTCGCATCTACCTTGCGGGCACAGATCAAGTCTGGGCCCTGCAAGTCTGATCTCATCGAGCGTTCATGCCACCGGCGCAGGTGGAGGTTCGTCGGGCAGGGTTGGCTCACCCGGCTCCATGGGCGGCGTATCGCCAGGTTGGGCCGGTTGCGGGGTATCCGGGTCGGGCTGACCGGGTACGCCGCCCAGATGCATCGGGGCAGGATGGGCCAGCAGGGACCATGCCAGCAAGCCGATCTGGTTGGGCTGCAGCACAGCCAGCTTCGCACTGATTACGGGATCGAGTTTCATGGGCAACTCCTGACGAGGGCCGCCACGCATCATGCATGGCGGCACTGTTCATTAGCTTGGAGTACCCGAGCGAAAACTAATTCCCCGCGCTCGTCGGCTCAGGTGCGTGGCAGGGTGACGCCGCGCTGGCCCTGATACTTGCCACCACGGTCTTTGTACGACACTTCGCATTCTTCATCGGATTCGAGGAAAAGCATCTGCGCCACGCCTTCGTTGGCGTAGATCTTGGCCGGCAAGGTGGTGGTGTTGGAGAACTCCAGCGTCACGTGGCCTTCCCACTCTGGCTCGAGCGGGGTGACGTTGACGATGATGCCGCAACGGGCATAGGTGCTCTTGCCCAGGCAGATGGTCAGGACGTTGCGCGGAATGCGGAAGTATTCGACGGTGCGGGCCAGGGCAAAGGAGTTCGGCGGGATGATGCAGACATCGCTCTTGACGTCGACGAAGCTGCCGGCGTCAAAGTTTTTCGGGTCGACGGTGGCCGAATTGATGTTGGTGAACACCTTGAATTCGTCGGCGCAACGCACGTCGTAACCGTAGCTGGAGACGCCGAACGAGATCACCCGGCTGTCGTGCTCGCCGCGCACCTGGCGCTCGACGAACGGTTCGATCATGCCGTGTTCCTGCGCCATGCGGCGAATCCACTTGTCCGATTTGATGCTCATGGCGGGGGTGTCCTGAGAGTTGCGAGGTGAAAAAACGAGAAGCGCATATTACCGGTCCCGGCGCTCAGGTTAAAGTTCCATACCACATCCCGCGTCAGATGGGGCTTGGCGCCCGCCGCCGATCTGAATTTCATCAAAGGCCATCTTGGTGATTGGCAGGTTGCGGAAAGTGGGTTAAGGTGACACCACTGTGCTGCACGTGACACCGAGAATCTCTAGTTTGATGCACGATCCTGATCGGCCCAACGCTGAATTTTCTGCTCTCTTTGCGCTCAGTCCCGGGCAGGGTTTTTCCTGACCGTTATCAACTTTGTCCAAGGAGACAGAAAAATGTCCAACCGTCAAAACGGTACTGTTAAGTGGTTCAACGACGAGAAAGGCTACGGCTTCATCACCCCTCAGTCGGGTGACGATCTGTTCGTACACTTCAAAGCCATCCAAGCTGACGGCTTCAAAACCCTGAAAGAAGGCCAGGCTGTTACTTTCGTCGCTACCCGCGGCCAGAAAGGCATGCAGGCTGAAGAAGTTCAAATCGCCTAAGTCGATTTAGCTTCCTCGCTTTCAAAAAAACCCGCCTTCTGGCGGGTTTTTTTATGGCCGTTTGCAAGGGCTGCCTTGCCGGGGCGCCGGACCGGTCGTAAAGGGCCGCAAAGCGGCCCCGGCATTTCATGCGGCGGGCCATGTCGCCCGTGGAGCTGCATCATCGCCAACATGCAGGCTGCGCAGGCTCCCCCGCTTATTCAATCCTCGCTGATGGTAATGCTCGGCATCGCCGGTGCTGCCGCTTCCTGCAGCACGATCCGCGCACCCACCTGACGGGCGAGCTCCTGGTAGACCATGGCGATCTGGCTTTCCGGCTCGGCAATCGCCGTCGGCTTGCCGCTGTCAGCCTGCTCACGGATCAGCATCGACAAGGGCAGCGAAGCCAATAGCTCGACACCATACTGCGCGGCCAGCTTCTCGCCGCCACCTTCACCGAACAAGTGTTCGGCATGGCCGCAGTTCGAGCAGATGTGCACCGCCATGTTCTCCACCACGCCAAGCACCGGGATGTTGACCTTGCGGAACATCTCCACACCTTTCTTGGCATCCAGCAGCGCCAGGTCCTGCGGCGTGGTGACGATCACTGAACCTGCCACCGGCACCTTCTGCGCCAGGGTCAGCTGGATATCACCGGTTCCCGGGGGCATGTCGATCACCAGGTAATCGAGGCCATCCCAGGCTGTCTGGGTCACCAGCTGCAGCAACGCGCCGGAAACCATCGGGCCACGCCAGACCATCGGCGTGTTGTCATCGGTGAGGAACGCCATCGACATGACCTCCACGCCGTGCGCCTTGATCGGTACAAACCATTTCTGCTCGCGGATCTGCGGGCGGGTACCTTCGGCGATGCCGAACATCACCCCTTGGCTGGGGCCATAGATATCCGCATCGAGAATGCCTACCCTCGCACCTTCGCGAGCCAGGGCCAGCGCCAGGTTGGCGGCTGTGGTCGATTTGCCGACGCCCCCTTTGCCCGAAGCCACGGCAATGACGTTCTTGACGTTGGCCATGGCCGGCACCTGGGCCTGCGCCTTGTGCGCGGCGACCACGCAGTCGATCGTTACCTGGGCCGAGCTGACACCGTCTAGGTTCTCGATTGCGGTCTGCAGCACCTGCGCCCAGCCATTTTTGAACAAGCCGGCGGCATACCCCAGTTGCAGCTGCACAGCGACCTGCCCGCCCTGGATGTCGATGGCACGCACACAGCCGGCGCTGACCGGGTCCTGGTTCAGATAAGGGTCGGTGTACTGACGAAGCACGCCTTCGACGGCGGCACGGGTGACGGCACTCATGGAGGCTCCCATTGGCATACGATTGATCGAACAGGCGCCTATCCTAACCCGTCAATCGTCAGCCGTTGCGTCCATGGGGTGAAATATATTCGCCAGCCCTTTATAGTGGCCGATCACCTTCAATTTACCCCGAGCCAGATAAGTAGCCGAGCCACCATGTCCGAGCCACGTCAGATTCTCGTCACCAGCGCCCTGCCCTATGCCAATGGGTCCATCCACCTTGGCCATATGCTCGAGTACATCCAGACGGATATGTGGGTTCGCTTTCAGAAGATGCGCGGCAACCAGTGCATCTACGTCTGCGCCGATGACGCCCACGGTTCGGCCATCATGCTGCGCGCCGAAAAGGAAGGCATCACGCCGGAGCAACTGATTGCCAATGTACAGGCCGAGCACAGCAGCGATTTTGCCGACTTCCTGGTGGATTTCGACAACTTCCACTCCACCCACAGTGAAGAAAACCGCGAGCTGTCCAGCCTGATCTACTCGCGCCTGCGCGACGCCGGTCACATTGCCACCCGTTCGGTCACCCAGTACTTCGACCCTGAAAAGGGCATGTTCCTGGCCGACCGTTTCATCAAGGGCACCTGCCCAAAGTGTGCGGCTGACGACCAGTACGGCGACAACTGTGAAAAATGCGGCGCCACCTACGCGCCGACCGAACTGAAAAACCCCAAGTCGGCCATCTCCGGTGCCACCCCGGTGCTGCGCGACTCGCAGCATTTCTTCTTCAAGCTGCCGGACTTCCAGGCCATGCTGCAGCAGTGGACCCGCAGCGGCACCTTGCAGGATGCGGTGGCCAACAAGCTCGCCGAATGGCTGGACTCCGGGCTGCAAGAGTGGGACATCTCGCGTGATGCGCCGTACTTCGGTTTCGAGATCCCGGGCGAGCCTGGCAAGTACTTCTACGTCTGGCTGGATGCGCCGATCGGCTACATGGCCAGCTTCAAGAACCTGTGCGCGCGCCGCCCAGAGTTGGACTTCGATGCGTTCTGGAACAAAGACTCCAAGGCCGAGCTGTACCATTTCATCGGCAAGGACATCGTCAACTTCCATGCCCTGTTCTGGCCAGCCATGCTCGAAGGCGCGGGCCTGCGCAAGCCGACAGCGGTCAACGTGCACGGCTACCTGACCGTCAACGGCGCGAAGATGTCGAAATCGCGCGGCACCTTCATCAAGGCCCGCACCTACCTGGATCACCTGCAGCCCGAATACCTGCGTTACTACTACGCAGCCAAGCTGGGGCGCGGCGTCGATGACCTCGACCTGAACCTTGAGGACTTCGTGCAAAAGGTCAACTCAGACCTGGTCGGCAAAGTGGTCAACATCGCCAGCCGCTGCGCAGGCTTCATCCACAAAGGCAATGACGGCGTGATGGTTGCCGGCGACGCAGCCCCGGAGCTGACCGAGGCATTCCTGGCTGCTGCCCCGGGCATCGCCGAAGCCTACGAGGCCCGCGACTTTGGCCGCGCCATGCGCGAGATCATGGCCCTGGCTGACCGTGCCAATGCCTGGATCGCCGACAAAGCCCCCTGGTCGCTGGCCAAGCAGGAAGGCAAGCAGGACGAAGTGCAGGCGATCTGTGCCCAGGGCATCAACCTGTTCCGCCAACTGGTGATCTTCCTCAAGCCGGTACTACCGGTGCTGGCTGCCGACGCCGAGGCATTCCTGAATGTCGCGCCACTGGCCTGGAGCGACCACCTGTCGCGCCTGGAAAGCCACAAGCTCAACCCGTTCAAGCCCCTGATGAGCCGCATAGAACCTGCCAAGGTCGAAGCCATGATTGCCGCCAGCAAGGAAGACCTGCTGGCAGCCGAAGGCCAGGCGCAGGCACCGGCCGGCAATGGCGAACTGGCCAAGGACCCGCTGTCGGCAGAGATCGAATTCGACACCTTCGCTGCCGTCGACCTGCGCGTGGCGCTGATCGTCAAGGCCGAAGCGGTGCCGGGTGCCGACAAGCTGCTGCAACTGACCCTGGACATCGGTGACGAACGCCGCAATGTGTTCTCGGGTATCAAGTCGGCCTACCCTGATCCATCCAGGCTCGAAGGCCGCCTGACCATGATGGTTGCCAACCTCAAGCCACGGAAAATGCGCTTTGGCGTCTCCGAAGGCATGGTCATGGCAGCAGGCCCTGGCGGTGATGAAATCTACCTGCTCAGCCCTGACAGTGGCGCAAAGCCAGGCCAGCGTATCAAGTAACCCCCCTCAGCCCCGGCCTCACCGCCGGGGCTTTTTCATCCTCCTTGCGCATTGCCGGACAGCGCAGGCGATTCACGGCTATCGTCATTTGCATGAACGACTATGTCCTGATTCTGATCAGCGCCGCACTGGTCAGCCACCTGCTTTTGCACCGACAGCCTGCCTCCCGGCTGCGCGTACATGTGTGCGGCCTGGCCTGCGCGTTGTCGATAATGTTGGCAGTCACCGGCGGCCAACTGCTTGAACACTGGATCGTGGCGCCTTGGCAACTGCAGGAGCTGCGTATGTTCCTGCTGCTGCCCTGGCAGGCGCTACTCGCGTGGGGCATCCCCCAGACGCTTGCCAGGCTGCGCCCGCAGTGGCCCACGCAGAGCCTCATGTGGCCGATACTGGGGAATGTCATGGCACTGGGCATGACACTTCAGGCAATAGGTGAACAGGGCGAATGGCTGGCCACGCTGAGCTGGGGGGTTCTGGCGGGGCTTGGCTTCTGGCTGGCGCTGGCGTTGTTCGACGACCTCCGTCAGCGCTGCGAACACGCACAGGTGCCAGGCGCACTGCGCGGCCTACCCATCGCCCTGCTTGGCGCCAGTGTGATGGGTATGGCGTTCTCTGGCCTCAACGGCATATTCACGCAATGAGCCCGACCATGGCACCACCTGACCCACGCCTGCGCAAAGCCATGGGCCTGGTCTTGTTGGCCTGCCTGCCTGGCCTGCTGGCTTCGTTCTGGCTACTGGGGTGGGGCCTGCTCTGGAGCCTGGGGCTGTGCGCGATCACCGCTGTTTGCTGCGAGGCGGCAGCGCTGGCGTTGCGTAACCAACCGGTCACATCGGCACTGAGCGATGGTAGCGCCTTGGTCACTGCAGTGCTCCTGGCCCTCGCCCTGCCCACCGGGGCGCCGTGGTGGTTGCCGGTGATTGCAGCGGGGGTTGCCATAGGCCTGGGCAAGCAAGCTTTCGGCGGGGCCGGCCGTAACGTGTTCAACCCGGCGATGGTTGGGTACGCCTTCGTGCTGCTGAGCTTCCCATTGCAGATGAACCACTGGCCGGCACAAGCGCCAGGCTTGAGCGATAGTCTGCAGTTGGTCTTTGCCCATGGCGAGCAGATCGATGCGTGGGCTGGGCCCACCGCACTCGACGGCCTCAGGCACAACCGTAGCCTGACCATCGATGAGCTGTTCGCCAGCCACCCAGGCTTCGGCAACGTTGGCGGCCATGGCATCGAATGGGTCAATCTGGCGTTCCTGTCGGGTGGGCTTTTTCTGTTGCAGCGCAAGGTGTTCAGTTGGCATGCGCCTGCAGGTTTGCTGGCAGGATTGTTTCTGTTCAGCCTGCTGGCCTGGAATGGCTCCGGCTCGGACTCCAACGGCTCACCACTGCTACACCTG
Organism: Pseudomonas sp. M2; assembly: GCF_015751845.1. Taxonomy (NCBI): domain Bacteria; kingdom Pseudomonadati; phylum Pseudomonadota; class Gammaproteobacteria; order Pseudomonadales; family Pseudomonadaceae; genus Pseudomonas; species Pseudomonas sp. M2. The sequence continues at coordinate 1,206,053 of NZ_JADOUD010000001.1, forward strand.
CTCAGCGGCTCGACCATGCTGGCAGCGTTTTTCATTGCCACGGAACCTGTTTCCGGCCCCAAGACCGACGTTGCCAGGCTGCTGTTCGGGCTGAGCGCAGGGGCTTTGATCTACCTGATCAGGACGTGGGGCAGTTACCCCGATGGTACCGCTTTCGCCATCCTGCTGATGAACCTTGCGGTACCCTCGCTGGACCGCCTTGCCTTGCGGTACCGGCAGGTGAGGCCATGAGGCGCCACGTGCGCAGCGCATTGATACTGCTGGCAGTGGGCAGCCTGGCACTGGCGAGCACGTTGGCCTGGCAGCGCTGGACCCGCGCCCCCATCGCCGAGGCCGAGCAACAGTTTTACGCACGCCGGTTTCTCTCGGTGCTGCCCCCCCACAGCTATGACAATCAGCCACTGAGCACCCCGGTGCCACTCCCTGCAGAACAACCGCCGCATAGCCGCATAATGGCCGCCTACCGTGCTGACCGCGGCACGACCCCCGTAGCCGTCGTCCTGGTTAGCCAGGTACAGGGTTACGCCGCACCAATCCGTTTGACCATTGCCATAAACGTGCAAGGTCGACTGATCGGCACACAAGTGATCGACCATCAGGAAAGCCCGGGGCTCGGAGGACGCATCAGCGACCCGCAAGTGAACTGGCTCGCGCAATTTGCCGACCGTCGCCTGGAGGATCGCTGGGCACTCAAGCGCGACCAAGGTGATTTCGACCAGCTGGCCGGCGCGACGGTCACTTCGCGTGCGGTGATCGAGGCACAGCAGGATGCCCTGCGCTACTTCGACCAGCATCGTGCACTTCTGCTCGGGACGCTCGCCCATGACTAGGTTCTGGCTTTTGGTGGCAGGCCTTGCGCCTGTACTCGGCGCCACACGCACGCTCACTCAAGCCGCCGTCATCGGCACCAGCATGCTGGTGCTGACGGTGCTTCACCAGGCCCTGCTGACTCTTGTGCGCTCAAGGCTTGGCGGTGCGCTGTACACGCTGGCAAGCCTGCTACTGCTAGCGGCCCTTGTCAGTTGCCTGCAGATGGCATTGCGCGCCTGGGCGTTGCCGCTTGCCCTGGCGCTGGGTTACTTCCCGGCGCTGATCTGCCTGCAGTGCCTGGTTACGGACCACCTGTTGGTAGACAAGGACCGCTGGCGTCAACTTTGCCTGCAGATGACCGGCCTGATGGGCCTCTGCCTGTCGCTTGGCGTTATCCGTCAGTGGCTGACCGAGGGGCTGGGCATACCCTTGGCCAGTCTTGCTCCCGGCGCACTGATACTGCTCGGCATGCTGCTGGCCTTGTACAATCGTCTACGCCCGGGCCCCGCCCTCTCACGTCGTCAAGGAAAGCGTTGACCCCATGAATGCCGCAAAACGCCTGGAGATCTTTCGCAGGCTGCACGAAGACAATCCCGACCCCAAGACAGAGCTGGCTTACACCACCCCTTTCGAACTACTCGTGGCCGTGACACTGTCTGCACAGTCCACCGACGTCGGCGTCAACAAGGCCACTGCCCGCCTGTTCCCGGTCGCCAACACCCCCCACGCCATCTACGCACTGGGGGTCGAAGGCCTGAGCGAGTACATCAAGACCATTGGGCTGTATAACAGCAAGGCCAGGAATGTGATCGAAGCCTGCCGCTTGCTGATCGAACGGCATGGAGGCGAAGTTCCGCAAAGCCGTGAAGCGCTAGAGGCGCTGCCCGGTGTTGGCCGCAAGACCGCCAACGTGGTACTCAATACAGCCTTCCGCCAGCCCACCATGGCGGTCGACACGCATATTTTCAGGGTCAGCAATCGCACCGGTATCGCGCCGGGCAAGACCGTGCTGGAAGTCGAGAAAAAACTGCTCAAGTTCGTACCCAAGGATTATCTGCTCGATGCCCATCACTGGCTCATCCTGCACGGGCGTTACGTGTGCCAGGCACGCAAGCCACGTTGCGGCAGTTGCCGGATCGAAGACCTGTGCGAGTTCAAGCAGAAGACGTCGGACGATTGATTCGATAGCGACTTCATGCACGTCCCGATTGAAAAAATCTTTTTTACCAAACTTCGCTTTCTCGCTATAAGGACGGCCAATGGCCCCTTGGCTTGGAGCGACTCATGAGTACCGATAAAGACGAACTGTCGATCGAAGAAGACTTTGTCACAGCTGAAGACGACGCCGAACCTCTGGTTGAAACCGCAAAGACCAACCTGAGCAAGCGTCGCACCATTGACAACCTCCTCGAAGAGCGGCGCCTGCAACGGCAACTCGCCGATTTCGACTACGACCTGTAACGACACCGAGAAAGCCTCCCTCAAGGAGGCTATCTGTATTCAGGGTCACGTCAGGCCATGGCGCCGGGCCAATTCGATCAAGTCCACCAGCGAGTGAGCATTGAGCTTGAGCAGCAAACGGGTCTTGTAGGTACTGACCGTCTTGTTGCTGAGGAACATGCTGTCGGCTATCTCCTTGTTGGACCTGCCCCGGGCAAGTTGCTGAAGCACCATCATTTCCCGTGCCGACAGGCGATCGACCATCTCCGTCTCGCTGGCTCCCCCAACCCGGCCGCGCGACTTGTGCAATGCCTGGTTGGGAAAATAGCTGTAACCAGACAGCACGGCCTTGATCGCACTGAGCAGTTCGGTGAGCTCCTGTTGCTTGCACACATACCCTGAAGCCCCCGCCTGCATGCAACGCATCGAGAAATGCCCGGGCGCCTGCGAGGTAAGCACCAGCACCCGGCTGCCCGGGCTTGCCGAGGCCATGCGGGCAATGACCTCCAACCCGTCGAGCTTGGGAATGCCGATATCCAGCACCACGATATCGGGCAGGTGCTTCCTGGTTAGCTGCAAAGCTGCCACGCCGTTGTCGGTTTCCGCGACCACATCGTATCCATGCCGCTCCATCAGCATGCGCACTGCCAAGCGTATGACAGGATGATCATCCACGATAAGGACTTTATTCATGCGATATCCATTCATTCATTATTTGCTTTGACGACGCGCCACCATAACCGAGCAGCACGCATTATGGCGCGCCAATTCTCCGCGCAAACACATGAATAGATGAACCTTACGTCGGTTTAGGAATTTTCCTACAAAGCACAACTAATCATCCAATAGGAATACCTGTTTAGCCGCAGAAGCGCATTCTTCCTCGAAACAGAGATGAAAACCTGCATAATTCAACAATCAATCCAACATCAAAATAAAAACCTGTTTCAGACATTCCGAAATGCCGGGATCAATTTCCCCCCCCGGAAACGGTGCATAATTTGGTTGAGCGGCTCGGTAGGGTATTGATTGCAAAAACGCAGGAGGCCAACATCATGGCTGCAAACCAACCCACCGCCCAACCCACCGCCCCAATGACGATCATCGCCATCTTTGCAGGCATCATCGAGGCCTCTGCACTGGCAACACTTCAGTTTCTCAGCGAAAAAAGTCAGAGTCTCTATACCTGGTTTTTAGTGGGCTTTCCATTTTTTCTGACGGGGCTATTTTTCCTGACACTCAACTTCAATTACAAATCACTTTACAAGCCCGAAAGTACTTCCGTTGACGGTGCAACCAGTACGCCGCAACCGACAACTTTCGAAGCAGAACCTGTAACGGTCATGCTCTCGGGCCCTGATGCGCAAAGAATGATCGAGCAACATGTACTGAGGACGCTTGCACAACCTCAAGTTACAGGGGGCACCTGGATATACTGCAATCTGGACAAGCAGCAGTGTTTTCGCGTGTCGGTCTGTGAGTTACCGGAAAACGCGACACACCTGAGAAATTGAGCGGTACACGATCTTGCAGCCGAGGAAAACTTCTTCACGGATTGTCGGGCAGGTGGGTATTGGGAAGTGCATACAAAAACCCCGGCCGGGGCCGAATGCCAGTCAGTTAAGCCATATGGGGCCGCTTTGCGGCCCATCGCCGGCAAGCCAGCTCCCACAGGGGCCGCGCAGTACTTGAGGTCTGCGCTGTACCTGTAGGAGCTGGCTTGCCGGCGATGGGCTGCGTAGCAGCCCTAATGACGCTAACTGACTGGCATTAGCCCCAAGCCGGGGTTCATGCAATACGCTTGAAGCCTTAGAGCAACGCGCGGCCTTTGTTGGCAGCGATACGCATGCGCAGTGCATTGAGCTTGATGAAGCCCGCAGCATCGGCCTGGTTGTAGGCGCCGCCATCTTCTTCGAAAGTCGCGATGTTGGCATCGAACAGCGAGTCGTCGGACTTGCGGCCGACCACGGTGACATTGCCCTTGTACAGCTTCAGGCGCACAACACCGTTCACGTTGACCTGCGAAGCATCGATCATCTGCTGAAGCATCAGACGCTCCGGGCTCCACCAGTAACCGGTGTAGATCAGGCTGGCGTACTTGGGCATCAGCTCGTCTTTCAGGTGAGCGACTTCGCGGTCGAGAGTGATCGACTCGATTGCACGGTGAGCCTTGAGCATGATGGTACCGCCCGGAGTCTCGTAGCAGCCGCGCGACTTCATGCCCACGTAACGGTTTTCGACGATGTCCAGACGGCCGATACCATTGGCACCGCCAATGCGGTTCAGGTCGGCCAGGACAGTGGCCGGGCTCTTCTCGACGCCATCGATGGCGACGATGTCACCATTGCGGTAGGTCAGTTCGAGGTAGGTCGCCTGGTCCGGAGCATTCTCCGGCGAGACGCTCCAGCGCCACATGTCTTCTTCGTGCTCGGTCCAGGTATCTTCCAGAACACCGCCTTCGTAGGAGATATGCAGCAGGTTGGCGTCCATCGAGTACGGCGACTTCTTCTTGCCGTGGCGCTCGATCGGGATACCGTGCTTCTCGGCGTAGTCCATCAGCTTCTCGCGGGACAGCAGGTCCCACTCGCGCCATGGGGCGATGACCTTGACGCCCGGCTTGAGTGCATAGGCACCCAGCTCGAAACGGACCTGGTCGTTGCCTTTGCCGGTGGCGCCGTGGGAAATGGCGTCAGCGCCGGTTTCGTTGGCGATTTCGATCAGGCGCTTGGCGATCAGCGGACGTGCGATGGAAGTACCCAGCAGGTACTCGCCTTCGTAGACGGTGTTGGCGCGGAACATGGGGAAGACGAAGTCACGCACGAACTCTTCGCGCAGGTCGTCGATATAGATCTCTTTGACGCCCATTGCCTGGGCTTTGGCGCGAGCCGGCTCGACTTCTTCGCCCTGACCCAGGTCAGCGGTGAACGTCACCACTTCGCAGTCGTAGGTATCCTGCAGCCACTTGAGAATCACCGAAGTATCAAGGCCGCCGGAATACGCCAGTACGACCTTTTTTACGTCCGCCATGCCATCACTCCACGGGGTTGTACGGAAAGGGGTCGATTCTACCGGCGTTGCGGATAAATTTACAGTGGGGCGACAGCTTCTGACGACAAAGCGACAGGAACTGTCAAAGGGGCGACGCCCTGCAGCGTCAGGAAGGTTTCGCAGCAGGCGGCACAGGAGCAGCGCTGGCGGGGCCTGGCGCAGGCGCCGTAGCGGGGGCCGTCGCTGGGGCCGGATGCTGGACAGGTTGGGCCGCAGGTTTCTCGACCGGCGTGACACGATCCAGTTCGATATTGACGCGCCGGTTGCGTGCGCGGTTTGCGGCGCTGTTGTTCTTAACCAACGGATAACGTTCGCCATGGAAGCGCACGGTAATCTGCTCCTCCGGTACCCCATGGGCCTTGAAGTAATCAGCAACCGCCAACGCACGGCGCCGTGAGGTATCACGGTTGGTCAAGCGATTGCCGCTGTTGTCGGAGTGGCCATTGAGCTCGATATGGTTGACCGTCGGATCGGCCTTCAAGTAATCCAGGACCACATCCAGTCGCGCCCGCGCCGCGGCATCCAGGTCGATGCCCCCTCCAGGGAACCCCACCTGCGTCTGGCGCACCTGGTCATAGTTCATCGCCAACATCTTGCCGGCACACGCCTGATAATCACTCCACGCCTTGGCAAAGCTCACCGGCAGCACACGCACTTCGATCGGCCGCCCCGCCTCCCCGGTATAGCTTCGCACCACCGTACTGCGGCCATCGAGCAGGCCATTGATCAAGCGGCTGGCCTGGCCTTGGGATGAACTGAACAGCACCCCAGTGCGCGCCAGCCGCACCGCCCCCAGGTTGATATCGCCACGGCCCGGCTGCCAAGGGGCCGCAGCCGCCAGCAGCGTAGCGGAACCGGCCCCCAGCACATTACTGCCAGAACGCAGCTGGAACACTGGCTGCTCCCCCGCCCGGCGCACGAACTCACCACTGCCGAAACCATCGATCGGCTGAATCAGGCGGCATTCGAACTGATCACCCTCGACTTTCCAGGCGATGTTTTCCATGCGGGTCTGGAAGGTCAATGCACCGGCCGGCAGGCTGGCGAACAGGGTCAACAGGGCTAGGTAACGCTGGCGCACGGGAGGCTCCACTAATTCTGACGGCTTACAGGCAGGCTATCGGACGCTTGCCGGAAAACTTGATAGCCGTGCTCGGGCGAGGGTTTTCCGGTAGCATTGGCGCCTGAGTTCGACCCGCCTGGAATCCCCAATGTCCGATCGCCTGACCCTCCTGCGTCCCGACGACTGGCACATCCATCTGCGCGATGGTGCCGTCCTGCCCCATACCGTTGGCGATGTGGCGCGTACTTTCGCCCGTGCCATCATCATGCCCAACCTGGTTCCACCGGTACGCAATGCCGACGAAGCCGGGGCCTACCGTGAGCGCATCCTCAGTGCCCGTCCGGCCGGTAGCCGCTTCGAGCCGTTGATGGTGCTGTACCTCACCGACCGCACCAGCCCCGAGGACATCCGCGCGGCCAAGGCCAGCGGCATCGTGTACGCCGCCAAGCTGTATCCGGCCGGCGCCACCACCAACTCCGATTCCGGGGTGACCAGCATCGACAATATCTTCCCGGCCATCGAAGCGCTGGCTGAAGTCGGCATGCCGTTGCTGGTGCATGGTGAAGTGACCCGCAGCGAGATCGACGTGTTCGACCGCGAAAAACGCTTCATCGACGAACACATGCGTCGCCTGGTCGAGCGCTTCCCCACGCTGAAAGTGGTGTTCGAACACATCACCACCGCCGATGCAGCGCAATTCGTCACCGAGGCGCCTGCCAACGTCGGTGCGACCATCACCGCACAGCATCTTTTGTACAACCGCAACCACATGCTGGTCGGCGGCATTCGGCCACATTTCTACTGCCTGCCGATTCTCAAGCGCAACACCCACCAGGTGGCGCTGCTGGACGCGGCCACCAGTGGCAACCCGAAGTTCTTCCTCGGCACCGACTCGGCACCCCACGCCCGCCACGCCAAGGAAGCTGCCTGCGGTTGTGCCGGTTGCTACACCGCCTATGCGGCCATCGAGATGTATGCCGAAGCCTTCGAACAGCGCAATGCGCTGGACAAACTGGAAGGTTTCGCCAGCCTGCATGGTCCGGCCTTCTACGGCCTGCCGGCAAATACCGACACGATTACCCTGGTCCGTGAAGAATGGACTGCCCCGGACAGCCTGCCGTTTGGCGAGCAGACCGTGATCCCGCTGCGCGCCGGTGAAAAACTGCGTTGGCGCCTGCTGGAGGACAACGCGTGAGCGAAGACCTCTACGAAGACGAGCAGGACGGCCAGGCCAGCAGCGGTTCACGCCACCCGATGGCCGAGCGCTTCCGTGGCTACCTGCCGGTAGTGGTGGATGTCGAGACCGGCGGTTTCAACAGCGCCACCGATGCCCTGCTGGAAATCGCCGCAGTGACCATCGGTATGGACGAGAAGGGCTTCCTATTCCCGGAGCACACCTACTTCTACCGTGTGGAGCCGTTCGAGGGGGCCAATATCGAGGCTGCCGCGCTGGAGTTCACCGGCATCAAGCTGGACCACCCGCTGCGCATGGCGGTGAGCGAGGAAAGCGCGCTGACCGACATCTTCCGCGGCGTGCGCAAGGCATTGAAGGCCAACGGCTGCAAGCGGGCGATCCTGGTCGGCCACAACAGCAGCTTCGACCTGGGTTTCCTGAATGCGGCGGTGACGCGCAACGATCTGAAGCGCAACCCGTTCCACCCGTTCTCCAGCTTCGACACCGCCACCCTGGCTGGCCTGGCGTACGGCCAGACCGTGCTCGCAAGGGCCTGCCAGAGCGCGGACATCGACTTCGACGGCCGTGAGGCGCACTCGGCACGTTACGACACCGAGAAGACAGCCGAACTCTTCTGCGGCATCGTCAACCGCTGGAAAGAGATGGGCGGCTGGCGCGATTTCAACGATTGAGGCACAGAGCGGCAAGCTGCACGCTGCAAGAAAGAGCAGCCCGCATGCGCTCTGCTTTTCGCTTGAAGCTTGCAGCTAAAAAAAAACCGGCCACGAAGGCCGGTTTTTTTATGCGCTCGGCAATTACAGCTTGCCAGCGTTCTCGCTCAGGTAAGCAGCAACGCCTTCTGGCGAAGCGTTCATGCCCTTGTCGCCTTTCTTCCAGTTGGCCGGGCAGACTTCACCGTGCTCTTCGTGGAATTGCAGGGCATCGACCAGGCGCAGCAGCTCGTCCATGTTACGACCCAGCGGCAGGTCATTGATGATCTGCGAACGGACAACGCCGTTGGTGTCGATCAGGAAGGCACCACGGAAAGCCACGCCGCCTTCGGACTCGACGTCGTAGGCCTTGCAGATTTCGTGGGTCATGTCGGCTGCCAGGGTGTATTTGACCTGGCCGATACCGCCATTGTTGACCGGGGTGTTACGCCAGGCGTTGTGGGTGAAGTGCGAGTCGATCGAAACGCCGATCACTTCAACGTTGCGGGCCTGGAAGTCCGGAATGCGGTTGTCCAGGGCGATCAGCTCGGACGGGCATACGAAGGTGAAGTCCAGTGGGTAGAAGAACACCAGGCCGTACTTGCCCTTGATGGCCGAGGCCAGGTTGAAGCTGTCGACGATTTCGCCATTGCCCAGTACAGCCGGGACGGTGAAGTCGGGGGCTTTTTTGCCAACGAGTACGCTCATTGCAATCTCCTGATGAGGGTGAAGAACCGTTTGCCAGGCCAAGGCGGGCTTGCCCGACATCCAACAAAGGCCGACCATCATACACGGCTTCCGGTGACAGGCCGAATCCAACCGCCGGTCGCTCAAGCACGGCACTTACAGAAAGTGTTTTGACAAGCATTCTCATTACCATTACTCTCCACCCATCGACTCAACCAGCGATGGTCCGACTTTATGTATGTGTGTCTTTGTGTCGGCGTGACCGACGGACAGATCCGCGATGCGATCTATGAAGGATGCTGCAGCTACAAGGACGTCAGAGCCGCGACCAATGTCGCCAGCCAATGTGGCAAATGCGCGTGCCTGGCCAAGCAGGTAGTCCGCGAGACCCTGACCGAGCTTCAGGTGAGCCAGCAAGCCGCCCTGCCCTATCCGGTGGAATTTACTGCCGCCTGATATCGCCCAATTCGAAGAACCGGACCTCGTGTCCGGTTTTTTTATGCCTACAATTCAATAAGTTAGCGTCCCAACGCGGTTCACAAACATTCTTATTCCTATTAATTTTCACTTATTATTCAAGAACTTAGGTTTGACAGCCCTAAGTATCAGGCTCAAACTTCCCTGTATCGGCACACTTCTCAGGGCAGGAACCCGCAATGAAAGGCGACGTAAGCGTCATCCAGCATCTCAACAAGATCCTCGGAAACGAGCTGGTCGCGATCAACCAGTACTTCCTGCACGCACGCATGTACGAAGATTGGGGCCTGAACAAGCTCGGCAAGCACGAGTACAAGGAATCCATCGATGAGATGAAACACGCTGACAAGTTGATCAAGCGTATTCTCTTCCTAGAAGGCATCCCGAACGTACAGGACCTGGGCAAGCTGCTGATCGGCGAGCACACCAAGGAAATGCTCGAATGCGATCTGAAGATCGAGCAGAAAGGCCTGGTCGATCTCAAAGCCGCCATCGCCCACTGCGAAACCGTCGGTGACTTCGGCTCGCGTGAACTGCTTGAAGACATCCTCGAATCCGAGGAAGAACACATTGACTGGCTGGAAACTCAATTGAGCCTGATCGACAAGATCACCATCGAGAACTACCTGCAGTCGCAGATGGGCGAAGAGTAAATTCCGGCCCCATAAAAAAACCCGCCATGAGCGGGTTTTTTTATGCTTGCCGAAAGATCAGGCTTCGGAAGCCTTGGCCTTGGCAGCGGCGTCCTTGATCAGTGTCTGCAGCTCACCGTTCTCGAACATCTCCAGCATGATGTCGCTACCGCCGACCAGCTCGCCAGCTACCCACAGTTGCGGGAAGGTCGGCCAGTTGGCGTATTTAGGCAGGTTGGCGCGGATTTCCGGGTTCTGCAGGATATCCACGTAAGCAAACTTTTCGCCACAACCCATCACAGCTTGCGATGCCTTGGCCGAGAACCCGCATTGCGGGGCATTCGGCGAGCCCTTCATGTAAAGCAGAATGGTGTTGTTGGCAATCTGCTCTTTGATCGTTTCGATGATATCCATGGAACACCTCGTCTGAACTTTCCGACTCGATGGTCGGCACGGTGACGCATTGTATCGGAAACCTGAGCCTAATGCTCGGCATTGCCGGTGCTCAGGCGGCGCTCACCTGCACGGGTACGCCATTGAGCGCCGCATTCCCGGAAACAGCGTCACGCAGACGCTCATCGGTCAGGTCATTGGCACTGATGCCGGGTTGCGCCTGGGCGATCTGCAGGTTGACGCCCTGGCGGCCATGACCAAAGCCATGCGGCAGGCTGACCACACCAGGCATGATGTCCTCACAGGCCTGCACCTCGACTTCCAGGTCACCGGTGCGCGAACGGATGCGTACCCGCTGGCCATCCTCCAACTGCCGCTGGCGCATGTCCTGCGGATGCATCAACAACTGATGGCGTGGCTTGCCTTTGACCAGGCGATGGTAGTTGTGCATCCACGAGTTGTTGCTGCGTACATGGCGACGCCCGATAAGCAGCAAATCACCCGCTACTGCCGGTACGCATTCGGCCAACCGGCGCAAGTCCTCCAGCACAATCTGGGGCGCCGCCTCCACGGCGTTGCTGGCAGTCGCCAGGCGCCCTCGCAGATTAGCGCCCAAGGGGCCCAGATCGAGGCCATGAGGGTATTGATCAAGCGTTTCAAGCGAAAGCTTGCGGGGACTTTCGTCGCCATAGCGGCCCTTGCGCAACGCCAGGTCGATCATCTGCGCAGGTGCCATGGTCGGTTTCAGTTCCAGTTCTGCACGCTTGGCAAAGGCTTGCGCCAGGCCAACGAAAATTTCCCAGTCGTGCAAGGCGCCTGCAGGCTTGGCCAGTATGGCCCGGTTGAAGCGGGTGACATTACGCACAGCCAGCAGGTTGAAGGTGCTGTCGTAATGGTCGTTTTCCAGTGCCGAAGTAGACGGCAGGATCAGGTCGGCGTGGCGGGTCGTCTCGTTGATGTAAAGGTCGATGCTGAGCATGAACTCCAGCCCCTGCAGCGCCGCATCCAACTGCCTGCCATTGGGGGTGGACAGCACCGGGTTACCGGCGACGGTCACCAGGGCCCGCACCTGCCCCTCGCCGGGCGTGAGCATTTCCTCGGCCAGGGCCGCCACGGGCAGCTCACCAGCGTATTCGGGCAACCCCGACACGCGGCTCTGCCAGGCATTGAAATGCCCGCCCGAGGTGCTCGCCACCAGGTCCACGGCAGGCTCGGTGCACAGCGCACCGCCTCGACGATCCAGGTTGCCGGTTACCAGATTGATGACTTGCACCAGCCAGTGGCACAAGGTGCCGAAAGCCTGTGTCGACACGCCCATGCGGCCATAGCAGACCGCCTTGTCGGCAGCGGCGAAATCCCGTGCCAACTGCCGAATGCTGGCAGCATCGATGCCGCACTGGGCGCTCATGGCTTCGGCGGTGAACGGCTTGATCGCCGTGCGCACCTGCTCCAGGCCATTGACCGGCAGATGCGAACCACGCGCCAGGCCTTCATCGAAGAGGGTATTGAGCAAACCGCACAGCAGCGCCGCATCGCCGCCGGGGCGCACGAACAGGTGCCGGTCGGCCATGGCGGCAGTTTCACTGCGTCGCGGGTCCACCACAACCAGTTGCCCGCCTCTCGCTTTCAAGGCCTTGAGGCGCTTTTCCACATCCGGCACGGTCATGATGCTGCCATTGGAGGCCAAAGGATTGCCCCCGAGGATCAGCATGAAATCGGTGTGATCGATGTCCGGGATCGGCAACAGCAGGCCGTGGCCATACATCAGGTAGCTGGTCAGGTGCTGAGGCAACTGGTCCACAGAGGTGGCGGAAAAACGGTTACGTGTCTTGAGCAGCCCCAGGAAGTAATTGCTGTGGGTCATCAAGCCGTAGTTGTGCACGCTCGGGTTACCCTGGTAAACCGCCACCGCGTTACGCCCATGTGCCTGCTGTATCGACCACAGCTTATCGGCGGCCAGGGCAAAGGCCTCCTCCCAACTGATGGCCTGCCATCGCTCCCCCACCCGTCGGTGCGGTTGGCGCAGGCGGTCCGGGTCATCCTGGATATCCTGCAAAGCCACGGCCTTGGGGCAGATGTGGCCACGGCTGAACGGATCCAGGGGGTCGCCCTTGATTGCACTGATGCGCGCGCTCCCGTCGCTTTCATGGCTGACTTCGATGTTCAGCCCGCAGATCGCCTCACACAGGTGGCAGGCACGGTGATGCAGGGTCTTGGTCATGGCTGCCTCTGCCTTGCAATTGTTGAAAACCGACTATGCCCCCTGCCCTTGCACCCTGCCAGCGCGCTTCGCAGCGTGAATCTCCCGACATCAGGCGCACGATTTGCGACAGCCATTTGCCAAATTGCCAGCAAGCCGTGTACAACCTCTGTAGCAAATAAAAAACAGCGCAGGCTCAAGGGGTAACGACACCCTTTGCAACAGAGCCGCTGTTCCCCCTCTTGGTTTTAGGCGACATTTAATTATAGTATTGCGCCTTTCCCTATTTCGTCCGCCCCGTGCGGCTTACGCCGCAGGTCACTCCCGTTGTCAAAAAAACCATACGGTCGACCTGCATACCGTTGCAGATAAGGTAGTCAATCATGAGCGCAAGGCACTTTCTCTCCCTGCTGGATTTCACCACCGACGAATTGCTCGGTGTGATCCGCCGAGGCATCGAGCTGAAGGACCTGCGCAAGCGCGGCGTGCTGTTCGAACCGCTGAAAAACCGTGTCCTGGGCATGATCTTCGAAAAATCCTCCACCCGGACCCGGGTGTCGTTCGAAGCCGGCATGATCCAGCTCGGTGGCCAGGCTATCTTCCTGTCGCCACGCGACACACAGCTGGGCCGGGGCGAACCGATCAGCGACAGCGCCATCGTGCTGTCGAGCATGGTCGATGCGGTGATGATCCGCACCCACGCGCACAGCACCCTCACCGAGTTCGCCGCCAATTCACGCGTACCGCTGATCAATGGCCTTTCCGATGAGTCGCACCCCTGCCAATTGCTGGCCGACATGCAGACGTTCCACGAGCACCGTGGCGCTATCCAGGGCAAGACCGTGGCCTGGATCGGCGATGGTTTCAATATGTGCAACTCGTACATCGAGGCTGCCCGGCAGTTCGATTTCCAGCTGCGCATCGCCTGCCCGGAAGGTTATGACCCTGACCCACGCTTCATGGCACTGGGCGCAGACCGCGTGCAGATCATCCGCGATCCACGTGAAGCCGTACGTGGCGCGCATCTGGTGACCACCGATGTCTGGACTTCCATGGGCCAAGAAGAGGAAACTGCACGGCGCCTGGCGCATTTCGCGCCTTACCAGGTCACCCGCGAACTGCTTGACCTGGCGGCACCCGATGCCCTGTTCATGCACTGCCTGCCCGCCCACCGCGGCGAGGAAATCAGCCATGACCTGCTCGACGACCCCCGTTCGGTCGCGTGGGACCAGGCTGAAAACCGCCTGCATGCACAGAAGGCCCTTCTCGAATTCCTTGTCGAACCGGCTTACCACCACGCATGAGTCAACCCCTACTGCTCAACCTGCGCAACCTCGCCTGCGGCTACGGCGACCAGCGCATCGTCCAGAACCTCAACCTGCACCTGAACGCAGGCGACATCGGTTGCCTGCTGGGTTCGTCGGGTTGCGGCAAGACCACCACCCTGCGCGCCATCGCCGGCTTCGAGCCGGTACACGAAGGTGAGATCCAGCTCGCGGGCGAAGTCATTTCCCGCGCCGGTTTTACCCTGTCCCCGGAGAAGCGCCGCATAGGCATGGTGTTCCAGGACTATGCGCTGTTCCCGCACCTGACCGTGGCGCAAAACATCGCCTTCGGCATCGCCAAGCACCCATCCCAGGGGCAGGTGGTCGAAGAAATGCTCGAGCTGGTCAAGCTCGGTGGCCTCGGCGGGCGGTACCCGCATGAGCTCTCAGGCGGCCAGCAACAGCGCGTGGCCCTGGCCCGGGCGCTGGCCCCAGAGCCGCAATTGCTGCTGCTGGACGAGCCGTTTTCCAACCTGGACGTCGAATTGCGCCGACGCCTGAGCCACGAAGTCCGTGACATCCTCAAAAGCCGTGGTACCAGCGCGATTCTGGTTACCCATGACCAAGAAGAAGCCTTCGCGGTCAGCGACCATGTGGGCGTGTTCAAGGAAGGCCGCCTGGAGCAGTGGGACACGCCCTACAACCTCTACCATGAGCCGCAGACGCCATTCGTCGCCAGTTTCATCGGCCAGGGTTATTTCATCCGTGGCCAGATGAGCAGCCATGAGTCAGTCAACACCGAGCTCGGAGAGCTGCGGGGTAACCGCGCCTACATCATGGCCCCCGGCAGCTCGGTAGACGTGCTGCTGCGCCCTGACGATATCGTCCCTGACGCCGACAGCGCACTGCGCGCAAGCATCGTCGGCAAGAGTTTCCTGGGCGCATCGACACTGTACCGCCTGCAATTGCCGACAGGCAGCCAGCTGGAAGCGATCTTCCCGAGCCATATCGATCACCAAATTGGCGAGCAGGTCGGCATTACCGTCAAAGCTGACCACCTGGTGCTGTTCCCGGTACCCGGCAGTGTCGCGGCGCAGTTGCCACGGCAGGAAAACGGAGTGCGTCGCTACAGCTCGGCGACCTGATTCAGCAACGTGGGGCTGCCAGGCGACCCCTGCGCAGCTCAACCCCGACCGATACCGGCGAAGGTGCCCTGGGTCTGCTCGGCCAGTACAGCAGCAGCCAGTTCCACTTCCAACCCCCGTCGCCCGGCACTGACATGGATGGTGGCAAAGTTCTGCGCCGAATCGTCGATGAAGGTGCGCAGACGCTTTTTCTGCCCCAGCGGACTGATTCCGCCCACCAGGTAACCTGTGGCACGCTGAGCTGCCGCGGGGTCGGCCATCTCGCATTTCTTCACGCCTGCGGCATGGGCAAGCGCCTTGAGGTCCAGCGTGCCCACAACAGGCACCACGGCCACCAGCAACTCGCCCTTCTCACTACAGGCCAACAAGGTCTTGAACACCTGCTGCGGTTCCAGCCCCAGTTTTTCAGCCGCCTCCAGCCCATAAGACGCCGACTTTGGATCGTGTTCATAACTGTGCACGCGATGTTGCGCGCGCGCCTTTTTCAAAAGATCGAGGGCCGGGGTCATGCAGTGCTCCGCTCCGAGACAATTCGGCGGCTACTTTAGGACAAATCCTACACTCCAGCCAGTTCACAGCTGACACGCCGCTCTAGCGTGGGATTCGCGCCCGCATTCAACGCTCATATCGTGACCGATCGTTCACTTTCGACCTTTGACATAAGCGTTTCTTGTCTATATTTTTTCGTTTCTGAATAAATGGTGCACTTTTTAAGTGCATTCCTACATGCGCCCGGGGTCAATGGGGATGGACGCCGGGCTTTGCTGTCGAGCGCTTAGCGCCTCACAACAAAAAAAAAGAGGTCATACATGACGACTGCTCTACGCGAACCTACGCTGTCCAGCCAATGCCTGGCCGAATTCCTCGGCACGGCGCTGCTCATCTTTTTCGGCACAGGATGCGTCGCCGCCCTCAAGGTCGCGGGCGCCAGCTTTGGACTGTGGGAAATCAGCATCATCTGGGGCGTCGGCGTGAGCATGGCGATCTACTTCACCGCCGGTATATCAGGTGCGCACCTGAACCCGGCCGTCAGCATCGCCCTTACCCTGTTCGCAAGCTTCGACAAACGCAAACTGCCGTTCTACATGCTGGCCCAGGTTTGCGGCGCCTTCTGCGGCGCGGCGCTGGTCTACACCCTGTACAGCAACCTGTTCTTCGATTTCGAACAAACCCATGCCATGCTGCGCGGCAGTAGCGAAAGCCTGGAACTGGCGGCGGTGTTCTCCACCTACCCACACCCTTCGCTTTCCACCGCACAGGCGTTCCTGGTCGAAGTGGTGATCACTGCAATCCTGATGGCGGTCATCATGGCCCTGACCGACGACAACAACGGCCTGCCCCGTGGTGCGATGGCACCGCTGCTGATCGGCCTGTTGATCGCCGTGATCGGTAGCGCCATGGGCCCGCTGACCGGCTTTGCGATGAACCCGGCCCGCGATTTCGGGCCCAAACTGATGACCTTCCTGGCCGGCTGGGGCGAAATCGCCTTCACTGGCGGTCGGGATATCCCTTATTTCCTGGTTCCGGTGTTCGCGCCGATCTTCGGCGCTTGCCTGGGTGCTGCGACCTATCGTGGCTTGATCGCCCGCAACCTGCCGACGGCACCAAGCGCGAACCCAGAGACAAACGGCAATCGCCAGGGCGATACTCAAGCCAACTGATGCTGGCGCCCTGACTTCCTCATTTTGCAAGGCCTATGACCATGACAGATACCCAGGACAAGAACTACATCATCGCCCTGGACCAGGGCACCACCAGCTCGCGGGCCATCATCTTTGACCGCGACGCCAATGTGGTCGGCACCTCCCAGCGCGAGTTCGCCCAGCATTATCCACAAGCCGGCTGGGTCGAACACGACCCGATGGAGATCTTCGCCACACAGAGCGCGACCATGGTCGAAGCCTTGGCACAGGCCGGCATCAGCCATGCGCAGGTCGCCGCACTGGGCATCACCAACCAGCGTGAAACCACAGTGGTATGGGACAAGGAAACCGGCCGCCCGGTGTACAACGCCATCGTCTGGCAGTGCCGGCGCAGTACAGAGATCTGCGCACAACTCAAGCGCGACGGGCATGAACAATACATTCGCGAAACCACCGGCCTGGTCACCGATCCGTACTTCTCCGGCACCAAGCTCAAGTGGATCCTCGACAATGTAGAGGGCGTACGTGAGCGGGCCGAACGCGGCGAACTGTTGTTCGGTACCGTGGATACCTGGCTTATCTGGAAGTTTTCCGGCGGCAAGGTGCATGTCACCGACTACACCAATGCCTCGCGCACGTTGATGTTCAACATCCACAGCCTGCAGTGGGATGAAACGATGCTCGACATTCTCGGCATCCCGCGCCAGATGCTGCCCCAGGTGCGCCCGTCTTCCGAAGTCTACGGCCACACCAAGAGCGGCATAGCCATTGCCGGTATCGCCGGTGACCAGCAGTCCGCGCTGTTCGGCCAGATGTGCGTGGAACCCGGTCAGGCCAAGAACACCTATGGCACGGGTTGTTTCCTGCTGATGAACACGGGCGACAAAGCCGTAACCTCCTCCCACGGCCTGCTGACCACCATTGCCTGCGGGCCACGTGGCGAAGTGGCCTATGCCCTGGAAGGCGCAGTGTTCAACGGTGGTTCCACCGTGCAATGGCTGCGCGACGAACTCAAGATCGTCAACGATGCCCTGGACACCGAGTACTTCGCCAGCAAGGTCAAGGACAGCAACGGGGTTTACCTTGTGCCCGCCTTCACCGGCCTGGGCGCACCGTACTGGGACCCTTACGCCCGCGGCGCGCTGTTCGGCCTGACGCGCGGGGTGAAAGTCGACCACATCATCCGTGCTGCGCTGGAGTCGATCGCCTACCAGACCCGCGACGTACTGGACGCCATGCAGCAGGACTGCGGCCAACGCCTGTCCGAGTTGCGTGTCGACGGTGGCGCGGTGGCCAACAATTTCCTCATGCAATTCCAGGCCGACATTCTCGGCACCTGTGTGGAACGCCCGAAAATGCGCGAAACCACTGCCCTTGGCGCCGCTTACCTGGCGGGCCTGGCCTGTGGTTTCTGGAGTGGCCTGGACGAGTTGCGTGACAAGGCGATCATCGAGCGCGAGTTCAGCCCGCAACTCGATGAAGCGAAGAAGGAAAAACTGTACGCCGGCTGGCGCAAAGCCGTCGAGCGTACCCGCGACTGGGAAGATCACGAGGCCTGATCGCCCTGGGCAGGGGCTGCTTCGCGGCCCCCGTCACCCCACGGCCTACTGGCCGTAGTCCCTTTCCTACGGCATCATTGCAGAATTTGTCCGGCAGCCCATAAGGACCGCCCATGAATCTGCCCCCACGCCAACAACAAATCCTCGAGCTGGTACGCGAACGCGGCTACGTCAGCATCGAAGAAATGGCGCAGCTGTTCGTCGTCACCCCGCAAACCATCCGTCGCGACATCAACCAGCTCGCCGAGCTCAATCTGCTGCGCCGCTACCACGGTGGCGCCGCCTATGATTCGAGTATCGAGAACACTGCTTACGCCATGCGCGCCGACCAGATGCGCGACGAAAAACAGCGTATTGCCGACGCCGTGGCCCGGCAAATTCCTGACCATGCCTCGCTGTTCATCAACATCGGCACCACCACCGAATCGATTGCCCGGGCGCTGCTCAACCACAACCACCTGAAGGTCATCACCAACAACCTGCACGTTGCTGCGATCCTTGCCGCCAAGGATGATTTCGAAGTATTGGTCGCAGGCGGCACAGTACGCCGTGACGGGGGCGTGGTTGGCCAGGCGAGCGTCGATTTCATCAGCCAGTTCAAGGTCGACTTCGCCTTGGTCGGCATCAGCGGTATCGATGAAGACGGTAGCCTGCTGGACTTCGACTACCAGGAAGTACGGGTTTCCCAAGCAATCATCGCCAACGCCCGTCAGGTCATCCTGGCTGCCGACTCCAGCAAATTCGGGCGTAACGCCATGGTACGCCTGGGCTCGATCAGCCTGGTCGATTGCCTGGTGACCGACCAGCAGCCATCCCCTGCACTGGGTGAGTTGCTCAACCAGTACAAGATCCGGCTCGAGGTGGTTTAAACCGCAAGCGGGTCCAGAAGGGCCCGCGATTTTCGATATTGTTCATTTTATTGTCATCTCATCAGTTTTTTCTATAAACACTGACTGGCGATGGCCGTTCTGTTGCGCTAGTATTTTCGGAAACGAACATTAATGTTCATATTCGATGTGAACAGCCCCAGGAGGCCTTGCCCGTGTCCCAGCCCGTTTCGTCCCAGCCCCTACTTGCCGATTGCTATGATCTTGCCGTGATCGGCGGTGGCATCAACGGCGTGGGCATTGCTGCCGACGCCGCCGGGCGTGGCCTCAAGGTCTTCCTCTGCGAAAAGGACGACTTGGCCCAGCACACCTCCTCGGCCAGCAGCAAGCTGATCCATGGCGGCCTGCGCTACCTGGAACACTATGAATTCCGCCTGGTCCGCGAGGCACTGGCCGAGCGCGAAGTGCTACTGGCCAAGGCACCGCACATCGTCAAACCAATGCGCTTCGTGCTGCCGCACCGCCCGCACCTGCGCCCGGCCTGGATGATCCGTGCCGGCCTGTTCCTCTACGATCACCTGGGCAAGCGCAAGCGCCTGGGCGCCTCGCGCAGCCTGCGCTTTGGCCCGGGCTACCCGCTCAAGCCGGCCATCACCCGCGGTTTCGAATATGCAGACTGCGCGGTAGACGACGCCCGCCTGGTAGTACTCAATGCCATGGCTGCACGCGAGCAAGGTGCGCACATTCATACCCGCACCCGCTGCCTGCGCGCAGAACGTGTCGATGGCCTGTGGCAGGTAGAGCTGCAGCATGCCGACGGCAGCCTGCAGACGATTCGCGCGCGTGCCTTGGTCAACGCCGCCGGTCCGTGGGTCGCCCGGTTCATCAAGGATGACCTCAAACTCGATGCACCGTACGGCATACGCTTGATCCAGGGCAGCCACCTCATCGTGCCGCGCCTGTACGAGGGGGATCACGCCTACATCCTGCAGAACGAGGACCAACGCATTGTCTTCTGCATCCCCTACCTGGACCGCTTCACCCTGATCGGCACCACCGATCGCGAATACAGCGGCGATCCGGCCAAGGTGGCGATCACCGGGCAGGAAACCGACTATCTGCTCAAAGTGGTCAACGCACACTTCAATCATCAGTTGAGCCCCAGCGATATCCTGCACACCTACTCTGGCGTGCGGCCGCTGTGCAACGACGAATCGGACAACCCGTCCGCAGTCACGCGTGACTACACCCTCGCGCTGTCCACGACCCAAGGCGAGGCGCCGTTGCTGTCCGTGTTTGGCGGCAAGCTGACCACATACCGCAAGCTTGCAGAATCGGCCATGGCAGAACTCAAGCCGTTCTTCACCCAGATGGGCAAAAGCTGGACAGCCAGCGCCACACTGCCAGGTGGTGAAGACATGAGTACACCTCAGGCACTGGTCGACGACCTGCTTGCGCGCCATCAATGGCTCGCGCCGGACATCGCCAAGCGCTGGGCGGTAACCTACGGCAGCCGCACCTGGCAATTGCTGGAAGGTGTGAGCGGCCCGCAGGATCTGGGCCAAGCGATTGGGGGTGGCCTCTTCACCCGTGAAGTCGATTACCTGCGCCAAACCGAATGGGCCGTCAGCAGTCAGGATATTCTCTGGCGCAGGACCAAGCTGGGCCTGTTCACCAGCGAGAGTGAACAGCGCGCACTGGCTGACTACCTGGCACAGGGCAACGCACGCAGCAACGCCGCCTGAACCTTGTAGGGCGACCGCATGGCGGTCGCCCTACGCTCAGGCTTCCCGCCCATACGCCTCTTTTGCCAATGCCAGGTAAAGGGCCCGTTCCTCGCTATTGAGCGCTTCCATCAATGCCGCAGCGTGCTCAAGGTACTGCTGCTCACCCGACTCGCCAGCCTGACGCTCATAGGCTTCCAGCTGTTCATGATACGGCGCGGCCAGGGCTTCGAAGCGCTCGGGATTGAGATTGCGCACAAACCCTTGCCAAAACTCTCGTTGCGCCAGTGCATTGCTTAACACGTCGATGTTTTCACCGGCGATGACGGTATTGCCCGCCCGCATGATCCGTGTGCGCGTGAGCTCCTGATAAAGAGGCAGCAAGCTCAACATGTGCTTTTCATGCAGGGGTGTTATTTAAAGCTGACGCCACGGACTCTGCGAGGCGCCCACCGTTCGGATTGCCGAACACAATAGAGGCACTCATTCGGCGTTCCGACCACGTGGCTTTGCGCAAAAACCTTCATATAGGGTTCATGCCCAGGCTTTTCGCGGGGTTATGATCATTGTGAGAGCTTGGCACGAGTCATGCTCTACACTTGGAAGCCGAATGCACAACGCTTCATGCTGCATGCGTTGAACGAAAGAGTCCGCCAACGGCTCCATAAAAAAAACAAACACGTCGAGGAAAATTTGATGCGTATCGTTCGTCAATTGCTGGGGGCCGCCATCGCGGCTGCAGTCATCGCTTCGCCCGCCATGGCCGAGGAGCTGACCGGCACCCTGAAGAAGATCAAGGAGTCGGGCACCATCACCCTGGGGCACCGTGACTCCTCCATTCCGTTTTCCTACCTGGCTGGCAAGCCGCAACCCGTGGGTTACTCCCATGACATCCAGCTGGCAGTGGTCGAAGCCCTGAAGAAACAACTGGGTACTGACATCAAGGTCCGTTACAACCTGGTCACTTCGCAAACCCGTATCCCGCTGGTGCAGAACGGCACCGTCGACCTGGAATGCGGCTCCACCACCAACAACGTCGAGCGCCAGCAGCAGGTCGCCTTCTCGGTGGGTATCTTCGAAGTCGGCACGCGCCTGCTGACCAAGGTCAAGGATGGTCAGCCGTCCTATAAAGACTTCCCGGATCTGGCCGGCAAGAACGTGGTGACCACCGCCGGCACCACCTCCGAGCGCATCCTCAAGGCGATGAACGCCGACAAGCAGATGAAGATGAACGTGATTTCCGCCAAGGACCACGGTGAAGCCTTCAACATGCTTGAAAGCAACCGTGCCGTGGCCTTCATGATGGACGACGCTCTGCTGGCCGGTGAAATGGCCAAAGCGCGCAAGCCTGCGGACTGGGTGATCACCGGAACGCCACAGTCTTACGAGATCTATGGCTGCATGATGCGCAAGGGCGACGAGACCTTCAAGAAAGCCGTCGACGATGCCATCGTGGGCTATTTCAAGTCGGGCGAAGTCAACAAGAGCTACGACAAGTGGTTCCAGCAGCCGATTCCGCCAAAAGGCCTGAACCTTCAGTTCCCGATGAGCGACGAACTGAAAAAGCTGATCGCCGAGCCGACCGACAAGGCCGCAGACGAGAAGAAATCCTGATCCTCAGTTAGTGGCCTGGTGCGCAAGCGCACGAATCAACGCTGCAAGCCACTCATTAGTGTCTAACCTTTCATCCGAGGGCGCCAAGCGCCCCCGGATGCTCGAAGGTGCCCGTGAAACAACCGTCTGAGGGGAAATCCCGATGAATTACAACTGGGACTGGGGCGTGTTCTTCAAGTCCACCGGCGTGGGCAGCGAAACCTATCTGGACTGGTACATCACCGGCCTGGGCTGGACCATCGCCATCGCCATTTCCGCCTGGATCATCGCGCTGCTGCTGGGCTCGCTCCTTGGCGTCATGCGTACCGTGCCGAACCGCCTGGTATCGGGTATCGCAACCGCCTACGTGGAGCTGTTCCGCAACGTGCCGCTGCTGGTGCAACTGTTCATCTGGTACTTCCTGGTACCAGACCTGCTGCCTGAGGGCCTGCAGGTATGGTTCAAGCAGGACCTCAACCCGACCACCTCGGCATTGATCAGCGTGGTCATCTGCCTGGGCCTGTTCACCGCAGCCCGCGTCTGCGAACAGGTACGCACCGGCATCCAGGCACTGCCGCGCGGTCAGGAAGCTGCCGCCCGCGCCATGGGCTTCAGCCTGCCGCAGATCTATAACAACGTGCTGTTGCCTCAAGCGTACCGGATCATCATTCCGCCGCTCACCTCCGAGTTCCTCAACGTGTTCAAGAACTCTTCGGTAGCCTCGCTGATCGGCCTGATGGAGCTGCTGGCACAGACCAAGCAGACCGCTGAGTTTTCCGCCAACCTGTTCGAGGCGTTCACCCTGGCTACGCTGATCTACTTCACCCTGAACATGGGCCTGATGCTGCTCATGCGTCTGGTCGAGAAGAAAGTCGCCGTGCCTGGCCTGATTTCCGTGGGGGGCAAGTAAATGGAAATGGATTTCAGCGAAATCATCCCGGCCCTGCCTGCCCTCTGGGAAGGTATGGTCATGACCCTCAAGCTGATGGTCATGGGCGTGATCGGCGGTATCGTGCTGGGCACACTCCTGGCATTGATGCGCTTGTCGTCGAACAAGCTGCTCTCGAACATCGCCGGTGCCTACGTCAACTACTTCCGCTCGATCCCGCTGCTGCTGGTGATCACCTGGTTCTATCTGGCGGTGCCGTTCGTGCTGCGCTGGATCACCGGCGAGGACACCCCGGTGGGTGCCTTCACCTCCTGCGTGGTCGCCTTCATGATGTTCGAGGCCGCGTACTTCTGCGAAATCGTCCGCGCCGGCGTGCAGTCGATCTCCAAAGGCCAGATGGGCGCGGCACAGGCACTGGGCATGAACTACGCCCAGACCATGCGCCTGATCATCCTGCCCCAGGCCTTCCGCAAGATGACCCCGCTGCTGCTGCAGCAGAGCATCATCCTGTTCCAGGACACCTCGCTGGTCTACACCGTGGGCCTGGTGGACTTCCTCAACTCGGCACGTTCCAACGGCGACATCATCGGGCGCTCCCATGAGTTCCTGATCTTCGCCGGGGTCGTCTACTTCCTCATCAGCTTCTCCGCTTCGTGGCTGGTCAAGCGCCTGCAAAAAAGGATCACCGTATGATTTCCATCAAGAACGTCAACAAGTGGTACGGCGACTTCCAGGTACTGACCGACTGCAGCACCGAGGTCAAGAAAGGTGAAGTGGTGGTGGTGTGCGGCCCTTCGGGCTCTGGTAAATCCACGCTGATCAAGTGCGTCAACGCCCTGGAGCCGTTCCAGAAGGGCGACATCGTGGTCGATGGCACCTCGATTGCCGACCCCAAGACCAACCTGCCCAAATTGCGCTCGCGGGTCGGCATGGTGTTCCAGCACTTCGAGCTGTTCCCGCACCTGACCATCACCGAGAACCTGACCATCGCCCAGCGCAAGGTACTGGGCCGCAGCGAAGCGGAGGCCACCAAGAAGGGCCTGGCCCTGCTCGAACGGGTCGGCCTCAGCGCCCATGCCAAGAAGCACCCCGGCCAGCTCTCTGGTGGCCAGCAGCAACGTGTGGCGATCGCCCGCGCCCTGGCCATGGACCCGATCGTCATGCTGTTCGACGAGCCGACCTCTGCGCTGGACCCGGAAATGGTCAGCGAGGTGCTGGATGTGATGGTGCAGCTGGCCAACGAAGGCATGACCATGATGTGCGTGACCCACGAGATGGGCTTTGCCCGCAAGGTCGCCAACCGGGTCATCTTCATGGACAAGGGCTGCATCATCGAAGACTGCACCAAGGAAGAGTTCTTCGGTGACCAGGGTACCCGCGACCAACGCACCCAGCACTTCCTCAGCAAGATCCTGCAACACTAAGCCGGCCACAGTATCTGCTGCCCCGGGCCCCACCGGGCAGCGGATGCTGGTCGTGACAAGGCCACTGTGATGAAATGCGACCCCTCGCTACTTCTCCCTGCCAAGCCTGCCGTGAAATCCCGCCTGATCCGCCAATTGCTGCTGCCGCCCCTGATCATCCTGCTGATGGTCGGGCTGGGCCTGTCTGGCTACCTGATCAGCGAAAGCAATGGCATACGCGCCCTTAGTGAAAACGGCGAGCGCCAGCTGGAGTTGCACGCGCGTACGGTCGAGAGTGAAATCAGCAAGTACACCTACCTGCCGAGCCTGCTGGAGCTGGAAGACAGCGTCTCGCACCTGCTCACCGACCCAGACGGCGGCTCACGCCAGGCCGTCAACGAATACCTCGAAGGCCTCAACCGCCGCAGCCGCAGCCGGGCTATCTTCGTGCTCGATACCAATGGCCGGGTACAGGCCACCAGCAACTGGCGCGATGCCGACTCGTTCCTCGGTGAAGACCTGTCCTTCCGCGCCTATTTCCAGACCGCCGTGCGCGGCGAGCCGGGCCGTTTCTACGGCATTGGCAGCACCACCGGCGAGGCCGGCTATTACCTGGCCCATGGCCTGGAAGAACACGGCAAGATCATCGGCGTGGCGGTGATCAAGGTGCGCCTGGACACCTTGGAAGAACGCTGGCAACGCGCCCGCCTGGAAGCGTTCGTCAGCGACGAAAACGGCATCATCATCCTCTCCAGCGACCCGGCGCGGCGCCTGAAGTCGGTGCGCCCCATGACCCCGCAGATCAAGGAGCGCCTGGCGCGCAGCCTGCAATATTACTGGTGGCCGCTGAACGAGCTGCAGCCGCTGGCCCGCGAGACGCTGGCCGATGGCGTAGAGAAGCTGACCTTCCCGGCCAACAGTGAAACCGCCCACGGCAAAGCGCAGGAGGTGGCCTACCTGGCGCAAACCCGGCGCCTGGTGGATACCCCCTGGCATTTCACCCTGCTCACTCCCCTGCAGGACCTGCGCCGCGAATCGATGGTGCAAGGCATTCTGGTAGGCGTGGCGTTCGCCCTGCTGGCGATCCTGGGTATCGCCTGGAACGAGCGGCGCAAGGTGATCGCCACCCGCCTGGCTGCACGCGAAGCGCTCGAAGAAGCCAACAGCCAGCTGGAGCGGCGCATTGCCGAGCGCACCGCCGACCTGCGCGCCAGCAACGAAAGGCTCAAGGGGCAGATCCGTGAACGCCGTCACGCCGAGCAAACCCTGCGCCACGCCCAGGACGAACTGGTTCAGGCCGGCAAATTGGCAGCCATCGGGCAGATGTCCACCAGCATCGCCCACGAGCTCAACCAGCCGCTGGCGGCGCTGCGGACACTGTCCGGCAACACCGTGCGCTTTCTCGAACGCGGCGCGCTGGACACCGCCAGTACCAACCTGCGCACCATGAACGAACTGATCGACCGCATGGGCCGCATCACCGCCAGCCTGCGTTCGTTCGCCCGGCGTGGTGACGACCGCGGCCAGGCATCGCTGGCCAAGGCCGTGGAGGCCACCTTGCAGGTGCTGGCCAGTCGCATCAGTGGCTGCCACCTGAAGCTGCACAGCCAGTTCGACGACCTGCAACTGGCCATTGACCAGACCCGCCTGGAGCAGATTCTGGTCAACCTGATCGGCAATGCCCTGGACGCCATGGCTGCCCAGCCGGCACCTGAGCTTTGGCTGGAAGGCGAGTTGCAAGGCGACAAGTACCGCCTGCGGGTACGCGACAATGGCCACGGCATCGATGACGAGGCGCGCAAGCACCTGTTCGAACCCTTCTTCACCACCAAACCGGGCGAACACGGCCTGGGCCTGGGCCTGACCCTGTCGGCGAGCCTTGCCGCCGCCGCCAAGGGCAGCCTCAACGTCGAGCACCCTGTCAGTGGCGGAACGGCCTTCGTTCTCGCCCTGCCGCTGGTGTCCCCCCCTAATGAATCGGCAGAGCTCCCATGAACCAAGCGCCTCTTACCGTCCTGATCGTTGAAGACGACCCGCATGTGCTGCTCGGCTGCCAGCAGGCGCTGGCCCTGGAAGACATCGCCTGCGAGGGTGTCGGTAGCGCCGAACAGGCGCTGGAACGGATCGGTGATGACTTCGCCGGCATCGTCGTCAGTGACATCCGCCTGCCGGGCATCGACGGCCTGGAACTGCTCAACCGCCTCAAGGCGCGCGACCGCAGCCTGCCGGTGGTACTGATCACCGGCCATGGCGATATCGACATGGCCGTCGGCGCCATGCGCAATGGTGCCTACGACTTCATGGAGAAGCCCTTTTCGCCGGAACGCCTGGTCGACGTGGTGCGCCGCGCGCTCGAACAGCGCGGGCTATCGCGCGAAGTGCTGGCCCTGCGCCGCCAACTGGCCGAACAGAGCAGCCTGGAAGGCCGCATCATCGGCCGCTCGCCCGCCATGGAGCAATTGCGTGAGCTGATCGCTAACGTTGCCGACACCTCGGCCAACGTGCTGATCGAAGGCGAGACCGGTACCGGCAAAGAGCTGGTCGCCCGTTGCCTGCACGATTTCAGCCGGCGCCAGAACCAACCGTTTGTGGCGCTCAATTGTGGCGGCCTGCCGGAAAACCTGTTCGAGAGCGAAATCTTTGGCCACGAGGCCAACGCTTTCACCGGCGCAGGCAAGCGCCGTATCGGCAAGATCGAGCACGCCAATGGCGGTACCTTGTTCCTCGATGAAGTCGAGAGCATGCCGATCAACCTGCAGATCAAACTGCTGCGGGTACTGCAGGAGCGCACCCTGGAGCGCCTGGGCTCGAACCAGAGCATTGCGGTGGACTGCCGGGTGATCGCCGCAACCAAGGCCGACCTCGACCAGCTCGGCCAGAGTGGGCAGTTCCGCAGCGACCTGTACTACCGCCTCAACGTGGTAACCCTGGAGTTGCCGCCACTGCGCGAGCGCCGTGAAGATATCCTGCAACTGTTCGAACACTTCCTGCAGCAGTCGGCGCTGCGCTTCGACCGGGACATGCCGACACTGGACAGCCAGACCCTGTCGCGCCTGATGGCCCATGACTGGCCCGGCAATGTGCGGGAACTGCGCAACGTTGCCGAGCGCTATGCCCTGGGCCTGCCAGCGTTCAAGAAAGGCCCGAGCGGTGGCGCCAGCCAAGGGTTGGGCTTTGCCGAAGCGGTAGAGGCGTTCGAGCGCAATCTGCTCAGCGATGCCCTGCAACGCACCGGCGGCAACCTCAGCCAGGCCAGCCAGGAGCTGGGCATGGCCAAGACCACGCTGTTCGACAAAGTGAAAAAGTACGGGCTGGGCTGAACGTCTGCGAGAGGAAGGCCTACGCCACTTTCATAACCCGGCAATATGTGTCACGTCCTCGCGATGTGACTGCAGGTAAGGCAGCACGGCCCCCAGCAACGGTGCCTTGAAGGGCTCCTGGAACCGATGTGCCAACCCCGGGATCAGCCGCAGCTGGCTACCGCGGATATGCGCCGCCAGGTGCACCCCATGCATCACCGGCAACAAAGGGTCAGCCGTCCCATGCACCACCAATGTCGGTACGCGCAGCTGGTTGAGCAGCGCTACCCGGCTTGGCTCGGCCAGGATCGCCATGATCTGACGCTTGGCACCTTCAGGGTTGAACGCCCGGTCATAGGCCTGCGCGGCCTGCTGTACCAAAGCGGCCCGGTCATCATGCACCTGGGGGCTGCCCAACGCCGCCAGCAGGTCGGCCTGCTGCTCGATGGCCACTTCCCGAGTCGGCGCACTGCGCCGGGCCAGCAACTGCACCAGCGCTGGGGCTGGCGCCGGCAGGCCTGCAGCGCCAGAACTGGACATGACCAGTGTCAGGCTGCGCACCCGCTCCGGCGCCATTGCAGCCATGTGCTGGGCGATCATCCCACCCATGCTGACACCCAGAACATGGAATTGACCAATCCCCAATGTGTCCATCAGGCGCAGCCCGTCACCCGCCATGTCGGTCAGCGTATAGGGCGCGGCAACCGGCAGGCCGAACTTGTAGCGCAACAGCTCGACCGTGAGATTGGCCGAGGGAGGCTGTTGGTTCCAGCGCGACAGGCCAACGTCACGGTTGTCGTAGCGAATGACCCGAAAGCCTTGTCGACACAAGGCCTCGACCACATCATCCGGCCAGTGGATCAGTTGCCCACCCAAGCCCATGACCAGCAGCAAAGCCGGGTCCCGTGGCGCGCCGACACTTTGGTAAACCAGGCTCAGATCGCCTGCTTCGGCCCGTTGGACCGGTACTTGAGTGTCACAACGCTGATCGGCGAAGCTCGCCGGCACGCTGACAAGGAACAAGAAAAAAAGCAAAAAAGCCCGCATGAAAGAAACACCAGAATGCAGATCCCCAGTAGAGCGCGAGTCTGATGAAATTTGTTCGGGCGCGCTGCCACAGTTCCGTGACAGTTTGATGAAGCCCGCCCAGTGGTGCGGCGCAAGGTCCAGTCGACAGCGGGACCAACATGAGGGAAACTCAACTCATTCTCTGTTCACTCAAATTATGCTCTCGGAGTCAGCCGTGCTGGAGATCCGCCACCTGAAAACCCTTCATGCCCTGCGCGAGGCCGATAGCCTGGTGGAGGCTGCCGAGCGTCTGCACCTGACCCAGTCGGCGCTGTCGCATCAGTTCAAGGAGCTTGAAGAACGCCTGGGCCTGCCGCTGTTCGCACGCAAGACCAAACCTATCCGCTTCACCAGCGCCGGCCTGCGCTTGCTGCAACTGGCAGATGCCACCCTGCCGCTGCTGCGTGGTGCGGAACGTGACATCGCCCGCCTGGCCGGGGGTACTGCCGGGCGCCTGCACATGGCCATCGAATGCCACAGCTGCTTCCAATGGCTGATGCCCACCATCGACCAGTTCCGTGATGCTTGGCCGGAAGTGGAGCTGGACCTGGCTTCGGGCTTCGCATTCGCGCCGCTGCCCGCCCTCGCCCGTGGCGACCTGGACCTGGTAGTGACCTCCGACCCACTGGACCTTGCCGGCATCACTTACGTGCCGCTGTTCACCTATGAAGCCATGCTCGCCGTGGCCAACCAGCACCCGCTGGCCAGCAAGCCTTACATCGTGCCCCAGGATCTGCTCGACCAGACGCTGATCACCTACCCGGTGGAGCGCGACCGGCTGGACATCTTCACCCGCTTCCTGGAACCAGCCGACATCGAGCCGGCGGCCGTACGCACCTCGGAGCTGACGGTGATGATGATGCAACTGGTGGCCAGCGGCCGCGGAGTGTGTGGCATGCCGCACTGGGCGCTGCATGAGTACAGTTCGCGCGGGTATGTGAAGGGCAAGCGCCTGGGCGAGAAAGGCCTGTTCGCCACACTCTATGCGGGAGTACGCACCGACATGCTCGACGCTCCCTACATGCGCGACTTCCTGCTCACCGCCAAGGACACCTCGTTCGCCACGCTCGATGGGGTCAGCGCGGTACGCTGAGGGCCTTGCGGTAGAGCGGCAGTATCAGGTCGCGGGTCAGCGGCGCCAGCTCAGGCATCGGTGCCTGGTCAGCGGCCAGCCAGATCACTTCCTCGATTTCCGCCGCCGGGACCACGGCCTCGGCGCTGTCGACCCGGAACAGCTCGGCCTGCACCTCAAAGCCGGGCTCGTTGGCGGCCGGTGCGCTGAAACGGCCCAGCGGGATGGCCCGAGCAGGGTCAATGCGCAACCCTAATTCCTCATGCAGTTCGCGCACCAGTGCGTCCAGCGGCGTTTCACCCGCATCGATCTTGCCCCCAGGCTGCATGAACGCCTGAGTACCACGTTTGCGTACCAGCAGGGTTCGACCCAGTGGGTCGATCAACAGGGCAGCGGCGATGCGGATAACATTGGGCATGGTCAGGCTCACTCAGAAAAGCCCGTGAGGATCCCATGGAGCCCTGTCGCCGGCAAGCCGGCTTCACAGACGAACGGTCCCTTGCCAATCTGCCAGCGACCCTCCATAACCTTCTCATGAACCTGCCTGCCCAACAGCACCCGGTGCTTGAGCTGTTCCTCCCCGCCATCGGCACCTGGTTCCGTCGCCATTTCGCCACGGTCACCGACGCCCAGGCCCGCGCCTGGCCGTTGATTCACGCCCGCCAATCGATGCTGCTGGCCGCGCCGACCGGCTCGGGCAAAACCTTGAGCGCCTTTCTCGCGGTGCTCGACGAGCTGTTCCGTGAGGGCCTTGAACACAACGGCGAACTGCCCGCGCAAACCCAGGTAGTGTACGTTTCGCCGCTCAAGGCACTGTCCAATGACATTCGCCTGAACCTGCAGGCGCCGCTCGAAGGCATCAGCCAGGCACTGCTAGACCAGGGGCTGACGCCGCCGCGCATCACCACTGCCGTACGCACCGGCGACACACCGCAAAAAGAACGCGCGGCCATGCGCAAACTGGCCCCGCACATCCTCGTGACCACGCCTGAGTCGCTCTACGTGCTGATGGGCTCTGCCTCGGGCCGCGCTGGCTTGAGCGGCGTGCACACGGTGATCGTCGATGAGATTCACGCCTTGGCCGGCAACAAGCGCGGCGCTCACTTGGCACTGACGCTGGAGCGCCTCCAAGCGCTCACCGGGCGGGGGCTGCGGCGCATAGGGTTGTCTGCCACCCAGCGCCCGGTGGAGCGCGTGGCCGCGTTCCTGGCCGGCCACCAACGACCTTGCGCAATCGTCGATATCGGCCACGCCCGCCAGCGCGACCTTGCCCTTGAAGTGCCCCCCGTGCCCTTGGGCGCGGTCATGGCCACGGATGTGTGGAACCTGGTCTACGATCGCCTGGCAGCTCTGGCCCGTGAACACCGCACCACGTTGGTATTCGTCAACACTCGGCGCCTGGCCGAACGCCTCACCCGCCACCTCAGCGACCGCCTTGGCAAAGAGGCCGTGGCCGCACACCACGGCAGCCTGGCCAAGGAGCTGCGCCTGGATGCGGAGCAGCGCCTGAAAAACGGCCAGTTGCAGGTGCTGGTCGCCACGGCTTCCCTGGAGCTGGGTATCGATATCGGTGATGTCGACCTGGTTTGCCAGATCGCCTCGCCAGGCTCCATCGCCGCGTTCTTGCAGCGGGTCGGCCGCTCCGGGCACCAGGTCGAAGGCATCCCCAAAGGGCGCCTGTTCGCCACCTCGCGGGATGACCTGATCGAGTGCACGGCCCTGCTCGACTGTGTGCAACAGGGCGAGCTCGAGCAGTTGCACATACCCCATGCGCCACTGGACGTACTGGCCCAGCAGATCGTCGCCGAAACCAGCAACCAGCCGTGGCAGGAACAGGCATTGTTCGACTGCCTGCGCAAGGCAACGCCCTACACCGGGCTGGACACCAAGCATTACCAAGCGCTGCTAAGCATGCTCGCCGAAGGCTACAACGGACGCCAAGGCATTCGCAGCGCCTACCTGCACCGCGACGCGGTGAGCGGCACATTGCGCGGGCGCCGCGGTAGCCAGCTGACCGCGCTCACCAGCGGCGGCACCATCCCCGAAACCGCCGACTACGCTGTGCTGCTGGAGCCGCAGGCGCTGAACATCGGCAGCGTCAACGAAGACTTTGCCGTGGAGAGCATTGCTGGCGACATCTTTCAGTTGGGCAATGCGTCCTATCGGATCCTGCGGGTGGAACCCGGCCGGGTAAGGGTCGAAGACGCCCACGGCCTGCCGCCGACCATTCCGTTCTGGCTAGGAGAGGCGCCGGGACGCAGTGACGAATTGTCCGCCGCCGTTGCCCGCCTGCAGGCACGTATCGATGAGCAACTGGGGCTGAGTAACGGCGCTTTCGCCCCAGTGCTGTCATGGCTGCAAAGTACTTATGCACTGGACGAGGCCTGCGCCAGCCAACTGCTCGATTACCTGGGGCGTACCCGTGAAGTGCTGGGCGCCCTGCCCTCGCAACACACGCTGGTGATGGAGCGCTTCTTCGACGAGTCCGGTGGCACCCAGTTGATCATCCATTCGCCCTACGGCAGCCGCATCAACCGCGCCTGGGGCCTGGCGCTGCGCAAACGCTTCTGCCGCACGTTCAATTTCGAATTGCAGGCGGCAGCCAGCGAGGACGCCATCGTGCTGTCACTGTCGACCAGCCACAGTTTCGAGCTGGACGAAGTCTGGCGCTACCTGTCCAGCCGCAACGCCGAGCACATTCTCATCCAGGCCCTGCTCGATGCGCCCTTGTTCGGGGTGCGCTGGCGTTGGAACGCGGCAGTGGCAATGGCCTTGCCGCGCTACGTCGGGGGACGCAAGGTGGCGCCGCAGATCCAGCGAATGAAAAGCGAAGACCTGATTGCCGCCGTGTTCCCCGACCAGATCGCCTGCCTGGAAAACATCGTCGGTGAACGGCAAATCCCGGATCACCCGCTGATCGAGCAGACCCTCGACGACTGCCTGCACGAAGCCATGGACAGCGAGGGCTGGATGGCACTGTTGAGGCGCATGGAAAGCGGCCAGGTGCGCTTGCTGAGCCGCGACCTGCCGGCCCCCTCGCCGCTGGCCTCGGCCATCCTCAACGCCAGGCCATATGCGTTCCTTGATGATGCACCGCTGGAGGAGCGCCGAACCCAGGCGGTACTCAACCGACGCTGGAACGAGGTGCACAGTGGCGACGACCTGGGCGCGCTGGACGCCGATGCCATCAGCGCTGTCCAGGCAGAGGCCTGGCCGCAACCCGGCAGCGCCGACGAAATGCACGAAGCCTTGATGAGCCTGGGCGCCATCAGCCAGCACGAAGTCCAGGCCAACCCGACCTGGGGCTTGCTGCTCAGGCAACTGGCCAAGGCGGGCCGGGCGTTACGCTTGCCCGACGAACACCTGTGGCTGGCCCGCGAGCGCCTGAGCCTGCTCCAAGCGCTGTATCCGGATGCACGTCTGGAGCCCGCCCTCCACGTGCTCCCCGGCTTCGACCAGGCCCTGGACCCGGACAGTGCACTGAGCGAGCTGCTGCGCGCCCGCCTGAGCGGCCACGGCCCGCTGACCCTGGCGCAGATCGCGGCACCACTGGGCAAGCCGCAGGCAGCCATCGAACAGGCACTGGCCCGCCTGGAAGCAGAGGGCTACGTACTGCGCGGCCAGTTCAGCCCAGGTGAGGTGCAACGGCAATGGTGCGAACGCCACCTGTTGGCGCGTATCCATCGCTACACAGTCAAACGCCTGCGCCGGGAGATCGAGCCGGTAAGCCTGCAGGACTTCATGCGCTTTGTGTTTGACTGGCAGCACCTTGCGGCCGACGAAAAATTGCGTGGGCCGCACGCTGTGGCCGAGGTGCTTGAGCAGTTGCAGGGTTTCCCAGCCGCGGCCGGCGCCTGGGAGGCAGAGCTGCTGCCGGCACGGATCAAGGACTACAGCATTCACTGGCTCGACGAGGCGTGCCGTAGCGGGCAGTTCGCCTGGAGCCGCCTGGCGGGCAAAGTGTCGAGCAGTACGCTGGCGAGTACGCCGCTGGTGCTGTTGCCACGTCAACACCTGGGCTTGTGGCGCAGCCTTGTACCTGCGCCGGCTCTGGACGAGCTAAGCCCGCGTGCGCAACGTGTGCATCAGGTATTGCAGGCGCATGGCGCTCTGTTCTTCGACGAACTGACCCAGCAAGCCCACTTGTTGCCCAGCGAGCTGGAAACGGCGTTACAGGAATTGGTCGGTTCGGGCCTTGCAAGTGCCGACAGCTTTACCGGGCTGCGTAGCCTTATCACCCCGGCGGCAAAGCGCTCATCGCGCAACAGCCGGCGCGGCCATGCGCCGATTTCCACCAGCATGGCGCACGCCGGGCGCTGGGCGCTGTTACGCAGGGGCAATGCCGAAGTGGACGACGGGCAACGGTTGGAACACCTCGCCCGCACCCTGTTAAGACGCTATGGCGTGATCTGCTGGCGGCTGCTGGAGCGCGAGAGTGATGTGCTGCCACCCTGGCGTGAGCTGCTGCGCTGCTGCCACCGGCTTGAGGCGCGCGGCGAGATTCGCGGCGGGCGCTTCATCGCCGGCTTGGCCGGGGAGCAGTTCGCCCTGCCCGAAGCGGTCGGGCTGCTGCGCCAGGTACGCCGGCGCGAGATGGAGGGCGCGCTGGTGGTGGTCAGTGCCAGTGACCCACTGAACCTGATCGGGTCGCTGCTGCCCGGAGCGAAGGTGCCGGCGGCCGGTGGCAATCGTGTGTTGTACCGCGATGGCGTGCCGGTGGCAGTGCGAGTTGCCAACCGCTACGCCTACCTGGTGCAAGCGACGAATGAAGAGCAGCAACGGTGGCGGCAGAAACTGCTGCGCGAATGATTTTCGATACCCCGATTTTCATGTTCAGCGCTGCGCAACCGGGCTATGGTCGGGGTTTGCCCCAGGCCCTGAGCCTGACCGCGCCATCGTAAGGACCCCGTATGAGCCTGTCACTTCTCAGTCGCTATGCCGTGTTTGCCGCCTGTGTTCTGTTCACCGTGGCGAGCCTGCCGTTCCTGAACCATGAATGGCTGTGGCCGTTCACCCTGATTACGGCCGTGCTCAGCCTGATCGGTTTGTTCGACCTGCTGCAGCAACGCCACGCGGTACGCCGCAACTACCCGATACTGGGCAACATCCGCTACCTGGTCGAGGGCATTCGCCCGGAGATCCGCCAGTACCTGCTGGAAGCCGACAGCGATGCCCTGCCCTTCTCCCGCGCCCAGCGCTCGCTGGTGTACGCGCGGGCCAAGAACGAAGCGTCGGACAAGCCCTTCGGTACGCTGATCGACGTGTACGAGTCTGGCTTCGAGTTCATCGGCCACTCCATGCGCCCGGCCCCGCTGGCCGACCCCTCAAGCTTCCGGATCATCATTGGCGGACCGCAGTGCAGCCAGCCCTATTCGGCATCGATCTTCAACATTTCCGCCATGAGCTTTGGCTCGCTGAGTGCCAATGCCATCCGCGCGCTCAACCAAGGGGCCAAGCTGGGCAACTTCCACCATGACACCGGCGAAGGCAGCATCAGCCCCTACCACCGCGAACACGGCGGCGACCTGGTGTGGGAACTGGGCAGCGGCTACTTCGGCTGCCGCACAGCGGACGGGCGCTTCGACCCCGAGCGTTTTGCCGCCCAGGCGCGCAGCCCGCAGGTGCGGATGATCGAGATCAAGATGAGCCAGGGCGCCAAGCCCGGCCACGGCGGCATCCTGCCCAAGCACAAGGTCACCCGGGAAATCGCCGAGACCCGCGGCATTGTCATGGGTGAGGACTGCATCTCGCCATCCCGCCACAGCGCGTTCTCCACACCCATCGAGATGATGCAGTTCATCGCCCGTCTCCGTGAGCTGTCCGGCGGCAAGCCGGTGGGCTTCAAGTTCTGCCTGGGCCACCCGTGGGAATTCATGGGCATCGCCAAGGCCATGCTGGAAACAGGCATCCTGCCCGACTTCATCGTGGTCGATGGCAAGGAAGGTGGTACCGGTGCCGCACCGGTGGAGTTCACCGACCATATCGGTGTGCCGCTGCGCGAAGGGCTGCTGTTCGTGCACAACACCCTGGTCGGCCTGAACCTGCGCGACAAGATCAAGCTTGGCGCCAGCGGCAAGATCGTCAGCGCCTTCGACATCGCCAGCGTGCTGGCCATCGGTGCCGACTGGGCCAACTCTGCTCGCGGCTTCATGTTCGCCATCGGCTGCATCCAGTCGCAGAGTTGCCATACCAACAAATGCCCCACGGGCGTGGCCACACAAGACCCGTTGCGCCAGCGTGCGCTGGTGGTCCCGGACAAAGCCCAGCGGGTCGTGAACTTCCACCACAACACCTTGCGCGCCCTGGCAGAAATGCTCGCAGCGGCCGGCCTGGAACACCCCGCGCAACTGGAAGCCAAGCACTTGGTGCGGCGCGTGTCGGCTACCGAAATCAAGCTGTTCTCGCAGATGCATGTGTTCTTGAAGCCGGGGGAGTTGCTGACTGGCGAGGTGGACGGGCAGTTCTATTCGCGGATGTGGCAGCTGGCGCGGGCGGACAGCTTCGAGCCGCACAGTGAGGTGGCGGCCTGATAGACCCCTGGGGCTGCTGCGCAGCCCTTTCGCGACACAAGGCCGCTCCTACCGGGATACGCTATCTGCTGTTGTGTCGCGAAAGGGCCGCAAAGCGGCCCCGGCTATCTCACATCAGGAAGCGTTACCGGCTACACCCTGTAGTTCTTTCGGCGCCAGGCGGAACGCGTAGTACAGCACCGTCAGCAGCACCAGGAACGCCGGGCCAATGTACAGCGCCACACGGGTATCCTCGAAGTACGCCATCAAGCCAACCACCAGCACCAGGAAGCCCAGCGCCAGGTAGGAACTGAGCGGCCACAGCCACATGCGGTACTTCAAGCCCTTGCGCTCGGCGGCCGACAGCCCGGCGCGGAACTTGAGCTGCGCCAGCAGGATCATCACCCAGGTCCAGATCGCGCCGAAGGTGGCGATCGACGTCACCCAGACGAACACCTTCTCTGGCACCAGGTAGTTGGCCAGCACCCCCAGCAGCAAGGCACCGATGGACAGCAGCAGCGCGTTACGTGGCACGCCGTTTTTCGAAGTACGGGCAAAGACGGCTGGCGCCTGGCCATTTTGCGCCAGGCTGTAGAGCATGCGCCCGGTGCTGAAGATACCGCCGTTGCAGGACGACAGCGCGGCAGTGATCACCACGAAATTGATGATGCCGGCTGCTGTCTTGATACCCAGGCGCTCGAAGGTCATGACGAACGGGCTGCCCTGGCTGCCGATTTCATTCCACGGGTAGATCGACAGGATCACGAACAAGGCACCGACGTAGAACAGCAGAATGCGCCAGAACACCGAGCCAATGGCCTGCGGGATGGTTTTTTGCGGGTTGCGGGCTTCGCCGGCAGTCAGGCCGATCATTTCCACGCCCAGGTAGGCGAACATCACCATCTGCAGCGACATCAGTACACCGGTCACGCCATTGGGCATGAACCCGCCATTGCTCCACAGGTTGGAGATACCGACTGCCACACCGTCGTTGCCCAGGCCGAAGGCGATGATGCCGATGCCGCCCAGGACCATGGCGATGATGGTGACGATCTTGATCAAGGCAAACCAGAATTCGAACTCGCCGAAAGCCTTGACCGCGATCAGGTTCACCGCGCCCATGCTGCCCAGCGCCGCCAGGGCCCAGATCCAGCGTGGCACGTCCGGGAACCAGATGCCCATGTAGATGGCCACGGCGGTGATTTCCGCGACGCAGGTCACCAGCCACAGGAACCAGTAGTTCCAACCGGTCAGAAAGCCCGCCAACGGGCCAAGGTAGTCCTGGGCATAGCGGCTGAACGAACCGGCGACAGGGTTGTGCACGGCCATCTCGCCGAGGGCACGCATGATCACCAGGATCGCCAGGCCACCGATGATGTAGGAAAGCATGATCGCGGGGCCGGCCATCTCAATGGCTTTGGCCGAACCGAGGAAAAGACCGACGCCGATACAGGCGCCTAGCGCCATCAGACGGATGTGCCGTTCGCCCAGTTCACGCTTGAGCGGGCCGCCTTGTGCGGTCTCGCCATGGGCAGGGTGGTTGCCGACGGGCATAGCAATACAACCTCATTTTGTTATTGGATTTGACCTTCGTGCAGCGCCGGCCATGCCGATAGGCGTGGCGTTGGCTTGCCAGGCTGGCCTTGTGGGCCGGCCCGTGTGCCGGTGTAGAGCGGCCCGGCAGGGCGAAGGGGCCGAGCAGTATAGGAAGCTCGCTGTAGGGCTTTTCACTATAAATAACTCAAAATTTGGAGAGAAACCCGCAGACCTACCGCTGCCTCCTGGCTCACCCCCACTACCCTAGCAACTTGGTTGTAAGAAGAAACCCACACCAAAGGCGCATATCCCACATGGGGTTTCTGCACTTTCTACAAATTTTTCACCTACTGCCTTCAACGTCTAAGCTTCAGACAAGCAAGACGAAAATACCTGGCCGGATTGAAGACTATGGGCGCACTGTGGCAATCGGAACCATCCAGAACGGAAGCACCCGAAACACCTCTGGCCGACACGCCGCAGCCAAAGTCCCCACGTCAGCGTCGGCTTTGGTGGCGGCTGATCCTGCTGATCCTGCTGGTGGCGATCACCACCATCGGCTTTGCCGCCTATGACGAGTTCCGTACGTCCGACCTGCAGTCCCGCGAGTTCAGCAAGCTGGCCAGCACCCTTACCTATTCACTGCAGCCGGGGCCCAGTGACGCCATCGTCTACCCCGGCGAGGGGCCGTTCGACAAACGTCTGGGCTATAGCGCGCTGGGCGAGTTCCTGCCGCGCCTGCTCAAGCGCGACTACCTGATCAGCGAGCAGGTACGGTTTTCGCCTGCCTTGATGAACTACGTGGACCACGGCCTGTTCGCGCCCTACATCGAGAAAATCCAGGCCGGATTGTCGATCATCGATTGCCGCGGCGACACGCTGTACCAGTACAACTACCCGCAATACCTGTATCCGAACTTCGCCGCAATCCCACCGGTGATGGTCAACAGCCTGCTGTTCATCGAAAACCGCGACCTGCTGGACCCGAAGGACCCGAAAAACAACCCGGCAGTCGACTGGCCGCGCTTCGCCAAGGCCGCCTACAGCCAGGTGGCCAAATACCTGGCCTTGCCCGGCCAGTCCGCCGGTGGCAGCACGCTGGCCACGCAGCTGGAAAAATACCGCCATTCACCGGACGGCCTGACGGTCTCCGGTGCCGAGAAGATCCGCCAGATGATTTCCGCCAGCGTGCGCGCCTACCAGGGCGGGCCTGATACCACCGAGGCACGCCAGCGCATCGTGCGCGACTACCTCAACAGCGTGCCGCTGTCGGCGGTGCCCGGCCATGGTGAAGTGCATGGCATGGCCGAAGGCCTGCGTGTGTGGTACGGCGCCGATTTCGACCAGGTCAACCAGGCCCTCACCTCGACCGCGACAGACCCCGAAAGCATGGCCGCACGTGGCTTGGCATTGCGTCAGGTGCTGTCGTTGATGATCGCCCAGCGCCGCCCCTCGCATTACCTGACCAAGGGCCGCGTCGAACTGGCCGAACTCACTGATTCGCACATCCGCGTGCTCGCTGGCAACGGCATCATCGAGCGCGCCCTGGCCGACGCAGCGCTGGCCAGCAAGGCGCTGTACCGCGACTGGGTGGCACAACCGACCATCGTTCCGATCATCACCAACAAAGGCATCAGCCTGGCTCGCAACCGCCTGTCAGGCATGCTCAACCGCCCGCTGTATGACCTGGACCGCCTTGACCTCTCGGCAACGAGCACCTTGCAGGCCGACCTTCAGCTCCAGGTCAGCCAGTACCTGAAGAACCTCTCCGACCCTGAATTCGCTGCGCAGATCGGCCTGATCGGTGAGCGCCTGCTGACCAGCAAGACCACCGACCAGGTGCGCTACAGCTTCACCTTGTTCGAACGCACCGTCGATGGCTCACGGGTGCGGGTACAGACTGACAGCACCGACCAGCCCTTCGACATCAACGAAGGCAGCAAGCTTGAACTGGGCTCGACGGCCAAGCTGCGGGTGCTCACCACCTATCTGCAGATCATCGCCGAACTGCACGACAAGTACGCTGGCATGCCCGCCGCCGAGCTGAAGAAGGTCGAGGTCGCCGAGCTCGATCGCATCACCCAATGGTCACTGGAATGGCTGGCGCTGAACAGCAAGAACCAGAGCCTGGATGCCATGCTCGACGCAGCCCTGGAGCGCAAGTACTCGGCCAACACCGGCGAAGCGTTCTTCACCGGCGGCGGCATGCACGTGTTCAACAACTTCCGCAAGGAGGACAACAGGCGCAACCCGACCCTCAAAGAAGCCCTGCGCGAGTCGATCAACCTGCCCTTCATTCGCCTGATGCGCGACCTGGTGCGCTACGTGACCTACCAGCAGCCATTCAACCGCGTGCCGCTGCTCAAGGACGATTCGGACCCGCGCCGCCAGGAATACCTGGCACGCTTTGCCGACAAGGAAGGCACCAGCTACCTGATGCGCTTCTGGAGGAAGTACCAGCGCAAAACCTCCCAGCAACGCCTGGATACGTTCCTCGACAGCATGC
Source organism: Pseudomonas sp. M2 (assembly GCF_015751845.1). NCBI lineage: Bacteria > Pseudomonadati > Pseudomonadota > Gammaproteobacteria > Pseudomonadales > Pseudomonadaceae > Pseudomonas > Pseudomonas sp. M2. The sequence goes on from NZ_JADOUD010000001.1 coordinate 1,246,725, forward strand.
GCGTCACGCCGCAGCGCCTGGCCGCAGTACACCGCTATCTGTTCCCGGCGGCTGGCCAGGAAACCTTCAATGCATTTGTTCGCGCGCATATCAAGGAAAACAAGGTCGCCCTGAACAGGCTCACCGATGGCCGTCTGGCAGAGATGTACGAGGCCTACGGCCCCGGCAAATATGACCTGCCTGACCAAGGCTACATCGCCAAGGTTCACCCGCTGGACCTGTGGCTGCTCGGCTACCTGCTGAGGAACCCGAGCGCCTCGCTGACCGAGATGGTCAACGCCAGCCGCTTCGAGCGTCAGGAAGTCTATGGCTGGCTGTTCAAGAGCCGCCACCAGGGTGCCCGGGACAGCCGTATCCGCACCATGGTGGAAATCGAAGCCTTCCTCGATATTCACCAGCGCTGGAAGAGCGTGGGTTACCCCTTCGATCACCTGGTGCCGTCACTGGCCACCGCCATCGGCAGCTCCGGCGACCGTCCTGCGGCTCTGTCCGAGCTGGTCGGCATCATTCAGAACGACGGTGTGCGCCTGCCCACACTGCGCATCGATACGCTGCACTTCGCCGCCGATACGCCCTACGAAACCAGGCTGAACAGCGACCCCGACCGTGGCCAGCGAATTCTCCCGGTGGAAGTGGCCCGGGCACTCAAAGGCGCCATGTCGCAAGTGGTCGACGCAGGTACGGCGCGGCGTATTTCCGGCAGCTTCAAGCTGCAGGACGGCACCCCGCTGGTGATGGGCGGCAAGACCGGTACAGGCGACAACCGCATCGAAAGCTTCGGCGCCGGGGGCCGGTTGATCGGCTCGCGTTCGCTGAACCGCACCGCCACCTTCGTGTTTTTCCTCGGCGACAACCACTTCGGCACGCTGACCGCCTTCGTGCCAGGGCGCTCTGCGGAGGCGTTCAAGTTCACCTCGGCGCTGCCTGTGCAGGTGCTCAAGGGGATGGCGCCCATCCTCATGCCGTACCTTGAGCCTGGCAATCCGAACGCGTGCAAACCGCCGCAGGTTGCGATGCTTGCGAGTGACCCATCTAAAATTTAAATGATAACCATCGGCATTTGACCGCTTGTGTTTAGATATATCTTGAGTAATATCTTGCGATATATCTAAACACACGGAGCCTCGCTGCCATGCGTGAACATTCCGCCCACGACCCCTTCGAACGCCGCCCCGGCCGGGGTGAACGCGGTCCAAGGGTATTCGCCCCCGGCGACCTCAAGCTGTTGATGCTGTCGCTGCTGGCCGAGCAACCTGGCCACGGCTATGACCTGATCCGCCAGATCGAGAACTTGTTCGATGGCAGCTACACGCCCAGCCCCGGGGTTATCTACCCCACCCTCAACTTTCTCGAGGAAGCAGAGCTGATCAGCGGCCAGGTGCAAGGCGGCAAACGGCTCTACGCCATTACCCAGGCCGGCCGCACCGCCCTGGCTGATCAAGCCGTGGCCCTGGACGGCGTGCGCATGCGCATTGAAGTCAGCAAGCGCGCCCTGCGTGGCCACGACCGCCCGCCAGAAATTCACGAAGCGGTCGGCAACCTGCGCCATGCCCTGCACATGCACAGCGGCCGCTGGACAGCGGAAGAAATCGAACGGGTCCGCACCCTGCTCAACGACACTGCCAAGGCCATCGCCGCCGGGCCGGCCGCCCCTGCCACGGAGAACCTCCATGAGTGACACCATCCACCGCGTCAATCACGAAATCCGCCAGCGCCGCCTGCAGGTACTGCGGGTTACCGACCTCACCCCACGCATGCGCCGCATCACCCTCAAAGGCGCCGAGCTGGAAGGCTTCACCAGCCTGGGCAGTGACGACCACATCAAGCTGCTGTTCGCCGAAACAGCCGAACAACAACAGGCCATCGACGCCCGCAATATGGGCCGCGACGGCGGCGCGCGGCCTACCATGCGCGAATACACGCCGCGGCGCATCGACCTGGTCAATCATGAACTGGACATCGATTTCGTCCTGCATGGCGATGGCCCTGCATCAACCTGGGCTGCACAGGCTGCACCGGGGCAGACGCTGAACATTGCCGGGCCACGGGCTTCGATGGTGGTCCCGGATATCTTCGACAGCTACCTGCTCATTGGTGACGAAACAGCCATTCCGGCCATCGGGCGACGCCTTGAAGAACTGCCAGCAGGCCGGCGGGTGCTGGCGGTCATCCAGATCGAGGATGAGCAGGAGCGCCAACCTCTGCCGAGCAAGGCTGAAGTGGAAGTCATCTGGGTGAAGCGGGATGAGGATTTACTGGCGCTGGTGCAGGGGTTGAACTTGCCTGAGGGCAAGCTGTACAGCTGGGTGGCACTGGAGAAATCGCTGACCCGGCAGGCCAAGGCGCTGCTGCTGGAGAAAGGTGCGCCGGAAGATGCCCTCAAAGCGGCTGCCTACTGGCGGGCAGAAGGGACAGCGGACGACGAGTGATGTGCGTCGTCAGGCCCGGTCCTTTCGCGGTTTCACCCGCGAAGGGGCCTGCACAGGCCGAGCAAGCCGCCGCCCGCGCCAGCGATCGAGCCCAAGCAGTACCAGCGCAATTGCCCAGAACCCCGCCAGTACGCCCAAGGCATTGAGCATGACCTGCCCGTAGCCAAGGCTTGCAACGTCGATGAACGGATACGGGTAGACCCCGATCTCACTCCCCCGCCACAGTGCGTAGCCGAAATACACCGCCGGGTACAGCGCCCACGGCCCCAGGTGCCAGAGCCGCAAATGCCCCTTGGGCACGGCGAACCACCAGTACGCAATGTACAGTGCCGGCATCACGTCGTGCAGCAGTTCGTCCGCCAGCCATTGCCACCCCTCGGGTTGCCACAGATGCCGCAGCAACACGCTGTAGGCCAGCGCCACCAGCACGATGCTGGCGGCCACGGCGGAACTTACCGAGGGCGACAGGAAGAAGCGCTTGGCGCCTGATTCCCTGCCGAACGCCGCATAGCTGAGCACCGTCGCCACCAAGGTATTGGTCAACACCGTGAAATAGCCGAACACATTGATCAGCCCGCCGATCAGGCTCGCCGCTTCCTGCCAGCGCGCCAGCAGCACCAGGTACACCTGCACAGCCAGGCCCAGCCAGCCAAGCACTGCGGCCAGGGTCAGCCAGGGATGACGCGGCATCTCAGGCGTTGCGCTGCAGTTTCACGTACAGCTGCTCGACTTTTTCCCGGGCCCAGGGCGTCTTGCGCAGGAAGGTCAGGCTCGACTTGATGGTCGGGTTGCTCTTGAAGCAGCGCACATCCACGCGCTCGGCCAGGCCCTGCCATTGGTAGTGCGCCACCAGCTCGGTGAGGATCTGCTCGAGGGTCTTGCCGTGCAGCGCGTTGTGGTTGGCCGTGCTCATGCCAGTACTCCCGCGGATAAAAAGATGCGCACATTACACGAGTGTAGTGATGAAGGGGGCGCGGCACCGTCAATACAAAAACCGCTGGCAAACGCTGAAACCTCTGTGCTGAAATAGTGATGTTATACAGTAACAATATAAAAGACTCTGCCAAGGACCGTCACTTTCCATGTTGTACTCTCCCCTACGCCTCTCTCCCCTCGCCGTCGCCCTCTGGCTCGCCTCATCACCCAGCCAGGCCGTGGAACTCGAACCCCAGATCATCACCGCCAACCCACTGGGCAACCGCGAGCTGGCTGCCCCCAGCACCGTGCTCGAAGGCGACGACCTGCTGCAGCAGCAGCACGGCAGCCTGGGTGAAACCCTCAACAAACAGCCCGGTGTCGCCTCCACCTGGTTTGGCCCAGGCGCCAGCCGCCCGGTGATTCGCGGCCTGGACGGTGACCGTATCCGCATCCTGCGTAACGGCGTCGGCGCCATCGACGCCTCGGCGCTGTCTTACGACCATGCCGTGCCACTGGACCCGGTCACCGTCGAGCGCGTCGAAATCGTCCGTGGCCCCGCCGCCTTGCTCTACGGCGGCAACGCCATCGGCGGGGTGGTCAATACCTTCGACAACCGCATCCCCGACGCGCCCATCGAAGGCATTCACGGTGCCGGCGAACTGCGTTACGGCGGTGCCGATACCACGCGCAGCAGTGCCGGCAAGCTGGAAGCCGGTGACGGCACCTTCGCCCTGCACCTGGATGCCAACAGCCGCCAGTTCAACGACCTGCGCATCCCAGGCTACGCCCGCAGCTCGAAGGTGCGCGACGCTGATGAGCCCGGCAGCAAGCACCGCCTGGAAAACAGCGACGGGCGCCAGGATGGCGGCGCAGTGGGCGGGTCCTACCACTGGGATCACGGCTATGCGGGCCTGTCCTACAGCCGCTACGACAGTAACTACGGCTCGGTGGCCGAGTCCGGCGTGCGCCTGGACATGAAGCAGGATCACTACGGCTTCGCCTCCGAACTGCGTGACCTCGAGGGCCCTTTCAGCTCGGTCAAGGTCGATGCCGGTTACACCGATTACGAGCACAGCGAAATCGAAGAAGGCGAAGTGCACACCACCTTCAAGAACAAGGGCTATGAGGCACGTATCGAGGCCAGGCACCAACCGATCGGCCCGCTGGAAGGCGTGATCGGCGCCCAGGTTAGCCGCAATGAATTCTCGGCACTGGGTGAAGAAGCCTTCGTGCCGCACACCGATACCGATAGCCTGGCGTTGTTCATGCTTGAGCAATGGCAGGCCACCGAGCGCCTCGACCTGAGCCTGGGTGCGCGCCTGGAACACACCCGCGTCGACCCGGATGCCAAAGGCAACGAAAACTTCGTCGCTGCCGACAGCGCCAGCAGCTTCAATGCCTTGAGCCTGTCTTCGGGGGCGGTGTACCAACTCGACCCGGTCTGGGCGCTCGCTGCCAACGTCGGTTACACCGAACGTGCCCCGACCTTCTACGAGCTGTACGCCAACGGCGCCCACGTCGCCACCGGGGCTTATGAAGTCGGTGATGCCAGCCTGAACAAGGAGAAAGCCATCTCCGCCGACCTGGCCCTGCGCTTCGACAATGGCACCCACAAGGGCAGCGTCGGGGTGTTCTACAGCCATTTTCGCAACTACATCGGCCTGATCGGCACGGGCAACATGCGAGAGGGCCATGACCACGACCATGGCGACGATGATCATGGCCACGATCACGATCACGAAGACGGCGGGTTCCCTGAGTACCAGTACCAGGGCGTGCGGGCGCGTTTCTACGGCATCGAGGCCCAGGATCGCTGGCAGTTGGTCGAGAACCGCTACGGCAGTTTCGCCCTCGAGCTTTCGGGCGACTACACCCGGGCCAAGAACCTCGACAGTGGCGAGCCGCTGCCGCGCATTGCGCCTTTGCGGCTGAACAGCGGACTGGTCTGGGAGCTGGACCGTTGGCAGGCACGCGTTGATGTGCAGCATGCCGCGTCGCAGCATCGCAAGCCGGCGAATGAGACCAGCACCGATGGTTACACCACCCTGGGAGCAAGTGTGGGTTATCGCTTCGATATCGGCCAGAGCCAGTGGCTGGCGTTCGTGCGCGGTGAGAACCTGACGGATCAGACCGTGCGTTACGCCAGCTCGATTCTGCGCGATATCGCACCGGCGCCGGGGCGTAGTGTGGAAGTAGGCCTGCGCACGACCTTCTGATCTTCAAGGGGCGCTGTGCGCCCCATTCCCGCACTGTTACCGTGGGCGTAACAATCAACTGCGACAATTTGTCTTTTTTTCTTACAACTTCCCCTATATCCTCCCCGCCGCAAGCTGAATCGCTTCACTCACCTTTCCTGTCGCCATTTCCATCGAAGAGCTCGCTCATCGGTGCGCTTGCCGTTTTTTCGACAATCAAAAGATAGCGCTATCTCATGTTCTTACTGCCCAACATTCGCTACACCGGCACCGCCCTGATTGCCTTGGCCGCCTGTTTTTCGTCCACCACCAGCGCCAGTGAAATGTTCGCCAGCGACTCACCGTGGATGCTTGGTGACTGGGGCGGCACCCGCAGCGAGCTGCTGGAAAAAGGCTACGACTTCACCCTTGGCTACACCGGCGAGATGGGCAGCAACCTACACGGCGGTTACGACCACGACCGCACCGCGCGTTACAGCGACCAGTTCACCTTTGGCAGCCACCTGGACCTGGAAAAGATCCTGGGCTGGCAAGACACCGAACTGCAGCTGACCATCACCGAACGCCACGGGGACAACATCAGCAACGACCGCATCAACGACCCGCGGGTCGGCGGCTTCACTTCGGCCCAGGAAGTCTGGGGCCGAGGTGAAACCTGGCGGCTGACCCAGATGTGGATCAGGCAGAAATACTTCGATGGCGCCCTGGACGTGAAATTCGGCCGCTTCGGTGAAGGCGAGGACTTCAACAGTTTCCCCTGCGACTTCCAGAACCTGGCCTTCTGCGGCTCGCAGGTGGGCAACTGGGTCGGGGGCATCTGGTACAACTGGCCGGTCAGCCAGTGGGCGCTACGTGTGCGCTACAACATAAACGACGCCCTCTATGCTCAGGTCGGGGTGTTCGAGCAGAACCCCTCCAACCTCGAATCCGGCAACGGTTTCAAACTCAGCGGCAGCGGTACCCAGGGTGCGGTAATGCCGATCGAACTGGTGTGGAGCCCGCGGGTCAATGGCCTGAAAGGGGAATATCGCGCCGGGTACTACTACAGTAATGCCAAGGCACAGGATGTTCTGAAGGACAGCAACGGCCAGCCGGCCGCCATCAGTGGCGCCACCTACCGTAGCAGTTCGAGCAAGCACGGCCTGTGGATCGGCGCCCAGCAGCAGGTTACCTCGCTGGCCACTGACCAGTCGCGCGGCCTGAGCCTGTTCGCCAACGCCACAATGCACGACAAGAAGACCAATGCCATCGACAACTATGTGCAGGCAGGACTGGTATACAAGGGCCCCTTCGATGCCCGCGCCAAGGACGACATCGGTTTCGCCCTCGCCCGCGTGCACGTCAACCCCGCCTACCGCAAGAACGCCCGCCTGGCCAACCAGGCGGCCGGCCTCGACGACTACGACAATCCGGGTTTCCTGCCCGTGCAGGACACCGAGTACAGCGCTGAACTCTATTACGGCATTCACCTGGCCGACTGGCTCACGGTGCGCCCGAACCTGCAGTACATCCGCCATCCGGGCGGGGTGTCGCAGGTGGACGACGCCCTGATCGGCGGCCTGAAGATCCAAAGCACTTTCTGACAACCCTTCACCTAACGGAGAACATACGATGAGCACTGACGGTGCCAAGAATGGAAGCCGCTGGCTACCGCGCCTGATGGGCGTACTGCTGCTATTGATGGGCCTGGCCTTGCTGGCGGGCGGCATCAAGCTCAGCCAGCTCGGCGGGTCGCTGTATTACCTGATCGCCGGTATCGGCTTTGCCGCTTCGGGCGCACTGCTGCTGGCTCAGCGCCGACTTGCCCTGGGCCTGTACGGCCTGGTGCTGCTGGGCAGCACGGCATGGGCACTGCTGGAAGTGGGCCTGGACTGGTGGCAACTGGTACCGCGCCTGGCCATCTGGTTCGCCATCGGCGTTGTGCTGCTGCTGCCTTGGGCACGCCGCCCGCTGACCGGCCCGGGCAACAAGGCCAATACCGCCCTGCTCAGCATTGCCGTGATCGCCTCTGGCGCTTGCGCGCTGGGCAGCCAGTTCACCCACCCGGGCGAAGTGTTTGGCGAACTGGGCCGCGACAACAGCGAAATGGGCAGTGCCGCACCGGCCATGCCCGACGGCGACTGGCAAGCCTATGGCCGCACCGAGCATGGTGACCGTTATTCGCCGCTGCGCCAGATCACCCCGCAGAATGCCTACCGCCTGGAAGAAGCCTGGCGCATCCGCACCGGTGACCTGCCAACGGACAACGACCCGGTCGAGTTGACCAACGAAAACACCCCGCTGAAGGCCAACGGCATGCTCTATGCCTGCACCGCCCACAGCAAGGTGCTGGCCCTGGACCCGGACACCGGTGCCGAGATCTGGCGCTACGACCCGCAGATCAAGACCCCGGTGGGTACGTTCAAGGGCTTCGCCCACATGACCTGCCGCGGCGTTTCGTACTATGACGAGAACAACTACGTCAGCCGCGACGGCAGCCCGGCACCGAAAGTCTCCGACGCAGGCCAAGCCGTGGCCCAAGCCTGCCCGCGCCGCCTCTACCTGCCGACTGCCGACGCCCGCCTGATCGCCATCAATGCCGACAACGGCAAGGTCTGCGAAGGCTTCGCCAACCAGGGCGCGATCGACCTGACCACCGGTATCGGCCCGTTCACCGCCGGCGGTTATTACTCCACCTCGCCGGTGGCGGTCACCCGCAGCCTGGTGATCATCGGCGGCCATGTCACCGACAACGAGTCGACCAACGAGCCTTCCGGCGTGATCCGCGCCTATGACGTGCACGATGGCCGCCTGGTCTGGAACTGGGACAGCAACAACCCCGAAGATACCCAGCCACTGGCCCCGGGCAAGACCTACAGCCGCAACTCGGCCAACATGTGGTCGCTGGCCAGCGTCGATGAAGACCTGGGCATGGTCTACCTGCCGCTGGGCAACCAGACACCCGACCAGTATGGCGCCAACCGTACCCCGGGTGCGGAGAAGTACAGCGCAGGCGTGGTCGCCCTGGACCTTGCTACCGGCAAGGCGCGCTGGAACTACCAGTTCACCCACCACGACCTGTGGGACATGGACGTTGGCAGCCAGCCCACCCTGGTTCATCTGAAGACCAAGGAAGGCGTCAAGCCTGCGATCATCGTACCGACCAAGCAGGGCAGCCTGTACGTGCTCGACCGCCGCGACGGTACCCCCATCGTGCCGATCCGCGAGATCCCTGTACCGCAAGGTGCGGTCAAGGGTGACCACACTGCACCGACCCAGGCCCGCTCCGACCTCAATCTGCTCGGCCCGGACCTGACCGAACAGGCCATGTGGGGTGCCACACCGTTCGACCAGATGCTGTGCCGCATCCAGTTCCGCGAACTGCGCTATGAGGGCCAGTACACCCCGCCGTCCGAGCAAGGCTCGCTGGTCTACCCAGGCAACGTGGGTGTGTTCAACTGGGGCGGCGTCTCGGTCGACCCGGTGCGCCAACTGCTGTTCACCTCGCCCAACTACATGGCCTTCGTGTCGAAGATGGTGCCGCGCGAACAGGTTGCCGCCGGCAGCAAGCGCGAAAGCGAAACCAGCGGCGTGCAGCCCAACACCGGCGCGCCTTACGCCGTGATCATGCACCCGTTCATGTCGCCGCTGGGCGTGCCGTGCCAGGCACCGGCCTGGGGTTACGTGGCGGCCATCGACCTGTTCACCAACAAAGTGGTGTGGAAGCGCAAGAACGGCACCACCCGTGACAGCACGCCGATACCGATCGGCATGCCGGTAGGCGTGCCGAGCATGGGCGGCTCGATCGTCACTGCCGGTGGTGTCGGCTTCCTCAGCGGCACTCTGGACCAGTACCTGCGTGCTTATGACGTGAACAATGGCAAGGAGCTGTGGAAAGCCCGCCTGCCAGCGGGCGGCCAAGCCACGCCGATGACCTACACCGGCAAGGACGGCAAGCAGTACGTGCTGATCGTCGCCGGCGGCCACGGTTCGCTGGGCACCAAAATGGGCGATTACATCATCGCTTACAAACTCGCCGACTAAGCGGCAAGCTACAAGCGAAAGCGGGGCCTGCGAGGTCCCGCTTTTTTCTTGCGGCTTGAAGCTTGCAGCTTGAAGCTTGAAACCCATTCCCCCGCGCCCCATCTAAGCACCATAGCCATTCACGCAGGTGCCCCATGAGCGACCAGCAGGATTTTCCGGAACAACCCGACGAAAACAGCGAAATCGAACACCTTGATGGTCAGGCCCAAACCGGCCACGCCCTCGCCCTGCCCGGCCAGCAATTGCCGGACAAGGTCTACGTGATTCCGATCCACAACCGCCCGTTCTTCCCAGCACAAGTACTGCCGGTCATCGTCAACGAAGAGCCTTGGGCCGAAACCCTCGACCTGGTGGCCAAGACACCGGACCACTGCCTGGCCCTGTTCTTCATGGACACCCCTCCCGAAGACCACCGCCATTTCGACACTGCGGCCTTGCCGGAGTACGGCACCCTGGTCAAGGTGCACCATGCCAGCCGCGAAAACGGCAAGCTGCAGTTCGTCGCCCAGGGCCTGACCCGTGTACGCATCCGCACCTGGCTCAAGCACCATCGCCCGCCTTATCTGGTCGAAGTCGAATACCCACGCCAGCCAAGCGAGCCGACCGACGAGGTCAAGGCCTACGGCATGGCCCTGATCAATGCGATCAAGGAACTGCTGCCGCTCAACCCGCTGTACAGCGAGGAGCTGAAGAACTACCTCAACCGCTTCAGTCCCAACGACCCATCGCCACTGACCGACTTTGCCGCCGCACTTACCTCGGCCACCGGCAACCAGTTGCAGGAAGTGCTCGATTGCGTGCCCATGCTCAAGCGTATGGAAAAGGTCCTGCCGATGCTGCGCAAAGAGGTCGAAGTTGCGCGCCTGCAGAATGAGATTTCCGCCGAGGTCAACCGGCAGATCGGCGAGCACCAGCGCGAATTCTTCCTCAAGGAACAGCTCAAGGTCATCCAGCAGGAGCTTGGCCTGACCAAGGACGACCGCAGTGCCGACCTCGAACAGTTCCAACAGCGCCTGCAAGGCAAGACCCTGCCGGAGCAGGCAAAAAAGCGCATCGATGAAGAAATGGCCAAGCTGGCCATTCTTGAAACCGGCTCCCCCGAATACGCCGTCACCCGCAACTACCTGGATTGGGCCAGTGCGCTGCCCTGGGGTGTATATGGCAAGGACAAGCTCGACCTCAAGCATGCGCGCAAGGTGCTCGACCAGCATCACGCGGGCCTCGATGACATCAAGGAACGCATCCTGGAGTTCCTCGCCGTGGGCGCCTGGAAGGGCGAGATCAGTGGTTCGATCGTGCTGCTGGTGGGCCCGCCAGGCGTGGGCAAGACCAGCATCGGCAAGTCCATCGCCGAATCGCTTGGGCGCCCGTTCTACCGGTTCAGCGTCGGCGGCATGCGCGACGAGGCCGAGATCAAGGGGCACCGGCGCACCTACATCGGCGCCCAACCAGGCAAGCTGGTGCAGGCGCTGAAGGATGTCGAGGTGATGAACCCGGTGATCATGCTCGACGAAATCGACAAGATGGGCCAGAGCTACCAGGGCGACCCGGCCTCGGCGCTGCTGGAAACCCTGGACCCCGAACAGAACGTCGACTTCCTCGACCATTACCTGGACCTGCGCCTGGACCTGTCCAAGGTGCTGTTCGTGTGTACCGCCAACACGCTGGACTCGATCCCCGGCCCTCTGCTCGACCGTATGGAAGTGATCCGCCTCTCCGGCTACATCACCGAAGAGAAACTGGCCATCGCCAAGCGTCACCTATGGCCCAAACAGCTGGCAAAGGCCGGCGTGGCCAAGACCAGCCTGGCCATCAGCGATAGCGCCCTGCGCGCCGTGATCGAGGGCTATGCCCGCGAAGCCGGCGTACGCCAGCTGGAAAAACAGCTGGGCAAACTGGTGCGCAAGGCCGTGGTCAAGCTGCTCGAAGCCCCGGATGCCAAGCTCAAGATCGGCACCAAGGACCTGGAGGCCGCACTCGGCATACCCGTGTTCCGCAGTGAACAGGTGCTGGCAGGCAAAGGCGTGATTACCGGCCTTGCCTGGACCAGCATGGGTGGCGCGACATTGCCGATCGAGGCAACCCGCATCCACACGCTCAATCGCGGCTTCAAGCTCACCGGCAAGCTGGGTGACGTGATGAAGGAATCTGCCGAGATCGCCTACAGCTACGTCAGCTCCAACCTCAAGCAATTTGGTGGTGATCCGGCTTTCTTCAACGAAGCCTTCATTCACCTGCACGTGCCAGAAGGCGCCACGCCCAAGGATGGGCCGAGCGCCGGTATCACCATGGCCAGCGCACTGCTGTCGCTGGCCCGTGACCAGGCACCGAAAAAAGGGGTGGCCATGACCGGCGAGCTGACCCTCACCGGCCAGGTACTGCCGATTGGTGGTGTGCGCGAGAAGGTCATCGCAGCGCGGCGGCAGAAGATTTTCGAACTGATCCTGCCCGAGCCCAACCGCGGGGACTTCGAAGAATTGCCTGAGTACTTGCGTGAAGGGCTGACCGTGCACTTTGCCAAGCGCTTTGCCGACGTGGCTAAAGTGCTGTTCTGACCCGCAACGCCCTCATCGCCGGCAAGCCGGCGATGAGGGCGGCACTGATAGCACAAAACCCATCTATCATCGGTTATCCTCAGGCCTTCGCCAGCCTCTGGAGCTACCATGACTGTCCCTCGTCTGCTCGTTCCCCTGAGCCTCGTCCTGCTTACCGCCTGCGCCCAGCAGCCCAGGCAAACCGTCGAACTGGACGCTGAAAGCGAATGCCCCAAGCGCATGCAGGTCGGCCAGGCGCTCACCCTGACCCTGCCCAGCAACCCCTCCACCGGCTACCGCTGGCTGGTGCAGAACCCGGCCTCGAACATCTTGCGCAGCCTCGGCCCCGAGGTCTACAGCGCCCCCGAGGAAGCCGGCATCGTCGGCAGCGCGGGCATTTCCACCTGGCGCTTCGAAGCCCGTGCCGCAGGCGAAGGCCACCTGGTGCTGGTCTATCAGCAGCCCTGGGCCCCGGAAGTTCGGCCTGTACAGACCTTCGACTGCGCGGTGCAGGTCAACTGAACGCACAGCGCTGGTCAGCCGACCATGCATCCTTGGCGCGGTTTGGCTAGAATGCCGGCCCTGCCAATTGTCAGCCGCCTGGATTCACCGTGAGCAAACAACCCGACCGCCTTTTCGCCCAGCCTCTGGAGCAAGTTCCCGACTTCGTGTTCAACGAAGACGTGGTGCGCGTGTTCCCGGACATGATCAAGCGCTCGGTGCCCGGTTACCCGACCATCGTCGAGAACCTTGGTGTGCTCGCGGCGCGCTTCGCCCAGCCCGATACCGCCCTGTATGACCTCGGCGCGTCCCTTGGCGCCGTTACCCAGTCGCTGCGCCGCCATGTGCGCAGCGAGGGCTGCCGGGTGATCGCGGTGGACAACTCCGCGGCCATGGTCGAACGTTGCCGCCAGTACCTCACCGCGCAGGACTCGATGTTCCAGGAACTGCTGCCGGTTCAGGTACTGGACGCCGACATCCTGGCCCTGCCCTTCGAGCCTGCCTCGGTGGTGGCGATGAACTTCACCCTGCAGTTCATCGCCCCTGAACAGCGCCTGGCGTTGCTCGGCCGCATCCGTCAGGCATTGCTGCCCGGTGGCGCGCTGATCCTCTCGGAGAAACTGCATTTCGCCGATGACCAGGAGCAGACCCTGCTCAATGAACTGCACCTGGACTTCAAGCGTGCCAATGGCTACAGCGAACTGGAAATCGCCCAGAAGCGCAGCGCCATCGAGAACGTGATGAAACCCGACACCCTGCACACCCACACCGAGCGCCTGCGCGCGGCGGGTTTCAGCAAGGTGGTGCCTTGGTTCCAATGCCTTAATTTCGCCTCGCTGATAGCCCTGCCATGATCGATCTGTCCCCCCTCGTCCGCCGCCTGGCGGGCACCCCACTGGCTTTATGGTCGCAAGGCCTGCAAGCACAACTTCAAGCCAAGCTGGAGAAAGGCCACGGCGATCTCGAGCGCTGGCGCGGTGCGCTGGACGCCTTGCCGGCACTGCAGCCAAGCGAAATCGACCTGGCCGACGGCCTGCGTCTGGACTGTGACTGCGACGACGCCACCCGCGCGCAGATGCGCCAGGCCCTGATGGGCCTGGCGCCCTGGCGCAAAGGGCCGTTCGACCTGTTCGGCGTGCATGTCGACACTGAGTGGCGCTCGGACTGGAAGTGGTCGCGCGTGGCACCGCACCTGGACCTGCAGGGCAAGCGTGTGCTCGATGTCGGTTGCGGCAACGGCTATTACCAATGGCGCATGCTCGGTGCAGGCGCCGACATGGTCATCGGGGTTGACCCCAACTGGCTGTTCTTCTGCCAGTTCCAGGCCGTGCAGCGGTACCTGCCCGACTTGCCGGCCTGGCACCTGCCGTTTGCGCTGGAGGAACTGCCAGCCAGCCTGGAAGGTTTCGACACGGTGTTTTCCATGGGGGTGTTCTACCATCGCCGCTCCCCCATCGAGCACCTGCTGGCGCTCAAGGACTGCCTGGTCAAAGGGGGTGAGCTGGTACTGGAGACGCTAGTGGTCGAGGGCGACGAGCAGCAGGTACTGGTGCCTGAAGACCGCTACGCGCAGATGCGCAATGTCTGGTATCTGCCGTCGGTCCCGGCGCTGGAGCGCTGGTTGCGCCGTGCGGGTTTCAGCGATGTGCGCTGCGTGGATGTCAGTGTGACCAACGTCGAGGAGCAGCGCAGCACCGAATGGATGCGCTACCAGTCGCTGGAGGACTTCCTCGACCCGAACGACCATAGCAAGACCATCGAGGGGTTGCCCGCCCCACGCCGCGCCACGCTGTTGGCGCGCAAATGAAAAGCCCCCACCGGGACTGCGCAGCTCTTGAGGCCTGCGCTGTACCTGTGGGAGCCGGCTTGCCGGCGATGGGCCGCCTGCATAACGCAGCGCAGATGATCAGCGCGAAGCTGCGACGATCAGCGCCTTCATCTCTGCCACCGCTGCCTTGAAACCTACGAACAGTGCATGGGCCACCAAAGCGTGGCCAATGTTCAATTCATTGATGCCCTTGATTGCCGCCACCGCCTCGACATTGTGGTAATGCAGGCCATGCCCGGCATTGACGATCAGCCCCTGACCGACGCCAAAAGCGACGCCGTCGACGATCCGCTTGAGCTCCTCAGCCACCTCAGTCGGCGTCTGGGCATCGGCATAACGACCGGTATGCAGCTCGATGGCCGGGGCACCCACACGGCGCGAGGCTTCGATCTGCCGCTCGTCGGCGTCGATGAACAGCGACACTTCGGCGCCAGTGCGCGACAGGCGCTCTACCGCAGCCTTGATGCGTGCCTCCTGCCCAGCCACATCGAGGCCGCCCTCGGTGGTCAGTTCCTGGCGTGTTTCAGGTACCAGACAGATATGCGCCGGGCGAATGTTTTCGGCGAACACCATCATCTCTTCAGTGACGCCCATCTCGAAGTTCATGCGGGTTTGCAGCACGTCCTTGAGCAGCACCACATCGCGCTCCTGGATGTGCCGGCGGTCTTCGCGCAAGTGCACGGTGATGCCATCGGCGCCTGCTTCCTCGGCATCCAGCGCAGCCTTGACCGGGTCCGGATAGCGTGTGCCGCGGGCCTGGCGCAAGGTAGCCACGTGGTCGATGTTGACGCCGAGAAGCATGCGGTTGCTGTGAGTCACGAAAGGCTCTCCTGAAGATTTAGCCCCACAGCATACGACGAGCTCAGCGCTTGCGAAACAGTTCCCGGCTGACCAGCGGTTTTGGCCCCAGATGGACCGCCAACGCCTGACGCATCAGGCGCTTGGCCGCGAGCAGCGCACCAGGTGCATCCCAGTCGGCCTGGGCGAGGGCCAACAGTTCGGCGCCATTGAACAAGCCAGGCTGAACCAGGTAAACGCGTTCAAGGCCGGCATCGACCTGCAAGCGGTACAGCCCGTCGGCCTCGATCGGCTCGTCGCTGACGTCGTGGTCAAGCGCAAAGGCGTAACCCAGGTCTTCCAGCAGCCGCCATTCGAAGGAACGCAGCAGTGGCTCCAGCGGGCGCCCGGCGGCCAGGGCCTGCAAGGTCAGAGCGTAGTGCTCGAACAGTTCCGGTTGTGGTGCTTCGGCAGGTAGCAGGCGCATCAGCAGTTCATTGAGGTAGAGGCCGCTGAACAGTGCATCGCCGTGCAGCCAGGCCGCGATGCCCATGCTGTCCAGGCGCCCGACGTTTTTTAGCTCACTGCGGCCGCGCAGTTCCACTTCCAGCGGCACGAACGGCCGCACCAGGCTGCCACCCTTGCCCCTTGCACGGCGCAACACCGCGCGCACGCGCCCCTGCGGCGTGAAGAAGTCCACCAGCGCGCTGGTTTCCTTGTAGGCACGGCTGTGCAGCACGTAGGCCGGCTGGCCGACAGGTTGTTCCATGAAGTGTGGCCTGAAAGCAGAGCGGCCCGGAGAGATCCGGGCCGCTGGAGGGGTTACAGGTCGCCGTAGCCCAGCGAGCGCAGTGCACGCTCGTCATCGGACCAGCCGCCTTTGACCTTGACCCAGAGGTTGAGCATGACCTTGGCGTCGAACAGGGTTTCCATGTCCTTGCGCGCGTCGGAGCCAATGCGCTTGATGCGCTCGCCCTTGTCGCCAATGATGATCTTCTTCTGGCCGTCACGCTCCACCAGGATCAACGCATGGATGTGCAGCACATGGCCCTGCTGCTTGAACTCCTCGATCTCCACGGTGATCTGGTACGGCAATTCCGCACCCAGCTGGCGCATGATTTTCTCGCGCACCAGTTCAGCGGCCAGGAAGCGGCTGCTGCGGTCGGTGATCTGGTCTTCCGGGAAGAAGTGATCATTCTCCGGCAGGTGCTTGGCAATCAGCGCCTCGAGCGCGTCCAGATTGTGCCCCTGCTGGGCAGAGATGGGTACGACCTCGGCATTGGGCAGTTGCTCCTGCAGCCACTGCAGGTGCGGGATCAGCTCGGCTTTTTCGTCCATGCGGTCGGTTTTGTTGACTGCAATGATCAGCGGGCCGGTCACGTACTGAACGCGTTCGAGCACCAGTTGGTCCTCATCGGTCCAGCGCGTACGGTCGACCACGAAAATCACCACATCGACGTCCTTCAGGGCCGCCGAGGCATTGCGGTTCATGTAGCGGTTCAAGGCCTTGTCGTTGGCCTTGTGCATGCCGGGGGTGTCGACGTAGATGGCCTGCACATCACCCTCGGTCTTGATGCCGAGCATGTTGTGGCGGGTAGTCTGTGGCTTGCGCGAGGTGATCGCCAGCTTCTGGCCGAGGATATGGTTGAGCAAGGTCGACTTGCCCACGTTGGGGCGGCCGACGATGGCCACGTAACCGCAGCGGGTCGGATTGTTCTCAGTCATTGCCATTCTCCACGCCCAGGGCGATCAATGCGGCGGCGGCGGCGACTTGCTCGGCAATACGCCGGCTCACGCCCTGGCCACGGCTCTTGTTGTTCAGCAGCACCACTTCGCATTCGACGAAGAAGGTACGGCAGTGCGGTTCGCCCTGGATGTCCACCACCTCGTAGCGAGGCAGCTCACAGCTACGCGACTGCAGAAACTCCTGCAGGCGGGTTTTCGGGTCTTTGTTGGTGTCGACAAGGGTCAGGCTTTCGAACTCGTCGGTCAGCCAGGCCAGCACGCGCTCGCGGGCGGTCTGCATGTCGGCATCAAGGTAGATGGCGCCGATCAGGGCTTCGAGGGCATCGGCCAGGATCGACTCGCGGCGGAAACCGCCGCTCTTGAGCTCACCGGAGCCCAGGCGCAGGTACTCACCCAGATCGAAACCGCGGGCCAGCCGGGCCAGGGTTTCGCCCTTGACCAAGCGCGCACGCAAGCGCGACAGCTGGCCTTCGCGGGCCTGCGGGAAGCGCTCGAACAGCGCCTCGCCGGCCACGAAGTTCAGAATGGCATCGCCGAGAAACTCCAGGCGCTCATTGTTGCGCCCGGCGTAGCTGCGATGGGTCAGGGCCAGCACCATCTGGTCCTGGTCTTTGAAGGTGTAACCGAGCTTGCGCTCGAGACGGGCAAGGGAAGCACTCATGCAGCCACCCGTTGGTTGTTCAACGCGTTGTTCAAATCAACATCCTGAAAGACTGTTTGGCTGTGGCCCGTCGCGGCGAGCGACGAATCTCTCGATCCCTGAGAACACAGCCTATGTCAGAAATGCATTCGGCGCTGTCTGCTGGACAGCGCCGAAGGGTATCAATGGATCAGGCCGACCCGCGACAGGTTGGGCAAGTGGCTGAGCTTGGGCTCTGGCCAGCTCATCCAGACCGCGAAGGCCTTGCCGACGATGTTCCGGTCCGGAACCATGCCGTGCAGTTCCTTGGGAATGTTCGGGTCATCCCAGTAACGGCTGTCGTTGGAGTTGTCGCGGTTGTCGCCCATCATGAAGTAATGGCCGGCCGGCACGGTCCACTGCTGGTCCGGCGGCATGCGATAACGGGTCATTTCCTTGCGGATCAGGTGCTCGGCTTCGCCCAGCTTTTCCTTGTACAGCTCGGCGCTGCCCAGGGTGCCGGGCTCGGCGCCGACCAATTGCTCGGCAATGGGCTTGCCATTGACGAACAACCGCTTGTCGCTGGTGTAGCGGATCTGGTCACCTGGCAGGCCCACCACACGCTTGATGTAGTTGACGTTCGGGTCGCTTGGGTAGCGGAACACCATCACATCACCGCGTTGCGGGTCACCCACCTCGATGACCTTCTTGTCGATCACCGGCAGGCGAATGCCGTACGAGAACTTGTTCACCAGAATGAAATCGCCCACTTCCAGGGTCGGTTTCATCGACCCCGAGGGGATCTGGAACGGCTCTACCAGGAACGAGCGCAGCACCAGTACGATGAACAGCACCGGGAAGAACGACTTGCCGTACTCGACCAGCAGCGGTTCCTTGTTCAGGCGCTCGACCACGGCCATTTCTGGCTGGGTGACGCTACCTTGGTAGTTGGCGACTGCCGCCCGCCGGCGCGGGGCCAGGAACAGCAGGTCGATCAAGCCCAACAGACCGCAAACGGCTACGGCGATGACTAGCAACAGCGGGAAATTTAGCGACATAGGACCTAGCTATCCAACCTGAGCACGGCGAGGAAGGCTTCTTGTGGAATCTCCACGTTGCCCACCTGTTTCATGCGTTTCTTACCGGCCTTCTGCTTCTCCAGCAGCTTTTTCTTACGGCTGACGTCACCACCGTAGCACTTGGCCAGTACGTTCTTTCTGAGCGCCTTGACGGTTGTCCGCGCGATGATCTGGCCGCCAATGGCTGCCTGGATCGCCACATCGAACATCTGCCGAGGGATCAGTTCCTTCATCTTCTCGGTCAACGCACGGCCTTTATAGGCCGCGTTGTCGCGGTGCACGATCAATGCCAGGGCATCGACCTTGTCGCCGTTGATCAGTACATCCAGCTTGACCAGGTTGGCCGACTGATAGCGATCGAAATGATAGTCCAGCGAAGCATAGCCGCGGCTGGTCGACTTCAGGCGGTCGAAGAAGTCCAGCACCACTTCGTTCATCGGCATGTCATAACGCACCTGCACCTGGCTGCCGAGGAACTGCATGTCGCGCTGCACGCCACGCTTCTCGATGCACAGGGTGATGACGTTGCCCAGATGCTCCTGCGGCACCAGGATGGTCGCGGTGACGATCGGCTCGCGGAAGTCCGTGACAGCCGAAACATCAGGCAGCTTCGACGGGTTGTCGACAACGATGGTTTCGCCGGTCTTGAGTTCCAGCTCGTAGATCACGCTCGGAGCCGTGGTGATCAGGTCCAGGTCATATTCGCGCTCCAGGCGCTCCTGGATGATCTCCATGTGCAGCATGCCCAGGAAGCCGCAACGGAAGCCGAAGCCCAGTGCATCGGAGCTTTCGGGCATGTATTGCAGCGACGAGTCGTTCAGGGTCAGCTTCTGCAGGGCGTCGCGGAAGTCCTCGAAATCGTCGGAGCTGACCGGGAACAGGCCGGCATAAACCTGCGGCTGGATCTTCTTGAAACCGGCCAGCATTTCGACCTCGGGAGTCGAGGACAAGGTCAGGGTGTCACCGACCGGCGCACCATGGATGTCCTTGATGCTGGCAATGATGAAGCCTACTTCACCGGCTTTCAGATCAGCGGTCTGGGTATGTTTCGGGGTGAAGACACCCACGCTGTCGACCAGGTGCACCTTGCCGGTGGACTTGACCAGGATCTTGTCGCCCTTCTTGACGCGGCCCTGACGCACGCGCACCAACGAAACCACGCCCAGGTAGTTGTCGAACCAGGAGTCGATGATCAACGCCTGCAGCGGGGCATCGATCTCGCCCACAGGCGCGGGAATGGTGTGGACCAGGCGCTCGAGCACCTCGTCGACGCCCATGCCGCTCTTGGCACTGCACGCCACCGCGTCGGTAGCATCGATGCCGATGATCTTCTCGATCTCGTCCTTGACCCGATCAGGGTCGGCCTGAGGCAGGTCCATCTTGTTCAGGACCGGCATGACCTCAAGGCCCTGCTCGATGGCGGTGTAGCAGTTGGCCACCGACTGGGCTTCGACACCCTGGCCGGCGTCCACCACCAGCAGCGCACCTTCGCAGGCCGCCAGCGAACGCGAGACTTCATAGGTGAAGTCGACGTGGCCGGGCGTATCGATGAAGTTCAGCTGGTAGGTCTTGCCGTCCTGCGCCTTGTAGTGAAGCGTGACGCTGTGGGCCTTGATGGTGATCCCGCGTTCGCGCTCCAGGTCCATGGAATCCAGAACCTGAGCTTCCATTTCGCGTGCCGACAGGCCACCGCACATCTGGATGAAACGGTCGGCCAGCGTCGACTTGCCATGGTCGATGTGGGCGATGATGGAGAAATTGCGGATATGACTCAAATCACTCACGGGTCAACACTCGAAAAGGCTGCGAGCCGGACGCCCGCCGAAAAATAGCCGGGAATTGTACCTCAACCAGCAGGGATATGGGAGATTCCTCTGACGCACGATACAGGCTGACTCCCGCCAAGAATTGTGAACTCTCATGAAAAAGGGCAGCCGAAGCTGCCCTTTGCAACCGGCAAGCCGGCTTATTCAGCAAGCTTGAAGGTGATGAAGCTCGCCCGGCCTTGGCGCAGCACGCGCATGGATACCGAACGGTTCTTCGGCAGGTCCTTGGCAATTTCGGTGAACTGCTTGGCCGAGGCGATCGCCTGGTTGTTCAAGTGGCTGATAACGTCACCCGGACGCAGACCAATCATGGCTGCCGGGCCATCCTGGACTTCTTTGATGACGACGCCACCCTTGAGCTCCAGCGATTTCTTCTGCTCGGCGGTCAGGTCAGAGACGGAAACACCCAGGCGGTTGCTGCTGCGCTCTGCACTGCCATCGGCACCCGTACCAGTACCGATATCGGCATCGTCATCAGGCATCGCACCAATGGTCACATCCAGGTTCTGGCGCTTGCCATTACGGATGATCTCAAGCTTGGCCTTGGCGCCAGCCTTCAGGGTGCCTACCAGATGCGGCAGGTCGGCCGACATGACGATCGGCTGGCCGTTCATGCTCAGGATCACGTCGCCCACCTGCAGGCCGCTCTTGGCTGCCGGGCCATCTTCAAGCACCTGCGCCACCAGGGCACCGGCCGGCTTGTCGAGGCCGAAGGATTCAGCCAGGTCCTTGTTGACTTCCTGAATGACCACGCCCAGCCAGCCGCGGCTGACCTTGCCGTCCTTCTTCAACTGGTTGGAGACATCGATCGCGACATCGATCGGGATGGCGAACGACAGGCCCATGAAACCGCCCGAACGGGTGAAGATCTGCGAGTTGATACCCACTACTTCGCCATTCATGTTGAACAGCGGCCCGCCGGAGTTGCCTGGGTTGATGGCCACGTCGGTCTGAATGAAGGGCACGTAGGTGTCATTGGGCAGGGTGCGGCCTTTGGCGCTGACGATCCCTTTGGTCACCGAATGATCGAAACCGAACGGCGAACCGATGGCCAGCACCCACTCACCTACCTTGAGCTTCTCGGAGTCGCCCAGTTTGACGGTGGGCAGGTTCTTGCCGTCGACCTTGAGCAGGGCCACATCGGTGCGCGGGTCGGTGCCGACCAGTTTGGCCTGCAGCTCGCTGCGATCGGACAGACGGACGATGATCTCGTCGGCATCGGCAACCACGTGATTGTTGGTCAGCACATAACCGTCACTGGAAATGATGAAGCCTGAGCCCAGCGACTGGGCCTCGCGCTGGCGGTCACCACGTGGCGAGCGCGGCTGTTGCGGCATGTTGCGCTCGAAGAACTCGCGGAACATCGGCGGCAAGCCTTCGAGGTCCGGCATCTGACCGGCAGCGACACGGCGGTCAGGCAGCTTTTGCTTGGTACTGATGTTGACGACGGCCGGCGAGGCCTGCTCGACCAAGGTGGTGAAGTCCGGCAGGGCCTCCTCGGCCTGGGCGGTCAGCACCTGGCCAAGCATCAGCACGGCGGCGAACATCGATAGGTAGGATTTCAAGCGTGGTATTGACATACGGCTCCCGTCACAACGAGCGTAGTTAGCGTAAGACCGCCTGCAAAAGCAGGAAAGGCCAGACTCCAAGAAGCCTGACCTATAGAAAATTTACAGATGGATTGCAAATGACAATGCTTTAATTTCATTTCAGCCGCATGTCCGTGCGCCTTGGCATGAGCCGAAAAAGGGCGCCATTACTGACGCGCCTGAGCATCCTGTGGGCGCATCGACAATGCGACGCGTTCTGCAGTACCTAATGGAATTTCGCCGACCACAGTGACCATCACCTTACCCTTGGGCGTGTTAAGGCGACGTGAAACGGCCGAAGTAGGGCCTAGCTGAGTACGCACATCAGCGCTGGCATCTTCCGTGACCAGCTCCAGAAACACCGAGAAGCGTGCCAGGCCATCGTCATACATGAGGCTGCTGATGGTGCTATCGCCAGAAGGGTCACGCCGTACGGTACTGTTGATCAGCTCGAAACCCGGTGGCAGCCAGTCCGAGCGCCAGCCTGCAACGGCTTCGGTCTTGGGGCGGGCCACACGCTCTACCGGTTTGCAGGCGGCACTGGCCTTCAAATCGGCATCGGTAGGCAGGTCATCGGTATCAAGGCGCGTCATCTGGAAGCGCTCGAGCAACTGCCCCTTGTCGTTGAGCATCAACGAGCGTAGCGGCAGGCCGGTTTTGCTGTCCAGGTGCATTTCAAATGCGTAGCGGTGCTGGTCGCGCGGAGTAAGCGTGACAATGACCGCGTCGCGCCCGGCGACCCGTGCCTTGCCCGCTACAGCCAAATCGTACCAGCTCATCAGTTTGAGGGGGTCGAGCATGCGCGGCGCGGCATCGGGCAAGTTGCTCACGCCACTGGCCAATGCACCACTGACGCATTGCACCTTGCCGTCCACCCGCACGATTTCCTGGGCGGCACCGTCAAGCTGGAGCAATCGCTCGCTGACCTTGCCGTCCTGAACCCGATGCCAGATGTCGTGGGAGGAAAAGCTGCCGTTTCGTTCGTAAACGAAGGAGCCCTGATAACTCTGCCTTTGTTCGGCCTGTGCCAGCTTGTTCAACCATTCGCTTGCCTGGGGCGACGAATTGGCTGCCAACGCCGGCACCGTCATGCAACTGCCTACAAGCAGTGACAGGAGAGGTAGCGCGCGCATGATCCTCCTTACTTAGCGGTTTTCCAGGCTGGCGGCGCGGGCATACGGCAGGGCAGTTTCAGTACCCTTGAGCGCGGATTCCTGCGCGTGCTGGCGCAGATACCCCGGCAGACGCTGATCCCAGCCGGCCTGGTTCTGCAGCACGCCATTGGCCATCGGCCCGGTCGGTTGCTCACTGCCTTCACTATAGCCTGCCAAAACAGCCGGGCCCTGAGTTTGTGGCATGCTCAGGCCTTGCTGGGCAGGTTGCTGCGAAGCCAGCTCGGCGCCGGTGATCTCGTCCTGGTTGTACATGCGTACGCCAGCCAGCACAGCAACGGTAACCGAGGCGGCAACGGCCAGGCGGCCAATGCTGCGCCATGGGCTTTGCTTGACTTTGGCCGGTACGGCTTCGTCAGCCAGGGCGGCAGACACCGCCGAGGCGATATCCAGTTTCGGCAGCAACAGCTCCTTGTGCATCGCTGCGCGGGCTACCTGGTAACGCGACCAGGTGGCACGGGTTTCGGCATCGTCGACGGCGCTCAGCACCCGTCGCAATTCCAGTTCGTCCGCTTCGTTATCCATTACCGCGGACAGCGATTCCTGCAAAGCTTCACGACTCATGGCGGTTCCTCTCTTGGCTGTCGCCGCTGTCTCAGGTTTCCTGCAACAAGGGCTGCAGGGCTTTGTCTATGGCCTCCCGAGCGCGGAAGATTCGAGAGCGCACGGTACCCACCGGACATTGCATGACACTGGCAATGTCTTCGTAACTCAACCCGTCGAACTCACGCAGGGTCAGAGCCGTGCGCAAATCTTCAGGCAGTTGCTGGATGGTGCGATGGACTGTGCCTTCGATTTCATCCCGCAACAGGGAGCGTTCTGGGGACTCGAGATCCTTGAGGCCATGATCGCCGTCGTAAAACTCCGCATCCTCGGAGCTCACATCGCTGTCTGGCGGCCGTCTTCCACGGGACACCAGATAGTTCTTCGCCGTATTGATGGCGATGCGGTACAGCCAGGTATAAAACGCACTGTCACCGCGGAAATTGCCAAGCGCACGGTAGGCCTTGATAAAGGCTTCCTGCGCTACATCCTGGGCCTCGTGGGTATCGTGAACGAACCGCACGATCAACCCGAGAATCTTGTGCTGATACTTCAGCACCAACAGATCGAACGCTCGCCTGTCACCGCGCTGCACGCGCTCGACAAGCTGCTGATCCTCTTCCTGGGTTAGCATGAACACTCCTCAGTGAACTCGAAGGAGCGTTGCATCAGCCATCGTTCGGGCTTGCAAACATAGACTCGGGCTTTTCGCAAAAGTTCTCTCCTCCAAGCAAGTTTCCTGCGGCCCTTGACTGGCTCGCACGGAAGACGCGGCGCGGGCACGGCCGGCAGCGTCGATAATCAGGTTTCGGATACGCAGGTGTCAGCCCGGATAGAGCCGCCGCCACGCGTCGCCGCGCGAAATGATGGCGCACGGGCAGCCTTCATAGGATTTCCAGCCATGTAGGAAAGTTCCCACGAAGATTGCCCTAACGTCGCAAGTGGCATGGAAATTGGCCACCGCAGGCTGCTATAAAGGCAACCCGGCCTCTATTCACGATAGTTTCACAATGCCATCTACGCGTGTCTATTGTGCCGTGCCCCCTCCGAAGATTACTAGTGTCCCGACATGAGCCAACAATTCCAACATGATGTCCTGGTGATCGGCAGCGGCGCAGCCGGTCTCAGCCTGGCACTCAACCTTCCCGCCCACCTGCGCATCGCCGTACTGAGCAAGGGCGACCTGGCCAATGGCTCGACTTTCTGGGCCCAAGGTGGCGTGGCCGCGGTACTGGACGACACCGATACCGTGCAGTCCCATGTCGAGGACACTCTCAATGCCGGCGGCGGGCTGTGCCACGAAGATGCCGTGCGATTCACCGTCGAGCACAGCCGCGAAGCCATTGAGTGGCTGATCGAACAGGGCGTGCCCTTTACCCGCGATGAGCACTCCAGCGTTGACGATGGCGGCTTCGAATTTCACCTGACCCGCGAAGGCGGGCACAGCCACCGGCGCATCATCCATGCCGCCGATGCCACGGGCGCAGCCATTTTCACCACGTTGCTGGAGCAAGCCCGCAAACGCCCCAACATCGAACTGCTTGAGCAACGAGTGGCGGTCGACCTGATTACCGAGCGGCGCCTGGGCTTGCCAGGCGCGCGGTGCCTGGGCGCCTACGTGCTGAACCGCAACAGTGGTGAGGTGGACACCTTCGGGGCGCGCTTTACCGTGCTTGCCACCGGCGGCGCCGCCAAGGTCTACCTGTATACCAGCAACCCCGATGGTGCCTGCGGCGATGGCATCGCCATGGCCTGGCGCGCCGGCTGTCGGGTTGCCAATCTGGAATTCAACCAGTTCCATCCCACCTGCCTCTACCATCCGCAGGCCAAGAGCTTCCTGATCACCGAAGCCCTGCGCGGCGAAGGCGCCCTGCTGCGCCTGCCCAATGGTGAACGCTTCATGCCGCGCTTCGACCCACGCGAAGAACTGGCTCCGCGCGACATCGTAGCCCGGGCCATCGACCATGAGATGAAGCGCCTGGGCGTGGACTGCGTCTACCTGGACATCACGCACAAGCCGGCCGACTTCATCAAAAGCCATTTCCCAACGGTCTATGAGCGTTGCCTGGCCTTCGGTATCGACATCACCCGTCAGCCGATCCCGGTAGTGCCCGCCGCCCACTACACCTGTGGCGGGGTGGTGGTCGACGATCGCGGCCATACCGACGTCCCGGGCCTGTACGCCATCGGCGAGACCAGCTTCACCGGCCTGCACGGCGCCAACCGCATGGCCAGCAACTCGCTGCTCGAGTGTTTCGTCTACGGCCGTTCCGCTGCCGCGGACATCGAGGCCCGCCTGGCCCAGATCGCCATGCCCAAAGCCCTGCCCTGCTGGGATGCCAGCCAGGTCACCGACTCGGATGAGGATGTGATCATTGCGCACAACTGGGACGAACTGCGGCGGTTCATGTGGGACTACGTGGGTATCGTGCGCACCAGCAAGCGCCTGCAGCGTGCCGAGCACCGCGTGCGCCTGCTGCTGGACGAGATCGACGAGTTCTACAGCAACTACAAGGTCAGCCGCGACCTGATCGAGTTGCGCAACCTGGCACAGGTGGCGGAGCTGATGATCCGCTCGGCCATGCAGCGCAAGGAAAGCCGCGGGTTGCACTACACCCTGGATTACCCCGGGATGCTGGCTGAGGCCAAGGACACCATACTGAGCCCAGCCTGAAGATCGATGCCCTTCGCGGGTAAAACCGCAAAGGGGCGACGCGGCACCTGACTAGCGTGCCGCGACCTCAGCCCACCTGCGCCGACTGAATTTCAGCCGTACCCGCAGGCGCCGATGCTGATCCGCCGCCAGGGCATCGCCGACAACACATTGACTCTCGCCCAACCAGCGCCCAGGCCTTGCGAACCGCAATACCACCAGGCCCGGCAGCGCCACGCTGTCGCGACACAGACGCACCGCCTGCCAGCCCCCGGCACGGCTGAAAAGCTGCCAGCCGCAAGCATCCCGGCGCAGGCCAGTGACGGCTTGAGCATGGGTCAGCAGTATGCGTCGGGGGATCACCCAGCAGGCATGGGCCAGACAAGCGACGGAGGCAGGAAGGGAAAGCCACCAGGGCAGCGCACTCAGCCACAAGGCAAGCAACGCCAGCACCTGGCAGATCAGGTAGGCCGTGAGCAGCAGGCGCGAGCCCTGCCAACGGCACTCGAAACACTCACTTGGGCTGGACACGGTCCAGAATGATGCGGACCATGCGCTGCAGCTCCGGGTCTTCGGACTCGGTGCGCTCCATGAACCAGCCGAACATGTCCTGATCCTCACAGCTCAACAGGCGAACGTAGAGTTCGCGATCGGCTTCGCTCAGGGTCGGGTAGACCTCCTGGGTGAAAGGCACCAGCAGTACGTCGAGTTCCAGCATGCCGCGGCGGCTGTGCCAGAAAAGCCGGTTGAGTTCAGTTTGTTCGACCATGGGGCCCTCCTCAAATGGGCGGCCAGTATACAGCCAGGCGCACGAAGCGGCACGAGGCGTTGGTCTAGTCACCTACCTATTTTGTTACTGGCGTTCTATGATGGCCGCCAGTCTTTAGCCACCGCGATCCCCCATGGCCGATTCCGCTTTCTACAGCCCCCTGTCCCACGAGGGCATCCTCGCCGTCCGCGGCTCCGACGCCGGCAAGTTCCTGCAGGGCCAGTTGACCTGCAACATCAACTACCTCAGCCCCGAGCACGCAAGCCTTGGCGCCCGCTGCATGGTCAAGGGGCGCATGCAGTCGAGCTTCCGCATCCTGCCCGAAGGCAACGGCTACCTGCTGGCCATGGCCAGCGAACTGCTCGAGGCGCAGCTGGCCGACCTGAAAAAATACGCCGTGTTTTCCAAAGCCACGCTCAGCGACGAAAGCGCCGCCTGGGCGCGTTTCGGCCTGCAGGGCGGTGATGCGGCGCTGCGGACTCTGGGTTTGAAGGTGCCGACCAGCGCCGGCGCCACCGAACGCCATGAAGGCCTGATCGCCGTGGCCGTCTCCGAAGGTCGCGTGGAACTTTGGGTACCGGCGGACGCCGCCGCCAGCGTGCGTGAACAACTGGCAAGCGCATTGCCGCAAGGGCCTCTCAACGACTGGCTGCTGGGGCAGGTCCGTGCCGGCATAGGCCAGGTCATGGGCCCGACCCGTGAGCTGTTCATCCCGCAAATGATCAATTTGCAGGCGGTCGATGGCGTGAGTTTCAAGAAGGGCTGCTACACCGGCCAGGAAATCGTCGCCCGCATGCAGTACTTGGGCAAGCTCAAGCGACGTCAGTACCGCTTGCTGCTGGACCAGCAGGATATTCCTGCCCCGGGTGCGCAAATCTTCTCGCCGACCCATGGTTCATCGGTCGGGGAAGTGGTCATCGCGGCCAGCACGGGTCAGGGCTGCGAGCTGCTTGCGGTACTCAGTGCCGAGGCCGTGGAAGACGACAACCTGCACCTGGGCAGCCTGCAAGGCCCACGCCTGCAGGTCTCGAGCCTGCCTTACGAACTGGATCGCGACCGGGAAATCCAGCGCTGACCAGCCCGCCACCCCTGCTGTAGAGAAGTACATGAACAAGCTGGCCGAGATGGTTCAAGCACAGTTGCTGGCTGCCATCGCCAACGATGACCTGGTCCTGCCGACCCTTCCGGAAGTTGCGCTGAGCATCCGCGAGGCTGCCGAGGACACGGAAATCAGCGTTGCTGCCCTGAGCAAGGTGATTGGCCGCGATGCTGCCCTCTCCGCCCGCCTGATCAAGGTGGTGAACAGCCCGCTGCTGCGGGCGGCGATCGAGGTCACCGACCTGCACACGGCCATCACCCGCCTGGGTATCAACTACAGCTGCAACCTGGCCATCGGCCTGGTGATCGAGCAGATCTTCCATGCACGCTCATCGGCAGTTGAGCAAAAATTGAGGGATATCTGGGCAAACAGCCTCGAAGTCGCGGGCATCAGCTACGAAATATGCCGCCGCTTTACCCACCTCAAGCCTGACCAGGCCACCCTCGGCGGCCTGGTCAACCAGATCGGCGCGCTGCCGGTGCTGATCTACGCCGAAGAGCACAACGAACTGCTCTCCGACCCGGTATGCCTGCACTACGTGATCGAGCAGATCCAGCCTGTGCTGGGCGACAAGATACTTTCGTCATGGGAGTTCCCCGAGCAACTGGTCAACCTGCCAAGCCAGGTTCAAGACCTGGACCGGCGCACCGACAAAGTGGACTACATCGACGTGGTGCAGATTGCCCGCTGCCTCAGCCAGCGCGGACGCAGCCGGCCGCTGGCGGCGTTGCCGGCCTATCGGCACCTGGGGTTGCCGTTTGGCACGGAGCTGGAGATTGGCGAACTGCTGGAAGCGCGGAGCATGCTGCGCTAGCCAGCGTCTTGCCCGCCAAAGGTTCTGCACAGGCAAGCCATCAGTCAGCGATAAAACTCACTCGCACTTTCAACCCCCCATTCTCGCCGTCATGCAGACTGATCTGCGCCAGGTGCGCGCGACAGATCTCACCCACAATCGCCAACCCCAAGCCAGTTCCCTGGGCACTGCGGCGATAGAAGCGCTCGAATACCCGCTCGCGCTCATCCTCGGGGATACCCGGGCCATCATCTTCGACCTCCAGTACCGCTGGCGCCAGAACCCGCAAGATCACATTACCGCCCGCCGGGGTATGTGCCAGCGCGTTGTCCACCAGGTTGCTGAGCAACTCGTTGAGCAGCGTCGGCTCCCCCTTGAGCCACACCGGCGCCGCGGCCTCCAGCGCCAGGGCCACGCCCCGTTTATGCGCCAGCGGTGCCATCGCCATGCCCAGCTCGCGTGCCAGCTGACTCAGGTCCAGGCGCTGAGCGCCACCTTCGGCGATTGCCCGAGCGCCATTTTCCACCCGTGCCAACGATAAAAGCTGGTTGGCCAGATGGGTCAGCCTGTCAGTGCCTTGGGCGGCAGACTCCAGCGTCTGGTGCCACTGTTCGGGCTGCTTCGAGCGCAAGCCCAACTCGACCCGCGCCTTGAGCGCTGCCAATGGCGTGCGCAGTTCGTGGGCGGCCTCGGCAATGAACTGCGCCTGGCGCTCGAACTGCCCTCGCAAGCGTTCGGTGAAGTGATTCAAGGCACGCACCAGCGGGTCAAGCTCACGCTGCACCTGCACCCGCGGCAGCGCGCGCAGGTCATCCGGCTGGCGCTCTTCCACGGCTTTGCGCAGACGCTCCAGCGGGCGCAGCGCCGCACTCACGGCGAACCAGACCATCCCCAATGCCCCCAGCGCCAGCATGCCCAGGCGCAGCAGGGTATCGGCCATCAGCCCGCGCGCCATCCTCACCCGCGCCTCCTCCGTCTCGGCCACACGGATTTCAGCCATGCCGTTCATGTTTGGCTCGCTGACCGCCTTGAGCAGACTGACCACACGCACGTCCTGCCCGAGGTAGGTGGCGTTGTAGAAGCGCGCCAGCGCCGGGTAATCGTCGGTACGCGGTGTGCCCGGCGGGGGTGGCGGCAGGTTCTCGTAGCCCGAGATCAGTTTCTGGTTGATGTCCAGCACCTGGTAGTAAATGCGCCCGGCACTGTCGTAGGCAAACGTGTCCAGCGCCACGTAGGGCACGTCCGCGCTGAGCGTGCCGTCGCGCTGGGACAGGCCGGCAGCGATGGTCCGCGCCGATGCCAGCAAAGTACGGTCGTAGGCGGTATCGGCCGCCTCGCGGCCATTCCAGTAGGCGCTCAGGCCGCTGGCCAGCATCAGCACTACCAGCAACAGCGCCAGGTTGCCCAGCAAGCGCCCGCGCAGGCTGCCATTGTCACGCATCGCGGTGCTCGAGCAGGTAGCCGAGGCCGCGGAACGTGACAATGGCCACCGACTGGCCGTCGAGCTTCTTGCGCAGGCGGTGGATGTAGATTTCGATGGCGTCGGGGCTGGCCTCTTCGTCCAGGCCGAAGACCTGGGCGGCCAATTGCTCCTTGCTCATCACCCGGCCGGGGCGTGCGATCAGCGCCTCAAGTACGCTCTGCTCACGGGAGGTCAGCGTCAGGTTGTCCTCGCCCAGGGCGAACCGCCGGGTATCAAGGTCATACACCAGCGGGCCGCAGCGCTGCTGACGCTCGCCGCCGAGCACGCTGCGGCGCAGCAGGGCCTTGACCCGTGCTTCCAGTTCGGTCAGCTCGAAGGGCTTGGCCAGGTAATCGTCGGCGCCCAGGTTCAGGCCATGCACCCGGTCCTTCACATCGCTGCGCGCCGTCAGCATCAACACCGGCAGGGTCTTGCCGCGCCCGCGCAGGCGGGCCAGCACCTCAAAGCCGTCCATGCGCGGCAGGCCCACATCGAGCACGGCAACGGCGTACTCCTCGCTGGCCAGAGCCAGATCGGCGGCCACGCCGTCATGCAGCACATCCACGGTCAAACCATGGCTCTTCAGGGCCTGGGCCACGCTTTCGGCCAGTTGTACGTGGTCTTCGACCAGCAGCACACGCATCGGATTCTCCCTGCTCGGGTGGGGCGGTGGCGCGGAGTGTACCGCTGTAGCCCGGTCTGTGAAGCCCCTTGTAACAAACCTTTCAGGCTGAAAGGTTAGCGAAAGGTTCGTTACCTAGCATCGCACCACGGTCGCCCCACGCGCCGAAATAAAGCACCAGCAAGGTGCAACGAATAAGAACAATAACGGAGTCATCCCCGATGCTGTCATCGCAGCCGCAGGCGTTCGCGCCTACCCGTTCCCCATCCGCACGCCCATACGCCTATGCCTGCGCCCTTGCGCTTGCCGGCGTCGCCCCGATGAGCCAGGCCGCCTTCTTCGAAGACAGCACGGCAACCTTCGAAACCCGCAACATGTACTTCAACCGCGACTTCCGCGACGGCACCAGTGCACAGCAATCCAAGCGCGAAGAGTGGGCCCAGGGCCTGATGCTCAACTTCGAGTCCGGCTACACCGACGGCCCCGTGGGCTTTGGCCTGGACGCCCTGGGCATGCTCGGCATCAAGCTCGACTCAAGCCCCGACCGCGCAGGCTCCGGCCTGTTGCCGACCCACGATGATGGCAAGGCCGCCGATGAGTACTCCAAGCTCGGCCTGACCGGCAAAGTGAAAGTGTCCGAGACCGAACTGAAAATCGGCTCACTGATCCCCGAACTGCCGACCCTGCAGCCCAACGACGGGCGCATCCTGCCGCAGACCTTCGAGGGCGGCCTGGTCACCTCGAAAGAAATCCAGAACCTCACCTTCACCGGCGGGCGCCTGGAAAAGGTCAAGGATCGCAACGACACCAACTGGGAAGACCTGACCCTGAACAACAAGAACGGTCGCTTCGGCGGCACGTTCGCGGCAGACAACCTCGACCTGGCGGGCGTCGACTACCAATTCACCGATCGCATCACCGGCAGCTACCACTTCGGCCAGCTCGACGACATCTACCGCCAGCACTTCCTCGGCATGGTCGCCACCCAGCCTTGGGGCCCGGGCACCTTCGGTGCAGACCTGCGCCTGGCAGTGAGCGATGATCAGGGCCAGGCCAAGGCCGGCAACATCGACAACACCACCGTCAACGGCATGTTCAGCTATGCCTTGGGCGGGCACAAGGTGAGCGCCGCCTACCAGCACCTGTCAGGTGACAGCGCCTTCCCTTATGTCGATGGTGCCAACCCGTACCTGGTCAACTTCGTGCAGATCAACGACTTCGCCGGCGCCGACGAGCGCTCCTGGCAAGTGCGCTACGACTACAACTTCGCAGCGCTGGGCGTCCCTGGCCTGACCTTCATGACCCGCTACATCAACGGCGACAACGTCAGCCGCGCCGATGGCAGCGAGGGCAAGGAGTGGGAGCGCAATACCGAGTTCAAGTACGTGGTACAAAGCGGCCCGTTGAAAAACGTCGCCGTGCGCCTGCGCAACGCCACCTTCCGTTCGAATTTCGCCCGCGATGCCGACGAAGTGCGGCTGCTGGTGAGCTACAGCGTCGCCCTGTGGTAACCCATAACAACAACGCTCACGGAGATAGACGATGACCTTTTCACTGCGCCGCCTCGCCCTGGCTACCGGCTGCCTGCTGCTGGCCGGCAATGCCCTCGCCGCCGAACCCAAACGCCCAGAATGCATCGCCCCGGCCTCGCCCGGCGGCGGTTTCGACCTGACCTGCAAACTGGTGCAAAGCGCCCTTGTGCAGGAAAAGATCCTCAGCAAACCGATGCGCGTCACCTACATGCCAGGCGGTGTCGGCGCAGTGGCCTACAACGCCGTGGTAGCGCAGCGCCCGGGCGATGCCGGCACGCTGGTGGCGTGGTCCAGCGGCTCCTTGCTCAACCTGGCCCAGGGCAAGTTCGGCCGCTTCGACGAAAATGCCGTGAAATGGCTGGCGGCGGTCGGCACCAGCTACGGCGCCATTGCCGTGAAAAGCGATTCGCCCTACAAGACCCTCGATGACCTGGTCGCAGCGCTGAAGAAAGACCCGAGCAAGGTGGTGATCGGCTCCGGTGGCACCGTCGGTAGCCAGGACTGGATGCAGACTGCCCTGATCGCCAAGGCCGCCGGCATCAACCCCCGCGACCTGCGCTACGTGGCCCTGGAAGGGGGCGGTGAAATCGCCACCGCGCTGCTAGGTGGCCACATCCAGGTCGGCTCCACCGACATCTCCGACTCCATGCCACACATCCAGAGCGGCAACATGCGCATCCTTGCGGTGTTCTCGGAAAACCGCCTGGACGAGCCGGAGATGAAAGACATCCCCACCGCCAAGGAACAGGGTTACGACATCGTCTGGCCGGTGGTGCGCGGTTTCTACCTTGGGCCGAAAGTGAGCGATGAAGAGTACGCCTGGTGGAAGGACTCCTTCGACAAGATGCTTGCCTCTGAAGACTTCGCCAAGCTGCGTGACCAGCGCGAGCTGTTCCCGTTCGCCATGACAGGTGACGAACTGGACGGCTATGTGAAGAAGCAAGTGGCGGACTACAAGGCACTGGCCAAGGAATTCGGCCTGGTTCAGTAAGCCTGGGTGCATGTACTGGCCCCATCGCCGGCTTGCCGGCGAAGGGGCCTTTACGGCCACTGCAACCTCAATGAGGATTCCCAATGATCCTGCAACGCATCTTCGCCCTGGCTTTGCTGGCGCTGTGCGCCGTCCTGGCCGTGATGGCCTGGCCCTACCAGGCGGCCTTTTCCTACGAACCGGTCGGCCCACGTGCCTACCCGCTGTTGATGCTTGGGCTGATGAGCCTGGGCCTGCTCTATCTCGCCATACGCCCCACGCCCATCGTGCACAAGGACGACGAGCCTGCGCTGGACCGCGCAACCCTGACCAAGATTGCCGCCTGCGTCGGCCTGCTGCTGCTCTTCGCCAGCACCTTTGAAGCCTTGGGCTTCATCCTCAGCGCCATCTTGGTTGGCATCCCTATGGCCCGCTTGTACGGCGGCCGCTGGTTACGCAGCACCCTGGTGGTGGTGGGCATGAGCCTGTTCCTCTACTGGCTGTTCGACCGCGTGATGGATGTGCCCCTGCCCCTCGGCCTGCTGAGCGTACTGGAGAACTGACAGATGGATACCTTGAGCTACCTGGGCCAGGGCTTCGGCGTCGCCCTGAGCCCCTACAACCTGGTTACCGCCCTTTCGGGCACCCTCATCGGCACCGTGGTCGGCCTGCTGCCGGGGCTGGGCCCGATCAACGGCGTGGCGCTGCTGATCCCGATCGCCTTCGCCCTTGGCCTGCCCCCAGAGTCGGCACTGATCCTGTTGGCAGCGGTGTACCTGGGCTGTGAATACGGCGGGCGGATCAGTTCGATCCTGCTGAATATCCCGGGCGAGGCCTCGACCGTGATGACCACCCTCGACGGCTACCCGATGGCCCGCAACGGCCTGGCTGGCGTTGCCCTGTCGCTGTCGGCGTGGAGTTCGTTCATTGGCGCACTCATCGCCACCTGCGGCATGGTGCTGTTCGCCCCGCTGCTGGCGAAATGGGCGATTGCCTTCGGGCCGGCGGAGTACTTCGTGCTGATGGTGTTCGCAATCGTTGCTTTGGGCGGCATGGCCGGGGACAAACCGCTGAAGACCTTCATCGCCGCACTGATCGGCCTGTTCCTGTCAGCGGTCGGTATCGACGCCAACAGCGGCGTATACCGCTTCACCGGTGATAGCGTGCATCTGGCCGACGGTATCCAGTTCGTTGTGCTGGTGCTGGGCCTGTTCTCGATCAGCGAAATCCTGCTGCTGCTGGAGAAGACTCATCATGGGCATCAAGCGGTCAAGGCCACAGGGCGCATGCTGTTCAACTTCAAGGAAGCGGCCTCGGTGTTCGTCGTCAACATCCGCTGCGGCCTGCTTGGGTTCATCATGGGCGTGCTGCCAGGTGCGGGAGCGACCTTGGCCAGCGCCGTGGCCTACATGAGCGAGAAGCGCATCGCTGGGGAAAGCGGCAAGTTCGGCAAGGGCGATGCCCGTGGCCTGGCTGCCCCGGAAACAGCCATCGGCGCATCCTGCTGCGGCGCGCTGGTACCGATGCTGACCTTGGGTGTTCCCGGGTCGGGCACCACGGCGGTGATGATCGGTGCACTGACCCTGTACAACATCACCCCCGGCCCCCTGCTGTTCGAACAGCAACCTGACATTGTCTGGGGGCTGATCGCTTCGCTGTTCGTCGCCAACATCATGCTGGTGATCCTGAACATCCCGATGATCCGCATCTTCACCCGCATCCTCGCCGTGCCGAACTGGGCGCTGGTGCCGGTAATCGCGATCATCACCGCGATCGGTGTATACGCGGTGCACGCCACCACCTTCGACCTGTTCCTGATGGTCGGCATCGGCATCATGGGCTACATCCTGCGCAAGCTGGACTTCCCGCTGTCGCCTATCCTGCTCGGCTTCATCCTGGGCGGCCTGATGGAGCAGAACCTGCGCCGTGCGCTGTCGATTTCCAATGGCGAGCTGGGCATTCTGTGGTCGAGCTCGATCAGCATGGGCATCTGGGTACTGGTGGTGTGCATGCTCTGCCTGCCGCTGCTGCGTATCTGGCGCAAACGTAGCCTGCAGCGTCGGGCGATGGCCGATGCCTGATCGGTCGTTGCCGCTGTACTGGGCGACAGGGCTGGTCGGCCTGGCGGGCGGGTATCTCGCCAGCCAGGTCGGCTGGCCCTTGCCCTGGATGGTCGGCTCATTGCTGGCGATCATCCTGGTGCGCTGCCTGACGCCCTGGCAGCTTTCGGAAATCCCCAATGGCCGCAAGTGCGGCCAATGCATCATCGGCCTGGGTATTGGCCTGCACTTCACCCCAGCGGTGATCGAGCAGGTCGCCAGCCATTTCGTGCTGATCTTCTTTGCCGCACTGCTGACCACCGTTTCCAGCGTGGTTGGCGTGTGGCTGCTGCGGCGTACCGGCGAAGACCGTGCCACGGCATTTTTTGCCAGCATGCCCGGTGGTTCCGGTGAGATGGTCAACCTCGGCGCGCGTAACGGCGCGGTGCTCAGCCAGGTGGCGGCGGCGCAAAGCCTGCGTGTGCTGGTGGTGGTGCTGTGCGTACCGGCGCTGTTCAAGTTCCTGATCGGTGACGGTGTACCGCTCAATCATGCCGGCAGCGTGAGCTGGGGCTGGCTGGCGCTGATCGCACCGCTGGGTGTAGCGGTCGGTTTCGCCTGGCAGCGCTTGCGCCAGCCTAACCCCTGGCTGTTCGGGCCACTGCTGGTGGCCGCCACGCTAAGCCTGGCGGGCAACTTGCAGATCGCCCTGCCCGACGGTGCCAGCCAGATCGGCCAATGGCTGATCGGGAGTGGCCTGGCCTGCCACTTCAATCGCGCATTCTTCCGCCGTGCTCCATCGTTCTTGCTGCGCACGTTGCTCGCCACGGCGCTGTGCATGCTGATCGCGGGCACTGCCGCCTGGGGGTTGAGCGTGATGACTGCGCTGGATCTGCGCTCGCTGACGCTGGGCATGATGCCGGGCGGCATTGCCGAGATGAGCCTGACCGCAGAGACATTGCAGCTGTCGGTGCCGTTGGTGACGGCGTTGCAGGTGATGCGCTTGCTGTTCGTGCTGTTTCTGGCCGAACCGCTGTTCAGATGCTGGGTGAAAGGCCAGCACTGAAAGCTTTGCAGGTGATCGCCGGCAAGCCGGCCACTGAGCACCGGCTCGCCCCTTAAAGCGGCGGTAACGCCCAGTTGATCGGCGCCAGGCCACGCTGTTCGAGGAAGCCGTTGGTCCGGCTGAAATGCCCACAACCCAAGAACCCGCGGTACGCAGACAGTGGCGACGGGTGCACCGATTTGAGCACCAGGTGCTTGGTGCCATCGATCAGTTTCTGCTTGCTCTGGGCATGCGCGCCCCACAGCAGGAACACCACATTCGGGCACTGCTCGCTGACCACCTGGATGATCCGGTCGGTAAAGAATTCCCAGCCTTTCTTGGCATGCGAAGCGGCATTGGCGCGTTCGACGGTCATGGTCGTGTTGAGCAGCAGCACTCCCTGCTCGGCCCAGCTCTGCAGGTAACCATGGCTGGCGATGGGAATGTTCAGGTCGCGCTGCAGCTCCTTGTAGATGTTGACCAGCGACGGCGGCGTCGGCACACCCGGCTGCACCGAGAAGCACAGGCCGTGTGCCTGGCCCGGGCCGTGATACGGATCCTGGCCGAGAATGACGACTTTCACCTGCTCAAGCGGGGTGGAGTTGAGCGCATTGAAGATCATCGGGCCTGGCGGGTAGATTTCCTTGCCGGCGGCGTGCTCCTGGCGCAGAAACTCACGCAGCTGGTGCATGTAGGGCTGATCGAACTCGGCACGCAGGGCGTTTTTCCAGCCGGGTTCAAGTTTGATGCGATCGTCGTCAGTCATGAGGCCATCCGTAAACAATGGCGCGACACTAGGTAAGCCATCCCCCCTTGTCAATCGGTCTGACCTATGGCCTGCATGATCGCCCAGGCAGGCCATACTTGAGCGATGACTTGAACGAGGTAGTCCATGGCCATTCATTGCGAGGTACTCACCGGCGCCGATGGCGCCCGCATCGGCATTGCCACACTGGATGCGCCCAAGGCGCTCAATGCCCTGAACCTGCCGATGATCGAAGTGCTCGGCGAATACCTGCAAGACTGGGCCCGCGACCCGGGCGTTGTCTGTGTATTGCTGCGTGGCAACGGCGCCAAGGCATTCTGCGCCGGCGGCGATGTACGGGCTCTGGCCCAGGCCTGCCGCGACCACCCCGGCAGCGTGCCACCGCTGGCTGCCACGTTCTTTGCCGCCGAATACCGCCTCGACTATCTCCTGCACACCTACCCCAAGCCGGTGCTGTGCTGGGGCCACGGCCATGTGCTGGGGGGCGGCATGGGGCTGTTGCAGGGGGCGGGGATACGCATAGTCACGCCTAGCAGCCGCCTGGCAATGCCAGAAATCAGCATTGGCCTCTACCCCGACGTGGGCGCCAGCTGGTTTCTTGCGCGCCTGCCGGGCAAGCTCGGGCTGTTTCTGGGGCTCACCGGCGCCCCCATCAATGCCCGGGACGCCATCGACCTGGGCCTGGCGGACCGATTCTTTGGCGAGCATCAACAGGAAGGGCTTATCGAAGAATTGTTGCAACTGAACTGGCAAGAGCAGACCGACCTGCAGCTGAACAGCCTGCTCAAGGCCGAACAGCACCGCGCCTATGCCGAACTGCCGGAGGCGCAATGGCTGCCCCGGCGCCAGGTGATCGATGCGCTGCTCGATGTTGCCGACCCGGCGGCCGCGTGGCGTGCACTGGAGGGGCTCAAGCAGCATAACGACCCATTGTTGGCTGATGCAGGCCAACGCCTGCAGGAGGGCTGCCCGCTCACGGCGCACCTGGTCTGGGAACAGATCCGTCGGGCCCGACACCTGTCATTGGCCCAGGTATTCCAGATGGAATACAGCATGAGCCTCAATTGCTGCCGTCACCCCGAATTCAGCGAAGGCGTGCGCGCCCGCCTGCTGGACAAGGACAACCACCCACGCTGGCACTGGCCGGATGTTGCGCAAGTGCCGGCGGCCGTGGTCGAAGCCCATTTTGTGAAGGTATGGGAGGGGCGCCACCCGTTGGCCGATCTTGCCTGACCTGGGCCGTTCCGCGCGCCCCCGTCAACCTTCACCGTCGCCAGTTGCGATCACCACTGCGCCCACCACCGGGACGGCGGTCACCATCACCCCGTCCATTGGAGTGCCAACGGTCGTTCTGGTACCGCCGGCTGTCGTTGCGGTAATCATGCCGGTCACGATCACGGCCGTAGTCATAACGCTGGCGGTTGCCGTAGTCGTGACGCGGGTTGCCATGCCACTGCTTCATCCCCGGCTGCGGGTGCGGACGGTATTGCGGCACGGGCGCAGGCCGGTAG
This sequence comes from Pseudomonas sp. M2, assembly GCF_015751845.1. Taxonomy (NCBI): domain Bacteria; kingdom Pseudomonadati; phylum Pseudomonadota; class Gammaproteobacteria; order Pseudomonadales; family Pseudomonadaceae; genus Pseudomonas; species Pseudomonas sp. M2. The sequence goes on from NZ_JADOUD010000001.1 coordinate 1,285,765, forward strand.
TAACGCGGTGCCGGCGGGTAGTAATAGCGCGGTTGGGGGGCTACGTAATAGCGGTCATGGCGGTAATAACCCGGCGAGGCATACCGGTCAGCGGTGTAGTAATCCGTACGATAATAACGGCCTCCCTCGTGGTAAGGCACGCAGGCGGTTGTCATCAGGCCCAACAGGGCGATCAACAGAATTCGATAGGACATGGCGGCCTCCTGGACCGCTGGGGTGCCCGTACAGCGGCGCTGCCGAGCGTCGAAGCCAAAGCGAACATCGACAATGATTGAGACATTGTCGCCATCGTGCAGTGCCATTTGCGCAATAATTTGAAATAGCTTGGATACCCCAATAAACCTGCAGTCTTTTTCCGGCCATATCACTAGAATGAGCACCTCGACGATGCAAGCAGGCCGGCCGCAACCGTGCCTGCATTGAACACCCCGGACTAGTGTATGAATGACAGCCAGCACTGCCCTGCCTGCGGCGCCCTCAACCAATGCACCCTGGCCGACCCGCGCACCGCGCCAGCAGCCTGCTGGTGCTACGCCGTGAACATCGACCCCGCAGTTCTGAAGGCCCTGCCAACCGAGCTGCGCGACAAAGCCTGCCTCTGCCCGCGCTGCGCCGCAGGGGCAGGTCTGCCCGAGAACGCGCCCGCCCAGGTCGAGGCAGAAAAGCGCTAGACTGCGCGCCACTCCCCTCGACGTCCTTGATGCCATGCGCCTTGACCGCTTCCTCGCCAACCTGCCCAGCTATAGCCGCCAGCAAGTACGCCTGCTGCTGGTACAGCGCCGCGTGCGCGTGGATGGCGAAACGGTAGCCGACCCACGGGCTGAAGTCCGCGAATTCAGCCGTATCGAGGTGGATGATCAACTACTCCAGACGGGGCGCCCGGCGCGCTACCTGATGCTGCACAAACCGGCCGGCTGCGTCAGCGCCACGCACGACCCACAGCACCGCACCGTACTCGATTTGCTGCCTGCGCCGTTGCGCGAGGACCTGCACATTGCCGGGCGGCTCGACTACAACACCACCGGGCTGATGATCCTGACCAACGACGGCCAATGGTCGCGGCGCCTGACCCAGCCGGCGACCAAGCTGCCCAAGCACTACCTGGTGGAAACGGAAGATGAAATTGGCGCGCATTACGTCGACAAGTTTCGCACAGGCTTCTACTTCGCCTTCGAAGACCTGACCACCCTCCCCGCGCAACTGGACATCCTTGGCCCGCGCACGGCGAGGCTGGCCATCATTGAAGGGCGTTATCACCAGGTCAAGCGCATGTTCGGCTACTTCGACAACAAGGTTGTAGGGTTGCACCGGGAAACCATGGGCGCGATCCAGCTCGATCCAGGGTTGGCGCCGGGTGAATTCCGGGCGCTCACGGCTACGGAAATCGCCTCGGTCTAGGCCGCTTCAGGCACTGTCCGGACGTCATACGACCGCCCGGCGACAAAAGTCACAATTTCACCCAGCCGGCACTTGCGTGATCCTCAACCCACTGCTTGACTCCTAACTTGTCGGTCCGTGCGTGACTCGCCAGTCACACCGCGCGCCAGACACCTTTTTGCCGGCTACCCAAGGCCACGATGCCTTGGAGCACGGCAAATTGCCCGCCAAAAACAATACCGTCGACACGTGTGCCAAGGATCGACACAGGGCCCCGGTAATTCCTTCAGGCAAATGCCTACCTGTCATAAAGAACGTGCACCCTAGGTGACGCGAACACCCTTTTTGCGCCAGGAGTCGATGACATGAGGCCAGAAATCGCTGTACTTGATATCCAAGGTCAGTATCGGGTTTACACGGAGTTCCATCGCGCGGATGCAGCCGAGAAGACGATCATCCTGATCAATGGCTCACTGGCCACCACGGCTTCGTTCGCCCAGACGGTGCGTAACCTGCACCCACAATTCAACGTCGTGCTGTACGACCAGCCCTACTCCGGCAAGTCCAAGGCACATAACCGCCAGGAACGCCTGATCAGCAAGGAAGACGAGGCGCATATCCTGCTTGAGCTGATCGAGCACTTCCAGGCCGACCACGTGATGTCGTTCTCCTGGGGCGGTGCCTGCACCCTGCTGGCGCTGGCGCACCAGCCTCGCATGGTGAAAAAGGCGGTGGTCAGCTCGTTCTCACCGGTGATCAACGAACCGATGCGCGACTACCTGAACCGTGGTTGCCAGTACCTGGCTGCCTGCGATCGCTACCAGGTCGGCAACCTGGTCAACGACACCATTGGCAAGCACCTGCCATCGCTGTTCAAGCGCTTCAACTACCGGCACGTCAGCAGCCTGGACAGCCACGAGTATGCGCAGATGCACTTCCACATCAACCAGGTGCTGCAGCATGACCTGGAACGGGCACTGCGAGGCGCGCGCAACATCGACATCCCGGTGCTGTTCATCAACGGCGACCGTGACGAGTACACCACCGCAGAAGACGCTCGCCAGTTCGGCAACCATGTCGGCAAGAGCCACTTCACGGTGATCCGTGATGCCGGGCACTTCCTGGACATGGAGAACAAGACGGCCTGCGAAGCCACACGCAGCGCGTTGCTCGGCTTCCTCAAGCCGACCGTGCGCCAGGCCCGGGCACGCACCCCGTACAACGCCAGCCAAGAGCAGCATGCATGGGCCATCTGAGTGCATCGGCGCCCTGTAGCCATGGCCTGCAGGCTATGGGCGCCGACAGCTTTTTTTCACCGGTTTATAACGAGGGCTTCTAATTCCAGGCAGGTTCTGGTAAAAAGTCGGGCGCAGACGCGGGTATAGTTTAATGGTAGAACAGTAGCTTCCCAAGCTTCCGACGAGGGTTCGATTCCCTCTACCCGCTCCACACCGCATTACCGCATGGCGTTCAACCAGCGTCATCGCTGCCCCTGAGGCGAAGATCATCCGCAAGTCGATCTGCTTGCCGCCTTCAACAGCTCAGTACCCCAGCCTTTTCAGCAAACCTGGCTCACTTTCAGCCGGGCGATCATAAAAGCGCAGTAGCGCACCCGCCCTGTTGGTAAAGATCCCATCCACCCCTGCCTTCATGCTTGCGGCGAAGTCCTGCGCGTCATCGAGCGTATAGACGTGCACCAGCAGCCCGCGCTCATGGCTGGCCTGGTTCATCCATGGCTGAATGAGATCGGCATAGCTCTGTTCGCCCAGCTTGCTGCGCTTGGCAGAAGGCCCGGTACCGATCGCACCGCCCTGCTTGGCGAAGTCCAGCCAGCGCAGGAACTCAGCCCGGCTCTTCGGTTGCTGGCGTGCATAAAAAGCGGCCTTGTCGCTTTCGCCTGAATCCGCCAAATCTTGCCCCGAGGCCGGTGCTATGGCCTTGGTACCCACCCACAGCAGCAGAATCTTCGGTACCTGCGGCATCGCCTCGTGCAGCAACGCCAGGCTGTTGCGATCGAATGTCTGCAGCACCACGCGCCCAGGCCGATCGAGCCAGCCACGGGCCTCCAAGCGCTCTTTGAGCTGCCGTTCAATGCCTGGAAACTGGCTGGGAACCTTGGTCTCGATATACAAACCGGGCTGGCGCTGCGGGTTGCCTTCGGCAATATCGATGACTTCGTCAAGGGTAAGGATCGACAGTTTGGCGAACGATGCCCTGGCACGTGCCGGGTAGGCGTTGTTGAACCAGCTGCCGGCGTCCAGTGACCTGAGCTCGGCGAGACTGAAGGCACTGACCGGGCTGTGTTTGCGCTCGGGGAAACGCTCGGCGACATCGCTGGTACGTGACAGCTCATCGTCGTGGACCACGACCAGCACGCCGTCGCGCGTGCGCTGCAGGTCCAGTTCCAGGTAGTCGGCGCCCAACTCGCGGGCCAACAGGTAGGCAGGCCTGGTGGATTCCGGTGCGTCGTAAGAGGCGCCGCGGTGAGCGATCACGGCCGGGTATGGTATGCCGTGGGCTGCGGCGAGGGCTTTGCCGTCCGTTGCCAAGGCCACTGAGCTCGGCCCCAGTGCTGCCAAGGCCAGCATCCCGATCAAACACTTGCGCATGTGAAGTCCTCTTTCATTCTGCGAACCTTGTCGTGGCTGTAGCGCAACCCTCGCACACATTGCATGACATGCTAAAGTCGCCCCCGTTTCCCGCTCCAGCGAATGGACCCATCATGCCCGCACTAGACGCCCACCTCGCCACCTGGCAGGAACTCGCCCAACGCCACCCCTGCGATGCCCTGCTACTGGGCAACGGCGCCAGCCGCGTGCTGTGGAAATCATTCGGCTATTTCTCGCTGTTCGAGGAGGCCCAGCGCGCCGGCCGCAAGAAAGGCCTGGCAATCAGCGACCAGGCCTTGTTCAAGTCCTTGGGCACTGAATTGTTCGAGCCGGTGCTGAGCACGCTGAACCAGACTGTGCGCGCCAACGCCGCCCTGGCGATCAACTCCACCGCGCCGCTGAACCGCTACTACTCGATCAAGGAAGCGCTGATCCACGCCGTGCGTACCGTGCACCTGCCATGGCCAAAGATGCCAGCGACAACCCTGGCATCGATCAACCAAGCCTTGCGCGGCTACCGCAGTGTCTATACCAGCAACTACGACCTGATCCTGCCTTGGGCAGTGCAGCACGCACCCCAGGGCTTCGCCACGCTGTTCGATGAGCAAGGCTTCTTCGACGTACGCCGCACCCGCAGCGAAGGGACGCGCGTGCTGCATTTGCACGGCGGCCTGCACCTGCTCAAGCTGCCCGACGGTACCACCCGTCAGCGCAGCGCCGAAAGCGCCGAGCTGCTGGACGGCTTTGCCGTGAACATTCCGGGTGAAGTACCGCTGTTCGTCAACGAAGACCGCAGTGACGAAAAACTGCGCGCCATCCGCAACTCGGATTACCTGGCCTGGTGCCTGGGCCAGTTGGCCCAGGAAAACCAGGGGCTATGCCTGTTCGGGCACCATCTGGACAGCAGTGACCAGCACTTGCTCGAAGCGATTCGCCAGGCGCGGCCGCGCCATCTTTCGATTGCCATACGGCCATTGAGCGAGGCTTCGGTGGTCAATCAGAAGCAGCACTTTGTGGACCGCTTTGGTGATCTGGCGGGGACAGCGCTGCATTTCTTTGATGCGGGTACGCATCCGTTGGGGTTGGCGGAGTACGCGATAAAGATGCCAGTGCATGCAGAACACTGACAGGCGCTCGGGGACGAGCGCCACAGCCGACTTACGCTGAGATGGGGGGAATCAACCCGTCGTTGCGCAACAACGTCTCCAGGCAATGCTCCTGCACCCCATAAAACGCTTTCAGTTGCGCAATCTTTTCCAGCAGCGCTTGCGCCGCTACGGGCTGCTTGCGCTTCACCGCAAGAATCATCTTGTTCTTGTTGGTGTGCTCAAGCGAGATGAACTCGAACACCTTGGTCTCGTAACCACAGGCTTCCAGATACAGCGCGCGCAAGCTGTCGGTGAGCATCTCGGCCTGCTGCCCCAGATGCAGGCCGTATTGCAGCATCGGCTGCAGCAAGCCCGGGCTGTGCAGTTGCGGGCGAATCTGCTTGTGACAGCACGGCGAGCACATGATGATCGCAGCGTTGCAACGGATTCCGGTGTGGATCGCGTAATCGGTGGCAATGTCGCAGGCATGCAGGGCGATCATCACCTCGATGGCCTCGGGTACTACGCTGCGCACGTCACCGCATTGAAACTCCAGGCCCGGATGCTCCAGACGCGAAGCCGCTGCATTGCACAAATCGACCATGTCCTGACGCAGCTCCACCCCAGTCACCTGGGCTGCGCGGCCCAGGCTGTTGCTCAGGTAGTCGTGCATGGCGAAGGTCAGGTAGCCCTTGCCTGAACCGAAATCGGCCACCCGCAGCACCTGGCCAGCCGGCACCGGCGCATTGGCCAGTGCGTGATCGAACACTTCAACGAACTTGTTGATCTGCTTCCACTTGCGCGACATGGACGGGATCAGCGCACCCTGTGCGTCGGTCACGCCCAGATCACGCAGGAAGGGCCGCGACAGTTCCAGGTAACGCTTCTTCTCGCGGTCGTGGCCCGTGCTGGCAGCAGCCTCGCGCGGCGCCTGGGCACCGTGGCGCTGGAGCATCGGCTTGCCCTTTTTGCTGAAGGTCAGTTGCACTTCGCCGTCGGCGTCGAACAGGTGGGCGTTGCGAAAGCTCTGCCCCAGCAGCTCGGCGATCAGTGCCTGGGCCTGGTCCAGCGGCACGTTGCGGGTGATGTCGCGGGTCTGGTGGCGGTAGACCAACGAAAGGGTGGGCTGCCCTTTTACCTGCACCGGCTTGGCGATGATCCGCTGTAGGGTCTGGTCGGCGCCGACATGGCGCGCCAGCACCAGTTTGACCAGGGTATTGCCGTGCAAGGCAGCGCTCAGCAGGTCGAGAAACTGGGCGCGCGCGTCCGGCGCGATAGAAGCGGAAGTACTGGCGGACATGGAAAACAGGTGCCTCGGATAGCGGTGAGCGCGTTGCGCAATGCCGCGCATTCTACGTTGATGCCTGGCTCAGGCGAAGGTTTTCGCGATGGGCGTGGTTCACTCTAGAATCACCAGACGGTTCGGCAGCTCGTTGCGTGCGTGGGTGCGTGGCACGTGCTCGCACAGCCGTTCACCGCAGGCCTCGATGCACTCGACAAACCCCTGCAAGGTACGGCCCTGGCGCACCTGTTCGGCGAAGCGGGCACCGATCACCGCACGCGAGTGTGCATCGAGGTGGCAATCGATACCTTGATCGACCAGGATCTCCACATGCAGCTCCGCCTCGGCCACGAAGATCAGCACCCCGGCCCCCTTGGCCGTGCAATGCAGTTTCTGCTCGCGAAACTGTTGCCGGGCCAGGCGCGATGCCTGCCAGCGGCGCAGCGCAGGGGGGACCAACCAGGCGTTCAGGCGTGGGGTACGTAGCAGCGCACAAAGGCCGATGAACAGCAGCAGGTTGGCCACCAGCAGCCCGTGCCCAACGGGCCAGCCCAGCAGCAGCTGCAAAAGGCCAGGCACCACCAGCGCCAGCACGGCGGCCCAAAACAGTGGAAGGTAGGCGTAATCATCGGCACGCCGGGCCAGCACGGTCACCAGCTCGGCATCGGTGCGCCGTTCCACGCGCGCGATGGCCTCAGCGATCTGGCGCTGCTCGTATTCGTCGAGGGAAGTCATGCCTTCGGTCTCTGATCGTTTTTATAGTTGTTGTCCCGGCACTCGGGTGATCCTCAGCGAGCGCCATAATCAGGCATAATCCGCCGCTGGAATTAATGCCGGTGAATCGTACAACAATAGCCGCCTGAAAACTTCGGCCGCGCGCGTATCACCGTGGATACGGCACAGGCCTCGACAACGGAATTCATGATGAAACTGTCTTTGCTGGGCCTGGCCTTGGGCCTTGCCAGCCAGGCGGCCCTTGCCGCCCCCACCGCCCCGCCCCTGCAGGACAAGCAGGCATTCATCGAGCATCTGATCAGCCAGATGACCGAGGCTGAAAAGATCGGCCAGCTGCGCCTGATCAGCATCGGCCCGGAGATGCCACGCGACAAGATCCGCGAAGAAATCGCCGCAGGCCGTATCGGCGGTACCTTCAACTCGCGCACTGCCCCCGAGAACCGGCCCATGCAGGACGCCGCCATGCGCAGCCGCCTGAAGATTCCGATGTTCTTCGCCTACGACACCATCCACGGCGAGCGCACCATTTTCCCGATCGGCCTGGGGCTGGCTGCCACCTGGGACATGGACGCCATCGCCAAGGTCGGCCGCACCTCGGCCATCGAAGCCGCCGCCGACGCCCTGGACATGACCTTTGCACCCATGGTCGACATCGCCCGCGACCCTCGCTGGGGCCGCACCAGCGAGGGTTTCGGTGAGGACACCTACCTGACCTCGAGGATCGGCCAGGCGATGGTCCGCTCGTTCCAGGGCAGCAGCCCGGCCAACCCGGACAGCATCATGGCCATCGTCAAGCACTTCGCCCTGTATGGCGCGGTGGAAGGCGGGCGCGACTACAACACGGTCGATATGAGCCTGCCGAAGATGTACAACGACTACCTGCCGCCCTACCGCGCCGCGCTCGACGCCGGTGCCGGCGGGGTGATGGTGGCGCTGAACTCGATCAACGGCGTGCCGGCCACCTCCAATACCTGGCTGATGAACGACCTGCTGCGCAAGGAGTGGGGCTTCAAGGGCGTGACCATCAGTGACCACGGTGCCATCCAGGAACTGATCCGCCACGGCGTCGCCCACGATGGTCGCGAAGCGGCCAAGCTGGCGATCAAGGCTGGCATCGACATGAGCATGAACGACACCCTGTATGGCGAAGAGCTGCCAGGGCTGCTCAAGTCAGGCGAGGTGACCCAGGCCGAACTGGACCAGGCCGTGCGCGAAGTACTGGGCGCCAAGTATGAAATGGGCCTGTTCAAGGACCCATACGTGCGGATCGGCAAGGCCGAAACCGACCTGAAGGATTACTACGGCGAAGACCGCCTGCACCGTGACGCCGCGCGCGACGTGGCGCGCCGCAGCCTGGTGCTGCTGGAAAACCGCAAGCAGACCCTGCCGCTGAAAAAAGCCGGCACCATTGCCTTGGTCGGCCCGCTGGCCGATGCGCCGATCGACATGATGGGCAGCTGGGCTGCCGACGGCAAACCGATGCACTCGGTCACCGTGCGCGAAGGCCTGCGCCGCGCCGTCGAGGGCAAGGCCAAGCTGGTCTATGCCAAAGGTTCCAACGTTACCAGCGACAAGGCGATCGTCGATTACCTCAACTTCCTCAACTTCGATGCTCCGGAAATCGTTGACGATCCGCGCCCGGCCGCTGTGCTGATCGATGAAGCGGTCAAAGCAGCGAAGCAATCCGATGTGGTGGTGGCGGTGGTGGGCGAGTCCCGCGGCATGTCCCACGAGTCGTCCAGCCGCACCACCCTGGAGATCCCGGCCAGCCAGCGCGAGCTGATCAAGGCCCTGAAAGCCACTGGCAAGCCGCTGGTACTGGTGCTGATGAACGGCCGGCCGCTGTCGATCGCCTGGGAACGCGAACAGGCCGATGCCATCCTGGAAACCTGGTTCGCTGGCACCGAGGGCGGCAATGCCATCGCCGACGTGCTGTTCGGTGACTACAACCCTTCGGGCAAGCTGGCCATCACCTTCCCGCGTTCGGTCGGGCAGATCCCGATGTACTACAACCACACGCGCATTGGCCGCCCGTTCACCCCAGGCAAGCCGGGCAACTACACCTCACAGTACTTCGAAGAGCCAAACGGCCCGCTGTACCCGTTCGGTTACGGCTTGAGCTACAGCACCTTCGAGCTGTCGGGGCTGAACCTGTCGCACAAGGACCTCAAGCGTGGCGACACGCTGGAGGCCAAGGTGACGGTGAAGAACACCGGCAAGGTGGATGGCGAGACCGTGGTCCAGTTGTACCTGCAGGACGTAGCAGCATCCATGAGCCGCCCGGTGAAGGAGCTTAAAAACTTCCAGAAAGTGATGCTCAAGGCCGGTGAGTCGCGGACCTTGGCCTTCCGCATAAGCGAAGAAGACCTGAAGTTCTTCAATGGGCAGCTGCAGCGGGTGGCTGAACCTGGCGCTTTCAATGTCCAGGTCGGGCTGGACTCAGAGGCCGTGCAGCAGAAGAGCTTCGAACTGCTGTAACCGGTCTGCAAGCATTACCGTCCTGTCGCCGGTTTGACGGCGATAGGACGGTACTGACAACTCCTTCATCCGGACCCGCCCCATGCCATTTTCCTTTCGCGCCCTGCGTTTGGGGCTGATCACCCTGCTGATCCTGGCCGGCACCGCGCTCAGTGCGGGCTGGGCCATGCAGCAGGCCAAGCGTCAAGCCATGGAGGATGACGCCCGCCGCGCCAGCCAACAGTTGGGGCTGTACGCCACGTCGCTGCATACCCTGATCGAACGCTATCGCGCCCTGCCCGCCGTCCTGGCGCTGGACCCGGAACTGATCCAGGCACTGCGCGGCCCGATCAGCGAGCAGGTACAGGACGCACTCAACCGCAAGCTCGAACGAATAAATGGTGCAGCCAATTCCTCCACCCTGGAGCTGCTCGACCACACCGGGCTGGCCGTGGCGGCCAGCAACTGGCGCTTGCCCACCACCTACGTAGGTTCCAACTACGGCTTTCGTCCGTATTTCAAGCAAACCCGCAGCCAGGGCAGCGGCCGCTTCTATGCCGTGGGCGTGACCAGCGGCGTGCCGGGGTATTTCCTGTCCAGTGCAGTCACCGACGAACAAGGGCGCTTTCTCGGGGCCATGGTGGTGAAACTGGAGTTTCCCGAACTTGAACGCGAGTGGCGCCAGGGCAGCGACATCCTGCTGGTCAGCGACGCACGCGGCATCACCTTCATCGCCAACCAGGACGGCTGGCGTTACCGCGAGCTGCAACCGCTCAGCGGGCCCGATCGGGCAGAGCTGGCCCAGACCCGCCAGTACGACAAGCAGCCGCTGGTACCGCTGCAGCATCAGGTACTGACCCGTTTCGCCAGCAACAGCACCCTCAGCCGCGTGCAGGGGCCTGATGGGCCTGCCGAGTACCTGTGGGAAAGCCTACCGCTGGAAAGTGAAGACTGGACCTTGCACCTGTTGCGCAAACCACAACTGGCCGCTGATGGCCGTAATGCAGCCCTGGGCGCAGCTGCCGCGTGGCTGAGCCTGGTGTTCGCTGCACTGTTCGTCAGCCAGCGCCTGCGCCTGGCCCGCTTGCGCCGGCGCAGCCGTGAAGAGCTCAAGCGCCAGGTCGAAGAGCGCACCCGCGAGCTGCGTACCGCCCAGGAGGGCCTGGTGCAGTCGGCCAAACTGGCCGCACTGGGGCAGATGTCAGCCGCCATGGCCCACGAGATCAACCAGCCGCTGACGACCCAGCGCATGCAACTGGAAACCCTGCGCCTGCTGCTCGATCACGGCCGCTACGACGAGGCACGCCAGGCCCTGGAGCCGCTGGAGCAGATGCTCACGCGCATGGCCGCGCTCACCAGCCACCTGAAAACCTTCGCCCGTAACAGCCCGGTCGGCCTGCGCGAGCGGCTGGACCTGGCGACCGTTGTCGATCAGGCCCTGCACCTGCTGGACACACGCATCCGCAGCGACGAGGTCGAAGTGGCCCTCTACCTGGCGCGCCCGGCATGGGTGCGCGGTGATGCGATCCGCCTGGAGCAAGTGTTGATCAACCTGCTGCGCAACGCCCTCGACGCCATGGCCGACAAACGTTACAAACGCCTGGAAATCCGCATCGAACCCGAGCACGATCAATGGCGACTGAGCGTGCTCGACTCTGGCGGCGGGATTGCCGAGACCGACCTGGCCAGGGTTTTTGACCCCTTCTTCACCACCAAACCGGTGGGTGAAGGGCTCGGCCTGGGCCTGGCGATTTCCTATGGCATCATCCATGAAGCCGGCGGCCAGTTACAGGCCGAAAACCTGCCAGGCGGTGCGCGCCTGAGCCTTACCCTGCCCCGCGACCTGGAGCCTGCATGTTGAATTCAGTGATCGTTGTCGATGATGAAGCCAGTATTCGCAGCGCCGTCGAGCAATGGTTGAACCTGTCCGGTTTCAACGTGCAGTTGTTCGCCCGCGCCGAGGACTGCCTGGCTCAGTTGCCCTGTCATTTTCCAGGGGTTGTCATCAGTGACGTGCGCATGCCGGGCATGGGCGGCTTGCAGCTGCTCGAGCGCCTGCAGGCCGATGATCCGGACCTGCCGGTCATTCTTCTGACCGGGCATGGCGATGTGCCGATGGCGGTCGAGGCCATGCGCAACGGCGCCTACGATTTCCTGGAAAAACCCTTCACGCCACAGCACCTGCTCGGGAGCCTGCGCCGCGCGCTGGAGAAGCGCCAGCTGGTGCTGGAGAACCGCCGCCTGCATGAGCAGGCAGACCTCAAGTCGCGCCTGGAATCCACGCTTCTGGGTATGTCCCAAGGCCTGCAGCAATTGCGTCGGCAGGTGCTGGACCTGGCCAGCCTGCCGGTCAATGTGCTGATTCGCGGCGAAACCGGGAGTGGCAAGGAGCGCGTGGCGCGCTGCCTGCACGACTTCGGCCCGCGTGCAGGCAAGCCCTTCGTGGCGCTCAACTGTGCAGCCATCCCTGAGTCGCTGTTCGAAGCCGAACTGTTCGGCCACGAAAGCGGTGCCTTTACCGGCGCCCAAGGCAAGCGCATCGGCAAGCTCGAATATGCCAACGGCGGCACGGTGTTTCTCGATGAAATCGAGAGCATGCCATTGGCCCAGCAGGCCAAGCTGCTGCGGGTGATCCAGGAGCAGAAGCTGGAAAGGCTGGGGGCCAATCAGAGCATCAGCGTCGACCTGCGAATTATCGCCGCAACCAAGCCCGACCTGCTCGAAGAGGCACGCGCCGGGCGTTTTCGCGAAGACCTGGCCTATCGCCTGAATGTCGCCGAACTGCGCCTGGCACCGTTGCGCGAGCGGCGCGAGGACATCCCGCTGCTGTTCGAACACTTCGCCCACGCTGCAGCCCAGAAGCTCGGCCGCTCAGCCCCGCCGTTGTCGGGTACGCAACTGGCGCAGCTGCTGTCACATGACTGGCCGGGCAACGTGCGGGAACTGGCCAATGCCGCCGAACGCCACGCGCTGGGCTTGGGTTCGCCGAGCCTTGACAGCTTGCCTGCAGGCCAATCCCTGGTAGAGCAGATGGAGGCGTTCGAGGCGCAATGTCTGCGTGTGGCGTTGCGCTTGCACAAGGGTGAGATCAAGGGCGTGATGCAAGACTTGCAACTGCCCAGGCGCACCCTCAACGAAAAAATGCAGCGCCATGGGCTGGTACGCGAGGATTTCGTCGTGCGGGAATGAGCGGAAATCCGCCTATTGGTTAATCTCAATAAGCAAAAATCCGCTTACTTTTACTCTTTTTCCTAAGCCTGCCCTGCAGTTCATCACGTGCAGGCGCAGGCCGATGCAAACCGCGGCCGGCCAGCGGCAGCGCGGCTTCCATGCAAGCTGCAGCTCCGTGAACGGCGCCACGCGCCCTCAAATGAATCACCACGCACCCGTTTGGCACACCTTCTGCAATCTCGCTGGCAAGCTGCGCTTCGGCGCGCTCCACAAAAACAACGAGAAGGTATCCCTGATGGATAACGCCACCTCCCTGCCAACCGGGGCAGCCGTCGCGCCCGCCGCAGAAAGAACCACCGCCAGCCGCCTCAAGTCGATTTTCAGCGGTTCCATCGGCAACATGGTCGAATGGTACGACTGGTACGTCTACGCCGCATTCTCGCTGTATTTCGCCAAGGCCTTCTTCCCGGCCGGCGATTCCACCGCACAACTGCTCAACACCGCCGCGATCTTTGCCGTGGGCTTCCTCATGCGCCCGATCGGTGGCTGGCTGATGGGCCTGTACGCCGACCGCAAGGGGCGCAAGGCCGCGCTGATGGCCTCGGTTCTGCTCATGTGCGCCGGCTCTCTGGTCATCGCCCTGACCCCGGGTTACGAAACCATCGGCGTCGCCGCCCCGGTCCTGCTGGTCATCGCCCGCCTGCTGCAAGGCCTGTCGGTAGGGGGTGAATACGGCACCTCGGCCACCTACCTCAGCGAAATGGCCAGCAAGGAGCGCCGTGGTTTCTTCTCCAGCTTCCAGTACGTGACCCTGATCTCCGGTCAGCTCATCGCCCTGGCGGTGCTGATCGTTCTGCAGCAGACGCTGACCACCGAGCAACTGTATGCCTGGGGCTGGCGCGTACCGTTCGTGATTGGCGCGCTCTGCGCGGTGGTCGCGCTGTACCTGCGCCGCGGCATGGAAGAAACCGCCTCGTTCACCAAGAAGGAAAAGGCCAAGGAAAGCCTGATGCGCACCCTGATGCGCCACCCCAAGGAACTGATGACCGTGGTCGGCCTGACCATGGGCGGTACTTTGGCCTTCTACACCTACACCACCTACATGCAGAAATACCTGGTCAACACCGTTGGCATGAGCATCAGTGACTCGACCACCATTTCGGCGGCCACACTGTTCCTGTTCATGTGCCTGCAGCCTATCATCGGCGGCCTGTCGGACAAGATCGGCCGTCGCCCGATCCTGATCGCCTTCGGCGTACTGGGCACCCTGTTCACCGTGCCGATCCTCAGCACCCTGCACACCATTGAGTCCTGGTGGGGCGCGTTCTTCCTGATCATGGCTGCGTTGATCATCGTCAGCGGTTACACCTCGATCAATGCCGTGGTCAAAGCCGAACTGTTCCCGACCGAGATCCGCGCCCTGGGTGTTGGCCTGCCTTACGCCCTGACCGTCTCGATCTTCGGCGGCACCGCAGAATACGTAGCCCTGTGGTTCAAGAGCGCCGGGATGGAGAGCGGTTTCTACTGGTACGTCACGGCGTGCATCGCTTGTTCGCTGTTGGTGTACGCGACCATGAAGGACACCAAGCAGCATTCGCGGATTACGACTGACTGACAGTAACCCTGCGGTTTGAAAAGGGGCGCCCCAGTAACTGGGCGCCCCTTTTTTTGGTTGCTCGCAAAGCTTTTGTGATGTCGCTGGTTGCATCGTTTGAGTGTTCTGGCGCCCTTGACACTCACCCGACAGCCCACCAAATCCCCGCCTTAACCCCGAATTAATACCGCTGCTGCATCCTGCGTAGGCTGGAGAGCCCAATTGCACTGCGCAACGCATCCCTGGCGTTGCCGGGCCGTACCCAGTGCAAAGTGACAATCGGTACGCCCAAAATGATCTGATAATTCGATTATTTAACGCCAATTTTTGCGCTTTTTAATCAAATTAATCGGCGTAGCATTGGACCCATAGAAACAAACAACCTCTTGAACCCAACGGAGCAACGACCATGAAAAACAAACTGATCCTCACCCTGGCCCTCTCGGTTTTCGCCACTGGCGCCTTCGCCGAAGATGGCTTCGAGCGCACCAACGCCCACAGCTTCGCAGCGGCCCAGAGCCAAGCGGCCACTTACGCTGAAGACGGTTTCGACCGCACTGGTGCACAACGCTTCGCCGAAGACGGCTTCGACCGCACTGGCGCACAACGCTTCGCCGAAGACGGTTTCGACCGCACTGGCGCACAACGCTTCGCCGAAGACGGCTTCGACCGCACCAACGCCCACCGCATCAGCTGATCCCTGATGCGTGCAACCAGCCCGGCCTCGGTCGGGCTTGATCATTTCCAGGCGGGCACAAGCTTGGCACACTAGGCGCCTCGTCCCCTCTGGAGGTAGGGCCACAGGCCCGACAGATGTACTACTACGAACCCGCCAAAGGCCACGGCCTGCCCCACGACCCGTTCAATGCCATCGTAGGCCCACGCCCGATCGGCTGGATCTCATCCCAGGACCGCGAAGGCCGTTTGAACCTCGCCCCCTACAGTTTCTTCAACGCCTTCAACTACATCCCACCGATCATCGGTTTCTGCAGCGTCGGGCGCAAAGACAGCCTGAACAATATCGAGCAGACCGGTGAGTTCGTCTGGAACCTGGCCACCCGCCCGCTGGCCGAAGCCATGAACCAGAGCTGCGCAGCCGTACCGGCAGAGGTGAACGAGTTCGACTTGAGCGGGTTGACGGCAACCCCGTCGAGCCTGGTGAAGGTGCCCCGCGTGGGCGAAACCCCGGTGGCTTTCGAATGCAAGGTGAGCCAGATCGTCCAGCTCAAGCGGGCCGACCAGGAACATGTGCCGAGCTGGCTGATCCTCGGCGAGGTGGTGGCGGTGCATATCGCTGAGCACCTGCTCAAGGACGGTATCTACGATACCGCGGCCGCCGAGCCGATCTTGCGAGGCGGTGGCCCGGCGGACTACTTCGAGCTGGGCAACCTGTTCAAGATGAGAAGGCCGCAGGCCTGATCACCAGACCAACTCGCCTTCTTCACCAACGCCCTTGAGGCGTTCGAGTTCGGCGCAGGCGGCCTCATCGGCCGCCATGGCGCTCTTGAACACCTGGCCATCGAGCACCTTGTGAAAGCGCGGCGCACCGCCCATGCCCAGCGCCTTGACCGCGATAGCGGCGTTGTAGCCGCCGCCTTCCACCGGGACCATCGCCGAAACCGCTTCGAAATGCGGGAATTCTTTACGTGCCATGTTGCAATCCGCGTCGTTGATCGAGGGGCGGCATTTTACCCTGCGCGGCATGGCATTCAACCGAAGGTATGCAGATCCAGGCTGCTGACCACCTGGGCCTGCACCAGTTCGCCAAACACCTGCAAGGTCGGCGACTCGAAATAACCTGTCATCGCCTGTTGGTCACGCCAGCTCCCACTGAGCAGCCAAAGATCGGCATCGGCCTGCGAACGCTGTACGGTAAAGCTCAGGCAGCCAGGCGCGCTCAGCGAAGGCTCAAGCAGGTCCCGCAGGCGCGCGCCGAGCTCCGCCGAACGACCGCTGCTGGCACGGATGAAAGCCAAATGGGTGACCGGTTGTAGAAGGGCCATTGCACGATCTCCTTGGAGCAGACGGACGGGAAAACCAGGCTGCCAAGGTTAGTGGCGCGCTCGCGCGGCGCGTTAGGCCATTACTGCACGTCGATTGCCTGATCCTGCCGCACGGCAGGATCAGGCAATCGACGTGCAGCTTTGGACTAGCGCCCGCCATTGCCCAAACCTATGCTGCGTCGGTCAGCAGAGGAAAGCCATCATGACCACCGCCCCGTCCATTGATCCGACCCTGGAAGTGCAGCGCCAGGAACTGGCCGAGCTGATCGGGCGCCATGCCGGCGAAGCCCACGGCCCCGCGTCGGCCATCGATGATCTGTACCTGGTGCGCTACACCGAGAACGTGCGCTCGGTGCCAACCCTGGCCCAGCCTGCCCTGTGCGTCCTCGCCCAAGGCAGCAAAAGCCTGTTTCTGGGCGACGAGCAGTATGCCTACGACCCGCTGCATTACATGGTGGTGTCGGTGACCCTGCCGCTCAGCGGTGCCAAGCTCGATGCCAGCCCGGAAAACCCCAGCCTGGGCCTGCGTCTGGACCTTGACCCGGCCGAGATCAGCCAGTTGATTGCCGAAAGCGGGCCGATGCTGGTGCCCAATCTGCCCTCAGGTCGCGGCCTCTATGTGGAAAGGACAGATCCGCAACTGCTCGACGCACTGCTGCGCCTGATTCGCCTGCTGGACGCCCCGCGGGACATTGCCATGCTGGCGCCGCTGATCCGGCGGGAAATCCTCTATCGCCTGTTGCGCGGCCCTCAGGGTTACCGCCTGTATGAAATTGCCCTGGCCAACAGCCAGACGCACCGGGTGTGCCAAGCCATCACCTGGCTCAATCAGAATTACCAGCAACCGCTGCGCATCGAGGACCTGGCTCGGGAGGTCAACCTCAGCACGTCAACCTTGCACCACAGGTTCAAAGCCGTGACCTCCATGAGCCCCTTGCAGTACCAGAAGCAGTTGCGCCTGCAGGAGGCCCGCCGGCTAATGCTCAACGATGGCCTCGAGGCAGCGGTGGCGGGTTATCGGGTGGGTTATGAAAGCCCATCACAGTTCAGCCGCGAGTACAGCCGGCTGTATGGCGCGCCGCCGATCCGGGATGTGGCGCGCTTGCGGGCCAGTGCCGGGTAACAGAGTGCACAATCAGCCTTCTACCACCGCCTGCCACTGGTTCTGATCGACCTGGATCAACGTCGGCCCCTTACGCTCCACCGCCCGCCCCAGGGCCACCTGCAACTGCTGCACATCGCCAACCTGTTCCGCTTCAGCCCCCAACGCACGTGCCACGCCAATGAAATCCGGGGTATGGATATCGACCCCTACCGGCTCGATGGCACGATTGACCATGTATTTCTTGATCTCTTCATAGCCCTGGTTATTCCACAGCAGCACGATCAACGGCACCTGCGCCTCCACCGCACTGGCCAGCTCCGGCAGGGTGAACTGCAGCCCACCGTCCCCGATCAGGCACACTGCCGGGGCACGCGTGGCCGGTTGCTCGGCGCTGCCCAGCCACGCCCCCATCGCCGCCGGCAGTGCATAACCCAAGGTGCCGTAACCGGTCGAGGCATTGAACCAGCGGCGTGGCTGATCCATATCCAGGGTCAGGTTGCCGGTGTACACAGGTTGAGTCGAATCGCCCACCAGGATGGCGTTGGGCAAGCGTTCCAGAATGCTGGTCAGCAGGCGGGTCTGGCTCAGGGTTGGCTGGTCCCAGGTAGCGTTCAGTGACGTGCGCAGGCGCTGCGCGCGTGCCGCCCCCCACGTGCCATCGCGGGCAGGCTGTGGCAGGTCGTGCAAGGCATCGAGCAATGCCTGTGCTGCCAGCTCGGCATCGGCGACCAGCGCCAGCTCCGGCAGGTAATTGCGCACGGTCTGGTCCGGGTCGATGTCGATGCGCAGCAGTGCCCCGGGGATTTCAAAGCCGCCCTTGAACGTCACGTCGTAGTCAGTTTCAGCCAGCTCGGTGCCAATCGCCAGCACTACATCAGCCTCAGCCACCAGCGCACGGGTGGCGACCAGCGACTGGGTCGACCCGATCTGCAACGGATGGTCAGAGGGCAGCAGGCCCTTTGCATTGATGGTCAGAGCCACAGGGGCCTGCAGGTACTCGGCCATGCGCGCAAGCGCAGGGCCAGCAGCCAAAGCACCGCCGCCTGCCAGGATCAAAGGCTTGCGCGCCTTGGCCAGGCGTTCGGCCATCAGTGCCACAGCCTGCGGCGCGGCGCCCGCGCGGCTACTGCGTACAGGGCGGCCCGGCAGCAGGTGGTCAGCAGGCTCGACCAGCACGTCCAGCGGAATCTCGATATGCACCGGACGCGGCCGGGCGCCATCGAACACGGCAAACGCGCGCGCCAGTACCTGTGGCAAGTCATCAGCGCTCATCAAGGTTTGCGAGAAGGCAGCCACCCCAGCCACCAGGGCGCTCTGGTTGGGCAGCTCGTGCAGCTTGCCACGGCCACCACCCAGCTGGCTGCGCGACTGCACGCTGGAAATCACCAGCATCGGGATCGAATCGGCGTAGGCCTGGCCCATCGCGGTGGTGATGTTGGTCATCCCAGGACCGGTGATGATGAAACATACACCCGGCTTGCCACGCGTACGCGCATAGCCGTCAGCCATGAACCCGGCGCCTTGCTCATGGCGCGGTGTGATATGGCGGATGGACGAGCCCGCCAGCCCTCGGTAGAGCTCCACGGTATGTACGCCGGGGATGCCGAAGACATGGTCCACGCCATAACCTTCGAGGAGTTTGACCAGTACTTCGCCGCACGTTGCCATCGGTTTCACCTTGGATCTTGTTGGAATCTGTGCGTATTGGACCCAACCCAAGGCTATCGCCACAAGGCAAAAAAACACATACTAGCCATGTCCTTTAATCATGGCTTGCCACGATGAAACGCCTTCCGCCCCTCCCCGCCCTGCACACCTTTCTGGTCACCGCGCAGCACTGCAACTTCACCCGTGCCGCACAGCAGCTGCATATCACCCAGGGCGCCGTCAGCCGGCAGATCGCCGGGCTCGAAGAACACCTGGGTTATGCCTTGTTCCAGCGTCAGGCCCGCGGCCTGAGCCTGACGCGTGAAGGCCAGGACTGGCTGCCGCGCGTGCAACAGGTGTTCGCCTTGATCGAACAGGGTGTGCGCGAGGTGGGCGGGCGCAGCACGACCTTGCAGCTCAAGGCGCCGACCTGCGTGATGCGCTGGCTGTTGCCGCGCCTGATGGAATGGCAGGCACTGCGCCCGGATGTGCCAGTAGAGCTGACCACCACGGTGCAACATGGCGTGGATTTTCGGCGCGAAGGGTTCGATGCGGCGGTGGTCTATGGCAGCTTGCCCAATCATGGGCTGCGGGTGCGCAAGCTGTTCGATGAGCAACTCACGCCCGTCTGCGCGCCATCGTTACTGGCTGGGCCTTTGCCACTGAAGCAGGTCGAGGACCTGGCGCGCCATATGCTGCTGCACCCATCGCGGGATGAGCATGACTGGCGCCTGTGGCTGCAAGCGGCCGGTGCGTCACTCGACCTGCACGGGCCGAAGCAGCACTTCGAGACGCTGGACATGGCCATGGCCATGGCATCCCAGGGCACTGGGGTTGCCATTGGCGATTGGGCATTGATTGGCGATGACCTGCGCGGCGGGCGTTTGTGCATGCCCTTCGGGTTGAAGGTGACCACCGGCAAAGCCTATTACCTGGCCTGCCAGTCCAAAAGCTTGCCAGCAGGGTTGGCCGAGCTGATGGACTGGCTGGAGGGCCGTGCCGAGGCTCAGTAACCGACGGTAAAACGCTGCCGCGAATGCGCCGGTTTCTCCAGTTCATCGAGCATGGCAATGGCGTAGTCGGCAAAGGTAATCCAGCTCTTGCCATCGGCGCCGATCAGCAGGTGGTCCTTGCCCAAGGTGTAATGCCCTGTCCGCTCCCCTTCGACGAACTCAGCCGACGGCGACAGGAAGGTCCAGTCCAGGTTCTGTTCCTGGCGCAGCACCTCAAGAAAGCGTACACCGGCGCTGGCCTCGGCCTTGTAAGCCTCGGGAAAGTCCGGGCTGTCGATGACCCGATGCCCGGAAGGCAACAGCAGGCTGCCGGCGCCCCCGACCACCAACAGGCGTTTGACGCCCGCACGCTTGACCGGCTCGATGATCGCATGCGGCTCGATGGTCGAAAAATGCGCAGCGCTCAGCACCGCATCCACACCCGCCAGCGCCTTGTGCAGCGCCGCGCTGTCCTTGACGTCGAGCGCCTGCACGGTCACGCCCGCGCGCCCCTGCAGTGTCGAAGGGTCGCGGGCAATGGCGAGCACACTGTGCCCGCGGCGCAACGCCTCTTCCAGCAGTTGGCTGCCAGCGCGGCCAGTAGCACCGATGATTGCGATCTTGCTCATGAGGAACACTCCTTCAGTTGAATGGAATTACCACTTCATCTCGCCCTTGGCGACCTTGGCACCGAGCTCCAGCGAGCTCTCGTCGGCCAGGCCCGGGTAACGCTTCTTCATTGCGCCGATCAGCCCATCGGCGTCTTTGGCCTTGGCCGCTTCAACATCGAACGCCTGGATGTAGCTCGCCGTGAAATGCACGGCATCGAGCGAATGATCGCTCTGCCCCAAGTAGTGGCCGGCCACGACAGTACGCGGTGCCAGCTGCTCGATGTGCTTGAGCGTGCCAAGCCAATCCGCATGCGACTTGGCTGACTGGGTATCGGCCATCCAGACATGGATGTTTTCGGAGACCACCACCCCACCCACCACTGCCTTGATCGACGGAATCCAGACAAAACTGCGCTCAGGTTGCGGGCCATCCAGCCCCATGACTTCGAGCGGCTGCCCCTCCAGCATCAGGCGATTGCCATCGAGCACCTGTGGCACCACCAGCCGCGCCGGTTTGTCGGAGCCCATCTGCGGGCCCCAGTAAGCCAGCTTGGCATCCATGGTCTGGCGGATATGGGCAACGGTGGCGGCCGAAGCAACCACGCTGACCTCAGGGAAGGCCTGGGTCAGGGTGTCGAGGCCGAAGTAGTAGTCCGGGTCGCCATGGCTGATGTAGATGGTCGTCAGGTGTTTGCCGCCAGCACGCAGGCGTTGCGCCAGCTGTTCGGCCTGGGCCTTGCCGAACTGGGCGTCGACCAGGATGGCGTCCTTTTCGCCACTGACGATTACCGAGCTGACCGGGAAGATGGCCTCATGGCCTGGGTTGTAAATGTCCAGTTGCAACGGCTCGGCAGCCTGGGCCTGGCCAGCCAAGGCGACACATGCCAGCACCAGGCTGCGCAAGGGAGTGAATATCGACATGCTCTGTGACCGTCCGCGAGAAGAATGATCAACAGCTTAGTTGCCCGATCCATGACAAAAAATGCGATGCTCGAACATAGTTTGTTTCTGAAATCGGGCAAATCATGGACCGTCTGAACGCGATGCGCGTTTTTGTCACCGTCGTCGACCTGGGCAGCCAGTCGGCGGCGGCCGATCAACTGCAGCTGTCCCGCCCGGTGGTCTCGCGCTACCTCGCCGAGCTGGAGGACTGGGTTGGCGCGCGCTTGATGCAGCGCACCACGCGCAAATTGAGCCTGACCGCCGCTGGCCTGGAGACCCTGCCCCGCTGCCGGCATCTGCTGGAACTGGCCGGCGACCTGCAGGCCGCCGTGCAGCAACCGGCGGATGCGCCCCGTGGCGCCCTGCGCATCAGCGTCAGTACCTCATTCGGCCAGGCACAACTGGTGGATGCGGTAGCCGCGTATGTGCGCCGCTACCCTGGGGTGAGAGTCGAGCTGCAGATGCTTGATCGCACGGTCAACCTGGTGGACGAGCGCATCGACCTGGCCATCCGCACCAGCAACGACCTGGACCCGAACCTCATCGCCCGGCGCCTCACTGTATGCCGCTCAGTCGTCTGCGCGGCACCCGCCTACTTGCATGAGCATGGCACCCCGCAACGGGTCGAGGAACTGAGCCAGCACAATTGCCTTACTCATGCCTACTTCGGCCACAGCGTCTGGCATTTCGAAGTGGGCGGCCAGCCGATCACTGTCCCGGTCGAAGGTAATATCAGTGCCAACGAGGCCATGACCCTGCAGAAGGCGGCACTGGCCGGTGCGGGGGTCGCCATGCTGCCGACTTACCAGGCTGCCGCGGCCCTGCGTACAGGCGAACTGGTGCGCCTGCTGCCTGATGCACGCCCGCAGGAGCTGAACCTGAATGCGGTGTACACATCACGCAAGCATATGCCGGCGACCTTGCGCAGCATGCTGGATTTTCTGGCGCAGCGGTTCAGGGACGAACCGGAGTGGGATAAAGATTTGTTGTGAACTGCCGCGCAACCGGGCTGTTGCGTCAAGCGTCCACCTGTGATTGACCTATGCTTGAGGTATCACCTGTTTTTGCAACAGGAGGTGAGCACCATGGGCATCAAATCAAGAAGAGTCGCCCTTGTCATGGCAATGACTGCAGCCGTCGGGCTTTACGGCTCCGCCTGCTGGCGCGCCGAGCTGCTACGCAGCCAGCCCAACGCGGCAGCCAGTTGCGAGCAGGCGCACTGCGTGCCGCACACCGCCACCTTGAGCGCCGTCCGCTGAGCCGAACGGCGCAATGCCGATCACTCGTCGACGCTCATGTATTCCTTGGCCCAGCGGATATAGTCCTCAGGCTGGGTGTAGGTGTGCGACAGCTCGGTGGCCGTGAGGTTTTCCGACTTGTTCTGCTGGCCGCGCTGCAGGCGCAGGCAGTCATAAGTGGCCTTGATCGCGGCAAAGTAGGCGGCATGGCCATCGACCACGATCCGTACGCCAAGGCGTGCCAGGCGCTCATCGTCGCGCAGGTTCGGGTTGGCATAGGTCACCAGCATCAGCGGCACGCTGAGGTGCTCGGCGATCTGCTCCAGTTGCTCGAAGTCTTTGACACCCACCATGCAGATAGCATCGGCACCGGCCTTCTGGTAGCTCTGGGTGCGCACGATGATTTCTTCGGTGCTGAGCACGCCGGCGTTAGTGCGGGCGATGATCGAGAGCGACGAGTCGACCCGGGCCTCCAGCGCCGCACGGATCTTGCCAACGCCCTCTTCGACCGGGATCAGGTCGGTGGACTTGCGCCCGAACTGGGCCGGCAGCAGCGTGTCTTCGATAGTGAGCGCAGCCACACCGGCGCGTTCCAGTTCGATGACCGTGCGCATGACGTTCAGCGCATTGCCATAACCGTGGTCGGCATCGGCGAGCACCGGCAGCTGGGCCACACGGCCGATGCGGGTAGCCTGCTCGACGAACTCACTCAGTGTGATAAGGGCGAAGTCTGGTGCGGCCAGCACCTGCAGCGAGGCGACCGACCCGCCGAGAATGCCGACTTCGAAGCCCAGGTCAGCGGCAATACGCGCCGACATCGGGTCGAACACGGAGGCCGTGTGATAGCAGGAACCTGAAGCGAGCAGCTCGCGGAAGGCAAAACGCAGATCTTGATGGGAAGCCTTGGGCATGATCACTCCGCTTATACGTGAAATTGAACGGTTGCTACCGACCCCTGAATCGGGTCTACCTGACCTGTTCCAACCGTCGCCATCGGGGCGCTCATGCTCGACATGCAGGCAGAGGAATAAAAGGTGTGGGATACAGCGGCACTGGAATCCTGCGACATCATGCTGCACCAAGCTGGTGCGACCCGCGGATTCAAGGCTCTGCGGTCCATGCACGATATCACGCAGCCATGCAGCACTGGATGAATGCGCCAATGCCGATCTTGCATGGGCGATGCTGATAGTACATAGGTAGCTACCTAAGTCAGGTTACAATCGCGGTATTGGTGCCGGCCCGCTCGTGGGCCAGCAAAGCCACTGCTGTCTTTCAAACAAGGTGCCCCTCCGTGACCGCCGCACTGCCCCCGACCGCCCTGCGCAGCGTCCTCACCGCGTTGATGCTGGCCATCTTCCTTGGCGCCCTCGACCAGACCATCGTCGCCGTTTCACTGCCTGCCATCTCCGCCCGGTTCAATGACGTCGGGCTGCTGGCCTGGGTGATATCGGGCTACATGGTGGCGATGACCGTGGCAGTGCCGATCTACGGCAAGCTGGGGGACCTGTATGGGCGCCGCCGCATGATCCTTACCGGCATCAGCCTGTTCACCCTGGCCTCCATCGCCTGCGCCCTGGCCCAGGACATGCAGCAGCTGGTGCTGGCGCGGGTGCTGCAGGGTATCGGTGCGGGCGGCATGGTTTCGGTGAGCCAGGCGATCATTGGCGACTTCGTACCACCCCGGGAGCGTGGCCGCTACCAGGGCTATTTCAGCAGCATGTATGCCGCAGCCAGCGTGGCCGGGCCGGTACTGGGTGGCTGGCTGACCGAATACCTGTCGTGGCGCTGGGTGTTCTGGATCAACCTGCCCTTGGGCCTGGCCGCCCTGTGGGCCATCCACCGCGCCCTGGAGGGCATGCCCGTGCAACGCCGTCAGGCCCAGGTGGACTATGTGGGGGCGGTGTTGTTGATCATTGGCCTGGGCAGCCTGCTGCTGG
Organism: Pseudomonas sp. M2; assembly: GCF_015751845.1. NCBI lineage: Bacteria > Pseudomonadati > Pseudomonadota > Gammaproteobacteria > Pseudomonadales > Pseudomonadaceae > Pseudomonas > Pseudomonas sp. M2. The sequence continues at coordinate 1,310,556 of NZ_JADOUD010000001.1, forward strand.
GCATTACCCTGGTCGGCCAGGGCCACGCCTGGACTGCGCCTGCCGTGATGGCCCTGTTCGCCTGTGCCGGGCTTGGCACAGCCTTGTTCATCGGGCATGAACGTCGTTGCCAGGAACCGTTGCTGCCACTGGGGCTGTTCGGCAACCGGGTGGCCGTGCTGTGCTGGGCGGTGATTTTCTTCGCCAGTTTCCAATCGATCTCTCTGACCATGCTGATGCCCCTGCGCTACCAGGGCATCACCGGGGCCGGGGCCGACAGCGCCGCGCTGCACCTGCTGCCCTTGGCCATTGGCCTGCCCATCGGTGCATTCACCGGCGGGCGCATGACCAGCTTCACTGGCCGCTACAAGCCGCAGATCCTCGCCGGTGCGTTGCTGATGCCGGTGGCGATCTTCGCCATGGCCATCACCCCACCGCAGTCGGGCGTTCTCAGTGCGCTTTTCATGTTGTTCACAGGCATCGCCTGTGGGCTGCAGTTCCCGACATCGCTGGTAGGCACCCAGAGCGCTGTGGATAGCAAGGACATCGGCGTGGCCACCAGCACGACCAATCTGTTCCGCTCACTTGGCGGCGCCATGGGCGTGGCCTGCATGTCCAGCGTACTGCTGGCACTGCTGCATCAGGGGGGGTTCGAATTGGCGGGTAATCCGTTGCTGGGGAGCCTGCAGGCTGGGGAAGCGGATCCTGCAACCCAGGCACGATTGCTGGAAACCTTCAGGCACCTGTTGCTGGGCAGCGCCACGGTGGCGCTGCTGGGGCTGGTGGCGGCAGTGGCATTGCCGGACCGGCAGTTGCGTGGGCGCTAGGGGAGCACCTTAGGTTTTAATCATCCCTTAATGCTCAGGGAAAACACTCCCTCACAATCCTTAACAAAGTGTCAATTGCGCAAGGCAGGGCTCCAGCGCAGCATATCCAGCCCGGTGTCCACCCATTTTTCGGCATCGCGCAGCAGATCGACGCTGTCTGGCAGTAGCAACCAGCGCCCGATCAGGCCATCGACATAGGCAAACAGGGCCACGGCTGCCCGTTCTACATCCAGCCCGGCCGGCAACTGCTCACGGCGCACGGCATTGGCCAACGCCAGGGTAATGCCCTCATGGCAATCCAGCACCGCACTTTGGCGCTGCTGGCGAATTTCACACATGTCATCGGTGAACTCGCACTTGTGATGCAAGATCTCATTGATACGCCGGGTCCGGGCGTCGAGCACCAGCCCGTTGAACACTTGCAGCAGCAGCTTGCGCATGCAGCCGAGTGGGTCCAGTTCGTCCTCGCTTTCACTGGCACGCGCCAAGTGGTCATGGGTTTCGTGCAGGCTGTCGAGCAGCGCCTGCACCAACTCCGCCTTATTGTTGAAATGCCAGTAGATAGCACCGCGGGTCACGCCCGCCAGTTCGGCGATGTCAGCCAGGGTGGTTCGCGCAACCCCACGCTTGTAGAAAGCCTTTTCCGCCGCCTCGATGATCTGGGTTCGGGTTTCCTGGGCTTCTTCTTTGGTTCGACGGACCATGGCAGTACAACCTCATCTGGGCCCGCAGGCACGTTGCTTGCGGGGAATCCGCCGGGGTCACCTCTGAAGGGTGCCTCCGGATGGGCTAATCAAGGGGCCGGATAGTAGCCAAGTACTACCCAACGGTATTTACAAACAACCATGAATGTAAGTATATTCGTTAGTAAGCTATTTATCCACCTGATAGCATTTTTTCTGACAAGACTCTTCCATTACTCTTGAGCGTCTCCCTGCTCTAGCGACCCGAGGATCCTCATGCAATTCAAGCCAGCCGTTACCGCTCTGGTTTCCGCCGTCGCCCTGGCAACTCTGCTAAGTGGCTGTAACAAAGAAGAAGCCGCGCCCGCAGCACAGGCTCCTCTGGTCGGCGTCGTGACAATCCAGCCCCAAGCCTTCACCCTGACGTCCGAGCTGCCGGGGCGCACCAGCGCCTATCGCGTGGCCGAAGTGCGCCCTCAGGTCAATGGCATCATTCTCAAGCGCCTGTTCAAGGAAGGCAGCGACGTCAAGGCCGGTCAGCAGCTGTACCAGATCGACCCTGCCGTATACGAGGCCACCCTGGCCAACGCCCAGGCCAACCTCCAGGCTACCCGCTCGCTGGCCGAGCGCTACAAGCAGCTGATAGACGAACAGGCGGTGTCCAAGCAGGAATACGACGACGCCAATGCCAAACGATTGCAGGCCGAGGCAGCGCTCAAAAGTGCCCAGATCGACCTGCGCTATACCAAGGTACTGGCGCCGATCAGCGGTCGTATCGGTCGCTCGTCGTTCACTGAAGGTGCGCTGGTGAGCAATGGCCAGACCAATGCCATGGCCACCATCCAGCAACTCGACCCGATCTACGTCGATGTCACCCAGTCCACCGCCGAGCTGCTCAAGCTGCGCCGTGACCTGGAAAGCGGCCAGCTGCAGAAGTCCGGCGACAACGCCGCGTCCGTCCAGCTGGTGCTGGAAGACGGCAGCCTGTTCAAGCAGGAAGGTCGCCTGGAGTTCTCCGAAGTGGCGGTCGACGAGACCACAGGTTCGGTGACCTTGCGCGCCATCTTCCCCAACCCTGATCACACCCTGCTGCCTGGCATGTTCGTGCACGCGCGGCTCAAGGCCGGGGTCAACAGCAATGCCATCCTGGCCCCGCAGCAAGGCGTGACCCGTGACCTCAAGGGTGCACCGACCGCGCTGGTAGTCAACCAGGAGAACAAGGTCGAACTGCGCCAGCTCAAGGCCAGCCGCACCCTGGGTAGCGACTGGCTGATCGAAGAAGGCCTGAACCCGGGCGACCGCCTGATCACCGAGGGCCTGCAGTACGTGCGCCCGGGTGTCGAGGTCAAGGTCAGCGATGCCACCAACGTCAAGAAACCGGGCAGCCCTGATCAGGCCAGCGCGGCCAAAGCAGACGCCAAAGCGGAGTAAACCATGTCGAAGTTCTTTATCGATCGCCCGATCTTCGCCTGGGTGATCGCCTTGGTGATCATGCTGGTCGGCGCTTTGTCGATCCTGAAGCTGCCGATCAACCAGTACCCAAGCATCGCGCCGCCGGCCATCGCCATCTCCGTGACCTACCCGGGCGCCTCGGCGCAAACCGTGCAGGACACCGTGGTGCAGGTGATCGAGCAGCAGCTCAACGGTATCGACAACCTGCGTTATGTGTCCTCGGAGAGCAACTCCGACGGCAGCATGACCATCACCGCCACCTTCGAGCAGGGCACCAACCCTGATACCGCGCAGGTTCAGGTACAGAACAAGCTGAACCTGGCCACCCCACTGCTGCCGCAGGAAGTACAGCAGCAAGGTATCCGCGTCACCAAGGCAGTGAAGAACTTCCTGATGGTGATCGGCCTGGTGTCCGAAGACGGCAGCATGACCAAGGATGACCTTGCCAACTACATCGTTTCCAACATGCAGGACTCGATTTCGCGCACGGCAGGTGTCGGTGACTTCCAGGTGTTCGGTGCACAGTACGCCATGCGTATCTGGCTCGATCCGGCCAAGCTGAACAAGTTCCAGCTGACTCCGGTCGACGTCAAGACCGCGGTCGCCGCGCAGAACGTGCAGGTGTCGTCCGGCCAGCTCGGCGGCCTGCCTGCCATACCCGGCACCCAGCTGAACGCCACCATCATCGGCAAGACTCGCCTGCAGACCGCCGAGCAGTTCGAAAATATCCTGCTCAAGGTCAACAGCGATGGCTCGCAGGTTCGCTTGCGCGATGTTGCCCAGGTCGGCCTGGGCGGCGAAAACTACGCCATCAGCGCCCAGTTCAACGGCAAGCCGGCCTCGGGCCTTGCGGTCAAGCTGGCGACCGGCGCCAACGCCCTGGATACCGCCACGGCCCTGCGCAAGACCATCAGCGACCTGGAGCCGTTCTTCCCGCCAGGGGTCAAGGCGGTGTTCCCGTATGACACCACGCCGGTGGTCACCGAATCGATCAGCGGGGTCATACACACCCTGATCGAAGCCGTGGTCCTGGTATTCCTGGTGATGTACCTGTTCCTGCAGAACTTCCGCGCCACCATCATTACCACCATGACCGTACCGGTGGTATTGCTGGGCACCTTCGGCATCCTTGCCGCCGCGGGCTTCAGCATCAACACCCTGACCATGTTCGCCATGGTCCTGGCCATCGGCTTGCTGGTGGACGACGCCATCGTCGTGGTGGAGAACGTCGAACGGGTCATGTCCGAGGAAGGCTTGCCGCCCAAAGAGGCGACCAAGCGGTCGATGGAGCAGATCCAGGGCGCGCTGGTGGGTATCGCCCTGGTGCTGTCGGCAGTGCTGCTGCCGATGGCCTTCTTCGGCGGCTCCACGGGTGTGATCTACCGGCAATTCTCCATCACCATCGTCTCGGCCATGGGCCTGTCGGTGCTGGTGGCACTGATCTTCACCCCGGCGCTGTGCGCCACCATGCTCAAGCCGCTTAAAAAGGGCGAGCACCATGTGGCCAAAGGTGGCTTCTTCGGCTGGTTCAACCGCAACTTCGACCGCAGCGTGAACGGCTACGAGCGCAGCGTGGGTACCATCCTGCGCAACAAGGTGCCGTTCCTGCTGGGCTACGCCTTGATCGTCGTCGGCATGATCTGGCTGTTCGCCCGCATCCCTACCGCGTTCCTGCCCGAGGAAGACCAGGGCGTACTGTTCGCCCAGGTGCAGACACCGGCCGGTTCCAGTGCCGAGCGCACCCAGGTGGTGATTGACCAGATGCGTGAGTACCTGCTCGAGGACGAAGCCGATACCGTGTCGTCGGTGTTCACCGTCAACGGCTTCAACTTCGCCGGTCGCGGGCAAAGCTCGGGCATGGCGTTCATCATGCTCAAGCCGTGGGACGAACGCTCCAAGGAGAACAGCGTGTTCGGCCTGGCCGAGCGTGCCCAGCAGCACTTCTTCAGCTTCCGTGATGCGATGGTGTTCGCCTTTGCTCCGCCTGCGGTACTGGAGTTGGGTAACGCCACCGGCTTCGACGTATTCCTGCAGGATCGTGGTGGCGTCGGCCATGCGAAACTCATGGAGGCGCGCAACCAGTTCCTGGCCAAGGCTGCCCAGAGCAAGGTGCTCAGCGCCGTGCGTCCGAACGGCCTGAACGATGAGCCGCAGTACCAGCTGACCATCGATGACGAACGTGCCAGCGCCCTGGGCGTGACCATCTCCGACATCAACAACACCCTGTCGATTGCCTTGGGTGCCAGCTACGTCAACGACTTCATCGACCGCGGCCGGGTCAAGAAGGTGTACATCCAGGGCGAACCGAACGCCCGGATGAGCCCGGAAGACCTGCAGAAGTGGTACGTGCGCAACGGTGCAGGCGAGATGGTGCCGTTCTCCTCCTTCGCCACAGGTGAATGGACCTACGGTTCGCCCAAGCTGTCGCGCTACAACGGTGTCGAGGCAATGGAGATTCTCGGTGCACCGGCCCCAGGCTACAGTACCGGTGAAGCCATGGCCGAGGTGGAGCGGATCGCTGGCGAACTGCCGGACGGCATCGGCTACTCCTGGACCGGCATGTCCTACGAGGAAAAGCTCTCCGGCTCGCAGATGCCGGCACTGTTCGCCCTCTCGGTCCTGTTCGTGTTCCTGTGCCTGGCAGCACTGTATGAAAGCTGGTCGATCCCGATCGCCGTCGTGCTGGTCGTTCCACTGGGCATCATCGGTGCGCTGATCGCCACCAGCCTGCGCGGCCTGTCCAATGACGTGTACTTCCTGGTAGGCCTGTTGACCACCATCGGCCTGGCGGCGAAGAACGCGATCCTGATCGTGGAATTCGCCAAGGAACTGCACGAACAAGGCAAGAGCCTGTATGACGCAGCGATCGAGGCATGCCGCATGCGTCTGCGCCCGATCATCATGACCTCGCTGGCATTCATCCTCGGCGTGGTACCGTTGACCATTTCCAGCGGCGCTGGCGCGGGCAGCCAGCATGCCATCGGTACCGGGGTAATCGGCGGCATGATCAGTGCGACCGTGCTGGCCATCTTCTGGGTACCGCTGTTCTTCGTCGCAGTGTCGTCGCTGTTCGGCAGCAAAAAGCCGGAACAGGACGCCACCCCTGAAACTCCACGTTATGAGGCTGGGCAATGACCAAGTCTTTGTTGTCCCTGGCGGTAACCGCTTTCATTCTCGGCGGCTGCTCGCTGATCCCTGATTACCAGACGCCGGAAGCACCGGTGGCAGCGCAGTGGCCGCAAGGCCCTGCGTACTCGCCGACCGAGTCGGCCGACGTGGCCGCCGCCGAACAGGGCTGGCGCCAGTTCTTCCACGACCCGGCACTGCAGCAGTTGATCCAGACTTCGCTGGTGAACAACCGTGACCTGCGCGTGGCGGCACTGAACCTCGACGCCTACCGCGCGCAGTACCGCATCCAGCGCGCCGACCTGTTCCCGGCGGTTTCAGCCACCGGCAGCGGCAGCCGCCAGCGCGTCCCGGCGGACCTGTCGACAACCGGTGAGGCCAACATCACCAGCCAGTACTCGGCCACGCTGGGCGTCAGCGCCTACGAGCTGGACCTGTTCGGCCGCGTACGCAGCCTGACCGAGCAGGCCCTGGAAACCTACCTGTCCAGTGAGCAGGCGCGTCGCTCCACGCAGATCGCCCTGGTGGCCAGCGTGGCCAACGCCTACTACACCTGGCAGGCCGACCAGGCACTGTTCAAGCTGACCGAAGAGACGCTCAAGACCTACGAGGAAAGCTACAACCTGACCCGCCGCAGCAACGAAGTCGGTGTAGCTTCGGCGCTCGACCTCAGCCAGGCGCGCACCGCCGTGGAAGGGGCACGGGTCAAGTATTCGCAGTATCAGCGCCTTGTCGCCCAGGACCTCAACAGCCTGGCCGTGCTGGTGGGTACCGGCATCCCGGCCAACCTGCCCAAGCCGCTGGAGCTCGATGCCGACCAGCTGGCGGAAGTGCCGGCTGGCCTGCCGTCGGACATCCTCCAGCGCCGCCCGGACATCCAGGAAGCCGAGCACCTGCTCAAGGCCGCCAACGCCAACATTGGCGCAGCGCGAGCAGCGTTCTTCCCGAGCATCAGCCTGACCGCCAACGCCGGCACCCTGAGCCCGGACATGGACGGGCTGTTCAAAGGTGGTTCGGGGACCTGGCTGTTCCAGCCGCAGATCAACCTGCCGATCTTCAACGCCGGCAGTCTGAAGGCGAGCCTGGACTACTCGAAGATCCAGAAGGACATCAACGTCGCCAAGTATGAAAAGACCATCCAGACCGCCTTCCAGGAAGTCTCCGATGGCCTGGCGGCACGCAAGACCTTCGAAGAGCAGTTGCAGGCGCAACGTGACCTGGTGCAGGCGAACCAGGATTACTACCGCCTGGCCGAACGCCGTTACCGCATCGGTATCGACAGCAACCTGACCTTCCTCGACGCCCAGCGCAACCTGTTCAGTGCACAGCAGTCGCTGATCACCGATCGCCTGTCGCAGCTGACCAGCGAGGTCAACCTGTACAAAGCGCTCGGCGGTGGCTGGTACGAGCAGACCGGGCAGGCCAATCAGCAGGCATCGGCGGCAACACCGAAGAGCTGACTGTTCAGGTAAACACAAAAACCCACCCCTCGCGGTGGGTTTTTTGTTGCGCACAACGCTGCCTGACAAATAATTAACCAACTGGAACATTCCGTTCGATTATCGCCCGCTTCCGCTTGCGACGAATTGCCTCACTGCTGCCCTCCCCGCACCATCCTCTCCAGCAACACGTTGCCAATTTGACAAAAAGACCCGCCCTGCAGGCTGCACTCTGCAGCGCACCGGTTCGCCAATAAAAACAAGAGATCCACGACAGATGAGCATTTCGCACCCCGCACGCCAGCTGCTGCCCGGCCTGTTGGCCATGTCCTGTGCCCTCCCCGCATTGGCCGCCGAAGGCGGTTTCATGGAGGACGCCAAGGCCACCCTCAACCTGCGCAACTTCTACATCAACCGCAACTTTGTCGACCCGGCTCACTCCCAAGCCAAGGGAGAGGAATGGACGCAAAGCTTCATCCTCGATGCCCGCTCCGGCTTCACCCAGGGCGTCGTAGGTTTCGGCGTGGATGTACTGGGCATGTATTCGGTCAAGCTCGACGGCGGTAAGGGCACCACCAATACCAACCTGCTACCGGTCCACGATGACGGCCGGCCCGCCGACGACTTCGGCCGCCTGGGCGTTGCACTGAAAGCCAAGCTGTCGCAGACCGAACTGAAAGTAGGCGAATGGATGCCAGTGCTGCCGATTCTGCGCTCGGATGACGGCCGCTCGCTGCCGCAGACCTTCCGCGGCGGCCAGCTCACCTCGAAAGAAATCGAGGGCCTGACCCTGTACGCGGGTCAGTTCCGCGCCAACAGTCCGCGCAACGACGCCAGCATGGAAGACATGTCGCTCAATGGCCGAGCGGCGTTTACCTCCGATCGTTTCAACTTCGGTGGTGGCGAATATACCTTCAACGACAAGCGCACGATGATCGGCCTGTGGGATGCCCAGCTCAAGGACATCTACCGTCAGCAATACATCAACCTGGTGCATAGCCAGCCGCTGGGCGAATGGACCCTGGGCGCCAACCTCGGCTATTTCATCGGCAAAGAAGACGGGGCCGAACGCGCAGGCCAGCTGGACAACCGCACGGCCTCGGCCATGCTCTCGGCACGCTACAAGGGCAACACCTTCTACGTCGGCCTGCAGAAAGTCAGTGGCGACGATGCCTGGTTGCGGGTCAACGGCACCAGCGGTGGCACCCTGGCCAACGACAGCTACAACTCCAGCTTCGACAATGCCAAGGAACGTTCCTGGCAGGTGCGCCATGACTTCAACTTCGTCACCGTCGGTATCCCCGGCCTGACCCTGATGAACCGCTACATCAAGGGCGACAATGTCACCTCTGGCAGCATCGACGACGGCAAGGAATGGGCGCGGGAAACCGAACTGGCCTACGTGGTGCAGTCGGGGTCATTCAAGGACCTTTCGCTGAAATGGCGCAACTCCACCATGCGCAGGGACTTCAGCACCAACGCGTTCGATGAGAACCGCTTGATCGTGAGTTATCCGTTGAACCTGTTGTGATCTCACCGGCCATCAGCCATGCGCACTGCCACCATTCGCTAAGCTGATGATAGTGGTGCGCCACAGGCTATCCTGAGCAGTATGAGTGGCCTGTGCCCGCCAACAGTGCGGCACAGGCTACACCATGCAAACAGGCCACCCAGGGAGGAACAACAATGAAAAACCTCGTTGAACACCTGAGCCAATACGCCAGCTACCACCGCGACCCACGCAATATCGCTACCCACTTCGTCGGCATTCCGCTGATCGTGCTGGCCGTGACCATCCTGCTGTCGCGCCCGGGCTGGGACGTCGCCGGGATCTGGCTGTCCCCTGCCCTTGTGGCAGCGGCAGCGTCGGTGTGGTTCTACCTGCGCCTGGACCTGCGTTTCGGGCTGGTGATGGGCTTGCTGCTGGGGCTGTGCCTGTGGGTTGGCCAGGCACTGGCGCTGCAAAGCACCGCGCTGTGGCTCAGTGCTGGGGCAGGGGCATTTGTGGTGGGCTGGATCATCCAGTTCGTCGGGCATTACTACGAAGGCCGCAAGCCGGCGTTCGTCGACGATATCAGCGGGCTGATCATCGGGCCGCTGTTCGTGGTGGCGGAGGCGGCGTTCATGCTGGGAATGTGCCCGGCGCTCAAGCATGCAGTTGAGGCCAATGCCGGGCCGGTGGCGCTGCGCTCTGCGTAGGAGCGGCCTTGTGTCGCGAAAGGGCTGCGAAGCGGCCCCATCAATTTCAGCGACGCTGCAACCATCCTGGGGCCGCTTCGCAGCCCTTTCGCGACACAAGGCCGCTCCTACAGGTGCGTGAGCTTCACGACTGTTGACGAGACTCTACACCTAACTCATCCCACACCGATTCTGCCAGGTGGAAGGTGGCATTGGCTGCCGGAATACCACAGTAGATAGCGCTCTGCATCAGCACTTCCTTGATCTCTTCACGGGTCACGCCGTTGTTGGCCGCCGCGCGCAGGTGCAGCTTGAGTTCATCGTTGCGGTTCATGCCGATCAGCATGGCGATGGTGATCAGGCTACGCGTGTGCCGTGGCAGGCCTGGGCGGGTCCAGATATCACCCCAGGCATGGCGAGTGATCATTTCCTGGAACTCGCCATTGAAGTCGTTGAGTTTCTCCAGGCTGCGATCCACGTGGGCATCGCCGAGTACTGTGCGGCGTACTTGCATGCCGGCGTCGTAACGTTGTTTCTCATCCATGGCAGATTCCTCAGCGAGCCAGCAGGAAGTCAAGCACGCGAAGGCTGAACGCCTCGCCGATCTCGACATTGGAAAGGTGCGCTGCCGGGAATTCGGCATAGGTGGCACCGATGATCGCGGCCTGCATGAAGCGGCCATGTTCCGGCGTGGTCACCACGTCCTCGGTACCGGCAACGACCAGCGTAGGCACCTGGATACGGCCGAGTTGCTCACGGTAATCGGCGTCGCGTACTGCCGCGCAGTTGGCGGCATAGCCCTGTGGAGAGGTCTGCGCGAGCATCTGACAGATGCGCTGCGCCTGCTCAGGTTGGGCCTGGGCAAACGCGGGGGTGAACCAGCGAGCGATCGAGGCGTCGCGCAGGTCGGCCATGGCCTGCTGGCCGCCTTTGAGCACCATGTCGATGCGGGTATTCCACACTTCGTCATTGGCGATCTTGGCCGCGGTATTGCACAGGGTCAGGCTGTGCAGACGCTCGCCCGCATTGATACCCAGCCACTGGCCGATCAGGCCACCCATGGACAAGCCGACGAAGTGGGCATGCCGGATATCCAGTGCATCGAGCAGCGCCAGCACATCGCCGCCCAGTTGCTCGATGCTGTATGGGCCATCGGTGACCAGCGAAGCGCCGTGACCGCGAGTGTCGTAACGCAGTACACGCAAGTGCTCGCTCCACAGCGGAATCTGACTGTCCCACATGCCCAGGTCAGTCCCCAGGGAGTTGGACAGCACCAGCACCGGGGCATCGTCCGGGCCATCGAGTCGATAGTTCAGTACGCCATCGGCCAGTTGCAAATGCGCCACAGCGGTCTCCTTCAGGCAGTGAATCGTTGATGTTCAGCCACAGCGCGCGCCACCCAGACGCGGGCCTGGCCAAGGTAATGGGCAGGGTCGAGCAGACGGTCTAGCTCTTGTTCAGTCAGTTCGGCGGTCACCTGCGGCTCGTCGCCCAACACAGCGCGCAAATGGCGCTGTTCGGCCACGGCGCGCTGGCAGCATTGCTCGAGCAAGTGATGGGCGCGGTCGCGGCCAAGGCGTTGGGCCAGGACGATGCTCACCGCCTCGGCCAGCACCAGGCCTTGGGTCAGGTCGAGGTTGCGGCGCATGCGCTCGGCGTCCACCTCCATGCCTTCGACGATCACCTGGGCCTGACGCAAGGCGCCTGAAACCAGGCAGCAGATCTCCGGCAATGTTTCCCACTCGGCATGCCACAGGCCGAGGCTGCGCTCGTGCTCCTGGGGCATGGCTGCGTAAAGCGTCGATAGCAGCCCCGGCACCCGGGTGGCGGCACCGATCAGCACTGCAGCGCCCACCGGGTTGCGCTTGTGCGGCATGGTCGACGACCCACCCTTGCCAGGCGCGGAAGGCTCGAACACCTCGCCCGCCTCGGTCTGCATCAGCAGGCTGACATCGCGGCCCAGCTTGCCCAGGCTACCGGCAATAAGGCCCAGCACCGAGGCGAATTCCACCAGGCGATCGCGCTGGGTGTGCCAGGGTTGCTCGGGCAAGGTCAGTTTCAACTGTGCGGCCAGGCCCTCGGCGACCGGCAGTGCTTTGCTGCCCAAGGCCGCCAAGCTGCCGGAGGCGCCACCGAACTGCAGTACCAACAAGCGCGGACGCAGCTCCTGCAGCCGTTGACGGTGGCGCGTAACGGCGCCCAGTATGCCGGCCAGCTTCATGCCCAGAGTCACCGGGGTGGCGTGCTGCAGCCAGGTACGCCCCACCAGCGGTGTGTCGGCGTGCAGCAGGGCCTGGCGCGACAAGGTTTCGGCCAACGTGGCGAGGTCAGCCTCGATCAGCGCCAGTGCATCACGCAACTGCAGCACCAGCCCGGTATCCATCGCGTCCTGGCTGGTGGCGCCCAAGTGCACATAGCGTTCGGCCTCGGGAACACCACTGGCGATCACCTTGCCCAGCGCCTTGACCAGCGGGATTGCCGAGTTGCCTGCCGTGGCAATGGCATCGGCGAGCGCGCGAACGTCAAAGCGCTCGGCCTGGCAGGCCGCCTCGATGGCCGCTACCGCGCTGTGCGGCACCAGGCCGGCAGCAGCCTCGGCACGGGCCAGGGCAGCTTCGAAATCGAGCATGCCCTGCAGACGGCCGCGGTCGGAAAAGATCTCGCGCATGGCCGGGGCGGTGAAATAGGCGTCGAACAGTAGGTTGCTCATGCAACGTCCTTAATCATCATGGTGCAGGTACGCCGCCTGTTTCGGCAGGCGCAGGCTGAACAGGAACGCGATTGCCATCATCGCCGTCACGTACCAGTAAAAGGTGTTCTCCATACCCAGGCTTTTCAAGCCCAGGGCCACATACTCGGCCGAGCCGCCGAACATTGCGTTGGCTACCGCGTAAGCCAGGCCTACACCAAGCGCACGCACCTGCGGCGGGAACATCTCGGCCTTCACCAGGCCACTGATCGAGGTGTAGAAACTGACGATGCACAGTGCCAGGGTCACCAGTACGAAGGCCATGAACGGGCTACTGACGGTCTTTAGCGCCATCAGCAACGGCACGGTGAACAGCGTCCCCAAGGCACCGAACAGCAGCATCGAGTTACGTCGGCCGATACGGTCGGAGAGCATGCCGAAGAACGGCTGCATCACCATGTACAGGAACAAGGCGCCGGTCATCACGAAGCTGGCGTTCTTCGCGGTCATGCCCGCAGTGTTGACCAGGTACTTCTGCATGTACGTAGTGAAGGTATAGAAGATCAGCGAGCCACCGGCGGTATAGCCGAGCACGGTGATGAAGGCTGCCGTGTGGTTGCGGAACAGGCCTTTGATGGAACCTGCGTCCTTGTCCTTGCGGGCTTCGGCGCTGCTGGTCTCGTGCAGCGAGCGGCGCAGCATCAGCGAGATTAGCGCAGCGATGGAACCGACCACGAACGGAATGCGCCAGCCCCAGGCACGCAGTTCATCTTCGGTCAGCAGTTGCTGAAGGATCACCACCACCAGCACTGCCAGCAATTGGCCGCCGATCAGGGTGACATACTGGAACGAAGCAAAGAAACCACGCTGGCCACGCAGCGCCACCTCACTCATGTAGGTCGCGGTGGTGCCGTACTCGCCGCCTACCGAAAGGCCCTGAATCAAGCGGGCCAGCAACAGCAATGCCGGGGCCCAGGTGCCAATGCTCGAGTAGGTGGGTAAGCAGGCAATCATCAAGGAGCCGAAACACATCATCAGCACCGAGATCATCAGGGAATTCTTGCGGCCATGGCGGTCCGCCAGGCGACCGAAGATCCAGCCACCGATAGGCCGCATCAGGAAGCCAGCGGCAAACACGCCAGCGGTATTGAGCAATTGAACAGTGGGGTCGTCAGAGGGGAAGAAGGCCGGGGCAAAATAGATTGCACAGAAGGCGTAGACATAAAAGTCGAACCATTCCACCAGGTTGCCTGAAGAGGCACCGACGATGGCGAAGATGCGCTTACTGCGCTCTTCACCGGTGTAATAGGTTGAGGTCATGACGGCTTTACTCCTGGAGTGTGCTAAGTAGGTCTAGACATACTTAGTAACACACTCGTTCCGCTTCTGGGCTGGCTATTGGCCTTGTGTCTCATAAGTCCGGCCTCTTCGCGAAACAAGCCCGCTCTCACAAGAGAGGCGTGGTCCCCTGTGGGAACGGGCTTGTCCCGCGAAAAGGCCGGGACAGGTCAAACCCGCTCGATGGCCAACGCCAGACCTTGGCCAACACCGACACACATGGTCGCCAAGCCCTTGCGCCCGCCGCTCTTCTCCAGTTGGTGCAGTGCGGTCAGCACCAGGCGCGCTCCACTCATGCCCAGCGGGTGGCCCAGGGCAATCGCACCGCCGTTGGGGTTCACTTGCGGCGCATCATCGGCCACGCCCAGCTCACGCAGCACCGCCAGGCCTTGGCTGGCAAACGCTTCGTTGAGCTCGATCACATCGAAATCGCTCATGGCCACACCCAGGCGCTCGGTCAGCTTGCGCACCGCCGGTACCGGGCCAATGCCCATCACCCGTGGCGCTACACCGCCGCTGGCCATCCCCAGAACACGGGCACGCGGGGTCAGGCCGTGCTTCTTCACCGCTTCAGCCGAGGCCAGGATCAGTGCAGCAGCACCGTCGTTCACGCCCGAGGCATTGCCAGCGGTGACCGTCTTATCCGGGCCGTTGACCGGCCTGAGCTTGGTCAGTGCCTCGAGGGTGGTTTCCGGCCGCAGATGCTCATCGCGATCGACGATGGTTTCGCCCTTCTTGTGGGCGATACGCACAGGCACGATTTCTTCGGCGAAGAAGCCGGCAGCCTGGGCTGCTGCGGCCTTCTGTTGGCTGCGCAGGGCGAATGTATCCTGGTCGGCACGCGAAACCTGGTAATCGTCTGCGACGTTATCAGCGGTTTCAGGCATGGAGTCCACACCGTACTGGCTCTTCATCAGCGGGTTGATGAAGCGCCAGCCGATGGTCGTGTCTTCAAGCTTCATGTTGCGCGAGTAAGCGCTCTCGGCTTTGCCCATGACAAACGGCGCGCGCGACATGGACTCGACGCCGCCGGCAATGGCCAGCTCCATCTCGCCGCTGGCGATGGCACGGAATGCAGTACCGATGGCGTCCATACCCGAGGCGCACAGGCGGTTCAGGGTCACACCCGGGATACTCTCGGGCAGGCCCGCCAGCAGCAGGGCCATGCGTGCCACGTTGCGGTTATCTTCACCGGCCTGGTTGGCACAGCCAAAAAACACTTCGTCGACCTGATCCCACTGCACACCCGGGTTACGCTCGATCAGCGCCTTGAGCGGTACAGCGGCCAGATCATCGGCACGCACGCCGGCCAAGGCGCCGCCGAAGCGGCCGATGGGGGTGCGAATAGCGTCACAGATAAATACGTCGCGCATCAAGCTTCTCCTGCCAGTGGGCCATGGGCCTCGGCGGTGCGGGTTTCAAAGTCACGCAGCGCACCCAGGTCGACCTCGGTTCAGGGTGCTACGTTGGGCTCAGATTAAGGAGAGTGGCGGGTCGCTGACAATCCGATAATCGACTATCCGTGCGTTTATCGAACATATTGTCACCCAGCCATCCCTTTCCCAAGGGGCCGCAACGCGGCCCGTCAGCGCAGGCTCAGGTCGCGTCGGCGTGGCTCACCAGGCCTTTCACGATCACGCCTACCGTGGCCAGCGCAGCTGGCACCAGCAATGCCGTCAGCACCTGCTCGAAGTTCCAGCCCAGGCCAAGCAGGGTCGCACCACTCCAGGCGCCGAGGATCGCGCCAAAGCGGCCGATGCCGAGCATCCAGGAAACACCGGTGGCACGCGCTTGGGTCGGATAGAACCGCGCCGCCAGCGAAGGCATGGCCGATTGCGCGCCGTTCACACACATCCCGGCTACCAGCACCAGAGTGGCAAGCACGGTAATGTTGCCCAGGCTCTGCCCTACCGCATAAGCGAACACGCCCGCCAGCAAGTAGAAGATACCGATGACCTTGTGCGGGTTGTAACGGTCCATGGCCCAGCCTACTGCCACGGCACTGAGTACGCCACCGAACTGGAACAGCGCACCGATGAACGCGGCCTGCTCCATGCTTGCGCCGCTGTCACGCATCAGCGTCGGCAGCCAGCTGGTCAGCAGGTAGACGATGACCAGGCCCATGAAGTAGGTCAGCCACAGCAGCATCGTGCCCAGGCCATAGGTGCCGGAGAAGATCACTGCGAACACGTTGCGCGCGGCCACAGCCTTCTGTTCCGGCACACTGAAGCTGGCTGCCTGCGCAACGACGGCCGGTGCAATCGGCGCCAGGGTCTTGCGCACCTTGTCGGTACCGCGGTTGCGTACAACCAGAAAGCGTGCCGACTCAGGCAGCCAGACCATCAGCACCACAACCAGCAGCAGCGGCAGCACGCCGCCCACTACCAACAGGCTATGCCAGCCGTAGGCCGGGATCATCTTCGCGGAAATGAACCCACCACCAGCCATGCCCAGGTTGAAACCGCAGAACATGCTGGTCACCAACAGTGACTTGAGGCGCTCTGGGGTGTATTCGGAAAGCAGTGTGGTGGCATTGGGCATACCGGCACCCAGCCCGAGGCCGGTCAGAAAGCGCAGCATCAGCAACTGGTCGACGTTGCTGGCGTAGGCCGAGGCCAGGCTGAAACCACCGAACACCAATACCGCACCTACCAGCACGACCTTGCGGCCAAAGCGGTCGGCCAGCGGCCCTGACCCCAAGGCACCGAACACCATCCCGATCAATGCGGCGCTCATCACCGGGCCAAGGCTGGCGCGGTCGATACCCCATTCCTGGGACAATGCCGGAGCGATAAAGCCCATGGCCGCAGTATCCAGACCGTCGAGGAAGACAATCAGGAAGCAAAGGATCACCACGCGCCACTGGTAGCGCGACAGCGGTTGTTCATTGATGAAGGATTGAACGTCGAGGCAGTTCCCGACAGATTGTGGCTTGTTCATTGTTGTTATCCAGAAATTGGGCACAGTCGAGCCACTGCACAAGGGCAACCGGTACAGGGTTCAAAGTCGATGAAATGCGGCCTGATTCAGCCTGGATACAACGGAACTGCGTGCGGGTGCGGCCGCAGCAGCAAAGTGACAGTGGTCATGGTGTGCGCCTCTTGTGTTTTTCTTGTTCGGTCGGCACAGCCGACCGCTGCGAGAGACATTAATCAGCCAATGGAGGGCGCGCAATTCGTCCAGAGCGACACTGTGCGTTTATCGAACAGGAAACGGTTGGCATGTTCGATAACAGTGCACAGCGGCACGACGGGCTGTACGTGTTTCAGCCAAACAACTGATGGCAAAGATCGCGACTGGATGCCAGCAGGATCGGTAAGAACCGCTGTTCCAGCTCGCTTCGGCTCACACGCCCCACATGGGTACTGACATTCAACGCCGCAAGTACCTGCCCGGAAGCATCATAGATCGGCACAGCAATCGAGCGCAGCCCCTGCTCCAGTTCCTGGTCGACTACGCACCAGCCCTGCTCACGCACCTGCTGAATACAAGCGAACAGCGACTCCGGATCATGCAAGGTACGGCTGGTGCGGGCCTTGAGGTCGGCGCGGTCGAGGTACTCGCGCAAGCTGGTGTCGTCCATCGCTGCCAACAGAATGCGCCCCATCGACGTGCAGTAGGCCGGCAGCCGCCCACCGACTGACAGATCGACCGATATCAACCGCTCCACAGTGGCCGAGCGGGCTATATAAAGAATATCGTCGCCTTCGAGGGTGGCCATGTTGGCAGCCTCGTGCAATTGATCGCTGATGCGGTCCAGATAGGGCTGGGCCGACATCGCCAGGGGCGTCGACGAAAGGTAGGCATGGCCGAGGGTCAGCACCTTGGGCAGCAGCGAATAGGTACGCCCGTCGGTCGTGGCGTAGCCGAGCTTGATCAGCGTATGCAGGCAACGACGCACCGCCGCTCGTGGGATCTCGGTGCGGTGGCTGATCTGAGCGATGGTCAGATGGCGCTTGCGCTCCTGAAATGCCTGGATTACGGCAAGGCCCCGCGCCAGCGAGGTCATGAAGTCCGGGTCACCAGTAAATGCCTGAATACGCTTGGCTGGCGAGGCCACGATCGGCGGTGCCAAGGCAGGAGCGCTCGGGCGTACCGACTCCGGGCTGGCAGATTCGTTGGCCGGGATTTCGTCACTCATCGCTCACCTCAAAAAAATCGCTGCTTCGTGCGATTATCGAACAAACGGCCGATAATCGCAATTGACCGCTGACACGTTTGCTTATACCTTTCTTCTGCCACTTGTGGCTTCTTTGGAGAGACTGGTCAGGTACCCACCGTAGAAGTCCCCAGGCAACGGCCTCGCCTTTGTGCGAGGCCGTTTTTATTTCCCAGCCTGGTATCTGAACAGCAGCGAACTTTCCAAGCGCCGGCCGTTCAAACTTTGCACAAGCAGCCATTACCCGCAACTTGAACGACGGTTGTAAGGGCTGGGTAAATAACACTGTCTGGCGTTTTATCGATTGCTATAATCCAGTCGGCTGGCCCGGATCCGCATTCGGGCAAGGCACTTACGGCCTGACCCTTATCCGACGACCAGCACGCCCTGTGCATGGGCAACGTGCACGTGCACGCACTACCGGCCACTTTTTACATTCAGGTACTACTGTGACGAAAGATGAACTGCGCGCGGAACTGGAGCGCCAGGCTGAACGTTACAAGGAAGTTTACGGTGGTGAAGTCACCACTTACGCCGCTCAACCGGAACCGGAGCGCAAACCTTGGCGCAAACGGGCCACGGTCCAGGATCAGGCCTTCAACCAGGAACTGGAAAAGATGGAGAAAGAGTTGCGCAACGAAGACACCTGAGCCGTTTGCCGCGGGCAATTGCATTGGCGGTCGAGGGCGGCGCTCGCGGGACCGATCGTTACCGACAGGCCGAGTATGAAATGGAATTACACAAATTTCATACAGTCGTTTTAATCATGAATGGCCATTCCCGTTTACAGGAATACGGCGAAATTCGGCGTTTTTTGTGATTTTTAGCGAAACCTTCTACGCATTACTCCGTGGAAGACAACGTTTGGAAGTCGATCAAAAGACTGCCATCGGTCAGCTGCGGGTGCATCGATTGCCAAGGTTTTCTGGCATAATCCCGCCCCCCAAATGACCGCCAGACAACCTTCATGATCGATTTATTCAGCGGACTGGATGCCTGGGTATTGGTGAGCCTGCTGCTCGCCCTGACCTTCGTGCTCGCATTCGAGTTCATCAATGGCTTTCATGACACCGCCAACGCGGTAGCCACCGTCATCTATACCAAAGCCATGCCACCACACCTGGCCGTGTTCTTCTCCGGGGTGTTCAACTTCCTTGGCGTTCTGCTGGGCGGTGTCGGGGTGGCTTACGCCATCGTTCACCTGCTGCCGGTCGAGTTGCTGATCAATGTGAACACCGGGCATGGCCTGGCCATGGTCTTCTCGTTGCTGGCTGCGGCCATCACCTGGAACCTGGGTACCTGGTATTTCGGCATCCCGGCCTCGAGCTCGCACACCTTGATCGGTTCGATCCTTGGCGTTGGCTTGGCCAATGCCCTGATCAGCGACATTCCCTTGGGTGACGGCGTCAACTGGCAGAAGGCGATCGATATCGCCATGTCACTGGTCATTTCGCCCATGGCCGGCTTCGCTGTAGCTGCGCTGTTGCTGCTCGGCCTGAAATGGTGGCGCCCGCTGTCGAAGATGCACAAGACGCCAGAACAGCGCCGCAAGCTCGACGACAAGAAGCACCCACCCTTCTGGAACCGCCTGGTGTTGGTGATTTCGGCAATGGGCGTGAGCTTCGTACACGGCTCCAACGATGGCCAGAAAGGCATCGGCCTGATCATGCTGGTACTGATCGGCATTGTTCCGGCCAAGTTCGTGCTCGACCTGAACAGCACTACCTACCAGATCGAGCGCACCCGCGACGCGACGATGCACCTGAGCCAGTTCTACCAGCGCAATGCCGCCACCCTGGGCGAGTTCCTGGCACTGGGCAAGGCACAGGCCAGCGACCTCCCGGAGCAGTTCAGTTGCAACCCGCAGCAGACCGAGCCCACCATCGCAGCATTGCAATCCTCGCTGCAGGGCGTGACCGATTACCGTGCCCTGGAAGCCGACAAGCGCGTGGAAGTGCGCCGCTACCTGCTGTGCCTGGATGACACGGCGAAGAAGGTCGGCAAGCTGCCGGGACTGGATGCGCGTGAAAAGGCCGACCTCGACAAGTTGCGCAAGGACCTCACCGCCACCACCGAATACGCCCCGTTCTGGGTAATCGTCGCCGTCGCCCTGGCTCTGGGCCTGGGCACCATGGTCGGCTGGAAACGCGTGGTACTGACCGTAGGCGAGAAGATCGGCAAACAGGGCATGACCTATGCCCAGGGCATGTCGGCGCAGATCACCGCAGCATGCGCCATCGGCATGGCCAACGTATTCGCCCTGCCGGTTTCGACTACCCACGTGCTGTCGTCCGGCGTGGCCGGCACCATGGTTGCCAACAAGAGCGGCCTGCAAGGCGGCACAGTAAAAACCATCCTGCTGGCCTGGGTATTGACCCTGCCGGCGACGATGGGCCTGGCGGCTGGCCTGTTCTGGCTGGCGTCCAAGGTGATGGGCTGAACCATAGCGGCGCAGTGAAAAGGGCCGCTTTGCGGCCCATCGCCGGCAAGCCGGCTCCCACAGAGACCTCGCAGCTCTTGAGGTCTGCGCTGTACATGTGGGAGCCGGCTTGCCGGCGATGGGCTGCGTAGCAGCCCTGATAACGCCAACTGACTGACACTAGCCGTCAAGGCGACTTTTATTGCACAGAGGCCAGCATTGCCAGTGCTAACGCTTCTTGCCCCCGAGCAATGACCCCATCAACCCCCGCACCAGCTGGCGCCCCAACTGGTTGGCCGCCTGACGCACCGCCGACTTGATCGCCTGCCCCGCCGCGCTCTGCAAGAAATCCCCGGCCTTGTCGACCAGGCTGTCATCATCCGCCTTGGGCGCCGGCACGGGCTCTACCGGCTCGCCTTTGCGCCGGGCCAGCATTTCGTACGCCGACTCCCGGTCAATAGGCTTGTCATAGCGCCCCGCCAACGGTGACCCTGCTATCAGCGCACTACGCTCGGCCACACCCAACGGCCCGATTCGCGATTGCGGCGGCGCAATCAGCACCCGCTGAACCATCGCCGGAGTGCCCCTTTCTTCAAGCGTACCCACCAGAGCCTCGCCAATCCCCAGCTCGGTCAGCACTGCCAGAGTGTCGAATGCCGGGTTCGGGCGAAAGCCGTCTGCCACGGCCCGCAGCGATTTCTGCTCCTTGGCGGTAAAGGCCCGCAGCCCATGCTGGATGCGCAACCCCAGTTGGGCCAGCACGCTGTCGGGCAGATCGCCCGGCGACTGGGTGACAAAGAACACCCCCACGCCCTTGGAGCGAATCAGCCGAACCACCTGCTCCAAGCGATCCTGCAGGGCTTTCGGGGTGCCGTTGAACAGTAGATGCGCTTCATCGAAAAACAGCGCAAGTACCGGCTTGTCGGCATCGCCTCGCTCCGGCAACTGCTCGAACAGCTCGGCCAGCAGCCACAGCAGGAAGGTGGCGTATACCTTCGGGGCCTCATGCACCAACCGGCTGGCATCGAGCAGGTGAATTCGCCCACGACCATCAGCGTCCGTGCGCAACAGGTCCTCAAGTTGCAATGCCGGCTCACCGAACAGCGCCTCGGCACCCTGTTGCTCCAGCGTTGCCAAACGCCGCAACAATGCCTGGGTCGAGGCCGTGGTCATCAGCGCACTGTCTTCGCCCAGCAACTGGGGATTGTCTTTAAGGTGGGCCAGCAGCGCCTTGAGGTCCTTGAGGTCGAGCAGCAGCAACCCGTCACGGTCAGCCACCTTGAATGCGGCATACAACGCAGCCTGCTGGCTGTCGGTCAGCTCAAGCAGATTGCCGAGCAACAGCGGCCCCATCTCACTGAGGGTGGTGCGCAGCGGGTGGCCGGACTGCCCGGCGATATCCCACAGGCTCAGCGGGTAGGCCTGCGCCTTGTAACCCAGCCAAGGCATGCCGGCAATGCGCTCGGCCACCTTGCCCTGGGGCGCACCCGCCGCACCGACACCGCACAGGTCACCTTTGACATCGGCGGCGAACACTGCCACACCAGCATCACTGAACACCTCCGCCAGGTGTTGCAAGGTCACGGTCTTGCCGGTACCGGTGGCACCGGCAACCAGGCCATGGCGGTTAGCCAGGCGCATGGCTTGAGTCACAGGCTGGCCATCCGGGCCAGCGCCTACAACTATGGTCGAAGTTTCCGACATCTTTTTAATCCTCTGCTCAAGCTTGACCACCCACCAGCCGATAGCTCTGGATGATATTCGCCTTTGAAGACAGAACACCCCTGAAAGGACTTTCGGGATGTTGCACTGTTTTAAGCGGTACTCGTGCGAACGCCCGATAAAAACCTTAGCGGAACCGATCACGCCATGAACAAAAGCCTTCGTTTCAGCCACAAGATTCTTTTGGCCGCATCACTGATCGTGATACTCGCCTTCAGCCTGTTCACCCTCTACAACGACTATCTCCAGCGTAATGCCATCCGTGAAAACCTGGAGAATTATCTGGCTGAAATGGGCACATCCACTTCGAACAACATTCGCAACCTGTTTGAAGGCCGTATAAAACTGGTTGAAAACCTGGCGCAGAACATCGCCCAGCAACCTGCCAGCGCAGAAACGCTGATGGGCCAGAGCGCCCTGACGTCAAGCTTCCTGACCGTCTACCTGGGCAAGGTCGACGGTGGCTTCAGCGTGCGACCCGACTCGAAGATGCCTGATGGCTACGACCCACGTACCCGCCCCTGGTACAAGGATGGCATGAGCGCCCCGGGCGCCATCCTCACCGAGCCCTACATCGACATGACCACCAACCAGATGGTCATCGGCATCCTCAGCAAAGTGTCCGCGGGTGTCGGCGTGGTCGGTGGCGACCTGGCCCTGGACGGCCTGGTGCAGATCATCAACTCGCTGAATTTCGGCGGCATGGGCTATGCCTTCCTGGTCAACGACCAAGGCAAGATTCTGGTGCACCCGGACAAGGCACTGGTCATGAAATCGCTGTCGGACCTGTTCCCGCAGCACACGCCGAAACTGACCGGCGAGCTCACCGAAATCGAGGCCGATGGCCAGACCCGCCTGCTGACCTTCACCCCGATCAAGGGCCTGCCATCGGCCAACTGGTACATCGGCCTGTCGGTGGACAAGGACAAAGCCTTTGCCATGCTCAGCAACTTCCGTACGTCGGCCGTGATCGCCACGGCGGTGGCGGTCGTGATCATCATTGGCTTGCTGGGCCTGCTGATCCGCGTGCTGATGCAACCCTTGCTCACCATGACCCGCGCCATGGAAGACATCGCCGAAGGTGAAGGCGACCTGACCAAACGCCTGAAAATCCACAACCATGATGAGTTCGGCATCCTCGGCACCGCCTTCAACCGCTTCGTCGAGCGCATCCACGGCTCGATCCGCGAGGTGTCCTCGGCCACCGAGCAGGTCAACGAAGTGGCCCTGCGCGTGATCAGCGCCTCCAACTCGTCGATGACCAACTCGGACGAGCAGTCCAACCGCACCAACAGCGTTGCCGCGGCCATCAACGAACTGGGTGCCGCCGCCCAGGAAATCGCCGGCAATGCCGCCCAGGCTTCGCAACATGCAAGCTCTGCACGCCTGTTGGCCGAAGAGGGCCAGCAAGTCGTGACGCGCAATATCGAGGCGATGAATCGCCTGTCGGACCTGATCGTCACCTCCAGCGCGCACATCGAAACGCTCAACAGCAAGACGGTGAACATCGGCCAGATCCTTGAGGTGATCACCAGTATTTCCCAACAGACCAACCTGCTGGCGCTGAACGCCGCCATCGAAGCCGCACGGGCTGGAGAAGCCGGGCGTGGTTTTGCCGTGGTCGCCGACGAAGTACGCAACCTGGCGCACCGTACCCAGGAGTCGGCGCAACAGGTACAGGCGATGATCGAGGAGCTGCAGGTCGGTGCCCGCGAGTCGGTCGATACCATGGGCCAGAGCCAGCGCCACAGCCAGGACAGCATGGCGATCGCCAACCAGGCCGGGGAGCGCCTGGACAGCGTCACCGTGCGCATCGGTGAAATCGACGGCATGAACCAGTCGGTGGCCACTGCAACCGAGGAGCAGACAGCCGTGGTCGACTCGATCAACATGGACATCAATGAGATCAACATGCTCAACCAGGAAGGGGTCGAGAACCTGCAGGCCACCCTGCGGGCGTGCTCGGACCTGGAGCAGCAGGCCTCCCGCCTCAAGCACCTGGTAGGCAGCTTCCGCATCTAGCGCCAAGCGGCAAGCTGCAAGCTGCAAGTAAAAGCGGATTTGGCGCCGCCTCTTGCTTGCAGCTCCCACCCAACCCAACCGAACAAACTATCCTTCAGGTAGGTCAACCTTAGGCGCGTCATCCCCGGCCTGTTACAGCCCGATGACGGACCAAAAGTCGATCCCGGAGGGATGCTGATCGTGCACATCGCTGACATCACCATGTTCTACGCCCCGGCCAGCGGCGGCGTACGCACTTATCTTGATGCCAAACACCACCGTCTCGACGCCATTGACGGCGTACGCCACAGCCTGTTGATTCCCGGAGCCAGCGCTCGCCAGGAAGACGGCATCTATCAAGTTCCGGCTCCGCCCCTGCCCTTCGGCAAAGGCTACCGCTTCCCGGTGCGGCTGGCCCCCTGGTGCAATGTGCTGCGCGGCCTCAAGCCCGACCTCATCGAGGTGGGTGACCCCTACCTGACCGCCTGGGCGGCCCTCGAGGCGCGGCGTCAGCTGGATGTACCCGTGATCGGTTTCTATCACTCCGACTTGCCGCTGCTGGTCAGCAACCGCATGGGCAACTGGTTCATGCCAAATGTAGAAGCCTATGTCAGCAAGCTGTACGGCAATTTCGACCGAGTGCTGGCGCCCAGCCAGGTGATGGCCGACAAGCTTCGCCGCCTGGGTGTGCGCGATGTCCATGTGCAGCGCCTGGGCGTCGATCTGGCCACGTTCAACCCGCAACACCGTGACCCGCAACTGCGCGCCGAACTGGGCATACCCGATACCAGTCGCCTGCTGGTCTTCGCTGGCCGTGGCTCGCGGGAAAAAAACCTGCCCGTACTGCTCGATTGCATACAGCGTCTTGGCCGCCCTTACCACCTGTTGCTGGTGGGCTCGAACATGCCAGCCAACGTCCCTGACAACGTCAGCGTGATCAATCGATTCTGCGCGCCGCAGGACGTCGCCAGGCTGGTGGCCAGCGCCGACCTGCTGGTGCATGCCGGCGACCAGGAAACCTTCGGCCTGGTCATCCTTGAAGCAATGGCCAGCGCCACTCCCGTGGTGGCCGTGCACGCCGGGGCCTTCGGCGAGATCGTCAATGAGCAGTGCGGGCGCCTGTGCCGGGCAAACGATGGGCAGGCCATGGCCACTGCAGTGCGTGAGGTGTTCGAAGCCGGCGTGCGCAAGCTCGGGGCCCAGGCCCGCAGCCACGTTGAGCAACATTATTCGTGGGACAATGTCGTCGCCGGCTTGCTGCAGCACTATCAAGCGGTGCTTGGCCATCAACCACAGGTACGCGCCCATGCTTGAGGCCAGCACCGCGCCGGGCAGCCTGATGCTCGTGCTGCACGATATCGCGCCTGAGACCTGGCCGGACTACCAGCCCTTCGTTCAGGCGGTCGACGAAATGGGCCATGTGCCCATGACCTGGCTGGTAGTGCCGAACTTCCATCACCGCAACCCGCTGGCAGGCTCCCCAGCATTCTGCCGCCTGCTCGAACGGCGCCTGGCGCGTGGCGATGAACTGGCGTTGCATGGCTTGTATCACGCCGACGATGGGCCATCGCCAAGCAGCCTGCGTGAGTACTTCATGCGCCGCCTGTACACCCATGAAGGTGAATTCTATGCCTTGAACCAGGCGCAGGCCATGCAACGCCTGGAGGCCGGCCTTGAAGTCTTCGCCCGGCAAGGCTGGCCCGTCGCAGGCTTCGTCGCCCCGGCCTGGCTGATGAGCCAAGGCACCCGCCAGGCCCTGAGCCAACTGCCGTTGCGCTACACCAGCACACCACAGCACCTGTATCGCTTGCCGGACTTCACTGCGTTCAATGCCCCCGGCCTGGTCTGGAGTGCCCGCAGCACCTGGCGCCGCAGCGTGTCGCGAGTGGTCTGTGACTGGCAATGCAGGCGCTGGCGCAACGCGCAAACCCTGCGCCTTGGGCTGCATCCGGTGGACATGCGCCACCGCTCCTCACGAGATTACTGGCTGCGAACGCTGGACAAGCTGCTGATGCAAGGCCGCGCCCCCCTGACCAAGTCGGCCTGGCTACAGCGCCAGGCAAACGGATGAACCGTCTGGGCTGGCTGGCCATGGCTTTGGTGACGGCCATGGTGATACCGGCCCTGCTGGGGGGAAGCGAACTGCTGCCCCGGCTCAAGGCCTTCGACCCCGGCTTGATGCTGACCCTGCTGGGCATGATCCTGCTGTGCTGGGTGATCAATGCCGTGCGGCTGCGCCTGCTGCTTGGCCAGCAGGGAGCAAAGCTTGGGCACGTACGCAGCCTCGGCGTGGTGATGGCCACCGAATTCGCCATTTGCACCACCCCAGGCGGCAGTGGTGGGCCGCTGACACTCATGGCGCTGCTGGCCCGCGACCGTATCGGCCCGGCACGCAGCGGTGCGGTGTTTGCCATGGATCAGTTGAACGACCTGCTGTTCTTCTTCTGTGCCATGTTGGCAATAGCCGGTTACGCACTGTTCCACAGCCTTGGCCGCAGCCAGCAGAGCATGTTGCTGGGCAGCGCGCTGTTGCTGTGCTCGGCACTGGCGGCAATAGTGGCGCTGCTACGTTACCGACGGACGGTGATGCGCCTCAACGGGCGGCTTTTGCAGCGCATGGGGATGGCGCCGGCGCGCAAACGGCGCTGGGCACGCAAGCTGTTGCATTTCATCGATGCCTTGGCGCAGACCTGGCAGCTTCCCAAAAGCACGTTGGTGCTTGTGTTCACCCTCACCTGCGCGCACTGGAGCCTGCGCTACAGCGTGCTGTACCTGGTGTTGCAAGGCTTGGGCGTGGAGTTGTCGTGGATCCCGAGTTTTCTGGTGCAGATGCTCTCGCTCAGTGCCGGGCAATTCAGCCTGCTGCCGGGCGGAGCCGGGGCCGCCGAGCTGACATCGGCAAGCCTGTTGACGCCTCTGGTGGGCAGCTCCACCGCTGCCGCAGCGATCCTGATCTGGCGTGCGGTCACTTACTATTTTTACCTGCTGGCCGGGGGGCCGGTGTTCGTCTGCCTGCTGGCGCGCCCGCTACTGGAGCGCTGGCGGCGTCAGACGGGTTGAGCTGGCGCCAGAGCTCGGCGGCACCGGGAAAATCGGTGCCGTCCTGTTCGCTCAGGGCATCGGGGTCGTAGCGGGCAAGGCAGCCTTCACCGAGGGTGGGCGGTGCTGATGCGGTGGGTTTGTTGCGTGAGCTTGTCATGTTGCATCCCCTGCATAGCTGGGGCTGCGTTGCAGCCCCAAAGCCCGTATCAGTCGAACACGACAGTCTTGTTGCCGTGCACCAGCACGCGGTCTTCCAAGTGATAGCGCAGGCCACGGGCAAGCACCATCTTCTCGACATCGCGACCGAAGCGGACCATGTCCTCGATGCTGTCGGCATGGCTCACACGTACCACGTCCTGCTCGATGATCGGGCCTGCGTCCAGCTCTTCAGTCACGTAGTGGCAAGTAGCACCGATCAGCTTCACCCCACGCAGGGCGGCCTGGTGGTAAGGCTTGGCACCGACGAACGACGGCAGGAAGCTGTGGTGGATGTTGATGACTTTTTCGGCGTAATCCTGGCACAACTGCGGTGGCAGGATTTGCATGTAACGCGCCAGCACCACCACATCGGCCGCATGTTCCTGAACCAGGCGCGACACTTCAGCAAACGCAGGCGCCTTGTCTTTCGGGTCGACCGGTACATGGAAGAACGGGATGCCGTGCCACTCGACCATGCTGCGCAGATCGTTGTGGTTGGAAATCACGCAGGGGATCTCGCAATCCAGTTCATCGGTGTGCCAGCGGTGCAACAGGTCAGCC
The DNA here is from genome assembly GCF_015751845.1 of Pseudomonas sp. M2. Classification (NCBI taxonomy): domain Bacteria; kingdom Pseudomonadati; phylum Pseudomonadota; class Gammaproteobacteria; order Pseudomonadales; family Pseudomonadaceae; genus Pseudomonas; species Pseudomonas sp. M2. The sequence continues at coordinate 1,338,369 of NZ_JADOUD010000001.1, forward strand.
AGGCAGTGGGATTCGCGGCTCGCCATCAGCACCACGCGCTTTTTCTGAGCCGAGTCAGTAATGCGCCAGGCCATGGAAAACTCTTCGGCGATCGGCGAGAAGGCTTCACGGAAGGCCTCGATACCAAATGGCAGCGATTCGGCGCGGATTTCATGGCGCATGAAGAACCAGCCACTCTGCTCATCGGAGTGGTGGCTCGCTTCGTTGATCCAGCCATTGTACAAAGCCAGGAAATTACTGACTTTCGCCACGATACCAACACGGTCGGGGCAAGCGATCACCAGACGATAGGTGCGCATGAATAAGACTCCAGAACTTCGCAAAGGCGCTCATTCTAGCGGCCCGCCCGGAAAAACGCAGTAATCATTGCACCCCACCGCCGCCCGCCTCCTCGCTTACACGCAAGCTGCGGCACGCTGCAACAGCGAGGGTGAAACATGACGAATTGCGGGGCCTTATGTAAATATTTTTTTAACCTTGAGATATTTTGTCACAGCGACATAAACAGTTGAGGAACTGATTAATAGGTTTACTTGAGAGTTTCGCCTGTCTATTATTGCTCCACACATTTCCGAACACGCATTAAGGAACACTCCATGTCCCTGATCAACGAATACCGCGCCACCGAAGAAGCCATCAAGGAACTTCAGGCCCGCCTGGCCAACCTGTCGCAGGATGACAAGCTGAAAAAAGAACTGGAGTTCGAAGGCAAACTGCGCACCCTGATGGGCGAATACTCCAAATCGCTGCGCGACGTCATTGCCCTGCTCGACCCGGAGTCGAAACTGAGCAAAGGGCCACGTGGCGCCGTCAAGACCACCGCCACCAAACGTGCGCGCAAGGTCAAGCAATACAAAAACCCGCACAATGGTGAAGTGATCGAAACCAAAGGCGGCAACCACAAAACCCTGAAAGAGTGGAAAGCCAAATGGGGTGGCGATGTGGTTGAAAGCTGGGCGACCCTGCTGGACTGATTGTCCGCTCGATCGCTGTACTGCTAAAAACAAAAACGCCGGCACGATGCCGGCGTTTTTGTTTGCTTGTATAAAACCACTCAAACACTGATGGCAAACTGCTCCGCCAGTTGTCGGGCATGCGCCTGCCAGGCATCCAGCACCTGACGCCCGGCCTCGTCCGCGTTGGCCCAGGCGCTTTGGCGCGCCTGCTCGAAGTCACCCAGCGTGTTGGGTGCACCCCAATGCGGATCGCTCAGCCGCTGCTGGCAGAAACCATACCAGCGTTGCCGCTCTTCGCTATTCAAGGTTTCCGGGAAGTTGCGCGCCCGATACCGGAACAACAACTCAGGCATGCGCGGGTCATCGAACATCCAGTGGCCTTGCCCCAACTGTGCAGGGTCCAGCGTTCTTACTTGTTCGCACAGCCGGCGGTCGCGGTCGCCGAGAAACCCTTCATACAATTGCTGTTCCGGATCGTCACTCGGAACAAAGTCGTCCTTGCCGTAAATGTGTTCCAGCTTGTGTTGCCAAGCATTCTGTTGATTGGCCAACTCTTCAGCGCGTGATTGCACGAGCGCCAAATCGATACCGAGCCGTTGCTGATCGGCCGCGCGCAATACCGAGAGCGGCGCCACTACCGGGCAGCGATTGATCTGCACCAACTTCAGCGGTATGGGTAATTGCCCGTCAGACAATTCCTCACGACGCGTGTACAAACGTTCACGAAGCACCTCGGCACTTTCCCTTAATAAGGGTAGGGTTTCCTGTTGCAGGTCGCACACAATCAGCGCGTTGCGATTACGTGGGTGCCAGGCCAAAGGCAAGACCACCCCCAGATAATTGCGCGCCGCCGAGAACCGCCCCGATATATGCACCAACGGCTGCAGCAGACGGATTTGCTCCATCACTTTGTGCTTGCTGCGCAACTGGAACAGCCACTCATACAACTTGGGTTGCTTGTGCCGGATCAGACGCGCCAGTGCGATGGTGGCCCGCACGTCGGAAAGTGCCTCGTGTGCATGCCCATGCTCGATGCCATTGGCCTTGCTGAGCAGTTCAAGACGCAGGCTGGTGCGCCCGTCCTGTTGCGGCCAGACGATGCCTTCAGGGCGAAGGGCATAAGCAGTGCGTACCACATCGATCAAGTCCCAGCGGCTATTGCCGCCCTGCCACTCCCGGGCATAGGGGTCGAAGAAGTTGCGGTACAGGCTGTAGCGGGTAACCTCGTCGTCGAAGCGCAAGGTGTTGTAACCGGCGCCGCAGGTCCCCGGGAGGGCCAGTTGCGCGTGCACCCGCGTCATGAACTCGGCTTCGCACAGGCCTTGGCTGGCCAGTTGCTGCGGGGTGATACCCGTCACCAGGCAGGCCGCCGGGTGCGGCAGGATATCGTCGCTGGGGCGGCAATAAAGACTGATCGGCTCGTCGATCTCATTGAGCTCGAAGTCGGTGCGCACTCCGGCCACCTGCAACGGCCTGTCGCAGCGCGGGTTGATACCGGTGGTTTCGTAGTCGTGCCAGAAAATGCTAGAGGTCACGGGGACGTCCTGATCAAAGGTCGCCCCGATTCTAGCGGACATGGCCTCAGACGGAAGCGTTGGCCGGGTGGAAACTGAAATAGTCGCGCAACGAGCGCACGAATTCGTCGTATTCGCGTGGTGCCTGCAGCAGCATGAAGCCCGAATCGTAATGGCCAGGCGTCTGGTCCTCACGGCACCACAGGCAACTGGCGGTCAGGTTGATGAACTGAAAGCCGCCACCGGGCAGCGGCAGGCGCAACTGCAACTCGAAATCCGGCCCTACCAGCACCGGTAACTGGCTGATCAACATCAAGCCATCTTCCGAGGCATTGCCCAGCTGCCCGATCGGCTGATCGGTAAAGCGGTTGAAGACCTTCAGTACGCAAGGTAACTGATGGCGTTCGATATGACGCTGATTGAACATGGTCACAATTGCAGTCCGTACCCGATGCCAGGAATACGAGGTACTGGCGGTTGTTGTAACAACTGAGTTACAGGTTAACGCAGCGCACGCGGCAAATCCCGTGAAATAAACGATACCTTGGTGTTAACGCCAAGGAGAGGTATTCACCGGGCTGGCCATCGCACCCTCGCCAGCGCGGTAGTGGCCCAGCTTCTCCAGAGTCTGCAGTCGCGCCTTGGCCCGGTAGGCATACTCGTTGCGCGGATACTGCTGGATCAGGTATTCGTAGGTTTGTGCTGCGTCCACGAAAAGCTTCTGGCGCTCCAGGCACTGACCCCGCAGCAACGACACTTCCGGATGGATGAACGGCCGCGCGCGGCTGGTACGGTCGACCTGTGACAGCTCGAGCATGACCCGCTGGCAATCGCCTCGGTCGTACGCACGATAGGCGTTGTTCAGATGGTGGTCCATGGACCAGCGGGTACAGCCGACGGCGCTGGCCGCCAGGGCAAAAACGATCAGGGCTCGCATGGGGATCTCCTTTAATAAAGAGTATATCGGCGTGCCGGTATATTTCTTCAGCTTGCAACTTGCAGCTTGCAGCTGCCCTATCGTACCCGCCTGCAGGTAGTGCAACGGAACAATGACTACAGGGCGATTCAGGAGTAGCCTTTCGCTGCGCTTCACTATAGGAGTCTGTGCATGACCATCCGCCGTACCAAAATCGTCGCCACCCTCGGCCCCGCCAGCAATTCGCCGCAAGTGATCGAACAACTGATCCTCGCCGGCCTGGACGTGGCACGCCTGAACTTTTCCCACGGCACCCCGGACGAGCACAAGGCGCGCGCCCGCCTGATCCGTGAAATCGCTGCCAAGAACGGCCGCCATGTCGCATTGCTGGGCGACCTGCAGGGTCCGAAGATCCGCATCGCCAAGTTCAGCAACAAGCGCATCGAACTGAAGATCGGTGACAAGTTCACCTTCTCCACCGCCCACCCGCTGACCGAAGGCAACCAGGACATCGTCGGTATCGACTATCCCGACCTGGTCAAGGACTGCGGCGTTGGTGACGAACTGCTGCTCGACGACGGCCGTGTGGTCATGCGCGTCGAGACCGCTACCGCAGATGCACTGCACTGCGTGGTGATCATCGGTGGCCCGCTGTCGGACCACAAAGGCATCAACCGCAAAGGTGGCGGCCTGACCGCGCCGGCCCTGACCGAAAAAGACAAGGCCGACATCAAGCTGGCCGCGGAAATGGACCTGGACTACCTGGCCGTGTCCTTCCCGCGTGACGCCAGCGACATGGAATATGCCCGCAAGCTGCGCGACGAGTCCGGCGGCAGCGCCTGGCTGGTGGCCAAGATCGAGCGTGCCGAAGCCGTTGCCGACGACGAAACCCTCGACAAGCTGATCGCCGCCTCCGATGCCGTGATGGTTGCCCGTGGCGACCTGGGCGTGGAAATCGGCGACGCCGAGCTGATCGCCATCCAAAAGAAGATCATCCAGCACGCACGCCGCAACAACAAGGCGGTGATCGTGGCGACCCAGATGATGGAGTCGATGATCCAGAACCCGATGCCGACCCGCGCCGAAGTGTCCGACGTGGCCAACGCCGTGCTGGACAACACCGATGCGGTGATGCTGTCGGCCGAAAGCGCCGCCGGTTCCTACCCGATCGAAGCGGTACAGGCCATGGCGCGCATCTGCCTGGGCGCTGAAAAGCACCCGACCAGCCAGAAGTCCAGCCACCGCCTGCACACCACCTTCGAGCGCTGCGACGAAAGCATCGCCCTGGCGGCCATGTACACCGCCAACCACTTCCCCGGCGTCAAGGCGATCATCGCCCTCACCGAGAGTGGCTACACCCCGCTGATCATGTCGCGCCTGCGCTCGCACGTGCCGATCTACGCACTGTCGCCGCACCGCGCTACCCAGGCGCGCGCGTCGATGTTCCGCGGCGTCTACCCGATCGCGTTCGACCCGGCTTCGCTGCCGGCCGACAAGGTCAGCCAGGCGGCGGTCGACGAACTGCTCAAGCGTGGCCTGGTGGCGCAAGGTGACTGGGTGATCCTGACCAAGGGCGACAGCTACCACACCATCGGTGGTACCAACGGCATGAAGATCCTGCATGTCGGTGATCCGCTGGTCGGCTGATCTGCCTCAACCGGCGCCGCTCTGCGGCGCCGGTTCAATCACTGCACACTGTCTTCAGGCATGCTCGACGAACACATCGGCAAATACCTGATTCCTCGGTACCCCCGCAATGAACAGCCGCCGCGCGAACCGCTCCACACTTCCCGGCGAGCCACACACCAGCGCAATGGTCTGCCGCGATGATGGCCGCAATGTCGCCAGCGCTGCATCCAGCTGATCCGCCAGTACCCGCTCGACAATCACGCCTTCGATCTGCATCAACGGCTCAGCCAGGTAATGCCCGGCGTCATCATGCGCCACATGCATCACCCTGATCTCCCCCCGATGCCCCTGCCGCACCGCCTCGCGCAAGATGCCCCACAATGGCGCAAGCCCGGTACCTGCTGCCAGCAACCATAGCGCCCGCCCCTGCCAGTCCAGGTCGTAATGCAGCGCCCCACCGCGCAGTTCCCCCAGGCGCAGCGTATCGCCAACTTGCAAACCACGGGCCTTGTCGCAAAAGGCGCCCGGGCGCTGGCAGTCGATATGGAACTCAAGGAAGTCATCTTCGCCCGGCAGGCTTGCCAATGAATAGGGCCGGGCCACCGCACCGTTCCACAGCACCACATGCTGACCGGCCTGATAACGCAATGCCTGCTCCGGCCGCAGGCGCAAGCGCAGCACATCACCGAACCAGTCCAGCGCACAGACCTGTGCAGAGATGCCGTCCTGCAGGGGGTCGAACACCGCTACGCGCAGGTCGTCAATCACCCGGCACTGGCATGCCAACCGCCAGCCCTGTGCGTGTTTTTCCAGCGCCAGGGCCTCGGGCCGTGCATCGGCGGGTTGCCCGTCCAGGCAATGCACCAGGCAGGCGTGACAGCTACCTGCACGGCAGCTGTAAGGCACATTCAGCCCCGCGTCGTTCAGGGCATCGAGCAGATTGCTGCCGGTGGGCACCGTCCAGCGGCGCTCGCCCACACAGAGTTCAGGCATGGTCATCACTTCTCCGGCTATACATCGCCACTCTAAGGCAAGCCGGCATCGGCAGCAAAAAGGATGCCCGTCGCCTGCAGACCATGGTCCAGACCACACGCAGGTGTTTCGCAGGCACAGGCGCGCTATACTGCCGCGCCTTTTTGCGTCGGCCTGACCTGTCGACGCCTTGCCAGGCGTTTCGACACGCAGGTGTGCAGTGTCGGAAGGCCTTTACGAATGTTCCCGTCTTTAAGAGGAGCGCGCTGCATGACCGTGATCAAGCAAGACGACCTGATTCAGAGCGTCGCCGACGCCCTGCAATTCATTTCGTACTACCACCCCGTCGATTTCATCCAGGCGATGCACGAGGCCTACCTGCGTGAAGAGTCGCCTGCCGCGCGCGACTCCATCGCCCAGATCCTGATCAACTCGCGCATGTGCGCCACCGGCCACCGGCCGATCTGCCAGGATACCGGTATCGTCACCGTATTCGTGCGCGTCGGCATGGACGTGCGCTGGGACGGCGCCACCCTGAGCGTCGACGACATGATCAACGAAGGTGTGCGTCGCGCCTACAACCTGCCTGAAAACGTTCTGCGCGCTTCGATCCTGGCCGACCCGGCCGGTGCCCGCAAGAACACCAAGGACAACACTCCAGCCGTCATCCACTACTCGATCGTCCCTGGCGACAAGGTCGAAGTCGATGTGGCAGCCAAAGGCGGCGGCTCGGAAAACAAGTCGAAGATGGCCATGCTCAACCCGTCCGACTCGATCGTCGACTGGGTCCTGAAGACCGTCCCGACCATGGGTGCCGGCTGGTGCCCGCCTGGCATGCTCGGTATCGGCATCGGCGGTACCGCCGAAAAAGCCGCAGTCATGGCCAAGGAAGTGTTGATGGAGTCCATCGACATCCATGAACTCAAAGCCCGTGGCCCGCAGAACCGCCTCGAAGAGATCCGCCTGGAGCTGTTCGAGAAGGTCAACCAGCTGGGCATCGGCGCCCAGGGCCTGGGTGGCCTGACCACCGTGCTCGATGTCAAGATCATGGACTACCCGACCCACGCCGCATCCCTGCCGGTGTGCATGATCCCCAACTGCGCCGCCACCCGTCACGCGCATTTCGTGCTCGACGGCTCCGGCCCGGCCGAGCTGGAAGCCCCGTCGCTGGACGCCTACCCGGAAATCGTCTGGGAAGCCGGCCCGAGCGCCCGCCGCGTCAACCTCGACGACATCACCCCGGAAGAAGTGGCCAGCTGGAAGCCGGGCGAGACCATCCTGCTCAACGGCAAGATGCTCACCGGCCGCGATGCCGCGCACAAGCGCATGGTCGAGATGCTCAACCGTGGCGAAGCGCTGCCGGTTGACCTCAAAGGCCGCTTCATCTACTACGTCGGCCCGGTCGACCCGGTCGGTGACGAAGTGGTAGGCCCGGCTGGCCCGACCACCGCCACCCGGATGGACAAGTTCACCCGCCAGATCCTTGAACAGACCGGCCTGCTGGGCATGATCGGCAAGTCCGAGCGTGGCCCGACCGCCATCGAAGCGATCAAGGACAACAAGGCCGTTTACCTGATGGCCGTCGGCGGCGCTGCCTACCTGGTGGCCCAGGCGATTCGCAAGTCCAAGGTTCTGGCCTTCGCCGAACTGGGCATGGAAGCGATCTACGAGTTCGAAGTCAAAGACATGCCAGTCACCGTCGCGGTGGACAGCAACGGTGAGTCGGTGCACATCACCGGCCCTGCGCTGTGGCAGAGCAAGATCGCCGAAAGCCTGGCGGTAGAAGTCAAGTAAGCGGTATCGGGGCTGCTTTGCAGCCCCGATCGTTCATGCACCCCTATGGTTCACTGGCAGCCCGCCACGCGGATCATATGGGTAGTTCCTTGAGCCAGAATGACATGATCTTGTTGCTGCTTTCCTGTTCGCCCAAATCGCGCCAAGCGTAATGAGTGCGCAGGGATGGGTCATGCAGGAAGCCCCGGTTTCGCCAGAAACCGTGCAATGGCTTGTAGTTGGCAGGCCGTCTGGGGTGCATGCCAGGGCGCTCGACGGTGCAGAATGCGCAGTAGTCGAATTCGGCCAGCTTGTGCGCGTAGGACTCACGCTCGATGAAGAAGCGCACACCCAGGCCTTGGCCACGATATTCGGGCAGCACCAGCGATTCGCCGAAATAGTACACGCTGGCAGGGTCGCGCCCCTGCGCCAGGAACGGCTGCTGAAACTTGGGCGCAACGTCCACCAGTGGCAGGCCGGTCGAGGCGCCAACCACACGCCCATCGTCCAGGGCCAGCACTACCAGGCTGCGGCCGGAGCGGGCATAGGCTGCCATGTGCTCGGCCTCAAACTCTACTGTGCCGTCATACAGATAGGGGAACTCGCGCAACACAGTCAGGCGCAGGCGAGCGAGGTCATCGATGTAAGGCGCGATAGCGGCACCGTGCAACAGGCGTATTTCCATGCTTGGCGGTCGTTCTGTCGAGGTGGGTGACGCGCTCGGCTAAGCCGGGCTTGAGGGGAAACCCTAACATCCGTACCAATGCCCCACCTTTTCCCCACACGACAGGAACTGTTCCAGGACCGCTACCGAACGGGTAAATGCCCACTACGCAGCTTTCAATGCCGGTGCACCCCAGCTTTCCTTGACTCGCTCAGCTGATACGCGTCCCCAGCACCTTGAGGAAGGCCGCAAGCCATGCCGGGTGCGCCGGCCACGCAGGAGCCGTCACCAGGTTGCCATCTACGTGAGCCTGGTCCACGGCGATGTCGATGAACTTCCCCCCTGCCAGACGTACCTCCGGCGCACACGCCGGATACGCACTGCACTCACGCCCTTCCAGCACGCCAGCCGCCGCCAGCAACTGCGCACCATGGCAAACCGCCGCAATCGGCTTGCCGGCCTGATCAAAAGCCTTTACCAGCGCCAGCACACGCTCATCCAGGCGCAAGTACTCCGGAGCTCGGCCACCTGGGATCAGCAAGGCGTCGTAGCTTTCGGCACGGACCTGGACGAAATCATGGTTCAGGGCAAAGTTGTGGCCTGGCTTCTCGCTGTAGGTCTGCTCGCCTTCAAAATCGTGGATCGCCGTGCGCACCGTCTGGCCCGCGATTTTTTCCGGGCACACCGCATGCACCGTGTGGCCCACCATGCTCAAGGCCTGGAAAGGCACCATCGCCTCGTAGTCCTCGACGTAGTCGCCCACCAGCATGAGAATCTTCTTCGCAGTCATCGCATCCACTCCTTCGGTAGTTTGGGGAACAACCACTGCACGATAGTCTGCTTCAGTCGCGACGGTCGAGCAGGTTGACCACAAGGCGGTCGAGCCAGCCCCACACCCGCTGCTTCACGCGGCGCCACAACGGCCGGGCGTGCCAGTGGTCAAGATCGACCTCGTCACTCAGGCTGAAGTCGCGCTCGAAGCTGGCGACCACGGCGGCCGTCAGCGGCGGGTCCAATGCCTCGACGTTGGCCTCCAGGTTGAAGCGCAGGTTCCAGTGATCGAAGTTGCACGAGCCGACGCTGACCCAATCATCCACCAGCGCCATCTTCAGGTGCAGGAAGCACGGCTGGTATTCGTAGATACGTACCCCCGCGCGTAATAAACGAGGGTAGTAACGATGACCGGCGTAGCGTACCGAGGGGTGATCGGTCCGCGGGCCGGTGAGCAGCAGGCGCACATCGACACCCTTGCCTGCCGCCCGGCGCAGCGAGCGGCGCACGCTCCAGGTAGGCAAAAAGTAAGGTGTGGCCAGCCAGACCCGCTGTTTACCGCTGTTGAGCGCACGCACCAGCGAATGCAGGATGTCACGGTGCTGGCGGGCGTCGGCATAGGCCACCCGGCCCATGCCCTGGCCCTGCACCGGCACCTTGGGCAGGCGCGGCAGGCCGAAGCCTTCAGCGGGGCGCCAGGCCGTACGGCGGTTGTTGGCCTGCCACTGGCGGTTGAACAGTAGCTGCCAATCACTGACCACCGGGCCGCGCATCTGCACCATCACCTCATGCCACTCGCTGGTCGCTTCACCCGGCGTCCAGAACTCATCGGTGACACCGGTACCACCGACCACCGCCAAGCGCTCGTCAACCAGCAGCAACTTGCGATGGTCGCGATACAGGTTGCGCACGCCGCGGCGCCAGCGCAGGCGGTTGTACCAGCGCAGGTACACACCGGCATCCAGCAGGCGTTGGCGCAAAACAGCATTGAAAGCCAACGAGCCGTAGTCGTCGAACAGGCAACGCACGCGTACACCGCGCCGGGCCGCCTGCTCCAGTGCCTGGACCACCGCCTCGGCGCAGGCACCAGCCTCGACCAGGTACAGCTCAAGATCGACCTGGGCTTGAGCACCCTCGATCGCCTGGAGCATGCGTGGAAAGAATTCGGGGCCGTCGATCAGCAGTTCGAACTGGTTGCCATCGCGCCAGGGAAAGACCGGCCCCGGCATGTCAGCGGGCGTTGAAAATCAGCACCGCATTGACCGGTACCGTCGGGTTGATGGATTTGAGCTTGGCGAACTTGCGCAAGGTTTCCAGGCCGGGCAGCAGGCCGAAGTCGTGGGCGTGCAGTATCAACGGTTCGAGGGTCACCACCTGGAAGCGCCGCGCATCGAGGCGGGTTGCCAGCAACAAGGCGTTGTAGCTGTGCGACTGGCCATGCAGCGTAACGGTCAGTGGCAGGCGCAATTCGACCTGCGCGCCGTCGGCCAGGTCGTTTATCGGCCGCAGGTCGAGTTGGGCCTTGACCGTCGCTTCGGCAAAGCGGCCGACCTCGAACAGGTCGTCACGCATGCGCTCGTCCCGTAACGGGATACCACTGCTCACCGAGTCCATTTCGATACGCAGCCCGGCTGTGCCCTTGCGGTCGACGGTGCCATGCAGTACCAGAAAACGATGGACCTCGGCCGTATCGCCGTCCTTGCCGGTGACGAATGAAAGGCGTGAGGATTCACCATCGAGGTGCCAATTGGCGTGGGCGGGCAGGCACAGAGCCAGCAACAGTGCGGGTAGAAGACGGGGCAGCTTGAACATGACAGATCTCGTGAAACCAGACCGTCAACCTTACCCGGCCGTCTTCATGGCAGCAAGCGGCAGCCAGCCTGCGCCCCCTGCCATGCCGCCTGATTGCGCTGGCCCAGGCCCGCTGCGACAACCAGACGCTGCTGGCTGTCCTCCTCCAGCATGCTCAACGGCAACCACTGCGCGACATAACCCCGGCAATACGCGGGGTCCAAGCCCATGACAAAACGGCAGGAGCAATATTCCTTGGCCGAATAAGCCGAAAGAATACCGGGGAAATCCGCCAATGCCTGGCGTTCCAGCCAGGCCCAGCCCAACAAGGCAACCATCACCAGCCCCAGCAGGCGCTTCATGCACCCTCCTTGGCCAGCGCTGCCAGCACACGCTTGAGCAGTTCGTTATGGTGGTAACTGCCATCACGGTCGTCGGCGTAGCGGACGATGACCAGCTTGTGGGTCGGCAGTATGTAAAGGGCCTGGCCCCAGTGGCCGAGGGCGGCATAGGTGTCTGCCGGCGCGTCAGGCCAAGGTGAAGCACTGCCCGGCAGTGGCTGGTTGAGCCACCAGTGGCCACCCGGGTTGGCTTCGCCGGGCAGCGGTGTAGCCTGGCTGAACAGGGTACGGTTGAAAGCAACCCAGCTTGCCGGCAGCAACTGGCGGCCACCCCAGCGTCCTTCACGCTGCATCAACAGGCCGATGCGCGCCAGGTCGCGGGCACTGAGGTAGAGGTAGGAAGAGCCAACGAAGGTGCCACTGCCATCGCGTTCCCAAACGGCGCTGTGAATGCCCAGAGGGGTGAACAGCGCCTGCCAGGGGTAGTCAGGGTAAGCACTGCCCTTGAGCATGCCGCGCAATGCGGCGGCCAGGACATTGCTGTCGCCACTCGAATAAATGAATCGCTGCCCGGGCTTTTCGGCGACGGGCCTTGAAGCGGTATAAGCCGCCATGTCATGGCGCCCGCGCGTGTAGAGCATGGCCACTACCGAGGATTTCAGCGGTGCGTATTCGTAGTCTTCCTGCCAGGCCAGGCCACTGGCCCAATGCAACAGATCGGCCAGACGCACGTCGGGGTGTGCCTGCATGGGCGGGTAAAAGCGGGCCGCAGGGTCCTGCAGTTGAAAACGCCCCTCACCTTGGGCCACGCCCAGCACTGTCGCCAGCACGCTTTTGCTCACCGACCAGGTCAGGTGGGCGGTTTTCGCGGTGGTAGGTGCGGCATACCGTTCGTGCAGGATACGGCCGTCACGGATGATCAGCAGGGCGTCGCTGCGAATGCCGCGGCGCTTGGTGGCGTCGCGTTCAGGGAAGGCATAGCTGTCGACAGCCTGCCAGTCGATGGCCGTGATGTCGGCCTGCCAATCCGGTAGGGGCCAGTCCTCTGCCCTGGCCGAACCGACCGCCACCGCCAGGATCAACAACCCTGCCCTCAACATAAACGCCTCTTGGGGCCGCAAGGCGACCCGGGTTTTCAACGGATCAGGCGATCCTGGCAGGCGTTCATGACAATCCGGCAGCCTCCCAAGCCTTGGCCAGGCGCTTTTCCCGAGCAGCCGTCGCCAGCGCCATCACCCCCTGATCACGCTGCCACAGCTGCGCCCATTGCGCCGGCCCGGCCGACAGCGCTTTGTCGATGGCCCCTTTCAGTGCCTGAAACTGCGCAAACAAGCCCGCCAACAACAAATGGCAGCCAACACTGTCGGCGCACTGGCGGCTGGCCTCGGCACAGCCGGCCAACAAGGCAATCAGGCGCAACCGCAGCTCCTGTTGCCAGTCGCATTCCTGCGCTACGCCATACAACCAGGCAACCATCGCCGCCAGTACGTACAAATCTTCCAGCGAGCGAAACGGTTTGACGTACGCATCCCAACCATCACCTGCCAACAACTCGCAGGCAGCCTGGTGCAGTTGCAGGCGCCCGTGGCCGACCTCAGGCATCAAAGGCAGGGTCGGCAACGCCTCCAGGGTCACTCCTGGCTCACCCGGATAAACCACTCCCAGGCTCAGGCGCGGTGCTTCACCCTGCCCTTCGCTGCGCGCCGCCACCAGCAGCCATTCGGCGTCAAGCCCGGCGGTCACGAAGTCCTTGCTGCCGGTCAGGCGTAAACCCTCCAGGCGCGTCTGCATGTCCGCAGGGCGCACGCTACGCCGCTCGGTGGCGCATAACGCGCCGAGACTGGCCGGGGCGCTAGGCCACAGCATGCGCAAGGCGGCCTGGTAGCCAATGAGAAACGCCAGGCCGGGTGTGGCCATGGCGCGCCCACCCAGCACCGCCAGCTCGAACGGCGTGCACCCACCGAGGCGCTCGAGCTGCGCGGCATATGCCTCACCCAAAGTACCGGCCATAGGCTGGCGGAACGGATCGTTGAGTCGTTGCAACCAGGCCATCGGACGCTCCTCGCTTGTCAGGGGGTGTCACGCAAGCATCACCAAAGGTTCACAGGGGTGACACCGCGCCTACCTAGGCTGACTTTGCACAACAAAGCCGACCGGCCGCAACCCTTCATGGCTGGCTTAGGGAGACTCGCAATGACTCGGACAGCTCGCTCTGGCGACAACAGCACTGAACGCCGTCTGCAAGCCGAACGCCTGGTCGGCGCCGCGGCCCTGCAGGAAGCACAGGCCCTGCGCTACAAAGTGTTCAGCGCAGAATTCAAGGCCAGGCTCAAGGGCGCTGAACTGGGCCTGGACATGGATGACTACGACGTACATTGCCGGCACATCGGTGTACGCGACCTGAACACCGGCGAACTGGTCGCCACCACCCGCCTGCTCGACCATCAGGCCGCCAGCAGCCTGGGGCGCTTCTACAGCGAAGAAGAATTCAGCCTGCATGGCCTGCTGCAACTGCAAGGCCCAATCCTCGAACTGGGCCGCACCTGCGTCGACCCCGGCTACCGCAACGGCGGCACCATCGCTGTGCTCTGGGGTGAGCTGGCCGAAGTGCTCAATGAAGGCCGCTACAGCTACCTGATGGGCTGCGCGAGCATCCCCATGCAGGATGGCGGGGTTCAGGCCCATGCCATCATGCAACGCCTGCGTGAGCGTTACCTGTGCAACGAACACCTGCGTGCGGAGCCAAAGAACCCGCTGCCCACCCTGGCCCTGCCGAACAACGTCATCGCCGAAATGCCGCCGCTGCTGAAGGCCTACATGCGCCTGGGTGCGAAGATCTGCGGTGAACCCTGTTGGGATGAGGACTTCCAGGTGGCCGACGTGTTCATCCTGCTCAAGCGTGATGACCTCTGCCCACGTTACGCCCGCCACTTCAAGGCAGCGGTCTGATGCCCAAACTGCGGGTGTTCGCCCGCCTCGCAAGGCTGTTGCTGGTACTGCTTTTCGGCATGCTCATGGCCAGCGTGATCGCCATCGGTGAACGCATGGGCATGAAGGCCTCCATCGAGCGCCGCCAGCGCTGGACCTGCCTGTTCATGAAACGCCTGGTCGCTGCCCTGCCCTTCGACGTGCGGGTAATCGGTGAACTGCCCAAACGGCCGATGTTGTGGGTCAGCAACCACGTGTCCTGGACCGATATCCCGCTGCTCGGCATGCTGCTGCCGCTGTCGTTTCTGTCCAAGGCCGAAGTCCGCCACTGGCCCGTGGCTGGCTGGCTGGCGGAGAAAGCCGGCACATTGTTCATCCGCCGCGGCGGCGGCGATAGCCAGCGCTTGCGTGAACAGATCAGCGCACAACTGGGCGACGCCAGGCCGCTGTTGATCTTCCCCGAGGGCACCACCACCGACGGGCGCCAGTTGCGCACCTTCCATGGGCGTTTGCTGGCAGGCGCCATCGATCAGGGTGTGGCGGTGCAGCCTGTTGCCATTGAGTACCTGCGCAACGGCGAGGCTGACCTGGTTGCGCCGTTCATCGGTGATGATGACCTCGTGTCACACCTGATGCGGCTGTTCGCCGAGCCGCGGGGTGAGGTGTGCATCCACCTGTTGCAGCCGATCAGCAGCGTGGACAAAGAACGCGCGGCGTTGGCATTTCAGGCGCAACAGGCTATCCAGATGGCGTTGTTCGGGGTTGGCGAAGTCGAGGTGGCAGCGCGCCGGCAGGCCCGTGCTGCTTGATGCCTGATTGGCAGTACACCGCTATCGGCCAGATCTCTGTGCGGCGGCAAACGTCTGCAACTGCGGATAGAACTCACGGAAATCAGCCAGCAACGGCTCGTACAACCGCTCAAGCTCCGCCATCACACCCATCATGCCTTCAGGCCGGGACAAGCGTCGCCCAATGCCGTTGAAGACCTGCTCCAGGGTGGAAAAATCGCCATACGCCCCCAGCCAGTCATCTGCGGCCATCAAGGGCGCAATGCGCGCCAGCCGCCCTGGCAACTCGGGCTCGGCCAGCAACACGCGATAGAACGCACCGGTGAACTGCTCCAGCGGCTGTTCGGCATAGTCGCCCCAGTGTTGCGCCAGGCAATGGTCGAAGAACACATCCACAATGATCCCGGCATAGCGGCGCCGCTCCCGGGGGAACCGCGCCAGCGCCGCCAATACCAACGGGTGCTGATCGGTGTAGCTGTCGATGTGCCGATGCAGCCGAATGGCAGCCTCCAGCGTCGGCGCAAAGCGCCCCTCCAGCGAGCCTTTGACGAAATCGCCGTACAGGCTGCCAAGCAGTTGTTGCGGCGCCGGGCCGCCCAGGTGCAGGTGTGCGAGGTAATTCATGGGCGCAGTTTAGCACTGCGCATCCGTATATCGTTATAACGCGATATAACGATTCGCGCTCAGCTCAGAACCACTTCATATTTCTATATCGCGAAATACCGATTTATATTTCGTCATATCGCGATATACCGCTACACCACGAGCCCCACACCATGCCTCTCGATCTCGACGACATAATAAAAGCCCTGGCCCACCCGGTCCGGCGAGAAATCCTCAACTGGCTGAAAGACCCGGCAGCGCACTTTCCCGCCCAGCACCACAGCACCGAGCACGGTGTCTGTGCCGGCCAGATCGATCAACGCTGCGGCCTGTCGCAGTCGACCGTTTCTGCCCACCTGGCAACGTTGCAGCGCGCAGGCCTGATCAGCAGCCAGAAGATCGGCCAGTGGCATTTTTTCAAACGCGACGAAGCCACCATCCAGGCGTTCCTCGAACAACTGCGCCAAGCGCTTTGACAAGGTAGGTAACCCGTTATGACCACGCTTTTCGATCCGATCACACTGGGCGATGTGCAACTGCCCAACCGCATCATCATGGCGCCGCTCACCCGCTGCCGCGCCGACGAAGGCCGGGTGCCCAACGCGCTGATGGCCGAGTACTACGTGCAGCGCGCCAGCGCCGGGCTGATCCTCAGTGAAGCGACCTCGGTCTCTGCCATGGGCGTCGGCTACCCTGATACGCCAGGCATCTGGAACGACCAGCAGGTACGCGGCTGGAACAACGTGACCAAGGCCGTGCACGGCGCGGGCGGTCGTATATTCCTGCAGTTGTGGCATGTTGGCCGCATTTCCCACCCCAGCTATTTGAACGGTGAACTGCCGGTGGCTCCCAGCGCCATCCAGCCCAAGGGCCATGTCAGCCTGGTGCGCCCGATCACCGAATACCCGACCCCACGGGCCTTGGAAAGCGAAGAAATCGCCGACATCGTCGAGGCTTACCGCAGTGGCGCAGAGAACGCCAAGGCTGCCGGTTTCGATGGCGTGGAAATTCACGGTGCCAACGGCTATCTGCTCGACCAGTTCCTGCAGAGCAGCACCAACCAGCGCACCGACCGCTACGGTGGTTCACTGGAAAACCGTGCCCGCCTGCTGCTGGAGGTGACAGACGCCGCCATCGGCGTGTGGGGCGCAGGCCGTGTCGGCGTGCACCTTGCACCGCGCGCAGACTCCCATGACATGGGTGATGCCGACCGCGCCGAGACCTTCACCTATGTAGCGCGGGAACTGGGCAAGCGGGGTATCGCCTTCATCTGCTCTCGGGAGAAAGAAGCCGATGACAGTATCGGCCCGCTGATCAAAGCAGCGTTCGGTGGCCCTTACATCGTCAACGAGCGGTTCGACAAGGCCAGTGCCAATGCCGCGTTGGCCAGTGGCAAGGCGGATGCGGTGGCATTTGGCGTGCCGTTCATTGCCAACCCGGACCTGCCGGCACGGCTGGCAGCCGATGCGCCGCTGAACCAGGCGCACCCGGAGACCTTCTATGCAAAAGGGCCGGTGGGGTACATCGATTACCCGCGGCTGTAAGTCAGATCGCCGGGGCCGCTTTGCGGCCCTTCGCGACACAAGGCCGCCCCGACAGTCGACCGCTCAATTTCGTGTAGGAGCGGCCTTGTGTCGCGAAAGGAGGGCGAAGCCCTCCCCTAAGGCCCTAAGGCCCTAAGGCCGAGCATTGATCTGCTGCTGCAAATTCTGAATCTGGCTCTGCAAGGTGTTGAAGTTACGCGTGGTCTGCCCACGAAACGCATCGAACTCCTGCACCGAAGCGCCACTTGCTGGCGCCGCAGCCGGGCGATTGTCCACCTGGCTCTTCAATACCAGCACGTCCTGCTCCAGGCTCTCGATCGCCGCTTTCGGGTTGCCCTGCTTCTTCAGTGCGGCCACCTCCTCGCTAAGGCTCTTGAGCTGCCCATCGAGCTTGCCGCCATCCACCTGGCCTGACTTCAACGCCGCCAGCTCGGCATTCACCGCCTTCAACTGCGCCTGTAACTGGGTTTGCAGCTCAGTTACCGCCTTTTGCTGCTCGCGGGTATCGGCCAGCACCTGCTCCAGACGCTTGCCCAGGTCACCCGTCTGCCCGGCCACCCCCTGCTGTTGCTTGCCCTGCTCGGCCAGGCTGGCCTGCAGTTGGCGGATCTGCAGCTTGAGCGCCTCACTGCCGGTGCTGGTAGAGCTCTCGGTGGCAGCGACCTTGCCACTGATCGCCTGCAAGCGCCCCGCCGCTTCCTCGCTGATGCGCGCAAAGCTTTCCTGAGTGGCCACCAGTTGCTGCTCCATCAGCGAGATCTGCTGAAAGCTCCACCAGCCGAGCCCGGCCAGCGCGATGAACGAAGCCCCCAGCAACGCCCACAGTGGGCCGGTACTGGCGGGTCTGGTGGCCTTCTGGCGGTTGCGCGACACACGCGCCGGCAACAGTTCGTCGTCATCCGGGGTGCCGGCACGCAGGGTTGGCACATCATCAAAATCGTCGTGGGCATCGTTACGCATGGATAGTTTCAACCGCGGTAGTAGCAAAGAGACATGAGTATAAACCGCTCACGCGGCGCACTGATGACCATCATCCTGGCGCCTGGTTCACTGGCCAAGGGGCTGGTGCTTCCACCACGCGCAAAATTCATCCAGCGCCGTCCACAGGCTGACCTTGGGCTGATAGTCCAGGTACTGCCGGGCGCGGCTGATATCCAGGGTGAAATCGCGGCTCATCACTTGCATCCCCAGGCGCGTGAGGGTGGGCTGGGGTCGCCCGGGCCAGAGCATGCAAGCGGCCTCGTTCAGCGCCGCCATGCTGTAGGCCATGCCGTAGGCGCGATAACGGGTCACCTGGGGCAACTGCATCTGGCGCATCACGTAATTGACCACATCCCACAATGGCAACGGTTGACCATTACTGATGTTGTAGGCCTGCCCTAACGCGCGATCATCGGCGAACAGCGCGCCAAGCAGTGCCTCATTGAGATTGTGCACGCTGGTGAAATCGACTTTGTTCAGGCCGTTGCCGATGATCGCCACACGGCCCTTGCGCTGCATCTGCATCAGCCGCGGGAAAATACTGGCATCACCGGCTCCGGTTACAAAGCGCGGGCGCAGGGCCAGAACTTCGAGCCCAAACTCCTGGGCGCCGAAGACCTTTTGTTCAGCAAGGTATTTGGTCTGCGCGTAATGATGGTGAAAGCGGCGCGGTACCTGGTCCTCGCGGATATCCAGGCGCGAACGGCCATTGAAGTAGATCGACGGCGACGACAGGTGTACCAGGCGACGGACATGCTCCTTCAAGCAGCCCTCGACCACGTTCTCGGTGACCACCACATTGCCCTGGTAAAAATCCTGATAGCGCCCCCAGGTGCCCACCGCCCCCGCGCAATGCACCACCGCCTCGACGCCCTGGCACAGGCGCCGGGCCAGTTCGGCGTCACCGAGGTCGCCGGGGATGAACTGCGCACCGCGCTTGACCAGGTGCTCGACGCCCTCGGCGCGCCGGCCGCTGACCCGCACATCCAGGCCTTGCTCCAGGGCGAAGCGCGCAAAGCGCCCGCCGATGAAGCCGCTCGCGCCAGTGACCAGAATTCGCATGTAACACTCCGCCTCAGATTTCAGATGCAACAGACGCCAGCCGCCACTACAAGGGCACCAGCCAATGCTGTGCCGTGTGCCGCAGGTGTTCGGTCAGTTGCGCGAGCAGTTGCCCGCCGTTACGCCAATGATGCCAGTACAGCGGCACATCGATGGGGGTATCGGCACAAATTTCCACCAGTCGCCCACTACTCAACTGCTCACGGGCCTGCAACTCAGGCACCAGGCCCCAGCCCAGGCCAGCTTCGGTCATGCGCAGGAAGCCTTCGGACGACGGGCAAAGGTGGTGCAGGAAGCCATCTTCGATACCGAGAGAAGCGAGGTATCGGTGCTGCAGAAAATCGTCCGGGCCGTACACGATCGCCGGCGTGCGGGCCAGGCGCCGGGCCTCGAAACCCATTGGGAAATAGCGCGCCATGAATGCCGGGCTGGCCAGCGCCCGGTAGCGCATGGCACCCAGCGGCATGCTGCGGGCGCCGGCCACCGGCCGCTCACTGCCGCACAGGCAGGCCGCCACCTCCCCGGCACGCATGCGCTTCAGGCCAACCTCCTGGTCTTCCACCACAAGGTCGGTGAGTACCTGCTGCTCGGCGCAAAACGAACCCACCGCAGCTGCCCACCAGGTCGCCAGGCTATCAGCGTTGAGCGCAATGCGCAGACGCTCTGGCATGCCCTCTTCATCGAGTGCCGGTACCTGGCGCTGCAGGTCACGTTCGAGCAGCCGCACCTGCTGCACATGGTTGAGCAACTGTCGCCCGACCTCGGTCGGGCTCGGTGGCGCGGCGCGCACCAGCACCGGCTGACCAACCCGCGCCTCGAGCAGCTTGATGCGCTGTGAGATAGCCGATTGCGACAGCCCCAGCACCTGCGCTGCACGTTCGAAACCACCTTGCTCGATCACCGCCGCGAGCGCGGCAAGCAGCTTGTAGTCGAACATCGATTTTCCTAATGACGGATCAGCACTATTTGTTTTTCTTATACAGGGGGGATCCGCACAATAGCCAGCATCTTCTCTGGAGTATCTGCCATGTGGCAAAGCTATCTGAACGGCATGCTGGTGGCCTTCGGCCTGATCATGGCCATTGGCGCACAGAACGCCTTCGTCCTGGCGCAGAGCCTGCGCCGTGAACATCACCTGCCGGTGGCAGCACTGTGCATCGTCTGCGACGCCCTGCTGGTAGCCGCCGGTGTATTCGGCCTGGCCACGGTGCTGGCGCATAATCCGACGCTGCTGGCGATTGCACGCTGGGGTGGCGCGGTGTTTCTGCTCTGGTACGGCGCCAAGGCCCTGCGCAGTGCATGCTCCAAACAGAGCCTGCAGCATCAGCAAGGCCAAGGCATGCGCTCGCGGCGTGCGGTGCTGCTCAGTGCACTGGCCGTTACCCTCCTGAACCCGCATGTGTACCTGGACACCGTGTTGCTGATCGGCTCGCTGGGCGCACAGCAGACCGTGCCGGGCGCCTATGTGGCAGGGGCCGCCAGCGCTTCGCTGCTATGGTTCTCGACTTTGGCGATCGGTGCTGCATGGCTGGCGCCCTGGCTGGCCCGCCCGGCCACCTGGCGGATGCTCGACCTGATGGTGGCCGTGATGATGTTCGCCGTGGCGGCGCAGCTGATCTTTGCTTGAGCTGCAAGCTGCAAGCTGCAAGCTGCAAGCTTGCAACGGAGCGCCACCCGTCGGCGGCAGGCAACCGCTCTGGAACCTCTATTCCCTATCTTTGTTGCGTGGTTATGCGGCGGGGCTGGTGCTATGATCCAGCCCTTGCGTCGCAAAGAGTACAAACTCGCCGACGCACATAGGGCCGCCCGTGATCGGCCTTGCGCAAACCGCGAACTAGACCTGAATCAGGAGATCCACCATGGCTTTTGAATTGCCGCCGCTGCCGTACGCCCACGATGCCCTGCAGCCGCACATCTCCAAGGAAACCCTGGAGTATCACCACGACAAGCACCACAACACCTACGTCGTGAACCTGAACAACCTGGTCCCAGGCACCGAATTCGAAGGCAAGACCCTGGAAGAGATCGTCAAGAGCTCTTCGGGCGGCATCTTCAACAACGCCGCTCAAGTCTGGAACCACACCTTCTACTGGAACTGCCTGTCGCCAAACGGTGGTGGCCAGCCTACCGGTGCGCTGGCTGAAGCCATCAACGCCGCATTCGGTTCCTTCGACAAGTTCAAGGAAGAGTTCACCAAGACTTCGGTTGGCACCTTCGGTTCCGGCTGGGGCTGGCTGGTCAAGAAGGCCGACGGCTCCCTGGCCCTGGCCAGCACCATCGGTGCCGGCTGCCCGCTGACCAGCGGCGACACCCCGCTGCTGACCTGCGACGTCTGGGAACACGCCTACTACATCGACTACCGCAACCTGCGTCCGAAGTACGTAGAAGCATTCTGGAACCTGGTCAACTGGGCCTTCGTTGCCGAGCAGTTCGAAGGCAAGACCTTCAAGGCCTGATCTTGCGCCTTGAACTGAAAACCCGGCCATGCGCCGGGTTTTTTTATGGCCGGTGCCGGCATCACAGGCTCCCAACGAACAGTTTTCCCGGCGGCTCTTGCTCCCCCCGCAGAGCGCGCTAACATCAAACGTCTGAAAGTTCGCTACAGCGCACTCAAGTTGCAGGGTCAGGCAACCGATACACTGCTCAGGGCAGCTCCACCGGCCGATAGTGTATCGCCAAGGTTAATGGCAAAATGATGTCATTCGCATGGATTAAGGAAACCCCCATTGAAGCTGGAATTGCGGAACAGCTTATCGGTCAAGTTGCTCAGGGTCGTGCTCCTTTCGGCGCTGGCGGTCGGTGTCGTTCTTAGCTGCGCGCAGATCGTCTATGACACCTACAAGACCCGTCAGACCGTCGACAGCGACGCCCAGCGCATCCTCGACATGTTTCGCGATCCCTCGACCCAGGCGGTCTACAGCCTTGATCGGGAAATGGGCATGCAGGTCATGGAAGGCCTGTTCCAGGACGAGTCTGTACGCCAGGCTTCCATCGGCCACCCCAATGAAACCATGCTCGCCGAAAAGTCCCGCCCGCTGCAGGACTCTCCCGTACGCTGGTTGACCGACCTGCTCCTTGGCCAGGAACGCACCTACACCACTCAGTTGGTCGGCCGCGGCCCCTACAGCGAGTACTACGGTGACCTGAGTATCACCCTGGACACTGCCGCCTACGGTGAAGGCTTCCTGCTCAACGCCATCATCATCTTCATTTCCGGCGTGCTGCGCGCCCTGGCCATGGGCCTGGTGCTGTACCTGGTCTACCACTGGCTGCTGACCAAACCGCTGTCGAAAATCATCGAGCACCTCACCCAGATCAACCCTGACCGCCCCAGCCAGCACCAGATTCCGCTGCTCAAAGGCCATGAAAAAAACGAACTGGGCATCTGGGTCAACACCGCCAACCAGCTGCTGGCCTCGATCGAGCGCAATACCCATCTGCGCCACGAAGCCGAAAACAGCCTGCAACGCATGGCCCAATACGACTTCCTGACCGGCCTGCCGAACCGCCAGCAGCTACAGGCACAGCTCGACAAGATCCTTATAGACGGCGCCCGCCTGCAGCATCGCGTCGCCGTACTGTGCGTGGGCCTGGACGACTTCAAAGGCATAAACGAGCAGTTCAGCTATCAGGTCGGCGACCAGTTGCTGCTCGCCCTGGCGGACCGCCTGCGCGCCCACAGTGGCCGCCTGGGGGCGCTGGCACGCCTGGGTGGCGACCAGTTCGCCCTGGTGCAGGCCACTATCGAACAGCCCTACGAGGCCGCAGAACTGGCGCAGAGCATCCTCGATGACCTGGAAGCACCGTTCGACCTGGATCACCAGCAGATTCGCCTGCGCGCCACCATCGGCATCACCCTGTTCCCCGAAGACGGCGACAGCACCGAGAAGCTGCTGCAAAAGGCCGAGCAGACCATGACCTTGGCCAAGGCCCGCTCGCGCAACCGCTACCAGTTCTACATCGCCAGCGTCGACAGCGAGATGCGTCGACGCCGTGAATTGGAAAAGGACCTGCGCGAGGCGCTGTCGCGCAACCAGTTGTTCCTTGTCTACCAGCCGCAGATCAGCTACCGCGATCACCGCGTGGTCGGCGTCGAAGCCTTGCTGCGCTGGCAGCATCCTGAACTTGGCATGGTCCCGCCGGACCAGTTCATCCCGCTGGCCGAACAGAACGGCAACATCATCACCATCGGCGAGTGGGTACTCGACCAGGCCTGCAGGCAACTGCGCGAATGGCACGATCTGGGCTTCAGCGAACTGCGCATGGCAGTCAACCTGTCCACCGTGCAACTGCATCACAACGAACTTCCGCGCGTGGTCAACAATCTGCTGCAGGCTTACCGTCTGCCACCGCGCAGCCTGGAACTGGAAGTGACCGAGACCGGCCTGATGGAAGACATCAGCACCGCCGCCCAGCACCTGCTCAGCCTGCGCCGCTCCGGTGCGATGATCGCCATCGACGACTTCGGCACCGGTTACTCGTCGCTCAGCTACCTCAAGTCGCTGCCACTGGACAAGATCAAGATCGACAAGAGCTTCGTCCAGGACCTGCTGGACGACGATGACGATGCCACCATCGTTCGGGCAATCATCCAGTTGGGCAAAAGCCTGGGCATGCAGGTGATCGCCGAGGGCGTGGAGACGTCCGAGCAGGAAGCCTACATCATCGCCCAAGGCTGCCACGAAGGTCAGGGCTATCACTACAGCAAGCCACTGTCAGCGCGCGAGCTGACCAGTTTCCTGCGCCAGGCCCAGCGCAATCAGGTTTCTGCGTTATAACCCCTGCCCCTGTTGGTTCCAGGCCTTAACCGGCATTTACATAATTGCGCCCCACCCCTTTACAGCAAATGCAAATCTTTCGCATGATGTTGTAGTTTTACGTGCCACGGCGCACTGTCCAACCACACGACGCAGGGAAACCAACAATGATTCGTATGCCTCTGGCCTCCGCCAGTCTGCTGGCCATCGCCATCGCTCTCGCCGGTTGCGGTGAAAGCAAGGACGAGAAGGCCGCCGCCCCGCAAGCTGCGGCACCTGCCGCCGCGAGCACCGCCGCCGCAGCACCGGCTGCTGTCGACGAAGCGGCCGGCAAGGCCGTGGTCAAGCATTACACCGAGATGGTCTACGCCGTTTACAGCGACTCGCTGAGCACGGCCAAGTCCCTGCAAACAGCCATCGATGCATTCCTCGCCAACCCCAACGACGACACCCTCAAAGCTGCCAAAGAAGCCTGGGCTGCAGCGCGCGTACCGTACCTGCAGAGCGAAGCCTTCCGCTTCGGCAACACGATCATCGACGACTGGGAAGGCCAGGTGAACGCCTGGCCGCTTGACGAAGGCCTGATCGACTACGTCGACAAGAGCTACGAACATGCGCTGGGCAACCCGGCTGCCAGCTCGAACATCATTGCCAACACCGAAATCCAGGTCGGTGAGGAGAAGGTCGATGTCAAGGACATCACCCCTGAGAAACTGGCCAGCCTGAACGAACTGGGCGGCTCCGAAGCCAACGTCGCCACTGGTTACCACGCCATCGAATTCCTGCTCTGGGGCCAGGACCTCAACGGTACCGGCCCGGGCGCAGGCAACCGCCCTGCTTCGGACTACCTCGAAGGTAAAGGCGCCACCGGCGGCCACAACGAGCGTCGCCGCGCCTACCTGAAGTCGGTCACCGAGCTGCTGGTCAAGGACCTCGAAGAAATGGTCGGCAACTGGGCCCCGAACGTCGCCGACAACTACCGCGCCACGCTGGAAGCCGAGCCTGCCACCGACGGCCTGCGCAAGATGCTGTTCGGCATGGGCAGCCTGTCGCTGGGCGAACTGGCTGGCGAGCGCATGAAGGTCTCGCTGGAAGCCAATTCGCCGGAAGACGAACAGGACTGTTTCAGCGACAACACCCACTACTCGCACTTCTACGACGCCAAAGGCATCCGCAACGTCTACCTGGGTGAGTACACCCGCGCCGACGGTACCAAGCTGACCGGCCCAAGCCTGTCGTCGCTGGTGGCCAAGGCCGACCCGGCTGCCGACGCTACCCTCAAGGCCGACCTGGAAGCGACCGAGGCGAAGCTTCAGGTCATTGTCGACCACGCGCTCAAAGGCGAGCATTACGACCAACTGATCGCAGCCGACAACGCTGCCGGCAACCAGGTCGTACGCGATGCCATTGCCTCCCTGGTCAAGCAGACCGGTGCGATCGAGCAGGCTGCGGGCAAGCTGGGCATTGCCAACCTGAACCCGGACACTGCCGATCACGAGTTCTGATTCGGCATTGGCAGGCAAAAAAGGCTAACGCCAGTCAGTTAGCGTTAGTAGGCTGCTACGCAGCCCGTCGCCGGCAAGCCTGCTCCCACCGGGGCCGCGCAGTTTTTGAGTTCTGCGCGGTATCTGTGAGGGCTGGCTTGCCTGCGGCAGGGCCAAAACTGACAGCAGTTTCATCCAGCAATTGCAAATTCCTCTTATTCAAACATTCTCAGCCTGCTAAGCTTGCACGCCGGTTTTTCGCCTACGCCCAGGATTTTGCATGTCCTTGTCGCTGTCCCGACTCTCCCCTCCGCTGCTGGCCCTCGCCCTTGCCGCCTGTGACGACGCCCCGCGTTTCACTCAGGCAGAGCCTGGCGAAGCGCTGTCCGGTGGCCAGGCGACTGTCCAGCGCAACGACCGCAATGCCTTTTCCCTGCCCTCGGCCAACCTGTCGCCCGAGCGCCGCCTGGACTTTGCCGTAGGCAACAGCTTTTTCCGCAACCCCTGGGTGATCGCCCCGTCCACCACCACTGCACGCGATGGCCTGGGCCCACTGTTCAACACCAACGCCTGTCAGAACTGCCACGTACGCGACGGCCGTGGCCATCCGCCAGAGCCTGGCGACAGCAACGCGGTGT
The DNA here is from genome assembly GCF_015751845.1 of Pseudomonas sp. M2. Taxonomy (NCBI): domain Bacteria; kingdom Pseudomonadati; phylum Pseudomonadota; class Gammaproteobacteria; order Pseudomonadales; family Pseudomonadaceae; genus Pseudomonas; species Pseudomonas sp. M2. The sequence goes on from NZ_JADOUD010000001.1 coordinate 1,364,481, forward strand.
CGATGCTGGTGCGCCTGTCGATCCCCGACCAGCCTTACCTGGCAAAAGAAATCGAGCGCCTGGGCGTGGTCCCGGAGCCTGTCTATGGCACCCAGTTGCAGGACATGGCCAACCCTGGTGTGGCCCCGGAAGGCAAGGTGCGCGTGACTTACGACAACCAGACCGTCAGCTTCAACGACGGCCATCAGGTCGAACTGCGTCGCCCTACCCTGCAAATCACCCAGCTCGGCTATGGGCCGATGCACCCTGACACCCGCTTCTCTGCACGGGTGGCACCGCCCATGATTGGCCTGGGTCTGCTCGAAGCCATCCCCGAAGCTCAGGTTCTGGCCAACGAAGACCCCGACGATCGCAACCGCGACGGTATTCGCGGCCGGGCCAACCGGGTTTGGGACGACGCCCAGAGCAAGACCGTGGTCGGTCGCTTTGGCTGGAAGGCCGGGCAACCGAACGTCAACCAGCAGAACGTGCACGCCTTTGCCGGTGACATGGGTTTGACCAGCAGCCTGCAGCCCCGGGACGACTGCACCCCGGCGCAGCGCGATTGCCTTGCAGCCCCCAATGGCGACGGCACCGACGGCGAAAAGGAAGTCAGCGACAACATCCTGCGCCTGGTCACCTTTTACACCCGCAACCTGGGCGTGCCAGCCCGGCGCGATGTCGGCGCCCCGCAAGTGCTGGCCGGCAAGAACCTGTTCTATCAGGCCGGCTGCCAGGGTTGCCACACCCCGCAGTTCACCACTGCCGCCGACGCCCCCGAGCCAGAGCTGGCCGGGCAAGTGATCCGCCCCTACAGCGACCTGCTGCTGCACGACATGGGCCCGGGCCTTGCCGACGATCGCACCGAATTTGCCGCCAACGGCCAAGACTGGCGAACCCCGCCGCTGTGGGGCATCGGCCTGAGTCCAGCGGTCAGTGGCCACACCCAGTACCTGCATGACGGCCGCGCCCGCAACCTGCTCGAGGCCGTGCTCTGGCACGGCGGCGAAGCGCAGGCAGCGCGCGACCATGTTCTGACTTTCAATGCCGAGCAGCGCGCTGCGCTGCTGGCTTTCCTGAACTCACTTTAAAAGCGCAAGGAGCCGGGCATGTTCCGACCCAAACTGTTGTTCACCAGCCTCGCCGCACTCGCCCTCGGTGCCTGTTCACCGCAAGACCCGCAGGCCGTGACCTCCGCCGCCATCGCCAAGCAGGTGATCCTGCCCACCTACAGCCGCTGGGTCGAAGCCGACCGCCAGCTGGCCGCCAGTGCCTTGGCCTACTGCGAAGGCAAAGAGAGCCTGGACAGCGCTCGCGCCGATTTCCTCAACGCGCAAAAAGCCTGGGCCGAGCTGCAGCCATTGCTGGTCGGCCCGCTGGCCGAGGGCAACCGCGCCTGGCAGGTGCAGTTCTGGCCCGACAAGAAGAACCTGGTCGGTCGCCAGGTCGAGCAACTGGTCAATGGCGACAAGCCGATCGACGCCCAGACCCTGGGCAAGTCCAGCGTCGTGGTGCGCGGCCTGTCGGCCTACGAATACATCCTGTTCGACAGCAAGCCGGATGTCGCCACCGCCGAACAGAAAGCCCGCTACTGCCCGCTGCTGGTCGCCATCGGTGAGCACCAGAAGGCCTTGGCTGAAGAGATCCTCAAAGGCTGGAACAGCACCGACGGCATGCTCTCGCAGATGACCAAGTTCCCCAACCAGCGCTATGCCGACTCGCACGAGGCGATCGCCGACCTGCTGCGTGCGCAGGTGACTGCGCTGGACACCCTGAAAAAGAAGCTCGGCGCACCGATGGGCCGCCAGAGCAAAGGCATTGCGCAGCCACTGCAGGCCGAAGCCTGGCGCAGCCACGCCTCGCTGAAAAGCCTGGAAGCCAGCCTCAAGGCCGCCCAGGCGGTCTGGGTCGGGGTCGACAACCAAGGCCTGCGCGGCTTGCTGGGCAGCGACCAGAAAGCCCTGGCGCAAAAGATCGACGACGCCTACGCCACCTCGGTCAAACTGCTGACCGATAACCAGAAGACCTTGGGCGAGTTGCTGGCTGACGAAGATGGCATGCAGCGCCTCAACCAGATCTACGACAGCCTCAACGTCGTTCACCGCCTACACGAAGGCGAACTGGCCAAGGCGTTGAACATCCAGCTGGGCTTCAATGCCAACGACGGTGACTGATCATGCTGCGACGCCAGGCACTCAAAATCGGTAGCGTTCTGCTCAGCGCCCTGACCTTGGGGGGCTGGAGCCTGATGCGCAACAAAGGCAGCGATCCTTTGCTGCTGTCGGCGCGTGACGATGGCGACAGCAAGCACTATGCCGTCGGGTTCCGCCTGGACGGCACCCGGGTGTTCAGCACCCAGGTGGCCCAGCGTTGCCATGCCATCATCAACCATCCAGAGCTGCCGATCGCCCTGTTCGTCGCACGCCGTCCCGGTACCGAAAGCTACCTGATCGACCTGCGCGACGGGCGCTTGTTGCAGACCGTCTCGTCGCAGCCTGACCGGCACTTTTACGGCCACGCCGTGATTCATAAAGGCGGCGAATGGCTGTATGCCACCGAGAACGACACCACCGATCCAGGGCGTGGCGTACTGGGTGTGTACCGCTTCGAGGGTGAACGCCTGGTTCACACCGGCGAGATCCCCACCCACGGCATCGGCCCGCATGAAGTGGCATGGCTGCCCGATGGCGAGACTCTGGTCGTGGCCAATGGCGGTATCCGCACCGAGGCCGAAAGCCGGGTCGAGATGAACCTCTATGCCATGGAGCCGAGCCTGGTACTGATGCAGCGCGACGGCACGTTGCTGAGCAAGGAAACCCTGGCCCAGCAAATGAACAGCGTGCGCCACCTGGCAGTGGGCAGCGATGGCACCATCGCCGCCTGCCAGCAGTTCATGGGCGATGCCGATGAAACCGCCGAGCTGCTGGCAATCAAGCGCCCAGGCGAGCCGTTCAAGGCCTTCCCGGTGCCAGAGCGCCAGCTGCAAGCCATGGCCCAGTACACTGCCAGCGTCGCCATCCACAGCGACCTGCGCCTGGTGGCACTGACGGCGCCGCGGGCCAACCGCCTGTTCGTCTGGGACCTGGACAGTGGCGCAGTCAGGCTGGATGCGCCGATGCCGGACTGTGCCGGGGTGGGCGCGGTGAAGGATGGTTTTGTCGTGACGTCCGGGCAAGGGCGTTGCCGGTTCTATGATTGCCGCAAGCAGGAATTGATCGGCCAGCCGATGGATTTGCCTTCCGGTTTCTGGGACAACCACCTGCACCTGGCCTGATCAGGCCTGCGCGCCCCTACGGGGGCGCAATCCATTTCCCCTCAATCGAAAAACAGTCAATACTTCCCCCATCCGCACGTGGGCAGGACCGCCCGTTGTCGTGTCAAAACCAATAACAACCTCGCATCCAAGGAACCGGACTTATGCTGCGCCGCCGCATGCTCATCATGTTGGCCGTCGTTCTGCTGATCGTGCTGGCCCTGGGGGGCTACAAGGCCTTCTCGATCTACCGGCAGATCCAGGTGTTCACTGCCCCCAAGCCTCCCATCACCGTGGCGGTGGCCATGGCCGAGCAGCGCGAGTGGCAGCAGCGCCTGCCCGCCGTCGGCAGCCTCAAGGCCCTGCAGGGTGTCGAGCTGAGCCTGGAGGTGGAAGGCATCGTTCAATCCCTGCACTTCGACTCCGGTCAGAAGGTCAAGGCCGGGCAACTGCTGCTCAAGCTCAATGACGATCAGGAAACCGCCCTGCTGGGGACTGCCCAGGCCGACCTGGGGTTGGCCAAAGTGGACTTCGGCCGCGGCAGCCAGCTGGTGGGTGATTCGGCCATCTCCCGCGGCGAATATGATCGCCTCACTGCCCAATACCGGCGCAACCAGGCGGTTGTCGACCAGCTCAAGGCCGCAAAAACCAAGAAGAGCATCAGTGCCCCGTTCAGCGGTACGATCGGCATCCGCCAGGTGGATGTGGGTGACTACCTGGCGGCCGGCTCTGTGATCGCTACCCTGCAGGACCTCTCCAGCCTTTACGTCGACTTCAATGTACCGGAGCAGGCACTGCCACAGCTGAGCCTCGGCCAGCAGGTACAGGTGCAGGTGGCGGCCTACCCTGGCCAGACTTTCCCTGCCAGCCTCAGCGCCATCAACCCCAAGGTTGAAGAGAGCACGCGCAACCTGCTGGTGCGCGCGACAATGGCCAACCCGGATGGCAAGCTGCTGCCGGGCATGTTCGCCAACCTGCTGGTGCTGCTGCCTGACCCGCGCCCACAGGTGGTAGTGCCCGAAAGCGCCATCACCTACACGCTGTATGGCAATTCCGTGTATGTCGCCACGCCGAAGAAAGACAAGGACGGTAATCCCGAGCGGGACGACAGTGGCCGGCCGCAGCTTAGCGCCGAACAGCGCAGCGTGCAGACCGGCGAGCGGCGCGACGGCGTGGTGGTGGTCAGCAAAGGGCTCGCAGCGGGCGAACAGGTGGTCACCGCCGGCCAGCTCAAGCTGAGCCCTGGCGCGGCGATCCGCATCGGCCAGGACGCAGCGCTCGAACCCGAACAAGGCGCCCCACGCGCGGACTGATAAGGAGGCAGGCATGGCGTTCACCGACCCGTTCATCCGCCGCCCGGTGCTGGCCAGCGTGGTCAGCCTGCTGATCCTGCTGCTGGGTTTCCAGGCCTGGAACAAGCTGCAGATCCGCCAGTACCCGCAGATGGAAAACGCCCTGATCACGGTGACCACGGCCTACCCCGGCGCCAACGCAGAAACCATTCAGGGCTACATCACCCAACCGCTGCAGCAGAGCCTGGCCAGCGCCGAAGGCATCGACTACATGACCTCGGTGAGCCGGCAGAACTTCTCGATCATCTCCATCTATGCGCGCATCGGCGCCGACAGCGACCGCCTGTTCACCGAGTTGCTGGCCAAGGCCAACGAAGTGCGCAACCAGTTGCCGCAAGACGCAGAAGACCCGGTACTGAGCAAAGAAGCCGCAGATGCCTCGGCGCTGATGTACATCAGCTTTTACAGCAAGGAAATGAGCAACCCGCAGATCACCGACTACCTGTCACGGGTCATCCAGCCGAAACTTGCAACCTTGCCGGGCATGGCCGAGGCAGAGATCCTCGGCAACCAGGTGTTCGCCATGCGCATCTGGATCGACCCGGTCAAACTGGCAGCGTTCGGCCTTGCCGCCACCGACGTGACCAGCGCCGTACGCCGTTACAACTTTCTCGCCGCCGCTGGTGAGGTGAAGGGCGAATACGTGGTCACCAGCATCAACGCCAACACCGAACTGAAGTCGGCCGAGGCTTTTGCCGCATTGCCGCTCAAGACCTCCGGCGACAGCCGTGTATTGCTCGGTGATGTGGCACGGGTCGAGATGGGCGCGGAAAATTACGACACGGTCAGCTCGTTCGATGGCACGCCTTCGGTCTACATCGGCATCAAGGCCACCCCGGCCGCCAACCCGCTGGAGGTGATCAAGGAAGTACGCCGCATCATGCCGGAGCTGCAAAGCCAGTTGCCGTCCGCGCTCAAGGGGTCGATTGCCTATGACGCCACGCTGTTCATCCAGGCCTCGATCGACGAAGTGGTCAAGACCCTTGGCGAAGCGGTGCTGATCGTCATCGTGGTGGTGTTCTTATTCCTCGGCGCGCTGCGCTCGGTACTGATCCCGGTAGTGACCATCCCACTGTCGATGATCGGGGTGCTGTTCTTCATGCAGATGATGGGCTATTCGCTCAACCTGCTGACCCTGCTGGCAATGGTGCTGGCCATCGGCCTGGTGGTGGACGATGCCATCGTCGTGGTGGAAAACATCCACCGGCACATGGAGGAAGGCAAGTCACCGGTGGACGCGGCGCTGGAAGGTGCGCGGGAAATCGCCATGCCAGTGGTGTCGATGACCATCACCCTGGCCGCGGTATACGCACCGATCGGCTTCCTGACCGGGCTCACCGGCGCCTTGTTCAAGGAGTTCGCCCTGACCTTGGCAGGGGCGGTGATCATCTCGGGCGTCGTCGCCCTGACCCTGTCGCCGATGATGTGTGCCCTGCTATTGCGTCGTGAGCAGAATGCCAGCGGCCTGGCCCATCGCCTTGACGTGCTGTTCGAGCGGATCAAGGGCCGCTACCAGCGCCTGCTGCACACCACCCTGGACAGCCGCCCGGTGGTGCTGGTGTTCGCCGTGATCATCCTGTGCCTGATCCCGGTGCTGCTCAAGTTCACCCAGAACGAGCTGGCACCGAACGAAGATCAGGGGGTCATCTTCATGATCAGCAGCTCGCCACAACCAGCCAACCTCGACTACCTCAATGCCTACACCGACCAGTTCACCCCACTGTTCAAGGCCTTCCCCGAATACTACTCGTCGTTCCAGATCAACGGATTCAACGGTGTGCAGAGCGGCATCGGCGGTTTCCTGCTCAAGCCCTGGAACGAGCGCGACCGCACGCAAATGGAGTTGCTGCCCCTGGTACAGGCCAAACTCGACAACATCAGCGGCCTGCAGATCTTCGGCTTCAACCTGCCGTCACTGCCGGGGACCGGCGAAGGCCTGCCGTTCCAGTTCGTCATCAATACCGCAGGTGATTACCCGGCGCTGCTGGAGGTTGCCCAACGGGTCAAGGAACGCGCCCAGGCATCGGGCAAATTTGCCTTCCTCGACATCGACCTGGCGTTCGACAAGCCCGAAGTGGTAGTCGACATCGACCGCGCCAAGGCTGCACAGATGGGTGTATCCATGGACGTCCTTGGCGGCACCTTGGCGACCTTGCTGGGCGAGGGGGAAATCAACCGTTTCACCCTCGAAGGCCGCAGCTACAAAGTCATCGCCCAGGTCGAACGGCCCTACCGCGACAACGCCGGCTGGCTCAACAGCTATTACGTCAAGAACGACCAGGGCCAACTGCTGCCACTGTCCACACTGATCACCCTTAGCGACCGAGCGCGTCCACGCCAGCTCAACCAGTTCCAGCAACTGAACTCGGCAATCATCCAGGGCGTGCCTTTGGTCAGCATCGGCGAAGCCTTGCAGACAGTGCGGGATATTGCTGCCGAGCAGGCGCCGGAAGGGTTCTCCTTCGACTATGCCGGCGCGGCACGGCAGTACATACAGGAAGGCAGCGCGCTGTGGGTGACCTTCGGCCTGGCGTTGGCGATCATCTTCCTGGTACTGGCGGCACAGTTTGAAAGCTTCCGCGACCCGCTGGTGATTCTGGTGACGGTACCGCTGTCGATCTGCGGGGCGCTGTTGCCGCTATTCCTGGGTGTTTCCAGCATGAACATCTATACCCAGGTCGGGTTGGTGACGCTGATCGGGCTGATCAGCAAGCACGGTATCCTGATCGTCGAGTTCGCCAACCAGTTGCGTGAGGAAAAAGGGCTGAGCGCAAGGGAGGCGATCGAGGAAGCTGCGGCCATTCGTCTACGCCCGGTGCTGATGACCACCGCCGCAATGGTATTTGGCATGGTGCCGCTGATTCTGGCGACCGGGGCCGGGGCAGTGAGCCGCTTTGACATCGGTACGGTGATTGCGACGGGGATGTCGATCGGGACGTTGTTTACCTTGTTTGTGCTGCCGTGCATTTACACCCTGTTGGCGCACAAGACAGCGGCGACGGAACCTGTCGTAGCCTGAGCGGGCCAACTCCAGAAAGCAAAGGCCCCGCAATAGCGGGGCCTCTTGTGCTCAAAGCAGGTCAGCCTGCAGGCCGCAAGCCCTGCCGCAGCCCGAACAGAAGCAACAGCAAATCCTGGTCCGGCTGGGCCTGGACCTGCTGCTTCACGTCCCTGGGCAACGCGCATTGTTCTGCCTGTTCAGCCTTGCTGAACACTCTGGGCCGTGGCTCTTCCCACGCCGCTACCGCCACGGTGGTCACAGCCAGACCCGCTATCAGAAACAATGCTCGAGCGATTTCTAGTTTCATTGCCCTAACCCTTTGACAGCGCTGCCAAACGCCATCTGGTAAAAGTAGAGCAACGATTGCCATTCCGCGTCATTGAGCGACGAATGGCGGCGCAACTGACGCAGGTCATTGCCCGCCGCGCGCTGGCAGCTGATACGGCGGCGGCACTTCTCCAGATCGAGCAATGCCACTTCAACACGGGCCTGTTCGCCCTCGCCGATCACTTTGACGAATACGTGCTTGCCATACAGGCAGCCATGCTGCCAGTGGCCCAGGTGCATGCGGGCCAGGTTGTCAGCCAACTCCTTGAGCATGCGTTCATGTACCACTTGCGGGTAGTGCTCGCGCGCACCTTGGGCATGCCAGGCATCGAGTTCGATGAAACCATCGAGCGCTTCGCTGACCAGCAGCGCACGCCATTGGTGGTCGGCATCGCGCTCGGCCCCACAAAATACGATGCGCGGGACACGCACGCCCAGTTGCTCGAAGCTGTTCAGCGCGTCGAGCTCACGCAGCACCGTCGGCCTGCCGAAGGGGTGCAACAGGCTGCGGTAGATGTGCCCGACCTGGCGCTTGGCATACAGCAACTTGCCATCGGCATCGTTGAGGCGTTGCACGCCACTTTCACCACCGCGGCGCTGGTTGGGTTCCTCGACCCATTCGCCCTGCTGACGCCAGTAATAATCGAAGCGTGACTCCCCGCTCTGGGCTACAGCCATCAAACACTACCCCTTACGTAATACATAGACCCGCCACATGGCATAGAACGGCAGGAAATCGAGGCGTTCCTGGATCCTGAAGCCGGCGGCCTTGAATTCTTCTTCGACTGTCTCTGCCGGTAACACGAAACGATTCTGGTAACTGCCCGGCTCGGCTTTGGCACTGCGCCGTTGCTCGAGCTTTTGACGCCGCCAGGCCTTGAAGTTTCCGTCCACCCACAATGACAGGATTACGCTGTCACGGCTAACCCTTTGAAACTCCGAAAGAATCGTTTTTCTGTGGGCTGCCTCACCGATGTGGTGAAACAAGCGCATGCAAAAAATGCTGTCGACCGAGTTGTCCGGCAAGTCGATGGCGAACGCTGACGTTTGCAAAGGGCGTACCCGCGCTACCACCTCTGGCGGTTGTGCGGCACAGGCAGTCTCGATCATCGCCTCGGAATTGTCGGCACCAATGATTACCCTGTTGGGTTTTTCTGCCAGCAGTGGCCAGAAACGGCCCGCGCCGCAAGGCAGATCCAGCACCAACCCCGGTTCTCCGGCCAGCGCCAAGGCTCGACGGGCCAATTGCTCATCGCGCTTGTGGGAAAGGCGACGTGCCAGACCATCCTGGTGCTTGAGGAAATACTCCCGAGCATGTTGCTGGTCGTACTTCTTGGAAAATTCGAGTTTGATCGGGCTACGCATTGGGCATCTCCTGGCTCCATTGCATGTACCTTAAGTAACACTGCGTAGGAAACAGGTCATGCCAATGTGAAAAAAGTGTTATCCCTAAAGGAATATAGCCCAGTAATTTACTCGCAAAGCTTCAACGGATCGGACTTTTCAGCGCCTTGGCTCAAGTCCACCTGAAAACGGCAACCATGGGGGGCGGTAGAAGTCAGCGTAACGCGCCAACCCTGGTCGTCACAGATCCGTTGTACCAGCGATAAGCCAAGCCCCAGACCTTCGCCGCGTCGCTCATCACCACGCACGAACGGTTTGAACATCGCCTCGCGCTGCTCCTCCGGAATGCCGACCCCGCTGTCCTCGACGCTGAACCCATTGGCTTCAAGACTCAGGCGGATGTAACCACTGTCGGTGTAGTGCGCAGCGTTGCGCAACAGGTTGCCCATCACCGATTGCAGGAACGTCGCGTTGTACAGCAGCGGGCCTGCACTGACGCGGCCATCGAAGTACAGCGTCAGCCCTTTCTGCTCGATGGTGTCGCGCCATACGCCTATCAGATCGTCGGCCACCTCGCGCAGCGTCGCCTGGGAGGCCACGGCACCTTGGTCGCGCTGGGCACGGGCGAGCATCAGGAAGGTTTTGACCAACTCGCGCATTTCTTCGGTGGCCCGGGCGATGCGTTCCACCTGGGCGCGTGAGCGGCTATCCAGATTGGGGTTTTCGATCAACAGCTCGCAGGAGGTGGCCAGCACCATCAGCGGCGTGCGCAATTCGTGGCTGACATCACTGGTGAACAGACGCTCGCGGGTCAGTGCATCGCGCAAACGGCCAAGGGTATCGTCGAAGGCCACGGCTAGCTGGCCGACTTCATCGGCTGCGTAATCGGGTGCCAAGGGCGGTGCCAGGCCAAGAAGCTGATCACGATGGCGTACTTGCCGTGCCAGGCGGATCACCGGTGCCATCACTCGCCGTGCCAGCAGCCAGCCGAGGAACACCGCCAGTACCAGGCTGAGCACGAAGCCCACCATGACGACGGCGAACAGTACCCGCTCGCGCTCTTCGAAATCGCTTTGGTCCTGCAGCAATACATAACGTCGGCCGTCTACGATTTCCACCATTGCGTGGTAGGAAAGCTGGTCGCGAAATACCTCATGAAAGCCTGCATCGAGGTGGCGCAAGTCTCTTGGTAGCTCGAAGTCATCGCGCCCACCGCTGAAGTAGAACAGCTGGTCAGGGCGCGGCCGATGGCTCCAGTCACTGATGCTGTCCATGCGCAACAGGCGCTGCAGGTCGCCGCCCAGCACCGAGGAGATCAAGCGCTCTTCAACCAGGTGGACAGTGGCGACGATACCGAAGGCGAACGCCCCAGCCACCAGCGCGCTCATCAGCGCAAACGCGATGATAATGCGCTGCGCCAGGCTTTGCTTAAACTCCATCGCGACCCTCGGCGAGGCGATAGCCGACGCCATGGACGGTATGCAGCAACGGCTTTTCGAACGGTTTGTCGATTACTTGGCGCAGCTGGTGTACATGGCTGCGCAAGCTGTCGCTGTCGGGGCAATCATCACCCCACAGCGCCTCTTCCAGTACCTCGCGGCGCAACACGTGGGGGCTTTTCTGCATCAGCACCGCGAGCAGCTTGAGGCCGACAGGGTTGAGCTTGAGCAAGCGCCCCTGGCGAGTGACTTCGAGGGTGTCCAGGTCGTAACTCAGGTCGGCAACCTGCAGGGTACGTCGCCCGCCGCCCTGGGCGCGGCGCAGCACGGCTTCGATGCGCGCAGCGAGTTCGGACAGGGCGAACGGTTTGAGCAGGTAATCGTCGGCGCCGGAGCGGAAGCCCTGCAGGCGGTCGTCGAGTTGGTCGCGGGCGGTCAGCATGATCACCGGCGTATCGCGACGGGCATCCTCGCGCAGGCGCTTGCACAGGGTGTAACCGTCGATTCCAGGCAGCATGATATCGAGCACGATCAGGTCGTAGTGCTCGGTGGCAGCCAGGTGCAGACCTGACAGGCCGTCCTGGGCGCAGTCGACGGTATAGCCCTTCATGCCCAGATAATCAGCCAGGTTGGCAAGGATATCGCGGTTGTCTTCAACCAAAAGAATGCGCATCGGGTTCTCCTGTGCGGCGCTTCGCTATGGTGCGCGGCAGGCGCAGCTTAAGGCCATCGCACGGACAGTGCCAGTGCTGGTGGAAATTCAACGAAGTTGACGCAAACGAAAAAGCCCCGGTTCTCACGAACCGGGGCTTTTCCTGTTACAGGGGGTGAGGCTGGCTTACATCATGCCGCCCATACCGCCCATGCCGCCCATGTCTGGCATGCCGCCAGCTGGCTTGTCTTCCGGCAGGTCGGCAACCATGGCTTCGGTGGTGATCATCAGACCGCCGATCGAAGCAGCTGCTTGCAGGGCCGAACGGGTGACCTTGGCTGGGTCAAGGATACCCATCTCGATCATGTCGCCGTATTCGCCGGTAGCGGCGTTGTAGCCGTAGTTGCCCGAACCTTGCTTGACCTTGTCGGCCACAACGCTTGGCTCGTCGCCGGCGTTGGCAGTGATCTGGCGCAGCGGCGCTTCAACAGCGCGACGCAGCAGGGCGATACCGACGTTCTGGTCTTCGTTGTCACCTTTGAGGTCGACAATGGCGCCCAGGGCGCGAACCAGAGCAACACCACCGCCAGGCACCACGCCTTCTTCGACGGCTGCACGGGTAGCGTGCAGGGCGTCTTCAACGCGGGCTTTCTTCTCTTTCATTTCAACTTCGGTGCCAGCACCGACCTTGATCACGGCAACACCGCCAGCCAGCTTGGCCAGGCGCTCTTGCAGCTTCTCACGGTCGTAGTCCGAAGAGGTCTCTTCGATCTGGGCACGGATCTGCTTGACGCGTGCTTCGATGTCGGCGTCCACACCAGCACCGTCGATGATGGTGGTGTTTTCCTTGGACAGGATGACGCGCTTGGCGTTACCCAGGTGCTCCAGGGTGGTGGTTTCCAGGGTCAGGCCGATTTCTTCGGAGATGACCTGGCCGCCGGTCAGGACGGCGATGTCCTGCAGCATGGCCTTGCGACGGTCGCCAAAACCTGGTGCCTTGACTGCAGCAACCTTGACGATGCCGCGCATGTTGTTGACGACCAGGGTAGCCAGGGCTTCGCCTTCGACGTCTTCAGCAACGATCAGCAGTGGGCGGCCGGCCTTGGCAACGGCTTCCAGAACTGGCAGCAGCTCACGGATGTTGGAGATTTTCTTGTCGACCAGCAGCAGCAGCGGGCCTTCCAGCTCGGCAACCATGGTGTCCGGCTTGTTGACGAAGTACGGCGACAGGTAGCCGCGGTCGAACTGCATGCCTTCTACGACGGACAGTTCGTTTTCCAGGCCCGAGCCTTCTTCAACGGTGATCACGCCTTCTTTGCCGACTTTTTCCATGGCTTCAGCGATGATTTCGCCGATGGAGTTGTCGGAGTTGGCGGAGATGGTGCCAACCTGAGCGATGGCCTTGGAGTCGGCGCATGGCTTGGACAGGTTTTTCAGCTCGGCGACGACGGCAGCGGTGGCCTTGTCGATGCCGCGCTTGAGGTCCATCGGGTTCATGCCGGCAGCGACAGCCTTCAGGCCTTCGTTGACGATGGCCTGAGCCAGAACGGTCGCGGTGGTGGTGCCGTCACCGGCAGCATCGTTGGCCTTGGAAGCGACTTCCTTGACCAGTTGGGCGCCCATGTTTTCGAAGGCGTCTTTGAGTTCGATTTCTTTGGCGACGGAAACGCCGTCCTTGGTGATGGTCGGCGCGCCGAAGCTCTTGGCCAGGACCACGTTGCGGCCTTTCGGGCCCAGGGTCGCTTTTACCGCGTCAGCCAGAACGTTGACGCCAACCAGCATTTTTTTACGGGCGGAATCGCCGAATTTTACGTCTTTAGCAGCCATGATCGTTTAATCCTTGAAATTCTTTGGAGTAACGGGAAGTCGGGGAAATCAGCCTTCGACAACGGCGAGGATTTCGTTCTCGCTCATTACCAGCAGGTCTTCGCCATCGACTTTCACGGTGTTGCTGCCCGAGTAAGGGCCGAAAACCACTTTGTCACCCACTTTGACGGCCAGCGCACGTACTTCGCCGTTGTCCAGGATGCGACCGGTGCCGACGGCGACAACTTCGCCACGGTTTGGTTTTTCAGCGGCCGAACCCGGCAGGACGATACCGCCAGCGGTTTTCGATTCTTCTTCGCTGCGACGGATGACTACGCGGTCATGCAGAGGACGAAGCTTCATTGTCGATCTCTCCCAATTTGTGGTTTTCATCGGCCGGTGTCGACACCGGCGGGTTGATGCGGTCCGGCGTTGCCGGGGGTGGCCCGCGACGGGCGAACCACCTGTGTATTGTCTGGCGTTGCCACCAGAAACCTTGCGGTGACCACATACATGAGGCCGGCATGATCAATTACAAGGCTTGCTGCAGAAAATTTTTCAACGAGCAGAAAAGCTTGGGGCCGCAAAGCGGCCCCGGGGATGTCTACTTGTCGCGACGTTCGTATTCGCCTTCGATCACATTGGGCCGATGGCCGCTGTCGCGCGGCTGTGCCTGAGAGGGGTCGTCCTGGAACGCGCGCTGGCGCATGGCCTGGGCCTCGGCACGCTGTCGCATCTTGCGTGCGGCCAGATGGCGGGTGAAGGGCAACAGGCAGAGCAGGCCCAGCACGTCACTGATGAAGCCCGGAAGCAGCAGGAGGCCACCGCCCACCGCCAGCATCATGCCCTGGAACATGTCCTCGGCGGGCAGTTCGCCACGCTGCAGGCTTTCACGGGCACGCAAGGCGGTGGCCAGGCCGGCCACACGCATCACCAGCACACCCAAGGCGGAACCTGCGATTATCAACAGCAGCGCCGGGAAGAAACCGATGGCTGAGCTGACCTTGACGAAGACGAACAACTCCAGCACAGGGAAAAGCAGAAACAGCAGTAGAAAAACACGCATCAAGGATTCCTCGACGGAAGACTATCTTCCTTTAAGACCATCAGATGGATGCGTGCGCTCGGTTTTTCAAGCTTCGACTTCTGTCGCGGCCGGCCATTGGTCGGCGCGCGCCAGTAAAACCAAGGCCTCGCGAACTTGTGTCGGCGTATTGCAATTGCTTGGGAAAGCCAGCCAATGGATACCTTGGCCTATGCGCAGGTGCATGCCTTCGCTGTCGATGCCGACCATCTGCGCTGGCGCGCTACGCGGCAGGTCGCTCAATTCGACGTAGTGGGCGATGGCGTTGGCATGATCGCTGTTCATGTGCTCGATCATGCTGGCCTCCGCCTTGCCGGCGAAGGGGTTGGCCAACGTCACCTGATCGAGCCAGTGGATCGCCCCGAAGCCACCTATGTAACGATGGCGCACCGGCTGCAGCACCCAGAAGTCGAAATCGTGCGCCTTGTGATAGTTGGCGGCATCGGGGAAGTAACGGTAATAGCGCTCGGCAGCGGCGTCGACGGCAGCCTCATCGACCAGCTTGTGCGCCTCGGCCATGATCGTCAGGCGGCCAACGGCCTGCACGTCCTCGGCTTCCCGCTCCCCCACCAGCAAGGAGCACTTGGGGTCTTTCTGCAGGTTGTGGGTGTGCTGGGCGATGCGGCTGATGAGGATCAGCGGGTTGCCCTCGGCATCCAGGCAATAAGGCACCACAGAACCGAAAGGGAAGCCAGGCATGGACTTGGAATGGGTCGAGAGTACACCGCGGTACTCCTTGAGCAGCAGTTCCCGGGCGGGGCGGATGGCCTTCTGACTCACGTCTGACTCCTCGACAGGTGGCTATTGGGTTGCAAGCTACCTGTAAGCTTCAAGCTTCAAGCTTCAAGCTGCAAGAAAAAGCAGGAGCGAGGCGCCATGCCACTCGCTTTTAGCTTGCAGCTTGAAGCTGACCCCTACCAGGTCACGCCAAAGCCTGCGGTATAGCGCGTCTTGTCCAGATCACTCTCACGCGTGCCGGTGATGATGTCTTTTTCTGCCTTGAGATTGAGCGAGGCCCATTCGGTCACTTTGTAGCGCAGCCCCACCTCGGCATCCAGCGAATAGTCGGCAACGCCCCCCAGCGGCTTGGCGAACTCACCGTTGGTGAACAGCTGGACATTCTTGCCGATCAGGTAACGGGTGTAGTCCCACTTCACCGCCGCCGAATAGAAGTTGTCCTTGCCGCCATTCTGATACTCGAAGTCGGTGCGGTTGATCAGTGAACCGAGCGAGAACGCACCCAGTTCGTCATCCCAGAACTGGTAACCGGGGCCGGTACCCACGGTGCGCTGACGCGCCAGATCCTCGATGTGATCCCGCTTGTACTCAAGACGCCCCTGCCAGAACCATTTCTCGGTGATGAAGCGATCGAGCGCATACTCTGCGCTCCAGTTGTTGGTCGTGGTGACGTCGTCCTTGGTCTCGCGGTTGTACTCGCCTTCGGCGTTGTGCCGCCAACGGCCATGACGGGCCGTGGTCTTGAAACCGATGTCATAGTCGTCGGTATCGTTCTCGGCACGCTGGTAGTCCAGCGCGGCATCGATATTGCCTTTCCAGACCAGGTCCTCGACCACAGGCTTGGGCTTCATGATCTGCTCGATGCTGGCAAGCTCTACAGTCTTGGGCGTCTCACCGTTGGCCAGGGTCACCTTGCCAGGCTCGGCGGCCTCCAACGACTTGGCCCGCTCGCCGTTGTAGGCGTCCTGCTTGACCAGCAGCTCCTGGTCGCTCTCCAGGGTCTGGACCTGCTTCCAGTCCAGCGAAATAGAACCACCGTATGGGGTTTCCAGCAGCAGCTTGCCACCATCGAAGACCCGAATCTTGCCGCTCAAGCGGTCACCGTTCTTCATCCACACGGTGTCGGCGAACGCAGGAGCAGCGCACAGGGAAGCGGTCAACAGGCACAGCAAGGATCTAGAATGCATAAGCGAAATACAGGTTCGATTAGACGAATGAGCCGGGCATTATCCGGATGCGGACGACCAGAGCAAGGAAAGACCCCCCACTATGGCGTTGAGTTCAATACGCATTTGCCGTGACCACTGGTCCGGTTTCACTTCAGGCCAGGGCTGCCGCGATGTCTGAGGCACATGAGTACGCGCTGCAGACGCCCGAGGCCCGACGAACGGCGCTTTATTCAGTGCTGGGCCAGGTGCCAGCAGGCAAGGTGGTCAGCTACGGCCAGCTCGCCGAATTGGCGGGCCTTGGCCGAGCGGCGCGTTGGGTTGGAAAGACCCTCGGCCAGCTTCCTGCGGACACCCGTCTGCCGTGGCACCGTGTACTGGGTGCCGGCGGTCGTCTGAGCCTGGCGCTGGGGACTCCCTCGGGAGATGAACAAAGGGCGCGGCTGCGTGCGGAGGGCGTGAATGTAGCCAATAATCGTGTGGATATGATGCGCCATGGCTGGCGCCCAATGGAGCACAGCGGTTAGAGTGCGCGTTTTGTTTTCGCAAACTTGAGGCAGATGTTGGCCCATGCCCCGTAAAACCTGGCGCGCTGCGCTCGCTGCCTATGCCAGCCCGTCAACCCTGGTGCTTCTGCTGCTCGGCTTCGCTGCCGGTCTGCCCTACATGCTGGTGTTTTCGACCCTGTCGGTGTGGCTGCGCGAAGCTGGCGTGGCGCGCGAAACCATTGGCTATGCCAGCCTGATCGGCCTGGCCTATGCCTTCAAATGGGTATGGTCGCCGCTGCTCGATCAATGGCGGTTGCCGCTGCTGGGTGGGCTGGGTCGCCGGCGCTCGTGGCTGTTGCTGTCACAGGCACTGGTGGTGATCGGCCTGGTGGGCATGAGCCTGTGTGACCCTCAGCAACATCTGTCGTGGCTCATCGCTTTGGCCGTGCTGGTCGCGTTCGCGTCTGCCACCCAGGACATCGCTGTCGATGCCTATCGCCTGGAGATTGCCGACGATCAACGCCAGGCCGCCCTGGCCGCAAGCTACATGGCCGGTTACCGGATCGCTGCGCTGCTCGCCACTGCTGGCGCCCTGTTCTTTGCCGAATGGTTCGGCTCCACCGGTTTCAGCTACCTGCACAAGGCCTGGGCCGGCACTTACGTACTGTTCGGCGTGATGATGCTGCCTGCGCTGTTCACCACGCTGGTGATGCGCGAACCTCCCGTACCATTGCGCACCCAGTTGTCGGCAGCGCGCTATGGGCTTATTCACCAGTTGGCCTCGGTGTTTGTGCTGATCATCCTGCTGGTGTCGGTACCGGCTAGCTTCACCCAGCTGTTCAACACCGACTGGGCCAGCGTCATCTTCGGCGATGCCACACCACTGGACCTGCTGCTCGAAGACCGCGCCTTCCTGCGTCTTATCCTTTATGTGCTGCTGAGTTGGGCGTGCCTGTCGAGCATGGGCCGTCGCGGCCTGGCGCCAGTGCTGACGCCAGTCAACGACTTCATCACCCGCTATCGCTGGCAGGCCCTGCTGCTGCTGGGCCTGATCGCCACCTATCGGATGTCGGACACGGTGATGGGCGTCATGGCGAACGTGTTCTACATCGACATGGGCTTCACCAAGGACCAGATTGCCAGCGTCAGCAAGATCTTCGGCCTGATCATGACCTTGGTGGGCGCAGGTGCAGGTGGGCTGCTGATCGTGCGCTTCGGCATACTGCCGATCCTGTTCATTGGCGGTGCAGCCTCGGCGGGTACCAACATCCTGTTCCTGATGCTGGCCGACATGGGGCCAAATCTTCAGATGCTGGTGGTCACCATTTCGCTGGACAACTTCAGCTCGGGCCTGGCGACATCGGCATTCGTCGCCTACCTGTCGAGCCTGACCAACCTGAAGTTCTCGGCCACGCAATATGCCCTGCTCAGCTCGATCATGCTGCTGTTGCCACGCCTGATCGGCGGCTATTCGGGGGTGATTGTCGAGAAGTTCGGTTATCACGACTTCTTCCTGATCACCGCCCTGCTGGGTGTACCGACCTTGATCCTGATCGCCTTGCAATGGCGACAGGAAGCGGGCCGCGGGAAACAGGCACCGGTGGAGAACTCGGCAACCGAGCAGCCCTGAGGGAGACTCGCGGCCTGTACCCGCCCCATCGCAGGCATGCCGGCGATGGGGCCAGGCAATCGCTACTGAGCGACAGCACCCTCATCAGGCCGGCCACCGACCACAAACCACAACGGCCAGAGCGCCAGCGCCCCTGCTACGCCTGCCGCCAAGGCAAAGTGCATCAAGCTCGCCCCCGCCCCGATCATCGCCATCAGCGCCCCGCCCAAGCCCAGCAAGGCGATGGTGATCATCCCCAGCATCGCAGACACCAACCCTTTGCTCTGATCGCTGGAGAACAGCGTCATGCGGTACAGCACCGCATTGGCCACGCCCAGGCCCAGCGCATACAGCGACATGCCCGCCACCACGCTGGTCACGGTGGGCCAGTACCAGGTGGCCAGCACCATCAGGCACAAACCTGCCAGGTATGGCCACAGCGCACCGCGCACCAGCGCCGGCAGCGGATAGCGGTCAGCGATGCGGTTGATGATCAGGTTGCCCAGGATCAGCCCACCGAATACCGGCAACTGCCACAGGGCGTATTCCATCGTGCTGAGCCCCTCGTCGTGGATCAGCAATACCGGTGAGAGGCCGATCCAGCCGATCAGCGGCAGGCCCACCAGGCCCAACGCCGCGCTGCCGGCGACGAAACGCCGGTTGGCCAGCAACTGGCCATAGCCCGCCAGTAGCGGCAGCAGGTGGATCGGCGTGAACGCCAGGCGTGAGCCGTCGCGCCGCTCCACGCCCAAGGTCTCGGGCATCAAGCGGTACAGCAGCCCCCACACCAACACAGCGCCAACGGCGAACGCCACGAACAGCCAGCGCCAGTCCAGCCATTGCAACATCAGGGTACCCACCAGCGGGCCGAGCAGTGGCGACAGCAAGGCAATATTGGCCAGCAACGCCATCATCCGTACCGCATCGGCCTCGCTGAACGCTTCGTTCAGCGCCGGGTAGCTTACCGTCACCACAAAGCCCAGGCCGATGCCTTGCACTAGCCGCAGCAGGTTGAAAAGGCCAATGTCCTGCACCCAAAAGGTGGCCAGGCAAGCCGCACCAAAGAGCGCGCAACCGGCCAGCAGCAGTGGGCGACGACCATAACGGTCAGCCAGCGGGCCGATCAGCCACTGCAGCACCACACCACCGAGCAGGTACAGGTTCAACGCGTGCGGGATGTATTCGGGGCTGGCGTTCAGATGGTCGACCACCACCGGCATGGCTGGCATGACGGCGTCGCTGGCCAGGTAGGTCAGCAGTTCGAACAGGGCCAGGGTCAGGCCGAACAACAGGGCTCTGAGAGGGGTGATGTACAGCAATGGTTTCATGGTGGGGTATCGGTGCAGAGGCAGGTGGGGTCAGGCTATATGCCAGAAATGACGCGGCTTGGCTGTGAACAAGTGTAAATACAAGGGGCCGCTGCGCGCCCCAATCGCCGGCAAGCCGGCTCCTCCAGGCCCACTGCAAGCATCAGGCGCAGTGCATACCTGTTAGAGCCGGCTTGCCGGCGATTGGGCCGCACAGCGGCCCCTATGTTGCAACCTCAGCGTTACTGCGCGGCAGGCTCCTGGACCACACGAATCACCCGCTGCGGGAACGGAATGTCGATTCCTTCGGCCTTCAAGCGATCACGCGCATGTTCATTGAGCATGAACAGCACATCCCAGTAATCGCTGGTCTTGGTCCACAGGCGCAAGGATACGGTGATAGAGCTGTCACCCAGGGTCGCCACCACGGCCTGCGGCGCCGGGTCGGGCAACACGCGAGGGTCCTGCGCAAGCTCCAGCAGTACGTTGCGGGCCTTCTGCAGGTCGGCCTCGTAATCCACACCTACGTCGAACACCACCTTGCGCGTCGGCTGGCGGTTGGTGTTGGTGATGATGCCGTTGGACAGGCTGCCGTTAGGCATGATCACTGTCTTGTTGTCACCGGTGCGCAGCACAGTGTGGAAGATCTGAATGCTGTCCACCGTGCCCGCCACACCCTGCGCCTCGATCCAGTCGCCGATGCGGAACGGGCGGAACATCAGGATCAGCACGCCACCGGCAAAGTTCGCCAGGCTACCCTGCAGGGCCAGGCCGATGGCCAGGCCGGCGGCACCGATGGCAGCGACGAAGGAGGTGGTTTCGATGCCGATCATCGAGGCCACACTGACCAGCAGCAGCACCTTCAGCACGATGTTGGCCAAGGTGCTGATGAAGCCCTGCAGCGCCAGGTCGGCGTTACGCAGACCTACCAGTTTGCCCAGGCGGGCGCTGACCTTGTTGATGATCCACCAGCCGACCGCCAGGGTCAGCAGTGCCAGCAGCACACGGCTGCCGTACTCCATGATCAAGGGGACCCAGGTCTGCGATTGGCGGACCAGCTGATCGACTTCAGCGTTCAAATCCATGTTCATCTCCTGATGCCGAACGGCAAGTACACGGTAAAACCGGCCGCGAAAAATTCAGCGGCCATGGCCCCCATGGACATCATTGCGCCATCGGGGTTCCTGCCAACAAGGATCAGTCGCGGAAGTTGTTGAACTGCAGCGGCATGTCGAACTCTTTGGCACGCAAGGCAGCAATGGCCTCTTGCAGGTCATCACGCTTCTTGCCGGTCACGCGCACCTGCTCACCCTGAATGGCAGCCTGGACCTTGAGCTTGGCATCCTTGATGTGGGCGACGATCTTCTTGGCCAGCTCTTTGTCGATGCCTTCGCGGAACTTGGCCTCCTGCTTCATTTCCTTGCCCGAGGCGTAGGCGTCTTGGGTTTCCAGGCATTTCACGTCGATCTTGCGCTTGACCAGCGCCAGGCGCAGGATCTCGATCATCGCTTCGAGCTGGAACTCAGCCTCGGCAGTCAGCAGCACGGTCTGTTCCTTTTCCTTGAACTCGAAGCTGCCCTTGCCCTTGAGGTCGTAACGACGGTCGAGCTCCTTGATGGCGTTTTCGACGGCGTTCTGCACTTCGTGCTTGTCCAGTTCCGATACCACGTCGAACGAAGGCATGGTTGTTCTCCATAAAATAAAAGCGCGCTCGGTCTGAAGATGGAGCGCGTCGGGGTTTGAAGGTTAAAATGCGGGCTTATTATAACGGGTTGCGAAACGCAGATGAGCAGCACCTGGCATATTCTCGGCGCCGGTAGCCTCGGCACCCTCTGGGCTTGCCGACTGGCACGTGCCGGCAAGGCGGTGCGCCTGATTCTGCGCGATCGGCAGCGGTTGCTGGCCTATGAACAGGCTGGCGGCCTGACGCTGGTCGAACAGGACCACGCCAATCATTACGCGATCCCTGCCGAAACAGCCGATACCAACGGGCCGGTGCACCGCCTGCTGGTGGCTTGCAAGGCCTACGACGCAGCACCTGCGATCGCACGGCTGGCCCCGCGCCTGGCCGCTGGCGCGCAAATCGTGCTGCTGCAGAACGGGCTGGGCAGCCAGGACGAAGTCGCCGATCAGGTACCGCTGGCCCGCTGCATCTTCGCCTCCAGCACCGAGGGCGCATTCCGCGAGGACGACTGGCGGGTACGCTTTGCCGGCCACGGCTTCAACTGGCTGGGCGACCCGGCCAACCCCGCGGCGCCAGAGTGGTTCGACGAGCTCCATGACGCCGGTATCCCGGCTGAATGGACCGTCGACATACTTACCCGCCTGTGGCGCAAGCTCGCGCTCAATTGCGCGATCAATCCGCTGACCGTGCTGCATGACTGCCAGAACGGCGGGCTGCTGGGGCACCTGAGCGAAGTCGATGGGTTGATCGCCGAACTCGGCGAACTGCTGGGCCGCTGTGGCCAACCCGAAGCCGCCGATAATCTGGGCGAAGAAGTACAACGGGTGATCCTCGCCACGTCAGCCAACTACTCTTCGATGTATCAGGATGTGCGCGCAGGCCGGCGTACCGAGGTGCATTACTTGCTTGGCCATGCCTGCCGCTCAGCCGCGCGCCATGGCATGGTGCTGCCTGGGCTGGAACGCCTGCACCAGCGGCTGGTCGATAACCTGCGTGCACGTGGCTTGCCAAGCGCCTGACGCGCCCTTTCAACCGGATACGGACATTGCCTAGCCCATGACCTTGCGCCAACGCCTGGAAAACCTCCCGGTCGGGCAGAAGCTGCTGGCCGCCCTGCTGGTACTGCTGGTGACCATCCTGCTGGTGGCCAACCTGACGTTCATCAGCGCCGCCTACTGGATCACCCAGGAAAGCATGGCGCCGCAAGCGTTGCAGACCATCGGCCGCCTGGTCGCCAACCCTCAGCTGGCAGCACGCGCCGGCGAATCCCAGGACACTGCCACGGCGCTGCTCAAAGAGCTGGACAGCTATACGCCGCTGCGCGCTGCGGCGGTCTATGGTGGCGATGGTCGCATGTTGGCCCAATTGCAACATGGCGACCCGCTGGCCCTGCCCAAGCGCTATCGAAACATCGACGGCTGGCGCCTGATGGAATTTCGCAGCACCCAACTGATCCGTATCCCCCGTGATGCCAGCCCGCCCGCGCACCTGCTGCTGGTGGCCAGCAGCGAACTGCCAACCGCGTTCTACACCGGCACCCTGAGCGCCAGCCTGGCGATCCTGGTGTTCAGCATCCTGCTATGGCTGGTCATCGCCCGGCAGATCAAACGCCTGATCACCCAGCCGATCAATCAGCTCGAAGAACTCAGCCGCCAGGTCACCCGTGAAGAAAGCTACGCGCTGCGTGCCAAAAGGGGCAACGACGATGAGATCGGCAGCCTCGCCGACGCTTTCAACACCATGCTCTCGCGCATCGAGGCGCGCGAGCAGCAACTCAAGCGCACCCGCGACGAATTCCAGGACGCTTACGATCAGGCCCAGGGCCTGGCCGAGGAAACCCGCCACACCAACCGCAAGCTGGAACTGGAAGTCCAGGTGCGCAGCAAGATCGAGAAAAAGCTCACGGGCTTTCAGAACTATCTCAACAGCATCATTGACTCCATGCCCTCGGCGCTGATCGCCCTCGACGAGCAGCTTTATGTCACCCAGTGGAATCACGAGGCCACGGTGCTCTCCGGCACGCCGCTGGACGAAGCGCTGAACCAGCCGATCTTCATCGCTTTCGAGCCGCTCAAGCCGTTCCTGCCGCAGCTCAAGGAAACCGTGGAAAAACACCGTGTCGCCAAGATCGAGCGGGTCACCTGGGCCAAAGGCGAAGACACGCGCCACTACGCCCTGACCTTCTATCCGCTGATGGGCGGCGGCGGCCGCGGCGTGGTCATCCGCATCGACGACATCACCCAGCGCCTGTCGCTGGAGGAAATGATGGTGCAATCGGAGAAGATGCTCTCGGTCGGTGGCCTGGCGGCCGGCATGGCACACGAAATCAACAACCCGCTGGGCGCGATCCTGCACAACGTGCAGAACATCCGCAGGCGACTGTCGCCGGAGCTGCCACGCAATCAGGAGCAAGCCAGCGAGCTGGGCATCGACTTGCCCAGCGTCAATCGCTACCTGGAAAGCCGCGAAGTACCGCAACTGCTCGACGGCATTCAGCAGGCCGGTGCCCGGGCGGCCAAGATCGTCACTCATATGCTCAGTTTCAGCCGCCGCAGCAACCGCCAACTGGCACCCTGCGACCTGCCGGCATTGATCGACCAGGCCGTGGAAATCGCCGGTAACGACTTCGACCTGACCATCGGTTTCGATTTCAAGGGCCAGGCCATTGTCCGCCAGTTCGACCCCAACCTGGGGCCGGTGCCGTGCACCGCCAACGAGCTGGAGCAAGTGCTGCTGAACCTGCTGAAGAATGCCGCCCAGGCCATTCACCAACGGCCTCAGCCCAGCGAGCCAGGAAGGATCACCTTGCGTACCCGGCTCAGCCCGCCGTGGGCCGAGATCCAGGTCGAGGACAACGGCGTCGGCATGCCCGAAGCGGTCCGCAAGCGCACCTTCGAGCCCTTCTTCACCACCAAGGAAATCGGCCAGGGCACCGGGCTCGGTTTGTCGGTTTCCTACTTCATCATCACCAATAACCACAAGGGGCAGATGGAAGTGCAGTCCACGCCCGGCCAGGGCACCTGCTTCACCCTGCGCCTGCCCCTCGGCCAGCCGTCGGCAGCGGCCCCGAACCAGACGGAGACATGACATGGGCTATCGCCTGTCGAAGATTTACACCCGCACCGGTGACACAGGCGAAACCGGCCTGGGCGATGGGCGCAGAGTGCCCAAGGACCACCCGCGGATCGAGGCTATTGGCGAGGTGGACAGCCTTAACAGCCAGCTTGGGCTGCTGCTGGCCGGCCTTGCAGAGCAAGGTCTGGAGGAGGTCAGCGAGGTTCTGGCGCCATGCCAGCACCGCCTGTTCGACCTGGGCGGCGAGCTGGCGATGCCCAGTTACAAGGCACTGAACGAGGCCGAGGTGGAACGGCTTGAGGCCGCCATCGATGGGTGGAACGAGGAACTGGGGCCGTTGACGAACTTTATCCTGCCCAGTGGATCGGCGCTGATCGCCCAGGCGCACGTCTGCCGAAGCCTGGCACGCAGTGCGGAACGACGCTGCCAGCAACTGAATGCGGTTGAGCCGCTGGAAGGCGTGGGGCTGGCGTATATCAATCGCCTTTCCGATCTGCTGTTTGTGGCGGCGCGGATCATCGGGCGGCGGCAGGGGGTTGCCGAGGTGTTGTGGCAGGCTGCGGACAAGCCAGCAGGCTGACACCGCAAAGGGGCTGCCTGGCAGCCCCCTGCGACGGCCGCCTCAGGCCTCAGGCCAAAAGGCCCGAATCCCGGCAACACCTTGCGCCCCGGTTTGCCAGGCCCGCTCACGCTCGCCTGGCCCAACACCACCGAGCAGGAACACCGGCTTGCCGAACCCGGCAATCAAGCGCTGAGCCTCATCCCAACCCAGCGGCGAGGCCTCAGGATGCGTCTGCGTCAGCTGCACTGGCGAGAGCGTGACGAAATCCACACCCATCTGCTCAGCCAGTGCCAGCTCTTCAGCACTGTGACAGGACGCTGCCAGCCAACGATCTTTAGGGAAAGGCCGGCCCTTGGCGGCGTATTTGCGCAGTTGCGCAGCCGTCAGGTGCCAGCCTGCCGCGGGGAAGTCGCCCAACCACTCCAGCGGCCCCTTGAGCATCAATTGTGCCTTGCCCGCACATAGCCCCACCGCATCCACCGCCACATCGCGGTACTTGGGGTCGTACATGTCCGGCGCACGCAACTGGATCAAGCGGATGCCGGCGGCGACAGCCTTCTGTATACCCTTGAGCATCTCGGGTACGTCCAGGCCGTCCGGGGTGATCAAGTACTGATCGGGCAGGCGCGCGGCGGCCACGATCGGCTTGTTGGCCTCGGGGAACTCATACTGTGGCAAGTCCCTCGGCGACACCCAGGCCAGCGGCTGGCCTTCAGCGCCGTGGGGCTCACCGGTGAACGCTTCGACCTCACGGACATCGAGCAACACCTGTTTGTCCGGGTAGTCGTGGCTGACTTTGATAAGCGCCCGTGAACGGGTCACTTCGATACCCAGCTCTTCGCGAAGCTCGCGAGCCAGCGCCGCTTCGACGCTTTCGCCCTCCTCCACCTTGCCGCCAGGGAATTCCCACAGGCCACCCTGATGCTGGCTGTCGGCCCGTCGGGCAATGAGGATGCGGCCGTCTGTACCGCGAATCACCGCTGCTGCTACATGAATCCGTTTCACCCTTCACGCTCCGCCAGGCCTGCTTGTTGCCAGGCCTTGAAGGCCGGCCATTGGTAAATGGTTTCGATATAGCTCGCAGCCTGCGCTGGCACCTCTACACGGTAAGTACGCAGGCGCACGGCAACCGGGGCGAAGAAGGCATCGGCCAGGGTCGGCTTGCCGAACAGGAACGGGCCGCTGTCCTTGGCCACCAGGCGGCATTCGGACCACAGCGCGACGATACGGTCGATATCCACTTGCACATCCAGCGGGATGTTTTCCAGTGCTTCGTCCCGGGACAGATCGAAGGGCATGGCGCCACGCAGGGCGAAAAAACCGCTGTGCATCTGCGCACAGGCCGAACGGGCCTGGGCACGGGCTGCCACATCGACAGGCCACAAGTGGGCCTCGGGGTGGCGCTCGTTAAGGTATTCAGCGATGGCCAGGGAGTCGGCGATCACCCCGTGCTCGGTCTTGAGCAGCGGCACCTTGCCGGTGGAGGAGAACGCGAGAATGCGCTGACGGGTGTCGGGCTGGTTGAGTTTGATCAGGGTTTCTTCGTAGGGAACGCCGGCCAGCTCAAGGGCCAGGGCGCCGCGTAGCGACCAGGAAGAATACAGCTTGTCGCCGATGATCAGGTGATAGCTCATGGGTCGGCTCCGATGATGTGGCAATGTCGGTGGCCTTGGGGCTGCTGTGCAGCCCATCGCCGGCAAGCCGGCTTCCACAGGTGGCTGCGAGCAGGCTTTTCGGCGATCAGGCCATTGGATCAGGTACGGTATTCGGCGTTGATCTTCACGTATTCGTGGGACAGGTCGGTGGTCCAGATGGTTTCGCTGCACTGGCCACGGCCCAGCTCGATACGGATGGTGATCTCTTCCTGAGCCATCACTGCCGAGCCCTGCTCTTCGGTATAACTCGGGCTGCGGCCGCCTTTGCTGGCAATACACACATTGTCGAGGTACACGTCGATCAGGCTTACATCCAGCGCAGGCACCCCAGCGCGCCCTACGGCAGCAAGGATACGGCCCCAGTTCGGGTCGGAGGCGAACAGCGCGGTCTTGATCAGCGGCGAGTGAGCGACAGCGTAACCGACATCCAGGCACTCCTGATGGTTGCCACCGCCATTGACCTGCACGGTCACGAACTTGGTAGCGCCTTCGCCGTCACGGACGATGGCCTGGGCCACTTCCATGCACACTTCGAACACCGCCTTCTTCAGCGCTTCGAACAGCGCGCCGCTGGCCTCGGTGACTTCCGGCAGGCCCGCTTTGCCGGTGGCGATCAGCATGCAGCAGTCGTTGGTCGAGGTGTCGCCATCGATGGTGATGCGGTTGAACGACTTGTTGGCGCCGTCGAGCATCAGGTCCTTGAGCACGGCCGGGGCAACTTTGGCGTCGGTAGCGATGTAGCCGAGCATGGTGGCCATGTTCGGGCGGATCATGCCGGCGCCTTTGCTGATACCGGTAACGGTGACGGTCACGCCTTCGTGCTGGAACTGGCGGCTGGCGCCCTTGGGCAGAGTGTCGGTGGTCATGATGCCGGTGGCGGCTTCAGCCCAGTTGTTTTCCGACAGGTTGTCCAAAGCGGCCTGCAGGGCACCTTCGATCTTTTCGACCGGCAGCGGCTCACCGATCACACCGGTGGAGAATGGCAACACCGACTCGGCAGGCACACCGGCCAGTTCCGCAAGCTTGGCGCAAGTGCGCTCAGCGGCGGCCAGCCCCGGCGCGCCGGTGCCCGCGTTGGCGTTGCCAGTGTTGGTCAGCAGGTAACGCACAGTGCCCTGAACGCGTTGCTTGGCAAGGATCACCGGTGCTGCGCAAAAGGCGTTGAGGGTGAACACGCCTGCCACGCTGGAGCCCTCGGCGCAGCGCATGACCACCACATCCTTGCGCCCTGGGCGCTTGATGCCGGCAGAAGCGATGCCGAGTTCAAAACCCGGAACCGGGTGCAGGGTGGGCAAAGGACCAAGACCAACAGCCATTAGAGCGCTCCTAGAAAAACGGTGAAGTGATGAGGAAAGAGCGGGGCCGCTTCGCGCCCCATTCGCGGCACAAGGCCGCTCCTACAGGGACCGCGCCAACCGGTGGGCGAGCGCGATATGTGAGAGCGGCCTTGTGTCGCGAAAGGGCCGCAATGCGGCCCCAGGCTTTTACAAACGTCTGTTCAGATCACTCGATCTGACCATGGCAATGCTTGAACTTCTTGCCCGAACCACACCAGCACGGCTCGTTGCGGCCCAGCTTCTGATCGTTGCGCACCGGGGCCACGGCGACTGCCACTTCGGCACCTTCTTCGCTCAGTTGCTCGCTCTCAAGGCCTGGCGCAGGGGCGTGCTGGAACTGCATGCGGCTGGCCAGTTCTTCGGCTTCGCGGCGCAGGCGGGCCTCTTCTTCGACCGGGTCTTCGCGGCGTACCTGAACGTGCGACAGCACGCGGATGGTGTCGCGCTTGATCGACTCGAGCAATTCCTGGAACAGGGTGAAGGATTCGCGCTTGTACTCCTGCTTCGGGTTCTTCTGCGCGTAACCACGCAGGTGAATGCCGTGGCGCAGGTGGTCCATGGTCGACAGGTGGTCTTTCCACAGGTCGTCCAGCACGCGCAGCAGGATCTGCTTCTCGAAGGTGCGCAGGGCGTCGATGCCGGCCTGGTCTTCCTTCTCGTTGTAGGCGTCGGTGATTTCCTTCAGCAGCTTCTCGCGCAGGGTCTCCTCGTAGAGGTGGTCGTCCTCGTCGAGCCACTGCTGGATAGGCAGCTTGATGGCGAAGTCGCTGGCCAGCGAAGCCTCCAGGCCGGCAACGTCCCACTGTTCGGGCAGCGACTGCGGCGGGATGTGCTGGCTGATGGTGGCATCGAGCACTTCCTGACGGAACTCGGCGATGGTGTCACCGATGTTTTCGGCAGCCAGCAGGCTGTTGCGCATGTGGTAGATCACCTTGCGCTGTTCGTTGGCCACGTCATCGTATTCGAGCAGTTGCTTACGAATATCGAAGTTGCGCCCTTCGACCTTGCGCTGCGCCTTTTCGATGGCGTTGGTGACCATGCGGTGTTCGATGGCCTCACCGGACTGCATGCCCAGTGCTTTCATGAAGTTCTTCACCCGATCGGAGGCGAAGATACGCATCAGGCTGTCTTCCAGCGACAGGTAGAAGCGGCTGGAACCCGGGTCGCCCTGACGGCCGGAACGGCCACGCAGCTGGTTGTCGATACGGCGCGATTCGTGGCGTTCGGAGGCGATCACATGCAGGCCACCGGACTCGATCACCTGCTGGTGACGCTTCTGCCAGTCGGCCTTGATCTGAGCGATCTGCTCGGGGCTCGGGCTCTCCAGGGCAGCCACCTCGGCTTCCCAGTTACCGCCCAGAAGAATGTCGGTACCACGACCGGCCATGTTGGTGGCAATGGTCAGTGCACCCGGAGCCCCCGCTTGCGCGATGATCTCGGCTTCCTTTTCGTGGTACTTGGCGTTCAGGACCTTGTGCTCGATGCCTTCCTGCTTCAGCAAGTTCGACATGTGCTCGGAGGTTTCAATGGTCGCAGTACCCACCAAAACCGGACGGCCCTGGGTCATGCTTTCCTTGATGTCGGCAATGATCGCAGCGTACTTCTCGTCTGCGGTCAGGTACACCAGGTCGTTGAAGTCCTTACGCGCCAGCGGCTTGTTCGGCGGGATCACCATCACGTTGAGGCCGTAGATCGACTGGAACTCGAACGCTTCGGTGTCGGCGGTACCGGTCATGCCGGACAGCTTGGTGTACAGACGGAAATAGTTCTGGAAGGTGGTCGAAGCCAGGGTCTGGCTCTCGGCCTGGATGTTCAGGTTCTCTTTCGCCTCGATGGCCTGGTGCAGGCCTTCGGACAGGCGACGGCCTGGCATGGTACGGCCGGTATGCTCGTCGATAAGCAGGACCTGACCGTCCTGAACGATGTACTCGACGTTGCGGTGGAACAGTTTGTGCGCACGCAGGCCGGCATAAACATGGGTCAGCAGGCCAAGGTTGTGCGACGAGTAGAGGCTCTCGCCCTCAGCCAGCAGGCCGGACTGGGTGAGCATCTCTTCGATGAACTGGTGACCGGCTTCGTTGAGCTCGACCTGGCGGCTCTTCTCGTCGATGGAGAAATGGCCTTCCTGGGTGACCTGGCCTTCGACTTCTTCGATGTGCTGGGTCAGGCGCGGGATCAGGCGGTTGATCTCGATGTACAGCTTGGAGCTGTCTTCTGCCTGGCCGGAGATGATCAGCGGCGTACGGGCTTCGTCGATGAGGATCGAGTCGACTTCGTCGATAACGGCGAAATTCAGTTCACGCTGGAATTTCTCTTCCAGGCTGAAAGCCATGTTGTCGCGCAGGTAGTCGAAACCGAACTCGTTGTTGGTGCCGTAGGTGATATCGGAGGCATACGCAGCGCGCTTTTCCTCTGGTGGCTGGAAGGCCGAGACGATGCCTACGGACAGACCGAGGAATTCGTACAGAGGACGCATCCAGTTGGCGTCGCGGCGGGCCAGGTAGTCGTTGACCGTGACCACGTGCACCCCTTTGCCGGAAAGGGCGTTGAGGTAAACGGCCAGGGTACCGACCAAGGTCTTGCCTTCACCGGTGCGCATTTCTGCGATCATGCCCTCGTGCAGGGTCATGCCGCCGATCAGCTGCACATCGAAGTGGCGCATGCCCATCACGCGCTTGCCGGCTTCACGGGCCACGGCGAAGGCTTCAGGCAGCAGTTGGTCCAGTGTCTCGCCTTTGGCCAGACGCTCCTTGAACTCTGCGGTTTTGGCGCGCAGTTGCTCATCGGAGAGGGCGACCATTTTCTCTTCGAAGGCATTGACGATGTTCACCGTCTTGAGCATGCGTTTGACTTCACGCTCGTTCTTGCTTCCAAAAAGTTTCTTTAACAAAGGCGCAAACATATCGGCAGGATCTTCCACACGTAGGGATGGAGGGCGGCCCCATGAGTCGCCCGTGCAGCCCTTGGGCCGCATGCGAACGAGCATTCTACCCGGAAACGATGGTGAGGAAAGTGGTGGATTTCCACGATGCTGGCACAGCGCTTTGGCGGGGGCGTTTCTAAGATAAGGGCATTTTCGCTGAGTTCAACCCGGAGCATCATGAAACGTATCGAGAATGACTCGTATGCTGTCTGTGTGCGATGGCGCTGACGCCGTCAGTGGGGCCGATAGAGGTGTTAGACTGCCAATCTTGTAACCTGATGCGACCCCCCATGGCCTACAAACCCTCCCCCGCCCAGCCTCCTTCGGCACTGCTGCGCCAGGTGCGCCCGCTGCGCCTGTTGCTGAACCAGGCCGAACGCCTGGCGCACCTGCAGCGCCTGCTGGAAAGCCAGTTGCAACCGGCAGCCCGCGAGCACTGCCACGTGGCTTCGTGGCGCGACGGCACGCTGCTGCTGGTGGTCACGGACGGGCACTGGGCCACCCGCCTGCGCTATCAGCAGAAGCGCCTGATGCGTCAGCTGCAGGCGCTGGAAGCGTTCGGCAACCTTCAGCGCATCCTTTACAAGGTGCAGCCGCCGCTGGTTCCGGCCAAGCGCGGCGGTAACATGACCGAGCTGTCGACCAATGCCGCCGAAGGCATTCGGGGTTCCGCCGAAGGCATCACCGACCCCAAACTGCGTGAAGCACTGGAACGCCTGGCCAGTCACGCCAAGGGCAAGGGTTGAGTCAGCAGGCCTGAGCACAACCCATAAAAAAGGCCACCCAAAGGTGGCCTTAATCACTAGAGAGAGTGTTCGAACTTACACGGCCGCAACAGGGCGCATATAAGAGATCGGTGCCGTACTGGCATCTTCGAAAGTGACCACTTCCCAGGCATCGGTTTCATTGATCAGCTTGCGCAGCAGCTGGTTGTTCAGCGCGTGCCCGGACTTGTAGCCCTTGAACTCGCCAATCAGGCTGTTGCCCAGCAGGTAAAGGTCGCCGATGGCGTCGAGGATCTTGTGCTTGACGAACTCGTCTTCGGAGCGAAGGCCGTCTTCGTTAAGGACACCGGTCTCATCGACAACGATGGCGTTCTCGACACTGCCACCCAGCGCAAGGTTGTGCTTGCGCAGGTACTCGATGTCACGCATGAAGCCGAAAGTACGGGCGCGGCTGACTTCCTTGACGAACGAAGTGCTGGAGAAGTCGACGACGGCGCTCTGGGTCTGGCCCTTGAGGACCGGGTGATCGAAGTCGATCTCGAAGCTCACCTTGAACCCTTCGAAAGGCAGGAAGGTAGCGCGCTTGTCGCCCTCCTCCACTGTCACTTCACGCAGGATGCGGATGAACTTCTTGGCTGCGTCCTGCTCTTCCAGGCCGGCAGACTGAATCAGGAATACGAAGGGACCGGCGCTGCCATCCATGATCGGAACTTCCGAGGCGGAGAGCTCGACGTAGGCGTTATCGATGCCCAACCCCGCCATGGCGGAAAGCAGGTGCTCGACGGTATCGACCTTGACGTCACCGTTGACCAGCGTGGTGGACATGGTGGTCTCACCGACGTTGGCCGCACGTGCCGGGATCTCGACCACAGGGTCGAGGTCGGCGCGACGGAAGACGATGCCGGTATCGACAGGCGCAGGCTTGAGGGTCAGATAGACCTTCTCCCCGGAGTGCAGGCCGACGCCTGTGGCACGGATGGTATTCTTCAGGGTGCGTTGTCTAATCATGGCATTGGCCGCTTCAGCGCAAATTGCGAACAGGTATCAACAAAGGCTGAGGATGATAACAGACCCGGCCTTTGCTGAACACCAATCACCCTTATACCCCTGATAAATTCCATTAATCGGCCTGACGACGCAGGAAGGCCGGGATATCCAGGTAGTCCAAGTCATCCTGAGGGTTGAGTTTAGCTGCTGCGGCAGCGCCTGCGTGGGCCTGGTTGCGCATCACGGTCGGACGCTCCAGGTCACGGTAGTTGACCGCTGGCTGCTCCTGACGAACAGGGGCCGGGTTGGAGGCCTCGTACGCCTGCTGGGCAGTCTGCAGGGTGTTGTCGACCACCTTGACCGGCTTCTCGATACGCGCGCCCAGGCCAGTGGCCACCACGGTCACGTGCAGCTCATCGCGCATGTCCGGGTCGATCACGGTGCCCACCTTGACCATCGCGTGGTCGGAGGCGAAGGCTTCGATGATGCTACCCACATCGGAGTACTCGCCCAGCGACAGGTCAGGGCCTGCGGTGATGTTCACCAGGATGCCGCGGGCGCCCTGCAGGTTGACGTCTTCGAGCAGCGGGTTGCGGATTGCCGCCTCGGTGGCTTCGCGAGCACGGTTCGGGCCGCTGGCGCAACCGGTACCCATCATCGCCATGCCCATCTCGCCCATCACGGTGCGCACGTCGGCGAAGTCGACGTTGATCATGCCCGGGCGCTTGATGATGTCGGAAATACCGCGAACGGCACCGGCCAGTACATCGTCAGCCTTGGCAAAGGCGGACAGCAGGCTGGCATCCTTGCCCAGGATGGTCAGCAGCTTCTCGTTGGGAATGGTGATCAGCGAGTCGACGCTCTCGGCCAGCATGCGGATGCCTTCATCGGCGATCTGCATACGTTTGCGACCTTCGAACGGGAACGGGCGGGTTACCACGGCAACCGTGAGAATGCCCATTTCCTTCGCCACTTCGGCGATGATCGGCGCTGCACCGGTACCGGTACCGCCGCCCATGCCGGTAGTGATGAACACCATGTTGGTGCCCTGCAGCACCTCGGCGATGCGCTCACGGTCTTCCAGAGCAGCCTGACGGCCGACTTCCGGATTGGCACCTGCACCAAGGCCCTTGGTGACCCCGGTACCCAGTTGCAGGATGGTGCGCGCGCCGATGTTTTTCAGCGCCTGAGCATCGGTGTTGGCGCAGATGAACTCGACGCCTTCGATGCTGCTTTTCACCATGTGGTTGACGGCGTTGCCGCCGCCACCGCCGACACCGATCACTTTGATGACCGGGCTTTGCGGGACGTTGTCTACGAGCTCGAACATTTTCCCTCTCCTTTCAGTTCTCTAGTTGTCGCGCCTACCACTACTGCTTTGAAACTTAGAAGTTGCCCTGAACCCACCGCTTGAAGCGCTCAAGCACTGGGGCCTTCGGTTCATCGCCATAGCTGTTGCTGCTGCTGTTACCGGTCAGGGGCAAGTCTTCGGACTGCTTCTGCAGGCCGTAAGCGAGCAAGCCCACGCCGGTGGAATAGATCGGGTTGCGCACCACGTCGCTCAACCCCCGAACGCTGTGCGGTACGCCCAGGCGTACCGGCATGTGGAAAATTTCTTCGGCCAGTTCCACGGCGCCTTCCATCTTCGCGGTGCCGCCGGTGAGGACGATGCCGGCCGGCACCAGGTCCTCGTAACCGCTGCGGCGCAGTTCGGCCTGGATCAGCGTGAAAAGCTCGTCGTAACGGGGCTCTACCACCTCGGCCAGGGCCTGGCGCGACAGTTCGCGCGGTGGGCGGTCGCCCACGCTCGGCACCTTGATGGTCTCGCCGGCGCCGGCCAGTTTGGCCAAGGCGCAGGCGTAACGGATCTTGATTTCCTCGGCGTACTGGGTGGGTGTACGCAGGGCCATGGCGATGTCGTTGGTGACCTGGTCGCCGGCAATCGGGATGACCGCAGTGTGACGGATCGCGCCTTCGGTGAAGATGGCGATGTCGGTGGTGCCGCCGCCGATGTCCACCAGGCACACACCGAGCTCTTTCTCATCGTCGGTCAGCACCGAGTAGGCCGAGGCCAGTTGCTCGAGGATGATGTCGTCGATTTCCAGGCCACAACGGCGCACGCACTTCTCGATGTTCTGCGCCGCGTTGACCGCGCAAGTGACCACGTGAACCTTGGCTTCCAGGCGCACGCCAGACATGCCCAGCGGCTCGCGCACACCTTCCTGGTTATCGATCACGTAGTCCTGCGGCAGGGTGTGCAGCACGCGCTGGTCAGCCGGAATGGCCACGGCCTGGGCAGCGTCAAGCACACGCTCGAGGTCGGCAAGGCTGACCTCGCGGTCGCGAATGGCGACGATGCCGTGGGAGTTCAGGCTGCGGATATGGTTGCCGGCCACGCCGACGAACGCCGAGTGGATGCGGCAGCCAGCCATCAGCTGCGCTTCTTCCACTGCGCGCTGGATCGACTGCACGGTGGACTCGATGTTCACCACCACGCCCTTCTTCAGGCCGCGGGAAGGGTGAGTACCGATCCCGACGATCTCCAGGGTACCGTCTTCGCCTACTTCACCCACCAGCGCCACCACCTTGGAGGTGCCAATGTCCAGCCCGACGATCATTTTGCCGCTATGCGCGTTTGCCATGGTCCTGCCTCTCTCTAATTCTTCGCAACGGCGGGTTGGGCCGTCGTCGGTGCGTTCGGTTCCCGCCAACCAACGGCAAGTCCGTTGGAATAACGCAGATCAATGCGGGCGATGTTGGTGATCTGCTCTTTGAGTGTCTTGTCGTAAATGGCAATGAAACGGCGCATCTTCTCCACCAGATGATCGCGCCCCAGCAGCAGCTCGACGCCCTGCCCGGTGCTGCCCGCACCGGTGGTCAGGAACCAGCTGCCACGCTCGCGCAGCTCCAGGCGAGCGATGGAAAAGCCCAAGGGGCGCAGCATCTGGCTCAAAACCTGATACTGCTGCATGACTTGCTGCTGGGCACGCTGCGGCCCGGCCAACTGCGGCAGATGCTCGTAGTTGGCCAGCTCGCGCGGGGTGAAGGCCTGGCCCTGGTTGTTGAGCAAGGCTTCCTCACCCCAGCGTGCCACCGGCAACTGTTCTTCCAGGCGAATCACCACCTCGTCCGGCCAAACCCGGCGTACTTCGGCGTGGGCGATCCATGGCATCTGTTCGAGCTCGGCTCGCATCGCCGTGAGGTCGACGCTGAAGAAACTCGCTGCCACGTATGGCGCGATCCGCTGCTGCACCGACTGCTGGCTGATGTAACTGAGGTCGCCCTGCACGTCGATCTTGGTGATCGGCCGGTCGGCGTACGGCATCAGGCGAATGGCGCCCTCGTAGGCGCCAAAGCCTGCGGCCACCAGCAACACCGGCCACAGCAGGCGCTTGAGGCCGCCCAGGCTGGGCCGCGGCAGGCGCGCCGATACGGGCTCGTCGGCCACCAGTCGGCTGGCACCACGCGGCACCGGCTTGCTACGGCCGGTAACGGGTTGCTGCTGACGTATCATTGCGCCTTGCATGGTTTGTTAACCTCGCGTCGCTACGCTGTCGGCCAGGATCGCCAGCACCAGTTGCTGGAAGTCCAGACCGGCCGCGCGGGCCGCCATGGGCACCAGGCTATGATCAGTCATGCCCGGCGCGGTGTTTACTTCGAGCAGCCAGAACCGGCCCTGCTCGTCCTGCATCACGTCCAGACGGCCCCACCCTTCAATGCCGATAGCATCGCAGGCGCGCGCGGTCAGGTCGATAAGCTCCTGCTCCTTGGCACTGTCCAGCCCGCACGGAATGCGGTACTGGGTGTCATTGGCGATGTACTTGGCGTCGTAGTCGTAGAACACGTGCGGAGTGCCCAGGGCGATCGGCGGCAGCACCTGGCCACGCAGAACGGCAATGGTGAACTCCGGGCCGTGAATCCATTGCTCGACCAGCACCTGAGAATCGTATTTGGCGGCGTCTTGCCAGGCAGCGACCAGTTCCTGCTCGCTGTTCACCTTGGCCATGCCGATGCTAGAGCCTTCATGGGCAGGTTTGACGATCAGCGGGAAGCCCAGTTCCGTACCAGCTACAACACAATCTTCTTCGCTGGCCAGCACAGCATGACGCGGGGTCGGAATGCCCAGGCTTTGCCATACCTGCTTGGTCCGCAGCTTGTCCATGGCCAGGGCCGAGGCGAGGATGCCACTGCCGGTGTAGGGAATGCCCAGGCACTCCAGCAGGCCTTGCATGCTGCCGTCCTCACCGCCGCGGCCGTGCAGGATGATGAAGGCACGGTCGATCTTCTCGCTTTGCAGGCGGGCCAGCAGGTCATCGCCCACGTCGATGGCGACCACGTCGACACCGGCGCTGCGCAGCGCCTCGATCACGGCAGCGCCCGACTTGAGCGAGACTTCACGCTCGGCGCTCTTGCCGCCGTACAGTACAGCGACACGGCCGAACGCGTTGACGTCCAGGGTTGAATGTAGCTTCTCGTAGGCGCTGGTCATTTCGACTTCTCCTGCTTGGCGCCAGCGAACAGCGGGCTTTTCATCAATTGCGGGGCCAGGCCACCGACATCGCCGGCACCTTGGCACAGCAGGATGTCACCGGCACGCAGCAGCGGCTTGACCAGCGGTGCCAGCTCGGCGCCGCGTTCGATGTAGATCGGGTCCAGCTTGCCGCGCTGGCGGATGCTGTGGCACAGCTGACGGCTGTCGGCACCGGGTATCGGCTCTTCACCGGCCGGGTACACCTCCATCAGCAGCAGCACGTTGGCATCGCCCAGCACCTGCACGAAATCGTCGTACAGGTCACGGGTGCGGCTGTAACGGTGTGGCTGGTAGACGATGACCAGGCGACGGCTTGGCCAGCCACCGCGTACAGCCTTGATCACCGCCGCCACTTCGGTCGGGTGGTGGCCGTAGTCGTCGACCAGCATCACGCTGCCGCCTTCAACCGGCAGTTCGCCGTACACCTGGAAGCGTCGACCGACACCCTGGAAGCCCGAAAGCCCCTGCACGATGGCTTCGTCGCTGATGCCTTCGTCGGTGGCGATGGCGATGGTGGCCAGGGCATTGAGCACGTTGTGGTTACCCGGCATGTTGACCGACACTTCCAGCGGCTCACGATCACGGCGCAGCACGGTGAAGTGGGTCTGCATGCCCTTCTGGCTGACGTTGATCGCGCGGATGTCAGCCTCTTCGCTGAAACCGTAGGTCACGGTCGGGCGCTTGACCTGCGGCAGGATCTCACGCACCACCGGGTCGTCCAGGCACATCACGGCCAGGCCGTAGAACGGCAGGTTGTGCAGGAACTCGACGAAGGTTTTCTTCAGTTTGTTGAAGTCACCCTCGTAGGTGGCCATGTGGTCGGCGTCGATGTTGGTGACCACAGCAACCATCGGCTGCAGGTGCAGGAAGCTGGCGTCGCTTTCGTCGGCTTCGGCGATCAGGTAACGGCTGGTTCCCAACTGCGCATTGGTGCCGGCAGCGGTCAGGCGGCCACCGATGACGAACGTCGGGTCCAGGCCACCGGCGGCAAATACCGAGGCCAGCAGGCTGGTGGTGGTGGTTTTGCCATGGGTACCGGCAACCGCCACACCATGGCGGTAGCGCATCAGCTCAGCGAGCATTTCGGCACGCGGCACCACTGGGATGCGCCGTTCAAGCGCAGTGGCGACTTCCGGGTTGGCCGGGTTGATGGCGCTGGACACCACCAGTACATCGGCATTGGCGGCGTTTTCGGCACGGTGGCCAACGAAGATCTCGGCACCGAACGACTCCAGGCGCTGGGTAACCGGCGACACCTTGAGGTCGGAGCCGGACACTTCATAGCCCAGGTTCAGCAGCACTTCGGCAATACCGCACATGCCCACGCCGCCGATACCGACGAAGTGGATACGATGAATACGGCCCATCTTCGGCTGGGGCATGGCTTTCTGGCTTTCAACCATGGGCCACCTCCAGGCAGATATCGACCACGGTGCTGGTTGCGGAAGGTTTGGCAAGGCCCCGTGCGGTGCGTGCCATGGTGTTGAGTTTCTCGGGTTGCATCAGCACCTCGTTCAGGCGTTCAGCGAGTTGCGCTGCGCCAGTTGTCGCTTGTGGCATGAGGAAGGCGGCGCCTTCCCGAGCCAGATATTGGGCGTTATGGGTCTGGTGGTCGTCGATGGCATGGGGCAAAGGCACCAGCATCGAAGGCAGGCCGGCCGCCGCGAGCTCGCTGACGGTCAGGGCACCGGCCCGGCACACCACCAGGTCGGCCCAGCTGTAGGCGTGGGCCATGTCCTTGATGAACGGCTCTACCTGAGCCTCGACACCCGCCTCTTGATAACGCTCGGCGGTGATCGGCGCGTGGTGCTTGCCGGCCTGATGGAACACCTCGGGCCGCAGGTCAGCGGGCACCTCGGACAGGGCCTTAGGCAACAATTTGTTCAATGGTTCCGCACCCAGGCTGCCACCCATGACCAACAGGCGGGCACGGCGCTCGCCCAAGGGCGCACGCTGCGCGTCCATGAACAGCTCAGGGCGCACCGGATTGCCGGTGGTACGCAGCTTTTCGCCAGCTTCAAACGTGCCTGGGAAAGCCTCGCAGACACGCGCCGACAACGGCACCAGCAGGCGATTGGCGGTACCGGCGCGGGCGTTCTGTTCGTGAATCACCAGCGGCACACCGCACAGACGCGCGGCGACGCCGCCAGGGCCGGTCACATAGCCACCGAAGCCGATCACGCAGACCGGCTTGAGCTGGCCAATGATACGCCGCGCCTGGAGCACGGCCTTGACCAGGGTAAACGGTGCCTTGAGCAGCGACAGCTTGCCCTTGCCACGCAAGCCGCTGACCTGGATCAGGTGCAGCGCCAGGCCGGCCTGGGGGACCAGCTCATTCTCGATGCCGCGGGGGGTGCCCAGCCAGTGCACGGTATAGCCGCGCGCCTGGAACTCACGTGCGCAGGCCAGGGCCGGGAACACATGGCCTCCGGTGCCACCCGCCATGATCAGTACGTTTTTGCCGTCAGCGGCCATGACTGGTCTCCTCGGCAAAATCGCTTTCGCTGAATTCGTGTTCCTCGCTGCCCAAGTGCGTGCGGCTTTCCCATTCGATACGCAGCAACAAGCCGACGCAGGCACAGCAGATCACCAGGGAGCTGCCCCCGTAACTGAGGAAGGGCAAGGTCAGGCCCTTGGTCGGCAGCAAGCCGACGTTCACGCCAATGTTGATCAGGAACTGGCCAATCCACAGGAACGCCAGGCCAAATGCCATGTAGGCGGCAAAGTACTGCTTGGCCTTCTCGGCCCACAGGCCGATGTAGAGGGCGCGCACGGTCACGAATACGAACAGCGCGATGGTCACCAGCGAACCGACCACGCCCAACTCCTCGGCGAGTACCGAGAACACGAAGTCGGTGTGCGCTTCAGGCAGGTAGAACTGCTTTTGCACACTGTTGCCCAGCCCTACGCCCAGCCACTCGCCGCGGCCGAAGGCGATCAATGCCTGGGTCAACTGGTAACCAGAGCCGAACTGGTCGGACCAGGGGTCGGTAAAAGTGATCAGGCGCGCCATCCGGTAGGGCTGCGCCTGCACCAGCACGAACACTGCGACCACCGCCAGCACCACCATCAGGCTGAAGCGGAACAACCCTACTCCGCCGAGGAACAGCATGGCTGCGGCAGCGCCCATCATGACCACGGTGGCACCGAAGTCCGGCTCCATCAGCAGCAGGCCGGCCATCGGCAGCAGCACGATGAACGGTTTGAAAAAGCCCATCCAGCTTTCGCGCACTTCGGTCTGCCGACGTACCAGGTAGCCGGCGAGATAAATGACCACGAAGACCTTGGCGATCTCCGAAGGCTGGACGTTGAAGAAGCTGAAGCCGATCCAGCGCATCGAGCCGTTCACTTCCCGACCAATGCCAGGCACCAGCACCAGTACCAGCAGGCCAAAGGCACCAACCAGCATCATGAAGCCCATGCGCTGCCACGTGGCGATCGGCACCAGCAGGGTCGCACCACAGGCGACCAGGCCAATGGCCACATAAACCAGATGGCGGAACATGTGGTACAGCGGGTTGCCTGACTGTACTGCGGCCACTTCCGACGACGCCGAGGTGATCATCACCAGGCCCAGGCCGAGCAGCGCCAGGCAGCCGGCCAGGAAGGCGAAGTCGAGGTCGATGCCACGGCCGCTGATAAGCGGCGACGGGTACGGCTTGAGGATGCCGAAGATCATGCCAGCCCTCCCGCCGCCTGGGCGAACAGCCGCCCGCGTTCTTCAAAGTTCTTGAACATGTCGAGGCTGGCGCACGCCGGCGACAGCAACACGGCGTCACCCGGCAGGGCCAGCTCGGCGCATTGCTGCACGGCCTCGTCCAGCGTCTTGACCCGCACCAGCGGCACGGCATCACCTAGCACCTCGGCCAGGCGTTCGGCATCACGGCCGAGCAACACAACGGCGCGGCAAAAACGTGCCACCGGCTGACGCAGGGCGGCAAAATCGGCACCCTTGCCGTCGCCGCCGGCGATCAGCACCAGCTTGCCGTCGATATCCGCGCCCAGGCCTTCGATGGCGGCCAGGGCAGCACCGACGTTGGTCGCCTTGGAATCGTCGTACCAGCTCACACCGTTGCGCGCACGCACCCATTGGCAACGATGGGCCAGGCCGCCGAATTCGCGCAGGGCTTCGAGCATCGGCTCGAACGGCAGACCGGCGGCATGCCCGAGGGCCAGGGCCGCCAGGGCGTTGCTCTGGTTGTGGGCACCCCGAATTTTCAGGTCACGGACCGGCATCAGTGCCTGGAACTCGAAAGCCAGGTACTTCTCGCCCTCGACTTCACGCAAGCCGAAGGCCTTGAAGTCCGGCTG
The DNA here is from genome assembly GCF_015751845.1 of Pseudomonas sp. M2. Lineage (NCBI taxonomy): Bacteria > Pseudomonadati > Pseudomonadota > Gammaproteobacteria > Pseudomonadales > Pseudomonadaceae > Pseudomonas > Pseudomonas sp. M2. The sequence continues at coordinate 1,405,816 of NZ_JADOUD010000001.1, forward strand.
ATTCAGGCCAAAGCTCCAGCACGGGCGATTTTCGACCGGCAACGGCCGGCTCAGGGCATCCTGGCGGTTCACCACCACTTGGCGGGCGCCACGGAATATCCGGTGCTTGGCCAGGTGATAGGCCGGCAGGCCGCTGTAGCGGTCCATGTGGTCTTCGCTGATGTTCAGCACCGTGGCAACTTCGGCATTGAGCTGGTCGGTGGTTTCCAGCTGGAAGCTCGACAGCTCCATGACATACAGCTCGACATCATCACTGAGCAGGTCCAGGGCCGGTGTACCCAGGTTGCCGCCGACGGCCACGCGCTTGCCGGCCTTGGCGGCCATCTCGCCGACCAGGGTGGTTACCGTGCTTTTCGCATTGGAGCCACTGATCGCCACGATCGGCGCCTTGGCATGGCGGGCGAACAGTTCGATGTCACCGGACAGCTTCACGCCACGCGCCGCCGCCTGCTGCAGGGCCGGCGTGGCCAGTGCCAGGCCTGGGCTCACATACAACTCGTTGGCGCGGCACAGGAAGTCCACGTCCAGTTCACCACAGCGTACTTCCACCTGCGGGTAATCACGGCGCAGGGTGTCCAGTTCCGGCGGTTGCTCGCGGGTGTCGGCGACCGCAAAGGCAATGCCCTGGTTCGCCAGGAAGCGAACCAGGGACATGCCGCTCTTGCCGAGGCCGACAACGATGCGGAATTGGTCGGAAGCGATCAGTGACACGCTCGTCTACCTCAGTTTCAGGGTTGCAAGGCCGATCAGCACCAGAATCACGGTGATGATCCAGAAACGGACAATCACCCGTGGTTCAGGCCAACCCTTGAGTTCAAAGTGGTGGTGGATCGGTGCCATGCGGAACACGCGCTTGCCGGTCAGCTTGAAGGAAGCCACCTGGATCACCACCGACAGGGTTTCCATCACGAAGATGCCGCCCATGATGAACAGCACGATTTCCTGGCGCACGATTACGGCGATGGTGCCCAGTGCAGCGCCCAGCGCCAGCGCGCCGACGTCACCCATGAACACCTGGGCCGGATAGGTGTTGAACCACAAAAAGCCCAGGCCGGCGCCGATCAGCGCGCCGCAGAACACGATGAGCTCACCTGAACCCGGCACATAAGGAATGAGCAAGTACTCAGCGAACTTCACGTTACCCGACAGGTAGCAGAAGATGCCCAGCGCACCGCCAACCATCACCGTCGGCATGATCGCCAGGCCATCGAGGCCATCGGTCAGGTTGACCGCATTGCTCGACCCGACGATGACGAAGTAGGTGAGGACGACGAAGCCGATGCCCAGCGGGATGGTGACGTCCTTGAGGAACGGCACGATCAGGGTGGTTTCGACAGTGGTCGGGGCCGTCTGATACAGGAAGATCGCCGCCGTCAGGCCGAACACCGACTGCCAGAAGTACTTCCAGCGGCTAGGCAGGCCGCGCGAGTTCTTTTCGATCACCTTGCGGTAGTCGTCGACCCACCCGATGGCGCCGAACAGCAGCGTGACGATCAGTACCGTCCACACATAGCGGTTCGACAGGTCGGCCCACAGCAGGGTGCTGATGCCGATGGCGGACAGGATCAAGGCACCACCCATGGTTGGCGTGCCGGATTTGGACAAGTGCGATTGCGGGCCGTCATTACGGACGGCCTGACCGATCTGGCGGATCTGCAGGGTACGGATCATCCACGGGCCCAGCCACAGCGCCAGCGACAACGCGGTCAGTACGCCAAGGATCCCGCGCAGGGACAGGTACTGGAAGACCGCGAAGCCTTTGTGGAACTGTTGCAGATACTCAGCCAACAGCAGCAGCATTAATGTTTCTCCCCGCTGGCACCGCACAATGCAGCCACGACGTTTTCCATCGCAGCGCTGCGCGAGCCCTTGATCAAGATAGTGGTGTTGCTGGCAGTTTCGGCACGAACGGCCTCGATCAGCTCAGCTTGAGTTGCGAAATGACGGCCATTGGCGCCGAACGCCTTGACCGCATGTGTCATGTTGGTACCCACTGCATACAGGGCATCGACCTTACCGCGCGCGTAATCGCCCACCTGACGGTGGCCTTCTTCGGCCCACTGCCCCAGCTCGCCGATATCCCCCAGCACCAGAACGGTGCGACCGGAAAAGCCGGCGAGTATATCAATGGCCGCGCACATCGAGGTGGGATTTGCGTTGTAACTGTCATCGATCACGCGCACGCCATTCGGGGCGATTTGCGCCACGGTACGGCCCTTGACCGGCTGCATGGCGTTCAGGCCGGCGGCAATGCCGCTCAGGCTCAGACCAACGGCATGGGCGGCGGCGGCGGCGGCCAAGGCGTTGCTGACGTTATGCTCACCGAGCACATTGAGCTGCACGGCCACCGATGCGCCGGCGCCATGCAGTGTGAACGACGGGCAACCCCGCGCGTCGCGCCCGATGTCGGTGGCATGGAAGTCGGCGCGGGCGTCGCTGCGGGCAAAGCTGATGACCTTGTGCGCACCCGCACGCGCCTTCCAGATGGCAAAGGCCTTGTCGTCCAGGTTGAGGATGGCCGTGCCACCCTCGCCCAGCCCTTCGAGAATCTCGCCCTTGGCTTCAACGATCTTCTCTGGCCCGCCGAACTCGCCGACGTGGGCAGTACCTGCGTTGTTGATGATGACCACCTGTGGCTGGGTGAGGCCCACGGTATAGCGGATCTCGCCAATGCGCGAAGCGCCCAGCTCAATGACGGCGGCGCTGTGCTGCGGGGCAATTTCCAGCAGGGTCAGCGGTGCACCCAGGTCGTTGTTCAGGTTGCCACGGGTGGCATGAACAGGGCCACGGGTACGCAGGATGCAGGCAAGCATCTCTTTGACCGTGGTCTTGCCGCTGGAGCCGGTGATCGCTACCACAGGTTTGTCGTAGCCGGCACGGTTCAGCGCACCAAGCTGGCCGAGGGCCAGACGACTGTCGGCAACCACCAGTTGCGGCAGGTCGACATCGGCCACTTCACGCTCCACCAGCGCTGCCACAGCCCCCTTGGCCTGCACATCGGCCAGGTAGTCGTGGCCATCGAAACGCGGCCCCGCCAGGGCGACGAACAACTGCCCGGCGCCGACGCTGCGGCTGTCGATGCTGACACCGCTGAAGCTGGCGTCTGCGCCGACCAGGCGAGCGCTCAGTGCTGCGGTCAGCTGGCTGAGTGTCATGGGCTTAAGCATGTGGAGCCTCCCAGGCTGCAAGTGCCTTTTCGGCTTCGACCAAGTCGGAGAAGTCATGGCGCTGGCCATTGATTTCCTGGTAATCCTCGTGCCCCTTGCCGGCCAGGACGATGACGTCCGAGGCGGCAGCAGAAGCGATCAGGTGTGCAATGGCCTCGCCACGGCCAGCGATGAACTCGACCTCGGCGGGCCGGGCAAAACCAGGGCGAATGTCGTTGAAGATGGCCTGCGGGTCTTCGGTACGTGGGTTATCGTCAGTGACCAGTACACGGTCAGCCAGGCGCTCGGCCACCTCGGCCATCAGCGGACGCTTGCCACGATCGCGATCGCCGCCACAACCGAACAGGCACAGCAATTGGCCGTGGGCGTGCGGGCGCAGGGCCTGGAGTACTTTTTCCAGGGCGTCAGGAGTGTGCGCGTAGTCGACCACCACCAGCGGCTTCTCACCACCGCCAAGGCGCTGCATGCGGCCCACCGGGCCCTGCAATTGCGGGGTGACCTTGAGGATTTCATCCAGCGAATAATCCAGAGCCATCAGAGTGGCCACGGCCGCGAGCATGTTGCTCAAGTTGAAGCGGCCCAGCAGCTGGCTGCGCAAGGTGCGCTCACCCTGGGCAGTGACGATGATGGCGCGTACGCCATCGTCGTCGAATTTGGCTTCACGGCAATACAAGGAAGCGTCGGAGTTTTCCAGGCTATAGCTGAGCAAACGGGTCTCGATATGATCGACACTCGGACGACGGGCAAAATCAGCCGCCAGGCGACGCCCGAATCCGTCATCCAGGTTGACCACCTGGCAACGCAGGCCAGGCCAGGCGAAAAGCTTGGCCTTCGCGGCCTCATAGGCCTCCATGCTGCCGTGATAGTCCAGATGATCACGGGACAGGTTGGTCATCACCGCGATATCGAATTCCAGCGCAGCAACACGACCCTGTTCCAGGGCGTGCGAGGATACTTCCATCGCCACAGCCTTGGCGCCAGCCTTTTTCAGATCATAAAGGGTCGACTGCACCGCAATCGGGTCTGGCGTGGTCAACCGACCGCTCTGCAACTCACCATGAAACCCGGTACCCAGGGTGCCGATCAGGCCGCACCGCTGGCCAAGTGCATCGAGCGCCTGGGCCACCAGCTGAGTGACGCTGGTCTTGCCGTTGGTGCCGGTAACCCCGACCAGGTTCAGCTGACGGCTCGGCTCGCCATAGAAGCGGCCGGCAATATCCGACAGCTGGGCGATCAGGCCTTTGACCGGGATCAGCGGCACATCGGTGATCGGCAGCACATGGGTGCCCTGCTGTTCGTAAGCGACTGCGGCGGCACCACGGGCCAGCGCGTCGCTGATATGGTCACGGCCATCGACCTTGGCCCCCGGCACGGCCAGGAACAGGTCACCTGCGCGCACAGCACGGCTGTCCAGGGTCAGCTCACGGATCAGCGGGTCGCGACTGGCGTGGGCGAAAAGCTTGCTCAGTGGCATTGTCATCATCCACGCCCTCCCTTGGCGGGTACTGCATTGACTTGTTGCGGGTCGGCAGGCGGTGGCAGGTTGTCTGGCGGCACATTCATCAGCCGCAGGGTGCCCGACATGACGTTGCTGAACACCGGCGCCGATACCAGACCACCGAAATAACCGCCTTTCCTCGGCTCGTCGATGACCACGACAATGGCGTAACGCGGGTCGCTCATCGGGCCGAAGCCGGCGAACAGCGAGCGGTAGGCGTTTTCGGTGTAGCCCTTGGCGCCAACTGTGGCTTTACGTGCGGTACCGGACTTGCCGGCCACGTGATAGAACGGCACCTGGGCACGGAATACCCCGCGCGGCGCCTCGATCACTTGCTGCAACATGCCTTGCACGGTCTCGGCGGTGTCCTTTGGAATGGCCTGGACTGCCTCGGGCGCCTTGTCGACCTTGAGGATCGACAGCGGCACCATCTTGCCGTCGTTGGCCAGCGCCGCGTAGGCATGCACCAGCTGCAGGGCGGTAACCGAGACGCCGTAGCCATAGGACAAGGTCGCGGTTTCGGCCTTGCGCCACTCGCGATGGTTGGGCAGGTTGCCAACGCGCTCACCCGGGAACCCAAGGCCGGTGTACTGGCCAAGGCCGACCTGGGACATGACCCGGTAGATGGCTTCGCCGCCGATATCGAAGGCGATCTTGCTCATGCCGACGTTACTGGAGTTGATCAGGATGCCGGTCAGGTCGAGGATCGGCCCCTCGCTCCTGGACACGTCCTTGATGGTGTAGCGGCCGATCTGCAAGCTGCCCGGGTACACCTCGACCTTGTCGGTGGGCTTCCAGCGCCCACTCTCCAATGCGGCGCTCATGGAGATCGGTTTGACCGTGGAGCCTGGCTCGAACACGTCAATGATCGCCCGGTTACGCATCGCCGCCGGGAACATGGTGCGACGGTTGTTCGGGTTGTAGGTCGGCTGGTTGACCATCGCCAGGACCTCACCGGTCTTGACATCCATGATCACCAGGCTGCCGGCCTTGGCGTCCTGTTCGGCGATTGCGTTACGCAGTTCGCGAGTGGCCAGGTATTGCAGGCGCAGGTCGATGGACAACGCCAAGGTCTTGCCGGCCTTGGCGTTCTTGGTTACCTGAATGTCCTTGATCAAGCGGCCGCGCCGGTCCTTGATCACTTGCCGCTTGCCGGGCACCCCGGCCAGCCATTCATCGTAGGCCAGTTCCACCCCTTCGCGGCCATGGTCATCCAGGTCGGTGAAACCGACCATGTGCGCGGTGACATCACCGGCGGGATAGAAGCGGCGGAATTCTTCAAGGCCGTATACACCCGGCACTTTCAGGTCGAGCACATGCTGCCCCTGCTCCGGGGTCAGGCCGCGGACCAGGTAGATGAATTCTTTGCTGGCCTGCTGGGTCAGGCGCTCGCTCAGCTGTTGGGCGTTTTGCCCCAGTGCTGCGGCCAGTTGCGGCCAGCGCTCCTTGGAGGCTTGCATTTCCTTGGGGTTGGCCCACAAGGTGGTGACAGGCGTACTGACGGCCAGAGGCTCACCATTGCGATCGGTAATCAGACCACGGTGTGCCGGAATAGGGATATGACGCAGGCTGCGGGCATCGCCCTGGCCCTTGAGGAAGTCACGGTCGACCACCTGCAGGTCGATGATGCGCCAGCAGATGGCACCGACCATCAACGCCAGCAAGCCGATCACCACGCGGAAGCGCCAGGGGTAGAGCGCGCCTTCGAGCTTCATCATGGCGCCACCATCCGTACTTCGTCGGCGGCAGGCACGTGCATCTTCAGCTGCTCGGAAGCCAGGTTCTCGATGCGGCTGGCAGCGGTCCAAGTGCTTTGTTCAAGGATAAGCCGGCCCCACTCGGCCTGGGCCTTGTCGCGCTCATTCAACTCGCCGTACAGGGTGTTGAGCAACTGGCGATTCCAGTGGGCGCTGTACGATACGGCAATGGCCGAAACAAGCACGCCAACGAACAGCAGAAGCATCAGGAAGCTTCCGCCTGGCAAAGGTTTGGCAAATAGCCGGCTCACCGAAGCTTCTCCGCCACCCGCATCACGGCGCTGCGCGACCGCGGGTTGGCCTTGAGCTCGGCTTCGGAAGCAAACTGGGCCTTGCCGATCAGACGGATTTTCGGCTCGAAGACCTTGTGCTGAACCGGCAGGTTGCGCGGCAGGTTATCCGCTTCACCCTTGACCAGTTTGCGCATGAACAGCTTGACGATACGGTCTTCCAGCGAGTGGAAGCTGATCACCGCCAGGCGGCCGCCGACTTCCAGCGCATCGAGTGCGGCCTCAAGGCCGGCCTCAAGATCGCCCAGCTCGTTGTTGACGTGAATGCGCAGGCCCTGGAAGGCACGGGTAGCCGGATTTTTACCTTTTTCCCAGGCAGGGTTGGCGACCTTGAGCACTTCGGCCAGGTCCGCAGTACGCGTGAACGGCTGCTTTTCGCGGCGCTCTACCACGGCACGCGCCATGCGCCCGGCAAAACGCTCCTCGCCGTACTCTTTGAAAACGCGGGCAATTTCCTCAACCGGCGCGGTGGCGATGAACTCGGCAGCACTGATGCCCTGGTCGGGGTTCATGCGCATGTCCAGCGGGCCGTCATTGAGGAAACTGAAACCACGCTCGGGGTCGTCCAGCTGGGGCGAGGACACGCCCAGATCAAGCAGGATACCGCTGACCTTGCCAGCCAGCCCGCGCTCGGCCACTTCCGCGCCCAGTTCGGCAAAACTGCGCTGCACAATGACAAAGCGGCCGTCTTCGGCCGCCAGCGCTTGCCCCGTGGCAATCGCTTGAGGATCTTTGTCGAAGCCCAGCAGCCGCCCTTGCGGCCCGAGCTTGCTGAGGATCAGACGGCTGTGCCCGCCGCGGCCGAAGGTGCCGTCGAGATAGCAACCGTCGGCGCGCAGGGCCAATGCCTCGACAGCTTCGTCGAGCAGGACGGTGATGTGGTTGAAGCCGCTATCTATGGTCACAGGATCAGGTCACGTAAATCGTCGGGCATGGCGCCCGGTTGTTGGATAGCTGCAAGGTCGGCTGCCGAAACTGCGTTCCAGGCATCCTCATCCCACAGCTGGAATTTGTTCAACTGCCCCACCAGCATCGCCTTCTTGTCCAGCTTGGCGTACTCCCGCAGGCGGGGCGGTACCAGGAAACGGCCACTGCCGTCGAGCTCCAGGTCCACCGCATTACCGATCAGCAAACGCTGCAGGCGGCGGTTTTCCTCACGCAACGACGGCAAGGCACGCAACTTGGCTTCAATCTGCTCCCACTCATCGAGGGGATAAACACACAAGCAGGGGTCGACGGCGTCGATGGTCACGATCAGCTGACCATTGCAACGCGAATCGAGCTCGTCACGGTACCGGCTCGGCATGGCGAGACGGCCCTTTGCATCGAGGCTGACGGCGTTGGCTCCGCGGAACACGGCTGCGATTCCCCACAATGGTAGCTTTTTTGTGCCAGAAAACCCACTTCATCCCACTTTCTGCCACTTGCGCACACTATAGGAATCCGTCCGCTGCACCGTCAAGGCGCGTTCATAGGGAAAACCCTTACAGGACCGAGATTTAGCTCAATAAAGGAAGAAGGAAGGAGTACTGGGGGCAAAAAAAAACGTGAAAAATCAAACCCACTCAAACGGATACCGTTTGAACTTAAAGTGATTTATTAAGAGTAAGATCTTTTCGGTATTACAAACGCGCTCTGCTATCGATCGAGCAGAAGGGAGGAGAGGTGGAGAGTCGATCTGTAAGCCGGGTTTTGTCGAGGACAGTCATTCCTCTACGACGGCCATCACTGGACGCCTCTAGCAACCTACCCGGTTCCGACGCGGGCCACGCCTGATGGAACCCTATTTGGTCTTGCTCCGAGTGGGGTTTACCTAGCCACGAACTGTTGCCAGACGTGCGGTGCGCTCTTACCGCACCTTTTCACCCTTACCGGCACCGAAGTGCTTAGGCGGTTATTTTCTGTGGCACTTTCCGTAGGCTCGCGCCTCCCAGGCGTTACCTGGCACTCTGCCCTATGGAGCCCGGACTTTCCTCCCCCCGCCGTTACGCAACAAAAGTTGCGGAACAAAAGCAGGCAGCGACTGTCCGATCGACTCTCCGGCGCCAAGGTTAACGGCAGCTGCGCTCAAGAACAAGCAATACCGCAACTATATCAAATTGCCACTACTGCGGTTTCTGCTTTTCCAGTGCCGCCTGATACAACAGGTTCTTGCGCACACCGGTGATCTCGGCCGCCAAGGCCGCCGCACGCTTGAGCGGCAACTCGGCCAGCAGCAGGTCCAGCACACGCTGCGCTTGGACACTGATCGCCGCCTCACCTTCCGGCGCACTCCAGCCACCGACCAACACCACGCACTCGCCGCGCTGCTGGTTACTGTCACCCGCCACGAACTCGCACAACTCTGCGAGCGGCAACCCTTTGAGGGTCTCGAAGGTTTTGGTCAGCTCACGTGCGAGCAACGCCGGGCGCTCGGCACCGAACACCAGCTTCATATCTTCCAGACACTCAAGAATACGATGAGGCGCTTCGTAGAAAATCAACGTGCGCGGCTCCTCCTTCACCTGTTCGAGCCGGCCACGGCGACCGGCGCTTTTGGCGGGGAGGAAACCTTCGAAAATGAACCGATCGGAGGGCAGCCCGGCCGCCGAAAGCGCGGCGATCAGCGCGCAGGCGCCAGGCACAGGCACCACATCGACACCTGCGGCTCGCGCCTGACGCACCAGGTGGTAGCCAGGATCGGAAATCAACGGTGTACCGGCATCGGAAACCAACGCCACATCCTCACCGGCCAACAGCTTGGTGATGAATCGCCCGCCTTCGTCCCGCTCATTGTGCTCGTGACAGGCTGCTAGCGGCGTATCGATGCCGAAATGCTGCAGCAGGCGGATCGAGTGCCGGGTGTCCTCGGCAGCGATCAAGGCGACGTTGGCCAGCACCTTCAATGCCCTGGCGCTCATGTCGTCGAGGTTGCCAATGGGGGTTGCGACCACATACAGCGTCCCCACGGTGGATTTCGAAGCCCCTGCCACATCAGTCACTGCGCACACCTGCCTTTCGGATCAAAGGCGCCATTGTAGCCCGAGCGCCGGTAACAGGGCGCAAAGAACTTCACCTGCGGCCACGTCAAGTACACCTATAGTGAAGGTTCCCGTTCAGCAACATCGCGCCCCGGCCAACGCTTGGGTACAATTGCCGGCCAACTTGATCGAGTAACAGGACCTTTACATGATCGCTTGCCTGCGGCTGCTCACAGCCCTCTGCCTCGCTGCCCTGCTGGCAGCCTGCGCCAGCTCGCCCTCATCCAGCCTCGGAGAGCTGCCACGCACGCCGGACGCCAGCATCGAGCAACTGCTCGAAAAAGCGGCGGCCAGCACGTCTGCCGAAGATGCCGCCCTGCTGCGCCTGAGCGCTGCCGACCTGGCTTACAAGCAGAAGGATTACCCGCGCGCCGCACGCATTCTCGAGCAGGTCCCCATGGATACGCTCAAGCCCGCCCAACAAATCTTCGCCGCCACACTTGGCGCCGAACTGGCCATGAGCCGCAACCAGCCCAAAGCCGCCCTCAGCGCCCTCTCGCACAGCAGCCTGCAGCACCTCGCCCAATTGCCGGCAGAGCAGCAGGTGCGCACCTATGGCGTCCACGCCGCCGCCCTTGAAGCCGACGGCCAGGCCCTGGCCGCTGCACAACAGCGCGTAATGCTGGGCCCACTGCTCAGCGGCCAGGCTGCCAGCGCCAACAATGACGCGATCTGGGCCCTGGTCGCCTCGCTGCCGGCAGAGCAACTGCAGCAGCCCGCCGGCGACCAGACCCTGGCCGGCTGGACCAGCCTGGCCCTGGCCGTGAAAAGCGCCGGCACCCTGGAGCAGCAGCAGGCCGCCATCGAAACCTGGCGCAAGCAGCACCCCGACCACCCCGCGGCACAGCAACTGCCATCGGCCTTGGTCAAGCTCAAGGAACTGGCAAGCCAGCCGCTGACCAAGATCGGTCTGCTGCTGCCCCAGGAAGGCCCGCTTGCCGGTGTCGCCCGCGCCCTGCGTGACGGCTTCATGGCCGCGCACTTCCAGGCCCAGCAGGCTGGCCAGCAAGCGCCGGCCGTACAGGTGTACGACAGCTCACGCATCGGCTCGCTGGACGACTTCTATCGTCAGGCCCAGGCCGATGGCGTGCAACTGGTAGTCGGCCCGCTGGAAAAAGCGCTGGTAAAAAAACTGGCCGCCAATGCGCAGCTGCCTATCACGACTCTCGCCCTGAATTACGCCGACGCCGGCCAGAACGCCCCGCCACAGCTTTTCCAGTTCGGCCTGGCGGCCGAAGACGAAGCCCGCGAAGTCTCGCGCCGCGCCCGCGCCGACGGCATGGTTCGCGCGGTGGCCCTGGTGCCGAGCGGTGAATGGGGCGACCGCGTGCTTGCCGCGTTCCGCCAAGACTGGGAAGGCAATGGCGGCACCATCATCGCCGCCGAACGCATCGCCCAGCCGGTCGCCCTGGCCCAGCAGATCGCCAACCTGTTCCAGCTGCGCCAGAGCGAAGGCCGCGCACAGAGCCTGCAGAGCACCGTGGGCGGCACCATTGCCGCACAACCATCGCGTCGCCAGGACATCGACTTCATCTTCCTCGCCTCGACCCCGCAACAGGCGCAGCAGATCAAACCGACCCTGAACTTCCAGTACGCTGGCGACGTTCCGGTCTACGCCACCTCGAACCTTTACAGCGCCAGCGGTGACGTCAACCAGTACAAAGACATGAACGGCATTCGCTTCTGCGAAACCCCGTGGCTGCTCGACACCACCAACAGCCTGCGCCAGCAGGTGGTTCAGCAGTGGCCACAAGCCGCTGGCAGTCTCGGCCGCCTGTATGCGATGGGTGTAGACGCCTATAGCCTGGCACCACGCCTGGGTCAGCTCAAAGCATTGCCGGACAACCGTGTACAGGGCCTTTCCGGCAGCCTGAGCATGAGCGCCAGCCAGCGCATCGAGCGCCAGCTGCCGTGGGCTGAATTCTCTGGCGGCCAGGTCAAACGCCTGCCCGATACCATCCGCTAATGCCCCAAGCATCACCAACCAGCGCCGGCCATGCCGCAGAGAACCAAGCCCTTGAGTTTCTTCAAGGGCAAGGCCTGCAACTGCTGACGCGCAATTGGCGATGCAAAGGCGGCGAGCTTGATCTGGTCATGCTCGACACCGATACAGTAGTATTCGTCGAAGTCCGCTATCGGTTGCACGCGGGCTTCGGTGGCGCCCTTGGCAGTATCGACGGGCGCAAGCAGAAGCGGCTGGTGCATGCCGCCAGCCTTTTTCTGCTGAAGGAGTCTTGCTGGGCCAACCACCCTTGCCGCTTCGATGTTGTCGCCTTGCAGGGTAGCCACCATGCAGGCAGGCCGCTTCAATGGCTGAAAAACGCCTTCGAATGCTGAACCCACTCCCCTATTTTTGCTCTATGTTTCGCGGGCTGGTCCCTGTTGCGCGTAGCAAAGGCCACCGCCCCACTTAAGGTCACCAGATGGACATGCAATCCCGAATTCGCCGGCTGTTCCAGGCCAGCATCGATACCAAGCAACAGGCAATGGACATCCTGGCACCGCACATCGAGCAGGCCAGCCTGGTCATGGTCAATGCGCTGCTCAACGAGGGCAAGATGCTCGCCTGCGGCAACGGCGGCTCGGCCGGCGACGCCCAGCATTTCTCTTCGGAGCTGCTCAACCGCTTTGAGCGCGAGCGTCCGAGCCTGCCGGCAATCGCTTTGACCACCGACAGCTCGACACTGACCTCGATTGCCAACGACTACAGCTACAACGAAATCTTTTCCAAGCAGATTCGCGCCTTGGGCCAGCCCGGCGACGTCCTGCTGGCGATTTCGACCAGCGGCAACTCGGCAAACGTGATTCAAGCGATCCAGGCGGCACATGATCGCGAAATGATTGTCGTAGCATTGACCGGGCGTGACGGTGGCGGCATGGCTTCGCTGCTGTTGCCCGAGGACGTGGAGATCCGCGTACCCTCGACGGTCACTGCACGCATCCAGGAAGTCCACCTGCTGGCGATCCACTGCCTGTGTGATCTGATCGACAGCCAACTGTTCGGGAGTGAAGAATGATCCCCAAGCGCCTCGGCCTGATGGCCCTGACCCTGTGCCTGAGCGTCACCGGCTGCAGCTCGGTACTGACCTCGACCCGCAATTCGCCGATCGAGGATGATCGCGGCACTCGCACCATCGGCAGCAAGATCGACGACTCGCTGATCGAAACCAAGGCCGCTGTAAACATCTCCAAGGCCAACCCTGATCTGGACAAGGGTTCGCACATTGTCGTCAGCAGCTACAACGGCATTGTCCTGCTCGCCGGCCAAACCCCGCGCGCCGACCTGAAGAGCCTGGCCGAGCAGACTGCCAGCCAGGTGCAGCGGGTCAAGCGGGTGCATAACGAGCTGCAGGTGATGCAACCCTCCTCCATCCTTGCGCGCAATAACGACGCCTGGCTGACCACCAAGATCAAGACCCAGATGCTCACCGACAATGCCGTGCCCAGCTCACGCATCAAGGTCATCACCGAGAACGGTATCGTCTACCTGCTAGGCCTGGTTACCCGGCAGGAAGCCAACTCCGCCACTGCCGTGGTACAGGGCGTGTCGGGCGTGCAAAAGATCGTCAAGCTGTTCGAGTACATCGACTGATACGCTTGCCTGCACCGGCCCTCGCATACCGGCACAGGCATCCTAATGGCTCCACCTTCAGAACTTCAGGAAACACCGCATGAAAAAGCTTCTGCTGCCCGCCCTGTTGATCGGCGCCTTCGCCACCCTGGCCGGCTGCTCCACCCCTAGCCTGATCACCCTGAACGACGGTCGCGAATTCCAGACCGTTGACGAACCACAGTTTGATCAGGACTCCGGCTTCTACGAGTTCCAGCAGCTCGACGGTAAACAGACCCGCGTTAACCGTGACCAGATTCGCACCATCAGCGACCTGTAACCACCACCGTGCTGCAAAGAAAAAGGCGACCCAACCGGATCGCCTTTTTTGTTACTTGACCACCTTCAGGCTCGGCCGACCACTCGGGCGCGGCGGCTGCCCCCCACCTTCCGGCGGGCCATCATCATCCGGCTCGACACCCTCGTCTTCCAGCTCTTCACCCTCCATCAACGGAGGCTCCAGCTCGAAGACCATGCCTTGGCCGTTCTCCCGGGCATAAATGCCCAGAATCGCGCCGACCGGCACGAACAACGAGTGGGCAACGCCACCGAAGCGCCCCTCGAAGCTCACCGCGTCGTTGTCCATGTGCAGGCTGCGCACGGCACTTGGGGAAATGTTCAGGACGATCTGGCCGTCACTGGCGAAACCTTGCGGCACCTGGACTGCCGGATATTCGGCATTGACCAGCATATGGGGCGTGCAATCGTTGTCGACGATCCACTCGTACAGTGCTCGAACCAGATAGGGGCGACTGGAGTTCATCAACGGCTCCTTAAAGCTTGCGCATTTCACGTTCAACGGAGGACAGGCTCGCCAGGAAAGGCTCACGGGCGAACTGCCGCTCCATATAATCCAGCAGCGGCTTTGCTTGCCGCGGCAATTCGATACCCAGTACCGGCAAACGCCAGAGTATGGGCAATAGACAACAATCGACCAGGCTTTGCTCATCGCTCATGAAACAAGCGAACTCGTTGAACAATGGCGAGACGCCCGTCAGGCTCTCACGCAGTGCCTTGCGCGCCTCGGCACGAGCGGCATCACTGCTGCGCGAATCGAGCACGGTATCGGCCAGCGCGCACCAGTCACGCTGAATGCGATGCATCAACAAGCGGCTGTTACCACGCGCCACCGGATACACCGGCATCAGGGGCGGATGCGGATAACGCTCCTCGAGGTATTCCATCACCACGGTCGATTCATACAACGCAAGATCGCGGTCGACCAGGGTCGGCACGCTGCCGTAAGGGTTCACTTCACCCAGCTTGGGTGGCAGACGACCGGGATCGACGTCGATGATCTGCACGCTGACACCTTTCTCGGCGAGAACCAGGCGTACCCGATGAGAATAATGGTCAGCGGGGTCGGAATAGCAGGCTAACCTGATGGTCGCGCCCATGTAGCGCCTCCTCGCATGGGGATGCTTGTGAAACTGCAAATGCAAACGCGCCCTGGAGGCCCCTTCGCATACACGAGGGAGCGCCCAGGGCGCGTTCAACTACCAGAAACTACTGCGTGATCAGTGCACGTCCTTCCAGTATTCGCGCTTGAGCAAGTAGGCGAACACGAAGAAGAAGGCCAGGTACAGCAACACATACGTGCCGATGCGCTGGCTTTCCAGTTTGACCGGGTTGGCCGAATAGGCCAGGAAGGTCACCAGGTTCTTGACCTTCTCGTCGAACTGCTCAGGCGTCAGGGTACCGGAATTCGGCGTGATGGTCAGCTGGTCACACGCTTCATGGGTCAAAGGGCTGCCGGTCAAGGGGTCGAATTGCTTCTTGCCATCGACCACCATCTGCACCTGCTTGCACCCTATCACCTGATTGCCCTGCAGCCCGACCAGCACATTGGGCATACCGACATTCGGGAACACCTTGTTGTTAACCCCGTAAGGTCGCGACTTGTCCTCATAGAAGCTGCGCAGGTAGGTGTACAGCCAGTCGGTACCACGCACCCGGGCAACCAGGGTAAGGTCCGGTGGCGCAGCACCGAACCAGGTCTTGGCGTCATCGGGCTTCATGCCGATGTTCATGTGGTCGCCGATCTTGGCACCCGTGAACACCAGCTTCTCCAGCATCAACTCATGGGGTATTCCCAAGTCATCGGCTACGCGCTCGTAACGCTGGAACTTGGCACTGTGGCAACCCATGCAATAGTTGGCGAAAGTCCGTGCGCCATCCTGCATCGCAGCCTTGTCCGTCAGGTCGATATCGACTTTGTCCAGCTCCAGCCCCGGTCCGGCAGCAAAGGAAAAGGCAGGCATCACTGCCAGCAAAAATACTGCAATCAACTTTTTCATCAGCCAGTCACCCTTTCCGGAACCGGTTTGGTCTTCTCAAGCCTTGTGTAGAACGGCATCAGCAGGAAGTAGGCGAAGTACAGCACGGTGCACACCTGCGACAGCAGCGTGAGACCTGGCGTAGGTGCCAGCACCCCCAAAATGCCGAGGATGACGAAGGAAATGCAGAACACCAGCAGGAAGACCTTGCTGATCCAGCCCTTGTAGCGCATGGAGCGTACCGGGCTTCGATCGAGCCAAGGCAATACGAACAGCACGGCGATCGCCGCCCCCATGGCGATTACGCCCATCAACTTGTCGGGCACCGCACGCAGAATCGCGTAGAACGGCGTGAAGTACCAGACCGGCGCAATATGCTCAGGCGTCTTGAACGCATTGGCCTGTTCGAAGTTGGGTTTTTCCAGGAAGTAACCGCCCATTTCCGGGAAGAAGAACACTACCGCACAGAACACGAACAGGAACACCACCACGCCGACAATGTCCTTGACGGTGTAGTAAGGGTGGAACGGAATACCATCCAGCGGGATGCCGTTTTCGTCCTTTTTCTTCTTGATATCGACCCCGTCCGGGTTGTTCGAACCCACCTCGTGCAGGGCCAGAATGTGCAACACGACCAGCCCGAGAATGACGATCGGCAGGGCCACGACGTGCAGCGCGAAGAAGCGGTTCAGGGTAATGCCGGAAATAAGGTAGTCACCACGAATCCACTGGGTGAGATCGTCGCCGATCACCGGAATGGCACCGAACAGCGAGATGATCACCTGCGCCCCCCAGTAAGACATCTGACCCCACGGCAGCAGATAGCCCATGAAGGCCTCGGCCATCAGCGCCAGGTAGATCAGCATGCCGAACAGCCAGACCAGTTCACGTGGCTTCTGATAGGAGCCATAGAGCAGGCCGCGGAACATGTGCAGGTAGACCACGACAAAGAACGCCGAAGCACCGGTGGAGTGCAGGTAGCGCAGGATCCAGCCGTACTCCACGTCACGCATGATGTACTCGACCGAAGCGAAGGCCTCCTCCGCCGAGGGCGTGAAACTCATGGTCAGCCATACACCGGTGACAATCTGGTTGACCAGCACCAGCAGGGCCAGCGAGCCGAAGAAATACAGGAAGTTGAAGTTCTTGGGCGCGTAATACTTGCTCAGGTGCTCTTCCCACATCTTGGTGGCGGGGAAGCGAGCATCAATCCAGTCCATGAACTTGCTCATCATGCTTTCTCCTGGTCGACGCCGATGACGACGATGTCATCCGACTCGTAAGAGTGCGGCGGCACTGGCAGGTTGAGAGGCGCTGGCTGCGATTTGTAGACACGCCCCGCCAGGTCGTAGTGGGAACCATGGCAGGGGCAGAAATAGCCGCCCACCCACTTGGGCCCCAGATCGGCGGGCGCGACTTCCGGGCGGAAGGTCGGTGAGCACCCAAGGTGAGTGCACAGGCCCACGAGAATGAGGATTTCCGGCTTGATCGAGCGTACCTGGGGGTCGACGTACTCCGGCTGTACGGAGGCCTTCGATTCAGGGTCGGCGAGCTCGGCAGTGACTTTTTTCAGGTTACCGAGGATCTCATCCGTTCGCCGCACGATGAACACAGGCTGGCCACGCCATTCCGCAACCATCTGCTGCCCAGGCTCAACCTTGGCGATGTTGACCTTCACCGGTGCCCCGGCCGCCTTCGCCTTGGCGCTGGGAAACCATGACCCCACGAACGGTACCGCAGCCCCCACTGCCCCCGCTGCCCCGACCACGGATGTCGCGGCTACGAGGAAGCGGCGCCGGCCTGCGTTGACGCCGTCATTGCTCATTCAGTCCTCTCCCATCAGCTTGCTTGGCCTGTTGGATCAGGCCTGTACTTAGGTAATGTCTGTGGCACCCCAAATTGGCCGCCATGGTAAGAAACAAATCCACACAGTGACAAGGTGATTAACCCAGGTCTGGGCTACAACCCTCGCTTTGCTTGATCTGCGTCTATGCGACAGGACACCACGGACATGCTGACAGGTTAGTTCAAGCCATAAAAAAAGCCCGGTTCCAAAGAACCGGGCTTTTTTCGACTGCCGAAGCGGTATTAACGCTTGGAGTACTGAGGACGCTTACGCGCTTTACGCAGACCCACTTTCTTACGCTCGACTTCACGAGCGTCGCGGGTGACGTAGCCAGCACGACGCAGAGCGCCACGCAGGGTTTCGTCGTATTCCATCAGAGCGCGGGTGATACCGTGACGGATCGCACCGGCTTGACCGCTGACACCACCACCGGCAACGCTGACATAGATGTCGAACTTCGCGGTGGTCTCGGTCAGCTCCAGAGGCTGGCGAACAACCATACGAGCGGTTTCGCGGCCGAAGAAGGTGTCCAGAGGACGGTTGTTGATGGAGATGTTACCAGTACCCGGACGCAGGAAAACGCGAGCGGTTGCGGTCTTGCGACGGCCAGTGCCGTAATTTTGAGTCGCCGACATAATGAACTATCCCGTTAGATCTTCAGTTCTTGAGGCTGCTGAGCAGTGTGTGGGTGAGCAGCACCCGCGTACACTTTCAGCTTACGGTACATGTCGCGACCCAGCGGGTTCTTCGGCAGCATGCCTTTGACCGCGGTTTCGATAACACGCTCAGGGGCCTTGGCGATCAACTTCTCGAAGTTGATTTCCTTGATACCGCCCGGGAAGCCGGAGTGGGAGTAGTACATCTTGTCGGAAGACTTGGCGCCAGTTACACGGATTTGCTCGGCGTTGATGACGACGATGTAGTCGCCGGTGTCAACGTGAGGAGTGTATTCTGGTTTGTGCTTGCCACGCAGACGGCTAGCGATTTCGGTAGCCAGACGACCCAGGGTCTGGCCAGCGGCGTCGACTACGAACCACTCGCGCTTTACTGTTTCCGGTTTAGCAGTAAAAGTTTTCATTCTCTAAAGCCTCAGAGGCCGCCCAGCGAAAAATAGACGGCGAATCTTACTGGATAGTGCACAGCTTGCCAAGGGCAAGCGCGCAGCCGAACACAGACGCTTTTGGGGGCTCGGGTCGGGCACGCCAATGTTCGACGGGGTTCTTCCTGCGTGGTGGTGCATCACTTCCGCCACACGGAGAGGGGCCGAATTATCCAGATTGCGCGAAAAATTTCAACCTGCTTTTATGGGTGTCTTTGCCAAGGAGTGTTTTCCCGATGGAATACCGCAAGCTCGGCCGTACCGATCTCGATGTCAGCGCCCTGTGCCTGGGCACCATGACCTGGGGCGAGCAGAACGACGAGGCCGAGGCCTTCGCCCAGATCAAACTGGCCAAAACCAGCGGGGTCAATTTTATCGACACCGCCGAAATGTATCCGGTGCCGCCACGCCCCGAGACCTATGCCGCCACCGAGCGCATCATCGGCAACTGGTTCCGCCAGCACGGCGACCGTGATGACTGGATTCTCGCCAGCAAGGTCGCCGGCCCCGGCAACGGTATCAGCCACATCCGCGACGGCCAGCTCAAGCACAACCGCCAGCACATCGTGGCGGCGCTGGATGCGAGCCTTGAGCGCCTGCAAACCGACCGTATCGACCTGTATCAGCTGCACTGGCCGGAGCGCAGCACCAACTTCTTCGGCAAGCTGGGTTACCAGCACCTGCCGCATGACCTGTTCACCCCCCTGGAAGAAACCCTCGAGGTGCTCGACGAGCAGGTGCGGGCAGGCAAGATCCGCCACATTGGCCTTTCCAACGAAACGCCGTGGGGCACCATGAAGTTCCTGCACCTGGCCGAAACCCGCGGCTGGCCCCGGGCGGTGTCGATCCAGAACCCGTACAACCTGCTCAACCGCAGCTTCGAGGTGGGCCTGGCGGAAGTGGCCATCCGCGAGCAGTGTGGCCTGCTGGCCTACTCGCCGCTGGCCTTCGGCATGCTGTCGGGTAAATACGAGAACGGCGCCCGGCCGGAAAAAGGCCGCCTGACCCTGTTCAGCCGCTTCGCCCGCTACTCCAACCCGCAGACCGTGGCGGCCTGCAGCCGCTATGTGCAACTGGCCCAGGCACACGGGCTGGACCCGGCACAAATGGCCCTGGCATTCGTCACCCGCCAGCCCTTCGTGACCAGCAACATCATCGGTGCCACTGACCTGGTACAACTTCAGAGCAACCTCAAAAGCCTGGAGCTGAACCTGAGTGATGAGCTGCTGGCGGCGATCGAGGCCGTTCATCAGGAGCAGCCCAACCCGGCACCTTGAACAAAGCTGCAAGAAAAAGCAGAGCGGTGTCGCAGCCTCTGCTTTTTTCTTGCCGCTTGCAGCTTGAAGCTTGCAGCTCGACAAAAAACATAAGACGATCCAGCCGGTGATTGACCACTCTACCCTATAAGAACAATGACAATGATGTTTACCCAACCCTCCGCGTCATTGCGGCGCGTCAGCATCCTGGCCATTGACAAGGTGTTCGCTTCGACCTTGATGCAAGCCAAGGACTTTTTCCACCTCGCCAGCCTGCGCTACAGCAAACAGCTGGGCCTGGGCCTGCAGCCCATGTTCGAGATCTGCCTGGTGAGCCCCGACGGCCGGCCGGTGGACAGTTTCAGCAATGTGCAGCTGCCGGTCGATGGCGGCCTGGACGACGCCGATGTGATCATCCTCCCAGCCTTCTGGGAAGACTTCGACAACCTGCTGCAACGTTATCCGCAAGTGCTGCCCTGGTTGCGCGAGCAACATGCCCGCGGCGCCGTACTCTGCGCTGAAGCCAGCGGGGTATTCTGGCTGGCCGAGTCCGGCCTGCTCGACGGCAAGGAGGCGACCACCTACTGGCGCTTCTTCACCAGCTTCGCCGAGCGCTACCCGAAGATCCGGCTGAACCAGGACAAGCACCTGACCGACGCCGACAACCTTTACTGCGCCGGCGGCACCACCTCGGCCTGCGACCTGTACATCTACCTGATCGAACGCTTCTGCGGGGCCAACGTGGCCCGCGCCGTGGCCCGTGACATCCTCTACGAAGTGCAGCGCAACTACACCCCTGGGCGCATGGGTTTCGGTGGGCAGAAGCTGCACCAGGACCTGATCATCCTGCAGATTCAACACTGGCTCGAGGAGCACTTCGCCGACAAGTTCCGCTTCGAGGATGTGGCCCGCAACCATGGCATGAGCATCCGCAACTTCATGCGGCGCTTCCAGGGCGCGACCGGCGACAAGCCGCTGCACTACCTGCAGCGGCTACGGATAGAAACAGCCAAGGGGTTGCTGTCGAGCACACGCAAGAGCATCAAGACCATCAGCTATGAAGTCGGCTATGACGATGCGAGTTTCTTTGCGCGGCTGTTCCGCCAGCACACGGAGTTGTCGCCGAACCAGTATCGGCAGCAGTTTATGCAGGAAGCCTGAATTCAGCCCAAGCGACCGTCTGTAATCGATGGACTCGCCCCCGCCGAGGCATCACAGTGCCACGGTGGCGTTCTAAGAAGCCAACGGCAGCGAGGGCGAGTCCATGAAAAAGCATAGTTCGAAGCACGATTCCCTGTCTTCCACTGATGTGGAGCTTTGCACAACCATCTGCGTAGACCTGACCAAGCAGGTCTTCCAGCTAGCAGGCGAAGATGCTGCCGGCCGGGTGATCTACGAAGATCGCATCAAATCCCGCCAAGCCTTCCATGATTTCTTGCTCAAACTACCCGTGACGGTGACCGTCTTGATGATCAGCCAGACGATCGCCGCCTCTTGCGCTGGCTATCCCGCCTTGGGCGCAAGGAGGCGGCAATCAGACTGGCTAATCGGAATCTGCGGATAATCTGGGCTCTGCTGCAGAGTGGCCAGGTTTACCAACGCAAAGCGGAAAATCGGTCGGAGGCTGCTATGAGCCGCTGATCAACTGAGCAATGCCACCGGGCGCTGAGCGCTCCAACCCCTGCTAGTGAACATTGACCCTTGGTAAGACCGTCGCAGACAGATGCCCCCGCTCCTACAGGCCTGATGAGTGGCCTCAATGTAAACGGCACGCTGCGAGCTCACCACGATGTTGGCCAGAAGCAAAAAGCTTCCTTGAATAGGCCTGATACGTAGATGCAACCGGGTTCCTATGTTCAAAAAGCAGCTAAGTCCATACATAGGAGCGGCCTTGCTGGGGCGCCGGACCGGTCGGAAAGGGCTGCGCAGCGGCCCCGATGTTTTTTGTTGCGCCACAGAACCTGGGGCCGCTGCGCGCCCCTTTCGCGACGCAAGGCCGCTCCTACAGCGCAAGGACCTCAGGGCTTGTGCGCGCGGGCCAGGAATTCGTGCGACTGCATCTCCAGCAACCGGCTCAAGGTGCGCTGGAACTCGAAGCTCAGGCGCCCACCGGTGTACAAATCCTTCAGCTCTACCTCGGCCGAAATGATCAGCTTGACGTTGCGGTCGTAGAACTCGTCCACCATGTTGATGAAGCGCCGGGCGATGTCGTCGGTGGTGACGCCCATCTGCTCGACGTTGCTCAACAGCACGGCATGGAAAATCTTGCCCAGTTCAATGTAGTCGTTCTGGCTGCGCGGCCCGTCGCACAGGGCGCGGAAGTCGAACCAGGCGACATCGTCACAGGTACGCAGCGCATGGATCGGGCGGTTCTCGATCATCAGCACGTCATTGTCGACGGCCTGGGTGCACTCGGGTGTCAGCGCCTTGAAGCTCGCACGCATGCTCTGCTCGGCAGCCTCGTCGAGCGGGAAGTGGAACAGTTCGGCCTGCTCCAGGTGACGCAGGCGGTAGTCGACCCCGCTGTCGACGTTCACCACGTCCGTATACTGCTTGATCATGGCGATGGCCGGCAGGAAGCGCGCACGCTGCAGGCCATCCTTGTACAGGCCGTCGGGGACGATGTTGGAGGTCGCCACCAGCGATACGCCGTTCTTGAACAGCTCTTCCATCAGGGTGCCGAGGATCATGGCATCGGTGATGTCGGAGACGAAGAATTCGTCGAAACAGATCACCTTGGCTTCATCGCTGAAGCGCTTGGCGATCAGGGTCAGCGGGTTCTTCTCGCCCTTGAGGGTTTTCATCTCCTCGTGCACCCGCTTCATGAAGCGGTGGAAGTGCGTACGCATCTTCTGCTTGAACGGCAGCGCTTCATAGAAGGTATCGACCAAGTAGGTCTTGCCCCGGCCTACCCCGCCCCAGAAATACAGGCCTTTGACCGGCGTCTGCTCCTTCTTGCCGAACAGCTTGCCGAACATGCCCGGCTTGTTGTTCTGCGCGTGCACCAGGTCGTCGTACAGGCGCTGCAAGTGACGCACCGCAGTTTCCTGCGCCGCATCATGGAAGAAGTCGGGACGTTTCAGATCTGCTTGATATCGTTCTAGGGGCGTCATGATTTCGTTAGCGAGGCAACAAAAAACGGGCCGTCACTGTAGCGACCGGCCCGCCTAATGGCAATCAGACTTGCGTCAAACTGTCTCAGTCCTGCTGCGGCGCCAGGGCCTCACGCAGGCTTTGAACGGCCATGTCACGGGCCTGGGCACTGGCAAACTGCGGCCCGTCGGCAACCTGCTCGCCGTTCAGCCACAAGCTGAAGCCCAGGCCTTCGACACGCACATCGGCGTCGCCGCCCTGCTGCAACTGCTTGCTCACCGCGCCCGCGCTCTTGCCGTCGGCGAAGCTGCGAGACAACAGCAGTTGCTCGCCATCAGCGGCCAACAGGCGGAAGCGGAAGCTGCCGTCCTCGTCACGGAAGCTGACGAAGCGTGCGCTCTTGACGGCCTTCTTCTTCACCTCTGTAGTGGCCTGCACGCTGCTACGGAACGAGCGCAGGCCAACGGCCTCGCGCAGTTGCTCGAGGAACGGCGTGGCGGTCTTGCGGGCCTTGGCAGCGCCGGCCAGCAGGATGTCTTCCAGGTCCGACGGGCGGGAAATCAGTTGGTGATAGTGCTCACGCTTCTCGGCCAGTTGCCCGTCAAGCAGCTGGAACAGGCGCTGCTTGGCCTCGCCCCAGCCCAGGCCCTGCAGCAGTTCTTCGCGGAACTCGGCGCATTGCACCGGCGTCGAGAAGGCCTGGAACAGGGTGAACAGGTGCGCGTTGTCCGGGTCTTTCGCTTCGCCAGGTGCGCGCGAGTCGGTGACGATGCGCGAAATGGCGTCCTTCATGTCCTTGGCGCTGGAGAAAAGCGGGATCGTGTTGTCATAGCTCTTGGACATCTTGCGCCCGTCCAGGCCAGGCAACGTCGCCACACTTTCTTCGATAACCGCCTCTGGCAAGGCGAAGAAGTCCTTGCCTTGGCCGAACAGGTGGTTGAAGCGCTGGCCGATGTCACGGGCCATTTCCACGTGCTGGATCTGGTCGCGACCGACCGGCACCTTGTGCGCGTTGAACATCAGGATGTCCGCCGCCATCAGCACCGGGTAGCTGTAAAGGCCCATGGTCACGCCGGCGTCCGGGTCTTCGCCATTCTCGAGGTTCTTGTCCACCGAAGCCTTGTAGGCGTGCGCACGGTTGAGCAGGCCCTTGGCCGCGACGCAGGTGAGCAGCCAGGTCAGCTCGGGAATCTCGGGAATATCGGACTGACGGTAGAAGGTCACTTTGTCCGGGTCGAGGCCGCCGGCCAGCCAGGTAGCAGCGATTTCCAGACGCGAGCGCTGAATGCGCAGCGGGTCATCGCACTTGATCAGGGCGTGGTAGTCGGCCAAAAAGTAGAACGAGTCGGCCCCTGGCTGCTGGCTGGCGACGATCGCCGGGCGAATGGCACCGGCGTAGTTGCCCAGGTGTGGGGTACCGGTGGTGGTGATACCAGTGAGAATGCGCGTGGTCATGGGTGTTCGCTTATTCAGGCTTGGCTCAATTCGAAAGGCGCGGCAGCAGCAGATCCTTCAGATCGGTCAGCTTGCCATGGAAGAAGTGTCCGCATTCTGCCACTTTCAGCAGCTCATGGGGGCGCGGCAGCGTGTCAGACCATTCGTAAACGAGCTGCGGTGCAACGACTTCGTCGGCATCTGGCTGCACCACGGTGATCGGGCAGCGCTGCGGCAAGGGGAACTCTGCAGTCAGGCGCATCACGGCCGGGGCAATCATGAACAGGTGCTGCAGCGTGACGTCGGCGCTCTCAAGGCGCCCGGCCAGGCAGGTGGCGACAAAGCCGCCGAACGAGAAGCCCATCAACACCAGCGGCAGGTGCGGGTGTTTTTCGCGCAACCAGGATGCGGCAGCTTGTGCGTCGGCCACTTCACCAGCGCCCATGTCATGGCTGCCCGCGCTCTGGCCAACACCGCGGTAATTGAAACGCAATGTCACGTAGCCAGCGTCGCGTGCCGTGCGCTGCAGGGTCGAGACCACCTTGTTGAGCATGGTGCCACCCTGAACCGGATTGGGGTGGCAGATCAGCACCGCGCCACGGGCGTCGGCCACGTCCAGGTACAAGGCTTCCAGCTGGCCGACGGGGCCATCGATGAACAAGGGGGTTTCGCGGACAAGCAAGGCACTCACTCCGTGACCTCGAAGGGGGTCGATTCGTCTAGGGTAGGAATTCTGTTCTGATTTGCGATCGCTCGCGGTATACAGCGCAGGTCTGAGCCGTTAACGTAAAGCAAAGCCGTTTATAGAGGAAGGACTCGTGGAACTCTCGCTCCTTGTTTGGTTGTTGCCAACCCTGGCCCTGGTCATCGGTGTGGCGGTCGGTTTCATCGTGGCCCGCCTGCTGCCCAATGCTGCGCCGACCAACACCCAGCGCCAACTGGACGACATCCAGAAGCGCTTCGACAGCTACCAGAACGAAGTGGTCACCCACTTCAACAGCACCGCAATGCTGGTCAAGAAACTGACCCAGAGCTACCAGGATGTCCAGGATCACCTGGCCGAAGGCGCCAATAGCTTGGCCCTCGATGAAGTCACTCGCCAGCGCCTGCTGGCTGCACTGCACTCCGAGTCGGCCCAGGCACCACGTGACCGCCTGACGCCGCCGAAGGACACCGCCGAAGTACCGCGCGACTATGCGCCAAAAGCGCCGAACTCGCCGGGCATGCTTGACGAGAGCTACGGGCTCAAGCGTTGATCTGCTGAACACGTAAAAGGCCTCGTAAGAGGCCTTTTTTGTGGATGCCGTTTTCCTGCCCGTGTACGACCCAGTGTAGGAGCGGCCTCGCGCCGCGAACGGGCTGCAAAGCAGCCCCGGCAATCTTGCAGGATGGCTGAAATCCGGGGGCCGCTGCGCGCCCCTTTCGCGGCACAAGGCCGCTCCTACAGATGCCCCAGCGCCTGCTCGATGTCCGCCAGCAGGTCTTGCACATCCTCCAGCCCCACCGATAACCTCACCAGCCCCTCCGATATCCCGTGATGCGCCCTCTCCTGCGGTGTGTAGCTGGAATGGGTCATGCTCGCCGGGTGCTGCGCCAGCGACTCGGCATCCCCCAGGCTCACTGCCCGGGCAAACAGCTGCAGGGCATTCATGAAGCGCCGCCCAGCCTCGAAACCACCCTTGAGCTCAAACGCAATCATCCCGCCCGGCAAACGCATCTGCCGCTGTGCCAGTTCGTACTGGGCAAACGACGGCAACCCCGGGTAATGAATCAGCTCTACCTGCGACTGCCGAGCCAGGCATTGCGCCACCTGCAGTGCATTGGCGCAGTGCCGGTCCATGCGCAGTGCAAGGGTCTTGATACCGCGCATCAATAGCGAAGCGTCATGCGGCGAAAGCACAGCCCCGGTCATGTCTTTCAGCCCTTCCAGGCGAATGCGGTCGACCAGCGCTTTGCGCCCCACCACCAGGCCGGCGGTAATGTCGCCATGGCCACTGAGGTACTTGGTCGCCGAATGCACCACCAAGTCCGCCCCAAGCTCCAGCGGCCGCTGCAGATAAGGCGTGCAGTAGGTGTTATCGACCACCACAAGCACATCACTGCCTTGCACTGCCTCGACGACGGCCGCTATATCCACCAATTGCATGTTGGGGTTGGCCGGCGTTTCGAAGTAGATCATCCGCGTTTTGCCGTTGATCGCCGCTTTCATGGCCTTGGCATCGTTAAGGTCGACATGGCGAATCTTGACCCCGAACTCGCCGATGCCATGGTGCAGGAACGCGAAGGTGCAGCCATACAAGGTGCGCCCGACGATCAACTCATCACCAGGCCGCAGCAGGGTCCAGATGGTCGAAGTGATGGCGCCCATCCCCGACGCCAGCGCCAATCCCGCCTCACCGCCCTCCAGCGAGGCCATGCGCTGCTCAAGCAAGGCCAGGGTGGGGTTGGAGATGCGGCTGTAGAAGTGCCCCGCCTCCTCCCCGGCGAAGCAGGCAGCACCGTATTCGACAGTCGGGAAGGCATAGGTAGCGGTCTGGTACACCGGTGGCACCAGGGCACCACCGTGGGAAAGCGGGTCGTAGCCATGGTGAATGGCCCGTGTGGAAAAACCGGTGTTGTTATGGGAGTCGCGCATCGCAACAGCCTCTTGTGGTTTGTTATAAGCTTATGCCACCGAGCTGCCCGATTTTTTCCAAAATAGCCCACGCATCTGCGTGCTTGCTGGAACAAAAACAACAATTAACGGACCAGGAGGGCAAAACATGCCTTCAAGCCTCGACCGCACCGACCGCGCCCTACTCGCCGCCTTACAGGACAACGCCCGCCTCACCGTCGCCGAACTCGCCGACCAGGTAGCCCTGACCACCTCGCCCTGCTGGCGACGGGTCAAGCTGCTGGAAGACAACGGCTACATCACCGGCTACCAGGCTATTCTTTCGCCCAAATCGCTAGGGTTTGGGGTAACTGCGTTCGTCAGCATCATGATGGACTCGCACACCAAGGAAATGGCGCTGGCGTTCGAGCAGCGGCTGATGGAAATCCCCGAGATCGTCGCCTGCCACAACATCTCCGGGCGCTATGACTTCCTGCTGGAAATCCTCGCACGGGACCTGGAGTCGTTCGGCGAATTTACCCGCGAAGTGCTGCAGCGCTTGCCCGGGGTGAAGGAGATTTATTCGAGTTTTTCCTACAAGGCAGTTAAGGAAAAACGCGTGATCCCCGTGTCGGAAACGCATATCTGAATGAGACCTTTCAAGCCGGAAGTAGGGCTAGCTTTCCCCATTTCCTCCAATGAGCAGTTGCTCAATAACACAACCAGTCAAAAAGTCACCTAAGAGCGCACTAAAATCTAAATCCACATAAAACCACCAAGCGTATTAAGTTTGGTGGTCTACATTCAGCGAAACGCGATTATGCATCACGGATAGTCATGTGGAATCTTAATGAGTGGCGGAGGGATTGGTGGATAGACCTCCGGATATATTTTGGTTCTACGCGGCAGCCGTCCAGGCACATAGCCATAGCGCGCCCATCGCACCTCCCCATTACGACCGTCAAAGATCAGGATATTTCCCGTATCAGTCAACGCAAGATAGTTGTTTTCCCAGTAGGACCTATCCAGTGTTTCAGTGGGCTGTGCGGACCAGATCCGCAGTCGGACAGGATCATATAAAAATCCGGAGTTGCTGACAACGAACTGGAGTGACTCGCGAGTTCGTAACCGAAATGTAGAGCTATGAGGTTGACTCTCGTCTGCCACCCATACGACGGTCCCCCCATCTTCCAACACAAGATTTCCATCACTTCGAAGACGCAGAATAAACCGGCCATTCTCTGATTTTATAAACTGCCCAGCCTGCATGGCTTGATTAGGAGGTAGCAATATCCCACCAGAACCAAGGAAAGGCTGATAGCGTATTTTCCGATACTTACTTCGCCCCATTGCACACCTCATTCCTATGGATACACATGGAGTGCTCAAGCAGCGCTCCATGGCCATCATGGGTACATAGCGCGCAAAACAACACATAGAATTACTCCCCACCAAATCCGGAACAAATTCCTACGCATCAAGGCGGAATTTCCTACACCTATTGCGCCATACTAATTCTCGAAAACAAGGCATAATTCAAGAACAAACCGCTCACCCAGTCCCTGCACAGCAACGTGTACCCCTCGAGCAAATAATTACTTTAACGAACTCTACCCATGAAAAAGCTAGCGATCACCACCCTATTATTCCTAAGTGGATGCACCGGCGAAATGCCTATGCTTCTCCCTGACAAACAAGAAATCCACTTTAAATGCGACATGGACCCCTACAAGCAGGGCTGCGAACGACAGAAGGATTACCAAGAACACTTCCGATGGATAGATAACACAAAACAAAACAACCCTACGGAGTAATTACTCGAAATTCGAAATCCATGTGCTTGCTTCGCGACAACACAGAACTGCAGCAGCCTCATGCAGACCTGCCAAAGGCAATCGAGCGCAGGATCCGGCAGATACAATTGGAGCAGCAGATCTGTTTCGACTGTCTGCCTAACTTCGTACAGCATCAGGTGGTTCAGGCCACGTCCATTCAGGATACCGATACCCTGCCCCAGCGGCTGTCGGCATACTTGAATACCGCCAACGGTCTGATTGAGGCCAAGAAGGCGCAAGTACCGGCATTCAGCGAATCCAACCCGAACATCATCGGGCCACTGTCCAAGCCGCAAACCGAAGCCTTGCAACATTTGGTCTATGAGCAGGCCACACGTCGAGCCGGACAACTGTGGGCGGACTAACATCGCGCACTCGCGCTGACCGAATCCATTCGCTACCTGCAAGGGTTCAGCGCTGCGATGCAACCTGGCTCAGCGCGCCATTGAGGTGGAGCAACTTCAAGCCAGGCACGCGGCAGAACAGGCTGCGGCACAGGAAGCTGCGCGGCTGAAGGCCGAGACGCAATGATTGGCTGCCGAGGAAGCTGCACGAAAACAGGCAGAAGTCGAACGACTGGCAGCACACGCTGAACGTCAGCGCCAAGAAGCGGCACGCCAACGCATCAGCTACATCAGCGATGCCCGAACCGCATCCTCAGTACCCACCATCACTCCGATCGGCGCGGCAACGTTCGCACTAGCGGAAAGTGCGTCCACTGTAATGCTGGAGGCTATCAAAGCAGCAGTAGCTGGCATGGGGGCGGTGACCGTTGCGGCTGCTCCTCAGTTCATCGTCACCGCTCTGGCAGCAGCTTGGCCATCAACACTCGGTAGTGCTGATCGGCGCTACCTTGTCAGCACCCCACTCTCCAGACCCAAGCCTTCTTGGCACTTTCGGCGCCTTGGCCATCATCTTTT
Organism: Pseudomonas sp. M2; assembly: GCF_015751845.1. NCBI lineage: Bacteria > Pseudomonadati > Pseudomonadota > Gammaproteobacteria > Pseudomonadales > Pseudomonadaceae > Pseudomonas > Pseudomonas sp. M2. The sequence continues at coordinate 1,435,510 of NZ_JADOUD010000001.1, forward strand.
CCACCGGATGTAGCGGATTAGCCATGCGCCCTCCAATAAACAAAAAACCCGCCGAAGCGGGTTTTTTGATGCAGCAGCCAGCGCTTAGATCGCGCCGCGCTGACGCAGCACGTCCAGCACCTGTTTCACACCTTCGTCCACGCTAGTGGCCTGGGTGTCGATAACAAGGTCAGCATCCAGCGGCACATCGAACGGGAAGCTTTCACCCGGGATGTTGTCTCCACCGGCAGCGTACAGGCCTTGCGGGTCGCGCTCACGGCAGGCCAATGGCGAGGCCTGGACGTAAACGGTCACCAGGCGCTCCTTGCCGATCAGCGCCTTGGCCTGCTCGCGGCCTTCGGCATCCGGGGCCACGAACGCGGCCAGGGTCAGCAGGCCGGCTTCGTTGAACTGGCGCGCCACATGGGCGGCGCGGCGCCAGTTTTCGGTGCGACCGGCGCGGTCTTGCGGCAGGCCCTTGTTCAGGTCGTGGCGCAGGTTCTGGCCGTCGAGCACGTACACCGCACGGCCCATGTCGAACAGCTTGCGCTCCACGGCATAGGCCAGGGTGCTCTTGCCAGCGCCGGACAGGCCGCTGAACAGCACGGTGGCTGGCTGCTGGCCGAAGCGCAGGGCGCGCTCTTCGGTAGACACGTGGGCCTGCTTGCCATGCTGGCCGGTGCTGCCGTGCGGCAGAACAGGCGGAGCGATGATCATGCCGGCGCCGACGGTGCCGTTGGTCAGGCGGTCGATGACGATGAACGCACCGGTGGTGCGGTTGCTGTCGTAGCCGTCCAGGGCGATGGCGCTGTCCAGCGACACCTTGACGCGACCGATTTCGTTCAGCTGCAGCGCGCTGGCTGCATCTTTTTCGAGGGTGTTCACATCGACCTTGTGGGTGATGCTGGCAATCGAGCCCGGCACGTAGCTGGTGGCGCGCTTGATGTCGTATTTCTTGCCCGGCAGCATCGGTTCTTCGGCCATCCATACCAGCATGGCGTCGAACTGGTCGGTCACTGGCGGGACGTTGTCGGCATGCACCAGCAGGTCGCCACGGGAGATGTCGATCTCGTCTTCCATGGTCAGGGTCACGGCCTGGCCCGGGCCGGCGTTCTCCAGCTCACCTTCGTAGGTGACGATGGACTTGACCCGGCTGCTCTTGCCCGACGGCAGTACGACGATTTCGTCACCTTTGTGCACAACGCCGCTGGCAAGGGTACCGGCGAAGCCGCGGAAGTTCAGGTTCGGGCGGTTGACGTACTGCACCGGGAAACGCAGGTCGGTGAAGTTGCGGTCGGCCGCGACCTCGACGGTTTCGAGGATTTCCATCAGCGCAGGGCCGGTGTACCACGGCGAACGCTCGCTGCGGTTCACCACGTTGTCGCCCTTGAGCGCCGACATCGGCACGAAGTGCAGGCTGCTCGGGGTCAGGTTGATGGCGTCGGCGAACTTCAGGTAGTCGGCCTTGATTTCCTCGAAGACGCCTTCATCGAAGCCTTTGAGGTCCATCTTGTTGACCGCGACGACGATGTGCTTGATGCCCAGCAACGAAGCGATGTAGCTGTGGCGGCGGGTCTGGGTCTGCACGCCGTAGCGGGCATCGACCAGAATGATCGCCAGGTCACAGGTGGACGCGCCGGTGGCCATGTTACGGGTGTACTGCTCGTGGCCCGGGGTATCGGCAATGATGAACTTGCGCTTGGCAGTGGAGAAGTAGCGGTAGGCGACATCGATGGTGATGCCCTGCTCACGCTCGGCCTGCAGGCCATCGACCAGCAGCGCCAGGTCGACTTCCTCACCGGTGGTGCCGGACTTCTTCGAATCACGGGTGATGGCCTCGAGGTGGTCCTCGTAGATCATCTTGGAGTCGTGCAGCAGGCGCCCGATCAGGGTGCTCTTGCCGTCGTCGACGTTGCCGCAGGTCAGGAAACGCAGCAGTTCCTTGCGCTCGTGCTGGGCCAGGTAGGCGAGGATGTCCTCGCTGATCAGATCAGATTGGTGCGACATGGAGTAACCCTGAAATTAGAAGTAGCCTTGGCGTTTCTTGTCTTCCATGGAACCGGCGCCATCGTGGTCGATGACACGGCCCTGGCGTTCGGACGTTCGGGTCAGGAGCATTTCCTGAATGATGTCCGTCAGGGTCTCGGCTTCCGACTCGACAGCACCCGTCAACGGGTAGCAGCCCAGGGTACGGAAACGCACCTTCTTCTTGACGATGCGCGCTTTCTCTTCCTCGGAGAGGTGCTCGAGGATGCGCTCGTCGTCGATCATGATCAGGGTGCCGTTCTTCTCGATGACTTCACGCTCGGCGGCGAAGTACAACGGCACGATCGGGATGCCTTCAAGGTAGATGTACTGCCAGATGTCCAGCTCGGTCCAGTTCGACAGGGGGAACACGCGGATCGACTCGCCCTTGTTGACCTTGCCGTTGTAGACGTTCCACAGTTCCGGGCGCTGGTTCTTCGGGTCCCAGCGGTGCTTGCTGTCACGGAACGAGTAGACGCGCTCTTTGGCACGTGACTTCTCTTCATCGCGGCGGGCACCACCGAAAGCGGCGTCGAAACCATGCTTGTCCAGTGCCTGCTTGAGACCCTGGGTTTTCATGATGTCGGTGTGCTTGGAGCTGCCATGGGTGAACGGGTTGATGCCCTGCGCCACACCTTCGGGGTTGACGTGGGTGATCAGCTCCAGGCCCATTTCCTCGACCATCTTGTCGCGGAAGCGGTACATCTCCTGGAATTTCCACTGGGTGTCGACGTGCATCACCGGGAACGGCAGCTTGCCTGGGAAGAAGGCTTTGCGCGCCAGGTGCAGCATCACGGCGGAATCCTTGCCGATCGAGTACAGCATCACCGGGTTGTCGAACTCGGCGGCCACCTCGCGGATGATGTGGATGCTTTCCGCCTCCAGCTGTTTCAAGTGCGTCAGTTTGTCGACCATGGCTACTCACGTAAAACGATCTTATGGACGGCCTTCGGGCCGTGTTCGAGCGAGCCACTTTATCACAGCGGCTGATTCTATTTAGGCGCCGGACTAGATCGAAAAGGTCTAACGATATGACTGGGGGTTTGGCTATCAAAGGGCCGCTCTGCGGCCCAATCGCCGGCAAGCCGGCCCCACTGACCCATGGGAGCCAGCTTGCCGGCGATGAGGCCGAAGATGGCCTCAGATAGGGTTCGGGCAGTCGATGAACAGATGCTCCAGAGCAAAGCGCCGCGCCAGATAGTCGCCCAGCGCCTGCACACCATAGCGCTCGGTGGCATGATGCCCGGCGGCAATGAAGCTCACGCCATTCTCGCGGGCACTGTGGTAGGTCTGTTCGGACGCCTCACCACTGATGAACAAGTCTACCCCGGCAGCAATCGCCGTATCGATATAGCCCTGCCCACCGCCCGTACACCAGCCGACGCGACGGATCACCTGGTCACCTTCGACCAGCAGCGGCTCACGCCCCATCACCTCCTGCACACGGCGGGCGAAATCGCGCGCCGTCACAGGCTCGGCCAACGAGCCGACCAGCCCGACCACCTTGGGGTTGTTCGGGTCCAGCGGCCCTTCGACAGTGATGTCCAGCTGGCGGGCCAGTTGCACGTTGTTGCCGACCTCAGGGTGCACATCCAGCGGCAAGTGGAAGGCCAGCAGGCTGATGTCGTGCTTGAGCAGGGTTTTCAAGCGCCGCTGCTTGATCCCGGTAATGCACGGGTTCTCGCCCTTCCAGAAATAACCGTGGTGTACCAGCACCAGGTCGGCCTGTGCCTCGACCGCCGCATCCAGCAATGCCTGGCTGGCGGTGACGCCGCTGACGATGCGGCTGACCTGCGGGCGGCCTTCGACCTGCAGGCCGTTGGGGCAGTAATCCTGGATTTTCGCGCTACCCAGGTAACGCTCGGCTTCTTCAACCAGGGTGTCAAGGGCGACGGCCATGGAAAATCTCCTCGAAATCTGCACGTTCAACGGTAACAACGCCCGTATAATGGCCGCCATTATGGGCCGTCGCCGGCGTTGGGGAAACCGGTGTATGATCGCGCGCGTTCGCGCCCCGCCGCGCCACCATGGCCCTCGCCCACTCCCAGGATTCGTTCATGTTCAAGGCTTTGCGTTATTTTGGCTGGCCCCTGCTTACCGGCATACTGATCGCCATGCTGATCATCCAGCGCTTCCCGCAGTGGGTCGGCCTGCCCAGCCAGGATGTAAACCTGCAACAAGCGCCACAGACCACGCAGATCATGCAAGGCCCGGTGTCCTATGCCGATGCCGTCACGCTCGCCGCCCCTGCCGTGGTCAACCTGTACACCACCAAGGTGGTGAACAAGAGCGCCCACCCGCTGTTCGAAGACCCGCAGTTCCGCCGCTTCTTCGGCGACAACCTGCCCAAGCAACGGCGCTGGGAGTCGAGCCTCGGCTCGGCGGTGATCATGAGCCCCGAGGGCTATCTGCTGACCAACAACCACGTCACCAGCGGCGCCGACCAGATCGTCGTGGCGCTCAAAGACGGCCGCGAAACCCTGGCACGGGTGATCGGCAGCGACCCCGAAACCGATCTGGCGGTATTGAAGATCGACCTCAAGAACCTGCCGGCCATCACCATCGGCCGCTCCGACACCATCCACATCGGTGACGTCACCCTGGCCATCGGCAACCCCTTCGGCGTCGGCCAGACCGTTACCATGGGCATCATCAGCGCCACTGGCCGCAACCAGCTGGGCCTGAACAACTACGAAGACTTCATCCAGACCGACGCCGCAATCAACCCGGGCAACTCCGGCGGCGCGCTGGTCGATGCCAACGGCAACCTGGTCGGCATCAATACGGCGATCTTCTCCAAATCGGGCGGCTCGCAGGGCATCGGCTTCGCCATACCGGTCAAACTGGCGCTGGAAGTGATGAAGTCGATCGTCGAGCATGGCCAGGTGATTCGTGGCTGGCTGGGTATCGAAGTTCAGCCGCTGAGCCAGGAACTGGCCGAATCGTTCGGCATGCAAGGGCGCCCAGGCATCGTTGTAGCGGGCATTTTCCGCGATGGCCCGGCGCAGAAGGCCGGGTTGCAACTGGGTGACGTGATCCTGAGCATCAATGGCGAGCCGGCCGGTGACGGGCGCAAGTCGATGAACCAGGTGGCGCGGATCAAGCCCAACGAGAAGATCACCATCGAGGTGATGCGCAACGGGCAGCAGTTGAAGCTGATCGCCGAAGTGGGGCTACGGCCGCCGCCTGCGCCAGCTGCGGCTCAGGAAGAGAAGTAAGGCTTCAAGATCCGGGGCTGCTTTGCAGCCCTTTCGCGACACAAGGCCGCTCCTGCAGGTAAAACGCGTACCCCTGCAGGAGCGGCCTTGCGCCCCTACAGCATCAGTGCAGGATCTGGCTTAGGAACAGCTTTGTCCGGTCACTGCGTGGCCGGTCGAAGAAGTCATCCGGCGCAGCCTGCTCCACGATCTCCCCCTTATCCATGAAGATCACCCGGTTCGCCACGGTTCGGGCAAAGCCCATTTCGTGGGTCACGCAGAGCATGGTCATGCCGTCCTCGGCCAGGCCAACCATGGTGTCGAGCACTTCCTTGACCATTTCCGGGTCGAGCGCCGACGTCGGCTCGTCGAACAGCATGATTTTCGGCTTCATGCACAGCGCCCGGGCAATCGCCACGCGCTGCTGCTGGCCACCGGACAACTGCCCCGGGTACTTGTGCGCCTGCTCCGGGATACGTACCCGCTCCAGATAGTGCATGGCGATTTCCTCGGCCTTGCGCCGCGGCATCTTGCGTACCCACATGGGCGCCAGGGTGCAGTTTTCAAGGATGGTCAGGTGCGGGAACAGGTTGAAGTGCTGGAACACCATACCCACCTCACGACGGATCGCCTCGATCTGCTTGAGATCGTTGGTCAACTCCACACCATCGACCACGATGCGCCCCTGCTGGTGTTCTTCCAGGCGGTTGAGGCAGCGGATGGTGGTGGACTTGCCCGAACCGGAAGGCCCGCACAGCACGATACGCTCACCCTGGCGCACGTTCAGGTTGATGTCCTTCAGTACATGGAACTGGCCGTACCACTTGTTGACGCCCTGCATCTGGATGATGCCTTCGGGGCCGGCAGGCTGCTTGATCGCTTCACTCATTTCGAAACTCCTAACGCTTGTGGCCAGTGTCCAGCTTGCGCTCCAGGTGCATGGAGTAGCGGGACATACCGAAACAGAAGATCCAGAACACCAGGGCTGCGAACACATAGCCCTCGGTGGCCATGCCCAGCCAGGCCGGGTCGGCGGCAGCCTGCTTGACGCTGTTGAGCAGGTCGAACAGGCCGATGATGATGACCAGGCTGGTGTCCTTGAACAGGGCGATGAAGGTATTGACGATGCCAGGGATCACCAGCTTCAAGGCCTGCGGCAGGATCACCAGGCCCATCGAGCGCCAGTAGCCCAGGCCCATCGCCGCAGCGGCTTCATATTGCCCCTTGGGGATGGCCTGCAGGCCGCCGCGCACCACCTCGGCGATGTACGCCGACTGGAACAGGATCACGCCGATCATGGCCCGCAGCAGCTTGTCGAAGCTCATGCCTTCGGGCAGGAACAACGGCAGCATCACCGACGACATGAACAGCACGGTGATCAACGGCACGCCACGCCAGAACTCGATGAAGGTCACGCAGACCACCTTCACCGCAGGCATGTTTGAACGCCGCCCCAGGGCCAGCAAGATGCCCAGCGGCAAGGCGCCGACGATACCCACCGTGGCGATCACCAAGGTCAGCATCAGCCCGCCCCACTGGCTGGTCGGCACGCTTTCCAGGCCCAGGTAGCCGCCATGCAGCAGCGTGTAGGCCAGGAACGGGTACACCACCAGAAAGCCCAGGCCGTAAACGGCCTTGCGCGGGAAGCGCTTGATGAACAGCGGCGCAGCGCCAAGCACGGCAAGCCATACGGTCAGGTCCACGCGCCAGCGCAACTCAGCCGGGTAATAGCCGTACATGAACTGGCCAAAGCGCTGCTGGATGAACACCCAGCAGGCACCCTCCTTGGTGCAGTCGGCGCGCGTGGTGCCGACCCAGTTGGCGTCGATCAACGCCCACTGCAGCAGCGGCGGCACGATCAGCCATACCAGGTACACGGCGAACAGGGTCAACAGGGTGTTGAGCCAGCTGGAGAACAGGTTTGCCCGCATCCATGCGAGCACGCCGACGGTCTTGACCGGTGGCGGCATGTCAGGTTTGAAAACATGAGCATTCACGGGCGTATCCTCACCGCTCGATCAGCGCAATGCGCTTGTTGTACCAGTTCATCAGCAGCGAAATGCTGATGCTGATGGCGAGATAGACACTCATGGTGATGGCGATCACCTCGATGGCCTGGCCGGTCTGATTGAGTACGGTACCGGCGAACAGCGAGACCATCTCCGGGTAGCCGATACCGGCCGCCAGCGACGAGTTCTTCGCCAGGTTCAGGTACTGGCTGGTCAGTGGCGGAATGATCACCCGCAGTGCCTGGGGGATGATCACCTTGCGCAGCGTCGGGCCTTCGCGCAGCCCGAGCGAACGGGCGGCTTCGGTCTGGCCATGGCTGACCGAACGGATGCCCGAACGCACGATTTCGGCGATGAACGCGGCGGTGTAGATGGTCAGCGCCAAGGTCAGCGCCAGCAGTTCCGGGATCAGTACCCAGCCGCCAACGAAGTTGAAACCTTTGAGCTGCGGGACTTCCCACTGCACAGGGCTGCCGAACAGCAATGCACAGAGGCCTGGAATCACCACCAACAGGGCAAGCCCTGCCCAGAACTTATGGAACGGCTCGCCGGTTTCGTTGAAGCGCTTGTTGGCGTAACGCACCATCGCCATGATGGCTACGATCGCCAGGGCTACGGCAGCGACGAACGGCCAGAAGCCGTCGGCCATCAGGGCGCCGGGCATGTTCAGGCCACGATTGCTGATGAAGAAGGCATCGTCGAAGCTGATGCTGCCCCGTGGCCCCGGCAGGGTCAGGAACACGGCGAAATACCAGAAGAGGATCTGCAGCAGCGGCGGGATGTTGCGGAACGTCTCGACATACACGGTCGCCAGCTTGTTGATCATCCAGTTCGGTGACAGGCGAGCCACACCGATGATGAACCCCAGGATCGTTGCCAGGATAACGCCGATGAAGGTGACCAGCAGGGTATTGAGCAAGCCGATCACGAACACCCGCGCATAGCTGTCGGACTCCACATAGGGAATCAGATGCTGGGCGATGCCGAAGCCGGCACTGCGGTCGAGGAAGTCGAAGCCGGACGTAATGCCCCGGTGTTGCAGGTTGGTTTGAGTATTGTGGAACAGGTACCAGCCCAGACCCACCACGAAGATGATCGTGAGAATCTGGAACAACCACGCGCGCACACGTGGATCGCTCAGGGTCAGCCCCTTTTGTGCGCCGATTCGATTTTGCATGAAGTGCCCCGGACAGTAGGGATTCGAACAGCCTGCGGCGGCGGAATGCCGCCGCAGGGTGCAGCCATCAGCGCACAGGTGGCGCGTACTGGATGCCGCCGTTGTTCCACAGGGCGTTCATGCCACGGTCGATCTTCAGGTCAGTGCTCTGGCCCAGGTTCTTCTCGAACACCTCGCCATAGTTACCCACTTGCTTGACGATCTGCACTACCCAGTCCTTGGGCAGCTTCAGGTCCTTGCCGTACTCACCGTCAGCGCCGAGCAGGCGGGCGGTGTCCGGGTTTTTGGTGGACTTGGCCTCGGCTTCGACGTTCTTCGAAGTGACGCCCGCCTCTTCGGCATTGAGCATGGCGAACAGGGTCCACTTGACGATGCTGAACCACTCCTCGTCGCCCTTGCGTACCACCGGGCCCAGCGGTTCCTTGGAGATGGTTTCCGGCAGCACCACGTAGTCGGTTGGCCCGGCCAGCTTGGAACGCTGGGCGAACAGCTGCGACTTGTCCGAGGTCAGCACGTCGCAACGGCCCGACTCCAGCGATTTGGCGCTCTCGTCGGAGGTATCGAAGGTGATCGGGGTGTACTTCAGGCCGTTGGCGCGGAAGTAGTCGGACACGTTCAGCTCGGTGGTGGTGCCTGCCTGGATGCAGATGGTCGCGCCATCGAGTTCCTTGGCACTGGAAACACCCAGCTTCTTGTTGACCAGGAAGCCGACGCCGTCATAGTAAGTGACGCCTGCGAACACCAGGCCCATGCCGGCATCGCGCGAGCTGGTCCAGGTGGTGTTGCGCGACAGCACGTCGACTTCGCCGGACTGCAGCGCAGTGAAGCGTTCCTTGGCGTTGAGCTGGCTGAACTTGACCTTGGTGGCATCGCCGAACACGGCGGCGGCCACGGCGCGGCAGACATCAGCGTCGATACCGACGATCTTGCCCTGCGCATCAGGTACCGAGAAGCCTGGAAGACCGTCGCTCACGCCACACTGGACGAAGCCCTTCTTCTTGACCGCATCGAGGGTGGCGCCGGCCTGGGCATTGCTCACGGCGCCCAGCGCGGCGGCAGCGGTGAGGACTGCCAGGGTGGTTTTCAACATCTTCATTCACAACCTCCAAATCGCTCTTGTTGTACGAGCCGGAATTGCACCGCACCCTTATGAGGCGCATCCGACCCTTGTTGGCTTGTTATTGGGTCAATGGCGCAATGGGCTGTTCTATGACAGCCTTCGCGTGACAAGGGTGTTACCGTACCGGCCCGACCCTTGCATCGAAGGTTTCATAGCAAGGGGCGTACCACAGTTGGCGGCTAAAGCGTTTAAGCGCTCGTCAAGTAGGGAAAGTTGTATCGTTGCGACATTCTTTTTCCGACAATCATTTCCAGCGCCTTCTTTTTGCGCATGCCTTCATACGATTCGCACACTTTCGGAGCAGTCATGACCCACCCGTTGATTCTCGAACCCCAGAAAACCGCAGACGCCTGTGTGATCTGGTTGCACGGCCTGGGCGCCGACCGTTACGACTTCCTACCGGTTGCCGAATTCATGCAGGAGCGTCTGCTCAGCACACGGTTCGTCATGCCCCAGGCGCCGACCCGGCCTGTCACCATCAACGGCGGCTATGCAATGCCCAGTTGGTACGACATCAAGGCCATGACCCCGGCCCGCGCCATAGACGAAGCGCAGCTGGAAGAATCGGCTGACCAGATCATTGCCCTGATCGAGGCCGAGCGGGCCAAAGGCATCGACCTGGCACGGATCATCCTGGCCGGGTTCTCCCAGGGCGGCGCCGTGGTGCTGCACACTGCTTATATAAAGTGGCAAGAAGCACTGGGCGGCGTGATCGCACTGTCTACCTATGCACCAACCTTCAACGACGGCCATCAGTTGAGCGCCTGCCAGCAACGTACCCCCGCCCTGTGCCTGCACGGCGTGCACGACCCGGTGGTGATCCCCTCCATGGGCCGCACCGCCTTCGAGTACCTGAACACCTGGGGCGTGGCCGCGCGGTGGCAGGAATACCCAATGGAACACGAGGTGGTGGTGGCAGAGCTGAGCGATATCCACGACTGGCTGAGCAAGCAACTGCAATAGGCAGGCTCTCTTGTAGTTGTGGGCGCATTCCGCTACGCCGCGCCCAGATCTTGCATTACACTGCCCGGCGTACATTCCTAAATCAGTTGATGAGACGATCGTGCTCAAGGCACTCAAGAAAATATTCGGCAAGGGAGACCCGGCACCTCAGGCCGCCGCTCCTGCTGCCAGCATCACCCCGCCTGCGGCCCCCATGGCTCAGCCCGAGCCGCAGCCCTCCACGCCGCGCACCAAACCCGCCGCCAAGGCCCAGATGCCTGCAGCCGCGCCCGTTGCCGAGCAACCGGCCATGGACAAGCCGCGCCGCGAACGCAAGCCCAAACCCCAGGCCAGCCTGTGGAAGCCGGAAGACTTCGTGGTCGAACCGCAGGAAGGCAAGACCCGCTTCCACGACTTCAAGCTCTCCAACGAGCTGATGCACGCCATCCATGACCTGGGCTTCCCGTACTGCACGCCGATTCAGGCCCAGGTGCTGGGCCACACCCTGCGTGGCCAGGACGCCATCGGGCGCGCGCAGACCGGCACCGGCAAGACCGCCGCGTTCCTCATCTCGATCATCTCTCAGTTGCAGCAGACGCCGCCGCCCAAAGAGCGCTACATGGGCGAGCCGCGTGCACTGATCATCGCGCCAACCCGCGAGCTGGTGGTACAGATCGCCAAGGACGCCGCCGCCCTGACCAAATACACCGGCCTGAACGTCATGACCTTCGTCGGCGGCATGGACTTCGACAAGCAGCTCAAGGCGCTCGAAGCGCGCCATTGTGACATCCTGGTGGCTACCCCTGGCCGCCTGCTGGACTTCAACCAGCGCGGCGATGTGCACCTGGACATGGTCGAGGTGATGGTGCTGGACGAAGCCGACCGCATGCTGGACATGGGCTTCATCCCGCAGGTACGGCAGATCATTCGCCAGACCCCGCCCAAGAGCGAGCGCCAGACCCTGCTGTTCTCTGCCACCTTCACCGACGACGTGATGAACCTGGCCAAGCAGTGGACCACCGACCCTGCGATCGTCGAGATCGAGCCGGAGAATGTCGCCAGCGAAACCGTCGAACAGCACGTGTTCGCAGTGGCGGGCAGCGACAAGTACAAGCTGCTGTACAACCTGGTGACCCAGAACAAGTGGGAACGGGTGATGGTGTTCGCCAACCGCAAGGACGAAGTGCGGCGTATCGAGGAAAAACTGGTGCGCGACGGTATCAATGCCGCCCAGCTGTCGGGCGATGTGCCGCAGCACAAGCGCATACGTACCCTGGAAAGCTTCCGCGAGGGCCGGATTACCGTGCTGGTGGCCACCGACGTGGCGGGGCGAGGCATTCACATCGACGGCATCAGCCATGTGATCAACTTCACTCTGCCGGAAGACCCGGATGACTACGTGCACCGCATCGGCCGCACGGGCCGTGCCGGCACCAGTGGCGTGTCGATCAGCTTTGCCGGCGAGGATGACTCCTACCAGTTGCCGGCGATCGAAGAGTTGCTGGGGCGCAAGATCAAGTGCGAGATGCCACCGGATGAGCTGCTTACACCGGTGCCGCGCAAACACCATTGATGCGGGGCTGCTTTGCAGCCCATGCGCCGCAGTTGGTCGCAACGAGAACTGCACTGAGTCTTGCATCGGATTTACCGGCCCTATCGCCGGCAAGCCGGCTCCTACAGGTACCCCGCTGCTCTCAAGCTCAGCGCAAACCCAGTGGGAGCCGGCTTGCCGGCGATCCGGGGCAAAGCCCCGGCCAATCGATCAGACCTTACCAGCGCCCCGCCGCATCCTGATCACTCTGCCTGCCTTCGACCCAGCGCGGGCCCTCCTGGGTATTCTCCTTCTTCCAGAACGGCGCACGAGTCTTCAGGTAATCCATGATGAAATTGCAGGCATCGAAAGCCGCCTGCCGATGGGCACTGGCCACACCGACGAACACGATCGGCTCCCCAGGCTCCAGCGCACCAATGCGATGCAGCACTTCAACCTTCAGCAACGGCCAGCGCTGCTCGGCCTCGACCACGATCTTCGCCAAAGCCTTCTCGGTCATGCCAGGGTAATGCTCCAGGAACATCCCGGCCACGTCCCGGCCATCATTGAAATCGCGCACGTAACCAACGAACCCGACCACCGCGCCCACGCCAACATTGGCGGCATGCATGGCATTGACCTCGACCCCGGGGTCGAACGCGCCATCCTGCACTCGCACTGCCATGCTCAGCCTCCGGTCACCGGTGGGAAGAACGCCACCTCATCGCCCGCTTCCAGCGGCTCATCGAGCCTGCACAGCTCTTCGTTGCGCGCGCACATCAGGTTCTGCTCGGCCAGCACCTGGTACTGCCCACCCTTGGCCACCAGGGCCTGGCGTACATCGTCAAGCACCTTGAAGTCGCCCTCCAGGCGCTCGGCATCCACACCAAGCAACTCACGGTAACGGGCGAAATACATCACTTTCACGTTCATCACGCATCCACCTTGTAGTGGCCGCTTTTGCCACCGAGCTTTTCCAGCAGGCGCACCTGCTCGATGACCATACCCTTGTCCACGGCCTTGCACATGTCATAGATCGTCAGCGCCGCGACGCTGGCAGCGGTCAATGCTTCCATCTCCACACCGGTCTGTCCGGCCAGCTTGCAGCGCGCGACGATGCGCACCACATCCGTGCCTTCTGCGCTGAGTTCGACCTTGACGCTGGTGAGCATCAAAGGGTGGCACAACGGAATCAAGTCGCTGGTCTTCTTCGCCGCCTGAATGCCGGCGATACGCGCCACGGCGAACACATCGCCCTTAGGGTGCTCACCCTCGACGATCATCTGCAAGGTCTGCGGCAACATCCGCACGCGCGCCTCAGCGGTGGCCTCGCGCTCGGTCACGGCCTTTTCAGTGACGTCGACCATGTTGGCCCGCCCCTGGGAATCAAGATGTGTCAGCACTGCTCTGCTCCTGTGAAGGGAACACAGAGTGTAAACCTGTGGGTCAGGTTTGAGCAGTGGAAAAAACCGGGCGGCGCACCGCCCGGTTCGAGAGGTTACAGGTGCGACTCGGCGTACTCGGCCAGCACCGAGCGCGGTACACCTTGCAAGGTGATGTGCACGCCGTGGGGGAAGTCCTTGAAGCGTTCGGTCAGGTAGGTCAGGCCCGAACTGGTCGCGGACAGGTAGGGGGTGTCGATCTGCGCCAGGTTGCCCAGGCAGACCACCTTGGAACCAGAGCCGGCACGGGTGATGATGGTTTTCATCTGGTGCGGCGTCAGGTTCTGGCACTCGTCGATCAGGATCAGGCTCTGCTGGAAGCTGCGGCCCCGGATGTAGTTCAGCGATTTGAACTGCAGCGGGACCCGCTCGAGGATGTACTCGACACTGCCGTGGGTGCTCTCGTCATCCATGTGCAACGCTTCGAGGTTGTCGGTGATCGCACCCAACCAGGGTTCCATTTTCTCGGCTTCGGTCCCCGGCAGGAAACCGATTTCCTGGTCCAGCCCCTGCACGCTGCGGGTGGCGATGATACGGCGGTAACGCTTGCTGACCATGGTCTGCTCGATAGCCGCTGCCAGCGCCAGGATAGTCTTGCCGGAGCCGGCGGCGCCGGTCAGGTTGACCAGGTGGATATCCGGGTCGAGCAACGCGAACAGCGCCAGGCTTTGATGGATATCCCGCGGTTTGAGGCCCCAGGCCTCCTGGTGCAGCAGTGGCTCCTGGTGCAGGTCGAGCAGCAGCAGTTCATCTTCGCGGATGCCCTTGATCCAGCCGACGAACCCTTGCTCATCGATGATGAACTCGTTGACATGCACTGCCGGCAGGTTGTCGATCAGTTGCACCCGGTGCCAGGTTCGGCCCCGCTCCTGACGGGTATCGACCTTGCTGACACGGTCCCAGAACGAACCGGTGACCGAGTGGTAGCCCTTGGAAAGCAGCGAGACGTCATCGACCAGCTGGTCGGTGCTGTAATCTTCGGCCGCGATACCGCAGGCCCGCGCCTTAAGGCGCATGTTGATGTCTTTGGTTACCAGCACCACGTCCAGGTCGGCACGTTTGGCCCGAAGTTCCAGCAACTGGTTGATGATGATGTTGTCGTTGAGGTTCTCCGGCAGCAGCCGGTTGGGTTCGTTGCGTGGGCTCATCAGGATCGAAAGGAAGCCCTTGGGCCCACTCTTGCCACGCTGTATGGGTACGCCCTGCTCGACATCGCTGGGCGAGGCGTCACCGAGGGTCTGGTCGATCAGGCGGATGGCCTGGCGACATTCGGCGGCGATGGACTGTTTACCGGTCTTGAGCTTGTCGAGTTCCTCCAGCACCGTCATCGGAAGGGCGACGTGGTGCTCCTCGAAGTTGAGAAGTGCGTTGGGGTCGTGAATCAGGACGTTGGTATCGAGCACATAGAGGATTGGCTTGCTGGAGGAAGGGTTGCGTCCTTGGTCATCCATACTCGGTCACCTTATGTCGAAGCCACACGGCGCGGTCTGCTGCGCCGCAGAGTGACTGCCGTTCTCCCCGTATCCGCGTTGCTACGGGCGGGAAGTGAACCTGGCAAGGTGGGCTCGGATGACGCCACCTGTGCTGCAGGAATCGGCTGTCTGGTTTCTTCATACCGCAAAAAGCATGACTAAAAAAAGCATTTTTACGTGTTGGTGAAGTTTATTTTTCCGATTGACGAACAGGACTTGGCGATGGACCCAGACGGGACTACAGTCAGAAGTCAGACCCGTTATTCCTGATAGCCGTATTCACGGCAATCCTCCCAGCCAATGCCGCTTTGCGCGGTATGTTCCAGCAACCATTGCACCGCCGGCTGCGCCTTGGGCAGGCTGTCATGGAACTGGATCACGCCCTTGCGCCACAGCAGCATCAAGGTCACCACCCGCTGGGCCGAGGCTTGGGCTGTCAACGGGCCGTCATCCTGTGCGTCGATATCCCACAGCGACACCCGCAGCTGCTGGCTGGCCATGAATGCCTCGCCATCGGCCCGGCGCTGGCCATAGGGCGGGCGGAACAACGGCACATACTGCTCAGGCAGGTCGGCCTGGACCCGCGCCTGGCTGCGCCTGAGCGAATCCTGCCAGCCATTCCACTGCGCATGCGAGCGATACTCCCACCCCTGAAGCCCCACGCACTGGCCATCATAGAGCTGCCCCAGCGCACCGGCCGCTCCAGCGTCACGGCGCTGCTGCAAGCGGTTGCCCAGTACAAAGAAGGTGCCCTGCATCTTCTGTTTGCGCAGGTAAGCGGTCAGCGTGTCGGTCGTGCTGCCCTGGGGGCCGGGGCCGCCCACGAAGGTCAGCAGGAACATGCGGTCATTCAGCTCATCGCCGCTGCGCTCACGATTGGACAGGCGTTCGACCTCGCTGGTGATCTGCGGCAACAGCGCCGCCTTGCGCAGTTGCTCATCCAGGTAGCGCACATGGAACTGGCGGCTTGGTTCGACCCAGCCGGTATAGAAGGTGCCGACATCGGTAGCGAACGTCGCAGCCCTTGTGCGCAAATCGGCCATGGACTCCACCACGTAGCAGAACGAGGCATCCTGCTCGCAGCTGCGCTGGGCCTGCTGGTAGCCCTGCCACAAACGCTGCCACATGCGCGCCCGCAGCGCCCGGACCTTCTGCAGGTTGATCTGCCGCAAGCCCAGGCGCGCAGCCAGCGCCCCATCGTCGAGCAGCTCACTTTCGTGCAGTACCTGGGCAAACGACAGGATCTCTGCGCGCGAGGCGACATCGAACAATGCAGGGCTGTCCAACTGTTCGGGCCACAGGCTGCGGTCCAGGCTGGCGGGGGGGATAGGGGCGGCTTGGGCGGCCAGGCTCAGGAGTGAGGCCAGCAAGACACCGGCAATGCGCACGATCGGTCTCTCCGTCACAGCGAAACGCGCACTATAGCGCCTGCTCATCCGATGGTCTGTGACTATTGTCGCCATAGTTTGGCGTTCCCCCCTTCAGTCCGTAGAATCCCCGGCAACGATTCCAGGAGCCGACCCGATGCTGACGGTGATTTCCCCCGCCAAGACCCTCGATTACGACACCCCACCGGTGACCGAGCGTTTTACCCTGCCCCAGTACCTGGACGACTCCCAGGAGCTGATCGTGCAACTGCGTGAGCTGTCACCGGCGCAGATCAGCGAGCTGATGCACCTGTCGGACAAACTCGCCGGCCTCAACGCCGCCCGCTTTGGCAGCTGGACGCCAGGCTTCACGCCGGCAAATGCCAAGCAGGCCCTGCTGGCCTTCAAGGGTGACGTGTATACCGGGCTGGACGCCGAAACCCTGAGCGAAGACGACTTCACCTACGCCCAGCAGCACCTGCGCATGCTTTCCGGCCTGTACGGCCTGCTGCGCCCGCTCGACCTGATGCAGCCCTACCGCCTGGAAATGGGTACCAAGCTGGCCAATGCCCGTGGCAAGGACCTGTATGCCTTCTGGGGCACGCGTATCAGCCAATGGCTGAACCAGGCGCTGACCGAGCAGGGCGATGACCTGCTGTTGAACCTGGCCAGCAACGAGTATTTCAGCGCGGTGAAACGCAGCGCCCTGAAAGGCCGGGTAATCAACGTCGACTTCAAGGACCTGAAGAACGGCCAGTACAAGATCATCAGTTTCTACGCCAAGAAAGCCCGCGGCATGATGAGCCGCTTCGTAATCCAGGAACGGGTCAATGACCCGCAGCAGCTCAAGCAGTTCGATGTACAGGGCTACTACTACAGCGCCGAACAGTCCAAGCCTGATCACCTGGTGTTCTTGCGCGATCATCCGGCCGAGTGAGTGCCTGCACCACCGCCAAGCCCTGGTCCCTGGATCTGTGACAACCGACCGGGCCGCACAGCGGCCCGTTACGGAATTCGTACATAACCCGCCGATAGCCCCACCACCTCGACCCCCTGCGCTACCGCGACACCTGCCGTGACCGGTACCTTGCGCCCCTGTCGATCTGCCGTAGCCCGGTAAACCACGTAAGCCTGCCCCGCCTCATCCACCTGCAGCGCCTCTGCCGGTACCGCAATGCCCTGCTCCGTTCTGTGCGCGATCACTGTCAACTGCGCCGTCATCCCAAGGCGCAACAACGGTGTCGACGGCTCCCTCGGCATCTCCAAGGCCACCCGTACGTCGTACCAGGCCCCCTGCCCTTCATCGTTCCTGGCCTGAAGGGCAACGCGTTGCACCTGGCCGGCAAGTGGCTGACCGGCGATGATGACCTCGACCTCCAGCCCTTCGCGCAGCCTGTCCAGATCATGCTCCTGGACTGCGGCAAGCACCTGCAGCTGGCTCAGGTCGACCAGCGTCAGCAATGGCGCGCCCTGGCTCACCTGCTGGCCCGCTTGCAGGTGCCGTGAGGCACCGCCCCCGGCGTTGTCGGCACGCACCACCAAGGCCGCAAAAGGCGCCCTGACCACCCTGCGCTCACGCTGGGCCAGCATCGCCTGCCAGCGGGCGTGGGTATTAGCCAGCGCCATCTGTGCAATGCGCAGCTCATCGCCTCGCCCGCGTTCGCGCACCAGGCTCAGCTCCTGTTCGGCATCTTGCAGTGCCTCGCGCTGAGCGACTACCTGCTGCGCCAGGCTGTCGACCTCGATGCGGGCGACGATCCCCCGCTCGAACAGGCGTCGTGTGTCTGCCAGCGCGGCCTCGCTGGCTGCCAAAGCCCCCCGGGCGCCGAACATCGCGCGGCGCGCACGGGCCACCTGCGGCCCGGTTTGCCAACCCTGCAGCAGGCGCACGCTAGTCCGCGCCTTGAGCCACTCGGCCTCGGCCTGGCGTATCTGTACATCCAGTTGTGCGGTATCGAGCCTGAACAGTGGCTGGCCTGGCGCCACCCGCTGCCCTGGCTCCACCTCCACTTCGGCGACCACCCCGTCGAATGGCGCAGCCTGGATCTGCTGGCGGACCGCCTGGACCCTGCCGACCAGGCCCACCCGGCTTTCCAGCCGCTGCGGCTCAACCCACAACCAGCGCGCCGCGACATCCTGTCCCTGGCTAGCAGGCCAGGCTTGCCACAGGAGCCACGCTGCCGGCCACGCCAGCAGCCACAACAGCAACCGCCACCTAATCATTGAGCGCCACAGCCCAGCTTTCCAGCGTGGTACCCAGTGTCCGGTCGAGTTCAGCCTGGCCATTGAGGTAGGCAATTCTGGCATCCAGTTCGACGCTCTGCGCATGGCGCAAATCGCTCTCGAAGCTGAGCACCTGGAAATTGCTCGAGCGTCCGACGGCGAGTTTTTCCTGTTCTATCTCCAGTTTGCGCCGCGATAGCGCCAGCGCCCGTGCGGCAATTTCCAGCTGGCGCCAACGCACCTGGGAATCGCGCACTGCAGTCAACACATCGCGCTGGAGTTGCTGGCGCGCCTCGGCCAGGCTGACCTGCTGCCTTTCGACCGCCACGCGGGCACGTACCTCGGCCTGACGCCGGCTCAGGTATCCAAGCGGTATTTCCAGCTCCAGCCCTACATAGTGCTCCCAGCCGGCCTGGTTGCCAGGGCGCTGGCGCGTCTGGCTGGCCCCGCCGACCAGCGACACGTCCCACCATTGCTCATTGCGTGCCACCTGCAGCTCAATCAACGCCTGCTCACCCGTGATCACCTGCATCAGATACGCAGGCTGCAGCGCTTCGGCTTGGGTCAGTGCCTGCGCAGTATCGACCTGCAAGCGCTGGACGTGGACCTTTTCCACTGCTCGCAAAGGGGTGGCCAGGTCCACTGCCAACACCTGGGCCAACGCCAGCCGGCTTGCGTGGAGCTGATTACGGCTGCTTTCGAGCGCCAACTCCTGCCCAGCCACCTCGGCTTCGGCCTGAACCTTGTCGAATGCGGCCATGCGCCCGGCAGCGATCAGCGCCTGGTTCACCTCTACCAACTGCTGCGCCCGGGCCAGCGCCTGCTGGGCAATGTGCAACTGCTCCTGGGCGTGAAGCAGTTCGCGATAGTGCAGGATGGTACGCGTGATCACTTCAGCCACGCGGTCTTTGAGCACCAGCCGGTTTAGTTGCTCGGCCAGCAGCGCCTGGCGTAGCGGTGCACTGGCCACCTCGCGCCCGGCACCGCGCAGCAGCGGCTGTATCACCATCAAGTTGGCGCCATCACGGTAATGTACGCCAGCCCTGTCGGCGCGTGTCTGGCCGTACGCCCAGTCCAGGCTCAGCCGTGTGCCGTAGGGCGTGAGCAGGCTCGCCGCCGGAGCGAGCTGGACTTCGCGGTAGTGGTCATCACTGTTGCGATTGCCAAGGTAGCGTGCCTTGAATGACAGCTGCGGGGCATAGTGATCACGCGCCACGCGCAGGTCGAATTTCTGCGCGATGCGCTCAAGATAAGCACTGCGGACGGCGCGGTTGTCGCGCAGGGCCAAGGCAACGGCATCGGCCAGCTCCAGCGATACCTCGGCGCCCCCGCTGGCCGCCCAGGCAGTGGCCGACACCGCAAAGCCGTGGTCCGAACGCGGCAGCTGCAGCGGATCAGCAGCCAGTACGGCACCGCCCAGCAGCGCCAAGCACAGAAAAACGAGCCATCTAGTCATCGCGCAACGCCAATACAGGTTGCAGGTGCGCCGCAGCCAGTGCCGGTTGCAAGCCGAAGAAAAGGCCGAGCGCCAACGCGCTGCCCATGCCCAGCGCTATCGATGACGCATCCAGCGCATAGCGCCAGCCTGACACCAGGGCAAAGCCCCAGCTCGCCGCTAGCCCCACCAGTGTTCCGAGCAACGCTCCGCCAACCGCCAGCAACAGCGCTTCGAGCAGGAACAACCAGGCAATATCGCGGGTGCGTGCGCCCAGCGCCAAGCGCACGCCGATCTCGCGACGGCGCTGCGCTACGCTCATCAGCATCACATTCATCACCCCGACCCCACCCAACAGCAATGCGATACCGGCGAACCCGGCGAGCACCCACGTGAACATCCGTGACTGGTTAGCCATCCCTTCCAGCAGCTGCTGTGGCAGTTGCACGTCGACCTCGTAACCTGGCAATCGTGCAGCCAGGTAGTCAGTCAGCGCCTGCGCCGTGCCCGTCAACACCGCGACATCATGCCCGCGTGCAAGCACCGTCCCCACCTCGGGCGCAGCGCCCAGGCGGCGCATACCCGGCAAGGGCATCAGCAGAACATCGTCGACCTGTATTGGCAGCATCGGGTTGTAGCCCCGCTGCGCAAGCACGCCAACCACCTCGAACAGGTAGCGGCCCGACTGCAGACGATCGCCCACACGCGCACCCAGTTGCCGGGCCAGCGTAGCCCCCAGCAATACATGCGTGGTGTCATCGTCGTAGGCGGACAACAAGCGGCCCTGGCTGGCTTGCAGGTCCAGCACTTGCGCCAGTTGCAGCGTGCTTGCGCCGACCAGGGTCTCATGGCGCTTGCTTGCCAATTGCACTGTGGCCACAGAAACCAGCAATGGCGCAGCGGCGCGAATGGACACTGGCAGTACTGACAGGTCCAGTGCCACGGGTGCTGCAACTTTAGCGGGGCGTTGCAGATTGGCGACCAGCAGTTCACTGCCCATGCCTCGATACAGCTGCCGAGCATGCTGCGTGGCGCTGTGGCCGATATTGAGCAAGGCCACCAGCGCAGCACACCCCACAGCGATGCCGATCAGCGCCAGCCAGGCGCGGGGGCCTGCCTGACGCAAGCTGACCAACGCCTCGCTCAAGCGCTGTGGCCACGAAGGGCCATAAGCCTCAGGCATCAAAGGCCCCACCGTTGCGCACCTCGATGCAACGGTCCATGTGCCGCGCCATGGCAGGGTCGTGGGTGACCATCAGCAAGGTCACGCCCCGCTCACGATTGAGTGCCAGTAACAGCGCTGCGATACCCTCGGCCGTGGCGCCATCGAGATTACCGGTCGGCTCATCGGCCAGCAGCAACGCGGGCTCCGTCACCAGCGCCCGGGCGATGGCGACCCGTTGCCGCTGGCCACCGGACAAGTCGGCAGGCAGGTGCTGCGCCCGCTGACCTAGCCCGACCGCCTCCAGTTGCTGCTGTGCCGCCTGGCGTGCCGCTACCCGCCCGATGCCCCGGTAACTCAACGGCAAAGCGACGTTGTCCAGCGCAGTCAGGCGCGGCAGCAGGTTGAAGCCCTGGAAGATGAAACCCAGCAGGCGATTACGCATGATTGCGCGCTGGTCGGCGGTGGCGGCGGTCATGTCCCGGCCAGCCAGCACTATCTGGCCACGGCAAGGCTGGTCGAGCAGGCCGATCAGGTTGAGCAAGGTACTTTTGCCCGAGCCGGAAGGGCCGATGATGGCGCAGGTCTGGCCGCAGGGGATGGACAAAGAGACATCTTGCAGGACTGGCTGGCAGCCCAGAATGCGCGCGATACCGTTCACGCAGACTATCGGGTTCATGCCTTGCCCCCCCCATTCTCACCCTGAAATGCAGCGTCGCTCTGCGAGTCGAGTGCTTTCGCTTGATCGCTTCGTGCCGATTTCCACTCCTTTGCCAGCATGTCGATCAACGAAGTATCAAACTCCGGCTGCGGCACTTCATGCTGCGACAACTGCATCATGATATCGGCCTCATAGTTCCCATATTCGGCAACTTCAATGGGCGGTAGAGCATTATAAAAGTCCAGAATCTCATGCAACCCTTCATCAATTCGGCCCGTTCGCTGATATTCAGCATTCATCTTGCCGCTTATTGATTGTGCCCACTGGTTATGCTGGTCTGTTTTTTCGAACATTGCAGCACGCCGCTCACTCACCGTGAAAGCCCCGCTTTCATCGTAAATGATCAGGCTTAGCTGCTCGCGACTAAAACCCTTGAATGGGTTGCTACCTTTGCCACTTGCAAAATCATTGGCTTGGCGCGCACGCGCCAGCAACTCGGCATTATCCGTATCCGGTAGCTGTGAATCATAAAAGTCTTTCGCCAAGGAATATGAAAGCCCTCCCAACCGGTCAAGAATGCTGGCTGCAAGGTCTGCCAGCTCACTACGGGAGAGCTGGCTATCACGCAACGCCGCACGCTCGGCAGCAGCGCTCAACTGTTTAGCCAGGCTCGAAATTTTTTCTTCGCCATTCCCCATTTTGCTGTCTATTTTCTGCGCGTCTACAAGGTCAGACTCCTCTACACGCCTGACAGTTAGAGCCGTGCCAACCTGGCTTTTATATACCCCACGACCATTGACTCCATCCATATACATAACTCCTGCTGCTGATGCAGCACCCACCTTTCGCACAAATACTTCAATTACACTTCGCCGGCGCATACCGGCAAAGTGCAGACGTTGAGAAGCAGACTGAAACGCCACTCACCTCATCGTGAATTCAACTTTCCATGCGAAGTCAGCGGATGTACTCGTAATAGTCGCCGTGCACGTTGCCCCGCCACTTGGCGTTGCAGTTTTGGTCCACTGGGGCTGCTTGATTCCCCCCGGTAACATACGCATCTGAAATGTGGTGCCAAAAGCACACGTCTTGCTGCCAATGGTGTAGCGCACCATCGCACCATTTACGTCCGGGCTTACCAACCGCTGCACGCGCATGAAGGTGGAAGATGAGGCTGGAATCATATTGGAGGGTTTAGGGTTGGCGATCTGATAGGTGCTGCTCTCATTTGAGGTTACCAGTTTCATGACCGCGGGCTGAGCGCCGAGGTTTTTGATGGTCACTTCAACGGGCGGCCCCGCCTGCGCCAGGCCGGCGGCAAGCAGCGATACGGTGGCAAGCACAATCTGCGATGTCTTTTTCATTAGCGTGATCTCGTCTCTTCCATGTGATTAAGGATGAGACGCCCCTGATGGCCAGTGGCCTCAGGCTGCCCAAGACGCTCCGTCGTTCATGGACAGCTCCGAATAGGGGCGTCCAAGGGTGTTAACGACCAGCCCCGGAAAAACCTTAGCTTTCGCATGGCTTTGAATATTTCTGAATGTGAACCCGCACCACACTGAAGCAGGGATCACGCAGCCACCATGCCAACAAACCAGCGCCAAAAAATCGGCATACGAGCTGTTATCGCAAACCGTCATAAGCCCATTCGTAGTTTTTTGACGAATTTTGAAAAAAATTTTTCGGTGCTGGCACAAAAATATCTCACCCGGATTTCGCCCTTTATATACAGGGGTGCGCCTGAGGCGTGCTATCAGTTTGAAAGTATTCGCCACTGAAGAATTATTTAGAAATCTTTCATCGAGGCGAAACCCACCCAGGAACTTCTTCTGTGACGCATCGCTCATAGTGCCGTAACGAATTTCATGCCTGTGCGGTGTGAGAGATGACTTACAGATGACAAGCAGCCGCGAACCAATAGCGGCTCCGAAACTTTTAACAGATGCCACGGGTACTCCCGTAGGCCCTGCCCAGCAGGAGAGACGCGCCCCTAAAGAATCGTCCTAGTGGTTGATTTCAAAGGATTTTTCCACTTGAAAGAACAAGCACAGCAACGCGCCAAGTAGCGCTTTGCAATAAAGACGGCTGCATTTCAGGGCACGCCTATTAATTACTGGCCTTTGACTGCCAACTTTGAGTGCACAACGTTGTGCGCTCCGGATTTATTCATGCCTGCGCTCGGTGAAGTGTGCATTCGCCATGGGATCCGTGCGCCCTAAAACTGTTGTTAATCAACCCGGTCCGGCTCTTCCCGGAAGAGCTGGCGTGATAAACACATGAGGTGATAGCGATGCGTATCAGCATCTTTGGTTTGGGTTATGTGGGTGCGGTCTGTGCAGGTTGCCTGACGGCGCGAGGCCATGACGTGATTGGTGTGGACGTGTCCAGCACCAAGATCGACCTGATCAACCAGGGCAAGTCGCCCATCGTCGAACCTGGCCTGGAAGCACTGCTGCAGCAGGGCATCGCCAACGGCCGCCTGCGTGGCACCACCGACTTCGCCGAGGCCATCCGCGCCAGCGACGTGTCGATGATCTGCGTCGGTACCCCAAGCAAGAAAAATGGCGACCTGGGCCTGGAATACATCGAGTCGGTCTGCCGCGAAATCGGCTACGTCCTGCGTGACACCACTCGCCGCCACACCATCGTGGTGCGCAGCACCGTGCTGCCAGGCACGGTCAAGAACGTAGTCATCCCGATTCTCGAAGACTGCTCGGGCAAGAAAGCCGGCGTCGACTTCGGCGTCGCGGTCAACCCCGAGTTCCTGCGTGAAAGCACCGCGATCAAGGATTATGACCACCCACCGATGACTGTCATCGGCGAACTGGACAGCGCCAGCGGCGACGTCCTGCAAAGCCTGTACGAAGAACTCGATGCACCGATCATCCGCAAGCCGATCGAAGTCGCCGAGATGATCAAGTACACCTGCAACGTCTGGCACGCCACCAAGGTCACCTTCGCCAACGAAATCGGCAACATCGCCAAGGCCGTCGGCGTCGATGGCCGCGACGTGATGGACGTGGTCTGCCAGGACAAGGTGTTGAACCTGTCGCAGTACTACATGCGCCCTGGCTTCGCCTTCGGCGGCTCGTGCCTGCCCAAGGACGTGCGCGCCCTCACCTACCGTGCCGCCAGCCTCGACGTACGGGCGCCACTGCTCGACTCGCTGATGCGCAGCAACGAATCTCAGGTGCAGAACGCCTTCGAACTGATCGAAGCCCACGACAAGCGCAAGGTCGCCTTGCTGGGCCTGAGCTTCAAGGCCGGTACCGACGACCTGCGTGAAAGCCCGCTGGTGGAGCTGGCCGAGCGCCTGATCGGCAAAGGCTACCAACTGGACATCTACGACGAGAACGTCGAGTACGCCCGTGTTCACGGTGCGAACAAAGAGTACATCGAGTCGAAGATCCCGCACGTCTCGTCGCTGCTCAACGCCAACTTCCAGAAGGTCATCGACAACGCCGACATCATCGTCCTGGGCAACCGTGACGAGCAGTTCCGCGCCCTGGCCGAACAAGCGCCGGAAGGCAAGCAAGTGATCGACCTGGTCGGCTTCATGAGCAAACCGACCTGCAACATCAGCCGTACCGAAGGCATCTGCTGGTAAGCCAGCAGCCAGGCAGCGCAGGCCTCCTGCGCTGCCCTTTTCCCAGAATTCTCGACGGATGCTGAACATGCAAAGGCTACAGACAGTGCTGCTGCAGTGCGCCGGTTGGCTGCTCTACATGAGCCTGCTCATGTTGATCGCCCTGGCCTTGCCGGCCGAAATCTTCGACTCGCAGTCCAAGCACTTCATCTTCCTGGTCGGCGCAGTCGGCATCTGGCGCTACTCCATGGGCGCCACCCATTTCATTCGCGGCATGATCTTCCTATACGGCGTGTACCCCTACCTGCGCCGCAAGGTGCAGAAGATGGGCAGCGCGGCCGACCCGTCGCACGTGTACCTGATGGTCACCAGCTTTCGCATCGAAGCATTGACCACTGCCCAGGTGTACAGCTCGGTGATCCGTGAAGCGATCGATTGCGGCTTCCCCACCACCGTGGTCTGTTCGCTGGTGGAAATGTCCGATGAACTGCTGGTAAAGAGCCTGTGGGCCAAATACAACCCGCCCGCCCACGTGAAGCTGGACATCGTGCGCATCGCCGGGACCGGCAAGCGTGATGGCCTGGCGTACGGCTTTCGCGCCATCTCGCGGATGCTGCCGGATGAGAACGCCGTTGTCGCGGTGATCGACGGCGACACCGTGCTGGCCGAAGGCGTGGTTCGCAAGACCGTACCGTGGTTCAAGCTGTACCCGAACGTCGGTGGCCTGACCACCAACGAGTTCTGCGAAGTGCGCGGTGGCTACATCATGAGCGAGTGGCACAAGCTGCGCTTCGCCCAGCGCCACATCAACATGTGCTCGATGGCCCTGAGCAAGCGCGTGCTGACCATGACCGGGCGCATGTCGATGTTCCGTGCCAGCGTCGTGACCAACCCCGAGTTCATCGCCGACGTCGAAAGCGACTCGCTGATGCACTGGCGCCTGGGCCGCTTCAAGTTCCTCACCGGGGACGACAAGTCCAGCTGGTTCAGCCTGATGCGCCTTGGCTACGACACCTTCTACGTGCCGGACGCCGCCATCAACACGGTCGAGCACCCGCCGGAGAAGAGCTTCCTCAAGGCCAGCCGCAAACTGATGTACCGCTGGTACGGCAACAACCTGCGGCAGAACTCCCGCGCGCTGGGCTTGGGCATGCGCCGTCTGGGGCTGTTCACCAGCATCGTGCTGTTCGATCAGCGCGTGTCGATGTGGACCAGCCTCTTGGGCCTGACCGTGGCTGTGATCGCCAGCCTCAAGTTCGGCCTCGGCTTCCTGCTGGTGTACCTGCTGTGGATCGGCATCACCCGCCTGATCCTCACCATCATGCTGCTGTGCTCGGGGCACAACGTCGGCCCGGCCTATCCGCTGATCCTTTATTACAACCAGATCGTCGGCGCGCTGATGAAGATCTACGTGTTCTTCCGCCTCGACAAGCAGTCCTGGACCCGTCAACCGACTGCCCTGAAACGCGACCTCGCCAGTTTTCAACAATGGTTCAACACCTGGTCCTCGCGGACCATGACCTTCTCGGCTGCCAGCATCTTCGTCGCTGTGCTGTTCATGGTCGTGTGAGCCCAACCCGGATCGGAACTAACAGGAACAAACCACCATGAATACCGCCGTGAACGTCAATGTCGTGCATGAGTCCGAAGCCCAGCGCCAGCACGCCCGGGTGCGCATCCCGGCCAAGCTGCGCTACCTGGATGGCGAACGCCAGACCCAGGAGGTCAAGGTCGAAGACCTGTCCGCTGGCGGCTTGAGTTTTTACGCCAAGCAGCCGCTGAAGGTCGGTCAGGTACTGCGCGGGCGCTTGCAGTTCGTGGTCGACAACCTGGGCCTGTCGATGGACATCGAGTTTCAGGTGCGCTCCTGCAACCCGAGCGATGGCCGTACCGGTGCGCAGTTCCAGAACCTCGAACCCCGCGACATCGCCACCCTGCGCCACATCATCACCAGCCACCTTTCGGGTGAACTGATCAGCGTCGGCGACGTGCTCAGCACCCTGCAGCGCGACAACTTCACCAAGGCGCGCAAACAGAAGGACGGCGGCTCCGGACTGTCCGCTTTCGGCCGCCTCAAGGCAGTGACCGTGACCCTCGGGGTGTTCGTCGTTGGTGTGGCCGCCTTCGGCTTCGTCGCCAAATCGCTGTACGGCATGTACTTCGTCAGCCACGCCGAAGCCGGCGTGGTCGCAGTGCCGACCACCAACATCACCATGCCGCGTGACGGCACCGTCAACAGCCTGGTCGAGCCCGGTGGCATGGTGGTCAAGGGCGCGCCGCTGGCAAGCTTCAGCACCAGCATGCTGGACATGCTCAAAGGCCACCTGGACGACTCGCAGCTGGAACCGGCCAAGGTCGAGGAACTGTTCGGCAAGCAACTCTCCGGCACCCTCACCAGCCCCTGCGATTGCGTAGTCGCCCGCCAGCTGGTGGACGATGGCCAGTACGCCGCCAAGGGCCAGCCGATCTTCCAACTGGTCCCGCGTACCAGCAACCCGATGGTCGAGGCACGCTTCAGCTACCGCCAGTTCGACGAAGTCAAGCCAGGTACCCGCGTCAACTTCCAGGTGGCGGGCGAAACCGAAGTGCGCACCGGCCAGATCGTCAGCAGCGCCAGCCTCGACAGCGAAAACCTGGCGTCCGACATCCGCGTGCAGATCAAACCAGACGGCGGCCTGCCTGCCGAGCTGGCCGGGCGCCCGGCATCGGTCAGCAGCGACCGTGGCCCTTCGCTCAACTGGCTGATCGACAAAGCCGTGGCCCGTGGGCTGTAAGAGGATCAAACGATGATTCCCCACAAGAAAAGCGCAAGCCTGGGCCTCTGTGCCCTGGCCGCGGCGATCGCCCTGGCAGGCTGTGCGGGCCTGCCTGACCAGCGCCTGGCCAACGAAGCCCTCAAGCGCGGTGACACCGCGCTGGCCGAGCGCAACTACAAGGCCCTGGCTGACCTGGGCTACAGCGACGCACAAGTAGGCCTGGCCGACATCAAGGTCGCTACCCGCGACCCTTCGCAGCTCAAGGAAGCTGAGGCCACTTATCGCGCTGCGGCGGCAACCTCGCCACGCGCCCAGGCACGCCTCGGCCGCCTGCTGGTGGCCAAGCCCGACAGCACCCAGGCCGAACGCGAAGAAGCCCAGGCCCTGCTCAAGCTCGCCGCCAAGCAGGGCCAAGGCAATACCCTGATCCCGCTGGCGATGCTCTACCTGACCTACCCGCAGAGTTTCCCCAACATCAATGCCCAGCAGCAGATCGACCAGTGGCGCGCTGCCGGCAACCCGGAAGCGGGCCTGGCCCAGGTGCTGCTGTATCGCACCCAGGGCACCTACGACCAGCACCTGGGTGAAGTCGAGAAGATCTGCAAGGCTGCGCTGAACACCAGCGACATCTGCTATGTCGAGCTGGCCACCGTGTATCAGAAACGCGGCCAGGCCGACCAGCAAGCCGCCCTGCTCGGCCAGCTCAAGTCCGCCTATGCCCGCGGTGCGGTGCCTGCCACTCGGGTCGACAGCGTTGCCCGTGTACTGGCCGACCGTAGCTTGGGCCAGACTGACGAAAAAACCGCCAAAGCGCTGCTGGAACAGGTCGCCCCGGCCAATCCGGCTTCCTGGGTGAGCCTGGCGCAACTGGTCTACGACTTCCCGGAACTGGGCGACACCGACCAGCTGATGGCCTACATCGACAAGGGCCGCGAAGCCGAACAGCCGCGTGCCGAACTGTTGCTGGGCCGCCTGTACTACGAAGGCAAGACCTTGCCCGCCGATGCCGAAAAGGCCGAACACCACCTGCAGGCAGCTGCCGAGGCCGGCGAAGTCAGCGCCCACTACTACCTTGGCCAGCTGTATCGCCGTGGCTACCTGGGCAACGTCGAGCCGCAAAAGGCCGTCGATCACCTGCTCAGCGCAGCCCGCGGTGGCCAGAACAGTGCCGACTATGCCCTTGCCCAGCTGTTCAGCGAAGGCCATGGCATTCGCCCACAACCTGGCAACGCCTGGGTATTCGCCCAGCTTTCGCAGGCCAACCCGACGCCGCAGTCCACCGAGCTGCTGCAGCAACTCGACCAGCAGCTCACGCCTGACCAGCGCAGCCAGGCACAAAGCCTGCTGACGCAGGAAAAGCAGGCTCGCGGCAGCATGGCCCAAGGCGGCACCCTGGCCCTTGAGGCCCTGCAAGACGACGAAAAAGAAGTAGACGGTGAGGACTCGCTATGACGCTCAATCCCTTCGTGAAAGCCGGCATCGGCCTGAGCTTCGCCCTGCTGTGGTCCTGCCCGACCCTGGCCGACATGACCGCCCAGAAAAACTTCGGCCTGGATGTGAAGATCACCGGCCAGTCGGAAGACGATCGCGACCTGGGCACCCGCTCCGGCGGTGACGTCAACGGCCTGGGCCTTGACCTGCGCCCTTGGGTATACGGCGAGCGCGGCAACTGGAGTGCCTTCGCCATGGGCCAGGCCGTTGCTGCCACAGACACCATCGAAACCGACACCCTGCGCCAGAACGATGACGGCACCACCACCGACACCGGTGACGACAGCCGCCAACCCGACAAAAGCTATCTGGCCATGCGCGAGTTCTGGGTCGGCTACAGCGGCCTCACGGCTTACCCGGGCGAGCAGCTGCGCCTTGGTCGCCAACGCCTGCGCAGCGACGACGGCATGTGGCGCGACACCAACATCGAAGCGTTGAACTGGACCTTCGACACCACCTTGCTCAAGGCTGACCTGGGTGTGGCCCAACGCTTCAGCGAATACCGCACCGACCTGACCGAGCTGGCCCCGGAAGACGAAGACCGTACGCACATCTACGGTAACGTCGCCACGCAGTGGACACCCGGCCACTGGGTCGGCCTGCGCGCCCACCACACCCATGACAGCGGCAGCCTGAAAAGCCCGGGCGAAACCATCGACGCACTGGACAAGACTCGCACCGGCGACCTCACCTGGCTGGGCCTGGAAGCCAACAGCGACGCCTACAACTGGCGCAACGACCACACCGTCAACTACTGGGGCAGCCTGACCTGGCTGACCGGTGATCGCGACAAGCTCAACAGCCAGCTGGTCGGTGACGACCAGGTCGTCGTCGGCAAGCAGAGCGGCGACGTCAACGCCTGGGCCACCGACCTGGGCATCCGCCTGCGCCTGGACCCGAACTGGCAGGTTGGCGCGGCCTATGCCCGCGGCAGCGGCGATGGTGGCGACGACGGTTCGAGCAACTTCGAGCAGACCGGCCTTGAGAGCAACCGCTCCAACTTCACCGGTACCCGTTCGCGCGTGCACCGCTTCGGCGAGGCCTTCCGCGGCGAGCTGGGCAACCTGCAGGCGGCCACCCTGTTCGCCTCCTGGCAACTGCGCGAGGACTACGACGCCAGCTTCATCTACCACAAGTTCTGGCGTGTCGATGGTTCGCAGAACATCGGCTCCAGCGGCATCAACGCTGCAGTCAACGACAACGGCGTGAGCCGCCCGCTGGTCAACGGCGAGAAAGACCTGGGCCAGGAAATGGACGTGGTCGTCACCAAGTACTTCAAGCAGGGCCTGCTGCCTGCTTCGATGAGCCAGGCGATCGACGAGCCGTCCGCGCTGGTGCGCCTGCGCGCCGGTGTGTTCAAGCCCGGCGATGCCTATGGCAAGGAAGCGGACTCCTACATGCACCGCGCCTTCGTCGACGTGATCTGGCGCTTCTAAGGCCGGTAGAGGACCTGCAATGAACCTTCACCCGCACTTACGTCACAGCCTTCTGGCCAGCGCTCTGCTGCTGGCCTCAGGGCTGGCCGTCGCCGCAGAACCTGCGGTGATCGCCAAGGAACTGCAGCATGCCAAGACCTACACCGTGTCCAGCGCACCGACCGAGCCGTTGCACATGGACCCGCCCAAGCTGCCCGATCTGAGCGGTTACACCGCCGCCGCTGTGCAGAAAAAGATCGACCGCAGCCACAAGGGCAAGGTCAGCGTGCGCCGCATGCTGCAGGAAGAATCGCTCAAGGAATTCATCGGCGGCGACAACAAGGCTGCCGAGTGGGTACAACGCCAGCACGGCATCCCCCAGGCGATCTTCGTCGATGACGGCCATGTCGACCTGGTCGAACTGAGCAAGAAGGTGCCCAAGCAGTACCTCAGCGAAGTCGAGCCAGGTGTTTACCTGGCGCGCCTGCCGATCGTGGTCGGGCACAAGGGCATCCTCGAGATCGACGGCAAGGTCAAGCAACTGCGCCTGTCCCAGGAGGGCGGCGCGTTCCTGGTCAATGACGGCAAACTGTTCGTCAGCGACACCCAGGTCACTGGCTGGCGCGAGAAGGACAACGGCCCGGCGACCTTCCGCTCGCCCAATGAATTCCGCCCGTTCCTGCTGTCGTGGGGCGGCACCGAGACGTACATCGTCAACACCAAGATGGCCAGTTTTGGCTATGCCAAGTCCAAGTCTTACGGCGTGAGCATCTCGCAGTACACCCCGAACATGGCCAAGCGCATGGGCCGCCCGGAGCCCACCGGCTGGATCATCGGCTCGGAATTCAGTGACATGTGGTACGGGTTCTACTGCTACGAGACCCAGGACTTCGTGGTCAAGGACAGCACCTACCGCGACAACATCGTCTACGGCATCGACCCGCACGACCGTTCGCACCGCCTGATCATCGCCGGCAACACGGTGTATGGCACCAAGAAAAAGCACGGGATCATCGTCTCGCGTGAGGTCAACGACAGCTGGATCATCAACAACAAGAGCTACGACAACAAGCTCTCGGGCGTGGTGATCGACCGTAACAGCGTCAACAACCTGATCGCCTACAACGAAATTTACCGTAACCACACCGACGGCATCACTTTGTACGAAAGCGGTGACAACCTGATCTGGGGCAACAAGCTGATCAACAACCGTCGCCACGGCATCCGCGTGCGCAACAGCGTCAACATCCGCCTGTACGAGAACGTCGCCATGGCCAATGGCCTGGTTGGCGTGTACGGGCACATCAAGGACCTGTCCGACACCGACCGTGACATCGCCCTCGACCCGTTCGACACCAAGGTCTCGCTGATCGTGGTCGGCGGTGAGCTGGCGGCCAACGGCTCGGGGCCTCTTTCGATCGATTCGCCGCTGTCGGTGGAGCTGTACAAAGTCTCCATGCTCGCCCCGCGCAAATCCAACGGCATCAGCCTCAACGGCATCCTGGGCGAGCGCCAGGACGAAATCCTCGACCTGCTGGTGCGCCAGCAGAAGGCCGTGCTGATCGACCCGGTCGAACGCCAGACCGAAATGATCGATTAAGGAAGCCCAGACCATGACCCCACACTTGATGAAACTGCTGGGCCTGTCCGCCGCCCTCCTGGCCATCAGCCAGGGTGTGCGCGCCGACGAGGTCAAGGCGCCGACCTTCACTGCCGAGCCTTGCTGCCAGCTGTGCCCCGAAGCACACGACGCCAGCCGCTACACCACACGCTACCAGCAGAACTTCACCACGCTGGTACAGGCCAAGGGTGACTGGCTGTTCCGTACCCGCGAAGACCTGCGTACCGAGTTCAGCACCACACCGGCAGGCTACAAACGCCTGCAGCAAGTGCACGACGCGTTCAAGAAGCGGGGCGTGGAACTGGTGGTGGTGTACCAGCCCACCCGGGGCCTGGTGAACCGCAACATGCTCAACCCGGCCGAGAAAGCCGCCTTCGATTACCAGAAGGCCCTGGGCAACTACCAGGCCATGCTCAAGCGCTTCGCCGGCATGGGCTACAACGTGCCGGACCTGTCGCCGCTGACCAACGAACAGTTGGCGGCCGCCGAGCAGGGCAAGGACTTCTACTTCCGTGGTGACCAGCACTGGACGCCTTACGGCGCCGAACGTGCAGCCAGGATCGTGGCCGACACCGTACACAAGATGCCGGCCTTCGAAGGTATCCCGCGCAAGGAATTCGAGACCCACAAGTCCGGGCGCATGGGCAAGACCGGCACCCTGCACAACGTTGCCGGGCAGCTGTGCGGCACCAGCTACGCCGTGCAGTACATGGACCAGTTCGCCACCGAACCGAAAGGCGCCAGCGGCGGCGACGATCTGTTCGGCGACAGCGGTAACGCCCAGATCACCCTGGTCGGCACCAGCCACAGCGGCAAGAACTACAACTTCTCGGGCTTCCTCGAGCAGTACATCGGCGCCGACGTGCTCAACGTCGCCTTCCCTGGCGGCGGCCTGGAAGGCTCGATGATCGAGTACCTGGGCAGCGAGGAATTCCAGAACAATCCACCGAAGATCCTCATCTGGGAATTCTCGCCGCTGTATCGCCTGGACCAGGAAACCATCTGGCGGCAGATCCTCGCTCTGCTCGACGATGGCTGTGACGCGCGCCCGGCACTGATGAGCGCCAGCAGCACCCTCAAGCCCGGCAAGAACGAGCTGATGGTCAACGGCAAGGGCGGCGTGATCAAGGACCTGGTCAACCGCAACCTGCAGATGGACATCAAGTTCGAAGACCCTTCGGTCAAGGTGCTGCAAGCCACCCTCTGGTACCTCAACGGGCGCCACGAGGACATCAAGATCGAGAAGCCGGAAACCTCCGACACCAATGGCCGCTTCGTCTTCCAGATGCGTGAAGACGAGGACTGGGCCAGCCAGAACTTGCTGGCCCTGGAAGTCCAGGGGCCAGAAAGCGGCACCCAGAAGGTCGAGGCCAAGCTCTGCAAACGCAACAACTACGCCGTGCCCGCGCAAACCGCGCAGGCCGGCCAGTGAGGCGACCATGACTGCATTCAAGCGAATATTCAGCCCCGCCCTGCTCGTTCTGGCCCTGTACGGAGGTGCCGCGCATGCCGCGCTGGTACCGCCCCAGGGTTATTACGAGGGGATTGAAAAGATCAAGACCAGCGACGGCAACTTCCGCTGCGAATCTGCGCCCAAACCTTTCACCGGCGCGCTGCAATTTCGCAGCAAGTACGAAGGCTCGGACAAGGCTCGGGCGACCCTGAACCGGGACTCGGAACAAGCCTTCCGCGACTCCACCAAAGACATCACCACCCTTGAGCGTGGTGTCGCCAAGATGGTCAACCAGTACATGCGTGACGGCCGCCCGGCACAACTGGACTGCACCCTGACCTGGCTGGGCACCTGGGCACGCGCCGATGCGCTGATGTCCACCAACTACAACCACACCGGCAAGTCCATGCGCAAATGGGCGCTGGGCAGCATGAGCGGCTCGTGGCTGCGCCTGAAGTTCTCCAATTCGCAGCCACTGGCAGCACACCAGGCCGAGGCCGAGCTGATCGAGAAGTGGTTCGCCCGCCTCGCCGAGCAGACCGTGCGCGACTGGAGCAACCTGCCGCTGGAGAAGATCAACAACCACAGCTACTGGGCGGCCTGGTCGGTGATGGCCACCGCCGTGGCCACCGACCGCCGTGACCTGTTCGACTGGGCGGTGAAGGAATACAAGGTCGGCGCCAACCAGATCGACGACCAAGGCTTCCTGCCCAACGAAATCAAGCGCAAGCAGCGTGCCCTGGCTTACCACAACTACGCCCTGCCGCCACTGGCGATGATCGCAAGCTTTGCCAAGGCCAATGGCGTGGACCTGCGCAGCGAAAACAACTTTGCCCTGCAGCGCCTGGGTGAAGGCGTGCTGTACGGCGCCCGCGACCCGCGCCACTTCGCCGAGCGCGCGGGTGAGAAACAGGACATGAAGGACCTCAAGGTCGACGGCAAGTACGCCTGGCTCGAGCCTTGGTGCGCGCTGTACCAGTGCGTGGGCGACACGCTTGAGCGCAAACACCGGATGCAGCCGTTCGACAGCTTCCGCCTGGGCGGCAACCTGACCCGGGTCTATGACCCGAGCGCGCAATCCAAGAAATGAGCGTTGCCTGAATGGGGGCCGCTTTGCGGCCCATCGCGACGCAAGGCCGCTCCTACAAGGACGGCGCTGAATCTGTAGGAGCGGCCTCGCGTCGCGAAACGAGGGCCAAGCCCCTCGCCAGCGGTATTGAAGCAACAAAGGTTTCCTCCAGTTTCTCACTGGGGGGTTTGGGGGGCGCTTTGCCCTGGATGCTGTGAACAATTTAGGAGAACCGGGATGGTCTTCTCGTCCAACGTGTTCCTGTTCCTGTTCTTGCCGATATTCCTCGGCCTGTACTACCTGAGCGGGCAACGCTATCGCAACCTGCTGCTGCTGGTCGCCAGCTACATCTTCTACGCCTGGTGGCGGGTGGACTTCCTCGCCCTGTTCGCCGGTGTCACCCTGTGGAACTACTGGATCGGCCTGAAAGTCGGCGCCGCCGGCGTACGCACCAAGCCTGCACAGCGCTGGCTGCTGCTGGGCGTAGGCGTGGACCTGGCGATCCTCGGCTACTTCAAGTACGCCAATTTCGGCGTCGACAGCCTCAACGCGATCATCAGCTCGTTCGGCCTTGAGCCCTTCATCCTCACCCACGTGCTGTTGCCGATCGGTATCTCGTTCTACATCTTCGAGTCGATCAGCTACATCATCGATGTGTACCGCGGCGACACCCCGGCCACCCGCAACCTGATCGACTTCGCAGCGTTCGTGGCGATCTTCCCGCACCTGATCGCCGGCCCGGTGCTGCGCTTCAAGGACCTGGTCGACCAGTTCAACAACCGCACCCACACCCTGGACAAGTTCTCCGAAGGCTGCACCCGCTTCATGCAGGGCTTCATCAAGAAAGTGTTCATCGCCGACACCCTGGCGGTGGTCGCCGACCATTGCTTCGCCCTGCAGAACCCGACCACCGGTGACGCCTGGCTCGGTGCGCTGGCCTACACCGCGCAGCTGTACTTCGACTTCTCCGGCTACAGCGACATGGCCATCGGCCTGGGGCTGATGATGGGCTTCCGCTTCATGGAGAACTTCAAGCAGCCTTACATCAGCCAGTCGATCACCGAGTTCTGGCGCCGCTGGCACATCAGCCTGTCGACCTGGCTGCGCGACTACCTGTACATCACCCTGGGCGGCAACCGCAAAGGCACCTTCAACACCTACCGCAACCTGTTCCTGACCATGCTGCTGGGCGGGCTGTGGCACGGCGCCAACTTCACCTACATCATCTGGGGCGCCTGGCACGGCATGTGGCTGGCAATCGAGCGAGCACTGGGCCTGGACACCAACCCGCAGCGCTTCAACCCGGTCAAGTGGGCGTTCACCTTCCTGCTGGTGGTGGTCGGCTGGGTGATCTTCCGCGCCGAAAACCTGGAAGTGGCCGGCCGCATGTACGGCGCCATGTTCAGCTTCGGCGAGTGGCAGCTGTCCGAACTCAACCGCGCCCAGCTCACCGGGCTGCAGGTGGCGACGCTGGTCATCGCCTACATCACCCTGGCGTTCTTCGGCCTGCGTGACTTCTACCGCAATGCCACCCCGCCGGCAGCCATGCGCACCCCGGCGCAGGTCAATGCCGACGGCTCGCTTGGCCTGGACTGGACCCGGGTGATGACCCGCGCCCTGATCCTGCTGCTGTTCGTGGCCTCGATCCTCAAGCTTTCGGCGCAGAGCTACTCGCCGTTCCTTTACTTCCAGTTCTGAGGTTGATGACCATGACCCGGACATTACGCATCACCTATTCCCTGTCGTTCATCGGCCTGCTGGTAGGCATGGGCGCCTGGTCCACCGGTGGCCTGCAAAGCTTCCAGCGCACCGAACAGATGACCGTGCTCAACGGCAAGCTGGCCAAGGCCGCCGAGACGCACTACGACGACGAGTTCCCGATCAAGCGCCTGGGCACCAACCTCTGGGCCGCGCTGGATTACAAGCTGTTCAACGAAGGCCGCCCGGGCGTGGTGCTGGGCCGTGACCAGTGGCTGTTCAGCGACGAAGAGTTCAAACCGACTGCCGGTGCCGACCAGCTCATGCAGGAAAACCTGGCGCTGATCCGCGGTGTGCGCGACACCCTGCAACAGCACGGCAGCCAGCTGGTGCTGGCGATCGTGCCGGCCAAGGCGCGGGTCTACTCGGAGTATGTGGGCAAGGAGGCGCCAGCCAGCCTGCATGACGACCTGTACAACCAGTTCCATGCCCAGGTCCGTCAGGCCAACGTGTTCGCCCCTGACCTGATGGCCCCGATGGAACAGGCCAAGGCCCGCGGCCAGGTCTTCCTGCGCACCGATACCCACTGGACGCCGATGGGCGCTGAAGTCGCCGCACAGGCTGTGGCCGAGGCGGTCGGGCGCCAGAGCCTGCTCAATGGCGCCCCCCAGACGTTCATCACCGAGACCGGCAACACCGCCCCGTACAAGGGCGACCTGACCAACTTCCTGCCACTGGACCCGCTGTTCAGCAACCTCTTGCCCAGCCCGGACACCCTGCAGCAACGCAGCACGCGCCCGGTCGAGGCCGAAGGTGATGCGGGCGATGCCCTGTTCGCCGACAGCCAGATCCCGGTCGCCCTGGTCGGCACCAGCTACAGCGCCAACCCGCACTGGAACTTCCTCGGCGCGCTGCAGCAGGCCCTGCGCAGCGACGTCGCCAACTATGCCGAAGACGGCCACGGCCCCCTGCTGCCAATGCTCAAGTACCTGCAAAGCGATGCTTTCAAGAACGCCGCGCCACAGGTTGTGGTGTGGGAATTCCCCGAACGTTATCTGCCAATGAAAAACGACCTCAGCAGCTTCGATCCACAGTGGATCGCGCAACTGAAGAACACCCGCAAATCCGAAGAAAACCTGGCCCTGTCGTCCAACCGGACGGACCACTGATAGATAGAGAGGAACACGCACATGACTACCAAGACTTCCATTGCCAAAGCCCTCACCCTCGCAGCAGGCCTGTCGTTGGCTTCGATGCAGGCATTCGCCGGCGCCGACGCTGCCCTGTATGGCCCGACCGCACCGAAAGGCTCGACCTTCGTGCGCCTGTACAACGCCTCCCCTGCACCGGCTGCCGCCAGCGTCGGCAACACCCAGATCAAACAGGTCGGCGCCCAGGCCAGCAGCGACTTCAGCTTCCTCCCGGGCGGTGACTACACCGCGCAGGTCGCCGGCAAGAGTGTCCCGGTCAAGCTCGCCGCAGACAAGTACTACACCCTGGTCAACAACGGCAGCGGCAACCCGCAGCTGATCGAAGAACCGCCTTTCAAGAACAAGCAGAAAGCCCTGGTGCGTGTACAGAACCTGAGCGATCAGGCGCTGGCCCTGAAGACCGCTGACGGCAAGACCGAGGTGGTTACTCCGGTGGCGGCCAAAGGCCGTGGCGAGCGTGAGATCAACCCGGTCAAGGTGAACCTGGCCCTGTTTGCAGGAGACAAGAAAGTCAGCGACGTCAAACCCGTCGCCCTGGAGCGCGGCGAAGCCGCCGTGCTGTACGTCACCGGCTCGGGCAGCAGCCTGTCGCCAGTCTGGGTCACCCGCCCAGTGTCCACCAACTGATCCTCTGCCTCTTTAACGACCTTATTGGAGAAACAACATGATCCCGGTAATTCTTTCTGGTGGTAGCGGTTCGCGTCTGTGGCCTTTGTCGCGCAAGCAGTTCCCCAAGCAGTTCCTCGCCCTGACCGGTGAGCACACGCTGTTCCAGCAAACCCTCGAGCGCCTGGTGTTCGAAGGCATGGACGCCCCGATCGTGGTCTGCAACAAGGACCACAAGTTCATCGTCCAGGAACAGCTCGCGGCGCTGAAACTGCAAACCCAGGGCATCCTGATGGAACCCTTCGGCCGCAACACGGCCCCTGCGGTGGCCATGGCCGCCATGAAGCTGGTCAACGAGGGGCGCGATGACTTGATGCTGGTGCTGCCGGCCGACCACGTGATCGACGACCAGAAGGCCCTGCAACGTGCCCTGGCCCTGGCCACCGTGGCCGCCGAGCGTGGCGAGATGGTGCTGTTCGGCGTCCCGGCGACCAAGCCCGAGACCGGCTATGGCTACATCCGCTCCAGCCAGGACGCCCTGCTGCCCGAAGGTGTGGCCCGGGTGGCGCAGTTCGTCGAAAAACCCGACGAAAAACGCGCCGCCGAATTCGTTCAGTCCGGTGGCTACTTCTGGAACAGCGGCATGTTCCTGTTCCGCGCCAGCCGCTTCCTTGAAGAGCTGAAAAAGCACGAGCCCGACATCTATGACACTTGCGTGCTGGCCCTGGAGCGCAGCGACGAAACAGATGATGTGCTGAGCATCGACGAAGCGACCTTCGCCTGCTGCCCGGACAACTCCATCGACTACGCGGTGATGGAAAAGACCCAGCGCGCCTGCGTTGTACCGATGTCGGCTGGCTGGAGCGACGTCGGCTGCTGGTCGTCGCTGTGGGAAGTGCATGACAAGGACGCCAATGGCAACGTCACCAAGGGTGATGTGGTGGTGCAGGACAGCCGCAACTGCATGATCCATGGCAATGGCAAGCTGGTGTCGGTGATCGGCCTGGAAAACATCGTCGTGGTCGAGACCAAGGACGCGATGATGATTGCCCACAAGGACAAGGTCCAGGGCGTCAAGCAGATGGTCAAGACCCTCGACGAGCAAGGCCGCAGCGAAACCCAGAACCACCTTGAGGTGTACCGCCCGTGGGGCTCTTACGATTCGGTGGACATGGGCGGCCGCTTCCAGGTCAAGCACATCACCGTCAAGCCGGGCGCCAGCCTGTCGCTGCAGATGCACCACCACCGGGCCGAGCACTGGATCGTGGTATCGGGCACCGCCGAAGTGACGTGCGATGAAAACGTTTTCCTGCTCACCGAAAACCAGTCGACCTATATCCCGATCGCCTCGGTCCACCGCCTGCGCAACCCGGGCAAGATCCCGCTGGAGATCATCGAAGTGCAGTCCGGCAGCTACCTGGGCGAAGATGATATCGAGCGCTTCGAGGATGTGTATGGGCGCACGGCAACTCCCGTCGAACGTGGCGTATCGGTGAAGACCATCGCGCAGTAAGCTACGAGCTGCAAGCTACAAGCACAGCGGGTCGGCGGTGTACCTACAGATGTGGGGCCATCGCCGACCCGCTTTTCTCTTGCAGCTTGCCGCTTGCAGCTTGCAGCTGGCCGCTCCAAGATGTCCGAAGACTCGAACGGGAATCGGACCACATGATCATCGGCGCCTTCCTCATCCTCACCTGGCTGGTACTGCTGCTGCGTTACCCGGCCAAGGCCCTGCTGATCTCGCTGGCCGCTGTCTGCGGCCTCGGGCTGGTCGCGCTGTTCGTCGTCTGGCAGGACACACGCGAAGCTTCGCAACTGGCGCGTCTTGACCTGCGCCTGACCTATGCCCCGGATCAATGCCCCGCCGACCGTGCCTTGAAGGTACACATGAAAAACGGCAACAAGGCTCCGCTGACAGAACTGCGCTGGCGGGTCGGTGCCTATGCCCCGGGCGATACCATCAACCTGGCCGAAAACACCTACAGCGCACCGCGCTATCGTGGGCCGGGCGAACTGCAGCCTGGGGCAGAATGGACCGATTGCCTGCCACTGCCGCCACTGCGCGCCGGCTACCGGCCGCAGACACTGGAGTTTCGTGCCGAGCATCTACAGGGTACATTCGCCAACTGATACGGTGCCTGCTCTGGCCCTATCGCCGGCAAGCCGGCTCCCACAGGTTCACCGCTGCCCGCAGATTCGGGGTACTTCTGGGAGCTGCCTTGCCGGCGATAGGGCCAGCCCAGCCTATACATAACTTACTTTGAGCACAGGCCTGCCCAATGCCCACCGTCCTGATCACCGGTTGTTCCAGCGGCATCGGCCGCGCCCTGGCCGAAGCCTTTCGCGATGCCGGCCACGACGTTTGGGCCACCGCCCGTAAAGCCGAAGACGTCGAACACCTGGCCGGCGCCGGCTTCACCGCCCGGCAGCTTGACGTCAACGACGCCGAGGGCCTGAAGCACCTGGCCGAGGAGCTGGAAGCACGCCACGGCCGGCTCGACATCCTGGTCAACAACGCAGGTTACGGTGCCATGGGCCCCCTGCTCGATGGCGGCGTGGACGCCCTGCGCCAACAGTTCGAAACCAATGTGTTCGCCGTGATCGGTGTAACCGGTGCACTGTTCCCGCTGCTGCGCCGTGCGCGTGGGCTGGTGGTCAACATCGGCAGTGTATCGGGCGTACTGGTCACGCCGTTCGCCGGCGCCTACTGCGCCTCCAAGGCTGCCGTGCACGCACTGAGCGACGCCCTGCGCCTGGAGCTGGCGCCTTTCGGCATTCAGGTGATGGAAGTGCAACCGGGGGCGATCGCCTCACAATTCGCCAGCAATGCCCAGCGCCAAGCCGATCAGGTGGTAGCGGCGCAGTCGCCGTGGTGGCCGCTGCGCGAGCATATCCAGGCGCGGGCCCGCGCCTCGCAAGACCGGCCCACATCCGCGGCGCAATTTGCCCAAGGGCTGCTGGCGGCCACGCGCAAATCGCCTGTGCCAGCGGTGGTGCGGCTGGGCAATGGCAGTACGGCGTTGCCGCTACTGGCACGCTGGCTGCCACGCCGGTTACTGGACTGGGTACTGCGCAAACGCTTCGGGCTGCTGCGACCGCTCTGATTCACCGCCCAGGTGGATCACCTGCCCCCATTTGCGCTCGGCCATGCCGCGGGCGTAATGACGCTGCAGGCGCCGGGCAACGTCCCGCGTGCCGTTGTTGACCAGGATATCGGTATGCGGCACCTGCTCCAGCAACGCCTGTACGCCCTGTTCGGTGCCCAGGTCAGCGGCAACACCAATGATCCGTGCCTTGGGCAAGCGCTCACGTATCGCTTTCAGCGCAGCGTCGACCAACGCCTGGGTGCGGTCGTTGAGCACGACCTCCGCGCCGGCGGCGGCAAGGTCTATGGCGGTAGACAGGCCCTGCCCTGCCATGGAGCCACTGATGAGTGCGCGCTTTCCATTGAGGGAGAGGTGCATGGCTGCCTCCGCTTGATCACACCTTTGTCGTCGGCTGCCCGTCGAACGCCTGCCAGCCACCACCCAAAGCCTTGTACAGCCCGACCAATGCCTGCGATACCGCCGCCGAACTGTCGATCCACTGCTCTTCGCTGGCCAGCAACGCACTCTGTACAGTCAGCACGTTGAGAAAGTCCACTGCCCCTTCCACGTACTGACGCTGGGCGGTTTCCAGGGCGATGCGGTTCTGCCGCACCGCTTCGGCCAAATGATCACGGCGCAGCTGGCTGGCGTTGTACAGGCGTAACACATCGTCGATCTCGTGCCAGGCACCGAGCACCACCTTGCGGTAGTTGAGCGCCGCCTCCTGCTGCTGCGCCTCACGCAGCGCCAGGGTGCCCTTGAGCCGGCCACCCTCGAAGATCGGCAACGACAGCTGTGGGCCGAAGGCAAAGCGGCGCGAGTCCCAGGCGCCGAAATCCGACAGTTGCATGGCCTGGAAGCCGACGCTGCCGGACAGCCGGATGCTGGGGTAGAAATCCGCCTTGGCCACGCCAATGCTGGCAGTGGCCGCATGCAGCCGCGCCTCGGCCTGGCGGATGTCCGGACGGCGCTCGGCCAGCTCGGACGGCAAGCCGATCGCAAATTGCTGCTGCGGCGCGGGCAACTCCCCGCCCTCAAGCAACTGTGCCTGCAAACTGCGTGGGGGCTCGGCCGCCAGCAGGCTGAGCGCGTTGATCAGGTCGTCGCGCCGGGCCTCCAGGCTCGGTAGACGGGCCTGGATCGAGGCAACCTGGGCACTGGCCTGGGCCACGTCGAGCCGGGTGGCGACACCCTCGGCCTGGCGGTCCTGGGACAGCTTCAGGCTGTGCCGGGCGACCTTCAGGTTGTCGCGCGTGACATCGAGCGTGTGCTGCACGGCACGCAACTGGATGTAGTTGCCTGCGGTTTCCGACAACAGCGCCAAGAGCACACCGCGCCGGTCATTCTCGGCCACTTCCACCGTGGCGTCGGCAGCCTCCACCTGCCGGCGCACCCGGCCCCAGAGGTCCAGCTCCCAACCGGCGACCAGGTCGCCCTGCCACAGGTTGAACGCCGACTTGCCTGCTTTGCCAGACGGGTCGCTGAGGCCTTCGGCACTGTTACGGGCGCGGCTGTAGCCGCCATCCACATCGACCGACGGCGCCTGGTCGGCAGCCACCGTGCTGCGCAAGGCGCGGCTTTGCAGCAGCCGCGCACTGGCGATCTGCAGGTCGAGGTTACGCTCGGCCACCTGCTGGATCAGCGCACTCAGGCGCGCATCGTGGAAGGTCTCCCACCAACGCAGTTCAAGCGGTTCTGCTTGCGGCTGGCTGGGTGCCGCCTGGCCCTGCAGCGGTGCCCATTGCTGCGGGGCCTGGCTGGCCGGGCGTTTGAAGTCGGGGCCCAGGGTGCAGCCGGCCATCAGTACGGCCAGCAGCAAGGGGCTCAAGCGTACTGCCGGTTTCATCGTGCACTCACCTCTTTGCCACTGAACGTGTCACCACGGGTGTCGATGGTCGCTTCCACCGACATGCCCACACGCAGGCGCGCAAGCAACGGCTGGCCGTCATCGAAGACGATTTTCACCGGGATGCGCTGCACGACCTTGGTGAAGTTGCCGGTGGCGTTGTCGGGTTTTACTGCCGCGAAGGTCACGCCAGTTGCAGGCGCAATGCTTTGGACATGGCCCTTGAGGGTTTCACCGGAAAAGGTATCGACGCTGATACTGACAGGCTGCCCCGGCTGCACATGGGTCAGCTGGGTTTCCTGGAAATTGCCGACCACATAGGCATGCTGCAAGGGCACCACCGACAGCAGGCGTGCGCCCGGGTTGACGAAGGCGCCAACGCGCAGGGCACGCTCACCGACCATGCCATCCACCGGGGCAGTAATGCGCGTGTAGGACAGGTCCAGCTGAGCTTTTTCAACGCCCGCTTCGGCACGCTTGAACTGCCCATCGGCGCTGGCGACCTGAGCGCTGAGGATGTCCACCTGCTTGCGCGCGGCAACCAATGCAGCCTGGGTATTGGCCAGCCGTGCGCGGGCCTGGTCGACCCGGCTGCGCGCCTGCTGGGCATTCTGCACGGTGCCGGCGCCCTGCTGGGCGAGGCGGCTGTAGCGGTTGACCTCGTGGTCGGCGAACGATGCTTCGGCCTGCGCTGCCTTCACCGCCGCCTCGGCCTGGGCAATCAATGCCGCCTGGCGTTCCAGGGTGGCACGGGCATCGGCGCTTTGCGCCTTGGCCACCAGCAACTGGGCCTGCGCGGCATCCAGGGCGGCCTGGTAGTCCCGCGCATCGATGGTCGCCAGCAACTGGCCGGCCTGCACCTGCTGGTTGTCTTCGACCAGCACTTGCTTGACGAAGCCGGCCACCTTGGGCGCCACTACGGTGTAATCGGCGATCACGTAGGCGTCGTTGGTGCTTTGCCGGTGGTCACTGCCGAGCAGCCAGGGGCCGACGATACCCGCCAGCACGGCCACGGCGAGTACCGAGCCGATC
The DNA here is from genome assembly GCF_015751845.1 of Pseudomonas sp. M2. Classification (NCBI taxonomy): domain Bacteria; kingdom Pseudomonadati; phylum Pseudomonadota; class Gammaproteobacteria; order Pseudomonadales; family Pseudomonadaceae; genus Pseudomonas; species Pseudomonas sp. M2. The sequence continues at coordinate 1,480,122 of NZ_JADOUD010000001.1, forward strand.
ACGATTGTCTTGCGCTTGTTGGTCATTTTCAGCGGTCTCGAATTCATCCGGGCTCAGGCCACCGCGCGCGGTGGGTAGACCCGGGTAGGCACGAAAGGAATCAGGCAGATCAGCGCCACGGCGATACCGGCCATGACCAGGTAAAGGTCGGCCGAAGTCAGCACCAGCGCCTGGTCATGGATACGCTTGGCAAGGCCCGCAGCGTTGTCATCGATCAGCGGGGCGTTGCCCAGGCTGTCCACCAGGTGGTTGGAATGAAAGTGTCGGCGCAGCGTGCCGAGGGCATCCAGCAGGCCACCGGCGATCACTGCGGCGAGCCCCTTGACGGTGTTGAACCAGCTGGAGGCGAATGGGCCTTCCTGTGGGCTCATGCCATTGGTGGAGAGCATCAGCAGCGGCAGTACCGCCATCGGTTGGCCGAACACCTGAAGCAGGTAGAAAGGGTAGAAATCACCACGGATCCACTCGGAGGTCAGCAGGCTGCTGCCGATGCACGACAGCGCCAGCATCGCCAGCCCCGTGGCCAGCACCCAGCGGCAGTCCACCGCACGCAGGTTGCACAGTGCCGCCGTCAACGGCAGGGCAATCAGTTGCGGCATGGCCACCAGCATCATCAGCGGGCTGGTTTGCGCCGGGCGATACCCTTGGATTTGCGCAAGGTAGGCAGAGGGAATGCTGCCCACACCGGAAAGCACCACCAACACGCCGGCCAGGGTGACCAGCGCGAAGCTCAGGTTGCGGCGCGACAGCATGCGCAACTGGAAGAACGGCAGCGGCTCGGACCATTCGTTGTACAGGAACAGCACCAGCAACAGCACGCCCCCGCCCAGCAGCCAGCAGATCAGCGGCGAATCGAACCAGCCCCAGCGGTCCCCTAGCGACAGGCCCAGGACAATGCAGCTGATGGCCGGCAGGCCAAGCAACACGCCGCGCCAGTCGAACTGCTTGAAGCGCTCCAGGCGCAGCGGGTCTTGCGGCAAGCCCCAGCCGACACAGCACATGGCCAGGGCCGAGGGCAGGATGATCTGCCAGAACGCCCACTGCCACCCAACGTATTCGGTCCACAACCCGGCCAGCGGCGTGCCGAGGTTGGGCCCGAAGGTGGCCGTCAGGGCATAGCAGGCCAGGCCGTAGACCTTGATGCCCGGCGGCAGAAAACGCAGCGCCACGCTCATGAGCATCGGTGGCAAGGCGCCCGCTGCAAAACCCTGAAGGATGCGCAGCAGCATGAGGCTGTGCAGGTTGGGGGCCAACGGCTGCAGCAACCCCAGCAGCGCAAACAGCCCGACCGCGCTCATGGTGAAGCGGCGCAAGGAGAAGGTAGTGGCCAGCCACGGCGCGAAGGCCATGGCCGAAACCGACGCGGCGCTGTACACCGCCAGCAGCCAGGCGCCCTCGTCGGCGCCGATGCCCATGCCCCCGCGGATATCGGCCAGGGAAATCTTGGTCACCGACTCGTTGAGGCCGGCGCACAGCACGGCCAGCAACACGCCGAACAGCCCGACCACCACGCGCAGGCCGAACGCCGACTGCACGGGCGCAGCCGGCGCGGGGGCGGCGGCGATCGCGGTGGCAGGGGCGGACAGGGAACTCATGGGTAGACAACTCCAGCAACAATTTTATGGCTGGGGCAAGTCTAAGAAAGTCGAATGCTTACGAAAACTGACTTATCGGCAGCTTTATATTGCGTTTGACGCAATCCGCCCCAGCCGCCGTAGGGCGAAGCGGGTTTATGGATCGACACTGCAGCAGGTTTTCAGGATCTGCCGCAACCAGCGGTGGGCCGGATCGTTGTGATAACGCGGGTGCCAGGCCTGCAGCACGGTTACCCGCTCCAGCGGCACCGGAATCTCGAACGAGCGCAACGGTAAGCCGAGCTTGTGCACACTGTTGAGGATATTGGCGGGCATCGGCAGGATCAGGTCCGAATCCGGCAGCGAGAACAACGCCGAGTGGAAGCTCGGCGTGATCAGCGCCACGCGCCGCTGCACCTTGAAGTTGGCCAGTTCGACGTCAATCGGCCCATTGGCGCGGCCACGCCTGGATACGCTGATCTGTGGATAACTGGCAAAGCTCTGCGGTGTGATCGGCTGGTCGAATATGGGATGGTCGCGCCGCGCCAAACCCACGTAGTAGGTCTGGAACAGGCTCTGCACCTTGATCTCCGGGCCCAGGTCGACGGTCGAGCTGATGATCAGGTCGGTGCGCCCGTCGCGCAGCACGCTATCGTCATCACCGCCGGGGCTCTCGGGCACGAAGCGCAGGACCGTGCGCGGGGCCTGCTCATGCATGCGGCGCAACAGCATGGCGCCATACAGGGCAATGAACAGGTCATTGGTGCGGATGTTGAAGGCTCGGTCGAGCTTGGGCAAATCCACCTCTGCAGCACTGCGGAACACCTCACCGGCCTGCTCCACCAGCGCCGCCACCTGCTCGCGCAGGGCCAGCGCCCGAGGTGTCGGTACCAGGCCACGACCCGCGCGTACCAGGATCGGGTCGCCCAAGGCATCGCGGATACGCCCGAGGGTCCGGCTCATCGCCGCCGGGCTGAGGTTCATGCGCTGCGCCGCACCGACCACACTGCCTTCATCGAGCAGGGCGTCGAGGGCGACGAGCAGGTTCATGTCCGGGAGTGGCATGGCCGATTTCCGTGGCAGTTGTGGGAACGCGATGTTAACAGGTCGCATGATTGCACCAGACGCAATGCGTTCGTGCGTGGAGGGGCATTTATCTCGAGGGCGAGATGAGCCATTAATGATGCTGTGGCTGTACCGGCCCTATCGCCGGCAAGCCGGCTCCTACAGGTGCCCCACTGCCCTGCGATCGGTGCATTACTTGTGGGCCGGCTTGCCGGCGATGGGGCGGTACAGGCAACCGACCAGCCAGTTTTTCAGCAAGGAACCTCCATGCCCAGCCCCGTCCTGATCGCCATCGACGCGTCCCCTGCCTCGACCGCCCTGCTCACCCTCGCCCGCCGCTACTGCCGGCCCGACGAACACGAACTGCATGTACTGCTGGCCATCGACTCGACTTTCGCGGTGCACGACAAGCCTGCGCCCTACACCGCCGAGGAACTGGAGCAATACCCTGCCGCCTGTGAGGAACAACGCCTCGGCGACCGCGCCGTGGCCGAGGCTGTTGCATGGCTAAAGCAGGCCGGCTTCACCAGCCACGGCTGCATGGTCGCCGGGCAACCGGTCGAGGCCATTGTCGCCAAGGCACGGGAACTGCAATGCGAGCTGATCATCATGGGCCACCGGCACCTGTCGCGGCTGGGGCGGATGCTGGATCCGTCGATCAGCACTAAAGTGATCGATCGGGTTGAGGTGCCAGTGCTGGTGGGAGCGGCTTGAGGGGACATTTTCAAAAGCCATGGCTCACTCTTGACGAATAGCCAGCTCCCGCTCGATCTGCTCGACAGTGGGCAAGCTTGCCTGCAGCTCTTCCGGCAAGGTATTGATCAACTGAAATTCAGCGACACCAATGGGTTGAGACTTGCCGCGTAACGCGTACTCGGCCACCACCTTGTTCTTGCCTTTGCACAGCAGCAAGCCAATCGTGGGGTTGTCTTGCTCTAGCTTCATCTGTAAATCAACTGCAGTGAGGTAGAAGCTCAGCTGACCCAGATGCTCCGGCTTGAACTTTTCTGCCTTCAACTCAATGACTACATAACAACGCAGCTTCAGGTGGTAAAACAGAAGATCGATATAGAAGTCATCACCTCCGACTTCCATATGCACTTGGCGGCCGACGAAGGCAAAACCTGCCCCTAGCTCAAGCAGAAATTGGGTGATGTGCTCCACCAACGCTGCCTCGATCTCTCGTTCACTCGCCTCTTGGGTTACATTCAGGAAGTCGAAAAGATAAGGATCCTTTAGAAACTGGCGAGCCAGGTCAGTCCCTGGCGGTTGCAAGAGCGCCGAAAAATTTGAAACACCATTACCCTCGCGCTCCAGCAACCTGGACTCGATATGCATCTGCAAGGTCGACCGTGACCAACCGCACTCCGATGCCCGCACTGCATAAGCAAGCCGCTCTTGTGGCTTTTTTAACTTGGTCAGCAACACCAGATTATGGCCCCATGGCAATTGTCCAACAGCCTGTTGGACAATTGCTTCCTCTGGCCAAGCCTCAGCAAATGCTCGCATATACATCAGATTGGCTCGTGAGAACCCCTTCATCGCGGGGAACGCAGTTTTGAGGTCATGAGCCAGCCGCTCTATGACTTTCGCTCCCCAACCTTGAGCCGCTTGGCGTTCGACAATATCTCGCCCAAGATGCCAATAAAGACCCACCAGCTCCCGATTCACGGCAAGGCTGGCCCTTTGCTGGGCTTTTTGAATACGACCTTTCAGGTCAGCTAGCCAAGCGCTGTAGCCCTGAGGGGTGTCGATCAGGGATAGCGTTTTTTCGGGCATGGGATCAGAGTTCCTCGAACAATCGATGGGTTGCTTTCGTGACAACCCAGGCTGCTCCGATGGAAAAGCACCGCCAAGAGCTCCAGCAGGCGATTTCTCCCTAAATCAAGTAGGATATTTCCCAATCCCTCCCTGAGCTCAAAACTAACGTTCTTACGGCATCCCGCGATAACAGTTTCATTCCTCCCTCTTCACCACCACCGTACACGTCGTCCCCGCCGCCAGCAGAAACCCGTCCGGCACTTCATCAATGTGAATCCGCACCGGCACGCGCTGGGCCAGGCGCACCCAGTTGAAGGTCGGGTTCACATCGGCAATCAGCTCGCGGCTCTGCGGGTTGTCGCGGTCGTAGATACCGCGGGCGATGCTCTGCACGTGGCCCTTGAGCCGTTCGCCGCTCATCATCTGCAGCTCAGCCTGGTCACCCACCTTCACGTGCGGCAGCTTGGTTTCCTCAAAGAAGCCGTAGACCCAGAACGAGTTTTCATCGACCACTGCCATCACCGCCTCACCGGTACGTGCATAGTCGCCTTTGTGGATATTCAGGTTGGTCACGTAACCATCGACCGTGGCAACGATCCGGGTGCGCTTGAGGTTCAGCTCGGCCGCTGCCAATGCTGCCTGGGCCTGTTGATAGTCGGCCAGGGCGGCGTTGGCGATGTTGCTGGCGTCGTCGCGGTTTTCCTTGGAGATCACCAGGTTGTCCATGTCGGCACGGCGCCGGGCGTTGACCTTGCGCATCTCCCAGGTGGCCTTGCGCGAGGCGACCAGCGCCTTGGCCTGGTCGACAGCCAGCTGGTAGTGCTCGGGGTCGATGCGGATCAGCAGGTCGCCCTTCTTCACCCGCTGGTTATCCTTGACCGGTACGTCCACTACATAACCGGGCACGTCGGCGGCGACATTGATGATGTCGGCCCGCACGCGGCCGTCACGGGTCCAGGGCGTGGTCATGTAGTGCAGCCACAACTGGCGACCGATCACCACGGCAGCGGTCAGCACCAGCAAGGTAGCGATCAGGCTGAAGAACTTTTTCATCGAAGGATTCTCACCAGTAGAGCGACAGCGCCAGGGCGCCGAACAGGCAGACGAACAGGCTCAGGCGCAACAGCGCCGGGTGCCAGAAGAAGCGGTAGCCATCATGGCTGGCAATGAAGCGGTCCAGGCCCCAGGCCAGGCCCAGGGCGAACAGGAACATCAAGGTCATGGTGGGCATGTACACGCCATGAAAAGCGATCTCACGGGGCATGATTTCACGGAACATCGTGCAATCCTTTCGTCGTAGCCAACGGCGACTGTGGGTCGAGCAGGGAGGAACGGATGAAGTGCAGGTAGCTCTGCGCGCGGCGTAACACCGAGGTGTCGAAGTGCCGGGCGAAGGGTTCGTCGGTGGCCTGCACGCGGCTGATGGCGTGGTCCACCGCCACCAGCGCGCGCTCGTGGTTGCTGGCGCTGGGCTGCAGGAACAGTCGTGCCAAGGCGCGGCCCATGACACGGATGGCCTGGCGCCACGGCTGCGACTCGGCATACGCCGGGTGGATTGGTGCGCGGGCCTGCTCCTTGCGCAGCTCGATGACCGCGTGGCCGATTTCCAGCACGGTGAACATCCAGCCCATCAGCTGGCTTTGGACCTGCGGCTTGCCGGCAGCCAGGCCATAGGCCTGGTGCAACAGGTCACGGGTGCGGCTTTCGAAAGCCGAGCCCAGACCGCGCAGGCGACCGCTGATGGCGAACAGCACCTGCTCGCGCAGCTCCTGCTCCAGGCGGCTCCACAACCAGCGGCTGTTGGGCGGCAGGATGATCGCCCCGGCCGCAGCGCAGACGAACATGCCGATGACCATGCCGATGTAGTCGTTGATGAAGGTGTAAGGGTCGTACACGGTCAGGTTGTTGGGCACCGAACCGATGGCGAAGAACACCAGCAGGCCTATGCCGTAACCTGCGTAAGCCGGCCGCGAAGACAGGAACGCGCCGAGCACGAACACCGGCGCCAGGACCATGCACAGCAGCGGGAAACCATCGATCCAGGGGAACACGAAGAAGGTTTCGAAGAAGCCGACGAACGCGCCGATCGCCGTGCCGCAGGCCATTTGGAACGACATGCGCTTGGGGTTCGGCGAAGCCGCCGACAGGCCCACGGTGACGGTGGCGATCAAGGTCATCATGGCCCCGCTGGGCCAGTCGCTGAGCAGCCAGTAGCTACCCAGCAGCAACAGCACCGCCGAGGCGCGCACGCCAGCGGCCAGCGACACCAGCCAGCTGGTCCGGGCCACGTAAGGCTCGTCCCACTGCTCGCGCGCGTGCGTGTGCGCTGCCAGGGAGGCATGGGTTTCGGCGTAGCTGTACATCTCGTCGACGAAGCGATAGAGCAGTTCGAAAGCGGTATGGAAATCCAGCAGGTCGGACTCGCTGGGCTCGGTCAGCAGGTACTCGGCGCGCAGGCCGCGTACCTGAGCCTGCAGGCCCTCTTTGTAGGCCGCCAGTTCCAGCGTCAGGCGCAGTGCATCGGCATCGGTCAGCGCACGCCCTACATAGGGCTCAAGCAGCTCGACCAAGGTGTTCAGGCCCGGCTCGATGGCCCCGACGATCTGCAGCGGGCCGCGGGCGCGCAAGCGCTCAAGCAACCGGTGCAGGGCGTTGAAGCGCGTGGTGATGGCCATGAACTCACTGTTCATGCGCACCAGCCGGCCAGAGCGCCTGCGCATGTGTGGGTCTTCGAAGGCGGTGACGTTGCGCAGGCTTTCCAGGCCGACCGCCTCGGCGACGAAACGCACGTTGCTGGTTTCGAAACGGTCACGCTGGCTGTCACCGCGCAAGGCCTCGACCACCACCCCGGCGAACACACCAAAACGCTGGTACAACGCATTGCGCATGGCGGCGCTGGCCGATTGCGGCAGGATCGCGGCGCTGACGAAGGTCGAGACGAGAATGCCCAGGGCAATCTCCAGCACGCGCCACACCGCTGCCATGAACGCCTGGTCAGGGTGCTCCAGCACCGGCAGGCCGATCATGGCTGCGGTGTAACCGGCCAGCACGAAGCCATAGGCGCGCAAGGTGCGGTAGCGCATGGCGCCCGCCGAACACAGGCCCACCCACAGTGCCAGGCTGGGCAGGAACAGCTCAGTGTTCTGCGGGAACAGGGCGATCAGCGCCACCATCATCGCCGAGCCGGCCAGGGTGCCGAGCACTCGGTAGAAGCTCTTGGCGAAGACATGGCCGCTCTGCGGCTGCATGACGATGAACACGGTGATCATCGCCGTGCGCGGCTGCGGCAGCTCCAGGCGCATGGCCAGCCACAAGGTGATGAACGCAGCGGCGAGCACCTTGAAGATGTAGACCCAGGTCACCCCGTCGGTACGCGCCCAGGCAAAGAAGCCACGGCGCCACTCCAAGCTGTGCAGCCAGCGCAGGGGCAAGCTCGATGTACTCATTCGGCGTGGTCCGGTTTGCGTTCGAAAACAGCCAGGGTGGCCGGGGTTTTCGGCGCCGCCTGGCGCTCCTGCTCAGGCACGTCCTTGCCGGCCTGCAGGCCACCGCCCAGCGCGGTCACCAGCTCGGCATGGGCGATCAGGCGCGCGGCCTGCACCTGCTGCTGCACCTGCTGCTGACGCAGCAGCAAGGTCTGGGCACTGAGCACGTTGAGGTAGTCGGTCAGGCCGCGCTGGAAGGCGACCATGGCAATATCGTAGGTTTTCTGTGCAGCGACCACGGATTCGGCGGCGAAGTGGGCCTGCTCCTTCATCGACTCACGGCGGATCAACTGGTCGGAAATGTTCTTCAGCGCGCCGATGACCGTCTGGTTGTAGTGCGCCACGGCCACGTCATAGCCCGCCGAGGCCACACCCAGCTGCGAGCGCAAGCGGCCGCCGTCGAAGACCGGCAGGCTGATGGCCGGCCCGACGTTGTAGTTGAACTTGCGCCCGGTAAGGAATTCCAGCGGCCCGCCACCGGTGGCCATGAAGCCCAGGCTCCCGACCAGGTCAACGTTGGGGAAGAAACCGGCGTGGGCGACGTCGATACCACGCGCCTGCGCGGCCACCTGCCAGCGGCTGGCGACCACGTCGGGGCGCTGGCCGACCAGCTCGGCCGGCAGGGCCGACGGCAGTTTCAAAGGGGCGGCGAGGGCCAGGCTGGGGCGCTGGATCTGCGCGCCCTCACCCGGCCCCTTGCCCGCCAGCGCGGCCAGCTGGTTGCGGGTAAGGGCGATTTCTTCGTCCAGGCTATCCAGTTGGCGGTGGGTTTCGGGCAACGGTGCTTCGGCCTGGCTGACCTCAAAATGGGTACCGATACCGCCGTCCAGGCGGCGCTTGGCCAAAGCCAGGATCTGCTCCTGCTGCTCCAGCTGGGCCTTGACGATGTCGCGCTGGGCGAAGTGCAGGCTGAGCTGAATGTAGGCACGCACCACATTGTTCTGCAGTTCCAGTTGCGCCTGGCGGGCCTCGGCCACGCTCATGTGTGCCTGGTCCACGGCCTGTTCGCTGGCATTGCGCTCGCGCCCCCAGAGGTCCAGGGCATAGCTGAAGCCGATGGCGGCGTTGTTGTCCCAGGTGTTGGCACCCGACAGTGCGCCAGGGCCATAGAACTGGTCTTCAGGCCAGTTGTGGCGTTTGAGCGACGCTTGACCGTTGGCCTGCAGCTTTTCTGCCGACTCGACCACACCGGCCATGGCCTTGGCTGCGCGCACCCGCGCTGCGGCCATGGCCAGGGTCGGGCTACCGGCCATAGCCAGGTCGAGCCAACGATCGAGCTGTGGATCACGGTAGGCGTGCCACCACTGCTGGTCGGGCCAGTGGGCATCGCTGGCGGCTTCGCGGATGGCCGCATCGGTGGTCAGGGTATTGGCTTGGAGGGTCTTGCTTTGTGGGGCAATGCCCCAGGTTCCGATACAGCCGCTCAAGGTGAGGCTAAGGGCACAGGCACTGAACGCCTGAAGCGTTCTGATGATGCGACGCGGCACAGCTGCGATTTCCCGAGGAAGAGGTGGAGGGCTGGGCAATTCTAGGGGGCGGCCGCACTGGCGATAAGCGCAGATTCCTGCGAATCTTTGTTACCAAAACAGCGATAATCCGGCTTTGGTCGAAGGCACATGCAACTAACTTCGTGACACAATTTGCCCTCTACCTTGAGAGTGACCCATGGACACCCTGCAAAACATGCGTGCTTTCAGTTGCGTAGCCCAGCTTGGCAGTTTCACTGCCGCTGCGGCGCAACTGGATACGACTACCGCGAACGTGTCGCGGGCGGTCTCCAATCTGGAAGCCCATCTGCAAACCCGGCTGCTCAACCGCACCACCCGGCGCATCGCCCTGACCGAGGCGGGCAAGCGTTACCTGATGCGCTGTGAACAGATCCTCACCTATGTCGAAGAAGCCGAAGCCGAGGCAAGCGACGCGCATGCCCGGCCTGCCGGGCAATTGAAGGTGCATTCGATGACCGGGGTCGGCCAGCACTTCGTGGTCGATGCCATCGCCCGCTACCGCGAGTCGCACCCGGACGTGACCTTCGACCTGACCATGGCCAACCGCGTCCCCGACCTGCTCGACGAAGGCTATGACGTGTCCATCGTGCTGGCCACCGAGCTGCCGGACTCAGGTTTCGTGTCGCAGCGCCTGGGCATCACCTACAGCATCGTCTGCGCCTCGCCCGAGTACGTGGCCAGGCACGGCTTCGCGCACAAGCCGGTCGACCTGCTGCAGCATGCCTGCCTGCGCATGGTCAGCCCGGTGATCCCGCTGGAAAAGTGGTTGTTCGACGGCCCGGAAGGCCAGGAACTGGTCAACATCACCAGCTCGCCGTTCCAGGTCAACTCGGCCGACGCGATGAAAACCGCGATTCGCAGCGGCATGGGCATGGGCGTGCTGCCGATCTACTCGGCCATCGATGGTTTGCGTGATGGCAGCCTGGTGCGGGTGATGCCGGACTACCGGCTGCAGGAACTGAACCTGTATGCGATCTACCCGTCGCGCCAGTACCTGGATGCGAAGATCAAGACCTGGGTTGAGTACCTGCGCAACTCGTTGCCAGAGATTCTCGCAGCCCATGAAGCGGACCTGAAAACCCACGAGTTGCTGATCGCGAACTGAAAGCAGCTGCAAGCGGCAAGAAAAAGCAGATTGGTGCACGCGCTGCTTTTTCTTGCGGCTTGAAGCTTGTAGCTTGTAGCTTGTAGCTTTTGCGTTGGAAGTAGCCCGATGAAAAAGACCGTCCTGGCCTTCAGCCGTATCACCCCGGCCATGGCCGAGCGCCTGCAGCAAGATTTCAACGTGATCGTGCCGAACCCCAAGCTCGGCGACATCAGTGCCCAGTTCAATGAAGCTTTGCCCCAAGCCCACGGCCTGATCGGCGCCGGTCGCAAGCTCGGCCGCGCGCAGCTCGAGGGGGCAGCCAAACTGGAAGTGGTGTCCAGCGTATCGGTGGGCTACGACAACTACGACGTCGACTACTTCAACGAGCGCGGCATCGCCCTGACCAATACCCCCGATGTGCTCACTGAAAGCACCGCCGACCTGGGCTTCTCGCTGATCATGGGCTGCGCCCGCCGCACGGCCGAACTGGATGCCTGGACCAAGGCCGGCCAATGGCAAGCCACCGTCGGCCCGGCGCACTTCGGCAGCGATGTGTACGGCAAGACACTGGGTATCGTCGGCCTGGGCAACATCGGCGCGGCCGTCGCCCGCCGTGGCCGCTTCGGCTTCAACATGTCGGTGCTGTATGCCGGCAACAGCCGCAAACCGGCGCTGGAGCAGGAACTGGGGGCGCAATACCGCAGCCTCGAACAACTGCTGGCAGAGTCCGATTTCGTCTGCATCGTGGTGCCGCTGTCCGACGCCACCCGCAAGCTGATCGGTGCTCGCGAGCTGAAGCTGATGAAGCCGAGCGCCTTCCTGATCAACATTGCCCGTGGCCCGGTGGTAGACGAGGCAGCGCTGGTCGAGGCCCTGCACAACGGCACCATTCGCGGCGCTGGTCTGGATGTCTACGAGAAAGAGCCGCTTAGCGAATCGCCGCTGTTCAAATTGCCCAATGCCCTGACGCTGCCGCACATCGGCTCGGCCACCGCCGAAACCCGTGAGGCCATGGCCAACCGGGCAATGGACAACCTGCGTGCGGCGCTGCTGGGCGAGCGGCCGCAGGACCTGGTGAATCCGCAGGTGTGGAAGGGCTGATTACGCGTTTGTCCCACCAAAGGGCCTGCGCAGACAACCTTCACGTGGGTTGTCTGCGCCGCCTCAGCACCTTGCGCACCACGTACCGGGGCCGCTGTTTGGTCTCCTGGTAGATCCGCCCTACGTACTCCCCCAGTATTCCGATACCGATCAACTGCACACCGCCAAGGAACAGCACTGCCGTCATCAACGACGGATAGCCCGGCACATCGTTTCCGTACAGCAGTTTGTCGATCACCATGTACACCGCAAAGGCAAAAGCCGACAGCGATACACCTCCGCCCACGTAACTCCATAGCCGCAAAGGCACAGTGCTGAACGAGGTGATGCCATCCAGGGCCAGGTTCCACAGCCGCCAGAAGCTGAACTTGCTGTTGCCCGCCGTACGTTCGGGCCGGTCGTATTCGACGATGGCAGTACGAAAGCCTACCCAGGACAACACACCTTTCATGAACAACTGCTGCTCCGGCAACTGGCGGATGGCGGCTACTACTTTACGGTCCAGCAGGCGAAAATCACCGACGTTCTCCTCGATCCGGGTCGAGGCAATGCGGTTGTGCAGGCGGTAGTACAAGCGTGCGCTCCACCGTTTGAACCGTGTGTCAGCGGCACGGCTACGGCGCTTTGCCAGAACGACCTCCGCCCCTTGCTGCCACACATCGATCATCTGCGCGATAAGCTCGACCGGGTCCTGCAAGTCGACATCGATCGGCACCACGGCGTCGCCCTCGGCGTACTCAAGGCCGGCGAACAACGCCGACTCCTTGCCAAAGTTACGCGAGAAATTGACGACGGTTACCCATTCATCCCGTGCCGCCAACTCGGCGCAGATGGCCTCGCTGGCATCATTGCTGCCGTCATTGACCAGCAGGATCTCGACCACCACGCCCTGTAAAGACGGCTCGTTACGCACCGTGTGATAGAACCGTTCGAGGGTGTCCTGCTCGTTGTACAGGGGCACGACCAAGGTAATGTTCATGGCTGCCTCCGCTTGAACACCACTGTCCGCGAGTAGCCGTAGCCGATGATCAGGCTGACGGCTGAAAAAGCTACCAAGGTCAGCCAGGGTGACAAACCAGCCCGGTCCGATAGCGCCCCCATGCTCAGGCTCAGGCAACCCATGCCCGATACGAACGCCAGGTAACGCAGCTTGCTCGGCGCGGTGGCGAACGTGAAGCGAGCATTGAGGTAATAGGACGCACTGACAGCCACTGCGAATGCCAGCAAGTTGCTCGATGCCTGGTTCAGCCCGGCAGCCTGGTGCAGCAGGAAGAAAACCGCCCAGTGCAACAGCGTATTTCCAACACCGATGAGGCCATACCGGTAGAAACGCAGGGTCGTTACCATCGGTAGGCCTCGCTCTGGGCAGGTGCTTTCATCAGCACATAGCCGTTACCGTCGACCAGGTGGATGTCGAAAAACGTGCTCTTCACCACCGCTGCATGGCTGCGCGCAAGTACCTGCTCACGGTCGAGCGGGGGATTTGTAGTGAAGTTGACCAGCCCGAGGCGCGGCATCATCTCAGGCAACAGCAGAAAATCGATGTTCAGGACATAACGCAACGCTGGCATCTGTTCATAACTGGCGCTGGCTGCAGGCAACCAACGTGCGCTGCTACCGATGTCGAGAACATAGAATCGCTTGGTCTCGTACAACTGCGGCCGGCTTTGGATGGCATTGGCGAGCGAAGACGTCACCATGCGTTGCAGTTCCTTCTGCACGATCAGCGTTCGGCCGTAAGCAAACGAAAATGACAACATGAACAACACAGGAATAGCCAGCAGCCACCTCAGCCGACCGCCAAGCCCTGACAGTAGCCGATGGGCCAGCAGTGCCAGCATCATCAAGACCACGCCGAACCCCATCAACAGGCGTGCGCGACCGTCAAAATGCGCGAACACCATCATCAGGCCGTACACCAGCAACGCCACAGCCGGGATGGGCAGCAGCAGCGCAGCCGTCAACACCCCCCGTTCCCATACAGGGCGTGGATCAACCAATACCTCACGCAAGGCGATCAGCAGCGCCACAAGCGCCAGCCCCGAAAGGCCGATGAACACCCACGCCGTTCCTGGCGTGATCAACATCGCCACGTGCCCCAAGATAACTTCCAGGCGCCGCAACAGCTCAGGCCACCACTGGGCATCCAGAGGCAGCAACGCGGTGCGGGGGACATCTATGAACTGATGGGCCGTGAGCAAGTACAGCAGGCACCCGCCGAGCAGTTGTGTCAGCCGGCCGAAAAGATGACGGCAGACCTGATGCAACCCGGCATGGCCGAGCACCTGACGCATGATTTCGAGGCAACACAAGCCAGCGAAGACGTTGATGCTGACCTGGTAGAAACTCGCGGCACATGCCACCAGCACGCCGCCCAGCAGGCACTGCTGCCAGCGCTCGGCACTCAGCGTGATGGCCCAGACGCATGCAGCCAGCGCCAACGCCATACCGGGTGCGTCGTATTGGTACGACAGGTTTTGCAGAAAGAAGGGGTTGTACCATAAGGGCAATACCACCAGCACAGAGGTCGCCGTGGGGGCCGGGAAGTAATGTGACACCAGCCGGGCGAGCGCCAGTGCAGTCACGCTGGCAGCCAGCAGAATAGGCAAAGGGAACAGATTCACAGCCCCGACAGAGAAGCCCAGCATGCGATGCATCAGGTAGAGCAGGAAGCGCCCCTGCCCCGTCCAGGATTCATTGCCGGTAGGCGTGAGGCCAGCGTTCTGGGCGCGCCACACATCATCGATATAGGCGTAATCGGCAAGCACCAGCGGCAATAGATGCACCGCCAAGGCCAACAGGCAGAGCAGCTGCACCTGACGATGCGACAGTCGCTTGTTCCAGGGGAGCAATGGTGACATTGACGTTTCCGGGCTAATGGCTCCCGGGCAAGTCTAAACAGCCCACCCCGTGCCAACACCTGGCATTTATGTCAGTTGCTGCGCAGCGCTCAACGTGCCAGAGCACCTGCCAACGTGGGTTTGGGCTTGCGAAACACCAACACATTACCCGCCATGACTGCGACCAGCCCGAGCAAAGCCGGGGCTGTCCATTGATAGCCTTCGGCAAACGCCGACACGTTCAGCGCCACCAGCGGGAACAGCACCGTGCAATACGCAGCCCGCTCCGGGCCCATGCGCCCGACCAACGTCAGGTACGCGGTGAAACCGATCACTGAACCCGGTATCACCAGGTACAGCAGCGAGCCGACATAGCGCGTGTTCCACTCCATCGCAAATGGAATACCGCTGATCAGGCAATACACGGCCAGCATCGCGGCGCCATAGACCATGCCCCAGGCATTGGTGGTCATGGGCTTGAGGCCAGCTTTCTGCTGCATGCTCGACAGCATGTTGCCTGCCGAAAAGCACAACGTACCGAGCAAGGCCAGGCCGAGACCATAGAGCGTTTCGCGGCTTGCCGCATGGTGCGACAGCTCCGGCCAGAACAGCAGCCCCAACCCCAGAAGGCCAAGCGCGCCGCCACCGAGTACGTTGCTGGCAACCCTCTGGCCAAAAAAGAGGCGCGCGTTCAGCGCATTCCACAGTGTTGCAGTGGAAAACACCACGGCGATCAAGCCACTGGCGATCCACTGGCTGGCGGTGAGGAAACACATGAAATTGACGCAGAACAGGCACAGGCCCTGCGCCAGGCACAGCAGATGACCGCGCCGATTCATCGGCTGCAGGCGGCGGGTGAGCAGCAGGATGGCGAACAGAATCAGGCCGGCCAAGGCAAAGCGGTAGACGATCGAAACCGGGATGGCCACTTCACCCAATTGCAGTTTCAGGGCGATCCAGGTGGTACCCCAGATCAGGACAGTGAGCAGGTACAGGGAAAGGTTCATGGGGGTTCCTTAGGCATACGACCATGCATTGCGGGGGGCACCATGCGGCCAACCTGTGGGAGCTGGCTTGCCGGCGATCGAGGACGCAGCCCTCGCCAGGGCCATCAGTGTTCTCTGCGGCCAGTGAAGTGCGCTTGCACAAACTTGCGCTTTTCAGCATTCAGGGAGCTGCCACCTCGGCGCATCGGCAGTACGATGGCGACAGAGGAAAAGCTCATGACCCCACTGACCCAGTTGCACGTGTTCAACGCCATGCATGCCTCGCCCCACGCGAGGCTGGAACTGAGCGCGCACCTGGGCGACGGGCTGGCGGCGGCGCTATGGAGCAACCGTGACGATGCCCGCGACTATCAGGCGCCCAGCCACCACACGCTGTCGTGCTACATCGCCCACGGCACCGGCACCTTTCGCCGCCAGCGCCCAGCCGACAAAGGAGCGCCGGACAAATTGTGCATCATGCCGGCCGGCCACGAGTCCAACTGGGTGGTCAATGGGCAGATCCGCCTGGCGCACCTGTACATCAGCGAGGTGCAATTCGCCCTGGGCTGCGTGCGCCTGCTCGACCGGGAACCGCGGGAGATGCAACTGCAGGAAGCGACATTTCTCGACGACCCACGGCAGTCGGTGCGTTTTCGCCAGTTGATCAGCCTGGCCTGGGAAGAGCCAGGCGAGCGCTTGCTGGCCAGCAGCCTGGCACACGAGATCGTCGATCACGCCGTGCTCAGCCAGGTAGGGCTGCGCCAGGGGTTACGCCTCAAAGGCGGGTTGGCACCGAACCTGCGCCGGCAACTGGTGGAATACATCGAGACACACCTGGATCAGCCCATCACCCTCGGTGAGTTGGCCGTGCGTTGCAACCTCTCCGAGTATCACTTCGCACGCATGTTCCGCACCAGCTTCGGCTTGCCACCACACCAGTACCTGCTGGCCCGCCGGCTGCATCGGGCCTGCCAGCTGCTGCGCCTGGGCCAGCTGCCATTGGGAGACATTGCACTGCTGTGCGGGTTTGCCAGTGCCAGCCATTTCAGCAACCGCTTTCGCCAGGCAGTCGGCGCGACACCTGGCGACTATCGCGCCGCCTTCAGCCACTAGAACTCGAAGGTACTCGACAGGCTCACCTGGCGCGCATCACCTATGGCAACGAAGTACTGGTTCACCGCCGAGCTGTAGTAAACCTTGTCGAACAGGTTCTTCACGTTCAGTTGCAGGCGCACATTGTGCTCGTCGAGCCGGGTCTCGTACGTGGCGAAAGCATCGGCAACGGTGTAGCTGGGCAAGTCGAAGGTGTTGGTCGAGTTGCCCGGGCGCTCGCCGATATGACGGGCTCCGGCACCGAAACGCAAACGGTCGCCACCGAACAGGCTGCCGAAGTCGTACACCGCCGACAATGAGCCACTGTGCCTGGCCACGTTCTGCAGGCGGTTACCCTCGAGGTCCGGGTCCTTGGTCACCTTGGCGTCGGTAAAGGCATAGCTGCCGATCAGGCTCCAACGCTCACTGAGCTGTCCGGTCAGGTCAAGCTCCACCCCCCTTGAACTGACCTCGCCCGCATTGCTGTAGACCGTCTCGCCGGTACCGCTGTCGAAGTTGGAGACCAGCACGTTGCGCTTGGTGATGTCGAACAGCGCCAGGGTGCCGGTCAGGCTGCCAGGCATGTCGAGCTTGGCCCCCAGCTCCCACGACTTGCCCTCTTCCGGCGCAATCGACGAATCCAGCACCACACCGCCGGTCAGCGGGGCAATGCTGGAGTTGGGCTTGAACGACTCGCTGTAACTGCCATAGAACGACAACTGCTCATCGACCTTGTAGACGATGCCGGCATGCGGTACCCAGGCCTGGCCGCTGGTGTCGGTATTGGCCTTGAACGGCCGGCCGCGGCCGGCGTACTGGTCGTACTGCTGAAAGCGTGCGCCGGCCACCAGTATCCAGTGCTGGTCCAGGTGCAGTGCGTCCTGCAGGAACAGCGCCTCGGTGCGCAGCTTGTCGGTCTGGTCGCTGTCGCTGGCGCGCACCGTACTGCCCTCCACTTCCTGGCCATAGACCGGGTTCACATAACTGAAGGTGGACTGAGCGGTCTGGCGAATCAGGTCGCCGCGAAATACCTTGCGGTCTTCGTGATCAATGCCAATGAGCAGGTCATGCTGCATTCCGGCCAGCTCGACGTTGCCATTGAGGCTGAGGGTCGCGAACTGGTCGCGGCTCATGGCGTTGTGGGTGCCATCGATGCTGCGCGTAAGCGTGCCCTTGTCTTCGTTGACGCCGGTCACGCGCACTTGGCTTGCGTCGTAAGTCTCGCGGTTGAAGCTGTAGCCAGCGTGCAGTTTCCAATCGTCGGCCAACTGGTGGTCGACCTCAAGGCGATACAGGTCGGAGCGGCCTTCCATGTCGTTGAAGGGTTCATCCAGGCGGCGCGTGGCCGGAATGTCCAGCGGGTGGCCGTTGCTGCCGAACGCAGTGCCCCGGTCGAACGGGTAGAGAAACTCACGGTGCTCATAAGCCAGCACCACTTGGGTGTCCTCGCCCAGCCAGGCCAGCGACGGCGCCACCAGCGATTCGCGGTGCACGCCATAGTTGCGCCAGTAATCCTCGTCCTCATGATCGACGATCAAACGGTAGGCGAAGTTGCTGTCGCCCAGTGCCCCGGTGCTGTCGAACCCACCGCCGCTGCCGTTCTTGCCGCTGCCGTAGGTCGAGCCGCGCACGGTCAGGGCGTTGTACTGCCGCAATTGCGGGCGCTTGCTGACCACGTTGATCACCCCGCCCGGGTCCTGGATGCCATACAGCAGCGAAGCCGGGCCCTTGAGCACCTCGACCCGTTCGGTGCTCGCATTGAGGCTGCGCCCCTGCACGACGGGCATGCCATCGCGCATGATCGAACCGTCGCGGTTGTCACCGAAGCCGCGTTTCATCACCGTGTCGGAGGTGCCACCGAAATTGTTGCCCTGGGTGATGCCGCTGACATTGGCCAGGGCGTCATCCAGGTTGCGCGGGGCCTGGTCGCGGATGACCTGGGCAGGGACCACGTTGATGGCTTGGGGGATGTCCTGGGACGGGCCTTGGCCACGCATGATCGAGGCGCTGGCCGGCGGCTGGTAGCTGTAGGTGTCCATCTGCGAGGTCACCGTGGTGGCCTGCAGGTTGAGCGCACCGGAGGTGTCCACCGGTTCAAGCGTCAGGGTGCGGGCATCGACCCGGCGCCACGTCAGGCCAGCGTTGCCCAGCAATCGCTGCAGCGCCTGTTCGGCACTGAACGTACCCTGCAGGGCCGGTGCCTGCACGGCAGGCAGTTCCAAGGTGTAGACCACGCTCTGGCCGGTGGCACGGCTGAAGGCATTGAGCGCCTGGGGCAAGGGCTGGCTCGGCTGGGCGAACCGGTGCAGTTCAAGCTGCTCGGCGGCAAAGACACAAGGGGCAGCAGCCAAGGCCGAAAGCGCAGAGAAACCTAGCCAGAGAGGGACGCAACGGTGGGTGAACTTCATGGACGCTGACCTGTGAGAGGGTGATGACTGCGAATGAATCGCACTTCCACTCATTACACGGATGTCACGTCCTGTTACCTCATCCGCTTTTGAAAATTATTTTTCCAGTGCCGCCGCTTAACGGATAACGGTCAACCGGCCGAAAACCGTCTGCCGCGAGAACCCCATCACCTTGCCCAGCGAATCCAGTGCCGCCAGTGGCTCGCGCACCGGGAAACTGCCGCTGACCTTGCGCTGCCCCAACTCGCCGTCGAGCAGCACGATCCGCCCCGGGTAATAGCGCCCCAGGTCCTCGACCACCTGCGCCAATGGCACCTGGTAGTAATTGACCCAGCCCTGGCGCCAGGCCAGACGGCTGTCGCTGTCCACACTCGCCGTCTCACCGGCCCGGCCTCTGGCATAGGCCAGTTGCTGGTTGGCCGTCAGCTCAAGGGCGGCCTGCCCCTGAGCCGGCGTGACCGCCACCCGACCGTTGCGCACCGTGACCTGTGCACCCTCGGCCTGCTCGCGCACTTCGAACTCGGTGCCCAGCACCCGCACCTGCCCCCCCGCCGCCTGTACTACAAACGGGTCACCGGTGTGCGTGACCTTGAAGAATGCAGCGCCATGCAACAGCCGCACATGGCGCTGCCCCTGCTGGAAATCGACAGCAATGGCACTGCCCGCATCCAGCGTCACCTGCGACTGGTCAGCCAGCGTCACCTGGCGAATGGTGTCTGTGCTGCTGAAGTCGGCCTGCAGGTCCTGCAGCCAGTACCCCGGATGCCAGCCCCCGGCAACGCCCACGGCAAGCACCAGGCAGGCCGCTATGGCCAGTGCGCGGGCGCGCCGCCAGCGAGGCGGGGCAGGCGCCTTGGCCATGGCATCCAGGTATCGTTGCAGGTCTGCGTGTTCTTCCTCGGCCAGGCGTGCCGCGGGTGCCGCACTCTTGTGCCACAGCGCCTGGGCCTGGGCATAGGCTTCAAGGTGCCTGGGGTCGGCCAGCAACCAGCGCTTGAACGCCGCACTGTGCGCTACCTCAGGCTGCTCGTTGATCCTGGCCAGCCAATGCAGTGCAGCGTGCGACGGGTCGGCGGTGGTCAAGTCTGAATGGCTCATCGACGGGCGCTCCCTGGCCTGCGCATCGGGGTCGCGGGTTCGGCAACACTGGCCTTGCACGCTTGGAGGGCGCGCATCATATGCTTTTCCACGGCGCTCTGGGACAGCTGCATGGCCTTGGCGATTTCGCCGTACTTGCAGCCGTGTATGCGGTTGAGCAAAAAGATCTGCCGGGTGCGCTCGGGCAGGGCGCGCAGCGCCGCTTCGATGCGCTGCAGGTCATGGTCTACCTCAAGGGCCTGCTCCGGTGCCTGGGCCGAGCACTCATCCAGTTGCAGCGAAGCTTCGGCGATGCGTTCGCGGCTGCCTTCGCTGCGCAGATGGTCGATGGCCAGGTTGCCGGCGCAGCGCAGCAGGTAGGTATCCAGCGCCTCGACCTTGACCTCGGGGCGGCGCCAGAAGCGCAAGAACAGCTCCTGCACCAGGTCCGATGCAGTGGCGCGGCAGCCTACCCGACGGCTGACCAGGGCTTCCATGCGTGCGCGCTGGGCCATGAAGACCTGGACGAAACGTGCGCGCGTACTGTCGCTGTCAGGTTCGATCAAGGCATCACCCGCCAGATATGACCAGCAGTGGGCCCAGTACCAGGCTGGTCGCCGCCAGCCCCAGCAACAGGCGCGGCTGGTAAGGCAAGGCGAAGACCCACAGGGTCACCCCGGCCATCAACACAGCGACCCACTCCACCAAGCCATGGGCCCACCCACGCAGGTGCACCGACAGCAACAGCGATGCCAGCAGCAGCAACCAACCCGCCATACGCAGCCTGCGCAACTGGCCGACAGCAGGCTTGCGCCCGAGCAGGTCGCTGAAGTGCTTTTCCATCGCCAGGCACAAGGCGGCGAACCCGGCAAAACCGATCAGGGCGACGCTCAGCATCCGTTCACCTCGACCGTTTCAGCCGCTGCCTTTGACACCCGGGGCTCACGCTTGGCCACAGCCTTCGGAGCACGCAGCATCTTGCCTGCGGCCCAGGCCAAAAACAGGCCGGTGCCCAGTGCCGTGAGGTCCAGGCCCGCCATCGCCCAGTCGCCGGCGGCTACGCTGTGGTTCAGCCCCTGGCCGGTGGCCAGTGCATTGAGCAAAGGCAGCAGCGCGAAGGCCAGCGCGCCCAACCCAAGCTGCTCGCCCCAGGCTCGGCGCCCGGGGCGCAGCACGGCATGTACCAGCGACAACAGCCAGGCCACGAAGAACGTGTTCACCTCCCAGTCCGCCCGCCCTTGCAGCGCCACAGGCAGCAAGCGGTTGGCCCAGAAAAAGCCGGCCACCGCGAGCAGCAGGCCACTCATGCTGGCGATGTTGAGCACCTCGACCAGGCGCAACTCAGCGGGCATGCGTTCGCGCTTGGCATGCTTGAGCTGGCGCTTGCCAAGCCACATCACCAGGCCCGTACCGATGACCGCAGTACCCGCCACCCCGAACACGAAGTACAGCCAGCGCAACCAGGGCCCGGCGAAGTTGCCCATGTGCAGGCCGACGAAGCTGAACGAAGTCATCATCGCAGCGCTTTCCGGTGCCCCCTGGCTCAGCAGCTCGCCCGTGCTGCCGTCGAACATCCAGTTGGCGCTGCGCTTGTAGGCGATGTTGTCGGCCGAAGCCTGGGCGAAGCTCACGCGAGCGTTGCGGTCGCCCGGGTTGTGCACCTGGATGTAACCCATGCGGGCACCGGGGACCTGCGCCTGAACCTTGGCGTACAAGCCGGCCAACGGCACCAGTGGCGCAGCGACGTTGGCCACCTTGGGCACCTCCTCTGGGCCGAACAGGTCGTTGAAGTAGCCGTTGGTAGTGCCGCCATAGCTGGCCATGATGCTGGCCGGCATCACCATGTACATGAAGATCACCAGGCTGCTGTAACTGATCATCAGATGGAACGGCAACACCAGCACACCGATTGCGTTGTGCCCATCCAGCCACGAGCGCTGGCCCTTGCCGGGGCGGAAGGTGAAGAACTCCTTGAAGATCTTCTTGTGGGTGATGATGCCGGTGACCAGGCCCAGCAACATGATGAACGCGCAGAAGGTCGCCAGCCAGCGCCCCCAGGGGTGGGGCATCTGCAGCTGGAAGTGGAAGCGGTAGAAGAACTCGCCGCCGCGGCTGTCACGGGCCTCTACTGGCTGCCCGGTCTGGGCGTCGAGTTGCTTGCTGACAAAGCCACGGCGCCCGCCGGCAGGGTCACGCCAGCCGACGCTCAACGCGGCTTCGCGCTCGCTGGGCAAGCGGATCATCCAGTTGCCCGAGTGCGCCGCGTTGGCCTCCAGGTAGCGCTGGGCCAGGCCCAGGCTGGCCACCGGGTCGAGCGCGTGGCGGCGGACTTCGGGCTGTGCCCAGTGGCTGATCTCTTCCTTGAAATACGACAGTGTGCCGGTCAGGAAAATTGCGAAAAGCAGCCAGCCGAAAATCAGCCCGGTCCAGGTGTGCAGCCAGGCCATCGCCTGGCGGAAACCGCCCTTCATGGGTTCTTCATCCAATAGGCCAGCCCGTTGATCAGCCCCAGCAGCAGGCTCGGCAGCAACACGCCGAGCCAGGCATGCCAGGCGCTGCGGCAGGCAAAGCACCAGATGAAGGCCAACAGGTAGAAAACGAACGACAGCATCATGCCGGTCATGGCCGCGTCGACTTGCGCCAACGGCACCAGCAAGGTGATGCAGACACTGGCCATGGACGCCAGCAGGTACCCACCCAGCACCGCTGCCAGGCAGCGTGAGGTCACGGCCAGGCGGTAGCTGAGGGGCAGTCCGGCGGCATTGCGCTTCATGGCGGAGGTCCGGGAAACTCTGGGGGCTGCAATAGTAATGATTTCAATTCGCATAAGCAAAGTCTGAAAGACTTTGGGTTTTTAACCGGTCTTATGTAGTCAAAGGGCTGCCCGGTAGCCTCTGCGGGGTTAATTGCAACAGAAAATTTATTTCACGAAGGGCTTGAATTCAGGCTTCGGTTGCCTGACCTTAGAGTCAAGAGGCGAAGAATTTCCAAGGGCCTCAAGGGCCTAGGCACGCCTCCATGCGAGCAAGCTGAATAAGGATTGAATCATGCAAATCCAGGTCAACAGCAGCAACCATATCGAAGGCAACATCCGTCTCAACGAGTGGGTCCGCAGTACGCTGCAAACCACACTCGAACGTTACGAGGAGGACCTCACCCGCATCGAGGTGCACCTGCGCGACGAGAACGGCGCCAAGCCCGGGCCGCATGACAAACGCTGCCAGATGGAGGCTCGCCCCAAAGGCCATCAACCGATTTCCGTGACCCATACCGCCGCTTCGCTGGACCAGGCGGTGGATGGAGCCGCCAGCAAGCTGAACAATGCGCTGGATCATTTCTACGGCAAGCTGCGCAGCAAGCGCGGCGTACTGGAACTGAGCGATCCCGACGCCTGACCCTTGCCAGTAAGCAAAAACGCCCGGCCATGTGCCGGGCGTTTTCGTTTTCACCTTCGTCCAGTTGAGTCAGTACTTGGCAACCTGCAACAGTGGTTGCGGGAACAGGTTGTCCAGTGTCTCCAGCAACCGTGCGTAATAGATGGGCTTGCGGAAGAAATCCAGCACCTGCAGGCGCAGCAGGTCGCTGAGGTCTTGCGCACCGGCGTGCCCCGACATGACGATCACCGGCAAATGCTGCCGGGCCGTATGGTCGCGCAGGCGCTGGATCAAACCGATGCCGCTTTCTTCCGGCATGCGTAGATCAGTGATGACCAAGGCAACGTCCGGATAACGGGTGAGCAGTTGCAGGGCAGCTTTCACCGAGCCTGCCGTGTGGCAGTAGTACCCCTCGTTGTCGAGGAGTTCGGCCAACTCAAGCAGGTGCTCTTCCTCGTCATCGACCAGAAGAATCTGCTGACGCGAGGGAGAGTTCTGCATGTGCGGCTCCTGTTGATCCGGTCCGACGAAACATCGCCTGTTATTGGTCTAGTTCAGGGCCGTCTGGATTGCGGTGAACATGGTACTGATGTTGCCGGAGATCCCGGGAACGAACCCGGCCAATACCACCGCCACCATCGCCGCGATGACCGCGTACTCGATACCCGAGGCACCGTCCTTGCGATGCAGGAATTGCTTGCAGTGAAGGATGACCTGTTTCAGCAACATGACCAGCTCCTTGCGGCGAACTCGCCGGCGACAATGGTGTCAAAGTGACGCCTGTTTGCCATCAAAGGATTGCCAAGCTGGAGCCGTCTGCAAATATAAAAAAGCATTAGTCATCAGGTGATAATCCAAAAGAATTAGATCCTTTTATTTCAACAACCGACTGTTTTAATTGGGTTTACGTTCTGGCTACAAAAAAAGCCGAGCGCCTAATGGCGAATGGCGATGGGTGGGCTACCGTGCAATAGCGAAATAGTGACTTTTTGCCACCACTCGACGCGTGCACGGAGGCCAGCCATGAGCAGTCGCTTGACCATGATTCTGGCTGCCCTTTTCCTGCTCGGCGCACTGCTCGCGGGATACTGGGGGGTCGTGCTCAGCCGCCCCCCTGCACCCCCCCAGCCGGTAGCCCCCGCCGCCGAGCAGCCGCCTGCGGTGGTTGCAGCGCCCACCCCGCAACCGCCCGAGCCGCAGCGCTTCCCCATCGTCGTGCTGCGCAAGGCGCTGCCGGCCAATACGCCCTTGACCGCAGACGACGTGCTGCTCGAGCGCTTGCAGGTAGTCCCTGCCGGTGCCTTCCAGCAAGTGGACCAAGTGATCGGACGCAGCAGCGCCAGGCCACTGGCCGCAGGTAGCTGGCTGGACGAGTCGAGCTTCCAGCCCGGCGGACCGCTGGCACGGATGATCCGTGCCCACGAGCGGGCCGTTGCGGTAGGCGTGGACGACGTGGTCGGCGCCGCCGGGCAACTGTACCCGGGTGATTTTGTCGACGTGCTGCTGTACCTGCGCGAAGAGGCCAACAACCCGCAGTCTTCTGCCCAGGTCGTGCTGCCGGCCCTGCGCGTGCTGAGCGTCGGGGAACAGATGGGCGTTACCAATGACGGCCGCCCGGCACTGACCGCCGAGGAGCTCAAGGCCCGACGCGAGCAGGCGACCCCAGGCAACCTCGCAAGCACCCGCACCGTGGTGCTGGCAGTCCCTGAAGCCTTGGCCAGCCGCCTGATGCTGGCAGCCCAGGTCGGCACCCTGCGCCTGGCCGTGCGCAGTGCCGCCGAGCAGCGGCTGGCCCGCTATTGGGCCCAAGCGGATAGCCAACCGCAGGTAGAAAGCATCAACCGGGAACTCTATCGGTTCAGCCAGCTTTCCCAGGCGCCATTGGCCAAAACCGCCTCAACCGCTGCAGCCGTTGCAAGCATGCAGATCATCCGTGGCGCACAGGCCGCGGACGCCAACAAGACCCCCTGACAAGGCAAGGATGCAGTATGCGTAGTTCCGAGCGTTGCAGTTCAAAACGGTTCTTCAGCCTCGCGTGCCTTGCCCTGCTCATGGTTGCGCTGCTGCCGAAGGCCCATGCCGCCAGCAACGGCTGCGAAGCATTTGCCCAGCTGCCTTCAGTGATCGAAATCGACCAAGGCCTGCAGCAAGAATTGCGCTTGCCGCTGGCGATCACCCGCGCCGCCGTCGGCGACCCCAAGGTTGCCGACGTGCAACCCAGCGGTGACCGCGCCGTGCTGGTGACGGCCGTGGGCCAGGGCAATACCACGCTCATGCTGTGGACAGCCTGCGCACCGGCGCCACACCGGGCCATGCTGTTCGTCAAAGGCCAGGCCAGCGCCGCCATGGCCGAAACGGGCCTGCCGCCGTCGCTGGATCCGGAGTTGCCAAGCCAGGTGCAGGCCGATATCCGCTTCGTCGAGGTGCGCCGCACCAAGTACAAGGAAGCCGGCGCCCGGCTGTTTTTCAGCGGCTCGAACAACAGCCTGATCGGATCGCCGGGTACCGTGCCAGGCACTTCGGTGACACCGGGCGCCGTGCCTGTCACCTCGCCACAGATCCCGCTCAACGACGGGGTGTTCAACATCGTCTGGGGCGGCGGCAGCAGCCGCTTCCTGGCGGCCATCAATGCCCTGGAAAACAGCGGTTTCGCCTACACCCTGGCGCGCCCCAGCCTCACCGTGCTCAGCGGCCTGACTGCAAGCTTCCTGGCCGGTGGCGAGATACCGATCCCGGTGCCCAGCGCCGGCAGTGACAACTTCTCGATCGAGTACAAGGAGTTCGGCGTGCGCCTGGCACTGACGCCGACCGTGATCAGCCGCGACCGCATTACCCTGAAGGTAGCACCTGAAGTGAGCGAGCTGGATTACACCAACGCGGTGACCATTGGCGGCACAAGCGTACCGGGGCTGAGCATACGGCGCACCGATACCAGCATTTCCCTGGCCGATGGCGAGAGTTTCATCATCAGCGGCCTGGTCGGCAACAACACCCGCTCCGCCGTGGACAAGCTCCCCGGCCTGGGCAACCTGCCGATCCTTGGCGCGTTCTTCCGGCAATCGGCCCTGATACGTGAGGAGACCGAGTTGCTGATGATCGTCACCCCGCACCTGGTTCAACCGCTGGCGGCCAATGCCCGCCTGCCGGAACTGCCCGGCGAAGGGTTGCGTACCTACGACCCCAGCTGGGGCCGGCTGTTCTTCATGGAAAACGGCAACTTCGATGGCCAAAGCGGGTTATCACGATGAACGAGAGCCTCAACCAGACCTTTCTGGGCATCACCCGCAATGAAGAAGACCTGCAGTGGCTGCAGAGCGCGCTGGCACCCCAAGGCCAGGTGATCGGCGCCAGTGGCGGCAGCCTCGACGAACTGCTGGCGCTGATCAATGCGACCTTCAGCACCCTGGTGTTCATCGGCCTGGACCGTGAGCAACTGGTCAATCAGTGCGCACTGATCGAGGGGGTGCTTGAAGCCAAGCCGCTATTGGCGATCGTCGCTCTGGGCGATGGCATGGACAATCAACTGGTGCTGCACGCCATGCGTGCCGGCGCCCGCGATTTCGTCGCCTACGGCTCACGGGCCAGTGAAGTGGCCGGGCTGGTCCGGCGGCTGGGCAAGCGCATGCCCACCGTCACCAACAACCCCAGCCTGGGCGGCCTGACCGTGCTGTACGGTGTGCAGACCGGTGCCGACGGCGCTTTGCTGACCACGCACCTGGCGCGGGTGGTACAGGAAAGCGGCCAGCAGACCCTGCTGCTGGACCTGGGCATGCCACGTGGCGACAGCCTGGCGCTGCTGGGGCTGGAGGCGTCGTTCTATTTCGGCGATGCCCTGCGCCACCTGCGCCGGCTCGACACCACCCTGATCGACAGTGCTTTCACCCGCGACAAGAAAGGCCTGCGCCTGCTGACCTTTGCCGAAAACGATGACCCGCTGCGCCAGACCAGTGCCGCCGAGCTGTACATGCTGCTCAGCGCACTGCGCCAGCACTTCCAGCACATCGTCGTGAACCTGACCGGGCATGCCGACAGCGAAGCCCTGCGCACCATCATCAGCCACTGCGACAAGCTCATCATCTATACCGACCAGAACATCCTCGACTGCCGGCGCAACCTCGAAGTGCTGGAGCTGTGGCGCGATCATGGCATCAAGCTGGAGCATGCCAGCCTCTTGGTCGACCGCTACCTGGGCAATGTCGCCCCGGATGCCGAGAGCCTGGCCAAGCGCTATGCGCTGCCGCTGCTCAAGGTCATGCCCGACAGCCCCGAGGTGCGGCTGAACGTGAAAAACCAGGGCCTGAGCCTGTTCGAACTGGCCCCGCGCGAAAACCTTACCCAAGCCCTGCGCGGCCTGGGTGAGCGCTTGGCGCAGCGTTCGGAAAACCTTGCGCCACCGGCCTTTACCTGGCTGCGTCGGCTATGGGGCAGCAAATGAACGGCGACCAACCCTTCGGCGGCCCCCACCATGCCACGGGCGACCCTTATGCGCTCAAGCGTGCACTGCACCGCTTTGCCATCGATGCCATCGAAGACAGCGGCCGCAACCTGCTCGAAGGCGCGCGCCCGGCACTGACGCAGTTTGTGCTGGAGCAGGTGGGCGATTACGTGGCGCGCCTGCGCCTGGCAATGTCACGCTACGAAATGGAGCGCCTGGCCGAAGAACTGGTCGACGAGCTGACCGGGTTCGGGCCGCTGGAGGTGCTGCTGCGGGACGCCAGTGTCACCGAGATTCTGGTCAACGGGCCGCACAGGGTGTTCGTCGAGCGGGCCGGGCAGTTGCAACAGACCGACCTGCGTTTCATCGATGCCCAACACGTCGAGCGCGTCATGCAACGCATCCTTGCACCGCTCGGGCGCAGGCTGGACGAATCGTCGCCGATGGTCGACGCGCGCCTGCCCGACGGCAGCCGGGTCAATGCGATCATTCCACCCGTGGCCCTGGACGGGCCGTGCCTGTCGATCCGCAAATTCCGCCAGGACATGCTCAAAAGTGCCGACCTGCTCGCCACCCGTGCCATCGACCAGCACATTTTCGACTTCCTCGAGCGCGCCGTGGGTCGGCGCTGCAACATCCTGGTCAGCGGCGGCACCGGCACCGGCAAGACCACCCTGCTGAACATCCTCAGCCAGATGATCGCCCCGCGCGAGCGCCTGGTGACCATCGAAGACGTCGCCGAACTGCAACTGCACCATCCCCACGTGGTACGCCTGGAAACCCGCCCGCCAAATGCCGAGGGGCACGGCGAGATCAAGGCCAGCGAGCTGATCCGCAATGCCCTGCGCATGCGCCCGGACCGTATCATCCTCGGCGAGATCCGCGGCACCGAGGTGCTGGACGTGCTCACCGCGATGAACACTGGCCACGACGGCTCGATGAGTACGGTGCACGCCAACACCGCGCAGGACGCCTTGCTGCGCCTGGAAACCCTGGTTGGCCTGAGCGGGCGGCAGATCGCCGAGAAGACCTTGCGGCAGATGATCTGCGCGGCACTGGACGTGGTGATCCAGCTGACCCGCCTGCCCGACGGTCGCCGCTGCGTCAGTGAAATCCTGGAAGTGGTCGGCGTGCGTGACGACGTGTATGTGACCAATACCCTGTTCCGCCTCGACCGCCGCGGCGGCGACGTGTTTCTGCGGGAGGCGCCGAACCCCGCGGGCAGCAAACTGCGCCATGAAGGTGTGCAATGACCGGCCCCCTGCTGCTGGCGCTGGCGCCCCTGTTGCTGGGCGTCTCCCTGATGCTGTTTCGCCTGGGCCTGTACAAGCGCAGCGAACAGCGCATTCTCCAGCGCCTGGGGCGGGCCTTTGAATTGGTCCGCAGCGGCAATGCACGGCGCGCCTGGCTCGAGCCGCTGTTGCAACGTGCCGGGCTTGGCGCAACCGACTGGCAACCGCAGCGCTGGCTGCTGGCCTGGCTCGGCCTGGCACTGGTGGCGCTGCTGGGGGCCGGGTGGGTGGCCGGGCTGATGGTGCTGGTCGGCCTGCCGCTGCTCGGCTATTTCACCCTCAGTTGGCTATGCCGACGGCGCGTGCACCAGCTTGTCGAACAACTGCCCGCTTTGCTGGACTACAGCGTGCGCAGCCTCAAGGCCGGGCGCACCCTCAATGATGCGGTCCTTGGTGGTATCGACGGCTCTCGCGAGCCCTTGCGCTCGACCATGACCCGGGTACGGCGCAACGTACAGCTGGGCGTGCCGCTGGACGATGCGGTCAACGAACTGGCCGAGCTTTACAACCAGGACGAGCTGCGTCTGTTCGCCATGGGGCTGCGCATCAACCAGCGCTACGGCGGCAATACCAGCGAGCTGATGGAGAACCTGATCAAGCTGATCCGCGAGCGCGAACAAGGCAGCCGTCAGCTCAAGGCCATGACCGGCGAAACCCGCATCACAGCGATGGTCCTGGGTGCCTTGCCGCTGTGCATGGTCGGCTACTTCCTGATGGCCAATCCGCACTACCTGCTGACCATGTGGCAAGACAGCAGCGGCCAGATGATGCTGCTGTTCGCCTTCGCCCTGCAGGTGGTCGGCTGCCTGGTGCTGTGGCGCATGATGAGGAGCCTTTGACCATGGCCTTGTTGCTCTGCGCCGTGTGCCTGTTCATCGCCGCCGGCTTGCTTGGCGTGCAGGCCGCCCGGCAGCTGCGTGCCCGCTACCTGGTCGCTCGCAGGCTGCAGGGGCGGCTGACGCGCGAGGAGCGCCTGGGGGACTGGCTGCACTGGCTGGGCAGTAGCCCGCTGGGGCGGCGCCTGCAGAAACTCGACGGGGAAACCCAAGCCTTGCTTGACCGTGTCGGCTGGCGCCGCAGCCGCCAGCGGGCGCTGTTCGCTGCCATGCAACTGGGGCTGCCGCTGCTGGCGGTCGTGCTGACACTGATCCTGCAGCAAGGCGTGCTAGGCGGTGAAGGCACGCACTGGTTGGTCTGGCCGTTATGCGCCTTGGGTGCCAGCTACCTGTTGCCCAAGCGCTTGCTGGCGGTTGCCGCCAGACGGCGCCAGCAGCGTATCGCCCAGGAAGTCAGCCTGATGATTCCGCTGCTGCGCATTCTCTTCGAGACCGGTCTGGCCGTAGAGCAGGCACTGCGCGTGCTGAGCCAGGAAGGCCAGGCGCTGGTCCCCGAAATCAGCGAAGAGTTGCGCCAGGTGCTGCAACGGGTGGACTCGGGCCTGGCGCTCGGCCCGGAGCTGGAAAAGAGCGCCCGGGTACTGGCCGTGGATGAGTTCATCGACACCTGCGTGATCCTTCAACAGTTGCTGGTACAGGGCAGTGGTGCGATGAAATCGCTGCTCGCGCTCAAGGACCTGCTCGATGACCGGCGCCTGACACGCATGCAGGAACGGGTATCGAAAATGTCGGCAAAAATGTCGGCGGTGATGATGGTATTCCTCTTCCCGGCACTGCTCATCGTCCTGGCCGGGCCGGGATTTTCCGCCTTGACGCGGGCCTTGGGCCCCTAGGGAGTAATGGATGAAAGCGACCCTGTTGTTCACCGGCCTGCTCTTGCTGACAGGATGCGCCGGCCAGCAGCCTGAAGGGTTCGGACACCTGTTCGGCACCTCGAGCTGCGGCAAGCCGAACGCCGATCAGCAACTGGCGCTGAACCTGGCGGACGAGATGCTCAACGATGGCCGCCCGCATGCCAGCCTGGCGCACCTGGAGCAGTTGCCCAACACCCTCGACCAGGTACGCTTGCGCAAGGCCAGGGTCTCGCGCTTGTTGGGGCGTAGCGAAGCAGAACCGCTGTACCGCAGCCTGCTCGGCGGCTGCCTCGCGGCCGAAGGTGAACATGGCCTGGGCCAGCTCGCCTCGGCCCGGGGCGATGACGTGCAGGCCTTGCAGAACCTGCAGCGTGCGGCGCGTCTGGCCCCCACCGACGAGCGGGTTCGCAACGACCTGGGTGTGGTGCTGATGAGCATGGGCCGGTATGAACAGGCACGGTTCGAATTCCTGACCGCCATCGAGCTCAAGGATGACAACCCGCTGCCCGCCGTCAACCTGGTGACCTTGGCGCTGCTGCAGGACAACTGGCAGCAAGCCACCGACCTGGTCGGCCGCCTGCGGCTCAAACCGGCGCAGTTTGCCCAGGCCCAGGCACGCGCCAGCCAGATCAAAGCCACAGGACGCGGGCCGATAGCTTCGGCCAGTGGCGCAGGTGTGATGGTCAACTGAGCAAAGGAGAAGGTCATGATCAGGTATGTGATGCTGCTGGCCTGCTGCACCGGTATTACCACGGCCTGGGCAGAGGATTACCCACGCCAGCAACCGCCTGCGCTGACGGCAACCGAAGCGCTGCTGCGAGTGCAGTCCAGTGGCGAACAGGCGTCCACGCGCCTGCAGGTGCAGACGGCGCGCGAGCGTGATCTGTCCAAGCAGCGCTGGCTGGAAACCTACAAGTACGCCATTCCGGATTTCTATCGCTGGACCAAGATGACTGAGTCGAACAACTGACCGGGCCTGGCGATCTCACTGCAGGCACGCGCTGGTCAGCAAAAAACCCACCAGCACAAAGGGCGCGAAAGGCTGCTTTTCAGCCCCCTGCCCTGCCCTGCGCCGCGCCCACCGTCGCAACAGCGCCCAGACCAGCAAGGTGCCGCCGGCGCCGATGAACGTACCGAGCACGTAGTCCTGGCTGGTGGCCAGCCCCAGCGCGCCGAGCAACTTGACGTCGCCGGCACCGAAACGCCCCATCGCGTAGCCGGGCAACGTGAGCAGCAACACAATCGCCAGTGCCCAGCCGGCATCACTGGCCCGGGCGCCGATCCAGCTATGCCCGGTAACCGCCAGCCACACCAGCGCACAGGCTGCGACGCCCAGGGTCAGAAGGTTGGAAATCTGCCGTTCGCGGACATCTTGCCGGCTGCACAAGGCAAGCCACAGCAGCAGGGCGATACTGGATATTGGCAATTGGCCATCCCTGTTCGTCGAAGGCTTCTATGCTGTAACTCAGGACTCCTCGTCAGGGTAGACGCAATCATGCAAGCAGGCCCGGTAGCACGGCAAAAAGGCGCGGCAGCCATCGAGTTCGTCGCCGTCTTCATGATCTTTTTCACAGTGTTCTACGGCCTGGTCAGCTACACCCTGCCAATGCTGATGCTGCAATCGTTCAACCAGGCCAGCAGCGAGGCCGTGCGCCGCTGCGTGGCTCTGGACCCGAGCAGCGAGACCTATGACGACGATGTACAGGCGCTTGCCCATGCAGTGATCCGCGAGCAGTTGGCCTGGATGCCTGAGGCACTCGACTTCCAGCCGGCCGATGCACAGGTGAGCGTGGATGATGACAAGCTGCTGAAGGTGACGATCAATTATCCGAAAAGCAAACTGCACAAGGTGCTGCCGCTGCTGGTGATACCGCTGATTGGCGAAGTGCCCCGCTTGCCTGAGAGCTTGCAGGCCGAAGCGAGCCTGCAACTGTGAGTGGCCTGTTCGATCGCTGGCTGGGCAGCCATGGCGCAGAGCCCGCCGCGCAGATGTCGCATGCCGTGGGCCTGCAGGTGTGGCTGGACGATCAGGGGCATGTGCTGCGCCTGGCCGGGCCCTTGCGCACGCTGCTGGCCGTACCCAGCCACGCGCAGGCGCGGGTGCACGACTACCTGTATCGGCACAGCTGGCTGGCCCTCGAAGGTGTGCCCGCCGATTGGCAAGGGCAAGCACTGGACCTGGATTTTCATACCGTGCACGGCCAGGCCCTGCAGACCCGTGGCTGGCTGCAACACCAGGCTGTCGGCTGGATGCTGCAGCTGTTCGATATCAGCGACCTGCTGCGCCAAGGCGCTCAGCAG
The DNA here is from genome assembly GCF_015751845.1 of Pseudomonas sp. M2. Lineage (NCBI taxonomy): Bacteria > Pseudomonadati > Pseudomonadota > Gammaproteobacteria > Pseudomonadales > Pseudomonadaceae > Pseudomonas > Pseudomonas sp. M2. Next base: position 1,513,258 of record NZ_JADOUD010000001.1, read on the forward strand.
GAGCAGTGCCTGACCTTGCGCCAGCTGGCCGCAGACGTCGGCCAGGCCGTGCGTGACTGCAGCGAAGACTGGCTGACGCAGACGACCGCCGAGCAACTGCTGCGCCTGGCCGAGCACTGGCATGCCGGCTCGGTACGCCTGATGTTGGCGGACCCATCGGGCTGGCGGGCGCATACCTGCAGCGAAAGCGACTGGCCTTGGCCCGATGACCAACGCCTGCAGCCGTGGCTGCAGGCACTTCCCGCCCATTTTCAGCAGGTCGCGCCTGACTTGCCGCACTGGCGGGCGACGTGCGCTGGGTTGCCGCTGTTCCTTGTGCCTTACAGCCACGGCCATGAGGTTCAGGCCTGGTTGCTGTGTGCGGGCGCGCCATCGGTGCCTTCACCAGAGGCGGCCAAGGCGCTCTTGCAAGCCTTGCTCGAGCCGCTGCTCGCGCGCCTGCGGCAACACCAGCTGCAGCAGCGCTCGCGCCATCTGGACGAGCTGCAACAGCAACTGGGCGCAGGCTGGTGGCAATGGCCGGGGCAAGGGCCGCTGCATTTCGATCCGGCCCTGGCCGCCAGCCTTGGCCTGCCCAGTGCGGTGAGCATCGAGCAATGGCTGGCGCGCCTGCACCCGGCTGATCGGGAGGCTGCGCAAATGGCCCTGGAGCAGCTGCGCAACGGTGTGGCATTGAGCTTGAACGTGCGGCTGCTCGAAGCCGACAGTGGCGCGGCGCCTCGCTGGCTGCACTGGGTCGGGCAGTTGCACGGCGGCCAGGGGCACGGCTTTGTGCTCGACATCAGCGCACTGAAAGCCCAGGAGCTTCAGGCCAGCGCCGCGCGCGCCCGGCTGGAGAACCTGATCGCCAGTTCGCCTGCGGTGATCTATATCCAGCGCTGTTGCGAGGGCGCGTTGCACAGTGAGTTTTTCAGCGCCAGCCTGACGCCGATGCTGGGCTGGCCCAAAGATAGCGAGCTGGCGCGCCATCCAGGCCAGGCGGTACACCCGCACGACCGGGCGCTATGGCTTGAGCGAACACGTACGCTGTTGCGCGATGGCCAGGTCCGCAGCCGCTATCGCCTGCGCGACCACTTGGGTGGCTATCACTGGGTGCTGGACGAAGCCCGGCTGTTGCGTGACGACCTTGGCCAGCCGGTCGAGGTGGTCGGCCTGTGGCTGGATGTCAGCGAAGCGACCGAGGCAGCCGAGCGTGTGCGCCAGAGTGAGGAACGCTACCGGGTGCTGGTGGAGGATTCACCCGCGATGATCTGCCGCTACACCCCGGACCTGCAGCTGCTGTTCGGCAACCGGCCGCTCGCCGAACAACTGGAGTGCGCACCTGAGCAACTGAGCGAGAAGAACCTGGGCCAATGGATGTCCGACAGCCAGCGCCTGTCGTTTCTGCAACGCCTGGCCGACCTTACCCCGGAGCAGCCGCTGGGCAGCGCGGAGATCTGCCTGCAACTGCCAGGGCACAGGCATGCCTGGTGGGTGTGGGCCGAGCGTGGGCTGTTCGATGAGCAAGGCCGGCTGCTGGAAGTGCAGGCAGTGGGGCGCGACAACACGCAGGTAAGGCAAAGCCAGCAACAATTGATGCAGGGCGCCAAGATGGCCACGCTCGGCGAGTTGGCGACAGGGCTGGTGCATGAAATCAACCAGCCGCTGAACGTGATGCGCCTGGCCATTGCCAACACCCTCAAGCGCGTGGAAAGCGGGGTGGTCGAAGTCGAGTACCTGACAGGCAAGCTGCAGCGCATCGATGCACAGGTGGGGCGCGTGGCCAGGCTGGTGGAGCATATGCGCACCTATGGGCGGCGCTCCGCGCTTGAGCACCAGGTGTTTGCAGCCTGGACTGCGGTGGATGGCGCAGTGGCGTTGCTGGCTGAAGGGCTGCGCGGCAAAGGTGTGGCGTTGCAGGTCGAAGAGCCGGATTTCTGCCCGGAGGTGCAAGGGCATGAGGACCAGCTCGAGCAGGTGCTGATCAACCTGATGGTCAACGCCCGGGACGCTTTGCTCGAGCGCCAGGTGGCCAGCCCACGGATCGGCATCTGCCAGCGTATCGAGCAAGGGCAACTGTGCCTGCAGGTGGAAGATAACGCCGGCGGTATCGACCCACGCCTGATCGAGCGCATCTTCGAGCCGTTCTTCACCACCAAGCCTGCGGGCGTGGGTACCGGGCTGGGGTTGTCGGTGAGCTTCGGCATCGTCGAAGCCATGGGCGGCAGGCTCGAAGCGCTCAATGGCGTTGACGGTGCCTGCTTCCGGGTGTTGCTACCCATCTACAACACCAACTGAGCACGGCCGGTGGAGCAACTGAGGTTGGCGCCGACGTCGGTATTGACCAGGTCGATTCCCAGAACCTTCAGCAGCACATTGACCAACGGGTCGATCAGGGGGCTGAGCAACCCTCTTATCAAGGGTTCGATGATGCCTTTGACCGTACCGAGTACATTGCCGGCGATCACCAGCACATCGCCGAGGCCACTGTTGGCGGTGGGTTTGAAGGCCTGGAGCTGGACGCCCAGCAAGGTGTCGCTGAGGCTGCCGACCACGTTGTCATTGGCGGGGCGCATGTTCAGGTACTCGGCGGGCTGCCCGATATTGGGCGGTTCGCTAACCGGGCCCTGGAACACCAGCGAGTGCTCTACCGGGCCACTGCCCAGCAGCTTGCTGTCGACCCGCAGGCCAAGGCCGCCACCGGCGTAGGGTATTCGGCTTTGGCAAGTTCCGAGTATCAGCAGCTTGGTGCAGCGTTTGGTGCCGATATCGATCAATGGCAGCGCCTTGACTGCGGTAGTGCCGGTGGTGAAGAACGCGTCAGTGGATTCGAAGCGCCCCACCGCCAGCTGGGCAGCAGCGCTCTGGGCCTGAACGGTCAAACGCTTGGGCGAGCATCTGAACGTGTCAGGAGACTGCGGGTCGAGGCGTGCCGTGGCTTCGGCGACCTGAAGGCCAATGTCCAGCTGAAGCTTGTCAGGCACGAGCACGATATCGGTGACGGTGCACGGCACACCCAACAGGCATAGCACCGATTCCAGTGTCGAAGCCAGGTTCAGGCTGAGCAGGTTGTTGAGCACGTTGGTCAGTGGCGAGGCCAGGTCGAGCACCGCATTGACCAAGCCGAAGACCGTGCTGAGCAGCGGCAGGTCGAGCGAAATCATCGCCCGTACCTGAGCCGTGTGAACCCTCAGTTCATCCGTACGCGGATCGCCGACCGCCGAGACCTGTTGCGGCTCGATGACCTTCAGCCGCACCCGACCGTTGATCAGGCCGAGCACGCTAATCGGCAAGTCGGCAGTGGCTGCGCTTTCGCTGGCAGCCAGCTGGATCACCCCCTGCACCAGTTGCAGCAGCTGGATGCTGGCGTCCAGCCCCGCTTGGGCAGTACCGTTCTGAATATCGAGAATGTCGCCCAGTTGCAGCAACGTGCTGTTGCCGGCCCCCAGGGCGACCTTGCCCAGGTTGGTGACAACATCGGCGGCGGCACCGCTTTGCTCAAGTACCTTGACCGCCGCTTCCAGCAATTGTGTGACGGTGGCGTCGGCATTGAGCAGTTGCTCGTAGTCGCCAACGGTCAATTGCAGGTCGACAGCCAACTGCTCGAGGTAGTTGAGCAGGTTGAGGTCGGTTGCGGCTATGCCTTTCCAGCCTGCGAGGCCAAGCTGCACGTTGCCTCCCAAGGCGCCGAGCAGGCCATCGAGCAACACCGACTGTTGCGAATCCACCGTAGCCAACGTAGTGCGAATGCTCAGCATGGCCTGTGGCGGCAATGCCTTGGACGCCACCGCATGGGCCTGCAGGGTGGTGGTCAGGGGAGCCCCGCCACCTTGGGTCAGGATGTAGATGCCGGCGGCAAAACTGGTGGTGACTGTGTTGCTGACATCGACCCGTATCGCTTCGTTACGGGCATTGTCGCTGGTAAACGTGCGCAGGCTATTGGCACCGGTCTGCAGGTAACCGCAACTGGCCACCAAGGGGCTGCCAGGCGTGTGGCCGTTGCGGGCCGCGGCTACGCTGGCGATGGCCGTGGCCTGTGGGCCACTGCCCGTGCACACGGCAGACTGGCCTGCAGCTTCAAGCGCGGCCATGTCGGCGATGCGTTGCAACTTGCGCTGCTCAAGGTAAAGACGGCCGCTGTCGACCACTACCAGCATGAAAAGCAAGGCCAGGGCCAGTGTGGTAACCGCCATCAGGCCGATCGCGCCACGCTGCCGGGCAGCGGAAGAGGGAACCACGGGCACTCCTTTGCAGGCCAGAGGCCAGCCATCGCGGCTTTGGTCACAGGAGTGTAGTCACAATAGTGGCTAATTGCCTTGCCCTGGGGCGCGAGGGCTACCGATCAAATGCCCTGAACCAACCCGGCATCTACCCGGTCAATTCCTGCAATCACCTATTGCAGGCCCAGACCATGAACAATCCATTCGAACAGATCAGCGCCGCCTTCGCCCCCGAGTACCGCGTAAACCTGAGCATCGAGCGCCTGGACGGCAGCATCATGCTGACACTGTCCGATGATGCCGGGGTGGTCGCCAAGCGCCTGATAACCCAGGCCCAGCGCAACGACCCGGTGCGCCTGCAGCGGGTCATCGACAGCATTCGCCTGGGCTTGGCCATCGAACTGGGGCAGAACCCTTTGCAGGTACTGGCCGCCCTCACCCGCGACCCGCGCCAGCAGCCAGGTCACTCCATCGCCAACTGACGGCTACTTGCCCTCTTCCACTGCCTTGCCATTGGCGTCCAGCACCTTGGTCGAGGGGTAACGGTACGAGGCGTAGCGCACCACCAGGATCGAAAACGCCAGCAGCAGGATGCCCCCGCACAGGTACAGCAGGCCCTCATCCGGCGCCTTGTGGTGCGACACATCACCGATCAGCAGGCGGGTGAGCGCGGTGATCGCCACATACAGCAGAAAGCGGATAGGCATGTGGTTGGTCTTGAAATAGATCCCGACCATCGCCCCAAGCTCCAGGTAGATGAACAGCAGCAGGATGTCATCGACGCTGATGCCGCCCTTGCCGAGCATGTCCAGGAACGTCATCACCGCCGCGTAGGCGGTAATGGCGCCGATGCCGAACAGGGCAAGGTAGTGAAACCCCTCTACACACAGATTGCCCAGCGAGTCGGCCGAGCCATGCAGGCCCTTGCGCAGCTTTTCTGCCCATTTGATGTTCACGATGTGCGATTCCCCGATACGACATGAAGGATGATGCGTCACGCGTGTGACGCTTGTGCCATGCAGTTAAAGGGCCAGGCCCCTGCTTTGGAAGGCGGCAGATTGCCGCAAGGCACCTGTGGGCTACGCTTTTTTGCGGCAAGGGTTGCACCTGAGGTGCGATTGCCATTACTGTATGCGCATACAGTTATCGATAAACCAACCGCAAAAAGGCACAGAGGTGATGAATGGCCGTCGAAGTGGTGTACCGCAGCAGCCGCGACCCGGAGCGCTTGTTCATGGATAAGGCCGAAGCTGATCGTCACGACAAGATGCTCGAACTGGCCGAGCGCCTGGCCGAGGTGCTGCACAAGGCGGTCCCGTCGCTGACCGAGCAGCAGGTCGAGGAAGCCGGCATTTACATGGCGAAGAACCGCGACGTGTTCGCGCGGGCATTCAAGAGCCAGCCGGACGCGTTGGGTGAGTTGTTGCAAGGTGACGCTGCAGAATGATGTCGACGGCCGGGCCGCCGTGCGGCTTCAGCCGTATAGCAACCGCTCCGCCAGCATTTGCGCCACACGGGCGGGCGAACGCTTCTCGGCCTGAGCGTGGGCGAACACCTCGGTCAGGCGCGTCGGGATCCGTGCCAGGTGCGCGGTGATGGTGCCCAGCTCCTCGCCGCGGTGCTTCATTGCCACGTAGATCAAACCACCGGCATTGATCACGTAGTCCGGAGCATAAAGAATCCCGCGAGCCTCCAGCTGGTCAGCAACCTGCAAGGTGGTCAGCTGGTTGTTCGCCGCCCCTGCCACCGCAGCACAGCGTAATTGCATCACCGTCTGGCCATTGAGCACCGGGCCCACGCCACACGGCGCAAAAATATCGCAGGGCGTACTGATCAAGGCATCGTTGGTCACCGGATGGGCGTTGAACTGCTCCACCGCCAGCCGCACCCGACCGGGGTCCAGGTCACTCACCAGCAACTCGGCACCTGCTGCGTACAATTGCTCGGCCAATGCGTAACCCACATTGCCCAGGCCTTGCACCGCAATGCGCAAGCCTTTGAGGTCGCTGCTGCCCAGGCGGGCCAGGCAGGTTGCACGGATACCGGCGAATACCCCCATGGCCGCATGCGGCGAGGGATCACCCGAGGCCGTTGTGCTGGTCACATGGGGCGTACTCTGGGCGATGCAATCCATGTCCAGCGTGGAGGTGCCGCTGTCCACAGCGATGATGAAACGCCCCTGTAGGGTATCGACGAAGTGCCCCAGCGCCTCGAACAGCGCCGCGCGGTTTTCCACGTGCGGGTTGCGCATGACCACCGCCTTGCCACCCCCCAACGCCAGCCCGGCCAGCGCCGCCTTGTAGCTCATGCCTTGCGCCAGGCGGATGGCATCGGCCATGGCGCTCTCGTCGTCAGCGTAGGGCAGGTAGCGGCAACCTCCCAGCGCCGGGCCTCTAATCTCGTTATGAATGGCCACCACAGCCTTGAGGCCGGTTTTCGGGTCGGTAAAGAGGTGCAGTGACTGAGTGCGGGTGCTTTGCATCAGCGCGAACATCGGCGGGCTCCCCTGGGAGGTGCTCCTAGCAGTATAGGCATCCACATGCACGCCAAGCTGCGACCGGACCACTGGACGAATCACGACGCCAGCGCTATTACTCAAGGGTATGCGGAGATGCCCCCATGAACCCACGCCAAGCCTGCCTGGCCTGCCTGGAACGCGAACCGGTCGCCTTGCTGGAAGCTGCCTTGTGGATTGCCGCCGAGCACGATCGCAAGGTCGAGCCCGCAGCCAGCCTTGCCAGCCTGCACCACCTGCAAGCCGAAATCAGCGCCAGCCTGCCGATGCTGCCGGTGTGCGAGCTGGCTCAGCCACTGCTGCGCCAACTCAATGCGCTGGGCTTCCAGCAGGATGAATTCCACCCACTGCGCCCGCAGGCAGCACTGATGGACAAGGTTTTGCTGCGCCGCCGGGGCCAACCGCTGGCGCTGGCCATCATTACCCTGGAGCTGGCCCGGCGCCTGTCCATAGCGCTGGAGGGTGTGGCATTCCCAGGGCACTTTCTGCTGCGCGTACCCGGTGCCGATCACCTGCTCGACCCTTGCGGTGGCCGGCGCCTGTACCCCAATGATTGCCGCGAGTTGCTGGCCCGCCAGTTTGGCCCGCATGTGCCGCTGACAGCCGAGCACCTGCGCACGGCCAGCCCGGCCCAGATGCTGCAGCGCCTTTCGCGTAATTTGCGCCAGCTGCATATCAGCAATGACAACCACCTGGCCGCGCTGGTCGACGCCGAACGGGTCATGCAACTGGGCCCGGTGCAAGTCAGCGACTACATGACCCGCGCCTCGCTCTACCAACACCTCGACTGCCCGCAGGCCGAACGCTTCGACCTGGAGCATGCCTTGCTGCTCACCGAGGACCCGGTCCAGCGCCTGAAGCTGTCCGAACGCATCGGCCAGCTACCGCTGGCGAACCGTTCGATTCACTGAAGCGGTGTATCCGGCTGGCAGGACGGGTGCGCCTTGGCGAATGCAGCATGCCTGGCGGCCAATGCCGCAACCCGGCGGATACGCGGATAGCTGCCAAGGTCGATGTTGAATCGCTCGGCGGCATACAGTTGCGGGACCAGATAGACGTCTGCCAGCCCCGGCGCCTCACCAAAGCAGTAGCCATCATCGCCGATCAGCTGCTCTACAGCCGCCAGGCCTTGGCCAATCCAGTGGGCAATCCACTGGTTGACCTTGGCCTCGTCATGGCCCAACTGGCGCAATTGGTTGAGCACACTGACGTTGTGCAACGGATGGATATCGCAACCGATGATCGCCGCCACACCGCGCACCCTGGCCCGTGCTGCAGCGCCACGGGGCAACAGCGCAGGCTGTGGATAAACCTCTTCCAGGTACTCGATGATCGCCGGCGACTGCACCAGCAGCTGGGCATCGTCGGTGCGCAGAGCCGGTACCCGGCCCTGCGGATTCACCGCTACATACTCGGTACCGCGCTGCTCGCCCTTGAGCAGATTGACCGGCAGGGCCTGGTAATCCAGGCCCTTGAGCGCCAGGGCAATGCGCACCCGGTAGGAAGAGGTGGAACGGTAGTAGGTGTACAGCTCCATTGCCCTGCTCCCTCAGTTGGCGGCGATGATCTTGCCGCGGCACTCACCAAAGCCGATGCTGGCCACGCCATCACGCTTGCAACGGGCACGCAGGATGATCTCATCGCCATCCTCGAGGAACTTGCGCTGCTCGCCACTGGCCAGCTCCACCGGCTGCTTGCCACCCAAGGTGGTCTCCAGCAGGCTGCCGTAGGCGTCGGGCGAAGCGCCGGACAGCGTGCCCGAACCGAACAGGTCGCCTGGCTGCAACTGGCAGCCGTTGACACTGTGATGGGCAATCAGCTGTGCCACGGTCCAGTACATGTTCAGGGTGTTGCTCAGCGCCAGGCGGTGGGCCGGCAAGCCCTGCTCACGCATGCGCTCGGTGATCAGCAGCACTTCCAGCTCGATGTCGAAGGCGCCGTTGGCCTGGTCACGTGGGTCAAGCAGGTAGGGCAACGATTGTGGATCACCTTGCGCACGCGCCGGTTGGGCGCAGCGGAAAGGCTCCAGGGCCTCGGCGGTGACCACCCAGGGCGACAGCGTGGTGATGAAGCTCTTGGACAGGAACGGCCCCAGCGGCTGGTATTCCCAGGCCTGGATATCACGCGCCGACCAATCGTTGAGCAGGCACAGGCCAGCCAGGTGCTGGTCGGCTTCAGCGATCGGAATCGCCTGCCCCATCTCGTTACCCCGGGCAATCCAGATACCCAGTTCAAGTTCGTAATCCAGGCGCGCACACGGGCCGAAGCTCGGTTCGGTGTGCCCGGCGGGCAGCGTCTGGCCCTTGGGGCGGCGTACATCGGTGCCTGACGGGCGCAGCGTCGAGGCGCGGCCGTGGTAGCCGATCGGCACGTACTTGTAGTTGGGCAGCAGTGGGTTATCGGGGCGGAACAGCTTGCCGACGTTGGTAGCGTGCTGGATGCCTACGTAGAAATCGGTGTAGTCGCCGACTTTGGCTGGCAGGTGCAACTGGCAATCGCCGGCAGGATGCAGCGCGCCCTTGAGCACAGCCTGATGCTCGCTGTGTTCGCCCAACAGCGCCAGCAACCGCTCGCGCAACGCCACGCGGGCCTCTCGGCCCAAGGCGAAGAAGGCGTTCAGCGCACCACCACGGGTAGCCTCCACGGCGGCCTTGGCCTGGCCTTCGAACAGCCCGGCAGCCAGCACGGCCTCCAGGTCAAGAATCGCATCACCGATGGCAACGCCGCAGCGCAGCGTTTCACCTGGGCGGCTGAAGATGCCCAGCGGCAGGTTCTGCAGCGGGAAGTCGCTGTGCCCGTTGGCGTGCTCGACCCAACTACGGGCAATGGCGGACTGGTTCATGGGTTATCTCCGGTTCGGGTTGAAGGTGCTCGGCAAGGTGGCCCAGCAACTATCGTAGTCGGCCTGCAACTGCGGGCACTCGAGCGCCTGCAGGCTCGGGCGCAGCACCTGGCTGGTCTCGAACATGAAGGCCATGGTGTTGTCGATCTTGTGCGGTGCGAGGTCGGCGGCAATGGCTTTTTCGCAGGTTTCGGCATCGGGCCCGTGGGCGCTCATCACACCGTGCAGCGAAGCGCCACCGGGCAGGAAACCTTCGGCCTTGGCATCGTAGGCACCGCTGATCAGGCCCATGAATTCGTTCATCAGGTTGCGGTGGAACCACGGTGGACGGAAGGTGTTCTCGGCCACCATCCAGCGCGGAGGGAAGATCACGAAGTCCATGTTGGCCAGACCATGCACGCTGGTCGGTGACGTCAATACGGTGAAGATCGACGGATCGGGGTGATCGAAGCTGACCGTGCCGAGGGTGTTGAAACGACGCAGGTCATACTTGTAGGGCACGTTGCTGCCGTGCCAGGCGACCACATCCAGTGGTGAGTGCTGCAGCTCGCAGGCCCAGTGTTCGCCCAGGAACTTCTGCACCAGTTGCACCGGGCCTTCAGCCTCCTCGTAGCGCGCTACCGGGGCCAGGAAGTCTCGGGGGTTGGCCAGGCCATTGCTGCCGATCGGGCCCAGGTCCGGCAGGCGCAACGGCGCGCCGTGGTTCTCGGCAATGTAGCCCCGGGCCTGGCCATCAGGCAGTTCGACGCGAAACTTCATGCCGCGCGGGACCACTGCGATTTCCTGCGGCTCGACCTCCAGCAGCCCCAACTCAGTGGCGATGCGCAGGCGGCCCTGCTGCGGCACTATCAGCAGTTCACCGTCAGCGTTGAAAAACACCCGTTCCATCGAGCGGTTGGCGCAGTAGATATAGACACTCACCCCCGCCGGTTTGTCCGCAGCGGAATTGGCCACCATTGGGAGCCAGCCTTCGATGAAGTCAGTTGGTTCAGCGGGGAGCGGTTGAGGGTTCCAACGCAGGCGATTGGGGGTGACGGCGCCCAGCGGCCCGTTCAGTGGCTGACGCGCCAGCCGTTCAAAGCGTGGGTGCAGGGCGGACGGGCGGATGCGATACAGCCAGGTCCGGCGCAGTTCGCTGCGCGCCATGGTGAACGCCGTACCCGACAGTAGCTCGGCATACAGGCCGTAGGGGGCCTTCTGCGGAGAATTTTGCCCGACGGGCAGGGCCCCGGGCAGGGCTTCACTGGCGAACTCATTGCCGAAGCCGCTCAGGTACTGAAGGTCGGGCGACGTGTCGCGGTTCATCGATGCCTCCGGATTTTGTTTTTATCGTAATCAGATTACGAATAACGTAATTTGCTCCGTGCAACCCGTCAAGCTATAAAGGCGCGACTCGACGAATCCGGAAAACCCAACCCATGGCCAAAGCCAGCTCCCCCACCGACAACGGCAAGCAGAAGGTCCGCTCGGCGGAAGTCGGCACCGACATCCTCAAGGCCCTCGCCGAGCTCTCGCCGTCCACCTCCCTGTCGCGGTTGGCCGAGCACGTGCAGATGCCCGCGAGCAAAGTGCACCGTTACCTGCAAGCACTCATTGCCAGTGGTTTTGCCGAGCAGGATGCGGCCACCAACCACTACGGGCTGGGCCGAGAAGCATTGCGCGTGGGGCTGGCAGCGCTGGGCAGCATCGATGTGCTGAAGCTGGCGGCGCTGCCCTTGTCGCAGCTTCGCGACGAGCTCAACGAAAGCTGCTTCATCGCCGTGTGGGGCAATCAGGGAGCAACGGTGGTCAGCATCGAGCCTGCTGTACGGGCAGTCACGGTGGTGACCCAGATCGGCTCGGTGTTGCCGCTGCTCAGTTCCTCTACCGGGCTGGTGTTTGCCGCATACTTGCCTGAGCGCGAAACCCTGGAGCTGCGCGACAAGGAACTGGCCGTGCTGCAGCAGAGCGCGAGCGATTACGACCGGCTGCTGGCAGGCATTCGTGAACGGGGGCTGCACCATGTGCACGGCTTGCTGATGCCGGGCGTGGATGCGCTCTCGGCCCCCGTGTTCAATGCCATGGGGCAGATCGCTGCGGTGATGACGGTGGTAGGGCCGACCTCGATATTCCACGCCGATGAACATGGGCCGGCGGCGCAGCGCCTGCTGGCAGCAGCGCGCGATACCAGTTGGCGCATGGGTCACTCGCCGAAGGCCTGAGAAGGGCCGTGGCACTATTGCCTGAAACGTAAAGGTGAATGTCGCAAGCGGCTATTTTTCCTGCCGGATCAAGCGCTTATTCTTGAATCACTGGCCGGCATGAAGGGCACTCCCCCGCCTTTCAGGCCTGCGAGGTTCACCGACGTTGATTTTGAAGCTCCTTGATCTGACGTCTCGATTGGCCGCTGCGCTTGCAGCGGCCTTTTTTTATGGGGTGTGCTCTGGCGGCCAGAAGACCGAGCGGCGACCGCGATGGTGCTCGTTTTCAAGGACGCTGCAGCGGATACTGCTGCAGGTTCGTCATCATCTGCTGCAACGCCTGCAAGCTGTCCTGCGGGTGCACCGCATCAGCGAAATCACCAATCTGCGCCCAGCTGTCAGCCACCTGCTCAGGGCTAAAACCTTCCCTCGGGTCGAAGCCGACACCCAGGCTACGCTCCCAGCGCACCTTGCCAATCCAGCCCCCGCCCACCTCGAACAGCTCACCGCTGCTCTGGCACTGCTCGCTGCCCAGGTAAACCACCAGGGGGCTGACCAGTTCAGGCTTGAGGCGTTCGAACACCTGTGCCGGTATCAGCCCTTCGGTCATGCGCGTGCCACCGGTAGGCGCGATGGCATTGACCAACACGCCGTGTTTGCGCCCTTCGATGGCCAGGGTACGGGTCAAGCCATATAAGCCAAGCTTGGCCATGCCGTAATTGGCCTGGCCGAAGTTGCCATAGATCCCAGAGGTCGAAGCGGTGAAGATCACCCGCCCCCAGTTCTGCTCGCGTAAATGGGGCCAGGCAGCGCGGGTGACCTTGTAGGCGCCCTCGACATGGACTTGGTAAACCTGATCCCAATCGCTGTCGTCCATCTTGTGGAACGTCTTGTCGCGCAGGATGCCGGCATTGTTCACCAGCACATCGACCCGCCCAAAACAGTCCAGCGCCTGTTCGACGATGCGTGCGCCGTCACCAACGGAGTCGTGATTGGCCACAGCCATGCCTCCAGCGGCGCGGATCTCATCGACAACCCGATCGGCCGCTGAAGCGCTGGCGCCTTCCCCGTGGGTAGCCCCCCCAAGATCGTTGACCACCACCTTGGCGCCACGCGCGGCGAACAGCAGTGCATGGGCGCGGCCCAGGCCACCACCGGCCCCTGTGACGATCACCACACGGTCTTGCAGACGTACCGGCTCGCTCATGCTCCTGGCTCCAGATCGGTTGAAGGACTCGAGTGTCCACCAGCATCTGCCAGCGGACAATCAAGCTCACTCAGGCTGAATGCCAGGCGATAACGCGCAACGATGTCAGTCGCTCAGGACCAGGCCATTTTTTGCGGGAGGTAGCTCAGCGGCTGTTCGCGAAAGGCCAGGTAGTGGCGCAATACCTGCGCAGGGGCTTCGGTGTGCGGGTAATGGCCAATGCCCTGCAATTGCACGATGTCCGGGTTGGGCACCAGTTGCCGGTAACGCTCGACCATCTGCGCTCCGCTAAGCGGATCGACCACGCCGTTGATAAAACGCAACGGCACGCCCTCACGCTGCAGCGCACCCACCCAGCGTTCGCGATGCAGCCTGCGCTCGGTAACGAAACCTACCAGTTTGTGCAGGATGCGAGTGCCGCCGTTGGCAGCGATCAGGCTCCAGAAGTCATCCAGCGCGCTTTCGCTGGGGTGAGTGCACGGCCCATAGACCTGGCTGACGTTGCGCACCAGGTCGTCGCGCCCGAACGAACGCGCCACCAGCCAACCCAGGCGGCTGAGCAACAGCTTCTGTATCAACAGTACCCGGCAGCTTTCAGGGAACAGGCCGCTGTTGAGGAACACGCAACTGGCGATGTCCGCACGCTGTTCATGGTGTCGCGCCAGCAACTCTTGAGCCACACTGCCGCCGTAATCGTGTGCCAGCAGGTGCACAGGCTGGTCGACCTCGAGGTGGGCGAGCAAGGCCTGCTGCAGGTCGGCTTGCTCGATCAGGCTGTAGCCATGGTTGAGCGGCTTGGCCGAATCGCCAAAGCCGAGCATGTCGCAGGCGATGAGGCGAAAGCGCTGGGCCAGCGGCGTCCAGAGGTAATGCCAATCCCAACTTGCCGTCGGGAATCCATGCAACAGCAGCAGGGGCTCTCCTTGCCCTGCGGTCCAGTAGCGGATGCTCTGGCCCCGGAATGAAAAACTCTGACTCCGGGTACGCCAGACGCACAATGGTATCTCGGCCAAAGGCATCAGATTCGTCCCGGTATGCAAAGGTTGTGGTTATAGGGCAAGGCTGCGGTCATTGCATTTCACCTCGGCACATACATGTGCTCTCTATGTCGAGGCTGAGTCTAGTCAGCCGCCCACTCGGTGAAACTTGCGTTGACAGCCAGCTTGATGACCGAGCGAGTCAGTGGCACGAACGGTCACTGCGCACACGGGTCGCCACCACAACTTCAGGCCGTCAGGGCCTGGGCAAATGCTGCCAACCACGGTTCGGCGTCAGTCTCCGGGGTTACTGTCTCGCTGGCATCGAGCTTGAGCATCGGCTGCAGTTCACGCACACCCAATTCGGCAAACAGCTCACGCAACTGCTCGCCACCGCCGCAGTAAGTATCGCCATAACTGGAGTCGCCCAACGCAATGACCGCCCCCGGCAAGCCACGCCAAGCGGCGGGCAGGGTGTCACGGATGCTGCTGTACAGCGCCATGAGGTTGTCCGGCAGTTCACCCATGCCGGTGGTGGAGGTCACTGCCAGCAACGCTTCTGGCGCAAAACCTTCGAGATCCTGTTGGGTGGCGCGGGCAGCGTGCCAGGCATCATGGCCTGCAGCCTTGAGCAGCGATTCGGCATGACGGGCAACTTCTTCGGCAGTACCGTACACGGAGCCGGAAATAATGGCGATTTTCATCGAGAGATGGATTCCGAAACTGAGTGAAAACGTAGGATACTAGCATCCGGCGGTGGCAAAAGGCCGCCCATCCTTATGCCCCCTTTGTCTACTGGCCAGGACATGATCAACGCACAACTGCTGCAATCGATGGTCGATGCGTCCAACGACGGCATCGTGGTCGCCGAACAGGAAGGCGATGACACCATTCTGATCTACGTCAACCCGGCGTTCGAGCGCCTGACCGGCTACAGCCGCGACGAGATCCTTTACCAGGATTGCCGTTTCCTGCAGGGCGATGACCGGGACCAGCTTGCCCGAGCGCGCATTCGCAAGGCGCTGGCCGAAGGCCGTCCCTGCCGCGAAGTACTGCGCAACTACCGCAAGGACGGCAGCGCCTTCTGGAACGAGTTGTCGATCACGCCGGTGAAATGCGATGCCGATCATCGCACGTATTTCATCGGCATCCAGAAGGATGTCAGCCGCCAGGTCGAGCTGGAACGTGAACTGGCCGAGATGAACGTTCGTCGGAATTTCGACAAGCGCCAGGAACCAAGCGCTTAAGGCAGAGTCAATCCCGTTGAAGAAGCCGTCAACTCCGAGTTCGATCATGCACGCCAATGCGCTTTTGACCCAGGACGAGCTGGATTTCATCCAGGACATGCAGCATTCCCCGCAATTGAACCAGACCGACCCGATGTCGAGCCTGCTGGTCAATGGCGACCGTCGTATTCAGTCGTTGCTGGCTCGGCTGGTGGCCAACGAGCAAGTCACCCTGCAGGCACAGTTCAACAACCAGCAGATCAACTTCCCCCTGCACCTGGTGGAAGACGAGTTCCACGCCGTGCACCTGCAGATCGGCTCGCCGGAAATTTACGAAGACGGCCCGATGCTGCGCCCTTGGCGCCTGTCGATGGACCAACCCACCGCGCTGCTGGATGCGCACGGGAAGGTTAGCGGGCTCTTCGTGCGCGAGATTTCGTTCAAAGGGGCGCTGCTGGAAATTCGCGGCCTGCCCGAAGCGCCTTCGCGCTTCGACCTGCGCTTCGCGCCAGGGGGCATCCCGGCCATCACACTGCACGGCAGGCTACGCCGGCGTATTGGCTCGGATCTCGCTGCCTACGACCTCAGCCGCAGCCCGGCGCAAGAAACCGAGCGCTTGCGTGAATACATTCTGCAGGCTCACCTTCAGGCCCACCCGGAGCTGCACGCTCAGCTGTCGAGCTGACCGGCCAGGTATTGCCGCAGGCGCCGCCGCATCAGGCTTACCTCTGCACCCAGGCACGCCACCGGGCTGCCGGCCAGGCTTTCCTGGGCCATTTCGGCAGCCTCCCCCGCCAGTAGCAATGGGCACTCAAGCCCGGCAGCCAGACGGCTCAAGCGCTTGCTCAGCTCAGCGGTCGGCGCGTGGTTGGAGAACAGCACCAAAGCATCGGGCCGGAGCTTTCCAGAGACGACCGCCAATTCATCCAGCGGCTGCCCAGGCGTCAACACCGTCACCCCGACATCATCGCTGCACAACAACAGGCCGGTGACCAGCAGCTCCAGTTCCAGGCACTGCCCTGGCAACGGTGCCAGTAGCACGCAGCGGTTGCGCTGCCGACGCGTGAGCTGCAGGCGCGAGAACACCCGGGCACGCAAGAACTGATCGAGGAACAGCCACTCGCTGGCCTGGCCGAACGCACCCTGCCCCGCCGCCAGGTCGTGCCAGACAGGCATGAACACATCAGCGAAAACCTGGTCCTGACTGATGCAGGCAAACACCTGGTCGAACAAGCGGTCAAGGCTCGCGGCATCAAAGCGTTGCACGGCCTCGCGCAATTGCGCCTGCCAGCGGATGGCGGAATCGGCTGCAAACGCGTCATGCACGTTCGCCTGATCACGCGCCAGGATACTGCCGACCTTGCTGACCGCCACACCGCGTTCGAGCCACCCGAGGATGCGCCGGATTTCGTCGATGTCTGCCAGCGAATAGAGCCTATGGCCACTGTCGGTGCGTGTTGGCTGGATCAGCCCATAGCGCCGCTCCCAGGCACGCAAGGTCACGGCATTGACCCCGGTGAGCCGGGAAACTTCACGAATCGGGTACAGCTCCGAATGCTGCAGGCCTGCTTCGACTTGCGCGATAAGTCCCTGTTTGTCCATCTGCACTTAGTGACCTGTGCGCAAAAAATTGGAGGTACAGTCTACTACGACCGGGAACGTCTCACGTTAGCCTCCCTTTTGCAGCGGAGCAGTTGCCAACGAAGTCCAATAAGCGATAATCCGCGCCCGATTCTTGCATGCAAGCCTGCGTCGCCCACCACCCCGGGCCACGCAGCCAAGGGGCCGGCTACCCGCCAGCCCCGTCGCCAGGAGATACACGATGTCTACCCCACCCGTCACCCTGATGGTGTCGCGCCGCGCCGCCCATGGCCGCTACCAGGACCTGCTGGCCTGGCTGCACGAAGGCGAGCAGCTGGCTACCGACTTCCCCGGCTACCTCGGTTCAGGCATCCTCGCACCGCCCCGCGACAGCGATGAATTCCAGATCATTTTCCGCTTCAGCGATGAACCCACCCTGCACGCCTGGGAGCATTCCGCGTCGCGCCGGGCCTGGCTGCAACGCGGCAACGGCCTGTTCGAGCGCCCCAAAGAAAGGCGCGTCAGTGGCATTGATGACTGGTTCGGCACCAACACAGTGCAAAAACCACCACGCTGGAAACAGGCAATCGCGATCTGGCTGGCATTTTTCCCCGTCTCGCTGCTGTTCAACGTGCTGTTCGGCCACTGGCTGACCGAATTTGAACTGGTGCCGCGCGTGATGCTCAGCACCCTGGCCCTGACGCCGCTGATGGTGTACCTGTTCATTCCCCTCTCCACCCGCCTGCTGGCCGGCTGGCTTCATGCCTCGCCCTCCTCAGGCGCCGCACTGCGCAGCCGCTGAGGCCAGGCCATACAAGAGGGAAACAGTTCGGGTATGCTGGGCGGCAACGACAGGAAAGACAAGTTGACCGCCCGCACATGAACAGCCCAATTCTCGTTACCGGAGCCAGCCAGCGCGTCGGGCTGGCCTTGGCCCTTGAGCTGGCAGAGGCCGGCCATACCGTGGTCAGTGCCAGCCGCAGCGTCCAGCCCCAGCCTGCGCACCCCAACATCGTGCAGTTCCAGGCCGACCTTTGCCTGGCGGCCGACCGTCAGGCGCTGATCGACCACCTGCAGCAGCACTACGATGGGCTGCGCGCGATCATCCACAATGCCTCTTTGTGGCTCGACGATGGCCTGGACAACCTGCAGACCATGTTCCGCCTCCACGTCGAGGCGCCCTACCACCTGAACCTGGCGCTGGGTGATTTGCTGAACAAGGTCGACAAGGCCGATATCATCCATATCTGCGACGAAACCTCCTCGCGTGGCAGCAAGAGCCATATCGGCTATGCCGCCACCAAGGCAGCGCTGCAGAACATGGTGCTGTCGTTCGCCGAAAAATATGCGCCCAAGGTACACGTCAACGGTATCCTGCCCGGGCTGCTGATCCTCAAGGAAGGGGGCGACGAAGCCTATCGCCAGCAGACCCTGAAAAAGGCCCTGCTGGAATTCGAACCCGGCGCCGGCCCGCTGATCGAGACGGTCAAATACCTGCTCGACAGCCAATACAGCACCGGCAGCCAGGTGGTCATCAACGGTGGCCGCCACCTGAAGAATCGCATGACCTGAGAGAAGCCCATGACTGCGCAAGAACAGCTCGAACTCGAGGCCGCCGCCTTCCGGCGCCTGGTCGCACACCTGCAGAACCGCACCGATGTGCAGAACATCGACCTGATGAACCTCTCCGGCTTCTGCCGTAACTGCCTGTCCAAGTGGTACAAGGCCGCGGCCGACGAACGCCAGGTCGACATCAGCCTGGATGACGCCCGCGAAGCGGTGTATGGCATGCCCTACGCCGAATGGAAAACCCAGTACCAGAAAGAAGCCAGCGCCGACCAGCAAGCGGCGTTTGAAAAAGGAAAACCTCGTGACTGATCTGAACACCCTGCGCGCCAGCCTGGCCAGCGGCGAACACGCCTTTGCCGACACCCTGGCGTTCATCGCCGCCCACTACAGCTACCAACCACAGGCCTTCACCAACGGTGGCGTGGAAAACGCCGCCGGGCAGAACGAAGGCTCGTGCAAGACGCTGGGCCTGGCCCTGCTGGAAGGCCTGAGCGACCAGGAGGCGCTGCTGGCCTTCGGTGAACACTACCGCGACGTGATGGCCACGCCCGAGGGCACTGACCATGGCAACATCCGTGCGCTGATCGCGCATGGCCTGGCAGGCGTGAAGTTCAACGCCCAGCCGCTTTCGCGCAACGCCTGATACTGCCGGGCCGGGCAGGCCCCATCAACTGATGATCTGCCCCGGCCCGTCGGCCGGCAACCCGCCGCGCTGCAACCACGCCAGCGCAATCGGCCACAGGCTCTCGCGGAATCGGTCATGGAAAAACGCGAAGTGGCCAATGTCCTCGACCGCGATATCCACAGGTGCGATCCGCAGATGCCGACGCTCGGCGCCTTCCAGATAACCTAGCAATCGCTCTGTAGCGGCAACCGTGCCAAACGGGTCATCGGCCAGGCTGATCGCCAACGTTGCCGCCCGCACCTGAGCAAACGGCAAGTACTGCAACTGGCGCCCGCTGGGCCTTTGCTCGTAGCGCGCAGTACGGGTAGTCCAGTCCTGCACCACACCGGCAGGCGTGTCTTCCATCCAGCCCAGGCGCTTGCCAGGGAAGTAACCGAACACACGGGTCAGCAACGGCATCGCCACATGCCATTTACCGAACAGTCGCCAACGCTGATCGGCCGCGTAGTCACGCCAGTAGGCAAACTGCGCACCCACCATCACCACCCGCCTGATCCGCTCGGCAGACGGCGCCAGCCCTACGGCGCAACCGCCGAAGCTGTGCCCAACGACATCCACCGGCTGGCAGGGAAATGCCTGGGCGGCGTACGCCAGCATGGCTTCGAAATCCAGCCTGCCCCAGTCGCTCCAGGAGGCCTGGAAACCGCGCAAGGAAGGCGGCCGGGATTCGCCGATGCCGCGGTAGTCATAGGTCAACACGTCGCAGCCTTGGGCGAACAGGTAATCGGCAAAGCGGGTGTAGTAACGGCAGCGCACGGACGTGGCGGCATTGATGATCACCAGCGGGCGCTGGGGATTGGCCTGGGCGTGGCGCCAGTAGAAACCACCAAGGCTGTAGCCGTCGGCTGTGGTCTGGCGAAAAGGCGTGGCCGGTCGGGTGAGGCTGCTCATGGCGCGCTTCCTTTTGTTGTGCGCCAACGCTAGCAAAAAACGCGAGGGCTGTACCGGCCCTTTCGCGGGGCCGGTACAGCCAGAGGGCTTACAGCTCGACGCAGTCGAACTTCACATCGGTCGCCACATCTTCGTCGTAGTTGACGTCAGCGCGCTCGAAGCCGAACAGGTTGAGGAACTGCTTCTTGTAACCTTTGTAGTCGGTCAGTTCGAACAGGTTCTCGGTGGTCACTTGCGGCCACAGGGCCTTGCAGGCGCCCTGCACGTCGTCGCGCAGCTCCCAGTCGTCCAGGCGCAGGCGGCCCTTCTCGTCCAGCTCCGCCGGGGCGCCGTCAGCACGGTACATGCGGTCACGGAACATGCGGTCCAGCTGGTCCTGGGTACCTTCGTGAACGCCCTTCTCCTGCATGATCTTGAAGACCATCGACAGGTACAGCGGCATCACCGGAATGGCCGAACTGGCCTGGGTGACCACCGACTTGAGCACGGCCACGTTGGCGCTGCCACCGACCTTACCGGCCAGACGCTGGGCGGTTTCGTCCAGGTCCTGCTTGGCCTTGCCCAGGGCGCCGTGCCAGTAGATCGGCCAGGTGATGTCGCTACCGATGTAGCTGAAGGCCACGGTGCGAGCCTGTGGCGCGAGCACGCCAGCGGCGTTCAGGGCGTCGATCCACAGTTCCCAGTCCTGGCCGCCCATGACGGTGACGGTGTCAGCGATTTCCTGCTCGGTGGCCGGCTCGATGCTGGCCTCGATGATGGTGTCCTTGTTGGTGTCGATGGCGGTCGACTTGTACGGCTGGCCGATCGGCTTGAGCGCGGAACGGATCACTTCACCGGTCTGCGGCAGCTTGCGCACCGGCGAGGCCAGGGAGTAGATGACCAGGTCGACCTGACCGCCCATTTCGTTCTTGATCAGCTCGATGACCTTGGCACGGGCTTCATCGGAGAAAGCGTCACCGTTGATCGACTTGCTGTACAGGCCCTCGGCCTTGGCGAACTTGTCGAAGGCAGCAGCGTTGTACCAGCCGGCAGTGCCAGCCTTGGTCTCGGTGCCTGGCTTTTCGAAGAACACGCCCAG
Source organism: Pseudomonas sp. M2 (assembly GCF_015751845.1). Lineage (NCBI taxonomy): Bacteria > Pseudomonadati > Pseudomonadota > Gammaproteobacteria > Pseudomonadales > Pseudomonadaceae > Pseudomonas > Pseudomonas sp. M2. Next base: position 1,534,208 of record NZ_JADOUD010000001.1, read on the forward strand.
GGTATCGGCCTTGAAGCCGAAGGCTGCGGTAATGCGTGCCGCCAGGCCGTAGCCGCTGGATGCACCAATGACCAGGACCTTCTTCGGGCCATCCTCGCGCACGCCCAGCTTGCGGGTGGCTTCGATCTGGTCACGGACGTTCAGCTCGCAGCCCTTGGGGTGAGTCGTGGTGCAGATGAAACCGCGAACCTTAGGATGAATGATGGCCAATGTCTGTACCTCGTCAGGTTTATGCAGGGAAGCGCCGCCTTGGGCGATTCCGATTGATCAGAGGGTGAGACTACCCCCACAGGTTATCCGACACATATTACGGGGTGATCAAAGGGATGCAAAACGATGCGCCTCCCGATGAACACTCTGTCGCCGGCAAGATCCGGTGGTTAAGAGCAAAGACCGGACACCAGCCCAGGAGCCATTGATTGGTTTTTCACATCAATGGCAAAGAAAAACAAACTTAACAAATGAGCCAAACCCGCCGAAGCTGGTGGCACTGCGCCCGCTTGGCGCCCACCTGCACACGGAGAACAACAACATGAACGACGTGGTCATCGTCGCCGCAACCCGAACCGCCATCGGCAGCTTCCAGGGTGCCCTGGCCAACGTGCCCGCGGTAGACCTGGGCGCTGCCGTGATCAAGCGCCTGCTGGAGCAGACCGGGCTGGACCCGGCACAGGTCGATGAGGTGATTCTCGGCCAGGTACTCACCGCCGGCGCCGGGCAGAACCCTGCCCGCCAGGCCGCGATCAAGGCCGGCCTGCCCTACAGTGTGCCGGCGCTGACCCTGAACAAAGTCTGCGGTTCTGGCCTCAAGGCCCTGCACCTGGCGGCCCAGGCCATCCGTTGCGGTGATGCCGAGGTGGTGATCGCCGGAGGCCAGGAGAACATGAGCCTGGCCCCCTACGTGATGCCTTCGGCGCGAACCGGGCAGCGCATGGGCCACGGCCAGTTGGTCGACAGCATGATCACCGACGGCCTGTGGGATGCCTTCAACGACTACCACATGGGCATTACGGCCGAGAACCTGGTGGAGAAGTACAGCATCAGCCGTGAACAGCAGGATGCGTTCGCTGCCCAATCGCAACGCAAGGCCGTGACCGCCATCGATGCCGGCCGCTTCAAGGACGAGATCACGCCCATTGTGATGCCGCAGAAAAAAGGTGACCCCAAGGTCTTTGACCGTGACGAGCAGCCACGCCCGGACACCACCGCTGATTCCTTGGCCAAGCTGCGCCCGGCCTTCAAGAAAGACGGCAGCGTCACCGCTGGCAACGCCTCCAGCCTCAACGACGGCGCCGCTGCGGTGCTGCTGATGAGTGCGGGCAAGGCCAAGGCCCTTGGCCTGCCGGTACTGGCCAAAATTGCCGGCTACGCCAGTGCGGGGGTGGACCCGGCAATCATGGGCATTGGCCCGGTGTCGGCCACCCAGCGTTGCCTGGACAAGGCCGGCTGGCAATTGGGCGAGCTTGACCTGATCGAAGCCAACGAGGCCTTTGCCGCACAGGCGCTGGCGGTGGGCAAGGCGCTGGAGTGGGATGCCGCGCGGGTCAACGTCAACGGCGGGGCAATTGCCCTTGGGCACCCGATCGGTGCTTCGGGGTGCCGGGTGCTGGTGACCTTGCTGCACGAAATGATCAAGCGCGACGCCAAGAAGGGGTTGGCCACGCTGTGCATCGGCGGGGGCCAGGGTGTCGCTTTGGCGATCGAGCGTTGATCCTGGTTTAAGGCAGACAGCACTGCCCTCATCGCCGGCAAGCCGGCGATGAGGGCAGTACAAGCAGCAAATGCTCAGGCTGTGGCGCGCAACTCACGAGCCGCCGCCACCATGTTCACCAACGCCGCCTCGGTCTCAGGCCAGGCACGGGTTTTCAATCCGCAATCCGGGTTGACCCACAGACGCTCGGCCGGAATACGCAAAGCCGCCTTGCGCAGCAACTTGACCATCTCCTCTCTGGTCGGTACCCGTGGCGAGTGAATGTCATACACACCTGGGCCGATCTCGTTGGGGTAGTCGAACTTCTCGAACGCCTCCAGCAATTCCATGTCAGAACGCGATGTCTCGATGGTGATGACGTCGGCGTCCATCGCAGCGATCGACTCGATCACATCATTGAATTCGCTGTAGCACATGTGGGTGTGGATCTGTGTTTCGTCACGAACGCCCGAAGCGCACAGGCGGAAGGCTTCGGTGGCCCACTCGAGGTAAGCCGGCCAGGCACTGCGACGCAGCGGCAGGCCTTCGCGGAAGGCGGCCTCGTCGATCTGCACGATCTTGATATCAGCTGCCTCAAGGTCGAGCACTTCATCGCGAATCGCCAGCGCCAGTTGACGGGCCTGGGCTTCGCGGCTGACATCCTCACGCGGGAACGACCACATCAGCATGGTCACCGGGCCGGTCAGCATGCCCTTCATCACTTTGCCGGTCAGCCCTTGTGCATAGCGGGTCCAGGCCACGGTCATTGCCTCAGGCCGGCTCAGGTCACCGTAGATCACCGCCGGCTTCACGCACCGCGAACCATAGCTCTGCACCCAGCCAAAACGGGTGAACAAGTAACCGTCGAGTTGCTCGGCAAAGTATTCCACCATGTCGTTGCGCTCGGCCTCGCCGTGCACCAGTACGTCCAGGCCCAGGTTTTCCTGGATCTGTACGGCATGGCGAATTTCACTGTGCATGGCTTCGACGTAATCGGCTTCGGTCAACTTGCCCTGTTTAAACGCCTGGCGTGCCAGGCGTATGGCAGGGGTCTGTGGGAAAGAGCCGATGGTGGTGGTCGGATAGGCAGGCAGGTTCAGCCCGGCTCGCTGCTTGGCAATGCGCTGGCCGAACGCCGACAGGCGCTGGCTGTCGCCAGGCTTTATCGCGTCGACACGCGCCTGTACGGCAGGCTTGTGGATACGCGGCGAGCTGGCGCGGCCAGCCTCGATGGCGCGGCTACGCGCCAGTGCGGCGGCAACTTCGGCAGCGTCCGGCTGATTGATGGCCTTGGCCAGCACGGCGACTTCCTGGCATTTCTGCACGGCGAAGGCCAGCCAGCTTTTCAGCTCGGTGTCGAGCTGGTCTTCACGGCTCAGGTCCACCGGGCTGTGCAACAGCGAACAGGATGGTGCGACCCACAGGCGGTCACCCAGACGCTCGGCAGCGTGACGCAGTACATCAACGGCATTTTCCAGGTCGCAGGCCCAGACATTGCGGCCGTTGACCAGGCCCAGCGACAGTATCTTGTAGGCCGGCAGGCGGTCGAGGATGGTCGGGTACTGCTCCGGCGCCCGCACCAGGTCGATATGCAGGCCGTCGACGGGCAGGTTGGCGGCAAGGCCGAGGTTTTCTTCCAGGCCGCCGAAATAGGTGGCCACCAGTTTTTTCAAAGGGGCGCGCTGGAGGATGTTGTAGACACGCTCATAGGCGTTTTTCCATTCCTGCGGCAGATCGAGTACCAGGATCGGCTCGTCGATCTGCACCCACTCCACACCCTGACCAGCCAAGCGATTGAGGATTTCGTCATACACCGGCAGCAAGCGGTCGAGCAGCTCCAGCTTGTCGAAGTCGCCACCTTTGGTTTTGCCCAGCCACAGGTAGGTCAGCGGGCCGATCACCACCGGTTTGGCGGCATGGCCCAATGCCGTGGCTTCGTCCACTTCCTCGAACAGCTGCTCCCAGCTCAGGGCGAATTGCTGATCGACGGTAAACTCAGGTACCAGGTAGTGGTAGTTGGTGTCGAACCACTTGGTCATTTCCTGGGCGTGGGCAGCGCCGCAGCAGTTGGCACTGCGCTCGGTCGCCACGCCACGGGCCATGGCGAACAGGGTTTGCAGGGTGGGCTTGGCACCGTCATGGCCTCGGAAACGCTCGGGGATGACGCCGAAGGTCAGCGAGTGCGTCAGTACCTGGTCGTACCAGGCGAAATCGCCGACGGGCAACAGCTCGATGCCAGCATCCTTCTGGGCTTGCCAGTGCGCCGCGCGCAAGTCGCGGCCAACCTTGCGCAGGCCGGCTTCGTCCAACTCACCTTTCCAGAAGGCTTCCTGGGCTTTTTTCAGTTCGCGGTCGCGGCCGATACGCGGAAAACCCAGGTTATGTGCCAGTGCCATCTCTTGTCCCTCAGAATGCAAAAAATAATGAGGGGGATTTTCCGGCCCGCCACACAATGAGACAAACTCATTTAATTTGTGATGAAGTCAAGATTCTTTCATGATGAATAGGCCGGGCACGTCTTGTTCAGAGCAGCCTGGTACGCTCGCAGACAAGCCTGCGCCCAAGACGCGTCGCACAATGCCTCACTGAACAATCCAGGTGCCCCATTGCCATGAGCCTGCTGAAATCGGCGCTGCGCGAAAAAACCTTCGTCTGCGTCATGGAGTTCGTGCCCAAGCCGTCGGCCGAACGCTTCGCTGCGATGGAGGCGATCATGGCCCGTGGGCACTTGTGCGGCTGGCCAATGACCGTAGCCATCGGCGACCGTGTCGGCAGCCCGCTGGACCTCTCACCATTGGACGCCCTGTCCAGCTTCAGTAAACCCGTCCCTGCCCTGCCCCACTTTTCCGGCAAGGACCGTGAACGCCATGATCTGCTCGCGCAGCTGAAAAGAATGGACGCCGCCGGCCTCGACCAATTGCTGCTACTGACCGGCGATCGCCTGCCAGGCCACCAGCCAGGCGAGCGCCCGGTGCGCTATCTGGAATCGGTCGCCGCACTGCAACTTGCTCGCAAGGCCTGCCCCCACTGGCTGCTGGGGGCTGCACTCAACCCATTCAAATACCGCGAGGAGGAAGGCGGTGCGCAGTATTTCAAGGCAGAGAAGAAGCTCGCTGCGGGCGCCGATTTCCTCACCCTGCAATTGGGCTTCGATGCCAGCAAGCATCTGGAGGCCATGCAGTGGATGGGGCGTCAGGCCGAACCCAAGCCCCTACTGGCCTGCCTGATGAGCCTGAGCCATGGCCGTGCAGCGATGCTCGAGCATGTCGCCGGCGTTACCGTATCGCCGTCGATGCGCGACATGCTTGAGGCCGAAGCGGGCGTATCCAAAGCCTATGCCCAGGCACGCGGCCTTGATCGCCTGGCCCTGCAGATCATTGGCGTAAAGTTGATGGGGTATGCCGGGGTGCACCTTTCAGGTGTTCACGAACTCAAGCAACTGCTCGCCCTGGAGGCGCGCATCGAGGACTGGCAAGCACGTGTCCATTCACAGGAACAGTGGACAACGGCCTGGGCCGGCAGCTGGCAGATGCCAGGCCTGCCGGCGGTGACCTTTCACCCACCACAAGCAGACTGGCGCCAAGGCCAGTCGAGGGTCAGCGCAACCGCCAGGGAGAAACTGCGTTATCACCTGCTGCATGGGTTTCACGCCCTGTTGTTCAGCCGTAACAACTGGCTGAGCAAGACCTTTGGCTGGGCCGTGCGCCAGCCGCTGTGGGCCAGCGACAGCGGCGCCCGCTGGCTGCACGGGCTGGAGCGCAGCGTGAAGCGCCCGCTGCTGGGCTGCGACACCTGTGGCCGGTGCCGCCTGGAAGACACCTTGTACATCTGCCCCGAAACCTGCCCCAAGGGCCTGGCCAACGGCCCCTGTGGCGGTACTGCGCTGAACCGCTGTGAGTTCGGCGACCGCGAGTGCATCCACAGCGTCAATTACCGCACCGCCAAAGCCGTGCAACAGACCGCCGTGCTCACCGAACGGCTGATCCCCTGCATCGAGGTACAAACGCGTCACCGCAGTTCATGGCCGCAGTGGTTCGCCGTGCAGACGCCTGCCCGGTTCAGCCCGCAGCCAACGCTTCGAAACCCGCCCGAATCTTCGCCTCAGGCAGTTCATCGGCAATGAACACCATCACGCTTTCGCGCGTTTCGCCTTCGGCCCACTCGGCGTCCCAATCGAAACCATAGAGCTTGAGCACGCCCTGGAACACCAGGCGACGGTCTTCTCCGGCAATGTTGAGCACACCTTTATAGCGCAGCAGTTGCTTGCCGTGAGTCTCGAGCAATTCGTTCATGAAGTCGCTGAGGCGGTCGATGTCCAGGGGGACCTCGGTACGCAACACCAGGGTCGAGATACGATCAGGTGTGGCGGGTTTGAACGCCGGGCGCAGGGTTGGCTTGAGGTTGGCGCCCAGATCCGGGTTGAGGTTGAACCCGCGCACGTCGAGCAGTTCGGCCAGGTCGATACGGCCGTGCTCGACCACGCGCAACGCCGCACGGCCATTGATACGCGCCAGGCGCTCGCGCAAGGCGTCCACCGCCGCCGGCTCGACCAGGTCGGTCTTGCTCAGCAACAGGCGGTCGGCAAAGCCCACCTGGGCCTGCGCGATGGTTTGGGCCAGATGCAGCTCGGCATGGGCCGCATCGACCAGGGTAATGATGCCATCGAGGATATAGCGGTCGCGCAATTGCTCTTCGACGAAGAAGGTCTGCGCCACCGGCGCGGGGTCGGCCAGGCCAGTGCATTCGATCACCAGGCGATCGAAAGCGATCTCCCCGGCGTCCAGGCGCTCGAGCAGCAGGAACAGGGCACGGGTCAGGTCGCCATGAATGCTGCAGCATACACAGCCGTTGGCCAGGGTCATGACCTGCACCGGCTCGTCGCCCAACAGCTGGCTGTCGATGCCTGCCTCGCTGAACTCGTTCTCGATCACGGCGATTTTAAGGCCGTGCTCGGCTTTTAGCATGTGCTTGAGCAAAGTGGTCTTGCCAGCACCGAGAAAACCGGTGAGCACGGTTACGGGAATTGGCGTCTGCACGCAGAAATCTCCTGAAGCTGAAAATGACTGTGGGAGCCCACAGGCTCCCACAGGTTCACGCAGTGTGCCGAATCAGCAGCACTTGGGGCCGGACTTGCCACCGTAGCGGGCTTCCTGGCGTTCCCGGAAGAACGCCTCGTAGCTCATCACCGGCTTGTCCGGGTGCTTGGTCTGCATGTGCTCGACATAGTTGTCGTAGTCGGGCATGCCGACCATCAGGCGGGCTGCCTGCCCCAGGTATTTACCCAGCCGACCCAGGTCGTTGAACATCGCAGCATTCCTCTCAAGCGTCAGGCAGTGCCTGGAACGGGGTTTCCTTGTCGGTGCGTTCCTTGCGGCCGAGGGCGGCGTAGCCGACCTTGACGGCAAAGAACAACACGCTGAACACCACAATCAGGAACAACACGGTGAGCCCGGCGTTGGTGTAGGCGTTGTAGATCACGTGCTGCATCTGCCCGATATCCTTGGCCGGGGCCAGCACCTGGCCGGCGTCCAGGGCGGTGCTGTACTTCTCGGCCAGGGCCAGGAAGCCAACCGCAGGGTTCGGGTCGAACAGTTTGATCAGCCCGGCAGTGGTGGTGCAAATCAGCAGCCACACCGCTGGCAGCAAGGTGACCCACATGTAGCGCTGGCGCTTCATCTTGATCAATACCACCGTGCCCAGCATCAGGGCGATACCGGCCAGCATCTGGTTGGAGATGCCGAACAGCGGCCACAGGGTGTTGATGCCACCCAGCGGGTCGATCACGCCCTGATACAGCAGGTAACCCCAAAGGGCCACGCAGCCAGCCGTGCCGATCAGGTTGGCCGTCCACGACTCGGTACGCTTGAGCGCCGGCACGAAGCTGCCCAGCAGGTCCTGTAGCATGAAGCGGCCGGCACGGGTACCGGCGTCCACTGCGGTCAGGATGAACAGCGCTTCGAACAGGATCGCGAAGTGGTACCAGAAGGCCATGGTGTTTTCACCCGGCAGTACCTGGTGCAGGATCTGCGCAATACCCACCGCCAGCGTCGGCGCACCGCCGGCACGGGCCAGGATGGTGTGCTCGCCGATGTCGCGGGCCACGGCCTCAAGCTGCTCGGGGGTGATCAGGAAGCCCCAGCTGCTGACCGTCTGCGCCACCGACACGACGTCGGCCCCGACCACTGCGGGCGGGCTGTTCATGGCGAAATAAACGCCTGGCTCGATGACCGAGGCGGCGACCATCGCCATGATGGCGACGAACGATTCCATCAGCATGCCGCCGTAGCCGATGTAGCGGGCGTTGGTTTCGTTGTCCAGCAGCTTCGGCGTGGTTCCCGAGGAAATCAGCGCGTGGAAGCCGGACACCGCACCACAGGCGATGGTGATGAACAGGAACGGGAACAGTGTGCCCTTCCACACCGGGCCTGTACCGTCGGTGAACTGGGTCAGCGCAGGCATTTTCAGCTCTGGCGCGATGATCAGGATACCGATGGCAAGGCCGACGATGGTGCCGATCTTGAGGAAGGTCGACAGGTAGTCACGCGGCGCCAGCACCAGCCACACTGGCAGCACGGCAGCGACGAAGCCATAACCCACCAGCATCCAGGTGATCTGCACGCCGGTGAAGGTGAACGCCGGGCCCCAGACCGGATCCGCGGCAATCTGGCCCCCCAGCCAGATCGACGCCAGCAGCAGTACCACGCCGACGACCGAGATCTCGCCGATACGGCCCGGGCGGATGTAGCGCATGTAGATGCCCATGAACATCGCGATCGGGATGGTCGCCATCACCGTGAACATGCCCCATGGGCTTTCAGCCAGGGCCTTGACCACGATCAGCGCCAGCACCGCCAGGATGATGATCATGATCAGGAAGCAGCCGAACAGGGCGATGGTGCCAGGGATGCGCCCCATCTCCTCGCGCACCATGTCGCCCAGCGAGCGGCCGTTGCGGCGGGTAGACAGGAACAGGACCATGAAGTCCTGGACCGCGCCGGCCAGCACCACGCCGGCGATCAGCCAGAGCGTGCCAGGCAGGTAGCCCATTTGCGCCGCAAGCACGGGACCGACCAGGGGGCCGGCGCCAGCGATGGCGGCGAAGTGGTGACCGAAAAGAATGTGTTTGTTGGTCGGGACGTAGTCCAGGCCATCGTTGTTGAGCACCGCAGGGGTGGCTCGGCGAGGGTCGAGTTGCATCACCTTGGTGGCGATGAACAGGCTGTAGTAACGGTAGGCGACCAGGTAGATGGCCACTGCCGCGACCACGATCCACAAGGCATTGATCGCCTCGCCTCGACGCAGGGCGACCACACCCAGCGCACAAGCCCCTATGACCGCCAGCGCCAGCCACGGGATGTGGCGTAGCAGGCTGTTATTGTTGTTCATGGCATGCTTCCAGCTAAGTGGTTGGAATAGACAGCCCCTTGAGTCTAGGGCTTGCTTGAAGGGTTTACCATCCCGAATTGGCATACAGCCGGTGGCGAGCACAGGCTCTAGAACGCCGCTACCCGTACAACCTCATGCCTGGGAAGCAACACGCGCCCTGGCGGGCCTGCCATTTTTGCCAGTTGTGCATGAAAGGGGCACGCGCTTTCAATGATCAGGCAATCCGATTGCCCTTGGACGACACGCGATTGACGAATCTGCACACGCTGAAATCGTGCGTCGATCATCTGAAAGCCGGGGAGCCGCTGACCCGTGCCCAGTTCGAACCGCAGCCGTTCGCCACATTCCTCAATGAACTTCAGCCTTACTGGGGCTTCACCGACGAGCAGATGTGGCCGGCACAACCCACCACGCATACCTTGGAGCTACCTGAACGCCAGGGCTATCACGTACTGCTGGGCGTATGGGAAATAGCCGAGACCGACAAGGCCTTCTATCAGGTGGTCGACCTCGATTTCGTCACCAGCTAACGGTGGCGCCGGGTGACTCGGCCATATGTCCCCCGTGTCACCTGTCATCCGGCAGGAGTGCCCGTGGCTGGTCTATAGTCAGTGCTACTGACGAGGGCCCGCCATGACCACTCCTTCCGACGATCGCCGGCGCTTCCAGCGCATTGACTTCGACGCCCCCACCGAACTGCGCCAGGGCGATCGCCGCTGGCCGGTCAAACTCCTGGATCTGTCGCTCAAGGGCCTGCTGATCGAGCGCCCTGAGCCGTGGAACGCCGACCTCACTCAGGATTTCGATGCGATCATCCAACTGGACCCGCACACCCATGTGCAGATGCAGGTGGAACTACGCCATGAAGAGGCGAAGCGGCTGGGGTTCATCTGCCTCTACATCGACATCGATTCGATGAGCCATTTGCACCGTCTTGTGGAATTGAACGTGGCCGACAGCACCGAAATGATGCGCGAGCTGCGACAACTCATCGAATAATGGGATCTCTTAGCTAGCTAATAGCTTTCCCAACTTGTGTTTCTTGTCTACCCAGACAGCTTTCAACCTGGGTATCGCAACGTTGTACACACCCCTCTAACACCGTATTCAATGAGTTGGTACGCGATCTGCATTGCGTTCTTGCACACCCTGCAAGCCTGCTTGTTCGCGCTCCAATCAAAATATTGTATACAATTCTTGTAGCAATCATTTGTAGGAAGTGTCTACAGTAGCGGCACAACAATAAACAGTGAGCCTGCTCAATGACTACGTCCCCTAGCACGTCTCCCGCCAAGCGCCCCGAGGACGAAAACCTCGGCCTTGGAGCCAACTTGGCCTATGGCCTTCAGCATGTGCTGACCATGTATGGAGGGATCGTCGCAGTACCCCTGATCCTGGGGCAGGCTGCGGGCCTCAATGGTGCCGAGATCGGCATGCTGATCGCGGCCTCGCTGTTTGCCGGTGGCCTGGCCACGCTGCTGCAAACGCTCGGCCTGCCCTTCTTCGGATGCCAGTTGCCGTTGGTGCAGGGCGTGTCGTTCGCAGGCGTGGCAACCATGGGGGCGATTCTCAGCAGCCAGGACGGTGGCGGCTTGCCAGGCGTGCTGGGCGCAGTCATGGCGGCATCGCTGATCGGCTTTCTGATCACCCCGGTGTTCTCGCGCATCACCAAGTTCTTCCCGCCTCTGGTCACCGGTATCGTCATCACCACCATCGGCCTGACCTTGATGCCGGTGGCCGCACGCTGGGTGATGGGCGGCAACAGTGCTTCGCCGGAATTCGGCAGCATGGCCAACATCGGCCTGGCAGCGCTGACGTTCGCCATCGTGCTGCTGCTGAGCAAACTGGGCAGCGCGACCATTTCGCGCCTGTCGATCCTGCTGGCCATGGTCTTCGGCACCCTGATCGCCTGGGCGCTGGGCATGACCGACTTCAGCAAGGTGGCCGAAGGCCCGATGTTCGCCTTCCCCACCCCGTTCCACTTCGGTATGCCGACCTTCCACATCGCGGCGATCCTGTCGATGTGCATCGTGATCATGGTGACCCTGGTGGAAACCTCGGCCGACATACTGGCCGTGGGTGAGATCATCGATACCAAGGTCGACTCCAAGCGCCTGGGCAATGGCCTGCGCGCCGACATGGCTTCGAGCATCCTGGCACCGGTATTCGGCTCTTTCACCCAGAGCGCCTTTGCGCAGAACGTAGGCCTGGTGGCCGTGACCGGGGTCAAGAGCCGCTACGTGGTGGCCACCGGTGGTGTGATCCTGGTAGTGCTGGGCCTGCTGCCGGTGATGGGCCGGGTGATTGCAGCAGTGCCAACCCCGGTACTGGGCGGCGCAGGCATCGTGCTGTTCGGCACTGTGGCTGCCAGCGGTATCCGCACCCTGTCCAAGGTCAACTACAAGAACAACGTCAACCTGATCATCGTCGCCGCCTCGCTGGGCTTTGGCATGATTCCGATTGCCGCGCCGAACTTCTACCACCACTTCCCGAACTGGTTCGAGACCATCTTCCACTCCGGCATCAGCTCGGCAGCGATCATGGCCATCGTGCTCAACCTGATCTTCAACCATTTCACGGCAGGCAATTCGGACCAGCAGTCAGTGTTCGCGGCAGGCTACGAGCGCACCATCCAGTACTCGGACATCTCTGCACTGCGTGATGGCGATTACTTCAAGGAAGGCAAGCTGTTCGACGCCGAGGGCAATGAAGTGCCGGTCCTGGAGCTGGACGAGCATGGTAATACGGCGCCCAGGCGAACGCCGGTAGCCGAGCACTGACCGCTGACTGAGCGGTGACCCAGGGGGAGCCGATGCGCATCGTCGGCTCCCTTTTTTGTTGCCTGCACCGGCCGATTGCCTGCACAACCAGCGGCTTATTCGAACAAGGCGTCCAGAGCCTGTTCCAGCCGGGTTACGGCGATCACCTGCAACCCCGCCGGTGATTCCTTCGGTGCGTTGCCCTTGGGCACGATGGCCCGCTTGAAGCCATGTTTTGCCGCTTCTTTGAGGCGTTCCTGGCCACTGGGAACCGGCCGTACCTCGCCCGACAAACCAATCTCGCCAAATACCAGCAGCCCATGGGCCAACGGCCGGTTGCGCAGGCTGGACATCACCGCAGCCAACAAGGCCAGATCCGACGCGGTTTCAAGGACCTTCACCCCACCGACGACATTGAGAAACACGTCTTGGTCATGGGTGGGAATACCACCATGGCGGTGCAGCACCGCCAGCAACATGGCCAAACGGTTCTGGTCCAGGCCCAGGGTGACACGTCGCGGGTTGGCCAGGTGGCTGTCATCGACCAGCGCTTGTACCTCTACCAGCATCGGCCGGGTACCTTCCCATGTGGCCATGACCACGCTCCCCGGTACTTCTTCCTGAGCCCGGTTGAGGAAGATCGCCGATGGGTTGGAAACCTCTTTGAGCCCACGGTCGGTCATACCGAAGACCCCCAGTTCATTGACCGCACCGAAGCGGTTCTTCACCGCGCGCAGCAAGCGCAAGCGGCCATCGGACTCTCCCTCGAAATACAACACGGTGTCGACCATGTGCTCCAGCACCCGCGGGCCTGCCAGCGAGCCTTCCTTGGTGACATGGCCGACCAGGAAGATCGCCGTGCCACTCTGCTTGGCATAGCGCACCAGCAATGCCGCACTTTCGCGCACCTGGGCGACACCGCCGGGCGCTGATTGCAATTGCTCGGTGAAGATGGTCTGGATCGAATCGATGACCATGACCCGGGGCTTTTCCTGGCGCGCGGTGGCAATGATCGTTTCGATACAGGTCTCGGTCATCACTTTGAGCTGGTCCTGGGGCAGCCCCAGGCGGCGTGAGCGCATGGCCACCTGCTGCTGCGACTCTTCGCCGGTGACATACAGCGCCGGCATGCCCACGGCGATATTGCACAAGGTCTGCAGCAGAATGGTCGATTTGCCGATGCCCGGATCACCACCGATCAACACCACCGAGCCGTCGACCAGGCCGCCGCCCAGCACGCGATCGAGTTCGGTGCTGCTGGTGGTGAACCGCGGAATTTCCTCGACGCTGACTTCGGCCAGGGTCTTGATCTGCGCCTGTTGCCCGGTCCAGCCGGCGCGACCGCTGGGTGCCGCCGCACCGCCGCTCTCGATCATGGTTTCGACCAGGGTGTTCCACGCCCCGCATTCGCCACACTGGCCGGCCCATTTGGGAAAGGTAGCGCCGCACTCGGTGCAGCCATACAAGCGCTTGGCCTTGGCCATGGGCAGGGTCTCCTGGAAAAAATCGCCATGATAGCCGACGCAGACGTGTCTCGAGCGCGTCGGCATGCGACAAAACTATTCGTTCCAAGCGCAGTCACTACCCGTGAACGGCACGCATGAAGCGATGCAGTGGCTTACACTGCGTAAACATCACCATTTGTCACAAGGGAATCGAACATGGGAATGATCAGTGAGTTCAAGGCCTTCGCGGTCAAGGGCAATGTCGTCGACATGGCAGTCGGTATCATTATCGGCGCTGCATTCGGCAAGATAGTCTCCTCATTCGTCGGCGATATCATCATGCCGCCACTGGGGATATTGATCGGAGGCGTGGACTTCAGTGACCTGGCCATTACCTTGAAGGCGGCTGAGGGCGATATACCGGCCGTGGTGCTGGCCTACGGCAAGTTCATCCAGACCGTGATCGACTTCGTAATCGTGGCCTTCGCCATCTTCATGGGTGTCAAGGCGATCAACCGCCTGAAACGCGAAGAGGCCGTTGCGCCAAGCGCCCCGCCGACCCCGACCCCTCAGGAAACGCTGCTGACCGAGATTCGTGACCTGCTCAAGTCGCAGAACCAGAATCGCCTGCCTTGAAACGCGGCAAGCTGCAAGCTGCAAGAGAAAAGCCGCTCAAGGGCAGCACTTGTAGCTTGCAGCTTGCAGCTACCAGTAGTTCTCCACCGCCACCTGCCCAGGCCGCTTGCTCAGGCTCAACTGCAGGTCACGCGCCTTGAGCACCTTGCGGGTCTCATCGATCATTTGCGGGTTGCCGCAAAGCATGATCCGTGAGTGCTCAGGCGACAGTTCCAGCCCCGCCGCCTTTTCCAGCTCGCCATTCTCGATCAGCGTGGTGATACGTGCATTCAGCGCACCCGGATACTGCTCACGGGTAACCACGGGAATGAATTGCAGCTTGCCTGCAAACTCTGCCAGGTAATCACGCTGTTCAAGCCCGGCAATCTCATCCACATAGGCCAGCTCCTTGGCCTCGCGTACCGAATACACCAGTTTGATGTTGTCGAAACGCTCCCAGGCCTCGAAGTCCTGCAGGATCGACATGAACGGCGCAATGCCGGTACCGGTCGCCAACAGCCACAGGTCACGGCCACCGACGAAGCGATCAAGGGTCAGGTAGCCAAATGCCTGGCGGTCGATCAGCAGTGAATCACCCTCGCCAAGGCGGCTGAGCTCGCTGGTGAACTCCCCGCCCGGGACCACGATGGAGAAGAAGTCTAAATACTCGTCATGCGGCGCACTGACCATCGAGTAAGCACGCCAGACCACGCTGCCATCGGCCTTGGTCACGCCAAGCCGGGCGAATTGCCCGGCCCGAAAGCGAAACCCCGGATCGCGAGTCACCCGCAGGCTGAACAGGCCAGGCGTCAGTGGCTGGACGTCCAGCAAGGTCTGGCGGGTAAACTTTTCGGCACTGGCGGTCATGACGGGCTCCGTGAATAGCGTGCGCACAGTGTCGCGCAAAGCGGCCAGGATAAAAACCGTTCGATTGTAGGGTCACAGGCCACGGCCTGGCTGCTGTCCTGGAATGATGAGACATTCTTAACAAAAAAATCCCAACAAAACGCTCGGTCTTTTCCTACAATCCCACCGGTATGCAAACGGATTGGGTCCTCTGGACGCAAGGGAGAGGGTTGATGCCTCACTGGAATCACGAGCATTTAGACCGCTTGGTCAACGAAAGTACCCCGCAAAAGGTGTTCGACCTCGCGGTTCACCTGGCACAGGACCTGGGCATGGAGTTCATGGGGCTCAAGCTTCGCATTCAGCTTGCAGCCCAGGCACCCAGGCTCTACCTGTACAGTAACTACCCGCTTGCCTGGATCGAGCGTTATCAACGCGACGAGTTCTACAAGCAGGACTC
Organism: Pseudomonas sp. M2; assembly: GCF_015751845.1. NCBI lineage: Bacteria > Pseudomonadati > Pseudomonadota > Gammaproteobacteria > Pseudomonadales > Pseudomonadaceae > Pseudomonas > Pseudomonas sp. M2. Next base: position 1,549,409 of record NZ_JADOUD010000001.1, read on the forward strand.
GGCAGCAGCATTGAGTCACACGTCGACCGGGCCGGTACTGTGGACCGATGAGTTGTATCGCGAAGCGCCGGATTTTCGTGAGCAGGCCTGCAAACATGGCCTGCGCCACGGCTGGACACAATCGCTGCATGACCTCAGGCACAACGAGACCCAAGTCAGCGTGGCACGGCCCTGTGGCAAGATCGACACCCACGAGCTGTACGACAAGGCCGGCCAAGTACAATGGCTGTGCCATACGCTGCACGACACCATTTGTGAGCATCACCTGGCCAAGTTGAGTTCGCCGCTGAAGATGAGCGATCGGGAACTCGAGGTGCTGAAATGGTCGGCCGCCGGCAAGACCGCCGCCGACGTCGCCTGCATTCTGTCACTGTCGCAAAGCACAGTGAACTTCCATATCCGCAGCGTGATTACCAAGACCAATGCTTCCAACAAGGCAGGCGCCGTCGCCATTGCCGTGATGCGAGGCCTGATCGATCAATAACCCGGCCTGCGACCAGAGGCAAAGCCCTGTAGAATCGCGTACCGAAGCCCGTGACGATCTGTGACGGGCGACCCGTGCCCGAGCCTGATGCCATGCCCCTGTTGATCACACCCTACGCCGAACTCGACCTGATCCGCCAGCCGGACCAGGCCAACGACCCGTTGCAGGCCTTTGACGCCGCCGATGAATACCTGCTCGAGCAGTTGCACGCTCAGCAACTGGCGGCCGGGAGCAGGGTGCTGGTACTCAATGACAGCTTCGGCGCGCTGGCCGCCAGCCTGGTCGACCACGTGCCGGTGGTCAGCAGCGGTGACTCGCACCTGGCCCACATGGCCCTGGAAAAAAACCTCGCGCGTAACGGCAAGGCATTCGACAGCGTACCTTTCGTGCCCGCCAGCGAGCATTGGCAGGGGCACTTCGATCGCGTACTGGTGCGCGTGCCGAAAACACTTGCACTGCTCGAAGAGCAACTGATCCGGTTGCAAGGCCACCTGGCGCCCGGCGCACAGGTCATCGCTGCGGCCATGATCAAACACTTGCCACGGGCTGCGGGTGATCTGCTGGAGAAGTACATCGGCCCGGTACAGGCTTCGCTGGCGCAAAAAAAAGCGCGCCTGCTGACGGCCACCTTCGCCCAGCGCCCTGCCGCCAGCTCCCCGTACCCGACCCGCTACCGCCTCGACTCACCTGCGCTCGAACTGCTCAACCATGCCAACGTATTCTGCCGCGACGGCCTGGACATCGGCACGCGGGCCTTCCTCCCACACCTGCCACACGACTTGGGCAATGCACGTGTCGCCGACCTGGGTTGCGGCAACGGCGTGCTGGCCATCGCCAGCGCGCTGGCCAACCCCCAGGCGCACTACACACTGGTGGATGAATCGTACATGGCGGTGCAGTCGGCGCAGGAAAACTGGCAGGCTGCGCTGGGCGATCGCGCGGTGACGGTAGTGGCAGGCGATGGCCTGGCGGGGGTGGAAAAGCAATCGCTGGATGTGGTGCTGTGCAACCCGCCGTTCCATCAACAGCAGGTGGTGGGCGACTTCCTTGCCTGGCGCATGTTCCAGCAGGCGCGTGAGGCATTGGTGGTCGGCGGTGCGTTGTATATCGTCGGTAATCGCCACTTGGGCTATCACAGCAAGCTGGCGCGCCTGTTCCGGGGAGTTGAACAGGTGGCCGCGACACCGAAGTTCGTGATCCTCAAAGCCCGCAAGTGAAGCGGGGGCTGCTCAGTGCAGCCCCACGGCCCTCAATGCGTGGTCAGCCCCGCCGCGCTCATGAACAGCCGCATCACATAGGCCGCCACGCCCAGGGCGGCCACGCTCAAAGCCCAGATCAGCAACAACCAGCCCAGGCGTTGCCACAGGGGTTTCTTCTCTTCAAGGCCATGTTTGCCAGCCATGATGGGCCCTCCTAGTGATAGCCGTCTTCGTGGGTGACCTTGCCGCGGAACACGTAATAGCTCCAGAAGGTATACCCCAGGATGAATGGCAGGATGAACAATGTGCCGACCAGCATGAAGCCCTGGCTCTGTGGCGGCGCAGCTGCATCCCAGATCGAGATCGACGGCGGGATGATATACGGCCAGAGGCTGATGCCCAGGCCGCTGTAGCCAAGGAAGATCAGCACCAACGTCAGCAGGAACGGGGTGTAGTTGGCACTGCGCGCCACTGCCTTGAACAAACCGTAGAACGTTACCAGCACGAGAAGCGGTACCGGCATGAACCAGATCAGGTTGGGCATGCTGAACCAGCGATCGGCAATCTGTGGGTAAGCGATCGGCGTCCACAAGCTGACGATGCCGATCACCACCAGCAACACCAGGGCCAGCGGCCGGCCGAGCTTGTGCATCTGCGCTTGCAGAGGCCCCTCGGTCTTCATGATCAGCCAGGTGCACCCGAGCAAAGTGTACGCGACGATCAGGCCCAGGCCACTGAACAGGCTGAACGGGGTCAGCCAGTCGAGCGTGCCGCCGGCGTAATGCCGGTCCACTACCTTGAAGCCCTCGATGAATGCCCCCAACGCGACCCCCTGGAAGAAAGTCGCCACCAGTGAACCGCCGATGAACGCCTTGTCCCAGATGTGGCGCTTGTCGTCCTTGGCCTTGAAACGGAACTCGAAGGCCACTCCGCGGAAGATCAGGCCGATCAGCATGAGGATCAGCGGCAGATAAAGCGCTTCGAGCACCACCGAATAGGCCATCGGGAAGGCCCCGAACAAACCGGCGCCGCCCAGGACCAGCCAGGTTTCGTTACCGTCCCATACGGGGGCGACGGTGTTCATCATCACATCCCGGTCCTGCTCAGCCTTGACGAAGGGGAAGAGCATGCCGATGCCCAGATCGAACCCGTCCATCACCACGTACATCATGACACCGAAGATGATGATCACGGCCCAGATCAGCGGAAGGTCGATACCCATGGCTCAGTTCTCCTTGCTCAGGCTGGGGGCAGTGGCCTTGCGGCCTTCATCGGCGGCGGAAAGCGGCCGTGCCGGCGTGCGTTTCTGGCCGGGACCGCCAGGGGTGTGCTCGTCGCCCTCGCCCGTTTTCGGCCCTTTGCGCACAAGGCGCATCATGTAGCCCAGGCCAGTGCCGAACAGCGCGAAGTACACCACCACGAATGCAATCAGGGTAAAGCCCAGCTGGGCGTAGCTATGGTTGGAGACACCCTCCGAGGTACGCATCAGGCCGTACACCACCCACGGCTGGCGGCCGATCTCGGTGGTGAACCAGCCGGCAAGAATGGCGATCAGGCCCGATGGGCCCATCCACAGTGTCAGGTACAGGAACGGGCGTGAAGTGTAGAGGGTGCCGCGTTTGCGCAGCCAGAGGCTCCACAGGCCAACGAAGATCATCAGGAAGCCAAGCCCGACCATGACCCGGAACGACCAGAAGACAATGGTCGAATTGGGACGGTCTTCTGGCGGGAACTCCTTCATCGCCGGCACTTGCTTATCCAGGCTGTGGGTAAGGATCAGGCTACCGAGCGCCGGGATTTCGACCTTGAAGCGGGTGGTTTCGGCTTCCATGTCCGGGATGCCGAACAGGATCAGCGGGGTCGGCTCGCCAGGAACGTTCTCCCAGTGGCCTTCGATTGCGGCAATCTTCACCGGCTGATGCTTGAGGGTGTTAAGCCCGTGGAAATCACCGATCACAGCCTGGATGGGGGCGACGATCAGCGCCATCCACATGGCCATCGACAGCATCTTGCGCACCGCCGGGTTATCGCGCCCGCGCAGCAGGTGCCAGGCCGCCGAGGCGCCAACGAAGAAGGCGGTGGCAACGAACGCGGCGGTGGCCATGTGCATCAGGCGGTAGGGGAACGACGGGTTGAAGATGATCGCCAGCCAGTCCACCGGGACGACCCGACCGTCGATGATCTCGTGGCCTTGCGGGGTCTGCATCCAGCTGTTGGACGCCAGGATCCAGAAGGTCGACACCAGCGTACCCAATGCCACCATCACGGTGGAGAAGAAATGCAGGCCGCGGCCCACGCGGTTCCAGCCAAACAGCATGACGCCGAGGAAGCCCGCCTCGAGGAAGAACGCGGTCAGCACCTCATAAGTGAGCAGGGGGCCCGTGACAGCGCCGGCGAAGTCGGAAAAACGACTCCAGTTGGTACCGAACTGGTAGGCCATGACCAGGCCGGAAACCACCCCCATACCGAAGTTGACGGCGAAGATCTTCGACCAGAAATGGTAAAGGTCACGGTAGACCTGCTCATGGGTCCTCAGCCAAAGGCCTTCGAGAACCGCCAGGTAACTCGCAAGGCCAATGGTGATGGCCGGGAACAGGATGTGGAACGACACGGTAAAGGCAAACTGAATTCGGGCGAGCTCGAGGGCTTCTATTCCGAACATGGTGCTTCCTCTTCAGGTAATCCGGCTTCCGGGCTCGTGGCCCGTCGCCCACTGCCCCCGCGTTAGTGTCGAGTGCGGCACGTTGGAATTGTTCTGTTCGATCGCAGGGATTTCGGCCCACTGGCCAAATCGTTGTTTCTGGAACGATTGATCCAGATCAACGATTGATAGCAAGCATAGTCCCGAATGGCCCGGCAGGCGGTGCGGTTGTTTGCCGCGTGACCGGTTGCCCCACGCCCTTCCAGAGCCGAAGAAACCGTGTCGACAACGGCAAACAGTAACCGTTTGTTACAAACAGATGATAATCTGCCGCCCCCCTCTACTGCGCCGAGGCCACAGGTTTCCGATGTCCGATTCCGCACCGCAGTTGTTGCGCCATCACCGCCCTTTCATTGCCTTCTGGCTGGCCCGGGTGTTCACCGCCAGCGGTTTTCAGATGCTTACCGTTGCTATTGGCTGGCACCTCTACCAATTGACCGGCAATGTGCTCGACCTGGGCCTGGTTGGCCTCGTCGAATTCGCGCCGCGGGTGCTGTTCATGCTGCACACCGGGCACGTCGCCGACCGCTATGACCGGCGCAAGGTCGCGGCCCTGTGCCAGACGCTGCAGGGGTTGATCGCCCTGGTGCTGGCCTTGGGCAGCGCCACCGACAACGTCAGCCGCGAACTGATCTTCGCCCTCGCCTTCCTGCTCGGAGCCACCCGCTCGTTCGAAATGCCCGCCACCCAGGCGCTGCTGCCCAATGTGGTGCCGCCCGGGCTGTTTCCTCGGGCCGTAGCGGCCTCAGCCTCGGCCACCCAGGCGGCGACCATCGTCGCCCCGGCCGTGGGTGGGCTCCTGTATGCCTTCGGCAGTACCTGGGTGTATGGCCCGACCGTGGCCCTGTATGCCATTGCCTGCTTGCTTATGCTGACCCTGGATTCGCGCCAGCAAGTGCCGCAACGCGGTCGCGCCAGCCTGGAGTCGCTACTGGCAGGCGTGCGTTTCATCCGCAGCCGGCCAGACATTCTCGGGGCGATTTCCCTCGACCTGTTCGCCGTACTGCTGGGTGGCGCCACCGCACTGCTACCAGTGTTCGCCAAGGATATCCTGCTCACCGGCCCTTGGGGCCTGGGCCTGTTGCGGTCGGCGCCAGCGGTGGGCGCGCTGTTGATGTCGTTCTGGCTGGCGCGCTTCCCGGTGGAGCGCAAGGTCGGCCGCACCATGTTCACCGCAGTCGGGGTGTTCGGCGTGGCAACTATCGCCTTTGGCCTGTCGACCTCATTCTGGTTCTCGCTGGCGGTACTGGTGGTGCTGGGTGCAGCAGACATGATCAGCATGGTGATACGCGGTGCGTTCGTGCAACTGGAGACGCCGGATGAGATGCGTGGCCGGGTAAGCGCAGTCAACGGCCTGTTCATCGGTGCCTCCAATCAGCTCGGTGAATTCGAATCGGGGGTCACGGCGCACTGGTTCGGCACGGTGCCGGCGGTGGTGCTGGGCGGCGTCGGCACCTTGGTAGTGACCGGTGTGTGGATAAAGTTGTTCCCGACACTGGCCACGCGGGATCGGTTGCACAATGGTTGACGGGGGCCTGAACGGCCATAGGCCCCTGCCAGCCATGCTGGTATGATGCGCGGCTTTTTTCCTCCCCACGCAAAACCACGGCAGCCGTTACGGTCTGTGCTTTGCTGATGGGGTCGATACATTCACGGCGCCGGGGGCGCCTCGGGGAGCGGGCATGCTGGAAAGGCTGTTTCAACTAAGAGCACACAACACCAACGTGCGCACCGAGATTCTTGCGGGCGTCACCACCTTCCTGGCCATGGCCTACATCCTGTTCGTCAACCCGAGCATTCTTGGCGAAACCGGCATGGACAAGGGCGCGATCTTCGTCGCCACCTGCCTGGCTGCCGCCATCGGCTCGGCGACCATGGGCCTGATCGCCAACTACCCCATCGCCTTGGCGCCGGGCATGGGCTTGAACGCGTTCTTCACCTACACCGTGGTCCTGCACATGGGGCACACCTGGCAGGTCGCGTTGGGCGCGGTGTTCCTCTCGGCGGTGATGTTCTTCCTGCTGTCGATCTTCCGCATCCGCGAGTGGATCGTAAACAGCATCCCGCTGCCGCTGCGCTCGGCCATTGCCGCGGGCATTGGCCTGTTTCTGGCGCTCATCGCCCTGCATAACGCCGGCATCGTCGTCGATAACCCGGCCACCCTGGTGGGCATGGGCGACCTCAAGCAGCCGTCGGTGATCCTTGCCACGCTGGGCTTCTTCCTGATCGTGGGCCTTGAAGCGCTCAAGGTGCGCGGCGCGGTGCTGATCGGTATTCTCGCCGTGACGGTCGCTGCGATCGCCATGGGCGTCACGCCGTTCGGCGGTATCGTGTCGATGCCCCCTTCGCTGGCACCGACCTTCCTGCAGCTGGACATCGCCGGGGCACTCGACGTAGGCCTGGTCAGCGTGATCTTCGCTTTCCTGTTCGTCGACCTGTTCGACAACTCCGGCACCCTGATCGCCGTGGCCAAGCGCGCCGGCCTGATGGGCAAGGACGGCCACATGCCGAAGATGGGCCGTGCCCTGATCGCCGACAGCACTGCGGCCATGGCCGGTTCGCTGCTGGGCACCTCGACCACCACCAGCTACATCGAGTCGGCGGCAGGCGTGAGCGCCGGTGGCCGCACCGGCCTGACCGCCATCGTGGTGGCCGTGCTGTTCCTGCTGGCGCTGTTCTTCGCCCCGCTGGCCGGTAGCGTACCGGCCTTTGCCACCGCACCGGCGCTGCTGTTCGTCGCCGTGCTGATGGCTTCGGGCCTGGCGGAAATAAACTGGGACGACGTGACCGAGGCCGCACCGGTGGTGGTCACCGCCCTGGCCATGCCGCTGACCTACTCGATCGCCAACGGCATCGCCTTCGGCTTCATCTGCTGGACCGCCGTCAAGCTGATCTCCGGCCGCCGCCGCGACCTGAACCCGGCACTGGTGATCCTTTCCATCCTGTTCGTCATCAAGCTGGGCTGGTTCAACGCATGAGTGCTGCCTTCGACCCTAGCGCCTACGACGCGCAACTGCAGGCCAAGGTTACCCGCCTGCGCGAGCTGCTGGCCCCCTTCGGTGCGCCGCAGCCCGCTGTGTTCGACTCGCCGCGCGAGCATTACCGCTTGCGTGCCGAGTTCCGCCTGTGGCGCGAGGATGGCCAGCGCCACTATGCGATGTTCGCCCCGGGCGAGAAGCACAAGGCCATCCTGATCGACGATTTCCCCATCGCCAGCGAGCGCATCAACGCATTGATGCCGCGCCTCAAGGCTGCCTGGCAGGCCAGTGAAGAACTGAGCAATCGGCTGTTCCAGGTGGAGTTCCTCACCACCCTTGCCGGCGATGCGATGGTCACGATGTGCTACCACCGCCCGCTGGACGAGGCCTGGGAAGTGGCAGCACGGCAACTGGCCGAAGAACTGGGCGTGAGTCTGATCGGCCGCTCCAAGGGCAAGCGGCTGGTCATCGGCCGTGATTACGCCATGGAAAAACTCGATGTGGCTGGCCGGGTGTTCAGCTATCGCCAGCCGGAAGGCGCATTCACCCAGCCCAACGGCGCGGTGAACCAGAAGATGCTGAGCTGGGCGTATGACGCCATCGGCGAGCGCGATGACGACCTGCTGGAACTGTACTGCGGTAACGGCAATTTCACCCTGCCGCTGGCCACCCGCGTACGCCAGGTGCTGGCCACCGAGATCAGCAAGACCTCGGTCAACGCCGCCCTGAGCAACCTCGAAGAGAACGCGGTGGATAACGTGCGCTTGGTGCGCCTGTCAGCGGAAGAGCTGACCCAGGCGCTGAACGAGGTTCGTCCGTTCCGACGGCTGGAAGGGATTGACCTGAAGAGTTATGCGTTCGGGACCGTGTTCGTCGACCCACCACGTGCGGGGATGGACCCGGATACTTGCGAGCTGACACGGCGTTTTGAACGGATTCTGTATATCTCGTGCAATCCAGAAACGCTGGCGGCCAACATCGAGCAGTTGCAGGACACGCACCGCATCGAACGCTGTGCGTTGTTTGACCAGTTCCCGTATACCCACCACATGGAGAGTGGGGTATTGCTGGTTCGGCGCTGATTGACGGAAATTGGGGCTGCTTTGCAGCCCCAATACACTCAGAAGTCGAAGAAGACCGTCTCCCCTTCCCCCTGGACACGGATATCGAAACGGTACGCCGTCTTGCCATCCACCTCGCAACGCTTGGCAATCAAGGTTTCACGGCGCTGCGGCTGCTCGATCAGGTTGAGCACCGGGCACTTGGCGTTCGCTTCGGCCTCATCATCGAAATACAGCCGCGTATGCAAGTGGATATTGATGCCGCGAGCAAACAGGCTGATGTTGATGTGCGGGGCCATCGGTACACCGGCAGCGTTGTTCACCACACCGGGCTTGACGGTCTGCACGGTCCACTCACCGGCATCGAAGGTGGTGGCAGTACGACCGAAGCTGTTGAAGGCGTTTTCCAGGTTGTAGTCATCCTGGTACTGGCCATTGGCATCGGCTTGCCAGAGTTCCAGGAATGAATCGCGCACCAGGTGGCCGTTGCCGTCATACACCTGGCCGATCAGCAGGATGTGTTCACCCGGTGCCTGCGGCTTAGCCAGACGGTTCCAGATTTCCTGATCACGGGTAGGGTTACCGGCCGCTTCCAGGGCCAGGCCGATGTGCACGTAGGGGCCGGCGGTCTGCGAGGGGGTTTCCGGCAGCAGTTCGATTGGCATGGCGGGGTCCTCAGCAGTTTTCGAAGTGGGTTTTGCGCTGGCCGCGCAGCACGATGTCGAAGCGGTACGCCAGGCAATCCATGGGGTTGGCGTTGCTCATGTCGAGCTTGGCGATCAGTTGCTGCACCGCTTCTGGGTTGGCGATCGACTTGACGATCGGGCACATCGGGATCAGCGGGTCGCCCTCGAAGTACAGCTGGGTGATCAGCTTGGTGGCGATCGACGGGCCGCTGACAGCGACGTGGATGTGCGCCGGGCGCCAGTCGTTCGGGCCGTTGCGCCATGGGTATGGGCCGGGCTTGATGGTGCGGAAGCTGTAGTAGCCTTCACTGTCGGTCAGGCAGCGGCCGACACCACCGAAATTCGGGTCCAGCGGGGCCAGGTAGCGGTCGTTCTTGTGGCGGTAACGGCCGCCGGCGTTGGCCTGCCAGATCTCTACCAAGGTATTGGGCACTGGCTTGCCGTACTGGTCGACGACACGGCCAGCAACGATGATGCGCTCACCAATCGGCAGGCCGCCGTTGTTGAAGTTCAGCAGCAGGTCATGGTCGTGGGCGCCGAAGCCCAGGTGGGTGAAGTCCGGGCCGGTGGTTTCGCTGATCGACTGCGGGATGCTGACCAATGCCTGGCGCGGCGAGCGGGCAATGGAAGTCTTGTAGTCGGGGGTCAGGGCCTTGGGGTGCCAGTTGCGATCACGGATCACGAAGCGGCTGTTGTCCTGGGCGGGCATGCCGTTTTCCTCTCTTGGAGTTATCAAAGCGCCTGTGGTTCGCAGGCGGACTTGCAGTTTCGGATAGGTCGCCCCAGATGAATATTGAATTCCGCCGACCGTTACTTAACCAAATGGTTATGCATTAGTACCTTTGGCTGGCGTGAACTAACCTTTGTCTTCATGTTTCAGGCTCAGGAGTGCACTTCATGGAATGGCGAAAAGGCCGTCGTAGCGACAATGTGGTCGATGCCCGTGGCCAAGGCGGCGGCGGTGGTGGCATGCGCTTTGGCGGCGGCAAGGGCCTGGGGCTCGGGGCCATCCTGCTGATCGTCGGCATCGGTTGGCTCACTGGCCAGGACCCGCTGCAGATCCTCGGCCAGCTCACTGGCCAGATGGAGCAGCAGCAAGCCCCAAGCGGTGCGGGCAACAAGGCCCCAGCGGCCAACGACGAGCAGGCCCAGTTCGTCGCCTCGATCCTGGGCGACACCGAAGACACCTGGAAGGCTCTGTTCTCGCAGGCTGGCAAGCAGTATCGCGACCCTAAGCTGGTGCTGTTCAGCGGCCAGGTGAATTCCGCCTGCGGCTTCGCTTCAGCGGCGGTGGGGCCGTTCTACTGCCCGGCCGACCAGCGGGTGTACCTGGACATGTCGTTCTTCCGTGAAATGGAAACCCGCTTCGCCGCCGCAGGCGACTTCGCCCAGGCCTACGTGATCGCCCACGAGATCGGCCACCACGTGCAAACCTTGCTTGGCGTGTCGGCCAAGGTCGATGCCGCGCGCCGTGCAGGCCAGCGCCTGGAGGGTGACAATGGCTTGCTGGTGCGCCAGGAATTGCAGGCCGACTGCCTGGCCGGGGTATGGGCTTACCAGGCGCAGCAACGCCTGAACTGGCTGGAGCCAGGGGATGTCGAGGAAGCGCTCAATGCTGCCAATGCCATCGGTGATGACCGACTGCAGCAAAAGGGCCAGGGGCGCGTGGTACCTGACTCCTTTACCCATGGCACCTCGGCGCAGCGGGTGCGTTGGTTCAAGGCCGGGTTTGCCCAGGGCGATGTGAACAGCTGCGACACGTTCAGTGCGCGAAGCCTTTGAAATTTCAAGGAGTCCCTGCGCGCGGCAAGCCCGCTGCCGCGCGTGGTGTTGCAATTGAGCTGAAAAAGCGTTTCAGCTTCCCCGCCATTTGCCGATAACCCCTGCACGATTCAGCGGGCATCCAGAACAACAACGCCTCGCGATCGAAAATTGATCAAGTGAGCGAAATCATTTCTGGAGAGCGTGCATGAACAGCTGGTTTGCCAACATCAGCGTCAACCTCAAACTCGGCCTGGGCTTCGGCCTGGTGCTGGTCCTCACCGGCCTGCTGGCCCTGACCGGCTGGAACAGCCTGGGCAGCCTCATCGACCGCAGCAACTGGATGGGGGACATCGGCAAGCTCAACAAAGACCTGACCGACCTGCGCGTGGCGCGCCTGCAATACATGATCGCCAATGGCGACGATGCTGCCGCAGCCAACACCCAGGCCAAGCTGGATGCCTTCAGCAAGCAGCAGCAATACCTGGTCAGTACTTTCAAGAGCCCGGAAAACGTCAAGCTGCTCAAAGAGCTGGGCCAGACCATCAGCGAGTACGAGGTTTCGCTGAACAAGATGCGTGCCGGCTACAAAGGCTCGCTGGCTGCACGTGACGCGATGAATGTATCGGCTGCCAAGGCCGACGCGGCCATGGATCTGCTCGGCGAGGACGTGATGGGCCGCCCCGAAGCCGATAGCGTGCGCCTGGCGCAATACCAACTGATCAGCAAGGCGCGCCAGCAACTGCTGCAAGTGCGAGTGGATGTGCGCGGTTACATTGCCGACAACTCTGCGGCCAACGAACAGGCCGCACTGCGCCAGCTGGAGTCGGCACTTGCCGAGATCGACAACCTGAAGCGTCAGCTGCCTGCCGAAGCCACGCGCGTGCAGCAGTTGGAGCAATCGATACAGGCCTACCGCGAGGCCGTGCGCCAGTTCCGCGATGCAGTCGCCGACATCACCACCGCCCGTGCAGAGATGACCGTGCAAGGCGGCGATATCGTCAAGCGCAGCGACGCGCTGTACAAGATCCAGATCGACCGCCGCGACGCCGAGAGCGCCCAGGCGCGCAGCCTGCAGACCATCGCCACGTTGCTGGCCCTGCTGGTCGGTGTACTGGCGGCGGTGCTGATCACCCGCCAGATCACCCGCCCGCTGCATGACACGCTGCAAGCGGTGGAGCGCATCGCTGGTGGCGACCTCACCCACGACCTGCGGGTTACCCGTCGCGACGAAATCGGCGTGCTGCAGCAGGGCATCGCCCGCATGGGCACCACCCTGCGCGAGCTCATCACCGGCATCCGCGACGGTGTCACGCAGATCGCCAGCGCCGCTGAGGAACTGTCGGCGGTCACCGAGCAGACCAGCGCTGGCGCAAACAGCCAGAAGGTCGAAACCGACCAGGTCGCTACCGCCATGCACGAAATGGCCGCGACCGTTCAGGAAGTGGCGCGCAATGCCGAGCAGGCTTCGCACGCAGCGACCGGCGCCGATGACGAAGCACGCGCAGGTGATCGCGTGGTCGGCGAAGCGATCAGCCAGATCGAACGCCTGGCCGAGGAAGTGCACCGCTCCACTGAAGCCATGAACCTGCTGCAGCAAGAAAGCCAGAAAATCGGCAGTGTCATGGATGTGATCAAGTCGGTAGCCGAACAGACCAACCTGCTGGCGCTCAACGCTGCCATCGAAGCCGCCCGTGCCGGTGAGGCTGGCCGTGGCTTTGCCGTGGTCGCCGACGAGGTACGTGGTTTGGCCCAGCGTACGCAGAAATCCACCGAAGAGATCGAAGAATTGGTGGCTGGCCTGCAACATGGCACCCAGCAAGTGGCCAACGCCATGCAAGGCAGCCGCACCCTGACCGACAGCAGTGTCGAACTGGCGCGCAAAGCCGGCACTTCGCTGGAAAACATCACCAGCACGGTGTCGAGCATCCAGTCGATGAACCAGCAGATTGCCGCGGCAGCCGAGCAGCAGAGCGCGGTGGCTGAGGAGATCAGCCGCAGCATCCTGAATGTGCGCGATGTGTCGGAGCAGACCGCAGCGGCCAGTGATGAGACCGCGGCGTCCAGTGTCGAGCTGGCGCGCCTGGGTGGGCACCTGCAGACGCTGGTCAGCCAGTTCCGCGTCTGACCTCGTGCTTTAGGGCCGCTTTGCGGCCCATTGTCGGCAAGCCGGCTCCATCAGGGATACGCAAGGCTCGAGGCTGCGCGATACCAGTAGGAGCCGGCTTGCCGGTGATGATGGTAGAGCTGACAGCCGATTATTTAACGACCATCCCCACCCCGCGCCCACGCGGATCCGAAGCCGTCTCAAGCTTCGCCCCGTTCACCCGGATCGCCTGGATATCCCCCATCTCCCAGCCCTGATCCTCCAGCACGTAACCCATCTTCTTCAGGTCGTCGGCTACCGGCCCGCTCAGCGGTGCGTAGCTGTCGAAGTAGATGGTGTCCTTGGGCAACAACTGGTGGTGCACACGCTGCGCCGCCACGGCCTTGTCCAGGGGCATGCCGTAGTCGTACAGGTTGTTCATTACCTGGAAGATCGAAGTGAAGATCCGCGAGCCGCCGGGCGTACCGATCACCAGTGCAACCTTGCCATCGCGGGTCATCAGGCTCGGGCTCATGGACGACAGCATGCGCTTGCCCGGCTCGATAGCGTTGGCATCACCGCCCACTACACCAAAGGCATTGGCTGCGCCCGGCTTGGCACTGAAGTCGTCCATTTCGTCGTTGAGCAAAAAGCCCGCGCCCTTGACCACCACACCACTGCCGTAGTCGAGGTTGAGGGTGTAGGTATTGCTGACCGCGTTACCCTGTTTGTCGACGATCGAGAAGTGCGTGGTCTGGTGCGGCTCCAGGCCCGGTTTGACATCGTCGGTCGCGGAAATGGCCTTCGGGTTGACCTGCGCGGCGCGCTTGGCCAGGTAATCCTTGGCGATCAGCTGGTCGACCGGCACCTTGGTGAAGGCCGGGTCGCCCAGGTAGTCGGCGCGGTCGGCGAACACGCGCTTCTCGATCTCGGCCAGCAGGTGAATGTATTGCGCCGAATTGTGCGCCACGCCTTTGAAATCAGCCGCACGGTCTTCCTTGATGCCCAGCAACTGGGCCAGTGCAACGCCGCCCGAGCTTGGCGGTGGCGCGGTGTAGACCACGTTGCCGCGCCAGCTCAGGGCCATGGGCTCACGCCAGACGGCCTTGTAGTCCTTGAGGTCTTCTTTGGTGATCAGGCCTTTGTCAGCCTGCATCTGCGCCACCAGCAGGTCGGCGGTCTTGCCCTGGTAGAACTCGCTCACGCCCTTGTCGGCAATACGTTCGAGGGTCTGGGCCATCTCTGGCTGCTTGAACAGCTCGCCCACCTTCATGGTGCCGAAATAGTCGTTGAAGTTGGTCGCGGTCTTGAACAGGCCCTGCGCGTCATTGCGATACTGGTACTGCTTTTCGGCAACCTTGAAGCCGTTTTTCGCATAGCCGATGGCGGGGGTCAGCAGCTCGCTCCAGGGCAGCTTGCCGAATTTCTCGTGCGCTTCCCACAGGCCCATCACCGTGCCGGGCACGCCGGCTGCGCGCACGCCGACCAGGCTGAGGTTCTCGATCACCTCGCCTTTTTCGTCCAGGTACATGTTGCGGGTCGCGGCCTTGGGCGCCACTTCCCGGTAGTCGAGGAAATACGGCTTGCCGTCGACGAACAGGGTCATGAAACCGCCGCCACCGATGTTGCCGGCCTCAGGGTAGGTCACCGCCAGAGTGAAGGCGGTAGCCACTGCTGCATCCACCGCGTTGCCACCTTTTTTCAGGATGTCGGCGGCTACCTGTGCGCCATATTGATCGGGCGCGGCCACCGCGCCACCCTCCAGGGTTACCGCATAGGCCGACGAACAGCTCAAGATCGCGGCGCCGAGGGCCATGGACTGGAACAGGACAATACGCATGACACTTCCTTGGTGTTGTTTTTGTTGATCACTCAGTAAGGCCGAAGCGTCTCGACTGTGCAATCACATGTAGGAAGTTTCGCCGCCCTTGGACAGGATTTGTCGCGTTCAGGCAACTCAGCAGGCGTACATCGCCAGTTTGCGCTGGATGAAGTCGAGGAAGCACTGGATGCGCAGGGCCAGTTGCGTGTTGCGGTAGTAAACAGCGTGGATCGGCTGGCGGTAGCCGTTGTTGGCCTCGCTCAGAATGACCTGCAGGCGGCCGGCGCGGATGTCCTCGTGGGTCATGAAGTGCGACAGGCTGACGATACCCTCCCCCGCCAGCGCCAACTGGCGCAGGGTCTCGCCGCTGGAGGCGATCAGCGCCGGGCGGATCGCCCAGCGGTCGCCCTGGGCATGGCGCAGCGGCCACTGGTTGAGTGACTCGGGCTGGCTGAAACCGAGCAGGCAGTGATGGTTCAGGTCTTCTACATGCTGCGGTGTACCGTGCCGCTCAAGGTACGCCGGACTTGCCAGTACCTGCACCGGGCTGCAGCCCAGCGAACGCGCGTGCAGGCTGGAGTCGGCCAGCTCACCGATGCGGATCGCCACGTCGGTGCTCTGCTCGAGCAGGTCGATGATCAGGTCATCGGTGTTCAGTTCCAACTCGATGTCGGGGTACTGGCTGCGAAATTCACCGATCCACGGCAAGATCGCGTGCAGCATGAACGGCGCTGCGGCGTTGATGCGCAGGCGCCCGGAAGGCGTCTGGCGGTTCATCGACAGGCGCTCTTCCATGTCATTCATCTGCTCGAGCACCAACCGTGAGCGTTCCAGGAAGAAGCGCCCTTCTTCGGTCAGGTCCATGCGCCGGGTGGTGCGATTGACCAGCGTAGTGCCCAGCTTTGCCTCCAGGCGCGACAATGTGCGGCTGACCGCCGAAGGGGTCTGCCCCAGTTGCTCGGCGGCAGCGGAAATCGAACCGCAGTCGATGACGGCGACGAATACCTGGAGTTCTTCGGATCGGGTTTTCACAGGATTGGCCTGACAATGATATGCCGTGATTGATAGCGGCTGATCGGCCTCTATGCAAGGGGGCGCGAAGCGGCACTATTGAAAGCCACTTACTGAGCCATGCCGAACACTTTATTCAGATGCGCCTCATAAGCTGCCAATGCAGCCGGCACATCCGGGCGCTTCATCACATCGACTGCCAGATAGGTCGGCAGGCCGGTCATGCCAAGAAACTCATTGGCCTTGTGGAACGGGAAATACACTGCATCCACCCCTTTGCCCTCAAAGAAATCGCTCGGGTCGTCGAAGGCCTGCTGCGGTGCGTTCCAGGTCAGCGACAGCATGTACTGCTTGCCCTGCACCAGACCGCCGCTGCCGTACTTCTGCGAAGCATCCGAGCGAGTCCGGCCGTCGTTGGCGTAGAGGCTGCCGTGGCCTGCTGTGAAGACTTCGTCGATGTATTTCTTCACGGTCCAGGGTGCGCCCATCCACCAGCCCGGCATCTGGTAGATCACCACATCGGCCCAGAGGAACTTCGCCACCTCTGCCTGCACGTCGTAGCCCGCGTCGATGAAGGTTTGCTGCACGTCGAAACCGGCTCGGTCGAGATGAGCAAGGGCGGCGTCGTGCAAAGTCTGGTTAAGGCGACCTTCGGAATGGGCGAATTGTTTACCGCCATTGAGCAGGAGAATCTTTTTCATGCTGACCTCAAGTCAAGAATCAATGGCCGGCAGATTAGCGATTCAGGGTCACGGGATACAGGGTGAGCGGGGCAAAATACAATTGACCATAAGTCACGAATACGAAGCTTATTATTGCCTTAGAATCGCTTCACCCTCCACCAACGAGTTGTGATCAATGAGCGAGCAATACGCCTTCATTCTCAAGGCAAAGACCCGTCCGGAAATGGCCGACGCCTTCGATACCCTGTTCCGTGCTTACGTTGAACCGAGCCGCAATGAGCCTGGCTGCATCGAATACCACATGCTGCGCGACAAGGAAGACCCGAGCCTGTTCGTATTCTTTGAGGTGTGGGCCAACAAAGCAGCGTTGGACGTGCATTCGGCCCTGCCGCATATGGTCGAGTTCTTCGAAAAACGTATGGACTACCTGGAGCGCGACTTCGATATCCAGCTGATCGAAATGCTCAGTGCGTCCTCCGCTAGCCGTTGATCAGCAGATGGCCGCCCAGCGCGGCCAGGCCGATGAAGAAGCACCGTTTGAACAGCTCGGCGCTGATGCGCTGCCGCAACCACTGGCCAGCCAGCATGCCCAGCAGCGCGGGCGCCAGCATCAGCAATGAAGCGCCCAGTGCCTGGCTGCCCAGGGCGTCTTGCCCGGCCAGCCCCAGGGCCAGCGCCACGGTCGAGACGGTGAACGACAGGCCCAATGCCTGGATCATTTCGTCTCGGCTCAGGCCAAGGCTCTGCAGGTAGGGCACTGCGGGCATCACGAATACACCCGTGGCGGCAGTCACGATGCCGGTCACCCCCCCGCACACTGGTCCCAGCCACCCTTCCCTGCCCGGCGCCAGCCGCAGGCCAGGCCCGATCAAGCCATACACCGCATACACCAGCAGCGCCGCGCCCAACGCGTGCGCCGCCCATGGGCCACTGTTGATCCCCAACCAGGCACTGCCGACCAGCGTGCCGATGAAAATCATGGCGAGCATCGGCCCAAGACGCCGCAGCAACGCCGACAGATGGCCGCCCGCCGCCAGTTGCCAGAGATTGGTGATGGTCGATGGCACGATCAGCAAGGCGGCAGCCTGCGCCGGAGGCATAGCCAGGCCCAAAAGCCCCATCGCAATGGTCGGCAGGCCCAGGCCGATCACGCCTTTTACCGCGCCAGCCAGCACGAAAGCCACGATTACCAGCAGGGACAAGGCCGGCCCGATATGTTGATAGAAAGCGATCAGGTTATTCATGACCACCATCATGGCGTGCACCGCAGTGGCTGAAAATCTGCCATATACTCACCCTGACTCTCGCCAGGACAGAGGCTGATGCATTTCGACCTGATTGATCTCACGCTGTTCCGGCACACCCTGGAGTGCGGCAACATCACGGCCGGGGCCCGCAGCAGCCACCTGTCGCTGCCTGCTGCCAGTGCGCGAATCCGCGCCATGGAAGCCTCACTCGGTACTGCGTTGCTGGAACGCAACCGCCGCGGTGTGCAACCGACCCCGGCTGGCCAGGCGCTGCTTCAGCATGCGCGGTTGATCGGCCAGCAGGTCGAACGCATGCAGTTCGACCTGGGCCAGTACGCTCAGGGGCAGCAGGGCCAGGTACGCCTGCTGTGCAACACGGCGGCGCTGACCGAATACCTGCCGGAGCTGCTGGCCGGGTATCTGGCCGACAACCCTGGCGTGAGCGTCGACGTGCAGGAAATGCCGAGCCTGAGGATCGTGCAGTCGATCACCCAAGGCATGGCCGACCTGGGCATCATCTCCACCGCTGCGCCCAGCACGCACCTGCAAACCCGACCGTTTCGAGACGACCCGCTAGCGCTGATCACACCGCGGGCTCACCCCCTCAGCTCGGAGCCTGCCCCAAGCTTCATCGACAGCCTTGCCCACGAGCATGTCGGGCTCGGTGCGAACAGCGCCCTGGCGTTGTATCTGGAGGAACAGGCCCTGCGCGAAGGTAGGCGCATGCGCGTACGGGTGCGCGCCGAAGGCTTTGACGGGGTGATCCGCATGGTTGCGGGTGGCGCCGGGGTTGGCGTGGTGCCGCTGGCGGCAGTGAAGCGCTGGGAAGGCCTGTTGCCGCTGCACTGGGTGGCGCTGCGCGAGGATTGGGCGAATCGCCGCTTGCGGCTGTGCGCACGGGATTTTGCGGCGTTGCCGGGCTATGCGGCCGGGTTGGTCGAACGGCTGGCAAAGGCTTGAACGCTCATCCCACACGCATGCGCATAGCGCAGTCAGGCACCTGAGCGTCGAGCCCAGGCAACTGCGGCTCGGCCAATGGCCCTATGGTGTCGAGTCATTCAGCCAGTCACCAGGAGTTGTGCCATGTCCGATTTCATTACCGTCCTGCGCGAAACCTGCCCGACGCCGGTCGTGGACGCCACCAAGTGGAAGCGCATCGGCGGCGATCCACACACCGTCAACCTCAATGCCTACCTGTCGGCCGACGGCAGCAAGATCATGGGCACCTGGATCTGCACACCGGGCAAATTCGAGGTCAACTACGAGAAGTGGGAGTTCTGCCACTTCCTCGATGGCTATTGCATCATCACCCCGGAAGGTGAAGAGCCCAAGCACCTGAAGGCGGGTGATGTGTTCGTGATCGAACCTGGGATGAAAGGGACTTGGGAAGTGGTTGAGACGGTACGCAAGTATTTCGTTTTCGCCTGATCCAACGTGTTGTTTGTTGTCCCCGGCGAAGGGCCTCAACAGACAAAAAAATCGCGGAGCAAGTGCCCTTCCCTCTGGTGCGCAGTTACAGAGGGAAGGCCGCCCGGCCCGCGATGAAGTCCACCTCGCTCGTCAATTCTTCTTGCGGTACCCCTCGACAATCGCCGAGAAATCTTTGCCACCCTCACCCCGCAGGCTCATTGCCTGATAGAGCTGCTGGGCCACAGCACCGAGAATCACTGGCTGATGCGCCTGACGCGCAGCCTCGGTAGCCAGCCCCAGGTCTTTGAGCATCAACTCGGCGCCAAACCCGCCGGTATAGCCGCGTGATGCCGGGGCGGTTTCGATGATGCCCGGCCACGGGTTGTAGGTGTCGGAACTCCAGCAACGCCCTGTCGAGCTGTTGATGATGCCCGCCAGCACCTTGGTATCGATGCCCAGCGCATTGCCTAGCGCCATGGCCTCGGACACGCCAATCATCGAGATGCCCAGCAACAGGTTGTTGCAGATCTTGGCGATCTGCCCGGTGCCGACCTCGCCGCAATGCACGATATTGCGGCCCATCTGCTCCAGCACCGGCTTGAGCGTGGCGAACAGTTCAGTGCTGGCGCCGACCATGAAGGTCAGTGTGCCGGCCGCCGCGCCGCCGGTGCCGCCGGAAACCGGCGCATCGCCCATGTCCACGCCTTTGGCCGCAGCGGCCTTGGACACCTCGCGCGCAGTCTGCGGATCAATGGTGCTGCAGTCCACGGTCGGTGTGCCCGGGCGCACGCCCGCCAGCACGCCGTCGTCGTTCAGGTAGACACTGCGCACATGGGTCGCGGCCGGCAGCATGGTGATCACCAGTTCGCTGCTGGCTGCCGCTTCCTTGGGCGAGGCGCTGACCTGCCCGCCCAGTTCGGCGAGCTCGGCCAGTACGGTCTTGTTCAGGTCGAACAGGTTCAGCTGGTGCCCGGCCTTGATCAGGTTGCGGGCCATGGGGGCGCCCATGTTGCCCAGGCCGATGAATGCGATACGCATGGCGATCTCCTTAGCGCAGGCTGATGGTGGTGTTCACACCGTCATTGACGCTGTCGTCATCGAACCAGCGGGCGGTAACGGTCTTGGTCTGAGTGTAGAACTGCACCACCTGCTTGCCGTACGGGCCAAGGTCACCGAGCTTGGAGCCACGCGAACCGGTGAAGCTGAAGAACGGCACCGGTACCGGGATCGGGATATTGATGCCGACCTGACCGATGTCGATTTCGCTCTGGAACTTGCGCGCCGCCGCGCCGCTCTGGGTGAACAGGCCGGTACCGTTGCCGAACGGGTTGGCATTGACCAGGGCGATGGCCTCGTCGAGGGTGTCTACTTCCAGGGTCACCAGTACCGGGCCGAAAATTTCCTGAGTGTAAACCTGCATGTCGGTCTTCACCCCGGAGAACAGCGTCGGGCCGACAAAGTTGCCTTGCTCGTAGCCCGGCACTTTCACGTCGCGACCGTCGAGTTCGAGCTTGGCGCCCTCCTTGATACCGCTCTCGATCAGGCCTAGTACGCGCTCCTTGGCGCGCTTGGAGACCACCGGGCCGACATCGGTGCCTGGCTCACTACCGGCGTTGACCTTGAGCTTGCTGGCCGCGTCCTTGATGTCCGGCAGCCATTCACGCGCCTTGCCCACCAGCACCGCCACCGAGGTGGCCATGCAGCGCTGACCCGCCGCGCCGAACGCTGCGCCGACCAGGGCGTTGATGGTTTGGGTGCGGTTGGCATCGGGCAGGACCACGGCGTGGTTCTTCGCGCCCATCATCGACTGCACGCGCTTGCCGTGCTGGCTGCCCAGGTTATACACATGTGTGCCGACTTCGGTGGAACCGACGAAGGAAATCGCCTTGATGTCCTTATGGGTGCAGATCGCATCCACTACCTGCTTGCCGCCGTGCACCACGTTCAGCACGCCGGCCGGCACGCCGGCTTCCAGCGCCAGCTCCACCAGCATCATGGTCGACAGCGGGTCCTGCTCGGACGGCTTGAGCACGAAGGTGTTACCGCAGACGATGGCCATCGGGAACATCCACAGAGGGATCATCGCCGGGAAGTTGAACGGAGTGATGCCGGCGCACACGCCGATGGGTTGGCGCAGAGTGTAGGTGTCGACACCGCCGGCGACGTTTTCGGCGAACTCGCCCATCTGCAAGGTGCCGATGGACGCGGCGTGCTCGACCACTTCCAGGCCACGGAAAATATCACCTTCGGCATCGGCAATGGTCTTGCCCTGCTCAGCGCTCAGGGTCTGGGCGATGCGCTTGCTGTGTTCGCGGATCAACGCCTGCAGCTTGAGCATGATGCGCATGCGTGCGCCGATCGGGGTGTCGCGCCAGGTCTTGAAGGCGCGCTCGGCAGCGGCCACGGCGGCATCCACTTCTTCGACGGTGGCGAACGGCACTCGCGCCAGCACCTGCTGGGTAGCCGGATTGACGATGTCGCGCCATTCGGTGGTTTTCGACTCGACCCACTGGCCGTCGATCAGCAGCTTGACCTGCTCGACCTTGGTCTGGTCGGGGGATTGGGGTGCGTTCATCTGCGTTCTCCTTGGAATTATTGTCAGGACGAGATCGCCAGCGCCGTGCAACCGCGAGGTGGCGTCATGGGGCTTTTTTCGAGTATAGATGTGCAAACATCCAACAAGAACGCACAAAAAAACCGGATCAACATGCAAAAAGACCTGACCTCTCTCAGTGCGCTGAACTGGGACGATCTGAAGTTCTTCCTCGAAGTAGCACGCACCCGCAAGGCCAGCAGCGCGGCCAAACGCCTGAGCGTGGACTACACCACGGTGTCGCGGCGCATCACTTCACTGGAAGGCGCGCTGGGCACGTTGCTGTTCGAAAAATCGCGGACCAATGGCTTTGTCCTGACCGCCGAGGGGCAGCGCTTGCTCGGTTATGCGGAGTCGATCGAAAGCACGCTGCACATGGCCTGCGAACAGGTGTCCGGTTCAGGTGTGGCGCTGTCGGGCCATGTGCGCATGGGCTGTACCGAAGGCTTCGGCAGCTTTTTCGTTACCCCACAGTTGAGCCATTTCGTCGATGCCTACCCGGCGATATCAGTGGATATCCTGCCGCTGCCACACTTCATCAGCCTCTCCAAACGCGAGGCGGACATCGTCATCGCCCTGGAGCGGCCCGAGCATGGGCCTTATGTGTGCTGCAAGCTGTGCGACTATCGGCTGCGGCTGTATGCGACCCAGGATTACCTGGACGACCATGCGCCGATCAACCAGGTCAGCGATCTGGTTGGCCATCCGTTCATCAGCTATGTGGATGACCTGGCGTTCAGCTCAGAGCTGCTGTACCTGGCCAACCTGATTCCCAACGCCAGCGCGCACCTTCGCAGTACCAGCGTGATTGCACAGTACACGGCGGCGTTGCAGGGGCGAGGGTTGGCGATCTTGCCGTGTTTCCTGGCGGCGCAGGATGCGCGATTGGTCACGGTGCTGCCTGAGCAGATCGAGGTGACGCGGCAATTCTGGATGTATTGCCGGGAGGATCTGCGCAAGTTGAAGCGCATTACCTTGCTGTGGGATTACATTCGTGGGGTGACGGAGGCGAATACGCCGTTGTTGATGGGGCAAACGCGTGAGATGCGTTTCGCTCAGGAGTAATGGGGCTGCTGTGCAGCCCATCGCCGGCAAGCCGGCCCCACGTTTTCCACTGCCTTCGAGGTAGTTGTGGAAGCACACCTTGGCCACACTTTGCGCCCGCTGCTCTGAGGTTCTGGCAGTCAGCTCAAAGGCCTCGTTGGCCGCGGCTCAACGATAGCGCAACGCCATCATTGCGGGGAGAGCGCCCTTTCGCGGCAAACGGCAGTTCCTACAGCAGTGCATCACACCTGTTCGAGCATCAGCCCGGAGATACGCCGTACCTTGCGTGCCACCGCTTCTTCGAAGATGCCCTGGCGTGGCTCGACCAGGCTGAAGCAATGCTTGGCCCGGGTTATACCGGTGTATACCAGCTCCTTGGTCAGCACGGGGTTGAGCGCATCGGGCAGTACCAGCGCGGTGTGGCTGAACTCAGAGCCCTGGGACTTGTGAACGGTCATGGCGAACACCGTTTCCACCTCGTTGAGCCGGCTGGGCAGCACGAAACGCACCCCGCCACTGCCGTCGTTGCGTGGGAAGGCCACGCGCAGCAAAGGCTCGCCCTGCTCGTCCGGCAAGCGCAGGGCGATGCCGATGTCACCGTTCATCAGGCCCAGGCCGTAGTCGTTGCGCGTCACCAGTACCGGGCGCCCTTCGTACCAAGGCTGCTGGCTGTCGATCAGCCCGGCGCTGTGCAGCACCCGCGCCACCCGCTCGTTAAGGCCTTCAACCCCCCAGGCACCCTTGCGCACCGCGCACAACAACTGGAAGTCCTCAAAGCTGCGCAGCACCTTGCCAGCCCACTGCTCCCAGTGCGGGTCGTCGAAAGCACTACCAGGCGCTGGACGATGGCGGCCAATGGTGCGCAGATAGCTACGATAGCCTTGTGGCCCCTCAGCGCTGCGGTTCAGACCGTCCAGTATCAGCCGATCAAAGGCGCGGTCGTGCTCGCCGCGCAGGGCCAGGCCGAATACATCGGCCGGGGGCATGGTCAACAGGTCTCGGGCCGCCTGGGCTTGCTGGCGGTTGACCAGGCGCGCCAGCTGGCCGATGCCGCTGCCTTCGCCAAAGCGGCGGGAAAAACGCAGCATCACCACCTGCTGGGCCAATGGGTTGCGTTGCGCGTCGCCGGCCTTCAGGCCACTGTCGGCCAGCGACTGACCGCCAATCTGCTCCAGCCATGCCTGGGTAGCGGGTGAGTAGCAGCCCTCTTCGGCATCCCGGCACAGGTCGCCGAGCACCGCGCCCGCCTCGACCGAGGCCAGCTGGTCCTTGTCCCCCAACAGGATCAACCGGGCTTTGGGTGGCAAGGCATTGAGCAGGTTGGCCATCATTTCGAGGTCGATCATCGACGCTTCATCCACCACCAGCACATCCAGCGGCAGCGGGTTGCCTGCATGGTGCCGGAAGTGCCGCGACCCCGGACGGCTGCCGAGCAGCCGGTGCACGGTGCTGACATCGGTAGGAATCTGCCCGCGGACATCGGCACTCACCTGCAAGCGCTCGACCTGTTGACCAATGGATTCGGTCAGGCGTGCTGCAGCCTTGCCGGTGGGCGCTGCGAGGCGAATGCGCAGAGGCCTGCCCTGCTCGACCGCAGGTGCCTGCAGCAAGGCCAGCAGGCGCACTACCGTGGTGGTCTTGCCGGTGCCCGGCCCCCCGGTGATGATGCTGAAGCCGGCGCGGGTGGCCAGGGCACAGGCCAGTTTCTGCCAATCGACCTGGCCTGCCAGAGCGCCTTCGTCGAACAACTGCGCCAGGCGTGCAGGCAGGTCCGCGGGCGTGGCCTCGTCCTGGCTCAGGCGCTGGCGCAGGGTTTCGTCTATCTGCCGCTCATAACTCCAGTAGCGGCGCAGGTAGAGGCGCTCGCCGCTGATCACCAATGGCCGGGCGTTATGACCAGGGGTATTGCCAGTTGCAACCAGGGGGCTGGCGGCAATGCGCTGGCGCCAGGTGTGCAGGTCGAGGTTGGCGAGCAATTGCGACGGTAGCAGCAGCGGGCCTGCCAAAGCATCGCCCTCCGGCGGCAGCGACAGGGCGAAATCCGGCTCGGCAAGGGTTTGCTGCAGGTCCAGGCAGACATGCCCGTGGCCCAGTTGATGGCTGGCCAACGCAGCGGCCAGCAGCAACAGCGGATCGCTGCCGGGTGCGAGCTCTTCCAGGAAGGACACGAAAGCCCGGTCCAAAGCCCGCAACCAGCCGCGCTCAACCCAGCGGTCGAGCAGTTGCAGCAGGTCTGCGCTGTTGCGTTGTGGCGCCAGCCTCAGCAAGTGCTCTGCGTTCAGTGGGGTAGGCAAGAGGTCATCAAGGGTGCGGCTCATGGCGCAGCTCCGGCGAACAGGTCCTGTTGTTGAGGCGCGTGAACGCCACGGAACAGCGCATCGAGCGCCTCGATCAACTCACGTGGCGGCTTGACGAAGTACACGCCGTGGCCGCTGCTGCTGGCTCCGCGCAAGAAGATGAACAGCGCACCGCTCACATGCAGGTCGTAATCGTAATCGGGCAGCCGTGCACGCAGCTGGCGATGCAGGGCCAGCAGATAAAGCACGTATTGCAAGTCGTAGCGGTGCTCCAGGATCGCCTTTTCCATGGCCAGCGTGTCATAGGCCTGGATATCCGGGCCAAGCCAGTTGGACTTGTAATCGGCCACGTAGTAGCGGCCATCGAGCTCGAACGCCAGGTCGATAAAGCCTTTGAACATGCCGTTGAGCAGTGTCGGCTGAGCAGCGGGGCGCGCTGCGCCTGGATGGGTGTGGCGGGCGACCAACCGGTCCAGTTGCTCTGCATCGACCTGATGACTGGCGAACCAGAACTCCATTTCTATCTGATAGTGCTGCAACTGCGCCAACGTCAGGCTCATGTCACGGGCCGGCAGTGGCTCGTTCAGCAGTTGCTGCAACCATTGGCTGAGCGTCGGGATCCAGCCGGTCCAGTCGCGCCGGTTGCAGCGCTGGCCGACGGTGCGCTCGATCAGTTTGGGGTTGGCAGCGACCTCGGCGAAGCCTTCGCGCCCGGCCCACTCAAGCAAACCATGGAGGAAGGTGCCGGGGTTCGGCCCGCGCGGGAAGCGGTGAATGTCGCCGCTGTCGGCGGGCACCTCTCGGGGCAGTTGAGCATCGATCCCCTCATCGTCGAGCAACTGCTGGGCCTGGGAACTGTCGCCCCCCAGTGTCTGTTCACCCACCCGCAAGGCGCTGTACGACGCGATCCACCAATGCTCCGCCGCTGCGCGACGAGGCTTGCGTGCAGGCAGCAGCTCGCGCTCGGCATGGGGCGATCGGTAGCGCTCTTCGTCTGCCTCCGGCAGGCCGGGGCAGGCAATGTGCGGGCAGCCTGCCTGCAAGCTCTGCAGCCAGTCCGCCAGTTGTTCCGGGCCCTGCAGTGGCACTCCGCCGCCAAGCAGATAGCCGAGCGCGGAACGGTGCAGCTGCGAGCTTTTCTGGTTACCGCGCTTGAGGTCGGCGACGCCCAGCCAGCATGCGTGCTGGGCACGTGTGAGGGCCACGTAGAGCAGGCGCAGGTCTTCAGCGAGACGTTCATCATCGGCCAGGGCAATCTGTACCGGGTCGGGGGTCAGGGTCATCTGCGCATTGCCCTGGCTGTCGTGCCAGGCCAGCGGCAGGCGGCTACCGTCGACCGGTTTGCTGGTGCAGATGAACGGCAGGTAGACCAAGGGGTATTCCAGGCCCTTGGACTTGTGGATGGTCACGACCTTGACCAGTTGTTCATCACTCTCCAGGCGAAGGATCTGGTCCTCACCGGCCTGCCCGGCATTGGCCAGGTGCTCGGCCAGATGGCGGATCAGCGCTTGTTCGCCGTCCAGTTCGCCCGCCGCTTGCTGCAGCAGCTCGGCAAGGTGCAGCAGGTTGGTCAACACCCGCTCGCCATCGCTGCGGGCAATGAGCGTACGCGGCAACTGGAAGTCGTGCAGCAGGTGCCGCAACATCGGCAGTACGCCCTGGCGCTGCCAAGTGTCGCGGTAGCGGCGAAAACGCATTACCCAGTCTTCCCAGACCCGCTCGTCCTGGTTCAGCTGGTCCAGTTCGGCCAGCGACAGGTCCAGGGTCAGGCTGGCCAAGGCGGCCTTGAGCAGGCGCTCGGAGTCCGGCTCGGCGCAGGCCTTGAGCCAGGCCAGCAAGTCATGCGCCTCCTGGGCGGCGAAAACCGAGTCCTTGTCGGACAGGTACACGCTGCGAACGTCACGGGCGGCAAGCTCGGCTCGCACCAGCTGCGCTTCATGGCCGTCGCGTACAAGGATGGCGATGTCAGAGGGCAGGCACGGGCGCAGCTCACCGTCAGCCTTGCTGAAACCGCTCTGGCCGCGCTGGGCACCGTTGAGCAGGGCGACGATGTGGCTGGCGCAACTGGCCGCCAGTTGCTGCCGGTACAGTGTGCTGGAGACGGGGTCGTCGCTTTCCAGTTGCCAGCACTGCAGGGCCGCGATGGCTTGGCCGTCGATCAGCAGGCGTTCGCTGCGCCCCTTGGCGCGCACCTCGATGAACGGCAACGGGTTGTCATCGTCTTCGCGGAACAGGAAGGCGCCCCGCCCTTGCTCACGGGCTTCAGCCTGCAGGAACACCTGGTTGACAGCGGCCACCATGGCCTCGCTGGAACGGTAGTTGGTGTCCAGGCTGTGCAGCCGCCCGGCGGTGGCGCGCCGCGCGGACAGGTAGGTGTAAATGTCGGCGCCCCGGAAGGCATAGATGGCCTGCTTGGGGTCGCCGATCATGAACAGGCCGGTTTCCTCACGATTTTCGCTGATGCGGTAGATGCGCTCGAAGATGCCGTATTGAACCGGGTCGGTATCCTGGAATTCGTCGATCAGGGCTACCGGGAACTGTTCGCGAATCAGGCCTGCCAATCTCTCGCCGGCTTCACTGGCCAACGCATGTTGCAGGCGCAGCAGCATGTCATCGAAGCCCATTTCGGCACGGCGGCGCTTTTCCACCTCGAAGCGCGCCGAAACCCAGGCAGCGGCGTGTTCGAGCAGGCGTGCATCGGGGCTTGCCAGAGCCTGCAGCTGTTGTGGCAGGTCTTGCATGGCGTGCAGCGCTGGGTGATCTGGAGGCTCACCGACCTTCCAGGCTTCGGCCATGCCTGCTGGAGTCAGGCGCGTAAAGCCAGTCCCAAGGTCAAGTTCCACTATCTGCTCATCAGCAGCCCAGGCGCGTAACTTGTCGAACCAGGGTTCGAAGAAGCGCGCCTGCAGCTTGCGGCCATCGGCCTGCTTGGCGGCGACGGCGTCCCGGCAGATCTGTTGCAACTGCTCGACCCATTGCGCCCATGGGGCTTTAAGCTGGTGCAACTGATCGGCGCGCTGCAGCAGCGCTGCATCAATCAGCGCTTGCGGTTCCTGCTCATCCTGCTGCGCACGCACGCGACCAAACAGGGGGCGGATCCTGGGCAACAGTGCATCGGGGCTGCCCCAATGGCTACGCACCCAGCCCAGGGCCTCGCCGTGCATGCCGTAGCAGAACCGCCGCCAGTAGTCGCGCATGACCTGGCCAAGCAGGTCGCTGTGGTCGGTTTCCAGGCTCTGGGTGAACAGGCTGCCGCTGTCGAAGGCATGCTCGCGAAGCATGCGCTGGCACCAGCCATGAATGGTCGAGACTGCCGCTTCGTCCATCCACTGTACGGCGATCTCCAGGCGGTTGGCGCAGCGCGGCCAGTGCTCGGGTGGGTAATCGTCACGTAGCTGGTGCAGCAGCGGGTCGGCTTCCTGTAACTCGCCGCGAAAGAAGCGTGCAGCTTCGGCCAGGCGCGCGCGAATACGCTCGCGCAGTTCCTTGGTGGCCGCATCGGTGAAGGTCACCACGAGGATCTGCGGTGGCAACAACTCGCGGCCAAAAGCGCACTCACCGCCATGGCCGAGGATCAGCCGCAGATAAAGCGCCGAAATCGTGAACGTCTTGCCGGTACCGGCACTGGCTTCGATCAGTTGGCTGCCGTGCAGGGGGAAACTCAGTGCCAGGGGACGGACCTGGGTCATGCGCCACTCTCCGGGTTGCCCAGCGTCTGCCAGGCTGCGCTGAATAACGGGCGGTACAGGGTTTCGCACCAGCCTTCAAAAGTTTCGTCGGCACTGAGTGCGGCGAAGTCACGGAACTGTCGGGCCAGGGCCAGGCTTTCGCTGCGCTCACCGAAACTGGTGCGGCCATCACCTTCGTAAGCACGGGCAGCTGCGGCGAGGGCTTTGTCAGGATCGTCCTGGGCCAGCCAGGCGAACGCTGTCTTGGCGGCGACCGGCAGCGGCGCATTCATTGCGGCCTGGCGTGACACCAGCAGATGGCCGAGCTGCTCGGCAGCTTCGTGTTGTGGCAGTGGCGCGAGCAGCAGGGTGATGTCGCTGGCCAACAGGGCGCTATGCAGCGGATAGCCTTCGGCGCACGCCGCCAGGTGCATGACCCAACTGGCGATCAGCCGGTGCCACTTGAGGCTGTGACGCCCGGCGCTGATGGTGTTGGGCACCGTGGTGATGCTCAACAGGCTTTGGTCATCGGCCTGATACACCCGGCCAAGCCAACCCTCCAGGCGATGGCTGCCATGCTCGAAATGGATCGGCAGTGCGCCCTCGACCACGTTGGGCCAGCGCTGCAACAATTGGCGATGGCGTTGCAGCAGATCGGGCAGCGGCTGGATCAGCTCTGCCTGCAGAAGCTCGCCGAACCCGGCCAACGGCAGCATGCCGCACGCCTGCAGCCGGCGCGCCTGGGCTTGCAGCGCCTGCTCGGCGTTTTCCGGCTCGGCCAGCGCCGCGCCGAGCAGGCTTTCACTGGCGCTATAGCGCTGCAAGGCATCGAGGACAAACGGCTCCTCATCCGGCGTCGGCGCCTCCAGCGCCTCGAAGAACACTTTCAGGCGCTGGCTGAAGAAGTGACGCACCGGATGACGCAGAAAGTCCTGCAGTTGCGTAAGGGCCAGGGCTTCATCGCTGCTGTAAGCCGGCAGGCCAACATCCGCCTGTTTAGCCTCATCGCAGACTTGGTGCAGCAGCTGCCATTCATGGGCATAACTGAACAACGCGCTGCCTTTCTGGAAATAACGCGGGCTGAAGGGCTGCAGCGGGTGCTCTTGAGTCAACGCATGCAACAACTGCTCGCCCGCTTGCTGGCTGTCGCTGCCACCGGCCAGCCGCCAACCTGCCGCCAGGTGATCGCGCAGTTGGCCTATGAGCACGGATGCCGGGCGCTCGCTATTATCGCGGATGCTCCGGCCGACCCAGCTGATGTACAGCTGATCGCGCGCGGACAACAACGCTTCGAGCAGCAGGTAACGGTCATCCTCCCGACGCGAGCGGTCGCCGGGGCGGTAGTCACTGGCCATCAGGTCGAAGTCCAGCGGCTGCTGGGCGCGCGGGTAATCGCCATCGTTCATGCCAAGCAGGCAGACCACTCTAAACGGGATGGCACGCATCGGCATGAGGGTGCAGAAGTTTACCGAACCTGCAAGAAAACGCTGGGACAGCTTGCCCTGATCCAGGCCCGACAACCACGCCTCGCGTATGACCGTGAGGGGCAACAAGTCCTGCAAGCCTACGGTCTCGCACACCTGTAACCAGCTATCGCGCAGCTCCTGCAGTTGCATGAGCAGGAATTCGTCGTGCTCGCCTTCTGCCAGGAAGAACACTTGCAACAGCGCGTTCAGTCGCTCGCCCCACTGGGCCGCAGTGGCTGGCTGAGAGAGGGCATGGTTGGCCACATCGAGGGCGTCGAGCAAGGCCACCAACGGGCCGATCAGCGCAGCATCCAAGCCGCCGATTTCGTCGTAAGGTTCGATACCGTCACAGCCCTCCCCCATACCCACGGCATAACCCAACAGCATACGCCGCAGGCCGAACCGCCAGCTGTTCTGCTCCAGCCCTTCGGGCAGGCCCAGGGACGCTCGCTGCTCGGCATTGAGCCCCCAACGGATACCGGCGCCCTCGATCCAGCGGTGCAGCGTGGGCAGGTCGCTTTCGCGGATCCCGAAACGCGCTCGTACAGCCGGTACGTCCAGCAGATCGAGCACTTCGCTGACGGCGAAACGGCTGTCTGGCAGCTTGAGCAGATGCTCCAGGGCAATCAACAATGGATCACGCCCGCGCTGGCCCTGATCGGTCAGGGTGAAGGGTATGTAACGCGGGTCGTTGCGCTGTAGCTGGCCGAAAACGGCACGGATATGCGGTGCATAGTTGTCGATTGCCGGGAGCATGACAATGATGTCACGCGGGCGCAGGGTGGGGTCGGCACTGAAGCGGGCCAACAATTGGTCGTGCAGGATCTCTACTTCGCGTTGTGGGCTGTGGGCGATGTGGAAGCGCACGGAGCGGTCTTGCGCCAGATCGACCTCAGGCCACAGCTCACGGGTTTCAGCAAGCGGGCGCAGTTCGAGGATATCGTCCTGCAGCTGCTTGAGCAGTGTTGCCGGCTCGCTTTCGCTGAACAGGTCGATGCGTCCATCGCTGAATGCGCCCTGGTAGCTGCCTGGGTCATCATAACTGTCGAGCAGGTTGATGTAGTCGCGGCCCTGTTTGCCCCAGGCGGCCAGCAAGGGGTGGGCGTGCTGGTGCAAGGACTCGTCATCCAACTGCACGGGCATGCCCTGCTTGCGCTGCTGGCGCTTGTACTGGTGGCGCAGCAGGTCCTTGTCGGCGACGATGTCCGCCCAGTGATGGCGACAAGGGTTGTGCACACACAGTAATACCTGGCTGAACCGCGCAAGACCTGCCAGTGCCTCCAACGCTTGGGCAGGCAGCGATGAGATACCGAATACGATTACCCGTGAAGGCAGACCCGCAGGGGGTTGCTCAAGGCTGTTGATCCGCTCGATGAA
Organism: Pseudomonas sp. M2; assembly: GCF_015751845.1. Taxonomy (NCBI): domain Bacteria; kingdom Pseudomonadati; phylum Pseudomonadota; class Gammaproteobacteria; order Pseudomonadales; family Pseudomonadaceae; genus Pseudomonas; species Pseudomonas sp. M2. The sequence continues at coordinate 1,580,983 of NZ_JADOUD010000001.1, forward strand.
TCGCTGGTGCACCCCTGCACGGCTCTGGGCCATGCCTTGTTCACCTACATCCTCGAGCAAGGCCCGCCACAGCTCGGCCTGCCAGCGGTTGCCAGGTGCCAGGGGTTGGCGTTCGCCACGGGCCGTATTGAGGACGTGCTGGCCGGCAGCCCAATCCTTGAGCCAGTCGGCACGATAGACCTGATACTGGTCGAACAGGTCAGCCAGGCGCTCTGCCAGCTGATAGCGTTTGCGTAGATCACCGTCGTCGGTGAGGAAGCGTCGCAACGGTTCGAAATGCGTGCGCTCGATCAGCGCTGGCAGCAAACGCATGAGTCGCCAGGTCAGCGGGGCCTTGTCGAGCAAGGAAACCTCTGGAATCTCGTCACGCCCGAGGACTTTTCTGTACAGCTGCCACATGAAGCTGCCCGGCAACTGCACTTCGATGGCAGCAGCGATCCCACAACCACCCTGGTCATCTTCGAGCGGGTCCTCGGCCAAGGCCAGCTTGAGCCACTGGGCGATGCCATTGCTTTGTACCAGGGCGATTTCGTTTTCCAGGGGGGCCAGCGGATAGCGCCGCATCCAGCTCACCACCAGGCTGCGCAAGTCGTCCAGGCGATTGCCGTGCACGATCATGAAGCCGGGATGGAGTGAAGTCGGGTTGGCCATTGATGGTTCTCTGGAAGGCAGTTCGGGCTGATGGGGAACGATATCACGGCTAGCCGCCGAGTCCGGGATCTGTAAAAGCCAGAAAAGACAAAACCCCTACCTGCTCGCGCAGATAGGGGTTTTGCGAAATGAATCTTGACGATGACCTACTCTCACATGGGGAAACCCCACACTACCATCGGCGATGCATCGTTTCACTACTGAGTTCGGGATGGGATCAGGTGGTTCCAATGCTCTATGGTCGTCAAGAAATTCTGTAGCCAGAATGTCCAGATGGACAGCCCAGCGAATTCGGATATGCGATAGTTGTGATGTTGCGAACTTTCGGTTCTTTCGTCTTCACCACCACAATCTGCAGAAGCAAATTGCTTGGGTGTTATATGGTCAAGCCTCACGGGCAATTAGTATTGGTTAGCTCAACGCCTCACAGCGCTTACACACCCAACCTATCAACGTCGTAGTCTTCGACGGCCCTTTAGGGGATTCAAGATCCCAGTGAGATCTCATCTTGAGGCAAGTTTCCCGCTTAGATGCTTTCAGCGGTTATCTCTTCCGAACATAGCTACCCGGCAATGCCACTGGCGTGACAACCGGAACACCAGAGGTTCGTCCACTCCGGTCCTCTCGTACTAGGAGCAGCCCCTCTCAAATCTCAAACGTCCACGGCAGATAGGGACCGAACTGTCTCACGACGTTCTAAACCCAGCTCGCGTACCACTTTAAATGGCGAACAGCCATACCCTTGGGACCGGCTTCAGCCCCAGGATGTGATGAGCCGACATCGAGGTGCCAAACACCGCCGTCGATATGAACTCTTGGGCGGTATCAGCCTGTTATCCCCGGAGTACCTTTTATCCGTTGAGCGAT
>NZ_JADOUD010000001.1:1587500-2585000 GCF_015751845.1 Pseudomonas sp. M2
CCTAGGAAGCCACCCTTCCCCGACGCCCCATGATTCGAGGCACTCGCCGCGCCACCGCCGGCACCCGCAGCACCATCAACACGCCAGCAATGGCCGCGTAGATCGCCCACTCACGCAGATCGGAGCGCACAATCCACAGGAAGTGCAGCAGGCCCAAACCGAGAATCACATACACAAGCTTGTGCAGTTTCTTCCAGCGCGCGCCCAAGCGCCGCTGACTGTAACGATTGGAAGTCACCGCCAACGCCAGCAAGCAAAGAAAGCCGAGCGCCCCCACAATGATGTACGGCCGCTTGCGCAGCTCGACGGCAAACTGCCCCCAATCCAGCCCCAGGATAAAGAACAGGTAGCAAAGGAGGTGCAGCACGATATAGGCAAAACACCACAACCCCAGTTGCCGACGCACAACGATCCACCCCGACCAGCCTGTCAGCTTCTGCAGCGGCGTCATGCTCAGCGTGATCAAAAGGAAGATCAACGCCCCCAGCCCAAGCCGATCCATAAGGATCTTCCCCGGGTCCGGTCCGAGCAGGTTCATCGCCGCCTCATACAACCACCACAGCGGAAACAGACAACCCACTATAAAGATAGCCAGGCGCAGCCAGGGATAACGCATCAATAGTTCTTCCGCAGGTCGAGGCCAGCGTACAGCGACGCCACTTCATCGGCGTAGCCATTGAACATCTGTGTCTGTCGCACGTTGGGGCTGAACAGGCCACTGGGCAGGCGCCGTTCGCGCGCCTGGCTCCAGCGCGGGTGATCGACCTCGGGGTTCACGTTGGCATAGAAACCATATTCATCAGGCGCAAGACTCTCCCAGGTCGTGCGCGGCCGTTCGGCCACCAGGCTGATCCGCACGATCGACTTGATACTCTTGAACCCGTACTTCCACGGCACCACCAGGCGCAGCGGCGCACCGTTCTGGTTGGGCAACTCGCGCCCATACATGCCGACCGCCAGGATGGCCAGCGGGTTCATCGCCTCATCCAGGCGCAAGCCCTCTTCGTACGGCCAATCGATCAACGCGAAGCCCGAACGCTGCCCCGGCATGTGCTGCGGATCCTGCAGGGTCTCGAACCGTACATAACGCGCTTTTGAGGTCGGTTCAACCTGCTTGAGCACTTGCGCCAGGGGAAAGCCCAACCAGGGGATGACCATTGACCAGGCCTCCACGCAGCGTAACCGATAGATACGCTCCTCAAGCGCGTAGGGTTTGACAAAGTCTTCCAGCGCATAACGCCCGGGCTTGCCAACCTCACCATCGACCACCACCGACCAGGGTTCGGTCTTCAGGCTCCCGCCATTGGCGGCGGGGTCGCCTTTATCAGGCCCGAACTCATAGAAGTTGTTGTAATGAGTGGCATCCTTGAAGGGCGTGATCGCCTCGTCTTTTACCGTCACCGCTTGCCAACGCGTGTCAGCCAGCTTGCTGGTGAACCAGGCCGGTGCGTTACCTGCCTCGACATCTGCGTAACGCGATGTTTGGGCCGCGCGCGCCGCAAAGGGCATCGCACCCAGCGCAACGCCGGCCATGGAGCCACCCAACAGGGTACGACGGGAAAGGTAGATGCTTTCGGGAGTGATCTCCGATGCCTTGCAATCGGAAGACCTGGGAAGCTTTATAAGCATGACGGCTCCACAGCACTGGTTAACGGATGTACCAGTAAGACTATGGAGCCGCAGGGTTATTCCATCATTAAATCATTCAGGATTTACGATGGCGGCCTTTGAGCAGGAACTGGATCGGACCAGAAGCGGCGTAGGCAAGGAAAATCAGCAGCAAGATGCGCGGCGGGTCGCTGAATACCACGGCAAACACCAGCACCACCGCCAGGATCGCCACGAACGGCACGCGGCCCTTGAGGTCGAGCTCCTTGAAGCTGTTGTACTTGATGTTGCTGACCATCAACATACCGGCGGCGGCAACCAGCAGTGCCACCAAAAACGACAACTTGGAGCCCTGGATACCATAGTCGCTGAAGGCCCATACGGTACCGGCGACCACACCAGCGGCAGCCGGGCTGGCCAGGCCGATGAAGTAGCGCTTGTCGGCAGTACCAACCTGGGTATTGAAACGCGCCAGGCGCAGCGCGGCACCGGCCACATAGATGAAGGCGACCATCCAGCCGACCTTGCCCATGTCGCCCAGCGCCCAGCCAAAGGCCAGCAGGGCCGGGGCCACGCCGAAGGCGACCATGTCCGACAACGAGTCGTACTCGGCCCCGAAGGCGCTCTGGGTGTTGGTCATGCGGGCGACACGGCCATCGAGGCCGTCGAGCACCATGGCCACGAAGATGGCGATGGCGGCAAATGCAAAGTACTTGCTCGCCTCGCGCGGGTCGCCAGCACTCAGGGCGCTCTGCGCGCTCATCGAGTTGATGATGGAATAGAAACCGGCAAACAGGTTGGCGGTGGTGAACAGGTTGGGCAACAGATAGATACCGCGATGGCGCACCTTGCGCCCTTCGGCATCATGCCCTTCTTCAACGTGCTCATCGACAGGTAGCAGGCTTTCGGCGTCGGAGGGCTTGTTCGGCTCTTCGGGACGTTCGCTCATGGAGGGTACCTTGCAACAGGATGGAAAATGTTCGACACGGGCCCGCGAAACAGGTTCTGACGGCAGGCCACTGGTCTGCTTTATACCAGAAGCTGAATGCCAGAACGAAAAAACGCGGCCGAAGCCGCGTTTTTCATCATTCGATAAGACTCAGTTCTTGGTCTTGTCGACGATTTTGTTAGCCGAGATCCACGGCATCATCGAACGCAGTTGCTCGCCGATGACTTCGATACCGTGAGCGGCGTTGTTGCGACGCTTGGCGGTCATCGATGGGTAGTTGGTGGCGCCTTCGGAGATGAACATCTTCGCGTACTCGCCGTCCTGGATGCGCTTCAGAGCGTTGCGCATGGCCTTGCGGGATTCTTCGTTGATGACTTCCGGACCGGTGACGTACTCACCGTATTCGGCGTTGTTGGAGATCGAGTAGTTCATGTTGGCGATGCCGCCTTCGTACATGAGGTCGACGATCAGCTTCAGCTCGTGCAGGCACTCGAAGTAGGCCATTTCCGGCGCGTAGCCAGCTTCGACCAGGGTTTCGAAACCGGCTTTGACCAGCTCGACGGTACCGCCGCACAGAACGGCCTGCTCACCGAACAGGTCGGTTTCAGTCTCGTCCTTGAAGGTGGTTTCGATGATGCCGGTACGGCCGCCACCAACGCCGGAAGCGTAGGACAGGGCGACGTTCTTGGCGTTGCCGGAGGCGTCCTGGTAGATAGCGATCAGGTCAGGGATACCGCCGCCTTTGACGAACTCGGAACGCACGGTATGGCCCGGGGCCTTCGGCGCGATCATGATTACGTCGAGGTCGGCACGTGGAACGACCTGGTTGTAATGGATCGAGAAACCGTGGGAGAAGGCCAGGGTGGCGCCCTTCTTGATGTTCGGCTCGATTTCGTTCTTGTACAGAGCGCCCTGGAACTCGTCCGGGGTCAGGATCATGACCAGGTCGGCAGCAGCGACGGCGGTGGCAACGTCGGCCACTTTCAGGCCGTGAGCTTCAGCCTTGGCAACGGTAGCCGAACCTTTACGCAGACCGACGGTAACGTCTACACCGGAGTCCTTCAGGTTGCACGCTTGGGCGTGGCCCTGGGAACCGTAACCGATGATGGCGACTTTCTTGCCCTGGATGATGGAAAGGTCGCAGTCTTTATCGTAGAAAACTTTCATGAAATACCCCTGGTTATATCTCGGCCCCTGCGGAGCCATCGCTAATTTTTGAATTCAGATGCTGAGCACTTTGTCGCCACGGGCAATGCCGGTGACGCCACTGCGCACGGTTTCGAGAATCGATGCAGTGCCGATGGCCTGGATGAAGCTGTCCAGTTTGTCGCTGGTACCACTGAGCTGTACGGTGTACACGCTGGCGGTAACATCGACGATCTGGCCACGGAAGATGTCCGTGGTGCGCTTGATCTCGGCACGCTGGGCACCGGTGGCCTTGACCTTGACCAGCATCAGTTCACGCTCGATGTGAGCGCTTTCCGACAGGTCGACAAGCTTGACCACTTCGACCAGCTTGTTGAGGTTCTTGGTGATCTGTTCGATCACTTCGTCATGGCCAACGGTGGTCAGCGTCAGACGCGACAGGGTCGGGTCTTCGGTGGGCGCCACGGTCAGGCTTTCAATGTTGTAGTTGCGCTGGGAGAACAGGCCGACCACGCGGGACAGAGCACCGGGTTCGTTTTCCAGCAGCAGGGAAATGATGTGCCGCATATCAGGTACGCTCCGTCTTGCTCAGCCACATGTCACGCATCGAGCCATCCTTGATCTGCATCGGATAGACGTGCTCGGTACGGTCGACCGCGATGTCGATGAACACCAGGCGGTCCTTCATCGCGAAGGCTTCTTCGAGCTTCGGCTTGAGGTCCTTCAGGCTGGTGATGCGGATACCCACATGGCCATAGGCCTCGGCCAGCTTGATGAAGTCAGGCAGCGACTCGACATAGGAGTGCGAGTGACGGCCGTTGTAGGCCATGTCCTGCCACTGACGGACCATGCCCAGCACGCCGTTGTTCAGGTTGACGATCTTCACCGGCAGGCCGTACTGCATGCAGGTGGACAGCTCCTGGATGTTCATCTGGATGCTGCCTTCGCCAGTCACGCAGGCCACGTCCTGATCCGGGAAATTGAGCTTGATGCCCATGGCTGCCGGGAAACCGAAGCCCATGGTGCCCAGGCCACCGGAGTTGATCCAGCGGTTCGGCTTGTTGAAGCGGTAGTACTGTGCTGCGAACATCTGGTGCTGACCGACGTCGGAGGTGACGAAAGCATCGCCGTTGGTCACTTCGCACAAGGTCTCGATGACGGTCTGCGGCTTGATGACGCTGCCGTCGCCCTTGTTGTAGGGGAACAGGTCGCCATTACCGCGCCACTCGTCGATCTGCTTCCACCAGGCTTCGGCCGCGGCCTTGTCTGGCTGCTCGCCGATTTCCTTGAGGATGCCGAGCATCTCGCTCAGCACGCTGTCGACCGGGCCCACGATCGGCACGTCGGCCTTGATCATCTTGGAGATCGACGCCGGGTCGATGTCGATGTGAATGATCTTGGCATTCGGGCAGAACTTGGCCGGACCATTGACCACGCGGTCATCGAAGCGCGCGCCGACCGCGAAAATCACATCGGCATTGTGCATGGCCATGTTGGCGGTGTAGCTGCCGTGCATGCCGAGCATGCCGAGGAACTGGCGGTCGGTACCCGGGAAGCCGCCAAGGCCCATCAGGGTATTGGTGACTGGCAGGTTCAGCGACTTGGCAATTTCGGTCAGCGCTTCGGAGCCACCACCGAGAATCACACCGCCACCGGCATAGACGATCGGACGCTTGGCAGCCAGCAGCATCTCGGCAGCCTTGCGGATCTGGCCGGAGTGGCCACGCACTGCCGGGCTGTAGGAGCGCAGCTTGACCTTCTTCGGATAGACGTATTCGAACTTCTCGGCCGGGTTGGTCATATCTTTTGGAATGTCGACCACGACCGGGCCTGGACGGCCGGATTGCGCCAGATAGAAGGCTTTTTTCAGAACTTCAGGGATCTCGGTAGCGTGTTTGATCATGAAGCTGTGCTTCACGATCGGCCGCGAGATGCCGATCATGTCGGTTTCCTGGAAGGCATCGGTACCCACCATGGTGCTAGGCACCTGGCCGGACAGGATGACCATCGGAATCGAGTCCATGTAAGCGGTGGCAATACCGGTGATGGCATTGGTCGCGCCCGGGCCGGAGGTTACCAGCACCACACCGGCCTTGCCGGTGGCGCGGGCGTAGCCGTCCGCCATATGGGTAGCAGCCTGCTCGTGACGAACCAGGATGTGCTCGACTTCCGGTTCCTTGAACAGGGCGTCGTAAACATGCAGGAGAGCACCACCAGGGTACCCGTAGATGTGCTTAACGCCTTCGTCACGCAAGAAGCGGACGACCATCTCAGCGCCAGATAAAAGCTCCACGTTGTTCACCTCTAAAACGCCAGAATACCGTCCCTAGTGGACGGGTCTTAATAGGTTTACTGCCAAGCAGAGCATGAGCGAACGTCAGCACTGACTGAGCAAGTATTGGGAGCACCCCTGAGTGTTGCGGGGTTATCCCACCCAGCGCGAGGTAACGCGTTGCGGGGTGTAACAGGTCGGCGCGGGTGTGCGCCTCATGATCTGCTTAGCGGGTCTGCTTCTGGCAGTCCCTCTAAAGCGGAAACTGGATTCTTGTGATTTGGCGGCTACAAGTCAAGAAAAATTATTGCCAATTTTTCCTCAAGATGAATTCCTGCCACCACTAAAAACCGACACAGCAGCAGGAAAAATAACTTTTCCACAAAAAAGGGCCACAATCTGCGGCCCCTGAAGGAAAAAGAGAAGAAATCAGGCTCAAGCAGCGATCAATTGATCGAACTCTGCCAGCAGGCGCCGCAACTCACGACTCTGCTCCGGCCGGTCGACGAACACCGTCTCGGCCATCACCAGAATGCTCGAGGCGTTGGGCAGCGGTTGACCAAGCTCGATGATGATCTTCATGCGCGGCAGGAATATCCACTGCAGCCACTGCTCGAAGCTCATGCTATCGACCGCAAAAGGCACTGTGCTGGCCAGCGCCTCATCGCTTGGCGGCTCGTCAGCCCACCAGCCCTGCACGATCAACTCACGCTCGATGAGCAGCAGGTGGTCGGCGATGTCCAGAATGCGCTGCTCGATCATCAGGAGTTGACCCGCGCTTTTTGCCGGGCCAGCGCGGCGCCGGCGCTGTCACCCTGCTTCTCACGGGCCTGGGCGATGGTGTTCCACAGCTCGGCCTGAAGGTCAGGGCGACCATTGGCATAGGTCAGGGCACGGCGCGCCAATTGCTCGGCCTGCGCCGCATCGCCCTGGGACAGGCGCACCTGCGCCAGACGGAACAGTACCTGCGGCTCACGCGGGGCGATGCGCTGGGCGCGCTCCAGGCTCGAGGCCGCACCGTTGAAGTCGCCACTGCCCTGTTGCGACTGGGCGGTGGTCAACAATGCCAGCACCGGGCCATCGAGCTGCTCGTCAGCCGACAGCCCCCCGGATGCCGCACTGCTGCGCGGAATGCCGGTTGGCGCGCTGGCAGCGGCCGGGGCACTGTTCATCGACGCGATGTCGAACGGTTCGTCGGCGATCGGGTTGGGGTTGGTCGTCATCGGTGCAGATGTGCCGGGGCCAGTGGTAATCGGCGTGGTGCTGATCGGGGCCACGCCATTGCCTGCCGGGAACGTCTGGATGCCCGTGGCACCGGCACCTTGCGGAATCATCACGGTCACGCCGGAGTCCTCAGGCAGGGTCTGCGCCTGCGAGGTGCCATTGCTGATGCCGGCCGCCGAGCGGTTGGCCGTCACGCGTTCACTGTTGGACACCCGTGTGCTCGAGTCCACAACCGGGATGTTGCCACGCTGAACGCTGGAACAGCCCTGCAGCACCACCAGTGCCGTCACGGCAGGAAACCACCACTTTTTCACTTCACACCTCATCAATGCTGCCAGGGCTTAATTCATCCAGCCTTTGACCCAGTCCATGACCGATTCTGCCGGATTCTGCTCGCCGCCACAGATCGCGCCGGCGGGCGGTTCGCTCCCGCGAATATACGGCATCTGCACCGCCCCCGGACAGCTTGCGTCGGAACCCTGCCCACTGTAGGGGTCGATCCAGGCCTGTACCACGTTGTCCGGTTGCGGCATGTCCAGCGGCAGCGGGTCAGCCTTCTTCATGAAGCTGGTCCACACCTGCAGGGCACCGGTGGCGCCAGTGAACGGCGTCTTGCCGTTATCGTCACGGCCCATCCACACCACCGCCAGCAGGTCCTGGCTGAAGCCTGAGAACCAACTGTCACGCGAGTCGTTACTGGTACCGGTCTTGCCCGCCAGGGTCAGCGACCTGGGCAGCACGTTGTACACGGAGCGGCCGGTACCTTCGCGCATCACCCGCTGCATCGCGTTCTGCACCAGGTAGATGGAGCCCGGATCGAAGGTCTGCTGGATCTGGAACGGGTAACGCTTGAGCGGCTCACCTTCGGCGGTGAGCACACTGCGGATGCCGCGCATCGGCGTATTGAAACCGCCATTGGCGATGGTCTGGTACATGGTCGCCACCTGCATCGGCGACATGCCACCGGCCCCCAGCAGCATTGCCGGGAACGCAGGCCAGTCGACACTGACCCCGAGCCGGCCGATGGTCTTGATGACGTTGGGCACACCCACTTCCAGGCCGATCTTGGCGGTCGACAGGTTGTAGGAGTTGGCCAGCCCCTGGTACAGGTAAATGGTGCCATGCGGGCGGCGGTCATAGTTTTGCGGGCGCCACACCTGGCCATTGGCGCCCTTGACCGAAAACGCCTCGTCCTGCACCCAGCTGGTCAGGGTGTACTTGCTCGGCTGCTCCAGCGCGGTCAGGTACACCGCCGGCTTGACCAGCGAGCCAATCGGCCGCACGGCATCGATGGCACGGTTGAAGCCGGCGAATCCGGCCTGACGACTGCCGATAAGGGCCTGCACCTCACCGGTTTCCGGGTTGGTCACGACCATCGCCGATTCGACCTCGTCAGCGCCTTTGCGCCCCGACAGACGCTTGAAGGTCTCATTCATCGAGGTTTCGGCCTTCATCTGCAGAATCGGGTCGAAACTGGTGAAGATGCGCAGGCCCTCTTCAGTCAAGTCTTCGTCGCGATAGTCCTGGCGCAGCTGGCGCTTGACCAGGTCGAGGAAGGCCGGGAACGAACTGTCGGCCAGGCTGCCTCGTTTGGTCACGCCCAGCGGCATCTTCTTCGCCGCATCGACCGCTTCCTGGCTCGCAACGCCCTGCTCGGCCACAAGGTCCAGGACCAGGTTACGCCGCGCCAGAGCCCGCTCGGGGTGGCGACGCGGGTTGTAGTAGGACGGCCCTTTGACCATACCCACCAACAGGGCGATCTGGTGCAACTTGAGCTCCGACAGCGGTTGGCTGAAGAAGAACTGGCTGGCCAGGCCAAAGCCATGCACGGCGCGCTGGCCATCTTGGCCGACGAACACCTCGTTGAGGTAGGCCTCGAGAATTTCGCGCTTGTCGTAGTGCATCTCCAGCAGTACGGCCATCATCGCTTCGGTCAGCTTGCGGCTGAGGGTGCGCTCGCTGGTCAGGTAGAAGTTCTTCACCAACTGCTGGGTCAGGGTACTGCCACCCTGGCGCATGGAACCGGAGGAGGTGTTGATCCACATTGCGCGGGCGATGGACTTTGGCGACACGCCGAAGTGGCTGTAGAAGTCTCGGTCTTCGGTTGCCACCAGGGTTTCGAGCAAGTACGGCGGCACCTGATCGATCTTGATCAGGATGCGGTCCTCGAGGTTCTTCGGGTAGATACCCCCGATCATCAACGGCTCGAGGCGCACCACATCCAGCTTGCCATTGTTGGCGCCGGACAGCCCGGCAACGTAGTCGCCGGAGAAGCGCACACGCACGAACTGCGCGGGCTCCATACCCTCGTAGAACTGGAAGCCGCGGGTGTTGAGGTCGACGGTGTTACCGTTGACGGCCGCAGCGCCCGGGCCATTGGCCGCGCTTTCACGCCGGTAGCCGAGAGCATCGAGTTCGGTGAGGAAGTCGTTCTTGCTCAGCTTCTGGCCGACGAACAGCTCCAGCGGCCGGGCGTACACCTTGGCAGGGATGGTCCAGCGCTTGCCGGAGAACTTCTCCTGGACGACAGCATCGAGGTAAACCGCGAAGCCGGCAACGATCACCAGGCCAACCAGGCTGAGCTTCAACGCCCAGCCCAGCCAGGCGCGCGAGCGGCCGGTCGGGCGTTTCTTAGGAGTACGGGAATTTCGGGTTCGAGTCATGGCGGCGGATTATACGCACTTTGTAAAGGCTGGGCAGGCGCCCTCTGGCGGTATGCAGGGGCGGCACCATTGACCATAATGGCGCCTTCGAATTCCCTGCCCCCGGAAGGATTTCCCGTGAGCCAAGCCTTGATCAAAGCGTTGCAGAACCCTGCCCTCTACCCTCACCCCGTGGACGGGTTCCAACTCATCGAGACGCATATCTCCTGGGTCCTGCTCACTGGCGAATACGCCTACAAGATCAAGAAGCCGATGAATTTCGGCTTCCTCGACTTCACCGGGCTTGATCAGCGCCAGCATTTCTGTAACGAAGAGTTGCGCCTGAACCAGCGCCTGACCGACGGCCTGTACCTGGAAGTGCTGCCGATCACTGGCAGCGCCGAAGCCCCGCAGCTCGGCGGTGAAGGTGCGGCGATCGAGTACGCGCTGAAAATGCGCCAGTTCCCGCAGGGGCAGATGCTCAACACCCTGCAGGCCAACGGTGAACTCAATGCCGGGCACATCGACCAAATGGCCCGGCAGATCGCCGAATTCCACCTGCAAACTCCGAAAGTGCCCGCCGAGCAGCCCTATGGCTCACCTGAAAGCGTCATGGCCCCGGTCGAGCAGAACTTCGAGCAGATCCGCCCATTCCTCAGTGACAAGGCCGACCTGCAGCAGCTGGACAACCTGCAGGCCTGGGCGCGCAGCAGTTTCGAACGCCTTGAAGGCCTGTTCGCGGCGCGCAAGGCCAATGGGTTCACCCGCGAATGCCATGGCGACATTCATTTGGGTAACGCCACCGTGATCGATGGCAAGGTGGTGATCTTCGACTGCATCGAGTTCAATGAACCGTTCCGCATGACCGACGTCTGGGCCGACACCGGTTTCCTCGCCATGGACCTGGAAGACCGCGGCCTCAAATGCCTGGCGCGGCGCTTCGTCAGCCAGTACCTGGAGCTGACCGGCGACTATGAAGGCCTGGAAGTGTTGAACTTCTACAAGGCCTACCGCGCCCTGGTCCGCGCCAAGATCGCCCTGTTCAGCATGCCGGCCAATGCCGATGGCGTGCAGCGCGCCACCAGCCTGCGCACCTACCGCAACTACGCCAACCTGGCTGAAAGCTACAGCGCCATCCCTTCGCGCCTGCTGGCCATCACCCACGGCGTCTCGGCAGTGGGCAAGAGCCACGTCGCCATGCGCCTGGTCGAAGCCTTGGGCGCCGTGCGCGTGCGTTCCGATGTGGAGCGCAAGCGCCTGTTCGGTGAACAGCAGAAAGCCGAAGCAGGCCAACTGCAAGCCGGCATCTACGACAACGATGCCAGCACCGCCACCTACCAGCGCCTGCACCAGCTTGCCGCTACCATCCTGCGCGCAGGCTTCCCGGTAGTGCTCGATGCCACTTACCTCAAGCACGAACACCGCAAGGCCGCAGCCGAGGTCGCGAGCGATACCGGCGTGCCACTGCTGATCCTCGATTGCCAGGCCCCGGAGGCGGTCATCGCCAGTTGGCTGGCGCAGCGCCTGGCCCAGAATAGCGACCCGTCGGACGCCACCCTGGAAGTGGTCAAGGCACAGCAGGCCAGCCGTGAGCCATTGGATGACGTTGAACTGCAGCAGAGCACACGTGTTGATACTCAGGATGCCAGCAGCATGGACCAGGTGATCGACCAGGTCCGTCAGCGTTTGCCCGGTCTTTGATTCAACGCAATTCGGGCCGGCAATTGGCCGGCCCGCATTCCTGCACCCAGCGCAAACAGGGCATCTCGTCGCCCCCGATGGCAAAAGGCCGCGCATTTTCCAACCCCCGCTACACTCCTCTCTGACCTGCTCGCGATTTATCCCCTAATACCCGTTCAGCCATCGCAAGGAGGCTCGATGAACGATGAATTGCAGCATCTGAAGAATCTTGGAAAGACCTCCGCGCAGTGGTTGCATGCGGCCGGTATCCACAGTGCATCGGATTTGCGTCGACTCGGCGCGGTAGGTGCGTACCAGGCCGTGAAAACCCGAGGATTCCGGGCGTCGAAGGTGTTGCTGTACGCCATTGAAGGCGCGCTGCTGGACATGCACTGGAACGATTTGCCGGCCGAGCGCAAGCAAGCGCTCAATCAACAACTGGATGCGAAATGCCCTGCGCAAAAAAATGCAAAATAAACATCAGATGGGGATTGACTCGATAATGAGAATCGTTATGATTATCACAACTGGTCGCGAGACTGGTTGGATAAGCTGAAAGCCCCTGGTTCGGACTCTCAGATTATCTCCTCATCAGGCTAATCACGGTTATTGACCCGGCATTTTTGCCGGGTCTTTTTTTTGCTTGTCACTGCATTGTCAGCGCCCGCGCTTCCCCGTCTACCTACGCAACCGTGCGCAATAGTCCTGCTCCGGCATCGCAGCCGTATACCACACAAAGTCTGCCATCCCCGCCTCGACCTGCTGACCGACCTCGGCCAGCAGCAGCACTTTGCTCTGCCCGTCGGCCCCCAGGTCGGCAAGGTGCAGCGGCACGCCCAGGTCCTTGCGTGCGTGGAATGCACCGGCGAACAACAAGGCCGGCTGCGGCGCTGCCAGCAGCCGCTCGGCAATGCGCCGGTCACGTTGTTGCTGAACGGCCAGCATGGCCGGCAACTGGCTCTCGGGGAGCAAATTACAGTGCCCGGCCCTCACCTGCTCGAGCAATGCCGCCTTTACTGACGGGGCATTGGACTGCGCCCCCGGCACCGCCGCCGCCTGCCGGTAGGCTTGGCGCATTTCGCCAGGCGACAGGTTGGCGGCCAGAAGGGGAATATGGTTACCCAGTGCTTCACGTACGATCGGCCCGTACAGCTGCCAGTCCCAGCCCTCCTGCCACGCCAGGGCCTTGGGCAGGTCCTGCGGCAACCGCGCCTGGCCTTCAACCGCATCGACCCGTGACTGCTGCTGCGGTTGCAGCATTTCCAGAAGCAGGCTGCCCTGGGCACGCCGGGCCTGCATGGCGCGGATCAACCAAAGTTGCAAGGCGTGATGGTCGGCATTGTCATGCTTTTCGCCTACCAGCACTCGCGGTACGCCAGCCAGTTGCTCGACCAGCTGTTCCGGGCTGATGACCTTGCCACTGGCCAGGTCGTGGATTTGCCCCAGTTCTGCGCTGTCACGCCCCTCGCTACTCTGCCAGGCGGGTAACGGCGGCAAGCTGGCCTGGCAGCCACCCAACGCCAGCAACAAGCCCAGCAACGCGCCAGACAGTAAGGAATGATGCATCGGCAACGCCTCCTAGCGGGTGATGATCAGCGGATGCCCCCGTTCCGGATGGGCCTGCACCAATACGTCAATGCCGAACACGGCCTTGAGCGCCCTGGGCGTCAATACCTCCTGCGGCGACGCCAGAGCATGGGCACGGCCGCCTTCGAGCAACAGGATACGATCACAGTAGCGCGCCGCCAGGTTCAGGTCATGCAGGATCACCAATACCGCTGCGCCGCGATCGGCAAAACTGCGCACGGCTTGCAAGGTGGTGTGCTGGTGCAAGGGGTCGAGCATCGAGGTCGGCTCGTCAAGCAGCAGCGTAGTCCCCTGCTCACCCGGCCAAAGCTGAGCCAGTACGCGGGCCAGATGCACCCGCTGCCGCTCTCCGCCCGACAAAGCCAGGTAACTGCGACCCAGCAGGTGCCAGGCATCCGCCGCGCGCAGGGCCGCCTCAACGATCTCAGCGTCACGCACCTGGCCGCTGTCATGCGGCATTCGCCCCATGCCCACCACTTCCTCGACCCTGAACGCAAAGCCCAGGCTGGACACCTGCGGCAACACCGCCAGGCGCCTGGCCCGCGCCTGCCCAGGCCAATCGGCCAACGGCCGGCCCTGCAGCGTCACGCTTCCTTGGCCGGGCGACAGCTCGCCACACAGCACGCCCAGCAGGCTGCTCTTGCCTGCACCATTCGGCCCGAGCACGCCAATGACCTGGCCCGGGTGCAATTGCAGGTGGAGGTCTTGCAGTACTTCATTCCCACCACGACGCAGGTACAGGCCCTCGACTTGCAACATCAGCTGCGCCCTCTGATCAGCAGAACCAGGAAAAACGGCGCACCGATAAATGCCGTGACAATACCGATCGGCAACTCGGCCGGCGCCAGCGCCAAGCGCGCCACCAGGTCGGCGAGCAGCATCAGCACGCCGCCGGCCAACAACGAGGCGGGCAACACCACGCGGTGATCAGGCCCGGCCAGCAAGCGCACCAGGTGCGGTACCACCAGGCCGATGAAGCCGATAAGCCCCGCCGCCGCAACGGCCGCTCCCACACCCAAGGCCGTGCAGAACACCAACTCGCGCTTGAGCCGCTCCACCTCGATCCCCAGGTGCCGCGCCTCGGACTCGCCCAGCAGCAAGGCATTGAGCGCCCGCGCCCGGCGCGGCAACCACAGCGCGACGCCTGCGGCAACGATCAGCAACGGCCACAGCCGGTCGTAGCTGGCACCATTGAGACTGCCCAGGTTCCAGAAGGTCAGCGTGCGCAGGGTGGCATCGTCGGCCAGGTAGGAAAACAGGCCAACCGCCGCGCCCCCCAGCGCAGTCATGGCTACACCGGCCAGCAACATTGTGGCCACATTGGTCTGCCCGTCGCGCCGCCCAAGGCGATAGACCAGCGCGGTGACCCCGAGGCCGCCGGCAAAGGCGCACAGTGACAATAAGTAAGGTGCGAAAGCCTCAGGCATGCCGCCAAACCAACTACCGCCAACGATAGCCACTGCGGCGCCCATTGCGGCACCGGCGGAGACACCCACAAGCCCAGGGTCGGCCAGCGGATTGCGGAACAACCCCTGCATGGCCACACCGCACAGCGCCAGCACCGCCCCCACTGCCAAACCCAGCAGTGTGCGTGGCAGGCGAATCTGGCCCAGGATCATTTCGGCCTGCTGCAGGCATTCGCCATCGATGCGCAGCCCCGATAACCGCAGGCCCGCGCGCAAGGTATCGAACAGCGGCAAGCTCACAGGGCCCAACGCGAGGGACAGCCATACCGCCAACAGGCACAGCAGGCTCAGGCAGGTAATCAGTGTACGTGGCTGCACGCGCGGCTTCATTGCGTGAAGCTGACCTTTGCCGCCGGGTAGAGCGCAGCCGCCAGGTCTTGCAGGGCCAGCGGCAAGCGCGGGCCCAGGCCGCCAACCAGCAAGGTCGGGTCGAGTGGCACCAGGCGCCTGTCGCGTACCGCGCGGGAGGCGTTCAGGGCCGGGTTTTCCTTGAGCAGTGCCTGCAGGGCCTGGTCGCCGACCAAGGCGCGGTCGGAGAACACCACGACATCCGGGTCCAGCGCCGCCAACGCCTCATTGGAGAAGTTCTTGTATCCCTGATGCTCCGCCAGGTTTCGCCCACCTGCCTGACGCAGCAGCCAGTCACCTGCGGTGCCCTGCCCGGCAATCAGCGGTTTGGCACCGGCATGGCCGACCAGCAACAGCACACCCGGCACCTTGTGGCTGGCCTGGGCCTGCTTGACCTGCTCCTGCAATACCTCGAGCTGCTGATGATAATCGGCAACGAGTTGCGCGGCCTTCTGCTCGGCGCCGAGCAACATACCCAACTGCTCGAGGTTTGCATCCACGGCGGCGAGGTCAGCCTTGCTGGAGAGCAGCTCCACCCGAACGCCGGCTTTGCGGATTTG
Source organism: Pseudomonas sp. M2 (assembly GCF_015751845.1). NCBI lineage: Bacteria > Pseudomonadati > Pseudomonadota > Gammaproteobacteria > Pseudomonadales > Pseudomonadaceae > Pseudomonas > Pseudomonas sp. M2. Next base: position 1,602,983 of record NZ_JADOUD010000001.1, read on the forward strand.
CGCAAGCACAGGTGGCGGCCCCATCTCTTCTGTGCCCACCAGTACATCCGGGCGCAAGCTGAGGATGCCCTCTGCGGACAACTGGCGCTGGTAACCGATACTTGGCAGGCCCTTGAGTGACTCAGGATGCTGGCTGGTGGTGTCCACACCCACCAGGCGCGGCTCGCCGCCCAGTGCGCTGATCCACTCGCTCAATGCGCCGCCAGCACTGACCCAGCGCTGTGGCAGGTCGGCGGCCAGGGCTTGGGTGCAAGCAACCAGGGCCGCACACAAGGCAAGCAAGACAGCGGGACGACGCATCATCGGATTCCTTCTGAAGGCGAGCCACACGCCTTGTGGCGAACGGCGGAACTGCGCACCATAGACAACCGGGCGCAGCGATAGCGGGCAATTTGATAATTATTCGCATTGGCGCGTCAAGCCATCACTTGTTTCACGAGTCGTTCCCGCAAATGCACTTCCTTTGTACTTCCGCAGCGCTGGCCGAGGGCCACAGCCGCGCCTTCAGCGTAGACGGCACCGAACTGTTCGGCGTGCGTCGCCAGGGCCGTGTGCACCTGTATCGTAACCGCTGCCCGCACCGGGGTATCCCCTTGAACTGGCAGGCGGACGCATTTCTCGATGACAGTGCCAGCCTGATCCACTGTGCCCATCACGGGGCGCTGTTCCTGATTGAGAATGGCGAATGCGTGGCAGGCCCCTGCGAAGGTGACGCGCTGCAGGCCCTGGACTGCCTGGAAGATAGCCAGGGCATCTGGCTCAGGGGTTGAGCAGCACCGGTAGCGGACGGTCGATGACGATGTGCCCGGCATCCAGGCGCGCGCCATAAGCCAGCACCTCTACTCCATCCGCCACGGCGGTGCGCAGTGCCCGGGCATAAGCCGCATCGATCTCGTCGGCCGGGCGCACCGCTTCGATGCCTGTCAGGTTCACACAGTACAACTGCACCGCACGTATACCTTGCCGGGCCAGCGTCGCCAGTTCGCGCAGGTGCTTGGCACCGCGCTGGGTGACAGCATCCGGGAAAGCAGCCACTGCCGTGTCCGGGTACCCCAGTGTCACACTCTTGACCTCGACGTAGGCCGGCCCGTGGTCGAACTCCAGGCGAAAGTCCACACGGCTGCCTTCTTCACCGTAGGCCACCTCACGTTTGAGTGCAGTGAAGCCCGCCAGCTCTCGGATCACGCCGGCGCGAAGCGCTTCTTCGACCAGCGCGTTGGCCCGCCCCGTGTTGACGCAGGCCAGCCGCCCCTGGGGCGTTTCACTGATTTCCCAGGTGCCCGGCAGCTTGCGCTTGGGGTCGTTGGAGCGACTGAACCAGACCTGCCCGCCCTCACGCATGCAATTGAGCATGGAGCCGGTGTTGGGGCAATGGATGGTCAGTTGCTCCCCATTGGCCAGTTCGATGTCCGCCAGGAACCGCTTGTAGCGGCGCAACAGCCGCCCCTGCTCGAGTGGAGGAAAGAACACCATCAGCCTTGCCAGCTCCGTAAGCCCCGGGCGATGCGCTGGACCGCTTCCTCCAGCCGCGGCAGGCTCTGGGTGTAGGCAAAGCGCACATGATGGCCGGCCAGGTGGCGACCAAAGTCCAGGCCCGGCGTGAACGCCAGATGCTCGGTTTCCAGAAAGTGCCGACAGAAGGCAAAGGCATCGCCACCAAAGGCACTGATGTCGGCATATAGATAGAACGCGCCCTGCGGCTCCACGGCAATGCGAAAGCCCAGTTCGCGCAGGGCGGGCAACAGGTAGTCGCGACGACGGGCAAACTCGGCGCGGCGCGCTTCGAATATTGCCAGGGTTTCAGGCTGGAAGCAGGCCAGTGCGGCGTGCTGGGCCATGCTGGGCGCGCTGATGTACAGATTTTGCGCCAGCTTTTCCAGATCGGCCACGGCGTCAGGCGGCGCAACCAGCCAGCCAAGCCGCCACCCGGTCATGCCGAAATACTTGGAAAAACTATTCAGGACGAATGCCGAATCATCCACCTCCAGGACGCTCGCAGCGTCCATGCCGTACGTCAGCCCGTGGTAGATCTCGTCCACCACCAGGTGGCCATTTCGTTCGCGGGTGGCCTTGGCCAGGCTGGCCAGCTCATCACGCTCCAGCACCGTACCGGTGGGGTTGGCTGGCGAGGCGACCAGGGCACCGACAGTGTCCTGGTTCCAGTGACGGGCCACCAGGTCGGCGGTCAGCTGGTAGTTCACCTCAGGCCCGACAGGTACCAGTTGCGCACCACCCTCGACCAGTCGCAGGAAGTGGCGGTTGCATGGATAGCCGGGGTCTGCCAACAGCCAGTGCTTGCCCGGGTCGACCAGCAGGCTGCTGGCCAACAGCAGCGCGCCAGAGCCCCCCGGGGTGATCAGGATGCGTTCAGGGTCTACCGCAACGCCATAACGCTGGTCGTAAAAACCCGCAATCGCCTCGCGCAGTGCCGGCAGGCCACGCGCGGCGGTATAGCGGGTATGCCCGGCAGCCAGCGCTGCCTGGCCTGCCTCGACGATAGGCGCGGCAGTGGTGAAGTCCGGCTCGCCGATCTCCAGGTGGATCACATCATGACCGGCCGCTTGCAGCTCGTTGGCCCGCGCCAGCAACGCCATGACGTGGAAGGGTTCGATGGCGCGGCTGCGCGCACTGTAGGGGTGAGCCATGACCTTCTCTCAATTGGGTCTAAACTGGTGATTCTACCTCTGCGCGGCACCGAACGTGCGCTTCACGGCGCTGTCAACAGCTAGGACCGGGCGGGCTAGCGCACCCCCGATCTATCTGGTAAGTTCGGCGGCTCGCAGTCGCAGGGCCGGCGGGTGCCGGAGATGGAGCATCCTGCGCATTGGATCAGATGAGTGAGAGGCGGTCTATTCATGTCCACCGTAGAAAAGCAAAAAGTCCAGACCATGTACGGTGTCGAGCCCTACGTCGAAAGCAAGGGTGAGGCGTACATGGGCGAGCCCATGAAAAAGCACTTCACCAAGCTGCTCAATGCCTGGAAAGGCGAGCTGATGGTCAGTGTGGATCGCACCGTTGATCACATGAAAGACGAAGCGGCCAACTTCCCGGACCCGGCCGACCGCGCCAGCCAGGAAGAGGAATTCGCCCTTGAGCTGCGCAACCGCGATCGCGAGCGCAAGCTGATCAAGAAAATCGACAAGACCCTGCAGAAAATTCAGGACGACGAGTACGGCTGGTGCGACTCCTGCGGTATCGAGATCGGCCTGCGCCGTCTGGAAGCCCGTCCGACTGCCGACCTGTGCTTCGACTGCAAGGAAATCGCGGAGAAAAAGGAAAAAACAGTCGGCAAAGGCTGATCCTTCTCCTACCCGAACGGGGCGCATCATGCGCCCCGTTTCATTTCATACGCACGACCACCCATGAACGACTCCCGCTACATCGGACGCTTCGCCCCCACCCCCAGCGGTTTTCTGCACTTCGGCTCGCTGGTCGCAGCCCTCGCCTCCTGGCTTGACGCCCGTGCGGTCAATGGCCGCTGGCTGCTTCGCGTGGAAGACACCGACCCGCCCCGGGAAATGCCGGGCGCCCGTGATGCAATCCTGCAGACGCTGGAGCGCTATGGGCTGGAGTGGGACGGCGAGGTTGTCTTCCAGAGCCAGCGCCACCCGGCTTATGCAGAAGTGGTCGAGCGCTTGTTCAATATGGGCCTGGCCTATGCCTGCACCTGTTCGCGCAAGCAGCTCGAAGGCTACAACGGCATCTATCCAGGGTTTTGCCGCAACGCCGGGCATGCCCGTGAAGGCGCGGCCATCCGCCTGCGGGTGCCAGAACTGCTCTACCGCTTTACCGATCGGGTGCAAGGGGCGTTCCAGCAACACCTTGGGCGCGAGGTGGGCGATTTCGTGATTCAGCGCCGCGACGGGCTGTATGCGTACCAGTTGGCCGTTGTGCTGGATGATGCCTGGCAAGGTGTTACCGACATCGTGCGCGGGGCCGACCTGCTCGACAACACGCCGCGCCAGTTGTACCTGCAGGAATTGCTGGGCTTTTCCCAGCCGCGCTACCTGCACATTCCGCTGATCGTGCAACCTGATGGGCACAAGCTGGGCAAGTCGTACCGTTCGCCGCCCCTTGAGGCTGGCCAGGCGACGCCGTTGCTGTTGCGGGCGTTGCGGGCATTGGGCCAGGAAGCTGACCCCCAGTTGTTGACGGCAACGCCGGCTGAAGTGTTGGCCGTGGCGCGCCAGCGCTGGCAGCCAGCGGCCATTGCACAGCGAACGACGGTGCCCGAGGCTGATTTGAACTGAAGCATCACCGGCCCTATCGCCGGCAAGCCGGCTTGCACAGGTACAGTGCAGTACCTATAGGTGTGGGTACTTGTGGGGGGCGGGCTTACCGACGATAGGGCCATTACAGGCAACTAACGTCTCAAAAACAAAAGCCCAATAATTTCAAACCCTTGGCGAACACCACCGATTCCCGCTAGCATCGCCCCAGCCATTTGCGCCAATAATAAGTCCAAGCCCGCAGCGCCCAACCATCGAGGCCAGCATGTACATCTATCGTTTGGTCCTGCTTCTGGTCGTGGGGATCTACCTGTTCTCCCCGGCCATCATGGACTGGTGGATCGAACCGACCGGTGCCTGGTACCGCCCTTACCTGCTCTGGCTGATCCTGATCGTCGTCACCTTCATCCTGCAGAGCCAACGAGATGCCGATGAGCTTTAGCCTGACCCAGATGATCCTGATCAGCGCCGCGTACCTGATGGTGCTGTTCGGCGTGGCCTGGATCAGCGAGCGTGGGTTGATACCCCGTTCGATCATTCGCCACCCGCTGACCTACACCCTGTCGCTGGGCGTCTACGCCAGCGCATGGGCGTTCTACGGCTCGGTGGGCCTGGCCTATCAGTATGGCTACGGCTTCCTCGCCTGTTACCTTGGGGTGTCCGGCGCCTTCCTGCTGGCACCGGTGCTGCTCTACCCGATCCTCAAGATCACCCGCACCTACCAATTGTCGTCACTGGCCGACCTGCTGGCCTTTCGCTTTCGCAGCACCTGGGCCGGTGCGCTGACGACCATTTTCATGCTGATCGGGGTACTGCCCCTGCTGGCGCTGCAAATTCAGGCAGTGGCCGACTCGATCAGCATTCTCACCGGTGAACCAGTCAAGGCCCGGGTGGCCTTTGCCTTCTGTGCGCTGATCATCCTGTTCACCATCTTCTTCGGCTCACGCCACATCGCCACGCGCGAAAAGCATGAAGGGCTGGTGTTCGCCATCGCCTTCGAGTCGGTGATCAAGCTGCTGGCCCTGGGCGGCATTGGCCTGTATGCCCTGTACGGCGTGTTTGGTGGCCCGCACGGGCTGGAAGTGTGGCTGCTGCAGAACCAGACAGCCCTGGCAGCGCTGCACACCCCCTTGCAGGAAGGCCCATGGCGCACCCTGCTGCTGGTGTTCTTCGCCTCGGCCATCGTCATGCCGCACATGTACCACATGGCCTTCACTGAAAACCTCAACCCGCGCTCGCTGGTCAGCGCCAGCTGGGGCCTGCCGCTGTTCCTGCTGTTGATGAGCCTGGCCGTGCCGCTGGTGCTGTGGGCGGGCCTGCGCCTGGGTGCCAGCACCAACCCCGAGTACTTCACACTGGGCCTTGGCATCGCCGCCAACAACAAGGCGCTGGCACTGCTGGCCTATGTCGGTGGGTTGTCTGCCGCCAGCGGCCTGATCATCGTCACCACCCTGGCGCTGTCGGGCATGGCGCTCAACCACCTGGTGCTGCCGTTGTACCAGCCACCGGCCGAAGGCAACATCTACCGCTGGCTGAAATGGACCCGCCGCGCGCTGATAGTCGCCATCATCACCGCTGGCTTCATGTTCTACCTGAACCAGAACACCCACCAGAGCCTCGCCAACCTGGGCATCGTCGCCTTCGTCGCCACCTTGCAGTTCCTGCCTGGGGTGCTGTCGGTGCTGTACTGGCCGACCGCCAACCGCCGCGGCTTCATCGCCGGCCTGCTGGCCGGCACCCTGGTATGGATGGTGACCATGCTGCTGCCCCTGCTGGGCAACCTGCAGGGCTTCTACATCCCGCTGCTGGACATGATCTATGTGCTCGACGACACCAGCTGGCACATGGCGGCAATTGCCTCGCTGGCCGCCAACGTATTGTTGTTCACGCTGATTTCACTGTTCACCAACGCCAGCAGCGAGGAAGTCAGCGCCGCTGAAGCATGCGCGGTGGACAACGTGCGCCGCCCCCAGCGCCGCGAGCTGCATGCTGCCTCACCGCAGGAATTCGCCACCCAACTGGCCAAGCCACTGGGCGCCAAGGCTGCACAGAAGGAAGTCGAACAAGCCCTGCGTGACCTCTACCTGCCGTTCGACGAGCGCCGCCCCTATGCCCTGCGCCGCCTGCGTGACCGCATCGAGGCCAACCTCTCGGGCCTGATGGGCCCGAGCGTGGCCCAGGACATGGTCGAAACCTTCCTGCCTTACAAGTCTGGCAACGAGAACTACGTCACCGAAGACATTCACTTCATCGAAAGCCGCCTGGAAGATTACCACTCGCGCCTGACGGGCCTGGCTGCTGAACTCGATGCCTTGCGCCGCTACCACCGCCAGACCCTGCAGGAGCTGCCCATGGGCGTCTGCTCGCTGGCCAAGGACCAGGAAATCCTGATGTGGAACAAGGCCATGGAAGAGCTGACCGGCATCGCCGCCAAACACGTGGTCGGGTCGCGCCTGGTAACCATCGATGAACCCTGGCGCGGCCTGCTGCAAGGTTTCATCAACGTGCCTGATGAGCACTTGCACAAGCAGCGCCTGGCACTGGACGGGCAGCCGCGCTGGCTGAACCTGCACAAGGCAGCCATCGACGAGCCCCTGGCACCCGGCAACAGCGGCCTGGTGCTGCTGGTCGAAGACCTCACCGAGACCCAGGCCCTGGAAGACAAGCTGGTGCACTCCGAGCGCCTTGCCAGCATCGGCCGCCTGGCTGCGGGCGTGGCCCACGAGATCGGCAACCCGATCACCGGCATCGCCTGCCTGGCGCAAAACCTGCGCGAGGAGCGCGAAGGGGACGGCGAGATCATCGAATTGTCGAGCCAGATACTCGAACAGACCAAACGGGTGTCGCGCATCGTGCAGTCGCTGATGAGTTTTGCCCATGCCGGCGGTAGCCACCAGAACAGCGAAGAGCCGGTGTGCCTGGCTGAAGTGGCCCAGGATGCCATCGGTCTGCTGGCGTTGAACCGGCGCAATTTCGAAGTACAGTTCTTCAACCTCTGCGACCCCGACCACTGGGCCGAGGGGGACCCCCAGCGCCTGGCCCAGGTACTGATCAACCTGCTCTCCAACGCGCGCGATGCTTCGCCGCCCGGCAGCGCCGTGCGGGTACGCACCGAAGTCAGCGAGCACACCGTCGACCTGATCGTCGAGGACGAAGGCAGTGGGATTCCGAAGAACATCATGGACCGCCTGTTCGAACCTTTCTTCACCACCAAGGACCCGGGCGAGGGAACCGGACTGGGGCTCGCTCTGGTCTATTCCATCGTGGAAGAGCATTATGGGCAAATCACCATCGACAGCCCGGCCGACATCGAACGGCAACGTGGCACACGGATCCGCGTGACCCTGCCCCGGCATGTCGTAGCGACGTCCCCTGAAATTCGAGACCGTCGAGAGAATTGAATCAATGCCGCATATTCTGATCGTCGAAGACGAAACCATCATCCGCTCGGCCTTGCGTCGCCTGCTCGAGCGGAACCAGTACCAGGTCAGCGAAGCCGGCTCGGTGCAGGAAGCCCAGGAACGCTTCAGCATTGCCACCTTCGACCTGATCGTCAGCGACCTGCGCCTGCCCGGCGCGCCGGGAACCGAGTTGATCAAGCTCGGCCAAGGCACCCCGGTGCTGATCATGACCAGTTACGCCAGCCTGCGCTCGGCGGTGGACTCGATGAAGATGGGCGCGGTGGACTACATCGCCAAGCCTTTCGACCACGACGAAATGCTCCAGGCCGTGGCGCGCATCCTGCGCGACCGGCAGAGTGCGCCGGCACCCGCCCCAGCCGCCGAGCCACGCAGCAACGGCAAGGCAGCGCCTGCCGAAAAAGGCGCCCCGGCATCGGCCAACGGCGAGATCGGCATCATTGGCTCCTGCCCCCCCATGCAGGATATGTACAGCAAGATCCGCAAGGTGGCGCCCACCGATTCCAATGTGCTCATCCAGGGTGAGTCCGGTACCGGCAAGGAACTGGTAGCCCGTGCCCTGCACAACCTGTCACGGCGCGCCAAAGCGCCGATGATCTCGGTGAACTGCGCGGCCATTCCCGAAACCTTGATCGAGTCGGAACTGTTCGGCCACGAAAAAGGTGCGTTCACCGGTGCCAGCGCCGGGCGTGCCGGCCTGGTGGAAGCGGCAGACGGCGGCACCCTGTTCCTCGATGAGATCGGTGAACTGCCACTGGAAGCCCAGGCCCGTCTGCTGCGCGTACTGCAGGAGGGCGAAATCCGCCGGGTGGGTTCGGTACAGTCGCAAAAAGTCGATGTGCGCCTGATTGCCGCGACCCACCGGGACCTGAAAAACCTGGCCAAGGCTGGGCAATTCCGTGAAGACCTTTACTATCGCCTGCATGTGATCGCCCTGAAATTGCCAGCCCTGCGCGAGCGCGGCAGTGACGTCAACGAGATCGCCAGCGCCTTCCTCGCCAGGCAGAGCGCGCGCATCGGTCGTGACGACCTGCACTTCTCGCCTGAAGCCGAGCAAGCCATTCGTCATTACAGCTGGCCGGGCAACGTGCGCGAACTGGAGAACGCCGTAGAGCGTGCGGTGATTCTGAGCGAGAGCGCGGAAATATCGGCAGAACTGCTGGGTATCGATATCGAGCTGAGCGATATGGACGATGACGACCTTCTCGACAAGGCGATGGCCGCTGGCGCTGCCAGCAACGCCAGCCATGAGCCGACCGAGGATCTGTCGCTGGAAGACTACTTCCAGCATTTCGTGCTTGAGCACCAGGACCACATGACCGAAACCGAGCTTGCCCGCAAGCTCGGGGTCAGCCGCAAGTGCCTGTGGGAGCGCCGTCAGCGCCTGGGCATACCGCGCCGCAAGAGCAACGCTACCAGCGAATGATCGACTCCGATGGTGCTCGCCGCAGCAAAGGTGGCGCCAGTCAGATCGAGCGCCGCCCGCGCGGCGCTCGATCGCATGGACGCTGAACAGCGTCGCGGCAACCCGTGGTAACACATCAGTACCCGCAAAAATCTGTTACCCAATCTTTGCGCCGTAACAGTTCCCGAGGCGTACGGTAACGAAATTCCGACATTTACCACCCGCCAGCCTTCTCAAAAACCCGCCAAACCATTGATTTCATTGGGTTTGAAAAAGTTGGCACGCCACCTGCTATATGTTCAGTACAAGAACAATAACAAGCACTGCAACTCAGAATAAGAACAAGACGAAACGGCTCACGCACAATAAAAACAAGACGGCGGAGGCGCAGCTAACTGATTCTTTTGGAGAGGATGCGTGTTTGGGGCTTGCCCCACGACCAGGCAGAGAACAACAAAAACTGCACTAAAAAGCAGCGCCTGAACTGGTTGGATCGAATGATCAGCGTGACATCAGCGGCCAAAGCAATCCGTTTGCTCTTAACCCCTGGATTGGGGGTCGTCCACAAGCTTTGAGATTTGTGGGCAGGGCACTCAACAAAAACAAGAAGCCCGGCATAAAAACAATAAGAGCACGCAACGACTTCTTGGGGAGCTTAGGCTCCCCTTGTCGTTTCTCCCTTCTGGCAGTCCATCCTGCTACCGCCTACACCATTCCCCGAGTAAATGCTAGAATCCCCGCCCATCATGCGGCCATTCTCCTATTCTTGGCCGAACATTCCTTCACACAGTGCATCCCATGCTGAAGAAGCTGTTCCAGTCTTTCCGCCCTCCCGTACCGGGCCAGCACCACAAGCGCACCACGCCTGAGGTGATCAACAAGAGCCAACACTCGCTGCAGCGCCACCAGTTCAGCCGCCATGCGGTGAATATCGTCGAGCGCCTGCAAGGCGCGGGCTACCAGGCCTACCTGGTCGGTGGTTGCGTGCGCGACCTGATGCTGGGCATCACGCCCAAGGACTTCGACGTCGCCACCAGCGCAACACCTGAGCAGGTACGTGCCGAGTTCCGCAATGCGCGCATCATCGGCCGTCGCTTCAAGCTGGTTCACGTGCATTTCGGCCGTGAAATCATCGAAGTCGCGACCTTCCGTGCCCATCACTCAGAAGACGACCAAGGTGACAGTCACCGCTCGTCGCACAATGCCAGTGGTCGCATTCTGCGTGACAACGTATATGGCAGCCTGGAAGAGGACGCGCAACGCCGCGACTTCACCATCAACGCCCTGTACTACGACCCGGTCAGCGAACGCGTCCTCGATTACGCCAACGGCGTGCACGACGTACGCAACCGCCTGTTGCGCTTGATCGGTGACCCGACGCATCGCTACCAGGAAGACCCGGTACGCATGCTGCGTGCGGTGCGTTTTGCCGCCAAACTCGACTTCGGCATCGAAAAGCACACTTTCCAGCCGATCCGCGGCCTGGCACCGCTGCTGCGCGAAATCCCGCCTGCGCGGCTGTTCGAGGAATGCCTCAAGCTGTTCCTGTCCGGCCAAGGCGCGATCGTCTTCGAGATGCTGGTCGACCTGGCATTGTTCGAGCCGCTGTTCCCGGCCAGTGCGCATGCACTGGAAGAGCGCCCGACCTACACCCATACCCTGATCAGCCAGGCGCTGAGCAACACTGACCTGCGTATCAAGCAAGGCAAACCGGTGACCCCGGCCTTCCTGTTCGCCGCCCTGCTCTGGCCAGCCCTGCCAAGCCGCGTACTGCACCTGCAAAACCAGGGTGTACCGCCGATCCCGGCCATGAATGGCGCAGCCCACGACCTGATTGCCGAACAGTGTGCGCGCATTGCCATTCCGAAGCGTTTCACCTTGCCTATCCGCGAGATCTGGGACATGCAGGAGCGCCTGCCACGACGCAGCGGCAAACGCGCCGACCTGCTGCTCGACAACCCACGCTTCCGTGCCGGCTACGATTTCCTCCTGCTGCGCGAGAGCGCAGGCGAAGAAACCGACGACCTTGGCCAGTGGTGGACCGATTACCAGGATGCCAGCGACTCCGAGCGCCGCGAGATGATCCGCGAGCTGGGCAGCCGTGATGAAGGCACCGGGGCCGGCCCACGCAAGCGCAAGCGCAGCAACAGCAAGCGCAAACGTGGTGGCGATGAGGCGTTCGAGTGACCACTCGCGCCTACATCGGCCTTGGCAGCAACCTGGATGCGCCTGCCGAGCAACTGGGCAACGCCCTGCAGGCGCTGGGCTGCGCGAGAGCGCAGGCGAAGAAACCGACGACCTTGGCCAGTGGTGGACCGATTACCAGGATGCCAGCGACTCCGAGCGCCGCGAGATGATCCGCGAGCTGGGCAGCCGTGATGAAGGCACCGGGGCCGGCCCACGCAAGCGCAAGCGCAGCAACAGCAAGCGCAAACGTGGTGGCGATGAGGCGTTCGAGTGACCACTCGCGCCTACATCGGCCTTGGCAGCAACCTGGATGCGCCTGCCGAGCAACTGGGCAACGCCCTGCAGGCGCTGGACCGGGTCGCGAGCACCCGTCTGGTGGCGGCCTCTGCCCTGTACACCAGCGACTCCCTGCTGCCTGGCCAGCCGCGTTACACCAACGCTGTCGCCGCCCTGGATACCTCTCTCGCCCCCCTGGACCTGCTGGACGCCCTGCAGGCCATCGAGAATGAACAGGGCCGTGTACGCAAGGAACGCTGGGGCCCACGCACGCTCGACCTGGACATCTTGCTGTTCGGCGACCACGTCATCGATGTGCCACGCCTGCAGGTGCCGCACTACCACATGCATGCCCGCCCCTTCGTGCTGTACCCACTGGCCGAACTGGTGGCAGACGACTTTCACCTGGCCGACGGCCGCCCGCTTGCCCAGTTGCTCCAAGCCTGCCCGTTTGTCGGCCTGGAACGCCTGTAGCCCAGGCGCTTGGGGCCTTTCTCCAAGGGCGGTAACGCCAGTAACACCCTGTTCGTAACAATGCGGTAACAGGGTGATTGACTTCCCCCACCTCGCTCACGACTATAGGCGTCCCGTGTGGCACCAAAGTGCCGCATACCCGTATTTAGGCCCGGACGGACCTGTGCCCCGAACATCACACGCGATGATGTGCCGCTCCGGAAGATGACTACACGCGTTGTTGGCGGTCGTTTTTCACAGCGCCTGAACGAGGATTTTCCTACATGCCTGAAGTAACCCTGACCACCCTGCACGGCCTCAAGGCCAAGGGTGAAAAGATCACCATGCTGACCTGCTACGACGCTACCTTTGCCAAGGCTGCAAGCCAGGCCGGCGTCGAAGTGTTGCTGGTGGGCGACTCCTTGGGGATGGTCCTGCAGGGCCATGACAGCACGCTGCCCGTCACCACGGCGGAAATGGCCTACCACACCGCCTGCGTCAAACGCGGCAACGAGGGTGCGCTGATTCTTGCCGACCTGCCCTTCATGGCCCATGCCACCCCCGAGCAGGCCTTCGCCAACTGCGCCACGCTGATGCAGGCCGGCGCCCACATGATCAAGCTTGAAGGCGCTGCCTGGCTGGGCGAGACCATTCGCCTGCTGGCCGAGCGCGGTGTGCCGGTGTGCGCTCACATGGGCCTGACCCCGCAAACCGTCAACGTTCTGGGCGGTTATAAAGTGCAGGGGCGCCAGGAAGCCCAGGCACGGCAGATGCGCGCCGATGCCATCGCCCTGGAACAGGCCGGTGCCGCCATGCTGTTGCTCGAATGCGTACCCAGCGAATTGGCCGCAGAGATTACCCAGGCCGTGAGCATCCCAGTGATCGGCATCGGAGCCGGCAACGCTACCGACGGCCAGGTGCTGGTCCTGCACGACATGCTGGGCTTGTCCCTTAGCGGTCGGGTACCAAAGTTCGTGAAGAACTTCATGGTCGGCCAACCGGACATCGCGAGCGCACTTACCGCCTACGTCAAGGCTGTCAAAGACGTCAGTTTCCCAGCGAGCGAGCACGGATTCAGCGCATGAACACAGTCAAGACCGTCCGTGAACTGCGCGCAGCCATTGCGCGCGCCCGTGGCGAGGGCAAGCGTATCGGCTTCGTGCCAACCATGGGCAACCTGCACAGCGGCCATGCTGCGCTGGTGACCACAGCGGCCCAACGTGCCGACTTCGTCGTTGCCAGCATCTTCGTCAACCCGCTGCAGTTCGGCGCCAACGAAGACCTCGACAAGTACCCACGCACCCTCGCCGCCGACCAAGAGCGCCTGCTCCAGGCTGGCTGCAATCTGCTGTTCGCTCCCACTGTCGAAGAGATGTACCCCGACGGTATGGCCGTGCAGACCCGCGTCAGCGTGCCGAACCTTTCCGAAGGCCTGTGTGGCGCAAGCCGCCCGGGGCATTTCGAGGGCGTAGCCACCGTGGTCAGCAAGCTGTTCAACATGGTGCAGCCCGATCTTGCGGTGTTCGGCGAAAAGGACTACCAGCAACTGGCGGTGATTCGCGCCATGGTGCGTGACCTGAACATGCCGATCCAGATCATCGGCGAGCCGACCGTGCGCGCCGAGGATGGCCTGGCGCTGTCGTCGCGTAATGGTTACCTGACGGCAGAACAGCGTGCTACCGCCCCGGTTGTGTACCGCACGCTACAGCAGATCGGCGACGCCATCAGCCGTGGCCAGCGCGACTTTGCAGCGCTGGTTGCCGATGGGCAGGCTCAGCTGACAGCGGCCGGCCTGCGCCCGGACTATCTGCAGGTACGCCATGCGCTGACCCTTCGCCCAGCGATGGTCGATGACCGGGACCTGGTGATTCTGGTGGCGGCCTACCTGGGTAACACGCGGCTTATCGACAACCTTTACGTGCATCTGGACGAAAAGACTGCATGATGCCGGGGGCTGCCCTGCAGCCCCAAATTCCCCTCCCCGCCCCATTCCCTGCGCGCAACCAATGCCTATAATGATGGCCAGCCTGAACCTGGCCATGACGCCCCTGTCCAAGGCCACACTACGCAACAAGGAATTCTGCGCAATGGCGTATTACCGGACACCCCATGATGTTACGGCCCTGCCAGCCTGGCAGGCCCTCCAGCAGCACCGCGACGCCATGCAGGATTTCAGCATGCGCGAAGCCTTCGCCGCCGACTCCAAGCGCTTCGACGAGTTTTCCCTGAGCTGCTGCGGCCTGTTCCTCGACTACTCGAAAAACCTGATCAACGAACAAAGCCGCGACCTGCTGGTGCAGCTGGCCGAACAAGTCGGCCTGCAGGATGCGATCAAGTCGATGTTCAGCGGCGAAATCATCAACGCCTCCGAAGGCCGTCCGGTGCTGCACACCGCCCTGCGCCGCCCGGTGGGTGACAAGCTCAGCGTCAACGGCGTCAACGTGATGCCCGAGGTGCACAAGGTACTCAACCAGATCACCGAGCTGGTGGGGCGTATTCATGACGGGCTGTGGCGTGGCTACAGTGAGAAGCCGATCACCGATGTGGTCAATATCGGCATCGGCGGTTCTTTCCTGGGCCCTGAACTGGTTTCCGAGGCGCTGCTGCCCTACGCCCAGCGCGGCGTGCGCTGCCACTACCTGGCCAACATCGATGGCAGTGAGTTCCATGAGCTGTCGGCCAACCTGCGCGCCGAAACCACCTTGTTCATCGTCTCGTCCAAGTCGTTCAACACCCTCGAGACCCTGAAAAACGCCATGGCCGCACGTACCTGGTACCTGGCCCAGGGCGGTTCGGAAGCCGAGCTGTATCGCCACTTCATCGCCGTATCCAGCAACAAGGCTGCCGCCGTAGCCTTCGGCATCCGCGAAGAGAACATCTTCCCCATGTGGGACTGGGTCGGCGGGCGCTATTCGCTGTGGTCGGCCATCGGCCTGCCGATCGCCCTGGCCATCGGTACCGCCAACTTCAAGGAACTGCTGTCGGGTGCCTACACCATGGACCAGCACTTCCAGACCGCGCCGTTCGAGAAAAACATGCCGGTGCTGCTGGCCCTGCTGGGCGTCTGGTACGGTAATTTCTGGGGTGCCCGCAGCCACGCGATCCTCCCTTACGATCATTATCTGCGCAACATCACCAAACACCTGCAGCAGCTGGACATGGAGTCCAACGGCAAGAGCGTGCTGACCGACGGTACGCCGGTGAAGACCGATACCGGCCCGGTGATCTGGGGCGGCGTCGGCTGCAACGGCCAGCACGCCTACCACCAGTTGCTGCACCAAGGCACCCAACTGATCCCGGCCGACTTCATTGTCCCGGTGGTGAGCTTCAACCCGGTTGCCGACCACCATCAGTGGCTGTACGCCAACTGCCTGTCGCAAAGCCAGGCGCTGATGCTGGGCAAAACGCGTGAGGAGGCCGAGGCCGAATTGCGCCAAAAGGGCCTGAATGAAGCCGACATCGAAAAACTCGCTCCACACAAGGTGATCCCGGGCAACCGCCCGAGCAACACCCTTGTGGTCGAACGCATCAGCCCGCGTCGCCTTGGCGCGCTGGTGGCGATGTATGAGCACAAGGTGTTCGTGCAGAGCGTGATCTGGGGCATCAACGCCTTCGACCAGTGGGGCGTGGAACTGGGCAAGGAGCTGGGCAAGGGTGTCTACCAGCGTATCGTCGGCAGCCTGGAAGACAGCGCCGAAGATGGTTCCACCCAAGGCCTGATCAACTACTTCCGCGGCCGTCACCGCGGCTGACCGATGCCGATGCCGGCGTCTTCGTGGCCAGCCCGCGAAGACGCCGGCACAGGTTGAACACCTCTTCCAGCTACACTGTCCAATCGAATAGCCGTTGCAGTCCACCGCCCCGACAAGAGCAAAGGACCACCTGCCATGTTCGATATACGCGACTACCCCCAGGCCCTGGCCGTCAGCCAGTCCGCCAGCCTTTCTACCGACGACTACAGCCGCCTCTACCGCCAGTCGGTCGAAGCCCCCGACACCTTCTGGGCCGAACAGGCCAAACGCCTGGCCTGGATCAAACCGTGGTCCAGGGTACAGCAATGCGACCTTAAGACCGGCGAAGCCCGCTGGTTCGCAGGTGCGCAGCTGAACGTCAGCTACAACTGCATCGATCGCCATCTGGCCCAGCGCGGCGAGCAGACCGCACTGCTGTGGGAAGGCGACGATCCTGCGGACTCCAAGGCCATCACCTACCAGGAGTTGCACCGCCAGGTCTGTCGCCTGGCCAATGCACTCAAGGCACGTGGCGTGAAGAAAGGCGACCGGGTATGCATCTACATGCCGATGATCCCCGAAGCCGCCTACGCCATGCTTGCCTGCACGCGGATTGGCGCGATCCACTCGGTGGTGTTCGGCGGCTTCTCCCCGGATGCGTTGCGCGACCGCATTCTCGATGCTGACTGCCGCACCGTGATCACCGCCGATGAGGGCGTGCGCGGCGGCAAACGCATCCCGCTCAAGCAGAATGTCGACAAGGCAATGGCCAGTTGCCCGGACGTCAGTAGCGTATTGGTGGTGCGCCGTACCGGTACCGATGTAGCCTGGAGCGAGGGCCGCGACCTCTGGTATGACCAGGCAACGGAAAACGCGGGTGACGACTGCCCACCTGAACCCATGGAGGCCGAAGACCCGCTGTTCATCCTCTACACCTCCGGCAGCACCGGCAAGCCCAAGGGCGTGCTGCACACCACCGCCGGTTACCTGCTGCAGGCCACCATGACCTTCAAGGTGGTGTTCGACTACCGCGACGGCGAGGTGTTCTGGTGCACCGCCGACGTGGGCTGGGTCACCGGCCACAGTTACATCGTCTATGGCCCGCTGGCCAACGGCGCGGTTTCACTGATGTTCGAGGGCGTTCCCAACTACCCGGACACCTCGCGGTTCTGGCAGGTGGTGGACAAGCACAAGGTCAATATCTTCTATACCGCGCCCACCGCACTGCGGGCGCTGATGCGTGAAGGTTCTGGCCCGTTGCAGGGTACGTCGCGCAAGAGCCTGCGCCTGCTCGGCAGCGTCGGCGAGCCGATCAACCCAGAGGCGTGGGAATGGTACTTCGAGGAGGTCGGCCAAAAACGCTGCCCCATCGTCGACACCTGGTGGCAAACCGAAACCGGCGGCATCATGCTCACCCCGCTGCCCGGCACGCAGAAGCTCAAGCCAGGTTGTGCGACACAACCGATGTTTGGCGTGCAACCGGTGCTGCTGGATGACCAAGGCAAGCCGATCGAAGGGCCCGGCGCCGGCCTGCTGGCGATAAAGGCCAGTTGGCCGGGGCAGATCCGTAGCGTCTACGGCGACCACCAACGCATGGTCGACACCTACTTCAAACCCATGCCAGGCTATTACTTCACCGGCGACGGTGCCCGCCGCGATGCCGATGGCGACTACTGGATCACCGGCCGCATCGATGATGTGATCAACGTTTCCGGCCACCGCATCGGCACCGCTGAAGTGGAAAGCGCACTGGTATTGCACGAAAGCGTCGCCGAGGCCGCAGTGGTCGGTTACCCCCATGATCTCAAGGGCCAGGGTGTGTATGCGTTCGTGACGACCATGAACGGCGTGACAGCGGACGATGCCCTGAAAGCGGAACTGTTGGCACTGGTCAGCAAGGAAATCGGCAGCTTCGCCAAACCCGAGCTGATCCAGTGGGCGCCGGCCTTGCCCAAGACCCGCTCGGGCAAGATCATGCGGCGTATACTGCGCAAGATCGCCTGCAACGAACTCGACACCCTGGGCGACACCTCGACCCTGGCTGACCCGAGCGTGGTGCAGGGGTTGATCGACAAACGCCTCAACCAATAGCCGGCGGCACCTGTTCATGGCCGCCCTGAACGACAGGTCACCATGGAAGCCCTACGCCGCCGTATCGAAACCCAGGTCATGAGCCTCACCGGGCTGGCCCTCGGCCAGCTCGACCTGGAATCCCCAAAAGGTGACCCCGGCCTGTTCGGCCCGCACAGCATGAGCTGGCGGGTGCATGGTGATTTCCCCAGCATGCTGGTTGGCGGTATCAGCGCCCTGATGCTGCAACTGCTGCACCCGCTGGCACTGGCGGGCGTTTGGGATCACTCCAACTTTCGCCAGGACCTGCTCGGCCGCTTGCGTCGCACCAGCCAATTCATTTCGGGTACGACATTCGGCTCGACCCGTGACGCCGAGTGGCTGATCGACAAGGTGCGCACCATTCACCTGCAAGTGACCGGAACTGCGCCCGATGGCCGTCCATACGCTGCCAGCGACCCCGATCTGCTGACCTGGGTACATGTGGCCGAAGTCAGCAGCTTCCTCGCGGCCCACCTGCGCTATCGCGACCCGCAGCTGTCACGCACCGAGCAGGATGCCTATTACGACGAAATCGCCCTGATCGCCGAACGCCTTGGTGCCCGCAATGTGCCCCGCTCATGCCAGCAGGTCGACGAGTACCTGCAGCGTATGCGCCCTCAATTGCACTGCGACGCGCGCAGCCTGGAAGTGATCGAGATCCTGCTTCAGGCCCCTGCGCCGAGCCGTCTTGCCCAGCCGGTTGGCAGGTTGATGCTGCAAGCGGGTATCGACCTGTTGCCGGCCTGGGCCCAGGCCATGCTCGGCCTGCATCAGGGCCCGCTGCAGCAGCGCATGATCCGTTTGGGGCTAAGCCGCACCGCCCCGGTACTGCGTTGGGCCATGCGGGACGGTTCGGCGCATCGCGCCAAAAGGCGCATGGGGATCGAGTGAGCGCAAATGCCGCGCCCCCAGCGGAACCGATTTAACCTGCCATACTCCAAGCTCTCCTGCCTGGACAGACGAAGCGACACATGTACAAAGGATTGACTCGCGCCCTCGGCGCCCTGTTGGCTCTCGTGGCCCTCTACAGCCTGCTTGGCTTCCTCATCGTTCCTGGCGTTGCCCTGCGCATCGCCAACCAGCAGTTGGCCCAATACGCCACACTGCCGGCGCACCTTCAGCGTATCGAGCTCAACCCGTTCAGCCTCGAGCTGACGCTGTGGGGCCTGCAGATCGGCGAACCGGGCAAAGAACAGGTAGGGTTTGAGCGGCTGTATGCGAACCTTGCGCTCGACAGCCTGTGGAGCGGCGCCCTGCACCTGCAGGCGATCGAACTCGACAAACCCCGCAACGAAGTGCTGTTCGCCAAGGACGGCACGCTCAACCTCACCCAGCTGTTCAAGCTGCCAGCCAGCGAACCCAAAGCTGAAGAGCCTGCATCCGATCCGTTCCCCTTGCGCATCGGCAGCATCAAGCTCAGCGCTGGCTACCTGCATTTTGCCGATGCGCGTCCAAGCGAGCCGATCGAATTCATCTACGACGACATGAACCTGGAGCTGAAAAACCTCAGCACCTTGCCGGACGACAACGCTGACATGACGTTGGTGGCATTGGGCCCTAACGGTGGGCGCATCGACTGGAACGGCACCTTGAGCCTTGCGCCTATAGCTTCAAAGGGCACTCTGAAAATCACCGACGGCAAGATGAAGCTGTTCTGGCCCTACGTTCGCGATGCCGTGCCGCTGGTGCTGGAGGACGGCGTGGTCAACCTCGACACGCACTACACGCTCAACCTGTCCAAGGAAACCGAGCTGCTGCTGGACAACACCTCGGTACGTGTCGCGCCATTCGCCATAAAGGCGCCAGATGGTCGCCCACTGGTACGCCTGGCGAGCCTCGATGTCAGCGAAACCAGCATCGACCTGGCCAAACAGCGGGTTACCGTGGGCAAGATCCGCAGTGAAAAACTGGAAACCTGGGCCGCCCTGGAGCAGGACGGCCAGCTCGACTGGCAGAAACTCTTCGCCAGCCAGCCGGCCAAGCCCACGCCGACGGAAAAGGCAGAGCCGGCCGCCGCAGAACCGGCTGCCAACGACAAGGCAGCCAAGGAACCAGGCAAGCCATGGCAAGTGCTACTCAAGGACGTTCAGCTGCGCAATTATCAGGTGCACCTGGCCGACCGTAGCCAGAAAGAGCCAGTTGCGCTGGACGTTGGGCCTCTGAACGTCGACATGCAGGGTTTCGACAGCCTCAACCATTCACCCTTCACCCTCAAGCTCGACACCGGCATTGGCAAGCAGGGCAAGTTGCAGGCCAGTGGCGAGGTCAACCTGGCGCCGGTCAGCGCCAGGCTCGATGTCAGCACACGCGACATCGACCTGCGTATTGCGCAGGCCTATATCAGTCCGTTCATCCGCCTGGAGCTGCGCAGCGGCATGCTTGCCAGCGACCTCAAGGTCGACCTCAAAGGCACCGAACCACTGGCCTTCACCGTGGCCGGCAAGGCGCAGGTCAACCAGTTGCACACCCTGGACACCATCAAGAACCGCGACTTCGTCAAATGGCAACAGGTGAATGTGGACGGCCTGGCCTATGTGCACGGTGATGCCCTGTCGATCGACAAGGTAACCCTGCTGCAGCCCTATGCCCGCTTCATCATCAACGAAGACCGCACCACCAATGTCGATGACCTGCTGATCCCGCAGCCTGCCAATGCCCCCGCGCCAAGCCAAGCCAAGCCGGCCAGCACCCAAAGCAGCAAGCCGCTGGGCATCCGCATCGGGCAGATCAGCATCAACGATGGTTCAGCCAACTTTGCCGACCTCACTCTGACACCTAACTTCGCCACGGCGGTGCAGCAGCTCAACGGCCAGATCGGCACCATCGACAACCGCAAGCCGGCGCCGGCCAAGGTCGACATCAAGGGCAAGGTCGACCGTTATGCACCGGTTACCATCAAAGGCGCGCTGAACCCGTTCAACCCGATGGCAAGCCTGGATATCGCCACCAGCTTCAAACGTGTCGAGCTGACCACGCTGACGCCCTACTCTGGCAAGTTCGCCGGCTTCCGTATCCGCAAGGGCCGCCTGAACCTCGACCTGCACTACCTGATCACCAATGGCCAATTGAAGGCCGAGAACAAGCTGGTGGTCGAGCAATTGCAGTTGGGTGAGAAGGTCGATAGCCCGGATGCGGTCGACCTGCCCATTCGCTTGGCGGTCGCGCTGCTCAAAGACACCGAAGGCAAGATTTCGATCGAGCTGCCGGTGACCGGCGACCTCAACAACCCGCAATTCAGCGTCATGCCTATCGTCTGGCAGACATTGCGCAACCTGGTGCTGCGTGCGGCTCAGGCGCCTTTCAAATTCATCGGCGGGCTGATTGCTGGCGGCGGCTCGCAAGACCTCGGCAACGTATCGTTCGCCCCAGGTTCCAGCGAGCTCAGTGGCGATGCACAATCGGCCCTGGACAAACTCGCCTCGGCCCTCAAGGAGCGCCCCGAGCTGCGCCTGGAAATCGAAGGCACCAGTGCCCAGAGCAGTGATGGCCCACTGCTCGCTCAGCAGCGCCTGGAGCGGGAGTATCAGGCCACCTGGTACAAGATCCTGCAACGCCGTGGCGACAAGGTGCCGGCCAACGCCTCCATGCTGGTGGTCGACGACAGCGACAAACCGGCCATGCTCGAAGGCATCTACCGTACCCGTCTGAAACAGCAACCGCCGGCCGACTGGGAACAGCTGAGCCGCGAGGAGCGCACCGCCAGGCTGCGCGAGGCGGTGATCAAGTCATGGGCCGAAAGCGCCGCATTGCTGCGCACCCTGGGCCAGGAGCGGGCCAGCAGTATCAAGGACTACCTAGTCGACAAGGGCAAGCTTGAGGATGACCGGGTGTATTTCATTGATACAAGCCTTGGACAGGCTGAGAAAGATGGCCGGGTGATTACGCCGATGCATCTGGATGCCGAGTAAACAATGTCTGCCCTGACGCGCCCTGTAGGGGCGGCCTTGCGTCGCGAAAGGGCCGCAAAGCGGCCCCAGGATATCAGCGGCGCCACAGCTATCCTGGGACTGCTGCGCAGCCCTTTCGCGACACAAGGCCGCTCCTACGAAAGCCGCTGCCCGGATACCGCCGGGTGGTACAGCGGCTGCACCTTGTTGCCTGCCGGGTCCAGCAAGTGGAAGCTGCGCGCGCCATCCCCATGATTGAAGGGCCGGTCCAGCAAGGTCACCCCACGAGCCTTGAAGTACTGATACCAGGCCTCCAATTCCTCCACGCTGTCGACGATGAAGCCGTAGTGATCCAGCGTCTGCAGGCCATTGGCAGCCCCTGCCCCCCGCCCCAGCGAGAGGTTGTCGTTACCACACGTCAAGTAGACCAGATCCTCGTTGGCCCGATTCAACACCTCCATGCCCAGCACATCGACATAGAAACGCTCGCACTCTTCAAGGTTGGGCACCAGCAGGGCGATATGGCGCAGGCCATTGAGACGACCGGGGCGTGCAGGTAATTCAGACATTAGCGCGACTCCATTTTTGTATACAATTCATAATAGAATTTAAAACAAAAGGAGCTTCATGTGTATAGCTTGTTCATCAAGACGCGCGTCAAGCCTGGTTGCGCCGAACGCTTTCTCACGGCCATCAAGGTAAACGCTGCCGCCTCCGTGGCCACGGAACCCGGGTGCCTGGTGTTCGATGTGTCACAGGACCGGGTCGATCCGGAGGTGATCTACCTGTACGAAATCTACCGCGACGACGAGGCATATGAAGCGCATACCCGCACTGCGCACTTTCGTGACAGCCGCCCCCTTGTAGAGCCTCTGATCGCCGAGCAGGAGTATTTCGAAAGCAACGTTATCGCGCGTAACCCAGTGAATTGAGCGGTAACGAAAAGCCCCGGCCAAGGCCGGGGCTGTTTTGAAAGGTGGCCAGATCCTTTGGCCGACGGGACATTCCTTATTCGGACTTCAGACCATCAGACATGACGCTCTTGACGCCCTTGATGTTCTTGGCAATGCGGACCGCTTCTTCTTTCTGAGAATCGGTGACCTTCACGTCAGAAGACAGCGACACGACGCCTTGGCTGGTTTCGACTTTGATGTCACTGCCTGGAACGCCTTTTTCAGTCATCAGGTCAGCTTTGACTTTGGTGGTGATCCAAGTGTCGGAGCCTTCCTGTTGCATGTTGTCCACAGTGTCGTTGGCAGCCAGCATGACTGGAGCCTGGACAGGCTCGGCGGCGAACGCACCATTAGCCATGGTCAGGGTCAGGGCGGTAGCAGTAGCGGCAGCAATGGCGAACTTCTTCATGTGAGTCACTCCTGTTTTTCGAAAGGTCTGCGCCGTATGTCCTGGCGGCAGGTATGAAGGTAGTTGCACGGGCTGTGCCAGGTTTTAATATTTAAATTTTTCCTTTCATATCAATAACTTAATAAAATCAGAACAAGTCGCCAATCGTGCAAATTGCAACCTGCGAGGTAAATCTGCGTGCAAGATGCAAGTGTGCAAAAGGTTCCGTGCAGACAATAAAAAAGGGCCCGCTAAGGGCCCTTTTTGTACAACGTTGCAGGTCGCTTAGACGCCCGAGGCCTTGGCCGCGGCAACGTCTTTGATCGACAGCTTGATACGGCCGCGGTTGTCCACGTCCAGTACCAGCACTTCGACTTCCTGACCTTCTTTCAGAATATCGGTCACTTTCTCTACGCGTGCATCGCTGAGCATGGAGATGTGTACCAGGCCGTCCTTGCCAGGCAGGATGTTGACGAAGGCGCCGAAGTCGACGATACGCTCGACCTTGCCCACGTAGATCTTGCCGATCTCGGCTTCAGCGGTGATGCCCAGAACGCGCTGACGCGCGGCTTCTGCAGCTTCTTTGGTTTCGCCGAAGATCTTGATCGAGCCATCGTCTTCGATATCGATCGAAGCTTTGGTCTCTTCGCAGATGGCACGGATGGTGGCGCCGCCTTTACCGATGACGTCACGGATCTTGTCGGTGTCGATCTTCATCGCGATCATGGTCGGGGCGTTGGCCGACAGCTCGGTACGCGACTGGCCAATGATCTGGTTCATCTGGCCGAGGATGTTCAGGCGCGCTTCCAGGGCCTGGCCCAGGGCGATTTCCATGATCTCTTCGGTGATGCCGTTGATCTTGATGTCCATCTGCAGTGCGGTAACGCCTTTGGCAGTACCGGCAACCTTGAAGTCCATGTCGCCCAGGTGGTCTTCATCACCCAGGATGTCGGTCAGGACTGCGAACTTCTCGCCTTCCTTGACCAGGCCCATGGCGATACCGGCCACCGGTGCCTTCATCGGTACACCGGCATCCATCAGTGCCAGGGAAGCACCGCAGACCGACGCCATGGAGCTGGAACCGTTGGACTCGGTGATTTCCGACACAACACGGATGGTGTACGGGAACACGTCAGCAGCAGGCAGCATGGCCTGTACCGAACGGCGGGCCAGGCGGCCGTGACCGATTTCACGACGGCCAGCACCGCCCATGCGACCACACTCGCCCACCGAGAACGGCGGGAAGTTGTAGTGCAGCATGAAGGGGTCTTTCTTCTCGCCTTCGAGGGTGTCCAGCAGCTGGGCGTCACGGGCAGTACCCAGGGTCGCGACGACCAGGGCCTGGGTTTCACCACGGGTGAACAGTGCCGAACCGTGCGTCTTCGGCAGAACGCCGACTTCGATGTTCAGCGGGCGAACGGTCTTGGTGTCACGACCATCGATACGCGGCTTGCCGTTGACGATGTTTTCGCGAACGGTGCGGTATTCGATCTCACCGAAGATTTCTTTTACTTCGCTGGCCGATGGCTGGCCTTCTTCACCGGAGAACTTGGCGATCGCCTGGTCGCGCAGCTCGCCCAGGCGCGCGTAGCGGTCGGCCTTGACGGTGATGGTGTAGCCCTGCGAAACGGCTTCGCCGAATTCAGCGCGAATGGCGTTGAACAGCTCGGTGTTGGCAACGGCAGGTTTCCAGTCCCAGGTCGGCTTGGCAGCTTCGGCAGCCAGCTCTTTGACAGCCTGGATAACGGCCTGGAATTCGTCGTGGGCGAACAGTACAGCGCCCAGCATCTGGTCTTCGGTCAGCTCTTGGGCTTCCGACTCAACCATCAGCACGGCGTCGGAAGTACCGGCAACGACCATGTCCAGGCTCGAGGCAGCCAGTTGCTCGTAAGTCGGGTTCAGCAGGTAGCCGGTGCTTTCGTGGAAGGCAACACGGGCAGCGCCGATCGGGCCTTCGAACGGGATGCCGGAGATGGCCAGCGCAGCCGAGGTACCGATCATCGCAGCGATGTCCGGATCGGTCTTCTTGCTGGTCGATACCACGGTGCAGACGACCTGGACTTCGTTCATGAAGCCTTCAGGGAACAGCGGGCGGATCGGACGGTCGATCAGGCGCGAGGTCAGCGTCTCTTTCTCGGAAGGACGGCCTTCGCGCTTGAAGAAGCCACCCGGGATCTTGCCGGCGGCGTAGGTCTTTTCCTGGTAGTGGACCGACAGAGGGAAGAAGCCCTTGCCTGGATCGGCCTGCTTGGCACCGACCACGGTCACCAGCACGGTGACATCGTTGTCGACGGTAACCAGCACGGCGCCGGTTGCCTGACGGGCAATGCGGCCCGTTTCGAGAGTAACGGTCGATTGACCGAACTGGAATTTCTTGATTACCGGGTTCACGGTTTCCTACCTTTTTTCAGTGGCTCTGGGGGAACTGGTTTCTTGCGAATTCTTGGGCAGAACGGGGAATCGGCCCCATTGACCGTCCAGATACAACACGAGGCTGGGAGCCTGGCGCCGAGCGGAAAAAACCGCTCGGCGTTGCCAGGCTGCCAACCTCGAAGATACGCGTGGCGTGTCCGACGCAAACGCTGCCAAGCAGCGCTGGCGAAGCATGCGACACGCCATGCACACCACTGACCAGGCCGCTATTAGCGACGCAGGCCCAGGCGACCGATCAGGGCGCTGTAACGAGTGGTGTCTTTGCCCTTCAGGTAGTCCAGCAGCTTACGACGCTGGTTAACCATGCGGATCAGGCCACGACGCGAGTGGTGGTCTTTACCGTTGGCCTTGAAGTGGCCTTGCAGCTTGTTGATGTTCGCGGTCAGCAGAGCGACCTGAACTTCAGGGCTACCAGTGTCACCAGCAGCTTGCTGGAAGTCGGTAACGATTTGAGCTTTTTCTTCAACGCTGAGGGCCATGTGGCTTCTCCTGATAACGGAACCCGCAAGCGGGTCCAATAGGCCAGGGACAAATCCCTGTATTAATAAAAAAGGTGTGACCGTGCCTACTGACAGCCACCCTTGTATCCGCAGGCCACAGCATGAGCCGAAGCCTGCGGTTTCGATCATTCCGACCGAATCAGTCGACGCGGCGCAATACGCCCGTCTTCGCTCACTTCACCGATACCGATGAAACGACCATTGTGATCCTGTACCCGGACCATGCCAAATTGCGGCGCGTCCGGAGCACGTACCGCCTGGCCATGCAGCCAGTAGAACGCGCTGTGTTCGGACAAGCCGATCAGCGGCCAGTCCTGCAGGCCACTGTCCGAAGGCATGAGGAAGCGATCGAGCGCTTCGTTGCCGCCTTCGGCATGGGCCTGTTCGAGTTCCTCGAGGGTCACGGTCTGGGCCAGCTCGAAGGGCCCGGCGTGGGTCCTGCGCAGCTCGGCAACATAGGCGCCACAGCCGAGGGCCTCGCCGATATCCTCCACCAGGGTGCGGATATAGGTGCCTTTGCTGCATCCTACGCTCAGCCGTGCACGGGTGCCTTCGCACTCGAGCAACTCCAAGCGGTTAATAGTAACAGAACGCGCCTCGCGCTCCACTACCTCTCCTGCACGTGCCAGCTTGTAAAGCGGCTGACCGTCACGCTTGAGCGCCGAGTACATCGGCGGTATCTGGCTGATCGGGCCGCGAAAACGTGGCAGTAGCGCCTCGATGTCGGCACGACCAACGGTCACTTCACGGGTTTGCAGGACCTCGCCTTCAGCATCGGCAGTATTGGTAGTCTGCCCCAGCTGCATGACGGTTTCGTAGCCCTTGTCGGAATCGAGCAGGTACTGCGAAAACTTGGTCGCTTCGCCGAAGCACAGCGGCAGCACGCCGGTGGCCAACGGGTCGAGGCTGCCGGTGTGGCCGGCCTTTTCCGCGTTGAGCAACCAGCGCACTTTCTGCAATGCGGCGTTGGAGGTGAACCCCAGTGGCTTGTCGAGCAAGATGATGCCGCTGACGTTGCGGCGGATACGTTTGACCTGGGCCACCGGTTACTCCTTGGTGTCCTGCTCGTCGGTATCCTTGTGCAGGCGGTCTTCGGCCACTGCACGCTCGATCAGCGCCGACAGGTGGACACCACGGCTGACGCTCTCATCGAAATGGAAGTGCAACTGCGGCACACTGCGCAGCTGCATCGAGCGGCCCAGGTGCAGGCGCAGGAAGCTGGCAGCGCTGTTCAGCGCCTTGAGCGATTGCTGCACTGCGTCCGGCGTTTCTTCACCCATGACGGTGATGAAGACCTTGGCATGGCCCAGGTCGCGACTGACGTCGACGGCGGTGATGGTCACCAGGCCGACGCGTGGGTCCTTGACTTCACGGCGGATCAGTTCTGCCAGCTCGCGCTGCATCTGATCACCGATACGTTGGGTACGGCTGTATTCTTTGGCCATTCTTGCTACCTGTAACTTAAAGCGGCAAACGCCCGGTCAGGCTGAAGCCTGACCGGGCGCTACCTACTGAGGGGCTGCCCACCGCCCTGGGGCGGGGGCCGACACCCTGCTCGCCCTTAAAGGGTACGAGCAACCTGGACTTTCTCGAAGACTTCGATCTTGTCGCCGACCTTGACGTCGTTGTAGCTCTTGACGCCAATACCGCACTCCATGCCCGAACGCACTTCTGCAGCGTCGTCCTTGAAACGACGCAGCGATTCCAGCTCGCCTTCGAAGATGACCACGTCGTCGCGCAGTACGCGGATCGGACGGTTGCGGTACACGGTACCCTCGATGACCATACAGCCAGCGATGGCGCCGAACTTCGGCGAACGGAACACGTCACGCACTTCGGCCACACCCAGGATGTTCTCGCGAACATCGCTGCCGAGCATGCCGGTCAGGGCCTTCTTGACGTCTTCGATGATGTCGTAGATCACGTTGTAGTAACGCATATCCAGACCTTCCTGCTCGACGATCTTGCGCGCACCGGCATCGGCACGCACGTTGAAGCCGAACAGCACCGCATTGGACGCCAGCGCCAGGTTGGCATCGCTCTCGGTGATACCACCGACGCCGCCACCGATCACGCGAACCTGAACTTCGTCGTTGCCCAGGCCGCCGAGCGAACCCTGCAGTGCTTCCAGGGAACCGCGCACGTCGGTCTTGAGGACGATGTTGAGGGTCTTCTTCTCTTCCTGACCCATGGTCTCGAAGATGTTTTCCAGCTTGCCGGCGTGAGCACGGGCCAGCTTGACCTCGCGGTATTTGCCCTGACGGAACAGTGCAACCTCGCGGGCCTTCTTCTCGTCGGCAACCACGGACAGCTCGTCACCGGCTTCCGGAGTGCCATCCAGGCCGAGGATTTCGACCGGGATCGACGGGCCGGCTTCCTTAACAGGCTTGCCGTTCTCGTCCAGCATGGCACGCACGCGGCCATAGTTGGAGCCGCACAGGACCATGTCGCCCTGACGCAGGGTACCGTCCTGAACCAGGATGGTCGCCACCGGGCCGCGGCCCTTGTCCAGGCGCGATTCGACAACCACACCACGACCAGGCGCGGTCGGAGTGGCCGTCAACTCGAGGACTTCGGCCTGCAGCAATACGGCTTCAAGCAGTTCGTCGACGCCCGTACCCATCTTCGCCGAAACCTTGACGAACGGCGTGTCACCACCCCATTCCTCGGAGGTCACGCCTTCGACGGACAGCTCGTTACGGATGCGATCGAGGTCAGCACCAGGCTTGTCGATCTTGTTCACCGCAACCACCAGAGGGACGCCAGCTGCCTTGGCATGCTGAACGGCTTCACGGGTCTGTGGCATCACGCCATCGTCCGCCGCCACCACCAGGATGACGATGTCGGTCGCCTTGGCACCACGGGCACGCATCTGAGTGAACGCAGCGTGGCCTGGGGTATCGAGGAAGGTGACCATGCCGCGGTCGGTTTCCACGTGGTAGGCACCGATGTGCTGGGTGATACCACCGGCTTCGCCAGCGGCAACCTTGGCACGACGGATATAGTCGAGCAGCGAGGTCTTGCCATGGTCAACGTGACCCATGACGGTAACGACCGGTGCACGCGACTCGGCCTGGCCTTCGAACTTCAGCGATTCGGCCAGGGAATCTTCCAGGGCGGTATCGCTGACCAGGGTGACCTTGTGGCCCAGCTCTTCTGCGATCAGCTGAGCGGTTTCCTGGTCGAGCACCTGGTTGATGGTGACCGGAGTGCCCATCTTGAACATGAACTTGACGACTTCAGCGGCCTTGACCGACATCTGCTGCGCAAGCTCCGAGACGGTGATGGTCTCGCCGATGGTCACGTCACGGATGACCGGACCGGTCGGGTTCTGGAAGCCATGCTGGTTACGCTTCTTCAGCTTGCCCTTGCCACCACGACCACGGCGAGCGCCATCGCTCTCTTCGTCGGTGGTGCGCGGAGCGGCACGAGGGGTCGGAGCCTTTTCTTTCTCCTTCACCTTGACCTTGATCGACACACGTGGCGCCTCGCCACGGCGACGGTCGTCATCGCGAGTACGGCTTTCGTTGCGACGGGTCTCGTCCTTCTTGCGCTCGGCAGCACGGGCTGCAGCGTCTTCGGAAGCCGGGGCGTTAGCGACGGCCGGTGCTGGTGCCGGAGCAGCAGCAGCCGGTGCCGGCTCGGCCTTGGCGGCCGGCGCAGCGGCAGCAGTAGCGGTCGCGTGGCGACGAGCCTGCTCTTCGTTACGCTGGCGAACGTCGGCGTCGACCTTGTCACGCGCGGCATTTTCAGCCGCACGGCGCTCGTCCTGCTCACGTTTCTGCTCAGCCTGAATCTCTTCAGGGCTGCGCTGAACGAATACTTTCTTCTTGCGTACTTCTACGCTGATGCTTTTGCTACCGGCGACACGCAGGGTGCTGGTGGTCTTGCGCTGCAAGGTAATCTTGCGCGGCTCTTCCGCCTTGCTCTTGTGGCTGCTCTTCAAATGGGTCAGCAGAGTCTGCTTCTCATTGTCGGTCACTACCTGACCGGCGTCGGTGTGCGGCAGACCTGCCTCACGCATCTGCTGCAGCAGGCGCTCTACCGGTGCCTCGACCTCTTGGGCCAGTTCTTTCACCGTGACTTGCGTCATGCACTTCTCTCCTCAGGCCGCGCCTAATTACTCGAACCAGTGGGCTCGGGCGGCCATGATCAACTTGCCGGCACGCTCTTGGTCGATGCCGTCGATGTCGAGCAGGTCGTCAATCGACTGCTCGGCCAGGTCTTCGCGGTTAACCACGCCGCGCACCGCCAGTTCCGCCGCCAGGTCCTTGTCCATGCCCTCAAGGGAGAGCAGGTCTTCGGCCGGATGGGCGTCTGCCAGTTTTTCTTCGGTAGCGATGGCCTTGGTCAACAAACGGTCCTTGGCTCGAGCGCGGAGCTCATTGACGATATCCTCGTCAAAGCCATCGATGTTGAGCATTTCTTCCAACGGTACGTAGGCAATTTCTTCAAGGCTGGTAAAGCCTTCGTCGACCAGCACTTGGGCCAGCTCCTCGTCGACTTCCAGTTCCTCGATGAAGTTGCGCAGGATGTCACCGGTTTCCGCCTGCTGCTTGGCCTGGATGTCCTTCTCGGTCATCACGTTCAGGGTCCAGCCGGTCAACTGACTGGCCAGGCGAACGTTCTGACCACCACGGCCAATGGCCTGGGCCAGGTTGTCCTCGGCAACGGCGATGTCCATGGCATGGGCATCTTCGTCAACGATGATCGCCGCGACTTCAGCCGGCGACATGGCGTTGATGACAAATTGCGCCGGGTTCTCGTCCCACAGGACGATATCCACACGCTCGCCACCCAGCTCGCCGGATACGGCCTGGACGCGCGAACCGCGCATGCCGATACAGGCACCCTGCGGGTCGATGCGCTTGTCCTTGGAGCGGACGGCGATCTTGGCACGCGATCCCGGATCACGGGAAGCGGCCATGACTTCAATGAGGCCTTCTGCGATTTCCGGCACTTCGATGCGGAACAGTTCGATCAGCATCTGTGGCGCGGTGCGCGACAGGATCAGCTGCGGACCGCGGTTCTCGGTGCGGATTTCCTTGAGCAGCGCACGCAAGCGCACGCCAACCCGGAAGGTCTCACGTGGAATGATGTCTTCGCGAGCCAGCAGCGCCTCGGCGTTGTTGCCCAGGTCGACGATGACGTTGTCGCGGGTAACCTTCTTGACAGTACCGGAGATGATCTCGCCAACGCGTTCGCGGTAGGCATCGACCACCTGGGCGCGCTCGGCCTCACGGACCTTCTGCACGATGACCTGCTTGGCGGTCTGGGCGGCGATACGACCGAATTCGATGGACTCGATCTTCTCCTCGATCACGTCACCCACCTTGGCTTCAGGGTGAGTCTCGTGGATCTTGGCCAGCCAGGTCTCGATTGCCGGATCGTCCAGATCGGCTTCGTCGACCACGGTCCAGCGACGGAAGGTCTCGTAGCTACCGGTGTGGCGGTTGATTTCCACACGCAGGTCGACTTCGTCTTCAAAACGTTTTTTGGTTGCAGTAGCCAAGGCCACTTCCAGCGCTTCGAAAATGACGCCGGGCGGTACACCTTTTTCGTTGGATACCGATTCAACAACCAGCAGTACTTCTTTGCTCATCGTACGCCTCGCCTTGCGCAAGCCATTGGGCCCGGATAGTCCGCCGGGCCCGGCACGTCTCAGTCAAAACTGGGAATAATATTGGCCTTGTCGATCGAGTCGATCGGCAACAGAAACTCATGACTGTCCACCTGGACCACCACATCCTGCTCCTCCACACCGCGGAGAAGGCCCTGGAAGTTACGACGACCCTCGAAGGGCGTACGCAGCTTGATCTTCACTTGTTCGCCGGCATGCGAGGCAAACTGTTCCAGCGTGAACAGCGGGCGATCCATGCCTGGAGAGGACACCTCAAGGGTATATTCACTGCTGATCGGATCTTCCACATCAAGAATGGCGCTGGCCTGACGGCTGACCGCTTCACAGTCCTCCACCAGAATGCCGCCTTCCTTGTCGATATAGATGCGCAATACCGAATGCTTACCCTGGGAAACGTACTCGATCCCCCAGCATTGATAGCCCAGACCCTCGACCACCGGGGCCAACAAGGCCTGCAACTGTTCTAGCTTGCTCGACACCTGAACCCCCTCGTGCATGCTGTGCAAATAAAAAATGGGCGAAGCGCCCATCCCTGAAAGCGCCGTTGGACAACGACGCCGTAAACTGTTCGGCTAGCAAAAAGCCCCTGAAAAGGGGCTCCGCTGAAGCTGGTTGCGGGGGCTGGATTTGAACCAACGACCTTCGGGTTATGAGCCCGACGAGCTACCAAGCTGCTCCACCCCGCGACAAAGCTGGGGCGAAAGTATAAGACTGAACCCGTCGCTGGGTCAATCTAACCTCCACCTGCAAGAAAGCCCGCTAAAGCGGGCTCTCAAGCTTTAATTGGTACCGAGAAGGGGACTCGAACCCCTACACCCTATGGGCACAACCACCTCAAGGTTGCGTGTCTACCAATTCCACCACCTCGGCAATATTACTTCTTGAAACCCGTTACTTCTGCTCTTCGGCTGGAGGAGGTACGTCACCCGCTGGGGTGGTTTCGCTCTTCTGCTCCTGGAGCACCGGTACATCATCATTTACTGCCGGCTTTGGCTGCTTTACTTCCAACACCGCTGGATCCGGAAGTCCCGCCTGACCAAGC
The DNA here is from genome assembly GCF_015751845.1 of Pseudomonas sp. M2. Lineage (NCBI taxonomy): Bacteria > Pseudomonadati > Pseudomonadota > Gammaproteobacteria > Pseudomonadales > Pseudomonadaceae > Pseudomonas > Pseudomonas sp. M2. The sequence goes on from NZ_JADOUD010000001.1 coordinate 1,635,639, forward strand.
TGGTGAGCTTGTTGCTTGGCGAAGTATCCTAACCCAAGTGCTGTCAAAAAGAAAGTGGCAGCAAGTATAGCAGTGAATTTACTCAGGAAGGTAGCAGAACCTTGGCTTCCGAACACAGTATTTGAAGCACCTGCGCCGAAAGATGCACCTGCTTCCGCACCCTTACCCTGTTGCAACAGCACCAGCACTACAAGCGACAGCGCTGCCAACAGATGAAAAACAACGATGACTGTTTCCAGCATTTGTTCAGTTTCCTGCGGCGCGACAAATTGCACCGAATTCGTCTGCGTTCAGGGATGCTCCACCAATGAGCCCCCCATCAATATCCGGCATGCCGAACAGTTCGGCCGCATTGGCCGCCTTCACGCTACCGCCGTAGAGAAGCTGCACATTTTGCGCAACTTCGGCGTCCTTCGCTGCCAACTGCTTACGGATGGCTGCATGCACATCCTGAGCTTGCTGCGGCGAGGCCGTCAAACCTGTACCGATGGCCCATACAGGCTCATAGGCAATTACTGCATTGGCAAAAGCGGCAATACCGAACGCGTCGATAACACTGCTTAGTTGACGCCCTACAACTTCAAGCGTCTTGCCTGCTTCGCGCTCTTGTAGAGTTTCCCCTATGCAGAGCACCGGCGTCAAACCACTTTTCTGAGCAGCTGCAAACTTGCGATTAAGCACTTCTTCACTTTCACCGATAACCTGGCGACGTTCGGAGTGACCAATCAACACCAACTTGCAACCCACTTCAGCCAACTGACTCGGTGCAACTTCACCAGTCAGCGCACCCTGTTCGGGCTGTACTGCAGAATTCTGTGCTCCAACGATGATTCCTTTGCCTTTCAGGCCATCAATGACTTCATTGATGAACAGGGCGGGAGGAAAAACCGCGACTTCGATACCTTCGGGAATGAGCATATTGCCCAAGCCCTGAGTCAGCTCAGCGACGCTGGCGCGGGTACCGTGCATCTTCCAGTTACCAGCTACCATGGGGCGACGCATGCTTTACCTCGTCGGTCAAAGTGGGCGCAGATCTTACCCAACCAGATCTGCGCTGGCAAGCCCAATTCAGACACAAACTTCAGCGACCAGTTTGGCCAGGGCTTCGGCATGCGTGCGCACCTGGCTTTCATCGTCACCTTCAACCATCACCCGCACCAACGGCTCGGTGCCCGACTTGCGCAACAGCACACGCCCACGCCCTGCCATGTCCTCGGTAACCTTGGCACTGGCCTCCTTGACAGCCGGATGCTCCAGGGGGTCGACCTTGCTGGCGCCGAAACGAACATTGATCAACACCTGCGGGCACTTGCGCAAGGCCTGGCGAGCCTGCGCCAGGGTCTCGCCGCGGCGCTTGAGCGCCAGCAGTACCTGCAGTGCGGCAATGATCGCATCACCGGTGGTGGTGTGGTTGCAGCACACGACATGCCCGGAGTTTTCACCCCCCACCAGCCAGCCGCGCTCCAGCAGCTCGGCCATGACGTAACGGTCGCCAACCTTGGCCCGCACGAAAGGAATGTCCAGGTCCTTGAGTGCAAGCTCCAGGCCCAGGTTACTCATCAGCGTACCGACCACCCCGCCCTGCAGCTTGCCCCGCTCGTGCAGGTCCCGGGCGATGATGAACAGCAGCTCGTCGCCATCGACGATCGCGCCGGTATGATCGACCATCAACACCCGGTCACCATCACCGTCGAAGGCGATGCCCAAGTCGGCGTGACCGACCAGCACTGCCGCCTGCAGCGACTCGATGTGGGTCGAGCCGCAGCTTTCGTTGATGTTCAGGCCGTCAGGCTGCGCATGCAGCACCGTCACTTCGGCACCCAGCTCGCGGAACACGCTCGGCGCGACTTTGTAGGTGGCGCCATGGGCGCAGTCGACCACCAGCTTGAGCCCTTCGAAGCCGGTGCTGGACGGCACACTGCTCTTGCAAAACTCGATGTAGCGGCCAGCGGCATCGTTGATACGCGAGACCTTGCCCAGCTTGCTCGAGCCGACCACCGTCATCGGCTGGTCAAGAAGCTCCTCGATCATCAGCTCGATTTCGTCGGGCAGCTTGGTGCCCTGGCCTGAGAAGAACTTGATACCGTTGTCATCGTGCGGGTTGTGCGAAGCACTGATGACGATACCCGCTTCAGCATGGAAGGTACGGGTCAGGTAGGCGATGGCCGGGGTAGGCATCGGCCCGAGCAGCAAGACGTCAGCACCTGCAGCAGAAAGGCCCGCCTCGAGCGCGGACTCGAACATGTAACCGGAAATGCGCGTGTCCTTGCCCACCAACACGCGGCAGTTACCCTGCTTGCGGAAGGCCATGCCCGCCGCCCAGCCCAGCTTCAGCATGAAGTCAGGGGTGATCGGGTATTCGCCGACGCGGCCACGGATGCCGTCGGTACCAAAGTATTTTCTGCTCATAGGGACTCCAATGTTCTTATTCGGCGTTCTGTACCGCAGCAATCATGCGCACCACATCGGCGGTCTCGGCCACATCATGGACGCGCAGAATGCTGGCACCCTTGGTCATGGCCAAAGCCGCCAGCGCCAGGCTGCCGTACAGCCGCTCACCAACCGGACGATCCAGCGTCAGGCCGATCATGCTCTTGCGTGAAACACCCACCAGCAACGGGCGCCCGAGACTGTAAAGTGCTTCCATATGCTTGAACAGGCTCAGGTTATGCGCCAGTGTCTTGGCGAACCCGAAACCCGGGTCGAGGATGATGCGTTCGGCACCGATACCCGCTGCTGCGCAAGCCGCCATCCGCTGTTCAAGATAGCGCGTTACATCGGCGGTCACATCCTCGTAATGCGGGTCGTCCTGCATGTTCCCCGGCTCACCGCGCATGTGCATCAGGCACACCGGCAGCCCGGTATCTGCAGCGGCATCGAGGGCGCCATCGCGCTCCAGCGCACGCACGTCGTTGATCAGGCCAGCACCGAGGCGAGCTGACTCACGCATGACGGCAGGCGTTGAAGTATCGACCGAAATCACCACATCAAGGCGACTGTTGATCGCCTCGACCATCGGCGCCACACGCTCGAGCTCCTCGGTCACCGAGACCGCACGGGCGCCGGGGCGCGTCGATTCGCCGCCGATGTCGATCAGCGTCGCGCCCGCCGCAACCATGGCTTCTGCATGACGCAGGGCCTCGTCGCGCTGACTGAAGCGCCCGCCATCAGAGAAGGAATCGGGGGTGATATTGAGGATACCCATGACATGGGTACGGGACAAATCAAGAACCCGGTTGCCGCAAGGCAACCGGGTCGGGTACAGCTTAGAGCTCATAGATGCCCTTAGTGTTGAGCCGCTGGGCCGCCGATCGGCGATTCAGGGCGATCATTCTGGGCAGCAGGCGTGCCCGAAGTCTTGTCGTCATCCCAGTCACGCGGTTCGCGAGGCGTACGACCGGACATGATGTCGTCGATCTGGTCGGCGTCGATGGTCTCGTACTTCATCAGCGCTTCGGCCATGGCATCGAGCTTGTCGCGGTTGTCGGTCAGCAGCTGCTTGGCAGTGGCGTAGCACTGGTCGATGATGCTGCGCACTTCCGAGTCGATCAGCTTGGCCGTTTCGCCAGAAACACTGGCGTGCTGGCTGCCGGCGCTGCGGCCGAGGAAAACCTCGCCCTCTTCTTCGGCATACATCAGCGGGCCGAGCTTCTCGGACAGGCCCCACTTGGTGACCATGTTCCGGGCAATCTGGCTGGCACGCATGATGTCGTTCGAGGCACCGGTGGTAACACCGTCGAAGCCCAAGGTCATTTCCTCGGCGATACGGCCACCGTACAGCGAGCAGATCTGGCTGATCAGTGCACGCTTGGACAGGCTGTAACGGTCTTCCTCGGGCAGGAACATGGTCACACCCAGGGCGCGACCGCGCGGGATGATCGAGACCTTGTAAACCGGGTCATGCTCAGGCACCAGGCGACCAACGATGGCGTGACCGGCCTCGTGGTAAGCGGTGTTCTGTTTTTCCTTCTCGGACATGACCATGGTCTTGCGCTCGGCGCCCATCATGATCTTGTCTTTGGCCAGTTCGAACTCTTTCATCTCGACCAGGCGCTTGTTCGAGCGCGCAGCGAACAGCGAGGCTTCGTTGACCAGGTTGGCAAGGTCAGCACCGGAGAAGCCTGGAGTACCACGGGCAATGACTGCCGGGTTGACGTTCTCGCCGATCGGAACCTTGCGCATGTGTACTTTGAGGATCTGCTCACGACCACGGATGTCTGGCAGGCCGACCACCACCTGGCGGTCGAAGCGGCCAGGACGCAGCAGGGCCGGGTCCAGTACGTCCGGACGGTTGGTGGCGGCGATGACGATGATGCCATCGTTCATTTCAAAGCCGTCCATCTCGACCAGCAACTGGTTGAGGGTCTGCTCACGCTCGTCGTGACCACCGCCCATGCCGGCGCCACGGTGGCGACCAACGGCGTCGATCTCGTCGATGAAGATAATGCACGGGGCGTGCTTCTTGGCCTGCTCGAACATGTCGCGCACACGGCTGGCACCGACACCGACGAACATCTCGACGAAGTCCGAACCGGAAATGGTGAAGAAAGGCACCTTGGCTTCGCCGGCAATGGCCTTGGCCAGCAAGGTCTTACCGGTACCCGGTGGGCCGACCATCAATACGCCACGCGGGATGCGGCCGCCCAGGCGCTGGAACTTGCCCGGGTCGCGCAGGAACTCGACCAGCTCGCCGACTTCTTCCTTGGCCTCGTCGCAACCTGCAACGTCAGCCAAAGTGGTCTTGACCTGGTCTTCGGACAACAGGCGCGCCTTGCTCTTGCCGAAACTCATCGGCCCGCCCTTGCCGCCTGCGCCGCCCTGCATCTGGCGCATGAAGAACATGAACACGGCAATGATCACCAGGATCGGGAAGCTCGCCACCAGCAGCTGAGTCCAGATGCTCTGCTGCTCGGGCTGCTTGCCTTCGACGACCACGTTATTGTCGACCAGGTCGCCGATCAGGCCGTTATCGGTAATGGCCGGGCGAACGGTCTTGAAGCTATCGCCGTCGGCGCGCTTGCCGGTAATGATGTAGCCGTCGACGGTCACACGCTCGACCTTGCCATCCTTGACCTGCTGGATGAAGTCGGAGTAGTTGAGGGTCTGCGGCTCGTTAGGGCTGGAGAAGTTGTTCATCACTGTCACCAGGACAGCTGCGATGATCAACCACAGGATCAGATTCTTTGCCATGTCGTTCAATTCGCTACCCTCTGAGGCCGGCGCACGACGCAGCCGTGCCTCGCATGATATTCATCGCCCTAACTTACTACATTACCTACGCAACCGCAGGCACCGTCTGTAACCCTTTGTGAAATCTAGACTACACGAAGTTCGGACAATCCAGACGGGGCAGCCGATTGGAAATAACTATCGACCACCCCGCGGCACGCCATTCAAGCGCCCTTGAAACCCTTACCCAACAGGTACTGTTCACGCGAGCGATCCCGTGAAGAGGACGGCTTGCGCATCTGCACCTTGTCGAACTTGGTGCGCACATCCTTCAGGTACATGTCAAAGCCTTCGCCCTGGAAAATCTTGATCAGAAAATCACCGCCGGGCTTGAGCACACGGGTTGCCAGGTCCAGGGCCAACTCACAGAGGAACATGGCGCGCGGCATGTCCACCTCAGGCGTACCACTCATATTGGGGGCCATGTCAGAAATCACAAGGTCTACGTGCGAATCACCGACCGCATCGAGGATCTGCTGCAAGACCTCATCCTGGGTGAAGTCGCCCTGAATGAAGGTAACGTCCGGGATCGAGTCCATTTCCAGGATGTCCGAAGCGATCAGACGGCCCTGGCCACCAATCAGACGACTGGTCACTTGCGACCAGCCACCCGGCGCCGCGCCCAGGTCGATCACGCTCATGCCTGGGCGGATCAGGCGGTCTTTCTCCTGGATCTCCAGCAGTTTGTAGCTCGCACGCGAGCGGTAGCCATCCTTCTGCGCCTGCTTAACAAAAGGGTCGTTAAAATGCTCTCGCAGCCAGTTAGCGCTGCTTTTGGAACGTTGTACCACGGGGCACCTCGATGATATGCGTCGTGTTTGACTGGGCGGAGCCACAGGCCCTCGGGTAAAATGCCCGTCAATTTTACAGAATCAGACGGAAAGGGTCAGATTATGCCGCTCAATAACGAGCAGAAGAAGCAATACAAATCCATTGGTCATGACCTGAAACCGGTCCTGATCGTTGCTGGCAACGGTTTGAATGAAGGCGTGATCGCCGAACTGGAGCGCGCACTGGTCGACCACGAGCTGATCAAGGTCGAAATTCGCTCGGAAGATCGCGAAGAGCGCGCCGAGACCATCGCAGAGCTGTGCAAGGCCGGCCGCGCCGAGCTGGTGCAGACCATCGGCAAGAAAGCGCTGATCTACCGCAAGAACCCACAGCCGAACAAACAGCTGTCCAACATCCACCGCTACAAGTAACGGTGGCGCCGATCAGTGGCGCGCTTGGCGCGCCCTGACCGGTACCGGTTGAGCCACCAGCACGATGCCGGAAAAACCCAGAACCAGAAAACAGAACATCTGCCAGCGCTCGCCGACCGAGATGCCATAGCGCAAGGTGTAATACCCCACGCAGGCCGCAAAGCCGAGCAACAGCATCTGGCCACGAAATTGCCGCCACCAGGCCGCCAGGCCATCGACCCTCGCCAGTACTGCCAGCTGCGTCAGCAGCCCGAGCAACGCCACGCCAATCAACCAACGGTCAATCTGCCCGGCGATATCCTGTACCAGCAAAGGTGCCAGGCCACTGACCTTGAGCGCAGGCACCAGCCCAACATGGAACACCCAAAGGCCACCGACCCAGAAAACCTGGGCCAGTTGCCAGAGGATCCCCTCAAGGGATGGCGCCCGCAGGCGCCGGTCAGATGTGCTTGACTTCGACAATCTCGTACTCGACCGAGCCGCTTGGCGTCTTGACGACGACAGTATCACCTTCTTCCTTGCCGATGATGGCACGGGCGATCGGTGCGCCGCTCGAGAGCTTGCCTTGCTTCACGTCGGCTTCATCCTCACCAACGATCTGGTAGCTCACCTCTTCATCGGTTTCAGTGTTGGCCAGCACCACAGTGGTGCCGAAAATCACTTTGCCGGTGTGAGGGATAGTGGTCACGTCGATCACTACCGAGTTCTGCAGACGGCCTTCGATGTCGCGGATACGCGCCTCGACCATACCCTGCTCCTCACGGGCGGCATGGTATTCGGCATTTTCCTTGAGGTCGCCCAGTTCGCGTGCTTCGCCAATGGCCTGGCTCAGGCGCGGGCGCTCGGTCTTGCTCAGGAACAGGTGCTCCTCTTCCAGGGCGCGAGCGCCCTGGACGGTCATCGGATACTTGGTAATGCTCATGCTTTAAGTCCTGCATGCAGATCCTGCAAGCGACGAACGGTCTTTTCAGGGCCGAATTTCAGCGCTTCGCAGATGGCTTCACCAGCCGCAATGGTCGTGGTGCAGTAAATCTTGTGCTGCAACGCATTGCGACGAATCGAATAGGAATCGGCAATCGACTGACGGCCTTCGGTGGTGTTGATGATCAACGACACTTCGTCGTTCTTGATCATGTCGACCACGTGCGGACGGCCTTCGGTCACCTTGTTCACGCGGCGCACTTTCAGGCCGGCCGCCTCGATGACCTTGGCGGTACCTGCAGTAGCGACCACTTCGAAGCCCAGGGCGATCAGGTCACGGGCAACGCCAGCCACCTGTGGCTTGTCGTCGTCACGTACGCTGATGAACGCGGTACCGCCAGTTGGCAGCACTTCGCTGGCACCCATCTGAGCCTTGGCGAACGCTTCACCGAAGCTGTCACCGACACCCATGACTTCACCGGTCGATTTCATCTCAGGGCCGAGGATCGGGTCAACCCCCGGGAACTTGGCGAACGGGAAGACGGCTTCCTTGACGCTGTAGAAGTTCGGGATGATTTCCTGGGTGAAGCCCAGCTCTTTCAGGGTTTTGCCAGCCATGACGCGGGCAGCGATCATCGCCAGGGAAGTGCCGATGCACTTGGACACGAACGGCACGGTACGCGAGGCGCGCGGGTTGACTTCGATCACGTAGATCTTGTCGCCCTGCAAGGCCAACTGCACGTTCATCAGGCCAACCACGCCCAGCTCCAGGGCCATCTTGCGTACCTGATCGCGAACCTGGTCCTGCACGTCCTTGCTCAGCGAGTAAGGCGGCAGCGAGCACGCCGAGTCACCGGAGTGAACGCCGGCCTGCTCGATGTGCTGCATGATCGCGCCGATCACCACGTCGGTGCCGTCGCAGACCGCATCCACGTCCATCTCGATGGCGCAGTTGAGGAAGTGGTCCAGCAGTACCGGGCTGTCGTTGGACACTTGCACGGCTTCACGCAGGTAGCGCTTGAGCTCGTCCAGTTCGTAGACGATCTCCATCGCACGGCCGCCCAGTACGTAGGAAGGGCGCACCACCAGCGGGTAACCGATACCGCCCGCGGCACGGATGGCTTCTTCTTCGCTGCGAACGGTAGCGTTTGGCGGCTGCAGCAGGTTCAGGCGCTGAACCATCTGCTGGAAGCGCTCACGGTCTTCGGCACGGTCGATGGCGTCCGGGCTGGTACCGATGATCGGTACGCCGGCCTCTTCCAGGGCGCGAGCCAGTTTCAGCGGGGTCTGGCCGCCGTAGTGCACGATGACACCCTTTGGTTTCTCGACGCGGCAGACTTCCAGCACGTCTTCCAGGGTCAACGGCTCGAAGTACAGGCGGTCGGAGGTGTCGTAGTCGGTGGAGACGGTTTCCGGGTTGCAGTTGACCATGATGGTCTCGTAACCGTCTTCACGCAGTGCCAGTGCCGCGTGCACGCAGCAATAGTCGAACTCGATGCCTTGACCGATACGGTTAGGGCCGCCCCCCAGAATCATGATCTTGTCGCGGGTCGACGGGTTGGCCTCGCACTCTTCCTCGTAGGTGGAGTACAGGTAGGCGGTGTCGGTGGCGAACTCGGCAGCGCAGGTGTCGACGCGCTTGTACACCGGGAACACTTCCAGCTTGTGGCGGTGACGGCGCAGGTTCTTGTCGGTGATGCCGAGCAGCTTGGCCAGACGCTGGTCCGAGAAGCCCTTGCGCTTGAGGCGCAGCATGTAGTCCTTGTCGATCGCCGACAGGGCCAGGGTCTTGACCTTCTCTTCTTCCTTGATCAGGTCTTCCATCTGAACCAGGAACCACATGTCGATGCCGGTCAGGGCGAAGATCTCTTCGCAGGTCATACCCGAACGCATGGCGTCAGCCACGTACCAGATGCGCTCGGCGCCCGGCACGGTCAGCTCGCGTTTGAGGATGCCGGCGGCTTCCGGGCTGGCCAGGTCGACTTTAGGGTCGAGACCGCAAGCACCGACTTCCAGGCCACGCAGGGCTTTCTGCAGGGATTCCTGGAAGGTACGGCCGATGGCCATGACTTCACCCACGGACTTCATCTGGGTGGTCAGGCGGGCGTCGGCTTTCGGGAATTTCTCGAAGGCGAAGCGTGGCAGCTTGGTGACGACGTAGTCGATCGACGGCTCGAAGGACGCCGGGGTACGGCCGCCAGTGATGTCGTTCTGCAGTTCGTCCAGGGTGTAACCAATGGCCAGCTTGGCGGCGATCTTGGCGATCGGGAAGCCAGTTGCCTTGGAAGCCAGCGCCGAGGAACGCGAAACACGCGGGTTCATCTCGATCACGACCATGCGGCCGGTGTTCGGGCAGATACCGAACTGCACGTTGGAACCGCCGGTTTCAACGCCAATTTCACGCAGCACCGCCAGCGAGGCGTTGCGCATGATCTGGTATTCCTTGTCGGTCAGGGTCTGCGCTGGAGCAACGGTGATCGAGTCACCGGTGTGCACGCCCATCGGGTCGAAGTTTTCGATCGAGCAGACGATGATGCAGTTGTCCTTTTTGTCGCGGACCACTTCCATCTCGTACTCTTTCCAGCCGATCAGCGATTCGTCGATCAGCAGCTCTTTGGTCGGCGACAGGTCCAGACCACGGGTGCAGATTTCTTCGAACTCTTCACGGTTGTAAGCGATACCACCACCTGTGCCACCCATGGTGAACGACGGGCGGATGATGCATGGGAAGCCAAGCTTCTCAAGGACCGCATTGGCCTCTTCCATGCTGTGGGCGATACCGGAGCGCGGGCACTCCAGGCCGATGTCCTTCATGGCCTTGTCGAAGCGCGAGCGGTCTTCGGCCTTGTCGATGGTGTCGGCGTTGGCACCGATCATCTCTACGCCGAACTTCTCCAGAACGCCGTGGCGCTCCAGGTCCAGGGCGCAGTTCAGTGCGGTCTGGCCACCCATGGTCGGCAATACGGCGTCCGGGCGCTCTTTTTCGATGATCTTGGCCACCGACTGCCACTTGATCGGCTCGATGTAGGTGGCGTCGGCCATGGCCGGGTCGGTCATGATGGTGGCTGGGTTGGAGTTCACCAGGATGACGCGGAAACCTTCCTCGCGCAGGGCTTTACAGGCCTGGGCGCCGGAGTAGTCGAATTCGCAGGCCTGGCCGATCACGATCGGGCCAGCGCCGAGAATCAGGATGCTTTTGATGTCTGTACGTTTTGGCATGGTGGTCACTCAAATCCGGGGTCAGTCGGCAAGCCGCTTTGAACAATCTGGGTCAGGCGCTTCCGGGCGCGGCATGTGCCGGCCCGGGGCCTTGAAGCAGGATGCTCAGCGGCGCTTGGCCATGGCATCGGTGAAACGATCGAACAGTGGCGCGACGTCGGTCGGGCCCGGGCTCGCTTCAGGGTGGCCCTGGAAGCTGAACGCGCTCTTGTCGGTACGCTCGATACCCTGCAGGGTGCCGTCGAACAGCGACTTGTGGATGGCGCGGACGTTACCCGGCAGGGTGGCTTCGTCTACGGCGAAACCGTGGTTCTGGCTGGTGATCATGACCACACCGGTGTCCAAGTCCTGGACCGGGTGGTTGGCACCATGGTGGCCGTGGCCCATTTTCACGGTCTTGGCGCCAGAGGCCAGCGCCAGCAGCTGGTGGCCCAGGCAGATGCCGAACACCGGAATATCGGTGTCGAGGATCTCTTTGATCGCCTGGATTGCGTAGTCGCATGGCTCCGGATCACCAGGGCCGTTGGACAGGAACACACCATCGGGGTTGAGCGCGAGCACTTCGCTGGCCGGGGTCTGGGCAGGCACCACGGTCACGCGGCAGCCACGGGCGACCAACATGCGCAGGATGTTCAGCTTGACGCCGTAGTCGAAGGCAACAACGTGGTACGGCAGCTCGGAAGCTTCCAGGGTCGGGTGGCTGTCGGTTTTCAGCTCCCACACGCTGGAGCGCCACTCGTAACGCTCCTTGGTGGAAACGACCTTGGCCAGGTCCATGCCCTTGAGGCCAGGGAAGGCGCGGGCAGCGGCGATGGCGGCTTCTTCGCTGATGTTGTCACCGGCGAGGATGCAGCCATTCTGAGCGCCCTTTTCACGCAGGATACGGGTCAGGCGACGGGTGTCGATGCCGGCGATGGCAACGACATTGTTGGCCTTGAGGTAGTCAGGCAGCGACTGGGTGTTACGCCAGTTGCTGGCCAGCAGCGGCAGGTCACGGATGACCAGGCCAGCGGACCAGACACGGTTCGACTCGGCGTCTTCCGGGGTGGTGCCGGTGTTGCCAATGTGCGGGTAGGTCAGAGTAACGATTTGCTGCGCGTAGGAAGGGTCTGTAAGGATTTCCTGGTAGCCGGTCATAGCGGTGTTGAACACCACCTCACCAACGGTCTGACCGTCGGCTCCGATGGCTTCACCGCGAAAAATACTGCCGTCGGCAAGGGCGAGTATGGCTGGCTTTGTCAAGAAGACCTCCCGTAAATCAAGCATGAAAGGGCGATCGCAGGTTGCAAAAAAGCGGAGTGACGTATGGACACGTCACCCCGCTTCTATGTGCTGAATTCAATTCGCTGCGCGCTTTTAGTGGACACACTAAAGCTGTAGCTTACAGAAAAGTGCTTTTTTGGTCTACCGCAAATGTGCCTCTAAAACACATGATTGCGACAGACTGACCTTCTTGGGCAATGAACACGCGTGTAGGAGCGGCCTTGTGTCGCGAAAGGGTCGCAAAGCGGCCCCAGGGATCTCGGCAGCGCCGCAGAAAGCTGGGACTGCTGCGCAGTCTTTTCGCGACACAAGGCCGCTCCTACCAGGGATCACATGTACCCCGAGGGAACGGCTTAACGCAGCTCCAGCACATCCTGCATGTCGTACAAGCCCGCCTCACGCCCATCCAGCCACAGCGCGGCACGCACCGCACCCTTGGCGAAGGTCATGCGGCTGGAAGCCTTGTGGGTGATTTCCAGGCGCTCACCTTCAGCGGCGAACAGCACGGTGTGGTCACCGACCACATCGCCGGCACGCACAGTCGCAAAGCCGATGGTCTGGCGATCACGCGCGCCCGTCTGGCCCTCACGACCATACACCGCCACTTCCTGCAGATCACGGCCCAGGGCATTGGCAACCACCTCACCCATGCGCAGCGCAGTGCCTGACGGCGCATCGACCTTGTGGCGGTGGTGCGCCTCGATGATCTCGATGTCGACATCATCGCCCAGCACCCGCGCCGCCATGTCCAGCAACTTCAGGCTGAGGTTGACGCCTACGCTGAAGTTGGCGGCGAAGACGATCGGGATGTCCTTACCCGCCTCGGCCAGCAGCTGCTTCTCCTCGCTGGTGAAACCGGTGGTGCCGATGATCATCGCCTTGCCATGTTTGCGGCAAAACGCCAGGTTCTTCAGGGTCACCGAAGGGTGAGTGAAGTCGATCAGCACATCGAAATCGTCGGCAACCTTGGCCAGGTCATCCGACAGCAGCACGCCGATACGACCGAGCGCCGCCAACTCACCGGCATCCGCCCCCACCAGCGAGCTGTCCGGGCGATCAATCGCCGCCGTCAGCCCAGCACCCTGGGTTTGCTGCACGGCTTCGATCAGGGTCTTGCCCATCCGCCCTGCCGCGCCCATCACTGCAATACGTCGCATAGCCTGTTCCTTGTCAGAGATCGCCGAAGAAGCGCTTCACGCCATCGAACCAGCCATTGGCCTTGGGCGAGTGGGAGCTGTCGCCTTCGAGCGAGTCGCGCAGCTCTTCGAGCAGTTCACGCTGGCGACGGCTGAGGTTGACCGGGGTCTCGACCGCAACGCGGCACAGCAGGTCACCCGCACCACCACCACGCACCGGTGCCACACCCTTGCCACGCAGGCGGAACTGCTTGCCGGTCTGCGTGCCTTCCGGGATCTTCAGCTTCACACGACCATCGAGGGTCGGCACTTCCAGCTCGCCACCCAGAGCGGCATCGGTATAGCTGATAGGCACTTCGCAATACAGGTGCTTGCCGTCACGCTGGAAAATCTCGTGCTCACGCACGTTGATCACCACGTAAAGGTCGCCGGTCGGGCCACCATGGGTGCCTGCCTCGCCTTCGCCGGACAGGCGGATGCGGTCGCCAGTGTCGACGCCGGCCGGCACCTTGACCGACAGGGTCTTGTATTCCTCGACACGGCCTTCACCGTGGCACGAACCGCAAGGGTCGGTGATGATCTTGCCTTGGCCATGGCAGCGCGGGCAGGTCTGCTGCACCGAGAAGAAGCCCTGCTGCATGCGCACCTGGCCGATACCGCCGCACGTCGGGCAGGTCGACGGGGTCGAACCCTTCTTCGCACCACTGCCGTCACAAGGCTGGCAGTTGACCAGGGTCGGCACCCGAATGCTGACCGTGGTGCCGCGCACGGCTTCTTCCAGGTTCAGCTCCAGGGTGTAGCGCAGGTCGCTGCCGCGCGAAGCACCACCACGACCACCGCCACGACCACCACCGAAGAAGTCACTGAACACATCGCCAAAGATGTCGGAGAAGTTGGCGCCACCGAAGCCTGCACCGCCGCCACCCATGCTCGGGTCGACGCCGGCGTGACCATACTGGTCGAACGCCGCACGCTTGCTCGCGTCAGACAGTACTTCGTAGGCCTCGTTGGCCTCCTTGAACTTGTCTTCGGACTCTTTGTCGCCCGGGTTGCGGTCCGGGTGGTACTTCATCGCCAGGCGGCGATAAGCCTTTTTCAGGTCTGCTTCACTGGCGCCGCGCTCGACACCCAGGACCTCATAATAATCACGCTTGGACATAGGTCATTTGCACCTTGTTGGGCGTTCGGCATCCGCGCCGCGCCGTCAGCACCCGCCTGAAGACCCGATGCGGCCCAGACAAATGCTGTAAAAATTCTCGAATTCCAGATACGCCAACGCGGGAGCAAGCCCCCGCGCGGCGACATCCTACCAGCTCACCGCCAAACGGCGGTGGGCTGGCCGACAACATGCAACGATTACTTCTTGTCGTCGCCTTTCACTTCTTCGAACTCGGCGTCAACCACGTCATCGTGCTTGGCTTCCGGCTCGGCCTGCTGAGCGCCGCCCTGAGGCTGTTCGGCCGACTGCTCGGCGTACATCTTCTGGGCTACCGGCGCGGAGACCTTGGACAGCTCTTCGACCTTGGCATCGATGGCAGCCTTGTCGTCGCCTTTCACAGCAGCTTCCAGGGCAACCACGGCCGCTTCGATGGCAGTCTTCTCTTCGGCAGTGACCTTGTCACCGGCGTCAGCGACCATCTTGCGGGTCGAGTGAACCAGCGCATCACCCTGGTTGCGGGCAGCGGCCAGCTCTTCGAACTTGCGGTCTTCCTCGGCATTGGCCTCGGCGTCACGCACCATTTTTTCGATCTCTTCGTCGGACAGACCGGAGTTGGCCTTGATCACGATCGACTGAGTCTTGCCGGTGGCCTTGTCTTTGGCGCCGACGTGCAGGATGCCGTTGGCGTCAATGTCGAAGGTCACTTCGATCTGCGGAACACCACGCGGTGCTGGCGGGATGTCAGCCAGGTCGAACTTGCCCAGCGACTTGTTCTGCGAAGCCTGCTTGCGCTCACCCTGCAGCACATGAATGGTCACTGCGCCCTGGTTGTCGTCGGCAGTCGAGAACACCTGCGACTTCTTGGTCGGAATGGTGGTGTTCTTCTCGATCAGCGGGGTCATCACGCCGCCCATGGTTTCGATACCCAGGGTCAGCGGGCTGACGTCCAGCAGCAGTACGTCTTTCACGTCACCGGCCAGTACGGCACCCTGGATGGCAGCGCCCATGGCAACTGCTTCGTCCGGGTTGACGTCCTTGCGGGCTTCCTTGCCGAAGAAATCGGCAACGGCCTTCTGAACCAGCGGCATACGGGTCTGGCCACCGACCAGGATCACGTCGTCGATCTTGCTGGCGTCGATGCCTGCGTCTTTCAGGGCGATGCGGCAAGGCTCGATGGTACGGTTGACCAGGTCTTCCACCAGCGACTCCAGCTTGGCGCGGGAGATCTTCACGTTCAGGTGCTTCGGACCGGTCGCATCTGCAGTGATGTACGGCAGGTTGACGTCGGTCGACTGAGCGGAGGACAGTTCGATCTTGGCCTTTTCCGCGGCTTCTTTCAGACGCTGCAGGGCCAGAGGGTCGTTCTTCAGGTCCATGCCCGACTCTTTCTTGAACTCGTCGACGAGGTAGTCGATCAGGCGCATGTCGAAGTCTTCGCCACCCAGGAAGGTGTCGCCGTTGGTGGCCAGCACTTCGAACTGGTGCTCACCGTCGACTTCGGCGATTTCGATGACCGATACGTCGAAGGTACCGCCACCCAGGTCATAAACGATGACAGTGTGGTCGCCCTTGGCCTTGTCCATGCCATAGGCCAGCGCAGCAGCGGTCGGTTCGTTGATGATGCGCTTTACGTCCAGACCCGCGATGCGACCGGCGTCTTTGGTGGCCTGACGCTGGCTGTCGTTGAAGTAGGCCGGAACGGTGATGACCGCTTCGGTGACTGGCTCGCCGAGGTAGTCTTCGGCGGTCTTCTTCATCTTTTTCAGAACTTCGGCGCTGATCTGCGGCGGCGCCATTTCCTTGCCGGCAGCCTCGACCCAGGCGTCACCGTTGTTAGCCTTGACGATCTTGTACGGCACCAGCTTGATGTCTTTCTGCACGACATCTTCTTCGAAGCGGCGGCCGATGAGGCGCTTCACTGCGAACAGGGTGTTGTGCGGGTTGGTGACGGCCTGGCGCTTGGCCGACTGGCCAACCAGGATTTCGCCATCATTGGCGTAGGCCACGATCGAAGGGGTGGTACGCGCACCTTCGGCGTTTTCGATGACCTTGACGTTACCGTTTTCCAGAATGGAGACGCACGAGTTGGTGGTCCCCAGGTCGATACCGATGATTTTGCCCATGTTTACTCTCCCGAAACTTGAATTTGGTAGCAGCGACTACTTTGGCCAACTGCGGTAATACTTGAAGGCTTGACACCTAGATGGGGATGGCCCGTCAGATTTCAAGCCTTTTCATCGATAGAAGGCTGCGGCGCGCTCGGCGCCTTGCTGACCACCACCATGGCAGGGCGCAGCAGGCGGCCGTTGAGCAGGTAGCCCTTCTGGAACACGTTCAGCACGCTGTTGGGCTCTACCTCGGCGCTTTCCTGCATGGCCATGGCCTGATGGTGCTCGGCATTGAACGGCTGGCCGTGCGGGTCGATGGCTTCGAGGTTGTAACGCTTGAGGGTGTCCTGGAACATCTTGAGGGTCAGTTCGACGCCTTCACGGATCTTCTTGACCTGCTCATCTTCAGCGCTGGAGTGCGCCAGAGCCAGCTCCAGGCTGTCGATCACCGGCAACAGGTCGCCGGCAAACTTCTCCAGGGCGAACTTGTGCGCCTTCTCGACATCCTGCTCGGCGCGGCGACGCACGTTCTGCAGGTCGGCGACGGCACGCAGGGACTGATCCTTGGCGGCGGCCAGCTGCTCCTCGAGCTCTTGAACGCGGGCGCCGTTATCCACTGCACCAGCCTCTTCGGCGTTAAGGTCTTTCTCATTCAGCTGTTCGTCAGCCATGGGGTCTCTCCTCCGCAATCTCTGTAGTACGAGCAAAGCTCGCCGTGTCTGCCGGCTATATGGGGCCGGAAAAATCAGCTTCAAGGGGCAAAGCGGTTTTCAGGTCGACGATGGAAACTGCGAGCAGGCATTGGCAGGCTCGAAAAAAGTACTGTATAAATAACCAGACCTGACTTCTCGGGAGCCGCCCCATGCTGGTGCATCTGTCCATTCACAACTACGCCATCGTCGAACACCTCGATCTCGAACTCGCCCGCGGCATGTCCGTCATCACCGGCGAGACCGGCGCAGGCAAATCGATCATGCTCGACGCCCTCGGCCTGGCCCTTGGTGATCGCGCCGACAGCGGCGTGGTGCGCCCTGGCGCGGACAAGGCGGACATCCTGGCCACCTTCGATCTGGTGGATATCCCCGAAGCGCACACCTGGCTGGCCGAGCGCGACCTGGACGACGGCGGCCCGTGCATCCTGCGCCGCGTCATCACGGCCGAAGGCCGCAGCCGCGGCTATATAAACGGCACGCCCTGCCCACTGGGTGACCTGAAGGCGCTCGGTGAACTGCTGATCGACATCCACAGCCAGCATGAGCACCAATCGCTGCTCAAGACCGACACCCACCGCCGCCTGCTCGACGAATATGCCGGCGCCATCGACCTGTCCCGCCAGGTCCAGCTCGCAGCCAAGCGCTGGAACCAGACCCGCCTGGAGCTCGAGCGCCTGTCCAACTCCGGCGATGAGCAGCGCGCCCGCCAACAGTTGCTCAGCTATCAGCTGGAAGAGCTCGACAACCTTGGCCTGGGTGAAAACGAACTGGAGCAACTGGAGCAGGAGCACAAGAACCTGACCAACGCCGAGGCCCTGTTCGGCATCTGCCGCCAGGTCATCGACCAATGCAGCGAAAGCGACTCAGGCAATGTGCTCGGCGCCCTCACCTCCAGCCTCAATCGCCTGGGCGCCGCAGCCAACACCCCCAAGGCGCTGGGTGAAGCCGCCAACCTCATCGCCAGCGCACAGATCCAGATAGAAGAAGCCGTAGGCGAACTCAACCGCTTCCTCGACAATTTCGACGCCGACCCCATGCGCCTGCAGGCCCTGGAAGAGCGCCTCGACACCATCTACACCCTGGCGCGCAAACATCGCGTGCACCCGACCGAACTGCCCCACCTGCAGCAGCAGTTGATGGAGGAGCTGGAAGGCCTGAATGCCAGCGACGAATCCATAGAGCGCCTGGGCGAAGAACTGTCGGCCTATGCCAAGCACTATCAGGAAAGGGCGATCGAGTTGAGCGCCCTGCGCCAGCAGGCGGCCCAGCAGCTCGCCATCGCGGTCGAACAGGAGATCCAGCGCCTGGGCATGCCTGGCGGGCGGTTCTGCATCGAACTCACACCCAACGAAAGCAGCGACCTGTCGCCACACGGCCTGGAGCAGATAGAACTGCTGGTCAGCGCCAACCCCGGGCAGCCGCTCAAAGGTTTGGCCAAGGTGGCCTCGGGCGGCGAACTGTCACGGATCAGCCTGGCGATCCAGGTCATTACGGCGCAAACCTCACGCATCCCGACACTGGTCTTCGATGAGGTTGACGTGGGCATCGGTGGCCCGACGGCCGAGATCGTCGGCCAGCTGTTGCGCCGCCTCGGTGAGCGCGGCCAGGTGCTGACCGTCACCCACCTGCCGCAGGTCGCGGCGCAGGGCCATCATCATTTGTTCGTGCACAAGGTGCGCAACAGCGACACCACGCACACTGCCGTGGCCAGCCTTGGCAAGCGCGAGCGGGTCGAGGAAGTGGCGCGGATGCTGGGCGGGATCGACCTGACCAAGGAATCGCTGGCGCATGCGCGCAAGATGGTGGTGTCCGGTAAGGCGTGATACTTGGCGTCATCGCCGACAGCCGGCTCACGCAGCTACCCCTGCAGCAGAAAGCACAAAGGCGACCCCAGGGTCGCCTTTGCTCTTAATAACGACCGCAATCGTTACTTTTTCTTACGCACGTAGAGGACCAGATTGTGGTCCACCAGCTCGTAGCCATGCTCGGCCACGATCTCTTTTTGGCGCCGCTCGATTTCGGCGTCCATGAATTCGATGACTTCACTGGTCTCCACGTTGACCATATGGTCGTGGTGACCGCCGTCCGCCAGCTCGAAAACTGCGTGACCGCCATCGAAGTTGTGCCGTACCACCAGCCCAGCAGCCTCGAACTGGGTGAGTACGCGATAAACGGTTGCCAGACCGACGTCCTCGCCAGCCTCCATCAGCGCCTTGTAGACATCCTCGGCGCTCATGTGACGTTGCTCGGTCGAGTCGAGCATCTGAAGGATCTTGACTCGAGGCAGTGTCACCTTGAGACCGGCTTTGCGCAATTCGCTATTTTCAACCATGGTCAGCTTTCTCGCCGATGCTGCTTCGCAGCTTCTCTTAATACGGGTATGATCGGGGTTTACGTTGTCCAGCCAAGATAGTGGAAGTCGCCCACCGATGCAAAACAACACCAAGCTCTTGCTAACCAGCCTCACCTTCGTGGGACTGCTCGCACTCGCCGGTTGCTCGTTTCCCGGGGTTTACAAAATCGACATCCAGCAGGGCAATGTCGTTACGCAAGACATGATAGACCAATTACGCCCCGGAATGACCCGCCGGCAAGTAAGGTTTATCATGGGCAACCCTCTGCTCCAGGATACTTTCAACACCAATCGTTGGGATTACCTGTACAGCCTGCAACCCGGTGGCGGCCAACGCCAGCAGGAGCGCATGAGCATATTCTTCAACGACAGCGACCAACTGGTCAGCCTGTCGGGCGACTTCATGCCAGGCGTGAGCCGCGACCAGGAAATCCTGGGCGGCAGCAGCGATACCACTGTCAGCCCGGCCACCCAGCCAGGCCAG
Source organism: Pseudomonas sp. M2 (assembly GCF_015751845.1). NCBI lineage: Bacteria > Pseudomonadati > Pseudomonadota > Gammaproteobacteria > Pseudomonadales > Pseudomonadaceae > Pseudomonas > Pseudomonas sp. M2. The sequence continues at coordinate 1,655,426 of NZ_JADOUD010000001.1, forward strand.
CCAGCATCGCAGCCGGAAGAGGCGCCGGCCAAGCCAGGCTCGGTGGAGGAATCCATCCAGCGCGAGATCGACACCATCGAGACCACACCGGTGCCGACACCTGCCCCGCTGGATACCTCGCCGCAGTAAATGCAGGCGTAAAAAAGCCCGGATCAGTCCGGGCTTTTTTGTGCCTGATGACTTGGCAGCATCACGTATTGAGCTGTTTGGCACGCTGGCAGAACGCATCCACCAGCGTGTTGGCGGCCTGGTTGAACAGCGGCCCCAAGGTCGCCCGCACAATCGGCCCGGCGTAATCGAAGGACAGGTCCAGGCTGATCTTGCAGGCTTTTTCACCCAGCGCCTTGAATACCCACACGCCATGCAACTGGGTGAACGGCCCTTCCTCCAGGTTCATCTCGATGGACTGCCCGGGCACCAGCACATTGCGGGTCACGAACTGCTGGCTCATGCCACCTTTGGCCACCTCCAGCTTGGCGCGCATGTGCGTGTCACTGGCTTCGAGCACAGTCGAGGCCGAGCACCAAGGCAGGAACTGCGGGTAGCTGGCTACATCATTGACCAGGTCGTACAGCGACTGGGCAGGGTACGGCAGCAGGGCGGAGCGTTGAATATGGGTAGTCATCCAGGCGTCACTTCCAAGGCTGGGTGGCGGGCTTCGCAGCGTGCCAAAAACAGGTTCTGTGCGTAAGACAGGGCCTGTATTGTCCGGTATTCATTGCGGTGGCTCAAGCGCACCTAAATCCCGTAGCCGACCACGCGGTGACTTGCCTATAATGCCGCCCCTATGGCTAAACAAAAGAAACATCCGACCGGGACCATCGCGCAAAACAAAAAGGCGCGACACGATTACTTCATCGAACACAAGTTCGAGGCCGGGCTGGTCCTGTCCGGTTGGGAAGTAAAAAGCCTGCGGGCCGGCAAGGCGCACCTGACCGACAGCTACGTGCTGCTCAAGGATGGCGAAGCCTGGCTGTTCGGCAGCCACATCACCCCGCTGACCACTGCCAGCACCCACGTCATCGCCGACCCTATCCGCTCGCGCAAGCTGCTGCTGAACAAGCGCGAGCTGGAGCGTGTGGAAGCTGCGGTGGCGCAGAAGGGCTACACCTGTGTGGCCCTGGCGCTGTACTGGAGCAAGCACCTGATCAAGTGCGAGATTGCGCTTGGCAAGGGCAAGAAGGAATTCGACAAGCGCGACACCGTGCGCGAACGCGATTCCAACCGCGAGCTGCAGCGTGCGGTGCGCAACAAGGGCAAGGAAGACTAATTCCCGCCCTTGCGCGGCCGCCGTAGGAGCGGCCTTGTGTCGCGAAAGGGCTGCGTAGCAGCCCCAGCTTTCTGCGGCGCTGCCGAGATCCCTGGGGCCGCTTTGCGGCCCTTTCGCGACGCAAGGCCGCTCCTACAGGGCGCGCATTCAGCGGCAACCGATCAGCGCCCGCTGCGCCGCTCTGCCCGCGCTACGCGCTGGGCTTCGTTCTGCGCCTCTTCCAGCACCTCCTGCACATACAGAATGTGCCGGCTGGACACCTCCCGCGCATCGTCCGCCCTGCCCTCGACAATCGCCTGGTACAACTCACGGTGCTGGCTGATCAGCATGTCCCGCGTTTCGGTACGCTGCTGGTACATGCCCCCGATGTTGGTCACCACGTTGCGCTTAAGCAGGTCGAACAACCCGCGAATAGTATGCAGCAGCACGGCATTGTGGCTGGCTTCGGCAATCGCCAGGTGGAATCGCGCATCCGCCGCGCCCTCCTCTGCACGCGTGACCTGGTCAGCCCGCGCATAACAGTCCTGCAGGGTGTCGAATGCAGCCTTGAGGCGCGCCCGATCTGGCTCGGTGGCGCGCTGGGCAGCGTAGTAGGCGCATGACGCCTCCAGGGTGTGACGGAACTCCAGCAAATCGCGCTGCGCCTCGGCGCTGTGCTCCAGCAGTTGCAGCAATGGGTCACTGAAGGTTGAACCGAGCGATTCGGCCACATAGTTACCGCCACCCTGCCGGCTGACCAACAGCCCCTTGGCCACCAGCTTCTGGATCGCCTCGCGCAGTGAGGGGCGCGACACACCGAACTGCTCGGCCAGGGCGCGCTCGGCCGGCAGCCGCTGGCCTGAGGTCAGCGTGCCTTCGAGAATCATCCCTTCCAACCGATCGACGATGTCGTCGGACAGGCGCCGCTGGCGGACCTGATCAAAAACCATCACATGCTCTCCACAAACCCCCGGCAAAGTTCAGGGGGCGTCTATTCTCGCCGATCCGGGCCACGCCGACACCCGTCAGGCGACGATTTTCAAACACCATCAGCCGCCCGCTCATCGGCACACGACCAAAGTTTTGCACGGGACAAATTGACACACCCATGACAGCGCTTTTAACCTAGCGTCCAGCCATTGTAAATTGGTCTTACCAATTATCCAATGCCAGTGCCTGACCAACAACAATTAGGGGCTACCCCATATGCAAACCTGGCAACAACTCTATTCCCCGCTTGGTAGTCTTGGCCTGTCCGCACTGGCGGCGGTCATACCCATCGTGTTCTTCTTCCTGGCCCTCGCCGTGTTCCGCCTCAAAGGCCACGTCGCCGGCAGCATTACCCTTGGATTATCGATGCTGGTGGCGATCTTCGCCTTCCAGATGCCGGTCGACATGGCCCTCGCTGCCGCGGGCTATGGCTTCCTCTACGGCCTCTGGCCAATCGCCTGGATCATCGTAGCCGCGGTGTTCCTGTACAAACTCACGGTCAAGAGCGGCCAGTTCGAGGTGATCCGCAGCTCGGTACTGTCGATCACCGACGACCAGCGCCTGCAGGTGCTGCTGATCGGCTTCTGCTTCGGTGCCTTCCTCGAAGGCGCGGCCGGCTTCGGCGCACCAGTGGCAATCACTGCCGCGCTGCTGGTGGGCCTGGGCTTCAACCCGCTGTACGCCGCCGGCCTGTGCCTGATCGCCAACACCGCCCCCGTGGCGTTCGGCGCCCTGGGCATCCCGATCATCGTCGCCGGCCAGGTCACGGGCATCGACGCCTTCCACATCGGCGCCATGACCGGCCGCCAGCTGCCTCTGCTGTCGTTGTTCGTGCCGTTCTGGCTGGTGTTCATGATGGACGGCCTGCGCGGCGTCAAAGAAACCTGGCCTGCAGCCCTGGTGGCCGGCCTGAGCTTCGCCGTCACCCAGTACTTCACCTCCAACTTCATCGGCCCGGAACTGCCGGACATCACCTCGGCCCTGGCCAGCCTTGTCGCCCTGACCCTGTTCCTGAAGGTCTGGCAGCCCAAGCGCTCGTTCGCCGAAGCCAAAGGCAGCGTCGGCGCCGCCGTGGTCAGCAGCGGCGGCAGCCAGCCAAGCCCTTACAGCTTCGGTGAAATCTTCAAGGCCTGGTCGCCGTTCCTGATCCTCACCGTGCTGGTCACCATCTGGACCCTGAAACCGTTCAAGGCGGCGTTCGCCCCGGGCGGCGCGATGTACAACTTCGTGTTCAACTTCGCCATCCCGCACCTCGACCAACTGGTGATCAAGACCGCGCCGATCGTCGCCGCGCCGACCGCCATGCCAGCGGTGTTCAAGCTCGACCCGATCTCCGCCACCGGCACAGCGATCTTCCTGTCCGCGCTGATCTCCATGGCCGTATTGAAGATCAACTTCAAAACTGGTCTTACCACTTTCAAGGAAACCTTCTGGGAGCTGCGCTGGCCGATCCTGTCGATCGGTATGGTCCTGGCCTTCGCCTTCGTCACCAACTATTCGGGCATGTCTTCGACCATGGCCCTGGTACTGGCCGGCACCGGCGCCGCGTTCCCGTTCTTCTCGCCGTTCCTGGGCTGGCTGGGTGTGTTCCTCACAGGCTCCGACACCTCGTCCAATGCCCTGTTCGGTTCGCTGCAGGCCACCACTGCCCACCAGATCGGGGTCAACGACACCCTGCTGGTAGCAGCCAACACCAGCGGCGGCGTGACCGGCAAGATGATCTCGCCGCAGTCGATCGCCGTGGCCTGCGCAGCCACCGGCCTGGTCGGCAAGGAGTCCGACCTGTTCCGCTTCACCGTCAAGCACAGCCTGTTCTTCGCCACCATCGTCGGCCTGATCACCTTGGTTCAGGCCTACTGGCTGACCGGCATGCTGGTCCATCACTAAAGTGAAAGGGGCCGGGCGCCACCGAGCGCCCGGCATCTCCTTCAACCCACGCTGCGAGAATCCATGATCATTTCCGCCTCCACCGACTATCGCGCCGCGGCCCAACGCAAGCTGCCCCCCTTCCTCTTCCACTATGCCGACGGCGGCGCGTACGCAGAGCACACCCTGCGCCACAACGTCTCGGACCTGGCCGGCATTGCCCTGCGCCAGCGGGTGCTGAAGAACATGTCCGAGCTGAGCCTGGAAACCCGGCTGTTCGACGAAACCCTGAGCATGCCCGTGGCCCTCGCCCCGGTCGGCCTCACCGGCATGTATGCCCGCCGCGGCGAAGTGCAGGCAGCCCGTGCGGCAGCCGCCCATGGCATCCCCTTCACCATGTCTACCGTGTCGGTCTGCCCGATCGAAGAAGTGGCGCCAGCCATCGACCGGCCGATGTGGTTCCAGCTGTATGTGCTCAAAGACCGCGGCTTCATGCGCAACGCGCTGGAGCGGGCCAAGGCCGCCGGGGTCAAAACCCTGGTGTTCACCGTCGACATGCCGGTGCCAGGTGCCCGTTACCGTGATGCACACTCCGGCATGAGCGGTGCCAACGGGCCAATGCGCCGCGTGTTGCAGGCCATGACCCACCCCGAATGGGCCTGGGACGTTGGCGTGATGGGCCGCCCGCACGACCTGGGCAACATCTCCAAATACCGCGGCAACCCCACCGGCCTAGCCGACTACATCGGCTGGCTGGGTAGCAACTTCGACCCGTCGATTTCGTGGAAGGACCTGGAATGGATCCGCGAGTTCTGGGACGGCCCGATGATCATCAAAGGCATCCTCGACGCCGACGACGCACGTGACGCGGTCAAGTTCGGTGCCGACGGCATCGTCGTCTCCAACCACGGCGGCCGCCAGCTCGACGGCGTGCTGTCCAGCGCCCGTGCGTTGCCAGCGATCGCCGACGCAGTGAAAGGCGACCTGAAAATCCTCGCCGACTCCGGCATCCGCAGCGGCCTCGATGTAGTGCGCATGATCGCCCTGGGCGCAGACACCGTGCTCATCGGTCGCGCCTTCCTCTGGGCCCTGGCCGTGCATGGCCAGGCCGGGGTGAAGAACCTGCTCGAACTGTTCGAAAAGGAAATGCGCGTAGCCATGGTGCTCACGGGCGCCAAGGCGATCAGCGAGATCAGCCGCGACTCGCTGGTACGCGAACTGGGCGCTTGAGCGCCTGCAAAAACACCGCCTGTATGACCGGGCATGCGGCGCGCCAGACGCCGTGGCCCGGTGAGGAGATAGCATGAGCCTGCCCGCCGCATTCCTGCGTGATGCCGAGCGCCTGATACCCGCCGATCGCCGTTTCGACGACGCCACGTCCACCCTGGCCTTCGGCACCGACGCCAGTTTCTACCGGCTGATCCCCAAGCTGGTCGTGCGCGTGGAGTCGGAAGACGAAGTGGTCGGGCTGCTGCAACTGGCCCAGCGCGAGCGCGTACCAGTGACCTTCCGCGCCGCGGGCACCAGCCTGTCCGGCCAGGCTATCAGTGACTCGGTGTTGATCGTGCTCGGCGATAACTGGGGCAGCAAGGAGATCCGTGGCCAGGGCGAACAGATCCGCCTGCAACCCGGGGTTATCGGTGCCCAGGCCAACGCCTGGCTGGCCCCTTACGGGCGCAAGATCGGCCCGGACCCGGCCTCGATCAATGCCTGCAAGATCGGCGGCATCGTTGCCAACAACGCCAGCGGCATGTGCTGCGGCACCGCACAGAACACCTACCACACCCTGGCCGGCCTGCGCCTGGTGCTGGCTGACGGCACGCGCCTGGACAGCGAGGACCCGGCCAGCGTTGCCGCCTTTGAAAACAGCCACGCCGACCTGCTCGAAGCGCTGGCCCGGCTTGGCCGCGAAACCCGCGCCAACACCGAACTGGCAGAGCGCATCCGGCACAAGTACCGGCTGAAGAACACCACCGGCCTGTCACTCAACGCCCTGGTGGACTACGACAAGCCCCTGGATATCCTCCAGCATTTGCTGGTTGGGTCTGAAGGTACGCTGGGCTTCATCAGCGCCGTCACCTACGACACCGTGCCCGATCACCCGCACAAGGCCAGCGCGCTGCTGGTGTTCCCCAGCGTGGAAAGCTGCTGCCGCGCGGTGACCGTGCTCAAGCGCCAGCCGGTGTCCGCCGTGGAGCTGCTCGACCGCCGCAGCCTGCGTTCGGTGCAAAACATGCCGGGCATGCCGCTGTGGGTAAAAGGCCTGTCGGGCAATGCCTGCGCGCTGCTGATCGAGTCCCGCGCCGCCAGCCAGAGCCTGCTGCACGAACAACTGCAACAGGTCATGGCCTCTATCGCCGAATACCCGCTGGAACAGAAAGTCGACTTCAGCGAAGACCCGGCGGTGTACAACCAGCTGTGGAAGATCCGCAAGGACACCTTCCCCGCCGTCGGCGCCGTGCGCCGGACCGGCACCACGGTGATCATCGAAGACGTCACCTTCCCCGTCGAGCAACTGGCCGAAGGCGTCAACCGCCTGATCCAGCTGTTCGACAAGCACCACTACGACGAAGCGATCATTTTCGGCCATGCGCTGGAGGGCAACCTGCACTTCGTCTTCACCCAGGGTTTCAACAGCGCGCAAGAAGTCGCGCGCTACCAGGCCTTCATGGATGACGTGGCGCAACTGGTGGCCGTGGAGTTCGGCGGCTCGCTCAAGGCCGAGCACGGCACCGGCCGCAACATGGCGCCGTTCGTGGAGCTGGAGTGGGGGCATGACGCCTATCAGCTGATGTGGACGCTCAAGCGCCTGCTCGACCCCAACGGCATCCTCAACCCCGACGTGGTGTTGAGCGAAGACCCGGACATTCACCTGAAAAACCTCAAGCCGCTGCCCGCCGCCGACGAGATCGTCGACAAATGCATCGAGTGCGGCTTCTGCGAACCGGTCTGCCCCTCCAAAGGCCTGACCCTCAGCCCACGCCAGCGCATCGTCATGTGGCGTGACATTCAGGCGAAAAAACGCGCCGGCATCGATACCCGCGCACTGCTGCAGACTTACCAGTACCAAGGCATCGACACCTGCGCCGCCACCGGCCTGTGCGCCCAGCGCTGCCCGGTGGGCATCAATACCGGCGAGCTGGTGAAGAAGTTGCGCAGCCAGGCCGCCGAGCATGCAAAGACCGCCGACTGGCTGGCCGAGCACTTCCCTACTGCACTGGGTGGCGCCCGCCTGACCCTGACCGCCGCCAACACCGCCCGCAAGCTGCTCGGCGCCCCGCGCCTGGGCCGCCTGAGTGCCTCGTTGAGCAAGGCCAGCAAAGGCCGCCTGCCGCAATGGTCCCCCGCCATGCCGCAGCCGTTGCGCAGCATCGATTTCGGCCCGGCGAGCAACGATGCCCGGCCACGGGTGGTGTACCTGGCGGCTTGCGTGTCACGGGTGATGGGCCCGGCCTATGCCGACCGCGAGCAAAGCTCCCTAATGGACAAGACCCGCGCCCTGCTGGAAAAGGCCGGTTACCAGGTGGTGTTCCCCGGCAACGCCGACAGCCTGTGCTGCGGGCAGCCGTTCGCGTCCAAAGGTTACCCCGAGCAAGCGGAGCACAAGCGCCAAGAGCTGATCAACGCGCTGCTGCACGCCAGCCGCGGCGGCCTCGACCCCATCTACTGCGACACCAGCCCCTGCACCCTGCGCCTGGTGCAGGACCTGGGCGACACCCGCCTGGACCTGTACGACCCGGTGCGCTTCATCCGCACCCACCTGCTGGACAAGCTGGAGTTCACCCCACAAAACGAACCGGTGGCGGTGCACGTGACCTGCAGCACCCAGCACCTGGGTGAAAGCCAGGCGCTGATCGACCTGGCACGGCGCTGCAGCACGCAAGTGGTGATCCCGGAAGGGATTCACTGTTGCGGGTTTGCCGGTGACAAGGGCTTTACCACACCAGAGCTCAATGCCCACTCACTGCGCAGCCTGAAGGACGCAGTGCAGTATTGCAGTGAAGGGATTTCCACCAGCCGGACCTGTGAGATCGGGCTGTCCAGCCACAGCGGGATCGATTACCACGGGTTGGTTTACCTGGTGGATCGCGTCACCCGCCCACGTACCCTCTGATCTGTCCTCGATTCGCCGGCAAGCGCTGCCCCCGGTGGTAGCAACTGTCTTGCTCAACCTCTAAAAGCTGGCGCGATCCAGGTGGGAGCCGGCTTGCCGGCGATGGGCCGCAAAGCGGCCCCAGATGCTCGCTGGTCCCGTCGAGCGCGCTCGGGCTATTACAGCTCCGCTATGGGGGCTGCTGCGCAGCCCATCGCCGGCAAGCCGGCTCCCACCGCGACCGCGCAGTTCTTCAGCCCTGCGCTTTACCTGTGGAAGCAACTGTCTTGCTCAACTTCTAAAAGCTGGCGCGCCCCTGGAGCAACAGTCTCACCAATTTCTAAAAGTTAACGCAGCTCCTTGTGGGAGCCGGCTTGCCGGCGATCGAGGGCGCAGCCCTCGCCTACCCCCTCCACCCGTAAGACATTTCCTAACCTGCAACCAAATGCTTCTGGATTAAATGCTTTGGGATTTATCCTACGACCGCCGCTGCCGTTTCGCTGTTGTTGCTCACAACCATCAGGGCTAACTTCCCTGGGTCGTCATCTTTGACGATTTGGGTGTGAGAGCCCGCAAACTTCGGCAGTACTGCTATGGCAGCCGCAACGCGGGCAGGCTTCGGCCTGGCTGGCTTATGCCGATCTTTGCCGGTCTCTCACCCCGCGTTCGGCTGCCACCCTATTCTGTGAGAGGAAGACGAAGGGCAGCTCAAATCCAGCCACGATCGGATCTGCACCATGAAGAAAATCGTACCCGACCCACCCCGCTCCAAACTTCTCACCAACCCTTACTTCTCCATCCACAGCGACATGCCCCCTCCAGACGCCCTGGCCCACGCCAGCGAACTGCTGCGCGGCGTCGCCGAAACCATCGACGAACACTGCCGCACCCACGCCGGCGAACCGGGCCTGAGCATGCTCAGCAACGCCGAGCATGCCTGCGAGACGTCCAGAGCCCTGATCGAGCATGCCTTGACTGGCCTCTACAACGCGCAAAGGCAGAGGTGATTCAATGAATGACGCGTTGAAAAACCTCACCACAGCCGGCAGCGAAACCTTCGACCTGTTTCGCCTGCAACCGGGCGTGCCTTTCGAGCACGCCTTCAGCCAGCTATCAGTACTGCTCGGTTGCATCCGCCATCTCACCACCGAAGCCGAAATGGAACACGACCGCCAGGCCGGCAGCGCGGCGCGCATCCTGAGCGAGATGGCCAAGGCGCTGATCGACGACATCGAGCTTGGGCTGAACAAATCCCACTGATGCCACCCGGGCCGCGCTGCGGCCCAATTGCCGGCGATCGAGGGCACAGCCCTCACCTAAGCCCTCCACCCGTAAGACATTTCCTAACCTGCAACCAAATGCTTCTGGATTAAATGCTTTGGGATTTATCCTACGACCGCTGCTGCCGTTTCGCTGTTGTTGCTCACAACCATCAGGGCTAACTTCCCTGGGTCGTTTTCGAACGACAGGGTGTGAGAACCCCGTAAACATGACAGCAGCCTCGTAATGGCGGCCCTGCGTGGGCAGACCTCGGTCTGGCCGGATTTCCCATGTTTACCGGTTTCTCACCCCACGCATGGCTGCCACCCAATCCCGTGAGAAAGGATCGCGTAGGCAGCTCCTGTTGAGTAATCAAACTGGGATCTGCACCATGAAGAAAATCGTACCCGACCCACCCCGCTCCAAACTCCTCACCAACCCTTACTTCTCCATCCACAGCGACATGCCCCCTCCAGACGCCCTTGCCCACGCCAGCGAACTGCTGCGCGGCGTCGCCGAAACCATCGACGAACACTGCCGCACCCACGCCGGCGAACCGGGCCTGAGCATGCTCAGCAACGCCGAGCATGCCTGCGAGACGTCCAGAGCCCTGATCGAGCATGCCTTGACTGGCCTCTACAACGCGCAAAGGCAGAGGTGACTCAATGAATGACGCGTTGAAAAACGTCACCACAGCCGGCAGTGAAACCTTCGACCTGTTTCGCCTGCAACCGGGCGTGCCTTTCGAGCACGCCTTCAGCCAGCTATCAGTACTGCTCGGTTGCATCCGCCATCTCACCACCGAAGCCGAAATGGAACACGACCGCCAGGCCGGCAGCGCGGCGCGCATCCTGAGCGAGATGGCCAAGGCGCTGATCGACGACATCGAGCTTGGGCTGAACAAATCCCACTGATACAACCCGGGCCGCGCTGCGGCCCAATCAGCGGCCACACCCCGCCGCACACCATCATGTCGCCAAGCCAGCACCCCGATTGAACCCTCGGCAAACCCCAACAGTCCACCCTTACAGGCCCACCTTCCAGAGGCCTTCAAGGAGACACCCATGAAAGGTACCGCGCTTTCGGCCCTCTTCGCGGCCGCTACCCTCCTGGCTTCACCGGTGTTCGCTGCTGACGACCTGTGCACTATCAACCTGCAGAAGATCGACGACCAGATGGCCACCGCCGGCGCCACCTCCGAAGGCCTGGACAAGGCCATCACCGAACACGTCGACAAGGCCAAGGCCGCACAGGCGTCGGGCGACACCAAAGAATGCATTGCCATCTCCACCAAAGTGCTCGAACGCCTGGAAAAAACCGACAAGGGCAGCGGCTCGGCCGGTGGCAGCGGAAGCTAAGCTTTGAGCGGGCGGCAAGAAGCGGCTGTCGACGCCGCCCGCGCAAAGGCGTATACTCAGCAGCACGTGCCGAAAGGTACGTCAGCTAGAGCTGAGTGTGGGGCCGATTAGGATTCGACGCCGGTAGCGAAACTCTAGGTGCATGCCGAGTTGGTAACAGAACTCGTAAATCCACTGTTGCAACTTTCTATAGTTGCCAATGACGAAAACTACGAGGGTTACGCTCTCGCTGCGTAAGCAGCTGAGCCCGCTCTCCTGGTAGCTTCGGCTCCAGCAATCATCAGGGGATGCCTGTAAACCCGAAATGATTGTCATACAGAACAGGATCGTCGTGTAGCACGTTGGGGGCAAAGCGACTAAAACTTACCCAACTCGTCCAAAGCACCCTGCCCGTCGGGCGGCTGCGGATTAACTCAATAGACACGGCTAAGCATGTAGTACCGACAGCGGAGTACTGGCGGACGGGGGTTCAAATCCCCCCGGCTCCACCAAATCCTAAAGAAGAAGACGCCCTCGGGCGTCTTTTTTTGTGCCTGAAATAATCACATCGCACCTGCTTGACGTTACAGATCGTTTCGAAATGCAGCGAAAAAGTCAGATTTATCCCCTTTCTTGTAGTCCATTTCCCAAAGATACTCTACAACCCTGTTTTCCGTTGCGGTCGCTTTTCCAGGGTCTTAGTCTCGGTGCGTCGTTGCACATCAACGGCATGACTTTGACAGGTCGCGACGGTAAACAACAAAACGGTTCGTCGTTATGGCGGCTGTACGTGCGGGCACGCTTGCGTGCGCCGGAACTTGTTGTTTCCGCCGGTCTGTCAACCCGCGTACAGCTGCCACCCTCTGTTTGACAGCAGACGGTGACGGCCCTGAAATGGAAGCAATCATGTTGAAGATAGTCCCCGATCCACCCCACCTACTCCACTCCCTGGAAGACACACTGATGATGGCCGCTGACTACGCCTTGTGCGCCGAAGCCGTCGCCCAGCAGGCGATGCAGATGCAGATGCAGCCCAAGTCACCTGTGTCGTTGTTGATCATGATCTCAATGCACGAGCTCGAGGCGCTACGCACATTGCTTGAAGCGGCGCTGGTCCAAATCCAGAAATCCACCGATCCGCAAACGCTGCACTGACCCGCATCATGACCTGCCTGGCCTGACTCTCCCGCACAACGATGAACTTGTAGGCGTCCGGCTTGCCGGCGATAGGGCTAGGCCAGGCGACTACGACTTCAGGGAGATCAAACAGTGACCACCGAAGAAACCAAATTCACCGTCGGCAAAACCACCTTCTTCCAAGGTGAAAACCAGACCCACGCCCTTTTCCGCATCGCAGCCGGCATCCCATGCCAGGCCGCTCGCGAGCAGGCCTCGGAACTGATGGGCTATGCCCGCGACCTGAGCATCGACGGGCTGATGGAAGACAAACCGCAGTTGCTCTGGGCCTCGCACTACCTCTGCGCCCTGGCCAAGGCCCTGCTCGATGATGCAGAACTGGGGATGATGAAAACTTGAGCGCTACTCTGTGCAGGCCAAGCGTGCTCCCGTCGTAAAAGCTAGCTTGGCCAAGTTGCTCCCCGTGTTTTCCACTACCCCTATCGGGCCAATACAAGCGCTGCCATTGGCGGTTCCCAGGTACCAAAGTCTTCAATACCCATCCCACTCGATGCGGTGGTTCTTCCAAGGGCGATCAGTATTCGACAGCACACCCAGTGACCTCCTCGGTGTTGGGGGCTCTCTAACCTCATGGCCATCGCGCGCCAGCTAAACAGTACAGCACTGCACTGCAGCAACCTCCTCGCTAGGCCGGCTATTGCGCCAACGCCGCCCGTCTCTCTCAGTGGAAAGAGACGGGCGCCTTAACACTGCCGTAGCCCTGATCGCACAGTCCTTTGCGGCAATCCCCCCTCATGACAATCGGCAGGACAAACACCGATGTCACAAGCAACAACTTTGTAGATGATTGTGATGAAGCCACAAGCATGCGCGGTGCGTCCATTTTCAGGCGGTAAGGCGTTGTTTCGATTCCTAGTGACACGCCAGTCAGGTCGGACGCCGCTGGCAGTCGCGATATAGATCTTCGACGATTCCAGTGCGTCGCCGCGGCAGTCAACATCCTGTCGCCAATTGCCAGACCTGAAACGGCGGAGGCTGTCGCTAGACACTGGAAAATTCGCTTAAGGCGACTCACGCGCCCCTCAAATGACGTAACGAATGCAGGCAAGCAATTCGGCTGGCAGGAAGTGAGCGAGAGAAAAACAAAAAGCCTGCGTCAATAGCGAAAGGCCTTACAATGCTAAGCCTGATTTCCTACATGCCTTCGGCCCCTCGCTGATACCCAAGAGATAGTCCCGTGAGTGACTCAGACAGATCATCCACGCCACTGGTTGACACAACGAAGCTCGCCGCATCCCTCCAGCGTTTCGCAGATGATCGCGACTGGCAGCAGTTCCACTCCCCCAAAAATCTCATCCTTGCTCTCACCGGCGAGGTAGGCGAGCTGTGCGAGATTTTCCAATGGATGAGCGATGCCGACTCGATCTCCGCCGCAACAGATCCCGAAATCGGCCAAGCCGTGAAGGACGAACTGGCGGACGTACTGATGTACCTGGTTCGCCTGAGCAGCGTACTCGGCATTGACCTCAACGAGGCCGTGACACAGAAACTCGCCTCGAATGGCCAGAAGTACCCCGTAGAGAAAGCCAGAAGCAACAGCAAAAAGTACGACCGACTCTGACTAACACGCACCTAAGGACAATCCGTGATCGTTTACGCTGCGACCAAACAGCAATTTCTCAAAGACAACGATAACGATGACATTGAGGAGGTGATCCTCAGGCATTACAAGGAAGCAACCGGCAAGAACGTTGGCACCTCGGAAATCAGGTCGTGGCAAGGGTCCCTAACGTACATGGCCAAGGTCCTTAGAGATGATGGCCTGCCGAGCGATGCGGGCCTGGCCATTGAATTGCACATTCCGCAGTCGTCGAAGCGAATCGACTTTCTACTCACCGGTCGCGACGAAAAACAGGCAAAAAAGGCCGTACTGATTGAGCTGAAGCAATGGAGCAAGGCCAACGCCACGACCAAAGACGCCATCGTCAAAACGGCGTTGGGTGGCGGCCTCATTGAGACCATTCACCCGTCCTATCAGGTATGGTCCTATGCAGCGCTGCTGGAAGGCTTCAACGAGGCGGTGTATGACAAAAGCATCGAAATCCGTCCGTGTGCCTACCTTCATAACTATGTCAGCGACGGCATCATAGATTCGGCTCACTACGAGCCCCACATCAGCAAGGCTCCACTGTTCCTGAAAGGCCCGGAAGAGCTCAGTAAACTCCGAAGCTTTCTGAAAAAGCATATAACTCATGGCGACAACAAAGAGGTTCTTTACGAACTGTCCGAAGGAAAAATTCGCCCGTCCAAGGCGCTAGCCGAGGCCCTCGCGGGGTTGATGAAAGGCAAACCCGAGTTCGTATTGATTGACGATCAGAAAGCAATTTTTGAGTCGGCGCTGGCGGCAGCAAGCGAGGCCACGGACCAAGCACCCAAGGTGATGATCATCGAAGGTGGGCCGGGCACCGGAAAAACTGTTCTGGCTATCAATCTGCTGGTGAAGCTCACCGAGTTGAAGCTGATGAGCAAATACGTCTCCAAGAATGCTGCCCCTCGCAAGGTCTACGAAAGCAAACTGGTTGGCACCATCAAGCGCAGCCATTTCTCAAATTTCTTTTCGGGCTCTGGGGCATTCATCGACACTGAGCCGAACACATTCGATGCGCTTATCGTGGACGAAGCTCATCGGCTGAATGAGAAAAGCGGGCTTTATGGAAACCTTGGGGAAAACCAGATCAAGGAGCTGATTGATTCAGCGAAATGCTCCATTTTCTTTATCGATGAAGACCAGCGGGTGACCTTGAGCGATATCGGCAGCAAGCAGGCGATTCGCGCCTTTGCGAAAGCCAAGGGCGCTGTGGTTGAAGAATACGTGTTGTCTTCGCAGTTTCGCTGTAGTGGCTCTGACGGTTACCTGGCATGGCTGGATGACACGCTTGGCATTCGCTCGACGGCAAATCCGACGCTTGAGACCCAAGAGTACGAGTTTAAGGTGTTCGACTCACCTCAGGCGATGCATGACGCGATCAACGAGAAAAACCACGGAAACAAAGCTCGTGTGGTCGCGGGCTATTGCTGGCCTTGGTTGAGCAAGAAAGACCCCACCGCTGCTGATATCGTGATTGGTGACTACAAACGCCAATGGAACCTGGATCAGGATGGCAGCCTATGGATCATCGCTGAAAACTCCATCGAGCAGGTTGGCTGCATTCATACCTGCCAAGGTTTGGAAGTCGACTACATCGGGGTGATTATCGGACCAGATCTGGTCGTACGTGACGGTCAGGTAGTGACATCCCCGGATGAGCGCGACAAGCACGATAAATCGATTCGCGGCTGGAAAAAAATGATGAAAGAGCAACCTGCCCTCGCGAAAAGTGAAACAGACCTGATCATCAAAAATACGTATCGAACCCTGATGACACGCGGGATGAAGGGTTGCTACCTGTACTGCACCGACAAAGAGACTGCGCGATACTTCGAGAGTCGGCTTAGCCAACACAGCAATCATTGAAAGTATCGTTCGCCAAGAGCCCCTGTACCTACGGGCGCAGGGGCGACACAAACACGTCTCCGGCAGTCTTTTTTGACTGCCTCCAATCCATGTTTATGTCCGAACCTAAACCTTTGGCGTATCCCCCACCCCATCCCCAACTATCCTAACCATCCAAGCCCCCACCCCCGCCCTCCCCTTGGAGAACCAACCGTGCCCAACGCAGGAAGCGCCCCCCACCGCCCCGGCGCAGTAATCTGGCTAACCGGCCTCTCCGGCAGGCAAATCTTCCTTGGCCAACGCCCTAGCACTCCGCCTGAACCAATTAGGCCACCCCTGCTACGTTCTCGACGGCGACGTCCTGCGCAACGGCCTAAACGCCGACCTTGGCTTCTCCCCCGCCGACCGTCATGAAAACAACCGCCGTACCGCCGAGGTGGCTGCGCTGTTCGCCGATGCCGGGCTGATCTGCATCGCCGCGCTCATTTCGCCTTACCGCGCCGACCGCGCAGCCGCGCGCCGGGCGTGCAAGGCCGGGTTCCATGAAGTGCATGTCAAAGCAGACCTGGCCACCTGCGAAGCGCGCGACCCCAAGGGGCTATACCGTCGGGCACGGGCGGGCGAGCTGAAGGGGTTCACGGGCATCGATGCCCCCTATGAAGCGCCGCAGCACCCCGAACTGGTAGTGGATACCGCTGGCACCACGCTGCAAACGGCGCAGGACCTGCTGTTGGGTTATGTCCTCAAGCAGGTCTTGGCGCCCCAAGGTCTCATGACTCCGGCGTGATCTCGCCACGCTGCCAGCGGGCCTCGCTGTTGCCCAGCGCCTGGGCGATGTCGGCCAGCTTGTCGGACGGCAAGGTTTCCGGCAGCGGATCAAGGCCGGCACTGGCGAACAGTTGGCCGTAGCTGTTGCGCAACTCGGCGTAGGCCAGGTCGCGGCGCAAGTCTGCCTGCAAGGCGTTGAGCTCACCCTGGATCAGTTCCAGCTCGCCAATACCCTGGGCCTGGTGGCGGTTGCGCAGCTGCTCGACGATCTGTTGATCAAGGGCGACCATCTGCTGGCTGGTGGCGAACTGGCGACGCGCCTCGCTGTAGTTGGCGTTGGCCACGTAAAGTTGGGCCAGAATGGCCATCGACATGGCCTGGCGGCGTGCCTCTACCACCTGCTCACCGGCCTTGGCCACATCGATCGAGGCAGGGCCGGACAACACATTGAACAGGTTCCAGGTGACCTTCACGCCGTAGTCGGCCCAGTGCTGGTTGGTCAGGAAGCTGTTGCTGTCGTAATGGCCGCCAGCGGAGAACTCCAGGCCAGGCAACATGCGTAGCATCGACTTACGCACCTCGGCGGCGCTGATGCGTGCCTGGTAGTCCTGTTCGCGCAGTTCGGGGCGTGAGGCAAGCGCCTGCTGCTCAAGGCTGTCCAGCCCGACCTTGAGCTCGGGCACGCTGTAGTCGTCGCTGGCCGCCAGGGTCAGCTCGGTGCCCGGCGGCAAGTTGATCAGCGCGCCCAATTCGGTCTTGGCCAGCGACAAGGCGCGGCGCTGTTCCTCCAGTTGGCGTGTGGCTTCTATCAGCGAACGCTGGTAGTTGAGTGCCTGGATCTGGTCGCCAATGCGCTGCTCGCCCATACGCTCGCTGTTGTCACGCGCCTGCTCGACCCGCACCATCAGCGCATCGATCTGCTTGAGCAGGCGTTCAGCGGCAACCGCCCGCCAGTAGGCCGAGCGCACGTCCTGGATGATGGTCTGCACCACCTTGCGCCGGCGTTCCTGCACGATCAGGCGCTGGTCGCCCTGCTGTTTGGCGCTGACATAGCTGACACCGAAGTCCAGCACGTTCCACACCATGGTCAGGTCCGCCACGTCGCGGTCGCGGTCCTGGGAGGTGGAGGGTTCCAGCGACTGGGTGTTGGTCAGCACGCTGCGGCTGCTGGCGGCGCTGGTGTTGCTGCGCCCTGCATACCCCGCCGACATCGCCATGCGTGGCAGCATGTCGAACGTGGCCAGGTCTACCTGGCGCTGGGCCAAGGCTTCTTCCATCACCTTCAGGCGCGCCTCCAGGTTGTACTTGACCGCGCGGGCCATTGCCTGGTGCAGGGTCAGCGGACCTTGCAGTGCCTCCTGGCCCTTGAACATGCTGGCTAGGTCGTCACGCGCGCGCTGTTCGCTGACGCTGCGCTCGATCGGCTGGGTCTTGACCGCACAACCGGTCACTGTCAGTGCCAACATGCTGATCGCAAATATCCTTGATGCCTTGCTCATCCCCACCGCCCCCTGGTACTGCTTTTTGATATCCATTGTGTTGTTATCCGCCATGGCTCCGGCTCACGCCTCGGGCACGGGTGTATTGATCTGCCCGAGCGCCAGCGCCAGCTCCCTGACCTGGCGCTGCTCGCTCTCCTTGAAAGCCTGCAACTGCTGCCCCAGCGTCGGCGCACCTGACTGCCCTTCGCCACCCTGGCGCCAGGGTTTGCCACCGCTGAGCTCATACTGGCCGCCATCGTCCGGCAGCGTCTTGTCGAAAATATTGGCCAGGCTGCTAGCGCCGAACACGCTGGCATCACCACCGCCAAAGCCGAGGAAACCTGCCCCGGTGCCGTTGCCGATGGCGGAGCCGCCCTGCTGACCTGCGAACACCTGGGCAAGGTAGCTAGGCGCCAGGGCCCCCTCGCGGATAAAGATGCTGCCCAGCGGCGGCAGCCCACCGCCAGCACTGGGCACTTCGAACAACGGTACTGGCAGCAAAGGTGACTGGAACGCCGAGAACGCTGGTGCGGGTGTACCGGGCAGTGGTAGAGGCTGGCCGGCCAGACTTGGCGGCGTGGCCGGGTAGGCCAGGAACTGCGGGTCACCGCCCGTGCTCTGCAGCACACTGCCCTGGCCGACGAAACCGCCCTCCAGCCCGTTGCCAGCCATGTCACTGATAGCCGTGCCGCTGGTGTTCAAGGCCAATGCCAGGCTGCCGCTGCCGGCAACCCCGGCGATATTCACCTGCCAGGTACGGCTGTCGAGCTGCACCAGTGATTGCAGGGTGCCGCTGGCGTTGCCGCTCGATACCAGTTGGAAGTCGCTCAAATCAACGCCGCGAACCTCTTCACTGAAGGTCACGGTGAACCCCTGGCTGCCGTTGCCATTGGCAGGCGTCGGCACGATCGACTCGACGCTCGGCAAGCGTGTATCGACGATGATTCCAGCACTATCGCCAACCGCCCCCAGCCCTGGCTGCAAGGCATTGCCGGTAGCGTCGTGCAAGGTCGCGCCATTGGCTGCCAGCCCCACTACCTGAATGCCGTCGGCATCGTTGTCGCCAGCCTGGATGCGGTACTGGAACACCAGCGTCGGCGTGCCGGAGCCAGCGACGAAATCGGCATACACCGTACGCCCACCAACATCCAGTGCCAGTTGCGGGGCGCCATCGACGATCACCGCTTCGCTGGTATCGACCACGAAGGTCAGCGTATCGCCGGTGTTGTAATGCACTCCCACCGGCACGCTGACGCTATTCACCGTGGGGGCGTCATGGTCGATGTTGTACACCGCGCCGGTCAGGCCACCCGTCAGCACGTTGCCGGCCACATCGCTGATCGCAGTGCCAGCGGCCTTCAGGTTCAAGCCCAGGGTACCGGTGCCGCTGACACCGCTGGCGGTGATCTCATAGACGCCATCGCTTATCTGGCGCAGGCCACTGAGCGTAGCGCTGGCGGTACCGCTGGCGACCAGGCTGAAGTCGGCCAGGTCAACGCCGTTGACGCGTTCGCTGAAGGTGACGGTGACGCGTACGCTCTGCGCGTTGCTCGGGGATGGGTCGAGGGTGACGATGCCGACGGCTGCAGGTGCCAGTGTATCGACCAGCACCTTGCTGGTGTCGGCGACGCCATTCAAGGCCAGGTTCATTGCATTACCCTGGGCATCGCTCAGGGTGGCTCCATTGGCCGACAGGCCGGTCACGCGGATGCCGTCGCTGTCATTGTCGCCGGCCTGGACGATGTACTGGAACACCAGCGTCGGCGTGCCAGCACCCGCCATCAACTCGGCGAACACCGTGCGCCCGCCGACTTCCAGCGCCAGGCGTGGCGAACCGGCCACCTGCACTGCTTCACTGGCATTGACCACGAACACCAGCGCATCGCCGGCGTTGTAGGAAACGCCCGCCGGCCCACCGACGCTGGTCACGCTAGGGACGCGTGTGTCGATGGCGTAGTTGTTGGAAATGCTGCTACCCACACCGGCGTTGCCAGAGGCCGTGGCAACTACGCCACTGTTGTCCAGAGAAACAAGGTTACTGGTGTCTTCGACATTGCTGGTCGGTGTCAGCGTTGCGGTCCAGGTGATGCCACCGTCCTGGCTGCTCAGATTGGTCAGCACACCATTGGCCGCGCTCATGTCAGCCAAGGTAAAGCCGCTGACCGCTTCGCTGAACGTGATGGTCACCAGGCTAGATTCGCCCGCCCGCAACGCGTTGTCGGCCACCACGATGGTCGCGGTAGGGACAATGGTGTCGACCGCGTAGTTGCCCGACGAGGTAGTGCCGCTGCCAGTGTTGCCGGCAAGGTCGGCGATGCCCGTGTTGGCCAGGGTGATGACATTGCTGGTATCGCGCACACCCACGGCCGGGGTGAAGGTGGCTGTCCAGGTGATGCCGCCGTCGGCACTGGAAAGCGCGCTCAAGGTGCCATTGGCAACAGTCAGGTCGGCATTGCTCAAGCCCGTCACCGCTTCGCTGAAGGTGATGGTCACCTGGCTGGTTTCGCCCACGGTCAGGTTGCTGTCGGTGACCACGATGGTGGCGGTCGGGCGCTGGCTGTCGATGGCGTAGTTGTTCGAGTCGGTACTGCCGGAACCTGCGTTGCCCGCAAGGTCCGCCACGCCGGTATTGTCCAGGGTGATCAGGTTGCTGGTATCGCTGATACCAGCTGAGGGTGTCAATGTCGCCGTCCAGGTCACGCCACCGTCGCTGCTGGAGAGCCCGCTGAGGGTACCGTTGGCCCCGCTCAGGTCGGCCAGGCTGAGGCCGACCACCGCCTCGCTGAAGGTGATGGTCACCAGCGACGTCTCGCCTGCCGCCAGTTGGCTGTCGGCCACCACGATGGTTGCCGTCGGGCGCTGGGTGTCGATGGCGTAGTTGTTCGAATCGGTCGTGCCGACACCGGCGTTGCCGCCCTGGCCGACCACTCCGGTATTGTCCAGGCTGATCAGGTTGGTGGCATCGGTGATATTGCCGGTAGGCGTGAAGGTGGCGGTCCAGGTGATGCCGCCATCGGTACTGGAGACCGTGCTCAGGGTGCCGTTATTCACCGTCAGGTCGGCATTGCTGAAGCCGCTCACCGCCTCGCTGAAGGTGATCGTTACCACGCTGGTTTCGCCAATGCGCAAGGCAGTGTCGGCCACCACGATGGTCGCGGTAGGGACAATAGTGTCGACCGCGTAGTTGCCCGACGAGGTAGTGCCGCTGCCAGTGTTGCCGGCAAGGTCGGCGATGCCCGTGTTGGCCAGGGTGATGACATTGCTGGTATCGCGCACACCCACGGCCGGGGTGAAGGTGGCTGTCCAGGTGATGCCGCCGTCGGCACTGGAAAGCGCGCTCAAGGTGCCATTGGCCACCGTCAGGTCGGCATTGCTCAAGCCCGTCACCGCTTCGCTGAAGGTGATGGTCACCTGGCTGGTTTCGCCCACGGTCAGGTTGCTGTCAGCGACCACGATGGTGGCGGTCGGCCGCTGGCTGTCGATGGCGTAGTTGTTCGAGTCGGTGCTACCGGTGCCGGCGTTGCCAGCCGAGTCCATCACGCCGGTATTGTCCAAGGTGATCAGGTTGCTGGTATCGCTGATGCCAGTTGTGGGCGTCAGTGTCGCAGTCCAGGTCACGCCACCGTCAACGCTGGAGAGCGCGCTGAGGGTACCGTTGGCCACGCTCAGGTCGGCATTGCTGAAGCCGACCACCGCCTCGCTGAAGGTGATGGTCACCAGCGACGTCTCGCCAATCGCCAGTTGGCTGTCAGCCACCACGATGGTTGCCGTCGGGCGCTGGGTGTCGATGGCGTAGTTGTTCGAATCAGTCGTGCCGACACCGGCGTTGCCGCCCTGGCCGACCACTCCGGTATTGTCCAGGGTGATCAGGTTGGAGGCATCGGTGACATTGCCGGTGGGCGTGAAGGTGGCGGTCCAGGTGATGCCGCCATCGCTGCTGCTCACCGCGCTGAGGGTTCCGTTGGCCACGGTCAGGTCGGCATTGCTGAAGCCGGACACCGCCTCACTGAAGGTAATGGTCACCAGCGACGTCTCACCAAGGCGCAACGCAGTGTCGGCCACCACGATGGTTGCTGTGGGGACGATGGTATCGACCACGTAGTTACCCGAGGAAGTGGTGCCGCTGCCAGTGTTGCCGGCCAGATCAGCCACCCCTGTGTTGCTCAAGGTGATGACGTTGCTGGCATCCTGCACGTTGCTCGACGGCGTGAAAGTGGCCGTCCAGGTGATGCCGCCGTCGCTGCTGGTCAGCCCGCTCAGGCTGCCGTTCGGCGCCGACAGGTCGGCCAGGGTGAAGCCGGCCACCGCTTCGCTGAAGGTGATGGTCACCAGGCTGGTTTCGCCCACGGTCAGGTTGCTGTCAGCGACCACGATGGTGGCGGTCGGGCGCAGGCTGTCGATGGCGTAATTGTTCGAGTCGGTGCTACCGGTGCCGGCGTTGCCAGCCGTGTCCATCACGCCGGTATTGTCCAAGGTGATCAGGTTGCTGGTATCGCTGATGCCAACTGTGGGCGTCAGTGTCGCAGTCCAGGTCACGCCGCCGTCACCGCTGGAGAGCGCGCTGAGGGTACCGTTGGCCACGGTCAGGTCGGCATTGCTGAGGCCGACCACCGCCTCGCTGAAGGTGATGGTCACCAGCGACGTCTCGCCAATCGCCAGTTGGCTGTCGGCTACCACGATGGTTGCCGTCGGGCGCTGGGTGTCGATGGCGTAGTTGTTCGAACTGGTGGTGCCGAAGCCCGCGTTGCCACTGCTCTGGCCCACCACACCGCTGTTGTCGAGGGTGATCAGGTTGGAGGCATCGGTGACATTGCTGGTGGGTGTGAAGGTGGCGGTCCAGGTGATGCCGCCGTCTGCACTGGCAAGCGTGCTCAGGGTGCCGTTGGCCACTGTCAGGTCAGCAGTGGTGAAGCCGGCCACCGCCTCGCTGAAGGTAATGGTCACCTGACTGGTCTCGCCGATACGCAGGGCCGCATCGCTCATCACGATCGTCGCCGTGGGTTGCAGGGTGTTGACCGTGTAGTTGCCGGAGTCGGTGCTGCCGCTGCCAACGTTGCCGGCAAGGTCGGCGATGCCCGTGTTGGCCAGGGCAATAACGTTGCTGGCGTCCTGCACGTTGATCGACGGCGTGAAGGTGGCCGTCCAGGTGATGCCGCCGTCGCTGCTGGTCAGCCCGCTCAGGCTGCCGTTCGGCGCCGACAGGTCGGCCAGGGTGAAGCCGGTCACCGCTTCGCTGAAGGTGATGGTCACCGTGGTGGTTTCACCCACGGTCAGCGTCGTGTTGGCCATCACGATGGCCGCAGTTGGCCGCTGGCTGTCGATGGCGTAATTGTTCGAGTCGGTGCTACCGGTGCCGGCGTTGCCAGCCGTGTCCATCACGCCGGTATTGTCCAAGGTGATCAGGTTGCTGGTATCGGTGACATTGGTAGCGGGCGTGAAGGTGGCGGTCCAGTTGATGTTGTCGCTGGTGCTCAGGCCGCTGAGCGTGCCGTTCTGTACCGTGAAGTCGGCCAGGGTCAGGCCGGTGACGGGTTCGTTGAAAACGATGGTGACGGTGCTGGTTTCGCCAATGGCCAGGCCGCTGTCGGCGACCACGATGGTCGCGGTCGGCCGCACGGTGTCAACAGCGTAATTATTGGAGTCGGTGGTGCCGCTACCGCTATTGCCGGCAGCGTCGGCCACGCCGGCGTTATCCAGGGTGATCAGGTTGGTGGCGTCAGTGACAGTGCTGGCGGGCGTGAAGGTGGCGGTCCAGGTAATGCCGCCATCGCTGCTGCTCACCGCGCTGAGGGTTCCATTGGCCACGGTCAGGTCGGCATTGCTGAAGCCGCTCACCGCCTCGCTGAAGGTGATGGTCACCAGGCTGGTTTCGCCAATGCGCAAGGCGGTGTCCGCGACGACGATTGTCGCTACCGGGCGTTGGGTATCGAGGCTGTAGTTGTTCGAGTTGGTAGTGCCGGAGCCGGCGTTGCCAGCACTGTCAGTCACCCCCGTGTTGTCCAGGGTGATGAGGTTGGTCGCATCGGTAATGTTGCTGGTCGGCGTGAACGTCCCGGTCCAGGTGATGCCGCCATCGCTGCTGCTTATCGCGCTCATAGTACCGTTGGCCACGGTCAGGTCGGCATTGCTCAAGCCGGTCACTGCCTCGCTGAACGTGATCGTCACCAGGCTGGTTTCGCCGATGCGCAAGGCATTGTCGGCGACCACGATAGTGGCGGTGGGGCGCTGCGTGTCGATGCTGTAGCTCGGCGACACTGTGGCGCCACTGCCAGCATTGCCCGCCAGGTCAGAGACGCCGGCATTGTTCAGGGTAATCGTCGCACTGGCGACAGTGGTGTTGGCGGAGGGGGTAAAGGTCGCACTCCAAGTGAGGCCACCATCACTGCTGCTCACTGCCGACAACGTACCGCCCATCACCGTGAGGTCAGCATTGCTGAAGCCAGCCACCGCTTCGCTGAAGGTGATGGTCACGTTCGATGTGTCGCCGACTTTCAGTGCGGTGTCACTGAGGCTGATGGTAGCGGTCGGCGGCACCGTCTCGCGGACACTGACCTGCACCGTGGCGGTACTGGAGGTAGCGCCATCGCCGTCGCTGACGGTTACCGAAACTGATCGGCTGGCCTGGCCGATGCCATTGCCGGCATTACCGTTGTCATACGTGATACTGCGCACCAGCGCCTGTACCGACGCGGCCGTGGCATTGGCGTTGAACGTCACCACCAGGCTGGCGCCGCCGGTGCCGCCGGCAACGGTGCCGATGGCCACCCCGCCGTAACTCACCGTATTGCCGCTGAGGCTGATCTGCCCGGCGCCGTTACCCACGCTGAGGATGCCCAGGGTATCTTCCCCGGCTACGCCATTGGCGCTGACCGAGGCCGTTAGGTTGCCACCGCCGAAGTCGGCCGAGTCACTGTCGCTGACCGTGGCATTGCCGTTCGCGTCGATCAGTATCGCGCCATTGCCCTGGGTGAATGCCGTGCTGTCGCCGTTGAGGTTGCCGATCACCGGTGCGCTGTTCTGCGCCAGCACGACCACCGAAGCGGTACGCGTAGTACTGCCCATGTCATCGTTGACGCTGACGGTCACGCTGCGCGTGCCAGTGGTATAGGCAGCCGCCGCGTTGCCATAGGCCACCGATGCAAGAATCGCCCGGTACTGGGCCAGGGTGGCGACACCGCTCAGGGTAAGCACGGCGCTGCCCGAGCCGCTTACCGTGATGCCGAACCCGGCGGCCGTGGCGATCTGCGCTGCGCTGAGCGACAAGGTTTCGTTGGCACCATCGGCCACACCGCTCAATGCCAGCGAGGCACCGCTCACCTGGGTGTCGCCGTCAGTCTGGGTCAGGGAGATGTTCGGCACGATCGCCACTGCGGTGCCGCTGAAGTTGACCGTGCTGTCGTTGCTGCCAGTAGTGGTGTCCAGGTCGACCACCGGTGGTGCCGAATACAGTACCTCGTAGGCACCGATATCCACACCGCCACCGCGTGGCCGCTCGAAACCGCGCAGGTCGGTGGCCGGGGCGCCACTGCTGGTGCCCTGGTCGATGGCGTTGCTGGCCGTGGAAGCCAGGCGGTAATCACCCCCGGCAGCATCGACGAAGTTGACCGTGGTGCCGATCAGGTTGGTGATGCTGGTGTAGCTGCTGCCGGTGATGGCATCGGCCGCAGCGCCGTTGACGGTGTTGCCGGTGAGGATGGAGTTCTGCACCGTGATCGTACCGACCTGGCCGCTGGCCCAGCCAAGGCCGGCGGAGGTGATGCTGCCGCTACCGGTATTGAGGAACACGTTGTTGGCAATGGTGCTGTTGACGATGTTCACCGAGCCGCCCACGTTGCTCAGGACGATCACCGCGCCCCCCGCGATGGTGCCGGTAAAACTGTAGGTGCCGGTGTTGTTGTAGATCGCCACGTTTTCCAACACATGGTTATTGGCGCCACCCAGGCGCACCAGCGATGACATCGCGGTGCCTCCGACGATACTGGCGCTGTTGTCATGAATGGTGGTGTTGCGCACCACTACCGTGGAGCCGACACTTAGCGCCGAGTTGATCACCGCACCGGCGTTGTTCTGGAAGTTCGAATCTTCAACGGTGATCGAGCCACCGTTGGCACGGATCGCGCCACCGGTGAGGTTGCCCGAGAAGTCACGGAAATCGAGGTTGCGCACCGTCAGCACGCCGCCGCTGTTGCTCTGCAGCCCCGACGCCTCGGCCGCATCACGTACGCCGTTGTTGTTGACGTCGCCACTGAGGATGATATCGCCTCGGCCGTCGCCATCCACATCACCGTTGATGGTGATGTTGCTGGTGACCAGCAAGGCCGAAGCGGTGGACCAGCGGATGGTCTGGCCACTCAGCGATTGATGGAACACGATGATGTCGCTGCCACTGCCGGCGGCGGAGCCGTTCACCGATGTGTCGGTGTTGGCGGCCTGGATCGCCTCGGCCAGCGAGACAAAGCTATCAACCGCAGTGGACGTGGCATTGGTGTCGGTTACCGTGATGGTCGCCAGCGACGTATTGAACGCCGTCAGGTCACCACGTTGCACACCAACGCCCGCAGCGACCTCGCCGGAGACAGTCTCCAGCTCCCAGTCCTCGCCCTCGCGGTTGCCGGTCGAGTCGGAAGACGCGCCTACATCGGCACCGCTCAGCCTTGCCACTTCATCGACGAACAGCTCGCCATCACTGCCTTCGCCGGTGTTGCAGGCGAAAAAGCGGATGTCGCCCCCCTCGGCCAGGCTGGCACCGATGCGCGCCAGGTCGGCCTGATGGCTGGCCAGCTGATTGGCCCAAATGGCGTTGCCGGCCAGGTACACATAGCCGCTGTCACCGTGGCTGATGATATCGATGGAAGTGACATCGGTACGGCCGTCGAGGTAATCAGCGATCTGCTTGAAACCGTCCTTGCCGTTCTCCAGCACCACCACCTCGACGCCGGCGGGCAGGCCGGCGATGAGCTTTTGATAGTCACTGACGGCGGAGTCGACGAACACCACTTCGTGGCGCTCGGCAGCCAGGGTAGCCGGCGCCGTAGCGGGTGCGGCCTGCTGCGCGCTTTCATGGCTCGCGCTGTCCTGGGTACTGGACGTATCGCTCGCGGTAGCGGTGTCCTTGCTGGTGGCCGTGGCAGCGGCTACCTCAGCGGCCTGGGCGCCCTGGTCGGCGACCACGGCCACCGAAGCATCGAACATCATGCGGGGTTCCAAGGCCTGAATCAGGCTCGGCCGGCTCATGGAAACGCTGGGGTTTTGGTTCTTCTTGTTTCGCTTCCAGAATGCCATGCCAACCTCATTCAGCCCTTGGGCTGGTTGATCCTGTAACTGCGCCAGGCAAAGGCGCATCCTTGTCGAAAAATCCTGACGCACCGCGGGGAGCCGACATGCTCCCCGCGATGAACTGCACTGCCTTGACTCAGTTACGGCTCGGGAAGATGCCTTCCAGGGCGATGATGAAGTTCATGCCCAGGTAGGGGTTTTGCACAGAAACAGGCAGCGAGGCACCACCCAAGTTGACGCTGGTTTGAGGCACCGTGACGTTGAACGGCTTGAGGCTGGTGTTGGGCACGTCACTGGAATAGATATCCGCCGCCGCCCCTGCCCCCGAACTGTCAAAAGACTTGGCCAGCACGTTGCCAGACGAAGGTGCCGCAGCGTTGGCATCGCCTTCCACCGCCGGTATGGCCACCGAAACGGTCTGGGCAGGGATCACCGCCTGCTGCATCGGCATGTTCGACTGCAACAGCGTGACATCGTTGACACCGCCAGCTTCGCCCTGCACCACATCGGCCAGGCCTGGCCCGGTGCCGAAACCGATTGGCCCGCGACCGCGCAGGTCTGGCAGGGCGAAGGTGGTCCGGCCATCACCGCCATACATGGTGCCAAGCAGTGCGAACAACGCGTTGTTCTGGGCAATGCTCATCAGCTGACCTTGGCAGAATGCCCAACCGCGAGGCGCAAAGTTGCCTGCGAACATCTTGATCTCACCGAGAAACGGATCCATTTGCTGCTCTCCTATGACTACCTGCAAGGCGGACCTGGTGGCCCGCGAAATGGGTTCAGGAACGATGCATCTTCAGGTACAGACCATTGTCCTCGACAACCGCGAAGCCACTGCGCCGATACAGGCGCACTGCCGGGCTGTGCGAAGTGACGTGCAAACCGGCGCTCAGGCCCTGGCGGTCAGCCTGTGCCAGCCACTGGCGCAGCAGACGAGAGCCGATACCCTGGCCCTGCCAGGCGGGCAAAATTGCCATATCAATGATCTGCAGGTGGCTGTCGGCCCATTGCAGGGAAGCACGGCCGATACGTTCGTTGGCGGTTTCGATGATCAGAAAGCAGGCGTCGGGGTACTGCGCCTGGTAATGCAAGTGCTGGGCACGCCACTGCTGGTCGAGAAAATGCTCGATCGTTGCCTGGTCCCACGCCAGCGCGGCCATTTCGGCGGCCCGGGTGGTACCGTACAAGGCGCGCAGAAACACTTGGTCAGCGTCCACCACGGGACGGAGAAGCACTTCAGAGGTCGACATCGGGTCACGCTTCCCTGCTGTAGTTACCCCATGGTGGGGGAGCACTTCCAAGTGGATTGTCCTACACGATGGCGTAGAGCGTAGTCGATTGGCGAGGCAAATCGCCACCACTGTGTCGTGCGATTTACACAGTTTCCTCAAACAGGTGTTCGAAGCCTTTTGGCGCCAGTTTTCAGGCGTTATGCAAGCGTATGAATTCCAAGCACTTATAGGGTTCTAGCGCCCATTTACGCACACCTTCAAGTACTTGCTCGCTGGCTTGTGCTCGCTTGCGCTGGCTGTCAGCACTGAAGTTCATGCTCGGTTGCTTGGCATCGAACGCTGCCACTTCACGCAACCTCGGCACATCGCTGGGCATCACCCCGAACACTGGGGCCAGGCGCCCCCAGATGGCCTCAGGCAGTTCACTGTAGTTGACGGCAATGCCGCCGTGTTCCCGGCATAGCTGCAGGCCGGCCTTGAGGATCTCGCCTACCACCCGGCAGGTGTATTGCACCGTGTCCATGCCCTTGCCGCTGCCCAGCAAGGTGTCCAGCAGCGAGGCGCCAAGCAGGCCCGGCACCCGGTGCATGCCGGCCTGGCGCAACTGCGAGACAACGATCTCCAATGGGTCGCGATACAGGAAGACCCTCGGCACTTCGGGGTACAGTTCGGCCAGTAAGGGCGCTTCGAACACGTTCCAGGCATCAAGTTTGATCACCAACTGGCGCTCATCGCCCTGGCGCCGCTGGCCGTAGGCTGAAAGCAGTGCGCGCACGCCTTCGGCCTGCCAGTCCTTGGCGCCTGGGTCCTGCAGCGATGCCCTCAGCAGGTTGTCCAGGGGTGGCGGCTCGCTGAGCACGATGTTGCGCGCCTGGCTGGCCAACAGTTGTGCGATCAGCGTGGAGCCGCATCGCGAGGCATGGAACACCAGCACCGAAGGTGCCAAGCCCGGGCTGCGCACTTGCCAGTCCAACAGTGCCTGCAAGTTGGTGTCGCGGCGCAGGGCCTGGTTGAACGGCAGGCGTAAGGCCTGATCGACGTCGTCTCGGAAAAACGGCCTGGTCAGGGGCTGCTGGCCAAACCAGCACCAGTCCAGGCGCCACTCAGCCTTGTCACGCCACAGGCGAATGGGCATCCAGCCGTGAAAACTGCCTGACGCATTCAGATTCGCCATTGATCGCTCCATGCTTGCTTGCCTTGGCGCATGGCACTCAGCACTTCGGCATCGGAAAACACCAGGCCCATGGTTGCACCGAGGGCAATGGCCGCGGCCACGAATGCCCGTGGATCGTCCAGTGCCTGCAGCCTGGTTGCCAGTGCAGGGGCATGCGCCACTTGCTCACGAAAGCGCTCGAAAGCCTGCACTGCCCGCCCCGGGCTCAATGCCGGGGTTAGTGCCCGCCCCTGTTCGATCAACCCGAGCAGCCAGTTGTCGGCCAAGCAGTCGAGCACCAGGTGGATACGCTCACCGGGGCCGGGGTTGTGCACCCGATGCGCACGTGACAGGTCAACGAACCAGCACTCGCCAGCCTGCATGGGGACCTGCAGGCCGTCGACGATAAATTCAACACCAGGTGGGCTCAGCAATGGCACATGCAGGCGCAGGCAGCCTCCAGGGCGGCCCAGGTCCGGGTCGCGGTGCTCGTGAATCCGCGCGCCCTCGCCCAGGCGCAGCAGACGTGCGGCCTGCAGGGATGCGCGAAATGGCCCCAGCGCGGCCTGCCACGCCGTCTCATGGCGCCACCAGTCCTGCCTCACGGGCGCGCCCCGGCCCGGTGCAAGCGGCACAGGAGCATCCTCGGCACTGACCAGCGCCACACCGCTCCAGTCGCCCTCGTGATAACCGCGGTTGAAATGCGCCTGCCAGGCCCCTGCCTCCACCCGTGCCAAAGCCTGCAGCAATGCCGGCAGGTCCATGGCAAGGGGCAGTCGGGAACATAGCGGCAGCGAGACTTCGCTCATGGCTGCTCCTTGCAGTGAATTCGCACTAGAAACCACTCTCACGCACGCCCAAGGCCGCCAACCGGCGCCAGGCAGCGCCCAGCAGCGACTCGCGGGCACCCTCGAGCACCACCACCCCACGCAACGGCTGGGCCACATCAGCCACATCCGTCAGCGGGCTCAGGCGCACCCCGTACTGCGCCTGCAGCGGCTGGGCCCGCTGTTGGCCATCGCGGCGCACGGCCACCGGGCCATGCCGGTCAGACGCCAGCGCCTGCAGTTCCAGCGCGGCAACCCCGGTAGCATCCACCTGCTCCACGCGCACGGGCAACGCCGCCCGCGCCGGGTCATCGGCAATGAAGCGCCCTTCACTGCCAGCCGCCACGCGCCACAGATCGGCCTCGCCCAAGTAACCACGCAGGCGCACCCCCGGTTCGACGACCCGCCCCAGGGCCTGGCCGGTATTGACCCACTGCCCGGCCTGCAGGTCCCTGGGCATGTCGCGCCACACTCCCGCCCCCGGCGCGCGCAATTGCAAGCGTTCACGCTGCGCGGCAAGGCCACGGTACTCGGCCACTGCCTCGGCCAACTGCTGCTCGAGCACACCGGCATCGCTGGCGGTGGCGCTGCGCCCGGACTGACGGCGCAACAGCAACTGTAGAATTTCTATTTCGCGGCGCACAATCTTCAGGCGCGAATCCAGGTCCGGCGATTCCAGCGCCAGCAGCAACTGCCCCTGAGCGACCGCCTGGCCATCGTGCACCTGCAACTGCTTCACTCGCGCCGCCACAGGTGCATGCAAGGCACTCACCCGCGACGCCTCGAGCATCGCCGGCACCTCCACTGCACCGCGCCAAGGCACGGCCAGCAGCGCCAGCAGCAGCATCAACCCCAGGCCAAGCCCCAGCGTTTTGCGCGGCTGGGCCTGGTCACGGCGCAGCCACCACTGCTGCAGCTCCTTGCATACCGGCAAGCCGATGAACCACACCAGTTCCACCAGCATGAGGAAAATGCCCAGCACCTTGAAGAACAGGTGATACACCGCCAGGGCGATACCAAAGAACAACAGCGCCCGCCAGAGCCAGGCGCCATAGCCCCATAGCAGCAGGCGCTGGCGCATCACCGGTGGCCACGGCTCGGGCATCGTCTCGCCATAGCCGAACAACGCCTCGCGCAAGCGCCACCGGCACAGTGCAAACGCGCGTTGCTGCAGGTTTTCCACACCTAACAGGTCACTGACCAGAAAGTACCCGTCAAAGCGCATGAACGGGTTGAGGTTGACCAGCAAGGTGGTGATCCACGTGGCACTGGCCAGCATGAACGCCGCGGTGCGCAGCGGCCCATCGGGCAGCAGCGACCAGGCCAGCAGTGCCAACACCGCCAGTACCAGCTCGGCGAATACGCCACCTGCATCTATCAGCAGCCGTGAGCGCCGGTCGCTGACGCGCCAGGCATCGCTGACATCGGTGTAGAACATAGGCAGCAGCACCATGAACGCCAACCCCATGCTCTGCACACGGCAACCCGCGCGCTTGGCCATGTAGGCATGGCCGAACTCGTGGCAAAGCTTGGCGAAAGCCAGGGCCAGGCCAAAGGCGAGCATGCCGCCGAGGCTGAACAGGTGCGGGAACGTGGCGATGAAGCGCGACCAGTCACGAATCACCAGGAACAGGCCAAGCACCAGCAGCGCCGGCAGGCCAACGCGCAGCAGCCAGCCACCATGGCGCTCGAGCAGCGGCCAGGTACGGTTGAGAAAGGCATCCGGGCGCCACAGCGGGATGCGGAAGAACAGGTACTGGTGCAATGCTTTGTGCCACAGCCCCTGTTGGCTGGCGGCGGCCTTCACGGCATAGCTCTGGCGCTGCCCCGGGTCCTTGGCGCTAAGCAGGTCGTGGTGGCCGAGAAACGCCAGTAGGTCCTCTACCGCCTGAGTATCCAGGGGCAGGCCCGGCTCGGCATTGGCAGCTGCCAGCACCCGTTGCGGCTCACCCAGCGGCCAGTGGCGGAGCAAACGCACCGCTGCCGCGCCGAGCTTGAAATAACGGCCGCGCAACGGGTCGGCCAAGGTCCATTGCGGGGCACCGTCCAACGCCGGTGCCGCTGGCGAGAGCTGCAGGTCCGCACGCAGCGCCGGCAACATTACAGGCCCAGCCCTTGGCGCAGGGCCGCCAGAGGCCGGCGCAGCAGGTAATAGGCCAATGGCGCGCGTTCGCCGTACAGCTTTGCCGTACCGCGCAGGCCGATGCGTGGTGAGGCCTCGACGAAGGTCGCATCCAGCCGGTAGGCAAGCTGCCCGGCGGCGGTGGTTTGCGCCTCGTAGGCAGCACGTTCAAGCTGCGCCACGTGCCGATGCAGTGGGTCACTGTCAAGGAACAGCGCCACCTCGGCCCCCGGCTGCAGGGCGATGGCATCGCCGACCGGCAATTCCAGGCGCAGTTCGGCCTGCACTGGGTCGGCCAGTTGCATCAGCCGCTCGCCGGTCTGCACCGGTTTGCCAGTCCAGCGCTCGGCATCGGCGAACACCGCGATGCCGTCACGTTCGGCGCGGATCTCGCTGCGCGCCAGCAACTGGTGGGCATAGTCGAGTTCGGCGCGTTTCTGTTCCACGCGTGCGGCCAGCAAGTCCAGGCGCGCGCTGGAGTCGGCATCGGTAAAGGCGCGCTGGGTACTGACCTTGAGTTCGGCCTCTGCCACGCCCAAGGTGCGTGCGGCAACATCGGCCTGGGCCTTGAGGGCGGTGGCATCGAAGCGCACCAGCAAATCCCCCGCCGTCACACGCTGGTTGGGTTTGACCAGGAACTCGGCCGCCACCCCGTCCAGCGGCGCCGCCACCACCCAGCCACCGCGCGGCACCACCTCGGCCGGCGCCAGCACCGACTGGCGCACCGGCAGCAACAGCAACAGCAGCGCTGCCGCCAGCACCGCCAGCAAGCGCCGCCGCGGCCAGCGCAGGCGCCATGGGCGCACCGGGTTCAGCGCCTGCCAGGCATGCGCATAAGTTTCCCCCAACTGCACCAGCAAGGCCTGCTCGGCGGCGTTGAACGCCTGCTCGCGGGCCAGCCACAAGCCGCCGAAGGCCTCACCCTTGCGGTCGTGCAATGGCAACCAGAAGGCTTGCCCTGCCGACAACGCCTGCCAGTCGGCGAGGGTCTGGGCATCCAGCACGCTTGGTTCCACCTCGCCGGCTTGCCCTGCGACACCCGCTGCCTGCAACTTGCCCACGGCACGTTCGACAAAGGCCACGAACGGTGCATTGGCTTCCACCACGCTGATGCCTGTCAGCGCCTGCACCTTGCCGGCGATCAGTAACGCGGCATGGCGAAAACCAAACATCGCCTGGCCGTCGTTGACCATGGCATACGCCAGCTGCTCGGTACTGGTGGCCTGGCGCGCCTGGCGCTGCAGCCCCAGAAACAAGGCGAAGGCCCGCTCCGCCGTACCATGGGCAGCGGCGGTCATGGCTGCTGCGCAAAGCTGGCCGTACCGCTCATGCCCGCCAGCAAACCGTGAGCATCTGCGGGCAGTTCGCCGATCAGCAGCAGCGTCTGGCTGCCTTCATCGATTCGCGCGCCCACACGCTTGACCGTGGCGCCCAGCGGCTGACCGGTTTCATCCGGGGTGAACTGAAAGCTTTGCCCAGGCTTGAGCCTGGCCAGCCAGCGCGAAGGCACCAGCAGCTGGATTTCCAGCGAACGATTGTCCACCACCTCCACCAGCGGTGCGCCGTTGGCGACGCTTTCGTGAGGCTGGGCACGGCGTTGTACCACTCGCCCGTCGAACGGGGCGGTGACCACACAGCGCTTGACCTGCACTTGGTAGACTTGGGCTTCGGCCTGGGCCTGGGCTTGCTTGGCCTCAGCCAGCGATACCTCGAACTGCCCCACCGATTTCAATGCGGCCAGTTGACGGTTGTGGTTGAGCTCTTCGCGGCTTGCGCGCACCGCCGCTTGAGCGGCATTGAGCTGGGCCTGGTAGGCCGAGCAGTCGAAGCGCGCCAGGGTGCTGCCCTTCTTGAAGGCCTCGCCATCAGCATAAGGCATCTCGACGATACGCCCGGCCAGCTCACTGGCCAGCACTGCCTGGTGACGCGCGCGCAACACGCCACGGGCGCTGTGCTCGGCGCCCGTGTTACCGACGCTCGGCGTGTCCAGCAGCGGGTCGCCTGATGCTTCATTGGCCAGCGCCAGTGGCAGGTGCAACATACTCAAGGCCAAAGCCAGTCGAATCCCACGACACATGTTGCACACTCCCTTGCAAGCTAGGAGACCGGAGTGTACGAAAAAAGTGATGGCACGGATACATCACGCCGATCGGGCCATGGTGGCCGATCAACCCGGCCACCATGGAGGCGTCACAGCCGCCACTCAACCGAGCGAGCGCACCACCGCCGCCTGTCGTTCATGCCCCCGCGAAGTGACAATCCCAAGGAAGGAAATCACGATCGCCAAGCCCAAGGTCGAACTCACCTCCACCCGGTGCTCAGGCGTATACATCATCACCGCCAGCGCCCCGCCAATGAAAATGATCACCGCCCAGGTCAGCCACGGGAACAGCCACATGCGGAATTTCAGTTCCGCGTTTTCGCGCTCCAGGCGGCGGCGCATGCGCAGCTGGGAGATGGCGATGACCATGTAAACCAGCAGCGCAATGGCGCCGGAGCTGGCCAGCAGGAACTCGAACACACCCTTGGGTGCGAAGTAGTTGAGGATGGCGATGGCCGCGCCGATCAGGGTGCTGCCGAACACGGCAGCGCGTGGCACGCCGACCTTGGAGGTCTTGTTGAGGAAGGCCGGTGCATCACCGCGCTTGGCCAGTGAGTACATCATCCGCGAAGCGATATAGATCGACGAGTTCATGCAGCTGGTCACGGCCACCAGTACCACCAGGTCGACCATGAAGGCGGCATTGGGGATGTTCATGATTTCCAGCGCACGCTGGTAAGAACCCACCACCGCAAGCTGCGGGTCGTTCCACGGCACGATCGAGATGATCACGAAGATCGACAGGATGTAGAAGGTACTGATGCGCCAGATCACCGAGCGCGTGGCCTTGGCGATGTTACGCGACGGGTCGCTGGATTCGGAGGCGGCAATGGTCACCGCTTCAGTGCCGATGAAGCTGAACATCACGGTGATGAATGCACCAATCACGGCAGACCAGCCGTTGGGCGCAAAGCCGCCGTAGGCGCTCATCAAGCCGCTCAACCCGCTGACTTCGCGGTTGGGCAACCAGCCCATCAGGGCCGCAAAGCCCAAGCCGATGAAGCAAAGGATTGCCGTGACTTTGAGAATGGCGAACCAGAACTCGAACTCACCGTACTTGGCCACGCTGAACAGGTTGGTGCACGCCAGTAGCAGTACGGAACCGAGGGCGAAGATCCAGCTGTCCACCTGTGGGAACCAGGCGTTGAGCACATGCCCGGCGGCCAGTGCTTCGATCGGGATCACCAACACCCAGAACCACCAGTACAGCCAGCCGATGGTGTAGCCGGCCCAGCGGCCGATGGCCTGGTCGGCATAGGTGGAGAACGAACCGGTGTCGGGGTGCGCCACGGCCATTTCGCCGAGCATGCGCATGACCAGCACCACCAGGGTCCCGGCCACGAAGTAAGAAACAATGGTGGCTGGCCCGGCTGCCGCGATGGCGTGCCCGGAGCCGACGAAAAGACCGGCGCCGATGATGCCCGCGATGGACAGCATCGTTACATGACGTGGCTTGAAACCTTGTGCAAGGTTGCCATCAGTTCCCACGGTGTTCATTGATGTTGTTCTCTTTTTGCTGACACAAGGAAGGACGGGCAGGCGTAGGCGAAAATATCTCCTTTGGATTCAATGAGTCGACACCTTGCTTGCGCGCTGTTGTTGATCTTTGGCGCGCGTCACAAAGCAGGGCGTCAGTGCGGTTCGGGGTTCATTTAAGCCGGCTGAGGCTGCAGGAAATTACACGAGAACGCCTCGCAACTGTTCGATCACGACAGCGCTTTTCCATAAACGTCAGATGTCGTGGATGGCATGTCCAGACGCGCCTGATGGCCATTTGAGGGTTTTGTTTTTCATCTGGGTATGCGTAACAGGTACAAAAAAGCCCCGGTCACCCAGGGCCTCTGTTGCTCAGGCGTCTGCCTACGCCTGCCCCGTCCGTTCGAAGCGCCGGGCCAGCAACAGGTAAGCGAAGATCCCCAGCACGCCGTGGGCGGCTACGAACCAAAGTGCGTTGTCGAAGGAGCCGGTGCTGGCCACTACGTAGCCGATCACCAGCGGGGTGACGATGCCGGCAATGTTGCCGATGCCGTTGAACACGCCACCGCACAGGCCGACCATTTTCTTCGGCGCCACATCCGACAGCACCGCCCAACCCACCGCTGCCAGGCCCTTGCCGAAGAATGCCAAGGTCATCAGGGCAATTACCGCCGCGTTGCCATCCACGTAATTGGCCAGCACCAAGGTGGTGGACAACGCCATGCCGATCACGAACGGCGTCTTGCGCGCCCTGGACGGGTGCACCCCACGGCGGATCAGCCAGTCGGACACGAAGCCCCCAAGAATGCCGCCGGTAAAGCCGCAGATGGCCGGCAACGCGGCCACCCAGCCGGCCTCCATGATGGTCATGCCACGGCCCTTGATCAGGTAGATCGGGAACCAGGTGATGAAGAAATAGGTGAGCGCGGTAATGCAGTACTGCCCCAGGTAGACCGCCCACAGGTTGCGGCTGGTGAACAGCTGCGCAAGCTCCGCGCGGGTCGGTTTGCTCTTGGCCGTCTTGCGCTCTTTTTCCAGGTCGACCAGCGCTCCGCCTTCACGCATGTAATCGAACTCTTCACGGCTCAACCCTGGTGCGCTGTGCGGCTCATGGTAAAGGCGGAACCACACCACGCTCAGCAGCAGGCCGAGCACGCCCATCCAGATGAATACCTGCTCCCAGCTCATCGTGTGGGTCATCCACGCCATCAGCGGCGCGAACACCACCACCGCCATGTACTGCGCCGAGTTGAACAGCGCCGATGCGGTACCGCGCTCGCGGGTGGGGAACCAGCAACTGACGATGCGCGAGTTGGCCGGGAATGCCGGTGACTCCACCAGGCCGAGCATGAAACGCATGGAGAACAACGCCACC
The DNA here is from genome assembly GCF_015751845.1 of Pseudomonas sp. M2. Lineage (NCBI taxonomy): Bacteria > Pseudomonadati > Pseudomonadota > Gammaproteobacteria > Pseudomonadales > Pseudomonadaceae > Pseudomonas > Pseudomonas sp. M2. The sequence continues at coordinate 1,692,662 of NZ_JADOUD010000001.1, forward strand.
GCAGCCGACACACCGGCCAGGCCCAGCCAGCCCACTGTGCCTTGCAGCAGGGTGAACAGCGACCAGAGAATCAGGCTGATGCCATATACGCGGCGTGCACCGAAGCGGTCCAGCAACCAGCCGCCTGGCACCTGGCCGAGGGCATAGGCCCAGGCGAAGGCAGAAAAGATCATGCCGAGCATGACCGGGTCCAGGCCAAGGTCTTTGAGTACCTCGGTGCCAGTGATCGACAGGGTGGCGCGGTCGGCATAGTTGATGACCGTGATGACAAAGATCAGCGCCAGGACAAGGAAGCGATGGCGGCCGATTGCGGCGACGGCCTGCGGTGCGGCGACGGCGGATTTGCTGTTCATGTGTACCCTCTTGCTTCTCGATGGAAGCGATTGTTCTTGTGCAGAGAAGGTGTGGCCTTGTGGTGTCGCTAGTGGCCCTATCGCCGGCAAGCCGGCGCCTACAGGTACATCACCGGGCTGTAAAGCAGTGGGCTCCCAGTGGGAGCCGGCTTGCCGGCGATGGGGTTACGCGCAGTTCGGCGGCACCTCGCCGCGGAAGCAGGCTGCGAGGTTGTCCAGCACCATTTGCCCCATTTCCAGGCGGGTCTGCAGGGTGGCGCTGCCTCGGTGCGGCTGCAGGCTGACCTGGTTGAGGTCACACAAAGCCGGTGGCACATGGGGTTCATCGACGAACACATCCAGCCCCGCACCGGCAATGCGCCGTTCGCGCAAGGCCTCGACCAGTGCGTCCTCATCCACCAACTTGCCGCGCGCCACGTTGATCAGGTAGCCCTGCGGGCCCAGCGCGTCGAGCACTTCGGCGCTCACCAGCACCTTGCCGCCATCAGCCGAGGCCGCTACCACCAGCACATCCACCGCACGCGCCAGTTCGACCAGGTCAGCGACGAAGCGGTAGCCACAGCCGTGCTGTTCGCGGCGGCCGTTGTAGGCAATGTGCATGTCGAAGGCGGCAGCGCGGCGGGCGATGGCCTTGCCGACTTGCCCCAGGCCAACGATGCCCAGCGCACTACCACTGACCTTGCGCGCCAACGGCAGGTTGACCGTGCCCCACAAGCCGTCACGCACCAGACGTTCACCTTCGCCCAGGCGGCGCAGTGTGTTGATGATCAACCCCATGGCCATATCGGCCACGTCGTCGGTGAGCACCCCCGGGGTCGTGGTGACATGTATGCCGCGCTTCGCCGCGTGGTGCAGGTCGACAGCGTCGGTGCCGATGCCACTGATGGCGATGATCTGCAGCGCTGGCAGTTGATCCATCAGTGCATTGGCCAAGCCTTTGGCGCCACCGGTGACCACCCCTCGAATACGAGGGCCGACTTCATCGAGCAGTTGTTGAGGATTGTCATGTCGATACAGCCGATGCACCTGGTAGGCACTGACCAGTTGCGCATCGATGGCATCCGGTACCGGCTGGGTGAGCAGCAGCTCGACGGCTGCGGTGTTGTCGTTGTTCATCGTTGATATCCGGCAACTTCAAAGGTGTGACTCGATGCTAGGCCGGCATGCGATACAGGTCTAATATTGATGGTGGATCGAATAATTCAGGAATTGAATCATGGAGCTGCACCAGCTGCGCTGCTTCGTAGCGGTTGCCGAGGAGCTGCATTTCGGCCGTGCCGCCAGCCGCCTGCACATGACCCAACCGCCGTTGAGCCGGCAGATCCAGCTGTTGGAGCATTCGCTGGGGGTGCTGCTGCTCGAGCGCAACAACCGCCAGGCGCGGCTCACACTCGCCGGGCAGAGCTTTCTGGAAGATGCCCGGCGCATACTGCAGATTGCCGAATCGGCCAGCCAGTCGGCCCGGCGCATTGCCCATGGCGAGGCTGGCCGACTGACGCTGGGCTTCACAGCGGTCGGGGCCTACAGCATGATCCCGCGCCTGCTGGTGCACGCCGCCAAGACCGTACCCGACATCGAACTGGTGCTCAGCGAGCGCATCTCCGCAACCCAGGTGCATGACCTGGAGGCTGGGCTGATCGATGTCGGTCTGGTGCGCCAGGTACTGCCCAGCGCGCGCGTGGAGTACCTGCCGATCCACCGCGAGCCCTTCGTCGCTGCCCTGCCCGCCGGCCATGCACTGGCAGCGCGCGAGCGGCTCAAGCCGACCGATTTCGATCAGCAGCCGTTCGTGATGTACAGCGCCAACGAGGGGCGCTACTTCCATGACCGCATCGCCAATCTGTTTGCCCGCCACGAGGTGCAGCCGCGTTATCTGCACCAACTGGGGCAGACGCATTCGATTCTGGGGTTGGTGAATGTCGGGCTGGGCTGTGCGGTGGTGCCGGCATCGGCGCAGGCGCTGCGGCTGGAGCAGGTGGTGTTCAAGCCAATGGTGGGGACGGACCAGCAGGCGGAGATCTTTCTGGCGTATTGCCGGGATAATCCGAACCCAGTGCTGGGCGCGTTTGTGGCGATGGCTCGGGCATTTTTTGAGGCGGGGTGAGGGGGCTGCTGCGCAGCCCAATCGCCGGCAAGCCGACTCCCACAGGTACCCCGCTGCTCTCAAGCTCAGCGCAAACCCAGTGGGAGCCGGCTTGCCGGCGATAGGGCACCGGGCTTCAACGCACCAGGCAAGGCCGCTTGTTATCGAACGTCCAGCCGGGGATCAGGAACTGCATCGCCACACCGTCATCCCGCGCTCCCAGCCCCATGCTGCGGTAGCACTCATGGGCCTTGGCCAGTTGGTCTTCATCCAGCTCCACCCCTAGCCCTGGGCGCTCTGGCACGCGCACATGGCCGTCGACGATGCGCAGCGGCTCGCGGGTAAGACGCTGGCCGTCCTGCCAGATCCAGTGGGTGTCGATCGCCGTGATCTCACCCGGCGCCGCCGCAGCTACCTGGGTGAACATCGCCAATGAAATATCGAAGTGGTTGTTCGAATGCGAACCCCAGGTCAGGCCCCAGTCGTTGCACATCTGCGCCACCCGTACCGAGCCCTGCAAGGTCCAGAAGTGTGGGTCGGCCAAGGGGATGTCCACTGATTGCAACTGGATCGCATGGCCCATCTGGCGCCAGTCGGTGGCGATCATGTTGGTGGCGGTGGGCAAGCCGGTGGCACGGCGGAACTCGGCCATCACCTCACGGCCCGAATAGCCGTTTTCGGCACCGCACGGGTCTTCTGCATAGGCCAGCACGTGGTGCTTGTCACGGCACAGGGCGATGGCCTCTTGCAATGACCAGGCGCCATTGGGGTCAAGCGTGATGCGCGCTTCGGGGAAGCGCTCGGCCAGCGCCGTCACCGCCTCCATCTCCTCTTCGCCACGCAGCACGCCGCCCTTGAGCTTGAAGTCGCTGAAGCCATAGCGCTGCTTGGCGGCTTCAGCCAGGCGCACCACGGCCTCAGGGGTCAGTGCCTTCTCGTGGCGCAGGCGGAACCAGTCATCATCGGCGTCGGCCTCATTGCGGTAAGCCAGGTCAGTCTGCTGGCGGTCACCGATATAGAACAGGTAGCCGAGCATTTTCACCGCGTCGCGCTGCTGGCCTTCACCGAGCAGCGCGGCCATGGGCACATTGAGGTGCTGGCCGAGCAAGTCCAGCAGCGCCGATTCGATGGCCGTCACCGCATGCACGGTAATGCGCAGGTCGAAGGTCTGCAGGCCACGCCCGCCGGCATCGCGGTTGGCGAAGGTCTGGCGCATGGCATTGAGCACACGCTGGTAGTGGCCGATCGGCTGGCCGACCACCAGGCTGCGGGCATCTTCCAGGGTCTGGCGGATCTTCTCGCCGCCGGGCACTTCGCCCAGGCCCGTGTTGCCGGCGCTGTCACGCAGCACCACAACGTTACGGGTGAAGAACGGGCCATGGGCGCCACTGAGGTTGAGCAGCATGCTGTCATGGCCGGCTACCGGGATCACGCGCAGGTCGGTGACCACGGGGGTGCTGGTGTGGAGTGCGGGAGTCGTCTGCATGTTCATGATTGTTGTCTCGCAGTCATCAGTGGGTCTGGCCCAAGGCCGAAGGGGCCTTGAGGTCATTGGAGGGGACGCCCTTTGGGCGAGTGCGCACGAAGAACACCGCAATGGCCGCCAGCACCGAGGTCACGGCCAGGCCGTACAGGCCACCCTGGATCGACCCGGTCTGCTGCTCGAGCAGGCCGAAGGTGGTGGGCGCGACGAAGCCGCCCAGGTTGCCCACCGAGTTGATCAGGGCGATCACCGCCGCAGCGATACGCGCGTCCAGATAGCCTTGGGGGATCGGCCAGAACAGTGACGAAGCCGACTTGAAACCGATGGCGGCAAAGCACACCGCGACAAAGGCGAACACCGGCCCGCCCGTGGTCGACATGAACATGCCAATGGCCGCGATCACCAGGGCAGCAGCCACCCAGGCCTGCTGGAACTTCCAGCGTGAGGAGCCAGCGGCGAAGGCATACATGGCCAGAATCGAGATCAGCCACGGGATGGAGTTGAAGAAGCCGACCTGCAGGTCGCTCAGGTCACCCATGCGTTTGATGATGCTGGGCAACCAGAAGGTCGCAGCGTAGATGGTCAGCTGGATGCAGAAGTAGATCAGGCAGAACAGCACGATCTGGCGGTCCTTGAGCAGGCTCCAGGACGATACCTTGACGGCGCCGGTGGCTTCGCGCTCACGTTGCTCGCGGTCGATGGTATCGACCAACGCGTCCTGCTCGGCCTTGCTCAGCCACTTGGCGTCGTGCGGTTTGGAGTCGAGCCAGAAGAACACGAAGAAGCACAGCGTGACCGAGGCCATGCCCTCGATGAACAACATCCACTGCCAGCCATGCATGCCCAGGCCCTGGATCTGCATCAGCGCGCCGGCCAGTGGGCCGGAGATCAGCGAAGCCAGCGCCGAGCCGCTGAGGAAGATGGCAATCGCCTTGCCGCGTTCGGCACCTGGCAGCCAGCGGGTGAAGTAGTAGATCACCCCAGGGAAGAAGCCGGCCTCGGCAACACCGAGCAAAAAGCGCAGCACGTAGAACTGGGTTTCGTTCTGCACGAATGCCATGGCCGTGGCCACCAGCCCCCAGGTGAACATGATGCGGGTCAGCCACAGGCGGGCGCCGACGCGCTGCAACAGCATGTTCGAGGGCACTTCGAACAGCGCATAGCCGATGAAGAACAACCCGGCACCAAAACCATAGGCCGCAGCGCTGATACCCAGGTCGCTTTCCAGGTGTGGCCGGACGAAGCCGATGTTGACGCGGTCGAGGTAGTTGACGATGAACATGATCACGAACAGCGGCAGGACGTGGCGCTTGACCTTGGCCACGGCGCTGGCCAGCACGTCGCCGCCGTTACGGGCAGACGGATCGAGGGTGTCGTTCACTTGTGTATCTCCCACTAATTGTTTTTGTGCGGGTCGAGGTGGTCTGACATGACAGTGGGCAGAGCATATGCGCGGCGAAGTTGTACGACAAGATGGCGATTGTCGTTAAAAACACAAAATACAAGCTTATAGATCGTATAAAAGCGGCGATAAAGCTAATAAGTTCACTTTTCAGGTTGCCCGGCGCTGCGAAAAAACAGGCAGAAAATATTTTTATCGACTAACTTGTCGTACAAGCTAACTCGCCAACCGGAGCAGCCCATGCCCCAGCAGCCCCGCAAAACAGGCCACAGCCGTGCCCACGACCTGGTCTCCAGCCTGACCCAGCAAATCCTGCTGGGCACCATCAAGCCGGGCGACAAACTGCCGTCGGAAAACACCCTGGTGCGCGAGCACGGTGTCAGCCGCACCGTGGTGCGTGAAGCCCTGTCGAAACTGCAGGCCTCCGGCCTGGTAGAACCGCGCCATGGGATTGGTACGTTCGTGATGGCGCGCCCGGCGCAGGCCGGGTTGCGGGTGGGAGTGGAGAATGCCGCAAGCGTGCGCGACCTGCTGGAACTGCGCATCGGCCTCGAAGGCCAGGCAGCCGCCCTCGCCGCCGTGCGCCGCAACGAACAACACCTGGCACGCATGCGCCAGGCACTGGACGATTATCAGGACCTCGCCGCGGCCGGTGACAGTTGCATCGAAGCGGACCGCCGCTTTCACCTGCTGATCGCCGAGGCCACCGGCAACCTGTACTTCAGCGAGATGATGGCGCAGCTGGGCAATGGCCTGATTCCTCGCAACCGCATGGCCATCGCCGAACGCGCCGGGGCCAACCTGGCGCGGCATGCCTACCTGGCCAACCTGGAGCATGAGGCGATTCTCAACGCCATTGCCCGGCAAGACCCGGATGCGGCGCGGGCGGCGATCTGCCTGCATCTGTCCAACAGCCGGGACCGCTTGTTGCCGGACTGAGGCTGGCGATTACCAGGTCAGGCAGATCTTGCCGAAATGCCGGTTGCTCTCCTGGTAGCGGAACGCTTCGACGATCTGCTCCAGTTCGAAATGCTTGTCCACCACAGGCAGCAAGCCGTTGGCGTCGATCGCCCGGACCATCGCCTGCTGCTGCGCGCGGCTACCCACCAGCACACCCTGCAGCCGGATCTGCCGCACCAGCGCCTGAACCAGCGGCAACTGCCCGGCGACACCGGTAAGGATGCCGATCAATGACACATGGCCACCGATCCGTGCGGCAATCATCGACTGCTCCAGCGTCGCCGGCCCGCCTACCTCGATCACATGATCGACGCCACGGTTGCCGGTGAGCTCACGCACCTTCTCGCCCCAGGCCGGGGTGCTCTTGTAGTTGATCAGGTGGTCGGCGCCCAGGGCCTTGAGGCGTTCGAGCTTGGCATCGCTGGACGAGGTGGCGATTACCGTGGCGCCTGCCAGCTTGGCGAACTGCAGGGCGAAGATCGACACGCCGCCGGTGCCCTGCACAAGTACGGTGTCACCGGGCTTGAGGTGATCGTCGCTCATCAGCGCACGCCAGGCCGTGAGGCCGGCGGTGGTCAGGGTGGCGGCCTCGGCGTGGCTGTAGCCCTTGGGTGCCAGCGTGAAGGAGGTGGCGCGGGCGGTGACCTGTTCACGGGCGTAGCCGTCGATGCCGTCGCCCGGCACGCTGGCGAACCCTTCGACCAGTGCCTGGCCATCGAGCCAGTCCGGGAAGAAGGTGCTGACCACGCTGTCGCCGACCTTGAACTCACTGACGCCCGCCCCGACAGCAGTCACTTCGCCGGCGCCATCGGCCATGGGAATGCGCCGCTCGCTCGGCCCCCACATGCCGCTGACCACGGCAAAGTCGTGGTAGTTGAGGGAGCTGGCGTGCAGGCGTACGGTGATCTCGCCGGGCTTGGGCGCAGCCGCCTCACAGGTGCCGACTTCGACCTTGTCGTAGCCGCCGCCGGGTTGCACGTAGATGGCTTTATGGGTCATGGCTGGTTCTCCGTTTGGGAAAAATACTGCGGGTGGGCATAGACAGTAACGGCCCTATCGCCGGCAAGCCGGCTCCCTCAGGTGCTCGGGCAGCTTTCAGCAGCGGTGATCAACTTGCCGGCGACAGGGCAAGCGCAGGCTACCGAAAACTCAGCCCAGCAACGCCCGCAAAGCCCGGCAGTCCACCGCATGCCAGTCCACCAGTTCCGGCCATGGGTTATCCGGCAGGTTCACCAGCACTGTGCGCGCCCCGGCCGCTCGGCCGCAATCCAGGTCGAAGCGGTAGTCACCCACCATCACCAGTTCGCTCGGCGCCACACCCCAGGCACTGGCGATCTTCAGCAGGCCATCGGGGTTGGGCTTGGGCTCCGCCTCGTCACGACCGAGCACGTGCTCGACGGCAAAGCAATCGGCCAGGCCGATCGCCTCCAGCGTGACATGCGCCAGCTCACGCGCATTACGGGTAAGGATGCCCAACCGGCAGCCACGCCCGGCCAGCTCCCGCACCAGCTCCACAGCACCGGTAGCTGCAGTCGAGGCAACCGCCAGGTCGCGCTCGTGCTCCAGCAGCCACGCATGCTTGGCGGCCGCTTGCGCCGCAGGCAATGCCGCCAGGTGGGTGAGGATGTCGTCCTCGGGCGGAATCTCCAGCGCCTCACGAATGGCGGCAAAATCATGCACTGCCACGGTGAGGGTGCCGTCCATGTCGAACACCCAGTTGCGGATATCGGCCAGGCTCATGCCCAGTCCTTGCGGTGACGGATCAAGCCTTCCTGCGAAGACGACGCCACCAGCTGCCCCGCACGGTTGTAGATACTGCCCCGGCAGAAACCACGGGCATTGCCGGCCCATGGGCTGTCGGTGGCGTACAGCAGCCACTCATCGGCGCGCAGGTTGCCGTGGAACCACAACGAGTGGTCGAGGCTGGCGATCTGCATGTCGCGCTGCCACACCGATTTGCCATGGGGCAACAGCGAGGTGGTCAGCAGGCCGAAGTCCGAGGCGTAGGCCAGCAGGTACTTGTGCAGCGCGGGCACGTCCGGCAGGGTGCCGTCGGCGCGGAACCAGGTGTATTTCACCGGGTCGCCGGGCTTGGGGTTGAACGGGTCACGCTCGGTGACCGGGCGTATCTCGATCGGTTTGGCACACAGCACCTTGTCACGAATGCGCTCAGGCAGGTGGTCGGCCATGGCGCGGGCCAGTTCGACCTCGCTCGGCAGGTTCTCCGGCCCGACCACATCAGGCATCTGCGCCTGGTGCTCGAAACCTTCCTCGTCGTACTGGAACGACGCACTGCAAGTGAAAATGGTCTGGCCCTTCTGGATGGCCGTCACGCGCCGGGTACTGAAGCTGCCGCCATCGCGCACACGGTCGACCGAATAGACCACCGGCAGGCTGGCATCGCCCGGGCGCAGGAAGTAGCCGTGCAGCGAATGCACATGGCGCGCGTCTTCGACCGTCTGGCTGGCCGCCGACAGTGACTGGCCCAGCACCTGGCCACCGTACAGCTGGCGGAAGCCCAGGTCCTGGCTGCGCCCACGGAACAGGTTCTCCTCGATCGACTCGAGGCTCAACAGGTCGACCAGGTCGTCCAACACATGACTCATCGGGGGTTCTCCTAGCAAGGCATCACAGCTCTACGGCGCTTTCATGAAGGCAAATGATACAGGGTTTGTCATCGGCACCGCGCATGACCGCTCATTCAGCGCGCAAGGTCTGCTCCCAGCGGGGCCGGTCGATGCGGTACAGCACGTGGGGCCGCAGCGGGTGCCCGGCGGGCAGGCGCGGGTGCTCGAAACTGCCTTGCAGGTCCTGCTCCATGCCGATGGCCTGCATGACCTTCTGCGACGGCAGGTTGGCCTCGGTAGTGAACGACACCACCTCCTCCAGGCGCAATTGGGCGAAAGCACAACGCAGGCAGGTCCACGCCGCCTCGCTGGCAAAGCCCAGGCCCCAGTGGCGCCGGGCAAGGCGCCAGCCGATTTCCACGGCCGGCGCGAACGGCGCATCGAAGTTGACGTTGAGCAGGCCGGTCATGCCGATGAAGGCGCCGCTGTCCTTGCGTTCCAGGGCCCACAGGCCGAAGCCGTATTCGTTGAAATGGCCGCGGATCCTGCCGATCAGTGCCGCCGCCTCCAGCCGCGTCATGGGGGCTGGAAAGTAACGCATCACCTGCGGGTCGGCGCTCATGGCGGCGCACTCGCGCAGGTCGTCGTCATGCCATTGGCGTAACACCAGGCGGGCGCTTTCCAGTTCAAGGATGGGGGTCATGGGGCGTGCTCCGGTTTTGCCGTGCTACAGGTTCAGCGTAGGCGCGGCGCAGCACTTTTACCCACAACCCAACAACTGGCAAGATCAGCACTGGCCCCGATTGCGAACCCACCATGCCGTTGCCGCTGATCTACCACGATGACTACAGCCCGGAGTTCCCACCCGAGCATCGTTTCCCCATGGACAAGTTCCGCCTGCTGCGCGACCACCTGGTCGAGAGCGGGCTGACCACCGACCAGGCTTTGCTGCGCCCGCAAATCTGCCCCAACGACATCCTCGCCCTGGCCCACGACCGCGACTACATCGAGCGCTATATGCACGGCGAACTGTCGCGCGAGGACCAGCGCCGCCTGGGCTTGCCCTGGAGCGAGGCCTTGGCGCGGCGCACCGTGCGGGCAGTGGGCGGCTCGTTGCTGGCTGCCGAAATGGCGCTGCAACACGGCCTGGCCTGCCACCTGGCCGGCGGTACCCACCACGCCCACTTTGACCACCCAGCCGGTTTCTGCATCTTCAACGACCTGGCCGTGATCAGCCGCTACCTGCTTGAAGCCGGGCGGGTGCACCGGGTGCTGATCTTCGATTGCGACGTGCACCAGGGCGATGGCACCGCGCGCATCCTGCAGGACACCCCGGACGCCATCACCGTATCATTGCACTGCGAACAGAACTTCCCGGCGCGCAAGGCCCACAGCGACTGGGACATTCCGCTGCCGCGGGGCATGGGTGACGCCGCCTACCTGAAAGTGGTGGAAGATGCGCTCAACTACCTGTTGCCGCTGTATCAACCCGACCTGGTGCTGTATGACGCCGGTGTGGACGTACATAAGGACGATGCCCTCGGCTACCTGCAACTGACCGATGCCGGCTTGGCTGCGCGCGACGAGCATGTCATGCGCCACTGCCTGGGGCGGGATATCCCGGTGGTCGGCGTGATCGGCGGCGGCTACAGCAAGGACAGGGAAGCCTTGGCGCGGCGCCACGGCATCCTCCACCACAGCGCGGCGAAGGTCATCAGTTGTTCACAATGACTGTGGAACCGCCTGTGGATAACCTGCTGGAAAGCCGCTACAGCCCTTTACCACCGTGCCCTGCAGCATACTGATCATTTTTTGCTCAGTGCTTGCATGGCCCCTGCTGCGTTAGAATGCGCGGTCTTTTCCACAGCCTGCTGACCACCATGTCCGATCTACGCCCCGCATCCCCTCCCCTGGCTGTCGTCATCGGCGCCGGCCCCGCCGGCCTGATGGCCGCCGAAGCCTTGGCCCAGGCGGGCCTTGCAGTGCAGGTGTTCGACGCCATGCCGTCGGTGGGCCGCAAGTTTCTGCTGGCGGGGGTCGGCGGCATGAACATCACCCATTCCGAGCCCTATCCCCGGTTCGTGGCGCGCTATGCCGAACGCGAAAGCGAGATAAAGCGGCTGCTGGGCGACTTCGATGCCGATGCCCTGCGCCAGTGGATTCACGGCTTGGGCATCGAAACCTTCGTGGGCACTTCGGGCCGAGTATTCCCGACCGACATGAAAGCCGCGCCGTTGCTGCGCGCCTGGCTCAAACGCCTGCGCGACAGCGGCGTGGTTATCCACACCCGCCATCGCTGGCTGGGCTGGCACGCCGACGGCGCCTTGCAAATCGCTTATCCACAGGGCGAACTGCAGGTAAAGGCTGATGTTGTTGTGTTGGCCTTGGGTGGCGGCAGCTGGGCCAGGCTGGGCTCCGACGGCGCCTGGCAACCTGTGCTGGCCGAACGGGCTGTGGATATCTCCCCCTTGCAAGCGAGCAACTGCGGGTTTGAAGTCGCAGGCTGGAGTGCGCTGCTCAAGGACAAGTTCGCCGGCGCGCCACTGAAGAACATCGCCTTGGGCATGCCAGGCACGGCAACGCGCAAAGGTGAGTTCATCCTTACCGCCCAGGGTGTCGAGGGCAGCCTGGTGTATGCCTGGTCTGCACCGTTGCGCGAGGCCATCAACCGCGACGGCCAGGCAACGCTGCTGCTCGACCTGCTGCCGGACAAGCCTGTGGACAAGATTGCCCAGGCCCTGGCCAAGCCGCGTGGTTCACGGTCGATGGCCAAGCACCTGCACAGCCATCTGGGCATCGACGGGGCGAAGGCGGGACTGCTGCGTGAACTGACGGATCAGGCGACGTTTGCCGATATGGCCGCGCTAGCACGGGCGATCAAGGCGCTGCCCATCACGCTGGTACGCACCCGGCCGCTGGACGAGGCGATCAGCAGTGCCGGTGGCGTGCGCTTCGAGGGGCTGGATGAGGGGTTGATGCTCAAGGGCATGCCTGGCGTGTTCTGTGCCGGCGAGATGCTCGATTGGGAGGCGCCGACGGGGGGGTATCTATTGACGGCGTGCTTTGCCAGCGGGTTACGGGCCGGGCGGGCAGCGGCGGATTGGCTGGCGCGGTCTTCCTGACAGGATGCGGGGGCCGCTTTGCGGCCCTTTCGCGACTGTCCGTAGGAGCGGCCTTGTGTCGCGAAAGGGCTGCAAAGCAGCCCCAAAACCTCAAGGCTTGCGCTTCTTCGGCCCGGTATTGAAGCTCGGCACTTTGCGCACCGACTTGACCGGAGCCTCGTCGCCACTGTCCATCCAGCGCCCCAGCCCGCGCTTGGCACTGTTCTCTTTCGGCTTCTTGGGCTTTTTCGGCTTCTTGATCACCTGGCCACTGGCATCGGTCATCGGCACCCGGTGATCGGGGATGAAGTCCGGTTCTTCATGGCGCGGCAAGGTCTGGCGAATCAGCGTCTCGATCGTGGCCAACTGCTGCACTTCATCGGCGCACACCAGCGAGATCGCCTCGCCTTTATTGCCGGCACGGCCCGTGCGACCGATACGGTGCACATAATCCTCGGCCACGATCGGCAGGTCGAGGTTGACCACCAACGGCAGGTCGTCGATGTCCAAGCCACGTGCGGCAACGTCGGTGGCGACCAGTACCTGGATCTCACGGGCCTTGAAGCTGTCCAGCGCGCGCTGGCGCGTGGCTTGCGGGCGGTCACCGTGAATGCCATCGACGTTCACGCCCTCGCCCAGCAGCCGCTCGACCAACTGGTCTACGCCATTGCGAGTCTTGGCAAAAACCAGTACCTGCTTCCAGCGCTGCTTGCGCAGCAGGTGGCAGAACAGGTCGACCTTGCGCTTCTTGTCCACCGGCACCAGCCACTGCTTGACCGTGGTGGCAGCCGCGTTGCGCGGGCTGACCTCGATGCTCAGCGGGTCATTGAGCGCCAGCCCTGCCAGCATGCGGATCTGGTCGGAGAAAGTAGCGGAAAACAGCAGCGTCTGGCGCTTGCGCGGCAGGGCCGCGTATACCGACTGCAGCTCTTCGGCAAAACCCAGGTCGAGCATGCGGTCGGCTTCGTCGAGCACCAGGGTCTGTACCTGGTTGAACTTCACCGCGTTCTGGCGGAACAGGTCGAGCAAGCGCCCCGGGGTGGCCACCAGCAGGTCGACGCCACGACGCAGGCGCATCATTTGCGGGTTGATGCTGACCCCGCCATACACCGCGTACGTGCTGAGCGGCAGGTTTTCGGCGTATTCGCGCACATTGTTGTGCACCTGCTCGGCCAATTCGCGGGTCGGTACCAACACCAGGGCACGGATCGAGTTGCTGGCGACCTTTTCCCCTTCCAGCGCCAGGCGCTGCAGCACAGGCAGCGCAAAACCGGCAGTCTTGCCGGTGCCGGTCTGGGCCGCGGCCATCAGGTCGCGGCCGGCCAGCACGGCGGGGATGGCCTGGGCCTGGACCGGGGTTGGGGTGGTGTAGTCCAGCTGCTGCAGGGTGCGCAGCAACGGTTCGATCAGGCCGAGTTTGGCGAAATTCATGGCAATACCGTCAGGGGGTTCAGCGAAGGCGGCAAGTTTACCGCAACACCCCGGCCTACTTGCAGGTTTCGCCCTCAAGCGATGCAGTGGGCTGCGCCGGCCTGCGCCACTGCGGCAGGCCGATCAGCACCACGGCACTGATGATTACCGCCATCGCCAGGCATTCCTCTGCGCCGATCTGCTCGCCGGCAAAGACGATACCAAGCAACACTGCAACCGCCGGGTTGACATAGGCGTAGCTGGTGGCCGCCGCCGGGCGCACATGCTTGAGCAGGTACATATAGGCGCTGAATGCCAGGATCGAGCCGAACAAGACCAGATAAGCCAACGCGCCCCAGCCTGCCGCAGTGGGCATCTGAGTCATACGCTCACCCGACAGGGCGCTGCCCAGCAGCAATACCGCACCACCGACCAGCATCTCGGCCGCACTGGCCATGGGGCCTTGGGGTAACGGCAGACTCTTGCTCCAGACCGACCCGAACGCCCACGCGGCAGCCGCAAACAGGATCAGCGCCGCACCGATGGGGCTGGCCTGCAGGTTAGAGCCGAGGTTGAGCAGGCCGATGCCAACCAGCCCAAGGAAGATGCCCGCCCACTCCAGGCGCGAATTGCGATGGCCGAACAGCAGGCCAAACACCAAGGTAAACAGCGGCACCGTAGCCACCGCCAGCGCAGCGACGCCGGAGGCAACGCCAGCATGCTCTGCAACCGTCACGCCGCCATTGCCGCAACTGAGCAGCAGAAAACCCACGGCCCCTGCTGCACGCCATTGCGGCCAGGTCGGCGCCGGCACCCCGCGCCAGCGCAAAAACCCATAGAGCAGGCCCCCGGCGATAAGGAACCGCACCCCGGCCATCAGCATCGGTGGCCAGGACTCCACACCAATGCGAATGAACAGGTAGGTCGAGCCCCAGACCAGGTACAAGGCCAGAAAGGCACCAATCAGCAATAACGGGAAGCGGCGGGAGGCAGGCATGGCAAAACTCGAAATCCGTTTACGGGGAAATGAGTTTAGGGAGCCTCGCCGCCAAAATTAAGTTACAAAACCGGATTAATTGGGCGGCACAATTTTGCGTAATGGCTGGGGTATACGGCGCAATGGCGGTCAAGCACCGCCGAACCTCAATGCTTCAACAACAGACGCCCTTCGATCGGCACGTAGCGGCTGGCCGCCCGTATCAGCGACATGGCGGTCAACCCCGGCACACCGTAGACCACCGCCTCGGCGCCATGACGCTGTATCACCCGCTCCAGCAGCAGGTCGAAATCACCATCGCCCGAAGCCAGTACTACCTGATCGACACGGCTGGCTGCATCGATCACATCCAGGGTTATCCCCACATCCCAGTCACCTTTGGCCGAACCATCGCTGCGCTGGATGAACGGCTTGAGGCGCACGTCGAAGCCAAGGTTGCGCAGGATCTGCTGGAACTGCTGCTGTTTGCTGTCCCCACGGTCGATGGCATACGCCACGGCCTCGACGATCTCACCCTCGCGGCTGACTTCAGACCACAGCGCGGTGTAGTTGAAGTGACAGCCATGGGCCTGGCGCACGGTGTAGTAGAGGTTCTGCACATCGGCGAACAGTGCGATTTTCTTCACTACATACCCTCGGCTGAAGGGGCGCAACGCGCCCCCGAAAATGCCAGCAGTATGCCAGACCGATCAGACGAAGGTGTCGTCGTCAGAGAAGAAGCCGCCATCATCACTGCCATAATCGCTTTCAGCGAAACCACCCTGGTCAGCGCCCCAGCCACCATTGTCGGCCACCTGCGGCTGCGCGCCCTCGTCGTTCCAACCCCCGGTATCACTGGCCGGGGCCGGTTCTTCCTTGATCACCTCGACCACCTCTTCCGGCTGCGAGTGGTGGTTGAACAGGCTGCTGATGCCTTGTGCCAGCAACACACCACCGGCCACACCGGCAGCGGTCTGCATCGCACCACCCAGAAAGCTGCTGGCACCGCCCCGAGCCGGCGCGGCGCCGAAACCAGGTTGCGCCGCCTGCGGCTGGGAGAAGCCCGGGGCACTCGGCTCACGCCAACCGCCTGCCGAAGCGACGGGCGTGGCAGGCCGCTGGGGCTGCTGTGATGGCTGGGCAGGCTGCGGATTACGCCCACTGGCGCCAAAGATGCTGGAGAGGAAGCCACCACTGCTGGTGCCGCTGGTGCGGGAAGCCTCGACCTGGGCACGAGCCTGTTTGAGCTCTGCTTCCAGTTGCTTGTTCTGTTCGTCCAGGCGCTTGAGCGCAGCCTCCTGTACCAGGATTGCCTGGGCCATGTAGTAAGGCGCCGCCGGCTGTTCGCGCAGGTGTTCCTCGATGCGCGCCTGGGCCTGTGCATCACGCGGCTGGCTGGGGTCTTCGGCTTGTTTGATGCGGCCAAACAGGCCATCGATCAGGGTTTGTTCTTCAGTATTCATGGGCTACCTCGTGGGAAGCGGGACATCGGACGTGTCAAAGATGGGGCGCGCAGGCGGCGGATTCAATCACTGGCCTGGTGAAACTTTTTTCAGCAATTGACTGCTCTGGGCTAAAGTTAGGCCCCTGCTTTTACTGCCATGCGATGTTGACCGATGAATCCGCTGAGCGTTTTGCGCGACTCCCTCTACTTCTTCCGCCGCCACCTGGCAAACATCATCCCGCTGTGCTTGCCGCTGGTCGTACTCGAAGCCCTGGTAACCCAACTGTTGTACCAGCAGTTGGGCGACCAGGCATCACCGGCCTACAGCATGCTGGTGAGCCTGCTGTTCTACCCGCTTTACAGTGCAGCGCTGATTCTTTACCTCGACACCCGCAGCAACGGCCAGGACATCCCCAAGCGCGACCTGTTTGCCCGCGCCATGCAGCTATGGCCGCAATTGGCGCTGCTGATCATGATCAGCTCGCTGCTGATCATGGCCGGGCTGGCGCTGCTGGTCTTCCCGGGGGTATGGATCATGATCAACCTGGTGTTCGCCGAGTATCTGCTGGTGCTGCGCGGCCTGCCGGTGGTGCAGTCGATGCGCGAAAGCGCACGCATGACCACCGGGCACTTCATGCGCATCATGCTCTGCGTACTTGCCGTGCTCGCACCGATCTGGCTGATTGACGGGCTGCTGCTGATCGCCTTCCCCGAGCCTGCCCCCGCCCTGGAGCTGGCCATGGCCAGCCTGCTCGGCTTCCTGCAGTTGTTCAGCACCGTGGTGCTGTATCGCCTGTTCATGCTGCTGGAGAGCAAGAACGACGCCTGAACTGTCTCCCAGTCAGGTACCGCGCGGTTTGGCCCGCGCGGTGGCCTCCGCCACCAGCGGGTCGTCCGGCCAGTAATGCTTGGGGTATCTACCCTTGAGGTCCTTCTTCACCTCTGCATAGGTGGTGCGCCAGAAGTTGGCCAAATCCTGCGTCACCTGCACTGGCCGCCGCGCTGGCGACAGCAGGTGCAGCTTGACCTGCTGGCGACCTTGGGCGATGCGCGGCGTGTCAGCCAGGCCGAACAGCTCTTGCAGGCGCACGGCGAGGATCGGCGGGTTTTCACTGTAGTCGAGGCGGATACTGGAGCCCGACGGCACAGCCAGGTGCGCTGGCGCCCATTCGTCCAGGCGCTGGGGCAGCGGCCAGGGCAACAGATTACGCAAGATCGAAGGCAGGTCCAGGGCGGCGAAATGGCTCAGCCGGGACACTTTGCCCAGATAAGGCTGCAGCCAGTGTTCCAGGCTGGCCAGTAGCGCCTCGTCGCTTAGGTCGGGCCACTCGCTGTGGCCATCTTTTTCCAGGTCTAGCTGGCGTAATAGCGCTATGCGCGCCTGCCACTGGCGTAGCTCTGGCGTCCAGCTCAGCAGGTTTAGGCCTTTGCGCCGCACCAGGCCTAGCAGTGCCCTGGCGCGGGCGTCATCATCCAGCCCAGGCAACGGTTCACGGCTGAGTACCAGTTCGCCGACCTTGGTCTGACGCTCGGCACGCAACACCTGCTCGCGCTCGTCCCAGTCGAGAATGTCGACGCGCTCCACCTGTTCGGCCAGCACATCGTCGAGCAGCGCCGGGTCGAATTCGGCAGCCAGGTAAATCCGCTCTTCCCGCTGCCCCTGGCGGCTGCCCAGGTCGGCGATGACCAACCACGGGCATTTCATCAGCGCATCGGCCTCGGCGAACAAAGCGGCACGGCCGTTGGCCAGGCGATACTCGGCCCCGCCCTCACGACGCTGCTGGGCAACCCGGTCGGGATAGGCCAACGCCAGCAGGGCGCCGAGCCAGCGTGGATGCTCGGGATCGGCAACCGCCGCACCGGCCTTGCCGCGCAGCAGCCCCCGATACTGGCGGGCCAACTGCCGGGCACGCTGCACACCGCCCTGCCCGCCACGGCTGGCCTTGCTGTCACCGCTGATCAGCGCCAGCCGGTCATGCAGGTCGGCGCCACCTGCGCGCTGGATGTCGCGCTCGCCCAACAAGGCGGCAACATCGCAAGCCATCGCGGCCAAGCCCAGGTCCTGGCCGCGCAGCAGCAGGTGAGCGATTCGCGGGTGAGCCGGAAGCTCGGCCATGGCCTGGCCGTGTTCACTGAGGTTGTCGCGGCTGCCCAGCTTGAAAGCGCCAAGCCGCGCCAGCAGGTCCTGCGCCTGGGAAAATGCCGCCGCTGGAGGCTGGTCCAGCCAACGCAACTGGTCAGGCGCAACACCCCATCGGCCAAGTTGCAGCGCCAGGCCAGCAAGGTCTGCCTGGAGGATTTCGGCACTGCCATGCGCTGCCAGCTGGTCGTGCTGCGCCTCTGACCACAAGCGGTAGCACACGCCCGGCTCCAGGCGCCCGGCACGGCCAGCCCGCTGGGTGGCGCTGGCACGGGAGATGCGTTGGGTGTCCAGGCGCGTCATGCCGCTGCCGGGGTCGAAACGCGGTACCCGGGCAAGGCCGGCATCGATGACCACGCGCACGCCGTCGATGGTCAGGCTGGTCTCGGCGATGTTTGTGGCCAGCACGACCTTGCGCAGGCCCTGGGGCGCCGGATCGATGGCGGCACGCTGGGCATTGAGGTCGAGTTCGCCATGCAAGGGGCACAGCAGAATGCCCGGGCGCTCGGCCAATGATTCCTGCAAACGTTGGTGAACCCTACGGATCTCAGCCTGGCCTGGGAGGAACACCAGCACACTGCCGGGTTGATCGGCCAAGGCCTGCAGCACGCTGTCCACCACCCGTGGCTCGATGAATTCCCCAGGGTGGAACGGCCGGCCCCAACGAATATCAACCGGGTACATGCGGCCTTCGCTGCTGATCACCGGCGCGTCGTCGAGCAGCCGGGACAGGCGCTCGCCCTCCAGGGTTGCGGACATCAGCAAAATTTTCAGCGGCGGGTCGTCGCGCAGCAGTTCCCGGCCATTGAGACTCAGCGCCAGGGCCAGGTCGGCATCCAGGCTGCGCTCGTGAAACTCATCGAAGATCAGCAGCCCTACCCCCTCCAGCGCAGGGTCTGCCTGCAACCGGCGGGTCAGGATGCCTTCGGTGACTACTTCGATACGGGTATTGGGCCCGACCTTGCTGTCCAAACGAATGCGGTAACCCACGGTTTCGCCGACTTTTTCGCCCAGCTCGCTGGCCAGCCGTTCGGCCGCCGCACGCGCCGCCAACCTGCGCGGCTCCAGCATCACGATGGTCTGCCCGGCCAGCCAGGCTTCATTCAACAGTGCCAGCGGTACACGGGTGGTCTTGCCTGCGCCGGGCGGCGCCTCGAGCACCGCTTCGTGACGGTTTTCCAAGGCATGGCGCAAAGCCGGCAGGGCAGCATCGATCGGTAAGGAAATCATGGTGGTCCTCGAACAGTCTGGCGAGTATAACGGCGAACCCAGCCTGCTCTATCATGGTCTTAGCATCAGGTGCCGGCGTATCGCCCCACCTTGTGGCAACTTTCTTCGGAGATTCAAATGCGCATCCCATCCCGCGTCATCGGTGGCGCCCTCATCGCCACCTTGCTGACCCAGCTGACGGCCTGCGGCACGCTGTTCTACCCCGAACGCCGCGGGCAGATCGAGGGCAAGGTCGACCCGGTAATCGTCGCCCTCGATGCCATCGGTATTCTGTTCTACGTGATCCCTGGCCTGATTGCCTTTGGCGTCGACTTCGCCACCGGCGCCATCTACTACCCTGGGGGCACCACGGCACAAGTAGCGCCAGAAAAACTGCGCGAGGCCATCAAGCCCGATGGCAAGGTCGACAACCTCAAGCTGCAGGCCATTCTCGAAAGCGAACTGGGCCAGCGCCTGCCGCTGGACGACCCGCGGTTGATCCAGCATCGCGGCAGCGTCGAGCAACTGGCAGCGTTCGGCCTGGTGCCGACAGCCTGAAACCTGCAAGGAAACCACCCTCGGCATGATCACCTCGGCTGAACACCAGCGCCTGCTACGCCTGGCCACCCGCGCGTCGCTCGCGGTGGCCAGCATCCTCGTGCTGAGCAAGGCCGTGGCCTGGTGGCTGAGTGGCTCGGTCAGCCTGCTGGCCGGGCTGACCGATTCGGCGCTGGACGCGGTCGCCTCGTTCCTCAACCTGCTCGCAGTGCACTATGCGCTACGCCCGGCTGATGATGACCATCGCTTCGGCCACGGCAAGGCAGAAGCCTTGGCAGGCATGGCCCAGGCAGTGTTCATCGGCGTGAGTGCGGTACTGATCGGGGTTCAGGCCGCCGAGCGCCTGCAATCGCCACAGCCCTTGGGTGATACTGCAATCGGTATCGGCGTGATGCTGCTGTCGCTGGTGCTGACGCTGGCCTTGCTGGCGCTGCAACGCAAGGTGGTACGTGTGACAGGCTCAACGGCGGTGCGTGCCGACTCGCTGCATTATCGCTCTGACCTGCTGCTAAATGGCAGCATCCTGCTGGCCTTGCTGCTGGCGCGCTACGGCTGGCCGCAGCTGGATGCGCTGTTTGGCCTGGGTATCGCGCTGTACATCCTGTGGAGTGCACTGCAGATCGCCCGGGAAAGCACGGCAATCCTGATGGACAAGGAACTGCCCGGCGACATCGGCGAGGGCATGGTCGAACTGGTGCTGGGCATTGCCGGGGTCAAAGGTGTGCATGACCTGCGCACCAGGGTGTCGGGCAATCAGTGGTTCGTGCAACTGCATCTGGAGCTGCCGGGGCAGTTGCCGTTGCACGAAGCACATGCCCTGTGCGTCCAGGCCTCTGAAGTCATCCGCCAGCGTTATCCACAGGCGGATGTGATGGTGCATGCCGACCCCGTCTGAGGCTCAATTGATACTGTAGCCCCGGCCACTGAAACACGCCCCCAGCGCCCGCCGGTAGTTGTCTGCAACATTGGCCGGCGGTGCGCTGGGGGCGGTTGCAGGGTCGAAGTTGGACTGGCTCACCGCCCAACGGTGGCACTGGTAGCGGTCCTGGTCCTGCTGCTCCTGGCCTTGCCCATGCATCGGGTAGGCCACCACATCGTATGCGTTGCCTGAAGGGGCTTGCGCCACGGGCACCGGTGCCGGTGCAACCGCAGGCGGGCTGACCACCACGTACTCCTGGCTGTCTGCCAGGTACTGGTAATACGTATCGGCCACCAGGAAGAGCAAGGCACCCCCCACCCACACTTCACGTGCATAGGATGGCAGGTAGCCGACCCGCACCCCGTACGGCGGGGCTACCACGATGTAGCTGCCGCCATGCGGCTGGTACCAGTAACCACCTGAGTAGAAATAGTCCTGCCCACGGTAGGGCACTTTCCAGTAGCGGTCCGGGAAACGGTCGATGCTGTGCCCGGGGCGATACTGCGGCCCCGGCCCCCAACCATTGCCATGGCCATCCGGTCGCCCCTGCCAGTCGCCACCAGGCCGTTGACCAGGGCCGCCAGCCTCCCAGTGCCGGTAATCGGCATTGCGCCGGGGAATATCCTGGTAGTAGCCCTGGCGGGCGGGCTGGGTCTGGTGCACTTCATCGCGCGAGTTGAGCGGCGAACGGCCTTCGTAACTACCGTTGGGATCCTGCCGGCCATTGCCACCATGCCCGTCTTCAGGGCCCTGGGCCATCGCCCCCAGGCAGATGCTCACGCCAAGCAAACCAACACCTGCCAACTGCCAGATGCGCGACTTCATGTTGTTCCTCACGGTCAAGATAACGGCACGCTGCCAGTCTACCGTGCCCGTAACGGACAAACAGATGAAATCGCGGCCATGAAAAAAGGGAGGCCTTGAGGCCTCCCTTTGAGAATTGTCGTCCGTGCTCGGCACTTGTGGCGCCGGCTCACCTCATACGCTCTTGTGGAGGTACGTAGCCCGGGGGCCTGGCGGATCCTGTTGGATGGCTGGCCGCGACCGCCCGCCTAGGGCGCGTCGCCGTGGACTGATGTCCGGGCAGTGATTCTGTTGATAAAGATACGGGACAGGGGGCGGCAGCGGATTGCGAATATTGCTCAGATAAATAGCACTTGCGCAATTTTTAACCCTGGATCGATAATTCACCGCAATCTGATCAGAAAAGGCCTTTTCCATGAGCAAGCTTGACCGCTACGACCTGAGCATCCTCGCCGAATTGCAGCGCGATGCGCGCATTTCCAACCAGGAGCTGGCCGAACGCATTGGCCTGTCGCCCTCACCCTGCTCTCGTCGGGTCAAGCAACTGGAAGACGACGGCTATATCTCACGGCAAGTCGCCCTGCTCGACCGCAAAAAGCTTGGCCTGAGCCTGACGGCTTACGTGCTGATCGGCATGGACCGGCACACCCCGGAGCGCTTCGAGACCTTCGAGGCAGCCATCCGCAACTTGCCACAGGTGCTCGAATGCAGCCTTGTAACCGGCATGGATGCCGACTATCAGCTCAAGGTGGTGGTACCGGACATGGATCACTACCAGAAACTGCTATTGGGCAGCCTGACCCGCATCGAAGGCGTCACCAGCGTGCGCTCGAGCTTCGTGCTCAATCAGGTGCTGGCGAGTACCGAACTGCCCCTGACCCACCTTCGTTGATTGGCTGCTGAGCTTGCCTGGAGAACACACAGATGGATCCGGCTGTATTTGAAGAATGGATGATGATCATCCTGGTCACCGTGCTGATCGGTTTCATGGGCTTCATCGTCTGGGACTTGGCAAAGAAATCCAAGGCCGGGCGCTTTGGCACGATGATCCTGTTCTTCGTGCTAGGGCTGGGGGTGCTGGCCTTTATCATCAAGACCGTGGTCGTGGGGTTTCTGGAAGGGGTGTAGCGCCCTCTCAAGCCGCATCGCCGGCAAGCCGGCGCCCACAAATGCCAAGGCCTGCGCATTTTCTGTGGGGGCCGGCTTGCCGGCGATGAAGCCAGCGAGCATTACAGCTTGGCCGGCACCTCGCGCCAACACCCCTGCTCCAGCCCATCCAGCGCCCAATCACCGATCCGCACCCGCACCAGGCGCAAAGTCGGCAAGCCCACCGCCGCTGTCATGCGCCGCACCTGGCGGTTACGCCCCTCGCGAATCACCAACTCCAGCCAACTGGTCGGCACGCTCTTGCGAAAGCGTACCGGCGGGTTGCGCGGCCACAGCTCAGGCTCATCGAGGCGCCGTGCTTCGGCAGGCAAGGTCGGCCCGTCATTGAGCTGCACGCCCTCGCGCAAACGCGTTAGCTGCTCATCGCTCGGCTCGCCTTCCACCTGTACCCAGTACGTCTTGGCCAGCTTGTGCCTGGGGTCGGCGATGCGCGCCTGCAAACCGCCGTCGTTGGTCAGCAGCAGCAAACCTTCACTGTCACGGTCCAGCCGCCCGGCCGGGTAAATGCCAGGAATATCGATGTAATCCTTGAGCGTGGCACGGCCATCGCTGTCGCTGAACTGGGTAAGCACATCGAATGGCTTGTTGAACAGGATCAGGCGAGGCTCGGCCGGTGGCGCCTTGGGCTGGCGCTTTGGGCCGGCAGGCCGCGCCTTAGGGTGGCGCGGCTTGGAACGGGGTGGCAGTGGCATGGATCCTCAGCGGAACGGCGGCTCATCGAAGCTGCGCAGTTTACGCGAGTGCAGCGAATTGAGCTCGGTGCGCAGCAGGTCGAGGGCGGCGATACCGATCTTCAAGTGCTGGCTGACCGCGCGGTTGTAGAAGGCGTTGGCCGACCCAGGCAGCTTGATTTCGCTGTGCAGCGGTTTGTCGGACACACACAGCAAGGTGCCATATGGCACTCGCAGGCGATAACCCTGGGCGGCGATGGTGCCGCTCTCCATGTCTACCGCCACGGCCCGCGACAGGTTGATCAGTGGCCGTTCCTGGGCCCAGCGCAGCTCCCAGTTACGGTCGTCGTATGTCAGCACGGTGCCGGTGCGCAGGCGCTTCTTCAATTCCTCGCCACGTTCGCCGGTAACCTGGGCTGCCGCCTCCTGCAACGCCAGTTGCACCTCGGCCAGGGCCGGGATCGGGATGTTCGGCGGCACCACCCGGTCAAGGATACCGTCGCGGCGCATGTAAGCGTGCGCCAGCACATAGTCCCCGATGGTCTGCGACTGACGCAGGCCCCCGCAGTGGCCGATCATCAGCCAGCAATGCGGACGCAGCACGGCCAGGTGGTCGGTGATGTTCTTGGCGTTGGACGGGCCGACGCCGATGTTGACCAGGGTGACACCATCACCGTCGGCGGCGATCAGGTGATACGCCGGCATCTGATAGCGGTGCCAGACCACGCTGGCCACCAGGGCCTGGGCCTCACCATGGTCCATGCCTTTTTCGATCGCCACGTTGCCCGGCAGCACCATGCGCACGAAACGCGGGTCGTCACGCAGCTGTTCAAGGCCATGGCTGATGAACTGGTCGACATAACGGTGGTAGTTGGTCAGCAGGATCCAAGGCTGCACATGGCGCCAGTCGCTGCCGGTGTAATGCACCAGGCGGCGCAGCGAGAAGTCCACGCGGGCGGCGTCGAACAGCGCCAGCGGGAGGGTTTCGGCACTGCCCCAGTCACACAGCCCGTCGGCGATGTTGTCGGTGGCGGCGGACAGGTCGGTACTGGGGAATACCCGCGCCAGCTCGGCGGCAGTGATGCCGCTGCCCGCCAGTTCATCGCCCTGGTCGACCACGTAAGGGTACGGGATGTTCTGCTCGCTGACGCCTACCTCGACGGTCACGGTGTAGTCGTGCATCAAGGGGCGCAACTGCTCGAGCAGATAACCCCTAAATGCCGCAGGCTGGGTGACTGTGACGCTGTAGGTGCCCGCCACCTGTACCTTGGCATAGGCACGGGTGGTGGCGGCGACTTCGCCGTGGCTGTAATAGGTCAGGCGCAAGGCCGGGTAGCGGTAAACGGCGCGCTCGTCGGCGTCCGGCTCGGTGCGGTCCTTCAGGTAACGCTTGAGGGCCTGGCTGAGGGCCCCGGTGGCCTGTTCATGCAAGGCCGCCAGACGGTCGACGGCCTGTTCGGGGGTATCAACGACTACAAAGGCTTGGCTCACACTGTGCTTCCTGTCTGGACATGCATGTCAGCCATCTTGCCTGCCTTCGCCGGTAAAAACACCCCCTGTCAGCCGGGCCAGACCGGCGTGGCCCGTGCCACCAGCGCCTGGACATCGGCGCCGCGCGGCAATGCCCCGTAAACGCGACCGCCGCCGGCCAGCCGGCTGCCGATGAAGGCATCGCTGACTGAGGTGTTGCCCGCTTCCAGCAACAGCTTGGCCTGCAGGGCCAGGGCGATGTCCTCGGTCAGCTGCCGGGCACGATACTGAATGTCGCCCGTGTCGGCGAACGCGCCCTTGAGATTGCCGATGTGCGCCGCCAGCCGTGGATCGCCATGGCCATCGCCCAGTTCAGCGAACAGCGCGTCGAGCACGCCCGGCTCCTTGGACAAGGCCCGCAGCACATCCAGGCACTGGACGTTGCCCGAACCTTCCCAGGTGGAATTGACCGGTGCTTCGCGGTACAAGCGCGGCAGGATGCTGTCCTCGACATAACCGGCGCCGCCCAGGCATTCGGCAGCTTCGTTGATCATCGCGGGCGCGCGCTTGCAGATCCAGTACTTGCCCACCGCCGTGACCAACCGGGCGAAGTGCGCCTGCTGCGGATCATCGAGTTGCTCTAGCGCTTGCCCCATGCGCAGGCTCAAGGCCAGGGCCGCTTCGCTTTCCAGTGCCAGATCGGCCAGCACGTTCTGCATCAGCGGCTGCTCGCTCAGCACCCGGCCGCCGACCTTGCGGTGCGCGCAGTGGTGGGTAGCCTGGGTCAAGGCCTGGCGCATCAGGGCGCTTGAGCCGACCATGCAGTCGAAGCGGGTCATGGCCACCATCTCGATGATGGTTGGCACTCCCCGCCCCTCCTCGCCGACCATCCAGGCCAGAGCGCCACGCAGCTCCACTTCGCTGGAAGCATTGGAGCTGTTGCCGAGCTTGTTCTTCAGGCGCTGGATGTAGAACTGGTTACGGCTGTCATCCGGGCGATGGCGTGGCAACAGGAAACAGCTCAAGCCTTTGTCGGTCTGCGCCAGTGTCAGGAAGGCGTCGCACATCGGCGCCGAACAGAACCATTTATGCCCAACCAGCTCGTAGGCCTGGCCCGACCCCGGGCTGCCGACAGGATAGGCGCGGGTGGTGTTGGCGCGTACATCGGTACCGCCCTGCTTTTCTGTCATGGCCATGCCGATGGTCACACCTGCCTTGTGCTGATCGCCGACGTTGCGGGGGTCGTACTCGCGGGCGAGAATCTTCGGCAACCAGTACTCGGCCAGCTCAGGCTGCAGCCTGAGTGCGGGGACAGCGGCAAAGGTCATGGTCAGCGGGCAACCGGTACCGGCTTCTGCCTGGCTGTGCAGGTAAGTCATCGATGCCCGGGCTACATGGGCACCGGGGCGCGGCTCGGCCCAGGGCAACGACGGCAGGCCGTGTTCGACGGCCGTACGCATCAGCTCGTGGTAGGCGGGGTGGAACTCCACCAGGTCGATGCGGTGCCCGTAACGGTCATGGCTGCTGAACGCTGGTTTGTGCGCGTTGGCCAGAAAGCCTGCGGCCATCAGGGGCCCACCGGCCAAGGCACCGTAGGCATCGATCCGCGATTCGGCCCAGCCGGCACCGAAACGCCGCGACCACTCCTGCAGTGGCAGGTCCAGGCGGTACAGGTTCGCGCCGTCGAGGGACGGTGGCTGATTGGTGACTTCGTGGGTTTCAGCGTACTGGTGCAGGTTCATCGGGAGCTCCTGGGGCCGGGTATGCATGAAAGTCCCAGTGAAGCACTCCCTGTGGGCCAGTCAAAGTGACAATAATGACTAAACAGGTGGCAACGCACACCATCGTGGCATGCGCCCGGCAGCCTTCAGAACCGGGTAACCCCCGAAGCCGCCCTGCCCGCCGTTACCTGCACCTGCGCTATCGCCACATTCAGCGTCAACTCGAAACGGCTCCCCAACCCCCGCGTAGACTCATGCATCAACGTGCCCCCCAGCACCTCGCCCAACTGCCGGCAGATCGACAGGCCGATGCCCAGGCCACCGTAGCGCCGGGTCATCGAGCCATCGACCTGGAAGAAGCGCTGATACAGGATCGCCTGGTCCAGGTCATCGAAGCCGATGCCGCTGTCACTGACAGTGAAAGTCAGCGCCAGGCTGTCGGGCCCAAGCCGACGGCCGCGCACCTGAACCATCACGCCGCCCTGGTGGGTGAACTTCAGGCCATTGTCTACCAGGCAACCCAGGCAGCGCGTCAACTTATGCGCATCGCCAAGCAGTTCGTCCGGCAGCTCTGCGGGAATGTCCAGGCTCAGGTAAAGCCCTTTGCCAAGGGCCGTTCCAGCGTAGCCGGCACGCAGGTCCTGAAGCGTGCGGCGCAAGCTGAACGGCACCGGCTGCGCGCGCAGGCGACCTGCCTGCAGCTCGGTGAGGGTAAGAATATCGTCGACCATGTCCATCATGTTCTGCGCAGAGCCCACCGCCGTGCGGTGGTACTGGGCCATCTCGGCGCTCAGCGGCAACGTGTGCATCAGCTCCAGCGAGCCGATAACACCGTTCATCGGGGTGCGCAGTTCATGGGTGATCGTGGCGAGGAATTCATCCTTGAGGTGGTTGCTCCTGGCCAGCTGCTGGTTCAGTTGTTCCAGTGTCCGCCCGGTATCACGCAGGGTCTGCGCCTGCTGTTCGCGCATGCTGTTGATACGGTCGGCCAGGGCCAGGGACAACAACGCCACTTCCAGCGCCGCACCGAGCTGGCTGGCATACATGGTCAGGAACACATTGGGCAGGTACCCCAGCACCATCAGGGTATTGACCAGCCCGCCCAGCAGGAACGCCGTCCAGGCAATGATGAACCAGCGAGCCACGCGCAGACCGCGCACCCAGGCGTATAGCCCCGCAGTGAAAATGCTGACGGTGAACAGCAGGGCCAGCACAGTGGCCATGCGCAAGGCAATGCCATAGGGCATGCTCACCGCCAGCAGCATCACCAGCACTGCCCCGAGCATCAACAGTTGCAGCAGCCGATCGAACCCTCGGCTGATCGTGCCCAGGCGCAGGAAGTGGCGGGCGAACTGGCAACCGAACAAGCCGGCAGCACCAATGAACAAGGGCGTGGCGGCATTCGCCCACCAGGGGCTGTTCGGCCAGAAGTACGCCACCCCTGCGCCGTTGACCGACACCTGGTAGAGGCCGAACGAGGCAATATAGAGGATGTAGTAGAGGTAACTGACGTCCCGAACGCTGAGGAAGATGAACAGGTTGTACACCAGCATCACCAGCAACACCCCGTAGATCATCCCCAGTACATACAGGCGCGTGGGCTGCTCTTCCATGTAGGCCTCGGCAGACCACAGCGCCAACGGCGCCTGCACCGAGCCCTGGCTGTGCAGGCGCAGGTAGACGGTGGTCGCCTGATTGGGCTGCAGCGGCAGTTCGAACAGGTAGTTGTTCTGGCGGATCTGCCGGCTGTCGTAGGGCAAGGCATCGCCGGTACGCTGTGCCAGGCGGTAGGTACCATCGGCGCCCGGCAGATAGAGCTCGAGGTGATCCAGCGGCGGGTACGCCAGCTCCAGCAACCATTGGCGCGGTGCGGGGTTGGCCGAGGCCAGGTAGCGCAAATCGACCTTGAGCCAGAACACCGAAGTCGAATAGCCGGCATTCAGCACTTGTTCACGGTGCAGGCGAAAACGCTTGGCGAAGGTGGGCGCGGTAACCTGGGCGATGCTGGCGCTGCCCTCGCGGTCTTCATAGACCTGCATGGTGCTGCCCAGCGAAAGGTACCGGGTGGTGTCGTCGAAATCGACCGCAGTGGCCAGCACGGGCAAGCAGCCCAGAAGCAAAATCAGCAAATAGCGCATACGGCCCCAGCATGGCGTGCCCGGACACGTCGCAATGGCCCCCTATCCCTATGAGACGACGAATTCCGGTAAAGCCCGTTTATCGAGTTATCCGAGCACTCTAGCATAGCTTTGAAGGCTGGCAACGGGCCATCTTGATTTAAGCTTAAAAGGCTCTAGATCAGTGCTTTCAGGCCAGTGAAAAGCATAAAGCTGACCCATCGATCAACAAAACCCGTTTGTAGGACGATCCGTACAAAAGGGTTTGGTGGTAAGCTCGCCGACCATGAATACCTACAGCTCCCGCCCCGTTGTCCTCTGTCTATCCGGCCACGACCCAAGTGGCGGTGCCGGCTTGCAGGCAGATATCGAAGCCCTGATCGCCCAAGGCTGTCACGCCGCACCTGCGGTGACCGCCCTGACCGTGCAGGATACCGTCAATGTTTCCGACTTCCGCGTGCTCGACCGCGAGTGGGTGCTGGCCCAGGCCAATGCCGTACTGGCCGACTCCACGGTAGCCGCGGTCAAGCTGGGCATGCTCGGCTCGATCGAAATGGTCGATACCGTCGCCGAACTGCTCAGTGCCCACCCGCACCTGCCGGTGGTCTGCGACCCGGTGCTGCGCGCCGGTGGCGGTGGCCGGCTGGGCAAGGACGAGGTCGGCTATGCCCTGCGCGAGCGCCTGTTGCCGCTGGCCGCCATCGCCACCCCTAACCTGCCCGAGGCCCGCATTCTTGCCGAACTGCCCGAAGGTACGGCAGACGAGTGTGCCGAAAAATTGTTGCCGTTCTGCAAACACCTGCTGATCACCGGTGGCCACGGCGACGAAGACGAAATCCACAACCGCCTGTACAGCCGCGATGGCCAGCATCATACCTGGACCTGCCAGCGCCTGCCTGGCAGCTACCACGGCTCGGGTTGTACCCTGGCCAGCACGTTGGCCGGCCGCCTGGCCTTGGGCGAAGCCCTGCAAAGCGCCGTGCGCAGTGCACTCGACTACACCTGGCGCACCCTGCGTGACGCCGAGCAGCTGGGCAAGGGCCAGTTCGTCCCGCGCCGCCTGCCCCTGGACTTCTGCTCCTGATACGAGGCTTTCTGATGAAGCTACGCGGTCTGTATGCAATCACCGACAGCCAGCTGCTCGCCGGCCGTTTCCTGTCCCATGTCGAGGCGGCACTGGAAGGCGGCGTGCGCCTGCTGCAGTACCGCGATAAAAGCGATGATGCCGCCCGTCGACTGCGCGAAGCCCAAGCGCTTCTCAAGCTCTGCGAGCGCTACGGCACCGAGCTGGTCATCAACGACGACGCCGAACTGGCTGCGCGCCTGGGCGTCGGTGTGCATCTGGGGCAGACCGACGGCCCATTGACCCCGGCGCGTGCGCTGCTGGGCCGCCAGGCCATCATTGGCTCGACCTGCCACGCCAGCCTCGACCTGGCCGCCCAGGCTGCCAGCGAAGGCGCCAGTTATGTCGCCTTTGGCCGTTTCTTCAATTCCGTGACCAAGCCCGGTGCACCCGCTGCCGATGTTGGCCTGCTGGCGCAGGCCCGGGCCCAGGTCAAACTGCCGCTCGCCGTGATCGGCGGCATCACCCTCGACAACGCCGCTCCGCTGGTCGCCCACGGTGCCGACCTGCTGGCGGTGATCCATGGCCTGTTCGGTGCCGACAGCGCGCAGGAAGTCACCCGCCGCGCCCGCGCCTTCAACGCCCTGTTCGCTTCCTGATTTCAAGAGAAGATCCCATGTCCCGTTCCGAATCCCTGTTCGCCCAAGCCCAGAAGCACATCCCAGGTGGCGTCAACTCGCCGGTCCGCGCCTTCAAGAGCGTCGGCGGCACCCCGCTGTTCTTCAAGCATGCCGAAGGCGCCTATGTCGTCGACGAAGACGACAAGCGCTATGTTGACTATGTGGGTTCGTGGGGCCCGATGATCCTCGGCCACGGCCACCCACAGGTGCTCGACGCGGTGCGCAACCAGTTGCAGCACGGCTTGTCCTACGGCGCGCCGACCGCCATGGAAACCGAGATGGCAGACCTTGTCTGCTCGCTGGTGCCGTCCATGGAAATGGTACGCATGGTCAGCTCCGGCACCGAAGCCACCATGAGCGCGATCCGCCTGGCCCGGGGTTACACCGGCCGCGACGCCATCATCAAGTTCGAAGGCTGCTACCACGGCCACTCCGACAGCTTGCTGGTCAAGGCCGGCTCCGGTTTGCTGACCCAGGGCGTGCCAAGCTCGGCAGGCGTGCCGGCGGACTTCGCCAAGCACACCCTGACCCTGCCGTTCAACGACATCGCTGCAGTCGAGAAGACCCTGGCCGAAGTCGGCCAGACCGTAGCCTGCATCATCGTCGAGCCAGTGGCCGGCAACATGAATTGCGTACCGCCAGCGCCTGGTTTCCTCGAAGGCCTGCGCGAGCAGTGCGACAAGCACGGCGTAGTGTTGATCTTCGACGAAGTGATGACGGGCTTTCGCGTCTCGCTGGGCGGCGCCCAAGGCTACTACGGCATCACGCCGGACCTGTCGACCTTCGGCAAGATCGTCGGCGGCGGCATGCCGGTCGGCTGTTTCGGCGGCAAGCGCGAGATCATGGGCTGCATCGCCCCGCTGGGCCCTGTGTATCAGGCCGGTACCCTGTCGGGTAACCCGCTGGCCATGGCCGCAGGCCTGACCACGCTGAAGCTGATCAGCCGCCCGGGCTTCCACGACGAGCTGAGCGGCTTCACCAGCCGCATGCTCGACGGCCTGCAGCAGCGCGCAGATGCCGCTGGCGTGCCGTTCGTGACAACCCAGGCAGGTGCCATGTTCGGCCTGTACTTCAGCGGCGCCGACGATATCGTCACCTTCGATGACGTGATGGCCAGCGATGCCGAGCGCTTCAAGCGCTTCTTCCACCTGATGCTCGACGGTGGCGTCTACCTGGCACCTAGCGCGTTCGAGGCCGGCTTTACCTCGATCGCACACGGTGACAAGGAGCTGCAGATCACCCTGGATGCGGCTGAGCGGGCATTTGCCGCACTGAAGTAAAGCGCGGTCAGAGCTCTTCGCCGGGTAAACCCGCGAAGAGCTCTGGCGATAAATGCCCGTCCATCACCAGTAACTTTTCCCACCGGTACATAAATTCGAGTAAAACTTTGTAAGGTTGGCGCTGCTTATCCCATAATGTGCCACCAGAGACATTGGCCGTAGCTTTGCAGAGGTAAGTCGATCCCCATGAACCGCACCGGCCGCGCCCTTGCCCTGGGCTGCCTGTTGCTTCTTCAGCCCCTGCTGGCACTGGCGGAGGGCGGTAACTCGTTGCTGATTCCTGCAACGGGGCGCTGCACGCTCAATGTCCAGCCAGAGGACCAGCAAAACGCCCTCAAGGCTTGCGAGCAGATGGCGGCGACCGGGGACGCCCAGGCGCAGTACGAACTGGGTGAGTACTACTACGCGCAAACCCCCAAAGACCTGAAAATGGCCTTGGACTGGTTCGAAAAAGCCTCGCTGCAGGGCCATGCACAAGCCCAGTATCGCCTTGGCGGCATGTTCTTTCATGGTGAAGGGGTCGAGGCCAACAACGTACAGGCCTATATCCTGCTGAAAATGGCGGCGGTCAACGGTGCCGAAGATGCGCTGGACATGGCCGACGAAGTCACCGAGCAGATGCCCCGCGATGAACTGGAGCATGCCACCCAGGTGCTCGGCCAGATTTTCCGCAAATACCTGCTGGAACTGCAAAGCGCCGAAGGGCGCACGCCGTTCTCGCCGCTCCCCTGACTCGCTTTACTTCTCTGGCATCGGCATAGGGAACGGCATCACATTGCCACTTCCCTTGGCTTCGCTGATCTTGGCCGTGCCCAGGCGCTCGACCTCGTCGATACGCACGATCGAGTGCATCGGCACGAAGCTGCGGATCACACCTTCGAACTGGTTCTTGAGCTTCTCTTCGCTCGGGTCGACCACGATCTGGGTGCGCTCCCCAAAAACGAATTCCTCGATTTCCAGGAAGCCCCACAGGTCGCTCTGATAGATCTGTTTGGCATACATCTCGAAGACCTGCCCCTGATTGAGGAAGATCACTTTATAGATGGCGGGTTCGCGTTTGCTCATGTTTGCCGGGATAACACATGCGTAAGAAAAGGCGCGCATCATAACAGACAGGCCCGTTGATCTGTGCCGCCGATACCGTTGAACGTTTCAGTGCTTTCGCCCCTGCCCTTCAAGGGTTATTCTTGAGTTCACCATTATTGCCGTCGAGCGGCTAAAAACGACCTTGAACGCACCCATACAACCTCATCGCTTCATCCTCGAACCCTTCGAGGCCCACCGCTTCGCCAACCTGTGCGGCCAGTTCGACGAGCACTTGCGCCTGATCGAACAACGCCTGGCTATCGAAATCCGCAACCGCGGCAATCAATTCGAGCTGATCGGCGAACCCAAGACAACCTCTGCTGCCGAGCAACTGCTGCGCCGCCTCTATCGCGAGGCCAAGGCCACCGAGCTGTCGCCGGAAACCGTGCACCTGTACCTGCAGGAGTCGACCGTCGAGAACATCGATAACCCGGCAGTCAACGAGGTCAGCGTTTCCCTGCGCACGCGCAAGGGCAACATTCGCCCACGCGGCGTCAACCAGCAGCGCTACGTCAAGGAAATCCTGGCCAACGACATCAACTTCGGCGTAGGCCCGGCCGGTACCGGCAAGACTTACCTGGCCGTGGCCTGCGCCGTCGATGCCCTGGAGCGCGAGCAGGTGCGCCGCATCCTGCTGGTGCGCCCGGCGGTCGAGGCCGGCGAAAAGCTTGGCTTCCTGCCTGGCGACCTGGCCCAGAAGATCGACCCGTACCTGCGCCCGCTGTACGACGCCCTGTACGAAATGCTCGGCTTCGAGCACGTGGCCAAGCTGATCGAGCGCCAGGTGATCGAGATCGCCCCGCTGGCCTACATGCGCGGCCGTACCTTGAACAACAGTTTCATCATCCTCGACGAGAGCCAGAACACCACGCTCGAGCAGATGAAAATGTTCCTGACCCGTATCGGCTTCGGCTCCACTGCGGTGATCACCGGCGACATCACCCAGGTCGACCTGCCACGTGGCACCAAGTCGGGCCTGGCTCATGTGATCGAGGTGCTCAAGGACGTTCCGGGTATCAGTTTTACCCACTTCCAACCCAAAGATGTGGTTCGTCACCCACTGGTGCAGCGCATTGTCGAGGCCTATGACCGCTTCGATGCCCGCCAGGCCAAGCCCGAGGCGCCCGGCAAAGATGCTTGAACTTGACCTGCAGCGCGCCACGGATGCCGCCACCCCTGACGATGCCGCTTTGCGCGCCTGGTGCGAACTGGCCTTGCGCCAGCGCAGCGCCGACTCGGAAATGACCATCCGTCTGGTCGACGAAGCCGAAGGCCGCGAGCTCAACCACACCTACCGGCACAAAGACTACGCGACCAATGTGCTGTCGTTCCCGGCCGATGTGCCCGATGAACTGCTCGATATCCCGCTGCTGGGCGACCTGGTGATCTGCGTGCCGGTGGTCGAGCGTGAGGCTGCCGAACAGGGCAAGTCGCTGCAAGCGCATTGGGCGCACCTGGTCATCCACGGCTGCCTGCACCTGCTTGGCTACGACCACATCGAAGACGATGAGGCCGAGGAAATGGAAGCGCTGGAACGGGAATTGCTGGCAGAACTGGGTCACCCTGACCCGTATGCCGATGATGAAAACGATTCAATCACACACTGATACTGCAAGGATCACGAGAAACGCCATGAGCGAAGATCGATCGAGCAACGGGCAGAAGTCCTGGCTGGGTAAACTGACCCAGGCTTTTGCCCATGAGCCGAAAAACCGCCAGGAGCTCCTCGAGCTGCTGCGCGAAGCCCATCAGAACAAGCTGCTCGACAGCGAAGCGCTGACCATCGTCGAAGGCGCCATCCAGGTCGCCGACCTGCAGGTACGCGACATCATGGTGCCGCGTTCGCAAATGATCAGCATCAAGGCTACCCAGTCGCCTCGCGAATTCCTGCCGGCCGTCATCGACGCCGCGCACTCGCGTTACCCGGTGATCGGCGAAAGCCATGACGATGTGCTCGGGATCCTGCTGGCCAAGGACCTGCTGCCGCTGATCCTCAAAGAGAACGGCGACAGCTTCAACATCAGGGACCTGCTGCGCCCGGCCACGTTCGTGCCCGAGTCCAAGCGCCTGAACGTGCTGCTGCGCGAGTTCCGCGCCAACCACAACCACATGGCCATCGTCATCGACGAGTACGGCGGCGTGGCGGGCCTGGTCACCATCGAGGACGTGCTCGAACAGATCGTCGGCGACATCGAAGACGAGCATGATGTCGAGGAAGACAGCTATATCAAGCCACTGCCCAGCGGCGACTTCCTGGTCAAGGCGCTCACGCCGATCGAGAACTTCAACGAGTTCTTCGACAGCGAGTTCTCCGATGATGAGTTCGACACGGTTGGCGGCCTGGTGATGAGCGCTTTCGGCCACCTGCCCAAGCGCAACGAGACCACTGAGATCGGGCCCTACAAGTTCCGTATTCTCAATGCCGACAGCCGGCGGATACACTTGCTGCGCCTGACCCCGATCACCCGCTAAGGACAAACATGCGTTGGATCACCCGCCCCGGCTGGCCCGGTAACCTGCTGGCCTTGGCGGCCGGCGCCTCTACCCTTCTGGCCCTGGCGCCATTCGACATCTGGCCGCTGGCCCTGTTGTCCATCGCGGTGCTCTACCTCGGCCTGCGCGAGCTCACCCCGCGCCAGGCCATGTGGCGCGGCTGGTGGTTCGGGTTTGGCCTGTACGGGGCCGGCACCTGGTGGATCTACGTCAGCATGAACACCTACGGCGGCGCCTCGCCGCTGCTGGCGATCGTGCTGCTGGTGGCGTTCTTCGCCGCCCTTGCCTGGTTCTTTGCCCTGCCCACCTGGCTGTGGGCGCGCTGGCTGCGCCGCAATGAAGCCCCCTTGGCCGATGCGCTGTGCTTTGCTGCCCTGTGGCTGCTGCAAGAGGCTTTCCGTGGCTGGTTCCTGACCGGCTTCCCCTGGCTTTATGCCGGCTACAGCCAACTGGACGGGCCTTTGGCTGGCCTGGCGCCGCTGGGCGGCGTGTGGCTGATCTCTTTCGCCCTGGCATTGAGCGCGGCGCTGCTGTGCAACCTGCACCGCCTGCGTGCACGCCCATCGTTCCTTGCCGTGGGAGCCTTGTTGCTGCTGGCCCCCTGGGTTGTCGGCATGGCCCTCAAAGACCACGCCTGGACCAAGCCTGCTGGCGACCCACTGACGGTCGCAGCCCTGCAGGGCAACGTCGAACAAGAGCTGAAATGGGACCCGGCGCACATCGATGCACAACTGGCGCTGTACCGCGACATGAGCTTCAGCTCAAAACCGGTGGATCTGCTGGTTTGGCCAGAGACAGCCGTGCCGATCCTCAAGGACCAGGCCCAAGGCTACATCGACGTGATGGGGCGTTTTGCCGCCGACCGGCATTCGGCACTTATCACTGGCGTGCCGGTGCGCGAAGTGGTGCATCAGCAACGCCGCTACTACAACGGCGTGACCGTGACAGGCGAAGGCGATGGCACCTACCTCAAGCAGAAGCTGGTGCCCTTCGGCGAATACGTGCCACTGCAGGACATGCTTCGCGGCCTGATCGAGTTCTTCAACCTGCCGATGTCGGACTTCGCCCGCGGCCCTGAGGACCAGCCACTGCTCCAGGCCAAGGGTTACCAGATTGCCCCGTACATCTGCTACGAGGTGGTCTACCCCGAGTTCGCTGCGGGCTTGGCGGCGCGCAGCGACCTGTTGCTGACCATCAGCAACGACACCTGGTTCGGCACCTCGATCGGCCCGCTGCAGCACCTGCAGATGGCGCAGATGCGCGCGCTGGAAGCCGGCCGCTGGATGATCCGCGCCACCAACAACGGCGTCACCGCCCTGATCGACCCGTTTGGCCGGATTACGGCCCAGGTTCCGCAGTTCCAGCGGGCCGTGCTGTATGGCGAAGTGGTCCCGATGCAGCAACTGACGCCGTACCTGCAGTGGCGCTCGTGGCCGCTGGCGATTGTCTGTGCCTTGCTGCTGGGTTGGGCATTGCTGGCGGGGCGCATAGCCAAGACCGTCTGATCAGGCCGTAGGAGCGGCCTTGTGTCGCGATGGGCTGCGAAGCGGCCCCAGGATATCAGCGGCGCCACAGATATCCTGGGACTGCTGCGCAGTCCATCGCGACACAAGGCCGCTCCTACAAGGGCTCGAGTGCTCTCTTGAATCAATAGAACAATCGATACCCCGCCAACCCTACCGCTTCATTCAGCAATTGCCCGCTCTGCCACATCGCCCGGCTTTCCGGCAGCAACCCGGCAAACGGCCGCGCATGATCCCGCCCAAGGAACCCCATCGGCGCCGGTATCACTTCAAACCCGGCCTGCTCGAAGCTCCAGCGCGAACGTTGCATGTGCCACGCCTGGGTCACCAGCACCACACGCCCAATACCCAGTGGCTTGAGTAATTGCGCGCTGAATTGGGCATTTTCCCACGTGGTTCGGCTGGCCTCTTCCTTCCATTTGACCTCGACAGCGAAATCTTCACGCAGCCGATCCGCCATTAGCCGCGCCTCGCTCGGCGGGGTATCGTAGTGCAAACCGCCACTGGTCAGCACCGGCAAGCCCGAAGCCTTGGCCAGTCGCGCGGCAAAGCGCATACGCTCAAGCGCCGTTGCCGAGGGCTGGTCCTCACCGCCCCAGGCCGGATCACCGCGCTCACGCCCTGCGCCGAGCACGACGATGGCATCCGCCCTGCGCGCCAGGCTGGCCCAATCGCCGGATGCCAGCGGGGGCTCGGTTTCCAGCAGGCGCGCACCGTGCTGCACCACCAGCGGCAGGCTCATCAACCACAACCCACCCAGCCCCAGCACAAAGCACAGCGCCGCCAGCCGCGGGCGCCGGGCGCGCAACCACCAGGCCGCCAGCAACAGCAGGAACAGGATGCCCGGCGGCATCAACCATTGTTTGATGAAAAATCGAATCGGCATCGGCTACACCTCCTTGGCAGGCGTGCAGCCTATGAGGATCGGCGCCGGTCAACAAGTGCGCTGCCGGCGCCGATCGGGTGAAGTGTTTGTTGAATTACCGGGGCGCGATGGCCTGCGCCGGGCGCCCTGAACGGCTAGCGATGTGGCAGCGTCCTGGGTGTCGCCGTCGTGGCGGGGCGTTTCTTGTCCTTGAGCCAGATGATCTTCGCCGATGTCGGTTCCGCATGCGGGTAACTACCGGCGCAGGCATTACGGCGTTCCGGGACCGCGTCCAGGTAAGCCTTGATCACTTCGAACTCTGCATGGCTCAGGCCACGCAACTCCAGCTCGGCTGGCATCTCGTCGCGCAATCGTACCGACGTTCTGGCGACTTCCAGGGCCAGGCCAAGACGGTCGATCAGGCGTTCGTAAAGCTCCGGTTTGATTGCGGGTAGCTGCGTCTCTCCCATCCGTTCACCTCATTGAAGATAAAGAATATCTCCCCCCACACCTGAGCTTAGCGCCGCTTCGAAAAGCAGCCCGATGCAGCGACCAGCGGCCATTCGCAATCAGGGTTTCCCACGATGCGCGGCGCTACTGTATGCTACGGCGTTCACTCTCACGACACCGGAGTGCCGGACGCAGCGAGGTTCCGCTGCCTGGAACAAGGTCTCTTCTCTCTCAGCCAAAAGTAGCCATGCACGAACAATACACGCCCCGTGATATCGAAGCCGCCGCCCAGCATTTCTGGGACGAGCAACAGTCGTTCGCTGTTACCGAACAGCCAGGCAAAGACACCTACTATTGCCTATCGATGTTCCCGTACCCGAGCGGCAAGCTACACATGGGCCACGTGCGCAACTACACCATCGGCGACGTGATTGCCCGCTACCAGCGCATGCTGGGCAAGAACGTCCTGCAACCGATGGGCTGGGACGCTTTCGGCATGCCCGCGGAAAACGCGGCGATGAAAAACAACGTCGCCCCGGCCAAGTGGACATACGAAAACATCGACTACATGAAGACCCAGCTCAAGAGCCTGGGCCTTGCCATCGACTGGGCACGTGAAGTCACCACCTGCAAGCCGGACTACTACCGCTGGGAACAGTGGCTGTTCACCCGCCTGTTCGAAAAAGGCATCATCTACCGCAAGAACGGTACCGTGAACTGGGACCCGGCCGACCAGACCGTGCTCGCCAACGAGCAGGTCATCGACGGCCGCGGCTGGCGTTCGGGCGCGCTGATCGAAAAGCGCGAAATCCCCATGTACTACTTCCGCATCACCGACTACGCCGACGAGCTGCTGGAAAGCCTCGACGAGCTGCCGGGCTGGCCTGAGCAGGTCAAGACCATGCAGCGCAACTGGATCGGCAAGTCGCGCGGCATGGAAGTACAGTTCCCGTACGATCAGGCGAGCATCGGCCACGAAGGTACGCTGAAAGTCTTTACCACCCGTCCGGACACCCTGATGGGCGCGACTTACGTTGCCGTTGCCGCCGAGCACCCATTGGCTACCCAGGCTGCCCAGGGCAACCCGGCGCTGCAGGCATTCATCGACGAGTGCAAGAGCGGCAGCGTTGCCGAGGCCGACATGGCCACCCAGGAGAAGAAGGGCATGCCCACTTCCCTGCTGGTCGAGCACCCCCTGAGCGGTGAAAAGCTGCCGGTATGGGTCGCCAACTATGTGCTGATGCACTACGGCGACGGTGCCGTAATGGCCGTACCGGCCCACGACGAGCGCGACTTCGAGTTCGCCCACAAGTACAACCTGCCGGTCAAGGCTGTGGTGCGCACCAGCGCCGGCGACGAAGTCGGCAGCGAATGGCAGGCGGCCTACGGCGAGCACGGCCAGCTGATCAACTCCGGCGAGTTCGACGGCCTGGACTTCGCTGGTGCCTTCGACGCCATCGAGGCGGCCCTGATCCGCAAGGAGCTGGGCAAATCCCGCACCCAGTTCCGCCTGCGCGACTGGGGCATCAGCCGCCAGCGTTACTGGGGCTGCCCGATCCCGATCATCCACTGCCCGTCCTGCGGCGACGTGCCGGTGCCGGAAGACCAGCTGCCGGTCACCCTGCCAGAGAACGTGGTGCCGGACGGCGCCGGTTCGCCGCTGGCGCGCATGCCCGAGTTCTACGAGTGCAGCTGCCCGAAATGCGGCGCCGCGGCAAAGCGTGAAACCGACACCATGGACACCTTCGTCGAGTCGTCCTGGTACTTCGCCCGCTACGCTTCGCCGAACTACGACAAGGGCCTGGTCGATCCGAAAGCGGCCAACCACTGGTTGCCGGTCGACCAGTACATCGGCGGCATCGAGCACGCCATTCTGCACCTGCTTTACGCGCGCTTCTTCCACAAGCTGATGCGTGACGAAGGCCTGGTCACCTCCAATGAACCGTTCAAGAACCTGCTGACCCAGGGCATGGTGGTCGCCGATACCTACTACCGCGTCGCCAGCAACGGTGGCAAGGACTGGTTCAACCCGGCCGACGTCGAAATCGAGCGCGATGCCAAGGCCAAGATCATTGGCGCACGCCTGAAGACCGACGGCCTGCCGGTGGAAATCGGCGGCACCGAGAAGATGTCGAAGTCGAAGAACAACGGCGTCGACCCACAGTCGATGATCGAAGCCTACGGAGCCGACACCTGCCGCCTGTTCATGATGTTCGCCTCGCCGCCCGACATGAGCCTGGAATGGTCGGACTCTGGCGTCGAAGGTGCAAGCCGCTTCCTGCGTCGTGTCTGGCGCCTGGCCCAGGGCCACGTCAACCAGGGCCTGCCGGGTAAACT
Organism: Pseudomonas sp. M2; assembly: GCF_015751845.1. Taxonomy (NCBI): domain Bacteria; kingdom Pseudomonadati; phylum Pseudomonadota; class Gammaproteobacteria; order Pseudomonadales; family Pseudomonadaceae; genus Pseudomonas; species Pseudomonas sp. M2. The sequence continues at coordinate 1,732,994 of NZ_JADOUD010000001.1, forward strand.
GGACCTCGCCACGCTGAACGACGAGCAGAAGGTCATCCGCCGTGCAATTCACGCCGCGATCAAGCAGGCCAGCACCGATGTGGGCCAGTACCACAAGTTCAACACCGCCATCGCCCAGGTGATGACCGTGATGAACGTCCTGGAGAAGGCCCCCCAGGGCACCGAGCAAGACCGTGCGCTGCTGCAAGAGGGCCTGGAGGCCGTCACCTTGTTGCTGGCCCCGATCACCCCGCACATTTCCCACGAACTGTGGAAGGCGCTGGGCCATGAGCAAGCGGTTATCGATGCTGGCTGGCCAGTTGTCGATGAAAGCGCTCTGGTGCAGGACACCGTCACCCTGGTGGTCCAGGTCAACGGCAAACTGCGTGGCCAGGTAGAAATGCCTGCAGCCGCCAGCCGCGAAGAAATCGAAGCCGCCGCCCGCAACAACGAAAATGTCCTGCGCTTCATCGATGGCCTGACCATCCGCAAGGTCATCGTAGTGCCAGGCAAGCTGGTCAACATCGTCGCCAACTGATGGCAACGCCCACCTGCAGCCAGTGCGGGTGGGCGGTATCGGCCCACAAGGGAGCAACAACATGATCAAACGCAATCTGCTGGTATTGGGCCTGGCCATCATGCTCAGCGCCTGCGGTTTCCAGCTGCGCGGCACCGGCACCTCCGAGCTCAGCGTCAAGGAAATGGACGTCAGTGCACGTGATGCCTACGGCCCGACCGTGACTCAACTGCGCGAAGTACTGGAGCGCAGCGGCGTCAATGTGCACACCGGCGCCCCGTATCGCCTGGTACTGACCAACGAACAGCAAACCCAGCGCGCAGCGTCCTACGCCAGCAGCAACCAATCTGCCGAGTACGAACTGACCACAGTGCTCAGCTACAGCATCCTTGGCCTGAACAACCTGGAGCTGATGAGCGACAAGCTGGAAGTGCGCAAAATCTATGTACGCGACGGCGGCAACATCACCGGTTCCGACCAGGAAGCCACTGTTGCCCGCGAAGAAATGCGCCGCGACCTGGTCAACGCCATGGTCGTGCGCCTGCAGATGCTGACGCCGCCTCAGCTGGACCAGTTGCAGCGCGAAGCTGACGAACGCGCCAAGGCCGAAGCCGCCGCACTGGAGGCCGCGCGCAGCCAGCAGGCGGAAACGCCGCAGCAATCTCCGCTGGAAATTCCGGGCAATTAAGCCCGTGCGGGGCACTCCGGTGCCCCGCCTGTTTCCGATGAAGCTCGCCCCCGCCCAACTCAACAAGCACCTGCAAGGCGCTCTGGCCCCGGTATATGTGGTCAGTGGCGACGATCCGCTGCTGTGCCAGGAAGCCGCCGACGCCATACGCAATGCTGCGCGTCAGCAGGGCTTTGACGAGCGCCAGGTGTTCAGCGCCGACGCCAGTTTCGACTGGGGCACCCTGCTGCAGGCGGGCGCCAGCCTGTCCCTGTTCGCCCAACGCCGGCTGCTGGAACTGCGCCTGCCCTCGGGCAAGCCTGGTGACAAAGGCGCAGCGGCGCTGATGGAATACTGCGCCAACCCTGCCGAGGATACCCTGCTGCTGGTCAGCCTGCCCAAACTCGATGGCAGTGCGCAGAAGACCAAGTGGGGCAAGGCCCTGATCGAGGGCAGCCACTGCCAGTTCATCCAGATCTGGCCGGTGGATGCCCAGCAGTTGCCGCAATGGATCAACCAGCGTTTGGCACAGGCCGGCCTTTCGGCCCAGCGTGATGCGGTCGACCTCATTGCCGCACGTGTCGAAGGCAACCTGCTGGCTGCTGCCCAGGAAATCGAAAAGCTCAAGCTGCTCGCCGACGGCAGCCAGGTCACCGTAGACACGGTGCAGGCGGCCGTTGCCGACAGCGCGCGCTTCGATGTCTTCGGCCTGGTCGATGCCATTCTCAATGGCGAAGCTGCGCATGCCCTGCGCATGCTCGAAGGCCTGCGCGGTGAAGGCGTGGAGCCACCTGTGATTCTGTGGGCCCTGGCGCGCGAACTGCGTCTGCTCGCGGGGCTTTCGCAGCAGTTCAGCCAGGGTGTGCCCTTGGACAAGGCCTTCAGCCAGGCCCGCCCACCGGTATGGGACAAGCGCCGGCCGCTGGTCAGCAAAGCCCTGCAGCGCCTGTCGGCGCAGCGCTGGGCGCAGCTGCTGCAGGATGCCCAGCGCATCGATGCACAGATCAAGGGGCAAGCCGTGGGGTCACCATGGACCGGGCTGTCACGCTTGTCATTGCTCATGGCCGGGCAGCGGTTGGCTCTACCGCCTGAGTGACTCAAATACTGGGAGCCTGTTTGCAGCCCCGGTATTTCAAACCATTGACACAATCAATTGGCCCCGGCCTCTCTACAGGCCTAGAGTCCGCCCCGAAACCCACCCGACCCGGGAATCCCGCCATGAGCAAAAAGCCGAAGAAGCACGGCCCCAACAAGGCCAAATCCATCGTCGCCCAACCCTTGTTCCGCTGCCGCCAGGAGCGACCGGACAAGGGCAAAGGCAGCTACCGCCGCGAAGCCTTCCAATCGAGAGATTGGGAGGCTTCTTACTTTTTGGCCGCATGAAAGCATCGAAAGCGCAGGCATGATATGGTCGGCACCTGACCTGAAATTCTGGATCTGTGCATGCCCTTCAGTCTTACCCCTCGCTGGAAATCCCGCCAGCTGCTCGCGGCCTCCAGCTTAATCCTGCTCGTCGCCTGCGCGGAAAAGCCCACCGCCGCCGACGCCCTGCCGCTGGCCCCCGCCCAGCCCGCGCCGGTAGTGACTCTGCCCAGCGCCACGCCCGACGTCAGCACTGAAATTCAGCCGCTGCAAACATTTGCCCAATGGCAGGCCGGCTTCCGCCAGCAAGCGCTGCAGGCTGGTATCTCGGCAAGCACTTTCGACCGCGCGTTCATTGGCGTGACGCCGGACATGGATGTGATCAAGGCAGACCGCAGCCAGCCCGAATTCACCCGCCCGGTGTGGGAATACCTGGAGGGAGCGCTGTCGCCGCTGCGAGTGCGAAACGGCAAGAAACTGCTTGAGCAGAATGCCGAGCTGCTGACCCGCCTCGAACAGCGCTATGGTGTAGACCGTCAGGTCCTGGTCTCGGTCTGGGGCATGGAGAGCAACTTTGGCCAGTTCCAAGGCAGCAAGTCGGTAATTCGCTCACTCGCGACCCTGGCGTATGAAGGCCGCCGCCCGCAGTTTGCCCAGGATCAGCTGATTGCCGCGCTGCAGATCATCCAGCATGGTGACATCCAGCCAGAGGCCATGCGTGGTTCCTGGGCCGGCGCCATGGGCCAGACCCAGTTCATTCCCACCACCTACAACACCCATGCAGTGGACTTCGACGGTGACGGCCGCCGCGATATCTGGAACAGCACTCCGGATGCCTTGGCATCGACTGCGCATTACCTGCAAAGCTCCGGCTGGAAGCGCGGGCAACCATGGGGCTTCGAGGTTCAGGTACCTGCAGGCTTCGACTTCTGGCTGGCCGATGGCGCGCTGCGCAAGCCCGTCAGTGAGTGGTTGCAATTGGGTGTGAAACTGCCGGCGGGCACCAAACTGCCGATGGGCAGCAACGAACTTTCCGCAGCCCTGCTGCTGCCGGCCGGCGCCCGCGGCCCAGCATTCCTGGTGCTGGACAACTTCCGCGCCATTCTCAAGTACAACAACTCATCGTCCTATGCACTGGCCGTGAGCTTGCTGGGCGATCGTTTTTCGGGCTGGGGCTTCATCGCAGGCAGCTGGCCCAAAGAAGACTTGCCGCTGAGCCGCAGCGAGCGCATGGAGCTGCAGAACCTGCTCAACGCCAACGGGCATGATGCGGGCAACCCCGATGGCATCATCGGTGCCAATACCCGTAAGGCCATTCGCAATGCGCAGCAGGGTTTTGGGTGGCCAGCAGATGGGTACCCGACGCACAAGTTGCTCGATAGCCTGCGTCAACGGTGATAATGCCGGGGGCGCCTTGCGCCCCATCGCGACACGAGAAATCGCTCATCCCCCTGTAGGAGCGGCCTTGCGTCGCGAAAGGGCCGCAAAGCGGCCCCGACAATCTCACCCCTTGAACAAATCCTGCGCCAACACCAGGCTCCGCGCCTCGCTGTCCAGCACCACCTCTGCCCCCAGCGGCAAACACACGTTCGGGTCACAATGCCCGCTGCGCCACCCGGCCAGCACTGGCACACCCAATGGCGCGAAGATGTCCAGCAACAGGGGCGTCAACGCCGCCACGGTGATACCGGCGAAATCCCCCACCAGCACCCCCTTCACGCCCGCCAGCTTGCCTGCCAGACGCAACTGGGTCAGCAGCCGGTCCACCCGGTAAAGCGGCTCGTTGACGTCCTCGATGAACAGGATGCAGCCCTTCGTATCGATCTGCGCCAGTGTTCCCAGGGTCGCCCCCAGAATCGACAGGTTGCCGCCCAGCAAACGCCCCCTGGCAACACCAGGCACCACGCAATTCAAGACGAATTCAGCCGGGTGCACGATGGCATCACCCTCCCCTAACGCCCCACTCAACTGCGCCATCAGCGACGACTCGGTCGGTGCGAGCTTGGCACCCAGCAGGTCAGCGTTGAGCATCGCCCCATGAAAGCTGATCAAGCCGCTATGACGATAGATAGCCGTGTGCAGCGCAGTGATGTCGCTGTAGCCGATCAGCGGCTTGGGGTTGCGCCGGATCAAGTCGAAGTCGAGCTGATCGAGCAGGCGCATGCTGCCATAGCCACCGCGCATACACAGGACCGCGTCAATGGTCGGGTCAGCGAAGGCATCGTGCAGATCCTGTAACCGTTGCTGATCGGAGCCCGCCAGATAGCCTTCGGCCTGGCTCACTCCAGGGTAGATCCGGCAGCGATAACCGCGCTCGGCAAACCACTGGCCAGCCTTTTGCGCATCCAGCCTTGCCGGCCCGGCCGGAGCGACGATGGCGAAGCAGGCATTGCCGGGCAGCGCGGCGGGCAGGCGGTGTTCAAACATTTCGGCGCAATTCATCGCAACTCCTTGCAGCGCTGGGCACAAAAACAAAAATGCCGATGCCGCCTTTCGGCGTGCATCGGCATGTACGGCTCAAACCAGGATCAGAGCTTGATCTTGGCTTCGTGAGCCTGCTGGTCGGCATGGTAGGACGAACGCACCAACGGGCCCGATGCGACGTTCTTGAAGCCCATCTTGTAGCCTTCCTCGGCAAACCAGGCGAAGGTGTCGGGGTGCACGAAACGCTGCACTGGCAGGTGGCTGCGCGAAGGCTGCAGGTACTGCCCGAGGGTGAGCATGTCGATGTCATGCTCACGCATGCGGTGCATCACTTCGATCACTTCTTCGTCCGTCTCGCCCAGGCCGAGCATCAGGCCAGACTTGGTCGGTACGTGCGGCACCATCTGCTTGAACTTCTGCAGCAGGTCCAGCGACCAGTCGTAGTCCGAACCGGGACGTGCGGCCTTGTACAGGCGCGGTACGGTTTCGAGATTGTGGTTGAAAACATCCGGCGGCTCTTGCGCGGTAATTTCCAGGGCCACATCCATCCGGCCACGGTAATCCGGCACCAGGGTTTCCAGCTGTACGCCCGGCGACAGCGCGCGGATCTCGCGGATGCAGTCGGCGAAGTGCTGGGCACCACCGTCGCGCAGGTCGTCGCGGTCCACCGAGGTGATCACTACGTACTTCAGGCGCAGGTCGGCGATGGCAACAGCCAGGTTTTTCGGCTCGTCCACATCCAGCGGTTTCGGCCGGCCGTGGCCGACATCGCAGAACGGGCAGCGACGGGTGCAGATGTCGCCCATGATCATGAAGGTGGCGGTACCACCGGAGAAGCACTCACCCAGGTTCGGGCAGGAAGCTTCTTCGCACACGCTGTGCAGCTTGTGCTTGCGCAGCAGTTGCTTGATGCGGTCTACCTCAGGGGAAACCGGGATGCGCACGCGGATCCAGTCGGGTTTCTTGGGCAGCTCATCGGTAGGGATGATCTTCACCGGAATGCGCGCCACCTTGTCGGCACCACGCAGCTTGACCCCAGCTTCCACCTTCTTCGGCGCTGGGCGCGGGGTGGCATCCTGGGTAGGTATCAGGTTCGGCACGGCTTCTTGCACAGTTGTCATATTCAGTCGATTCCGCCCGTCAGGGTCGTCTGCTCAGCATAGTCGAGGTGCTTGACCAGCTGTCCGCGCAGCCTTGTCCTGACCTCGTCGAGTTCGATCGGGCCTGCCAGGTCACGCAGCTGGGTCATGGCCAGCCCCGCATACCCGCAGGGGTTGATTCGGCGGAATGGCGCAAGGTCCATGTCCACGTTCAGAGCAAGGCCGTGAAAAGAACGGCCATTGCGGATTCGCAGGCCGAGGGAGGCGATTTTCGCTCCGTCGACATAGACACCCGGCGCATCGGGCTTGGCCGCAGCGCTGACACCGTAACTGGCAAGCAGCTCGATCAGCGTCTGTTCGATGCGGCTGACCAGTTCGCGCACACCAAAGCCAAGGCGGCGCACGTCCAGCAGCAGGTAGGCAACCAGTTGCCCGGGGCCGTGGTAGGTCACCTGGCCACCCCGATCGGTCTGCACCACCGGAATATCGCCCGGTACCAGCAGGTGCTCGGCCTTGCCGGCCTGGCCCTGGGTGAAAACCGCGGGGTGCTCTACCAGCCAGATTTCATCCTGGCTGTCCGGGCTACGCTGCTCGGTGAAGCGACGCATGGCTTCCAGCACCGGTTCATAGGGCTGCAGGCCAAGCTCGCGAAAACCGAGACAAAGGGACATCAGAGCACCATTTTCACGATGCCGGTGGCACGCAGGGCGCTGTTTATATCGTGCAGCTGATTTTCGCTCTCGGCAACGATGTGCAACTGCACCGTGGTGTACTTGCCTTCCTTGCTCTGGCGTTCGGCCAAAGTGGCGAGGTCGACCTTGGCATGCTTGCTCAGGACCTCGATCACCATGTCCTTGAAGCCGACAACGGTATCGCCGATGACCTTGATCGGGTAATCGGCGCAGGGGAATTCGATCTTGTGCGACTTGACGTCAGGTTCGCTCATGGCGGAAACGGCCTCGTAAGCCGTGGCAACAACAACGCCCCCGCAGGATTACGGGGGCGTGCAGGTCACGTATCAGTTGAACAACCCGTAGAAGAATAGACGGATGCTATCCCACATACGACGGATGAAACCACCTTCCTCTACGCCATCGAGGGCGATCAGGTCGGCGCTGTGAACCACGTTCTCGTCCAGTTTGACTTCCACTTTACCGATCACGTCACCTTTGGCGATCGGTGCGGTGAGCTGCGGGTTCATGGTCATCGACGCCTGGAGGCGCTTCATCTGGCCTTTGGGCATGGTCAGGGTCAGGTCGTCGGCCAGGCCGGCCTTGACGATGCTGGTGGCGCCTTTCCAGACCGGGGCCTGGGTCAGTTCGGTGCCCTTCTGATAGAAGGTCTGGGTTTCGAAGAAGCGGAAGCCATAGGTCAGCAGCTTCTGGGTTTCGGCAGCACGGGACTGCTCGCTGTTGGTGCCGAACACCACCGCGATCAAGCGCTGGCCGTCGCGTACAGCCGAGGCCACCATGCAGTAGCCGGCTTCTTCGGTGTGGCCGGTCTTCAGGCCATCGACTGTCTTGTCACGCCACAGCAGCAGGTTGCGGTTTGGCTGCTTGATGTTGTTCCAGAAGAACTCTTTCTGCGAGTAGATCGCGTAGTGGGCCGGGTCGACGTTGATGATCGCGCGCGCCAGGGTAGCCATGTCATGGGCCGAGGAGTAGTGGTCCGGGTGCGGCAGACCGGTCGGGTTCATGAAGTGGCTGTTGGACAGACCCAGGTCGGCGGCAGTCTTGTTCATCATGTCGGCAAAGGCATCTTCGCTGCCAGCGATGTGCTCGGCCAAGGCGACCGATGCATCGTTGCCCGACTGGATGATGATGCCATGCAGCAGGTCACTGACGGTGACCTGGCTACCGACCTTGATGAACATGCGCGAACCACCGGTGCGCCAGGCATTCTCGCTGACGGTGACCGGATCGTTCTCGCCGATCTGGCCACGGCGGATGTCCAGGGTGGCGATGTAGGCGGTCATCAGCTTGGTCAGGCTGGCCGGCGGCAGGCGCTCGTCACCGTTGTTCTCGACCAGCACATTGCCGCTGGACGCGTCCATGAGTACGTAGGACTTGGCTGCCAGTTGCGGTGGTGCCGGCATCATCTGCTCTGCCGCAAAGGCAGCAGGCGTGATCATCAGCAGTACGGGCAGGCAAAGTCGTTTGGCAAGGTTGGTGATGTTCATCCGTCTCTCGAAAATCGCTAATGGTCTGAGATGTTCCCTGGGCCACATCGTGTGCCCAGCGCCAGTCAGTCTAGTTTTTGCGGCTCAGGGCCGAGCCCAGGAAGTGCGGCTTTATGTCGCTGCGGGCAAAAGCGGACATTGTACATGGCCGCGCCCGTCAATTCATGACAAAACAGACAGCTAGAGGCTCAAGCCTCAAGCTGCAAGACAAGGCGACGCGCACCTTGGCTTCTTCTTGAAGCTTGCCGCTTGCCGCTGCCGTCAGTCTGTGACCAGCTTGGCCTGGCCAAGGTTCGCCAGGCGAATGCTGTCCTGCGCCTGCTGGATTTCGCCCTGGCTGCTGATCGGCCCCAGGCGCACGCGGTGCAGGGTCTGCTGGTTGCGCACGATGGAGCTGATGAACACCGGTGCGCTGACCATGGTGCTCAGCTTCGAACGCAACAGCTCGGCGGCGTCCGGGTTGGCAAACGCGCCCACCTGCAGGAAGCTGCCACCGTTGCCTGCCGGCACATTGTTGCCACCCACTTGCACTGGCACTACGGGCGCTGCGTGTTGCTGCGCCGGCGGCGACCATTGCTCGACACGCCCGGTGCTGGCCGCAATCGCCTGAGGCTGGGTGGCCTTAGGCTCCTTGAGCATCAACGGCGGCTGCTGGCCACGCTGAGCCCACCATTGCTGGGGATCGATACCTTCGACCCGCACATGCGCGGTGCCGCTCTCGGCATAGCCGAGCTTCTTGGCTGCGGCATAGGACAGGTCGATGATGCGGTCGGAGTAGAACGGGCCGCGGTCATTGACCCGCAGGATCACACTGCGCCCGTTGGCGAGGTTGGTCACCCGCACGTAGGCCGGCAGCGGCAGGGTCTTGTGCGCTGCGCTCATGCCATACAGGTCGTACAGCTCACCGTTGGCGGTGTTCTGCCCGTGGAACTTGGTGCCGTACCAGGAGGCGGTGCCTTCGGCACGGTAGTTGCGCGAGTCCTGCATGGGGTAGTAGGTCTTGCCCAGCACCGTGTAAGGGTTGGCCTTGTAGTTGCCAGTGTGCACGGTCGGCGTCGCGTCCGGGATCTTGTTCACATCCACGTCCCACCACGGCGCACCGTCCTTGTGGGCACGGTTGATATCCAGGCCAGGCTGCGCACGAACGGTATTGCCGCTTTTCTGGGGGGCCGGCCGGCTGGAGGAGCAACTGACCAGCAGCATGCCGACGGCCATGCAGGCCAGCAACTTGAAGGTATTGGCAGAAATCATTGCGCGCATTACTTGACGCCCCGTGCTTGGACCAGCTGTTCCGAAAGCTGATGCACCGCCATGGCATACATCACGCTGCGGTTGTAGCGAGTGATCGCGTAGAAATTCTTCAGGCCCAACCAGTATTCAGGCCCGTTTGCGCCTTCCAGACGGAAGGCGGTGACTGGCAGATCACCGCGCAACGCATCATGACTCGACCAGCCAAGCGCCTGCAACTCTGCGACCGTTTTCACCGGCTCGATACCCGTGGTCAGGCCGTCGTCTGCCCGCGCACCACTGACCTGGGCACGACTGACCACGCCCTGCCCAGCCACCCAGCCGTGCTCTTTGAAGTAGCTGGCGACACTGCCGATGGCATCGTCAGGGTTGTTCCAGATATTGATGTGGCCATCGCCATCGAAGTCCACCGCGTAGTTGCGAAAGCTGCTCGGCATGAACTGCGGCAGGCCCATGGCACCGGCGTATGAACCTTTGAGGGTCAGCGGGTCGAGCTGCTCTTCGCGCGACAGCAGCAGGTATTCACGCAGCTCCTTGCGGAAGAACTCGGCGCGCGGCGGGTAATCGAAGCCCAGGGTCGACAAGGCATCGATCACACGGTAGTTGCCAGTGTTGCGGCCAAAAAAGGTTTCCACACCGATGATCGCGACGATGTACTGCGCCGGTACGCCGTACTCCTGCTCCGCCCGGGCCAGCACCGCTTCATGCTGGCGCCAGAAGTCCACACCGCGGGCGATGCGCGCGTCGGTGATGAACATCGGTCGGTAATCCTTCCACGGTTTTACCCGCTCGGCCGGCCGCGATATGGCGTCCAGGATCGATTGCTTGCGCTGAACCTCGCGGAACACGCCCATCAACTGCTCGCTGGCAAAGCCATAGTCGCGGCTCATCTCACCGACGAATTCGGCCACCTGAGGCGAGCCGTCATAATCGCCGGCATGCGCCTGCTGGACAGCGGCGAACAGGCCCACCGCGCCGAACCACGGCGCAAAACGGGCAGCCCAGTTACGCACTGCTTGCATGAAATTCTTCACCTTTTTCAAACCTGTGCGATCCATTTACGGTGCGTATGGATCGACATGAGAACGCCAAACGCTGACAGCAGCGTCACCAACGAAGTTCCGCCATAACTAATGAAGGGCAGCGGCACGCCCACCACGGGCAATAGGCCGCTGACCATACCGATATTGACGAATACATATACAAAGAAGGTCATGGTCAGGCTGCCTGCAAGCAGCTTGCCGAACAAGGTCTGCGCCTGAGCCGTGATCATCAGCCCACGACCGATCAGCAAGAGGTAGACGATCAGCAGCAGGCAGATGCCGACCAGGCCGAACTCCTCGCCGAGCACGGCGATGATGAAGTCGGTATGGCTCTCGGGAAGGAAGTCCAGGTGCGACTGGGTGCCCAGCAGCCAGCCCTTGCCGAACACGCCACCCGAGCCAATGGCCGCTTTGGACTGGATGATGTTCCAGCCGGTGCCCAGCGGGTCGCTTTCAGGGTCGAGGAACGTCAGCACACGCTGTTTCTGGTAGTCGTGCATGACGAAGAACCACATGGCCACCGCCACAGGCACGGCCGCCGTCAGCACGCTGAGGATCCAGCGCCAGCGCAGGCCGCCCATGAACAGCACGAAGGCGCCGGAGGCAAGGATCAGCAACGCCGTACCTAGGTCCGGCTGGCGGACGATGAGGATGAACGGCACGCCAATCAGCACCAGGCTGATGGCCACGTGTTTCAAATGAGGCGGCAAGGTGCGTTTGGACAGGTACCAGGCGATGGTCGCCGGCATGATGATCTTCATGAACTCCGAGGGCTGGAAGCGTATTACCCCGGGTATGTTGATCCAGCGCGTGGCACCCATGGCGTTATGGCCCATGACGTCCACCACGACCAGCAGCAGCACCCCAGTGAGATAGGCAAGAGGCACCCAGCGCGCCATGAAGCGGGGTTCAAGCTGAGCGATGACGAACATCGACACCAGCCCGATACCGAATGAAGTGGCCTGCTTAAGTAGCAAATCCCAGTTCTTGCCGCTGGCAGAATAGAGCACGAACAGACTGCCGGCGGCGAGGGTCAGCAGGATGACCAGCAAGGGGCCGTCGATGTGGATGCGCTGCAGGAAGCTGGCGCGTCGACGCATCACGTCCTCGCTGGAGAGCATGCGATCGAAATTGTTCTTCACGGGGCCGTTTCCTGGGCGACAGTGGCAGGAGCGAACTCAGGCTTGAGCCGACCGTTCTCGTCGAGCAGCCAGGCGTCCATGATCTGCCGCACAACGGGTGCGGCTACACCGGAGCCGGACTCGCCGTTCTCGACCATCACCGAAACCACGATCTTCGGATCGTCGGCCGGGGCGAAGGCGACGAACAACGCATGGTCGCGGTGGCGCTCCTGAATTTTGTTGCGGTCGTATTTCTCGCCCTGCTTGATCGCTACCACCTGCGCGGTACCGCTCTTGCCGGCAATGCGGTACTGGGCACCGGCCGCAGCCTTGCGTGCGGTACCGCGGGCGTTGTGCATCACCTGCTCCATGCCGTGGGTGACCTTGGCCCAGTCGGACTTGTCACGCAGGATGATGTTTTCCATCGGGTTCGGGTCCACGGGCGGCTGGCCTTCGATGGTCTTGGCCAGGTGCGGGCGGTTCCAAACGCCTTTGTTGGCGATCAGCGCGGTGGCCTGGGCCAGTTGCAGCGGTGTTGCCTGCATGTAGCCCTGGCCGATGCCCAGAATAAGGGTTTCACCGGGGAACCAGGCTTGGCGGCGGGTGGCGCGCTTCCATTCACGCGACGGCATCAGCCCGGCCGACTCCTCGAACATGTCCAGGGCAACTTTCTGGCCGATGCCGAACTTGTTCATGTAGATGGACAGCCGATCGATACCCATCTTGTGGGCAAGATCGTAGAAATAGGTGTCATTGGAACGCATGATTGCGGTATCCAGGTCGACCCAGCCATCACCACTGCGGTTCCAGTTACGGTATTTGTGATCGTAGTTGGGCAGTTGGTAATACCCCGGGTCGAACACACGACTGCCGGCGTTGACCACACCACTGTCGAGGCCGGCGATGGCAACCGCCGGCTTGATGGTCGAACCCGGCGGGTACAAGCCGCGCAGCACGCGGTTGAACAGCGGCCGGTCGATCGAGTCGCGCAACTCGGCGTAGGCCTTGAAACTGATGCCGGTGACGAACAGGTTGGGGTCGAAACTCGGCTGGCTGACCATCGCCAGCACTTCGCCGTTGCGCGGGTCGAGCGCTACCACCGCACCGCGGCGCCCACCCAGGGCCGCTTCGGCAGCTTCCTGCAACTTGATGTCCAGGCTCAGCACGATGTCCTTGCCAGGTTTCGGGTCGGTACGCTTGAGGACCCGCAGCACGCGCCCGCGAGCGTTGGTCTCGACTTCCTCGTAACCGACCTGGCCGTGCAGGTCGGCTTCGTAGAAGCGCTCGATACCGGTCTTGCCGATATGGTGGGTGCCGCTGTAGTTCACAGGATCTAGGCTTTTGAGCTCTTTCTCGTTGATCCGCCCGACATACCCTACCGAATGGGCGAAATGCGCACCTTGCGGGTAATGCCGCACCAACTGGGCGACCACTTCGACGCCAGGCAAACGGAACTGGTTGACCGCCACGCGGGCGATCTGCTCTTCGTTCAGCTCGAACAGGATCGGCACTGGCTCGAACGGCCTTCGCCCCTGCCTCATGCGTTTTTCGAAAAGCGCACGATCGTCCGGCGTCAGCTCCAGCACTTCCACGATATTGTCCAGCACTTCCTGCCAGTTACCCGCACGTTCACGGGTCATGGACAGGCTGAAGCTCGGCCGGTTATCGGCGATGATCACCCCATTGCGGTCGAAGATCAGCCCGCGCGTCGGCGGGATCGGCTGCACGTGCACCCGATTGTTCTCTGACAACGTGGAGTGGTAGTCGTACTGGATGATCTGCAGGTAGTACAGGCGTGCGATCAACACGCAGACAAGCAGCATGATCGCGACGGCGCCGACCACGACGCGGTTACGCACCAGGCGGGCGTCTTTCTCGTGGTCCTTGAGGCGGATCGGCTGCGACATCGGACTGCTTACAGGCTCATTTGTGGTAAGGGTGCCCGGACAACACGGTCCAGGCGCGGTAGATCTGCTCGCCGATGAGTATCCTTACCAACGGGTGCGGCAGGGTCAGCGGCGACAGCGACCAGCGTTGCTCGGCGCGCGCACAAACCTCAGGCGCCAGCCCTTCCGGGCCGCCCACCATCAAATTCACCGTGCGCGAATCCAGCCGCCAGCGGTCCAGCTCGGTCGCCAATTGCTCGGTACTCCAGGGCTTGCCATGGACCTCGAGGGTGACGATGCGTTCCCCGGGCTGAACCTTGCTCAGCATGGCCTCACCCTCCTGACGAATCAGGCGGGCGACGTCGGCATTCTTGCCACGGGTGTTCAGCGGAATTTCCACCAGCTCCAGCGACAGCTCCTGGGGCAGGCGCTTGGCATATTCATGCCAGCCTTCCTCGACCCACTTGGGCATGCGCGAGCCGACCGCGATCAGGCGCAGACGCACGACGCTTCCTTATTCCCGGTCTTTGAGCTTGTCGGTGAAGTAGTCGCTGGCGTTTTCCGGGCTGTGGTGCTTGGCATCGGCGGCGCGGCTCTGCTCGGCACCCAGCCACAGGCGTTCCAGGTCGTAGAACTGGCGGGCAGCGGCGGTCATCATGTGCACGATGACGTCGTTCAGGTCCAGCAGTACCCAGTCGCTGTCGCCCTTGCCTTCTTCGCCCAGCGGCTGCGCACCCTCTTTCTTGACCGCTTCACGGACCTTTTCCAGCATCGCGTTGATCTGGCGATTGGAGGTACCGGTGGCAATGATCATGTAGTCGGTCAGGCTGTGCTTCTCGCGAACGTCGATGACCTGGATATCCTGGGCCTTGACGTCTTCCAGCGCGCTGATGGTCAGCTTGACCAGTTCTTCGCCATTGATTTTCTGCTTGCTCATATAAAACTCGTTCAACTCGTTGGATGAGGCGCCCACAGGGCACCGTCAGTTAGGCGCACGATACAGTTCATGCGCCTCGATGTAGGCCAGTACGGCGTCCGGCACCAGGAACCTCACCGACCTGCCGCTGGCCAGCAGCTGTCGGATCTGTGTAGCCGACACCGCAAGCGGTGTCTGCCAGACGAACGAAATACTACCCGCCGGGCCGGACATGGCGGTGGGATCGCTCTCGGAGCGCGCGGCCAACAGGTTGCGCAGCTCGTCAGGGGGTTCAACGTCGGCATCCGGGCGTTGCAGCACCAGGATGTGACAGTGTTGCAGCAGTTCTTCCCAGCGGTGCCAGCCAGGCAAGCCGCAGAAGGCATCCCAGCCCAACACCAGAAACAGCTGGTCAGCAGCGCCCAGTTCGGCGCGGACCGACTCCAGCGTATCGATGGTGTAGGACGGTTTGTCGCGCTCAAGCTCGCGGGCATCCACGCTCAGGCGTTCGACGCCTTGCACGGCCCCACGCACCATCGCCAGGCGATCTTCGGCCGCCACCTGCGGGGTGTCGCGGTGTGGCGGCCGGGCATTGGGCAACAGGCGCATCTCTTCCAGCCCCATGAACTCGGCGACCTCAAGCGCGCTGCGCAGGTGGCCGATGTGCACGGGGTCGAAAGTACCGCCAAGAATGCCGATGCGCCGGACTGCCTGGGCCTTGCTCAACTCAGCAGGACTCCTGGCCGCGCAGTTGGCCATCGCCGATCACTACGTACTTCTCGCAGGTCAGGCCTTCCAGGCCGACCGGGCCGCGGGCGTGCAGCTTGTCGGTGGAAATACCGATTTCCGCGCCCAGGCCATACTCGAAGCCGTCGGCGAAGCAGGTCGGGGTGTTGAGCATCACCGATGCCGAGTCCACCTCGGCCATGAACTGACGGGCCTGGCCCTGGTGTTCGGTAATGATCGAATCGGTGTGATGCGAGCCATAGTGGTTGATGTGCTCGATGGCCTGGTCCAGGCCATCGACCACACGAATCGACAGGATGGCGTCGAGGTACTCGGTGAGCCAATCGTCTTCGCTGGCCGGCTTGGCCTCGATCAGCGCACGGGTACGCTCGCACCCGCGCAGTTCGACGCCCTTTTCCTGGAAACGGCGGGCCATTTCCGGCAGGAAACCTTCAGCCACACGCTGGTCGACCAGCAGGGTTTCCATCGCACCGCAAATACCGTAACGGTAAGTCTTGGCGTTGAAAGCAACGCGCAAGGCCTTGTCCAGGTCCGCGTGCTCGGCAACATAGACGTGACAGATGCCGTCCAGGTGCTTGATGACCGGCACACGGGCATCGCGGCTGATGCGTTCGATCAGGCCACGGCCGCCCCGCGGGACGATGACATCGACAAACTCAGGCATGCTGATCAGCGCGCCAACCGCCTCACGGTCGGTGGTCTCGACCACCTGAACCACGGCGGCCGGCAGGCCGGCCTCGGCAAGGCCACGCTGAATGCACGTGGCGATGGCGCGGTTGGAGTGAATGGCCTCGGAGCCGCCGCGCAGGATGGTGGCGTTGCCTGACTTCAGGCACAGGCTGGCGGCATCGATGGTCACGTTCGGGCGCGATTCGTAGATGATCCCGATCACCCCCAGCGGCACGCGCATCTTGCCGACCTGAATACCCGACGGGCGATAGCTCATGTCGCGGATGGCGCCGACCGGGTCTGCCAGGCTGGCCACCTGGCGCAGGCCGGTGATCATGCCGTCGATACGCGCAGGAGTCAGGGCCAGGCGGTCGAGCAGGGCAGGCTCCAGACCGTTGGCACGGCCGGCGGCCAGGTCCTGTTCGTTGGCTGCGGTAAGCTCGGCACGCGCGGCGTCCAGTGCATCGGCAGCAGCCTGCAGGGCGCGGTTCTTCTGCGCAGTGCTGGCGCGGGCGATCACCCGGGAGGCCTGGCGAGCGGCGCGACCCAAACGGGTCATGTAGTCAAGAACGGACTCAGTCATGGGTTCGGTGTCTTGGCGAAGGGGAAATCGGCTGATTATAACTGCCGCGCAGGTATACGCCCAGCGGCGGGTGGCGGATGGTAGAAAATGGCAGACAAGAATCTGTAGGAAAGATGTAACCGGCCTTATCGAACTGTCTTGGTTCAGCCTCGATTAAGCCAATCGTTGCTATCATCCGCGCCTGACCACGACGAACCGCCAGCATGCCAGACACGACCCCCTGCCCTGCCCGCGCCTTGCCCGACAGCTTCTTCGACCGAGACGCCCAGACCCTGGCCAAAGCCCTGCTGGGCAAGGTCATCCGCCATCGGCATGGCGACCTGTGGCTGGCCGCACGGATCATCGAAACCGAGGCCTATTACCTGACTGACAAGGGCAGCCATGCCTCGCTTGGCTACACAGAAAAGCGCAGGGCGCTGTTTCTCGATGGCGGGCATATCTACATGTATTACGCCCGCGGAGGTGACTCGCTCAACTTCAGCGCACACGGCCCAGGCAATGCAGTGCTCATAAAGTCGGCCTACCCCTGGGTGGACGCCCTTTCCGGTGCCAACAGCCTGGCGCAAATGCAGTTGAACAACCCCGACGCCAGCGGCAAGCTGCGCCCAGCCGAACGCCTGTGCGCCGGCCAGACCCTGCTCTGCCGGGCCTTGGGCTTGAAGGTAGCGCAGTGGGATGGCCAGCGCTTCGACCCTGAACGCCTGTACGTCGAGGATTGTGCCATCACCGTGCCCAAAGTGGTCCAGGCCGCGCGCCTGGGTATCCCCCATGGCCGCGATGAGCACCTGCCGTACCGTTTCATCGACGCCGAATACGCCCGCTTCTGCACCCGGAACCCGCTGCGCCGGGGGCAAGTCGAAGGGCAAGACTTTTTCATTCTCAAACAAGGAAGCTGAAACATGGGCCAATGGCTCGACAGCCTGACAGGCTGGCTCAGCGCCAACCCGCAGTGGCTTGGCGTGGCAATTTTTCTGGTGGCCTGCATCGAATGCCTGGCCATCGCCGGCATCATCGTACCTGGTACGGTACTGCTGTTTGCCGTCGCGGTATTGGCCGGCAGCGGCACCTTCAGCCTGGGCGAAACATTGCTGCTGGGGTTCCTCGGCGGCCTGCTCGGTGACGCCCTGTCTTACACGATAGGCAAGTACTTCCACCAGAACATCCGCCGCCTACCCCTGTTGCGCCACCACCCGGAATGGATCGGCAGCGCTGAAACCTACTTCCAGCGCTACGGCATCGCCAGCTTGCTGGTTGGCCGTTTCATCGGCCCGCTGCGGCCGATGCTGCCGATGGTCGCGGGCATGTTTGACATGCCGTTGCCGCGCTTCATCGCGGTCAGCGTGCTGGCCGGTGCCGGCTGGTCGGTCGCCTACCTGTTGCCGGGCTGGGCTACCGGGGCGGCCATGCGCCTGCCCTTGCCGGAAGGGTTCTGGCTGGATGCAGGCATCATCGCCGGCGCCCTGGCGGTGCTGATCGGGCTGAGCCTGAACAGCAGCGTACGCGACCAGCGCCACGGGACGCGGCTGATCGCCGGCTTGAGCTTTCTGGCATTGGCCGGGGTGTTTCTGGGATGGCCGTATTTTCACGAGTTCGACCAGGGCGTGATGACCCTGGTGCAGGAGCATCGCAGCCAAGCCTTGGACGGCACCATGGTGCTGGTAACCCGCCTGGGCGATTTCCGCACCCAGCTGTTCCTGGGCGGGCTGCTCACCGGCCTGCTGCTGCTCGCCCGACAATGGCGGCATGCACTGTTCGCCGGTGGCGCCTTGATGGGTACGGCAATTGCCAATGGCTCGCTGAAATGGCTGTTCGCCCGGGCGCGACCGGAGGTGCTGACCGACCCCTTGACCAGTTACAGCATGCCCAGCGGGCATAGCTCGGCCTCGTTTGCGTTCTTCCTGGTGATGGCGGTGCTGGCAGGGCGTGGCCAGCCGCCACGCATGCGCCTGACCTGGGTGATGCTGGGGTGCATTCCGGCGCTGGCGATTGCCCTGTCGCGCGTTTACCTGGGAGCGCATTGGCCGACCGACATCCTGGCCGGAGCCTTGCTGGCCTGCTGCGTCTGCGCGCTCAGCCTGACGCTGGTGCAATATCGCCAGCCGCTCAATGCATTGCCACAACGGGTATGGTGGCTGGTACTACCGGCGTGTATCGCATTACTGGCTTTCTTTGCCCTGTATGCCTTGCCGTTGGCCCTGGAGCGTTACCAATATTGACGCTGGCTGTACAGCCCTATCGCCGGCAAGCAGGCTTGCCGGCGATAGGGCCATAAAGGCAACCACCCTCTATCAGGCAAACAACTCACCCTGAATCCGCTCCAGCAGCCTCTGGATTTCCGCCAGCCGCTGCGACGGCGAGTCGATCGCCAGCAAGTCCAGCTTGTCCTCTTCCATGAACGGCAGCAGATAAGCCAGCTGGTTGGCCAGTGCCTGGCGCCCCGCGACGTCACGGGGCATGTCCAGCGCCTCGACCATCGGGTGCTCACCCAACGCCACCAGCAGGGCCAGCAGGTCATCGTCCTGATCGGTCAGCGGGCTGTCCGCCTGCTCCGCCAGCCAATGCACCTCGCCCAGCAGCAACTGGTCTTTCTGCACCTCGGTCTGACCCAGCTCGAAGCGCCGCACACCTTCCACACGGATACCCAGCAAGCCGTTGTCCTGCTGGACAAAATCACGGATCAGCGCCTCGCACCCGATCGATGCAACCACAGGCGGCGCCTTGCCGACCTGCTCGCCTTCGACGATGCACACCACACCAAAGCCTGTGCCCTGCTTCATGCAGCGGCCAATCATGTCCAGGTAGCGGGCTTCGAATATCTGCAAATCCAGCAGGCAACCGGGAAACAACACAGTATTGAGGGGAAACAGCGGTAGCGTCATCACAACTCCTCAAGCCACCAGGCTGACCGCCAACGGCAGGAACACCGCCGTGGCCACCCCCATCAGGCTCATCGCCAGTGCGGCAAACGCGCCGCACTCGTCACTTTCCTGCAAGGCCACCGAGGTACCCACGGCATGCGCGGTCACGCCCAGGGACATGCCGCGCGCCTCGGGGCTATGCACACCAAAACGGCTCAACAGCGCAGGGCCGAAAATGGCCCCGATCACCCCGGTGATCAACACGAAGACCGCCGCCAGGGCCGCCACACCACCAATTTGCTCGGCCACAAGCATGGCAATCGGTGAGGTCACCGACTTCGGCGCCATGGTCATCAGGATCATGTGTTCGGCGCCGAACCACCAGCCCAGCAACAGGCAGCAGAGCGTGGCGAACAGGCCTCCGATTACCAGCGTAGTAAATGTCGGCCAGAACAGCTGACGGATACGCCGCAGGTTGAGGTAGAGCGGCACGGCCAAGGCCACCGTGGCCGGCCCCAGCAGGATGTTCATGATCTCGGTGCTCTTGCGGTACTCACGGTAGTCGATACCACAGACCAGCAACACACCGATCACCATGACCATCGACACCAGTACTGGCTGCAGGAAGATCCAGCGGGTTTTCTCGTAAGCTGCCAGCACCACCTGATAGGCACCCAGCGTAATACCAATGCCAAACAGCGGATGGTGGACAACCGCATCGAGCGCGCCCTGCCAATCGAGGATCATGGCTGCTCCCCGCGCTTGCCCTGGCGATGCATGAGTTTCTGCATCAATACACCGACAAAGACCAAGGTGGCCAGGCAGGAGATCAGAAGCGCGCCGGCGATGGCCCAAAAGTCTGCAGCGATATCCTTGGCATACACCATCACACCCACTGCTGGCGGCACCAACAGTAGCGGCAGGTAACGCAACAGACTGCTCGCCGCCTCGTTCAACGGCTTGCCGACCTCACCGCGGGCCATGAGGAACGACAACAAAAGCAAAAGGCCGATGATCGGCCCGGGCAGTATCGGCACCAACAGATGATTGAGCGCCGTACCCAGCAGCTGGAACAGCACCAGCCAGGTCAAACCACGCAACAGCATAAGGATCTCCTTTCGGCCATGCCGGCCATTATAAGCACGCGCAAGGCTATGGGCGGATATTCGCCCTGATGCTGGCAACTTGACTGTAATTGTTCGCCGTGCTGATCTTGCACACTCGTACCAAATGACAACCTGGAGAGTCGCGATGCCCTATGTACCGGTTACCGAGCTTTCGCAGTACGTTGGAAAGGAACTGGGACGTTCCGACTGGCTGAAGATCGACCAGCAACGCATCAACCTGTTCGCTGAGGCCACGGGCGATTTTCAATTCATCCATGTCGACCCTGACAAAGCGGCCAAGACACCCTTTGGCTGCACCATTGCCCATGGCTTCCTGACCTTGTCGCTGATTCCAAAGCTGATGGAAGACATACTGGTGCTGCCTGAAGGCCTGAAGATGGTGGTCAATTACGGGCTCGACAGTGTGCGTTTCATTCAGCCGGTGAAAGTCGGCAGCAAGGTGCGCCTGAAGGTGGACCTGGGTGAGGTGACCGAGAAGAAACCTGGGCAGTGGTTGCTCAAGGCTACCGCGACACTGGAGATCGAAGGCGAAGAGAAGCCGGCCTATATCGCCGAGCCGCTTTCGCTCTGCTTCGTCTGATCGTTTTTTGGGGGTCGCCACGCGGCCCCTGCCATGGCTGTCTCATCCGCCCCATTGTGCGGCATACTCGGCATAACTTTTGCCCGGATTCGGCCATGCGTGCTCTGTTGCCTCTCACCCTGACCCTGATGCTCGCTGCCTGTGGCGATGGCGAATCGCTGTTGCCACCGGATGCGCGCCTGCCCGATGGCGGTCGTTACAGGGGCCAGGTGGTTGACGGCTTGCTGCAAGGCGAAGGGCGCATCGACTATCCCAACGGCAGCTGGTACGCCGGCGGCTTCAAGGATGGCCAATGGCATGGTCAGGGCGAGTGGCATGGCAGCAATGGCGAGGTCTATCGCGGCCAGTTCGCCGCCGGCCTGTTCCAGGGCGTGGGCGACCTGACCACCCCCGGCAGCCACTATGCAGGCACCTTCAGCCACGGCCGTCGCGACGGCGAAGGTACGCTCAAGCAGGCGGACCAGACCTACCGCGGCCAGTTCAAGGACGATCAGTACCATGGCGCGGGTGAGCTCGAACTGGCGGACGGCAGCCGTTACCAGGGCCTGTTTGCCAGCGGCAAGCCCAATGGTGCCGGCGTACGCAGCGATGCCAGCGGCAATCAGTTCAGTGGCCGCTTCGTCGACGGTCTGTTGCAGGGCAGCGGCACCTACGACAGCGTCGATGGCGAGCAATATATCGGCGAGTTCAAGGACAACCGCCTGGAAGGTCGTGGCCGCTTTGAAAACGCCGAAGGTGATGTCTGGATCGGCGAGTTCAAGGACGGCTCGCTGCTTGGCGAGGGGGAAATGCTGGGCAGCGATGGCAGCCACTACAAGGGCAGCTTCGTCGACTGGCGCCTGGCCGGCCAGGGCAGCCTGCAACTGCCCGATGGCAGCCACTACGTCGGCGGCTTCGAAAACGACGCCTACCAGGGCCAGGGTAAACTGACCCTGGCCAGTGGCAAGGTGCAAAGCGGTTACTGGGTCAATGGTGTGCGCGTTCGCGACCACAACGGCAAACTGCTCCCCGACCCGCTGGAACTGGCCCTGCTCAATCAGGGCAAGCTACTGGATGAGGCGCTGGCGCGCGTACCGCGCTCCGCGCCGCCCATTGAGCTGTATAGCCTGGTGGTCGCCGGTGACGGCCAGCAGAGTGTATTTCTGCGCGAGGCCGACTACGTCAGCAATCTTTTGAAGGTGCGCTTCGGTGCCCACGGCCAGATCACGCTGGTCAACCACCGCGACCAGATGTCCACACGGCCCATGGCAACCCGCGAAAACCTTACCCGCGCCGCCCGCACACTGGCCGAGCGCACTGGCCCGCAAGACTTGGTGTTCATCTACCTGACCAGCCATGGCAGCCAGGACCACCAGTTGGTATTCGACCAACCACGCCTGCAGCTTGCCGACCTGTCCGCCGACGAACTGGCCAGCGCCTTGGCGCCGCTCAAAGAGCGCGACAAGGTGATCGTCATCTCCGCCTGCTATTCAGGGGGCTACATCGCCCCGCTCAAAGATGAGCGGACGATCATCATGACTGCCGCACGGGCGGACAGGGTGTCATTCGGCTGCTCGGAAGAGGCCGATTTCACCTATTTCGGCGAGGCTCTGTTTGCCCAGGCGCTGAACCAGACCGACGACCTCGAACAAGCGTTCGAACTGGCGCGCAGCAGTGTTGCCGAACGGGAGAAGAGGGAAGGTTTCGAAGCCTCCGAGCCACAGATCTGGGCACCACCAACCGTACTGGCACATTGGCAACGCTTGCGCCAGCAGCAAGCTGAGAAAGCCTTACGCAATGCCGCACAAGCGACTTCGCAGGGGCAGGAAAAAAGGCCAGCCCCGCACTAGACTTGTGTGTAACACAGGAGAGACATCATGTACTTGACGCCTCAGCATGTCCTGCTTGCCGGAGCCACGGGCCTGACGGGTGAACACCTGCTTGACCGCCTGCTCAACGAGCCCACCATCAGCCGCGTTCTGGCACCCACCCGCCGCCCCCTGGCCGAACACCCACACCTGGAAAACCCGGTCGGCGACCCTGCGGTGTTCCTACCGCAACTGGCCGGGCGCGTGGACATCGCTTACTGCTGCCTGGGCACTACCTTGAAGCAGGCCGGCTCCGAGCAGGCGTTCCGCGCCGTCGACCTGGACATGGTGGTGGCCTTCAGCAAGCGTGCACGGGAGATGGGTGCGCGCCACCTGCTGGTGGTCAGCGCCATCGGCGCCGATCCCAAGTCGTCGATCTTCTACAACCGGGTCAAGGGCGAAATGGAAGAGGCGCTCAAGGCGCAGGATTGGCCGCAACTGACGATTGTCAGGCCTTCGCTGCTGCTGGGTGAGCGCATTGCGCCGCGCTTGGGCGAACGGCTGGCTTCCCCGTTTGCGCGGTTGATGCCGGGCAAGTATCGGGGCATCGAAGCCTGCACATTGGCGCGGGCGCTATGGCGCCTGGCGCTGGAGGAAGAGGACGGGATTAGGGTTGTCGAGTCGGATGAGCTGCGTAGATTAGGCAAGAAATAGCGCCCGCCTGAACGGCCCTGTCGCCGGCAAGCCGGCGACAGGGCCGTTACAGACCGCCAGTGGCCTGGAAGCCGATCCCGGCAGCCGTCAGCAACGATAATGGCAGCAGCAGGGTATCGAGCAGCATGCTCCCAGGCAGGTCCAGCCGCGGATACGCCGGCGCCTGAGCCCCGAAATGATCCTTGGGGCAGCACCCGCCATTGATCACGTACAAGTCCAGCCGGGTGCCGGCATACACCACCGGCGCGCCCGGCTTGTTGGCATCAAGCGTGCGCACCGTGGCACAGCCGTTGAGCAACAGGACGGCCAGCATTGCAGGCAACGTGCGTTTCAATCATCCGCCCCAAGATGATGCTCCCCCCAGCGCGGCAACATGTCCTGCGGGATGTTCAGCAG
Organism: Pseudomonas sp. M2; assembly: GCF_015751845.1. Lineage (NCBI taxonomy): Bacteria > Pseudomonadati > Pseudomonadota > Gammaproteobacteria > Pseudomonadales > Pseudomonadaceae > Pseudomonas > Pseudomonas sp. M2. The sequence continues at coordinate 1,756,897 of NZ_JADOUD010000001.1, forward strand.
GTTCAGAATGCGCGCCACGACGAAGTCGACCAGGTCATCGATGGTCTGCGGCTGGTGATAGAAGCCGGGCGCCGCCGGCAAGATCACCGCCCCCATCTGCGAGAGCTTGAGCATGTTCTCCAGATGGATGGTCGAGAATGGCGCCTCGCGCGGCACCAGGATCAGCTGGCGACGCTCCTTGAGGGTCACGTCGGCGGCACGTTCGATCAGGTTGTTGCAGGCCCCGGTGGCGATGGCCGACAAGGTGCCGGTGGAGCACGGCACCACCACCATGGCCGCCGGTGCGCCGGAGCCCGAAGCCACCGGCGACATCCAGTCCTCCTTGCCATACACGCGGATCTGCCCATCGGCAGCACCGGTGTACTCGGTCAGAAAGGCCTGCATGGCCTGGGGTTTTGGCGGCAGCAGCACGTCAGTCTCGGTGGACATCACCAATTGCGCGGCCTTGGAGATGAGAAAATGCACCTCACGGTCTTCGCGCACCAGGCAATCGAGCAGACGCAAGCCATACTGCGCGCCGGAGGCGCCGGTCATGGCCAGGGTGATGCGTTCCGGCCCGCTCACTTCAGGGCCTCGGCCAGCTTGCCATGCAGGCCGCCAAAGCCGCCGTTGCTCATGATCACCACGTGTGTGCCCGGCCGCGCCTGGCCCTTGACCCGCTCGATGATCGCTTCGAGGCTGTCGGCGACCACGCTCGGCACCTTGCACTGCGCCGCAGTCGCCGCCAGGTCCCAGCCCAGGTTGGCTGGCGCATACCAGACTACCTGGTCGGCATCGTTGACGCTTTCCGGCAGGCCGTCACGGTGCGCGCCCAGCTTCATGGAGTTGGAACGAGGCTCGATGATGGCGATCACCGGTGCCTCGCCCACCCGCTTGCGCAGGCCGTCGAGGGTGGTGGCGATAGCCGTCGGATGGTGAGCGAAGTCATCATAGATGGTCACGCCTTGAACTTCTGCGACCTTTTCCATGCGCCGCTTGACGCTCTTGAACGCGCTCAGGCCTTCAATGCCCATGGCAGGCACCACCCCCACGTGACGGGCAGCGGCCAATGTTGCCAGCGCGTTGGCAACGTTGTGCTGGCCGGTCAGGGCCCAGTCCACAACGCCTTGCGCTTGCCCCTCGAACAGCACTTCGAAGCGCGAGCCGTCGGCACTGAGCAAGCGCGCCTGCCATTGGCCACCCTCGCCGGTGGTCTGCACTGGCGTCCAGCAACCCATGCCGATTACCCGCTCCAGCGCCTGTTCGGTGGTCGGATGGATCACCAGGCCTTCGCTCGGAATGGTGCGCACCAAGTGATGGAACTGCCGCTCGATGGAGGCCAGATCCGGGAAGATGTCCGCGTGGTCGAACTCAAGGTTATTGAGAATCGCAGTGCGCGGACGGTAGTGCACGAACTTCGAACGTTTGTCGAAGAACGCGCTGTCGTATTCGTCGGCCTCCACCACGAAGAACGGCGTATCGCCCAAGCGTGCCGACACCGAGAAGTTCTGCGGCACGCCACCGATCAGGAAGCCGGGGCTCATGCCGGCATGCTCCAGGACCCAGGCCAGCATGCTGCTGGTGGTGGTCTTGCCGTGGGTACCGGCCACGGCCAGCACCCAACGCCCCTGCAGCACATGGTCGGCCAGCCACTGGGGGCCGGAGACATAAGGCAGGCCTTTGTTGAGCACATGCTCCACCGCCGGGTTGCCCCGCGACATGGCGTTGCCGATCACCACCAGGTCCGGCGCCGGGTCCAGCTGGGCCGGGTCATAGCCTTGGGTCAGCTCGATGCCCTGGGCCTGGAGCTGGGTGCTCATCGGTGGGTAGACGTTGGCGTCCGAACCGGTCACACGGTGGCCGAGTTCTTTGGCCAGCACCGCCAGCGAACCCATGAAAGTGCCGCAAATACCGAGAATATGAATATGCATGGTCGACCTCGCAAAACTTCGAGGCAGGGTAGCCCAGGGCGCGGGAAATCGCACTCGCTGTTTCGCTCAGACGCCCCTGGCGATGCCGTGTTTGCGCAGTTTGCGATACAAGGTATTGCGGCTGATACCCAAGTGCTCGGCGACACGGGTCAGGTGCCAGCGGTTTGCCTCCAGTACGGATAACAGGGCCTGGCCCTCCGCCTGTAGGAGCGGCCTTGTGTCGCGAAAGGGCTGCGAAGCGGCCCCCGCAAACTGGGCAGCGCTATCGAAATCCTGGGGCCGCTCGGCGGCCCTTTCGCGACACAAGGCCGCTCCTACAGGGCTGGAAGTGTTGCGCACGATTGCGGGCAGATCCGCAAACGCGACATGACAATCCTCACACAATGCCACCAACGTACGCAGCACGTTGCGCATCTGGCGCACATTGCCCGGCCAGGCAAAATCCAGCAGCGCCTGGCGGGCGCTTGGCTCGATTTCGATGGCCTGGCCTTGCGCCTCCTGTCGCAACAGGAAATCCAGCAACTGAGCCTTGTCACTGCGCTCACGCACCGCCGGCATCGTCACTTCCAGGCCATTGAGCCGGTAATACAGGTCCTCGCGGAAGGTGCCCTGCTCCACCCGCTCAAGCAGGTCGCGGTGGGTAGCACTGACGATCCGCACATCGACCGCTTGCGGCTCACCACCGATCGGCACCACCTGACGTTCCTCCAGCACCCGTAGCAGACGGGTCTGCAGCGCCAGCGGCATGTCACCGATCTCGTCGAGCAACAATGTGCCGCCATCGGCCTGCAGCAGCTTGCCGCGCATGCCTTCCTTGCGCGCCCCGGTAAAACTGCCGCCGCGGTAACCGAACAACTCGCTCTCTATCAGGCTTTCGGGAATCGAGGCGCAGTTGACTGCCACGAACGGCTTGCCGCGCCGCTGGCTAGCGTGGTGCACTGCCTGGGCGAAGGCTTCCTTGCCACAACCGGTCTCGCCCGACACCAGCAGTGGCACATCACGCTCGAACACCCGCAGCGCACGCCGGAAATCACCCTGCAGCGCCGGGTCCATCAGACAAATGCCGGGGGCAGCCTCTGGCCGGGCTTCGGGCAAACCCGCCGGCACCGCCCACACCGGTGCCTTCGCCTGCCCGCGCAAGCTGGCAAATACCTGGCGACCATCACGCGTATACAGCGGCCAGGCCGTGCTGCCATTGGGCATGGCGCGGCTGAAGAGCTCATCATGGTTACAGGCAAAAAACATTTCCAGCGGCTTGCCCAGTACCCCGCCACGGACGGTGCCCAACAGGTTGAGGGCGCTCTGGTTGGCCGCGCAGACACGGCCATCGGCGTCGAACGCCAGCAGCCCTTCGCTGAACAACCCCACCGACTCGGCCTGCAGATGGAAGCGCAGCAACCATTGCTGCTCGAAGTGGCGCAGGAAGTAACAGCTCTCGATCATCTTTGCCGAAAGGTTGACCAGCGCCATGGTATGAAACTGGCTCTGACGCGAGACATCCGGCCTCGCCGATGACACATCGAGCACTGCCAGCAGCTCGCCATGCGGGTCGAAAACAGGGCTGGCCGAACAGGTCAGCCCGGTGTGCCGCCCGCGAAAGTGTTCGTTCTGATGGATGGTCAGCGCCTGGCGCTCGACCAGGCAGGTGCCGATGCCGTTGGTGCCTTCGCGCGCCTCGCTCCAGTCAGCGCCCAACCACAACCCTGCACGCTCGAAAATGCGCCGTTCGCTGGGTGCGGTGACACAATTGAGGATGACACCGCGCGCATCGGTCAGCAGTACCGCGTGCCCGGCACCTGATAGCTGCTGGTGCAGGCTGTTCATTTCATTGTCGGCGATTTTCAGCACCTGGTTCAGGCGCTCACGGCTTTCGAGCAGGCGGCCGTGTTCCAGCACGACCGGCGCCGCAAGCACCTCGGGATCAAGATGATAGTCCTCCAGGCATCGCAGCCAGGATCGGGCAATCGACGGGTCGCTACCGGCACCGCCGGCTTCGCCGTGGGCAACGGTATGCACTTGCTGGGCATGCCGACTGAGGTGGTGGCTCTGCATTGGTTTTTGTTCTCCGCAGATAGAGCGTCCTGCCAGCATCCTCCACCCGCCCGGGCTTTGCAATGCACCGCAATCAAGCGTGTCGCAAACGGTACAAAGTGTCACCCAGGCCGTGCCACTTCTGGGACAACCCCCTCTGCAGGCTCATCCAGAAACTGCGCAAACCCTTGATTCCAATGGCCCTCCCCACGCTGGCCCAACCTTTGCTCTACGCTTTCCAACTCCTCAACAAACACAATTAACCAGGAGACACACCATGCGTTATGCACATCCCGGTACCGAAGGCGCGAAGGTTTCCTTCAAGAGCCGCTACGGCAACTACATCGGTGGTGAATTCGTAGCTCCGGTCAAGGGGCAGTATTTCGACAACACCTCCCCGGTGAATGGCAAGCTGATCGCTGAATTCCCCCGCTCCACTGCCGAAGACATCGACAAGGCGCTCGACGCCGCCCACGCAGCCGCCGATGCCTGGGGCCGCACCTCGGTGCAGGACCGCTCCAACGTGCTGCTGAAGATCGCCGACCGCATCGAGCAGAACCTGGAAGTGCTGGCCATCGCCGAAACCTGGGACAACGGCAAGCCGGTCCGCGAAACCCTCAACGCCGACATCCCGCTGGCGGTCGATCACTTCCGCTACTTCGCCGGCTGCATACGCGCCCAAGAGGGCGGTGCCGCCGAGATCAACGAAAATACCGTGGCCTATCACATCCATGAGCCACTGGGCGTGGTCGGGCAGATCATCCCGTGGAACTTCCCGATCCTGATGGCCGCCTGGAAACTGGCGCCGGCCCTGGCCGCTGGCAACTGCGTGGTGCTCAAACCGGCCGAGCAGACCCCGCTGGGCATCACCGTGCTGGTAGAGCTGATTGGCGACCTGCTGCCGCCCGGCGTGCTCAACGTAGTCCAGGGCTATGGCCGCGAGGCCGGCGAAGCACTGGCCACCAGCAAGCGCATCGCCAAGATCGCCTTTACCGGCTCTACCCCGGTCGGCTCGCACATCATGAAATGCGCCGCCGAGAACATCATCCCGTCTACCGTCGAACTGGGCGGCAAATCACCCAACGTCTACTTCGAAGACATCATGCAGGCCGAGCCGAGCTTCATCGACAAGGCTGCCGAAGGCATGGTGCTGGCGTTCTTCAACCAAGGCGAGGTATGCACCTGCCCGTCGCGGGCGTTGGTGCAAGAGTCGATCTACCCGCAGTTCATGGAAGTGGTGATGAAGAAGGTGCTGCAGATCAAGCGCGGCGACCCGCTCGACACCGACACCATGGTCGGCGCCCAGGCTTCGCAACAGCAGTTCGAAAAAATTCTGTCGTACCTGCAGATCGCCCAGGATGAAGGCGCCGAACTGCTGACCGGTGGCAAGGTGGAGAAGCTGGAAGGCGCGTTGGCGACCGGTTACTACATCCAGCCGACGCTGCTCAAAGGCAACAACAAGATGCGCGTGTTCCAGGAAGAAATCTTCGGCCCGGTGGTCAGCGTCACCACCTTCAAGGACGAAGCCGAGGCACTGGCCATCGCCAACGACACCGAGTTCGGCCTTGGCGCCGGTGTATGGACCCGCGACATCAACCGCGCCTACCGCATGGGCCGCGGCATCAAGGCTGGCCGCGTATGGACCAACTGTTACCACCTGTACCCGGCGCACGCCGCGTTCGGCGGGTACAAAAAGTCCGGCGTGGGCCGTGAAACCCACAAGATGATGCTCGACCATTATCAGCAGACCAAGAACCTGCTGGTGAGCTACGACATCAACCCGCTGGGCTTCTTCTAAGCGGCAGCGGCAAGCTGCAAGCTGCAAGAAAAAGCGGATAGAACGCCAACCTGCTTTTTCTTGAGGCTTGTAGCTTGCGGCTTGTAGCTTGCATGGCTCGCTTCCTGCAGTACCCATCACCATCGGCCGGAACCCTTCCGGCCACCAAGAAAAAGAACAGGTGAAACTATGCCAAGCGATCAATCCTCCGGCGCACCGGCAGGCGCTTCCGTCGATTTCGAAAAGGTCGGTTCGGACTATTTCCAGCAACGTGAACTGAAAAAAGGCGCCGCCGGCTGGGTCCTGCTGGTGGGCCTGGGCGTCGCCTACGTGATCTCCGGCGACTATGCCGGCTGGAACTTCGGCCTCGCCCAAGGTGGCTGGGGCGGCATGTTCCTTGCCACCCTGCTGATGGCCACCATGTACCTGTGCATGTGCTTTTCGCTGGCCGAACTGTCCTCGATGATCCCTACCGCCGGGGGCGGCTATGGCTTTGCCCGCAGCGCCTTCGGGCCGTGGGGCGGCTTTCTGACAGGCACGGCGATCCTCATCGAGTACGCCATCGCTCCGGCAGCCATCGCGGTGTTCATCGGTGCCTACTGCCAGTCCCTGTTCGGCATTGGCGGCTGGATGATCTACCTGGCGTTCTACATCGTCTTTATCGGCATCCACATCTTCGGGGTCGGTGAAGCCCTGAAGCTGATGTTCATCATCACCGCCGTCGCCGCCATCGCCCTGGCTGTCTTCCTTGTGGGCATGGTGCCCCATTTTGATGCGGCGAACCTGTTCGACATCGCCCAGACCGACGCGGTCGGCGCCAGCAGCTTCCTGCCGTTCGGTTATGTTGGCGTGTGGGCGGCAATACCCTACGCGATCTGGTTCTTCCTGGCGGTAGAAGGCGTGCCGCTGGCGGCCGAGGAAACCAAGAACCCGAAACGTGACCTGCCACGCGGCCTGATTGGCGCAATGCTGGTGTTGCTGGCGTTTGCCCTGCTGATCCTCGTGGTAGGCCCGGGTGGTGCGGGCTCCGAAGCGCTCAAAGCCTCCGGCAACCCACTGGTAGAAGCACTTTCCAAGGCGTATGGCGGCTCCACCTGGATGGGCGGCTTCGTCAACCTGGTTGGCCTGGCCGGTCTGATTGCCAGCTTCTTCTCGATCATCTATGCCTATTCGCGGCAGATCTTCGCCCTTTCCCGCGCCGGCTACCTGCCGCGCAAGCTGTCCGAAACCAACAAGAGCAAGGCCCCGGTACTGGCCCTGATCATCCCTGGCATCATCGGTTTCGGCCTGTCACTGACCGGCCAGGGCGACCTGCTGATCCTGGTTGCAGTGTTCGGTGCGACGCTGTCTTATGTACTGATGATGGCCGCGCACATCACCCTGCGCATCCGCCGGCCCAAGATGGAACGCCCCTATCGCACCCCTGGTGGCATCTTCACCTCGGGCGTAGCCCTGGTGCTGGCATGCATCGCCGTGGTCGCAGGCTTTTTGGTCGACCCACGGGTGGTGATTGGCGCCGCAGTGATCTATGCAGTACTGATTGCCTACTTTGCGTTCTACAGCCGCCACCACTTGGTTGCGGGTACACCGGAAGAGGAATTCGCCGCGATCCAGAAGGCCGAAGAGGCCCTGCACTGATTGCCGACACCTGCCGCGGGCACGCCCGCGGCACTCTGGAGATTCTGTATGGCAAGTTTCGTACACACGGTAGGCCACCTGGTCTACCGCTTCGACAGCCTCAAGGACGTGATGGCCAAAGCCAGCCCCGCACGTTCCGGGGATTACCTGGCTGGCGTTGCTGCCGCCAACGATGGTGAACGGGTGGCGGCGCAGATGGCACTGGCCAATATTCCGCTCAGCCACTTCCTCAGCGAAGCGCTCATCCCGTACGAGCAGGACGAAGTTACCCGCCTGATCATCGACACTCACGACGCCCAGGCCTTCGCCCCGGTCAGCCACCTCACCGTCGGCGGCCTGCGTGACTGGCTGCTCAGTGACGAAGCCGACGAGGACAGCATGCGCGCCCTGGCGCCTGGCCTGACCCCGGAAATGGCCGCTGCTGTATCGAAGGTCATGCGCGTACAGGACCTGGTACTGGTGGCGCAGAAGATCCGTGTAGTCACCCGTTTTCGCGGCACCATGGGCTTGCGCGGGCGCCTGTCGACCCGCTTGCAGCCCAATCACCCGACCGACGAGCCGGCCGGGATTGCCGCCAGCATTCTCGATGGCCTGCTGTACGGTAACGGCGACGCCATGATCGGCATCAACCCTGCCACCGACAGCATCGCCTCGATCTGCGCCATGCTGGAAATGCTCGACGCCATCATCCAGCGCTATGACATTCCCACCCAGGCCTGTGTACTGACCCACGTCACCACCTCGATCGAGGCAATCAACCGCGGCGTGCCGCTGGACCTGGTGTTCCAGTCGATTGCCGGCACCGAGGCGGCCAACGCCGGCTTTGGCATCAACCTCAACGTGCTGCAGGAAGGTTACGAGGCCGGGTTGTCGCTCAAGCGCGGCACGCTGGGGCAGAACCTCATGTATTTCGAAACCGGCCAGGGCAGCGCCCTGTCGGCCAACGCTCACCACGGCGTCGACCAGCAAACCTGCGAAACTCGCGCCTATGCCGTGGCCCGCCATTTCAAGCCGTTTCTGGTCAACACCGTGGTCGGCTTCATCGGCCCCGAGTACCTGTACAACGGCAAGCAGATCATCCGTGCCGGCCTTGAGGACCACTTCTGCGGCAAGCTGCTGGGCGTGCCGATGGGGTGCGACATCTGCTACACCAACCACGCCGAGGCCGATCAGGACGACATGGACACCCTACTGACCCTGCTGGGTGTGGCCGGGATCAACTTCATCATGGGCATCCCCGGCTCCGACGACATCATGCTCAACTACCAGACTACCTCGTTCCATGACGCGCTTTATGCGCGCCAGACACTGGGCCTCAAACCCGGGCCTGAGTTCGAGGCTTGGTTGCAGCGCACCGGTATATTCACCCAGGCCGATGGCCGGGTACGCTTCGGCGACAACCTGCCGCCGGCGTTCCGCCAGGCCTTGGCACAGCTGGCATAGAGGTGACCATGGACCGTCAGATACCCACCCCCGAAAATCCTTGGCTGGCCCTGCGCAACCTGACGCCGGCGCGTATCGCCCTTGGCCGCAGCGGCATCAGCCTGCCAACCAGCGCCCAGCTGGACTTCCAGTTCGCCCACGCCCAGGCCCGCGATGCCGTGCACCTGGCATTCGACCACACGGCACTGAGCGAACAATTGAAGGAACGCGGGCGTGACAGCCTGGTACTGCACAGCGCCGCCAGCGACCGCAACCAGTACCTGCAACGCCCGGACCTGGGCCGGCGCCTGAACGATCGCTCGGTGGAACAGTTGCGCCAGCACGCCCAGACCAACCCTGGCGGCTGCGACCTTGCCATCGTGGTGGCCGACGGCCTCTCGGCCCTGGCCGTGCATCGCCATACCTTGCCGTTCCTGGCCCGTTTCGAGGAGCAGGCCGCCGCCGATGGCTGGACCAGCGCACCGGTGGTGCTGGTGGAGCAAGGCCGGGTAGCCGTGGCCGACGAAGTGGGCCAACTGCTGGGGGCGCGGATGACCGTGATGCTGATCGGCGAGCGCCCCGGGCTCAGTTCACCCGACAGCCTGGGCTTGTACTTCACCTACGCGCCGAAGGTGGGCCTGACCGACGCTTACCGCAACTGCATCTCCAACGTGCGCCTGGAAGGCCTGAGCTACGGCATGGCCGCGCATCGCCTGCTATACCTGATGCGCGAGGCCTGTCGCCGACAGCTGTCTGGCGTGAACCTCAAGGACGAAGCGGAGGTCCATACCATCGACAGTGAAAACACCTCTAATCAAAAGGGCAATTTCCTACTCGGTGAAGGGTAAAGAACATGTCACGGACGGCGGATTGCGCTTCTGGCCGGCATTGGGCAGCATGCGATTGAAAGCTGCTGGCATTCCGCTGTTTCCCAAATGGACTCTGAGGGCCGCACATGCGCATCATCAAGGCAACCCTGGAACACCTCGACCTGCTCACCCCGCTGTTCGTCCGATACCGCGAGTTCTATGGGCAACTGCCCTACCCGGACAGCTCGCGCAAATTCCTGGAAACGCGCCTCAAGCGCGACGAGTCGGTCATCTACCTGGCACTGCCGGACGATGACGACGCCAAACTGCTGGGCTTCTGCCAGCTGTACCCGAGCTTCTCGTCGCTGTCGCTCAAGCGGGTGTGGATTCTCAATGACATCTATGTGGCCGAAGACTCACGGCGCATGCTGGTGGCTGACCACCTGATCCGTGAAGCCAAGAAGATGGCCAAGGACACCCAGGCCGTGCGCATGCGGGTTTCGACCAGCGCCAACAACGAGGTGGCGCAGAGGACCTATGAGTCCATCGGTTTTCGCAAAGATACCGAGTTCGAAAGCTACATCTTGCCGATCAGCCAGGACTGATCAGTACTGGCCCGACCGTCGGCTGGCCGGCGATCGGGCCGGTACCGGCACCCTCAGTAACCCCCCGCTACAAACTCTCCGGGCATCCTCGCGACTTGGCCGTATAATGCCTGCTCTTGGCATGTCTGAAAATTTACCCTACCGCAAGTCCGCTCGCCCGTAGCTGCGGGTCAAGAACACAGGTGCTGTACATGGATTTCAACCCGCTGGACCTCATCCTGCATCTCGATGCCTACCTTGATCTGCTGGTCACCAACTACGGCCCCTGGATCTACGCCATCCTCTTCACCGTGATTTTCTGCGAGACCGGCTTGGTGGTAATGCCCTTCCTGCCGGGTGATTCACTGCTGTTCATCGCCGGCGCCGTGGCCGCAGGTGGCGGCATGGACCCGGTGCTGCTGGCCGGCCTGCTGATGGCTGCGGCAATCATGGGTGACAGCACCAATTACGTGATCGGGCGAACGGCAGGTGAACGGCTGTTCAACAAACCCGATTCGAAAATTTTCCGTCGCGACTACCTGCAGCGCACCCATGAATTCTATGAACGCCATGGTGGCAAAACCGTGACCCTGGCGCGCTTCCTGCCGATCCTGCGCACCTTCGCGCCGTTCGTCGCTGGCATCGCCCACATGCATTACCCACGCTTCCTGGCCTTCAGCGTTGCAGGCTCGCTGTTGTGGGTCGGCGGCCTGGTGACCCTCGGCTACTTCTTCGGCAACGTGCCGTTCATCAAGCAGCACCTTTCGCTGATGGTGGTCGGCATCATCTTCCTGTCGCTGGTACCCATGGTCCTGGGCCTGCTGCGCGGCCGCCTGGGCCGCACCGCCAAGGCACACTGACAAACGCCATGTGGTCCTTCAGCGCCTGGCGGCGCAAGCGCACGCTGGCGCGCTACCCGGTCGATCCGCAGCAATGGCAGGCGATCCGTGAACGCCTGCCAATCCTCGATGGCATCAGCGACGACGAAGACCGTCGGCTACGTGATGCCTGCATCCTGTTCCTGCTCGACAAACACCTGACAACCTTGCCCGGCGTCGAGCTGAATGATCAGCAACGCCTGTTCCTCGCCGCCCAGGCCCAGCTACCGCTGTTGCACCTTGGGGACCTCAACTGGTACCAGGGCTTTCACGAGATCATCCTCTACCCGGACGACTTCAAGAGCCCCCAGCGCCATCGCGACGCCAGTGGCGTGGAGCATGTCTGGGATGGAGAACACAGCGGCGAGGCGTGGCAGCAAGGCCCGGTGATCATGGCCTGGGCCGGAGTACTGGCCAGCGGCGGCTGGGAAGCCTACAACCTGGTGATCCACGAGCTGGCACACAAGCTCGACATGCTTAATGGCGATGCCAATGGCCTGCCACCGCTGCACAGTGACATGCAGGTTGAAGACTGGGCCACGGCCATGCAGCAGGCGTATGACGACCTCAACCGCCAGCTGGACGCCGACCCTGAAACGCAAACGGCCATCGACCCTTATGCGGCCGAAAACCCGGCAGAATTCTTTGCCGTCACCAGCGAGTACTTCTTCAGCGCGCCCGACCTCTTGCAGCAGGCTTATCCACAGGTGTACCGGCAACTGTCACTGTTCTACCGCCAGGACCCTCTGGCGCGCCTGACGCGGTTGCAGGCCGAACACCCTGACTACCGCGAAAGCCACGTCTGATGCGCCCGCGCATCAGGTCGGGCGTGGCATGCCCAGGCCGAATGTGCCTATAATCGCCGCCACTTTTTTGATCAAACACGGGGGCACTGCCCAATGAGCTACAGCAAGATTCCGGCTGGCAAAGACCTGCCGAACGACATCTACGTCGCCATCGAGATCCCGGCCAACCACGCGCCGATCAAGTACGAAATCGACAAGGACAGCGATACCCTGTTCGTCGACCGCTTCATGGCTACCCCGATGTTCTACCCGGCCAACTACGGCTTCATCCCGAACACCCTGGCCGACGACGGTGATCCGCTGGACGTGCTGGTGGTTACGCCTTACCCGGTCGCCCCAGGTTCGGTCATCCGCGCCCGCCCGGTCGGCGTTCTGAACATGACCGACGACGGCGGCGGCGACGCCAAGGTCATCGCTGTTCCGCACGACAAGCTGTCGCAGCTGTACGTTGACGTGAAGGAATACACCGACCTGCCAGCACTGCTGATCCAGCAGATCGAACACTTCTTCGCGAACTACAAAGATCTCGAGAAGGGCAAGTGGGTCAAGATCGAAGGCTGGGAAGGCGCCGACGCCGCCCGCGCCGCGATCACCAAATCGGTCGCTGCCTACAAGGGCTGATACCGGTTGCACCAAGCCCCGCCTCGGCGGGGCTTTTTTGTGCGCGCTGTAATGGTAAAAAATCCTACGCAGTCCTAATCCAGCGTCCTACCGTTAGGCGTTTTTCGTACACATCACGTCAACACCCGGTTCATATCCCTACTGGCACCCCGCCGCTACACTCGGCTGCATGAAAACCTCCGGTGACCGCCTCAAGGCCCTCCTCCACGAGTGTGGCCTGACCCCTTCCGACTTCGCCGCCCAGCGCGGTGTGACGCCCCAGCACGTCAACAACTGGTTCAAACGCGGCGTTCCCCTGGCTCGCCTGGACGAACTGGCCGACCTGTTTTGCGTACACCGCCGCTGGCTACGCAGCGGCGAAGGCCCCAAACACCCCAGCTCGATCCTGCGCACCTGCACCCTGCCGCCCGCCTCGGACAATTCGCCCACCTCGCTATCGACCCGGGCCACCCGGCTCTTGCAAGTGCCGTTTCAGCAAGTGCACGACGGCAAGCTGGTAACTCTCGACGGCAAATACCTGCAACTCCCGGTTGAAGCGCTGCAGGCCTTAGGCGTGGCAACAGAAAATGTCGTCTGCCTGGCCATGCCAAGCCAAAACATGGCGCCGTGGATGCCACGCGACGCGATACTGGCCATTGACGTCAGCCAGACCCGGGTCAAGGACGGTGAAACCTATGCCCTGCTGCACAATGGCACCCTCAGGGTGAACAGCCTCAGCCTCGGCCACAACGGCACCCTGTGCCTGCACAGCCATGACCGGCGCAACTACACCGTGGAACGCTTCACCCCTGCCCAACGCCAGGCACAGCACTTGAAGATACTCGGCTGGGTATTCCACTGGTCGCATTTTTGCCAGCAACGCCCCGAATGAAACACCCTGTGCCATTTTTTGCTGGGCATCCTGTGCAGGCCCTTGTATGCTACGCGCCACATTCAGCCCCGACCGGCGCAAGCCGCAGTCCAGAGGGCTCGGCAACGTTTCACACGAACGTTCGCCATCTCTTTCAGGCCCTTGATGGCCACACAGTTAAGGCGGTTGCGGCTTACCATAAATTAGCCGGAAGCGTCCCCGAGAAGCCGGCCACAAGCCGGCTTTTTAATGCCTGCTGTTAATGCATCATGCCCAACTCGGCATCATCCATCAGCGCCTTGGCCATGGCACTGAGGTAATGCGAAGCCCATATCATCATGGGTTTCTCATCCATCAGGCCAATTATGGTCAGTTCCCGCACATACCCCATCAACTCCGACGCTTGCTCCCGGGCATCCTGGCATGGAATGCCGGCTTCGATGCGGAACAGTGGGTGGCTGTGGTCTTCACCCTGGAAGAAGGTGGTCTTGCCGACAGTGAATTTGGTCGTGTGAGTGGTCATTGCTCAAACTCCTTGAAATTTCCGCTGCCCGGCCTGGCCTCATCGCCGGCAAGCCGGCTCCTACAATGCCCGCAGCGCTGCTGAACCCTGTGGGCCGGCTCAGGCGGCAGATCATTTAAGCCTTAATGCAAGGTCCGAGGGCCTGTGGGCATCTGCACCTGGATCAGCGCCGATTCGAGCAAAACCCGTAGCGCCTCCATTTCATGCAGCGAGGTCATCATCAAGATCGATACCGGGGATTTGGGGTGCAGCAGCAGCGCCTGGTGCACCACAGTCGTGGCGCACAGCGCATAGTCCGCGGCCTGGATCAGGGTGTCTTCAAGGGAATGATTATCATGGGGTGGGTCGGGGACAATTTTAAGCATGATGTAATCTCGTCTGCGTCCTGATGGACCACCACGACATCACTTGCATTTGATGGGTGGCGGCTACGTGCAGGTCTGCAAGACCGGACAGACGAGAACCGGCAGATCCGAAGATCTCCAGCACGCAGCCACCATTGGCCGAAGCTGCCGACACTAGGCACCTAGGATAGCGCTGGGATTCGTCTGCGGGCTTGCAGGCCCGGTCGCTGATTTGGCAACGACGGGGCCAGACTAGGCCGCAGAGAAAAGCAGCACAATGCCGAAAAGGCGGTAGCAAGCTATTTCAGAAATGGACTACAAGCAACGGTAAAAATCTGAATATTTCCTGGGAAATACGTCAGAAATCGTAACGTGCACCAACCATCATGCTGCGCGAAGGCCCATAGAAGTTGAACGTCGAAATCCACCCCACCCGCGACAGGTAATCGCGGTCGAACAGGTTGTTCACGTTGAAGGTGGCCGTCAGCGTCGAGGCCTCCTTGAAATTTCCGCTGCCCGGCCTGGCCTCATCGCCGGCAAGCCGGCTCCTACAATGCCCGCAGCGCTGCTGAGCCCTGTGGGCCGGCTCAGGCGGCAGATCATTTAAGCCTTAATGCAAGGTCCGAGGGCCTGTGGGCATCTGCACCTGGATCAGCGCCGATTCGAGCAAAACCCGTAGCGCCTCCATTTCATGCAGCGAGGTCATCATCAAGATCGATACCGGGGACTTGGGGTGCAGCAGCAGTGCCTGGTGCACCACGGTCGTGGCGCACAGCGCATAGTCCGCGGCCTGGATCAGGGTGTCTTCAAGGGAATGATTATCATGGGGTGGGTCGGGGACAATTTTAAGCATGGCGTAGCCCTCTGTGGATTCACTAGAGCCGCACTCATGACTTGCAGTGTGATGGGTGGCGGCCACGTACGGGTCTGCAAGACCGGACAGAGAACGAAAACCGGCAGGTTCGAAAACCTCCCGTACGCAGCCACCGTCAAGCGTGCTCAATGGCAAACCATTGGCTTTCGGTGATAAGCATGCGTTTTCTGTGCGGGCTTGCAGGCCCGGTCGCTGATTTGGCAACGACGGGCCCAGACTAGGCCGCAGAGAAAAGCAGCACAATGCCGAAAAGGCGGTAGCAAGCTATTTCAGAAATGGACTACAAGCAACGGTAAAAATCTGAATATTTCCTGGGAAATACGTCAGAAATCGTAACGTGCACCAACCATCATGCTGCGCGAAGGCCCATAGAAGTTGAACGTCGAAGTCGACCCCACCCGCGACAGGTAATCGCGGTCGAACAGGTTGTTGACGTTGAAGGTGGCCGTCAGCTTCGAGGTGACCGGGTACGACAGCATCGCATCCACCGTGGCATAACCCGGTGCATCGATGCGCACGCCGCCGCTCTCGGAATGGAAGTTGCTCATCGCCGAGACGCCGCCACCAATGGCCAGCCCGGTCAAAGGCCCTTGGCTGATGGTGTACTTGCTCCACA
Source organism: Pseudomonas sp. M2 (assembly GCF_015751845.1). NCBI lineage: Bacteria > Pseudomonadati > Pseudomonadota > Gammaproteobacteria > Pseudomonadales > Pseudomonadaceae > Pseudomonas > Pseudomonas sp. M2. The sequence goes on from NZ_JADOUD010000001.1 coordinate 1,772,580, forward strand.
GCGACGCCTGGTTGCGCGGCATGATGAAGAAGGTGGTTTCGGCATCACCGTCGAGGGTTTCGGTTTCCATCCAGGTGTAGCCCGCCAGCAGCTCCCAGTTCGGCGTCAGCTTGCCGCTGACTTCCACCTCGGCGCCCTTCACGCGGGTCTTGCCCGATGCCACGGAGAAACCGGTGTCTACGCCATCTTCATCATATTCGGTGCTGGCGCGGTTCTCGTCGGTCAAACGGAATACCGAGACACGCGTATTGAGGTCGCCGCCAAAGTAACTGCTCTTGAGGCCAAACTCATACTGCTCGCCTTCACGCGGTTTGAGTACGCGGCCATTGCTGTCGGTATCTGACTGCGGCTTGAATACCTGCGAATAGCTGGCATACAGCGCATGGTTTTCGGTCAGGTCGTAGACCACGCCACCGTACGGTGTGAACCGTCCATCCACGCGTTTGTTGTCATCGACAGTCGAAGCAGTGCTCAGGGTAGTGGTGTAGAAATCACCGCGATACCAGCTGAAGCGGCCACCAGCAATCAGCGCCAAACGCTCGACCGGGCGCAAGGTGACCTTGGAGTACAGGCCGTACTCTTCCTCCTGCATACCGGTTTCGGTGCTGTAGTTCGGTGACGGCTTGGCGAACTGGGTCGGCGAGTAGCTGTTGACGTTGATGGCCCCCAGGTTGGTGGTGCCGTTGAGGTACTCGGTGTCGTAGTTCTTGTAGTCGGTACCCACCACGAATTCGCTGACCTGGCCGAAGGTTTCGAACGGCTGGCTGTAGCTGGCATCCAGCGAATAGGTATCCTGGGTGAAGTCTCGGGCGCTGGCGCGCTCGGAGTTGGCACCGGTGGTGGCATTGGTCGCAGTGAAGGCATAGAGGTAGTTGGTGTCGCGGTGCGAGCCACGGGCGGCGATACGGCCATAACCACCGTTGTCAAAGCGGTGCGTCAACTCGGCAACCAGGTCGGTGGTCTTGCCGTCGAAGTAGTTCCAGTCAGCGCCAAGGAACTTCGAATGGCTGAAATCCGGGACCTCACCAGACAGCGTTGCCGGGTAGCCGTTGTGCGGGGTGATGTTCTTCACTTCGTGGATCAGGCCGAACGATAGCTGGGTGTCGTCATCAAGGTCGATGTCCAGCGCGCCGTAGTAGCTGTTGCTGGTATTGGCGTTGTAGTCCACTTCACCATTGGTGTCGTCCCGCGATGCAACGAATCGCCCGCGCACCCGGCCTGCATCATCCAGCGGCCCACTCAGGTCGATTTCTTCGTGGTTGGTGTCCCAGGTGCCGTAGCTGGCTTCGACGTGGCCCTGGAAATCGGCGGTTGGGCGCTTGCGCACCATGTTGACGATACCGCCCAGCTCGCTGGTGCTGCTGAACAACCCCGCCGGGCCGCGCATGATCTCCACACGGTCGAATGCCGCCAGCGACGGCACGGTGCCAAAAATACTGGCCATGGGCGCCGGCAGGCCATCGATGTTGAACTCGCTGTACTCGTAACCACGGGCATAGATCGACGACCGCCCGCTGTCGTTGGTCAGGGTGCGCAGGCCCGCAGTGTACTTGGCCAGGTCGTCCAGGTGCACGAACTGGCGGTCTTTGAGGTAGTCCTGGGTGTAAACGGTGACCGACTGCGGTATTTCCTTGAGCGACGCTGGGGTCTTGGTGCCCACCGTGGCAGCGTCGACGCTGTAACCGCCGGTTTCTTCCGAAGGCAGCATGTCGTACAGGCGGTTGCCTTCGATGGTCAGCGCCGGCAGGTCGAGCGAGCTGTCCGCAGCAACCTCACTGGCGACCGTTTCGGCCAGTGCCGACAAAGAAAACGGCGTCAACAACCCCAGCATCAGCCAGCCCCGCACCCGTCGGGGGCTTCCCACACCTTTGAAACCGCTCATGACACACCTTCCGCCCAAATGATATTTAATCGCAAACGAAACACGTTGCTTTTTGCGAACGATACCGGACGAAAACTAGGGGTGCAGCAGGATTAACCTTCTTAACACTTAGGCCCGGCACGGGGCGATTGCCCTTCCCCTGCCTGCAATGGGATGATCGCCAACTGATACGAATTCTCATTCAAGACTGCCAATGCCAACCTCACTCCTGCTCGTCGAAGATGACCCACGCCTGCGTGAGGACCTCCAGCGCCACTTCCTCAACCGGGGCTTTGTGGTCAACGCCTGCGCCACCGGCCCTCAGGCGTTGAACGCGGTGCAACACAATGGCTTCGATCTGGTGTTGCTGGACATCATGCTGCCAGGCCTGGACGGCCTCAGCCTGCTCGACGAGTTGCGCCGCCAGCAGGCAGTTCCGGTGATACTGATGTCGGCGCTGGGGGCCGAGCAGGACCGCATCAGTGGCTTTACCCGCGGGGCGGACGATTACCTGCCCAAGCCCTTCAGCCTGGCGGAACTGGACGCGCGGGTCGATGCTCTGATGCGCCGGGTGGCCTTTGACCGCAGGCCGGCGGCACCAAGCGAAACCGGCAAGGTAATGCTCGACCAGGACCATCAGGATGTCATTCACCACGGCAAGGCTGCCGGCCTCACTGCCTCTGAGTTTCGCTTGCTGGCCACCTTGAGCGCCCACCCCGGTGAGGCCTTGAGCAAAGCATTCCTCTACCAGACCGTATTGCACCGCGCCTACACCCGCCTGGACCGTGGGCTGGACGTGCATGTGTGCAACCTGCGCCGCAAGCTGGCCGATATCGGTGCCCAGCATGTGCAGATACAGGCAGTACGTGGCCAAGGGTACATCCTGGTCGACACGGAACACCTGTGATGCGCCGCCATCCCCTGCTGTGGAAACTGGCCGCACTGCAAGTCAGCTTCTGCCTGCTGATGACCTGGCTGATCTGGACCTGGGGCCTGTCGGTGGAGCGCAGCACTTATTTTCTGTCCCAGGCCGACCAGGATTATCTGGCGCGCTATGCGCAGCAGGCTGAACAGGCCTGGCAGCAAGGCGGTGCGGCCGGCGCCGAAGCCTTTCGCAGAAAACTGCAGCACGCCGAGAACACCTGGGCGGCATTGATCGGGCCGCACCTGCAAAGCCTCGGCACCGCGCCGCTGAATGTCGACGAGGCCAGCCGCCTGACCTTCATGCGCAAACTCGACTGGCCGATGAGCCGGCGCCTGCAGGATGAACTGCCCTACGTCAGCATCGAGTTCCCGCAGCATCCAGAACAGGGCCGGCTGGTGTTGCAGCTGCCCGAGCGCCTGCTACCCACCGGCCTGACCCCCTGGACCCACCTCATCACTCACGGCGTTGCACCCACACTGCTGGCGCTGTTACTTGGCCTGGCGATCTACCGGCACCTGGTGGTACCGCTCAACCGCCTGCGCGACCGCGCTGATGCTTTGCGCGCGGACGACCTGGACGGCCCTGGCCTGCCCCTGCAGGATCGCCGCGATGAATTGGGCGAACTGGCGCAGGCCTTCGAACACATGGCCGGGCGCCTGCGCCAAAGCCTGGAGCAGCAACGCCTGCTGCTGCGTACTTTGTCTCACGAACTGCGCACGCCCCTGGCGCGGCTGCGCATCGCCCATGACAGTGATTTGCCCCCCGCCCAGTTGCGCGAGCGCCTGGGCCACGAGGTCAATGACATGCAGAAGCTGCTCGAGGACACGCTGGACCTCGCCTGGATGGACACCGAGCAGCCGCAGTTACGCACCGAACCGGTGCTGATGGTGTCCGTGTGGGAAGCGTTATGCCAGGACGCCTGCTTCGAGAGCGGCTGGGACCGTGCACGGCTGCCCTGCTCGCTCGGCATCGAATGCGTGGTGCAGGCCCATCTGGACAGCCTGGCCCAGGCGCTGGAAAACCTCATGCGCAATGCCATCCGCCATTCGCCTGCCGATGGCCGGGTCAGCCTCGATGGCTGGCGTGAGGGCGACCACTGGCATTTGCGCCTGAGTGACCAGGGCCCCGGCGTGCCTCACGCTGAACTCGAACGCATCTTCAAGCCCTACCAGCGCTTGCCCGACAGCGGCGCAGGTTTCGGCCTGGGGCTGGCCATCGCCCGCCGCGCGGTCGAACTGCAAGGCGGCCGGCTGTGGGCCAGCAATGGTCATCCCGGCCTTTGCCTGCACCTGTTGCTGCCTGTTGCCCAGGAATGTTTAGAAAGTTAATACGCTTTACGCTCAATCAGGACTGATTATCATCTGGGCTCTCCCGCCTTGCGCTCCTTGCAAAGCATCGATGAGGCGCCTGATGAGCAAGATCACCCTGTCCCTGGCATTGGCGTTGGCCCTTGCGACCCCGCTTGCCCTGGCGCAGCCGCAACGCGAGCAGAAGATGGACACTTCACTGCTGCAGCGCCAGGACCTGGCCTATCGTTTCAGCCACCTCGATCTGGACTCGGCCGATGGCCAGCGCCATTACCGCTTGTGGGTCGGCAAGCCAAACCGCCCGGCGCCCGCCGCAGGTTATCCGGTGTTGTGGATGCTCGACGGCAATGCCGCTCTCGGTGCTTTGGACAGTGCGCAACTGGGCAAACTCGCAGCGGGCCAGGCACCACTGCTGGTGGCGGTTGGGTATCAGACCGAGCAGCGCATCGAGCGAACCGGGCGTACCTACGACTACACACCGGCAATTGCCGGGCTTGCAGAACAACGCGATCCGCTGACCCACCTGCCCAGCGGTGGCGTGGATGCATTCCTGGACTTGCTTACCGAGCGCATGCGGCCGATGGTAGCCGGTGTGGCGCCCATCGACCCGCAGCGGCAGACGCTGTGGGGGCATTCCTATGGCGGCTTGGCGGTGTTGCACGCGTTGTTCACTCGGCCTGGAGCGTTCAGCGACTATGCGGCGGCCAGCCCGTCGTTGTGGTGGCACGATGGAGCTATCGTTCGGCAAGCGCAGGGGCTACAGCAGCGCTTGGGCAATAACCGACCGACGCTGTTGCTCATGCGCGGTGGCGACGAACCGACGAGCCCGCGCGCACCGGTGCAAGGCGATGTAGAGCGGCCGACGCGCGAGCTGGCGGCTTACCTGGCCAAGGTGCCGGGGTTGCAGGTGCGTTTCGAGCGGTTCGAGGGGGTGGGGCATGGGCCGATGCTGCCAGCTTCATTGCAAGAAGTAATTGAGGATATGTCTCGCTAGACCTGCGCGTTCCATCAGGCCTGTCACCCCTGATACGCCAAAGGTCGCAGATCATCGGCTTGTCAGCAGGGTGGCACTGTGCGGTATGCTTGCCCGGTCTTCAGGGCGGGGTGAAAGTCCCCACCGGCGGTAAATCGAAAGATGAGCCCGCGAGCGCCCCGGCCATGCCGGGGGTCAGCAGATCTGGTGCGACTCCAGAGCCGACGGTCATAGTCCGGATGAAAGAAGGCGTCAGGCAAGGGCCATTCGGGCGCCTTTGCGCGCGCATTTTGTTCGCCCCGAGACGTTCATCGATCATTCACGAGGAGCGTTTCATGTCCCCCAAGCATCACCAGCAATTCCCCAATGTGTCCGCTGCCATCGCCGCCTTCCAGGCAGGCCGCCCCGTGCTGCTGCTCGACGATGACGACCGCGAGGACGAAGCGGATATCGTTGCCGCCGCCGAAAACCTGTCGTTGCAGACCATGGCCATGATGATTCGCGATTGCAGCGGCATCGTCTGCCTGTGCCTGGACGAAGCCACCGTCGACGCCCTGCAACTGGCACCGATGGTGGCGAACAACCAGGCGCGTCATGGCACCGGCTTCACCGTGACCATCGAAGCGGCAGAAGGTGTGAGCACCGGCGTTAGCGCCCAGGACCGCATCACCACCATCGAAGCAGCGCTGCGCTCGACGGCGCAGCAACGGCATATCGTCAGCCCCGGCCACGTGTTCCCGCTGCGGGCGCGTGATGGTGGGGTGCTGACCCGTCGCGGCCATACCGAAGGCTCGGTGGACCTGGCTCGCCTGGCAGGCCTGCGCCCGGCAGCGGTGCTGTGCGAGCTGATGAACCCCGACGGCAGCATGGCCCGCGGCGAGCAGGTGGCGGTGTATGCCCGCCAGTACAATCTGCCGGTGCTGACCATTGCCGAGCTGGCACGCTGCCGCGAGGCAATGGTGGAGCTGGAAGCTGTGCCAGCCTGATTGATCGACGGGGCCGCTTTGCGGCCCAATCGCCGGCAAGCCGGCTCCAACAGGTTCAGCACAGCCTTCTGGTATTGTGCTGTACCTGTGGGCCGGAAAAACCACCCTCAAGTTTGCTCCCCCCGCCCCGCTCTGCTAGTGTCGCGCCGTTCTGAACAGCCACCGAGACCCGTCGCCATGGCCCGCAAAAAAGCCTCCATCGATTTCGAGCAATCCCTCGCCGACCTGCAAGCCCTGGTCGAACGCCTGGAGAACGGCGAGTTGTCGCTGGAAGACTCGCTGGCCGCCTTCGAGCAAGGTATCGCCCTGACCCGCGATTGCCAGGGCGCCCTGGCCCAGGCCGAGCAAAAAGTACAGATACTGCTGGAACGCGACGGCGAGCTCGCCGCTCAGCCCTTCGATGCGGAGCCAGAGGCATGATCGGCGCCTACCAGGCCAGCAGCCAGGCGCGCGTCGATGCGGCTCTTGAACCCCTGTTCATCGCCCCCACCAAGGAGCTTGAGCGGCTGTACACCGCGATGCGCTACAGCGTGATGAACGGCGGCAAGCGCGTGCGCCCGCTGCTCGCCTATGCGGCTTGCCAAGCGCTGGGCGCACCGGCCGAGCAGGCCAACGGCGCCGCCTGCGCGGTGGAGCTGATCCATGCTTATTCGCTGGTGCATGACGACCTGCCGGCCATGGACGATGACGACCTGCGCCGTGGCCAGCCGACCACCCATAAAGCCTTCGACGAAGCCTGTGCGATCCTCGCAGGCGACGGCCTGCAGAGCCTGGCCTTCAGCGCCCTGCTCGACCCCCGGCTGAGCCCGCAGCCCGACGCCATCCGCCTGGCCATGGTCCAGGCCCTGGCCAAAGCTGCAGGCCCTGCCGGCATGGTCGGAGGCCAGGCCATCGACCTTGGCTCGGTCGGCGTGAAGCTGGACCAGCAGGCCCTGGAATTCATGCACAGGCACAAGACCGGCGCGCTGATCGAAGCCAGCGTGCGCCTTGGCGCCCTGGCCAGCGGCCGCGCCGAGCAGGCGCAGCTGGACGCCCTGCAGACTTATGCACAGGCCATTGGCCTGGCATTCCAGGTGCAGGACGACATCCTCGACGTGGAAAGCGACACCGCCACCCTCGGCAAGCGCCAGGGTGCCGACATCGCCCGTGACAAACCGACCTACCCGGCCCTGCTTGGCCTGGAAGCGGCCAAGGCCTATGCGATCGAACTGCGCGACCAGGCGCTGGTCGCACTTGAAGGGTTTGGTGAAAACGCAGAACCTCTGCGGGCGTTGGCGCGCTACATCGTCGAACGCCGCCATTAAGAAGCACTGGTTCCAAACCCGCACACAGGGGGCTGCAACCTCTGGTCGAATGGGCACTTTTCCCACAATGGGGTAAACTGCCGCGTCTTAACATCTATAACGACTCGCCTGATGCCCACGACGTTTCAAGAGATCCCCCGCGAACGCCCGGTCACGCCGCTGCTCGACCGCGCTGACACGCCTGCCGGCCTGCGCCGGCTGGCCGAAGCCGACCTTGAGCACCTGGCCGACGAGCTGCGCCAGGAGCTGCTCTACACCGTGGGTCAGACCGGTGGGCATTTTGGCGCCGGCCTGGGCGTGATCGAACTGACGATCGCCCTGCACTACGTCTTCGACACCCCGGACGACCGGCTGGTGTGGGACGTCGGCCATCAAGCCTACCCGCACAAGATCCTCACCGGCCGGCGCAACCGCATGCTGAGCCTGCGCCAGAAGGACGGGATCGCCGCCTTCCCGCGCCGCAGCGAGAGTGAGTACGACACCTTTGGCGTCGGCCACTCCAGCACCTCGATCAGCGCCGCACTGGGCATGGCCATTGCCGCCCGCCTGCAGAACAGCGCGCGCAAGTCGATTGCAGTGATCGGTGACGGTGCCCTGACAGCCGGTATGGCGTTCGAGGCGTTGAACCACGCCCAGGAAGTCAACGCCGACATGCTGGTCATTCTCAACGACAACGACATGTCGATCTCGCGCAACGTTGGCGGGCTGTCCAATTACCTGGCCAAGATTCTTTCCAGCCGCACCTACGCAAGCATGCGCGAGGGCAGCAAGAAGGTGCTGTCGCGCCTGCCAGGTGCCTGGGAGATTGCCCGCCGCACCGAGGAATACGCCAAGGGCATGCTGGTACCCGGCACCCTGTTCGAAGAGCTGGGCTGGAACTACATCGGTCCGATCGATGGCCACGACCTGCCGACCATGATCGCCACCCTGCGCAACATGCGTGACCTCAAAGGCCCGCAGTTCCTGCACGTGGTGACCAAGAAGGGTAAAGGCTTCGCGCCGGCCGAGATCGACCCGATCGGCTACCACGCCATCACCAAACTCGAGCCTGCCGACAAGCCGGCCGCGCCGAAGAAGGCCAGCGGGCCGAAGTACTCTGCGGTATTCGGCCAGTGGCTGTGCGACATGGCCGCTGCCGACAACCGCCTGGTGGGCATCACCCCGGCAATGAAGGAAGGCTCCGACCTGGTTGCCTTCAGTGAGCGTTACCCCGAGCGCTACTTCGATGTGGCCATCGCCGAGCAGCATGCCGTGACGCTGGCGGCGGGCATGGCCTGCGAAGGCAGCAAGCCGGTGGTCGCGATCTACTCGACCTTCCTGCAGCGCGCCTACGACCAGCTGATCCACGACGTGGCGGTACAGAACCTCGACGTCCTGTTCGCCATTGACCGGGCAGGCCTGGTCGGCGAAGACGGCCCGACCCACGCGGGCAGCTACGACCTGTCGTACCTGCGCTGCATCCCGGGCATGCTGGTGATGACGCCCAGCGACGAGAACGAACTGCGCAAGATGCTCAGCACCGGCCACCTGTACAACGGCCCGGCAGCGGTGCGCTACCCACGCGGCACCGGCCCCAACGCGCCGATCAGTGGTGACCTGGAACCGCTGGAAATCGGCAAGGGCGTCATCCGTCGTCAGGGCGAAAAGGTCGCTTTGCTGGTGTTTGGCGTGCAGTTGGCCGAAGCCCTGCAGGTTGCCGAGAAAATCAACGCCACCGTGGTCGACATGCGTTTCGTCAAGCCGCTGGACGAGGCACTGGTGCTGGAGCTGGCAGGCAGTCATGAGCTGCTGGTGACCCTCGAAGAGAACGCCATCATGGGCGGTGCGGGGGCTGCGGTGGGTGAGTTTTTGGCCAGCCAGGCCGTGATCAAGCCGCTGCTGCACCTGGGCCTGCCGGATATCTATGTCGAGCACGCCAAGCCTGCGCAGATGCTGGCTGAATGTGGGCTGGATGCGGCCGGCATCGAAGCTTCGGTGAAGGCCCGCATGGCCAGGCTCGGCCTGTAATCCCTGGGGCCGCCTTGCGGCCCATCGCGACACAAGGCCGCTCCTACACAGGACCGCGGAATCCTGTAGGAGCGGCCTTGTGTCGCGATCGAGGGCGCAGCCCTCGCAAACTGGTACTGCCCATGAAAACCTCAACCTTCGCCACCCTGCTCTGCCTGCCCCTGCCGCTTCTGGCCGCCGAACGCGACGACGCCCTGAAGCTCACCGACGTGCTGATCAGCGCCAACCGCCAGGTCGAATCACGCACCGCCACCAGCGCCGCCAACACCGTTTTCACCCGCAACGACATCGACCGCCTGCAACCGACCAGCGTCACCGACCTGCTCGCCCGCGTGCCAGGCGTGCAAGTCGCGCCCACCGGTGGCCGCGGTAGCCTGCCGGGTATCTTCATCCGCGGCACCAAGGCCGCGCAGAGCCTGGTACTGGTCGACGGTGTGCGCATCGCCAACGCCACCTCGGGCGACAGCGGCCTGCAGTTTCTCGACGTCGACCAGATCGAGCGTGTCGAAGTGCTGCGCGGCTCACGCTCGGCGATCTACGGCAGCGATGCCATCGGCGGTGTCATTCAGATCTTCACCCGTCGCAGCAACGGCACGGGCCTGCAGCCGCGCCTGCGCATGGCGGCAGGCAGCAACCAGACCTGGCAACGCAGCCTGGGCCTGTCCGGAGGCGAGGGCGCGACCCGCTTCAACCTGGGCGCCAGCCTGGACGAAACAGCAGGCATCGACTCGACCGGCCCGTCCTTCGCCAGCGACGGCGATCATGATGCCTACCGCAACAAGTCGTTCAACCTGAGCCTGAGCCACACCTTTGGCGAACGTTTCGAAGCCGGCCTGAACCTGCTCGACAGCCAAGGGCGCAGCGAGTACGACAATCCGTTCGGTGGCTTCGACCCGGTCACCTTCGAAAGCTTCGGGCAAAAGCCCTACACCGACTTCAGCGTCAGCAGCCTGGGTACTTACTTCGATGCACAGCTCAATGACGTGTGGCATTCACGCCTGGAGCTGGGCCATAGCGAAAACCGCGACGACAAGCGCGACAAGCTCAGTGACGAACGCTCGGTGTTCAACACCTATCGCGACCAGGTCACTTGGCAGAACGACCTGGCCCTGAGCGAGCGGCAGAACCTGTTGATCGGCGGCGACTGGTACGAAGACCGCGTGCACGCCAGCACCGATTTCAGCGAAGACAGCCGCTGGAACCGCGCCGCTTTCATCCAGCATCGCTTGCGCGGCGAGCACGTCTCTACCGAACTGGGCGTGCGCCGCGACCAGAACCAGCAGTTTGGCGGCCAGACCACATGGAGCGGTAGCCTGACCGTGCCGCTGAATACGCACAACGATGTGCTGCTGTCCTACAGCGAAGGCTTTCGTGCGCCGACCTTCAACGACTTGTACTACCCGCAGTACAGCAACCCGCAGCTGGACCCGGAGCATTCCAGAAGTTACGAGCTGCAATGGCGCAGCCAGCTCAGCCGCGACAGCCGCCTGGAAACTTCGCTGTACCGTACTGACCTGCGCGATGCGATTATCTTTGGCCAGGACTCGATCCCGCGTAATGTGGCCTCTGCGCGTATCAACGGCGTGGAAATGGCACTGGAGCAACAGTGGGGCCAATGGCGCAGCCAGCTGGGCCTGGCGTTGATCGATCCACGTGATCGTGACAGCGGCCACACCCTCGCCCGCCGCGCAAGGCGCACCTTGAGCCTGGACCTGGACCGTCAATTCGAGCGTTTTACGGTAGGAGGCAGCTGGCAGGCCGTCAGCGCCAGTTACGACGACGAGGCCAACCGCAACCGCCTCGGCGGCTATGGCTTGCTGGGCCTGCGCAGCAGCTGGGCAGCGACCGACGAGCTGAAGCTGGAACTAAAGCTGGATAACCTGCTGGACAAAGGCTACAGCCGTGCGCTGTACAGCTACGATGGCGCCAGCTACGGCTACCGCGAAGAGGGCCGCACGGCCCTGTTCAGCGTCACCTGGACGCCGGCGCTTTAGCTTCGAGCAGCGCACACAAGCGGGCGGTGGCTTCGATCATCTGCCCGCTGGGCCGCTCCAGGCCCTTGTCCGGCACCACCAGCAGACGATCACCGGCCACAGCGCCCAAATCTGGCCAGGCCTTCCAGCTTGCCAACTGCCCCTGGTCGCCAGCCAGAATCACCTGCGGATCGCGCATCAGCACTGATTCCACATTCACTTGCGGTGCCGGCTGGCTCAGGTCGGCAAAGATATTGCGCGCCCCACACACCGCCAAGGCATCACTCACCACCTGTCGCCCACCCAAGGTGTACAGCGGCCGGTCCCAGACCTGATAGAACACCCGTAGCGGCTGTTCACGCCGATAGTGCTGACGCAGTTGCCGCAACCGTTCACGCAGGCCTCCCACATAACGCCGCCCCTGCTGTGCCCGCCCTACACGCACGGCAATGGCCTCGATCTGTTCAAGCAGTTGCTCAAGGTCGTGGGGTTCTGCACTGTAGGTCGCGATACCCAGGCGCGTAAGCTGATCGCGCTGGGCCGGAGCCACACTGCCGGGCCAGAGCAACAGCAGGTCAGGCCTGAGGCTGAGCAGGCGTTCCATGTCCAGTTGCCCCTGGCGCCCTACCGAAGGCAGGTGGCGCAGCGCCGCTGGGCGCTCGCCGCCGTCGAGCACGCCCACCAGCAGGTCATCGGCCTGCAGCTCAAGCATGATTTCGCTCATCGAAGGCGCAAGGCTGACCACGCGCAGAGGCTCGCCAGCCTGGACGGTGCAGGCCAGCAGCGCCAGCAGGCAGAGCAGGCGGCGCATCACCCCAGCTGACGCGGGATGCGGTAGAGGTAAAGCACCACCACTGTGGATAACGCCAAGAGGATTTGCGGCACAGCTTCGAGCCCTACCAGCACCGACAGCGCGGCGACCCAGGCAGGGAAACAGGCGAACAGCATGGCCATGCGCCGCACCCGGGCCAACTCGATCCAGGCAGCCGGCTCTTCAGCCGTGCCAAGCAACTTGGAGGTGGCGATCAAAGCACGCTTGTAGGCGCCGAAACGCGGCAGGCTGAGGAACATGGTTGCCGCACCGGCGATGAACAGCGGCATCGCCAGCACCGGGATCAGCGCATCGCCACCGCCAAAGGCCCAGGCCATCACCGGTAGCGGCACCAGGCCAACCGCCAGGTATTGCCACCAGGCCAGCGCCAGGCGCCGCTTCACCTCGCTGCGGGTCACGCCTGGGGGACCTCACCCTGGTGTTCGTTACCCAGCATGTGGCCAAGCTTGTCGGCCTTGGTCGCCAGGTAGTAACGGTTGTGCGGGTTATGCCCGGTATGCAGCGGCACGCGCTCGGCAACCTTGATGTTCATGTCGGTTAGCGCCTTGACCTTGCGCGGGTTGTTGGTCATCAGGCGCAGCGATTTCACGCCCAGGTGCTCGAGCATCGGCAGGCAGATCGCGTAATCACGCTGGTCGGCAGCGAACCCCAGACGCTCGTTGGCCTCTACAGTGTCGGCACCACCATCCTGCAACTCATAGGCGCGGATCTTGTTCAGCAGGCCGATGCCACGGCCTTCCTGACGCAGGTAAAGCAGCACGCCGCGCCCTTCACGGGCAATGGCCTGCAGGGCGGCTTCCAGTTGCGAGCCGCAGTCGCAACGCTGGCTGAACAGGGCATCGCCAGTCAGGCACTCGGAGTGCAGGCGCCCCAACACCGGCTCACCGTCGGCGATGTCACCCAGGCTGAGCACCACGTGCTCACGGCCGGTGGCTTCGTCGAGGAAACCATGCATGGTGAAAGTCGCGAAGGGGGTCGGGAGTTTAGAGGCGGCAACAAAGACGACGGGCACGTTGTGCTCCTGGATAAGTAGGAAAATTCTCGTGAAGCGATTGTATCAGCAGGTCAGCGCCTGTGCGCTGGCTGAATACCGTGGGTTAAGATCGAAAAGTTCGATGTTCGGTTAGCCTGTGGCAGCCCATGGTGCTATTGAGGCTTGCTGTCGGCAGTAAAGGGATACGGCTGTTTCCAGTGCTGGAAGATAGGCTTCAACTCGCCGCTGCGTACCAGTTCAGCCATGCGTCTGTCGAACAGTTCACGCAGGGCCTTGCCGTGCTCGTTGCGGGCAAAGGCCAGGTACAACGGCAGTTCGGCGACATGGGTTCGCCGGAACCGTTCTGGCTGAGAGGTTTGGCCAAGCACGTAGTCAACTTCGGTCAGCGCATCGATGTAGAAGTCCACGCGATCATGCTCAAGCATTGGCAGGATGCCTTCGCGGCGCTGAATCTCGCGCGACTCCTTTACGTTCGGCAGGTAGCTGCCGTAATCGTAGCCACGCACCCAGGCCAAGCGATACTGACCAACGGTCTCCAGGGTAGGCACCGGTTTGCTGGCAAGCCCCAGCGCATAGATGTGGTCCATGTCGAAGTGCCAACGCGGGTAGAGATTGTCGTCGTTCTCATCCTTGTAGGAACCGACCCAGGCATCGGCCTCGCCGCGTTTGACCAGCCCGACGGCACGGCTGTAAGGAGCACTCTTTGCCACCACCTTGACGCCGGCAGGCTCAAAGACCTTGCGCAAGACATCCCAGGCCACGCCGGTACCATCGGCATTGGTGTAGTCCAGCCACTCTTCACTGACCAGATGGACCTGTTTCGGTACGCCTTCGGCCGCCAGCGCCCCATGGGCAACGCTGAACAAAATTGCCAGCAGCACAGTCCGAATGGCCATCAAAGCGCTCCCTGTCTCAGCCTACCGCCCACACCAGAACCTGCATGCCCAGCCAGGCGAACACGCCGGCCAGGATATCGTCGAGCATGATGCCGACACCGCCATGCACATGGCGATCGATCCAGCGAATCGGCCATGGCTTGAGGATGTCGAAGAAGCGGAACATCAGGAACCCCGCCAGAATCCACTGCCACCCTTGCGGCACAAGCCAGAGGGTGATCCACATGCCGACCATTTCATCCCAGACAATGCCTTCATGGTCGTGCACGCGCAAGTCATTGGCGACTTTACCGCACAGCCAGAAGCCGAACAGCATGGTGATGCCCAGCAGCAGCCAGTAACCCCAATCGGGCAGCATCTGCCACAGCGGGATGAACGGAATGGCCACCATCGAGCCCCAGGTGCCGGGGGCCTTGGGCAGCGTGCCCGAACCGAAGCCGAAAGCGATGAAGTGCCACGGGTTGCGCCAGACCGATGGCGGAACGAACTCCGCAGGCACCTGGTTGGGGTGGTCGGTCACGGTGTCTCCCTAAAGTGTTGATAGCCCCGCTGTACGGGGGTGATGTCCTGGCCTTGGGGGTCACGCAGGGTCACGCCCTGCCCTTGGAGCACTCGGCCGACGACATGTACGCCGGCGTCCGCCAGGGATGAAAGCGCCTCAGGCGGCAGGGTGAACGCCAATACGTAATCGTCGCCACCGGTGAGCGCCGCTTGCACCGCCGCGTCGCGGCCGAGAAAGGCCTCTAGTGCAGGAGACACTGGCACCTGCGCCAGGTTCACCTCAAGGGCGACCCCGGAGGCCTTGGCGATGTGCCCACAATCGGCAAGCAGGCCATCGGAAATGTCCAGCGCCGCCGTCGCCCGCCCGCGCAAGCGCCGGCCCAGGCCGAGTTGAGGCAGCGGCGACCAGTAGTGGGCCAGCAGGGGCTCGGCCTGCTCGGCAGGCGCTTCCCGCTCGCCCAGCACCAACGGTAACGCACCGGCTGCCTTGCCCAGCACGCCCCCCACACACAGCAGGTCACCCGGCCGGGCACCGCTGCGGCGCAGAGCCTGGCCAGCCGGGACGCTGCCCAAAACAGTGACGGTGATGCTCAAGGGGCCGCGGGTGGTGTCGCCACCAATCAGGCTCATGCGGCAACGCTGGGCCATGCGGCTGAGGCCGTCGGCGAAGGCGGCGAGCCAGTCGGTACCGACATCGGGCAGGGTGAGGGCAAGGGTGAAGCCGATGGCATTGGCGCCCATGGCTGCAAGGTCGCTGGCCGCCACGGCCAGTGCGCGCTGCCCCAGCAAGCGCGGGTCACAGACCGTCGGGAAGTGCACCCCGGCAACCAGGGTGTCGGTAGACACCGCCAACTGCTCGCCCGGGGCAAGCTCGAGCAAGGCGCAGTCGTCGCCAATGCCCAGTGCCACGCCCTCACCGCCCTGCGCACAGGGCGCGGCGGCGAAGTAATGGTTGATCAGCTCGAACTCACCCATGGCTCGACAGCGCCAGGATCAGCGCTTGTTCGCCTTGACTTCTGCTTCGCGCAGCGAAGGTGCCAGCTTGTCCAGCACGCCGTTGACGAACTTGTGGCCGTCAGTGGCGCCGAAGACCTTGGCCAGCTCTACGCCTTCGTTGATCACAACGCGATACGGTACATCGACACGCTTGATGAACTCCCAGGTGGACAGGCGCAATACGGCCAGTTCGACCGGGTCGAGCTCTTCCAGGGCGATGTCCATGCACGGTTTCAGCGCGCTGTCGATTTCGCTCTTGATGGCCGGAACCCCATGCAGGATTTCGCGGAAATAGGCGCCATCTACATCGGTAAAATCGTTATCGACCCGGAACTGCGCTTCGATCTCGTTCAGCGAATGCTGAGCCATGTGCCATTGGTACAGGGCCTGGGTCGCGAGCTTGCGGGCTTCGCGGCGCTTGGCGCTCTTCGATGGCTTGCCGGCATCCGCAGGTTTTGGATCGCGCGGGTTGAAACGATCGCTTTCGTCGCTAATCACTTGGCCTCCAACTGCGCCAGCAGGCTGACCATTTCCAGAGCGGACAGGGCAGCTTCAGCACCTTTGTTACCGGCCTTGGTGCCGGAACGCTCGATGGCTTGCTCGATGGAGTCGACGGTCAGGACACCGAAGGCCACCGGCACACCGAACTCCATGGACACCTGGGCCAGGCCCTTGGTGCATTCGCCCGCCACGTATTCGAAGTGCGGGGTACCGCCACGGATCACTGCGCCCAGGGCGACGATCGCGTCGTATTCACCTTGCTGGGCGACTTTCTGAGCCACCAGCGGGATTTCGAACGCGCCCGGGGCACGGATGATGGTGATGTCGCTTTCGCTGACACCGTGGCGTACCAGGGCATCAACGGCACCGCTCACCAGGCTTTCTACGACGAAGCTGTTGAAGCGGCCAACCACCAAAGCATAGCGACCTTTGGGGGCAATGAAGGTACCTTCGATGGTCTTCAGGGTCATTCCGATGTTCTCATCTTCAAGAGCGAGGCCGCGCTCTGGCGGCCTCGGGAGGGTTTGGACTCGAGCGTGAGGGCGCAAGCGCCGCCTCAAGTCACTCGGAGGGCACGTATTCTACAACTTCCAGATCGAATCCGGATATCGCATTGAATTTCATCGGCGAACTCATCAGGCGCATCTTGCGCACGCCAAGGTCACGCAGGATCTGCGAACCGGCACCCACAGTGCTGTAGGTGGTCGGTGCCTTGGTCGGTGCATCGCCTGCGCTTTCGCGGATATGTGCCAGCAGCACATCGCCATCCAGTGGGTGGCCCAGCAACAGCACCACGCCGCTGCCGGCCTCGGCAACCGCGGCCATGGCGGCGCGAAGGCTCCAGCGGCCAGGCTGCTTGACCAGCAGCAGGTCGCGCAGCGGGTCCATGTTGTGCACACGCACCAGGGTCGGTTCTTCGGCGCAGACCTTGCCCAGGGTCAGGGCCATGTGCACATCGCCTTCCACGGCGTCGCGGTAGGTGACCAGGTTGAACTCACCCAGCTCACTCTCGATCGGCTGCTCGGAAACGCGCTGCACGGTGCGTTCGTGGATCATCCGGTAGTGGATCAGGTCGGCAATGGTGCCGATTTTCAGGCCGTGCTCGGCGGCGAACACTTCGAGCTCGGCGCGACGCGACATGGTGCCGTCATCGTTCATCACTTCACAGATCACGCCGCTCGGCTCGAAACCGGCCATGCGCGCCAGGTCGCAGGCGGCCTCAGTGTGGCCGGCGCGTGCCAGGGTACCGCCGGGCTGGGCCATCAGCGGGAAGATGTGGCCCGGGCTTACGATGTCTTCGGCCTTGGCATCCTTGGCGGCGGCTGCCTGCACGGTACGTGCGCGGTCGGCCGCCGAGATGCCGGTGGTAACACCTTCGGCCGCTTCGATCGACACGGTGAACTTGGTACCGAAGCCCGAACCGTTGCGCGGCGCCATCAGCGGCAGCTTGAGCGTTTCGCAACGTTCGCGGGTCATCGGCATGCAGATCAACCCACGGGCGTGCTTGGCCATGAAGTTGATGTGCTCAGGCAGGCAGCACTCGGCCGCCATGATGATGTCGCCTTCGTTTTCACGGTCTTCGTCATCCATGAGGATGACCATTTTGCCCTGGCGGATGTCTTCGACCAGTTCTTCGATGCTGTTGAGCGCCACGCGGCACCCCCTTCTCAATCAGGATTTCAAGAAGCCGTTGGCGGCCAGGAAGCTTTCGGTAATGCCACTGCCCTTGCTCGGTTCGCCAGCCTTGTCGCCCAGCAGCAGGCGCTCCAGGTAACGGGCCAGCAAATCGACCTCAAGGTTGACCCGACGCCCTGCGCGGTAGTCGGCCATGATGGTTTCGGACAGGGTGTGCGGGACAATGGTCAGCTCGAACTCGGCGCCATTGACCTCATTGACCGTCAGGCTGGTGCCGTCGACGGTGATCGAACCCTTGTGGGCAATGTACTTGGCCAGCTCCTTGGGTGCACGCACGCGGAACTGGATGGCGCGAGCGCTATCGCTGCGCGAGATGATTTCGCCGACACCGTCGACGTGGCCGCTGACCAGGTGGCCGCCCAAGCGGGTGGTCGGGGTCAGGGCCTTTTCCAGGTTGACCTTGCTGCCGCTCTTGAGGTCGATGAAAGCGGTGCGCTTGAGGGTCTCGACGCTGACGTCGGCCCAGAAGCCATCGCCCGGCAGTTCGACGGCGGTCAGGCACACGCCGTTGACGGCGATGCTGTCGCCGAGCTTGACGTCACCCAGGTCGAGCTTGCCGGTCTCGACGTAGACGCGCACGTCACCGCCCTTGGGGGTCAGGCTGCGGATGGTGCCGATGGATTCGATGATGCCGGTGAACATGGGGACTTCCTCAAAAACGGGTTGCGCAGGGCAAGCCCGGCATTATACGCCGGGCGCCGGCAGAGGGATGGCCGTGACCCGCCAGTCATCGCCCACTGCACGCATTTCGGTAATTTTCAGCCGTGGCGCTTCGCTCATCTTCGACAGCGGCCAGTCCAGCAACGGACGGGCCTGGGAGCCAAGGAAGGTGCCGGCGACAAACAGCTGGTACTCGTCGATCAGGCCCAATTGTGCAAAAGCGCCGACCAGGCCAGCGCCGGCTTCCAGCAGGATGTCGTTGACGCCACGCGCTGCAAGTGCCTGCATCAAGGCGAGCAGATCGACCTGGCCATTGCTGCCCGGCAGGCTGAGCAGCTCGTGGCCAGCCTGGGCGTACCGCGGGTCGTTCCCCCTGGCGGTTACCACCAGGGCCGGGCCAGCCTGGAAGAACGGCGCGTCCAGTGGCAGGCGCAGGCGGCCATCGATCAGCACGCGCAAGGGGGGGCGGCTCAGCGCCAGCGCGGTGGTGTCGGGGTCCAGGCCCAGCTCGGCGCCGCGCACGGTCATCCGTGCGTTGTCGGCCAATACGCTGGCGGCGCTGGTCAGTACCACGCTGGCACGGGCACGCAGGCGCTGCACTGCAGAGCGGGCGGCAGGGCCGGTGATCCATTGGCTTTCACCGCTGGCCATGGCGGTGCGGCCATCCAGGCTCATGGCCAGCTTGGCCCGCACGAACGGCAAGCCGTGCTCCATGCGCTTCAGGAAACCGGGGTTCAGGCCACGGGCCTGGGCTTCGAGCACGCCGCTGGCGACTTCGATGCCCGCTTCGGCCAGGCGGCGCAGGCCCTGCCCGGCGACCTGCGGGTTGGGGTCCTGCATGGCTGCCACCACCCGCGCCACACCAGCCTGTACCAGCGCTTCGGCGCACGGTGGGGTGCGGCCATGGTGGCTACAAGGCTCGAGCGTCACGTAGGCACAGGCGCCGCGGGCACGCTCACCGGCCTGGCGCAGGGCATGCACTTCGGCATGTGGTTCACCGGCGCGCACATGCCAGCCCTCACCCACCACTTCGCCGTCACGGACGATCACACAACCCACGCGCGGGTTGGGGTGAGTGGTGTAGATGCCCTTGCGGGCAAGCTCCAGGGCACGGGCCATGTAATGGGCGTCGAGGATCGCGGTCTGGCTCGGCATGCTCACTCTTTAGCCGGCTCGCGGGCCAGGCGGTCGATTTCTTCGCGGAATTCATCGAGGTCCTGGAAGCGGCGGTACACCGAAGCGAAACGGATGTAGGCCACTTCATCGAGCTTGCGCAGCTCGGCCATCACCAGCTCACCCACCACCAGCGACTTGACCTCGCGCTCACCCGTAGCGCGCAGCCGGCTCTTGATATGTGCCAGGGCCGCCTCGAGGCGTTCGACGCTGACCGGGCGCTTCTCCAGCGCGCGCTGCATGCCGGCACGCAGCTTTTCTTCGTCGAAAGGCTGGCGCGTGCCGTCCTGCTTGATCAGCCGGGGCAAGACCAGCTCGGCGGTTTCGAAGGTGGTGAAACGCTCGCCGCAGGCCACGCATTCGCGACGGCGGCGCACTTGTTCGCCCTCGGCGACCAGGCGCGAGTCGATGACCTTGGTGTCGTTGGCACCGCAAAAGGGACAGTGCATGGTGGCAGGCAACAAAAAAAGGGAGGGCCATGGTAGCGCATCCCACTGGCAAGACAAGCCAAAGGGGTTAACATCCAAGGTAAATCTGCCCCTGAAGGACTACCCCATGCATTATCGAGCGCTCGTCGTGCTGGGCTGCGCCGCCCTGCTCGCCGCCTGTGGCAGCGATCGGCCGAAGACCGAGCCAGCCCCGGCACCTGCGCCCGCCAAGGTGGCGAAAAAGGCCGAACCACTGGGCCCGCTGCCCGCCTATCAACGCGAACTGAGCGGTACCTTGCTGGAAATCCCCCGCGGTGCCGACGTGGAGCTGGCCTTGCTGGTCATCGACGAGCGCGACCGGCCGCAACAGCTTCTGGCCAGCAGCACCCTGACCGGGACCGGCCAGGCGCTGCCCTACCGCCTGCGCTTCAACCCGGAGGTCTTTCCGGCCGGGGCTCGGGTCGAACTGCGTGGCCGCGCCAGCCAGTCGGGCCAACTGATCATGCACCTGCCGCCCGTGCGCATCACCCAGGCCCAGACTCAGGCCACTGGCCCGCTGCGTTTCAAGAAGGCGCCTTAGGTGGCGCCGCTTGCCTTGCAACAGGCCCTCAGCGGCCTGATCGGCGAAGCGCGGCTGGTCGTCAGTGAACTGCCTGGGTGCGCGCTCAAACTCTGGTTGATCGACGATCAGAACATGGACCGCGCCTTCAGCATTGAAGAAACCCGGCGTATTCTCGAAGACCCACCGTACTGGAGCTTTTGCTGGGCCAGCGGCCTGGCCATGGCCCGCTACCTAGCCGAGCACCCTGAATGGGTGGCCGGCAAGCGCGTGCTGGACTTTGGCGCCGGCTCCGGTATCGCCGGCATTGCTGCAGCGCGCGCCGGGGCATTGGAAGTGGTGGCCTGCGATCTCGACCCGCTGGCACTCGATGCCAGCCGCGCCAATGCCGAGCTGAACGGGGTCGAGCTCAGTTACAGCAATGACTTCTTCGCCGAAGAAGACCGTTTCGACCTGATTCTGGTTGCCGATGTGCTGTACGACCGCGCCAATCTGCCGCTGCTCGATGCCTTCCTCGGCCGCGGTCGCCAGGCGCTGGTGGCAGACTCCCGAGTACGCGATTTCAGCCACCCGCTTTACCAGCAGTTGGGCGTGCTTGAAGCACTGACCCTGCCGGACCTGGCCGAGCCGCACGAATTCCGCCGGGTCAGCCTGTACCACGCCAGCCGCGAGCCTTTATAGTGGTGCCATTCACGGATTTGCGAGAGTCACGATGAGCCAGGAAACACCGTTTATCTTCGATGCCACCGATGCCAACTTCCAGCAACTGGTGATCGAAAACTCCTTCCACAAGCCGGTCCTCGTGGACTTCTGGGCAGAGTGGTGCGCGCCCTGCAAGGCGCTGATGCCACTGCTGGCGAAAATCACCGAGGGTTATCAGGGCGAGCTGCTGCTGGCCAAGATCAACTGCGACGTTGAGCAGCAAGTCGTTGCCCAGTTCGGCATTCGTAGCCTGCCCACGGTTGTGCTGTTCAAGGATGGCCAGCCGGTCGACGGCTTTGCCGGCGCGCAGCCGGAGTCGGCGATCCGCGCCATGCTCGAGCCGCATGTGCAGATGCCTGCCGCACCGGCCGCCTCGCCCTTGGAGCAAGCCAAAGGCTTGTTCGCCGAGAGCCGTTTCGCCGAGGCAGAGGCGTTGCTGCAGGCCCTGCTGGGTGAAGACAACAGCAATGCCGAGGCGCTGATCCTGTATGCCCGCTGCCTGGCCGAGCGCGGTGAGCTGGGCGAAGCGCAGATCGTGCTGGACGCGGTCAAGACCGATGAGCACAAGGCCGCCCTGGCCGGTACCAAAGCGCAGCTGACCTTCCTGCGCCAGGCTGCCAGCCTGCTGGAAGTCGCCGACCTGAAAAGCCGCCTGGCGCAGAACCCGCAGGATGATGAGGCGGCTTACCAGCTGTGCATCCAGCAACTGGCGCGCCAGCAGTATGAAGCGGCGCTGGATGGGCTGCTGAAACTGTTCCAGCGTAACCGCGCCTATGAAAACGGCTTGCCGCAGAAGGCGATGCTGCAAGTGTTCGACCTGCTCGGTGGCGACCATCCGCTGGTGGCTGTTTACCGCCGCAGGCTGTCTTCGGCCATGTTCTGATTCGCCCAACAGGCGAGGGCCATGCCCTCGCTCGTGGGGCAACACAGGCCTACAGCTTTACCCGATCCAGTGATACACCGGCGCATCCGCGCCACTTTCCACCTTCACCTCACTGCTGTGTCGCAACCGCACCAGCAGCCGCTTGCCCGCCGCCGTACTACCCGCCAGCCCTTCCAACCGGTCCAGCAATTCTGGCCCGTTCATCTGCCCCGCCTGACGCAGCACCTCCCGCGCAGCCGTCCACTGCCCGTCATCCTGGCGCGGCGCTGCCGCTATAGCCTGCGATACCGTTTCGGCCGCCACAGGCATTTCAAGCTGCCGCCCCAACTGCGCCCACTCTTCGGGCTCCAGCTCAATGCTCAGGTCCACCGGCCAGTCACCAATCTGTCCACGAATTCTCACGATGCATTCCTTCAAGCGCGTTCAATACCCTCATGCTACAACAACATGAAACCTGCACCACGCAGGCTGGCGGGACAGAGAAAAGTTGTTATAACATTACCAAATCATTCCCCGTCTGCTTCTGGAGTCGTCCATGCGTCGCCTGCTGCTCGCCCTGCCCTTCGCACTGCTGCCACTGGCCGTGGCTCATGGCCACGAAGGCCATGACCATGACCATGATCACGCCCACGGCACGCTCGGGGCGCATGAGCACGGTGTGGCCAAGCTCAATGTGGTGCTCGACGGCAACACCCTTGAGCTGGAGCTGGACAGCCCGGCAATGAACCTGGTCGGCTTTGAACACAGCGCCAGCAGTGATGCCGACAAAGCCAAGGTCGCCGCCGTGCGCCAGCAGCTCGAGCAACCTCTGAAGCTGTTTGGCCTGGCAGCGGCTGCTGGCTGCCAGGAAGATGCTCAGGAGCTGGAGAGCCCACTGTTCGGTGATACGGCAAAAGATGACGACGGTGATGAACATGAGCATGGCCACCAGCACAGCGACATCAGTGCGCACTATCAGCTCAAATGCTCCGCCCCGGAAAAACTCTCTCAGCTCGACCTCACACCGCTGTTCAAGACCTTCCCCGCCACGCAGAAAATCAATGTGCAGTTGATCGGCCCGAACGGCCAGAAAGGCCTGGAAACCTCGCCTGCCAAGGCCGTGGTCGCGTTCTGAATGAGCCTGCCGTTGATCGCGCTGCAAGACCTGGTGTTCGCCTGGCCAGGGCAGCCGCCATTGCTGGATATCCCCGCGTTTCGCCTGGAAGCAGGCGAGGCCCTGTTCCTCAAGGGCCCCAGCGGCAGTGGCAAGACCACCTTGCTGGGCCTGCTGGGCGGGGTGAACGTGCCAGCCCAGGGCCGTATCCAGTTGCTCGGCCAGGATCTCGGCAGCCTTGGCCAGGGCGCCCGCGACCGCTTTCGGGTCGATCACACCGGTTATATCTTCCAGCAGTTCAACCTGCTGCCGTTCCTCTCGGTACGGGAAAACGTCGAACTGCCCTGCCGCTTTTCGCACAGCCGGGCCGACCGCGCCCGCCAACGCCACGGCAGTGTCGACCAAGCTGCCCGCGAGCTGCTTGCCCATCTGGGCCTGAACGACCCGGCACTGCTTGCCCGCCGCGCCGACAGCCTGTCGATCGGCCAGCAACAAAGGGTGGCCGCTGCCCGAGCATTGATCGGCCAACCCGAGCTGGTCATTGCCGACGAACCGACCTCGGCACTGGATGCCGACACCCGCGAGGCGTTCATCCGCCTGCTGTTCGATGAATGTCGCGCCGCCGGCTCCAGCCTGTTGTTCGTCAGCCATGACCAGAGCCTGGCACCGCTGTTCGACCGTCATCTGTCACTGGCCGAACTCAACCGCGCAGCCAAGCCCCGGGAGGCCTGATGTACCTGCTTCGCCTTGCCCTGGCCAGCCTGGCCAATCGCCGTTTCACGGCGTTTCTCACCGCCTTCGCCATCGCCCTGTCGGTGTGCCTGCTGCTGGCGGTGGAACGTGTGCGCACCGAAGCACGCGCCAGTTTCGCCAGCACCATCAGCGGCACCGACCTGATCGTCGGCGCCCGCTCGGGTTCGGTAAACCTGCTGCTGTATTCGGTGTTCCGCATCGGCAACGCCACCAACAATATCCGTTGGGACAGTTACCAGCATTACGCCCAGGACCCACGGGTGAAGTGGGCGATTCCCATCTCGCTCGGCGACTCGCACCGCGGCTACCGGGTAATGGGCACCACCGGTGAATACTTCAGCCATTACCAGTACGGTCGCCGGCAGCACCTGGAGCTGAGCCAAGGCCGTGAGTTCGCCAGCGACCCGTTCGAGGTGGTGCTGGGGGCCGAGGTGGCCGAGGCGCTGCACTACAAGCTTGGCGACAAGCTGGTGCTTGCCCATGGCGTGGCGGCAATCAGCCTGGTCAAGCACGACGACAAGCCGTTCACCGTGGTCGGCGTGCTCAAACGCACCGGCACACCTGTCGACCGCACGCTGCACATCAGCCTGGCGGGCATGGAGGCGATCCATATCGACTGGCATAACGGCGTGCCTGCCCGTGGTGCCGGGCGCATCAGCGCCGAACAGGCTCGCGCCATGGACCTGCAGCCCGCCGCGATCACCGCGTTCATGCTGGGCCTGAACAGCAAGATCGCCACCTTCAGCCTGCAGCGCGAGATCAATGAATACCGCAGCGAGCCGCTGCTGGCGATCTTGCCCGGGGTAGCGCTGCAGGAGTTGTGGAGCCTGATGGGTACGGCCGAACAGGCGTTGTTCGTGGTCTCGCTGTTCGTCGTGTTGACCGGTTTGATCGGCATGCTCACGGCCATTCTCACCAGCCTCAACGAACGTCGCCGGGAAATGGCGATTCTGCGCTCGGTGGGGGCCCGGCCTTGGCACATTGCCGGGTTGCTGGTGCTTGAAGCGCTGGCACTGGCAAGTGCCGGTATCGTTGCCGGGCTTGGCCTGCTGTATGCCGGCATCGCCCTCGCCCAAGGCTACGTTCAGGCCAACTACGGCCTGTACCTGCCGCTGGCCTGGCCCAGCACGCACGAGTGGACGCTGCTTGCTATCATCCTCGGCGCAGCGCTGCTGATGGGCAGCGTGCCGGCCTGGCGCGCTTACCGGCAGTCGCTGGCCGATGGGTTGTCGATTCACCTCTGAGAAAACGCCATGTTCCGCGCGCTGTTTTTGTCCCTGCTGATGCTCGCCGCCCCCACCTGGGCGGCCGAACCCCGCGAACTCGACTGGCCTGCACTGATCCCGGAAGGCGCGCCGATCATCCCGCCGCAACTCGCCCCACTGCACGACATGTCGCAACTGAGCAGCGCCCTGTCCGCTGAGTCAGCCCCAGCGGCGCGCCAGCAAGCGCCCGATGCGCCGGTGGTCAAGGACCTGGACGGCCAGCAAATCAAACTTCCCGGCTATATCGTGCCACTGGAAGTCAGCGAAGAAGGTCGCACTACCGAGTTCCTGTTAGTGCCCTACTACGGCGCCTGTATCCATGTACCGCCACCGCCCTCCAACCAGATCGTGCATATTTTCAGCGAAATGGGCGTACGCGTCGAAGACCTGTACCAGCCCTACTGGATTGAAGGAAAGCTGCACGTCAGAGCCTCCAGCAGCGAACTGGCCGACGCCGGCTACCAGATGGAAGCCGAGAAAATATACGTTTATGAGCTGAAGTGAGAACTGTTTCTAATTCGTGAACGCAGTTCTTTGAGCTGGGTCAAACATTCGGTTTAGACGGCTCCGTACCATTGGACAACTTGATTACTCACGTCCTTTCGGAGCTTCCATGAACAAGTCCTTGCTCGGCGCCTCACTTGTGGCCCTTGCGCTCGCCGCCCCTGCCGCCCACGCCTACCAGGCGGGAGACATGATCCTGCGCGCAGGCGCGATCACCACCGCCCCGAACGAAAGCAGCGGCGACCTGAAGTTCGACGGCAACAAGGTGTCGGGCACCAAGGCGACCCTGGACAGCGACACCCAACTGGGCCTGACTTTCGCCTACATGCTCACCGACCACGTCGGCCTTGAACTGCTGGCGGCCACGCCGTTCCAGCACACCGTGGGCGTGAAGGGCCTGGGTGGCGGCCTGGACGGCAAGCTGGCCGACATCAAGCAACTGCCACCGACCCTGTCGCTGCAGTACTACCCGATGGCACCGAACTCGCGCTTCCAGCCGTACGCGGGCATCGGCATCAACTACACCCTGTTCTTCGACGAAGACCTGAGCAGCGCGCGCAAGCAACAAGGCTTCAGCAACCTCAAGCTGCAGGACTCGGTCGGTATCGCCGGGCAGTTGGGGATGGACTACATGCTCACCGACAACCTGTTGGTCAACGCTTCGGTCTGGTACGTCGATATCGACACCAAGGCCACCGTCGACGGCCCGAGCGCGCTGGGCTACAGCAAGACCAAGGTCAACGTGGAAGTCGACCCGTGGGTCTACATGGTCGGCCTTGGCTACAAGTTCTGACCACTGCGATGCAGGGCGGCCAAGGCCTGATGCCAGTCAGTTAGTCTCATTAGGGCTGCTACGCAGCCCATCGCCGGCAAGCCAGCTCCCACAAGGTGCGGAGTACATCAATCAGCGTGGGAGCCGGCTTGCCGGCGATGGGCCGCAAAGCGGCCTAAGTCAGGCCTTGCCGAGCAAGTGCGCCAGCCCTTCGACCATCGAAGTCGGCTGCGGAAAATCGAATCGTGCCAGCAAACGCTGGTTATCCGCCCGCGAGTGGCGAATGTCACCCGAACGAGCCTCGCCATAACTGACAGGCGGCAAGCTGCCGACCACGGTTTCCAGCGCCTTGAGCAACTGGTTCAGCGAAGTCGCTTGGTTCAGGCCGATATTCACCGCGCCCTCTTCCACCTGCGGCTGCTCGAGCGCCTGCACCATCACCTGCACCAGGTCGCCCACATACAGGAAATCCCGAGTTTGCTCGCCGTCGCCGAACACCGTGATCGGCAACCCTTGGGTGGCCCGCTCACTGAAAATGCTGATCACCCCGGAGTACGGGGACGAAGGGTCCTGGCGCGGCCCGAAGATGTTGAAGAAGCGGAACACCACCGGCTCCAGCCCATGCTGGCGGCGGTAGAAGTCCAGGTATTGCTCGCTGGCCAGCTTGTCCACCGCATAGGGGGTCAGCGGTGCCTTGGGCGTCTCCTCGGCAATCGACTGGCCTTCGCCGTTATTGCCGTACACCGCCGCGCTGGAGGCGAACAGCACCCGGCGCACACCCTGCAGGCGCATGGCCTCACAGACATTGAGGGTGCCGATGAAATTGCTCTGGTGGGTCTTTACCGGGTCTTCGACCGAAGCCTGCACCGAAGCCACCGCGGCCAAATGAACCACAGCGCTGCAACCTGCCGCGGCGCGCTGCACCAATGCGGCATCGGCAACATCACCCTCGACCAGCTCAAGGCGCGGGTTGCCCAGTTGCAGGTTGTCGCGCTTGCCAGTGGAAAGGTCGTCCAGCACACGCACCGCGTAGCCTTTAGCCAGCAACGCATCGCACAGGTGGGAGCCAATGAAGCCGGCGCCGCCGGTGATCAGGATGGGGGCGTCAGCCATGGCGGTAGAAACGGTCCAGTAGAGGCGGCAGGCCGGCGCGCCAGGCACGCGGCTTGATGCCGAAGGTATGAAGGATTTTCTTGCAGGCCAGCACCGCGTTCTGCGGCTCTTCACTGGCATCCGGGCGGGCGGCATGCGCCTGCGCGGTCGGTGCCTGCACGGCCAGCTGGCGATGCTGCCCGGCCTCGGTGAGGATCGCCTGGCCCAGCGCCAGCGGCGTGGTCGCCTCGTTACCGGCGTAGTGGTAAGTGCCCCACAGCGGCGCGGTGCAATCGAGCTGCTTGAGCACCGACAGGATCACCCGCGCGGCATCGTCGACCGGCGTCGGGTTGCCGCGGCGGTCATCGGCCAGCAACAGCTCCTGCGGTTGCTCGGCGCGGGTCAGGAAGCGGCCCAGGGCACCGTCGATGCTCTCGTCCAGCAACCAGCCGAAGCGCAGCAGCACATGCTGCGGGCAGGCCGCACGCACGCTCTGTTCGATGCGCCACAAGGCCTGGCCACGCAGGCCCAACGGCACGGGCTCATCTTTTTCGCTATAGGCCGTGGCACGCGAACCATCGAACACCCGGTAGCTGGAAGGCTGCACCAGGGTGATCTGGTGATGCTGGCACAGCTCCGCCAAGCGCTCCACCGCCCGCTCCTGCTGAGCCAGGCGCGGCTCGCTGACCGACTCGGCCTGGAACCAGTCGAAGTAGTAAGCCAGGTTGACCAGCGCATCGGGGCGATGATCGTCAAGCAGCTGGGTCAGGCTTGCTGGCGTCCAGCCGTCTTCCGGCGGGCGCGGCGCCAGAAATGCGATGTCCTCCTCGGCCCCGAGACGAATCAGCGCTTGCCCGAGGGCATTGCCACCACCCAACAGCATCAGGCGCATACGCATAGAGTCAGCAGATCCGAACAGGTTGATGAGGGAAAGGGTTCATTTTGCGGTTTCCAGACGGGGAAGTCCAACCCTGAGGCTGACAGCACTACCTACCTAAGACGATTCCTACCAGACCCATGGACATCCCCCACAGCTCGCAAGACCTCGACCTTACATCAGCGGTAAAAAATATCTGGCTAAATAGTCGGCGCCCTAACAATAAGTTTTACCTTTCCCTACATACAAGGAGAACAACAATGCCAGGGGTAAACGCTAAAGCCAGACCCGAGATCCTCCATCTCACATTCAGTAAACTTCAAGCCAGCATACTTGATCACGGCTCCAGACAAACTGCCGCCATCGGCGGCCCAGATGCCGCAGGCGCTGCTGCACTATCTGCCTGCCAGGCACTAATATTGAAAAGCTCACTGGACGATGTACAACTCGAATCGCTTGAAATATTTGCCTCCGGAAAAGCGGCAGCACTTGAATTCGCGGCAATGGAAGCCCCCCATGCCGACCCTGTACCAAAGTGCCTGGCAGACATTGAAACTCTGAAAACCGACCCCGCAATCCTCTATATGGCATCACGAAACCAGATTCTTTTGAACCTTGTCGACTACCGCTCATTCGCTTTCGATATCGACAATGGCGGCATGCAAGTACGGATTGTTGGTAATTTCAAAGGCGGTGGAGAACGATCGCTGCCGAATGAATTTAGCCACCATCACGCGGAACTGAGTTCCCATGCAGGCGTTCAGCTAGGTCCGCACACTGAACCTCCCTATACCTGCTCGGTTCAGTGCGAAGGTGAGCATTCCCCAGCCCCAAGCGCATTGATCCTGAGTGCAAGATGGAATCCATTACGGGAACCGACGCAAGTGATACCCGTACGCAATGCAATTTCAAAACTCAACGCCCTTGAGGGGCTGGCGTTATCTTCCAAGTCATTTTGCTTTACCCGCAGCGACTGCTTCGTTAACGATGAGCATCAGGGGATGAACGCAAGTTCAATACTTCAGTTCGATTCTAGAGGTGATTTTACCCTCCGCTATAATAGCTATAGACACTCATTGCACCATGAAGCCAGCCATTCAACACGACAGGCTTATCAAACATTGCAAGCCTTACTAGAAAACGAGCAACCCTACGACTTTCTACCAAGCCCTGACTCCGCAATATTGATTAATAACAGCCAGGCACTTCACGCTCGCGACATCGTCAAGGACAACCGAAGACTACTGGTTCGTCTATTCGGGTACTCACCTGATGCACGGCCGGTGACATTACAACAAGATCCACTGATCGTACGCGGCTAAGGCGGGGTAGAGAAAAATGGAGACTGAAGTTTCAATACTCTTGACGCTGGCCGTTGTCGCATTGCTCGCCGGCTTCTTTGATGCGATAGCAGGAGGCGGAGGATTACTTACGTTGCCGGCCTTTTTCATTGCAGGTGTCGATCCGTTGGCTGCAATGGCTACCAACAAATTTCAGGCGTCTTCAGCCAGTGTTTCAGCAGTGTGGGCGTTCGCCCGCAAGCGAATGATCCAGTGGCGAACGGGCGGGCCGATGGCCGCTTTGTCGTTCGCGGGTGGCGTTACGGGTGCATTGTCGATCAGCATGCTCGACAAAGCCCTCCTGGAATCAATTGCCCCCATCTTGCTAATTACAGTAGCCCTCTATTTTGCGTTCAGCCCCAAGCTTGGTACCAAGGATCGCAGGCAGAGGATGTCGTATCTGGGCTTCACGCTGGTAGTTGCTCCAGCCATTGGGTTCTACGACGGTATCTTTGGACCAGGCACGGGTTCATTTTTCATGGTCGCCTTCACCTTACTCTTGGGGCAGCATCTTATGCAGGCGATCTGCAGCAGCAAACTGCTCAATGCATCCTGCAACCTCGGCGCCCTTTCGGTCTTTGCCTTTAGCGGCGCAATCATCTGGCCTTTAGCCCTGGCAATGGCACTTTGCGCCATTGTTGGCGCACAACTTGGCGCACGTTGTGCTATCTACTTCGGGCCACGGCTGATCAAGCCATTGCTAATCACTGTTTGCTGCCTGATGTCGTTGAAGCTGTTACTCAATGAGGGACATCCGGCTGGGGAGTGGTTGCGACAGCTTTGACGCGTTGTTGGCTGGCCATTTACCTATCAGATGGTCACCCGCAGCGATACCCATACAGACGCTCAATCTATTCGATTTCGAACAAGCCGTTACTGAGTGGCCCCACACTCAGCCGCTCACGCACGTCGTCATCGATTCGCGGATCGTCCGGCTGATACAGCTTCACCTGCCGGTAGGCGTTGATGCGGTTGATCTCCTCACCCAGGTACTCCCACACCACCCGTGTGCAGGCCGGGTTGCGCCGGTCGCCGCTGGAAACACCGGTCTTCAGGCCATTCAAGCGGGTGATGCGGCTCTTGAAGCTGGGGATGAGGATGGTCTGGCTCATCTCGTTCAGGGTCAGCGACTCGTAGTCGATGAGAAACATCCGGTCCTGCAACTGGAACGCCGCGCCCAGGTAGCGGCAACGCACCTCGGCATGCAGGTCGGTGGCGGTGGAGCGCTCCTGACGCTCCTGGCGTTCGAACAGGAAGCGGCCGCGCTCCTCGCGCAGGTGCACCAGTGACACCAGGATCGTGCCAGGTACCGACATGCAGTTGGAGTACTCGAAGTAATAGCCGCAGTAGCGCGACAGGTTGCCGGCGTGCTCGTGCAACGGGCGGAACAGCTCGCTGATCGGGTCGCTGGGCTGATCGGCCACGGCCGATACCCGGGCGCCGATCAGGCGGGCGAACTGCTCGGGAGGCAAGTTCAGCTCGTAGTCCTCGACACCGAAGAAATCACCGATGCGCTTGAGGTTGAACGCCGTCGGGCGGCTCTGCCCGCTCAGGTACTTGTTGAACTGCGCACGGTTGATCGACAGCTGGCGGCAAACTTCGGAGATAGAGCGGTAGTGGCTGCAGGCCAATTTGAGGTTGGTAGCGAAATGATCGCTCATGTTCTGAATCCAGGGTGACGCGAATGGCGCAAGTGTAGCATCAAGTCGCATCAATTCAGAGCAACCCGCGAAATTGTAACCACTCTTGTCATGGCCAACCATGCGCCCCAACGATAGCGGTGCGCCTGCCGTCCGCTGGTCTTTTCACGCGAAGAATAAGAATCGAGGTCATTTTCCAATGCTCGAAGCACTCAACGATTTCCTTTCGGGGAAGCTTCTCATCGTGCTGATCGTCGGTCTCGGCGGTTACTTCACCATCCGCTCGCGGTTCGTACAGTTCCGCCATTTCGCCCACATGTTCAGTGTGTTCAAGGAATCGCTGCGTGGCCAGGCAGGCCAGCTGAGCTCCTTCCAGGCCCTGATGCTGAGCCTGGCCGGCCGCGTTGGCGCCGGTAACATCGCCGGTGTCGGCATCGCCGTGACCCTGGGTGGCCCGGGGGCCGTGTTCTGGATGTGGGTCACCGCACTGGTGGGCATGGCCAGCAGCTTCTTCGAATGTACCCTGGCCCAGGTGTACAAGCGCGCCGATGGCGATGGCCTGTACCGTGGTGGCCCGGCCTACTACATCCTGCACGGCCTGAAGCTCAGGAGCATGGCCATCGTGTTCTCGATCCTGCTGCTGGTCACCTACGGCTTCGCCTTCATGGGCCTGCAGTCGTACACCGTGACACATTCGCTGCAGAACGCCTTCGGCTTCGACCCAAGCCACACCGGTATCGCCCTGGCGGTACTGCTGGCTATCGTGTTCCTGGGTGGCATCAAGCGTATCGCCGCAGTCTCCGACCTGCTGGTACCGGTCAAGACCCTGGCCTACATCGGCGTGACCCTGTACGTGATCGGCACCCAGATCGAACACGTACCGGCAATGCTGGAAACCATCTTCAAAAGCGCCTTCGGCCTGGACCCTGCATTCGCCGGCCTGCTCGGCAGCGCCATCGTCATGGGCGTGAAACGCGGCGTGTTCGCCAACGAAGCAGGCTTGGGCAGTGCGCCCAACGTCGCTGCCGTGGCTGCCGTGAAGCACCCGGGCGCGCAAGGCGTGGTCCAGGCTTTCAGCGTGTTCCTCGACACCTTCCTGATCTGCACCTGCACCGCCCTGCTGATCCTGCTGTCTGGCTTCTATACCCCGGGTTTCGAAGGTGACGGTATTGTCCTGACGCAGAACTCGCTGGCCGCCGTGGTCGGTGACTGGGGCCGCCTGTTCGTCAGCGTCGCGCTGTCGCTGTTCGTCTTCACCTGCATCCTCTACAACTACTACCTGGGCGAGAACAGCCTGCAGTTCCTCAGCCGCAACCGCCTGGTACTGCTGGTGTTCCGTGGCCTGGTACTGGCGCTGGTGGTCTGGGGTTCGGTACAGGACCTGACCACCGTGTTCGCCTTCGCCGACATCACCATGACCTGCCTGGCCTTCGTCAACCTGGTCGCCTTGGCCTTGCTGTTCAAGGTCGGCCTGCGTGTGATGCGCGATTACGACGACCAGCGCAAAGCCGGCATCAAGCAGCCCGTGTTCGACTCGAGCAAGTTCGCCGACCTGGACCTGGACCGCAACGCCTGGCCGGCCAATCCGCAGGCCGAAACAGCCGTTGACAAAGCCGTCGGCGAAGTTCAGCCGCAGCGCTGATATCCTCGCCTGCCCAGCCGCCCCGTTCGCGGGCGGCTGCCTACTCTCCGCTCACCGCTACGGATGCTTTCCATGCGTGCAGTCACGAATCTTCTCGTCCTCTACACCGGCGGCACCATCGGCATGCTCGAAACCGCCGAAGGCCTTGCACCGGCCGGTGGTTTCGATGCGCGGATGCGCGAACACTTCGCCCAACTGGGCGATGCACCCCAGGTGCAGTGGACGCTGCAGGAAATGAACCCGCTGCTCGACAGTGCCAACATGCAGCAGCACAACTGGCTGGCAATGCGCGATGCCATCGTCCGTGCAGTGGACAATGACGGCCACGATGGCGTGCTGGTGCTGCATGGCACCGACACCCTCGCCCACAGCGCTGCGGCGTTGTCGTTCCTGCTGCTGGGCCTGCCGGTGCCAGTTCTGCTGACCGGGTCAATGTTGCCGGCCGGTGCACCGGGCAGTGATGCCTGGGACAACCTGTGCGGTGCCCTGCGCCAGTTCGAGCAAGGCCTTGAGGCTGGCGTGCAGCTGTACTTCCATGGCCAGCTGTTGCAGGGCTGCCGCGCCTCGAAGCTTCGCAGCGAAGCGTTCGACGCCTTCGCCGCGTTGCCGCGTCATCGTGAAGGCGAGCGGGCGAACGACGTACCTGCCACCTTGGGTTATCGCCAGCAGCGCCAACCGGTGAACATTGCCGTGATGCCGGTATTCCCCGGTTTGCAGGCCGAACACCTGCGTGCGGTGCTCGACACCGGGGTGCAAGGGCTACTGCTTGAATGTTACGGCAGCGGCACCGGGCCGTCGGATGACCAAGCCTTGCTCGACGTGCTGCGCTCGGCGCGCCAGCGTGGGGTGATGCTGGTTGCCATCAGCCAGTGCCCCGAGGGTTCGGTGGTGTTCGATACCTATGCGGCGGGCAACCGCCTGCGCGGTGCCGGGCTGGTCAGTGGCGGTGGCATGACCCGTGAGGCTGCGCTGGGCAAGATGTTTGCGCTGCTGGGCGCGGGGCTGGATGCAGATGCTGCAGAGCAGTGGTTTGCGCTGGACCTGTGCGGCGAGCGCGCTTGAACAGGAAATTGGCGGAAGGCAGCGGGAGTCGAACCTGCCCGGGAACGGCTGCCGTCCCCAACCGGGTTTGAAGCCCGGCCGCGCCACCGGGCGCGATTGCCTTCCTTGAACTCAGTGCCTGGCCTGCTGTTGGGCCAGGGCGCTGTCGGCGCGGATGTGACGCTGATCGGCAACCCTGCGGGTCAGGCCGATACGGTCGAAGTATTCCAGAATCTGCACACTGCGCTTGCGACCGATGCCCAACATATCGCGAAATGCGGCCACCTGCACTATCGGTGTTTCATTCGCTTGCCCAAGCAGCAGCTCTGCCATGCGCTGTAGCGTCGCCTCGGGGTAGAACAGGTCACGTACCACCTGATGCACTACGCCGAGCCTGGCCAACTTTCGCAACAACAGGCGCACATCCGCCTCGGCACATTTCTCTTCGCTGGCCAGCGTCCGCACCCAAGGCGGGTCGAAGCGCCCTTCCAGCAACCTTGGCTGCAGCCGCGACCATAGCGCACTGTCGGCGTCGCTCAACTGCACCGTGTGACCAGGCAGATGCAACCACGGCCCGCTGCTGGCAATAGTGCCTTCGCCGAGCATCTCCTCGAGCAGGCTGACGAATGCGGGACGCTCGACAGGCAGGGCGGCGAAGCGGCGCAGGCGGTCACGGTCCGGGCCAAGCTGGTCGGGTTCCTGCTCATGGAACAACGCCAGTTGTTCGCGCACCTGGTGTTTGAGCGCCTGCCACTGGGCTTTAGCGAACAACAACTGGCCTTGCCTGGTTGCGACCACCAGCACGTCAGCTGGCAACTGCCAGCCCTCACGCAAGCGGTTGAACTGGCGTTCCAGCCGCTGCGGGTCGAGCCCGCCTGGTGCGTTGTCGAGCAACGCCATCAAGGCCTGCTCCAGGCCCTCGGCATCACGCAGCACGTTCAACTGGCGCAAGCGCGCCTCGCTGCGCCGCTGCCGGCTCGGTGCGAACGGGTCCAGCACCGTACCGCCGCCAAGGGTGCGTTGGGCACGCTGGTCACGCAGCACCAGGCGGTCGCCATGCACGGCTTGCAGCGGCGCATTGAGCAACAATTGGGCGAACATGCGCTGGCCTGCAAGCAGGCGCTCACCTTCGAGCAGGGCGACCCGTGCGGTGACGTCCTGGGTCCCCAGATGTACATGCACGGCACTGAAATGTTCGAAAGGACGGGACTCGCCGGCGAGCAGCTGCAGTTCGATATCGACCCGTGTGCTGGGCGCGTGCAGCCATTGCGATACCAGCCAATCGCCACGGCGCACCTGCTCCACCGCGAGGCGCTCGGCAGCAATGTTCAGCGCTACACGCTGCCCCGCTTCAGCCACCAGCGCCGCCTGGTTCTGCGCATGCAGGCCACGTACCCGCACCGCTTTACCGGCCTTGCCCAGCAACAACGTATCACCCGCACTGACACGCCCGGCCAGCGCCGTACCCGTGACCACCAAGCCAGCCCCGGTGACCGCGAAGGCGCGGTCGATAGCCAACCGAAAGCCGCCAGGCACGCTGCGCTGCTTCAAACCCTCGCCCGCCGCCAGCAACGCATGACGCAGCGCCTCGACCCCCGCGCCGGTGACACTCGACAGCGGGAACTGCGCCGCCCCGGCATAAGGCCCGGGCGCCAGCAACTGCGCAATCTGCACCTGCACTTGGGCCACGCGCGCCGGCGCGACCCGGTCGCACTTGCTGATTGCCACCAGCGCCTGGGGAATGCCCAGCAACTCGATGATCGCCAGGTGCTCACGGGTCTGCGGCATGACGCCGTCATCAGCAGCCACCACCAGCAACACCAGATCGATACCCTGGGCGCCGGCAAGCATGTTGTGGATGAAACGCTCGTGGCCGGGCACATCGATGAAGCCCGTCAGTGGCGCGCCTTCAGCCAAGGCGGCATAGCGATAGCCCAGGTCGATGGTCATGCCACGCTCGCGTTCTTCCTGGCGATGGTCGCCGGCCTGCCCGGTCAGGGCCTGGAGCAATGCGGTCTTGCCGTGGTCGATGTGGCCAGCGGTACCTACGATCACTGCACCGGCCCCAGTTGCAGGGCCGGTAGCTGCGCCAGCCACTGGGCTTCATCGTCCAGCTGGCGCAGGTCGAGCCACAGCGCGTCATCGTCGATACGGCCGAGCACGGGCACCGCCAGATCGCGCAAGGCGCGCTCCAGCACATGCAGGCTGCGCCCGCGCAGTTTCTTCGACACCTGTGGGCGCAGGCACAGCGCGGCGCTGGGCAGGCGCGCAACCGGCTGGCTGCCGCTGCCGATCATGCCGAGCGCCGGCTCGACGCTGACGGCCCATTGCCCCCCGAGGCGAGCCTTGAGCTCGGGTGCCAGGCGCTCGGCCTGGGCGTGGATTTCAGCCTGGCTGCGGGTCAACAGGCGCAGGCTGGGCAAGCGCTCGGCCAGCCTGTCCGGGTTGCGGTACAGCGCCAGCACGGCTTCGAGAGCGGCGAGGGTGATCTTGTCGACGCGCAGTGCACGTTTCAGCGGGTTCTTCTTGATCCTCGCGATCAAATCCTTGCGACCGACGATGATCCCCGCCTGCGGGCCGCCAAGCAGCTTGTCACCGCTGAAGGTCACGATATCCGCACCATCGGCCAGGGCCTGGCGCACGGTCGGCTCGGCGGGCAGGCCCCAGCGGGTCAGGTCGAGCAGGCTGCCGCTGCCCTGGTCTTCCAGCAGCGGCAGTTCATGCTGATGGGCGATTCGCGCAAGCTCCGCGGTCGGCACCTGGGTGGTGAAGCCCTGGATGCTGTAGTTGCTGCAATGCACCCGCATCAACAAGCCGGTACGCGGGCCGATGGCAGCTTCATAGTCGCGGGCATGGGTGCGGTTGGTGGTGCCGACCTCGTGCAGGCGTACACCGGCACGGGCCATGATGTCGGGAATGCGAAAGGCGCCGCCGATCTCGATCAGCTCACCGCGGGAAATGATGCCCTCCTTGCGCGCGCCCAGGCTGTTGAGCGCAAGCAGCACGGCGGCAGCATTGTTGTTGACCACGGTGACCGCTTCGGCGCCGGTCAGCTCGCGGATCAGCCCTTCGATCAGATCGTCTCGGTCGCCACGCTTGCCGGTGGCAAGGTCGAACTCCAGGTTGAGCGGATAGCGGGCGGCGGTCTGCATGGCTTCAACGGCTTCCTCCGGCAACAGGGCACGACCGAGGTTGGTGTGCAGTACCGTGCCGGTGAGGTTGAAGACGCGGCGTACCTGGCTGCGCTGCTGGGCGGCCAGGCGCTCGCCGCTGCGGCCCAGGAGGATTTCAGCGCCCAGTTCGGCAGCGCCGAATTGGCCGTTGCGAACAGGTTCGCGCAGGTCGCCGAGCAGCTGGCGCAGGGTGGCGAGCACGGCGTCGCGGCCATGACGCTCGATCAGCGGGAGGCAGGCCGGGTGGCGTAGCAGGGTGTCGATGGAAGGGAGCCGTGGTGTATTGCTGGCAAGGCTTGAAGACATCAGGTACTACCTTATCCATTGTCTGTTCGGGCCTCATCGCCGGCAAGCCGGCTCCTACAGGGCTGCATCGCTCTCGGGAGCGGTGAAATAGCTGTGGGAGCCGGCTTGCCGGCGATGGGGGCAACTCAATTGTGCAGTGTAGACACTCACCCACCACCCGGCGCCAGCATCAGGTTGGGTGCCAGCCGATGAAAGCCCTCCTCGCCCAACCGGATATCCAGCGCCAGGCTGGCCAGGTCATCGGCCAACGGCTCGGCAGCAGCGTCGTTCTCAAGGTAATTCTGTTTCAGGTAGGTATTGCACCCCGGGCAGCACTCCGCCCGCAGCGGCGCCTTGCCCGGCGCATGGCGGTCATCCTCCAGGCTGGTGTAGCACAAGCCCTTGCTCGATTCGCAATACACGCACTTGACCCGCACCACATGCCATTCGCAGGCACACAAGGAGCACGCCAGGTAACGCAGGCCGTTGTGCTTGCCACGGTTACGCACCACCCCCGCCATGGCCGGCGAACCACAGGCCGGGCACTGGGCCTGGCTGCCCGACGGCTTGAGTTCAACTGCCGGCAGCGCCAGCAACCAGCTGGACCAGGCCGCCTGCAGCGCGGCCCCCAGAAACGGCACCAGTGCTGCGGGCACAGCGTCGTACTGCCCGGCCAGCAATGCGCTCCCCCAGCCTTTGCGCTGGCTGTCATCACTGCCACGCAGCGCCAGCAGTGCTGCCGCCAAAGGGCCATTGGCCTCGCCGTCGAAATGATCGATCAGCGCCTGCAACCACGCCAGCCACGGCCCCTCGCGCACCAGGCCGTCGGCCGCAAGGGGTGGCAAACCATGACTTATGCACAGGCGCTGTCGGTCATCGGCCACTGGCAAACCACCAGGCGGGTTATCCACAAGCTGCTGCTGAATGCGACACAGCCGGGCGATCAGGCGCAGGTAGTCGCCAAGGGCATGCCCTGCAGCGAGCTGTTCGAGGCGCATGGCGCGCAGTTCGAACAGGTTGGCGGGCGGCAGGTGAAGAAACGGCGGCATCACCGCCGACGCTTCGATCTGCCCCGGTTCGAGTATCGTGCTCAAGCGTTCATCCTTCTTTACGTCCATGGTCACTCGGCGTCTTGTCGCCGGTCACCTCGCGGTACCACAACTGATGGTGTTTGCGCGCCCAGGCGCGGCTGACCCAGCCATGCAGCATGGCGCCGATCGAGCCCTTGATCCAGATACCGGCGTAGATGTGCACGATGATGCTGAGAATCAGCACGAAGCCCGCCAGCGCATGGGCCAACGACGCCAGGCGAATCGAACCTATGCCGAAGAAATGGCTGAAGTACGCACGCCAGATCACCACGCCACTGAGCAGCAACACCAGCATGCACACCAACAACGTCCAGAACAGCAGCTTCTGCCCGGCGTTATATTTGCCGATCGGCGGCACGCCCTCCTCCTTGTTGAGCATCACCCGGTCGATGCGGCGCAGCCACAGGCGGTCGTTGGCAGTGATGAAGTTGGCGCGCCAGAAACGCACCACCAGGAACAGAAAGAACACGAACATGGCCACCCCGATGAAGGGGTGCAGGATGCGTGTCCACGGCCCGCCGCCGAACAGATGGCTGAGCCAGAACAGCGCCGGATGGAACAGCGCCAGCCCCGAAAGCCCGGCCAGCACGAACAGGATGGCGACGATCCAGTGGTTGGTCCGCTCGTTGGCGTTGTAGCGCAGGATGGGTTTGTCGTCGTTCATGGCCGCTGCTCCCCTTGCCCACCGGGCTGCTTCGGATCATAGACATGCACCGCCGGGTCCACCTGGTGCACGCTGTCATCAGGTGGCGTGGGGCTGGGGTGTTCGTCCTCCTCGACCCGCTGCGGGCCAACCCGCACATAGTGGAAGAACCCGGCCAGCACCGCCGCGCCCATCGCCAGCAGTGCCAGCGGCTTGGTGATGCCCTTCCACAAGCCCACCAGCGGGCTGATCACCGGCTGGTCCGGCAGGCCGGCATACAAGCGGGGCGTATCGGCATGGTGCAGTACATACATCACGTGCGTGCCACCGACGCCGTCCGGGTCGTAGAGCCCGGCGTTGTCGTAGCCACGCGATTTGAGGTCGACGATGCGTTCGGCAGCATGCACCTTCATTTCGTCCTTGCTGCCAAAGACGATCGCGCCGGTCGGGCAGGTTTTCACGCAGGCAGGCTCCAG
Organism: Pseudomonas sp. M2; assembly: GCF_015751845.1. Classification (NCBI taxonomy): domain Bacteria; kingdom Pseudomonadati; phylum Pseudomonadota; class Gammaproteobacteria; order Pseudomonadales; family Pseudomonadaceae; genus Pseudomonas; species Pseudomonas sp. M2. The sequence goes on from NZ_JADOUD010000001.1 coordinate 1,812,423, forward strand.
GCCCACGCTCACGCGGTCGGAACACAGCGAGCACTTGTAGGCCTTGTGGTCTTTCTGCGAGATGCGCGGAATGTTGAACGGGCAGCCAGTGATGCAATAGCCACAGCCGATGCAATGGTCCTGGTTGAAATCGACGATGCCGTTGGCGTGCTTGATGATCGCTCCCGGGCTCGGGCACGCCTTCAGGCAACCCGGCTCGGCGCAATGCATGCAGCCGTCCTTGCGGATCAGCCACTCCAGGTTGCCATCGTCGCGCTCGTGTTCAGTGAAGCGCATCAGGGTCCAGGTATCGGCCGTCAGGTCCTGGGGGTTGTCGTAGGTACCGTGGTTGTGGCCGACCTCGTCACGCAGCTCGTTCCACTCTGAACACGCCACCTGGCAGGCCTTGCAGCCGATGCACTTGGTGGTATCGATCAGTTTGGCGACTTCCTGCTGCAGGCGTACCGAAGGCGGTACGGTGGTGGTGGCCGAGCGGGCAATGATGTCTTGGCTGGCCATCAGATTTTCTCCACTTTGACGAGGAACGACTTGGACTCCGGCGTCTGCGTGTTGCCGTCACCGAGGAAGGGCACCAAGGTGTTGGTCAGGTAACCGTGCCGTGTCGCGCCGGTGAAGCCCCAGTGCAACGGGATGCCGATCTGGTGCACGGTCTGGTTGTTGACCTGCAACGGGCGAATACGCTTGGTCACCACCGCCACCGCTTCGATATGCCCGCGCTTGCTCGACACCCGCACCCGGTCGCCCGCCTTGATGCCTTTCTCGTTGGCCAGCACCTCACCGATCTCGACGAACTGCTCAGGCTGGGCAATGGCGTTGAGCCGGCAATGCTTGCTCCAGAAGTGGAAGTGCTCGGTCAGCCGATACGTCGTCGCCGCATACGGGAATTCGTCGTGCTTGCCGAGGGTGTCCCACACCGAATCGAAGATCCGCCCGGCCGGGTTGCTGGTGGCCTTGTTGTTCTTCGGGTGCAGCGGGTTGATGCCGATCGGCGTTTCGAACGGCTCGTAGTGCTCGGGGAACGGCCCTTCGGCCATCTTGTCGATGGCAAAGAACCGCGCCACGCCCTCGGGGTTCATGATGAACGGGTTCATGCCCGCTTGCGGTGGCGAATCGACCTTGAAGTCGGGCACGTCGGTGCCGGTCCAGGCCTTGCCGTTCCACCATACCAGGCGCTTTTTCTCCGGGTCCCATGGCTTGCCTTGCAGGTCACTGGAGGCACGGTTGTACAGAATGCGGCGGTTGGCCGGCCAGGCCCAGGCCCAGTTCTGCGCCTGGTGCATGCCATACGGGTCGCTGTTGTCACGCCGCGCCATCTGGTTGCCCTGCTCGGTCCAGCAACCGGCGAAGATCCAGCAGCCGGACGCAGTGCTGCCGTCGTCCTTGAGTTGGCCGAAGCCTGCCAACTGTTGCCCGGCCTTGATGAGCGCGCCCGTGGGATCGGTCACATCAGTGACCGCCCAGCCGTTCATTTCCTTGGCCAGTTCCTCCGGGGACGGCTCGTCAGGCAGCTTGTAGGGCCAACTGATGTTCATGATCGGATCAGGGTAAGTGCCACCCTCGGTCTGATAGCGCTGACGCATGCGCAGGAACAACTCGCTCATGATCTGCACGTCGGTGCGGGTCTCGCCCGGGCCGTCGGCGCCCTTCCAGTGCCACTGCAGCCAGCGGCTGCTGTTGACCAGCGAACCATCCTCCTCGGCGAAACAGGTGGTGGGCAGGCGGATCACTTCGGTCTGGATATTGGCCGTGTCGACGTCATTGAAGGGCCCGGCATTGCGCCAGAACTCCGAGGTCTCGGTGGCCAGCGGGTCCATGACCACCAGCCACTTGAGCTTGCCCAGGGCAGCAGTCACGCGGTTCTTGTCGGGCAACGCGGCGATCGGGTTGAAGCCTTGGCAGATGTAACCGTTGACCTTGCCTTGGCTCATCATCTCGAACATGCGCAGCACGTCATAGGCCGGCACGTCGAGCTTGGGCAACCAGTCGTAACCCCAATTGTTTTCTGCCGTGGCATTGGCGCCATACCAGGCCTTCATCAGGCTGACATGGAACTTGCCGTAGTTCTGCCAGTAGGACAACTGCCCAGGGCGCAGCGGCTTGGAGGCCCGCTTGTCAATGTAGGCGGCATAGTCCTGCTCGGCATCGCCAGGCAGGCTCAAGTAGCCCGGCAGCGAGTTGGACAGCAAGCCAAGGTCGGTCAGGCCCTGGATGTTGGAATGCCCGCGCAGGGCATTGACCCCGCCACCCGGCATGCCGACGTTGCCCAGCAGCAACTGGACCATGGCCGCACTGCGGATGATCTGCGCGCCGATCGAATGCTGCGTCCAGCCCAGTGCATAGAGGATCGTCATGGTCTTGCCCGGTACCGAGCAGGTGGCGATCTCTTCCCAGATCTTCATCATGGCGTCCTGCGGCATGCCACAGGTCATGCTCGCCAGTTCCGGGGTATAGCGGCTGTAATGCTGCTTCATCAACTGGAACACGCAACGCGGGTGCTGCAGGGTCGGATCGACCTTGGCGAAACCGTCCTCGCCCAGTTCGTACCCCCAGCCGGACTTGTCGGCATACACACGCTTGGCCGCGTCGTAACCACTGAACAGCCCGTCTTCGAAACCATAGGTTTCTTTGACGATGAACGACACGTCGGTGTAGTTGCGCACGTACTCGTGCTGGATCTTGTCATTGCTCAGCAGGTAGTTGATCAACCCGCCCATGAAGGCGATGTCGCTGCCGGTACGAATTGGCGCGTAGTAGTCCGCCACCGAGGCGGTACGGGTAAACCGCGGGTCGACCACGATCAGCCGCGCCTTGTTGTGCGCTTTGGCCTCGGTCACCCACTTGAAGCCGCACGGGTGCGCTTCTGCTGCGTTGCCACCCATCACCAGGACCAGATTCGCGTTGGCGATATCTGACCAGTGGTTGGTCATGGCGCCACGGCCGTACGTCGGGGCAAGACTTGCCACCGTCGGGCCATGTCAGACACGTGCCTGGTTATCGAACCCCAGCATGCCGGTTGCGCGGATGACCTTGTGGGTCAGGTAGCCGGCCTCGCTGGAGGCGGCGGAGGCAGCGAGAAAACCGGTGGTAAGCCAGCGGTTGACGGTTTGCCCCTGGGCGTTCTTTTCGATGAAGTTGGCGTCGCGGTCCTGCTTCATCAGTCCGGCGACGCGGTCGAGTGCCTCGTCCCAACTGACCCGCACCCACTCCTTGCTGCCCGCCTTGCGCACCTCAGGGTATTTGAGGCGGCTCTCGCTGTGGATGAAGTCCAGCAGGCCGGCGCCTTTCGGGCACAGGGTGCCGCGGTTGACCGGGTGGTCGGCGTCGCCTTCGATATGGATGATGTTCTGTTTGACGTTCTTGCCCGCATCGCCCTGGCTATAGAGGATCAGGCCGCAGCCGACCGAGCAGTAGGGGCAGGTGTTGCGGGTTTCCTTGGTATGCGCCAGCTTGAAGTGGCGCACCTGCTCGGCGAAGGCCGGCGTCGGGGCCATGCCCAACGCCGCCAGGCTCGAGCCTCCAAGGCCGACAGCGGCGACCTTGAAGAATTGCCGACGGTTGAGGTCCATCGTGCACTCCTGATCAGGTTTCGGGCGCTCGGGGCATTGCCGGCGCCTCGGGTCATCACGATGGCGGCAAAGTGATGCCGCCAACCGTTAAGACTAGCCAAGAATGCCAAAAGTGCGATTGACCCCGGTCAGCAAGGCGGCAGATTGCGCGCCACATTCAAGGCCGCGCTGCTCTGCGCCACTGGCATGATTTCGAGCGTGTTGATGTTTACGTGTGGCGGCTGTTCAGCGATCCACGCAACCGTGGCAGCAATGTCCTCGGGCAAAATCGCCTGCACATCACGGTACAACGCATCCACTGCATTCAGGTCGCCGTTCAGGCGCACCACCGAAAAATCGGTCCCGGAACACAGCCCAGGTTCGATGTTGCTGACTCGCACGCGGGTCCCCGCCAGATCGGCGCGCAGGTTCAGGCTGAACTGACGCACGAACGCCTTGCTCGCGCCATAAACGTTGCCGCCCGGGTAGGGATAAGTGCCGGCAATCGAACCAATGTTGATGATCATGCCGCTGTCGGCCCGGACCATCTGCGGCAATACCGCATGGGTGACCATGGCCAGGCCGGTGATGTTGGTGTCGATCATGCGCTGCCAGTTCTCGGCGCTGCAGGCTTGGGCCCGCTCGATACCCAGCGCCAACCCTGCGTTGTTGACCAGCACATCGATGCCCGGCGCAGCTTCGTTGATCTGCGCCACCGCTGCGCTGACCGACTGCACATCAGTCACATCCAGCGCCAGTGGAATGAAGTTGTCGCCAAGTTCATGCTCCAGGGCCTGCAACTTGTCCATACGGCGGGCGCCACCGATCACGCGATAGCCCTTGGCAACCAGGGTGCGGCATATGGCCCGGCCAAAGCCTGAGGAGGCGCCGGTTACGAATGCAGTTTTCATCAGGTTTGTCTCCCAGAAGGTAATGTCAGACCAGGTACTTCACGCCAAGGCTGGTGAACAGGCACAACATCGAGAACACCAGCGCCTTGCGCACCACGTCGTTGCCTTTGCGCAGCGCCAGTGCACTGCCCATGTGATTACCGAGGATGTTGCAGGCCACCAGCGGCAACGCCAGCAGGTAGACCACCTTGCCGGCCATGATGAATGCGACCAGCGCACCGATGTTGGAGGCGAAGTTGAAGGTCTTGGAGTTGGCCGAACTGGAAACCAGGTCCATGCGCAGCAGGTAGTGGAAGGCGATGATGAACATGCTGCCAGTGCCTGGGCCGAAGAAGCCGTCGTAAAAACCGATGGCCAGGCAGGTCACCGGCACGACGGTGTAGAGCATCCGCGCCGACAGCTCTCGCTCCTCGATCGGGCGGTCTTTGGGGGTGAGGAAGATCAGGATGCCGAAAGGGATCAACGCCAGAATGATCTTGCCTACGGTTTCCTGAGAGATCGACACGATCAGGTGCGCCCCCAGGTAGGCGCCGAGCAGTGAGAACGGCACGCCGACCAGTGCCACCTGCCAGACCATCTTGCTGTTGGCCAGGAAATTGCGGATGGCAGCCAGCGTGCCCAGCGTACTGACCAGTTTTTCCTGCCCCAGGGCTACCTGAGGCGGCATGCCCACCAGCAGAAACCCTGGTACCAGGAACAACCCGCCACCCCCGGCAATGCTGTCCACAAAGCCTGCGACAAAGGCAATGGCGCCCAGCAGCAGGATCGCCAGCAGCCAGTGTTCTGCCCAGTAAGCGCCTAACAGTTCCATAGCAGTAATTCCGTCGAAAAATGAAAAGAAATCAGGAGAGCACTTCGTAAAGGTGGTCGGCCCGGGCGAAGCGCACACGGTTCAGGTCGTTGACCGCGAACACCCGCAGCAGCCAACGGTCAGCGCCGTCGTTCTGCGGCTCGAAACCATCGCGGGCATGCAGCACGCGCTGGTTCTTGAAGATCATGAAGTCGCCTGGCAGCAGCAGGTGTGGCTCATCGAAACGCCGGGTTTCCAGCAAGCCGCGCAGGGTGGCCAGGGCCTGCTCGGCGCGCAGGTTCAGCCCGTGGGTGTTCTCGCTGTCGAAGCGGCACAACCACTCGCCTGAATGGCCACGCACCAGCACCGGCAGTTCGGCGGTGCAGCGGCGGTTACCGGTGAACGAGTCGGGGCGGCGGATTTCGAATTGCGCTTCGCACAGTTCGCGCACGGTAGCCAAGGGCAGCGACGCGATCACAGCATCAAGGTTGACCAAGGTGGTGCTGATACGTGGATCACAGCGCATGCCGAAGAACGACAGGTATTCCGGGCAGCAGGAAACCGTACCCAGCGGCTCGGAAGACAATGGCAGGTCGGGATTGTCTACGTGATAGGAAAATCGCAGCCGTGAGCCATGCGAGCTCTTGTGGCTGGATGAAGTTCGGGCCGGGATGACATGGCGAAACAGCCGACCGTCATTTTCACCCTCGTAGACAACCGGGTTGATGCCCATCAGGTTCTGCATGGTCAGGCTGACCAGGCAGGCAATCGGCGTGCTGCGTGGGCTGAGCACACCGGAGTAAGGGGTAGGAGGCACATCGCGATCGCGCGGGCAATTACGCACGATCATGCTGGTCAGTTGCGGATCTTCAACGAACCCCCGGATTTGCTGGCACAGCGCTTTGCCCAAGACCTCCTGCGCCTGCTCCTTGAGTTGCGGATAAAGCTCTTTGCTGGTTTCGAAATCGAGCGGGGTGTTGCTCAGCAAGGTTTGCCAGGCACTGGAGACAACCCAGGGCAGGCGGATCTCCAGTGAAGTCTGAGGCTCGGCTGCTTGTTGCAGGTATGCGCTTTCCATTTCGAGTGCTATTCCATTGGCCATTCGGTGTCGTGCCATGCCGGGCAGAGGCGGCAGTCATTGTCTTTTTTTGAAACCGTTCACAGCTAAGCGATGCGAACGAGGGGTGCTGCTCCAGGCACCACCACATTGCACCGACTCAATCATTGTAATTACAAAAATAGAATCGATTCAATTTATTTCATTGGCCGATTGCCATCAGCATTGAATCGAATCAATCAACTTATTGATTTCAAAAGATTTCTTCTGAACGTGGATTGATCGCGCTCACGCTTGCGCTCCCGTTGTGTAGGGAGGACCCGCTGCGACAAGCCTTCAAGTCATATCAATAGAGGCAATTCACATACATAAAACGCGATTACTCCGATCTTGCCTTTCGTGCTAGGCTTCCGCGTTCTTGCAGATTCTGGTGCCATTTCCATGTGGGTTCCTCACTACAGCGACCTGGCGCAGCCGGTCTACCTGATGATTGCCGATGCTCTTGAACAGGACATAGGCAACGGCCGGCTGGCGCCTGGCGACCGCCTGCCAACACTCAAGGATCTTGCCGAGTCATTGCACGTGACGCCTGGCACCATTGGCCGAGCCTATGACGAAGCCGCCAAGCGGGGCTTGGTGGTGGGCGAGGTTGGCCGCGGTACTTTCGTCCTGCAGCAACGACCGGCGCCTACCCCCACCGCATTCTCGCGGCCCGCACCGCTCAAGCATGAAAGCGGCCAGATCGACCTTTCGATCATCAAGCCCAACGATGCGCACATGGCCGACTGGCTGCGCGGAGCGATCACCGAGCTGGCGGCTTCCCCCGACCTTGACCAAGTGCTCGACTACGTTACCGACGGTGGCCATGCGACGCACAAGCAGGCTGGCGCCACATGGATTCAGCGCTGGTTGCCCGAAGCTCGCGCGCAACAGGTGGTGCTGACCTCCGGCGCCCAGCATGGCCTGCTGGTAGCGATCAGCAGCCTGTCGAAAAGCGATGATGTGATCCTCTGCGAGTCGCTCTGCTACCCCGGCATCATTTCCCTTGCCCACAGCATGGGCCGCCGCTTGCGCGGGGTAGCCATGGACGAGCACGGCCTGATGCCCGAGGCCTTGCGGGCCGCCTGCCTGGAGCACCGCCCCTCGCTGCTGGTATGTGTGACCACTCACCAGAACCCGACCAACTCGGTAATGCCGCACGCGCGTCGCGAGGCTATCGCCCAGATTGCCCGCGAGTTCGACCTGTTCATCGTGGATGACGATATCTACGGCTTCCTCGAACCGGCGCCTGACTACAAGCCCTTGGCCGCCTATGCACCTGAGCGCTCGGTGTACCTGACCAGCCTGTCCAAGAGCGTGCTGCCGGCCCTGCGTATCGGCTACCTCTACGCGCCGCCACAAACGCTGTCACGGTTGTCGTCTATGGTGCGCAGCAGCGTCTGGATGCCCTCCCCGCTGATGGCTCAGCTGGCCAGCAACCTGATCAACAGCGGCATGGCCGAGCAGTTGGTGCGGGTGCAGCAGGAAGAAGCCGCCGCACGCCAGTTGATGGCCCAGGAAATCCTTGGCAGGTACAAGGTGCGCAGCCAGCCCAACAGCTTCCATATCTGGCTGGAACTCCCAGAGCCATGGACCAGCGATGAGTTCGCCAACCTGGCTCGCAACAATGGCGTAACCGTGGTCAGCGGCAGCCAGTTCCTGCCTGAGCGCAGCCCAGCCAGCTGTGGCGTGCGCATCGCCCTGATGACGCCAAGCCGCGCCGAGCTGAGCTTTGCCCTGACCAAACTCGCCAGCTTGCTGGATTCGTCCGAGCCGCGGCTTTTCTACTAGAGATGAACAGGGCCGCAGGGGGCTCACGAACCGTGATGCGGCTCAGCGGATCAACCGCGCCAGCCCATCCAGCAACCGCTGCAAGGCCCCCTGATTGGCCTGCATCACCGCCCTGCCCGCCTCACCCATGCGCCGGGCATCCTGCGGCAATTCGATCAACTGCCGCACTGCCTGTGCCAACCCTTGGGCATCGTCCACCTGCTGCAACGCCCCGGCATCACGCAACATCGCGCTGATTTCGAGGAAGTTGAACACATGCGGCCCCATGATCACCGGCAGTGCCAGCGCTGCCGGCTCCAGTGGGTTGTGGCCGCCAGTGGCGACCAGGCTACCGCCAACGAAGGCGATGTCGGCCAGTGCGTAGAGGAACAACAGCTCGCCCATGGTATCGCCGAGCAGCACGCGGGTCTGGCCATCGACCGCCGCACCGGCAGAACGGCGAACGGTAGCGAACTGCCCGCTGCACAAGGCATGCACTGCATCGAAACGCTCGGGGTGGCGCGGCACCAGGATCAGCAGCGCGTCGCCATGCGCCTGCAACAACTGCTGATGAGCCTGCAGGATCAGCGCGTCCTCACCCTCATGGGTACTGGCCGCAATCCACACCGGCCGCTCGCTTGCGCCCCACTGTTCACGCAGTGCCCTGGCACGCGGCAAAAGCTGGTCATCGACCTTCAGGTCGAACTTGATCGAACCTGTGACCTGCACGCACTCAGGACGCGCACCCAAGTCGCGGAAGCGTTGCGCCTCGGTTTCGGTCTGCACTGCAATCAGGTTCATCTCGGCGAGCATCGGCCGGGTCAGTTTGGCGAAACGCGCGTAGCCACGGGCGGAACGCTCGGACAACCGAGCATTGGCCAGCGCAACCGGAATGCCACGCTTGGCGCATTGGTGAATGTGGTTGGGCCACAGTTCGGTTTCCATGATGATGCCCAGCCGCGGGCGCACATGGTCGAGAAAACGCCCCGCCGCCCACGGCAGGTCATAAGGCAGGTAGCAATGCTGGATGCGTGGCTCATCGGCGAACAGCGCGCGAATGCGCTCGGAGCCGGTGGGGGTCATGCAGGTAAGCGTGACCGGCAGGCCCGGGTAGGCCTTGAGCAAGGCTCGCACCAGGGGCGCGGCGGCAATGCTTTCACCTACCGATACGGCATGTACCCAGATGCCACCCTGGCGCATCGCCGGCAGATTGCGGGCGAAACGTTCGCCGATACGCTGGCCGTAGGCCGGGGCCTTGCGTGCACGCAGGTAAAGGCGCAGCGCGACCAGCGGCAGGCCCAGGTGGAACAACAGGGTATAGAGAGTTCTGTTCATGGCGGCGAAGTTTACCCGATCGCGCGCAAGTGCACCGCAAAGCGCTCGGCCAGCCATTGCGCGGCGGGCCCCAGCGGTTCGTCACGGCGCCAGGCCAGTTCGACGACCAAGGCCGGGGGCCGCCATTCGCTGGCCAGCTCGACCATGTGCGCCTGGTAGGTCGGGTATTGCACCACGTGGCGTGGCAGCCACGCCCAGCCCAGCCCTCGCATCAACAGCTCGGCCATGGCGTAGAAGCTGTCGGCGCGCCATACCTGCGGGCTGATCGCTTCGCCGCCGGGGTAGCCACTTTGCTGCGGGGCGATCAGCAACTGGCGGTAACGTGCCAGCTGCTGGCGTGTGACGCGGCTTTCACGCGCCAATGGATGATCCACCGCGCACACCGTGACCATCTCCACGCTACCCAGGGCACGCCGCTCCAGTGAGGCAGGCATGCTTTCATGGTGGAAAAACAAACCCAGGTCTGCACGTCGCTCCACCAGCTTGCGCGCTACATCACCTTGGGCACCGCTGGCCAGTTGCACTTCCAGAAAAGGGTAATGACTGGCCAGTTCGTCGAGGCTGTCGATCACAGGTTGATAAGGCATGGCTTCATCCTGGGCCACCCGCAACAAGGCTTCCTGGCCACGCATCAGGGCCAGAGCGCGGCCATCGAGCCGTTCGCACTGGCGCAGCAGTTCGCGGGCATCCTCCAGCAGCGCGGTACCGTTTTCGGTCAGCCTGGGCTGACGGCCGCTGCTGCGCTCGAACAAAGTGACGCCGAGGTCCGCTTCGAGCATTGCAATGGCATTGCTGATGGCTGACTGCGCTTTGCGCTGCTCGCGGGCGACGGCAGAAAACGAGCGCAGTTCGACGACGCGCACAAAGGTACGCAACTGCTCGAGGCTCCACTGTTCGGCCATCAACCTATCTCCCAGAGTGATAGGTAATGACTTTACCGCATTCAGGGACACTCTAGAATGCCCGCCCAGAACCGGAGGAACGAACCATGAACGCCTACACCTACCTCGCCATCGCCATTGTCGCCGAAGTCATCGCCACAGCCTCCATGAAGGCTGTGAAAGGCCTGAGCACGCCATTGCCCCTGCTGCTGATGGTGGTCGGCTATGCCATCGCGTTCTGGATGCTGACGCTGGTGGTGCGCAGCATTCCGGTGGGTATCGCCTATGCGATCTGGTCGGGGCTTGGGATTGTGCTGATCAGCGTGGCGGCGCTGGTGATCTATGGGCAGAAACTCGATGTGCCGGCGATGCTGGGGATGGCGATGATCGTTGGCGGCGTGGTGGTGATCCAGTTGTTCTCCAAGACTGCCGGGCATTGATGGGGCCTGTCGGCGATGAGCCAAGCCAGGCATAGCCTGTATACTTGCCAGCTGTCCCAGACTTCGAGGTACCGCCATGCCATCCGCCATTTCCACTGACGTGCTCATCGTCGGCGCCGGGGTCGCAGGCCTGTGGCTCAATGCCCGCCTGCGCCGCCTGGGTTATTCGACAGTGCTGGTGGAGCGCGCCAGCCTTGGCGGCGAACAGACCATCAAGTCCCAGGGCATCATCCATGGCGGTACCAAGTACGCCCTGCACGGTGCGTTGACGGGGGCCTCGGAAGCCATCGCCGACATGCCACGGCGCTGGCGCGAAGCCGTGGCCGGCAGCGGCGAACTGGACCTGAGCCGCACCCGCCTGCTTTCCGACGCCCACTACCTGTGGTCGCCCGGCACCCTGGCCGGCAACCTCACCAGCTTCTTCGCCAGCAAAGCCGTGCGCGGCCGGGTTGACCAGGTCAAGGGGGACCAGTTGCCTCCCGCACTGCAGGACCGCGCCTTCAAAGGCAAGGTGTATCGCTTGGCCGAACTGGTGATCGATGTCCCCAGCCTGCTGGCCAACCTGGCTGAACTGGCTGGCGACTCCTTGCTCGCCGGTGAGCACATCGAGCCCCTGCGTGAAGGTGATTCACTGGTTGGCCTGCGCGTGGACGGCCGTGAAATACGGGCCCAGCGCATCGTGCTCAGTGCTGGCGCGGGCACCGAGGGCCTGCTTCACGCCCTGGGCCTTGAGCAACCGGCCATGCAAACACGGCCGCTGCATATGGTCATGGCCAAAGGCCCTAACCTCAAACCACTGTATGCCCACTGCCTGGGCGGCGGCCCCAAGCCGCGCGTCACCATCACCACCCACCCCGCAGCCGATGGCCAATGGGTCTGGTACCTGGGCGGCGACCTGGCTGAAGCCGATGGCGTAGCACGCGACACGGCGGCACAGATTGCCGCAGCCCAGAAGGAAGTCAGCCAGCTCTTGCCGTGGGTAGATCAACGCCTGGTCCGCTGGGCCACGCTGCGGGTCGACCGCGCAGAGCCTGCACAATCGGGCCTGGTGCGGCCCGACAACGCGTTCCTCGCCGACCAGCAGCGCCTACTGGTGGGCTGGCCGACCAAACTTGCCCTGGCGCCCGACTTCAGTGACCGTGTGCTGGCCAGCCTGGAACGTGACGGCATCCGCCCAAGCGCCCAGGCCGAGCTTGCAGGGCTGCCACGCCCGCCACTCGGCGTGCCCGCCTGGGAGCAACTGCTGCCATGACCTTGCCGACCCTGCACGACTTCTACCGCCCGCTGGGCAGCACAGGCTTGAAGGTGTCCCCTCTGGGCCTGGGCACGGTCAAGCTTGGCCGCGACCAAGGCGTGAAGTACCCCACCGGGTTCACGATCCCCGGCGATGACGAAGCGCGCCTGCTGCTGGCCCAGGCGCGCGAACTGGGTATCAACCTGATCGACACGGCACCGGCCTATGGCCGCAGCGAAGAGCGCCTGGGGCCGCTGCTGCGCGGCCAGCGCGATGAATGGGTGATCGTCAGCAAGGTTGGCGAAGAGTTCGAAAACGGCCTGTCGCGCTTCGACTTCAGTGCAGCCCACACCCGTCTTTCGGTCGAACGCAGCCTGCGCCGGCTGGAAACCGACCGTATCGAACTGGTGCTGGTGCACTCCGATGGCAACGACCTGGAGATTCTCGAGCAGCAAGAGGTCTACCAGACCCTCGCAGCCCTCAAGCAAGAGGGCAAGATCCTCGGCTACGGCCTGTCGGGCAAAACTGTCGCCGGCGGGCTGAAGGCACTCGAGCAGGGCGACTGTGCCATGGTCACCTTCAACCTCAACGAGCAGGCAGAACGACCGGTACTGGACTACGCTGCCGAGCACGGCAAAGCCATTCTGGTGAAGAAGGCCTTGGCCAGTGGGCATGTCTGCCTCGCACCTGGTGTCGACCCGGTACACGCCAGCTTCGAACTGCTGTTCGCCCACCCTGGCGTCAGCAGTGCTATCGTCGGCACCATCAACCCGTTGCACCTGGCCCACAACGTGGCCACGGTCGCCCGCATTTTGGGCCAGCATTGAGTTGTCCCCACCCCGGGCCTGGAGACTGACCCGACGCAAGGAGGAGCCTCGTGCCGCGTACGCTGATTCGCAAGAACCCGAGCAACTTCAAAACACTGCCATTGCATGTCGAAGCCACCTCCGAGAGCCTGGTCTACCAGAGCATCGGCATGCCGGTGAACTTCGCCCAGACCCAACAACGGCGCCGGGCCATCCAGCTACCCGATAACCAGCGTTTCGTAGCTGAACTGGCCAACCTGGGTGTATCGGTACGCCTGACCCTGCACTGGCAGAACCGCGACTACTGGGTACTGGTGCGTCAGCGCCGCCAGGACCGGGGCGACGTGGTGCTTAAATTGATTTCAGGGTATGTCCCGGCTCAGGAGCTCAACCTGCCGCTGCACACCGCGGTACAGGAAGTGGCGGAAGAGTGCCTGCTGGAAACGCCGGAAGGCTGGCTGGGTGGTCGCTTCAACGACACCTGGCTACCTGCACCTTACGCTGCTGCCCTGCACTACCGGGAAGCGCTGCCGTTCGTGCTGACGCCGGAATCGGGTGCCGCCCGGCCGGTGCATTGCGGCAACCTGATGTTGCTGGAGCGCCCACGGGCCTACGTGCACCTGCCTACGGCATCGCTGCAACTGATCTACGACATGCGCCTGCAAGTACCCAGGGACGCCAAGAAGCTGAGCCTGTTCCATGTCGATGAACGCCTTGAAGGTGATCAGCTGGTCGCCCGGCTCAACCGTAAACGGCCCGACCTGTACCTGATGCCGGTGCAGGACGGTCAGCCGCAGGCCGAGCTGTATACATTGAGGAAAGATGAACTGGTGCCGGCCAGTACCCGCGGGCTGTACCTGGCGGAGAGCTTTGCCCGGCAGGACGGGTGGGTGGTCGCGGACGAGCGGATACGCTGGAAGGACTGGGTAAAACAGCAGGGGCTGGTGGAGCGCAAAACCGCAAAGGCTTCACACCTGCGACGCTTTGGCGACAAGGCGCGGGCACTGCTGGAGCGCGCGCGCACCTCGCTGAACAAATGAATATCCGGGGCCGCCTTACGGCCCCGGGCACATCAGTTCTTGCGGATTTTTTCGACTATCGCGGTCGTCGAGCTGTTCTCGACCAAGCCCAACACCTTCACGGTGCCGCCGTAGCCCTTGACGATATCGGCACCCACCACCTGGTCGATACCGTAGTCACCGCCCTTGACCAGCACATCCGGTTTCACCTGGCTCAGCAGGTTCTCCGGCGTACCTTCAGGGAAGCTGATGACCCAGTCCACCGCGCCCAGCCCAGCCAGCACGGCCATGCGCCGATCGACACTGTTGATCGGGCGGCCAGGGCCCTTCAGGCGGCTTACCGAGGCATCGTCGTTGACCGCGACGATAAGACGATCACCCTGGGCACGCGCCTGCTCGAGGTACGTCACATGCCCTGCATGCAGGATGTCGAAACACCCATTGGTGAACACGATCTTCTCGTTGTGCGCACGCGCATCGTCGATGGCCAGCAGCAATTGCTCCAGGCCCAGCACGCCACGCTCGGAACCTTCCTCGCGCTGGATCGCGCGACGCAGCTCAGGTGCGCTGATCGCTGCAGTACCCAGTTTGCCAACCACGATGCCAGCCGCAAGGTTGGCCAGGGCGACCGCGTGGGGCAGGTCTTCACCGGCCGCGATGGCCGCAGCCAGGGTGGAAATCACGGTATCGCCAGCGCCGGTCACATCGAACACTTCGCGGGCACGGGCCGGCAGGTGCAGCGCCGGCTGGCCGGTGCGCAGCAGGGTCATGCCGTGCTCGCCACGGGTCACCAGCAACGCGCCCAGGTCAAGGTCCAGCAGCAGCTGCAGGCCCTTGGCGACCAGTTCGGCCTCATCGGCGCAGCGGCCGACAATGGTCTCGAACTCGCTGAGGTTCGGCGTGATCAGGCTGGCACCGCGGTAGATGGAGAAGTCCTTGCCCTTGGGGTCGGCCAGTACCGGAATACCCTTGGCACGTGCGGCCTCGATCAGGCTCTGATGATTTTTCAGTGCGCCTTTGCCGTAGTCGGACAACACCAGCACCTTGACACCCTCGAGCAGGCTCTCGACTTCGGCGCCCAGCGACAGCGGGTCAGTGGCGAACGGCTCTTCGAAATCGATGCGCAACAGCTGCTGGTGACGGCTCATGACCCGCAGCTTGACGATGGTCGGCTGGTGCGCAATGCGCTGGAACACCGAACGCACCCCCGCAGCCTGCAGGCTGTTGGCCAGGCTGTCGGCGGCCTCATCCTGGCCGGTAACGCCGATCAGTGCCGCCGGGGCACCGAGGGCGGCGATGTTCAACGCAACGTTGGCCGCGCCGCCGGGGCGATCCTCGATCTGATCGACCTTGACCACCGGCACTGGCGCTTCAGGCGAGATACGCGAAGTACCGCCATGCCAGTAGCGGTCCAGCATGACATCGCCGACCACCAATACCGGGGCTTGATCGAAACGCGGCATGGACAACTTCATGGGCAACCCATATGAAAATAATGAACAGGGGCAGGATATTAGCACAGGGTAGGCGACGGCTTTACGGCCAGATCGGGCCCTGGAAAATTCCGGTGACAATCGGGGCCGTACGGCCCCGATCAAGGGCAACTCAGGTGATATCGGCCTTCGCCGGCTCGTCCAGCCCCATGGCGTGCAAGCGGGCATAATAGCCATTGGCTGCCAGCAGCTCGGCATGGGTACCGCGCTCCACCAGGCGGCCCTGGTCCATCACCAGGATCTGGTCGGCTTTTTCGATGGTCGACAGGCGGTGCGCGATCACCAGCGTGGTGCGGCCCTGCATGACATGGTCCAGGGCAGCCTGGATATGCCGCTCGGACTCCGTGTCCAGTGCCGAAGTCGCTTCGTCGAGGATCAGCAGCGGCGCGTTCTTCAACAGGGCCCGGGCAATCGCCAGGCGCTGGCGCTGGCCACCGGACAGCAGCACGCCGTTTTCACCCACGTCGGTGTCAAAGCCCTTGGGCAGCTGGTCGACGAACTCCTTGGCATAGGCATCGGCAGCCGCAGCTTCGATGTCTGCGCGCGGCGCGCCGGCCAGGTCGCCGTAGGCAATGTTGTTGGCCACTGTGTCGTTGAACAGGGTCACATGCTGGGTCACCTGCGAAACGTGCCGGCGCAGGTTGCGCAGGCGGTAGTCTTCGATCTCCACGCCATCGAGCAGAATCTGCCCCTGATCGTGGTGATAGAAGCGCGGGATCAGCGCCGCCAGGGTCGACTTGCCGCTACCAGAGCGCCCGACCAGTGCGATCATCTGCCCAGGCTCGGCGGTAAAGCTGATGTCGCTCAGCACTTCGCGATCGGTACCTGGGTAGGTGAAGCTCAGGTTGCGTACTTCGAGGCGACCGGCCACCCGCTCCTTCTCGATCGTACCGCGGTCGATCTCGGGCTGCTCGTCGAGCTGCTCGAAGATGCTTTCAGCACCGGCAAGGCCTTTCTGGATGGTCGAGCTGACCTCAGAAAGCTGGCGGATCGGCTTTGGCAGCAGGCCCGCAGCAGTGATGTAGGCCACCAGATCACCGGCGGTCGAGTCGCCCCGCAGGAACAGCACCAGGAACATCAACGCGGCCATGGCGCTGTAGATCACCAGTTGCAGCATCGGCGTGTACAGGGCGCCTGTCTTGGTCATGCGCAGCTGTTTGTCGGTGTTGCTCTGGCTGGCACGGCCAAAGCGCTGCTGCTCGTAAGCCTCGCCGCCGAAGCTGCGCACCACACGGTAGCCCTGGATGGTTTCGGAAGCTACGTGGGTCACGTCGCCCATCGCCACCTGGATCTTCTTGCTCTGTTTACGGAATTTCTTGCTGGCGACGCTGACCATTACCGCGATCACCGGCAGGATGGCGACCATTACCAGGGTCAGGTGCCAGTTCATCCAAAGCAGGTAGGCAAACAGGAACACCACGGTCAGGCCTTCACGGATCACCACCTTGATTGCATCGGTGGCGGCCCCCGTTACCATGGTCACGTTGAAGGTGATGCGTGAAATCAGGTGCCCGGAGTTGTGATTGTCGAAATAGCGGTTGGGCAGTACCAGCAGCTTGTTGAACAACTCCACGCGCAGGTCATGCACCAGGGAAAGGGAAACCTTGGCCAGGAAATAGTTGCCGAGGAACGAACCCAGGCCCTGCCATGCGGCGATCAGGATGATCAGCAGCGGTACCGCCTGCAGCAATTGCAGGTCGCGCAAGTAGGGCACGTTGGGGAACAACACCGCTTCGGGGTTGCTCAGGCCATCGACAAAGTACTTGAGGATCCCGGCCAGCATTGGCTGGGTCGAGGCAAAGATCACGAAACCGATAATACTCAGCAGGAAAATGCCGATATAGGGTTTCACGTAGCTCAGCAACCGGAAGTAGATCTTCAGGCTGGAGGTGTGCTCCGCCGGTAGCGGTGTTTCGGCCATCATCGAGCTCGCTGTTCAGGTTGAACCGGAAATTTTACCACAGGCGTCATTTTCGGCACGCCTGCGAGGCAACAACATGCCAGGCCGGCGGCCCACAAGGCCGGCGCCCGGTTTTTTTCGTACGGTATGAGCCCCCCCTGGTCAGTCAAAAGAGACCAACGTGGTGCTGGAGGATTATTTTCGGCATTATTGCCGGTCATTTTGCTCGCCAGACGACAAGGCTCAACTCATGCAATGCTCTCGGCTCACCCAGGTCGACTTCGATCAGCTGACACTTGGCGCCCAGATACTGGAGGCGGACAGCCATGGCGCCAAAGTCTACCTGCTTGAGGATGGTAACTTCCTCAAGGTTTTTCGGCGCAAGCGTCTGATTTCATCTGCGCTGCTGCGCCCCTACTCCCAGCGCTTCGTGGACAACGCTGCGCGCCTTGCGCAGCTGGGCATCCCTACGCTCGAGGTAATCAGCCAGCACAAGCTCGACCTGCCGGGCAGAACAGCGGTGCTGTACCGGCCATTGCCGGGGCGCACGCTGCTGCAGATGTCGCGGGACGAAGGCTTCAGCTGGGACATCTACCTGCCCCGCCTGATCACCCTGATCCGCCAGTTGCACCGTAGCGGCGTGTACTTCCGCTCGCTGCACCTGGGCAATGTGGTGGTCACGCCCGACCAGCAGCTGGGCCTGATCGACGTTGCGGACATGCGCTTCCTGCGCCCGCCGCTGTCTGCCCGTATGGTTCGACGCAACGTGCAACATATGGTGAGTTACATCGCACGCGAGAAACTGGGCGACCGCTTCCCCCTCGCCGATTTCCAAGCGGCCCTGCTGGCGCGTTGAACATCAGCCCGGCAGCGCCTGGCAGGCCGTTGAAAAAACCTGCCAGGCGCGGTGTCAGTGCACGAAGATGGATATACCCATACCTGCCAAGGCACCGATCACCAGCGTCAATGCGAGCTTGACCCGGTCGCGATTACGCCGCTTGGCCTTGCGGTGCACTTCTTCAGGCACGGTGACGTGGCTGCCAAAGCCTGTGTGCAGTACCGCGTCACCCTCCAGGGTCACCGCTGTCAGTTTCAACTCCGCGTAACGGCGCGACAACGCCTTCTCGCCGGCATAGGCGGCAAATGGCGCACAGCGCTGATAATCGCTCAGCCGACGCAAGCCCGGGTTGAGGGAAAAGGCCTGCCATTCGGCTTTCTCGGAGTGCAATGGATAGCACGGCACGCCGGCGATCACCTGGCGATCCCCCAGATGAATGTAAGGGCTGTGGATCGACAAGTCATGGGCGTGGCTGCGCAACCAGACTTGCAGCACATCGGGGCTGACCTCGAGGATCGCCTTGGAGTCTTCGACGAAGGCCTGGCGATAGAAGCGCCAGTCGTCCTCGCAATGGAAGATGTAAGCCGTCTTCACATGGCTGTACGCCAGGTCGATCGACGCCAGCTGCCCAAGCTTGGGGCGGTTGACGAACACCGTGCAGTGGGGTTTCCAGTGCTCGGGTACGGCACCGTGAACAGCGTCGTCACCGGAGTCCTCGGTAATGAAGACCTCGCGAATGGGCGCTGTGTTGTAGCGATCGAAGCTCTCAAGGGTTTCCTTGAGCAGATCGAACCGACCGCAGCTGGTCACGACAAGCGTGACATCACTATCATTTGAAAAGCGCACCGGACTCCCTCCGCGTTGCGACAACAGACTTTGCGTAGCCACTCCCTGGCCACGAAAGCTCTTTAGATTAAATGCCCAGCGTCAACCGCAGCCTCTGCCAGGCGGACAAGGGCGGGTGCGGCCTGAGTGCCGGGCGCATATGGTCGACGATGCTACGGCCAACTTCAGCGAAACTGAAGCGGGAAACCGCCAGGTCCCGCCCATTTTCCGCAATTTGCTGCGCCAGGCCCGGATCGGCGCGCAGGGTGCTCAGCTTCGCCTGGAGCGTCGGAATGCTGTCGTATAACACCACGTTGTGCATATCCTGCAGGCCCAGGGCGCTATTTTCTTCTGCCCCTTGGTCGAACGCCAGCAACACGCAGCCGCAGGCCATGGCCTCGAAGTTCTTGATCATGTACTCGCCCATGCCCACATCGGCACTGACGAAGAAACGGATCCGGTTGAGGGTGTTGCAATAGTCTTCGCCGGATTTGGTGCGGGTCACCACCAGGTTTTCCACCCGCCCCAGCTCATCCAGCAACGCCTTGCGCCCGCTGTAGGCAACACTGTTGGTACTGCCGACGAACGCCAGCTCGATATCACGCTCAAGCCCTTGGTCCGTGAGCAGGCGCTCGTCATAACCCTTGGGCACGAACACCGCATCGAAACCTTCCTGGCGCAGGCGCTCACTGACCATGTAGCCGGAACTGATCACCCGTGCCCACGGCAGCTTGCGGTAATGCGCACTGAACTTGCCGGTGTACTTGCAGGGGATGTAGTTCTGGTAGGCATCATGCTCGAGGATCACCAGGTTCGGCACGGTACGGATGAACGCCGCCTGGCGTATCTCCTGCTTGAAGCGCAGGAAGAAGACGATGCGGTCATAGCGCTCGACCTGCACTTCACGTTTGAAATAACGGCGCAGGTTGCGCTGGTCATCGCTGGTCAACCAGCGCAGGTCGCACTCACAGTTGGCCGCGACGCCGTCGTACAGGCGATCGAGGATCGCCCGCTGTTCCTTCTGCACCAGAAATAAGACTTTCATTGCTTTCCTTGGGCGCTCTGCGCCTTCGCGGTCAACCATCGGCATCATCTACAGCTCACGGCGCCAGAACAGTTCATGCCGGCGCACGGCCTTGCGGAAGAACTCGTTCTCACCGTAAGGCGATGGCCGGCGCCCGGCCAGCCAGCGCTGCAACAGCCGACGCACTCGGCGCTTGAACGGTGCGCCAGGTTGCAGGTCGTGCATCATGCCCAGGGCCATCGCCTTGTCGCGCTGCGTTGGCAGGTCCAGCACCAGGCTGCAGGGTGCCCACGGCTGGTCGGCACTCAATTGCGGTGGCAAGGCCACTCCATCGCCGCTGTTGCCCATGGGCCAGCGGTCGTTGTCGTGCAGATGGTTGGCATAGCACAGCAGCGTCTGCGGCTGCCACGCCAAGCCCTGCAGCGCCTGCATGACGGCAACATGGGCGCAGATGTGATCAGGGTGCGGGTCCAGTTGCGGGTGCGGCATGACCAGCACTTCAGGCCGGGCCATCTCCAGCAGCGCACGCAAGTCAGCCAGCAGGTTGTTCCAGGTTGGCGCGCCATCGCTGTCGGCCGGCAACCGCAACGGGTTGAAGCGACGGAACGGGCGGATATCGGCCATGTCGGCTTCTCGGGAAACGGCCGGCACATCGGGCGCTGCCTGCATGGCGGGCAGTTGCAGGCAGAAGTAGCCTAATTGCACGCAACGCGCCTCTGGCACCCCGGCCCAGCGCGGCACGGCAATGCTGTCCCAGGCGCGCAGACGGCCCTTCAGCCGTGCCGCCTCGGCCTTGCCCATGCCCATCTGCTGGTAGTGCTCTGTTTCGATTTCGCCAGCGGTCAAGGTCACCACCCAGGCTTCGTCCGCCTGGCTGTAAAGGCCATAGGCCGCCAGCTCGGCATCATCGGCATGCGGCGCGATCACCATCACGCGACGGCGCTGCGTTTCGACGCCGGCGGTTATCCACAGACGCGGCTGGCCCTGCAAACGACAGTGACGGCCGCGCACGCGCAGCGTACCGGCCTGCAGCGGTGCAGCCAGCCCGGTCAGGTTCAGGAAGCGAACGCCGTCGACACCGCGCTCGAACGCCTGCCGGTCAGCACACTCATCGGCCAGCAGCTCGACACACGGGTCGAGAAAACGCCCCAGCCATCCGCTTTTTACCCGCACTTCGAGGATCAGCGTTTCATTACCCTGCAGCGCCGCATCGACCTTGAGCACGCCGTCACGCAAGGTGACAGGCGCTTCGCCGGTCTGCTCGCCGAAGTTATAGGCGTAATCTTCGCCCGGTGCATAGAACAGATGATCAGCGAACCAAGCTTCGTGGGCAGCCCAGAGCAGCGGCAGCAGCAACAACGGCAGCCACCACCAGGCGAATACGCCCAGGGCAACCAGCACCGCCAGGCCGGCCAGCAGCCCCAGGCGCTTGTTGCGCCGGTGGCGCTTGAGCAACTGCTGTTTGCGGCTCACGCCTGGAACACCGGCACGGGGTTGCACCAACGGTCCTTGTACTCGCGGTCGGCACGGCCAAACGAGAAGCGCAGAGGTTTGTTGCGTGCGCGGGCATCGTCCCAGGCAGCTTGGGTGTTGAGGAAGCTCAGCACGCTGCCAGGGCTGAAGGCCTTGGTCTCAGGGTCGACGCCGCCGTTGACGTACTCGACACTGATCCACTGCGGCGCTTCGACCCGATAGACCAGCTGGATGGCGATGGGCTTGTCGTCGAGCAACAGCACCGAGCCGATCAGCAGCTCACGCAGGCGCTCGAGCACATCGGCCATACGCTCGGCACCGGTGGCCGGGAACCCCCAGCGGCGCTGGAACAGGTCGCAATACATGGCCGCGATCTGCTGGGTATTGAAATCGGTAATAGGGCGCACCACACCACCCGCCTCTTCCAGCAGGCGCAACTCGCGGCGCTGGTTGTAGCGGAATTTCTTCGACAGGTCTTCATGCGCCCGGGCCATCGCCAACTGCTCTTTCTGAGCCTTCAGGCCGCTGAAGCGCCCCTGGTTCAGCTCGGACAGGTAGCGCGCGGTATGGCGCAAGGGTGCGGCGGCATCGCCAGCGCCTGGCAGAATGATCTCGGCATTGCCCAGGTCAAACAGGCCTTTCTTGCCGGCACGCTTGAGCACGTCCTTGGACAGCGCCAAATGACGCCCCCAGGTCGCAACGCCAGCCTTCAGCTCGCCTGCCTGATGCCAGCCCAGGTAACGCACGGGTATCTGCGCCAGGTCCGCCAACTGCTCGATCACCAGCGGGTGCGTGGCAACGCTGCCACCGAAGCGTGCCCACGCCTCGGCGTAGGCGGCAGCGTCGATCACCTGCCATCCGCGTTCTCGCCAAGCCTGAATATGATTGAGCATCACTTGCCCACCACCAGCGCGCTTACCTGCGGCAGCTGCCAGAAGGCATCGCGCACGGCCTGATCGGAGAAACGCTCGCGCAGGCGCTGCAGCATGTGCGAGGCGCATGCATCGCGCTGCTGCTCGTCCAGCAACGCCATATGCTTCAAGCCTTGGGCCAGCTGCGAGGCATCGCCGAGCGGGAACAACACACCCACGCCCTCGACCACTTCACGAGCCCCGCCGCAGGCCGTTGCCAGCACAGGTACGCCGGCCACCATGGCTTCGAGCAGGACCATACCGAACGGTTCATGGTCGGAGCTCAGGGCAAACACGTCGAATGCCTGGAAGTAGTGGCGCGCATCCGGGACCTGGCCCAGAAAGTCGACTTGCCCGGCAATGCCCAGCTCGCCAGCCAGCGCCTTGAGCTTGTCTTCCAGGCGCCCCATGCCGAGGATCGCCAGACGAGCGCCGGCCGGCAGCTCAGGCAGGGCCTGGGCAAAGCCGCGCAGCAAGGTCGCCTGGTCCTTGTCCGGGTGCAGGCGCCCGACATTGCCGACGACCCACGCCTGCGCATCCAGGCCAAGGGCCTGACGCGCTTCAGCGCGCGGTACCAGTGCGGCCTGCAGGGCCTCGATGTCGATACGGTTGTACAGCGTCTGGATACGTTCGGCCGGCCACTGAGGCAGGCAACGGCGCATGTCGTCACGCACGGCGTCCGACACGCCAAGCAGGCTCAGCCGTTTGCTGAACAGGTTGGCGAACAGGCGCCGCCCCTTGCGCTCATAGTCGCCGAACGCATGGTGCACGCCGATCACCGGCAGGCCCGTCGCCAGCAAAGCCACGTAGATCGGCTTGAAACGGTGGGCGATGCAGAAGCTGAAATTGCGCTCGGCCGCGATGCGGCGCAGGGCGCGTATGGCGCCGAGCTTCAGGCCGCGGACGGCCTTGGAGCTGAATTGGAGGAACAGCACCTCGTCCGACGCGCAGCCAGCCGCAACCTGCGGGTCGGCGGCGCCGGTGAGAAATACCGTGGTGACCTTGTAGCCGCTGCCCTGGAACAGGCTGGCGTACTGACGGGCGCAGTCGAGGAACGGCCCGTCGTAGCCATGGCAGAACTGCAGGATGCGCGGTTCAGAGCGGCTGGTCATACGCGGCGGCGCCGTCCTTCACAACAAGAATGTCTTCCATGATCAGGTACTGCAGGTCCGAACCGAAGAACATGTTCAGCGCATCGGTCGGCGAGCAGATCATCGGCTCGCCACGGCGGTTGAGCGAAGTGTTCAGCGACACGCCATTGCCGGTCAGGTCTTCCAGTGCCTTCATCATGTCGTAGTAACGCGGGTTGTACTCACGCTTGAGCACCTGGGCACGCGAAGTGCCATCCTCGTGAACCACTTCCGGCACACGGGTTTTCCACTCTTCGGCCACTTCGAAGGTGAAGGTCATGAACGGCGCCGGGTGATCGATCTTGATCATTTGCGGGGCGACGGTGTCGAGCATCGACGGGCAGAAAGGTCTCCAGCGTTCGCGGAACTTGATCTGGTGGTTGATGCGGTCAGCCACACCTTCGACGCTCGGGCAGCCGATGATCGAACGGCCACCCAACGCGCGCGGGCCGAATTCCATGCGGCCCTGGAACCAGGCCACCGGGTTACCGTCGACCATGATCCGGGCGATCTGCTGGGGCATGTCGTCGAGCTTGCGCCATTTCGGCTGGTTCGGGTGACGGGCACAGGCGGCGATCACGTCTTCGTTGGAGTACGAAGGGCCGAGGTAGACGTGCTCCATCTTCTCGACCGGTACGCCACGGGCATGCGACACATAGGCCGCAGCACCGACTGCAGTACCGGCGTCACCGGAGGCCGGCTGGACGAACAGCTCTTTGACGTCCGGACGGGCGATGATCTTCTGGTTGAGCTTGACGTTCAGCGCGCAGCCGCCAGCGAAGGCCAGCTTGCCGGTTTCACGCAGGGTGTCGCCCAGGTAGTGGTCGATCATCTGCAAGGCCAGCTTCTCGAACAGCGCCTGCATGCTCGCTGCGTAATGGATATAGGGCTCGTCGGCAATGTCGCCTTCGCGCTTTGGGCCCAGCCATTCGATCAGTTTCGGCGAGAAGTAGAAGCCCTTGCCCTTCTCTTTATAGCGGCGCAGGCCGATGACGTTGGCATACTCGGTGTTGATCACCAGTTCGCCGTTCTCGAAGCTGGCCAGGCGGGAGAAGTCATATTTGCTGGCATCGCCATAGGGCGCCATGCCCATGACCTTGAATTCGCCATCGAGCATTTCGAAGCCGAGGAATTCGGTGATCGCGCCGTACAGGCCGCCCAGCGAATCCGGGTCGAAGAATTCCTTGATCTTGTGGATCTTGCCGTTTTCGCCATAGCCGAAGAAAGTGGTGGCGTACTCACCCTTGCCGTCGATACCCAGGATCGCGGTCTTTTCCTTGAAGCCCGAGCAGTGATAGGCACTGGAGGCATGCGCCAGGTGGTGCTCGACCGGCTCGATCTTGACTTTTTTCGGGTCGAAGCCCAGTTGCTCCAGGCACCAGACGATCTTCTTGCGGTAGCGCTTGTAACGGCGGTTGCCCATCAGGATCGCGTCGAGGGCACGGTCCGGGGCATACCAGTAGCGCTTGGCATAGTGCCAGCGAGCCTTGCCGAACAGGCTGATCGGGGCGAACGGGATGGCGACCACGTCGACATCGGACGGCTTGATGCCGGCCTGTTCCAGACAGAACTTCGCCGACTCGTAAGGCATGCGGTTCTTCGCATGCTTGTCACGCACGAAGCGCTCTTCTTCGGCGGCGGCAATCAGTTTGCCGTCGATGTACAGGGCCGCGGAAGGGTCATGGCTAAGGGCGCCGGACAGGCCAAGAATCGTCAATGCCAAGGGATTAGCCTCTTCATTCGGTAGAGATGCGCCAGCGGCCTCAGGGGCGGGTGGCGGCTAAAAGGCGGGATTATAACGCAAACACTTCCAACTGGCCCTATCGCCGGCAAGCCGGCACCGACAGGCGCGGCGCCGCGCAAAGAGCGGCGCCGCGGCGGCGACAGGGCCGGCCTGGGCACCCGCTTTATTCAGCGATCAGCCAGTCCATCCGGTAGCTGCCGGCCGTCTGCGCCAGTTCTCTGGCCAGCCAGGGCAGCAGTTCCT
The DNA here is from genome assembly GCF_015751845.1 of Pseudomonas sp. M2. Taxonomy (NCBI): domain Bacteria; kingdom Pseudomonadati; phylum Pseudomonadota; class Gammaproteobacteria; order Pseudomonadales; family Pseudomonadaceae; genus Pseudomonas; species Pseudomonas sp. M2. The sequence continues at coordinate 1,837,831 of NZ_JADOUD010000001.1, forward strand.
TGAGTTCTTCTTCCAGCCCCCATGGCGGGTTGGCAATTGCCAGGCCCGAACCATTGAGGCCCTGCGGGCTGTCCTGGTGGTGAACGTACAGCTCGACCCGCAGCAGCTTGGGCGCACCAGTGCTGGTCAGGTCCTGGTAGAACCGGGTGAGCGAGCGCTGGTCCTTGATCGGGTACCAGATGGCCGCGACGGTCTGGCGCATGCGGCCGATCGCCTCTTTCATCGAGGTGGTGCAACGTTTGAGCTCATCGGCCTGTTCGAACGGCGGGTCGATCAGCATGATCGCGCGCTTTTCCGGCACCGGCAGCAACGCCCGCGGCACATGCCAGCCTTCACCCAGGTGCACCACCACGCGCGGGTCTTTCTTCATGTTTTCTTTGAGCAGCGGCCCGTCTTCGGGGTGCTTCTCGTTGAGCAGGGCGCGGTCCTGCTGGCGCATCAGGCGGCGGGCCAGCTCCGGCGAGCCGGGGTAGTAGCGCAACTCGCCATCGCTGTTCAGGCGCTTGATGATGCGCAGGTAATCGGCGGCCATGGCCGGTAGATCATCGCGGTTCCACAGGCGCGCGACCCCTTCCAGGTACTCACCGGTACGGGTGGCCTGGTCGCCTTGCAGGTCATACAGGCCCAAACCGGCGTGGGTGTCGATATAGGCGAACGGCTGTTCTTTGCGCGACATCAGGGCGATGAGGCGGGTCAGCACGATGTGCTTGAGGACGTCGGCATGGTTGCCGGCGTGGAAGGCGTGACGATAGTTCATGGCAACTCCTGCGCGAGCGGCAAGTTTACCTTGCCTTGCCGGCGGAGTCAGGCCTGGCTGCCGATCGACAGCGCCCCGACCGCCGGTTTAGCGGCGGCCGGGGCACCTCGACCCGACAGGTGTCAGGTATTACTTTTCAGCGTGATACGCGGCATCAGCGGTTTCAAAGCGCGAAACCATGCTGCTCGACGGGCTGCTCAGCTTGCTCACCACGACAATGGCGATGCTGGCGAACAGGAAGCCCGGGATGATTTCGTACAAACCGATGGTGTCGAACTGTTTCCACAGGATCACGGTCAGCGCACCGACCACGATACCGGCCAGCGCGCCGTTACGGGTCATGCCTTTCCACAGCACCGAGATCAGCACGACCGGGCCGAAGGCGGCACCGAAGCCGGCCCAGGCGTAGGCCACCAGGCCCAGCACGCGGTTTTCCGGGTTGGCAGCCATGGCGATGGCGATCAGGGCCACGGCCAGCACCATCAGGCGACCGACCCAGACCAATTCACGCTGCGAGGCATTCTTGCGCAGGAAGGCCTTGTAGAAGTCCTCGGTCAGCGCACTGGAGCACACCAGCAACTGGCAGCTCAAGGTACTCATCACCGCGGCCAGAATGGCCGACAGCAGCACACCGGCCACCCAAGGGTTGAACAGGATCTTCGCCAGCTCGATGAACACACGCTCGTGGTTCTCGGTGACCGGGCCTGCCAGGTCAGGGTTCGCGGAGAAATAAGCGATACCGAAGAAGCCCACGGCGCAGGTACCGACCAGACACAGGATCATCCAGGTCATGGAAATGCGGCGCGCCTTGGCGATGGATTTGACCGAATCGGCGGCCATGAAGCGCGCCAGGATGTGCGGCTGACCGAAGTAGCCCAGGCCCCAACCCATCAGCGAAATGATGCCGATGAAAGAAGCACCCTTGAGCATGTCGAAGTGCGCCGGGTTCTGCGCTTCGATGGCCAGGAAGGTCGTGTCGAAGCCGCCCGTGGAGATCAGCACGATGATCGGGGTCAGGATCAGCGCGAAGATCATCAGCGAAGCCTGCACGGTGTCTGTCCAGCTCACCGCCAGGAAGCCACCGATGAAGGTGTAGGCGATGGTTGCCGCAGCACCGGCCCACAGCGCAGTCTCGTACGACATGCCGAAGGTACTTTCGAACAGACGGGCACCGGCGACGATACCGGAGGCGCAATAGATGGTGAAGAACACCAGGATGACGATGGCCGAAATGATCCGCAGCAGGCCGCTGCTGTCTTCGAAGCGGCTGGAGAAGTAGTCCGGCAGGGTCAGCGCATCGCCGTTGTGCTCTGTCTGCACGCGCAGACGGCCAGCGACGAACAACCAGTTGAGGTAGGCACCGACGGTCAGGCCGATGGCGATCCAGGCCTCGGACAGACCTGAAAAGTAGATGGCGCCCGGCAGGCCCATCAGCAGCCAGCCGCTCATGTCGGAAGCACCAGCGGAAAGCGCGGTGACAACGCTACCCAGGCTGCGACCGCCCAGAATGTAGTCGGAAAGGTTCTTGGTGGAGCGATAGGCGGCAAAGCCGATCAGTACCATTACCGCGATATAGATCACGAAAGTGATCGTTAGTGGATTGCCCATGCTTGTGCCCTGGCGTTTGTTTTTATTTCATGCACAACCGAATCGAGACGGTTGCACCCAGGCGGCGAATCCTATGCAACAACGTTAATAGGGTGCAACCACTTTTCGTCCGCCAGTTGCACCTTCTCGTGCATTTTCAGGTAATGCCGCTTTTTTGCTCCTTTATGGAGCAAAACCCGCGTTTTTCAGAACAAAACGCATCAGAAAAAAACGTATTTGAAGCGTAGGATCATTCATCGGACGAGTTGCACCTTTTCCGTCAAAAAATCGGGTTGCACCTGGTTGCACCCGAAATGTCCTACGGCTACTCTTGGCGTTAGCTTAGGCCACAACCGTGGCAATAACGAGGATAAGAAATGGCGACGACCACCCTTGGGGTCAAACTCGATGACCCTACCCGTGAGCGACTCAAGGCAGCTGCGCAGTCCATCGACCGGACGCCGCACTGGTTGATCAAGCAAGCAATCTTCAACTACCTGGAGAAGCTCGAGGGTGGCGCCACCCTGACCGAACTCAACGGTCAGGCCAACAGCCCGGCCGACGATGCCGGTGAAGTACAGCCCGACCATGCGCACCAGTGCTTCCTGGAGTTCGCTGAGAGCATCCTGCCCCAGTCGGTGCTGCGCTCGGCCATTACAGCCGCCTATCGCCGCCCCGAGCAGGAAGTGGTGCCGATGCTGCTGGAACAGGCGCGCCTGAGCGCGCCCCTGGCCGAGGCGACCAACAAGATGGCCGCCGGCATCGCCGAGAAGCTGCGCAACCAGAAGAGCGCCGGTGGCCGCGCCGGCATCGTCCAGGGCCTGCTGCAGGAGTTCTCGCTGTCGTCCCAGGAAGGCGTGGCGCTGATGTGCCTGGCCGAAGCCCTGCTGCGCATTCCCGACAAAGGCACCCGTGACGCGCTGATCCGCGACAAGATCAGCAGCGGCAACTGGCACCCGCACCTGGGCAACAGCCCGTCGCTGTTCGTCAACGCGGCCACCTGGGGCCTGCTGCTGACCGGCAAGCTGGTTTCCACCCACAACGAAGCCGGCCTCACCACCTCGCTCACCCGCATCATCGGCAAGAGCGGCGAGCCGATGATCCGCAAGGGCGTCGACATGGCCATGCGCCTGATGGGCGAACAGTTTGTCACCGGCGAGACCATCGCCGAAGCGCTGGCCAACGCCAGCCGCTTCGAGTCCAAGGGCTTCCGCTACTCCTACGACATGCTCGGCGAAGCCGCGCTGACCGAGCACGATGCGCAGAAATACCTGGCGTCCTATGAGCAGGCGATCCACTCGATCGGCAAGGCCTCCCACGGCCGCGGCATCTATGAAGGCCCGGGCATCTCGATCAAGCTCTCGGCACTGCACCCACGCTACAGCCGCGCTCAATACGAGCGGGTGATGGAAGAGTTGTACCCGCGCCTGCTGTCGCTGACTCTGCTGGCCAAGCAGTATGACATCGGCCTGAACATCGACGCTGAAGAGGCCGACCGCCTGGAGCTGTCGCTCGACCTGCTCGAGCGCCTGTGCTTCGAGCCTTCGCTGGCCGGCTGGAACGGGATCGGCTTCGTCATCCAGGCCTACCAGAAGCGCTGCCCGTATGTGATCGACTACGTCATCGACCTGGCCAAACGCAGCCGTCACCGCCTGATGATCCGCCTGGTGAAAGGCGCCTACTGGGACAGCGAAATCAAGCGCGCCCAGGTCGAGGGCCTGGAAGGCTATCCGGTCTACACCCGCAAGGTGTACACCGACGTTTCCTACGTCGCCTGCGCCCGCAAGTTGCTGGCGGTACCGGAAGCCATCTATCCGCAATTTGCTACTCACAACGCACACACTCTGTCGGCTATCTACCACATCGCCGGTCAGAATTATTACCCGGGGCAGTACGAGTTCCAGTGCCTGCACGGCATGGGCGAACCGCTGTACGAGCAGGTTGTAGGCAAGGTCTCGGAAGGCAAGCTTAACCGCCCGTGCCGCGTCTACGCGCCGGTCGGCACCCACGAAACCTTGCTGGCCTACCTGGTGCGCCGCCTGCTGGAAAACGGCGCGAACACCTCGTTCGTCAACCGTATCGCCGACCACTCGATCTCCATCCAGGAACTGGTCGCCGACCCGGTCGCCAGTATCGAGCGCATGGCCACCCAGGAAGGCAGCATCGGCCTGCCGCACCCGCGCATCCCGTTGCCGCGTGACCTGTATGGCAGTGAGCGGGCCAACTCGGCCGGTATCGACATGGCCAACGAACACCGCCTGGCGTCGCTGTCCTGCGCCATGCTGGCCACGGCCCACAATGACTGGAAAGCCACCCCATTGCTGGCCTGCGCCGCCAGCGAAGGCGCTGCCACAGCGGTACTGAACCCTGCAGATCATCGCGACGTTGTCGGCCACGTGCAGGAAGCCACCGTTGCCGACGTCGACAACGCCATCCAGTGCGCACTCAATGCCGCACCGATCTGGCAGGCCACTCCACCCGCCGAGCGCGCAGCGATTCTGGAGCGCACCGCTGACCTGATGGAAGCCGAGATCCAGCCGCTGATGGGCCTGCTCATCCGAGAGGCCGGCAAGACCTTCGCCAACGCCATCGCCGAGGTGCGCGAGGCCGTTGACTTCCTGCGCTACTACGCCGTGCAGGCGCGCAACGATTTCAGCAATGACGCCCACCGCCCACTGGGCCCGGTGGTGTGCATCAGCCCGTGGAACTTCCCGCTGGCCATCTTCACCGGCCAGGTGGCCGCAGCCTTGGCTGCCGGCAACCCGGTACTGGCCAAACCAGCCGAACAGACCCCGCTGATCGCAGCCCAGGCTGTGCGCCTGCTGCTCGAAGCCGGTATTCCGGAAGGCGTGCTGCAACTGCTGCCAGGGCGCGGCGAAACCGTTGGTGCCGGCCTGGTCGGCGACGAACGCGTCAAGGGCGTGATGTTCACCGGGTCCACCGAAGTGGCGCGCCTGCTGCAGCGCAACGTCGCCGGGCGCTTGGACAACCAGGGCCGTCCGATCCCGCTGATCGCCGAAACCGGTGGCCAGAACGCGATGATCGTCGATTCCTCGGCGCTGACCGAGCAGGTGGTGATCGACGTGGTGTCCTCGGCCTTCGACAGTGCCGGCCAGCGCTGCTCGGCCCTGCGCGTACTGTGCCTGCAGGAAGACTCGGCTGACCGCGTGATCGAGATGCTCAAAGGCGCCATGGCCGAAAGCCGCCTGGGCAACCCGGACCGCCTGGCCGTGGACATTGGCCCGGTGATCGATGCCGAAGCCAAGGCCGGTATCGAGAAGCACATCCAGGGCATGCGCGAAAAAGGCCGCCCTGTTTATCAGGTCGCCATCGCCGATGCTGCTGAAACCAAGCGTGGCACCTTCGTGATGCCAACGCTGATCGAGCTGGAGAGCTTCGATGAGCTCAAGCGCGAGATCTTCGGCCCGGTACTGCACGTGGTGCGTTACAACCGCCGCAACCTCGATCAGTTGATCGAGCAGATCAACAACTCCGGCTACGGCCTGACCCTCGGCGTGCACACCCGCATCGACGAGACCATCGCCAAGGTGGTGGAGAACGCCAACGCCGGCAACATGTACGTCAACCGCAACATCGTTGGTGCGGTGGTGGGCGTGCAGCCGTTCGGTGGTGAAGGCCTGTCCGGTACCGGCCCGAAAGCGGGTGGCCCGCTGTACCTGTACCGCCTGCTGTCGACCCGCCCGGCAGACGCCATTGGCCGTCACTTCCAGCAGCAGGATGGCGAAGGCAAACCGGACCGCACCCTGCACGATCAGCTGATCAAGCCGCTGCACAGCCTCAAGGCCTGGGCCGAGAGCAACCAGCAAGCTGACCTGGCCGCGCTTTGCAGCCAGTTCGCCAGCCAGTCGCAGAGCGGCATCGCCCGCCTGCTGCCAGGCCCGACCGGCGAGCGCAACAGCTACACCATCCTGCCACGCGAGCACGTGCTGTGCCTGGCCGACAACGAGGCTGACCTGCTGGCGCAGTTGGCCGCAGTACTGGCCGTCGGCAGCTCGGCGGTGTGGGCAGACAGCGAGCCTGGCAAAGCCCTGCGTGCCCGCCTGCCGCGTGAGCTGCAGGCCAAGGTCAAGCTGGTGGCGGACTGGAACAAGGATGAAGTGGCGTTCGACGCCGTGATTCACCATGGCGATTCGGACCAGCTGCGCAGCGTGTGCCAGCAGGTGGCCAAGCGTGCTGGTGCGATCGTCGGTGTGCACGGGCTGTCCAGCGGGGATCACCAGATTGCGCTGGAGCGGCTGGTGATTGAGCGGGCGGTGAGTGTGAACACCGCGGCGGCGGGGGGGAATGCCAGCTTGATGACCATTGGCTGATTGCTGTTGATAAAAAAGGGGAGCTTCGGCTCTCCTTTTTTATGGGCGCATATCTTGAGATGTTTGGCGCCTGTGAGATCGAGCGCCGCGCGGGCGGCGCTCGATCTCACAGGCGCTGAAACTGCTGCGGCGAATACATTGGGGCCTTCATGCAGCCTGAAGCCAGGCCCTCACTGCTTCATCCCCAACTCAGCATCATCCATCAGTGCCTTGGCCATCGCACTCAAATAATGCGCAGCCCAGAGCATCATCGTTTTCTCATCCATCAACCCGGTAATGGTCAGTTCGCGCACATAGCCCATCAACTCCGAAGACTGCTCTCAGGCATCCCGGCACGGGATACCCGGCTCGATGCGAAACAGTGGATGTGTGCCATTCTCGCCCTGGTAGAAGGTGGTCTTGCCGACGGTGAACTGGGTGTCTTCTGTTGTCATTGTTCAATCCCCTGATAATTCTCGACTGCCTGGCCTGGCCCTTTCGCGGGTGAACCCGCTCCCACAGGTTCATCACAAGCCCCAAGGCTTGCACAGTACCTGTGGGAGCGGGTTTACCCGCGAAGAGGCCAGCCCAGGCAACACATTACGCAGCCTCAATGCACAGGTCTGGCCTCAGCGGGCATCTGCACCTGAACCAATGCAGACTCAAGCAAAGCCCGCAGCGCCTCCAGTTCATGCATCGTGGTCATCATCAGGATCGAAGCCGGCGACCTGGGCTGCAGCTGCATGGCGTGGTGCACCACGGTTGCGGCACACAGCGCGTGATCCGTGGCCTGGATCAGGGTGTCTTCAAGGGAATGGGCGTTAGGGTGGATCGGGGACTATCTTCAGCATCATGGTTCACCTAGTGATAAAGGCCACTACACACCTGCTGTCAAACAAGAGGGTGGCAGCTGTACATGGGTTGACAGACCGGTAGGCAAACCAAAACCCGGCGCACACGAAGTGCCCCATGCACAGCTGCCATAAAGGCAAAGCGATTCGGTTTGACCTAAGCGGCCTGTCAAAGCCGGTCACTGATTCGGCAGCGACCACCCGAGACTAGGGCCCTACCCAGAGCACCGCAATGGCTTGGAGGGGGTTGGGAGTATGTTTGGGAAATGGACTACATGGAATAGGTGAAAACCTAAAATGATCTGCCGAAACTGGCCGGAATGCGGTGAGACTGGCAGGTGTTCGCGCCTCACCCTTTTCAGCGCCTGTGAGGCCGAGCGCCGCCCGCGCGGCGCTGCGCAGCACAAGGCTGCTCACATTTGTTGCAACGTGGCCATGCCTGTGAGGCCATGGTTGTCAGCCTTGTCGCATGAGCGAAGGAATGCGGGGCGGCAGCCGCGCCAACAGGGAAATACCGTCAAACCACAAAGCGGGCAACCATGGCCGAGCAGTTGCCACGCTATCTTTCCACCATGCGCGCCCCAGAGTTACGCCAAAGCCACCAGATACTCCACCCCTTAAACGCTTCTGAAGCAAGCAACAACCCAACCCATATCCAGTTATTGATGCCAGCAACGACCATAGGCAAGAGCAAAACCACCGAAACTGACGGAACGATGAAAAAAAATCTGAATGGCATCTGCACCAGCGCCAAAAACACCACGATTTTTTTACACCTGAAAAAACCCACGCATGTAACAATAACTGAAAACTGTAAAAACAGCCCGGCCCAGATCACAATGCCTGAACCACCCCAACTCCGCACTACGTCAAGACCACTATTCAAATCCGACAAAAAAGGTATTGCGCCTCGGGCGATATTACGCAAGATGTACAAAATAATATAAAACGCATCCATACTTGCCCAAAGCAAATATAGAGCTCGCTGCTTATTGGTAGTTGACACCATCAATAGGCCCCTATTCTATATTCATACTCCTCGTCAGGTACCACAGGACGCCAGTGCCAGGACTCCCCCGTGATCGCCCAGGCATCATCTGCCTGTACATAGTTTTGCGTTATCCGTCGTACATCCCCATATCGATGTGTAGCCGATAGTCTGGCGAAGCTCCGCTCCTTTTCGCCTAATGGCACCCACCTCTGACTTACCAATCTACGGGTATTAGCATAGTCTTTCCCCTCGCTCGAAAAAAGACGTCCCTCGTCACCTCGGGATGTTAAAAAGTTTGCGGCCAACGCTACCCCAGACCACAATAAATCTGTATCAATACTAAATGTTTTCCACTTGCCAGGGCCATCAGCTTCTGGGTATTTACTCTCAGACAGCAGTAAATCCAGCTTTGATTCCGCCCATCTCAAACGAGGGTAACGCGACACATCAATTGGAGAAATTGGCTGCTCCCGAATAAGGAACCACCTGCCGTCTTCCACCAGCTTCAAAGCTCGCCAGATATCATCCTGCAGCAAAGGACGCCCCAGAGGCAAATCACATGCTTTCTGGAAGTCACACAATCCACGCAGGGTCGTATTTTCCAGCAAAGCCCTCTGAACTACCGAACAAGCAAAAAAAGGGTCTTCAACCCTCTCTAAATCTTCTTTCCAAACGTCGCGCCACTCACAAATCCTGTCCATAGAATTCCTCCACAGTGAAGAATCAATATCTACCTCATTTTCCATCACTGCGGTCGTAGGAGATTTCGGCGCAGCGCGTAGGAATATTCCTGTCGCCTTCTACAAGCACGCCTCTGACGCCTCAAATTTTTCATGCAGTCAGTGGAATAGCAGAGCTTAAAAGGTGCCAAGGCTGACAGATGAATGCCTTTTGATCTCACACGTGCTTCAAGATTTGCTGCGAACGGGTGGCCTTGACGCTCACTCAACCCAGCCCCTTCCCCCGTCAACCAACATCAGAGGCTCCAAATGCGAGGATTTTTGACTGAACATCATCTCAATCAATCATGGTAGCCAGTCTTATTCGGCCAATCCTAGACTCGCCTCAAGCCCGCTCAAGGACCGCCCCCATGCCCGAGACCCTGCTCAGCCCCCGCAACCTGGCCTTCGAACTCTACGAAGTGCTCGACGCCCAAGCCCTCACCCAGCGCCCGCGCTTTGCCGAGCACAGCCGCGAAACCTTCGACGCGGCGCTGACCACCGCGCGCACCATCGCCGAAAAGTACTTCGCCCCGCACAACCGCAAGGCCGACGAAAACGAGCCGCGCTACGTGGACGGCCGCGCTGAACTGATCCCCGAGGTCAAGCCTGCCGTCGATGCCTTCCTCAAGGCCGGCTTCCTCAACGCCAATCGCGACTTCGAGGTCGGCGGCATGCAGCTACCCAGCCTGGTCTCGCAGGCCTGCTTCGCCCACTTCCAGGCCGCCAACGCTGGTACCACGGCCTACCCCTTCCTGACCATGGGCGCGGCCAACCTGATCGAAAGCTTCGGCAGCGACGAGCAAAAACGCCTGTTCCTGCAGCCAATGATCGAAGGCCGGTTCTTCGGCACCATGGCGCTGACCGAGCCGCACGCAGGTTCGTCCCTGGCCGACATCCGCACACGCGCCGAACCCTGCGCAGACGGCAGCTACCGGATCAAGGGCAACAAGATCTTCATCTCCGGCGGGGACCACGAACTGTCGGAAAACATCGTGCACATGGTCCTGGCCAAGCTGCCGGACGCGCCACCCGGTGTGAAAGGCATCTCGCTGTTCATCGTGCCCAAGTATCTGGTCAATCAGGATGGCCGCCGTGGCGAGCGCAACGACGTACTGCTGGCCGGGCTGTTCCACAAGATGGGTTGGCGCGGCACCACCTCCACGGCACTGAACTTTGGCGACAACGGCCAGTGCGTCGGCTACCTGGTCGGCCAGCCACACCAGGGCCTTGCCTGCATGTTCCAGATGATGAACGAGGCACGCATCGGTGTTGGCATGGGCGCAGTGATGCTGGGCTACGCTGGCTACCTGTATTCGCTGGAGTACGCCCGCCAGCGGCCGCAAGGCCGGCTGCCGGACAGCAAGGACCCTCTCAGCCCGGCGGTGCCGATCATCGAGCACACCGATGTGAAACGCATGCTGCTGGCACAGAAGGCGTACGTGGAAGGCGCCTTCGACCTGGGCCTGTACGCAGCGCGCCTGTTCGACGACACCCAGACGGCTGATGAAGAAAGCGTACGCCAGAGGGCACAAGCGTTGCTTGATCTGCTGACGCCAATTGTCAAATCCTGGCCTTCGACCTTCTGCCTGAAGGCCAACGAACTGGCCATCCAGATCCTGGGCGGCCACGGTTACACCCGCGAATACCCGGTAGAACAATACTACCGCGACAACCGTTTGAACCCGATCCACGAGGGCACCGAAGGCATCCAGTCACTCGACCTGCTGGGCCGTAAGCTGGCACAGCACAACGGAGCCGGCCTCAAACAACTGATTCGCCTGATCGCAAGTACCGGTGAGCGCGCCAGCCACCACCCGAATCTTGATGCCTTGCGCCAACCGCTCGAGCAACTGGTCACTCGCCTGCAAGCCGTGACCCTCGGCCTGCTGGGTGATCTCGCCCAAGGCCAGACTGCCGGCGCCCTTGCCAACTCGGCCCTGTACCTCAAGGCCTTTGGCCATTGCGTGATCGGCTGGCGCTGGCTGGAACAAGCGATACATGCCGAGCTAGGCCTGCTCAAGGGCAATGCCGCAGACCGCGACTTCTACCTGGGCAAACTGCAGGCAGCCCGTTATTTCCTGACCTGGGAGGTACCAGGCTGCCATAATGAGCTGGCATTGCTCGAGGCACGCGACGATACCTGCCTGGCCATGCAAGATGGGTGGTTCTAGGGGGAGCCACCGTGCACACGGAGGTTTTCCATGTTCGATTCCAGCGCCCTGCTGCGCCAGCGCTTTGCCACGCTGCGCAGCACGGCCGAGTTGTTTTCCCTGCGCCATGTGAAACAGTCCCACCAGGCGCTTTCGGTACGCCGTAACGTGGCCGAACCGCCATTCTTCAGCCAGGACGAGGGCGCCATGCTCACGGTGCGGGTCAACGGCGTAGAGGCCTACGCGGCCACCGCCGATCTGTCCCAGCAAGGGCTACAACGAGCATTGGAACATGCCGAAGCCATGGCCCGGCAGATCGCCAGGCACAGCCTGCTTGACCTGCGCGACCAGCCGGTGCCCAGCTCGCGCCACGACCATGTTTCGCCAAATTTCGACCGCCCACTGCCCAGCCTCGCCGACTGCCTGGGCCTGCTCGCCGCCGAATCGGCCAGCATACCCAAGGACAGCCGCCTGGTGGACTGGCAGGCCAGCCTGAGCCAAAGCCTGGTCGAGCAGACCTACCTGAACTCCGCCGGTGCCGAACTGCGCCATGCTCAGCGGTTCCTGTTCCCGGGGCTGAGTGTCACCGCCAGCGACGGCCAGGACAGCCAGAGCCGTAGCCTGGGCCGGGACAACTTCGGCCAGCAGGGTGGCTTCGAAATCATCGAACGCTGCGGCCTGGTCGGTGCTGCTCAGCGTGTGGCCGACGAGGCGCTGCAGCTGCTGCTGGCGGCCAACACACCCAGCGGCCAGCGTGACCTGCTGCTGATGCCAGACCAGATGATGCTGCAGATCCATGAGTCGATCGGCCACCCACTGGAAATGGACCGCATCCTCGGCGACGAGCGCAACTACGCGGGCACCAGCTTCGTCAAAGCCAGTGATTTCGGCCACCTGCAATACGGCTCGCCACTGCTCAACGTGACCTTCGACCCGACCATCGGGGAGGAACTCGCCAGCTACAGCCATGACGACGACGGCAGCCAGGCCAGCAAGCAGTTCCTGATCCGGGACGGTCTGTTGCTGCGCCCGCTGGGCGGCGCGCTGTCGCAGTTCCGTTCCGGGCTCGATGGCGTGGCCAACAGCCGCGCCTGCGGCTGGAACCGCGCGCCGATCGACCGTATGGCCAACCTCAATGTCGAGCCGGGTGATCGAACCCTTGAACAACTGATTCAGGGAATCGAGCACGGCATCCTGATGCGCACCAACCGTTCCTGGTCCATCGACGATGCGCGCAACAAGTTCCAGTTTGGCTGTGAATGGGGCCAGTTGATTGAAAACGGCGAGCTCAAAGGCATCGTCAAAAACCCCAACTACCGCGGCATCTCCGCGCAGTTCTGGCGCAACCTCGCGGCGGTTGGTGACCGTAGCACCTTCCAGGTACTGGGCACGCCCAACTGCGGCAAGGGCGAACCCAACCAGGTGGTGCGGGTGGGCCATGCCGCTCCGGCCTGCGTGTTCCGCCAGATCGACGTATTCGGGGGGGACGCCTGATGAGCGCAACACCACAGCATGCTTTCGAACAACTGGTCAGTGCCTTGCGTGAAGTGAAACATGCAGAAGAACAGTTCACCCTGGGCTACAGCGCTGAACAATCGCAATTCGTGCGTTTCAACCATGCCAAGGTGCGCCAGGCCGGCGAGGTCAGCCAGGCCAGTGCGCACCTGAGGCTGATCCGCGACGGGCGCCAGGCTGAACAGCAAGTGACCCTGAGCGGCGATGCGCAAGTGGACCGTCAGCGCCTGGGCGAAGCCCTTGAACAGCTGCGCCAGACGCTGCCCCTTCTGCCTGCGGACCCCTACCTGCGCCTGGACCAGAGCGCTTGGCACAGCCACAGCCTGCAGGATCAGGCGCTGCCTGAGCTGGGCGAAGTACTGGCGCTGCTCGACGGCGAAGCAGGCGACCTGGACCTGGTTGGGATCTATGCCGCTGGCCCGATCTGCAGGGGCTTTGCCAGCTCTTACGGGGCCTTCGGCTGGCACCAGGCCAACAGTTTCAACTTCGACTGGAGCCTGTTCCACAGTAACGGCCAGGCCGTGAAGGCGAATTATGCCGGCCAGGCGTGGAATGCAGACGAATTCACCGCCCGCCTGCGCCAGGCCCGCGAACAGCTGGGCTTCCTCGGCCGCCCGGCAATTACCCTGAAGCCTGGTAGCTACCGCGCCTATCTGGCGCCTGCCGCGATGGACGAAATCGCCGGCATGCTGTGCTGGGGCGGTTTCTCTGCGCAGTCTCTGGCCACTGGCAACAGTGCGTTGCAGCGCCTGTACAGCGGCGATGCCCGGCTGAGCCCGCTGGTGTGTTTCCACGAGCAGGTCAGTGGGTCGTTGAGCCCGGCGTTTTCCGATGAGGGTTCGCCGCGTCAGGACGTACCACTGATAAGAGAAGGGCAAGCGCTGGGCAGGCTGGTCAGTGCCCGCAGTGCCGCCGAGTTCGAGCTGCTTGCCAATGGCGCGGACAGCTACGAATCGCCCTGCGCACTCAGCCTTGCAGCGGGAAATCTTGCCAACGCAGACATCCTGGCGCGGTTGGGTACTGGCTTGTACATCAGCAACCTGTGGTACCTGAATTACTCGGACCTGCCGGCTGCGCGCATGACCGGGCTCACCCGCTTCGCCACCTTCTGGGTGGAAAACGGCCAGATTCAGGGGCCGGTAAGCACCATGCGTTTCGATGACAGCCTGTACAGTCTGCTGGGCAGCCAGCTGGAAGACCTGACCTGTGAGCGAGAGATGATCCTGTCGACCAGCACCTATGGACAGCGCAGTACCGGTTCGAGTCATTTGCCGGGGGCGCTGGTCAAAGGGCTGACCCTGACATTGTGATCGGCTATCCCGGCCTCATCGCCGGCTTGCCTGCGATGAGGCCAGGACAGGCAACACTGAACATTGAGGTTCATATGCCCGAACGCACTCCGCTGGACCCTGTCACCGCCCGCTGGATCCCCTGGGTAGTGGCGATCGCCTTCTTCATGCAATCCCTGGACGGCACCATCCTCAACACCGCACTGCCGGCCATGGCCCGCTCGCTCGAAGAGAACCCGCTGCGCATGCAGGGTGTGATCATCGCCTACATGCTCACCGTGGCCCTGCTGATCCCCGCCTCGGGCTGGATCGCCGACCGTTTCGGCACCAAGCGTATCTTCTTCAGCGCCATCGTGCTGTTCAGTTTCGGTTCACTGCTGTGTGCCATGGCCAACAGCCTGGGCTTTCTGATTTTCGCCCGTGTGGTGCAGGGCCTGGGCGGCGCACTGATGCTGCCGGTCGGGCGGCTGGTGGTGCTGCGCGCCTATCCACGTAGCGAACTGGTGCGGATCATGAGCTTCATCACCATCCCCGGCCTGCTGGGCCCACTGCTAGGCCCGACGTTGGGCGGCTGGTTGGTCGAGATCCTCACCTGGCACTGGATCTTCCTGCTCAACCTGCCCGTGGGCGCGCTGGGCTGTTACGCCGTGTGGAAGTTCATCCCCGACCTGCGCGGTGCCGAACGCACCACCTTCGATGGCCCAGGCTTCATCCTGTTCGGCGCGGCGATGGTGCTGATCACCATCGCCATGGAAGGCCTGGGCGAGTTGCACCTGCCGCACCTGCGGGTGATGCTCCTGTTGTTCGCCGGCATGGCCTGCCTGGCGGCCTACTGGCTGCGCGCCGGGCGCGATCCCGAACCACTGTTCTCGCCCAGCCTGTTCCGGGTGCGCACCTTCGCCATCGGTATTCTGGGCAACCTGTTCGCACGCCTGGGCAGCGGCGCCCTGCCCTTCCTGGTGCCGTTGCTGCTGCAGGTGGCACTGGGCTATTCGCCGGCGCAGGCCGGCATGAGCATGATCCCGCTGGCGGCGGCGGCAATGGTCGCCAAGTCCGTTGCCCGGCCGCTGATCGAACGCCTCGGTTACCGCATCGTCCTCACCGGCAACACCGTGCTGCTCGGCCTGCTGCTGGCCAGCCTGGGGCTGGTCGACGGGCAGACCCCGTATGCCGTACTGCTGGTGCAACTGGCCCTGCTGGGCGCCGTGAACTCCATGCAGTTCACCGCCATGAACACGGTAACCCTGATCGACCTCGACGATGCCAGCGCCAGCAGCGGCAACAGCCTGCTGTCGGTGGTCGCGCAGCTGTCACTGAGCCTGGGCGTGGCCTGCGCAGGCGCACTGCTGGGCGGTTTCACTGCAGCCGGCAATGCCGATGGTGTGGAAACCACCCTGGGCGCCTTCCAGCTGACCTTCGTGACCATCGGTATCATGGCCATGCTGGCGGCGGCGATCTTCCTGCAGCTGTCGCCGACGGACGGAAGGCGTGCCCGTCGTCCGGAACCGCACATGGAGTCTTAGGGCGAATGGCCACGAGGCTGGTAGACTATGCGGCATTTTTCGCTTCGCAACGCAGGCCCGCCTCGTGACCACCGAATCCACCGCTTTTGCCACCTTGCCGCTGTCCGCCGCCATGCTGGCCAACCTGGACGCCCTCGGCTATGCCTCGATGACGCCGATCCAGGCCCAGAGCCTGCCCGTCATCCTCAGGGGCCAGGACCTGATTGCCCAGGCCAAGACCGGCAGCGGCAAGACCGCCGCCTTCGGCATCGGCCTGCTCAACCCGATCAACCCGCGCTACTTCGGTTGCCAGGCACTGGTACTGTGCCCCACCCGCGAGCTTGCCGACCAGGTTGCCAAAGAGCTGCGCCGCCTGGCCCGCGCTGAAGACAACATCAAGATCCTCACCCTGTGCGGTGGCGTCTCGCTGGGCCCGCAGATCGCTTCGCTGGAGCATGGCGCGCACATCATCGTCGGCACCCCAGGGCGCATCCAGCAGCACCTGGACAAAGGCACCCTGGTGCTCGACGGGCTCAATACCCTGGTGCTGGACGAAGCCGACCGTATGCTCGACATGGGCTTTTTCGACGCTATCGCCAGCATCATCGGCAAGACCCCGTCGCGCCGCCAGACCCTGCTGTTCTCGGCCACTTACCCCGCCGGTATCGAGCAATTGGCCGCCGACTTCATGCGCAAGCCGCAGCAGGTCAAGGTCGAGAGCCTGCACACCGACAACCAGATCGAACAGCGCTTCATCGAAATCGACCCGCAACAGCGCCTGGAGGCTGTCACCCGCGTGCTCGACCACTACCGCCCGCAGTCCTGCGTGGCGTTCTGCTTCACCAAGCAGCAGTGCGAGGACGTGGTCGCCCACCTCACCGCCAAGGGCATCGTGGCCCAGGCCCTGCACGGCGACCTCGAGCAGCGCGACCGCGACCAGGTGCTGACCATGTTCGCCAACCGCAGCAGTTCGGTGCTGGTGGCCACTGATGTAGCCGCACGCGGCCTGGATATCGATGGCCTGGACATGGTCATCAACGTGGAGCTGGCGCGCGATGCCGAGATCCACGTGCACCGCGTCGGCCGTACCGGTCGCGCGGGCGAGAAAGGCCTTGCCGTGAGCCTGGTCGCTCCGGCCGAAGGCCATCGGGCCCAGGCCATCGAGGCGCTGCAGAAGAGCCCGCTGCGCTGGGACCAGCTAGACAGCCTGAAGAACAAAGGTGGCGAACCGCTGCTGCCGGTCATGACCACGCTGTGCATCGCCGCTGGCCGCAAGGACAAGCTGCGCCCGGGTGACATCCTCGGTGCGCTGACCGGTGATGCCGGCATCCCGGGCAAGCAGGTGGGCAAGATCGCCATCTTCGACTTCCAGGCCTTCGTGGCGGTGGAGCGGGCCCTGGCCAAGCAGGCGATGCAGCGCCTGAACAGCGGCAAGATCAAGGGCCGCGCCCTGAAAGTTCGCATTCTCTGAAATCTTTTGGGGCCGCTTTGCGGCCCTTCGCGACACAAGGCCGCTCCTACAATGGGTTGCGTACGCCTGTAGCGAAAGGGCTGCGCAGCAGCCCCAGCACTCTTAATGAGGTACCCCGTGCACACCACCGACGTGATCATCCTCGGCGCCGGCGCCGCCGGCCTGATGTGCGCCCAGCTCAGCGCCCGCCGTGGCCGCCGGGTGCTGCTGCTCGACCACGCCAACAAGCCAGGCAAAAAGATCCTCATGTCTGGTGGCGGGCGCTGCAACTTCACCAACCTGTACACCGAGCCGGCCAACTTCCTCTCCCAGAACGCACACTTCTGCAAGTCGGCCCTTGCCCGCTACACACAGTGGGACTTCATCGAGCTGGTGGCCAAGCATGGCGTGCCCTACCACGAAAAGAAGCTCGGCCAGCTGTTCTGTGACAACAAGGCCAGCGACATCCTCGACATGCTGTTGGCCGAATGCGACGAAGCCGGTGCCGAACTGCGCATGCAAACCAGCATCGAGCATATCGAGAAGACCGAAAGCGGCTATCTGCTGCAAACCAGCGCCGGCCAGTTTGCCTGCCAATCGCTGGTGATCGCCACCGGAGGCCTGTCGATTCCAACGCTGGGCGCGACCGGCTTCGGCTATCAGGTAGCGCGCCAGTTCGGCCATACCTTGCTGCCGACCCGCGCGGGCCTGGTGCCGTTCACCATTACCGAGCCCCAGCTCAAGGCACTGTGCACCGAGCTGTCGGGCACCTCGCTCGATTGCACAGCCAGCTGCAACGGCACCAGCTTCCGCGAAAACCTGCTGTTCACCCACCGCGGCCTCAGCGGCCCGGCGATCCTGCAGATTTCGTCGTTCTGGGAGGCCGGCGACACGGTCGAAATCAACCTGCTGCCCGACCGTGATGCCCTGACCTGGCTGCAACAGCAGCAGACCGAGCGCGCCAATGCGGAACTCAAGACCGTATTGGGCGAGGTGTTCACCCGCAAACTGGCCAACCTGCTGGCCGAGCAGTGGTTCGAGTCAAAGCCGATGAAGCAGTACACCCCGGCGGAGCTGGCGCAGATCGCCGACAAGCTGGCGGCCTGGCAGCTGGTACCGGCAGGTACCGAAGGCTATCGCACCGCCGAAGTCACCCTGGGTGGCGTCGATACCCGTGAGGTGTCGTCGAAAACCATGGAATCGCTGAAGAGCCCCAACCTCTATTTCATCGGTGAAGTGCTGGATGTCACCGGCCACCTAGGCGGTTTCAATTTCCAATGGGCCTGGGCATCGGCCAACGCTGCAGCACAGTTCGTGTAGAGTAGAATCCATTCAGCAGCACGGAACGCTTCTTGCTGGTCCGTGCCGCAATGCATTCAATCGATCACTGCCAGCAGGCCATCATGTCATCGAGCTCGTTCCGTCAGTCATTGCGTCGCCTGTGGGGTCAAGACAAGTTCAGCTACGCCATCCGCGTGACCATCGCGCTCACCGGCAGCATGGCCTGGTGCTGGTACCAGAACGAGATGAGCCTGCTCATCCCGCTGTTCCTCGGCATCATCGCCAGCGCCCTGGCCGAGACCGACGATAGCTGGCAAGGCCGCCTCAGCGCGTTGCTCGTCACCCTGCTGTGTTTCGCCATTGCCGCGCTTTCGGTGGAACTGCTGTTCCCCTACCCCTGGATCTTCGCCGTCTCCATGGCCTTGGCCGCCTTCTCCCTGACCATGCTTGGCGCATTGGGTGAACGCTACGGCGCGATCGCATCGGCAACGCTGATTCTGTCGGTGTACACCATGATCGGCGTGGACCAGCGCGGCGGCGAAGTCAGCGACTTCTGGCATGAACCGTTGCTGCTGGTGGCCGGTGCCGCCTGGTATGGCCTGCTCTCGGTGCTGTGGCAGGCGCTGTTCTCCAACCAACCGGTACAGCAGAGCCTGGCCAAACTGTTCTTCGAACTGGGCACTTACCTCAAGCTCAAGGCCAGCCTGTTCGAGCCGATTCGCACACTCGATGTCGAAGCCCAGCGCCTGGCACTGGCCCAGCAAAACGGCAAGGTGGTGGCCGCGCTGAATGCCGCCAAGGAAATCATTCTGCACCGGGTGGGCAACAGCCAGCCCAACTCCAAGGTCAGCCGCTACCTGAAGCTGTACTTCCTGGCCCAGGACATCCACGAAAGAGTGAGCGCCTCGCACTACCCTTACAACGCCCTCACCGAGGCGTTCTTCCACAGCGACGTGATGTTCCGCTGCCAGCGCCTGCTGCGCAAACAAGGGGCATCCTGCCAGGAACTGGCACGCTCGATCCGGCTGCGCCAGCCGTTCGTTCTGGCCACCGGCTTCGCCGAGGCCCTCGAGGACCTCAACGCTTCGCTGGAACACCTGCGTAACCAGAACAACCCGGCCTGGCGTGGCCTGTTGCGCTCACTACGCGCCCTGGCCGCAAACCTGGCCACGCTGGACCGCCTGCTTGGCGCCGCCAGCAACCCCGACAGCCTGGCCGACGCCAGCGACAGCAGCCTGCTCGACCGTTCGCCACGCAATCTCAAGGATGTATGGAAGCGGTTGCGCACCCAGCTCACACCTACCTCGCTGCTGTTCCGCCATGCCCTGCGCCTGTCGCTGGCGCTGTCGGTGGGCTACGGCATGGTGCACTTGATTCACCCGACCCAAGGCTACTGGATCATCCTCACCACCCTGTTCGTCTGCCAGCCCAACTATGGCGCCACCCGGCGCAAACTGGTGCAGAGGATCTTCGGCACAGCCATCGGCCTGACCGTGGGCTGGGTCCTGTTCGACCTGTTCCCGAATCCGCTCATCCAGTCGGCGTTCGCAGTGGTGGCCGGGGTGGTGTTCTTCGTCAACCGGACCACCCGCTACACCTTGGCCACGGCGGCGATCACGCTGATGATCCTGTTCTGCTTCAACCAGATCGGCGATGGCTACGGCCTGTTCCTGCCACGGCTGTTCGATACCTTGGTCGGTAGCCTGATCGCCATTCTCGCCGTGTTCCTGTTCCTCCCCGACTGGCAGGGCCGCCGCCTTAACAAGGCGCTGGCCAATACCTTAGCCTGCGCAAGTGTGTACCTGCGTCAGATCATGCAGCAGTATGCCCACGGCAAGCGCGATGACCTGGCTTACCGCCTGGCCCGGCGCAACGCACACAACGCTGACGCGGCGCTGTCCACCACGCTGGCCAACATGCTCATGGAGCCGGGGCACTTCCGTAAGGAGGCCGACGTGGGCTTCCGCTTCCTGGTGCTGTCGCATACCTTGCTCAGCTACCTCTCAGGGCTGGGGGCACACCGTGATACGGCGCTGCCGGCAGAGGTCCATGAACAGTTGATCGAGGGGGCGGGGCAGGCATTGGCCGCCAGCCTCGACGAAATCGCCAACGGCCTGGCCGCGCGGTTACCCGTGGCGATTCACAGCGATGCCGAAGAAGCCTTGGCCAATACGCTGGAGCAGATGCCTGAGGAACTGGATGAACATCAACGATTGGTGCAGACCCAGTTGGCGCTGATCTGCCGGCAGTTGGGGCCCTTGCGGACCTTGGCCGCGCACCTGATCAAAGAGGGCTCACCGGCCTGATTGTTCGTTGCCTGCGCTGCACATCAAAAGCCATGCTGGCGCAGAAGCCGTGCATAGCTGCCGTCTGCCTTCATCGCTGCAATGCTGCGTTCGAACCGCTCGACGATCTGCCGATGCTCAGGGTGCTTGAGGCTCACCAGAATATGCAGGGTGTTCTCGCCCAGCGCGGGTTCGACCAGCACTACCCCATCACGCACCTGCTCGGGTTCGCGCTGCAGGTTGTAGCGCGCCACGAACTCATCTTCCACTGCCAGATCCACCCGCCCTGCCGCCAGCATGCGCACGGCGGAGGAAAAGTTGCGTACCGGCACCTTGTGCAAGCGGGTGTCGCTATCGAATTCGGGTGAGTAGGCATAATCACGCACCACGGCAATGCTGTAGGGATACAGATCAGCCTGGCGCCTGTAACGGAAGCTGTCGCCCTTGCGCTTGAGCAAACGGATGCGGTTGGTCAGGTAGGCCTTGGAAAACTGGCCGATGCGGGTACGCGTATCGTTGTACCAGGCATTGATCAGTACGTCGTAACGGCCTTCGCTAACCCCGAGCAGCGCCCGCGCCCACGGTACTTCCTCGTACTCGCTGGGGTAACCTGCACGCGCCAGCGCCGTGGTGACGATGCTGGTGGCAAGGCCACCACCGGGCATGCCGGCATCGGTGAACGGCGGCCAGGTATCGGCCACCAGCCGTAGTTTGCCCTGGCCCAAGGCTGGCCCAGCCAGCATCACACCCAACAATCCCAGAACGCAAAGCAGTGGCCGCATGCTCAAGTCCTTTTGCAGTGGTAGGCACAGGCTGTTGATGGCGGTCTTCGATAACGCAGGTCATGAGACTACACAAAGCCGCCGCACAGGGCAGCGGCCAATAGTGTCAATTAGCCTCTATTCTGGCCGAAGCAGGCAGCCCCCCGCATTTACGGGTAGCCGAGCACTTCCCTGATCTGGCGCAGATGGCGGATGATCCACTGCTTGTCGATCGCACCCCAGTCATGGATGCGATAATGCCCGGCATGGTTGCGCGCCCCTTCCTGCTGCTCGAACTCGCAGACAATGTCCAGGTCAGCCAACGCAGCGATGGTGTCCTGCGCGGTGCGGCGCGGCATCCCGGTGGCTTCCATCAAGGCTGGCACGCTGGTAGCGGTCTGGCTGTCGATCAGCCAGGCCACGTACAGGCGGCGATAGAAACTGCTCTTGGTCTTGCTCACATCCATGCTGCGTGATCCTTACAGGTTACCCGGCAGCTCCCGATAGGTCAGGTAGACGCGCAGGTCGAATTCCAGTTGGTGGTAGTCCGGCTCCATGTGCTGACAAAGCTGGTAGAAGGCTTTGCTGTGGTCACGCTCGCGCAGGTGCGCCAGTTCATGTACCACGATCATGCGCAGGAACTGCGGCGCCGCCTCCTTGAACAGCGAGGCGATGCGGATTTCCTTCTTCGCCTTGAGCTTGCCACCCTGTACCCGCGACACCGCAGTATTGAGCCCCAGCGCACGGTGGGTGAGGTCCAGGCGGTTGTCGAACAGTACCTTGTCCAGGCTTGGCGCACTGCGCAGGTATTGCTGGCGCATATCCTGGGCGTAGCCGTACAGCGCCTTGTCGCTCTGCACTTCATGGCGATCGGGATAGCGGCGTTGCAGGTAGTCGCCCAGGCGGTCGCTGTCGATCATCTGCTGCACCTGCTCTTGCAGGTGCGGCGGGTAAGCTTGCAAATAGCGTAATACGGTCATGGCATGACATTCGGCGTAACGAATACCGATTCTAGCCAATCAGGACTGCGGCCAGGGAAAAATTGCCGGAAAGCCGCTGGCATCGGCGGCGGTCATCGGCCGGGCGACAAGGAAGCCCTGCACGTAGGCGCAACCGTTTGCCTTGAGCCAAGCAGCCTGGGCCGCAGTTTCCACGCCTTCGGCGATGACCGTGACGTTGTACTCGGCGCACAGGCCGATGACACTGCGCACCAACGCGGCGTCCGGCGCCGAATCGGGCAGGCGCGCCACCAAATGGCGGTCCAGCTTCAAGGTGTCGACAGGCAAGTCGCGCAGCATGCGCAGCGAGCAGTCACCAGCACCAAAGTCGTCCAGCGCCACGCGCACTCCCAGCTCGCGCAGGCGGTGGATCTGCTTGATCGCCGCGTCGATGTTGTACATCAGTGAGGTCTCGGCAACTTCCACTTCCAGTTGCGCCGGGTTGAGCCGGTAATCCTGTATCACCCGCTGCAGCTCATCGACAAGCCCAGGCATGGCGAACTGAGCGCGGCTCAGGCTGATACCCAGCACCAGATCCGGGGCAAAACGCTCACACCAGGCCTGACGCTGCGCCGCCCCCTGGCGGTAGATCCAGCTGGCCAGGCGCGTTATCAGTCGCGCCTCCTCAAGCAAAGGAATGAACAGCCCCGGCGGTACATCGCCGACGCTGGGGTGCTGCCAGCGCAGCAGGGCTTCGAAACCGCGCAGGTGACCATCGGCGAAAGCGACCTGGGGCTGGTACACCATGTTGAAGCCTTGCGACTCGACGGCGCCCCGCACGCTGTCTTCAAGCATCAGCCGTGAACGCGCCCGGCCATTGAGCTCCTGGTCATAGAAGCGGTACTGCCCGCGCCCAGCCTGCTTGGCCGCATACATCGCCGCATCGGCGGCACGCAACAGGCCTTCGACAGTGGCACCGCAGTCCGGGAAGGTGGCAATGCCGATGCTGACACCCAGGCAGACATCCAGGCCGGCCACCTGGCGCTGGACGGACATACGCTCGAGCAGTTGCTCGGCAAAGCGGCCAGCTTGTTCCGGATACGGCAGGCCATCGAACAGCGCCGTGAACTCGTCGCCGCCCATGCGTGCCAGCAACGCCTCACTACCAAGGCAGTCTTTGAGCTGCTCGGCAACCCAACCCAGTACCCGGTCCCCGGCCTCGTGGCCGAGCGAGTCATTGATCCGCTTGAAACCATCCAAATCCATGTACATCAAGGCCTGGGCCTTGTCTGAGCGTTCGTTGCGCAGCAGCACGCTTTCAGCGGCCTGATAGAACCCACGGCGGTTGAGCAGGCCGGTAAGCGGGTCGGTGACCGCCTGGTATTCGAGCTGCTGGTGCAAATTGCGCACCGCCGACATGTCCAGCACCGTCACCACCATCGCCTGCTGATCGGCCGGCAGCGGTGCGCAGGACAATGCCACCGGGACCAGATGACCGCCTGCCGTGCGCAGGTGGGCGTCGTGTACACGGAAGATCTGCCGTGACTGGTAGGCCTGATGGAAATCCGATTCGCTCCAGAGGGTGGCATTGGGCAGTTGCAGCAACTCAAGTAACTGCACGCCCTGCAATTGCTCGACCGGGGCATCGAGCAAGCGCGAGATCGCCGGGTTGGCAAAGCTGATGTTGCCGTGGGCGTCGACCACCAGAATGCCTTCGGCGGCATTCTCCAGGATGGACGCATTGAACGCCCTGGCCGCCTCCAGTTCGCGCGTCAAGCGTTGCAGCATGCGCCGGTTGCGCTGCTGGTCCAGTTGCGCCTGCACCTTGGGCTTGAGGATCTGCGGGTCGAACGGCTTGAACAGGTAATCCACCGCACCACTGGCATAGCCCTTGAGCACGGCGGCATCGGACTGCTCGTTAGCGGTGAGAAAGATGATCGGGGTCAGCCGGGTACGGTGGCTGCCACGCATCAGCCGGGCAACCTCGAAGCCGTCCATTTCGGGCATCTGCACGTCGAGCAACACAAGGTCGACTTCGTGCTCCAGCAAGGCGCTCAAGGCTTCCGTCCCTGAACCTGCTGTCAGCACCTGCCAATCTGTGCGGGCCAGTAAGGCTCGCATGCTAATGAGGTTCTCAGGGTAATCGTCCACCACCAGGAGAACCGAGTTGCCATCCGGTGGTTGAGGGTAAGCGCCATCCATGCTGCTTTCTCTTGTATGACCGACTTCGACTTGCATCTGGATCCGGTTTAACACTCTAGACTCGAGTGTGTAACACGCAATGCAATCAGAACGCTATCAGTGACTAAAGGTAAGGGTAGTCGACTAACGGTCGTTTGCCGGGCATTCAGCCATAAAAAAACCCACATTTCTGTGGGTCTTTTTAAGGCGGCCTGTGATCAGTTGACCTTGGCGGCCAGCTCACCTTTCAGGTAACGCTGGAACATGCCTTCCAGGGAGATCGGCTTGATCTTCGAGGCATTACCGGCGGTGCCGAAGGCTTCGTAACGTGCGATGCACACATCGCGCATGGCTTTCACGGTTTCACCGAAGAACTTGCGCGGGTCGAACTCGCTCGGGTTCTGCGCCATCAGGCGGCGCATGGCACCGGTGGAGGCCAGGCGCAGGTCGGTATCGATGTTGACCTTGCGCACGCCGTGCTTGATGCCTTCAACGATTTCTTCGACCGGTACGCCGTAGGTCTCTTTGATGTCGCCGCCGTACTGGTTGATGATCGCCAGCCACTCCTGCGGTACCGAGGAAGAACCGTGCATCACCAGGTGGGTGTTGGGGATGCGCTTGTGGATTTCCTTGATGCGGTCGATCGCCAGCACGTCACCGGTTGGCGGCTTGGTGAACTTGTAGGCACCGTGGCTGGTGCCGATGGCGATGGCCAGGGCATCCACCTGGGTCTTCTTGACGAAGTCGGCGGCTTCTTCCGGGTCGGTGAGCATCTGGCTGTGGTCCAGCACGCCTTCGGCGCCGATGCCGTCTTCTTCACCGGCCATGCCGGTTTCCAGCGAACCCAGGCAGCCCAGCTCGCCTTCGACCGAAACACCACAGGCGTGCGCCATGGCGACAGTCTGCTGAGTGACGCGGACGTTGTACTCGTAGTCGGTCGGGGTCTTGCCGTCTTCGCCCAGCGAGCCGTCCATCATCACCGAGCTGAAGCCCAGCTGGATCGAACGCTGGCACACGTCAGGGCTGGTGCCGTGGTCCTGGTGCATGCACACCGGGATGTGCGGGAATTCTTCGATGGCGGCCAGGATCAGGTGACGCAGGAACGGCGCGCCAGCGTATTTGCGGGCACCGGCCGAAGCCTGGACGATCACTGGGGAGTCGGTCTTGTCGGCCGCTTCCATGATGGCGCGCATCTGCTCGAGGTTGTTGACGTTGAAAGCTGGAACGCCGTAACCGAACTCGGCGGCGTGGTCCAGCATCTGGCGCATGCTAATGAGTGCCATTGTGTATCTCTCTCCCGACAAGCGTCGTTTTGTTTCGTGCAAGCCTGCCGCAGGGGCGGTTGCTGTTCAAGTAGTGTGGGCCACCGGTGCGGCCCGGCCAGTCACGGTGCCTTGCAGCCCCGCCCAATCAGATCGTTGGTTGCCACCCAGTACACCAGGCCTTCCTCGCCCTTGGTGTGGAAGGCCAGCACGCCATCGCTGTACATCGCGCCCGACGCACTCGGCTCGGACTTGAGCCGGTAGACCTGGTCGCCGCCGCCGAGGCGCACGTCGACCGAATCCTGTTGTGCATCGGCGAAGCGCCAGAGCACTTCGGTCTGGCTGTCACAGACCCAACGGGTCCAGGCGGCTGCCGGGGCGGGTTGCGCCGGCTGCAGCAGCGAGCATCCTGCCAGTGTCGCCAGGGCCATCAAGGCCATCAGCGCTTTCATTGCATATCCTCTAGATGACCACACAATGGTCGCTTGGTTGCCTGCTCCGACGAAGCGC
Organism: Pseudomonas sp. M2; assembly: GCF_015751845.1. Classification (NCBI taxonomy): domain Bacteria; kingdom Pseudomonadati; phylum Pseudomonadota; class Gammaproteobacteria; order Pseudomonadales; family Pseudomonadaceae; genus Pseudomonas; species Pseudomonas sp. M2. The sequence goes on from NZ_JADOUD010000001.1 coordinate 1,864,173, forward strand.
ATCGGTTCATGGGCAGCCAGGCGCCTTGCGCTGGTGGTCTTCGTCATACTTTTCCAGGCCTTCCGGGCCCACGCGCTTGCTGATTACCGGCACGGTCTCGGCCTGCCACTCAGACTGGTAGCAGCCGCCCTTGGGCGGCTGCGCCGGATCGTTGTCCGAGGACGGGCTGCTGGAGCATGCGCTCAGCAAACCAGCCAGCAAGATCACAGGCAATTGCTTGACCATCAGGTCGCTCCCTTTGCCAGGCGCCGCCATTGTCAGGCTTTTGCCCGCTCTTCAAGGATCGCCACGGCCGGCAGTACCTTGCCTTCGACGAACTCGAGGAATGCACCACCACCGGTAGAAATGTAGGAGATCTCGGCGCTGACGCCATATTTGTCGATGGCTGCCAGGGTATCGCCACCGCCGGCGATGGAGAATGCAGCGCTCTCGGCGATAGCCTTGGCCAGTACCTTGGTGCCGTTGCCGAACTGGTCGAACTCGAACACACCGACCGGGCCGTTCCACAGGATGGTTTTCGACGACTTCAGCAGTTCGGCGAAGTTGGCCGCAGTCTGTGGCCCGATGTCCAGGATCATGTCGTCGGCGGCCACGTCGGCGATGGCCTTGACGGTGGCCTCGGCGCTCTCGGCAAACTCCTTGGCAACCACCACGTCGACTGGCAGCGGTACGCTGACCTTGGCGGCGATGGCCTTGGCGGTTTCCACCAGGTCAGGCTCGTACAGCGACTTGCCCACCGGGTGGCCGGCGGCGGCCAGGAAGGTGTTGGCGATGCCGCCACCAACGATCAACTGGTCGCAAACCGAGCTCAGGCTGTTCAGCACGTCCAGCTTGGTGGAAACCTTGGAGCCGGCAACGATGGCCGCCATTGGTTTGGCCGGTGCCTTCAGGGCTTTGCCCAGGGCGTCCAGCTCGGCGGCCAGCAGCGGGCCTGCCGCAGCGACCTTGGCGAACTTGGCGACGCCGTGGGTGGAGCCTTCGGCACGGTGAGCGGTGCCGAAGGCGTCCATGACGAAGACGTCGCACAGGGCCGCGTACTTCTGCGCCAGCTCGTCGGCGTTCTTCTTCTCGCCCTTGTTGAAGCGAACGTTCTCGAACAGCACCAGGTCACCGGCCTTGACCTCGATGCCATCGAGGTAGTCGGCGACCAGTGCAACGTCGCGGCCCAGGGCCTTGCTCAGGTAGTCGGCAACCGGCTTGAGGCTGTTCTCGGCCGAGAACTCACCTTCGGTCGGGCGGCCCAGGTGCGAGCAGACCATTACCGCCGCGCCCTTCTCCAGGGCCAGCTTGATGGTCGGCAGCGCAGCCAGGATACGCGCGTCGCTGGTTACCACACCGTCCTTCACAGGCACGTTGAGGTCTTCGCGGATCAGTACGCGTTTACCTTGCAGGTCGAGGTCGGTCATCTTCAACACGGTCATGAATGCAGTCCTTCAGGGCTGTTTGGTGCGGGTTGGGTGGACGACGTGCAGATAATGTTCGGCAACGTCGAGCATACGGTTGGCAAAACCCCATTCGTTGTCGAACCAGGCCAGCAGGTTCACCAGGCGGGGGCCCGAGACGCGTGTCTGGCTGGCATCGACGATCGCCGAATGCGGGTCATGGTTGAAATCACAGCTGGCGTGGGGTAATTCGGTGTAAGCCAGCAAGCCTTTGAGCGGGCCATCCAGCGCCGCCTCGCGCAGCACCCGATTGACTTCGACCGCACTGGTGTCACGGGCGGTCTGCAGGGTGATGTCCAGGCACGACACGTTGACGGTAGGCACGCGTACCGCTTTGGCCTGTATTCGCCCGGCAAGTTCCGGCAGCAGGCGCTCGATACCACGCGCCAGGCCAGTGGACACCGGGATCACCGACTGGAAAGCCGAGCGCGTACGGCGCAAATCCTCATGATGGTAGGCATCGATCACCGGCTGGTCGTTCATTGCCGAGTGAATGGTGGTGATCTGTACGTACTCGATGCCGAACGCCTGGTCCAGTACCCGCAGCAGCGGTACGCCACAGTTGGTGGTACAGGAGGCGTTGGACACCAGGCGCTCGGTGCCGGTCAGGCAAGCCTGGTTGATGCCGTAGACCACCGTCGCATCCACATCGGCCTCGCTGGCCATGGGCTGCGAGAACAGCACACGCGGCGCACCGGCATCAAGAAAGCGCTGGCCATCGGCACGGGTGTGATAGGCGCCGGAACACTCCAGCACCAGGTCGATGTCCAGGGCGGCCCAGTCGACGCCCTCGGGGGTGGCACTGCGCATGACCTTCACGCAGTCGCCATTGATATGCAGACAGTCGCCGTCGACCTTCACGTCGCCGGGGAATCGGCCGTGAGTGGAGTCGAAGCGTGTCAGGTATTCCACACTGGCCTGGTCGGCCAGGTCGTTCAATGCAACGATTTCGAAGCCAGCCTTTGCCCCACGCTCAAACAGTGCGCGCAGGACACAGCGGCCGATGCGGCCGTAACCGTTGAGTGCAACTTTGTAGGGACGCGGGTGGGGCATTGGTGGGCTCGCTAACGCATGGTGGCTGTTGGGGCCGCGTTGCGGCCCATCGCGACACAAGGCCGCTCCTACAGGCACCGCGCCAACATCGAGGCTGCGCGGTAACTGCAGGAGCGGCCTTGCGTCGCGATGGAGGGCCAAGCCCTCCAGGGTTGCATCAGTCTTCCAGCAGCTCTTCGGCAGTACCCAGGATGTTCTCCAGGGTGAAGCCGAACTCCTCGAACAGTGCGCTGGCCGGAGCCGATTCACCGTAAGTGGTCATGCCGATGACACGGCCTTCGAGGCCCACGTACTTGTACCAGAAGTCGGCATGAGCCGCTTCGATGGCGATGCGGGCACCCACTTGCAGCGGCAGTACGGACTGCTTGTAGGCCGCATCCTGTGCGTCGAACACGCTGGTGCTCGGCATCGACACGACACGCACCTTGCGGCCCTGCTCGGTCAGCTTGTCGAACGCCTGAACGGCCAGGCCCACTTCCGAACCGGTGGCGATCAGGATCAGCTCGGGCTCGCCGGCGCAGTCCTTGAGCACGTAACCGCCGCGGGCGATATCGGCGATCTGCTGGGCGTCGCGGTCCTGATGCTGCAGGTTCTGGCGCGAGAAGATCAGCGCCGATGGGCCGTCCTTGCGCTCCAGGGCGTGCTTCCAGGACACAGCCGACTCGACTGCGTCGGCCGGGCGCCAGGTGTCCAGGTTCGGCGTGCTGCGCAGGCTGGTCAGTTGCTCGATCGGCTGGTGGGTCGGGCCGTCTTCGCCCAGGCCGATGGAGTCGTGGGTGTACACATGGATGACGCGCTGCTTCATAAGGGCGGACATGCGCACGGCGTTACGGGCGTATTCCATGAACATCAGGAACGTCGCGCCGTAAGGCACCAGGCCGCCGTGCAGGGCAACCCCGTTCATGATCGCGGTCATGCCGAACTCGCGCACGCCGTAGAACACGTAGTTGCCGCTGGCGTCGTTGGCGTCCACACCCTTGCAGCCCTTCCACAGGGTCAGGTTGGAGCCGGCCAGGTCGGCCGAGCCGCCAAGGAATTCCGGCAGCAGTGGGCCGAAGGCATTCAGGGTGTTCTGGCTGGCCTTGCGGCTGGCGATGGTCTCGCCCTTGGCAGCGACTTCAGCGATGTAGGCAGCGGCCTTTTCGGAGAAGTCGGCTGGCAGATCACCGCTCAGACGGCGCTTGAGTTCGCTGGCCAGTTCCGGGAAGGCGGCGGCATAGGCATCGAACCGCGTGTTCCACTCGGCTTCAGCCTTGGCGCCTGCTTCTTTGGCGTCCCATTCGGCGTAGATGTCGGCAGGAACTTCGAACGGAGCGTGGTTCCAGTTCAGTTCCTTGCGGGCCAGGGCGATTTCGTCGTTGCCCAGCGGAGCACCGTGGCAGTCTTCCTTGCCCTGCTTGTTGGGCGAGCCGAAACCAATGATGGTCTTGCAGCAGATCAGGGTCGGACGGTCGCTCTTGCGCGCAGTCTCGATAGCCGTGCGGATCTCGTCGGCGTCGTGGCCGTTGACGTTGCGGATCACCAGCCAGTTGTAGGCCTCGAAGCGCTTGGGGGTGTCGTCGGTGAACCAGCCTTCCACTTCACCGTCGATGGAAATGCCGTTGTCGTCATAGAAGGCCACCAGCTTGTTCAGGCCCAGGGTGCCGGCCAGCGAGGCGACTTCGTGGGAGATGCCTTCCATCATGCAGCCGTCGCCGAGGAACACGTAGGTGTTGTGGTCGACGATGTTGTGGCCTTCGCGGTTGAACTGGGCACCCAGCACTTTCTCCGCCAAGGCAAAGCCCACGGCATTGGCCAAACCTTGGCCCAGCGGGCCGGTGGTGGTTTCCACACCCGGGGTGTAGCCGAACTCGGGGTGGCCCGGGGTACGGCTATGCAGCTGGCGGAACGACTTGAGGTCGTCGAGGGTGACGTCGTAGCCGGTCAGGTGCAGCAACGAGTAGATCAGCATCGAGCCGTGGCCGTTGGACAGCACGAAGCGGTCACGGTCGGCGAAGCTCGGGTTGCTCGGGTTGTGCTTCAGATAGTCGCGCCAAAGCACTTCGGCGATATCCGCCATGCCCATGGGGGCACCTGGGTGGCCGCTGTTGGCCTTTTGCACGGCATCCATGCTGAGGGCACGAATGGCGTTGGCACGTTCACGACGGCTGGGCATCGCTTATCTCCTGGGGCTTGAATAGGTGGTGTAACGAAAAAGGCGGCCATTTTCCCCCACTGGGGGGCTGGGGGCAAACATTTAAGCGGCAAGCGGCAAGCTTTAAGCAGCAAGAGAAAGCCGAAGCGTGCGCGCAAGGCTCTATTTCTTGCAGCTCATCGCCAATATCAAAACTTTTTGATATTGGTCTTGCTAGGGCAACGATGCCTGTCTAGACTGCCGCGTCATGAACCTCCGTGCGCAACCGATCCCTCAGCGAAGCGACACACTGGCAGCCCTGTGCAAAGCCAGTGGCGACGAACTGCGCCTGAATGTCCTGCGCGCCTTGGCCAGCGACTCGTTCGGCGTCCTGGAGCTGGCACAGATTTTCGACATCGGGCAGTCGGGCATGAGCCATCACCTCAAGGTTTTGGCCCAGGCCGAGCTGGTGGCTACGCGCCGCGAAGGCAATGCGGTTTTCTACCGCAGGGCCCTGCCCGACAGCCACCGCCTGGGCGGCCGCCTGCACACCGCGCTGCTCGAAGAGGTCGACGACCTGGCACTGCCGCTGGACGTGCAGGCGCGCATCGCTCAGGTGCAACAACGCCGCGCCGCCACCAGCCAGGACTTTTTCCTGCGCGTGGAAGAAAAGTTCCGCGCCCAGCAGGACCTGATCGCCGGCCTGCCGCAGTACCGCGAAAGCCTGCTGGCGCTGCTCGACACACTGAATTTCGAGCCGACCGCCAGCGCGCTGGAAGTCGGCCCCGGCGACGGCGGCTTTTTGCCCGACCTGGCCCGGCGCTTCGCCTGTGTCACAGCCCTGGACAACAGCCCGACCATGCTCGAGCTGGCGCGCCAGGTCTGCGAACGCGAACGCCTGGATAATGTAAACCTGCAGTTGGCCGATGCACTGGGTGCAACGGATGTGGAAGCCGACTGCGTTGTGCTGAACATGGTCCTGCACCATTTCAGCGACCCGGCCCTGGCCCTGCGCCTTTTGGCCAAACGGGTGAAGGCAGGCGGCAGCCTGCTGGTCACCGAACTGTGCAGCCACGATCAGGATTGGGCGCGGGAAGCCTGCGGCGATCTCTGGCTTGGTTTTGAACAGGACGACCTGGCCCGTTGGGCCAACGCTGCCGGGCTGGCCCCGGGGGACAGCCTCTATGTGGGCTTGCGTAACGGTTTCCAGATACAGGTCCGCCATTTTCAGCGGACGGCTGGCGACACACACCATCGGTAAATTTTAGGAACCCGTCGAGATGAGCGAATACTCCCTTTTCACCTCCGAGTCCGTGTCCGAAGGGCATCCGGACAAGATCGCCGACCAGATTTCGGATGCGGTCCTGGATGCCATCATCACCCAGGACAAATACGCCCGCGTGGCGTGTGAAACCCTGGTCAAGACCGGTGTCGCCATCATCGCCGGCGAAGTCACCACGTCGGCCTGGGTCGACCTGGAAGAGCTGGTGCGCAAAGTCATCATCGACATCGGCTACAACAGCTCCGACGTCGGCTTCGACGGCGCCACCTGCGCCGTGATGAACATCATCGGCAAACAGTCGGTGGACATCGCCCAAGGCGTCGACCGCTCCAAGCCGGAAGACCAGGGCGCGGGTGACCAGGGCCTGATGTTCGGCTACGCCAGCAACGAAACCGACGTGCTGATGCCGGCGCCGATCTGCTTCTCGCACCGCCTGGTCGAGCGTCAGGCCGAAGCGCGCAAATCCGGGCTGCTGCCTTGGCTGCGCCCGGACGCCAAGTCCCAGGTCACCTGCCGCTATGAAAACGGCAAGGTAGTCGGCATCGACGCGGTGGTCCTGTCGACCCAGCACAACCCTGAAGTCTCGCAAAAAGACCTGCAGGAAGCCGTGATGGAGCTGATCGTCAAGCACACCCTGCCTGCCGAACTGCTGCACAAGGACACCCATTACCACATCAACCCGACCGGCAACTTCATCATCGGTGGCCCGGTGGGTGACTGTGGCCTGACCGGCCGCAAGATCATCGTCGACTCCTACGGCGGCATGGCCCGTCACGGTGGTGGCGCGTTCTCCGGCAAGGACCCGTCCAAGGTCGACCGCTCCGCCGCCTACGCCGGCCGTTACGTAGCCAAGAACATCGTCGCCGCCGGCCTGGCCGAACGTTGCGAGATTCAGGTGTCCTACGCCATCGGCGTAGCCCAGCCGACCTCCATCTCGATCAACACCTTCGGTACCGGCAAGGTCTCGGACGACAAGATCATCCAGCTGGTGCGTGAGTGCTTCGACCTGCGTCCGTACGCCATCACCAAGATGCTCGACCTGCTGCACCCGATGTACCAGGAAACCGCTGCCTACGGCCACTTCGGCCGTACCCCGCAGCAGAAGACTGTCGGCGACGACACCTTCACCACCTTCACTTGGGAGCGCACCGACCGCGCCCAGTCGCTGCGTGATGCTGCCGGCCTGTAATTTCTCCTGCAGCGGTGCATCGAAGCCCTTGCCGAGTGATCGGCAGGGGCTTTTTTGTAGTTTCCATGGTATCGCCCCTCGACACATCACCTGACAACTGAACCCGCCAACCTCCCCCACGCTTGCCTAGCCTGAACACTCCACTCCGCCACGCAAGGATGCTGGCCATGTCACCTTTCCTGCGCCTCGCCGCCCTGTTGCTGCTCCACACATCCATCGCCCAAGCCGGCCACTGTCCAGACTGGGATGCCAAGCAAGCCAGAACCGAAGTTGCACAACTGCGCACCACCCTGGCCAACTGGGACGACCATTACCACCGCCAGGGTATAGCGCTCGTAGCCGATGAGCTCTACGACCAGGCCCGACACCACCTGCTACACCTGCAACAGTGCTTTGGCCTGGAACCCACAGGCCCAAGCCCACTGGCCAGCGCACGCGGCCCAATTGCCCACCCCGTTGCCCACACTGGCGTCGAGAAACTCCCTGACGCAGCTGGCGTTGCACGCTGGATGACCGGCAAGAAGGGCGTGTGGGTGCAACCGAAAGTCGACGGAGTGGCGGTCTCGCTGGTCTATCGCCAAGGCCGGCTGGTACAGCTGCTCAGCCGCGGTGATGGCCGCCAAGGGCATGACTGGAGCCGCCACATCAAGGACCTCGACAGCATCACCCGGCAATTGCCTCAGCCGCTGGACGTCGTATTGCAAGGCGAGTTGTACCTACGCCTGCAAGCGCACGTGCAAGCTGAGGCAGGCAGCAGCAATGCGCGCGGTAGCGTGGCCGGGATGCTGGCGCGCAAGCAGCTTGGCCCGAAACTGGGCGCGAGCATCGGCCTGTTCGTCTGGGACTGGCCGCATGGGCCTGACAACCAGGGCGAGCGCCTCACACAACTTGCAGCCTGGGGGTTCCCCGACAGTCAGCGTTTCAGCACAGCTATCGACACCCCCGCGCAAGCTACCCACTGGCGCCTGCACTGGTATCGCTCACCGCTGCCCTTTGCCACCGACGGCGTGATTCTGCGCCAGGACAGCCGCCCGCCAGCCGCCCGCTGGCGGCCCAACGCCCCCTATTGGATCGCCGCGTGGAAATACCCCTTCGCCCAGGCGCTGGCAGAGGTGCGCGACGTACGCTTTCTAATCGGCCGCACCGGCAGGGTGACGCCAGTGCTCAAGCTGCAGCCGGTCACCCTGGACGACCGCCGGATCAGCCAAGTCAGCCTCGGCTCCATGGCCCGCTGGCAAACCTTGGACATTCGCCCAGGCGACCGGGTGGCGATCAGCCTAGCCGGGCTGACCATTCCACGTTTCGAAAAGGTGGTCCACCGCGCTGTCGAGCGACAACCGCTGACGGTACCTGTACCTGGAAGATACGGTCCTCACAGTTGCTGGCAAGCCGGCGAGGGGTGTGAAGAGCAGTTCATCGCCCGCCTGGCCTGGCTCGGGGGCAAGCAAGGGCTGGCCATGCCAGGCGCCGGCCCGGGCACCTGGCGGCTGCTGGTGCACGCGGGCCTGGTCACATCGCTGACGGACTGGTTGGCGCTCGATGCCCAGCAACTGCAACAAGTGCCGGGCATCAGTGAAGTCAAAGCCATGCGGCTGCAACGCGGTTTCGACATTGCCCGCTCCAGGCCTTTCGCCCATTGGCTGAGAGGCCTTGGCGTGCCTGCCCACGGCAACGTGCCTGAGCATGAGTACTGGCCGGCGCTTGCCAGCCGTTCCCCCAGCGAATGGCAAGCCTTGCCCGGCATAGGCGAAACACGCGCCAGGCAGCTCGCAGACTTCTTCGCCCAGGGAGAAGTACAGCGCATTGCAACACATCTGGGGAACAATGGCGTCGACGGTTTTCACATGGCTGAAGAGGCCAAATCCCACTAGCGAATGCGCAACGACCTGTAAGGGGATTTCCGAATCTGAGCCTGGAAAAACCTGCCAAGGGTTTATAAATCGGTAAAACCAAGGCAGGATTTCCCCACTTTCTGCTGCCCCGCCCCGTCCAAGAGGCTTTTCATGAAACGTATTTCCACCCTTTTCGTGCTGGCAACGCTGGCTTTTTCAGCTAACGCCGCCCAGCCCGCCAAAGAACAACCCGCGCTCACCGGTTGCGCAGCCAAGCGCCAAGCGATTGCTGAACAGATCGAACAGGCCAAGGCCCACAACAACAGCAACCAACAGGCCGGGCTGGAAAAAGCGCTGAGCGAAGTTGACGCGAACTGCACCGATGCCGGCTTGCGCAAAGAGCGCGAACAGAAGGTGCTCGAGGCGCGCCACGAGGTCAACCAGCGCACCAAGGACCTGGACAAGGCCATGAAGAAGGGCGACCCGGAGCGCATCAACAAGCGCAAAGACAAACTTGCCGAGGCGAAAAAGGAGTTGCAGGAAGCTGTCGAAGACCTGGAGCGTTGACAGCAAGTTCCTACTCCTCTTGGCTTGTAGGACTTTTCTGAAGTTACCCACTGAAGGGTTCACTTGGTCTTAGGGAAGGGGCACCATCGCAGCGCTACTGCCATATGCCCCTACAAGGAGGCTTCCATGAAAGTTGTTTCTTCCGTAGTCATGCTGGCTGTTCTCGGTTTGAGCGCATCCGCCGCCCAAGCAGCTCAGCCCACGCCTGGCTTGACCGGTTGCGCAGCCAAACGCAGCGCCATCGAAAACCAGCTGCAATATGCCAGGGCGCACAATAATTCGGGTGAGATCCGCGGCCTGGAGAAGGCCCTGCAGGAGAACACCGAGCACTGCACCGATGCCGGCTTGAAAGAAGAGCGTGAACAAAAAGTGCGCGAAGCCGAAGCAGAAGTCCAAGAGCGGGAAGCAGACCTGAAGCAGGCGCAGGCAAAAGGCGAAGCGAGCAAAATTGCCAAGCGCGAAAAGAAACTGGCCGAATCCAAAGCAGAACTCGAAGACGCCAAAGCCGAATTGACCAAGTAATCTGAGCCTTCAGTCACGCGCGCCAGCCAGCAGTCCGCAAACTATTGGCTGGCGCATCAATGATTACGAAACTCTGTATGGCAGGCCTTGCAGGCTGCCTCGACCTTGTCCATAGGTGCCTTGAGCATCGCCGCATCCAGCGGCTGCTTGCGTGTCACCGCCAGCAACTCGCCTGTCACCCCTTCCAACGCTTGCGCCAAGTCATGAAAGCGCGCCTGACGCTCCCAGACCTCGGGCCGCGCACTGCTGTCGCCATCATCCTTTACCTGCGGAAAATGCTGCCAGGGCGCATGGGCCAGGCTATCGAGTTTCACCGCACCCTCGGAAAACTTAGCCCCATCGAACGGCAACCGCCCGCGCAGCATGCCACCCATGTCCTCGCTGGTCTTGAGCATCTGCTTGAAGATCGCCTTGCGCTGCCCCAAGGGTGAGTTAGGATCGACACGGTCGCAGGCTACCAGGGACAGGCTGATCAGCAGTATGGCGGTGAAACATTTGAACATCACAGTCACATTGGCAGAGGAAAGGGCCACCAGTATCCTCGCCTGCCATGCAAAGACCAATACCCTTACGAACACTATGGGCAGCCATCCGCTGCTGCCCTCCAAGGATTCAACCATGAAATCTGCTCTGCGCCATCTCGCCTGGGCGCTGCCGGCCCTGGCCTTGCTGGCCGGCTGCAACGGCGGCGAAAACGCCAAGCCCGAACCCCACGCCGTCGCTACTTACACCCCTGCGGCTTGGGCCGACCTGCCCAGCGTCAGCGACAGCGACCTGGTCGCGGGTTTCAACGCCTGGCGCACTGGCTGTGAAAAGCTCAAGCGTGATCCGGTGTGGGCCGCCACGTGCGAAGCAGCACAGCCGATTGCCCTGGAGGCGCCCCAGGTGCGCACGTTCCTGCAAGCGCAATTGCAGGTCTATGGCCTGCGCTCGGCCGAGAACAACGCCAATGGCCTGATCACCGGCTACTACGAACCGGTCTACCCCGGCAGCCTGACACGCACCGAAGCGGCCAATGTACCGGTGTATGGCATCCCCGATGACATGATCGTGGTCGACCTGGCCAGCGTTTACCCGGAACTGAAGGGCAAGCGCCTGCGAGGCCGCCTCGACGGCCGCGTGCTCAAGCCCTATGACACCGCCGAGGTGATCTACCGGGACGGCGTGAAGGCCCCGGTACTGGCGTGGTTGACCGACCCGATGGACCTGCAGTTTCTGCAGATCCAGGGCTCTGGCCGGGTAAAGCTGGAAGATGGCCGTCAATTGCGCTTGGGCTACGCCGACCAGAACGGCCACCCGTACCGGCCGATAGGTCGCTGGCTGATCGAGCAGGGCCAGTTGAAGAAGGAAGACGTGAGCATGGGCGCCATTCATGCCTGGGCTCAGGCCAATCCGCAGCGTGTGCCGGAATTGCTGGCGAGCAACCCCAGCTATGTATTCTTCAGCACCCGCCCTGACAGCAACGAAGGCCCGCGCGGCTCGCTGAATGTGCCGCTTACCGCGGGCTACAGCGTGGCCATCGATCGCAAGGTCATTCCATTGGGCAGCCTGCTTTGGCTGTCCACCACACGCCCGGACGGCACACCGGTGGTTCGGCCGGTGGGCGCTCAGGATACCGGTGGCGCGATTACCGGCGAAGTGCGTGCGGACCTGTTCTGGGGCACCGGGCCTGAGGCCGGCGAACTGGCGGGGAACATGAAGCAGCAGGGGCAGATCTGGATGCTATGGCCAAAGGGCAAGCCACTGCCTGAAGTACCCAAAGTCCTTTGACTGGCTGCTGCCCTCCTCGCGGCTCACACGCGAGGAGGGCAGCCAGGCTTCAGGCCGAAACGACGAAGAACGACACGATCAGGGCCACCCCGGCGAACCACACCAGCGAGCGCAAAGCCGCCCAGTCCGCCAGATAGCAGATGATGTAAAGCAGCCGACTGGTGATGTACAAGACCCCCAGCACGTCCTGCGTCACCTGCTCGGCATTGCCCACGATATCGGCCACCAGCACCGCCGCGGCAAATGCCGGAAACGCTTCATAGCTGTTCTGCTGGGCGGCATGGGCACGCCGTGGCAGGCCCGATAATGTGTCGAGGAAGGCGCGTGGGTCGTGATTGTCCTTCAAGCCGAAACGGCCACTGCTCACCTTGGCGATCAAGGCGCACAGCGGCGGCAGGAACAATGCGATCAGGATGCACCACAGGGCAACGGTCATGGACAGGACTCCTTCAGTCGTTAGGTTAGAGCTTCATCACCAGCATGCCTGCCAGTACCAGCCCGCAAGCTAGGAGTCTCGGGCCGCCAAAAGGTTCTTTGAGGTAGCGCATGCCCAGCAGTACCACCAGGATGACGCTCAGCTCGCGCAAGGCCGCCGCCTCGGCCACCGAACCCAGATGCATGGCCCACAATACCAGCGCGTAGCTGAACAACACGCAAAAGCCCACTGCCAACCCCAAGCGCCACTGGGTGCGCCAGAACAGCACGAACGGCCCCCGCCGTGCCACACAGGCCAGCAGCGGAAACGGCCAGGCGCTGAGCAGGGTCAGCCATACCAGGTAGTCCCAGGGCTTACCCCACAACCGCACGGCCTGCCCGTCGAACCAGGTGTAGCAACCGATGCACAGGCCGATCAGCGCCACCACTGGCAGCATCGACCAGGGCAGGCGCTCACCCCCACCTCCCTGCCACAGCAGGCACGCCATGCCACACGGGATCAGCAATATGCCGATGATTTGCTGCTGGCTGAGCGACTCGCCGGCGAACGCCAGGGTCAGCCCCAGCACCACCAGCGGTGACAGGCCACGCATCAGAGGATAGACCAGCCCCAGATCGCCTACCCGATATGCCTGGATCAGCAGGAATCGGTACAACTGCTCGGCCAATGCCGAGGCGATCAGCCAAGGCCAGATCTCGGCAGGCGGCAGGTCCACGAAGGCCACTGCGAGCACGGCAAAGGCCAGGGCTACCGAGTCCATGCTGGCGATCACCAGCAAGCGCTCGCCACTGAATTTGATCAGGGTGTTCCAGGTCGCGTGCAGCAATGCCGCGATCAATACCAGGGAAGTTGCCAGCACGCCTTCAGGTCCTTGTGACGTTATCAGCCACTGAATATATAGCCTTGGTAGTGACAATGGGCGCGAGGCGGTTCTGCATCAAATGCGGAACGAAACCAGCCAACCAGGTCAAAAACTGTGTCCCGAGACCCTCGCCAGATCATCAAAGAACTGCCCGAGCCATTCGGGTTACGACTTGGAAGCCATTGTTACAGGATTTGGGATGCTTGAATTAGTTGCTGCGTTTATCTGCCTCACAACACTCCTCACCTACGTCAATTACCGCTTTATCGGCCTGCCCCCCGCCATCGGCGTGATGGTCACGGCACTGCTGTTCTCGCTGATGCTGCAGGGGCTTAGCCTGATCGGCTTCCCGGGCCTTGAAGAACGCGTCGAAGGGCTGATGAACCAGATCGACTTCAATGACCTGCTGATGCACTGGATGCTGGCGTTTCTGCTGTTCGCCGGCGCACTGCACGTCAACCTCACCGATCTGCGCAGCTACCGCTGGCCGATCGGGCTGCTGGCAACGCTCGGCGTGCTGATCGCCACCGTGGTGATCGGCTTTCTGTCGCACTGGGTCTTTGCGCTGTTCGGCTGGCAGGTGCCGCTGATCTACTGCCTGCTGTTCGGTGCACTGATCTCGCCCACCGACCCGATCGCTGTGCTAGGGGCCCTGCGGACCGCTAACGCCTCCAAACCGCTGAAGACCACCATCGTCGGCGAGTCTCTGTTCAACGACGGCACCGCCGTGGTGGTGTTCACCGTCCTGCTGGGCATCATTCAACTGGGTGAAACGCCAAGCATCACTGACACAGCGATCCTGTTCGCCCGCGAAGCCATTGGCGGGGCGGTGTTTGGCGGGCTGCTCGGTTACGCCACCTACCGCATGATCAAAAGCGTCGAGCAGTATCAGGTCGAGGTCATGCTGACCCTGGCGCTGGTCATCGGTGGTTCGGCGATGTGCTACGAGCTGCACGTCTCGGCACCGATCGCGATGGTCGTGGCCGGGCTGATCATCGGCAACCTGGGGCGCAACCTGGCGATGAACGACATGACCCGTCGCTACCTGGACGGTTTCTGGGAGTTGATCGACGACATGCTCAACGCCCTGCTCTTCGCCCTGATCGGCCTGGAGCTGTTGCTGCTGCCGTTCAACTGGCTGCACCTGGCGGCTGGCAGCGTGCTGGCGCTGGCGGTGCTGCTGTCGCGGCTGCTGACCGTGGCCCCGGCGATCGTGCTTTTGCGCCGCTGGCGCAGCGTGCCCAAAGGCACCGTGCGGGTACTGACCTGGGGCGGCCTGCGCGGTGGCGTTTCGGTAGCCCTGGCACTGTCGCTGCCATTGGGCGAGGAGCGTGACCTGCTGCTGTCGATCACCTACATCGTGGTGCTGTCGTCGATCCTGGTGCAGGGCTTGAGCATCGGGCGGGTGGTGCGCAAGGTCAGCGCACAACCCTGAAAACCCAGGGCCGTCTTGCCGGCGAAAGGGCTGCGAAGCAGCCCCATCACGTTATTCCACCGCGCTGTCCGGAAACTGGTCCTGAACATATTTGATCTCGGTGCGCCCGTGGGCCGCCGGCTGGCCATCCTCGCCCAGGTTGACGAAGACCATCTTGTCGACAGTCAGGATGCTCTTGCGGGTGATCTTGTTGCGCACTTCACACTTGAGGGTGATCGAGGTGCGGCCGAACTCGGTTGCGGTGATGCCCAGCTCGATGATGTCGCCCTGGCGCGAGGCACTGACGAAGTTGATCTCCGACATGTACTTGGTCACCACACGCTGGTTGCCCAGCTGGACGATGGCGTAGATCGCCGCCTCTTCGTCGATCCAGCGCAACAGGCTGCCGCCGAACAGTGTGCCGTTGGGGTTGAGGTCTTCGGGTTTTACCCATTTGCGGGTGTGAAAGTTCATCTGTACTCCTGACCTGCTTGGCTAACGTGCGGTAATGATGGCAGAGCGGCCGGCGCCGCTCCATTGATCATCGACTATCGTCGCTATTAATCGACAGAAAACCTTGGGCGATGACTCCCGCCAAGGCTATAATCTGCGCCGATTCACATGGCCACCCGCCGCGGTGCCATGCCCGCCACCTGTCCGAGGGGCGCTGCAGCAGGGTCATCCTGTCAGGCTCGGATGGGGCGTTGTCCGCTCCCGCGGACGCTCAACGCACAACGGCGCCCATTCGCACACTACGAATGGAGGCTCTCATGAGCGCTGTAAACACGCCTGCAGGTTTTACCGATTTCAAAGTCGCAGACATCTCCCTGGCCGCCTGGGGTCGTCGCGAAACCATCATCGCCGAATCGGAAATGCCTGCCCTGATGGGCCTGCGTCGCAAGTACCTCGCCGAGCAGCCGCTCAAGGGTGCGAAGATTCTGGGCTGCATCCACATGACCATCCAGACTGCCGTGCTGATCGAAACCCTGGTTGCCCTGGGTGCCGAAGTGCGCTGGTCGTCCTGCAACATCTTCTCCACTCAGGACCAGGCCGCAGCCTCCATCGCTGCCGCCGGTATCCCGGTGTTCGCCTGGAAAGGTGAAACCGAGGAAGAGTACGAGTGGTGCCTGGAGCAGACCATCCTCAAGGATGGCCAGCCATGGGACGCCAACATGATCCTCGACGACGGCGGTGACCTGACCGAGCTGCTGCACAAGAAGTACCCGGCCGTGCTGGACCGCGTCCACGGTGTCACCGAAGAAACCACCACCGGCGTGCACCGCCTGCTGGACATGCTGGCCAAAGGCGAGCTGAAGGTCCCGGCGATCAACGTCAACGACTCGGTCACCAAGAGCAAGAACGACAACAAATACGGCTGCCGTCACAGCCTGAACGACGCCATCAAGCGCGGTACCGACCACCTGCTGTCGGGCAAGCAGGCCCTGGTGATCGGCTACGGTGACGTGGGCAAGGGTTCTGCGCAGTCGCTGCGCCAGGAAGGCATGATCGTCAAGGTCACCGAAGTTGACCCGATCTGCGCCATGCAGGCGTGCATGGACGGCTTCGAGCTGGTCTCGCCGTTCATCGACGGTATCAACGACGGCACCGAAGCCAGCATCGACAAGGCTCTGCTGGGCAAGATCGACCTGATCGTCACCACCACCGGTAACGTCAACGTCTGCGACGCCAACATGCTCAAGGCCCTGAAGAAGCGCGCCGTGGTCTGCAACATCGGCCACTTCGACAACGAGATCGACACCGCCTTCATGCGCAAGCACTGGGCATGGGAAGAGGTCAAGCCGCAGGTCCACAAGATCCACCGTACCGGCGCTGGCGACTTCGACCCGCAGAACGACGACTACCTGATCCTGCTGGCCGAAGGCCGCCTGGTGAACCTGGGCAACGCCACCGGCCACCCAAGCCGCATCATGGACGGTTCGTTCGCCAACCAGGTACTGGCACAGATCTTCCTGTTCGAGCAGAAGTTCGCTGACCTTTCGGCCGAGAAGAAAGCCGAACGCCTGACCGTTGAAGTACTGCCCAAGAAGCTCGACGAAGAAGTGGCCCTGGAAATGGTCCGCGGCTTCGGCGGCGTGGTCACCAAGCTGACCCAGCAACAGGCCGACTACATCGGCGTGACTGTCGAAGGCCCGTTCAAGCCGCACGCCTACCGCTACTAAGCGGCAAGCTTGAAGCTGCAAGCGGCAAGAAAAGGCAGACCGTGCCCTTGCCGCTCGCAGCTTCAGCACCCACGATCTTGAACGATGCCAAGCCAGATCGGCCATCACCGATCTGGCTTTTACTTGCAGCTTGCCGCTTGAAGCTTGCTGCTTGAGGAACGAGTGATGTCACAAGAACGCCGCTACAGTTTCGAATTCTTCCCGACCAAGACCGACGCCGGTCATGAAAAGCTGATGGGTGTTGCCCGCCAGCTGGCTGGCTGCAACCCGGACTTCTTTTCCTGCACTTACGGTGCCGGTGGCTCCACCCGCGACCGCACGCTGAACACCGTGCTGCAGCTGGAAAGCGAAGTGAAGGTGCCTGCCGCCCCGCACCTGTCGTGCGTCGGCGACACCAAGGACGAGTTGCGCGCGCTGCTCGCCCAATACAAGGCTGCCGGCATCAAGCGCATCGTCGCCCTGCGCGGCGACCTGCCGTCGGGCATGGGCATGGCAAGTGGTGAACTGCGTTATGCCAGCGACCTGGTCGAGTTCATCCGCCAGGAAACCGCTGATCACTTCCACCTGGAAGTGGCCGCCTATCCGGAAATGCACCCGCAGGCACGCAACTTCGAAACCGACCTGGCCAACTTCGTGCACAAGGTCAAGGCCGGTGCCGACAGCGCCATCACCCAGTACTTCTTCAACGCCGACAGCTATTTCTACTTTGTCGAGCGCGCACAGAAGCTGGGCGTGGAAATTCCTGTAGTGCCCGGCATCATGCCGATCACCAACTACAGCAAGCTGGCGCGCTTCTCCGACGCTTGCGGCGCCGAAATCCCGCGCTGGATCCGCAAGCAGCTGGAAGCTTATGCCGACGATACCGCCAGCATCCAGGCCTTCGGTGAAGAAGTCATCACCCGCATGTGCGAACAACTGCTGCAAGGCGGCGCACCGGGCCTGCATTTCTACACCTTGAACCAGGCAGAGGCGAGCCTGGCGATCTGGAACAACCTGAAGCTGCCTCGCTGAAATCATTTGGTAAAATCCTATTCAGAAATGCTTAAGGCTTTAGTCATAGACTAAGGCCTTATTTCATTTCCGGTTCAGACGGGTCTTGCCAGCCATGCAACATTTCACACCCCAGCGCCCTCAACTGGTTTACCTGGCCTTCGGCCCTGCCACCTATCATCAGGAGGCCTGCTTCAGCATCGTCAGCGCCCTGGCCCACCTGGGCACGGCTGCGGGCGAGGCCATGGATATACAGGTCTACACCGACAACCCCGAGCCCTACGGCAAGCTGCCGGTTACCGTTCATCTGCTCGATGAGGCAACGCGCAAGGCCTGGAACGAACCTCACGGCTACCATTTCCGCAGCAAGCATGTCGTGTTGCGCCAAGTCCTCCAGCAGCATTCGCAGGCCGTGCTGATCGACACCGACACATTCTTCCGCAAGTCGCCGCTGAACCTGTTCCAGCGGGTCAAAGCCGGCAGCCTGCTGTGCAACGCTATCGGCGGGCGCTACGGCGCAAATCAGCAGTGCCTGCTCTACCAGAACCTGCAGAACATTCTCCAGGCGCGGGGCTTGGCAGACGGCCAGATGCCTATGGTCAACTCCGGGGTGATTGGCCTGACCGCCGAAGATGCGGGGATACTAGACCACTCGATCGCGATGATGGACGAATTCCATCCACTGGTTCGCACGGCCTATACGCTGGAAGAGTTCTGCCTGGCGGTCGCCGCCTACCGCAAGCTGGCGCTGGCTGAATGCACCGATGTCATCCATCACTACTGGAGCCGCAAGGCTCAGTTCCGGGCCAAGATACAGGCCTGGCTGCGCAAGCAGGCAGACCAGCCACTTAGCGCCGCCGCCTTGGCCGACGTGCTGTTGGTGAATGACCAGTTGCCGCGCCCGCCGACCTTGCAACGCCTGGGTTACAAGGCCATGAGCCTGACCCTGCCCAGCCGCGAGCGCCAGTTTGCCCGCGAACTGTTGTATGGCAGCTACCCCTACCCCAACGAATTTGACCGTGCCTGCGCACCCGCCTGGTGGGACAAGGCACTGCAGAATCTCAATGAGCGTTATGGCCCAATGGAGCCGGAGCAATTACGCCAGTGCCTGCGCCACCCATGCCTGCGCCTCTCGCTCGGCGCCCAACGCAAGGAAATCGAAGCGCATCTGCTGCAGTCCGCACAGCGTTGAGCGTACTACTCCCGCGAAGGTGCTGCCTCAGCGCCTGCAACTGGCCTTACCCAAGCCGAGCGCGTAATCTCGCCTCATGCCGTTCATCGTCCGCTTCTTCTGCATCCTGCTGCTCGCCTGCCTGAGCCCCATGGCGCAGGCCGAACGCCTGCGCCTGGTTACCGATGACTGGGCGCCTTATGTGTACCAGCACAACGGCCAGCCCAAGGGCATAGATTACGAAGTTACCACTGAGGTGTTCAGGCGCCTGGGTGTCGAGCTGGAGTGGGAATTCATGCCTTGGAAGCGATGCCTGGCAATGATCGAACAGGGCCAGGCCGACGGGGTCATGGACATCTTCAAAGTGGACTCGCGCCAGGCATACATGGTCTACCCGCTGGAGCCCATGTCGGATGTCGAATTCGTGCTGTATCAATCCAGCCGCCGTCGCCATGCCATAACCCGACTGAGCGACCTCACCGACCTGACTGTCGGCACCTCACCGGGCTATGCCTATGGAGCACAGTTCAACGATGCATCAGGCTTTCGGCGTGAAGCGGCGCCAAGCCACGAAGCCAATTTTGGCAAGCTGGTGCTCGGGCGCATCGATTTGCTGGTTACCGACCGCCTGGTCGGGCGCTACCTGCGCCGCCAACTCGGCCTGGAGCAACAGGTAGAGGAACTGCCACTGGTCATCAGCCGTCAAGCGCAATACCTGGGGCTGGCACGCAAACCTGGCCGCGATGCCTTGGCGCTGGCGTTTACCGAAGGGCTGCGGCGCTTCAAGCAGGAGCCCGCTTACCTAGCGATAATCGAACGCTATATCGGCAGCACTGACCACCTTCCTCACACCGTTGAGCAGCAGGAAAGCAGCACACAGCGATAGCTCTGTTATACTCGGGCCTTCCCGCCCGGCTCACGCCCGGACGCTCGGCCTCGCAACAGGCATCCCGATCGGCACCGACGCACCTTGCGTCCTAACTCCGTTTTCCGGATGTGCAGTGAAAGCCCAGCTGGACCGGACGCGATCGCATCTCACCGATGCCCGTCGCGCCAGGCAGAATATCCCTACGGGCCCAGCCCCCACAGAACAGGATTGCCCATGTCCTTTGCTTCCCTCGGTCTCTCCGAGGCACTTGTCCGCGCTATCGAGGCTGCGGGCTATACCCAGCCGACTCCGGTGCAACAGCGGGCGATTCCCGCCGTGTTGCAAGGCCGCGACCTGATGGTCGCCGCACAGACAGGTACTGGTAAAACCGGCGGTTTCGCCCTACCGATCCTTGAGCGCCTGTTCCCGGCAGGCCACCCGGACAAATCCCAGCGCCACGGCCCGCGCCAACCGCGCGTGCTGGTCCTGACCCCGACCCGCGAACTGGCGGCTCAGGTACACGACAGCTTCAAGGTTTACGCTCGCGACCTGCCGCTGGTCAGTGCCTGCATTTTCGGCGGCGTTGGCATGAACCCGCAAATCCAGGCCATTGCCAAGGGTGTCGACGTCCTGGTGGCCTGCCCGGGCCGTCTGCTCGACCTGGCAGGGCAAGGCCGTGTCGACCTGGCCCACGTGGAAATCCTGGTCCTGGACGAAGCCGACCGCATGCTCGACATGGGCTTCATCCACGACGTCAAGAAGGTCCTCGCCCGCCTGCCGGCCAAACGGCAGAACCTGCTGTTCTCGGCGACGTTCTCCAAAGACATCACTGACCTCGCCGACAAGCTCCTGCACAACCCTGAGCGCATCGAGGTCACCCCACCGAACACCACCGTCGAGCGTATCGAGCAGCGCGTCTACCGCCTGCCCGCCAGCCACAAGCGCGCGCTGCTGGCCCACCTGATCACGCTCGGCGCCTGGGAGCAGGTACTGGTATTCACCCGTACCAAGCACGGCGCCAACCGTCTGGCCGAGTACCTGGAAAAGCACGGCCTGAGCGCCGCGGCCATCCACGGCAACAAGAGCCAGAACGCTCGTACCAAGGCACTGGCCGACTTCAAGGCCAACAGCGTACGCGTACTGGTCGCCACCGACATTGCCGCCCGTGGCCTGGACATCGACCAACTGCCGCATGTGGTCAACTTCGAACTGCCCAATGTCGAAGAAGACTACGTTCACCGTATCGGCCGCACCGGCCGTGCCGGCCGCTCGGGCGAGGCCATTTCCCTGGTCGCGCCGGACGAAGAAAAACTGCTCAAGAGCATTGAGCGGGTCACCAGGCAGAAGATCGCCGATGGCGACCTGATGGGCTTCGACCCAAGCCAGGTGGAGGCCGAGAAGCCTGAGGTGCGTGAACGCCCGCAGAACAACGGTCGCGGCGGCCGCAATCAGCAGGCCCGTGGTGACGGTGGCAAAGATGGCAGTGGCGGCCGCAAGGACAAGGGCAAGGATAAAGGCAAGGCCAAGCAGCAGGCCGCCGACAAGCCTGCCGACAAGGAAAAGCCCGCCGACAAGCAGCAACAGCCGCGCAAGCCGCGTGACAAGAAGCCGCGCCAACAGCAAGCCAGCCAGAACACTGTACCTAAGGCACCGGCCGACCGTGCTCCGGATGAATTCCTGGACGACGAAATCGACAACTTCGGTAACCGTGCCGACTACGTCAGCCCCTACCAGAATGCCAAGAACCAGGGCCGCAACCGTCGCCCGGGTGCCAATGCCGGCGCTGGTCAAGGCCAGGCCAACCCTGGGCGCAGCAACAGTGGTGGCAGCAACAGTGGTGGTGGCCAAGGGCGTAACGGCGGCCAGCCGCGCAGCGCCAGTGGCGAGAAACGCCCGCCGCGCAACAACAAGGGAGGTGATGCGCGCCGCGATAGCAACGGTGGTGGCCGCAACCGTTCGGCCGGCCGTGATGACGCATCCCGTCAGGAGCCGGCAGTACGTAGCTCGCGAGAGCCGCAAAACCAGCCTGTGATCATCCGCAAGGAATCCAAGCTCGACCGTTTCCCAACGCCTGAGCAACTGGAAGACCTGCCAAGCCGCCCACGTGGTGAGCGGCCTGCGTTACTGACCCGCAAAGGCGGCTAACGCTACCGGCAAATAAAAACGCCGCCCCATGGGGCGGCGTTTTTATTGCTCAGGCAATGATCACTTCTGCTTCACACCTTCGACGCTGATGTCCAGGTCCAGGGTCTGCGAGGTTGCGCCAGGGCCCTTGATACCGAAGTCGTTCAGGTTCAGCGTGGTGGTAGCGTTGAAGCCAGCACGCTCACCGCCCCATGGGTCCTTGCCCTCACCGTTGAAGGTGGCCTTGAAGGTCACAGGCTTGGTCACACCATGCAGTGTCAGGTCACCGGTCACGTCTGCAGTCTTTTCGCCGGTCGATTTGACGGCAGTGGAAACGAATTTCGCTTCCGGGTACTTCTTCACGTCCAGGAAGTCAGCGCTGGCGATATGCTTGTCGCGCTCGGCGTGATTCGACCACAGGCTGGCGGTTTTCAGGTCGACGCTGATCTTGCTGGCTTCAGGCTTGGCGCTATCCCAAGTGAAGTTGCCGTCGAAGTCCTTGAAGGTACCGTGAATGAAGCTGTAGCCCAGGTGGCTGATTTTCCAGTCGACGAACGCGTGCTGGCCTTCCTTGTCGATCTTGTACTCGGCGGCCATGGCCTGACCAGCACTGAGCAGAGCGGTACCGAGCGCCAGAGCGGCAAAAGTCTTTTTCAACATCCTTTCAGTTCCTTGCAATTGAGGTTGAGAGTCAAGCTTTGCGGCCCAGCATGCGAACCAGGGTCGCGTCACGGTCGATGTAATGGTGCTTCAGGGCAGCCAGGGCATGCAGCGCGGCGAAAATCACCAGGCCCCACGCCAGCCACAAATGAATAACGCCGGCCAGGTCTGCCTGATCAGGCAGGTCACTGACAAGGGCAGGTACTTCAAACAAGCCAAATACCGGAATACCGACACCGTCGGCGGTAGAGATCAGGTAGCCGGCGATCATCACCGCGAACAGGCCTGTGTACAGCGCCAAATGCCCCAACCTGGCGGCCAGGCGGGTAAATGCCCCGTGGCTGGCAGGCGCCGGCGGCGGTGGGCTGATGAAGCGCCACAGCACACGCACAAGCATGACAGCCAGCAGCACCAGGCCGATGCTCTTGTGCAGGTCCGGGCCTGCCTTGCGCCAAGGGCTGTAATAATCGAGACCGACCATCCACAGACCAAGACCGAAAAGACCAAAGACCGCCAGCGCAACGCCCCAGTGCAGGAGGATGCTGACCACGCCATAGCGAGAGGGTGAATTGCGCAGTTGCATGATGCCGTGTTTCCCCGTGAAAGCTATGCACAGACTAACGCGTAACGTATCGAATAAAAGCACAAAAAATTGCTTTGGATTATCGATAAATCCGATAGTAATTGTCCGAGCTGGCTATTAAGGAAACATTAACGATAGCGGGTAATTCCAGGTTGTCAGCCCTGGCCCTGCCGTCCGCTTGACGGTGACAGGGCCAGGCGATCACCCATCAGCCAGCCTTGGCCTGGGAGTGGGTAACGGCCTGTGTTTCAGGCTCCGATTTGGCTGGGGCCTTTTTTGCCTCGACAGGCGCCGGAGCAGCCTTGGCTTCGGGCTTGCCAGCGCTGCCGAACAGCCGCGAGAAGAAACCAGGCTTGTCCACCCGCGCCTCCTCGGCCTTCACCGGCTCGGCTTTGGCAGGTGCCTTTTCGGCGTTGTCTTCTTTGTCGGATGACCCACCAAACATGTTGGAGAAGAACCCACCTTTGTCCTTCTGCGACCCAGCAGTTGCCGCTACCGGGGCAGCTTTTACAGGGTCGAACGACTTGCCGGCCAGCAGGTCCTGCACCTGGCTGGCGGCACGCTGGCCACTGCGCAGGGCACCTTCGAGGGTGCCTGGGTACAGCGCGTCGGTGTGCTCACCTGCAAATGCAATGCGTTGCACCGGGCGCTCCCACAGGCGCCAGTACTTGCTGATCTGCCCGGGGCCAAAAGCCAGGTAAGCACCGCCAGTCCCGGCGTCGGCGCTGTAGCGCTTGACCTCATAACCGGTGAACGCGCCACGGGCCTTTGGATAGAAGGCATGCAGGCGGATCAATACCTGGTCGACCATCTGTTTGTCACCGAAGGCCTGTAGCAGACGGGCGTTGTCACCCGACAGGTTGATCACCACGTTGGCGCCACCTTTGAGTGCTGGCTCGATCCATAGCATGCCAAGGCCTGCGTTGCTGAAGATTTCGCCAGACATGCGCGCGCGGCTTTCCCAGACTGGCTGCTTGAATTTGAGCAGCAGCTGATCGCGCCAACCATAGTTGGTGCCCCTCAGCGCCGCGACGTGCTGGGTGTCCAGGGCCGGAGTGATCTGGATCTTGGCCAGGGCACGCAGCGGTACGGCCATGACCAGGTAATCGGCCTGATAGCTGGCGCTGCCGACCTTGACGGTGACCCCGCCGCTGTCCTGGACGATGGAGGTGACTGGCGAGCTGGTCTTGATGGTTTTCAGCTGCTTGACGAAAGCCTGGGCCAGTACCGGGCTGCCACCAGGCAAGCGGGCGGCACGCAGGTCACGGTCGCTGACGCCGCGGTAGACACGGCTCTGCTGGGCGAAGTAAAGCAGTGAGAGACGCGACGGTTCATCGTAGCGGGTACGGATCTGCTGGTTGATCAGCTGCCGTGCAGTGCTGGGCAACTGCAGCTTGTCGAGCCAGGTGGAAACGTTCATCTGGTCGAGGGCGAACAGCGTACTGGTCGCCTGTGGCTTGAGCGGGTCATCGATCGAACGGGCCAGGTCATCGAGGGTCTTCTCGTAGCGCTTGAGGGCTTGGGCGGTAGCCGGCTGCCTGGTAGCCAGGTCGCTGGCGCTGAAGTACTCACCGTCGATCAGATACCCGGGAGTGCGTACGAACTCAGGCGCGGGCAGTGTTTCAAGCTTGAAACGCTCGAGGTACTGGTTGAGCACCGGCTGAGCCTTGCTGTTGCCGACCCACTCACTGGTGGCCAGGCCCGAACGGCCGCCCATGCCCGCCTTGGCTTCCAGCAAGGTCACCTGCCACCCCTTGCTCTGCAGCTCGTAGGCTGCAGTCAGGCCTGCCAGGCCGCCACCCACCACGATTGCCGAAGGTGTCTTGTCCTTTGCCAGCGCGGCGCCGCTGGACACACCGATCAATACCAACGCGCACAGGCGCACCCAAGCAGCAGCCATGATGGCGAACTCCGAGTTGACGTTACAGAAATGGGAAGAGGCAAAGACGCCCCGAGATGATGCGTTAAGAATACGTCAGGTATGCCGACCCTGCCACCACAGCGCCATCAAGTCCTTTTGGCAACTGGCATTTTTGTCAGTAGACGAGCCTGCTGCCCTTGCGCAACGCTGGTCCGGGTGACTGGAAAAACCGACAAAAGGAACTGCGCATGACCTATGAGGAGCATTTTGCCCACATCAAAAGGCAGCTCCTGTGGCACAAACAAACGTTACTGACGCCCTCAGGCTTGCGTATCCGCAGCAATGGCACTTCATGGGCCGGTGTTCATGAAGCCTTCAAAGGTGAAGATGGCACCGAGCTGGTGATTGGCGAGCAGAGTGAAGTGGAAATCAGCTTCAGCCAGGAAGTCGAAAGCCTACGCCTGGAATGCTACGTCGTCAGCGACCAGCATTTCGAAGATGTGACAATGCTCATGGATACCGAGGGCTTCGATTGGGACGGGATTGCCCCGACCCCGCACAATTTTTACTGGCTGACGCTTTCGGGCAGCGGATACACCGAGTTCATGCCTGGCCATTTCTGCACTCAACCCTGCTACCAGCACCTCCCCGGGCCGTTTCGACGCCTGACCATCTCCACCTCCAGAGCCGGCACCGTGCATATCCGCAAGCTCGAGTGGACCCGCACCTGTCGTCATTGACCCGCAGCGGTTGTCCTGCCTCCCGGCATTGCTTAGGCTTACGCGGTCAAACATGCCGTAACGCCAGGAGAAGTGCCAATGGGCCTCAATGATCAGTGGATGCAGCGTGACCTGAAGGTCTTGTGGCACCCCTGCACCCAGATGAAAGACCACGAGCAGCTTGCGCTGATCCCGATCAAGCGCGGGGAAGGCGTGTGGCTCGAGGACTTCGAAGGCAAGCGCTACCTGGATGCGGTCAGTAGCTGGTGGGTCAATGTGTTTGGCCACGCCAACCCGCGCATCAACCAGCGCATCAAGGACCAGGTCGACCAGCTGGAGCATGTGATCCTCGCGGGCTTCAGCCACCAGCCGGTGATCGAGCTGTCCGAGCGCCTGGTCGCGATGACGCCTGCCGGTCTGGACCGGGTGTTCTATGCGGACAATGGCTCATCGTGCATCGAAGTGGCGCTGAAAATGAGCTTCCATTACTGGCAGAACATCGGCAAGCCGGCAAAAAAGCGCTTCGTCACCCTGACCAACAGCTACCACGGCGAGACCATCGCCGCCATGTCGGTGGGCGATGTGCCGCTGTTCACCGAGACCTACAAGGCGCTGCTGCTCGATACCATCAAAGTCCCCAGCCCGGATTGCTACCTGCGCCCCGAGGGCATGGGCTGGGAAGAACATTCGCGCAACATGTTCGCAGCCATGGAACAGACCCTGGCCGAACACCACGAGACCCTCTCGGCGGTAATAATCGAGCCGTTGATCCAGGGTGCAGGCGGCATGCGCATGTACCACCCGGTCTACCTCAAGCTGCTGCGCGAGGCTTGCGACCGCTATGGCGTGCACCTGATCCACGACGAGATTGCCGTGGGCTTTGGGCGCACCGGCACGATGTTCGCTTGTGAGCAGGCTGGCATCCGCCCCGATTTCCTGTGCCTGTCCAAGGCGCTGACCGGCGGCTACCTGCCGCTGGCCGCGTGCCTGACCACCGACACGGTGTACCAGGCTTTCTACGACGACTACCCGACCCTGCGCGCGTTCCTGCATTCGCACAGCTACACCGGCAACCCGCTGGCCTGCGCGGCGGCCCTGGCGACCCTGGACATCTTCGAACAGGACAACGTCATCGAGGCCAACAAGGCGTTGTCCGCACGCATGGCCAGCGCCACTGCGCACCTGGCCGATCATGCCCATGTTGCCGAAATTCGCCAGACCGGCATGGCCCTGGCGATCGAAATGGTCCAGGACAAGGCGGGCAAGGTCGCCTACCCGTGGCAGGAGCGCCGCGGCCTGAAAGTGTTCGAGCATGCCCTGACCCGCGGCGCCCTGCTGCGCCCGCTGGGCAGCGTGGTGTACTTCCTGCCGCCGTACGTGATCACGCCCGAGCAGATCGACTTCCTTGCCGAGGTGGCCAGTGAAGGCATCGATATTGCCACGCGAGACAGCGTCAGCGTGGCGGTACCGGCAAACTTCCACCCCGACTTCCGCGATCCGGGCTAACCGACCAGCAATCGCAACGCCTTGTAGGGGCGGCCTCGTGTCGCGAACGGGCTGCACAGCAGCCCCAAGGATCATTAGCGCCGCCAAATGACCGGAGCTACTGTGCGGCCCTTTGGTGACACAAGGCCGCGCCTACAAGGACGATGTCCAACCTTCTTCCTGAGCAGAACCATGAGACTGTCCCGCTTCTTCATCGACGCCCCCCTGAGCCTCGGCGAGCACGACCTGCCCGAAGCCCAGGCCCACTATATCGGCCGCGTACTGCGCATGGCCCCCGGCGCTGCCGTGCAACTGTTCGACGGCAGCGGCCAGGAATACCTGGGCCAATTGCTCGAAGTGGGCAAGAAGACCGTGCGCGTCAGCCTCGACCAGGCCGTTGCCGGCCAGGCCGAGTCGCCATTGCACATTCATCTAGGCCAAGGCCTTTCCCGCGGCGAGCGCATGGACTGGGCCATCCAGAAGGCCACCGAACTGGGCGCCAATGAAATCACCCCGATCGTCAGCGAACGCTGCGAAGTGCGCCTCAAAGACGAGCGCGCCGACAAGCGCCTCGCCCACTGGCGCCAGGTCGCGATCAGCGCCTGCGAGCAATGCGGCCGCTCGACGCTGCCGATCATCCACCCACCGGTGACCTTGGCCGACTGGATCAAGGGCAGCGATGCTGACCTGAAACTGGTCTTGCACCCTGTCGCAGAGCCGCTGACCAGTCATGACAAACCGGCACGCCTGGCGTTCCTGATTGGCCCCGAGGGTGGTTTGAGCGATGCCGAAGTCGAACAGGCCAAGGGGGCAGGCTTCCAAGCTGCCCGTCTTGGCCCACGCGTGTTGCGCACTGAAACAGCGCCGGTGGTGGCCCTTTCGGTGGCGCAACAGCTGTGGGGCGATTTTTAACGCACGTAGAGCAATACCGCCACGAAGTGCATCAGGCTGCCAGCGATGACGAACAGGTGCCAGATGCCGTGCCAGTGGCGGAATCGGCTGTCAAATGCGAAGAAAATGATGCCCACGGTGTAAAACACACCGCCCGCCGCCAACCAGGCAAAGCCGGCGGTGCCCAGGCTTTGCAACAGCGGCTTGACCGCCACCAGCACGATCCACCCCATCACCGCATAGATGATGATCGATAGGACCCGCGCCTCCGAGCGTGGCTTGATTTCCTGCAGCATGCCGATCACCGCCAGCCCCCAGACCACCCCGAACAGGCTCCAGCCCCAAGGCCCGCGCAGGCTCACCAGGCAGAAGGGTGTGTAGCTGCCGGCGATCAGCAGGTAGATGGACAGGTGATCGAGCTTGCGCATGATCACCTTCGCCCGGCCGCGGGTGCTGTGGTAGAGGGTCGAGATGCTGTAGAGCAGCAACAGCGTGCCGCCGTAGATGGAGAAGCTGACGATCTTCCAGGGGTCGCCCTGCAGGCCTGCAGCGACGATCAGCCAGATGGCGCCGATGCAGGCCAGAACGGCACCGACCAGATGGGTCCAAGCGTTGAAGCGTTCACCGTGATACATGCAAACACAGACCTCCCAAGCACCTGCAAGGTTCAAGCTGCAAGCTTACAGCTTCAGTCATTGCAGCTGCGCGTCACGCACCAGCCTTTCCAGCCCAACCAAGTCTGGCACCCGTGCCACCTGCTCGCCCACCTGCACAGCCGCCAATTCCAGGCTACCCAGCGCCACATCCACATAATTGAGCTGGCTGTCGAGCTTGCACGAGCGTGGAATGTCCTGCAGCAACACCGCCAGATATCGCAGCCCGGTATCGCCCAAAGCGTTCAGCACCACGATACGTGCCCGCTCGCCGCACGGTGTTTCACCACCGCACGCTGCCTCGAAGCCGATCAGCGGCAGGTGCTGCTGGCGCCAATCGATCCACCCCAGGTGCCAGGCCGGCTCGGCACGCTGGCACACCAGGTTGCGCTGGCCGATCAGCTCGGCCACCGCCACATTGGGCAACACCAGGGTTCGGTCGCCCAAGGGCAACAGCAGGCCGGTCAGGCTGCTGCGCTGGCCTGCGATCAACTCAAGCATGGGTTTGGCTCCAATGGGCGATACTCTGCAGCAGTACCGACTCCTGATAAGGCTTGCCCAGGTAGTCGTTGACGCCGATGGCCATGGCCCGGTCGCGGTGTTTCTGCCCGGTGCGCGAGGTGATCATGATGATCGGCAGGTCTTTGAGGCGCTCGTCGCGACGAATGCGGGTAGCCACTTCAAAGCCATCCATGCGCGGCATTTCGATGTCCAGCAGCAACACATCCGGGCGGTGCTCCTCCAGCAACGCCATGGCATCGACACCGTCCTTGGCCGTCAGCACGCTCATGCCATGGCGCTCCAGCAGGCGGCTGGTGACCTTGCGCACGGTCACCGAATCGTCCACCACCATCACCAGCGACGCCCGGCGCGGCGCCGGGCCGAACAGCGTGCGCTGCACCCCGCTCCCCCCCGGCAGCCGCGCCAGGCGACGCTGTTGGCCGCGCAACTGGCCAAGCAGATCAAGAATCAGTACCACCCGACCATCACCGAGCAGGGTCGCGCCAGACAACCCAGGCACGGCGGCGAACTGCGGGCCAAGGCTCTTCACCACAATCTCGCGGCTCGGCGACAGGCTATCGACCTGAATGGCGAACGACTGTTCCTGCGAATGCACCAGCAACACCGGCAATGGCACGCTCTGGCCCAGAAGGCTTGGCCGTGGCAGGCCTTGCAGCAGCTCGCCCAGGTAGCGCAAATCGTATTCATGGCCAGCATAGCCATAGCGCGGCACATCCCGCTGGTAACAGAGAGCCAGCTCGGCCGGCGGCACGCGCACGATACCTTCGATGGTGTTGAGCGGGATGGCATATTGCTCCTCACCCAGGTGGACCATCACCGCACGGTTGATCGACACGGTGAACGGCAGGCGAATCAGAAAGCGCGCACCTTTGCCCTGCGCCGACTCGATACTCATCGAGCCGCCCAGTTGCTTGACCTCTTCGTGCACCACGTCCATGCCCAGCCCACGCCCGGAAATCTGGGTGATCTTCTCTGCGGTGGAAAACCCCGGGCGCAAGATGAACTGCAGTATCTCGTGGTCGCTCAGGTGTGCCTGGGGGTCCAGCAGGCCACGCTTGATCGCCTTGCGCCGCACAGCCTCCAGCGGCACGCCGGCACCGTCGTCGGTCATCTCGATGACGATATCGGCCCCCTCATGGAGCAAATTCAGCTGGATGGTGCCCAGCTCAGGCTTGCCGGCAGCCAAGCGCGCTTCACGGGTTTCAAGGCCATGATCGACAGCATTGCGCAGCATGTGCTCCAAAGGTGCAACCATACGTTCGAGCACACTGCGATCAAGCTCACCTTCGGCATTGCCGACCACCAGTTCGACCTGCTTGCCCAACTCGCTGGCCACTTGGCGCACCACCCTCTGCAGGCGCGGCACCAGGCGCTCGAACGGCACCATCAACGTAGCGGTGAGGCCTTCCTGCAACTGGCTGTTCACCCTCGCCTGCTGCTGCAACAGGGCCTGCGCCTCCTGCGCGCGCTGGGCCAACGTCTCTTTCAGGTCAAGCAGGTCAGAAGCCGATTCGAACAACGCCCGTGACAATTGCTGCAGCTGGGAATGGCGGTCCATTTCCAGCGGGTCGAAATCCTCGTAGGCGTCCCCTTCGAACGGTTGACGGCTGCTGATTCGCCCTTGGGTTTCCATATCCAGGCGCAGCAACTGGTCGCGCATGCGCTCCAGGGTGGTTTCCATCTCGCTCAAGGCGAACTGGGCGTCATTGACCTGTTGCTCGATACGCCCACGGATGACCGAGTGCTCACCCGCCAGGTTGCCCAGGTCATCGAGCAGTTCGGCGTCCACCTTGACCAGGTCACCGGGGGCCCGCTCCGGCGTAGCGGCAGGTGCGTCGGCAGGTGCAGCCCCGGCCGGGGCCTGCCCGGCAGCGCTGTCGGTCAGGGCGGCGCTGCTGAAGTTGCGGATGTAGTCGATCAACGCGGTAGCCGCATGCAGCGGCTGCCCCAGGCGCACGGCGTCAAGCATGTGCGCCAGGCGGTCATGGCAGTTCTGCAACAGGGCGAACAACGGGGCACCAGGCGGCAAGCGCCCGGCAGCCAGCAGTTCGTACAAGAACTCCAGTTCGTGGGCCAGGTCGCCGATGGCGGCGATTTCCACCATGCGCGCCCCGCCCTTGAGCGTGTGCAAATCACGCAGCAGGTTGTCCACCTCGGCGCTGTTGCGCGGGTCGGCCTGCCAGCGCGCAAGTGCGGCGGCGGCACTTTCAACAATGTCAGAGCTTTCTTCGAGGAAGACTTCAAGCAGCTCCTTGTCGCCCGGGTTCTCGGCCTCTTCGGCCAACGCCGGGGGACCATCAAGGCGCGTGACCGACCCGGGTGCCACCAGGCCGGTGGCATCAGGTGCCGGTGCGTCGTCCAGCAAGCCACGCAAGCCGTCGATGCAGGCTGGGCGGGCGGACGGTTCCTGGCCGGCTGCGATCTCGTCGAGCATGTCGAGAAGTACCCCATGGGCTTGCCGTGCCTGGGCGAAGAAGCGTTCATCAGCAGCAAGGCTGCCCTCTTCCACCGCGCCATACAGGTCCAGCAACGCTTCACAGACATCGTCCATCTGCCTCAGGTCGGCCAGGTGCGCACCGTGACAGAGGGTGGTCAGCTCATCGAGCAAGCTGTCCAGCGACTGGCGTTGCCCAGGCTGCTCCTGCCAGCGCGACAACAGGGCCTCAGCATCCAGCAGAATGTCCATCGACTGGGCGAGGAAGCTGGCGATCACCTGTGGATCACGCTTGCCCCGGCGCCCATGCTGCGGCTCCTCATGCAAGCTGGCCAAGCGCATGTCCACGGCCTGACCGACCTGCTCGATCAACTGGGCCGCGCCCGGAATGGGAGCCAGCGGGCTGCTGCCCAATTGCGCGAGGCCCAGGTGCAACAGTGCGCGCGCCGCTTCCAGCCATTCCAGCTCGGCCATTTGCAAAGGCAAGTGGTGGCCCCGGTATTCGCGTACCAGCCGGTCGAACGCGGTGGCCAGTTCGGCGATCGGCAAAACGCCGGCCATCGCAGCGCTACCCTTGAGGGTATGCAAGGCGCGTTGCAGGGTGTCGCTGACATCGGTGTCATGGCCCCCGGCGCCCTGCAGAAATGCCTCCAGGCTGGCCAGATGGCCCTGCGCTTCATTACGGAATATGTCCAGCAACAGCGGATCGAGGCCATCGATTTCGGCACCTGCCGGCGAATCGTTTTCCGCCAGCGCATGCAGATGGCTCGCCAGCTGCTCGATCTCGGTCACCTGTGGCATCTGGCCGGCGGCAAAGTCAGCCAGCAGGTCGGGCAAATGAACCACGACCTGCTGCAGGGCCACCACACCCTCCGGGGCCAGCGCCATACGCCCTTCCAGTACCCGGTTGAGCAGGTGCTCACCGCCCCATGCCAATTCGGCGACCGCCTGGGCATGGACCATCCGGCCACTGCCTTTGAGCGTATGCAAGTCCCGGCGCACCTCCAGCAAGGCATCCCGCAGGCTGTTATCAGCGCGCCAGCGCAACCAGTGCCGCTCGATCTGCGGCAGCAGCTCGCCGGCCTCTTCAAGGAAAACCTCGCGCAACTCGTCATCAACCCCGTCGGTACTGCCGTCCTGGGCAATGACGCCTTCGCCAAGCGAGCACTGCACACCGAGCGCCGCCAGGCTGGCGCGCGCCCTGTCGAGGAAAGGTTGGGCATCGGCAAGAGGGTCGGCCACCCGCCATTGCAGGTAACACTCACTGGCGCTGAGGGCATCGGCCAGGTGGTCAAGCTCCTCCGGCGGCGGCTCGACGTCCAGGTGCTGCAACCAGCCGTGCACGTAACCTGCACAACCGGCCAAGACTTCGGCAGCTGCCGGCAGCATCAGCATCGCCAACGCCCCTCGCACTTGCTGCAGCAACCCCGGCAGTGGTTGCAGGCGCTGACGCGGCCAACCGGACTCCAGGCAATCTCCGATCAGGTCTTTGGCCTGCTGCAACACGTTCATCGATTCGTTCAACACCAGTTGGCGAATCTCGGCCAGGTCCGAGCCGGGCAAGCCGCCCTGCCCGCCCTGCTCCAGCGGGCCGACCATGCCATTGAGGCTCGCCTCCACATACAACAAGGCGCCCGCCACATCCATGAGTGCGGCGTCATCCGCCACGCGTTCACCCTGGGCCAACGCCTGCAGGGCCAGTACCTGA
Source organism: Pseudomonas sp. M2 (assembly GCF_015751845.1). Taxonomy (NCBI): domain Bacteria; kingdom Pseudomonadati; phylum Pseudomonadota; class Gammaproteobacteria; order Pseudomonadales; family Pseudomonadaceae; genus Pseudomonas; species Pseudomonas sp. M2. Next base: position 1,897,504 of record NZ_JADOUD010000001.1, read on the forward strand.
TCGATGATGACCCGCCGAGGCTGCTGAAAGCCCAGGACCGCAAGGGTATCGGCCACATGACGCAAGGGGGCCAACAGGGCGTCCAGCTGTTCGCTGTGCTGACGATCCCCGCGTACGAACTGGTCCAGACGCTCCTTGATACGCATCAGGTCGTCGCACAATGCGCTGATCACCGAACGCAGGGCGTCACGCCCAGGCCCTGCCTGAACCTGCTCACGCCAATTGCCCAGCGACAGGTCTAGATTGGCCAGGTCGTCCGAGCCTGCAAAGCGCTGCGCCGCACCACTGACCAGGCTGCCTTGAGCCAAGGGCTCTACCCCCCTGCAAGCCCGCAACTGGTTAAGCAGCGGCAGCATGACCAACGGCAAGTCATGCCGCGCTCCGCGCAGCCGCTCCAGGTACGAGGGCAGTTGCTCAAGGCCGCGGAACAGCGGGCCCAGGCAGTCGCCGCGGGGGCTGACCTGGCCCTCGGCCAAGGCCCTGGCCAGCAACTCCAGCTCTTCGGCCAGGCGCGTGGCACCGCGCAGTTCGAGCATGCGCAGGCAGCCGTGAACCTGGTGCAGGTTATCCACCACGAACGCCAGCATGGACAAATCGTCCGTCTCCCCGGCAAAGCGCTCAAGGGCCTGGCGTGCCTGGCCCAGGCAATCGAGGATGGCCGCCTTGGTCCAGGCCAGGGCGACGGTATCGTGGCGCTCGGGGCTTACTGCTGCAGCCATCATGACTCCTCAGCGCCGCTCGGCAGGTGCAGGCAGGGTGAAACCGGACACGGAGCGGCGCATCTCGCTGGCCATTCGCGCCAGGTGGCGGATACTGTCGGCGGTTGCGCCGGAGCCAGCGGAGGTCTGCGCGGTAATCTGCTGGATCACCGACATGGTGTGGGAGATCTGCCCTGCCGAAGAGGTCTGCAACTGGGCGGCGTCGGAGATGCTGTGGATAAGTTCGGCGAGGTTCTGCGACACCCCTTCGATTTCGGCCAGCGCCACCCCGGCATCCTGCGCTAGGCGTGCACCGCGCACCACCTCGGCGGTGGTCTGTTCCATGGATATCACTGCCTCGTTGGTATCGGCCTGAATGGTGCGTACCAGTGCCTCGATCTGCCGCGTCGCCGAAGACGAACGCTCAGCCAGGCGCTGGACTTCATCGGCCACCACGGCAAACCCTCGGCCGGCCTCTCCCGCCAGCGAGGCCTGGATGGCGGCATTCAATGCGAGAATGTTGGTCTGATCGGCAATGTCGTCGATCAGGCTGACGATGTCGCCGATTTCCTGGGAAGACTCACCCAGACGCTTGATCCGCTTGGCGGTGTCCTGAATCTGCTCACGGATGTTGTCCATGCCGTTGATGGTGTTATGCACCACCTCGTTGCCCTTGTTGGCGATCGCCACCGAACGCTCGGCCACCTTGGCCGACTCGTAGGCATGCGCGGAAACCCGGTCGATCGATTCGACCATGTCGCCCACAGCCTCTGACGCCTCACTGATCTGTTCGGCCTGGTGCTCTGAAGCTTTGGCCAGCTGGCGGGCAGTGTTTTGCGTGTCCTGCACTGCGGCAGCCACTTGCTCGGCGCTGTGGTTGATGGTGGCCACCAGGTCGCGCAATTGGTCGACGGAATAGTTGATCGAGTCGGCGATGGCACCGGTGAAGTCCTCGGTCACCGACACGGTCACGGTCAGGTCACCGTCGGCGAGCTCCTCGATCTCATCGAGCAGGCGCATGATCGCCTGCTGATTGCGCTCATTTTTCTCGGCGGTTTCCTGCAGTTGACGATGGGTTGCCCGCACCATCACCAGGCCGATCAGGATGATCGAGGCCAGCGCCAGCAGCCCCAGAACATACCCGCCCACAGTATCGAGGGTACGCCCGGCTGCCAGGTTCTCGAAGCCGTTGGCAAGGTGCGAGGCTTCGTCGAGCAATGTTTGCGAGAGGCTGAAAATGTTCCCGGCCGCTTCGCGAACGCGGAACAGCTCGGGCGAGGTTTCGAGGATTTCATCGACTGAACCGGCGACGAACTGGAACAGTTCGGCGATTTCGGCCAGGCGCGCACGTGCGTCGGCATCCTCGACGCGTGTCACCTGAATCGCCGGGTTGCCCGCCAGCATGCCTTCGAGCACCTGACCAAACCGGCTGGCATCGCGGCCGAAGGCATCGGCGGCCTGGGCGGCTGAGTCGTCGCCAGCCAGCACCGTGTTGACCGACCCCAGAATGCGTTCTGCGAGCAGCAACTGACGCTGGGCCACCACTACCTGGCTGGCCGGAGCCCCACTCTGCAGCAAGACCTCCACAACCTTCTCGTACTCGACCTGTAGCTGCGGTACGGTTTCGGCCAAGGTCGCCGCCACCTGATGCAGCGATAGCACGGTCTGCTCGCTGGCCAGGATGATATCGGTGTCCTTGCGCAGGTTTTCCCAGTCCTGTCGCACCGCTTCCATTTCATCCTTCACGGCGGCGGGCGCCGCTGGCAGGCCAGTGGACTTGTCACCTTCGCGCAGGTAGCTCCAGCGCTGCTCGAAATCGTTGCGCGCATCCGAAAGCAGCTTGAAAGCCAGCGCCTTGCCGGTTGCAGCCTCGGTAGCATTCTTGGCGATGCGCTGCGACAGCACGCGCAGCTCGCCGGCATGGCCGATGTACTGTTTGTCGTGATTGGACTGGGTGTTGAGGTACGCAAAATTGGCGAACAGCAGGATGATCGACAGGATCAGCACCACGAACAGCACAGTGATCTGAGCGATGCTGCGCGTGCGCGGGGTCATGCTGGTAGGGGCGACATTGGTGGCCGGCTTGTTCACGTTCGAATGTCCTATAGCGCCACGTCGAGAAAGCCCGGCGCCTGGGCCAGGGCGAAGGGGCTGAAGATGGCCCAGTTGCGCTCACGCGGGAAATGCCCCTGAACGAACCGTGCAGCGGCGCGGATCAGCGGCTGTGGCGGCGCAAGTTCCAGGGTATCCAGGGCAAAATGCTGCAGGCCGAGCACTTCGTCCACCAGCAGGCCGACGAACAGGTCCTCATGGTCCAGCACCAGCACGCGCCGCTGCTTGCCCGTTGCCGCGGGACCGAGGCCGAAAAAGCTGCTCAGGTCCATCACCGGCAACAACCTGCCGCGCAGGTTGGCTACCCCGCAAACCCAAGGCTGTACGCCCGGCACCCGACTGCTGCGTGGCTCGCGCGACACTTCGGCCACCTCGCCCATCGGCGCGACGAACCACTGCCCGGCAACGCGAAAGCCGATACCGCTCCATTGCTGCAGGCGCGTGTCCTGCGGCGGCTGGTCGGCAACCAGCAGTCGGCATCGCCGGTCGATGTCCAGCAACAGCTCGAAGGCGGTCAGCGACGCGCCTTGGGGGCGGGTGGTCAAGCGCCCAGCACTTCGTTGAGCTTTGCGATCAGGGCGTGCTCTTCCACCGGCTTGGTGACGAAGCCGCGCGCACCCTGGCGCTGCGCCCAGATACGGTCGGTTTCCTGGTCCTTGGTGGTAACGATGAGCACAGGAATTGCGCTGGTTTCCGGGTCCTTGCTCAATTGCCGGGTGGCCTGGAAGCCGTTCATGCCGGGCATGACGATGTCCATCAGCACCGCGTCGGGCTTTTCCTGGCGGGCCAGGGCCACAGCGTCAGCGCCGTTGTTGGCCTTGAGCACTTGGTGGCCATGCTTTTCGAGCCACTCGGTCAATCTGTACATCTCTGTCGGCGAATCGTCGACAATCAGAACTCGGGCCATGCTTTTTCCCCATCAGGAAAATAAAAGCCACGCCACCTCGGGCGTGGTCAGGGTGCGTGTTGTTCGTGCGCGGCGAACCCGGGCACGTGGGCCCTGATCGCGTCGAGCAGTTCTTCCTTGCTGAATGGTTTGGTCAGGAACTGATCGGAGCCGACCACCCGCCCGCGCGCCTTGTCGAACAGGCCGTCGCGCGACGACAGCAGGATGACCGGGATGTCCTTGAAGGCGCTGTTGTGCTTGATCACGGCGCAGGTCTGGTAGCCATCCAGGCGCGGCATGAGCACGTCGACGAAGATGATCTGTGGCTGGTGGTCAACGATCTTGGCCAGGGCATCGAAACCGTCGCTGGCGGTGATCACCTCGCAGCCTGCTTCACCGAGCAACATCTGCGCAGTGCGGCGGATCGTGCGTGAATCGTCGATCACCATCACCTTCAGGGGTTGTTCCATAGATGCCTACCAGAAAAAATTGAGCTGCAAGATGCAAGCGTCAAGCTGCAAGAAAAGGCGGACTGGCACATGGCTGGCTTTTTCCTGAGGCTTGTAGCTTAAGGCTTGCAGCTCATTTTTAGCACACTCCGGGTGGCCATTCCATCTACCGCGCCCCTTGACCCGCGGCGTTCGCGGCGCCACCCTGAGCCACTTTTCTTTCGATTCGTCGCGGCTACCCGCCGCCAAGAGGAACCACCCCCATGAGCGTTCGCCTCGGCATTGTCATGGACCCCATCGCGTCCATCTCCTACAAGAAGGACAGCTCGCTGGCCATGCTGCTGGCCGCCCAGGCCCGTGGCTGGAGCCTGTTCTACATGGAACAGCGCGACCTGTACCAGGCCGAAGGCAAGGCCCGCGCGCGGATGCGCCCACTCAATGTGTTCGCCGACCCGGCGCGCTGGTTCGAGCTGGGCGAAGAGCAGGACAGCCCGCTGGCCGAACTGGACGTGATCCTGATGCGCAAGGACCCGCCGTTCGACATGGAGTTCGTCTACAGCACCTACCTGCTGGAGCAGGCCGAAGCCGAAGGCGTGCTGGTGGTCAACCGCCCACAGAGCCTGCGCGACTGTAACGAAAAACTGTTCGCCACCCTGTTCCCGCAATGCACGCCGCCTACCCTGGTGAGCCGCCGCCCGGACATCATTCGCGCCTTCGCCGCCCAGCATGGCGACGTGATCCTCAAGCCCCTGGACGGCATGGGCGGCACCTCGATCTTCCGCCACCGGGCTGGTGACCCCAACCTGTCGGTCATTCTCGAAACCCTGACCGCGCTGGGCGCCCAGCAAATCATGGCCCAGGCCTACCTGCCGGCCATCAAGGACGGCGACAAGCGGATCCTGATGATCGACGGCGAACCGGTCGACTACTGCCTGGCGCGCATCCCGGCCAGCGGTGAGACACGCGGCAACCTGGCCGCAGGCGGGCGTGGCGAAGCACGCCCGCTGAGCGAGCGTGACCGCTGGATTGCTGCCCAGGTCGGCCCGACCCTGCGTGCAAAAGGCCTGCTGTTCGTCGGCCTTGACGTGATCGGCGACTACCTCACCGAGATCAACGTCACCAGCCCGACCTGCATCCGCGAGATCGACGCGGCCTACAACACCGATATCGGTGGCAAGCTGATGGATGCCATTGATCGCCAGTTGAAGGCGCGCTGACCGCCGACGCGGAGCAAAAGCGCAGAGTGGGGTATGATGCGCAGCCGCAAGCTGCAAGCTGCAAGCCGCAAAAAAAGCCGGCCTGCACCAACCTGCCCTTACTTGCAGCTTGCGGCTTGTAGCTTGTAGCTGACTGTGGATACCTGATGACGCTGCCCGCCGACATCCCCGCCGACCTGCTTCCACCCCGCGTTCGCCCGGTGGACCGGCTTGGTTTTACCCTGTTCCTGGCTGCCCTGGTGCACCTGGCGCTGATCCTCGGCGTGGGCTTTACCGTGGTCAAGCCGGCTGAAATCCGCCAGACCATGGACATCACCCTGGCCACCTTCAAAAGCGAGAAGCCGCCGGAGAAGGCCGATTTCCAGGCCCAGGCCAACCAGCAAGGCAGCGGCACCCTGGAGAAGAAGGCGGTACCCACCACTACCGAGGTCGCGCCGTTCCAGGACAGCAAGATCAACAAGGTCACCCCGCCGCCGGCGGCAAAACCTGAAGTGAAACCGCCGCCTGCGCCGCAAAAATCCGCCGTGGCCACCCAAGCCCCCAAGGCGCAGAAGGTCGAGCCCAAGCCGAAGGAAAGCAAGCCGCAGCCCAAACCGGCAGCAACGCCAGATTTCGACAGTTCGCAGTTGTCGAGCCAGATCGCCAGCCTCGAGGCCGAGCTGTCCAACGAACAGCAGATGTACGCCAAGCGCCCGCGCATCCACCGCCTGAACGCTGCCTCGACCATGCGCGACAAGGGCGCCTGGTACAAGGAGGAGTGGCGCAAGAAGGTCGAGCGGGTGGGCAACCTCAATTACCCCGACGAAGCACGCCGCCAGCAGATTTACGGCAACCTGCGGATGATGGTGTCGATCAACCGTGATGGCTCGCTCTATGAGGTGCTGGTGCTCGAGTCGTCCGGGCAGCCGGTGCTGGACCAGGCAGCCCAACGCATCGTGCGGCTGGCGGCGCCGTTTGCGCCGTTTACCGGAGACCTGGCGGAATACGACCGGCTGGAAATCATCCGTACCTGGCGGTTTGCCCGTGGGGATCGGCTTTCCAGTAACTGAGCTGCAAGCTGCAAGCTCGAATGCCTTGTCAGCCTCGCCACCTGGCGCCACACTATCCCCCATGAAAAACCTCGCCCCGAGCTACCTCAAGCATCAGTTCCTGATCGCCATGCCGCACATGGCCGATCCGAACTTTGCCCAGACCCTCACGTACATCGTCGAGCACAACGCCAATGGGGCCATGGGCCTGGTGGTCAATCGACCTCAGGAGCTGAACCTGGCGGACATTCTCGAGCAGTTGCGCCCGGACGAGGAACCGCCGGCCAGCACCCTGCAGGTGCCGATCTACCAGGGCGGCCCGGTGCAGACCGACCGCGGCTTCGTACTGCACAGCAGCGAATGCAGCTACCAGGCCACTGTCGAGCTGCAAGGCCTGTCGCTGTCCACCTCGCAGGATGTGCTGTTCGCCATCGCCGAGGGCGTAGGGCCACAAAAGAGCCTGATCACCCTGGGCTATGCCGGCTGGGAAGCCGGGCAACTGGAGGCGGAACTCGCCGATAACGCCTGGCTGAACTGCCCGTTCGATGCGGACATCATTTTTGGCCTGGCCAGTGAACAGCGCCTGGGGGCCGCAGCCGCCAGCCTGGGCATCAACCTCAGCCTGCTGACCAGCCAGGCGGGCCACGCCTGATGGCCGAGCTGCGCCTGCTGCTGGGCTTCGACTACGGCAGCAAACAGATCGGTGTGGCCGTCGGCCAGGTAGTGACCGGCCAGGCACGTGAACTGTGTACGCTCAAAGCGCAGAATGGCGTGCCGGACTGGGCCCAGGTGGAAAAACTGATCAATGAGTGGAAGCCCGATGCCATCGTTGTCGGCCTGCCATTGAACATGGACGGCACGCCAAGCGAAATGAGCGCCCGCGCCGAAAAGTTCGCCCGCCGCCTCAACGGCCGTTTCAACCTGCCGGTGCACACCCACGACGAACGCCTGACCACTTTCGAGGCCAAGGGCGAGCGCATGGCCCGCGGCGGCCAGCGCGGCAGTTACCGTGACAACCCGGTCGATGCCATCGCCGCGGCCCTGCTGCTGCAAGGCTGGCTGGAGGCCAATACCTAATTTTCCGCTTTGCCGTCGGCCCAACCCGGCGCCCTCCAGGAGACACGCAATGAGCCTACCCAATCCCGCCGATCTGATCCGGCAGATGGCTGTCGACCTTCGCGCCCATCTCGCCCGCCGCGGCATCACCGAGCCGCGTTACATCGGCATCCGCACCGGCGGCGTCTGGGTAGCCCAGGCCCTGCAGCAGGAACTGGCCGATGCCAGCCCGCTGGGCACCCTGGACGTGTCGTTCTACCGCGACGATTTCAGCCAGAACGGCCTGCACCCTCAAGTGCGCCCGTCAGAGCTGCCGTTCGAGGTCGAAGGCCAGCACCTGGTCCTGATCGACGACGTGCTGATGAGCGGCCGCACCATTCGCGCCGCGCTCAACGAACTGTTCGATTACGGCCGCCCGGCCAGCGTGACCCTGGTCTGCCTGCTTGACCTGGACGCCGGCGAACTGCCGATCCGCCCCAACGTGCTGGGTGCCACCCTGTCGCTGGCGGCCCATGAACGGGTAAAATTGACCGGCCCCGCACCGCTCGCACTCGAGCGCCAGGACCTCGCCACCGCTTCCGCCCTTTAAGAGTCCACTCGCGATGACGCCAATCGACGCCAAGCGCCCGCTGCAGCTCAATGATCAGGGCCAGCTGCGCCACTTTCTCTCGCTCGACGGTTTGCCCCGCGAACTGCTCACCGAGATCCTCGACACCGCCGACTCGTTCCTCGAAGTCGGCGCACGGGCCGTCAAGAAAGTCCCGTTGCTGCGCGGCAAGACCGTGTGCAACGTGTTCTTCGAGAACTCGACCCGCACCCGCACCACCTTCGAACTGGCCGCCCAGCGCCTGTCGGCCGACGTGATCAGCCTGAATGTGTCGACCTCCTCGACCAGCAAGGGCGAAACCCTGTTCGACACCCTGCGCAACCTCGAAGCCATGGCCGCCGACATGTTCGTCGTGCGCCACTCCGACTCGGGTGCCGCGCACTTCATCGCCGAGCATGTATGCCCGGATGTCGCGGTGATCAACGGCGGTGACGGCCGCCATGCGCACCCGACCCAAGGCATGCTCGACATGCTGACCATCCGCCGCCACAAAGGCAGCTTCGAGAACCTGTCCGTGGCGATCGTCGGCGATATCCTGCACTCGCGTGTGGCCCGCTCCGACATGCTCGCGCTCAAGGCGCTGGGCTGCCCGGACATCCGCGTGATCGGCCCGAAAACCTTGATCCCGATTGGTATCGAGCAGTACGGCGTGAAGGTCTACACCGACCTCACAGAAGGGCTGAAGGACGTCGATGTGGTGATCATGCTGCGCCTGCAGCGTGAACGCATGGCCGGCGGCCTGCTGCCCAGCGAGGGTGAGTTCTACCGCCTGTTCGGCCTGACCACCGCGCGCCTTGCTGGCGCCAAGCCGGACGCCATCGTCATGCACCCGGGGCCGATCAACCGCGGCGTGGAGATCGAGTCGGCGGTGGCCGACGGTAAGCATTCGGTGATCCTCAACCAGGTCACCTACGGCATCGCCGTGCGCATGGCGGTGCTGTCCATGGCCATGAGCGGGCAGAACACGCAACGTCAACTCGACCAGGAGAACGCCCAGTGACCCTCAGCATTCTTGGCGCCCGGGTCATCGACCCCAAGAGTGGCCTGGACCACGTCACCGACCTGCACCTGGACGGTGGCCGCATTGCCGCCATCGGCGCGGCCCCGGCTGGCTTCAGCGCCAGCCGTACAATCCAGGCAGATGGCCTGATCGCCGCACCCGGCCTGGTCGACCTCGGTGTATCGCTGCGCGAGCCGGGTTACAGCCGCAAGGGCACCATTGCCAGTGAAACCCGCGCCGCCGTGGCCGGAGGCGTCACCAGCCTGTGCTGCCCACCGCAGACCAAGCCGGTGCTCGATACCTCGGCAGTGGCCGAGCTGATCCTCGACCGCGCCCGCGAAGCCGGCAACAGCAAGGTCTACCCCATCGGCGCCCTGACCAAGGGCCTGGAAGGCGAGCAACTGGCCGAACTGGTCGCCCTGCGTGACACCGGTTGCGTAGCCTTCGGCAACGGCCTGAAAGAAATCCCCAACAACCGTACCCTGGCCCGTGCCCTGGAATACGCTGCCACCTTCGACCTGACCGTGGTCTTCCACTCCCAGGACCGCGACCTGGCCCAGGGCGGCCTGGCCCATGAAGGCGCGATGGCCAGTTTCCTCGGCCTGCCCGGCATTCCGGAAACCGCAGAGACCGTGGCCCTGGCGCGCAACCTGCTGCTGGTCGAGCAGGCCGGCGTACGTGCGCACTTCACCCAGATCACCAGCGCCCGTGGCGCGCGGCTGATCGCCCAGGCCCAACAACTCGGCCTGCCAGTGACCGCCGATGTGGCGTTGTACCAGCTGATCCTCACCGACGAGTCGCTGCGGGAGTTCTCAAGCCTCTACCACGTGCAGCCGCCACTGCGTAGCGCCGCCGACCGCGATGGCCTGCGCGAAGCGGTCAGATCGGGCGTGATCCAGGCGATCTCCAGCCATCACCAGCCGCACGAGCGCGATGCCAAGCTGGCCCCGTTCGGTGCCACCGAGCCCGGTATCAGCAGCGTCGAACTGCTGCTGCCATTGGCCATGACGCTGGTGGAAGACGGCCTGCTCGACCTGCCGACCCTGCTCGCCCGCCTGACCAGCGGCCCGGCGGCTGCCATGCGCCTGCCGGCGGGTGAACTGAAGTTGGGTGGTACGGCAGACCTGGTGCTGTTCGATGCCAAGGCCTCGACGGTTGCCGGCGAACAATGGTACTCGCGCGGCGACAACTGCCCGTTCATCGGCCACTGCCTGCCCGGCGCGGTGCGTTACACCGTGGTCGACGGGCACGTCTGCCACGAGGGCTGAGTAAGCACAACGCTCGCTGTAGGAGCGGCCTTGTGTCGCGAAAGGGGTGCGAAGCAGCCCCGGGAATTTCCGAATAGTTCCGGGATCTTGGGGCCGCTTTGCGGCCCTTTCGCGACACAAGGCCGCTCCTACAGCAACCGCGCCCCGCACAGGCTGATAGCAACCATTCATCCCCCTCGGTTGAAATCCTTCCCCCAACCCCCATATGAGTCTGCATCAGGCAATTTTGCCCCGCTGCGTGGAGACTCTCCCCTTGACCACCATCGTTTCTGTCCGCCGTCACGGCAAAGTCGTCATGGGCGGCGACGGCCAGGTATCTCTCGGCAACACCGTCATGAAAGGCAACGCCAAAAAGGTACGTCGCCTGTACAACGGTGAGGTCATCGCCGGTTTCGCCGGCGCCACCGCCGACGCGTTCACCCTGTTCGAGCGCTTCGAAGCTCAACTGCAGAAACACTCCGGCCATTTGGTGCGGGCCGCCGTCGAGCTGGCCAAAGAATGGCGTACCGACCGCTCCCTGAGCCGCCTGGAGGCCATGCTGGCCGTGGCCAACAAGGACGCATCGCTGATCATCACCGGCAACGGTGACGTGGTCGAGCCAGAAGACGGCCTGATCGCCATGGGCTCCGGCGGCGCCTACGCCCAGGCCGCGGCCCGCGCCCTGCTGAACAAGACTGACCTCTCGGCCCGCGAAATCGCCGAAACCGCACTGAACATCGCCGGAGACATCTGCGTGTTCACCAACCACAACCTGACCATCGAGGAGCAGGACCTGGCCGAGTGATCAGCTGTTCTGGCGCCCCGTCCCGGTGACGGGGCTTTTCCACGCTGACTCATTCTGCTCGAGGACCATTTTCATCATGTCCATGACCCCCCGCGAGATCGTCCACGAACTCAACCGCCACATCATCGGCCAGGACGACGCCAAGCGCGCCGTGGCCATCGCCCTGCGCAACCGCTGGCGGCGGATGCAGCTGCCAGCCGAGCTGCGCGCCGAGGTGACGCCTAAAAACATTCTGATGATCGGCCCCACCGGCGTCGGCAAGACCGAAATTGCCCGCCGCCTGGCCAAGCTGGCCAACGCACCATTCCTCAAGGTCGAAGCGACCAAGTTCACCGAGGTGGGCTACGTTGGCCGCGATGTCGAGTCGATCATCCGCGACCTGGCCGACGCCGCGATGAAGATGCTGCGCGAGCAAGAGATCATCCGCGTGCGCCACCGCGCCGAAGATGCCGCCGAAGACCGTATTCTCGACGCCCTGCTGCCGCAGGCCCGGGTCACCAGCTTCAGCGAGGAAGCCGCGCAGACCAGCAGCGACTCCAATACCCGCCAGCTGTTCCGCAAGCGCCTGCGTGAAGGCCAACTGGACGACAAGGAAATCGAAATCGAGGTGGCCGACGCCGTTGGCGTCGAAATCGCCGCGCCGCCCGGCATGGAAGAGATGACCAACCAGCTGCAGAGCCTGTTCGCCAACATGGGCAAGGGCAAGCGCAAGGCGCGCAAGCTCAAGGTCAAAGAAGCGCTGAAGATGGTTCGCGACGAAGAAGCGAGCCGCCTGGTCAACGATGATGACTTGAAGGCAAAGGCCCTGGAAGCGGTCGAACAGCACGGCATCGTATTCATCGACGAAATCGACAAGGTGGCCAAGCGTGGCAACGTCGGCGGCGCTGATGTGTCCCGTGAAGGCGTGCAGCGCGACCTGCTGCCACTGATCGAAGGCTGCACCGTCAACACCAAGCTGGGCATGGTCAAGACCGACCACATCCTGTTCATCGCCTCCGGCGCGTTCCACCTGAGCAAGCCGAGCGACCTGGTCCCTGAACTGCAAGGCCGCCTGCCGATCCGCGTGGAGCTCAAGGCGCTGACCCCGGAAGACTTCGAGCGCATCCTGCAAGAGCCGCACGCTTCGCTGACCGAGCAGTACCGCGAGCTGCTCAAGACCGAAGGCCTGAACATCGAGTTCAAGGCAGACGGTATCAAGCGCCTGGCCGAGATCGCCTTCCAGGTCAACGAGAAGACCGAGAACATCGGTGCCCGCCGCCTGCACACCCTGCTCGAGCGCCTGCTCGAAGAGGTGTCGTTCAGTGCCGGCGACCTGGCCAGTGCACATGATGAAGCACCGATCCAGATCGACGCAGCGTACGTGAACGGCCATCTGGGTGAGCTGGCCCAGAACGAAGACCTGTCGCGCTACATCCTTTAAGCGGCGAGCTGCAAGCTGCAAGCGACAAGCTGTTTGGCGTCGCTTGCAGCACTGCGCTCACATGATCTTTCCATGGTGGCTCTAATATCACTTCTTGCAGCTTGAAGCTTGAAGCTTGAAGCTTGAAGCTTGTCGCTCAGAAGAGATTCAGACCATGGCCCGCATGCCAACCGCCATCAACCTGCACAAAGCCTCCAGGACACTCAGCCTCACCTACGGTCCCGACGAGGCCTACCACCTGCCCGCCGAATTCCTGCGCGTGCACTCCCCCTCCGCCGAGGTCCAGGGCCACGGCAACCCCATCCTGCAATTCGGCAAGATCAATGTCGGCCTCAGCGGCCTTGAGCCCGCTGGCCAATATGCACTGAAACTGACCTTCGACGACGGCCATGACAGCGGGCTGTTCACCTGGGAATACCTGGAGCAGCTGTGCCTGCGTCAGGAACAACTCTGGGCCGAGTACCTCGATGAGTTGCACAAGGCCGGCAAATCCCGCGATCCTGCCGAAACAGTGGTCAAACTGATGCTCTAGCTCAAGCCTTCCACGCTTTAGAGCGCATTTTCTAATCTCATCTGCTTGAATGCCCTACAGACAGCTCATTCAAGGGCTGTCTTGCGCATTACATGAAAGTCGGGTAACCAATGGAGCTGGCAAGTTCCCTGCATTGCTTTGAAGGCAGTCAGGGCATGGCCGGTATGTAGAGGTCGCGAGCGAAAGCAGGCTGTCTTCACACGCAGATTCCCCCGCAGCTCATCGCCGATTGCATCCGGCCCGCAGCACCGCTGTTCCTTATCACTGGTCACCCGAGTAGCAGTACCGGGCTGTCGACTGTGCATGCGCCACAGCAAACCGGTACTCGTCTCAGGACAACGGAGCGTCGTAGATGAGTAACAAGAACAACGATGAGTTGCAGCGGCAAGCCTCGGACAACACCCTGGGCCTGAACCCGGTCATCGGCATCCGCCGCAAGGACCTGCTGAGCTCTGCGCGTACCGTGCTGCGCCAGGCCGTGCGCCAGCCGCTGCACAGCGCCAAACACGTGGCACATTTCGGCCTGGAGCTGAAAAACGTGCTGCTGGGCAAGTCCAGCCTGGCCCCCGAGGGCGACGACCGTCGCTTCCAGGACCCGGCCTGGAGCAAGAACCCGCTGTACCGCCGCTACCTGCAAACCTATCTGGCCTGGCGCAAGGAGCTGCAGGACTGGATCGGCAACAGCGACCTGTCGCCCCAGGACATCAGCCGCGGGCAATTCGTCATCAACCTGATGACCGAAGCCATGGCGCCGACCAATACCCTGTCCAACCCGGCGGCGGTCAAACGCTTCTTCGAAACCGGCGGCAAGAGCCTGCTCGACGGCCTGTCCAACCTGGCCAAGGACGTGGTCAACAACGGTGGCATGCCCAGCCAGGTCAACATGGACGCCTTTGAAGTGGGCAAGAACCTCGGTACCAGCGAAGGCGCCGTGGTGTACCGCAATGACGTGCTGGAGCTGATCCAGTACAGCCCAATCACCGAGCAGGTGCACGCCCGCCCTTTGCTGGTGGTGCCGCCACAGATCAACAAGTTCTACGTCTTCGACCTGAGCCCTGAGAAAAGCTTGGCGCGCTTCTGCCTGCGCTCGCATCAGCAGACCTTCATCATCAGTTGGCGCAACCCGACCAAAGCCCAGCGTGAGTGGGGCCTGTCGACCTACATCGACGCACTCAAGGAAGCGGTCGACGCGGTCCTGGCGATTACCGGCAGCAAGGACCTGAACATGCTCGGTGCCTGCTCCGGCGGCATCACCTGCACCGCACTGGTTGGCCACTACGCCGCGCTGGGCGAGAAGAAGGTGAATGCGCTGACCCTGCTGGTCAGCGTGCTGGACACCACCCTGGATACCCAGGTGGCATTGTTCGTCGACGAGCAGACTCTGGAGTCGGCCAAGCGCCACTCCTACCAGGCCGGCGTGCTCGAAGGCAGCGACATGGCCAAAGTGTTCGCCTGGATGCGCCCCAACGACCTGATCTGGAACTACTGGGTCAACAACTACCTGCTCGGCAACGAGCCGCCCGTATTCGACATCCTGTTCTGGAACAACGACACCACGCGCCTGCCGGCGGCCTTCCACGGCGACCTGATCGAAATGTTCAAGAACAACCCGTTGACCCGCGCCGATGCACTGGAAGTGTGCGGGACCGCCATCGACCTGAAAAAGGTCAAGTGCGACATCTTCAGTGTGGCCGGCACCGCCGACCATATTACCCCGTGGCAGTCGTGCTACCGCTCGGCGCACCTGTTTGGCGGCAAGATCGAGTTTGTCCTGTCCAACAGCGGCCACATCCAGAGCATCCTCAACCCGCCGGGCAACCCCAAGGCGCGTTTCCTGACTGGCGCGGACCGCCCCGGCGACGCATTGGCCTGGCAAGAGAACGCAGACAAGCATGCCGACTCCTGGTGGCTGTATTGGCAGGCATGGCTGAGCGAGCGCGCCGGCGACCTGAAAAAGGCGCCGGCCCGCCTGGGCAACCGTGCCTATGCCGCAGGTGAAGCCGCACCGGGAACTTACGTTCACGAACGTTGAGTTGTAACGCCGTGGCTGCCCACCGGCAGGCCACGGCGCTTCATTCACCACAGAGTCATGCGCATGTCGTCACACTACATATTCCGGACCGTCGAGCTGGACGACCAGTCCATCCGCACTGCCGTGCGCCCAGGCAAGCCGCACCTGACGCCGCTGCTGATCTTCAATGGCATCGGCGCCAACCTGGAGCTGGTGTTCCCGTTCATCGAAGCGCTGGACCCGGACCTCGAAGTCATTGCCTTCGACGTGCCAGGCGTGGGTGGCTCCTCCACCCCCCGCCACCCCTATCGCTTCCCCGGCCTGGCCAAGCTGACCGCACGCATGCTCGACTACCTGGACTACGGCCAGGTCAACGTGATCGGGGTGTCCTGGGGCGGCGCCCTGGCCCAGCAGTTCGCCCATGACTATCCGGAACGCTGCAAGAAATTGGTGCTGGCCGCTACCGCCGCCGGTGCAGTGATGGTGCCGGGCAAGCCGAAAGTACTGTGGAACATGGCCAGCCCTCGGCGTTACATCCAGCCCTCACATGTGATCCGCATCGCTCCGCTGATCTATGGCGGCGCCTTTCGCCGCAACCCTGACCTTGCCATGCACCATGCCTCCAAGGTGCGCTCCGGCGGCAAGCTGGGCTACTACTGGCAGTTGTTCGCCGGGCTGGGCTGGACCAGCATCCACTGGCTGCACAAGATCCAGCAGCCCACCCTGGTGCTGGCCGGCGACGACGATCCGCTGATCCCACTGATCAACATGCGCTTGCTGGCCTGGCGAATTCCCAATGCCCAGCTACATATTATCGACGACGGTCATCTGTTCCTGATCACCCGGGCTGAGGCCGTCGCCCCGATCATCATGAAGTTCCTCGAGCAAGAACGTCAGCGCGCGGTCATGCACCCCCGCCCGGCCTCCGGCGGCTAGGGTGCTGTTTGCTGTTGTTCTGTCCCGACCGTGGCCTGACGAAGGAGTGCTGCCATGAAAGACAAACCGGCCAAAGGAACGACAACGCTCCCCGCCATGAGCATGAACGCACAGAACGCGATCGTCGGCCTGCGCGGCCGCGACCTGATTTCCACGCTGCGCAATGTTGGCCGCCATGGCTTGCTCAACCCGTTGCATACCGCACGCCACCTGCTCGCCCTGAGCGGCCAGCTGGGGCGCGTGATGCTCGGCGACACACCCTATTCGCCAAGCCCGCGGGACGCGCGCTTCAGCGATCCTACATGGAGCCAGAACCCGTTTTACCGCCGTGGCCTGCAGGCCTATCTGGCCTGGCAGAAGCAGACCCGCCTGTGGATCGATGAAAGCCACCTGGACGACGATGACCGGGCCCGCGCGCATTTCCTGTTCAACCAGATCAACGACGCCCTGGCACCGAGCAACTCGTTGCTCAATCCGTTGGCGGTCAAGGAACTGCTCAATACCGGCGGGCAGAGCCTGGTGCGCGGCGTGGCCCACCTGCTCGATGACCTGCGCCACAACGACGGCCTGCCGCGCCAGGTGGACGAGCGCGCCTTCGAGGTGGGCGGCAACCTGGCCGCCACCCCGGGCGCTGTGGTGTTTCGCAACGAGATGCTGGAGCTGATCCAGTACAAGCCGATGAGTGAAAAACAGCACGCTCGGCCCTTGCTGGTGGTGCCGCCCCAGATCAACAAGTTCTATATCTTCGACATGCAGGCGAACAACAGCTTCGTCCAGTACATGCTCAAGAACGGTTTGCAGGTGTTCATGGTCAGCTGGCGCAACCCCGACCCGCGCCACCGCGAATGGGGCCTGTCCAGCTACGTTGAGGCACTTGAAGAGGCGCTCAACGCCTGCCGCAGCATCAGCGGCAACCGCGACCCCAACCTGATGGGGGCCTGCGCCGGCGGCCTGACCATGGCCGCGCTGCAGGGCCACCTGCAAGCCAAGCACCAACTGCGCCGGGTGCGCAGCGCCACCTACCTGGTCAGCTTGCTCGACAGCAAGTTTGACAGCCCCGCCAGCCTGTTCGCCGACGAGCAGACCATCGAAGCGGCCAAGCGCCGCTCTTACCAGCGCGGGGTACTGGATGGCAGCGAAGTGGCGCGGATCTTCGCCTGGATGCGGCCCAACGACCTGATCTGGAACTACTGGGTCAACAATTACCTGCTGGGCAAAACGCCCCCTGCTTTCGACATTCTCTACTGGAACGCCGACAGCACGCGACTGCCCGCTGCCCTGCATGGCGAACTGCTGGACTTCTTCAAGCTCAACCCGCTCACCCACCCCGCCGGGCTGGAAGTCTGCGGCACGCCCATCGACCTCAAGCAGGTCAACCTCGACAGCTTTACCGTGGCCGGCAGCAATGACCACATCACCCCATGGGATGCCGTGTACCGTTCGGCCCTGCTGTTGGGCGGCGAGCGACGGTTCGTGCTGGCCAACAGCGGGCACATCCAGAGCATCATCAACCCGCCCGGAAACCCCAAGGCCTACTACCTGGACAACCCCAGGCTATCGAGCGACCCGCGGGCCTGGTTCCACGATGCCAAGCGCAACGACGGCAGCTGGTGGCCCCTGTGGCTGGAATGGATAACCCCACGTTCCGGCCCGCTCAAGGCGCCGCGGGTGGAGCTGGGCAACGCAACCTACCCACCGCTGGGCCCCGCGCCAGGCACCTATGTCCTGACCCGATGAGCACAACGACTGGATGAAGACCCGCGACCGTATTCTCGAATGCGCCCTGCAGCTGTTCAACCAGCAGGGCGAGCCCAACGTTTCGACCCTTGAGATTGCCAACGAGCTAGGGATCAGCCCTGGCAACCTGTATTACCACTTCCACGGCAAAGAGCCTTTGATAATCGGCCTGTTCGAGCGCTTCGAAGAAGCGCTTGTGCCGCTGCTGGACCCGCCGCTGGAAGTGCGCCTGGATGCCGAGGACTACTGGCTGTTTCTGCACCTGATTGTCGAACGCATGGCCCAGTACCGCTTCCTGTTCCAGGACCTGTCGAACCTGACCGGTCGCCTGCCCAAGCTGGCGCGGGGCATGCGCAGCCTGATCAATGCGCTCAAGCGCACACTGGCGGCATTGCTGGCCAGCCTCAAGGGCCAGGGCCAGGTGGTCAGTGAGACGCAGGCACTGGGGCAACTGGTGGAGCAGATCACCCTGACGCTCATGTTTTCGCTGGATTACCAGCGGGTACTGGGGCGCGAGGGGGATGTAGGGATCGTGGTGTACCAGGTGATGATGCTGGTGGCGCCGCATCTGCAGGCGCCTGCGCGGGAGGCGGCGGAGCAGTTGGCGGTGCGGTATCTGGAGGGGTAGATAGCTTACAAGGTGCTGGAGCTGGCCCCATCGCCGGCAAGCCGGCCCCACACCTACCCTGCTGGCATTGAAACCAGCGGGGTACCTGTGGGAGCCGGCTTGCCGACGATGAGGGCAACCCGGTGTCAGGCTTCAGCGCTCACCGGTGCCGACGGCGCGCTGCTGGCCGGTGCCGCGCTTGGCGACGGCGCTGCGGTAGCGGCCGGTGTGGCGCTGGCCGCTGGGGCTGCCGGTTTGGCGGCGGCGGGTTTGGCCGGCGCTTTTTTCACGGCGGGCTTCTTCGCCGCAGCGGGTTTGGCTGCAGGCTTGGCGGCAACCGGCTTGGCTGCAGGTTTCGCTGCTGGCTTGGCCGCAGCAGTCTTGGCCGCAGGTTTTGCCGCCGCGGTTTTCGCCGCAGGCTTCGCTGCTGCCTTGGCCAGCGGTTTGGCCGCAGTCTTGCTGGCTGCCGGTTTGGCTGCAGCAGCGCGCGAGGAGACCGGTGTGACCGAGGCGCCGGTCAGCTTCTCGATCTGCTTGGTCAGGCTATCGACCTGCTGGTGCAGGGCCTTGATCTCGTTCCGGCTTGGCACACCGAGGCGCGAAATGGCGCTGTTCAGGCGTTTGTCGAAGGCTTCTTCGAGCTCGCTCCACTTGCCCAGTGCGCGATCTTTCACGCCGGACACACGCGAAGTGGTCGAGGCCTTGGCGTTATCGGCGACATCCTCGGCGGTTTTCTTCGCCTGCTTCTCGGCCTTCTCGCCATCTTTCACCAGCGAGTCGAACAGCTTCGGGCCGTCCTGGTCGATCTTCGAATAGATACCCAGCCCTGCCAGCCAGATCTTGCGGGAGTACTTCTCGACCCCGCCGACCCAGGAGCTGCCGTCTTTGTCGGAATTCTTCTTGCCAGCCATCCTGCTCTCCTTATGGTTTGTGCGCGACGCGCTCAAGCAGCTCATGCAGCTGTTCAAGCTTGATGGACAACGCCTCAACGTCATGTTTAGACGGAATGCCGAGGCGATTCAAGGCGCGACCGACCCGCGCGTCGAAAGCCTTCTCGATCTTGTCGAGTTGAACTTCGACCTTGCCACGTACGCGGCTGACTTCTTCGCTCGCTTCGTCGATCTGGGTGTTGGCGGCATCGAGTTCTTTGTCGATGCGCTTCTTGCCACGTTTCTCGACCCCTTCACCGGCTTTTACCAGCTCCTGAAAGTAGTCCGAACCCTCCTGGCCAACACGGGCGTAAGCGCCGATGCCTGCCAGCCAGATCTTGCGCGCGTAGCCGCGCACCTCGCCCAGCGTGCTTTGGGCGTCATCCTTTTTCTTCACATTCACTTTGGCCATGCTCTATACCTCATGCTCATGAGTGGAGGGAGAAACCGCCCATGGAGGCTGGGCTTGAGCATAAGGTAATGAGTGAAATTAGAATCTTCACCCTAAGAGCAGCTGCAGCTTTCAGACCAGAGCCTTGTCCAGCGCCCGCTCGATCTCACTCTTGATGGTGCCGCTCATCATCGACAGCATCATGCCCAACTTCAATTCGACACGGATGCTGTCCTCGCCAATATGTACGCTGCCGTTGGCGCCGCTGCGGGCGACGTCCACACGGTCACCGTTCCAGGTGGCCTTGAGGTCGTATTCCTGGCTCAGTTTGTCCACCAGCGCTTGGGCCTTGGCACGGGCGGCCTCGCGACCGAGGGAGTGTTTGCGTTCGACGCTGATCTGGGTCATGCGGGTGTTCCTGGATATGAAGACATAATCGGCATTATGCCCGCCCCTGCCGCACGGTACACCCCGCCAAGACAAATGCGCCCGTTCGCCCTAGAATGGCGATAATTTTTTCCGGTGAAGCGATATGAACGACCAGCGCAAAGGCGAACACGCCGAACCCACCACCCATTTCGGTTACCAGGATGTGCCCGAGAGCCAGAAGGCGAAGAAAGTCGCCGAAGTGTTCCACTCGGTGGCTGCCAAGTACGACCTGATGAACGACGTGCTTTCCGGCGGCATGCACCGCCTGTGGAAGCGCTTCACCATCGAGCTGTCAGGTGTGCGTAGCGGCAATCGGGTGCTGGACATCGCCGGCGGCACGGGTGATCTGGCAGCCAAGTTCTCGCGCCTGGTCGGCCCTACCGGCCAAGTGGTGCTCGCCGACATCAACGACTCGATGCTCAAGGTCGGCCGCGACCGCCTGCTCGACCGTGGCGTTGCCGGCAACATCGAATTCGTCCAGGCCGATGCCGAGAAACTGCCATTCCCGGACAACCACTTCGACTGCGTGACCATCGCCTTCGGCCTGCGCAACGTCACCCACAAGGACGAAGCCATCCGCTCGATGCTGCGCGTGCTCAAGCCGGGCGGGCGCCTGTTGATCCTGGAGTTCTCCAAGCCGACCAACAAGCTGATGTCCAAGGCCTACGACGCCTACTCGTTCGCCTTCATGCCCCTGGCCGGCAAGCTGATCACCAATGACTCCGAGAGCTACCGCTACCTCGCCGAATCGATCCGCATGCACCCCGACCAGGAAACCCTCAAGGCCATGATGGTCGATGCCGGTTTCGACCGGGTCACCTACCACAACATGACCAGCGGCATCGTCGCCGTGCACCGGGGAATCAAGCCCTGATGTTGCTGGCAGGGCTGCTCGCCAGCGTCGAACATGGCCTGAACCGCGTCCTGCGCATGGACAGCACGGCATTGCCGCGGCTGGGCGCGCTGGAAGGCAAGGTCATCGAAATCGATTGTCGCCAGCCGGCCCTGCAAGTGTTCATCCTGCCCGATGAAGAGGGCCTGATGCTTGCCGCCCACTGGCAAGGCGAGGTCGACTGCAGCCTGCGCGCGCCAGCCGGGAGCCTGCTGCAACTGGCCGTGGCCAAGGACAAGACGGCCGTGCTGCATAGCCCTCAGGTCGAGCTGCATGGCGACAGTGCCGTGCTGCTCGACCTGTTCGGTGTGTTGCAAGACCTGGAGCTGGACTGGGAACACGAACTGCAACGCTGGCTCGGCCCGGTCGCCACCTCGCTGCTCGCCGGCCACGTGCGCCTGCGTGCACGCTGGACCCGCCAAGGCCTGGCACGCTTCAGCCAGAACCTGTCCGAGTACCTGGCCGAAGAGTCGCGCACCCTGGTAGGCAAGCGCGAAGCCGAAGCCGCCTTCAGCGAGCTCGATACCCTGAAGGTCGATCTAGAACGCCTCGAGGCGCGCCTGCAGCGCCTCTCCCGATCCCTTGATACCAGCGATAACGCATGAAGCTGCTCGCCGTCCGTCGTCTCTTTCGCATCCAGCGCGTGGTGATCCGCTACCGCCTCGATGACCTGCTCTTCGACCTGCCGCTGCCGTGGTGGCTGCGCAGCCTGCGCCTGCTGATGCCATGGCGCTGGTTGCCTCGCACACCCTCCGAACTCAGCCGGGGAGCCCGCCTGCGCCTGGCGCTTCAGGACCTGGGGCCGATCTTCATCAAATTCGGCCAGTTGCTGTCCACCCGCCGCGACCTGCTGCCCACCGACATCGCCGACGAGCTGATGCTGCTGCAGGACCGCGTACCGCCGTTCGACCCGAAACAGGCCGTGGCGCTGATCGAAAGCCAGCTTGGCGCCAAGGTGGGTGAGGTGTTCAGCCGCTTCGACGTCGAGCCGCTGGCCTCGGCCTCGGTGGCCCAGGTGCATGCCGCGCGCCTGAAGACCGGCGAGGAAGTGGTGGTCAAGGTAGTACGCCCGGGCCTCAAGCCAGTGATCGCCCAGGACCTTGCCTGGCTGTTCCTGATCGCAAAAGGCGCCGAGCGGGCTTCAGCCGATGCCCGCCGCCTGCACCCGGTGGAAATCGTCGGCGACTACGAAAAAACCATCTACGACGAACTCGACCTGCTCCGCGAGGCGGCCAACGCCAGCCAGCTGCGGCGCAACTTCGAAGGCTCGGAGCTGATGTACGTGCCCCAGGTCTACTGGGACCTGTGCCGCCCCAAGGTGCTGGTGATGGAGCGCATCTACGGCGTGCCGGTGACCGACATGGCCACCCTGGCCGACCAGCGCACCGACATGAAACTGCTGGCCGAGCGCGGTGTGGAGGTGTTTTTCACCCAGGTGTTCCGCCACAGTTTCTTCCATGCCGACATGCACCCCGGCAATATCTTCGTCAGCACGGTCAAGCCGTGGAGCCCGCAATACATCGCCATCGACTGCGGCATCGTCGGCAGCCTCACCGCCGAAGACCAGGACTACCTGGCACGCAACCTGATCGCCTTCTTCAAGCGCGACTACCGCCGTGTCGCCGAGCTGCACATCGACTCGGGGTGGGTACCGGCGCACACCAAGGTCAATGAATTCGAAGCGGCCATCCGTACCGTGTGCGAGCCGATCTTCGAAAAACCGCTCAAGGACATTTCCTTCGGCCAAGTGCTGATGCGCCTGTTCCAGACTGCCCGGCGCTTCAACATGGAAGTCCAGCCGCAGTTGGTGCTGCTGCAGAAGACCCTGCTCAACATCGAGGGCCTGGGCCGCCAGCTGTACCCCGACCTTGACCTGTGGAGTACCGCCAAACCGTTCCTGGAACGCTGGATGCGCGAGCGTTACAGCCCCAAGGCCATGTTCGGCAACCTGTACAGCCAGGCCGAACAGCTGCCGCACCTGGCCGGCATGACCCGCGACCTGCTCGAACGTCTTTCCCAGCCGCACCTGCACGACCCGCAACTGCCGGAGCGGCGCCGCCAGGGCGACCGCTGGGCACTGCGCCTGCTCGGTGCCGGCCTGCTGGGTGGCGGTGCGGTGCTGGCCGCCGGCGCCGCCGAGGCCGCCAGCCTCGCCGCCCCGGCCGCCTGGCCGGCTTGGCTGATGCTGGCCGCAGGCCTTTACCTGATCGTGCGCCAATAGCCAGCCGCGCTGCTGGCTGGCACACTAGCGCAAAGGGCCCGGTACAGGAGCGGGCCCGGTTTTGGAGTCGACGATGAAAGAGTGGCTGGACGAGATCAAGTGGAGCAGCGACGGCCTGGTACCGGCGATCGCCCAGGACCACAAGACCGGACGCGTGCTGATGATGGCCTGGATGAACCGCGAATCGCTGGCCCTCACTGCCGCCGAGCAACGCGCCATCTACTGGTCGCGCTCGCGTGGCAAGCTGTGGCGCAAGGGCGAGGAATCGGGGCATGTGCAGAAGCTGCACGAAATGCGCCTGGACTGTGATGCCGACGTGATCATCCTGATGGTCGAGCAACTGGGCCATATCGCCTGCCATACCGGCCGTGAAAGCTGCTTCTACCGCGTCTTCGAAGACGGCCAGTGGAAAACCGTCGATCCGGTGTTGAAAGACCCGCATGCCATCTACAACGCAGGACACTGACATGAGCGACACCCTCAACCGCCTGGCCGAAGTGCTCGAAGAACGCAAGCACGCGGCCCCCGACAGCTCCTACGTGGCCAGCCTGTACCACAAGGGCCTGAACAAGATCCTCGAAAAGCTCGGCGAAGAGTCCGTAGAGACCATCATTGCTGCCAAGGACGCAGAGGTCAGCAAGGATTGCAGTGATGTCATCTATGAAACCGCCGACCTGTGGTTTCATAGCCTGGTCATGCTCAGTGCACTGGGCCAGCACCCACAAGCCGTGCTCGATGAACTGGAACGCCGCTTCGGCCTGTCCGGGCACGATGAAAAGGCCGCTCGCGAGCCCTCGGCCTGACCAAATAGCATTCTAGGAGAGCACCATGGGTATTTTTGACTGGAAACACTGGATCGTCCTGCTGGTCGTCGTCGTCCTGGTGTTCGGCACCAAGAAGCTGAAGAACTTCGGCAGTGACCTTGGCGAATCGATCAAGGGCTTCCGCAAAGCCATGAACGAAGAAGAAAGCAAACCCGCCGAGCAGACCCCACCGCCTGCCCAGCCGGTACCGCCGGTGCAGAACACCGCACAACAGCCACAGGGCCACACCATCGAGGGCCAGGCGCAACCGGTCCAAGAGCCGCAGCGGAAAGACTGAACCATGTTCGGCATGAGTTTCAGCGAGTTACTGCTCGTCGGCCTCGTCGCGCTGCTGGTGCTCGGCCCCGAGCGCCTGCCCGGCGCCGCGCGCACTGCAGGGCTGTGGATCGGCCGGCTCAAGCGCAGCTTCAATTCGATCAAGATGGAAGTCGAGCGCGAAATCGGTGCCGATGACATCCGCCGACAGTTGCACAACGAGCACATCCTGCAAATGGAACAGGAAGCCAAGCGCATCCTCAACCCGCTGACGCCGCCTGCCCAGCCACCCGCCGCTGTGGCCACCGAGCAGCCCGCCGCCACGCCAACATCGGCACCGGTAGCGCCGGCGCCTGCGCCTGAGCAGCCCGAACAGCCTCAACCGCCGCGAGCCCCATGAGCGAAAAACCGCAAGACGACCAGCCCATGCCGCTGGTCTCGCACCTGACCGAACTGCGCACCCGCCTGCTGCGCTGCGTGGCTGCCATCTTCCTGATTTTTGCCGGGCTGTTCTCCTTCGCCCAGCAGATCTACACCCTGGTCTCGGCGCCACTGCGCGAACACCTGCCGGCCAACGCCACGATGATCGCCACCGACGTGGCCTCGCCGTTCCTGACGCCGTTCAAGCTGACCATGATCGTTTCGCTGTTCCTGGCGATCCCGTTCATCCTGCAGCAGATCTGGGGTTTTATCGCGCCTGGCCTGTATCGCCACGAAAAGCGCATCGCCATTCCGCTGCTGGTGTCGAGCATCTTCCTGTTCTATGCCGGCATGGCCTTCGCCTACTTCCTGGTGTTCCCGCTGATCTTCGGCTTCTTCGCCAGCGCCACGCCGGAAGGCGTGTCGATGATGACCGACATTTCCAGTTATCTGGACTTCGTCATGACGCTGTTCTTCGCCTTCGGTGTTGCCTTCGAGATCCCGGTAGCGGTGGTGCTGCTGGTGTGGATCGGCGTGGTAGACGTGCAATACCTGAAGAAAATCCGCCCCTACGTGATCATCGGCTGCTTCGTGGTCGGCATGATCCTGACCCCGCCCGACATCTTCTCGCAGACCTTGCTCGCCGTGCCCATGTGGCTGCTGTTCGAGATCGGCGTGCTGTGTGGCAGCCTGATCCGCAAGCGCAGCCACGCTGAAGATGACACGGCAAACGACCCCAACGACCAGCCACCAGCGACCCAGCCGTGAATCTGTTGCTTCTTGAAGAGGCCGACTTCGTGTCGGCCGACCGCGTCGTCCTTGCCGATCGGCGCTTCACCCATATGCAGGAGATTCACCGCGTGGTGGTGGGCGACAGCCTGCGCGTGGGCCGCATCAATGGCCTGATGGGCACCGCCACCGTGGTACGTCTGGCACAGCACGAAGCCGAGCTTGAAGTCGGCTTCGACCAGCCGCCGCCGGCCAAGCTGCCGCTGACCCTGGTGCTGGCCGTGCCGCGGCCAAAAATGCTGCGCAGGCTGTTCCAGACCGTCGCCACACTGGGCGTACAGCGGTTGATCCTGGTCAACAGCTACAAGGTCGAAAAAAGCTTCTGGCAGACGCCGTTCCTCAACCCCGAGAGCATCCGCGACAACCTGATACTGGGCCTGGAACAGGCCCGCGACACGGTGCTGCCCGAGGTGGTCATCGAAAAACGCTTCAAACCGTTCGTCGAAGACCGCCTGCCTGCCATCGCCGACGGCACCCTGGGCCTGGTTGGCCACCCCGGCCCCTACCCCGCGTGCCCGCGCGCCGTCGAAGGCCCGGTGACACTGGCCATTGGCCCCGAGGGCGGCTGGATCCCCTACGAAGTCGAGTTGCTGGGCAAAGCAGGGCTCGCGCCAGTGCAGTTGGGTGACCGCATCCTGCGTGTGGAAACCGCCGTAACAGCCTTGCTTTCAAGGATTTTCTGACAAACGGGTCAGGATTTTCCCATCAAGTTTCCCCGGCGCAGGCCGATGCCTAGGCAACACAACAATAATCCGTGCTGCCAAGTTTACCGGGGAGTCGAACATGTTCCGATGGGTTACCGAAACGCTGGGAAATGTGAGCGTCAATCGCAAACTGGGGCTGGGCTTTGGCCTGGTACTGTTACTGACTCTGGCCATCACCTTCACTGGCTGGCAAGGCATGAACAGCATCATCGACCGTGGTGACAAGCTGGGCAATATCTCGGTCATCAGCCAGGGCACCCAGGAACTGCGCATCGCGCGTCAGCATTACCAGCGCGATCGCAACGAAGCGGCGATCGGCGAACTGGAAAAAGCCCTCGCTGGCCTCGACCGCCAGATCAGCCTCATGCTCGGCCAGATCGAGCAACCCGTCGATCATCAGCGCCTGCAGCAACAGCAGGAGGCGGTGCGCAAATATCAGCAAGCTTTCGCCGACCTCAAGCAGGCCGGGCAACGACGCGAAGCCAGCCGAAGCGCACTGGGTGACAGTGCCGACAAGGCAGCCGAGCTTATCAGCAGGGTGCAAGAGCGCCTGCTGCAAGCCGGCGATATCACGCCCTACCAGAGCACGGTAGAGGTCAGTGCCCTGCTACAGCAAGCACGCTTCCAGGTGCGCGGCTACACCTACAGTGGCGAAGCGAACTACCAGCAGACTGCGCTCAACGCCATCGACCAGGCCATGACCAACCTCAAGGCGCTACCGGCCAAGCTGCCCGCCGAATATGCCGCCAGCCTCGATGACTCGATGTCGGCCCTCGCCGCTTACCGCGATGCGGTCAACCAGTTCGGTAGCGCGCAATCGGCCAGTGATCAGGCCCTGCAGGTGATGACTGATCAAGGCACCGTGCTGATGGATAACAGCCAGAAGATGACGGTTTCACAGACCGAAGTCCGCGATGCAGGCTCGCGCAAGGCAAAAACCTTGCTTGCCTCTGCCACGGCACTGGCGTTGGTACTGGGCCTGCTCGCGGCCTGGGCCATCACTCGGCAGATCATCGTCCCGCTGCGCCAGACACTGGCCGCCGCCGAGCGCGTGGCCAACGGCGACCTGCGCCAGGACCTTCTGGCAAACCGCCGCGACGAGCTGGGGCAGTTGCAGGCCAGCATGCAGCGCATGACCCAAGGCCTGCGCGAACTGATCGGTGGTATCGGTGACGGTGTCACGCAGATAGCCAGCGCCGCCGAAGAGCTTTCGGCGGTAACCGAGCAGACCAGCGCCGGGGTCAACAACCAAAAGGTCGAAACCGACCAGGTGGCCACTGCCATGAACGAAATGGCGGCCACCGTGCATGAAGTGGCACGCAATGCTGAGCAAGCCTCGGAGGCGGCCCTCATGGCGGATCAGCAGGCGCGTGAAGGTGATCGGGTTGTCAGCGAAGCGGTGGCGCAAATCGAGCGCCTGGCCGGTGAAGTGGTCAACTCCAGCGAGGCGATGAACCAGCTCAAGGCCGAAAGCGACAAGATCGGCAGCGTGCTGGATGTGATCAAGTCGGTGGCCCAGCAAACCAACCTGCTGGCCCTCAATGCGGCCATCGAAGCGGCGCGGGCCGGTGAGGCCGGCCGTGGCTTTGCCGTGGTCGCCGACGAAGTGCGCAGCCTGGCGCAGCGTACCCAGCAGTCCACCGAAGAGATCGAAGAGCTGATTGCCGGTTTGCAAAGCGGAACGCAGCGAGTGGCCAGCGTGATGGACGCCAGCCGCCAGCTCACCGACAGCAGCGTCGAGCTGACCCGCCGCGCCGGCACTTCGCTGGAGACCATCACCCGAACCGTGTCGTCGATCCAGGCGATGAACCAGCAGATCGCCACGGCCGCCGAACAGCAGAGTGCGACCGCCGAGGAGATCAACCGCAGCGTGATCAATGTGCGGGATATCTCCGACCAGACTTCGGCGGCGAGTGAGGAGACGGCCAGCTCCAGTGTCGAGCTTGCGCGGCTGGGCACACACCTGCAGAACCTGGTTGGCCGTTTCAGGCTTTAAGCACACGCCAGCCCTGTCGCAAACGAGCTGCCGACAGGGCTGGTACTAATTCCTACATGCGCTACTGAAGTTTCCTACCTTATTTTCAGGTCAAGTCCTACAAGCCATCCGCCGATGGGCAGGAGTGCCATGCCGGCAAAGCGCCAGCGTGGCTTACCCACTCAACTGGATGGAGACTTGCCATGTTCAGCTACCTCAACCGCAGGATTGGCAACATCAGTGTCGGCGCCAAGCTCGCCTTGGGTTTCGCCGTAGTGCTGCTGCTAACCTTGGCCACCGCGGTCAGTGGCTGGCGCGCTCTGGACGGCGCCATTACCCGCTCGGAACAGCTCAGCGAAATTGGCCGGATCAATGATCTGGTCAAGGATCTGCGTGCCGAGCGCATTACCTATAGGGTGCTGGCCGATGATGCCAGCAAGGCGCAGATAAGCAGCATCCTGCAACAGCTCGACGGCATGCTGACGACACTGCAACAACGCAGTAGTGTCGACGAGTCACGCCAGATACTCACCCAGAAGCTGCAACTGCTGCAGCGGCTGAACGACAACTTTGCCAGCTTGCAGCGTACCGTCGAAAGCCGACGTGCCCTGCGCGAGGCCATGCAGGCGCAGGAACAAAAACTCAACGCCGTCATTGATGAGCTCGAGACCCAGGCATTGCTGAAAATGCCCGCCGATACCCAACAAGGTGGCCTACTGGGGCTGATGGACACCCTCAGCCGCCACGTAGACGGGGCCAATCAGCAAAGCCTCGTGCCGGCCTACACTTTCTCACCGCTAGAGGACTACGCCAAGGTCGGCGAGGTTGCACTGGACGCCGCCGACAAAAGCCTCGAACAACTGATCAAGGCTCTTACCCCCTTGGGCCTGCCGCGGGCAGTGATGGAGCAGCCTGGCGTCGAGCTGGGCAAGTACCGAGCCACCCTCGGTCAGTATCGAAGCGCCGCCCTGATTGTCGAGCAGTTGCAAAGCGAAATGGAGCAGATGGGCAACGAACTGCGTGCTGTGAGCCTGGAGTTGGGTGAAAGGAAGGTCGAGCAGCGCGACAGCGAAGCACTGGCCGCCCGCTCGCTGTTGACCAGCGTTGCGGTACTGGCCTTGCTGGTGGGCGTAGCAGCCGGCTGGCTGATCACCTTGCAGATCACCCAGCCGCTACGCCAGACCCTGGCGGTGGCAGCGCGCATCGCCCGGGGTGACCTGAGCCAGGTGGAGCCTGTGGGTCGTCGTGACGAAATGGGCCAGCTGCAGGCCAGCATGCAGGAAATGACCCTGAGCCTGCGCAAGCTGATCGGCGGTATCGATCAAGGTGTTGGCCATTTGTCTCAGGCCGCCACACAACTGGCTGCCAGCAGCGAGGACACCAAGCTGCGCATCAGCCAGCAACGTGAGGAAACCGATCAGGTCGCCACTGCCATGAACCAGATGAGCGCCACGGTCCAGGAAGTCGCGCAAAACGCCGAACAAGCTTCATTGGCGGCAACCAACGCCGACCAGCAGGCCCAGCAGGGCGATGAGGTGGTGACTGAAGCCATTGGCCGTATCGAGCAACTGGCCAGGCAAATGGACGACTGCCTGGCAGCTATGCAGCATCTGGCGGGCGAAAGCCAGCGCATTGGCAGCATTCTCGATGTGATCAAGTCGGTCTCCGAGCAAACCAACCTGTTGGCGCTCAACGCTGCCATCGAGGCTGCCCGAGCAGGTGAGGCCGGCCGTGGTTTTGCCGTGGTGGCTGACGAAGTGCGCGGCTTGGCGCAGCGTACACAGCAGTCCACGGAGGAGATCGAGCAATTGATCGAAAGCTTGCACAACGGCACCGACGAGGTGACCAGCCTGCTCGACAACAGCAAGCGCCTGACCGAACAAAGTGTCGAGCTGAGCCGCAAGGCCGGGGATGCCTTGAGCCAGATCACCGATACGGTGTCGAGCATCCAGGGCATGAACCAGCAGATTGCCACGGCCAGCGAGCAACAGAGTGTGGTGGCCGAACAGATAAACCGCAGTGTGATCAGCGTGCGCGATGCGTCAGACCAGACCAGTGCGGCCAGTGAACAAACGGCAGCTTCAAGCGGCGAGCTGGAGCAGCTGGGCCAGCAGCTGCGAGGTATGGTCGGGCGTTTCAGCCTCTGAAAGCTTCAAGCCACAAGCTAAAGCCGAACGCTATGGGCCGCCCATCACCGCCCGGCTTTAGCTTGCAGCTGCTTTCAGAGCACTTGGCGCAGGAACGCTTGCGCCCGCGGATCCTTCGGCGAGGCAAAGAACGCCGCAGGCGCCGAATCCTCCAGCAACTTGCCGTGATCGAAGAACAGCACGCGGTCGGCCACTTCGCGGGCAAAACCCATTTCATGGGTCACGCAGACCATGGTCATGCCTTCCTGGGCCAGTGTCTTCATCACGTCCAGCACTTCACCGACCATTTCCGGGTCGAGCGCGGAGGTCGGCTCGTCGAACAGCATCACCTTGGGTTCCATCGCCAGCGCACGGGCAATCGCCACCCGTTGCTGCTGACCACCGGAAAGCCGCGAGGGGTACTCATTGGCCTTCTCCGAGATACCCACCTTTTCCAGCAACGCCCGCGCCTTGGCCTCACGCTCTGCCTTGCCACGCTTGCGCACGACCTTCTGCGCCAGGCACAGGTTTTCCAGCACCGTCATGTGCGGGAACAGGTTGAAATGCTGGAACACCATGCCGACTTCGCGGCGGTAGGCGTTGATGTCGGTTTTCGGGTCTTCCAACCGCAGCCCGTTGATGGCCACATGGCCCTCGTCGAAATGCTCCAGGCCGTTGAGGCAGCGCAGGAAGGTCGACTTGCCGGACCCCGACGGGCCAAGCACCACGACCACTTCACCCTTGGCCACCTGGGTGGTGACGTTGTCCACCGCACGCACTACCTGGCCTCGGGTGTCGAACACTTTCAAAAGGTCACGGACTTCAATCACTTTGCGCAAGCCTCCGCTCGAGCCGGCTGGCCAGATGCGACAGCGGCAGGTTGATCAGCAGGTACAGGCCTGCCACGCAGAACCAGATCTCGAATGTCGAGAACGAAGTGGTGATGGCCTCACGGCCGCTCTTGGTCAGTTCGGTGATGGCGATCACCGAGACCAGCGAGGTGTCCTTGACCAGGCTGATGAACTGCCCGGCCAGCGGAGGCAGTACGCGTTTGAACGCCTGCGGCAGGATCACGTGGCGCATCGACTGGCTGGCGTTAAGCCCGAGCGAGCGGGCCGCCTCATTCTGCCCCTTGGCGATCGACTGCACGCCGGCCCGCACGATCTCGGCCACGTAAGCACCGGTGAACAGCGCCAGCGCTGCCACCCCGGCGAACTCACGGGACAGGTTGAGCACGGTACCGATGAAGAAGTAGAAGATGAATATCTGCACCAGCAGCGGCGTGCCGCGCACCAGTTCGACATAGACGGTCGACAGGTCGCGCAGGGTCGGGTTGTTCGACAACCGGCACAACCCGGCAAACAGGCCGATCACCAGGCCCAGCGCCCCGGACACTACCGAGATCCACAATGTGGTCCACAGGCCCCAGGCCAGTGGGCCAGCAGCCCAGTGACGGGTGACGCCGACCTGATCACCTTCGGCCAAATCGTCACCGCGGCTCAGTTGCAGGCTGTCCTTGGCCACATCGAGCACCTGCTCACCGCCGTTCTCATCCTTGAGCGTAACGCGGGCGTTATCGCCGGAGACGACGATGTCCTGCACCGTGCCGTAATCGCTGGCACGCTGCACGTCCTCGGCCTTGTAGGCAAAGTATTGTGGTACGCGGTTCCAGCGCCACTCGTAGGAAATCATCGAGGTGGCCAGGTACAGGCTGATCGCCAGGCCCACCAGGACCAGCGCCGTCAGCGCATGCCAGGGCCATTGGGCTTTCTTGTGTTTGATCACGGGGTTACTCCAGAAAGCGGCAAGCCGCAAGCCACAAGCTGCAAGGAAAAGCAGCCCGCGTATTGGCCCACCTCCTCTTGCAGCTTGCAGCTTGCGGCTTGAAGCTACTTCTTATTCCATTTCCTTCAGCCAGTCCTTGTTCTTGAACCACTTGTCGTGGATACGATCGTAGGTCCCGTCATGCTTGATCTGGTGCAGGAAGTTGTTGATGAAGTTGATGCTGTCGTAATCGCCCTTCTTCAAGCCGAATGCCAGCGGCTCGTAGGTGAAGGGCTCGTCGAGGAACAGCAGCTTGCCGGCACCGGCCTTGTCGACCGCCACCACGTTGTACGGCGCATCGTAGACAAAGGCATCAGCCTTGCCGTTGACCACGTCCATCACCGCTTCCTGCTCATTGTCGTAGCCATGGTACGTGGCCTTGGCGATCAGCTTCTTGGCGACCATCTCGCCGGTGGTACCGAGCTTGGAGGTGATGCGGTACTTCTCGTTGTTCAGGTCTTTGTACGACTTGATCTCGCCAGCCAGATCCTTGCGGATCAGCAGGGTCTGGCCAACCACGATGAACGGTTCGCTGAAGTTCAGGCGCAGGTTGCGTTCCTGGGTCAGGGTCATGCCGCTGCCGATCATGTCGAACTTGTCGGTCAGCAGGGCCGGGATGATGCCGTCATAGGCGGTGGAGACGGTCTCCAGCTTGACGCCCATGGATTTGGCCATGGCTTTGAGAATATCGACTTCGAAGCCGATGATTTCGCCGCGCTTGTTGGTCATCTGGAACGGCATGTAGGTCGGGTCCATGCCCACCCGCAAGGTACCGCGCTTGACCGCGTCGTCGATGGCACCGGCCTGGGCCGAGGCCACCGCGACCAGCGCCGTGACGCCGACCAGCAGCCGCGAAAGGTATTTCTTCATCATCACCAAGTCCCCTAGCAAGAAAAGTAGCGAATCTTATTGTTGGCACGGCCGTACCGGCCGGCATGGCTTATCGGAGAGGGATGCTAACGCATGGCGGCCCTGGGACCTAGAGCCGGGGGGGACTTTGTTGGCCAAAATCCGAGGGGATGAGAAAGATTGGAAAACCCTGTCGCCGGCAAGCCGGCGAAAGGGCCGCATAGCGGCCCCAGAGTCGGTCAGGCGCCAACCAGGCTAGGTTGCGCCTCGTCCGCCGGGTGCAACGGCAACAACGGCGAATGTGGGTCGTTGTTGATCGATGCACGCCACACGTCGATCCAGGCGGCATTGTGCTCGGCCCATACCTGTGCATGCAGACGCGCCAAGGCGACCGGGTCGCTCAGCAAGGCAAGGCGAGTACCCAGGTCCAGCCCTTTGGGCCCGACCTCGATCGCCTTGGCAAGGCGCTCGGCGCGCATCGCCTCGATCGGTGCTGCCTGGCCATGACGGGCAGTGGCCATGGCACAGGCCAAGGCGTTCTGCCGAGGGTCGACCACAGCGCGGACGAAGCCGTCGTGCAGGGCATGCCAGCGGTTCTCGTGGGTGTACTGGTCGGTGGCGAGCAGCTCCTGGGGCGTTGCGTACTCCTCAGGGATCAGGAACAGCTTCTCGTCCTTGGCCGCCAGGCCCAGGCGTGTGCGGCTGGAGATCACCGAAACGGGGATCGACAGCACCAGCGAACCAACGATCGGCGCCAGCCACCACAGGAAGCTTGGGTTCAGCCACGCCACCAGCGCCGCCCAGGCAATACCCAACAGGGTTTGCGGGCCGTGGCGACGTACCGCCTCGCTCCACGGGGTGGAGTCGTCGTCACGCTGCGGCGAGTTCCAGGTCGCAGCCCAGCCGAGGAATGCGGCCAGCACGAAGCGGGTGTGGAAGATCATCCGCACTGGCGCCAGCAGCATGGAGAACAGCATCTCCATCAGCATCGACAAGGTGACCTTGAACCGCCCGCCGAACTCGACCGCGCCCTTGGCCCAGATCAGGATGATACTGAGCAGCTTGGGCAAGAACAGCAGCACGATGGTGGTGGAGAACAGCGCGACGGCCTTCTCCGGGTGCCACTGCGGCCACAGCGGGTAGAGCTGGTACGGCTCGATGAAGTATTGCGGCTCCATCAGCGTGTTGGTTGCCAGCAGCGCGGTCGACAGCACCAGGAAGAAGAACCACAGCGGCGCCGACAGGTAAGACATCACGCCCGTGAGGAACACCGCACGGTGCACCGGGTGCATGCCCTTGACCAGGAACAGGCGGAAGTTCATCAGGTTGCCGTGGCACCAGCGGCGGTCGCGCTTGAGCTCGTCGAGCAGGTTCGGCGGCAGCTCTTCATAGCTGCCCGGCAGGTCATAGGCAATCCACACGCCCCAGCCGGCACGGCGCATCAGCGCCGCTTCGACGAAGTCGTGGGAAAGGATCGCGCCGGCGAAAGCGCCCTTGCCAGGCAACGGCGCCAGGGCGCAGTGCTCGATGAAAGGCTTCATGCGAATGATCGCGTTGTGGCCCCAGTAGTGCGACTCGCCCAGTTGCCAGAAGTGCAGGCCGGCGGTGAACAGCGGGCCGTACACGCGGGTGGCGAACTGCTGCATGCGCGCATACAGCGTGTCCATACCCGACGCTTTGGGCGCGGTCTGGATGATGCCAGCGTCCGGATTGGCCTCCATCAGGCGTACCAGGCTGCTCAGGCACTCGCCACTCATGACGCTGTCGGCGTCGAGCACGACCATGTACTTGTATTCGCCACCCCAGCGACGGCAGAAGTCGTCGAGGTTGCCGCTCTTGCGCTTCACGCGGCGGCGGCGGCGGCGATAGAAGATGCGGCCGAAGCCTTTGGTCTCGCGGCACACGTCCAGCCAGGCCTGTTGCTCGGCCACGGCAATGTCAGTGTCGTTGGTATCGCTGAGCACGAAAAAATCGAAACGGTCGAGGTTGCCGCTGGCGGCGACCGACTCGAAGGTCGCCCGCAGCCCTGCGAACACGCGCGGCACGTCTTCGTTGCAAATAGGCATCACCAGCGCGGTACGTGCTTCAGGAGCGATCGGCTCGCTGCCGGCACTGCTGCCGGAGATACGGTATTTGTCGCGGCCGGTGAGCAACTCGAGGAAGCCCATCAGCGCCGTCCAGAAGCCCGCCGACACCCAGCAGAAGAGGATGCCGAAGAGGATCAGGATGGACGTTTGCAACGCGTACGGCCAGACCTGCACTACGGTATCCCACAACGGCTGGTTGACCACTTCGTCGAGGTCGACGAACGACCAGCCCTGGTAAGGCAGGATGCCCTTCATGTACCAGCCGGCGACGAGCGTCTGGCCGATCATGAGGGTCAGCAGGATATAGCGGCGAATCGAGCCGACCGTGCGCCAGCGCGCCAGCGGCAACTCGCGCTTTGGCGGCTGCGGCGCGTTGGGGCGGCCGGTCATGCGCCGCCACATGCGGATCAGCACATTGGTGCGCCATGGCTCGGGCACGACCCGGGTACGCTTGATCGGCGGTGCGATCTTCAGGCAAAGCCGGCCGCTGCCGTCGACGCCAAGCATCTGGGCATCTTCCAGTTCGGCCGCGCTGCCTAAAGTCAGGCGCGGGCCCACCGAGGCCTGCACGGCCTCAGTGGTGGTGGCGGTCGCATTGCCCGCCAGGCGTTGGTGCAACTCACTGAACGAGGTGCAACTGGCGAGTTCCGCGCGCTGCTCATCGCTCAGTGGGAGGTGGGCCAGGTACTCGCCAAGCGATTCCGGCCTTGCGCTTGAGTTACTCATCGGCAGGCAACTGATAGCTCCAGGTCTCGGTCAGCACTTTTTCGGTGGTGGCCGGGGTCCCGTTGGTGGATGCCGCATCGGCGGCAGGTTGTTCGGCCTTGGCAGGTTGCTCGGCCTTGGCGGCTTTTTCAGCCTTGCCATGCTTGGCTGCGGTCTTGTCGTGTTTGGTTTCTTCGGCAGGCTTGGCTGCTTCGACCGGAACATCGCTGACCAGTGCGGCCCGCATCTCGGTAGCCTTCTTGGCTTCCTTGATCTTCAACCGCAAAGTCAGGCGCCAGCCCTTGGTCTCTGGGTTATAGCGCAGATTGTTCTCGACCACTTCTGCGTTGTCGCCGACGCTGATCTGGCTGCGTACCGCGGCGTCTTCCGGCAGGGCGGCCAAGGCCGGGCCGGCGAAGTCGACCAGGAACGCTACGCTACCGTCTGGTTGACGGATCAGGTTGGACTGCTTGACGTCACCGGTGGAACGCATGGTCTGGGTAACCGAACCCAGCTCCTGGGCCTGGAAACGCGACTCGTCGATGGTCCAGTGCATGCGGTAGTCGTACTCGAACGGCTTGCCCGGCTCCGGCAGGGTTTCTGGGCTCCAGAAGGCAACGATATTGTCGTTGGTTTCGTCGGCAGTCGGGATCTCGACCAGATCGACGGTGCCTTTGCCCCAGTCGCCCTTAGGCTCGATCCAGGCGCTCGGACGCTTCTGGTAGTTGTCGTCGAGGTCTTCGTAATCCTTGAAATCGCGATGACGCTGCATCAGGCCGAAACCGCGCGGGTTCTCGACGCTGAAGTTGCTCACCGACAGGTGTTTGGGGTTGTTCAGCGGGCGCCACAGCCACTCGCCGTTACCGGCGTGGATCGACAGGCCTTCGGAGTCATGCAGGGCCGGGCGATAGTTCATGACCTTGGAGGGCTGGTTAGGGCCGAACAGGTACATGCTGGTCAGCGGCGCGATGCCCAGACGGCTGACGTGGTCACGCAGGAACACGCGGGACTGCACATCGACCACGGTATCGTTGCCCGGGCGCAGGATCAGCTTGTAGGCACCGGTTGAGCGCGGCGAATCCAGCAAGGCGTAGATCACCAGGTGCTTGTCGGCCGGCTTGGGTTTCTCGACCCAGAATTCGGTGAACCGCGGGAACTCTTCGCCCGACGGCAGCGCGGTGTCGATGGCCAGGCCACGGGCCGACAGGCCGTACACATGCCCTTTGCCGACCACACGGAAATAACTGGCCCCCAGCAGGGTCATGATTTCATCCTGCTTGTCGGCCTTGTTGATCGGGTAAAGCACGCGGAAACCGGCGTAGCCCAGGTTCTTGGTGGTTTCCGGGTCGTGGGGCACGTCGCCGAACTCGAAACGGTTCGGGTCGTACTTGATTTCCTCGACGGTGGTGGCGGTGACTTCGTTGATTTTCACCGGCGTGTCGAAGTGCATGCCCTGGTGGTAGAAGGACAGCTTGAACGGCGTCTTGTCCTTGGCCCACTCGGCCTTTTCCTGCAGGAAGCGAATCTTCTGGTAGTCGGCGAACTTCATGTCGCGGAAGACTGCCGGCAGATTGCTTTTCGGTGCTTCGTACTTCTGGCCGGCGAGATCCTTTGCCTTGGCTGCAACATCGTCAAGATTGAATGCCCACAGCTGGCCCGCGCTCATCAGGCCGACCAGTGCGGCACTGGCCATCAGGGCCTTGCGCAGCCGATTGCCGGGGATTCTAGATGCTTTATGGGGACTAACAATCACGAGCAACCCTCGCCGAAAACAGATCATGAAACCAACGGCCAGCGACAAATGCCGGGTTGGCGAGCACTGTTCGGACCCCGTGAGGGCGTAATGATTCCCCAAACGGTTCCAGACAATGCTCGAGTCAGAGTAAAACGAACCTGCGAACGCAGGCCCTAACAGCGCGCGATTATCCAGCAGGATGCGTTACAACGCATCAGGCTGGATCAACTATTTATCGTACAAAACACCTTGTTTCGCGCAACCAAGGCCGTTTTTTCCTTCATATTTGTAACAGAAAAGTCACAGGGCCATCATTGACCAGGTGCACCTGCATGTCAGCACCGAATCGGCCGCTTGCCACATCTGCATGCTGGCCCTGGGCTTGCTGCAAAAGATAGTCGAACAGTTCGGCACCGAGCGCTGGCGGCGCAGCCGTCGAAAAGCTCGGACGCATGCCACTGCGGGTGTCCGCTGCCAAGGTGAACTGGGACACCAGCAGCAAACCGCCGCCCACATCCTTGAGGGACAGGTTCATCTTGCCCTGCTCATCGCTGAAAACGCGGTAGTTGAGCAACTTGTGCAACAGCTTATCGGCCTGTTCACGGGTATCTTCAGGCTCTACCGCCACCAGCACCAACAAGCCTTGGTCGATGGCGCCGACAATTTCACCCGCCACCTCTACCCGCGCGCCGCGCACACGCTGCAGCAGCCCCTTCATGCTTCTTCCAGCGGCAAATCGAGCAGGCGACGGGCCATCTGATCGGCTGCCCGTACCAGCGCATCGGTGATCCCAGGCTCGGACGCCGCATGGCCCGCGTCGCGGATCACCTTCAGCTCACTGTTGGGCCATGCCTGGTGCAACGCCCAGGCGTTATCCAGCGGGCAGATCACATCATAGCGGCCATGCACGATCACGGCCGGCAGGTGGGCGATCTTGGGCATGTCGCGGATCAACTGGTCGGGAGCAAGGAACGCGTTGTTCATGAAGTAGTGGCATTCGATGCGAGCGATGGACAAGGCCCGCTGCGGCTCGGAGAAGCGGTCGATCACCAGCGGATTGGGGCGCAGGGTGGCAGTGCGGCCCTCCCAGGTGGACCAGGCCTTGGCGGCATGCATCTGGGCGATCTGATCGTTGCCGGTCAGGCGCTTGTGGAATGCCTTGACCAGGTCATTACGCTCATCCGGCGGAATCGGCCCGATGTAGTCCTGCCAGTAATCGGGGAACAGGCGGCTGGCGCCCTCCTGATAGAACCACTCGATCTCTTGCGGGCGGCACAGGAAGATGCCGCGCAGGATCAGGCCGTGAACCCGCTCGGGGTGGGTCTGGGCATAAGCCAGGGCCAGGGTCGAGCCCCAGGAGCCGCCGAACAGCACCCACTTGTCGATGCCCAGGTGCTCGCGAATGCGCTCCAGATCCTCGACCAGGTGCCAGGTGGTGTTGTTCTCCAGGCTTGCGTGCGGGGTGGAACGGCCGCAACCGCGCTGATCGAACGTGATGATGCGGTACAGGTTGGGGTCGAAATAGCAACGGCTCTGGGCATCGCAACCCGCGCCCGGGCCACCGTGAATGAACACCACCGGCAGACCTTCAGGCGAGCCGCTTTCATCGACATACAGCACATGCGGCGCTTCCACGGCCAGATCGTGCCGGGCGTAGGGTTTGATCTGAGGGTAGAGGGTCTGCATTGCGCACTCCGTGTGAGGATTAAGTCTGCCGTTGGGCATCATAAACCTGAATTGCGCTTTGAGCATGTGTCTGTGGGTAGATCATGTTATGCACATGCCCGCCACCGCGCTCGATAGCCTCGCTGCTTTATGACGCGAGGCCAGTAAATGACGCACCTTCCCGATGCAAGGTCATCCCGAAGCGATGACACTTTTCACCCCCAGGCCCTGATAGAGGGCAAGATCCCGGCCTGGATGCTCACTGCCACGCCTGAAACCCATCAGCACATGCGCGCCGCCGTGAGCACCCCGGTACCCTGGTTCGCCGAAGCCTGCCAGAGGCAACCGGCTGACGCCCACCGGCTGGTCAAGGAATATGAAACGTACCGCAAGGCCGAAAGCGAAGCTGGCGCACTGTTCGCCCTGCTTCCCGACCTGGCGGCGTTCGCCAGGGAGCGGCTGGGCTCGGCGATCAAGGAGCGTTTCAATCTTGAGCTGGATGTCACCCGGACCTACCTGTTCAACGCCGGCAAAGCCGAAGCCTACCAAGCCAACATGACTGGGGACCCGCTCACCACTGCCCAGCGGGCATTCAAACTGGCTACCCAAAGCCTGCTGCACTGCGCCTTGCAGAATTTTGAAGCTGCCGAAGCCCAGCCTGGCGGCCTCGATGGCCAAACGTTGGAGTCCGTGATACTCGACAACAACCAGTTCCTGGCGCACCTGCCCACCGGAAACCTG
The DNA here is from genome assembly GCF_015751845.1 of Pseudomonas sp. M2. Taxonomy (NCBI): domain Bacteria; kingdom Pseudomonadati; phylum Pseudomonadota; class Gammaproteobacteria; order Pseudomonadales; family Pseudomonadaceae; genus Pseudomonas; species Pseudomonas sp. M2. Next base: position 1,937,413 of record NZ_JADOUD010000001.1, read on the forward strand.
GTTCAGATAGCCCCGCAGGCCTTCGCCTCGCTAGTGCGCGACTTGGACATCGGCGGCACCTATCAAGCTTTGCTCAACGCCATTTATCACCCTGGCACCGACGTTGGGAGCGCAAGCGTTATCGAGACGCTCGGCAACGCCGAGCAGTGCGCCTTTTGCCTTGAGCTGCACAGGGCTTACCTGGGCAACATGATCGACCTGCCCTTGTATGAGGCTCTGCTGACGCTCGCCAGAGGTGGCGAGGCGCACTACCTGCAAAGCCCCATGCGGTGCGCCTTTCTCAAGCTCTTTGACATCTCCCTGACCGGTGCGCTGATGATAGGCCTCGTACCCTCTCCAGAGTTGCTTCTGAGTTACGACGCAACCCGTCTTGCGTACAAGAACGTGCTGGTAACGTACCTGCCCGGCGCAGGGGTCCCGCTGAAAGTGCACGCTACCGTTCATGAAGTCCAGGCGCACTTGCGCGAGCAGCTGTGGGCAATGCAACTCAGCCATCTGCGACAAGGCGTGCCGGCGCGTGACAGTGGCCGCTTCATGGAAAAGCTGCGCGACTGTCTACAACCATTGGATTGGACCCTGCTGCTGCCAGCGCCGGCGCACCAGGGCGAACAAGCCAGGCGTATTCGTGACCCGCAGGCTTGGGTACCGGTAACGCTACAGCCCTTCAACCGGCCACTACCCAACGAACTGGTCAGCCAGAAACGCCAACGACGCATGGACGATGCTTCGTTCCATGCCGTTTCCACGGCCCAGGAAGACCAGAAAAGCGCCGAAAAACGCAGGGCCTATTTTACCCAGCTGACCTCTGGCGCCTTGAACATTGGCGCCTTCGTCGTACCGGGCTTGGGGCAGTTGATGCTCGGTCTGTCGCTCATTCAGCTGAGCTACGAGGTTTTCGAGGGCCTCGAAAGCTGGGCTGACGGCGACGGTGAGCAAGCGCTCGATTACCTGATGGATATTGTCGAGAACGTTGCCTTAACCACTGTGGCCGTAGCAACAGGGGCGGCCGACGGCAGGCCGGCCGTCGAGAAGATTTCCGTGGAAACACCCTCGTTCATCGAAGAGCTCGAGCCCGTGCTCATGCCAGATGGCAGTAGCCGCCTGTGGCGACCAGACGCCCGCCCGTACGCCCATGACGTCGTGCTACCGGCTGGCCTGCTGCCGGATGAATCCGGCCTGTATCGCCATGCTGGAAAGACCTGGCTGGCAGTCGAAGACAGCACCTATTCGGTCAAACGGATATCTGAAAATGGTGAGTACCGCCTGGTGCACCCCGCCAAGGCCCTGAGCCATGAACCGCCGCTACGCCACAACGGTGCTGGCGCCTGGTTGCTACCGGCAGAAAGGCCCGAACAATGGCCAGAACTGCAATTATTCAGACGTGCCGGCCACCTTGGCGCGCATTTCGACGATGAAACCGCCCTGCGCATACTGCGGGTGAGTGGTACCCAGGAAGATGTTCTGCGCCATGCGCTCTGCAACAGCCAGCGGCTACCCGCACAACTGGAAGACACCCTGTCTCGCTTCAAACTCTACCAGACACTCAAGCACCTGCCTGAGCTGGCCGAGCCCAACCAACTCCATGCAGCCTTCGAAAGGCGCTATCGTCAGCTGCCCGCGCCTCAGGTGCCCGGCGCCGATGTCATCCAGGCTCGCTATCCGCGGCTTCCGGCACCCCTCACCGAGGAGTTGTTGCGCCATGCCAATACCTTCGAACAGGGTGAGCTGACCACTGGCAAAGTCCCCAGACGGCTCGCCGAAGAAGTCCGCTGCCTTGCGCAACAGGTACGGTTGAATCGCGCCTATGAAGGGCTTTATCTGGAAGGTGTACGCAACTGGGATACCGACGTGCTGGTCTTGCACACCCTCGAGCAACTGCCTGGCTGGCCAAGCGAGGTCGGCATCACCCTCGAACAGCGCCAGAACTCGCCGGCCCAGATCGACAAGATCGGCGCCAGTGAGGTGCCAGCAAGCAAGTCGATCATCAGCGCCCGGGCAGGTTACGTAGTCATGGACAGTACCCGCCCCGACGATCAGCTTTGCGTCCACGGTTCATTGCATGGGGCGCTGTTCGAGGTACTCACTGCCGAGCAAAGGCAGGCGCTGGCGGTCGAGGACATGCACGCACTCAGAAGCAGGATTCAACACGCGCCTCTCTTGCCACGGGCGATATTGCGCCGGGTGCTGGGCATGCAGGGCGTGCCACCGGGCTTTCGCTCGCCCATGCGCCTGGCAGATGGGCGGCTGGGCTACCCGCTGGGCGGCACCCGCCCCCGCGCTGGCAGCACTTCAAGGCAGACGCTGCTCAATTCCATACGCCGGATCGGCCAACACACTCCCGTACCACGGCCCGCAGAGCAGATCATGGCCGCGCTGGAAAACAGAAACCTGACCCGCGCTCAGATCGATGAGATGCTCAGCGGGCTGATGGAGCAACGCGACCGACTGCAAAGCCGGCTGGACGACTGGCGTCGACAAGCCGCACAAGGATCTCATCAGAGCACCGATGGCCTGGAGCGGTTGATGAACGCCATCTCCCAGCACTGGTATGAGCGTGCGTTCCTGGCGACCAGCGAAGCCATCGCCCCGCTTCGTCTCGAGCGCCTATCCCTGGCGCAGTTTCCTCTTGAACTGCCGGACTTCTTCAGCGCCAGCGTCACGGACCTGCAATTGATTGAAACATCACCCGAACATTATGAAGGCTGGAACCAGCACGGTCCGCAACTGGACAGCCTGGTCCGACAGTTTGCCAACCTGAGATCGCTGGAGATCAGCCGCGCCTACCGGCCTGAAGGAACTCCTTCAGCATTCCAGTTCAGCCTGCCCATGATTGCCCAGCGCCTACCGGCCCTCGAAACACTGAGCCTGACCAACCAGAATCTCACGCTGTCCTCAACAGACATCGACAGCCTGGCAGGGCTCACACGGCTGCGACGACTGGACCTGAGCGGTAACCGATTTTCGGGGCAGCATCCCCCACTCTTCAATGAACTGACACTCGATTACCTGGGCCTGGACGACATGGCACTGGATCATTGGCCAGAGGGCGTTGGCTACAACACCCTGACTCAGGTTCGGCACATTGGCCTGCGCAACAACCAGATCAGACTCCTCCCGCACCTTTTGCGGGATAACCGAATCAACATTGCCGAGCACGCGCTGGTTTCCATGCAGGGCAATCCGCTCTTCGAGGATGATATACGCCGCGTTATGTTGAGCGAAGATGGCCGCGCCTCACGTTTTGAGATGGACCAGTCTGATGCGTTCAGAACGCTTCTGGCTGCCCAGTTGCAGCAGCGCCAGCAACTGCGCGACGCCATCGATAACTATGTGAATGCCTCAAGCTCAAGCGCGCCAGTCAGCCAAACGGCAATGACTGCCAGAACCCGTATCGCTGCGGCACTGAACGAGTTCTGGCATTACCAGGAAACAGGGCTGACACGCGCGGCTTTACGCCTGAATGATGTTGCCCTGGCGCATTTTCCAAGACGCTTGCCGGCCTTCTTCATCGCACAGGTGCATAACCTTGCGCTTGAGCGCGTCAATGGTACGACGGCACAGCTCGATGGATTGCTGAGCCGGTTCCCACGGGTGACGCGCCTGACGATCGACAACTACCGACAAGCCGAGCAGTCACTGCCTTCTGCGCTTCTGCGCTTGCCGGGGTTGACGGACATCGCCTTGCGCCAGTCAGGCCTGCTGATCGACCAGAACGTGATCAACACGTTGGGCGGCTTACCCACCCTCAACTCGCTGGACCTCACGGGCAACCGAATGGGGGCGATCGCACACACTCCTCAGGCCTTGCAAACACTTCGCCGACTCGACCTCAACAGCATGGGCCTTGAGCAGTGGCCGGCCTGGGTAGACAGCTTGTTCCCACTGGAGATGCTGGACCTGAGCGAAAACCGGCTTACCGAACTGCCGGCCCACATACTGGCCAACCTGGACAACGATTTCCCCATCAGCTCGATTCTGTTGTTCAGCAATCCGCTGACGGACGAAGCGGTCATGCGTGCCCGTGCATCTTCAAACAGCCAGCACAGTTTCACCTTTGGCATCGATCTGTCAGACAGCATGAGCGAGTCATCGGGAGACGGCGGGATAGTCGGTCATAACCACCTGCCCCTCCTGGACCCAGCTGCCGATGTCCCCAACGTGGAAAACTGGCTGCTTGCCTCGGACATCGAGAACCAAGCCCTGAGGGACAGTTGGGAGAGTTTGCAGCGATCGGGGGGTGCCGAAAATCTTCTGGCGCTGGTAGGCCGTCTGCGCAACTCGGCCCCATACCAGAATGGCAAGACCCGCGTTTCATTCTGCGGGCGCGTACGCAAGGTCCTGGTCAGTGCGGTGGTCAACCTGGACGACCTTGCGCTGTTCAACCATCAGGCCAACGAAGCACTTGTTCAGGACAATGGTGACCAGACCTGCCACGACGGCGCTCTGCTGGTGTTCCAGAACATCGAACTGTACATCGCCAACCAGCGCCTGCAGATCGATACGGCCGATAGCGAGGGCAACCTTTATCGGGAACTGCGGCGCCTGTATCGCCTGCAAGCACTGGATGAGATTGCCAAGAGCGAGGCTGCCAACCGGGACGAAGCGGAAGTTCGCCTTACCTACCGCCGTGAGCTCAATACCCCGCTTGAGCTGGGCCAGCCCGAAGACACCCTGCGCTATGCCATCAATGCCAATATCGACGAGTTGGCGTATGCGGAGTTGGCAGTGCAGCGCAGCGAGTTGGGAGAGGATTTCCTGAATTTTGCCGCCGGTAACCAGAGGTGGGTCCAGCACTTGCGCCAAGCCCATGCTGAACGTTTTGCAGACATCGAGCATATCTACCAGGCCCAGATACTTGAACTGCCGGATCAGTACCCTGACAGGCCAATCGCTACGCTGGGCGACGAATTCCAGGCACTGGAACGCAACAGACAGGCGCGCGAGCTGCGCCTGATTCGCGAGCTTACGTCTTTTGCAGATCCTGATCGCAAACCCCGCTCATCGACCGAGTAAGCAATAGCGTGCAGGGCGGCCGCGGTGCGCGGGCCGCCCCGTTTCGCTCAACTCCCGTAGCGCCGTAAGCCCCAGGCCAACACGCTTTCCAGCAAACGTCGCAACACTGCCTGAGTCGGTTGCGCCAGGTCCGCACGATAGGCGAACGGCTCGGTTTCCTCCATGTAGGTGCTCTGCGCCAGCTCCAGTTGTACCGCATGGACATGGTTGCCCGGATTACCATAGTGGCGAGTGATGTGACCGCCCTTGAAACGCCCGTTGAGTACATGCCTGTAGCCCGGCGCCTCGGCACACACGCCCGACAGCCACTGCGCCAGCTCAGGATCACAACTGGCACCGTTGAAGGTACCCAGGTTGAAGTCCGGCAGCTTGCCGTCGAACAGGTGCGGGATCAGCGAACGGATCGAGTGTGCGTCCCACAAAAGGGCGTAGCCGAACTGCTCACGCAGGCGGGCCAGTTCGCGCTCGATGGTGGCGTGGTATGGCCGCCAGATCTGCTCCAGGTAAGTGGCCCGTTCGTCGGCAGAGGGTGCCTGCCCCTGCTTGAACAGCGGCGCACCGTCGAACAGTGTGGCCGGATACAGGCCCGTGGTTGCACCTGCGTACAAAGGCGTGTCGTCATCCGGCCGGTTAAGGTCGATGACGAAGCGCGAATACTCCGCCGCCACCACACTGGCCCCCAGCTCATGGGCGAAATCGTAGAGGCGCGGGATATGCCAGTCGGTGTCCGGCAGGCTGCGCGCCTCGTCGACCAGGCCGTCGCGCACGGCCGGGGTCAGCTTGAGCCCCGCATGGGGCATGCTGATCAGCAGGGGCAAACGGCCCTGGTGGAAGCTCAGTACCTTGTCCATCTCGCCTCGCTCAGTGGGATATTTCATGGCCTTTGCGCACCACGCGCTTGGGCAGGTCGCCGCCCAGCCAATAGGCCAGGTCGGCGGGGCGCTCGATCTGCCAGGCGACAAAGTCCGCCACCTTGCCGACCTCCAGCGAACCATGGGTGTCGCCCATGCCCAGCGCCGTGGCGGCATGGATGGTAACGCCAGCCAGGGCTTCTTCCGGCGTCATGCGAAACAGCGTGCACCCCATGTTCAGCATCAGCCGCAGCGACAGACCTGGCGATGTGCCAGGATTGAGGTCGCTGGCAAGGGCAATCCTCACGCCGTGGCGGCGCAAGGCGTCCATTGGAGGCAGTTGGGTTTCGCGCAGGAAGTAGAACGCGCCGGGCAGCAGCACGGCGACAGTGCCAGCCTCGGCCATGGCCACGGCGTCTTCCTCGGTCATGAATTCCAGGTGGTCGGCCGACAGCGCCTGGTAGCGCGCTGCCAGGCTGGAGCCGTGCAGCGACGAGAGCTGCTCGGCGTGCAGCTTGACCGGCAAGCCCAGTTCGCGGGCCTTGATGAACACCCGCTCGACCTGCGCCGGGGAAAACGCCAGGTGCTCGCAAAACGCGTCCACGGCGTCCACCAACCCCTCGGCGGCGAGTGCAGGCAGCATCTGGTCGCAGATATGCGCAATGTAGTCGTCGGCGCGACCGGCATATTCCGGCGGCAAGGCGTGGGCGGCCAGGCAGGTAGCGCGCACAGCAACCGGCAATTCGTCGGCCAGGCGCCTGGCCACACGCAGCATCTTGCGCTCGTTGGCCAGGTCCAGGCCGTAGCCGGACTTGATTTCGATTGTGGTTACACCATCGCGCATCAGCGCCTGTACCCGCTCGCGGGCACTGGCGAACAGCTCATCCTCGCTGGCCGCGCGGGTGGCCCGCACGGTACTGGCGATGCCCCCGCCTTGCGCAGCGATTTCGGCATAACCTACACCCTGCAAGCGCTGCTCGAACTCGCCACTGCGGTTGCCACCGAACACGGCGTGGGTGTGGCAGTCGATCATCCCGGGGGTGACCCAGGCATTGCCCAGGTCAACCGTACGTTGCGCCTCGACCGGCCGCATTTCGCTACGTGGGCCGAGCCATTCGATCACGCCGCCGCTGGTAACGATCGCTGCGTCCTCGATGATCGAGTAACGGCCGTCCACCATGGTTGCCACATGGCAGTGCTGCCAGAGGGTTCTCATATGCAATCTCCTGAACTAGCGATGCAGCTCGGCCGCTGCCTGGGCCACCTCGCCCTGCCCTGCCCGCGGTTTGCACCACAACAGGTAGGACGCAACCAGGAACACCACCCAGATCACACCGACAAGCAACGCTGCCTGTGTATCGGGGAAGTAACCGAGCACGCCAAAGATGAACACCATGAACGCAATGGCCATGGCCGGGCCGTAGGGCCAGAACGGTACCGGGAACTTGAGCCGGGCCGCTTCCTCGCGGCTCATGCTGCGGCGCATGGCAACCTGGGTAACCAGGATCATCAACCACACCCACACGGTGGCGAACGTGGCGATGGACGCGATCAGCAGAAACACGTTCTCGGGGATCAGGTAGTTGAGCACCACGCCAATCAACAGCGCAGCCCCCATCACCACCACGGTCATCCACGGCACTCCGTGCCTGGACAGCTGGCTGAAGCCGCGTGGCGCATGGCCTTGCTGGGCCAGGCCGTACATCATGCGACCCGCGCCGAAGATGTCACTGTTGATGGCAGAAACCGCAGCGGAAATCACCACGACGTTGAGCACTGCCGCCGCCGATCCGATGCCCAGGTTGCTGAATATCTGCACGAAGGGGCTACCTTCGCTGCCGATCTGCGGCCACGGGTAAAGGCACATCAGCACGAACAGGGTCAGTACGTAGAACAGCAGGATACGCAACGGCACGGCATTGATGGCCCTGGGGATGACCCGTTGCGGGTCGTTGGCCTCACCGGCGGTGACGCCGATGATTTCGATGCCGCCGAAGGCGAACATGACCACCGCGAAGGACGCGATCAAGCCGCCGACGCCATTGGGCATGAAGCCGCCGTGCTCGACCAGGTTGCTCAAACCGACCGCATGCCCGGTGCCAACCTGGCTTAAGCCGAAAGCCATGATGCCAAGGCCGGCAAGGATCATCGCGACGATGGCACCGACCTTGAGCAGCGACAGCCAGAACTCCATCTCGCCGAACACCTTGACGTTGCACAGGTTCAGGCCGCCGATCAGGAAGACGATGCCCAGCACCCAGATCCAGCGGGCCACTTCAGGAAACCAGAAGCCCATGTAGATACCAAAGGCGGTGACATCGGCGATGGCGACGATGACCATTTCGAAGGCGTAGGTCCAACCGAGGATGAAGCCGGCCATGGGGCCGAGGTAGGTGGTGGCGTAATGGCCGAAGGAGCCGGCGACCGGGTTGTGCACGGCCATCTCGCCGAGGGCGCGCATGACCATGAACACGGCGGCGCCGCCAATCAGGTAGGCCAGCAGCACGGCCGGCCCGGCCATCTGGATGGCAGAGGCCGAACCGTAGAAAAGCCCGGTACCGATTGCGGAACCGAGCGCCATGAAACGGATGTGGCGGGCCGATAGCCCACGCTTGAGACCTTGAGCTTGTTGCATGTCACGTCCTGATCTTGTTTTTGTGGTCGTGAGATCGAATGGGCCGCATGGCGGCCCCAAGGGCATCACAGGCTGGGCAGAACGCCTGCCGGCAGCAGGCCGGTCAGGCTGCCCTTGGCCAACAGCTCGACGGCCTTTTCGATATCCGGCGCAAAGAAACGGTCACGGTCGTAGTGCGGCACTTCGCTGCGCAGCGCCTGGCGCGCCTGCTCCAGCTTGGCCGAGGTCTTGAGCCCCTTGCGCAGGTCCAGCCCCTGGCAGGCGCCCAGCCATTCGATGGCCAGCACGCCGCGGGTATTCTCGGCCATTTCCCACAGGCGCTTGCCCGCAGCCGGGGCCATCGACACGTGGTCTTCCTGGTTGGCCGAGGTGGGCAGGCTGTCGACGCTGTGGGGGTGCGACAGGGCCTTGTTCTCGCTGGCCAGGGCCGCAGCCGTGACCTGAGCGATCATGAAGCCGGAGTTGACCCCACCGTTTTCCACCAGGAATGGCGGCAGCTGCGACATGTGCTTATCCATCATCAACGAAATGCGGCGCTCGCTCAGCGAGCCGATTTCGGCGATGGCCAGGGCCAGGTTGTCAGCGGCCATGGCTACAGGCTCTGCGTGGAAGTTGCCACCCGAGATCACATCGCCCTCGGCAGCGAACACCAGCGGATTGTCCGACACCGCGTTGGCCTCGATGCCGAGCACTTCGGCGGCCTGGCGCAACTGGGTGAGGCAGGCGCCCATGACCTGCGGCTGGCAACGCAGCGAGTACGGGTCCTGAACCTTGTCGCAGTTCTTGTGCGATTGGGAAATCTCGCTGGTATCACCCAGCAGTTCGCGGAAACAGGCGGCGGTATCGATCTGGCCCCGCTGACCACGCACGGCATGCACCCGTGCATCGAATGGCGCACGCGAGCCCAGTGCCGCTTCAACGGTCAGACCACCGCAGGCGATGGCGGCGGCGTACAGGTCTTCGGCGTAGAACAGGCCGCGCAAGGCGTAAGCCGAGGACGCCTGGGTGCCATTGAGCAGCGCCAGGCCCTCTTTGGCGGCCAGGGTCAGTGGCTCCAGGCCAGCGACGGCCAAGGCTTCAGTGGCCGACAGCCATTGGCCCTTGTACCGTGCCTTGCCTTCGCCGAGCAGCACCAGCGACATGTGCGCCAGCGGTGCCAGGTCGCCGGAGGCGCCGACAGAGCCTTTGAGTGGTATATGCGGATAGACTTCAGCGTTGACCAAGGCGATCAGCGCATCGATCACCTTGCGCCGGATGCCGGAGAAACCACGGCTGAGGCTGTTGATCTTGAGCACCATGATCAGCCGCACCAGGTCGTCGTCCAGCGGCGCGCCGATACCGGCGGCGTGGGACAGCACCAGCGAGCGCTGCAGGTTTTCCAGGTCATGGCTGGCAATACGGGTCGAAGCCAGCAGGCCGAAGCCGGTGTTGATACCGTAGGCCGTGCGGTCTTCGGCAAGGATCTGTTCGACGCAGGCGACGCTGTCGTTGATCGGCTGATCGGCGCTGGCGTCCAAGCGCAGGCGCACGGGTGCGGCGTGGATTGCGCGCAGCTGGGCCAGGGTCAGGGTGCCAGGCTTGAGGGTCAGTTCGGTCACTTCGCTACTCCATTCTGTCAGGGCCCGCAGGCCCTTTCTTGTTGTTCAGTATCGGTCAAAGTGCAGCGATCAGCCTGTGATCATTGGCAGGTCGAGGCCTTGTTCCTTGGCGCAGTCCACGGCGATGTCGTAGCCGGCGTCGGCGTGGCGCATGACACCGGTGCCCGGGTCGTTGGTCAGCACACGGGCGATGCGTGCGGCGGCTTCATCGGTACCATCGCAGACGATGACCATGCCCGAGTGCTGCGAGAAGCCCATGCCTACCCCACCACCGTGATGCAGCGAAACCCAGGTAGCGCCGCTGGCAGTGTTGAGCAAGGCGTTGAGCAACGGCCAGTCGGAGACGGCGTCAGAACCGTCACGCATCGATTCGGTTTCACGGTTGGGGCTCGATACGGAGCCTGAGTCCAGGTGGTCACGGCCAATGACGATCGGCGCCGACAGCTCGCCGCTGCGTACCATTTCGTTGAAGGCCAGGCCCAGCTTGGCGCGAAGGCCCAGGCCAACCCAGCAGATGCGCGCTGGCAGGCCCTGGAAGCTGATGCGCTCACGGGCCATGTCCAGCCAGCGGTGCAAGTGGGCGTCGTCGGGGATCAGTTCCTTGACCTTGGCATCGGTCTTGTAGATATCCTCGGCTTCGCCGGACAGCGCAGCCCAGCGGAACGGCCCCACGCCGCGGCAGAACAGCGGGCGGATGTATGCCGGTACGAAGCCTGGGAAATCGAACGCGTTGGCTACGCCCTCTTCCTTGGCCATCTGGCGGATGTTGTTACCGTAGTCGAAAGTCGGAATGCCCTGCTTCTGGAAGTCGAGCATGGCTTGTACGTGCACGGCCATGGTCTGCTTGGCAGCCTTGACCACGGCAGCCGGCTCGGTCTGCGCGCGGTCACGGTACTGCTCCCAGGTCCAGCCGGCCGGCAGGTAGCCGTTGAGCGGGTCGTGGGCGCTGGTCTGGTCGGTGACCATGTCCGGGCGCACGCCACGCTTGACCAGCTCCGGCAGGACTTCTGCGGCGTTGCCATGCAGGGCAATGGAGATGGCCTTGCCTTCGGCGGTGTACTTGGCGATGCGCGCCAGGGCGTCATCGAGGTCTTTGGCCTGCTCGTCGACGTAGCGGGTTTGGAGGCGGAAATCGATACGGCTCTGCTGGCATTCGATGTTCAGCGAGCAGGCGCCGGCCAAGGTCGCGGCCAGGGGCTGGGCGCCGCCCATGCCGCCAAGGCCTGCAGTCAGTACCCACTTGCCTTTGAGGCTGCCACCGTAGTGCTGGCGGCCGGCCTCGACGAAGGTTTCATAGGTGCCTTGGACGATGCCTTGGCTGCCGATGTAGATCCAGCTGCCGGCGGTCATCTGGCCGTACATGGCCAGGCCCTTGGCGTCCAGTTCGTTGAAGTGTTCCCAGTTGGCCCAGTGCGGCACCAGGTTGGAGTTGGCGATCAGAACGCGTGGAGCGTTGCTGTGGGTTTTGAATACCCCGACCGGTTTGCCCGACTGCACCAGCAGGGTTTCGTCATCTTCCAGGCGGGTCAGGGTTTCGACGATCTTGTCGTAGCAGGCCCAGTTGCGGGCGGCGCGACCGATACCACCGTAAACCACCAGTTCCTTGGGGTTTTCCGCGACCTGCGGGTCGAGGTTGTTCATCAGCATGCGCAGTGGCGCTTCGGTCAGCCAGCTTTTGGCGGTCAGCGTGTTGCCACGTGGGGCACGGATTTCAACGTCACGGTATTTATTGTTGTCGGTCACGGGAAGGGTCCTCTGCGGTCGTCCGCGGGCAGGTGTGTCGTGTTGGATATACAAACACACCTTTACTTGTATGTACAAGCATGGACAACCAAAATAGTGGGACCGCTTTTGAACAGCCTGGAGAAAACCGGGGCCGCTGCGCGGCCCTTTCGCGACACAAGGCCGCTCCTACACAGATCGCGTTTGCCCAGACGGGCGCGGTTTCCGGTAGGAGCGGCCTTGTGTCGCGAAAGGGCTGCACAGCAGCCTCAGCCAGCTCAGGTTGGAATCAGCTCGATCAGGCAGAACCGCCCCTGAACCTGCAACTCCAGCAGCGTGTCGTTCCCCTCGAGCCGCAGGCAGTCATACAAGCCCAGCCGCTCCAAACCATGCCCGGCCAACTGCACCTCAACCTGGTTACTGCCCGAAAACAGCAGCACAGTCGACGCCGAACTGAACAGCCGGCTGGTACCATCGAACCACTGCAAGCGCGCGCGATAGCGCTGCGGCGAGTAGATCAGGTTGAAATCACGAATCCTCTCACCCAGCAGCTTGCAACTGACCTGGCTCTCGCCAGCGAAAGCGAAGGCGTCGAACGGTAACAGCGGCCGGCTGGCCTGCCCGTCGACCAGCAGGCGCATGCCATCCCCCTGCAAGACCGTGATGATCCGCTGGTAGCCCGCAAACATCGAGAAACCACCAGACGCTTCGATATCCGCAATCGACAGGCGCCAGCCGAACCCCTCCAGGCCCTCGCCACTGTCGCGGGTGATTTCCTCGGTGAAGCCGCCGCCGTTCTTCCACGGCATCCGCGGGTAGTCCTGCGCACGCAACAACTGCAACGGGTTCATTTGCTGAAACGTCCTTCCAGGCGATGACGGGAGCCGGGGTGGATCAACCGCGCGGCCGTCACCGGCTGGCGACCGGACCAGGTACGGCGGCGAATCAGCAGGCAAGGCTCGCCCCGCTCGATCTGCAGCAGTTGGCACTCGTGGGGCTCGGCCAGGATCGCCTCGACCACGTGCTCACCCTCGGTCAGCGGTGCGACCTGGGACAAGTAGGCGTAAGGCGTCTGCCGAGTGAAATCCTGCTTGAGGTAATCGGGCGCGATCGCCGCGTTGACGTAGCGGTCCTCGATTTGCACCGGGATGCCGTTTTCGTAATGCACGATAAGCGAATGGAACACCCGCTGGCCTTCGCGCATGTCCAGTGCCAGAGCGCGCTCGGAACCGGCCGCTTCTTCAGCAAGGGTGATCACCTGGCAGCTATGCTGGTGGCCACGCGCGGCAATCTCGTCGGCGATGTTGTTGACTTCGAACAACGCCGAGCGGCTCTTGGGTTCGGCAACGAATGTCCCTACCCCCTGCATGCGCACCAGCAGGCCTTCGGCAGTGAGCTCACGCAGGGCGCGGTTGATGGTCATGCGGCTGAATCCCAGCTGGCTGACCAGTTCGCTCTCCGAAGGGACCCGGTGATGGGGCGGCCAGCTGCCGTTGTCGATCTGCTGGATGATCATCTGTTTGACCCGCGCGTACAGCGGCGCCGGGCCCTCGCCCATCTGGGCAACCAGCGCGGAGACAGGAGGTGTCGGCACGGCGTTGGATCCTTGTGCGATTGAATGGGCGGTAGCTTGCCGCAGTTTACCCGGCAGGCAAACAACTGTATATGTATATACAAGTCAGCCATAACAGGATTTCACAGATGTCCGCCTACTTCGCCGAATGCGCCCTGCTGCCCGATGGTTGGGCCAGCGATGTCCGAATCGAGGTCGCCAGCGATGGCACAATGACCCACATCGAGTCCGGCGCTTCGGCCGACGGCGCCGAACGGCTGGCCGGGCCACTTCTGCCCGGCATGCCCAACCTGCACTCGCATGCCTTTCAACGCGCAATGGCCGGCCTGGCAGAAGTCGCGGGCAACCCCAACGACAGTTTCTGGACCTGGCGCGAACTGATGTATCGCCTGGTCGGCAAGATCACCCCGGAGCAACTGCAGGTCATCGCCCGCCAGCTGTACATCGAGATGCTCAAGGCCGGTTACACCTCGGTGGCCGAGTTCCACTACGTGCACCATGACCAGGCGGGCAAGGCCTATGCCGACCCAGCCGAGCTGTCCCGCCGCATCAGCGCGGCGGCGGCCAGCAGCGGTATCGGCCTGACCCTGCTGCCGGTGCTGTACAGCCATGCCGGCTTCGGTGGCCAGCCGCCCAGCGAGGGGCAGCGGCGCTTCATCAATTCCACCGAGCAGTACCTGCAATTGCACGCGCAACTCGCTGCGACAATCGCTGCACAACCCGCGCAGCAGCTGGGCTTGTGCTTCCACTCGCTGCGGGCGGTTACACCGGGGCAGATTGCCCAGGTACTGGCAGCGGGCAATCAGCAATGTCCGATCCATATTCATATCGCCGAGCAACAGAAGGAAGTCGACGACTGCCTGGCCTGGAGCGGCCTGCGCCCGCTGCAGTGGCTGTATGAGCATGTGCAGGTCGATGCGCGCTGGTGCCTGGTGCATGCCACCCACGCGCAGGCTGACGAAGTGGCGGCCATGGCCGGCAGTGGCGCGGTGGCCGGGCTGTGCCTGACCACCGAAGCCAACCTGGGTGACGGGATTTTCCCGGCAGTGGACTACCTGAGCCAGGGTGGCCGGATGGGTATCGGCTCTGACAGCCATGTATCGCTGAGCGTGGTCGAAGAGCTGCGTTGGCTCGAATATGGCCAGCGCCTTCGTGACCAGCGGCGCAACCGGCTTTATCGCGAAGATCAGCCGATGGTTGGCCGCACCCTGTATGACGCGGCACTGATGGGTGGGGCTCAGGCATTGGGGCAGCCCGTGGGTGAGCTGGCCGTGGGCAAACGTGCCGACTGGCTGGTGCTGGATGGGCAAGACCCGTATATCGCCACGGCCGACGAAGATGCAATTCTCAACCGCTGGCTGTTTGCCGGGAGCGACCGCCAGGTACGCGATGTGATGGTCAACGGGCAGTGGGTGGTGCGCCAGGGGCGCCACGGGCAAGAAGAGGAAAGCGCTCGGGCGTATGTCGAGGTGTTGCGACAGTTATTGGGCTGACTACAAAAGGGCCGCAAAGCGGCCCCCTAAGGCCTCAATGCATCTGCACGATCTGCTTGTCCGCCATGCGCCAGATCAAGCGGCTGGTGTCGTAGCCCTGTTGACGTGCCTTGGCCAGCAGGCTCTCGCGCTCCCATGCCGGCAGGGTCGGCGTACGCGACAGTATCCACAGGTACTTGCGGTCGGGGCTGCCGACAATGGCCGTGCGGTAGCGGTCGTCCACGTACAGGATCCAGTATTCGCCCTTGGTCAGGCCCGGTACCAGGCGGGTGAACCAGTTGTCGAACTCCACCCACAACCTGTCGGTATGCCCCGGCTGCTGGATGTTGGCATGCCCCTCGGCGCGCAGCCATTCGTCACCCATGGTGCGGCAGCGGCTCAGCACCCCGTACGAACCATCAGGCTTGAGGTTGTAATGCGCCTCGGACTGGGCGCATTCGCTCTGGTAAGGCATGGGCAAGCGCGCCAGCTCGTACCATTTGCCCTGGTAGCGCTTGAGGTCGATATCGCCGGCGGTCTTGGGTGCCAACGGGTCGTTGGCCGATGTGGCGCAGCCACCCAGCAGCATCACCAGGCACAACCCCAGCAGCAGGTGCAGACGCGTCATTTGAGGCCCTGCCCTGAATACATCAGTACTTTGTCAGCCGCATACTGCACGCTGATGAAGCTCTTTTCGTCCCCCCAGGTACAGCTGCTCATGCCCAGTGCGCCGGAGCACTCGGTGGGCGTGCCGAGCAGTTGCTCGACCTCGGCCTTGTTCATGCCGGCCTTGAGCTTGGAATAGTTTTCCTGATTGATCTTGCTGCACGCAGTCAGGATGACGCACAGGGACAACAGGGCGAGGGAACGCAACGACATGAAGGAACACTCCTGAAAGGTGGATGCAGGCGAGAGGCCTGCAGGGACCTTCGACGGGAAAAACGGTCCCTGGTTCCCTGACAGGCCTTTTTCGTTCTACACCGTTGGTCGGCAGGCGCTCAAGCCCTTGGCGGATGCCTACCCAGGCAACACGCCGCACATCAGCAGCGGCCTCAAGGAAGTCGAGCTGGA
The DNA here is from genome assembly GCF_015751845.1 of Pseudomonas sp. M2. Lineage (NCBI taxonomy): Bacteria > Pseudomonadati > Pseudomonadota > Gammaproteobacteria > Pseudomonadales > Pseudomonadaceae > Pseudomonas > Pseudomonas sp. M2. Next base: position 1,953,348 of record NZ_JADOUD010000001.1, read on the forward strand.
TGGGCGCAAGCAGTTCATCAGTTTCACCCACGTCGACGGCGTGCCCTCAGCGGACTGGTACGTGGCCCTTGTGGTCGACCAGGACGCGGCATTCGCCATGCTCAGCGAGCTGCGTACCTCGGCCATCGTCGCGACGCTGATCGCGATACTGGTCATCATCGCCCTGCTCGGTCTGCTGATCCGCGTGTTGATGGAGCCCTTGCACCTGATGGGTCGCGCCATGCATGACATTGCCGAAGGCGAAGGTGACCTGACCCGGCGCGTGGCCATCCACGCGCAGGACGAGTTCGGCAGCCTTGGCCAGTCGTTCAACCGTTTCGTCGAGCGTATTCACGAATCGATCCGCGAAGTGGCCTCGGCCACTGGCCAAGTCAATACGGTGGCCACGCAGGTGGTGAGCGCCTCGAATGCCTCGATCCACAATGCCGACCAGCAGGCCAGCCGCACCAACAGCGTGGCCGCGGCCATCAACCAGCTGGGTGCCGCAGCCCAGGAGATCGCCCAGAACGCAGCGCTGGCTTCGCAACACTCCAGTGAGGCACGCGGCCTGGCCGAAGACGGCCAGCAGGTGGTCGGGCGCACCATCGATGTGATGAACCAGCTGTCGGCGCGCATCAGCGATTCATGCGGCAACATCGAGACGCTCAATGCCCACACCGCCAACATCGGCCAGATTCTCGATGTGATCAGCGGCATTTCCCAGCAGACCAACCTGCTGGCCCTGAATGCCGCGATCGAGGCGGCCCGTGCCGGTGAAGCCGGGCGCGGTTTTGCCGTGGTCGCCGACGAAGTCCGCAACCTGGCGCACCGCACTCAGGAGTCGGCGCAGCAGGTCCAGCGCCTGATCGAGGAATTGCAGGCCGGTGCCCAGATGGCCGTCAGCACCATGAACCAGAGCCGTGAGCACAGCGACCAGAGCGTCGGGATTGCCAACCAGGCCGGTGAGCGCCTGGGCAGCGTGACCCAGCGTATTGGCGAAATCGATGGCATGAACCAGTCAGTGGCTACCGCTACCGAGGAGCAGACGGCGGTGGTCGAGTCGATCAATGTCGACATCACCGAGATCAATACGCTGAACCAGGAAGGGGTGCAGAACCTGCAGAGCACCTTGCGTGCCTGCACCGACCTTGAACACCAGGTCGAACGGTTGAAGCACCTGGTAGGGAGTTTCAGGATCTGAAACGAACGGGGCCGCTTTGCGGCCCCATTCATCACTCAAAACCTGGAGCCAGGCTCCAGCAAAAAGTCCATCTCTTCACTGGTGCTCGGCCGCTCCAGCAACAGATTGCGATGCGGGAAGCGCCCGAACCGGGCAATCACCCGCTGGTGCTGCTCGGCATAGTCGAGGAACCCTTCGAACAACCGACGGTTGGCCTCGGGCTGCTCATCCAGCAGCACCTGGTACCGCTCAACGCACAGGTTCTGCCAGTCCAGCACCTCGGCATGCTCCAGCACCAGCAGCACGAATACCCGCTGGATCGGCAGCAGCTGGTAATCCCAGCCCTTCTGCAGCCCCTGCATGGCCACCACCTGGGCACGCCGGTCGCCCTCGAAAGCGCGCGGCGTGTCGCGGTAGATCATGCGCGGCAGCTGGTCCAGCAGTATCAACAGGCCGAGCCAGCCCTGAGGGCTTTGCTGCCACTCCTCGAGCCCACCCGCCAGGGCATGCTCGACGAGCTCGCCAAACAGCGCCTGGGCTTCGGCATCGTGATGCTTGCCGAACCACAGCGTGCTCTTCTCGTCAGCCACGGCCTGGGGACTGGTGCCCCAACCGAACCACCACTCCAGCAACGGCTGCCAAGGTGCGAGCATGATTTACTCCTTGTGATAGGCGGTGACGCGCTCGACCTCTTCCTTCGAGCCGAGAATCACCGATACACGCTGGTGCAGGCTCTCTGGCTTGATGTCGAGGATACGTTCGTAACCGTTGGTAGAAGCGCCGCCGGCCTGCTCGATGATGAACGACATCGGGTTGGCTTCGTACATCAGGCGCAGCTTGCCCGGCTTGCTCGGCTCGCGGGCGTCGCGCGGGTACATGAACAGACCGCCACGGGTCAGGATACGGTGCACGTCGGCCACCATCGAGGCGATCCAGCGCATGTTGTAGTTCTTTTTCAGCGGCCCGGTCTCACCGGCCAGCAGCTCGCCCACGTAGCGCTGGACCGGGGCTTCCCAGTGGCGCTGGTTGGACATGTTGATGGCGAACTCGGCGGTGGTTGCCGGGACCTGGATGTTTTCGTGGGTCAGCACGAAGCTGCCCAGCTCACGGTCCAGGGTGAAGCCCTTGACGCCGTTGCCCAGGGTCAGGATCAGCATGGTCTGCGGGCCATAGATGGCATAACCGGCGGCGACCTGCTCGGTACCTGGCTGCAGGAAGGCGTTTTCGTTCAGGGTTTCGTTCTGGCTCAGGTATTCGTTAGGGCAACGCAGTACCGAGAAGATGGTGCCGACCGAAACGTTGACGTCGATGTTCGACGAGCCGTCCAGCGGGTCGAAGACCAGCAGGTAGGCACCTTTGGGGTATCGGCCCGGGATCTGGTAGGCGTTGTCCATTTCCTCGGACGCCATGCCGGCCAGGTGGCCGCCCCACTCGTTGGCCTCGAGCAGGATATCGTTGGAAATCACGTCGAGCTTCTTCTGCACTTCGCCCTGCACGTTTTCAGTGCCCATGCTGCCCAGCACGCCGCCGAGGGCGCCCTTGGACACGTGATGGCTGATTTCCTTGCACGCACGCGCCACCACTTCGATCAGGAAGCGCAGATCGGCAGGGGTATTGTTGCTGCGGGTCTGCTCAATCAGATAGCGACTCAAGGTAACGCGGGACATGTATGGCTCCGAAAGGATGGGGGAGAAAAACCCCCGCAGTTTACAGGGAGAGTTCAATGCTAGCGAGTAAAGAGACACGCCTGGGCAGTCAGACGGCACAACAGGTCGGTAGTTCAGCGCTCACCAGGCCGATGGTCAGGTGGGGCCGCTGTGCGGCCCCAAGCCTCAATCCAGCACCTTCCAGATCTCGGTCGCATACTCGCGAATGGTCCGGTCCGAAGAGAACCACCCCATTCGCGCGGTGTTGAGCACCGCCATCCGCCACCACGCCTGCGGCGTATGCCACAACTCCTCCACCCGCCGCTGGGCATCCCAGTAAGCATCGAAGTCGGCACAGACCAGGAAGCGGTCGTAAGCCACCAACCCGTCGATCAGCCCGGCATAGCGCGACGGATCATCGGGGGAGAACACGCCACTGCGGATCGCCTGCAGCACATCGTTCAAGCGGTGGGAGGCGGCTATCGCGGCCACGGCACCAAAATCACCGTCACGCTTGCGCGCCTCCACCTGCTGCGCGGTCAGGCCGAAAATGAACATGTTGTCGGCACCCACCTGTTCGCACATCTCGACGTTGGCGCCATCGAGGGTACCAATGGTGAGTGCACCATTGAGCCCGAACTTCATGTTGCTGGTGCCCGACGCCTCGTAGCCGGCCGTGGAAATCTGCTCCGACAGGTCCGCCGCCGGGATGATGCTCTCGGCCAGGCTGACGTTGTAGTTGGGCAGGAACACCACCTTTAGCAGGCCGCGCACGGTAGGGTCGTTGTTGACCACCCGGGCGATGTCATTGGCCAGCTTGATGATCAGCTTGGCCTGGTGGTAGCTGGCTGCGGCCTTGCCGGCAAAGATCTTCACCCGCGGCACCCAGTTGGTGCCCGGGTCGTTACGGATGGCCTGGTACAGCGCCACGGTGTGCAGCAGATTGAGCAGCTGGCGCTTGTACTCGTGGATGCGCTTGACCTGCACATCGAACAGCGCCTCAGGGTTGACCGTAACGCCCACCCGCTCCTGGATGATGCTGGCCAACGCGCGCTTGCTGTGCAGGCGCTGCGCGGCGAACTGCTTGAGGAAGCCGCCCTTGTCGGCGAACGGCACCAGGTTGGCCAGGCGCCCTTGCGGGTCGTCAAGCAACTCTGGGCCCAGGGCATCCACCAGCATCGCCGTCAACTGCGGGTTGGACTGGTACAGCCAGCGGCGGAAGGTAATGCCGTTGGTCTTGTTGTTGATGCGCTGGGGGTAGAGCTTGTGCAACTCGGAGAACACCGTGCTTTTCATCAGCTTGCTGTGCAGCGCCGATACCCCGTTGACGCTGTGCGAGCCGAGAAACGCAAGGTTGCCCATGCGCACCCGGCGGCCGTTGTCTTCCTCGATCAGCGACACCGCCCGCAGCACGTCGAAGTCATGCAGGCCTTTCGCGCGCAGGGCATCGATATGGTAGGCATTGATCAGGTAGATGATCTGCATGTGCCGCGGCAGCATGCGCTCCATCAGGGCCACCGGCCACGTTTCCAGCGCTTCTGGCAGCAGCGTGTGGTTGGTGTAGGCCAGGGTGCCGACGGTCAGCTCCCAGGCTTTTTCCCACGGGATTTCATGCTGGTCGACCAACAGCCGCATCAATTCGGCCACGGCAATCGACGGGTGCGTGTCGTTGAGCTGGATGGCCGCAGCATCCGGCAGGTTGAGCAAGTCCTTGTGCATGTTCAGGTGGCGTCGCAGCAGGTCCTGCAGCGACGCCGAGACGAAGAAGTATTCCTGGCGCAGGCGCAGTTCCTGCCCCGCTTCTGTGCTATCGGCCGGGTACAGCACCCGCGAGATGCTCTCGGCGCGAGCCACTTCGGCCACCGCGCCAAGGTGGTCACCGGCATTGAAGCGCTCCAGATGCAGCTCCTCCAGCGCCCGCGCGCGCCACAGCCGCAAGGTGTTGACGCTGGAGCCACGCCAGCCGACCACCGGCGTGTCGTAGGCGACCGCCCGTACCGTCTCGCCCGGCCACCAAACCTGCCGTTGCTGACCATGGGTATCTTGCACCGTTTCGACGCTGCCGCCGAAACTGATCGGGTAGATCACCTCGGCGCGCTCGAACTCCCAAGGGTTGCCGAAATCCAGCCAGTTTTCGGTCTGTTCCTGCTGCCATCCGTCGACCATGGCCTGGCGGAACAGCCCGTGCTCATAGCGGATGCCGTAGCCGTGGGCGGCGATGCCCAGCGTCGACATGCTCTCCATGAAACAGGCGGCCAGACGGCCCAGGCCACCATTGCCCAGTGCGGCGTCCGGTTCCAGCAGGCGGATGCGCTCCAGGTCCACGTCCAACCCCTCCAGCGCATCACGGGCGATGTCCAGCAGGCCAAGGTTGCTCAGGCTGTCGTAGAGCAGGCGCCCGATGAGAAACTCCAGAGAGAGGTAATAGACCCGTTTCTGGCTGCGCCGGTAGGCCTGACGGGTGTGATCCATCCAGTGATCGACCATGTGATCACGGGCAGCCAGGGCAATGGCCTCGAACCAGTCGTGGTCAAAGGCGTGCTCCGGGTCCTTGCCGACCGCGTAGGTCAGCTTGTCCAGTACAGCGGCGCGAAAGTCGGCCACCTCGGCGTCACGTGCTTTGGGTTCCTGGGACATGCGGCATCCTCGGGCAAATTGGCAAAAGCGGCGGGAGAGTGTTGAGACTAGACCCTTCGACAGGGAGTGACAGCCTCGGTTCGCAGTTTTCATGCCGGCTTGGCCAATCCGGCAAAAGGTTGTTCACAAATTGAACAACTCCGGTATGATCGCGCGCCCCAAGACCGTGATCCGCCACCTATAACGATGAAAACGACCCTGATTGCCGCAGCCGAAGTCGACCGCCTGGAAACCTGGCAGCGCTATGCCAGCCACATGTGCGGGGGCTGCCATTCGACCTGCTGCACCCTGCCTGTGGAAGTGAAGATCAAAGACCTGATCCGCATCGGCGTGGTGGATGAGTTCGAAAAGGACGAACCGCCGAAGAACGTGGCCAAACGCCTGCAGAAGGAAGGCATCATCGAACGCTTCAACCAGAAGTCGGGGATCTTCACCCTGACCCGGATGAGCAACGATGATTGCATGTATTTGGACCGCAAGAGCCGGCTGTGCACCATTTATGACAAGCGCCCGGATACTTGCCGGAACCACCCGAAGGTAGGGCCGCGGCCGGGGTATTGCGCTTACAAGCCAAAATTGACCGGGCGGTCTCAGTGACCAAGTGCAACACCCGAGGTAAGGTGCTGCATGACTACTCACTACACCCACTTGACCATCGAAGAGCGCGTAACGCTAATGATCATGCGTATGCAAGGCGCCTCGCTGCGAGCCATCGCCCAAGTTCTTGGGCGCCAACCCAGCACGCTGAGTCGAGAGGTGCGGCGCCAGTCGCAGCCTGGGCACTATGACGCCAGCACTGCCGGTGCTCGAGCCCGTGCCCTCAGACACGTCCCGAGGCGCAGCAAGATTCTTGCCCCTGGTTCTGAACTGTTCCAGGTCGTACACAGCATGTTGGCCAAGGGCTGGCCTCCTCAGCAAATTGCCGCCAGACTCAAGGACTACTGGCCTGATAATCCTGAGCGGCATGTGAGTCACGAAACGATCTACCTGACAATCTATGCATACCCACGCGGCGAGCTTAAGCGTCAACTCATTGGTTACCTGCGCCAGGGCGGCAGCAAGCGGCGTACTCGCAGCACTGCGCCAGCTCGGCGCGAGCGCTATCCAGCTGAACAGAATATTCGCTACCGGCCTGAAGAGGTCGAAGGTCGACAAGTGCCAGGTCATTGGGAAAGCGACCTGATCATGGGCGCGAACAATCGCTCGGCAGTAGCGACGATGGTCGAGCGCACGAGCCGTTTCGTGATCCTGGCCAAGTTGGATGCGCCCACCGCAGACGCCGCGCTAGAGGGGATGACGCGAGAACTTTCGCGGATGGCACCGGCACTGCTGAAAACCATGACCCATGACCAAGGCAGCGAGATGGCCAAGCATCAAGAGCTGACAGCTCGTACGGGAATGAAGATCTACTTCGCTGACCCGCACAGCCCTTGGCAAAGAGGCAGCAACGAGAACACGAACGGCCTGCTCCGGCAGTACTTACCCAAGGGCACCGATTTGTCGCTGGTTAGCCAGGAGCGGCTGGACGAGATTGCCGACTTGCTCAACACCCGACCTCGTCAGACATTGGGCTGGAAATTCCCTGTTGAAGTGTTGACGGATCATCTGCAACTGCTGGCAACCAATCGGCTCAACACTATCAACTGAGTGTTGCACTTGGAACCTGAGGCCGCCAAACCTCTCGACCATCATTAAGACTATCGAGAAACCCGTGACCGGTCATCATCTCGTTGTGAGCGAAACTCATATATATCTCTCTTCTTATTTTCTCAATTTCGATTTGCACGGACGCAGCTACGCCGAACATCTCGTCATCGTCAGCATAGTGTATCTAAAAAGCTAACACTTACAGTCGGTGGCTTTCAGGAAAAATAGCGAAAAATCAACATCAGGCCGGAAGCAAGGACAACTACATTTATAATTTTGATAAACCGTTCTCTGGGCATATTCAGCGTCAGTCGTCGCCCGACTGTGATACCTACCAGCATGCTTGGAGCCAAGAGCAAAGCGAGCAAAAGCAGGCTCGGATCCAAATACACCCCAGCAATCAAAAACAACCCGACGCGAGTTAATGTACTTAAACCGATCAACGTTGTCTGTGTGATACGCAACGCATCTGGGTCTCGAAGCCGACCTCCGAGATAGATGGCATAGATAAAACCACCGCTCCCGAACAGTGCGCTAAAAAATCCGCCGACTGCTCCGAATGGGATTGATAATATGGAGGAGAAATTGCGGTTAGTCTGCAGGCCACTGAGCGAGTAAATACAGTAGCCGACCACAAAGACTCCCAACGCCAGTAGCAGAACATCGGGCTTTGCCTTGAGAAGTATGGCAGTCCCTATCAAACTACCGATCACCATAAGTGGTACCAGACGCTTGAGCTCTGTCCAATCTGCCTTGCTGCCATCGCGACTGATATTAACAAGTGCAGCGGACAGGTCCATCAGTGCTAGAAGCGGGACAATCTTCGAGATAGGTATGAAGAGCGCCAGTATTGGGCTGGCTATCAATGCAGTGCCGAAGCCTGCGATACCAAATACCACATAGGCCCCTAGAAGCGCCGTATATATCAAGATAAAACCAATCAGACTAACTTCTAAAATGTCGCTCATATTGGAATCCATTTTTCTTTTATATGTGTTGACTCCTGCCAAGGAGGAAAAGATTCCAGCGCATCGGCTGATACATCAATACGACCAAAGAATTAGTAGCCTATGGCCACTATTGGCTTTCTGTTTTTAGCATGTACAAGCTACATATTTCACACTTAATAGAAGGAAAGTACTGACTATTAAGTCGGAAAAATCCCACAAACACAAAAGACACTTCTCACCCCTTAATTCTAAAAAGGTAAATTTTCGGAATAATCTTACAGCCTTTTCAACGCGCACCTGATTTCAGGCCAGAAGTCTTGGTTACTGATGCCAGCCCATCCCGCAGCCCAACAATCGCACCCCACCATGACACACCTCGCCTCTTGCTCCGAGCCACGGTGAGTTTCTGACGTGGTCAGGCCTCTAACTCATACCTCCCTTTGCCGGGCATCTAGAGGACTGTCACCCTCAAATCACTAGTGAAAGCATCACAGCCAAGCTAATTGCGCTTGCGCGCGTAACGCAAAATTCGAGACGCCCTCAAGAAAGCTTTTCCCATAAGCTGGGAATCGGTGACTGCGAAATACCAGTCGGGAGTGGGGTAAAGGCTACTACGCACCTGCCTCAGATATTGAGGGGGTGAACAAATCGAGCGCCGCGTATCGGCAACCAGTCCGATAGCGATGAAAATGCCTGAAACAGTCACAAAGAGATTCTTCACGTAGTTTTTTGCGGGAAGATCGGATGAGGGCCAAGAGGTGCCTTCAAAAGGTACCCCAAAAAAAACGCCCCCGGCCTTTCGACCGGGGGCGTTTTCATTCAGCCTGAGCTAACTCAGTTCTTGGCTTTCTTGGCAGCGCGGGTACGCTCGCCTTCGTCCAGGATCTTCTTGCGCAGACGGATCGACTTCGGCGTAACTTCGCACAGCTCGTCGTCCTGGATGAATTCCAGAGCCTGTTCGAGGGTGTGACGAACCGGCGGAACCAGGGCGATGACTTCGTCTTTGCCCGAAGCACGCATGTTGTCGAGCTTCTTGCCCTTGGTAGGGTTCACGCCCAGGTCGTTGTCACGGCTGTTCAGACCGATGATCTGACCGTTGTAGATCTCCTGGCCGTGCTCGACGAACAGCTTGCCGCGCGCCTGCAGGGTTTCCAGGGAGTAGGTCAGTGCCTTGCCGGTCTCGACCGAAACCAGTACGCCGTTGAGGCGGCCGGACATCTGGCCCGACTTCATGGTGTCGTAGCGATCGAAGATCGAGGTCAGGATGCCTGCGCCGTTGGTCAGGGTCAGGAACTGGTTACGGAAGCCGATCAGGCCACGGGCTGGAATGTTGTACTCCAGGCGAACACGGCCCTTGCCATCCGGAACCATGTTGGTCAGGTCGCCTTTACGCAGGCCCATTTCTTCCATGACCTTGCCCTGGGATTCTTCAGGGATGTCGATGGTGACGTTCTCGAACGGTTCCTGCTTGACGCCACCGACTTCGCGGATGATCACTTCAGGACGGCCTACGGCCATCTCGAAGCCTTCACGGCGCATGGTTTCGATCAGTACCGACAGGTGCAGCTCACCACGGCCCGATACCTTGAACTTGTCAGGGGAATCGGTTTCCTGAACGCGCAGAGCAACGTTGTACAGCAGCTCTTTGTCCAGACGGTCCTTGATGTTACGGCTGGTGACGAACTTGCCTTCCTTGCCGCAGAACGGCGAGTCGTTGACCTGGAAGGTCATCGAAACGGTTGGCTCGTCGACGGTCAGCGGCTTCATCGCTTCGACGGCTGTCGGGTCGCACAGGGTGTCGGAGATGAACAGCTCGTCGAAACCGCTGATGCAGACGATGTCGCCAGCCTGGGCTTCTTCGACGTCGATACGGTGCAGGCCGTGGTGGCCCATCAGCTTGAGGATACGGCCGTTACGCTTCTTGCCGTTGGTGTCGATGGCGACCACCGGAGTGTTCGGCTTCACGCGGCCACGGGCGATACGGCCAACGCCGATAACACCCAGGAAGCTGTTGTAGTCCAGTGCCGAGATCTGCATCTGGAACGGGCCTTCACGGTCAACGTCCGGCGCAGGTACGTTGTCGACGATCGACTGGTACAGCGGGGTCATGTCTTCGGCCATGGCGGTGTGGTCCAGACCGGCGATGCCGTTCAGGGCCGAGGCGTAGACCACTTTGAAGTCCAGCTGCTCGTCGGTAGCACCGAGGTTGTCGAACAGGTCGAAGATCTGGTCCAGAACCCAGTCAGGACGGGCGCCCGGACGGTCGACCTTGTTGATCACGACGATCGGCTTCAGGCCGGCTTCGAAGGCCTTCTTGGTCACGAAGCGGGTTTGCGGCATAGGGCCGTCCTGGGCGTCGACCAGCAGCAGCACGGAGTCGACCATGGACATTACACGCTCAACCTCGCCACCGAAGTCGGCGTGGCCGGGGGTGTCGACGATGTTGATGTGGTAGCCGTTCCAGTTGATGGCGGTGTTTTTCGCCAGAATGGTAATGCCGCGCTCTTTTTCCTGGTCGTTGGAGTCCATTACGCGCTCGTCGTTGAGCTCGTTACGTTCCAGGGTGCCGGACTGACGCAGGAGTTTGTCGACCAGGGTGGTTTTACCATGGTCAACGTGGGCGATGATGGCGATGTTACGCAGATTTTCGATCACAACTGTATCTCGATCAGAGGATTCGGTTGCCGCCAGTCTAGGCGGCCAATATGAAGGTAAAAGGCTCAGCGGGCCCGGCGGTCGGGAGGGCGATGGCGGATGCTGCCGCCATACAGCCCTGGGGTCTTATGCCGGACGATAAACACGCACATTGGCATGTCCCTCACTGAGCAGGTGGTGTGCGTGCAATCGGCTCATCACACCTTTGTCGCAATACAGCAAGTACTGGCGGGTTTCATCCAGCTGCTTGAACTTGCTGTTGATCGCGTAGAACGGCATCACCTGAACTTCGATACCCTCGAGCACCAAAGGCTCGTCTTCCTGGGCGTCAGGGTGACGGATGTCGATCACGATCTGGCCTGGCAGCGCTTCGCTTACTTCCTCGATTTCCACGTCCTTGCCCAGCTCGTCGATCACGTGGTCGATCGAGATGAACTTGGCACGTTCGAGGGCGCGCTCCAGCACGGCCATGTCGAACTGCTTCTCTTCATGCTCCATGCGGTGACGCTTGGCATGGGTGGTCGGGTTCACCGAGATCACGCCGCAATATTCAGGCATGTGCTTGGCGAAGTCGGCGGTGCCGATTTCGGTCGCCTGGTCGATGATGTCCTGCTTGTGGCTGGCCAGCAATGGGCGCAGCACCAGCTTGTCGGTGGCCGAGTCGATGATCGACAGGTTCGGCAGCGTCTGGCTGGACACCTGGGAAATCGCCTCGCCGGTGACCAGCGCATCGATTTCCAGACGATCGGCCATGCGCGCAGCGCCGCGCAGCATCATGCGCTTGAGGGTCACGCCCATGTAGCTGTTGTCGACCTTGTTGAGGATCTCGCCGACCACTTCTTCGAACGGCACGCTGATGAACAATACGCGCTGGCTGCTGCCGTACTTTTTCCACAGGTAGTGGGCCACTTCCATCACGCCCAGTTCGTGGGCACGGCCGCCGAGGTTGAAGAAGCAGAAATGGGTCATCAGGCCGCGACGCATCATCTGGTAGGCCGCCACGGTGGAGTCGAAACCGCCGGACATCAGTACCAAGGTCTGCTCCAGGGCGCCCAGCGGGTAGCCGCCGATGCCTTGGTGCTGGTTGTGGATCACGTACAGGCGCTGGTTGCGGATTTCGATGCGCACCGTCACTTCAGGTTGCTTCAGCTCGATGCCAGCGGCGCCGCACTGCTGGCGCAACTGGCTGCCAACGTAGCGGTCGACGTCCATCGAGGTGAAGTCATGGTGGCCCCCGCGCTTGCAGCGCACGGCGAAATACTTGCCGGCCAGCAGGTGGCCGAAGTGCTGCTTGCACTTGGCGACGATATCGTCGAAGTCACCGAGCGGGTATTCCTCCACCTGCAGGAAGTGGGTAATGCCCGGGGTGCAGGTGAGGCGCTCGATCATCTCGCGCTGGACTTTTTCGTCTTCGACGCGGGTGACCACTTCGAGGTTGTCCCAGACACCATCGACCGCGAGCTCAGGGTCGAGGTCCTTGAGCACGTTGCGGATGTTCTTGCCGAGCTGGCGGATGAAGCGCTTGCGTACCGGCCGGCTCTTGATGGTGATTTCTGGGAAGACTTTGACGATAAGTTTCATTGGTTAACAGCGCGCGCAGGGCCTGCCGAAAAATGAGGGGCGCGAATTATATCGGAAATTGCTCAGGATTTGACCAACTTTTGTACAGAAGGTTGGATTTATATTGCCTGTACTGGCCTCATCGCCGGCAAGCCAGCATCTACAGGACGTCGGTAGGCCTCAAGACTGCACTTAGGGTGTGGGAGCTGGCTTGCCAGCGATGAGGCCCTTAAAGGAAGCACACAACCCGATCTGTGCACGCTATTGGTGCGCCCACAGCAAAAGCCGCCTCGTAAGGGTGCGTTTTTCCCCGCCAAACCGCCGCCAAATGCCCGCAAACGCCCCCTTTTATCCCGGCCTCGCCATTTTCGGGCACTGGCATGCAATTTGCTCCCTTGTGAGGCAGGTAAGCTTGGCCGACTATCCGCGCCCGGCAACACCCTTTTTTCCAGGGCAGCGGCCCACCGCGCTCTAGACCATCCGGAGGACAACATGTCGAAGTCGGTTCAACTCATCAAAGATCATGACGTCAAGTGGATTGATCTGCGTTTCACGGACACCAAAGGCACTCAGCATCACGTGACCATGCCAGCGCGTGATGGCCTGGACGAAGACTTCTTCGAAGTCGGCAAGATGTTCGACGGCTCCTCCATCGCTGGCTGGAAAGGCATCGAAGCCTCCGACATGATCCTGATGCCGGTCGACGATACCGCCGTACTGGACCCGTTCACCGAAGAGCCGACCCTGATCATCACCTGTGACATCGTCGACCCGTCGAGCATGCAGGGCTACGATCGCGACCCGCGTGCGATCGCCAAGCGCGCTGAAGAGTACCTCAAGAGCACCGGCATCGGTGACACCGTCTTCGCCGGCCCAGAGCCTGAGTTCTTCATCTTCGACGAAGTGAAGTTCCAGTCGGACATCTCCGGCTCGATGTTCAAGATCTTCTCCGAGCAAGGCTCGTGGATGACTGGCGCTGACGTGGAAGGCGGCAACAAAGGCCACCGTCCTGGCGTCAAAGGCGGCTACTTCCCGGTTCCGCCGTTCGACCACGACCACGAAATCCGTACTGCCATGTGCAACGCACTGGAAGAGATGGGCCAGACCGTCGAAGTTCACCACCACGAAGTGGCGACTGCCGGCCAGAACGAAATCGGCGTCAAGTTCAACACCCTGGTGAAGAAAGCTGACGAAGTACAGGCCCTGAAATATGTCGTGCACAACGTTGCCGACGCCTACGGCCGTACCGCCACCTTCATGCCAAAGCCACTGTACGGCGACAACGGCTCGGGCATGCACGTGCACATGTCGATCTGGAAAGACGGCAAGAACACCTTCGCGGGTGAAGGCTATGCCGGCCTGTCCGAAACCGCCCTGTACTTCATCGGCGGCATCATCAAGCACGGTAAGGCCCTGAACGGCTTCACCAACCCGTCGACCAACTCCTACAAGCGCCTGGTTCCAGGCTTCGAAGCCCCGGTAATGCTGGCCTACTCGGCACGCAACCGTTCCGCCTCGATCCGTATCCCTTACGTCGGCAGCCCTAAAGCCCGTCGTATCGAAGCGCGCTTCCCGGACCCATCGGCCAACCCGTACCTGGCTTTCGCGGCCCTGCTGATGGCTGGCCTGGACGGCATCCAGAACAAGATCCACCCAGGCGATGCTGCCGACAAGAACCTGTACGACCTGCCGCCTGAAGAGGCGAAAGATATCCCGCAAGTTTGCGGCAGCCTGAAAGAAGCTCTGGAAGAGCTGGATAAAGGCCGTGCGTTCCTGACCAAGGGCGGCGTGTTCTCCGACGACTTCATCGATGCCTTCATCGAACTGAAGAGCGAAGAAGAGATCAAGGTCCGTACCTTCGTGCACCCGCTGGAATACGAGCTGTACTACAGCTGCTGATTTGATTGGCGCATTGCGCCGATGAAATCCCGGAAACGGCCTTCTCATGAAGGCCGTTTTTGTTTTTCCAGCCGTCCCGATCGGAAGCGCCCCAACACCTTGGCGCCATACGCCACGCGCACCGATGCTCTATATTGGTGCAATGCAACGTTGCATGCCCCGCCCCGCACCCCAAAACAGGTCACGTTGAACGGTAAATCAGTGCTTTCTGGTCCGAATAGGCGCAATTTCGGGGGTTTATAAAGCAATCCCGCTTCTTTTCGGAGCCTTGGTTTGTTTCTTGCATTTTCTACGCAAAGAGCCTGGCATGAGCAGATCCATAGTGCGCAGGCCACGCTCACCGCCATGCCCGGCAAGCGCCAAAAGAGGTCAACGACGCCTTATGACCATCAGCGATGCACAGCACCGTCTGCTTCTGGACAACCTGACCACCGCCACGCTCTTGCTCAACGCCGAGCTGCGCCTGGAGTACATGAACCCGGCTGCGGAAATGCTCCTGGCCGTGAGTGGGCAGCGCAGCCACGGGCAGTTCATCAGCGAACTGTTCACCGAATCGTCCGAGGCGCTCAACTCCCTGCGCCAGGCGGTCGAGCAGGCGCACCCGTTCACCAAGCGCGAAGCCCAATTGACCTCGCTGACCGGCCAGACCATCACCGTTGACTATGCCGTGACGCCCATCCTGCACCAGGGCAACACCCTGCTGTTGCTGGAGGTACACCCGCGTGACCGCCTGCTGCGCATCACCAAGGAAGAAGCCCAGCTGAGCAAGCAGGAAACCACCAAGATGCTGGTCCGCGGCCTCGCCCACGAGATCAAGAACCCACTGGGGGGCATCCGTGGCGCGGCGCAACTGCTGGCCCGGGAGTTGCCCGAAGATGGCCTGCGCGACTACACCAACGTGATCATCGAAGAGGCCGATCGCCTGCGCAACCTGGTCGATCGCATGCTCGGTTCGAACAAGCTGCCATCGCTGGCCATGACCAACATTCACGAAGTCCTTGAACGGGTCTGCAGCCTGGTCGACGCAGAAAGCCAAGGATGCATCACTTTGGTGCGTGATTATGACCCGAGCCTGCCGGACGTGCTGATCGACCGCGAACAGATGATCCAGGCGGTACTGAATATCGTGCGCAACGCGATGCAGGCGATCAGCTCACAGAACGAGTTGCGCCTGGGCCGCATCACCCTGCGCAGCCGCGCGATGCGCCAGTTCACCATCGGCCATGTGCGCCACCGACTGGTGGCCCGCGTCGAGATCATCGACAACGGCCCCGGCATCCCCAGTGAACTGCAAGACACCCTCTTCTATCCCATGGTCAGTGGCCGCCCGGACGGTACCGGGTTGGGCCTGGCCATTACCCAGAACATCATCAGTCAGCACCAAGGCCTGATCGAGTGTGAAAGCCACGCCGGCCACACCGCCTTTTCGATCTTCCTGCCGCTGGAACAAGGAGCCACCGCCTCATGAGCCGAAGTGAAACCGTATGGATCGTCGACGATGATCGCTCCATCCGCTGGGTCCTGGAAAAAGCCCTGCAACAGGAGGGCATGACCACCCAGAGCTTCGACAGCGCCGATGGCGTGATGGGCCGCTTGGCCCGGCAGCAGCCGGACGTGATCATTTCCGACATTCGCATGCCCGGCGCCAGCGGCCTCGACCTGCTGGCACAGATTCGCGACCAACACCCGCGCCTGCCGGTCATCATCATGACCGCCCATTCCGACCTGGACAGCGCAGTGGCGTCGTACCAGGGGGGCGCTTTCGAGTACCTGCCCAAACCGTTCGATGTCGATGAGGCGGTCTCGCTGGTCAAGCGCGCCAACCAGCATGCGCAGGAGCAGCAAGGCCTCGATGTGCCCCAGGCCCTGGCCCGTACGCCGGAAATCATCGGTGAAGCCCCGGCGATGCAGGAGGTGTTCCGTGCCATTGGGCGGCTGAGCCACTCCAACATCACCGTGCTGATCAATGGCGAGTCCGGTACCGGCAAGGAGCTGGTGGCCCACGCCCTGCACCGCCACAGCCCGCGGGCGGCCTCACCGTTCATTGCCCTGAACATGGCCGCCATACCCAAGGACCTGATGGAGTCGGAGCTGTTCGGCCACGAAAAAGGCGCCTTCACCGGCGCGGCCAACCTGCGACGCGGCCGCTTCGAGCAAGCGGACGGCGGCACCTTGTTCCTCGACGAAATCGGTGACATGCCTGCCGATACGCAGACCCGCCTGCTGCGGGTGCTGGCCGATGGGGAGTTCTATCGTGTGGGCGGCCATGTACCCGTAAAGGTCGATGTGCGAATCATCGCTGCAACCCATCAAAACCTCGAGTCACTGGTACAGGCTGGCAAGTTCCGTGAAGACTTGTTCCATCGCCTGAACGTGATCCGTATTCATATCCCGCGCCTGGCCGACCGCCGCGAGGACATCCCCGCGCTGGCACGCCACTTCCTTGGCCGCGCCGCTCAGGAGCTGGCCGTCGAACCGAAGCTGCTCAAGCCGGAAACCGAAGAATTCATCCGCAACCTGCCTTGGCCTGGCAACGTCCGCCAGCTGGAAAACACCTGCCGCTGGATCACCGTCATGGCGTCCAGCCGCGAAGTGCTGGTCGGCGATCTGCCGCCCGAATTGCTCAACCTGCCGCAGGACGCTGCACCGGTGACCAACTGGGAGCAGGCGCTGCGCCAATGGGCCGACCAAGCCTTGGCACGCGGGCAATCCAACCTGCTGGACAGCGCCGTGCCCAGCTTTGAACGGATCATGATCGAGACGGCGCTCAAGCATACTGCCGGGCGCCGCCGGGATGCAGCGGTGCTGCTGGGGTGGGGGCGCAATACCCTGACCCGCAAGATCAAGGAACTGGGGATGAACGTGGATGGCGGGGATGACGATGAGGGCGATGATCACTGACTTCCCGCTGAATCAGTAACACCGTTGGGGCCGCTTTGCGGCCCCAACCATTTCTGGCCAATGCACCGAAGCTGTGCCAGCTGCACCGCGCCAAGGCACAAATCCCCTCAAAAACCGGCCAGATCGCCCTGAAACCCAATGTTTCCGGGTTTTTCAAAACTGGCACGCCACCTGCAATACGTAATGTATCTCCAGTTTCGGGGGCCTCGGTACAGGCAGGCCGGGTGAACCCCTCTTTTATACGCAGTTGCACAAGCTTTGGGGACCTCGGTACAGGCAGGCCGGGAATCCCCTCTTTTACACGCAGTAGCGCAAGCTTTGGGGACCCTGGTACAGGCAGGCCGGGACATCCCCTCTTTTATTCGTGCAGCCTCACCTGCACCCGCCAGCGCCCCGCGTCCTCTGCACCGGCCCATTCGCCACGCAGAGGGCGCGCGGCAATCACGCTCAGCAGCAACCCTTCCTCACTTTTCTGCAAACGCCAGCTCACCGGCTTGCCCTGCAGGGTCAGTTGCCCACGCTGGGCTTTACCTTCGGCCTGGAACAGCAACGCGACCGTACCCTGGACATTCTCGCCATGCAGCTTCGGTTCATCGTTGAACCACAGGTCCAGCCCGTCCTGCACCACCTCCACCCGCTCAAGCACGAGCGCTTCGGGTGCAGTCAGACGGCCGATCATCAAACCGACCATCAAGCCGACGATCGCCAACGAGAGCAAAACCTTCGGCAAGCCCTTCGAACGCACATCAGGTTCGGGGGTAGAATGCTCGCCATCTTCACGCTTGGAGCCGTGCATGTTTCACGTCATCCTCTTTCAACCTGAAATTCCGCCCAATACCGGCAATATCATTCGCCTCTGCGCCAACAGTGGCTGCGCGCTGCACCTGATCGAACCGATCAGCTTCGAGCTCGACGACAAGCGGCTGCGCCGTGCAGGGCTGGATTACCACGAGTATGCCACGCTCAAGCGCCACGAAAGCCTGGCCGGATGCCTGGAGAGCCTGGGCAACCCACGCTTGTTCGCCTTTACCACAAAGGGTTCGCACCCGTTTCATGAGGTTGCCTACCAGCCGGGCGACGCCTTCCTGTTCGGGCCGGAAAGCCGCGGCCTGCCGGCCGAGGTGCTGGACAGCCTGCCGGCCGAGCAACGCCTGCGCCTGCCGATGCGGCCGGGGTGCCGCAGCCTGAACCTGTCCAACACCGTGGCGGTGACGGTGTATGAGGCGTGGCGGCAGCAGGGGTTTGCCGGGAGCTGACAAGCCCGAGGCAGGCAGCCGGGTAATAAAAAGGCGACCTCGAAGGTCGCCTCTTTGCTACCGGGCAAAATTACTGCACGGTCGGTGCTTCGCCCGCTTCCTGCATGCGCTGCATCTCTTGCGCGTACAGGGCGTCGAAGTTGACCGGCGACAGCATCAGGGCCGGGAACGAACCACGGGTCACCAGGCTATCCAGGGTCTCGCGGGCGTACGGGAACAGGATGTTCGGGCAGAACGCGCCGAGGGTGTGGCTCATGGAAGAGGCGTCGAGGTTCTTGATCAGGAAGATACCGGCCTGCTGAACTTCAGCGATGAACGCCACTTCGTCACCATTCTTGACGGTCACCGACAGGGTCAGCACCACCTCGTGGAAGTCGCCTTCCAGGGCCTTCTGCTTGGTGTTCAGGTCCAGGGCAACGCTCGGCTCCCAGGTCTGACGGAAGATCTGCGGGCTTTTCGGGGCCTCGAACGACAGGTCGCGCACGTAGATACGCTGCATGGAGAACTGAGGGCTGTTGTCTTCGGCTGCGGCGCCGTTGGTCTGTTGGTCAGTCATGGCAGATCCTTATCCTAATGTTTTTGAATGCAGTGCAAATCAGGCCTTGAGCAGCGCGTCGAGCTTGCCGGCGCGCTCCAGGGCGTAGAGGTCATCGCAGCCACCGACATGGGTACTGCCGATCCAGATCTGCGGCACCGAAGTCCGGCCGGCCTTCTGGCTCATCTCGGCGCGTACCTGCGGCTTGCCGTCGACCTTGATTTCCTCGAAGGCCACGCCCTTGCTCTCGAGCAGGTACTTGGCACGCATGCAGTAAGGGCAGTAGTCGCTGGAGTAGACGATGACGTCGTTCATATCACTTCACCAGGGGCAGGTTATCGGCTTTCCAGCTGGAAACGCCACCGCTCAGCTTGGCGGCGGTATAACCAGCCTTGAGCAGTTCGCGGCAGATGGTGCCGGACTGCTGGCCCATTGCGTCGACGACGATCAGGGTCTTCTCTTTGTGCTTGTCCAGTTCGGTCATGCGGGTGGCGACCTTGTCCTGCGGGATGTTCACCGCACCAACGATGTGGCCGGCGGAGTATTCCTTGGCAGGGCGGATATCGATGACAAGGCCCTTCTCGGCATTGACCAGGGCGGTCAGTTGGCCATTGCTCAGGCTCTGGCCGCCACGGCGGATTTCATTGAGCAGCAGCAGGACCAGCAGAACAACGAAGATCGCAACCAGGATGTAGTGATCTGTCGCGAATTGAATCAGGTGAGCAACCATCAGCGGTGTTCCAGGCGATTGAAAATGCCGGCCAGTATACACAGCCCCCAATGACCACCAAAGTCCGACAGGCCGGTGGGAAAACTACCTTCCCGTTCTCGCGGGCGCCGCGCTGGTCAGGGAACAGGACGAATATTCGCCGCAGGTGGCGCATTTGCCCTAAAATGCGTGTCTTTATCATCTTTGAACAACCGTGAGTTTGATTGATGACGAGTACGCCCAAACCCCTGGTCCTGATCATCCTGGATGGCTTCGGCCACAGCGAAAGCCCCGAATACAACGCCATCTATGCCGCCAACACTCCGGTCTATGACCGCCTGCGTGCCACCGCGCCGCATGGCCTGATTTCCGGTTCAGGGATGGACGTCGGCCTGCCGGACGGGCAGATGGGCAACTCCGAAGTTGGTCACATGAACCTCGGCGCCGGCCGTGTCGTCTACCAGGACTTCACCCGCGTCACCAAGGCCATTCGCGACGGCGAGTTCTTCAAGAACCCGGTGCTGACAGGCGCGGTGGACCAGGCTGCAGGTGCCGGCAAGGCCGTGCATATCCTCGGCCTGCTCTCCGACGGCGGCGTACACAGCCACCAGGACCACCTGATTGCCATGGCCGAACTGGCCGCGCAGCGTGGCGCCGAGAAGATCTACCTGCATGCGTTCCTCGACGGTCGTGACACCCCGCCGCGCAGCGCGCAATCGTCCATCGAGCTGCTCGATTCGGCCTTTGCCAAGCTTGGCAAAGGCCGAATCGCCAGCCTGATCGGCCGCTACTACGCGATGGACCGCGACAACCGCTGGGACCGCGTCAGTGCCGCCTACAACCTGATCGTCGACAGCGTTGCCGAACACACTGCAGACAGCGCTGTTGCCGGGCTCGAAGCGGCCTATGCGCGCGACGAGAGCGACGAATTCGTCAAGGCCACGCGTATTGGCGAAGCGGTGAAGGTCGAAGATGGCGATGCCGTGATCTTCATGAACTTCCGCGCCGACCGCGCACGTGAGCTGTCGCGCGTGTTCGTCGAAGCCGATTTCAACGAGTTCCCACGGGCACGCCTGCCAAAGCTGGCCGCCTACATCGGCCTGACCCAGTACTCGGCGAAAATCCCGGCCCCGGCGGCGTTTGCCCCGGCCAGCCTGAACAATGTGCTGGGTGAATACCTGGCCAAAAACGGCAAGACCCAGCTGCGCATCGCCGAGACCGAGAAATACGCACACGTCACCTTCTTCTTCTCCGGGGGGCGCGAAGAACCGTTCGAAGGCGAAGAGCGCATCCTGATCCCGTCGCCGAAAGTCGCCACCTACGACATGCAGCCGGAAATGAGCGCCCCAGAGGTCACCGATCGCATCGTCGAGGCCATCGAGCAGCAGCGCTACGACGTGATCGTGGTCAATTACGCCAACGGTGACATGGTCGGCCATACCGGCGTGTTCGATGCCGCAGTCAAGGCCGTCGAAGCCCTGGACGGCTGTGTCGGTCGCATCGTCGAGGCACTGGACAAGGTGGGCGGCGAAGCGTTGATCACCGCAGACCACGGCAACGTCGAGCAGATGGAAGACGAATGCACCGGCCAGGCGCATACGGCCCACACCACCGAGCCGGTACCGTTCATCTATGTCGGCAAGCGCCAGGTCAAGGTTCGCGAGGGCGGCGTACTGGCCGACGTGGCGCCGACCATGCTCAAGCTGCTTGGGCTGGAAAAACCTGCGGAAATGACCGGCACCTCGATTCTGCTCGAGGATTAAGCGGCAAGCGGCAAGCGAAACCTGGCCTGGCGCCTGCTTTTGCTTGCCGCTTGTAGCTTGAAGCTTGCCGCTGACGCCGTGAGGCGTTTTTTTTGCAGCCCCGGGCGGGCATACTAGGCCAGTCTCCATCCTTGGTACGCCCAACCTCATGCTTCGCGCCCTGATTCTCCTAGCCCTGTCTTGCCTGCTCAGCCCGGCCTTCGCCGACGAGCGCGCACAGACCCAGCAACAACTGGACGCCACCCGCCAGGACATCGCCGAGCTCAAGAAAACGCTGGGCAAGCTCCAGGCAGAAAAATCCGGCGTGCAGAAAGACCTCAAAGCCACCGAGACCGACATCGGCAACCTCGAAAAGCAGGTGGAGGCTCTGCAGCAAGAACTAAAAAAGACCGAGGGCGAGCTGGAGCGCCTTGATACCGAGAAAAAAAAACTCCAGAGCTCGCGCATTGAACAACAGCGACTGATCGCCATTCAGGCGCGGTCCGCCTACCAGAACAATGGCCGTGAGGAATACCTCAAGCTGCTGCTCAACCAGCAGAACCCAGAAAAGTTCGCCCGCACCCTCAGCTACTACGACTACCTGAGCAAGGCGCGTATGGAGCAGCTGCGTGCCTTCAACGAGACCTTGCGCCAGCTGGCCAATGTCGAACAGGACATTTCCCGCCAGCAAGAACAGTTGCTGGCCCAGCGCGCCGATCTCGACAGCCGCCGCCAGGCCCTGGAAGCCGAACGTGGCAAACGTCAGCAGGTGCTGGCCAAGCTCAACAGTGACATGAAAGACCGCGACAAGAAGCTGCAGGCCCGTGAACAAGACCAGGCCGACCTTGCCAAGGTGCTCAAGACCATTGAGGAAACCCTGGCCCGTCAGGCCCGTGAGGCCGAAGAAGCGCGCAAGAAGGCCCTGCTGGCCGAGCAAGAGGCCCAAAAGCGCCGACAGCAGGAAGCGCTGGCCGCACAGCAAGACAGCGAACCGCCAAAAAAGGCGCGCACCACCCTAGGCCCGTTGGTTTCCAGCAGCAGCTCAACCTACGGCGGTGCTTTTTCTGCCGCACGGGGCAAACTTCCCTGGCCCGTCAATGGTCGATTGCTGGCACGTTTCGGTGAAGCCCGTGGCAGCGATGCCCGAGCCAAGTGGGACGGCGTGATGATCAGCGCCAACCCCGGCACCCAGGTGCGTGCCGTGCACGGCGGGCGCGTGGTGTTCGCCGACTGGTTGCGCGGTGCTGGACTTCTGGTCATTCTCGACCATGGTAATGGTTACCTGAGCCTGTACGGCCACAACCAGAGCCTGCTCAAGAGCGCCGGGGACATCGTCAAGGCCGGCGAGGCCATTTCCACCGTTGGCGACAGCGGCGGCCAGGATGCCGCCGGCTTGTACTTCGCCATCCGCCAGCAGGGCAGGCCAACCGACCCTTCGCAGTGGTGCAAAGGTTAAGGTTAAAGCCTAGTCACTTTTTTACGGCCCGGCGCCCCACGCTGGGCCGATGCTCCCCAGGGAGCGCCTACAGGATCAGGAGTTCGTTCGACATGCTGCACTCGCCTCGTCTCACCCAGCTGGCCCTGACCATCGCCCTGGCGACTGGTATGCCTTTGGCCATCGCTGCCGAGCCGGCGCCCGCCAAGCCCGCCGCGGTGCCAGCCACCGAGGTGACCGCCAGGGCGCCGCTGCCACTGGAAGAGCTGCGCACCTTCGCCGAGGTCATGGACCGCATCAAGGCGGCCTATGTCGAGCCGGTAGACGACAAGACGCTGCTGGAGAATGCCATCAAAGGCATGCTCAGCAACCTCGACCCGCATTCGGCCTACCTTGGCCCCGAGGACTTCCAGGAACTGCAGGAAAGCACCAGTGGCGAGTTCGGTGGCCTGGGTATCGAAGTCGGCCAGGAAGACGGCTTCATCAAGGTGGTCTCGCCCATCGATGACACCCCCGCTTCGCGCGCCGGCGTGCAGGCAGGCGACCTGATCGTCAAGATCAACGGTGCGCCCACCCGCGGCCAGAGCATGACCGAAGCCGTGGACAAGATGCGCGGCAAGGTCGGCGAGAAGATCACCCTGACCCTGGTACGTGACGGCGGCACCCCGTTCGACGTGAACCTGGTCCGCGCGGTGATCCAGGTCAAGAGCGTGAAGAGCCAGTTGCTGGAAAACGACTACGGCTACATCCGCATCACCCAGTTCCAGGTCAAGACCGGCGACGAAGTGGGCAAGGCATTGGCCAAGATGCGCAAAGACAACGGCAAGAAACTGCGCGGCGTTGTTCTGGACCTGCGCAACAACCCCGGTGGCGTGCTGCAGTCAGCGGTGGAAGTGGCCGACCACTTCCTGACCAAGGGCCTGATCGTGTACACCAAGGGGCGTATCGCCAACTCCGAACTGCGCTTCTCCGCCGACCCGGCCGACGCCAGCGAAGCCGTGCCACTGGTCGTGCTGATCAACGGCGGCAGCGCCTCGGCCTCGGAAATCGTCGCCGGCGCCCTGCAAGACCAGAAACGCGCCGTACTGATGGGCACCGACAGCTTCGGCAAAGGTTCGGTGCAGACCGTGCTGCCACTGGCCAACGACCGTGCCCTGAAGCTCACGACCGCACTGTACTTCACCCCCAATGGCCGCTCGATCCAGGCCCAGGGCATCGTGCCGGACATCGAGGTGCGCCCGGCCAAACTCACAGCAGAGGTCGATACCGAGAACTTCAAGGAAGCCGACCTGCAAGGCCACCTGGGCAACGGCAACGGTGGCGCTGACCGCCCGACCGGCAGCAGCAAGCGCAAGGAGCGTCCGCAGGACGATGACTTCCAGCTGAGCCAGGCGCTCAGCCTGCTCAAGGGGCTGAACATCACCTCAGGCAAATGATTCATCCGTTGCGGTATCTGCTGCCCGTGCTGTTATGCCTGTCGGCCGCGTTCGCCCATGCAGCGCCGGCCAACAAGGCCTACATGAGCATCATCATCGACGACCTGGGCCAGAGCACCGAGCGCGACAGCAGAACGCTTGCGCTGCCTGGCCCTGTGACGATGGCGATCATGCCGGATACCCCCCACGCCAGCGAGTTCGCCCGCCAGGCGCACAAGGCGGGCAAGACGGTAATCCTGCATATGCCCATGGACCCCGCCACCGGGCCCTATGCCTGGCACCCGGACATCGCCTTGCCGGAGCTCGCCAGGCGACTGGACGCGGCCTTGGCCAAAGTGCCCTACGCCGCCGGCATCAACAACCACATGGGCAGCCGCATGACCGCCCAGCGTGGCGCCATGACCTGGCTGATGGGGGAACTCCAGCGGCGGCATCTGTTTTTCGTAGACAGCCGTACCAGTGCTGCCACCGTCGCCGCCGCCGAGGCACAGGCACAGGCCCTTGGGCATGTGTCGCGCGACGTGTTTCTGGACGACGTACGCACCACAGAGGCCATCACCACACAGCTGCAGCAAGGCGTGGCACTGGCACACAGGCAAGGCTCGGCTGTGCTGATCGGGCATCCTTATCCGCAGACCCTGCAAGTACTGGAACAGCAAATGCCCCGGCTCAAGAGCCAGGGCATCGAACTGATCACGCTCTCACAGATGATCGCCGAGCGCGGTAATCAGGCAATGCCCGCACACGGCAAGCACGGCCGCTACAGCAACCGCTGAGGCATTTCAGTCGAAAGGGATCAGGCCCTCCACCTGGTTCAGGCGTAAATTACCCCGGTAGATCGCCACCAGGGCTTCACCGCTGGTCGCTGCCCGCAGCTGCGCCAGGCGCCCCAATTTGCGCTGCGCCCACAGCTTCAGATGGCCCTTGCTGAATTGCCGCGCCGTCGTATCCATGTCCAGGTAGTGGAAGTGCGCCTCCCACAGCCCGTCGCCTTGAGCCTGCCCGGCCCGCGGCATACGCCTGATTTCGTAGACATCCAGGTAATCGCCCGCTGCCAGCAGCTTGCGTGGCCCTGCGCGGTGTATCGTCACTTGGTGGTTGTCGAGCAGAAAGCGCAGGCTACTGGCATCCGGATGGTCGGTTGACAGGTAGATACCGGTCAGCAGATCGCGACGGGTGGCCTGCAAGCGTTCAATGGCCGCCCCCAGCTGCTCGAACAAAGCATCGTCAGGGGTCATGCGGGGCAAAGTACTGTGAGCAATCCGCAGTTTTTCCAGGTGCCCATCGACGACCGTGGCCAAACCATTGGGTTGCTCAGCCTGGAAAAAGCTTCTGGCCAGTTTGTTGATCCGATCGACCTCGTCAAGCAGTGCCTGAGCCCGCTTGCGTGCCAAGCGTGGGGTCTGCGGCGAGAATGGCGGCTTCGCTTCATCGGGCTGTGGCGCATCCTCGACCCATTCATCACCTTGCTGACGGAAGGTTTTCAGCACATGCCGGGTACGTTCGTCGCGCTGCTGGACGACCGCCACCCCATCCAGCTCGACTTCCTCGCCCAGCACCTTGCGCCCGCGATGGGTGCGGACCAGCTTGCGCCGCCCGCCGCGCGGGGTGTAGAACACCGGACGCGGCGCGGCAGGCTCGGACAGTTCCTGCTCGCGTACCGCTTGGGCCAGCTCGTTCTGGGCGGCACGCTGCAAACCGCGCAGCGTTCTCTTGTACTGCTGCAACGGTTCCTGCCTGATCGCGGCGCCGCCCACACTGCCCAGGTAATCGGCCATCGCTGCGGCTTCTTCATAACCTTCCAGGATGCCGCTCAAGACCTCGATCTGCTCGGCCAGCGCCAGGTTACTGCCAGCCAGATCGCCGTGCGCGTTGCCTGCACTTTTCAGGCTGTCGCCGGCCAGGTACTCGAGGTATTGCGACAACACCCGTTCCTCCACATCGGCCAGCCGGTCCAGGCTGACCTCCGCCAAGTCCTGGAGCAGGCGAAAGTCCAGATCGATGGCCGATACCCGACGCGCCTCAATAGTACCTTTGAGCTCGGCTTCCTTGTTGATGCGTTGGTGGGTTTCATCGTTTCTGAAAACGTAACTGTCGTCCTTGAGCGTTTCGTCGAGCAGGGTGTCGAGCAGTCGGGACATGTCCACAAGGTCCGACTCCCACTTGATGACCTCTTCCAGTACGCTGCGAAAGTGCTCGTACTGGCTGATCTCCTCTGCCTGCTCAGGGTGTATGACGACCTGGTCGGCCAGGCTTTGCACATCCTCATCATTGATGATGGAAGCCAGTTCGTTATAGAACGTCGAAATATTCTCGATCAGGCTGTGGCGGATCCTGCTGCGCTGCTCCCTGACAGCATTGCTGTAGGCATTGTTGTCATGGCGCATGCTGAAGAGGCTGGCGACCACTCGCTCATGCTCGAGTGAGTTCCCGATCAGGCTCTTGACCTCATAGACAATCTTCAAGTTGATCTGCTTGCGCAGGCGTTGGGTCAGTTCCAGTTCGCGAAGGGCCAAGTCGTCCGGCTCGGCAAGCGCCTCGAGCACTGCGATGCGCTTGTCCTTTTCACCGAGCAGGTCGCGGTGCCTGTTCAGCGTATCTGCCAGCGCATTGTGCTGGCGGGCCAGTACTGTTTCTTCGCTCTTGAGTTGCTCGATTTTCTTGCGATTTTCCTCTTTCAAGGCTTCAAGGCGACTGCGTGGCATGCCGCCTTGCAAGCGCAAGCCACGATCGACACGCCATTGTCCGTGCTCGAACGCCAACCAGGGCCCCAGGCCGCCGTCGGCCCCCACCATACGCAAACCTTGCTCCTCAAAGGTGGCCCGGTACACACCATCGCCTAGCGTAAGGTAATAGTGCTCGCCAACGCGGTACAACCCGCGTTCCGCTCCCGCTGCAAGCGGTTCCAGGCCTTCCAGCGATACATCCACGCGCATACCGGACACCACCTTGCGCTGCTGCGGTGAGAGCACATTGAACCCCTGTGTGCCACGCCAGGAAAAATCCAGCCGGGTAGAGCCATGCTTCGCCAGCCCTCCTGGAACACCAACCTTGCCTTGTATGGGAACAACCATTGCTTGTGCGCCAGGCCACGCAGGCATTGCGCCCCGAGCGGGAAGGTCCCTTACAGGCTCGCTTAAGTGCAACCGCGGCAAACGCAAATGCATCAAGGCCATGCAGGCGTTGAGCAACAGGTCCACCACAGCTGCACTGCGCTCGAACGCACTGCCATCGCGCAAGGCCACCAGGTCGTCGTGCAATCCGGAAATGGCCTGTACCAGCCAGGCAACGACGGCCACAGGCCCACGCAGCAGCAACGTTACAACGTCGAACAACAGCCAAGCCCCCTGAACGAGAACCGCCCAGCGACTCTCGGCATTGGAAACCGATTCGCGGTCAGCCAGTTCCACCAGCAGGTTGCGATTGGCCTTATACAGCCTCACATCCACATCATTGCGCCAGAACTGCGCTGCGAAAGTTGGTGGGCGCCCTCGCTCAGGCAGCAAATCGCTTGCCAGGATAGGCCCTGGCCAATGCGGCTCGTAAAAGCCGCCATATGCGTAGGCGGCACGCGAGGCGGGCGACATCCACTCAAGGACGCTGTCCTGCAATGGCCCGGGCTTGCGGATTGCAGCCATCATCAGGTCCAGGCTGGCAAACTCGAGCAGCGGCGTTGCGTTGTACAGAGGCCGATACAGCAAAACCTTTGCAGGCTCAGCAGCGAACAGAACATACATGCCACTGACCTCATCCTGCTCGATCGCGCTCGCTTCACGCCTGAAGGCCAGAGGCATCAGCATCAGCGCTGGCAATTGCGGGTCAAGGTAGCCGTGGCAAAAATCGGTCACACACTGCAAGCCTGCGTCGCTCAGCCCGCCCTGCAAGCGGGCATAGAGCGCGCTGAACAGTAGTGAACACCGCCATTCACGGCCAAAGCGTTTGATCCGCTCGGTCTGTGTAGCGGGGTCGTCCAGCTTCTGCGCGACGTAGGTGGGGTAGTGCTTGCCGATGTCGACACGCTGCACCAGCGACTTGACGTAGTCGACATTCATCCAGTCCATGATCAACTGGTTTTCACGGTGCGTTATGCCGGTAAGCTGCGCGCTCTGCAGCGACCAGAGGTTACCGATGGCGAAATCGGTCAACGTCATGCTGCGGTGCTCAACCGCCGAATCGCCCGGCCCGACGCCGGCACCACCGGGCCAGCCGGCATTGATGGTCAGTTGCAGAACCAGGTCATCCGGAAAATAGTTGGCCTCGACCGGGAAATCAGCAAGCATTCGCGCCCGCAGCGCCTGACGGGTGTAGCTGCGCAGATCAAGTACATCCTCAAGCGCCCCACCCCCTTCGGACTGAGCCTGAGCCAAAGCCAGTTCGAACACGCCCCGTTGATAGACAAAGTTATTTGCAGCATTGCTATTTCGCAGGCCAGGCGGCAATGCAATCTGTGCCTCGCTGGCTTGGCCGTAACCTTCAATGAACCAGCGCGCGGGGTCGCTCAGCGCAGAAAAAGCCCTCTCAAGCAGCGAACAGTCTGGCAACTGCGCGTAACGCAAACGCCCTATGTCATCAAGCATGATCTCCAACAACAGGCTGCTTTGCTGGGCAAACACGTCACCTTCCAACTCATAGCGGTGCCATGCCATGGATTCGAAGCGCTGGTGCTCGGCAAACTCGTCACGTAACGTTTCAGCGAAGTCATCCAGCGATGCAAATGCCCTCACCAGGCTGGACGGGGCGCACCACAGAAACACCTCGCGCTCGTCCCACTCGCCCCTGACCAGCAGGTTAGGCAACCACTGAGCGTCGTTATCGAGTTGCACCTGGACCATAAATACAGAAGGAGTGGCGCCGTGATTCTTGAGCAAGCTGAGCAAACACTGACGTTGCTGGTCGTCCAGGCTTTGCAATCTCAAATTCTGCAGCAATGCCGTTTTGAGCAGGTGCTGCAGCCACAGGTCCCGGCTCACGCCTTGACTGCCTGACGCCGTCCAGTAATCGACCAGGGCTTGGCAGAAGTTGTCCGCAAGCATAAGCAGGAGGTCATCCAAGGCAGCCAGTTGGGGCCGGATCGAAATCGCCCCAGACGGCAATTTGTTGCCCTGCTGGTCGCGCAGGAACCAGGGTTCCCGGACTGCCAGCAGGAAATCCCCACCGTCAGCCCCCAGCGATGCCAGGGGTTGGCGGGCGTGAAATGCCTCAAGCATGACCTCCAGCAATGGCCGGGGCGTCCACGCGTCGTAGGTCTGCGGGCCGGACGCAATGCGGGCAGGGATGTTGAGTATGAGCGGTTCGGCATCGGGCAGCCTGGCGCCGGCCAAAGCGGCATGACAGGGGACCAGCAATTCGAGAATCTGCTGGCTCAGAACACTACGTAGGGTTGGACGACTGAAAAACTCGGTAGCAACTGCCCGACGAAAGTCAGGCACAGGACTTGGCTGAATGGGCATGGGGCGGCTTCCTCGCGACAAATGGAGCGCAAGGATGTGCCAAGGGGCAAAGTTCGCTGCGTTACATAAAGCTGGAGCCGTTGGGCGGCCGGCATCCGGCCGCCCAAGGGCTAACCGGATCAGCTGTAGACGCGGCCCAGCAACTGGCGATGGCTCTCGAACTGGTCGAGTACATCACGCACGATCTGCTCAGGCGCGAAGCCCATCAGGTCGTACTCCTGGCTGCCATCGTGCAGGTACACTTCGGCGCGATAGAAGCGCTGGCGCACCTGCGGCTCGCCCTCGACCGGCGCATCGCTCGGTGCGGCCATGTAACCGTCCAGGCTCACCTCGTAAACGAAGGGGTTGCCCTCTTCCATCATCACCCGCAGGCCCATCATGTTGCGCGACTGGCCAACACGGCTCTCGACATCAAAGCCCAGGGTGCGCAGTTGCTCGGCTGCTTCTTTCAGGGCCGGGCTGACCTGCTTGTCCATGAAGCGCTGCACCACGGCCTGGGTCGGCTGCAGCTCCAGCTGGCTCAGGCGCTCGGTGAAACCGCGACGGCCACGGGCGGCCAGCTCGGCACGCTCCTGTTCCACGGCAACGTCCTGCTTCATGGCCTTGTACAGGCCGAACATGAACAGCACCAGCACCACCGAGAACGGCAGGCCCGCCAGCACCACCATGGTCTGCATGGCTTCGAAGTTACCGGCGAACAGCAGGCCAATGGTGACCAGGGTGATGATCACCGACCAGAACACCACCATCCAGTGCGGGGCATCTTCGTCGACCTTGCCGCCCTTGCACGACAGGTTGGCCATCATCACCGCACCGGAGTCGGCCGGGGTGAGGAACAGCACGAAGCCCACGAACACCGCCACACCGATCACGATCTTGGCGGCTGGGAAATACTCCAGCAGCTGGTAGATCGACATCGACGGCTGCTCCAGCGCGGTCTTGCCCAGCTCCACGGCGCCCTGGTTGATCACCAGGTCAAGGGCGGTATTGCCGAAGATCGACAACCAGGCCAGGGTGAAGCCCAGCGGGATCAGCAGTACGCCGCAGACCAGCTGGCGCACGGTACGGCCCTTGGAGATACGGGCAATGAACATGCCGACGAACGGGCCCCAGGAGATCCACCACGCCCAGTAGAACACGGTCCACAGGCCCAACCAGCGCTCAGAGTTGCCGGCCTCGCCTTCGTAGACATAAAGGTCGAAAGTCTTCAGCACGATGCCATTGAGGTAGTCGCCGATGTTCTGCACCAGGCCGTTGAGCAGGTGCAGGGTCTCGCCGCCCAGCAGCACGAAGATCAGCAAACCACTGAACAGCATGATGTTCAGGTTGGACAGGCGGCGGATGCCGTTTTCCACACCTGACACCGCAGCCACCGTAGCCACGCCGGCCATGACCAGAATCACCACCAGCAGGTTGGTCTGGCTGTGGTCCATGCCGAACAGGTATTCAAGGCCCGAAGACACCTGCATCGCACCGATCCCCAGGTTGGTCACCAGACCGAGCAGGGTGACGAACATGCCGAAGATGTCCACGGCATTGCCGGCAGCGCCCTTGACCCAACGCTCGCCGACCAGCGGATACAGTGCCGAGCGCAGTGCCAGCGGCTGGTTGTGCCGGTAGGCAAAGTAGCCTACGGCCAACCCGACCAGGGCGTAGATCGCCCAGCCATGCAGGCCCCAGTGCAGGAAGGTCAGTTGCAGGCCCTGGCGCGCGGCCTCGAGGCTGGCAGGGGTGCCCTGGGGCGGATTGAAGTAGTGGTCCAGCGGCTCGGAGGCGCCGAAGTACAGCAGCGAGATGCCGATACCGGAGGAAAACAGCATGCCGGCCCAGGCGCCGTAACTGAAGTCGGGCTGGTCATCCTTGCCGCCAAGCTTGAGCTTGCCGTAATCGGAGAACGCCAGGTAAACGACAAACAGCAGGTAACCGCAGATCACCAGCATGTAGTACCAGCCGAAGGTGCGCGTCAGCCACTTCTGGGCCACGCCCAGTACCTGACCGGCGGTTTCGGGAACAGCGATAAGCAAGGCAGTCAGAACGAGGATCATCAGCGCGGAAGTGAAAAACACCACGCGATTGACCCGTACCCTCTCGGCGGGGGGTTTGGTAAGGGAGGCAGAACTCATTGCACGAATGCTCCGGGCAGTGCGGCTGTGGAGGCTAATCAGTCTTTTCCCGAGCAATTGGTGGAATACCCCCACTGCGTCAGGTGTTATAAAAGCACCTTGGAAACCGTGATCCCTGATAGAAACGTTGCAAAAACCAGACAGGTGGTCGGCGCAAATGCTTCGCCAAATCAGATTGGTGCGCGCATTCGTCACAGAGCACCCCGCCCGCTCCAAGGGCCTGCCGCAGGTCGATGACCGCTCGGCAGAATCTGCAGTTCGCATCGCTCATACCCGTCAACGCCTTGTATTCCGGGGGTTACGCGATTTCCTGGGGTGTCAATCCGTGCCCTCGAAACAGCCTGAAAAACTGTCAATGGCACAAATTGTCGCAGAGCTTATTCTTTATTGATTGAACGTTCAATCAAAACAAAATAGACTGGTCCTCGCCGAGTCAGCCGCACTTCGTCTGCTCGTCAGGCCTGAGGAGATAGCAAGATGCCCAAGGTCGGTATGCAACCCATCCGCCGCCAGCAATTGATCGAAGCTACGCTGCAAGCAGTCGATCAGGTCGGCCTGGGAGATGCCAGCATTGCGCTGATTGCCCGTTTGGCCGGTGTGTCGAACGGCATCATCAGTCACTACTTTCAGGACAAGAACGGCCTGATAGCGGCGACGATGCGCTACATCATGAACATGCTCAACGAGGGCGTGATCGCTCGTCGCCAAGCGCTGACCGACGACAGCCCGCGAGCCCACCTGAGGGTGATCATCGAAGGCAACTTCGATGCCAGCCAGGTGAATGGCCCGGCAATGAAAACCTGGCTGGCCTTCTGGGCCTCCAGCATGCACCAGCCGTCCTTGCACAGGTTGCAGCGGATCAACGATCACCGCCTGTATTCCAACCTGTGCTGCCAGTTCCGCCGCGCCATGCCGCTCGATGAAGCGCGCACCGCCGCCCGCGGCCTGGCTGCCTTGATCGACGGGCTGTGGCTGCGTGGAGCGTTGTCGGGCGATGCCTTCGACACCGGCCAGGCGATACAGATCGCTTACGAATACCTGGAACTACAACTGGCTAAACAGCAGCGCCCGGACACGCAACCACCGGCCTCTGAAAAAACGCGCACAGCCCTTGCCCAGCCGGCCGGAGCGTGACGCGAAAGCCACTCACACACTGCACTTGCGAGGACACTATGGCCCGTTTCGGAACGCAAAAACTCTACATTGACGGCGGTTATGTCGACGCTGCCAGCAACGCCACCTTCGAAGCCATCAACCCGGCGACCGGCGAAGTCCTCGCCCACGTGCAGCGCGCCACTCAGGCCGACGTCGAGAAAGCCGTCGAAAGCGCCGAGCGCGGTCAGAAAATCTGGGCCGCAATGACTGCCATGCAGCGTTCGCGCATCCTGCGCCGTGCCGTCGACATTCTGCGTGAGCGCAACGACGAACTGGCCATGCTGGAAACGCTGGACACCGGCAAGTCGTACTCCGAAACCCGCTACGTCGACATCGTCACTGGCGCCGACGTGCTGGAATACTACGCAGGCCTGGTGCCGGCCATCGAAGGCGAGCAGATTCCGCTGCGCGAAAGCTCGTTCGTCTACACCCGCCGCGAGCCGCTGGGCGTGACCGTCGGTATCGGCGCCTGGAACTACCCGATCCAGATCGCCCTGTGGAAGTCCGCCCCAGCCCTGGCCGCCGGCAACGCGATGATCTTCAAGCCTTCGGAAGTCACCTCGCTGACCACCCTGAAACTGGCCGAGATCTACACCGAAGCTGGCCTGCCGGACGGCGTGTTCAACGTGCTGACCGGCAGCGGCCGTGAAGTCGGCACCTGGCTGACCGAACACCCGCGCATCGAGAAAGTCTCCTTCACCGGCGGCACCACCACCGGCAAGAAAGTCATGGCCAGCGCTTCGAGCTCCTCGCTCAAGGAAGTCACCATGGAGCTGGGTGGCAAGTCGCCGCTGATCATCTGCGCCGACGCCGACCTGGACAAGGCCGCCGACATCGCCATGATGGCCAACTTCTACAGCTCCGGTCAGGTCTGCACCAACGGTACCCGCGTGTTCATCCCAGCCCAGATGAAAGCGGCCTTCGAAGCCAAGATCGCCGAGCGCGTTGCCCGTATCCGCGCCGGCAACCCGGAAGACGAAAACACCAATTTCGGCCCGCTGGTCAGCTTCCAGCACATGGAAAGCGTGCTGGGCTACATCGCCAAGGGCAAGCAAGAAGGTGCCCGCGTACTGTGCGGCGGCGAGCGTCTGACCGAAGGTGATTTCGCCAAGGGCGCCTTCGTGGCCCCGACCGTGTTCACCGACTGCACCGACGACATGACCATCGTCAAGGAAGAGATCTTCGGCCCGGTGATGAGCATCCTCACCTACGAAACCGAAGAAGAAGTCATCCGTCGCGCAAACGACACCGAATACGGCCTGGCCGCAGGCGTGTGCACCAACGACATCACCCGCGCCCACCGCATCATCCACAAGCTCGAAGCCGGCATCTGCTGGATCAACGCCTGGGGTGAATCGCCAGCCGAAATGCCGGTCGGTGGCTACAAGCAGTCGGGCGTCGGCCGTGAAAACGGCATCAGTTCGCTGGCGCAATACACTCGCATCAAGTCGGTCCAGGTCGAACTGGGCGGCTACGCGTCGGTCTTCTGAGAAACTCAGCTCCAAGCCGCGAGCAACAAGCTGCAAGCAAGTGCCGGGTGCATCATGCCCCGGCCCTTGCAGCCCTAATCCATTCGCGAGCTTCGCACGGCTGTGTTTTCTTGCAGCTTGTAGCTTGAAGCTTGCCGCTGCTTTCGAGGAGAAAGCCCATGGAATACGATTACATCATCGTTGGTGCCGGCTCGGCCGGTAACACCCTGGCCACTCGCCTGACCGAAGACGCCAGCGTCACCGTCCTGCTGCTCGAAGCCGGTGGCCCCGACTACCGCCTCGACTTCCGCACCCAGATGCCGGCCGCCCTGGCATTCCCGCTCCAAGGCCGTCGCTACAACTGGGCCTACGAGACCGACCCGGAGCCGCACATGGACGGCCGCCGCATGGAATGTGGCCGCGGCAAGGGCCTGGGTGGTTCCTCGCTGATCAACGGCATGTGCTACATCCGCGGTAACGCCCTGGACTTCGACGGCTGGGCAAAACTGCCGGGCCTGGAAGACTGGGCTTACCTGGACTGCCTGCCGTACTTCCGCAAGGCGGAAACCCGTGACATCGGCCCCAACGATTACCACGGTGGTGAAGGCCCGCTCAGCGTTGCCACGCCCAAAGCCGGCAACAACCCGCTGTTCAACGCCATGGTCGAGGCCGGCGTACAGGCCGGTTACCCGCGCACTGAAGACCTGAACGGCTACCAGCAGGAAGGCTTCGGCCCGATGGACCGTTCGGTGACCAAGAACGGCCGCCGCTCCAGCACCGCCCGCGGTTACCTGGACCAGGCCAAGAAGCGCCCGAACCTGACCATCGTCACCCATGCCCTGAGCGACCGCGTGCTGTTCGAAGGCAAGCGCGCCGTTGGCGTGACCTATCTGGTCGGCGACAGCGAGGAGCGCGTCGAAGCCCGCGCCCGCAAGGAAGTCATCGTAAGCTCTGGCGCCATCGCCTCGCCGCAATTGCTGCAGCGCTCCGGCGTGGGCCCGCGCGCCCTGCTGGAAAGCCTCGACATCCCGGTCGTGCACGACCTGCCGGGCGTCGGTGAGAACCTGCAGGATCACCTCGAGCTTTACCTGCAGTACGCCTGCACCCAGCCGGTGTCGCTGTACCCGTCGCTGCTGTGGTGGAACCAGCCGGCCATCGGTGCCGAGTGGCTGTTCAACGGCACCGGCATCGGCGCCAGCAACCAGTTCGAGGCAGGCGGTTTCATCCGTACCCGCCCTGAGTTCGAATGGCCGAACATTCAGTACCACTTCCTGCCTGTCGCGATTAACTACAACGGTTCCAACGGCGTGAAGGAACACGGTTTCCAGGCACATATGGGCTCGATGCGTTCGCCTAGCCGTGGCCGCGTCCAGGTCAAGTCCAAGGACCCTCGCCAGCACCCGAGCATCCTGTTCAACTACATGGCCACCGAGCAGGACTGGCAGGAGTTCCGTGACGGTATCCGCCTGACTCGCGAGATCATGGCCCAGCCAGCGCTGGACCCGTACCGTGGCCGCGAGATCAGCCCGGGGGCGCACGTGCAGACGGACGAAGAGCTGGACAAGTTCATCCGCGAGCACGCCGAAACCGCCTTCCACCCGTCCTGCTCGTGCAAGATGGGTACCGACGACATGGCGGTGGTCGATGGCGAAGGCCGCGTGCACGGCATGCAGGGCCTGCGTGTGGTGGATGCGTCGATCATGCCGATCATCATCACCGGTAACCTCAACGCCACCACGATCATGATCGCCGAGAAAATCTCGGACAAGATCCGCAACCGCAAGCCGCTGCCTCGCAGCACTGCCAAGTACTACGTGGCCAACGGCGCCCCGGTAAAAGGCAAGCCAATGCGTGAAGTGAAGCAGGCCTGACCTGCTCCGGCCTCATCGCCGGCATAGGCAACACAAGAAAAGGCACCCACCGCGGTGCCTTTTCTACATCTGCAGAAACGCTTTACATGCTGCCAATTCATCAGGTTAGAATCGATTGGCACGCGACCTGCTAGTTCTTCAAAGCTATCGAGTCCTCTTCCCCGCGTTATCCCGGAGTACCTGCCTTTGGATGCAAGCACCATCAACAGCCTGTTCCTGATCGGCGCATTGCTGGTGGGCGCAAGTATCCTGGTCAGCTCGCTGTCGTCGCGCCTTGGCATTCCAATCCTGGTCATCATCCTCGCGGTCGGCATGCTCGCAGGCGTGGACGGTGGCGGCATCATCTTCAACAACTACCCGACCGCCTACCTGGTGGGCAACCTGGCACTGGCGGTGATCCTGCTCGACGGCGGCCTGCGCACGCGGGTAGCGAGCTTCCGCGTGGCCTTGTGGCCGGCATTGTCGCTGGCCACCATCGGCGTGATGATCACCACTGCCCTCACCGGCCTGGTCGCGGCCTGGCTGTTTGACCTCAGCCTCATCCAGGGCCTGCTGATCGGCGCCATCGTCGGCTCCACCGACGCCGCAGCGGTGTTCTCGCTGCTCGGGGGCAAAGGCCTGAACGAACGGGTCACGGCCACGCTGGAGATCGAATCGGGCAGCAACGACCCCATGGCCGTCTTCCTCACCGTCACCCTGATCGACATGATCGCCAGCGGCCAGACCGGGCTGCACTGGAGCCTGCTGGGGCACTTGCTGCGCGAGTTCGGCATCGGTGGCCTGCTGGGCCTGGGCGGTGGCTGGCTGATGCTGCAACTGGTCAACCGGATCAACCTGGCCGGTGGCCTGTACCCTATTCTGGTCATCGCTGGCGGGCTGGCGGTGTTCTCGCTGACCAACGCCCTGCACGGCAGCGGCTTCCTTGCCGTTTACCTGTGCGGCCTGGTGCTGGGCAACAAGCCGATCCGCAGCCGCCACGGCATCCTGCACATGCTCGACGGCATGGCCTGGCTCGCCCAGATCGGCATGTTCCTGGTGCTGGGGCTGCTGGTCACGCCACATGACCTGCTGCCGATCGCCCTGCCCGCACTGGGCCTGGCGCTGTGGATGATCCTGATCGCGCGGCCGCTGTCGGTGGTTGCCGCACTGCTGCCGTTCAAGGCCTTCCATGGCCGCGAGAAAGCCTTCATTTCCTGGGTCGGCCTGCGCGGCGCGGTCCCCATCATCCTCGCGGTGTTTCCGCTGATGGCCGGGTTGCCTGACGCGCAGCTGTTCTTCAACCTGGCGTTCTTCATCGTGCTGGTATCGCTGCTGGTGCAGGGCACCAGCCTGCCGTGGATGGCCAAACTGCTGAAAGTCACGGTACCACCGGACCCGGCACCGATCTCGCGGTCTGCGCTCGAGGTGCACATCACCAGCGAGTGGGAGTTGTTCGTCTATCGCCTGGGTGCGGAAAAGTGGTGCATCGGTGCCGCCCTGCGCGAACTGAAGATGCCCGAGGGCACCCGCATCGCCGCGCTGTTCCGTGGCGAACAGCTATTGCACCCCTCCGGCAGTACCGTGCTCGAAGTCGGCGACATGCTTTGCGTGATCGGCCACGAACACAACCTGCCAGCACTGGGCAAACTGTTCAGCCAAGCCCCGCAACGCGGCCTGGACCTGCGCTTTTTCGGCGACTTCGTGCTCGAAGGCGATGCCGAACTGGGCGCGGTGGCAGCCCTTTACGGCCTGAAACTCGACGGCCTGGACGCAAAAATGCCGCTGGCGCAGTTCATCCGACAGAAGGTCGGGGGCGCTCCAGTAGTGGGCGATCAGGTCGAATGGCACGGCACGATCTGGACCGTGGCGACCATGGACGGGAACAAGATCCAGAAAGTGGGCGTCAGATTCCCCGAAGGAACGCGACCCGGACCAGGATTGTTCCTCTAAACTTCGTTTCTGCATGATCCACAAGTAGTCTGCCTATGTCCCTGCGCGTGTACCTTCGCACAGCCCTGCTCGGGCTGTGCCTGTCCCTGCCGTTCGCCGCTGCTGCGGCCGAAGCCCCGAGCGCTGCCAGTATCCAGAACAGCCTCGACAAGATCGCCGAACGCAAGCTGCCCGAGGCCGATCAGAAGGCCTTGCAGCAGGTGCTCGAACAAACCCTGAGCCTGCTTGCCAACAAGGAAGACAGCGAGAAGAAGCTTGCCGCGCTCAAGCAACAGCTGGCTGGCGCCCCCAAAGAGACCAGCGACAGCCAGAAAGAACTGGCCAAGCTCAAGGCCAGCAAGCCACAACCGGTGGCCCAGCGCTACGCCAGCCTTAGCGTGCCGCAACTCGAACAGATGCTCAGCGAACGCAACACCCTGCAGGGCGAGCTGCAAAAAGCGCTGTCCGACGCCAACAGCCTGATCATCAATTCGCAGACCCGCCCCGAGCGCGCTCAGGCTGAGATCAGCAACAACCAGACCCGCAGCCAGCAGATCAACACTATCCTCAAGAGCGGCAAGGATGGCGGCAAATCAATCAATGCCGACCAGCGTAACCAGCTCAATGCCGAACTGGCTTCGCTAAATGCCGTGACCCTGCTGCGCCGCCAGGAGCTGGCCGGCAACGGCCTGCTGCAAGACCTGGGCAACGCCCGCCACGACCTGCTGATTGAACGCACCGCACGCCTGGAACAGGAAATCCAGGACCTGCAGACGCTGATCAATGAGAAGCGTCTGGCCCAATCCCAGCAAACCGTCACCCAGCAGTCGATCGAAGCGCAGAAGGCTGGCGGCAGCAGCCTGCTGGCCAGCGAAAGCGCAGCCAACCTCAAACTTTCCGACTACCTGCTCAAGAGCACCGACCGCCTTAACGAGCTGACCCAGCAGAACCTGCGCACCAAGCAGCAGCTCGACAGCCTGACCCAGGCCGACCAGGCCCTGGACGAGCAGATCAGCGTGCTCAAGGGCAGCCTGCTGCTGTCAAAGATCCTCTACAAGCAGAAACAGGCCCTGCCGCACCTGAAGCTCGACCGTGACCTGGCCGACCAGATCGCCGACATCCGCCTGTACCAGTTCGAGATCAACCAGCAGCGCGAGCAGATGAGCAGCCCCGTGACCTACGTCGACAAGCTGCTGGCCAACCAGCCGCAGGAAGACGTCACCCCGGCCCTGCGCAAAGCCCTGCTGGAAGTGGCGATCACCCGCAGCGACCTGCTCGAACGCCTGAACCGAGAACTGTCGGCGCTGCTCAACGAATCGATCACCCTGCAGCTCAACCAGAAGCAGCTGCTCAGCACTGCGCAAGGCCTGCGCACCACGCTCGACGAACAGATGTTCTGGATCCCGAGCAACAAGCCGCTGGACTGGGACTGGTTGAAGTCTGTTCCGGAGCGCTTTGCCAAGCAGGTCGCCGACGTGCCTTGGGGGTCTGGCCTGAAGGAGCTGGGCGACGGGCTGAGCCAGCGCCCATTGTTGTTCCTGCCGCTACTGCTGGTGATCGGCGCCTTGCTGTGGCGCCGCAAATACCTGTACCAGCGGCTGAGCAAGGTGCACCAGGACATCGGCCACTTTCGCCGTGACAGCCAGTGGCATACGCCCCAGGCGATCCTGATCAACATCCTCCTGGCGATGCCAGTGAGCCTGGGCCTTGCCCTGTGCAGCTATGCCCTGCAGATCGACGCCCGCGGGCAGAACGCCAACCTTGGCTCCGCGCTCTGGCAACTGGCCCAGGCCTGGCTGGTGTTCTACACCGCCTACCGCATACTCGCCCCGGGCGGGGTGGCGGAAGTCCACTTCCGCTGGCACAAGCCGCAAGTCGAGTTCCTGCGCGGCTGGGTGCGCAGGCTGGGCACCGTGGTGCTGGCGCTGGTCGGCGTCGTGGCGGTGGCCGAGCACCAGCCGTCGGCACTGGCCGACGACGTGCTGGGCATCGGGGTAGTGCTGACCTGTTATGCACTGATGGCCTGGCTGCTCAGCCGCCTGTTGCTGAGCAGCCCCGCGCACCGCGACGCCTCGCTGTTCCGCAGGGCCGTCGGGCTGGCCTTCACGGCCTTGCCGATCGCCTTGTTCGTGGCAGTCTGCTTTGGTTATTACTACACCGCACTCAAACTCACCGACCGGTTGATCTACACCCTTTATCTGCTGATGTTCTGGCTGGTGATCGAGGCCGCCTTCGTACGCGGCCTGTCGGTTGCCGCGCGACGCCTGGCCTACCAGCGTGCCCTGAGCAAGCGTGCGGCCGCCAAGGAAGGGCTGGATGGCGAAGTCATCACCGAAGAGCCGACACTGGACATCGAGCAGGTCAACCAGCAGTCGTTGCGCCTGATCCGCCTGGCCTTGCTCGGTGGCTTCATTGCCGGCTTGTACTGGGTGTGGGCCGACTTGATCACGGTGTTCGCCTACCTCAACAACTTCACCCTGTACGAATACACCAGCGGCACCGGCACGGCCGCCAGCATGGTGCCGATCAGCCTCGGCGACCTACTCGGCGCGCTGGTGATCGTCGGCATCACCTTCGCCCTGGCCGGTAACTTGCCGGGCCTGCTGGAGGTGCTGGTGCTGTCGCGGCTGAACCTGGCCCAGGGCAGCGCCTATGCCACCACCACGCTGCTGTCGTACACCATCGTCGGTATAGGCATCGTCAGTACCCTGTCGACCCTCGGCGTAAGCTGGGACAAGTTGCAGTGGCTGGTGGCAGCCCTGTCGGTCGGCCTGGGCTTCGGCATGCAGGAGATATTCGCCAACTTCATCTCCGGCATCATGATCCTGTTCGAGCGCCCGGTGCGCATCGGCGACACCATCACCATCGGCAACCTGTCCGGCACCGTGAGCAAGATCCGTATCCGCGCCACCACCATCACCGACTTCGACCGCAAGGACATCATCGTCCCCAACAAGACCTTCATCACCGGCCAGCTGATCAACTGGTCGCTGACCGACACGGTCACCCGCGTCACGCTGAAACTGGGCATCGACTATGGCTCCGACCTGGACCTGGTGCGCGAGCTGCTGCTCAAGGGCGCCCACGAGAACCCACGGGTGCTCAAGGACCCGGAGCCGCTCGTGTACTTCCTCAATTTCGGCGAAAGCTCGCTGGACCACGAACTGCGCATGCATGTACGGGACCTGGGCGACCGCAACCCGACGCTGGACGAGATCAACCGCTTTATCAATCGCGAGTTCAAAGCGCACAACATCAAGATCTCTGTTCGCCAGGTCGAGGTGTACCTGATGGACATGCAGGGCGGCAAGCAGCAGCTGATACCGGTGGAGCAACCGAAACCGGATGGCACTCAACCAGTGTGAGTAGACGCCGTAGCGCTTGAACACCCAAAATACATACGAGGGCTGCGCCCTCGATCGCCGGCAAGCCGGCTCCCACAGGGTCCGCGCCGCTGCGATAGTCATGTGGGAGCCGGCTTGCCGGCGATTGGGCCGCAAAGCGGCCCCTTGGCACCGATCCCCAGGAGCAGCCCGTGAAAGCCCTCGACCAACTCACCTTCGACAACCGCTTCGCCCGCCTGGGCGATGCGTTCTCCACTCAGGTTTTGCCCGAGCCCATCGCAGAGCCTCGCCTGGTGGTGGCAAGCGAGTCAGCCATGGCCTTGCTCGACCTCGACCCGGCCCAAGCCGATTTGCCCTTGTTCGCCGAAGTGTTCAGCGGCCAAAAGCTCTGGGAAGAGGCCGACCCGCGGGCGATGGTCTATTCCGGACATCAGTTCGGCTCGTATAACCCACGCCTGGGCGATGGGCGCGGCCTGCTACTGGCCGAAGTGCTCAACGACGCAGGCGAACACTGGGACCTGCACCTCAAGGGCGCCGGCCAGACGCCGTATTCACGCATGGGCGACGGCCGCGCCGTACTGCGTTCCTCCATCCGCGAGTTTCTCGCATCCGAGGCCCTGCACGCCTTGGGTATCGCCACCAGCCGGGCACTGTGCGTGATTGGCTCCAGCACCCCGGTATGGCGCGAAACACGCGAAAGTGCGGCCATGCTCACGCGCCTGGCGCAGAGCCACGTGCGCTTCGGCCACTTCGAATATTTCTACTACACCAAGCAACCGGAACAGCAGCGGGTACTGATCGATCATGTGCTGGAACAGCACTACCCCGAATGCCGTGAGGCCGAACAACCCTACCTGGCCATGTTCCGCACCATCGTCGAGCGTAACGCCGAACTGATTGCTCACTGGCAGGCGTACGGCTTCTGTCATGGGGTGATGAACACCGACAACATGTCGATCCTGGGCATCACCTTCGATTTTGGCCCCTATGCCTTCCTTGACGACTTCGACGCCAACTTCATCTGCAACCATTCCGATGATCGTGGCCGCTACAGCTATGCCAACCAGGTACCGATCGCCCACTGGAACCTCAGCGCGCTGGCCCAGGCCCTGACCACCGTGATCGAGGTCGAGCCTTTGAAGGAGGCATTGGGGCTGTTCCTGCCACTGTACCAGGCACATTACCTGGACCTGATGCGCCGGCGCCTGGGCCTGACCACGGCCGAGGACGACGACATGGCGCTGGTCGAGCGCCTGCTACAACGCATGCAGAGCGGGGGTGTGGACTACAACCTGTTCTTCCGCAGGCTGGGCGATCAACCGGTGGCCGAGGCACTCAAGGGCGTACGCGACGATTTCATCGACCTGGCAGGTTTCGATGCCTGGGGCGCGGACTATCTGGCCCGCTGTGAGCGTGAAGCCGGTAATGGCGATGGGCGCCGCGAGCGCATGCATGCGGTGAACCCGCTGTACGTACTGCGCAACTACCTGGCGCAAAAAGCCATCGAAGCCGCCGAGGCCGGTGACTACAGTGAAGTGCGGCGGCTGCATCAGGTGTTGAGCACGCCATTCGAGGAACAAGCCGGAATGCAGGCTTACGCCGAGCGACCGCCCGCGTGGGGCAAACACCTGGAAATCAGCTGCTCCTCCTGATGGCTGGCCGGCGATAGCGTCCGAACAAACACCACAAGGAAACGACATGTCCGACTCACTGCTAGTGCCCTGCCCCCACTGCGACGGCCTCAACCGCCTGCCTTCATCCCGCCTGGGCGATGCGCCGAAATGCGGCCGCTGCAAACAGGATGTGCTGTTGAGCCAGCCGTTCGAGCTCAACGAACGCAACTATGCCAGCCAGATCAAAGGCGACCTGCCGCTGCTGATCGACGTCTGGGCCGACTGGTGCGGCCCGTGCAAGTCCTTCGCCCCCACTTTCGAACAGGCCGCCCGCCAGCTTACCGGCCGCTGCCGCCTGGCCAAGCTCGACAGTGAAGCCAACCGCAACCTTGCGGGCCAGTTGGGTATCCGTTCGATTCCCAGCCTGATCCTGTTCAAGAACGGCCGCGAAGTCAGCCGCCAGGCCGGCGCGTTTCCACTGCAGTCGTTGCTGGAGTGGCTACGCAGCCAAGGGGTTTAAGCCTCAAGCGTTCGCCAGTAGGGATTCATAGGGAATGCGGAGGCCATCGTGAAGCCGTTTGATCATGGACAGACTTAG
Source organism: Pseudomonas sp. M2 (assembly GCF_015751845.1). NCBI lineage: Bacteria > Pseudomonadati > Pseudomonadota > Gammaproteobacteria > Pseudomonadales > Pseudomonadaceae > Pseudomonas > Pseudomonas sp. M2. Next base: position 1,997,046 of record NZ_JADOUD010000001.1, read on the forward strand.
CCTGCGCTTCCCGTTCAAGACTTCAGATACGCGACCGCTTGGGCCGATGTAAGGCTCCAGGTCCCGCGCTGTCAACCCCTGCTGGTCCATGCAGAATTTGATAGCCTCGATTGGGTCTGCGGGCTGAATGGGGTAGTGCTTGTTTTCGTACACCTCAATCAATGTCACAAGAACTTCCATTTCATCAGCATCGGGCGTACCGGCTTGTGCTTGATAAATGGATTCCAGTCGCAGAAATGCGGCTTTAAGGTCGTCGTCATTGCGGATTGGCTTAATATTCACTGATCGTCTCCACGTCAATTTCGTCATATCGCTTGTGCGTTCCGACGAATTTCACCCAGGCAATACCAGCTCGATACTGCATTTCAACCACTAGCCGGTATTTATTGCCTCCGATGTTGAAGACCACGCGGTTGTTGCCACATATGCTAGCGCTGCCAATCTGGCTTTTCACCTCTTGCGGTGTTCGCCATGTGGCTTTTTGTGCCATATCGTGCCAACTCTCCAACGGTGCCTTGGCATCTTCATGCCCTGGTAACTCCCAGAATTTCACCAATGTACTTTTGGCAATGACGCGCATCCAAGCAGATCTCCCGTTTTGGGAGATGCTAGCGCTTATCTACTCCTCGCGCAAGGATGAGCATTTCACGCGGTGCGCTCAAGCAAGTCATGCAGCTCGACAAACTGCTGGGTCAGCTTGTGCCGTGGCTCCAGGTGGATCAGCGGTAAACTGGCGTGGTGCGACTCGCGCATCTTCACCGAACTGCTCAGGTATACCGGCAATACCGGCAGGCCTTCGGCCAGCAGTTCGTCGAGCATCTGCTGGGGCAGGCTGGCGCGGGACTGGAACTGATTGACGACAATGCCTTCGACCACCAGCTCTTCGTTGTGGTCATCCTTCAACTCTTCTATCTCGGCCAGCAGCCCATACAGCGCCTGGCGCGAAAAACTGTCGCAGTCGAACGGGATCAGCACACGGTCTGCCGCAATCAGCGCCGATACCGCATAGAAGTTGAGTGCAGGCGGCGTATCGATGTAGATCCGCTCGTAATCCTCGTCGAGCTCGTCGAGCAACTTACGCAGCTTGTTGATCTTGTGCTTGGCCTCAAGCTTGGGCTGCAAATCGGCCAGCTCTGACGTGGCGGTGACCACATGCAGGTTGTCGAACGGGGTTTCGTAGATATCGACCTTGTTCTTCTTGCTGAACGGCCCGCTGGAGAGGCTTTGCTTGAAGAAGTCGGCGATGCCCATCGGAATGTCTTCGCCGGTAAGGCCGGTCAGGTACTGAGTCGAGTTGGCCTGGGCATCCAGGTCGATCAGCAGGGTCCGATAACCTTCACTGGCGCTGACCGCCGCCAGATTGCAAGCGATGCTCGACTTGCCCACACCACCTTTCTGATTGAACACCACGCGCCGCATGAGAGACCTCCGTGTATCAACGAATGCCCGAGTATGTGGCGGCGCAGCGGCATTGGCCAGCGCCAATTGCCCGACGCCGATGGCAAGGGTTCAATTGCCCCCTGCGGTTACGCCCGTCAGCAATGCGGCAAAGGCCTTGGCCATTGCCGATCCGCCATGTTGGCGCTGGACCAGCCATACAGCAGAGGTGGCGTCTTCATCCAGAAGCGTTCGGTACACGACGCCCTCGATGCGCATGCGCTGAAAGGAAGCAGGCAAAATCGACACCCCAAGGCCCGCCGACACTAGCCCAATGATGGTCATGGCCTCCCCTGCTTCCTGAGCAAAATGCGGATTGAAACCCGCCTGTCGCGCCAGACTCAGCAACTGGGCGTGCAATCCACTGCCGTAACTGCGCGGGAAGAACACGAAGGGCTCGTGGGCCAGCGCCGCCATGTGCACACCGTGCTCGGTCCCTTCGGCCAGCGCATGTGAGGCATTGATCACCGCCACCAGCGGCTCGCGAAACAGCTCCGTGGCCACCAGCCCTTCCGGCAAGGGCATGGGCCGCATCAGGCCGACCTCGATGGACTCGTCGAACACCCCTTCGGCGACATCGCGGCTGCTCATTTCCTTGAGGTTCAGGTGCACCGCCGGGAAGCGCTGGCGGAAGGCATGAATCGCCTTGGGAATCTTCGAGGTAAAAGGGGCCGACGAGGTAAAGCCGATCTTCATTTCGCCCAGCTCACCCAGTTGCGCACGGCGCGCAACATCGGCCGCCTTCTCTACCTGCGCAATTACCTGACGGGCTTCCTCGAGGAACAGCCGACCGGCCTCACTCAGCTCGACCCGACGATTGGTACGTTCGAACAGGCGCGCGCCCAACTCCTGTTCCAAAGCCTGAATCTGCTGACTCAGGGGTGGCTGAGAAATGCCTAACTGCTGGGCCGCCCGCCCGAAGTGCAGCTCTTCGGCAACGGCAATGAAATAACGCAGGTGGCGCAGTTCCATGGGGCCTCCAGAACAAGTCGCAAAACGTCTTAAATAGGTCGAACAATATATTGGATCTAATCATTAGGCAGCTATATGCTTTTTTCATTGCGCCAGAGGTACCCGCCCGTGAAAACTGCTGTAGCCCCCCTTCCTGCCGACCCCGAGCCTGCACCGCTGAACGAAATCTGGATCGAGAAAGGCACCCCTGCCTTTATGAAGACCGTATTGGCCCTGTTCAGCGGCGGCTTCGCGACCTTCGCCCTGCTGTATTGCGTGCAGCCGATGATGCCGCTGCTGTCGCAGGAGTTTTCGATCAATGCCGCGCAGAGCAGCCTGGTACTGTCGGTGTCGACCGGCATGCTGGCGTTCGGCCTGCTGATCACCGGGCCGATTTCCGACCGCATCGGGCGCAAGCCGGTGATGGTATTCGCGCTGCTCTGCGCCGCGTTATCGACCATGGTCAGCGCAGTGATGCCGACCTGGGAAGGCGTACTCGCCACGCGGGCGCTGGTCGGCCTGTCGCTGAGCGGCCTGGCAGCTGTGGCGATGACCTACCTGAGTGAAGAAATCCACCCGCAGCACATCGGCCTGGCCATGGGCTTGTATATCGGTGGCAATGCCATCGGCGGCATGAGCGGTCGGCTGATCACAGGCGTGCTGATCGACTTCGTCAGCTGGCACACGGCAATGCTGACCATCGGTGGTTTGGCCCTGATCGCAGCGCTGGTGTTCTGGAAGGTGCTGCCCGAATCGCGCAATTTCAGGGCGCAGACGCTCAAACCGCGCAGCCTGCTGGATGGCTTCGTCATGCACTTCAAGGACGCGGGTCTGCCCTGGCTGTTCCTCGAAGCCTTCCTGTTGATGGGCGCATTCGTCACCCTGTTCAACTACATAGGCTATCGGCTGCTCGCCGAGCCGTATCACATGAACCAGGCGCTGGTCGGTTTGCTCTCGGTGGTCTATCTGTCGGGTATCTACAGCTCGGCACAAGTGGGTGCGCTGGCAGATAAACTGGGGCGCCGCCGGGTGTTCTGGGCGAGCATTCTGGTCATGGCGGGCGGGCTGTTGATGACATTGGCCAGCCCACTGGTGATGATCATCGTCGGCATGCTGATCTTTACCTTCGGCTTCTTCGGAGCGCATTCGGTGGCCAGCAGCTGGATCGGCCGCCGAGCGCTGAAGGCCAAGGGCCAGGCGTCTTCGCTGTACCTGTTCTGCTATTACGCGGGGTCGAGTGTGGCGGGGACGGCAGGCGGGGTGTTCTGGCACCAATGGGGCTGGAGTGGCATCGGGCTGTTCATCGGCAGCCTCCTGGCGGTGGCGTTGCTGGTGGCGTTGCACCTGAGCAAGCTGGCGCCCAAGGCTGCCTGAAACAGGGCTGCTCTGTGCAGCCCAATCGCCGGCAAGCCGGCCCCCACAGGTAAACCACTGTATTCAAGGGCAGTGGGATACCTGTGGGGGCCGGCTTGCCGGCGATTGGGGCTTCAGATCAGTTCACGATCTCGACAATATCCACATCCACTTCACGGCTCATCAGGTGCTTTTCCACCTCGCCGGTCAGCTTGACCTTGGTCTTGTCGTTGAACGGCGTCGGCGGCAGGTCTTCATCGTCGATCTCAACGGTGATGGTGCCGGTGTTGTCCTTGAATTCGTACTTGTCGTCGTTGTTGATCTTCTTGGTGACATAACCCTGCAGCACCACGGGCGTGTCATCGGCTGCGTCATTGGCAGCCGCGACGGTAGTCACCGACTGGGCGCCCGGGCCGGTATAGCCGGCGGCCAAGGCAGCGGTACTGAACAAGGGGGCGAGAATCAGAGCGAAGTAACGAGCTTTCATGAGGATCGGGTCCTGTTTCGGTTTCGATGGGACCAGATTAGCGACAATCGCTGAATTAAAACTTAATGCAACAAAAAACGGCCCGCCGGCAAGCCGGCTCCTACAAGGACCGCGCAGTTGTTGAGCTGTGCGCCGTACCTGTGGGAGCCGGCTTGCCGGCGATGGGCCGCAAAGCGGCCCCAAATCGCTTGACTGACTGCCATTCAGATCACTGGTGATACTGCGCCGACAGCTCATGCACGGCGTTGATGAACACACCCGCATGCTCCGGGTCGACCTCCGGCGTAATGCCGTGACCCAGGTTGAACACGTGGCCGGTACCCTTGCCATAGCTCGCCAGGATCCGTGCCACTTCGTTGCGAATGGCCTCAGGCTTGGCGTACAGCACGGTCGGGTCCATGTTGCCTTGCAGGGCAACCTTGTCGCCAACGCGGCGGCGGGCGTCGCCGATCTCGCAGGTCCAGTCCAGACCCAGGGCATCAGCGCCGGCTTCGGCGATGCTCTCCAGCCACAGGCCGCCGTTCTTGGTGAACAGGATTACTGGCACCTTGCGCCCATCGTGCTCACGGATCAGGCCGCTGACGATCTTGCGCATGTAGGCCAGGGAGAACTCCTGATACGCCGCCGCCGACAGGTTGCCGCCCCAGGTGTCGAAGATCTGCACGGCTTGGGCGCCGGCCAGGATCTGCCCGTTGAGGTAGCTGGTGACCGACTGTGCCAGCTTGTCCAGCAGCAGGTGCAGGGCCTGCGGGTTGTCGTAGGCCATCGCCTTGGTCTTGCGGAAGTCTTTGGACGAACCACCTTCGACCATGTAGGTGGCCAAGGTCCACGGGCTGCCGGAGAAACCGATCAGCGGCACACGGCCGTTGAGCTCGCGCCGAATGGTACTGACGGCATCCATCACGTAGCCGAGGTCTTTCTGCGGATCAGGGATTGGCAGGGCTTCGATGTCGGCCGGGGTGCTGATGACCTTCTTGAAACGCGGACCTTCGCCGGTCTCGAAGTACAGGCCCAGGCCCATGGCATCGGGAATGGTGAGGATGTCCGAGAACAGGATCGCTGCGTCAAGCGGGTAGCGCTCCAGCGGCTGCAGGGTGACCTCGCAGGCGAACTGCGGGTTCATGCACAGGCTCATGAAGTCACCGGCCTTGGCGCGGCTGGCGCGGTATTCCGGCAGGTAACGGCCGGCCTGGCGCATCATCCATACAGGGGTGACGTCTACGGGTTGCTTGAGCAGTGCACGCAGGAAACGATCGTTCTTCAGGGCAGTCATGTCGGCATCCGGCAAAAAAGTGCGGGCATTTTCTCAGACGCCAGCGCAAAAGGCACGGTTGAGACCATGCGTTTTGTCTATTGGGTGCCGTGGATCAAGCAATTTTGTATACAAAAAGCGATGAGGCCGCTGTGCGGCCCCATCGGTCACATCAGACTTCGAGGTAATCCAGGATACCTTCGGCAGCGGTACGACCTTCGAAGATGGCGGTCACCACCAGGTCCGAACCGCGCACCATATCGCCACCGGCAAAGATTTTCGGGTTGCTGGTCTGGTGCTTGAACTTACCTTTCTCCGGGGCCACCACGCGGCCTTGGCTGTCCATCTGGATGCCATGCTGCTCGAACCAAGGTGCCGGGCTTGGGCGGAAGCCGAAAGCGATCACCACGGCGTCCGCCGGGAGGATTTCTTCGGAACCCGGGATTGGCTCAGGGCTGCGACGACCACGGGCATCAGGCTCGCCAAGACGGGTCTCGACCACCTTCACGCCTTCGACCTTGTCTTCACCGACAATGGCGATCGGCTGACGGTTGTAGAGGAATTTCACGCCTTCTTCCTTGGCGTTCTTCACCTCTTTGCGCGAGCCCGGCATGTTGGCTTCGTCACGACGGTAGGCACAGGTCACCGCCTTGGCACCCTGGCGGATCGAGGTGCGGTTGCAGTCCATTGCGGTGTCGCCACCGCCCAGCACCACGACCTTCTTGCCCTGCATGTCGACGAAGTCTTGCGGCGACTTCTCGAAGCCCAGGTTGCGGTTGACGTTGGCGATCAGGAAGTCCAGCGCGTCATGCACGCCCGGCAGGTCCTCGCCCGGGAAGCCGCCTTTCATGTAGGTGTAGGTACCCATGCCCATGAACACGGCGTCGTACTCGGCGAGCAGCTGTTCCATGGTGATATCGGTGCCCACTTCGGTGTTCAGGCGGAACTCGATACCCATGCCGGTAAAGACTTCGCGACGATTGCTCAGCACGGTCTTTTCCAGCTTGAACTCAGGGATGCCGAAGGTCAGCAAGCCGCCGATTTCCGGGTTCTTGTCGAACACCACCGGGGTAACCCCGGCGCGCACCAGCACGTCGGCACAGCCCAGGCCTGCCGGGCCAGCACCGATGATGGCAACGCGCTTGCCGGTCGGTTTGACCTTGGACATGTCCGGGCGCCAACCCATGGCGAAGGCGGTGTCGGTGATGTACTTCTCGACCGAACCGATGGTCACCGCGCCGAAGCCATCGTTCAGGGTGCAGGCACCCTCGCACAGGCGGTCCTGCGGGCACACACGGCCGCAGACTTCCGGCAGGGTGTTGGTCTGGTGCGAGAGCTCCGCCGCAGCCAGGATGTTGCCTTCGGAGACCAGCTTCAACCAGTTCGGGATGAAGTTGTGCACCGGGCACTTCCACTCGCAATAGGGGTTACCGCAGCCCAGGCAGCGGTGTGCCTGCTCTACGGACTGCTGGGGCTTGAAGGGCTCGTAGATTTCCACGAACTCCTTCTTGCGCTGGCGCAGCAGCTTTTTCTTTGGGTCCTTGCGGCCCACTTCGATGAACTGGAAGTCGTTACTCAGACGTTCAGCCATTTTTCAAAACCTCTTAACAGCAGCTGCAAGCTACAAGCTGCAAGCCGCAAGACGATCACTTAAGCCGGGCAAACCTCGAGCTGCTATTACTCGCAGCTTGAGGTTTGCCACTTGCAGCTGTTTTTACTGCGGGTTGGCACGGGTGCTGGACAGCAGTTGCTTGAGGTTGGCCGCCTTCGGCTTGACCAGCCAGAAGCGCCGCACATAGTCGTCCAGGTTTTCCGAGAGCTCACGCCCCCACTCGCTGCCGGTTTCTTCCACGTATTCGCCAAGGACCCGCGCCAGGTGGCTACGGTAGGCTTCCATCGCTTCACCACTGATACGCTGGATTTCCACCAGCTCGTGGTTGAGCTTGTCGACGAAGCTGTTGTCCATGTCGAGCACGTAGGCGAAGCCGCCAGTCATGCCAGAGCCGAAGTTGTAACCGGTCTTGCCCAGAACGCAGACAAAGCCACCGGTCATGTATTCACAGCAGTGATCGCCAGTACCCTCGACAACAGCATGGGCGCCGGAGTTACGCACAGCGAAGCGCTCGCCCGCGGTGCCGGCGGCGAACAGCTTGCCGCCCGTGGCGCCGTACAGGCAGGTGTTGCCGACGATGGCGCTGTGCTGGGTTTCGAACGGGCTGCCGGCTGGCGGCACGATGGTGACCTTGCCACCGGTCATGCCTTTGCCGACGTAGTCGTTGGCGTCTCCTTCCAGGTACAGGTTCAGACCACCGGCGTTCCACACGCCGAAGCTCTGGCCCGCAGTGCCCTTGAAGCGGAAGGTGATCGGCGCTGCGGCCATGCCCTGGTTGCCGTGCAGCTTGGCGATTTCGCCGGAGATGCGCGCACCAATGGAGCGGTCACAGTTGCAGATGTCGAGCGCGAACTCGCCACCGGCCTGGTCGCGAATGGCCGGCAGGGCCATTTCGACCATTTTCTCGGCCAGCTCGCCCTTGTCGAACGGCGGGTTCTTGTCGACTTCGCAGAACTGCGGCTTGTCAGCCGGGATGTGCGAGCTGCCCAACAGCGGCGACAGGTCCAGGTAGTGCTGGCGCTCGGTATCGCCTGGCAGCACGTCGAGCAGGTCGGTGCGGCCGATCAGCTCGCCCAGGCTACGCACACCCAGCTTGGCCAGCCACTCGCGCGTCTCCTCGGCGACGAAGGTGAAGAAGTTGATCACCATGTCGACGGTGCCGATGTAGTGGTCCTTGCGCAGCTTGTCGTTCTGCGTGGCCACGCCAGTGGCGCAGTTGTTCAGGTGGCAGATGCGCAGGTACTTGCAGCCCAGGGCGATCATCGGTGCGGTACCGAAGCCAAAGCTTTCGGCGCCGAGGATGGCGGCCTTGATCACATCCAGGCCGGTTTTCAGGCCGCCGTCGGTCTGTACCCGTACCTTGCCGCGCAGGTCGTTGCCGCGCAGGGTCTGGTGGGTTTCGGCCAGGCCAAGCTCCCACGGGGCGCCGGCGTACTTGATCGAGGTCAGCGGCGAAGCACCGGTACCACCGTCATAACCGGAGATGGTGATCAGGTCGGCGTAGGCCTTGGCCACACCAGCAGCGATGGTGCCAACGCCAGCCTCTGCCACCAGCTTGACCGACACCAGGGCTTGGGGGTTGACCTGCTTGAGGTCATAGATCAGCTGGGCCAGGTCTTCGATCGAGTAGATATCGTGATGCGGTGGCGGCGAGATCAGGGTCACGCCCGGTACCGCATAGCGCAGCTTGGCGATCAGGCCGTTGACCTTGCCGCCGGGCAACTGGCCGCCCTCGCCCGGTTTGGCGCCCTGGGCAACCTTGATCTGCAGCACTTCGGCATTGACCAGGTATTCCGGGGTCACACCGAAGCGGCCGGTGGCCACCTGCTTGATCTTGGAGCTGCGGATGGTGCCATAGCGCGAGGGGTCTTCACCGCCCTCACCGGAGTTGGAACGCGCGCCCAGGCGGTTCATCGCCTCGGCCAGCGCTTCGTGAGCCTCTGGCGACAGCGCACCCAGCGAGATACCGGCGGAGTCGAAGCGCTTGAGGATCGCCTCCAGCGGCTCGATCTGATCCAGCGGCAGGGCCTCGTCGGCAACCTTCACTTTCAGCAGGTCGCGGATCATCGACACCGGGCGCTGGTCGACCAGCGTGGTGTACTCCTTGAACTTGGCGTAGTCGCCCTGCTGCACGGCGGCCTGCAGGGTATTGACCACATCCGGGTTGTAGGCGTGGTACTCGCCACCGTGGACGAACTTGAGCAGGCCGCCCTGCTGGATCGGCTTGCGCGCGCTCCAGGCTTCAGCGGCGAGCAGCTTCTGGTCGCCCTCGAGGTCGACGAAACGCGCACCCTTGATGCGGCTGGACACGCCTTTGAAGCTCAGGCCGACCACTTCTTCGGCCAGGCCTACGGCCTCGAACAGCTGAGCACCACGGTAGGAGGCGATGGTGGAGATGCCCATCTTCGACAGGATCTTCAGCAGGCCCTTGGAGATGCCTTTGCGGTAGTACTTGAAGACTTCGTCCAGGTCGCCCAGCACTTCGCCGGTGCGGATCAGGTCGGCCAGCACTTCATACGCCAGGTACGGGTACACCGCAGAGGCGCCGAAGCCCAGCAGCACGGCGAAGTGGTGCGGGTCACGGGCAGTGGCGGTTTCGACCAGGATGTTGCTGTCGCAACGCAGGCCTTTTTCCGTCAGGCGGTGGTGGACCGCGCCAACGGCGAACGAAGCGTGCACCGGCAGCTTACCCGGGGCGATGTAGCGGTCGCTGAGCACCAGTTGGGTCTTGCCCGCGCGCACCGCTTCTTCAGCCTGATCGGCGATGTTGCGGATGGCCGCTTCCAGGCCGATGCCTTGCTCGTAGTTGAGGTCGATCAGCTGACGGTCGAAGCCTTCGCGCTCCAGGTTCATCAACGAACGCCACTTGGCGGGCGAGATGACCGGGGAGCTGAGGATTACCCGCGAGGCATGCTCAGGAGATTCCTGGAAGATGTTGCGCTCGGCACCCAGGCAGATCTCCAGCGACATGACGATCGCTTCGCGCAGCGGGTCGATCGGCGGGTTGGTAACCTGGGCGAACTGCTGGCGGAAGAAGTCGTAAGGCGAACGCACGCGCTGCGACAGCACGGCCATTGGCGTGTCGTCACCCATCGAACCGACCGCTTCCTGGCCTTGCTCGCCGAGTGGGCGCAGTACCTGGTCACGCTCTTCGAAAGTGACCTGGAACATCTTCATGTACTGCTTGAGCTGGTCAGCGTCGTAGCTGGCCGCGCCCTGGTCGTCGGAGAGCGTCGCCTGGATGCGCAAGGCGTGCTGACGCAGCCAGCGCTTGTACGGGTGGCGCGACTTCAGGCGGTTGTCGATGGCATCGGTGTCGAGGATGTGGCCGGTCTCGGTATCCACCGCGAAGATCTGGCCTGGGCCGACACGGCCCTTGGCGATGACATCTTCAGGCTTGTAGTCCCACACGCCGATTTCCGACGCCAGGGTGATATAGCCATTCTTGGTGGTCACCCAGCGCGCCGGGCGCAGGCCGTTGCGGTCAAGCAGGCAGACCGCATGACGGCCTTCGGTCATGACGATGCCGGCCGGGCCGTCCCACGGTTCCATGTGCATGGAGTTGTATTCGTAGAAGGCGCGCAGGTCGGCGTCCATGGTCTCGACGTTCTGCCAGGCTGGCGGTACCAGCATGCGCACGCCGCGGAACAGGTCGATACCGCCGGTGACCATCAGCTCCAGCATGTTGTCCATGCTCGAGGAGTCGGAGCCTACGCGGTTGACCAGCGGGCCGAGCTCTTCGAGGTCGGGGATCTGGTCGTTGGCGAACTTGGTGCGACGGGCCATCGCCCAGTTGCGGTTACCGGTGATGGTGTTGATCTCGCCATTGTGGGCGAGGAAGCGGAACGGCTGCGCCAGCGGCCATTTCGGCAGGGTGTTGGTGGAGAAGCGCTGGTGGAACACGCAGATCGCGGTTTGCAGGCGCTCGTCGTCCAGGTCGGGATAGAAGGCCGCGAGATCGCGCGGCATCATCAGGCCTTTGTAGATGATGGTCTTGTGCGAGAAGCTGCAGATGTAGTGGTCGGCGTCGTGGGCGTTGGCCACGGACGAACGGCGACGGGCACTGAACAGCTTGATGGCGAATTCCTGATCGCTCAGGCCTTCACCGCCGATGAACACCTGCTCGATCTGCGGCAGGCGCTCCAGCGCCAGGCGGCCGAGCACGCTGGTGTCGATCGGGACTTTGCGCCAGCCAACCAGGGTCAGGCCGGCAGCGATGATTTCGCGATCCATGTTGGCGCGAGCGGCTTCGGCTTTTACCGGGTCCTGATTGAAGAACACCATGCCAACGGCGTACTGCTTGGGCAGCTCGACGGCAAAGTGCTCCTGGGCCACGGCACGCAGGAATTGATCGGGTTTCTGCATGAGCAGACCGCAACCGTCACCGGTCTTGCCGTCGGCGTTGATGCCGCCACGGTGGGTCATGCAAGTCAGGGCCTGCATGGCCGTTTGCAGAAGGTGGTGGCTCGGTTCGCCCGTCATATGGGCGATCAGGCCAAAACCACAGTTGTCCTTGAATTCTTCGGGATGGTACAGACCTGTTTTCATAGACACTTTCTCACCAGGTTCACCTCTCAACCGGAGGCAAATCTCTTTTTTAACAACCACTTACCATCCACGCCGATCAAATGCCAGCTTTTTTGCGGTGGCCATGGAAAACCATTGTTGCACAGCGACAGCGATGCCCACAAATTTTCATGTCTCACCATTGAAAATTTATGTCGCAATTTTGAATGTTTTTGCGCCACGCGCCGTGATAGCGGCTTGGCTCGAGTCTGAAGCGTTTCAGCCATGACTGCAAGATTGGCTTGTGGCCGGCAGCCTGGGACAGAAAAGCCTGCCGCGCTCGGGCGCAGCAGGCTAGACGAAAGTCAGTTATCGCTCAGCAACTGGGCGGCGGGGTGGTGCCGCCCGGAAGGTATCAGCGGGCCGTGGCCAGCTCTTGTTGGACGCTGGCGACAGTACGTGGCCAAGGTTTACCAGCCTGAACCTTCGCTGGCAAGTTCTTGATTGCCGCAACCGCTGCATCGCGGTTGGCGAAGCTACCATAGGTGACCACGTAGAGCGGCTTGCCCTGCAGGCTTTTCTTGAAGTAGCGATAGTCGCCACCCTGCGCCTTGACGAAGGCCTGCGCCGACGCTTCGGAGCTGGTACCAAGGATCTGCACTACATAATTGCCAGGCTTCTGTCCGGAGTACCAGCCGCTGTTTCCGCTGCCGCCTGTTGCAGGTTTGGCAGCGGGCTTGGCAGTGGCAACCTGGGTCGGTGCAGGAGCGGGCTTGGCGGGTGCAACCGGCTTGGCCGGCTGGGTTGCTACCGGCTTCTGCACAGGCGCAACCGGCTGGGCCGGCGGCGTACTGGTGGTAGCCTGAGCCATGGTCGGTGCGGGGCCTGCAGCTTCACCCTGCGGTGGTGCGATGGTCGTTACCGTTGGCGGATTGCCTGGCTGCAGCGCAGTGCTGTCCGCCGGGCCACCTTCTTCACCATCCCCCATGCCGGCGGCCTGCGCCAGCGGCTCGCGCATCACCGGCTGCGACTGGCCAACCAGGGGCAGTGGCATCGGCTGCGACGAGCCTGAGAATTCGATGGCCGGGTCAGCGGGCTTTGCTTCCCCCAGCGGCAATTGGGCTTGGGCTGCGGGCGCATCCGTAGCCGCCTTGTCGCTTTTCTTGGGCATGAGAACCGCGGCAGCAACGGCCACTACAACGACAGCGGACAGCGCGAGCACGTGTTTCTTAGGCATTTTGAACCCCATGGTTGGTCGCTTCGCCGTACTACGGCTGGCGATCATGGCTTCGATCAAGGTATCGCGGGCGACCTGGTTGATGTTGCCAGGCCAACCGTCGGAGTGTTCATGAATATCGACGATCTGCTCATGGGTGAACACCTCGATGCCCCGGCCTGCACCTTCCAGGCGCTGCTCCAGGTACTCGCGGGTCTCTTCCTCGCTGTAGGGGGCGAGTTCGATGACGTGGAAACGCTCTTCCTCGACATGGATCTCATCCAACCCGGCGATCAGCGACGCTTCGCCGAACAGGAACACGTGCGGGCGCCCCTCCGGGACACCTGCCGCCAGCTCCAGCAACGCTTGGAGTGCCGACTCGTCGAGTTGTTCCGCATCGTCGACCAGTAAATAGACTTCCTGCCCGGTGAGGGCAAGCTGTACCACCTTGGAGAGGATCGCCTGAACTTCCGCCGGAGCCACGTCCAGCGCCTGGGCCACCTGGCCCAGCACGCTGGCAGCATCGCTGGCGCCGCGCGCCGATACCACGACGCTCTGCACCGACTGCTTGTTGGTGCTGGCCACCAAGGCCTGGCGCAACAACGTCTTGCCGCTGCCGACCGGGCCTGTAACCACCAGCATCAGCTGGCTGTAACGGGCCAGGTGGTGCAGTTGGCCGAGCACAGGCTTGCGCTGGGCAGGGAAAAACTTGAAGCCGGGCACACGCGGCGCGAACGGATCGTGGCTCAACTGGTAATGGTCGAGAAACGCCTCATCGGCATGCAAACTGGTCATTGCGCTGTCACAACCTCAAAGCTGGGCCACGATCGCGCGGTAATCCGCCGACAGCGTGGCCTGAAGAATCTCTTTCGGATAGTCGTCGGTAACCACGGCTTCGCCCATCTGGCGCAGGAGCACCAGACGCAAACGCCCATCGATCACCTTTTTGTCGACCGCCATATGCTCCATGAAATGCGCCGGGGTCATTTCCTGTGGTGGCACCACCGGCAAACCTGCATCCTGCAGCAGGCGGATTGCGCGATCGCGCTCGGACTGATCGATCCAGCCCAGACGCATCGACATCTCCAGGGCCATCACCGTACCCGCTGCCACAGCTTCGCCGTGCAACCAGACACCGTAGCCCATGTGCGTTTCGATGGCATGCCCGAAGGTATGCCCCAGGTTGAGCGTTGCGCGCACACCAGACTCACGTTCGTCAGCCCCGACCACCGCAGCCTTGGCTGCACACGAGCGCTGGATCGCTTCGGTCAGCGCCGCTGGCTCGAGGGCGCGCAAAGCCTTGATATTGTCCTCGAGCCAACCAAGGAAGGGCTTGTCGCAGATCAGCCCGTACTTGATCACTTCGGCCAGGCCCGCCGACAGCTCGCGCTCGGGCAGGGTGTTGAGGGTGGTGGTGTCGATCAGCACGGCGTTGGGCTGGTAGAACGCACCCACCATGTTCTTGCCCAGCGGATGGTTGATGCCGGTCTTGCCGCCGACAGAGGAGTCGACCTGGGACAGCAGGGTGGTCGGTACCTGGATGAAATCGACGCCGCGCTGATAGCACGCCGCAGCGAAGCCGGCCATGTCGCCGATAACGCCACCACCGAGGGCCACCACCGTGGTGCGGCGGTCGTGCCGGGCCGTGAGGAGGCTGTCGAAAATCAACTGCAGGGTTTCCCAGTTTTTGTGGGCTTCGCCATCCGGGAGGATCACTGGCAGCACCGAATAGGCACCCAGCGTCTTGCTCAGACGTTCGAGATACAGGGGCGCGACGGTCTCGTTGGAAACGATGGCAACCTGCCGGCCGGCAATGTGCGGCGCCAGCAGTTCTGGCTGCTCAAGCAGGCCTTCGCCAATGTAGATCGGGTAGCTGCGCTCGCCCAGGTCGACCTTTAGTGTCTGCATGTATCCCCACAATGTACTTGGGCGCGGCGTCGGCTGAGCGACCCACGCGGTAACGTTGAACCTCGCCTCGGCGCTGGCCGAGAATAGTCCCGGCCTACCGGGGCGGCAACTGCTGCAAGCGCTCGAGAATATCCAGTACGACCATGCGCGGGGGCCGTTCGTCGGTTTCAACCACGATGTCGGCGATCTCACGGTAGAGCGGATCGCGTGCTTCAAGAAGGCTACGCAAAGTCGCCTCCGGATTGGCAGTACGCAGCAAAGGGCGATTGCGATCGCGCGCAGTACGCCCGACCTGCTGTTCCACCGAGGCATGCAGGTAGATCACCCGGCCACCATGGTGCAGAGCCTGGCGGTTGGCCTCGCGCATCACCGCGCCGCCGCCGGTCGCCACGACCACGCCATCGAGCGCGCAGAGCTCGGCGATCATCGCCTGCTCACGATCACGGAAGCCCGGCTCGCCTTCTTTGTCGAAGATCCACGGGATGTTGGCGCCTGTTTTCAGTTCGATTTCCTTGTCGGAATCTTTGAACAGCAGGCGCAGCTCTTTGGCCAACAGGCGCCCGATGGTGCTTTTTCCAGCGCCCATGGGCCCTACAAGTATCAAATTTCGCACAGAATCAACGACTCACAGCAATCGCCTGGTCATTCATGATACGCGGAGTCAGGAAGACCAGCAGCTCGGATTTTTTCTCTTGTAATGCATCGCGTCGAAACAGCCGCCCAACATACGGCAGATCACCGAAAAATGGCACCTTGTCGACCACATTGTTTTGCGTGGTCGAATACACACCGCCAATGACGATGGTTTCCCCGTCAGCTACCCGTACCTTGGCATTGACCTCGTTCTTGCGGATCGGCGGCACATCGTTCAAGGCATTGACGAAATCAGGCTCGTCCTTGGTCACCTTGACCGTCATGATCACCTTGCCGTCCGGCGTAATCTGCGGAGTGACCTCCAACGACAGCGAAGCCTCGCGGAATGCAACCGAGGTAGCGCCACTCTTCGTGGTCTCCTGGTAAGGGACTTCGGTGCCTTTGAGGATGCGGGCGGTTTCCTTATTGGCGGTGACCACCTTGGGCTGGGAGATGATTTCACCATTGCCGGTCTTCTCCATGGCGCTGAGTTCAAGGTCCAGCAGCACGCTCCCACGCAACACCCCCAGGCCAATGCTGGAACCGGCCCGTTCCACCCCAAGATCGACAAACACGTCCTTGCCCAAAACAGCAGCTTCGCTGTAGAGCCGCGGGCCCCAGCGCACCCCAAGGCTTTTCTCGTAATCGACATTGGCCTCGACGATGCGCGCCTCGATCTCTACCTGCCGTACCGGCACATCCAGTTGCGCCACCAACTGGCGCAGCTCGGCAAGCCGCTCCTCAGGCTGGTGCGCCACCAGCGTATTGGTGCGCACATCCACATTCAAACTACCGCGCCCCGTCAGAATGCCGTCATCGGCCAGCGTGGCCAGCAGCAATTCGGCAAGCTCTGAGGCCTCGGCGTGGTGTATCGGCAGCAACTCGCGGCGCAACGGCTGCGATTGGGCGTCCAGCTCCAAGCCTATACGCGCGCCCAGGGCTTGTTCGGCCAGCTCAGCCGCTGGCGCCACCAACAGCACCTTGCCCTCTTCGCGCCGGGCCAGGCCCTTGCTGCGCAACACCAGCTCCAAAGCCTGATCCCAGGGAACATCCTGCAGACGCAAGGTAATACTGCCCTGCACCGTGTCGCTGGCGACCAGGTTGATGCCGGCATAATCGGCCAGCACCTGCAACACCAGGCGCACTTCCACGTCCTGGAAGTTCAGCGAAATCGGCTCACCCCGATAAGGCGTTGCCGCCAGCAACGGCATCGGCAGCAAGGCCGCCACCACCCACTTCATCAACCTGTTCATGATCTTCCCTGATCTCCCCGTCCACGCCCTGCCTGAGCCTCAGAAATGCCGTGCGCTCGCGCCAAGTGCCGCCCACGAACAACCGCTCGCGCACCGTTACCTGGTGCTCATCCACGCGTTCCACCAGCCCCCCATCGCGCCCCAGACGGTCACCGGAACGCACGCGATAGAGCCTCCCGGCAGATGACAGCAAAGCCTCATGTTCCATGCCCCGGGACAAGCTTCCGACCATTTCCAGCTGAGCCAGCGGGACAGAGGCGAGCCCTCGCCTGACAACGCGACCCGACCACGTCGAAAACGGATCGAGAACCGCTGGCAAGACCTCACCCCGGGCGGGTATCCAGGCCAATGATTCCGGCTCTGCCACCGGCCCATCGGCGTGGAAGGCGTCAACCCGCAGCCTCAATCGCAGCAAGCCGGGCCTGCCTTGAGCATCGGCCAGATGCATGTCGCCGACACGCAGCAGGCGAACCTGCCCAAGCCACTCATCGAGCCAAAGTCGCAACGCCGCGTAACGCCCAACTACCTGCACATCCAGCGGCGTTCGTGCGAAACCTGCCTTCTTCTGCTCATCCAGTACCTCAAGTTGCTCGAAATGCAGCCCATGCACATGCCCCGACGCGGCCAACTGATCGAGCAGATCGCTGATTTCGCCCCCGGCTGCCAGGCGCCATCGCATATCGTGCAGGTGCCGCTGGGCTTCACTCAGCGCTTGCGGTGCATGCACATGCGCCAACACCTGGGTGGCCTTGGCATGATGCTTGTCGTTGAGGGCCCTTTGGTTTACCTGCGCTGCCTGCTGCAGTTGCCGCCATTCCGGCCAACGAATCAGGCAGCCGACCGCAAGCACCAGGCACGCCGCGGCTATCGGCAGGGCACATCGGAACAAGCGCGAGCGAGCTACCAGGGCCTGCCAGTCCAGACGCACGCGCAGCTTCACGACCAAGAGCCCGACATCCGCGCCAGCAGCAAAAACTCTTCACCAGCAGGCAAGCTCTTGATCCGCTTCAATTCCAGGTCGAGCAATATCCCGGAGCGCCCGAGATCACGCATCAATTGCGCTATCACAGCGCTGGAAGCGGCCAGCCCAACCAAGTGCAACCGCTCACCCTCGACCTTCAGTTCGACAACCTGAACGCCCTCGGGCAATGCCCGCTCCAGATCGCTGAACAGCGCCGTGAGAAGCCCTCGGTCCGCAAACAAAGCGTCCAGCGAGGCGGTTTGGGCCCTTGCTGCGTCGAGGGCCTGCTGAATGACGTCAAGCTGCTCCAGCTGCCTATTGAGCCCCGCGATCGCGGCCTGGCGCCCCAGGTTGGCAGCGGCCTGATGCTGCGCCCGCTGGCGCGCCAGCTGGTCCATCAACAACACAACACAGAGTGCCAGCACCACGCTGCCAATCAGCATGAGCTGAAAACGGCGAAGCGCCGCCAAGCGTTGCTGTTCGCGCCAGGGCAAAAGATTGATACGCAGCATCAGCGCAAAGCTCCCAGCGCCAGGGCAGACGCCAATGCCATGTTGTCGTCGTGACATGCAAGGCCAGCCACCTGGGGCAACGCCCGATAAGGTACTTCCAACCGGTCAATCAAGTCACCGAGCCGACCTTGCTCAAGCTGCAGGCTCCCAGCCAGAAGCAGGTCTTGCACCTGCAGGTCATCGACAAACAGTTCGGCCAGCCGGCCCAGGGGCACTTCGCGCCGCTGCGGCAATACACCCTGTGACCAGCAATGCAGCGTAGCGCTGCCGGGCTCAAGGCGCAGCAGCGCGCAGCCGTCTGCACCCGGTTGCGGCATCATTCGCCGCAAGGCGATGCTGTCGACCTCGACGACTTCCAGCAGCAACCCAGCGTCATCGAAAATCGCTTCCAACGACTGCAGCAGGGTCTGCCGGCAGGCCACCACCAGAACATCACGCGCGCCAGCCTGCCCACATGAAGCCCCCAACACCTGGAAGTCCATCACCAGGTCTTCCAGCGGGAAAGGAAACAACCTGTCCGCATCAGCCAGAAGTTGCGCCTCCATTTCGGCTACTGGCTGGTCTGCCGGTAGCTGGCACAACTTGCAGATTACCTGCGAGGCAGGCAGGGCCACTGCGACCCGGCGCTGGCGACTGCCACTGCGCCGACAAGCGCTACGCAGCGCCGCCACGACGCGATCAGCCACTTGCCACCAATCAGCAGCACCTGTGGGCTCGAATCGCTCAACCTCCCAGGCAAGACGCTCACAGCGCCCTTTTCTGCGTTGCAGTTGTACAAGCCGAACCGAATCGACGGCAATTTCAACCCCCAACAGTGAACCGGCATCCTTGCCAATGCGTCCAAGCATCGCTGCTCCTTTGTGACAGCCCTGAAACCCGCGCCAGCACCAAGGCTTGATGGCCGGAAGGTGCAGCGGGCCGCCCGGCCGGTCACCCGGCGAGGCGAAAAATGCTTATAATGCCCAGCGTTTTTTCGTCCGCCGGCTCCGTGCGCAATTCACCCCTCAACCTGGACACCCAAAAGCCTTGATACGTCTGCTGAAGTTCTTCTGGTGGTCTTTCGTCGCAGTCATCTGCGCGCTCGTACTCGGTGTGAGCGGTGCGTTTCTGTATCTTAGTCCCAACCTGCCGTCGGTCGATTCGCTCAGAAGCATCCAGTTGCAGATCCCCCTGAGGGTGTACAGCAGCGACGGCAAGCTGATCGCCGAGTTTGGCGAAATGCGCCGCTCGCCCATCCGTTTCGCGGACATTCCCCCGCAATTCATTCAGGCGCTTCTGTCAGCCGAGGACGACAATTTCCTCAATCACTACGGCGTTGACCCGGCCAGCCTGATGCGCGCCGCGACCCAACTGGTGAAAACCGGTCATATACAGACCGGCGGCAGCACAATCACCATGCAGGTGGCGAAGAACTTCTTCCTCACCAGCGAGCGCAGCTTCTCGCGCAAGACCAACGAGATTCTCCTGGCCCTGCAGATCGAGCGCGAACTGACCAAGGACGAGATCCTCGAGCTGTACGTGAACAAGATCTACCTGGGCAACCGCGCCTACGGCATCGACGCTGCCGCACAGGTTTACTATGGCAAGTCGATCCGTGACGTGAGCCTGGCGCAGATGGCGATGATCGCCGGCCTGCCCAAGGCACCGTCGCGCTTCAACCCTCTGGCCAACCCGGTGCGTGCAAAAGAGCGTCGCGACTGGATCCTGGGCCGCATGTACAAGCTCGGCAAGATTGACGAGGCGAGCTACCAGGCCGCCCTGGCCGAACCGCTCAACGCCAGCTACCACGTATCGGCGCCGGAGGTTAACGCGCCTTACATCGCCGAGATGGCCCGTGCCGAAATGGTTGGCCGCTATGGCAGCGATGCGTATACCGAGGGTTTCCGCGTCACCACCACAGTGCCGAGCGACATGCAGGAAATCGCCAACAAGGCCGTTCACGGTGGCCTGTCCGATTATGATGAGCGCCACGGCTACCGCGGCCCTGAATCGCGCTTCCCGGGCAAAGGCCAGGCTGCCTGGCTGCAGGAATTGAACAAGCAGCGCACCTTGGGCGGGCTGGAGCCGGCCATCGTTACCCAGGTTGAGAAAAGCGGCCTGAAAGTACTGACCCGCGGCGGCAAGGAAGAAGATGTCGCATGGGACACCATGAAGTGGGCGCGCCCGTTCATCAATAGCAATGCGCAGGGCCGGGCGCCACAATCGCCGGCAGACGTGGCCCAGGTTGGCGACCTGGTGCGCGTGCAGCGGCTGGACGACGGCAAACTCAAGTTCAGCCAGGTACCGGCAGCGCAGAGCGCGCTGATCACGCTGGACCCTTACAACGGCGCCATCCGTGCGCTGGTTGGCGGTTTCTCGTTCGAGCAGAGCAACTACAACCGCGCCATGCAGGCCAAGCGCCAGCCCGGCTCAAGCTTCAAACCGTTCATCTATAGCGCGGCGCTGGACAGCGGCTACACCGCCGCCAGCCTGGTCAACGACGCTCCGATCGTGTTCGTCGACGAATACCTGGACAAGGAATGGCGACCCAAGAATGACACCAACACCTTCCTCGGCCCGATTCGCATGCGCGAAGCGCTGTACAAGTCGCGCAACCTGGTATCGATCCGCTTGCTGCAGGCCATGGGCGTAGGCCGCACCATCGACTACATCACCAAGTTCGGCTTCAACAAGCAGGATCTGCCGCCCAACCTGTCGCTGGCATTGGGCACCGCGACCCTGACGCCCATGGAAATCGCCACTGGCTGGAGCACCTTCGCCAACGGCGGTTACAAGATCAACCCGTACCTGATCGAGCGCATCGAGAGCCGCAACGGCGAGACGCTGTTCACCGCCAACCCTGCGCGCGTGCCGCAGGGCGCCGAGGACGACGCAGGCCTGGCGGCACCAGAGCAGCCGATCAGCACGGCGTCGCTGCCTGGTGAGGCGCCGTCGGTTCCTGGCCAGCCTGCACCCGCCACACAGGCACCGGTAACCGCCGAGCAGATCATCGATGGCCGTACCACCTATATCCTCACCAGCATGCTGCAGGACGTGATCAAACGCGGGACCGGGCGCCGCGCCCTGGCCCTGGGTCGTACGGACCTGGCGGGCAAGACCGGCACCACCAACGAGTCCAAGGATGCCTGGTTCTCCGGCTACAACGCCGATTACGTCACTACCGTCTGGGTCGGTTTCGACCAGCCGGAAACCCTGGGTCGCCGCGAATACGGCGGGACGGCTGCCCTGCCGATCTGGATGAGCTTCATGGGCGCGGCCCTGAAGGACAAGCCCAACCACCCGCCTGCAGAACCGGAAGGCATCCTCAGCCTGCGTGTCGACCCGGTCAGCGGCCGTGCGGCCTCCCCGAGCACGCCTAACGCGTATTTCGAACTGTTCAAGGCTGAAGATTCGCCACCATCGGTGGATGAACTGGGCAACGGTGCAGCGCCGGGCAGCCCGCTGCCGGCCGATGAAGCGGCGCCCATGGATTTGTTCTGAGCCGACAGCTTGCAGCTTGAACCCAAAAAAAAACCGGCTCATATGAGCCGGTTCTTTTTTGCACCCTGCTTCAGCCGTTGAATACTTCGTCAACGCTGTTGAGCGGGTAGTGCTTCGGATATGGCAGGGTAGCCACGCCGGATTCGATGGCAGCCTTGGCTACGGCATCGGAAACGACGGTGATCAGGCGTGCGTCCAGCGGCTTCGGAATGATGTACTCACGGCCGAATTCCAGGCCTTCAACGCCATAGGCTTCGCAAACTTCCTTAGGCACCGGCAGCTTGGCCAGGTCCTTCAGGGCGATAGCGGCGGCGATCTTCATTTCTTCGTTGATACGCTTGGCGCGAACGTCCAGGGCACCACGGAAGATGAATGGGAAGCCCAGCACGTTGTTGACCTGGTTCGGGTAGTCGGAACGACCGGTAGCCATGATCACGTCGTTGCGGGTGGCATGAGCCAGCTCTGGCGAGATCTCCGGGTCCGGGTTCGAGCAGGCGAACACGATCGGGTTGGCAGCCATCGATTTCAGGCCTTCCGCGCTCAGCAGGTTCGGGCCGGACAGGCCAACGAACACATCGGCACCGTCCAGGGCATCAGCCAGGGTGCGCTTGTCGGTAGCGTGAGCGAACTGGGCCTTGTACTGGTTCAGGTCGTCACGGCCAGCGTGGATCACGCCGCTACGGTCGATCATGAAGATGTTTTCGACCTTGGCGCCCATGCTGACCAGCAGCTTCATGCAAGAGATGGCGGCAGCGCCGGCACCCAGGCAGACGATCTTGGCGTCTTCGAGCTTCTTGCCCGCGATTTCCAGGGCGTTGATCATGCCGGCAGCGGTAACGATAGCGGTGCCGTGCTGGTCATCGTGGAACACCGGAATATCGCACTGCTCGATCAGGGTGCGCTCGATTTCGAAGCACTCGGGTGCCTTGATGTCTTCGAGGTTGATGCCACCGAAGGTGATCGAAATGCGGCGAACGGTGTCGATGAAAGCTTGCGGGCTTTCCGACTCGACTTCGATATCGAACACGTCGATACCGGCGAAACGCTTGAACAGAACGCCCTTGCCTTCCATGACCGGCTTGGAAGCCAGTGGGCCAAGGTCACCCAGACCGAGGATGGCGGTGCCATCGGAAATAACTGCAACAAGGTTGCCCTTGCCAGTGTATTTGTAGGCCAGCTCAGGATCACGGCCGATTTCACGCACCGGTTCTGCAACACCTGGGCTGTAGGCCAGGGCGAGATCGCGGGCGGTGGCGGTGGGCTTGGAGAGCTCGACGCTCAGTTTCCCCGGACGAGGTTGAGCGTGGTATTCGAGAGCGGCGGTTTTCAGGTCTGACATGGTGGGCATTCCGCTATTTACTGTTCTGACGGACCGCCGAGGATACGCAAAGAGCCGGGGAGCCACAAGACTGGTCGGTCACTTGTGTCAAGGCCTTTAGCCTACGACTTTACGCTATAACACACGGGGGCATTCGAACAACAGTGTGTACAATCCAATAGCGAAATGTCTACATCTTTTCAGCTTGAAATGCGTTCCAGCATGCTCGGATCGGTGATTGGCAACACCCAGCGTCGCTGCCCCGGCTTGAGCCCACCCTTGCGGGAACGATCCAGCACCCAACCCCGCGCCTCGACCTGGCGTCCTTTGAGGTTATCGAAGAAGCCGACGGGGAAGTTGCGTTGCAGACGAGCGGGAACCTGCAGCACCACGTCAGTTTCAAGTTCCAGCCAGACTCCACCGCGATTGCGTGCAATATTCCGGATGCTGCCGCCGATCACCGCGAAGCCCGACTGGCGAACCTGGCTGGCGCGAAGTACCGGTGAAGGGCGCCAAAGGCCAGCGCCTGCCTTGCGCGCCGATTGCTCGGCCACTCGCTGGCACGCCACCAAACGCACATTGGGCGCAACCGCGACGCGATAGCCAAGCCCTTCGCCAAGCAATCGGGCTTCAAGATTGTCGCCACTACGGGCGTAAACGTGTGCCAGCGTGCGGCCGTACTTGTCCTTGGGCTCGACGCCGAGCACCAAGCCGACACGGCCGTCGCTGGCTTTGACCAAGGCTTGCAAACGCCGCTTGGCGGCCTCGGCAAAAGGTTCGCTGGTGCGCCCCTTGCGCCCTATCTCCGGGGCGTTGATGCCAATCATGCGCACGCTGCGACCATCGGTAAGGCGCAGGGTATCGCCATCGACCACCTGACGCACCGCCACGATCTGCGGCCTGTCCGGCAATGGGCAAAACGCCAGGGCCGGCACTTGCCAGAGCGCGCCCACAAAAAAGGCGCCCACAAGGGGCGCCTTTTTCAGCAACAACGCGAAGCCCGAAGGATTCGCCATGCGCATGATTACTTCTTGGTACCGAACATACCGAAGCGATCGGCGAAGCGCTGAACGCGACCACCGGTGTCCAGCACTTTCTGCTTACCGGTGTAGAACGGGTGGCACAGGTTGCAAACGTCGATCGCCAGGGTGCTGCCCAGGGTCGAACGGGTTTCGAATTTGTTGCCGCAGCTGCAGGTCACAGCAACTGCTTCGTAGTTCGGATGAATATCAGCTTTCATGGTCACTTCCTCGAGCTGCGTGCCGCCACCCAACACCAATTGTTGAATACCGCACGTAATTAGGCGGGGAATAATACCAGAGCGCCGCGTCGACGCAAGTTGTCGCTTGCACCGACTGTCGTCTGATAGGCTCGCCAGTCTTCGAAACGCCCTGCGAGACCTTACGCGTGTCCGACGTCATCCTGCGCCTTGCCCTGCCCTCCCCCCTGCGTCGCCTGTTCGACTACAGGGCGCCGGCGAGCATGGCGCACCAGGCACTCACCCCGGGAATGCGCATCCGGGTGCCGTTCGGCCGCCGCGAGATGATCGGCGTGCTGGTGGAGGTCTGCGACCACAGCGAGGTCCCTGCCGACAAGCTCAAACCGGCCAGCGCCCTGCTCGACCCGGTTTCACCGGTGCCGGCGCCGCTGTTCAAGCTGTGCCTGTGGACGGCCCAGTACTACCAGCACAGCCTCGGCGACACCCTGAGCTGGGCCTTGCCCACCTTGCTGCGCCAGGGCGAGCCGGCCGAGATGCGCCAGGAGCGCTTCTGGCACGTGGCCCCAGGTGCCCGCCTGGAAGACCCGCGCATCGCCCGCGCACCGCGCCAGCGGGACGCCCTCAGAACGCTGGCGCAACACCCGCACGGCGTTGCGCACAGCCTGCTGAGCAAGCTCAACCTTAACAAGGACAGCCTTGACCTGTTACTGGCCAAGGACTTGGTTCAGCTCGAAGTACGCCGCCACCTGCCGGATCAACGCCATGAGCACTGGCTGGCCCAGCCGGAACTGCCGCTCAACGAAGAACAGCGAGTGGCCTTCGAGGCCGTGCGCGATGGCTTTGGCAGCTTCAATGCGTTCCTCCTGGCCGGCGTTACCGGCAGCGGCAAGACCGAGGTCTACCTGCAACTGATCCGCGAAACCCTGGAAGCCGGCAAGCAGGCGCTGGTGCTGATCCCGGAAATCAACCTCGGCCCGCAAACCCTGGCGCGTTTCGAACAGCGTTTCAACGCACGCATCGCCTTGGTGCATTCGGCCGTCAATGACCGCGAACGCCTCGACGCCTGGCTGGCGGCGCGAGATGGCGAGGCGGATATCATCATCGGCACGCGCTCGGCGCTGTTCACTCCCATGAAGAACCCGGGCCTGATCATCATCGACGAAGAACATGACGGCTCTTATAAGCAGCAGGAAGGCCTGCGCTACCACGCCCGCGACCTGGCGATGGTGCGCGCTCACCAGGAGAACATCCCGATCCTGCTCGGCTCGGCCACCCCTTCGCTGGAAACCCTGCACAATGCCCTGACCGGCCGCTACCGCCTGCTGCGCATGAACCAGCGCGCAGGAGGCGCGCGCCCGCCACGCATGCTACGCCTGGATGTGAAAAGCCTGCCGCTGGACAGCGGCATCAGCGGCCCGCTGCAACAGGCCATCCGCCAGACACTGGAAGCAGGCCAGCAGGTGCTGGTTTTCCTCAACCGCCGCGGTTTCGCCCCGACGCTGCTGTGCCACGACTGCGGCTGGCTCAGCGAATGCCCGCGCTGCGATGCCCGCATGACCGTGCATCAGCGCGCCGGCGTACTGCGCTGCCACCATTGCGGGTACGACGAACGCCTGCCGCACCAGTGCCCCAAGTGCGACCATGTCGACTTGCGCCCGGTAGGTGCAGGCACCGAGCGCGCCGAGGAACGTCTGAAGGTACTGTTCCCCGATTACCCGATCCTGCGGGTCGACCGCGACAGCACGGCGCGCAAGGACGCGATGCACAATTTGTTCAGCACCATTCAGCGCGGCCAGCCGAGCATCCTGGTCGGGACGCAGATGCTGGCCAAGGGGCATCACTTTCCGCGGGTGACCTTGGTCGCGATTCTCGATGCTGATGGCGGGTTGTTCTCCGGCGACTTCCGCGCCACCGAGCGCATGGCCCAGCTCATCGTGCAGGTCGCCGGGCGCGCGGGGCGTGCCGAGGAACCCGGCAAAGTGGTCATCCAGACGCACCTGGCCGACCACCCGCTGCTGGTGCAGTTGACCGAGCAAGGCTACTTCGCCTTTGCCGAACAGGCGCTGGACGAGCGCCGCGCCGCTGGCCTGCCACCGTATTCCCACCTTGCCCTGCTGCGCGCCGAAGCGCACAAGCCAGGGCAGGCCGAAGGTTTTCTCGACGAAGCCTGCAGCGCCGCGCAGCGGCTGGTGACCGAGCAGCGCTTGCCCGGCATTGAACTGTTGGGCCCGGTGCCTGCTCCGATGGAGCGCAAGGCCGGGCGCTTCCGTGCGCAATTGCTGATACAGGCCGAAACCCGGGCACCGCTGCATCGACTGATCAGTGCCTGGTTGCTAGTGTTGGAGCAGCTTCCAGGCGGGCGGCAAGTACGCTGGTCGCTGGATGTCGACCCGGTCGACCTATATTGAGCTGTAAGCTGCAAGCTACAAGCAAGAGCAAGAGCAGGCCGGGCGATGGCGTTTGTTCTTGCAGCTTGAAGCTTGCAGCTCAAAGGTTGGCAACCCGGCCCCAGCAACGGATAATGCCCAGTTTTTCCACCTGCGCACCCAGGCGCTCCACCGCGCTAGCGGTCGAAAAGAGATCCCCATGAAAGACACCATTCGCCAGCTGATCCAGCAAGCCCTCACCCAACTCGTCACCGACGGTGTGCTGCCTGAAGGGCTGTCGCCGGCGATCCAGGTGGAAAACGCCCGGGACAAGACCCACGGCGACTTCGCCAGCAACATCGCAATGATGCTGGCCAAGCCGGCTGGCATGAAGCCGCGCGACCTCGCCGAAAAGCTGATTGCAGCCCTGCCGGCCAGTGCCGACATCAGCAAGGTCGAGATCGCAGGCCCAGGCTTTCTGAACTTCTTCCAGAACACCGACGCCCTGGCCAACCGCCTGGACGCCGCCCTTGCCGATGCGCACCTGGGTGCGCGCAAGGCTGGCCCTGCGCAGAAGGTGGTGATCGACATGTCGGCACCGAACCTGGCCAAAGAGATGCACGTCGGCCACTTGCGCTCCACCATCATCGGTGACAGCGTCGCCCGCGTGCTGGAGTTCCTGGGTGACCAGGTCATCCGCCAGAACCACGTGGGCGACTGGGGTACTCAGTTCGGCATGCTGCTGGCCTATCTGGAAGAAAACCCGATCACCAGCGACGAGCTGTCCGACCTGGAGAACTTCTACCGCGCCGCCAAGAAGCGCTTCGACGAGTCCGAAGAATTCGCCACCCGCGCTCGCGGCCTGGTGGTCAAGCTGCAGGCCGGCGACCCTGAGTGCATGGCGCTGTGGACGCGCTTCAAGGACATTTCGCTGTCGCACTGCCAGAAAACCTACGAGCTGCTCAACGTCAAACTGACCATGGCCGACGTGATGGGCGAAAGCGCCTATAACGCCGACCTCGCCAACGTGGTTGCCGACCTCAAGGCCAAAGGCCTGCTGGTCGAGGACCAAGGCGCCCAGTGCGTGTTCCTCGAAGAGTTCAAGAACAGCGAAGGCGAGCCGCTGCCCGTGATCGTGCAGAAGGCCGACGGCGGCTACCTGTACGCCACCACCGACCTGGCTGCCGTGCGCTACCGCAGCAATGTGCTCAAGGCCGACCGCGCGCTGTACTTCGTCGACCAGCGCCAGGCACTGCACTTCAACCAGGTGTTCGAAGTGGCGCGCCGCGCCGGTTTCGTCGGCCACCCGATGCAAATGGAACACATGGGCTTCGGCACCATGAACGGCGCCGATGGCCGCCCGTTCAAGACCCGTGACGGCGGCACCGTGAAGCTGATCGACCTGCTCACCGAGGCCAAGGAACGTGCCTACGCACTGGTCAAGGAGAAAAACCCGAGCCTGGCCGAGGACGAATTGCGCCACATCGGTGAAGTGGTCGGTATCGGCGCGGTGAAATACGCAGACCTGTCCAAGCACCGCACCAGCGACTACAGCTTCAACTTTGAGCTGATGCTCAACTTCGAAGGCAACACCGCGCCCTACCTGCTGTACGCCTACACCCGCGTGGCCGGCGTGTTCCGCAAGCTGGGCAAGGGCTTCGACGAGGTGGAAGGCCGCATCGTCCTGCAGGCTGCACACGAGCAGGACCTGGCTGCACGCCTGGCGCAATTCGGCGAGATCCTCAACAACGTCGCGGACAAGGGCACCCCGCACGTGTTGTGCACCTACCTGTACGACCTGGCTGGCCTGTTCTCCAGCTTCTACGAGAATTGCCCGATCCTCGCCGCCGAAACCCCCGAGCAACAGCAGAGCCGCCTGCGCCTGGCAGCCCTGACGGGTCGCACCCTCAAGCAAGGTCTGGAACTGCTCGGCCTGGAAACCCTGGAGCGCATGTAAGTTGGCTGCCAAGAAAAAACCAGCTCCCAAGCGCGGTGCAAGCCGCACCCAGGCACCGGCCAAACAGCCGATCCCCGGCTGGATATGGCTGGCAGTCGGCCTGACGGTCGGCGCCTTCATCGTCTTCCTGATGAAGCTCGAGCCTGGCGGTGGCGATATCAAGCGCGCCAAGCCCGAGCAGCAGAAGCCCGAGAAAGTTGCCGAGGCGGGCAAATCAACCGCGGCCGCTACGCAGCAGCCGGTAAAGCCCAAGTATGACTTCTACACCCTGCTGCCCGAGTCGGAAGTGATCGTGCCGCCAGAAGCCGTGCCTGAGAAGACGCCGCCTGTCCCAGCCCAGCCAGTCACCCCGGTCACACCTGCCGAAGCGGCGAAAATCGATACCGCGCGCGCCCAGGCTGCACTGTTGGGCCAGACGCCACCCCCGGCTCCGCCAGTGATCAAACCTGCGGCCACCACGCAGTACTTCCTTCAGGCCGGCTCGTTCCGCAAACAGGCCGACGCCGACAAGGTGCGGGCGCAGATCATCCTGTTGGGCCAGACGGTGAAGGTGGAGTCGGGCACGGTCAAGGATGAAACCTGGTACCGCGTGCTGGTCGGCCCATACAGCAACCGTGAGCAGTTGACCGGTGCGCAGAAGCAACTGGCCGGAGCGGGGTTCAGTAACCTGCTACTGCAGCAGCGCCAGACCCGCCAGTAACGAAAAAGGCCTTGTCGCTCAGCGTGACAAGGCCTTTTTTGTGCTCAACGGCGTTCAGCGTTGGCTTGGGAAACCTGGCTGTTCAGCGTCCAGAAGTCATACAGCACACCCACCAGGAACAGGCCACCGGTGAAGAAGTAGATGATCGCGGTGATCCACTTGCCCTGGTACAGGCGATGCACGCCAAAAATGCCGAGGAAGGTCAGCAGTACCCAGGCAATGTTGTAGTCGATGCGCCCAGACTGAAAACGCAAGTCAGCCTCGCGGTCCATCGACGGGATCAGGAACAGGTCGATCAGCCAGCCTATGCCAAGCAGGCCCAGGGTGAAGAACCAGATTGTTCCGGTGATCGGCTTGCCGTAGTAGAAACGATGCGAGCCCGTGAAGCCGAAAATCCACAACAAATAGCCGATGACCTTGCTATGGGTGTCGTGGAACGGCGCCCCTTGTTCATAACTGTTCATTCATAGCCCCCATGGGTTAGCCGAAAATTTTCTAAAAAAAAATGTGACTTTTGCGTCGCAGGCCGACGTACGGCAGCATGACAATCGACAAACGGATCAGAAATTGATCAAAAAGCTGTTATAAAGTTGCGCGCCAATACCAAAACCAACACCAAAACTTCACAAGAGCTTCATCTATGCCGCCTTTGTTCAAGACATGGCTGACCCTCTGCCTATTATTGCCCCTGGCCGCCCACGCCACCAACCGTGAGCAACGTCTTCCCAACGGTTTCACCGGCTATACCACCAATGCCACGGTGAAACACGTGCCCAGCAAGCACACCGCCTTGCGTGCACGCGCCAACAACGCTGGCCAGGTGCCAGTGGCTGCCATGTCGCCGAAACAGAGCAGCGACGTGCTCAGCCGCGCCGTGAATGTGCTCGGCACCCCTTATGTTTGGGGCGGCAGCAGCCCTAAAAAAGGCTTCGACTGCAGCGGGCTGGTCAAGTACGCCTTCAATGACGTGGCTGATGTCGACTTGCCGCGCACCTCCAATGCCATGGCAAAGGGCCACGGCGTGAAGGTGGCCAAAAGCGATCTCAAGCCTGGCGACCTGATCTTCTTCAACATCAAGAGCCGCCGCGTCAACCACGTAGCCATCTACCTGGGCAACGATCGCTTCATCCATGCACCGCGCCGCGGCAAGCGGGTAAGCATCGACAACCTGAGCAAGCCTTACTGGCAGAAGCACTATGTCGTGGCCAAGCGAGTGTTGCCGAAGGCGCCGCAGCAGTTGGCCCTGGCCAAGCGCTGACCTGGCAAGGCAACCGATGGATTGCTGGGGCCACTGCTACACGGCCCCGATCAACCCTTGGGTCTTCAATCGCTGCAACGCCCCCTCCATCGTCCGCATGCCCTGCGCAGCACCCGCCTGCATCACCGAATTCAATTGCGCCATACGCCCCTCGCGGATCAGGTTACGCACCGCAGGCGTTCCCACCAGCACCTCCCGGGCAGCCACCCGCCCACCCCGCACACACTTGACCAGCACCTGCGCCATAACCATACGCAGCGACTCCGCCAACATCGCTCGCACCAGCGGTTTCTCCTCGGCGGCAAACACCTCCACCAGCCGGTCGACACTGCCAGCAGCCGAGCGCGTATGCACCGTTGCCAGCACCAGGTGCCCGGTCTCCGCAGCCCGCAACGCCAGGCGAATCGTCTCCAGGTCGCGCAATTCGCCTATGACGATCACATCCGGGTCCTGACGCAGCGCGCTGCGCAGCCCTTGGGAAAAGTCGCGGCAATGCCGACCGATTTCTCGCTGATTGATCAGGCTTCGCTGGCTGTTGTGGATAACTTCGACAGGGTCCTCGAGGGTGATGATGTGCAAGGACCGCTGCCGGTTCAGCTGATCGATCAGCGTCGCCAAGGTGCTGGATTTTCCACTGCCGGTAGGCCCGCCGAGCAGAATCAGGCCGTCAGTCCACTGTGCAACAGACCGAAACACATCTTCCAGGTCAAGCTCGTCGAGCGTCGCAATCCGCTTTGGGATCAAGCGAAAGGTGGCCGCCGGGCCATTCAACTGGCGGAACAGGTTCAGGCGAAAGCGCCCGAGCGAGGGCAGCTCCAGTGCCAGGTCCTGCTCATCACCTTGCGCCCACTGCTGGCGCCGGCACTCATCGAGCAGCGGCGCCATGGCATCGGTCAACGCCGCTGGCGTCAAGTTCGGTAGCGCCATGCGCCGCAGCTCACCATCCACGCGCAGCATCGGTATCTCGCCCGCGGCCAGGTGCAGGTCACTCGCCCCTGCATCGCCAGCCCGGGCCAACAGGTCAGTCACGTCCATGAGACTCCCCAACAGCCATCAAGCAGGTAGAATGCCGCTGACTCCTGAGCCAACGGCATCGATCCATGTCCACCATAGCAGACAACCTTTGCGCCCTTGCCGCCCGTATCGATAGCGCAGCCAAGGCCGCTGGACGCGACCCGGCCAGCCTTCAGTTGCTGGCCGTCAGCAAGACCAAACCGGCCAGTGCCATCCGCGAGCTGCATGCCGCAGGTGTATGCGATGTCGGTGAAAACTACCTGCAGGAAGCCCTGGCCAAGCAGGAGGACCTGCGGGACTTGCCCTTGATCTGGCACTTCATCGGCCCCATTCAGTCGAACAAGACCAAAGCAATTGCCGAACATTTCGACTGGGTACACTCCGTGGACCGCCTGAAGATCGCCCAACGCCTGTCTGAACAACGCCCCCCAGGCCTGCCGCCTCTGAATATCTGCCTGCAGGTGAATGTCAGCGGCGAGGACAGCAAATCGGGGTGCGCCCCCGAGGACCTGCCGGCACTGGCCAATGCCGTGGCCGCACTGCCCAACCTGCGCCTGCGCGGGCTGATGGCGATCCCCGAACCCAGCGAGGACCGCGCCGAGCAAGAAGCCGCCTTCGCTAGCCTGCGCCAGCTGCAGGAGGGCCTGAATCTTGGCCTGGACACCCTGTCCATGGGCATGAGCCACGACCTGGAAGCTGCGATCGCGCAGGGTGCGACCTGGGTGCGTATCGGCACCGCCCTGTTCGGCGCCCGCAGCTACGGCCCCGCCTGATTCCATGCTTTACTCACTCTTTCCCTCAAGGACCTGACATGAGCAAGACACGTATTGCCTTCATCGGCGCCGGCAACATGGCTGCCAGCCTGATCGGCGGCCTGCGCGCCCAGGGCCTGGACGCCACGCAGATCCGCGCCAGCGATCCAGGCGCCGAAACCCGCACCCGGGTCCAGGCCGAGCACGGTATCGAGGTATTCGAAGACAACGCACAGGCCATCGCCGGGGCTGACGTGATCGTCCTGGCAGTCAAACCGCAGGTGATGAAAACCGTCTGCGAGGCCCTGCAGCCGAACCTGCAGGATGGCCAGCTGATCGTTTCGATTGCCGCCGGCATCACCTGCGCCAGCCTGCAGGCCTGGCTCGGCACCCGCCCGGTAGTGCGCTGCATGCCCAACACGCCGGCCCTGCTGCGCCAAGGCGTAAGCGGGCTGTATGCCACCGCCGAAGTGACCAGCACACAGCACCAGCAGGCCGAGCAGCTGCTATCGGCCGTCGGCACCGCCTTGTGGCTGGAGCATGAACACCAGCTCGATGCCGTTACAGCTGTCTCGGGCAGCGGTCCGGCCTATTTCTTCCTGCTGATCGAAGCCATGACTGCCGCCGGCGAGAAGCTTGGCCTGCCACGCGAAACCGCTACCCAGCTGACCCTGCAGACCGCACTGGGTGCCGCGCACATGGCGGTGGCCAGTGACGTTGACGCCGCCGAGCTGCGTCGCCGGGTCACTTCGCCAGCCGGCACCACAGAGGCCGCAATCAAGTCGTTCCAGAGCAACGGTTTCGAAGCCATCGTCGAGCAGGCACTGGCAGCCGCGGCGCAGCGTTCTGCCGAGCTGGCCGAGCAATTGGGCAAATAAGGAGTATTAGATGAATGCATTGTCGGGCGCCGCGATCTTCGTGGTGCAAACCCTGGTCAGCCTGTATCTGGTGATCGTCCTGCTGCGCTTCGTGCTGCAGCTGGTAAAAGCCAACTTCTACAACCCGCTGTGCCAGTTCGCGGTGCGCGCCACGCAGCCGCTGCTCAAACCGATCCGTCGTATCATCCCAAGCGTCGGCGGCCTCGATACCTCGTCTCTGCTGCTGGCGGTGGTGATCCAGGCTCTGCTGATGGGCTTTGTGCTGATGGTGACCTACGGCACCTTCGGTGATGTGCTGCACCTGCTGATGTGGGCGATCATCGGCATCACCTCGCTGTTCCTGAAGATTTTCTGGGTCGCGATGATCGTCATGGTGATCGTGTCCTGGGTCGCGCCGAACAGCCACAATCCTGCGGCCGAGCTGGCCTACCAGATCAGCGAACCCGTGCTGGCACCGTTCCGCCGGATCGTGCCCAGCCTGGGCGGCATGGACATTTCGCCGATCTTCGCCTTCATCGCGATCCAGGTGCTGCAATCGTTTGTCATGCCACCGCTGGCAGCCTATGCCGGCATGCCACAGGAACTGTGGCGGATGATCTGAGCCCTGTTGTTCCCGGCGGCAAGCCTTTGCTTGCCGCTGGGGGTAGCGCTCTTTAGACTTACGCCTCCGTCAAGCGTGAGCAGGGTCGATGTCCACTGTCCTTCCCGAAGATTCCGTCGGTCTGGTTACACCGCAAACAGCCCGGTTCGATGAACCGCTGGCCCTGGCCTGTGGCCGTTCTCTGGCCAGCTACGAGCTGGTCTACGAGACCTACGGCACCCTGAACGCCAGCGCAAGCAATGCTGTGCTGATCTGCCATGCCCTGTCTGGCCATCACCACGCGGCCGGCTACCACGCCACCACCGACCGCAAGCCCGGCTGGTGGGACAGCTGCATCGGCCCTGGCAAGCCGATCGACACCAACCGTTTCTTCGTGGTCAGCCTGAACAACCTCGGTGGCTGCAACGGCAGCACCGGCCCCAGCAGCGTCAACCCCGCCACCGGCAAGCCGTATGGCGCCGATTTCCCGGTACTGACCGTTGAAGACTGGGTACACAGCCAGGCACGCCTTGCCGATCGCTTGGGCATCCGGCAGTGGGCGGCCATTGTCGGCGGCAGCCTCGGCGGCATGCAGGCCCTGCAGTGGACCATGACCTACCCCGACCGCGTGCGCCACTGCGTCGATATCGCCTCGGCACCAAAGTTGTCGGCCCAGAACATTGCCTTCAACGAAGTGGCGCGCCAGGCCATCCTCACCGACCCCGAATTCCACGGCGGCTCGTTCCAGGACCAGGGCGTGATCCCCAAGCGTGGCCTGATGCTGGCGCGTATGGTCGGGCATATCACCTACCTGTCCGACGACTCGATGGGGGAAAAGTTTGGCCGGGAGCTCAAGAGCGACAAGCTCAATTACGACTTCCACAGCGTCGAATTCCAGGTCGAGAGCTACCTGCGCTATCAGGGCGAAGAGTTCTCTGGCCGCTTCGACGCCAACACCTACCTGCTGATGACCAAGGCGCTGGATTACTTCGACCCGGCGGCGGCCAATGGCGGCGACCTGGCCGCGACCCTGGCCGACGTCACAGCCGACTACTGCATCATGTCGTTCACCACCGACTGGCGTTTCTCGCCGGCCCGCTCGCGCGAGATCGTCGATGCCCTGATGGCGGCACGCAAGAACGTCTGTTATCTGGAGATCGACTCTCCTTACGGGCACGATGCCTTCCTGATCCCCACGCCTCGCTACATGCAGGGTTTCGCGAACTACATGAACCGCATCGCCATCTGAGGACAGCATGAGAGCCGACCTGGAAATCATCCACGACTGGATTCCCGCCGGCAGCCGGGTACTCGACCTGGGCTGCGGCAGTGGCGAGCTGCTGGCTTCGCTGCGTGATCGCAAGCAGGTCACCGGCTACGGCCTGGAGATCGACCCCGACAACATCGCCGCCTGTGTGGCCAAAGGCGTCAACGTCATCGAGCAGGACCTGGACAAGGGCCTGGGCAACTTCGCCAGCAACAGCTTTGACGTAGTGATCATGACCCAGGCCCTGCAGGCCGTGGAGTACCCCGACCGCATCCTCGACGAGATGCTGCGTGTGGGCCGCCAGTGCATCATCACCTTCCCCAACTTCGGCCACTGGCGTTGCCGCTGGTACCTGGCGACCAAAGGCCGCATGCCGGTTTCGGACTTCATGCCGTACACCTGGTACAACACCCCGAACATCCACTTCTGCACCTTTGCCGACTTCGAACAGCTGTGCCATGAGCGCCGCGCCAAGGTCCTGGACCGCCTGGCCGTCGACCACTTGCACCGCAATGGGTGGGGCGGCCGGCTTTGGCCTAATCTGTTAGGGGAAATCGGCATTTACCGCGTCAGTAGCCCCGGCCTGCAGGAGCACCAGCTCGCGGTCTGACGCCCAGCAGAGGAATCGCACCATGCGTCGCCTAGCCCTGTTTCTGATCAGCTTGTGCCTGGCGCTGCCGGTACTGGCTGCCGATGCCGCCAAACCCGAGCGCAAGGAAGTGTTCGGCGACGTGACGGTGCACTACAGCGCCTTCACCTCCAGCATGCTGCAGCCGGACATTGCCGCCGCCACTGGGCTTGTCCGCAGCAAGAATCAGGGGGTGCTCAACATCGCCGTGCTCAAGGCCAGCAAACCCGCCATGGCGGTGGTCAGCGGCACGGTAAAAGACCTCACCGGGCGCAGCAACCCACTGTCGTTCAAGCAGATTACCGATCGAGGCGCGATCTACTACATCGCCCAGTTCAAGATCCAACAGGCCGAGACGCTGACCTTCGA
Source organism: Pseudomonas sp. M2 (assembly GCF_015751845.1). Classification (NCBI taxonomy): domain Bacteria; kingdom Pseudomonadati; phylum Pseudomonadota; class Gammaproteobacteria; order Pseudomonadales; family Pseudomonadaceae; genus Pseudomonas; species Pseudomonas sp. M2. The sequence continues at coordinate 2,032,913 of NZ_JADOUD010000001.1, forward strand.
CCTGAATGTCGAAACCGGTGGGGTCAGCCATAAACTCAGCTTCAACCAGGAAGTGTTCCCAGGCGAATGATGAATCTCCAGCAACTCGTATTGGCCAGCCACAATGCCGGCAAACTCAAGGAACTTCAGGCCATGCTCGGCCAGACCGTGCAACTGCGCTCGATTGGTGAGTTCAGCCAGGTAGAACCCGAAGAAACCGGCCTGTCGTTCGTCGAGAACGCCATCCTCAAGGCGCGCAATGCTGCACGCATCTCCGGGCTGCCCGCGCTGGCCGACGACTCTGGCCTGGCGGTCGACTTTCTCGGTGGCGCGCCGGGCATCTACTCGGCGCGCTATGCCGACGGCAAGGGCGATGCGGCAAACAACGCCAAGCTGCTCGAAGCACTCAAGGATGTACCGCAAGATCAGCGCGGCGCCCAGTTCGTCTGTGTGCTGGCACTGGTACGCCACGCCGACGATCCACTGCCCATCCTCTGCGAGGGCCTTTGGCATGGGCGCATCATGTTCGAAGCCAGCGGCAATCAAGGCTTTGGCTATGACCCGCTGTTCTGGGTGCCTGAGCGCAACTGCTCGAGCGCCGACCTCGCGCCTGCCGACAAGAACCAGCTCAGCCACCGCGCCCGCGCCATGGCCCTGCTGCGCCAACGTCTGGGCCTGGCATGATCGAATTGTTGTCCACCCAGCCGCGCCAGCCTGGCGTGGCGGGTTTCGCCACGTTGCCACCTTTGGCACTGTACATCCACATTCCGTGGTGCGTGCGCAAATGCCCTTACTGCGACTTCAACTCCCATGCAGCTGGGCCTGAGCTTCCGGAAGAGGCCTATGTCGATGCCCTGCTGACCGACCTAGACCAAGAGCTGCCTGCGGTTCAGGGAAGGCCAATTTCGTCGATCTTCTTCGGCGGCGGCACCCCTAGCCTGTTCAGCGCCAATGCCCTTGGCAGGTTGCTGCGCGGCGTGGAGCAACGCATCCCCTTCGCGCCGGACATTGAAATCACGCTGGAAGCCAACCCAGGGACGTTCGAGCAGGAGAAGTTCAAGGCGTACCGGCAGACGGGCATCAATCGCCTGTCGATTGGCGTGCAAAGCTTCCAGCCGGCCAAACTGCAGGCGCTTGGGCGCATCCACAATGGCGACGAAGCCATTCGCGCAGCGGGCATGGCCCGGGCGGCCGGCTTCGACAACTTCAACATGGACCTGATGCACGGCCTTCCCGATCAGTCACTGGACGATGCGTTGGGCGACCTGCGCCAGGCCATCGACCTGGGGCCAACGCACCTGTCCTGGTACCAGCTGACCGTGGAGCCGAACACGGTATTCTGGAACCAACCACCTGAACTGCCCGAGGACGACATCCTTTGGGACATTCAGGAGGCCGGCCAGGCACTGATGGCGGCGCACGGCTACAAGCAGTATGAGGTTTCGGCCTATGCCCAGGCGGGGCGTGCTGCCAAGCACAACCTCAATTACTGGCGCTTTGGCGATTTTATCGGCATCGGCGCCGGCGCCCACGGCAAGCTGACCTTTACCGACGGCCGTATCCTGCGCACCTGGAAAACCCGCCTGCCCAAGGACTACCTGAACCTGGCCAAGCCGTTCAAAGCCGGCGAAAAGCTGCTGCCGGTGGACGAGCTGCCGTTCGAGTTCCTGATGAACGCGCTGCGCCTGACCGATGGCGTAGAAGCCGAGCTGTTCAGCCAGCGTACCGGCTTGCCACTGACGCAACTCGCCGAGGCCCGCCGCGCCGCCGAACAAAAAGGCCTTTTGCAGGTCGAACCGGATCGGTTGGTGGCCACGCCACGCGGCCAGTTGTTCCTCAATGACCTGCTGCAGTATTTCTTGACCTAAGGATGACCCATGGATCTGGTACTTGACCTGCTGGCAACGGTTTCCCGCTGGAGCCGTAGCAACCTGTCTGAGATTTCGCTGGCCTTGGTAGGCTGCCTGCTGGTGCTGTTTGGCACCGATATCAAGGGCTGGGTGGAACAACGGCTGGGCGGCCTGGCAGGTGCCCTGCGGGTTCCGTTCATGGCGCTGCTGGTGATGATCGGCAGCGGCGCGGCGCTGATCTATGCCACGCCGTGGGTGGTGAAGGGGCTGAGCCAGTTCAACAACTACGCGTTGGCGCCGGTGCTGTTGGTGGTGCTGGTGTTGATTGGCGTGGTCGCTGATCGGCGGGGGTAAAGCTGACTGGAAGCTGCCCCGCAGAACCAGGGCAGCTCTACCACTCGACTGCCCCTTGCAGGGAGTCACCGAGGCGGTCAGGCATGCCGCCCCCTCGGCCTTGATTACAAACAAGCCCCGGAGGGCTTGCATAGGTGGCTCAGCGCAACATCGAAAGGCTCAAACAGCCAATCAACCCACCTTCTCGAACTTCAAATCCCAAACCCCATGCCCCAAGCGCTCACCACGGCGCTCGAACTTGGTGATTGGACGTTCTTCGGGACGCGGCACATAAGCCCCGTCTGCGGCCAGGTTTCGGTACCCCGGCGCCGCGCTCATCACTTCCAGCATGTATTGGGCATACGGCTCCCAGTCAGTGGCCATATGGAATATGCCACCCGGTTTGAGCTTGCGACGCACCAGCTCGGCGAACTCCAACTGCACGATACGACGCTTGTGGTGGCGCGCCTTGTGCCATGGGTCAGGGAAGAACAGCATCAAGCGGTCGAGGCTGTTATCGGCCACACAGCGGTTGAGCACTTCGATGGCGTCGCAATCGTACACCCGCAGGTTCTTCAGGCCCTCGGTCAGCACGCCGTTAAGCAGCGCGCCGACACCCGGGCGGTGCACTTCAACACCGATGAAGTCTTGCTCAGGTGCGGCAGCGGCCATCTCCAAGAGGGAATGGCCCATGCCGAAACCGATCTCCAGGGTGCGTGGCGCCGAACGGCCGAACACCTGGTCATAGTCCACCGGGCTTTCGGCCAGCGGCAGGATATACAGCGGGCCGCCCTGGTCCAGGCCGCGTTGCTGGCCTTCGGTCATGCGCCCGGCGCGCATCACGAAACTCTTGATGCGGCGGTGTGGACGCGCTTCGCCGTCGGTGGTGATCGGCGTATCTTGCGATTCAGTCATCAGTAGCTCTTACTTGATCAGACCATCCAGCGGCGAAGACGCGCTGGCATAGAGTTTCTTCGGCATGCGCCCGGCGAGGTAGGCCATGCGCCCGGCGACGATTGCGTGTTTCATGGCCTCGGCCATCAGCACGGGCTGCTGGGCGTGGGCGATGGCCGAGTTCATCAGCACCGCTTCACAGCCCATTTCCATGGCGATGGTGGCATCGGAGGCGGTACCCACGCCTGCATCGACCAGCACCGGCACCTTGGATTCTTCCAGGATGATCTGCAGGTTGTACGGGTTGCAGATGCCCAGGCCAGTGCCGATAAGGCCGGCCAGCGGCATGACCGCGATGCAGCCTGCTTCGGCCAGCTGACGGGCAATGATCGGGTCATCGCTGGTGTAGACCATCACGTCGAAGCCGTCCTTGACCAGTACTTCGGCGGCCTTGAGGGTTTCGATCACGTTGGGGAACAGGGTCTTCTGGTCTGCCAGGACCTCCAGCTTGACCAGGTTATGGCCGTCGAGCAGTTCACGGGCCAGGCGGCAGGTGCGCACCGCTTCGACGGCGTCATAGCAGCCGGCGGTGTTCGGCAGAATGGTGTAACGGTCCGGTGGCAGCACATCGAGCAGGTTCGGTTCGCCCGGGTTCTGGCCGAGGTTGGTGCGGCGCACGGCGACAGTGACGATTTCGGCGCCCGAGGCCTCGATGGCCAGGCGGGTTTCTTCCATGTCACGGTATTTGCCGGTGCCGACCAGCAGGCGCGACTGGAAAGTGCGCCCGGCCAGGGTAAAGGGCTTGTCGCTACGAACGTTGCTCATCAAAGATCCTCTGGAAAAGGTTGCTGGGCTTGCAGGTGAATCGCCAGGCCGGAATCAGCCGCCGCCAATAGCGTGGACCACTTCGACCTGGTCGCCGTCGTTGAGCTGCGTGCTGTCGTGCAGACTGCGTGGCACGATATCCAGGTTCAATTCCACTGCCACCCGGCGCCCGGTCAGCTCCAGGCGGGTCAGCAGCGCCGCGACGCTTTCGCCAGCGGGCAATTCATAGGGTTCACCGTTCAATTGAATGCGCATGCGCACGGCCACCATTGTGCGTTGGGGGCCAGCATTCTAGCGCCGATCAACGCGTTAACCCAAGGGCGGTGCACGCCATTAGTCGTGATTGTGGACCGCTTGGTCAGCCTAAACGCCATGCTGCCATGCCCAGGCAGACCCAGCCGGCCAGGAAGCACAAGCCGCCGATAGGGGTGATGATGCCAAGCTTGCCCAGCCCACTGAGGGTCAGCAGGTACAGGCTACCGGAGAACAGCACGATGCCCAGGGCGAACAGACCACCGGCCCAGCCAACCAGGCGCCCCGGCAAGTGCGCCGCGAGCAGCGCGACCCCGAAGATTGCCAAGGCATGTACCAGTTGATAGGTCACTCCGGTTTGGAAGATGGCCAGGTAATCTGCGCTCAGGCGGTTTTTCAGCCCATGGGCGGCGAATGCGCCCAGGCCGACACCGGTAAAGCCGAAAAGGGCGGCGAGCATGAGGAAGGTGCGAAGCATGGGACGACTCCTGGGATCGGGTCTGTATAATGGCCCGTTCCACCGGTCCGGCCAAGCCATCGCCATGCTGTCATCCCTACTCCGTCGCCTCGCCCGCGCCCTGTTCTGGTTCGCTGCCGGCAGCATCGTGCTGGTGCTGGTGTTCCGCTGGGTGCCGCCTCCCGGCACGGCATTGATGGTCGAGCGCAAGGTGCAGTCGTGGATCAGTGGCGAGCCGATCGACCTGCAGCGCGACTGGCAGCCGTGGGAAAATATCTCGGATGACCTCAAGGTCGCGGTCATCGCCGGTGAAGACCAGAAGTTCGCCAACCACTGGGGGTTCGACATCCCCGCCATCCAGGCGGCGCTGGCCTATAACGAACGCGGCGGCAGCATCCGTGGTGCCAGCACCTTGACCCAGCAGGTGGCCAAGAACCTGTTCCTGTGGTCGGGTCGCAGTTGGCTGCGCAAGGGGCTGGAGGCCTGGTTCACGGCGCTGCTGGAACTGTTCTGGTCGAAAGAGCGGATCCTCGAGGTCTACCTGAACAGTGCCGAATGGGGCAAAGGGGTATTTGGTGCCCAGGCTGCGGCGCGCTACCACTTCGGTATCGATGCCAGCCGCCTGAACCGCCAGCAGGCTGCTCAATTGGCTGCGGTGCTGCCCAGCCCCATCAAGTGGAGCGCCAGCCGGCCGAGCGCCTACGTGGCGAGCCGGGCAGGCTGGATTCGCCGGCAAATGAGCCAGCTGGGTGGGCCGAGCTACCTGATGCAGCTGGATGCTTCGCGCAGGCCCTGAATTGATACGCTGACTTTGACTGCCCCTTCCCGAGGCCGGTAAAGCATACGCAAACAAAAAAGCCGCTCACCCTGTCATGGGCCAGCGGCTTTTCAGTGCATCAGGCGCCAATCACGCAGCAATCAACGCCTTCACCTTGTTCATCGCATTCTTTTCCAGCTGGCGAATACGCTCAGCCGAAACGCTGTACTTGTCTGCCAGCTCATGCAATGTGGCTTTCTCTTCAGCCAGCCAGCGCTGGTAGAGAATGTCGCGGCTACGCTCGTCCAGGCCCTGCAAGGCTTCATGCAGGTTGCTGGTGGAGTTGTCGCTCCAGTCAGCGTCCTCAAGCTGCACAGCCGGGTCGTAGCGATGGTCTTCCAGGTAATGTGCAGGCGACTGGAAGGCGCTGTCGTCGTCCGCCTCTGCTGCCGGGTCGAAGGCCATGTCCTGGCCACTCAGACGGCTTTCCATCTCACGCACTTCACGCGGCTCGACGCCGAGGCTTTCAGCCACGCGGTGCACTTCATCGTTGTTCAACCAGGCCAGACGCTTCTTCTGGCTGCGCAGGTTGAAGAACAGCTTGCGCTGGGCCTTGGTGGTAGCCACCTTGACGATGCGCCAGTTGCGCAGGATGAATTCGTGGATTTCAGCCTTGATCCAGTGCACGGCGAACGACACCAGGCGCACACCCATTTCCGGGTTGAAGCGCTTGACCGCCTTCATCAGGCCGACGTTGCCTTCCTGAATGAGGTCGGCCTGGGCCAACCCGTAGCCAGCATAGCTGCGGGCGATATGTACGACGAAGCGCAGGTGGGCCATCACCATTTGCCGAGCGGCCTCAAGATCCTGCTCATAATAGAGACGCTCGGCCAGATCACGCTCCTGCTCGACAGTCAGCAGCGGGATGCTGTTGACCGTGTGCACGTAGGCTTCCAGGTTTGCACCGGGAACCAGGGCATAGGCAGGTTGCAACGATGTGGTCATTCAAGAACCTCCGACTTACCAGACTCGTGCCTTGTGAGCACTGCCAACATAGACCTGGAACCAAGGTGCAAGTTCCAAAAATGAAAAATTGTCAATGCTGGCTCAGAAAACTATCGCGGGGCCAACTCGTTCAAATGCCGAGCCACCGCAATCCATGCACCGATATACCCCAACAGTACCGCCCCGATCAAGAGCGACAGACCATCGGATGCTGGCACACCGCCCAGGGAGAAGTCGCTGCCGTAGAGCCCGGACAGCCCTACCACGGCCTCGTTCAGCCAGTTGAGGCCGAACGCGAGGATACCCCAGGCAAGCAGACCCGCACCCAGGCCGTACAACGCGCCCATGTACAGGAAAGGCCGACGGACGTAGCTGTCGGTGCCGCCTACCAGCTTGATGACTTCGATCTCGGTACGGCGGTTTTCAATATGTAGACGAATTGTGTTACCGATTACTAACAGCAAGGCAGAAATAAGCATCACCGCCAGGCCGAAGACGAACCGGTCGCCCAGCTTGAGGATCGCCGCCAGGCGCTCCACCCACACCAGGTCGAGTTGTGCATTTTCCACTCGCGGCAGCTCGGCCAGACGTTGCCGCAGCGCCTCCAGAGCCGGCTTGTCGACTTCGGTCGGGGTCACCACCACGACACCAGGCAGCGGGTTGTCGGGCAGTTCACGCAGGGCTTCGCCCAACCCGGACTGCTGCTGGAACTCTTCCAGCGCCTGCGCTGGGCTGATGTACAAGGCATCGGCCACCCCAGGCATGCCTTTGATCTCTTGGCCCAGGGCCTCGCCCTCCTTGCTGCCCGCGTCGAGCTTCAGGTACAGGGAAATCTGCGCGGCGCGCTGCCAGGAGCCCCCCAGCTTCTCGACGTTCTTCAACAGCAGCGAAAGGCCCATGGGCATGCTCAGCGCCACGGCCATCACCAGGCAGGTGAAGAAGCTGCCGATCGGCTGCTTGCCCAGGCGACGCAGGCTGTCGGCCAGGCTGGCACGGTGGCTGTCCAGCCAGGCGTGCAACAGCGTGCGGAAGTCCGGGCCGTCATCATCATGCTCGCCGCGCTTTTTCCGGGTATCCGCGTCGGCGGCCTTTGGGGCGACCCGCTCGGAAACCTTGGGTGTACGTGTAGTGCTCATTGCCCGGCCTCCCCATCGCCGATCAGACGGCCGCGCTGCAAGGTCAGCATGCGGTGGCGCATGCGCGCAATCAGTGCCAGGTCATGGCTGGCGATCAACACCGTGGTACCCAGCCGATTGATGTCCTCGAACACCCCCATGATCTCTGCGGCAAGGCGCGGGTCGAGGTTACCGGTGGGTTCGTCGGCCAGCAGCAAGGCGGGCTGGTGGACGATCGCACGAGCGATACCGACCCGCTGCTGCTGGCCGGTGGACAGGTCGGCCGGGAACAGCTCACCCTTGTCGACCAGCGACACACGCTCCAGCGCCGAATCCACGCGTTTGGCGATCTCTGCCTTGGACAGGCCGAGAATCTGCAGCGGCAGGGCGATGTTGTTGAAAACGGTGCGGTCGAACAGCAACTGGTGGTTCTGGAACACCACCCCGATCTGCCGACGCAGGAACGGGATCTGCGCGTTGCTGATCTGGCCCAGGTCCTGCCCTGCCAGCATCAACTTGCCGCTGGTGGGGCGTTCCATGGCCAGCAGCAGGCGCAGCAAGGTGCTCTTGCCGGCCCCGGAATGGCCGGTGACGAACAGGAATTCGCCCCGGCGCGCCCGGAAACTCAGCTCATGCAAGCCAACATGGCCGTTGGGGTAGCGCTTGGCAACCTGTTCGAATCGGATCATGGGTGCTCTCGCTCGGCAAACAGAGCCTTGACGAACGGCTCGGCTTCGAAGGTGCGCAGGTCGTCGATACCTTCACCCACGCCGATGAAGCGGATCGGAATGTTGAACTGCTTGGCAAGGGCGAAGATCACGCCACCCTTGGCGGTGCCGTCCAGCTTGGTCAGGGCCAGGCCAGTCAGCTCGACGCTCTGGTTGAAGTATTTGGCCTGGCTGATGGCGTTCTGGCCAGTACCGGCATCGAGCACCAGCAGCACCTCATGCGGCGCCTCGGCGTCAAGCTTGCCGATGACCCGGCGAACCTTTTTCAGCTCTTCCATCAGGTTGTCTTTGGTGTGCAGCCGGCCGGCGGTATCGGCGATCAGCACATCGACGCCACGGGCCTTGGCGGCCTGCACGGCATCGAAGATCACCGACGCGGAGTCGGCACCGGTGTGCTGGGCGATCACCGGGATCTGGTTGCGCTCGCCCCAGACCTGCAACTGCTCGACGGCGGCAGCACGGAAGGTATCACCCGCGGCCAGCATGACCTTCTTGCCCTCGAGTTGCAGCTTCTTGGCCAGCTTGCCGATAGTGGTGGTCTTGCCGGCGCCGTTGACGCCTACCACGAGGATCACATAGGGCTTGTTCTGCGCCTGGATCTTCAGCGGCTGCTCGACCGGGCGCAGCAGCGCGGCCAGTTCTTCCTGCAGCGACTTGTACAGGGCATCGGCATCGGCCAGCTGTTTGCGCGCAACCTTCTGGGTCAGGTTCTGAACGATGGTCGAGGTCGCCTCCACGCCAACGTCGGCGGTCAGCAAGCGTGTTTCGATCTCGTCTAGCAGGTCATCATCAATGACTTTCTTGCCCAGGAACAGGCTGGCCATGCCTTCGCCGATGCTGGCGCTGGTCTTCGACAGGCCCTGCTTGAGGCGAGCGAAGAAGCCGGGCTTGGCAGGTTCGGCAACGGCTGGGGTGACGGCCGCGACGGCCTGTTCGGGGGCCGGGCGCTCGGGAATCGCTGGCGGGGCTTTTGGCTCAAGGTCTGGAACCAGGGCGACCGGCTCTTCGGCAACGGGCAAGACCAGGTTGCTGACCGGGGCTTCGGGGGCTGCTGCGACTGGAGCAGGGCTTTCGAGCTGCGCAGCAGCGGGCTCAGCACTCGCAGGCAACTCCGCTCTCACAGAGGCCGGGACAGGCTCGGGAACCGGCACTGGCTCAGGGGCTGGAGCAGGCTCAGGGACCGGTGCAACCTCAGGAGCCGGAGCGGGCTCAGGGGCCGGTGCGACCTCCGGGGCCGGAGCAGGCTCAACGACAGGCGCAGGCTGGGGGGCCAGTACCGGCTCAGCGGGACGTACCGGCTCAACGGCAGGCGGGGGCGCTTCGGCAACCACCGGCTCGGCCGCAGCCGCTTCAGGCTGCTCGGCGGCAGGCTGCGGCGATACCGGCTCTACTGCCTGAGCATCAGGGGCTTGTGGCTGTTCGGCGACAGGTTGCTGCGGCTTCTTGCGAAACCAGCTGAACAGGCCTTTTTTCTCGCCAGCCTCGGCCGGCGCTTTTTTGTCGTCGTTGGAACCAAACATGGAAGACGGCTATCTCAGGGTAGCGATGGGCCAGCAGCGGCTCATCTGGAATTCTCTAAACGCAGAACAGACTGTTTTGAAGCCGGCTGGTTCATGCGCAATGTTTTGTCTTAATGGACCTGCAGGCCAGAACGGCGACAGGCATGGTCGCCAGGCAACCGGATCAGTATCCTAGCACCTCCTGGCCCGCCGACGCTAAACCCTGCGGGCCGCCGAACAGGTTAAACACCTTATGAATGCTCTAGCCCGCCGCGCCGCTGGCCTGTTGCTCAGCACGCTCTGCCTGCCGCTCGCAGCCTTTGCCGCCGATGTGCAACCCACCCACGAATTCATCCTCGACAACGGCCTGAAAGTGGTCGTACGCGAGGACCACCGCGCGCCAGTGGTGGTTTCGCAGATCTGGTACAAGGTCGGCTCCAGCTATGAGACACCCGGCCAGACCGGGCTGTCCCACGCTCTGGAACACATGATGTTCAAGGGCAGCGCCAAGGTCGGCCCCGGCGAAGCTTCACGCATCCTGCGCGACCTGGGCGCGGAAGAGAACGCCTTTACCAGCGACGACTACACCGCCTACTACCAGGTTCTGGCCCGCGACCGCCTGCCGGTGGCTCTGGAGCTGGAGGCCGACCGGCTGGCCAGCCTGCGCCTGCCGGCCGATGAGTTCAGCCGCGAAATCGAGGTGATCAAGGAAGAGCGCCGCCTGCGCACCGACGATCAGCCAAGCGCCAAGGCTTTCGAGCTGTTCCGCGCCATGGCCTACCCGGCCAGCGGCTACCACACCCCGACCATCGGCTGGATGGCCGACCTCGAACGCATGAAAGTCGAGGAGCTGCGCCACTGGTACGAGTCCTGGTACGCGCCGAACAACGCCACCCTGGTGGTGGTCGGCGATGTTACCGCCGCCGAGGTCAAAGGCCTGGCGCAGAAGTACTTCGCCAGTATCCCCAAGCGCGCCGTGCCGCCGGCCAAGCTGCCGCTGGAGCTGGCCGAGCCAGGCCGGCGCCAGCTGACCCTGCACGTGCGCACCCAACTGCCAAGCCTGATCTACGGCTTCAACGTACCGGGCCTTGCCACCGCCAAGGACCCGCGCACCGCGCACGCCCTGCGGCTGATCTCGGCCTTGCTCGACGGCGGCTACAGCGCCCGCCTGCCGGCGCGCCTGGAGCGTGGCCAGGAGCTGGTGGCCGGCGCCTCGTCCAGCTACAACGCCTTTACCCGCGGCGACAGCCTGTTCATGATCTCGGCTACCCCTAACGTACAGAAGCAGAAGACGCTCGCCGATGTCGAGAAAGGCGTCTGGGAGTTGCTCGATGAGCTCAAGACCACCCCGCCGAGCGCCGAGGAACTGGAACGTGTACGCGCCCAGGTGATCGCCGGCCTGGTCTACGACCGCGACTCCATCAGCAGCCAGGCCACCACCATTGGCCAGCTAGAGACGGTCGGCCTGTCCTGGAAACTGATCGACAGCGAACTGGACGAACTCAAGCGCGTGACCCCCGAAGATATCCAGGCCGCCGCACGCACCTATTTCACCCGCGAACGCCTGAGCGTTGCCCATGTACTGCCTGAGGAGTCCGCTCATGAGTGATTGCAGCGCACCACGCTACACCCTGATCGGCACGGGCATCATCGCACTGGTGGTGGCGATGACCTGCGTCCTGGCTCGCCCTGCCCACGCCGAAACCGACAGCACCGCGGCCCGCCCCGCCAATACCCTGCAGTCGCTGGCCGAGCTGGACGGCAAGGCCCCCAGCCGGCGCCAGCTGAACATCCAGAACTGGACCACTGCCGAAGGTGCGCGCGTACTGTTCGTCGAGGCCCGCGAGCTGCCGATGTTCGATTTGCGCGTGACCTTCGCCGCCGGCAGCAGCCAGGACGGCAACACGCCGGGCCTGGCCACCCTGACCAATGCCATGCTCAACGAAGGCGTTGCCGGCAAGGATGTGACCGCCATCGCCGAAGGCTTCGAAGGGCTCGGCGCAGACTTCGGCAACGGTTCCTACCGCGACATGGCGGTGGCCTCGCTGCGCAGCCTGAGTGTGAAGGACAAGCGCGAGCCGGCCCTGAAGCTGTTCGCTGAAGTAACCGGCAAGCCGACCTTCCCGGAGGACGCATTCAAACGAATCAAGAACCAGCTGCTGGCCGGTTTCGAATACGAGAAGCAGAACCCCGGCAAGATCGCCGGCAAGGCGTTGTTCGGCAAACTTTACGGCGACCACCCTTACGCCCATCCAAGCGACGGCAGCGCTGAAAGCATCCCGGGCATCACCCTGGAACAGCTGCGCGCATTCCACGCCAAGGCCTATGCAGCGGGCAACGCGGTAATCGCACTGGTCGGCGACCTCAGCCACGAAGAGGCCGAGGCGGTTGCCGCCCAGGTCTCCGCCGCCCTGCCCAAAGGCCCGGCACTGGCCAAGCCTGCGCAACCCGTCGAGCCCAAGGCAGGCACCACCCACATCGACTTCCCGTCCAAGCAGACCCACCTGATGCTGGCCGAGCTGGGCATCGACCGCCAGGACCCGGACTGGCCAGCCCTGTCGCTGGGCAACCAGATTCTCGGTGGCGGCGCCTTCGGTACCCGCCTGATGAGCGAAGTGCGGGAAAAACGCGGCCTGACCTACGGCGTATACTCGGTATTCAGCCCGATGCAGGTGCGCGGCCCGTTCATGATCAACCTGCAAACCCGTGCCGAACTCAGCGAGGGCACACTCAAGCTGGTGCAGGGTATCCTTGCCGACTACCTCAAGAGCGGCCCGACCCAGCAGGAACTGGACGACGCCAAGCGCGAACTGGCTGGCAGCTTCCCGCTGTCGAACGCCAGCAATGCGAGCATCGTCGGCCAATTGGGCGCCATCGGCTTCTACAACCTGCCATTGACCTGGCTGGAAGACTTCATGCAGCAGTCCCAAGCGCTGACCGTCGAGCAGGTCAAGGCAGCCATGAACAAGCATTTGGCAGCCGACAAACTGGTGATCGTCACCGTCGGCCCGAGCGTGCCGCAAAAGCCGCTGCCAGCCCCTACTGACAAACCCGCCGAGCAGCCTCTCGGCGTACCGGAGCACTAATGCCTAGATCCACCCCTCCCGCCCGACCTCAGCAGGGCCAAAGCAAGGGACAGGGCCACCTGCGCATCATCGCTGGCGAGTGGCGCAGCCGCCGCCTGGCGGTGCCTGAAGGCGAAGGCCTGCGGCCGACCACCGACCGTGTGCGCGAAACCCTGTTCAACTGGCTGGCGCCCTACATCGAAGGCGCCCGGGTGCTGGATGCCTTTACCGGCAGTGGCGCCCTGGTGCTCGAAGCGTTGTCACGCGGTGCTGCAGATGCCGTAGCACTGGACAGCAACGCGGCGGCTATCAACAACCTGAAGAACAACCTGGAGATCCTGCGCTGCCCGCGCGGGCAAATCCTCCAGACCGACGCCCAGCGCTACTTGCAAGCCCCGGCCAAGCAACAGTTCGACGTCGTGTTTCTCGATCCGCCGTTCCACCAGGACCTGCTGGCCAACACCTGCAACCTGTTGGAGCAGAACCAGTGGCTGCGCGAGCAGGCGTGGATCTACACCGAGAGCGAAGCCGCCCCCTCTACCCTGCAAATGCCAGGCAACTGGCGCCTGCACCGCGAAAAAAAGACCGGCCAGGTGCATTACGCGCTGTGGCAGCGCGCCTGAACGCAGGCCCTAACTATATAGCGCAGGCAAGCGCACAATCTCGCCGAAGCTGCTCCTGGTCACCCCAACCAGGAGCACTTGAGCAATGCCATCGACTCCCTCGTTTACCCTCGACGACCAAACGGTGTCAGCCGGCATCGTCTCCATCGCGGATGCCACCCACCCATCGTTGCAGCATTTCACACTGGATAACGGCCTGGCTGTCTATCTGCGTGAAGACCACAGCACCCCGCTCGCCGCAATCCAGCTCTGGTACCACGTTGGCACCAGCCATGAACCGGCCGGCCATACCAACCTCTCGCACCTGCTGGAACACCTGATATTCGAAGGCAGCCGCAAACTCGAAGCGGGCCGATACACCCAGGTGATCGCGCGGCTCGGCGGAAAGGCCAATGCCACTACCACCGATGACGCAACGGCATACGATGTCCTGTTACCCGCGGCACGATTGCCGATTGCACTCGAAATAATGGCGGATGCCATGGCGGGCGCAACCTTTGGCCAGGCAGACATGGAACGGGCAGTCAAAGCGATCGAAGACGAGCGCCGACTCAAAGTCGAAAACGCTCCTGCACAGCAGGCAGCTGAACGGCACATAGCGCTTGCTCACGGCAGCAGCCCGTATGCCACGGCGGCGTTTGGCAACCCGGCAGACCTGAACAACATGCGCCTGGATACCGTGCGCACCTGGTATCAAACGTGGTATCGGCCCAATAACGCCACCCTCGTGGTGGTGGGCGCCGTCGACCTTCCCACGCTTCGCCAGCACGTGAGCCGGTATTTCGCCAGCATCGCCAGGGCCCCGCTTGGCGCAGCACCGGTCCCCCGGCATGACGCGCACCTGCAGGAGCGAAGCCAGAAGCTGAAATTGCCAGGCCTGCGTGATGGTTTGTTCATGTCCTTCAATGCACCAAGCCACGCCACGGCCACCGAGGCAACCACAGTGCCTGCCTTGGGCGTGCTCTGTGAAGTGCTTGGCAAAGGGTTCAGCGCAAGGCTCTACAGCGAGCTGGTGCGAGACCGACGGCTGCTCAAGGGCATCGGCCTGTCATATGAGCCAATGGTGCGTGGCGACACGCTGTTGACCCTTTCAACCTATATCAACAGTCAAAGATCCACCCACGAGCACGCCGTAGAAGCGATCTATACCTTGATCGATACCCTGCGCCATACGCTGCTTTCCCCCCAGGAACTGGAGCGCGCGAAACTGCGCATGCTTACCCGCCGCCTGTTCAGCCGCGACAGCGTCACCCTGCAAGCTGGGCGCATCGGCGCAGCGGCGGCCGCTGGTCTGTCTCCCTCGCTGATCGATCAAGAAGCCGAACGTGTCCGCCACCTCGATAGCGCGACATTACGACAGGTAGCGTTCGACTACCTGAGCCGCGAAAGGCTGACCATCACTCATCTGCAAACAGGAGCACCGGCATGAACAAACCTCTTTCCACCAGCAGCATGCCACTGATTTGCAAGGGCCCCATGACCGATACCGCCGTGGCGGCAATGGCCCGGCTGGAGTCCACGCAAGGCCTGGACCTGGAGCAGCACCAGCCCTTGCCGGCCCAGATACAGCAATGGCAGACCGACGAAGGCGCCAAGGTCAGCTTCATGCCATCCCATGACCGCCCGATATTCGACCTGGCGCTACGCTTTCGCGCTGGCAGTGCGCTCGACGGCACTAGCCCGGGCCTGGCCGCCCTTGTCCTTTACAGCCTCGATCAGGGTACCGAGCATCTGGATGCCGCCCAATTCGCACAGGCCATCGAGGGGCTGGGTGCGATCATGGCAAGGCAGATGAACCAGGATGAGGCCGTGATCACGCTGCGCTGCCTGAGCCTGCCGGCACTGCGTACAAGCGCCCTGCAACTGCTCACGCAAATGCTGGCGCGCCCCGCCTTCCGGGAGGAAGCCGTCGCAGGCATCCGCGAACGACTGCTCAACTACCTTGGCGCAGTTGCATCGAGCCCGGCCTCAGGGATGCCTCACGCGACAATGAGCCATGTATTCGATGGCCACCCCTACGCCACACATTGGGCTGGCACCCCTGAGAGCCTCAAGCAGATCGACCAGCAGCAGCTGCGCGATTTCCACCGACGCGCCTACTCTGCCAACAACCTCGATATCGGCCTGGTGGGCGACCTCTCGCGCGAAGAGGCGCAGACACTCATCACTGAACTGCTCCAGGCGCTACCACAACACTGGGCAGGGCAGCTCCCGCCACCGGCGCCGTTGCCAGAGGCGCTCACCCGGCATCAGGAACACACCGCAAGTACGACCCGGGCCACGCTGACTCTGCTGCTGCCCACATCACCCGACAAGCCAGGGTATGCAGCTTTGACCATGCTTGACGAAATCCTCGGCAGCGGCTTCGAGTCGCGTCTGACACAAGAGCTACGAAGCCGACGTGCCTTGACCTACACCATCCGCTCGTCGCTCAGACCCTTTGATGCGGCGAGCCTGCTGCAAATTGAATGGGACATTGCCCCCCAATACCGAGATGCCTCGCGTGAGCTGGTTTCCGGGATGCTGGCTTGCCTGCGCGAGCATGGCCCAAGCCAGGCGGAGTGCGACATGGCGCGCAACCAGATCGCAGGCAGGTTGCATCGCACCATGGCGAGCAACGCAGAGCTGGCCAAGAGCCTGGCAACGTCAAGCCACCTTGGCCAACCTGCAGATCATTTTGCAACCTACATCCAAAGCCTGGCAGCCCTGACGCCCAAGGACATTCGCGAAGCCGCGCGCTTATGGCTGAGCCCTGCGCAGGAAGTGTTCATCACTCTCGGCCCGCCCCATGCGCAACAACCTTGGCCCGAGCTGCCCTGACCGACCAATAGCGCAAGTACAACGGCGGTGTTTCATGGCAATCTAGGCAGGCACAACACGAGTCGCTCAGCATGCCCAGTCTTACCGCCACATTCCGCCCGGCCACCGGGTTGTCCAACCCTCACCTGCAAACCCTTTGGGGCCCGCTGTGGCGCAAGCTGCCTGCGCTTGAACGCAAGCGCGAGCGCCTGTGGCTGGCCGATGGCGACTTCATGGACCTCGACTGGCACGGGCCTCACCAGCCAGATACACCGCTGGTGCTGGTGCTGCACGGCCTGACCGGTTCGTCCCATTCGCCTTATGTCAAAGGCTTGCAGCAAGCGCTCAATGCCCGCGGCTGGGCCAGCGTTGCGCTGAACTGGCGTGGCTGCTCGGGGGAGCCGAACCTGCTGGCACGCAGTTACCATTCCGGGGCCAGCGGGGACCTGGCCGAGGTTGTCGCCCACCTGCGCGCCCAACGCCCGCTGGCCCCCTTGTATGCCGTCGGCTATTCGCTGGGCGGCAATGTGCTGCTGAAGTACCTGGGTGAAAGTGGCAGCGCCAGCCAGTTGCAGGCGGCCGTGGCGGTTTCCGTACCGTTTCGCCTGGATCAGTGCGCCGACCGCATCGGCCAAGGCTTTTCGAAGGTCTATCAGGCACATTTCATGCGCGAAATGATGGCCTATGTGCAGGTCAAACAACGGCACTTCCGCGCACAGGGCCGTCATGAAGGCCTTGCCGCACTCGACCGGCTCGGGTCATTGCGCAAGCTCCGTACCTTCTGGGATTTTGACGGCAAAGTGACCGCGCCGCTCAACGGCTTTGACGATGTACACGACTACTACCGTCGTTCATCGAGCCGCTACTATCTCGGCGAAAACCGCACGCCGACGCTGATCATCCACGCAAACGATGATCCGTTCGTATCCCGCCACAGCCAGCCCACGGCGAGCGAGCTGACACCACAGACTCAGTTCGAGCTGCACGAGCGGGGTGGGCACGTGGGGTTCGTCGAAGGCAGCCTGCGAAATCCGGGGTATTACCTTGAGCGGCGGATTCCGCAGTGGCTGGTGGATGGGCGATAAACCAGCTGATCAGTCGCCCGTGGCAACCTGATGGGCTGGCTCATTGATCCACTCACTCCACGACCCGGCATACAGCCTGCCCAGCGGATACCCCGCCAATGCCAGGGCAAACAGGTTATGGCAAGCCGTCACTCCCGAACCGCAATACGCCACCAAGTGTTCCGGTGAACGCCCCGCCAGCTTCTCGGCAAAGCGCTGCCTGAGCTGCTCTGGCGCGAGGAAGCGCCCATCTTCGCCCAGGTTGTCGGTGAAGGCTGCGCACTGAGCGCCAGGAATATGCCCGGCCACCGGATCGATAGGCTCCACATCCCCACGAAAACGCGGCAACGCACGCGCATCGATCAACGTCAGCTCGGGGCTTGCAAGCTCAGTGACCAAGTGCTCGGCGTCAATCAGCAGCTTCGTATCCGGCTCGCCGTTGAACGTACCCTCATAGCGTGCCGGCGCGTCCAGGCTCAATGGCTGGCCCGCGGTGTGCCAGGCTTTGAGGCCTCCGTCGAGAATGGCCACACCTGTGCGTTTACCCAACCAGGCCAGCAGCCACCAGGCACGGGCGGCAAAGGCACCAGGCCCATCGTCGTACAGCACCACCTCGCTGTCATTGTCCAGCCCCCACTCACGCAAGCGCTCGACCAGCCGCTGCGGATCAGGCAAGGGATGGCGGCCGGTCTTGCCCTTGCTTACCGGCCCACTCAGATCGCGCTCCAGGTCGGCGAAGTGAGCCCCGGCGATATGCCCCTCGGCATAGCTGCGTTGGCCGTAATCCACGTCTTCCAAGGCAAACCGACAATCGAGGATCACCAACTTGGGCGAGCCCAGGCGCTCAGCCAGTTGCTGCGGGGTGATCAATTGCGCAAGGGGCATGACAATCTCCTGATCGATGGCACGAAGGCTCTGGGCTAACGTTCCAGGGCCTGGTTGAACGGAACATGAAACTCCTGACACAGGGCGTCCACAGCACTGCGGGCGCTGGCGGTGACGAAGCCGAGCTCCAGCACCAGTACCTGATAGACACCACGCTTGAAGGCTTCTTCACCCAGGTGAGCGGAGTGCTCGCGCGTGGTGCTGAGAAAGCGGACCCAAGAAGTAAGCACGATCCAGGCGTTGATGGTCAGCGATTCGATCTGCGCAGGTGCCATGACCAGAATGCCGGCCTCGACGAAGCCCCGATAGATCGCCTGGCCCTGGCGCAGGCAACGTTCGGAAAAGCGCCGGTAACGGGCAGCCAGCTCAGGGTCGCTGTCGAGCAGGTGCTCGAGGTCACGGTGCAGGAACCGATAGCTCCACATCGCTGCGAGCAACGCCTTGAGATAGAAACGCTTGTCTTCGACGGTGGCGGCGCGCCCCTGCGGCGGGCGCAGGAAGCTGTCCACCAGCTCTTCGTACTGGCTGAACAGCAGGGCGATGATCGCCTGCTTGTTGGGGAAGTGGTAGTAGAGGTTGCCGGGCGAAATTTCCATGTGCGCAGCAATGTGGTTGGTACTCACGCTACGCTCGCCTTGCTGGTTGAACAGCTCAAGGCTGTTCTGCACGATGCGCTCTCGGGTCTTCATGCGCGGGGCCATGCTCAGCTCCCAGTCTGCAGGCTTACGGTAAGGGTCCATATTACGGGGTAACAGGGCCCGGATGCACCGTGCGGTGGCGGGAAAAATATTCGTACCATCGTCCCGATTAGAGTATAGGCTCTAGAGATTCTCTAGCCCCGATGAGAGCCGCCGTGACTTCACCTATCGCCGTGCCTCCCTTGCAGTCCGACATCGACCTGGCGGCCACGTTCGCCACCCAGCGCAAAGCATTTGCGGGCAACCCCATGGCGCCCCTGGCCCAACGCCGGCAATGGCTGAAAAGCCTGCGCGAGGCTGTGCTGGCGGATCAACAACGGCTGATAGAGGCGATCGATACGGACTTTTCCGGCCGCAGCGCCGACGAAACCTTGCTGGCCGAACTGTTGCCCTCGGTACAAGGTATTCGCCATGCCGAGCGCCACCTCAAGCGCTGGATGCGACCAGCAAGGCGAACCGTAGGCCTGGCCTTCCAGCCGGCCAGCGCCCGCGTGCTGTATCAGCCGCTTGGCGTGGTTGGCATCATCGTGCCGTGGAACTACCCGCTGTTTCTCGCCATCGGCCCGCTGACCTGCGCCCTGGCCGCCGGCAACCGGGTGATGCTCAAGCTCAGTGAGGCCACACCTGCCAGCGCCCTGGCGCTGAAAACCTTGCTTGAGCGGGTATTCCCGCACGAGCTGGTCAGCGTGGTGCTGGGCGAGGTGGAAGTCGGCCAGGCGTTTGCCCGGTTGCCCTTCGATCACCTGCTGTTCACCGGCGCCACCAGCGTCGGGCGCCAGGTCATGCTGGCCGCAGCACAAAACCTGACCCCTGTCACACTGGAGCTTGGCGGCAAGTCGCCAGCCATCGTTTCGTCCAGCGTGCCGCTGGACAGCGCTGCCGAGCGTATCGCGTTCGGCAAGACCCTCAATGCCGGCCAGACTTGCGTCGCCCCAGACTACGTCCTGGTACCACGCGAGCGCCTGAACGCCTTCAGCGATGCCTACCGCAGGGCGGTCCACCGGTTGTACCCGCGCATCGCCGACAACCCCGACTACAGCGCCATCATCAATCCGAGGCAATTGCAGCGCCTGCAACACCTGCTGGATGACGCCCGCAGCAAAGGCGCGCAGATCATCGACCTGTACCCAGACGAGCCCCGCCAAGGCAGGCGCCTGCCGCCGCAGCTGCTACTGGAGGTGAACGACAGCATGCAGGTGATGCAGGACGAAATCTTTGGCCCGCTGCTGCCGGTAGTACCCTATGACAGCCTCGACGGCGCACTGGCCTACATCAATGAACGGCCACGCCCACTGGCGCTGTACTACTTCGGCTACGACCGTGCCGAGCAGGAACATGTACTGCAGCACAGCCACTCCGGTGGTGTATGCCTCAACGACACACTGCTGCATGTCGCTCAGGACGACCTGCCGTTCGGCGGCATCGGCCCCTCGGGCATGGGGCACTACCACGGCCACGACGGCTTCCTGACCTTCAGCAAGGCCAAGGCAGTGCTGGCCAAGCAGCGCCTGAACGCCGCACGCCTGGTCTACCCGCCGTATGGCAAGGCCTTGCAGCGCCTGGTCTACAAACTGTTCATCCGCTGAGGGCCGGGCCATGCAGCGGCGCGAATTCATGCGTTTCAGCCTGGGAGCCAGCGTGTTTCTGGCCAGTGCCAGCCTGGTCGGTTGCAGCCCTCAGGCGCCTGCAACCGGGTACCACGTATTGCGCGATGACGACCTGCCATTGCTGCGGGCACTGATCCCGGTGGTGCTCGCCGGTACTTCGGCAAGCGCAGCACTGGTGCTGCCCACTCTCGACGCCAAACTGGCGGCACTGTCCCCGCAAATGCTCAAGCTCACCCGGCAATTGTTCGATGTGCTCAGCCTGCCGCTGACCCGTGGCCCACTGACCGGGGTCTGGGGCGCCTGGGAACAGGCCGGTGAACAGCAGATTGCGGGGTTTCTGCAACGCTGGCAGGACAGTTCGCTGAACCTGCTGCGCATGGGACACTCGTCGATCGTGCAACTGCTGACGATGGCCTGGTACGAGCGCCCGGAAAGTTGGGCCGCCTGTGGTTACCCCGGGCCGCCGAAAATCTGACCAACAACAAGAGCATCTTCAATGCCTGTCATCGACCCGTTTCGCCAAGGCCTCGAACGCGGCTGGATCACCTACGACGGCTCACGCCTGGGGCAGGACCTCAGCCTGCAAGCCGACATTGCCGTGATAGGCAGCGGTGCCGGCGGCGCCACCAGCGCGCAGATGCTCAGCGCCGCAGGCTTCAAGGTACTGCTGATCGAGGAAGGCCCGCTCAAGACCAGCAGTGACTTCCACCTGCTTGAGAATGAGGCCTACGCCAGTCTCTACCAGGAAGGCCTGGGCAGGATGAGCAAGGACGGCGCCATCACCATTCTGCAGGGCCGTGCGGTAGGCGGCACCACGCTGGTCAACTGGACCTCCAGCTTTCGCACGCCCACGCCGACCTTGGCCCACTGGGCCGCGGCCCACAACGTAAAAGGGCTGGACAACGACGCACTACGCCCCTGGTTCGAACGCATCGAGCAAGACCTCGGCATTACGCCTTGGGCGGTGCCGCCAAACGCCAACAACGACGTACTGCGCCGTGGGTGTGAACGGCTCGGCTACCGATGGGCCGTGATTGCGCGCAATGTCCGGGGGTGCTGGAACCTTGGCTATTGCGGCATGGGTTGCCCGGTCAACGCCAAACAATCGATGCTGGTGACGCGCATTCCAGCCATGCTCGACAAGGGCGGCGAGCTGCTGTATCTGGCCCGGGCCGAACGCTTCGAGCATGACGGCGAGCGCATCGAGCATCTGCGCTGCCAAGGGCTGGATGCTCAAGGGATACACACCAACGGGCGCAGCATCACTGTGCGCGCACGCCACTACATCCTCGCAGGCGGCGGCATCAACAGCCCCGCCCTGCTGCTGCGTTCCAAGGCTCCTGACCCCCACGAGCGCCTGGGCAAGCGGACCTTCCTGCACCTGGTCAACTTCAGCGCGGCACGCTTCGACGCACGCATCGACCCTTACTACGGCGCCCCGCAATCCATCTACAGTGACCACTTCCAATGGCAGGACGGCGTCGATGGCGCGGTCGGCTACAAACTTGAAGTGCCGCCCCTGCACCCGGCGCTGGCCAGCACCTTGCTCGGTGGCGATGGTGTCGAAAATGCCCGGCGCATGGCCGAGCTGCCGCATACCCACGTCATGCTTGCGCTGTTGCGCGACGGTTTCCACCCCGAAAGCCCGGGCGGCGCGGTGGAACTGCGTGGCGATGGCTCACCGGTGCTCGATTACCCGGTCACCGACTACTTGCGAGACGGCCTGCGCCGCGCCTTTCACAGCATGGCGCAGATCCAGTTCGCAGCAGGCGCCACGCAGGTTACACCCGCGCACAGCGATGCCCGCGCTGCTGCCAGCCTGGCGCAGGCCCAACGCATGATCGACGGTTTGCGCCTGGAGCCGTTCCATACGCGGCTGGGCAGCGCCCACGTAATGGGCGGCTGCGCAATGGGCGAAGATCCACGTCACGCGGTGTGCGACAGCCTGGGCCGTCACCATCAGCTGGAAAACCTGTCGATTCACGACGGCTCGCTGTTCCCGACCAGCATCGGTGCCAACCCACAACTGTCGGTCTACGCCATCAGCGCGAAGCTCACCGACGCCCTGATAGCCCGCCTGGCACAGAGTGCATGACAACAAATGCCCCTGCTGTCTATAGTGCCATCAGCCGGCCGCATGACTTGGCCGGGCGCAATCGCTGCGCTACCATCCGACTCCCCAACGCACTCCAGCCAGGATGACGCGATGAACCGAGTGTTGTACCCGGGTACTTTCGACCCTATTACCAAGGGCCATGGCGACCTGGTCGAGCGCGCCTCGCGGCTGTTCGACCACGTGATCATCGCAGTGGCAGCCAGCCCGAAGAAAAACCCGCTGTTCCCGCTGGAACAACGGGTAGCGCTGGCCCGTGAGGTCACCAGGCACCTGCCCAATGTCGAAGTCATCGGCTTCTCCACCCTGCTTGCGCATTTTGCCAAGGAACAGGGCGCCAACGTCTTCTTGCGTGGGCTGAGGGCAGTGTCCGACTTCGAATACGAATTCCAGCTGGCGAACATGAATCGGCAACTGGCGCCAGAGGTCGAAAGCCTGTTCCTCACGCCTTCGGAGCGCTATTCGTTCATTTCCTCGACCCTGGTCCGGGAAATCGCAGCGCTGGGCGGCGACATCACCAAGTTCGTGCACCCGGTGGTGGCCGAGGCCCTGACTGAGCGTTTCAAGAAGTAAGCCTGAGCGCTGATTATCGCGCCCGCGTGCACTGCGGGCGCGAATGCGGCACAATTGTGCCCATTGCGTTGAACATGCCCGGGCGGTGAGCCCCGGCCGGAGTCCCCATGTCCCTGATAATCACCGACGATTGCATCAACTGCGACGTCTGCGAACCCGAGTGCCCGAACGAGGCCATCTCCCAAGGCGAAGAGATCTACGTGATCGATCCGAACCTGTGCACCCAGTGCGTGGGTCACTACGACGAGCCGCAGTGCCAGCAGGTCTGCCCGGTCGACTGCATCCCGCTGGATGAGGCGCACCCGGAAACCGAAGAGCAGCTGATGGCCAAGTACCGCCGGATTACCGGCAAGGCTTGAGCGCTGCGCTGCGCCTGATGGCCCAATCGCCGGCTAGCCGGCGATTGGGCCATGCCATTCAACGCTGGCAACGCGGGCAGTAAACGCTGGCCCGTTGCCCAAGCTTGGCCTCGCGCAAGGCAGTGCCACACAGCTTGCAAGGCATTCCGCCCCGGCCGTACACGAACAGTTCCTGCTGGAAATACCCAGGCTGCCCGTCGCCGCCAATGAAATCGCGCAAGGTCGTACCCCCTTGCTCGATGGCTGCCGCCAGCACGCGCTTTATCTCGATGGCCAGTTTCAGGTAACGGGCACGGGAGATTCCGCCCGCCTCACGGCGCGGGTCGATACCGGCGGCAAACAGCGCCTCGGTCGCGTAGATATTGCCCACGCCCACCACCACCGCGTTATCCATGATGAAAGGCTTGACGGCCATCGTCCGCCCGCGCGACAGCTGAAACAGACGCTCGCCGTCGAACAGGTCGGTCAACGGCTCTGGGCCCAGACGCAGCAGCAACTCGTGATTGAGCGGATCGAGGCTCCAGAGCATGGCACCGAACCGGCGTGGGTCGGTGTAGCGCAGCATCAGCCCCGACTCCAGCTCGATATCGACGTGCTCATGCTTGGCCGCCGGTAGCCCCATCTGCACCAGACGCAGGTTGCCCGACATGCCCAGATGGCTGATCAAGGTGCCGACCTCGGCATTGATCAGCAGGTACTTGGCGCGCCGCTCGACGCTGAGAATACGCTGCCCGGACAAACGCACGTCCAGGTCCTCGGGGATTGGCCAGCGCAAGCGCCGGTCTCGCACCACCACGCGGCTGACCCGCTGGCCTTCCAGGTGCGGTGCGATACCGCGCCGCGTAGTCTCGACTTCGGGTAATTCCGGCATGAATCAGTGCCCGCCCAGCTCGCGAATGGTCTGTTTGAGGTTCTCGAAGTCGTACTCCGACAAACCGATGTAGTCCAGTACCAGCGGGCCGACCGCATTCCACTCATGGTCGACATGCTGGTTGCCCAAGACCCGGCAGGACGCGCAGATGTGTTCGGCCATCTTCAGCACCGCCAGCAGGTTCTTCAGCTGGCTCTGGGTGTTGCGCGGCGACTCCTCGCGGAACACGGCCAGGGCATTGTGATGGTTGGCGATGGCCGCGCTGATGTGCTCCGGCAGGCGCCAGGACTTGGCGGTGAAATAGCCGACCACCGAATGATTGGTGTTGAATGCACGGTTCTCGGTGTCGACCACGCGTGTTTGCGCATCAGCCTTGGCGTAGGCCTCCTCCAGTACATCCATATAGTTGGGGAAACGCTTGAGCATCAGCGGGACGCCGCAATCATGGAACAGCCCGAGGGTGTAGGCCTCGTCCGCCGCCTGGATGCCGGTGCGCTTGGCCAGTGTCAGGCAGGTCATGGCCACGTCCTGGGCAGTGTCCCAGAAGCGGTTGAGGGTAACGATGGTCTCGTCGCTCATCTCGCCCTTGATCGACTGGGCGTTGATCAGGTTGATGATCGAACGGCTACCCAGCAGGTTCACCGCACGCTGGATCGAACCGATCTTGTTGGACAGCCCGAAGTGCGGCGAGTTGACCAGCTTGAGCAAGGCACCGGACAAGCCCGGGTCCTGGGAAATCAGCTTGGCGATGGTTTCCAGGTCCGGGTCGGGCATGTACTGCTCGAACTGCAGGTCGACCATGATCTGCGGTTGCGGCGGGATGGTAATGCCTTGCAAGGCTTGCTGGATCTGTTCGGCGCTGAGTTCTTGGGACATACGTACATACTCGTTGAGGACGGGGGATTCTAACCCTGTAGGTCGCTCGACTTGTAGCGCTTGTGCCCGCGAACAGGCAGGGCAGTTTGTCGTACCCTGCACCGAATCAAGGGCCAACCGGTTATACTCCCGCTCTTTTTTCCCGGAGCGACGTCATGTCCCTGCCCAGCCTTCGCCTCAAAGCCAATGCCGACCGCCGCCTGCGCGCCGGCCACCTGTGGGTCTACAGCAACGAAGTCGATGTCACCGCGACGCCGCTGCAGGGCTTTCAGGCCGGCCAACAGGCGATCCTCGAGGCCGCCAACGGCAAGCCGCTGGGTATCGTGGCGCTGAGCCCGAACAACCTGATCTGCGCCCGCCTGCTGTCACGCGATGCCAAGCTGCCGCTGGACAAGTCGCTGCTGGTACACCGCCTCAACGTCGCCCTGTCCCTGCGCCAGCGCCTGTTCGACCAGCCGTGCTACCGCCTGGTCTATGGTGATTCCGACCTGCTGCCGGGCCTGGTGGTCGACCGCTTCTTCGACATTCTCGTGGTGCAACTGGCCTCGGCCACCATGGAACTGCACAAGGACGACGTGATCGCCGCCCTGGTCCAGGTCCTCAAGCCCAGCGGCATCCTGTTCAAGAACGATTCCGCCGCCCGTGACGCCGAAGGCTTGCAGCGTTACGTCGAAACCGTCTACGGCGAAGTGCCGGACTGGGTCCCGCTGGAAGAAAACGGCGTGAAGTTCGAAGCGCCGGTACGCGAAGGGCAGAAGACCGGCTGGTTCTATGACCACCGCATGAACCGCGCGCGCCTGGCGCCCTACGTCAAAGGCAAGCGTGTGCTCGACCTGTTCAGCTACATCGGTGGTTGGGGCGTGCAGGCCGGCGCATTCGGCGCCAGCGAAGTGTTCTGCGTGGATGCCTCGGGCTTTGCACTGGATGGCGTGGAGCGTAACGCCGCGCTCAATGGCATCAGCGAAAAACTGACCTGCATCGAAGGCGACGTGTTCGAGGCTCTGCGCGAGCTGAAAGCCGCTGAAGAGCGCTTCGATGTGATCATTGCCGACCCACCCGCGTTCATCAAGCGCAAGAAAGACCTGAAAAACGGCGAAGCCGCCTACCGCCGCCTCAACGAACAGGCCATGCGCATGCTGACCAAGGACGGCATCCTGGTCAGTGCTTCGTGCTCGATGCACCTGCCCGAAGACGACCTGAACAACATCCTGCTGACCAGCGCCCGCCACCTGGACCGCAACCTGCAAATGCTCGAACGCGGCGGCCAGGGCCCGGACCACCCGGTTCACCCGGCCATCGCTGAAACCCGCTATATCAAGAGCATTACCTGCCGGTTGCTGCCCAACAGCTGATTCACGTCCAAGGGGCCGCGCTGCGGCCCCTTGGGTGCCTCAGATGCCCAGCACGTAAGAAGCAATACCGAAATACACCAGCACCCCTGCCGCATCGGCGATAGAGGTCACCAGCGGCCCGCTGGCAGTGGCCGGGTCGAGCTTGAGCCTGGTGAACATGAAGGGCAGGCTCATGCCAATCAGGCTGCCCAGCAAGACGATCACCAGCATGCTGCTGGCAACGATCAAGGCGACATCCGCCCCACCGCGCAGCGCCCCCAGCGATGCCACCGCCACTGCCATGGTGCCGCCCAGCGCCAGCGCCACAGCGCATTCACGTGCCAGCATGCGCAACCAGTCGCGCATCACCACCTCACCCGTTGCCAGGCCACGTACCATCAGTGTCGCCGACTGCGCACCCGCGTTGCCACCGCTGTCCACCAAAAGCGGCAGGAAAAACACCAGGACGATATGAGCGGCAATGGTTTGCTCGAATGCCGCGATCCCCGCCCCTGAAAACAGATTGCCAAACACCAGCAGCACCAGCCACAACACCCGCTTGCGGTACAGCAGGCTGACAGTGGCGTCCCTGAGATTGCCCACGTGGTTGGTGATGGAGGCGCCCTTGTGGAAGTCCTCGGTAGCCTCTTCGACGACCACATCGAGTGCGTCATCGCAGGTCACCAGGCCGACCAAACGGCCGGCCTCATCCAGCACCGGCACCGCCAGCAGGTCGTGCTCGCGGATCAACCGCGCCACTTCCTCCTGGCGGGTCGAGGTACACACGCAGATGACCTTGCGCACCATGAGCTGCTCGATCGGCTGTTCACGCGCCGCAAGGATAAGCTCGCGCAGGGAAAGCGAACCCAGCAGGTTGCGTTTCTCGTCGAGCACATAGGACTGATAGATGGTTTCGGCATCTGCGGCCTCGCGGCGCAGCATGTCGATCGCCTGGCTGGCAGTGAGGCCGGCATCCAGACACGAATACTCGCTGGTCATCAGGTAACCGGCTGTGCCCTCGGGGTAGCCTTCAGGATGAAGCAGGCCATCACGACGCACCTGTGCAGCCTGACGCAGGTCGAACGGGGAAACGACGAAATCGGAAGTGTGTTGCATGAGATTCTCCAGGCGCCGACGCAGGCACCCGTAAACCTCAGCCACACGAGCTCAAGCCTTCGGAAGCCCTGGCGACGGCGCGCTCAGTGCCAATTTGCAGGTTCTGTATGAACTGAAACTGGGAAGGTCCATTGAGGTGTTGTCTCGTGATACCGCACATGCGGCGCGGCGGATAATAAGCAGCCAATGCGCACCTGTCAGCTGCGCACCGGGCTTTTCAGATCGGTCCTACAAAGTGCCGGTCATGCTCCCCAAGCCACCGCCCAGACACATCGCCATTCCCTCGCCGCGCCAGCGGTGTAGAATCGGGCTATTCATCGCCAGTCATCCCCGGCGGGTTTATGAGCTCTGGTCGAGCACGCGGCGATCCCGTTGTGTCTTCGGCCCCATCCGTGCCAGTGGCAACCGGCCTAAGGCGCATAGGAAAAGAGAAGCTCACTCCCCTTTTTGTGACCTGATTAAGCCGCCAGGAGTGCTTCATGCCTGATTATCGTTCCAAGACTTCCACCCAAGGCCGCAACATGGCCGGCGCCCGTGCCCTGTGGCGCGCCACCGGGATGAAGGACGAAGATTTCAAGAAACCGATCATCGCCATCGCCAACTCGTTCACCCAGTTCGTCCCGGGCCATGTGCACCTGAAGGACCTGGGCCAACTGGTCGCCCGCGAGATCGAACGCGCCGGTGGCGTGGCCAAAGAGTTCAACACCATTGCGGTCGATGACGGCATCGCCATGGGCCATGACGGCATGCTGTACTCCCTGCCCAGCCGCGAGATCATCGCCGACGCCGTGGAATACATGGTCAACGCCCACTGCGCCGACGCCATCGTGTGCATTTCCAACTGCGACAAGATCACCCCCGGCATGCTGATGGCCGCCCTGCGCCTGAACATCCCGGTGATCTTCGTGTCCGGCGGCCCGATGGAAGCGGGCAAGACCAAACTGGCCAGCCACGGCCTGGACCTGGTCGACGCCATGGTCATTGCTGCAGACTCCTCGGCCTCCGACGAAAAGGTTGCCGAGTACGAGCGCAGCGCCTGCCCGACCTGCGGTTCCTGCTCCGGCATGTTCACCGCCAACTCCATGAACTGCCTGACCGAAGCACTCGGCCTGGCCTTGCCTGGCAACGGTTCGACCCTGGCCACCCACGCCGACCGTGAGCAGCTGTTCCTCACCGCCGGCCGTACGATCGTCGAGTTGTGCAAGCGCTACTACGGCGAGAACGACGAGTCGGTCCTGCCGCGCAGCATCGCCAACTTCAAGGCGTTCGAAAACGCCATGATGCTCGACATCGCCATGGGCGGTTCGACCAACACCATCCTGCACCTGCTGGCCGCAGCGCAGGAAGGCGAGGTGGCATTCGACCTGCGTGACATCGACCGCCTGTCGCGCAAAGTGCCGCAGCTGTGCAAAGTGGCGCCGAACATCCAGAAGTACCACATGGAAGACGTCCACCGCGCCGGCGGCATCTTCAGCATCCTCGGTTCGCTGGCCCGCGGCGGCCTGCTGCACACCGACCTGCCTACGGTACACAGCCGCAGCATGGAAGAGGCCATCGCCAAGTGGGATATCACCCAGACCGACGATGAGGCGGTGCACACCTTCTTCAAAGCCGGCCCGGCGGGTATTCCGACCCAGACGGCCTTCAGCCAGTCGACCCGTTGGGAAACCCTGGACGACGACCGTGAAAACGGCTGCATCCGCAGCTTCGAACATGCCTACTCACAGGAAGGCGGCCTGGCCGTGCTGTACGGCAACATCGCCCTGGACGGCTGCGTGGTGAAAACCGCAGGTGTCGATGAGTCGATCCACGTGTTCGAAGGCAACGCTAAAATCTTCGAAAGCCAGGACAGCGCGGTGCGCGGCATCCTCGCCGACGAAGTGAAGGCCGGTGACATCGTCATCATCCGCTACGAAGGCCCGAAAGGCGGCCCGGGCATGCAAGAAATGCTCTACCCGACTTCGTACCTGAAATCCAAAGGCCTGGGCAAAGCTTGCGCGTTGCTCACCGATGGCCGCTTCTCGGGTGGTACCTCGGGCCTGTCGATCGGCCATGCCTCGCCAGAAGCCGCCGCTGGTGGCGCCATCGGCCTGGTACGTGACGGCGACAAGGTATTGATCGACATCCCCAACCGTTCGATCAACCTGCAGGTCAGTGATGAAGAGCTGGCTGCACGCCGCGTGGAGCAGGACAAGAAAGGCTGGAAACCGACCGAAGTGCGCCCACGCAAGGTGACCACCGCGCTGAAAGCCTACGCCCTGCTGGCGACCAGTGCCGACAAGGGTGCTGTGCGCAACAAGGCGATGCTTGAAGGGCTGTGAGGCCTTGATGACGTGAAGAAACCGGCCCCCTGAGCCCTAGTGCCAGGCAGTCAAGTGATTTAGGGCCGCTTTGCGGCCCTATCGCCGGCAAGCCGGCTCCCACAGGTACCCCGCTGCTCTCAAGCTCAGCGCAAACCCAGTGGGAGCCGGCTTGCCGGCGATAGGGCCGGTAAATCCGATGCAAGACTCAAAAGAAAGCCCCGCAAAGATAATCCTGGCTAGAAAATTCGCACGAGTGGCATTCGCCCTGAGGAAAAATCAGAACGAATAGGTCACCAAAGGCGCGAAAATGGCTTGCTGATAACCATAGAGTCTCCCACAGGTACAGCGCAGACCTCAGGAACTGCGCGGTCCATGTGGGCCTGCACAGGCATCCAATGGCCTACTGAATCTGCTCCGGCGTGACGATCACCCAGTTCTTGTCCGCTGTCACCGGCAACCCGGCCTTCGCCTGGGCCGCCGCGTTCCTGGCGATCATCCCGTTCAACTGGTCCATGTACTTGGCCTTGCGGTTTATCCACAGGTGGATACCGCCCTTGCCAATGTCCACGCCATGAAACTGCATGTAGCCATCACTGGTCGGGGTATCACCGCCCACCAGTACCGGCTTCTTCCACTCATCGATATAGGAAAGGATCGCCGCCTGTTTGCCAGCCATCCAGGTCGCCGGCGTCCACAGGTAAGGGGTCAGTTCCAGGCCAGCGTTGGCCGTCGCATCGTACTTGCCTTCACTGATCTGCTTGCGTGCGGTGGTCAAGTGGCCGCTGGTGCGGTCCTTGAGTAGCAGGCTAACGCCTATGACGTTCTGCGGTTTCACGTTGTAGCCGTACTTGGGGTCGGACGCGACCATGCGCACCAGCTCTTCGGACGCTGCCGAAATGACATACACCTCGATGCCATTTTCCATCAGTTTGTTGTAAAGCTCGGCCTGGCCGGTGAAGACCTTGGGTGGTTGCACCTCGATGGCTTTTACCTTGCCCCCTTCAAAGTAGGTGCTAGGGATAGGCGTGGCAGAAGCCATCAGCTCATCGACCTGCACTTTCAGCTCCTTGAGGGTAAAGCCCGAGAACACCTGGGCCACCCACGGGTAACAGACCATGTCGTCGATTTCGCACAGGCGGTAGTAGTAACTGAACAGGCTTTCCTTGTGCTCGGCGGTGTCTTTGAACGGGATCAGCTTGAGTGACGGGTCGAGCTTTTCGCGGGTCAGCAGGCCCTTGTTCTCCATGAACGGCAGCAAGGCTTCTTCAAGGTCGTAGCGGTAGCTGGTGTTGTCCATGTCGAACACCGCGTAATTTCCCTTGTTGGCATTGGCGGCAATCATCGCGTCGAGCTGCTTGGCCGCCTCAGTTGGCCAGTGCTTAAGCTCAGTGGCTCCGCTTTCGATACTGAACAGCAGGGACAAACCGATGGCCAAGGCTTTCGGAGCAAACTTCATGTACGAATCTCCTGAATTGATCGGGAAAAGCTAGACCACTCACTCACCCGAGCCCCCTTCCACTGCGACGCTCATACAATTGTAAACGTCGTGTTCATTGCTATTTACGACCACCTGTTATTCCATAAACGACTAAGCAAATTACCTTTGGGTATAAATTCGTTTGTTTTCAGGCTGTTAGCATTTCCGTTCGCAATCGCTCACAGAGGCGATGCCTCTTCTGCTTTTTCCTGGAGCTTCAATGAACCTGCCGCTGTCTCTCAACCTGCTGGTGTTCCTGGCCTTGCTGCTGGGCCTGGCGCAAACTCGCCATACCGACTGGAGCCTGGCCAAGAAAGTCCTGCTCGGCCTGGCATTGGGTGTGGGCTTCGGCCTGGTGCTGCACACCATCTACGGTGCTGGCCACCCGGTACTGAAAGCCACCATCGGCTGGCTGGACCTGGTCGGCAACGGCTATGTCGGCTTGCTGCAGATGATCGTCATGCCGCTGATCTTCGCCTCGATCCTCAGCGCCGTAGCCCGCCTGCACAACGCCTCCGCGCTTGGCCGCATCAGCGTCCTGACCATCGGCACACTGCTGCTGACCACTGCCATCGCTGCGCTGATCGGTATCGCCCTGACCAATCTGTTCGGCCTGAGTGCCGAGGGGCTGGTGGCAGGCGTACAGGAAAGCGCACGCCTGCAGGCCATCCACAGTGACTATGCCGGCAAGGTCGCCGACCTCAACATCCCGCAACTGCTGCTTTCGTTCATCCCAAGCAATCCGGTAGGCGACCTGGCACGGGCCAAGCCGACCTCGATCATCAGCGTGGTGATCTTCGCCGTGTTCGTCGGGCTGGCCGCGCTGCAGCTGATCAAGGATGACTCCGAGAAGGGCGCACGCGCCCTCTCGGCCATCGATACACTGCAGGCCTGGGTAATGCGCCTGGTGCGCCTGGTGATGAAGCTGACCCCGTACGGCGTGCTGGCGCTGATGACCAAAGTGGTGGCCAGCTCTAACCTGGACGACATCCTCAAGCTCGGCAGTTTCGTCGTCGTGTCGTACATCGGCCTGGGCCTGATGTTCGTGGTGCACGGCATCATCCTGGCCGCAACCGGCGTCAGCCCGCTGCGCTTCTTGCGCAAGGTATGGCCGGTGCTGACCTTCGCCTTCACCAGCCGCTCCAGCGCGGCGAGCATCCCGTTGAACATCGAGGCGCAGACCCGTCGCCTGGGCGTACCACAGTCGATCGCCAGCTTCAGCGCCTCGTTCGGTGCAACCATTGGCCAGAATGGCTGCGCCGGGCTCTACCCGGCCATGTTGGCGGTGATGGTGGCCCCGGCAGTGGGTATCGACACCTTCGACCCGCTGTGGATCGCGACCTTGGTGGCCATCGTGACCTTGAGTTCCGCTGGCGTTGCCGGCGTGGGCGGCGGTGCGACCTTCGCAGCGCTGATCGTGCTGCCAGCGATGGGGCTGCCGGTCGAGCTGGTGGCACTGCTGATTTCGGTTGAGCCGCTGATCGACATGGGCCGAACGGCCTTGAACGTGAACGGCTCGATGACGGCGGGCGTGGTGACCAGCCAGTTGTTGAAAGAAACCGACAAGGATGTGCTGGCCGGCGAAGAGCATGCCGAGCTGAGCCAATCCTGATATAGACGGGGCTGCTTGCGCAGCCCCAACCACTTCAAGACTTGTCCCACACCTCGAAGTGATACGCAGGCTTGTCCGCTTCTGCCTGCGGCTCACTCGATGCCAGCTGCCACTGCGCCTTGTCGAACTCCGGGAACCACGCATCCCCTTGCGGCGAAAGCTCCACCCGGGTCAGATACATACGGTTCACCAAGCCCTTTTCCAGGGCCTGAGCGTACAACTGTGCGCCGCCGATCAGCATCAGTTCGTCAACACCCTGCTCACGTGCCCACTGCTCAGCGCGCTCCAGCGCATCTTCGAGCGAAGCGAACACTTCGGCCCCGGCCAGCACCAAGCCGGCCTGACGGCTGACCACGATGTTCAGGCGCCCCGGCAGCGGCCTGCCCAGCGAGTCCCAGGTCTTGCGGCCCATGATGATCGGCTTGCCCAAGGTGGTGGCCTTGAAATATTTGAAATCCCCCGGCAAGTGCCAGGGCATGGTGTTGTCGATGCCGATGACGCGGTTCTCGGCGAGGGCCGCAATCAGGCTGAGGGGGAGTGAAGTAGTCATGCCGGCGAGGATAGCAAACCCATGGTGGGTTATGCTTGCGCCCTGAACCGTGTGCAATGGAATACCCTGTGACTGGACATACTCCACTGGACAAGCGCTGGCTCACCGAAGCGGTGCGCCTGCGCGAGGAACACGCCGGCCCCCTGGAGGATCAGGAAGCCAACCGCCACGCCCGCCAGCAGGGCGGCGACCTGGCAGCCCGCATCGAAGCGCGCGCACTGTTCCTGGCCGAACGGGATGGCATGACCACTGCCCTGCAGCACTGGAAACAAGGCGCACGCCTGGCCCTGCTGGCGTTGCTGCTGTTGGCCATACTCAGCGGCGCGGGCCTTGCCTTTGCCGCCCTCGGCGATGGCCTGCGCCCGGTCAACGTGTTCTGGGCGCTGGGCAGCCTGCTCGGGCTCAACCTGCTGATGCTTCTGGGCTGGGCCGCCGGGCTGGCCTTGAGTGGCGAACATGGCGCCAGCCTGGGACGGCTGTGGCTCTGGCTGAGCGAACGCTTCGCGCGCGACGCCAAGGCCGTACACCTGGCGCCAGCACTGCTGGTGCTACTGCAGCGCCAGCGCCTCAACCGCTGGTTGCTTGGCCTGCTCGTACACAGCTTGTGGCTGACGGCCATGCTCAGTGCGCTGACACTACTGCTGGTGTTGCTTGCCACCCGGCGCTACGGCTTCGTCTGGGAAACCACCCTGCTCGCCCCCGAGCCCTTCATCACCCTTACCCAAACGCTTGGTGCCCTGCCCTCATTGCTCGGCTTTGCCGTGCCGGACGAGGGCATGATCCGCGCCAGCGGCGACACCCAGCTTGCCGTTGATATCGCCCGCCAGGCCTGGGCCAGCTGGCTGCTGGGCGTAGTGTTGGTTTATGGCCTGCTGCCGCGCCTGCTGTTGGCTGGCTTGTGCCTTTGGCGCTGGTACCAAGGTCGCCGACGCCTGGCCCTGGACCTCAGCCTGCCCGGCTATGCCCAACTGCGCGATGCACTGATGCCCCGCAGCGAACGCATTGGTGTGCAGGACACCGCCCCCGAAGCGTTGCCACAGTTCCAGGCAGGTCAACTGGAAACCGGCAGCAGTGGAGCCTTGCTGGTCGGCCTCGAATTGGACGACCAGCGCCCATGGCCGCCTGCGCTGGCCAAGGGGGTGACCGACGCCGGCGTACTCGACAGCCGGGAATCGCGCAACCGGCTGCTCGAGCAGCTGAGCCGCTTCCCTCCTGCACGCCTGGCCATCGCCTGCGACCCCCGCCGCTCACCTGACCGCGGCAGCCTGGCACTTCTGGCAGAGCTGGCACGCAATGCCGGTGCCACGCGCATCTGGTTGTTGCAGGCTGCCCCAGGCCAGGTCCTGGACGCCGAGCGCCTGGGGGACTGGCATGAAGCCCTCGACCGCCTGGGCCTGCCCCACGCCGACACCGCCCCCATGAGCTGGCTGGAGCATGGCCATGACTGAGCCCCTGAAACTGGCCGTGGTCGGCCACACCAATGTCGGCAAGACCTCGCTGCTGCGCACCCTGACCCGCGATGTCGGCTTCGGTGAGGTGTCTCATCGCCCGAGCACCACCCGCCACGTCGAGGGCGCGCGCCTTTCGGTGGACGGTGAGCCGCTGCTTGAGCTCTACGATACCCCCGGGCTGGAAGATGCCATTGCCTTGCTCGACTACCTGGAACGCCTCGAACGGCCGGGCGAGCGCCTGGACGGCCCGGCACGGCTGGAGCGCTTTCTGCAGGGCAGCGAAGCACGCCAGCGCTTCGAGCAGGAAGCCAAGGTGCTGCGCCAGTTGCTGGCAAGCAATGCCGGCCTGTATGTGATCGACGCGCGCGAGCCGGTGCTGGCCAAATACCGCGACGAACTGGAGGTGCTGGCCAGTTGCGGCAAGCCATTGCTGCCGGTGCTCAACTTCGTCGCCAGCAGCCAGCATCGCGAACCTGAATGGCGCGAGGCCCTGGCCCGCCTCGGGCTGCATGCGCTGGTAAGGTTCGACAGCGTTGCGCCCCCTGAAGACGGCGAGCGCCGCCTTTACGAGAGCTTGGCATTGCTGCTGGAAGACGCCCGCCCCGCCCTGCAGCGGCTGATCGACGACCAGCAGGCACAGCGGCTGGCCCGCCAGCACAGCGGTAAACGGCTGATCGCTGAGCTGCTGCTCGACTGCGCAGCATGTCGGCGCAGCGTCGAAGCTGAACCAGCGGCTGAAGCCAAGGCCATCGAGGCCTTGCGCCAGGAGGTGCGCCAGCGAGAACAGCGCTGCGTCGAAGCGCTTCTGAAGCTCTACGGTTTCCGTCGCGAAGATGCCAATGCCGGTGACCTGCCGCTGTTGAACGGGCGCTGGGGCGATGACCTGTTCAACCCCGAAACCTTGAAGCTATTGGGCGTACGCCTGGGCAGCGGCGTGGCGGCAGGGGCTGCGGCCGGCGCGGGGGTCGACTTGCTGGTCGGTGGCCTTACGCTCGGTGCTGCCGCCTTGGCCGGAGCCATTGCCGGCGGAGCCCTGCAGACTGCACGCAACTATGGCGCACGGTTGATGGGCAAACTGAAGGGCCAGCGCGAGCTGACGGTGGACGATACGGTGTTGCGGCTATTGGCGTTGCGTCAGCAACAGTTGATGGCAGCACTGGATAGCCGCGGGCATGCAGCACAGAACAGTATTCGCCTGAATGAGCCGGACGAGAAAACCTGGCGTGAAGGCAAGCTTCCCGAGGCGCTGAGCAAAGCGCGGGCGCATCCGCAGTGGTCGACGCTCAATCCGGGAGCGCGAGTGAACCAGACTGAGCGGCAGGAACAGCTGGAAGCACTGGTATTGCAGATTTGAGCTATCCGATCCAGCCTGATCGCGGGTAAACCCGCGCCCTCAGGTTTGGCGTTGCCAACCTGAGGGCGCAGGCCTTACTGCTGCGCCACCTTCTCCGACTTGCCGTCATAACGCTTGCGCCACTCGGCCAGGATCTGGTCGCGGTTCTTCGAAGCCCAGGCAAAGTCGTTCTTGATCAGGCGCTGCTCGTAGTCCGCAGGCAGCTCGGTTTGCGGTTTGGCAATACCCGGGGCAGCGAGTACAGCGAAGTTCTCTTTGTACAGTTCCATGGCCGCAGGGCTTGCCGAGAAATCCGCCAGCCGCTTGGCGGCATCAGCCTTCGGTGAACCTTTGATCACTGCAGTCGCCTCGATCTCCCAGCCCAGGCCTTCCTTGGGCAGGACGATATCCAGTGGCGCGCCCTGGCGCTTGAGCTGCACCGCCGGGTACTCGAAGGAGATACCGATCGGGAACTCCCCTGCCGCTGCCAGTTTGCAAGGCTTGGAGCCGGAATGGACGTACTGGCCGATGTTCTGGTGCAGCGCGTCCATATAGGCCCAGCCCTGAGGCTCGCCAAAGGTCTGCAGCCACGCGCTCACATCCAGGAAACCGGTACCGGACGACGCCGGGTTCGGCATCACGATCTTGCCCTTGTACTCCGGCTTGGTCAGGTCCTGCCAGCTCACCGGTTTGCTCAGGCCCTGCTTCTGGGCCTCGATGGTATTGAAGCAGATCGTCGCGGCCCAAACGTCCATGCCAACCCACGCCGGAGGGTTGGCGGCGTCACGGTAGTTGGCGGAGATCTTGCCCAGGTCTTTCGGTGCATAGGCTTCGAGCATGCCGTTCTGGTCGAGAATGGCCAGGCTGGAAGCCGCCAGCCCCCACACCGCATCGGCCTGCGGGCGCTCTTTCTCGGCCAGCAGCTTGGCAGTGATGATGCCGGTGGAGTCACGCACCCACTTGATTTCGATGTCCGGGTTGGCCTTTTCGAAGGCCTGCTTGTAGGTCTTGAGCTGCTCGGCTTCCAGGGCGGTGTAGACGGTCAGCTGCGTAGTGGCGGCCGAAGCCTGCAGGCTGAATACAGCGGTCACGGCAGCGGCAAGTGCGAGGGGCTTGAACATGATGCGTTTCCTGTCAGTGTGGGCAGTCGGTCAATGGCCGGGAGCGCGCTGGCGCCAGGCCTGGGAGCGGCGCAGCAGGCCGCGGGAAGCGCCGGCCAGCAGCAGCGATGCAGCCGCACTGGTCAGCAGGATCAAGGTCGACATGGCGGCAGCGCCGCCGACATTGCCGGCATCGTCCATGTTCAGCACGGCGACGGCGGCCAGGATGGTGTCGGGGCTGTACAGGAAGATTGCCGCCGATACCGTGGTCATGGCCGAGACGAACAGATAACGGATGATGTCCAGCAGTGCGGGCAGGCAGATCGGCACGGTCACCCGCACGAAGTGCTTGTACAACGGCGCCTTGAGCGACAGCGCGGCGGCCTCGAACTCGCCATCGAGCTGGCGCAACGCCGTGGTTGCGGTCATCTGCGCAGTGGTCAGGTAGTGGGCTATGGTGCACACCACCAACAGCCCCATGCCGCCGTAGAACACGTGCAGTGGGTTGCCATTGAGGTTGAAGAAGAAGACATAGCCCAGGCCCAGCACCAACCCCGGTACCGCCATGGGGATGAAGCTGAGCAGGCGCAGGGCCTGGTTGAGCAAACGCTGGCCCTGGGTTTTCTCCATCAGGTAGGCACCGGCAAAGATCACCATGCTGCCGATCAGCGCGGTGCCGATGGCCATGGTCACGCTGTTGCGATAGGCCAGCCAGCCACCGCCGGCGGTGTCTTCGAACATGTAGTGCTTGAACGACAAGGTCAGGTTGTAGGGCCAGAAGGTCACCAGTGACGAGTACACCGCCATGCCGATCACGCCCACCAGCACCGTGCATACCAGCAGGACGATCACCAGATAGCAGGCATCACGCCCGGGCGACGGCTTGGGTTCGAATACCTGGGCACGACCACTCATAGCCTCGCCCTGGCGGCGACGCAGCCAGGCATCGACCGCAAAGCTCAGCAATGCCGGCACCAGCAGCACCATGCCGATCAATGCACCCCGGCCGAACTGCTGCTGGCCGACGACCGCCTTGTAGGCCTCGAGCGCCAGCACCTGGTAGTCGCCACCGACAACCACCGGTACACCGAAATCGGTGATGGTCAGGGTGAACACCAGGCAGAACGCCGCGAACACCGCCTGGCGCGTTGCCGGCCAGGTAATGCTGCGAAACGCCCGCGACGCCCCGGCCCCCATGCTGGAGGCGGCATCGAACAACCGTGCATCGGCCAGCGACAAGGCCGACAGCAGGATCATCAGCGCATGCGGGAAGGTGTAGATGGCCTCCCCCAGGACAATGCCCCAGAAGCCATAGATGTTGTCACTGAGCAACCCGCGCAGCAGGCCTTGGTTACCGAACAGGTAGACCAGGGCAATCGCCGGCAACATCGACGGTGCCAGCAGTGGCAGCAGCGAGATACCCCGCCACAGCCCCTTGGCCGGGATCAGCGTGCGCTGCAAGGCATAAGCGAACAGGTATGCCAGGGGGACCACGATCGCGGCAACCGTGAAGGCAACCGACAAGCTGTTGCCAAGCAGCCAGTGGAAGTTGTCGCTGGCAAACAGTTCCCGGGCCGCCAGCAGACCGCCACCCTGGCCGGCATCGCCGCTGAAGCCGCGCCAGAAGATCGCCAGCAACGGCATCAGCACCGCCAGCAACAGCAAGGCCAGCAGCAGGCACTTGCCACCGACGACGAACAGCCGATCACCGAATGCAACATCATTGCGCGCTGTGTGCTTGGGCTGGGCCAGCGGCAAAGGCATGGGCGCGGCCATCTCAGGCAAACACCTGCAGGCTCTGCGGCGGCAGGGCCACCCAGATGTCCTGCGAGCCCAAGTGTGGCATGGCTTCTGGCGCCAGTTCGGCGAGCAGCGGATGGCCCGGCAGGGCCTTGAATTCAAAGCTCATGCGGCAGCGGTTGCCAAGGAATGTGATTTCGCGGACCTTGGCCGGGAACAGGTTTTCTTCATGCACCACCGGGTTGACAGTGATAGCCTCCGGGCGGCAGAACAACCGGCCGCTGCTGGCCCGCGGCGCACCCGCTGCCAGGCGCATGCTCATGGCGCCCACCTGGGCATGGCTGTCGCCAGTACGCTGAAACGGCAGCCAGTTGCCCTGGCCAACGAACTCGGCAACGAACGGCGTGGACGGCTGATCGTAGATTTCCTGAGGGGTGGCGTACTGCTCGACCTGGCCGTTGTTCATCACCGCAATGCGGTCGGCCATCAGCATGGCTTCGTCCTGGTTGTGGGTGACCATCAGCGTGGTGATACCCAGTTGACGCTGCAGCTGTCGAAGTTCGGTACACAGGTGCTCACGCACACGCGCATCCAGCGCCGACATAGGCTCGTCGAGCAACAGCAGCGAAGGCGACGGGGCCAGGGCACGGGCCAACGCAACCCGCTGCTGTTGCCCCCCGGACAATTGCCCGGGGTATTTCTTTTCACTGCCGGCCAGGCCTACCAGGTCCAGCAT
Organism: Pseudomonas sp. M2; assembly: GCF_015751845.1. Taxonomy (NCBI): domain Bacteria; kingdom Pseudomonadati; phylum Pseudomonadota; class Gammaproteobacteria; order Pseudomonadales; family Pseudomonadaceae; genus Pseudomonas; species Pseudomonas sp. M2. The sequence continues at coordinate 2,072,889 of NZ_JADOUD010000001.1, forward strand.
CTCGGCTACGCGCTGGCGGCTTTCTTCACGGCCACTGCGGTTCAGGCCGTAGGCAATGTTGGCTTCGACGGTGAGGTTGGGGAACAGCGCGTAGGATTGAAAGAGGATGCCGTAGTCACGGGCCTGTGGGGGCAATTCGCTGATGTCACGCTCACCGATGTACAACTCGCCACGGTCTTGGCGTTCCAGCCCTGCGATGCAGCGCAGCAGGGTGGTCTTGCCGCAGCCGGAAGGGCCGAGCAGGCAAACCAGCTCGCCGGCGGCGATGTCCAGGGAGACATCGTTCAACGCCGTGAAGGCGCCGAAACGCTTGTGGATACCGCGCACTTTCATTTGTGCGCCCGGGGTGGCGTGGTTCATGGCAAAGCCTCATCGAGCAGATGTGGCCATGCTAGAAAGGCTGTGCGAAGGTTCTGTGGCGGCGAGGCAAAAGCGGGCGATAGTGGTATAGGCAGATTTTGTAGTGACGTTGCAGGTTCAGAACTGCGACCCCACCACTTCCTGCGCCACCCCGAGGAAGGCTGCCGGCAACCGGGCCTGGCGTCTTTCCTTAAGGCAGTACAGGTACTCATGCATCACCGGCGCATCTTCCAGTGTCAGCACCCGCAGCTCCGAGTTGTGCGGCACCTCGTGCCGGGCGATCACACTGATGCCGATATTGCGCAGCACCGCCTCACGGATCGACTCGCGGCTGCCGATTTCCAGCACCGCTTCGGCCTTCACCCCAGCGCCGTGCATCATTTCTTCGGTGAGCTTGCGCGTGGTCGAACCTTTCTCACGCATCAGCAGGCATTGCCCTGCCACCACCTCGATAGACACCACCTGACGCTGCGCCAGCGGGTGATTGCGGTGCACCGCCACCACCAGCGGGTCAGTGCCCAGCACGCGCCTCACCAGGCGAGCATCCTCCACCAACTGTGACGAGGCGGCGAGATCGACGCGGTAGTCCTCCAGCATCTCCAGCACCTGCTGCGAATTACCGATCTCCACGGCCACGCCCACCTGTGGCAAGCGCTCACGGAAGATCTTCACCAGATCGAGTATGTAGTACGGCGCAGTGGCAGCGATGCGCAGGTTGCCTTGGGCATGGCCGCTGTTGCGCAGCTCGAACTCGATGTCGGCTTCCTGTTGCAGCAGCGCCTTGACCATTGGCAGCAGGCGCACGCCCTCCTCGCTCAGTACCAGGCGCCGGCCGCCGCGGTAGAACAGCTCCACCGCGTACTGGCTTTCGAGGTTGCGGATCTGGGTGGTCACCGTCGGCTGGCTGAGGCCAAGCTTCTTCGCCGCCAGTGTGATGCTGCCCAGGCGGGCCACCATGTAGAAGGCTTTGAGCTCGGCACTCAGCATTGCTGGGCTCCGCAGCCGCAAAAGCAGCCGTAAGCAGAGGCAGCGCTGTGTAGTTTCATAAGTCTCGATTCCACCTCGATCAGCTTGTAGCTTGCAGCTGCTACTTGCGCAAAAGGCGCAGGCCGTTGAACACCACCAGCAGGCTTACGCCCATGTCGGCGAACACCGCCATCCACAGCGTGGCCATGCCGGCAAAGGTGATTGCCAGGAAGATGGCCTTGATGCCCAACGCCAGCACGATGTTCTGCTTAAGGATCGCCGCACTTTGCCGCGACAGCCTGACGAAGGCCGGGATTTTGCGCAAGTCGTCATCCATCAGCGCCACATCGGCGGTCTCGATGGCGGTGTCGGTACCGGCAGCCGCCATGGCGAAACCGATCTCGGCACGGGCCAGCGCCGGCGCATCGTTGATGCCATCACCGACCATGCCAACCCGGTGCCCCTGGGCGTAGAGCTGCTCGATCGTGCTCAGCTTTTCGGCAGGGAGCAGGTTGCCTTCGGCGCGGTCGATACCGACCTGGGCAGCGATGGCCTGGGCGGTATGGGGATTGTCGCCGGTAAGCATGACAGTCTTGATGCCCAGCGCGTGCAGCTCGGCGATAGCCTCACGGCTGCTGTCCTTGACCGTGTCGGCAACGGCAAACAGCGCCAGCGGGCCAGAGCGGTCGAGCAACAGCACCACGGTCTTGCCTTGGCGCTCGAGTTGGTCCAACTGTGCGTCGAGCTGCGGTGAGCACAAGCCCAGCTCTTCGACCAGACGATGGTTGCCCAGGTGATAGGTTTCGCCATCGATGTCACCACGCACACCGCGCCCCGCCAAGGCAGCGAACGCGCTGACCTCACTCAGGGCCAGCCCCTGCGCCCTGGCCAACTGGGCGATGGCAGCCGATACCGGGTGGTCTGAGCGCTCGGCCAGGCTTGCCGCCAGTGCCTGGGCGCGGCCTTCGAACAATGGGTCTAGCACCTTGGTATCGGTCTGCACCGGCTTGCCGTGGGTGAGAGTGCCAGTCTTGTCCAGGGCCAGGAAGTCCAACTTGCGGCCCCCTTCCAGGTACACCCCCCCCTTGATCAGGATGCCCTTGCGCGCCGCAGCCGCCAGGCCACTGACAATGGTCACCGGGGTGGAAATCACCAGGGCACATGGGCAGGCCACCACCAACAGCACCAAGGCGCGGTAGACCCAGTCGAACCAGGCGCCGGCCATGAACAGCGGCGGGATGAGCGCTACGGCCAAAGCCAGAGCGAACACCACAGGCGTGTAGATGCGCGAGAAGGTATCGACGAAACGCTGGGTAGGCGCTCGAGCGCCCTGCGCCTGCTCCACGGCCTTGATGATACGGGCCAATGTGGAATGCCCTGCCACTGCAGTTACCCGGTACTCCAGGGCGCCGGCCTGGTTGATGGTGCCGGCGAACAGCTTGTCGCCAGGGGCCTTGTCCACAGGCAGGCTCTCGCCGGTGATCGGCGCCTGATCAACGCTGGATTGCCCACTGACCACTTCACCGTCCAGGCCGATACGCTCACCGGGGCGTACCCGCACGAGCGCACCGATCGCTACGTGGCGCACCTCGGCCTCACACCATTGGCCGTCGGCCTGCTGTACCGTGGCCATGTCCGGCGTAAGCTGCATCAGGCCACTGATGGCATGGCGCGCACGGTCAAGTGAACGTGCCTCGATCAGTTCGGCGATGGTGAACAGCACCATGACCATGGCCGCCTCAGGCCACTGGCCGATCAGCACGGCACCGGTCACGGCAATGCTCATCAGCGCGTTGATGTTCAGGTTGCGGTTTTTAAGGGCAATCCAGCCCTTCTTGTAGGTGCCCAGGCCACAGCCAAGGATCGCTGCCAGCGCCAGCGCGGCTACCACCCACTCGGGCGCCAGCGCGCTGAAATGGATGATTTCAGCGGCGATCGCCGCGATGCCGGACAATGCCAATGGCCACCAGCGAGTCTTGGCTGGCGCGGGTGCGACTACGCCACCCTCATCCTCTACAGCCAGCGGTTCTGCCTTCATGCCCAGGCTTTCGATGGCCCGCTCGATCTCAGCAGTGCCATCCAAGGTATGGCGCACGCCCAGCACGCGGTTGATCAGGTTGAACTCCAGCTGCTCGATGCCGGACAGCTTGCCGAGCTTGTCCTGGATCAAGGTCTGTTCTGTCGGGCAGTCCATGGCTTGTATGCGAAAACGGCTGAGCCGGGCCTGGTCACTGGCCTTTTCGCTCAATTGCACAAACGCAGGCGCCGCACTGGAACCGCAGCAACTATGCGCATGTGCGTCGTGGCAATGGCTTTTACCGGCGTTGACGTGGTCATGGTCATGGTCATGCACGTGTTCGTGGCTGACAGGCTGGTTCATGGGGTCATCCTTAGTGAGCACCTGTTGCCAAGTGAACACCCTGTAGCCACTATAGGGTCAAGCCACCTGATGGAGAATCGCCATGAAAATCGGAGAACTGGCCAAAGCCACCGACTGTGCGGTGGAGACCATCCGTTATTACGAGCGTGAGCAGCTACTGCCAGAGCCAGCGCGTACCGACGGTAATTACCGGCTGTACACCCAGGCCCATGTCGAGCGGCTGACCTTTATTCGCAACTGCCGCACCCTGGACATGACCCTGGACGAAATACGCAGCCTTTTGCGCCTGCGCGATAGCCCGGCGGGCTCATGTGGCAGCGTCAATGCGTTGATAGACGAACATATCGAACACGTGCAGGCGCGGATCGATGGCCTGGTGGCATTGCAGGAGCAACTGGTGGAGTTACGCAGACGGTGCAGTGCGCAGGGAGAGGAATGCGCGATCTTGCAGCGTTTGGAGGTGAACGGAGCCGTATCCGTGCCGGATACCGAGCATTCGCACGTGGGGCGTAGCCACGGGCATTGAAGCCGCTGGGGCTGCTGCGCAGCCCTGGGCATTTGCGTGAATCAGACCGCCATCGGCGCCGTCATCGGTGCATGGTGCTCATAGCCTTCCAGGCTGAAATCGCTCGGTTCGATCTTCTCCAGCCACTCCGGCTCGTACTTGCCCGTCTCGGCGAACGCAGGCACGCGGTTGCTGATCACCAGCTTCGGCGCTTCCAGCGGCTCGCGCTTGAGTTGCTCGTTAAGCATGTCCAGATGGTTTTCGTACACATGGGCATCGCCAATGAAGTACGTGAACCAGCGCGGCGTATAGCCCGTCAGGCGGCCGAACAGCGACAGCAGCGCCGCACCTTCGGTGAGGTTGAACGGTGTGCCCAGGCCCAAGTCATTGGAGCGGATGTAGAGCGTCAGGGAGATTTCCCTGGTCTGGACATTGGGGTGGAACTGGTACAGCAGGTGGCACGGCGGCAGTGCCATTTCGTCCAGCTGCGCGCAGTTCCAGCCATGGAACAGGATGCGCCGGCTGCCTGGGTCGTTGGCTATGGTGTCCAGGCACTGACGCACTTGGTCGATGGCCTTGTACAGCACGACGAACGCCTGGCCATCTTCCTCGTCCTGGGCAATCCTGCGAAAGCCCGCTTTTTCGGCCATTTCGATCGCTGCCGGGTTGCTCAGCGGGATGCGCTTGTAGCCCGGCCACTGGCGCCACTGCACACCGTAAATCTCGCCGAGGTCGTCATGGCCCTGGCGGAACGGGTTGGCCAGCCACTGGGCGTTCTCGTTGGCGTTCTGATCCCACACCTTGCAGCCCAGTTCGCGGAATTCACCCGCGTTCTTCACGCCACGCAGGAAGCCGACCATCTCGCCGATGGCAGACTTGAATGCCAGCTTGCGCGTGGTGATGGCCGGAAAGCCCTTTTGCAGATCGAAGCGCAGCATGGCGCCCGGCAGGCTGATGGTGCGGATGCCCGTGCGGTTTTCCTGCAGCGTGCCGTTTTCGATGACGTCACGGACCAGGTCCAGATACTGTTTCATGGCTTACCTGTAGCAAGAACGGCAGGGGGATCGCCCCTGCCGTTGGGAATCAGATGGCGGGTTTCGCCGTGGGTTTGCGATTATAAGCCCACCAGATCAATCCGAGGCCGGCCAGAATCATCGGGATGCAGAGTATCTGACCCATGGTCAGCCAGCCCCAGGCAATGTAGCCCAGCTGGGCATCCGGCACGCGGACGAATTCGACGATGAAGCGGAAGATGCCGTAGAACAGGGCGAACATCCCGGAAACCGCCATGGTCGGGCGCGGCTTGCGCGAGAACAGCCAGAGGATCGCGAACAACGCCACGCCTTCCAGGGCGAACTGGTACAGCTGCGATGGGTGGCGCGGCAGCTGGGCCGGGTCGCTGAACGGCGGGAAGATCATCGCCCACGGCACGTCGGTCGGCTTGCCCCACAGTTCGGCGTTGATGAAGTTGCCGATACGCCCTGCCCCCAGGCCAATCGGCACCAGCGGTGCGACGAAGTCCATCAGTTCGAAGAATGACTTGTTGTTGCGCTTGCCAAACCACAAGGCCGCCAGCATCACGCCGATGAAGCCGCCGTGGAACGACATGCCACCCTTCCATACCTCGAAGATCAACGTCGGGTTGGCCAGGTAGGCGTGCAGGTCGTAGAACAGCACATAACCCAAGCGCCCGCCGACGATCACCCCCATCGACAACCAGAACACCAGGTCAGAGAGCTTTTCACGCGACCAGGTGGGGTCGAAACGGTTGAGCCGGCGCGAGGCGAGCAGCCACGCGCCACCAATGCCGATCAGGTACATCAGGCCGTACCAATGGATTTTCAGCGGCCCGAGCGCAACGGCCACGGGGTCTATCTGCGGGTAAGGCAGCATGGATATTCCTCTGGTTTCAAATCAAAAAGCTCAGACCTACGCTAAACAGCAGCGCGGCGAACAAACGCTTGAGCAGACGGGGCGACAACTTGTGCGCCAGCCGCGCGCCGAAGCGGGCGAAAAACATGCTGGTCACGGCAATGCCGACCAGCGCTGGCAGGTACACGAAGCCCACGCTATGGGCTGGCAGATGCTCATCGTGCCAACCCAGCCACATGAAACTCAGGGCGCTGGCCACGGCAATCGGCAGGCCGCAGGCCGAAGACGTGGCCACCGCCTGCTGCATCGGCAGGCTGCGCCAGGTCAGGAATGGCACGGTCAACGAACCACCGCCGATGCCGAAGATCGCCGAGGCCCAACCGATCACGCCACCGGCACCGATCAGTGCGGGCTTGCCGGGAATGCCGCGGCTGGCCTTGGGCTTGAGGTCCAGTGCCATCTGCGCGGCAATGATCAGCGCGAATACGCCGATGATCTTCTGCAACAGCGGGCCCTGGATAAGCGAAGCCGTCTTCGCGCCCACCCCGGCGCCCAGCAGGATACCCACGGTCATCCAGGCGAAGATCGGCCACTGCACCGCGCCCCGACGATGGTGCTCGCGCACGGCATTGATCGATGTGAAGACGATGGTTGCCAGCGAGGTACCCACCGCCAGGTGAGTGAGCACCGAAGCGTCGAAGCCCTGCAGGGTGAAGCTGAACACCAGCACCGGCACGATGATGATGCCGCCGCCCACGCCGAACAGCCCGGCCAGCACGCCGGCACAGGCGCCCAGAAGCAGATAGAGTGCGAACTCCATTCGTCGTCCCCGAAAAAACAATCCGGCATGGTAACGGAAGCCGGGCTCGGGGCTCTAGTGAACTCTGTGACAGGATGGATCGGCGCCGCCGCAGCGGGTAGAGTGGCAAAAAACCCAGAGGCCCAACCTATGTGCCTGATCGTATTCGCCTGGCGGCCAGGGCATGCCCTGCCGCTGATCGTGGCGGCCAACCGCGACGAGTTCTATGCCCGGCCCACGCAGGCGCTGGCAGCCTGGGAAGATGCGCCCGGCGTGCATGCAGGGCGTGACCTGGAGGCCGGTGGTACCTGGCTGGGCGTGGGGCCGCAGGGGCGGTTCGCCGCGCTGACCAACATTCGCGACCCAGGGCAGCCGTTGGGCCCCCGCTCACGCGGCGAGCTGGTGGCGGCATACCTGCAGGGTGAACTTGGGGTCGAGGCCTATCTGGACCAGGTCGCCAGCCGCAGCAAGCAGTATTCGGGGTTCAACCTGCTGGTGGGCGATGGTGTGCGCCTGGGGTATCTGCACGCTCGAGACGCGGCGCCGCGCTTGCTGGCGGCTGGGGTGTATGGGCTTTCCAATGCCGGGCTGGATACGCCGTGGCCCAAGCTGGTCAAGGCGCGCGACGGGCTGGAACGGTTACTGGGGTCAGCAGACCCACAGCGTTTGATGGCGTTGCTGGCCGATGGTGAGACGGCGCCTGAGGCAGAGCTGCCGGAAACTGGCGTGGGGGTGGCGACAGAGAAGCTGCTGTCGAGTGTGTTTATTGCCAGCCAGAATTATGGGACGCGGGCCAGTACGGTGCTGATCGTGGATGATCAGGGTAAAAGACGGCTTGTCGAGCGCAGTTTCGGGCCTTTTGGGGGCCACCTGGGGGAGGTTGAGCTTTGGGTTTGAGGGCCATGGGGCTGCTTTGCAGCCCTTTCGCGACACAAGGCCGCTCCTACCAGGGTCGCGTCGCCTGTAGGAGCGGCCTTGCGTCGCGAAAGGGCCGCAAAGCGGCCCCAGAATTCACAGGGTCTTGTTGGCCTCTGGCCCGATCATCCGCGCCAGCCCCAGGTTCTTCAGCGCCAATTGCAACGAGCTGTGGATAACCTGCGGGTTGTCATGGCTCAGGGCATCGGCCAGCAGCTCCTTAGCCTTGCTCATGTTTATCTGGCGCAGCATCCACTTCACCTTCGGCAGGTTGGTGGCGTTCATCGACAAGCTGTCGAAGCCCATGGCCATCAACAGGACCGCTGCTGCCGGATCACCGGCCATCTCGCCGCAGATACTGACTGGCTTGCCCTCGCCATGGGCATCACGCACCACGGTGTTCAAGGCTTGCAGCACTGCCGGGTGCAGGTAGTCGTAAAGGTCGGCAACCCGCGGGTTGTTGCGGTCCACTGCCAGCAGGTACTGGGTCAGGTCGTTGGAGCCTACCGAAAGGAAATCCACCTGACGCGCCAGCTCCTTGGTCTGGTAAACCGCGGCCGGGATCTCGACCATCACGCCAACCGGTGGCATCGGCACGTCCGTGCCTTCGTCACGCACCTCGCCCCAGGCGCGGTGAATCAGGTGCAGCGCCTCTTCCAGTTCGTGAATGCCGGAGATCATCGGCAGCAGAATGCGCAGGTTGTTCAGGCCTTCGCTGGCTTTGAGCATGGCGCGGGTCTGGACCAGGAAGATTTCCGGGTGGTCGAGGGTCACGCGGATGCCACGCCACCCCAGGAACGGGTTTTCTTCCTTGATCGGGAAGTAGGACAGCGCCTTGTCCCCGCCGATGTCGAGGGTACGCATGGTCACCGGCAGCGGGTGAAACGCCGCCAACTGCTCGCGATAGATGGCCAACTGCTCTTTTTCGCTGGGGAAGCGCTGGTTGATCATGAACGGCACTTCTGTGCGGTACAGGCCCACCCCTTCGGCGCCCCGCTGCTGGGCACGGGCCACGTCGGCAAGCAGGCCGGTGTTGACCCACAGCGGCATGCGATGACCGTCCGGGGTGATGCAAGGCAGTTCGCGCAACGCATCCAGGCCCTGGGCCAGCTGACGCTCTTCTTCGACCACCTCGCTGTATTGCTTGCGCAGCACGTCGCTGGGGTTGGTGAACACCTCGCCCTTGTAGCCATCGACGATCAGCTCGATACCATCGACCTTGGAATACGGCAGGTCGACCAGGCCCATCACCGTCGGGATACCCATGGCACGGGCCAGGATGGCAACGTGGGAGTTGCCCGAGCCCAGCACCGAGACCAGGCCCACCAGCTTGCCTTCCGGCACCTCACCCAGCATCGCCGGGGTCAGTTCCTCGCTGACCAGGATGGTGTTGTCGGCATACACCAGCGATTGCGAACGGGCTTGCTGGAGGTAGGCCAGCAGACGGCGACCGAGGTCTTTCACGTCCGAGGCGCGTTCGCGCAGGTAGTCGTCGTCCATCAGTTCGAACCGGCTGACGTGCTCGCCGACCACCTGGCGCAGGGCGCCCTGGGCCCACTGGCCGGTCTTGATGACGTCAGTCACCTCACCGCCGAGGGCTGCGTCCTCAAGCATCATCAGGTACACGTCGAACAGCGCGCGTTCTTCCGGGCGCAACTGGGTGGCCAGTTTGGCCGAAAGCTTGCGCATGTCGGCGCGCACGCCCTCGAGGGCGTTGTGGAACAGTTTGAGTTCAGCGTCGATGTCTTCGACCGTCTTGTCCGGCACCACCTCAAGGTCGGCAGGCGGCAACATGACCACGGCTCGGCCGACGGCAGCACCCGGCGAGCCTGGTACGCCGACGAAGCGCGCTTCCTGGATGCCCTTGCCCTGGCGGCCCAGGCCACGAATCGAGCCGGTGGCCTCGGCGTGAGCGATAACCCCGGCGAGTTGAGCGCTCATGGTGACCAGGAAAGCTTCTTCACCCTCGTCGAACTGGCGGCGTTCTTTCTGCTGAATGACCAGCACGCCGACCACACGACGGTGGTGGATGATCGGTGCACCCAGGAAGGACGCGAAACGCTCCTCGCCCGTTTCAGCGAAGTAGCGGTAACGTGGGTGATCAGCGGCGTTTTCCAGGTTCAGCGGCTCTTCCCGGGTACCGACCAGACCAACCAGGCCTTCGTTGGGGGCCATGCTGACCTTGCCGATGGATCGCTTGTTGAGGCCTTCGCTGGCCATCAACACGAAGCGGTTGGTTTCCGGGTCGAGCAGGTAGACCGAGCAGACCTGGCTGCCCATGGCCTCCTTGACGCGCAAGACAATGATCCCCAACGCCGTCTTGAGATCTTTGGCGGAGTTCACTTCCTGGACGATCTTGCGCAGCGTATTGAGCATGGCTCGGGGTCGAACTCCGTCGTCAGTCGCGCGTCAAAAGACGCGGTGCTAGCTCTTTCAGGGCGCGGCGATACACTTCACGCTTGAAGGTCACCACCTGGCCCAGCGGGTACCAATAGCTGACCCAGCGCCAGCCATCGAATTCAGGCTTGCCGGTCAGGTCCATCCGCACCCGTTGCTCATTGCTCACCAGGCGCAGCAAAAACCATTTCTGCTTCTGGCCGATACACAGCGGTTGGCTGTGGGTACGTACCAGACGCTGGGGTAAACGATAACGCAACCAGCCGCGGGTGCAGGCAAGAATTTCCACATCATCGCGTTCAAGGCCAACTTCTTCGTTCAGCTCGCGGTACAGGGCATCTTCCGGCGTCTCGTCAGGGTTGATACCACCCTGAGGGAATTGCCAGGCATCCTGGTTGATCCGCCGAGCCCATAGCACCTGCCCGGCATCATTCGTGAGAATGATCCCGACATTTGGGCGAAAACCATCCGGGTCGATCACGGCAGCAACCTCGCAAACGCATGTCACCGCATTGTTCCACAAAGCCTGCGAGCGCAGCAACGCGCCCGCCACGCTTATGTGCAGCGAGGTGAAAACTCCGTATTCTGCGGGCCTTCCCTATGGCTGACGCGAGTAACCGCAATGCGCCTGGCTTTATTCGACCTGGACAATACCCTCCTCGGTGGCGACAGTGACCACGCGTGGGGTGATTACCTGTGCGAACGGGGGATTCTTGACCCGATCGCGTACAAACAACGCAACGATGCCTTCTACCAGGATTACCTGAACGGCACCCTCGACCTGCAGGCCTACCTGGCCTTTTCCATGGAAATCCTCGCAGCCACCGAACCCGCCCAGCTCGACCAATGGCACCGCGAATTCATGCGCGACTGCATCGAGCCGATCATCCTGCCCAAGGCCCTGGCCCTGCTGCAGCAACACCGTGAGGCAGGCGACCAACTGGTAATCATCACCGCCACCAACCGTTTCGTCACCGCGCCGATTGCCCGCCGCCTGGGCGTTCGCACGCTATTGGCGACCGAATGCGAAACACGCGATGGCCGCTATACCGGGCGCAGTACCGATATACCGTGCTTCCGTGAAGGCAAGGTGACGAGGCTGGAACGCTGGATGCTGGAGAACGGGTTCGACCTGCAAGACAGCTACTTCTATAGCGACTCGATGAATGACTTGCCGCTGTTGCAGCGGGTGTCACATGCTGTCGCGGTGGACCCGGACCCTAACCTGCAGGCTGAGGCTGAGCGGCGCGGGTGGCCGGTGATTTCGCTTAGGGACTGAGCCTTTTTGGGGCCGCCTTGCGCCCCATCGCTGGCAAGCGCACAAGGTATGTAGCTGGCTCGCCGGCGATGGGCTGCAGAGCGGCCCGGCCAGCTTCAGACCGGCTTGGCGCCCATCAACCCGGCGATGGACAGGAAGCAGACACCGCTGAAGACCGCCAGGGCCAGGGTAAACCGCAAACCCACCGCCTCAGCCTTGCGCAGCCGGTTCAGACGCACCAGCAGCCACCACGCGGCGAACGCACCGAGGGTATAGATGACGCTGGACGCCAGCACCCAGGTCTGCCCCAGCGGCCAACCCACCAGGTGAACCAGCCACCAACCGGTGAACGGCATGCTCAGCAGGCTCACGCCCATCACCAGCCAGACGAACACCAAAGGCCGACGCAGCAGCTTGCCATAAGCCTGGGCGTCGCCTTGGCGCCGGGCGCGCACGGTCCAGATCGCCAAGCCCAGTGCGCCCAGCAATAACAGGGCGGTGGCAATGAGGTGCAGGGCCTTGAGGGTGGTCAGGTGTTCCATGTCTTCACATCCTTGGAGGGTTAGCCAAGCTTAGTCGCTCAACCCAGGAAGAGCCGGTAAGCGGGATTGTCGGTCTCATCCCAGTACGGATACCCAATCTTGGCCAGCGCCGCCGGCACCAGGTGGCGTTCGTCCTCCGGCACCTGCAACCCGGCCACCACACGCCCGTCGGCGGCGCCGTGGTTGCGGTAGTGGAACATCGAGATGTTCCAGCGCCCGCCCAGCTTGTTGAGGAAGTTGAACAGCGCCCCCGGCCGCTCAGGGAACTCGAAGCGCAGCACGATCTCGTCGCGTGCACCGGCCGAATGGCCACCCACCATGTGGCGGATGTGCATCTTGGCCAGTTCGTTGTCAGTCAGGTCGGTAACAGGGAAACCCTGCTCGGTCAGTTGCTGCACCAACGCAGCGCGTGGGTCGTTCTCCGGATGGGTCTGCACGCCAACGAAGATATGGGCTTCGTCGGATGTGTGCTTGCGGTAGTTGAATTCGGTGATCTGGCGCTTGCCGATGGCCTCGCAGAACGCCTTGAAGCTGCCCGGCCGCTCGGGGATGGTCACGGCGATGATCGCTTCGCGCTTCTCGCCCAGCTCGGCACGCTCGGCGACGTGACGCAGGCGGTCGAAGTTGACGTTGGCGCCCGAGTCGATAGCCACCAGCGTTTGCCCGCTGACGCCGTTGAGCTCCACATACTTCTTGATGCCAGCGACACCCAAGGCACCTGCAGGTTCGGTGATCGAGCGGGTATCGTCGTAGATATCCTTGATTGCTGCACAGATCTCGTCAGTGCTGACGGTGATCACTTCATCCACATGCAAGCGGCAGATGTCGAAGGTATGCTGACCGATCTGGGCCACGGCCACGCCATCGGCGAACAGCCCAACCTGCGGCAGCACCACGCGCTCGCCAGCGGCCATGGCTGCCTGCAGGCAATTGGAGTCATCCGGTTCGACGCCAATCACCTTGATTTCCGGGCGCAGGTATTTCACGTAGGCGGCGATGCCGGCGATCAGCCCACCGCCGCCCACCGGCACGAAGATCGCATCCAGCCGGCCTGGGTGCTGGCGCAGGATTTCCATGGCCACGGTGCCTTGCCCGGCAATGGTGTGCGGGTCGTCATAAGGGTGGATATAGACGAAGCCCTTCTCATCGACCAGTTTCAGCGAGTAGGCCAGCGCCTCGGGGAACGAGTCGCCATGCAATACCACCTTGCCGCCACGCGAGCGTACGCCTTCGATCTTGATCTCCGGGGTGGTCTTGGGCATCACGATGGTGGCCTTGATGCCCAGCTCGCGGGCTGCCAGGGCCAGCCCCTGTGCATGGTTGCCGGCCGAGGCGGTGACCACGCCGCGGGCCAGTTCTTCCGGGCTCAGTTGCGCCAGCTTGTTGTACGCCCCACGGATCTTGAAGGAGAACACCGGCTGCAGGTCTTCACGCTTGAGCAGAATCTGGTTGCCCAGGCGCTTGCTCAGTTGCCCGGCGCTGTGCAGCGGGGTTTCGACAGCGACGTCGTAGACGCGCGAGGTGAGGATCTTCTTGACGTACTGTTCGAGCATCGGGAAAGCATCACTGGCCGCGGGACAAGGGCTGCGAGTCTACCCCAGCGCTACGTCGGGCGACCACAGCAAAGCCGCCCGAGCCGTTATACTAGCCTCCTTTCATTACCGCCCTGCCCCTTTCCGGAGCCCGCATGACCCAGGACCAACTCAAACAGGCCGTCGCCCAGGCCGCTGTCGACTTCATTCTGCCCAAGCTGGATGAAAAGAGCGTCGTCGGCGTCGGCACCGGTTCGACTGCCAACTTTTTCATTGACGCCCTGGCCCAGCACAAGACTGCCTTCGACGGCGCGGTCGCCAGCTCCGAGGCCACGGCACAGCGTCTGAAGGGCCATGGCATCCCGGTCTATGAGCTGAACAGCGTCAGCGAGCTGGAGTTCTATGTCGACGGCGCCGACGAGAGCGATGCACACCTGAACCTGATCAAAGGCGGTGGCGCGGCACTGACGCGCGAAAAAATCGTCGCGGCAGTGGCCAAGACCTTCATCTGCATCGCCGATGCCAGCAAGCTGGTGCCGGTGCTGGGCGCCTTCCCGCTGCCGGTCGAAGTGATCCCGATGGCCCGCAGCCACGTGGCGCGCCAACTGGTCAAGCTGGGTGGCGACCCGGTGTACCGTGAGGGTGTGGTCACCGATAACGGCAACGTGATCCTGGATGTGTACAACCTGCAGATCACCAACCCCGTAGAGCTGGAAGCGCAGATCAATGCGATCGTCGGCGTGGTGACCAATGGCCTGTTTGCCGCACGGCCGGCAGACTTGCTGTTGCTGGGCACCCCGGAAGGCGTGAAGAGCCTGAAAGCCGAGTGATGCCATTGCCGGCAAGCTGGCTCCCCCAGGCAATCCACAGCAGTGGTGACCGCGTGGGAGGCGGCCTGCCGGCAATTACGCTCAAAAGCCCAGTCAATCCGTGGGCTGTTTGAACACATAGAACAGGTTCGGCTCACTGACCAGATAAATGGTCCCCGCTTCATCCATGGCAATCCCCTCCGCCTGCGGCACCGTCTGCTTGAGCCCCTGGTACCCCTTGCGCAGCGACAGCGTGCTCAACGGTTTACCTTTCACATCCAACTCCAGCACCAGGCGTGATTCATCCGACAGTGCCAGCAGATGCCCGCTGCGCTCGTCGAACTGCAGGCTCGACAGATCCCTGACGAACAGCCGCGCATCGCGCTTGCGGTCCTGCACCACATGCACTGCATAGGGCTGCTCCGGGTTTTCATGGGGAAACCCGTGAATTTCGTAGATCACCATCGGGTCTCGCTCCTTGGCCACGAACAGGCGTTTGCCCGCCGAGTCGTAGGCAAGCCCCTCGAACCCCTTGTTGCCGTTCAGGCCGATACCAAGGCTCAACTGCTCGGCATCGTGGGCATCCAGGAACATCGTGTCGTCCTCAAGGCGCACGCGAATCAGCCGTTGCTGGCGCTCATCGGTGATCACGTAACTGTTGGGCCCTACGTATTCGACCGCCTCGGGGTCGCCGAAACCGGTCAACGGCACCCGCCGCAGGATACGACCGTCGAGGGACAACTCGATCAGTTCGGACCGCTTGTTGGTCACCGTGAACAGGGTCTTGCGGTCGGGGTCGTAAGTCAGTGCCGAAACATCATCGTCCAGCCCGTCTATAGGCTGCGCCTCGGTCACTACCCGATAGCGATCCAGGCCCATGCTTTGCTCAGCGGGCTGCCACCAGGTCTTGAAGTTGAACCAGCCACGCTCGAGCAAACGGAACTGCTGCTCCGCCACGCCCAGCAAGAGCACGGCGAGCAGGCCAATGACAGCCAGGACCAGGGGCAGACGAACATAGCGACGCATAGGGCAGACTCGGTTTGAGGATGACGAATCTAACCACGAACAACTGAAGTAAAGCTTAATGCCAGCATGCGAAAAATCTGAAATGGCCGTCAGTTTTTCTTGAATCGATAGAACAGCGCCGGCTCACTGACCATGTACAGGTTGCCCTGATCGTCCATCGCCACCCCTTCAGCACGCGGAATGGTGTCCTTGAGGCCGTTGAAACCGCCCAGCAAGGTCATGAAACTCACCTGCTGACCTTGCTCGTCGAGCTCCAGCAGCATGTTGGAGTCCGCCGACAGCACCAACAGATGGCCCGTACGCGGGTCGACACCCAAGCCTGAGAGGTTGCGCAGGTCGAGTTCGTTGCTGGCCAGCGGCTGCTTGTCACCTTTGAGCGGGCTGCGCCCATCGGTGCTCCAGGTATACAGCTTTGGCGGCCGCTCCTCGCCGATCACCAGACGCTGGCCCATCGGGTCCCATGCCACGGCCTCGAAGCCCTTGTTGCTTTTCACCGACTCGCCCAGGTCGTGGCTCTGAAAATCTGCATGGTTCAGCGACTTGGTTTGGGCGTCCACCTTGACCACGGTCAGGTCGTGCAGACGTTCATCGGTAATGGCCAAGCGGCCATCCTCCAGCACGGCAACCCCTTCGGGGTTGTTCCACCCCTGCAAGGGGATCTGCCTCAGCACATCACCATCCAGGCTCAGCTCGACCAGGAACGGGTTCTTGCCCATGACCACAAACAACGTGCGGGTATGCGGATTGAATGCTACGTCCGAGGCTTCATCATCTTCCATGCCCGGCATAGGCTTGGCATCGATATCGACCTTATAGTCCGGCAACCAGACGCTTTCGCTGCGCTCGGCGCTGCTCTCGAAGCCTTCCTGGACCCACAGTCGGCCACGGTCATCCCAGTGCATCGCCACGGCCACGCCATAGCCGATCACCGCAGCCACAGCCAGGCCGAACGGCCAGCGCAGGTAGAAGCGACGCTTGGTGGATACGGGAGCGCTGGAAGACAGGGCCATACAGAGTATTCCTGGGTAAATAGGCGGAGATTCGCGCATTATCCAGATAGGTTGTGAAAAAAACGGTAAATCGCGTCGCCCGCTTCGCGGGCGACACAGTCTCTGCTCAGAGTACCCGGCTTTCGAAGCGGCTCACGCCCGGCAACTCCAGCACCAGCTCATCACCCACTTCGAAGGGGCCGACGCCAGCCGGGGTACCGGTCAGGATCACATCCCCCGGCAGCAGCGAAAAGTGCGAGGCCATGTGCTGGATGATCGGCACGATCGGGTTGAGCATCATCGCGCTGTTACCGTCCTGGCGAACGTCACCATTGATGGTCAGGCGCACCGGGATGTCGGCCAGGTCTTCGAACGTGCCGGCAGCGACGAAAGGCGGCAGTACGCAGGCACCGTCGAAGCTCTTGCAGGTCTCCCACGGCATGCCCTTTTCCTTGAGCTTGGCCTGCACGTCACGCAGGGTCAGGTCCAGCGCCGGGGCAAAGCCGGAGATGGCATCCAGCACTTCCTCTTCAGATGGATGTGCCGACAGCGGCTTGCCCAGCAACACCGCGATTTCGGCTTCGTAATGCACCGAACCACGGTCGGTAGGAATCTTGAAACCACCCTCCAGCGGCACCACGCAACTGCCCGGCTTGATGAACAGCAACGGCTCGGTCGGAATGGGATTGCCCAGTTCCTTGGCGTGCTCGGCATAGTTGCGGCCAACGCACACCACCTTGCCCAGCGGGAAGTGGATACGGGTGCCGTCTACGTACTGGTGCTGGTAACTCATGGCCGACTCCTTTGATTACTGCTTTTATTCAGGAGCGAAGATCTTACCCGGATTCATGATGCCGTTAGGGTCGAAGACGGCCTTTATCGCCTTCATGCAGGCGATTTCCTGTGGTGAGCGGCTATAGCCAAGGTAATCGCGCTTGGTCATGCCCACACCGTGCTCGGCGGAGATCGAGCCGTTATAGCGCTGGACGATCTCGAACACCCACTTGTTGACCTTGGTGCATGAAGCGAAGAAATCGTCTTTGCTCATGGACTCGGGCTTGAGGATGTTCAGGTGCAGGTTGCCGTCGCCGATGTGCCCGTACCAGACCACCTCATAGTCGGGATAGTGCTCGCTGACGATGGCATCGATGTCGCGCAGGAACGCCGGCACCTTGGAAACCGTGACAGAGATATCGTTCTTGTACGGCGTCCAGTGGGAGATGGTTTCGGACAGGTACTCGCGCAGCTTCCAGAGGTTTCTCAACTGAGCTTCGCTCTGGCTCATAACCCCGTCCAGTACCCAGCCTTGCTCGACGCAGTGCTCGAAGGTGGCCAGCGCATCGTTGGCCACCTCCTCGGTACTGGCCTCGAACTCCAGCAGGGCATAGAACGGGCAGTCGGTGGCGAACGGCGCAGGCACATCGCCACGTGCCATGATCTTGGCCAGGCCCTTGTCGGAAAAGAACTCGAATGCCGTGAGGTCAAGCTTGCCCTGGAAGGCATGCAACACCGGCATGATCGAATCGAAGTCCGGCGTGCCCAGCACCATCGCAGTGAGGTTGCGCGGGGCGCGGTCCAGGCGCATGGTGGCCTCGACCACGAAGCCCAGGGTACCTTCGGCGCCGATGAACAACTGGCGCAGGTCATAGCCCGTGGCGTTCTTGATGAGGTCCTTGTTCAGCTCGAGCAGCTCGCCCTTGCCAGTGACAACTTTCAGGCCGGCAACCCAGTTACGGGTCATGCCGTAGCGAATGACCTTGATGCCGCCGGCGTTTGTGCCGATGTTGCCGCCGATCTGGCTGGAGCCACTCGAGGCGAAATCCACCGGGTAATAAAGCCCCTGTTCTTCGGCGAATGCCTGCAGCTGGCGAGTGATGACCCCTGGCTGGCAGACCACCGTGCGGTCGAAGGCATTGAAATCGAGAATCTGGTTCATGTAGTCGAAGGCGACTACCACTTCACCATTGGCTGCCACCGCACCGGCGGAGAGCCCGGTCCGACCGCCGGAAGGCACCAGCGCCACCTGATGGCGATTGGCCCAGCCAACGATGGCCTGAACCTGTTCCACGCTTTTGGGGAACACGATGGCAGTGGGCGCGGGCGGAAAATGCTTGGTCCAATCCTTGCCGTACGCTTCCAGGGAAGCGGCATCGGTCAGGACCTTGCCAGGGTCTACCAAGGTCATCAGTTCATCAATTACCGCGGGGTGCGTCATCGCCGGAACTCTCGACTTATTCATAGTCACCCTGAGTACTCTTCACCTGTCGGGATAAGCTCAGATTGTGTCGCGTATGCTAGCATAGCGCCCCCGCTGTTCGTGCTAAGGCCCGCGCTGCGCCTAGCATCACTTCTCGCCATTTTTTCTCCGGGATACAGGTTTACGCAGATGAGCAAGACTTCTCTCGACAAGAGCAAGATCAGGTTCCTTCTTCTTGAAGGTGTGCACCAGAACGCGGTGGATACCCTCAAGGCCGCCGGGTACACCAACATCGAGTACCTCACTGGCTCGCTGCCGGAAGCAGAACTCAAGGAAAAGATCGCTGATGCCCACTTCATCGGCATCCGTTCGCGTACCCAGCTGACCGAAGAGATCTTCGACTGTGCCAAGAAACTGGTCGCCGTCGGTTGCTTCTGCATCGGCACCAACCAGGTCGACCTGGACGCTGCACGCGAGCGCGGCATTGCCGTGTTCAACGCGCCATACTCCAACACCCGTTCGGTGGCGGAACTGGTACTGGCCGAAGCCATCCTGCTGTTGCGCGGCATCCCCGAGAAAAACGCCTCCTGCCACCGTGGCGGCTGGATCAAGAGCGCGGCCAACTCGTTCGAAATCCGCGGCAAGAAGCTGGGCATCGTCGGCTATGGCTCGATCGGTACCCAGCTGTCGGTACTGGCCGAGAGCCTGGGCATGCAGGTCTACTTCTACGACCCGCTGACCAAGCTGCCGCTGGGCAACGCAGTACAAGTCACCAGCCTGCACGAACTGCTGGGCCTGGCCGACATCGTCTCGCTGCACGTGCCTGAGCTGCCATCCACCCAGTGGATGATCGGTGAGAAAGAAATCCGCGCGATGAAGAAGGGCTCGATCCTGATCAACGCCGCCCGTGGCACCGTGGTAGAACTGGACCACCTGGCCGCAGCCATCAAGGACAAGCACCTGATCGGCGCCGCCATCGACGTGTTCCCGGTCGAGCCACGCTCCAACGACGAAGAGTTCGAAAGCCCGCTGCGCGGCCTGGACAACGTGATCCTGACCCCGCACATCGGCGGCTCCACCGCCGAGGCCCAGGCCAACATCGGCCTGGAAGTGGCCGAGAAACTGGTCAAGTACAGCGACAACGGCACCTCGGTATCGTCGGTCAACTTCCCTGAAGTCGCCCTGCCGGCACACCCGGGCAAGCACCGCCTGCTGCACATCCACGAAAACATTCCGGGCGTGCTCAGCGAGATCAACAAAGTCTTTGCCGAGAACGGTATCAACATCTCCGGTCAGTTCCTGCAGACCAACGAGAAAGTGGGTTACGTGGTAATCGACGTTGACGCCGAGTACTCGGACCTTGCGCAAGAGAAGCTGCAGCACGTCAAGGGCACCATCCGCTCGCGCGTACTGTTCTGAGCTTGATTGCGGTATGAAAAAGGGAGGCCTTGGTGGCCTCCCTTTTTTGTTTCGCCAACAAGCCAGCTCACCCAACGATGCCAGTGGGGATCGACTTGCCAGCTTAAGGGCTGCGTGATGGCTCGGCTTACTTCACTTCAACCGTGATCTTCTTCGACTCAACGCTTGGCTTGAACGGCACGTGATACTGGTCACCCAGCACCAGCTGCAGGGTGTGCTTGCCCGGCGTCAGGGTGAGGGTGGTTTCGGTCTGGGCCTTGCCGAAGTGCAGCACCTGCGGGCCGGCTGGTAACGCCGCGCCGCCTTCCGGCATCAGGCTGGTCGGCAGTGGCTGATCGGCTGCAGGCTCCTTGTCCACATCTACCAGCAGGTGGTGGTGGCCCGTGTGCGGGGTCTGGTCACCCGCAGGCTTGAGCCCCATGCCTTCGATGCCAAACTTGACGGTAAAGGTCTTGTCGACCGTTGCGCCATCGGCGGGGGAAACGATGAAGACCTTGGCATCCTTGGGCGGCTCCTGGCTCTTCAGCGCATCCGCAGCGCTGGCCAGTACCGAGGCCCCCATCAGCAGACCGGCTACGGCAGCACGCGAAAATAGGCTGTTCATTCACTTCTCCTGTGATTCACTCATTGACCGCCACCTGCAAACGAACGGCAGCGGAAGCTCACCATAGCCCACAAAGAGAAAAAATTCAGTTAGGGTTAAACATCGCCAAGGCTTCAAGGTCATAGGCTGCGCTCGACCACGACGAGGAAGAAAGTCGTGGCGACAGTTATTCATTTGCCAAAGAAAAGGGGCATTAGATGCGTTCGACCATGGGTGTACTGCTGGCAGTACTGATCACGCCATTGGCTCAAGCCGAGCTGATAGACGAAATCGCCGACCGGGGCGAACTGCGCATTGCCGTACAGGCCGACAACTCGCCGTATGCCTTCAAGGAAAACGAGCATCTGACGGGCTTTGAAATCGAATTCGGCCAAGAGCTGGCCAAACAACTGGACCTGCGTGTCGAGTTCATTGAAACGCCTGTGGCCGAGATACTGCCGGGTGTTGAAAGTGGCAAATACGACATCACCCTGACCCCATCGGACAATGCTCCCAAGGCCGATACGCCGTTTGATCTGAGCCAGCCTTTTGGCGAGAGGAAACTGGTCATCCCGTTCCAGAAAGACAACCCGGCGTTCGAGAGCGCGGTGAACAACGCGCTGCAGCGCCTCAAGGACAGCGGCCGTACAGCGGAGCTTGAGCAGAAGTGGTTCAAAGGTGTGCCGGAGACGGCTACCGGGCAGTGAGTCATTTATTGCCTGCACCAGCCTTTACGCGGCTAACCCCGCGAAAGGCCATCACCAGACTACGCTGACAGCCCAGCCAGCGCTCGCTGGGCCTCTTCCAGCTCCAGCTCACTGAACACCAGTACCCCCTCCCGCTGCAGCAGTGCAGTGGTAACCCCTTGCCCCGGCACCTTCACCCCTGCGAACGTGCCATCGTAGGTCAAGCGGTTGCCACACGAAGGGCTGCCCGCCTTGAGCACCGCGACCCGGATGCCATGCCGACGCACCAGTGCCAGCGCCTGGTGCGCACCGGCAAGAAATGCCGCGCTTACGTCCTCGCCCTTCACCGTCAGCACCTGCGCTGCCCCATCGAGCACATCGCCACCCTGCCCGCCCGGGATCTCCGCGGGCGGGCGCGGTGTGGGCAGGCCACCGGCCACCTCCGGGCACAACGGCACCACACGCCCTTCAGCCTGCCAGCGCTGCAACAGATCAGGATGGCCGCTGGCCCGCCCGTCATAACGCACCGGCTGCCCCAGCAGGCAGGCGCTGACCAGTACCTTGGGCGGGTCAGAACGGGTCATTGCCACGGCGCCGGAACCAACCCGTCAACGAAAGCCGCTCACGCCCCGCAGGCAGGACTTCGTGAGGCACTTCACCCGACAGAAACACCACCAGGCAGCCGGCCACGGGCTGCACGTCATGCTCGACAGCGTCAGCCAGGAACATGCGCAACTGGCCACCATCCTGCGGCTGCCAGTCTTCGTTGAGGTAGAGCACAGCCGAGACCATGCGCCGGTCGTCGTCGCGAAAACGGTCCAGGTGGCGACGGTAGAACGCACCTGCCGGGTACAGGGCGAAGTGACACTCGAAGTCTTCAAGGCCCAGGAACAGGCCCTGGTTGATGGCCAGGCGCAGCTGGTCCATGGCTTCCAGGTATTTGTCGCAAGCCTCGGCCTGCCCCGGGTCGATCCACTGGATCTGGTCGCCACGGATCGCCTCGCGCACCTCCTGGGCCACACCGCGCCCCACCCCGGCAGGGTTGAGCTGGCCTTCGGCATCACGGCGCCGACACTCGGCCGCAAGCGCACGCACCAGCTCGGCCGGCAGGAAAAGGGCCTGCTGCGACCAGCCATGGGTGGCCAGATCGTCAACGACGGCCGCAAGCATCGGGTGTTCAGGGGAGATATGCATGGCGCGCATCATATCCATTAGCCCTGCACTCGCACAGCGCCACTTGGCCGAGAAACACTCCGCTATCTCGACAAACCGGCGCCGAGCCAAGGACAATAGCCACCTGCCGACAGGAGTCCTGAATGCGCCGTCTGTTTTCCCTGATTCTGCTGATGATCTGCACCATGCCGGTCTGGGCAGACAGCCTCGATCAGCTGTACAAGGCCGCCGGCTGGCCCGACCAGCGCGCCCATTTCAATGATGCCGTGAGCGCCGCCCAGCAGCGCTATCGCAACAGCCTGCCGCCTGCGGTTTACCAGGCGCTGGTCAGTAACAGCAACCAGCGCTTCCAGGCCGAGGCCATGGACCGCCGTGCCCAGGCGCAATTGCGCAGCGCCCTGCCCGACCCTGCGCCGGCGCTGGCCTTTTTCCAGTCACCGCTGGGGCGCAAGATCGTCGCCGCCGAACTGCTGGCCACGCGCAAGGACCAGTTGGCCAAGCACGCCAAGGGCTTGCCGAAAATTCAGGCCAGCGACAACCGTCTGCTGATCATCGGGCACCTGGCTCAGGCCCTTCCGGCCCGCGAAGCCGGTGCCGAGGTTAGCCTGGCGATAGCCGGTGTGGCGGCCGACAGCCTTAGCTCGATGATCCCCGGCCTGTTCGGCGGTGGCCAGGCCCAGGGCCTGCTCGATGGCCAGCGCCAGCGGCTGATGAACCAGATTGGCGAAGACCTCAACAATACGTTGCTTTACGTCTACCGCGACCTGTCCGACGCCGAGCTGGAAGAGTTCGCCACCTTCGCCGAGTCCCCCCAAGGCAAAGCGTACTACCAGGCCGCCGTGGCAGCCGTGCGCGCCGGCCTGGCAGTCGGCCAGAGCGGCGCGAACCTCAAGTGATCAGCCCAAGCGCTGGTCGATGAAGTCGAAATAGCGCTGGCGGATGCCCGGCAGTTCGTTGGCCAGGTGGTGACGGGCTTCGGGCAGCAGCAGGATTTGTGGCTCGGCAAACTTGGCCTTGAGCACTTCGAGGTTGTAGGGCCAGTCCACTGTGCCATCGGCCTGCCCCTGCACGATCAACGGCCGCCGCGGGCTGCACGGCGCGGCCTCGATCCGCTTGACCCAGGCCATCAGCGCGCCGACCCAGGCTGTCGGCAGGCGCCGAGGCTGCAGCGGGTCGGCCTCCAGGAACGGCAGGAACGTCGGGTCGTTGCTGTTTTCGCTGAAACGCCGCTCAATGCCATTGACGAAGTGACGCAACACCCGATAACTGAGTTTCGACCACAGCCAGGCGCGCGGGCGCACGAGCGGCGCAAGCAGGATCACTTGGCCATCAACCGGGCTCTGTACCCCCTGATGCAACAGATGATCGACGGCGATGGCACCGCCAGTGCTTTGCCCGCACAGGTGCCACGGGTGCGGTAAAGCAAGGCCGCGCGCCTGCTCGAACAGGGCATCGAGCACCTGCTGATAGAGTGCGAAATCAGTGATGCTGGCGCGCTCGCCACTGGACAGGCCATGGCCAGGCAGGTCGCAGCTGATCACTGCATAACCCTGTTTCAGTGCCCATTCGATCACGTGGCGGTAGAGGCCCATGTGGTCGTAATAGCCATGCAGCACAAACACTGTCGCCACGGGCTGCGAAGGTAGCCAGACCTGCCCCACCAGCTCGAAACCCGCTGCCTGAAAACCGCCCAGCCAGCTCTGCGCCGGCAGGTTCAGGCCGTAGAAACGCTGATAATCCTGCGCCTGAACGGACAAGGGTTGGCGTTTGCCCAGGGGCGCGAGGCTGACGCGCAGGCGGTCGGGGTGAAAAGCGGCAGGCATCGGGTACATCCACAGCGAAGCGAGTATTGATCCGGGATATTCAGCTCTTGGCTGCGCCGTGGCAAGCTTGGCCACTTTTTCAATCAACAAGACCGCTCCTCCAAAGGCTGCGGATGTGCCATGAAAACTCGAACGATCAAGCCGATATTTTCAGCCATTGCATTACTGTCATGCGCCGCCGTGCTCTGGTGGGCATACGACAGCTTTCAGTCCCGCTACCTGCGCCCGTTCGAAAGCCAGACCACGCTGTTCGACGGCAGCCAGCTGCGCCTGCCCGCAGAGCTCGCCGGCCCCGGCCCGGTTCGCGTAGTGCACTTCTGGGACCCGACCTGCCCGTGCAATGTCGGCAACCAGCAGCACCTGGGTGACCTGGTCAGCCATTTCGCAGACAAGGGCGTGGCCTTCCACGTCGTGCAAAAGCCGGGCAGCCATGGCCAGATGCCGGCAAGCCTCACCCGCCTGCAACCCATCACCCACCTGCCGGGCAGCGAAAACCTGCCCGCCTCTCCGGCCGTAGCGATCTGGGACCGCCAAGGCAACCTCGCGTACTTCGGCCCCTACAGCGAAGGCGCGGTGTGCAACGCCAGCAACAGCTTCATCGAGCCGATCCTCAAGGCCCTGCTCGATGGCCGCCACATCACCGCATCGAACACGCTGGCCGTCGGCTGCTATTGCCCTTGGGCCGGCTGACGCACGCGCGCCGGGTTACCGACCACCACCGCGCCTGCCGGCACATCGCGGGTCACCACACTGCCCGCACCAACCACTGCGTTATCGCCAATGGTCACTCCAGGCAGGATGATTGCCGCACCACCGATCCACACATTGTTGCCGATGGTCACCGGCCGTCCGCTCTCCAGCCCGGTACGCCGCAGTTCAGGGTCGAGCGGGTGATCGGCGGTGTAGATCTGCACCGCCGGCCCAATCTGGCAATCATCGCCGATACGTACCGGCAGCACGTCCAGGATCACGCAGTTGAAATTCATGAAGGTATTGCGGCCGACACTGATGTTGTAGCCGTAGTCGCAATAGAACGGCGGGCGGATGACCGTGCCTTCGCCCACATGGCCGAAGTGCTCGGCAAGCAGGCCGTTACGGGCTTCGTTAAGCAACTCGAAGCTGGTGTTGTAGCGCTGCATCCAGTGCTTGCTGGCGATTTGCTCAGCCTGTAGTTCGGGGCAGCCGGCGTGGTAGGGCTGGCCGCTGAGCATTTTCTGTTTTTCGCTGAGGGACATGGAAACTCCTGTCGAGGGCTATGCTCTTTGCGCGAATCCGCCGAAGATCGGACCACAATTCCCGCTCGAATGCACAAGGAGCTTCAATGAAGCGCAGCCTGACCCTTTTGGCCGTGGTAGTGGCCGTGGCCGCCGGTGCCGGTTACTGGTACGTGCACGGCAAACTGCCGCAGCGTGACGGCGAGGTAGCGGTAGCCGGCCTGCAGGCTCCGGTCAGTGTGCGCTATGACACCCGCGGCGTGCCGCACCTGCAGGCGCAGAACGAAGCAGACTTGTACCGCGCCCTCGGCTACGTGCATGCCCAGGACCGATTGTTCCAGATGGAAATCATGCGCCGCCTGGCCCGCGGTGAACTGGCCGAGGTGCTGGGCGACAAGCTGCTGGCCACCGATACCCTGTTCCGCAGCCTGCGCATCCGTGATCAGGCGGCGCTGATGGTTCAGCGCCTGGACCATCAATCCCCCGCATGGAAGGCCTTGCAAGCCTACCTCGATGGCATCAACGCCTGGCAGGCGAGCCACCCCAAACCCATGGAGTTTGACCTTATAGGCATAACGCCCAGACCGTTCACCGCTGAAGACACCCTGAGCATTGCCGGCTACCTGGCCTACAGTTTTGCCGCCGCGTTCCGCACCGAGCCTGCCTTGACCTACATCCGCGACCAGCTCGGGCCGCAGTACCTGGAGATTTTCGACCTCGACTGGCAACCTGACGGCGCGCTGGGGACCCCGCTGGCGGCGCAGGACTGGCAGGGCCTTGAAACCCTCGCCCGCCTCAGCCACCAAGCCCTTGGCGATGCCGGCATTCCCCAATTCGAAGGCAGCAATGCCTGGGCAGTGGCCGGCGGCCGTACCCGCAGCGGCAAGCCGCTGCTGGCCGGCGACCCGCACATCAGCTTCGCGGTGCCGGCCGTCTGGTACGAGGCCGAGCTGTCGGCGCCAGGGTTCAACCTGTACGGCTACTTCCAGGCGCTGAACCCGTTCGCGCTGCTCGGTCACAATCGCGACTTCGGCTGGAGCCTGACCATGTTCCAGAACGACGATGTCGACCTGATTGCGGAAAAGACCAACCCGGCCAACAGCGATCAGGTCATGGTCGAGGGCCAGTGGCGAACACTGGAAAAGACTGAGCAGAAAATCGCCGTCAAAGGCGAGCAGCCGGTCAGCATCAGCCTGCGCCGCTCACCCCACGGGCCGATCGTCAACGACGTGCTGGGCGCGACCGCCGGCACGACGCCAATCGCGATGTGGTGGGCCTTCCTGGAAACCGAGAATCCGATCCTCGAAGGCTTCTATCAGCTCAACCGTGCCGACTCCCTTGCCAAGATGCGCGAGGCGGCGGCCAAGGTTCAGGCGCCGGGGCTCAACTTCGTCTGGGCCAGTGCAGGTGGCGATATCGGTTGGTGGGCTGCGGCGCAACTGCCGATCCGCCCGGATGGCGTCAACCCGTCGTTCATCCTCGATGGCGCGAGCCACCAGGCCGACAAGCTGGGTTTCTACCCTTTCAGCGTCAACCCACAGCAGGAAAACCCGGCCAGCGGTTACATCGTTTCAGCGAACTACCAGCCGCCAGCAGCGGTGCCGATACCGGGCTACTACAACTTGCCGGACCGGGGCCGCCAGCTGGACCGCCACCTGGCAAACCCGCAAATGAAATGGGATACCGAGAACAGCCAGGCGCTGCAACTGGACACCGCCAACGACTACGGCCCACGCACCCTGGCGCCCCTGCTTGCGACCCTGCGCGACATCGCCCAGGGCGATGAGGAAAAGGAGCTGGTAGAGCAACTGGCCGCCTGGCGCGGAGATCACCCGCTGGACTCGACCAGCGCCACACTGTTCAACCAGTTTCTCTACCAGTTGGCACATGCCGCGCTGCATGACGAGCTGGGCGATACCTGGTTCCCGGTGCTCATCAGTACCCGCACCATCGACTCTGCCCTGCCCCGCTTGGCGGCGGACGCGCAATCACCGTGGTGGAACACGCGCGGCGCCAACCAACGTACCGACCGCACCGCCATCGTGCGCATCGCCTGGCAGCAAACCCTCGGGCACCTGCGCGCAACCTTTGGCAAAGACCCGGCCAGCTGGCAATGGGGCAAGGCGCATACCCTGACGCACAACCATCCACTGGGTGTTAAAAAGCCGTTGAACCTGCTGTTCAACGTCGGCCCGTTTGCCGCGCCGGGTACCCATGAGGTGCCCAACAACCTGTCGGCGAAAATCGGGCCTGCGCCGTGGCCGGTGACGTATGGACCTTCGACGCGGCGGTTGATCGATTTCGCCGACGCTGGGCAGGCGTTGACCAGCAACCCGGTCGGGCAGAGTGGTGTGCCGTTCGATCGGCACTATTCGGATCAGGCTGAAGGCTATATCGAGGGGCAGTATCAGCGCGCCCAAATGGGGGTGATACCGGCCCACACTACCTTGCGTCTGGTCCCCACAGAGTGATGGAAACTTTTCTTCGGGTCGGCTTCTCCAACAGCTTCAGACTGCGATCCGCACGGCCATCACACTACAAGGACGATAACGATGAAAAGCCCCTTCCCGACTGACTCCAACGAACAACTGCTGTGGCTGCTGGCATTGAGCCGGGCATTGGGTAGCCAACGCTGAGCGTTGTGCCACCCCCCAAAAAAACGCCGACGCGAATGCGTCGGCGTTTTTCATGCAAGGGTTAAGCAGGCGAATCAGAACGCCGGCAGCACCGCACCGCTGTACTTCTTGGCGATGAATTCCTTGACCTCAGGGCTGGTCAGGGCCTTGGCCAGCTTCTGCATAGCCTCGCTGTTCTTGTTGTCCGGGCGGGCCACCAGGAAGTTCACGTACGGCGAGTCGCTACCCTCGATCACCAACGCATCCTTGGCCGGGTTCAGGCCAGCTTCCAGCGCGTAGTTGGTGTTGATCATGTCCAGGTCGACCTGGTCCAGCACACGCGCCAGCATGGCCGACTCAAGCTCCTTGAACTTCAGGTTCTTCGGGTTCTCGGCAATGTCTTTCGGAGTGGCCAGGGCGTTTTTTGGGTCTTTCAAAGTAATCAGGCCAGCCTTCTGCAGCAGGATCAGGGCGCGGCCACTGTTGCTACCTTCGTTAGGAATGGCAACGGTGGCGCCATCCTTCAGTTCGGACAGGTTCTTGATCTTCTTCGAGTAGCCACCGAACGGTTCGACGTGCACGCCGATCACGGTTTCCAGATGGGTGCCTTTACCTTCGTTGAAGCTCTTCAGGTAAGGCAGGGTCTGGAAGTAGTTAGCGTCCAGGCGCTTCTGATCTACCTGTACGTTGGGCTGTACGTAGTCAGTGAAGACCTTGATCTGCAGGTCCACGCCTTCCTTGGCCAAGGTCGGCTTGATCAGCTCCAGAATTTCGGCATGGGGCACAGGGGTCGCGGCAACCACCAGTTTCTCGGCGGCGGCAGCCAGGCCGGAGAACGACAGGGCAGCGGCCAGGGCAGTGGTCAGCAGGGTCTTCTTCATGGTGGTCCTTGTTTTGTTTCTGGGCCATCTGTGATGGCGAAGTCAGGTGCCCAACCGTTTCATCAGCGGGCGTGAGCCGCAAGATACCGAGATTTTTTATTCCGCAACAATACCTTTTAATTAGCTGCTTATTCCAAAAGCAAATTGCCATTACCCACTTTGTTTATGAGCAACGTCTAGCGCGGGGTATTCGGCAGGTCGAGGTCCTGTGGCTGGATCTCTTCACTATCATTCACCAGCAGGGCGAAGTGGATGATGTTTTCCAGTTCGCGGGTATTGCCGGGCCACGCGTGGGCTTGGAGCACCTGCTGGGCCGCTTCACTGATTAACGGCACAGGGCGCTGCAGGCGTGCGCAGTAGATACCTACGAAATACTCAGCCAACGGCAGGATATCGCCGCAGCGCTCACGCAACGGAGGCAGCTCCAGCGAGCCCTCACGCAAGTACTGGTACAAGCGTTCATTGAACCTGCCAGCTTTGACCACCCGGGCCAGGTCAATGCTCGTCGCAGCCACCAGGCGTACGTCCACCGGTTGCGGCAGCTGCGCGCCGACGCGGATGACTTCACGGTTTTCCAGCGCGGCCAGCAGCTTGCCCTGGATCGCCAACGGCAAGTCGGCGATTTCATCCAGGTACAACGTGCCGCCATTGGCCGATCCGAACCAGCCCGCCCGGCTGCTGGCGGTACCTCCATGGGTGCCGGCGCTGTAGCCGAACAGCTCAGCATCGGCGTAGGTATGGCTGATGGCCGCGCAGTTTACCGAGACGAACAGCCCACCACGGTCACTGGCCCGGTGGATTTGCCGTGCCAGCAACTCCTTGCCGGTACCGGTCTCACCGCGGATCAGCACCGGCAAGGCTTGCGGTGCCAGGCGGTCCAGCGCCTGGCGCAACTGCTGCGAGCGTGGGTCGATGAACACCAGCGCCTTGGCACGAATGCTAAGTGGGCTCTTGTCCAGTTCAGGGAAGGTCAGCAGCGGCTGGCCAAACGGGTTTTGAAAAGTCATGACTAACTCCCGCCCAAACCTCTGCGGGCCGGGCGTCAGGCAAACGATAAACAGTGGTGGCGATCAGGCGCGGCGCAGCGCGCGCTGTTCGACACGGCTTTGCAGGCGATACAGGTAGGCAAACCCCTGCTCCCAGCGTTCATGCCCGGATTTGACGTTGATATGCCCTGCATTGGTCAGCAACCCCGCTTCTGCGCCCCAAGCCTGAGCCAGGTACAGCGCGCGCGGCACGCTCACGGCAGGGTCGTTGTCGGAGCTGACCACCTGGCTGGGAAATGGCAGGGCCTGCAACGGCATTGGCGCGAAGTTGCGCAGGGCGGGCGAGCAGGTCGGCCGCTCGACATCTGCCGGGGCAACCAACAGCGCGCCGCGTACGCGCCGCAGCAAGGCCGGGCTGGCCTGGGCAGCCCAATGGGCGACCGTGATGCAGCCCAGGCTGTGGGCAATGAGAATCGCCGGCGAGCGTTCAGCAGCGATTGCCTGCTCCAACGCCTGCACCCAGTCCTGGCGCTGTGGGGTGAGCCAGTCGTGCTGCTCTACCCGCGCGCTGTTGGGCAAGGTGCGCTGCCAGTGACTCTGCCAATGATTGTCTGGCGAGCCTTGCCAACCAGGCACAATCAGGTAGCGAATGGACTCATTGCGCATGGGGAAGCCTCCTGTGAATTTGCGTACTTGGAGGCAAGTATAGGGAAGGGTTTATATCCTTAAAGGAATAAGAAGATATTTACTAATAACCAAAAATCAAAACGAGCCTGCCAACCGTTTAGCATTGGGGCTGCTCCGCAGCCCATCGCCGGCAAGCCAGCTCCCACTGGTACAGCGCAGTTCTTGAGTCTGCGCTGTACCAGTGGGAGCTGGCTTGCCGGCGATGGGCCGCAAAGCGGCCCCGAATCGCTTAACTGGCAGGCATCAGGACCTTGTCCGGGTTTTTCACCCGCTAAAGCAACTCAGATATCCGCCACCTTCTGCCAGACCTTTGGCCTGAAGAACAGCGTCTCACCTCGCGCCAGGCCGGTCAGGCTGTCGTGATCCTTGACCACCTCGGCCTCGATCAGCTCGCTCTGCCCTTCCACCTTCAAAGTCACCCGGGTAGTCGCGCCCAATGGGCGGATATCACGTACCTCGGCGGCATGGTGCCCTTCTGTTTCATGGCGCGACAACGACACCTCGTGCGGGCGGAACAGCACATGATGACCCTCGCTCAACGCCAGCCGGTTGGAGTCGCCGAGGAAGTGGTAGACGAAGTCGTTGGCCGGCTTCTCATACACTTCCCCCGGGGAGCCGATCTGCTCGATCACCCCCTTGTTCATCACCACGATGCGATCGGCCACTTCCATGGCCTCCTCCTGGTCGTGGGTGACGAACACCGAAGTCAGGTTGATGTCCTCGTGCAAACGCGCCAGCCAGCGGCGCAACTCCTTGCGCACCTTGGCATCGAGGGCACCGAACGGCTCATCGAGCAGCAGCACCTTGGGCTCCAC
Source organism: Pseudomonas sp. M2 (assembly GCF_015751845.1). Lineage (NCBI taxonomy): Bacteria > Pseudomonadati > Pseudomonadota > Gammaproteobacteria > Pseudomonadales > Pseudomonadaceae > Pseudomonas > Pseudomonas sp. M2. Next base: position 2,104,318 of record NZ_JADOUD010000001.1, read on the forward strand.
CGCCAAAGCGCGGGCCAGGGCGATACGCTGGCGCTGGCCACCGGAAAGCTGTTCAGGGTAGCGGTCCGCCAGCCAGTCCAGCTGCACCATGTTCAGCAGTTCATGAACCTTCTCGGCAATCTTGCTCTCGCTCGGGCGCTCGCCCTTGGGCTTCATGCGCAGGCCGAAGGCAACGTTGTCGAACACGCTCATGTGGCGGAACAGCGCGTAGTGCTGGAACACGAAACCAACGTTGCGATCGCGTACATCGTGGCCGGATACGTCTTCGCCGTGGAACACGATATTGCCGTCATCCGGCGTTTCCAGGCCGGCGATGATGCGCAGCAGGGTGGTCTTGCCACAGCCAGAGGGGCCGAGCAGGGCCACCAGCTCACCGCTGTAGATATCCAGGTTGATGTTGTCCAGGGCCTGGAAGCTGTTGAAGCGCTTGCTGACGTTACGAACTTCGATCGACATGACTTATTCCTCCGCTGCGCTATGGCGCAGGCGGTTAATACGGTTCTCGCTCCACTGCTTGAGCAGCAGGATGAAGAGCGCCAGGATCAGCAACAGGCTGGCCACACTGAAGGCCGCGACGTGGTTGTACTCGTTGTAGAGGATCTCCACGTGCAGCGGCAAAGTATTGGTGACGCCACGGATATGGCCCGAGACCACCGATACCGCACCGAACTCGCCCATGGCCCGCGCAGTACACAGCACCACACCGTAGATCAGGCCCCACTTGATGTTCGGCAGGGTCACGTGCCAGAACATCTGCCAGCCGTTGGCACCGAGCAGGCGCGCAGCCTCTTCTTCCTGGGTACCCTGCTCCTGCATCAGCGGGATCAGCTCACGGGCAACGAAGGGCACGGTGACGAAGATGGTCGCCAGCACGATGCCCGGCAAAGCGAAGACGATCTGGATATCGTGGTCCTGCAGCCAAGGCCCGAAAAAGCCTTGGGCGCCGAACATCAGCACGTAGACCAGGCCGGCGATCACCGGCGATACCGAGAACGGCAGGTCGATCAGGGTGACCAGGATGCTCTTGCCACGGAAGGTGTACTTGCTCACGCACCAGGCGGCGCTGACGCCGAATACCAGGTTCAGCGGCACCGAGATGACGACGGCGAGCAGCGTCAGCTTCAGCGCCGACAAGGCATCAGGCTCGAAGATCGCCTCGAAGAAGGTACCGAAACCGTTCTTCAGCGCCTGCGATACCACGATCACCAGCGGCAGCAGCAGAAACAGTGCGAACACCAGCCAGCCAAGGCCGATCAGGATGCGCCGCGACGTGGCGCTGCCGCGACGTGCGGCATTGGCGGCGGCGTTAGTGCTCAGGGATGAACTGGACATGCCGGCCTCCTTCAAGGGGTTTCGATGCGGCGCTGCAGCAGGTTGATCAGCAGCAGCAGGATGAAGGAAACCACCAGCATCAGCACGCCGATGGCAGTCGCGCCGGTGTAGTCGTATTGGTCGAGCTTGACCATGATCAGCAGCGGCAGGATCTCGGTCTTCATCGGCATATTGCCGGCAATGAAGATCACCGAACCGTACTCGCCCACGCCACGGGCAAAGGCCAGGGCAAACCCTGTGAGCCAGGCGGGCAGCAGGGCCGGTGCAAGCACGTGCCGGAACACCTGCAGTGGTTTCGCGCCCAGGCAGGCAGCAGCCTCTTCGACTTCCCGCGGGATGTCCGCCAGCACCGGTTGCACGGTACGCACCACGAACGGCAGGGTGACGAAGGTCAGCGCCAGGGTGATGCCCAGTGGGGTGTAGGCGACCTTGAAGCCCAGGTCGGTGGCGAACTGACCGACCCAGCCCCCAGGTGCGTACAAGGCCGTCAGGGCGATGCCTGCAACGGCGGTGGGCAGCGCAAACGGCAGGTCGATCATCGCATCGATGATCTTGCGCCCAGGGAAGGTATAGCGCACCAGCACCCAAGCCAGCAGGGTACCGATAACACCATTGATGATGGCGGCGAACAGGGCGGTGCCGAAACTCAGCTTGAGCGCGGCGATCACACGCGGCGCACTGATGATGTTCCAGAACTGCTCCCAGGTCAGCTGCGCGGCATGCACGAACATGGCGGCCAGCGGTATCAGCACGATCAGGCTGAGATACACCAAGGTGTAGCCCAGTGTCAGCCCGAAGCCGGGTATGACGGGGGAAATGCGACGTGACATAAAGATCCCTGGTTTAACGCACCAAGCCCGGCGGATGTGCCAGGCGGGTGCAGGCTTGTGAATCCTGGGGCTGCTGCGCAGCCCTTACGCGACGCAGGCCACGCTCTACCTGTAGGAGCGGCCTTGTGTCGCGAAAGGGCCGCAAGGCGGCCCCGCTTCTCCATGGCTGTTTACTGCGCCTGATAGATCTGGTCGAACACCCCGCCATCATTGAAGAATTTGGGCTGTGCTGTCTTCCAGCCACCGAAGTCCTTGTCGATGGTTACAAGATCCAGCTTCGGAAATTGCTTGCCGAATTCGGCAGCGACCTTCGCGTCACGTGGGCGGTAAAAGTTTTCGGCAGCGATTCTCTGGCCAGCCGGGCTGTACAGGTGCTTGAGGTACTCCTCGGCGATCTGTTCATTACCCTTCTTCTGCGCGTTCTTGTCGACCACCGCCACAGGCGGTTCGGCCAGGATCGACAGCGAAGGCACGACGATTTCGAACTTGTCGGTACCGCCGTCTTCCTTCAGCGCCAGGAAAGCTTCGTTTTCCCAGGCCAGCAGAACATCACCCTGGCCGTTGTTGACGAACGTGATGGTCGAGCCACGGGCACCGGTATCCAGAACCGGCACGTGCTTGAACAGCTCCTGCACGTATTCCTTGGCTTTGGCTTCGCTGCCACCTTGCTGCAGGCCGTAGGCCCAGGCGGCGAGGAAGTTCCAGCGCGCGCCACCGGAGGTTTTAGGGTTGGGGGTAATGACCGCAACGTCCTTCTTGATCAGGTCACCCCAGTCCTTGATGCCTTTCGGGTTGCCCTTGCGCACCAGGAACACGATGGTCGAGGTGTACGGGGTGCTGGCGTCCGGCAGGCGCTTCTGCCAGTCCTCCGGCAAGGTCTTGCCCAGCTTGGCTATCTCGTCGATGTCACCCGCCAGGGCCAGGGTCACCACGTCGGCGCGCAAGCCGTCGATCACCGCGCGGCCCTGTTTGCCCGAGCCGCCATGGGACTGCTGGATCTTCACCTTGTCGTCCGGGTGAGACTGCTGCCAGTGCTTGATGAATTCAGCATTGTATTGCTGATACAGCTCACGGGTCGGGTCGTAGGACACGTTCAGCAGTTCGTAGTCCTTGGCGATGGCGGGACCGGCAAAAACAGCACTGGCCAACGCGGCGAGTGCATAACGGCGGATGGACATGGTGAAGCTCCCGATTGGCATTTTTCTAATTTTGTGTGTGGTGCGTGATCAGCTGGGTTTGTTGCCGGGCTGTTGCAGGCGGAACTTCTCTTTACGCTCAATCTGCACGACCTGAGCGTTATGCACGGTAATCTCCACCGCTCCGAAACGCAGATCGCGCAAGGCGCTCTGGATCTCACGCAAAATGGTGGCTTCGTCCTGACCGTCAATGCTGCGCACAGATGCACTCATGCTCGCTCTCCTGTGAGTGAGGTGCCGGGCAGAGGTTTTTGAAGGGGGTATGCGCCTGGCTTGAGAGCAATAGTAGAGAGGCGCTGATATTCTTAAAAATACTGTTTAAGAATTTTTATATAACCAGAATTATTATTCGCTGAGTTCGCTAAAGGGCCGCACTGCGGCCCCAGCTTTCTGCAGGACTAACTGGATTGCTTCTGAGGCTCGCGGATCTTGTACCAGGCCACATACAGCGCCGGCAGGAACAGCAGCGTCAGCAGCGTTGCACTGATGATGCCGCCGATCATGGCGTAGGCCATCGGCCCCCAGAACACCTCACGGGCAATCGGGATCATGCCCAGACTGGCCGCCGCGGCAGTCAGCAAGATTGGCCTGCGGCGGTGATTGGTGGCCTCCAGCACCGCATCCCAAGGTGAATAGCCCTGGGCTTCGAACTCATCAATCTGGGTCACCAGGATTACAGAGTTACGAATGATGATACCGGCCAGCGCGAGAATCCCGAGAATCGCCACAAAGCCCATGGGCGTGCCCGTCGGCACCAGTGCCACGACCACGCCGATCAACCCCAGCGGCGCCACGCTGACCACCAGGAACAGCTTCTGCACACTGTGCAGCTGGATCATCAGGAACGTCGCCATGAGGAACAGCATCAGCGGGATGACCTTGGCGATCGGCCCTTGTGCCTTGCCGCTCTCCTCCACCGTACCACCTGTGGCTACCTCGTAACCGACTGGCAACTGGCTGGCGAACTCATCGATCTTCGGCTTGAGCTGCGCGACCAGGTCGGTAGGCTGGATCTCGCCGTTGACCGACGCCTTGATGGTGATAGTAGGTTTACGGTCGCGGCGCCATACCAGCGGCTGCTCCAGCTCGTAGCGCACGGTGGCGAATGCCAGCAAGGGTATCGAGGTGCCACTGGGCGTGACGATCTGCAGGTTCTGCAGGGTGTCTGGTGACCCCCTCTCGCTGTCCACGGCACGGGCAATCACGTCCACCAGGTAGATGTTGTCGTTGACCTCGGTGACCGGCGCGCCGCTGACGATGCTGTTCATCACATTGGCCACGTCCTCGGACGACAGCCCGAGCTGGCGCGCCTTGTCCTGGGCGATTTCTATGCGCAGCACCTTACCCGGCTCGTTCCAGTCGTAGATCATCTCGCCGATGTGTTCATTGGTATTGAGCATCGTGGCCAGGTCGATCGCATGCTTTCGCACTTGGTCGATGTCCTTGCCGCTGACCCGATACTGGATCGGCCGCCCTACCGGCGGGCCCATTTCCAGCGACTGCACGTTGGTGCCGATGCCGACGAACTCTTCGTGCAACAGCTTCTGTAGACGCGCCATCATGCCCGCACGCTCCTCGAAGCCTTTACTGACGATGACCAACTGGGCGTAGTACGGGTTCTGCAGTTGCTGGTCCAGCGGCAGGTAGAATCGAATGGCGCCCTGGCCGATATAGGTACTCCAACGCACCATGTCGGGGTCGTCCTTGATCTTCGCCTCCAGGCGATCGACCACCTTGCGCGTCTCCTCGATCGAGGCGTTCTGCGGCAGGTTGAGGTCGACGAGGATTTCCGGACGGTCCGAGGACGGGAAAAACTGGTTTTGCACAAAGCGCATGCTGAACAGCGACAGGGCGAACAGCAGGATGGTGCCGATGATGGTCAGCCAGCGGTGCCGCATGCACCACAGCAAACCACCTTCGAACGCCCGCCCCACGCGGCCGGGCTCCGCCTCATGGCCCTTGAGCTTGTCGCTCTTGAGAATATGCACACCGAGCACTGGCGCAAAGAACACCGCCACCACCCAGGACACGATCAGCGCCACGGCAATCACCGCGAACAGGGTGTAGGTGTACTCACCGGCGGAGCTGGCGTTCAGGCCGATCGGCACAAAACCGGCCACGGTCACCAGGGTACCGGTAAGCATGGGGAACGCGGTCGAGGTATAGGCGAACGTCGCCGCCTGCTCTTTGCTATCACCCATTTCCAGGCGTGTGACCATGACCTCGACAGTGATCATCGCATCATCCACCAGCAGACCCAGCGCGATGATCAGCGCACCGAGTGAGATCCTCTGCATGGTGATGCCGCTGTACTCCATGAACACGAAGACCATGGCCAGCACCAGCGGGATCGAGCAGGCCACCACCAGCCCTGCACGCACGCCAAGGCTGACGAAACTCACTGCCAGCACGATCACCACGGCCTCGAACAGTGCGCTGGTGAAGCCCCCTACCGCCTCTTTGACCACCACCGCCTGATCGGACACGGTGTGAACGCCCACGCCAACCGGCAGGTCGTTGACGATGCTATCCATCTTCTTCTTGAGTGCGGCGCCGAACACCTGGATGTTGCCGCCGGCCTTCATGCCAATGGCCAGGCCAATCGCGGTCTGGCCGTTATAACGGAACATCGGTGACGGCGGGTCGACATAGCCGCGCTCGATATCGGCGATATCGGCCAGACGGAAGAAACGGTCATTGATGCGCAGGTTGACGGTCTGCAGGTCTTTCTCTGACGCGAATTGCCCGGTGGTGCGCACCGAGATCCGCTCTGGGCCTGCTTCGATCACCCCGGCCGGAGTTACCGCGTTCTGTTGCTGCAGGGCTTGCATGACCTGACGCTGGTCGATGCCCAGAGCGGCCAGCTTGCGCGTGGAAAACTTCAGGTAGAGCACCTCATCCTGGGTGCCGACCAGCTCGATCTTGCCGATATTGGGGACTTCGCGCACCTCGGCGCGGGCCTGCTCCACGTAATCGCGCAGCTGGCGCAGGGTCAGCCCATCTGCGGTGAACGCGTAGATCGAGCCGAACACATCGCCGAACTCGTCATTGAACCCTGGCCCCTGGATACCCTGTGGGAACTCGCCGCGAATATCCTGGATCTTCTTGCGCACCTGGTACCAGATTTGCGGGATGTCAGCAGCTTTGGTGGTGTCTCGCAGGTAGACGTAGACGGTGGACTCACCCGGGCGGGTGTAGCTCTTGGTGTAGTCGAGGGAGTCCAGCTCCTCAAGTTTTTTCTCGATGCGGTCGGTGACCTGGTACAGGGTTTCGTCCTGGGTCGCCCCAGGCCAGCGGGTCTGGATCACCATGGTTTTGATGGTGAACGAAGGGTCTTCTTCGCGGCCAAGGTTGAAGTAGGAAAAAATCCCCATCAGCAGGCCGACGAACATCAGGTACCAGACGAAAGACTGATGGCGCAAAGCCCATTCGGACAGGTTGAAGCTTCCTTTCATTGCGCATCCTCGTCGAAGGTGACCTTCTGGCCAGGCTTGAGGCTGTTGACGCCGGCAGTGACCACACGCTCGCCAGGCTGCACTCCAGACGCCAGTACGATACTGTCGCCGGTGCGGTCCAGCAGGGCAACGTCGCGGGTAGCGACGGTTTTTTGCTGCGGGTCGATGACCCATACCTGGGTCTTGCCATCGCGTTCAAGCAGCGCGCTCAGCGGCAATTCGCTGCGCGGGGTGATTGCCGAGGTCAGTGTGACACTGATCGCGGTGCCCAGGTGGAAGGCATCGGGTGTACTGGCAAGGGTCAGGCGGGCACGCCGGGTGCGCGTGGCGGCATCAGCCTGGGGCTCCAGCTCACGCAGCGTGGCAGTGGTATTGATGCTGTTGTCCAACTGCGAGGCAACCGTGAACGTCAGGTCCTTGGTCAGCTGTTCGGCGATGCTGATGGGGAGGTCGATCACGGCTTCCTTGATGTCAGGTCGGGCCAGCGTGACCACCGCCTGACCGGCGGTGACCGTCTGCCCGGCCTCTGCCTGCCAGGCCGTGATCACCGCCGTATGGTCGCTGCGCAAGGTACTGTAATCGAGCTGGTCACGCGCTTGGCTGACCGCCGAGCGCGCTTGCTCCAGGCTCGCGCCGGTGGTTTTCAGGTCGGTCTGGGCAATGTCCAACTGGGCCTGGGCGCCGACGCCACGGTCATACAACTGTTGTTGCCGGCGGGCATTGGCCTGGGCGTTGATCCATTGCGCCTGGACCCTGGCCAGGTCACCCTCGGCAGCGCGCAGCTGGTTCTGCTGGTCGGTGGGATCAAGGGTGGCGAGCGTGTCACCCGGTTTGACCTGAGCCCCCACATCCAACCAGCGTCGGGCAATGCGCCCGGCCACCCGGAAACCCAGCGTGCTCTCATAGCGCGCCTGGATGGTACCGGCGAAGCGGCCAAGCTGCGACTGCGCCTGGGCCTCGACCACGGTTGATAGCACCGGTCGCACAGCTTCGGGTTGTTCTTCCTCTCTGCCACAGGCCATCAACAGCAAGCATGCCGCACACATCAGCAGTACTTTATTCATGGCGCGGCGCCTCCGCCCTTGGCATCGACCTTCTCGACCTGCATGCCTGGATGCAACAACTGACCCCCGCTGACGACAACCGTCTCACCGCCTTTGATGCCTTGGGCGATGACCACTTTGCCGGTCAGATAACGGGTTACCTGGACTTTGCGCAACTCAACCTTGTCGCCTTCACCCACCACCCACACCGCAGGCTCATGCAAGGCCTTGGTCAGTGCCGCCCAAGGCAACTCGATGCTCGGCCGCCCTTGCGCGTTGGCCGTGGCGGTAACAGGCGAACCCAGGCGCATGGCCGCTGGCACATTGCGCAGGGCCACCTTGACCTGCACCGTGCCGCTCTGGGCCGATACGGTCGGGGTGATTTCACGGACAAAGCCTTGGGCCTGGACCTTGGGGTCGTCGAGCAGGCTGACCATCACCCCGGCATCGCTCGGCGGCGCCACCAGCAGGGACTCGTAGACATTGAACACCGCATCGCGGTCGCCATCGCGCGCCAGGCTGAAGATCGGCATGGTCGCCTGGACCACTTGACCGACCTCGGCCTGGCGCTCGGTGATCACCCCATCAGCCTCCGACACCAATGCGGTGTAGCCCAGTTGCTCCTGGGCATTGGCCAGTTGCGCCTGGGCTGCCTTGAGCGCGCTCTGGTTGCTGCGCAGCGATGCTTCGGCGGAATCGTACTCGCTCTGGCTGGTGTAGCCCTTGGGCAACAGTTTTTGCTGGCGCACAAAGGCGGCGCTGGTCTGGGTGACACGCGCCTGAGCGGCGAACACCTCGGCCTTGGCCGAATCGACATTGTTCTGCAGGTCTTTGGGGTCCAGCCGGGCCAGCACCTGATTGGCCTTCACGTGGTCGCCCACGTCAACGCTGCGCGAGATGATCTTGCCACCCACGCGAAACGAGAGATCAGTCTGCACACGCGCCTGCACATCACCGGTCAGGGTGACCCTGGCGGCGAAGTCAGTGGGTTGGACTTGCAATACACCGACCCGTGGCAAAACCTCGGGAGCCTCTTCCTTGCTGCAACCTGTGAGCAGGCCAAGCAGCCCCAAGCCTACGACCAACAGTGAACGCGTCACCCTCATGCAGGCTCCTAGCTTGCGCGCAAACGATTCGTGGGATGCGACTGTTAGCGTAGATCAGGGTTCAGAAAAAACACTGACCAGGGTCAGTTGGGCAGTCAAGGCGACAATGCGGGCCCTGAAACAGCAAGCCCGCTTCCACTGGATCGATGCAGCCCTCGCGGCGTGCAACCTACCTGTGGAAGCGGGCTTGCCCGCGACTACCGCGCTCAGGCCGACGCTGCGGCTGCCGTCGGGCGCTTGACCTGCGGCTGCGACACACTGGCCGCAGCACCCTCCTCGATCGCCTGCTGGATCGCCTTGCGGCGATGCTCTTCGGCGCGGCGGCTGAAGTACCAGACCATGAAGGTCACCAACGACACCGACAGCAGGATCAAGCTGGCCACGGCGTTGATCTCCGGCTTCACGCCCAGGCGCACAGCGGAGAACACTTCCATCGGCAAGGTGGTCGAACCGGGCCCGGACACAAAGCTGGCCAGTACCAGGTCATCCAGCGAAAGGGCGAACGACATCATGCCGCCCGCCGCCAGCGACGGCGCAATCATCGGGATGGTGATCAGGAAGAACACCTTCCACGGCTTGGCACCCAGGTCCATGGCCGCTTCTTCGATCGACAGGTCCAGCTCGCGCAGGCGCGCCGACACCACTACCGCCACATAAGCCGCGCAGAACGTGGTGTGGGCGATCCAGATGGTGACCACGCCCCGTTCCTGCGGCCAGCCGATCGTCTGCGCCATGGCCACGAACAGCAGCAACAGCGACAGACCGGTGATCACTTCAGGCATCACCAGCGGTGCAGTGACCAGGCCACCGAACAGCGTGCGGCCCTTGAAGCGGGTGACCCGGGTCAGCACGAAGGCTGCCAGGGTACCCAAAGCCACCGCCGCCACCGCCGTGTAGCAGGCGATCTCCAGCGAGCGCATCACCGACCCCATGAGCTGGCTGTTGTCGAGCAGGCCGACGTACCACTTGATCGACCAGCCGCCCCACACCGTTACCAGCTTGGAGGCGTTGAACGAATAGATCACCAGGATCAGCATCGGCAGGTAGATGAACAGCAAGCCGAGCACCAGCATCAGCTTGGAGAAACTGAAGCGCTTCATGCCCTGCCCTCCATTTCTTTGGCCTGGCTACGGTTGAACAGCAGGATCGGTACGATCAGGATCGCCAGCATCACCACCGCCAGGGCAGAGGCCACCGGCCAGTCACGGTTGTTGAAGAACTCTTGCCACAGCACCTTACCGATCATCAGGGTTTCCGGGCCGCCCAGCAGTTCCGGAATGACGAACTCGCCCACCACCGGGATGAACACCAGCATGCAGCCGGCGATAATGCCGTTTTTCGACAGCGGCACGGTGATCTTCCAGAAGCTGTTGAAGGTGCTCGAACCCAGGTCCGATGCGGCTTCGAGCAGGCTCTGGTCGTGCTTTACCAGGTTGGCGAACAGCGGCAGGATCATGAACGGCAGGTACGAATAGACCACGCCGATGTACACCGCCAGGTTGGTGTTGAGGATCTGCAACGGCTGGTCGATCAGCCCGGTCCACATCAGGAACCCGTTGAGCAGGCCGTTGTTGCTGAGGATGCCCATCCAGGCATAGACGCGGATCAGGATCGCGGTCCAGGTCGGCATCATGATCAGCAGCAACAGCACGGTCTGGGTTTCCTTGCGTGCGTTGGCAATCGAATAGGCCATCGGGTAGCCGATCAGCAAACACAGCACGGTGCTGATGAAGGCCATCTTCAGCGAGCCCAGATAGGCCGAGATGTACAGCTCATCCTCGGTCAACAGGCCATAGTTGGCCAGGTTGATTACCAGCTGCACCTTGTCTTCGACGTAGCTGTAGATCTCGGTATACGGCGGGATCGCCACGTCGGCTTCGGCAAAGCTGATCTTCAGCACGATGAAGAACGGCAGCATGAAGAACAGGAACAGCCAGATGAACGGCACGCCGATCACCAGGTGCCGCCCCTCGGGGATAAGGCGCTGGAAGGCTCGCTTGAGCTTGCGCAGTTTCATGACCGCAGTACCACGCCGCTGTCGTCTTCCCACCAGACGTACACTTCATCGCCCCAGGTCGGGCGGGTGCCCTGGCGCTCGGCGTTGGCGACGAAAGACTGGACCACCTTGCCGCTGGGCAGCTCGACGTAGAACACCGAGTGGCCGCCCAGGTAGGCGATGTCATGGACCTTGCCGCGCGACCAGTTGTGCTCGAAATCCGGCTGCTCGGTAGTCACCAGCATTTTTTCCGGGCGCAGGGCGTAGGTGATGTGCTTGTCTTCAACCGAAGTGGACACACCGTGGCCAACGTAGATCTTGCGCTCGAGTTCCGGCGAGGCGATCAGCGCATGGCCTTCGGCATCGTCGATCACTTCGGCCTCGAACAGGTTGACGTTACCGATGAACTCGCACACCAGGCGGCTGGTGGGCGTCTCATAGATATCCACAGGCGAACCGATCTGGGCAATCCAGCCCAAGTGCATGATGGCAATGCGCTGGGCCATGGTCATGGCCTCTTCCTGATCGTGGGTCACCATCACGCAGGTCACGCCCACGCGCTCGATGATCTCGACCAGTTCCAGCTGCATCTGCGAGCGCAGCTTCTTGTCCAGCGCGCCCATTGGCTCGTCGAGCAGCAACAGCTTGGGGCGCTTGGCCAGCGAACGGGCCAAGGCCACACGCTGACGCTGACCACCGGAGAGCTGGTGCGGTTTGCGCTTGGCGTACTGGGTCATGTGCACCAGCTTGAGCATCTCGGCCACGCGGGCGTCGATCTCGGCCTTGGGCATCCGGTCCTGCTGCAAGCCGAAGGCGATGTTCTGCGCCACGGTCATGTGCGGGAACAGCGCGTAGGACTGGAACATCATGTTGATCGGCCGCTCGTAGGGCGGCATGTCGGTGATGTCTACGCCATCGAGGAAAATACGCCCTTCAGTCGGGCGCTCGAAACCGGCCAGCATGCGCAGCAAGGTCGACTTGCCCGAACCGGAGCCACCGAGCAGGGCGAAAATTTCGCCCTTGCGGATCTCCAGCGACACATCGTCCACCGCTACCGTTTCGTCGAATTTTTTTGTGACCCGGTCGATCTTGACCAACACCTGCTTGGGTTGCTGGCCACCCTCGAGGGCTTTCTTATAGGCACCGGAGGCAACTGCCATGAGTGAAACTCCCAACAAGATTTGTGTGCCCGCCCCTGCTTTGGCGGCGGGCCTGGATTGTTACTTGCCCGACTTGACCTTGGTCCAGCTGCGGGTCATCAAACGTTGCACCTTCGGTGGCAACTCACTGTTGACGAACATCTTGTCCAGCACTTCCTGCGGTGGGTAAACCGCGGCGTCAGTCCTCACGGCCTGGTCCATCAGGTCGCCAGCCTTGGGGTTCGGGTTGGCGTAACCGACGTAATCACTGACCTGGGCGATAACCTCAGGTTTCAGCAAATAGTTGATGAAGGCGTGAGCCTCTTTGACGTTCCTGGCGTCCTTGGGGACCGCCAGCACGTCGAACCAGAGGTTGCCGCCTTCCTTGGGAATCGCGTAGGCCAGGTTCACGCCCTTCTTCGCTTCTTCAGCGCGGGCCTTGGCCTGGAACACATCGCCGGAAAAACCTGCCGCGACGCAGATGTCGCCGTTGGCCAGGTCCGTGATGTACTTGGACGAGTGGAAGTAGGTTACGTACGGGCGTACCGCCAGCAGCTTCTGCTCGGCCTTCTCGTAGTCCTTGGGGTTGGTGCTGTTGGGGTCCAGCCCCATGTAGTTGAGCACCGCCGGCAGCATTTCATCCGCCGAATCCAGGAACGCCACGCCGCATTGGGAGAGCTTCTTCATGTTCTCGGGCTCGAACAGCACGGCCCAGGAATCGATGGTGTCCACGCCCAGTGCCGCCTTGACCTTGTCGACGTTGTAGCCGATGCCATTGGTGCCCCACAGGTAAGGCACGGCGTACTGGTTGCCTGGGTCGTTCTTTTCCAGGCGCTTCATCAACGCCGGGTCCAGGTTGGAATAATTGGGCAGCAGGTTCTTGTCGAGCTTCTGGAACGCGCCCGCCTTGATCTGCTTGCCGAGGAAATGGTTGGACGGCACTACCACGTCATAACCGGTGTTGCCGGCCAGCAGCTTGCCTTCCAGGGTTTCGTTGGAGTCGAACACGTCCTGCACAGGTTTGATACCCGTGGCTTTCTCGAAGTCTTCGAGCGTGGTCGGGCCAATGTAGTCGGACCAGTTGTAGAAGTGCACCGTAGGCGCCGCTTGGACGCTGCATGCCAGCATCAGGCCCGCTCCAGCCATGAAGGCTTTGCGTAATACAGAAATAGACAAGTGGGTGGTCCTCACAATCAGTGCCTTGGTAACGGCGCAGCGCTGCCGCGCACGCAAAACCGGCGCGCAACTTACCCTCGCAGCCACCATGCCGCAATCATCAATTGCCATTCACCGGCTCTGGGCCGGAAAACCCCGGCCCAGAGGTCTTGCATCGGGCTTACTTGCCCGACTTGATCCTGGTCCAGCTGCGGGTGATCAGACGCTGGGCAGCAGCTTCTGGCGCGGCGATCGCGTACAGGTGCTTTTTCACGTCGGCAGGTGGATAGATGCTCGGGTCGCTGGTGATGTCCTTGTCCACCAACGGGGTCGCAGCAGCGTTACCGTTCGGGAAACGTACGGCGTTGGTGATCTCGGCCATGATTTCCGGCTGCATCAGGAAGTCCATGAACTTGTAGGCGGCGTCCTTGTGCTCGGCATCCTTGGGGATGGCGACCATGTCGTAGAAGGTGCCAGCGCCTTCTTTCGGGATGATGTAGTCGACCTTGACCTTGTCGCCGGCTTCGTGTGCGCGGGCTTTGGATTGCTCCAGGTCACCCGAGTACCCGACGGCCACGCAGATGTTGCCGTTGGCCATGTCGCCGATGTATTTGGACGAGTGGAAGTAGGTGATCGAAGGACGAATCTTCAGGAACAGGTCCTCGGCCTTCTTCAGGTCTTCTTTCTTGGTGCTGTCGCTAGGCAGGCCCAGATAGTGCAGCGCGGCTGGCAGCATTTCGGTCGGGGCGTCGAGGAAGCTCACGCCACAGCTCTTGAGCTTCTCGATGTTCTCAGGCTTGAACACGACGTCCCACGAATCGATCTTGTCGACGCCCAGCGCGGCCTTGACCTTCTCCGGGTTGTAGCCGATGCCGATCGAGCCCCACATGTAAGGGAAGGCGTGCTTGTTGCCTTTGTCGCTGGCGTCACCGACGGCCTTGAGCAGGTCTTCGTCGAGGTTCTTCCAGTTCGGCAGCTTGGAGCGGTCGAGCTCTTCGTAGACCCCCGCCTTGATCTGCTTGGCCAGGAAGTTGTTGGACGGCACGACCACGTCATAGCCGGACTTGCCCGCCAGCAGCTTGGCTTCCAGGGTTTCGTTGCTGTCGAAGACGTCGTACTTGACCTTGATGCCTGTCTGTTTTTCGAACTTCGCGATGGTGTCCGGAGCGATGTAGTCCGACCAGTTGTAGACGTTCAGCACCTTGTCTTCAGCCTGTACAGCGGTGGCCATGGCACCCATCAGGGCGGCGGCCAGCAACGTCTTGCCCATTTTCTTCATGCGTCATGCTCCAGAATTTTTTATTTAGCCATCTGTTCAGCAGCCAGAACCTACCGTGCAGAGCGCCGGGCGACTGAAACAGCCGCTAGTCTGGCAAGTTACAAGGCGCTGTTTCAAGGAAACCATCCCCTTGTAACGACTTAATGTCACATCGCTAGCCTAGCAGGCGCTCAACGGGTCGCTTCGAGGGTCAGGTCCAGGCACTTGCGCGCCTTTTCCACCAGCTCGTCCACCTCTGCATGGCTGATCACCAAGGGTGGAGCGATGATCATGGTGTCACCCACCGCGCGCATGATCAGGCCGTTGTCGAAGCAGAAATTGCGGCAGACCATGCCCACACCCTTGCCTTCGTAACGGCTGCGGGAGGCCTTGTCCTTGACCAGCTCGATCGCGCCGAGCAGGCCCAGGCCGCGTACCTCGCCCACCAGCGGGTGGTCCTGCAGCTCACGCAGACGTTTCTGCAAGTAGGGTGCCACTTGCGTACGGACCTTCTCGATGATCTTCTCGTCGCGCAGGATGCGCAGGTTTTCCAGGCCTACCGCAGCGGCCACCGGGTGACCGGAATAGGTGAAGCCGTGGTTGAAGTCTCCGCCTTCGCTGAGCACCTTGGCCACCTTGTCACGCACGATCACACCGCCCATGGGGATGTAACCGGAAGTAAGGCCTTTGGCGATGGTCATCAGGTCGGGCTTGAGGTCGTAGTAGTCTGAGCCGAACCACTCGCCGGTACGGCCAAAACCGCAGATCACTTCGTCAGCGACGAACAGGATGTCGTACCTGGCGAGGATCTCCTTGACCTTCGGCCAGTAGGTTTCTGGCGGGATGATCACGCCGCCGGCGCCCTGGATCGGCTCGGCGATGAAAGCTGCGACGTTGTCCTCGCCCACTTCCAGAATCTTTTTCTCCAGTTGCTCGGCCGCCCACACCCCGAAGTCGTCCGGGCTCATGTCGCCGCCTTCACCGAACCAGTACGGTTGCGGGATATGCACGATGCCAGGGATCGGCAGGCCGCCCTGTTCGTGCATGCCGCTCATGCCGCCCAGGCTTGCACCGGCGACGGTCGAGCCGTGGTAGCCGTTGATGCGGCCGATGATGGTCTGCTTCTGCGGCTTGCCCTTGAGCGCCCAGTAGTGGCGGACCATGCGCAGCACGGTGTCATTGCCTTCGGAGCCGGAGCCTGTGAAGAACACATGGGTCATGCCCTCGGGCGCCACGTCGGTGATGGCCTTGGCCAGCTCCAGCGCAGGCGGGTGGGCCGTCTGGAAGAACAGGTTGTAGTACGGCAGTTCGCGCATCTGCTTTTCGGCAGCCTGCACCAGCTCTTCACGGCCATAACCCACCGCGACGCACCACAGGCCGGCCATGCCGTCGAGGATCTTGTGCCCCTCGCTGTCCCACAAATGCACACCCTGCGCCTTGGTGATAATGCGCGGCCCCTTTTCCTTCAGCTGCTTGTAGTCACTGAAGGGTGCAAGGTGGTGCTCGCCGCTCAGGGTTTGCCAGTCACGGGTTTGCGGGTTTTTGACGCTCATGTGCTTCTCCAGGGTCCACAGGCCGCCGGCGGGCGGCCTCAGGGGTTGATCACACAGCAAACAGCAGGAACTCACGCTCCCAAGAGCTGATGACGCGCTTGAAGTTCTCATGCTCGGCGCGCTTGGTGGCAACGTAGCCGGTGATGAATTTCTTGCCCAGGTACTGGGTCAGCGCGCGGCTGACTTCCATGCGTTCCAAGGCGTCTTCGATGGTCAGCGGCAGGCGCAGGTTGCGCCGCTCGTAGCCGCGCCCCTGCACCGGCGCGCTGGCGGCAATACCTTCGACCATACCGATGTAGCCGCACAGCAAGCTCGCAGCGATGGCCAGGTAAGGGTTGGCATCGGCGCCTGGCAGGCGGTTCTCGACGCGACGGTTCTGTGGGCCGGCATCCGGTACGCGCAGGCCGACGGTGCGGTTTTCCTCGCCCCACTCGACGTTTACCGGGGCCGAAGTGTCTGGCAGGAAGCGGCGGAACGAGTTGACGTTCGGGGCAAACAGCGGCAGCGCCTCGGGGATGAACTTCTGCAGGCCACCGATGTGGTGCAGGAACAGCTCGCTCATGCTGCCGTCTTCATTGCTGAAGATGTTCTTGCCGGTGACCGAATCGACCACGCTCTGGTGCAGGTGCATGGCGCTGCCCGGCTCGCCGGTCATGGGCTTGGCCATGAAGGTGGCGGCCACATTGTGCTTGAGCGCCGCTTCGCGCATGGTGCGCTTGAACACCAGGATCTGGTCGGCCAGGTGCAGGGCGTTGCCGTGACGGAAGTTGATTTCCATCTGCGCCGTGCCGTCTTCGTGAATCAGGGTGTCGAGGTCCAGTTGCTGCAGCTCGCACCAGTCGTAGACGTCCTCGAACAGCGGGTCGAATTCGTTGGCAGCTTCGATGGAGAACGACTGGCGGCCGGTTTCCGGGCGGCCTGAACGACCTACCGGCGGCTGCAGCGGGAAGTCCGGGTCCTCGCTGCGCTTGGTCAGGTAGAACTCCATCTCTGGCGCGACGATCGGTTGCCAGCCCTTGTCGGCGTAAAGCTGCAGGACTTTCTTCAGTACGTTGCGCGGCGACAGCTCGACCGGGTTGCCCTTCTTGTCGTAGGTGTCGTGAATGACCTGGGCGGTAGGCTCGATGGCCCACGGCACGAGGAACACAGCGTTTTCATCGGGCCGGCAGATCATGTCGATGTCGGCCGGGTCGAGCAGTTCGTAATAGATGTCGTCATCGACGTAATCGCCGGTCACGGTCTGCAGCAACACGCTCTCGGGCAGGCGCATGCCTTTCTCGGCGATGAACTTGTTGGTCGGCGAGATCTTGCCGCGGGTGATGCCAGTCAGGTCACTGATCAGGCATTCGACTTCGGTGATCTTGTGCTCTTTCAACCAATCGGTGAGCTGGTCGAGGTTGTTACTCATAGATACCTCAGGAGGTAATGTGGTCCGCGCATTGATTCTGGATGGAGTGGGTTGCTAAAGCAAAAACCCCCACGCAGGAGCACAGTGGATACACTGGAAACAAGCGTGTCCGTAATGAGTTCGAAGGGCAGGAATACAAGAAAGGAAGCGAAACGGCGCTACGAGGGGTAGTCCAGAAGCGCAAAGCGTCAATTATTGCGGCCAGTGCGACCACAGCGCAATTGATGCGTGCCGCAACGGCAGGGATACCCGAGCGCACTGCACAGGCAGCGCTTTCAGGTCGCGACAAGCGGACCATGTGACCCTCGTATTATTGTGTTTTGGGTTGAGACCGAGCTTAGCCTTGTTCATTTTTTTACACAACACCTCCGTAAAAAATAAAACACGGCTTGTCGGAGATAGCCCTTTGTCAGGGAAATAGCGGATAATGGCACGCCCCGATATGCAGCAAATCTGCCGTCGATGTGCCATTTCAGGGCATCATGGGGTTGGCTTGACATCAGTAAGGCTTTTCGATTGACTGGTCCTGCAAGCCCCCCTTGATTGATATTTTTAACAACAAAGGTGTTGCATCATGTCGGTACCCCCGCGTGCCGTTCAGCTTAACGAAGCGAACGCGTTCCTTAAGGAACATCCTGAGGTTCTCTACGTTGACCTTCTGATTGCAGATATGAATGGTGTGGTGCGCGGTAAGCGCATAGAGCGCACCAGCCTCCACAAGGTTTACGAGAAAGGCATCAACCTGCCGGCCTCCCTCTTCGCCCTCGATATCAACGGGTCCACCGTCGAAAGCACCGGGCTTGGCCTGGACATCGGCGATGCTGACCGCATCTGCTATCCGATCCCGGACACGCTCTGCAACGAGCCGTGGCAGAAACGCCCGACCGCCCAGTTGCTGATGACCATGCACGAGCTTGAAGGCGAGCCGTTCTTCGCCGACCCTCGTGAAGTGTTGCGTCAGGTGGTGAGCAAGTTCGACGACCTGGGCCTGACCATCTGCGCCGCGTTCGAACTGGAGTTCTACCTGATCGACCAGGAGAACGTGAACGGCCGCCCACAGCCACCACGCTCGCCGATCTCGGGCAAGCGCCCGCAGTCGACCCAGGTATACCTGATCGACGACCTCGACGAATACGCCGATTGCCTGCAGGACATCCTCGAAGGCGCCAAGGAACAAGGCATTCCGGCCGACGCCATCGTCAAGGAAAGCGCCCCGGCACAGTTCGAAGTCAACCTGCACCACGTCCCCGACCCGCTCAAGGCCTGTGATTATGCAGTGCTGCTCAAGCGCCTGATCAAGAACATCGCCTACGACCATGAAATGGACACCACGTTCATGGCCAAGCCCTACCCGGGCCAGGCAGGCAACGGCCTGCATGTACACATTTCCGTGCTGGACAAGGATGGCAACAACATCTTCACCAGCGAGGATCCCGAGCAGAACGCCGCGCTACGTCATGCTGTCGGCGGTGTGCTCGAGACCCTGCCTGCGTCGATGGCGTTCCTTTGCCCGAACGTCAACTCGTACCGTCGCTTTGGCGCCCAGTTCTACGTGCCGAACGCGCCGAGCTGGGGCCTGGACAACCGTACCGTGGCCCTGCGCGTGCCTACCGGTTCGCCCGACGCCGTACGCCTGGAACACCGCGTGGCCGGCGCCGACGCCAACCCGTACCTGATGATGGCCGCCGTACTGGCTGGTGTGCACCATGGCCTGACCAACAAGGTCGAGCCGGGTGAGCCGATCGAAGGCAACTCGTACGAGCAGCTGGAGCAGAGCCTGCCGAACAACCTGCGCGATGCCCTGCGCGAGCTGGACGACAGCGAGATCCTGAACAAGTACATCGATCCGAAGTACATCGACATCTTCGTCGCGTGCAAGGAGAGCGAGCTGGAGGAGTTCGAGCATTCGATCTCCGACCTCGAGTACAACTGGTATCTGCATACCGTGTAAATGAAAAACGCCGCCCTCTGGGGCGGCGTTTTTCATGGGTTGGCAGGGCACTCGATTCCCTGGCTTACAGAGACTTTTCGAAAATTTTCGAATTGCGCTGGTAGTTGTACAGCGATGCTCGCGCCGACGGTAGCCGCTCTACCCCACTGGGGGCAAAGCCTCGCTCGCGGAACCAGTGCGCGGTCCGGGTGGTAAGCACGAACAGGGTATTCAACCCCAACGCCCGCGCCCGGCTCTCGATCCGCTCCAGCAGCTCATCACCGCGCCCGCCATGGCGGTACTCCGGGTTCACTGCCAGGCACGCCAGCTCACCAGCCTGGGAATCGGCAATCGGATACAGCGCCGCGCACGCGATGATCATGCCCTCGCGCTCGACCACGCTGAACTGCTCGATCTCACGCTCCAGCACTTCACGTGAGCGTCGCACCAGAATGCCCTGCTCTTCCAGCGGGCTGATCAGCTCCAGCAAACCACCCACATCCTCGATGGTCGCCTCGCGCACTACTTCGAACTGCTCCTGCGACACCAGCGTGCCGCCACCGCCGCGGGTGAACAGCTCGGTGAGCAGTGCGCCATCCTCGGCATAGCTGACGATGTGGCTACGCGCCACGCCGCCCTTGCAGGCCTCGGCGGCGGCATCGAGCAACTCGCCTTGGTAATCACTGCCCAGCCGCGCCAGGTGTGGTGCAACCTGCTGCGGGCGCAACTCACGCACCAGCTTGCCGCTCTCATCCAGCAGCCCGGGTTCGGCGCCGAACAGCAACAGCTTGTCGGCACCCAATTCAATGGCGGCGCGGGTGGCCACGTCTTCGCAGGCCAGGTTGAAGATCTCACCGGTCGGCGAATAGCCCAGCGGCGAAAGCAGCACAATCGAGCGCTCGTCAAGCAGGCGGCTGATGCCTTTGCGGTCGATGCGCCGTACTTCACCGGTGTGGTGGTAGTCCACCCCTTCGAGCACGCCGATAGGGCGGGCAGTCACCAGGTTGCCGCAGGCCACGCGCAGGCGTGAGCCCTGCATCGGCGAGGCAGCGATGTCCATCGACAGGCGCGCTTCGATGGCCAGGCGCAAGGCACCCACGGCGTCGATCACGCAGTCCAGGGTTGCCGCATCAGTAATGCGCAGGCCATGGTGGTAGTGCGGGGTCAGGCCACGGGCGGCCAGCCGGCTCTCGATCTGCGGGCGCGAACCATGCACCAGCACCAGGCGCACGCCCAGGCTGTGCAGCAACACCAGGTCATGGACGATATTGCCGAAATTCGGGTGTTCCACCCCATCGCCGGGGAGCATGACCACAAAGGTGCAGTCGCGATGAGCATTGATGTACGGGGAGGCATGACGCAGCCAGTTGACGTAATCGGGCATGACAGGGCCTGTGGATAAAGTGGACGGAGAACGTTGGATCACACGGCGTTCAGGATCATCGTCGGAACAGGCTTGCGGTCACGCGCGGTCTCCTCTAGGCAAAGACGAATCAGCAGGGTGGACGTTTAATTCAGGCAATAGTGCCGGATCAGGTCACGCAATAGACGCACGGTAGGCTCGATTCGTGACATTTCCAGGTATTCGCCCGGCTGGTGGGCACAGGCAATGTCGCCAGGGCCAAGAACGATGGTCTGGCAACCCAGTTGCTGAAGATAAGGCGCTTCGGTACCGAACGCCACCGCTTCGGCGCGATGGCCGGTCAAGCGCTCGGCCACCTGCACCAGTTCGGCATCGGCCGCCTGTTCGAACGGTGGCACCTCGGGGAACAGCGGCGCGTAGTCGATACGCACCTCATGGCGCTCGGCCACCGGCCGAAGCTTCTCACGGATGGCTGCACGCAACTGCTCTACATCCATGCCTGGCAGTGGGCGCAGGTCGAACTCCAGGGCACACTGGCCGCAGATACGGTTGGGGTTGTCGCCACCGTGGATGCAGCCAAAGTTCATGGTCGGCGTGGGCACGGTGAATTGCGGGTTGCGGTAGGTGTCCTGCCATTGCCGGCGCAGGCCCATCAGCTCACCCATCACCGCGTGCATGGCTTCCAGCGCGCTGCGGCCAAGGCTTGGGTCAGAGGAATGGCCGCTGCGCCCGAGAATGTCGATGCGATCCATGAGGATACCCTTGTGCATGCGGACCGGGCGCAAGCCGGTCGGCTCACCGATGACCGCCGCACGGCCAAGCGGCTGACCCGCTTCGGCCAGGGCGCGGGCACCGGACATCGAGCTTTCTTCGTCGCAGGTGGCGAGGATCAGCAGCGGCTGCTTGAAGTCATGCTCCAGCAACGGAATCACCGCTTCGATGATCAAGGCGAAAAAACCCTTCATGTCGCAGCTGCCCAGGCCCACCCAGCGGCCATCGGCCTCGGTCAGCTTGAGTGGGTCGCTCGTCCACAACTGCTCGTCATACGGCACGGTGTCGCTGTGGCCAGCCAGCACAAGCCCGCCCGGGCCAGTGCCACGGCTGGCCAACAGGTTGAACTTGCCTGGGCTGACCTGCTGGATGTCGCAACTGAACCCCAGGTCGCCCAACCAGCCTGCCAGCAGGTCGATGACCTGGCGGTTGGACTGGTCCAGGGCAGGTTGGGTGCAGCTGACCGAGGGCGCGGCGATCAAAGCGGCAAACTGGTCTTTCAGCGTGGGCAACGGCATGCGCGAACTCCTCGGAAGCATTGCCCATCATAGGGCCATCCGCCGTAAGGAATAAACCGTTGCCGGCACACTGCTGTAGACTGCACGGCAATCACGCCCCTCTTCGAGCCTGCGATGCACAAAGAAACCGAACTCAAGCTCCGCGCCAGCCGCGACACCCTGGCCGCACTGCGCGAGCACCCTCTGCTGAAAAAGCGCAACAAGTCCGGCTGGCAGACCCGCGAGCTGCTCAACCAGTACTTCGACACCCCTGAGCGCGACCTTTCTGCTGCCCGAGTGGCGCTGCGCCTGCGCCGCGACGGCGAGGTGATCATCCAGACCTTGAAGTGCCGTGGCCAAAGCGTCGCCGGCCTGTCCGAACGCAACGAATACGAGTGGCACCTGGACAAAGTCAAACTCGACCTGAAAAAGCTCGACGCCACCTGCTGGCCTGAGCAACTGGCCGAACTTGACAAAAAATCCATCAAACCGCTGTTCACCACCGACTTCACCCGCGAATTCGCTGAGATCGCCTGGGGCCGCGGCAAGAGCAAAGTAGTGATCGAGGCAGCGCTGGACCAGGGCTTCGTGATTGCCGGCAAGCGCAAGGAAGAGATCTGCGAGCTGGAGCTGGAACTGCGCGAAGGTGCCCCCGAGGCACTGCTGGAGCTGGCCGCCGAGCTGGCCGCCAGCCTGCCCCTGATGCCGTGCGACATCAGCAAGGCCGAGCGCGGCTACCGACTGCTGGAGCCGGACAGCTATGAGCTGGGCCTGCCAAGCACCGAACTGGACGCCGAAATGCCGGTCGACGATGCCTTCGCTGCCCTCGCCTGGCAACTGCTGGGCAGCAGCCAGCGCCTGGCCGAGCAATATCGCCACAATGGCCACTGGCGCCTGCTGCAGGACTGGGTGCAGTGCCTGGCAGAACTGCGTGCACTGGTCGCAAGCCTTGGCCAGGCCGCGCCGCGTGCCAGCACGCGTGACCTGCGCGCCAGCCTGGACGCGCTGCTGGAAGACTGGCGCCCGCTGGTACAGGCCGGCAATGACGACGAAGACATCCGTCGCGCCGCGCCAGAGCAGTTCCTCGAAGAGCTCGAGGACGTGCGCTGGGGCCAATTCTCCCTGGAAACATCACGTTGGCTGCTGGCCCGCGCCTGGACCGCAGAGCGCAAGGGCCGTGGCGAACGCCAGGGCAAGGCGCAACTGGCCAGCTGGGTGGCACACCTGCTGGGCGAAGAAGGCCGTGCGCTGAAGCTACCGCTTTACACTCAACGCCCGGAAGACCTGGCAGAACAACTGCCGCGCATCGAACAGTTGCTGGCCTGGCTGCACCATGCGCGCCAGGTACTCGAGGCGCCGCAGATGGACCGCTTGTATGGCGATCTGAAAAAGCTGCATGAGCTGGCTGAACTGCCACTGGCCGAAGAGCCTGGCGAGCTGCTGGAGGCCCGCGTGGAACAAGCCCGTGCGATTGATCAGAGCCGTGGCTGGAAACATCTGCTCAAGGCCTGACATCCCCTTGTGCATCATCGCCGGCAAGCCGGCCCCCACAGGTTACCCCGCGGCTCTCAAGCTCAGCGCAAACCCAGTGGGGGCCGGCTTGCCGGCGACAGCATCAGCGCATCAGCGGCAGGCTGGTGGTGGACTTGATCTCCGACAGCGCCACAATGGAATTCACCTCCTGAATCCCCGGTACGTTCGACAGCTTTTCGAAGAAGAACCGCTCGTAAGCCTCGATATCCTGCGTGACGATACGCAACAGGAAGTCTACTGACCCCATCAGCACATAACACTCCAGCACCTCTGGAAAGCCCCGGATCGCCTCGGTGAACTCGGTGAAGTTGGAGCGACCATGGGCGTTCAGTTTCACCTCGGCAAAGATCTGCGTGTTCAGGCCGACCTTCTTGCGATCGAGCAGGGTGACCTGCCCCCGGATGACCCCCTCTTCCTTGAGCCGCTGAATACGGCGCCAGCACGGCGACTGCGACAGCCCTACGCGCTCGGCAATCTGCGCGCTGGACAGTGACGCATCCTCCTGAAGAAGCTCGAGAATCCGCCGGTCATACGCATCCAGATCGCTTTGCATTAAAAATTCCCCAAGCTTATATTTTTCGAATCAAACAATTCGCCTGAATGGCTAATTCATCAAATAATAGCGAAAAAAAGCCGGCATCAACCTGCCAGAATTTCTCCCACCTTTGCGGAGACCAGCATGAACCCATTCGAACGCCCCCTGCCCCGAACCGATGTCTGGGCCGCCAGCAGTAGCCACAGCAACGTGTGCTATCGCCTGCAAGCCGAAGCTGAGCCGGATACCCTGTGCCGGGTACTCAACCTGTTCGCCCTGCAGTTTCTTACGCCGCACAGCGTGCAGGTCAGCCAGCAGGATGACTTGCTGTACATCGAAATAGGTATCGGCGGGCTGAGCAGGCATCGGGCCGAGGTGATTGCGCAAAAATTGCGCAATCTGGTGTGCGTCGCGCAAGTGCACCTGGATCAGGAAAAATGGACAAAGATCAAGGCGATGGACGCAACCGAATCAGATGGGTATCATGCGTGCGCGTTGCACTCGTAGCTCAGCTGGATAGAGTACTGCCCTCCGAAGGCAGGGGTCGTGGGTTCGAATCCCGCCGAGTGCGCCATATCAAAAAGCCCTGGGCCTGCGCCCGGGGCTTTTTCGTTGGCGGACCGGGGCTGGTTTGCAGCCCCTCCCTGCTTAGCGAAGATCAGTACTCAGGCTCGGCGTGCCGAAACCTTCCAGGGTCGCGTTGGACGCATTCAGGTATTGCGCCCAGAAATCGTTCAACGCATCCATGGTCTTGCCCGATCGGTAGGCATGCTTCACCGCATCGGTAACCAGGCCTGCACCGGAAACATACACCCTGGCACCCTGCAGGTCCGCATACAGCCCTTTGCTCTGTGCCAGCTTGAGTTCATTACTGACATTGAGCTGCTTGATCTGGTTTGCCGCATAGAAGCTGGTGTAGTCCGAATGCTCGAGCATGTCCGAAATCAGATACACCACCCGCTCCTGGACACCCTGCTCTTTGCTCATGTCCTCACCAACCCGGCGCAAGGTGTTCATGATTTCGCTCTTGGGGATATCCTGGCGAGCGTCACGCAGCCCTTTGACGAACAGCCCGCCGAAGCCGGCCTGGAACGCTTTCTTCTGGGTCGCCAGGCACTGATCCAGGCCCCTCAGCTTGCGCATGTTGACGTCGTCGCGAACCTCGCCCTGCAACGGCATGTCCAGCTCACCGGCGTACACCAGGCGCTGATACTCCCCCGGCAAGAACGCTGAGAATGTATAGAGCCTGACGCGATCGCCCGGCTGAACGAACCGGTCGATCTGGCCCCAGCTGCTGCGCTGCAGGTCTTCAGGCATCGGGATGGTCTGATCGATGATCACCACCAGCTCGCGCCCGGACGCTGCAGGCTTGATGTCAGCCAGACCATTGCGCGTGTAGCAGCTCTGCAGGTCATTGCGCTCAGCAGCCAGTGCTGCGCAAGGCAACGCCAGCGCAAGGATCAGGGCCTTGGCAAGCCTCATGACAGCATGCCCTCCTTTTTCGCAGGGAACAGGCCAAGCGCCTTGAGCGCCTGCTGTTGCTCGCGGATGTCACGCAGTTGTGCCTCGCTGACATTCAGCGCACGGCTGGCGGCAGCCAGGTTCTCTTCAGGCAGGCCAGTCATGTCGTGGAAGTCCGAAGCCTTGATTTCGGCAGGGGCGGCAGGCTCGGCCAAGGGCACTGCGACAGGCTCGAATACAGCAGCCTGCTGCGCAACCGGGGCGGGGGCTACAGGTTGCGCGGCAGGCGCTGGCGCAGCGGCTTCAACGCTAGGTTTTGGCTTGACTGCCTGGGGCGCGACCTTGCCGGCCTTGTACTCGACGTAGGCGAGGAAGTTGCGATGTGCGGTGTTCTCACCTTCCAGCGCGTGCAGCACAGCGGCGTCGGTGTGGTCGCGGCCAGACAGCGAGGTCTGCAGACGGCGCAGCTTGTCGTCGGCGTGGCTGGCAATGGCATGACGCTTCTGATCCATCGCGTCGAGCATTTCCTCGGCGGTGGCGTACTCGTGGGTCAGGCGCCAGGCGGTTGGCGAGTGGGTGCCGGCAAAGTAGTAACGGCTGGCCAGCCAGATACTGATGCCCTGAATAGCGATGTAGATCAGTGACAGCATGATGTAGGTGGTCAGGCTGGCCTGGCGTATCGCTTGCATCTTGTCATCGATGGTGGCGTTGTCGGCCTCATCGTTGATGGCCTGGGATTCTGCTGGCAGGTCAAACGGGGAACCTGCACTGGAGCTTTGCGCAGCGGACTCTGCGCGCATACCGTTGACCATCTCGGTCTCGATGCTGTCCAGGGTCGCCGAGCGCACGACGAATGCCCCCACGGCCATGGCCGCCACGAACACACCACAGACCACCAGCCAGACGAACTTGCGCGAGACGTTGGAATTGACGTCCTTCACCCGTACCAGCAGTTGCTCGTAGTCCGGCTTGTCCGCGTCGGAGAAAGAGTCTTCCAGGTTGATCGCCTTGCCAGCCTTCAGCGAACGCGAGCGCTTGGTAGGCTCTTCACCTTGCCACCAGTGGCGTGCACGGGCGATCAGGCTGTTGTGGTGCAACGTATGGCCGGCGGCTTCGGCGAAGAACGCCGAGGCGACGGCGAGCAGGATCGCAGTGCCGGCGGTCAGCCAATGGCGGTCATTGGTAGAAGCATCCATGTTCATCCAGCCCGCCAGGACGTAGGCAAAACCCATGGCCTCGATCAGCACCAGCATCAGCACCAGCACCAGCACCCAACCCGGGCGCGGCGAGCGCCCGGCCTCACCGGCCTTGGCGAGGTAGTCAAGGGAGGCATTGTAGGCGTTGACGCCCTTCATGTACTTCTTGTACTGGCCGTAGTACGGCTTGGACAAGGTCACTTCGTGGTTGATCCAGCCATCGCTGTCGACCGAGGAACGCTTGCGCGACAGCCGGGCCACCGTACCGATCAGGGGGAGGCTGTGCCAGACACGGATGAGAAAGTAGGAAACCTCCTCCCAGTATTTACGCACGATCAGCGCAGTAACCAGCAGCGAAAGGAGGCCGGCGGTGAACAACTGATTGGCGAGAATCAATGATTTGAGTGCAGCTAGCGAAAAGTCTTCCATTCAGGACGTCCTTGACTGGGTTATTTGGTGGCCGGGATCGGCTTGTAAGCAGCGACGAAAGCATCACCGCCGGCGGCATAGAACAAGGCACCTTGACTGGCCTGGGCATTGCCCTTGCTGAACACGATATCCATGCAGGAAATCGATGCCTGGGCATCACTGGCGAAGACCCGGTACAGCACTTCGCTTTCGCCTTCATAGGTGTTGGCCACGGCTTTCATCGTGCGTGGCTTGTGCTGCGTGGGCAGCTTGTAATCTTCGACCAGCTGAAGGATCGGCTGGCGATCGACCTTGGCGTTCTCGCGCAGGATCGATACCGGCGACACCGTCACCAGGTGCCCATTGACCAGATTGGCCCAGACGCGGTTGTTATAACCGGGCAGGTAGTCTTTGGTAGCGCGCCGCTGCAGCGGCTGGTCGTTGACCATGCTCAGGACCTCGCCAGCGTTGCGCGGCCTGTCGGCCTCACAGCTCGACATCGGCATCTGCGCGGCATAAGCGCTGCTGATCAAGGTGAAACCGCTCTGTTTGGGCTTGATGCTCTGGGCCATGGTCCAGTTGTAGCTGGCCACCGGCGTGCCAGCGAAATCGACTTGCGGCCGGGCAGCGGCTTTCGTGGGGTTGGTGCGGCCAGGGGTGCTGGCGACGCCCGTACCGGGCATTGCGGTCTCCCGCCCGGTCGGCTTGGCCTGTGCCGGCGTGCTACTGGCCCGAGCGCTGCCGGCAGCCTTGGGTTTGGCTGCGGTCGAGGTGCCATAGTGCAGGTAGCGCGTGTTGCTCGCCTCTGCCTGGGCCCGCATCACCAAGGCCTGTTCGTTGGCCAGCTCGACGATTTCCACTCGGCGGTTCTGGCCACGCAACAGCGGGTCACTGTTGTCGGCAATCGGTCGCGAGGCTCCGGCCCCCTGGTAGTAGATCGCATTGGCGGGAATGCCCGCCTGCAGCATGACCTTGCCCACGGTCTTGGCGCGGCGCTCAGACAGCTTCTGGTTGAACTCGGCGTTACCCACAGCATCACTGTGGCCGACGATCAGCAGGCGACGATCCTGCGACTCCTTGGCGGCGGCCTGCTTATCGGTGGCGGCAGGCTTGGCATACATCTGCGCCAGCTTGGCCACGGCGCGCTGGCCGCTTGGGGTCAACTGGTCAGAGCCGGTGGCGAACATGCCGCTGTCTTCGATCTGGGTCACCAACCCTGCCTGCTCGGGCACAGCGGTTACCACGGCGGCCGAGGCCACGGTCAGCTTCTCGGTGGTGATCTTCAGGTTTTCTTCCTTGGCGATGCGATCCAGCTCCTGCAGTCGGGACTGCCAGACATAACCCACGACGCAACCCACCGCGCCGCCTACGGCAGCACCCGGCAAGATGCCGTCCTTGCCTTTGAGGGCGTAACCGGCAGCCCCCCCGGCCACCACACCAACACCACAGAGCACCGGCATGCCGTAGTCCCTGCCAATGTCTTTGACTTTCTTGGAAATAGTGTCCATCTGCTGAGTGCTGCACCCGGCAGCGGTGATGAAGGCACAGCTTAGCGCTGTAAGGCGAAACACACGGTGCATTGCGGCTCCTTGCCGAAAGAGGACTGAGTGATGGCAACTTGACATGCATTGTCACAGATTATCGTGAATATTGCCCCATCCGATTCGACATCCCACCTGCGGCCTCAAGCCTGACCACTGCCTCACCACGCAACGACTTCAGCCATGACGTTTTTCAATCGACTCGATGCCGTTTCCTGCATTGCCGTGCAGGCCACCGTGCCGGATGCTTTAGTTACTCCAAGAGCTCGTTTTTTCCACCCGCAGAGGCCTGTATGAAGAACGTCGAACAAATCCTCAAGACCAAGTCCCAGCACCAGACCGTCTACACCATCGGCCCTGATGACTCGGTGCTCGACGCCCTGAAAATGCTGGCGGAGAAAAACGTCGGTGCGCTGCCGGTCGTGGAGAACAACCAGGTAGTGGGAATCGTCAGCGAGCGTGACTATGCCCGTAAGCTCGTGCTCAAGGGGCGCTCTTCGGCGGCCACGCCAGTGCGGGAAATCATGAGTGCACCTGTGGTCACGGTGGAGCCCAAGCAGAATCTTGAGTACTGCATGAACCTGATGACCAACCGCCACTTGCGCCACCTGCCAGTGGTCAGCAATGGCGAGCTGCTCGGGCTGCTGTCGATCGGCGACCTGGTCAAGGAAACCATCGCCGAACAGGCCAGCCTGATCCTGCAGCTGGAGCAGTACATCCGCGGCGAATGACCACCCTCAATGGTAGGCGCGCTCCAGTTCGTCCAACTGATGGTCGAAGCTGCGCAGGCGCGCCGACCAGGTGTAAACCAGCACTTCAAGGTCACGATTGAGCACTGCGGTGTTGCCCTGGCCACTGCTCGAGGGCTCGCACAGGTCGAGCTGGTAACGTTCGCGTGCCATGGCCGTGGCCACACTGGAGAGATCGCGGGCGTTGGCCAGCCAGTGATGCTGATGGTCGTGGATCTCGCGGTCCAGCACCCGGCACTGGCGCTTGAGCGCATCCAGGCTTTGCTCCAGGGGGGTGCCCTTGAGCTCGCCCATCACTTCCTCGAAGGTGCGCCCCGAGTGCCAATAGCTGCCCCAGAAATACCGGTCGAAAACCGTCTCTACCCGGCGTAGCGCTACCTTGGTGTTCCAGATGGTGAGCAATGTTCGCCCCTGGATCACCTCGCGCTTGTTCAGGTGCAGTTGCTGCCAGGCGATCCACGTCAGACCCAGCAGCGCGACCGCCGCCGCGACTGCCGCCGCAGCGTACAGAAACTGCACAGCCTGGCTCATCTGGTGTGTATGGCGGATACCGTAGAAGTAACCGGCCGTCAGGGTGCCCAGGATGGTCACGGTGCACCAGAAACCTGGTGCGTAGGGATCTTTCATCGCGCATATCCCCTTATTGTTTTCCTGAGCATAGCAACGGCCGATCACTCGTCAGGTGCCGCTCGGCGCTTTATTTGCGGGGGCGGCGCAACGCTTCGTTGAGTTGATCGAAGGGCACTGCCCAATCGGAATCTTCAATGATGCTCTCCTTGAGAAAAGCGCGCTGGGAGTCGCTCCAGAACGGCGCATCCACCAGCTTGATCTCGTTTTTCAGCGGTGAATGGCTGGTGATGAACTGATCGATGCTCTGAGGATCGTCGGGCAAGCCCAACTGCTTGAACAGCTCGGAAAAGTGGTGGGTAGGCGCTTCCATGTTTCCTCCTGGGTACCGGGCGGGCCGTCCACGACGCCAGCCCGGCATTGGTTTGAGAACATCAGCACAGCTCGCGTACTTCGGCTTGCGGCACCAGTTTCAGGTACTGCTCCATGCTCATGTGGATCAGGTGATCGTGGTCACCTGCCTCCAGGTAGACATCGCCCTGGCGGGTAAGACTCGAATCGAGCAGCATCTTTATCTGATAAGCGTCACCCATTGCCGGGATGGCGCCACGCTCGCAGTCACCGAACAAGCTCGGCAGGCCGCTTTCGCGGGTCAGTTGCCAGGCGCCAGACATGCGTACCTTGCTCATGTCCAGGTGCCGATTGGCAGGCAGCACCGCCATGATGTAGTTGCCATGGCGGTCGTCAAGCATGACCGACTTGGCAACCCGCTCGGCCGGCACACCAGCCGTACGCGCCGATTCCAGGCTGGTCGCCGAGTGGGGATGGGGAATGATGTCGTAGTCGCAGTTGGCCTGGTCCAGGCGCTGCTGCAGGGTCTTGGCCATTCGCATGATGCACCTCCGGTTTCGCCCCCATCTCCAATTTTAGGCCCTGCCTGGGCAGGCATGGCTAAACTTGGGGTATAGAAGCGAACAAGGTGACGACAGGTGATCGCTCGCTGCTGGCGCTGGTGGTTATTGGTGCTGATGCTTGGCCTCGCCCCGGGCAGCCAGGCCGCGCCTGGGGCGATCTGGGTGCTGAGCATCGATGATGCCATAGGGCCGGCCAGCGCCGACTATGTGGTGCGCGGCCTGGATCAGGCCAAGGAACAAGGCGCGCAACTGGTGGTGATCCGCATGGATACACCCGGCGGCCTGGACAGCGCCATGCGCCAGATCATCAAGGTCATCCTCGCCAGCCCCGTGCCGGTTGCGACCTTCGTTGCCCCAGGCGGTGCCCGTGCTGCCAGCGCTGGCACCTACATCCTGTATGCCAGCCACGTGGCGGCCATGGCGCCGGGGACCAACCTCGGCGCCGCCACCCCCGTGCAGATTGGCGGCCCTGCAGGTACACCAAAGGATGACAAGGCCAAGCCCGACGCCAATGAACAAGCCCTTGCGCGCAAGCAGGTGAACGATGCAGCCGCTTATATCCGCGGCCTGGCGCAGCTGCGCGGGCGCAACGCCGACTGGGCGGAAAAGGCTGTACGCGAAGCGGTAAGCCTGTCGGCCAGCGAAGCGCTCAAGCAGAAGGTGATCGACCACGTGGCCAACGACCTGCCTGACCTGCTGCGCCAGCTCGACGGCAAGACCCTGATCGCCGCTGACCAGCCGCGCCAGTTGCAGACCCGCGACGCCAACCTGGCCGAGCATCTGCCGGACTGGCGCACGCGCCTCTTGGCCGTGATCACCAACCCCAGCGTGGCACTGATCCTGATCATGATCGGCGTCTATGGCCTGCTGTTCGAGTTCATGAACCCTGGCTCCGGCGTGGGCGGCGTGGTCGGTGGCATCTGCCTGTTGCTGGCGCTGTATGCCCTGCAATTGCTACCGGTGAGCTTTGCCGGTGTCGCGCTGGTCATGCTCGGTATCGCCTTCATGATCGCCGAGGCGTTCCTGCCCAGTTTTGGTGTGGTCGGCTTTGGCGGCATCGTGGCGTTCGTGGTGGGCGCGGTCATCCTGATAGACACCGACGCCCCCGGCTTTGGCATTCCGCTGGCGTTGATCGCGAGCCTGGCGGTGCTCTCGGCATTGTTGATCGGTGGCGTGTTGGGCATGGCCCTCAAAGCTCGCAAGCGGGCCTTGGTCAGCGGTGATGCCGGCCTGGTCGGCAGCTTGGTGAGTGTCTCTCAGGTGGTGGCAGGCAATCCGTTCTGTGGCGCGGTAATGGCCCAGGGCGAACAATGGCAGGTCCAGTGCACTACGCCCTTGCAGCTCGGCCAGCAGGTGCGGGTCACCGCGCGTCATGGCGTGATGCTCGAAGTGAGCGCTGCTGCTCCTACGGCGCAAGGAGAATGACGATGTTCATGCAATTGGGTTTCGGCGCCCTGCTGATGCTGCTGGGCGTCTTACTGCTGTCGGCGTTTCGTATCTTGCGCGAATACGAGCGCGGCGTGGTGTTCCAGCTGGGGCGCTTCTGGCAGGTCAAAGGCCCAGGGCTGATCCTGCTCATCCCCGTGATCCAGCAGATGGTTCGGGTGGACCTGCGCACCGTGGTGCTGGATGTACCGCCGCAGGATGTGATCACCCGCGACAACGTGTCAGTGAAGGTCAATGCGGTGCTGTATTTCCGCGTGCTCGACCCTCAGAAGGCGATCATCCAGGTCGAAGACTTCCTGGTCGCCACCAGCCAGCTGGCACAGACAACGCTACGCGCGGTGCTGGGTAAGCACGAACTTGACGAGCTGCTGGCCGAGCGCGAGCAGTTGAACCTGGATATCCGCCAGGTGCTGGACGCGCAAACCGATGCCTGGGGCATCAAGGTGGCCAACGTCGAGATCAAGCACGTCGACCTCAACGAATCGATGGTCCGCGCCATTGCCCGTCAGGCCGAAGCCGAGCGTGAACGCCGGGCCAAGGTCATCCACGCCGAAGGGGAACTGCAGGCGTCGGAGAAGTTGATGCAGGCCGCGCAGATGCTCAGCAAGGAGCCGGGGGCCATGCAGTTGCGCTACATGCAGACGCTGGGGTCGATTGCCGGGGACAAGACATCGACCATCGTGTTTCCGATGCCGTTGGACTTGCTCAAGGGGATGATGGACCGAGAGAAATGAGGGGCCTGCGCAAGGCCCCGCAAATCGGTCAGACAGGTGCGCGGCGCAAGGTCGCCAGGAACGTGGCAGCACCAATGAACAAGCCCGCGAACGTCCGGTTCAAACGCTTCTGTTGCTTGGGGGTGCGCAACAGGCGCAGCACCCGCGAAGCCAAGCCGGTATAACCCGCCATCACCAGCATGTCGACGGTGACCATGGTGACCGTGATCGCCACGTATTGTGGCAACAGCGGAGCATGCGGGTTGATGAACTGCGGCAGTACAGCGAGCATGAACACCAGCGCCTTGGGGTTGCTGACGTTGACCAGGAAACCTCGGAACACCAGGCTCAACGGCTTGCCGATCGGACGCACGGCGGACTCATCGGTCATGTCCATCGGCAAAGCGCGCCATTGCTTGTAGGCCAGGTAGACCAGGTAGGCGACGCCGAACCATTTGATGATGGTGAACGCTGTAGCGGAAGCGGCAAGGATGGCGCCGACACCCGCTGCGATGATGGCAATCTGCACGACCAGGCCAATCTGCAGGCCCAGCGCGTTCCAGTAGCCGCGCCAGAAACCATATTGCAGGCCGCTGGACATCGAGGCGATCGCCCCGGCCCCGGGTGAAAGGCTGATCACCCAACACGCGGCAAAGAAGCCCAACCACACTTCCATCGACATCACACACCTCGCTCGAACATATGTTGCAAAACGTTAAGCTAAGGTTTTGGCGAAAAAATAACCAGCGAATTTTGCAGAGTCCAAAGGCAAGCCGGGTATTTCGGGTGTGCTGTAAATGCCCGGCCTGACATCCGCAAATCCTATAGCGATCTGGCCCTCAAGCCTGCGCCAACCCAAGCTTCAGGACAGCGCCTCAAGCTCGGCCTGCATGCTCTCCAACGTTTCCAGGGCTTGCATCCAGCCTTCCTCGAGTTCGCCTTCACGCTGCTTGAGCTTGCTCTGGCGGGCCAGCAGGTCGCGCAGTTCATCTTTGCGCGCCACCTCGTAGAGGCCGCTGTCGCCCAAGGCGGTTTCGATCTCGGCCAGTTGCGCATGCACCTGGTTGAGCTCGGCCTCCAGCTTGTCGGCAGCCTTCTTGTGCGGTGCCAGTTGCTGGCGCAAGGCAGCGGCGGCCTGGCGCTGGGCCTTCTTGTCGGTCTTGTCCGGGTTGGCCGGCGCGTTGCTCGCCGGTGCGCTGCGCTGCCGGTACTCGACCAGCCAACGGCTGTAGTCGTCCAGGTCACCATCGAAGGTATCGACCTTGCCATCGGCCACCAGCAGGAAATCGTCGGTGGTGCTCTTGAGCAGGTGACGGTCGTGGGACACGACTACCACGGCACCGGCAAACTCCTGCAACGCCATGGTCAGCGCCAGGCGCATTTCCAGGTCCAGGTGGTTGGTCGGTTCGTCGAGCAGCAGCAGGTTTGGCCGCTCCCAGGCGATCAGGGCCAGCGCCAGGCGGGCTTTTTCGCCCCCGGAGAAATTCACCACCGGCTCGTCCACGCGGTCGCCATGGAAGTCGAACCCGCCGAGGAAGTCACGCAGGGTCTGCTCGCGCTCGGCCGGCGCAATGCGCTGCAAGTGCAACAGCGGGCTGGCCTTGTCGTCCAGCGAGTCCAGCTGATGCTGGGCGAAGTAACCGACTGCCAGGTTCTCACCCAGCACCAGGCGGCCCGACAGCGGCGCTAGTTCGCCGGCAAGGTTCTTGATCAGGGTCGACTTGCCGGCGCCGTTAGGGCCCAGCAGGCCGATGCGCGCACCGGGCACCAGCTGCAGCTTGACCTTGTCGAGGATCGCCTTGTCGCCATAGCCCAGACAGCCTTCGGAAAGGCTCAGCAACGGGCTGGAAATCTTCTGCGATTCACGGAAAACGAAGTCGAACGGCGAATCGACGTGCGCCGCCGACAGCTCTTCCATGCGCTCCAGGGCCTTGATCCGGCTCTGCGCCTGACGGGCCTTGGTGGCTTGGGCCTTGAAGCGGGCAATGTACTTTTCCATGTGCGCACGCTGGGCCTGTTGCTTCTCGTAGGCTTGCTGCTGCTGCGCCAGGCGCTCGGCACGGGTGCGTTCGAAGGCGGTATAGCCACCCTTGTACAGGTTCAGCTTGCGCTGCTCGACGTGCAATACATGATCGACAACAGCATCCAGGAAATCGCGGTCGTGGGAAATCAGCAACAGCGTGCCCGGGTAGCCCTTGAGCCAGTCTTCGAGCCACAGGATCGCATCGAGGTCCAGGTGGTTGGTCGGTTCGTCGAGCAGCAGCAGGTCGGATGGGCACATCAGGGCCTGGGCCAGGTTCAGACGCATCCGCCAGCCACCGGAGAAGTCGCCGACGCGGCGGTCCATCTGCTCGTTGGTAAAACCAAGACCGGCCAGCAATTTGCGCGCACGGGCATCGGCGGTATAGCCGTCAGCGCTTTCCAGCTCACTGTGCAGGCGTGCCAGGGCCGTGCCGTCGTGGGCCGTCTCGGCCACGGCGAGCTCGGTCTGGACCTTGCGCAGGCGCGCGTCGCCATCGAGCACATAGTCCACGGCCAGGCGATCGAGCGTATCGACCTCCTGACGCATGTGGGCGATGCGCCAGTCACCCGGCAGCTGGCAGTCGCCACCATCAGGCGACAGCTCACCGCGCAGCAAGGCGAACAGGCTGGATTTTCCGGCGCCGTTAGCGCCGATCAGGCCGGCCTTGTGACCGGCGTGCAGGGTCATCTCGGCGCCTTCTAGCAAGCGCTGCGGACCACGCTGTAAAGTGAGGTTGGATAGTCTGATCATGATGGTCGCGGAGTCTACCAGCTTCCTCGACCCGGAGCGTAAGTGGAATCATGTACACCGACCTGTGGAATTACGCCCTGGCCCTGTATGCCCGGCCGGGAGTCGAAGCGGCTTGCCTGAGCGTGCAGGCCGAGGGGGGCGATGTGTGCCTGTTGCTGTGCGCGAGCTGGCTGCAAACCCGAGGTGTCGCCGTAGAAGCCGGGCGAATCGACGCTTTGCGCGCAATTGCCGAGCCTTGGCAAACTGAAGTGGTAACGCCGCTACGCAGTTTGCGCCAGCAATGGCGGACGGCCGCACAGCATGACCTGCACCTGGAGGCGTTGCGTGAGCACGTAAAGGGCTTGGAACTGCAGGCGGAGAAGCGCTTGCTGCAACGCCTTGAAGAATGCGCAAGGCAATGGCCCACGGGCTCGCTTGAGCCCGCAGACGATTGGCTGGCCAGGCTGGCGCCCGACCAGGTCCGTGGCCACGACTCGCTGGCTCAGCTGCGAGTCGCCGCCACAGGGCTTCAGGAGGCCGAAGACGGCGTCTGAGACGAGGTGCTTGCCGGTGCCGAGGACGGCGCCGGGGTAGCGGGGCCTGCCGAGTTGGTCACCGCAGGCGTAGCCGGCTTGGCTTCAGCCGGTTTGCTGGCGACCGGCTTGGCAGCGGCAGGTTTGGCCGCAGCCTTGGCCGGAGCTTTGGCGGCTGGCTTGGCTGCAGGCTTGGCTGCAGGCTTGGCGGCAGCTTTCGCAGCGGGCTTGGCTGCAGGCTTGGCGGCAGCTTTCGCAGCGGGCTTGGCTGCAGTGGTTTTAGCCGGCGCTTTGGCCGCGGCCGGTTTAGCCGCAGCCCCTTTGGAAGCGGCTGGTTTGGCGGCAGGCTTGGCAGCAGCGGTTTTGGCCGGGGCCTTGGTGGTAGCTGGCTTGGCCGCAGCAGCGCGCGATGGCGCCTTGGCTGCAGCCACTTTGGCAGCGGCCGGTTTGGCTGCAGGTTTAGCCGCAGCCTTGGCCGGGGCTTTTACGGCAGCAGGCTTGGCAGCAGCGCGCGACGGCGCCTTGGCAGCGGCGGCCTTGGCAGGCGCTTTTGCGGCAGCTTTGGCGGCCGGCCTTGCTGCAGGTTTGGCCGCTGCTCTGGCAGGCGCTTTTGCAGTGGCTGGCTTAGCCGATTTGGCTGCCACAGCCCGCTGGTCCAGTGCCTTGCCAGCAGCCTCACGCACCTTGCCTACACCCTGGGCCAGCTTCAGGCTTTCCTGGGCATCGCGTTTGAGTTGCTGAATATAAGTACGGGTTTGCGTCTGACGCTCTTTGAGCGAGTCGAGCAACGACTCAAGTTCACCAATGGCTTTCTGGGCTTTGCCCTGGGCCTTGGCTTTACCTGCCTTGGCCGCGTCCTGCAACTTCAGGCGACCGTTGTGCAGTTTTTCCTGGGCCTTGCCGCGCTGCTTTTCCAACTTTGCCAGCAGTTTTTCCGCATCAGCCAGCGCTTGCGAGCAGGCATCTTCCAAGTGTTCGAGCAAGCTGCCCGAAAGTTGCTGGAGCAGGTGTAACGGCGTACTTACAGGCTTCTTCTTGGCCGACATGGTTTACCTCCTGGCTGACGAGTTTGCGGCTAATACTATGCTTGTGCTGCTACCGCCGCTAGGGCATGTTGACAGTATCGTTGGCGCCGCGTTGCATGCCTGGGCAAAGTTGTTGTCTTGCAGCTGCGTGAAAGTGTAGTTGCTTAGCAAATCGTTGCCGACATTTACGCAAATCGAAGCAACAAGGCTGGCATACTTCGCAGCTCTTGAGCTCGGAGTTGACCATGCCTCGTTATCTTTTTATCGGCCTGTGCCTGGCGGCTCCTATCGCACTCGCCGCCCCCGAAACGGCTCCTGCCAGCGATCACGACGTGGCCTACAGCCTGGGC
Organism: Pseudomonas sp. M2; assembly: GCF_015751845.1. Taxonomy (NCBI): domain Bacteria; kingdom Pseudomonadati; phylum Pseudomonadota; class Gammaproteobacteria; order Pseudomonadales; family Pseudomonadaceae; genus Pseudomonas; species Pseudomonas sp. M2. The sequence goes on from NZ_JADOUD010000001.1 coordinate 2,142,073, forward strand.
GCCAGCCTTGGAGAGCGACTGCGCCAGGAAGTGCCTGGATTGCAGCTGGAGGCGTTGGTTGAAGGCCTTCGCCAGTCCTATCAGAACCAGCCCCTCAAACTCGACAAGGCTCGCATGCAAGCCATTCTTCAGCAGCATGAAGAACAGGCGAACAACGCCGCCGTGCAAGCCGAAGTGGAAAAACTGCAAGCTATCGAGGCGCGTTTCATGGCCAATGAACGCGCACGCGCCGGTGTGCATGAGCTGCCTGAGGGCGTGCTCTACAGTGAACTGAAAAGTGGTATCGGCGCGCAGCCCAACCCCAAGGGCAAGGTGCAAGTACGCTATGTAGGCAAGTTGCCTGACGGCACGGTGTTCGATCAGAACCTGCAGCCACAGTGGTTCAGCCTGGACTCGGTCATCGAAGGGTGGCAGGTGGCGTTGCCACACATGAAAGCAGGAGCGAAATGGCGCCTGGTGATCCCCTCGGCACAAGCCTACGGTGCCGAGGGCGCGGGTAATCTGATCGCGCCCTATACACCTCTGGTGTTCGAAATCGAGCTGCTGGCGGTCGGCGGCTGACGTCGACCCTCAGGCCTGGACCGCGTCTTCTTCCTTGTGCGCGTTGTGCAACACCTCGATCAGGCAGTCTTCGAGCTCGAAGCGTTCGTGCAGCAGGCTGCCGAGCTTGCCGAGTTTATCGGCGAAGCGCTCAGTGTCCTTGCAATCACCTTTCTCGCAATGGTCATTGAAAGCCAGCGCAATCTGGGTAATGTCATTGATCCGCGGGTTGATCTCTTCAGCCAGCTTCAGCGCTTTCTGGTCACCAAACGCCTTGGCCTCGGTGACCAGTTGTTCACTGACCTCGAAATGCCAGGCTGACACGTAATCGACAAGCACCGCACAAAAGTCGCGGCTCTTGTCCTTGTCCGCAAATGCCGGCTTGGCATCGCGCAAGGCACCGAAGGCCTGAACCAACTCCTCCCGCTCCTTGAGCCAGGTGTCGATCAGCTTGTGAACCCCACCCCAGCGTTCCTGGGCGTTCTGACAACTATCGAGCATGGCGATCTCTTCCCTTCTGGGTAGATGCCGCTGCACCTCGCACCCCGATCGTGCGGTACAAAGGTGACATCAGCAGGACGGCATCGAGCAGTTGTGTTTTTGGTATGCGTGCTGGGAGATTATTCCCGCGCGTGCTGCCCTTCAAGGTACGCAGCAGACAAAGTTCATACAAGTGTTTAATACCCTGGGGTATCACCACTGGTCGTGCCGGCTACCGCAGCCGCGCCAACTCAAGCTTTGCCCAGTGTGCGGAAACGATACGCCAGCAGGCAGGTCAAGGGCAGCACTGCCAGCAGCAAGAAGGCCAGCAGGCTCCATTCGGGCAAGGTCAGGTCAAGAAAGCTCCAGGTCAACGAGCTGCAATCGGGGCCGCCGAGCAAGAGTTGACGGGCCGCTTCACGCCAGGAGCTTTCCACTACATGCCAGAAAGGCGCCGGGCACTCGTGGCTTGTACCAATTTCCCCTTGTATCCAGACATGCCTGGCCGCCAGCAGGGCCCCGGCTGCCGAACAGCCCAGGGCTGCTCGCGCATACTGGCACACAGCGGCAACGCCCGACGCATGCACAGCCGCACACAGGCAGATCATGGCATACACACCCAACAGAAACCGCTGGCTGAAGCACAGCGGGCAAGGCACCAGACCGAGGGTGCGCTCCAGGTAAAAGGACGCGACCAGCACCGCCAACGAGGCAAGGCAGGCCGGTAGAAAAAACGTGCGCAAGCGGGCCGGCAACATGAAAGGTGGTGGTCCCGGGGCAAATTGAGTGGCTTGGAACGGTAGAGGAAAGATGTGCTTTGTTTCAAGGCACTACAGGGGAGATAAGTCACTGAGGGGTAGAAGAAATTTCCACTCGCATTGTGGGAAATTTCTTGCGAAGCGTATTACAGAAGAAAACAGGTATCGCGAGACTCACCAACCACCCCATGAGCCCGCCTTCAGTGCGGGCTCATGGGGCCTCTCAGGCGCGCACGGCCTCGGGCAATGGCAGGGCCAACAACCGCTCATCAAGCAGGCCCAGGCCTTCCTGGAACAGCTGGTTACTGCGTTCGGTCTCACCGAGGCCAGCCAGCAGCCGGGCCAGTTCGGCGCAGGTTTCCGGGTTGCGCTCCATGCGCAAGCTGCTTTCCAGGTAATCGCGCGCCTTGCCCCAAAGGCGGTTCTGCAAGCAAAGGCGTCCAAGCGTCAGCAACAGGCTCGGGTCCTGGGGATGCGCCTTGAGCCAGCCCTCGGCTGTTTGCAGTTGACGCGCCGGATCATCGCCGCGCACCAGGCCATACAGGCGCGCAAGGTGGCTTTCGTAGTCACGCTTGAGGGCAGCGCGTAGTACCTGTTCGGCTTCGCCTTGAGCGCCCACCTGGCGCAGTTGTTCGGCATAAGCCAGCACCAACCGGGGCTCCTGACGCTGGGCCGCAGTCAGCTGTTGCCAGGCGCGCTCCAACGACTGACGGGCGCTTTGCTCATCGTCGCCACGGGTCGCCGCAAGCCCCAGGTTCTGACCCCAGGCACGCTGTTCCAGTGCAGCGAGTTCCTCGGCCGGCAGCACTTTGCCCTTGCGCAAGTCGGGCAACAGGCGAATCAACGCCGACCAGTCGCCGCGCTCCAGATACAGGCGCTGCAACAAGCGCAAGACCTGATTGTTGTGCGGGTGCCGCTCCTGCATGGCCAGCAGGGCTTCCAGGGCGCCATCGCTTTCGCCACGGTCCATCTGCAATTGCGCATGGGCCAGGGCGACCGCCAGTTCCGCCTGGGGCTGACGCTCCAGTGCACGCTCGAGCAGGTTGTCCCTGTCTTCCGTTCGCCCCTGTTCATTGGCCGCACGCGCGGCACCGAGGTAATACAGCAATGGCTGGCGTTCGGCCTCGGCAGCGCGGTGCAAGTGACGTTGGGCGCTGGCCCAACGACCCTCGGCGAGGTCCAGCTGGCCCTGCTCGATTGCGATGCGAATGCGGCGGCTGCGGTTGCGTCGCGACCAGGGGTTGACCACACCACTGGACGTCAGCACCAGCCCAACCAGATAGCGCAGCAGCCACAACAGTGCGAGCACGGCAACCAGCGCCGCGAGCGCCGCCCACAGCCCGGACTGGTAACGGAAGCCACCGTAGGAAATCAATACGTAGCCGCTGTGCTTGGCCACCGCGATGCCCAGTGCCGCAGCGATCACGATCGCCAGCACGGCCAGCAGGTACACACGTTTCATGGCTTGCTCCCCTCACCCTCGGCAGGCAGATGGCGGCGCTGGATATACGCCTGCACCGCAGCCAGGCTTTCGCTCAGGTCCGGGGTAACCACCGACACCGGTTGCTCGGCCAGCGCATTGAGGCTTTCGAGCATGGCCTTGCTCTGCGGGTTGTCAGCGTTGAAATTGGCCACCAGCACACTGCGCGCATCATCCAGCGCCTGGGTGTAGACCTTGGCGTCGCCATTGAGCGCAGCCCACTGGGCTTGCTCGATGGTCAGGCTCAGGGCCAGGCGCAACTGGTTGAGCGACTGCCCGGCCAGCAACGGACGGACGTTGTCGTCGGCGTTGAAATCGATCTGGAAGTACTTGGAAATCTCCGCCCACCACTGCGCCAGGCGGCTGGCGCCATCGCCATCGGCGGTCAAAGCACCGACGGCATCGGCATCGCTGTCGAATTCCGGCGACTGGGCGTTGAGCTGCTGCACCAACTCCCGCTGGGCAGCCAGCTTCAGATACAAACCGGTACGGTCCGGCTGCTGGGTGCTGTTGAGCGTTGCCAGGCTACGCGCCAACTGCTCCCGCGCGGCAAACGAGCCAGGGTCGCTCTGCTCGCGCAGGATTTCGTCGGCGCCTTCGACCAGGGCCTTGGCGCTGGTGATGTCCTGCAGGGCCGAAAGCCGCAGGGTGGCCAGGCGCAACAGGTGCTCGGCCTCGGCCAGGCGCCATTCCTTGCGGCTTTCGCCAAGCACGGTTTCAAGCCGCTGGCTCAAGCGCTGCTGGTCACCCTGCAACTGCGCCACCAGGCGGCGGCGGTCTTCCAGTTCGCTGGCTGCCGGCAGGCTGGCCAACTGGGCACTGATCTGTTGCTCGCGCTGCTGCAGTGCAGCGGCACGCTGGCTAAGCGCCTCGAGGTGCTCACCCTGGCTCAGCTCACTGCCTTGCAGATGCCGCACCTGCCAGACACCCCACCCGCCCACTGCGACCCCAGCGGCACCCACCAACAATGCCAGCAAGGCCAGGCCTGTGCCGGAACGTTTGGCAGGTGGGGGGGTGACGGGTTGCGTCGGCTCCTGCGCCGACGGCTGATCATTGTGGGACAAGACAGTTTCGCTCACGTATCCATCCTTTGCATGGGGGCGCGTCGCTCTGAGCTTAGCGCCTTAAGAGGCAGGTGCAGCGCTGCGCTGCACGGCTGCCAGCAAGGCCGTGGCACTCGCGCCACGGCAATCCACAATCTGTTGTGCCCCTGCGGCCCTGGCCTGCTCGGCCACCCTGGGGCTCGGCACGAACAATGGCAAGCGCGCCACACGCGGCCAATCGGCAGCGGCCATCCGTTGCAGGTGTTCAAGACCCTGCCCACTGCTGACCACCACGCCGTTCAGGCGTTCCGCTTCGATGCGACCCACCAGCGTGCCCGCCGGATACACCGGCAGACAACGACGATACAGTTCCAGATAATCGACACTAGCACCTTGCTCTGCAAGACGCTCGGCCAGCAGTTCGCGACCCCCTACACCACGCACGATCAGGACACGTGGCGCAGGCCCCGCCATAGCCTCGTGCAAGGCCGGGAGCGTGAGCAAGGCTTCGCTGTCGTCACCCTGTGCAGGGTAAGTCACCGTCAGCCCCGCAGACTGCAACACCGCCGCCGTGGCTTCACCTACAGTGAACCATCCGGCTGAAGGGGGCTGCAGCCCTGCTTGTGCGAGTTGCGCAAGCAGCAACCTGGCTGCAGGTTTACTGACCACGATCATGGCCTGGCACTGCCCTAGCCCGGCAAGCTGCTGGCGCTGCCGAGCGTCCGGTTGCACTGGCTCGATCGCCAGCAAGGGCAGGCAGGCGCTGGCAATGCCGGCAGCTGCCAGCGTCTGCGCCAGCGCCGCGCAGTCCTCTTCAGGACGGGTCAGCAACAGGCGCCAGGGGCTCACGGGTGCCCGGCCTCACCGTAGACTTCCTTGAGAATGGCCGCGGCACCTTGGCCCAGCAGGTCTTCGGCCACCTGCACCCCCAACGTTTCGGCGGATGCCCGCGGTGCACGGGCGTCAGCCACCAGCAGGGTCCCACCGCTGGGCTGGCCAACCAGCCCGCGCAGCCATAGTTGCTCGCCTTCGAGCACGGCATAGCAGGCAATCGGTACCTGGCAGCCGCCGTTCAAGTGCTTGTTCAACGCTCGTTCGGCCACCACACGGTCAGCGGTATCGGCGTGGTGCAAAGGCGCCAACAGCGCATGGATCTCGCTGTCTGCGCTACGGCATTCGATGCCCACTGCGCCCTGGCCACCGGCCGGCAGGCTGTCGTCGACGCTGATGCTGGCGGTGATGCGCTCTTCGAAGCCCAGGCGGATCAGGCCCGCCGCGGCAAGGATGATGGCGTCATACTCACCGGCATCGAGCTTGGCCAGGCGAGTGTTGACGTTGCCGCGCAGAAAGCGGATTTGCAGGTCAGGGCGGCGCGCCAGCAACTGGGCCTGACGGCGCAGGCTGGAGGTGCCGACGATGCTACCGGCAGGCAGAGCCTCAAGGCTGGGAAAATGGTTGGAAACGAAGGCATCGCGCGGGTCTTCACGTTCACAGATGCAGTACAGACCCAGGCCTTCGGGGAAGTCCATGGGTACGTCCTTCATCGAATGCACGGCGATGTCGGCCTCATTGTCCAGCAGGGCGGTTTCCAGCTCCTTGACGAACAGGCCTTTGCCGCCGATCTTCGCCAGCGGCGCGTCGAGCAGTTTGTCGCCGCGGCTGACCATGGGCACCAGAGTCACCAGAAGGCCAGGGTGCGCCTGTTCGAGGCGGGCTTTGACGTATTCGGCCTGCCACAGGGCCAAGGCACTTTTACGGGTGGCAATGCGGATTTCGCGAGTGGACATGGAACGCCCCAATACTTAGGAATGCCGCCGATGATAACAGCTCCGTCGGTATCGCTAGCAGATGTGGGTCACGATCCAGTTTTGCCTTGTGCGCCCTCATCGCCGTTTGCCGGAGATGAGGGCCCTGCAGGGCTCAGAGCGTCTGCATCATCTTGCGTACGCCAGCCACATGCCGGCGGCTGACAGTCAAGGCATCACCATCCAGGCCTTTGAGGAACAGTTGAAAATGCCCAAGCGGCGTGCGCTGCAGGCGTTCGATGCGCTCGCGGGCTACCAGGGCGTTGCGGTGGATACGCACGAAGCGTTCGCCGAACTCATCTTCCAGGGCCTTGAGCGGCTCATCAAGCAGCACTTCACCTGCTTCATGGCGCAACGTCACATATTTGTGGTCGGCGATGAAATAGATCACCTGCGGCAAAGGGATCAGCTCGATGCCCTTGCGCGTACGCGCGCTGATATGGCTGCGCGGGCCACCCCCTTCACTGCCCGGCCGGGTCAGCGCCGCCAACTGCGTACGGCTGGGTTTCTCAGCCTTGCGCAAGGCATCGCGCAGGGCATGGGGATGGATCGGTTTGGTTACATGGCTGAGGGTGCTGTCCGTGAAAGCCTCTGCGCCGTATTCATCGTCACCGGTGCAGAACACCACCGACGGTGGCGCTTCGCGCTCGCACAGGCGGGCCGCGACCTGCAGGCCATCGAGGCCCGGCATGCCGATGTCCAGCAGGACCACATCGGGCTTGAGGCTTTCGATCAGGGCCAGGGCCTCCTCGCCGTTGGTGGCGCTGGGCTCCAGCACGGTGTACCCCTCCAGTTCCCCGAATAACCGCGTCAAGCGTTCACGGGCTTGGGGTTCGTCATCAACGATCAGGACATTCATAATTGCTCTGGATTCCTGAGTGAGTCTCGCACAGGTATAGCGTAGACAGTTGCAGGTCGAGCGACACTGCGGTCACGCTCTAGACCAATACGATGGCCAAAGATTCACTGCGCCGGCAGATTCGCTGCCAGTCCTTTGTCCAACTGTAGACGGTCCGTGGAACACTGCCGTTCAATCGTTGAATATCGTCTTCGCCTGCATTGAGCGCTGTTTTCTGCAGATTTCTGTCGACCGGCGTCCTTCGGCCACAAGCCCAACCCTGCTATTATCGGCGCCACTTTTTCGTTCACGCCTTCAACGAGTGAATCCATGAGCACCGACAAGACCAATCAGTCCTGGGGCGGCCGCTTCAGTGAACCCGTCGACGCCTTCGTCGCCCGCTTCACCGCCTCGGTCGATTTCGACAAGCGCCTGTACCGCCACGACATCATGGGTTCGATCGCCCACGCCACCATGCTGGCGCAGGTCGGTGTACTCAGCGATGCCGAGCGCGACACCATCATCGATGGCCTGAACACCATCCAGGGTGAAATCGAGGCCGGCAATTTCGACTGGCGCGTCGACCTCGAAGACGTGCACATGAACATCGAAGCACGCCTGACCGACCGCATCGGCATCACCGGCAAGAAGCTGCACACCGGCCGTAGCCGCAACGACCAGGTCGCCACCGACATCCGCCTGTGGCTGCGCGACGAGATCGACCTGATTCTGGCCGAGATCACCCGCCTGCAGCAGGGCCTGCTGGAACAGGCCGAGCGTGAAGCCGAAACCATCATGCCGGGCTTCACCCACCTGCAGACCGCTCAGCCAGTCACCTTCGGCCACCACCTGCTGGCCTGGTTCGAAATGCTCAGCCGTGACTACGAGCGCCTGGTCGACTGCCGCAAGCGCGCCAACCGCATGCCTCTGGGCAGCGCTGCGCTGGCTGGCACCACCTACCCGATCGACCGCGAGCTGACCTGCAAGCTATTGGGTTTCGAAGCCGTTGCCGGCAACTCGCTGGATGGCGTTTCGGACCGTGATTTCGCCATCGAATTCTGCGCTGCCGCCAGCGTGGCGATGATGCACCTGTCGCGCTTCTCCGAAGAGCTGGTGCTGTGGACCAGCGCCCAGTTCCAGTTCGTCGATCTGCCCGACCGTTTCTGCACTGGCAGCTCGATCATGCCGCAGAAGAAGAACCCGGACGTGCCGGAGCTGGTGCGTGGCAAGAGCGGCCGTGTGTTCGGCGCCCTGACCGGCCTGCTGACCTTGATGAAAGGCCAGCCGCTGGCCTACAACAAGGACAACCAGGAAGACAAGGAGCCGCTGTTCGACGCCGCCGATACCCTGCGCGATTCGCTGCGTGCCTTTGCCGACATGATCCCAGCCATCAAGCCACGCCACGCGATCATGCGCGAAGCGGCCCTGCGCGGCTTCTCTACCGCCACCGACCTGGCCGACTACCTGGTGCGCCGCGGCCTGCCGTTCCGTGATTGCCACGAAATCGTCGGCCATGCCGTGAAGTATGGCGTCGACACCGGCAAGGACCTGGCCGAGATGAGCCTGGACGAACTGCGCCAGTTCAGCGACCAGATCGAGCAGGATGTATTCGCCGTGCTGACCCTGGAAGGCTCGGTGAATGCCCGCGACCACATTGGCGGCACTGCGCCAGCGCAGGTGCGCGCTGCCGTTGTACGTGGCAAGGCGCTGCTGGCTTCGCGCTAAGCGCCATTGCGAGGGCTTGGCCCTCGATCGCCGGCAAGCCGGCTCCCACTCGACCGCATCGGCTTCAAGCCCTGTGCAGTACCAGTAGGAGCCGGCTTGCCGGCGATTGGGCTGCAAGGCAGCCCTGGTCTTCAGCGCTTACCGCTGCGAATCATCTCCATGAAGGCCGGCATCGCCGCCTCCTTGTCTGCCACGATCCGCGCCATGTGCGGGTTTTCGTGCATTTTCTGCAGCAGCGCCTTGGCCTCAGGGAAGTCGGCGAAGAAGTCGACGTTCAGCACCTTCTTGCCTACTGCACAAGCCAGGTCGACCGAGAAGCAGAACATCAGGTCGGCAATCGTCAGTTGTTCACCGGCTACATAGGGTGCAAAACGGCCATTGCGCTTCAACGTGGCGAACCCCGCCAGCAGATCCGCACGCGCGCGCTCCTTGATCAAGGGCTCTACCGCCGCGCCAAAGAACGACTCGGCATAGCAGGTACGGGCCGGCAGCTCGATGTACAGCTCGATCTCCTTGAGCAGCTCGCGCACCTTGGCCTGCTCGAACGGATCGGCTGGCAGCAGCGCCTTACCCGGCTGGGTCTGCTCGATATAGTCGAGAATCACACCGGTTTCGCTGAGCAAGCCGTGTTCGGTCTGCAGCACCGGCACTTTGCCGCGCGGGCTGACGTCCAGCGCCTGAGCCGTCTGACCACCATAGAAGGTGACCTCTTCGAACGGCAGGCCCTTTTCCAGCAGGGCCAGCTTGACCATGTTGTAGTAGTTGCTGACCGAGAATCCGTGAAGCTTGAGCATGGGGTAACAGCCTCCAGGCCGTAGGGGGTTGGCCGGGCTTTTATAGCTCGTTACGCCAGTGCCTGACCAGCGTCATGCACCCGGTCGATGACCGGGCATTGCCGACGCGGGCATGGCACACTGTGTGCCCAATCACAGGAGTAGCGCCATGAGCGAGCCCACCGACATCGACAATGACGACGAAGCCTTCGCCGAGGCGACGCTGACCCAGGCCATCGAAAACCAGATCGAAAGCGGCGAACCGCCGGCAGCCAAGGCTACGTTCAACAAGCTGAGCCTGGTCGGCTACGAGCGCGAAGACATCCTCAACCTCATGGCCCACGTGCTGGCCATCGAGATCGACAACATGCTCGACGAGGACCGTCCGTTCAACACCGAGTGGTACGAAACCGCCCTGCGCGCTCTGCCCGAGCTGCCACCTGAGGCAGATCAAGGCGAGGACGAATAACCCGGCTACACTCCAGGGTCAGGCACCGCTGGCGGTGCCGCCATCCTCGTCTGGAAGTCAGGAGTCGCCATGTCCTTCACCCCCGAACTGATTGCTGAACTGGAAGTCCTTGCCCTGTTCAACCTGGACAGCAGCCAGGAAGGCATCAAGATTCACGCCAATGCCTCCCCCGCGCTGGTCGCAGCAGCTCGACGCCTGCATGAAAAGCAATTGACCGATCAGCCCGATGGCGGTTACCTCACCAGCCTTGGGCATGACGCAGTCGAAAGCGTGCAACTGTTGCTGAACATTCTCAAGTCGCCCCAGCCGGCATAAACCTGCCCCGCCCCATCGCTGGCAAGCCGGCGATGGGGCCCGCCAAGGCGCAAGAAAAATGGCGTCAAAACTCCAATTGCCGCTTATCCGAGTGCATTACTCAGGCTAAACTCGCCAGAGCTCCCCCGGCCTGCCCTGAGTGTGCAATGACCCACCCCCACGAAATCCGCCCCGATATCGACGAAGGCATCGACCGCAAGGTGCTGGCGAAATTGCGTGCGCGGTTTCTGCAATTGAACACAGGCCGGCTACAGCGCGCCATGGATGGGCTTTCGACCCGCCAGCAACAGGTGTTGACCCTGCTACCACTGCTGTTTCACGTCAACCACCCGCTGCTGCCTGGCTATGTTTCAGGTAGCACCCCGGCCGGCGTATCGGGCTTCGAGCCCGATGCCAACCTGGTCGCCGAAGGCCAACGGCTGGCGCGATCGTTCACGTACAAGACACGCCTGGGCAACCCCAACCGCCCAATCCACGGCCTGTTCCTGATGGGCAGCCTTGGAACGCTGGCCCAGGCTGAGCAAAGCGACATCGACCTGTGGGTCTGTCATGCCCCCGGCCTGGGTGACAGCCAGCTCGATGAACTGCGACGCAAATGCCAGTTGCTCGAAACCTGGGCCGCCAGCCTGGGCGCCGAAGCACACTGCTTCCTGATCGACCCGCAAAGCTTCGCCCAAGGCCTGCGCGACAGCCAGCTGAGCTCTGACGATTGTGGCACCACCCAGCATTACCTGCTGCTCGACGAGTTCTACCGCACGGCCATCTGGCTGGCCGGGCGCACACCGCTTTGGTGGCTGGTGCCGGCGTATGAAGAGCGCAACTACAGCAGCTATACCGAAACCTTGCTGTCCAAGCGTTTCATCCGCAGCACCGATGCCCTCGATCTCGGCAACCTGGCCCACATCCCGGCCGGCGAATTCGTCGGCGCTGGCCTGTGGCAGCTGTTCAAAGGTATCGACTCACCTTACAAGTCACTGCTCAAGCTGTTGCTGACCGAGGCCTACGCCAGCGAACATCCAGCCGTGCGCTGCCTGAGCCTGGACTACAAGCAGGCGGTATTTGCCAACCACCTCGACCTCGACGCGCTCGATCCCTATGTAATGGTTTACCGGCGCATCGAACGCTACCTGCAGGCGCGCGGTGAAACCAGGCGGCTGGAGCTGGCAAGGCGCAGCCTTTACCTGAAGGTCAATAAGAAACTCAGCGGCCTGGACCGCGCACGAAGCAACGGCTGGCAGCGCCGGTTGCTCAAACGCCTGGTCGATGAGTGGGGTTGGGACGAGCGCCAACTGGCGTTGCTCGACAGCCGCAGCCAATGGAAAGTGCGTCAGGTCGCCGTGGAGCGCCGCGAGCTGGTTGCTGAGCTGAACCATAGCTACCGCTTCCTCAGCCAGTTCGCGCAAAACAACAATGCCAGCAGCCGCGCCGACCAGCGCGACCTGAATGTGCTGGGCCGGCGCCTTTATGCCGCGTTCGAGCGCCGTGCCGGCAAGATAGAAGTGATCAACCCCGGCATTGCCCCGGACCTCGCCGAGGACACCCTGACCCTGGTCCAGTCGCCGAACCGCAAGGAACCGGGCAGCCATCACTGGGGCCTGTACAACGGTAACCTCAGTGTTCACGAATGGGAGCACTTCAGCCCGATCAAACGCTGCCGAGAGCTGATCGAGCTGCTGGCCTGGGCACACCGCAACGGCGTCATCGACAGCACCACGCGCCTGGCGCTGCACCCCGGCGCCAGTGACCTGAACGAGTTCGAGCTGTTCAACCTGCTCGGCAGCCTGCAGCAGAGCATCCCTCTGCCATTGGAAACCGTCAGTGAAGTGCGCCTGTTGCAACCGAGCGTGGCCAACGAGATTCTGCTGCTGGTCAACGTCGGTGTCGATCCGTTGCAACACCATCGCGACTTGAACATCCTGATGACCACCGAGCGAACCGACTCGCTGAGCTACGCGGGCGTTCGCGAAAACCTGGTGCTGACCCTCGACCAGATTACTCTCAACAGCTGGAACGAAGTGTTGGTCCAGCGCTACGACGGCGAGCACTCCCTGGCACGTTGCCTGCGCGATTTCCTCAACAGCCTCGGCCAGCGCAGCCACCGGCCGCGCGTGCGGGTGCGCTGTTTCTGCCACAACCGCGCCCAGGCCATCAGCCAGCGGGTCGAGGAGATTTTCGACACGGTGCAGCTGTTGCTAGATCAGGGGCGCAACCACCGCTACTTGCTCCAGGTGGCGCAGCACACACACGTGCTGGAACTGCTGCCCGGCCAGGTCAGCCTGACCACCCTCGCAGAGCATGAGGCCGTACTCGAATGCCTGGGCGAAGAACGCAGCACCTACAGCCCGCTGTACCTGGATGCCAATGCCCTGCAGGACCACGACCTGCCACTGGTACTGGAAAACGCACGCCCCGGCTGCATCCAGGTGTTCTACCGCCTGCTCGAGGGCTGGGCCGACCTGTATGTGCTGGATGAGTACAATGCCCTGTGGCAGCAACGCCTGCCCTTGCACGACGAAAACCACCTGCTGCTGCCGCTGCAGCGCTTTCTGCGCTCGATGGTAATGCGCCACGACGCACGCGTGCCGCTGGACAACCTGCAGCAAGCACCATTGCAGACCCACTATGCGCAACTGCTGCCCTCGGGGCCAGGCAAGGCACGCAGCATAGAGCCGCGGCCAACGCCAAACGACCTTAATGATCAGCCGTATTACGAGGTGCAGGCCATCCTCCAGGCCGGCACGGGCGATGACATGCATGTCACGCTCTATTGCAATCAGCAGGAGTTTTCCGAGCTTGACCATGGCGGCGAGCTCTATACCGTGGTCGCCCGACAGATTCTCAGCCAGCGCCGCAGCGCCGGGCACTACCGCTGTTACATCACAGATCTTGACCTGTCCGAACTGCTCGATGACGAACGGGGCTCGACCCTCCTCTACCTGCGCTACAAGCGCGACCTGGAGCAGGCTCTGAACGATGGCCTGGCGCAGTTGCAGGCAACCCTGGAGCCTTGAACCCTCAGAGGTCGAAATCGCCCGCAGCTTCAGGCTGGTACTCGACGGCCAGCAACTTGAGCTTGAGGGTCTTGCCCCCCGGCGCAGGCCAGTCGATCTGCTCGCCCACCGACAAGCCCAGCAGTGCGCAACCAATCGGCGCCAGGATCGATACCTTGCCTTCGCCGCCGGCATCCTTCGGATACACCAGGGTCAGGTGGTAGTCCTTGCCACTGGCTTCTTCGCGGCAGTGCACGCGCGAATTCATGGTCACAACACCAGCCGGCACCTCCTCGTGACCGACCACCTGCTCGGCCCGGTCCAGCTCGTCCTGCAGGGCGAGCACACCCGGGGTACTTTCGTCGAGGCTGTCGATCAGGCGCTCCAGACGCTGCACGTCCAATCGGGTAAGGATGAGGGAAGGCTTGGTGCTCATGATCCAGTCAGACTCCATTGAACGGTTGGTTTTCTAGGGGCAGATAAAGCAAAACCCCGCCCAGAGGGCGGGGTTTGATGAGTGCTTTGGCGTCACCGACGCATAACCCGACACTAACACAGCCGGACAAATACTCAAGCCTGCGCGCGCAAGGCCTCGGCTTCGCGGCAAATCTGCCGGCGCCGTTCGTCGTCGGCCGAGCGCCACTCGCGAATGTGCTCGACATGGCGATGGCAACCTGTGCAAACGCGCTGTTCATCCAGCCGGCACACGCTGATGCACGGCGACGGCACCGCTGGGCTGACGTTGCTGTAAAGCGGCTTGGCGGGCCGCGCCTGGGCGCTCATATCAGATCTCGTCGAAGTCCAGCTTTTCGCCGGCCCGCTCCCAGACAATCCGCTCGAGCATCTCGCCCAGCAGCTCTTCGCTCTTCTCGCAGACCCACTTGCCGCTCTCTTCGTCGTAGTCGAAGTGGAAGCCACCGGAGCGGTCGGCCAGCCAAAGCTGACGCAGTGGCTCCTGGCGGCTGAAGATCAGCTGGCTGCCGTTGTCGAACTTGATGGTAAGGACGCCGGCGGAATTCTCCATGTCCAGGTCCAGGCCGCTCTCGTCGAACAGGTCTTCCAGGGCCTGTTGGGTGGCGTCGACCAGATCATGGAAACGCGCTTCGCTCAAACTCATTGCAGGAACCTCGAAATTGGCTGCGTTACAGGCAGGCCGGGCACGATACGGGCGCTTGGCGCCAGCCGCAAGCGGCGAGCTCCAAGCGGCAAGAAAAAGCACAGCGTACACCTGAGCGCTTTTTCTTGCCGCTTGCCGCTCGCCGCTTGTGGCTAATTTCTGCCCGCCCGGCGGACCGGCTCTTGCATAGGCAATCCGGCAGTCGCTCGGTATACTCGGGCGCAATACTGCATATTTCAAAGGATTTCACCCATGAAGCGCCTGATTTCCTCGCTCGCGGCGCTGGTCGCGGTTGCCTGCCTCGTTTCGGCCTGCGGTCAGAAAGGCCCCCTGTACCTGCCAGAAGACGGCAAGGACGGCAAGGGCAGCCAGAAGTCGCATCAGCACCAGCACGCTCAGCCTGTCCAGCCACAGGATGAGCAGCCAATCGAGCCCGAGCAAACGCCAGAGCAGTAAGGAAATCAGATGAACGCTTTCAATTACCGCGACGGTGAACTGTTCGCGGAGGGCGTGGCCCTGTCGGCCATCGCCGAACGTTTCGGCACCCCCACCTACGTGTACTCGCGCGCCCACATCGAGGCCCAGTACCGCAGCTATACCGATGCCCTGCAAGGTATCGAGCACCTGGTGTGCTTCGCGGTCAAGGCCAACTCCAACCTTGGCGTGCTGAACGTTCTGGCTCGCATGGGCGCAGGCTTCGACATCGTTTCCGGCGGTGAGCTGGAGCGGGTACTGGCCGCCGGTGGGCGGGCTGACCGTGTGGTGTTCTCCGGCGTCGGCAAGACCCGCGAAGACATGCGCCGGGCGCTGGAAGTCGGCGTTCATTGCTTCAACGTCGAATCCACCGACGAACTGGAGCGCCTGCAGGTGGTTGCCGCCGAGATGGGCAAGGTTGCCCCGGTCTCGCTGCGGGTCAACCCGGACGTCGATGCCGGCACCCACCCGTACATTTCCACCGGCCTCAAAGAGAACAAGTTCGGCATCGCCATCGCCGACGCCGAAGCCATCTACGTGCGTGCCGCGCAGTTGCCCAACCTGGAAGTGGTCGGTGTCGACTGCCACATCGGCTCGCAGCTGACCACCGTAGAGCCCTTCCTCGACGCCCTCGACCGCCTGCTGGACCTGGTCGACCGCTTGGCCGATTGCGGCATCCACCTGCGCCACCTGGACCTGGGCGGCGGTGTTGGCGTGCGCTATCGCGACGAAGAGCCGCCACTGGTAGCCGATTACATCAAGGCCATCCGCGAGCGCGTCGGCGGTCGTGACCTGGCCCTGGTGTTCGAGCCGGGCCGCTACATCGTGGCCAACGCCGGTGCCCTGCTGACCCGCGTGGAATACCTCAAGCACACCGAACACAAGGACTTCGCCATCATCGATGCGGCGATGAACGACCTGATCCGCCCAGCCCTGTACCAGGCCTGGATGGGCGTCAGCGCGGTCACCCCACGTGAGGGCGAAGGCCGTGCCTACGACCTGGTCGGGCCAATCTGCGAAACCGGCGACTTCCTCGCCAAGGACCGCCAGCTGAACCTGGCCGAAGGTGACCTGCTGGCCGTGCAGTCCGCGGGCGCCTATGGTTTCGTCATGAGCTCGAACTACAACACCCGTGGCCGTTGTGCGGAAATCCTGGTCGACGGCGATCAGGCTTTCGAAGTCCGCCGTCGCGAGACCATCGCCGAACTGTACGCTGGCGAAAGCCTGCTGCCGGAGTGACCCCATGCTTCTGCGTTTTACCAAGATGCATGGGCTGGGCAATGACTTCATGGTCCTGGACCTGGTCAGCCAGCACGCACACATCCAGCCCAAGCACGCCAAGCAATGGGGCGACCGCCACACCGGCATCGGCTTCGACCAGCTGCTGATCGTCGAGGCACCGAACAATCCGGAAGTGGATTTCCGCTACCGGATCTTCAATGCCGACGGTTCGGAAGTGGAGCAATGCGGCAACGGTGCGCGCTGCTTCGCACGGTTCGTGCTGGACAAACGCTTGACCGCGAAAAAGCGCATCCGTGTTGAAACCAAGGGCGGCATCATCGAGCTGGACGTGCAGAACGACGGCCAGGTGTGTGTCGACATGGGCCCGCCGCGCTTCATTCCCGCCGAAATCCCATTCGTCGCTGATGAGCAGGCGCTCAATTACCCGCTGGAAGTCGACGGCGAGTTGCACTCTATTGCTGCCGTGTCCATGGGTAACCCGCATGCCGTGCTGCGTGTCGATGACATACGTACTGCGCCGGTCCATGGCCTGGGCCCGAAAATCGAGAACCACCCACGCTTCCCGCAGCGGGTGAACGCCGGTTTCCTCCAGGTCGTTGACCGCCACCGCGCCAACCTGCGGGTATGGGAACGTGGCGCCGGCGAGACCCAGGCCTGCGGCACCGGTGCCTGTGCAGCAGCCGTGGCAGCCATCAGCCAGGGCTGGATGGACTCTCCGGTGTCCCTGGACCTGCCTGGTGGGCGCCTGCACATCGAGTGGGCCGGCCCCGGCACGTCCGTGTTGATGACTGGCCCAGCCGTACGCGTCTACGAAGGACAGGTTCGTCTCTAAGCGAGTAACCGCCATGACCGATCAGCCCAAGGTTGTACCCCAGCAGTCCAGTGAGCTCGATGCCGAAGCGGTGGTCGCCTACCTGCGCGCCCACCCGACCTTTTTCGCCGAACACGACGAACTGCTGGTCGAGCAACGTATCCCTCACCAGCGTGGCGACAGCGTGTCGCTGGTGGAACGCCAGCTCAAACTGCTACGCGATCGCAACATCGAGATGCGCCATCGCCTGTCGCAACTGATGGACGTGGCCCGGGACAACGACCGGCTGTTCGAAAAGACTCGCCGGCTGATCCTCGACCTGCTCGATGCCGGCAGCCTGGAAGAAGTGGTCATGGCGGTCGAAGACAGCCTGCGCCAGGAGTTCCAGGTCCCGTTCGTCAGCCTGATCCTGTTCGGTGACCATGCAGCGCCGGTCGGCCGTTGGGTCAGTAATGCCGAGGCCCAGCAGGCCATCGGCGGGCTGCTGGGCGGCGGCAAGACAGTCAGTGGCAACCTGCGTGAGCACGAACTGGCCTTCCTGTTCGGTGAGGAGCAGCACCATGAAGTGGGCTCCAGCGCCGTCGCTGCCCTGGAGTACCAAGGGTTGCACGGCGTGCTGGCAATAGGCAGCCGCGACCCGCAACACTACAAGAGCAGCGTCGGCACCCTGTTCCTTGGCTACATCGCCGAAGTGCTCGGCCGCGTGGTCCCGCGCGTTACCCAGCCCCTGCGCCCGGTGCGCTGATGGAACGCCAGCTGGAGGCTTATTGCGCCCACCTGCGCAACGAGCGCCAGGTGTCCGAACACACACTGCTGGCCTACCGCCGCGACCTCGAAAAGGTCATCGAATACTGCAACACCCAAGGCATCGCGGGCTGGGGCGCCTTGCAGATCCAGCAACTGCGCCAACTGATCGCCCGCCAGCATCATCAGGGGCAGTCCTCGCGCAGCCTGGCGCGGCTACTGTCGGCGGTACGCGGGCTGTATCGCTACCTGAACCGTGAAGGCCTTTGCCAGCACGATCCCGCCAGCGGCCTGAGCGCGCCCAAGGGCGAGCGCCGGCTGCCCAAGGTGCTGGACACCGACCGCGCCCTGCAACTGCTCGACGGCGGCGTGGACGACGACTTCATCGCCCGCCGCGACCAGGCCATCCTCGAACTGTTCTATTCCTCTGGCCTGCGCCTGTCCGAGCTGACCAACCTCGACCTTGAGCACCTGGACCTTGCTGCCGGCCTGGTACAGGTGCTCGGCAAAGGTGGCAAGGCGCGCGTGCTGCCCGTCGGCCGCAAGGCGCGCGAAGCCATGCAGCAATGGTTGCGGCTGCGCGGCATCGGCGGCCCGCGTGACGGCGCCGTCTTCATCAGCCGCCAAGGCAATCGCCTGGGGCCACGGGCTATCCAGATGCGGGTCAAGGCAGCCGGTGAACGCGAACTGGGCCAGCACCTGCACCCGCACATGCTTCGCCATTCATTCGCCAGCCATGTGCTGGAATCGTCCCAGGACCTGCGGGCGGTGCAGGAAATGCTCGGCCATGCCGACATCAGCACCACGCAGATCTACACCCACCTGGACTTCCAGCACCTGGCCGCGGTGTACGACAGCGCCCACCCACGGGCCAAACGCAGCAAAGGCACAGACTCATGAGCATCAAGCTGATCACGTTCGACCTTGACGACACCCTGTGGGACACCGCGCCAGTGATTGCCAGCGCGGAAGTCGTGCTACGCGACTGGCTGCAGGCCAATGCTCCCATACTTGGCGGCGTGCCGGTGGAACACCTGTTCGCCATCCGCGAACGTCTGGTGCAGGCCGAGCCGGGCCTCAAGCACCGTATCAGCGCCCTGCGCCGGCGCGTGCTGTTCCATGCGCTGGAAGAGGTGGGATACAGCGAAAAGCACGCTCAGGAGCTGGCCAACGAAGGGTTTGAGGTGTTCTTGCATGCCCGACATCAGGTCGAGGTGTTCCCCGAAGTGCAGCCGGTGCTGGAAATTCTGCGCCACCACTACACCCTGGGCGTGGTCACCAATGGCAATGCCGACGTACGCCGCCTGGGCCTGGCCGATTACTTCCGCTTCGCCCTGTGCGCCGAGGACCTGGGGATAGGCAAACCAGACCCGGCGCCCTTCATCGAAGCGCTGAAGCGTGGCGAAGTAGAGGCCAGTGCCGCCGTGCATGTTGGCGATCACCCCGGTGATGACATTGGCGGCGCCCAGCGCGCAGGCTTGCGTGCGGTGTGGTTCAACCCCCAGGGCAAGGCCTGGTTGGGGGAAGCGCCGCCGGATGCCGAAGTCCAGCGCCTGTCGCAGCTGCCCGACATACTTGCGCGCTGGCGCTGACAGGGGCCGCTTTGCGGCAGTGAAACCAGTAGCCACAAAAAAGCCCGCAGCGACGGCGGGCTTTTTGGTGTTCAGCCACTCAGATAGGGCGGCTGCCGTACTTGTTGTCCGGCTTCTTGGGCGGGTCGGCGACTACGTTGGCCTCGACTTCCTGCACCTTGCCACCGCGCGAAAGGAATTCTTCCATCGCTTTGGCCAGGGCATCACGCTCCTTTTGCTTGGCTTCCATGCTCGGCATCTCGTCTACCGAGACAGCCGCCTTGGATTTGCCCTTGGCAACCGGTGCCGGGCTGCTGTCGTCATCGCCAGCGTCTTCGGCGCCATCGCCAGCCGCAGCGTCGAGGCTATCATCAGCCTCGTCTTCGTCGCCTACTTCGAGGTCATCATTTTCCAGATCGTCGTCGCTCATGTTCTACCTCATGACTTGCGAAAAGCAGGTTAGTTATAGACCAGTGCAGCCGTAGACCGGCAGCCACCAGTGAAAATTCAACTGGCCGTGGGTTGGCCACTGCCCTTGGGACGGCACTCCTGATGGGACGCCCCGCCCGGCAGGCCCTGCTCCTGGCAGGACCTGACAAAACCTTGCAGCCCTTGCTGGCCACACGCTATTGGCAAGCCTAGCAAAGGCTGACGAAGCGTGCGGACAACTCGTGCAACACCTCTCGGCGCGCATTCTAGCGCGCCCGTGGAAAAAGCAAAGCTCCATAAACGCCCTGCTTGTTGTAAGTTTTTGGCTTACGTCGCGAACGTGACTGATAAACCGTTTGCTCTGCGGGAAATGGCAAAAAACAGGCAAAAAAAATGCCCGGCAAGCCGGGCAAGTTTTTCCAGCGTCGCAGTTACAGGTTGTAACCGCGTTCGTTGTGTTGAGCCAGGTCGAGGCCGACCGACTCTTCTTCTTCGTTGACCCGCAGGCCCATCACCACGTCCAGCACCTTGAGGATCACGTAGGTGACGATGGCGGTGTAGACCACGGTGAAAATCACGCCCTTGGCCTGGATCCAGACCTGCGCACCGATATCGGTGACCGCGCCGAAGCCGCCCAGGGCCGGTGCCGCGAACACACCGGTGAGGATCGCGCCGATGATGCCGCCGATGCCATGCACGCCGAAGGCATCCAGGGAGTCGTCATAACCCAGCTTGCGCTTGAGGGTGGTAGCGCAGAAGTAGCAGAGCACGCCAGACACCAGGCCAATCACCAGGGCGCCCATCGGGCCCACGGTGCCGGCAGCCGGGGTGATGGCAACCAGGCCGGCGACCACACCCGAGGCGATGCCCAGGGCGCTCGGTTTGCCGTGGCCGATCCACTCGGCGAACATCCAGCCCAACGCTGCAGCAGCGGTAGCGATCTGGGTCACCAGCATGGCCATGCCGGCAGTACCGTTGGCGGCTGCGGCGGAGCCGGCGTTGAAGCCGAACCAACCGATCCACAGCATGGCTGCGCCCATCAGGGTGTAGCCCAGGTTGTGCGGGGCCATCGGGGTAGTCGGGTAGCCTTTGCGCTTGCCCAGTACCAGGCAGCAGACCAGGCCGGCGATACCGGCGTTGATGTGCACCACGGTGCCGCCAGCGAAGTCGAGCACGCCCCAGTCCCACATCAGCGCGCCATCACCGCTCCAGACCATGTGCGCGATCGGTGCGTAGACCAGGGTGAACCAGATGCCCATGAACACCAGCATCGCCGAGAACTTCATGCGTTCGGCGAAGGCACCCACGATCAGCGCCGGGGTGATGATGGCGAAGGTCATCTGGAAGGTAATGAAGACCGCTTCAGGGAACAGTGCGGCAGCCGACGTCAGGCCGTCCGGCGTTACGCCGCTGAGGAACGCCTTGGAGAAGCCGCCGACGAAGGAATTGAAGTTGAGCACGCCCTTTTCCATACCAGTGGTATCGAAGGCCATGCTGTAGCCGTAAACGACCCAGAGAATGCTCATCAGGCCGGTGATGGCAAAGCACTGCATCATCACCGAAAGTACGTTCTTCGAACGCACCATACCGCCGTAGAACAGGGCCAGGCCCGGGATGGTCATGAACAGCACCAGCGCCGTGGCAGTCAGCATCCAGGCGGTGTCACCGGAGTTCAGTACTGGGGCGGCAGCCTCCTCTGCCAGGGCGAGGCCCGGCATTACGAGGGACAATAGGGCTCCTAGCCCTGCGATCTTACGCAGAGTCATGTTGTTTTCTCCTGGGGCGTTGGGTTTGGTGAGGCTTTTTTTGGGCGCTTAGATCGCGTCGGTATCGGTTTCGCCGGTACGGATGCGGATTGCCTGCTCCAGATTCACCACGAAGATCTTGCCGTCACCGATCTTGCCGGTGTTGGCAGCCTTGGTGATGGCTTCGATCACTCGATCGAGGTCCTTGTCGTCGATGGCGACGTCGATCTTCACCTTGGGCAGGAAGTCGACCACGTATTCCGCACCGCGATACAACTCGGTGTGACCCTTCTGCCGACCGAAGCCTTTGACTTCGGTGACGGTGATGCCCTGCACGCCGATTTCCGACAGTGACTCTCGCACGTCGTCCAGCTTGAACGGCTTGATGATGGCTGTGACTAGCTTCATGAAACTCTCTCCCGATTTGGTGGACTTGCCCCAGGAAAACAAACCCGTCTCAAGTCTAAGCGCAGCGGTTGGCTTTGTAACGCGTCGTCGGCATCCGGCTCCGCGTGCGCACTGCCTGGTCACAAGGAACTGCATCAGTGCATGGCTCGTACAGGTCTTTGCAGAAACCTTGCCAGTTCCGTTAAAGCGCCGAAAAACAGGCAGTTGCGTGGAAGAGTCAGGCTTGGCCAGTCGCCAGCATTGAAAAGATGCACAGTCTTGGTGCGCAGCATTGCACGGGACTGCTCGAAAAATGTGCAACGGAACGCAAAACGGGCCCGTGTTACACTGCCGGCCATTTCCCGTCAGCAGTGGACAGCCGATCATGCTCGCGCCCAAAGCCCTTCTCGATGCCCTGAGCGACCAGGCCTCGCGCCTGTTCAGTGGCGATACCACCCAGCCCCGCGCCGAACTGGAAAGCCAGTTCAAGGTGCTGATGCAAGGTGCCTTCAGCAAGCTGGACCTGGTCAGCCGTGAAGAATTCGACAGCCAGATGGTCGTATTGGCCCGCACCCGTGCGCGCCTGGAGGCCCTGGAGAAACAGGTCGCCGAGCTGGAAGCCCGCATGGCACCCGCGGCACAGGATTAAGCTCCGCGCCCCGCCCTCACGCGGGAGCCCGTAGCCGGCCGGGCGCCTGGCTGCTTGGCTTGGGCGGCAGCTCACTGGCATGCAGGTCCCCTCGAAACAGCGTTGCACCGCACACCGTGAACAGCGTCCTGAACAGGTTGTGCGAGTTGCGAATCCGGGCCTGAATGCCCTCGATGGCCGAATCCCCCGGCTGCAGCGCGGCCGCACGGTTGGCCCACTCGATGGCCGCGAAGCGGCTCGGCTTGCGCGTACCATGCCCGTGCATCCAGGCCAGGCCTAGCTCCGCGCTGGCACGCCCGGCTATCGCGCAATCAGGGTAGTGCACCAGATCCAGCAGGTAGGCGACCGCCTCTGCGCGCTCCCGGGGGTCGCCGAACTGGCGCTGCAGAATGGCCAACTGCAAGCGGGCCTGGGCATCGAGCGCCTCGTTGCCTAGGCAATCGAGCAGCAAGCGCCTTACCGCCAGCATCGCGCTACGCTCGCTCAAGTTCTGGTCATTACGCATGCGTTGGCAGGCCAGGTCGTACTTGGCCATCTGGCTGCCTGCCTGCGCGGCACACAGCAGCCAATGCGCTGCTGCCCCAGAGTCTATGTAGTGTTCCGGCGTTCCCTCGAGCCGACCGCAATGCAGCGCGTAAAGCGCGGCTGCGGCATCGGGCAACTTGCACTCGGCACACTGCCTGTAGAGGAAATACGCGGCCTCGTAATACTTGGCGGCCCAAAGCAGGCGGGCTACCTCGAGTACATCAAAGCCCAGCCCCTCGCGCCCGCACTGCCGTTTCACCGCAGCGTGCAGCCAGATACGCGCCTGCTCGGCGCATTGCCTGAAACCCCACAACCCGAACTGGTGCCCCACGGACCGCAACGCACAGGCCGCCGCTTGCCTGCGGTTTTCGCTTAACCGCTCGATGGCGATACGCAAGCTGTGCGCATCGTCTTGCACGCCATGGGTCACTACCAGGCAGACAAAGCTGTAGAACGGCTCACCAATGGCCGGTACGAAGCCCTGATCGGGGTATAGCGCCACAGAAGCGACGAAGTCGTGCATCGCACCGGGGTAATCCTTTAGCGAAAAGCGGCGAAAAGCCCCTCGCCGGGCCATGAGCGTGGCGCGTTCCTTTGGCCTGAGCTCGCGTTGCATCCACCGCTCGAAGACTCGCTGCCAAGCCGTGACTTGCTGCACCTGATCGGCAGGAGGCAGCCGGAACTGATCCTCAAGTGCCAGCCAGCGGATTGCATTACGCAGGGTTTCAGGCCAGCCCCGGCACAAAGGGCCGCTGGCCACGGCATCAATGGCCTCATAACTACCGCCCCAACGGGGTGTGAGGTAGCTGGCATAGGCCTCGACCACCTCGAAGCAGCCAGGGAACCAGTTCAAGGCATGGCGCAGCCAGTAGTCCCGCGCAGGTTCCTGCTCAGCGGGCAGGCGGGCACTCAGGCACGACGGCAGCACTTGCGGCAGCTCAACCAGCGGTGCCAGCCCATATTTGACCAGTAGCGGTGCCGCAGCCTCCTGCACTTCGACATCGGCATGGGCGCTGGGCCGAAAGCGCGCCGGCCGGCCATGAAACAGCTCCACCAGCCAGCCCGGTTCACGAAAGTGCGCACTGATCTGCAACATACCGATCGCCGCCGCTACAGGCTGCGCGCAACGCTCAATGGCCCGCAGGAAGTGCCCAGCGGCCATTTCGCAGGCCTGCTCGGCGGCCAGCCAGCGCGCTGCGGACACCTCATTGGCGGCAACCGTACCGCGAATACGGCAAGCGCGATTGAAGCAGTGAAAGCCCATGGCTACCTGGGGGTGATAAGCCTTGGGGCAAGCGTGGATCCAGGCTTTGAGGCGTTGTGTGAGGGCCTTGCTGCCTTCTACATCCCAGTCGACCAGCATGTGCCCCTGAACAGCCTCAAGGTAGGCCGGGCACTCCCCTGGGCGCGCTTGCCGCCACTGCGCCTGAAGGTTATCGAAGAAATGGTTGAGTTCAGCGAACTCCTTGGCCTTTACCCGCTCCAGGATCTGCTGGCGGGTGCGAATGAGCGTTTGCACGGGCAGTACCTCAAGTCCATTTGGAGGAGATGCATTGCCATCCCTTGGCAAGGCAGTAACGGTTGAACACTAAGCCATAGCTTTGCCGGGCGCAAAGTTATTGGATCCATTTCTGTCAGGTTGCGTGAAAAAGCAGGGAAACCTGGACCTAAAAACAACAACGCTGGCTTATTGCGCCCGCCGCGCATCACAACAAGCTGGATACCGGCAGCCCATTGGGGCCATACAGCCGGTCTGCGGTAATGCGGTCAAGGAAATCTAGGATCTGCTGATTGCCTTTGAGGCGAAGGCCCAAGGCTTCACCGTTCACCCTGTTTAGCGCCCGGGCGCGTAACGCCGACTGACGCAAACGCCGCCAGGCACTCAGGCAATCTGCGTCCCGGGCAGCCCGCAACGCCCCTTCCCGTCCAGGGCCATAGCCAAGCTTCAACTGCGCCGTCGCACGCATGGCCTCCAACTGCTCCAATCGCAGCAGAGCCGCCTGCTTGCCAGCGACCAGTTCGCGCAAGCGCTCGGCATCCACCCGCCCCTGTGCCAGGGCAAGACGCTCCTGCTCCAGTAACTGCAGCAGTTGCTCGACAACCCGTTGCTGCACATCCAAGTGCCTGCCCAAACTCATAGGCCACCCACTTTCAGAGCTGCTGCGCCGAAGGGCCGTTCATGTCGGCTCACTGTCGAGCATTTCCCTGAAGTCGGCCACCAGGCTGTCATAGATGGCCTGCGAGTCGACCTGCAGGCTGCCATCGGCGATGGACTGACGCAGGGCGGCGACCTTTTCCAGGTCAACATCCGCCGCAGGGTCGGTTGGGTTGAGGTCGCTGACCTGCGAGAGCTCTACAGCGTCTTCGGGCAGCGTATCCATTTCCTGCGAGGCAACGCGGGCTGTAGCGGCGCCCGCCAGGTTGGCATCGGTCGAGGGAAGGAGGTTGGTGAGCGGGGAGCTTATGATTTTCACGATAGAGGCTTCGTTGGCTGTGGTTTGAACACTATCGGCATCCGTACGCGCCACCTTTGGCCGGCGATAGGTTTTTGACAAAAAATTAGTAGCGCAGCAGCAGTTCGTTCTTGCCAACGACCTGAGCATCGAGCATTCGGCCGTCGCCGCCCAGTACACGCACCCTGTTACCCAGGCCACCATTGTCCAAGGCCTTGCCATTGCGGCTGAGGGTGAACCCCGCCCCCTGCGCGCGCAACACCACGGGGCGGTTGCGCTCAACCAGCCAGCGCTCGCGAACCCCCTTGAGCGCAAGCACGGCGCCGCGCTCCACGCCACGAGCAGCTTGCCGGCCGACCACCTGCTCGGCGCGCAATGCACTGCCTTGGGGCAGATCTTGCAGCGGCCCGCGCCGGCTGATCAGCATATTGGCCTGGATGACCTCGCCTGCCTTGATCCTGCGTGCGCTCACGACATAGCTGCCTACGGCGCTGACCGTCACCTGCAGGTAGCCGAGCACGCCATCCTGACCTGCGCAACGCACGCCCATCGCTACACGCCCGACGGGCAGGCGGCGCGGGTGCACCAGGTAGGGTCGGGGTACGGCACAGGCACTGATTCGCGAGACCGGCTGGCCGATGTCCAGCAGCGTCAGGCGGCTACCCGCCGGCAGTCGCGGTTCGATCAGTTGCCTAACCCGAGCCTGCAGCGCATCGTCCTGAGCGAACGCGGCACTGGCCTGGGCCAGGCACAACAGCATCCCCAGCGACCGGCAGATACGCGCCAGGCCAGCACCTACGGTAAGTGGTCCGGTCATCGAGCCGATGCCTCTTGTAGAGTTTCAGGCGCAGCATTCTAGGCAGCTCTGCAACAACGCAAAGGTCGAATTGCTCGCCAAATAGCGGTCTGTTCCGGCCTTTGCCCCATGCTCATCCCCTCTACTCTGCACGCCGTTCAACAGATGGCACGGGCCGCAGGCATGATCGACAAACTCGACAACGAGCTGCGCTTTGCGCAAGACGCGATGAGCTTGCGCGCTGAGCGCCAGCAAGTGCTGGCCAACAATATCGCGAACGCCGACACGCCCAACTACCGCGCCCGGGACTTCGATTTCGCCACCGAACTGGCCAGCTCCCTGAACCAGGGCCGCTCGCGCAGCAGCATGTCCCTGGCCACCACCTCTGACCGTCATCTGCATGCCTCCAGCGGCAGCAGTTCGGTGCATGAACTGCTGTACCGCGTGCCAGACCAGCCAAGCCTTGACGGCAACACCGTGGATATGGACCGGGAGCGCGCACAGTTCGCCGACAACAGCGTCCGCTACCAAGCCAGCCTGACCTTCCTGAACAACCGCCTGCAGTCGCTCAAGAACGCGATGCAATCCGAATAACCCGGGGTAAACCGCATGTCCATGTTCAGTATTTTCGACATCGCCGGCTCGGCGCTCAGCGCACAGTCCGAGCGCATGAACGTGACCGCCAGCAACCTGGCCAACGCCGACACCACCAGCGGCCCGGACAACGAAGCCTATCGCGCCCGCCAGGTGGTATTCGAGACCCAGTACCAGGACGGCAGCGAAGTGGGCGGCGTGCGGGTGAGCCAGGTGATCGAGGACGGCTCGCCCATGCGCCAGGAGTACCGCCCCGGCGACCCGCTGGCCGACGAATCGGGCTACGTGACCATGCCCAACGTCGAGCCCGTAGGCGAGATGGTCAACATGATCTCCGCTTCGCGCTCCTACCAGGCCAACGTCGAAGTCATGGCCGCCAGCAAAGAATTGATGCTCAAGACCCTGACCCTTGGCGAGGCCTGACCATGACCAGCACCATCGCAAGTTCGGTCCTCTCGACCATGAACAGCACCAGCAGCACCAGCGACAGCACAGCCTCCAGCGCTGACGAGCTGCAAGACCAGTTCCTCACCCTGCTGACCACCCAGCTGCAGAACCAGGACCCCACCGACCCGCTGGACAACAGCGAGATGGTCACGCAGCTGGCGCAGATCAGCACCATCAGCAGCATCGAAGAAGTGACCAGCACCTTGGAGGGTATTTCCAGCCAGATCAGCGCATCGGAGACCCTGCAGGCCTCTGCTCTGGTCGGTAACGGCGTGCTGATCGAAGGCGACAGCATCCAGGTGGCCAGCGGCGTCGCCACCGCCTTCGGCGTCAGCCTGGGCAGCGATGCGGACAGCGTCACCATCAACATCTCGGACAGCAGCGGCAACGTGGTCGCCACGCTGGACGCAGGCGACATGAGCGCCGGTACTCAGGCCCTGTACTGGGACGGTGTGCAGGACGACGGCACGACTGCCGCCGATGGCAGTTACACCTTCACCGTGAGTGCGACCAGCGATGACGCCAGCGTGACCGCAACCGCACTGAAATACGCCCTGGTGACCGGTGTGACCACCGACAGCAGCGACGAGGTTGCGCTCGATCTGGGCGGCGTCAACGACAACGTCGGCCTCGGCGACATCAAGCTGGTGCTTTGAACCCTAATCACGGAGAACAACCATGGGCTTTTCCCAAGCGCTCAGCGGCCTGACCGCCGCATCCACCGACCTGGAGGTCGTCAGCAACAACATCTCCAACTCGCAGACCGTGGGGTTCAAGAGCTCTACGGTGCAGTTCGCCGACGTCTACTCAGGGGCCGATGTGGGCCTGGGTACAACGGTGTCCGGTGTCGTGCAGAATTTCGAGTCAGGCAGCCTGACCACCACGGACAACAGCCTGGACCTGGCCATCAATGGCGACGGTTTCTTCACCTTCACCGATGGCACGCAGACCGTCTACTCGCGTAACGGCCAGCTGACGCTGACAGCCGACGGCTACCTGGTGAACTCGGCCGGCGACCAGTTGCTTGGTGCCAATGGCGTGATCCAGATCCCCACCAGCGGTATGCAGGCCAGCGCCAGTACGGAACTGGATGCAGAGCTGAACCTTGATGCCAGCGAAGACATCATTACCGATACCTTCGATGCCACCGATGCATCGACCTATTCCTATTCGACCACGGCCACGGTCTACGACTCGCTCGGCAACAGCCACACCTCGACGCTGTACTTCAGCAAAACCGCCGAAAACACCTGGGATATCCACAGTGCCATCGATGGCAACCTGCTGAGCGAGAGCCAGACAGTTACCTTCAGCTCTAGCGGCCTGATCACCAGCGGCGAAACAGGCACCTATACCTACGACCCGGCCAACGGTGCGGCGACGATGTCCATCGCGCTGGACCTGACCGGTACCACGCAGTTCGGCAACGACTCCGAAGTATCGAGCATCTCCCAGGACGGCTATACCTCGGGCAGCCTGATCAGTTTCACCATCGATGACACCGGCACTGTGATCGCTACCTACTCCAACGATCAAACCCAGGAAATCGACCAGATCCAGTTGGCCAGCTTCTCCAACGAAAATGGTCTGCAGGCCAATGGCGACAACACCTGGATTGCCACCACCGCCTCGGGCCAAGCGCTGCTGGGCGTTGCCAGCAGCGGGTCGCTAGGCTCGATCCTCAGTGGCACCACCGAGGACTCCAACGTCGACCTTACCGCCGAGCTGGTAAACCTGATCATCGCCCAGCGTACCTTCCAGGCCAACGCCAAGTCGGTGACCGCCCAGAGCGAAGTGCTGCAGCAAGCCGTGAACATCGGTTCCTGACACCATGGACCGGATGCTCTTCACCGCCATGAGCGGGGCGAACCAGGCACTCGAGCAACAGGCGGTAGTCGCCAACAACCTGGCCAACATCGTCACGCCCGGTTTTCGTGCGCAACTGGTGCAGATGCAGTCTTCACCGGTGGCAGGCGAAGGCCTGCCGACGCGGGTTTCAGTCAGCGCCACTGGCGTGGGCGTGGACTGGTCCGAAGGCCCCATCACCCACACCGACCGCAACCTCGACGTGGCGCTGGGCGAAAACACGCTGCTCGCGGTGCAGACCGCCGATGGCCAGGAAGCCTACACCCGCCGTGGTGACCTGCAAGTGGACGGCAGCGGAGCCATGACCGTGGCAGGGCTGCCGGTGATGGGCGATGGCGGCCCCATCAGCGTGCCATTGGGCAGCGAAGTCAGCTTGGGTAGCGACGGCACCATCAGTGTTCGCGAACAGGGCATGGAGCCGCGTGGGCTGAGCCCGGTCGGCAAACTCAAGCTGGTGTCAGCCCTGCCAGGCACCCTGGAAGCGGGCAATGACGGGCTGCTGCGCCAGCCGGCCGACGCCAATGGCATCCATCAGCAGCTGGCGGCCGATGAAAGCCTGCGCGTCACCCCGGGCGCACTGGAGGGCAGCAACGTCAGCCCGACCGGCGCCATGGTGGCCATGATCGACAACGCCCGCCGCTATGAAATGCAGATGAAGGCCATCAGCGCCGCCGACGACAACGCCAAGAGCGCCAATCAGTTGCTCGCCTTGCAGGGCTGAGCCGGCGCCGAATGAACAGGTAACCGACCGATGATCAGATCACTGTGGACGGCCAAGACCGGGCTTGAGGCCCAGCAAGGGCAGCTCGACGTCATTGCCAACAACCTGGCCAACGTCAGCACCAACGGCTTCAAACGCTCACGCGCCGTGTTCGAGGACCTCGTCTACCAGAACGTGCGCCAGCCGGGGGCTCAGAGCAGCACCGACACCCGGCTGCCTTCAGGTTTGCAGGTCGGCACCGGCGTGCGCCAGGTGGCCACCGAACGCCTGCACACCCAGGGCAACCTGGAAGAGACCAGCAGCTCCAAGGACCTGGCCATCAATGGCCTGGGTTTCTTCGAGGTCGACATGCCCGACGGCTCGACCGCCTACACTCGCGACGGCAGCTTTCAGCTCGACGCCAACGGCGAGATGGTCAGCTCCAATGGCTATAAATTGACGGCAGGGATCACCATTCCGGCCAATGCCACGTCGATTTCCATCAGCACCGACGGCATCGTCTCGGTGACCCAGCCCGACAGCACCGCCTCCACCCAGGTGGGCCAACTGAACCTGGCACTGTTCGTCAACAATGCGGGCCTGCAGAGCATCGGCCAGAACCTGTACCAGGAAACCGATGCTTCCGGCAGCCCCACCGAGACGACACCCGGCCTGAACGGTGGCGGCACTGTCAGCCAAGGCTATGTCGAGACCTCCAACGTCAATGTGGTGGAGGAAATGGTGGGCATGATCCAGACCCAGCGCGCCTATGAAATCAACAGCAAGGCCGTCGAAACCTCCGACGAAATGCTGCAGCGCCTGACCCAGCTCTGATGGCCATGTCCCAACCCCGCAACGCATCGCTCAAGCTCCTGCCCTTCGTTTGCCTGGCCGTGCTGCTCGGCGCTGTGCTATCGGCTGCCGGTTGTGCGCAACTGGTACCAAAGCCAGTGGTGCCCGACGAGTCCATGCAGGTGCCCGACTTGCCCGAACGCCTGGCCAATGGCTCGATCTACCAAGGGCAGCGCGGTTCGCAACCGCTGTTCGAGGACCGCCGCCCGCGGATGGTCGGCGATACGCTGACCGTAGAACTCAACGAGCAGGTCAGCGCCAGCAAGACCTCATCGTCCAATGCCGACCGCAGCGGCAGCCTGGGCCTGGCGTTTTCCACCAGCTCCGACCGTGACTCCAAGGTTGGCAACTACGGCGTGAATGCCTCGACCGACCATGAGTTCGCCGGCAGTGGTGGCTCCAAGGCCAACAACTCGTTCACCGGCACCATTTCGGTCACGGTCATGCAGGTGCTGGCCAACGGCAACTTGAGGGTACGTGGCGACAAGCAGATCGCCATCAATCAGGGCACCGAGTTCATCCGCTTCTCCGGCGTGGTCAACCCACGCTCGATCACCGGGGAGAACACCGTGCTTTCAAGCCAGGTGTCCCTGGCACGCATCGAGTACGTCGGCGAAGGCTACATCAATGAGGCGCAACGCATGGGCTGGTTGCAACGCGTCATCCTCAACCTGTCACCTTTCTAACGAGCGCATCATGGCCGACTCCCCGTTCACTTCCGGGCTGCGATGCCGACTGCACTGCGCGGCCCGCGCCCTGCGCCCGCTGTTTGGCGCCTTCGCGCTGGTACTGGGCGGCACGGCGCACGCGGAGCAGATCCGCGACATCGCCGATTTCGCCGGCATCCGCAGCAACAACCTGGTGGGCTATGGCCTGGTGGTCGGGCTGGACGGTACAGGCGACCAGACCACCCAAAGCCCCTTTACCGAGCAGGGTCTGACCAACATGCTTTCCCAGCTCGGCGTTACCTTGCCGGCCGGCGCCAACATGCAGATGCGTAACATCGCGGCGGTGATCGTCACCGCCAACCTGCCGCCCCTGACCCGCCCCGGCCAGCAGATCGATGTGGTCGTTTCTTCCATCGGCAACGCCCGCAGCCTCAGGGGCGGAACGCTGTTGATGACCCCGCTCAAAGGTGCCGACGGCGATGTGTATGCCATGGCCCAAGGCAACCTGCTGGTGGGTGGTGCTGGTGCGGCAGCCAATGGCAGCAGCGTGCAGATCAACCAGCTGGCCGGTGGCCGCATCAGCCGCGGGGCAGTGGTGGAGCACAGCGTGCCGCTCGACCTCGGCGCCCAGCACGGCATCCTCGAACTGCAACTGCGCGAGCCCGACCCGGCCACCGCGCAGCGGGTAGTGTTCGCCATAAACAGCGTGATGCGCAGCACCGTCGCCTCGGCGGTGGACGGCGGCCTGGTGCAGGTACAAGGGCCACTCTCGGCCAACGAGCGGGTCAATTTCATGGCCCGGATCGACAGCATCGATGTAATGCCAATGCAGGCACGGCCCAAAGTCATACTCGATTCGCGCACCGGCTCGGTGGTGCTCAATGGCTCGGTGAAGCTGTTCCGTGCCGCCGTGGCCCACGGCGATCTATCGGTCACCATCGACACCACCAACAGCGTCAGCCAGCCAGGCGCCTTGAGCGGCGGACAAACTGCGGCCACCGCCAACAGCGACATATCAATCGAAACCCAGGCCCGCGCCCTGCACGTACTGGAAGGCAGCGCCGACTTGATGGATGTGGTCAAAGGCCTCAACGCCCTGGGTGCCACGCCACAGGACCTGATGGTCATTCTCCAGGCGCTCAAGGCCGCCGGTTCCCTGCGTGCAGAACTGGAGATCATCTGATGAGCATGGCTGATGGCGCGGCGGGGTTCGCGCTCGACGTTCAGGGCCTGCAACGTTTGCGCAGCCAGGCCGGGCGCAGTGGTGAGGCAGGCCTGAAGGAAGCGGCCCGGCAGTTCGAAGCGCTGTTCCTGCAGACGATGCTCAAGAGCATGCGTGCGGCGATACCCAAGTCGGAGCTGTCCAGCAACTCGCAAACCCAACTCTATACCGAGATGCTCGACCAGCAATGGGCGCAGAGCCTGGCCGGGCACGGCATGGGCCTGGCCGAGCAACTGACGCGTAGCCTGTCGGCAAGCGGGCTGGTGGCCGAGCCCCCGACTGCTGCACAGGAATCGCCCTTCGTCAGCCTGGCCCGACAAACGCCGGCTTTCGATGCCTGGAAGCGCTATGAAGTGCGCGACGAAGCAGCTGGCCGTGCCGAGCATGTCGAGGACTTCGTGGCCCGGCTGGCCGAACCGGCGCGCATGGCCGCACGCAGCAGCGGCGTGCCGGCACAGCTGATTCTTGCCCAGGCCGCTCTGGAGACCGATTGGGGGCGACGGCGCATCACCACCGCCGACGGCGCGGACAGCCACAACCTGTTCGGTATCAAGGCCGGCGGGCGCTGGCAAGGTGAAACCACGCAGATACAGACCACCGAATACGTCGCCGGCGAGGCACACAAACAGGTGGAGAGCTTCCGCGTCTATCCCCACGCTCAGGCCGCTTTCGACGATTACGCGCGCTTGATCCGCAGCCGCCCCGGTTATGCAGCGGCGCGCAACGCCACAAACAGCTCAGAGGCAGCGCTAGCGCTGCAGCAAGGCGGGTACGCCACTGACCCACACTATGCCGACAAGCTGATCGCGGTCATGGCGACCATCGGGCCGCTGCCATCTGCCGGGCAGGTAGCACTGGCCAACGACCAATAAGGCCCGCACGCATTTGCCAACGCTTTTGTGCAACCAGCAATGGATAAAGGCTCAAGATGCCCTGACCCGAGGCCGATGTTGCGCAGCATGTAGCCCAGGAGCTTTTCGATGAGCATCATCTCCATTGGCGTCAGCGGCCTCTCGGCGGCCCAGATCGCCCTTGCCACCAGCAGCAACAACACGACCAACGCCTATACCGACGGCTATACCCGCCAGGTCGCCAGTTTCACCGAGTCTGCCTCCGGCAGCGGCGTGCAGGTATCGAGCGTCGACCGCCAGTACAACCAGTTTGTCACCACCCAGCTCAACAGCTCCACCAGTGCAGAAAGCGCGCTGTCCACCTACCAGACCGAGATCGATCAGATCGACAGCCTGCTGGCCGACAGCGATGCAAGTCTGGATAGCCTGCTGCAAAGTTTCTTCTCGGCCATCCAGACCTTGACCTCAGATGCCAGTGACACGGCCGCACGGGAAGAAGTGGTGGGTGCGGCAGAAACACTTGCCAGCCAGTTCAACCAGCTGGGTAGCTACCTTTCAGCGATGTCGGACGACGTGAACGAGCAGATCGACGATCAGGTCACTCAGATCAACGACCTGAGCGCGCAGATCGCGACCCTCAACGAACAGATCAGCCTGTCCGGGTCGCTCGGCAGCACCTCGAACGACCTGCTCGACCAGCGCGACCTGCTGGTCAGCCAGCTCAGCGAACTGGTTGCGGTAGACATCACCGTGCAGGACAACGGCAGCTACACGGTATCGCTCAGCAATGGCCTGGCGCTGGTCTCTGCGGGCGACAGCTTCGAACTGACCACCGATGCCTCCGCCAGCGACCCGAGCGAAGCGTCCATCAGCTATGTCGATGCCGCCGGCAACAGCGTGACGCTGGACGACAGCGTGCTCGACAGTGGCTCGCTCGGCGGCCTGCTGTCATTTCGCGATACCACCCTGGCCGACACCCAGAACCAGTTGGGCCTGATGGCCGTGTCGCTGACCCAGGCCTTCAATACCCTGCAGGCGCAGGGCGTTGACCTCAACGGCGATACCGGCACGGCATTCTTCTCGGTGGCCGACCCGCTGGTATACGGCGACACCGGCAATACCGGCGACGCCACCCTCAGCGCCAGCTTCGGCGATGATGTCAGCGCCCTCACGGCCAGTGATTACACGGTGACCTGGTCCGACAGCGACGGCTTCACCGTCACCCGCAATGACACCGGCGCCAGCGTCGAGGCAAGCTACGACAGCAGCAGCGCGACCCTGAGTTTCGCCGGCATGGACCTTACCGTCAGCGGCACCGCCGAGGACGGCGACAGCTTCCTGGTGCAACCTACCCGCAACGCAGCCAGCAGCTTCACCACGCTGGTCAGTGAGGGCGAGCAGATTGCCGCCGGTACCTCCAGCGGCAGCAGTGACAACACCAATGCACTGGCGATGCTCGACCTGCAAACCAGCGATATCGTCGGCGGCAGTGCAACGCTCAGCGAAACCTACGCATCGCTGGTGAGCGACGTGGGCAACACCGCAACGCGCGTCGCCGCGCAGCTGGAAACCCAATCGGCGCTGACCGAACAGCTGACCACCCTGCAGCAGTCTGAGTCGGGCGTGAACCTTGATGAGGAAGCGGCCAACCTCATCGTCTACCAGCAGTACTACCAGGCCTGCGCGAAGATCGTCGAAGTGGGCACCACAGTCCTCGACACCATCCTCGACATCAGCTGATTGCCCCCAAAGGAGAGCCCGGCATGCGCCTGAGCAGTGCGACCATCTACAACCAGAACCTCAACTCCATGCTCGCCCAGCAGAGCCAGTACCAGGAGGCGGCCCTGGAGGTATCCAGCGGTACCCGCGTGGTAAACCCCTCGGATGACTCCCTGGCAGCGGCACAAGCGGTCACCGTGCGCCAGTCGATTGCGGCAAACGAGCAGTACGCCGATTCGCGGGCGGCCATCACCACGGCGCTGTCCCAGGAAGAAAGCACCCTGGACAGCATCAATGACGCCATCACCAGCGCCATGAGCCTGGTGGTTGAGGCCGGCAACGGGACCCTCAGCGACGCTGACCGAGAATCGCTGGCCACCTCCCTGCAAGGGGTCTACGACACACTTGTCACCTTGGCCAACAGCACCGACAGTAATGGCAACTACCTGTTTTCCGGCTACCAGAGCCAAAGCCCGGCGTTTGCCGAGAACGCCGATGGCGAGCTGGTTTACCAGGGTGATGACAATGTGGTCTCGCAGCAGGTCAGTGCTACCCAGAGCATGGCCAGCGGCGACAATGGCGCGGCGATCTTCCTTTCGGTTAGCAGCTCCGCCGGTTTCATTGCCGAAGCAGGCGACAACACCGGCACATTGACCTTCGACGGCCCGGATGTCGCCGACACCAGCGCGGCCAACTATGGCGATGCATTCACCCTGACCTTCAGCGTCGCCGACGATGGCAGCACCCAGTACAGCATCGACGGCCAGGACCCGATCAGCTACACCGACGGTGAAACCCTGGAGGTCAATGGCCTGAGCCTGACACTCAGTGGCACACCCGCCGAAGGTGACAGTTTGACGGTCGGTGCTGCTGCCGATGCCGACCCCGACGTGTTCGCCACGCTGCAGAACCTGATCAGCGCCTTGCAGACGCCGGTGGAGGACGAGGCGGACCAGGCGGCACTGAGCAACACCCTGTCCACCGCCAGCCGAGAGCTGAGCAATGCCCAGGACAATGTGCTCACCGTCCTCACCTCGGTCGGCACGCGCCTGGGCCAGGTGGAAGTGCTCGATACCATTGGCGACGACCTGGCCCTCAGTTACACCGAGCGGCTCTCCGGGCTGGTGGACGCCGACTACACCGAGTCCATCTCCCGCTACGTGACGCTGCAGGTATCGATGCAAGCGGCTCAGCAGACATTCGCCAGCGTGCAGCAGCTGTCACTCTTCGAGTACATCTGAGCGCTTGCGTAAAACCACAGTGGCGGCCTGCTTCGCACGAAAAACCCGGCGTATCAGGCATGCCCGAGCTGGCCGATCAAGGCCTGCATGAACTGCAGGGCCTGCTGCAACAAGCCCGCAAGGAACTGCCCCAGGTCGCCGACCAGTACCGTCAGCAGCAGCATGCCGACGAACAAGGTTGCCGGAAAGCCGACTGAAAACACTGTGAGCTGCGGGGCGACGCGGTTGAGGATACCCATCGCCAGGTTGATGATCAGCAAGGCCCCGACCATGGGCAACGCCAGCAGCAGGCCAGTCAGGAAGATGCTGCCGCCATGGCGTGCCAGCATGTTCCAGCCCTGGGGGTTGAAACCGAAGTGGCCGATCGGCAATTGGCTGAACGTATTGGCCAGCAGTTCCAGCACCATCAGGTGGCCGCCCAGGGAGAGGAACATCAGGATGGTCACCAGGCTGAGAAAGCGCGACAGCACCTGGCTGTTGGTGCCAGTGTCGGCGGAAAAGAACGACGCGAAGGCCAACCCCATCTGCATGCCACAAATGTCGCCCGCCATTTCCACCGCCGCCAAGGCGATGCGCATGACCATGCCCAGCGACATGCCGATCAGCAGCTGCTCGACGATCACCCCCAGCCCTGCCCAGGAAAACAGGGCGATATCGGGCATCGGCGGCAGGTTGGGTGCCAGCAGGAATGCCAGCAGCAACGCCAACCCGACCTTCACCTGGCTGGGGACATTCTTGTGGCCCAGGATAGGGTCACTCATGAAAAACGCCAGCAGCCTGCAGAACGGCCAGAAAAACGCGCTCACCCAAAGCTGCAACTGATCCCAGCCGACCTCGATCAACTGCGCTCAACCCACCAGCGTCGGCAGGCTGGTGAACAGCGCCCGCGTGTAATCGACCAGCAGCTCCATCAGCATGGGCCCTGCGAGAATCAGCACCAGGCATACCCCAGCGATCTTGGGAATGAAAGACAGGGTGGACTCGTTGATCTGTGTCGCTGCCTGGAACAGGCTCACCAACAGGCCGATGCACAAGGTAACCAATAACAGCGGCGCCGCTATCGTCATGCTCAGGCGCATGCCCTTGTAGGCAAGGTCCATCACCATTTCCGGGGTCATCAAGGCACTCCTCGCAGGCTCATAC
Organism: Pseudomonas sp. M2; assembly: GCF_015751845.1. NCBI lineage: Bacteria > Pseudomonadati > Pseudomonadota > Gammaproteobacteria > Pseudomonadales > Pseudomonadaceae > Pseudomonas > Pseudomonas sp. M2. The sequence goes on from NZ_JADOUD010000001.1 coordinate 2,179,535, forward strand.
CGGGTAGAAACTCTGGGCCAGGGAACCCAGCAGCAATTGCCAGCCATCCACCAGCACGAACAACATCAACTTGAAGGGCAAGGAAATGGTCGACGGTGGCACCATCATCATCCCCAGCGCCATCAGCACACTGGCCACCAGCAGGTCGATGATCAGAAACGGGATGAAGATGGTGAAGCCTGCCTGGAAGGCGGTCTTCAGTTCGCTGGTGACGAACGCTGGTAGCAGCACCCGCATGGGCACATCTTCCGGGCCCTTGAGATCATCGATGCGCGCCAGGCGGACATAGAGCGCAAGGTCAGCCTGGCGGGTCTGCGCCAACATGAAGGTACGGAAAGGCTGGCTGGCCTCATCGAGAAACTGCTCGACCCCCATCTGGTCCTGGGAAAAAGGCACCCAGGCTTTCTGGTAAGCCTGCTCAAGCGTGGGCGACATGACGAAAAAGGTCAGGAACAGTGCCAGGCCCAGCAGCACCTGATTGGGCGGAGCACTGGTGGTGCCGATGGCGGTGCGCAGCAAGCCAAGCACAATGATGATACGGGTGAAGCCGGTCATCATCAGCAGCACCGCCGGCAAAAAGGCCATGGCACTGAGCAGCATCAAGGTTTGCAGGCTCAGCGACCATTTCTCGCCACCGGCCTGCCCGGTGAATCCGGACAACCCCTGCATTGCCGGCGCCGCCTCGGCGACCGGCAGCAGCACCAGCAACAGCAGCGGCAACAAGACCAGGCGCGCCGTCCTCATGGTCGGTTCTGCGGGTCGCGCAACCCACCCTGCTTCAAGGCGTCCATCAGACGCAGGGCAAAACCACGTGCAGCGGGCTCCACCGCCGCTTCGGTGCCAGCCACCGGCGCCTCCAGCTCTGACAGGCAGGCGACGTGCTGAGCAGTCACACCCAGCACCAACCAGCTCCCACGCACCTGGACCACCACCACTTTCTCGCGCTGCCCCAGGCGGGTGCTGGCAACGATGTGCACGACCTTTTCCGGCGACGACACACGGTTGCCAAGCCGCGATACCAACCAGCCACACAGCAGCACACAGGCCATCACCAGCCCCAACGCGAAGGCTGTTTTGCCAAGCAGGCTCAGCCCGACCAGGTTGTCAGCCGGCACCCCGAGGCTGGCGGGCACTGCAAGCGCGGTCGCGGTGCTCATCGATTGAGCTTCTGCACGCGCTCGGAGGGCGTGATGATTTCGGTGATGCGAATGCCGTAGCGGTCATCCACGACCACCACTTCGCCCTGGGCGACCAGGTAACTGTTGATCAGAATGTCCATGGGCTCACCCGCCAGGCCATCGAGGGCCAACACCGAGCCCTGAGCCAGCTCCAGCAACTGCTTGATGGTGATGCGCGTGCGCCCCAACTCGACGCTCAGCTTCACCGGGATGTCCATGATCATTTCCAGCTCGCGCGGCGATGCCAGCCCAGGGGCTGTGCCCAACGGCTTGAAGATGACGTTGTCCGCCGGGGCTGGCTTCGCCTCATGCTGCTCGGCCAATGCCGTGGCCCAAGGGTCTTGAGCATCATCACCCGCGCCTTGCTCGGCCAGGGCACTGGCCCACTCGTCGTCTTCGTGCGCTTCAGGCTTGTTCGGGTCACTCATGATCGGGTTCCTTGGCTTTGGGCAGGTGGCCCTTGATGAATCGGCTGGAATTGGGCGACTTGCCGATGGAGTGATCGATCAACTCCTTCACCAGCAAGGCGCGGGAGCCGTTGTAACTGCCGAACTCACAGGTCATGACCGGCACGCCGTCGACGCGCACCTTGACGCTTTCGGGCAGGTCGATGGGCAGCACGTCCCCCACTTTCAGTTCCATGACCTGCCCCAGGCGTGCCTGCACCTCGACGAAGTCGGCTATCAGGTCAACCTGCGAATGGGTTATCTCGTCCGCCATGCGCCGGTTCCATTGGCGCTCCTCCTCCGGGTCGGCATCGGTCAGCGGGCCACTGAGCAGTTGGCGCATCGGCTCGATCATCAGGTAGGGGATGACGATGTTGAAATCGCTTGAAAGATTGCCGACCTCCAGGTGGAACGTGGCGTTGACCACGATCTCGTTGGGCGAGCCGGTGATGTTGGCGAACTTGGCCTGCATTTCCGAACGCAGGTAGTCGATCTCCAAGGGGTAAACCGACTTCCAGGCATCGCTGTAGGCATCCACCGTCAGCCCGAGCAAGCGTCGAATGATGCGCAGCTCGGTGTTGGTGAACTCGCGCCCCTCAGACTTGGTCACGAAACGACCATCGCCACCGAACAGGTTGTCCACCACCATGAACACTACGCTTGGCGGGAATACCACCAGCGCGGTACCGCGCAGCGGCTTCATCGACAGCAGGTTGATGTTGGAAGGCATTGGCAGGTGCAGGGAGAACTCGCTGAAGCTCTGGTAGCCAATGCCTTTGAAGGTGATATCCACGTTGCGCCGGATCAGGTTGAACAGGCTCATGCGGAAATAACGGGCGAAACGGCCGTTGATGATGTCCAGGGTGTGCAAGCGTTCCTGGATCACTCGGTGCTGAGTCGCCGGGTCGTAGCGGCGCACCTGCTCCTCGGGGTGCGGGTAGCCGTCCGGGAAATCCAGGCCGTCGTCATCGCCGATACCGGAGGCGTCCAGATCGTCACCACCGCGCAGCAGCATGTCGATCTCTTCTTGAGAGAGCATGTCGTTGGTAGACATGGCTTACTGCACGATGAAGTCGGTGTAGAGCACGCCGAGCAATGCAGCATCTGGCTGCTCGGTACTCAGGGCACGGCGCAGCAGCTCGAGTATGCGTGCCGCCAACGCTTTTTTACCCTCTGGCGTAGACAGCGCTGTGCTGTCCTGCCCACTCAATACGGTCAGCAGCTGGCTGCGGATTTTCGGCATATACAGCTCCAGCAACTTGCGGGTCGCTTCATTGCCCACTTCCAGGTTGAAGCCCACGTAGAGCATGGCCGGCTCATCATTGGCGCTGTGCAGGTTGACGGTCATGGGGGCGACGTTCACCAGCAGCAGTACCGCAGGAGCCGTGCGGGTCGCTTGGGTATGGGCCCGCTCACGCATCACGTAGGTGTACACACCCGCAGAACTGGCAGCGGCGGCAACCAGGGCCAATGGAATGAACCAGAGCCAGATTTTCTTGGTGGTAGTGGGCATGGACAGCTGCCTTGGGAATGGGAAAGCGTTTCGAAAGGGCGCAAGTATGCCCACCAGGCGCCCCGTGCCATGGGCTGATTAGCGAGGGTTTAGGGCGTTAACTTGCGGCTTTGCAGGGGGCTTCACAGGTACAGGTCGACCCCTGCGCCGGAATGGGTTGTCTGAGGCACCTGTACCGTTGCGCTGGCCTGGGCTACCCGCGGGGCGCGCGCCTCGCCACCGCTGCCTGACGACTCCCGCCGCGGCTGTTCACCCGCAGCCTGACGGGACGTACCATCGTTGACCGATGTTTCGCCAAGGCTCAGGCCCTGGGCCGCCAAAGCACCCTGCAACTGCGGCAGCGCTTGCTCAACAGCCGCGCGCACCGACGCGTGGGCAGACTGGAACTGCGCCTGGATGCCACCCTCGCTGACACTGAGGCTTATCGACAGCGGCCCGAGATCGGCTGGATGCAACTGCATGTCAACCTGCTGCTCCCCACGCCGGACCATACCGATCACCTGCTGGCCCAAGTCGTCCTGCCAGGCGTCGGTGCCCAGCGTCGTGGTAATGGATGATGCAGCGCCATCGCTGGCTGGGCTGACGATGCTTCCCACCACGCTGGAATTCGATGCCGGGATGCCTGATAGCGAAGGCTGCTCCCAATTGGCTGGCGCAGAGACGGAGCCGTCACCCTGGACGCGGCCAACACCTTCGCTTGGTGCTTCAGCCGCCGGCGCGAGCTCGGCCGGGTTGTCTACACCCTCACTTGCCTGCGCCTCTAAGGGCTGCGTAGCGCTCTGCAGCCATTGCAGTTCGGTGGCCTGCCCCGGGTCATCCGCAACACCGAAGCCAGATGCCGCTTCTGCGCTTGCGGCAGGCGCCTGCACCCACGCCACCGCAGGCGTGAGGGCGAGCATGCCGGAGGCCATTTGGCCGGCGCTGTCGATCAGGTCCAGGCGCTGACGGATCGCGTCCAGCGAATCCGCCGATTGTGGCGTGTCATCATCGGCGACATCGCCCTGCTCCTTGCTGCCCCCCGGGGCTGCAGCCGGGGCCTTTATATCCAAAGGCTGCACCTCGCCATCGTCGACGCTCTCAGCCCCGCTTTCGTCGACCGCGGCTACTGCCGGCGTGGCCTCAGGTTCAGCCTGCACCGCCGCTCTGATGACCTGCTCGGTAGCGGGCGCAGCGCTCGCTTGCAGCTCAAGCGCCGCCCCCTCAACCGTTGACGTCAGGCCGTCATTGCCGGCGGCAGTCAGGGGCTGGGCAGGGGCGGCACCCGGTGCCGGCACCAAAGGCCCTGGGGCAGCGGCTCCGGTGCCGGCCTCGCTGATTTCGGCCTGCTGCAGAGCAACAGCGAAAGCTCCAGGTTCGCTGTCGCCGACACTGTCGCCGCCTGCGGCCTGCAGTGATACCGCAGGCGCAGGGGATATGGCGGTGATGATGTCCATGGTGTTTTCAGAATCCACTGTCGAGGGGTGAGGCAAATTGCCCGGCCTGGCGCGAGCGGCCAGCCAGTTCATCGGTACGCCTCTGTTCGGCGCGCCCGGCAAGCAGCCGGCCCTGCTCCACACGGCGGGCCAGCAGCGTTTCCAGGGCATTGACCTTGCGCCAGGCCTGCCGCCAGGTGTCCTGATGTTGGGCCAGTTGGGCGCGGTGGCGGTTCAAGTTGCCTTCTGCCCGCTCGATGGCCCCTTCCAGCGACTTGAGGAAGCCGCGGTAGTTGGCCAGCGTAGAGGGGCTCATGCCGGCACCGGCCAACTCCTGCTGCAGGCCTTGGCGATACTCGCGCTGATACTGGTCCAACAGGCGCAGCTGTTCGGTCATCTGCTGCTCTGCGCGGCGGCTCTGGGCCAGCGCATTGGCCGCGGTCTCGCGGCTGCGCTCGGTGAGTTCGATGAGCAGCTGGAGTGACTCATGGGCCATGGGTGCATGCCTGCCTTAGCGTGGTTGCGGTCATTTGCCGGGGAACAGCAAGTTGAGCCCGGCAAGCGTGTCTTGCATCGATGTACGCTCGTGGGTCTGCTGCTGCAGGAAGCGTTCGATGTGCGGATACAACGCCACGGCGCGGTCGAGCTGGGCATCGTGGCCCGGCGCATAGGCGCCCACGCTGATCAGGTCGCGATTGCGCTGGTAACGCGACACGGCCTGCTTGAGCTTCTGTGCCTTGCGCTGCTGAGATTCACTGACGATCGCGCTCATCGCACGGCTGATCGACGCTTCGATATCGATCGCAGGGTAATGGCCGCTCTCGGCCAACTGGCGCGACAGCACCAGGTGACCATCCAGAATCGCCCGCGCCGAATCGGCAATCGGGTCCTGCTGATCGTCGCCCTCGCTGAGCACCGTGTAGAACGCGGTAATCGAGCCACCACCGCGTGGCCCGTTACCGGCACGCTCGACCAGTTTGGGCAGTTTGGCGAACACCGAAGGCGGGTAACCTTTGGTCGCCGGCGGTTCACCGAGCGCCAGGGCGATTTCGCGCTGGGCCATGGCGTAGCGGGTCAGCGAATCCATGATCAACAGTACATCCTTGCCCTGGTCGCGGAAATCTTCCGCCAGGCGGGTCGCATACAGTGCCCCCTGCAAGCGTTGCAGCGGCGAAGCATCGGCCGGCGCCGCCACCACCACCGAGCGGCGCAGCCCGTCTTCGCCGAGAATGTTGTCGATGAAATCCTGCACTTCACGGCCACGCTCACCGATCAGCCCGACCACCACCACATCGGCCTGGGTGTAGCGCGCCATCATGCCCAGCAACACCGATTTACCTACCCCGGACCCGGCGAACAGCCCCAGGCGCTGCCCCCGGCCGACGCTTAGCAGGGCATTGATGGCGCGAATACCGACATCGATCTGCCGATCGATCGGCGCGCGTTGCAGCGGGTTGATCGGCTGGCCGTGCAGGCTGGCGCGCTGCGTGCTTTGCAGCGCCCCTTTGCCGTCCAGTGGGTTACCGCTGCTATCGAGCACTCGCCCGAGCAACGCCATGCCCAACGGCACCGGGCGCACGCCATCGCTGGCCCCCGGCTCGTCGGCCAGGGCGAAGAACCGGGCGCCCGACTGCAACCCGTGAATTTCTTCAAGCGGCATCAAGTACAGCACTTCCCCGGCAAAGCCGATCACCTCGGCCTCGGCATAGTCGGCAGCCACCCCACCCCTGGCCGGGCTCAGTTCGATACGACAGCCAGCCCCCAGCGGCAGGCGCAAGCCAACTGCTTCCAGGACGATGCCGGTAGCACGAACGATGCGACCGCTGCGGCGGTAATCTGGCACCCGCAGCGCGTCACCGGCCAAGGCCTCGAGCCCTCGGCCCCAACGCTGCAAGTGGGGGTTGTCGGTTTTCACGATGATGCGCCCGGCGCCACGCTGATCGAATCGAGCAGCCATTGGCCGTTGCGCTCGAACAGGTCCCTGCGGGTCTGGCAGGTGGCATCCAGCTCTCCTGTCGCGCTCGATACACGGCAACCACCCGGCAGCACCGAACGATCCTCCTGCACACTCCAGCCAGCGGCATCGAGCTCATCACTCAGGCAGCGCTGCACCCAGGGCAGGTCATCGGGGCTGAGGCTGAGTGCCGGCTTGCCGGTAAGCGCGGGTTCACAGGCCAGCATTTCACGCACCAGCACCTGCACCTGTTCGGGCTGTACCGCGAGCGCTTTGCCGGCCAGACGCCCGGCAAGGTCGATTGCCACCTGCCCCAGGCGCGCGGCGACCATGCCATCCACTTCGCGCATCGCTTCGTCGAAGCTCAGGCACAAGGCCCGCAGAGGCTCGAGCACGTCTTTGGCCTGCTGGCGCAGCTCCTCGGCGGCCGCTGCCCTGCCCTCGGCCAGCCCCTGGGCATAACCCAGTTCCTTGCCCTCGGCATGGCCCGCCTGCTGTGCGTCGGCCAGTGTCCGCTCACGCAGCTGCTGCAACGCCAGCCGCTGCTCGACGGCCCGCCTGCGCGCCTGCTCACGGCGGGCGGCGGCGGGCTCGCCACTGGGCGGCTCGTCATTGCCCAGCGGCGCCATCTGCCATGGCTGCCAGTGCCCTTGTGGCATCGGCTCAGACATAAGCGTCGTCACCCCGTGCGGTCACCATGTCGCCGGTTTCGGAAAGGCGCCGTACGACCTGCAAGATCGACTTCTGCTCTGTTTCGATCTGCGACATGCGAATCGGGCCACGGGCCTCCATGTCCTCAAGGAACAATGTTGACGCACGTTGCGACATGTTGCGCATGAAACGGTCGAGCAGCGGCGCCGACGCTCCTTTGAGCGCAACGGCCAGCGAGTTGCTGTCGATGTTCTGCAGCAATGTCTGGATGCTGCGGTCGTCGACATCGGCGAGGTTCTCGAACAGGAACATCTCGTCGAGGGTCTTCTGCGCCAGGTCGGCACTGTAGTTGCGCAGGTTGTCGATGGCCGAGGATTCCTGGCCGGAGGCCATCAGGTTGAGAATTTCCGCCGCCGCCTTCACCCCGCCCATCTTGCTGCGCTTGAGGCTCTGACCATCGAGCATGCCACCCAGTACCTCGGTCAGTTCGTGCAGCGCCACCGGCTGTACGCCACTGAAGGTGGCGATGCGCAGGATGATGTCATTGCGCAGCCGCTCGGTCAGCAGTTGAAGAATCGCAGAGGCCTGGTGGCGCTCCAGATGCACAAGGATGGTGGCGACGATCTGCGGATGCTCGTCGCGGATCATCTCCGCCACCATCTGCGCCTCCATCAGGTTGAGCTTGTCGATACCCGAGACGGTATTGGAGGTTTCCAGGATATCGTCGATCAGGCTGGCGGCACGCTCGCTGCCCAAGGCCTTGGTGAGCACTGCGCGGATATGGTCGCTGCTCTGGATATTGATGGCCGCGTACTGCTCGGTCTCGTCCATGAAATCCGCCAGCACCTGGCGCATTTCCTCATGGGATACCTGGCTCAGCCCCGCCATTTCGCGGCTGATGTTCTCTACCTCCAGCCCTGGAAGAAACTTGAACACCTCGGCCGCACTGTCGGCATCCAGCGATAGCAGCAAGATGGCGCTGCGCCGGGCCCCACTGATCTTGTTAGTCATTGCTCTTCATCCAACCGCGCACGATCATGGCGACCAGGCGCGGATCTTCGCTGGCAAGCCGCTTCAGGCTCTCCATGTTCTGTTCATAAAGCGCCGACTTGCGAGGCAGCGCCGGGCGCGCGAGGCCGTCATTGCCGGTGATCAAGGCGTCAGCTGCGGATTTTGCCGGCATCAGGTCCAAGTCATCCTCGGACAAGTCCATCAGGTGCTTGCGCTGTGCTTGCGCGCGCTGCTGCATCGGTTTGATCACCCGTTGCCACAGCACAAAGGCAACGACGGCCACCAGCAAGTAGCGCAGAGCGCTCATTGCCAGGTTGTAGGCCTCGGGGGTACGCCACCACGGCAGCTCCCCTGCTTGTACATCCTCGTCGACGAAGGGGCTGTTGATCACCTGCACGGTATCACCACGGCTTTCGGTAAAGCCCATGGCCTGGCGCACCAGGTCGTTGATGCCGGCCAGCTCCTCCTTGCTCAACGGCTCACTGGTGGGGGCGCCATCTTTGAGTACGGTGCGGTAATTGACCACGACCGCCGCCGCCAGGCGCTGGATGTTGCCCAGGCTCGACTTGACGTGCTCGACATCACGATCGACCTCGTAGTTGACCATGCGCTCGGTTTGCAGCGACTTGCCGGGCTCCCCACCAGTAGCGGCGGTACTGCTGCCGGCTGTCGCATTCGGCTGCGCTGGTGCCGGTGCGGTGGCGCGGGTCGGTGCGGGTGTATTGGGCGGTGAATTGGTCAGTGCGCCAGGCACGCCACGGCCGGCGTCGCTGCCTTGCAGCATGCGCTCGGAGGTCTGCTGACTGCGTACCGAAGCCGCTTTCGATTCCTGGTTGGGCGCGTAGCGTTCGGCCGTGCTCTCGCGGGTCGAGAAGTCCATTTGCGCGACGACCCGCGCATGGACATTACGGCTGCCGAGCAAAGGTGTAAGGATTTCCTCTATTCGGCGCTGGTAGGTGCGCTCTACTTCGCCCACATAGTCCAGTTTGGCATCGTCAAGCCCGTCACTGGAATGGCTGCGCGACAGCAAACGGCCGTTCTGGTCGACCACCGTCACGCCATCCACTGCCAGCTCGGGCACGCTGGAAGTTACCAGGTGAATGATTGCGCTGACCTGCCCCTGGCCCAGTTCACGGCCAGGCTGCAGGGCCAGTGCGACCGATGCGCGGGCGGCTTCGCGGTCACGGGCGAACACCGAGTCCTTGGCCATCACCAAATGTACTCGAGCATGGGCCACCGGCCCGAGGGATTCGATGGTACGCGCCAGCTCACCTTCCAGCCCACGCTGGTAATTGAGGTGTTCGGCAAACTGGCTGATGCCAAAAGCTTGCTTGTCCAGCAGCTCGAAGCCAACACTGCCCGCTTTTGGCAGGCCTTGCTCGGCCAGTTGCAGGCGCAGTGCATTCATCCGTTCGGCGGGCACCATGATGGTATGCCCACCCTCGCCCAGCCGGTAAGGCACGCCACGCTTGTCCAGTTCACCAATGACCTGGCCACCATCAGCCTCACCCAGGTTGGAGAACAGCACCCGGTACTCCGGCTCCTGCGCCCACAGCAGCAGCCCGACCAGTAGCGTCACAGCTGCGGCGCCGGCCAGCATCAGCGGCAGCAGTGGCCGGCCACGCAGCACCGCGGTCAACGCATCCAGGGAACGGACCGGCGTGGCGATCGGCAGGTTTTTTTTCGTGCCCTTGGCCTGGGCAGCAGTTGTCACGAACACCTCGAAGCTGGGGTTCTGGCCGGAAAGAGGGGCATTACAGAGTCCGCTGGCAGTGGTAATCGACCCGCGGTCCGTCGGCCGGTTGGCAAAGGGGTCCAGGCGGGATTGGCTCAGCGTCATTGTCGCCAGGCTGCTCGCCGGCAAAGGGCAGAAAAGCCCGTAGTTTTACGGTCAATTGGGCCGATTCCTACAGACTCAGGCTTGCTAACCTGCCGCGTATTCGCCAGCCACGAGCCACTGCGCCATGACCACTCAAGCCCTTGCCGATGCCTTGCAACAGTTGAGCAGCCTCGCCGAACAGGCGCAGGGCGGTAGCGCCAACAGGCTGAGCCAGGCCGCCGGGAGCTTTGCTGGCGAGCTGCAGGCCTCACTGCAGCGCATCAACCAGCTGCAACAAACCGCGAGCAGCCGGACCAATGCGTTTCAGGCGGGCAGCAGCGAAGTGTCACTGGTCGATGTAATGGCCGACTCGCAGAAGGCCAGCGTCGCCTTCCAGATGGGCGTCCAGGTGCGCAATCGCCTGCTCACTGCCTATAAGGATGTGATGGCCATGCAGGTTTGAGACATGCGTCACACATTTTTAGGGTAATGCCTTAAAGACGCAGTCATCGCTTGCCGATGTTGCGCCCAGACGCGCACATCAGGACGGACCAGCACATGACCACCACCACCAGCTCCACAGCAAGCATTACCAGCCTCGGCGTAGGGTCGGGGCTTGATCTGGAAAGCATCCTGGAGAGCCTGGAGGAATCGAAGACCACAAGCCTGCTGGACCCGATCACCGCTCAGGAAGAGTCTGTCGAAGCCGAAATCTCGGCCTATGGCACCTTGACCAGCGCACTCGACACGCTGCAGTCAGCCGCCGAAGCACTGGCCGACGCCAGCCTGTACGAGTCTCTGAGCACCAGCATTTCGGGCAGCGGCGTGGCGGTGACCACCAGCAGCGAGGCTGTGGCCGGCACCTACAGCATCGAGGTGACCCAGCTTGCCCAAGCCCAAAGCCTGGCAACCGATGGCATCAGCGATACGACCACGACCCTGGGCACTGGCACGCTGACATTGCAGGCGGGCAGCAATGATGCAGTGTCCATCACCCTGGACAGCAGCAACAACACCCTGGAAGGCCTGCGCGATGCCATCAATGATGCCGACGCCGGCATCACCGCGACCATCGTCAGCGACGGCAGCGACAGCCCCTACCGCCTGGTGCTGACGTCCGACAGCACCGGCACCGAAGCGGCCATGACAGTCAGCTACAGCAGCAGCGACAGCAGTGACCTGGCCGCCTCCCTGTTCGGCTATGCCGACGGCACGGGCAACATGACCGAGACGGTGGCGGCACAGGATGCCGAACTCACCATCAACGGCATCGCCATCACCAGCCAGAGCAACACGGTGGAAGAAGCCCTGCAGGGCGTCACACTGACCCTGAGCGACACCGGCAGCTCACAGACACTGACCATCACCCGCGATACCGACTCGATCGAAAGCGCCATCACCGCATTCGTCGATGCCTACAACGACTTCGTCACCACGGTGGACGAACTTACCGCCTATGACGCCGATGCCGGCACCAGTGGCGAGCTGCTGGGCGACTCCACCACCCGTCGTATCAGCACGGAGCTGGCCAGCGACATCTACACGCAGATTGGCAGCGGCACGTTCAGCTACCTCTCGCAGCTGGGTATTGCCCTGGAATCGGACGGCACGCTGTCGATCGATGAAGACACGCTGGCAAGCGCCCTGGAGGACAACATCGACGCGGTGTCCGAATTTTTCATCGGCAGCGATGGCAGCTCAGGCTTCATCACCCGCATGACCGAAGACCTGGACAACTACCTGGATGAAGACACCGGCCTGATCCCGGCCAAGACAGACAGCCTGGACAACAAGCTCGATCAACTCGAAGAACGCTACGACGAAAAGCAGGCGCTGATCGATTCCGAAATGGAGCGCTGGCGCGAACAGTTCACCGAGCTGGATACGCTGATCTCCACGCTGAACTCCACCGCCGATTACCTCACCGAACAATTCGAGGCTCTCAACAGTGATTAATGTGTCAACGACGGAGCATGCAGGATGATGTCATCACACGATGCCAGCGCCTATGCCAGGGTCGGCCTGGAAAGCGCCATCCTGGCCGCTTCGCCGCATCAGCGCATCAGCCTGCTGTTCGACCAGTACCAGGCGGCGCTGCGCCTGGCGAAACTGCACATGCAGGCGGGCAACACACCCGAAAAGGGCAAGGCGATCACCCGGGCGATCAACATCGTCACCCGCGGCCTGCGCGCTTCGCTGGACCTGGAGCAAGGCGGCAGCATCGCCCGGCAACTGGACGAACTCTATGACTTCGTTGTGCGCCTGCTGTTACGCGCCAACCTTGAGAACAACGAAGAATCGCTCAATGCCGCCGCCAATTTGCTGGGCACTATCGCCTCGGCCTGGACCGCGATCGGCCCGCAAACCGAGGATTAACGGTAGTTATGCTGCAAGCACAAGTTATCGCTGCCTACGAAGGGCTGCTTGAGCAATCGCGACGCATGCTGACGTGCGCGGAAAATGCCGATTGGGACGGTATTTTCGCACTAAAGTCGCAGGGCCTTATCGATGCCGCCAGCCTGCGCCGCGCCGAAAGTCAGGCCGAACTCGATGAGGCCGGGCAACTGCGCAAACTTGAACTAATCACTGAAATAGTGGCGCTGGACAGCCAAGTAAGCCGCTTTCTACAAGCCCGGCAGAACCACCTTGGCGAACTCATGCAAGTGGGCCGGCAAAAGAACGATCTTGATAATGCGTACCGCGTCACAGGCGGCAAGGTGCTATCGTTGAGCCATCGCTTGTGCCAGTAGGTACATTCCGCCATCATAAGCAAGCTAACTAATGCAACATTCTGGTGTAAAAATCAGTGCCTTCAAGAGCACGAAAAATAACCGGGAAAAAGTCTGCCCCTTTCTGTTATCGGTCGACACGCTTGATAGTTTAGGAAAAATTTCTCGATGCTCCCAAACGGAGCACACCACTGCTCAACACATTGATAAGCCGAAAAAACCAGGCCACCCAAACGCTCGCACCAACGGCTTCGAACGTGTTCGGGCCCGCACCAGGCGTGGTTGGCAAAAAGGTTTTACGGGGTATCGGGGCGTAGCAACTTTTGAAGGAGGGGAGAACGGTGCCGCACACCAATAGCTACCTTGCAGACATTCAGGAACTCAACCTTTCCTATCTGCTGCTGGCGCAGAACATGTTGCGCAAAGATCGTGAAGTCGCGATCTTTCGCCTGAAACTCAGCGAGAACATGGCGGACTTGCTGACCGGGCTGAGCAGCAAACAGATGACCCAACTGTCAAGGATCAACCAACTGATCTGCCGGCCCATCTTCGAAGAAGCCGATCGTATTTCGAAGGCACTGGAAAACTCACGCGAACTGGGCATGGTTGAAATCCACACTTCCCTGCTGATGGCGGCTGCCGACCGTTCAGATGGCATGCACAGCAGCGGCGTCTGAGCCATGTCGGAGAAAAGTCTGGTCACCGAGATGCAGCAGGTACAGCTGGCCATCGAGCTGATCCAACTGGGGGCTCGCCTGCAGGTGGTAGAGACGGAAACGTCGCTCACCCGCGGGCGGCTCATCCGGCTGTACAAGGAAGTACGTGGAGCCCCGCCGCCCAAAGGCATGCTGCCTTTTTCAACAGACTGGTTCGTGACCTGGCTGCCGAACATCCATTCCTCGCTGTTCTACAACATCTACCGCAGCATGCTGGAGATAGGCGGCCACCGGATCGATGCCTTCATCAAGGCCTACCGGCTGTACATGGAACATGCCAGCGATACCGACGGCGAGCGGGTGCTGGGGCTGACCCGCGCCTGGACGCTGGTGCGCTTCGTCGAGAACGGCATGCTTGAGCAGATTCGTTGTTCCTGCTGCTCAGGGGCGTTCATCACCCACTCCTATTCACCAACGCAGAACTATGTCTGTGGCATCTGCCAGCCACCCTCGCGTGCAGGCAAGACCTTGAAACGCCGCGAGGTCGAGCCCGATACCCTCGATAACCTGCGCCCGGCCAGCCAGCGCTGACCGGGCTTTACCCCTTCCCAGACAAGTTCTTTCAAGTCACCTCTCGTCGTTGCCGATCTTCAGCGAACATTCACTGGAAGCTGAGGAGCGGCGACGTGCTCATTTTTTTAGGTCTATTCGTGGCACTGGCCTCGTCACTGGGTGGCTTCGTGCTGTCCGGTGGCAGCCTGGGGCCGCTGTACCAACCCACCGAGCTGCTGATGATCGTCGGCGCCGCGCTGGGCGCCTTCATCGCCGCCAACAACGGCAAGGCCATCCGCGCCACCTTCGGCGCGATCTCGACATTCAAGCGCAGCACCGGCTACGACAAGGCGTTCTACCTGGACCTGCTGGGCATGCTGTACAACCTGCTCAACAAGGCGCGCAGAGAGAGCCTGCTGGCCATCGAGCGGGACATCGACGACCCGCAGCAGAGCCCAGTGTTTTCCCAGTATCCACAACTGCTGAATGACCCGTTGCTGCTGAACTTCGTCGTCGACTACCTGCGCCTGCTCATCAGCCTGTCACTACAGGCCCACGAACTCGATGAGCTGATGCAGCACGAGATCGAGGAATTCGAGAACGAGGCCCATCTGCCCGCCGATGCGTTGTACAAGATCAGTGACGGTTTGCCCGCCTTCGGCATCGTTGCCGCCGTGCTCGGGGTGGTCAAGGCCCTGAGCGCTGTGAACGTGGGCCCCGACATGATGGGGCAGATGATCGCCCACGCCCTGGTAGGCACCTTCCTCGGCATCTACCTGGCCTACGGCGTCGTCGCGCCGCTGGCCAGCCGCATCGAACGGCAAACGGCCGAGTCCACCAAGATGCTGCACTGCCTGCGCGTGACCTTGCTGGCCCATGTGAAGGGCATTCCCCCGCAACTGTCGGTGGAGTTCGGGCGCAAGGCCTTGCACAGCGAGGAAAGGCCCAGTGCCGATGAGCTGGAGAACCATGTGCGAGGGGGGATCGGGCAGCCGAGCCCGGCAACGGCATGAGTGACCAGCCGATCATCGTCCGGCGCAGGAAAAAGGCGGCCAGGGGGCACCATGGCGGTGCCTGGAAGATCGCTTTCGCCGACTTCATGACCGCATTGATGGCGCTGTTCCTGGTGCTTTGGGTGCTCTCCAACGCCGGCAAAGGCGACAAGGACGCCATCGCCCAATACTTCAGCACGCCTTTGCTGGTAGCCCTGAGCAAGGGAGACAAGAATTCCGCCAGCACCAGCGCCATACCCGGCGGCGGTACCGACGCCAGCCTGTCCGAGGGTGAAATGGCTCGCAAGGCGAGGCGCCCGACCCGCCTGTCGAGCGAGGAGCGGCGCCACCTTCAGGCCCTCAAACAGCGGCTGGAAGATGCCGTGGAGCGTGACCCCAAGCTGCGCGACCTGAAACAGCAGATCGCCATCGAGCTAAGTCCGGAAGGCCTGCGCGTGCAACTGCTCGATACCGACAAGAGGCCCATGTTCGAGCTGGGCAGTGCAAGGGTAGCGCCCTACATGAGCCAGCTGCTGCGCACGTTCGCACCGGTGCTCAATGAGTTGCGCAACCGCATCCAGATCAGTGGCCACACCGACAGCCATCCCTATCCGGGGGGCGAGGCCACCTACAGCAACTGGGACCTGTCTGCTGACCGCGCCAAAGCCTCCCGCCAAGAGCTGGTGGCCGGCGGCCTGGACCCGGACAAACTGCTGCGGGTTTCCGGCATGTCCGACCGTATCCGCTTTCCCGGCGCGGGCCCGTTCGACGCGACCAACCGGCGAATCGAGATCATCGTGCTCGACAGCCAGGTCGCGAAGCGCATCCTCAACCAGGACGAATTCGGCACCCAGCCGCTGCCCCCCGAGCAGCCTGGACAAACGCCACAATAGCGGGGCATTCAGGCGGCTTTTCGCGGGATGAGCGTGCCTGGCAGTTGCACACAATAGCGCCCCCTTCCCCGCCCGGGTGCGTGCAGCTGCCTGGAGAACCATGGCCGAAACCAGCAGAGAAGACCGGACGGAAGCGGCAACGCCACGCCGCATCGAAAAAGCCCGGGAAGAAGGGCAGATCGCCCGCTCCCGCGAGCTGAGCACGTTCATCATGCTGCTGGCGGGCATAGGTGGGCTGTGGAGCATGGGCGGGCACCTGTACGACCGTCTTGGCGGCATCGTCGAACAGGCACTGCTGTTCGATCGCGCGCAACTGTTCGACCCCGCGCGCATGCTCAGCACCTTTACTGCGCTTGGTGGCGCCGCCCTGCTCGCCTTGGTGCCCTTCTTCGCCCTGATGCTGATCGCCGCCGTGGCGGCACCTACCCTGCTCGGCGGGCTGGTCATCACCCTGGCAGCGGCGCGCCCCCGCTTTTCTCGCCTCAACCCCGTGAGCGGCCTGGCACGGCTGTTTTCCGTGCAGGTGCTGGTAGAGCTGGCCAAGGCCATTGCCAAGGCGGCACTGATCGGGACCGTGCTGTACCTGTTTCTCGATGCCCATATCGGCCAGTTGCTGGGCCTGCCAAAACTGCCACCGCAGCAGGCGCTGGTGACGCTCATGGCATTGACTGCCAAAGCCTGTGCAACCTGCGTGGCCGCACTGATCCTGGTGGTGGGTATCGACACGCCTTATCAGTTGTGGACGTACGCGAAGAACCTGCGCATGTCCAAGGAAGAGGTGCGCCAGGAGCACCGCAATGCCGACGGCGACCCCCACGTAAAGGCACGGATACGCCGCCTGCAACAGGCCCGCGCGCGCAGGCGCATGATGAGCAAGGTGCCCAAGGCCGATGTAATCGTCACCAACCCCAGCCATTTCGCGGTGGCCCTGAGCTACCGCAAGGATAAGGACGCCGCCCCGCGGGTAATCGCCAAAGGCGCAGATGCCGTGGCATTGCGCATTCGCGAACTCGCCCAGGATCACGACCTGCCCATCCTCGAGGCACCGCCGCTGGCACGCGCCCTTTACTTCCACGTGGATCTGGACAAGCAGATCCCTGCCGAACTGTACACCGTTGTCGCTGAGGTGGTGGCCTGGGCCATCCGCCTCAAACGCGTCAGTGAACAGGGCGGACTCACGCCACCCGTTCCGGTCAACCTCGACGTTCCCGAGGGCATGGACAAGCCAGGACGACGCCCCCACTCACCCGAGGACCTACAGACCCCATGAAAGGCCTGACCGCCCTGTTCCGTCGCGACAACTGGCCCGTCGGCGCCGAACTGAAGATCATGACCGGCCCGATACTGATCGTGCTCATCTTGTCGATGATGATCCTGCCGCTGCCCAGCTTCATTCTCGACCTGCTGTTCACCTTCAACATCGCACTGGCCATCATGGTGCTCATCGTCAGCATGCTCACCGAGAAACCACTGGATTTCTCATCGTTCCCCTCGGTGCTGCTGTTCACCACCTTGCTGCGCCTGTCGCTGAACGTAGCCTCGACCCGGATCATCCTGATGCACGGGCATACCGGCACCGATGCCGCTGGCAAGGTCATCGAGGCCTTCGGCGAGTTTCTGGTGGGCGGCAACTTTGCCGTGGGCCTGGCACTGTTCATGATTCTGGTCACCATCAACTTCATGGTGATCACCAAGGGTGCCGGACGTATTGCCGAAGTCGGCGCGCGCTTCACCCTGGACTCGATGCCCGGCAAGCAGATGGCGATCGACGCCGACCTCAACGCCGGGCTCATCGGCGAGCCGGAGGCCCGCAAGCG
Organism: Pseudomonas sp. M2; assembly: GCF_015751845.1. Taxonomy (NCBI): domain Bacteria; kingdom Pseudomonadati; phylum Pseudomonadota; class Gammaproteobacteria; order Pseudomonadales; family Pseudomonadaceae; genus Pseudomonas; species Pseudomonas sp. M2. Next base: position 2,197,158 of record NZ_JADOUD010000001.1, read on the forward strand.
CCGCCGGGAAGTAGCCCAGGAAGCGGACTTCTTCGGCTCCATGGACGGTGCCAGCAAGTTCGTGCGTGGCGACGCCGTGGCAGGCCTGGTGATCATGGGCGTGTGCGTCGTCGGTGGCCTGGCCATCGGCCTGCTGCAACACGACATGAGCTTCGCCGACGCGGCGCACACCTACACCATGCTCACCATCGGTGACGGCCTGGTAGCGCAGATTCCTGGCCTGGTGATCTCCATCGCCGCCGGTGTAATGGTCTCGCGGGTGAACACCGAAGAAGACGTCAGCCGGCAGATGATCGGCCAGCTGTTCAGCCGGCCGAAAATGCTGATGATGACGGCCGGGGTGATGGGCTTGCTGGGCCTGGTGCCCGGCATGCCCAACCTGGTATTCCTGCTGCTGACCGCACTGCTGGGCGGCCTGGGCTGGTGGCTCTCGCGGGAGGAGCAGCAGGCTGAGCAGACGCCAGCGCAGGCCGCCTTGCCAAAGCCCGCGGCACAGAACAGCGAGGCGAGCTGGGATGACGTGAAGCTGGTCGATACCCTGAGCCTGCGTGTGGGCCACCGCCTGATTACGCTGGTTGATGTGCGCCAGCAGGGTGAGTTGAGCACCCGTATCAAGAGCCTGCGCAAGAAGTTCGCTCAGGATGTGGGTTTTCTGCCACCGGTGGTCCATGTGCGCGACAGCCTCGAGCTTTCGCCCAACACCTACATCATCAGCCTCAAGGGTGTGGAAGTCGGGCGTGGCGAGATCTACCCGGGTAAATGGCTGGCGATCAACCCCGGCAAGGTTACCGGCCAGCTTGAGGGCAAAGAGGGGGTGGACCCGGCCTTTGGCCTGCCGGCGATCTGGATCGACCAGAACCTGCGCGAACACGGGCAGATCTACGGCTATACCGTGGTCGATGCCAGCACCGTGGCAGCCACCCACCTCAACCACCTGCTGCATCAGCACGCCAAGGATATGCTTGGCCGCAGCGAGGTGCAGAAGATGCTGGACAAGCTGGGCGGCGACGGCAAAGGGCTGGTCGAGGAAGTGGTACCCAAGCTGCTGACCCTGACCCAACTGCAGCGGATATTGCAAAACCTCTTGGAAGAGAACGTCCCCATCCGTGACCTGCGCACCATCCTCGACACACTCGCCGAGCACGCAGGTGCACAGCAGCCAGCGGATATCCAGGAGCTGACCGCGCTGGTGCGCGTCGCCCTCGGCCGCTCCATCGTCAACCAGTACTACGCAAACAAGCCCGAGCTGCGCGTCATGGGCCTGGACTTCAACCTGGAGCAGGTGGTGATGCAGGCGGTCGGCAACGGCGGCTCACTGGAGCCGAGCCTGGCAGACACCCTGATGAAAGAAACCTCCCTGGCGCTCAAACGCCAGGAGCTGGCCAATGACCCTGCCGTGCTGGTGGTGCCCAACCGCTTGCGCCTGGTGTTGTCGCGCTTCCTGCGCCGGCGCCTGCGCCAGCTGACGGTCATCGCCCTGAGCGAAGTGCCCGATGACCGCACACTGCGGATCACCAGCATCATCGGCGCACCTACCACATAACCCACCGCTAAGGGGCGAATAGCCCTGCATGCATGGGGTTGTTCCGGGCTTAGCTGCCCGGACGCAGCACCGATAATCCCGAACCTACCCCTTGGGCAGCGCGCAGTCTGCGAACGGCGCGGATGCCTGACCGCCACACTTGTTCTGCACAGGCACGCACGATGTATACGGCACAAGGCAAGATGCACCAGCATGAGCTGCTTCAGCAGTACTTGCCCTTGGTCAAACGGCATGCACTGAACCTCAAGACCAAGCTGCCACCCGGCTTCGATCTGGAGGACCTTATTCAGGCAGGCAGTATCGGCTTGCTCGATGCCTTGACCCGCTACGACCAGGAACTGGGCATTCCTTTCGGCACCTTTGCCGCCCACCGCATTCGCGGGGCGATGATCGACGAGTTGCGCACGCGTGACTGGGCACCGCGCAGGGTCAGGCGCCAGGCCCGCCTGATGGAAGAAACCGTCTACCGGCTGGAGCACAGCCTCGGCCGCGCCCCCACTGAACGCGAGATTGCATCGGCCATGGGCATGGCCTTGGCCGAGTACCAGCAGCTGCTGGCAGACATCAACGGCAGCCACATGCTGCCCATCGACCAGGTCAGCGATGACTACCTGGCAAGCCACGAGCCACAGGGCTCCAACCCCCTCAATGCATTGCTCGAAGAGAGCAATCGCACCGGCCTGATCCGCGCCATCGACAACCTGCCCGAGCGGGAACGGCTGCTGATGGTCCTGTATTACCAGCAGAAGCTGAACATGCGCGAGATAGGCCTGGTGCTGGGTATCAGCGAGTCGCGGGTCTGCCAGCTGCACAGCCTGGCCATCACACGGCTGCAAGCAACGCTGGTGGGCTGAGCCCGCCCCACACGGTAGGAACGCCATGAAGATCAGTGTGTTTGGTTCAGGGTATGTGGGGCTGGTGGCAAGCGCTTGCCTGGCCGATGTGGGCCACGACGTAACGTGCATGGACATCGACCCGCAACGCATCGCGCGTCTCAATGCCGGCGAGGTGCCCATCCATGAGCCCGGCCTGGGCCTGCTGATCGAAGCCAACCTGCGCGCCCAGCGCCTGCACTTCAGCACCGATGCCGCCCAGGCCATCGCCTTCGCCCAGGTGCTGTTCATCGCCGTGGGCACGCCGCCCGATGAAGACGGTGCGGCCGACCTTCAGTATGTCCTGGCTGTTGCCAGGGACATTGGTCGCCACATGGAGGGCTACAAGGTGGTGGTGGGCAAGTCCACCGTGCCCGTTGGTACAGGCGAGAAGGTCCAAGCCACCATCAAGGCCGAACTGGCCGCTCGCGGCCTGGCGATACCCTTCGATGTGTGCTCCAACCCGGAGTTTCTCAAGGAAGGGGCCGCCATCGAAGACTTTACCCGTGGCGCCCGCATCGTCGTGGGGACGGGCTCCGAGCAGGTCAAGCGCCTGATGCGTGAGTGCTACGCCCCCTACAACCGCCACCACGACAAGCTGATGTTCATGAGCCTGCGGGCTGCGGAGCTGACCAAATACGCCGCCAACGCCATGCTGGCGACCAAGATCAGCTTCATGAACGAGATGGCCAACCTGGCAGAGCACCTGCGGGTCGATATCGAAGAGGTTCGTCACGGTATCGGCAGCGACCCGCGCATCGGTTACGACTTCATCTACCCGGGCTGCGGCTACGGCGGTTCGTGCTTTCCGAAGGATATCCAGGCGTTGAGCCGCAGTGCCCGCGAGGTCGGCTACGAACCCCAGTTGCTGAACGCGGTCGAGGCGATCAACCAGCGGCAGAAGGCTTCACTGTTCAGGAAACTGGCGCAGGCCCTGAACGGCGAGCTCGCAGGCAAGACCATCGCCGTGTGGGGCCTGGCCTTCAAACCCGATACCGACGACATGCGGGCAGCCCCCAGCCGCGAGCTGATGGAGGCATTGTGGGCCGCCGGTGCGCGGGTGCAGGCCTACGACCCGGAGGCCATGGCCGAATGCCAACGCCTTTACGGCAAGCGTGAGGACCTGCTGCTGGCCGGCGACCGAAAGCAGGCAATCGAAGGCGCCGACGCGCTGGTGATCTGTACCGAGTGGAAGGCGTTTCGCAGCGTCGATTTTCACTGGTTACGCCAGCAGTTGCGCACCGCCGTGGTCATCGACGGGCGCAACCTCTACGACCCCCAGGCCGCCGCCAGCGCCGGCCTGACCTATCGGGCCGTTGGCCGAGGCTGACCTTCCAGGCCCGCCGATTCAGCTGGCGTATGCCACCTCGTTGAAGCTTGCCACCAGCCAGGTCAGCTCATTGCGCGGGATATCTGCCATCGGCTGCAGATCGAAGCGCGCCATACGGCCGATGTACTCGGTTGGCGCCTGTAAGCGCTCGACGACGTGATAGTGCGGGCGGTCCAGGTAGTCATCGAACAGCACGATGGTCGGCTTGCGTACCCGCAGGCAGGCGGTGACGAAGCACGCCACGCGAAAGCGCCCGTCGATCAGGATCACATCTGGTGCCTGGAAGAACGGCTCATCCCATACCCGCAACGGATAACTGTGGAACCGCTTCCAGCCTTCGGCGTTTTTCGGCCGGGCCCAGGCGCCTGTGGCGCCCACGTCGACCGGATAGATGCGCGGCACCGAGGGCAGTGCGGCAGCTTCGATCCAGCGCTGCATCTGTTGCGCCCAGTGCAGGTCATTCTCGACCGATACCACGGTCTTGCCGGGCATTCGGCCGGCAAGGACGGTTGACCCGCCACTGCCATACTCGAGAATCACATTCGCCTTGCTGTAAAGCTTCTCGACGTAGCGCGCAACCTGGGCCGGGAAGGTCAACTGCGGCGCCTGGAAGGGTGCTGGCGCCACGCTTGGCACCGCCGCCGGCGGTGCGTCACGCGGGGCATGGGGCTTGCCCGGGCCGGGCTGGCAATGGCGCAGGTACTGCTGCGCGACTTCGTCGCCCAGCCCGCGCAACAGGTGCACTGCCACGTCCTTTGCGTCGTAGACCGTGTGCAGCAGGAACGCCAGCTTGCGGCGCTGGTTCTCGCAGAGCGCCGCCATGCGCTCGGCATTGGGCAAGAACAATGCATCGGCACAGACCAGTTGTGACGCGGCCAGGCCGGCACAGCCCTCATCCTGCGCGGCAAACCTGCGGTACTGCTGGTTGTGCAGCCGACAGAGGCTGAAGCCGAGCAATGCCAGGCGCTGCGAGACAGCGGCGATGTCCGGCTGGCCTTCATGGCTCGCAGAGAAGTTGATACGGGCCTGCACCAGCAACGTGTTGGCCAGTGTTCGCGCGCCATGTTCGAGCAGCGCTACGCTGTCGTTGAGGTTGTCGAGCAACAGCCAATCCACCGAGCCCAAGCCCTCGATGGCATCCAGCCGCAGCGACGGCAGCGGCAGACGGGCCAGAACCTGCGAGGGCAGCAGCGGTCCGGGTACAGGCAATGGCTCCAGCGTGGCGCTCAGCGCAGGGTCCAGGCAGGCGCGCAAAGTCACCGCACGCCCGTCGCCCAGCGCGGTATTGGGGTAGTAGTGCAACTCCCCCAACTGGGCCAGCTGTTCGGCGTTACCGATGCGGCCGGCCGGGTCGAAGGCGATGGTCGACAGCACGCCCATCCGCTGCAACCCAACGAATCGTGGCGATGCCAGCAACGTGGCGCCATGGTCCAGGGTGACGATACGCCCCTGAAATCGGAAGCTGAAGCCGCCGTCTGCCGTTGGCGCCGCAGGGTGGCAGAGCGCAACGGCGTCGTGTTCGCCTTCGAAGAAGGCTTGGCCCTGTTTGTCGAACGTCAACGCGGCGGGTGCCTGGCCGGCGCAATGACGCTGCCAGATGGCCCGTAACGCACTGCTCAAGTGGCTGGCGAAACGCTGGTTGTCGCAAACCGGCGAGTTCATCAACACCCCGCGCAGCAAGCTGCGAATGGTTACAAGGCTGCTCAGGTCACCGGCCAGGCCGGCGGCACGCGCCCTGTACTGCTCCCAACTGCTCACCACCAGCTCGGGCAGGCCGGCATTGACCAAGTGTGTGGCGCTATGGCGCCCCGCGAAGGTAGGGCCAGGCAGGGTGACCACCGGCACGCCCATCAACAGCGCTTCGCAGGTGGTCAGGCCGCCGGAGTAAGGCCATGGGTCCAGCGCAATGTCGACCCGGTTGTAGCTTTCCAGCAGGGCCTTGTGGCCCACCGGCCCCTCCACCTGCAAACGCTCCGGCACAATGCCCTGCGCGCCCAGCACCTCGAGCACATACTGGCGCAGCTCGGGGTTGGAAAAAGCGCTGCCCTTGAGCAACAGGCGCGAATCGGGCACCTCGTGCAACAGCGCGGCCCAGTGCGCCAGCAGCTCATCGTTGATCTTGGTCGGGTTGTTGAAACAGCCGAAGGTGATGAAACCATTGGCCAGGGCTGGCAGCGGTAGGACATCTGGCGCGTAGGGCGGTGGGTCGTAGCAGATGTAGTCGTCGGGCAGGCGGATCAGCTTTTCGGTGTAGAACGCATCCTCCCCTGGCGGCGACTCGATGGCGTCGCTGAGGAGGTAGTCGATGGCATCCAGCCCGGTGGTGTTGATCAGCCCGCCAACCCACTTCACCAACAGCGGGGCGGGCTGCAACGCCATGCTGCCCATGCGGTTGCCAGCATTGTGGCCACTGAGGTCGATAAGAATGTCGATGCCATCGTCGCGGATTTGCTGCGCCAGGCGCTGATCATCCATGTGCTTGATCGATCGCCAGGCATGCATGCGTGTGCGGATGCGACGGGTGAGGTGGTCGCTGACCTGGCTGCTGCTGTAGGCGAACAGGTGGAACTGATGGCTGGGCAAACGCTCCAGCACTCCGACGATCATGTTGCCTACCGGATGCTGGCGCAGGCCATCGGAAACCAGCCCGACCCGCAGCAGCCGGTCCGGTACAAGGTCGATCATTTGTGGGCGGGGCGGCACCACGTCAGGCCCGAAACGGGACTGCCACTGCTTGCACACCTCGAAAATGTACTCGCGACTTCTGCGCGGGTCGTAGTGCAACGTGGTCAGGCGGTTGGAGTAAGGCAGCACGTCCCGGCGCCCGGCCAACTCGATGGCGCGGGTGTAATGCTCGTCCGCCAGCGCCAGCTTGCCGATGTCCTTGCACAGGTTGGCCAGGTTGTTCCAATGGCTGTAGTCCTTCGGCTCCCGCCCGACCAGTGCCTCGAACACTGTGATGGCTTCACCGTGGCGGTCGAGCCGGCCGAGGATCAACCCCTTTCGGGCCAGCATGCGGCAGTCGTCAGGCTGCCCCGCCAGCGCTTGCTCGATGTGCTGCAGCGCCTGGGTGAAACGGCCTTTCTCGAAATGCAGCGTGGCCAGCCGGTGATGGGCCGGGGGGAAGTGTGGCGCGTGATCCAGTGCTTGTGCGGCCAAAGTTTCGGCGCGCTCGCTGTCACCCAGCTTCTGCGCGGCCTTGGCCACCAGTTCAAGTGTGTGCGGGTCGTGCGGCAGCAACTGCAGGGCCTGCTCGAAACTGGCCAGGGCCTGCTCAGGCTCCATGGCCAATTGCAGGTTGCCGAGCGTTTGCCACGCACTTGCGTCATCCGGGCGCCGCTGGCAGTGGCGTCGCGCTTGGGCGAGATCGACGGGGGCCTGGGTATGACGGGGGTTTGGCGTGCGGGCGCGCTGGGGCTTTGGCATGAAGAACGGCCTTGTGGCAGAGGGACTCTAGCTTGAATGCTATCCCTGTGCTGGCCAGGTCAAAGCCCGGATAAGGCGCTGTATCTGGAGGGTCGGGGGCGCTTTGCGCCCCAATCGCCGGTAAGCCTGCGAAGAGCGCGGCGTGCGCCGCGCTCCTGGCTTTATTACTGCAGCAGCGACAGCATCTGTTGCGGCATCGAGTTGGCCTGGGACAGCACCGAGGTACCTGCCTGTTGCAGGATCTGCGCGCTGGTCATGGCCGATACCTCAGTGGCGTAGTCCACGTCCTGAATGCCGGAGCGGGCAGACGTCAGGTTGGTCACCGTGGTGGAAATGTTGGTGATCGCCGAATCGAAGCGGTTCTGGATCGCACCCAGGTCCGAACGCATGGAGTCGATGGTGTTCAGCGCGTTGTCCAGCGACGTCAGGGTGTTGGTGGACTTCTTGGTGACCGCGTTGTCGGTATCGATGGTGATGGTCGCGGTGGTGGTGGAGCCGCTGGTGGTGGTGTCTACTTCAGCCGCGTAGGTCTTGCCGCCAACGGTCAGGAAGTAGTTGCCATCGGCGTCTTCCGACAATGTGCCACCGCTGACGGTGGTACCGGAGCTGTCCACATAGCTGGTGTTGGTGGAGGTGATCGCGGTACCCGAGTCGTCGGTCAGGGTGGTGGCGGTCAGGGTGGTGTCGTAACCGTTGACGTTGAAGTCGCCCAGGCCCAGGGTCTCGGCATTGATTTCGCTGAGCGAAATCTCGATGGTTTCGCCGTCGTTGGCACCTACCTGGATGCTGATGGTCTGGTCTTTGGCCAGCACGTCGACGCCGTTGAACGACGTTTGTTCGGAGATACGGTCGATCTCGTCCAGACGCTGGGTGATTTCGTCCTGGATCGACTGCAGGTCGGACTGCGAGTTGGTGCCGTTGGATGCCTGCACCGCCAGCTCACGGATGCGCTGCAGGTTGTCGTTCACCTGGTCCAGTGCACCTTCAGTGGTCTGCGCCAGGGAGATGCCGTCGCTGGCGTTGCTGCTTGCCTGCTCAAGGCCGGTGATCTGCGAGGTCATGCGGTTGGCGATGGCCTGGCCAGCGGCATCGTCGGAGGCGCTGTTGATTTTCAGGCCCGAGGACAGGCGCTCGATCGAGGTGCTCAGGCTGCTTTCCGAAGCACTGAGGTTTTGCTGGGCGATAAGCGAGGTGATGTTGGTATTGATCACAGACATCTTGCAGTTCCTTTCGTGGGTGGGCACTTGTGGCAAACACGGGGCGGCGCTCCACGCGCTCAGCGCCGTTGTCTTGCTGTCAGCGCGAACATCGGCGCACGGAAAACCGACCTTTAGCGCCACACTGAAAAAAATTTCCCCCACCCACGGCGCGCCACCGGCTGCCCGGTCGCTCAAGCTGAACAGCAAAAGTGCCTGTATTAGCCCCTTTGCCCACACCCCGGCGGCGCTATAACGCTGCACATCATTGTCTACGGCCGGGTGCCGTCAACGGGAGTGCCCATGAACCCATCGACCCTGGTCGGCCTGCTCGCCAGCCTGCTCCTGCTGACCGTCCTGCTGCTGTTCAGCGCACAGCAACCGTCGCTGCTCATCGACCTGCCTGGCCTGGGCATCGTGGTGCTGGGCACCTTCGCCGCCACCTGCATCAGCTACCCCATGGCAGAGGTGCGGCGCGTGCCGGGCCTGTTCGCAGCCGTTGTGCGAACCGAGCGTGAGCGCACCGAGCTCGATATCGACGACCTGGTCAACCTCGCCCGCCGCTGGATCGATGGTGACAGCCGCGCCGTGGAAAACGCCCTCGCGCAAGTACGCAACCCGTTCATTTGCCACGGTGTGCAACTGCTGGTCGACCAGGTAGGCGAAGAGGACATTCTTGAACTCATGCAATGGCGCATTACCCGGCTGCGCGCCAAGGAGCGCGCCCAAGCCCAGATCTTCCGCGCCATGGCCAGCTACGCGCCAGCCTTTGGCATGCTGGGCACGCTGGTCGGCCTGGTGAACATGGTGTTTGTGCTGGGCGACGGCGACCTGGGCAGTGTCGGACGCCAGATGGCGTTGAGCCTGACCACCACCCTGTACGGCGTGCTGCTGGCCAACCTGTTGTTCAAGCCGGTGGCGGTCAAGCTGGAGCGCCGTACGGAGCGGCGCGTGGTAATCATGAACATGATCCTGCAAGGCATTTCGATGATGGCCAGAAAACGCAGCCCGGGGTTGATGCGCGAAACGCTCAAGGCTTTCGTCGCCCATTATCATGACGAACTGCAGGACGAAGGCCCCCGCCCCGCCCGCAAGCCGCTGTCACTCGCCTGGCGCCGACGCCCATGATGCCCGATGCCTCGCCCAGCAGCCTGGCCGACAACCGCCACTGGCTGGCGCACCAGCGCGCCCTCGAAACCGAGCTGAACAAGGCCCGGCAGCGCCAGTGCAATCTCAAGCGTGCGGCAACCGCCCCGCACTGGCTGGATGACCCCACGCACGAAGCTGAAAGCGAAGGCTGGATGCTGACTTATCTGGACCTGATGACCCTGCTGCTGGTCATGGTCCTAGCCATGCTGGCTCAGGCGATGATCAACCGCATCCCTTCGCCAAAAGCGCCTGCGAAGCTGGCCCTGCCGTTCGACATCGCCAGCCTGACGCACGTCGATGCGCCGGGTGCGCTGTTACTGGTCCCCTCCAGCGTCGGCGAAGTCGCGCCACACGAACCCGTGGCCGACGAGCCGGTCGCTGCCGAAGAAACAGCCCCTGCCAGCCCCGCCCCGGAACCGGAACCCGACCCGCTGGCAGCGTTGCCCGTGGACCAGCTGGGCAGCGATGTGCAAGTGATCCGCAACGAGCGCAGCGTCAGTTTCCGCATCGACAGCAGCATCCTGTTCCCTTCCGGCCAGACCGACCTAGACCCCAAGGGCATGCAGGTCCTGCAACGCCTGGCGCGGGTGCTGAGCACGGTGCCGCACCGGATCGTCGTCGCAGGCCATACCGACACGCGCACCATCCGCAGCGCGCGCTACCCGTCCAACTGGGAGCTTTCCGGCGCCCGGGCCGGCAGCGTGGTCCGCTACCTGCAGCAGCAAGGCATCGCCGGTGACCGGCTCAGTGCCGTTGGCCTGGCCGATACCCAACCGCTGGGCGACAACACCACGGTACAAGGGCGGGCGGAAAATCGCCGGGTCGAGCTGACACTGGAGCAACGACCACAACCGTGATGCAGCCCTGCAGAAAGACATGGAAGCACTTTTTTCTGCAGGGCCATCAGGCCACTCACTATGCTTGAGCCAGCCGCAGGAAGCGGCCCCCTATTCGCGACAACGGAGCGTCCATGTCCCTTGCCCTCGTCCACAGCCGCGCCCAGGTTGGCGTGCAGGCACCTGCTGTCAGCGTCGAAACCCACCTGGCCAACGGCCTGCCCCACCTCACCCTGGTCGGCCTGCCCGAAACCACCGTCAAGGAAAGCAAGGACCGGGTGCGTAGCGCCATCGTCAACTCCGGGCTGAACTACCCGCAAAGGCGCATCACCCAAAACCTGGCACCGGCAGACCTGCCCAAGGACGGCGGGCGCTACGACCTGGCCATCGCCCTGGGCATCCTTGCCGCTGACGGCCAGGTGCCGGTGGCCACATTGACCGACATCGAATGCCTGGGCGAGCTGGCGCTTTCGGGCAAGCTGCGACCGGTGCAGGGCGTGCTGCCTGCTGCACTGGCGGCGCGGGAGGCTGGCCGGGCACTGGTGGTGCCGCGGGAAAACGCCGAAGAGGCGAGCCTGGCGGGTGGGCTGGTGGTGTACGCCGTGGGGCACCTGCTGGAACTGGTCGCGCACCTCAACGGCCAGGTGCCGCTGCCCCCCTTTGCCGCCAACGGTCTGTTGCTGCACAGCCGCCCTTACCCCGACCTCAGCGAGGTGCAGGGCCAGGTGGCCGCCAAGCGTGCCTTGCTGCTGGCGGCTTCAGGTGCGCATAACCTGCTGTTCACGGGGCCGCCCGGCACGGGCAAGACACTACTGGCCAGCCGCCTGCCCGGCCTGCTGCCGCCGCTGGATGAGCATGAAGCGCTGGAAGTGGCAGCCATCCAGTCGGTAAGCGGGCACAAACCGCTTGATAGCTGGCCGCAACGGCCGTTTCGCCATCCGCACCACTCAGCGTCCGGGCCCGCGCTGGTAGGCGGAAGCAGCCGGCCACAACCCGGTGAAATCACCCTGGCGCACCATGGGGTACTGTTTCTGGATGAGCTTCCGGAGTTCGAGCGCCGTGTACTTGAGGTGCTTCGCGAGCCGCTGGAGTCTGGCGAGATCGTGATTGCCCGGGCACGGGACAAAGTACGCTTTCCGGCGCGCTTCCAATTGGTGGCGGCCATGAACCCCTGCCCTTGCGGTTACCTGGGCGACCCCACGGGCCGCTGCCGCTGCAGCACCGAACAGATCCAGCGCTACCGCAACAAGCTTTCCGGCCCGCTACTGGACCGCATCGACCTGCACCTGACCGTGGCGCGCGAAACCACCACGCTCAACAATCAACCTTGCGGCGAGACAAGTGCCGATGTGGCGGCCCGGGTGGCCGAGGCGCGCGAGGTGCAGCACCGGCGGCAAGGCTGTGCCAATGCGTTTCTGGACCTCGAGGGGCTGCGCCGGCACTGTGAATTGTGCGCTGCCGACCAGGCCTGGCTGGAGAGTGCCTGCGAGCGCCTGACGCTTTCCCTGCGCGCCGCACACAGGCTGTTGAAGGTAGCGCGCACGCTGGCCGACCTGGAGGGGGCCAGCACGATTGCCAGGGCGCATCTGGCCGAAGCCCTGCAGTACCGGCCCGGTAGTCATTAGCCCTGCGGCCTGCCCCTCATATGCGCACTCAATGCTGCCCATAGCAGCAATATATTTTGCGCGCCAACTAATTGCGCGCAACATTGGTTCCAGACAGCAAGCAATCGTCGCCACCCCTTACTGAATCTGGAGAACGACCATGACCCTTCGCACCGTTTTCGCACTCACCCTCGCTACCCTTGCACTGGGCACCAGCGCCGGCGCCTTTGCCCAGCCCACCGAAGCGACGCCCTACCACTACGGCATGAACCTGGACATCGCCGAAGTGATCAGCCTCGCCCCCTCGGCCAAAATCCAAGGCCAGGCAAGCACCGCGACCATGACCTACCGGGACAGCACTGGCCAGGTCCGGAGCATTCGCTACTACCAACCAGACAACGCTCAAGGCAACCAGAACTAAATGCCCATGCGAGTTCGCAGAAGGCCGTGCAAACGGCCTTTTTAATTTGCAGGATACTGGCACTTTCGAGGCATCTGCTCGCGACACCAGTAGTAACAAGGCATCACCTAAAATCTGTAATACTTAGAAACATTTGAAAACAAAATGTAGTTGTACGACATCCTATCTATTGTGTTCGACTGCGCTCGTTTAACAAGAACAATAATCGGAGACATCCCCATGTCGAGCATTCATTCGGCCGAGGGCAGTGCTGCCACACCCTCTCAAGGCCGTGTAACACGGCTGATCAAACTGCTGGGCCCAGGTATCATCGCGGTGCTGTCCTGGCTTGGCGCAGGTGATCTGATAACCTCATCCGTGGCCGGCGCCAACTACGGTTACGCCATGATGTGGGTACTGGCCGTTTCGCTGCTGCTCAGATACCTGATCGTCAACATCATCGCCCGCTTCCAGCTGTGCAATAACCAAGGCATGACCATCCTTCAGGGGTATGCGCAACTGCACCCCGTATTTGCCTGGTTCATGCTGGCCTATGCACTGCTGATGGGCCACCTGATGAACGCCTACATGATCAAGGGCGCCGGCGAAGCCTTGGCGATGCTGTTGCGCATCGACTATCCGCTGCTGTGCTCGATGGCTGTGGTGCTGGCTGTGTGGATGCTGGTCGGGCGCAACATCTACGCAATGATCGAAGGCGTGATGAAGGTCCTGCTCGCCGTGATGACGCTGGCGTTTCTGGCACTGGCCGTGATGTCTGGCCCGGATGTGGCCGGTATCGTCAAAGGTACGATCGGCTTCAGCATCCCGGCTGACGAAGGCGTGCACGGGGCGCTGCTAGTGGCGGTCTCGGTGATCGGCGCGGTGGCAGGCTCGGTGGCCAACTTCGTGCACCCGTACGTGATGCGCCAGAAGGGCTGGGTAGGCCCGCAACACAAACGCATCCAACGCAACGACCTGCTGTTCGCGGTGTTCGTCGGTATCGTCATCAACCTGGCCATCTGGATCGTCGGCGCAGAAATCCTGCGGCCAAACGGCATCGAAGTGAAAACCCTCGGCGACCTTGGCAAGGCGCTGGAAATCTTCTTCGGCCCGATCGGCTGGTACATCTTCTTCATCGGCGTGTTCGCTACGCTGTTTGCCAGCATCTCCGGCAAGACCACGGCCTTCCCGATGCTGATTACCGATGCCTTCCAGCATGTACAGCCGCAGCGGCGCGAGCGTTACGGCAAAGAGTTCCACAAAGACCCGATGCACAAGTGGTTCATGCTGTTCATTCTGGTCACGCCGCTGATCTGGTCGATCCCGGGCATGCCCGACTTCGTGACCCTGACCATTGGCGTCAGTGCATTGAACATCATCGGCTTGCCCGTCATTTCGCTGGGCCTGCTGATCATGTCCAACCAAAAGTCGCTGCTCAGCAAGGAATACCGCAACAACCTGTTCGAAAACATCGCGCTGGCATTCGCGACCGGGCTGGCGTTGTGGGTGGCCTTCCAGTTGGGTGTGGATCTGCTCGGCCTGGGCTGAGCCCCTTGCACCATCGCTGGCGGGCCGGCGATGGTGCACTGAAGGTTAACGCTGCCTGTTCTTGGCGATCTCGATATCGTTCATCAGCGCTTTGGCCATCAGGCTGTCGGACTGGACGGTGAAGAATGGAGTAGCGACGGGTTTACGGCTAGGTGGATCCGGTACGATCTTCTTCATGGCTTGTAACCTTTGTTCGGCTTAAGGAAACAGCCACCTGAATCTTTCTCACAGATTAAGGGTGGCAGCCATACGTGGGGTGAGAAAACCGAGGAGAAATTGGCAAAGACTCGGCCAGGCGAAAGCCCGCCCACGTACGGCCGCCATAACGACGATGCCTTGTATCAGTCGGGTTCTCACACCCGGTCACCGAAGTGACCCGAAAACGTTATCCCTGAGGCATTTCCCCGACAACAGCGATACTTCAGCAGCGCTCGCAGGATAATTCCCAAAAGGTCGATGCTGAAGCATTTGGTTTCAGGCTCAGAAATGTCTTACGGCTATTGGTCCTTTCGCAGGAAGCCTCGCCACGAGGTCGACCCGGACTGTCACATCAATCGGGACAATGTTTCTTGCCGCAGGCAGATTGTCTGAACCATCCGCAATCCTCAGAATTGCCCGCCACACTGTTCTAACGCTGCCCCGGCAGCTCATGGAGTTCGAGCCAATGCCACACGAAGGCAGCCTTCTGCAAACCGCGGTGATCTTCCTGCTCGCCGCCGTCCTCGCCGTACCCTTGGCCAAACGCCTGCAACTGGGCGCCGTTATCGGCTACCTGCTGGCTGGCGTGGCCATCGGCCCACAGGCCCTGGGCCTGATCCGCGACACCGAAAGCGTGGCGCACATTTCCGAGCTGGGCGTGGTCCTGCTGCTGTTCATCATCGGCCTGGAACTGTCGCCCAAGCGCCTGTGGCTGATGCGTAAGTCAGTGTTCGGCGTCGGTACTGCACAGGTGCTGCTGACCGGCGCACTCATCGGCGCCATCGCCCTGTTCGGCTTCGGCCAGTCACTCTCTGCCGCCATCGTGGTAGGCCTTGGCCTGGCCCTGTCGTCCACCGCATTGGGCCTGCAGAGCCTGGCCGAGAGCAAGCAGCTCAACGCCCCGCATGGCCGCCTGGCATTTGCCATCTTGCTGTTCCAGGACATCGCCGCGATCCCGCTGATTGCCCTGGTGCCACTGCTGGCCGCCAGCGGCCAGGACACCAGCCACGGTGACAGCCTGCAAAATGGCCTGAACGTCTTCGCCAGCATCGCTGTGGTGATCATCGGCGGGCGCTACCTGCTGCGCCCGGTGTTCCGCATCGTGGCCCGCACCGGCATACCGGAAGTGTCCACCGCCACCGCGCTGCTGGTAGTGATCGGCACCGCCTGGCTGATGGAGGAAGCAGGCATTTCCATGGCCCTGGGCGCCTTCCTCGCGGGCCTGCTGCTGGCCGACTCGGAATACCGGCATGAGCTGGAATCGCAGATCGAACCGTTCAAAGGCCTGCTGCTGGGGCTGTTTTTCATGAGTGTCGGCATGGGCGCAAACCTGAGCCTGCTGCTGGAAATGCCGCTGGTGCTGCTGGGCCTGACACTGTTGTTGGTGACGGTCAAACTGGTACTGCTGATCGGCATCGGCCGTCTGGCCGGTGGCCTGCACAGCGCCAGCGCACTGCGCCTGGGGATGGTACTGGCCACCGGTGGTGAGTTCGCCTTCGTGGTGTTCAAGCTGGGAAAGGACCAGGGCCTGTTCGACACCCAGACCTACGACCTGCTGCTGATGACCATCACCCTGTCGATGGCCATCACCCCGCTGCTGATGCTCGGCTGCGCCCGCGCCCTCAAGCGCACGCAACCTGCCCGCGAAGTACCCGAGCAATACAAGGCCATCGATGCCGGTGCCCCACGCGTGGTGATTGTCGGCATGGGCCGCATGGGGCAGATCGTCTCGCGGATCCTGCGGGCGCAGAAAATCCCCTTCGTCGCCCTGGAAACCTCGGTGGACGCCATCGAGATGACCCGCATGCTCGAACAGGCCCCGGTGTTCTACGGCGACCCGCAGCGCCCCGAGGTGCTGCATGCAGCCAAGGTCGGCGAGGCGGAGTATTTCGTCATCACCATCGACGACCCGGAAGTGACTACACGCACGGCAGAACGGGTCAAGCGCCTGTACCCTCACCTTAAAGTGCTGGCCCGCGCGCGTAACCGCCAGCATGTGCACAAGCTGGTGGACGTGGGCGCAGAGCCGATTCGCGAGACGTTCTATTCGAGCCTGGAAATGACCCGCCGGGCGCTGGTCGGGTTAGGGCTGAGCAGTGAACAGGCGGCGGACCGCATCGATCGGTTTGCCCAGCATGACGAAGAAGTGCTGGAGGCGCAGGGGCAGGTGCGTGATGACCGGGCCAAGGTGATGCAGACGGCCAAGGAAGCGCGGGTTGAGTTGGAGCGGTTGTTTGATTCGGATGCGGATTGAGCGTCAGGCAAGTTTCCGGATTGGCCAGCCTGTTCTCAAGGGCAACTGATTTGGCGCTCCGGCAAAAGCGATAGACTGCGAAAATTGCCCCTAGCGTTCCACCTGGAGAACGATCATTGGAAGACCTCAACTCCCTCTACTACTTCACCCAAGTGGTCGAGCACGGCGGCTTCGCACCGGCCGGACGGGCGCTGGACATGCCCAAGTCGAAACTCAGCCGCCGCATCGCCGACCTTGAGGACCGCCTGGGCGTGCGCCTGCTGCACCGCACCAGCCGGCACTGTTCGCTCACCGAGATCGGCCAGGCCTACTACAACCGTTGCCTGGCCATGCGCGTAGAGGCCGAGGGCGCGGCAGAAATCATCGAGCGCAACCGCAGCGAACCGCGCGGGCTGGTGCGCATCAGCTGCCCGACTACCCTGCTCAACTCCTGGGTCGGGCCAATGCTCACCCGCTACATGCTCAAGTATCCGCAGGTAGAGCTGTTCATCGAGAGCACCAACCGCCGCGTCGACCTGCTGCACGAAGGCTTCGACGTAGCGCTGCGCGTGCGCTTCCCGCCGCTGGAAAACACCGACATGGTGATGAAAGTACTGAGCAACAGCACTCAGTGCCTGGTGGGGCACCCGCAGTATCTGGAGCACTTGCCCAAGGGCTTCGACCCGCAGTTGCTCGGCACGCTGCCCAGCGTGCATTGGGGGAGCGCCCAGCGCGAGTACCAGTGGGAGCTGTTCCAGGGCGAGGACATGAGCCGCAGCATCGTGATCCCGCACACACCGCGCATGGTCACCGATGACCTGTTTGCCCTGCGCCATTTCGTGGTGGCCGGAGTTGGTATCGCGCACCTGCCACGGGTGGCGGTGCGCGAAGACCTGGCCGAAGGCCGTTTGGTGGAGCTGTTGCCGCAGTGGCACCCTCGCTGCGGCATCGTGCACGCCATCTTCCCTTCGCGGCGTGGGTTGCTGCCGTCGGTGCGGTCGCTGATCGATCACTTGGCGGAGGAATTCGCGTTCAGCGACATGGCCTAGACCAGTAGCAGCGATAGGGTCTCTAGCCGTAAGACATTTCTGAACTTGAAAGCAAATGCTTCAGCATCGACCTGCTTGGGAATTATCCTACGAGCGCTGCTGAAGTATCGCTGTTGTCGGGGAAATGCCTCAGGGATAACGTTTTCGGGTCGCTCAGGCGACCGGGTGTGAGAAACCCGACCGATAAAACAGCAGCACCGTAATGGTTGCCGTACGTGGGCGGGCTTCGGCTCGGCCGGGTTTTTGCCGTTTTTTCCTCGGTTTTCTCACCCTGCGTACGGCTGCCACCCACAATCTGTGAGAAAGATTCAAGTGGTAGTTCCCATTTTGAAAAAATAGGAATTACATCATGAAAAAGATCGTACCTGACCCACACAGCCGTAAACCCGTCACTACCCCATTCTTCACCGTCCAGTCCGACATGTACCCGCCCGACGCCCTGGCCCATGCCAGCGAGCTGTTGCGCGGCGTCATCGAAACCATCGACGAACACTGCTGGCGGCAGCCGACTATCTGAGCCTGTTGGCCAAAGCGCTGATGGACGATATCGAGATCGCCAAGAACAGACAGCGTTGATACCCGTCAGGTAAGCGATTGCGGGCCGCTTTGCGGCCCATCGCCGGCAAGCCAGCTCCTACAGGTCCTGTGGGAGAACAGTGTGTGGCGGGCAATTCTGGGGATTGCGGCTGCCTAAGACAATCGTGCAAGGACCAATAGCCGTAAGACATTTCTGAACCTGAAATCAAATGCTTCAGCATCGACCTGCTTGGGAATTATCCTACGAGCGCTGCTGAAGTATCGCTGTTGTCGGGGAAATGCCTCAGGGATAACGTTTTCGGGTCACTTCGGTGACCGGGTGTGAGAACCCGACTGATACAAGGCATCGTCGTTATGGCGGCCGTGCGCGGGCAGGCTTACGCCTGGCCGAGTTTTGCCTTTGTTCCTCGGTTTCTCACCCTGCGTACGGCTGCCACCCACAATCCGTGAGAAAGATTCAGGTGGCGGTTTCCATAAGCCGAACAAAGGTTACAAGCCATGAAGAAGATCGTACCCGATCCACCCAGCCGTAAACCCGTCACTACCCCATTCTTCACCGTCCAGTCCGACATGTACCCGCCCGACGCCCTGGCCCATGCCAGCGAGCTGTTGCGCGGCGTCATCGAAACCATCGACGAACACTGCCGCGCCCGCGCAGGCGAACCTGGCCTGAACATGCTGAGCAATGCCATGCATGCCAGCGAGATCGCCCATTCGCTGGTCGAGCACGTGCACGCTCGGCTGTTTGGCCAACGGACCGAGGAGTGAAGCCATGGCAGACGAACCCAAGGTCCTGACCACCGTTGGCGTGGCGACCTTCCTCGATGTGGGTAACCCGCCGGTTGATCTGCTGCGTGTGCAGCCCGGCATTCCCATAGACGATGCCTACGAACAGGTGTCCGTGCTGCTCAGCTACATCAAGCACCTGGTGCGTGAAGGCGACATGGAGGATGACCACAAGCTGCTGGCAGCAGCCGACTATCTGAGCCTGTTGGCCAAAGCGCTGATGGACGATATCGAGATCGCCAAGAACAGACAGCGTTGATACCCGTCAGGTAAGCGATTGGAGGCCGCTTTGCGGCTCATCGCCGGCAAGCCAGCTCCTACAGGCCCTGTGGGAGTCGGCTTGCCGGCGATGGGCTGCGTAGCAGCCCTGATAACTAACTGACTGGCATTACCGCAGAGCGCCCTTTCTTACATCAGCTCAAAACGCAAAGCACGAACACCCCAAGGCTCCCCAGAAGCCCTGGAAGTCATTCACCGGCACACTCGAATGCCGCGCCTTTTCATGGCTGTGCGCATGCACCCCGCAAGGCCCGCTGCACTGGTGCACCGTTGCAGCCAGTGATGGCGTACCCACGCGCCAGTGCCCAGGCACCTTGGCCACCGGCGACCACTCCGGCAGCACCGGCACCTGTGGCGGGCCAAGCCTGTCGAATTCGCCAGCGCCGTACACCACCTTGCCGTCAACGATAGTCAGTACCGACTCGATGCCCTTGATCGCCTCTTCATCAACGCTGAAGAAGTCCAGCGACAGGGCCGCCAGGTCCGCCAGCTGGCCAACCTTGATCTGGCCTTTCTTGCCCTGCTCACTGGAGAACCAGGCGCTGCCCTGGGTGAACAGTTGCAGTGCGGTGTCGCGGCTCAGCCCTTCCGGGTACAGCTCCATACCGCCTACGGTCTTGCCGCTGACCAACCAGTACAGCGAAGTCCACGGGTTGTAGCTGGAGACCCGGGTGGCGTCGGTACCGGCGCCCACAGGCACACCCATTTCGAGCATGCGCTTGATCGGCGGGGTCTGCTCGGCGGCCTTCGCACCATAGCGATCGACGAAGTACTCACCCTGGAAGGCCATACGGTCCTGGATGGCAATACCACCGCCCAACGCACGCACGCGCTCGATGTTCTGCGGGGTAATGGTCTCGGCGTGGTCGAAGAACCATGGCAGCCCGTTGAAAGGGATGTCGCGGTTGACCTTCTCGAACACGTCGAGCATGCGCGTGATCGATTCGTTGTACGTAGCGTGCAGGCGGAACGGCCAGCGCTGCTCGACCAGGTGGCGCACCACCGGTTCCAGCTCTTCTTCCATGGTTTGCGGCAGGTCCGGCCGCGGTTCGAGGAAGTCCTCGAAGTCGGCTGCGGAGAACACCAGCATCTCACCGGCGCCGTTATGGCGCAGGAAGTCGGTGCCGCTGTGCAGCTTGACGCTGGAGGTCCACTTCCTGAAGTCGTCCAGCTCTTCCTTGGGCTTTTGGGTGAACAGGTTGTAGGCGATGCGCACGGTCAGCTGGTTATTGTCGGCCAGCTCCTGAATCACCGAGTAGTCGTCAGGGAAGTTCTGGTAGCCGCCACCTGCGTCAATGGCGCTGGTCAGGCCCAGGCGGTTGAGCTCACGCATGAACTGGCGGGTCGAGTTGACCTGGTATTCCAGCGGCAGCTTCGGCCCTTTGGCCAAGGTTGCGTAAAGGATCATCGCGTTGGGGCGGGCGATGAGCATGCCGGTCGGGTTGCCGAACTTGTCGCGCTGAATTTCACCGCCCGGCGGGTTTGGCGTGTCCTTGCTGTAGCCCACGGCCTTGAGCGCGGCGCGGTTGAGCAGTGCGCGGTCGTACAGGTGCAGCAGGAACACCGGGGTATCGGGCGCAGCCTGGTTGATTTCTTCCAGGGTGGGCATGCGTTTTTCGGCGAACTGGAATTCGTTCCAGCCACCGACCACGCGCGCCCATTGCGGGGTTGGCGTACGCGCCGCCTGGTCCTTGAGCATGCGCAGGGCATCTGCCACCGACGGCACACCTTCCCAGCGCAGTTCAAGGTTGTAGTTCAGGCCGCCGCGGATCAGGTGCAGGTGCGAGTCGTTCAGGCCCGGGATAACCGTGCGCTGCTTCAGGTCGATGATCTGCGTGGCAGCACCCTTGTGGGCCATGGCCTCGGCGTCGTTGCCCACGGCAATGAAGCGGCCATCCTTGATGGCTACGGCGGTGGCTGTGGGCTTTTCACGGTCCACTGTATGCAACTTGCCGTTGAACAGGATCAGGTCGGCGGTCATGGAACCTCCTTGGATGGATGCGTGGGCGGAGCCGGCGGCGCCGGTGAAGGGCAATGCGGACCAGAGCGCGCCGGCGGCACCGAGCACGGTACTGGTGGCGAGGAACTGGCGACGGGTCTTGTCGTTGGGGTCCTGGGACATCTTCTTCTCCGTCTGGGTGCGGCGGTGGCTGGGGCAACTGCGGAGCATGCCGGTTCAAGCCTGGCCAGGGATTGCAGGGGTGTGCGGTGGGTTGATGAAGGTTAGCCCTGTTCACATTTTGTGCTGCCGGGGCCGGCGATGGGCCGCAACGCGGCCCCCGCTTATTCAGCGGCTCAGGAACGCCAACAGGTCTTCATTGAGCTGCTGCGCATGGGTCACTGCAAATCCGTGCGGCGCCCCGCTGTACGCCTTCAGCTCAGCCCCGCGAATCAACTCCGCAGCCCGCTTTCCGGTGGTCTCGAACGGTACGATCTGATCGTCGTCACCGTGGATCACCAAGGTCGGCACATCGATCTTGGCCATGTCCGGGCGGAAGTCGGTTTCGGAGAACGCACTCACACAATCCAGCGTGCCCTTGATCGAAGCCATCAGGGCAATGTTCAGGGTCTGCGTCTGCACACCCTGAGACACCTGCTGCCCATGGTTCAGCCCATAGAACGGCGTGGCGAAATCGGCGATGAACTGCGCCCGATCCGCCCGCAGTCCAGCCTTGATGCCGTCAAATACCGAGGTATCGACACCGTCCGGGTTGTCGTCACGCCTGCCGAACACCGGCGTCACCGCGCCCAGCAGCACCAAGCCGGCAACGCGTTCGCTGCCGTGGCGGGCAATGTAGCGGCTGACATCGCCGCCACCCATGGAGAAGCCCACCAGGGTCACGTCGCGCAGGTCGAGGTGCTCGATCAGCTGGGCGATGTCGTCAGCGAACGTGTCGTAGTCATAACCGTTCCACGGCTGGCTCGAACGGCCGAAACCACGACGGTCGAAGGCAATGGCGCGGTAGCCGCGGCTAGCCAGGTACTCCATCTGCGAGTCCCACATGTCGGCATCCAACGGCCAGCCATGGCTGAACAACACGGGCTTGCCGGTGCCCCAGTCCTTGTAATAGATCGAAGTGCCATCGCGGGTAACGAGCGTAGTCATGTCGGTATCTCCTTGAAAGGGTCGAGGTCAAAAATTGATCAGCTGCGCAGCCAGTTGGCGCAGCGACGGGTTACCCACGGCATGATGAAAAACACCACGGGCAGGATGACGAACAGGTTGACGATCAGGTTGCCGGTGATCACCCCGCCCAGTTGTGGGAAGCGTGCGAAAAACGGCGCCAGCAGTTGCGGGATGATCATGGTCATCGGGCAGATCACCAGGTAGGTCAGTAGCGCCTGCTTCCAGCGCGGTGGTTGCGCGGAGGTAGTGCTGGGCGGTGTGAACCAGAACTCCGGGTCTTCGTGCACCTGGGTGTGGTCGCCGCCTTCGAGCAGCGGCAGTACTTCGTTGACCAGCGTCTGGCGCTCGCTGGAGTTGACCCAGGCCTGCAGCAGGCTGGCATCTGCGAAGCGCACCACGGTGGTGAAGTGCAGCCCGCCGTCGTCCGGGCGGATCACATTGACATCCAGGTGCCCCGGCTGCCGCCGTGCGGTGCTGACCGTACGCTTGAGCCAAGCCTCGTAGCTGGCCAGCGCCTGGGCGCGGACCTTGTGCTGGATGACCAGGGTCACCACGTTGCGGTTGTCTTGGAGTGCGGTGTTCATCGGCGTTCCTTGGGATGAGCTTGCCCGCATCCACTGTGCAACAACGGACGGGCGCAGGATTGGATGGGTGTGCTGCCCTGCGCGGGCACCGCTGTCGGTGCCCGGGGCGGTCGGCTTACTTGCCGGCGTTGAAGGCGTTGTAACTGGTCATCAGGTTGCGGTAATCCGGAATGTGGTTGGAGCACAGCGCCGCCAGGCCTTCGACGTCGTTGCGCCAGTCGCGGTGCAGCTCACATGCCACGCCGAACCAGGTCATCAGTTGTGCGCCAGCCTGGCTCATGCGGTCGTGGGCGGCGTCGCGGGTCATGGCATTGAAGGTGCCGGAGGCATCGGTCACCACGAACACCTCGAACTCTTCTTCCAGTGCCGACAGCGCCGGGAACGCCACACACACCTCGGTCACTACACCGGCGATGATCAGCTGCTTCTTGCCGGTGGCCTTCACTGCCTTGACGAAGTCTTCGTTGTCCCAGGCGTTGATCTGGCCAGGGCGGGCGATGTATGGGGCGTCCGGGAACAGTGCTTTGAGTTCTGGTACCAGCGGGCCGTTAGGGCCTTGTTCGAAGCTGGTGGTGAGGATGGTCGGCAGGTTGAAGAACTTGGCCAGGTCAGCCAGGGCCAGCACGTTGTTCTTGAACGCATCCGGCTCGATGTCACGGACCAGGGACAGCAGGCCAGCCTGGTGGTCGACCAGCAGAACGGCTGCGTCGTCTTTGTTCAGGCGGTTGTATTTGAAGTTGGTCATGGTCGTGCTCCTAAGGGTTTTGATGTTCAGTAAGTTGGGTGTTTCGCGTTGATGGGAGAAGATTAAAACCATCACCTTTGGAGCGGTAGATAGTGATTTTTGGCTATAGCGTTCTATTTTGAGAACGATGATCTAGCCGTGGATTTGCCGGCACATTGAAGACGGGTAAGCTCTCGAAGGACTTCCCGAGAGCCGAAGGCGGAGAGTTTTCTCTAGTTTGCGTAGGACGTTTCCCAAAGCATCTTCAAGTGACCTCTAGGCCTATTGCGGGGTGCTAGCTTCCAGGTTTGCCTAGGACCTGGATATGAGTCGCATCAAGATGAATGGCAGAGGCCAAGCACTGGAGGGTGATCGCACCACGACGGGCGCTACCTGCCTTGCCAGCATCGGCAGCTTCCGCGTTGGTGGTCGCCGGGTACTGCGCGAAGGCGACGTGACTACCCCTTGTCCGGCCTGCGACAAGAGCGGCACCATCGTGGAAGGGATGCCAGGGTTCGTGGTTGCTGGCCGGCTGGCCGCAATGGATGGAGCTCGAGTAGCCTGTGGTTGTCCGGATGGATGCCGGGTAATCGCGCCCTTGGGGGATTCCTCCCCGTCCAAGCCAACATCCGTGGCCAGGTCTGCTGAAGCAAGCCCAACACCACATGAAGCGGATTCACTGCCTACTCGCTTCAGACGAAATGTTGCAAGCTCCCCGGTGGATACCTTAGAGCCAGGTTTCTTCATCGTCCCGCGCTGCATGACCTACCAGGAAGTCCTGGTTGAACTCGGCGCTCCGCAGGCCAATCTGCCGCGCTCCCTCCTGGAGCGCCTGAATCCTACCTATCAACAGGGTTTCAAAGCGGGCGAACTATTCATCATTGGCGACGGCCTCAGCCGACCGGTCTGTACGCGCGAAGAGCTGCATGCGATGAGCGCGGCGAAACAGGCGCGGGAGGCGTTGGCAAGCCTGACGCCGGAAGAGGCGGATTTCATGGTGCGGCATCAGGCTGAAATTGCAGGATGGCTCAGTGAAGTGAGCCTCTCAGTCGGAGTGAGCGAAGCGATGATGGCAAAGTCGTTGAGTGACATAAACCACATCTTGCGAAAGATCGAAGAATTGCATCAGCAACAATTTGCCAAGCACGGGCACCTGCGCAGTCGTGAGTTTTTCGCTGAACGTATGAAACTCCTCAAGCAATTAGATACGACCCTGAAAGCGACTGTTCTGAATAAGCGCCTGAACCTTGGCAACTATGAAAGACTGCGTCGGGACTTGGGCATCTCATCAAAAAGTCTGGTTCATCATTGGAGCAAAGCAGGGATACCTGGCCAGATCCCCGGATATTCAACACACCTGGATAAATTGGCAAGCATTTCCAAGTATTTGAAGGCAGGGGGACATATAGGCGTTGCTATTGGAGGTGTTGGCTCGATAGTGAAAATTTCCGATGTATGCCGAGCGGGCGATGCCAGGGCCTGCGAAAAAGTCAAAGTCACAGAGGCAGGGAATTTTTCCGGCGGTTTAGCCGGGGGCTGGGCTGGAGGCCAGGCGGGAATTAGAGCTGCTTTAAAAGTTTGCTGGAGAGTCGGACATCCTAAAGGCGTATTCATATGCGGCATAGCCATGACCGGAGCTGGAGCTTACTACGGCAGCACTAAAGGGATGAAGTATGGCGAGGAACTTGCGGACCTGATCTTCGAGACTTTCCACGATGACTGACACACTCGACGTCAACGTTAGGCTCTTTTTACTGGCATCTCCATTCTGTCTCGGCTTGATCGGGCTTTCATTAGACCTCTATATTGCTTGCAGCCGGGACTTCAAAGTAATGACTTCAGCACTTCAAAGGAGTGATTGTCTACCCTTTGCGAAAGGCCTATGTGGACAGCAAGGCTTAAAATCCAGAGTTCTCATCGTCTCCGCGATATCGAGCGAACTCATGTTCCCTAACGCCAGAATTCGCCGAGGATCACTAGATGCTCAGGACTATCTAGAGTTCCCCAAAGGCCTGAGAACAAGGATGGTCATCGCCGCTTGGTTTAATATAGTTGGCTTCACTTGGCTGATTGTAAATGGCTTCATCCTGTAACCTGTATAAATCGGGAGTGAAAAATATCGAGAACAAGGCAAGCCGTTGTCGAGATCGGTCAACGGCCTGGCACTTCGAATCGAGATCGCCCCATTGCCTGCCACCTCAACCTGCTCTATTACTACGCACAACTCTCCTCACCCCCCCGAGACATCCATGCTGGCGTTCATCCAGTCGTCCCCGTTGTTGCTCGGCACAATCCTGATCCTGCTCGACCTCGTGCTCTGGCAACTGATCCCCCCACAGCGCCGGGCCTGGCGCATCGGCACGCGGTTGTTGACGTTCGTGCTGTTCAGCTGGGTACTGGTGGCCGCCGGCATGAGCCCGCTGCAGCCGCCGCCCTGGGTCGACGATGTGTCGCGCAACCTGATGGCCACGGTACTGGCGATCGGCTGGTGGCTGTTTGGCGCGCGTACGGTGACGGTGGTGTTCGGCCTGCTGCTGGTGGCGCGCGGCAGCCATGGCGGGCGGTTGCTGCAGGATGTGCTGGGGGCGTTGATCTTCCTCGCGGCCGTGGTGGCCGCTGCGGGCTATGTGATGCAGCTGCCGGTGAAGGGCCTGTTGGCCACCTCGGGGGTCATGGCCATCGTCATCGGCCTGGCGCTGCAAAGCACCTTGGCCGACGTGTTCAGTGGCATCGTGTTGAATACCACGCGGCCCTACCAGATCGGCGACTCGATCTCCATCGACGGTACCGAAGGCAAGGTGCTGGACATCGACTGGCGAGCAACGCGCCTGCTCACCGGCTCAGGCAGCCTGGCGGTGATCCCCAACTCGGTGGCGGCCAAGGCCAAGTTGCTCAACCACAGCCGCCCGGCCGATGTGCATGGGGTGTCGGTCAGTGTGGTGGTGCCGGCCAAAGTGCGGCCTAAACGGGTGTTCGATGCGCTGGAAAAGGCGTTGCAGGGCACCAGCGCCATTCTTGCCTCACCCAAGCCGAAGGTGACGGTGAAGGTCTCCACCCTGGAGTCGGTGGAATACGAAGCCAGCGGCTTTGTCGCCGACATGGGCGGCAAGACCGAGGCGCGCAACCAGCTGTTTGACCTTGCACATCGGCACCTGGAGGCCAGTGGCGTGATGTGGAACGTTGACCTGGCCATGCCGCCGCGCAGCCGTCAGCGTGAAGTGCTGGACGAGGTACGGGTGTTCCGTTCGCTGACTGACGAGGAGCGCGATGCCTTGAGCCAGCGCATGACTGCCGTCGAGTACCTGGCAGACCAAGTGATTCTGGGCGTTGGCGAGCATTCCGATCATTTGCTGGTGATCGGTAGCGGGGTGGTTTCGGCGGCGATACGCGATGGCGACAAGTTGCTGGAAGCCGGGCGCATGGGGCCGGGGGAAGTGCTGGGGATCGAGGGCATCATCGATGAGGATGACTCGTTTGCCGAATTCCGTACCCTGACCAGCTGCGTGCTGTATCGCATCGAAAAGGAGCAGGTGCGTAGCTGCCTGGTACAGCGCGGCGAGGTGCAGACGGCGTTGACCAAATTGCAACGGTTCCGACGGCAGAGCCGGGAGTCTTTGTTGCTGCAGAAGCCGACCTTGATCAAGAAAGGTGGCTTCCTCAGCTGGTTGCACAGATAAACTGATTTCCCGCACGGCCTTATTTGTAGGAGCGGCCTTGCGTCGCGAAAGGGCTGCATAGCAGCCCGGGCAATTGCTGCAGCGCCGCTGAATACCTGGGGCCGCTGCGCGCCCCTTTCGCGACGCAAGGCCGCTCCTACAGTCAGTGTCGTGGGACAACCTTACAGCACTACCCGCAAACACTGCCCCGCGTGGTACAGGGAGAACCCGGACTCGTAGAACGCCGTGCGCAACGACGGCGCACTCACCCCGGTCATCGGCGAGAACGGGATCGGCAGGCTATCCGCCTCACCCTTGAGCAGAAACTCGGCGAACGCCCGACCAATCACGGTGCCGGTGGTATTGCCCCGCCCGTTGTAGCCCGTCACCGCGACCAACCCGGGCGCCGGCTCGAACAGGCGCATCAGGTGGTCGGGGGTGAAGTCGATGCAGCCGGTCCAGTGCATCTCCCACTCGACCTTGCCCAGCTCCGGGTAGTAATGGCTCTGGATACGGTCAGCCCAACTGCGCACGAACCACGCAGGCTTGTTATCGACCCGTCCAAGGCTGCCGAGCAGCAGACGGCCTCGATCATCGCGGCGGATGCTGCTGAGCACCGTGCGGGTGTCCCACGAGCCCTGACCATGGGGCAGGACCTTGTCGGCTGCAGCGCCGTGCAGCGGTTTGGAGGCCACCTGATAGTAGTAACCGCGGAAAAACTGCTTTTGCAGGTTGCTCCAGTCGCCCTCGGTGTACGCGCCGGTGGAGATCACGACCTTGTCGGCGCGCACCGAACCGCGTGCAGTCTTGACCCGCCAGGCATCGCCGTCGCGCTCCAGGCCTTCGACGGCCGATTGCTGGAACAGTTTGCCACCCAGGCGCGCAACCGCAGCGGCCAGGCCCTGTGTGTAACCCATGGGGTTGATGGTGCCGGCGCGGCGGTCTAGCAGCGCGGCGGAAATCTTGTCGGTGCCGCAGTATTCCTGGCACTGGGCGCCGGTCAGCAACTCCACATCGGCACCGCGGCGGCGCCACTGTTCATGGCGTGCTTCGAGGTCAGCGATGCCTGTGGCGTTGTGCGCCATGTGCAGGGTGCCTTTGTGCTGTGCCTGGCAGTCGATGCCAAGGCGCTCGATCATGGCGAACACTTCGCCAGGGGCCTCACCGAGCACTTTGTTCAGGCGGCTGCCCTGCTTCTGGCCTAGAGTCGCCTCGACATCGTCGGGGCGGATCCAGGTGCCTGCGTTGACCAGGCCGACGTTGCGCCCGGAGCCGCCGTGGCCGATCTTCCAGGCCTCCAGCAGGATCACCGACTTGCCCTGTTCGAGCAGGTGGATGGCCGCCGAAAGGCCGGTAATGCCGCCGCCGATGACGCAGACGTCGGCCTTGTGTTCACCGGCCAGAGCCTGGGCGGCGACGGTCGGTTGGCTGACGTGTTCCCACAAGCATTGTTGACGCAGTTCGGACATGGCCGGCTCCAGCGATATTGTTCTTGTTGGGGCTGCTGCGCAGCCCTGTCGCCGGCAAGCCAGCTCCCACAAGGATCGCACCGAACCCTGTGGGAGCCGGCTTGCCGGCGAACCGGGGGCAAAGCCCCCGGCCATGCAGCATCAGTCGAACACGATACCCTGCGCCAGCGGCAACTCGCGCGAGTAGTTCACGGTGTTGGTCTGGCGACGCATGTAGCCTTTCCAGGCATCGGAACCCGACTCACGACCACCGCCGGTTTCCTTCTCGCCACCGAAGGCACCGCCGATCTCGGCACCGCTGGTGCCGATGTTGACGTTGGCAATGCCGCAGTCGCTGCCCGAGGCGCTCTGGAAGCGCTCGGCCTCACGGATGTCAGTAGTGAAGATGCACGACGACAGGCCTTGTGGCACTTCGTTGTTCAGGCGCAGGGCCTCTTCGAAGTCATCGTAGGCCAGCACGTAGAGGATCGGCGCGAAGGTTTCATGGCGCACCACATCGCTCTGCGCGGGCATCTCGGCGATGGCCGGCGAAACGTAATAGGCGTTCGGGAACTGGTCGGCCAGCTGACGCTCGCCACCGAATACCTGGCCACCCTCGTCGCGGGCCTTGGCCAGCGCGCCCTGCATGGCATCGAACGACAGCTTGTCGATCAGCGGGCCCACCAGGTTGTCTTTGCGTGGGTCACCGATGCGCACTTTGCCGTAAGCCGCTTTGATGCGGGCAACCACTTCGTCCTTGATCGAGCGGTGCACGATAAGGCGGCGCAGGGTGGTGCAGCGCTGGCCGGCGGTGCCAACAGCGGAGAACAAGATGCCACGCACGGCCAGGTCCAGGTCGGCGCTCGGCGCCAGGATCATGGCGTTATTGCCGCCCAGTTCCAGGATGCTGCGGCCGAAACGGGCAGCAACGCGCGGGCCGACTTCACGGCCCATGCGGGTGCTGCCAGTAGCGCTGACCAGCGGCACGCGCGGGTCATCCACCAGGGCTTCGCCGGCTTCGCGGCCACCGATGACCAGCTGTGCCAGGCCAGCCGGGGCATCGCCAAAGGCTTTCAGGGCTTTTTCGAACAGCGCCTGGCATGCCAGCGCGGTCAGCGGGGTCTTCTCGGAAGGCTTCCATACCACCGAGTTACCGGCCACCAGGGCCAGCGCGGTGTTCCAGGCCCATACGGCAACCGGGAAGTTGAAGGCGCTGATCACGCCGACCACGCCCAGCGGGTGCCAGCTTTCACGCATGTGGTGGCCAGGGCGCTCGGACGCGATGGTCAGGCCGTACAGCTGACGTGACAGGCCAACGGCGAAATCGCAGATGTCGATCATTTCCTGGACTTCCCCCAGGCCTTCCTGAGTGATCTTGCCAGCTTCGATCGACACCAGTTCGCCCAGGTCGGCCTTGTGTTCACGCAGCACTTCACCGAACAGGCGCACCAGTTCGCCACGGCGCGGGGCCGGCACGCTGCGCCAGGCTTCGAAGGCACTCTGCGCCTGGTCGATGCGGGCGGTGGTCTCGGCCTTGCCAAGCAGTTTCACCGAGGCGATCTGGCTACCGTCGATCGGGGTGTGAACAGGGTAGTCGCCCTGGGTGTAAGCCGTGGCGGCAACGCCAAGGCGCTCGAGCAATCCAGCAACCATTGTGCTTCTCCTACATCGGGTGATGGGGTGGAAAAATGATGTGGATCAGTATTAATCCGATCACACCAGTGCAACAAACGACCTTTATTCCGCATATCATTCCGTCAGGTAATGATTTGAGCCGCAGAGACCGCTATGTCCAAACGCCTGGTGCCTTCCATGACCGCCCTGCAGTGCTTCGAAGCTGCAGCCCGCCACCTGAGCTTCACCCGTGCCGCCGAAGAGCTGCACCTGACCCAGAGCGCGGTCAGCAAGCAGGTCGCACAGCTCGAAGAAATGCTGCGCCACCACCTGTTCCTGCGTATCCGCCGGCGCTTGCAATTGACCCCCGCCGGCAGCCTGTACCTGGCCGAGGTCAACAAGATTCTCACGCAGGTGGACATGTCCAGCCGCTATGTCCTGACCTATGGCGAGCAGACCGAGATATTGAAGGTAGCCACTCAACCGAGTTTTGGCGTGCGCTGGTTGATCCCGCACCTCAAGGGCTTCGGCAAGCGCCACACGAACATCCACCTGGACATCCGTAACGAGATGGAGCCGTTTGCCTTGCTGCAGGGATCGGCGGATGTGGTGTTTTTCTATGGGCAAGGCACCTGGCCGGGGGCAACCTGCATCGAGCTGTTCCGCGAGGAGGTGGTGCCGGTGTGTGCGCCGGAGCTGCTGGCCGGGCGCACGCTGGGCGATGCTGCGGAACTGGCCGACCTGGTGCTGCTGCAAAGCACGTCGCGGCCGGAGGCCTGGCATGAGTGGTTCTTGGAGCTGGGTTTGCAGAGCGTCAGCGCCTATCACGGGCCGCGCTTCGATACGTTCTATATGGCGTTGAGCGCAGCGCAGGCCGGGTGCGGGGTGGCGCTGGTGCCACGCTATCTGGCGGCGAAGGAATTGAGCGAGGGTAGCCTGGTCATTCCTTGGAATCATGCGATGAACAGTGCCGGGGCGCATTACCTGGCGTATGCCGAGCATGCGGCGGAGGTGCCCAAGGTGCGGGCATTGGTGGAATGGATTCATGAGCAGCTTCAGGCTTGAGATTGCCGGGGCCGCTTTGCGGCCCATTCGCGACACAAGGCCGCTCCTACAAACAGCAGGAGCGGCCTTGTGTCGCGAATGGCCCTGAAGATCGATCAAAAAAGGAATGACACAGCCACTTTTTTTCGCTTGTGGCCATAGTGCATTCCCAGCTTTCATGTAAGCGTCCGAACCCAACCAGGAAGCTAGCGATGCCCGCCCACGATTTCGTCAGCCCCGACAGCATCCGCGCGCAGTTCTCTGCCGCCATGTCGCTCATGTACAAACAGGAAGTGCCGCTGTACGGCACGCTGCTGGAGCTGGTGAGCGAAATCAACCAGCAGGTCATGGCCCAGCAGCCAGAGGTGGCCCAGGCCCTGCGCTGGACCGGCGAGGTCGAGCGCCTGGACCAGGAGCGCCACGGCGCCATACGCGTCGGCACAGCACAAGAGCTGGCCACCATCGCCCGGTTGTTCGCGGTCATGGGCATGCAACCGGTCGGGTATTACGACCTCAGCAGCGCCGGCGTGCCTGTGCACTCCACTGCGTTTCGCGCCGTGCACGAACAGGCACTGCACATCAGCCCGTTCCGCGTATTCACCTCACTGCTGCGCCTGGAGCTGATCGACAATCCCGCACTGCGTGAGTTGGCACAGACCCTCCTGGCCAAGCGCAAGATTTTCACCGCCCGCGCCCTTGAGCTGATCGCCCAGTGCGAGCGCGATGGCGGCCTGAACGCGGCCGACGCCGAAGCGTTCGTGCAGCAAGCCCTGCATACCTTCCGCTGGCACCAGGATGCCACGGTCACCGCCGAGCAGTACCAGCAGTTGCACGACCAGCACCGCCTGATCGCTGACGTGGTGGCGTTCAAGGGGCCGCACATCAATCACCTGACCCCGCGCACCCTGGACATCGATGCGATCCAGTTGGGCATGCCGGCCAAGGGTATCCCGCCCAAAGCCGTTGTCGAAGGCCCGCCCACTCGCCGCCACCCGATCCTGCTACGCCAGACCAGCTTCAAGGCACTGCAGGAGAAGGTTGCGTTCAGTGACCAACACGGTAGCGAAGGCAGCCACACCGCACGTTTCGGCGAGATCGAGCAGCGCGGCGCGGCACTCACGCCCAAAGGCCGGCAGCTGTATGACAAGCTGCTCGACGCTACCCGTGCGGCCTTGGGCGGTGCACCGGCCGAGGCCAATGCCGAGCGCTACATGGCACTGCTAAAAGAGCAGTTTGCCGAGTTCCCGGATGACCTGGCGCAGATGCGTGAGCAAGGGCTGGCGTACTTCCGCTATTTCGCGACCGAAAAGGGCCTGGCTGCACGCGAGCAGGCTGATCGCCCGACCACTTTGGAGGGTTTGATCGAGGCGGGCCATGTGCACTTCGAGGCGCTGGTCTACGAGGACTTCCTGCCGGTGAGTGCCGCGGGGATCTTCCAGTCCAACCTGGGTGACGATGCCCAGGCGGAGTATGGCAGCAACGCCAACCGCGAGGCCTTCGAGGCGGCGTTGGGGCTACAGGTGCAGGATGAGCTGGCGTTGTATGCGCAGAGTGAGAAACGCTCGTTGCAGGCTTGTGCGCAGGCGTTGAACCTGGCGTTGGGGTAAGGGTCAGGATTGTTGGGGGCGCCTTGCGCCCCTTTCGCGACACGAGGCCGCTCCTACCGGGGGGGTGTAGCAGCGGCCCCTGGGGTTTCAACGAAACCGATCGACTTCCTGGCGCAACTGCGCCGCCAGCCCTTCCAGCTCTTTGGCGGTAAAGGCCAGCTCATTGGCCACGTCACGCTGTTCGCTGTTGGCCTGGGCAATGCTCTGCAGGTTGCGGCTGAGCACGGTTGCGGTGCTGCTTTGTTCCTGGGTGGCAGTGCTGATCACGGTAAACTGCTCACCCGCGACGCGGCTTTGCTCGTCAATACGCGCCAGCGCCTCGGCCACCTTGTCGTTGCGTGCCAGGCCTTCCTGCATCAACTGATTGCCCTGCTCCAGGGTGCTGATGGCATGGCCGGTCTGCTGCTGGATACTGGCGATCATCACGGAGATTTCATCGGTCGCTTGACGCGTACGGGCTGCCAGGCCACGTACCTCGTCAGCCACCACGGCAAATCCACGGCCCTGCTCCCCTGCGCGCGCCGCTTCGATGGCCGCGTTGAGCGCCAGCAGGTTGGTCTGTTCGGCAATGGCGGTAATCACCCCGACAATGCCGCCGATTTCCTGGGAGCGTGCACCCAGTGTGTCCATCACGGTTGCAGTGCCACCCAGTGCCTCGGCGATCTGGCGCAACGAACTCGACGCTTCATCCATCGCGCTACGGCCAATACGGGTCTGCTGGGCATTGTCACGGGCCATGCGCTCGGTGCCCGCCATGTTGTCAGCGATGTTCATCGAGGTGGCGCTGAACTCCTCTACCGCACCGGCCATGCTGGTGATTTCGCCGGACTGCTGGTCCATGCCTTCGCAGGCACCGGCCGACAGGCCAGACAGCGAGCGGGCGCGGCCGCTGACCTGCTCGGAGGCCCCGCGAATGTGTTCGACCATGGTCGCCAACGCTTCGCCCATCTTGTTGAAGCTGCGTGCCAGTTGGCCGATCTCGTCATGGCTGGTCACGGCCAGGCGGGCGCTCAGGTCGCCTGCGCCCAGCGCCTCGGCCTGGCGCACCAGGTCATCCAGCGGGCGCAACTTGCGGCGCAACAGCCACAGCGTGGCGGCCACTGCCAGCAACATCGCCAGCAAACTGCCGATGGCCAGGCGCAAGCCAACATCCCAGGTCACCGCGCGGATTTCTTCCAAGGGCATGCTGGCTACTACCGTCCAAGGGCCTTCGGCAAAGGGCGCAGAAGCGCTGTACAGAGGCTGGTCGGCATTGGCCGGGGGTACCAGCCACTTGCCCTGCTCGTCGCGCAAGGCCAGCGAGCCGGTATCGCCAATACGGAAGCGCTTGAGGTTGGCGAACTGCGCGTTCTGCGCGTCGGTATAGTCGAAGCCAACGAACAGCACCGCGATCACCCGCCCGCTGCCATCAGTCACCGGCACATAACGGGTCATGTAATTGCGCTCGAACAGCAGGGCACGGCCGACGTAGGTCTGCCCAGCCATCAGTTTCGCGTAGGCCGGGTGCTGGCGGTCGAGCTGGGTGCCGATGGCCCGGCTGCCATCCTGCTTTTTCAGGTTGGTGCTAATGCGTACAAAGTCGTCGCCGCTGCGTACGAACAGGGTCGCTACCCCTGCGGTCATCTGCTGAAATTCATCGACCTGCTGGAAGTCGTTGTTGAGCAGGTGATCACCCAGGTACAGCGCCGGTGTGGCCTGGCCGGCCACCTGCACGGTTTCTCCGGCATGCAGCGACAGCCCCGAAACGAAGCGGCGCTCGAACAGGCCGCTCAGGCGCTGGGTGTTGTCCTTGAGCGAACCGTGGAAGGTTTCAAGCTGATCGGCCAACAGTCGCGCTTCACTGGCCAGGTGTTCCTGGCGAGTGGTGAGGTTGGCGTCGTCCAGGGAACGCAGGGCGAACAGAGTACTGCCGGTGATCACCAGCGCCAGCACGATGGCGAGGGCGATACCAAGCTGCGAGGCGATTCGGGCACGCGGTTGAGACATGGGAAGCTCCTGGCAGGCGGCCCGGATCATCCTGATCACCCCGACCGACCGCTGTTGTCAACGGAGAATCGCGCCCTCTTCCGGGACGCTGGTGCAACTAGATCGGCGTCGCTGGCAAATACTTGAGTGTCGGACCCGGATATTCGCAAACGTTTTCTTCGTCTGCACCGCCCCACCTGTAGGAGCCGGCTTGCCGGCGACAGGGCCAGTGCAGGCAATCAAATAGCCGGCAGGATGTGCACAGCCGGCAAATTCACCGCCTGCGCCTCTTCCTGCAAAAACACGCTCAACCGCCGCAACCGCTCACCACCCGGCCGGGTCCGCGGCCACACCAGGTAATAATCCATGCCGCTGGGCACCGCCGTCGGCCATGGCAGGCTCAAACGACCATGCGCGACATCTTCGGCGACCATCAGCAGGTCACCCATGGATATCCCGTAGCCACGCGCCGCCGCGATCATCCCCAGTTCCAGCGTATCGAACACCTGCCCACCCTTGAGTGAAACAGTGTCTGCCAGCCCCATGCGCTCCAGCCATTCGCGCCAGTCACGCTTGTCGGGGGTCGGGTGCAGCAGTTCGATCCCGGCCAGCCGGCGTTCGTCCAAAGGGCCTTCCTTGAGCAGCTCGGGCGCGCCCACCGGGATCAGTAGCTCGGAAAACAGCCGGCGTACCTCCCAGTCCGGCGGAAAAACGCCGTCACTGAGCAATACCGCGCAGTCGAAAGGTTCCTGGTTGAAGTCCACGTGGTCGACGTCCATCCAGGCGCTGGTCAATTGCACTTCATTGCCCGGCTGCAAGTGCCGGAACTGGCTCAGGCGCGCCAGCAGCCAACGCATGGTCAGCGTCGACGGCGCCTTCATGCGCAATATGTCGTCCTCTCCGCGCAAGGTGTCGCACGCGCGCTCCAGCGCGGCAAAGCCCTCACGCACGCCGGGCAGCAGCACCCGCGCGGCTTCGGTCAATTGCAGGCTGCGGCCGCTGCGGATGAACAGGCGGCAGGCAAAGTGCTCCTCCAGGGTACGGATGTGTCGGCTGACCGCACTCTGGGTGATCGAAAGCTCCTGGCCGGCACGGGTGAACGAGCTGAGCCGGGCGGCGGCTTCGAATGCGCGCAGCGCATACAGCGCAGGCAGCTGACGGGACATATGGCACCTGCATACGGGGCAGAGAAGGAATGCGTAGAATCATATATGCATGAGTTCAACTCATGCCAATCATCGTTTTTATCCTTTTGTGCAAAGTTGACCGAAGCCTCAGAATCGTCCCTCGCTCACAGAGTCGGAAGGACCGCCCCCATGCACGTTGCGCCCACCACAGAACTCAAGGCTTTGCTGCGCCTGGCCGGGCCGCTGGTTGCCTCGCAGTTGGCGCACATGCTGATGGTGCTGACCGACACCCTGATGATGGCCCGCATCAGCCCCCAGGCGCTGGCCGGCGGCGGGCTGGGGGCGGCGAGCTATTCGTTCGTGTCGATCTTCTGCCTGGGGGTAATCGCCGCGGTCGGTACCTTGGTGGCGATCCGCAAGGGTGCCAATGACATCGAGGGCGCCACCCGGCTGGCGCAAAACGGTTTGTGGCTGGCCTGGGGGCTGGCGCTGGTGGCCGCACTGGCGCTGTGGAACCTGAAACCGGTGTTACTGCTGTTCGGCCAACAGCCTGAAAACGTTGCTGCGGCCACCGAGTTCCTTACCTTGTTGCCACTGGCGTTGCCGGGCTACCTGACTTTCATGGCCCTGCGCGGCTTCACCAGCGCCTTGGGCCGCTCGACCCCGGTGATGGTCATCAGCCTGGTCGGCACGGTGCTCAACTACCTGTTCAACGTCGCACTGATCGAAGGCATGTTCGGCCTGCCCAAGCTTGGCCTGATGGGCATCGGCCTGGTCACCGCCGTGGTGTCGATGGGCATGGCCATCGCGCTGGCCTTGTACATCCGCTGGCACCCGGCTTACGCGGCCTACCCACTGCGCAAGGGCCTGTCGCGCCCTTCGCTGCCAGCCTTGCGCGAGCTGTGGCGCCTGGGCTTGCCGATCGGGGGCACCTACATGGTAGAGGTCGGCCTGTTCGCCTTTGCCGCCCTGTGCATGGGGGTGCTTGGCAGCACCGAGCTTGCGGCCCACCAGATTGCCCTGCAGATCGTTTCGACCGCGTTCATGGTGCCGACCGGGCTCTCGTATGCAGTGACCATGCGGGTAGGGCTGTATTACGGTGCCGGCAACCTGCTGGCGGCGCGCAGTGCCGGGCGGGTAGGCATCAGCTTTGGCGCGCTGATCATGTTCGCCTTCGCGGCACTGTTCTGGCTGCGCCCGGAGATGCTGGTGAGCCTGTTCATCGATGGTGATGATCCGGCGTTTGCGCCGATCTACCAGTTGGCGGTGAGCTTGCTGATGGTGGCGGCGTGGTTCGAGCTGTTCGATGGCGTGCAGACCATAGCCATGGGCTCGATCCGTGGGTTGAAGGACGCCAAGACCACCTTCCTGATCGGGCTTTGCTGCTACTGGCTGGTCGGAGCGCCGAGTGCGTGGTTGCTGACCTTCAACCTGGGTGGCGGCGCGGTCGGTGTGTGGTGGGGCCTGGCGTTGGGGCTGGCGTGTGCTTCGGTGGCGCTGACCCTGGCCTTTGAATGGCGGATGAAGCGGATGCTGGGGAAAGCAGGTGTAACTGGAAAAGCGGTGATACCTGCATGATTGCCGGTGCTGTCTTGCACTGCTTGTAATCGATGGACTCGCCCCCGCCGAGGCATCACAGTGCCACGGTGGCGTTCTAAGAAGCCAACGGCAGCGAGGGCGAGTCCATGAAAAAGCATAGTTCGAGCACGATTCCCTGTCTTCCACTGATGTGGAGCTTTGCACAACCATCTGCGTAGGAGCGGCCTTGCGTCGCGAAAGGAGGGCAAAGCCCTCCCCTACAGCTTCAAAGACTCACCACCTGAGCCGGGGTGCTTCTCGACAGATATTCCACCAGCTCATCCACCGGCAGTGGCTTGCTGACCAGAAACCCCTGCACCTGGTCACAGCCAAACTCACGTAGCAAAGCCATCTGCTCAGGGCTTTCAACGCCCTCGGCCACCACCTCGAGGTTGAGGTTGTGCGCCAGGTTGATCATCGCGTGCACCAGCTTGCGGTTTTCCTCGCGCATCTCCATTTCGGCGACAAAGCTGCGATCGACCTTCAGCAAGGTGATCGGCAGGCTGTTCAGGTGCACGAAGGATGAGAAGCCGGTCCCGAAGTCGTCGAGCGAGAAGCGTACGCCCAGGCGCCCCAGGGCATCCATGGTCTGGCGGACCAGCTCATTGCGGCGCATCACCGCCGTCTCGGTCAGCTCGAACTCCAGCCAGCGGGCATCGACGCCATGCTCGATGATCAGCCGGCTCAGGGTGGCCAGCAGCTGGCTGTCCTGGAACTGGCGAAAGCTCAGGTTGACCGCCATGTGCAGTGGTGCCAGGCCGCTCTCGCGCAAGGCCTGCATGTCACGCAGGGCACGGGAGATAACCCAGTAGCCCAACGGTACGATCAGCCCGCTCTGCTCGGCCAGCGGCACGAACTCGCTCGGCGGCAACAGGCCGCGCTCGGTATGACGCCAGCGCACCAGCGCCTCCAGGCCGACGATGCTGCCATCGGCCAGGTTCAGTCGCGGCTGGTAGTGCAGCTCCAGTTCATCACGGCGCAGGGCCCTGCGCAGTTCGCCTTCCAGGTCGGCAAGGCTGCGGGCGTTGCGGTTGATCCGCTCATTGAACACATGAAAGGTACAGCCCTGGCTGCTCTTGGCCTGGCGCATGGCGATGTGCGCATGCCACATCAACGGGTCGGCGCCACTTTGCGCGCGGGCGTGGGCCAGGCCCAGGCTGCAGCCAAGCAACAGGCTTTCGCCGTCGATCCAGTAAGGCTCGGCCAGGGCTTCGACGATGCGTTCAGCGATGCGCTCGGCCCGGCCGGTGTCGCGACGGGTGTCGATCAGCAGGGCAAATTCATCACTGCCCAGGCGCGCCAGCTGGTCGCCGGCCTCCAGTTGCTGCTTCAGGCGTGACACCACCTGCAGGATCAGCCGGTCGCCACCCTGGTGGCCGAGGGCATCGTTGACATGACGAAAGTTGTCCAGGTCCAGGTGCCCGAGGGCTACCCCGCGCCCGTCATTCTCAGCCAGCCGTGCCGTCAACAGGGCCTGAAAACCCTGGCGGTTGGCGATACCGGTCAGCGGGTCCTGCTCGGCCAGGCGCTGCAAGGTGGCCACCAGCACGCCACGTTCGCGCACGTGGCGCAGCGAACGGCGCAGCGCATCGGCATTGAGCTGGCTGCGCACCAGCCAGTCGCTGACGCCCGTGGGTGGGGCCACCGGCTCATCGTCGAGCAACAGGATGGTTGGCAGCTCGCAGCGCCCCGGCGCGGGTTGCAGGGCCTGGGTGGCCAGGATCACGGCCTGGCGGTCTTGGCTGAACAGGCTGTCGACTGCTGCCCAGTTGGGCGCAGTCAGCAGTACCGCCGCACCGTTCAGCGGCAGCAGGCATTCGCGCAACACGGCGGCCCATTCCGGCTCATCAGCCAACAACAGCAAACGCAAAGGTTCGACAGGCGTGGACAAGCGGGCTCCTTAAAGCGGGGACGGTGGCACGAGGGAGGCCGGGTATGCTACTGCAGAAATGAAAATGATTTTCACTTTTAGACATATCCTTGCCCACAGCGCGTCCCGACACATTTTGACGTGCATCCTGCTCGAAAGTGGTTAAACCAGCAAATACGATTTTTTCCATGAATAGCATGAGCCTGACTAATGCTATGCGCGATACAAAGTCTGACTCAGACGTCAGACGGTCGCGCCACAATGGCCCCATGCCTGTTAGAATGCGCGGCTATTTTCTGGCGACCCCCGGTTTCTAGCATGTCCCGACTCAATCCCAGGCAACAGGAAGCCCGTGACTACGTCGGCGGCCCTCTTTTGGTGCTCGCCGGTGCAGGCTCCGGCAAGACCAGCGTGATCACGCGCAAGATTGCCCACCTGATCCAGAACTGCGGCATCCGTGCTCAGTACATCGTCGCGATGACCTTCACCAACAAGGCTGCGCGCGAGATGAAGGAGCGGGTCGCCACCCTGCTGCGCCCGGGGGAAGGCCGGGGCCTGACGGTATGTACCTTCCACAACCTGGGCCTGAACATCATCCGCAAGGAGCACGACAAGCTGGGCTACAAGCCGGGCTTTTCGATCTTCGACGAATCCGACATCAAGGCGCTGCTGTCGGACATCATGCAGAAGGAATACTCCGGCGACGACGGCATCGACGAGATCAAGAACATGATCGGTGCCTGGAAGAACGACCTGATTCTGCCCGCCGAAGCCCTGGAAAAAGCGCGAAACCCGCGCGAGCAGACCGCCGCCATCGTCTATACCCACTACCAGCGCACGCTCAAGGCGTTCAACGCGGTGGACTTCGACGACCTGATCCTGCAGCCGGTCAAGCTGTTCCAGGAGCACCCCGAAGTGCTTGAGCGCTGGCAGAACCGCGTGCGCTACCTGCTGGTGGACGAATACCAGGACACCAACGCCAGCCAGTACCTGCTGGTGAAAATGCTGATCGGCATGCGCAACCAGTTCACCGTGGTAGGTGACGATGACCAGTCGATCTACGCCTGGCGTGGTGCGCGCCCCGAGAACCTGATGCTGCTCAAGGAGGATTACCCTTCCCTGAAAATCGTCATGCTCGAACAGAACTACCGCTCCACCAGCCGTATCCTGCGCTGCGCCAACGTGCTGATCGCCAACAACCCGCATGCGTTCGAGAAGCAGCTGTGGAGCGAGATGGGCGTGGGCGACGAGATCCGTGTGATCCGCTGCAAGAACGAGGAAGCCGAGGCCGAGCGTGTGGCCATGGAAATCCTCACCTTGCACCTGCGCACCAACCGCCCTTACAGCGACTTCGCCATCCTCTACCGCGGCAACTACCAGGCCAAGCTGATCGAGCTGAAACTGCAGCATCACCAGGTGCCGTATCGCCTGTCGGGCGGCAACAGCTTCTTCGGCCGTCAGGAGGTCAAGGACCTGATGGCCTACCTGCGCTTGCTGGTCAACCCGGATGACGACAACGCCTACCTGCGGGTGATCAACGTACCGCGCCGCGAGATCGGCTCGACCACCCTGGAAAAGCTCGGCAACTACGCCACCGAACGCGGCGTCTCGATGTATGCCGCCAGCGAGGAACTGGGCCTGGGCGAGCACCTGGACGCGCGTTATACCGAGCGTCTGCAGCGTTTCAAGCATTGGCTCGACGGCGTGCGCCACAAGGTCGCCCTGGAAGACCCGATCGCCGCGCTGCACGAGATGATCCGCGAAATCGACTACGAGAACTGGATCCGCCAGCAAACGGCCAGCGACAAGGCTGCTGAGTTCCGCATCAGCAACGTCTGGTTCCTGGTCGAAGCGCTGAAGAACACCCTCGAGAAGGACGAAGAGGGTGACATGACCATCGAGGACGCCATCGGCAAGCTGGTGCTGCGCGACATGCTCGAGCGCCAGCAGGAAGAGGAAGAAAACGCCGAGGGCGTGCAGATGATGACCCTGCATGCGTCCAAAGGCCTGGAATTCCCTTACGTATTCATCATGGGCATGGAGGAGGAAATCCTCCCCCACCGCTCGAGCATCGAAGCCGACACCATCGAAGAGGAACGCCGCCTGGCCTACGTGGGCATTACCCGCGCCCGTCAGACCCTGGCCTTCACCTTCGCTGCCAAACGCAAGCAGTACGGCGAAATCATCGACTGCACGCCCAGCCGGTTCCTCGACGAACTGCCCCCGGACGACCTGGCCTGGGAAGGCCTGGACGATGCGCCAGTGGAAGTCAAAGCCGCGCGTGGCAACAACGCACTGGCCGATATCCGGGCAATGCTCAAACGCTGATCAACCATTACTCTTTAACTCTGCCGCTCTTTGCGGCCACCTTTGCTACATCGGAGATACACAGTGGAAGCACTGCAGCAGAAGATTCGCGACGAAGGCATCGTGCTTTCCGATCAGGTTCTCAAAGTCGATGCGTTTCTCAACCACCAGATCGACCCTGCGCTGATGCAGCTGATCGGTGACGAGTTCGCCCGCCTTTACGCCGATGCCGGTGTGACCAAGATCGTCACCATCGAAGCCTCGGGTATTGCGCCGGCGGTGATGACTGGCCTGAAGCTGGGCGTTCCGGTGATCTTCGCGCGCAAGCATCAGTCCCTGACCCTGACCGAAAACCTGCTGACTGCGTCGGTGTATTCCTTCACCAAGCAGACCGAGAACACCGTGGCGATCTCGCCGCGCCATCTCAACAGCAGCGATCGCGTGCTGGTGATCGATGACTTCCTGGCCAACGGCAAAGCCTCGCAGGCGCTGATCTCGATCATCAAGCAGGCCGGTGCCACCGTGGCCGGCCTGGGTATCGTCATCGAGAAGTCGTTCCAGGGCGGCCGTGCCGAGCTGGACGGCCAGGGTTACCGCGTTGAATCGCTGGCCCGGGTGAAGTCGCTGGAAGGTGGCGTGGTCAGCTTCATCGAGTGACAGCCATTGGGGCCGCTATGCGGCCCATCGCGACGCAAGGCCGCCCCTACAGGACCACCGAGCTTCTGTAGGAGCGGCCTTGTGTCGCGATGGGCTGCAAAGCAGCCCCGGCAATCACCGCGTCGCCGCCAATCCTGCCAGTATCAACCGCTGATACAGCTCGTCTTTGAGCCCTCGTGGCTCATCCAGCTGCATGCGCGCCAACTGCGCCGCATACCCCTCCGGCCCCGGCGCATCCAGCGCTGCCTTGCCCAGCTCCAGCACCTCGCTCAACCTGAACTTGCTTTTGAGCCAGTTCAAAGCCCGCAACAAGTCCCGTTCCTCGGCCGTGAAATCAGTCCCCAACGGATACTCCGGGAACAGCCGCGCATGCCGTGCCCTGATTTGCTCAAGTCGCTCAGGCGTATTGTCGGTAAACCGCGCATCCAGCTGAAAGTCTTTTGCGAGCTTGCCGGCTTTCTTGGCCTGCTCGATCAGCTCGCCCTGGAACCTCGAATCACTGATCGCCAGCAGCCGTGCGATCACTTCGCTGTCGCTCTGCCCACGCAAGTCGGCGATGCCGTACTCGGTCACGACGATGTCGCGCAAGTGCCGGGGGATGGTGCAATGGCCGTAGGCCCAGAGCAGGTTTGAGCTGACCTCGCCTCCCGCCTCGCGCCAACTGCGCAGCAACAGGATGGATCGTCCACCCTCCAGCGCGTGCCCCTGTGCAACGAAGTTGTATTGCCCGCCCACGCCGCTGAGCACGCGGCCATCCTCCAGCTGGTCGGCTACACCCGCGCCGAGCAGGGTCATGGTGAACACTGTGTTTATGAAGCGGGCATCACGCCGCTGGCGGCGCTTCAGTTCTTCCTGGCCATACAGCTCGTTGATGAAGCTGATGCGCGTCATGGCAAACTGAGCGCGCTGCTCCAACGGCATCTCCCGCAAGCGTTGATAGAACGCCTGCGGGCCGAGGAAGAAGCCGCCGTGTACCAGCACGCCTTGCTCGTCAGCAGGGCGCCGCACCACCCCGGCTTCGGCGAGAGCCAGCAGGCCGTTGACGAACATCTCACTGCAACCGTAGAGGCCTTGGCCGAAAGCATCGAGCCCCCCTTCCCGCTCGATCAGGGTTTGCCATGGCCCTACATCCAGCTCACCCATCAGTGCCCGGTAACCAGAATTGTCGCCTTGGCGCGCCAGCAACGCAGCGGCCACGGCATCACCCATGGCGCCGATGCCGATCTGCAGGGTGCCGCCATCGCGCACCAGGGTACTGGCGTGCAGGCCGATGCAATGGTCCTGGGTGGTAACCGGCATGTTCGGTGTGGAGAACAGCCGACGTTGCTCCACCTGATCGATCAGCAGGTCGAACGCTTCCATGCCCAACTCCGAATCACCAGGCATGTAGGGCAGTTCGGCATGCACCTGCCCGAGCATGAGGATGGTTTCACCGGCCTCGCGGCGCTTGGCGATCATCGGCAGCAGGTCGAGGGTGATGTCGGGGTTGCAGGCCAGGCTCAAGTGCACCGGCTTTTCCGGCGTGGCGGCTACCAGTTGCGCAATCAGGTTGAGGCCCTTGGCGTTGATATCGCGGGCTGCGTGGCTGTAGTTGCTACTGACGTAGTCTTGCTGCGCGCAATCACTGTGCAGCAGGCCGCCGGGCTGCATGAAGAACTGCTCGACGCGGATGTTCGGCGGCAACTGGTCGTTGCGCAGGTCGGCGAGATAGGTGAGCTCCTGGTAATCGGCGAACACACGTTCGATGAAGGGCTCGAGCAAGCGCCGTTGCAAGCCGTCGCCCAAAGGTGGGCGGCCAAGCGACAAGGCCGTGTAGATCGTCAGCCGGCGCTCTGGCAGGTCACGCACCCGGGCGTACAACGCATTGACGAAGGCATTGGGTTTGCCAAGACCCAGCGGCAGGCCCATGTGGATATGCGCGGGCAAGCGCGACAAGACCTGCTCGACTGCCTGGTCGATGGAGCATAGGTGCATCGTGGCCTCCTGAATCTTCCGTGGGTTCAGGGGTTGGACATGAACCGGCGCGGGTTCGTTGCCTGCGCAAAGACAAAGCCCGCCATGCAAGGCGGGCTATTGGCAACTCAACCCAGGCTCAAAGCCCGGACATCTTCTGGATGGCCGCTTT
The DNA here is from genome assembly GCF_015751845.1 of Pseudomonas sp. M2. Taxonomy (NCBI): domain Bacteria; kingdom Pseudomonadati; phylum Pseudomonadota; class Gammaproteobacteria; order Pseudomonadales; family Pseudomonadaceae; genus Pseudomonas; species Pseudomonas sp. M2. The sequence goes on from NZ_JADOUD010000001.1 coordinate 2,241,577, forward strand.
GAGGTCTTCATCCGAACAATCGGCGCAGGTGCCCTTGGGGGGCATGGCGTTGATCCCGGTGATGGCCTTGGCCAGGATGCCGTCAAGGCCGCCCTGGTGATCGGCGCGCTCTTTCCAGGCGGCGGTGTCGCCAATTTTCGGCGCGCCGAGCAGGCCGCTGCCATGGCAGGCATTGCAATGCTTGGCGATGATTTCATCCGGTGTCTTGGCACCGCCACCGCCAGCCGAAGCGGCCACCTCCATGCCCTTGCATTCCTGGCCCTGGACGCACACTTGGCCAACCGGCTCAAGGCGTTTGGCAATGTCATCATTGGTCGCAGCGGTTGCGCTCATTGCCCAAAGGGCGAATACGGCTGCTGGTACGGCCAGCATCTTCTTGATTTGGTTCACGCGAACACCCTCATGGTGGCTAATCACGCCCGCGGCCACGGTAATGCGAGCGTTGAAAAGTATAGCGGGAACCCGGAAGCCGTGAAACGACCCTACTCAGGAAAGGGGTATTGCCGAATCAATGCACTGCGCTGGATCAAAAGTTCGACGGCGTTGCAGCACTGATCAGCCGCGCCGGCTCATCGAAAGGGTTGCGAAAACGGTGCGGGCGGGTGCTCTCGAAGTAGTAGCTGTCACCTTCTTCGAGGATGAAGGTCTCGGTGCCCACCACCAGTTCCAGCCGGCCTTCAAGGAGGATGCCGGTTTCTTCGCCATCGTGGGTGAGCATCTCGGCTCCGGTGTCGGCACCCGGCGGGTAGATCTCGGTCAGGAAGGCAATGGCACGGTTGGGATGCGACTTGCCCACCAGCTTCATGGTCACCGCACCGTCGGAAATGTCGATCAGTTCGTGGGCCTTGTAGACAATCTGGGCGTGGCTTTCAGCTTCCAGTTCCACGGAGAAAAACTCGACCATGGACATGGGAATACCGCTTAGCACCTTGCGCAGCGAGCTGATCGAGGGGCTCACACTGTTCTTCTCGATCATCGAGATGGTGCTGTTGGTCACGCCCGCACGCTTGGCGAGTTCACGCTGGGACAGGCCCTTGAGCTTGCGGATGGCTTGCAGTCGTTCGCCGACGTCCAAAGCTGGAGCCTCCTGAAACGGTGAGATGGCGGGGTGAATGTGAACGATATCATGGCAATGCCGTTCAGTATTTACAACACACCGCCCCTCAGGCTGTCCGCTTCAGCGTGTCATTCGCCGAAGTAGTCCAGCGGCACGCGTTTGAGGTTGCAGAAGATCTGGTAGGGGATGGTCCCTGCGTGCATGGCGACTTCACTGGCCAACACGTGCTTGCCCCACAGCTCGACCGGGCTGCCGATGGTCGCTTCGGGCACGTCGGTCAGGTCGATGCACAGCATGTCCATGGAAACGCGGCCAATCAGCTGGCAACGCTTGCCGGCGACCATCACCGGCGTACCGGTCGGGGCCTGGCGGGGGTAGCCATCGGCGTAGCCCATGGCAACCACGCCCACCCGGGTGGGGCGTTGGCTGATGAACTTGGCGCCATAGCCCACCGGCTCGCCAGCAGGCAACTCTCGCACGCTGATCACCCGCGATTGCAGGGTCATTACCGGCTGCAGGCGCTCGGCCTGGGCTTGCGCCACCTCGAACGGTGTTGCGCCATACAGCATGATGCCAGGGCGCACCCAGTCGCTGGGGGCATGCGGCCAGGCCAGCACGCCGGGCGAGTTGCGCAGGCTGCATTCGGCAGCCAAACCCTGCCGGGCGGCCTCGAACACGGCAATCTGTTGCGCAGTGGCGTCGGCATCCAGTTCGTCGGCACGGGCGAAATGGCTCATCAGCACGATGCGCGCAACCTTGCCGCTGGCCAGCAGGCGCTGGTAAGCCTCGTGATAGTCCTTGGGGTGCAGGCCGACACGGTGCATGCCGCTGTCGAGCTTGAGCCAGAGGGTCAATGGCTTGTGCACGGGCGTCTTTTCGATGGCCTCCAGCTGCCACAGCGAATGCACCACGCACCACAGGTCATGCTCGGCGATCAGCGAAAGCTCGCTGGCTTCGAAGAAACCTTCAAGCAGCAGCATCGGAGCCTTGATACCCGCCGCACGCAACTCCAGCGCCTCTTCGATACACGCAACGGCAAAGCCATCGGCTTCGGCTTCCAGCGCGAGGGCGCAACGCACGGCGCCGTGGCCGTAGGCGTCGGCCTTGATCACGGCGAGGGCCTTGGCGCCGGTCAGTTCACGGGCAAGGCGGTAGTTGTGGCGCAGGGCTTGGAGGTCGATCAGGGCACGGGCGGGACGCATGGCGGCAGCCTTATGGTGGTTCAGGTTGAAAACAGTGTTGGATTCATCGCCGGCAAGCCGGTTCCCACAGGGTCAGTGTAGGAGCCGCCGTACCAGCGATGAGGCCGGTATAGCAGGCCGATTACTGATGCACTGGCGCCGTATGGCCTTGCTTGGCGACTTCCCGGGTTTTGCCATACCGTGAAATATCCAGCCCTTCAGCGCTGATTTGCGGCTTTTTGCGCGCAATCAGGTCAGCCAGCAGGCGCCCGGAACCACAGGCCATGGTCCAACCCAGGGTACCGTGGCCGGTGTTGAGGAACAGGTTACGGAATGCGGTGCCACCCACAATCGGGGTTCCATCCGGGGTCGCCGGGCGCAGACCGGTCCAGAAACTGGCCTGGCTCAGGTCACCGCCGCGAGGATAAAGGTCGTTGACGATCATCTCCAGTGTTTCGCGCCGGCGCGGGTTAAGCGACAGGTCAAAACCGGCGATCTCAGCCATGCCACCGACACGGATACGGTTGTCGAAACGGGTGATGGCAACCTTGTAGGTCTCATCGAGAATGGTCGAGGTCGGCGCCATGTCGGCGTTGGTGATCGGCACGGTCAGCGAATAACCCTTGAGCGGGTACACCGGCGCCTTGATGCCCAGCGGTTTGAGCATCTGCGGCGAGTAGCTGCCCAGCGCCAGCACGTAGCGATCGGCGGTTTCCAGCTTGCCGTCGACCCATACGCCATTGATTCGGTCACCGGCGAAGTCCAGGCGCTGGATGTCCTGGCCAAAGCGGAACTCGACACCCAGCTTGAGGGCCATTTCTGCAAGCTTGGTGGTGAACAGCTGGCAGTCGCCGGTCTGGTCGTTGGGCAGGCGCAGGGCGCCGGCAAGAATGTCCTTGACCCCAGCCAGGGCCGGTTCGACGCGGGCAATGCCATCACGGTCCAGCAGCTCGTAGGGCACGCCCGACTGCTCGAGCACAGCGATATCCTTGGCAGCAGCATCAACCTGAGCCTGGGTGCGGAACAGCTGGGTAGTGCCCAAAGTGCGGCTTTCGTAAGCGATACCGGTTTCGGCGCGCAGTTCGTCGAGGCAATCGCGGCTGTACTCGGACAGGCGCACCATGCGCTCCTTGTTCACTGCATAGCGGCTGGCGGTGCAGTTGCGCAGCATCTGTGCCATCCACAGGTACTGGTCAACGTCGCCGGTCAGCTTGATAGCCAATGGCGCGTGGCGCTCCAGCAGCCACTTGATGGCTTTGAGCGGCACGCCTGGAGCAGCCCAGGGCGAGGCGTAGCCGGGCGAGATCTGACCTGCGTTGGCGAAGCTGGTTTCCATCGCCACCGCTGGCTGGCGATCGACCACAGTTACTTCAAAACCTTGCCGGGCCAGGTAATAGGCACTGGCGGTTCCGATTACACCGCTACCAAGTACCAGAACTCGCATCGTTGATCCCTCGCACGCGGCGCACCGCATTTTTGTTGATATGGCATGGATGCGCGCAGTATAAAAATTACAGCCCAGTGCAATTCACTATATAAAAGCCTATATTTGGCGAGAATTCTCGGCAAAATCGCCTTTCACGGAGGGGCATCCCCTATGAGAACCCAGCACCAGAGCAAGCGTGAACTGGACAAGATCGACCGCAACATCCTGCGGATCCTGCAGAATGACGGGCGCATTTCCTTCACCGAACTGGGCGAGAAAGTTGGGCTTTCCACCACCCCTTGCACCGAGCGCGTGCGCCGCCTGGAGCGTGAGGGCATCATCATGGGCTACAACGCCCGGCTCAACCCTCAGCACCTGAAGGGCAGCCTGCTGGTGTTCGTGGAAATCAGCCTGGACTACAAGTCGGGCGACACGTTCGAGGAGTTCCGCCGCGCGGTACTCAAGCTGCCACACGTGCTGGAATGCCACTTGGTGTCGGGCGATTTCGATTACCTGGTGAAGGCACGCATTTCGGAGATGGCCTCGTACCGCAAGCTGCTGGGCGACATCCTGCTCAAGCTGCCGCACGTGCGCGAGTCCAAGAGCTACATCGTGATGGAGGAGGTGAAGGAAAGCCTCTGCCTGCCGATCCCGGACTGACGCTAAACCAGCACCTGCCGGGTGGTGGCGATGAACCGGTGGACGAGCTGCTCGGCTTGCGGCTCGACCATCTGTTGCGGGCCACGGCCGCGTGGGCAGGCCATGCGCGGGGTGGTGCCGAACAGGCGGCAGATCATCGGCCTTTCTTCATACACGGTGCAGCCATTGGGCCCCAGGTGCACACAGTCCAGGCGCTGCAGCGCCGCATCCTGCTCAGCCTGCGACTTGCGCGGCAGACGGGCCATCTCTTCGGCTGACGTGGTAACCGGGCCACAACAGTCGTGGCAACCGGGCTCGCATTCGAAGGAAGGGATGAGTTCACGCAGGAACTGGATCTTGTGGCGGTTGCAGGACATGGCGAGGAATACATTGAAGATTGAGACTGAATTATAGGCCTCATCGCCGGCTTGCCGCGAATGAGGCCGGTTGCCCGACCCCGAAAGCCCGGCTTATCCTCCCACTTCTGTCTCGATACCCAGGACCCGCCAATGATCCACAGCGCGCAGCACGCCGCCTCCTACTACGCCGCCAGCAGCGCGCCACACCCCGATCACCCGTTCCTGCAAGGCGAGCACAGCGCCGACGTGTGCATCGTTGGCGGCGGCTATTCGGGCCTGAACACCGCCATCGAGCTGGCCGAACGCGGCCTGTCGGTGATCCTGCTGGAAGCGCGCAAGCTCGGCTGGGGGGCCAGCGGGCGCAATGGCGGCCAGCTTATCCGGGGCGTCGGTCACGGCCTGGAGCAGTTCCTTGCGGTGATCGGTGAAGAAGGCGTACGCAGCATGAAGCTGATGGGCCTGGAAGCCGTGGACATCGTCCGTGAGCGGGTCGAGCGCCACGCCATCGCCTGCGACCTGGCCTGGGGTTACTGCGACCTGGCCAACAAGCCCGGCGAGCTGCAAGGCTTCGCCGAAGACGCCGATGAACTGCGCAGCCTGGGCTACCGTCACGAACTGCGCCTGGTGCATAAAGACGATATCCACAGCGTGGTCGGCTCCGACCGTTATGTCGGCGGCCTGATCGACATGGGCTCAGGGCACCTGCACCCGCTCAACCTGGCGCTTGGCGAAGCGGCCGTGGCCAGCCGCCTTGGTGTGCAGCTATACGAGCAATCGGAGGTCAGCCGCATCGAGTACGGCCCCGAAGTGAAGGTGCACACCGCCCAAGGCCGGGTGCGCGCCAAAACCCTGGTGCTGTGCTGCAACGCCTATCACAACGGCCTCAACCGCGAATTGGGCGGCAAAGTGCTGCCAGCCGGCAGCTACATCATCGCCACCGAACCGCTGGGTGAGGAACGCGCGCGCCAATTGCTGCCGCAGAACATGGCGGTGTGCGACCAGCGCGTGGCGCTGGACTACTATCGCCTGTCCGCCGACCACCGTCTGCTGTTCGGCGGTGCCTGCCATTACTCCGGGCGCGACCCACAGGACATTGCCGCCTACATGCGGCCGAAGATGCTCAAGGTGTTCCCGCAACTGGCCGATGTGCGCATCGATTACCAGTGGGGTGGGATGATCGGCATCGGCGCCAACCGCCTGCCACAGGTCGGCCGCCTGGCCAGCCAGCCGAATGTTTATTACGCCCAGGCCTACTCTGGCCATGGGCTCAACGCCACTCACCTGGCAGCGCGCCTGCTGGGTGAAGCCATCAGCGGCCAGCAAAGCGGGCGCTTCGACCTGTTCGCCAAGGTGCCACACATCACCTTCCCTGGCGGCAAACACCTGCGCTCGCCGCTGCTGGCGTTGGGGATGTTGTGGCACAGGCTCAAAGAGCTGACTTGAGACCTGAACGGTCCTGCATGGACCGCGCAGTGTCATGTTGATCAGTCTTTCCAAAAGGGTTTACGCCCCTCGGTCAAGGCCTGCTCCCAGCTCAGCCCAACATCGCGCAACTGCTCATCGGTCAACTGCAGCAACGCCCTGCGGGTGTGCCAGCGATGCAGCATCAGGCCCCAACGCCCCATCCCTTGCGGGGCGTTGAACACCTTGGCCTGCTGCCCGGCTTCCAGTTCCCTGGCCAACAGTTGCAAGCGCACATCGCTCATGCCACCCATCGCTGCGTTCTCCCATTCAGTGGTTACTGTGGAGAAAGCATGCGCGCTGCCAGCACCGGCAATACAGATTCAATACAGGCTTATTATTCCCATACAGAATTGGCGGATCTGCGGCTGAATGCTGTATTTTCTACGCAACTGTACTGGTCGTGCTTGCAATCGAGCACAGGAGTATGCCGTGACGCTCTACCTGAACCTCGCCGAGCTGCTCGGCACCCGTATCGAGCAAGGCCTGTACCGCCCCGGCCAGCGCCTGCCATCGGTGCGCGCCCTGAGCGTGGAACATGGGGTCAGCCTGAGTACGGTGCAGCAGGCCTACCGCCTGCTGGAAGACAACGGCATGGTGTCGCCACGCCCCAAGTCCGGCTACTTCGTCAACGACCATCGCCACCTCGCCGCACTGCCCGCCGTCAGCCGCCCTGCCCAGCGACCCGTGGACATTTCGCAGTGGGAACAGGTATTGGAGCTGGTGCGCAGCACACCTCGTCAAGACGTCATACAGCTCGGCCGCGGCATGCCCGACATCGACAGCCCGAGCCTCAAGCCCTTGTTGCGCAGCCTCGCCCAGCTCAGCCGGCGCCAGGACATGCCGGGGCTGTATTACGACAACATCCATGGCAACCTCGCTCTGCGTGAGCAGGTTGCCCGCCTGGTGCTGGACTCTGGCTGCCGCCTGGGCCCGGCGGACCTGGTGGTGACGACCGGCTGCCACGAAGCGTTGTCATGCAGCATCCGCGCGGTGTGCGAGCCGGGCGACATTGTCGCGGTCGATTCGCCGAGCTTTCACGGCGCCATGCAAACACTCAAAGGCCTGGGCATGAAGGCGCTGGAGATCCCCACCGACCCGATCACCGGCATCAGCCTGGAAGCCCTGGAACTGGCGCTTGAGCAATGGCCGATCAAGCTCATCCAGATCACACCAAGCTGTAATAACCCGCTTGGCTACATCATGCCCGAGGCACGCAAGAAGGCGCTGCTGAACCTGGCCCAGCGCTATGACGTCGCCATCCTCGAAGACGATGTGTATGGCGACCTGGCCTACACCTACCCCCGCCCGCGCACCCTCAAGTCGTTCGACGACGACGGTCGCGTGCTGCTGTGCAGTTCGTTTTCCAAGACGCTAGCCCCGGGCCTGCGCATTGGCTGGGTGGCGCCAGGGCGCTATCTGGAGCGGGTGCTGCACATGAAGTACATCAGCACCGGCAGCACCGCCACCCAGCCGCAGTTGGCGATTGCCGATTTCATCGCCAGCGGCCACTACCACCCCCATGTGCGGCGCATGCGCAGCCAGTACCAGCGCGGCCGCGACCTGATGAGCGACTGGGTAAACCGTTACTTCCCGCCTGGCACGCGCGTCAGCCGGCCTCAGGGTGGCTTCATGCTGTGGGTGGAGCTGCCAGAGCATTTCGACACGTTGCGGCTGAACCGCGCTTTACTGGAACAGGGCGTGCAGGTTGCCGTGGGCAGCATCTTTTCCGCCTCAGGCAAGTTCCGCCACTGCCTGCGGATGAATTTCGCCGCGCGGCCAACACCGCAGATCGAGGACGCGGTGCGCAAAGTGGGAGAAACCGCCCTTCGTCTACTGGATCAAAGTAACACCGACGGGTAACTTTGCGCCGCCCTATACGGTCCAACCTCTCAAGCCTTTGCCGCACAGGACGATCCACACTTGAGACTCCAGCGAGCTCTGCCCCTGCTGCTGGTGCTGCTAGGCCTTGCAGGCTGCGCCAGCGTCGGTACACCCCGCGAGACCAGCCAGGCACTGCCGGCTAAAGATTCAGCCTTCGGCCGCTCGGTGCTGCGCCAGGCCGCACCCTATGAAGGACGGTCCGGTTTCCGTCTGCTGCCCAACAGCAACGAGGCCTTCCGTGCCCGCGCCGAGCTGATCCGCAACGCGCAGGCCAGCATCGACTTGCAGTACTACATCGTCCACGACGGCCTGAGCACCCGGGCCCTGGTCCATGAACTGCTGCGCGCCGCCGACCGAGGCGTACGCGTGCGCATCCTGCTGGACGACACCACCAGCGACGGCCTGGACACCATCATGGGCACCCTCGACGCCCATCCGAACATCCAGATCCGCGTATTCAACCCACTGCATCTGGGCCGCAGCACGGGGGTGACGCGCGCGGTGGGCCGCCTGTTCAACCTGTCCCGCCAGCACCGGCGCATGCACAACAAGCTGTTCCTGGTGGACAACAGCATGGCCATCGTCGGCGGGCGCAACCTGGGCGATGAGTATTTCGATGCTGAGCCCAACCTGAATTTCACTGACATCGACATGCTCGGCGTGGGCCCGGTGGCCGAACAGCTCGGGCACAGCTTCGACCAGTACTGGAACAGTGCCCTGAGCCGGCCCGTGACTGACTTCCTCTGGCAACTGCCGGATGCCGCCGACCTGCGCGCCAGCCGCCACCGCCTGGAGGTGTCGCTGGCCGAGGCGCGGGTGCAGCGCAAGGCGCTGTATGACCGCCTGATGGCCTATCAGTCGGAGCCTCGGCTGGATGTTTGGCGCAATGAGCTGATCTGGGCCCACAGCCAGGCCTTGTGGGATGCACCGAGCAAGGTGCTGGCAGACGATGAGCCAGACCCGCACCTGCTGATGAGCCAGCAGTTGGCCCCTGACCTGGCAAACGTGCACCACGAGTTGATCCTGGTTTCGGCCTATTTCGTCCCTGGCGAGCCCGGGCTGCTGTACCTGACCGGCCGTGCGGACGCCGGAACGTCGGTCAAGCTGTTGACCAACTCGCTGGAGGCCACCGATGTACCGGCCGTGCATGGCGGGTATGCGCCCTACCGCCGGGCGCTGCTCGAACACGGCGTGCAGCTGTTCGAGTTGCGCCGCCAGCCGGGTGACCCCAGTGCCGGGCGCCTGAATTTCCATGGCGGTTCGGATTCCAGCCTGCACAGCAAGGCGATCGTGTTCGACCGGCGAAAGACTTTCATCGGCTCGTTCAATTTCGACCCGCGTTCGGTGTTGTGGAATACCGAGGTCGGGGTGCTGGTGGACAGCCCGGAGCTGGCCGAATACACCCGCGAGCTGGCCGTTCAGGGCATGGCGCCTGCGCTGAGTTATCAGGTCAGGCTAGAGAATGACAAGCTGGCCTGGGTGACCGAGGACAACGGCCAACTGCACACCCTGACGGCAGAGCCCGGCGGGCTCTGGCGGCGGTTCAATGCGTGGATCAGCAAGGCCGTCGGGCTGGAGAAAATGCTGTAGCGCAGGGCCTCAGGCGGCAGCAGGCTCGAAGGCACCGCGCCGCCGGGTCAACACCACCAACCCGGCCGCCCCAACTGCCATCAGCAGCGGCAACGCATGGCCACTGAGCCACTGGCTACCCGCACCGGCCAGCAACGGCCCCAGCAGGCAGCCGATACCCCACAGCTGCGCCACATGAGCATTGGCCCGCACAAGTGCATCATCCCGATAACGCTCGCCGATCAGTATCAGCGACAACGTGAACAGGCCACCGGCACTGGCCCCGAACAGCACCCACAATGGCCAGATCGCCGGCGTGTGCACAAGCAACGGAATCGCCAGGCTGGAACACAGCAAGGTCACGGCACAACCGGTGAACAGTGCGCGCCGCGACATGTGGTCGGCCAAGGCGCCAATCGGCAACTGCAGCACCGCGTCGCCAACCACCACGGTACTGACCATGAACAGCGCCAGCTCGGTGGTGAAGCCCTGCTGCAAGCAATACACCGGCAACAGGGTGAGGATCATCGCCTCGAAGGCAGCGAACAGCGCGATGGCCCAGGCGATCACCGGCAGCCGGCGACAGAAGGCGAACAGGTCGCTGAAGGTTACGCTGCAGGCCTCGGTACTCGGCGCGCCGCCACGACCCAACAGCAGCAAGGGCGATAGCAGCAGCAGGCCGGTCGCAGCCCAGAAGCCAAAGTCATCGTCGGAGCCGAGAAAGCCCAGCACCAGCGGCCCTGCCAGTTGGCTCAAGGCATAGCTGCTGCCATACAGCGCCACCAGGCGCCCACGCCACTGCTCGACCACCAACTGGTTGATCCAGCTCTCGCCAAGGATGAACACCACGGTCAGCGACATGCCGATCAGCAAGCGCAGCGCCAGCCACAGCGGGTAGCTGGGCAGCACCGCCAGCAGGCCAATCGACAATGCCCCGCCCCACAGGCACAGGCGCATAGCCGAAGGCACGCCGACCCAGCCGGCCAGGCGGCTGGCCAGGCTGGCACCAATCAGCACGCCCAGCGCGGGCATCGCAGCCATTACGCCGATGGCGAAGCTACCGTAGCCCCAGGCCTCCAGGCGCAGGGACACCAGCGGCATGCTCACGCCGAGCGCGAGCCCGACGCTCAGCACCGATGCCAGCACGGCAAAGTAGGTTCCCCAGCGCATAGCAGCCTCCCAGGCAGAATTCTTGAATGGCAGAAACGACAAAGCCGGGACGGTGTGAACCGGCCCGGCTGTCGTTGGGGCTGTAGCGCAGCCCCCCTGGATTTACAGCTTGATCCAGGTCGCTTTCAGCTCGGTGTACTTCTCCAGTGCATGCAGCGACTTGTCACGGCCGTTGCCCGACTGTTTGAAACCACCGAACGGCGCGGTCATGTCGCCGCCATCGTACTGGTTGACCCAGACGCTGCCGGCGCGCACGGCACGGGCAGTCTTGTGGGCCTTGGAAATATCCGACGTCCAGATGCCAGCGGCCAGGCCATACGGCGTGTCGTTGGCAATGGCGATGGCTTCTTCGGCAGTATCGAAGGCGATGACCGACAGCACGGGGCCGAAGATTTCTTCCTGGGCGATCTTCATGGCGTTGGTCACGCCGTCGAAGATGGTCGGCTCGACGTAGGTGCCGCCAGTCTCTTCCAGGGTGCGCTTGCCACCGGCCAGCAACTTGGCGCCGTCCTTGTGGCCGGCGTCGATGTACGACAGCACGGTATTCATCTGCTGGGTGTCGACCAGCGCACCGACGGTGGTCTGCGGATCGAGCGGGTTACCTGGCTTCCAGCCCTTGAGCGCTTCGACCACCATGGGCAGGAACTTGTCCTTGATCGAACGCTCGACCAGCAGGCGCGAACCTGCGGTGCAAACTTCGCCCTGGTTGAAAGCGATGGCGCTGGCAGCAGCTTCGGCGGCGGCTTGCAGGTCCGGAGCGTCGGCAAAGACGATGTTCGGGCTCTTGCCACCGGCTTCCAGCCAGATACGCTTCATGTTCGACTCGCCCGCATACACCATCAACTGCTTGGCGATCTTGGTCGAGCCGGTGAACACCAGGGTGTCTACATCCATGTGCAGGGCCAGGGCCTTGCCGACGGTGTGGCCGTAGCCTGGCAGCACGTTCAGCACACCGGCCGGGATACCGGCTTCGATGGCCAGCTGGGCAATGCGGATGGCGGTCAGCGGCGACTTCTCGGATGGCTTGAGTACCAGCGAGTTACCGGTGGCCAGGGCTGGTGCGATCTTCCAGCAGGCCATCAGCAGCGGGAAGTTCCACGGTACGATGGCACCGACCACGCCAACTGCTTCGCGGGTAACCAGACCCAGCTGATCACTAGGGGTCGGCGCGACTTCGTCGTAGACCTTGTCGATGGCTTCGGCGGTCCAGTGGATGGCATTGGCCGCGCCCGGCACGTCGATGCTGGAGGAGTCGCCGATCGGCTTGCCCATGTCCAGAGTTTCCAGCAGCGCCAGCTCTTCGACGTTCTTGCGCAGCAGGTCGGCGAAGCGGATCAGCTTGGCCTTGCGTTTGGCCGGGGCCAGCTGCGACCAGACGCCGGAATCGAACGTTGCGCGGGCGTTTTCCACAGCGCGATTGGCATCGGCCAGGTCGCAGCTGGCAACCTTGGCCAGGAAGCGTCCGTCGACCGGGCTCAGGCAGTCGAAGGTTTCACCGGATGCGGCGTCGGTGTATTCGCCGTTGATGAAGGCACGTCCTTCGATCTTCAGTTGCTGGGCACGTTGCTCCCAGTCTGCACGAGTCAGGGTGGTCATACGAAACTCCTCCTCTTGTTTAGGTGCAACGCCGCACTGAGGACTCACAGGCGTTGTCAGAATTCTGGCCGGGCGACAAGCGCACACTGGCAAGCGATACCCTAAACCAGCCAGTGCAAACTATCAATATATTTGACACATAAGGCCTAAAAGCCTACTGATGTGCATTTTATTAAACAAAAATAGGAGCTGCACCATGAACATCGCCAGCATCATCGACTTCGCCCAAGTCCTCACCGAGGCTGAACGCTACCGTCCCGCGGCAGAAAAAATCCTCAAGGGCGAGCCGGACCAGGCTGTCTACAACCATTATTCCACCCCGTGCGGACAGTTCGCCGCAGGTGTCTGGGAAGGTGAGGTCGGGCAGTGGACAGTGAACTACACCGAGCATGAATACTGCGAGATCGTGCAGGGCGTTTCGGTACTGCGCGACCCGGATGGCGGCGCCAAGACCCTGCGTGCCGGTGATCGGTTTGTCATTCCGGCCGGCTTCAAGGGCACCTGGGAAGTGCTGGAGCCGTGCCGCAAGATTTATGTGATGTTCGAGCAGAAATGAGTGCGACGCCGGCGTGGTGATTAATTACCACAGCCCGGCAAGCCAAGAGCGTGATCCTTGCAGCGTCCAATTCAGGACAATCCAGGGAGAATCATCATGACTACCGACATCCTCGGCGCCGCTCGTCACGTGATTGGCTCGCAGTATGTAGAAAGCGTCAAGCCTTACATCCTCGAGCTGACCGGCCTGACGACCGCCGCCGGCCCACACGACATCACCAGCAAGGACATACGCTCCGACAGGGTGATGATCCGTGTCGACGCTGGCGGTACCATCGACGGCCTGCACATCAGCTGATACCCACTGCTGATCGCTACAAGAAAGGGGCTCCAGACGGAGCCCCTTTCTTGTTGGCATCCACGTAAAAAAAAACCCGCGTCCTTTCGGATGCGGGTTTTTTCAGGTCGCCGATCAATTACTTGATCTTGGCTTCCTTGTACACCACGTGCTTGCGAACAACGGGATCGTATTTCTTGATCTCGATTTTGTCCGGGGTGGTGCGCTTGTTCTTGTCGGTGGTGTAGAAGTGGCCAGTGCCAGCACTCGAAACCAGACGGATCAATTCACGCATGACGTTCTCCTTAGAACTTTTCGCCGCGAGCACGCAGCTCGGCCAGCACTACGTCGATACCACGCTTGTCAATGACGCGCATGCCTTTGGCAGATACGCGCAGACGCACGAAACGGTTCTCGGATTCAACCCAGAAACGGTGGTGCTGCAGGTTCGGCAGGAAACGACGACGGGTTTTGTTGTTTGCGTGGGAAATGTTGTTCCCGGTTACTGGACCCTTACCAGTAACTTGACAGACTCTCGACATGACTCAGCCCTCTAAAACCACATGCCCAACCCGGCATGGGTTGGCCGCTTAATCTCTCAGTCTTTGGCGCCAGGCGCCGTGATTCTGGAGGTCTTACCGACCGGATCCGCTGATGCGACAGGCCGAGCCCCTAGAAAAGAGCGCTGCTTTATACCAGAAAGACTGCATTGCAACAACTGCTGATGAGCATCTGTCGGAGACAAATCGTGCGCGAGCAGCATAGCGGCTAGCCCGGCGAACTGTCGACCACTCGTCGCCAGCCGGTAGAAAAAGAGGGTGGTCATTTCCTGATGCGCACACTAGGGTAGGACGTTTCCAGACTGCACTGGCAGATGGGCCACTGACAGCCAAGGAGTCACGATGCGTGCCGCCGCCCTTTCCTTAATGCTCACCTCCCTGCTTGCTGCCGGCATCGCCCAGGCCGCGCCACTGAGCGTCTGCAGCGAAGCCAGCCCCGAGGGCTTCGACGTGGTCCAGTACAACTCGCTGACCACCACCAACGCCTCGGCCGACGTACTGATGAACCGCCTGGTCGAGTTCGACGCAGGCCAAGGCAAGGTCGTCCCCAGCCTGGCGCAAAGCTGGACAGTGTCGGCTGACGGCCTGGTGTACGACTTCAAGCTGCGTGAAGGGGTCAAATTCCACTCCACGCCTTATTTCAAGCCAACCCGCGCCCTCGATGCCGACGATGTGCTATTCAGCTTCCAGCGCATGCTCTACCCCGCCCACGCCTGGCACAAGACCGCACCGGGTGGCTACCCGCACGCCCAATCACTGCAACTGGGCAGCCTGATCAAGTCGATCGAGGCGCCGGAGCCGAACAGCGTACGCTTCACCCTGACCCACCCCGATGCGACCTTCCTGGCCACCTTGAGCATGGGCTTTGCTTCGATCTACTCCGCCGAGTACGCCGACAAACTGCTCAAGGCAGGCACCCCGGAGAAGCTCAATAGCCAGCCGATCGGCACCGGCCCGTTCGTCTTCCAGCGCTACCAGAAGGACGCCGTGGTGCGCTACCGCGCCAACCCTGACTACTTCGATGGCAAGCCTGCGGTCGACCCACTGATCTTCGCCATCACTACCGATGCCAACGTACGCCTGCAGAAGCTCAAGCGTGGTGAATGCCAGGTGGCACTGTCACCCAAGCCCCTGGACATTGCTGAAGCAGGCAAGGACGGTAACCTCAAGGTCGCCTCGACGCCGGCCTTCATGACGGCCTTCGTTGCCATCAACAGCGAGCGCCCGCCGCTGGACAAACCCGAAGTGCGCCAGGCGATCAACCTGGCCTTCGACAAGCAGGCCTACCTCAAGGCCGTTTTCGAAGGCACCGCCACCGCCGCCAACGGCCCCTACCCGCCCAACACCTGGAGCTATGCCAAGGACCTGCCCGGCTACCCGCTGGATCTCAAGCGAGCCAAGGCGCTGCTGAGCAAGGCCGGTTACGCAGAAGGGTTCAGCACCACGATCTGGACCCGCCCGTCGGGCAGCCTGCTCAACCCCAACCCAAGCCTGGGCGCGCAGATGCTCCAGGCAGACCTGGCCAAGATCGGCATCAAGGCCGAAATCCGCGTGATCGAATGGGGTGAGCTGATCCGTCGGGCCAAGGCTGGCGAGCATGACCTGCTGTTCATGGGCTGGGCCGGCGACAACGGCGACCCGGACAACTTCCTCAGCCCGCAGTTTTCCTGTGCGGCGGTAAAGTCGGGGACCAACTTCGCGCGGTTCTGCGACAGCCGGCTGGACCAGTTGATCAGTGCAGGGCGTACCACCAACGACCAGAGCGTACGCAGCCGGTTGTACCAGCAGGCGCAGACGCTGATCCAGCAGCAGGCGCTGTGGGTACCGCTGGCGCATCCGACGGCGGCAGCGCTGTTGCGCGAGGGCGTCGAGGGTTACCAGGCAAGCCCGTTCGGGCGGCTGGATTTCAGCAAGGTTTCGGTGAAGCGCTGAACCCTGGCTTTGCAGGCTCGACCAAATGCCGGCTTGCCGGAGATTGGTCGAGCCTGCAAAAAGGCAGCCACTAAGCGACAATCCACCCCTGCTCCACCATCGACAGCGGCTCCCCATCACCCACGATGATGTGATCGAGCACCCGCACATCGATCAGCGCCAACCCCTGCTTCAATGCAAGCGTCATGTGCACGTCGTCCTGGCTCGGCTCACTGTTGCCCGAAGGATGGTTGTGGCAAAGGATCAACGCCGCAGCGTTGTGCATCAACGCACGGCGCACCACTTCCCGCGGGTAGATGCTGGCCCGGTCGATCGTCCCTCTGAACAGGATTTCGAAAGCCAACGGCCGGTGTTTGCTATCCAGAAACAGGCAGCCAAAAACTTCGCTAGGCTCATGACGCAGCATGGCTTTCAGGTATCTGCGCACCGCAAAAGGGCTCTCCAGAGCGCAGTCGCGCTCGATCGATGTGGCAAGGTTGCGCCGCCCGATCTCCAGCAGCGCCTGCAATTGGCCATACCGCACCGGCCCAAGCCCGAGCGCCCCCACGAATGCGTCCCTGTCAGCTTCAAGCAACTGGCGCAAGCCGCCGAACTTGACGAGCAACCCCCGCGCCAGCTCCACGACGTTGTGGCCCCGCACGCCAGAGCCGAGAAACACGGCCAGCAATTCGGCATCCGAAAGGCTGCCCACCCCGCGCTGCATCAACTTTTCCCTGGGCCGCTCCTCGGCTGGCCACTCGCTTATCTTCATTGCATCTCCTTTGCGCCCTGCTGCGACACGTTTAGGCCCTGTGTTAATCTATTTCGCCTCGTACATGCGACGTTCTGCCGCAGGCAATCCTGTTCGTCGCTGCCCGCTCTCTCTGGAAAAAGGCAAGCCTATGCAGCGGCTGTATCGCAAGCGCATCGTTCTCGGCGTCGGGGGCGGCATTGCCGCCTACAAGAGCGCCGAGCTGATTCGCCGACTCCTGGAGCACGGCGCGCAAGTGCGCGTCGTCATGACCCGTGGTGGTGCTGAATTCATCACCCCGCTGACCCTGCAGGCGCTGTCCGGCCACCCGGTACACATGGATCTGCTCGACCCTGCCGCCGAAGCGGCCATGGGCCACATCGAACTGGCCAAATGGGCCGACCTGGTGCTGATCGCCCCCGCCACCGCCGACCTCATGGCCCGCATGGCCCAAGGCATGGCCGACGACTTGCTGACTACCCTGGTACTGGCCACCGACGCCACCGTGGCAGTGGCCCCGGCCATGAACCAGGCCATGTGGCGCGACCCGGCGACCCAGGCCAACCTCGACCTGCTCAAGACCCGTGGCATCCAGGTGTTCGGGCCGGCTTCCGGCAGCCAGGCCTGCGGCGACGTGGGCCTTGGCCGCATGCTCGAAGCCACCGACCTGGCCTGGTGCGCCGCCGAGAGCTTCAAGCGCCAGGCGCTCACCGGCAAACATGTGCTGATCACCGCCGGGCCAACCCAGGAAAACATCGACCCGGTGCGTTACATCACCAATCATAGCTCCGGGAAGATGGGCTTCGCGCTGGCCGAGGCGGCCGCAGAAGCGGGTGCCCGGGTGACCCTCGTCACCGGCCCTGTGCACCTGCAGACCCCTGACCGGGTCAACCGGATCGACGTGGTCAGCGCGCGGGACATGCTCGCAGCCTGCGAGGCGGCCATGCCGTGCGACCTGTTCATCGCCTCGGCAGCGGTCGCGGACTACCGCCCGGAGGTCGTTGCCACACAGAAGCTCAAGAAAGATCCTACGACCGCCGACGGCATGCTGCTGCAGATGGTGCGCAATCCCGATATCCTTGCCACCATCGCTGGCCGCACCGACCGCCCGTTCAGCGTCGGCTTCGCCGCCGAGACCGAACATTTGCTCGATTACGCCACGCGCAAGCTCAAGGACAAGAACCTCGACCTGATCGTCGCCAATGATGTGGCCAACCCCAGCATCGGCTTCAACAGCGAGGAAAATGCCCTGACCGTGATCGACCGCCAGCAGCATCAAACCCTCTTCGCGCAGACCAGCAAAGGCAAGATTGCCCGGCAACTGGTCGCCTTCATCGCCGAACGGCTCAACCAGGTTCAATAAGTTACATGCACGCTCTTCAAGCCAAGATCCTCGACCCACGCCTGGGCAGTGAATTTCCGCTGCCGCAATACGCCACCCCTGGCTCCGCCGGCCTGGACCTGCGCGCCCTGCTCAAAGAGGACACCGTCCTGGAGCCGGGGCAGACCCTGCTGATTCCTACCGGCCTGTCGATCTACATCGGCGACCCGGGCCTGGCCGCGATGATCCTGCCGCGCTCGGGTCTGGGCCATAAGCATGGCATCGTGCTGGGCAACCTGGTCGGCCTGATCGACTCGGATTACCAGGGCGAGCTGATGGTGTCGTGCTGGAACCGTGGCAACACGCCATTCACCATCGCCGTTGGCGAGCGCATCGCTCAGCTGGTGCTGGTACCGGTAGTGCAAGCGCATTTTGAAGTCGTCGAGGCCTTCGATGAAAGCCAGCGCGGCACCGGCGGCTTCGGCCATTCCGGCAGCCACTGAGCCGACCGGCGACCGTTCAGGCCATGGATGGCGAACTCTCTGATGAAACCACCGTCCAAGCGTTCAGTTTGCGCCTGCCCAGAAAGCCTTTGACTAATGGAGCTTCCAGAGATGAACGACATGGCCCACCTGGTCCCCGCACTGCCCGACAGCATCTTCCGCGCCTATGACATCCGCGGCGTGGTCGGCAAGACCCTGCACGCCGAAACCGCCTACTGGATCGGCCGCGCCATTGGCGCGCAGACGCTCGCCCAAGGCGAGCCGCAGATTTCCGTCGGCCGCGACGGCCGCCTGTCCGGCCCGATGCTGGTCGAGCAACTGATCAAAGGCCTGGCCGATGCCGGTTGCCAGGTCAGCGACGTCGGTCTGGTGCCGACCCCGGCGCTGTATTTCGCTGCCAATGTCCTGGCCGGCAAGTCCGGCGTGATGCTCACCGGTAGCCACAACCCTTCGGATTACAACGGTTTCAAGATCGTGATCGCTGGCGATACCTTGGCCAACGAACAGATCCAGGCCCTGCTGACTCGCCTGAAAACCAACGACCTGACCCGTGGCGAAGGCAGTGTGGAAAAGGTCGAGATCCTCGAGCGCTACTTCCAGCAGATCGTCGCTGACGTGAAGCTGGCGAAAAAGCTCAAGGTGGTGGTGGACTGCGGCAACGGCGCTGCCGGCGTTATCGCGCCGCAGCTGATCGAAGCCTTGGGCTGCGAAGTCATCCCACTGTTCTGCGAGGTGGATGGCAACTTCCCCAACCACCACCCGGACCCGGGCAAGCCTGAAAACCTTGAAGACCTGATCGCCAAGGTCAAGCAAACCGGTGCCGATATCGGCCTGGCCTTCGACGGCGACGGTGACCGCGTCGGTGTGGTGACCAACACCGGCAGCATCGTTTACCCCGACCGCCTGCTGATGCTGTTCGCGCAGGACGTGCTGGCGCGTAACCCGGGGGCCGAGATCATCTTCGACGTCAAATGCACCCGCCGCCTGACACCGCTGATCGAACAACACGGCGGCCGCGCCTTGATGTGGAAGACTGGTCACTCGTTGATCAAGAAGAAGATGAAGCAGACAGGTTCGCTGCTGGCCGGCGAGATGAGCGGGCACATCTTCATCAAGGAGCGCTGGTACGGTTTCGACGACGGTATCTACAGCGCCGCACGCCTGCTGGAGATCCTCAGCAAGGCTGGCCAGGACGCCGAAAGCCTGTTTGCCGCATTCCCGAACGACATTTCCACGCCGGAAATCAATATTGATGTGACCGACGAGGGTAAATTCAGCATCATTGATGCACTGCAACGCGACGCCGACTGGGGCCAAGCCAGCCTGACCACCATCGACGGTGTGCGGGTCGACTATGCCCAGGGCTGGGGCCTGGTTCGCGCCTCCAACACCACGCCGGTGCTGGTGCTGCGCTTCGAGGCCGAAAGCGACGCCGAGTTGCAACGTATCAAGGATGTTTTCCGCGCCCAGTTGCTGCGGGTTGCCCCTGAGCTGCAACTGCCGTTCTGACCGACTATCTGTTCCTTACAGGAGCCCTGCATGACCCTCGATCGCGATGCCGCTTCCCATGTAGCCGAGGTTTTGTCCGAAGCACTGCCTTACATTCGCCGTTTTGTCGGCAAGACCCTGGTGATCAAGTACGGCGGCAACGCGATGGAGAGCGAGGAGCTCAAGACCGGGTTTGCCCGTGACATCGTGCTGATGAAGGCCGTGGGCATCAACCCGGTGGTCGTGCACGGTGGTGGCCCTCAGATCGGCGACCTGCTCAAGCGCCTGTCGATCGAAAGCCACTTCATCGACGGCATGCGTGTCACCGACGCGGCGACCATGGACGTGGTTGAAATGGTGCTGGGTGGCCAGGTCAACAAGGACATCGTCAACCTGATCAACCGCCACGGCGGCAGCGCCATCGGCCTGACCGGCAAGGACGCGGAGCTGATCCGCGCCAAGAAGCTCACCGTGAGCCGCCAGACGCCGGAGATGACCCAGCCGGAAATCATCGACATCGGCCACGTCGGCGAAGTGGTCAGCGTCAACACCGACCTGCTGAACATGCTGGTCAAAGGCGACTTCATCCCGGTGATCGCGCCAATCGGCGTGGGTGCCAACGGTGAGTCGTACAACATCAACGCCGACCTGGTGGCCGGCAAGGTGGCCGAGGCACTGAAAGCCGAGAAGCTGATGCTGCTGACCAATATCGCCGGCCTGATGGACAAGCAAGGCCAGGTCCTGACCGGCCTGACCACCGAGCAGGTGAACGAACTGATCGCCGACGGCACCATCTACGGCGGCATGCTGCCGAAGATCAAGTGCGCGCTGGAAGCGGTCCAGGGTGGCGTGAACAGCTCGCACATCATCGACGGCCGCGTGCCGAATGCGGTGCTGCTGGAGATCTTCACCGACAGCGGCGTGGGCACCTTGATCAGCAACCGCAAGCCACGCTGATCGCCTGCACTGGCCCTATCGCCGGCTTGCCGACGATAGGGCCGTAAAAGGCAACAGATAAAAAAGGCGACCCGAAGGTCGCCTTTTTCATTACCGAGCCGCAATCAGATCCCGTACTGCGCCCGATAGGCCTCGACCGCCGGCAGATGCTGCTTGAGCTGCGGATCATCGGCCAGGAACTCCAGCACCTGGGTCAGCGAAACGATGCTGACTACCGGGATACCGAAGTCACGCTCCACTTCCTGGATCGCCGACAGTTCGCCATTGCCGCGCTCTTCGCGGTTGAGCGCGATCAGCACGCCAGCGGCCTTGGCCTGCTGGGCATTGATGATCTGCATGACCTCGCGGATGGCAGTGCCAGCGGTGATCACGTCATCGATGATCAGGACGTCACCGGCCAGTGGCGCGCCGACCAGGCTGCCGCCTTCGCCGTGATCCTTGGCTTCCTTGCGGTTGAAGCACCACGGCACGTCCAGCTGATGTTGCTCGGCCAGGGCCACGGCGGTGGCCGCAGCCAGCGGGATACCCTTGTAGGCCGGGCCGAACAGTACGTCGAACGGGATCTTGCTGTCGACGATGGCCGCCGCGTAGCAACGCCCCAGCTGAGCCAGGGCAGAACCTGTGTTGAACAGGCCGGCATTGAAGAAATACGGGCTGGTACGCCCCGATTTCAGGGTGAATTCACCGAAGCGCAGAACGCCGCGATCGATGGCAAAACGGATGAAGTCGCGCTGATACGGCTGCATGGAAAGTCCCGGACACCACGGATTTAGCTAAATGGGTTGAGCTCGGGTATCATACACGCACGAGATTTTTGGGGCCATTTATGCGGATCATCAGTGTGAACGTAAATGGCATTCAGGCTGCAGCCGAGCGTGGATTGCTCAGCTGGTTGCAAGCCCAGAATGCCGACGTCATCTGCCTTCAGGATACCCGCGCCTCGGCCTTTGAACTCGACGACCCAGCTTTCCAGCTCGATGGCTATTTCCTTTATGCCTGCGACGCGGAGGTACCCGCCCAAGGTGGCGTGGCACTGTATTCGCGCATGCAGCCCAAGGCAGTCATCACCGGCCTGGGCTTCGAGACAGCCGACCGCTACGGGCGTTATCTGCAAGCAGATTTCGACAAAGTCAGTATTGCCAGCCTGCTATTGCCTTCGGGCATGAACGGCGACGACGACTTGAACCAGAAGTTCAAGTTGATGGACGACTTCGCCAAGTACCTGGACAAGCAGCGGCGCAAGCGTCGTGAGTACATCTATTGCGGCTCGTTCTACGTGGCGCAGCAGAAGCTCGACATCAAGAACTGGCGTGACAGCCAGCAGTCGCCAGGCTTCCTGCCGCCTGAGCGTGCCTGGATGGATGCGATCACTGGCGACATGGGCTATGTGGATGCCCTGCGCGAAGTCAGCCGTGAAGGTGACCAGTACAGCTGGTGGCCGGACAACGAGCAGGCCGAGATGCTCAACCTGGGCTACCGGTTCGACTACCAGATCCTCACCCCGGGCCTGCGCCGCTTCGTGCGCAATGCCCGCCTGCCGCGTCAGCCGCGCTTCTCGCAGCATGCGCCGCTGATCGTCGACTATGACTGGACGTTGACCATCTGAGCACTGTTCAGATACGAAAAAGCCGACATCGAAGTCGGCTTTTTCATACCTGCAGGATCAATCAGTCGGCCAGAGCGACCTGCTGCAGTTCGAAGATCTCGTTCATGCCCTTCTGCGCCAGCGCCAGCATGGCGTTGAAGTCTTCGGGCTGGAACGGCGCACCCTCTGCAGTGCCCTGCACTTCGATGAAACCACCGGCACTGGTCATGACCACGTTCAGGTCGGTCTCGGCAGCGGAGTCTTCCAGATAGTCCAGGTCGAGTACGGCTTCGCCCTGGTACATGCCCACCGATACGGCGGCGATCATGTGCTTGAGCGGATTGCCGCCCTTCAGGCCACCCCGTTTCTTGATCACTGCCAGGGCATCGACCAAGGCGACCATGGCGCCGGTGATCGACGCGGTGCGGGTGCCGCCATCGGCCTGGATCACATCGCAGTCGACGTACAGGGTGATGTCACCCAGCTTGCTCATGTCCAGCGCGGCGCGCAGCGAGCGGCCGATCAGGCGCTGGATTTCCAGGGTGCGACCACCCTGCTTGCCACGGCTGGCTTCGCGCTGGTTACGCTCACCGGTGGAGCGCGGCAGCATGCCGTACTCGGCGGTCAGCCAGCCTTGGCCCTGGCCTTTGAGGAAGCGCGGTACGCCGTTTTCAACGCTGACCGTGCAGATGACCTTGGTGTCACCGAACTCGACCAGTACCGACCCTTCGGCGTGCTTGGTGTAGTTGCGGGTGATGCGGATCGAGCGGAGCTGATCGGCGGCGCGACCACTTGGACGTTTCATCTGGGATACCTGTACTGGGACTTTGAATCTGCCCGGCATTATAAAGCCCGTAGCCCGGTGAGGACATGCTTATTGTCGGGCCGCGCACAGCCTGTCGCCTTTTCCCACCGGCCGATGAGGGCTCTGTAACATGGGCGGATTGGGCGCCAAGGGCGCACTGCGCTACAATCCTGCGCCTTGCAGCCGAAAGGCTTTCCCGTTCACATCATCTACGCGAGGTACTCCCCATGGTGCACAGCATGACCGCTTTTGCTCGTGTCGAGCGCGCAGGCAGCCAAGGCACCCTGGTCTGGGAACTGCGCTCGGTCAACCACCGCTACCTTGAACCTCACCTGCGCCTGCCCGACGCCCTGCGCGACCTGGAAGGCGCCGTGCGTGAGGGTCTGCGCCAAGGCCTGTCGCGCGGCAAGGTCGAATGCACCTTGCGCCTGCACGAAGACAGCAACGGCAAACCACTGAAGGTCGACCGCGAGCGTGCCGCGCAACTGGTTGCCGCCGCCGAAGAAGTGGCCGGCCTGATCAAGCAGCCGGCGCCGCTCAACCCGCTGGAAGTGTTGTCCTGGCCGGGCGTGCTGGTGGCCGACGCCAGCGATCCGCAGGCGCTCAATGCCGAAGCCGTGGCACTGTTCGACGAGGCCCTGGCCGAATTGAAGGCCGGGCGCCTGCGCGAAGGCCAGGAGCTGGCACGCCTGATCAACGAGCGGCTGGACAGCATGGCCACCGAGGTCACCACCCTGCGTGCCCTGGTACCGCAGATGCTGGCCGCACAACGGCAGAAGATCATCGACCGCTTCGGCGACCTCAAGGCCGAGCTCGACCCGCAACGGCTTGAGCAGGAGATGGTGCTGCTGGCACAAAAGAGTGACGTTGCCGAGGAGCTGGACCGCCTCAGCACCCACGTCAATGAAGTACGCCGGGTGCTCAAGTCCGGTGGGGCCGCTGGCCGGCGCCTGGACTTCCTCATGCAGGAGCTCAACCGCGAGGCCAATACCCTGGGCTCCAAGGCCTTCGACCCGCGTAGCACGCAAGCGGCGGTCAACCTGAAGGTACTGATCGAACAGATGCGTGAACAAGTACAGAACATCGAGTAAGGCCACCCCTACCATGAACCACAGCAGCGGCACCCTATATATCGTCTCGGCCCCGTCAGGTGCCGGCAAGACCAGCCTGGTCAACGCCCTGATCAAGGACGACAAACGCGTCAGCGTTTCTGTCTCGCACACCACGCGCGGCAAACGCCCGGGCGAGGAGCACGGCGTCAACTACCACTTCGTCAGCCATGACGAATTCAAGGCGCTGATCGACAAGAACGACTTCCTTGAACACGCCGAAGTGTTCGGCAACTTCTACGGCACCTCGCGTAGCACGCTGCAGCAAGTGCTGGACCGGGGCGATGACCTGATTCTGGAAATCGACTGGCAAGGCGCCCGTCAGGTGCGCGAGCTGATGCCCGAAGCCCGTTCGATCTTCATCCTGCCACCCAACCTGGAGGCGCTGCGCCAGCGTCTGGACGGGCGTGGGCAGGACAGCGATGAGATCATTGCCGGCCGCATGAAAGAGGCCGTCAGCGAGATGCAGCACTACGACGAGTACGAGTACGTCATCATCAACGACGACTTCGATGTGGCGCTGGAGGAGTTGAAGGCCGTGTTCCGCTCGAACCGTTTGCTGTTGAGCAAGCAGCAGGATCGGCACGGGGCATTGCTCAAGCAGTTGATCGGCTGAAGATAGAGACAGTTGGGGCCGCTTTGCGGCCCTTTCGCGACACAAGGCCGCGCCTACCGCGGGGTGTTGGGGCGCAACGCGCCCCACCCAGCATTATTCCTGCAGCTGCAGAGTCGCCTGCTGTCGCAGGGTAGCCCCCAGGAAGTAAGCCGGCGCGCGCATCCGCGACAGCATCATCAGCACTATCCCCAGTGCCGAAATGATCGCCGCAATCACGAACACCAATCCTACGCCAGCCACATGCGAGCCACTGCCGAAATCCGGCGACGCGCTGTCGATGGCGGTGCGCACGAAGATCACCGACAGGATCACACCACCCAACAGGGGGCACAGGCCGCGCATGCAGAAGTGGCGCAGGCTGTCGAACAGGCTGTGGCGGAAATACCACACGCAGGCAAACGCGGTCAGCGAATAGTAGAAGCAGATCATCATGCCCAGGGCGGTGATGGTGTCCGCCAGCACGTTTTCGCTGAGGGTACGCATGGTCACGTAGAACAGGCCTGCGGCAACGCCGGCACAGATGGTTGCGTAACGTGGCGTCTGCGAACGCGGGCAAACCTTGGCAAAGCGCTCTGGCACCGCACCGTAGTAACCCATAGCGAGCAGCGTGCGCGCCGGAGAGACGAAGGTCGACTGCAGCGAAGCGGCGGTGCTGGCCAGCACGGCGATGGACATCAGGATCGCCAGCGGCCCCATGACTGGCCCGGCCAGGTGGGCAAAGACGTTCTCCTGGATACGCGGGTTGTTCAGTCCCAGCCCTTGCTCGCTGATCCCCGCGAATTGCAGGGTGGCGATGGCGGTGAGCAGGTACAGACCAAGAATCAGCAGCACGGTCCAGGTCGCCGCTTTGCCCGGCACCTCGTCGCTGCCGATCGATTCTTCACTGACGGTCAGGCACACGTCCCACCCCCAAAAGATGAAGATCGACAACGACAGGCCGGCGGCAAAGGCCGAGAACGACTCCACGCCGAAGGGGTTGAACCAGGCCAGGTCGAACTCCAGCGGCGCTGGCGCGGTGGTCTCACTGAAGGCGGCGAAGGCAAAGCCGATCAGCACCAGCAGTTGCAAGGCCACCAAACCATATTGCACGTTCATGGTGGTAGCCATGCCGCGACAACAGATCCACACCGCCATGGCGATGAACACGCAACAGGTGGTGATGTTGATCAGCAGGTTATCCGCCAAGGCAGCCAACGCCTGGTTACCGGTGATCTGAGCCAGGAACAGATAAAAGAAATCAACGGCCACCCCGGCCAGGTTGGACAACACGATGGTGGTGGCAACAACCAGCCCCCAGCCACCGATCCAGCCGATCATCGGGCCAAAGGCGCGGGCCGACCAGGTGAACGAAGTACCGCTGTCCGGCTCCGCCGCGTTCAGCTCACGGTAGCCCAGGGCGACCAGCAGCATGGGCAGGAAGCCGACGATGAAGACGGCCGGAAGGTGCTCGCCGACCTCCCGCACGGTGGGGCCAAGGGCACCGGTCAAGGTGTAGACCGGGGCGATAGTCGAAATGCCCAGCACCACGCTGGCCAGCAGGCCAAGACGGCCTTTTGCCAAGCCTTTGCTGCGCTGAGTGCTGCCTGAATCGGCCACATCGGGTGGGCGGCCAGCTTCTGTGTAATCGCTCATGAGTATTTGCCGTAACTATTGGAATTGTTGTCACAGGCCCTGCGAACAAGGCGCTTTCACTCATTGAAAGCTTGCGTATCGGTATCAGTCATCCAAGACCTTCGGGTAACGACCCTACCGTGCAGCATGGGCAATGCAGGCCTCGCGGAACGCCTGGAACAGGCGTGTGGAGACCGGGTTGTCGGCAAAACGCCATTCCGGGTGCCACTGCACGCCAAGCACAAAGCCAGGCGCGTCAGGCATCGACACCGCTTCGATCAGGCCATCCGGGGCCCTTGCCTCGACGCGCAGGCCCGGGGCCAGGCGGTCGATGCCCTGACTGTGCAGCGAGTTGACCTCGAACTGCGCAGCCAGGCCCAGGCGCTCGAATACCCCGCCAGGCGCAATGCCGACGGGATGACGAGGGCCGTATTGCACCTCCAGGGGTGCGTCCTCAGGTTCACGGTGGTCCAGGTAGCCCGGCAGTTCGTGCACGCGCTGGTGCAAGCTGCCGCCTAGGGCCACGTTCAACTCCTGGAAACCACGACAGATACAGAACACCGGCACGCCGGCGGCAATGGCCGCCTGCAACAGCGGCAAGGTCAGGCGGTCACGTGCAAGATCGTGCCGGGTACCTTCCGCGCTGGGGGCGCCATTGTAATGATGCGGCTCGACATTTGAAGGCGAGCCGGTAAAAAGAATGCCATCGAGCCGTGCCAGCAACGCCTGCGTGTCGCTGCCCCCGTCGCGGGCCGGCAGGATAAGCGGGAGCCCGGCAAAGCCGGCCGCCTCGACATACTTGTCGCCCACCGTGTGCGACGAGTTCTTCCCCACCTGCTGACGGCAGGCGCTGACACCGATCAAGGGGACCGCAATTGCGCTCATGGGCTTACACCGTGTGCAGGTACCAGTTGTACTCGAGGTCGGAGATCGATACTTCGAACTCGGCCAGCTCACTTTCCTTGCAGGCCACGAAGATATCGATGTAGTCCGGGCTTATATATTGGTTGAGGACTTCACTGTCATCCAGCGCGCGCAAGGCGTCGCGCAGGTTGTTCGGCAGGCTTTGCTCCAGCTGTTCGTACGAGTTGCCTTCAATCGGCGCGCCAGGCTCGGCCTTGCTGGTCAAGCCATGGTGGATCCCCGCGAGAACTGCCGCGAGCATCAGGTAAGGGTTGGCGTCGGCGCCCGCTACACGGTGCTCGATGCGCACGTTTTCACTGCTGTCGGTCGGCACGCGAACCGCTACGGTACGGTTGTCCAACCCCCAGCTCGGCGCATTCGGCACGTAGAACTGGGCGCCAAAGCGACGGTACGAGTTGACGTTCGGGCACAGGAAGGCCATCGACGCCGGCATGGTCTCCAGCACGCCACCAATGGCATGGCGCAGAGCATCGCTTTGCAGTGGGTCGTCATGGGCAAAGATGTTCTTGCCAGTCTTCTTGTCGAGCAGCGAAATGTGCACGTGCAGGCCATTGCCCGCCTGGCCTGGGTAAGGCTTGGCCATGAACGTGGTGTCCATTTCATGGTCGTAGGCGACGTTCTTGACCAGGCGCTTGAGCAGGATCGCGTAGTCGCACGCCTTCAGCGGATCGGCAACGTGGTGCAGGTTGACTTCGAACTGCGCGGGCGCGCTTTCCTTGACGATGGCATCGGCCGGCAGGCCCTGCTCCTTGGCCGCTTCCAGCATGTCCTGCAGGCAGTCGACATATTCGTCGAGGTCGTCGATGAGGTAGACCTGGGTCGACTGCGGACGCTTGCCCGAAGTGGGCGAGCGCGGCGGCTGCGGACGACCGTTGAGGTTGTCCTGGTCGATCAGGTAGAACTCCAGCTCGAACGCGGCGCAGATGTCCAGGCCCAGGTCATCGAACTTGCTCACCACCTGGCGCAGCACTTCGCGTGGGTCGGCGAAGAACGGCTCGCCCTCGAGCTCGTGCATGGTCATCAGCAACTGGGCAGTCGGGCGCTTCTGCCAGGGTTCGTTGCAGAGCGTGCCGGGGATCGGGTAGCAGATCCGGTCGGCATCGCCGATGTCCAGCCCAAGCCCTGTGCTTTCCACGGTCGAGCCATTGATATCCAGGGCGAACAGCGATGCCGGCAGGTTGATCCCCTTTTCGTACACCTTGTGCAGGCTGGCCCGCTCGATGCGCTTGCCACGTACCACGCCATTCATGTCGGAGATCAGCAGATCGACGTACTGAGTGTCCGGATGGGCCTGGAGGAAGTCTTTCATCTCGCTGGAAGAACTGGCGCACGGGGTGACCGACGTCATGGTGTACATCCTTTGATGTGCTGCGGCGATGTGGGGATACGGCTGGCGCCTCACGGGCGACGATGGTTGCAGCTGTTGTTTTTTTAACTTTCCCATCGTGGGGATTGGTTACCCGACCGGGCGCATTGATTCCCGGGGGCAGTTCCACTATAAAATGGCCTCAACGCAACAGACATTGGCATTTCGGCAAGTAGAGCGTGCACCAATGCAATATCAGATCACCCACGCCGACCTCTCCCTGGTCCTGGCCCTGGAGCGCGGGCGCTCACTGGCCAAGGCCGCCGAACTGCTCAAGGTCGATGTTTCGACCGTGTTCCGTTCGATTCGCCGGCTTGAGTCGGCACTGGGCACCGCACTGTTCGTCAAGAGCCGCAAGGGCTACCTGCCGACCGACACCGCCCAGGCCCTGGCCGAGCAGGCCGAACGGGCCGAGCAGGCGCTGGATGCTGCGCGCATCGCCATGACCAGTGGCGAGCAGGTGGTGAGCGGCACCGTTCGTCTGACATGCACTGAGGCGGTAATGCACAGCCTGCTGCTGCCGGCGCTGGCCGAGTTCATGCCCAATTACCCGGCTCTGTCGCTGGAGATGGGCACGTCCAACACCTTCGCCAACCTCAGCAGGCGCGATGCCGACATCGCCCTGCGCCTGACCAATACGCCGCCCGAGCACCTGGTCGGCCGTTGCCTGGGTTCGACGTCCTATGTGATCTGTGGCCAGCCGCAATGGCGCGAGCGCCTGGACGAGTCCCACAACAGCGTGCCATGGATAGCCCCGGACGACTCCATGCAGGACCACCCCACCGTGGTCTGGCGCAATCAGCAGTACCCCGGGCTGAGCCCGCGCTACCAGTGCAGCAGCATGTCGACCATTGCACAGCTGGTAAGCACGGGGCTGGGCGTTGCGGCGCTGCCCGACTACATGGTCCATGCACTGCCTGGTGTCGAGGCGCTGAGCGGACCGCTGGCCGGTTGCGACACCCAACTGTGGCTGCTGACCCGGCCCGATTGCCGGGCCTTGCGCTCGGTGCAGACATTGTTCGAAGAGCTGACCCCAAGGTTGCGCGGCGCGATGTTGTGAGATACAAGATGAAGGTGTCTGTCGCGGCCCTTTGGCGGTGGTTCGGCGCCCCGGCAAGCCCGCATCCACAGGGTGAGGGATGCAGGCCTGATGGGGTATCCGGCAAAACAGCGCTTCCCTATTGGCTGGTGATTTTTTAAACTATCGAGTCCGCCTGCCCATATTGGGCTGCACGCCCATCGCATTTGCTACTGAGGAAGACCATGGCCCGCGTAACTGTTGAAGACTGCCTGGAACACGTGGATAACCGTTTTGAGCTGGTCATGCTCTCGACCAAGCGCGCCCGTCAGCTGGCTACCGGCGGCAAAGAGCCACGCGTAGCGTGGGAAAACGACAAGCCGACCGTCGTTGCCCTGCGTGAAATCGCAGAAGGCATCGTCACCAACGAATTCATTGCCGCTGAAGAGATCGTCACCGAGGATCCGGTCTTCGCCGCGTTCGAGGACGAGTCCAACGAGGCTGTCTGATCGATGCCTGGTCGACGTCGCGCGGCGCAAGGCCCTCTTCCTCGGCAAGAGGTGAAACCATGCCGGGCATAGAAGCCTTAGCCGAACGGCTGTCGACCTACCTGGGCCCCGAACAGGTCAACCTGGTTCGCCGGGCCTATTTCTACGCCGAACAGGCACACGATGGGCAGCGCCGCCGCAGCGGCGAGCCCTATGTGACCCATCCGCTGGCCGTGGCCAGCATCCTCGCCGACATGCACATGGACCATCAGAGCCTGATGGCGGCCATGCTGCACGACGTGATCGAAGACACCGGCATCGCCAAGGAAGCCCTCAGCCAGCAGTTTGGCGAAACGGTTGCTGAGCTGGTCGATGGGGTCAGCAAGCTGACCCAGATGAACTTCGAGACCAAGGCCGAAGCGCAGGCTGAAAACTTCCAGAAGATGGCCATGGCCATGGCCCGCGATATCCGCGTGATCCTGGTCAAGCTGGCCGACCGCCTGCACAACATGCGCACCCTGGAAGTGCTGTCTGGCGAAAAACGCCGACGCATCGCCAAGGAAACCCTGGAAATCTACGCGCCCATCGCCAACCGGCTGGGCATGCACACTGTGCGCGTAGAGTTTGAAGACCTCGGCTTCAAGGCCATGCACCCGATGCGCTCGTCGCTGATCCACCGGGCGGTCAAGAGCGCACGCGGCAACCGTAAAGAGATCGTCGCCAAGATCGAACACTCGCTGGCCAACTGCCTGGCCGCCGACGGTATTCAAGGCGAGGTCAGCGGCCGGCAGAAACACCTCTATGGCATCTACAAGAAGATGCGCGGCAAGCGCCGCGCCTTCACCGAGATCATGGACGTGTACGCCTTCCGCATCATCGTCGACAAGGTCGACACCTGCTACCGCGTGCTCGGCGCCGTACACAACCTGTACAAGCCGCTGCCCGGGCGCTTCAAGGACTACATTGCGATCCCCAAGGCCAACGGCTATCAGTCGTTGCACACCACGCTGTTCGGCATGCACGGCGTGCCCATCGAAATCCAGATCCGCACCCGCGAAATGGAAGAGATGGCCAACAATGGCATCGCCGCACACTGGCTGTACAAGTCCAACGACGACGAGCAGCCCAAAGGCAACCATGCGCGCGCTCGCCAGTGGGTCAAGGGCATCCTCGAGCTGCAGCAGCGTGCCGGCAACTCGCTGGAATTCATCGAGAGCGTGAAGATCGACCTGTTCCCTGACGAGGTCTATGTCTTCACGCCCAAAGGCAGGATCATGGAGCTGCCCAAAGGCTCCACCGCCGTCGATTTCGCCTATGCGGTGCATACCGATGTGGGCAACAGCTGCATCGCCTGCCGCATCAACCGGCGCCTGGCGCCGCTGTCCGAGCCGCTGCAGAGCGGTTCGACGGTCGAGATCGTCAGCGCCCCGGGCGCGCGGCCCAACCCGGCCTGGCTCAACTTCGTGGTCACCGGCAAGGCCCGTACGCACATCCGCCACGCACTCAAGCAGCAGCGACGCTCCGAGTCGATCAACCTTGGCGAGCGCCTGCTGAACAAGGTGCTGACCGGTTTCGACAGCAGCCTCGAGCAAATCCCTCAGGAGCGTATCAACGCGATTCTCGCCGAGTACCGCCTGGAGCTGATCGAAGACCTGCTCGAAGACATTGGCCTGGGCAACCGCATGGCCTATGTGGTGGCCCGCCGCCTGCTGTCAGCCGAAGGCGAACAGCTCCCAGCACCGGAAGGCCCTCTGGCGATCCGCGGCACCGAAGGCCTGGTATTGAGCTATGCCAAGTGCTGCACGCCCATCCCGGGCGACCCGATCGTCGGCCACCTGTCGGCAGGCAAGGGCATGGTCGTGCACCTGGAGAACTGCCGCAATATCAGTGAAATCCGCCATAACCCGGAGAAGTGCGTACAGCTTTCCTGGGCCAAGGACATCACCGGCGAATTCAATGTCGAGTTGCGTGTCGAGCTGGAACACCAGCGCGGCCTGATTGCCCTGCTGGCCAGCAGCGTCAATGCCGCCGACGGCAACATCGAGAAGATCAGCATGGACGAACGCGACGGCCGCATCAGCGTTGTCCAACTGGTGGTCAGCGTGCACGACCGCGTGCACCTGGCTCGTGTGATCAAGAAGCTGCGTACGCTGACCGGCGTGGTCCGCATCACCCGCATGCGTGCGTAGTCCGCCAACCGCAAGGAGTCATCATGAGCAAGACCGTCATCAACAGCGACAAGGCCCCTGCCGCCATCGGTACCTACTCGCAAGCGATCAAGGCCGGCAATACCGTTTACATGTCGGGCCAGATTCCGCTGGACCCGAACACCATGGAACTGGTTGAGGGCTTCGAAGCCCAGACCGTACAGGTCTTCGAGAACCTCAAGGCCGTTGCCGAAGCTGCGGGCGGTTCGTTCAAGGACATCGTCAAGCTGAACATCTTCCTCACCGACCTGAGCCACTTCGCCAAGGTCAACGAAGTGATGGGCCGCTACTTCGAGCAGCCGTATCCAGCCCGTGCCGCCATTGGCGTTGCCGCGCTGCCAAAAGGCGCCCAGGTAGAAATGGACGCCATCCTGGTCATCGATTGATGCCGCAGGTGACGGGCGCCTTGCCCGTCACCTTTCAGTTCAAGGTTAACCTACCATGCGTCAAGCACTGCCCCTCGCGCTGGCAGCCCTGCTTCTGAGCGGCTGCGCCAGCCACAAACCCGAAGATTTCAACGGCACCTGGATCAACCAGGACGCCATCAACGCCGCCGTCAAAGGTGGCAGCCTGCGCCAGGCCCTCAATGAACACGGCCCCATCTTCGAGTGGAAACTCGATGTGGCCAGCCAGCAGGCCAGCTACAGCAATGGTTTCGAGGCCGCCGACGGCCAATTGAGCGCCGCTGACAAGCAATGGCAGGCCAACTTCCCGGGCGGCCAGACCGAACAGCTGGCGCTGGATGGCGACGAGCTGAAAGCCACGGACACAACAGGTGCCGAACGCAGTTTCGTCCGCGCCAAACAGCTCGGTAATGTGCCCTTGGGCAGCAGCTTCGAGAAAGCACTGTACCAGGCGTACCTCGGCGGGGACTGGAAGATTGTCGAAGGCCAGGGCACAGGTAGCGTCGTCCGGTTCACCGATAACGGCGGCGTCACCGGCCTGCCCGGCCCTGACCGCTACGCCCTGTGCCTGGCCGGCGATTGCGCAAGCATGGGGGGCAGCAACGACAGCCTTTGGCTTGAGCGCAACCAACGTGGCGCGCCATTCATCTTCAAGCGCGATGGCGACAAGCTGGAGATCTTCCAGGCGCTCAACCGCGCACAGCCCGATGAAATCCCGCAACTGGCAGCCGGTACCCGCCAGTGGGTGCTGGAGAAAGACTGACCCAAGTCGCGCCTGGTTTCACTGGCCTAATCGCCGGCTTGCCGGCGATAGGGCCAGCAGCGATACAGCAGGCTTCAGCCTTCGCCTTTCAGGATCGCCGCGTAACCTTCCTTGTAACTCGGATACTCCGGCACCCAACCCAATGCCCGCACCCGGGCATTGCTGCAGCGCTTGCTGCCGGTGCGGCGCACCCGCTGCTCATCGGACCATTCGGTAACGCCCATGTAAGCTCGCAACCAGCCAACCACATCGGCCAGTGGCGCAGGGTCGTCATCAACGCCTATATAGCAATCGTCCAACGCCACACCATCGCCATCGGCCTGCAGCAGGAACGCCAGCAGGCTTGCGGCATCCTCGGCATGGATACGGTTGCCATACAGCGGCGGCTCGGTCGCCACCCGATAGCCCTGACGCACCTGGCTGAGGAGCCACTCACGCCCGGGGCCGTAGATCCCCGTCAGGCGCACGATGCTTGCCGGCATGCCGCCAGCCAGGGCCAGCCGCTCAGCCTCCAGCATCACACGCCCCGAATAGCCTTGCGGCTCGGTAGATGCGGCCTCATCGATCCACTCCCCATCCTTTTGTGCAAACACACTGCTGCTGGACACGAACAGCAGGCGGCGCGGGCGCTGCCCACGCTCGGCCAGCCAACCCAGCACGTGACGCAAGCCTTCAACGTAAGCGCTTTGATAACCCGCCTCATCGTGCTGGCTGGCGGCTACGCAATACACCAGATAATCCGGGGAATGCTGTGGCCAAGCCTGGGGCATGCCCGAATCGGACAGGTCGGCAGCGATCGGTACAACACCCTGTGGCAGGTGTTCGACCGAACGGCGCAGGCCGCTTACCTGCCAGCCACGGGCGAGCAATTGGCGGGCCAGCCGGCCGCCGACATCACCACAACCTACGATCAATACGGAACGGTCTGACATCACTTAACTCCCTAGACCAAAGGATCAGGCTAGCCGGATTACACGATAGGCGGCTAGACCATGGGCGAAAAAAGCAACGAGATTACTTTTGTTAACAAGAATTACTTGCAATAATGGCACCCCTATCTGTTCTCGGCCTATCTCGAGGCCTTGGAGAACGCACACTTTTTTCTTCATCAGGTCCGGCCAGCATGACACCTACTCACACTTCCGCTTCGCCAACCCCGTCACGCGCCTGGCGCGCCATTGCCGCGCTGATGTTCAGCCTGGTGCTGGCCCCAGCGGCTATGGCCGATGAGCCCAATACCAACGTCAGCGCCCCAGCAGCTGCAAGCGCACCGACCACCCCAGCCACCGAAAGCCAGGCACCTGCTGGCGACGTTCAGGCCGCTACGCCGGTCGATGCGCCGGCGGCAGCGGCCCCAAGCACCGAAGCCGTGGTCGAGAAAACTTCGCTGGGCATGGCCCATGACCTGTCCCCATGGGGTATGTACAAGAACGCCGACGTGGTGGTGAAAGCGGTCATGATCGGCCTGGCCATTGCCTCGATCATCACCTGGACCATCTGGATCGCCAAGGGCTTCGAGCTGATGGGCGCCAAGCGTCGCCTGCGCGGCGAAATCGCACAGCTGAAGAAGTCTGCCAGCCTCAAGGAAGCCAGCGAGGTCTCAAACAAGGAAGGCACCCTGGCCCACACGCTGGTCCACGACGCCCTGGAAGAAATGCGACTGTCGGCCAACGCCCGTGAAAAAGAGGGCATCAAGGAACGCGTGAGCTTCCGCCTGGAGCGCCTGGTGCATGCCAGCGGCCGCAACATGAGCAGCGGCACCGGCGTGCTCGCCACCATCGGCTCCACCGCGCCGTTCGTCGGCCTGTTCGGTACCGTGTGGGGCATCATGAACAGCTTCATCGGCATCGCCAAAACCCAGACCACCAACCTGGCCGTCGTTGCCCCCGGTATCGCCGAAGCACTGCTGGCCACCGCCCTGGGCCTGGTCGCAGCGATCCCGGCCGTAGTTATCTACAACGTCTTCGCCCGCTCCATCGCCGGCTACAAAGCCCAGGTTTCCGACGCTTCAGCGCAGGTCCTGCTGCTGGTCAGCCGAGACCTGGACCACCAGGGTGGCGAGCGCGTCGCCCCGCACATGGTGAAAGTGGGGTAAGCCATGGGCCTGCATCTGAACGAAGGTGGCGACGACCTCGCCGAAAACCACGAAATCAACGTCACGCCGTTCATCGACGTGATGCTGGTACTGCTGATCATTTTCATGGTGGCCGCGCCCCTGGCCACGGTCGACATCAAGGTCGACCTGCCGGCCTCGACCGCCAAGCCGGCACCGAGGCCGGAGAAGCCGGTGTTCGTCAGCGTCAAGGCCGACCAGAAGCTGTATGTCGGTGACGATCAGGTGCCTGCACCCAGCCAGCTTGGCCCGATGCTCGATGCCAAGACCAAGGGCGACAAGGAAACCACCATCTTCTTCCAGGCCGACAAAGGCGTGGATTACGGTGACCTGATGGAAGTGATGAACAACATGCGCGCGGCCGGCTACCTCAAAGTCGGTCTGGTAGGTCTCGAGACGGCAGCCAAGAAATGACGAAGACGCGGCACAATCTGGCGCGTTACAGCGGCAGCCTGGCACTTGTGCTGGGTGTCCATGCCGTCGCTGTGCTGCTCACGCTCAACTGGTCGGTGCCCCAGGCCGTCGAGCTGCCCCCGGCAGCCATGATGGTCGAACTGGCACCGCTGCCCGAGCCCGCACCGCCACCACCACCGAAGGCCGCTCCACAGCCACCGGCACCAGTCGAAGAGCCGCCGCTGCCCAAGGTGGCCGAAGCGCCCAAACCAAAGATCGCCATCGCCAAGCCGCCCAAGCCCAAACCCAAGCCTCAACCGCCGAAGCCTGAGAAAAAGCCTGAGCCGCCCAAGGATGAGCCACCGACCAAAGAACAGGTCGTGGACACGCCGCCAACCAACACGCCACCGCAGAAGTCCGCGGCACCGGCACCCAGCATTGCCGCGAACAGCAAAGCGTTGCCGACGTGGCAGAGCGACCTGCTGCGCCACCTGGCGAAGTACAAGCGCTACCCGGAAGACGCACGCCGCCGGGGCCTTCAGGGCATCAACCGCCTGCGCTTCGTGGTCGACGCCGAAGGCAAGGTGGTCTCGTACTCCATGGCCGGTGGTTCGGGCAGCGCGGCACTGGACCGGGCAACCCTGGAAATGATCCGCCGGGCCGGCAAGGTACCCAAGCCGCCTGCCGAATTGCTGAACAATGGCACGATCGAAGTAGTGGCACCGTTCGTCTACTCGCTGGACCGTCGCTGATACTTTTGTTTCTGTCACAAATCGGCAAGTCTGATAACGTGCGTCTATCGATTGCAGCCGCTATGCTGGGCTCGCAACTTCATGGACGCACGTTATGACCCTCACAGAATTACGCTACATCGTCACTCTCGCCCAGGAGCAGCACTTCGGCCACGCCGCCGAGCGTTGCCATGTCAGCCAGCCCACCCTGTCCGTCGGTGTCAAAAAGCTTGAGGACGAGCTTGGCGTGCTGATCTTCGAGCGCAGCAAGAGCGCGGTGCGCCTGACGCCAGTCGGTGAAAGCATCGTCGCCCAGGCACAGAAGGTACTGGAGCAGGCGCAGGGCATCCGCGAACTGGCCCAGGCCGGCAAGAACCAGCTCACCGCCCCGCTCAAGGTCGGTGCTATCTACACCGTCGGCCCTTACCTCTTCCCGCACCTGATCCCGCAGCTGCACCGCGTGGCACCGCAGATGCCGCTGTACATCGAAGAGAACTTCACCCATGTGCTGCGCGAAAAACTGCGCAATGGTGAACTCGACGCAGTGATCATCGCCCTGCCGTTCAACGAAGCCGACGTGCTGACGCTGCCACTGTACGATGAGCCATTCTGTGCCCTGATGCCCGCCGACCACCCCTGGACGGCGAAAAAGACCATCGACACCGCCATGCTCAACGACAAGAGCCTGCTGCTGCTCGGCGAGGGCCACTGCTTCCGCGACCAGGTTCTGGAGGCCTGCCCAACGCTGAACAAAGGCGGCGAAGGCGCCAAGCACACCACGGTGGAGTCCAGCTCGCTGGAAACCATCCGCCATATGGTCGCTTCGGGCCTGGGCGTGTCGATCCTGCCGCTTTCGGCGGTGCACAGCCACCACTACGCGCCGGGGGTCATCGAAGTGCGCCCGCTTACCGCACCGGCACCCTTCCGCACCGTAGCCATCGCCTGGCGCGCCAGCTTCCCGCGGCCCAAGGCCATCGAGATCCTTGCCGACTCGATTCGCCTCTGCTCGGTAGCCAAGCCCGCTGTGGAACAACCGGCCTGAGTCATGACTGAGCTGTCGAAGGTCTCTGTCACCGCGCTCAAGGGCGTAGGCGAAGCCATGGCGCAGAAGCTCGCCAAGGTCGGCCTGGAAAACCTGCAGGACGTGTTGTTCCACCTGCCGCTGCGCTACCAGGACCGCACCCGGGTGGTGCCTATCGGCGCCCTGCGTCCCGGCCAGGACGCCGTGATCGAAGGCGTGGTCAGTGGCGCCGATGTGACCATGGGCAAACGCCGCAGCCTTGTCGTGCGCCTGGGCGATGGCAGCGGCGTGCTCAGCCTGCGCTTCTATCACTTCAGCAATGCGCAGAAGGAAGGCCTCAAGCGCGGTACCCACCTGCGCTGCTATGGCGAGGCCCGCCCCGGTGCCTCGGGCCTGGAGATCTACCACCCGGAGTACCGTGCACTCAATGGCGACGAGCCGCCGCCGCCGGTCGAGCAGACCCTGACGCCGATCTACCCGTCCACCGAAGGCCTCACACAACAGCGCCTGCGCCTGCTCTGCCAGCAGAGCCTGGATATGCTTGGCCCACGCAGCCTGCCGGATTGGTTGCCGGACGAACTGGCCCGGGACTACCACTTGGCACCGCTGGACGATGCCATCCGCTACCTGCACAACCCTCCGGCCGATGCCGACCTTGATGAGCTTGCCGAAGGCCAGCACTGGGCCCAGCATCGCCTTGCCTTCGAAGAGCTGCTCACCCACCAGCTGTCGCAACAGCGCCTGCGTGAAAGCCTGCGCAGCTTGCGCGCTCCGGTTCTGCCCAAGGCCAATAGCCTGCAGGTGCAGTATCTGGCCAACCTGGGCTTCAAGCCGACCGGCGCACAGCAGCGGGTAGCCGATGAAATCGCCTACGACCTGAGCCAGGCCGAGCCGATGATGCGCCTGGTACAGGGCGATGTCGGCGCCGGCAAGACCGTGGTTGCCGCACTGGCGGCGCTGCAGGCACTGGAGGCCGGCTACCAGGTGGCGCTGATGGCGCCCACCGAGATTCTCGCCGAGCAGCACTACATCACCTTCAAGCGCTGGCTGGAGCCGCTGGGCCTGGAAGTCGCCTGGCTGGCCGGCAAGCTCAAGGGCAAAGCCCGCGCCAGCGCCCTGGAACAGATCGCCAACGGTGCGCCGATGGTGGTGGGTACCCACGCGTTGTTCCAGGAAGAAGTGCAATTCAAGCACCTGGCCCTGGCGATTATCGACGAACAGCACCGTTTTGGTGTGCAACAACGTCTGGCCCTGCGCAAGAAGGGTGTTGCAGGCGAACTGTGCCCGCACCAGCTGATCATGACCGCCACGCCGATTCCGCGCACGCTGGCGATGAGCGCCTATGCCGACCTCGACACCTCGGTGCTCGACGAACTGCCGCCAGGGCGCACGCCGGTGAACACCGTGCTGGTCGCCGACAGCCGGCGTTTCGAAGTGGTGGAGCGGGTGCGCGCCGCTTGCGCCGAAGGGCGCCAGGCCTATTGGGTCTGCACCCTGATCGAAGAGTCCGAAGAGCTCACCTGCCAGGCAGCCGAGAGCACCTACGAAGAACTGGGCAGCGCCTTGGGTGAACTGCGCGTGGGCCTGATCCACGGGCGCATGAAGCCTGCGGAAAAGGCCGCAGTGATGGCCGAATTCAAGCAAGGCGGCCTGCAACTGCTGGTCGCAACCACGGTGATCGAGGTGGGTGTGGACGTGCCCAACGCCAGCCTGATGATCATCGAGAACCCTGAACGCCTGGGCCTTGCCCAACTGCACCAGTTGCGCGGCCGGGTTGGCAGGGGCAGTGCGGTGAGCCACTGCGTGCTGCTGTATCACCCGCCCCTGTCGCAGATCGGCCGCGAACGCCTGGGGATCATGCGCGAAACCAACGACGGTTTCATCATCGCTGAAAAGGACCTGGAGCTGCGCGGCCCCGGCGAGATGCTCGGGACGCGTCAGACCGGCCTGTTACAATTCAAGGTCGCCGACCTGATGCGCGATGCCGACCTGTTACCTGCCGTGCGCGACGCCGCACAGGCCCTCATTGCACGCTGGCCCGAGCACGTCAGCCCACTGCTCGACCGTTGGCTGCGCCACGGCCAGCAATATGGCCAAGTGTGACGCCAGTACCAGAATGGATCCAGCTTTGCGACCAGACTGGTTATACTTCGCGTTTAAAAGAATCAGTGGATACGGACCATGACTGAAGCTGCCCTGGACACCGCAACCCCACACGCACCGTCTGTTATCCGGCTGTTGCTCGAAAAACTGGGCGTTGCCTATCGCGAGGTGCCAGAGCATACGCAACTGCCGGCTGCTTCACGGGTACAGGCGATCCTGCTGGATGACGAGATCGGCGCATTGATGGTGCTGTTCCCGCAGAGCAAGCTGCTGGACCTCAATCGTCTGGAAGAGCTGACGGGCCGCAAGCTCAAAGCCGTGCCGGTACAACGCCTGAAACAGATGCTCGACAAGCACCATCTGAAGGCCTTGCCTGCGATTCCGGCGCTGACCAGTTCGCCCTGCCTCTATGAAGGCAAGTTGCTCGATGCCGAACGCCTGCTGATCCAGTCCGGTGAAGCCGGTCTGTTGCTGGAAATCCAGCGTGACGACTTCAAGCACATGATGCAAAAGGCCAGCGCTGGCACTTTCGGCCAACCCGTCAGGGAAATACGCCCCAATCTCGACCGCCCGGATGATGACTCCAGGGAGATTACCCTAGCAGTGCAGGCATTCACCGCCCGCCGCATCCAGAAGCGCCTGGAAGAAACCATCGAGATACCGCCGCTGGCCGATACGGCGCAGAAAATCATCAAGCTGCGGGTCGACCCCAATGCCAGCATCGACGACATCACCGGCGTGGTCGAAACCGACCCGGCCCTGGCCGCACAGGTGGTCAGCTGGGCTGCTTCACCCTATTACGCCTCCCCAGGCAAGATCCGCTCGGTGGAAGATGCCATCGTCCGCGTCTTAGGCTTCGATCTGGTGATCAACCTGGCCCTGGGCCTGGCATTGGGCAAGACGTTGAGCCTGCCCAAGGACCACCCGCAACAGGCGACGCCGTACTGGCAGCAGTCGATCTACACCGCGGCCATCATCGAAGGCCTGACCCGGGCCATGCCGCGGGCCGAACGCCCTGAAGCCGGCCTGACTTACCTGGCCGGGCTGTTGCACAACTTCGGCTATCTGCTGCTGGCGCATGTGTTCCCGCCGCACTTCTCGCTGATCTGCCGCCATCTGGAGGTCAACCCTCACCTGTGCCACACCTATGTGGAGCAGCACCTGCTGGGTATCAGCCGCGAGCAGATCGGCGCCTGGCTGATGAAGCTGTGGGACATGCCCGAAGAGCTGTCGACCGCGCTGCGCTTCCAGCATGATCCTGCCTATGACGGCGAATACTCGGCGTACCCCAACCTGGTGTGCCTGGCGACCCGTCTGCTGCGCTGCCGCGGCATCGGCTCGGGGCCGCAGGAGGCGATCCCCGACGAATTGCTGGAGCGCCTGGGCATTACCCGGGAGAAAGCTGAGGACGTCGTGAACAAGGTGCTCGAGGCCGAGAGTTTGCTGCGCGAACTGGCGTCGCAGTTCAACGCACCGCACTGAAAACGTTGGGGCTGCACAGCAGCCCCAGCTGTTCAGCCTTTTTTCTTCTTCGGTTTCAGGTATTTCATCAAACCCTGGAACCACATCACCAGCGCCGGATTGCCCTTGATCTGGATGCTCTTGTCCTGAATGCCCTGCATGAACGCCAACTGCTTGTTGCTCGCCTGCATCGTGGCGAAGCCATAGGCAGCGTCCTTGAAGGCAATGGCAAAGGCTGGCTGCGGATGAGCGCCACCTTTACTGCTGATGCGTTCGCCACTGACGATGAAGTGCCGGGCAACCTTGCCATCGAGCGTCTGCATCTGGAACACCAGGTCCTTGTCCTTGAGTTGCTGCTGAAATGCCGGGTTGTTACGGCTGGCCTTGGCCATCAACAACCCCATGGCCCAGAGAAGAAAGCGGAACTTCATCAACGCGCCTCGAATATAAAATGACCGAAGCGCACAGTTTATCCGTTTCCTGAACTATTTACGCACATTCGCAGCTCGATGCTTTCCGAAAGCACAACGGGCGCACTGAGGCGCCCGTTTGAGCAGAGGCTGCAAGTCAAGCGTCGGTCATTTGGCTTTCTTGGCCGGCTTGGCGGGCACATTGACGCTGTCACGCAGGTTTTTGCCAGGCTTGAAGGCCACAGTATTGCTGGCCTTGATCTTCACCGGCTCACCGGTCTGAGGATTCTTGCCGGTACGGGCGCCGCGATGCCGTTTTTCAAAAGTGCCGAAGCCGACGAGGGTCACGGTGTCTTTGTCCAGCGCACCGGTGATGCTGTCGAGAATGGCATTGAGCACCTGATTGGCCTTTTCCTTGGTCAGATCGGCCTTTTCGGCGATGACGGCGGCGAGTTCTGGTTTACGCATAATGAAGCCTCTTTGACGGGAATTCTTGTTGTTATTGCCGTGCTGCCCGTGAAGCAGCGTTCAAGGCACCGCAGGCTCTAATCTGCGGCAGACGGAAGTGAGAATGGCACGCCGACCGGGGCCGCGCCAGTATCTGGGCGGCCATTGTGCGGTCAACTACAGGATAAATCCGACAGAACGCCCGTTGTTTACGCCATCAGCGCAGGCAGCTGCCGGTTCAGGGCCAGTTTTTCCATGACGGCGCTGCCTGTCAGGGCATAGCCCAGCAACTGGCCGTCAGCAGCGTGACAGAGCACTTTCAGGTCACTGCCCTGCCCTTGCACCTGCCAGGTACCTTCGCAACCAGGCGGCGGCGGCGAAACCACCAACGGGCAAGCCGGTGTTTTCACAGTGATGGGCATCGGCCCGTAACTGACCTGCGCCGGGTTGCCTGTCAAAGTCTGGGCCAGGGCTCGAGCGCAGGCCATCAATGGCATCACATAGAGCAGGTTGATACCTTCGACTTCAGCGCAGTCGCCCAGCGCGAAAATGTTGCCGTGGGAAGTGCGCAGTTGGCGGTCCACGACTACGCCGCGGTTGGTCTGCAGGCCCGCTGCAGCGGCCAGGTCGGTACGCGGGCGCAGGCCGATGGCCGATACCACCAGGTCGCAGGCGATCACGCTGCCATCGGACAAATGCGCCTCAAGGCCCTCACTCACCTGCTGCAGGCGAGTGAGTACGGGGCCCAGGTGAAAACGCACGCCCAGCCCTTGCAACCCACCCTGAACGGCAGCGGCAGCGGCAGGATGCAGCAGGGTAGGCATGACCTGCTCGCACGGCGCCACCACATCGACCTCAAAACCACCCAGGCGCATGTCATTGGCGAACTCGCAGCCGATCAGGCCGGCCCCGAGGATCAATACACGCTGCTTGCCAGCCGCGGCAACACGCAAACGTGCGTAGTCTTCCAGATCATTGACCGGGAACACATGATCAGCCCCGTCACCGTCCACCGGCACCTGCACGGTCTGCGCGCCCCAGGCCAGCACCAGATCGCGATACTCCACCGCTTCTTCACCAATCCACAGGCGCTTGTGGCCAGGGTCGATACCGCTGATGCGCGTGTGGGTGCGGATAACCGCCTTGAGTTGCTCGGCCATGGCCCCCGGCTCGGCCATGCACAGGCCGTCCGCGTCCTTTTGCTTGGCGAAGCCGGTGGAAAGCATGGGCTTGGAATAGGAGCGACCGTCGTCGGCCGTAATCAGCAGCAGCGGCGTATCGCCATCGAGCTTGCGAAACTCACGGGCGAGGTTATAGCCGGCCAGGCCGGTCCCGATGATGACCACGGGGGACGTCATGTCGTGCTTTCCTCTTGGTTGAACAGCATGGCGATCAGCCGATGGCGATCATTTCAAAGTCGCTTTTGCCGACGCCGCAATCGGGGCACAGCCAATCTTGCGGCACATCCTCCCAGCGGGTACCCGGCGCGATGCCGTCATCCGGCCATCCTTGGGCCTCGTCGTAGATCAGGCCACAGACAATACATTGCCACTTCTTCATGATTTGTCGTTCCTCGGTACAGGCTCAGGCTTTGTCATTCGGGCTCAGGGCCCTTACGCGGGCATTATGCAAGCAGTTGGGGCAATCATGCTAAGCTCGCCGCCTCTATGGCTGTAATCAAGCATACCGACGTGTCGTACGAATCCCCGCAAGCAGCCGCTGTCGCGTGGCTGGCGTATCCACAACTGGCGGTCGATACCGACCAGCCTGCCCTCGACTGGCTGTTCGACGAAGGTTCCCTGACTCGCCGCCTTACCCGACTGTCTCACGATCATTTCAGCGTCACTCCGCTGTTCGAGGGCTGGCAGGCGCTGCGCGATGACGAATGCCTGGCGCTGGGTATCGCGCCAGGCGCTGAAGGCTGGGTGCGCGAGGTGTACTTGCGCGGCCATGGTCAGCCGTGGGTCTTCGCCCGCAGTGTGGCCAGCCGTAGCGCCTTGGAACACGGCGGTTTGCACCTGGAAACCTTGGGCAGCCGTTCGCTGGGCGAGTTGTTGTTCTGCGAC
Organism: Pseudomonas sp. M2; assembly: GCF_015751845.1. NCBI lineage: Bacteria > Pseudomonadati > Pseudomonadota > Gammaproteobacteria > Pseudomonadales > Pseudomonadaceae > Pseudomonas > Pseudomonas sp. M2. The sequence goes on from NZ_JADOUD010000001.1 coordinate 2,285,883, forward strand.
CAGGCGTTCATCCGTCACCCCATTGAAGTGTGCACTTATCCACAGCAGTGGTTACCTGTCGAAGCGGCCCATGCAGGGTTGTGGGGGCGGCGCTCGCGCTTCGAGCGCGATGGCCTCGATCTGCTGGTGGCCGAAGTATTCCTGCCGGCACTGTGGCAAGCAGCCAAGGAGGAAAACTGCTGATGTACCTGCAACTGCTCAAGTCGCTCAACCGCGTGCACCCGCGCGCCTGGGACTTCATCCAGCTCAGCCGCATGGACCGGCCGATCGGCATCTACCTGCTGCTGTGGCCGACCCTGACGGCGGTGTGGATTGCAGGCCTTGGTTCGCCCACCTTGGCCAACGTGCTGATCTTCGGCCTAGGCGTGGTGCTGATGCGTGCCGCTGGCTGCTGCATCAATGACTTCGCCGATCGCAAGGTCGATGGCCACGTTAAACGCACCGCCGACCGCCCGCTGGCCAGTGGCCGGGTCAAGCCACGCGAGGCGCTGGCGCTGTTCGGGATCCTGGTGGCGGTGAGCTTCCTGCTGGTGCTGTGTACCAACAGCAAGACTGTGTGGCTGTCATTCGGCGCGGTGGCTTTGGCGTTCTGTTACCCGTTCATGAAGCGCTACACCTATTACCCGCAGGTAGTGCTGGGGGCTGCGTATTCCTGGGGTATCCCCATGGCCTTCACTGCCGCCGGCGGCGAGTTGCCGGCCAGCGCCTGGCTGCTGTACATCGCCAACCTGCTGTGGACGGTGGGTTACGATACCTACTACGCCATGGTCGACCGGGACGATGACCTGAAAATCGGGGTGAAATCGACTGCGATCCTGTTCGGCGAGTCCGACCGGGTGATCATTCTGACCCTGCAGATGCTGTCGCTGGGCTGCCTGTTGCTGGCGGGAAGCCGCTTCGAGCTGGGTGGCTGGTTCCACCTTGGGCTGCTGGGTGCCGCACTGTGCTTTGCCTGGGAGTACTGGTCGACGCGCAAGCTGGACAGAGAGTCGTGCTTCAAGGCGTTTCTGCACAATCACTGGGCGGGGCTGCTGGTATTCATGGGTGTGGTGCTCGATTACGCCCTGCGCTGAACACAACCTCGGCAAGCCACCCTGTGGAAGCCGGCTTGCCGGCGATTGGGCCGCAAAGCGGCCCCAGCCATCTCAAGGCTTGGCGACGTGCCAGACGTCTTTCAAACCATCACCGGTCATGTCCCCAGCCTTCTTGTCCTTCACGAAGGTATACAGGGGCTTGCCGTCATATGCCCACTGCTTCTTGCCATCGTCGCGCATCACCACCGACCACTTGTCCTTGGCAGGCTCGTCATCGGCCTTGACCAGCAGCGGCGGCCAGTTGGTGGCGCACTCGCCATTGCACATCGACTTGCCGCCAGCATCCTTGTCGAAGGTGTACAGCGTCATGCCCGCGTGATCGACCCACATGCCGTCCTTCTCCATGGCATGGTGGGCCGACGCTACCCCGGGCAGTGCCAGTGCAGCGCAAAGGGCCATCCAGCTCAGCGTGTGTCGTGTCATTGGAATCACCGTGAATTCGGGGGGTGGAATGAGTTCGAACAGCCGCCGCAGCGGCCCCTCAAAGCCTAGCCCAGTCATGCAATGTCGCCAGAATGGCCAACACCCTGTCACACAGCTGCAATAATTCCGTTATCTAATGCGGGCCAGACCCGATATTCCAGGAGAGGTTTAAAGCATGGTTGGCAGAAACATTCTGATCGTCGACGACGAAGCGCCCATTCGCGAGATGATCGCCGTTGCATTGGAAATGGCCGGCTATGACTGCCTGGAAGCCGAGAACTCCCAACAGGCCCACGCAATCATCGTCGACCGTAAACCGGACCTGATCCTGCTCGACTGGATGCTGCCGGGCACCTCCGGCATCGAGTTGGCTCGCCGCCTCAAGCGCGATGAGCTCACCGGCGATATCCCGATCATCATGCTCACCGCCAAGGGCGAAGAGGACAACAAGATCCAGGGCCTGGAAGTCGGCGCCGACGACTACATCACCAAACCCTTTTCGCCTCGTGAACTGGTGGCGCGCCTGAAGGCCGTGCTGCGCCGCGCCGGCCCAAGCGACAGCGAAGCCCCTATCGAAGTCGGCGGCCTGCTGCTCGACCCGATCAGCCACCGCGTGACCATCGACGGCAAGCCGGCCGAAATGGGCCCTACCGAATACCGCCTGCTGCAGTTCTTCATGACCCACCAGGAACGCGCCTACACCCGGGGCCAGTTGCTCGACCAGGTCTGGGGTGGCAACGTCTACGTCGAGGAACGCACCGTCGATGTGCACATCCGCCGCCTGCGCAAGGCACTGGGTGAAGCCTACGAAAATCTGGTACAAACCGTCCGGGGCACTGGCTACCGCTTCTCGACCAAAAGCTAGCTGCGAGCTTCCAGCCTCAAGCTGCAAGGAAAAGCCAGCAGCATCCAGGCTGGAAAAAGGACTATCAGCATCACCGATCCGCTTCTTCTTGCAGCTTGTAGCTTGCAGCTTGCGGCTGGATCCGAAGGATCTGTCAATTGAACCAGAACTGGCACGCAACCCTGATTCGCCACCTGCTCCTGCTGATCACTGTCTGCCTGGTAGGCGGCCTGGTCAGCGGTTTTTACGGCTGGAGCCTGGCCATCGGCCTGGGCCTGTACCTGGGCTGGACCCTCAAACAGTTGCTGCGCCTGCATGACTGGTTGCGCAACCATCAGCCCGACGAAGCACCGCCCGACGGCTATGGCCTGTGGGGCGAGGTGTTCGACAGCATCTACCACCTGCAACGCCGCGACCAGCGCGTACGCGGCCGTCTGCAGGCAGTGATCGACCGGGTACAGGAGTCCACGGCCGCACTGCGCGACGCGGTGATCATGCTCGACAGCGACGGCAACCTGGAATGGTGGAACCGCGCCGCAGAAACCCTGCTGGGCTTCAAGACTCCGCAAGATGGCGGCCAGCCGGTCACCAACCTGGTACGCCACCCACGCTTCAAGGAATACTTCGAGTCGCAGAACTTTGCCGAACCGCTGGAAATTCCCTCCCCCATCAATGACCGCATGCGCGTGCAGCTGCACCTCACCCGCTACGGCAACAACGAACACCTGATGCTGGTGCGCGACGTTACTCGCATCCATCAGCTCGAACAGATGCGCAAGGACTTCGTGGCCAACGTCTCGCACGAGTTGCGTACACCGCTGACGGTGATAGCCGGTTACCTGGAAACCCTGCTGGATAACGTCGAAGACGTGAACCCGCGCTGGAACCGGGCGTTGCAGCAGATGAGCCAGCAAGGCTCGCGCATGCAGGCCCTGCTCAACGACCTACTGCTGCTGGCCAAGCTGGAAGCCACCGATTACCCGTCGGACAACCAGCCGGTGGCGGTCGACACCCTGCTCGGTGCGATCATGAGCGACGCCCAGGCGCTGTCCGGGCCGCGCAACCAGCGCATTACCCTGGAGGCAGCGCCGGGCCTTCGCCTCAAAGGCAGCGAGTCGGAGTTGCGCAGCGCTTTCTCCAACCTGGTGTTCAACGCGGTGAAGTACACCCAGGACGAAGGCAACATCCGTATCCGCTGGTGGGCCGACGACCAGGGCGCCCACCTGTCAGTGCAGGACTCGGGGGTCGGTATCGACGCCAAGCACCTGCCGCGGCTGACCGAACGTTTCTACCGCGTCGACTCCAGCCGCGCTTCCAACACAGGAGGCACCGGCCTGGGGCTGGCGATCGTCAAGCATGTGCTCATGCGCCATCGCGGGCGCCTTGAGATCAGCAGCGTACCGGGCCATGGCAGTACCTTCACCTGTCACTTTGCCCCCGTACAACTGGCTAATGGCAACGCTTGATTCCAAGGGCCACTTTGCTTTTGCCGCCCCAGCCGCTACATTGACCCCCCTGTGCCAGCAAAAGCTGGCACTTTTTTTCTACCTTCCCCAAAGACGGACCCCGTAAAAAATCCATCATGGACCCTTCCCCTGGTATCAGCCTCACCTCGTTATTCGCCGATTTCGGCATGATTCTCTTTGCCCTGTTCCTGGTGCTGCTCAACGGCTTTTTCGTAGCCGCCGAGTTCGCCATGGTCAAGCTGCGCTCAACGCGTGTCGAATCCATTGCCGAGCAGCACGGCTGGCGCGGCAGCATCCTGCGCAAGGTACACAACCAGCTCGACGCCTACCTGTCGGCCTGCCAGCTGGGTATCACCCTCGCCTCCCTGGGCCTTGGCTGGGTCGGTGAGCCGGCATTCGCCCACCTGCTCGAACCGCTGCTGGCGTACCTGGGCGTGGACACGCCAGAGTTGATCAAGGGTGTCTCGTTCTTCGTCGCGTTCTTCGTCATCTCGTACCTGCACATCGTGGTCGGTGAACTGGCGCCCAAATCCTGGGCGATCCGCAAGCCCGAACTGCTGTCGCTGTGGACCGCGGTGCCGCTTTACCTGTTCTACTGGCTGATGTACCCGGCCATCTACCTGCTCAACGCCAGTGCCAACACCATCCTGCGCTTTGCCGGCCAGGGCGAGCCTGGCCCGCACCACGAGCACCATTACAGCCGTGAAGAGCTCAAGCTGATCCTGCACTCCAGCCGTGGCCAGGACCCGAGCGACCAGGGCATGCGTGTGCTGGCCTCGGCCGTGGAGATGGGCGAGCTGGAAGTGGTCGACTGGGCCAACTCGCGCGAAGACATGGTCAGCATCGACGCCCATGCGCCACTCAAGGAAATCCTGGCCCTGGTGCGCCGCCACAAGTTCAGCCGCTATCCGCTGTACGACGCCGAGCGTGAGGAGTTCACCGGGCTTTTGCACATCAAGGACCTGCTGCTGGAACTGGCCGAGCTCGAGCACCTGCCCGAAACCGTCGACCTGGAAGACTTGGCCCGCCCGCTGGAGCGTGTATCGCGGCACATGCCGTTGTCTCAACTGCTGGAGCAGTTCCGCAAGGGTGGCGCGCACTTCGTGCTGGTCGAGGAAGCCGATGGCAAGGTGATTGGCTACCTGACCATGGAAGACGTGCTGGAAGTGCTGGTGGGCGACATTCAGGACGAACACCGCAAGACCGAGCGCGGCATCCTGGCCTACCAGCCAGGCAAGCTGCTGGTGCGTGGCGACACGCCGCTGTTCAAGGTGGAGCGCTTGCTGGGCATCGACCTTGACCACATCGAAGCGGAAACCCTGGCCGGGCTTATCTACGAAACGCTCAAGCGCGTGCCTGAGGAAGAGGAAGTGCTGGAAGTCGAAGGCCTGCGCATCATCATCAAGAAGATGAAAGGGCCCAAGATCGTGCTGGCCAAGGTGCTCAAGCTCGGCTGAGCTGGCGGGGCCGCTTGGCGGCCCCGTGGATGCTTGTGTTCAGTGTGCAGATTTCACGTGCTTGCGAGACGTCAGGTCCAAACCAACGGCCCTCATCACGGCCAGCATAGTTTTAAGCGTAGGGTTACCCTTTTCCGAGAAGGACCGGTAAAGGTGCTCTCGGGATACACCTGCCTCATTCGCAATGGCAGACATTCCTTTAGCCCGAGCTACTACGCCAAGGGCCTGTGCGATGTAGGCAGCATCACCCGTTTCAAAAGCGTCTTCCATGAAGACGGCAATGGACTCAGCGTCCGTCAACGCTTCGGCTGGGTCATAGTCATAGAATTGCTCTTTCACTCGTCGTCCCTCCACTGACTGGCCAAGCCTTTAGCTGTCTCGATATCTCGCGCCTGGCTGCTCTTGTCTCCACCACACAACAACAGGACAAGCTGATTTCCACGCTGCTGGAAATACACTCGGTAACCGGGGCCGTGGTGGATGCGCAGTTCACTAACGCCTTGGCCCACCGGCTGGACATCACCAGCTAAACCATGCGCTAAACGAAATACACGTGCAGCGATGATCGCCCTTGCCTGTTTGTCTCGGAGCTTCTGCTCCCAGTTTCTGAAGGTGGTCGTTTGTTTGATACTCTTCATAAGCATTTATGTAGCTTATAAATCACAGCCAGGCAAGCAATTTCAGGGATTTCCCGCAGTAAAGTTCGGCAAACCGCCAATCGGCCGGTCGAACTGGAAGGGGATCGACTCCAGCGCCAAGCCGACGTTGCGCTGCACCACGAAATGCAGGTGAGGGCCTGTGCTGTTGCCGGTATTGCCCGACTTGGCCAACGCCTGCCCCAACGCCACCTGCTGCCCCTCGGCCACTACCACTGAACCGCGCATCAGGTGCAGATACACTCCCATCGTGCCGTCCGGGTGAAGAATGCGCACGAAATTGCCCGAGGGGTTGGTACCTCGTCCGCTCTGGTTGTTCTCGATCTTCACCACCATCCCACCCCTCGCCGCAATGATCGGGGTGCCCTCCGGCATGGCGATGTCCATGGCATGACGGCCCTTGGGACCGTAATGGCTGAAGCGGCCGTTGGGCCCTTGAGTCAGGCGGAAAGGGCCGCCTTTCCATGGGAAAGGATAACGATAAGCCTGCGAGCGCTGACCAGGGTCACCCATGGCGTACTGAAATTTGCTGGCATAACGGAGCGGCCCGCCGGGGGCCGCCAACACCGAGCTGAGCACCTTGGTCGAGCGTGGCCCGACTACGGCTCGCACGATCCGCGGGCCGTTGCCGCCGAAGGCATTGGCCAACTGATCGACGCGCAGTTCAACCTGCATGGGCACGTACAGCTCATTACGCACCAGGAAGCGCACGCCGCCCGGAAACGGCTCGGTTTGCAGGCGTACCTGACCCTCAACCTGCTCGAACATCGGCTCGCCCAGCTCCAGAGCCTTTGCCCCTGGGCTGGGGCGCTCGGAATAGGAAGCCACCCCGAAATTGTCAGTGGTCTTGTAAATGGTCATGCCCAGGCTCGACGCCGAGGCCGTGAGCGAGGCACAGAACAGCAGCAGGCGGGCGGCGGCGGGCATGATAGTGGCTTTTTGACAGTGATGTTCTGTCGAAGCCTAGCAGTGGGATCTGGGAGCGGTATGACAGTTGGTCGGAAGACCGCCGCAGCCCTGTAGGAGCGGCCTTGCGTCGCGAAAGGGCCGCACAGCGGCCCCGTTTTGCAGCGCGGCAAGAATGGCTGGGGGGCTGCGCTGCAGCCCTTTCGCGACACAAGGCCGCTCCAACAGGGTCGGAGTACGACGAAACTAGGCGCCGGGGGTGAAGTGCTTCTGCGTAGTGCCGCGGGCAATCAGCCGCGACAGGTAGTCGAGCTTCTGTGCATCCTGGTCGACGAATTTGAAGGTCAGTTGCAGCCAGTCGCTTTCAGGTTTCGGCTCCAATGCCGCAATGGCATGCAGGTAACCATTCAGGCGGGCAACTTCAGCGCTCTCGCCCTGCTCAAGGTCCAGTACAGCGCCTTCGAGCACCTGTGGCAGCACTGCACTGCGACGTACCACCAGCAACGCCTCCTTAAGGCTCAGCGCCTTGATCACACAAGGCTGAGTACCACTGGAAAGGCGCAGCTGGCCTTGTCCACGCCCGGTCTGCGCAGCGGCTGCGGCGGCCGTCTGCGGTTTCGGTGCATTGATCAACGGCTTGGCCGGCGCAGCCGCAGCAGGCGCGGCCTTGACCGCTTCAGGTTTGCCCCCGGTCAGCGCGCTCAGCGAATCGTTGGCGAACGCCGAATTCACCCGCGCCTGGCCACCGGCGACCAAGCTTTCAAGCTTGCCGATCTTGGTCAGGGCTTTCTTCACCTTGGTCAGCAACTGCTCGTTGGTGAATGGCTTGCCGACAAAATCGGAGACGCCCGCCTGAATGGCCTGGATGACGTTTTCCTTGTCGCCGCGGCTGGTCACCATGATGAACTGCAGGCTCTTCATTTCTGGCTGCTGGCGGCACCAGGTCAGCAGCTCAAGGCCGGACATCTCGGGCATTTCCCAGTCGCACAGCACAAGGTCGAAGGTTTCCTTGCCCAGCATGGCCATGGCCTTGCGGCCGTTGACCGCATCTTCGATGACCATGCCCGGGAAGGCATTACGCAGGCACTTCCTCACCAGATCACGGATGAACGGGGCGTCATCCACGACCAGCACATTGACTTTACTCATCGATACTCCTCTTGAATCCCGACTAGCCTACCGCCGATTGGTGGCCATTTGCCAACACCTGGATCACGCCGGGACTTCTTTGCATCGTTCGCGGGTGCCTGCTGACTGCTCAAGCGCAAACGAAAACGCCCGGCGAAGGCCGGGCGTCGATGCTCGGGAGCAATCTTATTTATCGTCCGGTTCAGCCGGAACATTAGCAATTTCGGCCTCATCGCCAGCCGTGCCCTGAACTTCGGCTTTCATGCGCTTGAGGCCCATGTGGCGTACATCGGTACCGCGCACCAGGTAGATCACCAGTTCCGAGATGTTACGCGCGTGGTCGCCGATACGCTCCAGCGAACGCAGGGCCCAAATGACGCTCAGCACCCGCGAGATCGAGCGCGGGTCTTCCATCATGTAGGTCACCAGTTCACGCAGGGCGGTCTTGTACTCGCGGTCGATGGTCTTGTCGTACTGGGCAACCGACAGAGCCAGGTCGGCATCGAAGCGGGCGAAGGCATCCAGTGCGTCGCGCACCATGTTGCGCACCTGGTCGCCAATGTGGCGCACCTCGACGTAGCCGCGCGGCGACTCGCCTTCTTCGCACAACTGGATGGCGCGGCGGGCGATCTTGGTCGATTCGTCACCAATACGCTCCAGGTCGATCACCGACTTGGAAATGCTGATGATCAGGCGCAGGTCGGAGGCCGCCGGCTGGCGACGGGCGAGGATGCGCACGCACTCCTCGTCGATGTTGCGCTCCATCTGGTTGATCTGCTCGTCGACTTCACGCACCTGCTGGGCCAGGCCCGAGTCGGCCTCGATCAGCGCGGTGACCGCGTCATTGACCTGTTTCTCGACCAGCCCGCCCATGGCCAGGAGGTGGCTGCGCACCTCTTCGAGTTCGGCGTTGAACTGCTGGGAAATGTGGTGCGTCAGGCTTTCTTTGTTGATCATCGTTTAGCTCCGCGAAGCTGCAAGCTGCAAGCCTCAAGTAGTTCGTGTCGTTTCCTGGCTCCGCGCTGGCTGCTTTTTCTTGAAGCTCGAAGCTTGAAGCTCAAAGCCCGCAGGCGCGCCCAACAGCGCCGTTAGCCGTAGCGACCGGTGATGTAGTCTTCGGTCTGCTTCTTCGCCGGGTTGGTGAACAGGGTGTCGGTATCACCGAATTCGACCAGTTTGCCCATGTACATGAACGCGGTGTAGTCCGAAACACGGGCCGCCTGTTGCATGTTGTGGGTCACGATAACGATGGTGTACTTGGATTTCAGTTCGTAGATCAGCTCTTCGACCTTCAGCGTCGAGATCGGGTCCAGTGCCGAGCAAGGCTCGTCGAGCAGCAGCACTTCAGGCTCGACGGCGATGGTACGGGCGATCACCAGACGCTGCTGCTGGCCGCCGGACAGGCCCAGCGCCGAGTCATGCAGGCGGTCCTTGACCTCCTCCCACAGGGCCGCGCCCTTCAGTGCCCACTCGACCGCTTCGTCCAGCACGCGCTTCTTGTTGATGCCCTGGATACGCAGGCCATACACCACGTTCTCGTAGATGGTCTTGGGGAACGGGTTTGGCTTCTGGAACACCATGCCCACGCGGCGGCGCAGCTCGGCCACGTCCTCGCCCTTGCGGTAGATGTTGTTGCCGTACAGGTTGATGGCGCCTTCGACACGGCAACCGTCAACCAGGTCGTTCATGCGGTTGAAGGTGCGCAGCAGGGTCGACTTGCCGCAGCCGGACGGGCCGATGAAAGCCGTCACGCGTTGCTTGGGGATGTTCATGCTGACATCGAACAACGCCTGCTTGTCACCGTAATACAGGCTCAGGCCGGGTACTTCGATGGCCACGGTCTCTTCGGCCAGGCGCAGGCTCTGCTTGTCGCGGCCCAGGGCAGCCATGTCGATGCCGTGGGTGTGGGATTCTTGCTGCATGGTCTCACTCCGTTTGTAGCTGCAAGCTTTGAGCTGCAAGCTGCAAGTTAGGGCAAAGCGGCACTCCTCTTGGAGCTTGCCGCTTGTGGCTTAAAGCATCAATCAGTGGTCGAGGGCCTTGTACTTCTCGCGCAGGTGGTTACGGATCCACACCGCCGAGAGGTTGAGGGTGGCGATTACCATCACCAGCAGCAGCGCAGTGGCGTATACCAACGGCCGCGCGGCCTCGACGTTGGGGCTCTGGAAGCCGACATCGTAGATGTGGAAGCCCAGGTGCATGATCTTCTGGTCCAGGTGCAGGTACGGGTAGTTACCGTCCAGCGGCAACGACGGCGCCAGCTTGACCACGCCGACCAACATCAGCGGCGCCACTTCACCAGCGGCACGGGCCACGGCGAGGATCATGCCGGTCATCATCGCCGGGCTGGCCATTGGCAGCACGATTTTCCACAGGGTCTCGGCCTTGGTCGCGCCAAGCGCCAGCGAGCCTTCACGCACGGTGCGTGGAATACGCGCCAGGCCTTCCTCGGTGGCCACGATCACCACCGGCACAGCCAGCAGCGCCAGGGTCAGCGATGCCCACAGCAGGCCTGGCGTGCCCAGGGTCGGTGCCGGCAGCGACTCGGGGAAGAACAGACGGTCGATCGAACCACCCAGCACATAGACGAAGAAGCCCAGGCCGAACACGCCGTAGACGATGGCCGGAACGCCCGCCAGGTTGTTCACGGCGATGCGGATCAGGCGCGTCACCGGGCCTTGCTTGGCGTATTCGCGCAAGTAGACCGCCGCCAGCACGCCGAACGGGGTGACGATCACGGCCATGATCAGGGTCATCATCACGGTACCGAAAATAGCCGGGAAGATACCGCCTTCGGTGTTGGCTTCACGAGGATCGTCGCTGAGGAACTCCCAGACCTTGGCGAAGTAGGTGCCCATCTTGGTAAAGCCGGACATGGCGTTAGGCTGGATGGCGTGCACGACCTTGCTCAGGTTGATCTCCACTTCGCGGCCGTTGCCGTCGCGAGCGACCAGGCTGTCGCGGGAGAAGGCCTGATGCAGGCTGCTGAGGCGGTCTTCGATGGCCTTGTAGCGGCTGTTCAACTCGGCACGTTCGGCATCCATGTCGGCCTGGGCCGTAGCGTCCAGCTTGCCTTCCAGCTCCAGCTTGCGGCCATGCAGACGCAGGCGCTCAAGGCCATGGTTGATGGCACCGATGTCTTTTTTCTCAAGCTGCTGCAGCTCGCTGTTGAGCTGGTTGGCGCGTTTCAGGCGTGCCTGCAGCTCGTCCCAGGCGCCAGCGCCCTCGGCGACCACGCGGCCTTGTTCCTTGACGCTCACCAGGTAGCCGTAGAAGTTGCCCCATTCGCGGCGCTCCAGGGCGATCAGGTCGACCGGGCGCTGCTCATCGACCAACCATTCACCGACCACCCAGGTGAAGTCACTGCCGTTGAGGTCACGGTTACCCACCTTGATCAGCTCACGGGTCATGAACTCCGGGCCTTCGTCAGGAACCGGCAGGCCGGCACCCTTGAGGCGGACGCGGGGCACTTCTTCTTTCTGAACCACTTCACCGACGATGACGTGGTCACCCTGGCCCGGCACCTTGTAGGTGGCCTGGACCAGGTCGGCGGGCCAGAAGTGGCCCAAGCCGCGTACAGCGATCACGGCCAGCAGGCCGACGGTCATGATGACCGCCATGGCGACCGCGCCACCGCTGATCCAGACGCCTGGGGCGCCGCTCTTGAACCAGCCTTTGAGGGAATCCTTTTTCACGGATCTCTACCTTTCTATCAAAGCGACGAGTATTTCTTGCGCAGACGCTGGCGAATCAGCTCGGCCAAGGTGTTCATGATGAAGGTGAACATCAGCAGCACGAGAGCGGCGAGGAACAGCACACGGTAATGGCTGCCGCCGACTTCGGATTCGGGCATTTCCACCGCCACGTTGGCGGCCAAGGTACGCATGCCTTCGAACAGGTTCATCTCCATCACCGGGGTGTTGCCGGTGGCCATGAGCACGATCATGGTCTCGCCCACCGCTCGGCCCATGCCGATCATCAGCGCCGAGAAGATACCCGGGCTGGCAGTGAGGATGACCACACGAGTCAAGGTCTGCCACGGCGTCGCACCCAGGGCCAGGGAGCCCAGGGTCAGGCTGCGCGGCACGCTGAACACGGCGTCTTCGGCGATCGAGTAGATGTTCGGGATGACCGCAAAGCCCATGGCGATACCCACTACCAGGGCGTTGCGCTGGTCGTAGGTGATACCCAGGTCATTGGTGATCCACAGGCGCATGTCGCCGCCGAAGAACCAGGTTTCCAGGTACGGGCTCATGGTCAGGGCGAACCAGCCGGTGAACAGGATCACCGGGATCAGGATGGCGGCTTCCCAACCATCCGGCACGCGCAGGCGAATCGACTCAGGCAGGCGGCTCCAGGTGAAGCCCGCCAGCAGGATGCCGAACGGCATCAGCAGGAACAGGCTGAACACACCCGGCAGGTGCCCTTCCAGGTACGGCGCGAGGAACAGGCCAGCGAAGAAGCCGAGGATCACCGTCGGCATCGCTTCCATCAGTTCGATCACCGGCTTGACCTTGCGGCGCATGCCCGGGGCCATGAAGTAAGCGGTGTAGATTGCTGCAGCGATGGCCAGCGGAGCCGCCAGGATCATCGCGTAGAAGGCGGCCTTGAGGGTACCGAAGGTCAGGGGCGACAGGCTCAGCTTAGGCTCGAAGTCGGTGTTCGAAGCCGTCGACTGCCAGACGTACTTGGGCTCGTCGTAGTTCTCGTACCAGACCTTGCCCCACAGTGCGCTGAAGGAAATTTCCGGGTGCGGGTTCTTCAGGTTCAGTGGCAGCAGCTTGCCGCCCTCTTCGATGAAGATACGGTTGGCACGCGGCGACAGGGCCAGGATACCCGGGCCTTCGGCAGCAGGCTCGACCAGCAGGGTGCGGTGCGCGGTGCTGTGGAAGACGCCCAGCTTGCCTTCGGCGTCCAGGGCGATGAAGCCCTTGCGGCGCTCTTCGGCGTCGATCTGGACGATCGGCGCCTTGCCCATCTGGAAGGTACGGATCTGCTTGAAACGCGATTCGCCATCCGGGTCACGGGCCATGAACCACTGGGCCAGGCCACCTTTGGAGTCACCGATGATCAGCGAGATGCCGCCGACCAGTTGCGCGGTGGCGGTGATCTCGGTGTCAGCGCTCTCGGACAGCTTGTAGCGGCCATTGAGGCTCTTGTCGCGCAGGCTGAAGACATCCGCGGTGGCTCGGCCGTTGATCACGTACAGCCACTGCTGGCGCGGGTCGATGAAGATGTTCTTCACCGCCTCGGTCATTTGCGGCAGCTCGATGCGGTTCTGCTCGGTGGTGACCTCTTCGGTCATCAGGTTTTCGGTGCGCGTCAGCTCGACCACCTGCAGGTGCGCGCCGGTGGAACCGGCCAGCATCAGGGTATCGCCGTTTACGTTGACGCTGACGTGCTCCAGCGCGCGGCCCTGCTCATCCAACACGAACGGCTCCTGGCCGTACGGGTAGTCGATGCCTGGGGTGATGGTCTTTTTGTTGTCCGGGTAGGTGATCTTGTAGGTGTGGTGGAACACCAGCGCCTGACCATTGGACAAGCCCAGCACTACCAGCGGGCTGCCCGGCTGGTCGGTGCTGATCGAGCTGACCTGGGTGCCTGCCGGCAGCGGCAGGTCGACGCGGTTGAGCTCGTTACCAGTCTTGGTATCGAAGAACAGTGCCTGTCCCTTGTCCGAGACGCGCATGCCGACCAGGTTCTGCTCTTCGAGCGCGATCATCAGCGGCTTGCCGGCATCCTGCTGCAGCCAGGTCGGCTCCAGGGCCTTCTTGCTGGTCAGCTCGGCGCCCTGGAACAGCGGCAGCACCACATAGGCCAGATAGAAGAAGATCAGCGTGATGGCTGCCAGCACGGCAAGCCCGCCCACCAGTACATACCAGCGGGTCAGGCGGTCCTTGAGCGCGCGCATGCGGCGCTTGCGTTGCAACTCGGGCGTATTGAAATCAATCCGCTCGGGAGGGGATTTTTGGGTCATGGTGGAGTTGGCCAGATCATTCATGCGCACACCCTAGCGGTCCCGTATGACAAAAACATGACAGTGCGTTGACGCAAAAAAGCCCGCCGCTCAGGAGCCCTGGCTTCGGACCGAGAATTCGTGGAAAAGGCCGGCTTCAGTGCCGGCCTTTTCCTCAGTTACTTACTTCTTTGCAACGTTACCGGCGTGGGACAGGCCCAGGTCAGCCAGGGTCTTGTCGACCACCTTGGCCGGCAGCGGAATGTAGCCGTCCTTCACCACGACCTGCTGGCCAGCCTGCGACAGCACCAGCTTGACGAACTCGGCTTCCAGCGGGGCCAGAGGCTTGTTCGGGGCCTTGTTGACGTAGACGTACAGGAAGCGCGACAGCGGGTAGGTACCGTTCAGGGCATTGGCTTCGTTGTCTTCGATGAACTCGCCGCCTTCCTTCTTGGCCAGACCTACGGTCTTGACGCTGGCAGTCTTGTAGCCGATGCCCGAGTAGCCGATGCCGTTCAACGAGGAGCTGATCGACTGCACGACCGACGCCGAGCCGGGCTGTTCGTTGACGTTAGGCTTGAAGTCGCCTTTGCACAGGGCTTCTTCCTTGAAGTAACCGTAGGTACCCGATACCGAGTTACGGCCGAACAGCTGAACTGGCTTGTTGGCCAGGTCGCCGGTCACGCCCAGGTCGCCCCAGGTCTTGACGTCGGCCTTGGCGCCGCACAGGCGAGTGGAAGAGAAGATCGCGTCGACCTGAGCCATGGTCAGGCCCTTGATCGGGTTGTCCTTGTGTACGAACACGGCCAGGGCGTCAACGGCGACCGGGATGGCGGTCGGCTTGTAGCCATACTTCTGCTCGAAGGCCTGCAGCTCGACGTCCTTCATCTTGCGGCTCATCGGGCCAAGGTTGGCGGTGCCTTCGGTCAGCGCGGGTGGCGCGGTGGAGGAGCCAGCAGCCTGGATCTGGATGTTGACGTTCGGATATTCCTTCTTGTAGGCCTCGGCCCACAGAGTCATGAGGTTCGCGAGGGTGTCGGAACCGACGCTGGAGAGGTTGCCCGAAACACCGGTAGTCTTGGTGTAGGTCGGGATCGCAGGGTCGACGGCGGCTACCGCGTTGGCGGTTGCAACGCCAGCGGCGGCAAAGGTGAGGGCCGCCATCAAACGCTTCAGTTTCATGCCTTGCTCCTAGCAGGAATATTGGGATGTTGGATGGATCGGGCCCAAGTATCTGCAGGCCGCATGAATACGATATGACTCCAATGTGACAATTGGATGAAAGGCCATCACTGGATACCCAGGATGGCCTTTCAAAATGTTGCAGGAGCGGTGGCTAGAGCGTTATCAGCGTTTTTTAGACAGCAAGTACAGCCCGACAACCAGACCGACGGCGCACAGGCCCGCTACGTAATAAGCAGGCGCCATCGGGCTGACCTTGAGCAGCGCGGTCACCACCATCGGCGTCAAGCCGCCGAAGATGGCGTAGGCCACGTTGTAGGAGAACGACAGGCCGCTGAAGCGCACCGCCGCCGGGAACGCCTTGACCATCACATAGGGCACCGCGCCGATCACGCCTACGCACAGGCCGGTGATGGCATACAGCGGGAACAGCAGTTGCGGGTGGGTCGGCAGGCTGTGGTAGAAGGTCCAGGATGTCACCAGCAGCAACAGGCTGCCGATCACGAAGACGCGGCCGGCACCAAAGCGGTCGGCCAGGCTCCCAGAGCCGATGCAGCCAAGGCTAAGCAGCACGATCGCCAGGCTATTGGCCTTGAGCGAGTCGGTGGGGCTGATGTGGTAGATGCTCTGCAACAACGCCGGTGTCATCAGGATGACCACTACGATGCCGGCAGAAAGCATCCAGGTCAGCAGCATCGACAGGATGATCGGCCCGCGGTGATCACGCAGCACGGCCCGCAGCGGCAGCTCTTCGGCAAGCGCCTTGCGCTGCTGCATCTCGGCGAATACCGGAGTTTCGTGCAGCCAGCGGCGCAGGTACACCGAGAACAGGCCGAACACGCCGCCAAGCAGGAACGGGATACGCCAGGCGTAGTCGGCGACTTCTTCAACGCTATAGACCGTGTTGATCAGTGTCGCCACCAGCGAGCCAAGCAGAATGCCAGCGGTCAGGCCGGCGGTCAGGGTGCCGCAGGCATAGCCGGTATTACGCGCTGGCACATGCTCGGACACGAACACCCAGGCGCCAGGCACTTCGCCCCCGATCGCCGCACCCTGGATCACGCGCATCAACAGCAACAGGATCGGTGCCCACATGCCGATCTGGGCATAGGTCGGCAGCAAGCCCATGATCAGCGTTGGCAGGGCCATCATGAAGATGCTCAGGGTGAACATCTTCTTGCGCCCAAGCAGGTCGCCGAAGTGGGCCATGATGATGCCGCCCAGCGGCCGGGCCAGGTAGCCAGCGGCGAAAATGCCGAAGGTCTGCATCAGACGCAGCCACTCGGGCATGTCGGCCGGGAAGAACAGCTTGCCGACCACCGTGGCGAAAAACACGAAAATGATGAAGTCGTAGAACTCAAGGGCTCCGCCTAGCGCGGACAGTGAGAGGGTCTTGTAGTCACTGCGGGTCAGCGGCCGCGAGGGCTGCTCGATACTGCTCGGCACGGAGGTCATTGCTTGTTCTTCTCTTGTAGGGCATGCAGGCCGCTTGGCACGCGGCTTCTGGCGGTGACAGGCGAAGATAGCAAATTGCCGGGGCGTGCTGAAAGCGATACAAAATCCATACAGATATTCATGACTGCACGGTCGTCGCTGAGCGTTTGGCTATATATACTGCCCGTTCGTAGGAAAACGTTGCCGCCACGGTGGGATGTTGTGCGAAAACGCCGGTCTTTTAAGTCAGGCGGTTTCGCAGAATTTCCCTACGGCCGTCCAGCGAAACGAAATCGGCGTAGTATGTTTCAAGCTGAATCGTTTACTCGGCCTTTGCGCCACACCAACGAAAGCGTCACGGGTCAGAGGCCCCACCGCATGATTGAGCTCGAACAAGAAGATCCTATCCCGCAAGGCGACCTGGCCCTGCAAATCACTGCGTTGCCCCGCGAAACCAACGGTTTTGGCGACATCTTTGGCGGCTGGCTGGTCGCCCAGATGGACCTGGCAGGCACTGCCATGGCGAGCCGCGTCGCGGGTGGCAGGGTGGCAACAGTGGCCATTGACCGCATGGCCTTCCTGGTGCCTGTGGCCGTGGGCGCACAACTGTCGTTCTATACCCAGACGCTGGAAATCGGCCGCAGCTCGATCCAGATGATGGTCGAAGTGTGGAGCGACGACCCGCTGTCCAGCGAATGGCGCAAGGTTACCGAAGCAGTGTTCGTCTTCGTCGCCATCGATGGCAGCGGCCGCACCCGCTCGGTGCCTCGTCGCTAAGCCATACGAGCGGTAAACTCATTGCAAGCCACCGGGTCGAAGGCCCACAGGCAATCAATGAGACGAGCGCAATGGCTACCTTCCAGGTTGTAACCGAGCAACACGGCGAACTCAACTGCTGGCGTATCACCAGCGACCGTGCCGAACTACTGATCGCCCAGCAAGGCGCCCAGATCCTCAGCTACCAGCACATTGGCGAGCCGCCACTGCTGTGGCTGAGTGACCAGGCCATGTTCCGTCAGGGTAAGTCGGTGCGCGCAGGTGTGCCGGTGTGCTGGCCGTGGTTCGGCAACCTGCAGCGCAACCCCGAATCCGTTCAGGGCATGTACCGTGGCACGCAGGCTCCCGCCCATGGGTTGGCCCGCACACGTGACTGGCAACTGTTGGGCATCGAAGAGGCAGCCGGCGCGCTGCGCATCGAATTCGAACTGCCAAAGGCCCAGGGCGATCTGCCAGAGTGGCCGCATGATGTGGAGCTGAAGCTGCTGATCGTCATGGGTGATGCGCTTGAACTGACCCTCACCAGCCGTAACAGGGGCAATACCCCTGTCACCATCAGCCAGGCCCTGCACAGCTACTTTGCCGTCAGCGATGTGCGCCAGGCGCGCGTCGAGGGTGTCGACGGGCTGGGCTACATCGAGACCCTGGCTGACTGGGAACAGCGCCAGCAGCAGGGTGCGCTGACGTTCACCGGTGAGACCGATCGCATCTACCTGAATACGCCTGCACAACTGAGCATTGTCGACCCGCACTGGAACCGGCGCATTACCCTGACCAGCAGCGGTTCACGTTCAGCGGTGATCTGGAACCCATGGACCGACAGAGCCCGGGATTTGCCTGACATGGCCGATGATGGCTGGCAGCGGATGCTGTGCATCGAGACGGCGAATGTCTGGGACGATGTGGTGGAGTTGAAGCCTGGGGCGGTTCATTCCCTGCAAGTGGCAATTGGCAGCGTAGCGCTTTGATTCAACTGCCTGGGACCGCTGTGCGGTCCTTTCGCGACACAAGGCCGCTCGGAGATCGCGCATACCTGCAGGAGCAGCCCCTTCACAGGTCAGCGTCCTCCACTACCCTCACCTTCCGGGCTTCCAGCGCATACGCCGCATCGGCCAGGTCGTTGCTGACCTTTTCCACCTTCAACGTCCCGCTGACCCACAACGGCGTGTAGATGTCATCGATCTTCAAGCCCTTCGGATAGCGCACCAGCACCAGCTGGTTGGGTGGCGGCGGCGGTACATGGATGCAGGCGCCCGGGTACGGCACCAGGAAGAACAGCGTGCTGTTGCCCTTGGCATCGCTTTCAAGCGGCACGGGGTAACCACCGAGACGAATTTCCTTGCCGTTCATGGCGGCCACGGTCTTGGTCGAGTACATCACCGCCGGCAGGCCCTTGCTTTGCTTCAAGCCGCCCTTGTCGGTGAAGGTACCCATCGCCTCCGGCGAGTTGTGGTCGATCTCGGGCATTTGCTCGAGGGCTTTCTGGTCCGACTTGGGCATCAGCTCGAGCCAGTCGGTTTCAGGCAGTTCGGCATGGGCCAGGGAGCTGGCCAGGAGCATGGGGATGAGGAATAACGCACGCATGAAGATGCTCGGCAACTCGGATGAATTGCCGGGCATTCTAACCAGTATTCAGCGTTTCTTGATGAATCCGTAGATCACCAGAAGGACGATGGCACCCACCAGCGCGCCGAAGAAGCCCGCTGCCTGCCCGGCCTGGTAAATACCCAGCGCCTGGCCGCCATACGTGGCGATCAAGGAGCCGGCAATACCCAGCAGGATGGTCATGATCCAGCCCATGCTGTCGTCGCCGGGCTTGATGAAGCGCGCCAGCAGACCAACGATGAGGCCGATGAAGATAGTTCCAATGATACCCATGGCAATCCCTCTGCAGTGAAGATGGAGCAAGCCAAAGCCTAGACAGCGCTTTGGCTTGTTGCCATTTCAGAGGGCGAACCGCTTGCAGAAGTTCGATCAGATGCCCGATCAGTTGCTGATCAGGGCCTCTACTTCGGCAATCTTGCGCTCGAGGGTGGCCATGTCCTGGCAACGCAAGGTGGCGTGGCCTACCTTGCGCCCGGCCTTGAAGGCCTTGCCATAGTGATGCAGGTGGCAGTCATCGATGGCGATGACCTTGTCCACTGCCGGCACTTCACCGATGAAGTTGAGCATGGCGCTCTCGCCAACCTTGGCAGTCGAACCCAGCGGCAGGCCGGCAACGGCGCGCAGGTGGTTTTCGAACTGGCTGCACTCGGCGCCTTCGATGGTCCAGTGCCCGGAGTTGTGCACACGCGGCGCGATCTCGTTGGCCTTGAGGCCACCGTCGACTTCAAAGAACTCGAAGGCCATCACACCCACATAGTCCAGCTGCTTGAGCACACGGCCGACATAATCTTCGGCCAGGCCCTGCAGAGGGTGCGCCTGGCTTGCCACGGACAGGCGCAGGATGCCGCTCTCGTGGGTGTTGTGCACCAACGGGTAGAAGCGGGTTTCGCCATCGCGTGCTCGCACGGCCACCAGGGATACTTCGCCGGTGAACGGCACGAAGCCTTCCAGCAGGCACGGCACGCTGCCCAGCTCGGCAAAGGTACCCACCACATCTTCAGGGGTGCGCAGAACCTTCTGGCCCTTGCCGTCGTAACCCAGGGTCCGGGTCTTGAGCACGGCCGGCAGGCCGATGCTGGCCACCGCCGCATCAAGGTCGGCCTGCGAGAGGATGTCGGCGAAGGCCGGGGTTGGAATGCCCAGGTCGCGGAACATGCTCTTCTCGAACAGGCGGTCGCGGGCGATACGCAGCGCTTCGGCGCTCGGGTACACCGGGACGAACTGCGAGAGGAAGGCGACGGTCTCGGCCGGGACGCTTTCGAACTCGAAGGTCACCAGGTCGACTTCGTCTGCCAGCTGGCGCAGGTGGTCCTGGTCGCCGTAGTCGGCACGCAGGTGCTCGCCAAGTGGCGCCGCGCAGGCGTCCGGCGCCGGGTCGAGGAAGGCGAAGTTCATGCCCAGCGGGGTGCCCGCCAGAGCCAGCATGCGGCCCAGCTGGCCGCCACCGATAACACCGATCTTCATGGGTTCAGCCTCAAGCCTGACGTGGGTCTGGATTGTCCAGCACAGTGTCGGTCTGCTCGGTGCGGAACTGCTTGAGCGCCGCGTGATACTGCGGGTATTTGGCACCGAGGATGCTCGCCGACAGCAGCGCGGCGTTGACCGCGCCGGCACGGCCGATGGCCAGGGTGGCAACCGGTACGCCGGCAGGCATCTGCACGATCGACAGCAGCGAGTCGACACCCGACAACATCGACGACTGTACCGGCACACCCAGCACCGGCAGGTGGGTCTTGGCGGCGCACATGCCAGGCAGGTGCGCAGCGCCACCAGCGCCGGCGATGATCACCTCGATGCCACGCCCTTCTGCTTCTTCAGCGTACTGGAACAGCAGATCCGGGGTGCGGTGGGCGGAAACCACCTTCACTTCGTAGGGAATGCCGAGTTTTTCCAGCATATCGGCGGTGTGGCTAAGGGTGGACCAATCGGACTTGGAGCCCATGATCACGCCAACCAGTGCACTCATCGTCGAGCCTCTCCTGCAAGCGCCTTCTGGCGCGCTAAAAGCAACAAGCCACGCAGGTGGACCGGCGTGGCTTGTGATACGGATTCTGAATCGACCGGGTCGGCCGAAGGCGCGGGATTGTAGCGTATTTCAAGTCGGCCCGCCCACCCCTACAAGCACATGTCGGATCAAAGGGCAAGCTGTCTCGTGGGACAACTTTTTCCCACTGCCGAAAGGCATTCCGGGTGGTGACGATTGCGCCCGCCAATTTCAATCTCCTTGGAGAATCGCCATGCCCAAGACCCTCACGTTCTTTTTCAGCCTCCTGCTGTCCCTGCAGCTGCCTTGCGCAGTAGCGGCCAAGTCGCTGGTTGTGACCGTTTACCTTCACGACGAACTGGCCAGCATCAGCGACGAGCAATTGCACAACGATTACTTTCAGCACTGGCTCGATGAGATGCGCAGTTTCACCTCCCACCCCACGGAACTGATCTTGCGACGCAACGTGCCCGGCATCACCGATATTGATTATCAAGGCGTGCCATCGAGTCAGATTCTTGAGGCGTTCACCCAAGGAGTGCTTGAACTGACCTCGAACCACCCCTTCTCGTTCATGAACAAGCACCTGCTGATGACGCGCAACAGCTATGACCACAGCGGGCTTAACTACAATGCGGGCCTGGCGTACTTCAAACAGAACACCGCCATCGCCTCATTGGCCGCTTACAGCAGCGCCGCCCATGAAATCGGCCATCTGCTTTCCGCCACGCATGAAGACGCCGAACTGAAGTTCAACGGATGGGTGTGCGAAACCTACACACACCCCCGAATTCCGGCCCGATCGAACTGCTACCGGTACAGCGACAAGAACCGGGCGAACATCGCCGACTACCTCAAGTACAACTCACACTGAGCCTTCACCTTGAGCACCAGCGGACTCGAGCTTGCGCCAGAGCAGGCGCACGTTGGCCTTGCGCACCAATGCACAGCGATACAAGCGGATTTCCAGTGGCACATGCCACTGGGCCCCTCCGCAGATGGCCAACTCGCCACGCTCCAGTTCGCCACGCATTGAAAGCCGGGGCACCCAGGCAACGCCCATGCCTTCCAACGCCATGCTCTTCAAACTGTCAGCCATGGCTGTTTCATAGACCGTGGTGTAACGCAAATTACGCTGGCGCAGCAGCAGGCTCACGGAGCGGCCAAGGAAGGCGCCGGCACTGTAAGCAAGCAACGGTACGCTGGCATCGCCCTCAAGGTCGAACATCGGCTTTCCATCGGCCCCCACGGCGCAGACGGGAAGCATTTCGGTGGTCCCCATGTGCAGCGACGGGAAAATTTCGGCGTCCATCTGCAGCGCCGCATCCGGGTCATAGAAAGCCAGCATCAAATCGCAGCCGCCTTCGCGCAAGGCATGCACAGCATCACCGACGTTGGTGGCTACCAGCCGTGTGGCGATGTTCAAACCATCGTTACGCAGTTGTGCAACCCAGCGAGGGAAAAAGCCTGATGCCAGCGAGTGCGCCGCCGCCACCTGGATCACCTCGCCCTGGCCACCTTCAAGATGATGCAAATGGCGTAGAACTTCGCTCAACTGGTCGACAACTGTGCGCGCCGTAACCAGAAAAAGTTGACCAGCCGCCGTCAGCTCGATGGGCGTGCGGGAACGATTCACCAGCGTCAGGCCAAGCGCCGCCTCCAAGCTACGAATACGTCGGCTGAACGCCGGCTGGGTGACGAAACGGCGCTCCGCCGCCTGGGAAAAACTACGGGTGGCGGCCAGCGCACTGAAGTCTTCCAGCCATTTGCTTTCTAGGTTCACTAAGCGAATCTCCCGGCATGCACCAAAATGGAACACGCTCGAATGTCAATTGGCGTCACATCAAACACTATGCCGTTTGTGCATAGGTTAGCGTGCAACAGCATTGGCCGCAAAATCCCCTTAAGGCCTAGGATTGGCGCCATTCCGGCATGTGCCGGGTCAAAATCGAGATGATATCCATCATGTCCTCCGCTGCATCGTTCCGCGTCGAAAAAGATCTGCTTGGTACCCTTGAAGTCCCTGCCGATGCCTACTACGGCATCCAGACTCTGCGCGCTGCCAACAACTTCCATCTCTCCGGTGTTCCGCTGTCGCACTACCCGAAGCTGGTCGTGGCACTTGCCATGGTCAAGCAGGCCGCTGCCGACGCCAACCGCGAGCTGGGGCACCTGAGCGATGCCAAGCACGCCGCCATCAGCGAGGCCTGCGCCCGCCTGATCCGCGGTGACTTCCACGACCAGTTCGTTGTGGACATGATTCAAGGTGGCGCTGGTACTTCCACCAACATGAACGCCAACGAAGTCATCGCCAACGTCGCACTGGAGGCCATGGGCCACCAGAAGGGTGAGTACCAGTACCTGCACCCGAACAACGACGTGAACATGGCGCAGTCGACCAACGACGCTTACCCGACCGCCATCCGTCTGGGCCTGCTGCTGGGCCACGACGCGCTGCTGGCCAGCCTCGACAGCCTGATCCAGGCCTTCGCTGCCAAAGGTAAAGAGTTCGACCACGTACTGAAGATGGGCCGCACCCAACTGCAGGACGCCGTGCCGATGACCCTGGGCCAGGAATTCCGCGCCTTCGCCACCACCATGACCGAAGACCTGCAGCGCCTGCGCTCGCTGGCCCCGGAACTGCTGACCGAAATCAACCTGGGCGGTACCGCCATCGGCACCGGCATCAACGCCGACCCTGGCTACCAGGCCCTGGCCGTACAGCGCCTGGCGACCATCAGCGGCCAGCCGCTGGTACCGGCTGCCGACCTGATCGAAGCCACCTCCGACATGGGCGCCTTCGTGCTGTTCTCCGGCATGCTCAAGCGTACTGCGGTCAAGCTGTCGAAGATCTGCAACGACCTGCGCCTGCTGTCCAGCGGCCCACGCACCGGCATCAACGAGATCAACCTGCCAGCGCGCCAGCCAGGCAGCTCGATCATGCCAGGCAAGGTCAACCCGGTCATCCCGGAAGCCGTCAACCAGGTTGCCTTCGCCATCATGGGCAACGACCTGGCCCTGACCGTCGCCGCCGAAGGTGGCCAGCTGCAGCTGAACGTGATGGAGCCGCTGATCGCCTACAAGATCTTCGACTCGATCCGCCTGCTCCAGCGTGCCATGGACATGCTGCGCGAGCACTGCATCGTCGGCATCACTGCCAACGAACAGCGCTGCCGTGAACTGGTCGAGCACTCGATCGGCCTGGTCACCGCCCTGAACCCCTACATCGGCTACGAAAACGCCACCCGTATCGCCCGCGTAGCCCTGGAAACCGGCCGTGGTGTGCTGGAACTGGTGCGCGAAGAACAGCTGCTGGACGAAGTGATGCTCAACGACATCCTGCGCCCGGAAAACATGATCGCTCCACGTCTGGTTCCGCTGAAGGCGTAACCCGGCTGCTGCAAACAGTCTCACCAGGTTTGAGGGACTAGACACCTCTCGACCTTTCAAGGGCCCGAGCGCACGCTCCGGGCCCTTTTTTTGTTCTTCACGCAATCCGGGAAAGACGCAAACAAGGACGCCGGATTGATGGGTGATATTCGTGCGAGCAAACCAAAGCCCCACCACCGCTTGGGATTGTGAAGCGATGACTGCGCCTGCCTAAGACAAGCGGAACAGCAGGTTCTTTCTCTTGGGGGTGAGAAATCTCTTTCCGGAAGCCCACCACCTTTTATATCTGAATGTCGTTTCGAATAAGAGCCTCAAATTAGCTTAGCGCCACTGCCCTTGTTTACCTGTCAAAACTATCATTTTTACCAGTTGCCGCAGCCATTGAGTGAAATTAGCATTCGGACTACCAACTCCTCAAAGAGACGTGTCATGAAAAACTATAAAATCACTCGCATCGTAAAGGCTCCTCGGACAGGCTTTGAAACTCATCCTTATGTTATTGAAGACCCCGCCAGTCCGCACTCCCCTGAACATCGCCTGGGCGACTATAGTTTAGGCAATGCTTCCAGCTACGAGGGGCTACTCGATAAAAACTTCATTTATGATCCCTCTGATACCACCCTGCTGATGGGCACCTGGAATAGCGGGGAAGCAAAAAGGCAAGGTGATACCTTCGTTCTGCCAGTCCTCGCCCATAAGCTTTTTCCTGGATCCGTAGTCGAATTAGGAGAAAAAATCAGAAAACTACGCATGGTGGTGATCGTGAAAAGCAACACCATCCCTGCAAATATTTATGACAGCAGTTACATGCTTTTGCCACTAGAGTTCTATATAAACCAGGCTGACACCATCAATGAAGTTTTAGCGCCAGTTATCAAATCATTGAGAGGGCAGGACGTTTTCCTGGAGCGGATAGCCAAGCCAAAATGGGATACGATTGATAGTCAAGCTGCAAAAATGAAAGCGGCAAAAGAAGAAAACGACCGTATTATGTGGATGCGGGGAAGTTCCATGCCAGACCACGGGATACCCTGGCCCATCAAGAACGCGGATCAAGGTCGCTCGCTGAATAGGTCAAAAACCTACGATGAAAACTCGATAGCAGATGATGAAGTTGTTGTTTGCACCCTCTACCGCAGCGGAAACGGAATGACGAGTTATGGAGGCGCCGGTAAATTCGACACAGCAAATTTCTGGACAGATACGTTGGCGGATATGTTGGCCGTCGTCATTTCGAGTGCCGTCTAAGCGCCAAGATGATTATCGTTGCTTTCCAGGTGAACCCGATCGCCGGCAAACCAAAGCGGATGACGCTTGGCCAGGCAATGCCGGGACGTCGCGCCAATGTAACCAAGCCTTTCTGGCTGCATCCTTAAGCCCCTCGGCGGGAGCCAAGTGCGTAGCGCAGTCACACTGGGCTCCTGGCCGGTGGCTTTAATGATCGCCACGGGCATTGTACCTTCCGCGAGTCAACGCCGATTGCGATAACGGCATGCAAATTGCTCATCTATTCATACCTGTCCCGGGAATAGCGAGCATGCTGCACAGCCACCTGACCACCCTCAACGCGGTTTCGCTGATCCTCAACCTGTTTCAGGAACAGGGGTGCGAGGCAACGGCGCTGCTGGCTGGCAGCGGTATAGGCCCGGCAGACCTTGGCCATGCCGATGCCCGCATCACCACCCAGCAAGAGCTGCAGGTATGCGCCAACGCCGTGGCACGGCGTGAAGACATTGGCCTGGAGCTGGGCAGACGCATGCATGTGTCGTGCTACGGCATGCTGGGTTACGCCCTGCTCTCCAGTGCCACTTTGGGTGACGCCTTGCGCCTTGCTTTGCAGTATCCGGCACTGCTGGGAACAGTCTTTCGCTTACGCCTGATAGACGATGGCCAGCGCATCTGGCTTAGCGCCGATGAATACCGCGACCTCCCGGCGCTGGCCGCTTTCAATGCCGAGTTCTGCCTGGTCTCGCTCAAAGTCATCTGTGACGACCTGCTGGGCCGCCCGCTGCCGCTGCTCGGCGCGCGTTTCGAACATGCTCGGCCCGACTATCACGCCCGCTATACCGATGCTTTCCCGTGCCCGCTCGGGTTCGACGCGCCGGACAACGCTTTTGCTTTGGAGCGGCGCTGGCTGGACGCCCCACTGCCCCTGGCCGACCCGATCACCCACAAAGCCATGAGCGAGCGCTGCCGGCGCCTGAACCTTGAATTCACCGGGCGCCAGGCCTGGCTGGGGCGGATACGCCAATTACTGCTGCAGCAACTGGACGCTGCCCCCGGCCTGGAAGGCTTGGCGCGGCAGATGAACTGCTCGTCTCGTACCTTGCGCCGGCACTTACAGGCGCTGGGCAGCAGTTATCAACAGCTGCTCGATGAGCTGCGATTCGAGCGAGCCAAGCAGCTGCTGGCCGAGGGGCAGATGCCGATCTACCGAATTGCCGAGCGCTTGGGGTTCAGTGAGACGGCAAGCTTCCGGCATGCCTTCCAGCGTTGGAGCGGTGTGGCGCCCAGCCATTTCCGAGGTTGATCAAGGCCGGCGAGCTTGGCCACATCGATCCCCTTTTGGCCGTTTGCGTCGTTCTCCCGCGCCCGGCAGCCCGTGAAAATGGGCCAACGCCAGTACTACCGGAGAACAACAATGCTGACGATCTATTCCGATGACCACCGCCTGCACCACGGCCGCTGCGAGCTGATCGACGGCAAGCTGATGCCCTGCTTCGAAATGCCTTCGCGTGCTGACCATGTGCTCGAGCAGGTGAAAAAGCGCAACCTCGGTGATGTCCAGGCCCCGACCGATTTTGGCCGTGCACCACTGCAGCGCATCCACAGCGCAGACTATCTCGACTTCTTCGAAGGTGCCTGGGCACGTTGGGCGGCGCTGGGTCAGGAGGGCGACTTGTTGCCCTTCACCTGGCCGGCACGCACCTTGCGCCAAGTCAAACCCACCGGCCTGCATGGCGAGTTGGGCTACTACAGTTTCGATGCCGGCGCGCCCATCACCGCAGGCACCTGGCAGGCCGCCTACAGCGCAGCACAGGTTGCCCTCACCGCCCAAGCTGCAATCGAGCAAGGCGCCCATGCGGCCTTCGCCCTGTGCCGCCCACCAGGGCATCACGCCGCCGCCGAGGTCATGGGAGGTTACTGCTACCTGAACAACGCCGCGATTGCTGCCCAGGCCTTCCTCGACCAAGGCAGGGCCAAGGTGGCTATCCTTGACGTCGATTACCACCATGGCAATGGCACCCAGGACATCTTCTACCAGCGCGATGACGTGTTCTTCGCCTCGATCCACGGCGACCCGCAAGACGAGTTCCCGTTCTTCCTGGGCTACGCGGACGAAACCGGCGCAGGCGCGGGCGAAGGCTGCAACATCAATTACCCGCTGCCTGCCGGCAGCGACTGGGCAGCCTGGAGCGCCGCGCTGGAAGACGCCTGCCGGCGCATCGCCGATTACGATGCCGACGTTTTGGTCATCTCTCTGGGCGTGGACACCTTCAAGGATGACCCTATCTCCCAGTTCAAGCTGGACAGCCCGGACTATCTGGAGATGGGCAAACGCATCGCCCAGCTCGGCAAGCCGACCTTGTTCGTGATGGAAGGCGGCTACGCAGTGGAAGAAATCGGTATCAACGCGGTCAATGTGCTGGAAGGCTTCCAGCTCGCCCAGCCAGGAGCCCGATAATGGCCCGACTCAAGCGCCTGCTCGCCCCACTCATAGCTGCCACCCTGTTCACCGGCGCCGTCCAGGCACAAGCCGAACAGCGCACCTTGCGCGTCTACAACTGGTTCGATTACATCACCCCGCAAACCTTGACCGGCTTCCAGAAGGACAGCGGCGTCAAGCTGGTCTACGACATCTTCGACACCAACGAAGCCCTGGAAGCGAAGCTGCTAACAGGCAACTCCGGCTACGACGTGGTAGTACCGTCCAACGTCTTTCTCGCCAAGCAGATCGAGGCGGGGGTGTTCCAGCCACTGGACCGCAGCAAGCTGCCGAACTGGCAACACCTGGACCCGGCACTGATGAAGCTCATCGAGGCCAACGACCCAGGCAACAAGTTCGCCGTGCCCTACATGTACGGCACGGTGCTGATCGGCTTCAACCCGGACAAGGTCAAGGCGGTACTGGGCGACAAGGCCCCCGTGGACAGCTGGGACCTGCTCTTCAAGGAAGAGAACATCGCCAAGCTCAAGCAGTGCGGCGTAGCGCTGCTCGACTCGCCATCAGAGATCCTGCCGCTGGCGTTGCAATACCTGGGGCTGGACCCCAACAGCAGCAAGCCGGATGACTACAAGCAAGCCGAGGCTCTGCTGCAGAAGATCCGCCCCTACATCACCTACTTCCACTCTTCCAAGTACATGGCGGATATCGCCAACGGTGACATCTGCGTTGCCGTTGGTTATTCCGGCAGCTTCTCCCAGGCAGCAAACCGCGCCCGGGATGCGAAAAACGGTGTGGTGGTGGACATGCGTTTGCCCAAGGAGGGCGCGCCGATCTGGTTCGACATGCTGGCGATTCCGAAGGGCGCTGCCAACCCGGAGGATGCGCATACGTTCATCAACTACCTGCTGCGCCCAGAGGTGATTGCGCCGATCAGCGACTTTGTCGGGTACCCGAACCCGAACAAGGATGCGACGGACCAGGTCAGCCCAGCGATCCGCAACAACCCCAACCTGTATCCAACGGCGGAGGCGATGGCCAAGCTGTATACGCTCAAGCCTTTGACGCGTGAGGCAGAGCGGGCGAGGACGCGGGCCTGGACCAGGATCAAGTCCGGGACTTGATACCGTCTTGCAACAGGACCGCGCGCTCCTGCAGAAGAGCGCGGTTCCTTGTTGAGCGGCCTTGTGTCGCGATGGCCTGCAAAGCAGGCCAGCAATCTCAATCCCGCTTCACAAGGCCCGGCAACTGCGCCACCAGCTTCTGGTTGTTGAACGGCGCGCGTATGAACCCACGCTGACGTCCATCCGGCCCGACAATCGCCAGGTTACCGCTGTGATCCACGGTATATCCGGGCTTGCTGGTATCCGCCGGAATGAACGGAATGCTCAAGGCATTGGCCAGCTTCTGGGTATCCTCGATCGACCCCACCACCCCGACGAAATCCTTGTCGAAATAACCCAGGTACTGCTTGAGCTGGTTCGGCGTGTCGCGGTTCGGATCGACACTCACCAGTACCACCTGCAGCCGGTCGACCGCTTCCTTGGGCAGCTCGCTCTTCACCTGGCGCAACTGGGCCAGGGTGGTGGGGCAGATATCCGGGCAATAGGTATAGCCAAAGAACAGCAGCGACCACTTGCCCTTGAGATCGTCGAGCTGCACCGGCTGGCCGTCCTGGTTGGTCATGGTCACGTCGGCAACTGTGCGGCTCTGCGGCAAGAGGATGATGCCGGCATCGATCAGCTCGGTGGGGTTTGGCTGGTCACTGCCATTTAGCACCTTGTTGACGGTCAGGCCCATGATCAACGCGACCAGGGCAACGAGGATGAAGACGGTTTTCTGGGTTCGGGTCATAGGTTCAGCAACAGATAGTGGTCAACAAGCAACGCAATGAACAGCGCGAACAGGTAGCCGATAGAGTACTTGAAGGTGCCGATCGCCGCGTGCGGCCGGCTGCCACGGTACAACACCCAGGCCCATTGCAGGAAGCGCAGGCCAAGGGCGAGGGCGCAGGCCAGGTACAACGGGCCGCTCATGTGGATGGCGTAGGGCAGCAGGGTCACCGCCAGCAGTATCAGGGTATAGAGCAGGATGTGCAGCTTGGTGTAGCGCTCGCCGTGGGTTACCGGCAGCATCGGGATATCGGCCTTGGCATACTCCTCCTTGCGGTGAATGGCCAGGGCCCAGAAGTGCGGCGGCGTCCAGGCGAAGATGATCAGCACCAGCAACAAGGGCTCGGCACTGACTTGGCCACTTACTGCCACCCAGCCAAGCAGCGGCGGGGCCGCGCCTGCAAGGCCACCGATAACGATGTTCTGCGGCGTCGCACGCTTGAGAAAGCCGGTGTAGAGCACCGCATAGCCGAGCAGGGAGGCAAGCGTCAGCCAGGCGGCAAGGGCGTTGGTGAACATCAGTAACAGGGCCATGCCCAGCAGCGCCAGGGCGAGGGCGAACAGCAGCGCCGGCAGTGGCGCGACCCGCCCTTGGGCCAGCGGCCGCTTGTGGGTGCGGGCCATCAGCGCATCGATGCGCCGGTCCAGCACATGGTTGACCGCCGCAGCGCCCCCGGCGCACAGGGCAATCCCCAGGTTGCCGAACAACAGCACGCTCCAAGGTACCCCGGCACGGGTCGCCAGGAACATGCCCACCAGCGAGGTGATCAGCATCAGCACCACCACCTTGGGCTTGGTCAGCTCCAGATAGTCGCGCCAGCCTGCACGCTGCGCAGTTAGAAGCGTCGCCACGAGTCGTTCCTCAAGTGATGGGCCGCGCCCACGCCTGTCACCGGCGTCAGGCGCCAGCCCTGGCCCACGCGCACCTTGTCGACGACGCGGATACGGTAGTTGACCAGCACCATGCTCAGCAGCAACAGGGCGCCGCCTGCGTTATGCGCCACAGCCACCGCCAGAGGCAGGTGCAGCAGCACATTGCTGATGCCCAGGCCTACCTGCAGCGCCAGCACCAGCAGTACCAGGCGCCCCAACCCAGGCAAGCCACAGCGGTGCAGCTTCCAGCTGAGCATCAGCAGCACACCAGTGACCAGCAGCGCGCCCAGGCGGTGGCTGATGTGGATGGCCGTGCGCGCATCGCTGTCCAGTTGCCCGCCCAGGTAGTTGGGGCCGACGTGCTGGGTCAGGTGGAAACCGTTGCTGAAGTCCGCTGCCGGCCACCACTGGCCATGGCAGGTCGGCAAGTCTGTGCAGGCAACGGCCGCATAGTTGGAACTGACCCAGCCGCCCAAGGCAATCTGGCCGATCACCACCAGCAGCGCCAAGGCAGCAATCCGCCGCAAGCTCAGCGGTAATTTAGGCAACGGTGCAAAGGCCCGTGACAGGCGCAGCGCCAGCAGGAACAACAAGGCCAGGGTAGTGAAGCCACCCAGCAGGTGTGCGGTGACGACCTGCGGCCACAGCTTGAGGGTCACTGTCCACATGCCGAATGCCGCCTGGGCCAGTACAACGCCTAGCAACAGCACCGGCAGGCGGTAGGGCTGGCCGTCGCGCGAATGCCGGCGCACGGCCTGGAAGGCGAGCAAGGCAATCACCAAGGCGAGCGTGCCGGCAAAGTAACGATGGACCATCTCGGCCCAGCCCTTGGCGACCTCCACCGGGTGCTCGGGGAAGTGCAGCTCGGCATGGGCCAGCTGCGCGTCGGTTTTCGGCACGCTGATGAAGCCATAGCAGCCAGGCCAGTCGGGGCAGCCCAGGCCAGCATGGGTCAGACGGGTATAGGCACCGAGCAGTACGACCAGCAGCGCCAGCAGGGTGGCGAACACAGCGAGGCGGAATCCGGGTCTGGCCATGGCAGGGCTCCTAGCCGATGTTGGACAGCTTGAGCAGGTGGCGCAGGTCATCCAGTACATGCTTGCCGCTGACCTTGCCGTCATAGCGCAGCACCAGGTTGCCGTGCGGGTCGACGATCCACAGCTGCGGCGCGGGGTCTCCTACCTTCTGAAGGTAGCGCTGTGTATCGAGTGGATAACGCTGCAGCTGTGGGTACTCGCGCCCCAGCAAGGCCTGGTAGCCGGCACTCAACGGTTGGGCAGCGGCCAGGGCATGGCTGGCACGGCTGGCGTCCCGGCCAAGGCCAATCTGGATCTGCCGCGCCAGGTAAACCAGGCGCTGGCAGTCTTCGGCACAGCTTTCTGGGGCGCTGACCAGCAGTTGCCAACGTGCGTCTTCGCCAGCGATGCCGATATCGCTGCGGCTCTGGCCATTGCCGATCATCGTCCCGTGATAGCTTCGGCCTTCCGGCACCCAGAACTTGAGCTTGTACATGCTGGTGGCCAGGATCATCGGGCCGAGCACCACCAGCAGAATCAGGATCAGCTGCAAACGCCCGCGGGCCCTGGGTTTGCGACGTTCAGGCAGGTCCAGTGGAGTGGTGGTGGCGGCCATGGCGGTTCTCCTTTTTGTTGTGCCAGCCAAAGTAGAGGTAGAGCAGCACCAGTGCGGTGGCCAGGGCGAACCATTGCACCGCATAACCCAGGTGTTTTTCCGGGCCCATGGCGACCACCGGCCAGTCCAGGCGGTAAGCCGCCGGGCCGGGCTGCAGGCGCAATTCATGGGCGAACCCTTCGCGCCGAAGCTGTTGCCACAGTTGTGTGGGGTTCACGACCGTCAGCAGGTGCGGCCATTGGCCGCCAACGGGGTCGGGGTGCAATTGAAAGGTGCTGCCGGGCGCTACGTATACCGAGGCATCCAGGGCCAGAGCCTGCGCAGGGGTGTCGAAGGGCACCGGTACGCGGCGGTCGGGCCAGGGCAGCCACCCGCGGTTGACCAACAGCCACAAGCCGCTGGGCTGGTCGAGAAAGGGCTGCAGCAACTCGACGCCTGCCTGGCCGTCGCGCATGCGATTGTCCAGCAGCACGCTGTGCTCGGCATCGAAGCGGCCGTAGAGGTGCACACGGCGGAAGGCGGTATCGTTGCTCAACTGCAACTGGGCCGCGGAAAGCGGCGCGTCGACGCTGCGCTCGGCATGGTTGGCCAGCAATGCGCGCTTTTCGTCGGCTCGGCCCAATTGCCAGCAGCCAAGGGCAATCAACCCCGGCAGCAGCGCAAGCACTACCAGGGTGGGTACCCAGCCCGGGCGAAACGGCCTCACGGGCGCCTCGCTATACTTATCCACATCACCGCATCCCCCCGGAGAAACGCCATGCTCAAGGCCGCGATTGTCATGATGCTGTTGGCCACCATTGCCAGCCTGTTCAGCGGCCTGGTGTTTCTGGTCAAGGACGATGAGAACTCGACCCGCCTGCTCAAGGCACTGACCGTGCGTGTCACCTTGGCCTGCCTGACCATCGCCTTGGTTGCTTATGGCCTCATCAGTGGCCAGTTGGTCTCCCACGCTCCTTTTTAAGCTTCTCTGCGCCACTTGTGTCGCGAAAGGGGTGCAGAGCAGCCCCGGCACTTTATGCGTTTGAGCCGACATCCAGGGTCCGCGCTGCGGCCCTTTCGCGACACAAGGCCGCTCCTACAAGGGCTTGCGTCGCCCTTCACAGCACATATACAAAGATGAACAAACCGACCCACACCACATCGACGAAGTGCCAATACCAGCTTGCCGCCTCGAAGCCGAAGTGTTTGTCCGGGTTGAAGTGCCCACGCAGGATGCGCACGAACATGACGATCAAAATGATCGTGCCCAAGGTAACGTGGGCACCGTGGAAGCCTGTGAGCATGAAGAAGGTTGCGCCGTAGATCCCCGAGCCCAGCGTCAGGCCCAACTTGGTGTAGGCCTCGAAGTATTCGTAGGCCTGCAGCGCGATGAAGCTCAACCCCAGCAGGATGGTGATTGCCATCCACAGCTTCAGCGCCCCACGGTGGTCACGTCGCAGTGCATGGTGGGCGATGGTGATGGTCACGCTCGAACTGACCAGCAAAATGGTGTTGATCAAAGGCAGGTGCCAAGGGTCGATGACGTCCTTGGCCGGCGGGAACAGCTTGGGGTCCGGGGTATTGAGCAGGGGCCAGGTGAATTCGAAACTGGGCCACAGCATGTGTGCGACCCCCTTGTCGCCTTCACCACCGAGCCATGGCCCGGCCAGTACCCGCACGTAGAACAACGCGCCAAAGAAGGCCAGGAAGAACATCACCTCGGAGAAGATGAACCAGCTCATGCCCCAGCGGAACGAGCGGTCCAGCTGCGCGCTATACAGCCCGGCGTGGCTTTCCTTAACCACCGCCCCGAACCAGCCGAACAGCATGTAGGCCAGCAGCAGCGCACCGACGAAGAAAATCAGCGGCCCATGGGAGTCGGGGTGGCCAGCCTTGAGGTCGTTGAACCACGTGCCAAGGCCGTACACCGTGACGAACATGCCGATGGTGGCAATGATCGGCCACTTGCTCTGCGCAGGGACGTAGTAGTGGTCATGACTTGCCATTGCTGTTCTCCTTCCCTTAACGGGCGCCCTGAACGTCCTGGGGCGCGACATGCGCGACCGGCGGGTGACGAGCGGTGATGTCGAACAAGGTGTAGGCCAGTGTCAGGTGCTTCACGCTGGCCGGCAGGTCCCGGTCGACGATGAAGCGCACAGGCATCTCGATACGTTCGCCGGGCTGCAGCACCTGCTGGGTAAAGCAGAAGCACTCGGTCTTGTGGAAATACGCCGCGGCCTCGGCCGGTGTGATGCTGGGTACGGCCTGGGCGCTCATCGGCCGGTCAGTGGTGTTGTGAGCCACGAAGATCATCTGGTTGACGGCCCCCGGGTTGACCGCGAGCTGGTCGGCAGTGGCGTAGAAGTCCCAGACCATGTCACCGGCATTGGTCGACATGAACTGCACCCGCACCGAACGCGTCGGATCGCTGACCTGGCTACCCTCATACTGCCCGCCAGTCTTGCCATTGATGCCGAAGGCCCTGCACATGACGTCGTAGATCGGCACCAGGGCAAAGCCGAAGGCGAACATCACCACCGTCAGCATCAGCAGGCGCAGCACCAGACGTTTGAGCGGTTGGCCGGTCATGGGCGGTTACCTATTTCACATCCGGTGGCGTCTGGAAGGTGTGATACGGCGCCGGCGAAGGGACCGACCACTCAAGGCCCTCTGCACCATCCCAGGGTTTGGCCGGGGCCGGCGCGCCGCCGCGAATGCACTTGATGACGATGAACAGGAAGAAGATCTGCGTGGCACCAAACATGAACGCACCGACCGATGACACCATGTTGAAGTCGGCGAACTGCAGGTTGTAGTCAGGAATGCGCCGCGGCATGCCGGCCAAGCCAACGAAGTGCATGGGGAAGAAGGCCAGGTTCATGCCGATGAACGACAGCCAGAAATGCAGCTTGCCGAGGGTTTCGTCGTACATGTGGCCGGTCCACTTCGGCAGCCAGTAATAGGCCGAGGCGAAGATGCCGAAGATCGCCCCAGGCACCAGCACGTAATGGAAGTGCGCCACCACGAAGTAGGTGTCGTGGTACTGGAAGTCTGCCGGCGCGATGGCCAGCATCAGCCCGGAGAACCCACCGATGGTGAACAATATGACGAAGGCGATGGCGAACAGCATCGGCGTCTCGAAGGTCAGCGAGCCTTCCCACATGGTGCTGACCCAGTTGAACACCTTCACCCCGGTGGGCACGGCAATGAGCATGGTCGCGTACATGAAGAACAACTCACCCACCACCGGGATGCCGACCACGAACATGTGGTGCGCCCAGACGATGAACGACAGGAATGCGATCGCACCCGTGGCATAGACCATCGAGGTGTAGCCGAACAGCGGCTTGCGCGAGAACGCCGGGATGATCGAGCTGACCGCGCCGAAGGCCGGCAAGATCATGATGTACACCTCTGGGTGGCCGAAGAACCAGAACACATGCTGGAACAGCACCGGGTCACCGCCACCGGCGGCGCTGAAGAAGCTGGTGCCAAAGTGGATATCCATCAGCATCATGGTCACCACACCGGCCAGCACCGGCATCACCGCGATCAGCAGGAAGGCCGTGATCAGCCAGGTCCAGACGAACAGCGGCATTTTCATCAGGGTCATGCCCGGTGCGCGCAGGTTGAGAATGGTGGCGATGACGTTGATGGCCCCCATGATCGAACTGATACCCATCAAGTGGATGGCAAAGATGAAGAAGGTCACGCTGGCGGGGGCATAGGTGGTCGATAGCGGGGCGTAGAAGGTCCAGCCAAAGTTCGGCCCGCCACCAGGGCTGAACAGGGTCGATACCAGCATCAGAAACGCTGCCGGCAGCAGCCAGAAACTGAAGTTGTTCATCCGCGGGAGGGCCATGTCCGGCGCGCCGATCATCAGCGGGATCATCCAGTTGGCCAAGCCGACGAAGGCCGGCATCACTGCGCCGAACACCATGATCAGGCCGTGCATGGTGGTCATCTGGTTGAAAAATGCCGGCTCGACGATCTGCAGCCCGGGCTGGAACAGTTCGGCGCGTATCACCATGGCGAACGAGCCGCCAAGAAGGAACATGATGAAGCTGAACCACAGGTACATCGTGCCGATGTCCTTGTGGTTGGTGGTCAGCACCCAGCGCATCAAGCCCTTTGCCGGGCCGTGGGCATGCTCATGGCCGTGGGCGTGGTCGTCGATCACTGCACTCATGTCCTGTCTCCTGCAGCCCACTGACTGCCGCGAGTAACCCGGTTCATTGCGCTTGTGCCTGCTTGAGCGCCAGCACGTCCTTCGGTGTGACCATGTCGCCTTTGTCATTGCCCCAGGCGTTGCGCTCGTAGGTGACCACGGCGGCGATATCGACTTCAGACAGTTGCTTGCCGAAGGCCGCCATGGAGGTACCGGGCTTGCCGTGGAAGACGATGTTCAAGTGGGCATCTATGGGGCCGGTGGCGATCTTCGAGCCCTTGAGAGCCGGGAACATCGGCGGCAGGCCCTGGCCTTCTGCCTGGTGACAGGCCACGCAGGTGGTGTGGTAAACCTTGTCGCCGCGCGCGACCAACTCTTCAAGGGTCCATTCCTTGCTGGTCAGCTCCTTGAGTTTGGCCGCCTCGGCCTTGCGCTCGCCGAGCCAGGTGTCGTAGTCGGCCTTGGACTTGACCTCCACCACCACCGGCATGAAACCGTGGTCCTTGCCACACAGTTCGGTGCATTGGCCGCGATAGATGCCGGGCTTCTCGACGCGCGTCCAGGCTTCATTGACAAAGCCTGGGATGGCGTCACGCTTGACCGCGAAAGCCGGTACCCACCAGGAATGGATCACGTCGGCGGCCGTCACCAGAAAGCGCACTTTCGCCCCTACCGGCAGCACCAGCGGCTGGTCGACCTCAAGCAGGTAGTGCTCATCCTTGGGCGCCTTGTTCTGGATCTGGTCGGCAGGGGTGGCCAGGTTGCTGAAAAACTCCACGTCCTGGCCCAGGTATTTGTAGTGCCATTTCCACTGGTAGCCCGTAACCTGGATATCAATGTCCGATTCGCTGGCGTCGTAGATATCGATCAGGGTCTTGGTGGCGGGGATGGCCATGGCCACCAGGATGAGCAAGGGGACCACGGTCCACAGGATTTCCACCCAGGTGTGCTCGTGAAAATGCGCAGCTTGCTGGCCGGTGGAACGGCGGTGGATGACCATGGACCAGAACATCGCGCCGAACACCACGACGCCGATGATCACGCAGATCCAGAAGATGGTCATGTGCAGGTCGAACACGGCGTTGGAGACTTCCGTCGCCCCCGGCGCCATGTTCACGGTCCAGGCGGCGTTGGCCTGACCTAAAACCAACCACAACAGGAGGCCCATCCAGACTGGTGGATGTCGCATCATTGCGGGTTCCCCTTCTAATTCTTGTTGTCCCGGAGGCGTGGCCTGCGGCAAGAGGGAACGGCGGTCAAGACTGCCTGGCTTCGACGACCGAGCCCCTGCGAAAAGCAGTCGGGCCTCATCAGCGAATCACGTTCAACCCGAGTATAGACAGCGACCAATGGCACGCAACGACGCAGGTGAAATGATCTTCATGAAATCGCGAAATCGCCTGCAAGGCCTGCTCTAGACGCTAAGTGGCATAATGGTGGCATCTGCATATACCCAACAGCGCACACGTTTGCGCGATTTATAACAAATGCGTCTTAGGTATTCTGTATACCGAGCTAATTTAGTGTCTTCCGTTTGAAACGTATTGTCCCTGGAGTTGTCATGAACATCGCTGCTGTACGCGAGCAAATAAGCCAAGCCCACGATCACGAACGCCATACCGGCCAACTGAAAGAGCGTCTCGAGCTGCAACTGCCCCATCTGCACCCCTCGATCCAACTGCCTGAGCAGGACGCCCAGGGTACTTTGGCGCGCTTCGTCAGCGCCTATATCGACCAGGTGCCGGAGTTGCTGGAGGCTGCCCACGCGGTGGCGCTCGAGGCCGGTATCGAGTCGCAGATCAAACCTGTACTGAAGATCGCCGAAGCCTATTTCCTGCAGCCGCCGAGCGTGATGCAAGGGCACGTGGGCCTGGACTGCCTGCTGGATGAAGCCTACCTGGCGCACCGTCTGGTGGAGGAGGTGAACGACCTTTATATCCGCCACTTCCAGCAACCACTGATCCCATTCGATACCACCATGGCCAACTTGATTGCCCATCAACTGATCGGAGAGACCTTCGCCAACCAGCTCGATGAGGTGGTGCACCATTCGGTGGATGAAATGCTCAACGAGGAAAGCTTTGCTACCGAATCCGTAGAAGCCTACCGGGAAACCTTGAGCAGCCCGAAGACTGGCGAGGCCTGGAAACGCTGGCCATGCCTGTCGCGCCAGCTGGGTGTCGAACTGGGCCAGCCGGCCTGAGCGCTGCCAGCAGCCCCATGGGAACAGGCTCCAACTGATCGGCTGTACCGCGCACGGATAGATTCTTCCCGCCCCCCCTATCGGGTAGGCATTGACCTAACAAGGCGAGGAAGAACCATGAGCATCAAATGGAACAGGCTCTACACGGACCTGTTACGCGGCAGCCGCTCCACCCTTTGGGGCAACTGGGCCCTCAACCCGGTCATCAAACCCGGTGCAGTGGGCATCATCGACCCGGCTTCCGGCGATTTCACCCTGGTCAACGAAGCGTTGCCCACCGTGCAGATTTCCAATGTTCAGCAAGGGCGCCGCTGGGCCATCAGCTCCAAGGATGTATCCCGCAGGGAGACCAAGGCCAATGTTTCAGGGACGGTGATCGACCCTGCCACCGGCGCTCAGGTCAAGCCAGACCTGACGCTAGAGTGGAACTTCGGTAAAGAGGAGTCGATCGCTTCGGAGTTTGCCCTTCATGGTGAGCAACGTCTGAGTGACCTGGCCTTGATCCACGACCAGTACGATTGGCTATATGCACAGGCCGAGAAAGTCGGCATGGCCAGCAATGGCAGGATTGCAGAAGGTTTTGGCGTGGTAACGAGCGTCATTCTGGCCAGTAGCGGCGTGAATGCCGGGGCCAAGAGCAAGAATGCCAAATTCGCCCTTTCGGGTTCAGCCAGCGGCCTGAACACCTTGCTGGGCGAAGACGGTATTTCAGGCAAAGGTGGGGCAACGTTCATTTCCATCCGCGATACCGCTTCGGTGGAATCGCACACGCTGCCTGCGCAAGATGGCCAGGTTGCGACCATCCCGCTGCCTGTGGCCTACAGCTTTGCCTCTTTTGGCCCCGACAGAATGATCATTCCGATCTGGGTGCGCAAAGTTGGCAGCTTGCAACTGCATGTCGACAGCAAGGCCACTTCCGCCACCACCTACATCACCAAGGTATCGATTGCCTATGATCTGCCAGGTGAACGCCGCACCACGGTTGGCCCGATGACCATTTCCGGCGGCCTGTCGCATAACTTCACCATTCCGCTCGGCGCCAGGAATCTCGACTTCAGCGCCGAATTCGTCAACCTGGGCGCCAATCAAACGTTGAAGCGGCACTGGGCGACGCCCCTCAGCCAGTGGGTTGGCGGCAGCCGGACCATCAACCTGTACGGTACCTGGCCCGGCTCGCCCTCCATGCGTGTCGTCGAGGAAGACTGACCTCAACACTCTGCCGCAGTGCGCAAGCCCCCTTCGATACGCCGCTTGAGCCCACGCGGCTCTATGAGCAGGCGTGATCCGGCGCTGCGCTGTGTACGCCCCCAATCTTCCAGTAACTCAAGTACCGAGTGGTCGATGTAACTGAGGTTGGCCAGAGGTACGTGCAGCTGAGTGCCAGGGGGCACCGTTTCCAGCACCTGGGTCAGTGCCGGCACCTTGAGAAAGGTGGCGGCGCCGGTGAGCCGCAGCTCCATGTGCCCCGGCCGGTCCAGGCTGAGCAGGTTGATCTTCAGGCGGGCCGCTTTGAGTGCCAGCTTCAGCAGCGTCAGGGCAAAGCCCAGCAGTACACCGGTCAGCAGGTCCGTGAAGATGATCGCCAGCGCGGTAGCTGCATAGGTGAACATGGGCATGCGACCGTAGCGGCCAAGCCCACGAAAGGCCTTGAAGTCCACCAACTTGATACCGGTGTAAACCAGCACGCCCGCCAGGCTTGCCACCGGGATCTGCTGCAGCACACTGCTCAAGACCACCACGAAAGCCAACAGCCACAAGCCGTGGAGGATCGCCGATGCACGGGTTTGCGCGCCTGCCTGCACATTGGCCGAACTGCGGACGATCACTCCGGTCATCGGCAGCGCGCCCAATACACCGCATAGCATGTTGCCGATACCCTGCGCGGAAAGTTCACGGTCGAAGTCCGAGCGCTGGCCGCTGTGCATGCGGTCCACCGCCGCGGCAGACAACAGCGTTTCGGCACTGGCGATGAAAGCCAGGGCGAAGGCGGCCACCAGCAAGGTCGGATCAGCCAGTTGCAGCAAATCTTCGGGGCGCAGCCAGTCGATGGCCTCGGTCAAGTCTGCCGGCACTTGCACGCGATTGACGGGCAGTGCCAGCCACAAGCTGACCAACGTCATGCCCGCCACACCGAGCAAGGCCCCAGGTACGAACCGCAGCCGCTGTGGCCGCAAGCGTTCCCAACCCCACATCACGGCGATGGTCCCCACACCGAGCAGGCCGGCCTGCCAGCCACTGCCGGCACTTTCAAAGGGCAGGGCGCTAGCCACTGTAGCGGGGAACCCGATCAGGTTCTGCAAGCCCGAAGGTTGCGGCGCGGTGTCGAACATCACATGCACCTGTGACAGCACGATCAGCACACCGATACCTGCCAGCATGCCGTACACCACCGCCGGGGCGGTGACGCGGAACCAGCAGCCCAGGCGCAAACGCCCGGCCAGCAATTGCAACACCCCCGCCAGCAGCAGGATCGGCCCGAGCATGGCAACGCCGTGTTGGCGCACCAGTTCGAACACCAGCACGGCCAAGCCCGCGGCAGGGCCACTGACCTGCAGTGGCGAACCGGCCAGAAAGCCCACCACGATACCGCCGATGATGCCGGTTATCAGGCCTTTGGCAGGAGGCATGCCCGAAGCGATCGCAATGCCCATGCACAAGGGCAGGG
Organism: Pseudomonas sp. M2; assembly: GCF_015751845.1. Classification (NCBI taxonomy): domain Bacteria; kingdom Pseudomonadati; phylum Pseudomonadota; class Gammaproteobacteria; order Pseudomonadales; family Pseudomonadaceae; genus Pseudomonas; species Pseudomonas sp. M2. The sequence goes on from NZ_JADOUD010000001.1 coordinate 2,327,261, forward strand.
CCACCAGGAAGACCACAACCGACGCCAGCAACTCTCGCGGCAAGGCCGCTTTCAACTGTGTAATGTTCACCGTGTTTCTCCTTTCTCTGTCACATGGCCTTTCCTCTGGCCATGGGCACGTTTGGCCCCTGACAAACGCGCAGGCGCGGGCCGCCAGCGAGCATGCCGGCAGGGCAGTCAGGGAATTCAAGGCAGCCGAAGGCCGCGCCACACCCCTGCGGGGTGCAGCCGGCTATCAAGGTTCTAGCGGTGGATGGGTCGCTTAGTAGCGGCCTCTCGGAGTCGCGCAGGGCACCGGCTCACCGGCGGCCAGGGGCATGAAGCTGTCGCTGGCGGCATCGTAGGCTTCGATCCGGCTGGTCTCGATGTCATAGACCCAACCATGGATGTACAGCTCGCCAGCCGCAAGGCGCGACGCCACCGACGGGTGGGTGCGCAGGTGGTGCAACTGGGCAATGACGTTTTCGCGGGTCAGCACCTGCATGGTTTCATGCTCGCTGCCGCAGGAGCAGTTGTTCTCGACCACGGTGCGTGCCACTTCGGCATGACGCAGCCAGGCGGAAACGGTCGGCATCTTGGCCAGCGATTGCGGGTTGAGTACCGCACGCATCGCGCCGCAGTCGGAGTGGCCACAGATGATGATGTGGTGCACGCCCAGCGCCGACACGGCGTACTCGATGGCGCTGGAAACGCCGCCGTTCATCTGGCCATACGGCGGTACCACGTTGCCAACGTTACGGGTCACGAACAGGTCGCCTGGCGAGCTCTGGGTGATCAGCTCGGGGACGATGCGCGAGTCGGCACAGGTGATGAACATGGCGCGCGGCGTTTGCGCGGTGGCGAGCTTCTTGAACAGCTCTTGCTGCTCGGGGAAGACGTCATGGTGGAAACGCAGGAAGCCGTCGACGATGTGCTTGAGGGCGGCATCGGCGCTCTCCGCGGGGGCCTGCGGAACGACCTTGGATGGGTCCTTGACGGGCATGATTCATCCTCTTGACGGTGAGTTGGTAAATCCATTTTACCGGTGAAAGATTCTGGCTATGCGAGGAATTAGATGACACGCACAGGCCATAGATCACAGTCTTCGTGGACTGGTTTCCTACGCTAGCGGGGAAAACTTAACTGAAACTTAATTCGGAGGCTCTAGAACGGGTGTTCCAGATAGATAAGGCGGGAATTGAATAATAGCAAAAACACATCAAATGCCAAGAGCCCTGAATAAGATTATGTGCTTGGATTAGTTGCATTGAGGGTCAAAACAATGCCATTTGCCCACCGGGGGGACAGAACGCCGAACAATCCAGCATTTGCCCCTCCCGTCCCTCCATGCCCAGCTTGCGCATGGCCTTGGCAAAGCGTTGCGCCAGCAGCTCTGCGAAAATACCCTCACCACGCATGCGCGCACCGAAGCGGCTGTCATACAGCTCGCCACCCCGGCTCTGGCGAATCAGGCTCAACACATGGCTGGCGCGCTGCGGGTAATGGTCCTGCAGCCACTGCTCGAACAGCGGTGCCACTTCCAGCGGCAGGCGCAACATCATGTAGGCTGCGTTCTGCGCGCCAGCCTCCTTGGCGGCGTCCAAAAGGTGCTCCAGTTCGCTGTCGTTGATCATGGGAATCATCGGCGAACACAACACGCCCACCGGCACACCCGCCTCGCGCAGCACCCGGATTGCCCGCAACCTGGCCTTGGGCGAGGCCGCACGCGGCTCGAGCACCCGCTTGAGGCCGTCGTCCAGCGTGGTCAGGCTGATCATCACCCGCACCAACCGCTGGCTGGTCATTTCGGCCAGCAAATCCAGGTCACGCAATACCAGCGAACCTTTGGTGACGATGGTCACCGGGTGGCGAAAACGCAACAACACTTCCAGCAAGCGCCGGGTCAATAGGTGCTCACGTTCGATCGGCTGGTAGGGGTCTGTGTTGGCACCCAGGTTGATGGGGGCGCACACATAGCCCGGCTTGCTGAGTTGCTCGGCAAGCACCTCGGCGGCATTGGTCTTGGCGATCAGTTTGGTTTCGAAATCCAGCCCTGGGGACAAGTCCCAATAGGCGTGCGAGGGGCGGGCATAGCAGTAGATGCAACCATGCTCGCAGCCTCGGTAGGGATTGATGGAGCGATCGAAGGGCAGGTCGGGTGAGGTGTTGCGGCTGATGATCGTCTTGGCCGTTTCAACCCGCACCTCGGTGCCTTGGGTCAATGGAACCTCCTGATGCCAGCCGTCATCCTCAGCCACCGAATGGCTCGGGGCGAAGCGGTTGTGTGGATTATGCGCCGTCCCACGGCCTTTCTGTGGTGCTGGAGGATTCATCGCCAAGCCCTATGCTGTATATATGAACAGTATAGGGGCAAGGCTCATCTTGCCAGCACCTCCGGTCAGGCCAGCCCGTGCCAACTCAGGTAGGGGGCATGGCTTGGGGCGCGCCCAAGGAAGGCTTCAAGGCCCTCGCGCAGTGGCCGCGAAGCGCCGGGCTCGAACAATGCCTGCGCAAGCGCCTGGCCCGTTGCGCGGTCAAGCAAACCGTTCGTTTCAAAACGGGTAAACAGGTCAAACGCGTGCACATCGGCCCACAGGTAAGCGTAATAGCCAGCATCGTATCCGCTGACCAGATGGTCGAAGGCATGCGCGGGGTGCTCGAAATCTGCCAATGGCCAATAGCCGCATCGCTCCCGGGCATCGTCGAGCCGCTGCTCGAGCGTTCTGCCGTCATACGGCGTGCCGTGCAGGTCCAGGTCGAACAGCGCCAGGCTCAGGTCGCGGCCAATTTCCTCGATCCCCTGCTGCTTGAACTGTTTCAGGTACGCTGCAGCGCCAGCCGTGCTCAGTCTACTGCCAGACTGGTCCGGCACGGCGATGCTGGCCAGGTAGCCTGCATCCCACACCCAGCGCTCCACCAACTTGCCGAACAGTTCCATGCCATCGGTGCCCAGCTCCGAAACATTGGACATGACATTGTTGCTGGTGCGGACCAGCAAGTGATGCAAGGCATGGCCAAACTCGTGATAAAGCTTGCGCAATGCCAGGTGGTCCAAAAGCGGCTCACTCTCGCCCAACGCTGCGGGGATGTCACTGTTCACCACCACCACCGCTGCATGGTAGATACCCTCGGCATCAATACGCCGGTTGCGCACGTACGTGGTGAACACGGCGTCAGCCTGTTTCCCGGCGTGTTGCACGGCGTCCAGATAGAACAGGCCGATAGGCGCTTGGTCTTGCCAGACTTCGAAGGTCTGCACGCTGGCATCCCAGGCAGGCATTCGGGCTGGACGCAGCTCAAGCCCAAACAGCTGCTGCGCCAGCCGGGCCAGTGCAGTGACCACGGCACTCAAGGGGAAGTGCTCGCGAAACACCTCACTCGGTTGCGCATGCGCCGGCAATGCCTGCAGGTGAATGACATCCCAAGGCTGCACGCGCGTGAGGCCCTGCACGAGCGCCTTCTGCCCAACGCCCTCACGCCATCGTTGCAGGGCGGGTCGTACGCTGGCTGCGAGGGTTTGCAGAAAACCCCGAACAGCGCTGACCGAGCCGGCACTTTTGGTACTCAGGCTCAGCTCGAGGTGGCTGGCAAAGCCGAGCAGGCGGGCTTTGTCATCCAGCAGTTCGGCCAAACGCTGCAAACGCGTACCGTTGTCCTCCTGCAGGTCATTATCGACCCCACGGGTGTGGAAGGCGCGGTAGAGCTTTTCGCGCAGGGGGCGGTGCTTCGCTTGCCGAAGCACCGCCTCGGTTGGGGCGCTTTCACAGGCAACCAGCCAACCTTGCAAACCAGCCTCGCTGGCCCGGGCGGCCAGCTCATCTCGCAACCGTTGCGAAAGACCAATCAGTTCGCCCTCGTCCTCGATCAGCAACCCCGGCCGGTCGATATCGCGCACAAAGGCCTCCCGCAACGTACCGATCTGCGCTTGCAGCTCGGCGAGGCGGGCTTTGTCGTGTTCGTCCAACGCTGCGCCACTGGTTGCAAACCTGTCGAGATGCCAGCGCAAGGTAGCGCGCTTCATCGCGGCCAGGTTGATGCCGATGTCACTGCGCGCCAACCGTTCATACAAGGCATGCAGCCTGCTGTCGGTATCTTTCTGCTCGAAACGCGCAACTGTTCTGCCATAGAACCCCAGAATGGATTCGGCCCAGTCCTGGTCCCGGCCCACGAGCGGGATGACGGTATACAACGTGCCCGACAACTGCGCGTCCAGCTCATCCACGGCGAGCACCAGGTCGTCCCAGGTGGGCTGTGCCTGCTGTCGTTCGATGATGCGCGCGATACCTTGCTCATGCGCCGAAAGCACATGGTCGAAAGCAGCGGCCATGTTTTGCAGGGTTATCGAAGGGAAATCAATAGGGGCGTTGCTGCTTTGCAGGAGGGGATTGTTCATGGTGCATCGCCTTGCTCAGGTTCATGAGCGGGCGAGCATGCCTGCCTGGCGGAGCGGTAGAGGCTTGAATATCTACCACCCCGACGCAGGCGGGCAGGCCTTACTCGGCCGGTTTCTTGAGCTTCGGGTTGGGGAAGAACTGCACCGTCTGCACCTTGGCCGGCGCCGCCTTGGGCGCCAGGTGGTTGACCCGCGTCCCAAGTTCCTTGGGTACCGACAGGCCCTGTTCATTCAAGGTGTCGGTGAAGCCGCAGGCTACGCACTCACGGTGCGGCACGTCGTCTTCGCTCCACATCATCAGCTTGTCCGGCTCACTGCACGCCGGGCAGACCGCGCCGGCGATGAAGCGCTTCTTGGTTTTGTTCACAGCTACCTCGCTCATGCCGCCGCGTCCTCACTCAGCCCACAGTGGCGCAGCAATGCATCGATGGAAGGCTCACGGCCACGGAAGTCGACGAACAGCACCATCGGCTCGCGCGAACCGCCACGGGCCAGAATGGCCTCGCGGAAGGCGCGGCCTGTCTCGGCGTTGAGCACGCCTTCTTCCTCGAACCGTGAGAAGGCATCAGCCGACAGTACTTCGGCCCATTTGTAGCTGTAGTAGCCCGCCGCGTAACCGCCAGCGAAGATGTGCGCAAAGCTGTTCGGGAAGCGGTTGTACGCCGGTGGGCGCATGACCGTCACCTCGTCGCGCACGCCTTCAAGCACCTGCAGCACACTGCGGCCGTCGCCGTGGCTGGCGTGCAGCTCGAAGTCGAACAGCGAGAACTCCAGCTGGCGCACCATCATCATGCCGGACTGGAAGTTCTTCGCCGCCAGCATCTTGTCCAGCAGGTCCTGGGGCAGGGCAGCCCCCGTTTCGTAATGGCCGGAGATCAGTGCCAGGCCTTCCGGCTCCCAGCACCAGTTTTCCATGAACTGGCTCGGCAACTCGACCGCATCCCAAGCCACGCCATTGATGCCAGACACGCCAGCATGCTCGATACGGGTCAGCAGGTGGTGCAGGCCGTGGCCGAATTCGTGGAACAGGGTCGTGACTTCGTCGTGGGTCAGCAACGCAGGCTTGCCAGGCGCAGCGGGCGTGAAGTTGCACACCAGATTGGCCACCGGGCTTTGCAGCTCACCACCAGCGGTACGGCGACGGTCGCGGGCACCATCCATCCAGGCACCGCCACGCTTGTTGGCGCGGGCATAGAGGTCGAAGAAGAAGCGGCCGACGTGCTGGCCGTTTTCCTTGATTTCGAACAGGCGTACGTCCGGGTGCCAGCTGTCGAAACCCTTGAGCTCGGCGATTTCGATGCCGTACAGGCGCTGGACGATGCTGAACAGGCCGGACAGCACCTTGTCGATCGGGAAGTAGGCGCGCAGGGTTTCCTGGGACACGCTGTAGCGCTGCTCGCGCAGCTTCTCACCGAAGTAACCGGCGTCCCAACTGGCCAGCTCGGGGCAACCTTGCTCGGCGGCATAGGCCTTGAGCTGCGCCAGGTCCTGGGCGGCAAACGGCCTGGAACGCTTGGCCAGGTCGCGCAGGAAGCTCAGCACCTGATCGCTGGACTCAGCCATCTTGGTGGCCAGGCTCAGCTCGGCGTAGTTCTTGTAGCCCAGCAGCCCGGCCAGTTCCTGGCGCAGGTCGAGGATCTCGCGCATCACCGGGCCGTTGTCGAACTGGCCGGCATTCGGGCCCTGGTCGGAGGCGCGGGTGCAGTAGGCCGCGTACAGCTCTTCACGCAGGGCGCGGTCACTGGCGTAGGTCATCACCGCATAGTAGCTGGGGAATTCCAGGGTGATCAGCCAGCCATCGAGGCCTTTGGCCTGGGCGGCAGCAGCCATCTGCGCCTTGGCCGAATCGGTCAGGCCGGCAAGCGCGGCTTCGTCGGTAACGTGCTTGGTCCAGGCCTGGGTGGCGTCGAGCAGTTGGTTGGAGAAACGGCTGCCCAACTCGCTGAGCTTGCTCTGCACTTCGGCGTAACGCTGCTGCTGGGCGGGTGGCAGGTCGATGCCCGACAGGCGGAAGTCACGCAATGCATGCTCGAGGATGGTTTTTTGCGCCACATCGAAACCTGCGGCCTCAGGGCTGTTGGCCAGTGCCTCATAGGCCTCGAACAGCGCACGGTTCTGGCCCAGTTCGGTAGAGTAGGCACTGAGCGCCGGCAGGCAGGACTCGTAGGCCTCACGCAGCTCCTTGCTGTTGCACACCGCATTGAGGTGGCTGACCGGGCTCCAGGCAGCGCCCAGGCGGTCATTGAGCTCGTCCATGGCCAGCACCAGGCCGGCCCAGGTGGGGTTCTTGCCTTGCTTTTCGAGGATCTGGGCAATGGCTTTACGGTTATCGGCCAGGATCTCTTCGATCGCCGGCAGCACGTGTTCGGCACGGATCGCCGAGAAGGGCGGCAGATCATAAGACTGCAGAAGCGGGTTGTTCGCACTCACGGTTTGGCTACCTTGGCAGAAGAAACACTGCCCCATCTTAATTACAATCGACGCCGACCGCAGCAGGCAGCCTGCCTATCGGCACAGATGAGAGACCCTATCATGGCCATTCGTAGCTTCCAGCAACACACTCCGAAAGTTGGCCCACGGGCCTTCGTCGACCGTTCGGCAGTGGTTCTGGGTGACGTGGAAATCGGTGAAGACAGCTCTGTATGGCCTTTGACGGTGATTCGCGGCGACATGCACCGCATCCGCATCGGTGCAAGGACCAGCGTGCAGGACGCCAGTGTGCTGCACATTACCCACGCCGGCCCGTTCAACCCGGACGGCTTCCCGCTGATCATCGGCGACGAAGTGACCATCGGCCACAAAGTCATGCTGCATGGCTGTACCCTGGGCAACCGCATTCTGGTCGGGATGGGCAGCACGATCATGGATGGCGCCATCGTCGAAGACGAGGTGATCATCGGTGCCGGTAGCCTGGTGCCGCCCGGCAAGCGCCTGGAGAGCGGCTACCTGTATGTGGGCAGCCCGGTAAAGCAGGCACGGCCACTGACCGACAAGGAACGCGCCTTTTTCCCTTACAGCGCCGGTAACTACGTGAAGCTCAAGGACCAGCACCTGGCCGAAGGCTACGACCGCCCGGAATGAACCTGACTACCGAGACCACCATGCACCAGCAGAATATCCTTTTCGACCTTGACGGCACCCTGACCGACCCGCGCCTGGGCATTACCCGTTCGATCCAGTACGCCCTGGCCAAACTGGGCATCGACGAGCCGGACCTGGCGCGCCTCGAGCACTTCATCGGCCCACCCCTGCTACAGGCCTTCATGCAGTTCTACAGCTTCGATGAAGCCAAGGCGTGGGAGGCGGTGAATTTTTACCGGGAGCGCTTCCGTGTCACCGGCCTTTACGAAAACCTGGTCTTCGAAGGTGTGCCGGAACTGCTCCAGGCCCTGAACGGTCAGGGCCGCACGCTTTACATCGCGACGTCCAAGCCCTGGGAGTTCGCCCGTGAGATCGCCAGGCACTTCGCCTTCGATCATCACTTCAAGGTGATTTACGGCAGCGAACTGGACGGCACCCGCACCAACAAGGTCGAGCTGATTCGCCACCTGCTGGACGAGGAAGGGCTGGACGCGGCGCAGACCCTGATGATCGGCGACCGCAAGCACGACCTGATCGGGGCGCGCAGCAATGGGTTGCAGGCAGTGGCAGTGGGGTATGGGTTCGGCAGCGAAGAAGAACTGAAGGCCCACACGCCTGAATTCCACTACGCCACCTTGGCTGAGATGCATCAGGCGTTCATCAAGGCCTGAGCGCGTATGTAAGGGCCGGCTTGCCGGCGATGGGCCGCTAAGCGGCCCCAGCGCTCACTGACTCGCCACCAATCGAGCCAACACCGCCTTGCGCTGTTCGGCCGGCAACCGTCCTAGCGCTTCTACCTTCCGATAGAAGCGTACCCAATCCCCACCAACCTCGCGAAACACCGCCGCAAACGCCGGCACCCATTGGTCATACAGCCCAAACGGCAATAGCTTGGCATTGCTCATCGGCCCATACATCCAGGCGTCATAACGCTTGTCCCCAGCCCACTGGCTATCCCGAACCTGGCGATAATCGCGCCTCAACCGGTCGAATTCTGCCTGTTTGGCCGCACGTTTGTGCGCATCATCCAGCGGCCCGGCATAGAGCGCCTGCAGCCGCTCGCGGCTGGCCAGAATCAGCCGTATGAACTGGTCACGCTGCAGGCTCTGCTCACCCTGAGTCGCTTCAAGCCCACGAGCGGCGCGCCATTGCCGCGTTCCTTCCTGCTCGACGAACGTGGCGAAGGACTCGTTGAACTCCGTGTCGTCCTGCACATAGACGCGCTGATGCGCCAGTTCGTGGAAGATCAACGTGGCCAGGCGCTCATCACCCCAGCCGACCATCGACGACAGGATCGGGTCGTCGAACCAGCCAAGCGTCGAATACGCCTCGACGCCGCTCACATAGACATCCATGCCCGCCTGGCGCATCACCGCCGCCGCGCCGCGGGCCGCGCCCTGCTGGTAATAGCCGCGGTAGGCGACGCAACCGGCAACAGGGAAACAGTGCGTCACCGGTTGCAGCGAGAGCTCAGGGGTAGCAAACACATTCCACACCACATAGGGCCGCCCAAGGTCGGCATACACCCGATAGCTGCCGTTGTCCGGCAGGCCCAGTCGTTTGCTGGCGAACAGCCGCGCCTGCTCGGCGTGTTGCAGACGGGCCCGCAACTGCGGGCTGGTGGCCGGGTCGGCGAGTACCCGCTCCACCGGCTGACGTGCACGCAACAGTTGCCACTGGCCATCGGCCAACTGGCCGTAATAGGCAAGGCTGCTGCAACCACTGAGCAGAAAGGCGCCCAGCACGGGAACCAAAGTGCTGAAAACGCGGTCGAGTGGCCCAGGGCCTGAGCGCTTCAAAAGAAAAAACCAGACCATCTTGGGCTATCCATTCGCTCACGGCCGATGCGCTCCAAGACTATCTCGCCAAGGGGGAGTTTCGCCATGCGTGCACTGTTCATCGCCAGCTCAATGCTGCTGATGTCTGCCTGTTCGACCCTGCCCGACCCGGACCCGAACCAGGCATGGATCGACCTCACCCCGCACGACGAAACCTCGCTGCACGCGGTGCAGGTGGACGAGCGCGATTGGGCAGACACCCGCTATTTCGAGGTTCAGCCCGGCAGCCACGAGCTGACCGTCCGCTACCAGTTCCCGGTCACACCCAGCAATATCGGCCCGGTCGGGGAACCGTTGTGGCGCGACTGCCAGCTCAATCTGACCTTCAAGGGCTTCAACGCCGGCCAGCGTTATCAACTGCAAGCAGGCAGCATCGGCTTCCGGCCCTGGATCAAGCTCTATGACCACCAGCAGAAACTGCTCAGCCAAGGCCTGCCGGCGGGCTGCCAACGCACCTGAAGCCCGCAAACGGCGCTATGCTTGTAACTTGTGAATCGCAAGTGGGAGTTTCGCCATGCGCCAGCCCATGATGCTGATGGCCCTCAGTGCATTGGGGGCATGCGCCAGCCCCTTGCCCCCCGTAGACCCCAAGCAGGCCTGGGTCGACCTCTACACCATCACGCCCGGCCGAGTCATCATGGCGGACAAGCTCGATGGCAAGCGCCTGGAGGACGGCCGTTACTTCCAGGTCACACCTGGCAAGCACGAACTGGTGGTGCGCTTCGATTATGAAATCTACGGGGGCGGCATGATGAGCCAGCCCAGGGATCGGACCTGTTACCTGACCGTGCGCTTTGACGATTTCAAGGCAGGCGAACGCTATCGCCTGGAGGCGCGTGCACCAGTAATGGAACCACAGGTGCTGCTGTACGACGCCAACCGCACAGTGGTGGTCAACGAACCCAGCAATGTGTTCTGCATTCCCTGAAACCGGGGGGCTGCTTACCAGCCCCGGTTTCAATTGGCGATCATTCGTTCTTCTGATAAATGATCTTTTTGGTCCCGCCATCACAGCTGCCAACGATCATGTTCTGATCCTTGACCTCACTGTTGGGCACGATCTCCAGCGTGTACGACGGCACACCCTGAGCCTGGATCTTGGCTTCGATCTCGGCCTTCAGTTCCTCACACGGCTTGACCGCCGCCACGGCAGATGTGGCCAACAGAGACGCCAACACGGCGATTGCGACGCGTATCATGGCACGGCTCCTGGATGGGCAGCTGCGCTGCCGATGCTGTTTAGACTACAGCAAACCGAAGCTGTTGCGCCGCTTAGCCCACCAGGGTGGCGTCCAGGCTGATCTTCGCGTTCAACACCTTGGACACCGGGCAGCCTGCTTTGGCCTTGTTGGCAATGTCCAGGAACTGGGCTTCACTCGCGCCAGGAACCTTGGCCTTCAGCACCAGGTGCACAGCAGTGATGGCAAAGCCATCAGGCTGTTTTTCCAGGGTCACTTCAGCGATCGTATCGATACGGTCGGGCGTCAGGCCCGCCTCGCCGAGCATCATCGACAGCGCCATCGAGAAGCAGCCGGCATGGGCCGCGCCGATCAACTCCTCTGGGTTGGTGCCGGGCGAGCCTTCGAAGCGGGTGTTGAAACCATAGGGGTTCTGCTTTAGCGCGCCGCTTTCAGTCGAAATAACGCCTTTGCCGTCCTTCAGGCCACCTTGCCAGATCGCCGATGCAGTCTTTTTCATGATGCCTCCTGGTCACTCGGTTACGTATCTATGGGTTCAGAGGCTACTCACCTTCGGCAAGTTCAGATCAATCGCACCGCAAGCATTGAATCTTCCGAATGTGCCCATACAGAGTTTAAAAGGCCTTCGGCCAATCACTTTTGCGGAGGCTCCAATGACGCAGCTGCGTGACCTGAAAATTTCCACCCTCGACCTGGTGCCAGTGCGGGCCGACTCCGGCCCGGCGCAAGCGTTGCGCAATTCGCTGGACCTGGCCCAGCATGTCGAGCGCTTTGGCTACAACCGCTTCTGGGTTGCCGAACACCACAACATGGACGGCATCGCCAGCTCCGCGACCTCGGTGCTGATCGGTTACCTGGCGGGGGGTACTTCAACCATCCGTGTCGGCTCGGGTGGCGTCATGCTGCCCAACCATGCCCCCTTGGTGATCGCCGAGCAGTTCGGCACGTTGGCCAGCCTTTATCCAGGGCGTATCGATCTGGGCCTGGGCCGTGCGCCGGGCTCCGACCAGATGACCGCACGCGCCCTGCGCCGGGAGCGTTCGGGCAGCGCCGACGATTTCCCGGACGATGTCGAAGAATTGTCGCGCTACCTGGGCCCGCGCACAGATGATCAAAAAGTGATCGCCGTACCTGGCCACGACACCGAGGTGCCGATGTGGCTGCTGGGCTCCAGCCTGTTCAGCGCACAGCTGGCCGGCATGCGCGGCATGCCCTACGCCTTCGCCTCGCACTTCGCGCCGCGCTACATGCATGAGGCGATCCGTATCTACCGCGACCATTTCAAGCCCTCTACCACGCTCGACAAGCCTTACGTGATGCTGGGCATTCCGATGGTGGTGGCCGAAACCGACGACAAGGCCGAGTTCCTGGCCACTTCGGTGTACCAGCGTATTCTTGCCCTGATACGCGGGCAGAGCCTGATGCAGCGCAAGCCGGTACCGAGCATGGATGGGTTGTGGCTGCCACATGAGCGCGATGCGGTGGGTAGTTTCCTGGGCCTGGCGATGATCGGCAGCCCGCAGAAGGTGAGGGCCAAGGTCGAGGTGCTACTGGAGCAGACCGGGGCGGACGAACTGATCTTTACCTGCGACCTGTATGAGCATGAGGACCGGATCAGGTCTTATGAATTGTTGGCGCAAGCCTTGAAATCTGAGTAGGCCCCAATCGCCGGCAAGCCGGCTCCCACTGGGAACTCCAAGGCCGCGAGATATTGGAAACGCAGTGGGGCAGGCTTGCTGGCGGTTGGGCCAGCGCTCAACCACGCCGGTAGACAATTTCCTTGCTGCCACCTTCACAGCTCCCCACAACCTTGCCAGCGGGATCGCCCTTACTGACGATCTCCAGTGTGTAGCCCTTCACACCTTTGGCATCCAGCTTCGCGGCAATCTCGGCCTTGAGCTCCTCGCAAGGCTTGCCCGCCGCCAGCGCGCCACCCGCCAGCATCATCAGGCCCACCGCCAGAATCAGTTTCTTCATCACTCGCTTTCCTTGTGCAGATGAAAATGGGAAGGGGCGCCGGCAAAGGCGCCCCTGTCTGTATAACGCCATCACGCCGGCCGTTGCCAGCCCGACCCTGTTTCAGCTATTGGCGATGCGAAAGCCCACTTTGAGCGTGACCTGAAAGTGCGCCACCTTGTTACCTTCGATGTGGCCACGGGTGTCGACCACTTCGAACCATTCCAGATGCTTGATGCTCTTGGCCGCTTCGGCCAACGCATTGTTGATGGCGTCTTCGATGCTGGTGGTCGAGGAACCTACCAGCTCGATCTTCTTGTAGGTGTGATGATCGGTCATGAGCGCTCTCCTTGGGTGACAGTGAAATTGAGCCTAGCAGTGCCGGCCTGGTTTACCTGCGAGCCGTCAGGCTGGGCGAAAGTTCGATCGCACTTTCGCCCCGGGCCGCAGTCGCAATCCATACAGTCCATACTGCAAAGGAGAGTCACCATGCACCGCAATTCGCTGCGTAAAACATCCCTGGAAAGCATGGAAGCGGAGATCGAAAGCCTCCTTAAGAGCCTGGAGAGCCTCAAGCATGATGCGTCGGAGGAGTCGCAGAAGTCCGTGAAGGCAATCCGCAGCAACGCCGAAAGCGCGTTGAAACACTCGCGCAGCCTGCTTAGCGATGCTTATGAGGAAGTAAAGACCCGCACCCGCCAGACCGGTATCGCAACCCGTGATTATGCTCAGGAGCACCCGGTGACCACTGCTGGCGTAGCCATCGGCGCGCTCGGCCTGCTCGCGGCCTACCTGTTATACCGCCGCAACTAACCTGCCTGCCGCTCCAGTTCGCGGCGCAGCCACTGCGCCAGCTGCTCGGCGCGCCCGTCTGCGGCGCGCCGTGGCACCCACAGCGCCAGCGCCGCTGCAGTAGGGGAAAAGCCCCACGGTGCGCTGAGTCTCCCGGCACGCAAGTCATCCGCCACCAGCGGCTGCGGTGCGATAGCCACCCCCAGCCCTGCCACGGCCGCCTCCAGCAGGTAATACAAATGCTCGAAGGCCTGCCCATACTGCAGTGCAGCCGGGTCCAACCCCTGTTGTCCGGCCCAGGTCGGCCACGCCTGCGGGCGTGAAGTGGTATGCAGCAAGGCTTCGTCCAGCAGCGCCACGGCGGGCGCACTGCGCAACCGCTCGAAACCGGTAAAGTGTGGGCTCAACACAGGCCCGATACGCTCTTCGGCCAGTACATGTACCTGCATGTCCGCAGGCCAAGGGGGTTCGGCATACACCAGCAGCGCATCGAGCCCCGGCCGACGCGGATCAAGGTCGCCTTCCCCTGCTGACAGATGCAGGCGCAGCTCTGGCAAATCCGCCTTCAGGCGCCCAAGCCGGGGAATGAACCATCGCGCCAGCAGGCTACCCGAGCACCCCAGCACGAATGGCGCCTCGCTGACATCCCGGCTGAGTTCGGCGCAGACACTGCGCAGCCTGTCGAACGCCTCACCACTGGCATCACGCAGCCTGACGCCGGCATCTGTGAGTTTGATGCCGCGCCCGTCCTTGACGAACAAGGCCACGCCCAGGTGTTCCTCCAGCACCTTGATCTGCCGGCTCACGGCGCCATGAGTCACATGCAGCGCTTCGGCAGCCTGGCTGACGCTATTGAGCCTGGCGGTGGTTTCGAAGGCCCGCAGGGCGTTCAGGGGAGGGAGGTCGTGGGCCATTTGACGTGTGAGTTTTCCTGACAGGTTTGCGCAATCTTATCGGTTTTCAGCCGGGCTTGCCGTGGTTAGAGTAAAGCCCATCACTCATTCATTACGCCCTGGAGCGCCCCATGACCCAGTCCCAATACCGCCCCGGCCCCGACGCCAACGGCCTGTTCGGCTCGTTCGGTGGCCGCTATGTGGCCGAAACCCTGATGCCGCTGGTGCTGGATCTGGCCCGCGAATATGAAGCCGCCAAGGCCGACCCCAAGTTCCTCGAAGAACTGGCCTACTTCCAGCGCGACTACATCGGCCGCCCCAACCCGCTGTATTTCGCCGAGCGCCTGACCGAGCATTGCGGCGGCGCCAAGATTTTCTTCAAACGTGAAGAGCTCAACCACACCGGCGCGCACAAGGTGAACAACTGCATCGGCCAAGTGCTGCTGGCCAAGCGCATGGGCAAAAAACGCCTGATCGCCGAAACCGGCGCCGGCATGCACGGCGTGGCCACTGCCACCGTCGCCGCACGCTTCGGGCTGCCCTGCGTGATCTACATGGGTGCCACCGACATCGAGCGCCAGCAGGCCAACGTGTTCCGCATGAAGTTGCTGGGCGCCGAGATCGTTCCGGTTACAGCCGGCACCGGCACATTGAAAGACGCCATGAACGAAGCCCTGCGCGACTGGGTCACCAACGTCGACGACACCTTCTACCTGATCGGTACCGTGGCCGGCCCGCACCCGTATCCTGCAATGGTTCGCGATTTCCAGTCGATCATCGGCAAAGAGACCCGCGCCCAGTTGCAAGAGAAGGAAGGCCGCCTGCCCGACAGCCTGATTGCCTGTGTTGGCGGTGGCTCCAATGCCATGGGCCTGTTCCACGAATTCCTCGATGACGAGAGCGTCAAGATCATTGGTGTGGAAGCCGGTGGCCATGGCGTGCACACCGACAAGCATGCGGCCAGCCTCAACGGTGGCGTACCCGGCGTGCTGCACGGCAACCGCACCTACCTGCTGCAGGACGGTGACGGCCAGATCACTGACGCCCACTCGATTTCGGCCGGCCTCGACTACCCGGGCATCGGCCCCGAGCATGCCTACCTGCATGAAGTGAAGCGTGTGGAGTACGTCAGCATCACCGACGATGAGGCCCTCGACGCGTTCCACGCCACCTGCCGCCTGGAAGGCATCATCCCGGCCCTGGAAACCTCGCACGCCCTGGCTGAAGCGATCAAGCGCGCGCCAAACCTGCCCAAGGACCACCTGATGGTCATCTGCCTGTCAGGCCGTGGCGACAAAGACATGCAAACCGTGATGAACCACATGGCCGCCCAGGAGAAACAGGCATGAGCCGTCTTGAACAACGCTTTGCCGAGCTGAAAGCCGAAGGCCGCTCCGCACTGGTCACCTTCGTCACTGCCGGCGACCCTGGCTACGATGCCTCGCTGCAGATCCTCAAGGGCCTGCCGGCGGCCGGTGCCGATGTGATCGAACTGGGCATGCCGTTCACCGACCCGATGGCCGATGGCGTAGCTATCCAGCTGGCCACGCTGCGTGCGCTGGAAGCAGGCCAGAACCTGGCCAAGACCCTGCAGATGGTGCGTGAATTCCGCGTCGACAACCAGGCCACACCGATCGTGCTGATGGGTTACTACAACCCGATCCACCGCTTTGGCGTAGAGAAATTCGTCGCAGAAGCCAAAGAAGCGGGTGTCGATGGCCTGATCATCGTCGACCTGCCGCCGGAGCACGATGCTGAGCTCGCTACCCCGGCCCAGGCCGCTGGCATCGACTTCATTCGCCTGACCACCCCGACCACCGACGATGTGCGCCTGCCACGGGTGCTGGAGCGCAGCTCGGGGTTCGTCTATTACGTGTCGGTGGCAGGCGTGACCGGCGCCGGCTCGGCAACCACCGAGCACGTCACCGAAGCCATCGCCCGCCTGCGTCGGCATACCGACCTGCCGATCAGCGTTGGCTTCGGCATTCGTACGCCAGAGCAGGCCGCAGCGATTGCGCGCCTGGCTGATGGCGTGGTGGTAGGTTCGGCGCTGGTCGACAAGATCGCCCAGGCCAAAGACGCCGATCAGGCTGTTGCCGATGTATTGAGCCTGTGCTCTGCGCTGGCTGAAGGCGTGCGCGGCGCTCGGCGCTGAGCCGTGTGGCTTCTTCGCGGGTTTGTCCGCGAAGAAGCCAACACATCGCTAACCGCCAAAAACCGATAATTTCAAAGGCCGCAAAGCCCCCATCCAGATCGCATGATCGCGGTGATCCGCCAGCTCATCCCCAGTCAGCGGGTGCAGAAACACCACCAACCCCTTGCGATACAACGCCAACCACGGCAATACCACCCCCAACACCTCCGGCCCGAACGCCAGCTGGCAGCTCCAGTCCGGGTGCGGCCCTACCGGCTTCTCATGCATGCGCCCCATGGTCACGGGGAACAGCCGCGCCGCCTCCTCGCACAGCTCACGCGCTTGCTCGATAGTCGATGCGTCGTAATAAACGTGGGCGTGATAGCCCTTGATCCTCTGCACGATGTCTCCTGATTGCGGTCAAACCATCACCCACCCGCAAAGGGAGTGATGCAGTGAAAAATGCCGAAACCCCAGTGTTCAAGCTGGTGCTGTTCGGGGCTCAAAGCAGCCTGGGCAGTGCCCTGATGGTCGAGTTGCTGTCACGTCAGCACGAGGTCACTGCCGTGGTCGATGACCTCAACCGCCATGCGCCGCGCCCGGGCCTGCATTTCAAGCTAGGCGGGCTGGGTGATGCCGACCAGGCGGAGCAGGGCGCAGCAGGGGGCTCGGCGGTGATTGCCCTGTTGTCGGCGCTGGCGCCGGGTGACCTTGCAGCGCAAGGGCAGATGAGCGAAGCGTTGGTGGCCGGGCTTTCTCGCACGACTATACGCCGGGTGCTGCTGGTGGGCGATTTCGATGTGCTGGATGCGCCGGGCAAGTACACCGAAGCAGAACGTGAGTGCGTGGACCAGGTTGTGGATGCGCTGCAACGCAGCCCATTGCACTGGACGCTGATCAATGCGCCACAGGCACTCATGGACCTGGAGCGAATGGCGGCGGGGATGGCCGATATGCTCGAGCTGGATCTGCATCGGGGCGAGCATCTGAACTTCGTGACGTAGAGCACCGGGGCCTACAGGTACTGCGCGAGCTCAAGTCCTGCCACGGACCTGTGGGAGCTGGCTTGCCGGCGATGGGCTGCGCAGCAGGCCCAATCACTGATTCCGCTCATCTTCCAGCCAACCCACAAACCGCTCGATCAGCGCCCCACGCCGCTTGCGCGGCGGCAACACTACGTAATACCCCCGCGTCGAGCGCAAGCTCCCCTCCAGCGGCCGGCACAGCAACCCTTGCTCGACCAGCCCATCGACCAGATGCCGCCAGCCGATCGCCACCCCTTGCCCGGCAATTGCCGCCTGGACCAACAGCGTGTAGTTATCGAACCGTAGCTGCCCGGGCGGCGGCGGGCTTTCCACGCCAAAGCCACGAAACACCCCCGCCCAGTCGAACCAGCGGCTGGCCTGCTCGCCGCGCAGATGAAGCAGTGGCAAACGTTGCAAAGCCACGGCTGACAAGGGTTTGCCACGAGTCAGTCGAGGGCTGCAGACCGGGAATACTTCTTCATCGAACAGCCAGCGGCTCTCGCCTTGATGGAACCGCCCATCCCCAAACAACACCGCCACATCGATGTCCGGCCGCAGCATCCCCTGGCTGCGCTCACCGGTCACCAGGCTAACGTCCACCTGTGGATAAGCCTCGTGAAACCGCTGCAACCGCGGCATCAGCCAGAACGCTGCGAAGGCAAAGTCGGTGGCCACCTGCAGCACCTCGCGCTGGCTGCGCCCGCTGGCCAGGGCAATGCCGTCATCCATGGCCTGCAGGCCTTGATGAACCTGCTCGAACAATACCTGCCCGGCATCGGTCAGCGCGATGCCGCGGTAGATACGGTCAAACAGGCGCGTGTTCAACCGAGCCTCCAGCCGTTTGATCTGCTGGCTTACCGCCGGCTGGGTAGTGCCCAACTCCAGGGCCGCAGCCGTGAAACCACGCAAGCGGGCAGCGGCCTCGAAAACGCGCAGTGCGTCGAGCGACAAGTCGGTCAGGTGATCAAACATAAGCTTAACTAATCCCAGACATTGCCCGCCATGGGCTTTACCCATGTTACTTGCAGTCGCATCTTGATAGGCAAGCTATTCGCATAACCTTCAACGATGGAAGCCAACCATGACGCGCCCGAATATCCTGTTCATCATGGCCGACCAGATGGCCGCGCCGCTCTTGCCGATATATGGCCCTTCACCAATCCAGATGCCCCACCTGAGCCGCCTGGCCGATCAGGCGGTGGTGTTCGATTCGGCCTACTGCAACAGCCCGCTGTGCGCACCCTCGCGCTTTACCCTGGTAAGCGGCCAGTTGCCCAGCCATATTGGCGCCTACGACAACGCTGCCGACTTCCCGGCCGATATCCCGACCTACGCCCACTACCTGCGCCGGCTCGGCTACCGCACCGCGCTGTCGGGCAAGATGCATTTCTGCGGCCCGGACCAATTGCACGGCTACGAAGAACGCTTGACCAGCGACATCTACCCCGCCGACTACGGCTGGGCAGTTAACTGGGATGCCCCGGACGAGCGCGCAAGCTGGTATCACAACATGTCATCGGTATTGCAGGCCGGCCCTTGCGTGCGTACCAACCAGCTGGATTTCGACGAAGAAGTGGTATTCAAGGCCCGTCAGTACCTTTACGACCATGTCCGCGAGAACGATGGTCGGCCGTTCTGCCTCACCGTGTCCATGACCCATCCCCACGACCCGTACACCATCCCCAAGCGCTACTGGGATCGCTACGAGGGTGTGGATATCCCCATGCCCCGCGCCGAGTTCGGCCAGCACGAACTCGACCCGCACTCACAGCGCCTGCTCAAGGTGTACGACCTGTGGAACAAGCCCCTGCCTGTGGACAAGATCCGCGATGCACGCCGTGCCTACTTCGGTGCCTGCAGCTACATCGACGACAACATCGGCCAGCTGTTGCAGACCCTGGAGGAGTGCAACCTGGCCGACGACACCTTGGTCATTTTCTCTGGCGATCACGGCGACATGCTTGGCGAGCGCGGGCTCTGGTACAAGATGCACTGGTTCGAGATGTCGGCGCGGGTGCCGCTGCTGGTCCACGCGCCCAAGCGCTTCGCCCCGGCCCGGGTCAGTGCCTCGGTATCGACCTGCGACCTGCTGCCGACGCTGGTCGAGCTTGCCGGCGGTACTGTGGATAAAAGTTTGCATCTGGACGGCCAATCGCTGCTCGGCCACCTGCAAGGGCAGGGTGGCCACGACCAAGTGATCGGCGAGTACATGGCCGAGGGTACCGTCGGGCCACTGATGATGATCCGCCGCGGCCCATACAAGTTCGTGTACAGCGAAGACGACCCGTGTTTACTCTATGACCTGAGCCGCGACCCGCACGAGCGGGAGAACCTCACCGGCAGCCCGGACCATCAGGTGCTGCTGCAGGCAATTGTCGACGAAGCACGCCAGCGCTGGGATATCCCCAGCCTGCGCCAGCAGGTACTGGCCAGCCAGCGGCGCCGCCGCCTGGTGGCCGAAGCGCTGGCCATCGGCAAACTGAAAAGCTGGGACCACCAACCGCTGGTGGACGCCAGCCAACAGTACATGCGCAACCACATCGATCTCGACGACCTCGAGCGCAAGGCACGTTATCCACAGCCCGCACCCCTGGATTGAGAAGAGAAGCCGCCATGCAGAAGTTCTCCACCATCGTGTTCGCCCTGGCCCTGAGCCTGGGCACCGCCACGGCCCACGCCGAAGACGCGCAATGCAGCACCGTAAGGATGGCCGACCCCGGCTGGAGCGACATCGCCACCACCAACGCCATCGCCCGCTTGCTTCTGGAGAGCCTGGGCTACCAGGTGAAGATCGACAGCCTGGCGGTGCCGATCATCTACGGCGGCCTCAAGGACGGTAAGGTCGATGCCTTCCTGGGTAACTGGATGCCGGCGCATCAGGGTTTTCATGACAAGTTCGTTGCCAATGGCGATGTGCAGCAGCTGTCGCGCAACCTTGAAGGCACCGAGTTCACCCTGGCGGTGCCCGATTACGTGTGGGATGCCGGCGTGAAAAGCTTCGCCGACCTGCAACAGCATGCCGATCAGTTCGACAAGAAGCTGTACGGAATCGGCTCAGGCGCGCCCGCCAACCTGTCGCTGAAGGAAATCATCGACAAGAATGAATTCGACCTCGGCCAATGGAAGCTGGTCGAGTCGAGCGAACAGGCAATGCTGGCGCAGGTAGACCGCGCCGTGAAGAAGAAGCAGTTCATCACCTTCCTGGGCTGGACCCCGCACCCGATGAACGTAAAACTGAAGATGCATTACCTGACGGGCGGGGAGAAGTGGTTTGGCAGCAAGGGTGAGGTCTATACCCTGACGCGCAAAGGTTATCCACAAGCCTGCCCTAACCCCGCAAAATTGTTGGGAAACCTGACATTCACCCTGGACATGGAAAACAGCATCATGGCGGAGGTTGTGGATAAAAAGATCAGTTTCGATGAAGCGGCCAAGGCGTGGGTCAAGGCGCATCCAGATCTGCTTCAAAAATGGCTTGATGGAGTGACCACCACTTCTGGCGGCGATGCCAAAGAGGCTGTCAACGCCAAACTCTGATTGGTTTATCTGTTAGGTTGCTGGGGCCGCGTTGCGCCCCATTCGCGACGCAAGGCCGCTCCTACACGCAGGGTACGATTTGGCGTAGGAGCGGCCTTGTGTCGCGAAACGAGGGCAAAGCCCTCGCCTGCGCTCTTGAATCAGGAACTGCCCATGCCCCGCTTAAACCACCTGCTGCCCTTCTTGACCTGGCTGCCCCGTCAATCGGGCCGCAGCCTGCGCGAGGACCTGCTGGTCGGTCTGAGCGGTGCCATCCTTGCCCTGCCACAATCCATCGCCTACGCCCTGATCGCCGGCCTGCCTGCCGAATACGGTCTTTATGCGGCCATCGTGCCGGTACTGGTTGCCTGCCTGTGGGGCTCGTCCTGGTACCTGATTTGCGGGCCGACCGCCGCCATCTCCATCGTCCTTTACGCCAGCATCAGCCTCTTGGCGGTAGCCGGTAGTGCCGATTACGTGACCCTCGTGCTGCTGCTGACCTTCCTCGCTGGCATCTTCCAGTTGCTGCTCGGGCTGCTGCGCTTCGGCGCACTGGTCAACTTCGTTTCCCATTCGGTGGTGCTTGGCTTCACCCTGGGCGCCGCCATCGTCATTGCCCTCGGCCAGTTACCCAACCTGCTGGGTATGGATTTGCCGAGCCAGGCCACGGCGTTTAAAACAGTACAAGACCTGGCAAGCCATGCTGGTGAGGTCGACTTGCCGTCCCTGATCCTGGGCTTGGGCACCGTCCTTGTCGGTGCGGCCTTCAAACTTTGGCGGCCACGCTGGCCGAGCCTGTTGATAAGCCTCATCGTAATCAGCCTGGTGGCCTGGTCGCTGCCTGGTTTCTTTGGCCATGTACCGCGGGTGCCAGCGTTCACCGGCCAGCTCCCCCCACTCAGCCCACTGCCGCTACTGGATGTGGAGCTGATGCTGCGCCTGCTGCCCAGTGCCGTAGCGGTGGGCATGCTGGGCCTGGTAACCAGCCTGTCGATTGCCCGTTCGCTGTCGGCACGCTCCGAACAGCTGATCGACGCCGACCAGGAAATCCGCGCCCAAGGTATGTCGAACATCGTCGGTTCATTCTTTTCAGGCTACCTGTCTTCTGGCTCCTTCACCCGCTCTGGGCTCAGCTACGACGCTGGCGCCCGTTCGCCCATGGCCGGGGTGTTCTCGGCGCTTTGGGTGGCGCTGTTCGCCGTCACCGGTGCAGGGTTGATCGCACACCTGCCGATACCGGCCATGGCCGGCAGTATCCTGCTGATCTGCTGGGGCCTGGTGGACCACCGGGGCATCCGTGCGCTGTTCAGGGTCAGCCGGTCGGAGTTCCTGGTTATGGCCCTGACCGCTGCAGCAACCTTGCTGCTGGAGCTGCAGACAGCGATTTATGCCGGTGTGCTGGCTTCGCTGTTCTTCTACCTCAAGCGCACTTCACGGCCACGCGTACAGCAGAGCCGCGAAGGGCAGGCCGACGTGCTGCGGGTGGGCGGGTCGATCTTCTTCGGTGCGGCGCACTACCTGCAGGTGCGCCTGCAGCGTTGCCAGGGCCCGCATGTGGTGATCGATGCACGCCAGGTGAATTTCATCGATTACTCGGGTGTGGACATGTTGCACCGCGAGGCACGGCGGTTGCGCCGGGCCGGAGGGAGCCTGACCTTGCTTCGGGCAAGACCGCAGGTGGTCGAGGAATTGCAGAAGCTGGAAGGGGTGGAGCTTTGCCCCATCCAATTTGCGGAGTGATCGTCGGGGCTGCTTGCCAAGGCCTGAGGCCGGCGCTGTACCTGTAGGGGCTGGCTTGCCGGCGATGGGCCGCAAAGCGGCCCCATAAATCTCAGCCCCGAGCGAGCTGCCGGCGTAACTCAGCCAGCACCGGCGCCGTTTCCGGACGTACCCCACGCCAGATGAAGAACGCCTCCGCCGCCTGCTCTGCCAACATGCCCAGCCCATCCAGCACCTTGGCCGCCCCCAGCTTGCTGGCCCACTGGCAGAATGGCGTCGGCTCCTTGCCATACATCATGTC
Organism: Pseudomonas sp. M2; assembly: GCF_015751845.1. NCBI lineage: Bacteria > Pseudomonadati > Pseudomonadota > Gammaproteobacteria > Pseudomonadales > Pseudomonadaceae > Pseudomonas > Pseudomonas sp. M2. The sequence goes on from NZ_JADOUD010000001.1 coordinate 2,350,087, forward strand.
GTAGCACACGGTGCGCCCGGCCTCGACCAGGCTGTCGGCAATCGGCGGCAGCTCGCCGGACAGGCTCGCCGACGTGGCGTTGATGATCACGTCCACCGGCTCGTGCAGCCAGGCGAAACCGCTGGCCATCACCGGCCCCATCTCATCGAACTCGCGTGCCAGCTGCTCGGCCTTTTCCAGTGTGCGGTTGGCAATTACCAAGGACTGAGGGTCATGCGCCAGGATCGGCTCCAGCACGCCGCGCACTGCGCCCCCGGCGCCAAGGATCAGAATACGTTTGCCAGTCAGTTCAACCCCGGCATTCACTGTAAGGTCGCGCACAAGGCCCGCGCCATCAGTGTTATCGCCCCGCAGCGAGCCATCGGCCAGCTTGCTCAAGGTGTTCACCGCCCCGGCCCGTTGGGCGCGCGGGGTGAGGCTGTCACACAGGCGGTAGGCCTCTTCCTTGAATGGCACGGTCACGTTGGCGCCACTGCCTTGCTTGAAAAAGCCCCGGGCGCAGTCGCTGAACTCGTCAAGCGGCGCCAGCAGGGTGGCGTACTCCAGGTCCTGGCCGGTCTGTTCGGCGAACAGGCGGTGAATCAACGGCGACTTGCTGTGGCCGATTGGGTTACCAAATACGACGTACTGGTCCATGAGGGCTCCTCGGTTATCCACAAGCTTACTGTGCAAGCCAATCGCGGTCTTGCAGGAAGTACTCGGTCAGGCGCGCTTCTTCGCTGCCAGGTACGGCCTTCCAGTCGTAGCCCCAGCGCACTTGCGGCGGCAGCGACATCAGGATCGACTCGGTACGGCCACCGGACTGCAGGCCGAAGAGGGTGCCACGGTCATACACCAGGTTGAACTCCACATAGCGCCCGCGGCGGTACTCCTGGAACTCGCGCTGCTCAGCGGTATAGGGCGTGTCCTTGCGGCGCTGGACGATCGGCAGGTAGGCGTCGACGTAGGCATCGCCGATGGCGCGGATGAAGGCGAAGCAGGTATCGAAGCCCCACTCGTTCAAGTCATCGAAGAACAGCCCGCCGATACCGCGCGGCTCGCCACGGTGCTTGATGTGGAAGTAACGGTCGCACCAGGCCTTGTAGCGCGGGTACACGTCGGCGCCGAACGGCGCGCAGGCCTGCTCGGCCACACGGTGCCAGTGGATGCAGTCTTCCTCGTTGCCGTAGTAGGGGGTCAGGTCGAAGCCGCCGCCAAACCACCACACAGCCTCTTCACCTTCTTTTTCGGCGATGAAGAAACGCACGTTGGCGTGGGAAGTCGGCACGTGCGGGTTATGCGGGTGGATCACCAGCGACACGCCCAAGGCCTCGAAGCCACGGCCTGCCAGCTCGGGGCGGTGGGCGCTGGCCGACGGAGGCAGGCCGCTACCGAACACGTGGGAGAAGTTGACGCCGCCTTTCTCGATCAGCTTGCCGTCGCCGATCACCCGCGTGCGGCCCCCGCCACCGGCTTCGCGCACCCAGGCATCCTCGACGAAGCGGGCGCCCCCGTCCTCGGTTTCGAGGGCAGAGCAGATGCGGTCTTGCAGGTCGAGCAGGTAGGCTTTCACGGCCTCGGTGCGGCTAGTCATCGGGTCACCAGGAACGGGCAGGGAAGAATTCGCCGCGTAGCATACCACCGGCAGCTGGCGCGCCGCAGTTGACGGCGATCAAGCAAAGGCGTCCGATAGAAGGCCTTTCCCGATCCCGACAACAGGAGTGCGAGATGGCCAAGCGTATCCAGTTCAGCCAGCATGGCGGCCCGGAAGTATTGCAGCTGGTGGAGTTCGACCCGGCACCGCCCGGGGCGCAGCAGGTTCGAGTGCGTAACCATGCGATCGGCTTGAACTTCATCGACACCTATTTCCGCAGCGGGCTGTATGCCCCGCCTGCGCTGCCTTCAGGCCTGGGCACCGAGGGTGCCGGGGTAGTCGAGGCGGTAGGTGAGGGCGTCACCCGCCTGAAAGTGGGCGACCGCGTGGCCTATGGCGGCGGCCCGCTGGGCGCCTACAGCGAGGTGCACACCTTGCCGGAGGCCAACCTGGTCAAGCTGCCCGACAACATCAGCTTCGAGCAAGCGGCGGCGGTGATGCTCAAGGGCCTGACCGTGCAGTACCTGCTCAAGCAGACCTACGCCGTGCAGCCGGGCGATGTGATCCTGTTCCACGCCGCCGCCGGGGGCGTCGGCTCGCTCGCGTGCCAATGGGCCAAGGCGCTGGGGGCCAAGCTGATCGGTACCGTCAGTTCGGCCGAGAAAGCAGAGCGGGCCAAGGCACTGGGCGCCTGGGAGACCATCGACTACAGCCGCGAGGATGTGGCCAAGCGGGTGCTGGAGCTGACCGATGGCAAAAAGTGCCCGGTGGTGTATGACGGCGTGGGTGCCGACACCTGGCTGACCTCGCTGGACTGCCTGCAACCGCGCGGCTTGATGGTGAGCTTTGGCAATGCGTCGGGCGCCGTGAGCGGGGTGAACCTGGGGATCCTGGCGCAGAAAGGGTCGTTGTATGTCACACGGCCGACCTTGGCCAGTTATGCCAACAATGCCGAGAACACCCAGGCCATGGCAGATGACCTGTTTGCGGTGATCGCAAGTGGCAAGGTGGTTGTGGATATCCAGCAGCGGTATCCGTTGAGCGAGGCGGCCAAGGCGCAGAGCGAACTGTCGGCGCGGCGGACGGTGGGTTCGACTGTTTTGTTGCCTTGAGTGCCTGGCTTGGCGCTTTTAGAGCCTTTGAGATAGAGCGCCGTGTGGACGGCGCTCGTTCTACGCAACAATGCAAAAACCAAGGCGAGCACCTGCAAGCCTCACAGCTACCTCTGCTGCGCAGGCGCTGACTCGATACCTTCAAGCATCGCCTCTACCAACCCCTCCGCCATCTCGATCGCATGCAGGTTCGACCAGTACATGCCGCGGCCTTCTTCGCGCAGGTAATCGAGCGTCTTGTAGCCAGTCTCGTAGGCACACCGCAGGTAGAGGGCTACATGGACCAAGGCGTCGGCGGCGGAAATGTTGGGGTTTACGCTGAACAGCGCTGAATGGCCGGCGTCGCAGCGGCCGAAGGGGCGGGTGGAAGTGCAGGGAAGTGGTGGATCTGGGACGAGTTTCTTGACCATGGAAAATGCTCCTCAATGCCGCTACCAATCACTACCACGTGAATTGGGTGGCGACTGTCCGCGAGGTGGTAGACCCGGGCATTTTCCAATCCAGGCAGGCTCGAAAGCCTCCCGCGTACAGCCGCCATAGACTGTCATGGAAATGATGCATCCGGGCTACCACACCCGATCGCCAAGTTGTTCGGCGACGGTCTGAAGCCTAGAGACAGGACTTCCCACTGAGAAGGTGATGGTATTCGATGCGGGTTGTAGGAGTTTTCCCAAACTGATGTGCTGGCAGCATTCAGGGCCGCTTTGCGGCCCATTCGCCGGCAAGCCGGCTTACACGCAACCCCTGTGGGAGCCGGCTTGCCGGCGATTCGAGGGCGCAGCCCTCGCCAGCGTCAACCCGGGCGAACGATCTCGCCCGTGGCCAGGTTACGAATCACACTCGGATTCTTCCGCCCACCCAGCGCCCCACCCAGCACCATGTCCAGGTCACCATGGAAATACTGCTCCACTCGCAACCGGCTCTTCGCCGCCGGGCGCCCGCCCGGGTTGCAAGAAGTGGAAATCAACGGCCCGACCAGCGCGCACAACTCGCGCACCTGCGGGTGATCACTGACCCGCAGTGCCACCGTGTCATGCTGCCCCGTCACCCACTCCGGCAACAGGTCCTGGTGCGGCACCAGCCAGGTATTGGGCCCAGGCCAGGTGCTGCCCATGCGGTCGATCCAGTCCTCTGGAAAATCCTCGAACAGGAAGTCGAACTGGCGGATGTTGTCGGCGACCAGGATCAGCCCTTTATCCACAGGCCGCGACTTGAGCGCCAGCAAGCGATACACCGCGTCCTCGTTCCATGGGTCGCAGCCCAGGCCCCAGACCGCTTCAGTCGGGTAGGCGATCACCGCACCGGCCCGAATCTCACGCGCGGCTTGTTGCACACGCCAACTGCTCACCATTTGTGTCTCTCCGCATTTAAGCCATGCGCGCAGTTTACTTAGCCAGCGCGGGCAAACCAACGCCCGGCTTCATTGGTCACCCGGCCCTCGAGCTCCAGCTCGGTCAATTGCGCCAGTACTTGCGCCAAGGGCAGCTCGCTACAAGCAGCCAGTGCCTCGCTGGTCTGCGGTGCAGCATGCAGCAAGGCAAGCAATGGATGGGACGGTTTATCCACAACTGCCGGCGGCAGGTTCTGCCAACCCTGCAAGCTTTCCAGTATCTGCCCCACGCTTTCAACCAGCAGTGCGCCGTCGCGAATCAACTGGTGGCAGCCTTTGGCACCGGGGTGGTGGATCGAGCCGGGAACGGCGTAAACCTCACGGCCTTGCTCGGCGGCCAGGCGGGCAGTGATCAAAGAACCGCTGGCCAGGCTCGCCTCAACCACCAGCACGCCAAGTGACAGGCCACTGATGATGCGATTGCGTCGCGGAAAGTTACCCGGCAGCGGCCCGGCATCGAGCGGGTACTCGGAAACCAGCGCGCTACCGCTGTCGATCATCGCTTTGGCCAGGTCACGGTGGCGCTGTGGATAAAGTTTTTGCAGCCCGGTGCCTAACACACCGATCGTGCCTCCCCCGGCCTGCAATGCGGCCCGATGAGCGGCACCGTCGATTCCCAAAGCAAGCCCACTGGTGATGGTGAAGCCAGCCTGCGAGAGGTAACGGGAAAATGCCTTGGCGGTGTCGAGCGCCGGGGGTGAAGCACGCCTGCTGCCCACTATTGCCAGCTGTGGCCGTTCGAGCAAAGCCGGGTCGCCTGCGACGAAAAGCAGCGGCGGGGCATCATCGATTTCGCCCAGCAGCGCGGGGTAGCCAGGGCTGTCCCACATCAGCAAATGCTGGCCCGGATGCTCTATCCAGGCCATTGCAGCCAGCGCCCCGTCGCGTACTTCGGCACTGCGCCGGGCGTCGATGGTGGCCTGCGCAATGCCCAGCGCACGCCAGGCACCCGCCGGTGCACTGAGCGCTGAAGACGCACTGCCAAAGGCTTGCAGCAAGGTGTGAAAACGACGCAATCCCGTCTCGGGCAGGCGGTGTAGACGTAACCGCGCTTCCAGTTCGGCAGGCGGGCAAAGCGACGAATGGTTGAACGGCATAGAGATCATCCTTGATCGAAACAGGGCCATTTACGTGGCACAACCTGTGGATAAGTTTGTGGGTAACACTTTGAAAAGCTGTCCATTAAATGGACGCTATCAAGCCCATAAACACCCTAGACGAGCTTGCCAGGTGCCGAAATCGTCGATTCCCTTTATTATGTATGCTCAGTTTTCAACCGAACGCACAGTGATTGCCTGACCCTATGGCCATTTTGAACATTCTCGAATTCCCAGACCCGCGCCTGCGCACCATCGCCAAACCGGTGACGGAGTTCGACGACGCCCTGCGCCAGCTGATCGACGACATGTTTGAAACCATGTACGAAGCGCCTGGCATCGGCCTGGCTGCCACCCAGGTCAACGTCCACAAACAGATTGTGGTCATGGACCTGAGCGAAGACCGCAGCGAGCCGCGGGTCTTCATCAACCCGTCGGTCGAAGAGCTGACCCACGACATGGGCCAGTACCAGGAAGGCTGCCTGTCGGTGCCGGGCTTCTACGAGAACGTCGACCGTCCGCTGCGTGTGCGCGTCAAGGCGCAGGACCGTGACGGCAAGCCTTTCGAGCTCGAAGCCGAAGGCCTGCTGGCGGTATGCGTGCAGCACGAGTTCGATCACCTCAACGGCAAGCTGTTCGTCGACTACCTGTCGCAGCTCAAGCGCGACCGGATCAAGAAGAAGCTGGAAAAGCAGCACCGCCAGCAAGCCTGATCCCACCTTCCAGAAGGCTTGCTCCGGCAAGCCTTTTTCTTTTTTGAAGCGAGACCTCCATGCGCATCGTCTTTGCAGGCACTCCAGAGTTTGCCGCCGAACACCTCAAGGCCCTGCTCGACAGCCCCTACGAGATCGTGGCCGTCTACACCCAGCCCGACCGCCCGGCCGGCCGTGGCCAGAAGCTGATGCCAAGCGCGGTCAAAGCGCTGGCGGTGGCCCATGACATCCCGGTGTTCCAGCCGCCAACCCTGCGCAATGAAGATGCACAGGCGGAACTCGCCGCGCTCAAGCCGGACCTGATGGTAGTGGTCGCCTATGGCCTGATCTTGCCCCAGGTGGTGCTGGACATCCCACGCCTGGGCTGCATCAACAGCCACGCCTCCCTGCTGCCACGCTGGCGCGGCGCGGCGCCGATCCAGCGCGCCGTGGAAGCCGGCGACGCCGAGAGCGGCGTGACCGTGATGCGCATGGAAGCAGGCCTGGACACTGGCCCGATGCTGCTCAAGGTCGTCACACCAATCAGTGCCGAAGACACCGGCGGCAGCCTGCACGATCGCCTCGCCGCCATGGGCCCGCCAGCCGTGGTGCAAGCCATCGCCGGGCTGGCCGACGGCAGCCTGCAAGGCGAGGTGCAGGACGACGCCCTGGCCACGTATGCGCACAAGCTGAACAAAGACGAGGCACGCATCGACTGGAGCCGCCCGGCTGTGGAGCTGGAGCGCCTGATCCGCGCCTTCAACCCTTGGCCGGTGTGCCACAGCACTCTGGATGGCGAAAGCGTGAAGGTGCTGGCCGCCAGATTGTCCACAGGTGAAGGCGCCCCTGGCGAGATCCTGTCAGCCAGCAAAGACGGCCTCGTGGTCGCCTGCGGTGACCAGGCCTTGAGCCTTACCCGCCTGCAATTGCCTGGCGGCAAGGCCCTGGCCTTCAGCGACCTGTTCAATAGCCGCCGCGAGAAGTTCGCCACCGGCAAGGTGCTTGGCCAATGAACCCACGCCTCGCCGCCGCCCGTGCCTTGGCCGCTGTGCTCAGTGGCAAGGCCTCGCTGAACAGTTCGCTGCCAGCGCAACTGGACAAGGTCGAGGACCGCGACCGCGGCCTGACCCAGGACCTGGCGTTCGGTACCGCCCGCTGGCAGCCACGCCTGGACCTGCTCGCAGCCCAGTTGCTGCAGAAGCCGTTCAAGGCCGCTGATGCCGATGTGCAGGCACTGCTGCTGGTAGGCCTGTACCAGTTGTTCTACACGCGCATCCCGGCCCACGCCGCCATCGGCGAGACGGTCGGTTGCGCCGACAAACTGAAAAAACCGTGGGCCAAGGGCCTGCTCAACGCCGTGCTGCGCCGCGCCCAACGTGAAGGCGAGGCGCTGCTCGCCGGCATGGAACGCGACCCTGTTGTACGCACCGCCCACCCACGCTGGCTGCAGAAAGCCCTCAAGGCGTTCTGGCCCGAGCAGTGGGAAGCCATTTGCGCGGCCAACAACGCTCACCCGCCAATGATCCTGCGGGTCAACCGCCGCCACCACAGCCGCGATGCCTACCTTGCCCTGCTGACCGAAACCGGCGTTGGCGCCAGCGCCTGCCAGTTCAGCCGCGACGGCATTGTGCTGACTGAGGCCTGCGACGTGCGCAGCCTGCCGGGCTTTGCCGAGGGCTGGGTGAGCGTTCAGGACGAAGCCGCGCAGCTGTCGGCCGACCTGCTTGAACTGGCCCCCGGCCAGCGCGTGCTCGATGCCTGCTGCGCCCCAGGCGGCAAGACGTGCCACCTGCTCGAGGCAGAAGCGGGCCTTGCGCACCTGGTGGCCATCGACCTGGAAGCCAAGCGCCTGACCCGGGTGCGCGAGAACCTCGACCGCCTGCAACTGGACGCCGAACTGATCGCCTGCGACGCCCGTGACACCGCCAGCTGGTGGGACGGCAAGCCGTTCCAGCGCATCCTGCTCGACGCGCCGTGCTCGGCTACCGGCGTCATTCGCCGCCACCCGGACATCAAGCTGACCCGCCAGGCTGACGACATTCCGGCGCTGGCCGCGCTGCAGGGCGAGTTGCTCGATGCCCTGTGGCCGACCCTGGAAGTCGGCGGCATGCTGCTGTACGCCACTTGCTCCAGCCTGCCGACCGAGAATACCGAAGTGATCGAGGCCTTCCTTGCCCGCACGCCGGGCGCCCGTGAGCTGGACCTGGCCACAGAAGCTGGTATCCGCCAGCCCCATGGCCGCCAGCTGCTGGCCCAGGAAGGCGGCCATGACGGTTTCTACTATGCCAAGCTGATCAAGATCGCCGCCTCGCGCGGTTAAGAAAAAAGGTTAGGGAGTAGCGGATGAAGATCATCATCCTTGGCGCAGGCCAGGTAGGCGGTACGCTGGCAGAGCATCTGGCCAGCGAAGCCAACGACATCACTGTGGTCGATACCGACGGCGACCGCCTGCGTGACCTGGGCGACCGCCTGGATATCCGTACCGTGCAAGGCCGCGGCTCGCTCCCGACGGTCCTGCGCCAGGCCGGTGCCGATGACGCTGACATGCTGGTGGCGGTAACCAACAGCGACGAAACCAACATGGTCGCCTGCCAGGTCGCCTATTCGCTGTTCCACACGCCCACCAAGATTGCCCGGGTGCGTGAATCGGCCTACCTCACCCGCGAAGAGCTGTTCGACAACGACCACATCCCGGTGGACGTGCTGATCAGCCCCGAACAGGTGGTGACCAACTACATCAAACGGCTCATAGAACACCCAGGTTCGCTGCAGGTGATCGACTTTGCCGAGGGCAAGGCGCAACTGGTGGCGGTCAAGGCCTATTACGGCGGCCCATTGGTGGGCCAGCAGCTGCGCCAGATCCGCGCGCACATGCCCAACGTCGATACCCGCGTGGCCGCGATCTTCCGCCGTGACCGGCCGATCACCCCACGGGGCGACACCGTGATCGAGGCCGATGACGAGGTGTTCTTCATCGCCGCGAAGAAAGACATCCGCGCCGTGATGGGCGAGCTACGGCGCATCGACGAGACCAACAAGCGTGTGGTCATCGCCGGCGGCGGGCAGATCGGCGAACGCCTGGCAGAGGCCATCGAAAGCCGCTACCAGGTGAAGATCATCGAAATGAGCGCGGCCCGTTGCCGGCACCTCTCCGACACCCTGGAAAGCACCGTGGTGCTGCAGGGCAGCGCCTCGGACAAGGACCTGATGCTCGAAGAGAACATCGCCGATGCCGACATATTCCTCGCCCTGACCAATGATGACGAGGCGAACATCATGTCGTCACTGCTGGCCAAGCGGCTCGGTGCGGGCAAGGTGATGACGATCATCAACAACCCGGCCTACGTAGACCTCGTGCAAGGCGGTGAAATCGATATCGCCATCAGCCCCCAGCTGGCTACCATCGGTACCTTGCTGGCGCATGTGCGCCGTGGCGATATTGTCAGCGTGCACTCCCTGCGCCGCGGTGCGGCAGAGGCCATCGAGGCTGTGGCACATGGCGACTCGAAGTCGAGCAAGGTGATCGGCAAGGCCATCGAAGATATCGCCCTGCCGCCGGGCACCACCATTGGCGCGATCATCCGCGACGAGCAGGTGCTGATCGCCCACGACGACACAGTGATCGAGTCGGGTGACCACGTGATCCTGTTCGTTGTGGATAAAAAGCACATTCGCGACGTGGAGAAGCTGTTCCACGTCGGCTTGAGTTTCTTCTAGGGGAGGCGGGCATGCGCGAATCGCTGGAGAAAATGCTGGCCAAGGGTGTGGATAACCCGCTGCTGCGGTTCGGCCTGGGCAAGGCCTGGCTGGACGAGGGCAACGGCGCCGAAGCGGCAGTGCACCTGGCCAGTTGTGTGGCACAGGACCCCAAGTATTCGGCAGCGTGGAAGCTGCTCGGCAAGGCGTATCAACTGCAGGGCGACCTGACGGCGGCGCGCAAGGCCTGGGAAGACGGGATCGTGGCGGCGCAGGCCCATGGGGACAAGCAGGCCGAGAAAGAGATGGCGGTGTTTCTCAAGAAGCTGAATAAAGCCTGAAATGCCGGGGCTGCTTTGCAGCCCATCGCCGGCAAGCCGGCTCCCACAAGTACAGTGCAGGCCTCAAGAACTGCGCGCTCCCTGTGGGAGCCGGCTTGCCGGCGATAGGGCCGGTAAATCCGATGCAAGACTCAAAGGAAAGCCCCGCAAAGGTAATCCTGGCTAGAAAGTTCGCACGAGCGGCATTCGCCCTGATGAACAATCAGGACGAATAGGTCACCAAAGGCGCGAAAATGGCTTGCTGATAACCATAGAATCTCCCACTGGGTTTGCGCTGAGTTTGAGAGCAGCGGGGTAGCTGTGGGGAAAGGGGCGCAAGGCGCCCCAAAATCTCAGTACCAGCGCGCCTCGCCAGGCGGGCGCTTCTTGAAGCGCTTCATGCTCCACATGTACTGGCTCGGGTATTCGCGCACATAACGCTCGACCACCTTGCTCATGGCCGCCGCCGACACGTTCACATCCGTGCTGTACATTTCTTCTGGCGCAGCTTCGAGAAACACCTTGAAGCCCGAGCCATCCGGCAAGCGCAGGGCATGCAGGAACACCCCTACCGCCTTGCCACCGGCCAGCATGTTCGGCACGAACTTGCTGGTCAGCGCCTGGGTGCCCAGGAACGGCACGAATACACCGGCCGATTCCGCCGGCTCCGGGTCGGCGGGAATCCCCACCTGCCCACCGCGGCGCACTTCCTTGATCACGCTGAGGATGCCTTCCTTGGTCGAAGGCGCCACACGGTTGCCCATCTGCACCCGCTGCTCACGCAGCAGGTCATCCACAGCCTTGAGCTTCGGCGGGCGGTAGAAGATGATCGGTTTGCACTGGTTGCAGTAGAAGTGGTTGAGCACTTCCCAATTACCCAGGTGGCTGGTGATGCCGACCACACCCTTGCCTGAGGCCAGGGCCTGCTCCAGCACTTCCAGGCCGTGCACTTCCTTGACCAGCTCAAGCGAACGCTGTGGCGGCCAGATCCAGGCACAGGCACTTTCGACAAAGGATTTGCCGATGTCTCTCAGCGCACGGCCGACCAGCTGCTCGCGCTCGACCGGGTCCATCTCAGGGAAGCACTTGGCAAGGTTGATGCGCACGACATTGCGCGAACCGTTGGGGACTTTCCACATCAGCCAGCCGATCCCGGCGCCGACGCGCTGTACCGCGCCCCAGGGCAGCTTGGCAAACAGACGCAGCACCCCGACCATCAGGGCGCCCTTGAACTTTTCCACAGGCCAATTCCTTATTTCAGCAAGGCGCGCATTGTAACCCCTCAGCGCAGCAAGGCGGCGTAACGATCACAATCGGTGGTGTGGTCCATGACCATGCCGGTAGCCTGCATGAAGGCGTAGCAGATGGTCGGGCCGACGAATGTAAAGCCGGCTTTCTGCAACGCCTTGCTCATCGCCTTGGCCTCGTCGGTGACCGCCGGCACTTGGCTTCGGGCACTGAAATGGTTGATCTTCGGCTCGCCGCCGACGAACGACCAGAGCCACTCGGCCGGGTTATCCACAGCCAGCCAGGCCTGGGCATTGCGCCGGACAGCCTTGAGCTTGAGGCGGTTGCGGATGATGCCGGCATCGAGCATCAGCTCTTCGATGCGCTCATCGCTCATCTGCGAAAGCTTCACCGGGTCGAAGCCATCCAGCACCTCGCGATAGCGCTCGCGTTTACGCAAGACGGTGATCCATGACAGGCCGGCCTGGAACCCTTCGAGCAAAAGCATCTCGAACAGCAACGCCGGATCACGCTGCGGTGTTCCCCATTCCTGGTCGTGATAGGCCTGGTACAACGGATCGTCGGTACACCAAAAGCAGCGTGGCATAAGGCTCCAATGAGTAGAGGGCGAGGCGAATCAGGTTATACTCCCGCTCTTTACATCCGCATCCCCAGATACAGGTGAATTTCGTGAGCCAGCCTACGCCAGCCGTGCGTACCTTCCAAGACCTGATCCTCGCCCTGCAGAACTACTGGGCAGCTCAAGGTTGTGTGGTGCTTCAGCCCTACGATATGGAAGTAGGCGCCGGCACTTTCCATACCGCTACATTCCTGCGCGCCGTCGGCCCGGAAACCTGGAACGCCGCCTACGTGCAGCCCAGCCGTCGCCCTGCCGACGGGCGGTATGGCGAAAACCCCAACCGCCTGCAGCACTACTACCAGTTCCAGGTGGTGCTCAAGCCCAACCCGGCCAACTTCCAGGAGCTGTACCTCGGCTCGCTGAAAGCCATCGGCCTGGATCCGCTGGTCCACGATATCCGCTTCGTCGAAGACAACTGGGAATCGCCGACCCTGGGCGCTTGGGGCCTGGGTTGGGAAATCTGGCTCAACGGCATGGAAGTGACCCAGTTCACCTACTTCCAGCAAGTAGGCGGCATCGAGTGCTACCCGGTCACCGGTGAAATCACCTACGGCCTGGAGCGCCTGGCCATGTACATCCAGGGTGTCGACTCGGTGTACGACCTGGTCTGGGCCGACGGCCCGTTCGGCAAGGTCACCTACGGCGATGTGTTCCACCAGAACGAAGTGGAACAGTCGACCTACAACTTCGAGCACGCCAACGTCGAGAAACTGTTCGAGCTGTTCGACTTCTACGAAAGCGAAGCCAACCGCCTGATCAAGCTGGACCTGCCGCTGCCGACCTATGAAATGGTGCTCAAGGCCTCGCACACCTTCAACCTGCTCGACGCCCGTCGCGCCATCTCGGTGACCGAGCGCCAGCGTTACATCCTGCGCGTACGTACCCTGGCCCGGGACGTGGCGCAAAGCTATCTGCAAGCCCGTGCACGCCTGGGCTTCCCGATGGCTACCCCTGAACTGCGTGACGAAGTGTTGGCGAAGCTGGAGGCTGCACAATGAGTGCTCAAGATTTCCTGGTAGAACTGGGCACCGAAGAGCTGCCACCCAAAGCCCTGGCCACCCTTGGTGACGCCTTCCTGGCCGGCATCGAAAAAGGCCTGCAGGCCGCCGGCCTGAACTACACCGGCAAACAGGTGTACGCCGCGCCGCGTCGCCTGGCCGTGCTGATTCGCCAGCTGGATGTACAGCAGCCTGACCGCAGCATCAATATCGACGGCCCGCCCCTGCAGGCTGCCTTCAAGGACGGCGAGCCGACCCAGGCTGCCTTGGGCTTTGCCAAGAAGTGCGGGGTAGAGCTGTCGGAAATCGACCAGAGCGGCGCCAAGCTGCGCTTCTCCCAGCATATCCCGGGCAAGGCCACCGCCAGCCTGCTGCCGACCATCGTCGAAGATTCGCTCAACGACCTGCCGATCCCCAAGCGCATGCGCTGGGCCGCCAGCCGTGAAGAGTTCGTACGCCCGACCCAGTGGCTGGTGATGCTGCTGGGCGATCAGGTCGTCGACTGCACCATCCTGTCGCAGCAGGCAGGCCGTGAATCCCGTGGGCACCGCTTCCACCATCCGCAAAACGTGGTCATCACCACCCCGGCCAACTACGTCGAAGACCTGCGCAAAGCCTACGTGCTGGCCGACTTCGCCGAACGCCGCGAGCTGATTGCCAAGCGCACCACCGAACTGGCCATGCAGCAGGAAGGCACTGCCATCGTACCGCCAGCGCTGCTGGATGAGGTGACTGCGCTGGTCGAGTGGCCGGTACCGCTGGTGTGCTCGTTCGAGGAGCGTTTCCTCGAGGTGCCGCAGGAAGCCTTGATCACCACCATGCAGGACAACCAGAAGTACTTCTGCCTGCTGGACAGCGAAGGCAAGCTGCTGCCGCGCTTCATCACCGTGGCCAACGTCGAAAGCCGTGACCCCAAGCAGATCGTCTCGGGTAACGAGAAGGTCGTGCGCCCGCGCCTGACCGACGCCGAGTTCTTCTTCAAGCAGGACAAGAAGCAGCCGCTCGAAACCTTCAACGAACGCCTGAAGAACGTAGTCTTCCAGGCACAGTTGGGCACTGTCTACGACAAGGCCGAACGCGTATCCCGGCTTGCCGCGTACATTGCCCCGCTGATCGGCGGCGACGCCCAGCGCGCCGGCCGTGCCGGGCTGCTGTCCAAGTGCGACCTGGCCACCGAAATGGTCGGCGAATTCCCAGAGATGCAGGGCGTTGCCGGTTACTACTACGCGCTCAACGACGGCGAACCGCAAGACGTGGCCCTGGCGCTGAACGAGCAGTACATGCCGCGCGGTGCTGGCGCCGAGCTGCCACAGACCCTGACCGGTGCTGCGGTAGCCATCGCCGACAAGCTCGACACCCTGGTCGGTATCTTCGGCATCGGCATGCTGCCCACCGGCAGCAAAGACCCGTATGCCTTGCGCCGCGCCGCCTTGGGCGTGCTGCGCATCCTGATCGAGAAGCAACTGGACCTGGACCTGACCCCTGCGGTGGAGTTCGCGGTCAAGCAGTTCGGTGCGAAGGTCAAGGCCGCCGGCCTGGCCGAGCAGGTGCTGGAGTTCATCTTCGACCGCCTGCGTGCACGTTATGAAGACGAAGGCATCGACGTTGCCACCTACCTGTCGGTACGTGCCCTGAAGCCGGGTTCAGCCCTGGACTTCGACCAGCGTGTGCAGGCCGTGCAGGCCTTCCGCAAGCTGCCGGAAGCCGAGGCGCTGGCCGCAGTGAACAAGCGTGTGTCGAACCTGCTGGGCAAAGCCGAAGGCGCCATTGCCGAACAGGTCGAGCCGAAGTACTTCGACAACGCCAACGAGTTCTCGCTGTATTCGGCCATCCAGCAGGCCGACCAGGCTGTGCAACCGATGGCTGCCGCACGTCAGTACAGCGAATCGCTGGCCCGCCTGGCGGCCCTGCGTGACCCGGTCGACGCCTTCTTCGAGGCGGTGATGGTCAACGCCGAGGATGCCAAGGTCCGCGCCAACCGTTATGCCCTGCTCAGCCGCCTGCGCGGCCTGTTCCTGGGCGTTGCTGACATTTCGCTGCTGGGGTAAGCCTTGAAACTGCTGATTCTCGATCGTGACGGGGTGATCAACCAGGACTCCGACGCCTACATCAAGTCGCTGGAGGAGTGGATCCCGATCCCCGGCTCGATCGAGGCCATCGCGCAGTTGAGCAAAGCGGGCTGGACGGTGGCCGTGGCCACCAACCAGTCCGGCATTGCCCGTGGCTACTATTCACTGGCAACCCTCGAAGCCATGCATGCGCGTCTGCGCACGCTGGTGGCAGGTCACGGCGGCGAAGTCGGCCACATCGTGTATTGCCCGCATGGGCCGGACGAGGGTTGTGACTGCCGCAAGCCCAAGCCTGGCATGCTGCGGGCAATCGCCGACCATTATCAGGCCGACCTGCGCGGCGTATGGTTTGTCGGCGACAGTAAAGGTGACCTGGAGGCCGCCCTGGCCGTCGGTGCACAACCGGTGCTGGTGAAAACCGGCAAAGGCGAGCGGACGCTTGAAAAGGGTGTCGCGCAAACCACACTGATTTTCGACGATCTGGCAGCTATCGCCAGAGAACTAATCTAAACAATGCGCCCAAGGGCGCATTTTTATCAGGCGGGCAAGCCCGCAACGGTACATGCCACTATGTCGATCCTGCGGGCGATCAGAATCTTTCTTTTTTACCTGCTGCTGGGCACCAGTTCCCTGCTGTGGTGCTCGCTGAGCTTTTTTATCGCGCCATTTTTGCCGTTTCACAAGCGCTACCGCTTCATCAACGTCTACTGGTGCCGTTTTGCCGTGCTGCTGGCGCGGGTGATTCTGGGTATCCACTACAAGGTCACCGGTGCCGAGAACGTGCCCAAAGAGCCCTGTGTGATTCTGTCCAACCACCAGAGCACCTGGGAGACGTTCTTCCTGTCAGCCTATTTCTCGCCATTGAGCCAGGTGCTCAAGCGTGAACTGCTGTACGTGCCGTTCTTTGGCTGGGCCATGGCCATGCTGCGGCCGATCGCGATCAACCGCGACAACCCCAAGGAAGCCTTGCGCCAGGTGGCGAGCAAGGGTGACGAATTGCTCAAGCAGAAGGTCTGGGTGCTGATCTTCCCGGAAGGTACTCGGGTACCCTTTGGCACCGTGGGCAAGTTTTCCCGTGGCGGTACCGCGCTGGCGGTAAATGCCGGGCTGCCCGTGCTGCCGATCGCGCATAACGCCGGCAAGTACTGGCCCAAGTCAGGGTGGGGCAAGCGCTCTGGCACCATCGAGGTGGTCATCGGGGAGCCGATGTATGCCAATGGTACCGGCCCGCGTGCCATTGCAGAGTTGAATGACCGTGCCGCGGCGTGGAACGAAGCGACTCAGCGCCGCTTGGGCTCGTTGCCACCGGTAGATGAAAAACCACACGAGCAGATTGCCTGACGATCTGTGGATAACGTGTTAGCAATTTTTGGATGAAATGCCTCGTTTGATAGCTAAGTCTATGAATTGCCTATTTATTTTTGTGTATGACATTTTTCTGAAAAGCGTGCATAAGTTTTTTTGAGGCATAAGAAAACCGGCTTTTACAGCCGGTTTTTTTATGGCTTCACGACATCATCAGACCTTGTCGATATCCACATCCTTGGTTTCTTTCAGGCAGAAGATTCCCACCACCAGGCTGATCCCGGTTACCAGCACCGGGTACCACAAGCCGTAGAAGATATCCCCGGTGTACACCACCAGCGCGAACGAAACCGTGGGCAGGAAACCGCCAAACCAGCCATTGCCAATGTGGTAGGGCAGCGACATCGAGGTGTAGCGGATACGCGTCGGAAACAGCTCCACCATCACCGCCGCCAGCGGGCCATAAGTCATGGTTGCGATCAGGATCATTGCAACGATCAGCACCACCACCATCACCTGGTTGACCTGCGACGGGTCCGCCTTGGCCGGGTAGCCCGCCTGCTCGATGGCTGTGCGCATGGCTGTTTCGTCAAACCCGTTGATGGTCTTGTCGCCAATGTTCACCACCACTTGGCTGCCCGCCACATTCACCGAGCTGTACGGCAGGCCCTGTTTGACCAGGAAGGTCTTGACCTTGTCGCACGGGCTGTCGAAACGCGCCTTGCCGACCGGGTCGAACTGGAAGGTACAACCTTGCGGGTCAGCGGTGACCACGATCGGCGCCTGACGGCTCGCTGCGTCGATCTGCGGGTTGGCGTAGTGACTGAGGGCCTTGAACAGCGGGAAGTACAACACCGTGGCCAGCAGCAGGCCGAGCATCAGGATAGGCTTGCGGCCGATGCGGTCGGACAGCCAGCCGAAGAACACGAAGAACGGCGCACCGATCACCACGCTGATGATCAGCAAGGTATTGGCCTGGGCCGGATCCATCTTGAGCATCTGGGTCATGAAGAACAGCACGTAGAACTGCGCCGTGTAGAACGTCACGGCCTGGCCGGCGTTGATACTGAACAGTGCGGTAAGCACCACCTTGAGGTTTGGCCAGGAGGTGAACGACTCGCGGATTGGCGATTTGCTGATCTTGCCCTGGGCCTTCATTTTCACGAAGGCCGGCGACTCATGCATGCTCATGCGGATCCAGGTGGAAATGCCCAGCAGCACGATCGACAGCAGGAACGGCAAGCGCCAGCCCCAGGTTTCGAACTCATCGCCGGTGATGTAGCGGCTGCCCAGCACCACCAGCAACGACAGCAGCAGCCCGAGGGTAGCAGTGGACTGGATGAAGCCCGTGTGGAAGCCGCGCTTGCCGGGCGGTGCGTGTTCGGCCACATACGTCGCCGCGCCACCATACTCGCCCCCCAGTGCCAGCCCCTGCAGCATGCGAAGTACCACCAGGATGATCGGCGCGGCAATGCCGATGCTTGCATAGGTGGGCAGCAAACCAACGGCGAAGGTGGACAAGCCCATCAGCACGATGGTGATCAGGAAGGTGTATTTTCGCCCGATCATGTCACCCAGCCGGCCGAACACCAGCGCGCCGAAGGGCCGTACCAGGAAGCCGGCGGCGAATGCCATCAGGGCGAAGATGAAAGCGGTGGTGTCGTTGACGCCAGCAAAGAACTGCTTGCTGATCACTGCCGCCAGCGCACCGTAGAGAAAAAAGTCATACCACTCGAAAACCGTCCCGAGGGATGACGCGAAAATGATCTTGCGTTCTTCACGACGGCTTGGGCTGCTCGCCGTCGCCCCCTGCTCTTGGATGTAATCCGACATCGTTGCTGTCCTCGGCCCGCAGGCCACAGTGATTATTCTTGTTGTTCCACTGTCGGCAGCTTCTGACCGCAAGCCGCCGGTACTGCACGCACCCGGGTCAGGGCGTCGGTAACGCGTCTTCGTTCAGGTAGGTCTGGGTAGCAGCTCCCTTGAGAATGAGTTGGGCCGCCTTCTCGGCGATCATCAGGGTGGGTGAACAGGTATTGCCGGAGGTGATCTGCGGCATGATTGAAGCATCCGCCACGCGCAGGCCGGGGATGCCGCGTACACGCAGCTGGTTATCCACAACGTCCAGCGGGCCGCTGCCCATACGGCAGGTCCCGACCGGATGGAAGATGGTGGTGCCGATCTTGCCTGCCGCTTCGAACAGGTCTTCCTCGGTCTGCAGGGCAGGGCCTGGCAGGTATTCCTGCGGATCGAAAGCGGCGAGGGCAGGGGCCTGGACGATGCGGCGTGTGATACGGATGGCGTCGGCGGCAACGCGCAGGTCTTCAGGGTCACTGAGGTAGTTGGGGTCAATCAGTGGCGCGCTGTTCATGTCCGAGCTACGGATATCGATGCGCCCACGGCTAACTGGGCGAAGGTTGCACACCGAAGCGGTGAAGGCGGGGAAACGGTGCAACGGCTCGCCGAAGCGTTCCAGCGACAGGGGTTGTACGTGATATTGCAGGTTGGCGGTGGCCTGCTCCGGGCTGGACCGCACGAACGCCCCGAGTTGGCTTGGCGCCATGGCCAGCGGGCCGCTGCGGTCGTAGAGATAACGCAGGCCCATACCCATCTTGCCCCACAGGCTGTTGGCCATCTGGTTGAGCGTTCTGGTGTTGCGGATCTGGTAGATCAGGCGCAATTGCAGGTGGTCTTGCAGATTGCCACCGACACCGGGCATATCGTGCCGTACGCCGATGCCGAGCGTTTCCAGCAACGTGCGCGGGCCAATGCCGGAGCGCTGCAGGATGCCGGGCGAACCCACCGCCCCTGCACACAGGATGATCTCGCGGCGCGCAGCGAACTCGTGCCAGGCACCTTGCCAAAATGCTCTCACTGCGCGGGCGCGGGTGTTGTTCAGCAGCACTTGATCAACCTGCACGCCGGTCAGCACGGTGAGGTTGGAACGGTTATGCACAGGTCGTAAAAAAGCCTTGGATGCATTCCAGCGCACACCGCTGCGCTGGTTGACCTGAAAATATCCACAGCCTTGGTTGTCGCCGGTATTGAAGTCATCGACCTTGGCGATACCGCTCTGCTCGGCGGCATCTCGGAATGCATCGAGGATCGGCCAACTATAGCGCTGGCGTTCCACCCGCCATTCGCCAGTGGCGCCATGGTGATCACTGCCACCTGCAAAGTGATTTTCGCTGGCCTTGAATAGCGGCAGCACGTCCTTCCAGGCCCAACCGTCGTTGCCCTGGGCGGCCCAATGGTCATAGTCCGCAGCCTGGCCACGCATGTAGATCATGCCGTTGATCGATGAGCAGCCCCCCAGCACCTTGCCCCGGGGGTAACCCAGGCTGCGACCACCCAGGCCGATTTGCGCCTCGGTCTTGAAGCACCAGTCAGTGCGTGGGTTGCCGATGCAGTAAAGGTAACCGACGGGGATGTGAATCCAGGGGTAATTGTCGCGGCCCCCGGCTTCCAGCAGCAACACGCGGCGGGACGGGTCGGCGGACAATCGATTGGCCAGCAGGCAACCGGCAGGACCGGCACCCACGATAACGTAGTCGAAGACAGAATCGGCTGATGGCATGTGCAACCTCGCGCCTGATTTTTATTCTTGTCGTCGTACATCTTATTGATTAATTTCGCTGAGGAAACACGAGATTTCGCGCAGCCGTTGTGCGTTTTAGCACAGCGAAAAACAGGGAAAGGATGCATGTTCGACTGGAATGATCTGCGGTTTTTCCTCGAGTTGCAGCGCAGTGGCCGCCTGCTCAGCGCTGCCAAGCGTCTCAACACGACCCATAGCACGGTTGCCCGGCATATCGAGAGCATCGAGAAAAGCCTGGGCACCCCACTGTTCGTGCAACACGCGCAGGGCTACGAATTGACGCCCTCCGGCCAGGCGCTACTCAAGCACGCCGAAGCCATGGAGAACGTCGCGTTGCTGGCGCAGGAAGAAATCACCCAGGCCATCACACCGCTGGGCAAGATTCGCCTTGGGGTCACCGAAGGCATCGGCATCATGTTCTTCACCCCACGCATGAATGCGCTGTTCGATCGGTATCCGGGCCTGGAAGTGGAGCTGGTGGCCGTGCCTCGCTTTGTCAGCATCCTCAACCGCGAGGCGGAAATCAGCATTCACCTGGAACGTCCCAGTGCCGACCTGCTGATTACCCGCAAACTCACCGACTACCGCCTGGCCCTGTATGCCAGCCAGGCTTACCTGGACCGCGCGCCACCTTTACGCAACCGTGAAGATCTGGCCCGGCACAGCTGGATCGGCTACGTCGACGACCTGCTGTTCAGCCAGGAGCTGCTGTTTCTCAACAGCTTCTGCCGGGCGCCCAATGTGGCTTTTCGCAGCACCAGCGTAATCGCCCAGCAAACTGCTGCGCGCGCCGGCCTGGGTATCGCCGTGCTGCCCAACTACATGGCTCGCCACGACCCGACACTGGTGCGCGTACTGCCCAGCGAAACCATCCAGCGCAGCTACTGGATATGCACCCGTCGTGAGTTGCACAAGTCGGTACGCCTGCGGGTGGTCTGGGATTACCTGCTGGCGCTGTGTGCGCAGGAACAGGCCGAGCTGCTAGCCGAGTAGCGCCTTGCCGGCCAGCAGCAGGGCAGCCGCAAAGCCGGCCACCGAGAACAGCTGCTGCAGGCGAGGCCCGGCCAGCCGCGTCGCCAGTGGCCGCGCCAGCAGCAGGCCAAGCACCGCGCCCACGGCAAAAGGTGCTCCCACCTGCCAGTGCATAACGCCGGCCAGGCTGGCACTGACCACGCTACCTGTAGACACCAGGGCGATCACCGCCAACGAGGTCGAGACGATGCTCTTCATACGCAGGTTGGTGTAGCGGTTCAAGGCAGGGATGATCACGAAGCCACCCCCCACCCCCAACAAGCCGGACAACAATCCCGAAAGCGCTCCGGTCATGGCCAGCGCCCGCGCGCAGGGCAGTGTCCAGCGCAAACGGCCCTGCAGCGGGTTGAGCACGCACGGTTCGATGAAACGGTGCGCGTCGTTGGCCTCGCCACGCAGCTCGCTGGCAGCCTTGCGCCAGATGCGCAGGCATGCGTAAACCAGCACGCCGGCGAACACCAAGGCCAAGGGTGTGTCGGGCAGACGATGGGCGAGCATCAGCCCGAGCGGTGCAGCAGCGATGCCGATCAGGGCGATGAACAGCGCGGCGCGATAACGCACCAGCCCTTGGCGCAAGCCGAGGATCGCCCCCACGGCAGCGGCAAGACCTACGGCAAGAAGGCCAATGGGCGCAGCTTCGACCATCGACAGACCAAGGCCAAACACCAGCAGCGGCACCGCCAGGATGCCGCCCCCCGCGCCAGTCAGCGCCAGCACTGCGCCAATGATCGCGCCCAGCCCGGCACCGAGCAGTTGATGTTCGATCACCGTGGTGCCTCGGCCGCCAGCGGTTGCGGCCGTGCCAGCCACTCTCGTCCCTTCAGCATGCCTTGCCAGTACAGCGGCGGCAGCACTCGCGCCTTGAGCAGCCAGGCCAGGCGCGTCGGCTGGCGGCCATCCAGCAACCAGCGCGGGAAGCTCGGCGCAACCTTACCGCCATAGGTGAACTCGGCAAGCACGATCTTGCCGCGCTCGACCGTCAACGGGCAGGAGCCGTAGCCATCGTACTGGGCAAGGTTAGCCAGCCCGCCCAGCGCCACCAGCACGTTGTTGGCAACCACCGGAGCCTGCTTGCGCGCAGCGGCCGCAGTCTTGGCGTTGCTGGTGCTGGCCACATCGCCAAGGGCATGGACATTGGCAAACTGGCGATGACGCAGCGTATGCGGGTCGACATCGACCCAGCCAGCGGCATCGGCCAATGGGCTTTGACGAATGAAGTCCGGGGCAACCTGTGGCGGCACCACGTGCAGCATGTCGAAGGCTTCAGTGCGGGTTTCAGTGCTGCCATCGGCAAAGGTGCGGACAAAGGTGGCGCGCTTGTTCGGGCCATCTACTGCAGCCAGACGGTGGCTGTAATTGAGGTCCACACCGTACCTGTCGATGTAGGCCATCAGGGCCGGCACGTAATCGGGAACACCGAACAGCACTGCGCCGGCATTGAAGAAGCAGGCTTTGATATCGCCCAGCAGCCTCTGGCGCATCCAGTGGTCGCAGGACAGGTACAGCGCCTTCTGCGGCGCACCGGCGCACTTGATCGGCATGGGCGGCTGAGTGAACAGGGCGCGGCCTTGCTTGAGGTTCTGCACAAGCTCCCAGGTGTAGGGTGCCAGGTCGTAGCGGTAGTTCGAGGTGACGCCGTTGCGCCCCAGGGTATCACTGAGCCCGTCAATGGCAGCCCAATCGAGCTTGAGGCCGGGGCAGACCACCAGCTGTTCATAGCTGATGGTGCGACCATCTTCGAGCATGACCAGCTGGCCCAGCGGGTCGAACCCTTGCACGCGCGCCTTGATCCAGCGCACGCCACGGGGGATGGTCGAGGCCATGGTGCGCGCGGTGCTCGGTGCCTTGAACACACCCGCACCGACCATGGTCCAGCCGGGCTGGTAGTAATGGACGTCGGCAGGGTCGATCACCGCGATATCCAGTGACGGGTCGCGGCTGATGAGGCTGGAAGCAGTGGCGATGCCGGCAGCGCCGGCACCGACGATGACCACCTTGTGGTGGTCGGAATTAGCAGGGGACAACAAGGCAGGCATGGCGTAAATCCTGGGAATTCTAATGATGGGGCAGGGCGCTCAGAGCTTGTTCAACGGGATCTTCAGGTAGCTCACGCCGTTGGATTCCGGCTGCGGAAAATGGCCACTGCGCATGTTGACCTGCACCGAAGGCAGGATCAGGACGGGCATCTCGAGGGTCTTGTCACGCGCTTCACGCATGGCGACAAAGCTGTCCTCATCGATGCCCTGGTGAACATGAATGTTGCTGGCGCGCTGCTCGGCAACGGTGGTGACATAACGCATGTCACGCCCGCCCGGCAGGTAGTCATGGCACATGAACAGCAGGGTCTGGTCAGGGAAGGCCAGCAGGCGGCGGATCGATTGGTACAAGGTGCGAGCATCAGCGCCTGGGAAGTCACAGCGTGCGGTACCGTAATCAGGCATGAACAGGGTGTCGCCCACGAACAGTGCTTTTTCTCCCGCATCCTCTATCAGGTAACTCATGCAAGCGGGGGTATGCCCAGGCGTGTGCAACGAGCGGGCGTGCAGGTTACCTATGCGAAAGCCTTCTTCGTCCATGAGCAACACATCGAACTGGCTGCCATCACGGGCGAAGCCCGGCTCGGCGTTGAACAAGTCGCCGAAGACTTTCTGTACCTTGGTTATCTCAGCGCCAATGGCGGTGTGGCCGCCGAGCTTTTCCTTGAGATACGCCGCAGCTGAAAGGTGGTCGGCGTGTACATGGGTTTCCAGAATCCACTGCACCTTGGCGCCCAGGCTCTGTACCCGATCAATCAGACGGTCTGCAGACTCGGTGCAGGTGCGGCCTGACTTGGGGTCATAGTCCAGTACGCTGTCGATCAACGCACACTGGTTGGTCTCGCGGTCCAGTACCAGGTAGCTGATGGTCGAGGTGGCGTCGTCGAAAAAGGCTTCCACCTGAAGGTTGTTGCCGATGATCATCACGTTCTCCAAATAATCCACCCCGCCTTTTAGAGGCGTAGGCAGTGACGGGTGGTTTATCAAGATGCATGCCAGCGGTTTAACCCGTACCAAGGCCAGTGAAATCGGCCCCTGATGGCGCATGACAGCCCGGTGTGGCAGTTGCGCTGGCAGTCGACTGTCAGCCAATGGCAGTGTTTGGCAGTCCTTGTTACCCTCAACGGCTTATCCAATCGGTGCCGTCATGCCTGAATCCCATCCCCTCATCCTAGCTCTGGTTTCCTACCTCGAACACGATGCGTTGCCTACCATCGTGCTGGACACCGACTACAACATCCTCGCAGCCAATGCCGCCTATCGTCGGCAGTTCGGCCGTGACGACCGTGCGCCACTGGGTGAGAAGTGCCACCGGGTTTCCCATCACTACGCCGTGCCTTGCGACCAGGCCGGTGAGCATTGCCCCATGCGCAAGGCCTGGGACAGCAAGCTGCCGGAACGGGTACTGCACATTCATCACACCCCGCGCGGGCCTGAGCATGTGGATGTGGAACTTCGGCCGATCCTCGATGAGCAGGGCAGGGTGGCGGCGTTCGTAGAACGCCTGACCACGGTCACACTGGCCTCGGCGCAACCTCAACAACAGGGCCTGGTCGGCCGGGCGCCAGCGTTCAAAACGGCACTGGCCAGCCTGCAACGTGCGGCCCCCGCACAGATCCCGGTATTGCTCCAGGGTGAATCCGGTACAGGCAAGGAGCTTTTCGCCCGGGCGATCCATATGGGTAGCCCACGGGCGAATGGCCCTTTGGTGGTGGTCGACTGCACCGGCTTGACCGAGTCACTGTTCGAGAGCGAGCTGTTCGGCTATGAGAAGGGAGCCTTTACCGGTGCCAACCAGCGCAAGATCGGCCTGGCAGAAGCGGCCCACGGCGGCACGCTGTTCCTCGACGAGATTGGTGAGGTGCCACTGGCGATGCAGGTCAAATTGCTGCGCCTGATCGAATCCGGCACCTTGCGCCCGGTTGGCAGTCTGCGCACCGTGCATGCGGACTTCCGCCTGGTGTCTGCAACACACAAACCGCTCAAGCAGATGGTTGCCGAGGGTACGTTCCGGGAAGACCTGTATTACCGCATCAGTGGCTTTCCCATCCGCCTGCCTGCCTTGCGCGAACGCGTAGAGGATCTGCCGCTGCTTGCGCAGAGCCTGCTGCAACGCATGGCAGGCAAACCTGCCGCGAGCCTTACTGACGCTGCGCTTCAACAATTGGCCCTGCATACGTTCCCAGGCAATATCCGCGAGCTGCGCAACATCCTGGAACGGGCGCGGCTGTTTGCCGATGATGGGCTGATACGGCCTGAGCATCTGCCGGAAGATGTAGGCCCGCAAATCGCAACCGGTGCGAACAAGGGGCGCGCTCGCAGCGACCTGAGTGATCTGGCACAAGCGCTGGAACAGTTTCAGGGCCCGCGTAGCGAACTGGCGCGCCACTTAGGGATGAGTGAACGTACGCTGTATCGGCGCTTGAAAGCGCTGGGGCTGAATCCGGCTTAGTGCTTGGCGATTCTTTACCGGACCTTTACCTCTTGCCAGGGATTACTCATCGCGAATCACGGTCTGAAGCATTAACCGTAATCGGCGTCTCGTTGAAACCCGCCGGACGTGAACATGCAAAGGATCGACATACGATGAAAAAAAGCCTCTCTGTGCTCTGCGCTACCTTGATGCTCAGCGTACCACTGGCCAGCTTCGCCCAGCCCGGCCCGCCTCAAGGGCACGATGGCGACCGCTCGCATCAGGGCCAAGGTCATCCGCAGCAGAGCAAGCAGCAAGGCCATCCGCAACAACATGGCAAACCCGGCAACGGCCAGGCTCAGTCCTACCGTAATCCGAACTTCCGTCCACAACCGGGGATGCCGGTACCTCACCAGCAATGGAAGCGCGGCCATGTGGTAGACCCGCACTATCGCAATGACCGTTACTGGGTGACCGACTGGCGCGCCCGGCACCTCTCGCCGCCGCCCCGCGACCACCGTTGGTTGTACGTCAACGGCGACTACGTGCTGGTGGCCATTGCTTCCGGGGTGATCGTAAACATCCTCAGCGGTTACTAAGGCCGTATAAAACCAGCCGCCAACAAAAAGCCCGCTTGCGCGGGTTTTTTGCTGGGTTGTGGATTGAAACTTCTAGTCTGTTAACTATTCGATCAGTCTCTTGAAGGTACTGCACATGATTGCGCGTTGGCGTTGGGTAGCGGGTCAACTCACCAAGCGACTCTGGTTCAGAGCCTCTCTGTTCTCCATTCTGGGTGTGGCGACTGCATTGCTTGCCATCCTGTTCAGAGACTTCATCCCGCAAACCTTGCCAGCGCGCATCGGCGCAGATGCAGTGGACAAGATTCTCGGGATCATTGCCTCCAGCATGCTGGCTGTGACCACCTTCTCATTGAGCACGATGGTCACCGCCTACGGGGCCGCAAGTAGCGGGGTGACCCCGCGTGCCACAACGCTGGTCATGGAAGACACCACGACCCAGAACGCGCTGGCCACATTCATCGGTTCGTTTCTCTTCAGCCTGGTTGGCATCATTGCCCTGAGTACCGGCCTCTATGGAAGCCAGGGCCGAGTCGTGCTTTTTGCGGTGACGCTAGCTGTCGTGACGCTGATCATTTACACACTGCTGCGCTGGATAGACCACCTTTCCAAACTCGGACGGGTTGGAGAAACCATTGACCGTGTGGAAAAGGCGGCGATAGAGGCCATGGCTCATCGCATTCGCTGGCCCTATCTGGGAGGCTCAGCGTACCCGGTAGACCTTGTACTACCGCTATCCGCGCAAACCATTGCCAGCAACCAGACTGGCTACGTCCAACATATCGATGTGCAAGCCTTGGGCGCCATTTCCAACGCGCTACAGATCCGGATCTATGTGGAAGTTCTCCCAGGTAGTTTTGTCCACATCGGTATGCCGGTCGCTCGCATTGTGCCTTTGAGTGACAAGCATCCTGATGAGCAAAGCCTCAAGGACACGCTGGCGACGTTGACCATAGGCACCCGAAGAACCTTTGAACATGACCCGAGGTTTGGGCTATGTGTGCTATCGGAAATCGCATCCCGCGCGTTGTCACCAGCGGTCAATGATCCGGGCACTGCTATCGATGTGATTGGCAGGGGCCTTAGAACTTTGACGTACTGGGGGAAAGCACACGCTTGCGAACCGGACCAGGAAACAAGCTGCGAGTGGGTCTACCTGCGAGGGTTGACGGTGGATGATTTGTTCGACGATTTTTTTGCCCCTATCAGCAGAGACGGCGCCGCTCTTCTAGAAATCGACCTTCGGTTGCTCAAGGCACTTGTCAGCCTGGCCCAGATAAACCCCGCGCTTTTCAAGCAGAGTTGCATCAGGCATGGGGAGCAGCTTGTCATGCGTGCAGAGGCGTCACTTACACTCGCGCATGAAAAAGATCAGCTGAGGTCAGTGCACGTGAAGCTCAGGACGATTGAATGACAGCCCAAACCAAAAAGCCCGCTTGCGCGGGCTTTTTGGTAAGAACAACCTGATCAGAAGTCCAGGTTAGAAACCGACAGCGCGTTGCTTTCGATGAAGTCGCGGCGAGGCTCAACCGCGTCACCCATCAAGGTGTTGAAGATCTGATCGGCGGCAATCGCGTCTTCGATGGTGACCTTGAGCATGCGACGTACAGTTGGGTCCATGGTGGTTTCCCACAACTGGTCCGGGTTCATCTCACCCAGCCCTTTGTATCGCTGGATGGTGTGACGCTTGGTGGTCTCGTTCATCAGCCAATCCAGGCCTTCCTTGAACTCGACGATCGCCTTGCGACGCTCACCGCGCTGTACGTAAGCACCTTCACCCAGCAGGCTCGACAACTTGGAGCCAATGTTGACCACCGTGCGATAGTCGTTGCTGCCGAAGAAATCGCGGTTGAAGGTGATGTAGCTGGCCAGGCCGTGCGAGGTGATTTCCACTTCAGGCAGCCACACATTGCGCTCCTTGTCCTCGCGCAGGGTGGCCTTGTACATCAGGCCAGACTTCTGGCTGTTGCTCAGGCGCTCCTGCAGTTTGGCCAACCAGTTCTCCATGACGGCATGGTCGCCCAATTGCTCCAGGGTAACTTCCGGCAGGTAGATGAAGTGCTCGGTCAACTCTTCCGGGTACAAGCGAGACAAACGCTTGAGGGTCTTCATCACACCACGGAACTCGTTGACCAAAACCTCCAGCTGAACGCCGGAAACGGCCGGCGCAGACTCATCCAGGTGCAGGCTGGCATCTTCGAGGGCCGACTGGGTCATGTATTCTTCCATGGCCTCGTCGTCCTTGATGTACTGCTCCTGCTTGCCTTTCTTCACCTTGTACAGCGGTGGCTGGGCAATGTAGATGTAGCCACGCTCGACCAGCTCTGGCAGCTGACGGAAGAAGAAGGTCAGCAGCAGGGTACGGATGTGCGAACCGTCAACGTCAGCATCGGTCATGATGATGATGTTGTGATAGCGCAGTTTGTCGATGTTGTACTCTTCGCGGCCGATGCCACAGCCCAGTGCGGTGATCAGTGTGCCCACTTCCTGGGAGGAGATCATCTTGTCGAAGCGTGCTTTCTCGACGTTGAGAATCTTGCCCTTCAGCGGCAGGATCGCCTGGGTACGACGGTTACGACCTTGCTTGGCCGAGCCACCTGCGGAGTCACCCTCCACCAGGTACAGTTCGGAAAGGGCAGGGTCCTTCTCCTGGCAGTCCGCCAGTTTGCCCGGCAAGCCCGCGATATCCAGCGCGCCTTTACGGCGAGTCATTTCACGCGCTTTGCGCGCCGCTTCACGGGCACGGGCAGCGTCGATCATCTTGCCGACTACCGCTTTGGCTTCGTTGGGGTTTTCCAACAGGAAGTCGGCGAAGTATTTGTTCATTTCCTGTTCCACGGCGGTTTTCACCTCCGAGGAGACCAGCTTGTCCTTGGTCTGCGAACTGAACTTCGGATCCGGCACCTTGACCGAAATGATCGCGGTCAGGCCTTCACGAGCATCGTCACCGGTGGTGGAAACCTTGTTCTTCTTGGCCAGGCCTTCCTGCTCGATGTAGCTGTTCAGGCTACGGGTCAGCGAAGAGCGGAAACCAACCAGGTGGGTACCGCCATCGCGCTGCGGAATGTTGTTGGTGAAGCACAGCAGGTTTTCGTTGAAGCTGTCGTTCCACTGCAGGGCAACTTCAACACCCACGCCATCTTCACGCTGGACGTTGAAATGGAACACCTGGGAGTTGACCGGAGTCTTGTTGGTGTTCAGGTATTCAACGAATGCACGCAGGCCGCCTTCGTATTTGAAGAACTCTTCTTTGCCCGAGCGCTCGTCTTTCAGCAGGATGCCAACGCCAGAGTTCAGGAAGGACAGTTCACGAATACGCTTGGCCAGGATGTCCCAGCTGAAGTGAATATTCTTGAAGGTCTCAGCCGAAGGCTTGAAATGAATATGGGTGCCGGTGGTTTCGCTTTCGCCCACAACGGCCATCGGCGCCTGTGGAACACCATGAACGTAGGTCTGCTCCCAGATCTTGCCGCTACGGCGAACGGTAAGCACCAGCTTTTCCGAAAGGGCGTTTACTACCGAAACACCTACACCGTGCAGGCCGCCGGAAACTTTGTAGGAGTTATCATCAAATTTACCGCCGGCGTGCAGCACGGTCATGATGACCTCGGCTGCAGAAACGCCTTCTTCTTTATGCACGTCGACCGGAATGCCGCGACCGTTGTCGCGCACACTGATGGATTCATCGGTGTGGATAATGACGGTGATGTCATCGCAGTGCCCGGCGAGGGCTTCGTCGATCGAGTTGTCGACCACTTCGAAGACCATGTGGTGCAGGCCGCTACCGTCATCGGTGTCGCCAATGTACATGCCGGGACGCTTGCGCACGGCATCCAAACCTTTCAGCACCTTGATGCTTGAAGAGTCGTACGTTTGATTTTCGCTCATGCCTTCACTCCCGATGGTCGTGGGTCTGGGTGATACGGCCTTGTTCCACGTGGAACAAAGCAACTGGCGTTTCCGTCTGCCAGCCTTCCCTCAGTAATTCGTGATCTACACAGGTGATAAACACCTGGCAGCGTAATTCTTCTAGCAAGCGGCACAGTGCACGGCGATGCTGGTCGTCCAACTCGGACGGCAAGTCATCCACCAGATAAATACAGTGGCCGCGGCGAGCCTGACTAACGAGGTGGCCTTGGGCGATGCGCAATGCACAGACCACCAGCTTTTGCTGACCACGCGACAAGATGTCGGCTGCGTTGTTAGCAGCCAGACGAAGACGCAGATCAGCACGCTGCGGACCGGCCTGGGTATGGCCCATCTGCTGATCGCGAAGGAGAGAAGAGGCGAGTACTTCGTTGAGTTCCCGGTCCTTGTCCCAGCCTCGGTAGTAGCTAAGGGTCAACCCGTCCAGCTCGACCAGTTCGCTCAGGGTTTGCTCGAAGACGGGCTTCAAGGCCTTGATGTAGTTGCGACGGTATTCATCTATTTCCGCGCTGGCCAGGCACAATTCCCGGTCCCAGGCGGCTTGCGAAGCTGGGTCAAGTGTACCATGCCGCAACCATGAGTTCCGCTGCCGCAACGCCTTCTGCAGACGCTGCCAAGCTGGCATGAAGCGAGGTTCCACGTGGAACACTCCCCAATCCAGAAACTGGCGACGGATCTTCGGCGCGCCTTCAAGCAACCTGAAACTGTCTGGGTTGATGAGCTGCAGGGGCAGTAGTTCTGCAAGCTGCGCGGCGCTCTTGGCATTCTGCCCATCGATACGGATAGTGAAGTCGCCCGCCCGCTCGCGCGACACACCCAAGTTGCTGGTGCCGCCTTCGCCCAACTGTACTTCGCCGAAAACCGTACACGCAGCCTGCTCGTACTGAATGACGGGATTGAGTCGGGTACTGCGAAACGATCTGGCCAACCCGAGCAAATGCACAGCTTCCAGCACACTGGTCTTGCCGCTGCCGTTGGCGCCGTAGAGGATATTGATGCGGGGGGAGGGTGAGAGGGTCACCGGGTGCAGGTTGCGCACCGCGGTGACCATGATACGTCGAAGGGACATTTGGCCTGCTACAGGTTACAGGCGCATCGGCATGACAACGTAAGACGAGTCGTCATTGCCGGCTTCCTGCAGCAGAGCACTGCTATTGGAATCGGAGAGAATCAGGCGAACCTGTTCCGTTGTCATCACACCCAATACGTCCAGCAGGTAACTGACGTTGAAGCCAATCTCAAGCGATGCACCGTCATAGTCCACGCTGATCTCTTCTTCCGCCTCTTCCTGTTCCGGGTTGTTTGCCTGGATTTTCAACTGACCGGCAGCCAACTGAAGGCGGATACCGCGGTACTTCTCGTTGGAAAGGATTGCGGTACGGCTGAACGCTTCACGCAAGGCCTGACGATCGCCGATGACCAGCTTGTCACCACCCTTGGGCAGTACACGCTCATAGTCAGGGAACTTGCCATCGACCAGCTTGGACGTGAAGGTGAACTCGCCTGTGTTCGCACGGATGTGGTGCTGGCCCAGGACGATGCTGACCATGCCTTCCGGGTCGGTGAGCAGGCGCGCCAGCTCGAGGATACCTTTACGTGGCACGATGACCTGATGACGCTCATCCTGCTCGATGGCTGCGCTCATGGAGCACAGCGCCAGACGATGCCCATCGGTAGACACGGCACGCAAGGTATTACGCGACACTTCGAGCAGCATACCGTTGAGGTAGTAACGTACATCCTGCTGAGCCATGGCGAAGCTGGTGCGCTCGATCAAACGACGCAGTTTGCTCTGCTCAAGGTTGCAGGTCAGCGAACCTGGGCCTTCTTCCACAGTAGGGAAGTCGTTGGCAGGCAGGGTCGACAGGGTGAAACGGCTACGGCCGGCCTTGACCAACAGCTTCTGTTCGTCGACCTTGATATCGATCAGAACGTCGTTCGGCAGGCTTTTGCAGATGTCCATCAGCTTGCGCGCCGGGACAGTGATTTCGCCAGGCTCGGCCGGCTCTTCCAGTTGGACGCGGCCTACCAGTTCGACTTCCAGGTCGGTACCGGTCAACGACAGCTGCTGGCCTTGCACGACCAGCAGTACGTTGGACAGGACCGGCAAGGTCTGACGGCGCTCGACGACACCGGCGACCAGTTGCAGGGGTTTCAACAGGGCTTCGCGTTGAATGGTGAAATGCATGGTCTAGTCCCTTGCCTTCAATTAGCTGCGCTGGCGGCCATCAGGTGGTGAGCGTGCGCAGCAGGTTCTTGTAGTCCTCGCGGATGTCCGCGTCGGATTCCTTCAGTTCGTTGATCTTGCGGCAAGCGTGCAGCACGGTGGTGTGGTCACGGCCGCCAAACATGTCGCCGATCTCCGGCAGACTGTGGTTGGTCAGCTCCTTGGACAACGCCATGGCCACCTGACGCGGGCGCGCTACAGAGCGCGAACGGCGCTTGGACAACAGATCGGAGATCTTGATCTTGTAGTACTCGGCCACGGTGCGCTGAATGTTATCCACACTCACCAGCTTGTCTTGCAGCGCCAGCAGGTCCTTCAGCGACTCGCGAATCAGCTCGATGGTGATGTCGCGGCCCATGAAGTGCGAGTGGGCGATGACGCGCTTCAATGCCCCTTCAAGCTCACGTACGTTGGAGCGAATACGCTGAGCGATGAAGAAAGCGGCATCGTGCGGCAACTCGACCTTGGCCTGGTCTGCCTTCTTCATCAGGATCGCCACGCGGGTCTCCAGCTCCGGCGGCTCGACAGCCACCGTCAGCCCCCAGCCGAAACGCGACTTCAGTCGCTCTTCCAGACCTTCGATTTCCTTCGGGTAGCGGTCACTGGTGAGAATCACCTGCTGGCCACCTTCGAGCAATGCGTTGAAGGTGTGGAAAAACTCCTCCTGTGAACGCTCCTTGCGGGCGAAGAACTGGATATCGTCGATCAGCAGCGCATCGACCGAACGGTAGAAGCGCTTGAACTCATTGATCGCGTTGAGCTGCAACGCCTTGACCATGTCCGCGACGAAGCGCTCGGAATGCAGGTACACCACCTTGGCATTCGGGTTCTTCTTCAGCAGGTGGTTACCCACAGCATGCATCAAGTGCGTTTTACCCAGGCCCACGCCACCGTAAAGGAACAGTGGGTTGTAGCCATGCTTCGGGTTGTCGGCAACCTGCCAGGCGGCTGCCCGGGCCAACTGGTTCGATTTACCTTCGACAAAGGTTTCGAAGGTGAACGTACGGTTCAGATAACTGGTGTGCTTGAGCGCACCCTCCACCTGAACGTTGCGCTGTTCGGTACGCCCCGGCGCGACAGGTGCCGGAGCGCTGTCCGCCATCGAATCATAGCTGCCTCGCGACGACGCCTCGGCCATGTCGGTGGCCTGCGCAGGTTCAGCAGTGGGCACCGAGACCGGGTCAGCAACAGCCATGACTGGCGCGGCTGCTGGCTGCGCGTGGCTCTGCGCAAGGGACGCAGCCATTGCAGCGCTGACCGGGGCATTGGGCGCGGCCCGCGGTGCGGAGCTGCGACGGCTACCTATTAATAAGGAAAGGGCAGGCGCGATGCCGCTACCGTTCTCACCCAACAGTTCGAGCAGACGGCCGAGGTACTTTTCATTCACCCAATCGAGAACGAAACGGTTAGGCGCATACACGCGCAACTCGTCGCCTTCGGCTTCGACCTGTAGCGGACGGATCCAGGTGTTGAATTGCTGGGCAGGCAGTTCATCGCGCAGAAGCTCCACGCACTGCTGCCAAAGTTCCACTGACACGGATATCCCCTGAGTTTGAAAGCCGGATGAGGCAAAAACAAACGGCCATTGTACCGGTCAAGCGATCAGTTATCCACATGTGGAAACATTATGAGCCATGGCAAAACAGCCATTTAGCGACCAAAACGACCCTGAAGGACTGTGAATAAGCTCTGTGGATAACCCACCATAAGGGCTATGCACAACCCAGGGTCAAGATCTGTTGATAACTCACCTGTGGATAATGAGCCTTTTCATCCACAGGCTGTACGCAGGCCCAGCACAAGCGCAGCACGGGTTGTGGACAATGTTTCTGATCGCTGTACAGCCCGTAATCTTTGGCCTGCAGAAGGTTATCCACAGAAACTTATCCACCTAAGATTTATAAGTTATTCAGAAAAGCTTTTTATATGTCTCTTCTTTTTTTTAGTTTTGTCATCCGTTTGCCTGCCCGACCAGACGCCGCCCCGCTCGATCGCTGAAAGCACCTTCCATAAGGAAAGGCTGGTTGGAAATTGACCTATTGGCTTGCTTTCTCTAGAATCGCCGATCTCTTAAAAAGGGGGCCATTCCGGCCCGTTGTCGACAAACCAGGTAACACGCCATGAAACGTACTTTCCAACCAAGCACCATCAAGCGCGCTCGCACCCACGGCTTCCGTGCCCGTATGGCTACCAAGAACGGCCGTGCTGTTCTGTCGCGTCGTCGTGCCAAAGGCCGTAAGCGTCTGGCCATTTGATTCTTCGGCAAAGGTGGTGAGTCAGGACTTCAGTCGGGAAAAGCGACTGCTTACACCCCGGCATTTCAAAGCGGTCTTCGACTCCCCAACCGGCAAGGTTCCAGGGAAAAACCTGCTGATCCTTGCTCGCGAGAACGGTCTCGATCATCCACGCCTTGGCTTGGTGATTGGCAAGAAGAGCGTCAAGCTTGCCGTTCAACGCAATCGCCTCAAGCGCTTGATGCGCGATTCCTTCCGTCTGCACCAGCAAATGCTCGCTGGCCTGGACATAGTGATCGTCGCGCGCAAGGGATTGGGTGAGATAGAAAACCCGGAATTGCACCAACACTTTGGCAAGCTCTGGAAACGCCTGGCGCGCAGCCGGCCCACTCCAGCGGCTAACGCCGATTCCGCAGGGGTAGACAGTCAAGATGCGTAAACTGGCACTCATTCCGATCCAGTTTTACCGTTACGCCATCAGTCCTCTGATGGCCAGCCACTGTCGTTTCTACCCCAGTTGCTCCTGTTATGCATTGGAAGCCATAGAAACCCATGGCCTCTTGCGTGGCGGGTGGCTAACCGTTCGTCGCCTGGGGCGTTGTCATCCGTGGAACGACGGCGGTTTCGATCCCGTTCCCCCCGCGCCTTCCTCCCGAACTTCTTCGATAGCCGAGTAATCATGGATATTAAACGCACGATCCTGATCGCCGCCCTGGCAATCGTGTCCTACGTCATGGTCCTGAAGTGGAACGATGACTACGGCCAGGCTGCCTTGCCGACTCAGAATACTGCTGCCAGCACTGTTGCTCCGGGCCTGCCCGATGGCGTACCGGCCGCTAACAACGGCGCCAGCGCCGATGTACCGAGCGCCAACGCCGAGTCGAGCCCTGCCGAACTGGCACCTGTTGCGCTCAGCAAGGATCTCATCCGGGTCAAGACCGATGTCCTGGAACTGGCTATCGATCCAGTCGGCGGTGACATCGTCCAGCTGAACCTGCCGAAGTACCCGCGTCGTCAGGATCATCCGGACATTCCGTTCCAGCTGTTCGACAACGGTGGCGAGCGCGTATATCTGGCCCAGAGCGGCCTGACCGGTGCCAACGGCCCGGATGCGCGCTCCACCGGCCGTCCGCTGTACGCTGCAGAGCAGAAGTCCTTCCAGCTGGCTGATGGTCAGGAACAACTGGTGGTCGACTTGAAGTTCAGCGACAACGGTGTGAACTACATCAAGCGCTTCAGCTTCAAGCGCGGTGAGTACGACCTGTCCGTCAGCTACCTGATCGACAACCAGAGCGGCCAGGCCTGGAGCGGCAACATGTTTGCCCAGCTCAAGCGTGACGCCAGTGGTGATCCGTCCTCGAGCACCGCCACCGGTACCGCCACTTACCTGGGTGCTGCCCTGTGGACAGCTGGCGAGCCGTACAAGAAAGTGTCGATGAAGGACATCGACAAAGGTAGTTTGAAAGAAAATGTGTCTGGCGGCTGGGTTGCCTGGCTGCAGCACTACTTCGTAACTGCCTGGATCCCTGCCAAGTCGGACAACAATGTCGTCCAGACCCGCAAGGACAGCCAGGGCAACTACATCATCGGCTACACCGGCCCGGCCATCAGCGTACCGGCTGGCGGCAAGGCCGAAACCAGCGCCATGCTGTATGCCGGCCCGAAGATCCAGTCCAAGCTCAAGGAATTGTCCCCAGGCCTGGAACTGACCGTCGATTACGGCTTCCTGTGGTTCATTGCCCAGCCGATCTTCTGGTTGCTGCAACATATCCACAGCCTGCTGGGTAACTGGGGCTGGTCGATCATTGTCCTGACCATGCTCATCAAGGGCCTGTTCTTCCCGCTGTCGGCCGCCAGCTACCGCTCGATGGCGCGCATGCGTGCCGTGGCGCCGAAGCTCGCCGCACTGAAGGAACGCTTCGGTGACGATCGCCAGAAGATGTCCCAGGCGATGATGGAGCTGTACAAGAAAGAGAAGATCAACCCACTGGGTGGATGCTTGCCGATCCTGGTACAGATGCCGGTGTTCCTGGCCCTGTACTGGGTGCTGCTGGAAAGCGTCGAGATGCGCCAGGCCCCATGGATGCTGTGGATCACCGACCTGTCGATCAAGGATCCGTTCTTCATCCTGCCGATCATCATGGGCGCTACCATGTTCATCCAGCAGCGCCTGAACCCGACGCCGCCGGATCCGATGCAGGCCAAGGTGATGAAAATGATGCCGATCATCTTCACCTTCTTCTTCCTGTGGTTCCCGGCTGGCCTGGTGCTGTACTGGGTTGTGAACAACTGCCTGTCGATTTCGCAGCAGTGGTACATCACCCGCCGTATTGAAGCAGCGACCAAAAAAGCTGCTGCTTGACGGGCTACTGCGCTAGCCTGTGAATAAAAACGCCCCCTCGGGGGCGTTTTTGCTATCTGTCGTTTTTGTCGTAGAGGCTTTCGAGCATGAACACTGTGCGTGAAACCATCGCTGCCATCGCAACCGCACAAGGACGTGGAGGGGTGGGTATTGTCAGGCTGTCCGGCCCATTGGCGGCCAAGGCTGGCCAGCTCATAACCGGCCGCACACTGACACCGCGCCATGCCCATTACGGCCCATTTCGCGACCAGGAAGGGCTGGTGCTGGATGAAGGTATTGCACTGTTCTTCCCCGGACCCAACTCGTTCACCGGTGAGGACGTGCTCGAATTGCAGGGGCATGGTGGCCCGGTCGTACTGGACATGCTGTTGCAACGCTGCGTGCAGGTGGGTTGCCGCTTGGCCCGCCCGGGTGAGTTCAGTGAGCGGGC
This sequence comes from Pseudomonas sp. M2, assembly GCF_015751845.1. NCBI lineage: Bacteria > Pseudomonadati > Pseudomonadota > Gammaproteobacteria > Pseudomonadales > Pseudomonadaceae > Pseudomonas > Pseudomonas sp. M2. The sequence goes on from NZ_JADOUD010000001.1 coordinate 2,387,043, forward strand.
GTTTCTCAACGACAAGCTCGACCTGGCCCAGGCCGAAGCGATTGCCGACCTGATCGAAGCCAGCTCCAGCCAGGCAGCACGCAACGCCCTGCGCTCGTTGCAAGGGGAGTTCTCCAAACGTGTGCACAGCCTGACTGAAGCACTGATCGCGCTGCGGATCTATGTCGAGGCAGCGATCGACTTCCCCGAGGAGGAAATCGACTTTCTTGCCGATGGCCACGTCCTGTCGATGCTCGACTCAGTGCGTGCCGAGTTGTCCACAGTGCAGCGTGAGGCCGGGCAGGGTGCGCTGCTTCGTGACGGCATGACGGTGGTGATCGCCGGCAGGCCGAATGCAGGCAAATCGAGCCTGCTGAATCAACTGGCCGGTCGTGAGGCGGCAATCGTCACCGACATCGCAGGTACGACGCGGGATATCCTGCGTGAACATATCCACATCGATGGCATGCCGCTGCACGTCGTCGATACGGCCGGTTTGCGCGACACCGACGACCATGTGGAAAAGATAGGCGTCGAGCGCGCACTCAAGGCCATAGGCGAAGCCGACAGAGTGTTGTTGGTGGTCGACTCCACCGCCCCTGAGGCCAGTGATCCGTTCGCCCTGTGGCCGGAGTTTCTTGATCAAAGGCCTGATCCGGGCAAGGTCACACTGATTCGCAACAAAGCCGACCTCAGCGGCGAACCCGTAGGGCTGGAACAGTGCGATGACGGTCATGTAACCATCACCTTGAGCGCCAAAGGTGACGATCAGGGCTTGCTGCTGTTACGCGATCACCTCAAAGCCTGCATGGGTTATGAACAGACTGCAGAGAGTGGCTTCAGCGCACGCCGGCGGCACCTCGATGCCCTGCGCCAGGCCAGTGCTCATCTGGAGCACGGTCGTGCGCAATTGACCTTGGCGGGGGCCGGAGAGTTGTTGGCTGAGGACCTGCGCCAGGCCCAGCACGCGCTGGGGGAAATCACGGGCGCGTTCAGTTCGGATGACCTGCTGGGGCGGATTTTCTCGAGTTTCTGCATCGGTAAGTAGCTTTTAGCCAAACCATTCACGACGCCGCTCTTCCTGGAGCGGCTTTTTTTTGCCTGAGATTTGGGGCTCGGGCGTCTCGGACAGGGTTTTGTAGCTGCAGATTTTTAATCACCGGCCTGAAAAAGCGCTCCTGAGCGCTGTGGAAAAGTCGGCTTCAGCTCCGTTGATAAGCATGCTTTTTTTCTGAGGAAAACCTGCCCTGTGGGTAAGTAGGCATTTCATCCACAGGTTAAATCCGGTTATCCATAGCCCTCATGGCACTCCAACCACAGGGTTTAATTTTCTTCTACATGGCGAATCCAGAGGGATGTAGAACGTTATCCACAGATTGGTGCGTGCATAAGAATAAACATAAAAACAAAGCTTTTTTAAATTTCTTCTCTCTAGTTTCTGTTATCAGCCACTCATCCACAGCCTGGTCAAAATTTGCGCAAAAGGTTTCTTTAGAGGGGGTGAAGTCCCTATACTTGTCCGCTTACCTTCTCTATTCGCAAAAACAGGCACGAGGTGCGTGGTGGATTTCCCTTCCCGTTTTGAAGTGATCGTCATCGGCGGCGGCCATGCCGGTACCGAGGCTGCGCTTGCGTCTGCACGCATGGGTGTGAAAACCCTGCTGCTGACCCATAACGTGGAAACCCTCGGTCACATGAGCTGCAACCCGGCCATCGGTGGCATCGGTAAAAGCCATCTGGTCAAAGAGATCGATGCGCTCGGCGGTGCCATGGCACTGGCCACTGACAAGAGCGGCATCCAGTTTCGCGTGTTGAACAACCGCAAGGGCCCGGCTGTTCGCGCCACCCGTGCACAGGCCGACCGCGCCATCTACAAGGCCGTGGTTCGCGAAATCCTGGAAAACCAGCCAAATCTGTGGATATTCCAGCAGTCCTGTGACGACCTGATCGTCGAGCAAGACCAGGTCAAAGGCGTGGTTACGCAAATGGGGCTGCGGTTCTTCGCCGATTCGGTGGTGCTCACGACCGGCACTTTCCTGGGTGGCCTTATCCACATCGGCCTGCAGAACCATTCCGGCGGCCGCGCTGGCGATCCACCGTCGATTGCCCTGGCCCACCGCATGCGTGAATTACCGCTGCGCGTCGGTCGTCTGAAAACCGGTACACCTCCGCGTATCGACGGTCGTTCGGTGGACTTTTCGGTGATGACCGAACAGCCGGGCGACACACCAATCCCGGTCATGTCGTTCATGGGCAACGCCGCGATGCACCCGCGTCAGGTCAGCTGCTGGATTACCCACACCAATGCGCGTACCCACGAAATCATCGCTTCGAACCTCGACCGTTCGCCGATGTACTCGGGCGTCATCGAAGGTGTCGGCCCGCGTTACTGCCCGTCGATCGAGGACAAGATCCATCGCTTTGCCGACAAGGAAAGCCATCAGGTGTTCATCGAGCCGGAAGGCCTGACCACCCATGAGCTGTACCCCAACGGCATTTCCACTTCGCTGCCGTTTGACGTGCAGCTGGAGCTGGTGCGCTCGATTCGCGGTATGGAAAATGCGCACATCGTGCGCCCGGGCTATGCCATCGAATACGACTACTTCGATCCGCGTGACCTCAAGTACAGCCTCGAGACCAAGGTTATCGGTGGCTTGTTCTTCGCTGGCCAGATCAACGGCACTACCGGTTACGAAGAAGCCGGCGCCCAAGGCCTGCTGGCCGGTACCAACGCCGCACTGCGCGCGCAGGGCCGCGAAAGCTGGTGCCCGCGCCGTGACGAGGCGTACATCGGAGTGCTGGTCGACGACCTGATTACCCTGGGTACCCAGGAGCCGTACCGCATGTTCACTTCGCGGGCCGAATACCGGTTGATCCTGCGCGAAGACAACGCCGACTTGCGCCTGACCGAGAAAGGTCGTGAGCTTGGTCTGATCGACGACCAGCGCTGGGCCGCGTTCTGCGCCAAGCGTGACGGCATCGAGCGTGAGGAACAGCGCTTGAAATCGACCTGGATACGCCCGAATACACCGCAGGGCCAGGCCGTTGTGGATAAGTTCGGTACCCCGCTGAGCCACGAATACAGCCTGCTCAACCTGCTGGCGCGACCGGAAGTGGACTACGCCGGGCTGATCGAAGCGACCGGCGGCGAACAGATCGATCCACAGGTTGCCGAACAGGTCGAAATCAAGACCAAGTACGCTGGCTACATCGATCGCCAGCAGGACGAGATCGCTCGCCTGCGTGCCAGTGAAGACACCTGCCTGCCTGTGGATATCGACTACACCTCGATTTCCGGCCTGTCCAAGGAAATCCAGGGCAAGCTCGGCCAGACTCGCCCGCAGACGCTGGGCCAGGCTTCGCGGATCCCTGGCGTGACACCAGCGGCAATTTCCCTGTTGTTGATACATCTGAAAAAACGCGGCGCTGGCCGCGAATTGGAGCAAAGCGCTTGAGTTCCCTGGTCACCCCGCAACACGCTGAAGAGTTGTCCACAGGTGCACGCCAGCTCGGTGTCGAGCTGAGCGCCGAGCAGCACGAACGGCTGCTTGGCTACCTGGCCCTGTTGATCAAATGGAACAAAGCCTACAACCTGACGGCCGTGCGCGACCCGAACGAGATGGTTTCGCGCCATCTGCTGGACAGCCTCAGCGTAATGGGTTTTATCCACAGCGATCGCGATAGCTGGCTCGATGTTGGCAGCGGCGGTGGCATGCCCGGGATTCCATTGGCTATCCTGCATCCGCACAAACGCGTAACCGTGCTGGACGCCAACGGCAAGAAAACCCGCTTCCTCACCCAGGTGAAGATGGAGCTGAAACTGGACAACCTCACGGTTATCCACAGCCGGGTCGAGGCCTTCCAGCCAGCACAGCCGTTCAGCGGCATCATCTCTCGCGCCTTCAGCAGCATGGAGAACTTCACCAACTGGACCCGCCACTTGGGCGACACCGGGACGCAATGGCTTGCAATGAAGGGGCTGCATCCTGCCGATGAACTGGTAGCATTGCCCGCAGACTTCACAGTGGAAAGCGAGCAGGCCCTGACCGTTCCAGGTTGCCAGGGCCAGCGCCATCTGCTGATACTGCGCCGCAAGGCATGACTGGGAACACACGCAACAATGGCTAAGGTATTCGCAATCGCGAACCAGAAAGGTGGAGTGGGTAAAACCACCACCTGTATCAATCTCGCCGCATCGCTGGCTGCGACCAAGCGTCGTGTGCTGCTGATCGACCTCGATCCGCAGGGCAACGCCACCATGGGCAGCGGTGTGGACAAACACGAACTCGAACACTCGGTCTACGACCTGCTGATCGGGGAATGCGACCTTGCCCAGGCCATGCACTACTCCGAGCATGGTGGCTTCCAGTTGCTGCCGGCCAACCGCGACCTGACTGCCGCGGAAGTGGTGCTGCTGGAAATGCAGGTCAAGGAGAGCCGCCTGCGCAACGCCCTGGCGCCTATCCGCGAGAATTACGACTTCATCCTCATCGATTGCCCACCGTCGCTGTCGATGCTGACGCTCAATGCCCTGGTCGCCTCCGATGGCGTGATCATTCCGATGCAGTGCGAGTATTACGCACTGGAAGGTCTCAGCGACCTTGTGGATAACATCAAGCGCATTGCCGCCCGTCTGAACCCGGAGCTGAAGATCGAAGGGCTGCTGCGCACCATGTACGACCCGCGTCTTAGCCTGAACAACGATGTATCGGCGCAGCTCAAGGAGCACTTCGGCGAGCAGCTTTACGATACCGTCATTCCGCGCAACATCCGCTTGGCCGAGGCACCGAGCTTTGGCATGCCGGCGCTGGCCTACGACAAGCAATCGCGTGGCGCACTGGCCTATCTGGCCCTGGCCGGGGAACTGGTTCGCCGTCAACGCCGTCAATCACGCACTGCACAAACAACTTAAGGAATCCGCATGGCCGTTAAGAAACGGGGTCTCGGACGTGGGTTGGATGCACTGCTCAGTGGTCCTTCCGTCAGCGCGCTCGAAGAGCAGGCTGTCAAGATCGACCAGAAAGAACTGCAACACCTGCCGGTCGAGTTGATCCAGCGCGGTAAATACCAGCCGCGCCGTGACATGGATCCGCAGGCGCTGGAAGAACTGGCGCACTCGATTCGCACGCACGGTGTGATGCAGCCGATCGTGGTGCGCCCGATCGATGGCAACCGCTACGAGATCATTGCCGGTGAGCGCCGCTGGAGGGCCACGCAGCAGGCTGGCCTGGACACCGTCCCGGCGATGGTGCGGGAAGTGCCTGATGAAGCGGCCATCGCCATGGCCCTCATCGAGAACATCCAGCGAGAGGACCTCAACCCGTTGGAAGAGGCCCTGGCCCTGCAGCGCCTGCAACAGGAGTTCGAACTGACCCAGCAGCAGGTAGCCGATGCCGTGGGCAAGTCGCGGGTTACCGTGGCCAACCTGCTGCGCCTGATCTCGCTGCCTGAAGCGATCAAGACCATGCTTGCCCATGGTGATCTGGAGATGGGCCACGCACGTGCTTTGCTCGGTCTTGAAGAAGATCGCCAGGAAGAAGGGGCGCGTCATGTTGTCGCACGTGGGCTGACTGTGCGCCAAACCGAGGCACTGGTGCGCCAGTGGCTCAGTGGCAAACCTGACCCGGTAGAACCGAGCAAACCTGACCCGGATATCGAGCGCCTTGAACAGCGGCTCGCAGAGCGCCTGGGCTCCGCGGTGCAGATTCGTCACGGAAACAAGGGAAAAGGCCAGCTGGTTATTCGCTATAACTCGCTCGACGAGTTGCAGGGCGTCCTTGCTCACATCCGCTGAAACAATTCCAGTTGTAGCGCGCAGTCGGAAATCACTACCCAAGAGTTGAATAGGGGTTAATCCACCCCTATACTCTGCGCGCATTTTGTCGGCACAATTTATGCCAAGTCGTTACTGACTTGTTGGTCGACTTCTGAGGAGCAGTTGTGATGGAAATCCGCACGCCAAACCGCCTGCCTTTCCATCGCTGGGCGGTTTTTCCGGTACTGCTGGCTCAATTTGTCGTGCTGCTGCTGGCAACATTGGTGTTGTGGCAGTGGAAAGGGGCAGTCAGTGGATATTCAGGTCTCTGCGGAGGTTTGATTGCCTGGCTGCCGAATATGTATTTCGCCTGGAAGGCTTTTCGCTTTAGCGGAGCCCGGGCGGCGCAGGCCATCGTCAAGTCGTTTTACGCAGGCGAGGCCGGCAAGATGATTTTGACGGCAGTGCTGTTCGCACTGACCTTCGCAGGAGTGAAGCCACTGGCGCCGTTAGCAGTCTTCGGCGTCTTCGTGTTGACCCTTTTGGTCAGCTGGTTTGCGCCCCTGCTGATGAATAAAAGACTTTCGAGACCTTAGGGCGTTTGAGGCAACCATGGCAGCAGAAACCGCTTCGGGCTATATCCAGCACCACTTGCAGAACCTGACCTACGGTCAACTACCAGACGGCAGCTGGGGCTTCGCCCATTCGGCTGCAGAAGCCAAGGCAATGGGCTTCTGGGCGTTCCACCTGGACACCCTGGGTTGGTCCGTCGCGCTGGGTCTGATCTTCCTGTTCATCTTCCGCATGGCGGCAAAGAAGGCGACCTCCGGCCAGCCTGGCGGTCTGCAGAACTTCGTCGAAGTGATGGTCGATTTCGTCAACGGCAGCGTGAAGGACTCCTTCCACGGCCGTAGCCCGGTGATTGCACCGCTGGCACTGACCATCTTCGTCTGGGTATTCCTGATGAACGCCGTCGACCTGGTACCGGTCGACTGGATTCCTCAGCTGGCCATCCTGATTTCCGGTGATCCGCACATTCCGTTCCGCGCCGTGTCGACCACCGACCCGAACGCGACGCTGGCAATGGCCTTCTGCGTGTTCGCCCTGATCATCTTCTACAGCATCAAGGTCAAGGGCCTGGGCGGCTTCATCGGTGAGCTGACCCTGCACCCGTTCGGCAGCAAGAACATCTTCGTGCAGATCCTGCTGATTCCGGTCAACTTCCTGCTCGAGTTCGTCACCCTGATCGCCAAGCCGATCTCGCTGGCGCTGCGACTGTTCGGCAACATGTACGCCGGCGAGCTGGTGTTCATCCTGATCGCCGTGATGTTCGGCTCCGGCCTTCTGTGGCTGAGCGGCCTGGGTGTGGTGCTGCAGTGGGCGTGGGCTGTGTTCCACATCCTGATCATCACCCTGCAAGCTTTCATCTTCATGATGCTTACCATCGTCTACCTGTCGATGGCTCACGAAGATAACCATTAAGACCGCCTGGCGTGTCTGATAGCCTTCCCCGCTCGTTTGGGGGGAGGGCTTTAAAAGTCCGCAAGGGCAGCTGTTCCAAACGATTTGTTTTACCGCTTCAAACTAAAAACCTAACCAATACGACGTAAAAGTCGGGAGGAAAGATGGAAACTGTAGTTGGTCTGACCGCTATCGCTGTTGCTCTGCTGATCGGCCTGGGTGCTCTGGGTACCGCCATTGGTTTCGGCCTGCTGGGCGGCAAATTCCTGGAAGGCGCTGCTCGTCAGCCTGAGATGGTTCCGATGCTGCAGGTCAAAATGTTCATCGTTGCCGGTCTGCTCGACGCCGTAACCATGATCGGTGTTGGTATCGCTCTGTTCTTCACCTTCGCGAATCCGTTCGTTGGTCAGATCGCCGGCTAATCACTCGTATCCACGAGTTGATGGCTGTATGAATTAAGACCGAGCGAGGTGTTGGCGTGAACATTAATGCAACCCTGATTGGCCAATCCGTTGCTTTCCTGATTTTTGTACTCTTCTGCATGAAGTATGTATGGCCTCCGGTCATCACTGCTCTGCAAGAGCGCCAAAAGAAGATTGCCGACGGCTTGGACGCTGCCAACCGCGCAGCTCGCGACCTGGAGCTGGCCCAAGAGAAAGCGGGTCAGCAACTGCGTGAAGCTAAAGCACAGGCAGCCGAAATCATTGAGCAAAGCAAGAAACGCGCTGCTCAGCTTGTCGAGGAAGCCCGTGAACAGGCCCGCGTCGAAGCTGACCGTGTGAAGGCTCAGGCTCTGGCCGAGATCGAACAGGAACTGAACAGTGCCAAAGACGCCCTGCGTGCCCAAGTGGGTGCCCTGGCCGTTGGTGGTGCTGAAAAGATCCTTGGCGCCACAATCGATCAAAACGCGCATGCGGAGCTGGTTAACAAACTGGCCGCTGAAATTTAAGCGAGGGCGATCATGGCAGAACTGACCACGTTGGCCCGACCTTACGCTAAGGCTGCCTTTGAGCATGCCCAGGCCCATCAGCAACTGGCCAATTGGTCAGCCATGCTCGGCCTGGCTGCTGCGGTGTCGCAAGACGACACCATGCAGCGCCTGCTCAAGGCCCCGCGACTGACGAGCGCAGAAAAGGCCGCCACGTTCATTGACGTGTGCGGTGACAAGTTCAATGCACAGGCACAGAATTTCATTCATGTTGCCGCGGAAAACGACCGTCTCCTGCTTCTGCCGGAGATTGCCGCTCTGTTCGACCTGTACAAGGCCGAGCAAGAGAAATCCGTGGACGTGGAAGTCACCAGTGCCTTCGCGTTGAACCAAGAACAGCAAGACAAACTCGCCAAGGTTCTCAGTGCACGGTTAGGCCAGGAAGTGCGCCTGCACGCGTCGGAGGATGCCAGCCTGATTGGCGGCGTCGTCATCCGCGCTGGTGACCTGGTAATCGATGGCTCTGTTCGCGGCAAAATCGCGAAACTGGCCGAAGCATTGAAATCTTGAGTTTGAAGGGGCAGCAGAGCAATGCAGCAACTCAATCCTTCCGAAATTAGTGAAATCATCAAGGGCCGCATCGACAACCTCGATGTGAGCTCCCAAGCCCGTAACGAAGGTACCGTCGTTTCGGTTTCCGACGGTATCGTGCGGATCCACGGTCTGGCCGACGTCATGTACGGCGAAATGATCGAGTTCCCTGGCGGCGTCTACGGCATGGCCCTGAACCTGGAGCAAGACTCCGTAGGTGCAGTGATCCTGGGTGCCTATGACACCCTCGCCGAAGGCATGAGCGCCAAGTGCACCGGCCGCATCCTGGAAGTTCCGGTTGGTAAGGAACTGCTGGGCCGCGTAGTCGACGCACTGGGCAACCCGATCGATGGCAAAGGTCCTCTGGGCAACACCGAGACCGACGCGGTCGAGAAAGTTGCTCCAGGCGTGATCTGGCGTAAGTCGGTAGACCAGCCTGTACAGACTGGCTACAAGTCCGTCGACGCCATGATCCCGGTCGGCCGTGGCCAGCGTGAGCTGATCATCGGTGACCGTCAGATCGGCAAGACCGCCATGGCCATCGACGCCATCATCAACCAGAAAGACTCCGGTATTTTCTGCGTTTATGTTGCTGTCGGCCAGAAGCGTTCCACCGTTGCCAACATCGTTCGCAAGCTGGAAGAAAACGGCGCCCTGGCCAACACCATCGTGGTGGTTGCCAGTGCTTCGGAATCCGCCGCACTGCAATTCCTGGCGCCATACGCCGGTTGCACCATGGGCGAGTTCTTCCGTGACCGCGGCGAAGACGCACTGATCGTTTACGATGACCTGTCCAAGCAGGCCGTTGCCTACCGTCAGATCTCCCTGCTGCTGCGCCGTCCACCAGGACGTGAAGCGTACCCAGGCGACGTGTTCTATCTCCACTCCCGTCTGCTGGAGCGTGCATCGCGCGTTTCGGAAGAGTACGTCGAGAAGTTCACCAACGGTGCTGTAACTGGCAAAACCGGTTCCCTGACTGCGCTGCCGATCATCGAAACTCAGGCTGGCGACGTTTCCGCGTTCGTTCCGACCAACGTGATTTCCATCACCGACGGTCAGATCTTCCTGGAATCGGCCATGTTCAACTCGGGCATCCGCCCTGCAGTGAACGCCGGTGTTTCGGTATCCCGCGTAGGTGGTGCTGCTCAGACCAAGATCATCAAGAAGCTGTCCGGTGGTATTCGTACCGCTCTGGCTCAGTACCGTGAACTGGCTGCATTCGCCCAGTTCGCCTCCGATCTGGACGAAGCGACCCGCAAGCAGCTGGAGCATGGTCAGCGCGTTACCGAGCTGATGAAGCAGAAGCAGTACGCGCCAATGTCCATCGCGGACATGGCCCTGTCGCTGTACGCCGCTGAGCGTGGTTTCCTGACTGACGTAGAAGTCTCCAAGATCGGCAGCTTCGAGCAAGCACTGATCGCCTTCTTCAACCGTGATCACGCTGAACTGATGGCGAAGATCAATGTGAAGGGTGACTTCAACGACGAAATCGACGCAGGCCTGAAAGCCGGTATCGAGAAGTTCAAGGCCACCCAGACCTGGTAAGCCGCAGCGGGGGCTCAGGCCCCCGCTTGCTAACCTGATAGGTGATACATGGCAGGCGCAAAAGAGATTCGCAGTAAGATTGCGAGCATCAAAAGCACGCAAAAAATTACCAGCGCCATGGAGAAAGTGGCGGTCAGCAAGATGCGCAAGGCACAAATGCGCATGGCTGCTAGCCGTCCTTACGCGGAGCGTATCCGCCAGGTGATCGGTCATCTGGCCAACGCCAACCCGGAATACCGCCACCCCTTCATGATCGAGCGCCCTGTAAAGCGTGCCGGTTATATTGTGGTGAGCAGTGACCGTGGTCTGTGCGGTGGCTTGAATACCAACCTGTTCAAGGCCCTGGTCAAGGACATGAACGCGAACCGCGAACAGGGCGTGGAAATCGACCTGTGCGTGATCGGCAGCAAGGGTGCGACTTTCTTCCGCATCTTTGGCGGCAACGTCGTAGCCGCGATCAGCCACTTGGGCGAAGAGCCATCGATCAACGATCTGATCGGCTCCGTCAAAGTGATGCTGGACGCCTACCTGGACGGCCGTATCGATCGCCTCTGCGTGGTTTCGAACAAGTTCATCAATACCATGACCCAGAAGCCGACGGTCGAGCAATTGGTACCGTTGGTGGCAACCCCGGATCAGGAACTCAAGCACCACTGGGATTACCTGTACGAACCCGACGCAAAAGAGCTGCTGGACGGCTTGATGGTGCGTTACGTGGAGTCGCAGGTATACCAGGCGGTGGTCGAGAACAACGCTGCTGAACAAGCGGCCCGGATGATCGCGATGAAGAACGCCACAGACAACGCCGGTGATTTGATCAAAGAGCTCCAGCTGATCTACAACAAGGCGCGTCAGGCTGCGATCACCCAGGAGATCTCGGAAATCGTCGGCGGCGCTGCCGCGGTTTAACGGTTCACATATTCAGAGGATCCAGCTATGAGTAGCGGACGTATCGTTCAAATCATCGGCGCCGTCATCGACGTGGAATTCCCACGTGACGTCGTGCCGAGTGTATACAACGCGCTGAAAGTACAAGGCGCGGAAACCACCCTGGAAGTTCAGCAGCAGCTGGGCGACGGCGTGGTTCGTACCATTGCGATGGGCTCGACCGAAGGCCTGAAGCGCGGTCTGGATGTCGTCGACACCGGTGCTGCCATTTCCGTTCCTGTTGGTAAGGCCACCCTGGGCCGTATCATGGACGTACTGGGCAACCCGATCGACGAAGCCGGCCCGATCGGCGAAGAAGAGCGTCGCGGTATCCACCAGCCAGCGCCTTCGTTCGCTGACCAGGCAGGCGGCAACGACCTGCTGGAAACCGGCATCAAGGTTATCGACCTGGTTTGCCCGTTCGCCAAGGGTGGTAAGGTTGGTCTGTTCGGTGGTGCCGGTGTCGGCAAGACCGTAAACATGATGGAACTGATCCGTAACATCGCCATGGAACACAGCGGTTACTCCGTGTTCGCTGGTGTGGGTGAGCGTACTCGTGAGGGTAACGACTTCTACCACGAGATGAAGGACTCCAACGTTCTCGACAAAGTAGCCTTGGTCTACGGTCAGATGAACGAGCCACCAGGAAACCGTCTGCGCGTAGCGCTGACCGGCCTGACCATGGCTGAGAAGTTCCGTGACGAAGGTAACGACGTTCTGCTGTTCGTCGACAACATCTATCGTTACACCCTGGCCGGTACCGAAGTATCCGCACTGCTGGGCCGTATGCCTTCGGCAGTAGGTTACCAGCCGACCCTGGCTGAAGAGATGGGCGTTCTGCAAGAGCGCATCACCTCCACCAAGGAAGGTTCGATCACCTCCGTCCAGGCCGTATACGTACCAGCGGACGACTTGACCGACCCGTCGCCAGCGACCACCTTCGCCCACCTGGACGCCACCGTCGTTCTGTCCCGTGACATCGCCTCCCTGGGTATCTACCCAGCGGTCGACCCACTGGACTCGACTTCGCGTCAGCTGGACCCGAACGTGATCGGCAATGAGCACTACGACACTGCTCGTGGCGTTCAGTATGTTCTGCAGCGCTACAAAGAGCTGAAGGACATTATTGCGATCCTGGGTATGGACGAACTGTCCGAGACCGACAAGCAACTGGTAGCCCGCGCTCGTAAGATCCAGCGCTTCCTGTCGCAGCCGTTCTTCGTGGCCGAAGTTTTCACCGGTTCGCCAGGTAAGTACGTTTCCCTGAAAGACACCATCGCTGGCTTCAGCGGCATCCTCAAAGGTGACTACGACCACCTGCCAGAACAAGCGTTCTACATGGTCGGCAGCATCGACGAAGCGATCGAGAAAGCCAAGAAACTGTAATTCCTGCGCCCCGCAAGGGGCGCTATCAGGTTGAGGCAAGCAGATGGCTATGACAGTCCATTGCGATATCGTCAGCGCGGAAGGAGAGATTTTCTCCGGTCTGGTCGAGATGGTGGTTGCGCACGGTAACCTGGGTGATCTTGGTATCGCTCCAGGCCACGCGCCTCTGATCACCAATCTGAAGCCAGGTCCGATCACGCTGACCAAGCAGGGTGGCGCCCAAGAGGTGTATTACATCTCTGGTGGTTTCCTCGAGGTTCAGCCGAACATGGTCAAGGTGCTTGCCGATACCGTGCAACGTGCTACAGACCTGGATGAAGCTCAGGCTCAGGAAGCCCTCAAGGCTGCCGAGAACGCCCTGAGTCTGAAAGGCGCGGACTTCGATTACGGCGCCGCCGCCGCACGTCTGGCCGAGGCCGCAGCTCAGCTGCGTACCGTCCAGCAAATGCGCAAAGGCAAGTAATCGGCCCCGGCTGATCACTGCTGTTGCGATTGAGTAAAAGGGTAGCCTCGGCTACCCTTTTTCTTTTTCCGAATTCCCCCTCGGTCATTTCTCTGACCGCCCAGGATTGGTAGCCAGTCAATGTCACTCGATATCGTTATTCTCGCCGCCGGCCAAGGTACCCGCATGCGCTCGGCGCTGCCCAAGGTGCTGCACCCGGTGGCCGGCAATTCCATGCTCGGCCATGTTATCCACAGCGCACGGCAGCTTCAGCCTCAAGGCATTCACGTAGTGATTGGCCATGGTGCGGAGCAGGTGCGTGAGCGCCTGGCAGCCGACGACCTGAATTTCGTTATGCAGGACAAGCAACTGGGTACCGGGCATGCCGTTGCCCAAGCGCTGCCGGCGATCACTGCCGACACGGTGCTGGTGCTGTATGGCGACGTACCGCTGATTGAAGTGGAAACCCTGCAACGCCTGCTGGCCAAGGCCACCGACCAGCAGCTGGGCCTGCTCACCGTTAACCTGCAAGACCCGACCGGCTACGGGCGCATTGTGCGTGATGCCCAAGGCAAGGTGACTGCGATCGTCGAGCACAAGGACGCCAGCGATGTGCAGAAAGCGATCAAGGAAGGCAATACCGGCATCCTGGCCCTGCCAGCCGCTCGCCTTGCCGACTGGATGGGGCGTTTGTCGAACAACAACGCCCAAGGTGAGTATTACCTGACCGACGTCATCGCCATGGCAGTGGCTGATGGCCTGGTGGTGGCTACCGAACAACCGCACGACCCGATGGAAGTGCAGGGTGCCAATGACCGGCGCCAGCTATCCGAACTCGAGCGCCACTATCAACTGCGCGAAGGCCGACGATTGATGGCACAGGGTGTGACCCTGCGTGACCCGGCTCGTTTCGACGTGCGTGGTGAAGTGACCGTTGGTCGCGATGTGCTGATCGATATCAACGTCATCCTCGAAGGCAAGGTCGTGATCGAGGACGACGTTCAGATTGGGCCTAACTGCGTGATCAAGGACAGCACCCTGCGCAAAGGCGTGGTGGTCAAGGCCAACAGCCATATTGAAGGCGCCGTGATGGGCGAGGGTAGCGATGCCGGCCCGTTCGCGCGCCTGCGCCCGGGCAGCGTGCTGGATGCCAAGGCCCATGTGGGTAACTTTGTCGAACTGAAGAATGCCCACCTGGGTGAAGGCGCCAAAGCGGGTCACTTGAGCTACCTGGGTGATGCCGAGATCGGGGCACGCACCAATATTGGTGCTGGCACCATCACGTGCAATTACGATGGTGCCAACAAGTTCAAGACTGTGATGGGCGAGGATGTGTTCATCGGTTCGAACAACTCGTTGGTGGCGCCTGTGGATATCAAGGCGGGGGCCACAACTGCGGCGGGTTCGACGATTACCCAGACTGTCGAGGCTGGGCAACTTGCCGTGGGACGTGCGCGTCAGCGTAACATCGATGGCTGGAAGCGGCCGGAGAAGATCAAGAAGGGCTGATTATCCACAGCCCGTTCGATCGAAAGCCGACTTGTGTGAATAAGTCGGCTTTTTTATTGGCTGTAAAGGCATCGGAGGGGCAAGCCGCTGCACCGCGATCGGTGGTATTTATTTATCCACAGGCCGGTGATTTTTCAGATCGACAGCCTTGACGAAATCTCTCTCATAGGTTTTGATTGCAATCATTATCTTTCGAATCGAAACTTAAGCGCCCATGTCGAAACGAAATACCCCCCAACGCCGTCACAACATCCTGGCCATGCTCAGCGAGCAAGGTGAGGTCAGTGTGGACGCGTTGGCCAAGCGCTTTGAAACGTCGGAAGTCACCATACGCAAGGACCTCGCGGCCCTAGAGGCCAATGGCTTGCTGCTGCGTCGCTACGGCGGCGCGGTACCGGTTCCGCAGGAGATGCTTGGGGAAACCGCACAGCCAGTGTCTGCCTACAAGAAAGCCATCGCCCGCGCTGCTGTCGGCCGTATCCGTGAACACGCGCGGATCATCATCGACAGTGGCAGCACTACTGCCGCGATGATCCCGGAGCTCGGCCGCCAGCCAGGCCTGGTGGTGATGACCAACTCTTTGAACGTGGCCCGCGCCATTAGCGAGCTTGAGCATGAACCGGTACTGCTGATGACCGGCGGCACCTGGGACCCGCACTCCGAGTCGTTCCAGGGCCAGGTCGCCGAGCAGGTACTGCGCTCATACGATTTCGACCAGTTGTTCATCGGCGCAGATGGCATCGACCTCAACCGCGGCACCACGACTTTCAATGAGCTGCTGGGCCTGAGCCGAGTCATGGCCGAAGTGGCCCGCGAGGTGATCGTGATGGTCGAATCCGACAAGGTCGGGCGCAAGATCCCCAATCTTGAACTGCCTTGGGGCAGTGTCAGCACCCTCATTACAGACGAACGCCTGCCAGCAGCGGCACGCGAACAGATTCAAGCCCGCGGCGTCAACCTGATCTGCGCCGCGATCAGCCAGGAGAAATAATCATGTGTGGAATCGTTGGCGCCGTAGCTGAACGCAACATCACCGCCATTCTCATCGAAGGCCTCAAGCGGCTCGAGTACCGCGGCTACGACAGCGCCGGCCTTGCCGTTTATACCCAGCAAGGTGAACTGCAGCGCCGGCGCCGCATCGGCAAGGTCGCTGAACTGGACGCTGCCAACGCTGCCGACCCGCTGATCGGCCAGTTGGGCATTGCCCACACCCGTTGGGCTACCCACGGCGCACCGACCGAGGGCAATGCGCACCCGCATTTCTCGGGTGAAGAAGTGGCAGTGGTACACAACGGCATCATCGAAAACCATGAAGAGCTGCGCGAAGAGCTCAAAGGCCTTGGCTATGTGTTCGTTTCGCAAACCGATACCGAGGTTATCGTCCACCTGATCCACCATACCCTCAAGACCATCCCGGACCTGGCGGACGCACTGAAGTCAGCGGTCAAGCGCCTGCACGGTGCCTATGGCCTGGCGCTGATCAGCGTGAAACAACCCGATCGTCTGGTTGCCGCGCGCAGTGGCAGCCCGTTGGTGATTGGCCTTGGCCATGGTGAGAATTTCCTGGCTTCCGACCAGTTGGCGCTGCGCCAGGTCACTGACCGCTTCATGTACCTGGAGGAGGGCGACATCGCTGAGATCCGCCGTGACCAGGTGAAGGTCTGGGATCAGGCCGGCAACGCGGTCCAGCGCGAAACCGTGCAGTATCACGAAGGCGCCGAAGCCGCTGACAAGGGCGCATATCGCCACTTCATGCTCAAGGAGATTCACGAGCAGCCGACCGTGGTTCAGCGCACTCTGGAAGGCCGCCTGGGCAAGGACCATGTGCTGGTCCAGGCCTTTGGCCCACAGGCTGCTGAACTGTTCGCCAAGGTGCGCAACGTGCAGATCGTGGCCTGTGGTACCAGCTACCACGCAGGCATGGTTGCCCGGTACTGGCTGGAAAGCTTGGCCGGCATCCCTTGCCAGGTCGAAGTCGCCAGTGAGTTCCGCTACCGCAAGGTGGTGGTCCAGCCGGACACCCTGTTCGTTTCGATTTCCCAGTCTGGCGAAACTGCCGACACCCTCGCTGCCCTGCGCAATGCCAAGGAACTGGGCTTCCTCGGCAGCCTGGCCATCTGCAACGTGGGTATCAGCTCGCTGGTACGCGAATCCGACCTGACCCTGCTGACACTGGCCGGCCCGGAAATCGGCGTGGCGTCGACCAAGGCGTTCACTACCCAGCTGGTATCGCTGATGCTGCTGACCCTGGCCCTGGGCCAGGTGCGTGGCACCCTCGAGGCTGGTGTGGAAGCGGAGCTGGTCGAAGAGCTGCGTCGCCTGCCGGCACGCCTGGGCGAAGCCCTGGCCATGGACCACACCGTCGAAAAGATCGCCGAGCTGTTCGCCGACAAGCACCACACCCTGTTCCTGGGCCGTGGTGCGCAGTACCCGGTTGCGATGGAGGGTGCGCTCAAGCTCAAAGAGATTTCCTACATCCACGCCGAAGCGTACCCTGCGGGTGAGCTCAAGCATGGCCCGCTGGCGCTTGTGGATAACGACATGCCGGTGGTTACTGTAGCGCCGAACAACGAGCTACTGGAGAAGCTCAAGTCGAACCTGCAGGAAGTCCGCGCCCGGGGTGGTGAGCTGGTGGTGTTCGCCGATGAGCACGCCGGTATGAGCAACGGCGAAGGTACCCATGTAATCAAGGTACCGCACATCGCTGACGCGCTGGCACCGATCCTGTACACCATTCCACTGCAGTTGCTGTCGTACTACGTGGCGGTGCTCAAGGGCACTGATGTTGACCAGCCGCGTAACTTGGCTAAGTCGGTGACGGTGGAATAAGCATCGGCGGCCAAGAGGCCAATTGTGTTTTTGAATAATAAAGGTTGTCACAAAACAATAAAGGTTGTCACAACGTAATAAAGGTTGTCACAAGGCAGGCTCTGACCGCACATCGGGCCGGAGCCAGGCCTTGGAGATTCGGGTGACAATCCTCTACCCAACGCTGTGACTGTTGTCCTGGCTTAGCCCGCTCTCTGGGGTGTCCCCTGTGCACGACACCTGTCCTCGTCCCGGTCGAGCGGGTCGCCCAATTTTGAGCGACTCGAACAATGGCATCCATGCCCATAGCTCCGGTCAAGGCTGCACATCGCAAGCTGATGACCCAGGCAAAAATAGATAAGAAAATTCAATCGGGTCGTGGGTGTGGAGTCAGAGATTCCTATAAGCCATGGATCAAAGTGTGGGAGATCAAATCAAAGGGTGTCTCTCATATGATCGCGGGAGTTAAAATTCACCGCACACACCACCTGCTGTCCAATGCAGAGCGAGATTACTTAACTGTACTTGAGCACGATGCCTCGATCATCGATATCCGAGAGCAGTATCCTCTGCTGACACAGGCTGAGACCCAAGCAATTGCCTCAAGTATTAACTGTCGCCACCCTGTATATCCTGGCACGCAAATACCTGTCGTTATGACGACGGACTTTCTCGTTACCTTCTTAGATTCCTCTGGCGAAACAAGGCTAGCTGCTCGATCAGTGAAATACCGAAAAGAGTTTGAGCAAGCTGATCTTCAGGCGCGTAATCGAATAGCAGAAAAGCTAGCCATCGAAGAAAAATACTGGGCAATGAGGGGGGTGGACTGGAAGCTGGTCCTGCATGAAAACCTCTCAAAGATAAAATTAGCGAACCTCAAGATTCTCAGGACATACGCCAGTATTCATCCCTCGTTACCGACGGAGAAGAACATCGGCAATTTGCTTGGATACATTGAGGAGGCAAAGACGGATCAAATACCGTTAAAAATTCTTTTGGATAAAGCGTCTCGTGACCTTTACATTGAATATATGGGGGTAAAGCGCCTCTTCCATCACCTGCTATGGAACGGTCGTTTAGAGTCAGATCTTACCTCGAAAATAATAAGCATGTCGCAGCCGTTGCACGTATGGCCGAATCAAAGGTCAGCGGCTTTGTCTCTGCCAAACGAGGTTTCCCATCATGCTTGATCTTAAAATCAACAGCATTGTCACTCCTGGCGAAGAACCTAGCCTACTAAAAAAAGCGGTTCGGATTTTAGGCATAGATGATGATTCTGTAATTGTGATTGAGCTGAGTACGAATCCCAGCAAGCCGTGGCAGATCGAGCGGTCCGTTTTGATTGACGATATTGACGCAGGGCGCGCAATCTTAAGTCGAGAAATGGTGCCCTTACATCTGCTCAGAAGTGATGATGAAATTAGTGAAAATGAAAAATCGAGCCGAAATCGTAACTGGAGCCTTATAAGAGGGTTAGTAGAAGATCGCTCCGCCTTGGAAATTCTTGGACCGGGTTTTGGAAAGCTGGTTGCTAGGCATGCCCTAGAGGCAGGAGTAGAGCGTAAACAGATATACCGGCTTCTATACCGCTACTGGAGCATGGGGCAGACACCTAACGCGTTTCTATGGAACACTAGTGCTTGCGGTGGTCGGGGAAAGAAAAAGGATCGATCCTCAGGCATTATCCCCGGTAGGCCGCGTAAGTATCGTGGTGTCGTTGTCAATGATGGTGGTGCCATCACGCTCGAACCGCGCCATCTCTCTCATATCCGTTTGGCTTACGGGCGGGTTGCTAGCGGCAAATGCGGCACCCTGAAAGATGCACATAAGTGGATGTTAAACAAATTTTATAGAGAGACTCTGCCAGACGGCTCGAAAGGAAATATTGTACGCGGCAGTTACCCGACTACTACCCAGCTCAGATATCACGGTAAGCTTTTTTTCGATGATCTTTATAAACTTAAGGTGCGTGGCGGTTCTGTTCGATACAACAAAGATCATCGTGCTATCGTTGGCGCAGCTTCCCAAGGCCTGATGGGTGCGACCCATCGATATGAGATAGATTCCACCATCGCTGATGTATATTTAGTGCATCGCGTTAACAGGCTATGGCTCATAGGACGCCCCATACTTTATGTGGTCGTCGATACCTTTACTAGAATGATTGTAGGGATTCACGTGGGCCTTGAGGGTCCCAGTTGGAATGGGGCTCGACACGCGATATACAATGCTTGCACCCCAAAGGTCGATTTTTGCAAGCGATACAATGTTGAAATAGATGAGGCTGACTGGCCGTGCTCGCACTTGCCAGTCGAAATTGTTGCTGACCGGGCCGAACTTCTAAGTGAGGCTGGGGCAACGCTGTCGCAAAGCTTGGGACTAGCGGTGCAAATTTTGCCCCCCTTTAGGCCTGATTGGAAAGGGATCATCGAAAGCCGCTTCCGTCTGATCAATGAACACCTGGACTTGAAATTTGTTCCAGGCGGAGTAGATGCTCGTAAAATGGAGCGTGGTGATAGGGACTACCAACTCGATGCGATTTTGGATATCGACGAGTTCACAGAAATGGTTATTGTAGGGGTCATGGCGCACAATAAGAGCCTACGCATACCACACCTATTAAGTCGCGAGATGATTGCCGACGGTATAGAAGCGACGCCTATAGCAGTTTGGAATTGGTCTAAAGCTAATAGTCCTATCAATTCTAAAGTGGTTTCTCCGGCTGAGTTGAAAATTGCTTTACTGCCCTCTCAAGAGTGTCGTATCAGTCGAGGCGGTATTGTTTTCCAAGGCGTCCAATATACATGTCAAACAGCCTTGCGTGAGGAGTGGTTGGAGCGCTCGCACAATCTGCGGACGAAGTATGTTCGAGTATTCTACGATCCTAACTCTATTGAAAATTGTTGGATCAAGTCCGAAGCAGGTTTTGAGGCTTTAACTATTGTACCGCAGCAACGGCAGAAATATGGTGGACTCCGTATGGAGGAGGTTCTTGATATGGTCCATGTCTTGAACCAAGTATCGCCGGATGCCCGTTATGACAGTGACAATACTGCGGCGCTGGTAAGGGGGCGGCAAGAGGAAATCCTTGACCGGGCCAAAGCCAAACGTGCCGCACAGGGTGACCCGAAATCGAATGCAGATTTCAAGCGGGACAAACGTGCCAAGCGTGCGACCGAAGCTCAGACCGAGCGCGATTCCCATACCGCTGATCTGAATCAGCTACGCGTTGTGGATCACACGCCCCTTGCGGGAGAAAATTCTAGGCCAGTCACCGGCAGGCCCAGTTCCACAAGAAGCGCGGCGTTTCTGAAACTGGTAGTCAGCGAGGGTAGCGAGACAGAGACATGAACGATTTGACCTTCTCCCCCGCAGAATATATTCCTACAGGCATGCCTCAATATGATGGCAACCCGCTGATTGAATGCTTGCCTAGAATTCTCTCGGATGTTGATGTGGTGAGGCGTGTTGGGAACCTTCCGCCGAAGCCCGACGAGGCCGAACGAGCGTTGCCACCGAAGCTTCGCGGCCATGGGATCAACCGGCTCAAAGATGTTGTGGTTCCATTCGAAATCCACTTGCGCCTCGAAGACCTATTCAGCCAGCTGATCCGCTACGGCTATTCGGGCCGCAATCCGCTGTTGGCCTCATCTGTTAGGCATCGATTGCCTTCCTCAGCAGATGCCAAGCGCCATGGATTCATGTCCACCGCTGAGACGATGACCCTGATTGGCTTGAGTGGTATGGGCAAGACCACAGCGCTTAATTCCATAGCAAGGCTTTATCCGCAGGTGATCAGTCACAGCAGATATAAAGACGCGATTCTCATCGAAACCCAGGTTGTGTGGCTAAAGATTGAGTGTCCTCACGATGGCTCGTTGCGCGGTTTTTGCGCAGCATTCTTCTCTGCACTGGACGCTGCGTTAGGTGTCGAAAAATACTCTCGCAGGGGCGGTGCCGCCAACAGCATCAGCGTAATGCTCCAGCACATCAGTCAGCTGTGCAAAACCTTTTTTATCGGTGCTTTGATAATTGATGAAATGCAGCATCTTTGCTCGTCGCGAGGGGGGCAGGATCGGGAAAAGTTACTGAATTTCTTCGTAACTTTATCCAATGATGCGGGCGTTCCGCTTGTCTATGTAGGGACCAACGCAATGCTTCCGCTTTTTTCTGGTGTGTTGCGTAATGCCCGAAGAGCGGCGGGGATGGGACCAATCGCCTTTGACCGTTTCAGCGAAGACGATCCGTTTTGGCATCACTTGGTGTCCCAACTCTGGGCCTATGACTGGACGGAATCTTGCGCTCCCCTGACGAGTGACCTCCTGTCCAAGATCTATGATCTCACCCAGGGCAATACAGATTTCCTAGCGAAACTGCTTATGCTTGCGCAGCGTCATGTTATTTGGGAAGGAATCGACGCCATTACGCCAGCCGTGCTTCAGCAGGTGTATGACAATCAAATGAGGCTTTTGCACAAGCCCATCGAGGCCCTTCGAAGCGGTGATCCTCTTCAGATTGCTGATTTCGAGGACATGATGCCTACAAAAGACCAAATCGCTCAGATGATGAGCTACGACTTGGCTCGCCGGGCGGACCGGGCTCATCTTTCGCTACTTACACAGACCGCGATAGCACCTTCACCTCTAGCAAAGGACAAATCGGTGCCGAAGGCTCCGAGTCGTACGGTCGTACCGGTTGCTGACGGCGCGTTAACTAACGTGCATTTTTCGAAGGACGAAGACCTTCAGGCTCAGCTCGAACAGCGCGGCTGGGTGGATAGGGATTCTTCCTGGTAATTTGACGCAGGGGAGCTCAGGGCAGTGGCTAACCTTCTGTTCTTCCCCCAGCCGTTTCCGGATGAGTCGCTCTATAGCCTGGCCGTGCGCTATCACAAGCTAGCAGCGAATCAGGGATACCGAGCGACCAGCCAAGAGCTGTTCGGTAGCTACTCGCGTACCTGCGGTTCCATCCTGCCGTGCTGCTTAGAGGCTCTGTCTGAACGTCTCAGAGGCGCCTTCTCTGTAGGAGAGCTGATCGAGCGCTTCACGCTTTTACCGCTTTTTCTGCCTTTTTTGGACGACGAGAAGGGCCGCGATGCTGCCGTTCTAATGGGAGGTAATCGAGGTACAGGCCTCAAGATGGCCTTGGGCATTACAGCATCGCGTTTCCTCCAACACGCCTCGTTTAGGTATTGCGAGAGCTGCGTCAGAGAGGACATTCTGGAGTGCGGCTCAGCTTATTGGCATCGTATTCACCAAGCATCGGGCACTTGCATTTGTCCACGCCACAGCGAAGTACTACAGGCGATTAGATTCCCCGGATGGTCAGATTGGCGTTGTATGTTGCTTCCGGGGGAATCTGCTGGAACGCCGGTTATGGACTGTGGTGACCACAGCGGGGCCGTTGCCATTGCCCACATGCAGCTGTGGGGGCTAGACCATCCCAATGAGATGAAAACGATTCTGGCTGGAAATTTGCTCAGGAACCGTTTGGACGAGATGGGTTTTATCAGGTCTGGACGAATTAGAGAGCAGATGCTGAGAGATTTTTTAACCAGGCGACTTCGGTGCAGTCCTAGCGCCGCCGAATTCGAAGAAATGGTTCGATCCGCTGAGTGGGTCTTTCAGATATTGCGGCGACAAGGTCGAACCGTGCAGCCTTTCAAGTTCTATTTTCTCTGCTGGCTCCTTGATCTAGAGCTGGAGCACCTGAAGACCTACCGTCTAGAGGACGTTAATCGCGCTGGTATTGTGGTCCGGCCTGATGAACCGAATAACCTCATCCCTGACGATGACCTTCACGCCCGGCGAATAGCGTTTGCGAAGAGTACGAATCTCAAATGTCATGACAAGCCGGGCTATCAGTGGTTGTACCGCCACGACAGGGAATGGTTGGCCCGTTATGTTGCTGGGAACCCCTACCACAGAGACCGAAGAATTTTGATCGATTGGCAATCCAGGGACTCGGCCCTTGCGTTGGAGCTCGCTAAAGCGAAGACGATGATTCTTTCTGTAGACGGAAAGCCTCAGCAGGTCACCCGCGCTGCTCTATGTAGGCGTGTCCTAAACGCTCATGCTTTCCTCAAGATGCCGGACCACTTTCCGATGAGCACTAGGTTGATGGCGGGTTTACTTGAGTCTACTCATGACCATCAGCTACGTAAAATCCGGTGGGCAATTCGAGAATACTCGCTGACTGAAAACTGTGCGATGAGTGTTTTATACCGTTATGCAGGAATAAGAATATCTCGCGTATCCGAAGATGAAGTCTTTACGCAGATACGTGACGATATGGATTAGTTTTCATGGCTTCGTGCAAAAGTTTATTGAATATGACTGTTTTCTTCTCCCGCAGCACGTCTCGCTCATCCTTATTATTTAGCAAGTTGAAATAATTTTCAGCGGTGTGGCATCCAAGAAACACATAGATAGGATATTTGTCGCTGGTAGAGATACTGGCATGGGTGAGTCTCGAAGTTATGCCCATTTCTTCGTTGATCAGTTTGGAAATATTCAGCTGGGTTTTTTCGAATGCGCTAGTTCGATTTATCATGAGGCTTGCATATGCGACAAAGTCTGCCATTCCATCCTTGATCATAGGGCCGCTATAGTCCAAAAGGTCTGCGACAAATTTGGCATACATATGACGGTTTGATCCGAATTCTCGCTTTTGACGTTTTGACCATGTGTTAAGCTTGCTGCACTTGGCTAGGTGATTAATCTCGTGCTTTTTCATTGGTATTGAGCAGGTCGGACATGTCTCGATTAGAGCGCGGGCATGAGTACTGCACACCTGTACGGAACCCAATACGTGCCTGCGATGAATATAGGGGCTTCCGCAATTATCCAAGTCTTCGCGAACACAATCTGGACAAACCTTTTCCCAAGTTTTCGGTGTGACGATTGCGGTCGCTCGATGACGCCCGAGGGCAGCTATCATAGGATACAAAGTGTGATCGCTTAAGGCTAGGTCCGAAATCTTGTGCTCGTCTAGCAGCTTTGGGTAATAGAATTCTTGATGCGGCCGCCACTCTGTTTGCAACTTCCCCAAAGTCTTATTAATTCCGAACCCAATACGAGGTTTCGCTTTTATATAGAAATCTTCAGTTTTCAACGATTTAATGCCTAGGAGCTCATTGCCGCGCTTAAGCGCAGATGCGATATATTCTCCAGGTAATGGTGTGAAAATTTTCATGCAATGATGTTCTGGAAGACGAGTGGTATGGCATTTTAGTTAGAAGACACCGGTACTGCATACACGTTAGTGATCGTTTTGGGCTAAGGTGTGAAGGTTAAAGGGCGTCGGGCGTGCTTGGGAATCAAATTCGATCTAGTCTGACAGCCAACGCACAAGAGGAGGTCGATGCAATGAATCCTACAAGCACGCCCCCACCTGTTGAATCGCAGGCTTTTGCACCAACGTTCCACTTGGTTCATACCGACCTTGATGAGTTGAGCCAGCTGGAGCTCCTGCGTCTTGTCCAAACAGGATTTTTTTTCAGCGACGTGAAATGCATGGTCGAGTCCTCAAGCCTATTCAAGGCTCGTAACCTCGTCAGGCGAATCACAGGAATATCGACCAGAAGCGTTCACCGTCTGAGCCATTCCGTTCAGGCCCATCGCCTGGATGCCCAGCAGAGCGCGGTGGCGTTTCAATATGCGAAAGGACTGGAGCTTGCGTCGAAGGTATTTGGCTCTCAGATGCTCGCGGAGCAGTGGCTTTGTCGGCCGTGCGGCCGTTTGATGGGGTTTGTACCCTTCGAGATGCTCGACACGTCGCTCGGATTCAGCGTGGTAGCGGACTATCTTGAGCGTCTTCGCCTGGGTGTCTATCAGTAGTGTGCCTGAGGGGAATTGGTATGCCGTGTAGACGCAACGCTACCTCCATCTGCAAGCCGGACTTACAACCTTGTAATCCCCGTATCACTCAATTGACAGCGACAAAATCCTAATCTTCAGTCACGTCTATTGGAGTGATTGAAATGAAAGTCATCAAAAGCATCGCGGCCATCCTGGCCATAGTGGCCTCCTCAACCGCGCTCGCCGAAGGAGGATCCGACCGTCTATACGGGAAGATGATTCAGGCCAATGAGCAAGCTATGCGAGCTTATGCGGCCGTCAATGATATGAAGCCACCGGAGGTGATCCATTATCGCTACGGGATGCGGCTCGACGTGGCAAGAGTAATCAGCATGACATCGACCAAGGCGAGCTGTGACGTGATGCCAGCACAGATGAACTACGAGGATTCCAATGGAGACCTGAAAATCCTTGAGTACCGGACCGCTGGTATCGGTTGCCGGGGCCAGAACTGAGCACTGATCGAGCGGGCAGGACTTACGCTGATAAAAGCCGGGTTGAAGCGTCAATTCCGGCGATTGATCGCCTGGTTACCGGCTTTCATGACTGGTGGAGTACGATGAGAATTGGTAGCTCAGGCAGGACAGCCCAATGACTCAATCAGCGCGCACCACGGTCAAGTGCCTTGATCCCGGCGACGGCTCCGGCGATGTGATTGTGGAACTACCCGACGACATTCTGCGCGAGCTCGGGGTCACGACGGGCGACAGACTCTCCATCGAGCTTATCAACGGCGATATCGTACTCAAGCCAGTCCGCGAGCGCCGTGAATCTGATTAGCTACGCTTTGCAGGCCCTCTGTGTCGTCGTGTTGAGCTGATGAAACTTTCTAGCGGGGATTTATGGGACGGCAGTCAGCCTACTGCCGTCCTTCTGGTCGGTGCGTTATTTGGCTGGATAGTTGGCGACTACTTGGTCCTCGCCGCTTTTGGTCAAACCAATAACCTGGTAGGCATGGCTTACACCATCAACCTCCATGCCTGGGGATCCAGCTGGCATTCCTGGCACGGCGATCCCTACCAGATCGTTCCGCTCCTTGAGTTCTCGAATCTGCTCAGCTGGCACGTGACCTTCAACAAACTTTCCGTCAATCACGGCTGTATGGCAGGACGCTAACCGAGGCGCTACGCCCAGCTTCTGTTTCACTGCGCTCATGTCCGTCTCAACATGGTCGGTCACTTCGAAACCATTGGCTTCTAGGTGAGCGATCCACTTCTTGCAGCAACCGCAGTTCGCATCTCGGTGAACGTCGATGGACAATGGCTCGGCGGCGTAGGCCGCCGAGGCCACCAGCAGCCCAGCGATTGCGGCTAGCCGAACGAGTATCCGGTTAGTTGGCATGAGTGTGCTCCTTACCGTCTTTGTGAACATGCGTCTTTGTCGACGATTTCGGGTGGGCGTCCGAATGGGCTTCGGCCGCATTGTGGTCACCGTGATGATCTGCCGCTTGGGCGGCGCCTGCGGGTGCAGCTCCATGGTCGTGAGCTGTCTGAGCATGGTCGTCATCTGCCGCTTCGTCGTGATCGCCACGCTCGGCATGACCGCTCCCGCCGTGCTGGCCCTCATGATTATGCATATCGCTTTCACCGCCGCCGTGCTGATGGCCGCCGCTCGTGGCCACCAACGCCTTGTACTGCTCAGGATTCATTTGGGGCAGTTGGTCAAGGAACGCGACTATTCCCCAGATGTACTCATCACCCATGCTCTTGCCCCAGGCGGGCATGCCGGTGGCTTTGATGCCGTGCTTGATCGTCCAGAATGCGGCAGCCGGATCGTCTCCGACACCCACCTTGGTGAGGTCAGGTGGCGACGGGTATAGCGCTTGGCTGAGTTCTGTCTTTCCAACGCCAGGGGCGAGGTGGCACCCAATGCACATGGCGTTGTAGTTGCCTGCGCCTGCCTTGATCAACGCAGCATTCTTCAGGTCAGGCACTTCAATGTCTCGCGCTCGAACCTCAATCGACCGGTCGCGAGCCATGGCGAGAAACGAATGGACAGCCGGGAAGTGAGGATCATCGGCGCCGACATTCACCAAGCCGAAATACGCGGTGCCCAATACCGCAGCACTTCCGACAGCACCGGCCACAAGCAGCGTTGTAATTGTTCTTTTCATGTTGGAATTCTCAGAACCACATCCTGATACCGGCAACGAAGCGTGCCTCATCAACATCTCCACCCTCGTCTCGGATGAAGTCAGCGGTTTTGCCGTAGGAGCGGCTCCAGGTAACGCCTATGTACGGGGCAAACTGGCGGACGATTTCATACCGTAGACGCAGCCCGACTTCGGTATTGGCCAGACCCGATCCAACACCGCGCTCAGGATCGTTCTTGCCATAGAAGTTCGCCTCAGCCGTGGGCTGCAAAATCAAGCGATTGGTCAGCAGGATGTCGTATTCGCCTTCAAGACGCGCAGCAGTCTGGCCGTTTTCGCCGATGAACGCCGTAGCTTCGGCCTCGAAGTCATACAAGGCCATGCCCTGAATACCAAAGGCTGCCCAGGTCTGCGGTGATTCCGGTTTGAAATCCTGACGGACCCCGGCGACCACGTCCCACCAAGGACTGACCGAGCGCCCGTATAGCAGTTGCAGCTCAGCATCTTCGGTTACCCCGTTGGTGCGCTCGCCTTCCGACCGAACCCAGAGTCGATTGATGTCGCTACCTACCCAGCCAGATGCATCCCAAGCCAGGGTGCTGCCCTCATCGGCGTCCTGGTATTCGAGCTGGTCCAACAGGAAGAAGCTGTTGATTCCGCTGTCGTGCACCTGGTGGCCACCCAAAGGCGGAAAGGCTGCCTCGCGGTCGGCATCAGTGAGCACTGGAATCGGCGTGCGGCTCGTTGTGGTCGGAGAAGTCGCTGAACCAGGATTCATCTGGGAATGGTCCATGCCCTTCATCGAACCGTGATCCATGCCCTTCATGTTTCCATGGCCCATTTTGCTGTGGTCCATCTTGCTATGGTCCACCGGGCTGGATTTGCTCTGGCTTTGAGCATGCCCCATCTGGCTGTGATCAACAGGGGCAGGCTGTTTCTGCTGTTTGCTCATCCCCATCTTGCTGTGATCCATCGCCGGCATCGATTCGGACGGAGCAGCATCCATTTGCATGGAACCGTGCCCCATTTTCGAATGATCCATGCCCGAGTGATCCATTTCTTCAGCGGCGAAGCTGGGCGTTACGCCCAGCATGCCGATTGAAACAGTCAGGGCCAGCAGCGAAGGCCGCCCAAGGCTATTGACCATCTTTCCCTGCCTTAGCTTTGTCGCTGCCATGCGATTCCATCATTTTGTCGTGGTCCACGCCTTCCATCGAGCCATGGTCCATCCCCTTCATCGAGCCGTGGTCCATACCTTCCATGGACCCATGGTCCATGCCTTCATGGTTCATGCCCTGGCCCTGCTTGTCCTGCGAACCTTCGGCTTTACCGGCCTCGGTGGATTTCTGGGAATGCTGATCGTGGTTGTCGCTAGACCACGACGACGGGGCATAAACAGCCAACATGCCGACCATCGCAGCAGAGAGGAAAAAGGCGCTTCGTTTCATTGGTTTGCTCATCTCAAATCTCCAGTTCATTCGTCCACACGGACTTCTCGGAACATGCCCATTTCCATGTGGAACAGTAGGTGACAGTGATAGGCCCAACGTCCCAAGGCATCTGCGGTGACGCGATAGCTTCGTTTTGAGCCAGGTGGCATGTCGATGGTGTGCTTGCGAACCATGAAGTTGCCGTTCTCGTCCTCCAGATCACTCCACATACCGTGGAGATGGATGGGGTGAGTCATCATGGTGTCGTTGACCAAGGTGATGCGAAGACGCTCGCCATATTTCAACCGCAGCGGTTCAGCGTCGGAGAATTTGATACCGTCGAACGACCATGCGAACTTCTCCATGTGGCCGGTAAGGTGCAGTTCGATTGTGCGTCCAGGCTCTCGACCATCGGGATCGATGAAGGTGCTCCGCAAATCGGCGTAGGTCAGCACTCGGCGCCCGTTGTTGCGCAGGCCAATTCCCGGATCGTTCAGCTTCGGGGTCGGCGACATGGTCTGCATATCGACCAACGGGTTGTTGGTCTCGGAAGTCGGATGGCTCTGCATTGCACCGCTCATGCCGGCCATGCCCTCATGACCCATCCCAGCCATCTTGCTGTGATCCATGCCGGCCATGTTGCCGTGGTCCATTCCAGCCATCTTGCTGTGGTCCATGCCGGCCGTGCTGCCATGGTCCATTCCAGCCATCTTGCTGTGATCCATGCCGGCCATGTTGCCGTGGTCCATTCCAGCCATCTTGCTGTGGTCCATGCCGGCCGTGCTGCCATGGTCCATTCCAGCCATCTTGCTGTGGTCCATGCCGGCCATGTTGCCATGGTCCATTCCAGCCATCTTGCTGTGGTCCATGCCGGCCATGTTGCCGTGATCCATTCCAGCCATCTTGCTGTGGTCCATGCCGGCCATGCTGCCATGGTCCATCCCAGCCATCTTGCTGTGATCCATGCCGGCCATGTTCCCTTGGTCCATGCCAGCCATGCCGCCGTGATCCATTCCGCCCATGCTGCCGTGGTCCATGCCCATATCGCTCATGGCGATGATCGGGCGTGGATCTACCTCCGGTACGGGCGCTTGCAAGCCTTCACGAACCGCCAGGGTGCCTCGGGAGTACCCGGTGCGGTCCATAGATTGCGCGAAGATCGTATAGGCCTGCTCGTTTTCAGGTTCGACGATGACATCGAAGGTTTCGGCAACGGCGATCCGGAACTCATCGACCGATACGGGTTTGACGTACTGGCCGTCGGCAGCCACAACCGTCATCTTGAGCCCAGGAATCCGGACATCGAAATAGGTCATGGCCGAGCCGTTGATGAAGCGCAGACGGATCTTCTCGCCGGGCTTGAAGATGCCCGTCCAGTTGCCGTTCGGCGCTTGGCCGTTCATGAGGTAGGTGTAGGTATACCCACTAACGTCAGCCAGGTCGGTGGGGCTCATCTTCATTTCAGCCCACATCTTCCGATCCGCTACAGCGGCCGACCAGCCTTTCTCGCTCACATCGTCAACGAAGTCGCTAACTGTGCGCTTATGGAAGTTGTAGTAGTCAGATTGCTTCTTGAGTTTGGAGAGCACCCGCGCCGGGTCTTCATCCGTCCAATCGCTGAGCATGACGACATAATCACGGTCGTACACAAACGGCTCCGGATCCTTGGCATCGATCACCAACGCCCCATAGACCCCGGACTGTTCCTGGAGGCCTGAGTGGCTGTGATACCAGTAAGTGCCGTTCTGGTGGACCTTGAACTTGTATTCGTACATGCCATCGGGAGCGATGCCGTGGAAGCTCAAGCCCGGCACACCGTCCATGTTGGCGGGCAGGATGATGCCGTGCCAGTGAATGGAGGTGTCCTGTTTCAGCCGGTTGCGTACGCGCAGCGTCACGGTGTCGCCTTCGCGCCAACGCAGGATCGGCCCTGGCACGGAGCCGTTGATGGCCATGGCCGTACGAGCTGCACCCGTGATGTTGACGGGCAGTTCGCCAATATACAGATCGAAGTCCGTGCCGCTCAGCACGTTCGGTTGGCCAGGGCTTGTCACGGCCCAGACCGGCGCGCGCCACATGCCGAGCCCACCCAGAAGTCCGGTAGCGGCCAGGCCTTTGACGAATGATCGTCTCG
The DNA here is from genome assembly GCF_015751845.1 of Pseudomonas sp. M2. Lineage (NCBI taxonomy): Bacteria > Pseudomonadati > Pseudomonadota > Gammaproteobacteria > Pseudomonadales > Pseudomonadaceae > Pseudomonas > Pseudomonas sp. M2. The sequence continues at coordinate 2,417,889 of NZ_JADOUD010000001.1, forward strand.
TGGTTTTGCTTTGCATGCCGTTGCGTCCAGTCAGGTAGATCGCTGATATCCAGGCTGCTCGATGGCGCAGCCCTTGGGTTCATTGGAGCTCTCACCAGTCTCGTAGACTTTCGCCACTGCGCGAGGCTGATGAGAGGCCGTAGTCTGAAACTGCCATAGTTCAGATTCCGGAGTGATTACATTTCTGTAAGCTCGGATCAGCAGCTTTCGTGGCCGGCATGCTTGCTGGACTGGGCGGCGACTGGCGCCTGCTCTTTCTTCTCCTGCGCAACTTGGAATGCCTGCATGGAGCTTTGGCGAGCCGCTTCCATCCGCGCAAAGGTCCGGTCCGCGCCGCCCTCTGCCAGGGCGATGCCTGCCATGCCGAAGGTAACGACCATCACAATTGCTTTGACCATGTTCATCTGGAGATCCTCAGTGGGTTCTGCGCCTCATGGCGTCAGGTACAGGGTCAAGTTAGCTTCGCGGTGCTGTCAGAAAACTGATCTCGACATTACTTTTCCGTCAGCTTCTGGTTGGACGACTTTTTTCCTGCAAACTGGAGATGCACCCCGCGTGGATGAGAGCAGATGAAATTACTCGTAGCCGAAGATGAGCCAAAAACCGGTGTCTACCTCCAGCAAGGCCTGACAGAAGCTGGCTTCACCGTTGACCGGGTGATGACAGGCACTGACGCCTTGCAACAGGCACAGAGCGAAGCGTATGACTTGCTGATCCTCGACGTGATGATGCCGGGGCTCGATGGCTGGGAGGTCCTGCGCAAGATCCGTGCGGCGGGGCAGGATGTGCCGGTCCTTTTCTTGACAGCCCGAGACGGCGTAGACGACCGCGTGAAAGGCTTGGAACTGGGCGCGGATGATTACCTGGTGAAGCCCTTTGCGTTCTCGGAGCTGCTGGCTCGGGTTCGCACGTTGCTGCGCAGAGGCAACGGTGGTTCTGCTCAAACCACTATGAAGATGGCAGACCTTGAGGTAGACCTGCTCAAGCGTCGAGCTACGCGAAACGGCAAGCGGATTGACCTTACTGCCAAGGAGTTTTCCCTGTTGGAGCTGCTCATGCGCCGTCGCGGCGAGGTCCTCCCAAAGTCGCTGATCGCTTCTCAGGTCTGGGACATGAATTTCGACAGTGACACCAACGTGATCGAGGTCGCGATTCGCCGACTGCGGGCCAAGATTGATGACGACTTCGCGCCAAAGCTCATCCATACCGCCCGAGGCATGGGCTACATGATGGATGTGCCGGAGTGATGCGCCCGCAATCATCGCTCGTCAAGCGACTGACCCTGATGTTCATGTTCGCGGTGACTGCTGTTCTGGTGGTTGCCGGCGTGGCTTTCTACGGGCTCAGTCAGCACCATTTCCGGATGCTGGATGAGCAGGCACTTTCCGAAAAGCTGGAGTCAACGCGTCATATCCTGTCCATCTCAGCAGCGCGAGGCGGGCTCGACGATCAGGAGCAGCAGCTGCGGGCATTGCTCGGCGCACATCAGGATCTATCGGCGAAAATCACCAAGGCTGACGGTACGGTCCTTTTTTCAGACCCCAAAGCCTCCAAAATTCCTCAGCGGTTCGAGCAGGCGCACCGGGGTGCGGTCTGGGAATGGCAGGATGAATCGCAGAACTTTCGCGGCATTACCGCCCAGCTGACCATTGCAGGCGAGCCGGAAACGGTGACGGCCGTGCTGATGCTCAATGTCACCACTCACGCCCATTTCTTTGTCACCCTGCAATGGTGGTTCGGAATTGGCCTGGTGATCAGCGCGATTGTGAGCGCAGGCTTGGGCTGGGTCGTTGCCAAGAGTGGGCTTAGGCCTGTTGGGCAAATCACTAAAGTGGCCACCGGGATGTCGGCAAGATCGCTCCGCGAGCGCATTCCGCTGGAGCCCGTGCCGCTGGAGCTTCAGGAGCTCATCCTGTCTTTCAACGGGATGCTGGGACGGTTGGAGGATGCATTCGTTCGGTTGTCCAACTTCTCTGCCGATATCGCTCACGAGTTGAGAACGCCAGTCAGCAACCTTCTGACCCATACCGAAGTGGTGCTCACCAAGAAGCGTGACCTGGATGCCTATGAGGAAAACCTCTATTCGAACCTGGAGGACCTCAAACGCATGTCGCACATGATCGACGACATGCTTTTCCTCGCCAAGGCGGATAACGGTCTGATCGTGCCCGAGCAGATTGATGTGGAACTCTCCGACCTCGTATCCAAGCTGTTCGAGTACTACCAGTTCCTGGCTGAGGATCAAGGCATCCAGCTGACCCTACACGGGCAGGGTAAGGTTCGTGGCGATCGCCTGATGATTGACCGAGCGCTTTCCAACCTTCTATCCAACGCGTTGCGCTACACCCCGGAAGGCAACGAGATATCAGTGCAGATCGAGCAGACGCCTGAAAGCGTGACGCTTTCCGTGCGTAACAGCGGGGTAACCATCGACCCCCAGCACATTGGCAAGATCTTCGACCGATTCTATCGAGCCGATCCAGCCAGGCGCGAAGGCGGCCCAAGCAATGCAGGCCTGGGGCTGTCGATAACCCACTCTATCATCGAGGCTCATAGTGGACGAATCTGGTGTACTTCAGCGGAAGGTGTCACAACTTTCTTCATCAGTCTCCCAGCCTCCAAGCGGTTGGTTAGTGCAGCCTCAACCCCTTAATGCTGAACTCATCCCGGTAACCTATACTCGCCCATCATGAATCGGTTCATTCGACTGCTCACCATCCTGATGCTTATCGTGGCGCTTCCGCTTAACGGGATGGCGGGCATCGATTCGGCGACTGAACCTTGCCCAATGCAGGCCATGGGCATGGAAACGATGGCGGGTATGGATCATGACTGCTGCCAGGACCAAGACCTGGGTAAGACTGGCGATCACGCCAAATCCTGCAAGGTCGGCCAGGAGTGCAGGACTGCCAGTACCGTACAGCTCAGCTTCCTGACGCCTGGGCTGACCTTTGCTAAGCCACGACCTGCCGATACCTACGCGGTAGGCATAGCGACAGGCTCTCCCCCCGATCCATGGCGGCCTCCCCGCGTCTGATTCCCTCTTAATTTCACACCGTCGTTCCGCCTAGCAGCGGGGCGATGGCACGCGCCTGGGCGCTGATCTTTCGAGGAATCATTTGATGACTCCCCAACGTTTTCAGGGACGGATAACCACGGCCGTCCTGTTAATACTGCTGCCGGCTGTCTCGGCTCAGGCTGCAACGCTGTCGCTGGATGAAGCGCTGCAACTGGCTGAACGCAACGCTCCCTCTCTACAGGCCCGCCAGGAGCAGGCATCAGCTGCGCGCAGCGCGGTCATTCCAGCGGGCGAACTACCCGATCCGCGCCTGAATCTTGGGGTACAAAACCTGCCGGTTGAAGGCGCCGATCGCTGGAGCATGAACAGAGACTTCATGACCATGCAGGTGGTTGGCCTGTCCCAAGAAGTACCGAACCGGGACAAACGCAAAGCTCGCATAGAGACAGCGCAGGCCACGGTCGAGCGAGCCGATGCCGAGGCGAGCTTCGAACGCTTGAAGGTTAGGGCGGCAACCGCACAGGCTTGGGTTACTGCGTACACCGTGCAGCGAAAGCTTGAACAGTTCGACGCTTTCTACAAAGAGAACCAGCTGCTGGCTTCTACGGTACGAGCGCGCCTGGCCGGAGGCGCAGGCTCAACGGCCGATACGTTGGCTCCCAAACAGGAATTGGCACAGTTGGACGAGCAGAAAGATGTTTTGTTGAGTCAAGCAGCTCAAGCGCGAGCCGCGCTGAAGCGCTGGATTGGGCAGGACGCCGAAGTAGGCGCGCCGACCTTCCCTGTCTGGACTGTAGACGCAGCTGAATACCTGCACTCCGTCCATGCCCATCCGGAGCTCAATACCTACAACGCCATGACACGCGAGGCTCAAGCCCAGGTACACCAGGCTCAGGCGGAAAAGAAATCGGATTGGTCCTGGGGAGTGGATTATCAGCGCCGTGGTCCGGACTTCAGCAATATGGTCAGCCTGCAAGTCAGCTTCCAATTGCCATTGTTCACCAGCTCACGGCAAGACCCGATGATTGCGGCACGACGCGCACAAGTTCGCCAATTGGAAGATGAGCAGGACGCTGCCCTACGCGAGCATCAAGCCCAGCTTGAAACAGACCTTGCCGAGTACCAACGCTTGCAACGGGCAGTGCGGCGCAGTCGCGAAACACTTTTGCCCCTGGCCGAGGACCGGGTACGCCTCGCTCTGGCGGACTACCGCGCCGGTAAGTCGCCGTTGAGTGAAGTGCTGTCGGCACGCCGGCAGCGTGTGGAGGCACTGCTACAGGATGTGGACCTGCAAGGACAGTTGGCGGCAACAGCAGCGCGTCTGCATTTCGTTTATGGAGAGGTGCGGGCATGAGGAATAGGTCGATTGGTTTCGTCGTGGCTGCTGCCCTTGCTATTGGGATAGGCGCGGGCTTCTGGCTAGGTGGGAGAGGTGCGTATTCGCCATCGCAGCCAGTAGGTGAGGAAAAAAAAGCGCTGTACTGGTACGACCCGATGTATCCCCAGCAGCACTTCCCGGCGCCCGGAAAATCGCCGTTCATGGACATGCCGCTCGTGCCCAAGTATTCGGATGACACGGCTGGCGAGGAGCAGCCTGCGGTTCAGGTCTCGGCTGGGCTCCAGCAAAACCTTGGGATTCGATTGGCAACGGTGACGGCTGGCCGGCTAGAACGGACCCTAAGTGTGAGCGGCGTTCTGACGTTCGACGAACGCGACTTCAGCGTGTTGCAGGCCCGTACTGGCGGTTACGTCGAACGCGTCTATGGTCGAGCGACGGGCGACATCGTTGCCAAAGGGGCTCCTCTAGCCGATGTGCTGACCCCGGAGTGGGCGGGTTTGCAGGAGGAATACCTGGCGCTGCGGCATTCCGGTGACGCTCAGCTGACGGCGGCGGCACGACAGCGGCTCGTGCTCGCCGGCATGCCGGCCGACCTGATCAACCGGGTCGCGAGCACTGGGAAGGTGCAGCTCTCGGTCACACTCTCCGCACCCACTGCCGGTGTAATCCAGGCTCTCGATTTGCGACCCGGCATGACGCTGACGCCGGGGGCTACTTTGGCAAGGATCAATGGAGTGGCCAACGTCTGGCTGGAAGCGGCTGTGCCGGAAGCCCAGGCTCAAGGCCTTCGCGAAGGCCAGCCTGTGCAGGCGCAATTGCCAGCGTTCCCAGGCGATCCCATACCGGGCAAGTTGACTGCGCTATTGGCCGATGCCGATTTGCAGAGCCGCACGTTGCGCCTGCGTATCGAGTTGCCCAACCGAGATGGGCGGCTTCGTCCTGGGATGACCGCTCAAGTGGCTCTCCATCCCGGCGAGTCTGCCGAGCAAAGCCTCTTGGTGCCTGCCGAGGCGGTCATCCGCACCGGCAAGCGAGACCTGGTGATGCTGGCTGAAGACGGTGGTCGCTTCCGGCCGGTGGAAGTCGTGTTGGGCCAGGAGAGCAAAGGCCAAGTTGCGGTGTTGCAGGGTCTTCAGGCAGGACAGCGCATCGTCGCGTCCGGGCAATTCCTGTTGGACTCCGACGCTAATTTGAAAGGCATCGAGGCGGCGACGGTGCAGGATAGTCAGCCTAATGCGGGGCCAGCCCTGCATGAAGCGGATGGCCGTGTCGTGCAGATAGACGGCACCCAGCTCACCGTTGCCCACGGTCCTTTCATCACCCTGGGCATGCCAGGGATGACCATGACCTTCCCTGTGGCTGAGCAGTCTCTCCTTGATGGCCTCAAGATCGGTGCGCAGATTCGCTTTGGCATACGCGAACGGGACGAGGGCATGGTCGTTGAGCAGATCAAAGTGTTGGAGGGCCAACCATGATTGCCAAACTGATCCGCTGGTCGGTAGGCAACCGTGTGCTGGTGCTCCTCGCCACGCTGTTTCTGGTGGCATGGGGCTTCGTCTCGGTGCGTAGCCTACCAATCGACGCCTTGCCCGACCTGTCGGACGTGCAGGTGATCATCCGCACGTCCTACCCAGGCCAGGCTCCCCAGATCGTTGAGAATCAGGTGACCTATCCGCTGACCACTACCATGCTCTCGGTTCCGGGGGCCAAAACGGTTCGCGGCTTCTCCGCCTTCGGTGACAGCTTCGTCTATGTGCTGTTCGAGGACGGCACCGATCTGTATTGGGCGCGCTCACGGGTGCTTGAGTACCTGAGCCAGGCGCAATCGCGATTACCTGCGGCAGCCAAGCCGGTACTGGGCCCTGACGCCACCGGGGTGGGCTGGATTTATCAGTATGCGTTGGTCGATCGCAACGGCGGCCATGACCTGTCGCAACTGCGCAGCCTGCAGGACTGGTTCCTGCGCTTTGAACTCAAGACGCTGCCGGATGTCGCTGAGGTGGCCACCATCGGCGGTATGGTCAAGCAGTACCAAGTCGTCCTCGATCCGCTGCGTATGGCCAGCCTCGGTATCACCCAGGCTGAGGTGGTGGAGGCTATAGGCAAGGCCAACCAGGAGACCGGTGGCGGTGTATTGGAGCAAGGCGAAGCGGAACTCATGGTACGTGCGGCCGGTTACCTGCGATCGCTGGATGATTTCAGAGCGATACCCCTGCGACTGGCTACCAAGGGCGTGCCGGTGATATTAGGCGACGTCGCTACGGTGCAGATAGGTCCGGAAGCCCGCAGAGGCATAGGCGAACTGGACGGCCTCGGCGAAGCCGTAGGAGGTGTGGTGATCCTGCGCAGCGGGAAGAATGCTCGTGAGGCCATCGCGCACGTCAAGGCCAAGCTGGAAACCCTGAAGAAAGCCCTGCCAGCCGGGGTGGAACTTGTCACCGTCTACGACCGCAGCCAGTTGATAGACCGTGCCGTGGAGAACCTCAGTCACAAGCTGATCGAGGAATTCGTGGTAGTGGCGTTGGTATGCGCAGCGTTTCTCTGGCACCTGCGCTCATCGTTGGTGGCTATCGTGTCGCTGCCCGTGGGAATCCTGATTGCGCTGATCGTCATGCGTCATCAGGGCATCAACGCCAACATCATGTCCCTTGGCGGAATCGCTATTGCCATCGGTGCAATGGTGGACGCTGCCGTGGTCATGATCGAGAACGCCCACAAACGTGTTGAGGCTTGGCATGCCCGGCATCCTGGTCAACCGTTGCGAGGCGAAGCGCATTGGAGGGTAATGACAGAGGCGGCCGTCGAGGTAGGACCGGCACTGTTCTTCAGCCTCATGATCATCACGCTTTCGTTCATCCCGGTGTTCACGCTGCAAGCCCAGGAAGGGCGACTCTTTGCACCCCTGGCGTTTACCAAGACCTACGCAATGGCAGCGGCGGCTGGGTTATCGGTGACACTGATACCGGTGCTGATGGGGTACTGGATCAGAGGGCCACTTCCTGCGGAACAGCGCAACCCGCTCAACCGGGGCCTCATCCGGCTGTACCGTCCGGCATTGGAGGTCGTCCTGCGCCGGCCTCTGGTTACCCTCGCTGGAGCATTGCTCATCCTGCTCAGCAGTCTGTGGCCCTTGAATCATCTTGGGGGCGAGTTCCTTCCTCCGCTCGATGAAGGTGATCTGCTCTACATGCCTTCAGCCTTGCCTGGACTCTCGGCGCAGAAAGCTTCAGAGCTGTTGCAGCGAACGGATCGTCTGATTCGCACCGTTCCCGAAGTGGCCAGTGTCTTTGGTAAAGCCGGCCGCGCCGAGTCAGCTACCGACCCGGCACCGCTGGAGATGTTCGAGACCACCGTTCGGCTCAAGCCCAAGAGTGAATGGCGTCCAGGAATGACCACGGAAAAGCTCATCGAGGAGCTTGACCGCACTGTGCGTGTGCCTGGGCTGACCAACATCTGGATCCCGCCCATCCGCAACCGCATCGATATGCTGGCCACCGGCATCAAGAGCCCAATCGGCGTCAAGGTTGCCGGCAGTGACCTGGACCAGATAGACCGGGCTACCCTCGCTGTGGAGCGGGCAGCGAAAAAGGTACCTGGAGTGACTTCGGCGCTGGCAGAGCGTTTGACTGGTGGCCGCTACATTGATCTGGATATCGACCGCCATGCCGCTGCCCGTTACGGTCTGAACATCACCGACGTACAGGCCATCGTGGCCGGCGCCATTGGTGGCGAAACCATCGGGGAAACGGTTGAAGGCTTGGCCCGATATCCCATCAGCGTGCGCTATCCACGCGAATGGCGTGATTCGGTGGAGGCGTTGCGTCAGCTGCCGATCTACACCTCGCAGGGCGGCCAGCTGACGCTCGGCAGCGTGGCGCGCATACGTATCACCGATGGTCCGCCAATGCTGAAGAGCGAGAATGCTCGCCCCTCGGGCTGGGTGTACATCGATGTGCGCGGCCGGGACCTTTCGTCTGTTGTTGCAGACCTACGCCAAGCGATCGACAGCGAGGTAAAGCTCGATCCAGGTATGAGCTTGAGCTACTCCGGCCAGTTCGAATACCTGGAGCGGGCGAACGCCCGTCTGGCCTGGGTGGTGCCAGCGACGCTGGCCATTATCTTCGTGCTGCTCTACCTGACCTTTGGCCGCCTCGGTGAGGCGCTGCTCATCATGGGCACGCTACCGATCGCGCTAACCGGAGGCGTTTGGCTGCTGTACCTGCTGGGCTACAACCTGTCGGTGGCCACTGGCGTTGGTTTCATCGCCCTGGCCGGCGTAGCGGCGGAGTTTGGGGTGATCATGCTCATCTACCTGAATAACGCTTGGGCTGAGCGTCAGGCCAAAGGCGAAAGCACACGAGCAGCGCTGCTCGACGCGATCCGTGAGGGCGCGGTGCAACGCATCAGGCCCAAGGCAATGACTGTGGCGGCCATCGTTGGAGGCCTGCTTCCCATCCTCTGGAGCAGCGGTACCGGCAGCGAGGTCATGAGCCGCATCGCGGTGCCAATGGTGGGCGGCATGCTCACCGCCCCCTTGCTTTCCCTTTTTGTAATCCCAGCGGCGTACTGGCTGATCCGTCGCCGCGAACTTGCTGTAGCTACCCTCAACCTCTCAGGAGAAATCCAGTGAAAAAGCTAATTGTCATCGCAGGCCTGGTCACCGCTTTCGTCGCCAGTGCGCATGCCCAGGACATGGATGGAATGGACATGAAGAAGATGCCAGCCTCCGCCGAGGGTGGCCAAGGCAGCCAGGCGGCACCCACTGCGCATGCTGAGGGGACAATAAAGGCGCTGGATCCTCAAAGCGGGAAAATCACCTTGGCGCACGGCCCGGTAGCAGAGCTCAAATGGCCGGCGATGACCATGGGCTTCCAAGCTGAGTCTGCACAGCTGAAGGGCTTGAACGTAGGAGACAAGGTGAAATTTGGGTTCCGTATGGAGGGAAGTGTCGCGAAAATCGTGAGCATCCAGAAGCAGTGATTGAAAAGCCTTGGATGATCGGGCACGCCTTCATACCGAGATGATTCGGACAAGCTTACAGAAATGTAATCAATCTTCAGGCCCCCGTCAGGTCGAACGCTACATACCGTCATGAGACGGTGCACTGGCATCTCATCGACCCGATACCGGAGATATGATCATGAACAGTAGCTTTGATGAATGCATCTCGGAATGCATGCGCTGCGCGCTGGCCTGTGAAGTCTGCGCGTCAGCCTGCCTGCAAGAGCAGGACGTAAAAATGATGGCTGACTGCATCAGGCTGGACAGGGATTGCGCAGATATGTGCAAGCTGGCGGCCACCTTGATGACACGAGAAAGCATGCTCGCCAAGGAATTTTGTGCGTTGTGCGCAAGGATTTGCCGCGCCTGCGGGGAGGCGTGCGGTAAGCATAAGGCAGACCACTGTCAGCATTGCGCACAGACCTGTTTGGCCTGCGCTGCATCCTGCGAAGCAATGGCTGCGTAAGCGTTTTCGCCCAGTCAGCTTTCCATGCGCCTGACAAAGGATATGGATACGTCGTTAACCGTCTGGCTAGGGAGACGGGTAGACCGCTGATGTTGAGCATGCGCTCTGGCGGAGCCTAGCTTGGGCAGCCATTCACCAAGGCGCTGCCTTACGGATCTGATGACAAAAAAGCCCGCCTCGGCGGCGGGCTATCAGATGTCTCCCAGGGGAGGCTGTAGGCCAACAAGTCTCGGAGCAAGCATTTGTAGGATACGCCTCTTGGCTCACGCCCACCAGCCAGCTTCGGCCGGAGCGAATGGTTCTACGTCGAGGGCATTGGAAACGGCTTATGTAGGCCCCGTCAATTGGCAGGGCAATCCGCAAAGACAAAGCAGGCCGATTATCCCCTGGCGGTATACCCCCAGGCAGAGTCAAAGGCAAAGCTAGGGGGGAAATCTAGCGGGTACCCCGATTTGAGGGCAGAATCACCAGCTTCACCTACGTTGCACTGGGTTGAGGGGCAGTTTGAAACTGCTATCTAGCGCGACAGCGACCATCGCCGCCATGAGCAAGAGCATCACAGGTGCGCCTTGAGTACTCAGCACAAAGGCCGTAGTAAACGGCCCCGCGGCCTGCGCCAAGACCATTGGGCGAGCTAATGCTCCCATGCGTGCGCGATACCCTTGCCAAACAGCACCAGAGGCAAGATGACTCTGGCAATAGTGAGAATCCCGATGCCGGCGCCCTACAGCGCTGCTGCAGGGAATGCCAGCCAAGGCACGCCAGGAATGAATAAGCAGATGCCGATGAAGCTCACCAACACGCCGGCACGGCCGACCAGGTTGGGTGAAGATGCCGAGCAAGCGAGAACTCCAATACTCTTGCCACCACCTGGGCCGGCCCAATGACCATCCCCACCGCCAACACCGTGACCGTTGGAAGGCCAAGTTCCTTGAGCGAGGTGAGAAGATGCACAGAGAGGGTGGTCATGACGAAGGCAATGACCGTGAGTAGCCCTGCAACGAACCAGAAAAGCCGGCGGGCGCCATCATCGTTGAGCGGCGACTGAGCCTGCTTGGTGCTGTAGTCGGGAAATTAACCTCATCGCCGGCGCACAGTATCAGAGGTAAGCCATGGCGCTGTTAAAAACAATGTCCGCTGAGCGTGCGTCAGCTCTGGCATACGCTTGGCCTTCCGTTACCTGTTGATAATCTATGCTATACCTCATGTCCAGCACACCTCATACGTTTAGTGAGGAAACGCGCGCTAAGGGTCAAAAACAGTATGGCTCGACTTACATGCATGATCCCTGGCTCTGTTTTCATGACTAAGTAGCGGGCGATCAACGCTTCTCAAGCACATAGCCCACACCGCGAAGCGTATGGATCAGCTTCGTCTCGAAAGGGTCATCGATCTTGGCTCTAAGTCTTCGAACCGACACTTCTACAACGTTTGTATCGCAGTCGAAGTTCATATCCCAGACCTGTGAGATGATCTGTGTGCGGCTGAGCACCACGCCGGTATTGCGCATTAGGTAGTGCAGAAGTGCAAACTCTTTCGTCGTCAGATCAATACGCTGGCCGTCCCTGAAGGCCCTGTGACGGCTCTGGTCTAGCTCCAGGTCAGCGACACGAATGATCTCCACAGATGCAGGGTGTTCAGACCTGCGCATTAAGGCGCGAACCCGGGCTAGCAGTTCTGGGAACTCAAATGGTTTGATCAGGTAGTCATCTGCACCGTTCTCCAAACCCCGGACCTTATCTGCCAAACGACTTCTCGCCGTGAGCATCATGATGCGGGAGGGGCAATTCTTACGCCTCAAAAGCTCAAGTACCTGCCACCCATCCATTTCTGGCAGATTGATATCAAGAATAATCAACTCGTATTCGTGTTGCTTGGCTTGGAATAGCCCATCTGACCCGGTATGCACGCAATCGACGACATAACCGCATTCTGTAAGGCCTTGACGCACATATTCCGCAGTTTTTACTTCGTCCTCAATTACCAGAATTCGCATGGGATTTTGTCTCGATATCACTGAGCAATTAACCGCGCACGCGCGCCGGCATTATTGAAAGGAATGGTAAATCAAATTGAGCGGGGTGGGGCCTAAATGACGGATTTGTAATTTCCAGGTAATATGATTGATAGTCTGGAGGTATATCTTTTCGCGGTTTGGGTTTGACAGGTGCGGGCCCTCTCTCCAATAGGTAATTTGACCTTATGAAGTATGTGGTTGTTTTCTTCTTTGTGTTGACTTTGTTCCGTTCAGATGACGGCGAAGTTACTCATGTCGAGGAAACTGGTCATTGGTGCAGCCATGAGTTTCACCGGCATGCAATGCGTACACTCGAACGGTTGATTGAATTTTAGGTAAAAAAAAGGCGCCCAAAGGGCGCCAAATATCCACCTTTTACCAAAGGAGCACTTAAGCCACTCAAGGTGAATTCGTAATGCACATTTTTCTGAAGAGACCAGTTTACGAATAAACTGATCCCCTTAGAGAATCACAGGATCGAAAGCGGGTACTCAATGATCACACGAGTTTCATCCAGATCCGATTCGAATGCAGTGGCACGCGTGGTGGCCTGGCGCAACCGGAAGGACAGGTCTTTTGCTGGACCGGTTTGCACGACATATTTAACCTCTACGTCACGCTCCCAACGTTTCTGATTGGTTAGCGGATCACCGTTGGCGTCGGTGCGCATGTAGAACTGGTTGGCGTTCGAGTAGTCTGCGCCCGAGCCTCTGGCGTAGCGGGTCATGAACGTCAGACCAGGAATGCCATAGCTGGTGAAGTTCAGGTCGTAGCGCAGCATCCAGGAACGCTCTTTCGGTGAGTTGAAGTCGCTGTACTGGATAGAGTTGTCGACGAAAATCGAGTCTGACTGACGCAGGTAGTCGAAATCATCGTCGCCGTTGTTGCGTTGGTGCGACAGGGCCAGGGTGTGAGCGCCGTAACGGACCCCGACCTTGGCACTCCAGATATCGTTGTCAAACTCGCCTAGGCGCTGCTTCCCTTCATCCACGGCTTTGTAATAGTTGAAGCCGCCAATCAGCGCAAGGTCGTCATTCAGTGGATAGGCGAAGCTGGTGCCAGCGTAGTACTGGTTCCAGACTTCTTTCAACTGACTGGCGTATACGCTCACGGTCCAGTTATCGTTGATCGCGTAATCACCGCCACCGTAGCCTACCCAAGGCGAGTTAACCGGGCCACCGTAGAAAGTTGCGAAGTTATCATTCAGATTGCTGGAGACCGGCTGGCTCATCGCATGCAGTCGGCCACCCTGCAGGGTGAGGCCCTGGATGCTGGTGTTCTCAACGGTCACACCGCGGAAGCTTTCAGGCAACAGGCGCGAGTCGCCTGATGCAACAACTGGCGTCGACGGGAAAACATCACCCACTTTCACGACCGTATCAAACAAGCGAACTTTAGCCGCCCCGCCAACCTTGGTGTATTCGTCGCGAGCTTCGCCTTTGTTATCAACAGGCATGACGTCGAATGAACTACGACCGCCGTTGCGCCCGTCACCAGTATCGAGCTTAAGCCCTATCATGGCAAAGGCATCAACACCAACGCCGACCGTCCCTTGGGTAAAACCAGAGTTGAATTTGGTGATGATCCCGTGCGCCCAGGCCTCGGAGTAGCCATTGGTGTTGCCCTTGCCGCTGTTGTAAGTGGGGGCTGAGCTGTCGCGGTTATCACGATTGAAATAGAAGTTGCGGTTGAGCACTGTAAGGCTGCTACCTTCGATGAAACCTTCGGGCTTATCTTCAGCTTGAGCAGTAACTGCATAGCTTCCAGACAGCGCCGAAACTGCCGCCAAATACAGTGGTACTTTGATTTTCATCCGATGCTCCTTTGATTTACGGCAGTTTTTATTATGTTTTCCGGCGCGGGTGTCGTTATAAGTTCTGAGCCGACGGCGCGCCTCGCGTAGCGCCGAGCTCATATTTGCAGGCGGAAGATAACGGGATGGTGATAGGAAAATTACAATTTCGTCATCTGGTCGTTATTTTGGTCATTGACGCCGCATGCTAGCCATCTCTCGCGTTCGCAATGAAATTCGGTGGTTCGACTGTGTCATCAGCGTTTTCGGGCATTACAAGCTTTTCTTACGAAATTGTAATTTTCTAGCCACCCCTCTGATAGCTACCGCTCTTTAGAGTGCCATCACCTAATCCAGTGGGGCTTGGCAGCTATTTCGGCGTTCTGGCCAAGCTAACGAAGTTTGTGCACGAGGACCAAGAAAGTGCTCCGGTATAACCGCAATGTCTTATCCAAGACCTACGTCTCACCGTGGAAAATTGCCGCTCTCTGTGCGGTGATTTCCGGGTTGCTGGCACCCACCGCATTTGCCCAAAGCATCAGCTTGCCCCAAGCGCTGTCGACGGCAATGGATGCCAACCCAGACCTCGCGGCGGCACGTCAGGAAATCGGCATCGCGGACGGTGCGCGCAAGCAAGCCGGGCTGATTCCAAACCCCGAAATCTCGTATGAGATGGAGGACACACGGCGTAACACCAGCACAACGACCGTTACGCTAAGTCAGACCTTGGAGCTCGGTGGTAAGCGGGGAGCCCGCGTAGATGTCGCCACATACGGCCAGAGTGTTGCACAACTGGAACTGGACCGACGCGTGAATGGTCTGCGTGCAGACGTCGTGCAGGCGTTTTACGCTGCATTACGAGCCCAAACCGGACTCGACCTCGCTAAACAGTCCCTTGAACTTACTGAGCGCGGCCTTCGCATTGTCGATGGTCGAGTTCGCGCAGGTAAATCTTCACCTGTGGAGGCTACCCGCGCCCAGGTTCAACTGGCTGAAGCCCGGTTGCAGGTCCGTCGCGCCGAAACGGAAAAAGCGAATGCTTACCAGCAACTCGCCCAAGTCACGGGGAGTTCTGTGACCATATTCGATCGCCTTGAATCACCAACCTTGTCTCCTGGCTTGCCGCCGCGCACTGAAGAGTTGCTGGCAAAGCTCGATCAGACTCCGGAAATGCGGCAGGCAGTGGTGGAGATTGATAAGAGCGATGCCTCGCTTGGCGCAGAAAAAGCTCAGCGTATTCCAAACCTCACGGTAAGCGTGGGTAGCCAGTACGACCGCTCGGTGCGCGAGCGAGTCAATGTCGTTGGTCTGTCCATGCCTTTGCCGCTGTTTGATCGTAACCAAGGCAACATTCTTTCCGCTTCTCGACGTGCCGATCAGGCCCGCGACCTGCGTAACGCTGTCGAGTTGAGACTGCGCGCCCAAACCCAAACCGCGCTGAACCAGTGGTCCACCGCCATGCAAGAAGTTGAGTCCTACGACAAGACCATTCTGCCCTCAGCCCAGCAGGCCGTGGATACCGCAACCCGCGGATTCGAGATGGGGAAATTCGGCTTTATCGAAGTACTGGACGCCCAGCGCACCTTGATCCTTGCTCGTGGCCAGTATCTCGACTCGCTGGCAGCGGCGACCAATGCGCGTGCGCAAGTAGAAAGGGTTTATGGCGAAGTAGGCTCGACCGCCGGCGCACGCTGAACGGGGCATACATTTTTCTCGGCACTCGGCGTTTAAACCTGCCGGTGCCTACGATCAGCAGGAGTAGCAATGGAAAACAAACGCAAGATCGCCCTCGCGGTAGCCGCTGTGGCAATCCTTGGATTTGGCAGCCTCGCCTGGAACAGCAGTTCCGATCAACAAGCGGCGACTAACGCAGAACATGGTGCTGACGATGGTCATGGCCATGACAAGAAGGCCGGATCAGCTAACAAAGAGAACAGTGAAGCGGAGCATAGTGAAGATGGGCACGGTGAAGAAGGTCATGGCGAGGAGGGCCACAGTGAAGAGGGCGGTGAGGAAGAAGGTAAGCTAACCCTTAGTGCTGAACAGATCAAAGCAGCTGGCGTGACTCTGGAATCGGCAGCGCCTCGTGATTTGGGAACCGTCGTGAGCTTCCCGGGTGAGATTCGTTTTGACGAGGACCGCACTGCGCACGTTGTTCCTCGCGTTCCAGGCGTTGTCGAAACAGTCCAGGCGAATTTGGGTGAGTCCGTCAAGAAGGGTCAAGTCCTTGCGGTGATTGCCAGCCAGCAGATCTCTGACCTGCGCAGCGAGCAACAAGCCGCTCAGCGTCGTGTCGAACTTGCGCGCGTGACTTTTAGCCGAGAGAAGCAGCTCTGGCAGGACAAGATTTCTGCGGAGCAGGACTACCTCCAGGCTCGCCAGGCGCTGCAGGAAGCCGAAATCTCTCTGGCCAACGCCAAGCAAAAAGTCAGCGCGATCGGTGCCTCGGTCAATTCGGTAGGCGGTAACCGTTACGAACTCAGGGCTCCCTTTGACGCCGTAGTGGTGGAGAAACACTTGACCGTCGGGGAAGTCGTCAGCGAGGCGACTAACGCCTTTATTCTGTCCGACCTTAACCAAGTTTGGGCCACTTTCGCTGTACCGCCTTCCGATTTGGCCAAGGTCACTACCGGCCGCGCCGTGAAGGTTTCCTCACCTGACATGAACGTGGAGGTCGAGGGCAAGGTGGGTTATGTCGGCAGCCTGTTGGGCGAGCAAAACCGAGCAGCGACCGTCCGCGTTACGTTGACCAATCCCAACGGGGCCTGGCGTCCTGGTCTTTTCGTGAACATCGCAGTCACGTCCCAGACTGATCGCGTGGCGGTGGCTGTCCCGGAACACGCCGTGCAGACCGTTGAGGACAAACCATCGGTCTTCGTACGCACCGCCGAGGGCTTCGACACCCGCCCAGTAAAGCTGGGCCGCCGTGACAGTGGGTACGTGGAAATCACGGACGGCATCGAAGCGGGCGCTCAAGTGGCTACCAATGGCAGCTTCACACTCAAGTCTGAGCTCGGCAAAGCCTCTGCCGAGCACAGTCACTGATGCGAACTGACAGGATGATTTCTTATGTTTGAACGTATCATCAGATTTGCCATTGAACAGCGGATCGTTGTAATGATCGCTGTCCTGATCATGGCCGGTATCGGCATCTACAGCTACCAAAAGCTGCCGATCGATGCCGTTCCTGACATTACCAACGTCCAGGTGCAGATCAACACTGCAGCGCCTGGCTATTCCCCATTGGAAACCGAGCAACGGATCACGTTTCCAGTTGAAACGGCCATGGCTGGTCTTCCAGGTCTTCAGCAGACCCGTTCGCTGTCTCGCTCGGGCCTGTCTCAGGTGACCGTGATTTTCAAGGACGGCACCGACATCTTCTTTGCCCGCCAGCTGATCAATGAGCGGCTACAGGTTGCAAAGGAACAGCTGCCAGAGGGCGTAGATGCCGTCATGGGCCCGGTCTCAACCGGCCTCGGCGAAATTTTCCTGTGGACCGTTGAAGCCGAAGAGGGCGCGGTCAAAGAAGACGGTACGCCCTACACGCCCACCGACCTGCGGGTAATCCAGGACTGGATCATCAAGCCTCAGCTGCGCAACGTACCTGGCGTGGCAGAGATCAATACCATCGGTGGCTTTGCCAAGCAGTTCCTGGTTGCGCCGGATCCGAAGCGCCTGGCTACCTACAAGTTGACCCTGAATGATCTGGTAGCCGCGTTGGAAAGCAACAACGCCAACGTAGGCGCCGGTTACATCGAGCGTAATGGTGAGCAGTTGCTCATTCGTGCACCGGGCCAAGTCGGCAACATCGAAGACATCGCCAACATCGTAATCACCAGTGTGGATGGTGCACCGATTCGCATCAGCAACGTCGCCGACGTCAGCATCGGTAAGGAGCTTCGTACTGGTGCTGCCACTGAGAATGGCCGCGAGGTCGTGCTCGGTACAGTATTCATGCTGATCGGTGAGAACAGCCGCACTGTGTCCCAAGCTGTCGCAGCGAAGCTTGCGGACATCAACCGTACTCTGCCAAAGGGCGTGGTTGCGGTCACCGTTTACGATCGTACCAACTTGGTTGAAAAAGCCATTGCGACGGTGAAGAAGAACTTGGTTGAAGGTGCGATCCTGGTTATCGCCATTCTGTTCCTGTTCCTCGGCAACATCCGTGCAGCGTTGATCACCGCGATGGTGATCCCGCTGTCCATGCTGTTCACCTTCACAGGGATGTTCAATAACAAGGTCAGTGCCAACCTAATGAGTTTGGGCGCACTCGACTTCGGCATCATCGTCGACGGGGCCGTGGTCATCGTGGAGAACGCGATCCGTCGATTAGCACATGCGCAGCACAAACATGGCCGTATGCTCACCAAAACCGAACGCTTCCATGAGGTCTTTGCTGCTGCCCGCGAAGCGCGTCGGCCACTGATCTTCGGGCAACTGATCATTATGGTGGTGTACCTGCCTATCTTCGCCCTCACCGGCGTGGAGGGCAAAATGTTCCACCCCATGGCATTCACCGTTGTGATGGCGCTATTGGGTGCAATGATCCTCTCCGTTACCTTCGTGCCGGCAGCGATCGCCATGTTCGTCACTGGCAAGGTCAAGGAGGAAGAGGGCGTTGTTATGCGCACTGCGCGGCTGCGTTATGAGCCTGTGCTGCAGTGGGTGCTTGGGCATCGGAATATCGCTTTCTCCGCAGCAGTAGCACTGGTCGTTCTCAGCGGTGTACTTGCCAGTCGCATGGGGAGCGAGTTCATCCCAAGTCTCAGTGAGGGGGACTTCGCTCTTCAAGCCTTGCGCGTACCTGGTACTAGCCTCAGCCAGTCGGTGGACATGCAGGAGCGTTTGGAAAAAGCAGTCATCGAGCAGGTACCGGAAGTTGAGCGTATGTTCGGCCGAACCGGTACGGCTGAAATCGCCTCTGACCCAATGCCACCGAATATCTCCGATGCTTACGTCATGCTCAAACCAAAGGACCAATGGGCCGATCCCGACAAGTCGCGGGAGGAGCTCATTGCCGAGGTTCAAAAGGCGGCAGCCAGTGTCCCGGGCAGTAACTATGAACTCTCCCAGCCTATCCAGCTTCGTTTCAACGAACTGATCTCCGGGGTGCGCAGCGATGTTGCGGTGAAGGTTTATGGTGACGACATGGACGTGCTCAACAGCACGGCCAATAAGATCGCCGCAGCGCTCAAAGCGGTACCAGGCTCCTCGGAGGTCAAGGTTGAGCAGACCACAGGTCTGCCAGTGCTGACCATTAACATCGACCGGGAAAAAGTAGCACGCTACGGCCTGAACATTGCGGACGTGCAGAATTCGATCGCGATTGCTGTGGGTGGTCGTACAGCGGGAACGTTGTACGAGGGTGATCGCCGATTCGACATGGTGGTGCGCCTGCCTGAGGCTGTACGCACCGACGTCGCGGGTATGTCTAGTTTGCTGATTCCTGTGCCTGCCAATGCGGCTCAGGGCGCTAATCAGATCGGTTTCATTCCACTTTCGCAGGTCGCTAAGCTGGACTTGCAGTTGGGCCCGAACCAGATCAGCCGCGAGAACGGTAAGCGCTTGGTTATTGTAAGCGCCAACGTCCGGGGCCGTGACCTTGGGTCGTTCGTTGATGAGGCGGCATCTACCTTGTCAACGAAGGTGGAAATTCCAGCAGGCTACTGGACCAGTTGGGGCGGTCAGTTCGAGCAGCTGCAGTCGGCAGCCAAGCGCCTGCAGATTGTGGTTCCGGTAGCCTTACTGCTGGTAATGACCTTGCTGTTCTTGATGTTCAACAACCTGAAGGACGGCATGCTGGTCTTCACCGGTATTCCATTCGCTCTCACTGGCGGGGTCGTGGCCCTTTGGCTGCGTGATATCCCGCTCTCGATCTCGGCAGGGGTAGGCTTCATCGCACTCTCCGGCGTCGCGGTACTGAACGGCCTGGTGATGATTGCCTTCATTCGCGGATTGCGAGAAGAGGGGCGAACGCTCAGGCAGGCAGTCGATGAAGGCGCACTCACCCGACTGCGACCAGTGTTGATGACAGCCTTGGTGGCGTCCCTGGGCTTCATCCCAATGGCCTTGGCCACCGGTACCGGTGCGGAGGTTCAACGGCCTCTGGCTACAGTGGTAATTGGTGGGATCCTTTCCTCCACCGCGCTGACTTTGCTGGTCCTGCCGGCCCTGTATCATTGGGCACATCGCAAGGATGAAGACGGCGACGAGGCAGAAGCCGTAAGCTGATTCCCCCAGATACAAAAAACCCACAACACGCGTTGTGGGTTTTTTGTTTTATATGAAATAGATGCACTTACCTTTCAAAATTGTAAGTTTCTCGTCATGCCGGTGATGCCTCTGCGTTGCTAAAGTTACGCCCGAGATGATTTGAATTTGAGAGGTTCCTATGAAAAAGCTAATCGTTGCTGCTGCACTTGTTATTTTCTCGATGGCTTCGCAGGCTTATACTTACTCTGAAAGCAAGCAGCTGCAATACATCAAGGAGCATCAGACTGCTGTAGCGAATTATGCCGAGAGAAATGGCAAACCGATGCCGGAGATCCAGGACTACAATTACGGCATGAAGATCGATGTTGCGAAATTCGTGCGTCAGTCCCAAGACCCGCGCACCTGCCAAGTTTACCCGCGATTGATGACCTTCGAGGACTCTCAGGGTACGCTTAAGACGGTTCGCTACTCCATGTACTCGCAATGCATCAACAACAAGTAGTAATTGCTGTGAGTAGAATACTTAGAGAATTCATAAATGCCAGGCAGTGCCTGGCATTTTTTATTGAGCTCGATGAACGTCATTTAGGCTAGATGCTTTAATGACTGCCCCTGGGTTAGCTGGGAAATAAATCTCAACTACACAACAGTAATGTCTTCCAACTGCATAGGGCAGTTTATAGTCTTGCCCCCCAGAAGGGACGAGTTATGAAAAGTTCGCTTGAACGCCCAGATGACCAAGCAGAGCATGAAGGGCTGAGCCATGAGCACGACGGCATCTTTGGCATGAACACCGAGCTGGTTTTCGCGCTGATCTGTGGTGCCCTGCTCGGAGCCGGAGCGCTCGCAGGAAAACTAGGGCTGATCGACTGGCTGCCGCTGGTTCTGTACCTGTCTCGGCGTTGCTCCTGTCCGGTCGGATCAATGAGGTTGGCCGAAGGATCACCAGGGCGCCGCCGCGAGCGTTGATACTGCCAATCATCGGCGTCGACATCATCTATGCCGGGGTGTTGATGCAGAGGCCTCAGAACCAGCGAGATGTCGTTCAGGCCTGGTTGAATGTGCTCAATCGGCCCCTCTGATCTACCCTGGTCGCCGCTCGAATTCCTCGGAGTTCTACAGCAGCGAGAAGTCCGAAAACATCCAGTACCCAGCAAAGTGGCCTCGTGACAGCTCATTCTACCTGTCCCGGCGCTTACTCGACAGCAATGCTGAGCTGCCTGCCAACCTGGGTGTGTCGAGATCACCGAAGCGAACGCCAGTCAGCTGTTGCTGTGCCGTTGGAAAGACGCCAAGCAAGGTACCGAAGGTCTGGTCGGAGACAGTAATGCGGAAACGCCTCGTACAAACGAAGGTAAAATTCCAGACACAAAAAAAACCAGGTTTTACCCTGGCTTTTTTGTCGATTGCTTTCGTCATTTAAAGTCCTATTTAACCGCCGTTTAGTTATCAGCTTTTTCCTTACCATTCTTGCTTTCTTTCTTTTGCTCTTGGGCAATTTGTTGTTTGTTCTGATCCGAAGAGTCATCGCTCCATAGGCGAGCCTGTTCATTTCGGAAGTTTTCCTGGAACTGTTTCGCTCGCTCGTAACCACCTTCAGCGTAAGCGGTACTCACGAGACCAAGCAGCAGGCTGCCAATAGCGATAGATTTAGCAAATTTCATTGTGTGCCTCGGTTCTCACTAGGCCTGCCTGACTGGCGGCCTTTGTTGGTTTGTAGTTTAGGAGCGCGAAGCTAACGACAAGGTGAGTCAAGAATTACAATTCCGTAATTTAGGCGGCTGGCGAGATGCGCCAAATCTGCAAACCTGGAAGGATCATGTCTATCTCGCTTGTGTCGAGGGTCACGTTGATATCTAAACAAATAAACCACTGCGGCGTTACCGGCCGCTCGGGGAGATAGCCATGAATGAGATTGAGCCTTGGCTGTTGCCATCGGTGACTTCCGTCGAAGCACTGAAAAACTCACCTTTCAGCTCGATGAGCTGGCTTCCCAAACCAGGGCTTGCAGCGCCGTTCTGGAAAAGTCGAGTGAGCTTGTGGAGGAGGTTGATCTCGTCAGTAGGCAGATTCAGGAGGAGGTGCGAAAGGCTGAGAAAGCCTGGTCCAATGCCGAAGAGGTCGCCATACGCGCTGCTGCAGAGGCATATTCCGCTGCCGCTCGTGGCGTCGAGACCGCCATCCAACCGCTGATTTCGGAGCTTACTGTCGCGACAAATCAGCGGATGCCTCGATCCTGGAGCTAACGGTGCTGGCTAAGCGTTATGTCATGGTAGTGGCGACAGCATTCTTCATACTGGCACTGATCTATGTGTACTCGACCATGCAGTCCATAGAGGCCGCCGGCAGTGTGAGCGCTCAGGAAAAAGTGAATGCCCAATACTTCTCCCACCTGTGAAGAAACGCTAATCCAGAAGAGCAAAAGATTATAAAGTCGGTAATTCTGCGGTCGCCCATGGACCCTGTGGTGCTTAGGCATTGATGCATTGCATCAGACAAAAGGCCCGTCGATTGACGGGCCTTTGCAAGTGAGCGCGGTTCAATCAGCGGTCATTGTTGGCTGCTTTAGCTGGGCTTCGGGAAGTGGAGGTGGAACCAAGTGAAATTTTCCTCGGTCACTTCCACGCTCGCCGAGCCTTGATGTAGGCCCATGATCGACTGCACGATGGCAAGGCCAAGACCGGTCCCCCCTTCGCTTCGTGCTCGGCTCTTATCCACGCGGTAGAACCGTTCAAACAAATGCGCATGGTGTTCCTTGGCGATCCCGCGGCCCGGGTTGCCAACACTCAAGGTCGTGCCGCTACCACCGTGTTGCACTTTCACATAGACCGTACGACCGCGAGGGCAGTAGCGAATCGCATTCGACACCAGATTCGAGACGGCGCGTTGAATCATCAGGCGGTTCCCGCGCACCACGTCATCACTGCCAGAGATCTGCAGCTGGATCTCGCCTTCCTCTGCCGAAATGCTGAAGAGATCGCACACTCGCTTAACCTCGTCGACTAGGGACACGGGTTCAAACTCCACCATGGATGCCGGATGACTGACCTGAGCAAGGAACAGCATGTCGGAAACCATGCGGCTCATGCGGTCTAGCTCTTCTGTGCACGACTCCAGCACCTCCCTGTACTCGGAAAGCGATCGTTCTCTGGTTAGCGCAACTTGGGCTTTACCCATCAGGTTGGAAAGCGGCGCTCGCAGTTCGTGAGCAAGGTCGTCAGAAAACTGCGAGAGCTGCTGAACTCCGTCATCCAGGCGAGCCAGCATGATGTTGATACCGTCGGCGAGCTCTTTGAGTTCTGCCGGCATCCCATTAGTCGGCAGACGATGGTCAAGGCTCTCGGTGGAGATCTTCGAAGCGACCTTCAGGAACTTGGTCAGAGGCAGCAGACTTCTGCGGACTGTCCACCAGCCGATTGCGAGGATCAGCGCGATGATGAGCGGGGAAATCATCAGGGCCCAGGTGAGCAATGCATCAAGCAGCGCTTCATTGGACGACTGGTCCATGGTCATGTAGACACTGACTTCGGTTCCGTCGCCCAAACTCATGGTGCGAGAAGCTGTCAGCAAGGGGCGGTCCTGGGTGTCGCGCCACTCATGCTCCTTCGGCTGTGCGGATGGTTGGAACTTGTGCACCTCCACGTTCACCTGCTTCGAGCCGATCGAGAGAAGAGGCGTTTCACTCTGCGCCGACTCGAAGATGCTGACGTACAGGTTGTTGTGGCCCATCACCAGATCCACAAGCTGATGTGCGTCTGCGTTGACGCCTGAGATGTCGGAGATCATAGACAGGTTGTGAGCCATGCCCGCCATCTTGACTTCCAGGTCACTGCGAGCATTACGCTCTAGCGCCTGGCCTACCATCAGATACCCGAAGGTGGCGAATAGAAGCAGCAACGCTGCGCTCATCAACCCCACTTTTAATCCCAGCTTTGCAGCCAGGCTGAAAGGCCTCATGCGCGTTCCTCAAAAACGTACCCTACGCCACGAAGCGTGTGAATGAGCTTGGTTTCAAACGGGTCATCGATCTTTGAGCGAAGGCGCCGGATAGCGACATCGATGACGTTGGTATCGCAGTCAAAATTCATGTCCCAGACCAACGAAATGATCTGAGAACGAGTCAGCGCTTCGCCCGTCCTGCTCATCAGCAGGTGCAGGAGCGTAAATTCCTTTGTGGTGAGATCGATGCGTGTGCCAGCGCGGAAAACGCGATGGCGCACTGAGTCGAGTTCTAAATCGGCAATTTTTAGCGATCTCTTCTCGACTAATTCATCACCACGCCGCTGCAGCGAACGGATACGAGCGAGCAGCTCTGGGAATTCAAAGGGTTTGACAAGGTAGTCGTCAGCGCCGCCATCCAAGCCTTTGAGCTTGTCGTTGATGCGACCGCGGGCGGTTAGCATGATGATGCGGACCCGGCTGGTTTTCCTGATGGTTTCCAAAAGGTCCCAACCGTCGATGCCTGGAAGGTTGACGTCCAGCAGAACCAATGAATAGACGTTAGTATTGAACAAGTGCAGGGCGTCGACACCATTGTGCACGATATCTACGACATACCCGCTTTCGGATAAGCCCTGCTGAAGATATTCGGCAGTTTTAATTTCGTCTTCCACAACTAGAACGCGCATAACTTATCTCAAGGTGTGAGGAAGGATTTGCCTAATCCGTCAAGACTATGGTTGCAGGCAGTTTGAAGGTTCGGCTGATATGCATGGCATCTGGAAGTCGCTACCTTTGTCCATACGCCGGGGTCACCTGAGGACGCTTGAATCTTAACGCGAAGACGCTGGCCGCGGCGAAATCCTACAAATTTGTAATGTAGCCGCAAGATTGCTGACAGTCATGACGGCTCTCCCTAGTGAGCTTAGCGGATTCTGTGGCCTTCAGCGGTTTGCAGCCTTCACGCCTGACAAGCGAATTCGGCCGAGAGGGGTGGTGTTTCTGCCAAGCTGCTCTGCTTTGTGGCGTTTAATCCTTCAAGCTCAAGCTACGAGTGATGACAAGCCACCGATCATTCTACCCATTGAAACGGGCTTCAACCGGCGATCATGCTTGGCTTTTCATCTTACTTGAGCAAGGATAATTACTTTACAAACTATTACATGTCCAAATTGTAATTTCACAATCATCTTATCGTTAGCCGCTTTTGCTAGTTTAACAACAGCACACAGGCAGCGCTGCTTTGGACCAGTCTCATCTGAAGCAGCATGGCGGGAGTAACGGAACCCTGCTCACGCCAATGCATTCACCTTGGAACCATACGCTCCTTTGGTAAGGTGAATTTTAGCGCCCCGCCATGGGCGCTTTTTTTATTAATGGACTTCTCATGAAAGCAACTATATCGGCTATTGCTGCGTTCATGCTTTCTCTGCACTGCCGAAAAATGCCCAAAGTAGCGTTCAGATCAACGACGATCTTGAGCAGTCTGCCAGAAAGGCCAGAAAGGCTACAGAACGCTATGCTCAGAGCGTGAAGAAACCCATTCCCGAGCTTTAAGACTACGCTTACGGTATGGATTTGGACGCTGGCAAGCTGGTGTATGTCTCGCCTAGCGTTCGGTACTGCGGGAATGTGAGAAGCATGATGACTTACGAGGACTCCAAGGGCGAACTGCACATGGTTCGCTACCTCGTAAGGTGAGTGCATCAACAACCGGTAGCGACACCGAGTGCTTTCTGCACCCGGGTTATAGCAACTCGATGCCAAATCGCCTTAGGAGCAGGGCAAATCCTCCGAAGCTTGCCATAGTGATGAGGATGCTGGTGATAAGTGTCGGCCAGAAGCCCAACTTGGGCAGCAGTGCCGGAAATGCGATAAACATCGGCAGCGTTGGAATCACATACCAGAACGTGTACCACGCATGGTTGGAAATCTTCTCTATGCTTTGGTTGTCCAAGTAAAGCCAGATGAGCGTCAATACGGTGACCAATGGCAGGGCGGCAACCAAGCCGCCCAGCTTGTCACTGCGCTTTGCCAGCTCAGACACGAGCACCACTATTGCGGCAGTGACTAAGTACTTCGTGATGATCCAAGACATCGCTGAACCTACTTGAGCTAGTGGAATGGGTCTGCCGGGATCATTCACCAGGCACTCATGAAGTGCTTCTGCTATCGCCAATCCATCCTTACCTCATCCTCGACCACACTACCCCCGACGTTGAAGGCGGTGTGTTGATCAGGTGTCTACCGGCCGATCAATGCGACGGCGAAGGGACGTTCTCGTGGAAAGCTGCGCGCTCGATCTGAATGGTGCAGTGATGGATTTCGAACGCGTCGCTGACTGCATCCACGACGGCCGCTAGCACAGCATCTCCATCTGCTGCGTCTCGGACGACCACGTGCGACGTCATCACGTTGCTTCCGCTGCTGACGGCCCAAACGTGCAAGTCATGGACATCCGTGACGCCGTCGACCTTGAGGATCGTGGCCTCGATTGCCGCCACGTTGAGTCCCCGGGGTACACCTTCCATAAGAATTCCCAAGCTCTCTCGAAGCAATTGCCAAGTCCGCGGCAATACCCAAAGGCCGATCGCTACGGCGACAACCGTGTCGACCCAGGTCCAGCCGGTAAAGCGGATAATGAGGGCGGCGATGATCACACCCAACGATCCGAGCATGTCGCTCCAGACTTCGAGGTAGGCGCCTTTGACGTTGAGGCTCTCGTTGCTGGCAGATGCCAGCAGTCGCATTGAAATCAGGTTGATGATCAGGCCGGCAATCGCGATCCACATCATTGTCCCGGTGGCGATCTCCGCTGGCATGAAGAAGCGCTGGTAGGCCTCGTACAAGATGTACATCGCCACCAGGAAGAGCAGCACGGCGTTGAACGTGGAGGCTAGGATCTCCAACCGCGCATAGCCAAAGGTTCTTTTCTGATCCGCCGGCCGCTTGGCGATCTGAAGCGCAATCAACGAAATTGCCAAAGCGGCTGTGTCGGTGAACATGTGAGACGCATCCGACAGCAACGCCAGGCTGCCGGTAATCCATGCGCCGATCACTTCAGCGATCATGAAACTACCGGTCAGGACCAATGCCATGACTAGTTTCTTCTGATGCCCCTCACGAACCGCGGCGCTGCCATGATCATGATTCGATCCCACGTATTTCTCCTTCCACAGGGTGGTGGTCGCGTTGGATTTCCAGTGTGGCCAAGCGCTAAGGGGTTGCCTGGCCGCACTGGCTGCAGAATTTTGCTCCTGCTGTCAGGGACGAGCCGCAGGCCGTGCAATCACTCGATAGTGGTGTTCCGCAGTTTAGACAAAAGCGTGCAGACGGGGCGTTCGCGGTCCGGCAGTGCTTGCAAGTCTGCAGATCTTTGACTGGGGCTTGAGCTATTGCGCGCCCACCCCCAATCACCTGGTCATTACCGTCGCAGGTTTGCTGCTGCTCATAACGACCATGCCGGTCATGTCGATCACTCCAGTGCCCACTACCGTGGTGCTTGCCACCGCCGTGGGTTCCGCGGCCGTGGTGGCCCCCCAGTAAATTTTTGAGAAAACTCATGGTATTCGTCCCTCATCGACAGGTGACATCAGCACGGGCAAAGGTGAAAGAAATGTTCTGCTCGCTAGAATGACTTTTAAGTTAAAGTAAAGGTTCAAAATTAGCGTATGGCAAAACGTAGCTGGTTTGTTTGTGAATTTTAATTTAATTAATCGGGCGGCATTAACCACCCAAAGAGTCAGACCTATCCATTTTTTATCATAGCCTGGGCAGTTCCAATCAAAAAAGTCATTATCGCGATCATGTCAGCATTGTAATCGCGAAGTCATCATGACGTTATCGTGTAGCGGAAATAATGCGCCTGGCGAGAGTTTATTTCTCATCATCCCATGCCTCACACATCTTAAGCGTCCTCAGGCTAAAGGGACCAAGGTCTCAGACCTTCTCTACGCCCTGATTCGCTATGTCTGTCGGAGGCTTGCCATTTAGCTCCCGGCTATTCATGACCAGCGCCATGGATGAGCAGCTTCTTAGAGTTTGATAATGACACCTTCTAAATCCATTCATACCCTGTTCAGTAAATGGATCCATGCTATTCGCAATGTTAGACAGGAAGGCATCAGCACCAACTTACTCATCGCGCTAGTAACTTTCTGGTTATTGCTATTCGCGAACGCTGAGTTTTGGCGTGTGCTCTGGCGCCTGGCATTCAACACCGAGGAAGTAAACTGGCCGCTCGCCGCCAGCCTGCCAGTCGTGGTATTCGTTTGGGTGTTCACCGTACTTAGCTTGGGGTCATGGTCAAGATTCGCAAAACCTATGCTATGTCTAGTGCTGATCAGCGCGGCGTTAGCCAGCTACTTCATGAGTGCTTACGGAATTGTCATTGATTACACGATGTTCACCAACGTCGTGGAGACCGACGTCAGTGAGGTATCTGAGCTACTGAACTGGAAACTTGGCCTTTGGGTGGCAATGGTAGGGGTATTGCCCGTCTACCTGATCTGTTTGGTGCCCCTGCGACGCAAGCCCTGGACCAACGCGTTGGGTAGCAGACTCATCGTCCTGGCGCTCGCACTGGTAGCCCTTGCTGGTATCGTGCTGAGCCAGTACCAATCTTATGCCTCCCTCCTACGCAACAACCGGGAGATCCGGCTCATTCTGGTTCCCACCAATTTGTTTGCTGCCGGTCATGGTTACCTGAAACGCAAGCTGGCCACACCGAAAGCGCTGACCTCCATCGGTACCGACGCCGTGGTGACCAGGCAGGGAGCGGCTCGTAAACCCAAGCTGCTGGTACTGGCAGTCGGGGAGACCGCACGTTCCGCCAACTTCTCCCTGAATGGCTACTCCCGCGATACCAATCCTGAGCTGGAAAAGCGCAATGTCATCAGCTTCTCGAATGTGAGTTCTTGCGGCACCGCCACCGCGGTTTCGCTGCCATGCATGTTCTTGGACGTCGGTAGGGATGATTACAAGGACGGTTTGGCCAAGAGCCGCGAAGGGCTGCTCGATGTGCTTCAGCGCGCAGGCATCAGTATCATGTGGGCTGATAACAATTCGGGCTGCAAAGGGGTCTGTGATCGGGTGCCAAACCACAAGGCTACCCAACACGCAGATGCTCAGCTGTGCAGTAGCGACGAGTGCAAGGACGGTGTATTGCTCTCTGAGATGGAGGGCTTCATCAAGCGTCAGGAAGGCGATGCAGTCCTGGTGCTCCACTACAAGGGTAGTCACGGCCCGGCCTACTACAAGCGCTACCCCACGCAGTTCGAGAAATTCGGGCCGGTTTGCGAGACCAATGAGCTCGACAAATGTGAGCAGCAGGAAGTGATCAATGCCTATGACAATTCGATCCTCTACACCGACTACGTCACGGCTGGGCTGATCGATATTCTGGCCGCGAACAGCAAATTCGACACTGCGCTGATGTACGTTTCGGACCACGGGGAGTCACTGGGAGAGGGTGGTCTTTACCTGCATGGGCTGCCCTATGCGATGGCCCCAGATGAGCAAACCAAGGTGCCATTGGTGCTCTGGATGTCTGATTCTCTCGCGAAAAGCGAACGCCTCAATGTGGGCTGCTTGAAAGCACAGACGAGCTCGCCACTGAGCCACGACAACCTGTTCCACACCGTACTCGGGATGATGAACGTCCAGACATCCTCGTATCGCTCAGCTCTTGATTTTACTGCCCCTTGCAAGACTTTGACCGGAAGCACCTACTCAGGCCTCTAATGCTGCAACGGGCTGAACACGTGAGGTCGATAGCGATTCCACATCGAGCTGCTTTGACAGCAGCCAGAAGCTCGACTAACTACATAGCAGTACTCAACAACCCAAGCGGAAAAGGAAATTTGCATGAGCATCAAGCCAGGCCCTAAACGCACCAACGAAGATGGCACTCCGGACAAGAGGCAGCGGGTCACGCCTGAGAAGCAGAAGGATCACCCAGACCTGAAACCCCACAAGCATAAAAAGGGGGAGTAGGGCAGAAAAGCAGCTCTTCGGAGCTGCTTTTTTATCTGCAGACAGTGTCCTGAAAAGCTCTCTAGCCCAGGAATGTCAGGCATGAAAGGACGGCTGAAGCCACCTGATGCCACTACCACAGCACGCGTAGTGAAATTCGCTCCGTTGGCGGTGCGAACCTCAAATGCCTTGCCCTTCTGTACGACCGCCACCACTCGGGTACCGCCCTGAAAAGGGAGCTGAAACTCGGCGGCGTATGCCTCCAGGTACTGCACCACTTCATTTCGCACCGGGTAGTCCTTGGGATCGCCAAGAAACGCTCGCCCCGGCAGCGCTGAGTACTCCGATGGTGAGAACAACTGCAAGCTTTCGTAGTAGTTACGCCAGTTACCGCCCGGGGATGTCTGCTCATCCAAGATGAGGTAATCCAAGCCGTGCTGCTGTAAATGCCAGCCAGTCGCCAAACCTGCTTGCCCACCACCGATAACGACCACATCCAGAACGCGATCCAACTCATTCATATATGCGCACTCATGCATATTTAAAGGCAAAAAAAGGCCGGACTACGGACAGCAGATCGATACTAGACCTTTGGTTCGCTGGAGCAGGCCCTCCAGTCGCTCGACGATCGACCCACCATTTACTTCATAGAACACCTGCCGACCCACCTTGGTGGCCTTCACGATCTTGGCGTCATGCAATACCTGCAGGTGCCTGGAGATCACCGAGCGCTCCTGTGGCAGCTCTTTGGCGATTTCGCCGACATCCGCCCGGCCGAGCAAAAGTACGCGCTTGAAAACCGCGACTCTGGAAGGCTCGCAAAGCGCTTTGAAGAAGGTCTCGTCTAGCGACTCGATGGCGGCTTCGATGGCTTGAGCACGGAGATTTTGGTTGGTCGTCATGCAGCCAATATATGTGCATGAACGCGCACATGTAAAGCCACCCATCATCGAGGGGTTGCGACACATTCGAAAAAGCGTATATTCGAAAAACCATATACACTCAGGGTGCCAAGTGATGACTGGCAAGACCCGCGTTCTGTTTGTTTGCACCGCAAACGCCGCTCGCTCCCAGCTCGCCGAAGCTTTGCTCCGGCACACAGACCCTGTGCATTTCGAAGCTTTTAGCGCAGGTACCCAGCCTGGCCAAGTCGATCCGCGCACCTATGACGCCCTCGAATATCTCGATATCGATACCAAGGCTCTACGCAGCAAGTCCATCGACGAGTTTGCAGGGGAACGGTTCGACTACTTGATTACGCTCTGCGACAAGGCAGCCCATGAGTGCCTTACTTTGCCTGCCCTCGGCGAGGTTCTGGCGTGGAACTTCGAAGACCCTGTTACCAGTGACCAACACGATGCCTTCCGACGCAAGCTTCACGAGATTCATGAGCGCATCAAAATGTTCGTCCTCGTGAAAACTAAACACTGAGAATTGCTATGACTGACTCGCTGACACCTACCAAGGTTTTCAAATGCCTCGCCGACGAGAACCGCATTCGGATGATGCTGCTGATCGCTCGCGAGGAAGAACTCTGCGTCTGTGAACTGACCTGCGCGCTGGAAGAAAGCCAGCCCAAGGTTTCCCGCCACCTGGCGCAACTGCGCACGTGTGACCTGCTGGAAGACCGGCGTCAGGGCCAGTGGGTTTATTACCGCCTGCATCCATCGCTTCCCGGCTGGGTACGTGAGGTCCTGGCGACGACGCTGGAGGCCAACCGCGAATGGCTGAGTGCTAGCACTAAACGACTGGACACAATGGGTGACCGCCCTCAACGCGTCGCCTCCTGCTGCTGATCATTGCCGAGAAAAACCGATGAAAGTTCTGTTCCTCTGCACCGCCAATAGCTGCCGCAGCATCCTCTCCGAGGCTGTTTTCAATCATCTGGCCCCGGCCGGCATGAAGGCCTACAGCGCCGGCAGCCAGCCAAAGGGTGGTGTGCACCTGCTGTCCATCACCGCGCTGCAGCGTGCTGGTATCTCCACCGAGGGCCTCAGCAGCAAGTCAAGTGACGCGCATGCCGAGCTGGCACCGGACTTTGTCATCACCGTCTGCGACAAGGCCGCTGGCGAAGCCTGCCCCGTGTTCTTCGGACCAGCAGTGAAAGCCCACTGGGGGCTTTCTGACCCTTCTGACCAGCAGGGCAACACCGCCGAACTGGACGCAGCGTTCGACGTCACGCTTGAGCAGATCAAACGACGCCTCAATGCATTCCTCGCGCTGCCTTTCGAACAATTGGATGCCGCCCAGCTTAAGGCCGAGCTGGCCCGTATCGGAACGCTCTGACGTTTAGGGAGATCCACCATGAGCAAAAGCCGACTTTCCTTTCTAGACCGCTACCTGACGGTGTGGATCTTTCTGGCCATGGGCCTGGGCATTGGTCTGGGCAGCCTGTTCCAGGGATTGCCTGCGTGGCTGAATAGCCTGTCGGTAGGCTCGACAAACATCCCCATCGCCATTGGCCTCATCGTAATGATGTACCCACCTCTGGCGAAGGTGAAATACGAGGAGTTGCCACAGGTATTCAAGGACAAGCGCATCCTTGCCCTGTCGCTGATCCAGAACTGGGTGATCGGCCCGGTCCTGATGTTCGGGCTGGCCGTTGTCTTCCTTTCCGACAAGCCTGAGTACATGACCGGCCTGATCCTCATCGGCTTGGCACGCTGCATCGCCATGGTGCTGGTGTGGAACCAGATCGCCGGTGGCAACAACCAGTACGTGGCGGGTCTGGTCGCCTTCAACAGCATTTTCCAGATCCTGTTCTTTAGCGTGTACGCCTGGATCTTCCTGGGGCTGTTGCCGCCGCTGTTTGGCCTTGAAGGTAGCGTCATTGAGACCAGCTTCCTCGATATCGCCCAATCGGTGCTGATCTACCTGGGCATCCCGTTCCTGGCTGGTTTCCTGACCCGCAAGATCCTGATCAGCAGCAAGGGCGAGACCTGGTACCAGGAGCGATTCATCCCGAAGATCAGCCCGCTGACCCTCGTGGCGTTGCTGCTGACCATCGTCGCCATGTTCAGCCTGAAAGGCGACATGGTGCTGCAACTGCCGCTGGATGTGCTGCGCATCGCTATCCCGCTGACCATCTACTTTGTGGTGATGTTCTTCATCAGCTTCTGGATGGGCAAGCTGTTGGAAGCTGACTACCCACGTACCACTGCGCTGGCGTTCACTGCAGCGAGCAACAATTTCGAACTGGCCATTGCCGTGGCCATCGCCACCTTCGGCCTTGCCTCGCCGGTCGCGTTTGCCACCGTCATCGGGCCCTTGGTGGAAGTGCCGGTACTGATCTCCCTGGTGGGCGTGGCCTTGTGGCTCAAGCGCCGCTGGTTCGATCAGCCATCTGGCGCCTTGACTCAGGAGTAAATCATGACCGAACACCATATCCCGAATATCGACAACGATCTGGTCGACCTGCCGACAGCAGACAAACTGGCAGTCGAGCAAAAGTCCACCCATAACCCTCGCATCCTGCTGCTGTACGGATCGACCCGCGAACGCTCGTTCAGCCGCCTGCTGACGGAAGAAGCGGCACGCCTGCTGGAGCACTTCGGTGCCGAGACGCGGATCTTCAATCCGACCGGGCTGCCACTGGCGGATGACGTGCCCGATGACCACCCCATAGTCAAGGAGCTGCGCGACCTGGTGCTGTGGTCGGAAGGCATGGTCTGGTGCTCGCCAGAGCGCCACGGCGCGATGACTGGCGTGTTCAAGTCGCAGATCGACTGGATTCCACTGAGCATGGGCGCCGTGCGCCCCACTCAAGGCAAAACCCTCGCGGTGATGCAGGTCTGCGGCGGCTCGCAGTCTTTCAACGTGGTCAACCAGCTGCGCGTCCTCGGCCGCTGGATGCGCATGTTCACCATCCCTAACCAGTCGTCCGTGCCGAAGGCCTATCTGGAATTCGACGAGGCGGGTCGCATGAAACCCTCTTCGTACTACGACCGTATTGTCGACGTAATGGAGGAGCTGGTGAAGTTCACCCTGCTGCTTCGTGATCGCTCCGACTACCTGGTCGATCGCTACTCCGAACGTAAAGAGTCGGCTGAAGAACTATCCAAGCGTGTCAATCAACGATCCATTTGAGGCTTTGTGAGCATGCAATTGCACCCGTATTCAGTGTTGGCTAATTCCGAACTGGTCGGCCAGCTGATCTTCACTCCGTGCCCAGGTACCAAGGAGACATCGGTATCTCAGGCTCTGGCAACGTTGCACGATGCCGGCGCAAGCGCGCTGGTAACCCTGATGCCGAGTGAAGAACTGCTGCAGAACGAGATCGATCTGCTTCCCGAGGAGTGCCAACTGCTGGGCCTCGAATGGTTCCACCTGCCGGTCGAGGATGACGAAGCGCCCGGTGAGCCGTTTGCGGCCGCCTGGAAGGCTCACCGGGAACGCCTGAAAGAGCTGGTGATGACCGGTAAGACGATCGCCATTCACTGCAAGGGCGGCTCTGGCCGCACC
Organism: Pseudomonas sp. M2; assembly: GCF_015751845.1. Classification (NCBI taxonomy): domain Bacteria; kingdom Pseudomonadati; phylum Pseudomonadota; class Gammaproteobacteria; order Pseudomonadales; family Pseudomonadaceae; genus Pseudomonas; species Pseudomonas sp. M2. The sequence continues at coordinate 2,452,109 of NZ_JADOUD010000001.1, forward strand.
GGCCTGTTTGCCGCCCGCCTGATGATCGAGTGCGGCATCCCTGTGCAGGAAGCTGTTTCCCAGGTCCAGGCCCTGCGTCCACGTGCGATCCAGAACCCTGCGCACGTTGGGTATATCAACCAGTTCAGCGACACCCTCTGACCTTTCGCTAATCGCGATTCGAGAACAAGAACATGGCTATCAAAGTAGGTATCAATGGGTTTGGCCGTATTGGTCGCTTGGCGCTTCGCGCCTCCTGGGACTGGCCGGAATTCGAGTTTGTGCAGATCAATGACCCGGCCGGTGACGCCGAGACCCATGCCCATCTGATCAACTTCGATTCGATCCACGGACGCTGGCACCGTGAAGCCCGCGCAGAGGGCGACGCGGTAGTGATCGAGGGCAAGCGCATCAAGGTCACCGCCAACAAGACCATCGCGGACACCGACTGGTCGGGCTGCGACTTGGTCATCGAGGCCAGCGGCAAGATGAAGTCGGTAGCCGTACTCCAGGCCTACCTGGATCAAGGCGTCAAACGTGTGGTCGTCTGCGCTCCAGTGAAGGAGAAAGGCGCACTGAACGTGGTGATGGGCGTCAACCAGCACCTATTCGACCCGGCGCAGCATCGTATCGTCACCGCCGCTTCCTGCACCGCTAACTGCCTGGCCCCGGTGGTCAAGGTGATTCACGAGAACCTGGGCATACGCCACGGCTCGATCACCACCATTCACGACCTCACCAATACCCAGAGCATTCTGGATACACCGCACAAGGACCTGCGTCGCGCCCGAGCCTCGGGCATGAGCCTGATCCCGACCACCACGGGATCTGCCACCGCAATCGCCGAGATCTTCCCCGAGCTGCGCGGCAAGCTGAATGGTCACGCCGTACGTGTACCACTGGCCAACGCCTCGCTGACCGACTGCGTGTTCGAAGTGGAACGTGAGACAACGGCTGAAGAGGTCAACGCGCTGCTGAAAGCCGCAACCGAAGGACCGCTGAAGGACATCCTGGGCTACGAAGAACGCCCCTTGGTGTCCATCGACTACCGCACCGATCCGCGGTCCTCGATCATCGATGCGCTGTCCACCCTCGTAGTCAACGGTACCCAAGTGAAGATCTACTCCTGGTACGACAACGAGTGGGGCTACGCCAACCGTGCGGTTGAACTAGCACGCCTGGTCGGCGCAGCGGAGTAAATGGCGATCATGAAGGCGTTGTCAGCCCTGTCTGCGGAAGTGCGTCAGTACCTGCTGGTTACCGGCAATTACTGGGCCTTCACCCTTACCGACGGCGCTTTGCGCATGCTGGTGGTACTGCACTTCCATTCGCTGGGCTACACGCCGCTGCAGATCGCGGCGCTGTTCCTGTTCTACGAAGTGTTCGGCGTGATCACCAACCTCGTGGGCGGCTACCTCGGCGCCCGCCTGGGGCTCAACCGCACCATGAACATCGGTCTTGGCATGCAGGTTGTCGCCCTGCTGATGCTCACGGTACCAGCAGCCTCGCTAACGGTGCCGTGGGTGATGGCCGCCCAGGCGCTCTCCGGCATCGCCAAGGACCTGAACAAGATGAGCGCCAAGAGCTCCATCAAGCTCCTGGTACCGGACAGCCAGCAAGGCACCCTCTACAAATGGGTGGCCATCCTAACGGGCTCGAAAAACGCCCTCAAAGGTGTGGGTTTCTTCCTCGGGGGAGCATTGCTAGCGCTGCTCGGTTTCACCCTGGCGGTGCTGGCCATGGCAGCAGCCTTGGCCCTCATTTGGATCTGCAGCTTGATCCTGCTGAAAAAGGACTTGGGCAAAGCCAAGGCCAAACCGAAGTTCCGCGACATGCTGTCCAAGAGCCGGGCGATCAACATTCTCTCGGCCGCACGGCTGTTTTTGTTCGGTGCGCGGGATGTCTGGTTTGTTGTGGCACTGCCGGTGTACCTGAGCTCTACGTTTGGCTGGGACTTCTGGCTGGTCGGCGGTTTCTTGGCCGCGTGGGTCATCGGCTACGGCATCGTCCAGTCGTTTGCTCCACATATCACCGGTAAGAAGCGCGGACATGTCCCCGATGGTCGAGCAGCCTTCATCTGGGCAATCGCCCTGGCCGGGCTGCCTGCGCTCATTGCCGTGGGCCTGGCGGCAGGCTGGTCAGCGCAGGTAGTCTTGCTCGGCGGGTTGATGCTGTTCGGCGTGCTGTTCGCCGTGAACTCATCGCTGCACAGCTACCTGATCGTCAGTTACGCCAAGGAAGACGGCGTGTCCTTGGATGTGGGCTTCTACTACATGTCCAACGCCCTCGGGCGCTTGGTCGGCACGCTGCTGTCAGGTTGGGTATTCCAAGCCTATGGGTTGGAAGCTTGTTTGTGGGTCTCCAGCATCCTCGTATTGGCTGCCGCGCTCATCTCGATCGCACTGCCCAGGCACAGCGAAATGGCACAGCAGACGCACTGATCCGTGAGGAAATGCGGAGGCCATCAGGCCTCCGCTTTCACCACAAACTGCTCGATCTCAGTTGCACTACTGCGGGCAGTGCGGGTCACCCCGATCAAGGTTGCTGATGCAGAACCTGTCCACTCGCCATAGCCCACCAACCAAAGTCTCGGCTCACTCACAGATCGGGTCCCTTCGACCTCTACACGTCCTTGCTCAGTAACAACCCCAAGGCTGGCGAGGTGTCCCAAGGCGGGTTTGAACCCGGTGCACCAGATCACTGCATCCACTGCGGTTTCCGAGCCGTCTGCCCAGACCACGCCGTTAGGGGTGAAACGAACGAAGGGTCTCACCGCGTGCAGAACGTCTCGCTCACGCGCCTCCACCACAGGCGGGACCATTACCACATCGCCCAACCCGCCGACCGGCTGCTCAATTACACGCCCCTCCACCTGCGCTTTCCAGCGCTCTGTGGCCCGCTCGAACAGCACTCGGCCATCTACATCATCAGGTAGGAAAACTGGATCGGTAGGGGTTACCCAGGTCGCAGCAGCTACTTTGGAAACCTCTGCGAGAATCTGAGCGCCGGAGTTGCCGCCGCCGACGACTAGCACGCGCTTGCCCGAGAAGGCCTGCGGTTCAACGTAGTGAGCCGAATGCAGCTGCTGGCCACGGAACAGCTCAGCGTCGGGGTAGGCAGGTATGTTCGGATTGCTCCAAGTGCCTGTGGCACTGACCACAGCTTTGGCATCCCAATGGCCAGACACTGAATGGACACGTAACGCGCCCGCTACGCGCTCGACTGAGGTGACACGTACCGGCCGTTTAATCGGAAACTGATAGCGCGCCTCATACTGGGTGAGGTAGTCGATGACATGTTCGCGAGACGGATAGCCATCCTGAGCAGGCGGCATCATCCAACCGGGAATGGAGCTCCAGGTGGCTGGCGAGAACAGCCGCAGCGAATCCCAGCCGTGTCGCCAAGCCCCGCCGGCGCCCTGCTCGGCATCGAGGATGATGAGCGAGAGATCTGTCCGGCGCAGGAAGTACGCCGTTGCCAGGGCGGCTTGTCCTCCGCCAATGATGACTACATCCCACAAGCGCTCTGCATGGGCTTTCATTTCACTCCCTCCGGCCATGGTCAGGCCCCATTTTCTCAGGTGCTGCGGTAAGTGACTTGATGTAGGTCGTCTGAAGCCAGAGTCTGACAAAGAGCTGGACGTACTAGCAGGGGAGTATGTACTGCTTGTCGACCGAGCAACATGTCATGCTGACCGAACGCCTGGCCACCGATACCTTTCTGCGACTAGCCGTGGATGGCTTTCTCCGGCCTATCTCCAATTGATATGCGTATGCTCTCCAAAAGCGAGGAACTCTATACTCAAACTAGGAGTCAAAATGCCATTACAGCGCGCTGTGGTGCGTCAGGTAACAGTCATCTCTTGAAGGGAGGCTGGTTGAGGCCTAGCGCGTCAACGTATGGTGCTCGCTCCGTCATGGTCGTCATTGGCACCCCGGTGCTGCTTGCCACTGCTAGCTCAAGAGCCAAAAACATGAAATCGGAACACGAAATGCTCGGACTCCTCCTGATCGTCGAGGACGAGCCAATTCTGCGATCAATGATTGTTGAGGTACTGCAGGATTCGGGCTTTCTACTTCTCGCCGTAGCTACAGCAGACGAAGGTTTGGAGATACTCAAACGAACACCAGTGACCATGCTCATTACTGATGTAGAAACGCCCGGACAAATGAATGGCTGGGAACTTGCTCAGATCGCTAGCCAGCAGGATCCCAAAACCTCGATAGTCATTTCTAGCGGATGCGTCAGACATGAAACGGACCTCATACCCGAAGGCGCTCAGTTCCTCGCGAAGCCATGGTCAATTGACCTACTCCTGAGCCTAGTGACCGAACACCGGCAGCTCCTTTTGCAAAAATCAACCTCGGGAGAGCATGGGGACTCATAGCCGCATTCCCATAGGCCAACCATGCCAACGTGTCGAGCGAGGCAAAACGGCTAGAGAGACTGCTGGACATCATCTTGAAGTGCCCGTTGCCAAGGTACCGGTAAGGTGCATACACAATATCAAAGCCTTGACGGCTCCACCTCAAGCACGGTCAGAAAGAAAGCCCCACATCATCCTGCGTCATTTCTTGTGATAGTGATACTTCGAGGCACTAAGCGTCATTGATTCGTCTCGATGAGTCATATTGATGCTTTTCAATCTTGGGACTAAGACTAAGGTATATGCTTGGAGAGACACGCGTCATGCAAAAGAGATTTGTTATCGTTCCGGCTGTGCCGATCGACAAAGAATGCTTCCAATCTGGTTCTCGATACTATGCCGCTACCGTATCAGGCGGATTCGACATTTACGACAATCAGGAAAAATTACGATTGAAGCCAAGCTACTCCACGAGGTCGCTCGCAGAAGCCACCTGTGAGGAGTTGAACGGGGAATGCGGCAATCCAGACGAACTTTTTCCATTCTTGCGGGTGGACTGCTCTCCCAATGAATAGTGATGTGGGCTGGCGACTGTGGGCGCTCACAACATAGTTTGACACAAGCAGACAGGAGTCCGATCTTGTTCATTACGGAGTACGATATTCGGTGAAGCCACCCTCGAGCCGACCTCTATGAGTCAGCCATTACGTATGACAGTGAAATGCTAGGACCCTGGGGACACGGCTAAGGAGATTTCATCGTCGAGCTACCTCCGGAAGTCCTGAGGTAGCTCGGTGTCACAGTTGGTGACCAGAGCATCGAACTCATCGCTGGCGTAATTGTCCTGAAGCCAGTCTATATAGCTACTCCTGAGTAGCTGCTGGCTCTTGCTGACTGATTTCACTGAGTGGGGTCTGGGCACGAACCTCTATCATTTCGATCAGCTCCAAATGCTTGGGGAACTCACGCTTCAGCCAATCGCTGGGCACAAAGTGATGATCTAGGTGCACCGCCGTGCTCTGTCCGTCATCGCAAGCACAGAGCATTACGTTCATCTCCGTCTCATCACCCGCCATTGCTGCAGGTACAAATATAGTACCGCTGTCACTGACGCCAAACGACCGGCGCCACTCGGGAAAGCGCTTGCCGTCTGGGTTGGAAACCGCGAACCAATTGATCTTGTTCATTTGTCATTCTCGAATGGAATCAGAGTGGAGTACGGAAGCTCTTCGTCTTCGACCGCAGCAAACACCTGATCCAGCACTGCAGTTGGGGCATCAAAAGCTCCAAGGATCACGTATAGCTCGCACATGAGGTTAGCCTTGGCCTGCCGGTCAAAACCAGCATCACCGGCTACCTTTTCAGCCGAGTCGAATGCCTGGCTTACTGACGTTTCTGCGATCAAGTAGCGAGCACCGCAGTCACACAGCAACGGGTGGTTTGATCGAGGGGCAGTGCTCGCAGGAGCGGAGGAGAGAGGCCTCACCGGCTCCTGCGACAGTTTTAATTCTCTAAATCCAACGATGCAAGAGCGCCCACACGGGTTACCCATCCCAAAAAGATACCATCATAATTTTTTTGGGGGTTTTGCACGGTACATTGCTGCGATTTTTCTGTGGCTGAACCTTTGCTGTGACAACCTTTATTGTTGTGACAACCTTTATTAAACGAAAACCCCGAGAATTTTTGAAAAGCTATGCTTTGTGACAACCTTTATTTTCTCTTCCCCAGGATCAATCTCCCCGCTAGGCCGCGAATTTCAAGAGGTTTTGGGACAAAGTTTATTAATCAGCAACAAATTGGTTTCCGACAATAAAAGCGGTACCGCGACAATAAAAGCTGTCATGCGCGACTGCGGCCTCCTGTAAGGGCCGCGGTCGCGTGGGTCGGGGCGACACAGTTACGTTATCCAAGCAGTCTCAGCATGCTCTCCATACCGCGTTTGCAAATTCAGCCTGAAGAGTCAATTCGCTCGTTTTTGGAACGTACTCTGTTCCTCTGCTGGGACTCACATGCTGTCGACGAAATTCGGAAATTTCAAAATAAGGTTCGATTCTTCAAATCTGATCTGAAAGAAATCTCAGTCTTTCTGGGCTGGGGTGGGAGCTATGGTTTCGATCGGCTGATTTCCCTTCATACTTCCCTCGCTGTGAATTACGTTGTTAAACATTCACAGGATATTTCCTACTCGCGGAAGCTCTATCCGTTTAAGGGTGAGCCGTACGCCGAAAAAAATGTAAGTTACTGTCCTGAGTGCGCTAAGGAAGACCTAGCAAGGCTTGGATTCTCATATTGGCGTCGGGCATATACCCTATTTGGAAACGACACTGTTTGCCACAAGCATAATAAGTTGTTGCTTACGCACTGCCCGTATTGCGGCCTTTCATTGGGCGACCCGAAGCATCGTTTAGATGTAATGCGGGGAGGCTGTGATGGTCATTACTTGTGGGACGTTGAACCTTCCGTGAATAGTGACGGCGCAGAGTTCCAACGAGCACGCTTCAACCATGCATTTTGCACATCAGTTCGCCACATCTCGGCCGTGCCTGCAGTGATTGCTGTGCGGCGCAAGGTACAGGCGACGATGCCGGAAGGGGTCACCACGTGGCACGACATCTACTGGTTGGAAAAAGATCTCGAATTAGCGGCCATTCGCATGCAGGATCAAGCCGTCGACAATGATGCTGCGCACTTAGATAGCTCTCTTGAGCTCATAATAAAAGCAATTTTCTCGCATTATGGCGACATTGATGAATTCATGCGGGACATCGGCGAGCACGGCGTTTCTAGGTTGGTTCAGAATGGATGGGGCACCTACTTAGCAATGGGCGATGAGTCTGCTTGGTACGTCACGGAAGACTATACAATGGGTATAGCAGTTCTTTCCTGCCCCTATCCCTGTGATAAATCGATGCGTCTCTCTAGTCAGTCGGCATTCCGTGATTTAGATTCTCTGTATCACTATAGCTGTTGTATGCAGGGCGACAGTCCATCGAGACGTTTGATCAAAAGGTCACACCTTGTCTTACCTCCCGTTCCCAGACTGGGTGTCAGAACCAGACAGAATATGGGGCAACTGGACGGAGCTGCTGTTTAAGAGTTCGCATTCAGCTCCCGCCAGGGAGCGAAACATAAATGCGCCACCGGCAGTAAGGGAGGATGGTCTATTTTTATTACGCCGCGAAACATGGCGGTCGACCGTGACACGGCTAGGTAAGGACTATCGATTTCACAAACGCTCGTGTGCGTGGGTAGCGGCCGTACTTTTCAAGGGCTCCGGCCAGCGTAGGACAGGCGAGAAAAAGCGCTCGACGGCTGACCTCGCCATCTCTGCCAACTCTACCCAGTTCGATGAAGGTGCGACTGACCTGGATGAGCAGGTCCTCGTCACGTTTCGCCCAGTCCACCCGCGAATGGTTACCCAGCCGTCCTGAGGGCATCTCTCCTGTTCGTGAAAGCAGCCACTCACGGTCATTCCGGTAGAGCCAAGCGTAGATGTCCGGGGCAAGGGCTCGGATGTCGTGTGGAGTATGGCTATGTTGGGTGGCTGCTGCGGCGATCCATAGGGATCGATGCTTCTCCACGTTGGTCGTTAGAGACTGCTCTATCCAAGTCCTCTTCACTTCTGGCTCTGAACGAAGCAGCTTGTTTACCGTCGATACCGTGATTCCGAATCTCGCGCAGATCTCGTTCTTCGGCTCCCCGCGGCCCAGGCGGTCCAAGATGTCGTTGCGAATGGGTAGCTTGAGCACCTTCGGCCTGCGCGTCTGCGGCGTTTTGTTACGAAGTTCTGTGCACCGGGATTTGCAGCATTGGTAATCAGCTTCCTCGTGGTCCGCCGGCCTTTCCTGAACCTCCAGACGTACAACAGCGCGATCGTACGCTTCGATAAAACAGCTCACCGATCCAAATAGCCAGGTGATCGCGACCAGGTGCCTGAGCGGATGACTGCGGCTCTGCCGGTCGCGGACGAGCTGCGCCCAGAAGGTCGGCACTTGCTGAAGCGTCGTCGGTAACGAAGCGAAGATTGGAAACGGTTGGAGCGAGGCGCAGTGATGAGCGAAGGCGTCCATTGTGGGCTCGATCCCAGAGGCCAAGGCTGTCTTGTACAGTGTTCTCACTAGGTCCGGGCGAAATCGCCGCCGACGCCCGCAGACCGCCAGATCCAAGACCGCCGTTGCGACCTGCTCCAAAGCCTTTTGCGTTGGTTCGGGAGCGGGGACCTTGGTCGGCTCAAGCGTGCTTTCACCTGGCAATATCCAATGGAAGCGCCCAGACCACTGCCGGTTGTAGCAACTTTCTCTCAACATCTCCCGATGCGTAGGACATACCAGAACGCCTGGGTACTGATGGGAGAGATGCCAGTAGGTGAATCCATGGGTAGCAAGGTCTGTCTCCATGCACTGCGAGCATGCCTTCAACGGATGCTCAGCGCCGAAACGGCCGGTAAGGAGGCCTAGCTTGTACTTCAGCGAACCTAGGGTTGCGCCTTCCATTACCTGCATCGCTTCCACTTCATGATGAGCCGATTGGAAGGGCAGGAAAAATGGCAAGATCGTGTGCTCAAAAATAATCAATCGAGGGCTTCCCCAGCTTGCTGCAGCTGCACCGTTCAGCGCAGCCAAGTTGAAGGGAAGATCGTGAGCGGTAGACGCTGTTGGCGAGCCGAAAAGCCAGGCGGATGTAGACGACGGGGTGGGACTGCTCAGTACAACGTGTTGTCGGCTACAGAGGCTGTAGAAAGTCTCGTCCTCGGCCCACTTGGTGATAGGAGCGCGGGTAAAGCCAGAAGGCGCATTGCGGGGCGGAAGCATTTTCTCAAGCTCAGACCGAGGTCCGTGTACAGCATAAACGCAGAGCGCAAGCCTCGAAAATTCCGGTTAAGAATAATGCTAAGAACTAAATAAATATTAGAAAGGTAAAAAACCTATTTTGTTGTCGCATAGTTTAATTTCTAGATTTCAGCCTAAAAATAGCGTGCGCTAATCTGTTGTCAGAAATTAAAACTGAGCGATAAAATTTAAGGTTAAAGCGAAACGAGTTCAGCCCAGCGTCTGGCCGGACGCCTCTGACAGCGATAACTATTACCGAGCACGTAGCCGGAATGCGGCTACACCACCTGACCAAGGAATTCAGATGACATAACTAGCAGCAGCGCTAGAAAAGTCAGATAGAACAGGGAGCCCGAGTGACAGCTCAGGCCCCCTGTGGATAAGTCAGAAAGAGACCCTGACCCATCCATTGTCTATCTCGCGCATGTGGGGCGTCAAGCCCCGCACGACTTCGTTCGTCCACAAGAAGGTTGGCGTTATCCACAGCGCCGTGAGAGGGCCTGAGCCCGCAGTACAAGGGTTTGGCCGATGGCTTGCCTGTTATCCCCAGCCATCGGCAAAACCGGTGGCAATGGACAATTTAGATGACTCCGCAACAACGCTTCGCACTGATAATGGAACGCCAAGCCGGGTTCAAATGGGGGGACCAATACGCCCCCTCTATCATGGCGGTTCCAGGTGAGGCACCGAAGACCTCCAGACCCAGTCGGCTAAACAGTCGCTTGCTGGGCCGCACTATCCATACACTCTCCCGTCCAGAGCGCGTATTCACTCAGTTGGCTCTCTATCATCCTGATCTGTTTGATTTGCATGAGCAGAAGATGCTTTGGCCAATCAACAGCTCGCATCCGCTTTTTGGGCATCCTCTGATGCATGGCGTTTTCCCTCACCCAGTACGGGGAACAATCGACATTGCGCAAGAGATTGGCTTCCAGCACTTCGAGATCGTAATACAAGGTTCCGATGGGCAACGAGAGAGGATGGCTTTTCCCTACCAGGGAGACATATTGCTCTACCTGCATGGAAAAAATGGACCTTATGCACTGAATTGGACGGTCAAGGATAGGAAAGATGCCTTTGGCGAACGCAGGAGCGGCCAGTCCAAAACTCCGACGCAGCAGAAGAAGGACAGAACGAAAGCTAAGCTTCGAGCAACGCTTGAGGAAGCCTATTACGGCAGTGCCGGCATCAGAACCGTTCAGGTATCCCTTGACCTGCTCGAACCCACGCTCGTTCAGAACCTGGGGCTACTGTTCCCCATGCATGGTCTTCCCCTGAGGCTAGAACCCAGCTTGCTGGAGGATTTTAGCTGCGCGGTGAAAGAAGCTGTCGATGAAGGCGTGCCACCGGCGCTGATTGCTATCCAATATGCAGATCATTGGGGCGCACGTGATCAGTTTATCTGTCAGATCTACCAGGACATCTGGTACCGCCACCTTCCGGTGAGCCTACTCGATCCGATTTTGATTGATCAGCCACTTCAGAAAGACGGGCCCGATGTTTTGGCGGTGTATGGCTCGCTCTTTGAGGAGTATTCCTCATGATGATGGGGTCGCGCATTGTTGCGCCCGAAGGCTATAAGTCACTGCAAAAAGGTGAGGTGTATCATTTCTTGCTCAGTGATGGAGTCAACAATCGGGTTCGGCTGGTCTTCTTCAGTAAGGCTAAGAATAGTCTGAAAGCACAGCTGATTACCTTCGGTCGAATCGAGTTTGAGGAGGCGCTTGAGAATGGCCTGTTGATCGAAGAAGCTCCGGATAAGTATCCTCCCTGGCTCGCGAATATCCAAGGCGTGTCGATTCAGCATCTTGAAGAACTTCGGAAATCAGCTAAAGAGAGTTACGACCAGAAAGTCAATCGCAGGTACTTAGCAATCGCCGGTCTAGTCGATCGTGCCAACAAAATACTGTCTGCTGACAAACCTTCCCGAGAGATTGCCGCACATGCGAAAGATCAATCACCACCGCAAAACCCTACCCGGCTGCGGCTTTGGTTCTTAACCTACATTGTGTTCGGGAGAAACAAATGGGCCCTGTTGCCGCCGTTACACGCAGCCGGCCGGTGGAACCGTGAGGATCATGCCGCCAAGCAGAAGCTGGGAAGGCCTTCGCGTAAAGGCAAAAAGTGGGGATTTCATGCCGACCGCACAATGCGAGACAAAATACTTGAGGGCTTCCTTAGTGAGAAATCCAAGCATAATACTCAAAATCAGATTTGCAGCGACGTGCTTACAAAGTTTTTCGGCTGTATATCTGTCCCAAAAAAAGGACAAGGGCATAAATTTATTCATCCTGAGGGTAAACCCTTCCCCACTGGTCGGCAGTTTTGGTACGCGATAAAAAAACGAGTTCCCCAGCGTGAACTGTCATTGGCGCTCAAGGGACGCCATGATAGTAGAAAACTTTCTGGGTCCGAAGGTGAGTTTTCCGAACTGTTGACCAATGTTAATCAAGTCGTTGAATTTGATGGCTATTACATCTCTGAAAACCCAGCGGGGTTAATTGAAGGAACTGCACAGAAGGGTTATTGCGTTATACGCGGCACATGCGAACTTTCTGGGGCAGTCACGGCAATCGGTTTTTCCGAAGCTGGAGAAACCATGGAAGCTTATCGGATGGCGCTTTTTTGCATGGCAATCAACAAAGTCAAATTCTTCGAGCTTTTCGGATTTGTCTTGGATCCTGAAGAATGGGCTTGTGAGGGGCTTTCGGGTGACATCATCTTTGACAGAGGCCCAGGAGCGACCTTCGACTGCTTACCAGAGATAAACTGGCTTGGAGCGTTCGAACTGACGCCTACCTTCTCAGGCCAATCCAAAGCCACGGTTGAATCCTCTCATCCACGGGATAAACATCCGACAGCCCAGCCAAGCCATTTCCTCAGCGATAAGAATTTCATTTCGCTGGCGCGCAGGGAGCTCTGGAGGGTCGTTATGGATAACGCTTCATCGGATGCCACAAGTCGACTTAATGACGACATGGTCTTGGCGGGCGTAAGGCCAACACCACAAGGCATCTGGGATTACTGGGATGCCCGAGGACGTAACTCGTCCATTTCCATGGAGTTCGATACCGCAGTCAGAACATTTTTGACCCCCACGCCGGTCAGCATCACCCGGGATGCCGTTTACCTGCACAAACGGAAATACCGATCGGAAGCTTTGATTGCAACCGGGGTGTTTGATCGCGCCGCTAGGCACGGTGTGATTCAGACCACTGCCTACGTGCTGACAATGTGTGTGAGGCACATCTGGATCGAGGTTGAAGGTGTTCTTTATGAGTTAGATGTGATGCGCTCTGTGAAGACGACAGAGGTAACGATCGATTTGACCCTTCGAGAATTGTGCGAGCTTGGTCAAATGCGGCGCGACAGCGAGGCCGATCTGGAAGAGGAAATTCCGGCGACACAATGGTTCTACCGAAATCGTTTCGAGCAAGCCACCGGCGAAACGTGGGGTGGGGGTGTACGGAAGCCTGGTGGGGCGCCCAAGAATGCAGCTGCCAAGCGTGACAGTGCAGACGTTGCTCGTTTCAGAGGGAAATCGCAATGAATGCCGCGATCGAATCACGGTTTGACGGATGCTTCGAGATCGAGCAAATCCGCAAGCGTGTGACCCTTCAACCTGAACCCCTGGGCGACCTCAGCCAATTGAATCCAATGATCGCGGGAGAGGTGATATTGGACAGGCTGAAACAGATCTATCTGCCCAATCAGTTTTCGCTGACCTTCATCCAGGAAATGGTTGGGCGAGCGGATCTGTTCAGCCGAAGCGTGTTTACGTGTGAGCGCGACTACCAGGCGAAAATCTACAACCCGCCGGATGTGGAGGTCGCGCCCATCTGCTTGAGTGGCCTGGCCGGGGTAGGAAAATCCCAGACCATTGCGGCGCTGATGCGTTTGCTTCCGTCGAATGCAGAGTTCGAAAGCACCCATTTTCAGGACAAAGTACCGCTGGTCTCCTATTGGTACGCAAGCGCTCGCGACAAAGCCCGCGGAAGACAACTGCTCGCTGATTTTTTGCTTAATTTCGGTCCTACTGAACAGAAAACGAACGCATCCCAGCTGTTGAACTTATGCCGGTGCATCGTCCACAGGCATGGCGTATCACTTCTGCTGCTGGATGAGACTCAGCATATCGTCAAAGGCCAGGCCACTGCCGTGGTGACCGATATACTCCTGACCCTGGCTCGGATAGGCCTGCCGATGATTTACCTAGCCAATTACAGCCTTCTACATAAGCTCATGGGACGAAATCAGGAGGATACTCAGCGATTGTTGACCCAGCCCAGAGTCATGCAGCCGGACGATCCGGCCGGCCCTGACTGGAAGGCATACGTCGCTGAGTGCGTCAGGGTAAGCAGCGGTCAGATACGAGCCAATGAGGGAGAGTTCGCTGCGGAGCTCTACCGCTTGACCTTCGGACTGAAGCGATTGGCCGTGCACCTGCTGAGCCTTGCGTACATTGAGTGTCGCAAGGCCCGCAGAAGCCACATCGTGCTGAGTGATCTAAGCCAGGCCTACCGGTCTACGGAATACTCAAGCAGCAGGAGAGATGTAGAGGAGTTGTATCGGATAGCGGTGGAAGGCCCTAGAGGGACGAAACGAAAGGACCTCTATTGTCCTCTAGAAGCGCCGGCTGCTCGCACATCCAACATTGTGCAGTTCGCCCGGCAGGAGCGAGACGAACGCGTCACTGCACTGGCAATCGACTCCTCCATGACTGAGCAGGAGCGCAAAGCGATAAAGCACATCGAATCAGCAAGCCAGAGCCCCCACGCCAAACCCCCGCGGCGAAAGCCTTTACCCAAGGCCACTCCTGGAGAAACTCAGGTGGCGTTCGCGAAGTATGTGGAGGAAATGAAGTCGGGTAAGCCTAAAAAACCCAGCTGAAAAAGTGCCTGGAAGATGTAGCGTGTAAACCACTTTTTTAACCTGTAAACCTAGGTGATTTACAGGTTAAAAAAGTGGTTTACACGGCCAGCAATTGCCCGCTTTCGACCCTTAGTTGCCGGTGAGGTTGGCAGTGATTCTGTGGGAGCGGGCTTGTCCCGCGAAGAGGCCAGCCCATTAGAAGGAGTTGCCTGGCACGGGCTATGCCCGTGTTCGCGGGGCAAGCCCGCTCCCACAAAGATCGCCTTTGAGCTCGCTGGCAGCTTTGGGTCGATAGCGGCTCTTCGCGTCAGGCAACAATCAGTCAGTTGCGATCATTCAAATGCACCTACGAAAGTCTTGGGGATTCCCAATTAGTTTTCGTGCCCGAGAGCTATTTTCAATTCTTCAAGAACTGCATGCTCGGTAAGTTCGGCAATTTTCATTAGGGTTTCCATTTTTTCGAAATTGTTTTTATAGGAAAGTGGGATTGATGCCGTGCCTTCATGAGCGATTTTATGTCTTGCTTCCAAAAGCTTGCTTAGCGTTGTGGTTGCTTCATTTCTTGTGAATTCTTGCGATTGCCAGTGATCTGAAATTTTACTTATACCTAGGGCGTCTTTGAAAAGAGCGTCTATGTTTTTCGTATTCGGCGTATTGAATTTATTTAGCGATTCGTCGAGTTTGTTTTTTGCGATGGTTTTTAATATGCGGCCACCTTCAGATTTTTCGATTTGCCGAAAGCCATACCTCGCAAGATCTTCGATAAACACTTGCCAAAAAGCGATCAACTGGAATACATATGATTGATTTAGGAAATGTATTTTTAGCTCGAGCTTCTTAGCGTCGCTATCTTTTAAATCCTTTTGGATGTGTTGAATATATTTTATTTTTACTAGGTTTTTACTAAAAATATGGAGAGGTGTGTATTCAAGATCGAGAGTAATTGACATGGTTGGCACTGGCGAGGAATGGATTTATTTATGTGTTGGCTGGACCGTTTCCTGTCCTTGTGGACGAATGGAAATCTCCAACGTCACAAGCAGAGTCTGGCCCAATCTTGCAGGGAAGTGAATCACCGCTGGCTTTCTAGACGTATCGGGCGGTCTGCTTTTGGCCGAAAGCAGCCCATCGCGACCGTCCGCAATGGGTCGAAAGTGGTCTGTCGTGACCGGCTGCTTTCGACCCTAAGCTGTCGTTCATCAGCGGTTGTTATCGAACCAGAGCGTACGATCGTAGCCGCCTGCATTTTGTCAATAGATGCCTTGCGTAGAATTAGCGGTCAGCCAACAGCATAGGCCCATTTTCAATAGACTCAAAACACCAAACTGATGTTCGTTCTCTCTAGAAAATCACGGAAAATTCAGTAATCATCGCTTCATGACGACGGTGGAAAGAGCAAATACGGTCTGCGGAGCTCCACCATCCAAATGGGAGGAAAATGTTGCATGCTGTACGAAGACGTTGTTGCGTCGAATAAAGTAATAGTCACCCCCGGTAGTGCTCTGATTCATAAATGTAAATAGTGTAGCTATCAAATAGAAGCTGACGTCATGAACTAGGGGTATTTTAGAAAAAATTAATTGTTCGCGAAATTGTTGATTTTTGGAATCAAAGAAACCATCACCAGACAGGGAAGATAAAAATGCTGCGCTCTTTTGAAATATCCACAAATAATTTAGATGCTAAAGTAAAGCTTTACGAAGGTGAAATCGCTACTTTTGATACTTGGACTTCCGTTCTAATTGGACAGAACGGAAGTAGGAAAAGCTTCATATTGAGGCAAATACTTGATGCGGCGACAGGTGAGACTAATAAAGTCGGGGCGAAAGCAGTAAGCTTTGAAAGCAAAGGAACGAGCTGGGGTGATGGATATTTTCCCGACTCAATTACTTGCATATCTGGAACTCCGCTGGATAGATTTCCACGGATGCGGAGTTATTCACTAGGCATATCTATCTCCAAAGCGAGGCAGGTTTTTCGTAAGGAATTTTTATACCTAGGGCCTAGGGCATCAAATGGGATGGCGGGAACGGCACCCAGCGAAAGAGCATTGATGACCGCTTTGTTTTTAAACGCTGACAAACTGGCTGGGCGAGCCCACCTGTTTAGCACTATTTTTAGCGAGGTTGGTTTCAGGCCTAAAATAAGAATAATGCTGCGTTTGGAAAGAGAATTGGCAATGCATGGGCGAAGATTTAACGCAAAGGAACCGGCCCTCAACTCTGGCCTTCCCGAGCGAGCAATGGAACGTATTTATAAATCCTCCCTTCGCCCTTTTTTGGATTCGAGTTATGTTCACAGTCTCGGTGGCAGGCTAGAGGCAGCGCTCGGGCGAATTATGAATCTTCCCTATTACGGCTTTTTTGAGCTGGTTAAGATTTTTAGTTTTGATGAGCCTCCTGTATTTGTCTTTGAGGATGGTCAGATTCAGCTAGAGAGTCAACTTCCTCAGGGGTGCCTGATTGGAAGCGATGAGCTTGAGGTATATATACGAGCAGGTGCTTTACTAATTAGTAGCACCACATTTTACAAAATCCAAGATGATACTGATCGTGATTATTCAATTGACTTGGAACTCAACGGAGAAGATCTAAGCTCAGGGCAATGGAGCTGGATCGCGGGTTTTGCCGGTCTATGTGCAGAGATAACGCAAGGAAGCCTGATTCTCGTCGATGAACCTGAGAACAGTCTGCATCCGATCTGGCAGCAGACCTATGTACCAACACTAAATAAAATTCTGCGAGAGTTTAAAGGTGCGCAGGCCGTCATCGTCACACACTCCCCTCTGATCGCATCAGGGGTAGACCCTGAGTGGGGCCGAGTAGAAGCACTGGTGAGTCACGGTGTTGATGAGAGTGGACGCCAAATCATAAGGTCAAAAACCGTCAATAATACCTTCGGGTGGCGAGCGTCTGACGTTTACGAAGAAGTATTCCAAGTGCCGTCTTCGCGAGCTCCAGCTTTTACAAAAACTGCGGATATTGCGTTAGGGTTACTCAGGAGTGGTGAACCGGTCACCGTAGACGAATACACGTTGTTCAAAAACGAATTATCTCGAGATTTGCAAACATTACCGGTCACGGATCCACTGAGAAACGTGCTACTAAGCATTATAAAAGATCTTGAAACTAGGCTGTCTCAGGAGAATATGGATGTTTGAAATTATCGACTTCTCGGAGAATGATGATGCACTGCTTGAAGCAGTCCGCAGTCACAAAGGAAAAGCGTGGTCAGCTAAAGACGAAGTAATTGCATATCGAAAAAGATTACTCGACTTGCAGAATTATCGATGTGCTTACTGCCAAGGTGTAATCGACCTTGACGAGGTGGGTCACCGTGAGCTAGATCATATCCTCCCTAAGTCCACCACAAAAGACTGCACTGTGGACAAGGGGAGAAGCAATGATGACAAACATCGTCAACACACATTTGGATATCCCCAGTTTACATTCGAGCCGCTCAATCTAATTGTGACTTGCAAAATATGTAATGCATTCAAGAAGAGCCATGACCCACTTCTTGATCGTTCTCTGGCCTATGATAATGATGACTATCCCCCCCCTGGATCTATCCTATGGTTTTATCCCTATTCACATCGTTACAGCGATCATATTAGCCGCACGGAAAATTGGACATATAAGCGATTGAGTCACCAGGGCGAAGCGGTGATAAGAGTGTGCAAGCTGGATAAGGCGGAAGTGCTCGCATCTCGCTTTGCAATTCGAGCATTAATTCAAGCCAAACGGTCAAAAAATGCAAGAACTGCTTTTACAAGCTTGGCAGCCCACGTTCATGATGAAGTTTGTAGCATAGAGCAAGCGGTTGACGCTCTGGCGGGAACTCTTGATATCGGCGAAGAGATCTGCGAACAACTCATTAAGTTATGGATTTCCTATTTAAGCGGAGGGGGAGTCAGACATGTAGAAAAATTTGAATCTGTTTTGGCTGCCATTCTTTTTGACGAATCCCTCTGCATTGATGAAGCAGCAGAGCCTTTTGCTCGTGCAGCGGAAGAGCAAACAACTTAGTGTGAGTTCGAGCTATCCTTTCGGAGGTAGGTCGCCAGCCGCCTGTAGGTAACTGCTGTTGGTCAATGGCGTTCGCTTGTGAATGTCCGCTATTGGCCCAGGCTGTGTGAAAACGCCTGCGATTGTCTAACCTTCTGATCGTCGAGATCGCGGCGGGGACGATCATGAAGCGATTCATTAAAGGTGAGTCTCGGACGCAAGTCACGTTGCTGCCGGAGTGCCTGGACGACTACATCACCGAAGAAAACCCAGTTCGGGTAGTCGACGTTTTTGTCGATGAACTCGACCTTGGAACACTCGGGTTCGAGGGTGTCGATCCTGCGGCAACGGGTCGTCCGGCTTACCATCCAGCAGTGCTGCTAAAAATCTACATCTACGGCTATCTCAACCGAATTCAGTCCAGCCGCCGGCTTGAGCGTGAGGCCGAGCGTAATGTCGAGCTGATGTGGCTGACAGGCCGATTGGCGCCTGACTTCAAAACGATTGCCGACTTTCGCCGAGACAATGGTAAAGCCATTCGCAGTGTCTGCCGGCAGTTCGTTGTACTTTGCCGCAACCTCAATCTCTTCTCCCAATCGATCATCGCCATCGACGGCAGCAAATTCAAAGCCGTGAATAACCGCAACCGCAATTTCACTCAAGGCAAAGTGAAGGCGCGCATGCAGCAGATCGAGCAGAGCATCGACCGCTATCTAGCGGCAATGGATTCAGCGGATCGGGCAGCGCCGGAAGTGGCCGAGGCCAAGACTGAGCGGTTGAAAGACAAAGTCGAAAAACTGAAACAGCAGATGCAAAAACTCAAGGACATCGAGGCGCAGCTTCAAGCCAGTCCCGATCAGCAAATCTCGCTTACCGATCCAGATGCCCGTTCAATGGCCACAAGCGGCCGAGGCTCCGGCACAGTTGGGTACAACGTACAAACAGCAGTCGACGACAAACACCATCTGATCATTGCCCATGAGGTGACCAACGTTGGTAATGATCGCGGGCAACTGAGCAATATGGCTAACCAGGCACGGGAAGAAATCGGTGTTGAGGCGCTGACGGTGGTTGCTGATAGAGGCTATTACAAAGGCCCGGAAATCCTTGCTTGCGAGCAAGCTGGCATCACCACCTTTGTACCTAAACCACTGACATCGAGCAGCAAAGCGGAAGGCCGATTCGGCAAGCAGGACTTCATCTACATGGCTGCTTCGGACGAATATCGATGCCCTGCGGGTCAGTTGCTGACGCGCCGGCATTCCTCAGTGGAAGACGGCATGCTACTGCACTGCTACTGGTTTTCAGGATGCCAGAGCTGCTCGATGCAGAAGCAGTGTACGACCGGTAAAGAGCGGCGATTAAAGCGCTGGGAGCATGAAGCCGTAGTCGAAGGAGTGCAGATTCGATTGGAGCATGATCCGGGGAAGATGAAGGTTCGCCGGCAGACGGTGGAGCATCCCTTTGGCACGCTCAAATTCTGGATGGGAAGTACCCACTTCCTGACCAAAACCCTGCCGAGGGTAAGCACCGAAATGAGCCTTCACGTGCTCGCCTACAACCTCAAACGAATGATGAGCATCTTCGGCATCGCAGGGTTACTTGAGGCGATCAGGGCGTAAACCCCGCTGTTTGCTGGCCCGCAAACAGCTATATGGGCCGCTGACGCGGCCCATATAGCGCTGCAAACGTCTTTTTCGCTGGGTGAGGCTATTCGCGCTCTCGCGTGCTGATTCCACAGGCAGTCAGCTCGACTCTGAGTTTTCGATGTATTTACTGCGTTTTCACACAGCCTGGGCCGATTCCTGCCCTTCGTGAAGGGCAGCTATGGGTCGATAGCTGACACTCACCACTAAAGCTGAGGGCTTTGGCACCTCAATTTTGGCCTCATTATGAGGCTTGAAGGTGTCCACGAAACCCGTGGCGATTCACTGAGCTACATGCTGAAGCGCCCGAACTCATTCGGGACGGGCGCTTCGCTTCATCCTTCAGCTAGTGATCGGTCAGTGTCGAGGCTTCTTGGTGCTCGACGTGTTATCCAGGTGATTCGCGCTTGCGCCTGATTTCAGGAATTCAGCTTCCTGACGCAACGCCTCCAAACGCGCCGCTGAAATTTTATCCTGACCTTCCGCATCGCGCCGCTGCGCCTCAGTTGCAGCCTCAGTCGTATCCATCGTCGCGTGTTCTGCGTTGTGCATCGATTCAAAATAGTAGAACGATTGGTGAATAACGGTGCTTTGGTCGGCAATCAGAGGCCCCGGCGACCGGAGCAACACAACCAATGCGAGAAATAGGATTCGGGTCAATGGCGACGAAAACGGCAGAGCGGTTTTTGCAGCTGATTTTTTTGCTTTGGTAGGCATACGTAAGATTCTCATTACACGTGACATGGCCTGATTCGTAAGCGCCATGACAAAGCGGATGCTCTGTAATGAGTATTTACAGTCTTGACTTTCAAGGTCTTTCGGTGTGCCTGAAACGCTCTAGAACGCCAATTTTAAACCCTTCGATAGCTAATCGGATCGGTCCAAACCGATGAGGGGAATCCAGCATTTTTCCCTACGTTCTGATCGTGTCCCAGGAAGTGGTGTAACTCATCATGGCTCTGGCCATTGAGTTCGCCGTTTAGTTGATCACAGCTGACAGCTTGGCTTGTGGATTATCGCTGACCGCTTCGAAGGCCTCCAACTGCATGTAACGTCTTTGCAGGCACCACTCGTCGTTCTGCTCCAGCAGCATCGCGCCTACCAGCCGTGTGATGGCCGGATCGTTGGGGAAAATCCCCACGACATCGGTGCGGCGTTTGATTTCAGCGTTGAGCCGTTCAAGCGGGTTGGTGCTGTGTAACTGCTGCCGGT
Source organism: Pseudomonas sp. M2 (assembly GCF_015751845.1). Classification (NCBI taxonomy): domain Bacteria; kingdom Pseudomonadati; phylum Pseudomonadota; class Gammaproteobacteria; order Pseudomonadales; family Pseudomonadaceae; genus Pseudomonas; species Pseudomonas sp. M2. Next base: position 2,473,023 of record NZ_JADOUD010000001.1, read on the forward strand.
GTGCCTTGGGAAACGCCATGTGAGCCAGCACTTCATCCTCACAGCCGTCCATGAGCGTCGCGATCTTCGGGTACTTTTCGCGCAGTTGATCGGCGACAAACCGCCATTGCTGATGGCATTCGGCACGGCTGTCCTGGGCGAAGACCGTGCGCAGCAGCGCCGCTACCATGGTGCGCTGACCTTTGCCGACGTGGGCCATGGCATTGCGCATGAAATGCACACGGCAGCGCTGCCAGGTCGCGTTGAATACCTTGGAAACAGCCGCCTTGAGCCCTTCGTGGGCGTCGGAGATGACAAGCTTCACGCCCCGCAAGCCACGTCGCATGAGGCTGCGCAGGAAGTCTGTCCAGAACGGCTCAGCCTCTGACGGCCCAACCCGCATGCCCAGGACTTCGCGGCCACCGTCGGTGTTCACGGCCACGGCGATTATTACGGCGACCGAGACGATGCGCCCGGCCTCCCGCACCTTGACGTAGGTGGCATCGATCCAGAGATAGGGCCAGTCGCCTTCAAGCGGGCGATCAAGGAAAGCGTGAACGCGCTCATCGATCTCACCAGCTAGCCGTGAAACCTGGCTTTTGGAGATACCGGTCATGCCCATGGCCTTGACCAGCTCGTCCACCGAACGCGTTGAAACGCCTTGGATGTAGGCTTCCTGGATCACCGCCGCCATGGCCTTCTCGGCGGTACGTCGGGGTTCGAGGAAGCCAGGAAAGTAGCTGCCTTGGCGCAGCTTCGGGATCTTCAGGTCAACGTCGCCGGCGCGGGTTTGCCAAAGGCGATCACGGTAGCCATTACGGCTATTTGTCCGGTCTGGGCTTTTGACATCGAAGCCCGCGCCGCACAGGCCTTCGACATCGAACTCCATCATGCGCTGGGCAACGAACTGGATCATTTGCTTGAGCAGATCAGCGTCTGCCCCTTTCTCAACCAACTCGGTCAATGCGATAGTGGGCTTGGTCATCGTGGTTTCTCTGGTGAGTGTTTGGTCTTCGCAAACTCAACGTTAGCCAAGAACCACGATGACCATCCTCTTTCGCCCGCAGGGCGCCTTCGGCTGGTTCAGTTACACCACTTCCCGGGACACGATCCTACGTTCTGAATGTCATTCTCCGAATCGCTCGTTTCCAGCGCCAAAAGAATCATCCCTTCGCCCCAATTAAAGGCCGAATCAAGTGCACCGTATGCAGTTTGAAAACGGCTATCGTAGAGCGCTTCAGTCGTTGATTTCGCCATACAAAGCATTTGGGGCCGCCTTCGATCACTAGCCGAATCGGGCAATTGAGCGATACGATCGGTGGCACAGTGCCACCCAAAAAAATGGACCTGAGCGCCATTGGATAACAGGCCGGTTAGGATGACCTACAAGGAGTGACTATGATTCAGGCTTGGCCATACGCCGGTGCCCGTTGGTGGAAGTTCGATTTCCACACTCACACCCCGGCATCAAAGGATACGAACGCTTGGCAAGCCGCGATTGGCACCGCCGATGAACTCACACCACAAAGATGGCTGCTCAAGTACATGGCCGCCGAAATCGACTGTGTGGCAGTCACTGATCACAACAGCGGTGAATGGGTAGATGGGCTCAAGGCCGCCTACTCAGACATGAAACGTCAGGCAGATGCCGGTAATCCACCTGAAGGCTTTCGTGAACTCCATTTATTCCCTGGCGTTGAGATTTCTGTTCAGGGCGGCTTCCATTTGCTCGCTGTCTTCGATCCTTCGGCCTCCAGCCAAACCATCAGTGATTTGCTGGCTAAAGTGCATTACTCGGGAACACGTGGGGACAGTGATGGAGTGACACGTGAGGGTGCTGCCAAGGTGATCGAGCATGTCATCACCGAGGGCGGATTAGCGATCCCAGCTCATGTTGAAGGTGACAAAGGGTTGCTGCAGGTTGAGCAGGGAACCCGAAAATGTTTGCTCGATACGAACACTGTCAAGCAAGTGCTACAAGAGCCGGGCATCTTGGCGCTAGAGTGGACTTCTGGAAGCAGCTCACCTCCCATAGTGTATGAGGAACTGAAGCTTCGCTTCGCCAGTGTGGTTGGAAGCGATTGCCACAGTTTCAAAGGCTCGGCCGTTCCAGGCTCGCGCTTCACCTGGATCAAAATGGCTAAACCCAACATGGAAGGTTTGCGCCTCGCGCTGCTGGACGGACAGGAGGTTTCAGTTCGCCGTAGCGACCAAAGCGATGGTTTTGCACCATTCACTACCCCCGATCACTTTATCGAATCTATTGAAATTCAAAATGCACGTTACATGGGACGCGGAAAAACGGGTGCTTCTCTACCCCTCAATCCGTATTTCAATGCACTGATCGGCGGTCGAGGAACCGGGAAATCAACCATCGTGCATGCCCTTCGATTGGCCTATCGGAGGGAAAATGAACTGTCGCAGGCTTCCGAGGCCGGGCAAACCTTCAACAAATTCAACGTTGTCGCGAAGACCAAGAACGACAACGGCGGTTTGCTCGATGACACAGTGGTACGTGTGCAGGTACTTCGTAATGGCTCCCCCTATCGCCTTACTTGGCGAAAGGAAGACACCGAAAACATGGTGGAAGAGTGGGATATCTTATCCACTGATTTCACGCCCTCCGACAGCCAGGTCATCAACGAGCAGCGCTTTCCCGTAAGACTTTTTAGCCAGGGGCAGATTGCTGCCTTGGCCGGCGACAGCCAGCAGGCTTTGCTGAAAGTGATCGATGATGCTGCGGACACGCGATCGCAGAGACATGCATTTGAAGACGCAAAAAGCGCATTTCTGGCTTCCAGGGCACGGATGCGTGAGATGGAAGGGAAGTTATCAGGGCTCCAATCCGTAACTCTCGCATTGCAAGACATAAAGCGAAAACTTGAACGGTTCGAAGGCTCGGACCACACGGTGGTGTTGAAAAACTACCAGCGCACCAGCCAACAGAACCGAGAGCTTGAACGTCAGTTTGACGCGGCGGCCAAGCTTGTTAAGGGTCTGGAAAATGTCGCCGCCACGTTGCAGCCTGAAGATCTGCAAGCAGGGCTATTTGATGCCAATGATGACAGTCCGGCGCTGGCCTCCCTTCAGGCCTTGAACGCGGTTATTGGCAAAGTAAAACAGGACGTCGAGGCATCCGCTGCCGAATTGGCACTGCTTGGGCAAACGCTGAAAACGGACCTTGAGTCATCGCCTTGGTTTACCCGAATCGCAACTGCTAGAGAAGCCTACCATCAGCTAAAGGAGAGTCTTCAGCAGCAGGGGGTCAACGATCCCAGTGAGTACGGCCGCTTGGTTCAAGAAGCTCAGCGGCTGGATACCGAGCTGAGGAACTTGAACACGTTGAAGTCGCAACATGCTGAGCTGCGTAACACGGCGATGTTACAGCTGGAGCAAATCCAGGTGGCACGCCGGGCAATCAGTCATCGGCGTAGCGAATTCCTGCAGGCCACCCTACATGACAACCTCTACGTAAGGATTGAGCTCGTTCCCTACAGCCGCGATACGCAGGGGATCGAGCGATCATTGCGAGAAGCACTGGGTGTAGGAGAAAGCAAATATGCGGACGACCTGTATCAGGAGCAGGAGGGCTCGACGCCAAAGGGGCTCATAGCGGACCTCATGTTGGCAGCCGAGCTGCTCGGGGACACACCTAGCTTTGAAGAATCGCTGAAGACGTTGAGGGCACGGCTATCCCAAGCCTGCCGCGGGAAGGTTGAGTTTGGTGGCTGGTTCAATAAATTCTTGAAAGGTGAAACCGACAGACGACCTGAATACATGGACCACCTGCTGTGCTGGTTCCCTGAGGATGGTCTACAGGTGGAATACAGTCGCAAAGGCAATGGTCGGGACTTCCAGTCCATCGGTCAGGCTTCTGCGGGTCAGCGCGCCGCTGCGATGCTAGCTTTTTTGCTAGCCCATGGAGGTGAGCCTTTGGTGCTCGACCAGCCTGAGGATGACCTGGATAACCACCTTATCTATGGACTGGTCGTTCAGCAGATCCGATCTAACAAGCAGCGCCGCCAGCTAATCATCGTCACCCATAACCCCAACATCGTAGTTAATGGAGATGCCGAGCTGATCCATGTACTGGATTTCAACAACCAGTGTCACGTGAAGCAGACCGGTTCCCTGCAGGAACAGGACATGCGGCAAGAGGTTTGCCAAGTTATGGAGGGAGGCTCGGAGGCGTTTGAGCGCCGCTACCAGCGCTTGGGAGGGGAGAATTGATTAGGGTCTTGAGCCCCCTCATTGGGTGAGGAAGGCCAGGAAAGAACTAACCCCCTGGTGAGCAGTACAGATCCTGAGATCTGCCCGAGGTGTTGGGGTTAGAGAATGCCGTGACATAGTCGATGGCGAGTGTTAGCTCTAACAACAAGTCATACGGTCGAGATATTTGGAAGTCTTAGTGTTTGATTGGCAGTCACGTTAGGGAAGGCATTAAATGGTAAGTATAAAGCGGCACTTTCACCCTATAGGTCAAGGTGGATTTTTTTCTGAGCATCATAAAATTGGTCTCGGAAAGGAGTTTGTAGTCGTCTATGACTGTGGAGTTGCCCATAATCGAAGCAGCGCAGACAGTGTGGTGAAAACCAATCTTCTGAACGGGGTTGAAATCGACATATTATTCATATCTCACTTTGATTATGATCATGTTTGTAAGTTAAAGGTTTTATCCTCGCATGTGGGGAGAATAAAGAACGTAGTCATGCCGTTGCTGAGTAAAGATGAAAAGTTTCGCCTGACAAATTTATTCAGAGCAACTGGATTCAACTTGCTTAAGCTGATTAATTCGCCTGAGAAATTCTTCGGTAGCACCACAAGAGTTTTCAGTGTGGCCCCAGGAGGTCCTCGAGACGGAGATGGTGATGACCCTAGAGATGAAGCGGCAGTATCACTCGACTCACTTTCTCCAACAAAGAGCTTACGTAGCGGTGTGAAGATTAGTGTTCCAATTGGTGCTATCCCGCACAGTCATGATTGGGTGTTTATTCCGTATAATTATGAGTCTGCCACTAATTTGACACTGCTTGAAGCAGAGCTTAGAAAGGTAGGCATCAGTACTCATTGGATAAAGACTGATCCTAAATATACCCTTGATAAATCTATTGTTGGGCGAAAGCTTATTAAGGACGTATACAGCAGACTACCCGGTGGTATAAATCTCAACTCCATGATTGTGTACTCAGGACCAGAGAGTCGCACGTCACGATTGAGACTTAGGGAGAACTTACAAGGTCGTGTTAATCTACACAAAATCCCATGGCTAAAATCTCATGCGGGTTTGATTGCTCAGAAGTATCCTGTTTGGAAAAATTACCTTCTAGGTGAGGATGATCTTCGAGTTCTTGATTTTTTCTTTGATTGCGAATTTGAATATTTATTCAAGCTGCCAGGCTGTATTTATACTGGAGATGTTGATTTTAATCAGGTCGACATTCCTCGCGTGTTTAGGGAAGTGTGGCATCAGGTCGGAACTTTGCAAATAGCCCATCACGGAGCAGCGCCGTGCTTCGATGATTCGATATTGAAGGGTCAAAAGCTAATTTGTCCTATAGCTGTTGGTACAAAGTTCCTTCGAAAATATGGTCATCCTGCAAAATCCGTGATCGATAGCATCATCATGAATGGATGTGTACCAGTTTTTGTCACCGAACTAAACGAAGAATTTGTTCAGGTTATTTCGTGACGATTGCGAGAGCTAAGGGCGTTTCAGGGCATCATTTCGTGATGGATACGTCTCATGCGGTTGCCGAAACGGTTTCAGTCATTTGGGAATCTGAGAATAGCTTATAAGTACGTCGAACATAGCCTGAACGCTTATGACGATTCGTTTGTTGTCGACTGCCGTACATTGGCGCACTGCTCTGCCCTGATATGACTCCCTGCATCCCCTAGCTAGCGTGCAGCGGGGCTTGTGTATCGCCGCTTTGATAGGTACTACCACTAAGGCGCAAGAAAAATTGGGTCAATATTCGATGCGGCAGAAATGGACAAGACTGTTACGATAGCCGTCCAAAACACATCCCAATATTTAACCAGAGCAACCAGTACTGCCCCGGTGCCAGGAAGCCATGATAGAGCTTTCAGAAGCCGAAAAGTGTTTTCGAGCGTCTGTCCCTGTTTTTCAACTTGATGGATGGTGATTCGAAGCAGTCCTTGAAGCTTGGGCGGGTAGGTTTTTATTTTGTCTTTGAAGTCATCGAAGACGACGTTAAAGCTGTGCAGTAAGCGCTTAGTCTGCAGTATCTGGTTGTGCAATATCGCGAGGAGGATCACTGAAACAACAATCATGCCGAGCACAAGAACGAAAGCTTCGAAGGGTGAGGAGCTGTTCTTCAACGGAAGTAGGCCAGCGAGAGAAATTGGAAGTGCTAGCATCTTTCCGGCGATATCACCCAAGACGCCGCTTAGCTTGGTTCCATAGTCGATTTCTGCCTGCGCCAGCTCGCGGCGGACCTTCTCGAACGAGAATCCATAGACATAAGTTTGCAGATTTGCACGATAGGTGGAGAGAATCTCATTCCACTCTCTCACTACAACCAGGAAAAGATTTTTCTCGCTTTCAAATTTTTCAATCACGCTAGCAATCGCCATTCGGATCATTAGCTTGCGTTCGGAAAGATGGGCTTTGTTTTCGTTTTTACGGTTTAAGATTTCCTCAAGCAGACTCATATGCCTGAGCTCATGCCCCAGCAGTTGATCGTCGACATGGGTCGGTAGCAAGAAAGTCCTTGGCGGTTTTGCACCGTCAGGGGGCAGGGCGAAGAACAGGTTATAAGCGTCTGGACTACTTTCCTTGTCCACGCCTATAGCTAGCATTGCCAAAAGTTCAACCAGTCTGCATACGCGCTTGAGGGCCTTGATTGGTTCTGGCTCGTCATCATCAAAATCTGCCCACGCCAAGTCAGAGACATAAATGTTCTTCGGAAACAGTCCTTTACCCAAGGAGCCAGTTCGTGCGAGCTCGTAAACACTTGTATAGAATCGACCAAATTCATTCGAGGGGAGCCGAAGCTCTATTTCGAGTAAACCGTCATGCTCATCCTGATGCTGGATTCTTCCGAATGCCGGCTGCAGGTTCTGGCAGCTCTGCAAGGCAGCGATGATTTCAGGGGTTGATGGTCCTTCATAGGAAGCAACACCGCCCTGAATGAGAGGTGATCCCATCGCGCGATATAGAGCTACTACATAGCTAAACATCTGCTACTCAGCCCTAGCCTGTAGCTCTTTTTCAATCACGTCGATCAACTCCTGCGTAAGATTTGACAAAACCAGTTTTTTACGAGGCTCATCGTAGTAAACATCAGCAGTCGCCTCCTGGCCTAACGCGCCTCGTTCAAACTGGAGTGACCAACTGGCGGCGTCACCTTTGATTCGTGTCTTCGCTTTCAGTGATTTGGGATTGACCGTAAAGTCATCTGGAACTCTGTGCTTTTCATCATTGAGGTAGTTTTTCAGCCCTTCGATCTCATCCACAAGCTCGGCCGGAACGTGCTGAGTTGCTGCATGACAAATGGCGTCTAGACGTGCGGATTTGCCGTCTACCAGTCGGTCTTGAAGATACTTTACGACTGCCTCCTTTGCTTTGTAGGCGAAAGGCTTGAGCGCTTTCTTGTCGCGAAAGAAACGATCAACGTAGTCAATGGCATTTTTGGTGGCACGGCCGGATGCGACGCCCTTGGCACACCCTAGAGCGGAAATAAAATAATCAGACGCTTGGCTGTCTCTACCTCGGCTGATAAAGCAAAGGTATGTCGAATCCACTTCCTCAGCGTCATCATCTTCCTCTTTCGCCGCATTCTTGTCGGCAGCTTCTGCAGCTCCTGCAGCTTCTGCAGCCGCTGCAGTGACTGTGACGAAGCTCCCTAAATTTATCCTTGCCGCCTGCTGAACCGTCTTCAGGTCTACCTCTTGAATTTCCTTTGGAACGTAGTTCTCATCCAGCTGAATACCACCACGTTCTTTTATGCTAGCGACCAGGAAGAAGTCGGATGCACCGGACGTATATTGGGCGCAAAGAATGTGTCCGCCAGTAGCCAACGTCCGGCCTCCCGCTTGGTGGACCAACTGGTCCATTGCAAGGTGAGTCAGCGAAACAAACTGGTCCGTATCATTTTGCTGACCAATGAAGGCGGCGAAGCGCTCAGGAAACGGACCCTGACGACCATCGTTGGCGAATTGGCCGTAGACAACACTATTGCCTTCCTTGCCAATCAGGCCATTAATGCCTTCGACAAGAAGCTTGAGAGCCGGGTTTTCTGTGTTTAGAACGAATTCCTTTTTAACCACCTCTGAAACATATTCGGTGTAGGCCAGCTTCTTGAAGCTGTGAATGATGGCAGTTTTTAGCGTAATCACAGGTCGACATCCCTTCGGTAATATCAATATGAGATTACAGAAATCTCACCTTTTCCTGCAAATCTACCTTGGTCGCTGATGTGCCCGTCGAGATGGCACAGCTGTGCGAACAACTGTATTTACATACAGTAATTTTGTCGAGAACTGTTTGTTTTTCTGTGGATAGATGGTCATGCCTTCAGTCCCGGCGTGTCCGGTGCCGCATGGCTTAAGGCATCTAATTCAGCATGGGCGGCATAGATGAGCTGGAAAATGGTTGCAGCGACGATGTCTTCCAGCTTTTTGATTGCAGGTACAGGAATCGGCTGCATCACTCTGCGGCGGCTGAGGATCTAGGGAAGAGCATCTGGCTCGGGATGAGGCCAGTCATTTTTTCTATACGGGCTTGGCTTGAGGGGATCCCATTCCGACTGAGCTACTCAATAGCGTCGGAACATGGGGAGCAGCGGCAGGTTCGGAGCGCTTGCGGCGTGCAGATAAAATGTGCAAAAGCATGGATCATGGAAAAGGCGTGAAGCAGAAAGAAAACATCATTTAAATCAATAGGATAAGTGTTAGATACAGCCTTTATTGGATGGGCGTTCGATCAGAATGCTAGATTCCACAGGCTGTAACAGGTTGGCAACAGTGTCAGCGAAGTCTGAAACCCGCGCTCCGTAAGCGTCTGAAAATACAAGCTTTATTGGCAGAAACCTCAATTGATTTCGTTGAATTAAAACGGTCGTCGAACAATTGAAACTGCCGCCGGTAGAGGGGGAAGCGTTCGCTTTTCCTCTACCGGCGGTTTTACAAGCCTCCCTGCTTCTCCCCTACCTCAGACTGGCGTTTTCTCGCAGCCTTCCCAATTAAGGCTGATGAAACTCTTTCGTCGTACGTGACAAGCGCCATCCCGCGTCGCCTTACATTGCAGGCGACTGATCAACTCCCGCCCTGGCCCAGAATGTTTCTGCAGACTGACTGAGGGTTGCTTTTGGCCGGGTCAGATGAATTTCCAGGGGAATGTCCCAGCTTTCATCGAGCGCCCGGATCAAACGCCCGTCCAGTATCTCCTGCTCCGTAAGGCTCTTGGGTAGCCACGCCACGCCCTTGCTTTCCAAGGCCATGGACATCAACACCGCTGCAAGGTGACTGGTGAACAGGGGCTTGAGGTGAAGGTAATCTTCTTTGCCGCGCAGTCTGTGCGCGACGATACGGCCCAGTCCGGATTCATGGGTGTAGGCGAGGTAAGGCAATGCTGCAGGAGAAGTACCGAAGTCAGCGCGGGCACTGGCAAGCGGAACGAGAGTGTCTTCGCCTATCTTCTTGCTGGTGAACTGTTCGGGTGCCAATAGCGGCGGTACGTCGGGGTGGCGGTGGCATAGCAAAAACTGAACCTGGCCATGAATCAGCATTTGCTCACAAACGGCCATGCTATCTGAGTGCAGTTGAACTGCCTCGATTGGCGCACCGCTTTCGGAACTCCGGAGCCACTTCGGGAAGAATGTAAACGAGAGGGAGTGTGTCGCTGCGAATTGTAGTGACCTGGCTGCTACCCCTGCGACCTCTTGAGCTTCGCTGCGTATCCGGTACAAGGATCGGGCCGCTTCCTGGGCACTGGGCAAGATATGCCTGCCAGCCTCGGTGAGCGTGGCTCCATGTGGTGAGCGCACGAACAGCTCAACTCCCATCCAGTTCTCAAGAGAGCGGACTCTGCGGCTGAAGGCCGGCTGGGTTACGTGTCGCGCTTCGGCCGCCCGCACGAAGCTTCCGTACTCCGCCAGCGCTGAAAGATCTTCTAGCCAAACAAGTTCCAAGGGCCATGCCTCCTGTGCATAGGGTCCGGCATTAATAGCATTGGGCGAGCGCTACCTCAAAGCATAACGTGGGGCCACATACAACAAGAGGAACCCGTCATGCGTATCGTCGACATCCGTGAAAAAACCGTTTCCATTGCCTCGCCAATCGCCAATGCCTATATCGATTTTTCCAAGATGACCTGCTCGGTCGTCGCTGTTGTCACGGATGTGATTCGCGACGGTAAGCCGGTCATCGGCTATGGCTTCAACTCCAACGGTCGCTATGGCCAAGGCGCTTTGATGCGTGACCGCTTCCTGGCACGTATCACTGAAGCAGACCCAGAGACTCTCATCGACCACGAAAACAACAACCTGGACCCGTTTGCCATCTGGAAAACCCTGATGACCAACGAGAAACCAGGAGGTCACGGTGAGCGCTCTGTCGCCGTGGGCACCATCGACATGGCGGTTTGGGATGCCGTAGCAAAAATCGAAGGAAAACCGCTGTACCGCTTGCTCGCTGATCGTTACCGCAACGGCGTCGCCGACGATAAAGTCTGGGTGTACGCAGCCGGCGGCTATTACTACCCTGGCAAAGATCAAACCAAGCTCAAAGCCGAGATGCAGAGCTATCTCGACCGCGGCTACGACGTCGTGAAAATGAAGATCGGCGCGGTCCCGCTGGACGAGGACATCCGCCGTATCGAAGCCGTGCTTGAAGTGGTTGGCGACGGCCGCCGCCTGGCCGTCGATGCCAATGGGCGCTTCGATCTGCAGACCGGTATCGCCTACGCCGAAGCCATCAAGAAATACAACCTGTTCTGGTACGAAGAGATCGGTGATCCGCTCGACTACGCGCTGCAGGCTGAGCTGGCAAATCACTATGAACTGCCTATGGCCACTGGCGAAAACCTGTTCTCTCATCAGGACGCCCGCAACCTGCTGCGCCACGGCGGTATGCGACCTGATCGTGACTATCTGCAGTTCGACTGCGCGCTGTCTTACGGCCTTGTCGAATACATGCGCACCCTCAAGGTGATGGAAGAAATGGGCTGGTCTTCCCGCCGCGTTGTACCCCACGGTGGCCACCAGATGTCGCTCAACATTGCCGCCGGCCTGCACCTTGGTGGTAACGAGTCGTACCCGGATGTTTTCCAGCCGTTCGGCGGCTTCGCGGACGGCATCAAGGTTGAAAACGGCTACGTCGGCCTGCCCGACATCCCGGGTGTGGGCTTTGAAGCCAAATCCGCCTTGTACGCAGTCATGCGTGAGCTGGGCGAGGGTTGATCATCCTCGGTTGCGGTCTCTGTAGAAGAGGCCGCAGTACCAGGCGGCGCGCAGCACCGCCAAGCCACATGCCCATCACAAAAATAAAATGAGGTGCTTTCGTGGAAATTTCCAAATCCCGCTGGTACGGCCAGCTGTATGTGCAAGTGCTGATCGGCATTGTGATCGGCGCGGCAATCGGTTACTTCTTACCCGATATCGGTGCCAAGCTCCAACCTTTCGCCGATGGCTTCATCAAACTGATCAAGATGCTCTTGGCACCGATCATCTTCGGTACTGTCGTTGTTGGTATCGCCAAGATGGGCAGCATCAAAGAGGTTGGCCGAATTGGCGTTAAGGCGCTTATCTACTTCGAGATACTGTCGACCATTGCCTTGGTCGTCGGCCTCATTGTGGTCAACATCGTTAAACCCGGCGAAGGCATGAACATCAATGCCAACGCCCTCGATGGCAGTGCCATCAGCAAATACAGCCAAGCCGCGAGTGAACAAGGCGGCACGATCGAATTCTTCCTCAATATCATCCCGCATACCTTCGTCGGCGCTTTCTCCAACGGCGTAATGCTGCAGGTGATCCTGCTTTCTGTCTTGATGGGCGTCGCTCTGGTGCAGATGGGTGAAACCAGCAAGCCGCTGATCAATACCATCGACTTGTTCCTTCAAGGCCTGTTCAAAATCGTCGCAATGGTCATGCGCCTCGCTCCGATCGGCGCCGGTGCCGGCATGGCATTCACCATTGGCAAGTACGGTATCGGCACGTTGCTGTCACTCGGCCAATTGCTGATCGCACTGTATATCACCACTCTGATATTCATTGTGGTCGTGCTCGGTGCCGTCGCCAGATGGTCCGGAATGCCGCTGATGCAGTTCCTCCGTTACTTCAAAGATGAAATTCTCATCACCCTAGGTACCTGCTCAACCGAAGCCGTGCTTCCGAGAATGATGGTGAAACTGGAGAAGCTTGGCTGCAAGAAATCGGTGGTCGGCATGGTGCTGCCTACGGGCTACACCTTCAACGCGGACGGCACATGCATCTACCTCACAATGGCTGCCATCTTCATCGCCCAAGCGACCAACACGCCGCTGACATTCATGGATCAAATGATTCTGCTGGCCGTATTCCTGCTGACCTCCAAAGGCTCGGCTGGCGTTGCGGGTGCGGGGTTTGTAACGCTGGCTGCAACGCTCACAACTATCCATTCCATTCCGCTGGTAGGCCTTGTGCTGCTGCTGGGCATCGATCGGTTCCTCAACGAAGCGCGGGCGGTGACCAACCTGATCGGTAATGGCATCGGCACCATCGCGATCGCCAAGTGGGACAACTCCTTTGATGTCGAAGCTTGTGAACGAGAAATCGCAGCCATGAAACAGGAAAAGGCGGCAAGGAAGGCCTTGCTGGCGCATAAGTGACTCACCTTCACTTCCGGTCATCGCGCTTGAAAGTCGGCGATGATCGGTTGTGATCTGGTTTCTTTAGCCCCGCAAAGCGTGCTCTGCACCAGCTGAATGAATTTGATGGAGCCGAATATGATCGAGCGATCGCATCATGAATTGCGCAAGGCGTTTGGTGATTTGCTTCAAGGACATGTCTGTAAATTTGCTGCTTCCGTATTCGATCCCATATCGGTGCGTATGGCATCCGACCTCGGTTTCGAGGTGGGTATACAGGGAGGGTCTGTCGCCTCGCTTCAAGTGCTTGGGGCACCGGACATTGCACTCCTGACGCTTGATGAGTATGTCGAGCAGGTCAACAGAGTTGGGCGTGCGAGCCAAATCCCTATCATCGCTGACGCTGACCATGGGTTTGGGAATGCGCTGAATGTCATGCGCACAGTCACTGAGTTACAGAAAGCCGGCGTTGCCGCGTTGACTTTGGAAGACACTCATCTGCCGGCCAGATACGAAGAGCAATCGCCGGCGTTGATCGGAGGGGAAGAGGCAGCAGCCAAGATCTACGCTGCTCGATTTTCCCGCTCGGATGACAGCCTCAGCATCATCGCCAGAACGAACGTGGCCGCAACCACTCTGGAAGATTCTATCGCTCGTACTGCGGCCTATGAGAAAGCGGGTGCAGATGCTATCTGCTTGGTCGGGGTCAAAGACTTCCATCACCTAGCGGCACTCACGGAACACCTCACCACGCCGATCATGCTTATCAACTACGGTAATCCGGCCCTCAGTGATGTTGAAAAACTCAGCGCGGCCAATGTGCGCATCGTGGTCAATGGGCATACTCCTTATTTTTCAGCGATCAAGTCGATCTACCAAGCGCTGCGTGAGCAAAGCGGTTCACAGGGGCGCGAACTCTCCCTCCCTGAGCTGATTTCGAAGTACACGCGCGTCGAAAGTTATCGAGAGTGGACGAAGACGTATCTGAAGGTAGGGCACGACTCGCCACGCTGAGTCATCCCACGCGGCCCGGTGAAAGCGGAGGCCTGACGGCCCCCGCATTTCCTCACTGATCAGTTTGCCTGGTGTGCAATCTCACTGTGCCTAGGCAGTGCGATCGAGATGAGTGCGGCAGCCAATACGAAGATGCTGGAGACCCACAAACAAGCCTCTAACCCATAAGCTTGGAACACCCAACCTGACAGCAACGTGCCGACCAAGCGACCGAGGGCGTTGGACATGTAGTAGAAGCCTACATCCAGGGAGACGCCGTCTTCCTTGGCATAGCTGACGATCAGGTAGCTGTGCAGCGATGAGTTCACCGCGAACAGCACGCCGAACAGCATCAACCCACCAAGCAGCACTATTTGCGCCGACCAGCCTGCCGACAGGCCCACGGCTATGAGCGCAGGGAGCCCGGCCAGGGCGATTGCCCAGATGAAGGCCGCTCTGCCATCGGGCACATGACCGCGCTTCTTGCCGGTGATGTGAGGAGCAAGCGACTGGACGATGCCATAGCCGATCACCCACGCGGCCAAGAAACCACCGACCAGCCAGAAGTCCCAGCCAAACGCCGTGCTCAGGTACACCGGCAACGCCACCACGAACCAGACGTCCCGCGCACCGAACAAAAACAGCCGTGCGGCCGAGAGGATGTTGATGGCCCGGCTCTTGGACAGCATGTCGCGGAACTTCGGTTTGGCCTTGGCTTTGCCCAAGTCCTTTTTCAGCAGCATCAAACTGCCGATCCAGATCAGAGCCAGTACTGCTGCCATGGCCAGCACCGCCAGGGTGAAACCAAGCAGCGCAAGCAGTGCTCCCCCGAGGAAGAAGCCGACGCCTTTGAGCGCGTTCTTGGAGCCCGTGAGGATGGCCACCCACTTGTAGAGCGTGCCTTGCTGGCTGTCCGGGACCAGGAGCTTGATGGAGCTTTTGGCGCTCATCTTGTTCAGGTCCTTGGCGATGCCGGATAGCGCCTGGGCGGCCATCACCCACGGCACCGTCAGCCCGGCTGCCGGTACCGTGAGCATCAGCAAGGCCACAACCTGCATGCCAAGGCCGATGTTCATGGTGCGGTTGAGCCCCAGGCGGGCGCCGAGGTAACCGCCCACCAGATTGGTGATCACACCGAACACTTCGTAGAACAGGAACAGCGCCGCGATCTGCAGCGGCGTGTAGCCCAGCGAATGGAAGTGCAGCACCACCAGCATGCGCAATGCGCCGTCGGTGAGGGTGAAGGCCCAGTAATTGCCGGTAACCAGCAGGTACTGACGCACTTGTGCAGGCAGGGCTGACAACGCCTTCATGATCGCTGTTTACTCCGCTGCGCCGACCAAGCGTGCCAGCTCAACTGCACGGTTGGCGTAGCCCCACTCGTTGTCGTACCAGGCGTAGATCTTCACCTGGGAACCATTGACCACCAGGGTGGACAGCGCATCGATGATTGAGGAGCGTGGATCGGTGCGGTAGTCGATGGACACCAAGGGGCGCTCTTCGTAGCCCAGGATGTCCTTCAGCGGCCCTTCGGCAGCGGCTTTCAGCAGCGCGTTGACCTCTTCAGCCGTCGTCTGTCGTTCCACTTCGAACACGCAGTCTGTCAGCGAGGCATTGGCCAGCGGTACACGCACGGCGTGACCATTCAGCTTGCCGCGCAGCTCGGGGAAGATCTCGGCGATTGCGGTGGCCGAGCCTGTGGTGGTCGGTATCAGGCTCATGCCCGAGGCACGCGCGCGCCGCAGGTCCTTGTGCGGTGTATCGAGGATGCTCTGGGTATTGGTGAGGTCGTGAATGGTGGTGATCGAGCCGTGGCGGATGCCCAGGTTCTCGTGAATCACCTTGACCACCGGGGCCAGGCAGTTGGTGGTGCAAGAAGCGGCGGTGACGATACGGTGCTGCGCCGGGTCGAACAGGTGCTGGTTGACGCCCATCACCACGTTCAGTGCGCCTTTCTCCTTCACTGGAGCGCAGACCACCACACGTTTGACGCCCTGATCCAGGTAGGCCTGGAGCACGGCTACCGACTTCATCTTGCCGCTGGCCTCGATGACCAGATCGCAGCCCGGCCAGTCTGTGTCCGCGATGGTCTTGTTCGCGGTGACCTTGAGGCGCTTGCCTTCGATCACTACCGCGTCGCCTTCTGCGCGGGCTTCACGGTGCCAGCGTCCGTGGATCGAATCGAAGTTGATCAGATGGGCATGGGTCTCGGCGTCACCGGCCGGGTCGTTGATCTGCACAAACTCGAATTCTGGCCAGTCCCAGGACGCGCGAAGCGCCAAGCGACCAATACGGCCAAACCCGTTGATACCTACTTTGATAGCCATGTTCTTGTTCTCGGATCGCGATTAGCGAAAGGTCAGAGGGTGTCGCTGAACTGGTTGATGTACCCAACGTGCGCAGCGTTGCTAGCACGGGGTACGGGTGCAGTTGCCTGCTCAGAAAGCCTCAAATGGATCGTTGGTTGACACGCTTGGACAGTTCCTCTGCCGACTCCTTGCGCTCGGAGTAGCGATCGACCAGGTAGTCGGAGCGGTCACGAAGCAGCAGGGTGAACTTCACCAGCTCCTCCATAACGTCGACGACACGGTCGTAGTACGAAGAGGGTTTCATGCGGCCCGCCTCGTCGAATTCCAGATAGGCCTTCGGCACGGACGACTGGTTAGGGATGGTGAACATGCGCATCCAGCGGCCGAGGACACGCAGCTGGTTGACCACGTTGAACGACTGCGAGCCACCGCAGACCTGCATCACCGCAAGGGTTTTGCCTTGGGTCGGGCGCACGGCGCCCATGCTCAGTGGAATCCAGTCGATCTGCGACTTGAACACGCCAGTCATTGCACCGTGGCGTTCTGGCGAGCACCAGACCATGCCTTCGGACCACAGCACCAGATCGCGCAGCTGCTTGACCATGGGGTGGTCATCGGGGGCGTCGTCCGCCAATGGCAGACCGGACGGATTGAAGATGCGCGTCTCGGCACCGAAGTGCTCCAGCAGGCGTGCTGCTTCTTCCGTCAGCAGGCGGCTGAACGAGCGTTCTCGGGTCGATCCGTACAGCAGCAGAATGCGAGGCTTATGGGTGGACTTTTGCTCGACTGCCAGTTTGTCTGCGGTCAGCAGGTCGACCAGGTCGTTGTCGATGTTGGGGATGTGGTGTTCGGTCATGATTTACTCCTGAGACAAGGCACCAGGTGGCTGAAAGCGGTCTCGCAGAGGGTGTTGCGGCAGCTATTGGCTGTGCAGAGGAACAGAACTTTCATCGGTTCTTCTCGGCATGGATCAGCAGCACGAGGCGACGCGTTGTGGGCGGTCACCCATGGAGTCCAGACGTTTGGTGCTGGTACTCAGCCATTCGCGGTTGGCTTCCAGCGTCGTCGCCAGGACCTCACGTACCCAGGCGGGAAGCGATGGATGCAGCCGGTAATAAACCCACTGGCCCTGGCGGCGGTCTTCCACCAGGTCACAGGTGCGCAGCTGCGCCAAGTGGCGGGAAACCTTGGGCTGGCTTTCTTCCAGCGCGCAGGTCAGTTCACAGACGCAGAGTTCTTCCTCGCGAGCGATCAGCAGCATCATCCGAATGCGGTTTTCGTCGGCGAGGCATTTGAAGACCTTGGTAGGGGTCAGCGAGTCAGTCATGGGGTTACTCAGTGTTTGGTATTCACAAGGACGAGCAGCTTGATGCGCTCATGGATCTCGTGAAGGGTGTGTCGGAAGGCATCGTGTTTGTCACTGGTCGCCGCGCTGAAAGCGTCGAAATGCACAGGGTTCGTGTGCCGGAGCAAAGCTTGGCGAGCGAGCTGCGTTTGCGGTACAAACAAACAGGACGCGGATCTTGCCAATCCGCGCCTATATGTTTTTTCGAATATACGATTTTCCGAATATATCGCAACCCTTCGATGATGGGTGTACTCATCTTGGATGAGCAGACACCCCCAGGCGGGAACTGGCGTAGCTACTGCGACAGCCTGCAGTTGTTCGCCCAGCGGAAAACGCAACATGCACACCTAAGGCTATGCTGCCCCTGCCAGTGACCCACCCACGCTGCGCTTCTCTCTTATAAAACACGTCACCATCGCCGCCACGCCAATGCTGAAGATATAAAGCGCCTGCGGCCCGGATTGCTCCATCATCGCACTGGCAATCAAGGGCCCGATGGTGGCGCCAATGCCAAACGTCATCAGCAATACCCCAGCCACCGCTACACGCAGCTCAGGCTCCAGATTGTGGTTGGCATGCGCCACACCCAGTGGATACAGGCAGAACTGCAAGAAACCGATGGTGGCGCCCGCCAAAATTATCCACAGCTGCCCTGATGCCAGGCCCAGAGCCAGCGGCAGGTAGGCGATGCACAGCAATAAGGCCGTAGCCCGGATCAGCGTGATGCGCGAAAAATGATCCGACAGTTTGCCCAGCGGCAGCTGCGCCAACAGCCCGGCGGCAATGCTGATGGCCATGAACTGCCCAACCTGCGCCGGGGTAAAGCCCAGTTGCGCGGCAAAAATCGGGGTCAGCCCATACAGGCAACCGTTCAGCAATCCCGAAGCAAGGATGGTGAACAACGATTGAGGAAGCCGGCGCAGGTACAGCATCGGTTTGATCCGAGCCTGGCTGATACCGCTCGGCTGGGCGCCGCTGTGCAGGGCCACGGGGATCAAGCCGATGGCAAAGGCAATGGCCACGCCTGTCAGCGCCAGTGTGTGCAGCCCATCGCCAAGGCTGAGCATCAGTTGGCCAAGCATCATGCCGACATAGCTGGCCACCATGTACAGCGACATGGCGCCGCCTCGCCGGCTTACCGGGGCACAGTCGTTGAGCCAGCTCTCGATGACCATCAATTGGCACATCATCGCCGCCCCCACGATAAACCGCAGGGCAAGCCACAGCGGCAAGCCGTCACTGAGCTGGTGCGTAAGCACCGCGGTCACTATCACCCCGGCGCTCACCACAAAGGCCCGCGCATGGCCGGCCAGGCCAATCAGCCAGTAGCCGGAGCGAGCTCCGAACACCATCCCCAACGCGTTTGCGGCCATCAGCGCGCCGCCCCACAACTGTGCCACTCCGGCTGCATCCAGGCGCAGGGCCAGGTAGGTCATCAGCAGGCTGGAGCCCAGTTGCATCAACAAGGCAGCGACATAAATCGTGCCGAACCTTTTACTTAGTGCGAACAATTGGCTTCCCCAGGGAGAGGGTCGGTAGTCAGGCAAGGCCGTGACGCTGTTTCCAGTCGCCCGGGTACACCACATAGCCGAACAGCGCGTGGCCTGCATAAACCAGTTGCGTGCCTTCGGGAATCCACAGCACCTGGCCGGGCGATACCCGATACAGCTCACCGTTGGCCTGGAGCTCAAAGCAGCCCTCGATGACGAAAATCACTTCGTCGTAGAGCACCGTCCAGGCCACTTCGGCACCTGCCCAGCGGGCAAAGCCTACGCCCAGGTTGGGCGACACTTCGTTGCTGATGGCGCGTGCGACCCACGCGTCACCCGGCGGGCCGCCACGCTGGGCAAAATCCAGGTCGCGATGATCGACCAGGCGCACCGGGCCTTTGCCGCTCGGCACGCGGCTCATACTTCGCGCCTGCTGTTGAACGCTGCCCAGCGAATCCGAGTGCGCACGCCCAGGCCCAGGAACGGCTCAGGCGGGTTGCGTGAGGGCATCCCGGTCACGGCGCGGATGTCGCTCAATTGCCGCGAGTCCGCGCCCACTGCCATGTCGGCCAGCAGCGTGCCGGAAATGGTGCCCCAGGCGGCACCAACGCCGTTGTCGCAGGCGGTTGCGTAGACGCCGTCATCGAGCTGGCCGAAGTAATTGGTGAAGTTGCGCGAGATCGCATAGGCACCGCCCCAGGTATGCGTGAACGGCACCTGTTTGAGTTGTGGATAGCGCGCCTCGAACGCCTTGCGATGATCATCGCGAATCTTGTTGCGGGCGGTATCGGTGATGCTACGGCCGTAGCGAGGAACGTGCTTGTAGGTATTGCGAATGATCAGGCGTCGGTCCTGGGTCATGCGCACCGTGGTACCGGCGTGGTCGGCAGGGGTAAGCCCCCAGTCGGCCTGGGCGCCGATTGCTGCCATCTCGGCATCGCTCAGCGGCCGTGTCCAACTGGCGAAGGTCATCACCGGCAGCAGGCGGTTGCGCAGGTAACCGAACTCCTGGGTGAAAATGCTGGTGCCCAGCAATACCTGCGGGGTACGGATCAGTCCGTTGTCGCCGCGCAGCAGCCATTTGCCGCTGGGGTCTTTCTCGAGTGAGCGGATGGGCGACTCTTCAAGCACTTCGACGTTGGCCGGCAGCGCACCACCCAGGCCACGGACCAGGGCGGCAGGCTGCATCAAGTAACAACCCGGGGTATAGATAGCACGGCTGTAGTAGCGGCTACCGAGTACGCCGGCCAGTTCGTCACGCTCCACCACGCGATAGGGCTCACCCAGGTCGGCCATGAGTTTTTCGAAATGGTCCAGATAGCCCTGGCCACGCTCGCCCACCGCGCCCTGGTACTTGCCCGCATGAGACCACTGGCACTCGATGCCATGACGGTCGATCAAGGTCTGCAGTTGGTCGATGGCGGCCCGGTTCAGCCCCAGCAGGCGCTGCTTGTGTTGCGGGTCGGGATGCTCCAGAGCGAACTTGTGCGGCAGGTCGATGACAAAGCCCGAGTTGCGACCCGAGGCGCCATAGGCGATGCGCTGGGCATCCACCAGGATAATGCGCGCCTGTGGCAGGTGCTCGGCCAGCCGCCGTGCGGCCGCAAGCCCGGCGAAGCCTGCACCGATCACTACATGGTCGGCATTCTGTTCGCCGCTCAGGCGCTTGCTCGGTGCCGGCTCAGGCAGCGCGGCGTACCAACCGCAGCTGCGGTCGTCGTGAGGCAGATTGACAATACTGTTCATGGTTCGGCCTCAGGCCACATGTTGCTGGGTGTCCTGGCAGCTTTGCAGCCAGGTATTACGTTGCAGTTGCGCCTGGCGCCCGAGCAGCACGAACCCGCGCAGGGCACCGGCGTGGTCGTGGAACGCCGCGCTCAATCCATCGCTGGTCGGATCGCAACGCCATTGCCCCTGACAGTCACCGGGTGGCGTCAGCAGGCACAGTGGGGCAACCGGGGTTTTCACGGTCACAGGCGCCAGTGGGTAGTGGGCAGCGGTCGGTTGACCCAGCAACGTCTTGGCCAGGGCACGAATACCCTCGTTGATCGGCGCCAGGTAGGGCAGCAACTGGCCATTGATCTCGACGCAGTCACCCAAGGCGTATATGCCCGGGTGCGAGGTCTGCAGTTGTGCATCGACCTTGATCCCCCGGCCGCAGTCCAGGCCGGCCTCTAGCGCCAGTTCAAGGTTGGGGCGCAAGCCCACTGCGCTGAGCACCAGGTCTGCCTCGACCACTTGACCGTCGGCCAGAGTCAGTTGGTAGCCGTCGCTGTTGCGCTCAATGCGCTGCAAGGTGGTGCGCAGATTCCATTGCACGCCAAGGCCCGAAAGCGCCTGCTGCAAGTGCTGGCCTGCCGCCTCGGGCAGCAGGCGCTCCATGGGCCAGGCGCCCAGGCCGATCACCCGCACCTTGTAGCCATTGCTCGCCATATCGTTGGCGAACTCGCAGCCAATCAATCCGTCACCCAGAATTGCCACGCTCTTTACATCTTTGAGACGTTGGCGGAACGCCTGGTAATCGTGCAGGTTGTTGACGCTGAGCAGGGCCTCGGCGCACCCCTCGATAGGCAACCGCACCGCAGAAGCACCGCTGGCCAGTATCAGTTGGCCGTAGTCCATTTCGCCTAGGCTGGTATGCAGCCGTCGCGCCTGGGTATCAATACGCTCGACCTTGCATCCGGCATAGATTCGAATGCCCAATCGCTGCTCGATCGCCAGCGGGCTTTCAGTTGCCAGGGTTGCAGCAGTGCGCCCTTGGGCCAGGGCGATCGACAAGGCAGGTTTGGAGTAGATATGCCCCGACTCTTGGGTCAGTACGCGAATCTCCAGCTGCGGGTCGGCCTTGCGCAGGGCTTGTGCCAGGCCATAGCCGGCATGGCCGCTACCGATGATGACCACCGGTTGCGCCGGGCGGGCGACGACCACAGGTTGCGCCTGGATGACCGGCGCCGCCGCCACAGCAGCAATCGGAGTGCTCAGTTCGATCATTTCAAAGTCGGCCTTGCCGACCTTGCACTCAGGGCACAGCCAGTCCTCGGGCACATCTTCCCAGCGGGTGCCGGGGGCGATGCCGTCGTCGGGCCAGCCTTTGGCTTCGTCGTAGATCAGGCCACAGATGATGCAGAGCCAGGTTTTCATCGCGTTACCTCCTCACTCGCCCTTGATACGTACGGCCAGGTTTTTGGTCCTGACGTAGCTGTAGAGCGCCTCCTGGCCTTTTTCGCGTCCGAAGCCCGAGAGCCCGACCCCGCCAAACGGGGTTTCGATGCCGCCGGCATACCACTCGTTGACGAACACCTGGCCGGCGCACAGGCGCCGTGCGCAGCGCAGAGCGCGGTTGAGGTCCTGGGTGAACACGCCTGCCACCAGCCCGAAGACGGTGCCGTTGGCAATGGCGATGGCCTGCTCTTCGCTGTCGAAGGGCATCACTGCCAACACCGGGCCGAACACTTCGGCCTGGGCGATCTCCATGTCCGGGGTTACATCGCGCAGTACCGTCGGCGCCATGTAGTGCCCACGCAGGCCAGAGATGGCCTCGCCGCCGGTTGCGACGACGGCGCCTTGCTGTTGGGCCCGCTGGCACAGGGCTTCGATACCCTCGAGCTGGCCTGCAGAGATCACCGGTGTGTGGTCCGGGTTGTCCTGGCCCAGGCCGACGCTCAACCCCTCTGCCATTGCCACGACATCAGCGACGACATCGTCGTAGACCGAGCGATGCACCAACAGGCGTGACATGGCCGAACATACTTGGCCGGCGTTGAAGAAAATGCCGCTTTTCACGCTGTTGATCACTTGCTCGCGATCGGCATCGGGGAACACCAGGGCAGCCGACTTGCCGCCCAGCTCCATGACGCTGGGGGTCGCGTGGTCGGCGGCGGAACGCAAAATGCTCTGGCCGGTAGCAACAGAGCCGGTGAAGACGATCTGGTCGACGTCGCGATGGCCGGCCAAATAGGCCCCCACTTCACGGCCCCGGCCGCAGATCAGGTTGACCGCACCCTGTGGCAGGCCAGCACGCTCGATGGCCTGCATCAGCACGCACAGGCCGAGCGGCGACAGCTCCGGCGACTTGATCACCACAGCGTTGCCCGCCGCCAGGGCCGGGGCCAGGGAGCGCGCGCAGATCGACACCGGGAAATTCCACGGCACGATTTGCAGCGACACGCCCATCGGGTCGTAGACGGTGAAGTCCATGTAGCCGTCGCCCAGCGGAATCGACTTGCCTTCGATCTTGTCGGCCATGCCGGCGTAATACTCGAAGTAGCGCGCAGCCTCGACGAATTCGTCACGCGCATCACGCAGGCTCTTGCCGTTTTCCTGGCACAGCACCCAGGCGCCTTCATCGGTGATTGCACGAATCTGCGCCGCAATCTCAAGCAGCCAGGTCACACGCTGCGCCGGCCGCACGCGGCTCAACACATTGCTGTCGACACAGCGTCGGGCGGCCTGCAGGGCGCGTTCGGCGTCGGCCACGCTGGCCTGGGCGACGGTCGCCACAGGTGCGCTGGTGCCGGGGTTGTGGATGGTCAGGTGCTGCTCACTGTCGGTCCACTGGCCGTCGATGAAGTTCAGCCAGTGCGGGGCTATCGAATGCATGGTGATCACCTCAGGCGCGCTGCGCGCAGTCGAGCAATTGGCGGGCAGCCCACTTGTGGAAGTAGTGGGTCGGCAGGTCCATTTCCGGCGAGAATGCGCCACCGCTATAGCCAGGGGAGAGGCGGCCCTTCTGCATGCCTTCGACCGAAGCGATATCTTCGGCGAACACCACGCGCCAGGACTCCATCACGGCTTTGCGCGAGGCGTCGTAGTGGCTGTCCAGGGCCTGATCGCCGACATAGAACAGGCGCAGGTGTTCGATGGTTTTGCCTGGGGCCACGGGCTCCAGCATCATGGCGAAGGCGTGGTCGGCCTGGATGCCGAGCAGCACGTTGGGGAAGAACGCCACGTACTCGGCGGTGCGCAGGCGCTCCTGTGGCCAGGATGGGAAGATCGGCAAATGGGTGCCGGCAACGGCCGAGAGGTTGTAGGCGTGGCTGCCC
This sequence comes from Pseudomonas sp. M2, assembly GCF_015751845.1. NCBI lineage: Bacteria > Pseudomonadati > Pseudomonadota > Gammaproteobacteria > Pseudomonadales > Pseudomonadaceae > Pseudomonas > Pseudomonas sp. M2. Next base: position 2,496,995 of record NZ_JADOUD010000001.1, read on the forward strand.
TGGCCGGCGAACTCCTCGAACATGATGTTGTAGTGGTCTTCCAGGCGCGAGTAGCTGTTCAGGCTCGGGTGTACCCACGGCAAGTGGTAGGCCTCGCAGTAGTTCTCGACCGCGAGCTTCCAGTTGCAGTTGACCTCGATGCTCATGGCGCCGCTGTTCGCTTCACGGCGCAGCAGGTTCATGCCGTCGCTGCCCAGGAACTGGGTCCAGCGCTCGGTCAGTGGCTTGAGTTGCTCTTCAAGGGCCGGTGCATCGCCGGACAGGTTGATGAACACCATGTCCATCCAGATCGTGGTGCGCAGTGCCTTCAGGCCATGCTTTTCGCAGGCGAAACGCTCGTCCTTGTGCTGATTGATCCCGCCGACATGCGGTGTGCCTTTGAGGCCGCCATTGAGGTCGTATGTCCAGGAGTGGTAGGGGCAGCGGATCACGCCCTGCACTTCACCCGCCTGCTGCACCAGTTTCACGCCGCGGTGGCTGCAGACGTTATGGAACACCTGCACCAGGCCCTCGCGGTTGCGCATCATCAACAGGGGCAGGCCCATGAAGTCCACAGGCTTGACGTAGCTGGTGGTCGGCAGGTCGCTGGCAAAACCGATACAGGCCCAGTTACGCCCCAACACTTCATCGCGCTCAAGCTCGAAATAGCGCTGGTCGGTGTAGAACTCATTGGTCAGGCCATGGGCTTCATGGATCGGTGCCAGAACGGTTTCCAGGGCGTGTACGGGAATAAGGCGGGAATCAGTCGATACGGTCATTTTTGTTTTCTCTTGTCAGATGCACGGCAGGCAGTGCCTTGATGCCTGGCGCCAGTTTCAGCAAGAGAAGGAGGGCTCGACAAACGATTTATTTCAGCGTTATTTATCAGTTTTAATCATTAATGATTTGCACGCAGATTATGGGCTTCGCAGAGGAATGGTTGATGAACGGTCATCTTCTGGATTGCTCACGTTTATGATTTTTTGTAATCAATTGATGACAAGAAATAGTTTGTCGAAGTGTGGGTAATTCTCCCATTTTGTCAGGGCCCAAGGGAGCGTGCCGTGCCTTGGGCCTACGGGAGGACCGCCGCCAGGGATCTGGCACCTGCCTGTGGCAGCGGCGCTATCCAGCCGTGACATAAAACCCTTGAACAAAAACAATAGGGGATAACCCATGCGTGCCGAATCTGGCCTGCTCAAAGGCCTCAATCCCACCGTGACGATATGGTCGTTGCTGGCCGTTGTACTTTTCGTGCTGTTTTGCGCCCTGTTCGCAGAACACGCGGCTGCTGCATTTCAACGTGCCTCCGACTTTATCTTGCAGAACTTCAAATGGTTCTACCTGATCTCGGTCACTGGTGTCTTGGGGCTACTGTTTTATCTCATGTGCAGCCAGTTCGGGCACATCAAGTTAGGGCGTGACGACGACAAGCCTGAGTTCAGCTTCGGCTCCTGGATCGCCATGTTGTTCAGTGGTGGCATGGGCATTGGCCTGATCTTCTGGTCGGTTGCAGAGCCCATGTGGCATTACGCGGGCAACCCCTTTGCTACGGGCCTGACCGACGAAGCGGCGACCACCGCCATGCGTATTACCTTGTTCCACTGGGGCCTGCATCCGTGGGCAATCTTTACCATCGTGGGCCTAGGCCTTGCGTACTTTGCCTACCGTAAGGGCTTGCCGCTGAGCATGCGCTCGATCCTCTACCCGCTGATAGGTGAGCGCATCTATGGGCCTATCGGGCACGTGGTCGATATCCTTGCAGTGGTGATCACTGCATTCGGTGTCTCCCAGTCGTTGGGGCTGGGTGTAGTGCAGATGAACACTGGCTTGAGCCAGGTGTTCGACCTGCCCATCAGCCTCGGGGTGCAAGTCACCTTGATCGTGCTCATTACCCTGGTGACCACCGTATCGGTGATGGCTGGTGTATCGCGCGGCATGAAGCGCCTGTCGGAATGGAACATGCTGCTGTCGGTGATACTGGTGGTGTTGATCCTGCTGCTTGGGCCGACTCGCTACATTCTCAACCTGATGCTTGAAAGCACCGGAGACTATGCCCAGCACATCGTCGGCTTGAGCTTCTGGAGCGATGCCCAGAAAGACAGTGGCTGGCAGAACTGGTGGACGGCCTTCTACTGGCCATGGTGGATGACCTGGGGGCCGTTTGTAGGCCTGTTCATCGCCCGCATCTCCAAGGGCCGTACCATTCGAGAACTGATTGCCGGCGCGCTGTTGGTGCCAACCTTGGTGACCATCGTCTGGATGTCAGTGTTCGGCGGCGCGGCCCTCAAGACCGAGCAGGTCGACCGTCAGCACCACGAGCTGCGGGTAGCCAGCGGCGAGCTGCAGGGCGACAAGGCCAAGTTCGAAGGTGGCACGGTATTGCTGGCGACCAAGCAGGAAACCACTGCGGCCATGTTCACCCTGCTGCACAAGATCGACGCGGGTACGTTGGGCAAGGTGCTGAGCGTGCTGGTCTGCATCCTGTTGGCGACGTACTTTATCACCTCGGCTGACTCCGGCACCCAGGTGCTGTGTACGTTGAACTCCATGGGCAGTGCCAATCCGCCGCAGAGTATCCGCCTGCTCTGGTGCATTCTGGAGGGTGCCATTGCCACAGCCCTGCTGATGGCGGGAGGGCTCAAGGCGATCCAGATGGCAAGCATCGCAGCGGGCTTGCCCATTGCGGGGTTCATCCTGCTGATCAGTTACACCCTGATGCGCAGCTTGCGCCAGGAAATGGCTGATGGCGTGCTCGATACACCGCCGGGCGGGCGCATGCCAATCCCGCAGATCATCCCTCAGGGCATCACTCCGGTGACTGGCACACTGACGGGCGGGGGTCTTGATGGGGGGCTGACGGCGAAGAAAGCCAGCTGACCCCAACCCGGTATGGAATACCCAAGACCGGCAGTCATCCGCTGTCGGTCTTGTGCTTTCTGGCAGGCTATTTCTGTACGGATGGCTGGGCCATCAACCAGTCTCGGAACAGCCGCACGCTTTCACGGGGGCCCCGCTCGTTGGTCGACTCCAGCAGGCAGAACTTGGCATCGGTCTGCAGCACCACATCGTTGGGCATGACCAGCGCGCCGCTGCTCAACGCATCGTCCACCAGGTTGCCCCAGGCCAGAGCCACGCCCTGGCCACTGATCGCCGACTGGATCAACATGCTGTAGCTGTTGATGTTCACGCGGTGCTTGGGCGTCATCGGCTGGTACCCCAGGCGTTTGAACCACTCCGGCCAACCTACCCAGTCGCGCTGGGAGTCCTCAAGCCACAGCCAGGTGCACGTCGCCAAACCTTCGATGCTGCTCAGTTGCGGATGCCTGGCCAGATAGGCCGGGCTGCATACCAGAAAGATCTTTTCCGAGAACAGCGGCGTGACAGTCATGTCCTTGGGCGGTGGGTTGCAGTAGTACAGCGCGAGGTCGCTCTCGAGCCTGGCGTAATCCTTCACATGATCGTGGGCGATGATCCGCAGATCGATGTCTTCATGGGCACTCTGGAACTCCGACACCTTGGGCAGTAACCAGAGTGAGGCCATGGCGGTACTGGTGGCCACCGTCACTTGCTGGTTGCCATGCCACTGGCGAATCTCGCCCGTGGTACGGGCCAGGTGCAACATGCACTCGCGCACCGTTTCGTAGTACTGCGTGCCGGTATGGGTGAGGGTCATGGTGCGGGTGGTGCGGGTGAACAGTGCCTTGCCCAGGTAGTCTTCCAACAGGCGAACCTGACGGCTGATGGCACCCTGGGTGACGTTCAGTTCTTTGGCAGCAAGGGTAAAGCTCAAATGGCGGGCTGCAGACTCAAACGCATGCAGGCTGTTGAGCGGCGGAAGAGGCTGGATTTTCACGGCTTGGGGTTCCACTCATTATTATTATCAGCCGCTCTATATTAATGATCCGTTCAGTCTCCAGGGGGCAGTCGGGAGAAATATTTTGAAGACTGGACCAGACCACAGGCCCCATGATTTGGGGCCTGCCGCAACAGCTTCAGTTCTTCGAACTCACTGTAACAACCCTCAGTGAGAGGGGCGTCGTTCCGGGGTTTCGAACCTCAGATCTGCATCGCCATCCCATCCACATTCATCGCCGCCTGGCGCAAGGCCTCGGAGCGGGTCGGGTGCGGGTGGCAGGTGAGGGCGATGTCTTCAGCCGAGGCCGAGAATTCCATCGCCACGCAGAACTCGCCGATCATCTCGCTGACGCTCGGGCCGACCAGATGCACGCCCAGTACCTCATCGGTGTTGGCATCGGCGAGGACCTTGGCGAAGCCTTCGGTCTCATGGTTGATCTTCGCGCGGCTGTTGGCGGTGAAGGGGAACTTGCCCACTTTGTAGGCGCGGCCCTCTGCCTTGAGTTGCTCTTCGGTCTTGCCGACGCTGGCCAGCTCGGGGCGGGTATAGATCACGCCGGGGATCAGGTTGTAATTGACTTCGTGGGGTTTGCCGGCGATGCGCTCGATGCAGGCGACCGCTTCGTCTTCGGCCTTGTGCGCCAGCATCGGGCCGGAGGTGACGTCGCCAATGACCCAGACACCTGGCACCGAGGTGCGATGATGCTCGTTGGTGAGCATGCCGCGTTTATCGGTCTGCAGCCCGACGCTTTCCAGGTTCAGGCCTTGGGTATAAGGACGACGGCCGATGGCAACCAGTACGTAGTCGGCTTGCAGTGTTTCTGCAGCGCCGCCGGCGGCCGGTTCCAGCGTCAGGCTGACCCCGTCGGGCGAGGCCGTCGCCTGGGTCACCTTGCTGCCGAGCTTGAAGGCCATGCCTTGCTTGGCCAGGGCCTTTTGCAGGGTCTTTGCGGTTTCCTCATCTGTGCCGGGGCAGATGCGGTCGAGGTATTCAATGACGGTGACCTGGCTGCCCAGGCGACGCCACACCGAACCCAGCTCCAGGCCAATGACGCCAGCGCCGATCACGATCAGGTGCTTGGGCACCTCGGGGAGGGCCAAGGCGCCCGTGGAATCGATGATGCGCTGGTTATCGATAGTCACGCCTGGCAGGGGAGTGGGCTCGGAGCCGGTAGCGATGACGATGTCCTTGGCCTGCAACGGCGTCTCGCTGCCGTCCTCGGCTTTGACAATGACCTTGCCGACGCCATCGAGGCGGCCCCAGCCTTTGATCCAGTCGACCTTGTTCTTGCGAAACAGGTACTCGATGCCCTTGGTCAGGCCAGTCACGCTCTCGTCCTTCTGTTTCATCATCTGGGCGAGGTTCAGGGTTGGCTTCACTTCGATGCCGAGGTGGGCAAACTCGTCACCGCTGGCAGCCTCATACAACTCCGAGGCATGCAGCAATGCCTTGGACGGCATGCAGCCGACATTCAGGCAGGTACCGCCAAGGGTCGAGCGGCCTTCCACACAGGCGACACTCAGGCCCAGTTGCCCGGCACGAATCGCCGCGTTGTAGCCGCCGGGGCCACCGCCGATGATCACCACGTCATAGGATTTCATGGGTTTTCTACTCCAGATGAAGAAGCGCGAGATGGACACAAGGTTAAGCTGAGAGCGCTAAATTGTATACAATCTGAGGTATTCATAAGATCAGTTGGTTCTAGACCTTGGTATCGTTCAGCGGAAACTTCGCACGAATGAACTACCCTGTTTCGGTGGTGTTCGAAATTTCATGTATCGAGCCCAGAAGGAGGGTCGTTCATGCTTGCGCAACTTCCGCCGGCGCTGCAGAGCCTGCATCTGCCACTTCGTCTGAAATTGTGGGACGGTAACCAGTTCGATCTGGGGCCCAGTCCGCAGGTCACCATCCTCGTCAAGGAGCCTCAGTTGATCGCTCAGCTGACCCATCCAACCATGGACCAGCTGGGCGCCGCGTTCGTGGAAGGCAAGCTGGAGCTGGAGGGCGATATCGGTGAAGCCATTCGGGTGTGCGATGAGCTGAGCGAAGCCTTGCTGACGGGGGAAGATGATGCACCGCCACAGCGTGTGGCTCACGACAAGCGCACAGACGCCAAGTCCATCTCCTATCACTACGACGTCTCCAACGCGTTCTATCAACTCTGGCTCGATCAGGACATGGCGTATTCCTGCGCCTACTTCCGTGAGCAGGACAACACCCTCGATCAGGCACAGCAGGACAAGTTTGACCACTTGTGCCGCAAGCTGCGCCTGCAAACCGATGACTACCTATTGGACGTCGGCTGCGGTTGGGGTGGGCTGTCACGCTTTGCCGCACGTGAGTACGGGGCGAAAGTGTTCGGCATTACCTTGAGCAAAGAGCAGCTCAAGCTGGCGCGGCAACGGGTCAAGGCAGAAGGCCTGGCCGACAGGGTCGACCTGCAGATCCTCGATTATCGCGACCTTCCTCAGGATGGCCGCTTCGACAAGGTGGTCAGCGTTGGCATGTTCGAGCATGTCGGGCATGCCAACCTGGCGCTGTATAGCCAGAAGTTGTTTGGCGCTGTGCGAGAGGGCGGCCTGGTGATGAACCATGGCATCACCGCCAAGCATGTCGATGGCCGTCCGGTGGGGCGAGGGGCGGGTGAGTTCATTGACCGTTACGTATTCCCCAACGGTGAGCTGCCGCACTTGTCGATGATCAGTGCAAGTATCTGTGCGGCCGGGCTGGAGGTCGTCGACGTCGAGAGCCTGCGCCTGCATTACGCCAAGACCTTGCACCACTGGAGCGAAAACCTGGAGAACCAGTTGCACAAGGCTGCCGCGCTGGTGCCGGAAAAGACCCTGCGCATCTGGCGTCTGTACCTGGCCGGCTGCGCCTACGCATTCCAGAAGGGCTGGATCAACCTGCACCAGATCCTTGCCGTCAAGCCCTACGCCGACGGGCATCATGACCTGCCCTGGACGCGTGAAGACCTGTATCGCTGATTCCCCCGGGGCGCTTCAGCGGCCCCGGTTACCTATCAGAGTATCGGCGAAATCAACCGCGCAATACGCATCCCTAGCTGTTGAATGCGGTGGGTTTTACTGCTGTCCTCAGGCGTAATTTCCCTGGCCTTCTCGAAATCAGTGGTCAACATCGTTTCGACCTGATCCGCGAAATCCCGATCCACGGTCAGCAGGGTAATTTCGAAGTTGAGCCGGAACGAGCGGTTGTCCAGGTTGGCACTACCGATAGCACTGACCTCGTCGTCCACCAACACCACCTTCTGATGAAGGAAACCTGGCTGATAGCGGAACATGCGTACCCCCGCCCGTACGGCCTCGAAGGCGAACAGGCTGGAGGCTGCGTAAACGATCCGATGGTCAGGCCGCGCTGGAATCAGGATGCGCACATCCACACCGCGCAGCACGGCCAGACGCAGTGCGGCGAACACGGCCTCGTCGGGAATGAAGTAGGGGCTGGTGATCCATACGCGGCGAGTCGCCGAGTGGATGGCTTCGATGAAAAACAGTGAGCAGGTTTCCTGGGAATCTGCCGGCCCGCTGGCCAGGGCCTGGCACAGCACACCATTGTCAGGATAGGTGTCCGGCAGGATCAGTGGCGGTAGCTGACGCGTTGCCCAGTACCAGTCTTCGGCGAAAGACTCCTGCAGGCAGGCCAGCACCGGGCCGCCGATCTGCACGTGGGTATCACGCCAGGGCGAGAGCTGGGGGTTGCCGCCAAGGTATTCATCACCGACGTTGTGCCCGCCGATGAAACCGGTGACCCCATCGACCACGACAATCTTGCGGTGGTTACGGAAGTTCACCTGGAAGCGATTGAACCAGCCGCGGCGGGTGGCGAAGGCATGGATCTGTACACCTGCGTCTCTGAGGCTCTGGCTATAGCTGGCGGGCAAGGCATGGCTGCCAACCCTGTCATACAGCACGAACACCTTCACGCCATCGGCCGCTTTGCGCAGCAACAGTTGCTGCAGTGCTTTGCCGAGGGTGTCGTTGTGGATGATGAAGAACTGTACCAGCACCACTTCTCGCGCTTGTTCGATAGCCGCGAAGATGGCGTCGAAGGTGGCCTTGCCATCGATCAACAGCTTCACTTGGTTATTGGCCAGGCATGGCATTCGCCCAAGTTTCGGCATGGCACGCAGGGCGGCGTAGCTCTGTGACTCCCGAGCGGTGAGGGCTTCCTCCACCCATGGCCGCCAGTTGAGGTTGGCCATGGCCACGTGCATTTCCTGGTTGGCCTGGCGCCGAGCCTTGATGTAGGCATTGAAGGAGCGGGCACCGAATACCAGGTAGGGGATGAGGGTGAAGTAGGGAATGAAGAACAACGACATGGCCCAGGCGATGGCCCCTTGGGCAGTACGCACGGTAAACACCGCATGCAGCGCGGCGATGATGCCAAGCAAGTGAACGAGCCCGAGCACATAGCCGAAGAAGTAGGGGCTGTGGTAATCCATACGCATCCTGCTTGGCAAATACACAGCAGATAACAGAACACTTCCAGGGCCGCCTTGCAACCTGAAAGCGGATTTGCCGTCTAAGCCTTTGCCCGGCCATGAGCCGGTTATTTTGAGGAGCGTTCGTCCATGAAGATTCGTCTGCCAATGCTGGCCCTTGCTTTTGGCCTGGCCAGCCCACTGGTGCATGCGCAGATGTTGCAGCCTGGTCTGTGGGAGCTCACCACCAGCAACATGCAGGTCGACGGTAAGCAGTTGCCGGACATGCAGTTCATGCTTGGCCAACTGAAGAACCTGCCGCCCGAGCAGAGGGCTATGATGGAAGGGGCGCTGGCCAAGCAGGGCATCGCGGTAGCAGGTAATGGCGTGCGTTCCTGCCTGACGCCGGAGCAGGTGAAAACAAACGATATTCCCTTGCAGGACCCTCAGTCAGGCTGCACGCAAAAGATTACCGACCGGACCGGCAATGTCTGGAAGTTTCAGTTCAGTTGCCCAAAAGCTCAGGGTACCGGCCAGGCTACTTTCCTCAGCGATAAGGAGTTCACTACCCAGGTCAACGGGACATTCAATGCTTCGGGTGTCCAACAACGGGGCAGTATGAATACCCGTGCGGTATGGCTGGGAAATGACTGTGGAACAGTAAAGCCGCGTACCTGAAGAGCTCACCATTGCCAATGGCTGGCGGCGACTGCGTCGTGGGCATGCAGGCTTTCTGCATGTACCACACGCAGCTTGAAGGCCGTGGTCCATTCCATCTGTCGCAACGCTTCATGCAGGCGGCGGGCGGCATCTTCGCAGAACATCAGGTTCTGTCCGTTGGCCAAGGCGAACGCCTGTTCGTCTGCGCGTTTCACGGCTGTTTGAACGGCGGTGCCCAAGCTTGCCTCAATCTGGTCGATCAGCTTCGTGACCGGTAGTACTTCCAGGCTTTCGCCCAACCGTACGTGAACCTCAGCCAGGCTCCGTTGGCTGTGGGGGGTAGCAACGATGCCCTGGCTGCTGCCCAACCACTCCACGACCGCCTCTCGGTTCATTGCCTGCCCGGAAAAGTCTGCCTGGAATTGTTGCTGAATCAATTGCCGTGCAAGTGCCGCAGAGCATGGGCAGGTCGACGAATAAGGCACGCGAACCGATAGTTCCACGTGGAACATTCCATTTTCAACCTTGGCATTCACGGTGATCGAGTAGCTTTTCCATCCTGCCAATGGGCTGACAAGGGCCGGCCTTTTCAACAAATGATCGAAGGTCAAACGCAGGTAGGCGGCATGGGATAGGCCCTCATGACTAGCCAGAAAATCTGCCAGTATTTGGCGGATTGCCAACGGAGTCAGCGATTGACGTTCGAGACGCTCCAGTGACAGGTACAGCCGGGACATATGAATACCGCGCGAGGCGCCATCCTCCAGGCTTACACCTGCATCGGCCATGGCCGCTACGCTACGCCCGTCGAAGTGCACGAGCTGGGCGATCCCGCACATGCCCACCCAGGCCAGTGGCGTAGCATGCTGATGTGTCTGTGCGGCGATATCGGGGAGCTTCAGGCTAGTCATTGGCAATACCAGATAAAAGAAATGTCAGCGGCAGCCACCGACCAGGCTGCAATGCAGATTGAACCGTTGGCCGTTGGAGCTGGAAACGCGGTTAAGAGAGGTCCAGCCAACTCGGCGGCTGTAGCCAACCCAGGCTTCACCATCGCTGGCCAGGCCGGTGAAGAATGTCAGCGCTCCATAGCGGCTGTTGGTTTGCGCCCATAAGCGGCGCGTCGCACTGTCGAAACCGCGCAGGTAGAAGTGGCTGCCCTCCGTACGCACGCTGTAGTAACTGCCATTGGCGTCCTTGCAGGCCAACAGCGTCGCGCTGCGTGTACATACCGCCAGCGTGTTTTGCTGAGGCATCGCAAGCAAGGATGTAGGCGCAGCGAGCAGCAGCAACAGGGCGGCAGGTGACAGGTTCATTTCCATCTCCGGGTACTCATCCGACGAGTACGGCTTGGCGAAATTGTATTGTTACTTTATAACATTGTGCAATGCATCGTTTCGAATGCGTCTGCCTGTAGAGGTTTCGCCATGCCCAATCGTCTTCCCGTTACTGTGCTTTCCGGCTTCCTGGGTGCCGGTAAAAGCACCTTGCTCAACCATGTCCTGCGTAATCGCGACAACCTGCGTGTCGCAGTCATCGTCAATGACATGAGCGAAATCAACATTGATGCCAGTGAGGTCCAGCGTAATGTCAGCCTGAATCGGGCGGAAGAAAAGCTGGTTGAGATGAGCAACGGCTGCATCTGCTGCACCCTGCGCGAGGACCTGCTGGAGGAAGTCGCACGGCTGGCGAATGAAGGCCGGTTCGATTATCTGCTGATCGAGTCCACAGGCATCTCCGAGCCGCTGCCTGTAGCTGAGACGTTCACTTTCCGCGATGAGCAGGGCCGTAGCTTGAGCGACATGGCACGGCTGGACACCATGGTGACGGTGGTCGATGGCCTGAACTTCCTGCGCGATTATCAGGCGGCGGACAGCCTGGCGAGCCGTGGCGAAACCTTGGGGGACGACGATGAGCGATCGATCAGCGACCTGCTGATCGAACAGGTGGAGTTTGCTGATGTACTGCTGCTGAGCAAGATCGACCTGATCAGCCAGCATGAGCGCGAGGAGCTCATCGCCATTTTGCGCAGCCTCAATGCCCGAGCGCAGATTTTGCCGATGGTCATGGGCCAGGTGCCGCTGGCACAGATCCTGGATACCGGCCTTTTCGATTTCGAGCAGGCTGCACAGGCACCTGGATGGCTTCAGGAACTGCGCGGTGAGCATGTGCCGGAAACCGAGGAATACGGCATTGCCGCTACTACCTGGCAAGCTCGCAGGCCGCTGCACCCACAACGCTTCTTTGATTTTATCCACAAGCAATGGAGCAATGGCCGGTTACTGCGCTCCAAAGGCTTCTTTTGGCTGGCCAGCAAGTTTCAGGAGGCTGGCAGCTGGTCGCAGGCTGGCGGCATGATGCGCTATGGACTGGCCGGTCGCTGGTGGCGTTTTGTGCCAAAGGAACACTGGCCGCAGGACGAACAGAGCGCTGCAGAAATTCTTGAACACTGGGTGGCTGAGAGTGGTGACTGCCGTCAGGAGCTGGTGTTCATTGGGCAGAACATCGACTTCGCCCAGTTATCCACAGACCTGGATGCCTGCTTGTTGACCGATGACGAGATGGAAATGGGTCATGCGGGCTGGCTGCGCTTGCCGGATCCCTTCGGTCCCTGGCACACCGAGGAGGCAGCATGACGCCAGCGGCTCAGCCTGTGGATATCCGCCAAGTACACGGCGAATCGCCTCGGGTACTCACCGACATATTTCAAGAGGGCGTGAACCTGGCAGTCTGGCAGCGACGCTTGCCTGCCCAGGTTGAAGACTTCGCGGGATTGGTGGTCAGCCTCGGCCAACCGTTGGCGGACCAGCGGGTGCTCGAGGTGCATGAGCATGAGCCGCCGTTACTGCCGGGCTTTTTGGGGGAAGCGGCTGATCTGCAGGGCTATGAGAGTTTCGTCGCAGATGTGTGCTGGCTGATTTCAGCCTATACGTGCCTGTTGGGTGCACGTCGGGTCGGTCTGCGCGTGCGGGTACTGCACAATGCCATGTGCCCGCGCTTTCATGTGGATAACGTGCCTGTGCGCTTGCTCACGACTTATGTGGGCTGCGGCAGCGAATGGCTGTGCGAAGGAGCCATCGAACGAGCCGGATTGCAGCTCGCACCGGCACCTGTGGATAACATCCAACGACTGCAAGCGGGTGATGTTGCGCTGCTGAAGGGCGAAAAATGGGTAGGCAACGAAGGGGCAGGCCTGATCCATCGCTCGCCGGCTGGCCATGACCCTCGCCTGTTGCTCAGCCTTGACTGGTTGGCGTGACGGGGCATAGTGGAGTGAATTTCGGCCTGAAGTAAACGCATGCTGCAGAACATTCCTACCCACGTCATCGCTGGCCCCTTGGGTGCAGGCAAGACCAGCGTCATCCGTCAGCTTATGGCTCAGCGCCCGGCCGGCGAGCGTTGGGCCGTACTGGTCAATGAGTTTGGCCAGATCGGCCTGGATGCGGCCCTGCTCAGCCGTGATGAAGATGGGGTTGCCATTGCCGAAGTGGCGGGTGGATGCCTGTGCTGCGTCAATGGCACTCCGTTTCAGGTCGGGCTGGGGCGCCTGTTGCGCAAGGTGCGGCCCGACCGGCTGTTCATTGAACCTTCGGGTCTTGGTCACCCCTTGCAGTTACTGGCTCAACTGAATCAGGCCCCCTGGGTTGGAGTGCTGACGCTGCAGCCGATGGTCATGGTTGTGGATGCTCAAGCGCTAGCGCGAGGTGAGCCGTTACCTGATGCGCAACAGCAGGCCCTGGCAGCCGCGGCGCTGGTCGTTTTCAATAAGAGCGAGGCTGTTGATGAAAATAGTAGGTTGTTGATAAATAAGGAATTTGCAGCGAAACAGGGCGTTTGGACAGAGCAGGGGCTGTTAGCAGTTTCCAGGCTTCCTTATTCATCCACAGCCGCCGTGAGCGATGCTGCTGTGGATAAAAGGGTTGTGGACAATCACCAAGCGGCCGCAGGCGCCCTGTGGATAGACCCACGTCAGCCAATCTGTCATGCACAGCAAGGTGAGGGCGGCTGGAGTGTCGGCTGGCGCTGGCACCCAAGCCAGCAATTCGATCCACAGGCTCTGCGTGGCTTGCTTGACTCTCACTCATGGCGTCGGGCCAAAGGTGTTATCCACAGCCCGCAGGGGTGGCAGTCTTTCAACGGCCTTGACGGCAATTTGCCGGCTTGGCAGCCGAGTGACTGGCGCAAGGACACGCGCATTGAGCTTATTTTCGACCAGCCCCAACCCCTTCAAGCGCTGCAGGCTGCGCTGGAGGCTTGCCGGGTGGTGTGATCAGTTGTGCCAGCGATTGTGTTCCTGGCGCCATTGCTTCATCTCGATCACGTTGTCGGCCCGTGGCGGCGTATTGATCTCGAACGGGTAGGGCGCCAGCTCGATCTGCACGCTATGAGCGCCAAACTGAGTCACCGTGCCCGGGTGGCGTTGTTCGCCGGTGACAGTGAACTCGAAGGCATACACGCGGGCCAGGCGCTTTCTGCCGTTGGCATCGCGCAGGAATGCGATGCGCTTGAGCGCGACGGCATCGTCGAGCAGCTCCAGATCCAGCTTGGCACAATGCTGTTTGACCCGTTCCAAGGCTTTCTCGCGCAGCCCGTGGTTGTGCCATAACCAAGCGCCTGCCGTGGCCACCAGCATCAGGACGAAGAGATTCTCCAGGGTCAACATTTGCGTATGCTCCAAACAGGTCGATCCAGCTTAACTGCGTCCCTGGTCTGTCGTACAGGTGGCAATCGAGTTCATACTGCGCGACGCACAATCCTTGAAACAGCTTTGGAAAACGCCCGCATGAAACGCACTCCGCACCTGCTCGCCATTCAGTCCCACGTGGTGTTCGGCCACGCCGGCAACAGCGCCGCGGTGTTCCCCATGCAGCGTATCGGGGTCAATGTCTGGCCGCTCAATACCGTGCAGTTCTCCAACCACACTCAGTATGGCCAGTGGGCGGGCGAAGTGCTTGCTCCAGCGCAAATTCCTGCGTTGGTGGAAGGTATTTCCAACATTGGCGAACTGGGGCATTGCGATGCCGTGCTCTCGGGCTATCTGGGTAGCGCCGAGCAGGGGCGGGCGATATTGGCAGGTGTAGAGCGGATCAAGGCGGTCAACCCGAAGGCGCTGTACCTGTGCGACCCGGTCATGGGGCATGCGGAGAAGGGCTGCATCGTGCCCCAGGAGGTGAGCGAGTTCCTGCTGGACGATGCGGTTGCCCAGGCTGACATCCTGTGCCCCAACCAGCTGGAGCTGGACAGTTTTTGTGGCCGGCGCGCGCAAAGCCTGGAAGATTGCGTGGACATGGCTCGCGGCCTGCTCGAGCGTGGCCCGCAGGTTGTGCTGGTCAAGCACCTGGCCTACCCGGGGCGTTGCGAAGACATGTTTGAAATGTTGCTGGTCACCCATGATCACAGCTGGCACTTGCGCCGCCCGCTGCTGGCATTCCCTCGCCAGCCGGTCGGGGTAGGGGACTTGACCTCAGGGCTGTTCCTGGCCCGGGTGCTGTTGGGCGACAGCTGGGTGCAAGCCTTCGAATACACCGCGGCAGCTGTGCATGAGGTGCTGCTGGAAACCCAGGCCTGCGCCAGCTACGAACTGCAGTTGGTGCGCGCTCAGGACCGCATCGCTCATCCGCGGGTACGCTTCGAGGCGCAGCCCCTGGCGTTTTAAAGGGCGTCGGTCTTCAGGTCCTGGTAACGCTTTTCCAGCTCCTGACGGATCTGCCGGCGTTGCTGGCCCTGTAGGAAACGGCGCTTTTCTTCACTGGACTGCGGCTGACGCGCAGGGACCGGGACCGGGCGGCGGTTGTCGTCGACCGCGACCATGGTGAAAAAGCAGCTGTTGGAATGTCGCACCGAGCGTTCGCGAATGTTCTCGGTCACCACCTTGATGCCCACCTCCATGGAGGTATTGCCGGTGTAGTTGACCGAGGCCAGGAACGTCACCAGTTCGCCCACGTGCACCGGCTCGCGGAAAATCACCTGATCGACCGACAGGGTTACCACATAGCTGCCGGCATAGCGGCTAGCGCAGGCATACGCCACTTCATCGAGATACTTGAGCAAGGTGCCGCCATGTACGTTGCCAGAAAAGTTGGCCATGTCCGGGGTCATCAGGACGGTCATGCTCAGCTGGGCGTTTCCAGGTTCCATAGTGTGCTCACGGTGAGGTTGCGCTGAATCGGGGCGGGTATCTGCTGACACTTTCTGTTTCCCCTCTTGAAGTTTGCCTTCCTGATACGGGACGCTGACAGACGCTCCGTCGTCACGCCGATCATGCCATCAGGGGCCGTTGCTCGGCCGATCTGTTTCTACATATTGCGTCGGCAATATGCGGCGGGGTGCGATGTTAACCTGAGTACGCCCATGCAACATGGGCCTTCCTGCATTCAATACAGTATGTACTTGCTGCTCGCTCGGGTTTTCCTTGGCAGAGGAGCGGTTTGCCCGGGCAACGAAAAGGAGTATCGCGCCATGCATGCCATCAGCTTCATCCAGGATCTGGCAGTGATCATGCTGGTCGCCGGGGTAGTGACCATCCTCTTTCATCGCTTCAAGCAGCCAGTAGTGCTGGGCTACATCGTTGCCGGTTTCATCATCGGCCCGCACACCCCGCCGTTCGGCCTGATTCACGATGAAGACACCATCAAGACCCTGGCCGAGCTGGGGGTGATCTTCCTGATGTTCTGCCTGGGGCTTGAGTTCAGCCTGCGCAAGCTGTTCAAGGTGGGGGCCACGGCGTTCATTGCAGCGTTTCTGGAAATCGTCCTGATGATCTGGATCGGTTTCGAGATCGGCCGCTGGTTTGGCTGGAGCACCATGGACTCGCTGTTCCTCGGTGCGATCCTGGCGATTTCCTCGACCACCATCATCGTCAAGGCACTCAACGACCTGAAGATGAAAAACGAGCGTTTTGCGCAGCTGATCTTCGGCGTGCTGATCGTCGAGGATATTCTGGGCATCGGCATTATCGCGCTGCTGTCGGGGATTGCGGTCAGCGGTACGGTCAGTTCCGGTGAGGTCTTTTCCACGGTCGGCAAGCTGTCACTGTTCATGATCGTGGCGCTGGTCATCGGCATTTTGCTGGTGCCGCGACTGCTGGCATACGTGGCGAAATTCGAAAGCAACGAGATGCTGCTGATCACCGTCCTGGGCCTGTGCTTCGGCTTCTGCCTGCTGGTGGTCAAACTCGAGTACAGCATGGTGCTGGGGGCTTTCCTGATCGGTGCGATCATGGCCGAATCCCGCCAGTTGCTGAAGATCGAACGGCTGATCGAGCCGGTACGTGACTTGTTCAGCGCCATATTCTTCGTCGCCATTGGCTTGATGATCGACCCGAACGTGCTGCTCGACTACGCCTGGCCGATTGTGGTGATCACCGTAGCGGTGGTGCTGGGCAAGATGCTGTCCTGCGGCATGGGTGCATTCATTGCCGGCAACGACGGCCGTACCTCGCTGCGCGTGGGCATGGGGCTGTCACAGATCGGCGAGTTCTCTTTCATCATTGCGGCCTTGGGCATGACGCTGCAGGTTACCAGTGACTTCCTCTACCCGGTTGCGGTGGCTGTTTCGGCCATCACCACGTTGCTCACGCCCTATCTCATCCGCGCTGCGGACCCGCTGTCGCTGAAGCTGGGCAAGGTGATGCCGAGCCGGCTGTCGCGCGTGCTGTCGCTGTATGGCGAATGGCTGCGCAGTATCCAGCCGCAGGGTGAAAGCGCGATGCTGGCCGCGATGATCCGGCGCATCCTGCTGCAGGTGGGTGTCAACCTGGCGCTGGTGATCGCGATTTTCTTCAGCGGCGGCTATTTCGCTGTACGTATCGGTACTTGGCTCAGTGAATGGGTGAGCGATGTCAGCCAGCAAAAGGCGATAATCTGGGGCGCGGCGCTGTTGTTGTCGCTGCCCTTCCTTATCGCTGCCTATCGCAAGCTCAAAGCGTTGTCGATGCTGTTGGCGGAGATGGGTGTCAAACCGGAAATGGCTGGGCGCCATACCCAGCGCGTTCGCCGTGTAGTGGCCGAAGTGATCCCGCTGCTGTCACTGCTGGTCATCTTCCTGCTGCTGTCGGCGTTGTCGGCAAGCATCCTGCCGACCAACGAATTGCTGCTGATCATCGCCGTGGTGGCCGCGATAGTGGTGGCGGTGCTGTGGCGCTGGTTCATCCGCGTGCATTCGCGGATGCAGATCGCCCTGCTGGAGACGCTGGAAAACAGCCGGGAAAACACGCACTGAGCGGGAGGGTCTCTGCGCTGGATTCCACCATTGTGGGAGTGGACGGAGCGGTAACGATGTCGCCAGGGGCTTAAAGCCTGGCGACCGTGCAAGTCATCAGCTTTCCAGCCAGACGTCCCGTGCCCAGTGCCAGACCGATTCCCAGCTGTCTTCACCAACCCCTTCCTCGTCGGCATCCCACAACACCACCGTGCCGTCTTCCTCGACGCAGTAGAAGTTGTCGCCGTCCTGGCACAGCGGGATCAGGTCACGCGGTACTCCAGCATCCCAGGCATTGGCGGCCACGTCGGGCAGGTAGGTATGTGACTGGGGATCGGTGACGGTGACCGGTTCCAGGGAGCCGTACACCACGTCGCTGACGGTCAAGAGGAATTCTTTGAATACGAACGGAATGTTGATGAACAGTTGTTCCTCGATCTCGACCAGTTGGTCCTCGTCGGGAAGCTCCAGGGGCACCGGTACCGGTTCATTGGCTTCACGGAGTTGTTCGATCACTTCTTCCACGGTTCATTTCCTCCAACCTTGATGACATCGCTGCGCGTTATACCCTAGTAGGGCGGTCTGGCAAAAGCAAAAACCCCGGGGCTAGCCCGGGGTTTTTTGTGCAACGTGCGACGGTTAACCGTTTTGGCGGATACCGGCGACCAGCCAAGGCTGGTTCTCGCCCGGGGCACGAACCATGTGCCAGCTTTCGCTGAAAGGTTCGCCCTGGTCGAAGCGCGAGGTCTTCGACACGCCACGGAAGGTCAGGGTGGCGTCGGTGCGGTCGGCACGATCGTCGACACCGTCCAGTTGCACATCGAGGTTATCGATGTAGGTAGCCTGGAAACCATCACCCAGATCAGCACGCTCACGCTTGAGGAACTCGAGCATCTGCGGGGTGACGAACTCGGCGATCTTGTCCATCTCGTTGGCATCCCAGTGCTGCTGCAGCGACTGGAAGTGGCTACGGGCTGCGGCCAGGAAGCTCTGCTCGTTGAACCAGGCCGGGGCGTTGATGACCGGCGCGGCTGGCGCTGCAGGTGCAGCCGAACCACCGAAGATCGACGGCTGGGCAGGCTGGCCGTGGGCTTCACGCTGGAACGGTGCGTGGCCCGGAGCGGCCATCTGCGGCTGCTGCTGGCGGCGCCGTGCGGCGATGAAGCGGAACACCAGGAACGCGATCAGGGCGACGATCAGGAAGTCCATGATCTGTAGGCCCTCGAAGCCGTCACCCATGAACATGGACGCCAGCAGGCCACCGGCGGCGAGGCCGGCCAGTGGGCCCAGCCAGCGCGAAGCACCGCTGGCGGCGGCCGGTGCACGGCCAGGAGCGGTCGGTGCAGCGGCGGGCGTGGTTGGCGTAGCCTGGCGGGTCTGGTGGATAGGCGCGGAGCCCGAGCTCTTGCCGCCGCCGAAGCGCTTGGCGTTGGCGTCCAGGCTCAGCGTCAGGCCGACGCAAAGCGCCAGTGCGATGCTAAGAAAACGTTGCATAAATGGGATTTCCCCTGTTGTGGATTGCACGCGCGTCATGTTGCACAGGTTCCTGTGCACATGACCAGCGACATAATGTTTCCAGCTTTTGCCTAAATATTTCAGCGCGCCCCACAGGCTTCAGATAGCTTCGAGCTTGGCATAGCCAAGCATCAGCCACTTGCTGCCTTCGGCAAAGTTCACCTGCACACGCGCCTGTGCGCCGGAACCCTCGAAGTTGAGGATCACGCCTTCACCGAATACCGAATGCTGTACCCGCTGGCCCAGATTGAAAGCGGTCTGCGGAATGTTGGCATTGGCGAACAGGCTGCTGGCGCTGGTGTTCTTGGCGCCGCCGAACGGGCGGCTGACGCTGTTCGAAAGACGCACTTCCTGAACCAGGCCAGGCGGAATTTCACGTACGAATCGTGACACCTTGTTGTAGGTCTCACTGCCATACAGGCGACGCGTTTCGGCATAGGTCATAAATAGCTGGCGCATGGCGCGGGTAATGCCCACGTACGCCAGGCGGCGCTCTTCTTCCAGGCGGCCTGGCTCTTCCAGGCTCATCTTGTGCGGGAACAGGCCTTCTTCCATGCCTACCAGGAAGACGTAGGGGAATTCCAGGCCCTTGGCGCTATGCAACGTCATCAGCTGAATGCTGTCTTCGTGCTCGTCAGCCTGGGCCTCGCCGGCTTCAAGCGAAGCATGGCCGAGGAAGGCCGACAGCGGCGAAAGGTCGGCGTCATCGTCAGTGGTTTCGAAGTTGCGAGCGGCGCTGACCAGTTCCTCAAGGTTTTCTACCCGTGCCTGGCCCTTTTCACCCTTTTCTTCCTGGTGATAGATGATCAGGCCGGACTGCTCGATGACCGTCTGCGTCATGGTATGCAGGGGCATGTCCGCGACTTTGCCAGCCAGGCTCTCGATCAGCTCGATGAAAGCGCCCAATGCACTGGCGGCCCGGCCTTTGAGTGCCTTGGCTGCCAGCAACTGGCACATGGCGCCCCACATCGACAACTGACCGTGGCGCGCATGTTCGCGGATGGCCTCGACGGTTTTTTCACCGATGCCACGCGGCGGCACATTGATTACCCGTTCGAGCGCGGCGTCGTTGCCACGGCCTTCCATCAAGCGCAGGTAAGCCATGGCGTTCTTGATCTCGGCGCGCTCGAAGAAGCGCTGCCCACCATAGATGCGGTAGGGGATGCGCTCGCGCAGCAGCGCTTCTTCCAGCACGCGCGACTGGGCGTTGGAGCGATAAAGAATGGCGATGTCGCTGCGCGAATTGCCTTGCTTGATCAGGCTCTCGATGGTCTCGACCACGTAGCGCGCTTCGTCATGCTCGTTGTAAGCCGCATAAAGGGTCAGAGGCTCGCCTTCGCCCAGGTCGGTCCACAGCTCTTTGCCCAGGCGCCCGCTGTTGTTTGCGATCAGCGCGTTGGCGGCTTTGAGGATGCCGCCGGTGGAGCGGTAGTTCTGCTCCAGGCGGATCATCTCGGCATCAGGGAAGTCAGCCGTGTACTGGTGAATGTTTTCAATCTTGGCGCCGCGCCAGCCGTAAATCGACTGGTCGTCGTCGCCCACGGCCATCAGGCTGCCGCCGCCCTTGCCAGCCAGCAGGCGCAGCCAGGCGTACTGCACGGCGTTGGTGTCCTGGAACTCGTCCACCAGCAGGTGACGGAAGCGCCGCTGGTAGTGTTCGAGCAGGCCCGGGTGGTCGCGCCACAGGTCCAGGGCCCGCAGCAGGAGCTCGGAGAAGTCGATCACCCCGGCGCGTTCGCAGGCCTGCTCGTAGGCCACGTAGATGCTGCGCATGGTCCCCAGGAACAGGTCGCCACCGGGCTGGATATGCTGTGGGCGCAGGCCTTCGTCCTTCTGCCCATTGATGAACCACTGGGCCTGGCGCGCGGGCCAGCGCTGCTCATCGAGGCCAAGCTCACGGATCACCCGCTTGACCAGGCGCTGCTGATCATCACTGTCGAGGATCTGGAAGTTCTGCACCAGACGGGCTTCCTGCCAGTGAGCGCGCAACAACCGATGCGCCAGGCCGTGGAAGGTGCCCACCCACATGCCGGCCGGGTTGATGCCCAGCAATTGCTCGATGCGCTGGCGCATCTCGGCGGCGGCCTTGTTGGTGAAGGTCACCGACAGGATCGAGTGCGGCGAGGCCTGTTCGACCTGGATCAGCCAGGCGATGCGGTGCACCAGCACGCGGGTTTTACCGGAACCGGCGCCAGCAAGCACCAGCTGACGCCCGAGCGTGGCCGCGACGGCCTGGCGTTGGGCATCGTTGAGGGAGTTCAGCAGGAGGGAGAGGTCATCTGTGTGCATCCGCCCATTCTAGGGGCAGGCCGGTTACGGGGCAAACGCCTACTGTATAAATATTCACCCTGCCGCGCCGCCGCCCATCGTTGCGTGGCGTACCTCTTCAGCCATGCCAGTGCCTGCCGTGCCTGGCCAACAGGCTGTTGGCCTGGTCGGGGCCATTGCTGCCGGCCGCATAATGGCGGGGGGCCTGAAAATGCTCCTCCCAACCCTTGATGATCGGGTCGACCCAAGCCCAGGCGGCTTCCACCTCGTCACGCCGCATGAACAGCGTCGAATCACCTTCCAGCACGTCCAGCAGCAGGCGTTCATAGGCTTCCCAGCGACGCGTCTGGCCGAACACCTGCGCCAGGTTGAGGTCAAGGTCCACCGGCTCCAGGCGCATGCCTTTGCCGGGGCTTTTGGTCATCATGCGCAAGCTGATGCGCTCGTCGGGCTGTAGCCGGATCAACAGCTGGTTGACCTGGCCACCGTTGAACAGCTCGTGGGGGACGGGCTTGAACTGGATGACGATCTGCGACGAGCGTCGTGCCATGCGTTTGCCGGTGCGCAGATAGAAAGGC
This sequence comes from Pseudomonas sp. M2, assembly GCF_015751845.1. Classification (NCBI taxonomy): domain Bacteria; kingdom Pseudomonadati; phylum Pseudomonadota; class Gammaproteobacteria; order Pseudomonadales; family Pseudomonadaceae; genus Pseudomonas; species Pseudomonas sp. M2. The sequence continues at coordinate 2,518,494 of NZ_JADOUD010000001.1, forward strand.
ACGCCAGCCCAGCGCCAATTGTCGATGTGGGCGTGGACGGCGACGAAGGTTTCGGTGTCGCTGTCATTGTCCACGTCCTTCTCGAAGTAGTAGGCGGGCACTTCCTGGCCGCCGATGTGCCCGGCACCGTACTGACCGCGCACGGTCTTGTCCTGAACGTCCTGGCCGGTGATTGGCTTGAGGGCGCGCAGAATCTTGACCTTCTCGTCGCGTACCGCCTCGGCCTCGAACTGCGCAGGCGGCTCCATGGCTACCAGGCACAGCAGCTGCAGCAGGTGGTTCTGCAGCATGTCGCGGGTGGCCCCGGACCGATCGTAGTAGCCGCCCCGGTTTTCTACACCGAGGGTTTCACAGACGCTGATCTGCACATGATCGACCTGCCCGTTGCGCCACACCGGTTCAAGCAGCGCATTGGCGAAACGCAGAGCCATGAGGTTCTGCACGGTCTCCTTGCCCAGGTAGTGGTCGATGCGAAACACCTGAGATTCCTCGAACACCGCGCCGATCGCTTCGTTGATGGCGGTGGCCGACTCCAGCGAATGGCCAATCGGCTTTTCCAGCACGATACGCGCCTCATGGTCGGCCAGGCCCGCCACCCGTAGGTGGTTGGCAATCGGCACGAACAGATTGGGCGCGGTGGCCAGGTAATAGATGCGGGTCAGCCCGCCAGGCTCGCCGAGGTAGCGCGCCAGGCGCCCGAAGTCGGCACTTTGCGCGGCGTCCATGGGAAAGTAGTCCAGGCGTGCGCAAAAGCGTTGCCACACTTCTTCGTCGAAATCACTCCGGGCGATCTGCACTCGGCAATGGCGTTCGGCGAGCTTCAGGTACTCGTTGCGCGACAGGTTGCGCCGGGCCAGGGCAATGATGCGCACGGCAATGTTCAGGCGTGCCTCGCGATACAGGTGATAGAGCGCCGGCAGCAGTTTGTGCAGGGCCAGATCGCCAGTGCCGCCGAACACCAGAATGTCGCAAGGAATAGTCAAACCACCACTCTCCACGTTCGTTTAACTGGGCGGGTTGGCGTCCATGTAGTATAACTACAAGAAAGCTACATCCCGGCCAGCCGATCATAACCGAGTCCAGCCCGTGAATCTGTTGCAACATATCGCCCAATCGCGCCACCTGCTGCGCAAATCGGAACTGAAAGTGGCCGACCACGTGCTGCTGGACCCGGCTGCCGTCATGCACAGCTCGATGGCGGACCTTGCACACAGCGTGGGTATCAGCGAGCCGACCATCGTGCGGTTCTGCCGGGCGATCGGCTGTTCAGGTTTTCAGGACCTCAAGCTCAAGCTGGCGCAGAGCCTGGCTGCCGGCGCCAGCTTCGGGCAGTTCGCCATCCATGAGGACGACTCGGTTGCCGATTACAGCCTGAAGATTTTCGACACTACCTTGCACACCCTGATGGAAGTGCGCGAGCACCTTGACCCGCACGCGTTGCAACAGGCGGTGAGTGCCATGGCGCAGGCGCAACGTGTGGAGTTCTATGGCTTTGGTGCATCCGGCGCGGTTGCTGCAGACGCGCAGCACAAGTTTTTCCGCCTGTTGCTCAGTGCCGCCGCGTACTCCGACCCGCACATGCAGGCCATGTCGGCGGTCACCCTCAAGCCGGGTGACGTGGCGGTATGCATTTCCCAGTCCGGGCGCTCCAAGGACCTTTTGATCACCGCCAACCTGGTGCGTGAGAGCGGCGCCAACCTGATCACCCTGTGCCCCAGCCAGACCCCACTGGCCGAGCTTTCGACCGTCAACCTGGCGATCGATGTGCACGAAGACACTGAAATCTATACCCCGCTGACCTCGCGTATCGCCCACCTGGTAGTGATCGATGTGCTGGCCATGGGCGTGGCCATGGCCCGTGGGCCGAGCCTGGTCAATCACCTCAAGAGTGTGAAGCGCAGCTTGCGCAGCCTGCGGTTGTCGCCCAAGTCGATCAAGGCGATGGATGACTGATCGGCAATTGCGGAAGAATCTGCAAATTTCATCGATTTGTCACCAATCCTCAGCAAAACGGTAAAGCGCTCGAGCCAGTCTGAAACTCCCCGCACTCGATCAGGGAGACAGGCATGGCTCGTGATTTCGATGGCTCTTACCTACCTAGCGCCAAGGCTCGCAAACAGCAGGAAAAAGATCAGCGCCGCATGGAGTACCGCCGTGCGATCGAAAGCTATTGCGACCAACGTCAACTGCTGCGCGACCTTGCAGACTACCCGGAGCTGCAAGCCCTCACGGTGTGGCAGACTTCAGCGCCAGCTTCCCCGAAAAGCGCTCAACAAGCGCGCTGATCAGCGCACGTTCGCTGCGAATGAAAGCCAGAAAGGCCAAGGCTACCGGTGACTGCCGCTTGGCCTTGGCCTGCACCACACACCAGCTGCGGTACAGCGGTAGTTCCTCCACTGGCAATTCCTTGAGCACGCCCATGGCCAGCTCCATGTTCACTGCATGGCGGGTCAGCAGGGCGATACCAAGGCCGGCGATGACGCATTCGCGCTGGGCATCGGCCGACGCTACCTCCAGCGTCTGGGTGAAGTGCACACGCTTGTCCTTGAAGTACTCCTCGCAGGCTTTGCGCGTCCCTGAGCCCTGTTCACGGACCAGCAGTGTATGAGGCTCCAGGTCCTGCAGGCGCAACTGCTCCAGTTTGCACAACGCATGGTCCGGCGGCGCCACGGCGATGATCGGGTTGTTGAGAAACGGCAGGAACTCCAGGCCCATGTCCTGCGGCACCATGGACATGATGATCAGGTCGTCGCGGTTGTCGGAAAGGCGCCGAATCGCCTGGGCGCGGTTGACCACGGTAAGGGTCAGGTTGACCTCCGGGTGACGTTGCTTGAAGGCGGCGAACAGGTGTGGGACGAAGTATTTGGCGCTGGATTCGATCGCCAGTTTCAGTTGCCCTTGCAGTGAGCCCTGCATGTCGGAAAGCTGCATGTCGAGGCTTTCCAGGCGCCCGAAGATGTCCCGGCTGGCGCGCTGCAGCGCCTCGGCGGCTTCGGTCAGGTAAAGTTTCTTGCCGACGTATTCGAACAGCGGCTGCCCTACCAGCTCTTCCAGCTGACGAATTTGTAGACTAACGGCGGGTTGCGTCAGCGCCATCTCCTCGGCGGCGCGGCTGTATGAGCGCAAATCGCACACCTCATTGAAGACCTGCAACTGACGCAAAGTCATACGCATCAAGGACTTACGCATTTTTATTCTAGGCTCCGGTAAAACCTTGTTACCTAACTATAAGCTTTTGCTAATACAGCCTCTAACAAATATTGATTTTTGTTTATCGACCTACAGCGCTAGGGTGAATGTGCGACTGGCCAGCGACGCTTGGTCACGCGCCGACCGGTAGAACCGGCTCGACTGTTCCTACGGCTTTGGGAAGACTCCAGTGATAAAAAAAATCCTGATCGCCAACCGGGGTGAAATCGCAGTCCGCATCGTGCGTGCCTGCGCCGAGATGGGCATTCGCTCTGTCGCGATCTATTCCGACGCCGACCGTCACGCCTTGCACGTCAAGCGCGCTGACGAGGCCTACAGCATTGGTGCCGAGCCGCTGGCTGGTTACCTGAACCCGCGCAAGCTGGTGAATCTTGCTGTGGAAACCGGCTGTGATGCCCTGCACCCGGGCTACGGTTTCCTGTCGGAAAACGCGGAGCTGGCAGAGATCTGCGCCGAGCGCGGTATCAAGTTCATCGGCCCGGCCGCCGACGTCATTCGCCGCATGGGCGACAAGACCGAAGCGCGCCGCACCATGATTCAGGCCGGCGTGCCCGTTACCCCAGGCACCGAAGGCAACGTTGCCGACATCCATGAAGCCCTGAGCGAAGGCGAGCGTATCGGTTACCCGGTGATGCTCAAGGCCACCTCCGGCGGTGGCGGCCGGGGCATTCGCCGGTGCAACAGCCGTGAAGAGCTGGAGCAGAACTTCCCTCGCGTCATCTCCGAAGCTACCAAGGCCTTCGGTTCAGCGGAAGTGTTCCTGGAAAAGTGCATCGTCAACCCCAAGCACATCGAGGCGCAGATCCTGGGCGACAGCTTCGGCAATGTGGTGCACCTGTTCGAGCGTGACTGCTCGATCCAGCGCCGCAACCAGAAGCTCATCGAAATTGCCCCAAGCCCCCAGCTCACCCCCGAACAGCGTGCCTACATCGGTGACCTGGCGGTCCGTGCAGCCAAGGCTGTGAACTACGAGAACGCCGGTACTGTGGAGTTCCTGCTCGCCGATGGCGAGGTGTACTTCATGGAAATGAACACCCGCGTGCAGGTCGAGCACACCATCACCGAAGAAATTACCGGTATCGACGTGGTCCGCGAGCAGATCCGCATCGCCTCGGGCCTGCCGCTGTCGGTCAAGCAGGAAGACATTCAGCACCGCGGCTACGCGTTGCAGTTCCGCATCAACGCTGAAGACCCGAAGAACAACTTCCTGCCCAGTTTCGGCAAGATCACCCGTTACTACGCCCCTGGCGGCCCGGGTGTGCGCACCGATACAGCGATCTACACCGGTTACACCATCCCACCGTTCTATGACTCCATGTGCCTGAAACTGGTGGTGTGGGCGTTGACCTGGGAAGAAGCCATGGACCGTGGCCTGCGGGCCCTGGACGACATGCGCGTGCAAGGGGTGAAGACCACCGCCGCGTACTACCAGGAAATCCTGCGCAATCCGGAATTCCGTAGCGGCCAGTTCAACACCAGCTTCGTCGAAAGCCACCCTGAACTGACCAACTACTCGATCAAGCGCAAACCCGAAGAGCTGGCCCTGGCCATCGCCGCCGCCATCGCCGCCCACGCAGGCCTATGAATGCAGCTGCAAGCTGTGAGCGACCCGCTGCAAGTTGAAGCGAATCGGCTTTTTCTTGCGGCTCGTAGCTTCAAGCTTGTCGCCATGAGGAGATAAGAATGTCCAAGAAGATCTTTGTTACCGACACAATCCTGCGTGACGCCCACCAGTCCCTGCTGGCTACCCGCATGCGGACCGAAGACATGCTGCCGATCTGCGACAAGCTCGACAAGGTCGGCTACTGGTCGCTGGAAGTGTGGGGCGGCGCCACTTTCGATGCCTGCGTGCGCTTCCTCAAGGAAGACCCGTGGGAGCGCCTGCGCAAACTGCGCAATGCGCTGCCCAATACCCGCCTGCAGATGCTTCTGCGCGGGCAGAACCTGCTGGGCTACCGCCACTACAGCGATGATGTGGTCAAGGCGTTCGTCGCCAAGGCGGCGGTCAACGGTATCGACGTGTTCCGCATCTTCGACGCAATGAACGACGTGCGTAACCTGCGCGTGGCCATCGAGGCGGTGAAGGCTGCCGGTAAGCACGCCCAAGGCACCATCGCTTACACCACCAGCCCGGTGCATACCATCGAAGCCTTCGTGAACCAGGCCAAGCAGATGGAAGCCATGGGTTGCGACTCGGTGGCGATCAAGGACATGGCTGGCCTTTTGACCCCGTATGCCACCGGCGAGCTGGTCAAGGCGCTGAAGGCCGAGCAGTCGCTGCCTGTGTTCATTCATTCCCACGATACTGCCGGCCTGGCCGCCATGTGCCAGCTCAAGGCGGTGGAAAACGGTGCTGACCATATCGACACCGCCATCTCCAGCTTTGCCTGGGGGACCAGCCACCCAGGTACCGAATCGATGGTCGCCGCGCTCAAGGGCAGCGAGTTCGACACCGGTCTGGACCTGGAACTGCTGCAGGAAATCGGCCTGTACTTCTATGCCGTGCGCAAGAAGTACCACCAGTTCGAAAGCGAGTTCACTGCGGTGGACACCCGCGTGCAGGTCAACCAGGTGCCAGGCGGGATGATTTCCAACCTTGCCAACCAGCTCAAGGAGCAGGGCGCACTCAACCGCATGAACGAAGTGCTGGCCGAGATCCCGCGGGTTCGCGAAGACCTTGGCTTCCCACCTCTGGTGACCCCGACCTCGCAGATCGTCGGTACCCAGGCGTTCTTCAACGTACTGGCCGGCGAACGCTACAAGACCATCACCAACGAAGTGAAGCTGTACCTGCAAGGCGGTTACGGCAAGGCGCCTGGCGTGGTCAACGAGCAACTGCGCCGCCAGGCGATCGGCAGCGAAGACGTGATCGATGTACGCCCGGCCGATCTTCTCAAGCCGGAAATGGCCAAACTGCGTGCCGACATCGGCGCCTTGGCGCACAGCGAGGAAGATGTGCTTACCTTCGCCATGTTCCCGGACATTGGCCGTAAGTTCCTCGAAGAGCGTGAAGCCGGCACCCTCACCCCTGAAGCGCTGCTGCCGATCCCGGAAGCCGGTGCGGTCGCCGCCCCGGGGGGTGAAGGTGTGCCGACCGAGTTCGTCATCGACGTGCACGGTGAAACCTACCGCGTCGACATCACCGGCGTTGGCGTCAAGGCCGAAGGCAAGCGCCACTTCTACCTGTCGATCGACGGCATGCCGGAAGAAGTGGTGTTCGAGCCCCTCAACGAGTTTGTCGGCGGCGGCAGCAGCAAGCGCAAGCAGGCCAGTGCGCCAGGCCACGTCAGCACTACCATGCCGGGCAACATCGTCGATGTGCTGGTCAAGGAAGGCGACACAGTCAAGGCCGGCCAGGCAGTGCTGATCACCGAAGCGATGAAGATGGAAACCGAAGTGCAGGCGGCCATCGCCGGTAAGGTCGTTGCCATCCACGTGGCCAAGGGCGATCGCGTGACGCCGGGTGAGATCCTGATCGAGATCGAGGGCTGACATAAGCCCTCATCTACAAGCGGTTAACCTCTGGGGAGCGGATGCTCCCCTTTTTTTGGGTGGTTGTCAGGCCCCTTGCGATGCGGGCGGCGCTAGCTCAAATACCCCTCGGTTGCGCTGGACCTAGCGCTGATAGCCCTTGCCAAAATGCCGCTCCAGCCTGGCCTGGGCCAGTTCGAGCAGGATCGACAGCACCCAGTAGATCACTGCAGCTGTCGTCAGCATCTCCAGGTAGCGATAGCTTGAGCGCCCATACGACTGGGCCAGGAACATCACTTCCCAGACACCCATCACCGAAATCAGCGACGAGTCCTTGAGCATCGAGATGAACTGGTTGGCGCTCGGCGGGATGATGGTGCGCATGGCCTGGGGCAGAGTGATGTGCCAGAAGATCGCCACCGGGCGCATGCCCAGGGCGAGCGCTGCCTGGCGCTGGCCCAAGGCAACGCCAATGATGCCGGCTCGGAAGATTTCGCTCAGGTAAGCGCCATAATTGAGCGACAGGGCGATGATGCCCGCTGCGATTGCACCTGGCACCAGGCCCACTTGGGGCAAGCCGAGGTAGATCAACAGGATCTGGATCAGCAGCGGCGTGCCGCGGAAGAACGAGGTGTAGAAGCTGGCCACGCCGAACATCAGCGCACTCTTCGACAACCGTGCCAGGGCGGCGGCAAAGCCCAACAGCACCGACACCACCATAGAACACAAGCACAGGAACAGGGTCAGCGCAGCGCCCTGCAGGAAGCCATTGGGGCCCAGCTTGAAGCCTGCCAGGTTGGGGAACTTCTCGACGATGATCGAGAATTTCAGATCAAAGCTGAGAAAGAAACCCACGAACAGCAACAGCAGCACCAGCCACGTCAGGTACAGACGGGTGCGAAAGCCGAACAGGCGTGATCCCGTCGCGGTGGCGACGGGCTTGGGTGCAGGTTGATGGGCGCTCATTTACTGATGTCGGCGCCAATCCACTTCTGCGACAGCTTGGCCAGCGTGCCATCGGCCTTCAGCTCGGCGAACACTTGCCGCAGCTTGGCGTCCCACTCTGGATCGCCTTTCTCGATGGCGACTGAGTTGGGCTCTTCGTAAAGCGGCGCGCCTGCCAGTTTGAAGCGCTTGTCCTGGGCCAGGCGTGGCTGCGCGGTCACCAAGTTGGTCAGGATCGCATCCAGGCGCACGCCTGCACCCAGGCCGAGGTCCTGGAAGGCGACGTTGTCGGTGTCATAGGGGGCAATCTGGACGAAGTCGAAGGGGTACTCGATCTTCTTGTCTTCCGCGCCTTCGATAACCAGGTTCTTGTTCAGGTAGCTCTCATAGCTGGAGGCGCTGGTCAGGCCGACCTTGAGGCCGTCGAGGTCCTTGGCCGTGTGAATCCGCTCATCCTTGGCGTTGACCACGATCACCGCAGGCGAGGCGTAGTATTCCACCGGGAAGTCGAACACCTCGGCGCGGGCCTTGCTTGGCGTCATCGAACAGATGCACAGGTCGTAGCGACCACTCCAGCGGCCCGCAGCAATGACATCCCAGGAGGGTGTTTCCAGTCGCAGCTTTACGCCGAGCTTGGCCGCGACCGCCTTGGCCACATCGACGTCAAAACCATCGAGCTGGTTCTGTTCATTGAGGAAGGAGAACGGCGGGTAGCTCTCCATCAGTACGTTGACGACTTCCTTGCGCGACTCGACGCGGTCCAGTGTGGCACCGGCAAAGGCTGCAGAGGTGGCGCTCAGGGCCAGAAGGCCTGCGCAAATCAAGGAAGGCAAACGCATGAAGACACCTGGAAAAAGTTGTTAAAAAATCAGATTTCGATATTTAATAGTTATAAGTTTAAAGCCACCAGTGAATATTATTCATATCAATATAAGCGGAAGTTATATGGGCGATCGGACGTTGGAAATTCTTGATGGCGGTATGGGTCGGGAGCTGCAGCGCCGAGGCGCGCCGTTCCGCCAGCCGGAGTGGTCGGCACTTGCACTGAGCGAAGCGCCGGAAGCCGTAGTGGCGGTGCATGCGGCCTATATCGAAGCCGGTGCTGGGGTGATCACCAGCAACAGTTATGCAGTGGTGCCGTTCCATATTGGTGAAGACCGCTTCGCTGATGAAGGCTTCGCCTTGGCCGCCACCGCTGGTCAGCTGGCACGTACTGCGGCGGATGCCAGCCCACGGCCAGTGCGAGTCGCTGGCTCATTGCCTCCGCTGTTCGGCTCCTACCGCCCTGACCTGTTCGAGCCACAGCGCGTGTCCGAGGTATTGCTCCCACTGGTGGTGGGGCTGGCACCGTATGTCGATCTGTGGCTGGCCGAAACCCAGAGTGCGATCGCAGAAGTGCAGGCAATTGCCGGCCAGTTGCCAGCAGATGGCAAGCCGTTGTGGGTATCGTTCACCTTGCAGGATGAAGAGGTCGGCGACGTACCGCAGCTGCGTTCTGGTGAAAGTGTGACCGCAGCTGCCGAAGCAGTAGCAACGCTGGGCGTCAAAGCCATGCTGTTCAACTGCAGCCAGCCGGAAGTGATCGGTGCTGCCATCGACGCTGCGCGCGAAGTGTTCGAGCGCCTGGGTGTGGATATCGCCATCGGAGCCTACGCTAACGCCTTCCCGCCGCAACCCAAGGACGCCACCGCCAACGATGGCCTGGATGAGCTGCGCGAAGACCTCGACCCGCCGGGTTACCTGAGCTGGGCCCAAGACTGGCGCCAGCGCGGCGCCAGCTTGCTCGGCGGATGCTGTGGCATCGGGCCAGAGCACATCGCGGAGCTCAAGCGTAACCTGAGCTGAGCCTCAGCCCTGCTCCCGGCAGGCTTCCAGCGTTTTCGACTGACCCTCGTGGCGCTGGTTGTCGGCACTCAGCCAGCGCTCGAAAGCGGCCGCCACTGCAGGCCACTCTTCATCTGTAATCGAGTACCAGGCCGTGTCGCGGTTCTGGCCCTTGATCACCATGTGATTGCGGAACACACCCTCGTAGATGAAGCCAAAGCGCTCCGCTGCGCGCTTGGAGCGGGCATTGGCGTTGTTGCACTTCCATTCCAGTCGGCGATTACCCAGTTCAAAACCGAGCTTGCCCAGCAGGTATACCGCTTCGGTGCCCTTGGGGGTGCGTTGCATGGCTGCGCCGAAGGCAATATGGCCGATCTCGATGCGACCGTGGGCAGGCACCATCGACATCAGGCTCAGAATGCCTTGTACCTGGCCGCTGCTGCGGTCGATGACGCTGTAAAACAGCGGATCGCGGCTGGCGGCATTGTCTGCAAGCCATTGATCGAACGGACCGCGCTCGGCAAACGGGCCATAGGGCAGGTAGTCCCACAGTGCTGGATCGCAGTGCGGACCTTGCAGCACCTCCCAGAGATCGTCCGCATGACGCGCCGGATCGAGCTTCTCCAGGCGGATGAAACGCCCTTCAAGGGGCTCGGCCTGGGGCAGGGCCGCAGGTTGCCAGTTATTGGGTTGACTCATGCGTTGCTCCCGTCTCACAGCGTTTGGCGAAATTGGATGAAGCCGGGTCGCTCGGCGACCTGCTCGTACAAGCCGATGGCGGTAGCGTTGGTTTCATGTGTCAGCCAGTGCACCTTGCAACAGCCGGCCGCTTTGGCACTGGCGTTGACCAGTTCGATCAGTTGCCGGCCAACGCCCAGGCCGCGCTGCTTACCGTCAACGTACAGGTCCTGCAGGTAGCAGGCGTTGGCAATGCTCCAGTTGGTTCGATGATAGATCCAGTTGACCATGCCTACCGCCTTGCCATCGATCCAGGCCAGCGCCGAGTGGGTTGGCTCCTGCGAGTCGAGGATGCGTTGCCATGTCACGGCGCTGACTTCATCGGCCAGTTCGGTTTGATAAAAGCGCAGGTAGGCCTGCCACAGGGGCAGCCACGCGGCGTGGTCGTTGGCGCTGACGGGGCGCAGGATGACGTTGGGCATGGGGCTGTTCCTTCAGGGCGTGCGCATCTGCGCCGCCAGTTGATTGTTTAGCTGATCGGTACTGCTGGCCAACCCTTGGCGTACGCCTTCGATGTCCTGCGTTGAGCGGTTCTGGCTGAGTTTGCGTGCCCCCTGCAGACGTGCGATGGGCAGGCGGAAGCCGACGATGGCGCGGAGCATGCCTTCGATGTAATCGCTGGGTGCATCGGCGACCTTCCATGGGGCGCTGCGTCCTTGCTCGTGCAGGTCGGTCAGGCGGCTGACGATATCCAGCAGGTCGGGGCCGCCCTGCACCACTTCAGCGACGCCGTAGGCATGCACCGCCAAGTAGTTCCAGGTGGGCACAACCTTGGGGTTGTCGAGCTTGCTCGGGTAGTAGCCGGGGCTGACATAAGCGTCAGGGCCGGCGAAAACCAACAAGGCTTCTACACCTTGCTCCAAGGCCTGCCACTGATGGTTGGCACGGGCCAGATGCCCGTAAACGGTGCCCAAGTCACCTTCGCTGGTATCGATCAACACGGGTATGTGACTGGCCAGCAGACCTTGCTCGCCGTGGGTGACAAGCAGGGCTAGGCGGGTTTCCCGCATCTGTTGATGCAGGCGCTCAAGGTTGTGTTCCTGGTGCGGTTTGCTGTTGTACATGGGCGGATCCTTGTCGATTGGCTTCATCGTAGGCAGGCTATTGGTTCAGGTTAAGAGCCATTGGTGATGATTTTGATAGGTCCAATGCGATGAGCGAGCGCCCTTTGGTATTGCCTTTCGATCCCGCCGGGATCGTCCTCGATCAACGCCGAGGGTTGAGTCAGCAGCTCTATCAAGCGCTGCGCGCTCGCGTGCTGGATGGGCGCTTGAGCAGCGGCACGCGCCTGCCGTCGACACGAGACCTGGCGGGCATGCTCGCGCTCTCGCGCAACAGCGTGGTGCGTGCCTATGACCAACTGTATGCCGAAGGCTACATAGAAAGCCGGGTTGGAGATGGCACCTATGTTTGCCATCTGCCGAAACTATCCACACAACTGTCCACAGGGTTATCCCATGGCTTATCAACAGGGTTATCCACAAAATGCTCAGAAAGCACTGATGATTTATCCAGATGTGGGCGTTCCAGTGAGCGTTTGGAGCGTCTGAAAAGTAACCATCTGCCATTCCCAAAAGTTGGCCCGCCACGGGCGTTTCGGGTAGGTGTTCCGGCCTTCGATCTGTTCCCCTTTGAGGTCTGGGCCAAGCTGCAAGCGGGCTTCTGGCGAAATCCCGATCCAGCGCAGCTTGGCTATGGCGACCCGGCGGGCGAGCCGTTACTGCGTGAATTGATCGCTGCGTATCTACGTCGGTCGAGGGGGATGTCGTGCACGGCTGGACAAATTGTGATCACCAGTGGTGCGCAGGAGGCAATAAGTCTTTGTGCACAGTTGTTGTTGCAGCCCGGGGATGAGGTGGCTGTGGAAAACCCCGGGTATCGTGCCGCCGGGCATGCGTTTGCAGTAGCGGGCGGGCGGGTGAGGGGTGTGCCGGTAGATGAAGAGGGCCTCGACTGCGCCAGGCTTGCCCTCGCTGGCGACTGTCGCTTGGTTTACGTCACCCCGGCGCACCAGTACCCGACGGGGGTGACCATGAGCCTGGCCCGGCGCTTGGCGTTGCTGGCCTGGGCCGAGCGCCAGGATGGCTGGATCATCGAAGATGACTATGACGGCGAGTACCGTTACAACGGAGCACCGCTGGCGCCGTTGGCGGCTTTGGACCGGCAAGGGCGGGTGCTGTACGTCGGTACCTTTGGCAAGATCGCTTTCCCAGCGCTGCGCCTTGGCTATTTGGTATTGCCGGCGCGGTTGGTGCAGGCTTTCAGCCAGGGCAGGGCGCTGGCAGTGCGGCATTCCGAGGTGGGAACCCAGTGCGTGATGGCCGAGTTCATGGCCCAGGGGCACTTTCAGAGGCATATACGCCGCATGCGTCGTGCGGCGTTGAGCCGGCGCAATGTGCTGAAGGCAGGGTGGCCTGTGGGTGTGCCGGGGCTTGCGGGGATGCCGGATGTGGCAGCGGGGCTGCATGTGAAAGTCGATGTGGATAACTTTACACGCGAGCAGGAACTGGTGGCCAAGGCCGAGGCGGTGGGAGTGGAAGTGAATCCGCTCAGCAGTTACTGGCTTGAGGACAGCGAGGTGCCTGTGGATAAACGCGCGGGGTTGGTGCTTGGGTTTGCGGCGGTGCCAGAGGGAGAGATTGCTGAGGCGTTGATGCGCTTGCGCAAGGCTTGGAGGTAGGGGGGCCTGGTGTCGCCAAAGGCCTGCAAAGCAGGCCGACGGTTTTTGCATGCCGATGAAATCCTGGGGCCGCAAAGCGGCCCGGGGATTTCTGATCAGAACGCCGGCACTACAGCGCCTTTGTACTTCTCGGTGATGAACTGCTTCACCTCAGGCGAATGCAGCGCAGCCGCCAGTTTCTTCATGTCTTGCGAGTCCTTGTTGTCCGGGCGGGCAACTAGGATGTTCACGTACGGTGAGTCGCTGCCTTCAATGGCCAGCGCGTCTTTTTCCGGGTTCAGTTTGGCTTCCAGCGCGTAGTTGGTGTTGATCAGGGCAGCATCGACCTGGGTCAGTACACGCGGGATGGTGGCCGCTTCGAGCTCACGGAACTTCACGTTCTTCGGGTTCGCGACAACGTCCTTCACGGTCGACAGGATATTGCTGTTGTCCTTGAGCTTGATCACGCCGGCCTTGTCCAGCAGCAGCAAGGCACGGCCGCCGTTGGTGGCGTCGTTGGGGATGACCACGGTGGCACCGGAAGGCAGTTCGTCGAGCTTCTTGATCTTGGCCGAGTAGACGCCCAGCGGCTCGATGTGCACGCCGGCAACGCTGACCAGGTTGGTGCCCTTGGCCTTGTTGAACTCATCCAGGTACGGCTGGTGCTGGAAGAAGTTGGCATCCAGGCGCTTCTCTGCGACTTGTACGTTCGGCTGGATATAGTCGGTGAACTCTTTCACCTTCAGGTTTACACCCTCTTTTTCCAGCTGCGGTTTGACGAAGTTGAGAATTTCGGCGTGCGGCACCGGGGTGGCGGCGACAGTCAGGTCACCGGCGTGGGCCGAGAACGCCGCGACAGCGGCAGCGACAGCAAGCAGCTTCTTCATGAATCACTCCTTGTGAGGGCCGCGACGGCCCCCGAACGGGTCGGCCGGGCCGACCCCATTGGGGTTACTTACGGGAAAAATGCACGACCAGTTTGTCGCCCACGCTCTGCAGTACTTGAACCAGAACCAGCAGCAGTACCACGGTGACCACCATTACATCGGTCTGGAAACGCTGGTAGCCGAAGCGGATGGCCAGGTCGCCCAGGCCGCCAGCGCCGACAACGCCGGCCATGGCGGTGTACGAGACCAGGGTGATGGCGGTGACGGTAATGGCCGCGAAGATGCCCGGGCGGGCCTCCGGCAACAGCGCACTGGTGATGATCTGGCGGGTGGTGGCGCCCATCGACTGGGTGGCCTCGATGATGCCGCGGTCCACTTCACGCAGGGCAGTTTCCACCAGGCGGGCGAAGAACGGCGTGGCACCCACCACCAGCGGCGGGATGGCGCCGGCAACGCCCAGCGAGGTACCGGTGATCAGCACAGTGATCGGGATCATCACGATCAGCAGGATGATGAACGGCAACGAGCGCAGGATGTTGACCACCAGCGACAGCAGCGCATACACGCCCCGCTGTTCGAACATCTGCTTCGGCCCGCAGAGGAACAGCAGCACGCCCAGTGGCAGGCCCAGCAGCACGGTGAAGAACAGCGAGCCGAACAGCATGATCATGGTGTCGATGGTGGCCAGCCAGATTTCGGCCCAGTCGACATTGGCGAAGAAATTCAGGGCGTCCATCAACGCAGTACCTCCATATGTACGTCAGCTGCCGTGAAGCGGTCGAACGCCGCTTCCATGTCGCCGCCGGTGACGGCCAGGGTCAGCTGCCCATAGGGCACATCCTTGATGCGGTCGATACGCCCGGCGAGGATGCTGTAGTCGACACCGGTTTCGCGGGCCACGGTGCCCAGCAGCGGCGCGTAGGTGGCGTCGCCCTGGAAGGTCAGGCGCACGATGCGGCCTGGCACGTGGGCAAAGTCGTCGCGCTGCTCGCCTTCATCGACCTGCTCGTCTTCCTGGACAAAGCGCTTGGTGGTGGGGTGCTGCGGGTGCAGGAACACGTCGGCCACCGAGCCTTGCTCGACGATATGGCCGGCGTCCATCACCGCGACGCGGTCGCAGACACGGCGGATCACGTCCATCTCGTGGGTGATCAGCACGATGGTCAGCTTCAGCTCACGGTTGATCTCGGCCAGCAACTGCAGCACCGATGCGGTGGTTTGCGGGTCCAGGGCGCTGGTGGCTTCGTCGCACAGCAGGATCTTCGGGTTGGTCGACAGGGCGCGGGCGATGCCGACGCGCTGCTTCTGGCCGCCAGAGAGCTGCGCCGGGTACTTTTTGGCGTGGTCCGACAGGCCCACGCGGGCCAGCAGCCCGGTGACGCGCTTGTCGATTTCGGCCCGCGACAGCCCGCCCGCCAGCGTCAGCGGCAGGGCGACATTGTCGGCGACGGTCTTGGAGGCCAGCAGGTTGAAGTGCTGGAAGATCATCCCGACTTGCTGGCGGAAGCCGCGCAGCTGGTTGGCGTTGAAGGCGGTAACGTCTTCGCCGTCGACGATGATCTTCCCGCCAGAGGGCTCTTCCAGCCGGTTGATCAGGCGCAGCATGGTGCTTTTGCCTGCGCCGGAATGGCCGATCAGGCCGAACACCTGGCCGTCTTCGATGGTCAGGCTGGTTGGGTTCAGAGCGGGGATTTCCCTACCGGCGACGCGGTAGGTCTTGTGTACATGTTGGAACTCGATCACGTAGCGAACCTTGTGGGGCGCATGGAATTTGGGTCAGCGGTTGGCTGGGGTGGCGCATTTTAGCCTTTTCCAATAGTTGTTCTTAGCATTTATTTCGTAATGGACCAATCCATCAGGCATAACGCGACAACTGGTAATCCCGATTGAACGCTCGCCAAAGCCCTCTAGTCACTACTGGAACGAGCCCGCAGAGGGCAAGCCTGAAGACTGATGAGGAGAGCCGACCATGACCAGCAAGAAAACGGACGCGCCCAAGCACAGTGAGGCCGCCGGCACGCAGACCCCCGACCGCGCCAACACCAACGCCAAGCTGCAGAGCCTGGAGGCGTTTCGCAGCGATGCCACTGGCCAGGCCTTGCGTACCAACCAGGGTGTGAAGGTAGCCGACAACCAGAACAGCCTGAAGGCTGGTGCTCGTGGGCCATCGCTGCTTGAAGACTTCATCATGCGCGAGAAGATCACCCACTTCGACCACGAGCGCATTCCCGAGCGTATCGTCCACGCCCGAGGTACCGGTGCCCACGGCTACTTCCAGAGCTACGGCAACCATAGCGAACTGACCAAGGCCGGTTTCCTCCAGGACCCCGAAAAGATAACCCCGGTCTTCGTGCGCTTCTCCACCGTGCAAGGCCCGCGCGGGTCGGGTGACACGGTGCGCGACGTGCGTGGCTTTGCTGTTAAGTTCTACACCGATGAGGGTAATTTTGACCTCGTTGGCAACAACATGCCGGTATTTTTCATTCAGGATGCCATCAAGTTTCCCGACTTCGTGCATGCGGTCAAACCTGAACCGCACAATGAAATGCCCACGGGCGGTTCAGCCCACGACACGTTCTGGGATTTTGTCTCGCTGGTGCCTGAGTCGGCGCACATGGTCATCTGGGCCATGTCCGACCGAGCCATCCCGCGGAGCCTGCGGATGATGGAAGGCTTTGGCGTGCATACTTTCCGCCTGATCAATGCCCAAGGCGTGGCCAGCTTCGTCAAGTTCCACTGGAAGCCACGCCAGGGTGTGCATTCGGTACTGTGGGACGAAGCTCAGAAGCTGGCAGGCAAGGACACCGACTACCATCGCCGCGATCTGTGGGATGCGATCGAGACGGGTGATTACCCCGAGTGGGAACTGGGCGTGCAGATCGTCCCAGAGGCCGATGAGCACAAGTTTGATTTCGACCTGCTCGACCCGACCAAACTGATCCCCGAGGAACTGGTACCAGTGACGCCGCTCGGCAAGATGGTGCTCAACCGCAACCCGGACAACTTCTTCGCCGAGACCGAGCAGGTCGCTTTCTGCCCTGGCCATATCGTGCCGGGCATCGACTTCAGCAACGACCCGCTGCTACAGGGCCGGCTGTTCTCCTATACCGACACACAGATCAGCCGCCTTGGCGGCCCGAACTTCCACGAGATCCCGATCAACCGGCCGGTAGCGCCGAACCACAGCAGCCAGCGCGACGCCATGCACCGCATGACCATCGACAAGGGCCGTGCTTCCTACGAGCCCAATTCGATCGATGGCGGCTGGCCGCGGGAAACGCCGCCGGCGGCGCAGGATGGTGGCTTCGAGAGCTATCAGGAGCGCATCGAGGCACACAAGATCCGCCAGCGCAGCGAGTCGTTCGGCGATCATTTCTCGCAGGCGCGGCTGTTCTTCCAGAGCATGAGCCCGACCGAGCAGCAGCACATCATCAAGGCCTACAGCTTTGAATTGGGCAAGGTGGAGCGCGAAGCAATCCGCGCGCGTGAGGTCAATGAGATCCTGGCCAATATCGACCTGAAGCTGGCAGCGGCTGTGGCGGCCAACCTCGGCTTGCCGGCGCCCAAGCAGGGCACGGTTCAGGTCAAAGGTAGCAAGCTTGCGCAGTCCAAGGCTTTGAGCCAGATGAACCACCCTGGAGATGTGGGCATCAAGGGACGCAAGATTGCCGTTGTGGTCGCCGATGGCGTGGACGCCGCGAGCGTCGACAGGCTGGTCAAGGCGCTCGAAGCACAAAGCGCGCGGCCCATGCTGCTGGGGCCATCCTCGGCGCCGGTGAAGAGCGCCGATGGCAAGCAATTGCCGGTGGATGCTTCGATCGAGGGTATGCCGTCGATCATGTTCGACGGGATAGTGGTGCCGGGAGGCAAGGCTTCAATCGATGCCTTGAGCGGCAGTGGTGTGGCCAAGCACTTCCTGCTCGAGGGTTACAAGCATTTGAAGGCGATCGTGTTGGCCAAAGAGGCCAAAGCGTTGCTGGGCAGCTTGGGCCTGAAGGAGGACAAAGGCTTGTTGCTTGGGGATGATCAGAAGGCAGTGGATGCCTTCGTCAAAGCCGTGGAAGGGCATCGGGTCTGGGAGCGGGAGGCGGCTGCAGAGGCGATCCCTGCGTAAGACGCTGCGTTGGTACCCATCGCCGGCTGCCGGCGATGGGCCCCCAGAAGTGTCAACGCTGATGCGGTACCAATACCACCTGAGCGGGCAACTTGCGCTGAATCTCGTGTTTTTGCTCAAGTGCGAAGCCGCTGTCGATCTTGCGAACCCGCTTTTCCAGCAAGGTCTTCAACCAAGGCGCATCTTCGGTGCGAGGTACCTGGAACACCACGTCGCACTGATAATTCACCACATCAGTGGCAATTTCATCGAGCTGCCGGCGCATGGCCCGGATGTCCGTGGTCTTCAGTGCAATGACCGTGCTAGGCGCGGTCGGGTCGATCACCCGCGCCTTGGGCTTGGCCTCGGCAGCCTTCAGGGCGGCCTCGGCTTTTTCCAGCTCAGCCTTGCGTGCCTGTGAGACCGCGTCACCGCCAGTCACGGCAGGTGCCTGCGGCATCAGTGCGCGGGCACGTGCCAGCGCGGTTGCGGCAGCGTTGACGTCACCCTTCTGAAGGACGATCTGGCTGCGTTTGAGGTAAGCCTCAGCCAACTGCCGCTGGTACTGTTCCAGGCGGCCATCGTCGGGCGATTGAGCCTGCAGCGAGGCAAGCTGATCTTCGGCTGTGGCCAGTTCATTGCTGTTGATACTTTGCTGCAGCTGCTGCCAGGCATCGGCTTGGGCAGGTGCACCGGGCTGCTCGACCGGCGCACTTGAACAAGCGGCCAGGAACAGGGAAAACGCGGCAACAAGCAGATAACGGGATGCGAACGGCTTCATTCCTGCGACTCTCTATTTGCGCAAAAAGCGAGCAAGTCTACACCCAGGTGCGCACGCTCGAAAACAAGTCTTACAGACCCTTTACCCGCGAAAAGGTTGCAGGGTGTGCCATGGCGCACCCCGGTTTTCAGCGTTTGGGCAGGGCCAGGCTCAGCAAGAATAGCACTGCCGCGCAGACCACGATCGATGGGCCGGCCGGGGTGTCCTTGAACCAGGACATGGCCAGGCCGCCGCAGACGGCCGTGACGCCCAGCAGGCTGGCCCCCACTGCCATCTGCTCCGGCGAGCGCGCGTGGCGCTGTGCCGCAGCGGCAGGGATGATCAGCAGGGAGGTGATCAACAGCACGCCGACGATCTTCATGGCGACGGCGATGACCACGGCAATCAGCAGCATCAGCGCCAGGCGCAGGCCAGCGACCGGCAGGCCTTCAACCATGGCCAGCTCTTCGTGGACGGTAACCGCCAGCAACGGTCGCCAAAGGACTGCAAGCAGCAGCAGTACCAGCGCACTGCCGCCCAGGATCCAGGCCAGGTCAGTGGTACTGATGGCCAGCAAGTCGCCGAACAGGTAGGCCATCAGGTCGATGCGTACGTCGTGCATGAAGCTCAGCACCACCAGGCCCAGCGACAAGGTGCTGGGCGCGAGGATGCCGAGCAGGGTGTCGGACGCCAATGGCTGGCGTTGCTGCAGGGTTACCAGCAGCAACGCCAGCAACAGGCACCCCACGGTTACCGCCAGCGCCGGGCTGACGTCCAGCACGAAGCCCATGGCCACGCCCAGCAGCGCTGCGTGGGACAAGGTATCGCCGAAATAGGCCATGCGCCGCCACACCACGAAGGAGCCCAGCGGGCCAGCCACCAGCGCCAGGGAAAGACCCGCGAGCAGGGCGTAAAGAAGAAAATCAGCCATGCTTGCAGTGGTCTCCGTGAACATGGGTGCCAGGGGCGACCACCGAGCCATGCAGGTCGTGGCTGTGATCGTGGTGGTGGTGGTAGACGGCCAGGCTCGGTGCGTTCTGGCCGAACAGTTCGACGAAGGCGGGGTCGTTGCTGACCTGCTCGGGGTGGCCGGAGCAGCACACATGCCGGTTGAGGCAGACCACCTGGTCGGTGGCGCTCATCACCAGGTGCAGATCGTGCGAGACCATCAATACCCCGCAACCATGGCGGTCGCGCAGGCGAGTGATGAGGTTGTACAGCTCGGTCTGGCCGACCACGTCGACGCCTTGTACCGGCTCATCCAGTACCAGCAGCTGGGGCTCGCGCAGCAGCGCCCTGGCCAGCAGCACGCGCTGCATCTCGCCGCCGGAAATGGTCTGGATCGGGCTGTCGATGACCTGTTCGGCGCCCACTTCCTGCAGTGCCGACAACGCTGCCTGCCGGTCTACACCGGGTACCAGGCGCAGAAAGCGCAGCACCGACAACGGCAGCGTGGCGTCCACCTGGATTTTTTGCGGCATGTAGCCGATACGCAGTTTCGGCTTGCGCCACACTGTGCCGCGGTGCGGCTTGAGCAGCCCGAGCACAGCACGGACCAAGGTAGTCTTGCCTGCGCCGTTGGGCCCGATCAGGGTGACGATCTGGCCGGGTGCCACCGACAGGTCGATGCTGTCGAGCACGGCCTCGCCGCCGAACGTGACGCCGACTTGCTCCAGACGGATCAGTGCATCGCTCATGCGGCGCCCCGGCAATTGCCGCACAGGCCGACGATTTCCACCGTCTGCGTTTCCACGCTGAAACCCACGCCTTTGGCGCTGGCGATGATCGCATCGCTGATGCTGTCCTGCTCCAGTTCGATGGCGACGTGGCATTCGCGGCAGATCAGGAACTGGCCCTGGTGCGCGTGCTCGGGGTGGCTGCAACCGATGAAGGCGTTGAGTGAAGCGATGCGGTGTACCAGGCCGTTTTCCAGCAGGAAATCCAGCGCCCGATAAACGGTTGGTGGCGCAGCACGCCGGCCATCCTGTTCGCTGAGCACGGCGAGGATGTCGTAGGCGCCCAGCGGCTTGTGGCTTTGCCATACCAGCTCCAGCACACGCCGGCGCAGTGCGGTCAGGCGCAGGCCCTGGCGGGTGCACAGCACCTCGGCCTCGGTCAGGGCGCTGTGCACGCAATGAGAGTGATCGTGGGGACGGTGGGCCAGCGGCGTGATGGACATGAGCAGCGACGGTTCTGGATGGAGACGTTATTATGTTACCTGTTTCTGACGAGTCGAGTATTCACTGTGTCCCGATTGCTTGTGCTTTTTGTCGCTTTTATCGCCTGCTCGGCGCAAGCCGACGTGCGTGTGCTGACCAGTATCAAACCGTTGCAGCAGATTGCCGCCGCTGTGCAGGGCGGGGTTGGTAGCCCCGAGGTGCTGCTGCCTCCTGGCGCCTCGCCGCACCACTATGCCCTGCGCCCATCCGACGTGCGCCGCGTCGGCGATGCCGACCTGCTGTACTGGATCGGCCCCGACATGGAAGGTTTCCTGCCGCGGGTGTTGGGCAGCCGCAGCAAACCTGTCGTGGCTGTTCAGTCGCTGCCGGGCATGCAGTTGCGCCACTTTGGCGAGGACAGCCATTCACACGATGAAGAAGACCACGATGAGCATGACCACGATCATCGTCCGGGCAGCCTGGACGCGCATTTATGGTTGTCGTCAGTTAACGCCCGGGTGATTGCGGCGAAGATGGCGGCGGACCTGGCGTCGGCGGACCCTGCCAATGCCGCGCGCTACCAGAGCAACCTGAAGGCCTTCACTGCACGCCTCGATAGCCTGGATGCACGCATCAAGGCCCGGGTGGCGGGTATTGCCGACAAACCTTACTTCGTGTTCCACGAAGCGTTTGACTACTTCGAGTCTGCTTATGGGCTCAAGCACGCGGGTGTGTTCAGCGTGGCGGCCGAAGTGCAGCCGGGGGCGCAGCATGTCGCTGCCATGCGCAAGCGTCTGCAGGAAGTGGGCAAGACCTGTGTGTTCAGTGAGCCGCCGCTGCGACCGCGCTTGGCTGAGACGCTGACGGCCGGGCTGCCGGTGCGCTTGGCTGAGCTGGATGCGTTGGGCGGGAATGACCCAGTGGATGCCAAGGGCTACGAGCGTTTGCTGGAAAAGCTGAGCGGTGAGCTGGCAGGGTGCCTGGAGCAGCTTTAAGCCATTTGCATAGGCGCTGTAGGAGCGGCCTTGTGTCGCGAAAGGGCCGCAAAGCGGCCCCGGATATCGCGCTGCCGCAGATATGTCTGGGGCTGCTGCGCAGCCCTTTCGCGACACAAGGCCGCTCCTACCGAGAGCGGTGGCGCTTCGGTCAGAGCGCGAACGGCAGGTGCAAAGCCACTTGCTGGCGCTGCGCCAGACGCACCTCGAACTCGCTCGGGTCATGGATCATCACATCCATCCCGGCAAACGACTCGGCCGCGATCAAACGCGACAGCCAGAAGCGCACGCACCCGACCCGCAACATCTGTGGCCAGAGCTCGGCCTCGGCTGCCGTGAACGGCCGTAGCGCTGCATAGGCCGCCAGCAGGGCCTGGGCACGAGGCATATCGATCGCGCCGGTTTCATCCAGGCACCAGTCATTCACGGTGATGGCGATGTCGTACAGCATCGGCCCCGAGCAGGCATTGTAGAAGTCGATCACGCCGGTCAGATGGGTGCCTTCGAACATCACGTTGTCGCGGAACAGGTCGGCATGCAGGTTGGCCCGCGGCAATGCCAGGATCTGCGCCTTGTGCGCGATGATTTCGTCCAGCGCCGGCTGCAACAGGGCAACCTGTTCTGCCGTGAGGCGCGGCATCAGCTCGGCACCGCTGGCGAGCATCCAGTCCAGGCCGCGATCGGTCTTGCGCTCGATGACGTGCTCGCGGGTGGCCAGGTGGATATGCGCCAGCAGCTCACCTACCTGGGCGCAGTGCTGGTTGTTCGGCGCCTTGATGTGCTTGCCCGACAGCCTTGGTTGCAGCAGTGCCGGCTTGCCGCACAGCTCGCGCAGGCCATTGCCGTCACGGTCACGTATGGCGTAAGGCACCGGCATATCGGCGGCGTGCAGCGTGTCTAGCAGTTCGATGAAGAACGGCATGTCCTCGCTGGGGCCGCGCTCGATCAGCGTCAGGACGAACTCCCCCTGTTCGAGGCTGACGAAGAAGTTGCTGTTTTCGGTGCCGGCGGCAATGCCCTGGAAATCGAGCAGACGGCCCAGCTGATACGGCGCCAGAAAGGTTTCCAGCTCAGGCCGGGTCACGGGGGTGAAGACTGACATGATGAAAGAATGCCCATACGGGCACTTCCGCCGGGAAGTGCCAGGTTGATGTGAACGGTACGCGTCAGATTACCACTCGAAGATCTTCCAGGACGGTATCAGCATGTCCGGTTGGTCGGAACGAATGAAATTGCCATCAGAGCCATCGGCGCGTACCAGAAAATAAGGCTTGCCGTTTTTCGGCGTGATCTTGATCGCATACAGGAAGCCGTTCTGCCGGTATTCCTGGATGGTTTTATCGCCTTCCGTGCGAATGGTCACCTCGGGATCTGCCGAGGGGGCGTCGTCCGCCGCCAGGGTGACGACTGGCATGGTTGCCAACAGGCTGAGCAGTAACAGGCGATTGAGTGTACGCATGATAACCTTGTCCCTTTGTCGTCATTGATCCGGCTATTCTAGCTCCGGACCCGCCGAAAAGGTTGATTCTGCTCATGAGCCAAGCGCCCCTCGTCCTGGTGGACGGTTCCTCCTACCTTTACCGCGCCTTCCACGCGCTGCCCCCGCTGACCACTTCCAAGGGCATGCCCACCGGCGCGGTCAAGGGTGTGTTGAACATGCTCAAGAGCCTGCGCAAGCAATACCCCGACAGCCTGTTCGCCGTGGTGTTCGATGCCAAGGGCGGTACCTTTCGCGATGCCATGTTCGCCGAGTACAAGGCCAACCGCCCCAGCATGCCGGACGACCTGCGGGTGCAGGTGGAGCCGCTGCATGCCAGCGTCAAGGCTCTGGGTTACCCGCTGCTGTGTGTCGAAGGGGTCGAGGCCGACGACGTGATCGGTACGCTGGCGCGCAGCAGTGCAGCACAGGGGCGGCCAGTGATCATCTCGACCGGTGACAAGGATATGGCGCAGCTGGTGGACGGCCACGTTACCCTGGTCAACACCATGACGGGCAGTGTGCTGGATGTGGCTGGCGTGCATGAGAAGTTCGGCGTCGGCCCGGAGCACATCATCGACTTCCTCGCCCTGATGGGCGACAAGGTCGACAACATCCCAGGCGTACCTGGGGTCGGTGAAAAAACCGCAGTAGGGCTGCTGACCGGTATCGGCGGCGGCCTCAGCGACCTGTACGCCAACCTGGACAAGGTGCCGGCACTGGCGATTCGTGGCGCCAAGACCCTGCCGGCCAAGCTCGAAGAACACCGTGACGCGGCGTTTTTGTCCTACGAACTGGCGACCATCAAAGTCGACGTGCCGCTGGATATCGAAGTGGACGCCCTGGTGTGCGGCGAGCCGGACCGTGAAGCGCTGCTGGCGCTTTATACCGAGATGGAATTCAAGAGCTGGATCGCCGACGTTCAGCGGGACGCGGCCAGAGCCGGCGATGAAGTTGCGCCTGTGCAGGCGCCTGCGGCCACGGTCGAGCCGAAATACGAAACCATCCTCGATCAGGCTCGCTTCGATGCCTGGCTGGAAAAGCTGCGTCAGGCGCCGCTGTTCGCTTTCGATACCGAGACCACCAGCCTCGATGCGCAAAAGGCACAGCTGGTCGGCCTGTCCTTCGCTGTCGAACCCCATGAAGCGGCTTACGTACCGTTGGCACACGACTATGAAGGCGCGCCGGTGCAACTGGATCGCGAAGCCGTGTTGCTGGCATTGAAGCCGCTCCTGCAAGACCCGGCCAAGGCAAAGGTAGGGCAGAACGCCAAATACGATATCAACATCCTTGCCAATGGCTCGCCGGCGATCCAGATGCAGGGCGTTGCCTATGACACCATGCTTGAATCGTATGTGCTCAACTCCACTGCGACCCGTCATGATATGGACAGCCTGGCGCAGAAGTATCTCGACCACGCCACCATCGCGTTCGAAGACATCGCCGGCAAAGGCGCCAAACAGCTGACCTTCAACCAGATCCACCTGGACAAGGCCGGCCCTTACGCCGCCGAAGATGCCGACATTACCCTGCGCCTGCATCAGGCGCTGCAGGCCCGCCTTGCGCAGACACCGAGCGTGCAGCCGGTGCTGATGGATATCGAAATGCCGCTGGTGCCGGTGCTGGCCAAGATCGAGCGCCAGGGCGCGCTGGTTGATGCCGCCCTGTTACAGATACAGAGCGGTGAGCTGGGCGTGAAAATGGCCGAACTCGAGCGTCGGGCCTTCGAGCTGGCGGGTGAGGAATTCAACCTCGGCTCGCCCAAACAGCTCGGCTCGATCCTCTACGACAAGCTTGGCATGCCGGTGTTGAGCAAGACCGCCAAGGGCCAGCCTTCCACGGCCGAAGCAGTACTGGACGAGTTGGCCGAGCAAGGCTACCCGTTGCCGGAGGTACTGATGCAGTACCGCAGCCTGAGCAAGCTCAAGAGCACGTACACCGACAAGTTGCCGGGGCAGATCAACCCGCGAACCGGGCGGATCCATACGTCTTACCAGCAGGCCGTGGCCGCCACTGGGCGCCTGTCGTCCAGCGACCCGAACCTGCAGAACATCCCTATCCGTACCGCCGAAGGCCGGCGTATCCGCCAGGCGTTCATCGCCAGCCCGGGCTACAAGTTGCTGGCGGCGGACTATTCGCAGATCGAACTGCGCATCATGGCCCACCTGGCCAAGGACGAAGGCCTGCTGCACGCCTTCCGCAATGACCTGGATGTGCACCGTGCCACGGCTGCGGAAGTTTTTGGCGTAGCCCTGGAAGCGGTCACCACCGATCAGCGTCGTAGCGCCAAAGCCATCAACTTTGGCCTCATCTACGGCATGAGCGCCTTCGGCCTGGCCAAGCAGATCGGCGTAGACCGCAAGCAGTCGCAGGATTACATCGACCGCTATTTCGCCCGTTACCCAGGCGTGTTGGCCTACATGGAACGCACCCGCGCCCAGGCTGCCGAGCAAGGCTTCGTCGAGACCTTGTTCGGCCGCAGGCTTTACCTGCCGGACATCAACGCCAAGAATCCGGCCCTACGCAAGGGCGCCGAGCGCACGGCGATCAACGCACCGATGCAGGGTACCGCCGCCGACATCATCAAACGGGCAATGGTCAACGTGGACAACTGGCTGAGCGAAAGCGGCCTCGATGCTCGTGTGATCTTGCAGGTACACGACGAATTGGTGCTTGAAGTGCGCGAAGACCTGGTCGAGCAGGTGAAAGATGAAATTCGCGGGCACATGAGCAAGGCCGCGCAACTGGATGTACCGCTGCTGGTCGAAGTCGGCGTTGGTTCGAATTGGGACGAAGCTCACTGATTGAGCAGGGAAACCTGTGTAGGATCCGGGTTGCAGCGACGCGGATCCTGGCATGGCTCGATGCCATTAGTACTACGGTTTCATGAAACTATCGCAAATAGTTTTGAGGGCTCTGGAACTAAACCGGTGAAGCGGAACTCAGAGTAACTGAATGGCTGGTGAAGCCCTTCGATGCTCCTATGTTGTGTTAAGTGTTGGCAGATATCTGGACCCCGCCCTAGCGGTCCGGACTTGGACCCCGAACTTCCCCCTCCCCATACGAAGTCCGGGGTTTTTTTTGCCCGAAATTTGGGGGTGACGATGGCGGCACTATCGCCAAAAGCCGGCCCCCACAGGGTGGGAAGCCGACTTGCCGGCGATGACGTCGCTTCAGGCTACCGGCTTGTCTTCCAGCTCCATCCAGCCCGCCAGCACCTTGTAGGCCTCTTCCAGCCCCAGACGCTTGGGGGCCGAGAACAGCTGGATGGTCACGCCATCCCCCCAACCTTTGCGGATTTCCGACTGCACCTTGAGCAGGGTGTTCTTGCCTGCGCCGTGGGTCAGCTTGTCGGCCTTGGTCAGCAGGATGTGCATAGGCATGCCGCTTGCCCTGGCCCAGTCGAGCATCATCTTGTCGAAGTCGGTCATCGGGTGGCGCACATCCATCATCAGGATGACGCCGCGCAGGCATTCGCGGCTGCCCAGGTAGGCCTCCAGGTGACGCTGCCAATGCTGCTTGAGCGGGATCGGGACTTTTGCATATCCGTAACCTGGCAGGTCGACCAAACGCCGTTCATCGTCCAGACTGAAGAAATTCAACAGCTGGGTGCGCCCTGGAGTTTTCGAGGTTCGCGCCAGGCTGGCATGAGTCAGGGTATTGAGGGCGCTGGATTTGCCGGCGTTGGAACGGCCGGCGAAAGCCACCTCGTAACCCTGGTCGTCCGGGCATTGTTCGACCTTGGCAGCGCTGAGGGCGAATGTGGCTTTCTGGCAGAGGCCGAGGATGGGGTTCTTGACTTGCATGGGATATCCGATGTGGGTGTTGCCAAAGCCTAGGCCGGCAAGCGGTGTCGTTTCCGTTTGGATGGCGGAAGTATATAATGCCCCAGTATTTGTGTGCTCATTCTCCCAGCGAAGGAGAACGGGCATGGGGTGTCGAACAATAGCTCGCGCATCAGAACGCAGCGCGTCCCCCAACCCTGTCAGGTCGTTCCGCATGGCGAAATGGCTGCTAGCTGTCGGTATGTTCCTGCCGTTTTTCAGCGCACAGGCTACACAGGATCCCGAGGCGTTGTACAACCGCACGTGTGCGGCCTGTCACGCCGGGCAGTTGCCACAGGCGCCCAAGAAGGGTGACCGGGCAGCCTGGGAGCCAAGGCTGGCGCAAGGCATGGAGGTACTCATGGCACATGTGACTCAGGGTTTCAAGGCTATGCCGCCGCGTGGATTGTGCAGGGACTGCAGTGCCGAGGACTACCGTTTGGTCATCCTTTGGATGAGCGGCAGTCCCGATACATAACATTTCACCCTTAGCCGTGTTGGATTAGCTGATGAACAAACTAGTCGTGAGTCTGCTGTTGACCATGGGTGTCGCAGGTGCGGCCAATGCTGCAGAACCTGTCAAAGGCGACGCCGCCGCCGGCCAGGCCAAGACCGCCATCTGTGGTGCCTGCCACAACCCCGACGGCAATAGCCTGGCACCCAATTTTCCGAAACTGGCCGGCCAGGGCCAGCGCTATCTCGAAAAACAGTTGCATGACATAAAGTCCGGCAAGCGTACCGTGCTGGAGATGACCGGCATGCTGGCCAACTTCAATGACCAGGACCTGGCCGACATCGCCGCCTACTTCGCCAGCCAGAAAGGCAGCGTCGGCGCCGCCGACCCCAAGTTGGTCGAGCGTGGCCGGGCGCTGTTCAATGGCGGCGATCTGGAAAAAGGCATGCCTGCCTGCACCGGGTGCCATTCGCCCAATGGCGCAGGCATCGCGCTGGCCGGCTTTCCACACCTGGGTGGCCAGCATTCGCAGTACGTGACCAAGCAGCTCACCGACTTCCGTGAAGGCAACCGCACCAATGATGGTGATGCCATGACCATGCGGACCATAGCCGGCAAGCTGAGCAACCATGATATCGAAGCGTTGGCCAGTTATATCCAGGGCCTTCACTGAGCTATCTGCGCATTAACATTCGGTTAATGCTGCAACGCTAAAGATGAAAGGGCGGCGCGGACCGCCCTTTTTTCAGTCCGCAGCCGGTACACTACAGAACTCGGGCCCTTCCCGACCTGTCTCAGTACAGGTCGTGTCGAGGCGACCAAAGACTGCTCAGGAGTAAAGCATGCGTAAACTGATTCTCAGCGCTGCGCTGGTCGCCGCCAGCGTATTCGGTATGTCCGCCGTTCAGGCTGCGGAGCCTGCCACGGCCGGCAAGGAGTACCTCGAGCTGAGCAACCCTGTTCCGGTGTCCGTTCCCGGCAAGATCGAAGTGGTCGAGCTGTTCTGGTACGGCTGCCCTCATTGCTATCACTTCGAGCCGGTGATCAACCCTTGGGTTGAAAAACTGCCGAAGGACGTCAACTTCAAACGTGTGCCGGCGATGTTCGGCGGTGCATGGGACGCCCACGGCCAAATGTTCCTGACCCTCGAAGCCATGGGCGTCGAGCACAAGGTTCACGCCGCAGTGTTCGATGCCATTCAGAACCAGCGCAAGCGCCTGACCGATCCCCAGGACATGGCTGACTTCCTCGCCACCCAGGGCGTCGACAAGGACAAGTTCCTCGCCACCTTCAACTCGTTCGCCATCAAGGGCCAGGTCAACCAGGCCAAAGAGCTGGCGAAGAAGTACGAAATCACCGGCGTACCTAGCATGGTGGTCAACGGCAAGTACCGTTTTGACCTCGGCACCGCTCAGGGCCCGGAAGGCGTGCTGAACGTCGCTGACCAACTGATCGACAAGGAGCGCGCCGCTAAGTAAGCGGCGAACCCATGCCCCGCTTCAGAGCCGCGCGTGGTATTGGCCTGCATCAGCCGCAGGTCAACGAGCATCATCTGCAGGCCAATGGCCTGCCGGAAGATGGTCGCCTGCGGCTGCTCAGCTTCAATATTCAGGTCGGCATCAGTACCGAGCGCTATCGGCATTACCTGACCCGCAGCTGGCAGCATCTGCTGCCGCACACCGGGCGCGCCGGCAATCTGCAGAAAATCGGCGACCTGCTCAATGATTTCGACCTGGTAGCCTTGCAGGAAGTAGATGGCGGCAGCCTTCGTTCTGGTTACGTCAATCAGGTGGAGCACCTGGCCCAGTTGGGGGGCTTCCCTTACTGGTACCAACAGCTCAACCGCAACCTTGGGCATTTCGCCCAGCACAGCAATGGGGTGCTCAGCCGCCTCAAGCCGCATGTGCTGGAAGATCATCCTCTGCCCGGTCCCTCCGGCCGCGGTGCGATCCTGGTGCGCTTCGGCGAAGGCGAGGACGCGCTGATCGTGGTCATGATGCATCTTGCGCTTGGTGCCAGGACCCGCGCCCGCCAGCTTGCCTACATCCGTGAACTGATCGGTGGATACCGCCATCAGGTCCTGATGGGCGACATGAACACCCATGCCAACGACCTGCTCGACCATTCTCCATTGCGTGATCTGGGCCTGATTGCACCTCAGGTCGAAGCCACCTTCCCCAGCTGGCGCCCGCAGCGGTGCCTGGACCACATCCTGCTCAGCCCGAGCCTGACCCTGGAGCGGGTCGAGGTGCTGGCCCAGCCTATTTCCGACCATCTCCCGGTCGCCGTAGAGATCCGATTGCCTGATGCATTGACTGTGGATACGCTTCCGGCCCTGAGCTAGATCAGCAAAAGGCCATTGGAGCACTCAAGAGTTCCAGCCGTGCGCCGACAGCGTGTAACCATAGCCCACCGATGCATCACCCGTTGCGGATCCAGGCATGACCGAAGAAGCCGAGCGCTGGAAAGAAAAATACCTTAAAAGCATCGAACAGCAGGAAAAGCTGGAGCGCCGATGGGCAGCGCGGCTTGACCTGCTGCGTCGGGGCCTGGTGCGCAGTACCTTGGCCGCAGAAGGCAGCGACAAGGCGGTGGACCAATGCATGAAGGAAATGCGTGAGGTCATTCGCAGCGACAACATGGATGCCGGCCTTGCCGGGTTGATCCCGCGTCTTGAAAAGGCCGTGCTCGACTCCGAGCAGCGCCGCGAAACCCGCATGAACCAGGTCAGCGATGCGCTGACCGCGCTCGTGACGCAGCTGCAAGGCCTGCCGTTGTCCGGTGACGTATCGCGGTCGCTCAAGAAACTGGCGAAGAAACTCGACGGCGGCGTCAGCCAGTCGCGCGAGTTGCCGCCGCTGCTCGGAGAGCTGAGCGGGTTGCAGGGGCGGGCGCTGTCATCGCTGAACAGGCCGGATGAGGATGCCAGGCCGGGCTTTTTGCAGCGCTTGTTCGGCAACCGTGAGAGCGAACCACAGGGTGTAAACGCTGTAGAACCGGCGGCCCCTTCTGTAATCGCTGCGCCTGAACTGCAGCCATTGCCGGACGGGCCGGTGCTGGTGGATCTACCACCCCGGGATATCGACGAGCTGCAGCCGTTGGTAGCACCTGAGGTTCATGACCCTGTGCCTGTGGTGCCTGTGGTGCCTGTGGTGCCTGAAACGCCTGTTGCCGCACCGCCCGCTCCAGGCGAGCCTGAGCCGCACGCACAGGAGGCGGTCGAGGTTGCACCCGTCTGCGCTGAGCAACCGCAGCGCCTCGAGGGCGCTCGAACCGAGCTGCCAA
This sequence comes from Pseudomonas sp. M2, assembly GCF_015751845.1. NCBI lineage: Bacteria > Pseudomonadati > Pseudomonadota > Gammaproteobacteria > Pseudomonadales > Pseudomonadaceae > Pseudomonas > Pseudomonas sp. M2. The sequence goes on from NZ_JADOUD010000001.1 coordinate 2,549,275, forward strand.
TACAGGTCGATGAGCCACAAGCGCTCAAGCCCCTGGAAGAAACCTTCGGCGAAGACGGACCCTATTCACTCCCTGACGCAGTCGAGCCGCCCTACAGTCAGGTTGCCGCGCATATCGAGCAAACCCTGATCGGCCTGCTCGATGACCTCAGCCTGCCGGAACGCCACAAGGCCCAAGCCCTGGAAATGCGCGAGCGCGTGGCGCGGGGGCTGAACTGGTACGAGCTGATCCCGGTGCTCGATGACCTGGCCGTGCTCATGCTGGCCATCACTGACAGCGGGCAGCACGAATTCGAGACTTACCTGCAGCAGCTCAATGAGCGTCTGGAAAGCTTCCAGAGCCACCTTCATGAAGCCAGTGCCGGTCATGCCGACAACAGTTCTGCTGCGCGCGAGCTGGACAGCCAGCTGCGTGAGCAGGTCGATGGCCTGCAAAGCAGCGTGCAGGGGGCGGCCGATGTGGACAGCCTCAAGCACATTCTCGAGAACCGCCTGGAAGGGCTGCTGGGCACCATGGATGAGCATCAGCATGAGCGTGACCGCCGCGAACAGGAACTCGCCGGGCGCCTTCAGGGCTTAGCCGAGCGCGTCGCTAACATGGAGCAGGAGGCCCTCGGCTACCGCGAACACCTGGAGGAACAGCGGCAGAAGGCATTGATCGACCCGCTGACCGGGCTGCCCAATCGCGCGGCCTGGAGCGAGCAGGTAGAGCGCGAAATGCAGGCCTGGCAGGAGAACGGCGGCCACTTGGCGATGGCGATTCTCGACCTGGACCACTTCAAGCGCATCAATGACAGCTATGGCCATCTGGCGGGTGACAAGGTACTGAAGATTGTCGCTGACCAGTTGCGCAAGCGCTTGCGGCCGCGCGATTTCATCGCCCGTTTCGGTGGCGAGGAGTTCGTACTGTTGCTGGCGCAGACGTCACCCACCGTAGCTGCGCAAGTGGCCGAGGTGCTGCGTGCCGCTATTGAAGCGTGTCCGTTCCATTTCAAGGGCGAACGGGTGGTTATCACCGCCTCCATCGGTTTGAGCGCATTCCGCTCGGGTGAGCGCGGTGATCAGGTGCTCAAGCGTGCTGATGCAGCGCTGTACCGGGCCAAGGACTTGGGCCGTAATCGGGTGGAACAAAGCTGAGCGGGTGAGCCGGGTGCGCATACGTTATGCTAATGCGTCACTGCTAATTACCCTGGCTTCTTCCATGAAAGCGTTGTTCACTGCATTTTTGCTGATCGTACTGGCCGGTTGTTCGACCGGCCTGCGTATCGACCGCAGCCATCCCTCGGCCAACCAGGACAACCGCATCCAGTTCGTCGTGCTGCATTACACCAATGCTTCGCTGGAGCGCTCGCTGGCGCTGCTAACCCATGGCGAGGTCAGCAGCCACTATCTGATCGGCGATGGCCCAGCCAAGGTTTATCAACTGGTCGATGAAAGCCGTCGTGCCTGGCATGCCGGGGACAGCCAATGGCAGGGGCGAACCTGGTTGAACTCAAGCTCAATCGGTATCGAGATCGTCAACCCAGGCTTTGACACCACGCCCAATGGGCGAGTCTGGTATCCGTACAGCGAAGCGCAGATTCAGTCTTTGATCGCGCTGCTAAAGGATATCGTCAAACGTAACAACATCGACCCTCGCCATATCATTGGCCACAGTGATATCGCACCCTTGCGCAAACTGGATCCGGGGCCGTTGTTCCCATGGAAGCGTCTTGCCGATGCGGGGCTTGGGGTATGGCCAGAGCCCAATGCCGTGGCGCGCCAGCAGGCGTATTTCAACGCCAATCCACCGAGCATGGGTTGGTACCAGCAAGAGCTGGCACGCTTCGGCTACGCCATCGAACAGACCGGGCAGCTCGATGTCGCTACCCGCCATGTCATTGCGGCGTTCCAGATGCGTTTCCGGCCACAGCGCTTCGACGGCATGCCCGATGCGCAGACGGCTGCCATGCTTCAAGTGCTCAACCGGATGCGCTGATCCTCCGCGCGCCCTTGGGCTCCGCCAAACGGCCAAGCCAATACGCCATTCAGTTGCTATACCCTGTATATCAACTGGATGCTGCCCATGTCGGCTCTGATTACCGCGTTGCGCCAATTTTTTTACCGCCCCTGGATGCTGGCCTCTCTGGCAGCGTTGGCCAGCGCTGCGGTGTTGCTGACTGCCAGTATCGGTATTGCGCTGCAGCAGATGAAGCAGAGCGAGAGTGCGCAGATGAATGCGCAGGGCGAGCGTTTTCTCGACCGCCTCGAGCAGGTTTTCGGCCAGTTGCGCGAGGGTGTCGACGACCTGCAGGCGCAGCCTTTGCGCGGCTGCAACCCGGCGATGCTGGCGTTGTTGCAGCAAGTTGGGCTGGGCTCGCGTTTCATTTATGAGGCGGCATACGTAGACGTCAATGTCGCCTGCTCCAACCGCGGGGGGGCACGGGCTTTCGTGCCCACGCGGGCTCCGGACATCCAGGGCCCGACTTACAGCTATTGGCTCAATACCACCACCGAACCCAACGAGAACCTTGCCGCGTTGATGCTTGCACGTGGCAACTTCCTGGTTTCTACGTCGCGTGGGCACTTGACCGACGTGGTTGACCTGCCGCCCGGAGGTAGCCTGTTGGTGGTGCTGGACAATGGCACCAGAGCGATACCGGTACTGGGCCCGCCACAAGTCTGGCCGCCAGCTGACAATTGGCCGCCACCCAGCGGCAATTCGTTGTTCGAACTGCATGACCGCCTTGTCTATCGCATGCTGACCAAATCGCCCGATTACCAGCTCGTGCTGATCGCCCCACGAGCCAGCCTGCCACTGCGGATGAACGGCATGCTCTGGCTATTGTTCCCAGGCAGCGTTCTGGCGGCCTGTTGTATCGGTTGGCTGGTACTGCAGCTGATCCTGCAGCGGCGTTCCATGAGTTCAGAATTGCAGAACGCTTTGCGCCGCGGTGAACTGCAGGTGCTCTATCAGCCGATCATCGAACTCGACAGCCGGCGCTGTGTGGGCGCTGAGGCGCTGGTACGCTGGCGGCGCCCTGACGGGACCCTGACCAGCCCGGACCTGTTCATTCCGCTGGCTGAAAATACCGGGCAGATTCGCCAGATCACCGATTTCGTCCTGCAACGGGTGCTTGAGCAACTTGGCCAGTTGCTGCGTTCGCACCGCAACCTTTACATCTCGGTGAACCTGGCGGCCTGTGATGTGATGGTCCCGCGCATCGGACGGGTGGCTGCACGGTTGCTGGCACTGCACAGGGTGGCTGCCAGCCAGATTGCCTTCGAGGTTACCGAGCGGGGGCTGATCGATGTGGTGGTGGCCCGTGACAACCTGCAGGCGCTTCGTGCGGTGGGGCATCAGGTGTTGATCGATGACTTCGGTACTGGCTACTGCAGCCTGGCTTATCTGCAGACCTTGCCGGTGGACTGCCTGAAGATCGACAAGGCCTTCATCGACGCGCTCGGGCACGATGCCGCCAGCAGTGGCGTGGCGCCTCATATCATTCGCATGGCCCATGACCTTCATCTACGGGTGATAGCCGAAGGCATAGAGTGCGAGGCCCAGGCAGTGCTGCTCAACAGCGAGGGTGTCAATTATGGCCAAGGCTGGCTCTTCGCCCATCCGCTCAATGCCCGGCAGTTCGTCGAGTTGGTGACGCGAGGCCGGCAAGTCCGCAGGCCGCGGATAGATGATGAACCGTGAGTGTACTTGCAGTGGCCGGCAAGGCGTTGCCTCAACGACCTCTGCAGGTCAAGAAATCACACCGGAAGAGCCATGTAGAACTGTGTTCCCTGCCCGGGCCGGGAGAAGACGCCCATGCGGCCGCCGTGCAATTGCACGATTTCCTTGCACAATGCCAGCCCCAGCCCGGCCCCGCCCTTCTTGCGCCCTACCTGTACAAAGGGTTCGAAAATGCGCCCCTGCTGTCCGTAGGCAATGCCTTCGCCATTGTCCTCGACGCTGATGATGACGCGCTCCGCGTGGCGTCGCGCATGCAGGCGAATTCGCCCCCCGCTGCCGGTATGCCGAATGGCGTTGTGCAGCAGGTTGTCGAGCACACGATCCAGTTGGGCGATGTCGGCCTGGATCCGAGGCAGCGGCGGCTCCAGCGCCTTGATCAGCTCGATCTGCTTGACTGATGCCTGCTCGCTGAACCGTACCTGGGCACGTTCGAGCAGTTCGTCGATGGCACAGGGGGCGAGTTCGAGTTTTTGCAGCCCGCTCTGGTAGCGTGAAAAATTCAACAGGTCGTTGATCAGTTGGGTCAGGCGCTGCATTTCCTCGCCGATGGTCTCCAACAGGTCATTCTCACGCGCCTCAGGTGGAAACTTCACGCGCTCTCGCAGCAGGCCGAAGGCCATGTGCATGCCGGTGACCGGCGTACGCAGTTCGTGGGAGGCGCGCAGTACGAACTCGCTACGCACACGCTCGAAAGCGCGCTGCTCGGTCACATCGTGCAGCACCATCACGGCACCGAGAATCGGTCCTTGCGGGTGGCTGACCGGGGTCAGGCTGTAGGACAGCAGGCGTGACTCTTCATCAACCTCGATACTCAGGTCCTCAGGTGGGCGGTCCAGGCTACCGCCGCGCAGCACCTGGCGCAGCTGTTGCTCCAGTTCTGGGCGCTGCAGTGCCTCTGCCAAGGGGCTGCCCAGGCGGTTGTTGCTCCAGCCGAGCTGGCGCTGGGCGACCGGGTTGAGATGCTCCAGGTTGCCTTGGCGGTCGATGATCAGCAGGCCATCGTCGATGCTGTCGAGCACAGCCTGCAGGCGTTGTTGGCCAGCCAGCAGTTCATCGACGTTGGTCTCCTGGTGCTTGCGCAGCGCCTCGGCCATCAGCCCGAAGCGGCGGGTCAGCTGGTTGACTTCTATGGCTTGGCTGACGGGCAACGTGACATCGAAGTTACCTTGGCCGAGTTGATCTGCGGCCTTGGCCAGGGCTTCGATGGGTTGCCCGAAGCGGCGGGCGATGTTGTGTGCGGTAAAGAAGCCGAGCATCAGCACCACCAAGCCCGTCAGGCCGAGTACACCACTGACCAGTAAAGCGCGGTCGCGGGACAGTTGTTCGCTGCGAGTGATGTAATCGATGGCAAGCTTGTGCGAATCGATCAGGTCGGTGCGCACTTGGTTGAACGCGGCGCCCAGTGGCTGGTCGGCACCCATGCTGTTTGCCGGTGCAGGGCTTTGGCGATAGGCACTCAGGAAGGCCTGATAGTTGCTGCTGGCCTTGTTGAAGCCGGTACGTTCACCGCCTTGTGCAAGCCCTTGGTCAAGCAGGTCCTGGAAATTGTCTTGCAGCGCTCGCAGGCTCTGAGGCGAAGTTTGCGCATCGAGGATGAGCATCAGTTGCTCGCCCAGGTTCTGCCGAAGCTTCAAGCCTATTTCCAGGACATGGGTGGTATTGCTCACCGAAGCTTGCTGCGCGGCAGTCATTTGCAACACGCTGACCAAACCTAGCATCAGGCCCAGCAGAGCGACTGTGATCAGCGCTGAAATGCTGAGGAAAAGCCGCGTACGCAGCTTCATCGGCCATTTCATAGGTTGTACTGCTTACGCTTGCGGTACAGGGTCGAGGCATCGATACCCAAGGTCTTGGCGGCCTGGTCCAGTGTGTCACTGGCTGCCAGCACGGCGCCGATGTGGGCACGCTCCAGTTCATCCAGGCTCAGCGCCGCACCAACCCGGGGAGCGCTGCCGGCAGGTTGCTCGCCCATACCCAAGTGAATGATCTCCACGCGGTCCTGTGGGCAGATGATGCTGGCGCGTTCGACCACGTTGCGCAGTTCGCGGATATTGCCAGGCCAACGGTAATTGAGCAGCGCGGCGCGGGCTTCGTCGCTGAAGCCGCGGGCAGGGCGCGCGTACTCCTTGACGAAACGGGCGAGGAAGCGATCGGCCAGGGTAAGGATGTCCTCACTGCGCTCGCGCAGGGGCGGCAGGTGCAGGGTGATGACGTTCAGGCGGTAGAGCAGGTCTTCACGGAAGCGGCTTTCGCGGACCATTTCTTCCAGGTTCAGGTTGGTCGCCGCGAGGATGCGCACATCGGCGCGTCGGGTGACAGGGTCGCCTACCCGCTCATACTCTTTATCCTGGATGAAACGCAGTAACTTGGGTTGCAATGTCAGGGGAAAATCGCCGATCTCGTCGAGGAACAGCGTGCCGCCATCGGCCTGGTTGACCCGGCCCAGCGTGCTTTCACTGGCGCCAGTGAATGCGCCGCGGGTGTGGCCGAACAATTCGCTCTCCATCAGCTCGGCGTTCAGCGACGGGCAGTTGATGGTCACGCAGGCCTTGCGTGCACGCTTGCTCCAGCTGTGAATGGCGCGGGCCAGTTCGCCCTTGCCGGTTCCCGATTCGCCAAGAATGAGGATGTTGGCGTCGGTGGTGGCTACCTGACGTGCGGTTTCCAGCACGGCCATCATTGCCGGGCTATGCGAGTCCAGGCCGTCTTTGGGCTTGCGCACTTCACCTTCGAGCGCCTCCAGGCGTGCCGACAATTGGCGGACTTCCAGCTGTTTGGCTGTGGCCAGGCGCAACTGGTCGGGGCTGCAGGGTTTGACCAGGTAGTCGGCGGCACCGGCCTGGATCGCATCGACCGCAGTGTCGATGGCCGAATGCGCGGTGACGATCACCACCCGCATCCACGGTGCCTGGATGCGCATCTGTGCCAGCACATCCAGGCCGTTGTCTTCACCCAGACGCAGGTCGAGGAAGCACAGGTCGAACACCTGGCGCTGGAGCAAGGCTTCAGCCTGCGCGGCACTGTTGGCGGTGGCCACGCTGTAGCCCTCATCTTCGAGGCAGTAGCGGAAGGTGCGCAGGATCGCGGACTCGTCATCCACAAGCAGAATACGGCCTTGGTTGTCCTGGGCTGATTCCATTTCCAGCGCTCCTTTGGGAAAGATCTTCATTTAGTGTGGGAAAAATCGGGCAAGTTGCATGGTCAATTCTGAAGGATTCTGTCCTATGCATGCTAGCCAATGGCCAAAGAATGCCGTGAACCCGCGATATCTCAATGATTGCCTTAGAGCATTGAGGTGGCACATTGGTTGCGATGATTTGTGGATTTAGCCTACAGAAGGAGTGCGGTCATGCCTTTTACCACTCGAACGGCTGTGTTGACGGCCAGCCTGTTATCCATTTGCACCCCAGCGTTTGCCGACCCGGTTCAGGATGCCCGCCTGGAGGGCTCCCTACAGACTGCGCTGGCACTCAACCGCATGCTCAACCCGTTTCGCATTGAGGTCGAGGTGGATGGCCAGCGGGCACGCCTGACGGGTGAGGTCGAGAATGAGGTTGAGCGCCAGCTGGCCGAACACGTCGCACAGGCGACTCGAGGCATCGAGCAGGTCGATAACCAGTTGCAGGTCAACGCCGGGCTGGTCGAGCGCCCGCTCGAATTGCGGGCTTACGCTCAGCGTCTTGAGGATGCAACCCTGGCTGCCGTCATTCGTGCCCGTCTGCTGTGGAGCCGTACGACGCAGAAGGCGCCTATCGAGGTACAGAGCAGTGAAGGTGTGATCACCCTGCGCGGCAAGGTCGACAGCGCTGAAGCCAAGGAACTGGCTGGGGTGGTGGCGCGGACCACTGACGGTGTGTACCTGGTCAACAACCTGGTCAGTCTGGATTCCGCAGCCATGGCCCAGGCTCGCGAAACGCCGGTGGGCGTGTCCACCGGGCCGCAGCCAAGTGACAGTTGGGTGATCGACAAGATCCAGAACAGCTTCCGCTTCAGCCGCAACCTTGATGGCCTGAACATCAAGGTTGCCAGTGAGGGCGGCATGGTGCGGCTGTCGGGTGAGGTGGTCAGCAGCGAGCAGAAAACCATCGCCGTTGAGATCGCGCGGCAAATCATTGGCGTACGTGGGGTGGATGCCGATCTGCTCAAGGTGGCGACCAAGGTTGAAGGATGAATCGTGCAATACGCACGACGCCAAGACGGGCATCGTGCAGGATACGTCCTCAGGCCCAATCATGTGTTTGTATAAGTATCTGATTTATAAGGATTTATTAGAAATCGAGCCACTGGCACGCAGGCTGCAATTACCTGTTCAGGTTTGAATAGAAAAATTACAGCAGGAGAAGCCGGCATGAACCGCCAATCCGTCAACCGTTCGCAGATCGCCGCACTGCCACTGCGCCAGTTCCTGATACTGGGGATGGCGTTGCTGCTGGCTTTGGCCGCAGGCCTTTTTTACTACAGCTGGCAGACCGCGCGACTCACTGAGCAGGTTGCGGCGCAGACTGCGCTGCTGGCGCAAATCCAGGCTACACGTGCCAACACATTGGTGAGGGCAGCGCAAAAGCTGCCTTCGGCCAACACCTCGCCGGCCACAGTCGAAAAAGTCGTGCCCCAGCAACGCTGGGTGTTCTAAGGCGCTGCGGTTTCGACACCGACCGGATCGATTTCAAAAAAGAAAGGAGAAGCATCATGCTGAGTTGGGCTATCACTTTCCTCATCATCGCCATTGTCGCCGCCGTACTCGGCTTCGGTGGTATCGCCGGCGCTGCCACGGGTATCGCGAAGATCCTGTTCATTGTCTTCCTGGTCCTGTTCGTAGCCTCCTTCTTCTTTGGACGTGGTCGAGGTTGACGATGAGCAGGAAGCTTTGCAACGCCGTAGCTGCCGCTCTGCTGTTGGGTGGTAGCGCAGCGGCGATGGCGGCCAATGATGGCCAGGTCAGCGCCGACAAGTTGCTCGGCTCTGACCCTGAGTACCGGGAGACCTGGCAGGACGCGATCAAAGGCGAGGAACGCCTGCCCGACTGGGTGATCAACCTGACGGGCAGTGCGCAGCAGCAGATGTCCGCGGTGACCGAGGATGGTGACAAATATCTGGTCGGACCGCTGTGTGAGTCCAAGGACAACTGCACCTACAAACGCCTGATCGTAGCGTTCAGCTGGGACAAGGACGATGCCTACGGGATGCTGGTGGAGGTACCCGAGGGCCTGCCGAGTGACAAGGCCCCAACCCGCCATGCGCAGTATCGTTGGCTGGGTGAGCCGGATGAAGGCATGCAGGCGATGCTGAAGGAGCAGCTCAAGCGTGACCCGAACTGGTACTGAGTGTCAGGGACGATTGGTCGCGCACTGTCACGTAATAGAAGTGGAACCTTTCTATAGTTCTCGCTTCTATGATGCGCTGCCCCGAGGAGGGGCCGCACATGACCAAGGGGCCGGGCTGTTCTGATTGTTGCAGGATCGGAGTGGCCTAGGGGTACAGGGAGTGCCTCCAGCAATGGGCCGGGTCAGGCAAGGCAAAATCGGAGGTTCAGGTCAGCAGTGAGTTTTCCCACATAGAGCTGGCCTGACTTCCGAGATGCCATCTTCATTTCAACATCTCCCTTTCAGCTTTTTCCTGCTGAGACACATTTTGTCTTGACCGCACATCAATTTTTTTTCGCTCAACGCTGCCGTTGTCAGGTGTCATTTCGGCCATTCGGATTGTCGAACAGGCCATCAATGTCCTCTTTTGCGTACTGCCAAATCAGCCGAGATCTGGCGGTTTGGTCGTGTTCGGGTTTCCGAACGTTATAAATCAATGACTTGCGAATGCCTCATTTTGACGCATTGTTGTATGCCGTATCGGCATGGGGTATGCGCTTCCGGCATTAGATTTCGTCCTTGCCCATCGCAATAGTTGCCGCCTTTTCGCTGGCCCGAGCGCCCTGTCGCTCGCTTGCGGTGTCCTTACATGAGGCCTCCGGACGGAAGCTGTACGATGCCCGTGACGTTGCCAACGGCTCTGTTACGTGCTTTTCCGGTCGGTGCCCGTGATCACTAGAACAAAGGGTAAAGACATGAAGAAGGCAAAATTGAGCCTCGCCTGGCAGATCGTCATCGGTCTGGTCCTGGGCGTTGCAATCGGCGCGCTACTGAATCATTTCAGTGCAGAAAAGGCATGGTGGATCAGCAACGTTCTCCAGCCCGCCGGTGACATCTTCATTCGCCTGATCAAGATGATCGTCGTCCCGATCGTGATTTCGTCGCTGATCGTGGGCATCGCCGGGGTTGGCGACGCGAAGAAACTGGGCAGCATCGGCCTGAAGACCATCATCTACTTCGAGGTGGTGACAACCATCGCCATCGTTGTCGGCCTGGTGCTGGCAAACCTGTTCCACCCGGGCGCCGGCATCGACATGAGCACCCTGGGCACCGTCGACATCTCCAAGTACCAGGCGACCGCCGCCGAGGTGCAGCATGAGCATGCGTTCATCGAGACCCTGCTGAACCTGATCCCGTCGAACATCTTCGCGGCGCTGATGCGTGGCGAGATGCTGCCGATCATCTTCTTCTCGGTGCTGTTCGGCCTGGGCCTGTCGAGCCTGCAGGCCGACCTGCGTGAACCACTGGTGCGTACCTTCCAGGGCGTGTCGGAGACCATGTTCAAGGTCACCCACATGATCATGAACTACGCCCCGATCGGCGTATTCGCCCTGATCGCCGTGACGGTCGCCAACTTCGGTTTCAGCTCGCTGCTGCCGCTGGCCAAGCTGGTGCTGCTGGTGTACTTCGCCATCGCCTTCTTCGCCTTCATGGTGCTGGGCCTTGTCGCACGCATCTTTGGCTTCTCGGTAATCAAGATCATGCGCATCATGAAAGATGAGCTGATCCTGGCCTACTCCACGTCCAGCTCCGAAACCGTGCTGCCGCGTGTCATCGAGAAGATGGAAAAGTACGGTGCGCCGAAGTCGATCTGCTCGTTCGTGGTACCGACCGGTTACTCGTTCAACCTCGACGGCTCGACCCTGTACCAGAGCATCGCGGCGATCTTCATCGCCCAGCTGTACGGCATTGACCTGTCCTGGAGCCAGCAATTGCTGCTGGTGCTGACCCTGATGGTGACCTCCAAGGGTATTGCCGGTGTGCCGGGCGTATCGTTCGTGGTCCTGCTGGCAACCTTGGGCAGCGTAGGCATCCCGCTGGAAGGCCTGGCCTTCATCGCAGGTGTCGACCGCATCATGGACATGGCGCGTACCGCTCTGAACGTGGTCGGCAATGCCTTGGCTGCCCTGGTGATCGCTCGTTGGGAAGGCATGTACGACGCCGCCAAGGGCGAGCAATACTACGCCTCGCTGATTGCGGACAAGAAGGAAGCGGCGCTGGTTGGCGAGACCGCCAAGCGCTGAACCTGACGCGTTGAACATTGAGCCCCGATTCATTCGGGGCTTTTTGCTGTCTGTAAGGGCCTCATCGCCAGCGAACCTGCGATGTGGCCAGCGCAGGCTAAAGCAGCCGTTGGTGCGTTATCATTCAGGCACTTTTCAGGGGGAACACACGGATGCTCAACGGCCTTTGGCTTGGCTTTTTCCTGGTGGCGGCCGTATCGGCCCTGGCCCAATGGCTGGTGGGCGGCAACGCCGGCATTTTCGCCGCGATGGTCGAGAGCATCTTCGCCATGGCCAAGCTGTCGGTCGAAGTCATGATCCTGCTGTTCGGCACCCTTACCCTCTGGCTGGGTTTCCTCAAGATCGCGGAAAAGGCCGGTATCGTGGAATGGCTGGCCAAAGTGCTCGGCCCGCTGTTCGCCCGGCTGATGCCGCAAGTGCCACCCGGCCACCCGGCACTGGGCCTGATCACCATGAACTTTGCTGCCAACGGCCTGGGCCTGGACAACGCCGCTACGCCGATCGGCCTGAAAGCCATGCGCGCCCTGCAGGAGCTCAACCCCAGCAGCACCACCGCGAGCAACGCGCAAATCCTGTTTCTGGTGCTCAATGCCTCATCGCTGACCCTGCTGCCGGTCACCATCTTCATGTACCGCGCCCAGCAAGGCGCTACTGACCCGACCCTGGTGTTCCTGCCGATCCTGCTGGCGACCAGCGTTTCGACCCTGGTCGGTCTGCTGTCGGTGGCGGTGATGCAGCGCTTGCGCCTGTGGGACCCGGTGGTGCTGGCCTACATGATCCCGGGTGCTCTGCTGCTGGGCGGCTTCATGGCCTTCCTCGGTACCCTGTCGGCTGCTGCGCTGGCCAGCCTGTCGTCTGTCCTGGGCAACCTCACGCTGTTTGGTGTGATCATGCTGTTCCTGGTGATCGGTGCGCTGAAGCGGGTGAAGGTGTATGAGGCCTTTGTCGAAGGCGCCAAGGAAGGGTTCGACGTGGCCAAGAGCCTGCTGCCCTACCTGGTGGCCATGCTGGTAGCCGTTGGTGTGCTGCGCGCCTCCGGGGCCCTTGAGCTGGCATTGGATGGCATTCGTCACGCGGTAAGTTGGATGGGTATGGACACCCGCTTCGTCGAGGGCCTGCCGACCGCATTGGTCAAGCCGTTCTCCGGCAGTGCGGCGCGGGCGATGCTGATCGAGACCATGCAGACCCACGGCGTGGACAGCTTCCCGGCACTGGTAGCCGCTACCGTTCAGGGCAGCACCGAAACCACGTTCTACGTGCTGGCGGTGTATTTCGGTGCTGTCGGCATCCAGCGCGTGCGCCATGCCGTAGGTTGCGCCTTGCTGGCCGAACTGTCCGGTGTCATTGCGGCCATCCTGGTCTGCTATTGGTTCTTTGCCTGAGCCTGAGCGCTTTGCGCGACGGTCCAGTTCACCACCTGCGCGGCGAGTTGATCGTTGGCCATGCCGAAGCCGGCCACCACGGCCGAAACCTGCGTATCTGCCAGCAGCTGACGCACCTCGAAACGCTTGCTGGCAAGGATTCGCTGGCTGCGCCCGTGAACCAGACGCGCGTCATAGCGGATCACCACCTCCACCGTACCGGTTGGCCGGTACTCGCTCTGAAATGCCTGCAGTTCACCGGCCAGTTCATAGTCGGCCTGCAGGTTGCTGTCGTCGGCGCTCAGACGCTGTACACGCCCGTCGCGCTGGAAGCCATCGAGCAGGCGGTTGCGTAACAGCAACGGCACCGGGTCGCTCCAGCGGGCGCCTTTGTAGCTGCTGACCACATCGCCCTTGGGGATCACAGCGATGCGTGGCCCGGCCAGCACTTCGCTTGCCAGCGGCTTGTTCAAGCGTAACGACCATGGCACCGGGGTCGCGCTGTGGCTGGCCTGGTTGACCGGCAGCCGGTAGATATCCACAGGCTCGCTCTGGGGCAGGATCGAGCAGGCGGCAGACAGGCTCAGCGCGGCCGTCAGGGCCAGCAGGCGCAGCGACAGCTTCATGGCTGGAACTCCTTGTTGTTGTCGCGGCCAAGCAGGTAGCCGCTCGGGTCGGCTTCCAGGCGTCGGGAAATGCCCTTGAGTGAGTTGAGGGTTTCACGCAGTTCGCGGATGGCCGGTGTCAGCTGGTTGAGGCCTTGCGCGCCGTCGTCGATGGACTGGCGGTTATCATTGAGCAGGCTGTTGATGGTCGCAGTGCTGGCGGCCAGCGATTGCATGGCCTGCTCGGCGCTGCCGATGGCCTGTTTGCCCTGGGTGCCGAGCAGGCTGTTGGCATTGCGCATCAGCGCTTGGGTTTCGGCCAGCGTGGCGTTGGCCTGTTTGCCGACCTGGGCCAGCTGTTCTATGGCCTGGGAAATGCCGCCTTTGTGGTTGGCGAACGCACTGGTGGTCTGTTCCAGATTGGCCAGGGTGTTGCTCAGGCGGTCGATATTGTTTTCCGAGAACATCTGGTTCGCATTGTGCAGCAGCAGGTTGATGTTGGTGACCAGGTCGCTGCTGTCATTGAGTAGCTGCGAGATGGGGGAGGGCGAGGCGATTATCACGGGTAACTTGCCGTCTTTGCCCTTGAGCTCTGGGCTTTTCGGAGTGCCGCCGCTGAGCTGGATGAACGAGTTGCCGGTGACGCCGGCGAGGGTCAGTTTCGCCTGGGTGTCTTCCTTGACCGGGGTATCGCCGCTCAGGCGAACCCGGGCCAGCACCCGGCGCGGGTCCTTGGGGTCCAGGCGCAGGCTGGTCACGTCACCGACCTTGATGCCGTTGTATTGCACGGGGCTGCCGCGGGACAGCCCGGAGACGGCTTCGTTGAAGATCACTTCGTAGTCCTTGAAGGCGTCGTCGACGCTGGACTTGGTCAGCCACAGGCCAAACAGCATGGCACCGGCCACCACCAGCACGGTGACCAGGCCGATGAGGACGTGATGAGCTCGGGTTTCCATCGTTCAGCGCTCCTGCCCGGCACGGTTGGCGGCCTGTTCAGCCGCCCGTCCGCGTGGGCCGTGAAAGTAATCGTGAATCCACGGGTCGTCGGTCTGTTCGACTTGGGCCAGCGGGCCTGCCACCAGCACCTTCTTCTGCGACAGTACCGCGATGCGGTCAGTGATGGTGTAGAGCGTGTCCAGATCGTGGGTGATGAGGAACACGCTCAGGCCCAGGGCGTCGCGCAGGGTGAGGATCAGTTGGTCGAAGGCGGCGGCGCCGATCGGGTCGAGGCCGGCAGTGGGTTCGTCAAGGAACAGGATGTCCGGGTCCAGGGCCAGTGCGCGGGCAAGTGCGGCGCGCTTGATCATGCCGCCGGACAGTGAAGAGGGGTATTTGTCTGCGGCCGAAATCGGCAGGCCGGCCAAGGCCAGCTTCACCCCGGCCAGGTGCTCTGCATCGGCGCGCGACAGGCCTGCATGCTCGATCAGTGGCAATGCGACGTTCTCGGTGACGGTCAGCGAGGAGAACAGCGCACCCTTCTGAAACAACACGCCAAAGCGCCGTTCGACCAATGAGCGTTGCTCTTCATGCAGGCCGGCCAGGTTCTGGCCAAACACTTTGATCTGGCCTTCATTCGGCAGCCGTAGCCCTATGATGCTGCGTAACAGCACCGACTTGCCGCTGCCCGAACCGCCAACCACGGCCAGGATTTCACCGCGGTAAAGGTCCAGATCGAGGTTTTCGTGCACGCTCTGGCTGCCGAAGCGGTTGCAGATGCCCCGCGCCTGGATCACTGCTTCCGGGGTACTCACCAGCCCATCTCCATGCAGAACAGCGCAGCCACTGCGTCGAGCACGATGACCACGAAGATCGACTGAACCACGCTGGAGGTGGTATGGGCGCCTACCGATTCAGCGCTGCCGCTGACCTTGAAGCCTTCCAGGCAGCCAATGGCCGCGATCAGGAAAGCGAAGAAAGGTGCCTTGGCCAGGCCGACGAGAAAGTGCTGCACGCCAATATCGCTTTGCAGCAGCGAGAGGAACATGGCCGGCGAAATATCCAGTGAAAGCGCGCACACCACAGCACCGCCGACGATGCCGCAGATCATCGCGACGAAGGTCAGCAGCGGCAGCGAGATCAGCAGTGCCAGCACCCGGGGTACGACCAGCAGTTCGATCGGGTTCAGGCCCAGGGTACGGATGGCGTCGATCTCCTCGTTGGCCTTCATCGAGCCGATCTGGGCAGTGAAGGCGCTGGCTGTGCGGCCGGCCATCAGGATGGCAGTCAGCAACACGGCGAATTCGCGCAGGAACGAGAACGCCACCAGATCCACCGTGAACACGGATGCGCCGAAATCGGCCAGCACGGTCGCCCCGAGGAAGGCGACCACCGCGCCCACTAGAAACGTCAGCAACGCGACGATAGGCGCGGCGTCCAGACCTGTCTGCTCGATATGCGAGACAACCGGGGTGAGCCGCCAGCGATGCGGTTGCAAGGCCCGGCGCAGCAGGGTCTCCAGGATCAGGCCGATGAAGCCGAGCAACTGCAGGGTGTCTTGCCACAACGTATTGACCGCGCGGCCGATGCGCTCCAGCAGCAGGAGCAGCACAGGGCGCTCGGGTTCCTTTACCGGGATGCAGTAGTCCTGAACCGAGCAGTAGACGTTCTTGAGCAGGGCGCGGCTGGCAGCGGGCAGCTGTTGAGTGCAGTGCGACAGGCGCTCAGAGCCCAGCAGCTCAGCCAGTAGCGAGGCACCGGCGGTATCGAGCTGGCCCAGTTGGCTGAGATCGGCTACGGCGTCGGCGCCGTATTGGGTGCGCAGGTGTTCGCTGTCGCGCTTGAGGCTGGCGTAGTGGGCCAGGGTCCAGTCACCGGCAATGCGCAGGCAGGCCGGTTGGCTGCTGGTGTCCAGAGTGGCGCTGGGGGTGGTCATAGGCTCCATGCATCTGACAGGCGTAGAGGCTGATCATAGCGCAGCAGGCATGGCGGGGTTTGTTGAAATGTGCTGAGTGCTGTTGGGGCCGCGTTGCGGCCCAATCGCCGGCAAGCCGGCCCCCACAGGAGCGCTTACTTCGCCGGCGCGTCGTCTACCACCTTGAAGCGCAGCACACCGATCACTTGGCCATCTTCGGTCAGTACGCGCACCTGCCATTTACCTGCGGGGTTTGGCGGGAAGTTCTGCTTGTGGGTCCACGCACGGTAGCCTTCCTTGCGCCCGCCATGGATATCCAGGGCGATACGGTCCACTTCCTTGCCGTCCTTCTGCCACACATGGTAGATGCGCTCGTTGAGGCCGCGCGGTGCGTTGATGGCGGTGTAGGCATACAGGCCGCTGCTGCGAATGCGGCTGGCGGCAACTTCATCCAGCGATTCGCCGGGCTGGCGGTTCAATACCTCTGTGCTGACCGCCACTTCGGTCATCCACAGGGTGGCCGGTGGGACCCACGAGCGCAGTAACCAACCGCCCCCGCCGACCGCCAGGGTCACCAGTACCAGCGCCACGCCGCGCCGCCAGGTGTTGATCGGGAAACTGCTGGCCAGGCTCGGGAACGACAGCACCATGGCCGCAACCAGTGCCAGCTTGAAGCTTTGCGCGGTGGTCAGGTGCAGGATGATCGGCAGGGCTGTCAACAGCGCGGCGAACAGGGTGAGGGTGTGCAGCGCCATGAACAGCCAGCGCCGCGGTGCCAGCCACTTGTAGTACAGCGGGTCGATGATCGAGACCAGCCCGGCGGCACCGAGCAGGCCGGTGAATACCAGTTGGCCACTGTTCCAGGTGGTGGTGATGAAAAAGAACGGCAGTACGAAGAACAGGCTTTCCTGGTGGATCATCTGCGTCGCGTAGCGCAGCAGCGGCTGAGGAATTTCCCGTTTGAAGGTGCGGGCGAACAGGCCTGTCAGGGTGTTCTCCAGCATCAGCCAGATCCAGCTCACCAGCATGAGAATGGCGACCCAGCTGGCCAGGCTGGCCTGGCGGTCGACCAGAATGAAGCTGCCGATACCGGAGAGGAAACCGCCGAGCGCGATGATGCCGGGGTAGCGTTTGAGCAGTTCGATGACGCGCTGGACGATATGGGGAATAGGGGGCATGGGTATACAACAGAGTGATAGGGTGACTGTGCCGCGCCGTCGCGGGTAAACCCGCGAAGAGGCCGGTACTGGCGAAAGGATACCGCCGAATCACCGCTGCCGTGTAGCACCGCTCGGTGGTTGGGGTGAAGTACGCCGGCGACGTAGCAGCCCGGCAGCCAGGATCACCCCCAGTAGCAGCGCAATCAGCCCATACAGCTCGTCATACCCAAGCAACGGCTTCTCGATGCGCAGATAACCCTCATCCTTGAGCAATGCCTTCAGCGCCTCGTTGGCCTGCTCCAGGCTGACCTGTCGCAGCTGCCGGGCCGGGTCGGCAAAGCGCCCGTTGCTGTAGGCGTTGAGTGCCCCCCAGTAATAATCGGCCAGCGCGCTGTTGCCCTGGGTGCTCCAGCTTTCCTTGGCGACGGCGGCCTCCTTGATACGGGCGAATGTATCCGGATCAAGGCCGTCCTCGCGCAAGTGGTCGAACAGTTTCTGCATCACCTTGACCGCCTCGTCGACGTCATCGCGCTCAAGGTCAGCGTTCAGGCTGAGCAGGCCGCTGTCACCAAAGCTTTCGCGTTGTGCCGAAGGCCCATAGGACAGGCCGTTACGCAGGCGCAACTGGTCGTACAGGGCCCAGTCCAGATAGCGTGAGAGCAGGTCGAGGGTCGACTGGTGGTCGTTGTCCAGTACCGGCTCGATGAACAACCAGTGCAGTTTGACGCTGTCGCCCAGAAAACCACGGGTCAGGTCGCGTCGCTGTTCGGCCTGCTGGCTGATGCTTTCCAGGTTGCGCCGCTCCTGCGGCTCGGTGGCGGGCAGCTCGCCGTAGGTGCGCTCCAGGTAGGCCGGCAGCAGCCGATCGAGGCCGCCAACCATGATCAAGGTCATGTTGTTGGCGGCGTACCAGCGATCACGCAGGGCCTGCACCTGCTCCAGCGTCATGCCATCGAGGTTGGAGCGTTCCGGGCATTTGAGGCCCAGTTCGGTTGCCAACTGATCGCTGGCCGGATGACCGATGTCCTGGCGGTCGAGCCAACGTTGCAGGTGGCCGTAGTGGCCGCCGTCTTCACGTTCGATGATGCGCTTGGCCGTGGCCAACGCCTTGGCGTCGATGCGGGTGTCGCGCAGTACCGCCAGCAGCAGGTCGAGCACTTTGCGCTGGTTGCGCGCCGGGGCCTCGATGACGAAGGTGGTGTCGGCGCTGCTGGTGAAGGCATTCCATTCGCCACCCAAAGCCTGCAGGCGCTCTTCCAGGCCGCCCTCACCGGTCTCGTCGATGCCGCTGAACAGCAAGTGCTCGAGCAGGTGCGGCAGCTCTTTCTGCTCGCAGTCGAAGTCGTCCAGGCCCACACCCACCACCAGGCGGATCGCCACATGATCGCGTTCGTAGCCGGATTTAAGAATAACCTGCAGACCGTTGGGCAGCAGGTAGCCCTCGACCCGCGAACGATCGAGGGCGAAGGAGTGCAGGCTACAGATCAGCAGGCAAACGAAGGTCAGGCAACGCATGGGCGAGCTTGGGTCTCCAGGTAGGCGAGATCAGGGTAGGCGGGCTTCGTCCGGCACACTGTCGAGCATTAGCCCGCCGGTGTCCGAGCCACCCAGTACCACATAGGCACTGCTGCAGAACAAAGAGTTCAACCGCTTCATGTCAGCGATCAGCTCCAAGTGTAGCGAACTGGTCTCGATACTTTGCACTACCTTGCGTTGCAGGCGGCTGACATGGGCATGGGCCAGGCGTCTTTCCTGGGCACGGAAGCGGCGTTTTTCCCGCAACAGCAAGCGTGCGCTCTCTGGGTCGGCGCTGAGAAAGACCGAAAGGCCCAGGCGCAGGTTGGTCAGCAATTGCTCTTGCAGGCCGGCCAGCTCTTGCAGGCCGACCTGGGAAAACTCCCGGCGTTGGCTGGTCTTCTGCTGTTGGACCTTGCGCAGCATGCGTTCGACCAGGTCACAGGCCAGCTTGAGGTTGATCGCCAGTTCGATGATTTCGGCCCAGCGCCTGTTGTCCTGATCGCTGAGGTCTTCCCGGGGCATTTGGGCCAGGTACAGTTTGATGGCGCTGTACAGCGCTTCGGCATCTTCGCCCAGGGCACGGACCTGCTGTGGGAGGGCGGTCTGGGTGCCGCGCAGGGCGTTGAGCATGGCCTCGAGCAGGCTGTCGACGATATCGCCCAGGCGCAACGTTTCGCGGGCAGCATTGGCCAAGGCCAGGCTGGGTGTGGTGAGTGCCGAGGCGTCCAGGTGGCGTGGGCGCACTTGGCCGTTACCGTTCTCGCGCTCCGGCAACAAGCAGTTGCACAGGCGCCCCATGGGCTTGACGGTGGGCAGCAGGACCAGGCAACGCAGCGTGTTGTAGAGCAGGTGGAAGCCGATCACCAGCTCCTGTGGGCTGAAGCTCAGCGAGTCCATCCACGCCACCAGTGGATTGAGCACCGGAATGATCAGCACCAGGCCGATCAGCTTGTACAACAGGCTGCCCAAGGCCACTCGCCGGCCCGCGGCGTTCTGCATGCTGGTGCTGAGAAAGGCCAGCAGCCCGCTGCCGATGTTGGCGCCGACCACCAGGCCGATGGCCACTGGCAGGCTGATCAGTTCAGCGCCGGCCAGGGTGGCGGTCAGCAGCACTGCTGCCAGGCTGGAGTACGAAACCATGGCGAACACTGCGCCAGCCAAAGCATCGAGCAGGATGTCTCCGGTCAATGAGGCGAACAGCACTTTCACACCCTGAGCCTGGGTGATGGGGGTGGCCGCCTGAACGATCAGTTCCAGCGCCAGAATGATCAGACCCAGGCCGATGCCTACCCGGCCCAGCTGGCCCGCGCGCGTCTGCTTGCGCGACAGAAAAAAGATCACGCCCAGGAATATCAGCAACGGCGAAAGCCATGAAAGGTCCAGGGTAAGCACCCTGGCCATCAGCGCGGTACCGACATCGGCACCGAGCATGATTGCCAGTGCCGGGGTCATTGCCATAAGGCCCTGACCCACGAATGACGTCACCAGCATGGCGGTGGCGTTGCTGCTCTGTACCACGGCCGTGACCAAGATACCGGCGATGAACGCCAATGGTCGCCGGTTCATGTTCTGGCTCAGGACCCGGCGCAGGTGGGAGCCGAACACTCTCAGGATGCCGGTACGGACGATGTGCGTGCCCCATACCAGCAACGCGACGGCGGAAAGCAGGTTGAGCAGGGTCAGCATGGTGTAGCCCCCCTCTTATCCGGGCTCCAAAGGCGGAGCCAATGGGTGAAGCGGTAAGCCTGGCCCGGGGGTGGGTGTTTTTATCCAGTGCTTACTCAAGCTTTAGTTGTTTTGCGGGCCTGTCGCCAGCTTGGCATGCTCGGCCAGCATTTGAAACCTGTCTGTCATCAAATCCAAGGCATGAAAAAGGGCCCTGATGAGGGCCCTCGAATACTGCGTTCGCGGTGCTTACTGACCCGGAATGTCCTTGCGCAATTTCACTGCGTCTTGCTCCTTGCCACGCTTGCGCGCCATGGCGGTGCGCATGCGGATGTTGATGGCCTCCACCCCCAGGGAGAACGCCATGGCGAAGTAGACGTAGCCCTTGGGCACGTGCACATCGAAAGATTCGGCAATCAGCACGGTACCTACGACGATCAGGAACGAAAGCGCAAGCATCTTCAGCGAAGGGTGCTTGTCGATGAAGTTGCTGATGGCACCGGCGCACAACATCATCACCAGTACTGCAACGATGATTGCTGCGACCATCACCGGCACATGCGAAACCATGCCTACAGCAGTGATCACCGAGTCCAGGGAGAACACGATGTCGATGATGGCGATCTGAATGATGGTGAAGAGGAACGTGCCGCCCTTGCCCTTGGGCTCGTCACCGCTTTCGTCCTCGCCTTCCAGGCCGTGGTAGATCTCCTGCGAGCTTTTCCACAGCAGGAACAGGCCGCCAAAGAACAGAATCAGGTCGCGGCCCGAGATGCCCTGGCCGAATACCACGAACAGGTCGGCAGTCAGGCGCATGACCCAGGTGATCGACAGCAACAGCAAAATGCGGGTGACCATGGCCAGGGCCAGGCCGAAGATTCGGGTGCGCGCCTGCATGTGCTTGGGCATGCGGCTGACCAGAATCGAGATCATGATGATGTTGTCGATACCGAGAACGATCTCAAGCGCAGTGAGGGTGAAAAAGGCAACCCAGATTTCCGGGCTGGTCAGCCATTCCATGTGTATTCCTTCGAACGATAGTGGCGAAGCGCCCCTGCACAGGGCACTTCGCGTTGCGGTGACAGGCGTTTATTTACAGACTGCTGAACAGCGGAAAAATGCCCATCAGCAGTGCGGCGAGCATTATGCACATGCACACCAGTACTGCCCACTTGAGGGTGAAGCGCTGATGATCACCGAATTCGATGCCTGCCAGCGCCACCAGCAGGTAGGTCGAGGGTACCAGCGGGCTCAGCAGGTGTACCGGCTGGCCGACGATCGAAGCGCGGGCCATTTCCACCGGGCTGATGCCGTAGTGGCTGGCCGCTTCGGCCAGCACCGGCAGCACGCCGTAATAGAAGGCGTCATTGGACATGAAGAAGGTGAACGGCATGCTCACGATCGCGGTGATCACCGCCAGGTAAGGGCCCAGCGCTTCGGGAATGACCGCCAGCAAGCTTTTGGACATGGCCTCGACCATGCCGGTGCCCGACAGGATGCCGGTGAAGATACCGGCGGCGAAGATCAGCCCGGTCACGGCGAGTACGCTGCCAGCGTGGGCGGCAATACGGTCCTTCTGCTGCTGAAGGCAAGGGTAGTTGACGATCATGGCGATGCTGAAGGCGATCATGAACAGCACCGGCAGTGGTAGCAGGCCTGCGATCAGTGCAGCCATCAGCGCAGCGGTGAGCGCACCGTTGAACCACAGAAGCTTCGGCCGGCGTGCGTCGGGGAACTGCGACACGGTGATTTCGCTGTGATCGATGTCGTCGGTAGGCAGGTGCAGTTCACCCAGGCGGGCACGCTCACGCTTGCCGTACATGTAGGCGATGGCCAGGATCGCCAGCACGCCAAAGACCATGGCCGGGATCATCGGTACGAAAATGTCCGAAGGGTCTACGTGCAGGGCACTGGCTGCGCGGGCAGTAGGGCCGCCCCATGGGGTCATGTTCATCACCCCACCGGCGAGTATGATCAGGCCGGCCATGATCCGCGGGCTCATGCCCAGGCGGCTGTACAGGGGCAGCATGGCGGCGCAGCAGATCATGTAGGTGGTGGCGCCGTCACCGTCCAGCGAGACCACCAGGGCCAGCACGGCGGTGCCGACCGAGACTTTCAGCGGGTCGCCCTTGACCAGCTTGAGGATCTTGCGCACCGCCGGGTCGAACAGGCCGGAGTCGATCATCAGGGCGAAGTAAAGGATGGCGAACATCAGCATGACGCCGGTGGGCGCGAGCTTGCTGATGCCTTCGAGCATCATCGGGCCGATCTTGGCGGAAAAACCACCGAACAGGGCGAACAGGATCGGTACCAGGATCAGCGCGATCAAGGCCGACAGGCGCTTGGTCATGATCAGGTACATGAAGGTGATGACCATGGCAAAGCCGAGGAAGGTCAGCATGGCAATACTCCAGGCGTGGCGCGGCGAAAGGAAAGTCGATCGGGCGAATCAGCGCGTTGAGCGCTGCGCGGGGAGCAAGCGGGGGGGGACTGCGAAAGGGCGGGCACAGGAATACATCAGAATCACCATTGTTGTTGTTGATTGGGCCGGGCGCGGAAGATTCCGGGTGCCCTGGCTGACCGGTCTTGTGCCGGTAGTGGTGGCTATCCTATGGGGGCAAGCTTTCAGCCAGCTTTCGCCAGGAAAAGGGCGACGGGAGGTAGGAGATGTCTGATGTAACTGAAGGTGGCTGCCATTGCGGCGCCTTGCGCTATTGCTTGAAGGGTGAGTTGACGGATATCGCCCATTGCCATTGCTCGATCTGCAGGCGGGTCAGCGGCGGCCTGCTGGTGACCTGGCTCACCGTGCCTCGCTCCGGTTTCCAATGGGTGGCGGGCAGGCCGCAGTGCTATGTGGCTCCGGCCAGTTGCAAGCGCTACTTCTGCGGTGATTGTGGTGCACATGTGGCGTTGGTGACGTCGCATAGCCCGGGCAGCATCGATGTGACGGTAGCGACGCTGGACCACCCGGAACGGGTGCGGGCCACGCGGCACATTTGGACCGGGAGCCGGTTGCCCTGGCTGCATGTGGATGAAGGTTTGCCTGAAGAGGAAGAGGAAAAACGCTAGCCTCTGGATGGCATTGCCCGCCCTGTCGCCGGTTTGCCGGCGACAGGGCCAGGAGGGCAATCAAGGCAGTTGCAGGCCGCCTGCTGCCTTGTGCAGCGCCCGCAGGTGCTCACCAATCAGCTTCACATTGGCCTCGACCGCAGCAATTTCCTTGGCCCGCGAAGGCTCCAGCAGCGCCCTGACTTCTCTGTCCAGGTCAGTGCTCAAGCGCAGCAACTGGGCCTGCCGTTCACTACTGACTTTTTCCAGATGCTTGCGCTCATCCGGCTGCGGCAGCCCGTATCCCTTTGTATCCAGCAGTTCGGCCGGGCGGCTGAGGAAGCCACTGTTGGCGAGCATCTGCTTCAGGGTCTGGTCGGCCTTGTTGATACTGCCATCTTTCAGCGCGGCCGCATTCAGATAGCGCTGCTTCACTTCATCCTGAGCCAGCAGCAGTTGGCGGCGCAGGCTGGCCTGTTCCAGCAGAAGCAAGGCGGCGCTGGTGCGCAGGTCGGCTTGCAAGAACCAGCCGCGGCGCTGTTCGGCGTCCTGGGCCAGCCAGTCCTCGACCTTGTCCTGCTTGACTGGCAGCTGTTGCTTCAGCACATCGAACATCGCTTGATAGCGGTCGCGATACGAGTCGAAACGGTAGCCCAGGCGCAAGGCTTCGCGCGGGTCGTCGAGCACGCTGGTATCGGCCAGCCCCCGGCCCTTCAATACTGCAAGCAAACCGTTGGGCATGATGCTGTCGAGGTCGTTCAGGCGCGGGTTGGCGGTGCCGCTGCGCAGAAGCTTCAGTGACTCCACCGCACAGTTGTTGGACAGGAACCAGTAGTTGCCGTCATAGCTCCAGTGCATCTCGGCGGCCTGGCGTACCAGATTTTCAATTTCGTCGCGGTTGAGCTTCAACGGCACCGACGCCAGGCTGCGCAGTTCGGTCTTGGTGTATTCGTCGATCACTTGGGCCAGCGGTAGCACGAACAGCCTCGACGGATAGGCGCCAACCAGACCATCCCAGCTGGACAGTTGAACGTCATTGACGAAAGCACGGTAGGAGAGCACCAGGTGCTGGTCGAGGTCCAGTCGGCAGTCTGGCCCGCGAGGCCGGCCGGGTTTGCAGATCACCAGGCGCAGCATGCTGTGGCCCCAACGGCTCACCAGGTTCTGGTTGGCCTCGGCCAGGAGAAAGTCCACCTCATAGACCCGTTCCGGGTCGATTTCGCCCAACGGCTGGCGGGCGAAGTCGCTGCCGGCGTTGAGGAATGGCAAGCCCTTGGCGCACGTTGCCTGCTCGGGCGCCCAGCCGAAATGATCAGCCAGGTACTGATTGAGTGCTGGCCGACGGCAGCCGTAGCTTGGGTCCAGGAGGAAGTACTCCATGTTGACCGCGATGTATTCCTTGGGGCTGCTCAGCTCATAGCTGTCGGGGCTGCGCAGGAACTGGCCATTGTGCTGTTCGCGCTCACCGCGGCGGCCGACGTATTGCTGCCAGCCGGCCAGGTCGAGCAGGCGCGGGTCATCGCTCAGGGTAAAGCGGCGCTCGGCCTGGCCGCGGCATTGCTCGGGAAGACCGACCTTGCCAACGGTGCCTTGCTGGCGCTTGCAGCGGGCGATCAGCGAACGTTCAGCACTGGGCCAGAGCCGGGCTCGGTCGTATATGTGGGTAAGTTCGTGCAGGACTGTAGCCAGCAACTCCTCACGCACCGTGCCATGCGGACGGTTGGTGCGCTCCTGTGCAGCACTGCCGTCAGTCAGGCCGGGCAGCAGGCGCCGGTTGAGCTGCAGTGTCGAGACCAAGGATGCCTGCCCGTAGGCATCGGCTGGCATGTTGTCGCTCCAGCTGACCTCAATGCGCCGGTCGAGCTGTTGCTTGAAGCGGGGAGGGAGCTTGGCCAAAGCCTCATCAAGCAGGGCTTGGGTGGCTTGAGCCTGCTGTGGGGCCAGGCCGGCTGCCTGCAGCTCGAGCTGCAGGCCGGCCAGGGCGGGCGTGCCCAGCAGCGTCAGGGCGCAGCCGAGCAACCAGGCACGTACGCGGTTCACAGCGCCAGGATGGCTTCGGCCAGCACCTGGTCGCTGGCGCCGCGCGCTTCAGGCACGCGTTCGCGCAGGGTGTTGAAGGCGGCCTCAAGCTGGGCGCCACGAATATCACCGTTGCTGGCGACGAAGCTGGCGGCATCGTCATGGGCTTCACGCACGACCTTGGAGTCGCGGATCGAGGTGGTGGTGTCAGAGGTGAAGTCGATCGAGCGGCCAAAGGCCCGCACGATGATGTTGCTGGTGGCCACCAGAGTTTGTGCCTGGGCCAGGTCGGCCAGCAGCAACATGCCGAGGGTAGCGGCGATCAGCGGTTTACGCATGGAGCATCTCCGGAAATGCAGGGAGTCAGATTTAGTGATTGGACGAGAATTGCTTCTGCCAGTTCAAGGTCGCCGACAGATTGACGGCCGCCGTCATGGCGCAGCGACTTGAGTGCTGCTTCCAGGCGTGCTCCGTGAATCAGGCCGTCGCTGGCGACGAAGGCTGCGGCATCGTCGCGAGCCTGCCTGACCAGCTTTCGGTCGAATGGGGCAGTCGTGACTTGGCTGGTGACGTAGCCTGTGATGACCAGGCCTTGCGTGGTGGTGTCCATGGCATGGGCACTGCCCATGGCGACTACGGAAAACAGCAGCGGCAACAGATAACGCATTGGCTTTCTTACGACAGGAACGGAACGGCGAAGGCTAGCCCACAAGTACCGGCCAGGGCCAGCGCTTGTGGGCTGTAGCAGGTCAGATCGCGAGGATGGCCTGGGCCAATTGCGCATCGCTGGCCTGCAGGGCTGGCATGGTCGAGCGGATGTGCAGCAAAGCGCTCTCGAGCTTGGCGCCGCGAATGGCGCCCTGGCTGCCCACGTAGCTGGCCGCATCATCGCGAGCGGCCTGAACGATCTTGTCATCACGGAAAGACGAGGACACATCGGAGGTAGCGTCGGTGGAGGCGGCAACCGCGCCAACGACTGCATCAGTAGTGACAATGAAGCTGGTGGCGTGGGCAGTGCCGGCCAGGCCGAGCAGCAGGGCTGCGCCAATCAGGTAATTACGGGTCATGGTCGTGCACTCCTGGGGAAGATTCGGGTGGATCTGCTTATTGGACGCTCACACGGTTCGTCACGGTGGCTTTGAACATCTGGTTTTACCAGACTGCCCAGTCAAGCGTATCACGCGCCGGAATTTATGGATGTTAATGAACGGCGCACAAGGTAACTGTTATGGTCTATTTTTATATTTTGAAAATTGTACTGGTTCAGTGATGGCAGGCTCTGCTGCAAGGGTGGCCGGGAATTACCCATAAAAAAACCCGCTGCAGTCTCCTGCAACGGGTTTGGGATTCACGGTGCCAGCTGAAGCCGGCGAGCCGGTGCTTAGCGCCAGAACGGCTTGCTCAGCTCTTCGTAACGCTGCGACTCGCTGATACCGGCATCGGCCAGCAGGCGGGCATCGAGACGCGCCAGCTGACGGCGGCTGGCCATGCGGCGCTGCCACAGCAGCAGGGTAGAGAGCGCGCGCAGCGGCAGCGAAGCGTTGGTTTGCTGGGCGTTGTTTTCGAAAACGAGACCGGAACTGAGGGTACGTTCCATGATGTTTCATCCTTCCGCTTATGGCGGGACTAGGGAGTGGTTTAACTGATGCCAATGATCCTCCTCTGCTGTCCATAACAGTAGATACAGTTCTACTGCATTACGATGGTTCAGTTAACTGTGTAACCCTACTGTTGCACTCGAAACAGGCGCAACTGTACTGGTCCGCACCGTTATGGTGCTTTTTCAGGTTTTATATGGCTTTGAGCAGGCGGGAGCGTGGCGAATTAACGGTACAGTAGTACAGTTTTATCGTATTCAGTGCTTGCTGAATCGGGCTTGTGCCGAGAAAGGGCTGCAGGGCAGCCCTCGAGGTGTTGCTGTGGCGTCAGGAGTGCGTGGCGGCCGTTGGCAAAGGCAGGCCGCTGCTACAGATCAGCTGGCGAGCATGCGCCCACTTTCTTCCAGATTTTCGTGCCAGCTCAGCGCCTCACGCAGGATATGCGGAGTGTGGCCGCCACGCAGGCAAGCGCGATCGAAATAGTCGTTCAGCGCTGCACGGTAATCCGGGTGGACACAGTTATCGATGATCGCCCGTGCCCGTTCCCGTGGCGCGAGGCCCCGCAGGTCGGCAAGCCCCTGTTCGGTTACCAGGATGTCCACGTCGTGCTCGGTGTGGTCGACATGGCTCACCATAGGCACCACGCTGGAGATCGCGCCGCCTTTGGCGATCGACTTGGTGACGAATACGGCCAGGTGGGCATTACGGGCGAAATCGCCGGAGCCACCGATACCGTTCATCATCCGGGTGCCACAGACGTGCGTGGAGTTGACGTTGCCGTAGATGTCGAACTCCAGCGCCGTGTTGATGCCGATGATGCCCAGGCGGCGCACGACTTCAGGGTGGTTGGAGATCTCCTGCGGGCGCAGCACCAGCTTGTCCTTGTAGCGCTCCAGGTTGCCGAATACGTCGGCATTGCGACGGCCCGACAGGGTGATGGAGCTGCCCGAGGCAAAACTCAGCTTGCCAGCGTCGATCAGGTCGAAGGTCGAGTCCTGAAGTACTTCGGAGTACATGGTCAGGTCTTCGAACGGCGACTCGATCAGGCCACACATCACCGCGTTGGCGATGCTGCCGATGCCGGCTTGCAGCGGGCCGAGCCTGTTGGTCATGCGGCCTGCATCCACTTCGTTCTTGAGGAAGTTGATCAGGTGGTCGGCGATGGCCTGGGTTTCATCGTCCGGCGGTAGCACGGTGGAGGGCGAATCAGGCTGGTCGCTGATGACGATGCCGACGATCTTGGCGGGGTCGATCGGGATTGCGGTGCTGCCGATGCGGTCATCCACTTTCACCAGCGGGATCGGCGTGCGGGTTGGGCGATAGGTCGGGATATAGATGTCGTGCAGGCCTTCGAGGTTGGCGTTGTGCGACAGGTTGATCTCGACAATCACCTGCTTGGCGAAGATCGCGAAGCTCGCCGAGTTGCCCACCGAAGTGGTCGGCACGATGTGGCCCTGTTCAGTAATGGCCACCGCTTCGATTACCGCGATGTCCGGCAGTTTGAGCTGCTGGTTGCGCAGTTGCTCGACGGTTTCCGACAGGTGCTGGTCGATGAACATCACCTGACCGTCGTTGATGGCTTTGCGCAGGGTGCTGTCGACCTGGAACGGCATGCGGCGCGCCAGCACGCCGGCCTCGGTCAGTTGCTTGTCCAGGTCATTGCCCAGGCTGGCGCCGGTCATCAGGCTGATTTTCAGAGGCGACAGCTTGGCGCGTTCGGCCAAGGCATGCGGTACGGCCTTGGCTTCGCCGGCGCGGGTGAACCCGCTCATGCCGACGGTCATGCCGTCCTCGATCAGGCCAGCGGCGTCAGCCGCACTCATTACCTTGCTGTGCAGGGAGGACAAGCGGATACGATCACGGTACATGGATTGTTATCTCGGGCTACTGAAGCTACTGCAGCGCAGTCTAGAGATTTACCCCGGCGCCGTCCCGCGACCATGGTCGTATGAGGAGCCACGCAATAGAGCCATTGATCTGGATCAGCAAAATGAAAAAGCCCCGGGAGGGATCTCGCCGGGGCTTCTTTATAGTCCACTGGGTGGTGGAAGCGGGGTTACTCGACGGCTTTGACCATATCCTCGATGACCTTCTTCGCGTCACCGAACACCATCATGGTCTTGTCCAGGTAGAACAGTTCGTTGTCCAGGCCGGCGTAGCCGCTGGCCATGGAGCGTTTGTTGACGATGATGGTCTTGGCTTTGTAAGCCTCCAGGATCGGCATGCCCGCGATCGGCGACTTTGGATCGTTCTTAGCCGCCGGGTTGACCACGTCGTTGGCGCCCAGCACCAACACTACGTCGGCCTGACCGAACTCAGCGTTGATGTCTTCCATCTCGAACACTTGGTCGTAGGGCACTTCGGCCTCGGCCAGCAGTACGTTCATGTGCCCAGGCATGCGCCCTGCCACTGGGTGGATCGCGTACTTCACGGTCACCCCGTTGTGGGTCAGCTTCTCGGTCAGTTCCTTGAGCGCGTGCTGGGCACGTGCTACCGCCAGGCCGTAGCCGGGCACGATGATCACCGTGTCGGCGTTGCTCAGCAGGAAGGTCGCGTCGTCGGCCGAGCCAGACTTCACCGGGCGCTGCTCTTTCGAGCCTTGCGCCGCGCCGGTATCGGTATCCCCGCCGAAGCCGCCGAGGATGACGTTGAAGAACGAGCGATTCATCGCTTTGCACATGATGTACGAGAGGATCGCACCGCTGGAGCCCACCAGGGAGCCGGCGATGATCAGCATCGAGTTGTTCAGCGAGAAGCCGATACCGGCCGCCGCCCAACCCGAATAGCTATTGAGCATCGACACCACCACCGGCATGTCTGCACCGCCGATCGGGATAATGATCAGTACACCCATGATGAAGGCCAGGACCAGCATCAAGGTGAAGGCGCTGTAGTGGCCGGTGAAGGTGAACAGCAGGCCCAGGGCAATCGTGGTCAGGCCCAGAATCAGGTTCAGCTTGTGCTGGCCGGCGAACTGTACCGGTGCGCCTTGGAACAGGCGGAACTTGTACTTGCCCGACAGCTTGCCGAACGCGATCACGGAACCGGAGAAAGTGATTGCACCGATGGCAGCGCCAAGGAACAGCTCCAGGCGGTTACCGGTGGGGATCGGGTCGCTGATGCTGGCGACAATGCCCATCGATTGCGGCTCGAGTACTGCCGCGATGGCAATGAATACCGCCGCCAGGCCGATCATGCTGTGCATGAAGGCGACCAGCTCCGGCATTTTGGTCATTTCTACGCGCTTGGCCATGATCGAGCCCGCGGTACCGCCGACCAGCAGGCCGACGATGACGTAGCCAATCCCGGCAGTTGCCAGCTCTGCCCCAAGCTTATAGATGAGGCCAACCGTGGTGAGGATCGCGATCCCCATGCCGATCATGCCGAACAGGTTGCCGCGCCGCGACGTGGTCGGGTGCGACAGGCCCTTGAGCGCCTGAATGAAGCAGACCGAGGCGACGAGGTAGAGGAGCGTTACCAGATTCATGCTCATGCTTACTTCTGCGCCTCGTTCTTGGTTTTCTTCTTGAACATCTCAAGCATGCGACGGGTGACCAGGAAGCCACCGAACACGTTGACCGCAGCCAGGGCCACCGCCAGGGTGCCCATCAGCTTGCCGGCCGGGGTCACGGTCAGCGCGGCAGCCAGCATGGCGCCGACGATGACGATGGCCGAGATGGCGTTGGTGACCGCCATCAGGGGTGTGTGCAGTGCCGGGGTCACGTTCCAGACCACGTGGTAGCCGATATAGATGGCCAGCACGAAGATGATCAGGTTGTAGATGCCATGGGAAATCAGCATGTCTTCCATTGTCGTGCTCCTTAGCCGTTCTTGCGCACGACCTGGCCGTCGCGGCACATCAGGCACGCGGCGACGATGTCGTCTTCGAGGTTGATGACCAGCGCGCCGTCCTTGTCGAACAGCAGCTTCATGAAATCCAGCAGGTTGCGTGCATACAGTGCCGAGGCATCTGCTGCCACCTGGGCCGGCAGGTTGGTCGGGCCGACGATGGTCACGCCGTTTTCCATCACGATCTGGTCGGCCACGGTCAGCGGGCAATTACCGCCTTGGGCAGCGGCCAGATCGATGACCACCGAGCCTGGTTTCATCTGCGCCACGGTTTCGGCGCTGAGCAGGGTCGGTGCCTTGCGGCCGGGGATGAGCGCCGTAGTGATGACGATGTCGGCCTGTTTGGCTCGCTCATGCACGGCCTGGGCCTGGCGCTGCATCCAGCTGGCCGGCATCGGCCGGGCATAGCCGCCGACGCCTTCTGCGCACTCGCGCTCCTCATCGGTCTCGTAGGGCACGTCGATGAACTTGGCGCCCAGCGACTCGATCTGCTCCTTGACAGCCGGGCGTACGTCGGACGCCTCGATGACTGCGCCCAGGCGCTTGGCGGTGGCGATGGCCTGCAGGCCGGCAACGCCAGCACCCAGGATCAGCACGCGCGCGGCTTTCACAGTACCGGCGGCGGTCATCAGCATGGGCATGAAGCGCGGGTAATGATGGGCAGCCAGCAACACGGCCTTGTAACCGGCGATGTTGGCCTGGGACGACAGCACGTCCAGGCTCTGGGCCCGGGATGTACGCGGCGCGGCCTCCAGGGCGAAGGCAGTGATACCGCGCTCTGCCATCTTGCCGATCAGCTCGTTGTTGAATGGGTTGAGCATGCCCACCAGAAGGCTGCCGCTGTTGATCAGGGCCAGCTCCTGGTCGTTGGGACCGACCACCTTGAGGACCAGTTGGGCGCCGTAGGCATCGGCTGCACTTCCCAGGGAAGCGCCCACGGCCTCATAGGCACTGTCCGGAATGCTGGCATTGAGCCCTGCCCCCCGTTGGACGGTGACCTGATGGCCCTGGCCAATCAGTTTCTTGATGGTTTCCGGGGTCGCAGCGACCCTTGTCTCACCGGTCTGCGTCTCGAGAGGAACACCAATGTGCACGACTATTTCTCCTGCGGTGACCTTTTTGTCTTTATAGAAGCCAGCGCACTTCGGGTGGTGCGCGGGTTTGGCTGTTGAGCGCCAGTCCGCCGAATCCAGGGCGGGCGGAGCATTTTGCAGACGAACCCAGGGGCCTTCAACCGGTTCTGGAGCGAAACGAAGTTAAAACTACAAGTCACCCTGTGACCGTATGTCGCAACGGATAGGGCGCAGCCCGTCAAACATGGGCTATTGGCAGATTAGGGGATTTTTTGAAATTTTTTGCGCTGATTTCGCAGATGGAATCGCGAAGGTCGTAAAACCCTCTGAAAGCCGCGTGTTTAGCGGTTTTGTCGGGGTTTTTCGATTCACCTGAACAGTTTGCTTATATGCGACAAAAACATACATCTGTAGGTGTTCAAAATAATTGACTACAAGGGTAGGGAAGGGGCGATGTAATGCTGTGCCTGCCCCAGTAGCCAATCACGGAATGCCCGCAGCGACGCCGATTCGGCCTTGCGCTCGGGAATCATCAGATAATAGGCCTTGTCGCTGGACAGGGCGTATCTGTTAGCGACCACCAGTCTGCCTTCCTCCAGTTCCCGCTGGATCAGGAACGGTGGTATCAGCGCGATGCCCATCTCGTGGGTGGCAGCTTGGGCCAGCATTGAGAACAGTTCATAGCGCGGGCCTGTCATGTCCCCGGAAACGTTCATGCCCAGACCATTGAACCACTGTCGCCAGGCATAGGGCCGCGTGGTCTGCTGCAGCAGCGGCAGGTGGGCGATTCGCGTCGCGTCGAGCATGCCTTGCCCGTCCAGCAAGGCTGGGCTGCACACGGGTACCGGGTTTTCGCCCATCAGGCGGTGGGAGTGCGTGCCTGACCAGTCGGCATCGCCAAAATAGATAGCGGCGTCGAACGTGGTGTCGGCAAACAGGAACGGCCGTGTGCGGTTGGTGAGGTTGACAGTGACATCCGGGTGCCGTTGCTGGAAGTCCTTGAGCCGCGGCAGCAGCCATTGGGTGCCGAAAGTCGGTACTACGGCCAGTTCGATCACGTTGGCACCTTGCTGGCGCATTACCGACAAGGTGTCACGCTCTACAGCATCCAGCTGTGCGGCAACCTGGCGGCTATACGACAGTCCCGCCTCTGTCAGCTTGACGCCGCGCCGCGAGCGCCGGAACAGCTCCACGTTGAGAAACCCCTCGAGGCCGCCGATCTGGCGACAGACGGCGCCTTGGGTCAGGGCAAGTTCCTGAGCGGCCTTGGTAAAGCTCTCGTGGCGCGCTGCCGCTTCGAAGCAGACCAATGCGGTGGTACTGGGGATCTTGCGACGCATGTACGGCAACCTCACTTATAGGGTTTGCAAGATGGGGTTTTTGTGTGTTTCGGAGTGATAAATTATCACTAATACGTGCGCAATCCTCGTTTGTCCTCGTTGTAGATCAGGCCTAGGATCAAAGGCACAAGAATCTGCTCCCCTATTTCGAGGATTTCACTCATGGCCGGTAAAGCAAGCTTCAACTGGATCGACCCGCTGCTGCTGGACCAGCAGCTCACTGAAGAAGAGCGCATGGTTCGTGACAGCGCCTATCAGTTCGCCCAGGACAAGCTGGCCCCGCGGGTGCTGGAGGCTTTCCGTCATGAGCAGACCGACCCCGCTATTTTTCGCGAAATGGGTGAAGTCGGCCTGCTGGGCGCGACCATTCCCGAGCAATATGGCGGGAGTGGGCTCAACTACGTGTGCTACGGGCTGATTGCCCGGGAAGTGGAGCGTATCGACTCTGGCTATCGCTCGATGATGAGTGTGCAGTCTTCACTGGTGATGGTGCCGATCAACGAGTTCGGTACCGAAGCGCAGAAACAGAAGTACCTGCCCAAGCTTGCCAGCGGTGAGTGGATCGGTTGCTTCGGCCTGACCGAACCTAACCATGGCTCCGACCCGGGCTCGATGATCACCCGTGCCAGAAAGGTGGACGGCGGCTATCGCCTGAGCGGCAGCAAGATGTGGATCACCAACAGCCCGATCGCCGATGTGTTCGTGGTCTGGGCCAAGGATGACGCTGGCGATATCCGCGGCTTTGTTCTTGAAAAGGGTTGGCAGGGCCTCAGTGCACCGGCGATCCATGGCAAGGTCGGGCTGCGCGCGTCGATCACCGGCGAAATCGTGATGGACAATGTGTTCGTGCCTGAGGAAAACATCTTCCCGGATGTGCGTGGCCTCAAAGGTCCGTTCACCTGCCTGAACTCTGCCCGTTATGGTATTTCGTGGGGTGCTTTGGGGGCTGCTGAAGCCTGCTGGCACACCGCTCGCCAGTACACCCTGGACCGTCAGCAGTTCGGTCGCCCGCTGGCTGCCAATCAGCTTATCCAGAAAAAGCTGGCCGACATGCAGACCGAAATTACCCTGGCCCTGCAAGGCTGCCTGCGTTTGGGGCGTATGAAAGACGAGGGCACCGCTGCGGTGGAGATCACCTCGATCATGAAGCGCAACTCGTGCGGCAAGTCGCTGGACATTGCGCGTATGGCCCGTGACATGTTGGGTGGTAACGGTATCTCCGACGAGTTCGGCGTGGCGCGTCATCTGGTCAATCTTGAGGTGGTCAATACCTATGAGGGCACCCATGACGTACACGCGCTGATTCTGGGGCGCGCGCAAACCGGCATCCAGGCCTTCTATTGATAAGGAGCCTGGTCATGGGCGCGCTATCTCATCTGCGGGTGCTGGACCTCTCCCGTGTGCTGGCTGGGCCTTGGTCTGGTCAGATTCTGGCTGACCTGGGCGCCGACGTGATCAAGGTCGAGCGCCCAGGCAGCGGCGACGATACTCGCGCCTGGGGGCCGCCCTTCCTCAAGGATGTACAAGGCGAGAACACCAGTGAGGCGGCTTACTATTTGTCGGCCAACCGTAACAAGCGTTCGGTGACCATCGACTTTACTCAGCCAGAGGGGCAGCGCCTGGTGCGTGAGCTGGCTGCGAAGTCGGACATCGTCATTGAAAACTTCAAGGTTGGCGGGCTGGCTGCCTATGGGCTGGATTACGCGAGCCTGAAGTTGGTGAATCCCCGGCTTATCTATTGCTCGATCACTGGCTTCGGTCAGACCGGGCCCTACGCTAAGCGCGCCGGCTATGACTTCATGATCCAGGGGCTGGGCGGGCTGATGAGCCTGACCGGGCGCCCCGACGGTGATGAGGGTGCCGGACCTGTGAAGGTGGGGGTAGCGCTTACCGATATTCTGACTGGGCTGTATTCGACCGTGGCCATACTGGCGGCCCTCGCCCATCGCGACCAGGCCGGTGTCGGGCAGCACATCGATATGGCCTTGCTGGATGTGCAGGTAGCCTGCCTGGCCAATCAGGCGATGAACTACCTCACTACTGGCAACCCGCCGCGACGGCTGGGCAATGCACATCCTAATATTGTGCCTTATCAGGATTTCCCGACCGCAGATGGCGACTTCATTCTTACCGTCGGCAACGATGGCCAGTTCCGCAAGTTCGCCGAGGTGGCTGGTCAGCCTCAATGGGCTGATGACCCACGCTTCGCAACCAACAAGCTGCGGGTGGCCAATCGGGCGGAGCTGATTCCGTTGATTCGCCAGGCCACGGTGTTCAAGACAACGGCTGAGTGGGTGAGCCAGTTGGAAGCTGCAGGCGTGCCCTGTGGGCCGATCAATGATCTGGCGCAGATGTTCCAGGACCCGCAAGTGCTTGCGCGCGGCCTGGCTGTGAGCATGCCCCATGCCTTGGCTGGGAGTGTGCCGCAGGTGGCCAGCCCTATCAGGTTATCGGAAACGCCCGTTGAGTATCGTCGTGCGCCGCCGCTGCTGGGTGAGCACACGGAGGCAGTTCTAGGTGATGTGTTGG
>NZ_JADOUD010000001.1:2590000-5737635 GCF_015751845.1 Pseudomonas sp. M2
CAAGGGTATGGCTGTTCGCCATTTAAAGTGGTACGCGAGCTGGGTTTAGAACGTCGTGAGACAGTTCGGTCCCTATCTGCCGTGGACGTTTGAGATTTGAGAGGGGCTGCTCCTAGTACGAGAGGACCGGAGTGGACGAACCTCTGGTGTTCCGGTTGTCACGCCAGTGGCATTGCCGGGTAGCTATGTTCGGAAGAGATAACCGCTGAAAGCATCTAAGCGGGAAACTTGCCTCAAGATGAGATCTCACTGGGATCTTGAATCCCCTAAAGGGCCGTCGAAGACTACGACGTTGATAGGTTGGGTGTGTAAGCGCTGTGAGGCGTTGAGCTAACCAATACTAATTGCCCGTGAGGCTTGACCATATAACACCCAAGCAATTTGCTTCTGCAAATTGTGGTGGTGAAGACGAAAGAACCGAAAGTTCGCAACATCACAACTATCGCATATCCGAATTCGCTGGGCTGTCCATCTGGACATTCTGGCTACAGAATTTCTTGACGACCATAGAGCATTGGAACCACCTGATCCCATCCCGAACTCAGTAGTGAAACGATGCATCGCCGATGGTAGTGTGGGGTTTCCCCATGTGAGAGTAGGTCATCGTCAAGATTCATTTCGCAAAACCCCTATCTGCGCAAGCAGGTAGGGGTTTTGTCTTTAAGTAGAAGCTATCGCTTCTCCTGGTGGGCTGAAAGCCAACCGGTGGTGGTAAAAAGGTGGTTGACAGCGTTTTTGAATGCTGTATTATTCACCTCCCGCGACGAGAGATCGAAGCGAGTTAAGTGTCTGAAGTTAAACGAGTTTCTCGCAAAAAACTTCAAAATAAACGCTTGACAGGCTCTGAGGAAAGCGTAGAATGCGCGCCTCGGTTGAGACGAAAAGCTCTTAACCAAACGCTCTTTAACAAATCGAATCAAGCAATTCGTGTGGGTGCTTGTGAGTACGGACTGATAGTCAGAAAGATTATCAGCATCACAAGTGGCCATGCGAGAAATCACATAGTCATTTGAGATTGCTGAGCCAAGTTTAGGGTTTCTTAAAAACCCAAGCAGTATTGAACTGAAGAGTTTGATCATGGCTCAGATTGAACGCTGGCGGCAGGCCTAACACATGCAAGTCGAGCGGATGACGGGAGCTTGCTCCTTGATTCAGCGGCGGACGGGTGAGTAATGCCTAGGAATCTGCCTGGTAGTGGGGGACAACGTTTCGAAAGGAACGCTAATACCGCATACGTCCTACGGGAGAAAGCAGGGGACCTTCGGGCCTTGCGCTATCAGATGAGCCTAGGTCGGATTAGCTAGTTGGTGGGGTAATGGCTCACCAAGGCGACGATCCGTAACTGGTCTGAGAGGATGATCAGTCACACTGGAACTGAGACACGGTCCAGACTCCTACGGGAGGCAGCAGTGGG
Organism: Pseudomonas sp. M2; assembly: GCF_015751845.1. Taxonomy (NCBI): domain Bacteria; kingdom Pseudomonadati; phylum Pseudomonadota; class Gammaproteobacteria; order Pseudomonadales; family Pseudomonadaceae; genus Pseudomonas; species Pseudomonas sp. M2. The sequence continues at coordinate 2,591,415 of NZ_JADOUD010000001.1, forward strand.
GAATATTGGACAATGGGCGAAAGCCTGATCCAGCCATGCCGCGTGTGTGAAGAAGGTCTTCGGATTGTAAAGCACTTTAAGTTGGGAGGAAGGGCATTAACCTAATACGTTAGTGTTTTGACGTTACCGACAGAATAAGCACCGGCTAACTCTGTGCCAGCAGCCGCGGTAATACAGAGGGTGCAAGCGTTAATCGGAATTACTGGGCGTAAAGCGCGCGTAGGTGGTTTGTTAAGTTGGATGTGAAAGCCCCGGGCTCAACCTGGGAACTGCATCCAAAACTGGCAAGCTAGAGTACGGTAGAGGGTGGTGGAATTTCCTGTGTAGCGGTGAAATGCGTAGATATAGGAAGGAACACCAGTGGCGAAGGCGACCACCTGGACTGATACTGACACTGAGGTGCGAAAGCGTGGGGAGCAAACAGGATTAGATACCCTGGTAGTCCACGCCGTAAACGATGTCAACTAGCCGTTGGAATCCTTGAGATTTTAGTGGCGCAGCTAACGCATTAAGTTGACCGCCTGGGGAGTACGGCCGCAAGGTTAAAACTCAAATGAATTGACGGGGGCCCGCACAAGCGGTGGAGCATGTGGTTTAATTCGAAGCAACGCGAAGAACCTTACCAGGCCTTGACATGCAGAGAACTTTCCAGAGATGGATTGGTGCCTTCGGGAACTCTGACACAGGTGCTGCATGGCTGTCGTCAGCTCGTGTCGTGAGATGTTGGGTTAAGTCCCGTAACGAGCGCAACCCTTGTCCTTAGTTACCAGCACGTTATGGTGGGCACTCTAAGGAGACTGCCGGTGACAAACCGGAGGAAGGTGGGGATGACGTCAAGTCATCATGGCCCTTACGGCCTGGGCTACACACGTGCTACAATGGTCGGTACAGAGGGTTGCCAAGCCGCGAGGTGGAGCTAATCTCACAAAACCGATCGTAGTCCGGATCGCAGTCTGCAACTCGACTGCGTGAAGTCGGAATCGCTAGTAATCGCGAATCAGAATGTCGCGGTGAATACGTTCCCGGGCCTTGTACACACCGCCCGTCACACCATGGGAGTGGGTTGCACCAGAAGTAGCTAGTCTAACCTTCGGGAGGACGGTTACCACGGTGTGATTCATGACTGGGGTGAAGTCGTAACAAGGTAGCCGTAGGGGAACCTGCGGCTGGATCACCTCCTTAATCGACGACATCAGCCTGCTGATGAGCTCCCACACGAATTGCTTGATTCTTTGTATAAAGACGATGCTGTAACGCGACCCTGTTATAGGTCTGTAGCTCAGTTGGTTAGAGCGCACCCCTGATAAGGGTGAGGTCGGCAGTTCAAATCTGCCCAGACCTACCATTACATGGTTCAGCCGTAGAATACGGGGCCATAGCTCAGCTGGGAGAGCGCCTGCCTTGCACGCAGGAGGTCAGCGGTTCGATCCCGCTTGGCTCCACCACTTTTGCAGTAACTTGTCAGAACTTAGAAATGAACATTCGGCTTGAATGTTGATTTCTGGCTTTTGTCAGATCGTTCTTTAAAAATTCGGATATGTGATAGAAATAGACTGAACACCAGTTTCACTGCTGGTGGATCAGGCTAAGGTAAAATTTGTGAGTTCTGCTCGAAAGAGCAACATGCGAATTTTCGGCGAATGTCGTCTTCACAGTATAACCAGATTGCTTGGGGTTATATGGTCAAGTGAAGAAGCGCATACGGTGGATGCCTTGGCAGTCAGAGGCGATGAAAGACGTGGTAGCCTGCGATAAGCTTTGGGGAGTCGGCAAACAGACTGTGATCCAGAGATCTCTGAATGGGGGAACCCACTCAGCATAAGCTGAGTATCTTGTACTGAATACATAGGTGCAAGAGGCGAACCAGGGGAACTGAAACATCTAAGTACCCTGAGGAAAAGAAATCAACCGAGATTCCCTTAGTAGTGGCGAGCGAACGGGGACCAGCCCTTAAGTTGATTTGAGATTAGTGGAACGCTCTGGAAAGTGCGGCCATAGTGGGTGATAGCCCCGTACACGAAAATCTCTTATCAATGAAATCGAGTAGGACGGAGCACGAGAAACTTTGTCTGAACATGGGGGGACCATCCTCCAAGGCTAAATACTACTGACTGACCGATAGTGAACCAGTACCGTGAGGGAAAGGCGAAAAGAACCCCGGAGAGGGGAGTGAAATAGATCCTGAAACCGTATGCGTACAAGCAGTGGGAGCCTACTTTGTTAGGTGACTGCGTACCTTTTGTATAATGGGTCAGCGACTTATATTCAGTGGCGAGCTTAACCGAATAGGGGAGGCGTAGCGAAAGCGAGTCTTAATAGGGCGTTTAGTCGCTGGGTATAGACCCGAAACCGGGCGATCTATCCATGGGCAGGTTGAAGGTTAGGTAACACTGACTGGAGGACCGAACCGACTACCGTTGAAAAGTTAGCGGATGACCTGTGGATCGGAGTGAAAGGCTAATCAAGCTCGGAGATAGCTGGTTCTCCTCGAAAGCTATTTAGGTAGCGCCTCATGTATCACTGTAGGGGGTAGAGCACTGTTTCGGCTAGGGGGTCATCCCGACTTACCAAACCGATGCAAACTCCGAATACCTACAAGTGCCGAGCATGGGAGACACACGGCGGGTGCTAACGTCCGTCGTGAAAAGGGAAACAACCCAGACCGTCAGCTAAGGTCCCAAAGTCATGGTTAAGTGGGAAACGATGTGGGAAGGCTTAGACAGCTAGGAGGTTGGCTTAGAAGCAGCCACCCTTTAAAGAAAGCGTAATAGCTCACTAGTCGAGTCGGCCTGCGCGGAAGATGTAACGGGGCTCAAACCATGCACCGAAGCTACGGGTATCACCTTTGGTGATGCGGTAGAGGAGCGTTCTGTAAGCCTGTGAAGGTGAGTTGAGAAGCTTGCTGGAGGTATCAGAAGTGCGAATGCTGACATGAGTAACGACAATGCGAGTGAAAAACTCGCACGCCGAAAGACCAAGGTTTCCTGCGCAACGTTAATCGACGCAGGGTTAGTCGGTCCCTAAGGCGAGGCTGAAAAGCGTAGTCGATGGAAAACAGGTTAATATTCCTGTACTTCCAGTTATTGCGATGGAGGGACGGAGAAGGCTAGGCCAGCTTGGCGTTGGTTGTCCAAGTTTAAGGTGGTAGGCTGAGATCTTAGGCAAATCCGGGATCTTAAGGCCGAGAGCTGATGACGAGTTGCCTTTAGGCGACGAAGTGGTTGATGCCATGCTTCCAAGAAAAGCTCCTAAGCTTCAGATAACTGGGAACCGTACCCCAAACCGACACAGGTGGTTAGGTAGAGAATACCAAGGCGCTTGAGAGAACTCGGGTGAAGGAACTAGGCAAAATGGCACCGTAACTTCGGGAGAAGGTGCGCCGGTGAGGGTGAAGGACTTGCTCCGTAAGCTCATGCCGGTCGAAGATACCAGGCCGCTGCGACTGTTTATTAAAAACACAGCACTCTGCAAACACGAAAGTGGACGTATAGGGTGTGACGCCTGCCCGGTGCCGGAAGGTTAATTGATGGGGTTAGCGCAAGCGAAGCTCTTGATCGAAGCCCCGGTAAACGGCGGCCGTAACTATAACGGTCCTAAGGTAGCGAAATTCCTTGTCGGGTAAGTTCCGACCTGCACGAATGGCGTAACGATGGCGGCGCTGTCTCCACCCGAGACTCAGTGAAATTGAAATCGCTGTGAAGATGCAGTGTATCCGCGGCTAGACGGAAAGACCCCGTGAACCTTTACTATAGCTTTGCACTGGACTTTGAATTTGCTTGTGTAGGATAGGTGGGAGGCTTTGAAGTGGGGACGCCAGTTCTCATGGAGCCATCCTTGAAATACCACCCTGGCAACTTTGAGGTTCTAACTCAGGTCCGTTATCCGGATCGAGGACAGTGTATGGTGGGTAGTTTGACTGGGGCGGTCTCCTCCCAAAGAGTAACGGAGGAGTACGAAGGTGCGCTCAGACCGGTCGGAAATCGGTCGTAGAGTATAAAGGCAAAAGCGCGCTTGACTGCGAGACAAACACGTCGAGCAGGTACGAAAGTAGGTCTTAGTGATCCGGTGGTTCTGTATGGAAGGGCCATCGCTCAACGGATAAAAGGTACTCCGGGGATAACAGGCTGATACCGCCCAAGAGTTCATATCGACGGCGGTGTTTGGCACCTCGATGTCGGCTCATCACATCCTGGGGCTGAAGCCGGTCCCAAGGGTATGGCTGTTCGCCATTTAAAGTGGTACGCGAGCTGGGTTTAGAACGTCGTGAGACAGTTCGGTCCCTATCTGCCGTGGACGTTTGAGATTTGAGAGGGGCTGCTCCTAGTACGAGAGGACCGGAGTGGACGAACCTCTGGTGTTCCGGTTGTCACGCCAGTGGCATTGCCGGGTAGCTATGTTCGGAAGAGATAACCGCTGAAAGCATCTAAGCGGGAAACTTGCCTCAAGATGAGATCTCACTGGGATCTTGAATCCCCTAAAGGGCCGTCGAAGACTACGACGTTGATAGGTTGGGTGTGTAAGCGCTGTGAGGCGTTGAGCTAACCAATACTAATTGCCCGTGAGGCTTGACCATATAACACCCAAGCAATTTGCTTCTGCAGATTGTGGTGGTGAAGACGAAAGAACCGAAAGTTCGCAACATCACAAATATCGCATATCCGAATTCGCTGGGCTGTCCATCTGGACATTCTGGCTACAGAATTTCTTGACGACCAAAGAGCATTGGAACCACCTGATCCCATCCCGAACTCAGTAGTGAAACGATGCATCGCCGATGGTAGTGTGGGGTTTCCCCATGTGAGAGTAGGTCATCGTCAAGATTCATTTCGCAAAACCCCTATCTGCGTAAGCAGGTAGGGGTTTTGTCTTTAAGTAGGAACTACAGAGATTCGCGGGTACGTCCATAGGACGGGCCGGCACACAGAATTTCTTGACGACCATAGAGCATTGGAACCACCTGATCCCATCCCGAACTCAGCAGTGAAACGATGCATCGCCGATGGTAGTGTGGGGTTTCCCCATGTGAGAGTAGGTCATCGTCAAGATTCAAATCCAAAGCCCCTGTCTGCACTGCAGACAGGGGCTTTGTCTTTTCCGGGTTATGGCATTGGCTGGGCTGCTTGCTTGTCCAGGTAATTCCTGATAACCCGCGCACCATTGTTCAGATGCTGCTCCAGCACCCTCACTGCCTCGTCGACCAGCTTGTCACTGGCTGCATCCGCCAGTGCGTTGTGATCGTCCTGGGTCAGCTTGCCCAAGCCCATCGACGATAGATGAAAGCGCAGGAAGCGCTCTTCCTCGTTGAGCTCGTCCTCGATCAAGCGCAGTAGCTTCTGGTTCTGAGCCTTGCCGTACAGGGCCATGTGGAACAGCCGATTGAGGCGGCCGATTTCGGCGTGGCGCGTCTCGTTTTCCAATTGCCGGATGTAACCACGTGCCCGGGCGATATCTTCGGCATCGAGCAGGGGAATGGATTGGCGCAGGGCCTCGGATTCGAGCAAAACCCGCAACGCATAAGTGTCGACCGCATCTTCACCAATCAAGGGCGCCACAACTGCGCCCTTGTGCATCTCTACCTTGAGCAGCGATTGCGCTTCCAGCTGGCGCAGCGCCTCACGCACAGGCATGCGGCTGACGCCATACAAGGTCGCCAGCTCTTGTTGGCGCACGGCGGTACCGGGCGGCAGGCGGCCATCGAGTATGGCGCTGCGCAAGCGTTCTTCGATCACGCCACGGGCCAGGTTCGCCGGTAGCTGTTCGCTCGCCAGCACATTGCTCAGTTTGATTTTCTCGGCCACGCGGAGTCTGCCTCGACGACTAAAGTTGGATCCAATGACACTAGTAACAGGCAAGGGGGCTTGTCAAACCAGCTCCCCGCAATGGGGGCGGGCGAAACACGGCCTAGAGATATGGTGGATGAAGACGACTGGCAAAGGAAGCGGCACATACAAAGCATTAACTGGAAAGTCTTGGCTCCCCGACCACCGGCGGCATGATTGCAGGATGCCATTGTTTTTTATGCTGACAGACCTCACCATCGCTGCTTTCGACTGGTCTAAACAGGTCTTCGCAGTGGCGATACCTTGGGTAATCAAAACCGCCGCGCGATGTGTCGGCCTTGCCATTTTGCTGGGCAGCTTGCTGCTGGGCGGTTTGCATGCGGATTGGGATTTTTCCCAGATCAGTCGCAAGTCACAGACCCTGTATGGCCCACTGGGTGCCGGCAAGGGCCGCATCGATGCCTGGCAAGCCATGATGGCCACGCAAAACCAAGGCTCCGAGCTACAACGCTTGCAGGCAGCCAATCTGTTTTTCAACCAGCAATTGCGCTATGTCGAAGACATCGACTTGTGGCGTGAAGTCGACTATTGGGCCACGCCCATCCAGGCCTTGATCAAGGGCGCCGGCGATTGCGAGGACTACGCCATCGCCAAGTATTTCAGCCTGCGCCGCATGGGTATCCCAAGTGAAAAGCTGCGCATCACCTACGTCAAGGCCTTGCGCCAGAATCGCGCGCACATGGTGCTGACCTATTATTCAAGCCCACAAGCCCAGCCGCTGGTACTCGATAGCCTGATGGACGCGATCAAGCCGGCCAGCCAGCGTACTGACCTCTTGCCGGTCTACGCCTTCAATGGTGAAGGCCTCTGGTTGACCGGTGCTGCGGGTAACAAGAAAGTCGGTGACACCAAGCGTTTGTCACGCTGGCAGGACTTGTTAAAGAAAATGCAGGCCGAAGGGTTCCCGGCCGAACCGGTTTACTGAAGGAGCACAGATGTCACTGTTCAAACAATTGCTGTTGGCCATTTGCCTGTTCCTGGTGGTCGCGTTCAGCGGCAGCTTCATGGTCAGCCTGGAGAGTTCACGCAGCCAGTACGTCAACCAGCTGCGCTCACATGCCCAGGACGCTGCCACGGCGCTGGCGCTCTCGTTGACGCCGAACATCGATGACCCGGCCATGGTAGAGCTCATGGTCAGTTCGATCTTTGACAGTGGCTATTATTCGAGCATCAAGGTCGTCGACCTGGCCTCGAATGCGGTGCTGGTGGAGCGTCACGCGCAGCCAGATCCTGGTGGTGTTCCTGCCTGGTTCATCCACCTGATAGGCCTCGAAGCTGCCGGCGGTGATGCCCTCGTCAGCCGAGGTTGGCAACAAGCCGCGCGGGTCGAAGTCATTAGCCACCCGATGTTCGCCATCTCCAAACTCTGGCAGAGCGCCTTGGGCAGCCTGGGCTGGCTGCTGCTCTGCGGTGCAGCGAGCGCGGTACTCGGAGCCTTGCTGTTACGTCGTCAATTGCGGCCGCTGGACTACATGGTCGAGCAGTCCCACGCCATCGCCCGCCGCGAGTTCCTCAGCCTGCCTGAGCTGCCGCGCACGCCCGAGTTGCGTCGTGTGGTGCAAGCCATGAACCAGATGGTGGAGAAGCTCAAGGCCCTGTTCTACGAGCAGGCCGAGCGCAGCGAGCGGCTACGTACCGAATCGTATCAGGACAGCCTGACCGGGTTGTCCAACCGCCGTTACTTTGAAATGCAGCTCAATACCCGAGTCAGCAACCTTGAAGAAGCGAGGGCGGGTTACCTACTGTTGCTGCGTGTTCAGGACCTCACAGGGCTTAACGCCCGCTTGGGCGGCCAACGCACCGACCAGCTGTTGCAGGCGGTCGGTGTACAGCTGCAGCGTACCTGTGCCAAGTTCCCGGAGACCAAAGACCTGATTTCCCGCAGCCGTGGCGGTGAGTTCGCCGTGCTCGCCCCAGGTATGGTGCACGAAGAGGCGGTGCAGCTCGCCCAGGCCTTGGAGGCTACGCTGCAGAGCCTGCACGAGACCGGCGCCACCGATGTCGACCCGGTAGCCTGTATCGGCCTTGCACCGTTCAGCCCCGGCGACGCGCCGCAAGCGCTATTGAAACTTGCCGATGAGGCCCTGGCCCGCGCTGAAAATCAGCCGACACCCGGCTGGGTTTGCCTTGAGCAGGGTGCCGCGGCTGTTGCCGGCGATAGCCATCACGCCTGGCACACGCGGCTTGAGCAAGCCTTCATCAAAGGTCAGTTCGAACTGTTCTTCCAACCGGTTGTGGATTGCAAGGACAAGCAGCGCTTGCTGCACTACAAAGTCATTTCACGGCTGCACGATGATGAAGGCGAGGCAGTGCCGGCCGGCCGCTTTCTGCCGTGGCTCGAGCGCTTTGGCTGGATGCCGCGGCTGGATGTGCTGGTGCTCGAAAAAGTGCTGGCGCACTTGCGTAGCCATGATCAGGTGCTTGCGCTCAACCTGTCGGCTGCGACCCTGGCCGACCCCAACGCTCTGCAGCGGGTATACGATTTGCTTGGGCAATACACCGCACTGGGGCCACGCTTGGTCTTGGAAATCGGCGAAGAGCAATTGCCTGCGCAAGCCGCGCTCGAGCAGTTGACTCGACGCTTGCACGGGCTTGGTTTCGGGCTGGCGCTGCAGCGTTTTGGTGGCCGCTTCAGCATGATCGGTAACCTGGCGCATTTGGGCCTGGCGTACCTGAAGATCGACGGGAGCTACATCCGCAATATTGACCAAGAGCAACACAAGCGTTTGTTCATCGAAGCAATTCAGCGGGCAGCGCACAGTATTGATCTGCCGTTGATTGCCGAGCGGGTCGAGACCGAAGGAGAGCGACAGGTGCTACTGGAAATGGAGGTTCAAGGTATTCAGGGGCAGTTGGTGGGCGAGCCTGCCCCTTGGCGCTGACTTCGGCCTGACAGAGCAGGTGCAGCGCCCTTCCTCAGGGTGGTTGCACCTGTGACAGTCAGCGTTCGCGCAGGGCTTCAGCACGGGCCTTCATGATGGGTTTTAGCAGGTAGCTCATGATGGTCTTCTTGCCCGTCATGATATCCACCGTTGCTACCATTCCTGGGATGATCAGCAACGGTTTCTCGTCAGTGCCCAAGTGGCTTTTTTCCGTGCGCAGCTTGATCAGGTAGTACGTGGTCTTCTTGTCTTCATCGGTGATGGTGTCGGCACCGATCTGCTCCAGCGTGGCCTTCAAACCGCCGTATATGGTGTAGTCGTAGGCCGTGAACTTGACCGTCGCTTCCTGGCCCGGGTGCAGGAATGCGATGTCCTTGGGCAGGATCTTCGCCTCGACTACAAGGCTATCATCCAGCGGCACGATCTCTACGATATCACTGCCCGGCTGGATCACGCCGCCGACAGTGTTGACCAGCAACTGCTTGACGATGCCACGTACCGGCGAGCTGACCATTGTGCGGTTGACCCGGTCATCCAGCGCCCTGCCCGTGGCGGTGGCCTTGTTCAACTCGGTACGTGCCTCGTTGAGCTGAGTCAGCGCCTCGCTGCGGAACTTGCCGCGGGTTTCTTCAATCTTGCTCTGCACTTCCTTGATAGCCGCTTCGGCGCGGGGGATGGCCAGTGCGGTGGAGTCCATCTGCCCTCGGTTCTCTACTTCTGCGCGGCGCAAGCGTAGCACTTCCACCTGGGAAATAGCGCCTTGGGCCACCAGTGGCTCGGACATGGCGATTTCCTGACGCAGCAACTGCAGGCTGTTGGCGTACTGTGACCGCTTGGAGGTGAACTCGCGCAGTTCCTGCTGTTTTTGCACAAGTTGCTGTTCCAAGCCGCTGATCTCATCATGCAGTTGCTGGCGCCGGCTCTGATAGAGCGACTGCTCGCTGGCGGCCTGGCTCGGTGCGGCCTTGCGCAACTCTTCGTCGATCTGCAGCGGCTTGTCGTCCACTTCGGCGCTCAGGCGCTGCACTCGCAGCGCCATCGCCAGACGATCGGCTTCGGTTTCGCCAACGTTGGATGCGAAGCGTGTTTCGTCCAGCCGCAGCAATGGCTCACCGACTTCGACGATCTGCCCTTCCTTGGCATAGATCTGCGCGACGATGCCACCTTCCAGGTTCTGAATTTTCTGCACTTTGGAGGATGGAATGGCCTTGCCTTCACCGCGGGTAACTTCATCGATGGGGGCCACGCTGGCCCAGATGATCATGACCAGGAAGAACGCGATGATGCCCCAGATAGTCAGGCGCACGATGCGTGGCGCGTCTTCGATCAGCGCTTTGTTGACCTCCGGCAGCGGTTGCCCGGCAAGGGACTCCGAGCCCTTGAAGTAACGGCGCAGGCTGTCCTTGAAACGCCCCATATCCAGCTTATGCAACACTGATCTGCCCCTTTTTAAGCGCATCCATGACGGCGGCTTTCGGGCCATCCGCAACAATCTGTCCTCGATCGATGACGATCAATCGGTCCACCAGCGACAGCAAGGACGCCCGGTGGGTCACCAGCAAAACGGTCTTGCCCTCGATGACCGCAGCCAGGCGCTGTTTGAGGCGTTCTTCCCCCGTGTTGTCCATGGCACTGGTGGGTTCGTCCAACAGCAGGATCTGCGGGTTGAGCAGCAGCGCCCGAGCCAGGGCGACGTTCTGCCGCTGCCCTCCGGAAAGGTTCTGGCCGCGTTCGCCGACCTGCAGTTCGTAACCGTCGGGATGCAGGCGAGCGAATTCATGCACGCCGGCCAGCTCGGCGGCTTGCAGGATCAATTCGTCTTCAATGTAGCGGGCACCGCTGACAAGATTGTCGCGCAAAGTGCCTGCCAGCAACTGAATGTCTTGCGGGACATAGCCGATGTTATGGCGCAACTCACTGACGTCGATCTGGCGGATATCCACGCCATCGACCAGCAAGGAGCCATTGTCAGCCTCGTACAGGCCGACGATGAGCTTGGCCAGCGAGCTTTTGCCCGAGCCGCTGCGGCCGATGATGCCGACCTTCTCGCCCGGGCGGATATTCAGGTTGATGCCTTTGAGCGCCAGGTTCTGCTGATTGGGATAGGTGAAATCTACACCCCGGAATTCGACCGCGCCCTGCAGCACCTGACGGCTCAGAGGACGTTCTTCGAAATTGCGCTCCTGCGGTAGCTCCATCATCTGGTCGGTGGCCACCATGGTCACCTTGGCCTGCTGGTAGCGGGCCAGCAAACCGTTGAGCGAGCTCAACGGGCCTAGCGCTCGACCGCTGAGCATGTAGCAGGCGACCAGGCCGCCCATGCTCAGGTTGCCGTCGATGATCAGGTAAACGCCAACGCAGATCATCGCCACCCCCGCCAACTGCTGGATGAGCAAGGTGATGTTCATGGCCAGGCTCGACAGCACTTTGACGCGCAGCTCGAGGCGGCTGAGGGTGCCAAGGGTCTGCTCCCACATGTACTGGCGTTCGCTCTCGGCGTTGTTGACCTTGACTGCGTCCAGACCGGCCAGCGTTTCGATCAGGCTGGACTGGCGCTCCGATGCCAGCGCCATGGTGCGCTCCATGGTCGCCATCAACGGCTTCTGCAGCGCATAGCCGATGCCCAAAGCCAGCGGGAACGCAAGGACCGGGATCCATACCAGATGCCCGCCGATGATGGCGATGACAAGCAGGATCAGCAGGGTGAACGGCAGATCGATCAGGGTGGTCAGCGTTAGCGAAGCGAGGAAGTCGCGCAGGCCCTGGAATTCGTGAATGTTCTGGGCAAAGCTGCCGACCCGGGCAGGGCGATACTTCATCGACATGCCGACGATCCGCTCGAACAGCGTGGCTGAAATGATCAGGTCGGTCTTCTTGCCCGCAAGGTCCAGGCAGAGGCCGCGCAGGCCTTTGAGAATGAGGTCGAATATGTAGGCGAAGCCGATGCCTGCCGCCAGCACCCATAACGTCGACGTGGCCTGGTTGGGAACCACGCGGTCGTACACATTCATCACGAACAAAGGCGCAGCCAGTGCAATCAGGTTGATCACCAAGCTGGCAGCAATGGCGTCGATGTACAGCCATTTGCTGCGCATCAACGTGTCGCGGAACCAGGAGCGGGCGCGCGGGATGAGGTTGCCGTGGTTCACATCGAACTTGTGCTGCGGCTGGGCGAAGAACACTTTGCCGCTGTAGTCGCCCTGCAGCGCCTCGCGGCTCACCAGCACCTCACCGCCGTCGCTTTCACTGAGCAGCAGGCGGGCGGTGTCTTCGTTTTCCCAGCCCACCAGCACTGCACTGCGGCCCTCATTGAGCAGCAGCATGGCCGGCATGGCGATGCTCGGGATCTGCTCCAGCTTGCGCTGAAGTACGCGCCCTTGCAGCCCGGCACGGGCAGCCGCACGAGGCAGCAGATCAGGGGTCAGGCGCTGGGCCGGCAAGGGCAGGCCGGTAGTCAGCATGGCCCTGCTTGCGGGCTTCTGGTGCAGAACACACAGGGTCAGCAGACTATCCAGCAACGGGTCATCGTGCTGGCTGCGTGGATCGTGGCTGAGTTGCACTCGACTGACTTCGGATTCCACGCGGCGCTCTCTTCATCCTTGCGGGTAGATGGTGCGGGTGCGCCTCAGTTCATGCCTGGCAGGTTCACTCGCGGTTTCACATCATTCTGCACAACGGTGGCCATCGGTGCTACGACACCCTGGCTCTTGAGCAGTTGGCCAATGGTCGCCTTGATTCGGTATTGAGTAAACAATTGTATGTTCTTCACCTCAACCAGACGACGCTGAGCAGTGAAGGTTTCATTTTCACTGTCGAGCAAGTCGAGCAGTGTGCGTTCGCCTAGGCTGAACTGCTGCTGGTAAGCGCTGCGTACCCGGTTGCTGTGATCGACGTATTGCTGGGCGATAGGCAACTGGGCGTTGGCGTTCTCTTGCGCATTCCATGCCAGGCCCAGTTCTTCGTTGAGCTGGCGCAGGGCGTTATTGCGAATATCCAGCGCCTGGTTGGCCAAGTATGACTTGGACTCCAGGTCAGCCTTGTTGCTGCCGCCGGCGTACAGGTTGAAGTTCATGCGCAGCATGGCCTGCCACTCATTGTTGTGGCCGACAGTGCCGTCGATGTTGTTATCGGCCGTTCTTCCGAGTTCTGCATCGAACCGCGGATAGAAGCTCGACTTCGCTGCGTCGTACTGTTTCTCAGCCGCGGCGATGTCCGACTCTGCCGAGCGCAGTACTGGGCTGCTCTCTACCATCTGCGCGCGCGCCTCATCCAGAGTTGCCGGCAGCAGGTCGATGAAAGGCGCCGGGGCGCTCAGTTCATCCGGCATCTGGCCTACCACGCTTAGGAAGTTGGTGTTGGCATCGGCGAGGTTGGTCTGCTCGGTTATCAAATTATTGCGCGCTTGAGCCAGACGGGCTTCGGCCTGATCAAGGTCAGCCAGGCGGCCAACACCACGGCTGGTACGCAGTTTGATCTGGTCGAGGATACGTTCGTGGTTGCGCAGGTTTTCCTCGGCAAGGCGAACCATTTCGCGGCGCGACAGCACGTCCAGGTAAACCTGGGCCACGTCAAGCGCGGTGCGCTCCGAGGTGTCCATCAGCGAGTAGGCGCGGGCATTAACGGTGGCTTGTTGACGGCCTACTTCGTTAGAAGTGGCAAAACCGTCAAAAACCATTTGGCGAAGACGGATTGCTGACTCACCGCGATTGAGGGTTTCCCAGCGGTTGCCGGTGCTCGGGCTGTCAGTCCCCTCTCGTCCATAACCAGCGGTCACATCTACCCGCGGCAAATAGCCGCCCTTGGCCGCACGCAGCTGGTAATCGGCCGCCACTCGGGCGTTGACACCCGCCTGGATCTCCGGGTGCACCTCAAGGGCTTTCTGCATGACTTCGGGCAAGGTTTGTGCTTGCAGGAAAGTGGCGGCAAAGGCGAATGGAAGAGCGGTAAACAGTGACGCACGCATTTTTACTGATCCCCGAGGGCGCTGTTGTCCTGAATCACGGCCGAAGCGGTTCAGGTCTGGAAAATGACAACCTGATTTGACCGATGAGCAGCTTCCGACGGGGCACTGGTATTAGTACTAAAGGAAGGGATAGCAACCGTTCAAATATCAATGTGACATTACATTGCCGATTGTTTAGGATGGCGACCATAAGGTCAATAGTTTGGCATAAAGTTAATAGCTGGCAGTTATAGACGATAATTTGACGTCAAGCATGCCGGAAACAGTATCGACACACTTCCGTCTGCAGTGGCTCGTGAACGCTGCTCGGAGCATGGAAGTAGATCACATCGGGTAACCCGGAGAGTCCAATGAGCAGCGTTGTAGCCATCGTCAAAAGTATTGTTGGCCAAGTCATCGCAGTATCCCCAGAAGGCATCCGGCGTGTACTCATTGAAGGTGATCGCCTGTTGGCCGGTGAAGAAGTTCTCACCGGCCCGGGCGGCGCCGTCACCCTCGAACTGGCCGATGGTCGCTTGCTCGATTTGGGCCGTGATACCCAATGGAGCGCTGATGCACCCGACAGCAGTACCGACTTGGGTCAGGCTACCGCGCAGGCCGCGCCGTCGGTGGAAGAGCTGCAGCAAGCGATCGCCGCGGGCGTGGACCCTACCACCGAACTGGAAGCGCCGGCAGCAGGGCCTGCAGCGGCAGGTGGTGGCACGGTTGGCGGTGGCCACAGTTTTGTCCTGTTGGAAGAAACAGCAGGCTCGGTGGACCCGACCATCGGCTTCCCGACTGACCCTCTGAGCTTCGCCGCCGGACTCAATGGCGAGGAGGTCGGCGGGCTTGATACCGATGCCAACAACACTACAGCCGATACTCCGACACCGGTCGCCACCGGGCTGACCCTCAGCGCCACCCCTTCCATCTCCGAAGCGGGTGGCGTTATCGTCTATACCGCGACGGTCGGCCAGGCACCTACGTCCAACCTGACCGTAACACTGTCGAATGGGGCAGTAATCGTCATTCAGGCTGGCCAGACCAGCGGCACCGTCAATGTCACGATTCCGCCTAACGATACCCCATACGTCGATGGCAGCCAGATCTCCACCACCGTGACGGGGGCCAGTGGCGGTACTGGTATCACCGTGGCCTTGCCGCAGACGCCTGCGGTGACTCTGGTTACCGATACAGTAGACAACACCACTGCGACCCTTACCGCTTCGCCAAGCGTGACCGAAGGTGGCGTCATCACTTACACCGTAACCCTGAGCAACCCCGCCCAGAGCCCGGTGACCGTGACACTGTCGAACGGCCAGACTATTACCGTTGGCGCGGGCAATACCACGGGCAGTGTGGCCTTCCAGACGCCGGCCAATGATGTTTACAACAATGGCTCGACAGTCACCGCCACCATCACCGGCG
Source organism: Pseudomonas sp. M2 (assembly GCF_015751845.1). Lineage (NCBI taxonomy): Bacteria > Pseudomonadati > Pseudomonadota > Gammaproteobacteria > Pseudomonadales > Pseudomonadaceae > Pseudomonas > Pseudomonas sp. M2. Next base: position 2,606,507 of record NZ_JADOUD010000001.1, read on the forward strand.
CCACCGGGGGCAATTTTGAGCAGCTGTCGATCAACCCCCAGAGCGCTGTAACTACTATCAGCGACAGCATTGACACGTCGACGGTCACCTTGACTGCCACCCCAAGCGTGGTCGAGGGCGGTACTGTGGTGTACACCGCCTCGGTGTCGGCGCCTGTTACTGGTTCGCCGCTGGTCGTGACCCTGGCCAATGGTCAGAGCATCACCATCGGTGTCGGCGAGTCGTCCGGCTCGGTCAACTTTGTTGCGCCGAACAACGTCTACAACACCAATGCACCGCTGACCAACAGCATTACCAAGGTCGAGGGCGGTAACTACGAACAGCTCGACACCGCCGGCACTCCGACCACCACGGTCACCGACAGTCCCGCTACTCAGGCCACCACCAACCTGGTGCTGAGCGCAACTAGCGATGTGGCTGAAGGCGGTCAGATCGTTTACACCGCAACGCTTAGCAACCCAGCTGGCACGGCGATGACCGTGACCCTGAGCAACGGCGCGACCATCAACATCGCGGCCGGTCAGACCTCCGGCACGGTCTCTGTTGCAGCCCCGGCCGATGACGTCTACAAAGACGCCGGCCAGGTCAAAGCCACCATCACCGGTACCACCGGTGGTGACTTCGAGCAGTTGGCTGTTAATCCGGCTGAAGCCGTGACCAACGTCAGCGATACCCTCGACACGTCGACCGTGACCCTGACTGCGAATGCCTCGGTCGTTGAAGGTGGGGTGGTTACCTACACGGCCTCCGTCAGCGCTCCGGTCACCGGCAGCCCATTGGTGGTCACCTTGGCCAACGGCCAGAGCATCACAATCGGCGTCGGCGAGTCGTCCGGCTCGGTCGACTTCGTTGCGCCGAACAACGTCTACAACACCAATACCGCGCTGACCAACAGCATCACAAAGGTCGACGGCGGCAATTACGAACAGCTCGACACCGCGGGGGCTTCGACCACGACGGTTACCGACAGCCCGGACACTCAAGCGACCACCAACCTGGTACTTAGCGCGACTGGGGACGTGGCCGAAGGCGGCCAGATCGTCTACACCGCGACCTTGAGCAACCCAGCCGGCACGGCGATGACCGTGACCCTGAGCAACGGCGCGACCATCAATATCGCGGCAGGTCAGACCTCCGGCACGGTCTCTGTACCAGCCCCAGCGGATGACGTTTACAAAGACGCAGGCCAGGTCAAAGTCACCGTCACCGGCACCACCGGCGGTGACTTCGAGAGCCTCGCAGTGAATCCGGCTGAAGCCGTGACTAATGTCAGCGACACCCTCGACACGTCGACTGTCACGTTGACCGCTACCCCAAGCGCGGTCGAGGGCGGTACCGTGGTGTACACCGCGTCCGTGTCGGCGCCGGTTACCGGTAGCCCATTGATCGTCACCCTGGCCAACGGCCAGAGCATCACCATCGGCGTCGGCGAGTCCTCCGGTTCGGTCAACTTCGTTGCGCCCAATAACGTCTACAACACCAATACCCCGCTGACCAACAGCATCACCAAGGTTGAAGGCGGTAACTACGAACAGCTCGACACCGCCGGGACTCCGACCACTACGGTTACCGACAGCCCGGCTACCCAGGCGACCACCAATCTGGTGCTGAGCGCCACTGGCGATGTCGCCGAAGGCGGTCAGATCGTCTATACCGCCACGCTGAGCAATCCCGCCGGCACGGCGATGACCGTGACGCTGAGCAATGGCGCGACCATCAATATCGCTGCCGGCCAGACCACTGGCAAAGTGACCGTCGCTGCACCGGCGGATGACGTTTACAAAGACGCCAGCCAGGTCAAAGTCTCAGTCACTGGTACCACCGGTGGTGACTTCGAAAACCTCGCAGTCAATCCGGCGGAGGCCGTGACTAACGTCAGCGACACGCTCGATACCAGCACGGTGACCCTGACCGCCACTCCAAGCGTGGTCGAGGGCGGTACCGTGGTGTACACCGCTTCCGTGTCGGCCCCAGTCACCGGCAGCCCACTGGTGGTCACCCTGGCCAACGGTCAAAGCATCACCATCGGTGTTGGCGAGTCGTCCGGCTCGGTCGGCTTCGTTGCGCCAAACAACGTCTACAACACCAACACCCCGCTGACCAACAGCATTACCAAGGTCGACGGCGGTAATTACGAGAAGCTGGATACCGCCGGCACTCCAACCACCACGGTCACCGATAGCCCAGCTACTCAGGCCACGACCAACCTGGTGCTGAGCGCCACTGGCGATGTCGCCGAAGGCGGTCAGATCGTCTATACCGCCACGCTGAGCAATCCCGCCGGCACGGCGATGACCGTGACCCTGAGCAACGGCGCAACTATCAACATTGCGGCCGGCCAGACCACTGGCCAAGTGACCGTCGCCGCCCCGGCTGATGACGTTTACAAAGACGCCGGCCAGGTCAAAGCGACCGTCACCGGCACCACCGGTGGTGACTTCGAGAACCTCGCGATCAATCCGGCTGAGGCCGTGACCAATGTCAGCGACACCCTTGATACCAGCACGGTGACCCTGACCGCTAATGCTTCGGTAATTGAAGGTGGCGTGGTGACCTACACCGCCTCGGTTAGCGCACCTGTTACTGGTTCGCCGCTGGTCGTGACCCTAGCTAACGGCCAAACCATCACCATCGGCGTCGGCGAGTCGTCCGGCTCGGTCGACTTCACCGCGCCAAACAACGTCTACAACACCAACACCCCGCTGACCAACAGCATCACCAAGGTCGACGGCGGTAATTACGAGAAGCTGGATACCGCGGGTACTCCAACTACGACGGTTACCGACAGTCCCGCTACCCAGGCGACTACCAACCTGGTGCTGAGCGCCACGGGTGATGTCGCTGAGGGCGGTCAGATTGTCTACACCGCGACCTTGAGCAACCCAGCGGGTACGGCGATGACCGTGACGCTGAGCAATGGCGCGACCATCAATATCGCTGCCGGCCAGACCACTGGCCAAGTGACCGTCGCTGCACCGGCCGATGACGTCTACAAAGACGCCGGTCAGGTCAAAGCCACCATCACTGGTACCACCGGTGGTGACTTCGAAAATCTTGCGGTCAATCCGGCGGAGGCCGTGACTAACGTCAGCGACACGCTCGATACCAGCACGGTGACCCTGACCGCCACACCAAGCGTGGTCGAAGGCGGGGTGGTCACCTACACGGCGTCGGTTAGCGCTCCGGTCACCGGCAGCCCACTGGTGGTCACCCTGGCCAACGGTCAAAGCATCACCATCGGCGTCGGCGAATCGTCCGGCTCGGTCAACTTCACCGCGCCGAACAACGTCTACAGCACCAACGCCGCGCTGACCAACAGCATCACCAAGGTCGACGGCGGCAATTACGAACAGCTCGACACCGCCGGCACTCCGACCACGACTGTCACCGACAGCCCGGCTACCCAGGCGACCACCAACCTGGTGCTGAGCGCGACCGGCGATGTCGCTGAAGGCGGCCAGATCGTTTACACCGCGACCTTGAGCAATCCAGCCGGCACGGCGATGACCGTGACCCTGAGCAATGGCGCGGTCATCAATATCGCAGCAGGTCAGACCTCCGGTACGGTCGCTGTTGCAGCCCCGGCCGATGACGTCTACAAGGACGCTGGCCAGGTCAAAGCCACCATCACCGGCACAACCGGTGGTGACTTCGAGAACCTCGCAGTCAACCCGGCTGAGGCCGTGACCAACGTCAGCGATACCGTCGATATCTCGACTGTCACCCTGACTGCGAATGCTTCGGTAATCGAAGGTGGCGTGGTCACCTACACCGCTTCGCTGTCGGCTCCGGTCACCGGTTCGCCGCTGGTCGTGACCCTGGCCAACGGCCAGAGCATCACCATCGGCGTTGGCGAGTCGTCCGGTTCGGTCAACTTCACCGCGCCGAACAACGTCTACAACACCAACACCCCGCTGACCAACAGCATCACTAAGGTCGAGGGCGGTAACTACGAACAGCTCGATACTGCCGGTACTCCGGCCACCACGGTCACCGACAGCCCGGCTACCCAGGCGACCACCAACCTGGTGTTGAGCGCGACCGGCGATGTCGCTGAGGGCGGCCAGATCGTTTACACCGCGACGCTGAGCAACCCTGCGGGAACGGCGATGAACGTCACCCTGAGCAACGGCGCGACCATCAACATCGCGGCAGGCCAGACCACCGGCCAAGTGAACGTCGCTGCGCCGGCCGATGACGTCTACAAAGATGCGGGTCAGGTCAAAGCCACCATCACCGGTACCACCGGTGGTGACTTCGAGCAGTTGGCTGTTACTCCGACCGAAGCCGTGACCAACGTCAGCGATACCCTCGATACGTCGACCGTGACCCTGACTGCGAATGCTTCGGTGATCGAAGGTGGCGTGGTTACCTATACCGCCTCGGTCTCGGCTCCTGTTACTGGTTCGCCACTGGTCGTAACCCTGGCCAACGGCCAAAGCATCACCATCGGCGTCGGCGAGTCGTCCGGCTCGGTCGACTTCGTTGCGCCGAACAACGTGTACAACACCAATACCGCACTCACCAACAGCATCACTAAGGTCGAGGGCGGTAATTACGAACAGCTCGACACCGCTGGTACTCCGACCACCACGGTTACCGACAATCCCGCTACCCAGGCCACTACCAACCTGGTGCTGAGCGCAACTGACGATGTGGCTGAAGGCGGTCAGATCGTTTATACCGCGACCCTGAGCAATCCAGCCGGCACGGCGATGACCGTCACGCTGAGCAATGGCGCGGTCATCAATATCGCAGCAGGTCAGACGTCCGGTACGGTCTCTGTTCCAGCTCCGGCTGATGATGTCTACAAAGACGCCGACCAGGTCAAAGCCACTATCACCGGTACCACCGGTGGTGATTTCGAGCAGCTCGCGGTTAGTCTGGCTGAAGCCGTGACTAACGTCAGCGACACCCTCGACACGTCGACCGTGACTTTGACCGCCACTCCAAGCGTGGTCGAGGGCGGCACCATGGTGTACACCGCCTCGGTCAGTGCTCCGGTCACCGGCAGCCCGCTGGTCGTCACTCTGGCCAATGGCCAAAGCATCACCATCGGTGTCGGTGAGTCTTCCGGTTCGGTCAACTTCACCGCGCCGAACAACGTCTACAACACCAATACCGCGCTGACCAACAGCATCACTAAGGTTGAGGGCGGTAACTACGAACAGCTCGATACGGCGGGCACTCCGACTACTACAGTCACCGACAGCCCGGCTACCCAGGCGACCACCAACCTGGTGCTGAGCGCGACCGGCGATGTCGCTGAAGGCGGCCAGATCGTTTACACCGCGACCTTGAGCAACCCCGCCGGCACGGCGATGACCGTCACCCTGAGCAATGGCGCGGTCATCAATATCGCAGCGGGCCAGAGCTCCGGCACTGTCCCTGTTCCAGCTCCGGCCGATGATGTCTACAAAGACGCCGGTCAGGTCAAAGCCACTATCACTGGTACCATTGGTGGTGACTTCGAGCAGTTGGCGGTCAATCCGGCTGAAGCCGTGACCAACGTCAGCGATACCCTCGACGCGTCGACCGTGACCCTGACTGCAAATGCCTCAGTCGTGGAGGGCGGTGTGGTCACCTACACTGCTTCCGTTAGCGCCCCTGTCACCGGCAGCCCACTGGTCGTAACCCTGGCCAACGGTCAAAGCATCACCATCGGCGTCGGTGAGTCGTCCGGCTCGGTCGACTTCGTTGCGCCGAACAACGTCTACAACACCAATACCGCACTGACCAACAGCATCACTAAGGTCGACGGCGGCAATTACGAACAGCTCGACACCGCCGGCACTCCGACCACGACTGTCACAGACAGCCCGGCTACCCAGACGACCACCAACCTGGTGCTGAGCGCAACTGGCGATGTGGCTGAAGGCGGTCAGATCGTCTACACCGCGATCCTGAGCAACCCAGCTGGCACGGCGATGACCGTGACCCTGAGCAATGGCGCGGTCATCAATATCGCAGCAGGTCAGACCTCCGGTACGGTCGCTGTTGCAGCCCCGGCCGATGACGTCTACACGGACGCTGGCCAGGTCAAAGCCACCATCACCGGCACAACCGGTGGTGATTTCGAGAACCTTGCGGTGAATCCGGCTGAAGCCGTGACCAATGTCAGCGATACCCTCGATACCAGCACGGTGACCCTGACCGCCAATGCTTCAGTAATCGAAGGTGGCGTAGTCACCTACACCGCCTCGGTATCGGCCCCTGTCACCGGCAGCCCACTGGTCGTAACCCTGGCCAACGGCCAGAGCATCACCATCGGCGTCGGCGAATCGTCCGGCTCAGTCGACTTCGTTGCGCCGAATAACGTCTACAACACCAATACCGCACTGACCAACAGCATCACCAAGGTCGAAGGCGGTAATTACGAACAGCTCGACACCGCCGGCACTCCGACCACGACTGTCACAGACAGCCCGGCTACCCAGGCGACCACCAACCTGGTGCTGAGCGCGACCGGCGATGTCGCTGAAGGCGGCCAGATCGTTTACACCGCGACCTTGAGCAATCCAGCCGGCACGGCGATGACCGTGACCCTGAGCAATGGCGCGGTCATCAATATCGCAGCAGGTCAGACCTCCGGTACGGTCGCTGTTGCAGCCCCGGCCGATGACGTCTACAAGGACGCTGGCCAGGTCAAAGCCACCATCACCGACACCACCGGTGGTGACTTCGAGAACCTCGCAGTCAACCCGGCTGAAGTCGTGACCAACGTCAGCGACACCCTCGACACGTCGACCGTCACGTTGACCGCCACCCCAAGCGTGGTCGAGGGCGGTACCGTGGTGTACACCGCGTCGGTCAGTGCCCCAGTCACCGGCAGCCCGTTGGTCGTCACCCTGGCCAACGGTCAGAGCATCATCATCGGCGTCGGCGAATCGTCCGGCTCAGTCGACTTCGTTGCGCCGAATAACGTCTACAACACCAATACCGCACTGACCAACAGCATCACCAAGGTCGAAGGCGGTAATTACGAACAGCTCGACACCGCCGGCGCTCCGACCACCACGGTTACCGACAGCCCGGCTACTCAGGCGACCACCAACCTGGTGCTGAGCGCCACTGGCGATGTGGCTGAAGGCGGTCAGATCGTCTATACCGCCACGCTGAGCAATCCAGCCGGCACGGCGATGACCGTAACCCTGAGCAACGGCGCGACCATCAATATCGCGGCAGGCCAGACCACCGGCACGGTCTCTGTTCCGGCCCCGGCGGATGACGTCTACAAGGATGCCGGTCAGGTCAAAGCCACCATCACCGGCACCACCGGTGGTGACTTCGAACAGCTGGCTGTTAACCCGGCTGAAGCCGTGACCAACGTCAGCGACACCCTCGACACGTCGACCGTGACCCTGACTGCGAATGCTTCAGTAGTCGAAGGTGGCGTGGTGACCTACACCGCCTCGGTTAGCGCCCCGGTCACGGGTTCGCCGCTGGTCGTCACCTTGGCCAACGGTCAAAGCATCACCATCGGTGTTGGCGAATCGTCCGGCTCGGTCGACTTCACCGCGCCGAACAACGTCTACAACACCAATACCCCGGTGACCAACAGCATCACTAAGGTCGACGGCGGTAACTACGAGAAGCTGGATACCGCCGGCACTCCAACCACCACGGTCACCGATAGCCCAGCTACCCAGGCGACCACCAACCTGGTGCTGAGCGCGACTGGCGACGTCGCTGAGGGCGGCCAGATCGTCTACACCGCGACCTTGAGCAATCCCGCCGGCACGGCGATGACCGTGACCCTGAGCAACGGCGCAACTATCAATATCGCGGCAGGCCAGACCTCCGGCACGGTCTCTGTTCCGGCCCCGGCGGATGACGTCTACAAAGACGCCGGCCAGGTCAAAGCGACCGTCACTGGTACCACCGGTGGTGACTTCGAGAACCTCGCAGTCAACCCGGCTGAGGCCGTGACCAACGTCAGCGACACCCTCGACACGTCGACCGTGACCCTGACTGCGAATGCCTCGGTCGTTGAAGGTGGGGTGGTCACTTACACCGCCTCCGTTAGCGCTCCAGTCACCGGTTCGCCACTGGTCGTCACCCTGGCCAACGGCCAGAGCATCACCATCGGCGTCGGCGAATCGTCCGGCTCAGTCGACTTCGTTGCGCCGAATAACGTCTACAACACCAATACCGCACTGACCAACAGCATCACCAAGGTCGAGGGTGGTAACTACGAACAGCTCGACACCGCCGGCACTCCGACCACGACTGTCACCGACAGCCCGGCTACTCAAGCGACCACCAACCTGGTGCTGAGCGCGACTGGGGACGTGGCCGAAGGCGGTCAGATCGTTTACACCGCGACCTTGAGCAATCCAGCCGGCACGGCGATGACCGTGACCCTGAGCAATGGCGCGGCCATCAATATCGCAGCAGGTCAGACCTCCGGTACGGTCGCTGTTCCAGCTCCGGCTGATGATGTCTACAAAGACGCCGGCCAGGTCAAAGCCACCATCACTGGTACCACCGGTGGTGACTTCGAGCAGCTGGCGGTCAGCCCGACCGAAGCAGTGACTAACGTTAGCGACACGATCGACGCTAGCACGGTGACCCTGACCGCCAATGCTTCGGTAGTCGAAGGTGGCGTAGTCACCTACACCGCCTCGGTATCGGCCCCAGTCACCGGCAGCCCACTGGTCGTCACCCTGGCCAACGGCCAGAGCATCACCATCGGCGTTGGCGAGTCGTCCGGTTCGGTCAACTTCAGCGCGCCGAACAACGTCTACAACACCAATGCACCGCTGACCAACAGTATTACCAAGGTCGAAGGCGGTAATTACGAACAGCTCGACACCGCCGGCACTCCGTCCACCACGGTCACCGACAGCCCGGATACCCAGGCCACTACCAACCTGGTGCTGAGCGCGACCGGGGATGTGGCGGAAGGCGGTCAGATCGTTTACACCGCGACGCTGAGCAACCCAGCGGGGACGGCGATGACCGTCACGCTGAGCAACGGCGCTACCATCAACATCGCGGCAGGCCAGACCACTGGCCAGGTGATCGTCGCTGCCCCGGCTGATGACGTCTACAAAGACGCCGGCCAGGTCAAAGCCACCATCACCGGTACCACCGGTGGTGACTTCGAGCAGTTGGCTGTTAATCCGGCTGAAGCCGTGACCAACGTCAGCGACACCCTCGACACGTCGACCGTCACGTTGACCGCCACACCAAGCGTGGTCGAGGGCGGTACTGTGGTGTACACCGCCTCGGTATCGGCCCCAGTTACCGGCAGCCCACTGGTCGTGACCCTGGCCAACGGTCAGAGCATCACCATCGGCGTCGGTGAGTCGTCCGGCTCGGTCGACTTCGTTGCGCCAAACAACGTCTACAACACCAATACTGCACTGACCAACAGCATCACCAAGGTCGAGGGCGGTAACTACGAACAGCTCGATACTGCCGGCACTCCGGCCACCACGGTCACCGACAGTCCGGCTACCCAGGCGACCACCAACCTGGTGTTGAGCGCGACCGGCGATGTCGCTGAGGGCGGCCAGATCGTTTACACCGCGACGCTGAGCAACCCTGCGGGCACGGCGATGACCGTCACGCTGAGCAATGGCGCGGTCATCAATATCGCAGCAGGCCAAAGCTCCGGCACGGTCTCTGTTCCAGCCCCGGCCGATGACGTCTACAAGGACGCTGGCCAGGTCAAAGCCACCATCACCGGCACCACCGGTGGCGACTTCGAGCAGTTGGCGGTCAATCCGGCTGAAGCCGTGACCAACGTCAGCGATACCCTCGATACGTCGACCGTCACGTTGACCGCCACTCCAGGCGTGGTCGAGGGCGGCACCGTGGTGTACACCGCCTCGGTATCGGCCCCAGTTACCGGCAGCCCACTGGTCGTGACCCTGGCCAACGGTCAGAGCATCACCATCGGCGTCGGTGAGTCGTCCGGCTCGGTCGACTTCGTTGCGCCGAACAACGTCTACAACACCAATGCACCGCTGACCAACAGTATTACCAAGGTCGAAGGCGGTAATTACGAACAGCTCGACACCGCCGGCACTCCGTCCACCACGGTCACCGACAGCCCGGATACCCAGGCCACTACCAACCTGGTGCTGAGCGCGACCGGGGATGTGGCGGAAGGCGGTCAGATCGTTTACACCGCGACGCTGAGCAACCCAGCGGGGACGGCGATGACCGTCACGCTGAGCAACGGCGCTACCATCAACATCGCGGCAGGCCAGACCACTGGCCAGGTGATCGTCGCTGCCCCGGCTGATGACGTCTACAAAGACGCCGGCCAGGTCAAAGCCACCATCACCGGTACCACCGGTGGTGACTTCGAGCAGTTGGCTGTTAATCCGGCTGAAGCCGTGACCAACGTCAGCGACACCCTCGACACGTCGACCGTCACGTTGACCGCCACACCAAGCGTGGTCGAGGGCGGTACTGTGGTGTACACCGCCTCGGTATCGGCCCCAGTTACCGGCAGCCCACTGGTCGTGACCCTGGCCAACGGTCAGAGCATCACCATCGGCGTCGGTGAGTCGTCCGGCTCGGTCGACTTCGTTGCGCCAAACAACGTCTACAACACCAATACTGCACTGACCAACAGCATCACCAAGGTCGAGGGCGGTAACTACGAACAGCTCGATACTGCCGGCACTCCGGCCACCACGGTCACCGACAGTCCGGCTACCCAGGCGACCACCAACCTGGTGTTGAGCGCGACCGGCGATGTCGCTGAGGGCGGCCAGATCGTTTACACCGCGACGCTGAGCAACCCTGCGGGCACGGCGATGACCGTCACGCTGAGCAATGGCGCGGTCATCAATATCGCAGCAGGCCAAAGCTCCGGCACGGTCTCTGTTCCAGCCCCGGCCGATGACGTCTACAAGGACGCTGGCCAGGTCAAAGCCACCATCACCGGCACCACCGGTGGCGACTTCGAGCAGGTGGCGGTCAATCCGGCTGAAGCCGTGACCAACGTCAGCGATACCCTCGATACGTCGACCGTCACGTTGACCGCCACTCCAGGCGTGGTCGAGGGCGGCACCGTGGTGTACACCGCCTCGGTATCGGCCCCAGTTACCGGCAGCCCACTGGTCGTGACCCTGGCCAACGGTCAGAGCATCACCATCGGCGTCGGTGAGTCGTCCGGCTCGGTCGACTTCGTTGCGCCAAACAACGTCTACAACACCAATACTGCACTGACCAACAGCATCACCAAGGTCGAAGGCGGTAATTACGAACAGCTCGACACTGCCGGCACTCCGACCACCACGGTTACCGACAGCCCGGCTACTCAGGCCACTACCAACCTGGTGCTGAGCGCAACTGGCGATGTGGCTGAAGGCGGTCAGATCGTTTACACCGCAACGCTTAGCAACCCAGCTGGCACGGCGATGACCGTGACCCTGAGCAACGGCGCGACCATCAACATCGCAGCAGGTCAGACCTCCGGTACGGTCGCTGTCCCAGCCCCGGCCGATGACGTCTACAAGGACGCTGGTCAGGTCAAAGCCACCATCACTGGCACAACCGGTGGTGATTTCGAGAACCTCGCGGTGAATCCGGCTGAAGCCGTGACCAATGTCAGCGATACCCTCGATACCAGCACGGTGACCCTGACCGCCAATGCTTCGGTAGTCGAAGGTGGCGTGGTTACGTACACCGCCTCCGTGTCGGCTCCTGTTACTGGTTCGCCGCTGGTCGTCACCCTGGCCAACGGCCAAAGCATCACCATCGGCGTCGGCGAGTCGTCCGGTTCAGTCGACTTCGTTGCGCCAAACAACGTCTACAACACCAATACTGCACTGACCAACAGTATTACCAAGGTCGAGGGCGGTAACTACGAACAACTCGATACCGCCGGCACTCCAACCACGACGGTCACCGATAGTCCTGCTACTCAGGCCACTACCAACCTGGTGCTGAGCGCAACTGGCGATGTCGCTGAAGGCGGTCAGATCGTTTATACCGCGACCCTGAGCAATCCAGCCGGCACGGCGATGACCGTGACCTTGAGCAACGGCGCGACCATCAACATCGCGGCAGGCCAGACCACTGGCCAAGTGACCGTTGCTGCCCCGGCTGATGACGTCTACAAAGACGCCGGCCAGGTCAAAGCCACCATCACCGGCACAACCGGTGGTGACTTCGAGAACCTCGCAGTCAACCCGGCTGAGGCCGTGACTAACGTCAGCGACACCCTCGACACGTCGACCGTGACACTGACTGCAAATGCCTCGGTGATCGAAGGTGGCGTGGTTACCTATACCGCCTCGGTCTCGGCTCCTGTTACTGGTTCGCCACTGGTCGTCACCCTGGCCAACGGCCAGAGCATCACCATCGGAGTGGGCGAATCGTCCGGCTCGGTTGACTTCGTTGCGCCGAACAACGTCTACAACACCAATACTGCACTGACCAACAGCATCACCAAGGTCGAAGGCGGTAATTACGAACAGCTCGACACTGCCGGCACTCCTACCACCACGGTTACCGACAGTCCCGCTACTCAGGCGACCACCAACCTGGTGCTGAGCGCGACTGGGGACGTGGCCGAAGGCGGTCAGATCGTTTACACCGCGACCTTGAGCAATCCAGCCGGCACGGCGATGACCGTGACCCTGAGCAATGGCGCGGCCATCAATATCGCAGCAGGTCAGACCTCCGGTACGGTCGCTGTTCCAGCCCCGGCCGATGACGTCTACAAGGACGCTGGCCAGGTCAAAGCCACCATCACCGGCACAACCGGTGGTGATTTCGAGAACCTCGCGGTGAATCCGGCTGAAGCCGTGACCAATGTCAGCGATACCCTCGATACCAGCACGGTGACCCTGACCGCCAATGCTTCAGTAATCGAAGGTGGCGTAGTCACCTACACCGCCTCGGTATCGGCCCCTGTCACCGGCAGCCCACTGGTCGTAACCCTGGCCAACGGCCAGAGCATCACCATCGGAGTGGGCGAGTCGTCCGGTTCGGTCGACTTCGTTGCGCCGAATAACGTCTACAACACCAATACCGCACTGACCAACAGCATCACCAAGGTCGAAGGCGGTAATTACGAACAGCTCGACACCGCCGGCACTCCGACCACCACGGTTACCGACAGCCCGTCTACCCAGGCCACTACCAGCCTGGTGCTGAGCGCGACCGGCGATGTGGCGGAAGGTGGCCAGATCGTTTACACCGCGACCTTGAGCAACCCCGCCGGCACGGCGATGACCGTGACCTTGAGCAATGGCGCGGTCATCAACATTGCGGCCGGTCAGACGTCCGGTACGGTCTCTGTTCCAGCCTCGGCTGATGATGTCTACAAAGATGCCGGCCAGGTCAAAGCCACCATCACTGGTACCACCGGTGGTGACTTCGAGCAGCTGGCGGTCAGCCCGACCGAAGCAGTGACTAACGTTAGCGACACGATCGACGCTAGCACGGTGACCCTGACCGCAAATGCTTCGGTAGTCGAAGGTGGCGTAGTCACCTACACCGCCTCGGTATCGGCCCCAGTCACCGGCAGCCCACTGGTCGTCACCCTGGCCAACGGCCAAAGCATCACCATCGGTGTAGGCGAGTCGTCCGGCTCGGTCGACTTCGTTGCGCCAAACAACGTCTACAACACCAATACCGCACTGACCAACAGCATCACCAAGGTCGACGGCGGTAATTACGAACAGCTCGACACCGCCGGCACTCCGACCACCACGGTTACCGACAGCCCGTCTACCCAGGCCACTACCAGCCTGGTGCTGAGCGCGACCGGCGATGTGGCGGAAGGTGGCCAGATCGTTTACACCGCGACTTTGAGCAACCCAGCTGGCACGGCGATGACCGTGACCCTGAGCAACGGCGCGACCATCAACATCGCGGCCGGTCAGACGTCCGGTACGGTCTCTGTTGCAGCCCCGGCTGATGATGTCTACAAAGACGCCGGCCAGGTCAAAGCCACCATCACTGGTACCACCGGTGGTGACTTCGAGCAGCTGGCGGTCAGCCCGACCGAAGCAGTGACTAACGTTAGCGACACGATCGACGCTAGCACGGTGACCCTGACCGCCAATGCTTCGGTAGTCGAAGGTGGCGTAGTCACCTACACCGCCTCGGTATCGGCCCCAGTCACCGGCAGCCCACTGGTCGTCACCCTGGCCAACGGCCAAAGCATCACCATCGGTGTAGGCGAGTTGTCCGGCTCGGTCGACTTCGTTGCGCCAAACAACGTCTACAACACCAATACCGCACTGACCAACAGCATCACCAAGGTCGACGGCGGCAATTACGAACAGCTCGACACCGCCGGTACTCCGACCACGACTGTCACCGACAGCCCGGCTACTCAAGCGACCACCAACCTGGTGCTGAGCGCGACTGGGGACGTGGCCGAAGGCGGTCAGATCGTTTACACCGCGACCTTGAGCAATCCAGCCGGCACGGCGATGACCGTGACCCTGAGCAATGGCGCGGCCATCAATATCGCAGCAGGTCAGACCTCCGGTACGGTCGCTGTTGCAGCCCCGGCCGATGACGTCTACAAGGACGCTGGCCAGGTCAAAGCCACCATCACCGGCACAACCGGTGGTGACTTCGAGCAGCTGGCGGTCAGCCCGACCGAAGCAGTGACTAACGTTAGCGACACGATCGACGCTAGCACGGTGACCCTGACCGCCAATGCTTCGGTAGTCGAAGGTGGCGTAGTCACCTACACCGCCTCGGTATCGGCCCCTGTCACCGGCAACCCACTGGTCGTGACCCTGGCCAACGGCCAAAGCATCACCATCGGCGTCGGCGAGTCGTCCGGTTCAGTCGACTTCGTTGCGCCAAACAACGTCTACAACACCAATACCGCGTTGACCAACAGCATCACCAAGGTCGAAGGCGGTAACTACGAACAGCTCGACACCGCCGGCACTCCGACCACCACGGTTACCGACAGCCCGGCTACTCAGGCGACCACCAACCTGGTGCTGAGCGCCACTGGCGATGTGGCTGAAGGCGGTCAGATCGTCTATACCGCCACGCTGAGCAATCCAGCCGGCACGGCGATGACCGTAACCCTGAGCAACGGCGCGACCATCAATATCGCGGCAGGCCAGACCACCGGCACGGTCTCTGTTCCGGCCCCGGCGGATGACGTCTACAAGGATGCCGGTCAGGTCAAAGCCACCATCACCGGCACCACCGGTGGTGACTTCGAACAGCTGGCTGTTAACCCGGCTGAAGCCGTGACCAACGTCAGCGACACCCTCGACACGTCGACCGTGACCCTGACTGCGAATGCTTCAGTAGTCGAAGGTGGCGTGGTGACCTACACCGCCTCGGTTAGCGCCCCGGTCACGGGTTCGCCGCTGGTCGTCACCTTGGCCAACGGTCAAAGCATCACCATCGGTGTTGGCGAATCGTCCGGCTCGGTCGACTTCACCGCGCCGAACAACGTCTACAACACCAATACCCCGGTGACCAACAGCATCACTAAGGTCGACGGCGGTAACTACGAGAAGCTGGATACCGCCGGCACTCCAACCACCACGGTCACCGATAGCCCAGCTACCCAGGCGACCACCAACCTGGTGCTGAGCGCGACTGGCGACGTCGCTGAGGGCGGCCAGATCGTCTACACCGCGACCTTGAGCAATCCCGCCGGCACGGCGATGACCGTGACCCTGAGCAACGGCGCAACTATCAATATCGCGGCAGGCCAGACCTCCGGCACGGTCTCTGTTCCGGCCCCGGCGGATGACGTCTACAAAGACGCCGGCCAGGTCAAAGCGACCGTCACTGGTACCACCGGTGGTGACTTCGAGAACCTCGCAGTCAACCCGGCTGAGGCCGTGACCAACGTCAGCGACACCCTCGACACGTCGACCGTGACCCTGACTGCGAATGCCTCGGTCGTTGAAGGTGGGGTGGTCACTTACACCGCCTCCGTTAGCGCTCCAGTCACCGGTTCGCCACTGGTCGTCACCCTGGCCAACGGCCAGAGCATCACCATCGGCGTCGGCGAGTCGTCCGGCTCGGTCAACTTCACCGCGCCGAACAACGTGTACAACACCAACACCGCGCTGACCAACACCATCACCAAGGTCGACGGCGGCAATTACGAGAAGTTGGTCACCGCTGGTACCCCGTCAACGACGGTAACGGATGTGGCGGGTACCAAGGACACGACGAGCCTTGTCCTGAGCGCGACGCCAACGGTCGCCGAAGGCGGCAAGATCACCTATACCGCAACCTTGTCCAACAAGGCCGGTTCTGACATGACCATCAAATTGAGCAATGGCGAGACCATCTCCATTGCCAAAGGTCAGACCGAAGGCAGCATCACCCTCAACGCGCCCGGCGATGATCCCTACATCGATGCCGGCTCGGTACAGGTCAAGATCGACGGAAGCACCGGCGGCGACTTCGAATTGCTGGCAGTCGACGGCGCTTACGCGGTGACCAAGGTCACCGACACCATCGACAATACCAGCCTGACCCTCAGCGCCACGCCCACGGTCGCCGAAGGTGGCCAGATCACCTACACCGCCACGTTGAGCAACCCGGCAGGCACCGCGATGACGGTCACCCTGAGCAATGGCCAGACCATCAACATTGCAGCAGGCAAAACGTCAGGTTCGGTAATTGTCGCTGCGCCCGGTGAGGATGTGTACATCGATGCAGGTGACGTGTCGGCGAACATTACCGGCACTTCCGGTGGCAACTTCGAGAACCTCGTCGTCAGTAACACGGCAGCGGTAACGGCCGTGACCGACACCCTCCAGACCACCACCCTGAGCATCAGTGGTACAACCGCTGTTGCCGAAGGCGGCAACGCAACTTACACGCTGAACCTCAGCAACAATGCGCAAACCGATGTGACGGTGAAGCTTTCGTATACCGGCCCTGCCGCCGATGGTACCGACTACACCGGTGTGGCCATCGTAACGATCAAAGCCGGTAGCAACTCAGCCACCTTCACCATCCCGACAATCAAGGACAACGTCACCGAAGGTACCGAGCAGTTCACCGTCAAGATCGACTCGGCCACCGGCGGCAACTTCGAAAACCTGGCGGTCAGCGGTAGCGCTGGTAGCGTCACCACCCAGATCTTCGAGCCGGCGCCTGCTCTGGACCTAGACGCCAACGATTCGAGCGGCAAGACCGGCGCCGACTACCAGACCACGTTCACCGAGAACCAGCCAGGCAGCGGTGTTTCGATCGGCGATATCGACGTGTCGATCACCGACTTCGACAGCTCGATGCTGACTGGCGCGACGGTGACCCTGACCAATCGCCAGCCAGGCGATGCCCTGAACCTGGGCAACAGCGTCAATGGCATCTCGATCAATGCCAACAGCACCGACGGCAAGGTGGTCCTGACCCTGAGCGGAACCGCTTCGCTGGCTGACTACATCCAGGCGATCAAGAACATCACCTTCATCAACACCGGTGAAGACCCGAGCACCGCCCCTCGGATCATCACTGTCACGGTGACCGACGGTGTGAGCACCTCGAACACGGCGACCACCACGGTCAATGTCGTGGCGGTCAACGACGTGCCCACCACCACTGGCGGAGCGGTCACCGGAACCGAGGACACCGACCTGGTGCTGGGTTGGAGCGACTTCAACATCAGCGATGTCGATTCCTCACTCGCCAGCCTGGGGGTGACCATCACCCAGCTGCCAGGGGCCGGTACCTTGAAGCTGTACAACGGCACCAGCTGGGTCGATGTGAAGGCAGGCCAGACCATCAGCCAGGCCGACATCGCCGCCGGCAAGCTCAAGTTCGTTCCTGTGGCTAACCAGTCGGGTGTCGACGGCTACGGTGGTACTGGTGTGGGCAACAAGCAGGTGGACTACGCGCAGATCAAGTACGCGCCTACCGATGGCAAGGGCACGGGCAGCGAAGCCACGCTGAAGGTCGATATCACACCGATGGCCGACAAGCCGGACCTGAGCATTGGCAACAACAACGTCAACTCGCTGGGCCTGACCAAGGAAACCTGGACCAGCCTCACTGGCCTGGGCACCAACGGCAATGGCATCACGGGCGACGCGCTGAAGAACGTCTTCGCCAACTCCGGCAACGCCGGCAAGAGCGAGCAGGTGACCACTGTCGACACCACGGCCACCGTCACCCCGGGGTCGGGCTCGAAGACCTCAGGCCTGATCTATCTGGAGGCCGGCAAGACCTACACCTTCAGCGGCACCGCCGACGACAGCCTGCAGATCGTCATCGGCGGCAAGAACGTCGCCGGTGGTACCTGGGGCTCGGCCAGCGGCAGCATTTCCGGCAGCTACACCCCAACCACCAGCGGCTATTACACCCTGGAGGTCTACAACGCCAACCAGGCTGGGCCAGGTAGCCTCGACGTCAACATCAAGGTGGGCAACGGTGCGGTCACTGACCTTAGCAGCGCCAACATCCCGATGTACCCCAACCTCGCCGCGCTGGCCAACGCCGGGGTTACGGTATCCGACCTGCATGGCAGTAACGGCGTGGGTTACTACGACGGCTACAAGCTCAACGAAGGCGGCGAGAACGGCGCGCCGGTCAAGCTGGTAAGCATCAGTACCGCCCTGACGGACACAGACGGCTCCGAGAGCCTGAGCGTCAAGCTCAGCGGCATCCCGGCAGGCTCGGTGGTTGCCGACAATGCCGGCCATACGTTCACCGTTGGCACCAATGCGGTTGATGTCACGGGTTGGAATCTGGGCACTTTGACCATCAAGCCACCGGCCTACTACTCCGGCCAATTCGACGTGAAAGTCACCTCGACGTCCACCGAGAGCGTTGGCGGCAGCACCGCGACCAGCGAAGGCAGCATCAAGGTCACGGTCTACCCGCAGTCGTACACCACCAGCAACCTGTCATCCGATAGCGATAACGTCGCCAGCACCGATGGCAATGACATCGTGGTCGCGGATGTCAGCGGCCTGCACGTGGTACCGGGCCAGGACTACAACATCGCCTTCATCGTCGACACCTCGGGCAGCATGGGCTCTTCGGGCGTCGATGCTGCGAAGAAATCGTTGGAGTCGGTATTCAAGACCTTGGCTGCAAGCGTCAAGGGCTCACAGTCCGGGACGGTGAACATTCTGTTGGTCGACTTTGCAAGCCAGGTCAAGAGCAGCGTATCGGTGACCCTCAACGATGCGGGCCTCAAGACCCTGCTGAGTGCGCTGGGTACGTTGAACTCCAATGGCGGCACCAACTATGAGGATGCCTTCAAAACAACCGCCAACTGGTTTGCGAACCTCAAGGCTGCAGGTAGCACCGGTAGTAACCAGACATTCTTCATCACTGACGGTGAGCCGACCTATTACCAGACGAGTGAACAGACCAACCCGAACCTGGGCAACACCAACGTCAAGCTCGACACGTTCCTGTCGTCGATCAACTACAAGATGGGCGATACCGTTACCAACTATCAGTTGGATACCAGCAATCGTCTCTCGATCGACAGCAGCGGCAAGTTGACCATGCAGGTTCGCGAGTTGGACTGGAGTTGGAACACGGGCTACTACTACAAATGGTCCACGCAGAGCACAGCCACTATCCATGCCGAGGGTAACGGTGGATACGAGCTGTCGACCCGAGACGGCACGGGCAACTCGACAGACCGGGCAACCACCAACAACTCGACTGACAGCTTCAAGATCCTTTCTGGCTTGTCCGATGTGGAGGCAATAGGCCTGAACAGTGGCGTGAACAAGGACGACCTGAAGCCCTATGACTCCGATGGCAAGCCACAGGCCAACATCGACCCAAGCAAACTGGCAGACGCCATCCTCGGCCACACCGAAGTTACCCAGCCGGGCAACGACACGGTCAACGGTGGTGACGGCAACGACATTATCTTTGGCGACTTGCTGACCTTCTCTACGGTCGCCGGCACTGGTGTAGAGGCAGTCCAGGGTTATGTGGCCAACAAACTCGGTGTCGATGCGGGTGATGTCGATGCGCGGGCAATGCACAAGTACATCAACGAGCATTACACCGAGTTCGATGTTGCGGGCAGCAATGATGGCGCCGACACCCTGATGGGGGGCGCAGGCAATGACATCCTCTTCGGCCAAGGGGGTAATGACACCCTCGATGGCGGCAAAGGTAATGACATGCTGCTGGGCGGCACTGGCAACGACACCCTGATCGGCGGCCAAGGCAACGACATGCTGATCGGTGGCAGCGGTGCCGACACCTTCGTGTGGAAGTCCGGTGACATTGGCAGTGACGTGATCAAGGACTTCAAAGTCAGCGAGGGTGACCGTCTCGATCTGCGCGACCTGCTGCAGGGTGAGAAGGCCAGCACTATCGACAACTTCCTGAAGATCACCACCGTCGATGGTTCCTCGACCTTGCAGGTCAGCACCGAAGGCAAGCTCAACGCAGCGGGTGGCCTGGCCAATGCCGATGTGTCTATCAAACTGGAAGGGGTCAACTGGTCCAATACCACGGTCAACTCGTTGATCAGCGGTGCAGACCCCACCATCAAGATCGATAACTCCTGATCCCGTCTGCGCGGTGGCCACCCGGGCCACCGCGCAGAGCGGTCTTTTCTGGCATCTTCGTGCAGCGCATACTTCTGCGCCGGGCTGTCATGCCCGATGAACTTTGCCTATGCTGCTGACTACCAACAAGGAACCATCGTGACGAGGGACGACGCCATGTTCTACGTGCAACGCGACGCCGAGGGCCAGTTGCTGCGGGTAGAAGCTGCACCCTATGCCGAACATACGGAGATCCTCCCGGCAGATCATGCCGAGATACAGGAGTGGTTTGCTGACGATGTCGTCGAAAACAGCCTGAAGCAGCTGAAGCAGAGCGACTTGGACATGATCCGGGTGCTTGAAGACTTGATCGAGGTGCTGACTGCCAAAGGCGTGTTCAGCATCACCGACCTGCCGCCTGGCGCCCAGGCCAAGCTGCTCAGTCGCTCGACTGCGCGCAAGGCGCTCGGCAGCTTGAACAATCTGATCGAGGACGAGGAGGAGGGCGGGTTGATTTAATCCGCTGTACTTGCCTGCTTACCCGGCAGACAGCTGCCACCCTCATATCGTTATTCATTAACGGTATTTAAAATATTTTTCTTATTACCTTATAGTCACTCCACTGCGTACCCGTCGACCAATCGATGCGCCGCACGACTTGAACCCACACGGCTAAACCCCGTGCGTTTCTGATCGTTGCGCGTCATCGAAGTCGCGCACTGCGTGGGAGTGAAAAATGTCCGCCGCCTCGAACGCCTTGTCGTCCAACCACAGCGCTCAGCCGCAAACCTTTGAAATCCGCCCGTTCGCGGGTGCCGTTGGCGCCGAGATCATCGGCCTGGACCTGGCAAAACCGGTCAACGCCGAGGACTTCAGCCTTATTCATCGCGCCCACCTCGAGCACCATGTACTGGTGCTGCGCGACCAGCGCATCAGCCCTGAACAGCAGATCGCCTTCAGCCGCCGCTTCGGCCAACTGCAAATCCATGTGCTAAAGCAGTTTCTGCTCACAGGCCACCCCGAGATCCTGATCGTCTCCAACATCATCGAGAACGGCCACAACATCGGCCTGGGCGATGCCGGCAAGTTCTGGCATTCGGACCTGTCATACAAGGAACTCCCAAGCCTGGGTTCCATGCTGCACGCCCAGGAGTTGCCCAGTGAAGGTGGCGACACCCTGTTCGCCGACATGCACAAGGCCTGGGACGCGGTACCCCAAGCGCTGCGCAAGCAGGTCGAGGGCCGCAGTGCCGCGCACTCCTACACCGCCCGTTACGCCGAGACCAAGTTCGAAGGCAACTGGCGCCCGACCCTCAGCGCCGAGCAGCTTGCACAGGTGCAGGAAGTGATCCATCCGGTGGTACGAACCCACCCGGAAAACGGCCGCAAGGCACTGTTCGTCAGCGAAGGGTTCACTACCCGCATCGTCGGCCTGCCGGATGATGAAAGCCGCGACGTGCTGCAGCAGCTTTATGCCCTGAGCGTGCTCGAACAGAACATCTACCGCCACCAATGGCAGGCACACGATCTGGTGTTCTGGGACAACCGCTCGCTGACCCACCTCGCCACAGGCTGCCCGGCGCACCTGCGACGCAAACTTTTCCGCACCACCATCCAGGGCGATGCCCCGTTCTGACGACTGAGGAAACCATCATGCGCAAATCCATCAGCCGCCTGGCGGCAAGTATCAGCCTGGGCGCAAGCCTGGTCGTGGGCAGCCTTGCGGCCCCCACGGTGGCCCATGCCGAAGGCAAGATCCGCATTGCCGAGCAGTTCGGCATTGTCTATCTGCTGCTCAATGTGGTGCGTGATCAGCAACTGATTGAAAAGCACGGCAAGGAGCAGGGGATCGACATCGCCGTCGACTGGGCCCAGCTATCCGGGGGTGCTGCGATCAACGACGCGCTGTTGTCCGGCTCGGTGGACATCGCCGGTGCCGGCGTTGGGCCGTTGCTGACGGTATGGGACCGCACCAAAGGCCGGCAGAACGTCAAGGCGGTGGCCTCGCTGGGCAACTTTCCGTACTACCTGGTCAGCAGCAACCCGAACGTGAAGACCATCGCCGACATTTCCGGCAAGGACCGCATTGCCGTGCCGGCCGTGGGCGTCTCGGTGCAATCGCGCTTCCTGCAGTACGCCGCTGCCCAGCAGTGGGGCGAGAAGGAATACAACCGCCTCGACAAGTACACCCTTGCCGTACCGCACCCAGATGCCACCGCTGCGTTGCTGGCTGGCGGCACCGAGCTCAACGGGCACTTCTCCAACCCGCCGTTCCAGGACCAGGCACTGGCCAACAAAGACGTGCACGTGGTGCTCAACAGCTATGACCTGCTCGGCCCCAACTCGCCGACCGTGCTGTTTGCCACCGAGAAATTCCGCAACGACAACCCCAAGACCTACAAGGCGTTCGTCGATGCCCTGGCCGAGGCTGCGGACTTTGCCCAGAAGGACAAGGCGGCGGCTGCCGATACCTATATCCGCGTCACCAAGGCCAAGATTGACCGCGATGTGCTGATCAAGCTGATCGACAACCCCCAGTACGAGTTCACCGTAACGCCGAAGAACACCTACAAGCTGGCCGAATTCCTCTACCGGGTAGGCGCCATCAAGCACAAGCCTGAGTCGTGGAAGGATTACTTCTTCCAGGATGAACGCCCACTGCAGGGGAGCTGACCGACCATGACCGCCCCATTGCCAGGCCACACGGCCAGCAACCTTAGCCGTGTGGCTACACCGCCGTTGCTCAAGGTGGATAACCTGAGCCTCGAATACCGTACCGCGCAGCGCGTGGTGCGGGCCACCCATCAGGTCAGCTTCGAAGTCGACCGTGCCGACCGTTTTGTCTTGCTGGGCCCCTCGGGGTGTGGCAAGTCCACGCTGCTCAAGGCCGTAGCCGGGTTCATCAGCCCACAGCAAGGGCAGATCCTGCTGCAGGGCCAGCCGGTCACCGGCCCTGGCCCCGATCGCATCGTGGTGTTCCAGGAGTTCGACCAGCTGCCGCCGTGGAAGACGGTGAAGCAGAACGTCATGTTCCCGCTGCTCGTTTCTGGCCAGCTCAAGCGCGCCGAGGCCGAAGACCGAGCGTTGCATTACCTGGACAAGGTTGGCCTGGCGGCTTTTGCCGACGCTTATCCGCATACCCTGTCGGGCGGCATGAAAGCGCGCGTGGCAATTGCTCGTGCACTGGCCACGCAACCGAAGATCCTGTTGATGGATGAGCCGTTCGCCGCACTCGATGCGCTTACCCGGCGCAAGATGCAGGAAGAGTTGCTGTTGCTGTGGGAGGAGGTGCGCTTCACCTTGCTGTTCGTCACCCATTCCATCGAGGAGGCGCTGGTAGTGGGTAACCGCATCCTGTTGCTGTCACCCCATCCGGGGCGGGTACGGGCCGAGGTGCACAGCCATCAGTACGACCTCGGCAGCCTCGGCGCCAGTGACTTCCAGGCCAGCGCCCGGCGCATCCATCGGCTGTTGTTCGACGAGGCCGATGCCCCTGAGCAGGCCGAATACCTGGGCTTCAACGACATCCGCATTGCCTACTGACAGGAGCTTGAGCCATGACCACTACACCTGTACGTCAGGAATACGAGGTGCAGCTGGAGCCGCTGCTCAGTGTGCCTCTGGAACGCAACCTGTCGCTGGCCCAGCGCCTGTGGCAGCAAGGCTGGTTACGCAAGGCGGTGATCCTTGTGGTGATCGCAGCATTGTGGGAGGCCATTGCCCGCTACCAGGGCAATGACCTGCTGCTACCGAGTTTTTTGCAGACTGCCGCGGCGCTGTGGGACGGCCTGCGCAGCGGCGAGCTGCCGGCCAAGGTCGGCGTGTCGTTGGTGATCCTGCTCAAGGGGTACGTGCTGGGCATCGTGCTGGCTTTCGGCCTGACCAGCCTTGCGGTTTCCACCCAGCTGGGCCGCGACTTGTTGGGTACGTTGACCTCAATGTTCAACCCGCTGCCCGCGATTGCCCTGCTGCCGCTGGCTCTGCTGTGGTTCGGGCTGGGCGACAACAGCCTGATCTTCGTGCTGGTGCACTCGGTGCTTTGGGCGCTGGCGCTGAATACCTACGCGGGTTTTCTTGGCGTTTCTGAAACCTTGCGCATGGCTGGGCGCAACTATGGCCTCAAAGGGCTGCGGCTGGTGCTGCACATCCTGGTGCCCGCGGCACTGCCGTCGATCCTGTCGGGGCTGAAGATCGGCTGGGCATTTGCCTGGCGCACGCTGATCGCCGCCGAGCTGGTGTTCGGCGCGAGCAGCGGCAAGGGCGGGCTGGGTTGGTACATCTTCCAGAACCGCAACGAGCTGTATACCGACAAGGTTTTTGCCGGGTTGGCGGTGGTGATCCTGATCGGGCTGCTGGTCGAGGGGTTGGTGTTCAATACCCTGGAACGGGTGACCGTGTGGCGCTGGGGGATGCAGCGCTGATCTGTAGCGGCCTAATTTTGGTACTGCGCAGCCGCATTGCTCAGGGTCTTGGCAATCTCACTGCGCAGTTCATCCGGCTGCTCCACCTTCACCCCGTCCCCCTGGCTCAACACCCACCAGCGTAACGCCCAGCCATCTTCCATCGTGGCCTGCAGCCGATGCCCGTGCTCCAGGGCAGTCAGCTGCATGTCTGCACACAACGGCTGATCACGTAACTGTCGTGCCACCCTGTCGTTGACCCAGGCTTGCAGCGCCAGCCCACCACCTTGCGCCGGCTGGAGCGCCTCACCGCGCAAGTAGCCCTGCAGGTCGAAATTCCCACGCAGCTCACCCAAGGCATTCGCCGACCAGTGCCAGCCGAACGGAATGCTCTTGTCGTTGCGCTCCAGCGGGAAGATCAACGACAGCTCATTGAGGTCGCGTTCCACCGTGCGTTTGCTGACGGTGAAACCCACATCGCGCAGGCGCCACACCAGTTCTGCGCTGGTAATGCCCGGGGAACGGCTGGGTAGCTGGCGCAGCAGCGCCCACTGACGGCTGAGGGTGGCGCGGGTGGTGGCGAACGGCAAAAGGTAACGTCCTTGTCTAGGCTTGCCGCATCAGGATGGCGGCATTAGTGGGTCATGGCAATTAGCCACGATCCGTTCAGATCAAGGAACCGCCAATTGGTTGCCTGGCGCCGAATCGTTCGCGACAGGTTTTGACGTGACGTCGCGCAGAATCACGCCTCATCACAGCCGCAGTAAGGCCTGTGGGTCGTTCAATGAGGATGAACATGTCAGCTGTCAGCAATATCCACTCGCTGCTCGCCCGTCTTCTGCCTGAGCAGGTCATTCCCGCGCCGACCCCCGCTGGCAGGCGGCAGCGGCTGTTCGCCGGGGTGGGGTTGCCCAGCCAGCGGGCGCTGCTGGTCAACCGCCTGGACGAAGCGGCGGACCTGCAAGCGGTGTATGCCGACCTGCGCCATCAAGCGCTGGCCGGCCATGTGGCGGCGCTCAATGACCTGGGCTGGGTCTGGCTCAATGGCAAGTACTGGCGTGCCGACACCGTGCTGGCCGGGCACCTGCTGCGCATGGCGGCCATGCAGGGCAATGCCGCAGCCTGGTTCAACCTGGGGCAGCAGCACTACTTCGGCAAGGGTGTGGAGGTTTCCTACGTCCAGGCCGCAGAGTGCTATCGCCATGCCTTTGACCGGGGCATGCTCGATGCAGCCGCCGCACTCGGCGATTTGTACGAGGAAGAAGTCTGCGATGCGCAACTGGGCTGGCAGGTCGATCTGGCTCAGGCTTACCAGTGGTTTCTTCGTGGGGCCGAACGGGGCGAGGTGCGTTGCCGCTTCGAGGTGGGCTACCGTTTGTTGCATGGCCTGAGTGTGGACGCTGATATCAAGGCCGGGCTGTACTGGCTGGAGCTGGCGGCAGCGACCGGGGTCATGCAGGCGGCCGAGGAGCTGGCAGTGCATTTCAGCCGTTGCGATGCGGCGCGCTATCTGGATTGGCGGGATCGGGCAGTGCAGATGGGCAGCACGTTGGCGCTGGCGATGAAGTTGGAGGACCAGGTTCAGCCTCAATGAACAACAATTCATGTATTCCCCCCGTCGCCCCCGGTTGACGACAGGGGGAGGGCCAGGCGTATATTGATAGTTAGCAAACTATGAATATCCTTGGTTCTTTACATGACGCTTGACTCACTGCGCCTGCAAGTCAGCACCGGCATGGTCGTTGCCGCCCGCCATTGGCGGCGCATTTGCCATACAGCCCTGACCAGCTACGGCATTTCCGAAGCCTGCGCCGCACCCTTGCTGATGATCGTGCGCCTGGGCGATGGCGTGCACCAGGTAGCCGTGGCTCAGGCCGCTGGCCTGGAAAGCCCGTCGCTTGTGCGCCTGCTTGACCAGCTGTGCAAGGCTGGCCTGGTATGCCGCAGCGAGGATCCGCTGGACCGCCGTGCCAAGGCCCTGAGCCTGACAGCCGAGGGCCGTGCCTTGGCCGAAGCCATCGAAGCCGAACTGGTGCGCGTACGCCACGAAGTGCTGCAGGGTATCGATGAGGCCGACCTGCATGCCGCCTTGCGCGTGCTCCGCGCCTTCGAGGCAACAGGCCTTGGAAGCACTGGCGGGGTGGCATGAACGGTTTCTTCAGTTCGGTACCGCCGGCCCGCGACTGGTTCTATGGTGTGCGTACCTTTGCCGCGTCGATGATCGCGCTGTACATCGCACTGCTCATGCAGCTGCCGCGCCCCTACTGGGCGATGGCAACCGTCTACATCGTTTCCAGCCCATTCGTTGGGCCTACCAGCTCCAAGGCCCTGTATCGGGCCCTTGGCACGCTGCTCGGCGCTGGCGGGGCAATCTTCCTGGTGCCGCCGCTGGTGCAGTCGCCGTTGTTGCTGACCGTCGCGATCGCCCTGTGGACTGGCACATTGCTGTACCTCTCGCTGAACCTGCGCACCGCGAACAACTACGTGCTGATGCTGGCCGGCTATACGCTGCCAATGATCGCCCTGGCGGTGGTCGACAACCCGCTGGCAGTGTTCGACGTTGCTTCTTCACGTGCCCAGGAAATCTGCCTGGGGATTGTCTGCGCAGCCGTGGTCGGCGCGATTTTCTGGCCACGACGCCTGGCGCCCGTGGTGGTTGGCGCGACCGGGAGCTGGTTCAGCGAAGCGACCCGCTACAGCGATACCTACCTCGCCCGTGATGTTGCTGCGGACAAAGTGGGTGGCATGCGTGGTGCCATGGTTGCCACCTTCAACTCGCTGGAGTTGATGATTGGCCAGCTCGGCCACGAGGGTGCAGGCCCGCATACCTTGAAGAACGCCCGCGAGCTGCGCGGGCGCATGATCCATCTGCTGCCGGTGATCGACGCCCTTGACGACGCCCTGGTGGCGCTCGAAGGCCGCGCCCCGGCGCAGTTCGCCCAGCTGCAACCAGTGCTCGCCGCCGCCCGCGAATGGCTCGAGGGCACAGCACAAAGCGCCTCGGTAGCACGCTGGACTGCCCTGCACGAACAGATCGACCGCCTGCAGCCCGGCGCCGCCGTCCTCGACCAGCGCGCCGAACTGTTGCTGTCCAATGCGCTTTACCGGCTGACCGAATGGGCCGACCTGTGGCAGGACTGCTGTACCTTGCAGCACGCCTTGCGCACGGATGACGCCAAGCCCTGGCGCGCGGTCTACCGCCACTGGCGCCTGGGCCGCCTGACACCGTTCTTCGACCGTGGCTTGATGCTTTATTCGGTGGTTTCCACCGTGCTGGCAATCATCGTCGCCTGCGGCCTGTGGATCGGCCTGGGCTGGAACGACGGCGCCAGCGCGGTGATCCTCGCCGCCGTGTCGTGCAGCTTCTTCGCCGCCATGGACGACCCGGCACCGCAGATCTACCGGTTCTTCTTCTGGACGTTGATGTCGGTCATCTTCTCCAGCCTGTACCTGTTCCTGGTGCTGCCCAACCTGCACGATTTCCCGATGCTGGTGCTGGCCTTCGCGGTGCCGTTCATCTGCGTCGGCACCCTGACCGTGCAGCCACGCTTCTACCTGGGCACCTTGCTGACCATCGTCAACACCTCGACCTTCATCAGTATCCAGGGCGCCTACGACGCCGATTTCTTCACCTTCCTCAACTCCAACCTGGCAGGCCCTGCAGGGCTTCTGTTCGCATTCATCTGGACCCTGGTGATGCGCCCGTTCGGTGTGGAACTGGCCGCCAAACGCATGACTCGCTTCGCCTGGCGGGACATCGTCGAGATGACTGCCCCGGCGACCCTGGCCGAACGTCGCCAGCTCGGCGTGCAGATGCTCGACCGCCTGATGCAGCACCTGCCGCGCCTGTCGCAGACCGGCCAGGACAGTGGCGCAGCCCTGCGCGACCTGCGCGTGGGCCTGAACCTGCTCGACCTGCTGGCCTACCTGCCGCGTGCAGGCACCCAGGCCCGCGAGCGCCTGCAAATGGTGATCGAGGAAGTGGGCGGCCACTACGCTGCGTGCCTGCGTGCCGGTCAGCGCCTGCATGCCCCTGCACCGCTGCTGCGCAACATGGAGCGGGCACGCCTGGCGCTGAACCTGGATGAACTGTACGAACGTGGCGATGCCCGCACGCACCTGCTGCATGCCCTGAGCGGCCTGCGCCTGGCATTGCTGCCGGGTGTCGAGGTGATGCTCGAGCCTGCCGAACAACCGCAACTGCCCCCCGGGCTCGACGGAGCGCCCCTGTGATCGGTGAACTGGATATCAGCGGGGTGTTCCTGCCCACGCTGCTGGTGATGATGGTCTGCACCTACCTGCTGTTTCTCGGGGTGCACGCGGTGCTGGTGCGCCTGCACTTCTACCGCCTGGTCTGGCACCGGGCATTGTTCAACGTTGCTTTGTATGCCGTGCTGCTTGGCGCGGTGGACCATTTTTGCCGAAGCCTGATGCTGCCATGAAAAAACCTTTGCTGACCCTGGGCCGTGTGGTCCTGACCTTGCTGGTAGTGACCTTCGCCGCCGTGCTCGTGTGGCAGATGGTGGTGTACTACATGTTCGCCCCCTGGACCCGCGACGGCCACATCCGCGCCGACGTGATCCAGATCGCCCCGGATGTTTCCGGGCTGATCCAGAAAGTCGAAGTGCGTGACAACCAGACCGTCAAGCGCGGCGACGTGCTGTTCACCATCGACCAGGACCGCTTCACCCTGGCGCTGCGCCAGGCCAAGGCGACCCTTGGCGAACGCCAGGAAACCCTGGCCCAGGCCTCTCGCGAAGCGCAGCGCAACCGCAAGCTGGGCAACCTGGTGGCGGCCGAGCAACTGGAAGAAAGCCAGTCCCGCGAGGCCCGTGCCCGTTCGGCGGTGAGCGAGGCCCAAGTGGCGGTCGACACCGCCCAGCTCAACCTGGACCGTTCGGTGGTGCGCAGCCCGGTGGACGGTTACCTCAACGACCGCGCGCCGCGAAACCACGAATTCGTCACGGCCGGCCGCCCCGTGCTTTCGGTCGTCGACAGTGCTTCGTATCACGTCGATGGCTATTTCGAAGAGACCAAATTGGGCGGCATCCACATTGGCGATGCCGTGGACATCCGCGTAATGGGCGACAACACTCGCCTGCGTGGCCACGTGCAGAGCTTTGCCGCCGGTATCGAGGACCGCGATCGCAGCAGCGGCAGCAACCTGCTGCCCAACGTCAACCCGGCGTTCAGCTGGGTGCGCCTGGCCCAGCGGATCCCGGTGCGCATCGCCTTCGATGAAGTGCCGCAAGACTTCCGCATGATCGCCGGGCGTACCGCCACGGTGTCGATCATCGAGGGCCCGCGCCCATGAAACAGCTGATCCTGGCTGGCTTGTGCCTGTCTCTTGGGGCCTGCATGATGGTAGGCCCGGACTATGAAGTGCCCAAGGACGCGGCAGTGCAGCGCAGCGACCTCAGTGGGCCGCTGCGCCAGGATGCTGCCAGCGTCGTGTCGGCGCCGGTACCCGAGGACTGGTGGCAGCTGTATCAGGATCAACGCCTCAATGAGCTGGTGCGCCAGGCGTTGAGTGCCAACACCGAACTGCGCGTGGCTGCGGCCAACATTGCCAAGGCCCGTGCGCAGGTCGAGGTAGCCCAGTCCCAGGGTGGATTCAACGGTGGCATCAAAGCCGGAGCCCAGCGGTTGCAGGAGTCTGGCGAGGCATTTTTGCTGACCGAGAAGGTGCCAGTGGCCAACATCGGTGATGCGATCATCAGCGCTTCCTACCAGTTTGACCTCTGGGGTACCTTCAAGCGTGGCACCGAAGCGGCCAAAGCCAATGCCGACGCTGTGCAGGCCGCTGCCGATACCGCCCGCATCACGTTGGTGGCCGATGTGGTCAAGGCCTACACCCAGGTGTGTTCGGCCAACGAGGAATACCACATCGCCCGCGAGTCGCTCGGCTTGCAGCAGCAGAGCGTGCAGCTCAACCAGCGCCTGCGTGATGCTGGCCGGGGTGACGAAACCCAGGTCACTCGCTCGCAGACCCAGTTCAAATCGCTGCGCGCAGAGTTGCCGCGCTTCAAGGCCGAGCGTGAAACCGGCCTGTATACCTTGGCCGCGCTGCTGGCCAAGCCTGTGGAGCAACTGCCTGCCGGCACTGCCGAGTGTGCCGAGCTGCCACACCTGAACCAGCTGTTGCCGGTCGGTGATGGCGCCGCGCTGCTCAAGCGCCGCCCCGACGTGCGCCAGGCCGAACGCCAGCTGGCGGCATCTACAGCGAATATCGGCGTGGCCACGGGCGCCCTGTATCCCGACATCAGCATCGGCGCCCAGGTTGGTACCATCGGTATTCTCGAGAACCTGGGTGAGCCTGCGACCAACCGCTGGGGCTTCGGCCCGCAGATCAGCTGGAACATCCCCACCAACGGCACCCGTGCCCGCATTCGCATGGCTGAGGCTTCGACCCAGGCGGCGCTGGCGCATTTCGACGGCGTGGTGCTCAACGCCATTCGCGAAACCCAGACCCGCCTGGCCCAGTACAGCGCCTTGCTCGACCGGCGTGATGCGCTGGCCGAGGCGGAGAAGTCGGCAAAAGAAGCGGCGGACCAGACGCACCGCTATTACCAGGCGGGGCGTGAGTCATTCCTGGCGGACTTGCAGGCGACACGGACCTACACGGACATGCGCGCGCAGCTGGCGGCGGCCAATAGCCAGGTGGCGATGGGGCAGATCGGTGTGTTCCTGGCGTTGGGCGGTGGGTGGAAGGGCGCTGCGGTGAAGCAGTGAGGGCGGAACAGGGTCGTGGCGATACCTGTCACTTTTGCCAGTAGCGAGCTGCCACGAACTGCATCAGCATGGTCTGGGCCCGATACGAGGTCAAACCACCATGAGCCAGAACACGCAGGGTCGAGAACTGTCCTGTACCCAGTTTTTTTACGCGCAAGACCGGCTTGTGACACAGGTGGAGGGCCAGTCAACGCGAACGGTGTTGCGGGCGAGGGGCTTACTGTTAGCGCAGTTGCGTTGTGACGACAACGCACTGCAAACCGTAGTGCTTACGATGGACGCCAAAGACTCTGTGCTCATGGCTTCGGTAAGCGGCGAAGCACAAAGTTTTGCCTACCCACCTTACGGCTCCAAGCAGGAAAGCGCCGATCTCCCAGGGTTGCCCGGTTTCAATGGAGAAACACGGGACGCTGTGACAGGGCACTATTTTCTAGGTTTGGGCTATCGTCTGTACAACCCTGTGCTGATGCGCTTTCAAAGTACTGACAGCTTGAGCCCATTTGGCGAGGGTGGGTTGAATGGCTATGCGTATGTCTCCGGTGATCCTGTCAATTTCAGTGACCCGACCGGGCATATGCCTACTAAGGGAGTATTGCCGGCACACATGAAAAGGCCTCACTCATTGATTGTGTCTCCCAATTCGCAGAAGACCCGCGCTTCGAGGAAGCCTGCGATGAACCGATCTATTTCGACTGCCTCCAGCTCGTCATTATTATCCTCCCCCTCCCCCTTGTCAGGAGGGAGCCCTCCATTGGGTGAACGGTACAGCTCACCAAGCTCTGTATTTTCAAACGCATTCTCAGAAGAAAACCAAGGCTGGAAACTAAACAAGGCGGACGTGAGAGAAAATTTGAAAGTACTGACTAAAGTTGAGCAGCAGAAATTCGATGAATTTCAAAATTCGATTCACAATAAGGGGCTGCCGCCTTGGGAAGCTGTATTGCCTTTAGGTGATGTAGACTACAAACTTTATAGGAAAGATTTAGGGATTTATCAGTTCCGCCTCAATGGCGGTACCCGTGTTCACTTTGAGGTGGAGGGTAAAACCGTGATTATTCGCCAGGTGGGAGGGCATGCGTAGCGTACGCGGCATATTGCCAACCCTGCAGTCGTAAGAAATTTCCGAATATAAAACCAAATGCTTCAGTCGAATTATCCTACGGCGTCTGTCGGAAGGTGTCGTTTTGGCTGGAAAGTGTTCCCGGAATACTGTGCTCAGGTCACCTTGCAAGGCGATCGGGCGTGAGACACTCGGTTTAAACGTGAGTAGCCGACAGCCTTCATTGCGGAAATCCTCACTTCGGCATCATCAGGCAAATGTTTCTCACGCTACAAGGAAAATTATGATTTTTAGGGTTTGCTCGACTATATCGGTGCCGACTATCCGCCGACCGTGCGTGACGGCCAGTTGGGCGCGCGCCTGGCCGTGGCCTACGAAGTCCGTCAGGCGCCGGTGATTACCCCGGACCCCGCCCGTGGTGCTTCGTTGTATGCACACAACTGCTCGATCTGCCACGGTGACACGGGGCAGGCGATGTGGCCATGGCAGTCAAACCCAGATCGCGTCCCAATGCGGATAATCCCCCACCCGCTCAACCAGACCTGCGCGCATAGGGTTCAAGACGATGTACCGCGCCACAGCCTGCACGTCCTCTTCTCGGCGCAACGCCCGGTCATGAAACCCCTTCTGCCAAAGCCTCCCATATCGCCCGAGATGGCGGTTGATGGCACAGGTGCTGTGCGACTTCACCCGGCGCATCAACGTTTTCAGGCTCACCGGCCCCAGCTCGATCAACCAGTGGAAATGATCAGGCATTACCACCCAGGCTAAAGACCGCGCCGCACCTTCTGCCTCGGCCTGGCGTAGCTGGCTGACCAACAAGCGGGCCGAGTGAAACCCACCCAGTACAGGGGCCCTGTGCAATGTGGTGCTGGTGAGAAGGTACAACCGATGCCTTTCTGAGAACCGGCCAAGCCTTAGCTGATTTGAATGGGGACGATCCATGTTCCCTGCCTCCTATGGTTTGCCTGTGAGGCTAGTAGCGACGGTTTTATCAGGTTGGACGCAATTGGTACCTGCTGTTTCCGCGGGGTAGCCAATCGCCGGCAAGCCCACAGGGAACGCGCAGTTCTTGAGGTCTGCACTGTACTTGTGGGAGCCGGCTTGCCGGCGATCGAGGGCGAAGCCCTCGCAGCAGTCGCAAGCCGTAAGACATTTCTGAACCTGAAACCAAATGCTTCTGTTCGTTCACTCTGGCGACTTATCCTACGACGCCTATCGGAAGGTGCCGTCTTGGCTGGCAAGCGCTCCGGGAATAATGTCCTCGGGTCGCCTCGCAAGGCGATCGGGCGTGAGACACCCGGTTCACATTCGGTAGCGCCGCTCCATGGCGGTCGTGCGCGGGCAGGCTTCGGTCTGGCCGGGGTTACCGTATGTCCCGGGTCTCACCCCGTGCACGACTGCCACCCAAATCCGTGAGACGAGGAGGAAGGCAGGTCAGCCCAACATACGGAGATCCGCCATGAAAAAGCTCGTCCCAGATCCACCTCCATCCGCCCTGCTTCTGCTCGACCCTCCCGCCATCTCGCTCCCGGAACCGCCCAACACCCAAGAGTGCAACGCACTCATCTGCGCTTTGACCCTGACCATCAAACAGACCTCCAGCGTGCTGCTCGAC
Source organism: Pseudomonas sp. M2 (assembly GCF_015751845.1). Taxonomy (NCBI): domain Bacteria; kingdom Pseudomonadati; phylum Pseudomonadota; class Gammaproteobacteria; order Pseudomonadales; family Pseudomonadaceae; genus Pseudomonas; species Pseudomonas sp. M2. The sequence continues at coordinate 2,640,764 of NZ_JADOUD010000001.1, forward strand.
AGCCCGCAAGGCCCTGTGCGTGACGCCATGGGCATGAACATCCGCCTGCTGTGCCGGATGATCAATGCGCTGAACGAGCACGCCGGTGCGCAAGGAGCATCACAATGAGCGAGGGCCTCAACCAAGCATCAACGGCAGGCGTAGAAACCTTCGACCTGTTCAGCCTCAGGCCTGATGTTCCGTTCGATCATGCGTTCTCGCAGCTTTCCGTACTGCTCGGCTGCATCCGCCACCTCACCACAGAAGCAGAAATGGAAAACGACCGCATCGCTGGCAGCGCGGCGCGGATTCTCAGCGAGATGGCCAAGGCATTGATCGATGATCTGGAGCGGGGGATGAACGAGGCTCACTGAGGCTGCGCAGGCTCCATTTGTTGCGATTGCTGCTTCTGCAACTGCACAGGGCCGTTGAAATAGATGTGCCATTGCGTGTTTCTTTCGCCGGGACGAGTAACATGGCCGTTTCGGGGCTGCTACGCAGCCCATCGCCGGCAAGCCAGCTCCCACAGGTACAGCGCAGAGCTCAAGAGCTGCGCGATACCTGTGGGAGCTGGCTTGCCGGCGATGGGCCGCAAAGCGGCCCCAAATCGCTCAACTGAACGGCATCGGGCAAAGCCCCTCCTGCTTCAAGAGGAAAACGCAATGCGCATATGGATCGACGCCGACGCCTGCCCCAAGGCAGCCAAGGACCTGATCGTCAAATTCGCCCTCAAGCGCAAGCTCGAGGTGGTCATGGTGGCCGGGCAGGCCGTGGCCAAACCGGCCTTCGCCGTTGTGCGGCTGATCGTGGTACCCAGCGGCATGGATGCCGCCGATGATTACCTGGTCGAGCACGCCGTGCCAGGTGAGCTGGTCATCTGCAGCGACGTGCCGCTGGCCGACCGCCTGATCAAGAAGGGGGTAGCGGCGCTGGACCCACGCGGCCGTGAATTCGACGAGCGCAACATGGGCGACCGGCTGGCAGTGCGCAACCTGTTTACCGAGTTGCGCGAGCAGGGCCAGGCCGGCGGAGGGCAGGGGCCTTATGGCGAACGCGAAAAGCAGGCGTTCGCCAATGCGCTGGACCGTATTCTGGCCCGCTTGGCCAAGGGCTGATCAGTCAGCCTCGTGGGTCATTTCCAGCACGCGATCCACCAGCTTGTAAATGCCGCCAGCCGCCTCGCTGATCGACTTGGCCACCATGTACGCCGGCGTGGTCACCAGCTTGCGCTGGGTGTCCTCGACAATGTCATGCACATCGCACTCTTCATGGGTGCCACCCATCTTGGTCACCGCAGCAGCAGTATCGGCATCGTTCCCGATGGTGCAAACCACGCCAGGGCCGTAGATCTTGGCCGCCAGTGCCGGTGAAATGCACATCAGGCCAACCGGCTTGCAAGCTTCGGCAAAGGCCTCGGCCAAGGCCAGTACCTGCGGGTTGACCGTGCAATCGCTACCTTCGACGGCAAAGTCGGACAGGTTCTTCGCCGCCCCGAAACCACCCGGCACGATCAGCGCGTCGAAGTCCTCGGCCCTGGCCTCGCTGATGTCCTTGACCTCGCCGCGGGCGATGCGCGCCGATTCCACCAGTACATTGCGCGACTCAGGCATCTGCTCACCGGTGAGGTGGTTGATCACATGCATCTGCGCGATGTTCGGCGCGAAGCACTGCACCTGTGCGCCGCGCTGGTCGAGGCGCAGCAGGGTGATCACGCTTTCATGGATTTCGGCGCCATCGTAGACGCCACAGCCGGAAAGAATCACCGCTACTTTTTTCGTCATGCTCATTACTCCAGTGTCGAGGCGCTAAATGTCCTCTAGTTTGGCAGATGTGGCCATAGGGGTTGCCTTGGGTGCATCCTAATCTGTGTGGATACCCTTCGAGGCAGCTGTCCATGGACTTGATTCTGCTGGCCGTACCGTTCTTTTTCGTGCTGATCGCGGTTGAATTGGTCGCCGACCGTGTGCGCGGCCAGCGCAATTTCACCGTGGCCGATTCGATCAACAGCCTGAGCACCGGCGTGCTGTCCACCAGTACCGGGCTGCTGACCAAGGGGGCAGGGCTGGTGACCTATGCACTGGCGTGGGAGCATCTGGCGCTGCTGCACCTGCCGGGCCACGCCGTCTGGGTCTGGTTGCTGGCGTTCGTGCTGTACGACTTCTGCTATTACTGGCTGCACCGCTTGGGGCATGAGCGCAATGTGCTGTGGGCAGCCCACTCGGTGCATCACCAGAGCGAGGAGTACAACCTCACCACCGCGTTGCGCCAGACCAGTAGCGGCTTCCTCTTTTCGTGGATCTTCTACCTGCCGCTGGCGCTGGTCGGCGTGCCGCCATGGGTGTTCATTACCGTGGCGTCGCTCAACCTGCTGTACCAGTTCTGGGTGCACACCCGGCACATTCCCAAGTTGGGCTGGCTCGAATGGATACTGATCACACCGTCCAACCATCGCGTCCACCATGCGCAAAATACTGTTTACTTGGATCGCAACTACGGCGGTGTGTTCATTCTTTGGGACCGTCTGTTTGGCACCTTCAAGGAAGAAGACCCGGCCGAGCCGGTGGTGTTTGGCGTGACCACGCCGTTGGCCAGCTGGAACCCGTTGTGGGCCAACCTGCAGTTCTATGCCCAGCTCTGGGACGATGCCCGGCGCACCGATAGCCTGTGGGACAAACTGCGTATCTGGTTCATGCCCACTGGCTGGCGGCCGGCGGATGTGGCCGCGCGTTATCCACAGGCCAAGCAGAACCTGGCGCTGTTCCGTAAGTTCGAGGTTGCCCTGGGGCGGGCGCAGCAGGGTTATGTGGTGCTGCAGTTCGCCGTTTACGTGGCATTGGGCAGCTACTTGATGGGCGTTGCAGAGCAGGTGCCGACGGCGGCCCTGGTGCTTGGCTGGGCGGTGATGGCGCTGGGGTTGTTCGCCCTGGGCGCGGCCCTGGAAAACCGGCCGTGGGCAGGGCGCCTGGAGCTGGCGCGCCTGTTGTTGAATGTGCCTGCGCTGTATCTGGCTGGCGCTCTGGGCTTAGGGGTTGTTACGCCCTTGGTCTGGGCCCTGCTCGCGCTTTACAGCCTGCTCAGCCTCGGCGGCCTGGGCCTGTGCCGCGGCCTTGCGCTCGGCGCGCAAGGTGCGAAAACGCCGCCGCAGCCACAGCAGGGCGCCGAGCAGCAGCAGGCCACCGAGCACCCATAGCTCGTACTTCTTCACGTTGCCCAGCATGCCTTCAAGAATGGCGCCGAAGTGGTACGCGGCTGCGCCCAGGGCCAATGCCCAGACGGCTGCGCCGATGCCGTTGAGCAGCAGATAACGGCGGGGTGGGTAGCCGGACAGGCCGATAGCCACGGGCATGACCGTGCGCAGGCCATAGACGAAGCGGAAGCTCAGTACCCAGATGTCGGGGTGGCGGCGGATATGTTCCAGCGCCCGGTCGCCCATGGCCTGCCAGCGCGGCTTGCGCGCGAGGATCTTGCGCCCGTGGCGGCGGCCCATGAAGTACCACAGCTGGTCGCCGGCATAGCTGCCGAAGAATGCCACGATCACCACCAGGCTGATGTCCATGTACCCGCGGAACGCAAGGAATCCTGCAAGCACCAGGATGGTCTCGCCTTCGAAGAAGGTGCCTAGAAAAAGGGCAAAATAGCCGAAATCCTGCAGGAATTGTTGAAGCATTTTCTGAGGTGCTGGCGAAATGAACGCGCAGCCTACCCCTTCACGCGCGTTCGTGAAAGTGTCCAGATGTGTCTCGACGTGAACAATTCGTACAAGGACAATGGCTTCAGCCACAAGTCGCGGGCTTGCCTATAGATGTAACACAGACGTCATAATGGCCGCTTATCGTCCCGCTCAATTGATGATAGGGCGTTAACGTCCTCCAGGAACGCCAGATGAATAATGAAGTGCTAACCCCTGTCGCGATCAAGGACGCCCAGGCGGTCCCCGAAGAGATGGTGCAGACCCCGCCGGATCTGCCAGAGGCCCCGGAGCCTGCAGTAGAGGCCGCACCCCCCGCGCCCGTGCATGCTGCCCCCGCGCCGGCCATCGCCATCCCGAGCCTGGACGACAGCAGCCTGTACATTCATCGCGAGCTGTCGCAGCTGCAGTTCAACATCCGCGTGCTGGAGCAGGCGCTGGATGAGTCCTACCCGCTGCTCGAGCGCCTGAAGTTCCTGCTGATCTTCTCCAGCAACCTCGATGAGTTCTTCGAGATCCGCGTGGCGGGCTTGAAGAAGCAGATCAACTTTGCTCGTGAACAGGCCGGTGCCGACGGCCTGCAGCCGCATCAGGCGCTGGCGCGCATCAGCGAGCTGGTGCACACCGAAGTTGATCGCCAGTACGCGATCCTCAATGATGTGTTGCTGCCGGAACTGGAAAAGCACGCGATCCGCTTCATCCGCCGCCGGTACTGGACGCCCAAGCTAAAGACCTGGGTGCGCCGCTACTTCCGTGACGAGATTGCACCGATCATCACCCCGATCGGTCTGGACCCGACGCACCCGTTCCCGTTGCTGGTGAACAAGAGCCTTAACTTCATCGTAGAACTCGAAGGCGTCGATGCCTTCGGTCGTGATTCGGGCCTGGCGATCATCCCGGCTCCGCGCCTGCTGCCGCGGGTCATCCGTGTGCCGGAAGAGGTCGGTGGCCCTGGGGACAACTACGTGTTCCTGTCCTCGATGATCCACGCCCATGCCGACGACCTGTTCCAGGGCATGAAGGTCAAGGGTTGCTACCAGTTCCGCCTGACCCGTAACGCCGACCTGGCGCTGGATTCGGAAGAAGTCGACGACCTGGCGCGCGCCCTGCGCGGTGAGCTGTTCTCGCGCCGATACGGCGATGCCGTGCGCCTGGAAGTGGCCGACACCTGCCCCAAGCACCTGTCCGACTACCTGCTCAAGCAGTTCAGCCTGAGCGAGAGCGAGTTGTACCAGGTCAACGGCCCGGTCAACCTGACCCGCCTGTTCAGCATCACCGGCCTGGACAGCCACCCGGAGCTGCAGTACACGCCGTTCACCCCGGCGATCCCCAAGCTGCTGGTCAACGCCGACAACATCTTCAGTGTCATCAGCAAGCAGGACATCCTGCTGATGCACCCGTTCGAGTCATTCACCCCCGTGGTCGACCTGCTGCGCCAGGCCGCCAAGGACCCGCACGTGCTCGCCGTTCGTCAGACGCTGTACCGCTCCGGCGCCAACTCGGAAATTGTCGACGCACTGGTGGATGCAGCACGAAACGGCAAGGAGGTCACCGCGGTGATCGAGTTGCGCGCGCGCTTTGACGAAGAGTCCAACCTGCAGATGGCCAGCCGCCTGCAGGCCGCCGGCGCCGTGGTGATCTATGGCGTGGTGGGCTTCAAGACCCATGCCAAGATGATGCTGATCCTGCGCCGCGAGCAGGGCGAGATCGTCCGCTACGCCCACCTGGGCACCGGTAACTACCACGCCGGTAATGCTCGCCTGTACACCGACTACAGCCTGCTGACCTCCGACGATGCCCTCACCGAGGACGTCGGCAAGCTGTTCAGCCAGTTGATCGGCATGGGCAAGACTTTGCGCATGAAAAAACTGCTGCACGCGCCGTTCACCCTGAAAAAGGGCATGCTCGACATGATTGCCCGGGAAACCCAGTTCGCCCTGGAAGGCAAGCCCGCGCACATCATCGCCAAGTTCAACTCGCTGACCGATGCCAAGGTCATCAAGGCCCTGTACAAGGCCAGCCAGTCGGGCGTGAAGATCGACCTGGTGGTGCGTGGCATGTGCTGCTTGCGCCCAGGCATCCCGGGGGTTTCGCACAATATCCAGGTGCGCTCGATCATCGGCCGCTTCCTGGAGCATACCCGGGTGTTCTACTTCCTCAACGGCGGCGAAGAGCAGATCTACCTGTCCAGCGCCGACTGGATGGAGCGCAACCTCGACAAGCGTGTCGAGACCTGCTTCCCGGTGGAGGGCAAGAAGCTGTTGCTGCGGGTGAAGAAGGAGCTGGAAGGCTACCTGACCGACAACACCCATGCCTGGACGCTGCAGCCCGACGGGCGCTATGTGCGCAGCAGCCCGACCGGCAACCAGAACCCGCGCAGTGCCCAGGCGACCCTGCTGGAGCGCCTGAGCAACCCGGTACTTAACGTACGCTGAGGACGAAGTTGACCCGGGCCAGCCACTCCGCCTCGTTGGCGAAGTCGGCCTGGGTCAGCTGGTTCTGCTCCAGCCAGCCGGCCGGGAAGGCCACGTCGAGGCTATTGTCTGCGGCCTGCAGTTGCACCTTGGGCATCTGTTGGGTGCCACGGATGTGGTGGAACAGAATGGCGAAGCGCAGCAGTACGCACAGGCGCAGCAGTTTCACGCCTTCATCGCCCAGTTCGGCGAACTTGTCCTTGGGGATGTTGCGGCGGTGGCCACGTACCAGCAGCGCCATCATCTGCTGGTCTTCACGCGAGAAGCCCGACAGGTCGGAGTGCTCGATCAGGTAGGCACCATGCTTGTGGTAGTGGTAATGGGCAATGTCCAGGCCAATTTCGTGAATTTTGGCTGCCCAGCCCAGTAGATCGCGCCAGTTACCCTCTTCAAGGCCCCATGCCTTGGCCACTTGGTCAAAGGCGTGCAGCGCCTTGCGCTCGACGCGCGCAGCCTGGCCCTGATCGACGTGGTAGCGCTCCATCAACGAGTTCAGGGTGCGTTCGCGCACGTCTTCGTGGTGGTGGCGGCCAAGCAGGTCGAACAGCACACCTTCACGCAGCGCGCCATCGCAATGGTCCATGCGTTGCAGTTCCAGCGCGTCGAAAATCGCCTCGAGAATCGCCATGCCGGCCGGGAAGATGGCGCGGCGGTCGGGTTTGACCCCGTCGAAGTCGATCTTGTCGGTCTCGCCCAGCTTGAACAGCTTACGTTTGACCCAGGCCAGACCGTCGGCGTTGACCTCGCCATTGCCCAGGCCAGCGGCCTTGATTGCGGCGCCGATGGCACGGATGGTCCCGGAGGAGCCTATCGCTTCATCCCAGGTCAGGCGGTGCAGGGCATTCTCGATGCTCATCAGCTCCAGGCGCGCGGCAGTGTAGGCCTGGGCGTAGCGGGCCGGGGTGATCTTGCCATCGCGGAAATAGCGCTGGGTGAAGCTGACGCAGCCCATCTGCAGGCTTTCACGCAGCAGCGGCTCAAAGCGCTGGCCGATGATGAACTCGGTGCTGCCACCGCCGATATCGGCGACCAGGCGTTTACCAGGGGTGTCGGCCAGGGTGTGGGACACGCCCAGGTAGATCAGGCGCGCTTCTTCGCGGCCGGAGATCACTTCCACGGGGTGGCCGAGGATCACTTCGGCACGCTGGATGAATTCGTTGCGGTTGCGCGCCTCGCGCAGGGCGTTGGTGCCAACGATGCGCACGGCCCCCGCAGGCATGCCGTTGATCAGCTGGGCAAAGCGCTTCAGGCATTCCAGGCCCCGGACCATGGCTTCTTCGCTGAGCATGCGTGCTTCGTCGATGCCAGCGGCGAGCTGAACCTTTTCCCCGAGCCGCTCCAGGATGCGGATCTCGGTATGGTGAGCCTTGGCCACGACCATGTGGAAACTGTTGGAGCCCAGGTCGATGGCGGCAATCAGGGACAGGTTCTTCGCTAAGGTATGCGGCATGATCTGAGTAGTCTCGGTCGGTAACCCGGCAATCGTGCCACGTTAGCAGGCTGTCGCCAACGCGCGACTCGCCAGGGCTTGATGCAAGGCAATGTGCCAGTCGATGCTATGACACTTCTGTGACAGTTTCGATTCGTGGCGTCTTGCACAACTATAGTGACACTCAATCGTCCGCGACTTCCTGTAGCGCGTGGGTGCGGCTATGATGGGCCACGTTTTTTGCTTACGACCCTGGAGATATCCATGAGCAGCGATCTTATCAAACACGTCACCGACGCCACCTTTGAGGCCGAAGTCCTGCAAGCCCAAGGCCCGGTGCTGGTCGACTACTGGGCTGAATGGTGCGGCCCATGCAAGATGATCGCTCCGGTGCTGGACGACATCGCCACCACCTACGAGGGTAAACTGACCGTCGCCAAGCTGAACATCGACGACAACCAGGAAACCCCGGCCAAGCACGGCGTGCGTGGCATCCCGACGCTGATGCTGTTCAAGAACGGCAACGTCGAGGCCACCAAGGTCGGCGCCTTGTCCAAATCCCAGCTGGCCGCGTTCCTCGACGCCCACCTGTGATGTGAAAAAGCCCCGGAAATTCCGGGGCTTTTCTTTTCCAACCCACTAGACGTCGAAAAAAGCAAGTGTTACATTCGGCCTCGCACTGTTTCTCCAGTGCCCCCTGCACGCCGTCGCCGACGCACTCCTAATTAGAATCTGTGCGCGATCCTATCGCCTTCTAGCGGCGCGGCTTCATTAAGCCAGAAGCTTAATCCTCCCTTCATACATGATTACGTCATTCCCCTTATGAACCTGACTGAACTCAAGCAAAAGCCGATTACCGATCTGCTGGAAATGGCCGAACAGATGGGCATCGAAAACATGGCCCGTTCGCGCAAACAGGACGTGATTTTCGCCCTGCTGAAAAAGCACGCGAAAAGCGGCGAAGAGATCTCAGGTGACGGCGTGCTGGAGATTCTCCAGGATGGTTTCGGTTTCCTGCGTTCGGCTGATGCGTCCTATCTGGCCGGCCCTGACGACATCTACGTCTCGCCCAGCCAGATCCGCCGCTTCAACCTGCGTACCGGCGATACCATCGTCGGCAAGATCCGCCCGCCGAAGGAAGGGGAGCGTTACTTCGCGCTGCTCAAGGTCGACACGATCAACTTCGATCGCCCGGAAAACGCGAAGAACAAGATCCTCTTCGAAAACCTGACGCCGCTGTTCCCGAACAAGCGCCTGAAGATGGAAGCCGGCAACGGTTCCACCGAAGACCTGACCGGCCGCGTCATCGACCTGTGCGCGCCGATCGGCAAGGGCCAGCGTGGCCTGATCGTCGCCCCGCCGAAAGCGGGTAAAACGATCATGCTGCAGAACATCGCGGCCAACATCACCCGTAACAACCCCGAGTGCCACCTGATCGTTCTGCTGATCGACGAGCGCCCGGAAGAAGTGACCGAAATGCAGCGCACCGTGCGCGGTGAAGTGGTTGCCTCCACCTTCGATGAGCCGCCAACCCGCCACGTGCAGGTTGCCGAAATGGTCATCGAGAAGGCCAAGCGCCTGGTCGAGCACAAGAAGGATGTGGTCATCCTGCTGGACTCCATCACCCGTCTGGCGCGTGCCTACAACACCGTGATCCCGAGCTCCGGCAAGGTGCTGACCGGTGGTGTCGATGCCCACGCCCTGGAGAAGCCGAAGCGTTTCTTCGGCGCTGCGCGTAACATCGAGGAAGGCGGTTCGCTGACCATCATCGCCACCGCGCTGGTAGAAACCGGCTCGAAGATGGACGAAGTGATCTACGAAGAGTTCAAGGGTACCGGCAACATGGAACTGCCCCTGGACCGTCGCATCGCCGAGAAGCGTGTGTTCCCGGCCATCAACATCAACCGCTCGGGCACCCGCCGTGAAGAGCTGCTGACTGCTGATGACGAACTGCAGCGCATGTGGATCCTGCGCAAGCTGCTGCACCCGATGGACGAGATCGCCGCCATCGAGTTTTTGGTCGACAAGCTCAAGCAGACCAAGACCAACGACGAGTTCTTCCTGTCGATGAAGCGCAAGTAAGCGTTTCAGGCTGGCAGTGATTGGGGCTGCTTCGCAGCCCATCGCCGGCAAGCAGGCTCTTACAGGTCCTCTGCGATCCTTGTGGGAGCCGTCTTGCCGGCGATGGGGTGCGGAGCGGCCCCAAGTCATTTTTGGCCATTGAGCGCTGAACGGCGCTACACTCTGCACCCCGACCGATACGGCCAACACGAGGCTCATGCATGCAGTATCGCGACTTGCGCGACTTCATTCGTGGCCTGGAACAGCGCGGTGAACTCAAGCGCATCCAGGTCCCGATCTCCCCCGTCCTGGAAATGACCGAGGTGTGTGACCGCACCCTGCGTGCAAAGGGCCCGGCGTTGTTGTTCGAAAAGCCCACGGGCTTCGACATTCCGGTGCTCGGCAACCTGTTCGGCACCCCGCAGCGGGTGGCCATGGGCATGGGCGCCGAGTCGGTCGAGGAGCTGCGCGAGATCGGCAAGCTGCTGGCCTTCCTCAAGGAGCCGGAGCCGCCGAAAGGCCTCAAGGATGCCTGGTCGAAACTGCCGATCTTCAAGAAGGTCGTGTCCATGGCGCCGAAGGTGGTCAAGGATGCCGTTTGCCAGGAGGTGGTGGTCGAGGGTGATGATGTCGACCTTGGCCAGCTGCCGATCCAGCACTGCTGGCCGGGCGACGTGGCGCCGCTGATCACCTGGGGCCTTACCGTGACCCGCGGCCCGAACAAGGACCGCCAGAACCTGGGCATTTATCGCCAGCAGGTCATCGGCCGCAACAAAGTCATCATGCGCTGGTTGAGCCACCGCGGCGGTGCCCTGGATTATCGCGAATGGTGTGAGAAGAACCCCGGCCAACCGTTCCCTGTCGCCGTTGCCCTGGGTGCCGACCCGGCAACCATCCTCGGCGCCGTCACGCCGGTGCCCGATACCCTGTCCGAATATGCCTTCGCCGGCCTTTTGCGTGGCAACCGCACCGAGTTGGTCAAATGCCGAGGCAGCAACCTGCAGGTGCCGGCTACCGCCGAGATCATCCTTGAAGGTGTGATCCACCCGGGGGAGATGGCTCCGGAAGGCCCCTATGGTGACCACACCGGCTACTACAACGAAGTGGACAGCTTCCCGGTGTTCACCGTCGAGCGCATCACCCACCGGCAAAAACCGATCTACCACAGCACCTATACCGGCCGGCCGCCAGATGAGCCGGCCATCCTCGGCGTGGCGCTCAATGAAGTGTTCGTGCCGATCCTGCAAAAGCAGTTCCCGGAGATCGTCGACTTCTACCTGCCGCCGGAAGGGTGCTCGTACCGGATGGCGGTGGTGACGATGAAGAAGCAGTACCCGGGCCACGCCAAGCGCGTGATGCTGGGTGTGTGGTCGTTCCTGAGACAGTTCATGTACACCAAGTTCGTTATCGTAACCGACGACGACATCAACGCCCGTGACTGGAATGACGTGATCTGGGCCATCACCACGCGCATGGACCCCAAGCGTGATACGGTGATGATCGACAACACGCCGATCGATTACCTGGACTTTGCGTCGCCGGTATCGGGCCTGGGGTCGAAGATGGGCCTGGATGCCACCCACAAGTGGCCGGGCGAGACTACACGCGAATGGGGCCGGGTCATCGTCAAGGACGAGGCCGTCACCCGCCGCATCGATGAGTTGTGGGACCAGTTGGGAATAGATTGATGCAGGTAACGTTGCAGCCGTCCGGGGCGGTGCTGGCGCTCGAACCCGGGGAACGGATCCTGGATGGAGCGCGGCGGCTGGGCTATGACTGCCCGAACAGCTGTCGCAATGGCAATTGCCATGTGTGCGCCGCATTGTTGGTCGAAGGTCGCGTTCGCCAGAACGGTGAGGTGCGCGACCATGGTGAGCTGTTCACGTGCATCGCCGAACCGCTGGAGGACTGCGTGCTGCTCTGGGATGGTGTGCTGGCCCTGGGCGAGCTGCCAGTGCGCAAGCTGGCATGCAGCGTCATTGAATGCGTAGAGGTGGGTGGCGATGTCTGGCGCGTGCGCTTGCGCGCGCCGGCTGGCAAGCCACTGCGCTATCACGCCGGGCAGTATCTGATGATCGAGCGCGAGGGCGGCAAGCCGGCGGCCTTCTCCCTGGCGTCTGCCCCCCACAGTGGGCGCGACCTTGAGCTTCACGTGCTGGTCCGCGAAGACAGCGCCCGTCAGCTTTTGGCGCAACTGCAGCGTGACCCTATCGCCCGCATCGAAATGCCATTCGGTGACACCCACCTGGCCGAGCTGCCCGATGGACCGCTGGTGCTCATCGCTGCGGGGACCGGCATGGGGCAGATGCACAGCCTGGTCGAGCATTGCCGCGCCCAGGGCTTCAAGCACCCGGTACACCTCTACTGGGGCGTACGACGCCCTGAAGACTTCTACGCCATCGAGCACTGGGACGAATGGGAGCGTCTGCCCAACCTGTTCCTGCACAAGGTGGTGAGCGACCTGTGTGGCTGGGAAGGCCGCTGCGGCATGTTGCACGAGGCCGTGTGCGAGGACGTGCAAGACCTCAATACGGTCCATGTTTATGCCAGTGGTTCACCAAACATGGTTTATGCCACGCTCGATGCCCTGGTCGAGGCCGGTATGGATGCGCACCGCATGCGTGCGGATGTGTTTGCCTACGCACCGCGTGGTTAATAACCGAAGTTTCAGGTAGTGGGTATAAGGCGGTAATTCTTACCGCCTTGACTAATAACTTTCACTATACTTGGAACAATGCTCTCCAACCGTCGGAAGTTCGCGTGAAACTTGGGCTTCAGGGCTTGAGTGTTGGCGCGGTTCTACCCTAAGGTGGTTGCAGGTTCCCAAGGCGCTGGCGCAAGCCCCGCCCTGCAGGGCCTTTCGCTATATCAGTAGTTCACAGGGAATAATGGCGGCAGCTTATGTCGGCACTTGAAAGTTTATCCTGGAAAAGCGCTTATCCTCCGGCACTCGACTTCGGCCAGCAACTGACCCGCGAGCAATTGATCAACTCGATGCATACGACCATGTCGCGCCATGACGGTGGCCCGGTCTGGTTGTTCGCCTATGGTTCGTTGATATGGCGCCCGGAGTGCAGTTCGGTAGAGCGCCAGCGTGCACGCGTGCATGGCTATCACCGTGGCCTTTACCTGTGGTCGCACGAGCATCGTGGTACGCCGGAAACGCCAGGCCTGGTGTTCGGCCTCGACCGCGGCGGTTCGTGCAGCGGTTTTGCCTACCGCCTCGATGAAAGCAACCTCGACGACTCGCTGATGGCCTTGTGGCAAAGAGAGATGCCGTACCCGGCGTACCGGCCGCACTGGCTCAGCTGCCGGCTGGGTGATGGCAGCAAGGTGCAGGCCTTGGGCTTTGTACTTGAGCGGCACCTGCCGTGCTACGCCGGCAATCTGCCTGATACGCTGCTTAGCCAGATTCTTGCCAGTGCCAAAGGGCGCTACGGCACGACGCGTGAGTATGTCGAGCAGACGTTGAACGCATTGCGCAGCCACCAGATGCCCGACCGCAACCTCGAAGCGCGGTTCCGGCGCTGCCACAACCTGCGGGAGGTCTGATTGGGCTGTGCAGGGCTCTTCGCGCGTTTATCGGCGAAGAGCTCTGCAGCGGCAGCGTATCTTTCAATGATTAGCTGGCCAGCAGCACCAGCTTACCCACCGCTTTCCTTTGGCCCAACTGCTCGATCGCCGCGCCCGCCTCGGCCAGTGGGTAAGTCTTCGATACCAGCGGCTTCAGTTTGCCCTCGGCATGCCAGGCAAACAGCTGGTTGAAGTTGGCCGCATTGTCCTGCGGCTGACGCTGGGCAAAAGCCCCCCAGAATACCCCCAGCACCGCTGCGCCCTTGAGCAGCACCAGGTTCGCCGCCATCTGTGGAATCGTCCCGCTGGCAAAGCCGACCACCAGCAGCCGCCCGTTCCACGCCAGCCCGCGCACGGCCTGGTCGAACAGTTCACCGCCGACCGGGTCGTAGATCACATCTACCCCTTGGCCGCCGGTCAGGCGCTTGATTTCCTCCTTGAGGCTGGCCTGGCTGTAGTCGATCAACTCGTCCGCCCCTGCAGCCTTGGCCACGGCCAGTTTCTCTGCGCTGCTGGCGGCTGCGATCACCTTGGCGCCCATGGCTTTGCCGATCTCCACGGCCGCCAGGCCGACGCCACCGGACGCACCCAGCACCAGCAAGGTTTCCCCTGGCTGCAACTGGCCGCGCTGCTTGAGCGCATGCATCGAGGTGCCATAGGTCATGCCAAAGGCAGCAGCGGTGGTGAAGTCCATGCTTTCGGGGATGGGCAGCACGTTGTAGAACGGCACGGCCACCTGTTCGGCGAACGCCCCCCATCCGGTGAGGGCCATCACCCGGTCCCCGACCTGGAAGGCACCGGCGCGCTCGCCGACAGCGGCAACGACACCCGCCGCCTCGCCACCGGGAGAGAACGGTAGCGGTGGCTGGAACTGGTATTTGCCTTCGATGATCAGGGTATCTGGGAAGTTGACCCCAGCCGCATGCACCTCGAGCAGAATCTCGTTTTTCTTCGGTACCGGGCTGGCCACCTCTTCCAGAACCAGGTTGCGTGCCGGCCCCAAGGTTTTACACAACACAGCTTTCATCGGGCTATTCCTTTGCGGGTAGTGGCCGATAAGTGTAGGAGGGCGGCCTGCCGGGTCAACGAGCATGGCCCGCCCTGATGGGGCTGCATAAGCCCGGGCTTGGGTTTGGGCCGCATGCTGGGTAAGCTGGCGCCAATTGTTTTGAGGAGTGAATTCGTGAAAGCGTGGATCTTGATGTTGCTGGCCCTGATGCTGCCAGCGGCGGCCCTGGCCGAAGAAGCCAAGGAAGGAGCCCCCAAGGTCTCCTATATCAGCCTGAGCCCGCCCTTTGTAGGCAACTACGCCCTCGACGGTGGCCCCAGGTTGCGCGTATTCAAAGCTGATGTGGCCCTGCGTGTGACTGGCGATGAGGCAGCCAAGGCGGTCAAGCACCACGAGCCGCTGATTCGCAACCAGCTGGTGGCGCTGTTCACCCAACAAGGTGTGGATAACTTGAGCAACGTCGACGCCAAGGAAAAATTGCGCCAAGAGGCGCTCAAGCAGGTGCAGCAGGTGATGGAAGCAGAAGAAGGCAAGCCGATTGTCGAAGATCTGCTGTTCAATAACCTGATCGTGCAGTGATCAAGATACAGGCTGGCCTCTTCGCGGGGCCGGTCATTTGCTCAGCGCAATGATCGCCACCCACTGCTCTTCGGTCACCGGCATCACCGACAGCCGAGTGCCTTTGTGCACCAGTGGCAACTCCTCCAACGCGCTTTGTTGCTTGAGCAAGCCCAGCCCCAGCACCTGCCTGAACGTATTCACGTGCGCCACATCTACCGCGCTCCAGGGGTTCTTCTCGGCAGTGGCTTTGGCGTCGTAGTAATGGCTCTGAGGGTCCAGCGCAGTTGGGTCCGGGTAGGCCGCTGCAGTGATCCGGGCGATCCCGGCAATGCCCGGTTGAGGGCAACTGGAGTGGTAGAAGAAAAACTCATCGCCTACGTTCATGGCGCGCAGAAAATTGCGCGCCTGATAGTTGCGCACGCCATCCCAGCGGGCCTCACCCAGGCGGCCCAGGCCTTCGATCGAAAGCTCATCGGGCTCGGATTTCATCAGCCAGTAGGCCATGGATACTGCTCCTGAAAAGGTTTGAAATAACCTGTTGCACGAAACCGACAGCCGGTTGGCGTCAACGTTTGCGTGTCGACGCAGGTTGTCGGAAAATGCGCCGATTTTAACGCTATATGCTCCGGCGGCACCAAGAAGGTCGCCGAGCCAGAACGTATGCCTAGGGGGGCATTCTTCGATGAATCAACGCAAACCGGACCTGCTCTGGGTCCTGGTCTTCATCTTTGGTCTGGGTGTGGTTACCACCGGTTATGCTCAGGGTATCTGGGAGCGCAAGCTCGATACCGCGTACCAGGCACCGGTCGAAGCCGGTCAGCAGCAGCGCTGATCTTCCCCGCTGGCGCCTGTTATTTAGGCGCCAGGTACCAGTCACGGTCCGAGACCGTGCCCTGCAGTGGTACATCCCAACTGGCCTGCGCCAGTCGTTCGACCTTCTGGCATTCATGGGCCAGCCCCAGCAGCAGGGGTTTTTTCCATGTTTTGCGTCGCGCCTGGTAGGCCAGGCTGCGATCATAGAAACCACCGCCCATGCCTAGCCGCCCGCCGGCTTCATCGAAGCCCACCAGTGGCAGCAGAATCAGGTCCAGCGACCAGATCGGGCGCTGGCGCTTGCGGTCAGTCAGTGGCTCTGGAATACGGAAACGGTTGCGCTTGAGCTTTTCCCCTTGCTCGAACCGCTGGAACACCATGCGCGTACGCGGCCATGCGTGCAGTACCGGCAGGTAGGTACGTTTGCCACGGCGTTGCGCCTCGCGCAGTAGCAACTGCGGGTCGATTTCACCGTCGTTGGGCAGGTACAGGGCAATGTGCCGTGCGCGGCGGAACAGCGGGTTTTGCGCCAGCTGCCGATACAGCCCAAGGGAGGCTTGGCGTTGCTGGGCTGGCGTGAGTGCGCGGCGGGCATTGCGAAGCAGGCGACGAAGCTGGGGGCGGGTTAGCGGCGCGGTGTCGGTCATGGCACGGGCGTTCCCAGGTGTCGAAGCTAAAAGCGAGAACTGCCCGCCGGGGTGGGCGGGCAGTCGAAATCAGGCTCCCCGATAAGACCGCTATCGGTGTAGCCCTTGAACCCGAAAGTTCAAGGTGGAGATTGCAGGGGGCGTTAAGGCTTTCCGTCGGGCGGACATGCACACCGGCCCCAGCGTGCAACCCCCGTGGTTGTGCGTATCGGCTCAGGGACATAACCGACTGGCGCATCCCCCAGGGAGTGGCGCCAGTATACCAACCTCAGCCGATTTTGGTATCCGTGTCGTCGGACAAAGCCTTGTCGACGCGATCGAGCAGGTCGCGGACCTGTTCGCGGGTGGCACTGCCAGCGGGGGCGTCGGTGCGGTCTTCCTGGCGGTGGAGCATCTCGTGGGTGATGTTCAATGCGGCCATGACCGCGATCCGATCAGCACCGATCACCTTGCCGCTGCTGCGGATCTCGCGCATCTTGCCGTCCAGGTAGCGTGCGGCGCTGACCAGGTTGTTGCGTTCTTCCGGCGGGCAGATGATCGAGTATTCCTTGTCCAGGATCTGCACGGTGACGCTATTGCTTGAACTCATGAGTCATGCTCCAGGGCCTTGAGGCGTAAGATCATCGACTCGACCTTGCGCTTGGCGATCTCGTTCTTTTCGATGAGGTGGGCGCGCTCTTCGCGCCAGGATTTTTCCTGAGCTACTAGGAGTGCATTTTGCCGTTTAAGTTGCTCGACGCGCTCGATCAGCGACTCGAACCGGCTCATCAATGCTTGCAGGTCGTTCTCTTGCGTGGGTTGCACTCGATTCGCTCCGTCATTGAATCACCCGTCGATCATGCCTCTCCCTGAGCGGTGACGGCCAGTGCCGATGGTCTTGGCGCGCCTGCCGGTGCTAGGATACAAGGCCTTCATTCTAGTCAAATGCGCCGTCTGGCGCCTAGCCGCCCATGCCTAATACCCAATCGCCCTACACCGCATTCGCCGCACTGCTCTCGAGCAACGGCCACCCTGTTTCCCCCGCCGAGCTGCACGGCCTGCTGATCGGCCGCAGTTGCGCCGGTGCCGGCTTCGAGGCCGATGCCTGGCTGGCCGACGCTGCCGGGGTGCTGGAAAACGAACCTGAAGACAATGTGCGCGCTGCATTGATCGGCCTGCAAGAGATGGTCAAGGCCGAGCTGACCGGCGAGGACATTGCGATCGTTCTGCTGCTGCCAAGCGACGAAACCGCGCTGACCGAGCGTGCCACGGCGCTGGGCCAGTGGTGCCAGGGCTTCATCGCCGGCTTCGGGCTCAACGCTGGCGGCAAGGACCTGTCCACCGATGCCAAGGAAGTGCTCCAGGACCTGGTGGCCATTTCCCAGGTCCACGAAGCACTGGAAGAATCCGAGGACGGCGAAAGCGATTACATGGAAGTCATGGAGTATCTGCGCGTTGCGCCGCTGCTGCTGTACACAGAGCTGGCCGCGCCGGCCGCGCCTGCGCCAAAACCTTCGCTGCACTGATCAACCGGGGGTAGTCCTGCCCATGAGCCACATACCCAAGGCCGAATATGCCCGTCGGCGCAAGGCGCTGATGGCGCAGATGGTCCCCAACAGCATTGCCATCCTGCCGGCTGCCGCAGTCGCCATTCGCAACCGCGATGTCGAGCACGTCTACCGCCAGGACAGCGATTTCCAGTACCTGAGCGGCTTCCCGGAGCCGGAGGCGGTGATCGCGCTGATCCCGGGGCGCGAGCATGGCGAGTACGTGCTGTTCTGCCGCGAGCGTAACCCTGAGCGCGAGCTGTGGGACGGCCTGCGTGCCGGCCAGGAAGGTGCCATCCGCGACTTTGGCGCGGACGATGCCTTCCCGATCACCGACATCGACGAGATCCTGCCGGGCCTCATCGAAGGTCGCGAACGGGTCTACAGCGCCATGGGCAGCAACCCCGAGTTCGACCGTCGGCTGATGGACTGGATCAACGTGATCCGCTCCAAGGCGCGCCTTGGCGCCCAGCCACCGAACGAGTTCGTTGCCCTGGATCATCTGCTGCACGACATGCGTCTGTATAAATCGGCGGCGGAAGTGAAAGTGATGCGCGCCGCTGCAGAAATTTCCGCGCGTGCCCATGTGCGGGCCATGCAGGCCTGCCGGGCGGGGCTGCACGAGTACAGCCTGGAAGCCGAGCTGGACTACGAGTTCCGTAAAGGCGGGGCAAGAATGCCAGCCTACGGGTCGATCGTCGCTGCCGGCCGCAATGGCTGTATCCTGCACTATCAGGAGAACAATGCCGCGCTCAAGGACGGTGACCTGGTGCTGATCGACGCCGGTTGCGAAATCGATTGCTATGCCAGCGACATCACCCGCACCTTCCCGGTCAGCGGGCGGTTTTCGCCTGAGCAAAAGGCCGTCTATGAACTGGTGCTCAAGGCCCAGGCCGCCGCTTTCGCCGAGATTGCCCCAGGCAAGCACTGGAACCACGCCCATGAAGCGACCGTGCGGGTGATCACCGAGGGCCTGGTGGAGCTGGGCCTGCTCAAGGGCAAGGTGCAGGCGCTGATCGAAAGTGAAGCGTATCGGGCCTTCTACATGCACCGTGCCGGGCACTGGCTGGGCATGGACGTGCACGATGTGGGCGAATACAAGGTCGGCGGCCAGTGGCGGGTGCTGGAGCCTGGCATGGCGCTGACCGTCGAACCGGGTATCTACATTGCCGCCGACAATCAGCAGGTCGCGAAGAAATGGCGCGGCATCGGCGTAAGGATCGAGGACGACGTGGTGGTGACCAGGCAAGGCTGTGAAATTCTGACTTCGGGCGTGCCCAGGACGGTCGCCGAGATCGAGGCGCTTATGCAGGCGGCCCGTAAGGACGCTGCATGAACCGAGTCAACCTGGCGATCATTGGTGGCGGCCTGGTCGGTGCCAGCCTTGCGCTGGCCCTGCAGGCTGGGGCCAAGGCGCGTGGCTGGAAGATCCTGCTGATCGAGCCATTCGCCCCGGGCGACAGCTTCCAGCCCAGCTATGATGCGCGCTCCTCAGCGCTTTCGTTCGGTACCCGGCAGATCTACCAGCACCTGGGCGTGTGGCAGGGCATCAGCCCTCGTGCCGAGCCGATCCGGCAGATCCAGGTCTCGGACCGTGGGCGCTTTGGCTCCACCCGCCTCGATGCGCTGGAGGAGGGCGTGCCAGCGTTGGGCTACGTGGTCGAGAACGCCTGGCTTGGTCAGTGCCTTTGGCAAGGGCTGGACAGCGAGGTGGTGAGCTGGCGCTGCCCGGCCGAAGTGAAGGCGATGCAGGCCGTCGCCGGTGGTTATCGCTTGCAGCTGGACGATGACACCGCCCTTGAGTGCGACCTGGCAGTGCTGGCCGACGGTGGCCGCTCCGGGTTGCGCGAGCAACTGGGCATCCATGTGCGCCGCACGCCCTACGAGCAGAGCGCCCTGATCGCCAACATTACCCCGGGCGAGTCCCATCGCGGGCAAGCCTTCGAGCGCTTTACCGAGCAAGGCCCCATGGCATTGCTGCCGCTGCCCGAGAACCGCTGTGCGTTGGTCTGGACCCGTCAGGGTATGGACGCCAAGCGCTTGGCCGAGATCGACGAACGCAGCTTCCTGCGCGAGCTGCAGGATGTATTCGGCTATCGCCTCGGCGCCCTGCGCCAGGTCGGCGCACGGCATCTGTACCCGCTGGCACTGGTCGAAGCCCAAGAGCAGGTGCGCCCGCATCTGGTGGTACTGGGCAATGCCGCGCACAGCCTGCACCCCATTGCCGGGCAGGGTTTCAACCTGTCGCTGCGCGATGTGCAGTCGCTGGCCGATGCGCTGCTGGCCGGCCCGCAGCAGCCAGGCGATCTGGCGACCCTGCAGGCGTACCATCAACGCCAGCAACTCGACCAGGCCATGACCATCGGTTTCTCCGACCAGGTTACCCGCCTGTTCGGCAGTAATCAGCCGTTGCTGGCCGCCGGGCGCAACATCGGCTTGCTTGGGCTCGACTTGCTGCCGCCGGCCAAAAGCTGGTTCGCCCGCCAGGCCATGGGCCTGGGCACCCGCCCTGATCCGCGGGGGCAGGCATGAGCAACCCGCGCAAGCTGGCGCGCCGGGCGCGCATGTTGCGCTGGCTGCTGAACCTTTACCCACCGTACCTGGGCGCTGGCATTCGCATTCAGCACATCAGCCCAGACATGCGCAGTGTCAGGGTGCGCATGAAGCTGAACCGCTGGAACCGCAACTACGTCGGTACCCAGTTTGGCGGTAGCCTGTATTCGATGGTCGATCCGTTCTACATGCTATTGCTGATCGAACTGCTGGGCCGTGAGTACATCGTCTGGGACAAGGCAGCCAGCATTGACTTCATCGCACCGGGCAAAGGCCCGGTGTATGCCGATTTCCACATCGAAGACGCACTGCTGGACGAGATCCGCCAGCAGACCGCCAGCGGCAAGAAATACCTGCCACGTTTGCAGGTCGATGTCCGCGACGGTGCCGGCGAGCTGGTGGCGCGGGTCGATAAAACCCTATACGTGCGGCTCAAGCCGCAAGCGAGGCAGGCGTAAGGCATGGAAATGCGCGCAGATCTGTTGATTGTCGGTGCCGGTATGGTCGGCAGCGCCTTGGCCTTGGCGTTGCGCCACAGTGGCCTGGAGATACTCCTGCTCGACGGTGGTTCGCTGACGGTGAAGCCGTTTGACGGCGATGCGCCGTTCGAGGCGCGGGTCAGCGCCCTCTCGGCGGCCAGCCAGCGCATCCTCGAGCGTTTGGGCGCCTGGGAAGAAATCGCCAAACGGCGTGTTTCGCCCTACTCGGACATGCATGTCTGGGACGGCAGCGGCACTGGGCAGATTCACTTTTCCGCCGCCAGCGTGCACGCGCAGGTGCTTGGCCATATCGTCGAAAACCGGGTAGTGCAGGATGGCCTGCTGGAGCGCCTGCATGACAGCGATATCGGCCTGCTGCCCAACGCCCGCCTGGAGCAGATGCGCCGCTCTGGCGATGAGTGGCTGCTGACCCTGGCCGATGGCCGCCGCCTGCGGGCACCGCTGGTGGTGGCTGCCGACGGTGCCAATTCGGCGGTGCGGCGCCTGGCCGGCTGCCAGACCCGTGAGTGGGATTACCTGCACCACGCTATCGTCACCAGCGTGCGCTGCAGTGCTGCACACCAGGCTACCGCCTGGCAGCGCTTCACCGACGAAGGGCCGCTGGCCTTCCTGCCCTTGTCGCGAGACGGCCAGCAGGGCTGGTGCTCGATCGTGTGGTCGACCACGCCCGAGCAGGCCGAGCAGCTCATGGCGCTGGATGATCAAGCTTTCCTCAAGGCCCTGGAGCGTGGATTCGAGGGGCGCCTGGGCCAAGTGCTGCACGCCGACCCTCGGGTTTGCGTGCCGTTGCGCCAGCGCCACGCCAAGCGGTACGTGGACGAGGGGCTGGCATTGATCGGCGATGCCGCGCACACCATTCATCCGTTGGCGGGGCAGGGCGTGAACCTGGGCTTTCTCGATGCAGCGGTGCTGGCTGAGGTGTTGGTGAACGCCTGCGAGCGGGGTGAACGGCTGGCGGATGTGAAAGTGCTCAGCCGTTATGAGCGCCGACGCATGCCACACAACCTGGCATTGATGGCGGCGATGGAGGGCTTCGAGCGGCTGTTCCAGGCCAACCCGCTGCCGTTGCGCTGGTTGCGTAACAGCGGTCTGAAGCTGGTGCAGCAGATGCCGGAGGCCAAGGCGCTGTTCGTGCGCCAGGCGTTGGGGCTTTCCGGGGACTTGCCGGAGCTGGCCAGACCTTGAGATTGTTGGGCCGCTTTGCGGCCCTTTCGCGACACGAGGCCGCTCCTGCAGGCGTTCGCGTGCTCTTGCAACATCTGGTAACGGCTGGGTAGGTGAGCCGGAAAATGGGATTCACTACCATTTGCGCCTCTCATACGATTCGAGGAGTGCATCCCATGTTGCCACGCAAGCCCCTACTGGCCGCCCTGGCCCTGACGCTGTTCGGTGGCACCGCCCAGGCGGCGGACGAAGTAGTGGTGTACTCCTCGCGCATCGACGAGCTGATCAAGCCGGTGTTCGACGCCTACACCGCCGAGACCGGCGTCAAGATCAAGTTCATCACCGACAAGGAAGCCCCGCTGATGCAGCGCATCAAGGCCGAGGGCGAGAACGGGGTGGCCGACCTGCTGCTGACCGTCGATGCCGGTAACCTGTGGCAGGCCGAGCAGATGGGCATCCTGCAGCCTATCAAGTCGGCCATCATCGACCAGAACATCCCCGCTCAATACCGCGCCTCGTCCCATGACTGGACTGGCCTGAGCCTGCGCGCGCGGACCATCATCTACTCCACCGAGCGGGTCAAACCCGCAGAGCTGAGCACCTACGAGGCACTGGCCGACAAGCAGTGGGAAGGGCGTCTGTGCCTGCGCACGGCAAAGAAGGTCTACAACCAGTCGCTGACCGCCACGCTGATCGAGAACCATGGCGAGGCCAAGACCGAACAGATCGTCAAAGGCTGGGTCAACAACCTGTCTACCGACGTGTTCTCCGATGACAACTCGGTAATCCAGGCCATCGAGGCCGGCCAGTGCGATGTGGGGGTGGTGAACACTTACTACTTCGGCCGCCTGCACAAGCAGAACCCGAACTTGCCGGTGAAGATCTTCTGGCCTAACCAGGGCGACCGAGGCGTGCACGTCAACCTGTCCGGCATCGGCCTGACCAAGCACGCACCGCATCCGGAGGCGGCCAAGAAGCTGGTGGAGTGGATGACCGGTGAGCAGGCGCAGAAGCTGTTCGCCGACATCAACCAGGAGTTCCCGGCCAACCCGAAGGTCAAGCCATCGGACGAGGTCGCGGCATGGGGCAGCTTCAAGGCTGACAGCATCCCGGTCGAGGTGGCAGGCAAACGCCAGGCCGAGGCCATTCGCTTGATGGATCGGGCTGGCTGGAACTAAGCCCCAGGCTTTATCCTGCAGGGGCCCACAAGGGCCCCTTCGCGTGGCAAGCCCGCTCAGCGGTTGCCATCTGCCACAGAGACAGTTGCCTTGCCCCACGCTCCCCAACGCCGCTGGTACCTCCCGGTCACCCTGACTGCCGCACTCGTGCTCTTGCCCTTGAGCGTCTTGCTGCTGTCCTGGCAGTCGATCGACGTGCAGATCTGGTCGCACCTGCTCGACACCCAGATGAGCCGCCTGCTCGGCAACACGCTCACCCTGGTGGCGGGCGTAGGCGTAGGCGTCACGGTGCTTGGCGTGAGCCTGGCCTGGCTCACCAGCCTTTGCGAGTTCCCCGGCAGGCGCTGGCTGGACTGGGCACTGATGCTGCCGTTTGCCATCCCTGCCTATGTCTTGGCGTTCGTCTTCGTCGGCCTGCTTGATTTCGCCGGCCCAGTGCAAAGCGCCTTGCGTGAAGTGTTCGGGCCCATGCGCCTGCCGCGGGTGCGCTCCACCGGCGGGGTGATTGTCGTGCTGGTGCTGGTGTTCTATCCCTATGTCTACCTGCTCGCACGCACGGCATTCCTGGCCCAGGGCAAGGGGCTCATGGAAGCGGCGCGGGTGTTGGGTCTTTCGCCGCTGCAAGCTTTCTGGCGGGTTGCGCTGCCCATGGCGAGGCCGGCCATCGGCGCAGGCATTGCGCTGGCCCTGATGGAGACTTTGGCAGATTTCGGCGCGGTGGCGGTGTTCAATTTCGACACGTTCACCACCGCCATTTACAAGACCTGGTACGGCTTCTTCAGCCTGTCCAGCGCGGCTCAGCTGGCCAGCCTGCTATTGCTGGCGGTAATGCTGGTGCTGTACGGAGAGCGCCGAGCTCGTGGCGCCTCGCGCAGCTCAAACGAACGCCCGCGGGGTCAGGCCCTCTATCACCTGCGCGGTCTGAAGGCACTGCTGGCCAGTGGCTGGTGCCTGCTGGTATTTGCCTGTGCCTTCGTCATCCCGCTGCTGCAGTTGCTGGTATGGTTCTGGCACCGGGGGCGGCATGACCTGGACGAGCGCTATGTTGGCCTGGTGCTGCACACCTTGTACCTGGGCGCCCTGGCAGCCTTGATCACGGTGAGCGTCGCACTGCTGCTGGCATTTGCCCGGCGTCAGGCGCCGACCGGCGGCATCCGTGCCGGGGTTGGCCTGGCCAACCTGGGCTACGCCTTGCCCGGCTCGGTGCTGGCGGTGTCGATCATGCTGGCCTTCAGCTACCTGGACAACCACCTGGTGATCCCTCTGTCGAGCTGGCTGGGTGGGGCAGGCAAGCCATTGCTGCTGGGCAGCCTGGCGGCATTGCTGGTGGCCTATCTGGTACGTTTCATCGCCGTGGCCTATGGGCCACTGGAAGGCAGCCTGGAGCGCATCCGCCCGTCGTTGCCCGAGGTTTCACGGAGCCTGGGTGTCGGAGGGGCGAGATTGTTTTTCAAAGTGTATATGCCGCTGCTGGTCCCTGGTGCCCTCAGCGCCGCACTGCTGGTCTTCGTCGATGTGCTCAAGGAAATGCCCGCGACCTTGCTGATGCGGCCCTTCGGCTGGGATACCCTCGCCGTACGGGTGTTCGAGATGACCAGTGAAGGCGAGTGGGCGCGTGCCTCACTGCCCGCCTTGACCTTGGTGCTGGTTGGCCTGCTGCCGGTCATCGGCCTGATTCGTCGTTCAGCCAGGCGCCCCGGTCACAGTCACTGAGGGTGCCAGCCCGCGCCCTTGCGGCTACAATGCGCGGCATTCGCGCGACGGGTCCTACAAGAAGAGCTGACAACCAAACGTCATCGACCGCCGCCGCTTCGCCACGCCCGGAAGGAGAAACCCATGGGACAGCGCACGCTTTTGTACGACTTGCACCTGGCGCTAGGCGCCAAGACAGTCGATTTCGGTGGCTGGGACATGCCGCTGCACTACGGCTCGCAAGTTGAAGAGCACCATCAGGTGCGCAGTGACTGTGGGGTGTTCGATGTTTCCCACATGACCGTGATCGACATCGATGGCACCGATGCCACCGTCTGGCTGCAGCGCTTGCTGGCCAACGACGTTGCCCGCCTTGGGGGTGTCGGCAAGGCGCTGTACAGCCCGTTGCTCAACGAACAGGGCGCAATTATCGATGACCTGATCGTCTACCGCACGGAAAATGGCTACCGGCTGATCACCAATGCCGCTACCCGCGCCAATGTACTGGCGTGGCTGGAGGCCCACAGTACCGGCTTCTCGGTCGGTTTCAAGGTGCGCCCCGACCTGGCCATTCTCGCCATCCAGGGCCCCCAGGCCCGCGAGAAAGTCGCAGCCTTGCTCAGCGCTTCGCGCGCTGCGCTTATCCGTGAGCTGCGCCCGTTCGAAGGGCTTGGCGAGGGCGACTGGTTCATTGCCCGCACCGGTTACACCGGTGAGGACGGGTTGGAAATCATCCTGCCGGGCCATGAGGCCGTGGCCTTTTTCAACGACCTGGTCGGCGCTGGCATCGCCCCCAGTGGCCTTGGCGCCCGCGACACCTTGCGCCTGGAGGCCGGCATGAACCTGTACGGCCAGGATATCGACGAAGACCACACCCCGCTTACCTCCAACCTGGGCTGGAGCATCGCCTGGGAGCCGGCCGAGCGTGATTTCATCGGCCGCGCTGGCCTGCTGGCGGAAATCGAGCGCGGCGTGCAGGACAAGCTGGTCGGCCTGGTGCTGGAGGAACGCGGTGTTTTGCGCGCCCATCAGGTGGTTCGCGTTGCCGGCATTGGCGAAGGGGAGATCACCAGTGGTAGTTTCTCTCCTACGCTGAGCAAATCCATTGCCCTGGCGCGCGTGCCCATGGCCACCGGCGATCGTGCCGAGGTCGAGATTCGCGGCAAGTGGTACCCGGTGCGGGTGGTCAAACCGACCTTCGTGCGTCACGGCAAGATTCTGATCTGAACAATCAACGGCGGGCCGACCGCTGACCCAATCGAGGAATACAAGACATGAGCAATATCCCCGCCGATCTGCGTTTTGCCGAAAGCCACGAGTGGGCGCGCCTGGAAGCCGACGGTACTGTGACCGTGGGCATCAGCGACCACGCTCAAGAGGCCCTGGGTGATGTGGTGTTCGTGGAACTGGCAGAGGTTGGCAAAGTATTCGCTGCTGGCGATGCTGCTGGCGTGGTCGAGTCGGTCAAGGCCGCTTCGGATATCTATGCCCCGGTGGGTGGCGAAGTGATCGCGGTCAACGAAGACCTGGCCGACAGCCCGGAGCTGCTCAACGAAGAGCCTTACGGCGCCTGGATCTTCAAGCTCAAGCCAAGCGACAAGGCCGAACTGGACAAGCTGCTGGACGCTGCCGGTTACAAAGCCGCTATCGGCGAGTGAGCCTTCTGGCCTCATCGCCGGCTTGCCGGCGATGAGGCCGGTACTGGCGAAGCAAGTTTTCCCGCAGTATCGGCAATCCTTCCTAGACTTATAAGTCTCCACGAGGCCTGGTCTAGGAAGAGAGCGTCGTCATGTCCCAGTCGCCATCCCTGCATCAACTGCAAGAGCTCAACCCATTCCTGCGTCGCCACCTGGGGCCAGATGCCTCCGAGCAGCAGGCCATGCTCAACGCCCTGGGCTTGAGTAGCCGCAGCGAGCTGATCGAACAGACCGTCCCGCCGGATATCCGCTTCAACCGCGCCCTCGACCTGCCCCCCGCCCTGGATGAACAGGCTGCCTTGGCCAAGCTCGCCGGTTATGCCGAGCAGAACCAGGTGTGGACCAGCCTGATCGGCATGGGTTACCACGGCACCGTCACGCCAACCGTCATCCTGCGCAACGTGCTGGAGAACCCCGGCTGGTACACCGCCTATACGCCTTACCAGCCAGAAATCGCCCAAGGCCGGCTGGAAGCGCTGCTCAACTTTCAGCAAATGGTCATCGACCTGAGCGGCCTGGCCCTGGCCAATGCCTCACTGCTCGATGAAGCCACCGCCGCAGCCGAAGCCATGGCCTTGGCCAAACGCGTGGCGCGCAACAAGAGCAATGCCTTCTTTGCCGATGAACACTGTCACCCGCAGACACTGTCCGTGTTGCGAACCCGGGCTGAAGGTTTTGGTTTCGAGCTGATCGTCGACGCTGTGGATAACCTTGGCCAGCACCAAGTATTCGGCGCTTTGCTGCAGTACCCGGATACTCATGGGGAAGTGCGTGACCTGCGCCCGCTGATTGACCAGTTGCACGGCCAGCATGCCTTGGCATGCGTGGCGGCAGACCTGTTGAGCCTGGTGCTACTCACGCCGCCGGGCGAGCTTGGCGCAGACGTGGTGCTTGGCTCGACCCAGCGCTTTGGCGTGCCGATGGGCTATGGCGGCCCGCATGCGGCCTATTTCGCCTGCCGCGAAGACTACAAGCGGGCGATGCCGGGGCGCATCATCGGTGTGTCGCGTGATGCCCGTGGCAACACCGCACTGCGAATGGCCCTGCAGACCCGCGAGCAACACATCCGCCGCGAAAAAGCCAACTCCAACATCTGCACCGCCCAGGTACTGCTGGCCAACATCGCCGGCTTCTATGCGGTGTACCACGGCCCTGAAGGCTTGCAGCGCATTGCACAGCGCGTGCACCGGCTGACCGTCGTGCTCGCCGCGGGCCTTGAGGCCAAGGGCATCAAACGCCTTAACCCGCATTTCTTCGACACACTTACCCTGGATGTCGGCGGTGCCCAGGCGGCCATCATCGAAAGTGCGCAAGCGGCGTGCATCAACTTGCGCATTCTGGGCCGCGGCCATCTGGGTGTGAGCCTGGACGAAACGTGCAGCGAAGAAACCGTGCTTCGGCTGTTCGACATCTTTCTTGGCGTGGATCATGGCCTTGAGGTCACCGCGCTTGACCAGCAGGTTCTGACAGGGGGTATTCCGGCCGCTCTGGAACGGCGCACGCCGTTCCTCTCCCACCCGGTGTTCAACCTGCATCACAGCGAAACGCAGATGCTGCGCTACCTCAAGCAGCTGGAAAACAAGGACCTGGCGCTGAACCAATCGATGATCCCGCTGGGTTCCTGCACCATGAAGCTCAACGCCACCAGCGAAATGATCCCCATCACCTGGCCCGGATTCGCTCTGCTTCATCCCTTTGCGCCCGATGCTCAGGTCGCAGGCTACAAAGCGATGATCGATGAGCTGGAGCGCTGGCTGTGCGCTATTACCGGTTTTGATGCGATCTGCATGCAACCCAACTCGGGTGCCCAGGGCGAATACGCCGGGCTGATGGCAATCACCCGTTACCACCGCAGCCGTCATCAGCCCCAGCGCACGCTGTGCCTGATCCCTTCGTCGGCCCACGGCACCAACCCTGCTTCAGCGCAGATGGCTGGCATGGAAGTGGTGATCGTCGACTGCGATGACGACGGCAACGTTGACCTCGACGACCTCAAAGCCAAGGCCAAGGCTGCAGGCGAGCGGCTGTCCTGCCTCATGGTTACCTACCCGTCGACACATGGTGTGTATGAGGAGGGCATCCGGGAAATATGTGAGGTGGTGCACCAGCACGGTGGCCAGGTCTACATGGACGGCGCCAACCTCAACGCCCAGGTCGGTCTCACGCGGCCGGCTGACATCGGCGCCGATGTCTCGCACATGAACCTGCACAAGACCTTCTGCATCCCGCACGGTGGCGGCGGCCCCGGGATGGGGCCGATTGGCATCCGTGCACACCTCAAGCCGTTCGTCGCCAGTCATCCGGTGGTGCCGGTGCCGGGCCTGGACCCGAACAACAGCGCGGTCAGCGCCGCGCCTTGGGGCAGCGCGAGTATCTTGCCGATCAGCTGGATGTATATCGCCATGATGGGGCCGCAACTGGCCGATGCGAGCGAAGTGGCCATCCTGTCGGCCAACTACCTGGCCAGCCAGCTTGGTGGGGCTTTCCCGGTGCTGTACAGAGGCCGAAACCAGCGGGTGGCGCACGAGTGCATTCTTGATCTGCGGCCGCTCAAGGCAATTACCGGGATAACTGAAGAGGATGTGGCCAAGCGCCTGATGGACTATGGCTTCCATGCCCCGACCATGTCATTCCCGGTGCCCGGGACCTTGATGGTCGAACCGACAGAGAGCGAGTCGAAAGCCGAGCTGGACCGGTTCGTCGAGGCCATGCTGGCGATCCGTGCGGAGATCGGTGAGGTGCAGCAGGGTAACTGGCCAGCGGAAGACAACCCGCTCAAACATGCGCCACATACCCTGGCCGATGTGCTGGCACCGTGGAGCCGGCCTTACAGCCTTGAGCAGGCTGTAGCCCCCAGCGCTCACGTGCGCCAGCACAAGTACTGGCCGGCGGTGAACCGGGTCGACAACGTGTATGGGGACAGGAACCTGTTCTGTGCGTGCGTACCGGTGGAGGCGTATCGCTGAGTTGAAGTTGGGGCTGCACAGCAGCCCCAGGGGGCTTACTCGGCTACCGCGTTCCTGGCCAGGATGGCATTGGCCAGTTCCATGTCGCTGGCTTGCATGCCTGGGTTCTCAGCCCGCACCTGGCGCATTGCCGCCTCCAGGAACGGCCCACGAATAGCACCTTCACTGGCAACGAAGCTGCCGGCGTCATCCTGCGCCGCGACGACCAGCTTGTGGTCCCTGGAGGTCAGGTAAGTCGATGCCGTAGTCGCGCCGGAAGAAATCACGTTGCGCCAGAAGGTATCGGCCATGGCGGAGCCAATGGGCAGCGAAAGCAGGGCAGCGGCTGCGATGGCGGTTGGGAGACGCATGATGAAACACCTCGAAGGGTGAGGGCTGATGGAGCCCGATTTGATTGAGTCTGAGGGGTGTAAGTTCCCAGAAAACAAGGGTTTTTTGCTTATGCGCAGACCCGCAGCACTTCCTCTTGGCAGGTCAGCCCACTGGCCACCTTTGCCTCCCCGCAGCGTTTCAGGTCCAGCAACCCTTCGCTCAATGCCTGTCGCTGCAAGCTGGCAAGGTCCGCCCCTGCGCCTATCCGGGCGCGCAGGCTTTCACTTGGGACCAGCAGCTCGAACACGCCCGTTCGGCCATGAAAGCCGGTGCCCCGGCACAGCAGGCAAGGCTGGCCGCTGGCCGATGATGCGCAGCCCTGACAGTCACGGCACAGCAAGCGCACCAGGCGCTGCGCCATCACCCCGCTCAGGGAGGCCTTGATCAGGTAATCGGGCACGCCCAGTTCCAGCAGGCGGGTGATGGCGCCACAGCTGTCGTTGGTGTGCAGGGTCGAGAGCACCAGGTGCCCGGTAAGGGCAGCTTGCACGGCTACCAGCGCCGTCTCGCGATCGCGGATCTCGCCGATCATGATGATGTCAGGATCTTGGCGCAGCAGCGCGCGTACGCCGTTGGCGAAGCTGAGGTCCAGTGCCGGCTGCACCTGTAATTGATTGAAAGCCGGCTCCAGGCGTTCGATCGGGTCTTCGATGGTGCACAGGTTGACCTCGGGCGTGGCCAGCCACTTCAGGCTCGCGTACAGCGTGCTGGTCTTGCCTGAACCGGTAGGGCCGGTGACCAAAAGAATGCCATGACGGCGCTGCAGCAGGGCCTGCCACTGCTGCAGTTGTTCACCTTCCAGGCCCAGGCGGTCGAAGTCTTCCTGTAGCTGTTGTGGGTCGAACAAGCGCAGTACCAGCTTTTCGCCAAAGGGGGTGGGCAGCGTAGACAGGCGCAATTCCACCTCGTGGCCACCTGGCAGGCTGCTCTTCACACGGCCATCCTGCGGCCGGCGTTTTTCCGCGACATCCATGCGGCCCAAGTGCTTCAGGCGGCTGACGACGGCCAGGGTCACGCTGGCCGGGAAGGCGTAGACCGTATGCAGGAGGCCGTCTATGCGATAGCGCAACCGGCCCTGCTCGCGGCGTGGCTCAAGATGGATGTCACTGGCGCGCTGTTCGACAGCGTACTGCAGCAGCCAGTCGACGATGTGCACGATATGCGCGTCGTCTGCCGTGGCGTTGCCCTGGCGCTTGTCCTGCTCCAGCAATTGCTCGAGCTCACCGAGGCTTGCTGACTGCTGATGCTGGGCACCTTGCACCGAGTGGGCGAGGCGAAACAGCGACTGGCCCACCTGGCGCAACTGCAGGGGGCTGGCGAGCACACGGCGGATCGGCCTGCCCAGGCTGCGGGCCAGATCGGTTTGCCAGTCACACTGGTAAGGCTGCGCACTGGCCACGGTGATGCCCAGGCTGTCGCTGGCCAGGATGAGTATGCCGTGGCGATGGGCGAATGCTGGCGATATCAGCCCGTTGACCTGCGACAGGTCGAGTTGCAGTGGGTCGATGCGCTGGTAAGGCTGGCCGACTTTTCTGGCGAGCCATTGGCACAGGCAGTCCAGATGCAGGCGCTGGCCGGGGTGCTGGCGGTCTTCGAGGCCCAGGGCCGCTATGGTTTCGAGCGGATGGCGAAGTGGCTGTGAGGTGGCGTGTTCGAGTACCTGCCTGGCGTCGTTGGCGCTCAGGCGCTGGTCGGCTTGCAGCGTGTCCAGCACGCGCTTGATGTCGAGGGATCGATCGTCGGGGTTGTGCATGGCGGCGTCCGTGCCAAGTGATGAGTTCCTCATGAAGGCTAGCCAGTGGGGCTGGTTCGAGCGTAAGCGAAAGGTTTCGGGATCTTGCCGGGCTGGTAGTAGTCTGTTTCACGGTGAGGGGTGTCGGTTGGTCCTCCCCTCACATTTGCCTGCGCGCATTCGTCTACCCTGTAGGGGTTCCTGCCGGCAGCTTTCGGATAGGCTGTGCAACCATTCGTTCTTTTTTTCGAACAGCCTATTGTCCTATACCCCAGCAGCCGCTTAGCATTCGTTTGAGATTTCAAACGCTCGATGCCCTGCCTTGGGCGCTTTTCAACAATCAACAATTCGGGAAGCCGACATGCAGCTCAAAGACGCTCAGTTGTTCCGCCAGCAAGCCTTCATCAACGGTGAATGGCTGGATGCGGACAGCGGCCAGACCATCAATGTGACCAACCCGGCCACAGGTGAAGTCATCGGTACCGTGCCGAAGATGGGCTCTGCGGAAACCCGCCGCGCCATCGAAGCTGCCGACAAGGCCCTGCCGGCCTGGCGTGCACTGACCGCCAAAGAGCGCTCGAACAAGCTGCGTCGCTGGTTCGAACTGATGATCGAGAACCAGGACGACCTGGCTCGCCTGATGACCACCGAACAAGGCAAACCACTGGCCGAAGCCAAGGGCGAAATCGCCTACGCAGCCTCGTTCATCGAGTGGTTCGCCGAAGAAGCCAAGCGCGTCTACGGTGATACCATCCCGGGCCACCAGCCTGACAAGCGCCTGATCGTCATCAAGCAGCCGATCGGCGTTACCGCGGCCATCACCCCGTGGAACTTCCCGGCGGCGATGATCACCCGTAAAGCCGGCCCGGCCCTGGCCGCTGGCTGCACCATGGTGCTCAAGCCTGCTTCGCAAACCCCGTACTCTGCCCTGGCCCTGGTCGAGCTGGCTACCCGTGCCGGCATCCCGGCTGGCGTGCTGAGCGTGGTGACCGGCAGCGCTGGCGAAGTTGGCGGCGAGCTGACCGGCAACTCCCTGGTGCGCAAACTGTCCTTCACCGGCTCGACCGAAATCGGTCGCCAGTTGATGGAAGAATGTGCCAAGGACATCAAGAAGGTTTCCCTGGAGCTGGGTGGCAACGCCCCGTTCATCGTGTTCGACGATGCCGACCTGGACAAGGCGGTAGAAGGCGCGATCATCTCCAAGTACCGCAACAACGGCCAGACCTGCGTTTGCGCCAACCGTATCTATGTGCAGGACGGCGTCTACGATGCCTTCGCCGAGAAGCTCAAGGCTGCTGTGGCCAAACTGAAGATCGGTAACGGCCTGGAAGACGGCACCACCACTGGCCCGCTGATCGACGGCAAGGCCGTCGCCAAGGTTCAGGAACACATCGAGGACGCCGTCTCCAAAGGCGCCAAGGTGCTGTCCGGTGGCAAGCTGATCGAAGGCAACTTCTTCGAGCCGACCATCCTGGTCGACGTGCCGAAGACCGCTGCCGTCGCCAAGGAAGAGACCTTCGGCCCGCTGGCGCCGCTGTTCCGCTTCAAGGACGAGGCTGAAGTCATCGCCATGTCCAACGACACCGAGTTCGGCCTGGCCTCGTACTTCTATGCCCGCGACATGAGCCGTGTGTTCCGTGTTGCCGAGGCGCTGGAATACGGCATGGTGGGTATCAACACCGGCCTGATCTCCAACGAAGTCGCGCCATTCGGCGGTATCAAGGCTTCGGGCCTGGGCCGTGAAGGTTCCAAGTACGGCATCGAGGACTACCTCGAAATCAAGTACCTGTGCATCAGCGTCTGATGCGCTGAAGGCTTTACCTCTGCCAGCGGGGCGCGAGAGCGACGTCTCGCTGGCTTTTTTGACATCGCAGCACCTGGTGGCCAGGGCGTTCACGGCAGTCGATCAACGAATACTGTTCGCGAACACTCCCAGCCACCCCCGAATAAAAGCGCCGCTGATCGGCGCAAATGAGGGCATTATGAGCAAGACCAACGAATCCTTGATGCAACGTCGTGTAGCCGCCGTCCCACGTGGCGTAGGCCAGATTCACCCGATCTTCGTCGAAAGCGCGAAGAACTCGACCGTGATCGACGTTGAAGGCCGCGAACTGATCGACTTCGCCGGCGGCATCGCAGTTCTGAACACCGGCCACCTGCACCCGAAAGTGGTTGCCGCTGTTCAAGAGCAGCTGACCAAAGTCAGCCACACCTGCTTCCAGGTACTGGCTTACGAGCCTTACGTAGAGCTGTGCGAGAAGATCAACAAGCTGGTCCCAGGTGACTTCGACAAGAAGACCCTGCTGGTTTCCACCGGCTCCGAAGCCGTTGAGAACGCCGTGAAAATCGCCCGTGCCGCCACTGGCCGTGCTGGCGTGATCGCCTTCACCGGCGGCTACCACGGCCGCACCATGATGACCTTGGGCCTGACCGGCAAGGTTGTGCCGTACTCCGCAGGCATGGGCCTGATGCCTGGCGGTATCTTCCGCGCCCTGTTCCCGAGCGAACTGCACGGTGTCAGCGTTGACGACGCCATCGCTTCGGTCGAGCGCATCTTCAAGAACGACGCCGAGCCGCGCGACATCGCCGCGATCATCCTCGAGCCGGTACAGGGCGAAGGCGGCTTCCTGCCAGCGCCTAAAGAGCTGATGAAGCGCCTGCGCGCCCTGTGCGACCAGCACGGCATTCTGCTGATCGCCGACGAAGTTCAGACTGGTGCGGGCCGTACCGGCACCTTCTTCGCCATGGAACAGATGGGCGTCGCGCCGGACCTGACCACCTTCGCCAAATCCATTGCTGGCGGCTTCCCGCTGGCCGGTGTTTGCGGCAAGGCCGAGATCATGGACGCCATCGCTCCGGGCGGCCTGGGCGGTACTTACGCCGGTTCGCCGATCGCCTGTGCTGCGGCTCTGGCCGTCATCCAGGTGTTCGAAGAAGAGAAGCTGCTGGACCGCAGCAAGGCAGTAGGTGAGCACCTGACCGCTGGCCTGCGCAAGATCCAGGAAAAGCACCCGATCATTGGCGACGTCCGTGGTCTGGGCTCGATGATCGCTGTGGAAGTCTTCGAAAAAGGCACCCACACCCCGAACGCCGCTGCGGTCGCCCAAGTGGTTGCCAAAGCCCGTGACAAGGGTCTGATCCTGCTGTCTTGCGGTACCTACGGCAACGTTCTGCGTATCCTGGTTCCGCTGACCGCCGAAGATGAGCTGCTCGACAAGGGCCTGGCCATCATCGAAGAGTGCTTCGCTGAACTGGCCTGATGTGACACGCTTCATGAAAAAACCCGCTTAGGCGGGTTTTTTTTGTGCCTATTAAAGGCCCTTGGCGCTATGGTTGTGGCAGGACTTGCTTTGGAAGCTGCAACGGATTGCGTGTCAGGGATATTCAGGAGTTGGCCATGAACGCTGCAGACCCCACCCCACCTTGCGTACTGATTGCCGAAGGCGATCCCTGGGTGCGCGACATGCTGCGTGAGATGCTGCTCAGCGTGCGCTGTGATGCCCGGCTGCAGGTGTGCGCCGATGGCTCACAGGCGCTCACGGCATTGGCCAGCAAGCCTGATCTGATCATCGCTGCCCGTGAGCTGGCAGGTGTCGATGGCCTGGACCTGTTGCGCAAGGTGCGCGCCAAGGGGCCGGGGTTGCCGTTCATTCTCATGAGCAACCGCAGTGACAGTGCCAGCGTGCGTGAGGCGCTGCCGCTGCACCCCACGGCTTACCTGAGCAAGCCACTGAACATGGGCAACCTGCGCAAGCGTCTGGAAGAGCTGCTGCTTGAAGTGGGTGAGCAGATCGCCTGCCCGGTGCCACCGTTGCAGCCAGGGGCGAGCCTGCCGGCCTTCCTTGAGCAGCGCCGCGCCACCGCCGATGGCGGGCCGCTGTTTGCCGACGTGCAGGTGGCGATCAAGCGCGCGCTGAACCCGCAGGGGCTGGACCTCAAGGTGCTCGAAGCGGAAGTGCGCAACGACCCGCAGGTTACTGCCGTACTGATCGCTGCGGCCAACAGTGCTGCGCTGCACCGCGACGCTCCGGTGCAGACCCTGCTGCAGGCGCTGAACAAGCTTGGCAGCACGCAGAGCATGAACCTGATTCTGGGCCTTGCCCTCAAGCGCAGCGCCCGCCTTAGCGACCCGCTGCTGGCGCAGCAGGCGGCGCATTTCTGGAACCTGTCGCTGCATACCGCCGAATACGCTCGTTCGCTGGCGCGCATGCTTGAGCTCGATGAAGAGCTTTGTTACTGCGCCGGGCTGTTGCACTGCCTGGGTGACCTTGCGGTGCTGCGCTGCCTGCAGGAGTGGCGGCTGGCAGGTGGTGACCTGCATGATGGCTTGGTGCAGGCGTCACTGCGCGACTTCGGTGCAGCATTCGGCTCGGCGCTGCGAACCCGCTGGCGCTTGCCGCTGGGCCTGCGTGAGCTGATCGCAGCAATCTATCAGTTGGGCGGTGGGGTGTATTCGCGGGAGATCCTGGCCATGAACCTGGCAGGGCAACTGGCAAGGCTGCCGGCGGGTCAGGGGTTGGAGAAGGTGGCCGACAACAAGACCGCGCGCTTGCTCAAGGTTGGGTTGGCACAGTTGAGCCGGTTGCGCAAGGTGCAGAACCCTGAGGTAAAACCGCAAGATGAAGAGCCGCCTGTCCCCGAAGAAAAGGTGCCGACCTGAGTTTTTTTGGGGCCGCCGTGCGCAGCCACTTGCTCAGCCCCGCACGATCTGATTCTTGCCCTGCCGTTTGGCCCGGTACATCGCTGCATCGGCCCGAGCGAAGAGGCTGTCCAGTGAGTCATCCTCATCCGTTAGCCCGGTCAGCCCCTGGCTTACCGTCACTCCATACACCTGCTCGCCATGGCTGAAACTCAGCCGCTGAATCTCGCGCTGCAGGCGCTCGGCAATCTGCTCGGCGACCTGCGCATTGCAGCCGGGGAACACTGCGGCAAACTCCTCGCCACCAATACGCCCGAACAGGTCGCCGCGGCGCAGCACTGCCTTGCCGCTGTCGGCAATGCGTTGCAATACCTGGTCGCCTTCCTGATGGCCGTAGCTGTCGTTGATCTGCTTGAAGTCATCGATGTCCAGTAGCAGGAACGCCAGTGGCGTGCCGTCTTCGCGTGCGCTGTCGAAGGCTTGGCCTGCACATTCGAAAAAGTGCCGGCGGTTGCTGCTCTGGGTCAGCACGTCCGTGGTGGCCAGGCGATGCAGCTCGCCCTCAAGCTGCTTCTTGTCGGTGATGTCTTCGGCAATGCCGACGATTATCACCCGGTCACCTTCCTGCTGCTGGTTGATGTAGCACTTGTCACTGAGCCAGCGTACCTGGCCGTTTGCATTGAGAATGCGGTACTCGCGGTCTTCAACCGCGCCTTTGATCAGCACCTGGGCCAGGCTGCGCTCGGCGTATTCCAGGTCATCGGGGTAGATGCTGTCGCGCCATTCGTTGAAGTCCGCCAACACCAGGCTCGTGGGGCGGCCGAAGATGCGTTCGTAGGCGGGGCTGACGTAGAGCACCTGGCGTGTTTCCCAGTCGAACGCCCAGAGCACCGCGTTGACGCTGTCGAGCAACGAGCTGTAGAGCTGTTCACGTTCGCTCAGGCGAGCCACTTCGCCTTGGGCATGCAGCAAGGCCAGCAGTATTTGGGCTGCCTCGGGAGCTGAATTGCCGGGCAGCGTTGAATGGATGTTCTTGGCCATGTGCACGGAGCGGCTCTCGACGGGTAAGCGTGCGGCCAAAGACCGGCCCGCCACGCGGGCGATGTGCCGGCTTTGAGTGGTTTTTCAGGGGGGAAGTTCCAGCGTGCACGCCCCGTTGCGGGGCGTGCCGATCAACGGTGCTCAGGCGCCGTTCGGGCGCAGGGAGTAGGTTTTCAACTGCGCTGCGAAGTCGTGCAGGGCGTGAATGCCACTGGCTTCCGCCTCGTGCACCCAGTCTTTCATGGCGGCCAGCATGTCGTGACCATTGGCGCTGGTACGGGCCCAGATCTGCTGCAAGGCCAAGCGTTTCTCATAGATGGTCTTGAGTGCCTGGCTCTGCTCAAGCAGGGACTCGATGCGCACATGGTGACGCTCTTCGAGCAGGCTGGGTTCCCGCGACAGCAGGCGTTTGGCCCGGCGGAAGCGATGGCGTACCGAGGCGTCGACCTTGGCCAGTTCCTGTTTGACCAACGGGCCGATCACCAGCTTGCGGTATTGGGCCATGATCTGGAAACGGTTGTTGAGGATGGCCATGGTGGTGTCCATGTCCAGGTTGGCCTTGCCTTCGACGCGATGCGCGATAGGCGCCACCCGCTGTACTTTGGCCAGGCGCAGCAGGCACAACAGGCGTATCCAGGCCCAGCCGGCATCGAACTCCCAGCGCTTGACCGACAGCTTGGCCGAATTGGGGTAGGTGTGGTGGTTGTTGTGCAGTTCTTCGCCACCGATGACGATGCCCCATGGCACCAGGTTGGTAGCAGCGTCGCGGCACTCGAAGTTGCGGTAGCCCACCGCATGGCCCAAGCCGTTGACCACACCCGCTGCCCAGAACGGAATCCACATCATCTGCACCGCCCAGATGGTAATGCCGATAGTGCCGAACAGCAGCAGGTCGAGCACCGCCATCAGGGCGATACCGCCATGTTTGTAGCGTGAGTAGAGATTGCGCTCGATCCAGTCATCCGGGCAGTTTTTGCCGTAGATGCGCAGGGTTTCGGGGTTGAGTGCTTCTTCCCTGTAGAGTTCGGCGCCTTTGCGCAGCACCGTGCCCAGGCCTTTGTGCACTGGGCTGTGCGGGTCGTCCGGGGTTTCGCACTTGGCGTGGTGCTTGCGGTGCACTGCTGTCCACTCGCGGGTGTTCTGCGCCGTGGTCAGCCACAGCCAGAAGCGGAAAAAGTGCTTGAGCGCGCCATTGAGCTCCAGGGCACGGTGGGCGGAGTAGCGGTGCAGATAAATGGTGACGCTGATGATGGTCACGTGAGTCATCAGCAGGGTAACGCCAACCAGTTGCCAGGCCGACAAGTCGAGCAGACCGTAATACCACATAGGTGTCAAAACCCTCGAAGACACAGGGGAAGGCTCTGATTATCCCTTGGCAGGGAAATAAAACCAGTCACCCTTGCAGATAGGACGTCACGGCATGTTTCTGCCTCTATAATGCCCCATCATTTTTCATGGACTTTTGTTGCCGACATGTCTGTTTCCGTTCGCGACGCCTTGCGCATGGCCGC
Source organism: Pseudomonas sp. M2 (assembly GCF_015751845.1). NCBI lineage: Bacteria > Pseudomonadati > Pseudomonadota > Gammaproteobacteria > Pseudomonadales > Pseudomonadaceae > Pseudomonas > Pseudomonas sp. M2. The sequence goes on from NZ_JADOUD010000001.1 coordinate 2,679,569, forward strand.
GCTGTATCTGGTGCTCTCGATCCTCTGGCTGGTGCTGTCAGAGGTGGTTTTGCGCAGCATGTCTGAAGACCCTCTGGCCTTGGCCGTGGGGCGGCAGATCAATGTTGTTCTATGGGTGCTGGCCAGCGCGGGGCTGATTTTCTTTACCCGTGCCCGTCTGCTCAATTTCATCGGTGTCGGCGCACGTCTTCGCAGCGAAGACCGCGCCCGCCTGCGTATGGCCGCAGCCGTGTTCGACAGTACCCTGGAGGGCGTGCTGGTCACTGACCGCCAGGGGCTGATCGTGCACGTCAACCGTGCCTTCATGCGGATCACGGGTTACCAGCAGGACGAAGTGCTCGGCCAGCGCCCGAGCAAGTTCAAGTCGGGCCGGCACGGCGTGCCGTTCTATCAGCAGATTTATGCCACCCTGGCAGAGAAGGGCGAGTGGAGCGGGGAGATATGGAACCGGCGCAAGAGCGGTGAAATCTACCCGCAATGGCAGACAATCCGCGCCATACACGATGATGGCGGTGAGATGACCCATTATGTCGCGGTTTTCAGCGACATCAGCGCGATCAAGCATACCGAGCAGGAACTGGCCTACCTGGCCCACCACGACCCCCTTACCGGCTTGCCCAACCGTCTGCTGTTCAACGACCGGGCCGAGCAGGCACTGGCTTCGGCACAGGCCAACAAGCGTGGATGTGCTTTGTTGCTGCTTGACCTTGACCACTTTCAGAGCATCAACGACGGCTTGGGCCACACCATCGGTGATCAGCTGCTCAAGCTGGTAGGCGAGCGTCTGGCCGAGGTGGTGGGCAATGGCGTGACCTTGGCGCGCCTGGGCGGTGACGAGTTTGGTGTGCTGGCAGAGAACTGCCAGCAGGTCGGCCAGGCCGGCAAACTGGCACAGGCGCTCATCGAACGCATGCGTGAACCGTTCGAGTTCGACGGGCATCGGCTGTTCATCAGCGTCAGTGTTGGCATCAGCCTGTTCCCCAGCGATGCGTTGAGCGCCGAACAGCTACTGCGCAACGCCGACTCGGCGCTGTTCAAGGCCAAGCACAATGGCCGCGCCTGTTACGCGCTGTACACCGAAGAGCTGACAGCACACGCCCAGCACCGGGTGGAAACGGCAGGCGAGCTGCGCCGTGCGCTGGCGCAAGACGAACTGCGGGTGTTCTACCAGCCGGTGTTCGACCTGTTCACCTCGAAGATGGTCGGGGTGGAGGCACTGGTGCGTTGGCAGCACCCGCAACGTGGCTTGGTGCCGCCAAGCGAATTCATCCCTATCGCCGAGCGTACCGGGCTGATTGCCGACATCGATGCCTGGGTGCTGCGCGAGGCGTGCCGGCAGATGGTCAGTTGGCAGGCTGACGGGCGCCTGCTCGAGTTCGTTGCGGTCAACATCTCCAGCCGGTTGTTCGGCCAGCGTGAGCTGTACCGGCAAGTGGCCGGGGTGTTGCACGAAACCGGTCTGGATCCGTCGCTGCTGGAGGTGGAGGTGACCGAGAGTGCAGTCATGGAAGACCCCGAAGTCGCGCTGGAGCAGTTGCACCGGCTGCGTGAGCTGGGCTTGAACCTGGCAATCGATGACTTTGGCACCGGCTACTCGTCGTTGCTGCGGCTAAAGCGCCTGCCGGTGCAGAAGCTGAAGATCGACCAGGGCTTCGTCGCCGGCTTGCCGATGGATGACGACGACGTCGCGATCGTGCGGGTGATCATCGCCCTGGCCCGGAGCATGGGCATGCAGGTGCACGCTGAGGGCATCGAGCAGCCGGAGCAGGCCAGGTTCCTGCTGGAGCAGCAGTGCCAGCTGGGGCAGGGCTACTGGTTCGGGCGGCCCGTGCCGGCTGAGGGTTTGCGTTGGAACTGAGTAGGGCCGCTTCGCGCCCCATCGCCGGTTTGCCGGCGATGGGCCAGTGAAACGAATGCCGATTATTCGGAAGCCGCAGTCCCGAGAAACTTGCGCAAGAACTGCCGCGTCCGCTCTTCCTTGGGATTGGCAAACAGCGCCTTGGCCTCGCCCTGCTCGACGATCACCCCCTTGTCGAAGAAGATCACCCGGTTAGCCACATCACGCGCAAAGCTCATCTCATGGGTGACGATGATCATGGTGCGCTTTTCTTCCGCCAGGCCGCGGATGGTCGCCAGCACCTCGCCGACCAGCTCAGGGTCGAGCGCCGAGGTGGGTTCATCGAACAGAATCACCTCAGGTTCCATGGCCAGCGCCCGGGCGATGGCAACGCGCTGTTGCTGTCCGCCCGAAAGGCGTTTGGGGTAGGCGTCTTCCTTGCCTGCCAGCCCGACCTTGGCCAGCAGCTTGCGGCCCAGCTCGATGGCTTGGGCGCGGGGCGTCTTCTTGACGATCACCGGCCCTTCGATGACGTTTTCCAGCGCTGTGCGATGAGGGAACAGGTTGAAGCTCTGGAACACGAAGCCGGCCTGCTGGCGCAAGCGGCGAATGGCACTTTGCTGATTGCCAAGCGGGCGGTTGGCATCGATGCTGATGGCACCGATCTGAATGCGCCCGGCGTCTGGCGTTTCCAGCAGGTTGAGGCAACGCAGGAAGGTGGTCTTGCCCGAGCCGCTGGGGCCGATGATGGCCACCACTTCGCCCGGTTGCACGGTCAGGTCGATGCCGTTGAGCACGGTCTGGCCTTTGAACTGCTTGGTCAGGCCTTCTACTACGATCATCTTCAGTGCTCCTGGTCGTGCTGGTTGACCCGCGCTTCCATGCGGTTCTGGAAGTGCGCGAGGATGCTGCAGAGGACCCAGTAGACCACCGCAACGGCCAGGTACATGGTGAATACTTCGAAAGTGCGCGCAGTGATCAGCTGCGCCTGGCGGAACAGCTCGGGCACCTGGATGGTCGCCGCCAAGGCGGTGTCCTTGACCAGCGAGATGAAGCTGTTACCCAGCGGTGGCAATGCCGTGCGCAGTGCTTGCGGCAGGATCGCCCGGCGCATGGCCTGGGTGCGGGTCATGCCGATGCTGGCGGCTGCTTCCCACTGGCCACGGTCGATCGAGGAGATCGCCGCACGCAGGATTTCGCAGATGTACGCTGCCATGTTCAGCGACAGGCCAATCAGCGAGGCCGGGATCGGGTCGAGTTCGATGCCGATCTGCGGCATGCCGAAGTAGATCACGAACAGCTGCACCAGCAGCGGCGTGCCCCGGAAGAACGACACATAGATGCGTGCCAGCCAGTCCAGCGGCAGGATCTTCGACAGGCGCATCAGTGCCAGGGCAAAACCCAGTACCAGGCCGAAGAACATGCCGCCGACACTCAGCAGCACTGTATAACCCGCGCCCTTGAGCAGGAAGGGCGCGGAATCGACAACGAGTTGCAGGCTTTCAGCGATCATTTGGTGACATCGGCACCGAAGTATTTCTCGGACAGCTTGGCCAGGGTGCCATCGGCCTTGAGCTTGTCGATGGCCTTGTTGATGGCCGCCAGCAGCTCCGGCTCACCCTTGCGCAGGGCCACGCCGCTTTCCAGGCGCGAGAAGGCGTCGCCGGCAAGCTCGGTGTCCTTGGCTTTTTGCGCGTATTCCAGGGCGGCCAGGCGGTCGATCAGGATGGCGTCGATACGGCCGTTGCGCAGGTCGGCGAACTTGCTTGGGTCATCTTCGTAGGTGCGCACTTCAGCGTTCGGAACGTCCTGCTTCACCCACTGTTCGTAATTGGTGCCCAGGCCCACACCGACCTTCTTGCCGGCCAGGTCCTGCGCGGTCTTGATGTTCAACTGCTCGGCTTTCTTCTTCAGGATCAGCGCCTGGATGCCGGAGACGGTGTAGGGCTCGGAGAAGTCGTACTTCTTCTTGCGCTCCTCGGAGATGGTCACTTGGTTGACCACCACGTCCAGGCGCTTGGATTCCAGCGCTGCAAGGATGCCATCCCATTTGGTTGGCTGGATCTTGGCCTTGACGCCCAGCTCCTTGGCCAGCAGTTCTGAAAACTCGACCTCGAAGCCGGCGAGCTTGCCGTTTTCATCCTGGAAGCTGAACGGCGGGTAGGTGCCCTCGAGGCCGACGTTGATCACGCCTTTTTCCTGGATGGTTTTCAGTTGCTCGCCGGCGAATGCCTGGCTGAACAGACCGGTGCCCAGCAGGATGGCCAGGCTGGCATTGAGAAGCGGTTTGGCGAATTTCGACATGTCAGGCCCCGCGCTTGTTGTGGAAGTGGTGGGTGGCGACTATAGGGTTGGCTTCATAGGCCAGGAAATAATAAAAACTTATTTTGTTATTTCCTTTTTGATCTGTGCCGGGTTTTGGCTGCTTTGAGGGTAGGCGACGATGCCGGGTCCGTCATCGCGGCTTATGCCCGACTTAGCGCAGGATGGAATAAAGCGTTGTTTTTTCCAAGGGGCTGATTTGCCGTAAAGTGGATTGCAAACTATCTGATTGGCCCTGGCAGGAGATCACCGTGAGCGAACAACCTTCATCCGCGCATTGGCAGTTGCACAATATTGTCAGCGGCCTGCGCAGCGCCCGTGAGCAGTGGCGAAGCCACAATGGCCGCAGCATTGGCGAGCAGGGCGGGCGCGAATTGCCCTCGCGCGAGGCCATTCGCCAGGTCCTCGAGCAGTTGTGCGGTGCGCTGTTCCCGATGCGTTTGGGCCCGGTCGACCTGCGCGAAGAGAGCGAGGACTTCTACGTTGGCCACACCCTCGACGCCGCGCTGACCGCGTTGCTGGCCCAGGCACGTCTGGAACTGCGCTATGCCGCGCGCCAGAGCAATGCCGACCTGGCCGCCGTCGATGCCCAGGCACTGCGCCTGATCCAGGATTTTGCCGCCGCCCTGCCAGGCCTGCGCGTGCTGCTCGACACCGATGTACTTGCCGCCTACCACGGTGACCCGGCCGCGCGCAGCGTCGATGAAGTGCTGCTGTGCTACCCGGGCATACTCGCCATCATCCATCACCGACTGGCCCACCATTTGTACCAGGCCGGTTTGCCATTGTTGGCGCGAATCTGTTCGGAGCTGGCGCATTCGGCCACGGGTATCGATATCCACCCGGGCGCGCAGATCGGCCCGAGCTTCTTCATCGACCACGGTACCGGTGTGGTGATCGGCGAGACTGCGATCATCGGTGAGCGTGTGCGCATCTACCAGGCGGTGACCCTTGGCGCCAAGCGCTTCCCGAGCGATGAGTCGGGTACGTTGCACAAAGGCCTGGCCCGCCACCCGATCGTCGAGGACGATGTTGTGATCTATGCGGGGGCGACCATCCTGGGAAGGATCACCATTGGTAAAGGTTCGACCATTGGCGGCAATGTGTGGCTGACCCGGAGTGTGCCGGCCGAAAGCAACATTACCCAGGCCAATCTACAGTTGGATTGCCAGGGCAAGAATTGACCTGAATGCTTCACTGCCTGTACCGGCCCTATCGCCGGTGCAGGAATGTGCCGATCAGCAGCCCGGGTCGCATCGAATCCCGATCCATGTTTAACTTGAACGCTTGTTCAACGAAAAAACGCTGGTCCGCTGCCGGTGTTCAACAGGAGGATTCCTTTGCTGAACCCGTTCATTCCGAACCTCACGTCAATCGACGAGGTGCATGCCCCATGAGTGCACCGACCCCTTCCAACAGCCAGATCCGCATGAACCCTCCGGTGTTCTATTTTGCGGCAAGCTTCATCCTCATCTTCGGCCTGGTGGTCATCGCCCAACCGCAAGCAGCGGGCGACTGGCTCTTGGCAGCGCAGAACTGGGCGGCCAACACGGTCGGCTGGTACTACATGCTGGCCATGACCCTGTACCTGGTCTTCGTGGTGGTCACCGCCTTGTCCGGCTACGGCAAGATCAAGCTCGGTGCCGACCACGACGAACCCGAGTTCAGCTACCTGTCGTGGGCCGGCATGTTGTTCGCCGCCGGTATCAGCATCACGCTGTTCTTCTTCTGCGTTTCCGAACCCCTGACCCACATGCTCCAGCCCCCCCAGGGTGAGGCGGGCACGGCGGAGGCCGGGCGCCAGGCGATGCAGATACTGTTCCTGCACTGGGGCCTGCATGGCTGGGGCGTGTTTGCCTTCGTCGGCATGGCGCTGGCCTACTTCGCCTACCGCCACAACCTGCCGCTGGCTTTGCGTTCGGCGCTGTACCCGCTGATCGGCAAGCGTATCAACGGGCCGATCGGTTACGCGGTAGACGGTTTCGGCATCATCGCCACGGTGTTCGGCCTGGGCGCCGACATGGGCTTCGGGGTGCTGCACCTCAATGCCGGCCTCGACTACCTGTTCGGCATCAGCCATAGCCAATGGGTGCAGATCGCGCTCATCGTCCTGATGATGGGCGCTGCGGTGGCCGTAGCGGTCGCGGGGGTGGAGAAAGGTGTGCGGGTGATGAGCGACATCAACCTGTTCCTGGCCTGTGCCCTGCTGCTGTTCGTGCTGTTCGCCGGGCCCACCCAGCACCTGTTCAATACCTTGATCCAGAACCTTGGCGATTACCTTGGCGCCCTGCCACGCAAGAGCTTCGACGTCTATGCCTACGGCGAAAACCGTGACTGGCTGGGCGGCTGGACGGTGTTCTACTGGGCCTGGTGGATTGCCTGGGCGCCTTTCGTGGGGCTGTTCATCGCGCGTATCTCGCGTGGCCGCACCATCCGTGAATTCGTCTTCGGTGTGCTGCTGATCCCGCTGGGCTTCACCCTGGCGTGGATGTCGATCTTCGGCAACAGCGCGCTGGACCAGGTGCTGAACCACGGCATGACCGCGCTCGGCCAGTCGGCCATCGATAACCCGTCGATGAGCCTGTACCTGCTGCTGGAGACCTACCCGTGGAGCAAGACCGTCATCGCGGTGACGGTGTTCATCAGCTTCGTGTTCTTCGTCACATCGGCGGACTCGGGCACGGTGGTGCTGTCGACCTTGTCCGCCAAGGATGGCGGTGCTGATGAAGACGGCCCGAACTGGTTGCGGATCTTCTGGGGCGCGATGACTGCGCTGATCACCAGCAGCCTGCTGTTCGCCGGCAGCATCGATTCGCTCAAGTCGGCGGTGGTGCTGACCTCGCTGCCGTTCTCGTTGATCCTGCTGTGCATGATGTGGGGCTTGCATAAGGCGTTCTACCTGGAGTCGCAGCGCCAGATTGCCCAGTTGCATTCGCTGGCACCGTTCGCGCAGTCCCGCCGTGGCCGTGGTGGCTGGCGCCAGCGCCTGAGCCAGGCGGTGCACTTCCCGTCACGCGATGAGGTGTACCGCTTCATGGACGACGTGGTGCGCCCGGCGATTGCCGATGTGCGCGAGGTGTTCGAGCAGAAAGGCCTGGTACTGGTGACCCAGGATGACCCTAGCCATGACAACGTCAGCCTGAAAGTGGGCCATGGTGAAGAGCAGCCGTTCATCTATCAGGTGCAGATGCGCGGGTATTTCACACCGTCGTTCGCGCTGGGTGGGTTGGGGACGCAGGATTTGAAGAACCGCCGTTATTACCGGGCGGAGGTGCACCTTAGCGAGGGCAGCCAGAACTACGACCTGGTGGGCTACAGCAAGGAGCAGATCATCAACGACATCCTCGACCAGTACGAGCGGCATATGCAGTTCTTGCATCTGGTCAGGTAGATCGCTGGGGCCGCTTTGCGGCCCTTTCGCGACACAAGGCCGCTCCTACAGGCCTGTAGGCGCGGCCTTGTGTCGCGAAAGGAGGCCAAAGGCCTCCCAACGTTCTTTCAGAACGGCGCATCCCCCAGGATGGTCGCCCGATGCATCACCCGCCGGTTCGGCCGGTAATCATCCACCGCAAAATGCTGAGTGACGCGGTTGTCCCAGAACGCCACGTCGTTCTCCTGCCAGCGCCAGCGGATGCTGAACTCCGGCCGCGTCGCATGGGCGAACAGCAGCTTGAGCAGCGCCTCGCTCTCCAACTCGCTCAGCTCATTGATCCGCGTGGTGAACCCTTCATTGACGAACAACGCCTTGCGGCCGCTTACCGGGTGCGTACGAATAACCGGGTGTGACAGCGGCGGGTTGTTGCGCCGGGTCGCTTCCCAGCGCGCCAGATCTTCAGGCGTAGTGCCAAAGCGCTCGAGCGGGAACGACTTGGTGAAATCGTGCGTTGCAGTCAGGCCATCGAGCATCTCGCGCAGCGGGGCCGACAGGGCTTGGAAGGCGGCAATGCCGCTGGCCCACAAGGTATCGCCGCCATAGGCCGGCAACTGCTTGGCACTGAGCACCGCACCCAGTGCCGGGGTCGGCAGGAAGGTTACGTCGGTGTGCCACACGGCATTATCGCGTACGTCGGTGACCGCAGTGTCGAGGATCAGCACCTGCGGGGTTTGCGGTACGTTGGGGTAGATCGGGTGGATGTGCAGGTCGCCGAAGCGCGCGGCAAAGCGCGCTTGCTGCTCGGGTGTGATCGGCTGGTCCCGGAAGAACAACACCTGGTGTTGGAGCAGTGCCTGCTCGATGGCGTCGCGCTGCTCGACGGTAATCTCGCCGCTGATGTCCACGCCGCTGATCTGGGCGCCGAGGGCCGGGCTGAGGGGGGTAACGGTCAGGCTCATGTCTTTTCTCACTCCAGGCGCCGGGTAGCCGGCGTGGTCAGTCCGCAATCGGTCAGTGGCTTTGCCCATGCCAGGGCACCAGCTTGCGCTGCAGGGCGCGCAGGCCCATCTCCAGGGCGAAGGCGATCAGGGCGATCAGCAGGATGCCCAGCACCACCACGTCGGTCACCAGAAACTGCGCCGCCGACTGCACCATGAAGCCCAGGCCGCTGGTGGCAGCGATCAGCTCGGCGGCTACAAGGGTCGACCAGCCCACACCCAGGCCGATACGGATGCCGGTGAGTATGTCGGGCAGGGCGCTGGGCACGATCACATGGCGGATCAGTTGCACTTTGGTCGCCCCCAGCGATTGCGCAGCGCGCAATCTGGCCGGGTCGACGGTGCGCACGCCGGTGGCCGTAGCGATGGCGATCGGGGCGAAGATTGCCAGGTAGATCAGCAGTACCTTGGACAACTCGCCGATACCGCACCAGATGACGATCAGTGGCAGGTAGGCCAGTGGCGGTATGGGGCGGTAGAACTCGATCAGTGGGTCGAGGATGCCGCGGGCCACACGGTTGTAGCCGATGGCGATACCGGCCGGGATGGCGGTCAGGGTCGCGGCAACCAGCGCCAGGCCGATGCGGCCCAGGCTCGCGCCCAGGTGTTGCCACAGGCTGGCGTCCATGTAGCCTTGGGTGAGCAAGCTCCAGGCTTTGGCCAGGATGTCGCCGGGCGCTGGCAGGAACAGTGGCTCGATCCAGCCGGCGGCGGTCACCAGCCACCAGACCAGCAGCAGGCTGGCCAGGGTTAGCGTGCTGATCCAGCGGGTAGAAAGTTGGCGGCGCGCTTTATCAACGGGCCGGGCTTGGCTGTCGCGCTTGCTGGCGACCGGCAGATCAAGGCTGCTCATGCGTGCTCCTGCAGGCTTTGGCGTTGAGAGAAAACCCGCGCCAGCACATGCTCGCGGGTTTCAATGAAGCGTCGGTCAGACTTGATGGCCCGGGCCGATTCGCCAGCGGCATAACGTTGGCCGAAGTCCAGCTGCAGGCGCTCGACCACGCGGCCTGGGTCTGGGGCCAACAGCACCAGTTCGGTTGCAAGGAATACGGCTTCTTCAATGTCGTGAGTGATCAGGAACACCGGTTTGGCGGTGCGCTGCCAGACCTGCAGCAACAGTTCCTGCATCTGCTCGCGGGTGAACGCATCGAGGGCGCCGAACGGCTCGTCCATCAGCAGTACCCTTGGGTCGGCCGCCAGCGCGCGGGCCAGGCCCACACGCTGCTTCTGGCCACCGGACAGTTGCCAGATGCGCCGCTCGCCAAAGCCATCCAGATCGACCAGTGCCAGCATTTCCCGTGCCTTGGCCTCTCGCTCGCCGCGGGCTACACCAGCCAGCTCCAAACCGAAGGCGACATTGCCCAGCACGTTCTGCCATGGCAGCAGGGCATCGTCCTGAAACACCACGCCGCGTTCGGCGCCGGGGCCTTGCACCGGCACGCCGTCAAGGGTGATGCGCCCGCCGCTGGGGGCGACAAAGCCCGCGATCAGGTTGAGCAGCGATGTCTTGCCGCTGCCGGAGGGGCCCAGTGCTACCAGCAGCTGGCCTGGGCCCAGGCTGAGGTTGATGTCGGCCAGCACAGGGGTGCTGGCGCCGGGGTACTGTGCGCTGATGCGCTCCAGTTCTAGCAAGGCCATGACGGGCTCCGGATCAATTGGGCAAGAACTTGGCGCTGACGTAGGCCGAATAGTCCGGCAACACGGCGTCGACCTTGCCTTGCTGCTTGAGGAAGGTGGCGGTGTCGGTCAGCGCTTGAGTGGTCGGTGCACCCAGGGCGTTGGCCTGGTCGGCGGCCAGCGGGTAGACGTTGCCTTGCAACAGAGCAGGAATATCACTGGCCTTGGCACCGGACAGCTTCACCAGCTTGGCCACGTTGTCCTTGTTGGCCAGCCAGGCCTGCGGGTCTTTGCGGTAGTCGGCGTAGGCGTCGAGGGTGACCTTGGCAAAGGCTTTGACCACCTCGGGGTGCTTGTCGGCGAAGTCCTTGCGCACGATCCAGGCATCGAAGGTCGGTGCGCCTTTCTCGGCCAGCTCCCCGGAGGTGATCAGCACCTTGCCGTTTTCCTTGGCCACGCCCAGGGCCGGGTCCCAGACGTAAGTGGCGTCGATGTCGCCGCGCTTCCAGGCAGCGATGATCGCCGGTGGGGCGAGGTTGAGGATCTGCACCTTGGACGGGTCGATGTTCCAGCTCTTCAGCGCGGCCAGCAGGCTGTAGTGGCCGGTGGAAACAAAGGGCACGGCGACTTTCTTGCCGATCAGGTCTTGTGGGGTCTTGATGCTGTCGCGGGCCACCAGCGCTTCGCCGGCGCCGATCTGGGTGGCGATCAGGAAGGTTTCCACCGGCAGCTTGCGGGTGGTGGCAGCGGCCAGCGGGCTGGAGCCCAGGTAGCCGATCTGTACATCGCCGCTGGCTACCGCTGTGATCACATCGGCGCCGTTATCGAACTTGCGCCAGTCGATGCTGGCCTTGCTGGCTTTTTCGTAGTCGCCATCGACCTGGGCCACCTTAGCCGGGTCGACGGTGGTCTGGTAGGCGACGGTCAGGTCGGCGGCCTGGGCGAACCCGCTGGTGCCGGCGAGGGTCAGGGCGGCGAGCAAGCGCAGTGGCGTGTGCGGGATCATGGTCGAACCTCTTGTCAGGCAATCGGTGTGATAGATGGCAAGAAGGCTAGATGATCTAAGAAATAGAAAATAAATAACTTTTTGGAATTAGCATAGGAGCCATTCGCTTTAAGCTGAAGGGCTCGATCAGGCTTCTGGGCGAAGACCAAGTGAAATGGTCGGTCTTTTCCGCTTAACAGAGCGATTGGAAATAAGGATATGAGCAAACGTTTGCAAATAACCTAAAGCTATTACAAGCGTCTGCCGATACAGCTTTTGGCAGTAAAGGTTTCAACCATATGCCTTAAAAATCTTACAAATTCATAAAACGGTCATTTTGGATTTATAGGATTGTCATTATCCTGTAGCGCAGGTGGCGTCTTAGACCAAAGTCGTGAAATGTTCAGTAACGATTGACTTGCTGGTCACTCTTTGGGACTAAATCGCCAGTCCACGGTGAGCAGGGCATCAGATCCCGCCGCCAGAGATACACAAAAATTAGAACGTAGAGGAGCAAAACATGTACAAGTCCAGCCTGGCTCTGGCCGTGGCACTGGGGGTTCTCGCCCAACAAGCAGGCGCTGCCGGTTTCGTTGAAGACAGCAAATTGTCCCTCAGCTCGCGCACCATGTATTTCAACGATGACACCCGTGAAGGCGGTGTGGAAGATCAGAAAGAGGCAGGTCAAGGCTTCAAGCTTGACTACCTGTCTGGCTTCACCCAGGGTGTCGTAGGCTTTGGTGTTGATGTACAAGCGCTGTGGGGTATTCACCTTGATGGTGGCCGTGGCAGCCGTCCTGACGCCGATAACTCCTTCTTCCCAAGTGATTCTGATGGTTCTGCAGCTCATAACTGGGCGCGGATCGGGGGCAATGCTAAGGCGCGCTTCTCGAAGACCGAAGTCCACTATGGTAGTGCGCTGGCGCCGAACCTGCCGATCTTGGTGTCCAACGACGGTCGTCTGCTGCCGCAGACCTTTGAAGGCGGCACCATTCAGTCGAAAGAAATCGACAACCTGACCATCAACGCCGGTCAGTTGACCCACGCTATGGGGCGCGCATCGAGCAATCGTACCGGTCTGTCCGTAGCTGGTGCCTTCCACGAGAGCAATAAGTTCCGCTATGGCGGTCTGGACTACAAACTTACTCCTGACCTGACCCTGCAGTACTACTACTCCAATCTGGAAGACTTCTATAAGCAGCACTTCCTGGGCGCGACCCATGTCTTCAAAATCGCTGACAACCAGTCGTTCAAAACCGACCTGCGCTACTTCGACAGCAGCAGCGATGGCCGTAACGGCGAAGCGGGTTACGCGTTCAGCAACAACAATGGCTACGCCAAGAACGCTGGCGAGGTTGATAACAAAACCTGGTCTGCAATGTTCACCTATACCTTGGGCGGCCACTCGCTTCTGGTCGGTCACCAACAGGTTGGTGATGACGGTGGCTTTGTCTGGCTGAACCAGGGCAACGTCCGCAAAGACGGCTCTGCTTCCTCACTAGAAGGCGCCGGTGGCGCTAGCTTCTACCTGTTCACCGACAGCATGATTAACCAGTTTGCCCGTGCTGGTGAGAACACCACTTTCGGTCAGTATTCCTATGACTTCGCCGGTTTAGGTGTTCCAGGTCTGAAAGCTGCCGTTTCGTATCTGCGTGGTGATGACATCCGCTACCGTTCTGGTCACGGCACTTATAGCGAGTGGGAGCGTGATGCACGTATCGATTACACCATTCAAGAGGGCACGCTGAAAGGCCTCGGCTTCAGCCTGCGTCAAGGTGTCTATCGTGGGAGCGGTGGTTCGACGAGTGAGTTCACTAAAGACAAAGATCAGGCCCGCCTAATCGTGAACTACACTTACAACTTCATGTAAAACGTAGTTGTGAAAAAGAGCCTCGCCTAGCGCGAGGTTTTTTTATGCTCATCATTTTGTATTCCGTATGGTTATAAATAAATTGTTATTTATTCTTTTTGTTTTTATCGGAATGCAGGCACATTGAACATCACAAGGCCAGCCCATAGCCAAGGAGCCGCACCACATGAGCCTCAAACTCGGCGACATCGCCCCCGACTTCGAACAAGATTCCAGCGAAGGTACGATCCGCTTCCACGAGTGGCTCGGTAACAGCTGGGGTGTGCTGTTCTCTCACCCGGCTGACTTCACCCCGGTGTGCACCACCGAGCTAGGCCTGACCGCCAAGCTCAAGGACGACTTCGCCAAACGTGGGGTCAAGGCCATCGCCCTGTCCGTGGACCCGGTCGACTCTCACCACAAGTGGATCGAGGACATCAACGAGACCCAGAACACCGTGGTCAACTTCCCGATCATCGCCGACGCCGACCGCAAGGTTTCCGACCTGTACGACCTGATCCACCCGAACGCCAGCGACACCCTGACCGTACGCTCGCTGTTCGTCATCGACCCGAACAAGAAGGTGCGCCTGACCATCACCTATCCAGCCAGTACCGGGCGCAACTTCAACGAAATACTGCGGGTGATCGACTCGCTGCAGCTCACCGACAACCACAAGGTGGCCACGCCAGGTAACTGGCAGGATGGCGACGAAGTGGTAATCGTGCCTTCGTTGAAGGATGAGGACGAGATCAAGCAGCGCTTCCCGAAAGGCTATCGCGCTGTAAAACCCTATCTGCGGCTGACCCCGCAACCCAATCGCTGAAGCATTCTCGTTGCATTGCTCTTAGCCATAGCAGGGATATTCGGGCCGTTTCGACGGCCCTTTTTTATGCCTGCACAAACCGCTTCATGCGTGGGGCTGCTGCGCAGCCCATCGCGACACAAGGCGCGGTTCCTCGTAGGAGCGGCCTTGTGTCGCGAAAGGGCCGCAAAGCGGCCCCAATATCAAAGAATCACCAAAGTACTTTATGGAATAAACAAATGAAAAAATATGATTTCTAGGAATATACCAAGGCTGCTAATGTCAGCCCTCAGGTGCAACACTTCCAGCGCTGGAGCATCTGAACCGGCACAACGGATTTATCGCGTCATCCACCTTACTCGCCCGTCAACGAGGCAAGCAGGTGCAACCCGAACCTACTCGCACAGGAGAGCGCCATGCGCACAGTCTTCTTGCGTCGTGGTCTGGTCGCCCTGTTTGCGGCGGCTGTGTCCTTCGGCGTCATTACCCAAGCCCAGGCTGAAAGCCTGCGTATCGGCTATCAGAAATACGGCACCCTGGTGCTGCTCAAAGCCAAGGGCACGCTGGAAAAGCGCTGGCCGATCAGGGCATCCAGGTGCAATGGACCGAATTCCCAGGTGGCCCGCAGCTGCTCGAAGGCTTGAATGTCGGCTCCATCGACTTTGGCGTAACTGGTGAAACGCCGCCGGTATTCGCTCAGGCCGCCGGTGCCGATCTGCTCTATGTGGCCTACGAACCGCCTGCGCCGCACAGTGAAGCGATCCTTGTACCGAAGGGTTCGCCGATCCAGTCGGTGAAGGAACTCAAAGGCAAGAAAGTTGCGCTCAACAAAGGTTCGAACGTGCACTACCTGCTGGTCCGCGCCCTGGAAGAGGCCGGCCTCAAGTACAGCGATATACAGCCCGTCTACCTGCCGCCGGCCGATGCCCGCGCCGCGTTCGAGCGTGGCAGCGTCGATGCCTGGGTGATCTGGGACCCGTACCAGGCCGCCGCCGAACAGCAGCTGCAGGCACGCACCCTGCGTGACGGCAAAGACCTGGTCGACAACCACCAGTTCTACCTGGCTACCCGCAACTACGCGACCCAGCATCCGGCTGTGATCAACGCCCTCATCGAAGAAGTACGCGCCGTGGGCAAATGGTCACAGGCCAACCCGCAGGAGGTGACCGACCAGGTCGCTGCGCTGCTCGGGCTGCCCGCCGACATCACCCTGACTTCGGTCAAGCGCCAAGGCTACGGTGCCGCGCCGCTGACCCCCGAGGTGGTGGCCGCACAACAGAAAATCGCCGACACCTTCCAGGCGCTGAAGCTGATTCCCAAGCCGCTGAGCATCAAGGACGCGATCTGGACACCCCCGGCCAAGGTCGCCAGCGCGCCTTGATTGATTCGCCTGTGCCGGGGTGCCGCTGTGGCCCTCGCCACCTTTGAGGAGACAACTCCAATGAGCCTTAACATTTTCTGGTTCCTCCCCACCCACGGTGACGGCAAGTACCTGGGCACATCCGAGGGCGCCCGTGCGGTCGATCACGGTTACCTGCAACAGATTGCCCAGGCCGCCGACCGTCTCGGCTTTGGTGGTGTGCTGATCCCTACCGGGCGTTCCTGCGAGGATTCCTGGTTGGTGGCAGCATCGCTGATCCCGGTGACCCAGCATCTGAAATTCCTGGTTGCCCTGCGTCCAGGCATCATTTCGCCAACGGTCGCGGCGCGCCAGGCGGCAACCCTGGACCGCCTGTCCAACGGCCGGGCACTGTTCAACCTGGTCACCGGTGGCGACCCCGACGAGCTGGCCGGTGATGGCCTGCACCTGAACCACCAGGAGCGCTACGAAGCCTCGGTCGAGTTCACGCGTATCTGGCGCAAGGTGCTGGAGGGAGAGAACGTCGACTACCAAGGCAAGCACATCCAGGTGAAGGGCGCCAAGCTGCTCTATCCGCCCATTCAGCAACCACGCCCGCCTCTGTATTTCGGTGGCTCGTCCGAAGCCGCGCAGGACCTTGCCGCCGAGCAGGTCGAGCTGTACCTGACCTGGGGCGAGCCGCCAGCCGCTGTTGCCGAGAAAATCGCTCAGGTGCGGGAGAAGGCTGCCGCGCAGGGCCGCGAAGTACGCTTTGGTATCCGTCTGCATGTGATCGTGCGGGAAACCAACGACGAAGCCTGGGCCGCGGCAGACCGCCTGATTTCGCACCTGGACGACGACACCATCGCCCGTGCCCAGGCTTCGCTGGCGCGCTTCGACTCGGTGGGCCAGCAGCGCATGGCCGCATTGCATGGCGGCAACCGTGACAACCTCGAAGTCAGCCCCAGCCTGTGGGCGGGTGTCGGCCTGGTACGCGGTGGCGCCGGTACCGCGCTGGTCGGTGATGGCCCGACTGTCGCAGCGCGGGTCAAGGAATACGCAGACCTGGGGATAGATACCTTCATCTTCTCAGGTTACCCACACCTGGAAGAGTCCTACCGCGTTGCCGAGCTGCTGTTCCCGCACTTGGACGTGCAGCGCCCGGAGCAACCGCAGACCGGTGGCTACGTGAGCCCGTTCGGCGAGATGGTGGCCAACGACATCCTGCCCAAGTCCGTGTCGCAGAGCTGAGGGCGCAGCCATGAGTCGTGCAACGTCCTCCACTCTGACCCAGCGCCTGGCGCCGTGGGCGCTGCCGGTACTGCTGTTGGCCATCTGGCAGCTGGCGGTCAGTGCTGGCTGGTTGTCGACGCGCATCCTGCCTGCACCCAGCGCCGTAGTCAGCGCCGGTGTCGAGCTGGTGCGCAGCGGTGAAATCTGGACCCACCTGGCCATCAGCGGCTGGCGTGCCGGCCTGGGCTTTGTGATCGGTGGCAGCATTGGGCTGGTGCTGGGCTTCATCACCGGCCTGTCGAACTGGGGCGAACGCCTGCTCGACAGCTCGGTGCAGATGATCCGCAACGTGCCGCATCTGGCGCTGATCCCGCTGGTGATCCTGTGGTTCGGTATCGACGAGTCGGCAAAGATCTTCCTGGTCGCGCTGGGCACGCTGTTCCCGATCTACCTGAACACCTATCACGGTATCCGCAACGTCGACCCGGCGCTGGTGGAAATGGCCCGCAGCTATGGCCTGTCCGGCTTCGGCCTGTTCCGCCAGGTGATCCTGCCGGGTGCGCTGCCCTCGATCCTGGTCGGTGTGCGCTTTGCCCTCGGCTTCATGTGGCTGACCCTTATCGTTGCCGAAACCATTTCGGCCAACGCCGGTATCGGTTACCTGGCAATGAATGCCCGTGAATTCCTGCAGACCGACGTGGTGGTCCTGGCCATCGTCCTGTATGCCGTGCTCGGCAAGCTCGCCGACCTCGCCGCCCGTGGCCTGGAACGTCTCTGGTTGCGCTGGCATCCGGCCTACCAAGTCGCCAGGAAGGAGGGCGCATGACCATTCTCAAGGAGCAACCTCCGCGCTTGTTGCGGGGTATCCCGCTGGCCGCCAATAGCTTGCGCAAGACCTTTGGCCAGCGTGAAGTGTTGCGTGGTATCGACCTGCACATTCCGGCCGGCCAGTTCGTTGCCATCGTCGGGCGCAGCGGCTGTGGCAAGAGCACCTTGCTGCGCCTGCTGGCCGGGCTCGACCAGCCCGGCGCCGGTGAGCTTCTGGCTGGTGCCGCACCGCTGGCCGAGGCCCGCG
Source organism: Pseudomonas sp. M2 (assembly GCF_015751845.1). Taxonomy (NCBI): domain Bacteria; kingdom Pseudomonadati; phylum Pseudomonadota; class Gammaproteobacteria; order Pseudomonadales; family Pseudomonadaceae; genus Pseudomonas; species Pseudomonas sp. M2. The sequence continues at coordinate 2,697,002 of NZ_JADOUD010000001.1, forward strand.
AAGAAACCCGCCTGATGTTCCAGGACGCTCGCCTGCTGCCTTGGAAAAAGGTGATCGACAACGTCTGCCTGGGCCTGTCCGGCCACTGGCGCCCCCGTGCGCTGGAAGCACTGGAGGCGGTTGGCCTGGCTGACCGCGCCAATGAATGGCCGGCAGCGCTCTCGGGTGGCCAGAAGCAGCGCGTGGCGTTGGCCCGGGCGCTGATTCATCAGCCACGCCTGCTGCTGCTGGACGAGCCGCTGGGTGCGCTGGATGCCCTGACCCGTATCGAGATGCAGCAACTGATCGAACGCCTGTGGCGTCAGCACGGCTTCACCGTGCTGCTGGTCACCCATGACGTCAACGAAGCCGTTGCCGTGGCCGACCGGGTGATCCTTATCGAGGACGGGGCAGTCGGCCTGGACCTCAATGTCGATCTGGCACGGCCAAGGGTGCGTGGTTCGCAGCGTCTGGCCGCGCTGGAAGGCGAAGTGCTCAACCGTGTTCTGTCGGCCCCGGGCACTGCGCCAGAGCCGGACCCTGTAGCCCCTCTGCCCACGCAACTGCGTTGGGCGCACTGAATGACTCACTTACCAGACTGAAGCCATAGAGAAGGAAGCACATCATGACTATCAAAGCCATCAACGTCCGCAACCAGTTCAAAGGCACCGTGAAAGAAATCCTCGAAGGCCCGGTATTGTCGGAAATCGATGTGCAGACCGCCTCCGGCATCGTCACCTCGGTGATCACCACCCGCTCTGTGAAGGAGCTGGAACTGCAGGTGGGCAGTGAAGTGATCGCTTTTGTGAAATCGACTGAAGTGTCCATCGCCAAGCTGTGATGTGGGCATTTGGGGCTGCTTTGCAGCCCTTTCGCGACACAAGGCCGCTCCTACAGGGGAACGCGATTTCCTGTAGGAGCGGCCTTGTGTCGCGAAAGGGCCGCAGGGCGGCCCCAGCAAGATCAGCGTTTAGTAAGAAACGGCGGCAGGTACAAGCCCAGGTACGCCTCGAACACCCGCTTGCCTTCCTCGGCCATGCGCGGGGTGATCGCCTCGTGCAACTGTACCGAGCGCGCATACACCCGGTCGCTCAACTCCATGGCCAGTGCAAACACATCCACGTCCGCAGGCATTACCGGCAACCGGAAATGCTGGTCGAACAGCTTGTGCATCAACTCACCCAGCTCCATGTCGTGCTGCCGGTCCGCCTGCACCACTTCGCTCAGGCCATGCTGGGCCAGGATCAACTGACGCGCTGCAGCATCCTCGTTGTAGATGTCGAGCATGCGCTGTTCGATCAACCGTGAAAGCTCATGCCAGGTGCCGAGCGCACTGCTGTCTATCGGTGCGCTCAACGCCTCGCGAAAAGCCCGGTGCACATCGGCCGTCAGCGCTTCGAGCAGTGCCGGCACGCTGGCAAAGAAGTGATACACCGACGAGGGTGGAATCTGCGCCCGTTCGGCCACGCTGTAGATCGACAATGCTGCCACCCCTTGCTCGGCCAACAGCTCGCGCGCCGCCGCCAGGATCGCCTCGATCCTGGCCTGGCTGCTGGCGCGCGGCTTGCGCGGGGTGGTGCTGCGGGTCATCAGTTGCTGATCGCCAGGATGCTGGCCTGGTAGGCGCCGACGAACTGGTCGAAGTCGCCGACTTCCTGCTGCTCGAGGCGTGACTGCTCGGCCAGCGAATTGCGGGCGAGGGTCTCGTAGGCTTGCTGGCGCTCTGTGGGCAGCGGTTGCTCACGGAACGTTTGCGCGTGCAGGCGGCTCTGGCGCAGCGAGAACTGGATGAAGCTTTCCTCATGCTCGCTCATGCGCGCGAGCACCTGGGCCGATGGCGTCAGCGAAGCGTCGTCGACTTTGGCCTGCTGTGCGGCCAGGGCTTTGGCATGTTCGTCGCCGCCTTGAGCGTGATCGAGCAGCTCAGCCAGTTGGCCGATGCGCCCAAGCAAGTCGCTGGCCCAGGCTTTCAGCTCGATCGGTTGGCCGTCGCGGCGCAGCTCAAGGCCTGGGCGACGGCCTTCCTTGACCACACTCAGGAAGTTGTCGGTGCATTGGCCGCATTCGCCATTGTCCAGCAGCGGGCTGTCTTCCAGGGCACAGAACAACAGAAACGCATCCAGGAAGCGCGCCTCGGTCAGGTCGATGCCTACCGGCAGGAACGGGTTGATGTCCAGGCAGCGCACCTCGACGTACTGCACGCCGCGTGAGGTCAGGGCCTGGATCGGCCGCTCGCCGGTGTAGGTGACACGCTTGGGGCGGATGTTCGAGTAGTACTCGTTCTCGATCTGCAGGATGTTGGTGTTCAACTGCACCCATTCGCCGTCCACATGCGTACCGATTTCCACATAGGGCGGGTAGGGCGTGCCCACCGCCTTGCGCAGGCTGTCGGTATAGCTGGCCAGATTGTTGTAGCAGGGGGTGAGGCCGGCCTGAGCATTGCTCTGATAGCCCAGGTCGCTCATGCGCAAGCTGGTAGCGTAGGGCAGGTACAGGGTTTCGGCGTCCAGCTCTTCGAGCTGGTGCGGGCGGCCACGCAGGAAGCCTTTGTCCAGGGCTGGCGAGGCACCGAACAGGTACATCAGCAGCCAGCTGTAACGGCGGAAATTGCGGATCAGCGCAATGTACGCCGCCGACTGGTAGTCGCGGTCGCTCTGGTCGTTGCCCTCGGCGGCGCGCAGCAGCGGCCACAGCGCTTCAGGCAACGAGAAGTTGTAGTGGATGCCGGCGATGCACTGCATGGTGCGGCCGTAGCGCAGGGCCAGGCCCTTGCGGTAGACGTGCTTGAGCTTGCCGATGTTCGAGGTCCCGTACTCGGCGATCGGGATGTCCTCCTCGGCCGGCAGCGTGCACGGCATCGACGGGCTCCACAGCAATTCGTCGCCAAGCTTGCTGTAGACGAAGCGGTGAGTTTGCTCGAGGCTTTCCAGCACTTGGGCCGGGTCGGGCAGGGCCGGGGTGATGAACTCCAGCAGCGACTCGGAATAATCGGTGGTGATCTGCTCGTTGGTCAGCGCCGAACCCAGGTTTTCCGGATGCGGGGTCTGAGCCAGGCGACCTTCGTCGGTGACGCGCAGGCATTCGCGCTCAATACCGTGCAGGCACTGCTTGAGCAGGGGGAGATTGGCGCCGAGCAGGCTCAGGCGGCGGTTGAGGAGGTCGCTCAAGATGGTTTCCTTCACGCATCAGTCGCCCCAATATGGGGGTAGAGTTGACGGTCTACAAGGGTAGGAGGAAAGGAACTGGCGTTGTCGCCTGGTTTACGCGGTTACGGCAGTGCCAGCGCACTGCCGCAAAATACCGCAGATACCGTTTGGTGAGCTAGAGAACCGCGAAGGTTCCCTGCGCTTTGGCGACCAGTTTGTCGCCTTGGACTACGTCGGCGTCGACCACCAGGGTACGGCGCCCGGCGTGCAGCACCCGCGCCGTGCACAGGACCTCGCCGTCACCGACCGCACGCATGTAGTTGATCTTGCATTCGATGGTCACGCTCTGCTGGTCGAAACCATGGCTGGCCGAGCAGGCCAGGCCCATGGCGATGTCCACCAGGCTGAAGATGGCCCCGCCGTGCAGCTTCTGGCCGCGGTTGCGCAGGTGCGGTTCAAGCGCCAGTGCCACCTCTGCAACGCCCGTGTCCAGGCGTTGCAGGCGGCAGCCCAGTAGCTGGCTGTAGGCGCTTTCAACGAGCTCTTTGGGGATCTCCATCACTTCTTTTTCAACTGCTTGGCGTTGGCAAAGAGCGCAGCCATGGCGTTGTTCGCCGGCGCGGCGCTAGCGGTTTCGCGCTGGCGTGGTGCCTGCTGCGGGCGGTTGCCGCCATTGCCACGGTTGCCACCACGGTTGCCTTCGACTTTTTCGCCCGGGGTATCGCTCATGCGCATGGACAGGCCGACACGCTTGCGCGGGATGTCCACTTCCATGACCTTGACCTTGACCACGTCGCCGGCCTTGACCGCTTCGCGCGGGTCCTTGACGAACTTCTCGGACAGCGCCGAGATGTGTACCAGGCCGTCCTGGTGCACGCCGATGTCGACGAACGCGCCGAAGTTGGTGACGTTGGTGACCACGCCTTCGAGAATCATGCCGGGCTCCAGGTCCTTGAGGTCTTCGACGCCGTCCTGGAAGGTGGCGGTCTTGAACTCGGGGCGCGGGTCACGGCCGGGCTTGTCCAGTTCCTGGAGGATGTCGGTGACGGTGGGCAGGCCGAAGGTTTCGTCGGTGAACTGCTTGGGGTCCAGGCGCTTGAGGAAGCCGCTGTCGCCGATGAGCGAGCGGATGTCACGGCCGGTGTCGGCGGCGATGCGTTTCACCAGCGGGTAGGCCTCGGGGTGCACGGCGGAGGCATCCAGCGGGTTGTCGCCGTTCATTACGCGCAGGAAGCCTGCGGCCTGTTCGAAGGTTTTCTCACCCAGACGGCTGACCTTCTTGAGTGCGGCACGGGTGGCGAACGGGCCATTGGCGTCGCGGTGCGCGACGATGTTCTGCGCCAGGGTGGCGTTGAGGCCGGAGATGCGGGTCAGCAGCGCGACCGAAGCGGTGTTGACGTCCACGCCCACGGCGTTCACACAGTCCTCGACCACAGCGTCCAGGCCGCGGGCCAGCTTCACCTGGGACACATCGTGCTGGTACTGGCCGACACCGATGGATTTGGGGTCGATCTTCACCAGTTCGGCCAGCGGGTCCTGCAGGCGGCGGGCAATCGACACGGCGCCACGGATCGACACGTCCAGGTCAGGGAATTCACGGGCAGCCAGCTCCGACGCCGAGTACACCGACGCACCGGCTTCGGAGACCATGATCTTGGTGATCTTCAGCGCCGGGTATTTTTTAACCAGCTCGGCGATCAGCTTGTCGCTCTCGCGGCTGGCGGTGCCGTTGCCAATGGCGATCAGCTCCACCGAGTGTTTGGCGCACAGTGCGGCCAGTACCGAGATCGTGCGGTCCCAGTCGTTGCGCGGTGCGTGCGGGTAGACCGTGGCGGTGTCCAGCAGCTTGCCGGTGGCATCGACCACCGCGACCTTGCAGCCGGTACGCAGGCCCGGGTCGAAGCCCAGGGTCGCGCGCGGGCCGGCCGGGGCGGCCAGCAGCAGGTCGTGCAGGTTGTGGGCGAAGACGTTGATCGCCTCGCTTTCGGCGTTATCGCGCAACTCACCGAACAGGTCGGTTTCCAGGTGGGTGTACAGCTTGACCTTCCAGGTCCAGCGCACCACCTCGCCCAGCCACTTGTCAGCCGGGCGGTTGCGGTTTTCCACGCCGAAGTGGCTGCCGATCATCATTTCGCACGGGTGCAGGGTGCCCGGCAGCTCTTCGCCAACCTTCAGCGACGCGCTCAGCACACCTTCGTTGCGGCCGCGGAAAATGGCCAGTGCGCGGTGCGACGGGCAAGTGCGCAGCAGTTCGTCATGGGCGAAATAATCGCGGAACTTGGCGCCTTCCTCTTCCTTGCCAGCCACCACGCGGGCGCTGAGCACCGCTTCCTGCTTGAGGAAGTTGCGCAGCTTGTCGAGCAGGGCAGCGTCTTCGGCGAAACGCTCCATGAGGATGTACTTGGCGCCCTCGAGGGCGGCCTTGACGTCGGCGACACCTTTGTCGGCATCGACGAAGCGCGCGGCTTCGCTTTCCGGCGCCAGTTGCGGGTCGTTGAACAGGCCGTCGGCCAGCTCGCCCAGGCCGGCTTCCAGGGCGATCTGGCCCTTGGTGCGGCGCTTTTGCTTGTACGGCAGGTAAAGGTCTTCGAGGCGGGTCTTGGTGTCGGCCAGCTTGATCTCGCGGGCCAGCTCAGGGGTCAGCTTGCCCTGTTCCTCGATGCTGGACAGGATGCTCGCACGGCGCTCGTCCAGCTCGCGCAGGTAGCGCAGGCGCTCTTCCAGGTGGCGCAACTGGGTGTCGTCCAGGCTACCGGTCACTTCCTTGCGGTAACGGGCGATGAAGGGCACGGTAGAGCCTTCGTCCAACAGGCCCACGGCCGCCTCGACCTGCTGAGGGCGTACGCCCAGTTCCTCGGCGATACGGCTGTTGATGCTGTCCATGTAAACCACCTGACAATTGTGAATACGGGGGCTGCGAGGCGCTTGTTCCGCCCGGCGGCGCTGGAGAAAGCCGCGCATTATACCCATCGCAGACGGCTTGCGGTGATGGCGCCAGGCCAGTTGCGGAGGCCGGGAAGTGGCGCCGGGGGAAAAATCTGCTAACAATGCTCACGGCACGCGTGGCAATGGCTACGCCATAATGCGCGGCGATCTCAGAGGAGTTATTCATGACCGGCACCGCAAACAACGCTGAAGGTGACAAGATTCTCATCGTCGACGACGATCCGGGGCTCAGCAGCCTGCTGGAACGTTTCTTCACCAGCAAGGGCTACCGTGCCCGCGCGGTGCCCAACACCGAACAGATGGACCGCCTGCTGCAGCGCGAGGTATTCAACCTGGTGGTGCTCGACCTGATGCTGCCGGGCGAGGATGGCTTGTCCGCGTGCAAGCGCCTGCGCCAGTCGAACAACCAGATCCCGATCATCATGCTCACCGCCAAGGGTGACGAACTCAGCCGCATCAAGGGGCTTGAGCTGGGCGCTGACGATTACCTGGGCAAGCCGTTCAACCCGGACGAGCTGATGGCGCGGGTCAAGGCCGTGCTGCGCCGTCAGGCACCGACGGTACCGGGCGCCCCGGGCAGCGAGGACGAGTCGGTCACTTTCGGCGATTACGAGCTGTCGCTGGCCACCCGTGAACTCAAGCGTGGCGAAGAAGTGCACATGCTCACCACCGGTGAATTCGCCGTGCTCAAGGCCCTGGTCATGCACGCCCGTGAGCCGTTGACCCGCGACAAGCTGATGAACCTGGCCCGTGGCCGTGAGTGGGATGCCCTGGAGCGCTCGATCGACGTACAGATTTCGCGCCTGCGCCGCATGATCGAACCGGACCCGTCCAAACCACGGTATATCCAGACTGTGTGGGGCGTAGGTTACGTCTTCGTACCGGACGGAAACGCTGGCAAATGAAGCCTGGCCTTCGATGAAAACTCCGGTCTGGTTCCCGCAAAGCTTCTTCGCCCGCACCCTGTGGCTGGTGCTGATCGTTGTCCTGTTCTCCAAGGCGCTGACCCTGGTCTACCTGCTGATGAACGAGGATGTGCTGGTCGATCGGCAGTACAGCCATGGTGTGGCGCTGACGCTGCGCGCCTATTGGGCGGCCGATGAAGAAAACCGCGACAAGATTGCCGAAGCCGCAGGCCTGATCCGGGTGACCGGCTCCGGCGTGCCGGAGGGCGAGCAGCACTGGCCCTACAGCGAAATCTATCAACGGCAGATGCAGGCCGAGCTGGGCGAAGACACCGAAGTGCGCTTGCGCATCCACGCACCGCCTGCGTTGTGGGTCAACGCGCCGAGCCTCGGCCCGGGCTGGCTGAAAGTGCCGCTTTATCCGCACCCGTTGCGTGGCCAGAAGATCTGGAACGTACTTGGCTGGTTCCTGGCCATCGGCCTGCTGTCCACCGCTTCGGCGTGGATCTTCGTGCGCCAGCTCAACCAGCCGCTCAAGCGCCTGGTGTTCGCTGCCCGTCAGTTGGGCCAGGGCCGCAGTGTACGTCTGCCGATCAGTGATACGCCGAGCGAAATGACCGAGGTGTATCGCGCGTTCAACCAGATGGCCGAGGATGTCGAGCAGGCCGGGCGTGAGCGCGAGCTGATGCTGGCGGGTGTGTCCCACGATTTGCGCACGCCACTGACGCGCCTGCGTCTGTCGCTGTCCTTGCTGAACAGCGACAACGAACTGAGCGACGACATGGTCCGCGACATCGAGGACATGGACGCGATTCTTGACCAGTTCCTGGCCTTCATTCGCGATGGCCGCGACGAGCCGCTGGAGGAGGTCGACCTGGCCGACCTGGTGCGCGAAGTGGTGGCGCCCTACAACCAGCCGCAAGAGCGTGTGCGCTTGTGCCTGGAGCCTATTCCGCCATTCCCGCTGCGCAGGGTTTCCCTCAAGCGCATGCTGGGCAACCTGATCGGTAACGCGCTGCATCACGCGGGCAAGGGGGTCGAGGTGGCCGCCTATGTGTCGGGCGACGAGAGCGCGCCTTATGTGGTGCTGAGCGTGCTGGACCGGGGGGCAGGGATCGATGAGTCGGAGCTGGAGACCATCTTCAATCCGTTCATTCGTGGGGACCGTGCGCGGGGTGGCAAGGGCACCGGGTTGGGGCTGGCGATCGTCAAGCGGATCGCCGCCCAGCATGGCGGTAATGTCGAGTTGCGCAACCGTTCTGGGGGCGGGATCGAGGCGCGGGTAAGGTTGCCGTTGGGGCTTTTGCTACCGCGTAACGCGGTTTGAGCCTTCGCTGTCAGTGATGGCCCTATCGCCGGCAAGCCGGCTCCCACAGGTACATCACTGAGCCGCAGAGCAGTGGGAGCCGGCTTGCCGGCGATGGGGCTGCACGGCAGCCCCAAAACCTCAGCCTTTGCCCTTGGTCCGGGTCTGATTCGGCCCGCCATTTTTCTCCAGATGCTCGATGATCATCCCGGCCACGTTCTTGCCGGTTGTCACCTCGATACCTTCCAGGCCCGGTGAGGAGTTCACCTCCATCACCAGCGGCCCGTGGTTGGAGCGCAGAATATCCACCCCTGCCACGCTCAGGCCCATCACCTTGGCCGCACGAATGGCGGTTATCCGCTCTTCAGGCGTGATCTTGATCAGGCTGGCCACACCGCCGCGATGCAGGTTGGAGCGAAACTCGCCTGGCTTGGCCTGGCGCTTCATCGAAGCAATCACCTTGTCGCCCACCACGAAGCAGCGGATATCGGCACCGCCGGCCTCCTTGATGTATTCCTGAACCATGATGTTCTGTTTCAGGCCCATGAACGCTTCGATCACCGACTCGGCCGCTTGGGTTGTCTCGCACAACACCACGCCGATCCCTTGCGTGCCTTCCAGCACCTTGATGACCAGCGGGGCGCCATTGACCATCTGGATCAGGTCGGGGATGTCGTCCGGCGAGTGGGCGAACCCGGTAATGGGCAGGCCGATGCCGCGCCGGGACAACAACTGCAACGAACGCAGCTTGTCACGCGAGCGGGCGATGGCCACCGACTCGTTGAGCGGGTAAACGCCCATCATCTCGAACTGGCGCAGCACCGCGCAGCCGTAGAACGTCACTGACGCGCCGATGCGCGGGATCACTGCATCGAAACCCTCCAGCGGCTTGCCGCGGTAATGGATCTGCGGCTTGTGGCTGGCGATGTTCATGTAGGCCCGCAGGGTATCGATCACCACCATTTCATGGCCACGCTGAGTGCCGGCTTCGACCAGCCGGCGGGTGGAATACAGACGCGGATTGCGCGACAGCACAGCGATCTTCATGCAGCACCTGTGACAGGAGATAGGGTGGCCGGGTAGGCCGGTTTGTCTTGCACGTACTTGAGCCCGGGGTTGACCACCAACTGGCCGTGAATGAGTGCCTTGGAGCCGAGCAGCAGGCGATAGCGCATGTTCTTGCGGCAGGCCAGGGTGAACTCTACCTCCCAGACGCCATCGCCCAACGCCAACGAGGTGCGGATCACATAACGGGTCTGGGCATGGCCGTTGGAGCTCTTGATGGTTTTCATGGTGACCAGCGGGGCTTCGCAGCGGCGGTGGCGCAATTGCACGATCGAACCCAGGTGGGCCGTAAAGCGCACCCATGGCTGGCCGTCGCGCTCGAAGGGCTCCACCTCTGTGGCATGCAGGCTGGAGGTGCTGGCACCGGTATCGATCTTGGCGCGCAGGCCCGCCACACCGAGGTCGGGCAAGGCGACCCACTCGCGCAGGCCGATTACAGTCAGATGGTCAAATGTCTTCACGAAGCACACCCTGCGAATGAGGTGGTGAACTGTAAGCACGGCGGGGACTTTTTGCATCCGTCAGTTACGGTAGTACAGTTCGATGAAAGACAGAATTCGAGGCAACGGGATGGCACACAAAGCGGAAGAAGACGACAAGGTACGCCTGGACAAATGGTTGTGGGCGGCGCGGTTCTACAAGACCCGTGCGCTAGCCAAGGCCGCCATAGAAAGTGGCAAGGTGCATTGCCGTGGCGAGCGTTGCAAACCCGGTAAAGAGCCGCGGGTGGGTGATGAGTTCGTGCTGCGTACCGGTTTCGACGAGCGCACCGTGGTAGTCAAGGCGCTGTCGGTGGTACGCAGGGGCGCGCCTGAAGCGCAGGCCCTGTATGCAGAAACCGAGGAGAGTGTGCGCCGCCGCGAGCAGGCAGCCGAGCTGCGCAAGGCCGGGGCCATGGGCGTGACCACCGACGGCCGGCCGAACAAGAAGCAGCGGCGGCAGATTCACCAACTGCACGGCAATTTTGATTGAATGGGGCTGCGCAGCAGCCCCAGCCGTCTAGCGGACCACCGCCAGGCGCCCGACCAACGGTAGCCTGGCGGCGAGGGCGAACAAAGGCGCCGTCCACCGCACCAGCAATGCGCTACCTTTGGCCGCCAGCGGCGTATGGCAGCTCCAGCCCAACGCTAGGACTGCCATCAGCAAGCCACCGATGTAGTCATCCTGCCCCCAGTGCGCGCCTGCGACCAGGCGCGGCAGCATGAACAGCAACGCCAGGCCCCAGATCACGAGGTGCTGGACCAGGCGCCGGCTGAACAGGCTCATGAACAAGGCCCAGATCAGCAATACCGAGGCGTGGTCGCCCGGGAAGCTGTTGCTGGAACGGTCTTTCAGCTCCCATGCCTTCTCAAGGTTCGGGTAGTAGTCGCTCAGGTGCACAACGTTGGTGAATACCATTGATGGGCTGTCATGCTGCCAGCCCATTGCATCTACCCACTTGGAAAACAGCGCGCGAATCACCACTAAGAGGATCAGCGTAACCAAAAAGCCGAAGAAGGCTTCACGCACCTGGCTGGCCTTGAACACCCAGTCGCCCCGAATCAGCACGGCCAGAAGGACCAGGCCAACGACGATGTCGAAGGGGCGCAGGCTGCCGATGGTCCAGATATAGCGCCAGGTGGTGTTGTCGGCCAGCGGTGCATTGAGGCTGTGGAACAGCCATTCGTCGAAAGTCAGGCACAGGATCTGGCCAAAGGGCCATAACCAGAAACACAGTAGAGCGATGGGCAGCAAAGTGCAGGCTGCCAAGGGGCCCCAAGACCACCTTGCTTTTAACAGTGGTCGATTGTCCATAAAATACCTCTATTGCAATCAGGAATCGGAGCGCCTTGTGAGCGCTCTGTCACGGGAACTCGCGAGTGTTCGACATCCCGTGTAACCATTTTGTCATCATTTCTAGATAGCCAAAACCTATGAGCGATTTGCCGGATACCGATTTCACCCAACGTTTCATCTTCGACGACCGCGATATTCGCGGCGAGTGGGTGGCACTCGATGACAGCTACGCCGCGGTGTTGGCTCGTCATGCATACCCACAGCCCGTTGCCACATTGCTCGGTGAGCTGATGGCCGCTACCTCGCTGCTGGTGGGCGCGCTGAAGTTCGACGGCCTGCTGATCCTGCAGGCGCGTTCTGCTGGCCCCATCCCCCTGCTGATGGTGGAGTGCTCGGGCGAGCGCGACATCCGCGGCATGGCGCGTTACGAAGCGGACCAGATAGCAGCCGACGCGACCCTGGCTCAGCTGATGCCCGACGGCCATCTGACCCTGACCATCGACCCGGTCAAAGGCCAGCGCTACCAGGGTACTGTCGAGCTCGACGGCAAAAACCTGTCCGAGTGCTTCACCAATTACTTCGTGCAGTCTCAGCAGCTCAACACGCGCTTCTGGCTCAACGCCGAAGGCGGCAAGGCTCGCGGCCTGTTGCTGCAGCAGTTGCCGGTGGATCGCCAGCGTGACGAAGAAGAGCGCGAGGACAGCTGGCAGCATGTGATTGCCCTGGCCAACACCCTCAAGCCGCAGGAGTGGGCCGAGGCCAACGAAACCTTGCTGCACCGCCTCTATCATGAAGACGCGGTACGCCTGTTCGATATCCAGCCGCTGCGCTTCAAATGCAGCTGCTCGCGCGAACGTTCCGGCAATGCGCTGGTCAGTCTTGGCGAGCATGATGCCAAGCAGCTGGTCGAGGAGTGCGGGGGCAAGGTCGAGATCGATTGCCAGTTCTGCAACGAGCGTTATTTCTTCGATGCCAGCGATGTGGCACAACTGTTTGCCGGTGGTGGCACTGACACGGCGTCAGAAACTCGCCACTGAAACGTTTAATTTCAGGGAAATCTCCTGTCGAATTGCGCAAAAGGGCAGTTACGACAGGAGGGGCCTACTTTTTTTGGGCGTTTCTGGCATAATCCGGCCACTTTTTTCGCTGTAGTAGTTTTTTACAGACAACTACAAAACGTTTGGAGCACTCGGCCTCGGGCCGGATGGGGTATCTCATGACGCAAGCCAACAACACCGTGTACACCGACCTGAGCGTCGATGAGCTGGTAAAAGAAGCGCTGCAACGCGGTGAAGGCGTGCTAGCCGATACCGGCGCACTGGTCGTCGAGACCGGGCACCGTACTGGCCGTTCGCCGGCTGACCGTTTCATCGTCGAAGAACCTTCCACCCAGGACGCCATCGCCTGGGGCCCGATCAACCGCAAGTTCCCGGCCGACAAGTTCGATGCCCTGTGGGACCGCGTCGAGGCGTTCAACAACGCCCAGGATCACTTCGTTTCCTACGTTCACGTAGGGGCTGCCGCCGAGCACTACCTGCCGGTGAAGATGACCACCCAGACCGCCTGGCAGAACCTGTTCGGCCGTTGCCTGTTCATCAACCCTGAGCAGTTCAACCCGGCTGGCCGCGACCAGTGGCAGGTTCTCAACGTTGCCAACTTCGAGTGCGTGCCTGAGCGTGACGGCACCAACTCCGACGGTTGCGTCATCATCAACTTCGCCGCCAAGAAAGTACTGATCGCGGGCATGCGTTATGCCGGCGAAATGAAGAAAGCCATGTTCTCGGTGCAGAACTTCCTGCTGCCGGCTGCCGACGTGCTGCCAATGCACTGCGCTGCCAACATCGGTGAAGAAGGCGACGTCACCCTGTTCTTCGGCCTGTCCGGCACCGGCAAGACCACCCTGTCGGCTGACGAAAGCCGTTACCTGATCGGTGACGACGAGCACGGTTGGGGCGAAGGCGTTGTCTTCAACATGGAAGGCGGCTGCTACGCCAAGTGCATCGACCTGTCCGAGAAGAACGAGCCGGTCATCTGGAAAGCCATCAAGCATGGCGCCGTGCTGGAAAACGTCGTCCTGGACGGCAACAAGCACGCCGACTACGCCGATGTCAGCCTGACCCAGAACAGCCGCGCCGCCTACCCGCTGGAGCACGTCGCCAAGCGCGCCGAAGCCAACCTGGGTGGCGAGCCTAACGCAGTCATCTTCCTGACCTGCGACCTGACCGGTGTTCTGCCTCCGGTTTCGATCCTGAACAACGAGCAGGCGGCCTACCACTTCCTGTCCGGCTACACCGCGCTGGTCGGTTCCACCGAAATGGGTTCGGGCGGCGGCATCAAGTCGACCTTCTCCACCTGCTTCGGCGCACCGTTCTTCCCGCGCCCGGCTGGCGAATACGCCGAGCTGCTGATCAAGCGTATCAACGCCTTCGGCTCCAAGGTCTACCTGGTCAACACTGGCTGGACCGGTGGTGGCTATGGCGTCGGCAAGCGCTTCAGCATCCCGACCACCCGTGGCGTGATTGCTGCCATCCAGAGCGGCGCTCTGGTCGGTACCGAGACCGAGCACCTGGACATCATCAACCTGGACGTGCCGAAGGCCGTTCCGGGCGTCGAGACCGAGCTGCTCAACCCGCGCAACACCTGGGCTGACAAAGCTGCCTACGACGAAGCTGCAAAAGGCCTGGCCAAGCTGTTCACTGAAAACTTCAAGAAGTTCGAAGTGTCCGACGCCATCAAGGCTGCTGGCCCACAGCTGTAAGCTGTCGCCGGTTGCAACGAGAAAGCCGCCCCCAAGGGCGGCTTTTGTGTTTCAGGGCCATTGCTGCCTTGCATGCAGGATGCGGATGATTTCCACGGCTTCCCTTGTAATCCGATAGACCATCACGTAGTTGGGGTGGATGATGATTTCCCGGGTCCCCGGATAGCGCCCGGGTTTGTACATGGAAGGAGTCTGCGCAGCGAGCCTGGCTTTTTCGGCAAATTTTTCGTCTAGTGAAATGGCGGCAGCGGGATTGTCCTGGGCTATATGGTCCATAATGCGAAAGCGATCATTGCGGGCCATCTCACGCCAAGCCAGGCGCATCAGCGGACTCTGGCTTTGAGTTCGCTGCGGCGAGCCGCGAACAGCAGCTCTGCTTCTTCATCCTCCATCGCGGGCGACGAATCATTCAGGCTTGCTTCGACTTGTTCTGCGAACCACGCCTCGTAAGCGGCTGCTTCATGAGCCCGCTTCAACGCTTGAGCGCGATCAGGACGTTGGTAAGTGCTCATCAGGCCAGGGTCAAAGGCTGAGGTGTCCACCTCGAAATGGTCGATGCCCATCTCACGCAGGTAGATGACCAAGGTTTCAAACTTTTTGAAAAGCCTTACATTGCCGCTACGTTGGGCAATCAGCAGGTGCTCTTGCTGATTGATATCGACCTGGATGGCCCAGCCACCTGGCTGGCCGACGATGTGCGTAGCGTTGATTCGGCCTGATTCCACCAGTCGGCTCAAGTTGGCATGATCTAATTGATGAGTTGGCATCGGTGTCTTTCTCAGTTTCATCAGATACACCATGGTATGCAATCTATAGTTGATTGCGACTATAGTCCTTCCTGTCTTGGTGTGGGAAGCTTCCTCACGGTGTAACCAATTGTGGATATCTCATGACCGAATCCCCTCAGCGCAGCGCGTTCTCCCACTTCCACCCCATCCTCACCCGCCCCCAGGACAACGACCATAACGGCCACATTGCCGGTGCCACGGTGCATGGTTTCTTCGAAACCGCCATCCAGGCCTTTCTGGTCGAGCAAGCTGAATTCGACCTGCGTGAAGGTGAGCTGGCGGCGTTCGTGGTCAGTTCGGCGGCAGATTTTTTCGCGCTGCCGGGCTTTCCGGACGTGCTAGAGGTGGGTTTGGGCGTCACTCGCCTTGCAGGCAGCACGGTGGAGTACCGGCTGGCGCTGTATCGCCCGGGAGAGGCCGATGCTTGTGCGGCAGGGACCGTGGTGCAGGTGTTCATCGAGCGCGCCAGCGGCCGGCCGGTACCGCTGCCGGAGGCGCTGCAAGTCATTTTGTCGGGCCTGCAGCTCGGTCCGCAGGCATGAAAAAGCCCCGCGGGTGAGGGCGGGGCTTTTGCTGCCTGAGGATGGTCTCAGGTATCAGTCGCGCCAGTGGCGCTTGTGCTTGCGGTGGCCGTAGTGGCGGCCACGGTCGTAATGACGGCGGTCGTCGTAGCCGCGACGGTAGCGGCGGTCGTCGTGACGGTCGTCATCATCGGCCTCGTTGCCCAGGTAGTTACCGAGCGCGCCACCGGCGCCGCCGCCTGCGGCTGCACCGATGTAGCTGCCGGTGGTACCGCCCACCGAGCGACCGACCACGTTACCGCCTGCAGCGCCCAGTGCGCCGCCGATAGCGGCCTCACCACGCTGGCGCTTGTCGGCACCCAGGGCACCGCCGGCCGCACCGCCCAGGCCGGCACCAATGGCGCCGCCAGTGCTACCACCGATGGAGTTGCCCACTACGGAGCCGAGTACCCCACCCAATGCGCCGCCAATGCCGGCCTCGGTATTGCCACCGGCCATGGCAACGCCGCTGAGCAAGCTGAAAGACAACAACAGAATCGAGGAGTACTTCTTCATCAAGAGAGCCTCATAAGGATGACGAGGGCGAATTTGCAGTTCCTTGAGGCCGCTGGCAACGAAAATCCGACGAGTAGCACGAGTTGTACACAATTCTCTAAGTTACTGTTTTATCGATGAAACTTTATCGATTTTCGTGTGTCTGAGGTAATTGTGACAAAGCCCTGAACCCCTGTGGAACAGGGCTTTTTTCGTTTTTACCCGTACGGTTCGATTACACGATTCGCCCGTCGTCGCGCGCCCGCTCCAACTTGATGGCGACGAACTTGGAGGTCGGTGTATGGCTGCCCTCACCGATGCTTTCCAACGGGATCAGCGGATTCACTTCCGGGTAGTACGCCGCCGCCTGCCCAGCCGGGATATCGAACGCCAGCAGGGTGAAGCCCTGTACACGGCGCACATGCGAATCGCCCCACAACGAGACGATGTCGACCTTCTGCCCCGGCTGGAAGCCCAGGCGGATGATGTCGGCCTCGTTGACGAACAACACGTCACGCTGGCCGCGCACGCCACGGTAGCGGTCGTCGAGGCCATAGATGGTGGTGTTGTACTGATCGTGCGAGCGCATGGACTGCATGATCAGGTCCGGTACCTGGCCGCTGGCGCGTACCCGCTCGTCGAGCAGGGTGTCCGGCAGCAGGTTGGCCTTGAAGTTGGCGCGGCCGTTGGTGGTCTTCCACTGGCGGCTGGCTGCACTGTTGCCCAGGTAGAAGCCGCCTGGGTGGCTCAGGCGCTGGTTGAAGTCGGCAAAGCCTGCAATGGTGTCGCCGATCAAGTCCCGGATACGGTTGTAGTCGGCCACAAGCCAGTGCCAGTCGACCGGGTTTTTGCCAAGTGTGGCAGCGGCGATGCCGGCAACCACTGCCGGCTCCGAGCGCATGTGGGTCGATAGCGGCTTGAGCTGGCCGTTGGAGGCATGGACCATGCTGAAAGAGTCTTCAACGGTGACCGCCTGTGGTCCGTCGGCCTGCAGGTCGATATCGGTGCGGCCCAGGCACGGCAGGATCAGCGCCTGTTTGCCGTGGATCAGGTGGCTGCGGTTGAGCTTGGTGCTGATGTGCACGGTCAGCGCGCAGTTGCGCAGGGCCTGCGCGGTACGCTCGGTATCCGGGGTGGCCTGGGCGAAGTTGCCACCCAGCCCGATGAACACCTTGGCGCGGCCGTCAAGCATGGCGTGGATCGCTTCGACGGTATTGTGGCCATTGTGCCGCGGTACCGGGAAATTGAAGCGTTTTTCGATGGCATCGAGCAGCGCCACCGGCGGGCGTTCATTGATACCCATTGTGCGGTCGCCCTGCACGTTGCTGTGACCGCGTACCGGGCACAGCCCTGCGCCAGGCACACCGATGTTGCCGCGCAGCATCTGCAGGTTGACGATTTCCTGGATGGTGGGCACCGAGTGGCGGTGTTGGGTGATGCCCATCGCCCAGCACATGATCACCCGTTTGCCGCGGCAGTACATGCGTGCAGCCAGCTCGATGTCTGCGAGCTCAAGGCCCGACTGCTCCTGAATGTGCGCCCACGAGGTGGCGTCCACTGCCGCCAGGTACTGATCGACACCGTGACCATGCTCGGCGATGAATACGTGATCGAATACCGCCGGCTCGCCTTTGGCCTGCGCCTCACGCTCCCACTGCAGCAGGAACTTGGCCATGCCACGCAGCAGCGCCATGTCGCCGCCCAGGGCCGGGCGGAAGAACGCCGTGTTGGTCGGCCGGTCGCTGTTGGTCAGCATTTCCAGCGGGTTCTGCGGGTGCTGGAAGCGCTCCAGGCCACGCTCCTTGAGCGGGTTGATACACACCACCTGGGCGCCACGCTTCACGGCATCGCGCAGCGGGTCGAGCATGCGCGGGTGGTTGGTGCCGGGGTTCTGGCCCCAGACGAAGATCGCATCGGCGTGTTCGAAATCATCGAAGGTGACAGTGCCCTTGCCCACACCGATGCTTTGCCCCAAGGCTACGCCACTGGCCTCGTGGCACATGTTCGAGCAGTCGGGGAAGTTGTTGGTGCCGTATGCACGCACGAACAGCTGGTACAGGAACGCCGCTTCGTTGCTGGCCCGCCCGGAGGTATAGAACTCAGCCTGATCGGGGCTTGCCAGGTTGTTCAGCTCTCGGGCGATCAGGGCAAAGGCTGCATCCCAGGCGATCGGCTGATAGCGGTCGCTGGCCGGGTCGTAGACCATCGGTTCGGTCAGGCGGCCTTGGTATTCCAGCCAGTAGTCGCTCTGCTCAAGCAGCGCGCTGACGCTGTAGCGGGCGAAGAAGGCCGCATCGACTCGGCGCTTGGTGGCTTCCCAGTTGACCGCCTTGGCGCCGTTCTCGCAAAACTTGACCATGCCGCTTTCGGGCGAGTCGCCCCAGGCGCAACCGGGGCAGTCGAAGCCGCCATTCTGGTTGGTCTTGAGCAGGGCGCGAAGGTTCTTCAGCGCATTGTCGCTGCCGACCCAGGCCTTGGCCACGCTGCGCAAGGCGCCCCAGCCACCGGCGGGGCCGTGGTAGGGCTTGTAGCGTGGTGGGGAGGCTGGGGCGTTGTCTGGAAGAGGCTGGTACGAGGTCACGGCTATTACGACTCCGCCGCTGGGCTATAGACCCGCGGTGCACTGTGTTTGGGCAGATGAATGAGGTTGAGGTTGTGCTTGCGCGCCCATTGCAGGGCAAGCCCGGTAGGGGCCGAGAGGCTGACCAAGGTCTGGATGCCAGCACGCAGGACTTTCTGGATCAGCTCCAGGCTGCAGCGGCTGGTGACGATCGCCAGGCCGCCTTCGGTGGCGATGCCCTGGCGCAGCAGGGCGCCGATCAGCTTGTCCAGGGCGTTGTGGCGGCCGATGTCTTCGCGGCCGAGCAGCAGCTCGCCCTGGGCGTTCATGAACAATGCCGCATGCACGGCACCACAGTGCTGGCCCAGAGGCTGGAAGGCATCGATACGCTCACGCAGGCCCACCAGCCACTGCGCCGGTGGCAATGGCGCGCCAGGCAGCTCGGCCAGCTCCGGCAGCGCCTGCTCCAGGGCTTCGACGCCACACAGGCCGCAACCGCTGGTGCCGGCCAGTTGGCGACGCTGGTTTTTCAGGTTCCAGAATGCGCGGCTGGAAATCTCCAGGTCGGCGTACAACGCCGAGCCGCTGCCGGAGAGCTTCAGGTCGTAGATGTCCGCGGTGCCATCGACAATGCCGCTGCCAACGCTGAAGCCGACCGCAAAGTCTTCAAGATCGGTGGGGCTGACCAGCATCACGGCCTGATTGAGGCCGTTGTAGACGATGGCCAGGGCGACTTCCTCGGCCAGCGGCGTGCTGGCGCGCGCAGCGTCGTCGAGCTGGACGTAATCGTAGGTGTTGCTGGCGGCAGGCAGTGCCAGAGGCGCCGAGGCCGCGCAGACCGGAGGCTTGCTGTTCATCGGGGCTGGTTGTTCATCGGCGCTGACTACCGGCGGCTTTTTGATAGCACCAGCCTAGGCCTGTGGGCCGGTCACGTCTAATCGCTAGGGTCTATGCCTTGATAGACCGCGTCGATTGGTCGCAGTGGGGCGGGGGAGGAAATGATGGCCTAGACTCGTGTTTCCGAGGTTATCGTCAACATGGAGAACGCAATGAGCCTTTTCAGTTTCGTGAAGGAAGCCGGCGAGAAGTTGATCGACCTGCTGACCCCAGGCAATGCCAATGCCGAGGAGCAGCTGAAGAAACACGTGGAGAGTGTCGGCCTGGGCAACCCGAACATCACCGCTACGGTCGAGGGTGACAAAATCATCCTCAAGGGCGAGGTGGCCAGCCAGGAGGAGAAGGAGAAAATCATCCTCGCGGCCGGCAACATAAGTGGTGTAGCCAGCGTTGATGATCAGATCACTGTAACAGGGCCGGTCGTTCAGGCTGCGCGGTTCGTTACCGTGAAAAAGGGTGACACGCTGTCAGCCATTGCCGTGGTCGTATATGGCAACGCCGGCCAGTACAACAAGATCTTCGAAGCCAACAAGCCGATGCTCAAGCACCCGGACAAGATCTATCCAGGGCAGGTGCTGCGGATTCCGGACTGACAGATCTCTATCGTTTGCTCCGGCCAATCGCCGGCAAGCCGGCCCCCACAGGACAACCACAGCTCTGAATAGGTGTGGAGTACCTGTGGTAGCCGGCTTGCCGGCGATCTGGCCCTAAAGACCTACCAGCAACTGCCGGTAATCCTCGACTGCCGCAAACTCCTGGGTATCGCGCGGCGCCGCCTGGCTATCGGGCTGGCGCACGGCCAGTAAATGCCCCACGCCAAACCGCCGGGCACTGCGCAGAATGGCCAAGGTGTCGTCGATGAACAGGCTGCGCCCAGGCTCGAACCCGATATCGGCCTGCAACGCATCCCAGAACTGCGGGCTTTCTTTCGGGTAGCCGTAATCATGCGAACTGATCAGCCGCTCGAAATACGGCGCCAGTTCCACCCGCTCCAGCTTCAACGACAGCGAATCGCGGTGCGCATTGGTGATCATGACCACGCGCTTGCCGGCCTGGCGGATCGCTGCCAGGAAGGTATCGGCGTCTGGGCGCAGGGCGATCAGGTCGGCGATCTCGCGCTTGAGTTCGCGGATCGGCAAGTTCAGCTCGCGGCTCCAGAAGTCCAGGCAGTACCAGTTGAGCGTGCCGGCATTGCGTTCGAACAGCGGCTGCAGCTCCATTTCGGCCATCGCCCGGCTTACGCCGTGCACCTGGGCGTAGCGCTGGGGCAGGTGCTCCAGCCAGAAGCGGTTGTCGTAGTGCAAATCGAGCAGCGTGCCGTCCATGTCCAGCAGGACAGTATCGATGGCAGACCAGGGAAGAACAGGCATGGGAAACTCTCGTTCAGTCGGCAAGCCACGGTATAGTAACCCGTTCACGCCAAGGAGCCGCCCCATGCGCCAGAAACCCACCGTTCTCAGCCGCGAGATCGTCGCCAGCAGCCGCTTGTTCCGCGTCGAGGCCGTGCAGTTGCGTTTCAGCAACGGCAACGAGCGTACCTACGAGCGCCTGGTCGGGCGCGGCAATGGATACGGCGCCGTCATGATCGTGGCCATGCTCGATGCCGAACACGCGGTGTTGGTGGAGGAGTATTGCGGAGGCACAGATGAATACGAACTGTCCCTGCCCAAAGGCCTGATCGAACCGGGCGAGGATGTGTTGGCAGCGGCTGACCGGGAACTCAAGGAAGAAGCCGGCTTTGGCGCGCGTCAGCTGGAACACCTGACCGAGCTGTCGCTGTCCCCCGGCTACATGAGCCAGAAGATCCAGGTGGTGCTGGCCACCGACCTTTACGAAGAGCGGCTGGAGGGCGACGAGCCGGAGCCGATGCGGGTCGACAAGGTCAACCTTCGCGAACTCTCGGCGCTGGCCATGCACCCGCAGTTCAGCGAGGGGCGGGCGCTGGCGGCGTTGTACCTGGCGCGTGACCTGCTGATTCAACGGGGGCTGCTCGACGTATGAACGACCAGCAACTGATGCATGAAGTGGTGAAACTGGCCGCCCTGGCAGGGCAGGCGATCCTGCCGTTCTGGCGCGCCGACGTGGCGGTGACCAACAAGGCGGATGATTCGCCGGTGACCGCCGCCGACCTGGCCGCACACCGGGTTATCGCCGACGGCCTGCAGGCGCTGGCGCCGCAGATCCCTGTGCTGTCTGAGGAAGACTGCAATATTCCGTTGGCCGAGCGCCAGGGCTGGCAGCGCTGGTGGCTGGTCGACCCTTTGGACGGTACCAAGGAGTTCATCGCGGGTAGCGAAGAGTTCACCGTCAATATCGCGCTGATCGAAAACGGCGAAGTGGTGTTTGGCGTGGTTTCGATGCCCACCAGCGGGCGCTGTTATTTCGGTGGCCAAGGCCTGGGTGCCTGGCGGGCAGAGGCAGGCGGCGAGCCCCAGCCGGTCCAGGTCCGTAACGCGCCACCTGCCGATGGTCGTTTCACCGTGGTGGCCAGCCGTCGCCATTCCAGCCCACAGCAGGAAGCGTTGCTGTCTGGCCTTGGCGCTGCTGTCGGTGAGCTGGAGCTGGCCAATATCGGCAGCTCGCTCAAGTTCTGCCTGCTGGCCGAAGGCAGCGCCGACTGCTACCCGCGCCTGGCGCCGACCTCGCAGTGGGACACCGCTGCGGCGCAAGGTGTGCTGGAAGGGGCAGGCGGCGAAGTGATCGGCGTGGATGGCCAGCCGTTCCGCTACCCGCCACGCGAATCCCTGCTCAACCCCTTCTTCCTGGCCCTTCCCGCGGCTGCCAGCTGGCGTCAGGCGCTGATCCAGCTCGCCTCAGCGATGTAACACATACTGCCCGCTGAACCTCACGGCGGGCTCGTCGCTGCCAGCATTGCAAACCGTGGTGTCCAGCGTCAGCCGCGCACGGCCACGGCGCTGATACATCGCAACGAAGCGCTCCCAGGTTTTTTCGTCCGGTGCGGCGCAGCGCGCCACTGCCGTGCCGGTGACCGGCAGCGGGTAGCTGATCTGCCCTTCCTGAATGACGATATGCCCGTCGTCGATGCCCAGCTCGCGCAGGCGCAGGTGCAACCAGCCCCAGCCCACCAGCACGGCGGCGCAGTACAGGCTGCCGCCGAACATGGTGCTTTTGTGGTTGACGTTGGCGGCCAGCGGCAGCTGCAGGCGCAGGCTCTGCCCTTGCCAATCGATGACCTGCAGGCCCATTTCACGGGTCAGGGGAATGTCGCTGTGCAGGACGCCCTGCAGGTACTGGCTGTCGCTGTTCATGGGCGGTTGTCCTCGTGGTCGTCAGGCCCGCTGTGGCCACCGTCAAAACTGAGGCCGTGCTTGCGCAGCTTGTCATGCAAGGTTTTGCGCGGGATACCGAGTGCCTCGGCCAGGCTGCGCATGGAGCTGTGCGGCTGGCCCAGTTCGGCGGCAATCAACGAACGCTCGAACTGCTCGACCTGTTCGCTGAGGTTGCCCAGCTGAAGCGGGGCTGTGGGTGCTGCGGCAGCGGGCGCCTGGTTATCGAGCGCCAGCTCCAGGCCAAGGGCGAAACGCTCGGCGGCGTTTTGCAGTTCGCGCACATTGCCTGGCCAGGCATGGCGCAGCAGCATGGCCCGGTGCGCTGGCTGCAGGGTTTGCGGTGGCAGGCCGTGGCGTTGGCTGGCGGTATCGGCGAAATGCTGGAACAGCACCAGGATGTCATCCCCACGCTCGCGCAGCGGCGGTATGCGCAGCGGTGCCACGTTCAGGCGGTAGTAAAGGTCGGCACGGAAGCGGCCTTGGTCGGCGGACTGGCGCAGGTCCTCCTTGGTTGCGGCAATGATGCGGATGTCCAGTGGGATCAACTGGTTGCCGCCCAGGCGCTCGACCACACGTTCCTGCAGCAAGCGCAGCAACTTCACTTGCACGTCCAGGCTCATGCTTTCGATTTCGTCGAGGAACAGCGTGCCGCCATTGGCGAACTCGAACTTGCCGATGCGGCGCTT
The DNA here is from genome assembly GCF_015751845.1 of Pseudomonas sp. M2. Classification (NCBI taxonomy): domain Bacteria; kingdom Pseudomonadati; phylum Pseudomonadota; class Gammaproteobacteria; order Pseudomonadales; family Pseudomonadaceae; genus Pseudomonas; species Pseudomonas sp. M2. The sequence continues at coordinate 2,720,159 of NZ_JADOUD010000001.1, forward strand.
CTGCGCGCCGGTGAACGCGCCGGGCTCATGGCCGAACAGCTCGCTTTCGACCACCGACTCGGCCAGGGCGCCGGCATTGATGGCCACGAATGGCCCATCGCGGCGGCTGGACAGGTCGTGCAGGGCGCGGGCCACCACCTCCTTGCCAGCGCCGGTTTCGCCGAGGATGAGCACGTCGGCGCGGGTGCCGGCCAAGGCGCCGATCTGTTCGCGCAGGCGCTGCATGGCAGGTGAATGGCCGACCAGGCGGGTGGCCAGTTGCTGGCGGTCGCTCAAGGCCAGGCGCAGGCTGCGGTTGTCGAGCACCAGCCGGCGCAGGGCCAGGGCGCGGCGCACGCTGTCGAGCAGGGCTTCACTGGCAAAGGGCTTTTCAAGGAAGTCGTAGGCGCCAGCACGCATGGCTTGCACCGCCAAGGGCACATCGCCGTGGCCGGTGATCAGCAGCACTGGCAGTTCCTTGTCACGCCCGTGCAATTGTTCGAGCAGTTGCAGGCCATCGATGCCGGGCATGCGGATATCGCTGACCACCACGCCGGGCCAGTCGGGCTCCAGGCGCTCGGCCAGGCCTTGGGCGTCGGCCAGGGCAACCACCTTCAGCCCCGCCAGGTCGAGGGTTTGGCTCAAGGCCTGGCGCAGGTGTGGGTCGTCGTCGACCAGCAGCACCTGGGCCTGGCTGTCGATCTGTATCTCGGGGGTCATGCCGAGGGGTCCTCCGATGGTTGCAGGTTGGCGCCGGGCGCTGCCACGCGCATTTGCAGGGTGAGCAGGGCGCCGCCTTCCGGGTGGTTGGCCAGCAGCAGTTCACCGCCCAGGGCACGCATCAGGCTTTCGCAGATGGCCAGGCCCAAGCCCAGGCCCTGGGTGCGGGTCTTGGTGGTGAAGAACGGCTCCTTGGCGTGCTCGAGGGCCTGCCGGCTGAAGCCCGGGCCATTGTCGCGGATGAACAGGTAGACGTAGTCATCGCGCTTTTCGGCACTCAGCCACAGGCGGCGCGGGTTGGCTTTTTCAGTCAGGGCATCGAGGGCGTTGGCCAGCAGGTTGCCGAGCACCTGGCGCAGGCGTGTCTCCCCGGCCTGTACCCACAGGGTGGCATCGGGCAGGTCACGGATCAGCTCAACGGCCATCGCTCGGCGGCGTTTGGCCAGCAGCGCCAGGGCGTCGTCCAGCGCCGGCTGCAGGGCCACGCTTTCCGGCGCATGGCGGTCCCGCCGGGCGAAGGCCCGCAGGTGAGCGATGATCGAGGCCATGCGCCCGGTCAGTTCGCCGATCAGCTTGAGGTTGCCGCGGGCATCTTCAGTGCGCTGGTGATCGAGCAGAATCTCGGCGTTTTCCGCGTAACTGCGGATGGCTGCCAAGGGCTGGTTGAGTTCGTGGCTGATGCTCGCCGACATGGTGCCGAGCACCGACAGCTTGCCCGCCTGCACAAGCTCGTCCTGGGCGCGCACCAGCTCCTGCTGGGCATTCTCGCGCTCCAGTACCGCGCTTTTCAGGCGGTTGTTGAGGCCTTCGAGGTCGGCGGTGCGCTGGGCCACACGATTTTCCAGCTCCTGGCGGCCCCGGGCTTCGAAGTCGATGCGGTCGATATAGTGCCGGCGGCGTTGCATCACCAGGCCGGCCAGCAGCATCAGCACCAGCAGTGCGCCGCCACCGATGGCCATGACGGTTTGCACCGAACGGTCGACCAGCATGCGTGGTGCGAGGATGCTGACCTGCCAGCCGGTCTCCTTGATGTCACGCGTCTGGGCCAGCCAAGCGTTCTGGTTGAGTACCAGCGGCTGTGGCGCCTGGGTCGGGTAGGGCTGGATGGCGATGATCGCCTGGCGCTCGGCCTCGGTCAGCTCGCGCGTGGCGCGAAAGCGCCAGTCAGGCCGCGAGGTGAGGATCACCACACCGTTGTGGTCGGTCAGCAGCAATTGCTCGGGCGTATTGCCCCAGAGGGTCTCGGTGTGGTCCAGGTCGACCTTGACCACCAATACCCCGACGATGCGTTCACGGTCATGCACGGCAGCGGCAAAAAAGTAGCCGCGCTTGGCCGACGTGGTGCCTTGGCCGAAGAAGCGCCCAAGTTGCCCGGCCATGGCTTCGTTGAAGTACGGGCGGAAGGCGAAATTGCGGCCCACGAAGCTGTCGCGCTTGTCCCAGTTGGAGGCGGCCAGGGTATTGCCGCTGACGTCCATCAGGTACATCACCTCGGCACCGGTCTGGTGGGCGATGTCTTTGAGCAGGCGGTTGGCGTTGGTCACCGCTTCGAGCTTGAACGGGTCGGCCAGTACGCCGCGCAGCGCCGGCAATTCGCCAAGAATCTGCGGCAGGGTTTCGTAGCGGTGCAGGGTGCCGAGCAGGTTGGCGACATACAGGTCCAGGGTCTGGCGATTCTGCGACGCCAGTTCGTCCTGATAATAGCGTTCGGCAAGGTGATGCAGCGGCCACAGCAAAGGGGCCAGGCACAGGGCCAACAGGGCCAGGCTGCGCCAGCGGGGACGGCGTGGGTGCGTGGGTTTTGCAATCATCGCGTAAATGCGCCAGAAGGGTCTGGCGCAATTATGCGCTACTTGAGGCAGTCGATCAGCGCCTGCTGCCAGTGCGGTAGCGTTACGCCCCACTCGCGGGCCAGGCGTGAGCAGTCCAGGCGCGAGTTGGCCGGCCGGCGCGCGGGCGTGGGGTATTCGCTGGAGGGGATCGGCAGCAGCTCGGCGCAGGGCAGGCCACGGGCCTTGAGCTGCTCGCCGATGGCCTGGGCAAAGCCGAACCACGAGGTCTGGCCTTGGGCGGCCAGGTGATACGTGCCCCAGGCACCGGCCCGGCCAGCCTGCCAGCGCTCGATCAGCACGCGGGTGCTGAGGGCGATGGTCGTGGCCCAGGTTGGCGCGCCGATCTGGTCGTCGACCACCCGCAGTTGCGGTTTTTCCTGCAGCAGGCGTTGCATGGTCAGCAGGAAGTTGCGCCCGTGCAGCGAGTACACCCAGCTGGTACGCAGAATCAGGTGTGCGCCGCCCACGGCAGCGATGGCCTGCTCACCGGCAAGCTTGCTGCGCCCGTAGACACCGAGCGGGTTGGGTACGTCCTGCTCGTTGTATGGCGTGGCCTTTTCCCCGTCGAACACGTAGTCGGTGGAGTAGTGAATCAGCGGTGCGCCAAGGCGCAGCGCTTCTTCGGCAAGCACGCCAGGGGCTTGGGCATTGATCGCAAAGGCGGTGTCCGGCTCGGTTTCGGCCTGGTCCACTGCGGTGTAGGCGGCAGCATTGATGATCAGCCCGGGGGCAAGCTGGCGCAGCGGTTCACGCAAGGCCTCGGGCTGTGCCAGGTCCAGTTGGTCGCGGCCCAGCAGGTGTATCTCGCCCAGGCCGGCCAACTGTGTTTTCAGCGCTTGGGCGACCTGGCCATTGTGGCCACACACGAGCACCCTCATGGGAACAGGTCCGCGTCAGCCAGCAGCGCGCCGGCCTGGTCCTTGGCCGACAGCAGCGGCGCTTCCACGCCCCAGTCGATGGCCAGCTGTGGATCATCCCAGCGGATGCAGCGCTCGGCGGCGGGGTTGTAGTAGTCGGTGGTCTTGTACAGGAAGTCCGCCGATTCGCTCAGCACCAGGAAACCATGGGCGAACCCTGGCGGGATCCAGAACTGGCGGTGGTCTTCGGCGCACAGGCGGGTGGCTACCCAGCGGCCGAATGTCGGTGAGCTGCGGCGGATGTCCACGGCCACATCCAGCACTTCGCCCTGCACAACCCGCACCAGTTTCCCCTGGGGGTTATCGATCTGGTAGTGCAGGCCGCGGAGCACGCCGCGCTGTGAGCGGGAGTGGTTGTCCTGGACGAAATGGGCGTCAAAGCCTGTCAGCCGCGCAAACTCGCGGGCATTGAAGCTTTCGAAGAAAAAGCCGCGGCTGTCACCGAAGAGCTTGGGCTCGATGATCAGTACGTCGGGTATGTCTGTTGCGATTATGTTCATGGCAATTTTCTGACCAGTGTACTCAGGGGTGGACCGTACCGGCCTCGTTCAATGTAGCCGCCTTGGCGCTTTGCAGCCCGGATTGCCATCATGACCGAGCGTGGACGCACGATCATCATTTCATCATTGCCACTTGTGTATCGGCCTTGGCAGTGGCGAGATAAGCGAAAAGTAAAAGAGGTTCCATCTTCATGCCCCTCAGCACCCTGATCCAGCGTTCCAGCCTGCCAAGCCCTTCGCTCAGCGAAGCCCAGGCGCATGCCTTGCTTCAGGCGCATTACGACCTGGCCGGCAGCCTGACTACGCTTGGCAGCCAGCAAGACCTGAACTTGCGTCTGGATACGGGGCAGGAGCGGTTTGTGCTAAAGGTTTGCCACGGCAATTATGCCCAGATGGAACTGGAGGCGCAGCATGCGGCGCTGGCTTACCTGCGCGGGCAAGGGTTGCCGGTACCTGCCGTACGCCCGGCACGCGACGGCCAGTCGTTGTTGGCACTGGACATCGATGGCCAACCGCTGCGCGCCCGCCTGCTCGATTATATAGAAGGGCAGCCGCTGACCCGCCTCAAGCACATGCAGCCTCGCCTGATGGCCGAACTGGGCGCGCTGTGCGCCCGGGTCGACAAAGCCTTGGCCGATTTCGACCACCCAGGCCTGGTGCGCACCCTGCAATGGGACCCGCAACACGCCCAGGCGCTGATCGAGCATTTGTTGCCAGTGCTGCAGGATGCCGGGCAGCGCGCCCGCCTGGAGCAGGCCACTGGCCTGGCCACCGCACACCTGGCACCGCTGGTGGACGCCTTGCCGAGCCAGGCCGTGCACCTGGACATCACCGATGACAATGCCGTCTGGGCCCGCGATGAGCAGCGCCAGTGGCAACTGCAGGGCATCATCGATTTCGGTGACCTGGTGCGTACCTGGCGCATCGCCGACTTGTCGGTGACCTGCGCGGCCTTGCTGCACCATGCCGAAGGCGACCCGCTGCGCATCCTGCCGGCCGTGCGCGCTTACCAGGCCCTCAACCCGCTGAGCGAAACCGAGTTGCGCGCCCTGTGGCCGCTGGTGCTCAACCGCGCTGCCGTGCTGGTGCTCAGCAGTGAGCAACAACTGGCCGTGGACCCGGGCAACCAGTACATCCGTGACAACATCGCCCATGAGTGGGAGATCTTCGATACCGCTACCGCCGTGCCTTTTGCCCTGATGGAAGCGGCCATTCTGCAGGCCGCCGGCATCGAACCGAGCCGACCGGACCTCGCCGATTGCGCCCTGTTGCTGCCGGACCTTGCCCGTGAGGCGGTAACGCGCGTCGACCTGGGCGTGCTCAGCCCCCACTGCCAGGCCGGTAACTGGGAGCAGCCCGGCTTCGATCAGCGTCAGCTGACGGCGCAGCCCGCGCCTGCTTGCAGCCTGCATGGCCAGTATCGCCTGTCGCAAACCCACATCGACCGCCCTGAGGAGCCGGCCACCTGCGCCCTGGGCGTCGAACTGCACGTGCCCAACGGCAGTGCGGTACAGGCCCCGCAAGCCGGGACCTGGCAACGCCACGGCGATGGCCGTGGCTGCTTGCGCACGGCACAGTGGGCCTTGTGGCTCAGTGGCCTGGAAGACACCCCCGCAGACGGCCAGGCCGTGGCCAAGGGGCAGGCGCTGGGCAACAGCTGTGGTTTTCTCAGTGTGCAGCTGTGCCTGGACCCCAGCATCCAGCCGCCACTGTTCGCTGCACCTTCCCAGGCTGCCGCCTGGCTGGCGCTGTGCCCCTCGCCTGCAGCTTTGCTGGGCTTCGACTGCGATGCCGAGCCGCTGGCCGACCCCCAGGCATTGCTGGCCCGCCGCGACGCCAGCTTTGCCCGCTCGCAGAAGCACTACTATGCACAGCCACCACACATCGAGCGCGGCTGGCGCAACTACCTGATCGACATGCAAGGCCGCTCCTACCTCGACATGCTCAACAACGTCGCGGTACTCGGCCATGGTCACCCTCGCATGGTGGCCGAGTCGGCACGGCAGTGGTCGTTGCTCAATACCAACTCGCGCTTCCATTACGCGGCCATTGCCGAGTTTTCTGAACGCCTGCTCAAGTTGGCGCCGGCGGGCTTTGACCGAGTGTTCTTGGTCAACAGTGGTACCGAGGCCAACGACCTGGCCATTCGCCTGGCCTGGGCCTACAGCGGCGGGCGCGACCTGCTCAGCGTGCTGGAGGCCTACCATGGCTGGTCGGTGGCGACCGATGCCATTTCCACGTCCATTGCCGACAACCCGCAAGCCCTGGAAACCCGGCCCGACTGGGTGCACCCCGTCGAGGCGCCGAATACCTTCCGTGGCCGCTACCGTGGCGCAGACAGTGCCGGCGACTACCTGCGTGACGTCGATGCCAAGCTTGCCGACCTCGATGCCCGTGGCCGTCAGCTGGCCGGCATGATCTGCGAGCCGGTTTACGGCAACGCCGGTGGTATCTCGCTGCCTGCGGGTTACCTGAAAGAGGCGTATGCCAAGGTCCGTGCCCGCGGCGGTGTGTGCATCGCCGATGAAGTGCAGGTGGGCTATGGCCGCCTGGGTGAGTACTTCTGGGGCTTCGAGGAGCAGGGTGTGGTGCCCGACATCATCACCATGGCCAAGGGTATGGGCAACGGCCAGCCACTGGGGGCGGTGATTACCCGGCGCGAGATTGCCGAGGCGCTGGAGGCGCAGGGCTACTTCTTCTCCTCGGCTGGCGGCAGCCCGGTGAGTTGCCGTATCGGCATGGCGGTGCTGGACGTGATGGACGAGGAGGGGTTGTGGCAGAACACCCGCGAAACCGGGCGGTATTTCAAAGCGCGCCTGCAAGCGTTGGTCGATAAACATCCGCTTGCCGGTGCCACGCATGGTTCGGGTTTCTATCTGGGGCTGGAACTGGTGCGTGACCGCCAGACGCTGGAGCCGGCCACTGAGGAAACCATGGTGCTGTGCGACCGCCTGCGTGACTTGGGGATCTTCATGCAGCCGACCGGCGACTACCTGAACATCCTCAAGATCAAGCCGCCGATGTGCACCACGCGCGCCAGCGTGGACTACTTTGTGAACAGTGTGGACCGCATCCTGTCCGAAGGGTTGTAAGCATCAGCGATGCCGCTCATGTCGATTGTTATCGGCCTGAGCGGCATTTTTATCAGCCGCTCAGCGTTTTCATCCTTTTAATGCCGATATATATCGGTTATAAAATCGGCATCCAAATTGACCATCGGCCTAGGGCCTTTGCAGAGGTTACACATGAAAACCCTCAACTCCACCCCCCGCGCCGACGGTTTCCACATGCCCGCCGAATGGGCGCCGCAAAGCCAGGTGTGGATGGTCTGGCCCGAGCGTTCGGACAACTGGCGCCTGGGAGGCAAGCCTGCCCAGGCTGCCCACGTCACCCTGGCCAAAGCCATCGCCCGCTTCGAGCCGGTTACCGTTGCTGTTTCTGCCGGCCAGTACGAAAACGCCCGTCGTCAGCTCGACCTGCCCAACATCCGTGTGGTGGAAATCAGCAACGACGACGCCTGGGTGCGTGATACCGGCCCGACCTTCGTCATCAACGATTCGGGCGAAGTGCGCGGTGTGGATTGGGGCTTCAACGCCTGGGGCGGCTTCGACGGCGGCCTGTACGCGCCGTGGAACCGCGACGAGGAGCTGGCAGCCAAGGTGCTGGAGATGGAGCGTTGCCAGCGCTACCAGACCGAAGGCTTCGTGCTTGAGGGCGGCTCGATCCATGTGGACGGTGAGGGCACCCTGATCACTACCGAAGAGTGCCTGCTCAACCGCAACCGCAACCCGCACCTGAACCGTGAGCAGATCGAAGAGATCCTGCGTGAGCACCTTGCGGTGGAGACCATCGTCTGGCTGCCCGATGGCCTGTACAACGACGAAACCGACGGCCACGTCGACAACTTCTGCTGTTACGTCAGCCCAGGCGAAGTGTTACTGGCCTGGACCGATGATTCCAACGACCCCAACTATGCGCGCTGCCATGCCGCCTATGACGTGCTGAAAAACAGCCGTGATGCCAAAGGCCGCGAGTTTGTGGTGCACAAGATGCCCATTCCTGGCCCGCTGTTCGCCACTGAAGAAGAGTGCGCCGGCGTCGATCAGGTGGTCGGTAGCCAGGAGCGAGACCCGTCTGTACGCCTGGCCGGGTCCTACGTGAACTTCCTGATCGTCAACGGCGGCATCATCGCGCCAAGCTTCAATGACCCGGCAGATGCCCAGGCCAGAGCCATTCTGGCCAAGGTCTTCCCGGACCACGAAGTGGTGATGATCCCCGGGCGTGAGCTGCTGCTGGGCGGTGGCAACATCCACTGCCTGACTCAGCAGCAACCGGCGCCGGTCAAGCGCTGAAGCAACGCTGCAGAAAAAGCCCGTCGCCTGACGGGTTTTTTTGGGCCGCGACGTCCGGCATGTCGAAATGGCATATGTTTTGTATTGTTTTCAGGGAGTTAACTCAGCAGTACGGTCACTCCGTTCTGTAACAATCAAGACGTAGATTAGCCGCTCACGGGGTAAGGAGTACGTGTAGACATGAACACAGCAAGTGAGACGGCTTTGCGCCCATCGGCAGTAAATCACCAAGCGCTGAAAACCTTGGCACATTGGTTGAAACACCATGGAAGCAATCGGGTCAGGACGACCGACCCACGACGTTTGCTGGATGGCCGCTACCCGCAGGGCCTGATCAGCGATGCGGAGCTGGAAGCGCTGCTGGGCGTGTGGCACTGAACAGGGCAGGAGCCCGCACCACCCTTGAGAAACGCCACCGCATTTGCGGTGGCGTTTTCATTTGTGGGGGCCAAGGCCGGGCCTGTAACACTTAATCCCAGAATTGCCCTACGCGACAAAGCGACTTACCTGACCCAAGATAAATTGCCCGCTGATAGCGCGAACATGCAAGGAAATGCACTGTTCGATCGCATTATTTTGGTTATATCGACCTGCATTTCACGAGTTTTTGACATTTGTAATCGCACGCGGCTAGGATTCGGCCAACGCCTGCTGGCCATGACCTGGCCATGCTGCTGCACAAGGCCCGCCACACGACCACCGGCGGGCCTTTCAGTTCGGATCCGCATAGCGTCGAACCTACGAAGGGGCGTTGGTTCCTGGCGTCATATTGCAGAGCGTTTTTGATTACGAAATAAGGAAAACAAGATGTTGAAAACCAGGATCAGCCTGGTCGCTTTGGCGATGATCGCCGCGACCCAGGCCCAGGCCAACGAGCAGGCCGAGAGCAAGGGCTTTATCGAAGACAGCCACGCAAACGTTCTTCTGCGTAACGCTTACATCAACCGTGACAAGAAACACGGTACCGATGACCAGATCGAATGGGGCCAGGCGGCAATCGCCAACTTCTCCTCCGGCTTCACCCAGGGCACCGTGGGCGTGGGCGTTGACGCGTTCGGCCTGTATGCCGTACGCCTGGACGGCGGCAAGGGCCACAATGGTGGCGCTGGCGTTGACTTCTTCAAGCCAGGAAACACCAAGAACGCCGACGGCAACGCCAGCGGCCCGCATGACCTGGCCCGTGCCGGCGCGGCTGTGAAGTTCCGCATCTCCAACACCGTGCTCAAGTACGGTGACCAGATGCCGTCCCTGCCAGTGCTGCAGTACGATGATGGCCGACTGCTGCCAGAAAGCTTCACCGGTACCCTGATCACCTCCAAGGAAATCCAGGGCCTTGAGCTGAACGCCGGCCGCTTCACCCAGGAAGCGCGCAAGAGCGCCGAGCGTCGTGACGGTGGCGGCCTGAAGTCGATCAACGTCTTCGGCGGCAGCTACAAGTTCACTGACAACTTCACCGCTTCGCTGTACACCGCAGACAACGAAGACGTGATGAAGAAGCACTACCTGGGCCTGAACTACGTCTTCCCGATCGCCGACGACCAGTCCCTGACCCTGGACTTCAACGGCTACAAGTCGGACATCGACAAGCAGTACGTCCAGGCTGCCGGCCTGAACGGCGACTCCAACACCATCTGGAGCCTGGCCGCTACCTACGCCTACGGTGCACACTCGTTCACCCTCGCGCACCAGCGCAGCACCGGCAGCACCGGTTACAACTACGGCTGGTACCAGAACGAAGGTGGCGTGGGTGACGGTGGTTCGACCATCTACCTGGCCAACTCCTACTGGTCCGACTTCAACGCCGAAGACGAGCGTTCCTGGCAGCTGGGCTACGGCCTGGACTTCGGTGCCTACGGCATCCCGGGCCTGACCTACAAGTTGGCCTACGTGGTGGGTGACAACATCAACACCCGCAACAACGCTAACCCGCAAGGTTTCGGCGAAGGCAAAGAGCGCGAGATCTTCAACCAGATCCGCTACGTCGTCCAGGACGGCCCGGCCAAGGACCTGTCGATCAAGCTGCGCAGCTCGTTCCTTCGCACTAACAACGCTGTACAGCAAAACGGCTACAACGACGACGGCAACGAAGTCCGCGTATTCGTCGAGTACCCGATCAGCATCTTCTGATACTGACCCCGCCGGGGCTGCCCTGCAGCCCTGTCGTGACAATGGCCGCGCTACGCTCTGCGTGTAGGAGCGGCCTCGTGTCGCGAAAGGGGCGCAGCGCGCCCCCCGATCCTTCAAGCCCACTCCGCCCCTATGGCTTACCAAGGCTTATGCTATGTACGCCGTCGCCTACAGTGCCTGCTCGCTTTACCCGAACATACTTATCCGGTTGCACCTGCCTGGCCCGAGGAACCTGTCGGTGACGCTGAGTACGACGTTCTGAGGCTTGCATCTTCAGCGCTGCCTTGGAGGTGCATTAACACCGCTTATCCCTTCAGGCATCAGGGTCTTTGGTTTCCTCTCTGGTCTCGTATACGTTACATAAAGCACTTTTTGTTACGGATACAGGACATGGACCACGTTTTGATCACCGAGCGCCTGGCGACCCAAATGCGTGCTCGCCGGATGAACCTGGGGCTTACCCAAATGCAGCTCGCGCATCGTGCAGGCCTTCCCCGGCAAAAAATCATAGCCATGGAAAAGGGCAGTCTTTCGGTAGCCATAGCAGCCTACGCCAAGGCGCTCGGTGCATTGGATTGTGAGCTTCAGGTGGTACCCGCCGTGATGCCCACGCTGGACCAGATTCAGGGGATGTTTGAATGAGTGCTTTCTTGAAGGTTGCCACTCCCCAGGGTGATAGCGGCACGATTCTGTTCAGTAATGGCGACTACCTTTTCCGCTATTTAAAGCCCGCCCTACGGAATAATTGGACTCAAATGTTTGACCGTAACTGCAGACGGCCTATGCCGCGGTTGTTTCTTTTCGGCGTACCGGTGTTGCTGGCGCCACCGCTGTTTCCCCCGTCTCCGGTGCAAAGCTGTCGCTGCGCGCCATCCGCCACATCCGCGCATAGAACTCGCTTTCGATCGAGCCGCTGAGTAATTCGCCGGGCTTGAGGAACTGATGCAAATCCGAAAACAGGCTGATCTCGCTGGTGCTGATGCGCCGTGCCAGGTGCTTGGGCTTGAGCTCCGAGGGGTGCTCCAGGCCGGCGGCCGCCAGCATCTCGGCCAGGGCATGGAGGGTGTTGCGGTGGAAGCTGGCGACCCGCTGGGCCTTGTCCGGCACCACCAGCGCACGCTGGCGCAACGGGTCCTGGGTGGCCACACCGGTCGGGCACTTGTTGGTATGGCAGCTCTGCGACTGGATGCAACCGATGGCGAACATGAAACCGCGCGCCGAGTTGACCCAGTCGGCGCCGATGGCAAGCACGCTGGCGATATCGAAGGCGCTGACGATCTTGCCCGCCGCACCGATACGGATGCTCGAGCGCAGGTTCAGGCCTACCAAGGTGTTGTGCACGAACATCAGCCCTTCGCGCATGGGCACGCCCATGTTGTCACTGAACTCGCGCGGCGCCGCGCCGGTGCCGCCTTCCTTGCCGTCGACGACGATGAAGTCCGGGGTGATGCCGGTGGCCAGCATGGCCTTGGCGATGCCCATGAATTCCCACGGGTGGCCCAGGCAGAACTTGAAGCCCACGGGTTTGCCACCGGACAGCTCACGCAGTTCAGCGACAAAGTGCAGCAGCTCCAGCGGCGTGCGAAAGGCACTGTGCGCCGCCGGTGAGATGCAGTCCTCGCCCACACGCACGCCGCGAGTGGCGGCGATTTCAGCGCTGACCTTGTGCCCTGGCAGAATGCCGCCGTGGCCGGGTTTGGCGCCCTGGCTGAGCTTGATCTCGATCATCTTCACCTGCGGGTCGCGGGCCTGGGCGGCGAAGCGCTGCGGGTCGAAGCGGCCTTGCTCGGTACGGCAGCCGAAGTAACCACTGCCGATTTCCCAAATCAGATCGCCGCCATGCTCACGGTGGTAGGGGCTGATGCTGCCTTCACCGGTGTCATGGGCAAAGCGGCCCATGCGCGCGCCGCGGTTCAGCGCGGCGATGGCGTTGGCGCTGAGTGCGCCGAAGCTCATGGCCGAAATGTTGAAGATCGACGCCGAGTAGGGCACCCGGCACTGCGGCCCGCCAATGGCGATACGGAACGAGGCAGGGTCCGGGGTTGCCACCGGCACCATCGAGTGGCTGATGAATTCGAAGCCGGGTTTATAGGCATCGTTGAGAGTGCCGAAGGCTTTCTCGGCGCTTTCGTTCTTGGCCCGGGCGTAGACCAGCGATCGTTGCGAACGGGAGAAGGGCAGCTTGTCGTCGTCGCCTTCTATCAGGTACTGGCGGATCTCTGGGCGGATGGTTTCGATCAGGTAGCGGATGTTGCCCAGGATCGGGTAGTTGCGCCGTACTGCGTGATGGCTCTGGCGCAGGTCGTTCAGGCCAACAAGGCTGAGCAGGGCGGTGATCACCGTCAGCGGCCAGAGCCAGGTGAGCGTGGCAAGCAGGGGAAGGCTGGCGCAGGTGAAAATCAGGCAGATGGCCAGGCAGGCGTAACGGCTGGGTAGAGAGTGTTTCATGGGTCCATCGCAGGCAGGATGACCGGGGCAAGGATAGGGAAACTGGGCGCGCGGAAAACCATGGCAATTGGTAAAACACTGTTACTCGATGACGGGCTGGGGTGTGGCTTTGTGCACGATTTCTGGAATTAAATGGACTCTGGGTTGAGAGTGACGGGGTGAGTGCTGGGCAACGAACGTGGACGGGGCCGGCTATGCGATCTGGGATGCCAATGGTCGCGTACGAATGATTCTTATCTGTCGCAAGGGCATCATGGATACCTTGACTGATGAACAGAAAGCGCAGCTTCGCGCAATCAAGAAAGGGTGGAAGTAATGGAAAAGAATCTCTTCGATCGTCTAGTGGAAAGCATGACACAGATGGATGAGATCGATCGCGGTGAGCGCCAGCCTTCGCGCGAGTTCCACGTTGATGCGGTTCAGGTCAAAAAAATCCGCCAAGCAACTGGTCTGTCCCAGGCTGCCTTCGCCAAACGCATCAATGTTGCTGTAGGCACCCTACGGAACTGGGAACAAGGACGCCGCGCGCCGGAAGGGCCCGCTCGTGCTCTACTTCGTGCAATACACAAAGACCCTGAGCATGTACTTGCAGCATTGAGCTGACGTCTTCGGGGGCAGGTTCAAGCCTTCCCCGCCAATTCCAGTTAGTACCGCGCTCCAACAATACATAACTAGGTAGAAAGCCACGTCACGCTTGGCCTCTAGCTTCGCAGGGCATCTGGCCATCGCGACTGGGACGACAGGGCAGACGGCTGGCTTAGCTTGGGAAGTGACCCACCGCAGGGAGCGGCGTGACCCCTGCAGAATAGACATCACTTTATGCATCGCCAATTTGGCGATATCTTCAGTTCACCTCTACCAAACCGATTTCGCGACAAGTACCGCATCGAGCTAAGAGAGCGGGACCACTTACCGCCGCATGTGCACCTGACTGGTGGCGGTGTAGACGTGGTGATCAGCCTTGAATCTGTTGTCGTTACACAGGGCAAGGCACCAGCCAAAGTGGTGCAAGAGGCCCTAGCGTGGGTCGCGGCCAATCAGGCGGATGTGTTGAAGGAGTGGATGAAATGGCATCGATGAAGCGTCCGCGCCTGCGGGCTGTTCAGGCACGGCCCGGCGCACGGCTGGTGCTGACTTTTACCAACGGCCAGCGATTCGATTTGGATATGAGTGACGCACTTGCCGCGTATCCAGGCTTGGCGCCTCTTGCCAAGCGTGAAGCGTTCCAAGGTGCTGTATTGGGTGACGGGGGCTGGTCAGTGGAATGGCTTGCGCTGGATATTCAAATCGGTGCAGACACCTTGTTGCTGGACGCCCTTGCCCAGACAGCGCCGGATGACAACACGCGGATTTTCATCCGCTGGCGCCTGCGGCATCGAATGACGCTCGACCAGGCTGCCGAAGCACTGGGCGTCAGCGCACGTAGCATCAGCCGATATAGCAGTGGTCGAGAAGCTGTGCCGCGTACATTGGCGTTGGCCTGTTTGGGCTGGGAAACGTTGGGGCAGAAGGCTGCCTGAGCTTGGCGGGGCAGAGCCGTTCTGGACAGCGAAAACAAAAAAGGCCCACCTTACGGTGAGCCTCTTTTGATACTGCGTATGGTGCGGCACCAGACGAACGGTTTTCAGGCGAATAACCCCTGTTTTCGCAGGACTGGAATTTGGTGGAATTTTCGATATACCTCATAGCGTATCTATAAACAGATCAGCTATTTATGGCTTTCTGTGGAATCGAATCGGGGAAATTAGAAAACCTTTACACGTTCGAGTTTTCCAGTGGCGATGAAGCGCATGGATCGTTCCTCATCAAGCATCTGAATTTTTAATTCTGATCAGCCCGAGTGCTTCTGCTCAGAAGCTGAACAGAAGCAACGGCGCTGTTGAAGTGGTCGTCAATATCCGCTGAAAGACTTTTGCTGAGTCATAGTTTCACGGAGTTGCATTATTTCATCAATTGGGAGCTTCACCGCTATCTTCTAGGCCCTTAAGAGCCACCTTGCTCTCTACATCAAGGTAAGAATCAAGATATTCGTGAGAAATAAGCGAGGCATCCTTACCTACAATTCGAACAGCTTGGCCATTATTGTCTTTTCGGCGATGGCTGAATGCGAATAGAGTTGTATAACGAGTAGGGGAAACACCTTGGAAGTTTTCGAACAAGACTTTTCCGCTGGATGATTCATCTATGGAAATCGCATCTGAGTGCAATTTCATGGCTAGACTTTTTTCGTATGGTTCAATATAAACAACGCGGGATATCCCGGACGCAATGATATGCCGAGCGCAATTGTGGCAGGGATAGGTCGTTGTATACATGACGGAGCCGAGGGTGGAGCTTTTTCCGCTTCGAGCGATATTCAGGATCGCTTCCATCTCTGCGTGGATAGCGCGAGAATATTCGATGATTGACCCGAGTGCGGTGATTTCCAGGATTTGTTTGGCCAACCGTGATGCATCTACTGAGGAAAGGAGAGCCTTCTTTTCTTCAGTGTCAGTGGTGACTGGGATGAGAGCATGCAGAGCTTCATCTTTTTCTGGCCTGCTACGGACGGGGCTATTTTCGCTAATTTTTGCCTTAGAGAGTATAGCAACAATATCCTTAGCGAGACGTTGCTTTGTGTCATCGTTGTAGCATTTTTTACCGTGCACTACACAACGCTGGTCGTTTTCAGAGTCCTCGTTATAGAGGCCGCCTCCACCAGCGGGAACATCGTTCCAGCCTACAGATATGACATCGCCTGCAGCATTGGCAATTGCTGCACCGACTTGCCGGCTTAAACAAGCTGACTTTAAGGAGGCAGCGTAAGCCGCATACATACCTGCTTCGTCACGAGTAGGCGTAATTCCATTTTCGCCATGGACTAGTCCAACAAACCGTTTGCACGGTTTGGTTATGTTGCCAGAGCTTTTCAAGCTATGTTTAACAAAGAAATCTGATCTGTGAATGGTTTTTTCAAGCTGTTGCCCGTGAGTTACATTATCTTTCCGGTCGCGCTCGACTAGGTTTTGCGCCTCGACAGGGATCAATCCTTCCGATTGCAAATATTCCAAGCGAGCGTTCTGAGGGCTCATCACACCTACGAGGAAGAAAGCATTGCGGTAGGTTAGGCGGAATAGCTCAACTTCGGCCGGGTGTTTAAGTTGGTCGACAATATACACAGCACGAGGTGGGACCGCATCGCCACTCGCGTTCATTTTCACTTGGCGATTGGCTGAGATGAACTTAATGGCTTGTGTTGCTAAAGTGTCATCTGTGAACTTGTCACGAATAGCATTGCCAAGGTCTTGGAGTGCTGTGTAGCGGGAAAAGAAATCCAGAGATTCGATTGAATCTATATCCGGACCAATCCTTGAGAGATCATCGTGTTTTGCAGCGAGCTCTTTGATAAGACTGCTTACTTTGACAACAGTCACTTCGTAGGAAAAGGCGCCAAATTGGTCCTTAAGCTCAGAAACAACATCTTGCAGATTACACCCGACGGCGCCGCATACGCCAATAACTAGCTCATTGGTACGGCGAGACTTAATTTTTTCTTTTAAGTCTTTGTCTGCGTCGACGTTGTTGGTTATTGCTGTGCCAGATTTAACAATACTTTGAACGGTCCCTGTTGCCATTTGTTTACGCTACCACTCAAGTTTCTTTGCGCGCTCGGCAATCTGAGCTATCGCATGTTGGTATTCTTTTTGCTTTTTTCGCTCAGCAAATGCATCCGAAAAGATTACAGAGCTACGCGGCTCATCACTGCGAACGCCCTTAGCGACCGGCGTTACAACGCGTTCTTCAGTTCTCATCGGCGATAATCCTTAGTAAAAATGCTCACCCGCTTACAACGCTAGCGTAAGGGTAGACCATGCAGGCAAAATTGGTTGGTATCCCTCTGTACTCTAGCTTGGCGTATCCCGGTAGGCTAGCGCACCGAGGCGCTAGCCTACCGGGATACGCCAAGCTGTCAAGTCAAGAAGCATGTGAGCGATTTAGGGCGTGCAAGGTACCATAGATGAATGTCAGACCACGTCCGCCTGACGGATGGTTGCCTCCAGATAGGCCTGCACCATCGAATACACCCATCACGACTGTTTGTAACTGTCACGAATCAGCTTCCTTTGAGGCTAAGACATCAAAACCCTCCCCACGTCATCCCGCCAAGAATGCTGAGTGTTATCAGGGATCAAGGCCCCTGCGACCTGTGGGGATGTCCTCTAACGCGGGACTGGCGGCTCCTTACGTCCTGGAGCAAGGGCATCTCATGATCTAGCCCCCTGATCACCGTTACCGGTGGGCGGGTGGAGGCTGCATTGGCTGACGAGACCAACGCCTGAAGATCCTGAGCCGGGTAAACGCAGCGGTGCGGTGACCGGGGCATGCCTGACTGTCAGTCAGGTGCAGTCCATTCCTTGGTCTGCGGCACCATCATCTACATCGCTGTTGCTGGTGACATCGGCGTTTGTCACGCCGATTGTCGTGAGAGAAGTTGCCGCAAAGCCAAGTGCGATGAGGGCTGCAGCAGTGTTAGAAGCGCCCGTCTCTTTCCAGAAGAAAAGAGACGGGCGCAGGTTGGCGCATGAATCGACCACGCGGATAGGTTGCTGCAGGGCAGCGAAGTAGGGAGCGTTGTCTGGCGCACGAGGGCCATGATCTGAAGTAGGCATCCATCACCGGGTAGGTGACCGGGCGAGCTGCCGGATGCGAATCGCCATTTGGGGGGAGAACCACCGCGAGAGCGGCGTGACCTTCAAGGTTCTGGTCACTTCGGTGCTGTCCAAGACAGCGTTTGCACCCTCAGTTCTACGCCTGTGGATAAATTTGGTCAACGCCAGAATCCACGGTGCTTTTGGGCTTGTGCATGAAATTATCCACCGGTGGAAATCAGTGGTATCCAAAAGATTCGTGTCGGCTTTTAGCTCTGCAAAGCGAGGTCCATCCAAACAGGGCGGCTTTGCAGCCCTGTTTGGATGGACCCGAATTAAAGAGCGGCCAGTGGCGATCTGGAAGGTTTACCGACGATTGAATGCGCCACGCCCACTTGGCAAGGGGGTGACGTTATCCCCAGCTGGATGGGCGAACTCATGTGGAGTGACATGCCCCGATCTGTTGGCATCGATGTAATTGCTCCACCACGCCATGATCAGCCGACGCTGCTCCAGAAATTCGGCCTTGTGGATATAGGCGGCGCGCACGCGATTGCGTTCCTTGTGGCTCATCTGCCGCTCAATGGCCGCGTCTGTCCACAGCCCTGACTCAAGCAAGGCGCTGCAAGCCATGGTCCTGAATCCATGTCCGCATACTTCCTTGGACGTGTCGTAGCCAACGTTGCGTAGCACTTGGTTCACAGTGTTCTCCGACATCGGCTTCCAGTACTTGTGGTCACCGGGTAACACCAGTTCGGAGAAGCGACTCAAACCGCGCAGCCGTTCAAGGATCGCAGTGACTTGGGGAGAGAGCGGCACCATCTGTATGTCTCCGCTCATCTTGGTGCCACGGGTGGAATTGCGTACACCGTCGATGGGCTTGCGGGTGTCGGGGATTTCCCACATCGCCCTTTGCAGGTCGAACTCATCCCAGCGCGCAAAGCGCAGCTCGCTGGAGCGCACGAACACGTGCAGCGTCAGCAGTACAGCCAGCTTGGTTAGCTCACGGCCATTGTATTTGTCGATCCGGTCTAGTAGTTCGGGGAGGCGGTTGAGTGAGAGGGCAGGGCGATGCACGGTACGCGGGGCATGAATCGACCCTGCCAGATCGAGCGCCGGATTCTGGCTGATATGCCGCGCCCGCTTCGCGCCCCGCATGATCGTGGAGAGATAGTTCTGCACGCGCAGGGCAACGTCCATGGTGCCGCGCTCTTTGATACGCAGAGTGACCTCAAGCAGGTCATGAGTATCGAGTTCAGCAATGGGGCGTTGGCCGATCAGGGGGAAGACGTGGGTGCGCAACCGACTCATGACGGTCTTGGCGTGTCCCTCCGTCCAGCGCCGGGACATCTCGGCGTGCCACTCCAGGGCGACGGTTTGGAAAAGCAGGGAGGCTCGTTGGGCAGCTAGCTTCGCTTTCTTCCTCTCTTCCATCGGGTCGAGGTTGTCGATCAACAGGGCCTTGGCTTCATCGCGCTTGGTCCTCGCGACGGCCAGCGAGATGATGGGGTAGTTGCCGATGATCAGCGTGCCTTCCTTGCCGCTGGGCTTGAAGTAGCGCAATCGCCACGTTTTCACGCCATTGGGTTTCACGAAGAGGTACATGCCGCCACCGTCGAACAGCTTGTAGGCGCGGTCGCGAGGTTTCGCCGTACGGCATTTGAGGTCGCTGAGAGGAACGGCTAGGCGTGGCATAAGGGTACGTTCTCCATGCAGGCAAGACGCTGTACCCTAAAAATACCCCCGGGGATGGGGTATTTTGTTGGATCCCGACGGAGGGTCCTGGAACGAAAAAACCCGCCAAAGGGCGGGTTTTAGGGGCTTCCAAGGCATTCGGTGGAACGCGATGGAGCTGGATATGGTGCCGGCACCAGGAATCGAACCCGGGACCTACTGATTACAAGTCAGTTGCTCTACCATCTGAGCTATACCGGCAATGGGGCGTCATTATAACGATCGGTTGGCGCCTGTAAACCACTTCCTTGAGATTGTTTGAAAATGACCTAAGTCACCGGCTTAAAAGGAGAAATTTCCTACCAGCCGCGGTGGATGGTGTTGACGTTTGGTTCGGTCTTGGCGGGGTTGAAGAACAACTTGTCGTTATCGCAACCACGCTTGCGGCAGGGGCTTTCTACGCGAAGGGGCAGGCCGTTGTCGCCGCCCAGCTGCATGCCGGGGGTGTTCCAGTCCAGGTTGCTGGTGTGCTGTGGCGTGGTGCCGCTGCCGTTGGAGCAGGCAGTCAGGGCCAGGGAGAGGGTCAGCAGGGCAAGGGATTTGGCGTGGGGCACGATGTCTAGGTCCGTTAGTCCATGTCGGTTCTGGCGCAACGCCAGACGGTCGCGTGGCTGGCGGGGCAGCGCGCGACGTAGCTTTTTAATGATTTGGGGGGCGGATCATACACCGTGGGCCGGGCTCGCGGTGGATCTGCTTCGCATTGTGATGACTGCGCAGGCCTCTTCGCGGTAAACCCGCTCCCAAAGTTGCGGTGGTGCTCTTTCGCTCGGAGCGCAGCTGTAAGGTATTTCTGAATCTGAAACCAAATGCTTCAGTACTGGAGCACTTGGGAATTATCCTACGAGCGCTACCGAAGCTTCACTGTTGGCGGGGAAGTGCCCCAGGGATACCGTTCCTGGGTCGCCAATTCCTGGTGACCGGGTGTGAGAACCCGTTTGAATGTTTCGGCTGCTTTTTATGGTGACCGTGCACGGGCAGACCTCGGTCTGGCCGAGCTTCCTACATTCACTCGGTTTCTCACCCCGTGTTCGGTCGCCACCTCTTTTCTGTGAGAAGAATTGCGGTGGGGTTTCCTAAATGAATGTAGGGATCTCAAAAATGAAGAAAATCGTTCCCGATCCACCTCGCCCTCTCATCTCCACCCCGTACTTCACCATCCACAGCGACATCTCCCCACCCGACGCCATCGCTCACGCCGGCCAGCTCTTGCGTGTCGTGGTCGAAACCCTGGACGACCACCGCCGTGACCACGCAGGCGAGCCCGGCCTGAACCTGCTGGCAAACGCCAACCATGCGGCTTATTCGGCCTATGTGCTGATCCAGCATGCGAAGCGGCGTTTGGACGATGCGCAGGATGGGGAGTCGTTCACATGAGCCTTGAAACAAAGCCTGTCACCACAGCCGGTATCGAGACGTTCCTCGAAGTCGGCAACCCGCCCGTGGATCTCTTGCGCGTACAACCCGGCATTCCTGTGGACGACGCCTATGAACAGGTTTCCATATTGCTGGGCTACATCAAGCACCTGGTGCGCGAAGGCGACATGGAGGATGACCACAAGCTACTGGGGGCCGCCGATTACCTCAGTGCGCTGGCCAAGGCACTGATGAACGATATCGAGATGGCGAAGAACAAGCTGCACTGAGTTGGAACGCACCTGTGGGGGCCGGGCAGCCGGCGCCCACAATCAGGCAGCGGCTGCACCAATCCAGCGCTGTTTGCCTAATCGAATTTTTGTTTATGCACAAGAGGCATCAGCGCCGTGCGCGAAAGGCGTGCCGATACGAAGCACCGCTGGTCTTTGCGCAAAGGCCTGTTTTTACTGGGGTTGCAGCGGCAGAGGGAATAAGCCGAACGTTTGAAATAACGCTTGGATCCAAACATTCATCACAAGCTTGTTCACAGACTTATCCACAGGTTGTGCTGTGGCTAACGGTCGCGCTCGGCAAGCAGCAGCAGGTTGCGTGGGGTGAGTGGATAATCGCAAAAGGTGCCCAGGCGTACGGCGTAGCCTTGCTCTTCGAGAAACAGTGCGCGGTCGAGCACCAGCCACATTTCCAGTGGCCTTCTGAACAGGTTGCGTACCCGTTCCAGGTTGCGCACCTGGGCAAGGCGCTGCCAGCCCTCTGCTTCCAAGGCATCCCAATCGGGGTTGATGGTCAGTTCCAGCTCGCGCAGTTCGGCCAGGTCGCGGCAGTACTGCTCGAAAGGTTTGGCCAGCCAGGCAACTGGCAGCGACGGGGTGGGCAGGTATTCATCACGCTGGCGTTGGCGGCGCTGCAGCAGGTCGAAGCCCAGGCGCCTGGCCATGGAGCAGTCGCGCTGGTGGCGAACCCGGGCGCCGGCGGTCACGGTTTCGCTCAGCGGCAGGCCTAGGTCGAGGAGCGACAGCTGCAGCGCCGAGCGCTGCGCAGCTGTGGATAACGGCTGGTACTGTTCGCCCTGGATGCGGTTGTAGCAGCAGGGCGCCACGGCGAGATGGCGGCAGCCTTGCTCGCTGGCCACCCGCAGCAAGTGCACATGCAGGTCGCCGCAGGCATGCAGGGCCACCACGCTCTTGTCGCTGCCCAGGTGGCGGCGGCTGTCCGCGGCCATGACATCCTGGTGCACGTGGGTTGCCGGCAGCTGGTGGTGGTCACTCAGGGCCTGGCCGGCGCTGACCAGTTGGGCGTCGTACTCCAGGCAGGTCAGCTGCTGGCCGGGCTGCAGCAGGCGGCGGCCGAGGTAGCCTTTGCCTGAGCACCAGTCCAGCCAGTGGTGGGTCTGCGTGCGGAAGTTCAGGCGGCGGCTGAAGGCCTCGATCTGCTGCCACTTACGGCCCGGGACGTTGACGTCCAGGCGGTGTGCGGCGGGGGGCAGGCCGGTGTCGGGCAGCTCGCCCAGGGCGCTGAGCTGTTGGGCTTGCCGGGCGAGGTGCGGAAAAGGTGCGGGCACGCCCTGCGGGTCAAGGTCGGCTTCGGCATCGCTCAGGCTGCATTGGCGCAGGTGGGCGGACAGTGCGGGGTGTTCGGTTTCCCAGTCCAGGCGCAGGGTGGTGAAGGGCCTGGGTTTCCACAGCTGCTGGTGCTCGGTCAGGAACTGGTCGAGGGCCAGGAAGCGTTCGCGTAGTTGGTGGCTGTGGAGGAAAGGGGGCATGGGGCTTGGCACTGGTTGAGGTGAAGGGCCCCACCGCCATCAAGCCGGCTTGACGGCGGTGGGTTGCAGAGCTGCCCGTGGGGGTTTAACGCCCTTGGCAGGCATCCACCCGCAACCAGCGCTCCAGCAGCTTGAAGCCTTGCACCAGTACGAACGAGATCACCAGGTAGAACACCCCGGCAGCGAAGAAGATCTCCACCGGCAGGTAGGTACGGGCAATGATGGTCCGTGCCATGCCGGTCAGCTCCAGCAGGGTCACCGTACTGGCCAGGGCGCTGGCCTTGAGCATCAGGATCACTTCGTTGCTGTAGGCCGGCAGGCCGATGCGCGCAGCGCGGGGCAGCATGATGTAGAACAGCGTCTTGCCACGGGACATGCCCAGCGCTCGCGCCGCTTCAATTTCACCCTTGGGGATCGACTGCAGCGCGCCGCGCAGGATCTCGGCGATGTAGGCTGCGGTGTGCAGGGTCATGGTCAGCACCGTGCACCAGAACGGATCGCGCAGGTAGGGCCAGAGGCTGCTCGAACGCACTGCATCGAACTGCGCCAGGCCGTAGTAGACCAGGAACAGCTGCACCAGCAGGGGTGTGCCGCGGAAGAAGAAGATGTAGCTGAAGGGCAGGGCGCGCACGTACCAGTGCCGCGACGAGCGGGCGATACCCAGCGGGATCGCCAGGATCAGCCCGGCAACGACCGCGATGGCTACCAGTTCCAGGGTCAGGGTGGCACCCTGGGCCAGGCGCGGCAGCCACTTGATGATCACTTCCCAGTTCATTGTTCGGCCCTCGCAAAGCCGCGAGCGGCGCGTTTTTCCATGAAGTGCATGCCGGTCATGGCGACCACGGTCAGGCCCAGGTAGATGCAGGCCGCGACCATGTAGAAGGTGAACGGCTCTTTGGTCACGGTCACGCCGATCTGCGCGTGGCGCATGATTTCTTCCAGGCCGATCACCGACACCAGGGCGGTGTCCTTCATCAGGATCATGAACAGGTTGCCAAGGCCCGGCAGGGCGATGCGCCACATTTGCGGGAGGATGATCCGCGACAGGATGCGCGCTTTGGACAGGCCCAGCGCCAGGCCGGCTTCACGGTGGCCCTTGGGGATCGCCAGGATGGCGCCACGGAATACTTCAGTGGCGTAGGCGCCGAAGCACAGGCCCAGGGCGATCACGCCGGCGGCGAAGGCGCTGAGTTCCAGGCCAGGCATGTTGAGGGCTTCGCCGAGGCTGTTCATCAGGCCGACGGTGCCGAAATAGATAAGCAGAACCCAGAGCAGTTCGGGCACGCCGCGAACCAGGGTCGAGTAGAAGCCGCCAAGCCATTGCAGTGGCTTGAGCGGGGAGGTTTTGGCCAGGGCGCCGAGCAGGCCCAGGACCAGCCCCAGCAGCAAGGCGCAAAGCGCCAGTTTTACGGTCATCAGGGTGCCAGCCGCCAGGGCCGGACCGAATCCGTGCAGGTCGATATTCATGGGCAGGGTCGTTCTAGGGACCGGCGCGCCGCAAGGGCGCGCTGGTCGGGGCGAATCATTCGATGCTGAATGGGAAGTACTTGTCGTTGATCTTCTTGTACGTTCCGTCAGCCTTGATTTCTGCCAGGGCTTTGTTCAGCTTCTCGCGCAGCGGGTCACCCTTGCGTACGGCGATGCCGATCTTGTCGCTGTCGACCACAGGTTCGCCTTTGAACTCGAAGTTCATGCCGTCCTTGCTCTTGAGCCACTCGTACTGCACGTACTTGTCGGCCAGGATGCCGTCCACTCGGCCAGAGATCAGGTCGAGGTAGGCGTTTTCCTGGGTGTCGTACAGCTTGATGTCGATGTCGCTGCCGTAGGTGTCTTCCAGCCAGGTACCGGCCAGGGTGGCGCGCTGGGTGCCGATGATCTTGCCTTTGAGGTAGCTCGCGTCGGTCTTGAAGTCGACGTTCTTCGGCGCGATGAACTGCAGCTTGTTGGAGTAGTACGGGTCGGTGAAGTCGACGGCCTGCTTGCGCTCGTCGGTGATCGACAGCGACGACACCAGGAAGTCGAACTTCTTGGCATTGAGGGCCGGGATGATGCCGTCCCAGTCGGAGGTGACGACCGAGCACTCGACTTTCATCTTGGCGCACAG
Source organism: Pseudomonas sp. M2 (assembly GCF_015751845.1). Taxonomy (NCBI): domain Bacteria; kingdom Pseudomonadati; phylum Pseudomonadota; class Gammaproteobacteria; order Pseudomonadales; family Pseudomonadaceae; genus Pseudomonas; species Pseudomonas sp. M2. The sequence continues at coordinate 2,744,633 of NZ_JADOUD010000001.1, forward strand.
GGCGTCACCGATGTCTTTGTCAAAGCCGACCACGTTACCGCTGGCGTCCTTGTTGTTGAACGGCGGGTAGGCCGCCTCGATACCCATGCGCAGTTTTTCTGCAGCCATGGCGTTGGCCGAAAACACCAGCGTGGCGGCAGCTGCCAGGAGGAATTTCTTGTAAGTCTGCATGTGTTGCTCCGTTAGCGGTGGCTGGACATGAATTGCTTGCAACGCGCCGAGGTCGGGTTTTCGAAGACCTGCTGCGGCGATCCTTGCTCTTCAACCAGGCCCTGGTGCAGGAAAACCACTTCACTGGACACCTGGCGGGCAAAGTTCATCTCGTGCGTCACCAGCAGCATGGTACGGCCTTCTTCGGCCAGTGCGCGGATAACGTTAAGCACTTCCTGGACCATTTCCGGATCGAGCGCCGAGGTTGGCTCATCGAACAGGATGACTTTAGGCCGCATGGCCAGTGTGCGGGCGATGGCAGCACGCTGCTGCTGGCCACCGGAAAGCTGGGCGGGGTAGCTGTGGCGCTTGTCGTAGATGCCGACCTTGTTCAGCAGCGCTTCGGCGGCTTCGGTGGCTTCGGCCTTGCTCTGGCCGAGCACGCGGCGTGGCGCCTCGATGATGTTGTCGAGGATCGACATGTGCGGCCACAGGTTGAAATTCTGGAAGACGAAGCCGATCTCGCTGCGCAGGCGATTGATCTGGCGGTTGTCGGCAGCGATCAGGTCGCCGTTCTTGGCGGCCTTGAGCTTGAGAGCCTCACCGGCAACCAGGATTTCGCCCTGGTGCGGGTTTTCCAGCAGGTTGATGCAGCGCAGCAGGGTGGACTTGCCGGAGCCGGATGATCCCAGAATGGAGATCACGTCACCGTCACGCGCGGTCAGCGAAATGCCCTTGAGAATTTCCTGGTCGCCGTAGCGTTTGTGCAGGTTGCGGATTTCCAGCGCGGGCGTGGCCTGGGCCATGTGCGGTCCTCATGTGTTCGGGTGCGTTCCCAGCTGTTGGCGGCCTTCCTGGCGTGCGCCAAGCTAGCATAGCGGCATCAGGGCGGCCAACAGGGTCGCAAGGGGCTTTGGTCAATGCTGGGGCAGTTTGTCGCATCGCTGCAGCGCAACGTCGCGCAGATGTCCGCAAGGGTCTCGCCCAGCTCCATAGCCTTGATGAAAAAAGGCGCGATGGTGCCAGCTTTGGGCAGCACTGGGAAGCGCTTTTGGGCTATTTGCGGCTAAAGGCGCTGTCGCTGGCGAGTATTCGGGGTTACCCGACAACAGGCCTATCCAAGTGGAGGGTTGTACCACAGGGTTGCACTTTTATCCCTTGCAACAGTGCAAAGGCGCGCGGTGAAACGATCGACTTCAAGATGTGGCTGTTCCCGGGCCTGACCTGGGCGAGCATTGCTTTCATCGTTGCCGTGCTGGTGGTGATGGCGCTGCGTGAGGATCACCGTGCGGAGATAATCGCGACTGCGCTGCTGAGCATTGGTGTGGTGGCGGCTGGCTTGCTGGTGCACCGCAAGCGCCAGGCTGCCGGGCGGGTGGCGCTGGATAACTGATCCGCGCTGGCTGTAATGAAAAGGCCGCGTCCTGTGTAGGGTGCGGCCTTTTTTTGTTTGCCTGGTCTGGCCCTATCGCCGGCAAGCCGGCCCACAGGTACCCCGTTGCTCTCAAGCTCAGCGCAAACCCAGTGGGAGCCGGCTTGCCGGCGATAGGGCCGGTGAGCATTCAGCCGAACTGTTTCTGCTGCTGTTGCTGCTTGGCCACCAGTTCGGAAGCGGCGATATAGGCTTCCTGGAACTCGTCGCTCTCCAGCCAGGCCATGGTGGTGTCTTCGTCGGCGCCATCGAGCCAGGTGCGGTAGGCGTTGAACACCAGCACGATGTAGTCGGTGGCGTGCTCTTCCTTGTGGCCCTTGAGCACCAGTGCCAGCAGCGGGTCGACCAGGAACACCGAGATCATCGAGACCAGGCTGGTCTCCTGGGCGGCCTTCATCTTCACGAACAGCTCTTTATAGCTGTCGGTCTCCATTGCCTTGTTGAACACCTGCTCGATGCTGGTGCTGTCACCGGCGCTGGCTTTCACTGCCTGGCCACTGCGTACCATGCGGTTTTGCTTGGCTTTGCTGGCGGCGCGTTTGGCGCGTTTCTGTTGCTTGGTATTGGTGGCCATGGGGCTGGAAATCCTTGGGGGCGAAAATGTGCGTATTGAATCGCACTTGCCGAGCAAACCCAAGCGTTGCTCGCGCCCGGAAGACCGCAGCACCCCTTGCAGGCCCCGGCCTTCAACTGTCGAGCGCAGGCCCTTCATCCTCCTCGAACCCGCGCGAAGCCCGGCCAACCAGCAAGTCATCCGGCGCGTACGCCACGCTGGGGTCCTTGCCCGGGTAATCCAGCGAATGCAGGAAATGCCGGATGCAGTTGATCCGTGCGCGCTTCTTGTCATCGGACTTGATCACCGTCCACGGTGCATCGCCAGTGTCGGTATGGAAGAACATCGCCTCCTTGGCGGCGGTGTAGTCCTCCCATTTATCCAGCGACTTGATGTCGATGGGCGACAGCTTCCAGTGCTTGAGCGGGTCGTCCCGGCGCGAGATGAAGCGGCGCAACTGCTCTTCACGGTTCACCGAGAACCAGTACTTGAACAGCAGGATGCCGCTGTTGCACAGCATGCGCTCCAGGTCTGGCGCCTGGCGCATGAACTCCAGGTACTGCAGCGGTGTGCAGAACTCCATCACCTTCTCGACCCCGGCGCGGTTGTACCAGGAGCGGTCGAAGAACACCATTTCACCGGCCGTGGGCAGGTGCTGGATATAGCGCTGGAAATACCACTGGCCCTTTTCCTGCTCGGAAGGCTTCTCCAGCGCGACGATGCGCGCACCCCGCGGGTTCAGGTGCTCCATGAAGCGCTTGATGGTGCCGCCCTTGCCTGCCGCATCCCGCCCTTCGAACAGCACTACCACGCGCTGGCCGGTGTCCTTGACCCAGCTTTGTACCTTCAGCAGCTCGATCTGCAGCGCGTGCTTGGCCTTCTCGTATTCCTGGCGGCGCATGCGGGTCGGGTAGGGGTAGCTCGCCGGCAGGCGGGCAGAGGTGCTGTCCTCGTTGCTGCCTTTCGGCGCGCTGGCCACTTCCAGTGCTGCGGGTTCCTGGCTGACCTGGGTGATGGATGGCTCAGGTTTGCGCTGACGGGCGCGGCGGGCCCGAGGCTTTGGTGTGGTGCTGGGCGTCGGTTCGGCGGGGGCGGGGAGCAGTAGGGGGGATTCTTCGCTCATGGAGGTCCTTGCGAGGTCGATTCGAATGTTCGCCTGCAATTGTGGGTTTGAGCGAGAGGGGGTTAGTTGATGCGGGTCAACTATACGGGGTAGGCATAACAGGATGAGAAATCCCAGGCAACAAAAAACCCGCACTAGGCGGGTTTCTTGTTGTCGCTTCGGGTAACTTTGCAACCACCAGAAGCTGAAGGTGGTGCCCAGAGACGGAGTCGAACCGCCGACACGAGGATTTTCAATCCTCTGCTCTACCGACTGAGCTATCTGGGCGACGAGGTGAATTAAATAGATTTCCAGACCGCTCGTCAACGACTTTTTGAAAAAATTTTAAATTAATTCCGTCGCTTACGATTTTTGGGGTCATTCGGCCGGTGGAACGTAACCTTCCGCCTGCGCGTAATCTTCGCCGGCGAAAAACTTGTCCATCTCGCCCTGAAGGTACTTGCGGTCCTCGGCGTTCATCATGTTCAGGCGCTTCTCGTTGATCAGCATGGTCTGGTGCTTCTGCCAGTCGGCCCAGGCTTGCTGCGAGATGTGCTCGAAGATGTCCTGGCCCTTGGCGCCGGGGTAAGGCGGGCGCTCCAGGCCTGGCAGTTGTTCTTTGTATTTGCGGCACATCACGGTGCGGGTCATCGGGCATCTCCTGCAATCAGTTCGTCGGCCGCGCGTTTGAGCAGCTTTTTGACCGGGGCGGCGAGGCCCAGGCGCGGCGGGGTGGCGAGGTTATACCAGAGCCAGTCGGCCTCGGCCACGTGCTGGCCGACCGGGTCGACACGCACCAGCCAAGGCTCGATCGCCAGCTGGAAATGGCTGAAGGTATGGGTCAGGCCGTCCAGCGCGCGGCTTTCGGCCAGGCGCAGGCCATGCTGGTAGGCCAGGTCATCGAGCTGCTCGATGGCGTCCAGCTCGGGCAGGCTCCACAGGCCACCCCAAAGGCCACTGGACGGGCGGCGGTAAAGCAGGATCGCGCCTTCATGGTTGGCCAACAGCGGCATCAGGGTGCGCCGCTGGGGCAGGGCCTTGCGCGGTTTGGGCTCGGGGTAGCGCGTTTCCTCGCCGTGCAGGTGCGCTTCGCAGCCGCTGCGCACGGGGCACAGCAGGCAACTTGGCTTGCTGCGGGTGCACAGCGTGGCGCCCAGGTCCATCATCGCCTGGGTGTAGTGGTTGGCGCGCTGTTGCGGGGTAAAGCGCTCGGCAGTGGCCCACAGGGCATTGGCCACCTTCGGTTCGCCCGGGTAGCCGGCCTGGGCGGTAAAGCGGGCCAGCACGCGTTTGACATTGCCGTCCAGGATCGGCGCACGGATACCCATGCTGATGCTGGCAATGGCACCGGCGGTGGAGCGGCCGATACCTGGCAGCTCGGTAAGCTGTTCGACACTGCGCGGGAACTCGCCGCCGTGTTGCTCGACGACGATCCTGGCGGCCTTCTGCAGGTTGCGTGCGCGGGTGTAGTAACCCAGGCCGGTCCACAGGTGCAGCACTTCGTCTTCCGGGGCGTCGGCCAGCGCCTGCACGGTGGGCAGGGCCTGCATGAAGCGGTCGAAGTAGTTCAGCACGGTGCTGACCTGGGTCTGTTGCAGCATGATTTCCGACACCCACACCCGGTAAGGGTTGATGCCCTGTTGCCAGGGCAGGTCGTGTCGGCCGTGCTGGTCGTACCAGTCCAGCACGGCGCTGGAGAACTGCGCAGGGCTCATCGCTTGAACAGCCCCTTGAGCGCGTCTTTCAATTCTGGGCTCACTTTGTCTCCGAGTTTTTCATCGAGCTTTTCATCGATCTTGTCTTTGAGGCGGTTGCCGGCCAGTTTGGCGGCAACCTTGCCCAGGCCGTCCTGGTCCAGGCGGCAGGCCTTGGCGCCAAGCTCCAGCGGGCCACGGCAACGCAGCGGCAGTTCGACGCCGACGTAACGCTCGTTGACCTGGCACGCCGGGTCGGGCATGGCACGCTGGTCACCTTCGACGATCACGCCGACGTTGTAGTCCATGCCCAGCACGCGCAGGTCGAGGTCGCCGTGGCCGTTGACGGTAAGGCCTGGGATGCGCGCCTTGAGGTCCGGGTTGCTGGCCACGCCGTTGCGCACCACCAGGCTGCCGCGCAGTTCTTCGAACGGCGTGTCCTTGCCGCGTGGCTCGCCGCTGAGCGTCTTGCGGTTGAGCGTGGCGATGGCCTGGCAGAGCTGCTGTTCCAGGTTGGCGTTGACCAGCACGCCGTCGTTGATGGTGAAGTTTGCGTTGCCGTTGAGGGTGTCCACCAGTGCCTTCTGGCTGTTACCGGTGGCTGTCAGGTCGCTGGTCAGGGTCAGCAGGCCTTTGACCGGCGGGGCCTGGTCTTTGTCTTCAGCCTTGATGAAGTGCTCCACCGGCACGCGGTTGATCTTGGTATTGACGCCGATCTGCGGCACGGCTGGGCGTACATCGACGGTGCCCTTGGCTTCGAAACTGCCGTCGTAAAGGCCACCGCGCAAGGTTTGCAAGGTGATCAGGCCGCCCTGGCCGTTCGCTTGCAGCTGCGCGTCGCTGATCGGCAGCTTGTCCAGGGTCAACGAGCCGAAGGCCAGGTCGGCCTGCAGGTCGAGGGTGCGAAGTCGGTCCACCGGCAGCAGCTTGTCGTTGCTCCAGGCAACCTGGGTGGGCGCGTTTGGCAGCGGCGAACTGCCGGCACCGGCGATCGCGCTGGCTTCCTGTTGCTTGACCTCGTTCTGGCGCGCTGCGGTGGCACCCTTGGCTGCTTCGCTCTTGGCCGGCATGTAGCGGTCGGCGTCGAACTTGTCGGCCTTGAGCTGCACGCGCAGGGCTTGCTTGGCAACGTCCTCGACGGCAACGCGGCCGCTGAAGGTGCTGTCGTCGAGTTTTACGGCGAGGTCTTCCAGGGCCAGGCTGCTTGGCGTGCCCTGCAGGCGGGTGACCAGCTCCAGCTTGCTGAAGGCGGCGGGGTCGTTGGTGGACGGCAGCGGATGGCCGACGCCATCGAGGAAGGTGCGCAGGTCGAACCGGGCGATGGACAGCCCACCGCTGAGCTGCGGCGTCTTGTCCAGGTCGCGCAGGTTCAGCTCGCCAAGGGCGCGCAGCTGGTTGGCCGAGATTTTCAGGCCATTCCAGGAGGCGACGTTGGCTGCCATGTCGACCAACAGCTGGCCTTGGGCCGCGAAGGTCATGGTCTTGCCGGCCAGAGGCTCGCCCGAGGTTTCGCCAGACAGGCGCATGTCCTCGAAGTTGTAGCGCTTGAGCTTGCGGTCAAAGCGCAGCTCGCCGGCAAGTTCGGTGCGTGCCTTCATGTTCGGCTGGCTGGCGCTGAGGAAGGCGCTGGCCTTGAGCGGGATGTTCGCGCCCTCGTGAATCGGGCCGGTGCTCAGCTGGATGCTTTCGGCGCTGTAGCTCTGGCCGGTCTTGGCATCGCTGAAGTGCACACGGGCGTTGTTCACGGTCAGGCTGTCGATGTCGAGCTTGACCGCACGTTCGCTGCTGCCCTCTGCAGGTGCGCCGGGCTGCTCGGCAGGCGCAGGTGCACTGGCGGTTGGGTCGGTTTGCGCAGGCAGCGGCTTGCCGATGTCTTCCCAGTTGCCATGGCCCTGTTCATCACGGTTCAGGGTCAGGTTCAGGCCTTCGACGCGCACATCGCTCATCTGCACTTCACGGCGCAGCAGGGGCAGCACGCGTACCGACAGGCCAAGCATCTGCAGGTCGGCGAACGGTTCCTTGGGCTTGTTCAGGGTGGCGATGCTGGCTTCGTGAAGCTCCAGGCCCAGCCACGGGAACAGGCTCCAGCCGATGTCGCCATTGAGGGTCAGCTCGACGTGGGCCTTGTCGCGCGCCAACTGGCGGATCTCGTCTTTATAGTCGTTGGGATCGAAGAGGTGGGTCAGGGCGAAGCCCAGCGCCACGATGATCAGCAGCAACCCGAGAAGCCCCAGTCCCAGGAGTTTGCCGAACGCTTTCATGGGCGAGTCCTTGTAGTCCGTATTTGATTTTCAAGCGCCAGAGTATAGCGCCGCAGTGGTATGCCCAGAGTATTCGACAAGAGATACAGAGCATTTCCTACCAATTGATCAGGTGTTGTGGCTTTCGACAGTTGTGGTTTGGGCAGTTCCTTTTTGCTGACTTGGCAGCAATACCGATTCAGCCGGGCAAAAAATAACGATATCAGATTGCTTTCATGTCATAGGCGAACTGGTACTCTTTCGCCGCCTGCGAAGCGGCCGCGACGTATTGTCGCGGGACGTTGCCCTGAAACGGCCGAGCCTTACGTGCAACCAGAAGAGCCGGGCATTCAATGCGCATGCATCGTCTACCTACATAAGGATCACATCCATGAACAGCAGTATCACGGCAGGAGCGGTGGCCAGCGCGCCAAGCTTCCTGTCGAAGGAGCGCATCATCGCCCGCCCGGGCTTCAACCGCTGGTTGGTACCCCCGGCCGCGTTGGCCATCCACCTGTGCATCGGCATGGCCTACGGTTTTTCCGTCTTCTGGCTGCCGCTGTCCCAGGCCATCGGCATCACGGCCCCGGTAGCGTGCTCGGCGGACATGGGCTTCATTGCCCGCATGTTCAGCGCCGAGTGCGACTGGCCCATTTCCATGCTGAGCTGGATCTACACCCTGTTCTTCGTGTTCCTCGGTTGCTCGGCAGCGGTGCTGGGCGGTTGGCTGGAACACGCCGGGCCGCGCAAGGCTGGCCTGGTGTCGGCCCTGTGCTGGTGCGGCGGCATGCTGATTTCGGCAATTGGCGTGAAGACCCACCAGCTATGGCTGATGTGGCTGGGCTCCGGCGTGATCGGCGGTATTGGCCTGGGCCTGGGCTACATCTCGCCGGTTTCGACCCTGATCAAGTGGTTCCCGGACAAGCGCGGCATGGCCACTGGCATGGCGATCATGGGCTTTGGCGGCGGCGCCATGGTCGGTGCACCGTTGGCCACTGCGCTGATGGGGCACTTCGGCAATGAGCATGAAGTGGGTGTGTGGCAGAGCTTCGTGGTGATGGCGGCGATCTACTTTGTGTTCATGACCGCAGGCGCCCTGGCGTACCGCGTGCCGCCGACCGGCTGGAAGCCTGAAGGCTGGACCGCGCCGGTGAAGAAAGCCAATGCGATGGTCACCGACCGTCACGTGCACGTCAGCGTTGCCTGGAAAACCCCGCAGTTCGCGCTGATCTGGCTGGTGCTGTGCCTGAACGTTTCTGCGGGCATCGGCATCCTGGGCATGGCGTCGCCACTGCTGCAGGAAGTGTTTGCCGGCAAACTGCTGGGCAACGAGCTGCGCTTCAGCGAGCTGAACGCTGCACAATTGGCGCAGATTGCCGCCATTGCCGCTGGCTTCACCGGCCTGCTCAGCCTGTTCAACATCGGCGGGCGGTTCTTCTGGGCATCGTTCTCGGACTACATCGGCCGCAAGAACACCTACTTCGCCTTCTTCGCCTTGGGTGTGGGCCTCTACAGCCTGGTGCCGAACATGGGCCACCTGGGCAACGTGGCACTGTTCGTGGCGGCGTTCTGCATCATCCTGTCCATGTACGGCGGTGGTTTCGCCACGGTGCCGGCCTACCTGGCCGACCTGTTCGGTACGCAGATGGTCGGTGCCATCCACGGTCGCCTGTTGACGGCCTGGGCCGCTGCCGGCGTGCTGGGCCCGGTGCTGATCACTTACCTGCGTGAGTACCAGTTGGCGGCGGGTGTGGAGCGTGCGGCGGCTTATGACATGACCCTGTACATCCTCGCTGGCCTGCTGGTGCTGGGCTTCGTCTGCAACCTGCTGGTGCGCCCGGTGGCCGACAAGCACTTCATGAGCGATGCCGAGCTTGCGGCCGAGCGTGCCCTGAGCCACGACAAAGGCGCCGACGGCGCGCGTTCGCTGGAGTGGCATGCTGCGCCTGGCAGCCTGCCGCTGGTGCTGATCGCTTGGGCGGTGGTGGTGATTCCGCTGGCCTGGGGGGTGTGGATTACCCTGCAGAAGACGGCGGTGTTGTTCCACTGAGGTGCATGACAGCCAGCTGACTGGCTGGCTGTGATGGCCTTATCGCCGGCAAGCTGGCTCCTGCAGGTTGCTCCACCAAGCATGAGTTGTGGGGGGCATCTGGGGGCCGGCTTGCCGGCGATCGGGCTGCAGAGCAGCCCCTTGCAATGCCATATGTCATCCGCGTTCCAAGCTTGAGCGTTCTGGGCCTATAATGGAGCCCTTTTCGCCCAATGATTTTGCGGAGCTGGTGATGGTCGAACGTAAGGCTTCCGTCGAGCGCAATACCCTGGAAACCCAGGTCAAGTGCTCGATCAACCTCGATGGCAGTGGCAAGGCCCGATTCGATATCGGCGTGCCTTTCCTTGAACACATGCTCGACCAGATTGCCCGACACGGGCTGATCGATCTGGATATCGAGTGCAAGGGTGACCTGCATATCGACGATCACCATACCGTCGAAGACGTCGGTATCACGCTGGGCCAGGCATTCGCCCAGGCCATCGGTGACAAGAAAGGCATCTTCCGTTACGGCCATGCCTATGTGCCGCTGGACGAAGCGCTGTCGCGTGTGGTCATCGACTTCTCCGGCCGCCCAGGCCTGCAGATGCACGTGCCGTACACCCGCGCCACCGTTGGCGGCTTCGATGTCGACCTGTTCCAGGAGTTCTTCCAGGGCTTCGTCAACCATGCCTTGGTTACCCTGCACATCGACAACCTGCGTGGCCACAACACCCACCACCAGATCGAAACCGTGTTCAAGGCCTTTGGTCGTGCCCTGCGCATGGCCGTGACCCAGGACGAGCGCATGGCCGGGCAGATGCCATCGACCAAGGGATGCCTGTAAATGCAGACGGTAGCCGTAATCGACTATGGCATGGGCAACCTGCACTCGGTGGCCAAGGCGCTCGAGCACGTCGGCGCCGGCAAGGTGCTGGTCACCAGCGATGCTGCGGTGATTCGCGAGGCTGACCGTGTGGTGTTCCCGGGCGTGGGCGCGATTCGCGACTGCATGGCCGAAATCCGCCGCCTGGGTTTCGACAGCCTGGTGCGTGAAGTCAGCCAGGACCGGCCGTTCCTGGGCATCTGTGTCGGCATGCAGGCGCTGCTGGACCACAGCGAAGAAAACGACGGTGTCGACTGCATCGGCCTGTTCCCTGGCCAGGTGCGCTTCTTCGGTAAAGACCTGCAGGAAGGTGGTGAGCACCTGAAAGTGCCGCACATGGGCTGGAACGAAGTCACCCAGGCGGTCGACCACCCGCTGTGGCACGACATCTCTGATCGTGCGCGCTTCTATTTTGTGCACAGCTACTACATCAATGCCGGCAAGCCGGGCCAGGTGGTCGGTCGCGGCCATTATGGCGTCGACTTCGCTGCCGCGCTGGCCGAGGGTTCGCGCTTTGCCGTGCAGTTCCACCCGGAGAAGAGCCATACCCATGGCCTGCAGCTGCTGCAGAACTTCGTCGCCTGGGACGGGCGCTGGTAAATGAGCAGGTCGAAGATCAAGGCCCCCGTCATCACCCTGGCCCCCGAGCAGGAGCGCGAAGCGCTCGACACCCTCAAGCGCTTCCTCGAAGACCGCTTCGAGCTGCAGCTGGGGTCGTTCGAGGTGGCCGAGGTCCTCGACGTGTTCAGCAAAGAGATTGCACCCCATTACTACAACAGGGCGATTGCCGATGTTCAGCTGCACCTCAAGGAGCGGTTCGAGAGCATCGAGAGCGACCTGTGGGCGTTGGAAAAAAGCTGAAAGCTTCAAGCCTCAAGCTGCAAGCCAAAGCTGGACCGCCATCGAAAACACGACGCGCATGCTTGCAGCTTGTCGCTTGCAGCTTGCCGCTTGAATTGACGAAGGAAAGAGCATGCTGATTATCCCCGCTATCGATCTGAAGGACGGTGCCTGCGTGCGCCTGCGCCAGGGCCGCATGGAAGACTCCACGGTATTTTCCGACGACCCGGTGAGCATGGCCGCCAAGTGGGTCGAGGGTGGTTGCCGCCGCCTGCACCTGGTCGACCTCAACGGCGCCTTCGAAGGCCAGCCGGTCAACGGTGAGGTGGTCACCGCCATCGCCAAGCGTTACCCGAACCTGCCGATCCAGATCGGCGGCGGCATCCGTTCGCTGGAAACCATCGAGCACTACGTCAAGGCCGGCGTCAGCTATGTGATCATCGGCACCAAGGCAGTCAAGCAGCCAGAGTTCGTCGCCGAAGCGTGCAAGGCCTTCCCCGGCAAGGTCATCGTCGGCCTGGACGCCAAGGACGGTTTCGTCGCCACCGACGGCTGGGCTGAAGTGAGCTCGGTGCAGGTCATCGACCTGGCCAAGCGTTTCGAGGCCGATGGCGTCTCGGCGATCGTCTACACCGACATCGCCAAGGACGGCATGATGCAGGGTTGCAACGTGCCATTCACCGCGGCGCTGGCAGCGGCCACCTCGATCCCGGTGATCGCCTCGGGCGGCATCCACAACCTGGGTGACATCAAGACCCTGCTGGACGCCAAGGCCCCAGGCATCGTCGGTGCCATCACTGGCCGTGCCATCTACGAAGGCACCCTCGATGTCGCCGAGGCCCAGGCCTTCTGCGACAACTATAAAGGCTGAGGACTGAACCATGGCACTGGCCAAGCGCATCATCCCTTGCCTGGACGTGGACAACGGCCGGGTGGTCAAGGGCGTCAAGTTCGAGAACATTCGTGATGCCGGCGACCCGGTGGAAATTGCCCGTCGCTACAACGAGCAGGGTGCCGACGAAATCACCTTCCTCGACATCACCGCCAGCGTCGATGGCCGCGACACCACCCTGCATACCGTCGAGCGCATGGCCAGCCAGGTGTTCATCCCGCTGACCGTGGGCGGTGGCGTGCGTACCGTGCAGGACATCCGCAACCTGCTCAATGCCGGTGCCGACAAGGTTTCGATCAACACCGCTGCGGTGTTCAACCCAGAGTTCGTGGGTGAGGCTGCCGACCGTTTCGGTTCGCAGTGCATCGTGGTGGCCATCGATGCCAAGAAGGTGTCAGCGCCCGGTGAAGCGCCGCGCTGGGAAATCTTCACCCATGGTGGGCGCAAGCCGACCGGGCTGGACGCCGTCGAGTGGGCGAAGAAGATGGAAGGCCTGGGGGCCGGTGAGATCCTGCTGACCAGCATGGACCAGGACGGCATGAAGAACGGTTTTGACCTGGGTGTGACCCGCGCCATCAGCGATGCGCTGGGCATTCCGGTGATCGCTTCGGGTGGTGTGGGTAACCTGCAGCACCTGGCCGACGGGATTCTGGAAGGGCATGCCAGCGCGGTGCTGGCGGCGAGCATCTTCCACTTCGGTGAGTACACGGTGCCGGAGGCCAAGGCCTACATGGCTGCACGCGGTATCGTCGTTCGCTGATGGATTGTTGGGAGGGCTTTGCCCTCCTTTCGCGACACAAGGCCGCGCCTACAGATCCCCGGTAGGAGCGGCCTTGTGTCGCGAAAGGGCCGCACAGCGGCCCCAGTTGCATCACCCGTGGTTCTTGCCAAGCAGCGCGTGATAGAGCTCGGTATCCCCAAGTATCCCCACCACCTTGTCGTTATCCTGCAGCACCAGCTTGTTGCCGGTCTGGTAACGGATCTGCAGCGCTTCGCGCATGCCGATATCGGCATTGACCAGCGTAGGCCGGCGTTCCAGCAACTCGACATCCTCCCCTGGCGCCCAGTTCTGCAGGTCCAGCCCGTTCTGCCCCTGGCGTGCACGCTTGAGCGAGCCGCCTTCGCCCAGGTCCAGCCACGAGTCGATGCCTGGGTCCAGGCACACCGAACCGTTGATCCGCTTGCAGTTGTCCAGGGTGCGCATCAGGCTGCGGCCGCACAGTACGTTCAGCGGGTTGGTGTGGGCCACGAAGGTGCGCACATACTCGTCCGCCGGGTTGAGCACGATCTCCTCGGGCTTGCTGTACTGGATGATCCGCCCGTCCTTCATGATGGCGATGCGGCTGCCCAGCTTGAGCGCTTCGTCCAGGTCGTGGCTGACGAACACGATGGTCTTGTTGAGCTTGCGCTGCAGCTCCAGCAACTCGTCCTGCAAGCCCTGGCGGATCAGCGGGTCGAGGGCCGAGAACGGTTCGTCCATCAGCAGGATGTCGGCGTCCATGGCCAGCGCCCTAGCCAGGCCCACGCGCTGCTGCATGCCGCCGGAGAGTTCGTCCGGCTTCTTGTTGCGCCACTGGGTCAACCCCACCAGCTCGAGCTTCTCGTCCACCAGCTTGCGCCGTTCCTTTTCAGGGCGGCCCTGCATTTCCAGGCCAAAGCTGATGTTCTCGCGCACCGTCAGCCAGGGCATCAGGGCGAACTTCTGGAACACCATGGCGATGCGCTTGGTGCGCATCATCTTGAGCTCCGCCGGGGTGCAGTGGGCAATGTCGATGTGCTGGCCTTCGTGCTCGACGAACAGCTTGCCGCGGCTGACGGTGTTCAGGCCGTTGATGCAGCGCAGCAGGCTCGACTTGCCCGAACCGGACAAGCCCATCAGCACACAGATCTCGCCCTTGTTGATGTCCAGGTTGGCCTTTTCGACGCCGACCACAAGGCCGGTCTGCTTGAGGATCTGCTCGCGGGTCTTGCCCTGGTCGAGTAGTGCCAGGGCCTCGCGCGGCTTGTTGGAGAAGATGACGTCGACGTCTTCGAAACGAATGATGCTCATGCTTCACCCCTTGCCGTGACTTCCGGTTGCTTGCAGATACGGTCGAGCATGATGGCCAGCAGTACGATCGCCAGGCCCGCTTCGAAGCCCAGGGAAATATCGGCGGTGTTCAGTGCGTTGACCACGGGTTTGCCCAGGCCGTCGGCACCCACCAGGGCGGCGATTACCACCATCGACAGCGACAGCATGATGCACTGGGTGACACCGGCGGCGATGCTGGGCATCGCGTGGGGCAGTTCGATGCGGGTCAGCAACTGGCGCCGCGAGCAGCCGAAGGCCTTGCCGGCGTCCAGCAGCTCCTGCGGGACGTCGCAGATGCCCAGGTAGGTCAGGCGAATCGGCGCGGCGATGGCGAACACCACCGTGGAGATCAGCCCAGGCACCACACCCAGGCCGAACAGGGTCAGGGTAGGGATCAGGTAAACGAAGGTCGGCACCGTCTGCATCAGGTCGAGCACCGGGCGCATCACGGTGTAGAACATCGGTTTGTGCGCGGCGACGATACCCAGCGGCACGCCGATGGCCACACAGACCACGGTGGCAAAGGTGACTTGTGCCAGGGTTTCCATGGTCTCCTGCCAGTACCCCAGGTTGAGGATCAGCAGAAAGGAGAGGGCGACGAACACCGTCAGTGCCCATTTACGCTGGATCAGGTGCGCGAGGGCGGCGAACAGGGCGATGAGGACGAGCGGGTTGAACCAGGTCAGGGTGCTGGTGACGCCATGGATCATGAATTCCAGGCCTTGGGCGATGGCGTCGAAGTAATCGGCGCCATTCTGGGTCAGCCATTCGACGAATGACGCGATGTACTGACCCAGGGGTATTTTCTGATCGATAAGCATGATAGCGAGCTTCCACCTGCAAAGATTGAAATCAGTCCGGGGCGAGCACGGTCCCGCCCCGCGGTGTTGCCTTGGCGTCTTGCGTTATTGCGTCAGTTTGGCTTTGGCCGCCTCAAGGCCGGGTTTGCCGTCCACGGTGGTCACCCCGGCGAGCCAGGCGTCCAGCTTGCCTGGGTTGTCCTTGAGCCACTTCTTGGCAGCTGCCTCGGGTTTCATCTTGTCGTCCAGGACATAGCCCATCATGGTGCTTTCATCCTTGAGCTCGAACGACAGGTTCTTGAGCAGTTGCCCTACGTTGCTGCACTCCTGCACATAGCCCTTGCGGGTATTGGTCAGCACGGTTGCCTTGCCCAATTCGGGGCCGAAAAAGTCGTCCCCGCCGGTCAGGTACTGCATCTTGAAGCGGGTGTTCATCGGGTGAGGTTCCCAGCCTAGGAATACGATCGCCTCCCCGCGCTTCTGCGACCTGTCGACCTGGGACAGCATGCCGGCCTCACTGGACTGCACGATCTTGAAACCGGCGTCCTTCAGGCCGAAGGCGTTCTTGTCGATCATGCTCTGGATGGTGCGGTTGCCGTCGTTGCCCGGTTCGATGCCGTAGATCTTGCCGTCCAGTTCCTTCTTGAACTTGGGAATGTCGGCAAAGTCCTTGAGGCCCTTGTCGTACAGCGACTGAGGCACGGCCAAGGTGTACTTGGCGTTTTCCAGGTTGGCGCGCACGGTTTCGACAGTACCGGCATCACGGTACTGCTTGATGTCGTTTTCCATGGTCGGCATCCAGTTGCCGAGAAACACGTCCAGGTCCTTGCCGGTGGCCAGCGACTTGTAGGTCACCGGTACCGAAATCATGGTGGTGTGGGTCTTGTAGCCCAGTGCTTCGAGCACAACGCTGGTGGTCGCGGTGGTTACCGTGATGTCGGTCCAGCCGACATCAGAAAAACGTACCGTCTGACACTGCTCGGGTTCTGCGGCCTGGGCCAGCAAGGGGGCGGACAGCAACGCGGCCAGCAACAGCGAGGGTGAACCTTTCATGGATGGACTCCTGTGATTTTATCTTCGGGTTCGCGAGGGCTGCCGGGCTTTCTCAGGGTCCGGTCAACCAGGCCTGCAGAGGGCAGGATGCGAGGCCGTGCAATACGAGTCGCTTTTGATAATCCACCAGCGCCGGGCAATCGCCTACTGGTGGGGTCGTAACCAGTACGGAACGGGTCGCTTTGAGTACTGGCGATGTCGCATATGGCTTTTTCCTCCCCTGCCTGCGTATTTTTCCGTCATCAGAGCGCCCGAAAGCGGCGCACATACAGCTCAAACAGCGCGGCGCTGCTGGACAAAAGTACGTCGGTTGCAGACGGCGAAGGGGGGCGTAAAAGCCCGATGATGCGTGCATTCGTGGCGGCTCGCAGCTTCAGCCTAGCAGTTGCCCCGCCCTGCGCATGGCGCGCAGAGACAAGCCCAGCAAGAGGTGTAGCGACAATGGCCATCAGCGTGTTCGACCTGTTCAAGATCGGAGTCGGGCCCTCCAGCTCCCATACCGTCGGCCCCATGCGTGCAGGTGCCCTGTTTGTTCAGGGGCTGCGTGAGCGCGGCGAGCTTGAGCAGGTGAAAAGGGTGCAGGTGCGGTTGTACGGTTCGCTGTCGGCCACCGGTATTGGCCACGGCTCCGACCACGCCACCATCATGGGCCTGATGGGCGAATGGCCGGACGCCATCGACCCGGCCCAGATCGTCCCACGCATCGCCGACCTGCGCGAAACCAACACCCTGAAGCTGGATAACCGGTTGCCCATCGAATTCGTCTGGGCCCGTGACATGCTGCTGCTGGACGAGAACCTGCCGTACCACCCCAATGCCATGACCCTGATCGCCGAAGGCGAGCAGGGCGAGCTGCACCGTGATACCTACTACTCGGTGGGAGGTGGTTTTGTGGTCGACGCCGCCCAGGCCGCCAGTGGTGTGCTGGATGCCGACCAGACGGTGTTGCCGTACGATTTCAACAGTGCCGCAGAGCTGCTGCGCCTGTGCAAGCAAAACGACCTCAGCGTGTCGCAATTGATGATGGCCAACGAGAAGGTCTGGCGCAGCGAGCAAGAGATCCGCGCCGGCCTGCACACGCTCTGGCAAGCCATGCAGGAATGCGTGCACAACGGCCTCAAGCATGAAGGCACGCTGCCCGGCGGGCTGAACGTGCGCCGCCGCGCGGCCAGGCTGCACCGCAGCCTGCAGGAGATCGGCAAGCCCAATGTGATCGGCTCGACCATGAGTGCCATGGAGTGGGTCAACCTGTTCGCCCTGGCGGTCAACGAAGAGAACGCCGCGGGCGGGCGCATGGTCACTGCGCCCACCAATGGCGCGGCAGGCATCATCCCGGCGGTGCTGCACTACTACATGCGCTTCAGCGATGAGGTCGACGAGTCCAACGTGGTCGACTTCTTCCTGGCCGCCGCCGCAGTGGGCATCCTTTGCAAAAAGAACGCATCGATTTCGGGAGCCGAGGTGGGGTGCCAGGGTGAAGTCGGTTCAGCGTGCGCCATGGCGGCAGCGGGCCTTGCCGAGGTGCTGGGGGCGACCCCGCCGCAGGTGGAGAACGCCGCCGAGATCGCCCTGGAGCACAACCTTGGCCTGACCTGCGACCCGGTCGGTGGCCTGGTGCAGGTGCCCTGCATCGAGCGCAACGCCATTGCGGCTGTAAAAGCCATCAACGCTGTGCAGATGGCCCTGCGCGGTGACGGCGAGCACTTCATCTCCCTGGACCAGGTGATCCGCACCATGCGTGACACCGGCGCCGACATGCATGACAAGTACAAAGAGACCTCGCGCGGCGGCCTGGCGGTCAGCGTCATCGAATGTTGATGCGCTGACTGTGCGCTACGCTCGTCAGGACGCCCCGTTTTGGGGCGTCTTCGCATCAGCCGATCGTCGGGTGTCGCGATCAGTGTTGCCATTGTCGGTGACACTAAACAGTGTCGTTTCTGGGCAACCTGCCTTGAGCGTGTCACCAATTTGCTCATAAGTGACACGCAAAGGCGCTGGCCCGCCGGTTTGGGTTTTTTACACAACCCGACCGCCGAGCCGGAATTGCTGAAAAAAGGCGTCGTTTTTGGGTTTTTTTGGATGGCCGTTCAATTTCAGGCACGGCCCTTGCGTTGAGATTGGTAAAGCCCCCGCACATGAACCGGGGCCATGACAAAAAAATAGTGCCCGCCTGAGGCACACCCTGTATTTGTGTGAGGAGAAATCGCGATGACGTCGTACACCTCCGGGAATCCAACCCAGAACCGCACAGCACCCCAGTCCATCGGGTTTCTCCTACTGGACAACTTCACCCTGATTTCCCTGGCATCGGCCGTCGAGCCGCTGCGCATGGCCAACCAGCTTTCGGGCCGTGAGCTGTATCGCTGGCACACGCTGACCGTCGATGGCGGCCAGGTCTGGGCCAGCGATGGCTTGCAGATCACCCCGGACGCCGCCATCGCCAACGCCCCTCCCATCGACACCGTGATCGTCTGCGGTGGCGTCGGTATCCAGCGTTCGGTCACCCGTGAGCATGTCACCTGGCTGCAGGCCCAGGCCCGTCAGTCGCGCCGTTTGGGCGCTGTGTGTACCGGCAGCTGGGCGCTGGCCTGTGCCGGCCTGCTCGACGGTTTCGACTGCAGCGTGCATTGGGAATGCCTGGCGTCGATGCAGGAGGCATTCCCGCGGGTCAACATGAGCACTCGCCTGTTCACCCTCGACCGCAACCGCTTCACCAGCTCTGGCGGCACCGCGCCGCTGGACATGATGCTGCACCTGATCAGCCGCGATCATGGTCGCGAACTGTCGGCGGCCATTTCGGAGATGTTCGTCTACGAGCGCATTCGCAACGAACAGGACCACCAGCGCGTGCCGCTCAAGCACATGCTGGGCACCAACCAGCCGAAGCTGCAGGAAATCGTCGCGCTGATGGAGGCCAACCTGGAAGAGCCGATCGACCTCGACGAACTGGCCGTGTACGTGGCCGTGTCACGTCGCCAGCTTGAGCGCCTGTTCCAGAAGTACCTGCATTGTTCGCCGTCGCGCTATTACCTCAAGCTGCGCCTGATTCGCGCGCGGCAGCTGCTCAAGCAGACGCCGATGTCGATCATTGAAGTGGCCTCGGTGTGCGGCTTCGTGTCCACCCCGCACTTCTCCAAGTGCTACCGCGAGTACTTCGGCATACCGCCGCGTGATGAACGAGTAGGTTCGAATACTGCACAACAGGTAGCGATGATGCCGATTCCGCAGGCCATGACTCTGTCCCCGCACAGCGGGCCGATGGCTGCATTGAGCCAGGCGCGCAACGAGTCGACCTTTGCCAGTGTGAGGCTCTGACGTCCCGGGGCTGCTTTGCAGCCCAATCGCCGGCAAGCCGGCTCCCACAGGTTCACCACCAAGCCTGAGATTGGTGTGAATCTGTGGGAGCCGGCTTGCCGGCGATGAGGCCAGTACAGAAATACGCGATCAGGCGCGCTTGTTGAAACTTGCAAGCGCTGGCAGCAACTGCTTGTCGATCGCCTGGCGCACCGCCGGCAGAATCGTCGCACTGCCCGTGTACATTTGCTCGACCATGCCCTTGAGCGCCCGCGCGTTAGGCTCGGTCAGCCCACGCACCACCGCCTCGCAGGCCTGCTCGGCACTGGCCCCGGCAGGGATGTCGAAGCCGCGCGCGCGCAGTTGGCCGGCGAGGTCGTCCTGATCAATCAAATCCGCATGCATCATGGCTGTTGTCCCTTTTATCGCGAAAAGAGTGCTGCTGTGATTTACGACCGATTCTGTGTCCCCAGCGACACGGCCGCAACCACAGAATGCCGGCATGACTGCTTTGGCTAAGAACAGGTCGTTCCCGGCTAATTCCCAGTGCCGGGAAGATCGCACACTGGCCTCATTCACGGTACCGCAGGGTTTGGTCACCCTCACACATGCACAGTGGATGTTGCTCGCTCTTGGCCCCGCTGGCTCACGGCTTTGCGGGGTTATTTTTTGGGCAGGCCAATCACACGTCCCACATAGGCTGGCGCTGGAAGATGACGCTGTTCATCCACCAGGCCCTGCAGCAATGCCATGCTGCCCTCGCTGAACGGCGCCGCCTTCGGCCCTGCCAGGTCCACATGCAGCAGCATCTGCTCGCTGGCCGCCAGCGCTTCGTCGAACCCTGCGCGGTGCAGGCTGTGGTAAACGTGCAGGCGCTTCTTGTCGAACCCGATGATCTGCGTCTGCACCCACACATCAGTGCCAAGCTTCACTTCATGCAAATAGTTGATGTGCGCCTCCAGGGTGAACAGCGAATGCCCACTCTGCCCACGGCTATCGGCATCCAGGCCGATGCGCTCCATCAGCGCATCGGTGGCGTAGCTGAAGATCAGCAGGTAATAGGCATCGCGCAGGTGGCCGTTGTAGTCGACCCAGTCCTCCTGGACTGGGGTGCGGTAGGTGATCAGTGCGGGCATCGTGGTCTCCTCAGTCGCTGAACGACATGCCGTGGCTGGCCTTGCTGGTCTTCACCGCTTCCAGCACCGCCAGCAGGGTGTCATCACGATAGCGCTCCAGCGCGGCGATGCTGCGCTCGCCCAGTTGCTCGGCGGTGCCGTCCACCACATCGTCGATCAGCTTGTCGGTAAGCTCCGGTGCCGGCAGGTAGGTCCAGGGCAGTTTCAGCGCCGGGCCGAACTGCGACATGAAGTGGCGCATGCCGGCATCGCCACCGGCCAGGGTGTAGGTCAGGAAGGTGCCCATGAACGACCAGCGCAGGCCAGCGCCGAAGCGGATGGCATCATCGATTTCGCCAGTAGTAGCCACACCGTCGTTGACCAGGTGCAGCGCCTCGCGCCACAGCGCTTCGAGCAGGCGGTCGGCGATGAAGCCCGGCACTTCCTTGCGCACGTGTAGCGGGCGCATGCCGAGCGCGGTGTAGATGGTTTTTGCGGCGTCGATCGCCTCAGGCGAAGTACGGTTACCGCCGACGATTTCCACCAATGGCAGCAGGTAGACCGGGTTGAACGGGTGGCCGACCACGCAGCGTTCGGGGTGAGTGGAGGCCTCATAGAACTCGCTGGGCAACAGCCCCGAGGTACTGGAGCCGATGATCGCGTTCGGCTTGGCCGCGGCGCTGATCTTTGCATGCAGGTCGAGCTTGAGGTCCAGGCGTTCGGGTGCGCTTTCCTGGATGAAGTCGGCGTCACGCACACATGCCTCGATGGTGCTGACGAAGGTCAGGCGCTCCTGTGCTGCGCCAGGGGCCAGGCCTTGTTTTTCAAGCGCCGGCCAGGCGTTGGCGACACGCTTGCGCAAGGCCTGCTCGGCGCCGGGTGCCGGGTCCCAGGCGACCACATCCAGGCCATGGGCCAGCGCGCGGGCAACCCAGCCGCTGCCGATCACGCCACTACCCAGGGCGGCGAAGGTCTTGATCTCGGTGATGAAAGGCATATCGGACTCCGGGGTATCAGCGGCGTTTGAGGTTCATTTTTTCCCGGCCTTCTGCCGGGGTGAGGATGCGCCCACCCATGCGGGTGATGATTTCGCTCGCGCGCTCCACCAGTTGGCCATTGCTGGCCAACACGCCTTTGTCCAGGTACAGGTTGTCTTCAAGGCCCACCCGTACGTTGCCGCCCAGCAGCACCGCCTGTGCCGCCATGGGCATCTGCATGCGGCCGATGCCGAAGCCGGCCCAGGTGACGTCGGCAGGCAGGTTGTCGACCATGGCTTTCATGGTGGTGGTGTCGGCCGGCGCGCCCCACGGTATGCCCAGGCACAGCTGGAACAGCGGGTCATGCAGCAGGCCTTCCTTGATCATCTGCTTGGCGAACCACAGGTGGCCGGTGTCGAAGATTTCCAGTTCGGCTTTTACGCCCAGTTCGGTGATGCGTTTGGCGCCGGCGCGCAATTGCGCCGGTGTGGAGACGTAGATGGCGTTGCCGTCGCCGAAGTTGAGGGTGCCGCAATCGAGCGTGCAGATTTCCGGCAGCAGTGCTTCGATGTGGGCCAGGCGCTCCAGCGGGCCGATCAGGTCGGTGCCCGGGCCAAATTCCATGGGCGACTCGCCCGGGCCGATTTCCAGGTCGCCGCCCATGCCGGCGGTGAGGTTGACGATGATGTCCACGTCGGCTTCGCGGATGCGTTCCATGACCTCGCGGTACAGGTTCACGTCGCGGCTGAAACGGCCGGTTTGCGGGTCGCGGACGTGGCAGTGGACCACGGTGGCGCCGGCTTTGGCGGCCTCTACGGCGGACTCGGCGATCTGCTTGGGGGTGACCGGGACCAGGTGGCTCTTGGCGACCGTGTCGCCGGCGCCGGTGAGGGCGCAGGTGATGATGACGTCGTGGTTCATGGTGGTTCCTTGTCAGGGTTGTGGTGGCCCAATCGGCGTAGGAGCGGCCTTGTGTCGCGAAGGGGGCGCATAGCGGCCCTTGGGTTTGTGCAGCGCGCACAGATCCTGGGGCCGCGTTGCGGCCCTTTCGCGACGCAAGGCCGCTCCTACAGGCGATGAGGCCCTGTCAGTTGGCGGTGAGCTTGAGGTTGTCCGCTGCAGGCTTGCCATCGAAGGTGGTTACCCCTTCAAGCCAGCGCGCCTTGTCCTCGGGGTGGTCCTTGAGCCACTGGCGGGCCGACTCCAGCGCGTCCTTGTGGTCGAGCAGCGGCTGCATCATGCGGCTCTCGTCTTCGGCGCTGAATTTCAGGTTGGCCAGCAGGCGATGGGCGTTGGGGCAGCGTTGGGCGTAGTCCGGTGCGGTGACGGTCCACACCGTGGCGCGGCCTTCGTCAGGGCCCAGGGCGTCCTGGCTGTCACCCAGATAGACCATGTCGATGTTCACGTTCATCGGGTGCGGCGCCCAGCCGAAGAACACCACGGCCTGCTTGCGGCGCACGGCGCGGTCGACTGCGGCGAGCATGCCGGCCTCGCTGGACTCGACCAGCTGGAACTTGCCCAGGCCGAACTGGTTCTTGGCGATCATCGCCTTGATCTGGGTGTTGGCGCCGGACCCGGGCTCGATGCCGTAGATCTTGCCGCCCAGCTCTTTCTCGAACTTGTGGATATCTGCGAAGCTCTTCAGGCCTTTGTCGGCCAGGTACTTGGGTACGGCCAAGGTGGCCCGGGCATCTTCCAGGCTGGGTGCGTCGAGCACCTTGACCTGCTGGGCATCGATGAACGGCGTGATGGTCTGGGTCATGATCGGGTTCCAGTAACCCAGGAACATGTCCAGGCGCTTGTCGCGGATGCCGGCAAAGATGATCTGCTGCGAGGCGCTGGTCTGTTTGGTCTGGTAACCCAGGCCGTCGAGCAACACTTGCGCCATGGCGCTGGTGGCGATGACGTCGGTCCAGTTGACCACGCCAAGGCGTACGTTCTTGCAGGCCGCGGGTTCGGCGGCGAAAAGCGGTGTGGCAACGATGCTGCTCAGGGCAAGGGACAACAGGCTGCGGCGGATCAAGCTGTGCATGGTGGCTCTCCATCGGCAGTGCATATTGTTATTGAGGGCGGCCTCTGCGGACCGTGTGAATACGCTACGCTGGCCGCACCTTGGCCAAGCGCACGCTGGCGACAGGAATTAGCACCTGGGCGACCAGTTTCTGTGGAGTAGGGGATGATGGAGACGATTGCCTTTCTGTTGGTGTCGGGTTTTTCCGCCATGGGGTTCATTTCGGCGCTGGAACCATTGCGGGTGGCCAATCGTTTTGGCGGGCCGTTGTACCGGTGGCAGGTGCTCAGCCTGGACGGCGAGGCGGTGCTGGCGAGCAACGGCATGTCGGTCAATGCCGATGCCGCGCTGGGGGAGGGTGAGCCCGCCAATATCCTGCTCGTGGTAGCGGGCTTCGAGCCATTGGCCAATGTCGCGCCGAAGCTGCTGCATGCGCTGCGTCGGCTGCACCATGACGCGGTCATGCTGGGGGGCATCGATACGGGGGCGATGGTACTTGCCGAGGCGGGCTTGCTGGACGGCTACCGGGCGACATTGCACTGGGAAGCGCTCGAGGCGTTCAAGGAGCGCTACCCGGGCCTTCAGGCGACGCAGGAGCTGTTCGAGATTGACCGCAGCCGCATCACCTGTGCCGGCGGCACCGCTTCGATCGATTTGATGCTGCACCTGATTGCCCAGTCTCACGGCAGCGACCTGGCGGTAAAGGTGTCCGAGCAGTTCGTGCTGGGTCGTATTCGTCAGCGTCAGGACCACCAGCGCATGCAGATCGGTGCGCGTTACGGTATCAGCAACAAGAAGTTGGTCCATGCCATTGGCGAAATGGAAAAACATACCGAGCCACCCCTGAGCACGCTGGACCTGGCCGCTGCGATCAAAGTGACACGGCGCCAACTGGAGCGCTTGTTTCGTATGTACCTAAATGAAACACCCAGTAGTTTTTACCTTGCTCTACGGCTGGACAAGGCGCGTCAGCTGTTGACCCAAACTGACATGTCGGTGACCGAGGTCAGCCTTGCGTGCGGCTTTGAACTGCCATCGTATTTCACGCGGCGCTACAAGCTGAGGTTTGGAAAGTGCCCACGGGAGGAGCGCCAACCTGCGCGTTCAAAATAGCTTCATTCCAGTTTGCGTTTGAGAACGGCTAACAGCTTTTCGCGGTTTCTGGCCTGCAGGTCTTTGCGCAATGACGCGAATTCGCCCATGTTGAAGCGTGCGCCCAGATGGTCAAATATCAGGTTCAACTTCTGGGTGGGTTCGACAGGGTCGGTCTTGCAGTAGACATAGAACAGGATGGCAACGGGAATTTCGTCCCCTTCATGATCCATTTCAATGCTCAGATGTGAAGAAGCGTTCATGACGTTAAAGGTGTGCATTCCCGCAGATTGCATAGCGGCTTTGACGTTTTCTTCAACGCTCTTGAACCAAGGCCCTTTTTCGCGTAGCGGGGGTATATAGCCACTGTACACATCGCTCAATGCGTGCAGGTGCGGCTCGTATGAAATGGCTTGATGCGTATGTTCGAACAACGTGAACTTCAACGATTGCAAGGTGGCGATAACGACCGTGAACCATTGCTCAGGCTGGGTCTCCATCGAGTACTTTTCATTGGCCACGGCCTGTGAATAACGAAGACACAGCTGCAAGTCTTCCCATATTTCCAGTGTTAGCCATGGCGCGGGCTTGATGTTCAGCCGCTCTTCGAATATTCGGGTGTCCAGGCTTGCATCGCTCATGCGGCATCGCTCCTTGATGAATGCACATGATGGGAACCGGGTACCCGGAAATCCTGATACCCGGCCTCGCTATTTAGATAGCGAGGAAGGCGGCGATGTCGCCTTTGATCTTTTCATTCACAAGATCACGCGCGGCATCGAAGTGACGAACGCTGAACGTACCCTGTTGCGACGCGCGATAGACGCGGGTCGACGTCTTGTCGATTTTGCGGGTCAGGGCGCCTTCACGCTCGATTTTCGAGTCGTAGCTGGCCTGGAAGCTGGTCATGTGCATCACAGGCAAACCTTGTGGCGTCATTTCGCATTGGGCCACTACGAAGTTGCTCGATTTGCCGGATTCGCTATGGCTGTGCTTTTCCAGGTGGGCCTTGACTTCCGGCTTCTGCACGACGATTTGCAGAACACGCTTGGCACAGGCCATGCGACGAGGGTCGCGAGCCACGCTGATGGTGATGGATTTGGTCATCAGCTCTGCCAAGGTCAGGTTGTCTTCATCAATCGCATCTTCGGCATGTGCCGCACCCGTCATGGTCCAGCCGAACTTGATCAGGCCATCGTTGTAGAAGTTGTACCACTCGCGCTGCTGGGTTTCCTTGTCGAACTTCTTGTTGGCCAGTTCGGTCATCAACCGCATACCTGCCAGGATGTCTTCGGCAATGCCCGCAGGCACATTTTCAGCGAATACGCAGATCGTCTGGCCGGTAGCGGCTACGCGCTCTTGGCCTTCTTTGCGGATTTTTTCCATTTCAACTTTGATGTCAGCCATTTCGGTGTTCCTTGATAGTTGAGGATTCCAAGGCGCACGTTGCAAGCACGTGGCCTTGGCGCACTATCGAGAAATGGCGCAGTGACTATCAGCAGCAGGTTGTTCCTCTGGAGAAGATCTTTCAATCACTGCCTGGATCAATCTTCCGGTGCCGGCTCATCACTGTTCTGCGAGCCCAGGCTGCGCAAATACTCCGATCGCTCATCGCTGCGTTGGGCGACGCAGCTGTTCCATGCCGTCTGGTAGGCCTTGCTGCCTGGCTGTTCGGCATGGGTTTCGACTTTGCAGTCGGCATCGCGCAGTTGGCTCCAGAGCTTTTCGGCGGATTCGATCCGCGACTGCAGGCCAGCTTCGTCGTCATACTGCTCGCGCATGCGTTGAAGCAGGTCGTCGTAGGTCGACTTCAGCTCACGCTCGGCGGTCTGCTTGTTGAATGCCGCACACTCGAACGTCTGCTGGTCGTTCTCGACATTGTCGCAAGGCGTGCTTTCTTCCTCACCGGCCTGGGCCCCGCTCACGACGGCCAGCAGCACCAGCCATGCCATTGATTTCATCCGTTTTCTCCTCAACAGGCTGTCGAATCGCTGGGATTCTCGCTCAGCCAGAGCCCGCGCGATAGGTCCCTGACCAAATGTTCATTTAAGGGCGGCAAAGGGTCGTTATCGAGACTGTCTCGCATCCCCGAACGGCATGCCAGACGCGGTCATGTCGCGCATTGACGCTTTCGGCAAACCCCCTGTCGTTTTTGCATCGGGGCGCCCTTGGGCACAGGCATATGCTGGCCCCAAAGCGCCGGCACAATGTTCGGCACGAACCCACTCAATAAAAGGGGACAGCCTGATGAGCCCAGCCGAGCTTCACGCCGACAGCATCGTTATCGACGGTTTGATCATCGCCAAGTGGAACCGCGAACTGTTCGAGGACATGCGCAAAGGCGGGCTGACCGCAGCCAACTGCACGGTGTCGGTCTGGGAAGGCTTCAAGGCCACCGTCGACAACATCGCTGCCAGCCAGAAGCTGATCCGCGACAACAGCGACCTGGTGATGCCAGTACGTACCACCGCCGACATCCGCAAGGCCAAGGAACTGGGCAAGACCGGTATCCTCTTCGGCTTCCAGAACGCCCACGCCTTCGAAGACCAGATTGCCTACGTGGATGTGTTCAAGCAGCTGGGCGTGGGCATCGTGCAGATGTGCTACAACACCCAGAACCTGGTCGGCACAGGCTGCTACGAGCGTGATGGCGGGCTGTCCGGTTTCGGCCGCGAGATCGTCGCCGAGATGAACCGCGTGGGCATCATGTGCGACCTGTCCCACGTTGGCTCCAAGACCTCCGAAGAGGTCATCCTGGAATCGAAAAAACCGGTCTGCTACTCCCACTGCCTGCCCTCGGGCCTCAAAGAACACCCGCGCAACAAGTCGGATGAAGAGCTGAAGTTCATCGCCGACCATGGCGGCTTCGTCGGCGTGACCATGTTCGCGCCGTTCCTGGCCAAGGGCATCGACTCCACCATCGACGACTACGCCGAAGCCATCGAGTACACCATGAACATCGTCGGTGAAGACGCCATCGGCATCGGCACCGACTTCACCCAGGGCCACGGCCAGGACTTCTTCGAGTACCTGACCCACGACAAGGGTTACGCCCGTCGCCTGACCAATTTCGGCAAGATCATCAACCCGCTGGGCATCCGCACCGTCGGCGAGTTCCCCAACCTCACCGAGACCTTGCTCAAGCGCGGCCATTCCGAGCGTGTGGTGCGCAAGATCATGGGCGAGAACTGGGTAAACGTTCTCAAGGACGTCTGGGGCGAGTAAGCCGCTCTCCAAGCCTTAAGGCCCCGGCCAGCAACGTCGGGGCAGCCAAAAACAAATTTTTATGGAGTTGAGTTTCCATGGCCAAGATCGCCCCGCAATTGCCAATCGAAGTCGACAGCGAAACCGGTGTCTGGACCAGCGACGCCTTGCCGATGCTGTATGTGCCGCGTCATTTCTTCGTCAACAACCACATGGGCATCGAGGAAGTGCTGGGCGCCGACGCCTATGCCGAGATCCTCTACAAGGCAGGCTACAAGTCGGCCTGGCACTGGTGCGAGAAGGAAGCCGAGTGCCATGGCCTGGAAGGCGTGGCGGTGTTCGAGCACTACATGAAGCGCCTGTCCCAGCGTGGCTGGGGCCTGTTCGAGATCCAGGACATCGACCTGGACAAAGGCACCTGCAGCGTCAAGCTCAAGCACTCGGCGTTCGTGTACGTGTATGGCAAGTGCGGCCGCAAGGTCGACTACATGTTCACCGGCTGGTTCGCCGGCGCAATGGACCAGATTCTCGCTGCCCGTGGCAGCTCGATCCGCACCGTGGCCGAGCAGGCCTATGGCGGGTCGGAAGAAGGCCACGAAGATGGCCTGTTCGTTACAAAGCCGTTGTAAGCCGGAGATAGCGTCATGGCATTCGAAGCAATGTTCCAGCCGATCCAGATCGGCAAACTGACCATCCGCAACCGCGTGCTCAGCACCGCGCACGCCGAGGTCTACGCCACTGACGGCGGCATGACCACCGACCGCTATGTGAAGTACTACGAAGAGAAGGCCAAGGGTGGCATCGGCCTGGCGATCTGCGGCGGCTCGTCCGTGGTGGCCATCGACAGCCCGCAGGAATGGTGGTCGTCGGTCAACCTGTCGACCGACCGCATCATCCCGCACTTCCAGAACCTGGCCGACGCCATGCACAAGCATGGCGCCAAGATCATGATCCAGATTACTCACATGGGCCGCCGCTCGCGCTGGGATGGTTTCAACTGGCCGACCCTGATGTCGCCTTCCGGCATCCGTGAGCCCGTGCACCGCGCCACCTGCAAGACTATCGAGGTGGAAGAGATCTGGCGCGTGATCGGCAACTACGCGCAGGCCGCGCGCCGTGCCAAGGAAGGTGGCCTGGACGGCGTCGAGCTTTCGGCTGTGCACCAGCACATGATCGACCAGTTCTGGAGCCCGCGGGTCAACAAACGTACTGACGAGTGGGGCGGCACCTTCGAAGGCCGCATGAAGTTCGGCATGGAAGTGCTCAAGGCGGTGCGCGCCGAAGTCGGCGACGACTTCTGCGTGGGCATGCGTATCTGTGGTGACGAGTTCCACCCCGATGGCCTCAGCCACGAGGACATGAAGCAGATCGCCGCCTACTACGATGCTACCGGCATGATCGACTTCATCGGCGTGGTCGGCTCGGGTTGCGATACCCACAACACCCTGGCCAACGTCATTCCCAACATGAGCTACCCGCCAGAGCCGTTCCTGCACCTGGCAGCCGGCATCAAGGAAGTGGTCAAGGTCCCGGTGCTGCACGCGCAGAACATCAAAGACCCGAACCAGGCCACGCGTATCCTCGAAGGCGGCTACGTGGACATGGTCGGCATGACCCGTGCGCACATCGCCGACCCGCACCTGATCGCCAAGATCAAGATGGGCCAGATCGACCAGATCAAGCAGTGTGTCGGTGCCAACTACTGCATCGACCGCCAGTACCAGGGCCTGGATGTGCTGTGCATCCAGAACGCCGCGACCTCCCGTGAATACATGGGCGTGCCGCACATCATCGAGAAGACCACCGGCGTCAAGCGCAAGGTGGTGGTGGTCGGCGCCGGCCCTGCCGGCATGGAAGCGGCGCGCGTTGCTGCCGAACGCGGCCACGACGTGACCCTGTTCGAGAAGAAGGACCAGATCGGCGGGCAGATCACCATCGCCGCCAAGGCGCCGCAGCGTGACCAGATTGCCGGTATCACCCGCTGGTACCAGCTGGAGCTGGCACGCCTGAAGGTCGACCTGCGCCTGGGTACTGCCGCTGACGTGGCGACCATTGAAGACCTGCGCCCGGACGTCATCGTGCTGGCAGTAGGCGGGCACTCGTTCCTGGAACAGAACGAGCACTGGGGCGCTGCCGAAGGCTTGGTGGTCAGCAGCTGGGACGTGCTCGACGGCAAGGTCGCGCCGGGCAAGAACGTGCTGGTGTACGACACCATCTGCGAATTCACCGGCATGTCGGTAGCCGACTTCATCGCCGACAAGGGCAGCCAGGTCGAAATCGTCACCGACGACATCAAGCCGGGCGTTGCCATGGGCGGTACCAGCTTCCCGACCTATTACCGCAGCATGTACCCCAAAGAAGTGATCATGACCGGCGACATGATGCTGGAAAAGGTCTACCGCGAAGGCGAGAAGCTGGTGGCGGTGCTGGAGAACGAATACACCGGCGCCAAGGAAGAGCGCGTGGTCGACCAGGTGGTGGTCGAGAACGGTGTGCGCCCTGACGAAGCGCTGTACTACGCGCTCAAGGAAGGCTCGCGCAACAAGGGCCAGATCGACGTGGAGGCGCTGTTCGCCATCAAGCCACAGCCGATCCTCAGCCAGCCGGGCGAAGGCTACCTGCTGTACCGCATCGGCGACTGCGTGGCCCAGCGCAACGTACATGCGGCGATCTACGACGCCTTGCGCCTGTGCAAGGACTTCTGATCGCACCGCCTCTCTAGGGGCGGGACCGGCCCCCCGTGTAGGAGCGGCCTTGTGTCGCGAAAGGGTCGCGAAGCGGCCCCAAGATCTTCACAGCACTATAGATTTTGGGGCCGCTTCGCGACCCTTTCGCGACACAAGGCCGCTCCTACATGGGGTCCGCGCTGGCCTTCGGGGCAGCGCAAGAATCCAGCTGTTGTGGGAGCCCCCCATGTTGAACACCCTGTTACCCATCCTGCTGTTCGCTGCCCTTGGCCTGGCGGTGCTCGGCGCCCTGCGCCGGGTGCGCATGTGGCGGCGTGGCCGAGCCTCCCACGTCGACCTGATCGGCGGCCTGCTGGCCATGCCGCGGCGCTACCTGGTGGACCTGCACCACGTGGTCGAGCGCGACAAGTACATGTCCAAGACCCACGTGGCCACTGCGGGCGGCTTTGTACTGTCGGCGGTGCTGGCAATCCTGGTGCACGGCTTCGGCCTGCAGAGCAAGATCCTTGGCTACGCCTTGCTGGTGGCGACTGTAATCATGTTCACCGGTGCCATCTTCGTCTTCAAGCGCCGGCTCAACCCGCCATCGCGCCTGTCCAAAGGCCCATGGATGCGCCTGCCGAAAAGCCTGCTGGTGTTCGCCGCAAGCTTCTTCATCGCCACCTTGCCGGTGGCCGGCATCCTGCCCGCCAACACCGGCGGCTGGGTGATGGTCGCGGTACTTGGCCTGGGCGTGCTGTGGGGCGTGTCGGAGCTGTTCTTCGGCATGACCTGGGGCGGCCCGATGAAACATGCCTTCGCCGGGGCCCTGCACCTGGCCTGGCACCGCCGCGCCGAACGCTTCGGCGGTGGCCGTTCAACCGGCCTGAAACCGCTGGACCTGGAAGACCCGAACGCCCCGCTGGGGGTGGAAAAGCCGGTGGACTTCACCTGGAACCAGCTGTTGGGCTTCGACGCCTGCGTGCAGTGCGGCAAATGTGAGGCGGTGTGCCCGGCGTTCGCTGCGGGCCAGCCGCTGAACCCGAAAAAACTCATTCAGGACATGGTCATCGGCCTGGCCGGTGGCACCGATGCCAAGTTCGCCGGCAGCCCGTACCCTGGCAAGCCGATCGGCGAACACGGCGGTAATCCACACCAACCGATCGTCAACGGCCTGGTCGACGCCGAAACACTGTGGTCGTGCACCACCTGCCGTGCCTGCGTCGAGGAATGCCCGATGATGATCGAGCATGTCGATGCCATCGTCGACATGCGCCGCCACCTCACCCTAGAAAAGGGCGCGACCCCGAACAAGGGCGCCGAGGTGCTGGATAACCTGATCGCGACCGACAACCCGGGCGGCTTTGCTCCAGGCGGGCGGATGAACTGGGCCGCTGACCTTAACCTGAACCTGCTGTCTGACGTGAAAACCACCGAAGTGCTGTTCTGGGTCGGTGACGGCGCGTTCGACATGCGCAACCAGCGCACCCTGCGGTCGTTCGTCAAAGTACTCAAGGCCTCGGGCGTGGACTTCGCCGTGCTCGGCCTGGAAGAGCGTGACAGCGGCGATGTGGCGCGCCGCCTGGGTGACGAAGCGACCTTCCAGCAGTTGGCCAAACGCAATATCCAGACCCTGGCCAAGTACAAGTTCCAGCGCATCGTCACTTGCGACCCGCACAGCTTCCATGTGCTGAAGAACGAATACGGCGCGTTGGGCGGCGACTACCAGGTGCAGCACCACAGCACCTACATCGCCGAACTGATCGCAGCCAGCAAGCTCAACCTCGGGCAGCACAAGGGCGGCAGCGTCACCTATCACGACCCGTGCTACCTGGGCCGCTACAACGGCGAATACGAGGCCCCGCGGCAAGTGTTGAAGGCGCTGGGTATCGAAGTGCGCGAAATGCAGCGCTCGGGGTTCCGTTCCCGCTGCTGCGGCGGTGGCGGAGGTGCGCCGATCACCGACATCCCGGGCAAGCAACGTATCCCCGACATGCGCATGGATGACATTCGCCAGACCCAGGCCGAGCTGGTGGCGGTGGGATGCCCGCAGTGCACTGCGATGCTCGAAGGGGTGGTCGAACCGCGCCCACAGATCAAGGACCTCGCCGAGTTGGTAGCCGATGTGCTGATCGAAGAGGAAACGCCCGCGGCCCCAAAGTCGCCAACGGTAGAACGTGAACCTGCGGAGGTGCACTGATGAGCGACATCATCCGCCGCGACCCACGCGCCGAGTGGATCGCCCGTAACCGCCTGCATCCGCTGCATGCGGCGCTGCAGACGCAACAAACCCGCTGGCTGGGGCCCAATGGCCTGATGCGCAAGAACCCGCATGCCATTGCCGCCGGTTTCATCGGCCCCAATGGCCTCAAGCGCATCGACCGTAGCGGTGCCCAACAGGGCACCGCTGGCGGCGGGCGGCGTAGCGCGGCGGCCGAAGTGCAATTGCCGCTGCATCAGGTGCCAGCGCCTGCGTTCTACATCGCCGTGGTGCCCGACATGGTGGGCGGCCGCCTCAGTAGCCATGACCGTGACCTGCTCGGCCTCGCCCACAGCCTGGCCGGCAGTGACGGCGCGGTATTGGCCGTGGTGTTTGGTGAGCACAAGGAAAGCAAGTTTTCCACAGCGGGTGTCGACCGCTTGCTGGTCATCGACGGCGAACAGTTCGAAGGTTATGCACCGGAGCAACGGGTGCAGGGCCTGCGCGCTGTGGATAACCAGTTCACGCCACGCCATTGGTTGTTGCCCGATAGCCGCACCGGCGGTGGCGAACTGGGCCGGCGCTGGGCTGCGGCCTTGGGCGAACGCCCGGCAACGCGCGTCTGGCAGGTCAAGGACGGCCAGTGCATCGGCCGTGCTGGTGCGGGTCAGCAGGACCTGCAACGCGCGGTGCCGCGCCTGATCCTGGGCGCCGCCGAATGCGCCGAACCGGTCAGCGAAACCCGGCACGAAGCATTGCCGGTGGAGTTGTCCACAGGCGTGGTGCGCAGCCTGCCACGCATCGAGGACCTTGGTTCGGTGGCCGTCGACCCGGCGACCATCGCCATGGCCGAGGCCGAATTCATCGTCTCGGGGGGCAACGGCGTCAAGGATTGGGACCTCTACCACCAGGCGACTGCTGCCCTGGGGGCAACCGAGGGTGCTTCGCGGGTGGCGGTGGACGATGGCTTCATGCCGCGTAACCGCCAGGTGGGCGCAACCGGCACCTGGGTTACCGCACGGGTCTATGTGGCTGTGGGTATCTCTGGTGCGATCCAGCACCTGCAAGGCATCGGTGCCTGCGACAAAGTGGTGGCGATCAACATGGACCCGGGCTGCGACATGATCAAACGGGCCGACCTGTCGGTGATTGGCGACAGCTCGGCGATTCTGAAGGCTTTGATCGAGGCTGTGGACAACTTCCGCAGCGGCGGCCAGCGCGACGCAGCATAGGGGCATGAGCATGAGTACTAAAGTCATCAGCCTGGTTTCCGTCGGTGCCCACCCGAGCTCCGGCCGCGCCCGCCGCGCCGAGCAGGATGCCCGTGCGGTGGAGCTGGGCTTGCAGCTGGCTGGGGATAACTTGCAGGTGGTGCATGCTGGCGACCCGCATGAAGAGGCATTGCGTGCTTACCTGGGCATGGGCCTGGACCACCTCGATGTGCTAGAGCAGCCCGCAGGAGCCGATGTGCTGGGCGTGCTTGGGGATTACCTGCGTGATGCCGGTGCGCAGCTTGTGCTAACGGGTAGCCAGGCTGAAACCGGCGAGGGTTCGGGCATGTTGCCGTTCCTGCTGGCCGAGAAACTGGGTTGGCCGCTGATAGTCGGCCTGGCCGAAGTGGAATCGATCGACAACGGCACCGCTCAGGTCCTGCAGGCGCTGCCCCGTGGGCAGCGGCGCAGGCTGAAGGTACGTCTTCCGTTGCTGGCAACTGTGGATAACGCGGCGGCCAAACCGCGGCAGAGCGCGTTCGGTCCGGCCCGGCGCGGTGTGTTGGCGGCGCGCAATGTCGCCATCGTCGAGGATGAACTGCTGGGCGAAGCGCAGTTGCAACCAGCCCGCCCAAGGCCCAAGCGCCTGAAGGTGATCAAGGCCAAAAGCGGCGCCGACCGGATGAAGGCCGCGACGGCCAAGGCCAGTGGTGGTGGCGGTAAGGTCTTGAAAGACGTTTCTCCACAAGAAGGCGCCGAGGCGATTCTCAAGTTGCTGGTGGAGGAGGGCGTATTGCGCTGAGGTTACCCACGGAATCTGTTCGCCAAGGTGTGGATAAAGTGTTTGTCAAACGCTGCAAGCCAGCAAGGACGCCGTCTTGAAGGATATGATCAAATAATCGCCAATTACTGCAAACCTGGGTCTAAACACCACGGCCCCTAAGGTTTTGCTCTGTTATCCACAGCAGTTATCAATATCCCTATGACTTGCCCACAATGTCTGTTAGTCAACCTGTGGGCAAGTTGTTTGGTAAGTGCTACAGCCATTGCTTTCAAAGGCTTGCAGGGTTTTGATCAAAAAATGATCTGACGAGGCTGACCTTCGCTCCGGTCCAGCTGTAACTGTCATTTCTGCCAGTTAACGTTCCATACAGCCCTTGTTAACGTTAAGGCACAAATGGTCTGGAGCGTTGCCATGGGCACGACCACACTGCTGGCGACTGATCTCCAGCGCACCGTGCTGCGCAGCGGGCATACCCTGTATCGACGCTATACCCCCTATGGCGGGTTCAGGCCGGATGATGGCGCTTGGTTGGGGTTTTCAGACGCCCACCTTGATCACGCCAGTGGCTGCTACTTGCTGGGTAACGGGCACCGTGCCTTTAGCCCGGCACTGATGCGCTTTGGTTCGCCTGACCGACTCAGCCCATTCGCTCGGGGTGGGCTAAATGCTTACGCTTATTGCCTTGGGGACCCGATCAACCATCGCGATCCGACGGGGCAGGAGGCCGCAGACTATCTGTTTCCCATCCTGAGCATCCTTTCCAACCTTGCGGGTGCGTTCACCAGTGGCCTACGGCTGCGATCGATGTGGCGAACCCGCCATATGCATCAAGCAACGGGATCCTATCCTGCCAGCCGTGGTGGCGTTATGACCTATGGCACCGTGGAAAGTCATACATCACCGCCGTCATCGGTCGATTGGGCGCTCACAGGGATAAGTGGTGTCAGTGCCGTTGCAGGCATTACCCTGGGCATCAGCCGAACCGTGGAGCCAGGAGAAGACTGGCAGACATGGGCGTTGGCGACCCTGACCGTCATATCGCTGGGCACATCGGTCAAAGAGGTGTGGGCGTTGGCCCAGGCCAGGTCGTGGGAGCGTTATCCCATCACCCCTGTGCGGATCGAACCCAACCGGGCAGGTTCAGCAAGCCCGAGGTCTTCGGCTCCGAGGTTAAGTCTCGAGCCTGCAAACGCCATAAGGCAATCGTAGAGCGGGCTTGAGCCAGTGGCGGGCGCCACTGGCCGAAGGTGAACGGCTACTTACTGAGCCTGCACTTCCTTGAGGTACGCAGCCGGCTCTGCACCAAGGTTTTCCAGCACGCGCTGGCTGTACCAATCGATGAAGTTCACCACACCAAACTCATAAGTCTTCGAGTACGGCCCTGGCTGGTAAGCCGTGGAGTTGATGCCCCGCTGGTTCTCTTCCGCCAAACGGCGGTCCTGGTCATTGGTGGCATCCCACACCGTGCGCATACGTTCAGGGTCGTAATCGACACCTTCGACGGCATCCTTGTGCACCAGCCACTTGGTGGTGACCATGGTCTCCTGGGCGCTGATCGGCCACACGGTGAAGACGATCATGTGGTCGCCCATGCAGTGGTTCCACGAGTGCGGCAGGTGCAGGATGCGCATCGAGCCCAGGTCCGGGTTCTTGATACGGCCCATCAGCTTCTGGCAGGCCTGCTTGCCGTCCATGGTCATCGATACGGTACCCTTTAGCAGCGGCATGCGCACGATGCGGTTACGCAGGCCATGGCTCTTGTGCAGGTACGGGATCTTCTCGGCTTCCCAGGCGGCGGCGGAGGCGGCCACGTGGTCCTTGAATTCCTGGCTGGCGCGCGGGTCGTTGGTGTCGTCCCACTCCAGCAGGGTTTGCAGCAGCTCCGGGTGTGAGCCGGAGCAGTGGTAGCACTCGCGGTTGTTTTCCAGCACCAGCTTCCAGTTGGCTTTTTCCATCAAGGTGGTTTGCACTGCCACCTTGGTGTTCTCCATGTCATACGGTTCCATGTAGTGGTCCAGGGTGGCCAGGAACTCGTCGATAGCAGGTGGGTTTTCCGCCAGGCTGATGAATATGTAGCCACCGGCGACCTTTACGTTCACAGGTTTCAGGCCGTATTCCTTCATGTCGAAGTCGGCGCCCATTTCAGTACCTGCGAACAGCAGGCGGCCGTCCAGTTCATACGTCCACTGGTGGTAATGGCAGACCAGCTTCGCCACTTTGCCTTTCTCGCTGACGCACAGGCGCGAGCCGCGATGGCGGCAGACGTTGTGGAAGGCATGCACCTTACCTTCGCTACCGCGCACCACGATGATCGGGTTCTTGCCGATCTGCAGGGTGATGTAGTTGCCCTTGGCCGGGATTTCGCACGTCATGCCGGCAATCAGCCATTCCTTGTGGAAGATCTCCTGCATGTCGATCTGGAACAGACGCTCGTCGGTGTAGAACGGCTGGGGCAGCGAGTAGGTGCGCTCGCGGGTCTGCAGCATCTCGGCGGTGGCCTTGCGTGCAGGTTCCAGTGGATCGCCCAGGCTCAGGGTTGCGGTGACGTCCATCGTGTAATCCTCGGGGCCGTATGCGGCCGGCAAAAGGTGGCTAATCGTTGTTGTGGTGCCGCAAGAGCATCTGTCAAAAAACAGCAGGTTCTTTTGCCGTGGAGTGTGCGTCCGAAGACGCCGCGAACCGTATCCATGGGCGACATGGCCGATTTGAATTACGACGCCCCAGCCCTTGTAGCACGGGGCTGGTCGCGATAAGCACGCCGATGTCGCAGGCAGGAATGTGCGGCGCCTTCAGCTTGCGCATTATCGCAGCCATGAAAAGGGCCAATTGTCGGCCGCTGGAGATGAACATGTCCGATACTTTCCTCAATCCGGTCACCACCCAGACCTGGGCCAATGGCCGCCACATCGTGCGCTGCGTCAAGGTCATCCAGGAGACCTGGGACGTGCGCACCTTCTGCTTCATGGCCGACCAGCCGATCATGTTCTTCTTCAAGCCTGGGCAGTTCGTCACCCTGGAGCTGGAGATCGAAGGCAAGCCGGTGATGCGTTCCTACACCATCTCCAGTTCGCCGTCGGTGCCCTACAGCTTCTCGATCACGGTCAAGCGGGTGCCAGGCGGGCATGTGTCCAACTACCTGCACGACACCATGCACGAGGGCTTTGAAGTGCCGGTGCATGGCCCGGTGGGTCTGTTCAACGCCATCGACTTCCCGGCGGGCAAGGTGCTGTACCTCTCCGGCGGTGTCGGTATCACGCCGGTGATGTCCATGGCGCGCTGGTTCTACGACACCAACGCCAATGTCGACATGGTCTTCGTGCACAGCGCCCGCTCGCCCAAAGACATCATCTACCACCGCGAACTGGAGCAGATGGCGTCACGCATCCCCAACTTCAGCCTGCACATCATTTGCGAGAAGCACGGCCTGGGTGAGCCTTGGGCGGGTTATCGCGGCTATCTGAACCAGCGGCTGATGGAGTTGATCGCGCCTGACTACATGGAGCGCACGGTGTTCTGCTGCGGCCCGACGCCATACATGACCGCGGTCAAGCGCATGCTCGAGGCTGTCGGCTTTGACATGAAGAACTACCACGAGGAGTCGTTCGGCGCGACGCCGGCAGAGGCCAAGGCCGATGCTGTGGAGCATGCCGAGCAGGCGGCCGATGCGCCGGAAGTGGACGTGTCCGAGCTCAACCTGGTGGAGTTCATCGGCAGCGAGAAGAGCATCCGGGTTGCCCCGGGCGAGACCGTGCATGCGGCGGCGGCCAAGGTTGGCCTGATGATTCCAAAAGCCTGCGGCATGGGCATTTGCGGGACGTGCAAGGTGCTCAAGCTGGGCGGGGAAGTGGAGATGGAGCACAACGGCGGTATCACCGAAGAGGACGAAGCCGAGGGCTACATCCTGTCGTGCTGCAGCGTACCGAAAGGGGATGTGCGGATCGATTACTGATCCGGAAATTGCTGGGGCTGCCTTGCAGCCCAATCGCCGGCAAGCCGGCTCCCACAAGGTTCGGCAGCGCTGCTGTCAATGGCACAGCTGGCACAGATCTTTGTGGGAGCCGGCTTGCCGGCGATTGGGCCGCAAAGCGGCCCCGGCGATGTCAGGTACGAAAACGTGCCACCAGCCCATTCAAATCCACAGCCAGGCGCGACAGCTCGGCACTCGCCGCGCTGGTCTGGTGCGCCCCGGTTGCGCTCTGCACCGACAGGTCATTGATATTCACCAGGTTGCGGTCCACTTCGCGCGCCACTTGGGCCTGTTCTTCCGCCGCGCTGGCGATTACCAGGTTGCGTTCATTGATCTGCGCCACTGCCCCGGCAATGGTGTCCAGCGCCATGCCGGCACCCTTGGCGATGTTCAGCGTCGACTCGGCGCGTTCGGTGCTGGTGCGCATCGATTCGACCGCCTGTTCGGTGCCGCCTTGGATGCTGCCGATCATCCGTTCGATTTCGCTGGTCGACTGCTGGGTGCGGTGGGCCAGTGCGCGCACCTCGTCTGCCACCACGGCAAAGCCACGGCCTGCTTCACCCGCGCGGGCTGCCTCGATCGCGGCGTTGAGCGCCAGCAGGTTGGTCTGGTCGGCCAAGCCACGGATGACATCCAGTACCTTGCCGATGTCGCGCGACTGTTCGGCCAGGTGGGTGATCAGTTTGGCGGTAGCCTGCACATCACCGCTCATCCGCTCGATGGCACCCACGGTTTCCAGCACCAGGTCACGGCCGTCGCCGGTCGAGCGGCTGGCTTCGCTGGAGGCTTCTGAGGTGCTTACCGCGTTACGTGCCACTTCCTCGACGGCGCTGGTCATTTCGGTCACCGCCGTGGCGGCCTGCTCGATTTCGTTGTTCTGCTGTTGCAGGCCACGCGCGCTCTCGTCGGTAACGGCGTTCAGCTCTTCTGCGGCCGACGCCAGCTGGGTAGCGGAGCCAGCAATCAGTTGCAGGGTGTCGCGCAATTTTTCCTGCATGCGCGCCATCGCGCGCAGCAGGCGCGCGGCCTCATCGGTGCCTTCGGCGCGGATGGTATGGGTCAGGTCACCGTCGGCAATCTGCTCGGCGGCTTTGAGGGCTTCGTCGATGGGCTTGACGATGCTGCGGGTCAGCAGCAACGCGCAGAGGAAGGTCAGCACGGCTGCGGCAATCAGCAGGCCGATCACCAACGCGAAGGCCGCGGCATACTGATTGGCAGCGGTTTCGTTGGTTGCGCGCGTCTGTTCTGTGTTGATGCGCACCAAGGTGTTCATGACCTTGTTGATCTGCTCGGAGTTGGCCAACAGGTCGCGGTTGAGCAGGCCACGCAGTTCATCGGTGCGGTTGGCCTGGCTCATGCTGCGCATGCGTGCTTCCAGTTGGCGGTACTGGTTGAGCAGTTCGGTGTACTGGTCGAAGGCGGCCTGTTCGTCAGCCGCGCTGATCAGTGGCAGGTAGGCCTGGCGAGCACGGTCGATCTCGGCGTTGCGCTGGTCCAGCAGGTTGAAGGTGTCGCGCTGGACTTCCGGTTCGCGGTTGAGCAGCAAGCGGTAGGAGAGGGTGCGCAGGCGCAGGTTGAGCGAGGTCAGTTCGTCCAGGGTCTTGATACTGGGCACGCTGATGTTTTCGATGGCAAGGCCCGCCTGGCGGATGTTGCCCATCTGCATGAGCGAGAAGACACCAAGGCCGAGCATGAGCAAGCCGATCAGGGCGAACCCGAGCAAGGCGCGCGGGGCGATATTCATGTTGCGTAGGGACATGGAAGGAGGAATCCAGACAGAGAAGTGGACGCGTTCCATGCGACGAAATATGACTTGCCTGGCTATCGGTCGTGACCGGCCAGTCTTGAGCGTGAAAGGGGAAAGTTGTGAGCCAGCTATCCATTTACCTGACCGGCGGTTGACCCAGGTCGGAACAAGGGGCCCGATACCCTGTCAATCTGCGGGTTAGAAACCTTGAGAATCCGATATTTAATGGCGATGGCTCACACTTTTCTTTATCGTGTGCGCCCTTTGCAACAACCCGAGATAGACCCCATGCTGGAAGCCTCCCTGAATCAACTCGAGCAACTGGTCAGCGACCTGATGCAGAAAAACGCTCAACTCACCGAGCACAACACCACCCTTGGCCAGGAACTGGCCCAGGCCAAGGAAGAGAACGAAACCCTGCAGCTGTCGCTGATGGAGCAGGAAGAGAAGCAAGGCGCCACCGCCGCGCGCATCCAGGCGTTGGTTGAGCGCGCCAGTGCAGGTGTCGTCGGCGCATGAGACTGCAAGCGCAGCCGGTCAATGTCGTGTCGATCCTCGGCAACGACTATTCGATCAAGGCGCCCGAAGGCCAGGAAGAAACCCTGGCGCAGGCGGTACGCATGCTCAACACCGCCCTTGCCGAAACCAAACGTTCGTACCCGACCCTGATCGGCGACAAGCTGCTGGTGCTGGCCGCCCTGAATCTGTGTTCCAAGCAGGTTGAACTGCAGAAGGAACATCAGCAGACCCTGGAGCGTACCCAGGCGCAGATCGACGCCACGGTGGACGCGATCGTTCGGACCATCGCCGAACAGTAAGAGCCACCTTGAACGCTGTGGGGACGGGCTTGCCTGCCCCACAGCGTCTTCATCCTTGTTGCAGATCACTGGTACAACTGGATACCTGAGTGTATACACTTTCCCCCAAACAAAAATTCCTGGGGAGGAAGGGGCATGGGTATCTGGCGTCGAAGTATCCAGTGGCAGTTGATCGCGAGCATGGGCGCGGCCCTGCTGGCGAGCATCCTGGTGGTTGTGATCATTTTCACCGTGGCGCTCAACCGCCTCACCGATCGCTACTTGGTGGACACGGCGCTGCCGGCCAGCATCGAAGCCATCCGCAACGATATCGAGCGAATGCTTGGCCAGCCGCTGGTGGCCGCAGCCGACATTGCCGGCAACACGCTGCTGCGTGATTGGCTGGCAGATGGTGAAGACGCTGGCGAACTGCCGCGCTTTGTCGAATACCTGCAGGCCGCCAAGCAGCGCAACCAGGCCTTCACCACACTCTTCGCCTCGACCGAGACCGGCCACTACTACAACGAGAATGGCCTGGACCGCACCCTCAGCCGCGACAACCCCAAAGACAAGTGGTTTTACGGCTACATCGACAGCGGCGCCGAGCGCCTGATCAATATCGACATCGACGGGGCCACGGGCGAGCTGGCGCTGTTCATCGACTACCGCGTGGAAAAGGACGGCAAGCTGGTCGGTGTGGCCGGCATGGGCCTGCGCATGACCGAGCTGTCGAAACTGATCCACGACTTCAGCTTTGGCGAGCACGGCAAGGTGTTTCTGGTACGCAACGATGGCTTGATCCAGGTGCATCCGGACAATGCCTTCAGCGGCAAGCGACAGCTCGCGCAGCAGCTTGATGAAAAGGCCGCCAAGGCGGTGATCAGTGGTGAGCCGGGTTTGCGCACCAGCCGTTTCCAGCGTGATGGCGAAGACTATCTGGCCTTGGGCTTGCCCTTGCGCGACCTGAACTGGACCTTGGTTGCCGAGGTGCCGGAGGCAGAGATCTATGCGCAGATGCGTCAGGCGCTGTGGCTTACCACGTTGATCGGTGGGGGTGTGGCGCTGCTCTCGTTGTTGCTGGTGGTGCTGCTGGCGCGGGGGCTGGTGCGGCCTATTCGCCGTGTGACCGCCGCATTGGTGCAGATTGGCAGCGGTGCCGGTGACCTCAGCCATCGCCTGGACGATTCGCGGCAGGACGAACTGGGCGATCTGGCACGCGGCTTCAACCGTTTTCTCGACAGCCAGCGCGGGCTGATCGGCGAGGTGCTGCGCACCACCGAGCGCTTGCATCGGGCGGTCGAACAGGTGACTCAGGTAGTGGACAACACGGCCGAACGTTCCGGGCGGCAGCAGGAAATGACCGAAATGGTTGCCACCGCCGTGCACGAAATGGGGCTGACCGTGCAGGACATTGCGCGCAACGCCGGCGATGCTGCGCAGGCTTCGCAGTCAGCGCGGGACGAAGCCTTGCAGGCGCGTGAAGTGGTGCGACGGTCGATCCAGGGTATTGAGGGCATGTCAGGTGACATCGGCAAGGCTGCGGATGCGGTGGCGCAATTGGCCGACGAAGTCGCCTCTATCGATGAAGTATTGGCGGTGATCCGCAGCATTTCCGAGCAGACCAACCTGCTGGCGCTTAACGCTGCCATCGAGGCGGCGCGGGCAGGGGAGATGGGGCGTGGCTTTGCCGTGGTGGCAGATGAGGTGCGGACGCTGGCACGCCGTACCCAGGTGTCGACGGATGAAGTCCAGCAGATGATCCAGCGCCTCAAGCACGGGGCGGGTTCGGCGGTAACGTCGATGCAGGCGGGGCAGCAGGCGACGGGCAGTGGCGTGGAGTCGAGCCAGCGAACCGGCGCCTCGTTGGGGGCGATTACCGACCAGGTCGAGCACATCAGCGACATGAACCATCAGGTGGCAACGGCGACGGAAGAGCAGTCGGCGGTGACCGAGGAGATCAACCGGACGGTGCAGGGGATTTCTGACCTGGCCAGGGAAACGGCGGCGGAAGTGCAGGGGTGTCGCGAGGAGTGCCAGGCGTTGCGTGGGCTGGCCGATGATCTTGCGCGGCAGATGGGCGGGTTCAAACTTTAGATCGCTGGGGCCGCTTTGCGGCCCATTCGCGACACAAGGCCGCTCCTACAGACGATTGGAGCGGCCTTGCGTCGCGAAAGGAGGGCAAAGCCCTCCCGGCAAGCTGTCAGGCGCCGATGATGTTGCGGATATCCGCCGCCAACTCGCGCACGCGTGCCTCTTCGGTATCCCATGAGCACATGAACCGCGCCCCGCCACTGCCAATGAAGGTGTAGAACCGCCAGCCCTTGCCACGCAGTGCTTCCAGCGCCGGCTCCGGCATCTGCAGGAACACCCCGTTGGCCTCCACCGGGAACATCAGCTCCACCCCCGGCAGGTCACTCACCAACGACGCCAGCAACTGCGCGCAATGGTTGGCGTGGTTGCCATGGCGCAGCCAGGCGCCGTCTTCCAGCAGCCCGACCCAGGGCGCCGACAAAAAGCGCATCTTCGAGGCCAGTTGCCCGGCCTGCTTGCAGCGGTAGTCGAAGTCTTCGGCCAGGTCGCGGTTGAAGAACAGGATCGCTTCACCCACCGCCATGCCGTTCTTGGTGCCGCCAAAGCACAGCACATCCACGCCCGCCTTCCAGGTCAGCTCGGCCGGGCTGCAGCCTAGGAATGCGCAGGCATTGGTGAACCGCGCGCCGTCCATGTGCAGGTTCAGGCCCAGCTCCTTGCAGGTGGCGCTGATCGCCTTGAGCTCATCGGGGCGGTACACGGTGCCCACTTCGGTGGCCTGGGTGAGGGTCACCACACGCGGCTTGGGGTAGTGGATGTCCTGGCGCTTGAGCGCCACTTCACGGATCGATTGCGGCGTCAGCTTGCCGTTGACGCTAGGCGCGGTGAGCAGCTTGGAGCCGTTGGAGAAAAACTCCGGCGCGCCGCATTCGTCGGTCTCGACGTGGGCGGTCTCGGAGCAGATCACGCTGTGGTAGCTCTGGCACAGCGAGGCCAGGGCCAGCGAATTGGCGGCGGTGCCGTTGAAGGCGAAAAACACTTCGCAGTCGGTTTCGAACAGCTCGCGGAAGTACTGGGCGGCACGCTCGGTCCACTGGTCGTCGCCGTAGGCGCGGTCGTGGCCCATGTTGGCCTTTTCCATCGCTGCCCAGGCTTCGGGGCAGATACCGGAATAATTGTCGCTGGCGAATTGTTGGCTTTTATCTGTCATGACACGGTCCTGTGAACAACGCAGAACAGCACTCTAAACCATCGATTCAGCGGTTGCCTATGTAGGAGCGGCCTTGCGTCGCGAACGGGTCGCGATGCGACCCCAGCCATTGCTTAAGCGCTGCTGAAGCTTGGGGCCGCTGCGCGACCCGTTCGCGACGCAAGGCCGCTCCTACAGGGATTTGAGCAACCGACGGGTGAATGTCGTAAACGCGCCATTGCAAGGCGTGCGCAGGCATCTGACCCACCCCGGCCAGTCATACCATCGCCATAAAGGGCCACAGTGCCTTACAGACAAGAAACGATCGCTGCCGGGAGAACCACGATGTTCAGCAAGCAAGACCAGATCCAGGGTTACGACGACGCACTGCTGGCGGCGATGAATGCCGAAGAACAGCGCCAGGAAGATCACATCGAGCTGATCGCCTCGGAGAACTACACCAGCAAGCGCGTCATGCAGGCCCAAGGCAGCGGCCTGACCAACAAGTACGCCGAAGGCTACCCGGGC
Organism: Pseudomonas sp. M2; assembly: GCF_015751845.1. Lineage (NCBI taxonomy): Bacteria > Pseudomonadati > Pseudomonadota > Gammaproteobacteria > Pseudomonadales > Pseudomonadaceae > Pseudomonas > Pseudomonas sp. M2. The sequence goes on from NZ_JADOUD010000001.1 coordinate 2,789,188, forward strand.
AAGCGCTACTACGGTGGCTGCGAGCACGTAGACAAGGTCGAGGCGCTGGCCATCGAGCGCGCCAAGCAGCTGTTCGGCGCCGACTACGCCAACGTTCAGCCACACTCCGGCTCTTCGGCCAACAGCGCCGTGTACCTGGCTCTGCTGCAGGCCGGTGACACCATCCTGGGCATGAGCCTGGCCCACGGCGGCCACCTGACCCACGGCGCCAAAGTGTCGTCCTCGGGCAAGCTCTACAACGCCGTGCAGTACGGCATCAACACCGACACTGGCCTGATCGACTACGACGAAGTCGAGCGCCTGGCCGTCGAGCACAAGCCGAAGATGATCGTTGCCGGCTTCTCGGCCTATTCCAAGACCCTCGACTTCCCGCGTTTTCGCGCCATCGCCGACAAGGTCGGTGCGCTGCTGTTCGTCGACATGGCCCACGTTGCCGGCCTGGTTGCCGCTGGCCTGTACCCGAACCCGATCCCGTTCGCCGACGTGGTGACCACCACCACCCACAAGACCCTGCGCGGCCCACGTGGCGGCCTGATCCTGGCCAAGTCGAACGAAGAGATCGAGAAAAAGCTCAACGCCGCAGTATTCCCCGGCGCCCAGGGCGGCCCGCTGATGCACGTCATCGCCGCCAAGGCTGTGTGCTTCAAGGAAGCTCAGGAGCCTGAGTTCAAGAGCTACCAGAAGCAGGTCATCGACAACGCCCAGGCCATGGCCCAGGTGTTCATCGACCGCGGCTACGACGTGGTCTCCGGCGGTACCGACAACCACCTGTTCCTGGTCAGCCTGATCCGCCAGGGCCTGACCGGCAAAGATGCCGACGCTGCCCTGGGCCGCGCGCACATCACCGTCAACAAGAACGCCGTGCCGAACGACCCGCAGTCGCCGTTCGTCACTTCCGGCCTGCGCATCGGCACCCCGGCTGTCACCACCCGCGGCTTCAAGGTCGCCCAGTGTGTGGCCCTGGCCGGCTGGATCTGCGACATCCTCGACAACCTCGGTGACGCTGACGTCGAAGCCGATGTGGCGAAGAACGTTGCGGCCCTGTGCGCCGACTTCCCTGTTTACCGCTGAGTGGAGTAAACGACCATGCAACGCTACTCGGGCTTCGGCCTCTTCAAACACTCCCTCAGCCACCACGAGAACTGGCAGCGCATGTGGCGCACGCCGACCCCTAAAAAGGTCTACGACGTGGTCATCGTCGGCGGTGGCGGCCATGGCCTGGCCACGGCCTACTACCTGGCCAAGGAACACGGCATCACCAATGTCGCGGTGGTCGAGAAAGGTTACCTGGGCGGCGGCAACACCGCCCGTAACACCACCATCGTGCGTTCCAACTACCTGTGGGACGAGTCGGCGCAGCTGTACGAGCACGCCATGAAGCTGTGGGAGGGCCTGTCCCAGGACATCAACTACAACGTGATGTTCTCCCAGCGCGGCGTCTACAACCTGTGCCACACCCTGCAGGACATTCGTGACTCCGAGCGCCGCGTCAGCGCCAACCGCCTCAACGGCGTCGATGGCGAACTGCTCAACACTGCCCAGGTCGCGGCCGAGATCCCGTACCTGGACTGCTCGAAGAACACCCGTTACCCGATCCTCGGCGCTACCGTTCAGCGCCGTGGTGGCGTCGCCCGTCACGACGCCGTGGCCTGGGGTTACGCCCGTGCCGCCGACGCCCTGGGCGTGGACCTGATCCAGCAGACCGAAGTGATCGGTTTCCGTAAGGAAAACGGTGCAGTGATCGGTGTGGAAACCAACAAAGGTTTCATCGGCGCCAAGCGCGTCGGCGTGGTCACTGCCGGTAACTCCGGGCACATGGCCAGGCTGGCCGGCTTCCGCCTGCCGCTGGAATCGCACCCGCTGCAAGCACTGGTGTCCGAGCCGATCAAGCCGATCATCGACAGCGTGATCATGTCCAACGCCGTGCACGGCTACATCAGCCAGTCCGACAAGGGCGACCTGGTGATCGGCGCCGGTATCGACGGCTGGGTCGGCTACGGCCAGCGCGGTTCGTACCCGGTGATCGAGCACACCCTGCAGGCCATCGTCGAGATGTTCCCCAACCTCTCGCGCGTACGCATGAACCGCCAGTGGGGCGGCATCGTCGACACCTCGCCGGACGCCTGCCCGATCATCTCCAAGACCCCGGTCAAGAACATGTTCTTCAACTGCGGCTGGGGCACCGGCGGCTTCAAGGCGACCCCGGGCTCGGGCAACGTCTTCGCCGCAAGCCTGGCCAAAGGCGAGATGCACCCGCTGGCTGCGCCGTTCTCCATGGACCGTTTCTACAACGGCGCACTGATCGACGAACACGGCGCCGCCGCCGTCGCCCACTAACCGGAGACACCGTCATGTTGCATATTTTCTGTCCCCACTGCGGCGAGCTGCGCTCCGAAGAAGAGTTCCACGCCTCTGGCCAGGCGCACATCGCCCGCCCGCTGGACCCCAACGCCTGCTCCGACGAGGAGTGGGGCACCTACATGTTCTTCCGCGACAACCCGCGCGGTATTCACCATGAACTGTGGGACCACGTTGCCGGCTGCCGTCAGTACTTCAACGTCACCCGCGACACCGTGACCTACGAAATTCTGGAAACCTACAAGATCGGCGAGAAGCCGCAGGTGACCGCAGGCGGCAAGCAAAGCAGCGCACCGTCGACCGCCAAAGGCCAAGGGGAAAAAGTATGAGCCAGACCTATCGCCTCGCCAGCGGCGGCCGTATCGACCGCAGCAAGGTCCTGAACTTCACCTTCAACGGCAAGACCTACCAGGGTTATGCCGGTGACAGCCTGGCCGCCGCGCTGCTGGCCAACGGCGTCGACATCGTTGGCCGTAGCTTCAAGTACTCGCGCCCACGCGGCATCATCGCCGCCGGTACCGAAGAGCCGAACGCCATCTTGCAGATCGGCTCCAGCGAAGCCACGCAGATCCCCAACGTGCGCGCCACCCAGCAGGCGCTGTACGCAGGCCTTGTCGCCACCAGCACCAACGGCTGGCCGAACGTCAACAACGACGTCATGGGCATCCTCGGCAAGGTCGGCGGCAGCATGATGCCGCCGGGCTTCTACTACAAAACCTTCATGTACCCGAAATCGTTCTGGATGACTTACGAGAAGTACATCCGTAAGGCGGCAGGCCTTGGCCGTGCGCCGCTGCAGAACGACCCGGACAGCTACGACTACATGAACCAGCACTGCGACGTGCTGATCGTCGGTGCCGGCCCTGCAGGCCTGGCCGCAGCCCTGGCCGCTGCGCGCAGCGGTGCCCGGGTGATCCTGGCCGACGAACAGGAAGAGTTCGGCGGCAGCCTGCTCGACAGCCGCGAGACCCTCGACGGCAAACCGGCCGCTGACTGGGTCAACGCCGTGGTCAAAGAGCTGGAAAGCCTGCCGGAAGTGACCCTGCTGCCACGCGCCACGGTCAACGGTTACCACGACCACAACTTCCTGACCATTCACGAGCGCCTTACCGACCACCTCGGTGACCGCGCGCCGATCGGCCAGGTTCGCCACCGTGTGCACCGTGTACGTGCCAAGCGCGTTGTACTGGCCGCCGGCGCCCACGAGCGCCCGCTGGTGTACGGCAACAACGACGTGCCGGGCAACATGCTGGCCGGTGCTGTCTCCACTTATGTGCGCCGCTACGGCGTGGCGCCGGGCCGCAAGCTGGTGCTGTCGACCAACAACGACCATGCCTACCGCGCTGCGCTGGACTGGCATGACGCTGGCCTGCAGGTCGTCGCCATCGCCGACGCCCGCCACAACCCCCGTGGTTCGCTGGTTGAGGAAGCCCGTGCCAAAGGCATCCGCATCCTCACTTCCAGCGCTGTGATCGAGGCCAAAGGCAGCAAGCATGTCACCGGTGCCCGCGTGGCGGCCATCGATGTGCAGGCACACAAGGTCACCAGCCCAGGCGAAACCCTCGAATGCGACCTGATCGCAACCTCCGGCGGCTACAGCCCGATCGTCCACCTGGCCTCGCACTTGGGCGGTCGCCCGGTATGGCGTGACGATATCCTTGGCTTCGTGCCCGGTGATGCGCCGCAGAAGCGCGTGTGCGTGGGTGGCATCAACGGCGTGTATGCACTGGGCGATGTGATTGCCGATGGTTTCGAAGGCGGCGTGCGCGCCGCCACCGAAGCCGGCTTCAAGGCTACCACCGGCACCCTGCCCAAGACCGTTGCACGCAAGGAAGAGGCCACCGTGGCGCTGTTCCAGGTGCCGCACGACAAGGGCAGCAAGGGGCCGAAGCAGTTCGTCGACCAGCAGAACGATGTGACCGCCGCCGGTATCGAACTGGCCACCCGCGAAGGCTTCGAGTCGGTCGAGCACGTCAAGCGCTATACCGCGCTGGGCTTCGGTACCGACCAAGGCAAACTGGGCAACATCAACGGCCTGGCCATCGCCGCCCGTTCGATCGGTATCACCATTCCGGAAATGGGCACCACCATGTTCCGCCCCAACTACACGCCGGTGACTTTCGGTGCGGTAGCGGGCCGTCACTGTGGCCACCTGTTCGAGCCCGTGCGCTTCACTGCCCTGCATGCCTGGCACGTGAAGAACGGCGCCGAGTTCGAAGACGTCGGACAATGGAAGCGCCCTTGGTACTTCCCCAAGGCCGGTGAAGACATCCACGCCGCCGTGGCCCGTGAGTGCAAGGCCGTGCGCGACAGCGTGGGCCTGCTCGACGCCTCGACCCTGGGCAAGATCGATATCCAGGGCCCGGATGCCCGCGAGTTTCTCAACCGCATCTACAGCAACGCCTGGACCAAGCTCGATGTGGGCAAGGCCCGTTATGGCCTGATGTGCAAAGAAGACGGCATGGTCTTCGACGACGGCGTGACCGCCTGTGTCGGCGACAACCACTTCTACATGACCACCACTACCGGCGGCGCCGCACGCGTGCTGCAGTGGCTGGAGCTGTACCACCAGACCGAATGGCCAGAGATGAAGGTGTATTTCACCTCGGTTACCGACCACTGGGCCACGCTGACCCTGTCCGGCCCCAACAGCCGCAAGCTGCTCAGCGAGCTGACCGACGACATCGACCTGGACAAGGACGCCTTCCCGTTCATGACCTGGAAGGAAGGCACTGTCGGTGGCGTACCTGCCCGTGTGTTCCGTATTTCGTTCACCGGTGAGCTGTCGTACGAAGTCAACGTGCAGGCCAACTACGCCATGGGCGTGCTGGAAAAAGTCATCGAAGCCGGCAAGAAGTACAACCTGACCCCGTACGGCACCGAAACCATGCACGTACTGCGTGCCGAGAAGGGCTTCATCATCGTTGGCCAGGACACCGACGGCTCGATGACCCCGGACGACCTCAACATGAGCTGGTGCGTGGGCCGCAACAAACCGTTCTCGTGGATCGGCCTGCGTGGCATGAACCGCGAGGACTGTGTGCGGGAAAACCGCAAGCAACTGGTGGGCCTCAAGCCTGTGGACCCGACCAAGTGGCTGCCCGAAGGCGCCCAGTTGGTGTTCGACCCCAAGCAGCCGATCCCGATGGACATGGTCGGCCACGTCACCTCCAGCTACGCGGCCAACTCCCTGGGTTATTCGTTTGCCATGGGTGTGGTCAAAGGCGGCCTGAAACGCATGGGCGAGCGCGTTTATTCGCCGCAAGCCGATGGCAGCGTGATCGAGGCAGAAATCGTGTCTTCGGTGTTCTTCGACCCGAAGGGTGAGCGGCAGAACGTTTGACTCCGGGCCCTGTGACGAGCCGGCTGGCCCAATCGCCGGCAAGCCGGCTCCCACAGGATCGATGCAGTTGTGAAGGTAGGTGCGGTCCCTGTGGGAACCGGCAAACACACCCTGCAAGCTGCGTCGTATCGACGACCAAGAATTCAAGGCAGGTAAGAAATGAGCGCTATCAACGTCTTCCAGCAAAACCCCGGCGCCGACGCCAAAGCTCAGTCGCCGCTGCACCACGCCGACCTGGCCAGCCTGGTTGGCAAGGGCCGCAAGAACGCAGGCGTAACCCTGCGTGAAAAGAAATTCCTCGGCCACCTGACCCTTCGTGGCAACGGCCACGACCCGGAGTTCGCCGCAGGCGTGCACAAGGCCCTTGGCCTGGAGCTGCCAGTGGCCCTGACCGTGGTCGCCAACAGCGACATGTCGCTGCAGTGGCTCGGCCCTGATGAGTGGCTGCTGATCGTCCCTGGCGGCCAGGAGTTCGCCGTCGAGCAAAAGCTGCGCGCGGCCCTTGAAGGCCAGCACATCCAGGTGGTCAACGTCAGCGGCGGGCAAAGCCTGCTGGAGCTGCGCGGCCCGCACGTGCGCGAAGTGCTGATGAAGTCCACCAGCTATGATGTTCACCCGAACAACTTCCCGGTCGGCAAGGCGGTGGGTACCGTGTTCGCCAAGTCGCAGCTGGTGATCCGCCGCACGGCCGAGGACACCTGGGAGCTGGTGATTCGCCGCAGCTTCGCCGATTACTGGTGGCTGTGGCTGCAGGACGCTTCTGCCGAATACGGCCTGAGCATCGAAGCCTAAGGAGAGCAACATGAGTCGGGCACCGGATACCTGGATTCTCACCGCCGACTGCCCGAGCATGCTCGGCACCGTCGACGTGGTGACGCGTTACCTCTTCGAGCAGCGCTGCTACGTCACCGAGCACCACTCCTTCGATGACCGGCAGTCGGGGCGCTTTTTCATTCGCGTCGAGTTCCGCCAGCCGGACGATTTTGACGAGGTCGGTTTCCGTGCCGGCCTCGCCGAGCGCGGTGATGCGTTCGGCATGGCGTTCGAGCTGACCGCACCCAATCACCGCCCCAAGGTGGTGATCATGGTGTCCAAGGCCGACCACTGCCTGAACGACTTGCTCTATCGCCAGCGCATCGGCCAACTGGGCATGGACGTGGTCGCGGTGGTGTCCAACCACCCCGACCTCGAGCCGCTGGCGCACTGGCACAAGATTCCCTATTACCACTTCGCACTCGACCCCAACGACAAGGCCGGGCAAGAGCGCAAGGTGCTGGGGGTGATCGAGGAGACCGGCGCCGAGCTTGTTATCCTTGCCCGCTACATGCAGGTGCTGTCGCCTGAACTGTGCCGGCGCCTGGACGGCTGGGCGATCAATATCCATCACTCGTTGTTGCCGGGTTTCAAGGGCGCCAAGCCTTATCACCAGGCGTACAACAAAGGTGTGAAAATGGTGGGTGCCACGGCGCACTACATCAACAACGACCTGGATGAAGGGCCGATCATTGCCCAGGGGGTCGAGGTGGTGGATCACAGCCATTACCCCGAGGACCTGATTGCCAAGGGGCGTGACATCGAATGCCTGACCTTGGCGCGGGCGGTCGGGTATCACATTGAGCGGCGGGTGTTTCTCAACGCCAACCGTACTGTCGTTCTCTGAACAATTCTGGGGCTGCTGCGCAGCCCTTTCGCGACACAAGGCCGCTCCTACAGGCGCCTGTAGGAGCGGCCTTGTGTCGCGAAAGGGCCGCAAAGCGGCCCCCGCTTTTGGCCTGCCGTAAAAAGGCATCCCCCTGTCGTTTTCAGTCAGTGCCTCGCGCTCCATCAAGCCCACAATTCCCTGCATTCCAGCAACACATGTCGCCCATGGACGGCGGCGCTTCAACCAACGCTGCATAAATACAAATCAAGCGAGGTAAGAGCATGTCTGGCAATCGTGGAGTGGTGTACCTGGGCGCTGGCAAGGTCGAGGTGCAGAAGATCGACTACCCGAAGATGCAGGACCCGCGCGGCAAGAAGATCGAGCACGGCGTCATCCTCAAGGTGGTCTCCACCAACATCTGTGGCTCCGACCAGCACATGGTCCGCGGCCGCACCACTGCCCAGGTCGGCCTGGTCCTGGGCCACGAAATCACCGGTGAAATCGTCGAGATGGGGCGTGACGTCGAACGCCTGAAAATCGGCGACCTGGTGTCGGTGCCGTTCAACGTCGCCTGCGGCCGCTGCCGCTCCTGCAAAGAGATGCACACCGGTGTCTGCCTCACCGTCAACCCGGCTCGCGCCGGCGGTGCCTACGGTTATGTCGACATGGGCGACTGGACCGGCGGCCAGGCTGAATACGTGCTGGTACCGTATGCCGACTTCAACCTGCTGAAACTGCCCGATCGCGACAAGGCCATGGAGAAAATCCGTGACCTGACCTGCCTGTCCGACATTCTGCCCACCGGCTATCACGGTGCCGTGACTGCTGGCGTAGGCCCAGGCAGCACCGTTTACGTCGCAGGTGCTGGCCCGGTCGGCCTGGCTGCCGCCGCCTCTGCCCGCCTGCTGGGCGCTGCCTGCGTCATCGTCGGCGACCTCAACCCATTGCGCCTGGCACACGCCAAGTCCCAGGGCTTCGAAGTGGTCGACCTGTCCAAGGACACCCCGCTGCACGAGCAGATCATCGATATCCTCGGTGAGCCTGAAGTGGATTGCGCCGTCGATGCCGTAGGCTTCGAAGCCCGTGGCCATGGTCATGAAGGCGCCAAGCACGAGGCCCCGGCTACCGTGCTGAACTCGCTGATGCAGGTGACCCGCGTTGCCGGCAACATCGGTATTCCTGGCCTGTACGTGACCGAAGACCCGGGCGCGGTGGATGCTGCCGCCAAGATCGGCGCGCTGAGCATCCGCTTTGGCCTGGGCTGGGCGAAGTCGCACAGCTTCCACACCGGCCAGACCCCGACCATGAAATACAACCGCCAATTGATGCAGGCGATCATGTGGGATCGCATCAATATCGCCGAGGTCGTAGGCGTGCAGGTGATCAGCCTGGATCAGGCGCCAGAAGGGTATGGCGAGTTCGATGCCGGGGTGCCGAAGAAGTTTGTGATTGATCCGCATAAGACGTTTAGTGCGGCTTGACTCTGATAAGGATGCCCTCTATTGAGGGCATCTCTTTATTGGGGGCGCGGCACTCTGATACTGACACTCTTATCATTTAGCCACGCCGTATCGGGTGATTGTGATGCCATGCTTTTTCGCCATAGTGCTTCTCCGGCGTTGGCAATCGCTTCGTTTTGGTTCATGAGTTCGGCAGCCTTGCTGCGATAATCCAAGCTTGGCGCTTTGTTGCCTTCTTCATGCAGCCTGATCAACACTCCAATTTCCGCGCGATTGCGTTTGAAAGTCCCTAGGTCCGTAGCTTTGATGTGGACTTTTTCAATTGAGCTGCCGGGGTTGCGGAATACCTCCAACACGCTGACGTGCGTAGAGCCTTCCTTGACAGGGTTGTCTGCCAGGACCCTGCGTGGCTTTTGCAGTGTCGAGTCGATCAGCGCCTTACGGTGAGCTGATTTGTCGAACCCTGGGGGTCTCATCCAAGTACCCGCTGAACTCGCCATGTTCTTCTTCGTCTGCAGGATTTGGCCATTGCGCAGATACAGACGTACATGGCCGCTTGGGTCGCTGCTGTTGACCGGGTCGCCTTCGCAATAGCAGTAAGCATTCAACCCACCCTGCCCGAATGGGCTCCAGCTGTCTGCAGCCAGGAAACGTCTCAGGCGCGGAGAATAGCTGCGGTATCCAAGCCCAAGTAGGTAGGAGGCCGCACCTGGCACGTAAGCTTCGCCATTGAATCCAAGCGTTATTCGCATCGAGGGCAAGTTCGGATCATGCCCGTAGGCTGAAAAGTTGTGGCCTTCCAGGTCCTCCGTATCTTGAACGTTGAGAACGGAACCCTTGTCATCGGTTGCCAGCAACCCAGTGCCAACTGTTTCGCCGGTTTGAACCTCAGCCAAGGGCATGTCGTCATTGCGCAAGATGGCGCGTTGCTGGTTGCCCTGTTTTACGGTGACGAGCTTCCCGTTTTGGTAGAAAAAAAGTGAGCTGTTCGCGGACTGATTCATGATTCGGTCACCTGTTGATCTAATTGTCGATTTTGGTTCTGGCGCTGGTCTGAGTTGTAATGATGGTTGATTTGGTGAGCGTGGCAGGCAAGCCATATTGTACGAGTGCTGTTATTCGTGGCGAATGTCGCGGGCAGTTTGGGACGGCCATACGTCTTGATTGGGCGGAGCCGAAGTAAATTGTGGTGCTGGCTCTAGCCTGTGTTTGGTAGTTAAATCTTGGATACGCTGTTTTCTTTTATTAAAATTTTCAAGTCTTTCTGAGAATAACTTAGCGGGTACAGTTGAGAGGTCGTATGTATTAAAATCTCGGAGGTCGGATTGCTGCAGTTGCAATAGGCCTTGACGCTCAGAGCGAGCTATCTGCTGTATATATGGATTTGTTGAAGGTTCTGTTTGTTTTCTTGCCGTTTCCGCTGGGCTATTTTTTCGTGATGTTTCCTGTTCAACCGGAATGCGCTGCGATTTGGGCGTGCGACCAAAAAATTTGTTTTTGATGCCCTTGTAGAAACTTCTGAACGGCTTGAGAAAAACAGGTACGTGGCCGGAGGGGTCAACTTTCCCTACAGGGTCACCGTTACAATACATGTAAGAATTCAAGCCGCCCTCCGCGAAGGGGCTAAGGCCGTCAGGAGCATAGAAACGCATCAGAGCAGGGTCATAGGTGCGATATCCATTACCTAGCACGTAGTGTCCATATGGTGTCGGATGCTGGCCGTTGAACCGTAATATAGCGCGCGCGCTAGCGTTGGCAGCGTCGTGCCCATAAGCGGTATACACCAGTGGTTCTCGTTCTCCGTTGCAACTTCTACCCAGTACAGAGCCACTTTGGTCTATAGCTAGAAGGGCAGGGCCTCCCGCCAGTTTGATATCACTTTCTGCTAGTGGAGCCTCGCCAGTACGAAAGATCGCGTGCTGTTGCGCAGCTTGTTTGATGGTGATGAGCTTTCCATTCTGGTAGAAAAATTGTGCAGTATCCGCCTGCCTTTTCATTAAGGACCTCCCGGGACCATCACTAGTGCTGATTGGTACTACAGCAGGATATTGGTCGCGAGCGAGATCGGCGGCTACTGGCAAAAATGATAGGTATGCGGAAACTGCCCACGTAGCGATGGGTAATTTCCTACTTACTCGTTGAGGTAGTAGGAAATACCCTACGCAGTCTGTCGAATCGCGTCTGATTGCCCTTGATAACCCTGGCCCGTAGCCTCATCGGGTCGCTGAAAGGTTCAGCGATGGGGGTGTGGAAACCCCGGTGGTCATCGATCGACATGCCGTTATGGCAGCTGTGCGCGGGAGGCCGTTTGGCCTACCGGGTTGCTCGATGACCGGTTTTCCACCCCGCGTTCAGCTGCCTCCATTCGTGTGGAAACGATGGTGGTGGCTTTCCCATCACATCGAGTTGAACCATGAAAAAAATAGTCCCCGATCCACCCCGTCTCAAACTGTTCAACACCCTCTATTCCTCCATCCACCCCGAGCTGATCCCACCCGAGGCCTTGGCGGTCGCCAGCGAGATGCTGCTGGGTATTTCGGAAGTCGTCGGCGAGTATTGCCGCGCGCATACCGGCGAGCCGGGCGTGCACATGCTCACCAATGCCGTGCACAGCGCCGATACCGCACATGCGTTGATCGAGCATGCGCTTGAGCGCATGTGAAGGTTTGGGGGCAATACGATGAGTGAAGACACACACGCAAACATGACCGTTGGCGTCGAGACGTTCTGCGAGGCCGGTGACAAGCCCTGCCATATTTTCCGGGTGATGCCGGGCGTGCCGTTCGAGCACGCCTATGAACAGGTGTCGGTGCTGCTGGGGTACATCAAGCACCTGGTGCGCGAAGGTGATATGGAGGATGACCACAAGCTGCTCGGTGCGGCGGATTACCTGAGTGCGTTTGCCAAGGCAATCATGGATGACATCGAAATTGCCCGGAACAGGGTGCGTTGATTACCTGAGGCTGGCAGTCAGGCTGCTGGGGCCGCTTTGCGGCCCTTTTGCGACACGAGGCCGCTCCTGCAGCTGAACGGTGGCTGATGCGGGCCTGCCCGATGCGCGGCCCGGAACAAACCTCTGAACACTCAGTCGAATGCCTCGTTTCCCAGGCCATTCCGGCCTATGAGGTCCCCCCCGATGAAAGCATTCACCCTGGCAACCCTGATGACCCTGGCCGCAAGCCCGGTGTTCGCCTTCAACCTCAGCGATGCCGCCAATGCTGTGTCGGCCGTGCAAAACCAGAATCAGCAAGCCCAGGTGCAGGCGCCTGAGGCCCAGGCCAATCTGCTCAACACCCTGGGCAGCGAACTTAACATCACCCCGGAACAGGCCGTGGGTGGGGCAGGGGCGATGCTGGGGCTGGCGCGCAACAACCTGAGCAGTGACGACTACGGTCAGCTGACCCAGGCTGTGCCGGGGCTGGACTTGCTGTCTGGCGCCGCCATGTTGGGCGGGTTGAGTGGGCTGGGCGAAATGCTGGGCAAGAACAGCCAAAACCAGTCGGCATTGAGCAATGCATTGGGTAACAACGTTGAGAACCTCAGCGACCTGGACAATGCCTTCAAGGCGCTGGGTATGGATACGGGCATGATCGGGCAGTTCGCGCCGTTGATTTTGCAGTACCTGGGCCAGCAGGGGATTGCCGGTTCATTGCTGCAGAATCTGGGCAGCCTGTGGACTACCCCGGCGCCTTTGGCTCAGCCGTCGGTGTGAGGGCCTTATAGGGCCGCGGTCAGCCCATCTCCCCGCGCAACTGCTCGATCCGCTGGTCCTTCTCAACCCACAGCTGATTCACCCAGGCCTGTACTGCCTGGCGGAACGCCGGATCATTCTCGTAATCCCCTGCCCACAGGGCAGGGTCAAGCTCTCGCACCTGAATGTCGATGATCACCCGGCTGATGCTGCCGTTGAGCAGGTCCCAAAACCCCGGAGCCTTGTTGCCGGGGTAAACGATGGTCACGTCCAGCAGCGCATCGAGCTGCTCGCCCAGCGCCGCCAGCACGAACGCCACGCCGCCGGCCTTGGGCTTGAGCAGGTAACGGTATGGCGACTGCTGTGCCTGGCGTTTGGCCTCGGTGAAGCGGGTGCCTTCGAGGTAGTTGACCACTGTTACCGGCTGGCGCTTGAACAGTTCGCATGCCGCTTTGGTGATTTCCAGGTCCTTGCCCTTGAGCTCGGGGTGCTTCTCCAGAAACGCCTTGCTGTAGCGCTTCATGAACGGGTAATCCAGGCCCCACCAGGCCAGCCCCAGCAGCGGTACCCAGATCAGCTCCTTCTTGAGGAAAAACTTGAAGAACGGCGTGCGACGGTTGAGGCTTTCGATCAGCGCAGGGATGTCTACCCAGGTCTGGTGGTTGCTCACGGCCAGGTAGGAGGTGTCCTTGCGCAGGCTCTCGACGCCGCGGATGTCCCATTGGGTAGGGATGCACAGGGTGAAAATGGCCTTGTCGATTTCCGACCAGACTTCAGCGACCCACATCACGGCAGCGGAGGCGTAGTCACGCCAGCGGCCCGGCAGCACCAGTTTGAGCAGGGCGAAGACCAGTAGCGGGCAGATCAGCACCACGGTGTTGAGCAGCAGCAGGATGGTCGTAAGAATGCCGGTCAGCAGGCGACGCATAGGGAAACTCTTGTTGTGGGATTTGAACGGGCGGCAATGATAAGCAGCGCCGCAGCCTACGCCAAATGTCCAATGCCCAGCGGCGCGGACAAATGTTTCACATTATGTTGTTTACCCTTGTGACAGCGAACCTATCCTGCTTGCACAGTCTAAGCACTGACCCCATTCAAGGAAGCCTGCCTGTGAAACCAATGCTAGCCCTGTTGTCGCTGTTGGCGCTGCCGGTAATGGCCGCAGAACCTACGCTTTACGGCCGTTATGAGAACATCTCCCTGCCTGAACTCGGCGAAACCCTGAAGGCCAAGATGGACACCGGGGCGTACACCGCTTCGCTGTCGGCCAAGGACATCGAGCGCTTCACGCGCGATGGCGAGGATTGGGTGCGCTTCCGCCTGGCGACCAAGGAGTCCGACGGCAAGGTGTACGAGCATAAGGTTTCGCGCATCAGCAAGATCAAGAACCGCGCCGACGAAGACGATGAAGGCGATGCGCCCGAGCTTTCGCGCAGGCCGGTAATCGACCTTGAGTTGTGCCTGGGGGATGAGAAACGCACCGTGGAAGTGAACCTGGTCGACCGCAGCAGCTTCAACTATCCGTTGCTGGTGGGGGCCAAGGCGTTGCGCGAGTTCAAGGCTGCGGTAAACCCGGCCAAACGTTTCACTGCGGGCAAGCCTGACTGCTGATCCGAAGGGCGACGCGCTCTTCATGTAGGAGCGGCCTTGTGTCGCGAAGGGGCGCGCAGCGGCCCCAAAATATCCACAGCAGCACAGATATTGGGGCCGCTGCGCGCCCCTTCGCGACACAAGGCCGCTCCTACAGAGGATTGCGTCTTCATTGAAACTTGCCTATATGTCCAGCTTCGCTCTCAGCAAGGCCGGATGCCATGCCCCACATTCTCATCGTCGAAGACGAAGCCGCCATCGCCGATACCCTGATCTACGCCCTGCAGGCCGACGGCCACAGCACCGCGTGGGTGACCCTGGGCACCGCGGCCCTGGAGCAGCAGCGCCAGCGGCCGGCCGACCTGGTGATCCTCGACATCGGGCTGCCCGACATCAGTGGTTTTGACACCTGCCGCCAGCTACGCCGGTTCACCGAGGTGCCGGTCATGTTCCTCAGCGCCCGAGACGGTGAAATCGACCGGGTGGTAGGCCTGGAAATAGGCGCCGACGACTACGTGGTCAAACCCTTCAGCCCGCGGGAAGTGGCGGCTCGGGTGCGGGCGATCCTCAAGCGTATGGCGCCACGGGCCGAGCCACCCGCCGAAACGGCAGTATTCCAGCTCGACACCCTGCGCATGCTGATCAGCTACCGCAGCCAGCCGTTGAGCCTGACCCGCCACGAATTCCGTTTGCTGCAATGCCTGCTGGAGCAACCGCAGCGAGTGTTCAGCCGCGAACAGTTGCTCGATGCGCTGGGAGTGGCCTCCGACGTGGGTTACGAGCGCACCATCGACAGCCATATCAAGAGCCTGCGCGCCAAGCTGCGGCAGGTGGCTGCCCATGCCGAACCGATCCAGACCCACCGTGGGCTGGGTTACAGCTACAGCCCGGAACACGCCTGATGCGCCTGGGCATTCGGATCTTTCTGGTGTACTTCCTGTTCGTCGGCTTGGCGGGTTACTTCCTGCTCAATACGGTGCGCGAGCAGATTCGCCCCGTGGTACGCCAGTCTTCCGAGGAAACCCTGGTAGACACCGCCAACCTGCTGGCCGAGATCCTTCACGATGACGTCAAGGCCGGCACCCTTGCCCAGAGCCGCCTGCCTGAGGTGCTCAAGGCGTATGGCTTGCGCAGCCCCGGCGCGCAGATCTGGGGCCTGGCCAAAAACCAGGTCAGCCACCGCATCTACGTTACCGATGCCCAAGGCATCGTGCTGCTCGATTCCAGCGGCCAGGACCTGGGCAAGGACTATTCGCGCTGGAACGACGTGTACCTGACGCTGCGCGGCCAATACGGTGCCCGTTCCACTCGCAGCGTCGAAGAGGATGAAAGCACCTCGGTGATGCACGTGGCCGCGCCGATCGTTGACCAGGGCAAGGTTATCGGCGTGGTCACCGTGGCCAAGCCCAACAGTTCACTGCAGCCGTACATCGACCGTTCCGAACAGCGTTTGCTTGGCCTGGGGTTGGGGCTGATCGGCATGGGCCTGTTGGTCGGCGCCGCGCTGTCCTGGTGGCTGGCCCGCTCCCTGCGCAGGCTGGCCCGCTATGCGCAGGCGGTCAGCGAAGGCCAGCGCGCCGCGCTGCCTTACTACAAGGGCGGTGAGCTGGCGCACCTGGCCAATGCGGTGGAGCGCATGCGCACACAGCTTGAGGGCAAGGCGTATGTCGAACGCTACGTGCATACCCTGACCCACGAGTTGAAGAGCCCTTTGGCGGCTATCCGCGGTGCGTCTGAATTGCTCCAGGGTGATATGCCGGCCGAGCAGCGGGCGCGTTTTGCCGGCAACATCGAGCGCGAAAGCGAGCGGCTGCAGCAGATGATCGAGCGGTTGCTCAACCTGGCGCGGGTCGAGCAGATGCAGGCGCTGGAAGATGAGCAGCAGGTTGCCTTGGCGGCGTTGGTCGATGAGCTGCTGCTGGCGCATGCCGCCCGCATCGACGCAAGCGGCTTGCAGGTGCGCCAGCGGGTGCCAGCGGGGTTGTGGCTGCTGTGCGATCCGTTTCTCATGCGCCAGGCGCTGGCCAACCTGCTCGACAATGCGCTGGATTTCACCCCGCCGGGCGGCGCGCTGCTGTTCGAGCTGGAGCGCGATGGCGAGCGTGTGGCGCTGAGCCTGTTCAATCAGGGGGAGGCGATACCCGCCTACGCCATCGGCCGGGTTGCCGAGCGTTTCTATTCGCTGCCGCGGCCGGGGAGTGGGCGCAAGAGTACCGGGCTGGGGCTGAACTTCGTGGCCGAGGTGATGCAACTGCATGGCGGGGCGCTGGCGGTGAACAACGTCGATGGCGGGGTACGCGTCAGGCTTTGGCTGCCGGAGCGGCGCATCAGCTGAGGTTGTCGGGGCCGCTGCGTTGCCCCAAAAAACACCGAATCTCCACACAATCTCCCCAAGGCCTCCACGCAGGGCGCAGACACTGCGCCCACTGCCACAGGAGGCCCCATGAACAAGACCCTCGGTTTCAAGCTCGGCACCATTGCCCTGCTGATTTTGCTGTTGCTGATTCCCCTGTTGATGATCGACAACCTGATCGACGAGCGCCAGAACCTGCGCGACGGTGTGTTGCACGACATCGCCCGTAGCGCCAGTTTCGACCAGCAGATCAGTGGCCCGCTGCTGGTGGTCCCGTACCGCAAGGTGCAGCGCCGCTGGATCGACAAGGACGGCCAGAGCGTGCAGGAAACCAGCACTATCGCCGGCCACTTGTACTTCCTCCCGGAAACCTTCGATGCAGACCTAGGGGTGGACACCGAACTGCGTAAGCGGGGTATCTACCAGGCGCGGCTGTTCCATGCCCAAGGGCGTCTTTCGGGGCGTTTCCAGCTGCCGGAGCGCTGGGGCATCGACAAGGACTTCGATGACTACCGCTTCGACAAGCCGTTTCTGGTGGTTGGCATCAGCGACATCCGCGGCATTGAAAATGCCCTGGAACTCAACATCGATAACCAGCGCCTGGCGTTTGAAGCCGGTACCGGGCTGGACTGGCTGCGCAGCGGCGTGCACGTCGCGCTGCCGCAACTGGATGGCCAGCAGGCCCGCGGGTTCAACTACGGTTTCGATCTGGCACTGCAAGGCACCGGGCAACTGCACCTGTTGCCAGTGGGCCGCACCAGCAGCGTGGACATGCGCGCCAACTGGCCGCACCCCAGCTTCGTTGGCAGTTACCTGCCCAACCGCCGCGAAATCGACGACAAAGGCTTCAGCGCGCACTGGCAGACGTCATTCTTCGCCACCAACCTCGAAGATGCCCTGCGCCAATGTGCCAGCGGCGGGCAGTGTGCGGAGTTCAGCGAGCGGACCTTCGGGGTAAGCTTCATCGACCCGGTGGACCAGTACCTCAAGAGTGAGCGGGCGATCAAATACGCGTTGTTGTTCATCGCCCTGACCTTTGCCGGTTTCTTCCTGTTCGAGGTGCTGAAGAACCTCAGTGTGCACCCGGTGCAGTACATCCTGGTGGGGGTGGCCCTGGCGTTCTTCTACCTGCTGCTGCTTTCGTTGTCCGAGCACATCGGGTTTGGCCTGGCGTATGGCCTGTCGGCCTCGGCCTGCGTGTCGCTGCTCGGCTTCTACCTGAGCCACGTATTGCGCAGCCTGGTGCGTGGGGTGGGTTTTGCGGCGGGGTTGGCGGTGTTGTACGCGATGCTCTATGGGCTGCTCAGTGCCGAGGACTATGCGCTGTTGATGGGGTCGCTGCTGTGCTTTGGCTTGCTGGGTGTGTTCATGGTGCTGACCCGTCGCCTGGACTGGGCGCGGGTGGGGAGGGCGGCATGAGGGAGGACAGAGAGATCGGGCGGTGGTTGGCTCGCAGGATTGGGCAGTTGTTTCCTGTGATACCCCGCTGAGGCCGAGGGTTGCCTTGCGGCCCAATCGCCGGGAAGCCGGCTCCCTCCTTGTGGGGGGCGGCTTGCCGGCGATTGCGGTGTATCAGGTGTCGGGTGCTGTGGCGACCATCGACGGCCGCTTGGCCACCTCGGCATACCACGCTGCCAACCCGGGCTGGCGCTCACGCCAGCCAAAACCAGGCTGACGCAGGTCCAGGTACCCAAGCGCACAAGCCACGCCAATTGCGGCCAGATCAAAGCCGGATATCAGCTCTGCCAGGTGCTCCTGCTCCAGGTTGGCCAGGCTGCGGCGGATTTTCTCGCTCTGCGCTTCAAGCCAGCCGTCCCAGCGCTTGTCCTCAGGCCGCAGGACGCTCTCATAGCGGCTGGAAACCGCCGCATCCATGATCGCATCCGCCTGTGATACCAGCGTCATGCGCCGCCAGCGTGCCGAGCCCTCGCGCGGCAGCAACGGCAGGCCGACATGCTGCAGGTCGAGGTATTCGCAGATGACCCGGCTGTCATGCAGCACAGTGCCGTCTTCCAGGCGCAGGGCCGGGATCTTGCCGATCGGGTTGCCGTGGTTGAGCTGGTCGTCGCCGCTGACCGGGGTGATGTTCACCCCCTGCAGCGCAACGCGCTCAAGCTGCCCGGTTTCGTGCAGCACGACCATCACCTTGCGCACGAATGGCGACAGCGGTGAGTGGAACAGGGTCATCGTGCTCATGGCTCAGTTGCCTTGCAGGCTGGGTGGCAGGCACACGCCGGTGCCGCCGATACCGCAGTAGCCGTCCGGGTTCTTGGCCAGGTACTGCTGGTGGTAGGCCTCGGCGAAGTACACGGTCGGCGCCTGGTCGATTTCGGTGGTGATCTCGCCGTAACCGGCTTTGTTCAGCTCGGCCTGGAAGGCGTCGCGGCTGGCGTTGGCTTCTTCGAGCTGTTGTGGCGAGGTGCAGTAGATGGCCGAGCGGTACTGGGTGCCGACGTCGTTGCCCTGGCGCATGCCCTGGGTCGGGTTGTGCAGTTCCCAGAACATCGCCAGCAACTCGCGGTAGCTGACCTTGTCCTTGTCGAACACCACGAGTACCACTTCAGTGTGGCCGGTCAGGCCCGAGCAGACTTCTTCGTAGGTGGGGTTCGGGGTAAAGCCGCCCGCATAGCCGACCACGGTGCTGACCACGCCTTCACGCTGCCAGAAGCGGCGCTCGGCGCCCCAGAAGCAACCCAGGCCGAAGATGGCGAAGTCGATGCTGCCTTCAAAGAACGGGCCGAGCAGTGGAGTGTCTTTGAATACGTAGTGGAACTCGGGCAGGGACATTGGCGTTTCGCGGCCAGGCAGGGCCTGCTCCGCGGTTGGCATGACGTTTTTGTTCACCAGGATTTCCGAACGCAGGACCATGGCCGTTCCTCTGTGTTTTTCAGTTGGACAGGTGTTGGCCTCATCGCCGGCTTGCCGGCGATGAGGCCCGAATGGGTTCTATAGTGCCCGAGGATTACGCAGCTGTCAGGCCATTGGACCGCGCGGATAGCGCTTGAGTCTTTCGGCCAGCTCCCGGCCCGGGATCGGCCGGTCGAACAGATACCCCTGGCCCACATCGCAACGGTGCCGGCGCAGGAAGGCCAGTTGCTCGGGCGTCTCGATCCCTTCTGCCACCACCTTGAGCTTGAGGTTGTGGGCCATGGCTACCACCGCCGAGGTGATCTCCATGTCGTCCTGGTTGTCGGGGATTTCGTTGATGAAGCTGCGGTCGATCTTGATGATGTCGATCGGGAATTTCTTCAGGTAGCTCAGCGACGAATAACCGGTGCCGAAGTCATCCATGGCCAGGGTCAGGCCCAATGCCTTCAGTTCGTCGAGCTGACGGTGGGTGTCCTCGGTCGCTTCCAGCAGCAGGCCCTCGGTCAGCTCCAGCTCCAGCAGGTGCGCAGGCAGGGCTTCCTCGTGGAGGATCGAGGCGATCGAAGCCACCAGGTCGGGGTCGGAGAACTGCTTGGGCGACAGGTTGATGGCCACGTGCAGGTTGCCCATGCCGGCCTCGCGCAGTTGCTGGCTCATGCGGCACGACTGGCGCACCACCCACTTGCCGATGGGGATGATCAGGCCGGTTTCTTCGGCCACGCTGATGAACTGGTCCGGGCGGATCATGCCGCGCTCGGGGTGGTTCCAGCGCAGCAGTGCTTCCAGCCCCAGCAGGCGGCCGCTGCGCAGACACAGCTTGGGCTGGTAGAACACCTCCAGCTCGTTCTGGGTCAAGGCGCGGCGCAGGTTGTTCTCGACGAACAGCTTGTAGCTGGCTTCGGCATTGAGCACTTCGGTGAATACCTGCACCTGATGCTTGCCGTTGGCCTTGGCCTTGTGCAGGGCCAGGCCGGCATTCTTCATCAGGGTGGTCGGGTCACTGCCGTGCAGCGGCGCACAGGCCAGGCCAACCGAGGCGGTGACGTTGATCAGCTGGTTGTCGACGAACATCGGCTTGTCGAGGGTGCGCAGCAGTTGCTGGGCGACGCCCTGGCCGTCTTCCAGGCTGGTGTCGTCGAGCAGCACGGCGAATTCATTACTGGCAAAGCGGGCCAGCACGCCGCCAACGCTGAGGCTGTTGCGCAGGCGCCGGGCCAGGCTGATCAGCAGCTTGTCACCGGTCTGGTGGCCAAGGCTGTCGTTGATCCGCTTGAAGTTGTCGATGTCCACCAGCAGCAGGCAGATCGGGCTCTGGGCATCGCGGGCGAAGCGCTCGTCAAGGCTGCGGATGAACGCCGGGCGGTTGCCCAGGTTGGTCAGGTTGTCGGTGTAGGCCAGGCGCTCGATGCGTTGCTGGGCCAACTTGGTCTGGGTGACGTCTTCGTAGATGCCGATGTAATGGGTCAGCTCACGGTTGTCGCCATACACCTTGGAAATCGACAGCTGGCCCCAGTAGGGCTCAAGGTTCTTGCGCCGGCTTTTGAATTCGCCCTGCCAGCTGTTGCCCATGGCCAGGCTCGACGGGGTATCGAACAGCAGTTCGCTGAGGTTCTCCAGCGCCGGCAACTCTGCCAGGTGGTGGCCTTGCACCTCATCGGTGCTGTACTGGGTGATCGCGGTGAAGCTGGGGTTGACGTACTCCACCACGCCGTCGCGGTTGACCAGCAGGAAGGCGCTGGCGCTTTGCTCCACTGCACGCTGGAACAGATGCAGGGCGCTGGCGGCGGTACGCCGGTTATGGTTGGTGATGACCTGGGCGAACTGGTCGGCCAACTCACCGGCAAAGGCGATTTCGTCCGACTGCCAGGCCCGCGGCTGGCCAGTCTGCTCCAGGCACAGCACACCAACCACCTGGCCATCGACGCGGATACTGGCATCGAGCATGGCATTGTTGTCGGCGTACAGGCTCTCGGCCAGTTCACGGGTGCGCGGGTCGTGGTTGGCGTTGTGGGCATCGATGGCGCGGCTGGCGTGCAGGGCGTCGAGGTAATCGGGGAAGCGGCTGGCATCGATCGCTTCGGGCAGGCGATGCACTTGCTCATTGCGCAACCAGGCGCTGATCGGCTCCAGGCGTTGGTCTTCCAGATGCCAGATGCTGGCGCAGTCCACCTTGTAGATCTCGCAGGCGCTGCGGGTAATCAGTTGGGCGGCTTCGAGCAGCGAGTTTTCCGCGCTGTAGCGCTGGCGGGCGAGGCGCAGGATCAGGTCCTGCTGGCTGCGTACGCGCTCAAGGTGTTCCAACTGCTCCTGCTGGGCGCGCTGGTTGAGTTGCAGGGCAAGTTGCAGGCGGCTGTTGCGCGATTCGAGGTCGTCGGCGTCCACTTCGACAGCGTCTTCAGGCTGGTCGTCGAGTACCGTCAGAAAGCCGCGTAACAGCTGGCGATTGTGCTGCTTGTAGGCTTCACCCGCTTCGAGCAGGCGCAGCGAGCGCGGCTGGGCGTGCAGGGTGTAGCGCACACGATAGTAGCCGCGAGTGCTCAGTTGCCGCTGGATCTCGTCGTGCAGCCGGTAGCGGGCTTCAGGCTCCATCAGGCTGGCGTACGGCGAATCGATCAGCGCGCACAGCTGGGAGGCCGCCAGCCCGAACTGGCGTTCGCAGGCCGGGTCCAGGTAAAGCATTGCCCAGGTGGCTTCGTTGAGCCTTTCGAAACGCAGCATGCCGAGCCGTGAAGGCACGGGAAGCTGCGTGACGACCTCGGCCGCCACACGGCTGGCGGCATCGGGTTGGCTTTTCATCGAAGACTCGCTTGAAGAGGGTGACGCGGCCTGGGCGGCGGCGCATCTGGCAAGGTTGCATCATGTCCCGGAGGCTGGCAAGCGGCCATGAGGGATGTCATGTATATGTTTTCGGCTGCGGGGCGGGAATCCTTAGGGCTGCTGAAAAACGGGGGCCGCTGCAGGCAAAAAAAGCCCCGCCAATTGGCGGGGTTGAGGTACGAGCGTGGCAGCTCGAAAAGGGTACCTGCCCCCTTGAAGGAGGGCAGGCTGGCTGCGTGTTACAGCAGCATGGTGCGGATATCCGCCAGCACGTCGCCCAGGCGCTTGGTGAAGCGCGCGGCGGCTGCGCCGTTGATCACACGGTGATCGTAGGACAGCGACAGCGGCAACATCAGCTTGGGCTGGAAGGCTTTGCCATCCCAGACGGGCTGCATGGTTGCCTTGGACACACCGAGGATCGCCACTTCGGGCGCGTTGACGATCGGCGTGAAGCCGGTACCGCCAATGTGGCCGAGGCTGGAGATGGTGAAGCAGGCGCCCTGCATGTCGTCAGCCGACAGCTTCTTGGTACGCGCCTTCTCGGCCAGGGCCGCGGCTTCGGCAGCCAGCTGCAGCAGGCTTTTCTGGTCGACGTTCTTGATCACAGGGACCAGCAGGCCGTCCGGGGTGTCCACGGCGAAGCCGATGTGCACGTACTTCTTGCGGATCACGGCTTTGCCGCTTGGCGCCAGCGAGCTGTTGAAGTCCGGCAGTTCCTTGAGCAGGAAGGCGCAGGCCTTGAGCAGCAGTGGCAGCACGGTCAGCTTGACGCCAGCCTTCTCGGCCACGGCCTTCTGCGCAACGCGGAAGGCTTCCAGCTCGGTGATGTCGGCGGAGTCGAACTGGGTCACGTGCGGCACGTTCAGCCAGCTGCGGTGCAGGTTGGCGGCACCGACCTGCATCAGGCGGGTCATTGCCACTTCTTCCACTTCACCGAACTTGCTGAAGTCCACCACCGGGATCGGCGGGATGCCGGCGCCGCCGGTCGCGCCAGCAGCTGCCGGTGCGTCCTTGGCCTTCTGCATGACCGACTTGACGTAGACCTGCACGTCTTCTTTCAGGATGCGGCCGTGCGGACCGGTCGCGGTGACCGCGCCCAGCTCTACGCCGAACTCGCGGGCCAGCTGGCGAACAGCAGGGCCTGCGTGAACCTTGGCGTTGCTACCGGCAGCCGGTGCGGTAGCGACCGGTGCCGGGGCAGCAGCTGGGGCAGCGGCAGCAGGCGCGGCGGCCGGAGCAGCCTCAGCCTTGGCCGGTGCAGCAGCGGCAGGCGCTGGCGCAGCAGCCGGGGCGGCGCCGGCGACTTCCAGCTTGATGATCAGGTCACCAGTGCCGACTTCGTCGTCCAGCTTGGCGATCACTTCCTTGACCACGCCTGCGGCGGGCGAAGGGATCTCCATGGAGGCCTTGTCAGACTCCAGGGTAATCAGCGACTGGTCGGCTTCGACGGTGTCGCCGACCTTGACCAGTACTTCGATGATCTTGGCCTTGCCCGACGAGCCGATGTCCGGCACGTGGATGTCCTGCACGCTGGCGGCAGCAGGGGCTGCAGCCGGCGCAGGGGCGGCTTCGGCAGCCGGCTTTTCGGCAGCAGCCGCAGCTGCGGCCGGGGCAGGTGCGGCGGCTGGCGCCTCGGGCGCCGCATCGGCGCCCTCAGCTTCCAGGACCAGCAACTCGTCGCCTTCTTTCAGGCGATCGCCCAGCTTGACCTTCAGTTCCTTGATGACACCGGCCTTGGGGGCCGGGATTTCCATGGAGGCCTTGTCGGACTCCAGGGTCAGCAGGCTCTGGTCAGCCTCGATACGGTCACCGACCTTGACGAACAGCTCGATGATTTCACCTTCACCGCTGCCGATGTCAGGTACGCGAATGAGTTCGCTCACTTAAAAATACTCCTCAGCAGTCCAGTGGGTTGCGCTTGTCCGGATCGATGCCGAACTTGACGATGGCGTCGGCCACCACCTTCGGTTCGATCTCGCCACGGTCAGCCAAGGCTTCCAGGGCAGCCAGCACCACGAAGTGACGGTCGACTTCGAAGAAGTGACGCAGCTTCTTGCGGCTGTCGCTGCGACCGTAGCCATCGGTACCCAGGACTTTGAACTCTTTGCTCGGCACCCACTGGCGAATCTGTTCGGCGAACAGCTTCATGTAGTCGGTGGAGGCGATGACCGGGCCTTTGCGACCGGCCAGGCACTCTTCGACGTAAGTCTGCTGAGGCTTCTGGCCAGGCTTGAGGCGGTTGGCGCGTTCCACGGCCAGGCCGTCGCGACGCAGCTCGTTGAAGCTGGTGACGCTCCACACGTCGGCACCGACGTTGAACTCTTCACGCAGGATCTTCGCGGCCTCGCGGACTTCGCGCAGGATGGTGCCGGAGCCCATCAGCTGAACGTGGTGCGCGGCTTCGCGGGTGTCTTCTTCGAGCAGGTACATGCCCTTGATGATGCCTTCCTCGACACCGGCCGGCATGGCTGGCTGCTGGTAGGATTCGTTCATCACGGTGATGTAGTAGAAGATGTCCTGTTGTTCTTCGGTCATCTTCTTCATGCCGTCCTGGATGATCACCGCCAGCTCGTAGCCGTAGGTCGGATCATAGGTGCGGCAGTTCGGGATGGTGCCCGCCATCATGTGGCTGTGACCGTCTTCGTGCTGCAGGCCTTCACCGTTGAGGGTGGTACGGCCGGCGGTACCGCCGATCAGGAAGCCACGGGTGCGGCTGTCGCCAGCGGCCCAGGCCAGGTCGCCGATACGCTGGAAGCCGAACATCGAGTAGAAGATGTAGAACGGCAGCATCGGCTGGTTGTGGCAGCTGTACGAGGTACCGGCAGCGATGAACGACGACATGGCGCCGGCTTCGTTGATGCCTTCCTCGAGGATCTGGCCCTTCTTGTCTTCGCGGTAGAACATCACCTGGTCTTTATCGACTGGCTCGTAGAGCTGGCCGACCGACGAGTAGATACCCAGCTGGCGGAACATGCCTTCCATACCGAAGGTACGGGCTTCGTCCGGGATGATCGGCACGATGCGCTGGCCGATGTCCTTGTCCTTGACCAGCTGCGCGAGGATACGCACGAAGGCCATGGTGGTGGAGATTTCGCGGTCGCCCGAGCCGTCCAGGATCGCTTTCAGCGTTTCCAGAGGCGGGGTCGGCACGCTGAAGCTCTTGGCACGGCGCTGCGGTACGAAGCCACCCAGGGCTGCGCGGCGCTCGGCCAGGTACTTGGCTTCGGCCGAACCTTCTTCGGGCTTGTAGAACGGCAGGCTTTCAAGGTCGGCATCCTTGACCGGGATGTCGAAGCGGTCACGGAAGTGGCGCAGGCTGTCGACGTCGACCTTCTTGGTGTTGTGCGCGGTGTTCTTGGCTTCGCCAGCACCGGTGCCGTAACCCTTGATGGTCTTGGCCAGGATGACAGTCGGTTGCTCTTTGTGGTTGACCGCCTGATGGTAGGCCGCATAGACCTTGTACGGGTCGTGACCGCCACGGTTGAGCTTCCAGATCTCGTCGTCGGACAGGTCTTCGACCATGGCCTTGAGCTCTGGCGTGTTGAAGAAGTTCTCACGAACGTACGCGCCGTCTTTGGCTTTGTAGTTCTGATACTCGCCGTCGATGACTTCGTCCATGCGGCGCTGCAGGGCACCGTTGGTGTCTTTGGCCAGCAGTGGGTCCCAGAAGCGGCCCCAGACGACTTTGTTGACGTTCCAGCCGCCGCCACGGAACACGCCTTCGAGTTCCTGGATGATCTTGCCGTTGCCGCGAACCGGGCCGTCGAGGCGCTGCAGGTTGCAGTTGATGACGAAGATCAGGTTGTCCAGCTTCTCGCGGCCTGCCAGGGCGATGGCACCGAGGGATTCCGGCTCGTCGCACTCGCCGTCGCCCATGAAGCACCAGACTTTTTGCTTGCCGGCCGGAATGAAACCACGGGCTTCCAGGTACTTCATGAAGCGCGCCTGGTAGATCGCCTGGATCGGGCCCAGGCCCATGGAAACGGTCGGGAACTGCCAGAAGTCAGGCATCAGCCATGGGTGCGGGTACGAAGACAGGCCTTTGCCGTCCACTTCCTGGCGGAAGTTGTTCATCTGCTCTTCGTTGATGCGGCCTTCCATGAAGGCACGGGCGTAAACGCCTGGCGAAGCGTGGCCCTGGAAGAAGATCAGGTCGCCGCCGTGTTCTTCGGTCGGTGCCTGGAAGAAGTAGTTGAAGCCGATGTCATACAGGGTGGCACTGGAGGCGAAGCTGGAGATGTGGCCGCCCAGGTCCGAATCCTTCAGGTTGGTGCGCATCACCATGGCCAGCGCGTTCCAACGCACCATCGAGCGAATGCGGCGTTCCATGAACAGGTCGCCAGGCATGCGTGCTTCGTGGGTGACAGGGATGGTGTTGCGGTATGGCGTGGTGATCGCGTATGGCAGCTGGGAGCCACTGCGGGTGGCCAGCTCGCCCATGCGGGTCATCAGGTAATGAGCGCGGTCTTCGCCTTCTTTGTCGAGGACCGACTCCAGGGCATCCAGCCATTCCTGGGTTTCGATTGGATCGAGGTCTTGCATGGCTTGCTCCAGGGCGGAAAGGCCACCAGAATCGGGGGCCTGAGTTTGCGACTGGCCTTATGGGCAGACGTCGTGAATTCTTGGATTACCGGAGTGTGACCCGGCGGCGTGTAGTTTTACTACATTTGCTTTCGCATTTCATGCTTTTGCACGGTCGGGGTAGTAGTAAAACTACACAAATGCGACGTTTGGTCGCACCTTGGCTTGTGAGGAAAAACGTTCATGTTGGTTGGCGTTGTGCTGCGAGCGGGTGATTCTTGATGTTTCATGCCAATGATTCGTTTTTTTCAGCTATTTCCAACTTTTGTACGACAGTCCAACCGGGGTCCGGTTTCCTCGTGGCCGCTTTTTACTCTCACTTTCACGCCGATCAAGGATAGACCATGCGCCTGCCTTTGCCGCTCGAACTGCCTGCCTCCCTGCAACCGCTGGTCGCCCGTAATCGGCAGTTTCTGCTCGATGCCCTGAGCAGCCACCCGGCACTCGATCCGACCGCCTGGAGCCCGGCTCACCAGCACCAGTTCGACCAGGTGGCCGCCGCCAGCGACTTCGTGCTCGGCCTGGCCCAGCGTGAGCCGGCGATGCTGTTTGCCCTGCTGGCCAGCGGCGAGATGGACCGCCGGTATGCGCCGGGCGAGCTGCGTGGGCAGATCGCGGCAGCGGCCCAGGCGGCGTCGAGTGAAGAAGAGCTGGCACGCAACCTGCGCCGCGAGCGCAACCGCCAGCAGTTGCGCATCATCTGGCGTGATATCACCCGCCAGGCCGAACTGGGCGAGACCTGTCGCGACCTGTCCGACCTTGCTGACGCGGCGATCGACGAAGCTTATCAATGGCTGTACCCGCGCCACTGCCAGCAGTTCGGTACGCCTATCGGCAACCGCAGCGGTGAACCGCAGCATATGGTGGTGCTGGGCATGGGCAAGCTGGGGGCGGTCGAGCTCAACCTGTCATCGGATATCGACCTGATCTTCGCCTTCCCTGAAGGCGGTGAGACCGAAGGGGTCAAGCGCTCGCTGGACAATCAGGAGTTCTTCACCCGCCTGGGTCAGCGCCTGATCAAGGCGCTCGACCCGGTCACCGTCGATGGCTTCGTGTTCCGCGTCGACATGCGCCTGCGCCCCTACGGCTCGGCCGGTTCGCTGGTGCTCAGCTTCAATGCCCTGGAGCAGTACTACCAGGACCAAGGCCGCGACTGGGAACGCTACGCGATGATCAAGGCGCGGGTGGTGGCCGGCGACCAGGCGGCAGGCGCGCAACTGCAGGAGATGCTGCGCCCGTTCGTGTACCGGCGTTACCTGGACTTCTCGGCGATCGAAGCGCTGCGTACCATGAAGCAGCTGATCCAGCAGGAGGTTCGGCGCAAGGGCATGTCCGAGAACATCAAGCTTGGCGCCGGTGGCATCCGTGAAGTGGAGTTCATCGCCCAGGCCTTCCAGCTGATCCATGGCGGGCGTGACCTGAGCCTGCAGCAGCGGCCATTGCTGAAAGTGCTGGCGACCCTGGAGGGCCAAGGCTACCTGCCGCCAGCGGTGGTGGCGGAGCTGCGTGAAGGGTATGAGTTCCTGCGCTATACCGAGCATGCCATCCAGGCCATTGCCGACCGCCAGACACAGATGCTGCCTGATGACGAGACCGACCGTGAGCGCGTGGCCTATATGCTCGGCTTTAGCGGCTGGCAGAGCTTCCACGACCAGTTGATGCACTGGCGCGGCCGTGTCGATTGGCACTTCCGCCAGGTCATCGCCGACCCGGATGAAGAAGAAGGCGAGGGTGACCTGGTGGTTGGCGGTGAGTGGTCGCCCTTGTGGGAGCAGGCGCAGGATGAGGAGGCCGCCGGCCGTCAGCTGGAAGAGGCCGGTTTCAAGCAACCCGCCGAAGCCTTGCGCAGATTGGCGGGGCTGCGTGCCAGCCCCCAGTTGCGCTCGATGCAGCGTATCGGCCGTGAGCGTCTGGATGCCTTCATCCCGCGTCTGCTGGCCCAGGCGGTGGAGCATGACAACCCGGACCTGGTGCTGGAACGTGTACTGCCGCTGGTCGAAGCTGTGGCGCGGCGGTCTGCCTACCTGGTGCTGCTGACTGAAAACCCAGGGGCCTTGCGCCGCCTGCTGACCCTGTGTGCCGCCAGCCCGTGGATCGCCGAGCAGATCGCCCGTTACCCATTGCTGCTCGATGAGTTGCTCAATGAAGGCCGCCTGTTCAGCCCGCCGCTGGCGCCGGAGCTGGCCGCCGAGCTGCGCGAACGGCTGACGCGCATCCCCGAGGACGATCTTGAACAACAGATGGAGGCCTTGCGCCACTTCAAGCTGGCCCACAGCTTGCGCGTGGCAGCCTCCGAGATCAGCGGCAACCTGCCGTTGATGAAAGTCAGCGACTACCTGACCTGGCTGGCCGAAGCCATTCTCGACCAGGTGCTGGCCCTGGCCTGGCGCCAGACCGTGGCGCGCCACGGCCAGCCCAAGCGCAGCGACGGCAGCCTGTGCGACCCGGGCTTCATCATCCTCGGCTACGGCAAGGTGGGTGGCCTGGAACTGGGCCATGGCTCGGACCTGGACCTGGTGTTCATCCACGACGGCGACCCGCAGGCGGAAACCGATGGCGCCAAGCCGATCGACAGCGCGCAGTTCTTCACGCGCCTTGGCCAGCGCATCATCCATTTGCTGACCACGCAAACCAACTCCGGCCAGCTTTATGACGTCGACATGCGCCTGCGGCCATCGGGCGCGGCGGGGCTGCTGGTCAGCTCGCTGGGCGCGTTCGAGCGCTACCAGCAGAACGAAGCCTGGACCTGGGAGCATCAGGCCCTGGTGCGCGCCCGCGTGCTGGTGGGCTGCAAGCAGGTGGCGGCAGCGTTCGAGGGTGTGCGCGCCAAGGTTCTGGGCCAGGCCCGTGACCTGGACAAGCTGCGCAGCGAGGTCAGCGAAATGCGCGCCAAGATGCGCGACAACCTCGGCACCAAGGCCACCGTCGCGGGCACCGCGGCCAATGCCTTCGATGCCGGCGTGGCGTTCGATATCAAGCAGGATGCCGGCGGTATCGTCGATATCGAATTTATGGTGCAATACGCCGCTTTGGCCTGGTCCCACGACCATCCGGCCATAC
Organism: Pseudomonas sp. M2; assembly: GCF_015751845.1. NCBI lineage: Bacteria > Pseudomonadati > Pseudomonadota > Gammaproteobacteria > Pseudomonadales > Pseudomonadaceae > Pseudomonas > Pseudomonas sp. M2. Next base: position 2,818,951 of record NZ_JADOUD010000001.1, read on the forward strand.
TGCGCTGGACCGATAACATTCGCATTCTGGAAGAGCTGGAGCAGGCGGGCTTGATGCCGGCCAGCGATGCGGTGTTGTTGCGTGAAGTGTACAAGGCGTTTCGCTCAGCCTCGCACCGCCAGGCCCTGCAGAAGCAGGCCGGGGTGATCGATGCGGCGCAGTTTGCCGATGAGCGTCGCGAGGTGCGGCGGATCTGGGGTGAATTGGGATTGGCATGAGATTGTTGGGGCTGCTATGCGGCCCTTTCGCGGCGCAAGGCCGCTCCACAGGGGCCTAAAGGCCGATGTTCCACCACCGGTGTTACACTGTCCGCCACATAGCCTGAATATAAAGAGGGGAGGCCAGGCTGTACCGCAGCCTGCAGCCTCCCCGAGTTTTTCTGGACTAAGCATGAGAATACTGATCATTGGCCCCAGCTGGGTCGGCGACATGGTGATGGCGCAAACCTTGTTCCAGTGCCTGAAACAGCAGCACCCCGACTGCGTGATCGATGTGCTGGCACCCGAGTGGAGCCGGCCGATCCTTGAGCGCATGCCCCAAGTGCGTCAGGCCTTGAGCTTCCCGCTCGGCCATGGCGCGCTGGAGCTGGCTACGCGCCGGCGCATCGGCAAGTCCCTGGCCGGCCAGTACGACCAGGCGATCCTGCTGCCCAACTCGCTGAAGTCGGCGCTGGTGCCGTTCTTTGCCGGCATTCCCAAACGCACCGGCTGGCGTGGCGAAATGCGCTTCGGCCTGCTCAACGATGTGCGCAAGCTGGACAAGGTACGTTACCCGCTGATGATCGAGCGCTTCATGGCACTGGCCTATGCGCCGGGTGCCGAGCTGCCGCAGCCTTATCCGCGGCCTGAGCTGCAGATCCAGGCGCCGAGCCGTGAGGCCGCGCTGGCCAAGTTCGGCCTGGAGCTGGACCGCCCGGTGCTTGCGCTGTGCCCAGGTGCCGAGTTCGGTGAAGCCAAGCGCTGGCCGGCAGAGCACTACGCCAGCGTTGCCGACGCCATGATTCGCCAAGGCTGGCAGGTGTGGCTGTTCGGCTCGAAGAACGATCACCCGGTCGGCGAGCAGATCCGCGACCGGCTGATCCCGGGCCTGCGTGAAGAATCTTATAACCTGGCGGGCGAAACCTCGCTGGCCGAGGCGATCGACCTCATGTCCTGTGCCAACGCGGTGGTGTCCAACGACTCCGGGCTGATGCACGTGGCGGCGGCGTTGAACCGCCCGCTGGTTGCCGTCTATGGTTCGACTTCGCCGGGCTTTACCCCGCCGTTGGCCGAGCAGGTCGAGATCGTGCGCACCGGCATCGAGTGCAGCCCATGCTTCGACCGCACCTGCCGCTTCGGCCACTACAACTGCCTGCGTCTGCTGGAGCCTGGCAAAGTCATCGCCGCCCTGCACAGCCTGGGTGGGCCGAACCTGATCGATACCGTGGCCGAGGTCGAGTAAGTGCGGGTACTGATCATCAAGACCTCGTCGCTGGGTGATGTGATCCACACCCTGCCGGCGCTCACCGATGCCGCCCATGCGATCCCGGGCATCCGCTTCGACTGGGTGGTGGAAGAAGGCTTCGCCGAGATCCCCAGCTGGCACCCGGCGGTCGACCAGGTGATACCGGTGGCCATCCGGCGCTGGCGCAAGAATGTCTGGCAGACCATCAAGAGCGGCGAGTGGAAGGCGTTCAAGCAACGCGTGCGCGAGCGCAAGTACGACCTGGTGATCGATGCCCAGGGGTTGGTCAAGTCGGCCTGGCTGACCCGCTACGTCAAGGCGCCGGTGGCCGGCCTGGACCGTTACTCGGCGCGTGAAGGCTTGGCCAGCCGCTTCTATGACCGGCGCCTTTCGGTCGCCGTCGGCCAGCATGCGGTAGAGCGCGTGCGCCAGCTGTTCGCCATGGCGCTGGCCTATGACCTGCCCGAAGGCATCGGCAACTACGGCCTGGACCTGGACCGCCTGCAACTGCCCCCGGCGGCGCCGTATGTGGTGTTTCTGCACGGCACTACCTGGGCGACCAAGCACTGGCCCGAGGCCTACTGGCGAGAGCTGGCTGAGCGGCTGGGCCGCAGCAGGCTGCAGGTATGCCTGCCATGGGGCAACCAGGCCGAGAAAGACCGCGCCGAGCGTATAGCCCAAGGCTTGAACAACTGCCAGGTGCTCCCCAGATTGAACCTTGCCGGCGTTGCCCGCGTGCTGGCGGCGGCAAAGGCCTGTGTGGCGGTGGACACTGGGCTGGGCCACTTGGCCGCTGCGCTGGATGTGCCGACCATTTCGCTGTTCGGCCCGACCAACCCGGGCCTGACTGGCGCCTATGGCCGTGTGCAGGTCCACCAGGCCAGCGATTTTCCCTGTGCACCGTGCCTGCAGAAAAAGTGCACCTACAAACCGAGCGCCGACGACCTGCGCCGGTTCGATCTCAAACGCGAGTGGCCATTGTGCTTCACTCGCCTGAATCCAGAGCATGTGGCGAGCCGCTTGAGCGCGTTGCTGCTGGCTGAGGATGTCCGTTGATGCAACTGGCTTTCGTGCTTTACAAATATTTCCCCTTCGGCGGGCTGCAGCGCGATTTCATGCGCATTGCCCTGGAATGCCAGAAGCGGGGCCACCAGATCCGTGTCTACACGCTGATCTGGGAAGGCGATATTCCGCCCGGTTTCGAAGTGCTGGTGGCGCCGGTCAAAGCGCTGTTCAATCACCGTCGCAACGAAAAACTCACTGCCTGGATGGAAGCCGATCTGGCCAAGCGCCCGGTAGACCGGTTGATCGGCTTCAACAAGATGCCGGGCCTGGACGTGTATTACGCGGCCGACGCCTGTTTCGAGGACAAGGCCCAGACCTTGCGTGGCGGCCTTTACCGCCGCTGGGGCCGCTACCGGCACTTTGCCGAGTACGAGCGGGCTGTGTTCGCCAAGGATGCGCGCACTGAGATATTGATGATTTCAGAGGTGCAGCAACCGCTGTTCGTCAAGCATTACGGCACCCCCGTTGAACGCTTCCACCTGTTGCCGCCCGGCATTTCCCAGGACCGCCGCGCACCGGCCAATGCCGCCGAGATCCGCGCGGAGTTTCGCAAGGAGTTCAACCTGGGCGATGATGACCTGCTGCTGGTACAGATCGGCTCGGGCTTCAAGACCAAGGGCGTCGACCGTAGCCTCAAGGCCCTGGCCGCGCTGCCAGCGTCTCTGCGCAAGCGCACCCGGCTGATGGTCATCGGCCAGGACGACCCCAAGGTGTTCCAGCTGCAGAGCGCAGCCTTGGGCCTGGGCGAACAGGTGCAGTTCCTCAAGGGCCGCAGTGATATCCCGCGCTTCCTGTTGGGTGCCGACCTGCTGATCCACCCGGCCTACAACGAGAACACCGGTACGGTGTTGCTCGAGGCGCTGGTGGCTGGCTTGCCGGTGCTGGTTTCCAAAGTTTGCGGCTACGCCCATTACATTGCCGAGGCCGACAGCGGCCTGGTGCTGGACGAGCCGTTCGAGCAGGAACAGCTCAACGGCTACCTGCAGCGCATGCTCGAAGCGCCAGAGGCGCGTGCCGAGTGGTCGCGCAACGGGCTGGCCTTTGCCGAAACCGCCGACCTTTACAGCATGCCGCAGCACGCTGCCGACGTGATTCTGGGGCAGGAGAGCGCATGAAGCTGATCCTGGCCGAACCGTTCAAGCGCCTGTGGGCCGGGCGTGATGCCTTTGATGCCGTGGAAGCCCTGCAAGGCGAGGTGTACCGAGAGCTGGAAGGCCGCCGCACGCTGCGCACCGAGGTCGATGGCGAAGGTTTCTTCGTCAAGATCCACCGTGGCATTGGCTGGGGCGAAATCTTCAAGAACCTGCTCACCGCCAAGCTTCCGGTGCTGGGTGCCGGGCAGGAATGGCGGGCCATCGAGCGCCTGCATGAAGTCGGCGTACCGACCATGACCGCAGTGGCCTATGGCGAGCGTGGCAGCAACCCGGCCACGCAGCACTCGTTCATCGTCACCGAAGAACTGGCGCCGACCATCAGCCTGGAAGACTTCAGCATTGACTGGGTCAAGCAGCCGCCTGAGCCGGCGCTCAAGCGCGCGCTGATCGCCGAAGTGGCGAAGATGACCGGCGGCATGCACCGCGCCGGGGTCAACCACCGTGACTGCTACATCTGCCACTTTCTGCTGCACACCGACCGCCCGGTGACGGCGCAAGACTTCAAATTGTCGGTAATCGACCTGCACCGCGCCCAGACCCGGGCGACAATCAGCCGCCGCTGGCGGGACAAGGACCTGGCCGCGCTGTACTTCTCGGCGCTGGATATCGGCCTGACCCGGCGCGACAAGCTGCGTTTCCTGCGCGGTTACTTCCAACGCCCGCTGCGCCAGATCTTGAGCGAGGAAGCCGCGCTGCTGGCCTGGCTCGACCGCAAGGCGCAGAAACTCTACGATCGCAAGCAACGCTATGGGGACGCACTCTGATGGCGGGCTGGACACTGGCGCCAGGCTACGAACACCTGGCGGCGGACTTCGGCAGCCTTGATGCGGTGTTTGCCCTGCAGGGTGAACGCCTGACCCGTGACCCGCTCAGCGAGGTGGTCCGCGTCGAGCGTGGCGGGGTCAACTATTACGTCAAGCGGTACACCGGTGCCGGCAAGCACATGCGCCGTTACCTGGGCCGGCCGCGCATCAAGGCCGAATGGCAGAACCTCAAGCAGTTCGCCAAATGGGACATCCCGACCGCTGAAGTTGTGGCCTGGGGCCTGGAGCGCAATGGCCTGGCATTTGGCCGCGGCGCGATGATCACCCGCGAGCTACCGCGCACCGAAGACCTGTCGGTGCTGGCTGAGCGCAATGATCCGCGCCTGGCTGATCGTGCTTGGGTCGACCACATCAGCCGACAGCTGGCGCGCCATACCCGGGTCATGCACGAACACCGTTTCGCCCACAACGACCTCAAGTGGCGCAACCTGTTGGTCGATGACCAGGGCACGCTATTCTTCATCGACTGCCCGACCGGTGACTTCTGGCGCGGCTTCATGTGGCGCCACCGGCTGATCAAGGACCTGGCATGCCTGGACAAGGTCGCCAAATACCACCTGACGGCGACCCAGCGCCTGCGCTTCTATTTGCAGTACCGCGGGCGCCAGCGCCTGAATGCGCGCGACAAGCGTCGGGTCCGTCAGGTACTGAGCTTCTTCGAGGGAAGGGAATGACCGATTACCTGGCCAGCGCGGACCTCGCGCTGCTCAAACGCCATGGCCTGAATGACTTCGAAGCGCTGTGGGCGCTGCAACTCGATGCCGTGGACGAACCCAATACCGGCCGTGGCGGCTGGAGCAGCGTCTATCGCCTGGAACTCGAGGGCAAAGGGTATTACCTCAAGCGCCAGAGCGACTACCTGACCCGCACCTTGCATCGCCCATTTGGCGAGCCGACCTTCGCCCGTGAGTTCCGCAACATCAGCCGTTACCAGAAGCTGCATATCCCGGCCCTGCAGGCGGTGTTCTACGGTGAGCGCAAGCACGCAGGCCAGCATCGGGCGATACTGCTGACACGTGCCCTGGATGACTGGAGCGACCTGGAAAGCCTGCTGGGCCAGTGGCCGCAGCTCAGTGACCCCGAGCGCAACGGCATCCTCCAGGCCTGTGGCCAGCTGGCGCGCACCCTGCACTGCGCCGGCCAGGTGCACGGCTGCTTCTACCCCAAGCACATCTTCCTGCGCCAACGCCGCGAGGGCTGGGACGCGCAATTGATCGACCTGGAGAAGACCCGGCCGCTGTTGTTCGGCATGCGTGACCGCCTGAAGGATCTGGAGCCGCTGCTGCGCCGTGCCCGCGCCTGGAACGAGGTGAACGTGCGCGCGCTGCTTGCCACCTATCTTGCCCAGCCGGCCGACAGCGTGCTGGTTGGCACCTGGTTGCAACGCCTGACGCAACGCCGTCGTGAAAAAGAGGCCCGCTGATGCGTTTGTCTGAATTGAAAGATGCCGGGCGCAGCCCTTTACTGCCGCTCTCGGTCAGCTTGGCCGACGCCGCTGGCGACGCCGAACTGCAGTTGCTCAGCCTGCTGCGCGTATTGCCGGGCCAGCGCTATGTCGGTGCCGGTGTATGGCGAGGTACGCCGGTGTTGGCCAAGTTGCTGGTAGGCGGCAATGCTGCGCGCCATTTTCAGCGTGAGCTGGAGGGTGTGAAGTTGCTGGCCGAACAGGGCCTGACAACGCCAAAGCTGCTTGCCGACGGGCTCAAGGAAGGTGAGGGTGGCTGGCTGCTGTTCGAGTTCCTCGACGGCGCCGAAAGCCTGGCCGATGCCTGGGACAAGGTGGCGAACCTGCCGGTGCTGGCCGACGAACAGCACCTGGTGCTGGGCGAAGCCCTGACCGCAGTGGCGCAGATGCACGCCAAGGGCCTCTGGCAGGAAGATTTGCACCTGGACAACCTGTTGCGCCACGGCGGCAAGCTGTACCTGATCGATGGCGCCGGCATCAAGGCCGAAACGCCGGGCCAGCAACTGTCGCGCCCGCGTGTGCTGGAAAACCTCGGGGTGTTCTTCGCTCAGTTGCCCAAGCGCCTGGAGCCATTCATCGAAGAGCTGCTGGTGCATTACCTGTTGGCCAATGCCGAGCACGCGTTGCCGATGGAAGCGTTGCAGAAACAGGTGGACAAGGTGCGCACCTGGCGCCTCAAGGATTACCTGGAGAAGGCCGGCCGCGAGTGCACGCTGTTCAGCGTCGAGCGCAGCCTTTCGGGCTTGCGGGCGATTCGCCGTGGCGAAGTCCAGGCCATGCTGCCGGTACTGGAACAGGCCGATACGCTGATCGACCAGGGCCACCTGTACAAGACAGGGGGCGCGGCCAGCGTGGCGCGTGTCGAGGTGGGTGGGCGCTCACTGGTACTCAAGCGCTACAACATCAAGAACACCGCGCACTGGTTCAAGCGGTTCTGGCGCCCGAGCCGGGCCTGGCACTCCTGGATTGAAGGCCACCGCCTGGAGTTCCTGGGCATCGCCACGCCGCGCCCGTTGGCGGTGCTGGAGCAGCGCGTCATGGGCCTGCGCAGCCGGGCGTACCTGGTCACTGAACATGTCGATGGCCCGGACCTGACCGCGTGCTTCGCGCCTTATGTGGAAAGCGGCGAGGTGCCTGAAGAGCAAGTCGATGCCTTGGTGGAGCTGATGCAGCAACTGATCCGCGAGCGTATCAGCCATGGCGACTTCAAGGGCCACAACCTGTTCTGGCACGACGGCCAATGGTCATTGATCGACCTCGACGCCATGTGCCAGCACGCCACCGGGCTCAGCTTTGCCCCGGCCTACGCCCGTGATCGGGCGCGGCTGCTGCGCAACTGGCCGAGCAGCAGTGCCTTGCATCAGCGGCTCGACCGGTTGTTGCCACGGCTCGGCGAGTAGTCATCCGGCAGCGCCAGCCAATCGCTGCTGCGCCCTGCCTGGCGCACGCGGATGCGCCACTGCCGGTCTTGCCAGCGCAGGATCGCCCACGGCACCACGCCGGCTTCCCGGGCGTGCGGAATCAACAGGTGGTAGCGCCCGGCGAGCAGGTGCGCGCGAACTGGCAGTTGCCCGGCAGGGGTTTGCAGATAAAGCTGGTCGTCTGCCCGACACAGCCCTGCCAGCGTGCCCACCGCCTCACCCGCCAACGGCGGCTGCAGGCGGCAGCTGGCCAACAACTGCGGCAGATCGGGCAAGCCGTCGTACCACAGCACCGGTGAGTCGATGACCCAGTTGCCATTGGCCAGGCGTTTGACCGGCTGCTGCAGGTAAGCGTCCGGTTGGGTCGGGTCGATGACCCGCCAACGGTGGCCGTCGAATGCGACCTTGTAATACCGGCCGTGGGCGTCCTGGATGAAATACTGAGTCAGCCCTTCGAACGTTGATGCTTTCTCGAACACGCCTTCGCCGTGTACACCGTCAATGGCGTAGCGCAGGTGTTCTAGCGCAGGCGTGATGCTGTAGCGCGAGGGCAGTGGCAACGGTGGTTGCGTTGGCATGCCACGCATTATCCGGCGCATCAGGCCGGTGCTGACGACGCTGGTACCGGCGTCGTTGGCATAGCTCAGGGCGTTGTAGGTATGGGTCAGCACGCCGTTGATATCATCCTCGCTGAAGGCTTCCAGACCATCCCAGGTTTCGATCACCATTCGTCCCAGGGCCAGGGGAACCTGTACAGGGGCAGGCAGCCCCAGGCTGATCAGGTCGAGCAGGCGCCATACCAGATCGATGCCCTGCTGAAGATCTGCCTCCCCGGTGGTGCGGCTCTGGGCATCGACCACTGCCAACCAGCCTCGCACCTCTGCCATGTAGTAGGCGAAGAACAGCTCTTCCTCAATTGCCGGGGTGCGCAGTGCGGTGCCGAGCCGGCCCTTGCTGAGTAGTTTATCGATGCGTACAGGTGCCAGCAGGGGCAGGCGGCTCGCCACGTAGGCGCGCAGGGCGGGTTGTTTGCGCAGCAACCGCATCAGTTCGCGGGCATTGCTCAGCCCGCGCCAGGCGCGGCGGTCGGGTGCGTCCGGTGTGTACAGGATGAAAGCGCCTGTGCCGGAGCCTTCGGCATTGATCAGCAGAACGCCTTGCAGGGTATGGCCATGGATTGTCAATTGGCGCACGGTGATGCGCTGGTTGTCCACCGGCGGGCGGAGCGCGTTGTGCGGGTAGTCCAGTACCTGCCGTACCCAACGGTAGCCTTGTTCACCCAAGGCGCGAAGGTGCCCGGCATAACGCGCCTTGGCTGCCTCGGCGCGCATGCGGGCTCGGTTGATCAGGGCATGGGCATTGAGCCTCCAGCCCCCGACCGGGGAGTCGATCAACTGGGTTTTCAGGTAGGCATGATAGCTGCCGCCGACATTCAGGTGCCTGATCATCGCTTTGATGTAGGCCGGGTTCAGCGTTTCGGGTAATGGCTTGTCGTGACCGTGTGTTACACGGGCGGTGAGCCAATAGTCGTAGTCGAACCAGTTCAGGTTGCGCAATGCCAGCTCGTGCAGCGGGTAGCTCTCCCGGGTCAGCTCGACCAACTGCCCACCGACGCGCTCGAAACCTCGCCAGGTGACGTAGCTCGATGGGTTGAAGGGGTTCAGCTGCGGACCTGCCTGACGGCTGTGCACCACATGTACCATGATGTCGGCGGCTGCGTAGCGCAGGCCATGATCGTGGCGCAGGCGTTCCTCTACGCGCGCGCGGGCCCAGCCCTGCAAGCTGCGCTGCTCGCGGAACTGCGCCAGGGTGAGGATGCCTGGCGCGGCGATGCGATTGCCGGCGGCGACCAGTTGTTGCATGGTCTGCATGATGTGCGTAAGCGCCTGGGGCCCTGCCGTGCTCAACCAGTTGGGCAGGTTTTTTTCCAGCAGCAGGCCGTAGCGCGTGTCGAGCAACGCTTGTTTGCCGACTTCGGCTTCCAGTGACAGGGCATTGTGCAGCGCCTCGGCGGCGGGTGCCAGGGCGCCATGGGCGCTTGCCCAGGCGTGGTTGACACGCAGGCGCTGCGCTTCGATCAGGGTGTCGACCTGGGCTTGCACCGGGTCATCGGCATACCATTCGTAGCGCAGGCGGTCGGCCTTGGCGGCGTTCTCTATACGTTCGGCATCGACCAGCAGGCGCAGCAGTGGCGGGCCCTGCAGCGGGTCGTCGAGGCGCTCGCACAGCTCAAGGTGCAAGCCGGCCAGCGAGGCGTAGGCTTCGATGCCTTGGGTCAGGCCGCACAGCAACGCTGGCCCGCGGGCATGCTCCGGGGTGAGTTCGGCAGCCTCGTCGTTACCGGTGATGACCACGAACATGCCTGGCAGCACCGCTCGGCTGTGGGGCTGGCTACGGCTGAGGACCAGGCGGTACACCTGGGCACGTGTGGCCATCGCTTGGGGCCGGCGTTGCCAGGCGTTGGGCAGGTCCAGGCACAGGCTCAGGGCATCGGCCTGGGGGGCGGGCAAGGTCCGGTCGCCCTGGCGCAGGGTCAACTCGGCATGCATCAGGGCGCGGCGCAGATCGCACAGGCGGACCCTGCGCGAGCGGCCCTGGGGGTCGCAGGCTGCCCAGTATTCAGCCAGTTCGCCTTGTAGCTGCTGACGGGTGAGTCCCGGCCGGTCGGGGCTTGGCAATTGTGCCAGCAGGGCGATGATCTGTTGGTCGACGAATTCGATACGTTCCAGCGGTAGCATGTTGCGCTCCTTCGGTCAGGGAGGCGCAACGGTAGGGCCCAGGGCAAGGACCGAAGCGGTAGCCGGTTATCGCCGGCACAACCCGCGCAGGCTGAGGATGACGGGCACGCCCAGGCCCAGCCAGGCCAGGGCATCCCACGCACCGTCACCCAGCAAGGCGGCAAACAGGCCGGCGGCACCGAGCAGGCCGATGGCGGCCGGCCAGGTAAAGATGCGCAGGGTCGGTTGCGATTTGTGGCTCATGCCCGCGCCTCCCGGGGTTTGCGCTGTTTGCCCCACCATAGGTAAAGGCCGCTGCCGAGCACGATGATGGTCAACACATCGAGCACTGCCCAGAGGATCTGCATCGGGCGCCCGCCGTAATCGCCAAAGTGCAGTGGCTGCGAGAGGCCCATGGCGTCCATGTACCAGGGGCGTTCGCCCACTGCCGTCACCTGCAGGCTGCGCGCATCGATCAGCACGGGCGTGAGCAGGTGCGATGTCAGGTGGGTGGCGCCTTTCATGAACACGGCGTAGTGGTGCTCGCTGGAGAACCGCGTGCCGGGGAAGGCGATGAAGTCCGGGCGCATGCCGGGTGCGGCCTGCTCGGCGATGTCCAGCAGGCGGCTGGCCGGTGCACGCTCGGTGAGTGGCGGGGCGTCACGGTAGGGCGCGACCATTGCGGCCAGGCTGTCGTTGCGCCAGGCGGCGATGACCAGGTCGGACAGGGCGCTGATGACCCCGGTTACACCGACGGTCAGCGCCCAGGCCAGTGTCACCACCCCGATCAGGTTGTGCAGGTCGAGCCAGCGCAGGCGGCGGGATTTTTCGTGGCGCACCGTGGCGAATTGCAGGCGGCGCATGAACGGTGCGTAGAGCACTGTGCCGGAGATGATCGCGATAACGAACAGCACACCCATGAACGCCAGCAGCAGCTTGCCGGGCAGCCCGGCGAACATGTCGACGTGCAGGCGCAGCATGATCATCATGAAACCGCCGTTGGCGGCCGGCATGGCGACGGCTTCGCCGGTGCGGGCGTCGAGCATGAAGGTGTGTGACGAATTGGGTTCGGTGCCGGCAGTGGCAGCGGTGATCGCCACCACGCCGTTGCGTTCGTCTTCGTCATAGCCGAAGTACTGCATCACCTCGCCGGGACGATGCTGCTCGGCCTTGAGCACCAGCTGTTGCAGGTCCAGGTGTGGGGTGCCTGCAGGCATCTCGCGCAGCTTTGGTGCGTCACCGAGCAGGTGTTCGATTTCGTGGTGGAAGATCAGCGGCAGGCCGGTGAGGGCCAGCAACAGCAGGAACAGGGTGCAGACCAGGCTGCTCCAGGTGTGAATCACGGACCAGCGGCGGATGGTTTGGCTTTTCATCACGGTACCGAAATTTCTCATGGGGGCCGCTTAGCGGCCCCTGGGTACTCAGAACTTGTAGCTGGCGCTGGCGACGACGCTGCGCTCGTCACCGTAGTAGCAGTAGAAACTGTCACAGGTGGAGATGTAGTCCTTGTTGAACACGTTGGTCGCGTTGACCGCTACCGATGCGCCCTTCAAGCTGGTGCTCAGGCGCCCCAGGTCGTAGTGCACGGAGGCATCGAACACGGTGTACGCATCGGCCTTGCCCAGCCAGGTGTTGCCCTGGTCGCCATAGGTATTTCCGGTGTAGCGCGCGCCGGCGCCGATGCCGAAGCCGTCGAGCACGCCGGTGTGCCAGGTGTAATCGGCCCACAGCGAGGCCTGCTGGTTAGGCATCAGCTGCAGGCGGTTACCTTTGTAGATGCCGTCCTGCACTTCGGATTTGGCCAAGGTGTAGGCCGCAGTCACCTTCAGGTTTTCGGTGACGTCGGAGACGGCTTCCAACTCCAGGCCACGAACCTTCACTTCGCCGGTCTGGCTAGTGACGGTCACACCGCCCTCGTTGTTGGTGACCGAGACGTTTTTCTGGGTCAGGTCATACACGGCTGCGGACAACAGGGTGTTGGAGCCCGGTGGCTGGTATTTGATGCCCAGCTCCCACTGCTTGCCTTCGGTCGGCTTGAAAGACTCCGTGGCGGATGCGGCAGCATTGCTGACCGGCTGGAACGACTCGGCATACGAAAGGTAAGGCACGAAGCCCGAGTCGAAGACGTAGCTGATGGCCGCGTTGCCGCTGAATTTCTTGTCTCTCTGGGTGTTGGTGGCATCGCCCTGGTTCAGGAACCTGGTGCTGGTATGCACCCAGTCTTCACGACCGCCCAGCGTCAGGCGCCAGTTGCCCAACGCCATCTGGTCCTGAACATACAGGCCGGTCTGGCGGGTTTTCTGGTTGTAGTCATAGAACGCCGTGGAGCGATCCGGGCGTGTGATTGGCAGCCCGTAGACCGGGTTGATGACGTTGCTGTCAGGCACGTTGAAGCCGAAGATCGACAGGTAGTTGGTGTTGACGCGTTGGTGGTCCAGGCCGATCAGCAGGGTGTGGCTGATGTCCCCAGTGGTGAAGTCAGCCTGAAAGTTGTTATCCACTGCGAATTGGCTGATGTCTTCATCGGTGTTGGTGGACATACGGCTGACGGTACCGTCGTCCTGCACCGGAGGATTGGTTGTGTTGTAGCTGCCAGGGGTGATGGTCTGAAAGGACAGGTCAGTCTTGGTATAGCGAAGGTTCTGGCGGAACTGCCACACATCGTTGATCCGGTGCTCGAAGGCGTAGCCCAGCGCGTAGTAGGTACGGTCGTAGAACTCGTAGTCCGGATCCCCCAGGTTCTTGTGGTGGGAGATCTTACCGAATGGCATGTCGATCTTGGTGCCCTGGATGGGGCGGAACTGGCTGGTAGCGCCTGTATCGTCGCGGGTGAACTGGGTCAGCAGGGTCAGTGACGTGTCGTCGTCGATGTTCCAGGTCAGGCTTGGGGCAATGTTGTAGCGTTTGTCGTCTATATGGTCGATCTGCGTTCCGCCATCGCGAATCACGCCACTGACGCCGTACAGGAACTGCCCTTGGTCATCGATTTTGCCGGTGCTGGCGAAGTTGATCTGGCGGTGGTTGTCGCTGCCGTACTGCACTTCGATTTCGTTAGCGCTTTCGGCCTGCGGACGGCGGCTGACCATGTCCAGCAGGCCGCCGGGTGGGGTCTGGCCATAGAGTGAGGATGCCGGGCCACGCAGTAATGCGAGGCGGTCCAGGTTCCAGGTTTCGGCTTTCGGGTTAGCGTAAACGCCACGGGGCAGCGGCAGGCCGTCGAGGAACTGAGTCGGTTCGAAGCCCCTCACGCGCATCCAGTCATAGCGCGTGTCGCTGCCGAAACTGGCCGAAACGATGCCGGGCATGTAGCGCACCGCATCATCCAGGCTGTGGACGCCGCGGTCGCTCATCTGCTGACGGGTGGCGACGGAGATCGACCGAGGAATTTCGACCAGCGCGGTATCTGTCTTGGTGCCCGCGGCGCTGCGTTTGGCCAGGTAGCCCTCAACCGGGCCCCAGGCGCTTTCGTACGATGCATTGGCATTGATCGCGGTCTCGGGCAACGCCAGAGTGCCATCAGGAACAGCCACCAGGCTGTAGCTGCCGACAGTGCTCTGCTGCAGCTGCAGGCCGGTACCGAGCAGGGCGGCCTGCAGGGCGCCGAGGCCGTCGTACTGGCCGTTGACCGGCGCCGAGTTTCGGCCGCTGACCAATGCCGGGTCGATGGCCAGGGCGATGCCCGACTGGCTGGCGATCTGGTTCAGGGTGGTGGCCAGCGGGGCGCTGGGCAGGTCGTAGGCACGCTGTGCGGACTGCTCGGCGGCGAACAGGGCAGTGCTGGCCAACGGGGCAGCCAGGGCGATGGCCAAGGCCATCAGGCTGGGGCGCAGGATACGATCAACGGCACGGGACATGCAGCGGTTCCTCGACGGATAAGTGCTAATTGCTTCCTTGCCGAGCGAGATTTCAGAAGTGACAGGGGTATCTGGAAAAAAAGTGGAAATGGTTTGTATTTGTACGCAGCCAGCTTAGGCCTTCATTGCCGGCAAGCCGGCCCCACGGGGGCGCTATGGTGCTATTTGGGCACCACGCTCACCCACCACTGGGTATGCCGCTCGATCTTCACCGGCAACGCGGGCACCAGCGAAGCGAGGGCCAGGTCGGTATCGGTCAGCGGGAAGCTCCCCGTCACGCGCAGGTCGGCCACTTCATCGGCCACGCCCAGGTGGCCGCTACGGTATTGGCCCAGCTGCGCTACCAGGTCGGCCAGGCGGATGTTGTCCACCACCAGCATGCCGCGGGTCCAGGCATCCGCACCGGCTTGCACGGGCGCGATACGGCCCAGGCCATTGGCGTTCATGAGCACCTGCTGACCTTCGCGCAGTACCTGCTCGTCGCCACTGTTGAGCGGCTGCGCTGCGACCGAGGACTGCAACACCTCCAGGCGGGTACCGTTATTTTCGCGACGCACCAGAAAGCGCGTGCCCAGAGGGCGCAGGCGGCCATCGTCGGTGCGCACCAGCAACGGGCGAGGGTCCTGGTGGCCGGTCTCCACCGAGATTTCACCCTGGTGCAGCACCAGTACACGCTGGTCGCCTTCGTAGTCGATGTCGACCGCGGTATGAGTATTCAGGCTCAGCAGCGTGCCGTCCTCCAGGCGCAGGGTCCGCAGTTCGCCGGTGGCGGTGCGCTGATCGGCCAGCCAGTAGCTTGCCGATAGCGATGGCGCGCCAACCCAAGCCAACAGTGAGCCGAGCAGGAACATGCCAGCCAGGCCGCCGCCCACCTTGGCCACCCGCCGGCGCAACCCTGCGCGCGATTGCTGCAGGGCCTGGCGCGCGGGGCCGGCTGCGGCACTGACCCGCTGATCGAGGGTGCCCAACTGGCGCCAGGCGCGAGCGTGTTCCTCGCTGGCGGCATGCCAGCGCATGAACTCGCTGCGTTCGTCGGGCGTACCGGTACCGTCGTCCAGGCTCAGTTTCCAGGCGATGGCAGCTTCAAGGACCCCGGCAGAAACCGGTGAGTTGTTCACGTCGGCTCCCCATACAGGGCCACATAGCACTGGCGCATGCCTTGGGCGATGTACTGGCGCACCCGCGATACCGATACGCCCAGGCGCTCGGCGATTTCGGCGTGGCTCATGCCGTCCAGGCGATTGTGCAGGAACGCCGTGCGTGCCTTGCTCGACAGCTTGCCGAGCAGGCGGTCGATGGCCTTGAGGTCTTCGAGGATCAGGTGCTGGAGTTCCGGGGAGGGCTGCTCGGCTTCCGGCAAGCGGGCCAGTTCGGCCAGGTAGGCCTGCTCCAGGGCTGCGCGGCGAAAGTGGTCGAACATCAGCCCCTTGGCCACTGCGGCCAGGAAAGCGCGCGGCTCACGGGGGGTGTCCAGTTGTTCGCGCCCGAGCAGGCGCACGAAGGTGTCCTGGCTCAGGTCTTCGGCACGCTGGCGGCAGGCCATGCTGCGTTGCAGCCAGGCAAGCAGCCAGCTGCGATGGTCGCGGTACAGCGCACCGACCAGTTCGGCGTGTGGGCTCTGAGCAGAAGACAAGCAGTGTCCCCCCCGGAACGAATGCGTTAACTAACGATAATTATTCGCGATTGTTGCAGAGGCGGGGGGCGCGGCGCAATGGACGCTTATCGGGTTGCCACTGTCATGGTGGGCGCGGTGCTTGATATCACAGGTGCAGCCCCTTCAAAGGGTATGTTTCTAAAGCCCATGCCCCTGCACATTGCGCCGCCGCCACCCGCGCAAGCGCTGCTCCAGCTGCAATGGGCTGTCCAGCTGCTGGCGACGGGCCTGGCTGAACAGGATCAACGCCAGTTCAGCGGTGACTTGGGCATCAGCGCTGGCGTGGTGGCGCTCATCCACCTGCAGCCCGAAGCGCGCCACCCAGTCATCCAGCCCTGCTTCGCGCAGTACCGTGTCAGGGTTGAGCATGGGCGCCAGTTCAGCAACATCGAGGAAGGGCTGTTGCAGGCGATGCCCAAGGGTTTCTTTCAATGCCCGAGCCAGCATGCGCTGGTCGAACGGTGCATGGAACGCCAGCACCGGGCTGTCACCGATGAACTCGAGCAGGTCGAGCAACGCCTCGGCCGGGTCGCTGCCTGCGGCCAGGGCGCTCGGGCCCAGGCCATGGATGAGTACACTGGCGTTGGTTTTCTGGGCCGGGCGGTGCAGGGTACGCTCGAACTGCTGGGAGAAGTCGATGGCGCCGTCTTCGATGGCTACGGCACCGATCGACAGCACCTGGTCGCGGTTGGGGTTCAGGCCGCTGGTCTCAAGGTCCAGCACCACCCAGCGCTGCTCACGCAGCGAGCACACGCCCAGCGGTGCGGGTTTTGGCAGGCGCGACAGGCGTTGATGCAGTGCACCGTCCAGGGCCGGCGCGGCAGGGCGCAGCCAGGCGAACAGGCTCATAGCTGGTACCGCAGGGCCAGGCTGCTTTGCAGGCGCTGCGCCTGGCGCAGGGACTCACGCAGGATGCGCCGGTCCAGATGGTTGAGGCTGTCCGGATCGAGGCGGTTGGAGTACGGCTGATTGTCGCGGGTCTGGCGCTGGTGCTGCTGCATGCGCGTTTGCTGGATGAAATGGTAGGCCTCTTCGTAGGCCGCGCCGTCGAGCGCCTCGATAACGCCTTTGTCGACCAGCTGGCGCAGGCGCTCCAAGGTGTTGCAGGCGCCGATGCCATTGGCCAGGGCCAGCAGCCGCGCACCATCGACGAAGGGTGTCAGGCCCTGGACCTTGAGGTCCAGGGTAGCGGCCTTGTCGTTGCCTTGGCGGGTCAGGACGAATTCGCGCAGGCGGCCTACCGGAGGCCGCTGACGCAAGGCGTTATCGGCCATCATGCGCTGGAAAATGCGGTTCTCGGCTACTTGTTCCAGCATGCTTTGGCGCAGCTGTTCGCAACCCTGTTCGTCGCCCCAGACCACACGCAGGTCGAAATAGATGCTCGAGCCGAGCAGGTTCTCTGGGCTGGCTTCACGGATGAAGCCGGCGAAGCGCCGTGCCCATTCAGTGCGCGACAGGCACAGCTCGGGGTTGCCTGCCATGACGTTACCCTTGCACAGGGTGAAGCCGCATTGGGCCAGGCATTGGTTGATGTAGTGGGCCAGAGGTAGCAGGCGGGCGCGAATGGCTTCGGCTTCGCTGCTGTCAGCTGCCTCGAACAGGATGCCGTTGTCCTGGTCGGTATGCAGGGTCTGTTCACGGCGCCCTTCGCTGCCAAAGCACAGCCAGCTGAACGGCACCCCAGGGTCGCCGCGTTCGGCCAGAGCCAGTTCGATTACCCGGCAGACAGTGTGGTCGTTGAGCAGGGTGATGATCTGGGTAATCTGGGTCGAGGAGGCGCCGTGGGCGAGCATGCGCTCCACCAGCTGGCCGATCTCGCCACGCAGCGCCACCAGCGAGTCCAGGCGCGGTGCATGGCGGATGGTGCGGGCCAGGTGCACGAGGTCGACCCGTTGCAGGGAAAACAGGTCGCGCTCCGAGACCACGCCGCACAGGCGCTGGTTGTCCACCAGGCAAACATGGGCAATGTGTCGCTCGGTCATGGCCATGGCCGCGTCGAAGGCGCTGGCCTGCGGGCTGAGGTAGAAGGGTTTGACGGTCATGTGCCGTTCGATGGCGGCACCGAGGTCGGCATCGACAGTAGCCACCACTTGGCGCAGGTCACGCAGGGTGAAGATGCCCACCGGGTAACGCTGCGCATCGACCACCACGATGCTGCCGACCTGCTGGTCGTGCATCGACCGCACGGCGTCGCGCAGCGGCGTGTCCGGGGTGCAGACCACCGGGTGACGCATGGCCAGTTCACCCAGCGGGGTGTTCAGTGAGTATTGGGTGCCGAGTGTTTCCACCGCTCGTTGGCGCACCTGCTGGTTGACCTGGTCAAGCAGGCTGCTGACACCGCGCAGCGCAAAATCCCGAAACACATCCGACAGGGAAAACACACGGATGAAGGCGGCTTTGTTCAATTGCAGGCAGAACGTGTCCTCGCCCGCCAGGTGCTCGGTGCGGGTAGCGCGCTCGCCGAGCAGGGCGGCCAGCGGGAAGCACTCGCCGCTGGTGATCTCGAAGGTGGTTTCCACGCCAGGCTTGACCAGGTGCTGGCGCTCACCGACCACGCGCCCCTGTTTGACGATGTAGAAGTGCTCCACCGGGCCGTCAGCGGGTTTGATGATGCTTTCCCCGCTGGCGTAGAAACGCAACTGGCACTGTTCCACCAGGAACGCCAGGTGGCTGTGTTCCATTTGGTTGAACGGCGGGAAACGCTGCAAAAACTGCAGGGTGCCCTGAATGTTCTGCAGAACGGCAGTTCTGCCCGCCTGGCTGTAGGCGTCGTTTTTGCTCATGACACTGACCGTATCGCTACGCCGAACTATATATATCTATATATAGGTGCGGCCTTGTTGTTCTCGGTCCCCATGGTCGGCTGACGGCCGTGCGGTGCCCATTGGACGTAAGTCTATGAGCGTAGTGTGATCAATATCGCAAGCTGCGGTCTTACCGGTGAGCAAGACTATTTGATGAGACGACCATGGTTGAGCATGACGACATCCTGAGTGACGCCGAACGTGAGGCACTGGCCGGGTTGAGTGCACCTGTTGCGCCCAGGCCGGTGGTATTGGTGGTTGATGACAACCCGGTGAACAGTGAGGCCCTGTGCCTTTACCTGAAGAGCAGGGGGATCGACTGCATGCAGGCCGATGGTGCTCAGGAGGCGATGTTCAAACTGCATTACGAACCGCGCATCGCCCTGATGATCACCGACCTGCGCATGCAGCCCAAGGATGGCCTGGAGCTTATCCGGCAGATTCGTGAGTCGGAACGGGCGGCGTTGTCGATCATCGTGGTGTCAGGCGACACCGATGTGAAGGAGGCGGTGGATGTGATGCACCTGGGGGTGGTGGATTTTTTGCTGAAGCCGGTGGATCTGGGGAAACTGCTGGGGTTGGTGAAGAAAGAATTGAAGCTTGAGTGAGCGGGATTGGGGCTGCTTTGCAGCCCTTTCGCGACACAAGGCCGCTCCTACAGGGGAATGCGATCCTCCTGTAACTGATGGAGCGGCCCCGGTGTCTTACAGCCCGTTACGCGCCTTGAACTCGCGGCGGCGACGGTGCAGTACCGGCTCGGTATAACCGTTCGGTTGCTTGGCACCCTCGATTACCAGTTCCACTGCAGCCTGGAATGCCACGTTGTCGTCGAAGTTCGGCGCCATCGGGCGGTACAGGGCGTCACCGGCGTTCTGCTTGTCGACCACGGCGGCCATGCGCTGGAGGCTTTCCAGCACCTGCTCCTGGGTAACCACGCCATGGCGCAGCCAGTTGGCCAGCAGCTGGGCCGAGATACGCAGGGTAGCGCGGTCTTCCATCAGGCCCACATCGTTGATGTCCGGCACTTTGGAGCAACCCACGCCCTGGTCGATCCAGCGAACCACATAGCCGAGGATGCCCTGGGCGTTGTTGTCCAGCTCATTGCGGATCTCTTCGGCCGACCAGTTGGTGTCAGCTGCCAGCGGGATGGTCAGGATGTCGTCGACCGAGGCCGGGGCGCGGCTGGCCAGCTCGCGCTGACGCGCCTGCACGTCGACTTTATGGTAGTGCAGGGCGTGCAGGGTGGCGGCGGTCGGCGACGGTACCCAGGCGGTGTTGGCACCGGCCAGCGGGTGAGCGATCTTCTGCTCGAGCATGGCAGCCATCAGGTCCGGCATGGCCCACATGCCTTTGCCGATCTGCGCACGCCCTTGCAGGCCGGTGGCAAGGCCGACGTCGACGTTGTTGTTCTCGTAGGCACCGATCCACTTTTCGTTCTTCATGGCGCCCTTGCGCACCACGGCGCCGGCCTCCATCGAGGTGTGGATTTCGTCACCAGTTCGGTCGAGGAAGCCAGTGTTGATGAACACTACACGCTCGGCTGCCGACTTGATGCAGGCCTTGAGGTTGACCGTGGTACGGCGCTCCTCGTCCATGATGCCGACCTTGACGGTGTTGCGCGGCATGCCCAGCAGGTCTTCGACGCGGCTGAAGATCTCGGCGGCGAACGCCACTTCTTCAGGGCCGTGCATCTTCGGTTTGACGATGTAGACGCTACCGGTACGGGTGTTCTTGCGGCTGGTGTTGCCGTTGAGGTTGTGCAGGGCGATCAGGTTGGTGAACAGCCCGTCCTGGATGCCTTCGGGAATCTCGTTGCCTTGGGCATCGAGAATGGCCGGGTTGGTCATCAGGTGGCCCACGTTGCGCACGAACAGCAGCGAACGACCGTGAAGGGTCACGGTGCCGCCATTGGGCGCTGCGTACTCGCGGTCCGGGTTCATGGTGCGGGTGAAAGTCTTGCCGCCTTTGCTGACGCTCTCGGCGAGGTCGCCTTTCATCAGGCCCAGCCAGTTGCGGTAGACGATGACCTTGTCGTCGGCATCGACGGCAGCGACCGAGTCTTCACAGTCCATGATGGTGGTCAGCGCCGATTCCATCAGGATGTCTTTGACACCGGCGGCGTCGGTGCTGCCGACCGGGGTGCCGGCATCGACCTGGATTTCGAAGTGCAGGCCATTGTGCTTGAGCAGCACGGCGGTTGGCGCGGCGGCATCGCCGTGGAAGCCGATCAGCTGGGCGTCGTCCCGCAGGCCGCTGTTGCTGCCACCCTTGAGGGCAACGACCAGCTTGCCGCCTTCGATGCGGTAAGCGGTGGAGTCGACGTGCGAGCCAGCGGCCAGCGGCGCGGCTTCGTCGAGGAAGGCGCGGGCGAAGGCGATGACCTTGTTGCCACGGACCTTGTTGTAGCCCTGGCCTTTTTCGGCGCCGCCTTCATCGCTGATGGCATCGGTGCCGTACAGTGCGTCGTACAGCGAGCCCCAGCGGGCGTTGGCGGCGTTCAGGGCAAAGCGGGCGTTCATCACCGGCACGACCAGCTGTGGGCCGGCCATGTGGGCGATCTCTTCGTCCACGTTCTGGGTGGTGGCCTGGAAATCGTCGGCTTGTGGCAGCAGATAGCCGATTTCCTGAAGGAAGCTTTTATAGGCGACGGCGTCGTGTGCCTGGCCTTTGCGTGCCTGGTGCCAGGCGTCGATCTTGGCTTGCAGCTCGTCGCGCTTGGCGAGCAGGGCTTTGTTCTTTGGGGCGAGGTCGTTGATGATCTTTTCTGCCCCGGCCCAGAACGCATCGGCCTTGACGCCGGTTCCAGGGATCGCTTCGTTGTTGACGAAGTCGTACAGGGCCTTGGCGACCTGAAGGCCACCGACTTGAACGTATCCAGTCATTGCTTGCCTCACCTTTGCTCAGCTATTTCGCTTTCGCTCTTCTGTATTAAGCCTGTAGCGCTTCTCTAAACACGGCACCAGTACATGCTCTCACCACTCACGAGAGCGGCTGGGTGCGGCTCGCCAGAAAGGCTGGCGGGCGGTTGGCGTATTTTCACAGGCGCCTTGGCAGACATCGTAACGACGTTTTGTAGTCCGCGCCGAGGCATACTACATGAAGCAGCAGGCCGGTGAACATCAGACTAAAAGCGTCGCTCCGCGACCGATTGGTCGCGGAGGGTCACGCTGGGAGTGGCTATGTTCGCAAAAAACCGGTGGATTGTTCCAGATAAATCTTGAAACAGTACACGATTAGTTCGGCAGACCGTCCTGCGGCAGGTTGCCGCGCCTTGCCTATACTGAACCAATCCCCCCGTATTCTCGCCGCTGCAGGCGGCACGACGCAGAGGAAGCCCTGTGGATCATCTTGTACTGACCGTGATTGCTCCTGACAAGGCCGGCCAGGTCGAACGGATTGCCCAGTGCATCGCCGACCACAACGGTAACTGGCTGGAGAGCCGTATGTCGCGTATGGCCGGGCAGTTCGCCGGCATCCTGCGGGTCGCGGTGCCGGCAGAGAGCTACGATGAGCTGGTGAAATCACTTCAGGCCCTGGGGCAGTACGATATCCGTGTGCTGATCGCAGAAAGCGGCATCGAGCCTTCCTGTACCTGGAAGCCGATCGCGATGGAGTTGGTGGGTAATGATCGCCCAGGCATCGTACGTGATATCACCCGCTTGCTCGCTGACCAAGGGGTGAACCTTGAGCGCTTCACCACCGAAGTGCGCCCGGCGCCGATGAGCAGCGAGCCGTTGTTCCATGCCGATGCCTTGCTGGCGCTGCCATTGACTTTGTCGCTGGATGATCTGCAGCAGAAGCTGGAGAGCCTGGCGGATGACTTGATGGTGGAGTTGAAATTGCGGCCCCAGGATTGAGCCGAGGCGGTAGCAGGTTATCCCGATTAACCGGGGACGGCCCTGTGGATAACCTGGGGGCGCTCCTCGCTAGCCCAGAGACGGCGAGCTCTCCCGCTGTTTGGTCAAAAAACAGCCACTAATCAATGGCTTGTGCACAAAGCACGGGGACGAGGGTGTGGATAACCTCTGGAGATGTTCTGCCAGGCCACGGCCGGCGTGGCCTGCAGAGTTTTGATCGTTTTTTGATCAGGCGCGCTTGCGCAGGTTCAGCCAGGCATCGACGCTGTAGAGCGCCAGGCCAGCCCAGATGCACAAGAAAGCCATCAGGCTGCTGGAAGACAGGTGCTCGTCAAATAGCAGTACCGCTTGCAGCAGTACCAAGGTCGGCGCCAGATACTGCAGGAAGCCCAGGGTGGTGTAGGGCAAGTGCCGCGCAGCGGCGTTGAAGCACACCAGTGGTATCAGCGTTACCGGCCCGGCTGCGATCAGCCATAGCGCTTCGCTGCTGGTATAGAAACTGCCTTGTGCACTCATCGCGGCAGGGTGCAGCAGCAGCCAGCCAAGCGCCAGGGGCACCAGCATCCAGGTTTCCACCACCAGGCCGGGCAGCGCCGCCACCGGTGCCTGCTTGCGGATCAGGCCGTAGAAGCCAAACGTCAGCGCCAGTACCAATGACACCCAAGGCAGGCTACCGACTTGCCACACCTGTTGCGCCACACCTACTGCGGCCATGCCCACTGCCAGCCACTGCAGGCGGCGCAGGCGCTCACCCAGCAAAAGCATGCCCAGCAGCACGTTCACCAGCGGGTTGATGTAGTAGCCCAGGCTGGCCTCGAGCATGCGCCCGTTATTGACCGACCATACGTAAGTCAGCCAGTTGCCGGCAATCAGGGCGCCACTGAGGGCAAGAATGGCCAGGCGGCGGGGGTTGTCGCGCAGCTCGCGCCACCACCCTGGGTGCTTCCACACCAACAGCAGCAGCGAACCGAACAAAGCAGACCAGAGCACCCGGTGCACGATGATCTCAACCGCCGGGACACTTTGTATGGCTTTGAAATAGAGGGGGAACAAGCCCCAGATGATGTAGGCCGAGAGGCCAAGAATGTACCCGCGACGCGGGTTTGCGGCGTGCATGCAGAATCCTTGCTTAGGTAGCTAAATACAGCGACGCCTATTGTAGACAGACCTTTGCAGGCATTTAGAACAATTTCAGGGGTTGCTCGTCGAGTGCCGCTGTTTGCTCGCGCAGGGCCAGGATCTGATCGCCCCAGTAACGCGGTTGGCCAAACCAGGGGAAGCTGCGCGGGAATGCCGGGTCGTCCCAGCGCCGTGCCAGCCAGGCGCTATGGTGCAGCTGGCGCAAGGCGCGCAGCGGTTCGATCAGGGGCAGCTCGCGCGGGTCGAAATCGTGAAACTCGTTGTAGCCGTCGATCAGCTCTGCCAGTTGGCCCAGGCGTTCTTCACGGCTGCCGGCCAGCATCATCCACAGGTCTTGCACGGCCGGGCCCATCCTGCAGTCATCGAGGTCGACGACGTGGTAGACGTCGTCGCGATGCATCAGGTTGCCGGGGTGCAAGTCGCCGTGCAGGCGCATGACCTGATGTGGGGTGCGTGCGTAGATGTCTTCGACCCGTTTGAGCAGCTCGCGCGCTACAGACTCGAACGCGGGCAGCAATTCCCGAGGTACGAAGTTGCCATCAAGCAGGGTTTGCAGGGAGGCGTGGCCAAAGTTATCCACAGTCAAGGCTTCGCGATGCTCGAACGGGCGTGTTGCCGCCACGGCATGCAGGCGGCCCAGCAACTGGCCCAGACGGTAGAGCTGGTCGAGGTTGCCTGGCTCCGGTGCGTGGCCGCCGCGGCGGGGAAATAGTGTGAAGCGAAAGCCCTGGTGCTCGAACAGGGTCTGTTCATTGTGTTGCAGCGGGGCGACCACCGGCACTTCGCACTCAGCAAGCTCGGCGGTGAAGCGGTGTTCTTCAAGAATCGCTTCATTGCTCCACCGGCCGGGTCGATAGAACTTGGCGATCAGTGGTTGCTCGCCTTCGATACCCACTTGGTAGACGCGGTTCTCGTAGCTGTTCAAGGCCAGTACGCGGGCGTCGCTGAGAAAGCCGAGGCTCTCCACGGCGTCCAGTACCAGGTCGGGGGTGAGGGTCGCGAAGGGGTGAGACATGGTGGCTCCGGGGTGGGCTGCAAGGGCTCATGGTATCAGTGCCGGCCCTCTGGCGGGGTGGCGCGACCAACCTACACCGGTACCCCCAGCAATACATGGGAGGGATGAAACTGCACCCGGACCTGGCTACCTGTTGTCACTGCCTCTTGTGCCAGCCAGTGCGCATCGGCAAACGCGCAGAGTGTCTGGCCATTACCCAGCGCCAGCCTCACTTCACTGGTGTTATGCCCATCCGCTATCACCTCTTCCACGGTGGCCTTGAGCACATTGCTGCCCGCTTCGGCTTCATCTGCGGCGCTCGATAACCGCACCCACCCGGCCTTGAGCAACGCCACCACCATGGTTCCGAGCGTCAGCTCCAGGCGTGAAGTGCTGTCGTGTGTGATCAGTGCCTCGATTTCCAGCCCGCCACCCAGCGCCAGGCTCACGCGGTCGTGCCGCCCCTCGCGGCGCAAGCCGCTGACCTGGCCTTGCAGCTGGTTGCGGGCACTGGTGCGCAACATCAGGCGCCCAAGCAGGTCAAGGTCGCTGGATTCTTCGGCAGCCTCGAGAATCTGGGCCTGCAAGGCCTGCAAGCGTTGGTAAAGGCGCAGTACCCGCTCGCCTTCGCCCGACAGGCGAGCGCCACCGCCGCCGCGCCCGCCGGTGCTACGCTCGACCAGCGGCTGGCTGGCCAGGTTGTTGAGTTCGTCTATGGCGTCCCATGCGGCTTTGTAGCTTATGCCTGCCGCCTTCGCGGCGCGGGTGATCGAACCTTGCTCAGCGATATGCTGAAGCAAAGCGATGCGCTGTGGGCGGCGAGCGATGTGCTGGGTGAGCAGGGCGGGCAGGGTCATGATGGCGCCTATCTGGGACTGACCGGTCAAGCTTGCCCCGGTTTTGCCGTGCGTGCCAGGCAATACACATCAACGCGGCGTGCGCCGGCGCCGCGCAGCAGGGCGGCGATGCTTTGCGCCGTGGCACCGGTGGTCAGCACGTCATCGACCACGGCCACATGCAGGCCGTGCAATGCGCTTTCATCAACCACCGCAAAGGCCTGCTGCAGATTACGCCGTCTGGCCTTGGCATCCAGGCTTTGCTGCGCCGGTGTTTCGCGGGTGCGCCGCAGCAATCGCTCGTTGCAGTCGATTGCCAGGGCCTTGGCCAACCACTTTGCCAGCATGCCTGCCTGGTTGAAGCCACGTTCGCGCTGTCGACGCTTTGCCAGTGGCACAGGCAACAGCAGCGATGGCCTGGCCAGGCCATCGGCAAAGCGGTGGCGCAAATCCAGGCTGAGCATTTCGGCCATCAAGCGCCCCAATGGCCACTGGCGATTGTGTTTGAAGCGGCTGATCAGTGTGTCCACGGGAAAGCCGTAATACCACGGCGCCACCACTTGTTCGAAGGCCGGGGCACGGCGACTGCACTGGGCGCAGGTCAGGCCGGCCATTGGCAGCGGTAGCGCGCAATGCATGCAGTACTCACTCAGCCAGGGCAGGTCCTCCTCGCACGCAATACAGATGGGGTGGGGCTGCTCGGCAGAAGTGCCGCACAGCAAACAGGTATGTTCAATATTTGTACACTTGTAAACCAGTGCTTTTAACCAAGGTTGACAGTTCATAGGCCTTCCATGACTATGCGAGCTATCCGTGATGCGCTGGCGGGCATTCCTGTCCCGGCGCCAGCTACAGCCTAAACAAGGAAACGCCGATGAGCGCCAGCACAACTGCAACAACACGTCACGACTGGTCCCTGGCCGAGGTGAAGGCCCTGTTCCAGCAACCGTTCAACGACCTGCTGTTCCAGGCGCAAACCGTGCATCGGGCGCATTTCGACCCTAACCGCGTACAGGTTTCCACGCTGCTGTCGATCAAGACCGGCGCCTGCCCGGAAGATTGCAAATATTGTCCACAGTCCGGCCACTACAACACCGGGCTGGAAAAACAGAAGCTGATGGAAGTGCAGAAGGTGCTGGAAGAAGCGGCGCGGGCCAAGGCCATCGGTTCTACCCGCTTCTGCATGGGCGCCGCCTGGAAGCACCCCTCGGCCAAGGACATGCCCTACGTGCTGGAAATGGTCAAAGGGGTCAAGGCCATGGGGCTGGAAACCTGCATGACCCTGGGCAAGCTCGATCAGGACCAGACCCAGGCGCTGGCCCAGGCAGGCCTGGACTACTACAACCACAACCTCGATACCTCGCCGGAGTTCTACGCCAGCATCATCACCACCCGCACTTACAGCGAGCGTCTGCAGACCTTGGCCTACGTACGCGATGCCGGGATGAAGATCTGCTCCGGTGGCATTCTCGGGATGGGCGAGTCGCTCGACGATCGTGCAGGCCTGCTGATCCAGTTGGCCAACCTCCCCGAGCATCCCGAGTCGGTGCCGATCAACATGCTGGTGAAAGTGGCCGGCACCCCCCTGGCCGAAGAAGAAGATGTCGACCCGTTCGACTTCATCCGCATGCTGGCGGTCGCG
Source organism: Pseudomonas sp. M2 (assembly GCF_015751845.1). NCBI lineage: Bacteria > Pseudomonadati > Pseudomonadota > Gammaproteobacteria > Pseudomonadales > Pseudomonadaceae > Pseudomonas > Pseudomonas sp. M2. The sequence continues at coordinate 2,845,821 of NZ_JADOUD010000001.1, forward strand.
CGGCTGCTGATGCCCAAGTCGCACGTGCGCCTGTCCGCCGGGCGCGAGCAGATGAACGAGCAGATGCAAGCGCTGGCCTTCATGGCCGGCGCCAATTCGATCTTCTATGGCGAGAAGCTGCTGACCACTGCCAACCCACAGGCCGACAAGGACATGCAGCTGTTCGCCCGCCTGGGCATCAAGCCTGAAGCGCGTGAAGAGCATGCCGACGAAGTGCACCAGGCCGCCATCGAACAGGCGCTGGTCGAGCAACGCAGCAGCGAGCTGTTCTATAACGCCGCGTCTGCCTGAGATGGCCTTCGATCTTGCAGCGCGTCTTGCCGAACGGCGCGCTGCAGACCTGTATCGGCAGCGGCCGCTGCTACAGAGCCCGCAAGGGCCGAACGTAGTGGTCGACGGCCAGCCGTTGCTGGCTTTCTGCAGTAATGACTACCTGGGTCTGGCCAACCACCCTGAGGTGATTGCCGCTTGGCAGGCCGGCGCCGAGCGTTGGGGTGTCGGTGGCGGAGCCTCGCATCTGGTGGTCGGCCACAGCACGCCGCATCATCAGGTCGAAGAGGCGCTGGCCGAATTGACCGGTCGCCCGCGTGCCTTGCTGTTTTCTACCGGCTACATGGCCAACCTCGGGGCCATCACCGCGCTGGTGGGGCAGGGCGATACGGTATTGCAGGACCGCCTCAACCATGCCTCGCTGCTCGATGGCGGTTTGCTCAGTGGTGCCCGCTTCAACCGTTACCTGCACAACGATGCAGTCAGCCTGGCCAACCGCCTGGGCAAGGCCTGCGGCAATACCTTGGTGGTCACCGACGGTGTGTTCAGCATGGACGGTGACCTGGCCGACCTGCCTGCACTGGCCGAAGTCGCGCGTGCGCGTGGTGCCTGGTTGATGGTCGACGACGCTCACGGCCTGGGTACCTTGGGTGCACAGGGCGGCGGAATCGTCGAACACTTTGGCCTGGGCATCGATGACGTGCCCGTGCTGATCGGTACGCTGGGCAAGGCTTGCGGCACAGCGGGGGCCTTTGTTGCGGGCAGCGATGATTTGATCGAGGCACTGGTGCAGTTCGCCCGGCCTTACATCTATACCACCAGCCAGCCGCCGGCACTGGCCTGCGCCACGCTCAAGAGCCTTGAGCTGCTGCGCCGCGAAACCTGGCGCCGTGAGCACCTGGCCGGGTTGATCCGGCAGTTCCGCGAGGGTGCCGTGCAGATCGGCCTGCAGCTGATGGACAGCCCTACCCCGATCCAGCCGATCCTGATCGGCGACAGCGCACAGGCACTGCGCCTGTCGCAGATGCTGCGCGAACGAGGCCTGTTGGTCACCGCCATCCGCCCGCCTACCGTACCTGCTGGCAGTGCACGGCTAAGGGTAACCTTGAGCGCTGCGCACAGTGAGGCGCAGGTACAGCTATTGTTGAATGCATTGGCCGATTGTTATCCACAGCTGGAGGCCGCCGATGCGTAACCGACTGATCCTGCTACCCGGCTGGGGCCTGGGTACTGCGGCCCTGGAGCCGCTGGCCGCCAGCCTGCGTGCGCAGGACGCGCGTCTGCAGGTCGAGCTGGCGCCCCTGCCGGAGCTGGCCGACGCCGATGTCCAGGCGTGGGTCGACTACCTTGACCGCAAACTGCCCAGTGATACCTGGCTGGGCGGCTGGTCGCTTGGCGGCATGCTCGCCAGTGAGCTGGCTCGCAAGCGTGGCGACCACTGTTGCGGGCTGCTGACCTTGGCCAGCAACCCCTGCTTCGTGGCACGGGCGGATTGGCCGCATGGCATGGCCGATGACACCTTCGGGACCTTCCTCGACGGTTGCCGCAGCCACGCCTCGGTGACCCTCAAGCGTTTTCGTACCTTGTGCAGTGACGGCGCCCTGCAGCCGCGCACGTTGCTGCGCCAGCTAGGCGTAGGGGTACCGGACACCGACCCACTGTACCTGGCCACCGGGCTTGAGGTGCTGGCTCAGTTGGATACCCGCGAAGCGCTGCAGGCGTATGGCGGCCCGCAACTGCACCTGTTCGCCGGCAGCGATGCGTTGGTGCCCCCCGAGGCGGCCAAAGCGCTGAGCGAGTTGTTGCCCGACGTTGAAGTCGGCCTGGTTGAAGAGAGTTCCCACGCTTTCCTGCTGGAGTACCCGCAGGAGCTGGCGGCGGGCATCAAGAGTTTCCTGCATGAGAGTGGCGATGACTGACCTTTCCCGTCCAACCCTGCCCGGCGCGCTGCCGGACAAGCGCCAGGTAGCGGCCTCGTTCTCCCGCGCGGCAGCCAGCTACGACAGCGTGGCGGCCTTGCAGCGCGCGGTGGGCATGACCCTGCTGGAGCAGTTGCCGGACGCACTGACGCCATCGCGCTGGCTCGACCTTGGCAGTGGTACGGGGCATTTCAGCCGGGTGCTGGCCGAGCGCTTCACGCCGGCGACGGGCGTGGCGGTGGACATCGCCGAAGGCATGTTGCGCCATGCCCGAGGCGAGCAGGGCGGGGCCCGCTACCATGTGGCAGGCGACGCCGAGCGGCTGCCGCTGCTTGATCACAGCGTCGACCTGGTTTTCTCTAGCCTGGCGGTGCAGTGGTGCGCGCAGTTCTCCAGCGTGCTGGAAGAAGCACGGCGGGTATTGCGCCCGGGCGGTGTGCTGGCTTTCAGCAGCCTGTGTGTCGGTACCCTCGATGAATTGCGCGCCAGTTGGCAGGCCGTGGATGGCATGGTGCATGTCAACCGCTTCCGCCGGTTCGAGGACTATCAGCGACTGTGCGCGGCAAGCGGCCTGGAGCAGCTTGGCCTGCGTCAGCAGGCGCATGTGCTGCACTACCCGCATGTGCGCGGCCTGACCCATGAGCTAAAGGCACTTGGCGCCCACAACCTCAACCCTGGGCGGCCGTCGGGCCTGACTGGCCGTACCCGCATGCAGGGGCTGCTGCAGGCGTATGAAGCATTCCGCCAGCCGCAAGGGCTGCCCGCCACCTATCAGGTGGTCTATGGTGTGTTGCGCAAGCCAAAGGCGTGAGAGGAGCGAAATGAGCCAGGCCTATTTCATCGCGGGTACCGATACCGATGTCGGCAAGACCACCATCGCAGCCGGGCTGTTGCATGCCGCACGGCTGCAGGGCCTGAGTACGCTGGGGGCAAAGCCGGTGGCGTCCGGCTGCACAGTGACCGCAAAGGGGCTGCGCAACGCTGACGCCCAGGCATTGATCGACGAGAGCACGCTCAAACTGCCTTATGAAGCGATCAACCCTTTTGCATTTGAACCTGCCATCGCGCCGCACGTGGCGGCGCGTGAAGCGGGTGTGACGCTGGAGGTGCCGGCCCTGCTCCAGGCCATGCGTCACGTGCTGGATCAGGGCGCGGATTTCACCCTGGTCGAAGGTGCCGGTGGCTGGCGCGTGCCGCTGTCCGGCCATGCCAATCTGTCCGACCTGGCAATCGCCCTCAAGTTGCCGGTGATTCTGGTGGTAGGGGTGCGTCTTGGCTGCATCAACCATGCATTGCTCAGCGCCGAGGCAATCGCCAGGGACGGGTTGCAACTGGCAGGCTGGGTGGCCAATGTCATCGACCCGCGTACGTCGCGGTTGGAGGAGAACCTCGCCAGCCTGGCCGAGCGCTTGCCAGCGCCTTGCCTGGGGCGGGTGCCCAAGCTCAAGCAAGCGACTGCCGATGCAGTCGCGGAACATCTACAGCTGGACTTGCTGGACTGAGCGCCATGCCTCACGTCTATCAGATAGCACGGGGCCATTAGCGATTTAAACGGGCCTTTATGGCCCGGGCCTGTTTTAATCAGGCCTGTACACATCCAGCGTCATTGGAGTTTTGACATGGAAATCACCGGTAGCTCCGCCTACTACGCGGGCCTCAGCGCCATACAGAGCGGGCAGAACCGCGTCGACCAGGCGGCCAGCCAGATCGCCAGCAACACTGTCGAACGCGCCGCCACCAGCCAGTCCAGCGATTTTCAGGCCGAGCGCCTGCGTGCGGTTGACCGCAGCCAGCAGATGGACCTTGCCACCAGCACTGTACAGCTGGCGCTGGGCAAAACCGAGGTCGAACTGGGCGCGAAAGTCGCCAAGGCTTCCGACGAAATGCTCGGTCGGTTCATCGATACCTACGCCTGAAGGCACGGCACTTTCACAAACCTGCACAGTGCTCTGTGGATGCGGGCCCGCCTGCGGATGCGTTTGATCAGGCTGGATTTTTTGCCTGAGCCGACGCCTTCGTGGGCAGGCCCGCTGCCATTGTCGTGGGCGTCTTTTCAGGCGATGGCATAAACGCCATGTTTCGCGGCATAAATGGCACCATAGTCCCTCCTTGACATCGGTCAGTCCTAAACGTAAGTTTCAAACAACTGTTTGACCGAAAGCCGGCAAGAGCTGGTCGGTATCAGCGGTCTCCCTACCGGACTCATCACAGAGGTTCATCGCAATGCCTGATTACAAAGCCCCCTTGCGTGATATTCGCTTCGTTCGCGACGAGCTGCTTGGCTATGAGGCGCACTATCAGAGCCTGCCGGGTTGCCAGGACGCAACGCCCGACATGGTCGACGCGATCCTCGAAGAAGGCGCGAAATTCTGTGAGCAGGTGCTGGCCCCGCTGAACCGTGTCGGTGACCTGGAAGGCTGCACCTGGAGCGAGTCCGGCGTGAAGACCCCGACCGGTTTCAAGCAGGCCTACGAGCAGTTCGTCGAAGGCGGCTGGCCAAGCCTTGCCCATGATGTCGCCCATGGCGGCCAGGGCCTGCCAGAGTCGCTGGGCCTGGCGTTGAGCGAGATGGTGGGTGAGTCGAACTGGTCGTGGGGCATGTACCCGGGCCTGTCCCATGGTGCGATGAACACCATTTCTGCGCACGGTACTGTAGAGCAGCAGGAAACCTACCTGACCAAACTGGTATCGGGCGAATGGACAGGCACCATGTGCCTGACCGAACCGCACTGCGGCACCGACCTGGGCATGCTGCGCACCAAGGCCGAGCCGCAAGCTGACGGCTCCTACAGCATTTCCGGCACCAAGATCTTCATTTCTGCCGGCGAACACGACATGGCCGATAACATCGTCCACATCGTGCTGGCCCGCCTGCCGGATGCCCCAGCCGGCACCAAAGGTATCTCGCTGTTCATCGTGCCGAAGTTCCTGCCCAGCGCCGAAGGCGGCGTGGGTGAGCGCAACGGCGTGAGCTGCGGCTCGCTCGAGCACAAGATGGGCATCCACGGCAACGCTACCTGCGTGATGAACTTCGACAGCGCCACCGGCTACCTGATCGGCCCAGCCAACAAGGGCCTGAACTGCATGTTCACGTTCATGAACACCGCCCGCCTGGGCACCGCGCTGCAGGGCCTGGCACATGCCGAGGTGGCCTTCCAGGGTGGCCTGAAGTACGCCCGTGACCGCCTGCAGATGCGTTCGCTGACCGGCCCCAAAGCGCCTGACAAGGCTGCTGACCCGATCATCGTGCACCCGGACGTTCGCCGCATGCTGCTGACCATGAAGGCCTTCGCCGAAGGCAACCGCGCCATGGTCTACTTCACCGCCAAGCAGGTGGATATCGTCAAATACAGCCAGGACGAGGAAGAGCGCAAGAAGGCCGACGCCCTGCTGGCCTTCCTGACCCCGATCGCCAAGGCCTTCATGACCGAAGTCGGCTTCGAGGCGGCCAACCACGGCGTGCAGATCTACGGCGGCCACGGCTTCATCGCCGAGTGGGGCATGGAGCAGAACGTGCGCGACAGCCGTATCTCCATGCTGTACGAAGGCACTACCGGCATTCAGGCCCTCGACCTGCTGGGCCGCAAAGTGCTGATGACCCAGGGCGAAGCGCTCAAGGGCTTCACCAAGATCGTGCACAAGTTCTGCCAGGCGCAGGAAGGCAATGAGGCGGTCAGGGAGTTCGTCGAGCCGCTGGCTGCGATCAACAAGGAATGGGGCGAACTGACCATGAAAGTGGGCATGGCCGCCATGAAGGACCGCGAAGAAGTAGGCGCTGCATCGGTGGATTACCTGATGTACTCCGGTTATGCGTGCCTGGCGTACTTCTGGGCCGACATGGCACGCCTGGCTGCCGAGAAGCTGGCTGCCGGCACTTCGGAAGAAGCCTTTTACACCGCCAAGCTGCAGACGGCGCGCTTCTACTTCCAGCGTATCCTGCCGCGTACCCGCACGCACGTGGCGACCATGCTGTCCGGTGCCAGCAACCTGATGGCGATGGACGAAGAGCACTTCGGCCTGTCCTACTAAGCCGCAAGGCGTCACTGAAACCCGCTTGCCTTCACCGGCAGGCGGGTTTTCGTATTTTTGGGGCCGCTACGCCCCAAGATCCGGTTACAAGAAAAGCTCAAGCCCTCCGCCCCTGCTGCCGTTAACCCCCCGTGCATTCATCTATTCATGTGCGCTGCCGATGAAGTAAAGGCACAATGCCATTATTGATCTGCCGGGTCGGAGATTACCCTTGTTTCGTTTAAACGCTGTACGCGCAAGCCACTTCCTGCCTTCGCTGTTCCTCTTGCTGGCAGGGCTTGCGGCGGCATACGTGAGAGACCTCAGCGTCTTCTTCACATCACTGTTCAATGTCCTGCCCACCTTGGTCCTGCTGCTGGGTGGCGCCTACTGCGCGGTCTACCGTCGCCAGCGTGAGCTGTTCTTGATGGTCACGGTGTACATCGCCTACTTTCTGCTCGATACCCAGACCGACTACTACCGTGACCATGGGCGTGTGCGCGAGGACGCAGCGGTGATTTTCCATCTGGTGTGCCTGCTGCTGCCTGCATTGTTCGGGCTATTTGGCGCCTGGCAGGAGCGCACCCACCTGGCCCAGGACCTGCTTGCCCGGTTTGCTGTGCTGTTCGCTGTGGGTAGCGTGGCAGTGGCACTGGAGCAAAGTTTTCCCCAGGCACTGCTGGCCTGGTTGGCGGAAATCCGTTGGCCGTCGCTGCATGGGCAGTGGATGAGCCTGATCCAGATGGTCTACCCGTTGTTCATCGGTGTCTTCATGCTGCTGGTGGTGCAGTACCTGCGTGAGCCAAGGCCCTTGCATGCGGCCCAGATCATCGGGCTGATCGGTATCTTCTGGATGCTGCCCAAGACGTTCATCCTGCCGTTCACGCTGAACATCATGTGCAGCCAGGTAATGCTGATGATCGCTGCGGCGGTCTCTCACGAGGCCTACCAGATGGCCTTCCGTGACGAACTGACCGGCCTGCCTGGGCGGCGCGCGTTGAACGAACGCATGCAGCGCCTGGGGCGCAACTACGTGATTGCCATGACCGACGTCGATCACTTCAAGAAATTCAACGACACCCATGGCCACGATGTCGGTGACCAGGTATTGCGCCTGGTCGCCAGCCGGCTGTCGAAGGTCACCGGTGGTGGGCGCGCCTACCGCTACGGTGGCGAGGAATTTGCCTTGGTCTTCGCCGGCAAGACCGCCGAGGAATGCGTGCCGCATGTGGAAGCCGTGCGCGAGATGATCGCCAACTACACGATGCAACTGCGTGACCAGAACAACCGGCCACAGGACGATTCCGCCGGGCGCCAGCGCCGCAGCGGCAGTGGTGCTGGCACGGTATCGGTGACCATCAGTATCGGCGTCGCTGAACGCCTTATCGAACACCGCAACCCCGAAGAAGTGCTCAAGTCAGCCGACCAGGCGCTTTACAGCGCCAAAGGTGCCGGCCGTAACTGTGTCATGGTTTACGGCCAACAATCACGGCGCGGAGCCGTTCGCACTGCGTGACCATAATTGACTATATGGTCGCGTGATGACCCTATGTCTCGCAAAAGTTGTTCGGTTACACTGGATTCAACCCCGTGCTGCGGTCCTTCGAGACCGCCCCGACCCCACCAGCGAGAGGTTGTCATGGCTGAATATAAAGCGCCGCTGCGCGACATGCGCTTCGTTCTGAATGAAGTCTTCAACGTGGCAGAGCTGTGGGCGCAATTGCCTGAGCTGGCCCAAACGGTCGATGCGCAAACCGCACTTGCCGTGCTGGAAGAAGCAGGCAAGGTCACCAGCAAGTCCATCGCCCCGCTCAGCCGAGCGGCTGACGAAGAGGGCTGTCACTGGGAAAACGGTGCGGTAAGCACCCCGGCTGGCTTCATCGAGGCCTACAACACTTACGCCGAGGGCGGCTGGGTGGGTGTGGGCGGCGATCCCCAGTACGGTGGCATGGGCATGCCCAAGGCGATTTCGGCCCAGGTTGAAGAAATGGTCAACGCGTCGAGCCTGGCGTTCGGCCTGTACCCGATGCTGACTGCGGGTGCCTGCCTGTCGATCAACGCCCACGCCAGCGAAGCGCTCAGGGAAAAGTACCTGCCGAACATGTATTCCGGCGTGTGGGCAGGTTCCATGTGCCTGACCGAGCCGCATGCCGGTACCGACCTTGGCATCATCCGGACCAAGGCCGAGCCCCAGGCCGATGGCAGCTACAAGGTCAGCGGCACCAAGATTTTCATTACTGGCGGCGAACACGACCTGACCGAAAACATCATCCACCTGGTGCTGGCCAAGCTGCCTGACGCACCGGCCGGGCCAAAGGGCATCTCGCTGTTCCTGGTGCCCAAGTTCCTGGTCAACGATGACGGCAGCCTTGGGGCACGTAACCCGGCTACCTGTGGCTCGATCGAGCACAAAATGGGTATCCAGGCTTCGGCAACGTGTGTGATGAACTTCGATGAAGCTGTAGGTTACATCGTCGGCGAGCCGAACAAGGGCCTGGCGGCGATGTTCACCATGATGAACTACGAGCGCCTGGGCGTGGGCATTCAGGGGTTGGCCACGGCCGAACGCTCCTACCAGAATGCCGTCGAGTATGCCCGCGACCGTTTGCAGAGCCGTGCGCCCACCGGCCCGCAGGCCAAGGAAAAGGCGGCCGACCCGATCATCGTCCACCCGGATGTGCGCCGCATGCTGCTGACCATGAAAGCGCTGATCGAAGGTGGCCGCGCCTTCTCCACGTACGTGGCAATGCAGCTGGACAGCGCCAAGTACAGCGAAGAGCCGGGTACGCGCAAACGCAGTGAAGAGCTGGTGGCGCTGTTGACGCCGGTAGCCAAGGCGTTCCTCACCGACCTGGGCCTTGAGTGTGCGGTGCATGGCCAGCAGGTGTTCGGTGGCCATGGCTACATTCGCGAGTGGGGCCAGGAGCAACTGGTACGCGATGTGCGCATTACCCAGATCTATGAAGGCACCAACGGTATTCAGGCCCTGGACCTGATGGGCCGCAAGGTGGTGGCCAGTGGTGGTGCCTACTACAAGCTGTTCTCTGAGGAGATTCGCCAGTTCATTGCCAGCGCGGGTGGCGACCTGGATGAGTTCGCCAAACCGCTGGGTGCCTACCTCGATCAACTCGACGGCCTTACCGAGTGGGTACTGGAGCAGGCCAAGGGCAACCCGAATGAGATTGGTGCTGCGTCGGTCGAGTACCTGCATGCCTTTGGCTATGTCGCCTATGCCTACATGTGGGCGTTGATGGCGCGGGCGGCCAAGGCGCGCGAGGGCGATGAGGCGTTCTACTCGGCCAAGCTGGGGACGGCGCGGTTCTACTTCGCCAGGCTGCTGCCGCGGGTGGATTCGCTGGTGGCTTCGGTCAAGGCGGGGAGCGAGTCGTTGTACTTGCTGGATGCCGAGCAGTTCTGACGACTGGGATACACGCCCGCCGTTTGTTGATGAACGTTGTTTGTAAGCATTTTCCTACATCACGCGGTGACTTTTCGCCACTGGTGTCAGATTGGATCCACGGCTAATCTTGCTACATGGACGTTGCGCAGGAAGCGCAAAGGACAGAACAGGGACAAACGAAGGATTTCCTGCCAGGACGGTGGGGCGATAGGGATGTCACAGGGAAAAAGTCTGGGAAAACCCCGCTTCGGCGGGGTTTTCTTTGCGCGCGTGTATTTCAGCCAAGCACATCCAGCGGTGAAGCCCCCAGTTGCCGTGTGTCGGCTTCTTCCTCGAGCAGCGTGCGCAGCAACTCGACCGATGCCTGCTGGCGCTGGGCATCGCGAAATACCAGGCCAACCTTCAACGGCACCCGCGGCTCGCTCAATGGTTTCCACAGCAACCCTTGGTCATCGTCGGCAGCCTCCTTGGCGCGGCCAGGCAGGATAGTGGCCAGTGCGGTGTGGGCCAGGCTGTCGAGAATGCCGCCCATGTTGTTCATCTCCGCCTGAACCTGCGGCCTGCGCCCCAGGCTGGCCAACTGTTGCTTCCAGATCTGGCGGATCTGGAACTCCTCGCCAAGCATCAGCATCGGCAGTTCTGCAGCTTGTCTGATAGAGACTTTCTTGAAGTCCTTCAACGGATGGGTATCAGGGATCACCAGCTGCAGTTCATCTTCGTACAGTAGCAAGCCGTGTAGCCCAGGTTGGCGTGGCGGCAGGTAGCTGATACCGATATCCAGGTTGCCGTTGAGCAGGCGTCGTTCGATTTCCAGCCCCGACAGCTCATAGATCTGTACCACAAGATGCGGTTGGGCCTTGCGCAACCGCTCAAGCAACTGCGGCACCAGGCTCGGCCGAACCGTCTGTAGTACGCCGATGGCCAGCGTGCGCAAGGACTGGCCCTTGAAGTTGCGCATCGCTTCGTGGGCGCGCTGCAGCCCATCGAGCAGGGGCAGGGCGTGGTTGTACAGGGTGTGGGCCGCCAAGGTCGGCAGCAGGCGCTTGTTGCTGCGCTCGAACAGGCTCAGATCAAGGCTGTGCTCAAGCTGGCGGATCTGCTGCGAGAGGGCCGGCTGAGACAGTGACAGGCGTTCAGCAGCGCGGCCGACATGGCCTTCTTCATACACCGCGACGAAATAACGCAGTTGGCGAAAATCCATAAGTATTACTTATCGAAAAAGCTGAAAAAACGGAATGGCCGCAAGCGCCGCCGAGGCCTAGTCTATCGCCGTATTCCAGCGGGTTACAGCGATCAATTCGCGCATTGTTACCCCGTTTGAGAAACACTTTTGATAGGAAAGGCAAAATTATCAAGCGCCGGCGCCAAGACCGGACGTTGCCCTTTGCCGTGACTGGCCGGAGCCCCCGATGAACCTGTTCAACCTGCGCCGATCGGCCCCCGCCGCGGCTGTCGTGCCCAAGCGTGCGCCGGTAAGCGTGCCAGACGCATCGGCGTTGTCCCGCGAGCGCCTGATGCCCGGCGCCGAACGTGCGCCACAAGTGTTCGTGCGTGGCCAAGGCTCCTGGTTGTGGGACAACCAAGGGCATGCTTACCTGGATTTTACCCAGGGCGGCGCGGTAAACAGCCTGGGCCACAGCCCCAGCGTGTTGGTCAAGGCGCTGGGCAATCAGGCCCAGGCGTTGATCAACCCAGGGGCCGGTTTCCATAGCCGTGGTTTGCTGACGCTGGCCAACCGCTTGTGCCAGAGCACCGGTAGCGATCAGGCGTACCTGCTCAACAGTGGCGCCGAGGCCTGCGAGGGGGCGATCAAGCTGGCGCGCAAATGGGGCCAGCTGCACCGCAACGGCGCTTATCACATCATCACTGCCAGCCAGGGCTGCCATGGCCGCAGCCTGGGGGCCCTGTCGGCATCCGATCCGCTGCCGTGCAACCGCTGTGAACCCGGCCTGCCGGGTTTCAGCAAAGTGCCATTCAATGACTTGGCGGCGCTGCATGCAGAAGTCGACTCGCGAACTGTGGCAATCATGCTCGAGCCGGTCCAGGGCGAGGCAGGCGTGATTCCCGCGACAAGGGAATACCTCAAAGGCGTCGAGCGGTTGTGCCGTGAGCTGGGCATCCTGCTGATCCTTGACGAGGTGCAGACCGGCATTGGCCGCTGCGGAGCATTGCTGGCCGAGGAAACCTACGGGGTGCGCGCTGACATCATTACCTTGGGCAAAGGCCTGGGAGCCGGCGTGCCGCTGGCGGCCTTGCTTGCTCGTGGTACCGCTTGCTGCGCGGCCCCCGGCGAGCTGGAGGGCAGCCACCACGGTAATGCGCTGATGTGCGCTGCAGGCCTTGCGGTACTGGATACCGTACTGGAGCCGGGCTTTTTCGAGCATGTCCAGGACAGTGGCCGCCATCTGCGCGATGGCCTGAGCCGCCTGGCCGGCCGCTATGGCCAGGGCGAAGTGCGCGGCCAAGGGCTGCTCTGGGCGCTTCAGTTGCAGGAACATCTGGCCAAGGACCTGGTGCAGGCAGCCTTGCACGAGGGCCTGCTATTGAATGCGCCGCAGGCCGATGTGGTGCGTTTTACACCGGCGCTGACGGTGAGCAAAGGCAATATCGATGAAATGCTCCTGCGCCTGGCCCGGGCCTTCGCACGCCTGCACGCGCAGCAGCATGCCCGCCGTGAAGTCTCGGCCTGATAAGAATTCTACGAACCGTCTGGCGTTCCTGCGCATCGCCCCTGGCCTGATTCATTTGGCCCGGGGCGTTTTTTTTGTGGTGTGGCAGGCCTTTGCGAGGCGGCTGCGGCCTGCAAAAAACCGCGACGTGCACCAGTGGAACCTCTGTGATGCCCAGCTAGTCTCTGTTTAGACCCTTTGAGGAGAAACTTGCATGGACATCATTCGCATCATCATCGCCATCATCCTGCCGCCGCTGGGTGTGTTTCTGCAGGTCGGCTTCGGCGGGGCGTTCTGGCTGAATATCCTGCTGACCTTGCTGGGGTACATTCCGGGTATCGTGCATGCGGTGTATATCATCGCCAAGCGCTGAATCTGCTGGGGCCGCATCGCGGCCCCAGGTTTCACAGGGCCAGCACCCGGCAATAGAATTTCCATTCCTCCTCAAGGGCATGTGCAAGGTTTTCGGCCTTTCGAAAGCCATGCCGTTCGCCCGCATAGAAGTGCCCCTCGGCCTCGATGCCATTGGCCGTTAACGCTTCAAGCATCGAGCGCGTCTGCTCCGGCACCACCACAGCATCCAGTTCACCCTGAAAGAAAATCACCGGTACGTTGATCTGCTCGGCATGCAGCAGTGGAGTACGTTGGCGATAGCGCTCGGCATCCTGTTGCGGGTCACCGATCAGCCAGTCGAGGTAATCGCCTTCGAACTTGTGCGTGGCGCGGCCAAGCGCAACCGGGTCACTCACCCCGTAGAGGCTGGCACCGGCACGGAAGACGTCATGGAACGCCAGGGCGCACAGGGTGGTATAACCGCCGGCACTGCCGCCACGTATGAAGGCTTTGCGGGGGTCTATCAAACCGCGTTCGGCCAGGTGTTCGACCGCCGCGCAGGCATCCTGTACATCGCTCTGGCCCCAGCGCAAGTGCAGGGCCTGGCGATATTCGCGACCATAACCAGTACTGCCCCGATAGTTCAGGTCGGCAACGGCGAAGCCACGCTGGGTCCAGTACTGAACCCGTGGGTCCAGGACCGGATAGCAGGCTGAGGTTGGCCCACCATGGATGAACACCACCAGCGGGGAAGGCCCTTTGGCGCCGGCTGCCGGGTAAAAGAAACCATGGGAAACCTCGCCGCCACTGTCGTAGAGGATGGATTGCGGCTGGCTGATGCAATCGGCTGGCAGTAACTCGGCGCCGCCTGCCAGAACCCGTACTTCGTGGCTTGCCCGGTCAATGGCAATGACGGCTGGCGGGCTGATCGGCGAGGCAGCGATTGCGTAGAGATGCCCGGCGTCGATGGCCAGGCTACGAAAACGGCTATAGGCACTGGCGAAACGCTCCATCTGGCCGTCGACGGTGCGTAGCCCGAGTTGCCCAACGCCACCTTCGAACCAGCTGGCCAGGTAGCTTTGTGGTCCGATTGCCAGCCAGGTGCTGTTGCCCAGTTGCCAGGGTGCGGCAGCGTGGTCTGCAGGCTCGGCGGGCAAGGCTTGCCATAGCCCGCCCAACTCGCCCCAGGGCTGCCAGAAACCATTACGGTCGGACAGGCAGTACAAGCGCCCTTGCGCGTCGAAGCGAGGTTGCTGGAGGGACTCGTCATTCGCCGCGATGCAGCGCGCCGCGCCCCAGCTACCGTCACTTTGCCGTTCGCGACACATCAGCCGTGTGACTGTCCATGGCTGCGCCGGCCGGTCCCATTCGATCCAGGCCAGGCGTGTGCCATCGGCGCTGATCGTGGGGGATGCATAGAAATCAGCGCCTGCGGCGAGCACTTCAACGGCGGTCTCACCCAATGCCACCAGGCGATGTTCCACACTCTCGCCATGGCACTCCTCGACCGCCAGCACTTGGCCGTCGTGCCATTGCAGGTCGCCGTAACGGCATTGGGCATTCTGGGTCAACGCATGCGGTGGCGCGCCATCAAGTCCCTGGTGATAGATCTGCTGGTCCTTCTCGTTGACGAACACCACTGCGTCATCGCTCAGGCAGAAACTGCCTCCACCGTATTCATAGACCCGGCTGCGCACGCTGAAGCCGTCAGGCGTGAGGCAGCGTGCCTGCTGGTCACGCCAGCACCAGATGCGGCAAGCACCGTCGGCCGGGCGAAATTCATTCCAGAACAGGCCTTGGGGGCTGGCTTTGAGTTCGGCGAAATCGGTGCCGGCGGCGACAGCCTGCGCGGCACTGAATTCACCCGCGGGCAATGACACGTGAGTTGCGCTCATTACGGAAGGTCATCTGTTCAATGGCGAGGTCGGCTGTTTCTGCCTCCTCGCGGGCCTTGAGGATGATGCCGTGGTCGCTCGACTTGGCGCACACCGGGTCGGCGTTGCTGGCATCGCCGGTGAGCATGAAGGCCTGGCAGCGGCAGCCGCCGAAGTCCTTTTCTTTCTCGTCGCACGAGCGGCAGGGCTCGGGCATCCAGTCATAACCACGGAAACGGTTGAAGCCGAACGAGTCGTACCAGATGTGCTTGAGGTCGTGATCGCGGACATTCGGGAACTGCACCGGCAGCTGACGTGCGCCATGACAGGGCAGGGCAGTGCCGTCCGGCGTGATGGTCAAAAACAGGCTGCCCCAGCCATTCATGCAGGCCTTGGGGCGCTCCTCGTAGTAGTCCGGCGTGACGAAGATCAGCTTGCACGGGTTGCCTTCGGCCTTGAGCTTTGCACGGTACTCGTTGGTGATGCGTTCAGCGCGCTCAAGCTGCTCACGGGTCGGCAGCAGGCCCAGGCGGTTGAGGTGCGCCCAGCCATAGAACTGGCAGGTTGCAAGTTCGACGAAGTCGGCTTCCAGCGCTACGCACAGCTCGATGATGCGGTCGATCTTGTCGATGTTGTGCCGGTGGGTGACGAAGTTGAGCACCATCGGATAGCCATGGGCTTTCACTGCCCGGGCCATCTCCAGCTTCTGTGCGAAGGCCTTTTTCGACCCCGCCAGCAGGTTGTTCACCTGCTCGTCGCTGGCCTGGAAACTGATCTGGATGTGGTCCAGGCCGGCGTCCTTGAAGTTGGCGATACGTGCCTCGGTCAGGCCGATGCCGGAGGTGATCAGGTTGGTGTAGTAACCCAACCGGCGCGCTTCGCCGATCAGCTCGGCGAGGTCCTGGCGCACCAGCGGCTCACCGCCGGAAAAGCCGATCTGCGCGGCACCCATTTCACGGGCCTCGGCCATCACCTTGAACCACTGCGCGGTCGACAGCTCCTTGCCCTGTTCGGCGAAGTCGAGGGGGTTGGAGCAGTACGGGCACTGCAGCGGGCAGCGATAGGTCAGTTCGGCCAGCAGCCACAGCGGCAGGCCGACCGGTACCTCAGGCGAGTGTGATCCAGTGTTCGCCACGGGCCACCTCCATGAATTGCTCGATGTCATCAGCGACTTCGGGCACACCAGGGAATTGCTGTTCGAGCTCGGTGATGATCGCGTTCACATCACGTTTGCCGTCGATCAGGCCGCCTATGAGGGAGGCGCTGTCGTTGAGCTTGATCATGCCCTCAGGGTAGAGCAGCACGTGGCCTTTCTGCGCCGGTTCGTACTGGAACCGGTAACCGGGGCGCCAGTTCGGCACTTGCTTGCGGTCGAAACTCATAGGGCAATCCCCTTGTGCCATACCCGTTGCTGGGTGACGGTGTGATACGGCGGGCGGTGCAGCTCGTAGGCCATGCTCATGGCGTCGAGCATGCTCCAGAGGATATCCAGCTTGAACTGCAGGATTTCCAGCATACGCTCCTGGCCCGCCCGGGTGGTGTAGTGCTGCAAGGTGATCGTCAGGCCGTGCTCGACATCGCGCCGGGCCTGGCCCAGGCGGGTGCGGAAGTACTCGTAGCCGGCAGGATCGATCCACGGGTAGTGTTGCGGCCAGCTGTCCAGCCGCGACTGGTGGATCTGTGGGGCGAACAGTTCGGTCAGCGAGCTGCTGGCCGCTTCCTGCCAGCTGGCACGGCGGGCGAAGTTCACGTAGGCATCGACGGCGAAGCGCACACCTGGCAGCACCAGCTCCTGGGAACGCAGCTGGTCCGGGTCGAGCCCCACGGCCTGGCCCAGGCGCAGCCAGGCTTCGATACCACCGTCTTCGCCCGGGGCTCCGTCGTGGTCGAGCAGGCGCTGGATCCACTCGCGGCGCACTTCGCGGTCCGGGCAGTTGGCCAGGATCGCGGCATCCTTCATCGGGATGTTCACCTGGTAGTAGAAGCGGTTGGCTACCCAGCCCTGGATCTGTTCGCGGGTAGCGCGCCCTTCGTACATCGCCACGTGATAGGGGTGATGAATGTGGTAGTAGGCGCCCTTGGCGCGCAGGGCCTGCTCGAATTCGGCAGGCGACAGTGGCAGTGCCTCGCTCATCGGGCCTCCTTACAACTCGATGCTCATGCCGTCGAAGGCGACTTCCACACCGCGGCGCTGGACCTCGGCGCGTTCGGGGGAGTCTTCGTCCAGAATCGGGTTGGTGTTGTTGATGTGGATAAGTACCTTGCGCTGGCGTGGGAAACCGTCCAGCACCTCGAGCATGCCGCCGGGGCCGTTCTGCGCCAGGTGACCCATTTCGCGGCCAGTGCGGGTGCCGACGCCGCGGCGCTGCATTTCATCATCCTCCCACAGCGTGCCGTCGACCAGCAGGCAGTCAGCGCCGTGCATCATTGCCAGCAGCTTGTCGTCGACCTGGCCCAGGCCGGGCGCGTAGAACAGCTTGCCGCCGGTGCGGGTGTCTTCCACCAGCAGCCCCAGGTTGTCGCCCGGATGTGGGTCGAAGCGGTGCGGGGAGTAAGGCGGTGCGGCGCTGCGCAGCGGGAACGGAGTGAACCTGAGGTTGGGGCAGGCCGGGATGACAAAGCTGCCCTCGAGCTCGATGCGGTTCCACTGCAGGCCACCGTTCCAGTGGCTGAGCATGTTGAACAGCGGGAAGCCGGTGGTGAGATCCTGATGGACCATGTCGGTGCACCAGACCTGATGCGGGCAGCCTTCGCGCAGGCTGAGCAGGCCGGTGGTGTGGTCGATCTGGCTGTCGAGCAGGACGATGGCATTGATGCCGGTGTCGCGCAGGGCACGGGCCGGCTGCATTGGCGCGAAGGCCTGCAGTTGGGCACGGATGTCGGGTGAGGCGTTGCACAGGATCCAGTGCACACCGTCGTCGGACAGGGCAATCGACGACTGGGTGCGTGCCGTGGCGCGCAGGCTGCCATCGCGATAGCCCTTGCAGTTGGCGCAGTTGCAGTTCCACTGCGGGAAGCCACCGCCGGCGGCGGAACCGAGAATCTGGATGTACATGGTTGCTCTCTATCCGAACTGTCCGAAGAACCGTAGCCGAAAAAACGACAACGCCCCGGCTGGCCGAGGCGTTGAAACGCAGGCAGTGCTTAGCGGCTTGCGAAGTACATGGTCACTTCGAAGCCGATACGCAGGTCAGTGTATGCAGGTTTGGTCCACATGGTTTTTGCTCCTTCCGGGTTAGGGTAGAGGGTTCAGCTATTTGTTTGGCGTCGCCTCGCGCCGAAGGTTCCGGCGGCTGAGATAGCGTTATCTTACAAGAAAATCTTGTACCGAAAGGTTAATTCTTCGAAAAGCGCCCTTGCGGTATACGTAACAATTGACCCCGGATCAGTGCCAGGCCCCCGCTGGCGCAGGCCCATTGGCCAGGCAGAGCAAGGGTGAATCGGCTGCGAGCAAGCGGCCCAGCAAATCGTCCAGATGCGCCTGTTGCGTCTTCAGGATAGCCACGCGTAACGCGGGCAGATCGTCGGGTAGTGTAGCCAAGTGTGTCTGCCATGCCCAATCGGCAAGCTCCGCGTTGGCCATGGCTGGCTCGTCGAACTGCGCCGCCAACCTTTGCCGTGCAGCAGCGTCGAGACATACACCTTGGCGCAGGAGGGTGAGCAGGTGACCGAGGATCTCGGCGTGGGTGGCACGGGGCGATTGCACGCCGAACAGCAGCCCGCCGATGCCCTCGACCTGACGAAAGGTACTGAATACGGCGTAACCCAGCTGCAATTCCACCCGTAGCCTTTGGTACACGGGCCCTTGCAGCAACTGGGCGAGAAGCCGGCCGCAGGCTTGCTGATGGTCAGGCACGGGGCAAAAAAGCAACAGTGCGGGTTCGCTGCCCGGCACCTTGGCGTGATGCCAGCGGCGGCCGTGCCAGTCGGGCGGAGGTACCGGCATGCCAAACTGCCCGGGGCAGCCTTGCAATGCTGCGCTCAGGGCCTGCAGGGCGGTTGCGTCGAACCCCACAGCCAGGCCATGCCATCGGCTGTGCTGCCATGCATCGTCGAGTGCCTGTTGATTGAGCGCGCGGGTTGGTTCGGGCTTTGGCACTGCGCCGGTGAGTGCATCTGGCAGTTGGTTGAGCAGGGCCCTGATCGGGATCAGCAAGGGGGGCTGTTGTGTCGCAGGCTCCCAGTCAGCGGGCGAACGCAAGCACGCCATCGCGAGTTCGACGGCCCTCGTGACCGCTGCGGGCAGGCCAGTGCAACGCAGCTGCCAATTTTCGCCTGCGGCACTGAACTGCAGTTGCAACGCGGCACGCTCGCATCGCGCCTGTAGCGGCTGCAGGGCGCGTTCGAGCACGGCGTGCAAGCCCTGGCGCAGGGCCGAAGGCACTTGCCAGCGCAGGTGAACTGCCCCGTATTGGCGTGCCGCCGGCAGTTGTTCACTGACCGTCAGCGCTGCAGGCAATTGAGGCGTCTGCGTGGGGGGCAAGCCGGTAAACAGCAAAGGCTCGGGTGCTGGCAGCTGCCATTGCCCATGCTTGCGCGATGGCAGGCCTTCGAGCAGTGCCTGAAGTGCGCAGAGTGCTTGTGCATCAAGTGCCGCCAATGGCTGGCCTGCGCTGTCACGGCGGGCCAACTCGAGGGGGCTGGCGTTGCGTTCGCGGCTCTGTTGCAGAAGGCCGAACTCGGCGTTCAGGTCCGCCGGGCCGGATTGCCGGATAAAGCCGAACCATCCGTGCAGCAGGGCGTGTACTTCCTCTGCGCAGGCGTCTGCGCTGAGTTCGAGCTCGATGTGCCAGAGCATCTGCCCGGCGAAGGCGTACAGCATTTCTGCCTTGAAAGTTTGCAGCCAGCTGCGCTGGCGCAGTGCATCCAGCCAGGTGCCCGGCCTGCTGTCGCTCAAACCGGCAATCAGCAACTCCAATGCTCGTTCGCCACCAAGGGGCAGGTTTTCATGGGTGAATACCAGGGCTGTGTTCGTGTTCGACAGGGCAGGTGGCGGTGTTTGTGGCGTGCGTTCGCCGAAGGCAAACAAACCAGCGTAGTGCCTGCCAAGCTGTTCGAGCTCATCCAGCGGTTGCGGCCCACACAGGCTCAAGGTGATCTGGCCACCGTGGTAGTAGCGTTGATGGAAATCTGTGAGGGCCCGCTGAAAGGCAGGATCCTGCAACGCCAGGGTATACCGGTTGCCAGCATGAAAACCGCCTAGCGGATGGCCAGCCGACACTGATTGCAGCAGGGCAAAATCCTTCTGGGCCTTAGGGTTGCGCGACCAGGCGATGAATTCGGCATGGATCACTTCACGCTCGCGGCGCTGGCGTTCGCTACCCAGGTCGGGTTCGGCGAGCATCTGGCAAAGGCGCTCCAGCCCGCCGGCCAAGGCTGCGGGCGGGACTTCAAAGAAGAAATCTGTGGTGCGTTCGCGGGTGCTGGCGTTGACCTGCCCGCCGAGGGTCTGGACGTAGCGCATCAGGCCGTCATCCAAGGCGAATCGAGGAGTGCCGAGGAAGAACAGATGCTCGAGAAAGTGCGCGAGCCCAGGCCATTTTGCCGGAGCATCGTGGCTGCCCGCGTGGACCCTCAGCGCAGCAGCCGAGCGCTTGAGCCGCGGGGCATGGCGCAGGGTGAGCTGCAGGCCGTTGGCTAATACGAGGTGGCGAGTGGCATCAGGCATGGGGGCTCCGGGGTAAGCACTCATGCTAACAAATTAGTTGGCCTGACCGCCGGCAAAGGCTGTTCTCAGCCCCGCCGCAGGTGCAATTCCTGGCGCAGATCTGCGAGGTAAGGAAACGCTTTGCGGCCCTGCACCACCTGTTCATGTTCCAGTTGTGCCAGCAGCTGGCACTCATCCCGACCGGCCATGGCCAGCAGGCTGCCATCCGGCCCGATGATGCTGCTCTGGCCGCAGTACTGGATCTCGCCCTCGGCCCCGCAATAGTTGGCATACACCAGGTAGCACTGATTTTCCTGGGCCCGGGAGCGCACGGTCACCTGACAGACAAAATCATACGGGGTCATGTTTGCGGTCGGCACCAGGATCAGCTCAGCGCCATCCAGCGCCAGGCGCCGGGCATTCTCCGGAAACTCGATGTCGTAGCAGATCAGCAGCCCCACCTTCCAGCCCTCCAGCTCGACCACCGGAAAGTGGTCGGCACCGGGGCTGAACATGGCGCGGTCCAGCTCACCGAACAGGTGCGTCTTGCGGTAATTGCACAGGCTGCGGCCATGGGCGTCGATCAGTTGCACGCTGTTGTAGATCGCGCCATCGTCAGTGCGCTCGGGGTAGCCGTAGACGATGGCGATGCGATGCGCCTGGGCGATCTCCACCACCTCCATGGCCGACGGGCCATCATCGGCCTCTGCCAGGCGTTCTACCTGTGCCAACCCGATGTTGTAGCCGCTCAGGAACATCTCCGGACACACCAGCAACTGCGCGCCGCGCTCGGCCGCCAACTGCGCCTGGTGGCGCAGCCGTTGCAGGTTGCCGGGCACGTCCAGCGGGTTGGGCGTGCCCTGGAACAGAGCGATGCGCATGCTGCCTCCTTGTCTCAGTCTGCCAGGGCGATCGGCCCGATCTCGTCGAACACGTCGCCTGGGCCTGGATTGTCCGGATGGGTCTGGCCACCGAAGTGGTTCATGATACCCCACACCGCATTCAGCGAAGTCTGCACTGCCCCCTCGACCCAGGCCGGGGTCCACGACACGTCATCGCCGGCAATGAACATCCCGCGCTGCTCCATTGGCATGTCCTGCTGCATGAAGTGCGCGTACATCCGTTGGTTGTAGCGATAGTGGCCAGGCAGTGCGCCCTTGAAGGCACCGAGGAAGTGCGGGTCGGCCTCCCAGGAAATGGTGATCGGGTCGCCGATGATATGCCCGGCGATATCGGTCTTGGGGTAGATCTTCTTCAGTGCATCCAGGGCCAGTTGCACGCGTTTTTCCACTGGGTGCGGGAGCATCTTCAGGGCGTCGCTCATCCAGGCGTAGGACAGGCAGATCACGCCGGGCTTGTCGTCGCCGTTATCGAACAGGTAGGTGCCGCGGGTCAGCCGATCAGTGAGGGTCATGCTCATCAGGTCGCGGCCGGTTTGCGGGTCTTTGTCCTTCCAGAACGGGCGATCGACCATGACGAAGGTTTTCGACGACTGCATGTAGCGGGTACGGTCCAGGGCCATCCACATCTTTTGCGAGAACAGTGATTCTTCACAATCGATCTGGGTGGTCAGCAGCCAGCTCTGGCAGGTGGCGAGCACGGCGCCGTAGTGGCGGGTGTCGCCCCAGTTGTCGGTGACGGCCAGGCGCCCGTCGGCTGCGCGGGCGATGCGCTTTACCCCGGTGCGTGGTGCGCCGCCATGCAGCGCGCTCAGGCTGGTGCCCTCGGGCCAGTGGGCGCAGCGCTCAGGTACATGGCGCCAGATGCCCTGCGGTACCTGCTCCACACCGCCGACGATCAGGTGCTGGTGGTCGTCGCAGTTGGTCATCACCACACGGAAGATTTCCAGCATCGAGTTGGGGAAGTCCGAGTCCCAGCCGCCTGTGCCGAAGCCGACCTGGCCGAACACCTCACGGTGCTGGAAGCTCAGTTGGGCGAACGAGCGCGAGGTGGCGACGAAGTCGTAGAAGGTGCGGTCGTCCCACAGCGGCACCAGCTTGTTCCACAGCGCTTTGAGGCGCGGAACATCGCGATCGCGGATCGCCTGCTGGATATCGGCGAACTGCGCGCCGCTTTCCAGTGCGTCGGCCCAGGCATCGGCTACCTCGTGGAACAGTTTGGGCAAATCGCTGACTTTTTCGGCGTAGTAGGTCTGGCCTTCCAGGTCGATCACCGTGCTGCCGGATGCCGGTGTCAGCGGGTTGGGGAAGGGCTTGGTTTCCAGGCCCAGCTTGTCCACATAGTGGTAGAAGGCGGTGGAGGACACCGGAAAGCGCATGCCGCCGAGCTCGGCGATGACCCCGTCGGTGCCGTTGAAGGCCTGCGAGCGCAGTCGGCCACCCATTTTCGAGGCCTCATACACCACAGGCTTGAGCCCCAGCTTCATCAGCTCGTAGGCCGCCACCAGGCCTGCGATGCCGGCACCGACGATAGCGACTTCCGCACCGTGGCGATCAGCCGGAATACTGCCCAGCCCAGCCGGGTGCTCCAGCCAGTCGTCGAAGCCGAACGGGAAGTCCGGGCCGAAGATGGTGATGGGTTTCTTGCCGTCGGCCGGGTGGCGGTTTTTCTTGTTCATTGCTGTGACCTTGCCAGAGCGGCTGCGCAGGGGCGGAGCCTGAGTATAGGAGATGCCTGGTGGTCATTTTAGGGAGCGGGGTGTTCGTAATTAAGATGCAAAATGCCGTCGTATTGGCTTTTTTTTCGTCATAACGACATGGCTATAAATACTTGTGACGATTTTTGCTCGGCAACTGTACCGCTGTCATCTAGAAGGGCTGGCCGCGGTCCACTTTGCTGCTGAGGATGATCGAGGTGGTGGTCTTCTCCACGCCCTCGACGCTACCGATCTGGTCCAGCAGTTGGTCCAGTTGTTCTGGCGAATCGCTGCGCAGCCACGCTACGTAATCGAACTCACCGCTGACCGCGCACAATTGCTGCACTTGCCCCATGGCAGCCAGGCGCCGCACCACGTCCTTGCCGGAGCGCGGTTGCACCTTGATCCCGACATAGGCTTGCAGGCCGCCATCGACCAGGCGCTGGCCCAGTCGCACGCCGTACCCGGTGATGACTTTTCCCTTCTCCAGCCGCGCCAGGCGCGAGTTGACGGTGGTGCGAGCGATACCCAGATGGCGGGCAAGGGTGGCGACGCTTTCGCGGGCATTGATCTGCAGCAGGGCGATCAGTTGGTGATCGATTTCATCGAGGGCGATTGGGCGGGGATTCGACATGGCGAGTCTCTACAGTGGGCTTGGTAGCCTAGCCACGCAGCGCCAATCAGGGCAAGGCAAAGTGCTGCTGCGTGGCTGACTTAATTGCGGCATGATAATTGGCAGACTTTAGTGGACCCACCGTGTGAACTTCGAAACTTTGCTGGAATGCTGGCGGCAGGAAGTCTCCAACAAGAAAAAGCCCGGGCGCCGTACCAGCCTGTTCTTCAACGTGCTGCGACGTGCGCGCAAGGACAACAAGCTGCGCTTTCTTTTCGCCTACCGCCTGGCGCAGTACCTTGATGCCCGCGGCGGCCTGAGCAGGCGGTATGCCCGCAGCATGCAGCAGCGGCTCAATCTCAAGTACGCCGTGGACATCGACATCGGCGCGCAAATAGCTCCCGGCCTTCGTATCGCCCATCTGCCAGGCGTGGTGATCACTCGCCACGCAAGCATCGGGCGTAATTTTTTCATACGGCAGAATTGCTCGGTCGGGATCAAGACCCTTGGCCTGGACCATTACTCGCTGTGCATAGGCGAGAACGTCAGCCTCGGTGCCAATAGCTGCATCGTTGCTGACCACATCAGCATCGGCAACAACGTGGTCATTGGGGCCATGTCTCTGGTGACCCGAGACATTCCTCCCGATAGCACCTTCTACAACCCGCGCCAGCGGAACCTACAGCCACGGCAGGATTCTTGAGAGCCTGAAAATGAAGAAAGCCGCGCAATCGCGCGGCTTTCTTGTATCGGGTGTCCACACGGACTCGAATTGGCGTAATGGCAGGATCGTGTCGCGTTGCGCTGTTTTGTCGCTGCGAGGTCAGCCTTGAGCGTTTTCCGGGTGCTGTAGCTGGTAGCGCGTGCTGCGCCCGCCGCCGGGCAGTCGGGCAAGGCAGCCCTTCTCGACAAGATCGCTCAGGTGGCGCGTGGCGGTGGCTTTCGAGACCTTGGCCACGGCCTGGTATTGCGCGGCGCTGATGCCGTTCTCGAAACCTCTCTCGCCGCCATCGAGCAGGCGGTTAAGCACTTTGACCTGCTCGGCAGATAAAGCTTGGCTGCGGTGAGCCTGCCAGAAGCGCGCCTTGGCCAGCACGCGGTCTATACGAGCAAGGGCTTGCTCCAGACTCTTGAGCAGCGTTGCGAGGAACCATTGCAGCCAGGCGGTGATATCCAGCGTGCCCTTCTGGCTGGCCTCCAGGATGCGGTAATAGCCGGCACGATCGTCGAGGATGCTAGCCGACATGGCGTAAAAGCGGATAGCCTGCTGTTCGCCCTGAGCCAAAGCCAAGTCGGTGATGGCGCGTGTAAGACGACCATTGCCGTCATCGAATGGGTGCAGGGTAACGAACCAGAAGTGCGCAATGCCGGCACGCAAGAATGGGTCGAGGCTCGCATCGCTGCGGCTGCTCTGGAACCAGGCAAAGAAGTCGTCCAGTTGCGCTTCCAGCCCGGCGCGAGGTGGGGCCTGGAAATGTACGGTAGGGCGCGCGAGACGACCGGAAACTACCTGCATGGGCTCTTCGCCGCGCAGCATGCCGACGCGTAGCGGGCGGGCCATCAAGTGGTCATCGCTGGGGAACAGCCAAGCATGCCAGGCGAACAGCCGCTGCAGAACGAGCGGCTGCTGATAGGCGCGGGTGGCATCGAGCAGCAGTTGCGCCAGGCCTTCGGATCGAGAGGTGGTGCGACCTTCCTCGTTCAGCCCCAGGCGCCGTGCCAGCGACGAGCGCACCGAGCCGACATTCAGCTGCTCACACTCGATGGCGGATGAAGTGACGATATTCTGCAGTAGGGCATCCAGGCTGCTCTGCACTTGCGTGTCACTACTTACAGCTCCCAGCATCCCGAGCAAGCGGCCTTGAGCCTGGCCGCAAGCGCGCAGCAGCGGGGCAAGTGCATCGGCTTGCCAGCTAAAGTGCGCCCAGTTGGGCTGCTGCCAGATCCAGAGCGGTTCATTCATGGAGGGGTGCTCTTTTTTGAGCCGATTAACGAGCTTATTCGGCTCATTTGGTGAGCCGATAATGCCGGCTATTCGGCTCCCTGTCTAATTTTAAAGCCAGGTTGGCTGACTTAATGAGTGCACCTGATTTGTGGGTGTTGAGCCAGCTCACGCGACTGCTTCCAGCAATTCAGAAACACTCTTGAATCGATAAAAGAACGCATCACGATCCAGTTCGGCCAGCTTCAGGGCCTGAGCCAAAGAGCGATCGCCCGGATGCTTGATCGCAGCCCCTCGACCGTTAGTCGTGAGCTTCGCCGTAACGCCGCCAGTACCTCGCCCTATTCTGCCAGCCAGGCTCAGCAACAAATGCGCCTGCGTCGCAAGGCGTGCCGACCTGCGCGCAAGCTTGAACCAGGTGGCGAACTGGGGATTCCATGACCATCCGGACACCCATTCCACCAACATCCGGACACTGATTCCACGTTGATCCGGACACTCATTCCACAAGTATCCGGACACCGATTCCACGGCCATCCGGACACTTTCAGGCAGGCAGCAACGCAGGATTATTCACTACCATCGGCCTCTTTTATCGAAGCGAAGTGGTCGTCGTGGAGCGTTTATCCATGCGTAAAATCCGAGAGGTACTACGCCTAAAGTTCGACGCCGGCCTGTCCGTGCGCAATATCGATCGTGTCCCGGGAAGTGGTGTAACTGAACCAGCCGAAGGCGCCCTGCGGGCGAAAGAGGATGGTCATCGTGGTTCTTGGCTAACGTTGAGTTTGCGGACTTAACATTCACCAGAGAAACCACGATGACCAAGCCCACTATCGCATTGACCGAGTTGGTTGAGAAAGGGGCAGATGCTGATCTGCTCAAGCAAATGATCCAGTTCGTTGCCCAGCGCATGATGGAGTTCGACGTCGAAGGCCTGTGCGGTGCTGGCTTCGATGTCAAAAGCCCAGACCGGACAAATAGCCGTAATGGCTACCGTGATCGCCTTTGGCAAACCCGCGCCGGCGACGTTGACCTGAAGATCCCGAAGCTGCGCCAAGGCAGCTACTTTCCTGGCTTCCTCGAACCCCGACGTACCGCCGAGAAGGCCAGATGGCGGGTTATGCCAAGACCGACTTGCTGATCCTGGATGACTGGGGCCTGGCGCCGTTTACCGCCGCACAACGGCGCGACATGCTCGAACTGCTGGACGACCGCTACGGCAACCGCTCGACGCTGGTGACCAGCCAGATGCCGGTAGACAAATGGCACGCACTGATCGGCGATCCGACCTTGGGCGACGCGATCCTCGACCGGCTGGTGCACAACGCTTACCGGATCGAACTGAAGGGCGAATCGATGCGCAGGCGCGCAACGAAATTGACGACGACAGGGGCTTCAGACTAACAATGCAAACCTGCGTCCCTGCGCTCCGACTGCCTGTCCGAATGAGCGTGGAACGAGTGTCCGGATGTTCGTGGGCTGAGTGTCCGAATGGCGTGGAATCCGCAATCCAGCCGCTCATGTTCTTCGTTTCCAGCACGAGATGCCGTAGGGCGAAAGGAATATGTGGTCGATCTGCGTGGTGCCGTCGGGTGTGCTCAGGGTGACGTTGTGCAGGCGGCGGTGGGTCTGCTGATCCAGCTGCCAATGGGTAAACAGTCGCACCAGGAGTTCGCCAATATGGCCCTTGTTCCAGGGCGATTTAAGTAGACCGATCAACAGTGCTGCTGGAGTAAACCAGATCAGCATGCTTTAGACTTGCGCAATGACGGGGGTGAATTCCATTTTCCAACCTTCAGCAATCCTGAGTTAACCAAATAGTACCGAAATCTGGCGTAAAGGCGCGATGATATTTATTGGCTGTATTCGGCTCATTTCGTGAGTCGAATAGTTAAGGCCAATCAGCTCACTGTGGCGTCTTAGCGCACAGCTTCGGGGGGATCTGCAGCCATTGGCCCTGCGCCATGAATTCAGCGCTTCTTTGCCAGCAACTCAGAGCGGCCAATCACCTCTCGGCTGCATTGTGGTTTGCGCGGCCCGGAGAAGCCGGCGTCTTCAATGGCGGTATCCAAGCCGCGAAAGTGCGGGGCGGCGTTGGGGCTGCGCAATGTCTCCATTCCCTCGTTCCAGGCATGCACCATGTGTTTGGCCACATCGCGCCAGGCAGGCTCGTTTTTCGCGGCTTCGATCACTTCTCTACCGACCGCTACGGCGGACTCGCAGAGTTGCTCGACCATGGTGGCATACTGGCGCGGTGGAATACCTAGGACGGCTTTGAAAAAGGTTTCCAGCGAACGGCCCGGTGTCCAGGTTTGTCTGCCGCCTACGGACAGGCCAGGTGGGTTGCTGGCGAAGCGCGGGTAGGCCTGAGTGGTCACCAGGTCATAGGCCGGAGTAAAGGCCACGTCAGCACGCGAGGTGTAAAACAGCGCGATGTTCTTCGCGTGGCAATCAGCATTGCGTACCACGTAGTTGGTCAGCAGCTGCCAGCCTAGATGCTCGCGTTGCGTCTGCAGACGATCAGCGGGGATATAGGCCCGCGTGGCCTTCCACACCCGCTCGGTGGTGGGGGCGTACTTTTCATGTGGTGGTAAACCAAGCAGCCCACAGGCGTCTTCGACTCCGTAGCGGGGGATGCCGTGCGCGTCCACGTCGAAACGATCCACTACCAGGACTTTGCCGTCTTCTGACATACGACAGGTGGCGACAGGCACGACATTCAGCCGGGCCAGTACGCGCATGGTGTAGAACTCGTTGAAGCCTAGAAAAGGGGTCGTGTCGTCGGATCCCTTGATGATGTGCGAACCGGTGCGCAGTGTCGGTTTACCCAGCGGCTCCCGAGGTTCGGCGGCGTCGCTGGAGATGAACTTTGGCACGACCCCCGACACGGCTACCCGCGCGTATTGCCGCACCAGTGCGGCAAAGCGTTCGTTGGTGTTTTCTGCCTTGAGTAGGTGTTCTATCTCGAGCGGGGCGATCTCGGCGCCAGGCTGGACGCCTTCAGGCGTCACTGAGACTCTGCCGATGCCGGTGCCACCCACGACGCCCAGCAGCGACAGGTCGGTGCCATCAAGCAGCGGGCCGAACTCTTCGCGGATAACGCCCAGTAAATACCCTTCGGGCAGGTTCTGGCGGAAAAACGGGAACAGGTCACGGGGCCAGCGCCATGCTTCTTCGCGAACCGGCATAGTCAGGCTGACAAAGTCTTCCGCTGCGCTGCCTGGCAGGTATTTCAGCACGTATTCATCGCGCTCCCGATAGAGCTTGGCCACCAGCCTTGAGCTGACGTGGACATCGAGAATCATGCTCACGCGCTCCCTGACCGCTGCTCGCTGAGGATGTCTTCAACAGTGCGCTGGTGTCCGGCTTTGACTAGCTTCAGGTCGTAGCCGGCCGCTTCCAGCAGGCGAACCAGCACTGAAACACTCATATCGCCTTTGGCCAGTGTTTCCATACGTGCCACGGTCGTGCGCGAGACGCCGGCACGTCCGGCCAGCGCTTCCTGGCTCAGCTTCGCCTCACCACGCGCCTGTTTCAGCATTTCGGAGACATCGTAGAGAGAAGTCATTTGTAGCCCTTGGGCATCAAAAATAGGTGTAATGCTGTAAAATGTAGCCCGTAAGCTACATTCGAACAAGTGTCGCCGGGACAAATTTTGTAGCTCATAGGCTACATAGTGCGTGGGTCAGCGTGATTTTGTGGCTCAGGGGCTACAAGGACACAGGTATTGCTCAGCATCTGCATCGGTTTCCGGTGCTGTTAGCTTTTGCGCGCCCTACCTCACAGCCCTGGCGTGCTATTTCCTTCTGCGCACAGCGGACATGAAAAAGCCGCGCAATGCGCGGCTTTGAAGGTGGTGGGCCCACACGGACTCGAACCGTGGACCAAAGGATTATGAGTCCTCTGCTCTAACCAACTGAGCTATAGGCCCTCAGTAAGTGCCCGGATTATAACGAGGGTTTCGAAAGCGTGCCATCCGAAAGATCGGTTAGTGCTATGCGAAGAAACGCCGCTGCAAAATCATCTGGTGGCAGCGGCAGGCTGACGATATAGCCCTGGATCTGTTCACAACCTTCGGCGGCCAGGAACCGTTGCTGCGCCTGGTTCTCCACGCCTTCGGCAATGATGGTCAACTGCATGCTGCGCCCCAGCGCGATGATGGCGCGGGCGATGGCTGCATCGTGCGGGTCGTCCGGCAAGCCGCGGATGAACGACTTGTCGATCTTGAGGATGTCCAGTGGCAGGCGCTTGAGGTAGCTCAGGGATGAGTAACCGGTGCCGAAATCATCGATTGCCAATTGCACACCCAGCTGCTTTAGCTGGTGCAGCACGGCCAGGGCTTCTTCGGCCTGGCTCATGATGAAGTTTTCGGTAATTTCCAGCTGCAGGTCGCCTGCCTTCAGTTGGTAGGTCTTGAGCAACTGCTCGATGCGCTTGGCCAGGCCATGGTGGCGCAGCTGCGCCCCGGCGAGGTTTATCGACAGCGGGCCGAAGGCCTGGTAGTGCTTCTTCCAATGGTGCATCTGCCGGCAGGCCTGCTCCAGCACCCAGTCGCCGAGCTGCAGGATGGTGCCATTCTCTTCGGCGAGGTGGATGAAGTGCTCTGGCGGCACCTCGCCGAAGCTGGGGTGGCTCCAGCGGATCAGCGCTTCGGCGCCAACCAGGGTCTGGGTCTTGAGGCTGAACTTGGGCTGGTAGCACAGGCTCATTTCGTTGCG
This sequence comes from Pseudomonas sp. M2, assembly GCF_015751845.1. Taxonomy (NCBI): domain Bacteria; kingdom Pseudomonadati; phylum Pseudomonadota; class Gammaproteobacteria; order Pseudomonadales; family Pseudomonadaceae; genus Pseudomonas; species Pseudomonas sp. M2. The sequence goes on from NZ_JADOUD010000001.1 coordinate 2,875,810, forward strand.
TTCTATGGCGCGGCGCAGCTCGTGCTCCAGGGCAATACGTTCGCTGGCCTGGGCTGTGAGGTCACGGGTGTAGGCTTCGACACGGTTGCGGCCTTTGGCCTTGGAGCGGTACATGGCGGCGTCGGCGTTGCGGATCAGTGTGGCAACGTCGGTGCCGTCCTGGGGATAGAGGCTGATGCCGATACTCGCGCTGGTGAAAAACTCGTGTTCGCCGGCCTGGAAGGGGGCGCTGAAGCAGGACAGCAGTTTGTTGGCGATGGCGCTGGCGTCACTGGGTTTGTGCAGGCCGGGCAGCAGGATGATGAACTCGTCACCACCCAGGCGCGCCACGGTGTCGACGTCGCGCACTTGCTCCTTGAGACGCTGGGCGATGCCCTTGAGCAGCAGGTCGCCGACCGGATGGCCGAGGCTGTCGTTGATGTGCTTGAAGCGATCAAGGTCAAGGAACAGCACAGCGCCCTGGCGGTTGGAGGCTTGCGGGCAGGTGAGCGCGGCCTGCAGGCGGTTTTCGAACAGCGCGCGGTTGGGCAGGCCGGTGAGCGGGTCGTGGTGAGCCTGGTAGTCGAGCTTGGCCTGAGCGTGCTTGAGGCTGGAGATGTCGGCAAACACGGCGACAAAGTGGGTGATCTCGCGGTCGCTATTGCGCACCGCGCTGATGGTCAGCCAGCCCGGGTAAAGTTCGCCATTTTTGCGTTTGTTGTAGATCTCGCCCTGCCAATGGCCTTCGGCTGTGAGCTGATGCCACATGGCGGCGTAAAAGGCGCTGTCATGCTGACCGGAGGCAAGCAGGCGCGGAGTCTGGCCCAGGGCTTCGGTCTCGTTGTAGCCGGTGATTTCGCTGAACGCACGGTTTACCGCGCTGATGCGCTGGTCGATATCGGTGATCAGCACGCCTTCGGCGGTGTTTTCGAACACGGTGGCGGCCAGTTGCAGTTTTTCCTGCATCAGGTGGCGCTCGGTGATGTCGCGGGCGATGGTCAGCATGCAGTCGACGCCGGCAATCGGCAGTGGCCGTGCGGACAGCTCGCAAAGGCGTATCTGCCCGTCGCTGCGGCGGATATGGCAGCTGAAATCGCGCACAAAACCATCGTGGGAGAGTTGAGCGATCAGGCGTTTACGTTCGTTGAGGTCGACCCAGATGCCCAGGTCGAAAGACGTCTGGTCCAGGGCAGGATCGAGGTCATAGCCAGTCAGCCGGCAGAAGCCCTCGTTGACCTCGATCAGCAGGCCATCGCTCTGGCGCGACAGCAGCAGGCCGTCCGGAGACGCGTGGAAGGCCTTGGCGAATTTCTCTTCGGAGGTTTGCAGTTGCTGCTGGGTTTCTTTCAGTTGGCTGATGTCGCGAACCGCCACGACGAAAGCCAGGGTGCCATCCAGCTCGAAGGTTTCGGCAGAGGTCAGGCCCGTGAACAATTGGCCATTGCTGCGACGGAAGCTCATTTCCAGGTTGCGGATACCTCCCTGGTGCAGGCGCTCGAGCAGCAATGGCCCGGCACCTTGCGCACCCCACAGGTTCAGCTCTGTAGCGGTGCGGCCGACCACCTGACCTGGGGTCAGGCCGATCTGCTCCTCGAAAGCTTCGTTGACCTCCAGCAGGCACCCATCACTGTGGCGCGCAATCAACAGGATGTCGGGGCATTGCTGGAATACCGAAGCGAACTTCTGCTCCGACAGGCGCAGGGCGTCTTCAGTGCGCTTGGTTTCACTGATGTCGATCATCAGCCCGCGCATCACAGGCCGGTGGCCGTGCTCGATCATGCTGACGATATTGCGCACCCAGAGTGAATGGCCATCGGCACGCATCACCCTGTAATCGAGGCTGTGGTCGCGCCCGGCTGCTGTTTCACTTTCGCAGTAGGCCTGGGCCCAGAGTGCGTCCTCCGGGTGCAGGATACTGCGCCAGAAGCCTGGTTTGAGCCATTCATGCAAAGGGTAGCCAAGCAGGTCTTCGGCATGGGGTGAGACGTAGCTATAGGTGAAGTCATTGGCGTCAGCTTCCCAGGCGATGGCTGAGAGGCTTTCGATCAGCCCGCGGTAGTGGTACTCGCTGCTGCGCAGTTCCTGTTCCAGGGCAATGCGCCTGGATATTTCCGAGCTGAGGCGGCGGTTGATGCGGATCACCACGGCCAGGATGGCGATCAGCAAAAGGACGCCGGGCAGCCCGTACATGAGCATGTCATTCCAGAACGTGCGTTGATCGACCACATTGCCGACCCAGCGTTGCTGGATCTGCCTGATCTCGTCACTCGACATGTCGGCCATGACCTTGTCGAGGATGCCGACCAGGACCTTCTTGTCGCGCGGTGCGGCCATGGCCAGCTGATAGCGATAGGGCGTTTCGCCGCTGACATAAAGGCCGTCCAGCTTGAGCTGGCGCAGGCTCCAGATGCTCGAGGCGAGGTCACCGACCACAGCATCCACCTCATCGGTGGCCAGTGCCTGCAAGGTCGAGCTGACATTGGGCATGGCGACCAGGTTGAGATCTGGATGGTGGGTACGCAGCAGTTCGTGTGGAGCGTAATTCTCCACCACAGCGATTTTCAGGCCGTACAGGTCCTTCAGTGTGCGGGGTTGCTGGCCGCCTTCATGGGCCAGGATGACGATGGGGAAATCCAGATAAGGGCGTGTGAAAGCCAGGAAGCCCTGGCGTTCGGGGGTTGACATGACGCCGGGTAAAAGGTCGATGCGGCTTTCGCGCGCCTGTTCAAGTACCTCGGTCCAGGTGCTGGGTTCGACCGGCTTGAATGCCACGCCCAGACGGTCCTGGAGCATGGCGATGTAATCGGCGGCCAATCCCTGGTACCGGCCTTGCTGGTCACGAAATTCGAACGGTGGCCAGGAGGCGTCGACGCCCAGCTTCAACTGCGGGTGGGCAGCGAGCCAGTTTTTTTCCTCGTCTGTCAGGGTCAGGGCGCCGGCCGTTGTGTTCCACAGGATCAGGAGCAGCAACAGAATGGCCGGCATTGGCGGCATGGCAGCCTCGCATTCAGGTGGTCTGAATTCGAGTGTAGACGGGCAATCGCCGCGAAGGGTAGCTACTTGCCACGACCTTTTGTCACATAAGAAAAACCCCGGCCTGGGCCGGGGTTTTTCATCACTCGTCGAGGAAGGATCGCAGGTGCTCGCTGCGCGTCGGGTGGCGCAATTTGCGCAACGCCTTCGCTTCGATCTGACGGATCCGTTCACGGGTCACGTCGAACTGCTTGCCCACTTCTTCGAGGGTGTGGTCGGTGTTCATGTCGATACCGAAACGCATGCGCAGCACCTTGGCTTCGCGTGCGGTCAGGCCCGAAAGCACGTCGCGAGTCGCTTCCTTGAGGCTTTCGACCGTGGCCACGTCGATCGGGGACTGCATGGTCGAGTCCTCGATGAAGTCGCCCAGGTGCGAATCTTCATCGTCACCGATCGGGGTTTCCATGGAGATCGGCTCTTTGGCGATCTTCAAGACCTTGCGGATCTTGTCCTCAGGCATCTCCATGCGCTCACCGAGCTCTTCCGGGGTCGGTTCGCGACCCATTTCCTGCAGCATCTGCCGGGAAATACGGTTGAGCTTGTTGATCGTCTCGATCATGTGCACCGGGATACGAATGGTGCGTGCCTGGTCGGCGATCGAGCGGGTAATCGCCTGACGAATCCACCAAGTGGCGTAGGTCGAGAACTTGTAACCGCGACGGTATTCGAACTTGTCCACCGCTTTCATCAGGCCGATGTTGCCTTCCTGAATCAGGTCGAGGAACTGCAGGCCGCGGTTGGTGTACTTCTTGGCGATGGAAATCACCAGACGCAGGTTCGCCTCGACCATTTCTTTCTTGGCGCGGCGAGCCTTGGCCTCACCGATGGACATGCGGCGGTTGATGTCCTTGATCTCGGCAACGGTCAGGCCGGTCTCGGTCTCAAGGTCGATCAACTTTTGCTGGCAGGCGACGATGGCGGCGTCCTTTTCACCCAGGGCAGCAGCCCATTTGGTGTTGCGCTTGGCCAGGTCACCGCTCCAGGTCTGGTCGGTCTCGTTGCTCGGGAACAGGCGCAGGAAGTCGGCACGCGGCATGCGCGCATCACGTACGCACAGTTGCATGATGGCACGCTCTTGCTGACGCAGGCGGGCCAGGGCATCACGAACGCGCTCGACCAGCACCTCGAACTGCTTGGGCACCAGCTTGATCGGCATGAACAGATCGGCCAGGGCCTGCATTGCACCGATGCTCTCGGCGTGGCTGCGGCCATGCTTTTTCAGCACCTTGAGGGTGATGGCGAGCTGATCCGATACCGCGCCGAAACGCTGGGCTGCAACGACTGGGTCCGGACCGCTCTCGGTCTCTTCCTCATCGTCACTGCTATCGTCGCTTTCTTCCTCGTCGTCGGCCTCTTCCTTCGTGGCAGCGGCCTTGGCGCCAGGGATCGGCACTTCTTCGGTCGGAGCGGCGATATTGTCGTCAGGGTCGATGTAACCGCTGAGAACATCGGACAGACGGCCACCTTCGGTGGTGACGCGGTCGTATTCACCGAGGATGTAGTCAACTGTGCCCGGGAAGTGGGCAATAGCGCCCATCACTTCACGGATGCCTTCCTCGATACGCTTGGCGATTTCGATTTCGCCTTCGCGGGTCAGGAGCTCGACCGTACCCATTTCGCGCATGTACATGCGCACTGGGTCGGTCGTGCGGCCGATATCGGTTTCAACGGCCGCCAACGCAGCAGCGGCTTCTTCGGCCGCGGCTTCGTCGGTGTCGGCTTCCGCCAACAGAAGGGCATCCGCATCCGGAGCACTCTCGAATACGTTGATCCCCATGTCGTTGATCATGCGGATGATGTCTTCCACCTGTTCAGGATCTGAAATATCCTCAGGCAGGTGGTCGTTGACCTCCGCGTAAGTCAGGTAGCCCTGCTCACGACCGCGGGTGATCAATTCTTTGATACGAGACTGCTGTTGCGCTTTTCCGGACATAACACCCTATCCACTGAAGGTCTTGGCGGGCAAAAAACAAGCCGAGGATTATACCCGAGCATGGGCCTCACGCGCCAGATGAGGTCGGCGTTTGTGCGGGAACATTCCGGCTCAGCAGGGCGAGAAGCTGAGATTTTTCCTCGCTGCTCAACTCGCTTTGACGTGCTTTCCTGAGCAGATGTTCCAGGCTGCGCTCGCGTTGGCGGGCGGACAAGCTAGTTATAGTGTCGAAAAACTGTTGTTCAAGGTTGTCGGCCACGATCAGCCATTCCTTTTCTGCCAGGGCCCGCAGCAAGCGGCCCTGTTCAGTGCCGTGCCAGCGTGCGATCAGCTGCATTGAGCTTAGCCCAGGATTTTTCTGCGCGGCCTCGATCAGCGCCACCAGCAACTGGCTGTAGAGATGCTCTTCGTCGGCAAAGTGGCTGGCGTCCTCGACTTTGCCGGCCAGCAACGGGTGGTGCAGCAGCGTGCGCAAGGCCGCCAGGGTCGGGGGTTCCACCGGTGCCGGCGTGCGTGGCGGCGCTTCATCGCGCTGCTGCCACGGCTTGCCTCCCTTGCGGTTCTTGTCCCAGGGCTTGTCGCTCCACGGCTTCTTGCCGCCCCCCTTGTTCGGCTTCCACTGCTGCTCCTGCTGCGCCGGGGCGTAGTCGTGTTGCGGCATGTCGCCATAGTCGGGGGTGTAACTGGCCATGGCGTCGTAGTCGTAGCCAGGGTCATAGTCCGGCACGCTGTTGGCGGCAGGCGCCTGCTGGGCCAACTGCTCGACCTGCTGTGGATCGAGGCCGGTAATTTCCTTCAGGCGATTGCGCATCAGCTGGCGCAGGTTGGCGCCGGGGATTTTTTCGATCAACGGTGCAGCCAGGGTCGCCATGTGCGCCTTGCCTTCAAGCGAGCGCGGGTCGGCCTCGACGCTCAGTTGCTCGAAGAAATAGTCGGCCAGCGGCTGGGCGTGCTGGTTGATGCGCGCCATGAAGGCATCGGTGCCCTCTGCGCGTACCAGGCTGTCCGGGTCTTCGCCTTCGGGCAGGAACAGGAAGCGCGCACGGCGCCCGTCCTGCAGTGCCGAGAGGGTCGACTCCAGGGCGCGCCAGGCGGCCTTGCGCCCGGCCTGGTCGCCGTCGAAGCAGAACAGTACGCTGGGCACCACGCGAAACAGACGCTTGAGGTGTTCTTCGCTGGTGGCGGTGCCGAGTGTCGCTACGGCATTACGCAGGCCCTGCTGGGCCAGGGCGATGACATCCATGTAACCCTCGACGACGATGATCTCGTCGAGGTTGCGGTTGTGCTTGCGTGCCTCATACAGCCCGTAAAGTTCCTGGCCCTTATGGAATACCGGGGTCTCCGGGGAGTTGAGGTACTTGGGCTTGTCGTCGCCCAGAACGCGGCCGCCAAAGGCGATGATGCGCCCGCGGCTGTCGCGTATCGGGAACATCACCCGGTCGCGGAAGCGGTCGTAGCGTTTGCCGCTTTCGGCGTTTTCGATCAGCAGGCCGGCGTCGATCATCACCTTCTGTTGCAGGGTGTCCGCGCCGAGGTGCTTGAGCAGGTTGTCCCAGCCAGGTGGTGCGAACCCCAGGCCGAAGTCACGGGCAATTTCGCCCGACAGGCCGCGGCCCTTGAGGTAGTCCACTGCGGCTTTGCGGGTCGGGTGGCTGCGCAGGGCCTGGCGGTAGAATTCCGAGGCTGCATCCAGCAGCGGGTAAAGCGGCGAGTCTGTAGGCTGTCGCGGCTTCTGGCCGCGACGGCCTTCCTCGCGGGGCACTTCCATGCCTGCGGCACGGGCCAGTTCCTCGACGGCCTGGGGGAAGTCCAGGTTGTCGTGGTCCATGACGAAGCCCAGGGCGTTGCCGCCTGCGCCGCAACCGAAGCAGTAATAGAACTGCTTGTCCGGGCTGACCGTGAAGGACGGGGTTTTCTCTTTGTGGAACGGGCAACAGGCAGAGTAGTTCTTGCCGGCCTTTTTCAGCTGGACGCGCGAACTCACCACGTCGACGATGTCGAGGCGGTTGATCAGGTCGTCAATGAAGCTTTGGGGAATCAGCCCGGCCATGGCAGTCTCGTCATCTGGCAACTGGCAAGTCTAAACGCTAGCGCGCCGTTAGGGGCAAGAGCTGCTAGGGGATGTGCGAGGGAATGTGTGCTCGTCGGTAGCCTCCAGGTAACCAGGGGCTCGTCAGTGAGGACGTGCACGACTGGTCGAAACCAGCTCTGACGTTTTGATGCGCTTTGCCCATTGCAGGTTGCGATGGACGCCTTGAACTAGCTGCTCAAGGTTGAAACAAACCGCTGCCATCGGCCCGGCGGTGAGCCGGGCAGGGCAGAAGCTTTGCGTAGAACGGCTGTACTGTATTAGTACAGACGAACGGCGCGGCGCTGTTCGCGCTGAACTTTCTTGGCGTGACGCTTAACAGCAGCAGCTGCTTTACGCTTACGCTCGGCGGTCGGCTTCTCGTAAAACTCGCGGCTACGAACTTCAGCCAGTACACCGGCTTTTTCGCAGGAGCGCTTGAAACGACGCAGAGCTACGTCGAAGGGTTCGTTCTCTTTAACTTTGACGGCTGGCATCCAGGGCTACCTTAATTCATTACCGGGGTAGACGTGCTCCTGGCAAAACAAAGGTGTGCTGGAGAACGTCGGTTTTCAAGGGTTGCGGATGTTAACCCTTAGCAAGCCGGAATGCAAAGCCTCTGATCGAAAACCGCTGGTCGGCACCCGGCACGGGGACTATCATGCGCGGCTTCGAAATCAGCCCCCACAAGGGACGAGCCCATGCTAGTACTGGGATTGGAAACATCCTGCGACGAAACCGGCGTCGCATTATACGACAGCGAACGCGGTTTGTTGGCCGACGCGCTGTTCAGCCAGATCGACCTGCACCGCGTGTTTGGCGGGGTGGTACCCGAGCTTGCCTCACGGGACCACGTCAAGCGCATGCTGCCCCTGATCCGCCAGGTGCTGGACGAGGCGGGCTGCGTGGCCACCGAGATCGACGCCATTGCCTACACCGCAGGCCCTGGCCTGGTCGGAGCGCTGCTGGTGGGTGCGTCCTGCGCCCAGGCTCTGGCTTTCGCATGGGATATTCCGGCGATCGGCGTGCACCATATGGAAGGCCATCTGTTGGCGCCCATGCTTGAGGAAAATCCTCCGCAGTTTCCGTTCGTCGCTTTGTTGGTGTCTGGGGGGCATACCCAGCTGGTTCGGGTCGATGGCATCGGCCAGTACGAGTTGCTGGGCGAGAGCCTGGATGATGCTGCTGGCGAAGCGTTCGACAAGACTGCCAAGCTGATCGGCCTCAATTACCCGGGTGGCCCGGAAATCGCTCGCCTGGCAGAACGGGGCGTACCGGGGCGTTTTGTGTTCCCGCGGCCGATGACCGACCGTCCGGGCCTGGCGTTCAGCTTCAGTGGCCTGAAGACCTTTGCCCTGAACACTTGGCAGCAGTGCCGCGATGCTGGTGACGACAACGAGCAAACCCGTTGCGACGTGTCCCTGGCGTTCCAGCAGGCTGTGGTGGAGACTCTGACCATCAAGTGCAAGCGCGCACTGAAGCAGACCGGCCTCAAGCGTCTGGTGATTGCCGGTGGCGTGAGCGCCAACAAGGCATTGCGTGCCTCCCTCGAGGACATGCTCGGCAGTATCAAAGGCAACGTGTACTACGCGCGTCCCCAATTCTGTACCGACAACGGCGCGATGATCGCCTATGCCGGTTGCCAGCGGCTGTTGGCCGGGCAGCAGCAGGACCTGGCGATCAGCGTGCAGGCGCGCTGGCCGATGGAGCAGTTGCCACCGTTGTAAGCCGCTTGCGTGTGCGTCAGAAGTGGCGTTCGCGCCCGGCGAACAGGTCGCGCAGGTTATTGCGGTGGCGCCAGACGATCATCACGGTCAGCACGCTGATCGGCAGCAGGGCCGCTGGCTCGCGCCAGGCCAGCAGTGGCAGGGTCAGCGGTGTGGCGATCAGCGCGGCCAGCGAGCTGGTGCGGGTAAGGTAGAACGTCAGCAGCCAGGCGGCGATGGCCAGTAGCGCGGCGGGGAAGTACAGGCCCATGAGCATGCCGGCCGCCGTGGCCACGCCCTTGCCGCCCTGGAAACGGAAGTACACTGGGAACAGGTGGCCGAGCACCGCGCAGACGCCTACCCAGGCCTGCTCTTGCAGGTCGAGCCCGGCCAGGCGTGCCAGCATTACGGGCAGCAAGCCCTTGCACAGGTCGCCAAGCAGGGTCAGGATCGCCATTTTGCGGCCCGCCAGGCGTAGCATGTTGGTGGCGCCGGCATTGCCCGAACCGCAGGAGCGCGGGTCCGGGCTGCCCGAAAGGCGGCTGAGGACGATGGCGAAGGACAGCGAGCCGAGCAGGTAGGCGAGCAGCGCCAGTAACCAAAACATGCTAACTATTCCGGGCGAGGACGCCCTGATTCTAACGGCGCCAGTCGCCCTTGTCGTGCTGTGGAGAGAAGTGCTTGGACAGAGTGTTCATCGAAGGCCTGGAAGTCGATACCGTCATCGGTGCCTATGACTGGGAACGGGATATTCGCCAGTGCCTGCGCCTGGACCTGAGTTTCGCCTGGGACAATCGCCCGGCAGCGGCTGGCGATGATCTGAACCTGGCGTTGGACTATGCCAGTGTTTCGGCGCGTATCCAGGCCTTTGCCGAGCAGGCGCGTTTCGAGCTGGTGGAGACGTTCGCCGAGCGGCTGGTCGCGGCCCTGATGGAAGAGTTCCACATCCCTTGGGTGCGGCTCAAGCTGACCAAGCCGGGTGCGGTCCCTGCGGCCCGAGGCGGTGTTGGCGTGGAGATCGAGCGCGGATGTCTCTGAGCACGGTTTACCTGGGCCTGGGCAGCAACATCGATCGCCATGCGCACCTGTGCGCAGGGCTCGATGCATTGGCGGCGATCCTCTGTGACATGCGTTGTTCTCCGGCGTTCGAAAGCCAGGCTGTGGGGATCAAGAGCGGCCCATTCATCAATTTCGTGGTGACGGGCAAGACCGACCTTGGGTTGATGGAGCTGGACCGCCGGCTCAAGTTCATCGAGGCTGACAATGGCCGCTACGCGCCCGACCGCAAGGGCCTGCCGCTGGATATCGATGTGCTGATGTATGACGATCTGCATGGCACGTTCGATGGGCTGGTGTTGCCCAGGGCCGAGATTCTGAAGAACGCTTTCGTGCTATGGCCGTTGGCGCTGCTGGCGCCTGAGCTGGTGCATCCGGGAGAGGGTAAGAGCATGGCCCGGTTGTGGCAGGAGGCCAATATCGACCAGGTGTTGGCGCCGGTCGCGTTTGAATGGCGCGGTTTGCAGCTTACCAGCGTCTGAGCCGGGGTGATCGCTGCTCGTACTGGCCCCTTCACGGGTAGGTACGAGCAGTTGGATCAGTTTTCGGCATTGGCCTTGTAGGCCTTCAGTGCCTCCAGGCGCTGATGCTTCAGCGCCTCCCCCAATGCCTGCCCAGTCAGCCCTGCTTCCACCAGGGGCTTCGCCTCTACCGCCCTGGCGGCCGCTGCCGCTGCGCGCAGGTAATCCGCCTGTGGAAAAGCCTGTGCGCTTCCTTGGGCAACCATCTGGCACACGGAAATGAAATCCTCGAAGCGTTGTGGTCGCCGATACACGTCGAACTTCTGAAGCAATGCCAGCATGTCTTCTGGCTCCAGCTGCAAGGCCCTGTGGCCGTTGCTGGCGCATTCACCCACCAGCATGGCCAGTTCCTGGCATTCACGCGGCGCCTTGAAGCGCTGGTTGAGCGCTTTGATCGAAGCTGGCTCCAGGCTATGCAGCAGGCAGGCCCAGCGAATGTGCAGTGGCTGATGATGTTTGGCTGCTTGCGTGAGTGCCGCCAGCGCAGCTGCATCTCCCTCAAGCTCAGGCATCAGTTGTTTCAGAGCTGCACAGTCGCTCAGCACGTTGATGAACACCTGTGGCTCATCTTCCATCAGCGCTCGCTCGATCTCTTTCCAGCTGCGTTCAGCCGTCAGCGCCTGCAGTTCGCCAGAAGTCGCGATCTGCTTCATCAGCTCCAGTGTTTCATCGGCGACCCTGAACCCCAACGGCGCATAGCGTGCGGCAAAGCGGGCAACACGCAGTACGCGCAAGGGGTCTTCGGCGAATGCCGGGGACACATGGCGCAGAAGGCGTTGCTCAAGATCGGCCCGACCGTGAAAGGGGTCCAGAACGTTCCCCTGATCATCCTCGGCCATGGCATTGATGGTGAGGTCGCGACGGATCAGGTCTTCTTCGAGGGTCACCTCGGGGCTGGCGTGGAAGGTAAAACCGCCATACCCGCGCCCGCTCTTGCGCTCGGTACGCGCCAGGGCATATTCCTCGCCCGTCTTTGGGTGCAGGAAAACCGGGAAGTCAGCGCCAACTGGGCGAAAGCCCTTGGCGTTCATTTCTTCGACGCTGGCACCCACCACCAGCCAATCGATGTCACTGACCGGGCGCCCGAGCAGGCGGTCGCGCACGGCGCCGCCGACTTTGTAGATTTGCATGTGCAGCCTCCATTACTGCCCACAGGATACCCTGTCGGCAGCAATGGTGGTGTGCAGGCTAGAGGTGATGGATGACGGCCAGGTCCATGCGGCCGTAGTCGCCGGCTTCGCCATGCTCGCCACGCGGTGGCATGTGGTGGGTCTTGACCACTTGATCGCCTTGCACGGTTTCCAGGTGGATGTCGAAGCCCCAAAGGCGGTGCAGGTGCTTGAGCACCTCCTCGGTGGAGTCACCCAGCGGTTTGCGGTTGTGTTGCTGGTGGCGCAAGGTCAGGGAGCGGTCGCCGCGGCGGTCGATGCTCCAGATCTGTACGTTGGGTTCGCGGTTGCCCAGGTTGTACTGGGCCGCGAGTTGCTCGCGTATCGCCCGGTAGCCAGCTTCGTCATGGATCGCAGGCACCAGCAGGTCGTCGCGCTGGTCGTCATCCAGGATGCTGAACAGCTTGAGGTCGCGGATCACTTTGGGAGACAGGTACTGCAGGATGAAGCTCTCATCCTTGAAGCTGCTCATGGCGAACTTGATGGTCGACAGCCAATCACTGCCGGCGATGTCCGGGAACCAGCGGCGATCTTCCTCGGTAGGGTTTTCGCACATGCGGCGGATGTCGGTGTACATGGCGAAACCCAGGGCATAAGGGTTGATGCCGCTGTAATAAGGGCTGTCGAAGCCGGGCTGGAACACCACACTGGTGTGCGACTGAAGAAATTCCATGATGAAGCCGTCGGTAACCAGGCCCTCGTCGTACAGGTCGTTCATCAGGGTGTAGTGCCAGAAGGTCGCCCAGCCTTCGTTCATGACCTGCGTCTGGCGTTGGGGGTAGAAGTACTGCGCGATCTTACGCACGATACGCACCACTTCGCGCTGCCAAGGCTCGAGTAGCGGGGCGTGTTTTTCGATGAAGTAAAGGATGTTTTCCTGCGGTTCGGCGGGGAAGCGCGCATCATCGCGGTCGCCGCCTTTCTCTGCGCCTTTGGGAATGGTGCGCCACAGGTCGTTGATCTGGCGTTGCAGGTGCTCCTCGCGCTCCTTCTGGCGGCGCCGCTCCTCCTCGGCGGAGATCGGGTAGGGGCGTTTGTAGCGGTCCACGCCGTAGTTCATCAAGGCGTGGCAGGAGTCGATCAGGTCTTCGACAGCATCGATGCCGTGGCGCTCTTCGCACTGGGCGATGTACTGCTTGGCGAACACCAGGTAGTCGATGATCGAACTGGCATCGGTCCATGTGCGGAACAGGTAATTGCCTTTGAAGAAACTGTTGTGGCCATAGCAGGCGTGGGCAATCACCAGTGCCTGCATGCACATGGTGTTTTCTTCCATCAGGTAGGCGATGCAGGGGTCGGAGTTGATCACGATCTCGTAGGCCAGGCCCATCTGGCCGCGGCTATAGGACTTCTCGGTGCTGAGGAACTGTTTACCGTAGGACCAGTGGTGATAGCCCAGCGGCATGCCGACGGAGGCATACGCGTCCATCATCTGCTCGGCTGTGATCACTTCGATCTGATTGGGGTAGGTGTCCAGGGCATAACGTTCGGCCAAACGGCCGATTTCCCGATCGTAGGTCTGGATCAGCTCGAACGTCCACTCGGACCCGGTGGAAATGGGTTGGCGTCTCTGTGCTCTGGCGGTCATGTGGCTAACCTGCGCTGGAAGAGTTCACGGAAGACCGGGTAAATGTCACCGGCCGAAACCAACTGCTGCTGGGCGAACGTGTCGGGGAAAGCCTCGCCGATACGCTCGTATTCGTACCACAGCGCCTGATGCTCGCGGGGGGTGATCTCCACGTAAGTGTAGTACTGCACGTGCGGCATGATCTGTTTGGAAAGGATCTCACGGCAGATGGGCGAGTCGTCGTTCCAGTTGTCGCCGTCGGAAGCCTGGGCGGCGTAAATGTTCCAGTCACTGGCCGGGTAACGTTCGGCCATGATCTCCTGCATCATCTTGAGTGCACTGGAAACGATGGTGCCGCCGGTCTCGCGGGAATAGAAGAACTCTTCTTCGTCCACTTCGCGGGCACTGGTGTGGTGGCGGATGAACACCACCTCGATGCGGTCATAGTTGCGCTTGAGGAACAGGTACAACAGGATGAAGAACCGCTTGGCGATGTCCTTGGTGGCCTGGGTCATCGAGCCGGACACGTCCATCAGGCAGAACATCACGGCCTTGGAACTGGGGTTGGGCTGCTTGACCAGCAGGTTGTACTTGAGGTCGAAGGTATCCAGGAACGGCAGGCGGTTGATACGGGCCTTGAGCCGCTCGATCTCTTGCTCGACCTCCTGGATGTCGGTGAAGTTGTCGGGCTCCTCGACTTTCAACCGGGCCAGTTCCTTCTGCGCCTCGCGCAGCAGTGCGCGGCTGCTGCCGGTCAAGGCGATACGCCGGGCATGGGCCGAGCGCAGGGTGCGCACGATATTGATGCGCGACGGGTTGCCTTCGTTGGCGATACCGGCGCGCACGGTCTTGAAGGTGTCGGCACCGGTCAGGTGGCGTTTGACCAGGTTGGGCAGCTCGAGGTCTTCGAACATGAACTCGAGGAACTCTTCCTGGGTGATCTGGAAGACGAAGTCGTCCATGCCCTCGCCGGAGTTGCCTGCCTTGCCGCGGCCACCACCGCCGCCACCGCCCTGCGGCCGGGCGATATGTTCGCCAGCAGTGAATTCCTTGTTGCCCGGATGCACGATGGTCTGCTTGCCGCCGCGGCCATGGTGCAGCACCGGTTCGTCGATATCACGTCCCGGGATGCTGATCTGCTCGCCGTGCTCCATGTCCATGATGGAGCGACGGCTTACGGCCTCTTCGACGGCTTTCTTGATGTGTTCACGGTAGCGCCGCAAGAAACGCTGGCGGTTGACCGTGCTCTTGTTCTTGCCGTTCAGGCGTCGGTCGATAACGTAGCTCATGGTCCCTCCGGTGACTGGATGCAGCTGCAACTGCAAGCCACAAGCTTCAAGCCACAAGCTTCAAGAAAGAGCAGCCAGCGCTGCTGCAGGCTGTGGCGTCGGGTTTGAACCGAGCGCGCACAACTTGCAGCTTGCTGCTGGCGGCTTGGAGCTTGCTGCAGGGGCAGCTTGCCGCTTTATTGCGATTTCCTGACCCGCAGGTACCATTCCGACAGCAGGCGCACCTGTTTATCGGTGTAGCCACGCTCCACCATCCGCGTGACGAAGTCGTTGTGTTTCTGTTGATCTTCTTTGCTGGCCTTGGCGTTGAAGCTGATGACTGGCAGCAAGTCTTCGGTGTTGGAGAACATTTTCTTCTCGATCACCACCCGCAGCTTCTCGTAGCTGAGCCAGCTTGGGTTCTTGCCGTTGTTGTTGGCACGGGCACGCAGTACGAAGTTGACGATCTCGTTGCGGAAATCCTTCGGATTGCTGATGCCAGCTGGTTTTTCGATCTTTTCCAGCTCTTCGTTCAGGGCAATGCGGTTGAGGATCTCGCCAGTTTCCGGGTCGCGGTATTCCTGATCCTGGATCCAGAAGTCGGCGTATAGCACGTAGCGGTCGAAGATGTTCTGACCGTATTCGCTGTAGGACTCGAGGTAGGCGGTCTGGATTTCCTTGCCGATGAACTCGATGTAGCGTGGCGCCAGGTATTCCTTCAGGTAGCGCAGGTAGCGTTCGCGCACTTCAGCCGGGAATTGCTCCTGTTCGATCTGCTGTTCCAGCACATAGAGCAGGTGCACGGGGTTGGCCGCCACTTCGTGTGGGTCGAAGTTGAACACCTTGGAGAGAATCTTGAAGGCAAAACGCGTGGACAGGCCGTTCATGCCTTCATCGACACCCGCAGAATCGCGGTACTCCTGGATCGATTTGGCTTTCGGGTCGGTATCCTTGAGGTTTTCGCCATCGTAGACACGCATCTTGGAGTAGATGTTGGAGTTTTCCGGCTCCTTCAGGCGTGAAAGCACCGTGAACTGGGCGAGCATCTTGAGCGTATCGGGTGCGCAATGGGCCTTGGCCAGCGAACTGTTGACCAGCAGTTTGTCGTAGATCTTGATCTCGTCGCTGACGCGCAGGCAGTACGGCACCTTGACGATGTAGATCCGGTCGATGAACGCCTCGTTGTTTTTGTTGTTGCGGAAGGTGTGCCACTCCGATTCGTTGGAGTGGGCCAGCAGGATCCCGGAATAAGGGATCGCGCCCAGGCCTTCGGTACTGTTGTAGTTGCCTTCCTGGGTGGCGGTCAGCAGCGGGTGCAGGACTTTGATGGGCGCCTTGAACATCTCGACGAATTCCATCAGGCCCTGGTTGGCCCGGCAAAGCGCACCCGAGTAACTGTAGGCGTCGGCATCGTTCTGCGGGAATTCCTCGAGCTTGCGGATATCCACCTTGCCGACCAGGGCCGAGATGTCCTGGTTGTTTTCGTCGCCTGGCTCGGTCTTGGCGATAGCGATCTGGTTGAGGATCGAGGGGTACAGCTTGACCACCCTGAACTTGCTGATGTCGCCACCGAACTCCTGCAGGCGCTTGGTGGCCCATGGCGACATGATGGTGTTCAGGTAGCGCCGCGAGATGCCGTACTCTTCTTCGAGGATGGCGCCATCTTCAGTGGCGTTGAACAGGCCCAGCGGCGACTCGAAAACCGGCGAGTCCTTGATCGCGTAGAAAGGGACCTTTTCCATCAGCTGCTTGAGCTTTTCGGCCAGCGACGATTTGCCGCCACCCACCGGGCCCAGCAGATAGAGGATCTGTTTCTTCTCTTCAAGGCCTTGGGCGGCGTGGCGGAAGTAGGAAACGATCTGGTCGATGCACTCTTCCATGCCATGGAAGTCTGCAAAGGCCGGATACCGGCGGATCACCTTGTTGGAGAAAATGCGCGACAGTCTGGAGTTGCTTGAGGTGTCGATCAGTTCCGGCTCGCCGATGGCCAGCAACAGCCGTTCAGCCGCCGATGCGTAGGCACTGCGATCCTCTTTGCACAGCTCGAGGTACTCCTGCAGCGAGAGTTCTTCCTGGCGCGTAGACTCGAAACGTTGTTGGAAGTGGCTAAAAATACTCATGACGTCACCTCGCTCGATACGTGGAGACGACGCCGGATCAGTCAGCTGATGCTGGCATGCAACCGGGCTTGCCGATTGCTGTATACCCCCCAGAACACCCTGTAACGCTACCGATGACCCGCACGCCGGTGTACCGGCTCTCCCCTTTTTTGGATGGCCTGCGCTTAAGAATAGTTGGTTATCCGCAAGGTCAAGGGCAAGCGGCGCAGAAGTTGTCGGCGACCGTTCGTCAGGTGAGGCGCGAGCCCGCGTGGGGCGCGGGCTGGAGTGGAATTAAAAAATTATTCAGGGGTGCCTTGCGCGGTCTCGTCCGGGTAGGTGGTGCGCCACAGCTCGAAGCCGCCATCGACGCTGTAAACGTCGGAAAAACCTTGGCCAACCAGGTACGCGGCCGCGCTCTGGCTGGAGTTGCCGTGGTAGCAGACCACAAGGGTCGGGGCATCCAGGTCGGCATTGCGGATGAAGTCGGCAACCGAATGATTGTCCAGGTGCCGGGCGCCGGCGATGTGGCCGGCGGCATAGGCCTGCGGGTCGCGAATGTCGACGACGACCGCACCTTGCGCGCGCAAGGCCAGGGCCTGCTCGGGAGGGATGCGTTTGAATTCGCTCATGGGTAGGGCTTTCCTTCAGGGCTGATCGTTAAGTTTAGTCGGTTGTGCCGGCGGGCGCAGGGTGCCGTCGTCGGCGCAGTCGCAGCGCAGGTATTCACCGCTGTCGACATTGTAGAGGGTCATGGTGCCACCCCATACACAGCCCGTATCGAGGGCGATGATGCCGGGCTCCTCGACGCGCCCTTCGAGTGCGGCCCAGTGGCCAAAGATGATCTTCACATGCCGCGAGCGGCGGTCCTTGTGCGCGAACCAGGGCTTGTAACCTTTCGGTGCCGTGCCCAGCCCTTCCTTGCTCTTGAGGTCGAGCTTGCCTGTGCCAGTGCAGAAGCGCATGCGGGTCAGGTAGTTGGTGATCACCCGAAGGCGCTCGACGCCGCTGAGGTTCTTGCTCCACTTGTTCGGCTCGTTGCCGTACATGCCATCGAGGTACAGCTTCAGGCGCTCGTCATCGCGCAGCACCTCCTCGACTTCGCCAGCCAGCTCCAGGGCTTTGCCCAGTGTCCACTGGGGGGGGATGCCAGCGTGCACCAAGGCAATGCCGCGCGGCTCGTCATAGTGGAGCAGTTTCTGTTGGCGCAGCCAGTCGAGCAGTTGATCGGCATCTGGCGCCTCGATGATTTCGCGCAGGGTATCGCTTTTCTTCAGGCGTTCGACATTTTGCCATGCAGCCAGCAGGTGCAGGTCATGGTTGCCCAGCACGCAGGTCAGCGAGTGGCGGATCGAGTAGAGGTAGCGCAGTGTCTGCAGCGATTCAGGCCCGCGGTTGACCAGGTCACCGACCAGCCACAGGCGATCGACAGCCGGGTCGAACTTGACGCGCTCCAGCAGGCACTTGAGGGGTTGCAGGCAGCCTTGCAGGTCACCGACGGCGTAGGTAGCCATCAGTGCAGGGCCCCCGGCACCGCCAGGCGGAAGGGGGCAATGTCGGCCTCGAAGCGTTTGCCGTCCTCGGCGAACATCTGGTAGCTGCCCTGCATGGTGCCCACGCGGGTGCTGATCACTGCACCGCTGCTGTACGTGTGGCTCTGGCCCGGCTCGATGGTCGGTTGTTGGCCGATCACACCTGCGCCGCGTACCTCCTCCACTTCACCATCACCGTTGGTGATCAGCCAGTGTCGAGACATCAGCTTGGCTTTGATCGAGCCATTGTTCTGCACTGTTATGGTGTACGCGAATGCAAAGCGATCGCTTTCGGGGTCGGATTGGTCTTTCAGATAGCGGGTCACGACGCTGACGTCGATCTGGTAACGGGGATCGGACATGCATGGGCCTTGGTCAAACAAGCGAATACGGCGATACCTGCAGTCTAGGCCATTGGCGGGGGGGAGGGCCAGTGGTGTCGGGGAGGGAGGGGGCTTTAAAGTCTTGGGCTGTGGCAGCGTCTTCGCAGGTTGCCCGCGAAGACGCCGGTGCCAGCGCTGTCAGGCTTGCTGGTCTGCCAGCTGGTCTGCCAGGCGTACGAATGCGGCCAGGTCCAGCTGCTCGGGGCGCAGGCTGCCATCCACGCCAGCGGCCTCGATGGCCTGGCTGTCGAGCAGGCCTTTGAGGGTATTGCGCAGCGTCTTGCGGCGCTGGTTGAAGGCTTCGCGCACGACGCGTTCCAGCAGCAGGTGGTCCTTGGCCGGGTGCGGCAGCACCTCATGCGGTACCAGGCGTACGATGGCCGAGTCCACCTTCGGCGGCGGGTTGAACGCACCTGGGCCTACGTTGAACAGGTGCTCGACCCGGCAGTGGTACTGCACCATGATCGACAGCCGGCCCCAGTCACCGCCGCCAGGCCCTGCGGCCATACGCTCGACCACTTCCTTCTGCAGCATGAAGTGCATGTCGCGAATCAGCCCGGCGTGGCTGAGCAGGTGGAAAATCAACGGCGTGGAGATGTTGTAGGGCAGGTTACCTACGACTTTGAGGCTGCGTGCCGGCACGCCCAGCTGGTTGAAATCGAACTTCAGGGCATCGCCCTGGTGCAGGCGGAAGTTGTCGCGCCCGGCAAACTTGTGCTGCAGGATCGGCACCAGGTCTTTGTCCAGCTCCACGACGTCCAGCTGCGCGCCGCTGCCCAGCAGGCCCTCGGTCAGGGCGCCCTGGCCCGGGCCGATCTCCAGCAGGTGTTCGCCGGCTTTGGCATTGATGGCGCGCAGGATGCGGTCGATGATGCCAGCGTCATGCAGGAAGTTCTGACCGAAGCGCTTACGCGCCCGGTGTTGATAATGCTCGTTCATGGTCGGTTCTCGGCCATCTGGTAGGCGGTTTCCAGGGCGACGCGCAGGCTGCCGGTGTCGACGTTGCCGGTACCGGCAAGGTCCAGGGCGGTGCCGTGATCGACCGACGTGCGGATGATCGGCAGGCCCAGGGTCACGTTGACTGCAGCGCCGAAACCTTTGTACTTGAGTACAGGCAGGCCTTGGTCGTGGTACATCGCCAGCACCGCGTCGCAGTGCTCCAGATATTTGGGGGTAAACAGGGTATCGGCCGGCAGCGGGCCGCGCAGGTCCATGCCTTCGGTGCGCAGGCGGGCCAGTGCCGGTTCGATGATGTCGATTTCTTCGCGGCCCAGGTGGCCGCCTTCGCCGGCATGCGGGTTGAGCCCGCAGACCAGGATGCGTGGGTTGGCGATGCCGAACTTGTCGCGCATGTCGGCATGCAGGATGCGGGTAACCCGCTCCAGGCGCTCAGGGGTGATAGCGTCCGCGATGTCGCGCAGTGGCAGGTGCGTGGTTACCAGCGCCACGCGCAGGCCATGGGTCGCCAGCATCATCACGACCTGGGCGGTGTGGGTCAGCTCTGCCAGGAATTCGGTATGGCCGGAAAAGGCGATGCCGCTTTCGTTGATCACACCCTTGTGCACAGGGGCCGTGATCATCCCTGCGAAATGCCCCTCAAGGCAGCCTTGCCCGGCCCGCGTCAGGGTCTGCAGGACAAAAGCCGCGTTGGCCTTGTCCAGCATGCCCGGCACCACGGGGGCGGCCAGGGGAGTATCCCAGACGTAGAGGCTACCTGCCGGCGCCGGCTGGTCAGGCCACTGGCCCGGCGCTACCGCAAGCAGGTTGACGGCCAGCCCCAGCTGCGTGGCCCGCTCGGCGAGCAGGTCACGGCTGGTGATGGCGATCAGGGGGTGAGGCTGGGGCTCGGCGGCGAGCAGCAGGCACAGGTCGGGGCCTATGCCAGCCGGTTCGCCGGGAGTGATGGCGAAGCGCAGGGGCTTCACTGTGCGGCCTGGTCAGCGCCAGGCAGCTTGATTTCAACGTAGGCTTCGTCGCGGATCTGGCGCAGCCAGGTCTGCAGCTCTTCGTCGTACTTGCGGTTACGCAGTACGTTCATTGCCTGCTGCTCGCGTGCCTGTTCGGTGCTGTCGGTGGCACGACGGCCCAGCACTTCCAGGACATGCCAGCCGTACTGGGTCTTGAACGGTTTGGTCACGACACCCTGCTGGGCGTTGGCCATCTGCTCGCGGAACTCCGGTACCAGGCTGTTCGGATCGACCCAGTTGAGGTCACCGCCGTTAAGCGCTGAACCCGGGTCTTCCGAGAAGCTTTTCGCCAGCTCGGCGAAGTCTTCGCCGTCCTTGATCCGTTCGTACAGGCGCTCAGCCAGCTGCTCGGTGGCGGCTTCGCTGCGGATTTCGCTTGGCTTGATCAGGATGTGGCGTACATGCACTTCGTCACGCAGCACGTTTTCGCTGCCGCCGCGCTTCTCTTCGAGCTTGATGATGATGAAGCCGCTAGGGATGCGCAGTGGCTGGGTGATGTCGCCCGTGGCCATGCTGCTGAGCAGCTTGGCAAATTCCGGCGGCAACTGGCCAGCTTTACGCCAGCCCATCTCGCCACCTTCAAGGGCGTTCTCGCTGGCCGAGTTGGCAATCGCCATCTGGCCAAAGTCAGCGCCCTGGCGCAGTTGCTGGTACACGTCACCGACCTTGCGCGCAGCCTTCTGGATGTCGTCCGAGTTGGCGCCTTCCGGGGTTGGGATGAGGATGTTGGCCAGACGGTAGTCTTCGGACATCTGCATCTTGCCCAGGTCCGAGGCGAGGAAGTTTTTCACTTCCTGCTCGGAAACCTGGATGCGCTCGGCCACACGGCGCTGGCGCACGCGGCTGATGATCATCTCGCGTTTGACCTGCTCGCGGGCGTCGTCGAACGACAGGCCGTCGCGGGCCAGCGCGGCGCGGAACTGGTCCAGCGACATGCCATTGCGCTGGGCAATGGTGCCGATGGCCTGGTTGAGTTCCTCGTCGGTGATGCGGATGCCCGAACGTTCACCGATCTGCAGCTGCAGGTTCTCGACGATCAGGCGTTCCAGTACCTGCTGCTCCAGCGCGCTGGTCGGCGGTACGCCGCCGCCGCGCTTGGCGATGGTTTGCTGAACCTCCTGGACGCGCTGGTCCAGTTGGCTTTGCATGACCACGTCGTTGTCGACGATGGCCACCACACGATCCAGGGGTTGCACCGCGGCATGCACCGCGCCACTCAGCAATACAGCGCCCAGCAACACTGGGCGCAGACGATCAATAAGCTTGGTCTTCACGTGTACGGTAACCTTGAATGCCTTCGTCGAGGAACGATTCGACCTTGTTGCCTACCACACCACCGAGACCTTTGAGCACGATCTGAAGGAAGATGCCGTGGTCGCCTTTCTCGTTCTGTGGGGTAGCCTGGCTGAAGTCGTCGTAGTCGATCCAGTAGCGGTTGATCAGACGCAGTTTCCAGCAGCAGTTGTCATACTCGAAACCGCCCATGGCTTCCAGGGTGCGGTTGCGGTTGTAATCGTGCTGCCAGCGGGCGATCACGCTCCATTGCGGCACGATCGGCCAGATGACCGAGAAGTCGTGCTGCTGGATCTTGTAGTAATCCTTGATGTAGTTCGCGCTGCCCGGCGTGCCATAGTCGCCGCCGCCCACTTTCCAGGTACCGGTGGTGGAATCGTAGGCGATGGTGTCGTTGCGGTAGCGATAGCCCAGGTTGACGACCTTGTTCGGGTTGTCTTCCGGCTGGTAATGGAACATCGCGGCACCCGAGCGTGGGCTGCTGGTTTCCGGGTCCCAGTTGTAGTTGGCGTTGAAGCGCCAGTCGCGGTTGAAGCGGTAGCCGTACAGCAGGGCGTAAGGCGACACATCTGCCTGCGAGTCGGTGCGGGTGCGATAGTCGATGCCTGGCAGCTGGACCTTGCGATCCTTGAAGTAGTAAGCCTGGCCAACGCTCAGGAACTGGCGCTCGAAGCCGTTTTCTTCGATCCACCGCGTGGTCAGCCCCAGCGACAGCTTGTTCTCGTCACCGATGCGGTCGGTGCCGCTGAAGCGGTTTTCACGGAACAGGGAGTCGTAACTGAACAGCGTTTCACCCGTGTCGAACAGCGGGATGTCCATCTGGTCTTTGTACGGGACGTAGAGATAGAACAGGCGCGGTTCGAGGGTTTGACGGTAGTTGGTGCCGAACAGCGAGGTGTCGCGGTCGAAGTACAGGCCGCTGTCTACGCTGAAAATCGGGATGTCGCGGCTCTGGCTGCTCGAGAAGTCACCGCGCAGGTCGCGTGTGGCTTGCGAGGCACTGGCCAGGTCAGATTTGCCTTCGCTGTCCAGGTCCAGATCGTAGTTGGTGTACATGTAGGTCAGCTTCGGCTTCACGTAGCCGTAGCTGGCCTCCATCGGCAGGCTGATGGCCGGCGCGATGTTCAGGCGGTTACCGTTGGCCCTTGCCAGGCCGAAGATGTTCTCGTCAAGACGCTGGCCGTTGGCACCGGCAGTAGTGTCCAGCTGGCCATCTTCGTTGAAGACGGGGCCGTTCTTCAGGTCGCGATCAAAGCGCACGGCTTCGGTCTTGTAGCTGAAGTCGAAGCCACCCGGGTGGTACGGCAGCATGCCGTTCAGGGTGATTTGAGGCAGCTTGTTATATGGGGTGATCTTCGAGATGGTGGCCATCTCGTAGGCCTGCAAGTTCAGGCGAGCCTGGTAGCTGTCGCCGCGATAGGTCAGTGCGCCTTGCTGGTTCAGCGCATCTTTGCTCTCGACGCCGATCTGGTCAGACTCCAGGTCCTGGAAGTAGAACGGGTCGCTGATGTCGGTGTAGTCCACCTCGGCCAACAGGCGCTCGTCCAGGCCACCTTTGTGCTGCCAGTTGACCATCCAGCGCTGATCTTCGTAATCAGTCTGCTCTTTGCGATCGTCGTTCTTGTCGTTCAGGTACGCGCCGCCGAGCTGGCCTTCGCTGGACTTGGTCAGGTAGCGGAATTCGCCTTCCATCAGCAAGCCACGCTTGGTCATGTAACGCGGGTACAACGTGGCGTCGTAGTTGGGCGCCAGGTTGAAGTAGTACGGCGTGACCAGCATGAAGCCGGTGTCGCTGGTGCTGCTGAACGACGGTGGCAGGAAGCCGGATTGGCGACGGTCGTCGATCGGGAAATAGATGTACGGTGTGTAGAACACCGGGAAATCCTTGACCCGCAGGGTGACGTTGGTCGCGGTACCGAAGCCGGTGGCCGGGTTCAGGGTGATGTTGTTGCCCTTGAGCTGCCAGGCGTTGCTGCCCGGTTCGCACGTGGTGTAGGTACCATCCTTGAGGCGGATGATGGCGTTCTCGCTACGCTTGGCGTACAGGGCGTTGCCGCGGATGTGCGACTTGTGCATCACGTATTCGGCGTTGTCGACCTGGGCTTCGCCCGTGTCGAGCTGGATCTGCGCCTCGTCGCCCACGACCAGCGAGCCGTTGTCGCGAATCCTGACGTTGCCCTTGAGCTCGCCACGGTTCTCGGCCTGGTACAGGTTGGCCTCATCGGCTTCGGCCTGCATGCTGCCTTGGCGCATGACCACGTCACCGGCGAGGGTAGCGATCTGCTGCTCCTGCTGGTACTTGGAGACCTTGGCGTTGATGTAGGTCGGCGATTCGTCCTTGGGCGTGGTGTCGGCCATGCCTGGGCGAGTCGGCTCGATGTACGCGCCACCGCAGTACGGGCCGGTTTCGGCCAGCTGGGCAGCGGTGAGCTTTTCGCGCGGGACCCAATCGAGATGGCTGTAATCCTCGCTGCGCGACTTCAGGCCACGGCCTTTGCTCTCGGTGACCAGCACCGGCTTGTCAGCACTTTCGGCCTCGGCCGATGGGGCCTCGGTGCCGGAAGTGAGCGCAGCGCCGTCATGCACTGGGCGCGGTGGCAAGTTGTTGACTGGGCTCTTGGGCTTGCAGTCCCAACCACCGGAGGCGGACACTTGGCAGTCGAACTGCTCGGCTGCTACCACGTACGAGGTGGCAAAAGGTTGCAGGGCCAGCAGACCGCCGGTGACCAGCAACGGAAACTTTCTACGAAACGCGGGGGATTTCAATGCCATCTTATTAGTCCGGGCTTCCTGCGTGCCATCTGCCCGCGTGTGGGGCCGCACGCCTCTCGATGGTCTGAAAAAGATGCTGGATAATAAAGCATGACCCGCTTGACGGCTAGGGCCGTCGGAGACCCTTGTAATGCCTGACCACGATGTACGCCTGCAACAACTGACTGTCTGGCTCGCCGAGCAGCTCAATGTTCTTTTCCGCAACAACGCCTGGGGCGAGGTGCCCGAAGGCAGCCTGACCGCCGCCAGCAGCGATGCGAGCTTTCGCCGTTACTTCCGCTGGCAGGGCGCAGGCCACAGTTTTGTGATCATGGATGCGCCGCCGCCACAGGAAAACTGCCGCCCGTTCGTTGCCATCGACCATCTGCTGGCCAGTGCGGGCGTGCATGTACCGGTGATTCATGCCCAAGATCTGGACCGTGGTTTCCTGTTGCTGGGGGATCTGGGCCATCAGACATACCTCGACATCATTAACCCGGATAACGCCGATGCATTGTTTGCCGACGCGATCGACGCCCTGCTGGCGTTCCAGCGCCTGCCGATGGAAGCGCCGTTGCCGAGCTATGACGACGCCTTGCTGCGCCGTGAGGTCGAGCTGTTCCCCGAGTGGTATGTCGGGCGTGAGCTCGGCCTGGCCTTCAACGAGGCGCAGCAGGCCAGTTGGCAGCGCATCAGCCAGTTGCTGATCGACAGTGCCCTTGCCCAACCCAAGGTGCTGGTGCACCGCGACTACATGCCGCGCAACCTGATGCAGAGCGAACCGAACCCGGGCGTGCTCGACTTCCAGGACGCGGTGTACGGTCCGGTCACCTATGATATTACCTGCCTGTTCAAGGACGCTTTCCTCAGTTGGCCACAAGCGCGAGTCGAAGGCTGGTTGCGCAACTACTGGGACAAAGCGCAAGCCGCCGGGATCCCGGTTCAGCCGTCGTTCGAAGATTTCCAGCGCGCCAGCGACCTGATGGGTGTGCAGCGCCATCTGAAGGTGATCGGCATCTTCGCGCGTATCTGCCACCGTGACGGCAAGCCGCGCTACCTGGCTGATGTGCCGCGTTTCTTCGCCTATATAGACGAAGTGGTCGGCCGTCGCCCTGAACTGGCCGAGCTCGGCCAGTTGATCGCCGAACTCAAGGCCGGAGCGCGTGGATGAAAGCGATGATTCTCGCCGCAGGCAAGGGCGAGCGCATGCGCCCGCTGACCCTGCACACGCCAAAGCCGTTGCTGCCCGTGGCCGGCCAGCCGTTGATCGAATACCACCTGCGTGCGCTGGCGACAGCCGGTTTTACCGACGTGGTGATCAACCACGCCTGGCTTGGCCAGCAGATCGAAGATCACCTCGGCGATGGCAGCCGCTTCGGCCTGAGCATTCGCTACTCCCCTGAGGGCGAGCCGCTGGAGACGGGGGGCGGCATATTCCAGGCATTGCCTTTGCTGGGCGACGCCCCGTTCCTGCTGGTCAATGGCGATGTCTGGACCGATTACCCGTTCGCGCGCTTGCGTGCACCGCTGCAGGGCCTGGCGCATCTGGTGCTGGTCGATAACCCTGGCCATCACGGGCGGGGCGACTTCCGCCTGCAAGGTGGGCAGGTGGTGGACGGTGACGAGACCCCTGGCACCCTGACCTTCAGCGGCCTTTCAGTGCTGCATCCAGCCTTGTTCGCAGGTTGCCAGGCGGGGGCCTTCAAACTGGCGCCACTTCTGCGCCAAGCCATGTCGGCAGGCAAGGTGACCGGCGAGCACTACCGTGGCGCCTGGGTCGATGTCGGTACCCAGGAGCGCCTGGCCGAGGCCGAGCGCCTTATACGCGAGCGTGCCTGAGATGTGGTGGCCAGGCACGGTAATCGGGCTAGGCGCGGGTTTCGCTGTCGCCAGCATCCCTGGCGCGCTGCTGGGGGCATTGCTTGGCCAAGCCATGGATCGGCGCCTGCGTGTGCAGGGCTGGGAAGACATGCGCGAACGGTTGGGAGGCCGGCCGGCCCTGCGTGACGAGGAGTTGTTGTTCGTCCTGCTTGGGCGGCTGGCCAAAAGCGATGGGCGAGTGGGTGAACAGCATATTCAGCAGGCGCGCCAGGAGATGGTCCGGCTGGGCCTGGCCGAGGCCGCCAGGATGCGCGCGATTGCCGCCTTCAACCGCGGCAAGGCGGGCAAGGACCGCTTGGCCCACCACCTGCGTCGCATTCGCTTGCAGCCACATGCGGCCGAGGGCACGTTGCGGGCGTGTTGGCGTATGGCCTGGGCTGACGGCAAGGCCGGGGATCATGAGCGGGAACTGCTGCTGGACTGGGGGCAGAAGCTGGGGCTCAGCCGGCGCCAGGTGCAGGCCATGTCGCTGGAATATGAGCCACGCAAAATGAGCACGGCCAGTAGCGTCATGACCTATGCGGCTGCGCTGCGCTTGCTGGGGATAGATGCCGATACGGAAGGCGACCGGGTCAAGCAGGCCTATCGCCGGCTGGTCAGCCGGCACCATCCGGACAAGCTGGCCGGGAGCGGTGCCAGTGAAGCGCAGCTCAGGGAGGCGACCGAACGCACTCGAGAGCTGCACCAGGCTTATGCGTTGATCCGTAAACGGCGGGGGCTCTAAGGCCCCTGTCACCGGCAAGCGGCGCTGTACCTGTGGCAGCCAGCCTGCTGGTGCAACGGCCGGAGCTGGCCCGTCACTTCATTCCTGCGGGCTCATCCACCCCCTGGCCCGGCGGAACAACTGTTCCTGTTCCGCGCTCTTGTTCCCCGGCATCGCAATCAGCGAAAGCTGCTTGTACTGGCTGTCTTTCTGGCGCTTGCTGGCCTGCAGGCGTTGCATGGCGGCATTGCGGTCGCCGGTGCGGGTTGCGTAGTAGATATCGGCAGTCGGCACTTTGAGGGTAGGTGTCAGGCTTTCCAGGTCGTGCTCGACCCTTGCCGGGGTCTGCGCGGCGATCATCACCAGCTTCTGTACCTGCGGTGGTTGCTTTTCGCCCAGGTAGCGGGCTGCCCAGTAGGCGCCGCTGCCATGGCCGATCAGCACGATGCTGCGTGAGTTCTGTTGCTGAGCGTACGCCACCGCAGCATCCAGGCGCGCGAAGATGCGTTCGGCATCAGCCTGATCGTTCTGTTCGCTGGCCTGTTCGGCATCGGTGCTTTCTGCCGTGTCGGCATCCGCCGCAGTAGCCTGGGCCACGTTGGCGTTGGCATCGACGGGGGTTTCCTTTGCCGGTGCGCTCTCGCCCTGGTCTGGCTGCGGTGCGGCAGCTGGCGTGGCCTGGACCCGTGCCTGTGGGCTATCGGCGAGCAGGTCGGGCAGGCTCATGCTGAGGCTGTTCCAGCCGGCGTCAGGGAACTTGCGTCGCAATGGGCCGACCGCATTGGGCCAGTCGGCGGTTTCTCCGGCGCCAGGGACGATGATCACCGTGCCTTGCGGGTCGCTGTCGTTGGCTGGTTTCCACAGGGCCAGGAAGCTGTCGGACCCGGCTTCCAGCGTTTGCTGCTCGGCTTTGGGCAACAGGCGTTCAAGGGCCTGCGCATCTTCCTGGCTACGCTCCAGCAGCGGTGGGCGTGGCGCAGGTGCGGCGGCAGCCTCTTCGGTTGCTGGTTTTTCGGCGTCGGCGGCCAGGGCACCAAGTGGTAGGAGCGAGGCAAGGCAGCACATTGCCAGCGTCGTGCGATAAAGTGTGAACATGAATCAACCCAAGGCCAGAATGATACCGGCAGCCTAATAGTATTTGCCCGCGACGGCCATGCTGCATGGCCGCCCTTGCCAAGACGAGCGTGTAGATGAAGCGATTGCGTCGCCTGTTGGTTATCGGCTGCTTGTGGCTACCCTTGATTGCCTTGGCAAGGCCTGAGGCAGCACCTGCGGTGGTACTCGAACCTGCCCAGCAGCAATGGCTGGACACCCATCGCAGCCTGCGGGTCGGCCTGGTGCTGCAGGCGCCCTATGCCCAATTCGACCGCCGTCTGCAGCAACTCTACGGGGCCAATGTCGAGCTGGTGAACTGGCTGGCGCAGGCGCTCAAGCTGGACCTCACCTGGCGTAACTTCACTGACCAGGCCAGCCTCGAACACGCCCTGCAGGCGGGTGAAATCGACTTTGCCCCGGGCCTTACACAAACACCGGCCAGCTTGCGTCTGTGGTTGTTCAGCGACCCCTATATGCGTGTGCCGCAACTTGTGGTGGGGCCGCGGACCGGTGCGTTGGCCGTCGAGCTGGAAAAGCTTGAAGCCAACGAGCGTGTGGCGGTACGCATGCCCAGCGTGCTGGCCGATTACCTGCGGGGCAATTACGCCAATCTCAACCTGCAAGGTGTGCCCAACGAGCGCCAGGCCTTGCAACTGGTGGTAGGGGGCCAGGCCAGCTACGCGGTGCTGGATGAAGCCCAGCTCAGCCGGTTGTCCCGTGAAAGCGAGTTCGGTGACCTGGCAGTGCTCGGCGATATCGGCCTGCCGCAATTATTGCGCGTGGGTTCGCGGCGTGACTGGCCGTTGCTGGCCGATGTGCTTGAACGGGGCCTGCAGGCCATGCCCGCCAAAGAGCTGGAGCAACTGCATCAGCGTTGGTTGCAGCCCAAATACCCGCGTCTGAGCGAGTCCACCGGTTTCTGGCAAAACCTTGCTTTGCTGTTCGGCATGTTGCTGCTGTGTGCCGGGGCCACCCTGGTGTGGCAGCGCCGCCAGCAGCGCCAGCTCGAGCGTAGCCTGCTGGCGGCGCGGGAGCACCTGGCTGAGCGGCAGGTGCGCGAGGAGGCACTGCGCCTGAGCCAGTTCGCCATCGACCAGAGTACGGTGGGCATCCTCTGGGTCAACTGGGACAGCCACGTGCGTTACGCCAACCACGCGGTGGGGCGCATGCTGGGTTATGCCGAGGCGGCGTTGCTGGAGCGTCCGCTGAGCGACTTCGAGCCGAACCTGAGCATGGACCGCTGGCTGCAGTTGTGGCGGGCCGCGCGAGCCGGGGAGGCCGGGGCTCGGCAGTTCGAAACCCAATGCCTGTGCGCCGACGGCAGTCTGTTGCCTGTTGAGTTGTCGTTGAGCTTCCTGCGCTTTCGCGATGCCGAGTACCTGGTGGTGTACCTTGCCGATGTCACCGAACGCCACCGCGCCCTGGCGGCGCTGCGTGAAAGCGAGGCGCGGCTCAAGGGTATTGCTGGCAATGTGCCGGGGCTGGTGTTCCGTTTGGAGCCCGCACCAGCGGAGGGGGACCCGGAGTTCCCCTACATCAGCGAGGGCAGTGAGGCGTTGGTGGGTTATACGCCCGCGCAGATCCAGCACCCGCAGATGGGCTTGCGCAATCTGGTCCACCCGCAAGATCGTGCTGACTACCACCAGGTGCAGGACTTGGCCATTGCCAGCGATCAGGACTGGTCCTGGCAAGGGCGAATCCTCACCCGTGAAGGTGAGCAGCGGTGGGCCGACATCAAGGCCAGTACCCGCCGCCTGGCCAACGGCCGGGTGGTCTGGGACGGTATTGTCTGGGACATTACCCAGAGCAAGCGCGCGGAGCTGGCGCTTGCGAGGTCCCAGGAGCAACTGCGTGAACTGTCGGCACACCTGGAGAGCGTGCGCGAGGAAGAAAAGGCCCGTATCGCCCGCGAAGTGCACGATGAACTGGGGCAGATGCTGACCGTGCTCAAGCTTGAAGTGTCGATGTGCGAATTGGCTTTTGCCGAGCTTGACCCTGCGCTGAACGAGCGCCTGGCCAGCATGAAGCGCCTGATCGCTCAGCTGTTCCAGCTGGTGCGCGATGTGGCAACGGCGTTGCGCCCGCCGATCCTGGACGCCGGTATCGCCTCGGCCATCGAATGGCAGGCACGGCGCTTCGAAGCGCGCACGCAGATCCCCTGCCTGGTGCAGGTACCGGATAATCTGCCAGCATTGAGCGATGCAAAAGCTATCGGCTTGTTCCGTATCCTGCAGGAGGCTCTGACCAACGTCATGCGCCATGCAAAAGCGCACAGTGTCGAGGTAGAGCTGGTGCGCGAGGGCGAAAAACTGCGTATGACGGTCAGTGATGACGGTAGCGGGTTCTGCCTGGACCAGCCACGGCCGACCTCTTTCGGCCTGGTGGGGGTGCGTGAGCGGGTACTGATGCTCGGTGGCAGCATGGTGTTGAATAGCGAGCCAGGTGAAGGCACCAGCCTGAGCGTGACCATAGCGTTGGATTAGGAGAACGATCGTGATTCGAGTGCTGGTGGCCGAAGACCACACCATTGTCCGCGAAGGTATCAAGCAGTTGATCGGCCTGGCCAAGGACATGCAGGTGGTGGGGGAGGCCGGTAATGGTGAACAGCTGCTGGAAACCCTGCGCCACACCGCCTGCGAAGTGGTGTTGCTGGATATCTCGATGCCCGGTGTCAGTGGGTTGGAGGCGATTGCGCGGATCCGCGCGCTGCACAACCCGCCGGCGATCCTGATGCTGTCGATGCACGACGAAGCGCAGATGGCCGCGCGCGCGCTCAAGGCCGGCGCTGCCGGCTATGCCACCAAGGACAGTGACCCTGCCTTGCTGCTGACCGCAATCCGGCGGGTGGCCGGCGGCGGGCGCTACATCGATCCGGCGTTGGCCGACCGCATGGTCTTCGAGGTTGGCCTGACCGAAACTCGGCCGCTGCACACTCTGCTGTCGGAGCGCGAGTTCTCGGTGTTCGAACGCTTGGCTCAAGGTGCCAACGTCAACGATATCGCTCAGCAGCTGGCGCTCTCCAGCAAGACCATCAGCACCCACAAGGCGAGGCTGATGCAGAAACTCAAGGTCAACTCGCTGGCTGAACTGGTGAAGTACGCCATGGAGCACAAGCTGGTATGACCGTTCTGTTTGCGACATAGGTTATCTGCCAGGCACCGCTTTCCCGCTGGCTGGCTGAGACTTGCATTCCAATCCCGCCATCGGTGTAGGGCAATCCCTACACAAACTCTTCCAACCGGATGATGGCATTCTCTCAGCGCCCCCGATTTCCGGGCGCTTGCGTCTTCTTTAGTCTTTGCCTACGCAGTCATTCCAACAAGAAGGTGCAGGCATGAGCGAGGCGAATTCGAACGCGACCACCGGTGAGACGCTGGTCAGTTTCCGTGGTGTGCAGAAGAGCTACGACGGCGAATCGCTGATCGTCAAAGACCTCAACCTGGACATTCGCAAGGGTGAATTCCTCACCTTGCTCGGCCCTTCCGGCTCGGGCAAGACCACCAGCCTGATGATGCTGGCGGGTTTCGAGACCCCGACCGCCGGTGAAATCCAGTTGGCCGGGCGCTCCATCAATAACGTGCCGCCGCACAAACGTGACATTGGCATGGTGTTCCAGAACTACGCACTGTTCCCCCACATGACCGTGGCGGAAAACCTCGCTTTTCCGCTGAGCGTGCGCAACCTGAGCAAGACCGACATCAGTGAGCGGGTCAAGCGGGTACTGAACATGGTGCAGCTCGATGCCTTCGCCAAACGCTACCCTGGCCAGCTTTCCGGTGGCCAGCAGCAGCGCGTGGCCTTGGCCAGGGCGTTGGTGTTCGAGCCGCAGCTGGTGCTGATGGACGAGCCGCTCGGCGCGCTGGACAAGCAGCTGCGTGAACACATGCAGATGGAGATCAAGCATATCCACCAGCGCCTGGGTGTAACCGTGGTCTACGTAACCCACGACCAGGGCGAGGCGTTGACCATGTCCGACCGTGTGGCCGTGTTCCATGAGGGCGAGATCCAGCAGATCGCCGACCCGCGCACTCTTTATGAGGAGCCGCGCAACACCTTCGTCGCCAACTTCATCGGCGAGAACAACCGCATCAACGGCACGCTGCTGGCCAGTGACGGTCATCGTTGCCAGGTGCAGCTGGCCCGCGGCGAGCGGGTCGAGGCGCTGGCGGTGAACGTCGGCCAGGCTGGGGAGCCGGTGACCCTGTCGGTACGCCCGGAGCGCGTGCGCCTCAATGGCCACAGCCAAAGCTGCGTCAATCGCTTCTCCGGCCGCGTGGCCGAGTTCATCTACCTGGGCGACCATGTACGGGTACGTCTGGAAGTCTGTGGCAAGGCTGACTTTTTCGTGAAACAGCCGATTGCCGAGCTCGACCCGGCCTTGGCCGTGGGCGATGTGGTACCGCTGGGCTGGGAGGTGGAGCACGCGCGCGCGCTCGATCCGATTGCCGAAGCCCACTGATGGATTGCTTCACCAACCCTGTACTGTGGAGAGAATAATAATGCGCAAGCAGCTGAAACTGACCGCCCTGGCCCTTGGCCTGTTCGCCGCCGGCCAGGCCATGGCGGCAGACCTGACCGTAGTGTCCTTCGGCGGCGCCAACAAGGCGGCCCAGGTCAAGGCGTTCTACGAGCCATGGGAGAAGGCCGGCAAGGGCAAGATCGTCGCTGGCGAGTACAACGGTGAAATGGCCAAGATCAAAGCCATGGTCGACACCAACAGCGTGTCCTGGAACCTGGTGGAGGTGGAGTCGCCAGAACTGGCCCGTGGTTGCGATGAAGGCATGTTCGAGGAGCTCGACCCGGCTCTGTTCGGCAACGAAAGCGATTATGTGAAGGGCGCCATCCAGCCGTGCGGCGTGGGCTTCTTCGTTTGGTCCACGGTGCTGGCCTACAACGCTGACAAGCTCAAGACAGCCCCGACCAGCTGGGCCGATTTCTGGGACACGAAGAAATTCCCGGGCAAGCGCGGCCTGCGCAAGGGCGCGAAGTACACGCTCGAGTTCGCCCTGATGGCCGACGGCGTTGCGCCCAAGGATGTGTACCAGGTGCTGGCCACCAAGGGCGGCGTGGACCGCGCCTTCAAGAAACTCGACGAACTTAAGCCGAGCATCCAGTGGTGGGAAGCGGGCGCCCAGCCGCCGCAGTACCTGGCCTCGGGTGATGTGGTCATGAGCTCGGCCTACAACGGGCGCATTGCTGCGGTGCAGAAAGAGAGCAACCTCAAGGTGGTGTGGAACGGTGGCATCTACGACTTCGACGCTTGGGCCATCCCGAAAGGGGCCAAGAATGTCGAGGAAGCGAAGCAATTCATCGCTTATACCGTTCAGCCCGAGCAGCAGAAGACCTACTCCGAGAACATCGCCTACGGCCCGGCCAACTCCAAAGCCGTGCCGCTGCTGGCGGACGCGGTGAAGAAGGACATGCCGACCACGCCTGAAAACATCGCCAACCAGGTGCAGATCGATGTGGCCTTCTGGGCCGACAACAGCGAGCAACTGGAGCAACGCTTCAACGCCTGGGCGGCGAAGAAGTAAGGCGCCTCGAAGGAGCGCCGGCCCGTTGGCTGGCGCTCCCTGTTCCCCTGTTTTTGCGGAGTTCGCCATGGCCATTGCAGTGCCCCTCAACGAAGGCGCAGGTCCAAGTCTCAAGCAGCGCCTCAAGCACGCCGAGCGGGTCAACCGCTGGAAGGCGCAGGCGCTCATCGCGCCGCTGGCGCTGTTTCTCCTGCTGGTGTTCCTGGTGCCCATCGCGGCGCTGCTGTTCAAGAGCGTCGACAACCCGGAAGTGGTCGGCGGCCTGCCGCGCACGGTCCAGGCTGTGTCGCAGTGGGACGGCAAGAGCCTGCCCGGCGAGGAGGTTTACAAGGCCCTGAGCCAGGACCTGGCCGAATCGCGCAAGAACCAGACCTTGGGCGACCTGTCCAAACGCCTGAACATGGAGCTGGCCGGCTACCGCAGCCTGCTCTCCAAGACCGCTAGGGCGCTGCCGTTCAAGGCCGAACCTGCCTCTTACAAAGAGGCCTTGCAGGCCCTCGATGAACGTTGGGGCGACCCGGCTTACTGGCAGGCGATCCGCCGCAACACCAGCAGCGTGACTTCTTATTACCTGCTGGCATCGGTCGACCACCGTATCGATGACCTCGGCGAGTTGGCCAAGGCCACCCCCGACCAGTCCATCTACCTGGACATCTTTGCCCGCACCCTGTGGATGGGTGTGGTGATCACGGCCATCTGCCTGGTGCTGGCGTATCCGCTGGCTTACCTGCTGGCCAACCTGCCGACCCGCCAGGGCAACCTGTTGATGATATTGGTGTTGCTGCCGTTCTGGACGTCGATTCTGGTGCGGGTGGCAGCGTGGATCGTACTGCTGCAGTCAGGCGGCCTGATCAACAGTGCATTGATGGCCATGGGCATCATCGATCAGCCGCTGGAGCTGGTGTTCAACCGCACCGGCGTGTACATCTCGATGGTCCACATCCTCTTGCCGTTCATGATCCTGCCGCTATACAGCGTGATGAAGGGCATTTCGCCGAGCTACATGCGTGCAGCGATCTCCTTGGGTTGCCACCCGTTCGCCAGCTTCTGGCGGGTGTACTTCCCGCAGACCTACGCGGGCGTGGGCGCCGGTTGCCTGCTGGTGTTCATCCTGGCCATCGGTTACTACATCACCCCGGCGCTGCTCGGCAGCCCGAACGACCAGATGGTCAGCTACTTCGTGGCCTTCTATACCAACACCAGCATCAACTGGGGCATGGCTACCGCGCTGGGCGGGCTGTTGCTGCTGGCGACCGTGCTGCTGTACCTGATCTATAGCTGGCTGGTCGGTGCCAGCCGCCTGCGCCTGAGCTGAGGAGCCTAGTGATGCTTAGCCCATACATGTCGCCCGTGGAACGGGTGTGGTTCTACAGCCTGCGTATCCTTTGTGGCCTGATATTGCTGTTTCTGGTGTTGCCGGTACTGGTGATCGTGCCGCTGTCGTTCAACAGTGGCAGCTTCCTGGTGTACCCACTGCAAGGCTTTTCCCTGCAGTGGTATCACGATTTCTTCGCCTCGGCCGAGTGGATGCGCGCCCTGAGGAACAGCGTCATCGTCGCCCCGGCGGCCACGCTGCTGGCCATGGTGTTCGGTACGCTGGCAGCGATCGGGCTTACCCGCGCCGATTTTCCGGGCAAGTCGCTGGTCATGGCGCTGGTGATTTCGCCGATGGTGGTGCCGGTGGTGATCATTGGTGTAGCCAGCTACCTGTTCTTTGCCCCGTTGGGGATGGGTAACAGCTTCATTTCGCTGATCCTGGTGCACGCGGTGCTGGGTGTGCCGTTCGTCATCATTACCGTGTCGGCGACCTTGCAAGGCTTCAATTACAACCTGGTGCGTGCGGCTGCCAGCCTGGGGGCCTCACCGGTGGTTGCGTTTCGCAGGGTCACCTTGCCGCTGATCGCCCCCGGAGTGATCTCTGGGGCGCTGTTCGCCTTCGCGACCTCGTTCGATGAGGTGGTGGTGACGCTGTTCCTCGCCGGGCCAGAACAGGCCACCCTGCCGCGGCAGATGTTCAGCGGCATTCGCGAGAACTTGAGCCCGACGATTGCAGCGGCGGCGACCTTGCTGATCGGTTTTTCGGTGGTGCTGCTGCTGACCCTGGAGTGGTTGCGCGGGCGCAGTGAGAAGCTGAGGACTCAGCAGCCTGCGTGATTGATCGGCCTTTTCGCAGGACTGCCTGCGAAAAGGCCGATGCTGGCGTCGCAGTGACCCCTTCACACGGATTGATGCCAATCAGCCCCTATCCAGTTCGCTGAGTTACAATGCGCGCCACCTAGATTCTGCCAACAGGTGCGCCATGCAGCCCTACGCTATTGCCCCCTCCATTCTCTCCGCCGATTTCGCCCGTCTGGGCGAGGATGTCGACAAGGTGCTGGCCGCGGGTGCCGACATCGTCCACTTCGACGTGATGGACAACCACTACGTACCCAACCTGACCATTGGCCCGATGGTCTGCACCGCCTTGCGCAAGTACGGTGTGACCGCGCCGATCGATGTGCATCTGATGGTCAGCCCTGTAGACCGCATCATCGGTGACTTCATCGAAGCCGGTGCCAGCTACATCACCTTCCACCCGGAAGCCTCGCAGCACATCGACCGCTCGCTGCAGCTGATCCGTGACGGTGGCTGCAAGGCCGGCCTGGTGTTCAACCCGGCCACCAGCCTGGACGCGCTGAAGTACGTGATGGACAAGGTCGACATGGTGCTGCTGATGAGCGTCAACCCAGGCTTTGGCGGGCAGAAATTCATCCCCGGCACCTTGGACAAGCTGCGCGAAGCCCGTGCGCTGATCGACGCCAGTGGCCGTGATATTCGCCTGGAAATCGACGGTGGGGTGAACGTCAACAACATCCGCGAAATCGCTGCCGCTGGCGCAGATACCTTCGTCGCCGGCTCGGCGATCTTCAACGCGCCGGATTATCAGGAAGTGATCGCCAAGATGCGCGCCGAACTGGCTCAGGCCCGCCCATGAGCGGCTTCGAGCAGCTGTTCCCCGGGACGCTGCCCAGGCTGGTGATGTTCGATCTGGACGGTACCCTGATCGATTCAGTCCCCGACCTGGCCGCAGCCGTTGACCGTATGCTGCTCGAACTTGGCCGTCCGGCCGCCGGCCTTGACGCCGTGCGGCACTGGGTCGGCAACGGCGCACCGGTGCTGGTGCGCCGCGCACTTGCCGGCGGCCTTGACCACGCGGCTGTAGACGATGAACTGGCCGAGCGCGGCCTTGCACTGTTCATGGAGGCGTACGCCGAAAGCCATGATCTGACGGTTGTCTACCCTGGTGTGCACGACACCTTGCGCTGGCTGCGCAAGCAGGGCGTGGAGATGGCGCTGATCACCAACAAGCCTGAACGCTTCGTCGCACCGTTGCTCGACCAGATGAAGATCGGCCGTTATTTCCGCTGGATCATCGGCGGCGATACCCTGCCACAGAAGAAGCCCGACCCTGCTGCGTTGCTGTTCGTCATGAAAATGGCCGGCGTCGAGCCCGGCCAGGCGCTGTTTGTGGGGGACTCGCGCAGTGATGTGCTGGCGGCCAAGGCTGCCGGCGTGCAGTGCGTTGGGCTGAGCTATGGCTATAACCACGGCCGGCCGATCGATGAGGAAGCGCCCAGCCTGGTCATAGGCGACCTGCGCCTGCTGCTGCCTGGTTGCGTAGTCACCGACACTGGGATAACGTTGGCGGACCTTCAAGCCTCACAAGACAGAGAGCCCACCGTGGTGGTTACCGGCAAATTGTGGATGAAAGTCATCAAGGCCCTGGCCCGTTGGCGTTGGCGCGCCTGACTTCTGCCCGCCGGCCTTTGCCGGCCCGTCCGTTTGCCCGACTCTCATTGTTGCTCCGAGGCTACTCATGACCCGCGAAGAATTCCTGTGCCTGGCCGCTGCCGGCTACAACCGCATTCCATTGGCCTGTGAAACCCTGGCCGACTTCGATACCCCGCTTTCTATCTACCTGAAGCTGGCAGACCAGGCCAACTCGTACCTGCTCGAGTCGGTGCAGGGCGGTGAGAAGTGGGGCCGTTATTCGATGATCGGCCTGCCGTCGCGTACGGTGATGCGTGTGCATGGCTATCACGTGAGCATTCTGCACGATGGCGTGCAGGTCGAAAGCCATGATGTCGAAGACCCGCTGGCATTCGTCGAAACTTTCAAGGACCGCTACAAGGTCGCTGACATTGCCGGCCTGCCGCGTTTCAACGGTGGCCTGGTCGGTTACTTTGGCTATGACTGCGTTCGCTACGTGGAAAAGCGTCTGGGCGCCTGCCCCAATCCTGACCCGCTGGGTGTGCCGGATATCCTGCTGATGGTTTCGGATGCCGTGGTGGTGTTCGACAACCTGGCCGGCAAGATGCATGCGATCGTACTGGTCGACCCGTCCGAAGAGCAGGCTTTCGAGCAAGGCCAGGCGCGCCTGCAAGGCCTGCTGGCCAAGCTGCGCGAACCTATCACGCCGCGACGCGGCCTGGACCTGAGCGGCCCCATGGCGGCAGAGCCGGCGTTCCGCTCCTCCTTCACCCAAGAGGATTACGAGCGCGCTGTGGACACCGTGAAGGAGTACATCCTGGCCGGTGACTGCATGCAAGTGGTGCCGTCCCAGCGCATGTCGATCGACTTCAAGGCAGCGCCCATAGACTTGTACCGTGCGCTGCGCTGCTTCAACCCGACGCCATACATGTACTTCTTCAACTTCGGGGACTTCCACGTTGTTGGCAGTTCGCCGGAAGTGCTGGTGCGGGTGGAAGACAATCTGGTCACCGTGCGCCCGATTGCCGGTACCCGTCCAAGGGGGGCCAACGAGGAGGCCGACCGAGCGCTGGAAGATGACCTGCTTTCGGACGACAAGGAGATCGCCGAGCACCTGATGCTCATCGACCTGGGCCGCAACGATGTGGGCCGTGTGTCCTCCACCGGTAGCGTGCGCTTGACCGAAAAGATGGTGATCGAGCGCTACTCCAATGTCATGCACATCGTTTCCAACGTTACCGGGCAACTGGCCGAAGGCTTGACCGCGATGGATGCACTGCGGGCGATTCTGCCGGCGGGTACCTTGTCGGGTGCACCGAAGATCCGCGCGATGGAGATCATCGACGAACTGGAGCCGGTCAAGCGTGGCGTCTACGGCGGTGCGGTGGGCTACTTTGCCTGGAATGGCAACATGGATACCGCGATTGCCATTCGCACGGCCGTGATCAAGGACGGCGAACTGCATGTGCAGGCAGGTGGCGGCATTGTCGCCGACTCGGTGCCGGCGCTGGAGTGGGAAGAAACCATCAACAAGCGCCGGGCGATGTTCCGTGCGGTGGCGTTGGCTGAGCAACGTCCTGCCGAGTAATTCTCAGGCGTGGGGCCGCATGGCGGCCCCATCCGGTTAAAAGTCGACGCTGACGCCCAAGCTTATTCCTTGCTGGGTCAACTCGTCGCTCTTGCGCCAGTTGTAGTTCCCGCGCAGGTGCACCCCCGCCACCAGCTCATGGCTGACCCCAAGGCTGGCACGAGTCAGGTCGCTCTGCGGTGTGTACCCGGTCAGCGTGAAGTCATTGGCTCGCAGTGTCGTCAGGTGCATCGTCACATCCTGCTGGTCATCCTCGAACTCATGTTCTTGCGCCACCTCGGCAAACAGCCTGGTGCTGGCCAGTACTTGCACGCTGCCCAGCAACCCTACGCCCAGGCGACGCGAAGTGCGTTCCTGGTCATCGAAGCCCAGGGCCGTCGAACGTCCGCTCTTCTCGTCATAACCATCCACCTTCACTCGCGCGTAGTCGGCGCTGATGAACGGCGCCAGCTGCCAGTCACTGCTATCGGCTGCCAGGTTGTATCCCAGTCGACCGGTCACAGCCCAGGCTTCGCCGTCGGTATCACCTTTCTCGCTTCGGTCATTCACGCCTAGGGCGAAGGTGCGTTTGAGGTCGTGATAGTCCAGGTGCCCTGCGCTCAGCATTGCGTCGGCCCACCAGCGGTCCTCACGAAACTGGGCGAAGGCACTGGCCAGGTAGCTGTCGAGCTTGTAGTCCGAGTCTTGTTCGCCTGCCTCCAGTTTCTGGCGATAGACCCCGCCGGCAAGCCCTAAGCGCCAAGCGTCGTTCAGCCGGTAGCTGCCACCCAGGGTGAGGTTGTAGCCGCGCCCGTCAGCGTTGGCAGAACTGCGCTCGCCGTCGAAGTCCAGATCTTGCGCGCCAGTGGCAACAAAGGCCTGCCATTGGCCAGCCGCCTGCCAGGGCGCCTGCCATTGATTACGTAGTTCGTCCTGATGCGCGCGCAGGCTGGCGTGGGCCATTTCCGGCAGCAGCGTCAGCTCCCAGGGTGCGGAAAGGATCGAGTAGCCGTAGTCGGCAATCAGTTGCTGGCCGGCGATGGTTGGGTGTACCGAGTCGTTGAACAGCAGCTTGGTGGGGTCGGGCGTGG
Organism: Pseudomonas sp. M2; assembly: GCF_015751845.1. NCBI lineage: Bacteria > Pseudomonadati > Pseudomonadota > Gammaproteobacteria > Pseudomonadales > Pseudomonadaceae > Pseudomonas > Pseudomonas sp. M2. Next base: position 2,915,756 of record NZ_JADOUD010000001.1, read on the forward strand.
TGCCATTGATGCCGTACAGCGGGTTTTCCACGCAACTGTTGCCGCTGTAGCAGGTGCCGACCAGATTCTGCCCGCTGGCCAGGCCGAATTGCGTCGGGCTGGCCAGTGCTTCGTTCAGCAGTACGGGAATGTTCAGTGGAATGATTTCGGCATCGATCTGGCCCAGTTGGCGGACCAGTGACTGGTTGAACACGCTGGACAGTTGCGACAGGGCGTTTTGCTGCGGCGTGCCGCTGAAATTCGGCGTTTGGCCGAGGTCGGGTAGCAGCCAGACCATGATGTAGCGGGCACCGCCTTGTTGCAGGGCCTGGGCGCTGGCGGCCAGGCGCGATCCTGCGACGGCGGCATCGGCAGGGCTGCTCACCAGGCCTTGCAGAAAGTCGTTGCCGCCACCGGTCAGGTAGTAGAGGGCATTGGGGTCTGCGCGCAAGCCATTGGCCAGATACCCGGGCTTGTCGCGTAGTACCAGGCCGGCAAAAGGTTGGCCTGGCGGAATGACTGTCTCGGAAGTGGTGGTGATCGAATCCAGGATCTGCTGCGTGGTGTAGCCGCCAACGGCCCAGTTGTTGCCGTCGGGGCGTATGCCGAGGGACGTGGACGGATTGAGATCTTCCGCGCTCACACCCAGGCGTGCGCCGAGGATCATCGGCGAGACAGGTGCAAAGTTGCCATTCTCATCACGGTTGGTAAAACGCATACCGGCAGTACCGCCGGTCAGGTCAGGAAATTGCCCGGCATCGCTGAGGCTGTCGCCGAAGACGATCATTGTCGAGTAAGGCGAGGGGGCTGCGAAAGCCTGGCTGCAGGCGAGCGCCAACGTAGCCAAGGTGAAACGTAGCAAAGGTGCTTTTCGCATCTGGGAACATCCTTTTCATTGTTTTTATGAGGACAACCCGATCGACCTTAGCAAATCGCGGGGCATGCCTTCCAAGTCCATTCGTTTCCCGTATTTACGGGCATATTGCGCCCGCCGCGCCGGTAGGCTACTGTGCCTGCAAGTATGAGCGAGACCTATCCCGTGTTGATCGTCAGCAAACTCTTGATGCGCGTTATCAAGGCCCACGCCCGTTGGCGTTGGCGCGCCTGACTTTATCTCTTGCCGGCCTGTCCGGCCCGCCCCCGTTTGCCTTCCTGTCCGTTTCCGAGCGCCCCTAGTGGCAACGCCGTGTCTGTTTTTGGTGTAGGAAGGTTCGACTTTTAAAGTCAGTAGATTCTAGAGGTTTAGCCCGATGTTACTGATGATCGACAATTACGACTCATTCACTTACAACGTCGTTCAATACCTTGGCGAGTTGGGTGCCGAGGTCAAAGTCATTCGCAACGACGAAATCACCGTTGCCGAGATAGAAGCCCTCAACCCTGAGCGCATCGTCGTCTCCCCTGGCCCTTGCACGCCGAGCGAAGCCGGTGTGTCCATCGAGGCCATTATGCATTTCGCCGGCAAGCTGCCGATCCTTGGGGTCTGCCTGGGCCACCAATCAATCGGCCAGGCGTTTGGCGGCGATGTAGTGCGTGCCCGCCAGGTCATGCACGGCAAGACCAGCCCGGTATATCACCGCGACCTGGGCGTGTTCGCCGGGCTCAACAACCCGCTCACCGTAACCCGCTACCATTCCCTGGTGGTCAAGCGCCAGACCCTGCCAGAGTGCCTGGAAGTGACTGCCTGGACTGCACATGACGATGGTTCGGTCGACGAGATCATGGGCCTGCGCCACAAGACACTGAACATTGAAGGGGTGCAGTTCCACCCCGAGTCCATCCTGACCGAGCAGGGCCACGAGCTGTTCGCCAACTTCCTCAAGCAGACCGGCGGCCGCCGCTAAGGACCGAGCATGGATATCAAAAGCGCGTTGAGCCGTATTGTCGGCCACCTGGACCTTTCCACCGAAGAAATGCGCGATGTGATGCGCCAGATCATGACCGGCCAATGCAGTGAGGCGCAGATCGGCGCCTTCCTGATGGGCATGCGCATGAAGAGCGAGAGCATCGACGAGATCGTTGGCGCGGTTTCGGTCATGCGTGAGCTGGCTGACAAGGTCGAGCTGAAAAGCCTTGATGGCGTAGTCGACATCGTCGGTACGGGCGGTGATGGCGCCAACATCTTCAACGTTTCCACCGCCTCCTCGTTCGTCCTGGCGGCGGCAGGCTGCACCGTGGCCAAACATGGCAATCGCGCAGTTTCCGGTAAGAGCGGCAGCGCTGACCTGCTGGAAGCTGCCGGCATCTACCTGAACCTGACACCTACCCAAGTGGGGCGCTGCATTGACAGCCTCGGTATCGGCTTCATGTTCGCCCAGAGCCATCACTCGGCCATGAAACATGCCGCAGGCCCGCGCCGCGACCTGGGCCTGCGTACCCTGTTCAACATGCTCGGCCCGCTTACGAATCCGGCTGGGGTGAAACACCAGGTGGTTGGTGTATTTAGCCAGGCCTTGTGCCGCCCGCTGGCGCAAGTGCTGCAACGCCTGGGTAGCAAGCATGTGCTGGTCGTGCATTCCAAGGATGGCCTGGATGAGTTCAGCCTGGCCGCGCCTACCTTTGTCGCCGAACTGAAGAACGACCAGATCAGCGAATACTGGGTCGAGCCTGAAGACCTTGGCATCAAGAGCCAGAGCCTGCATGGCCTGGCAGTCGAGAACCCACAGGCGTCGTTGGAGTTGATCCGTGATGCACTGGGCCGGCGCAAGACCGAGAATGGCCAGAAGGCTGCCGAGATGATAGTGCTCAATGCGGGCGCTGCGTTGTACGCCGCTGACCACGCCATGAGCCTGAAGGCTGGTGTGGATCTGGCCCACGATGTGCTGCACACCGGGCTGGCCTGGGAAAAGCTGCAGGAGCTGGGTGCCTTTACAGCGGTATTCAAGGTGGAGAACGAAGCATGAGTGTCCCGACGGTGCTGGAAAGGATCATTGCCCGCAAGTTCCAGGAAGTGGCAGAGCGCAGCGCGCGCGTCAGCCTCGCCGAAATGGAGCGCCTGGCCAAGGCGGCGGATGGCCCGCGCGGGTTTGCCAATGCCCTGATCGAGCAAGCCAAGCGCAAGCAGCCAGCGGTGATTGCCGAAATCAAGAAGGCCTCGCCGAGCAAGGGCGTGATCCGCGAAAACTTCGTGCCGTCGGAAATTGCCGTCAGTTACGAAAAGGGCGGGGCGACTTGCCTGTCGGTGTTGACCGATGTGGACTATTTCCAGGGTGCCGATGAGTACCTGCAGCAGGCGCGCGCCGCTGTTTCGCTGCCGGTGATCCGCAAAGATTTCATGGTCGACCCTTATCAGATCATCGAAGCACGCGCCTTGGGCGCAGACTGCGTGCTGCTGATCGTGTCGGCGCTCGATGACGTCAAGATGGCCGAGTTGGCCGCTACCGCCAAGGACGTCGGTCTCGACGTGCTGGTCGAAGTACATGACGGTGACGAGCTGGAGCGTGCGTTGAAAACGCTTGATACCCCGCTGGTGGGGGTCAACAACCGTAACCTGCATACTTTCGAAGTCAGCCTGGAGACCACTCTTGACCTGCTGCCACGCATCCCCCGGGATCGCCTGGCCATCACCGAGAGTGGCATTCTCAACCGTGCCGATGTCGAGTTGATGGAAATCAATGACGTTTACTCGTTCCTGGTGGGTGAGGCGTTCATGCGGGCCGAGCAGCCGGGGTTGGAACTGCAGCGGTTGTTCTTCCCTGAACAGGTGAAGAAGACTGTGCAGCAACTGGACTAAGCAACGTTGAAGCCGGCAATCGCCGGCTTTATCGAAGGTGGATCAATGACCGATCAACCCCTGGCCCTCACCGTCGAGCAGGGCCTGCACGCCGAGCAAGATCTTTTGGCTGCGGTCTGCCGTGGCGAAACCGAAAGTGGTGTGCTGTTCTGGCGCCCGACGGATCATGCGCTGGTCATGCCTCGGCGCATGAGCCGCCTGGACAACTTCGAGGCAGCCTGCTCGGAGTTGGCGATCGCTGGCTGGCCAGTGCTGTTGCGTGAAACCGGTGGGGAGCCGGTCCCTCAGTCGCATTCGACAGTGAATGTGGCGCTGGTGTATGTCGCTCCACGCAGCGAAGGCGACCATGGCCGTATCGAGAACGCGTATGAACGCCTCTGCCTGCCGTTGTGCGATGTACTGCGCGAATGGGGCGGTGTGGCTTCGGTGGGCGAGATCGACGGGGCCTTCTGCGACGGCCGCTATAACGTCAACCTCAATGGCCGCAAGCTGGTGGGGACTGCCCAGCGCTGGCGCCAGGGGCTGGGTGGAAAACGGCCGGTGGTGCTGGTGCATGGTGCGTTGTTGCTGGATAACGAGCGCGAGTCGATGGTCGCGGCGGTCAACCGTTTCAATGAATGTTGCGGGCTCGAGCAGCGTTGCCGGGCCGATAGTCATATTGCCCTGCACGAAGTGGCGCCCGCTGTACCCTGGTTCGAGCGCCTGTCGAAGGCTTACAGCGAAGTGCTTGCAGCGCTGCCCAAGGACTAACGGGTACCGTAAACCACCATGGTCTTGCCCTTGACCTGGACCAGGCTGCGTTCCTCGAGGTCCTTGAGCACGCGGCCGACCATTTCTCGCGAGCAACCGACGATACGGCCAATTTCCTGGCGGGTGATCTTGATTTGCATGCCGTCCGGGTGGGTCATGGCGTCTGGCTGCTTGCACAGGTCCAGCAGGCAACGGGCGACCCGGCCGGTAACGTCGAAGAAGGCCAGGTCGCCCACCTTGCGCGTGGTGTTGCGCAGGCGCTGGGCCATCTGGCTGCCGAGGGCGTAGAGAATCTCCGGGTCCTGGCGGGCCAGGTCGCGAAACTTGTCATAGCTGATCTCCGCCACCTCGCACTCGGTCTTGGCGCGCACCCAGGCGCTGCGCTGCTGATCGCTGCCGGCGGGTTCGAACAAACCCAGTTCGCCGAAGAAATCGCCACTGTTGAGGTAGGCGATGATCATCTCGTGGCCTTCGTCATCCTCAATGAGGATGGTGACTGAACCCTTGATGATGAACGACAGCGTTTCGGCCCGGTCACCCGCGCAGATGATGTTGCTCTTGGCGGTGTAGCGGCGGCGCTGGCAGTGCATCAGCAGCTTGTCGATGTTCTTGATCTTGGCGGGTAGGGCTGAGGCAACCATCACGAAATCCTGTTCGATACGACCCATAGGCTCTGGTGGGGAGTCGGCTAACGCGACGCGTCAGTCAATTGGCGCCAGCTTATCAGACACTGCAGGATGTTTCGGCACAAATGCCAAACGTGTGGAGCTTTTCCGACAGCCACACAAGGCTTAAGCTGACACCCTTTTGCGAGATTCAGGAGTACGGACAGATGAAGGCACGCATCCAATGGGCCGGTGAAGCGATGTTCCTTGGCGAATCGGGGAGCGGGCACGTCGTGGTGATGGACGGCCCACCCGAGGCTGGGGGCCGCAATCTGGGCGTGCGCCCGATGGAAATGCTCCTGCTCGGCCTGGGTGGCTGCAGCAGCTTCGACGTAGTGAGTATCCTGAAGAAATCGCGCCAAGCGGTGGAAAGCTGCGAAGCCTTCCTGGAGGCCGAGCGCGCCAGCGAAGACCCGAAGGTGTTTACCAAGATTCATATGAACTTCGTGGTCAAAGGGCGCGGGCTGAAAGAGGCGCAGGTCAAGCGTGCGGTGGAGCTGTCGGCGGAAAAATATTGCTCGGCGTCGATCATGCTGGAGCGCGCGGGCGTGGAAATCACCCACGGCTACGAGATCGTTGAGCTGGGTTGAGACTTGTGGGCTGCTGCGCAGCCCTTTCGCGACACAAGGCCGCTCGAAGGTTCGCGGTCTGTGGGCGCGGCCTTGCGTCGCGAAAGGGCCGCAAGGCGGCCCCGGCGCTCTTCAGTTGCGCAAGGCTGGGAGAGCCACTACCAGCCAACGAGGTACGCAACGCCTCAATGACTGGCTGAGGTGCTCCCGGCGCTTTTGATAACCCAGCCCCAGCCCGATCACCCCCAACCCGATCAAGGTCAGCACCACCGGGAACAGCAGCGACTCGGCAAATACCTCGTAAGACAGGTAGCCAAGATAAGCTGCCACCCCCAGCGCCCCGAACACCATGAACACCGGCCGGCGCAGCAGCACCGCCATTGCCATCAGACCCAGGTTGATCAGACAGTACAGCGCCTTACCCAGCTCGCTGTCGCTTTCGATCATCGTCAGCCCACCCCAGAACGCTGCCAGCCCTGCCAGGTAACCCCAGTGGGCGTAATCCTCACGCGTGCGCCCGTCGACCACCAGAAACACCATGAGCAGCCCGAGCCCGAACCACAGCGAAACCGTGCGCCGCTGTTCCCAGCTGAAGGGTGAGCCGAACACCCACTCGCTAAGGTCCATCGACATGAACCATAAGGCCACGGCAATCGGCATCACGATAAACGGGTAGGGGATCAGGCGCAGCATCAACAAACCGGCGACCACCGTGGCCGCCTCCATCATCAGCCATCCGCCCTGCACATAGGTGTAGTACTGGTGATAGTCCGTTTGCCGATCGTCCAGTGGCCACCACCCGGCCAGGCGTTCGATGGCAAAGACAGCCAGGGGCACGATGCTTACCGCGACCGCCGCCAAGACGCCAGCTGCGATGGGTTGCTGGCGTTTTTGCAGGTTGAGGGCGACCAGGGTGAGAAGACCGATGTAAAGAACGGCGATGGCCAGCAGCGCCCAATCACCGATTCGCATCCAGGCTTCGGTCAGCAGCCAGCCCATCGCCCCCATGATCAGTAGGGCGCCGAAATAGAAGGCGACGTGTGCCAGCTGGAAACTGCCACGAGCTGCTGGCTGCTGGCGCAGAAAGTCCAGCAGGGCCTTGTCCTGGCCCGGCTGGAGAACTCCTGCTTGTACGGCGCGCGCCAGGTCCTTGGCGTCGATACGGTCCGTCATTGGCGTGCCCTTAGATGCGGTAAGTGCTTTTGGTCATGACCTTGGCCAGCATGCTCATACCGAAACGTACGGGCGCGGGGAAGCGATAGCCACCTGCTTCAAGGGCCGAATCGGCGTGTTGCTCTTCGTCGACGCGCATCTGCTCGAGAATGGCACGGGACTTTTCGTCCTCATGGGGGATCTGCTCCAGGTGTTCGTCCAGGTGTTTGCACACCTGATGCTCGGTGGCAGCGACGAAGCCCAGGCTGACCTTGTCGCTGACCATGCCGGCGAGCGCGCCGATGCCGAACGACATGCCGTAGAACAGCGGATTGAGCACGCTGGGGTGGCTGCCCAATTGACGGATGCGCTGTTCGCACCAGGCCAGGTGGTCGATTTCTTCCTCGGCTGCATGCTCCATTGCCTTGCGCACCTGGGGCAGCTTGGCGGTCAGGGCCTGGCCTTGGTACAGCGCCTGGGCGCAGACTTCGCCGGTATGGTTGATGCGCATGAGCCCGGCGATGTGGCGGGTCTGGCTTTCGTCGAGCTCGACGTCGGGCTGGACAATGGCCGGAGACGGCCGGGAGGGTTGGCCGCTGAAGGGCAGCAAGGTGCGCATGGCGGTATCGGCCTGCAGCAACAAGCGGTCGAGCGGCGAATAGTGACGTTCGGTAGCCATCGGGCACCTCCGCTGAAGTGATGCCCGACAGTTTACCTCAATCGCCCGGGGTGGGCTTGCCTTGGGTCAGCCCGGTGGCCAGTGCATCTGGCGCTGGCCGAGCACGTGCATGTGGATGTGGTAGACGGTCTGGCCGCCTTGCTCGTTGCAGTTCATGACCACGCGGAAGCCATCGTCGCAGCCAAGCTCCTTGGCCAGGCGCTGGGCGGTGAACAGGATGTGGCCGGCCAGGCCCTTGTCCTCTTCGGTCAGGTCATTGAGCGTACGGATGTGTTTTTTCGGGATGACCAGAAAGTGCACCGGCGCCTGGGGCGCGATGTCGTGGAAGGCCAGAACCTGGTCGTCCTCGTAGATGATCTTCGCCGGGATTTCCCGGTTGATGATCTTGATGAATAAATCGTCCACAGCACTTGCTCCAAGGTGAGTGTCCTGGCCGAGTGTACTTAGCCAGGCGCCGCTCGCCCAGTGGGCTATTCCATTCCGACCGGGCAGTAACGGCGGTGGATGAAGCCTGCAAGCTTGCGCGCCAACCAGCGGGGCAACAGGCGCGGGGCGAATGCCAGCCAGCGGTTGCGGCGAACCGGAATGATCAGCGCCCGGTTTTTCGCCAATGCGCGCACGGTGTACAGCGCCACCTCTTCGGGGCTGAGGCAGCGGCTGCTGCCTTCGAGCCTGGGAATACGCCGGCGCGAAGAGCGCACCGGGCCGGGGCAAAGGACCGAAACCTTGATGCCCGTGGGCTTGAGCTCTTCGCGCAGGGCTTCGGTGAAATGCAGCACATAGGCCTTGCTGGCGGCATAGGTGGCCATCCAGGGGCCTGGCGCTACGGCGGCCAGGCCGGCGACATTGAGGATCTGCCCACCACCCTGTACTGCCATGAGGTTGCCGATGGCATGGCACAGGCGGCTCATGGCGAGAATGTTCACCTCCAGCAGGTCCTGCTCGTCTGCCCACTCGTGGGCGAGAAACGGGCCATAGGTACGTTGGCCGGCGCAGTTGACCAACAGGTCGATGCGCCGCTCGCCCTCTTCCAGCTCGAGTACGAAACCGGACAGGCGCAGCGGTTGGCTGAGGTCGCAGGCGCGTAGCAGTACTTCGACGCCGAAGCGCTGGGTCAGCTCGATGGCTACCGGCTCAAGGGTTTCACGGTGGCGTGCCACCAGGATCAGATTGCGCCCGCGCCGCGCCAGAGCTTCCGCCAGGGCCAAGCCCAGGCCGCTGGAAGCACCAGTGATCATGGCGTAACGGGTCATGCAAGGCTCCTGAGGGCTAAAGAGGGCGCCTAGTGTACAGCGTGGCCAGGCCAGGTGTTGCCTTTTGCTACAAGGCCTTGGCGCGTAACGCCTGGCTGCGCTCCAGGGCTGCTCTGTATTCGCCGTGCAGGCGCTCGATCAGTGCTGCGGCGCCGGGCAGGTCATGGATATCTCCGACGCCTTGCCCGGCAGACCATACTGTCTTCCAGGCCTTGGCTTCATCATCGATTGGCTTGAGTTTGCCCTGTTCCTGGCCGGCCTTCAGTGCGGCCATGTCAAACCCAGCCTGTTCAAGGCTCTGGCGCAAAAAGCTTGCCGGTATGCCGGAAACCGCTGAGGTATGGACGATGTCCGCTGCATGGGCGCCGAGCAGCATCTGTTTATACGCCTCTTGGGCATGGCTCTCCTGGGTGGCAATGAAGCGAGTCCCCATGTAGGCCAGGTCCGCGCCAAGCAACTGGGCGGCGAGTATTTCATGGCCGTGGTTGATGCAGCCGGCCAATAGCAGGGTCTTGTCGAAAAACTGGCGGATTTCGGCCGCAAGGGCGAACGGGCTCCAGGTGCCAGCATGCCCGCCTGCACCTGCCGCCACCGCGATCAGGCCATCGACGCCGGCCTGTGCAGCTTTCTCAGCGTGACGCCGGGTGGTCACATCATGGAACACCAGGCCGCCATAGCCGTGTACGGCATCGACGACTTCCTTCACCGCGCCAAGACTGGTGATGACTATAGGCACCTGATGCTCGACACACAGGGCAAGGTCAGCCTGCAGGCGCGGGTTGGATGGGTGGACGATCAGATTGACCGCATAAGGGGCTGGCGCCTGCAGCTGCCCAAGGCCCGCTTCGATCTCCTCGAGCCAGCCCTTGAAACCGGCACTGTCGCGCTGGTTCAGGGCGGGGAAACTGCCGACCACGCCGTTGCCGCAGCAGGCCAGGACCAGCTGGGGGTTGGAGATCAGGAACATCGGCGCCGCCACCACGGGCAAGCGCAGGCGTTGTTCGAGCGAAGCAGGCAATGACATGGGCGGGGCTCCTGTACAGTGCGATTGTCGTCAGAACGGTTTGACCACCACAAGAATCACGATGGCCAGCAGGAACAGCACGGGTACCTCGTTGAACCAGCGGTAGTAAACGTGGCTGCGGGTGTTGGCACCGGTGGCAAAGCGTTTGCGCTGGGCGCCGCACATGTGATGGTAGCCGGTGAGCAGGAGCACCAGTGTCAGCTTGGCGTGCAGCCAGCCCTGGCTCAGCCAGCCTGGCGTGAGATAGAGCATCCAGGCGCCGAACACGTAGGTGGCAATCATCGCCGGGTTCATGATGCCGCGGTACAGCTTGCGCTCCATGGTCACGAAGCGGTCCTGGCTGATGCTGTCCTGGCTTTGGGCGTGGTAGACGAACAGCCGGGGCAGGTAGAACAGACCGGCGAACCAGCAGACGACGCTGACGATGTGCAGCGCTTTTATCCATAGGTAAAGCATGGAGAGAGTTCCTTCAGGTATTCACGGTCGTCAGATAGTAGAGGCCAAGCGCCCGAAGGGTCACCCGAAGAGTTGTTACAGGCGCCTTGCGCCCCTATCATCGTGCGCTTTCCAGACGGCTCGTTGATAAGGGGCAAGCGTTATGATCAAGGTCGGTATCGTCGGCGGCACGGGTTACACCGGCGTCGAACTGTTGCGTCTGCTGGCACAGCATCCACAGGCCGAGGTGGCGGTCATCACTTCGCGCTCCGAGGCGGGCGTAGCGGTCGCCGACATGTATCCGAACCTGCGCGGCCACTATGACGGCCTGGCTTTCAGCGTGCCGGACAGCAAGGCTCTGTCAGCCTGCGACGTGGTCTTCTTCGCCACCCCGCACGGTGTCGCCCACGCTTTGGCCGGTGAGTTGCTGGCTGCCGGGACCAAGGTCATTGACCTGTCCGCCGACTTCCGCCTGCAGGACGCTGCCGAGTGGGCAAAATGGTACGGGCAGCCGCACGGCGCGCCGGAGTTGCTCAAGGATGCGGTCTACGGCCTGCCTGAAGTCAACCGTGAGAAAATTCGCCAGGCGCGCCTGATCGCTGTGCCGGGCTGCTACCCGACCGCTACCCAGTTGGGCTTCCTGCCGCTGCTTGAAGCTGGCCTGGCCGACCCGTTGCGCCTGATCGCCGACTGCAAGTCGGGTGTCAGCGGCGCCGGTCGTGGCGCCGCCGTGGGTTCGCTGTTCTGCGAAGCTGGCGAGAGCATGAAGGCCTACGCGGTCAAGGGCCACCGTCACTTGCCGGAAATCAGCCAAGGCCTACGCCTGGCTGCAGGCACGGACATCGGCCTGACCTTCGTGCCGCATCTGACCCCGATGATCCGCGGCATTCACTCGACCCTGTACGCGACAGTGGCCGATAAGTCGGTCGACTTGCAGGCACTGTTCGAGAAGCGCTACGCAGACGAGCCGTTCGTCGACGTGATGCCAGCGGGCAGCCACCCGGAAACCCGTAGCGTGCGCGGTGCCAACGTCTGCCGTATCGCCGTTCATCGCCCGCAAGGTGGTGACCTGGTGGTAGTGCTGTCGGTCATCGATAACCTGGTCAAGGGCGCGTCAGGCCAGGCGGTGCAGAACCTGAACATCCTGTTCGGCCTGGACGAGCGCATGGGCCTGTCCCATGCGGGCCTGCTGCCCTGACAGCAGCCACAAGCGGCAAGCGGCAAGCTCTAAGCTGCAAGTGAGCGTATTGCGTTCAGCTTGGAGCTTGTCACTTGCTGCTTACGTATTGTTGACCGATTTTCTCGGAGAAGCGGATAATGCGCGTCATCGAGTTTTATGGCGGCTACTGCGCCGGGAGAATCAACATGAGCGTCGAAACCTTCACCCCCACGGCTTTGGAATTTACTCACGGCGCCGCGCAAAAGGTGAAGACCCTGGTTTGCGAGGAAGGCAATGATCGTCTGAAGCTGAGGGTTTTCGTGACCGGTGGCGGCTGCTCGGGTTTCCAGTACGGCTTCACCTTCGATGAAGATGTGGCCGAAGATGACACCATCGTCGAGCGCGAAGGTGTATCTCTGGTGGTAGATCCTATGAGCTTCCAGTATCTGGCGGGCGCGGAGGTGGATTACCAGGAAGGCCTTGAGGGCTCGCGCTTCGTGATCAAGAACCCGAATGCCGCTACCACTTGTGGCTGCGGCTCTTCCTTCTCGATCTGAAGCCCGGTGGTACAAAAAACGCCGCGCATTTGCGCGGCGTTTTCGTTGCGATCGCAAGGTCAGGCCGGGTAGATCGCGCCGAGAACCCGCAGCCCCTTGGCTGCCGTCACGCTGGGGCGGTTGGCGGCGATGCCTTCCAGGCAGCAGTGGGCCAGCCAGGCAAATGCCATGCCCTCGACCCAGTCGGGGTCTACGCCATATGCCTGGGTGCTGGTGACCCGGGCATCGGGTAGCAGCGCGTCAAGGCGAGCCATCAATGCACCGTTGCGTGCACCGCCGCCACATACAAGCAGCGCTTCTGTGCCTTGCTGTGCATCGCGCAAGGACTCGATGATGCTGCGCGCCGTCAGCTCAAGCAGCGTGGCCTGAACATCTTCGTCACGATAATGCGGCATGCGAGCGAGATGGCCATCCAGCCAAGGCAGGTTGAACACTTCGCGGCCAGTACTCTTAGGGCCGCTGCCGGCGAAGAAAGGGTCGCTCAGCAACGCGTCCAGCAAATCGGTCTGGACCACTCCAGTAGCTGCCCAGGCGCCGTCTGCGTCATAAGCCTGGCCGCGTTTACGCTCGACCCAGGCATCCAGCAATACATTGCCGGGGCCGCAGTCGAAACCGTGGACCGGCTTGTCGTGCTCGATCAGGCTGAGGTTGCTGAAACCGCCTACGTTGAGCACTGCCAGCCGCTGGCCAAGACGGCCGAACAGGGTTTCATGAAACGCGGGCACCAACGGAGCGCCTTGGCCGCCAGCAGCCACATCGCGCCGGCGGAAGTCGGCTACCACTGTGATCCCGGTCAGCTCGGCGAGTAATGCCGGGTTGCCGATCTGCACGGTAAAGCCACGGGCAGGCTCGTGGCGGATGGTCTGGCCATGGCTGCCGATGGCGCGGATGGCGTCAGGCTGCAGCCCCTGTGTTTTCAGTAGCTGCTGTATACCTTCCGCGGCCAGGCTGGCCCAGCGGTTTTCCGCCAACGCTGCACGTGCGATTTCGTCAGGGCCGCTGGCGCACAGGGCTAGCAGTTGCTGACGCAGGTCGGCGGGCATTGGCAGGTAGTGGGTGGCGAGCAGCTTCAGCTGCTCGCCTTGCTCGATCAGTGCAATGTCCAGGCCGTCGAGGCTGGTGCCAGACATTACTCCCAGGTAGAGCGCCATAGCTCAGCGCTTGTTCGCTGCGAGCATGGTGGCCTTTTCCTGATCCATGCGCGCGATCAGTGGCTTGCTCTGCTGCAAGAACCGCTGACGTTCGGCCTTGGCGATCGGATCGGACATCGGTACCTTCTGGCTCAGCGGGTCGACGTGGACGCCATTGACCTGGAACTCATAGTGCAGGTGCGGCCCTGTAGACAGGCCGGTGGTACCGATATAACCGATGATCTGCCCCTGCTTCACACTGCTGCCGGTCTTGATGCCTTTGGCAAAGCCCTGCATGTGCCCGTAGAGAGTTTTGTACCGGTTGCCGTGGGCGATGATCACTGTGTTGCCGTACCCACCGCGACGGCCGGCCAGCTCGATGCGACCGTCACCGGCTGCCTTGATTGGTGTGCCGCGTGGCGCGGCATAGTCGACGCCCTTGTGTGCGCGGATCTTGTTCAGAATCGGGTGCTTGCGGCCAGCGGAAAACCGCGAGCTGATACGGGCAAAGTCCACGGGGGTACGGATGAACGCCTTGCGCAAGCTGTTGCCGTCGGCTGTGTAGTAGCTGGTGTTGCCCTGCTTGTTGGTGTAGCGCACCGCAGTGTAGGTCTTGCCGCGGTTGGTGAAGCGGGCGGACAGGATGTTGCCTGTACCGATCACCTTGCCATCCATGACTTTCTGCTCGTAGACGACGTCGAATTCGTCACCCTGGCGGATGTCCTGAGCGAAATCGATGTCGTAGCCCAGTACTTTGGCCATGTCCATGGTCAGGCTGTGCGACAGGCCGGCACGCTGGGCCGAGGCCGACAACGAACTTTTGATCACGCCGTGGGCGTAGGCAGTACGTACCAACGGCTTGCTGATTTCGCGGTCGAAGCTGTAGCCCTTGGCGGTCTTTGTCAGGCGGATGGTCTCGAGGGTACTGACCTTGCTTTGCAGGCTGGCCAGTTGGCCGTCCTTGTCGAGTTCGAATTGCAGCACCTGGCCATGCTTGAGCTGGCTGAACTGCTTGGCCTGCTTATTGCTGGCCAGCAGGTCGTGCACCGCATTGGCTGGCAGGCCGACTTTTTCGAACAGGGTGGACAGTGTATCGCCACGCGCCACGGTGACTTCGCGATGCCCAGGCTCCTTGGCCTCTGGTTTCTGTTCTAGGGCTGGGAGTTCTTGAGTAGCTTGCTCGGTTTTGGAGTCGGCACCTTCGATTTGTGCGAACGGTGAGCCTTGATCTGCTTCGCTCTGCACCAGTGGCGCGGCACCGGGCTCGCCCTTCAGTTGCTCTGCCGGGCTTTCCAGCTCGAGGCTGAGGGTGGTCTTCTTGGCTTCGACTTCGCTGGACGGAAATACCAGCAGAGCCAGGCTGAGCAGGGCGGCGATGCCGCTGGCGGCCAGCAGATGGCTTTTCGGATAAAGCGGTGGCGCTTTAGGCGTTTCGTCGGTCATAGGTAAGGTGGCTTTTTGAAGAAAAGTGAATATGGAAAAGATGAATGACATGATGAAGATGAAATAACTGTATAAAATATAACCAAATCCAATTTCACGCAAGGGCGCGTAGACGCCGCGAGGCTGCGGTCAGGTCACATCCCGTTGCGAAACTTGTATTTGATGGCCGATCTTGTATGGTTGGCTCCCCTTGAATCTGAGCCTTGCGGGTCTGTCTATGAAGTCGGTTGAAGAGCAGCTGGCGCTTATCAAGCGCGGTGCGGAAGAAGTGTTGGTCGAGTCGGAACTGGTCGAGAAGCTCAAGCGCGGCCAGCCTCTGCGTATCAAAGCAGGTTTCGATCCGACTGCGCCCGACCTGCACTTGGGGCACACCGTGCTGATCAACAAGCTGCGCCAGTTCCAGGAGCTGGGTCATCAGGTCGTCTTCCTGATCGGCGACTTCACTGGAATGATCGGTGATCCGAGTGGCAAAAGCGCGACGCGCCCGCCGTTGACCCGTGAGCAGGTGCTGGATAATGCCGAGACCTACAAGCAGCAGGTGTTCAAGATTCTCGACCCGGCCAAGACCGAGGTCGCGTTCAACTCCACCTGGATGGACAAGCTGACACCGGCGGACTTCATTCGCCTGGCGTCGCAGTACACGGTGGCGCGCATGCTTGAGCGCGACGACTTCGACAAGCGCTATACCACCAATCAGCCGATCGCCATCCATGAGTTCCTTTACCCGCTGGTGCAGGGGTACGACTCGGTAGCCCTCAAGGCTGATGTGGAGCTGGGTGGTACCGACCAGAAGTTCAACTTGCTGATGGGGCGCGAGCTGCAGCGCGCCTACGGCCAGGAAGCGCAGAGCATCGTGACCATGCCGCTGCTCGAAGGGCTGGACGGCGTTAAGAAAATGTCCAAGTCGCTGGGCAACTATGTAGGTATCCAGGAAGCGCCTGGGGTGATGTACAGCAAGCTGGTGTCGATCCCGGACACGCTGATGTGGCGTTACTTCGAATTGCTGAGCTTCCGCTCCATGGAGGAGATCGAGCAGTACCGTGCTGATGTCGCCAATGGTGCGAACCCGCGCGACATCAAGATCAAGCTGGCGGAAGAGCTCGTTGCGCGTTTCCATGGTGAAGAGGCGGCTGCCAACGCCCACCGTGCGGCGGGTAATCGCATGAAAGAGGGAGAGTTGCCGGAAGATCTGCCCGAGATTGAAGTGACCGCGACTGAAGACTTGCCGATCGCTGCTGTGCTGAACCGTGCTGGCCTGGTGAAGAACTCGGCGATGGCGCGCGATCTGCTCAATGGTGGTGCGGTCAAGGTTGATGGGGCGGTGGTCGAGCGTGACTTCATGTTTGCGATTGGCGCCACTCATGTGTGTCAGGCGGGCAAGAAGGCGTTTGCCCGGGTTACGCTCAAGGCGGAGTGAGCGTCTGGTGGCGTAGCTATATATAGAAGCGGGGAGGCCTACAGGCCTCCCCGCTTTGTTTTAGGCGATATCAAGGTTTATTGAAATTAAGCCTTGACGGGCGTTCGAATCCCCTTATAATGCGCCCCACTTCCAGCGTAGTCGGAATGAGAAACTCCTTGAAATTCAAAGAGTTGCTTAATCCAGGTAGTACTGGTGGTGCTTCGATCGCCTGATCGATAGCGGTTGAAATGGTGGTTGACAGCGCTTCTAAGTGCTGTATGATTCGCCTCCCGCTACGAGAGATCGCAGCGAGCCAAGTGTTTGAAGTTGAACGAGTTTCTCGCAAAAACTTCAAAATAAACGCTTGACAGGCTCTGAGGAAAGCGTAGAATGCGCGCCTCGGTTGAGACGAAAAGCTCTTAACCAAACGCTCTTTAACAAATCGAATCAAGCAATTCGTGTGGGTGCTTGTGAGTATGGACTGATAGTCAGAAAGATTATCAGCATCACAAGTGACCATGCGAGAAATCACATAGTCATTTGAGATTGCTGAGCCAAGTTTAGGGTTTCTTAAAAACCCAAGCAGTATTGAACTGAAGAGTTTGATCATGGCTCAGATTGAACGCTGGCGGCAGGCCTAACACATGCAAGTCGAGCGGATGACGGGAGCTTGCTCCTTGATTCAGCGGCGGACGGGTGAGTAATGCCTAGGAATCTGCCTGGTAGTGGGGGACAACGTTTCGAAAGGAACGCTAATACCGCATACGTCCTACGGGAGAAAGCAGGGGACCTTCGGGCCTTGCGCTATCAGATGAGCCTAGGTCGGATTAGCTAGTTGGTGGGGTAATGGCTCACCAAGGCGACGATCCGTAACTGGTCTGAGAGGATGATCAGTCACACTGGAACTGAGACACGGTCCAGACTCCTACGGGAGGCAGCAGTGGGGAATATTGGACAATGGGCGAAAGCCTGATCCAGCCATGCCGCGTGTGTGAAGAAGGTCTTCGGATTGTAAAGCACTTTAAGTTGGGAGGAAGGGCATTAACCTAATACGTTAGTGTTTTGACGTTACCGACAGAATAAGCACCGGCTAACTCTGTGCCAGCAGCCGCGGTAATACAGAGGGTGCAAGCGTTAATCGGAATTACTGGGCGTAAAGCGCGCGTAGGTGGTTTGTTAAGTTGGATGTGAAAGCCCCGGGCTCAACCTGGGAACTGCATCCAAAACTGGCAAGCTAGAGTACGGTAGAGGGTGGTGGAATTTCCTGTGTAGCGGTGAAATGCGTAGATATAGGAAGGAACACCAGTGGCGAAGGCGACCACCTGGACTGATACTGACACTGAGGTGCGAAAGCGTGGGGAGCAAACAGGATTAGATACCCTGGTAGTCCACGCCGTAAACGATGTCAACTAGCCGTTGGAATCCTTGAGATTTTAGTGGCGCAGCTAACGCATTAAGTTGACCGCCTGGGGAGTACGGCCGCAAGGTTAAAACTCAAATGAATTGACGGGGGCCCGCACAAGCGGTGGAGCATGTGGTTTAATTCGAAGCAACGCGAAGAACCTTACCAGGCCTTGACATGCAGAGAACTTTCCAGAGATGGATTGGTGCCTTCGGGAACTCTGACACAGGTGCTGCATGGCTGTCGTCAGCTCGTGTCGTGAGATGTTGGGTTAAGTCCCGTAACGAGCGCAACCCTTGTCCTTAGTTACCAGCACGTTATGGTGGGCACTCTAAGGAGACTGCCGGTGACAAACCGGAGGAAGGTGGGGATGACGTCAAGTCATCATGGCCCTTACGGCCTGGGCTACACACGTGCTACAATGGTCGGTACAGAGGGTTGCCAAGCCGCGAGGTGGAGCTAATCTCACAAAACCGATCGTAGTCCGGATCGCAGTCTGCAACTCGACTGCGTGAAGTCGGAATCGCTAGTAATCGCGAATCAGAATGTCGCGGTGAATACGTTCCCGGGCCTTGTACACACCGCCCGTCACACCATGGGAGTGGGTTGCACCAGAAGTAGCTAGTCTAACCTTCGGGAGGACGGTTACCACGGTGTGATTCATGACTGGGGTGAAGTCGTAACAAGGTAGCCGTAGGGGAACCTGCGGCTGGATCACCTCCTTAATCGACGACATCAGCCTGCTGATGAGCTCCCACACGAATTGCTTGATTCTTTGTAAAAGGCGATCAGGACCTAAATATAGGTCCAGCGCTGTTCCTGATCAGAATTCAGAAATGAACATTTGGCTTGAATGTTGATTTCTGACTTTTGTCAGATCGTTCTTTAAAAATTCGGATATGTGATAGAAATAGACTGAACACCAGTTTCACTGCTGGTGGATCAGGCTAAGGTAAAATTTGTGAGTTCTGCTCGAAAGAGCAACATGCGAATTTTCGGCGAATGTCGTCTTCACAGTATAACCAGATTGCTTGGGGTTATATGGTCAAGTGAAGAAGCGCATACGGTGGATGCCTTGGCAGTCAGAGGCGATGAAAGACGTGGTAGCCTGCGATAAGCTTTGGGGAGTCGGCAAACAGACTGTGATCCAGAGATCTCTGAATGGGGGAACCCACTCAGCATAAGCTGAGTATCTTGTACTGAATACATAGGTGCAAGAGGCGAACCAGGGGAACTGAAACATCTAAGTACCCTGAGGAAAAGAAATCAACCGAGATTCCCTTAGTAGTGGCGAGCGAACGGGGACCAGCCCTTAAGTTGGTTTGAGATTAGTGGAACGCTCTGGAAAGTGCGGCCATAGTGGGTGATAGCCCCGTACACGAAAATCTCTTATCAATGAAATCGAGTAGGACGGAGCACGAGAAACTTTGTCTGAACATGGGGGGACCATCCTCCAAGGCTAAATACTACTGACTGACCGATAGTGAACCAGTACCGTGAGGGAAAGGCGAAAAGAACCCCGGAGAGGGGAGTGAAATAGATCCTGAAACCGTATGCGTACAAGCAGTGGGAGCCTACTTTGTTAGGTGACTGCGTACCTTTTGTATAATGGGTCAGCGACTTATATTCAGTGGCGAGCTTAACCGAATAGGGGAGGCGTAGCGAAAGCGAGTCTTAATAGGGCGTTTAGTCGCTGGGTATAGACCCGAAACCGGGCGATCTATCCATGGGCAGGTTGAAGGTTAGGTAACACTGACTGGAGGACCGAACCGACTACCGTTGAAAAGTTAGCGGATGACCTGTGGATCGGAGTGAAAGGCTAATCAAGCTCGGAGATAGCTGGTTCTCCTCGAAAGCTATTTAGGTAGCGCCTCATGTATCACTGTAGGGGGTAGAGCACTGTTTCGGCTAGGGGGTCATCCCGACTTACCAAACCGATGCAAACTCCGAATACCTACAAGTGCCGAGCATGGGAGACACACGGCGGGTGCTAACGTCCGTCGTGAAAAGGGAAACAACCCAGACCGTCAGCTAAGGTCCCAAAGTCATGGTTAAGTGGGAAACGATGTGGGAAGGCTTAGACAGCTAGGAGGTTGGCTTAGAAGCAGCCACCCTTTAAAGAAAGCGTAATAGCTCACTAGTCGAGTCGGCCTGCGCGGAAGATGTAACGGGGCTCAAACCATGCACCGAAGCTACGGGTATCACCTTTGGTGATGCGGTAGAGGAGCGTTCTGTAAGCCTGTGAAGGTGAGTTGAGAAGCTTGCTGGAGGTATCAGAAGTGCGAATGCTGACATGAGTAACGACAATGCGAGTGAAAAACTCGCACGCCGAAAGACCAAGGTTTCCTGCGCAACGTTAATCGACGCAGGGTTAGTCGGTCCCTAAGGCGAGGCTGAAAAGCGTAGTCGATGGAAAACAGGTTAATATTCCTGTACTTCCAGTTATTGCGATGGAGGGACGGAGAAGGCTAGGCCAGCTTGGCGTTGGTTGTCCAAGTTTAAGGTGGTAGGCTGAGATCTTAGGCAAATCCGGGATCTTAAGGCCGAGAGCTGATGACGAGTTGCCTTTAGGCGACGAAGTGGTTGATGCCATGCTTCCAAGAAAAGCTCCTAAGCTTCAGATAACTGGGAACCGTACCCCAAACCGACACAGGTGGTTAGGTAGAGAATACCAAGGCGCTTGAGAGAACTCGGGTGAAGGAACTAGGCAAAATGGCACCGTAACTTCGGGAGAAGGTGCGCCGGTGAGGGTGAAGGACTTGCTCCGTAAGCTCATGCCGGTCGAAGATACCAGGCCGCTGCGACTGTTTATTAAAAACACAGCACTCTGCAAACACGAAAGTGGACGTATAGGGTGTGACGCCTGCCCGGTGCCGGAAGGTTAATTGATGGGGTTAGCGCAAGCGAAGCTCTTGATCGAAGCCCCGGTAAACGGCGGCCGTAACTATAACGGTCCTAAGGTAGCGAAATTCCTTGTCGGGTAAGTTCCGACCTGCACGAATGGCGTAACGATGGCGGCGCTGTCTCCACCCGAGACTCAGTGAAATTGAAATCGCTGTGAAGATGCAGTGTATCCGCGGCTAGACGGAAAGACCCCGTGAACCTTTACTATAGCTTTGCACTGGACTTTGAATTTGCTTGTGTAGGATAGGTGGGAGGCTTTGAAGTGGGGACGCCAGTTCTCATGGAGCCATCCTTGAAATACCACCCTGGCAACTTTGAGGTTCTAACTCAGGTCCGTTATCCGGATCGAGGACAGTGTATGGTGGGTAGTTTGACTGGGGCGGTCTCCTCCCAAAGAGTAACGGAGGAGTACGAAGGTGCGCTCAGACCGGTCGGAAATCGGTCGTAGAGTATAAAGGCAAAAGCGCGCTTGACTGCGAGACAAACACGTCGAGCAGGTACGAAAGTAGGTCTTAGTGATCCGGTGGTTCTGTATGGAAGGGCCATCGCTCAACGGATAAAAGGTACTCCGGGGATAACAGGCTGATACCGCCCAAGAGTTCATATCGACGGCGGTGTTTGGCACCTCGATGTCGGCTCATCACATCCTGGGGCTGAAGCCGGTCCCAAGGGTATGGCTGTTCGCCATTTAAAGTGGTACGCGAGCTGGGTTTAGAACGTCGTGAGACAGTTCGGTCCCTATCTGCCGTGGACGTTTGAGATTTGAGAGGGGCTGCTCCTAGTACGAGAGGACCGGAGTGGACGAACCTCTGGTGTTCCGGTTGTCACGCCAGTGGCATTGCCGGGTAGCTATGTTCGGAAGAGATAACCGCTGAAAGCATCTAAGCGGGAAACTTGCCTCAAGATGAGATCTCACTGGGATCTTGAATCCCCTAAAGGGCCGTCGAAGACTACGACGTTGATAGGTTGGGTGTGTAAGCGCTGTGAGGCGTTGAGCTAACCAATACTAATTGCCCGTGAGGCTTGACCATATAACACCCAAGCAATTTGCTTCTGCAAATTGTGGTGGTGAAGACGAAAGAACCGAAAGTTCGCAACATCACAACTATCGCATATCCGAATTCGCTGGGCTGTCCATCTGGACATTCTGGCTACAGAATTTCTTGACGACCATAGAGCATTGGAACCACCTGATCCCATCCCGAACTCAGTAGTGAAACGATGCATCGCCGATGGTAGTGTGGGGTTTCCCCATGTGAGAGTAGGTCATCGTCAAGATTCATTTCGCAAAACCCCTATCTGCGCAAGCAGGTAGGGGTTTTGTCTTTTCTGGCTTTATACACGGGATTTGGCTCGTTTCGGGCGGCCCTTTTCCTATGCAAGCCCACTACCCATAGCTATCATGCCAGCCTTATTCCAAGTCGAGACTGGCATGCTGAAGTTGTTGAATCTCCTCAAGGATGGCCGGTTCCATTCCGGAGAAGCCTTGGGGGCAGCCCTCGGGGTGAGCCGCAGCGCCGTTTGGAAGCAGCTGCAGCATCTGGAGAGTGAGCTGAATCTCACCATTCACAAGGTTCGTGGGCGTGGCTATCAGCTAGCGGCGCCCTTGGCCTTGCTCGAAGCAAAGGCAATTGCCGAATTTGCTGGTGGTGAGCAATGGCCAATGTTCATCCACGAAACCATCGGCTCGACTAACGCTGAAGGGTTGCGGCTCGTGGGGGAGGGGCTGGCAGCTCCCTTTCTGGTGCTTGCCGAGCGACAGAGCGCTGGGCGTGGCCGTCGCGGTCGTCAGTGGGTAAGTCCTTTCGCGGAAAACCTTTACTACAGCCTGGTGTTACGTGTCGAAGGCGGCATGCGACAGCTCGAAGGGCTGAGTCTGGTGGTCGGCTTGGCGGTAATGCGCACCTTGGAAGGCTTCGGTGTTAAGGAAGTTGGGCTCAAGTGGCCTAATGATGTTCTTGTGCGTGGGCAGAAAATCGCCGGCATCCTGCTTGAGTTGGTCGGTGATCCGGCGGACGTCTGTCACGTTGTTCTTGGCATTGGCGTCAATGTGAACATGCAGGTAAACGTCCAGGTCGATCAGCAGTGGACATCCATACGGCGTGAGGTTGGCTCTCCCATCGATCGTAATCGCCTGGTGGCAATGCTCAGCCAGCAACTGCAGCACGAGCTGGCGCGTCACCGACGTTATGGTTTTGCCGCTTTTCAGGAGGAATGGGAGCAAGCACATCTATGGCAGGGGCGTAACGTATCGCTTGTTGCCGGCAGTACCCAGATCGATGGAGTAGTGCTTGGAGTGGATGGGCAGGGTGGCTTGCGCCTGGAGATCGATGGCGTGGAGAAGAGCTTCAGTGGTGGTGAGCTCAGTTTGAGGTTGCGTGATGATTCTTGAGCTCGATTGCGGTAACAGCTTCATCAAATGGCGAGTCATTCATGCTGTCGACGCTACTATCGTGGGTGGCGGCATTGTGGATTCGGATCAGGCGCTTGTGGCCGAGGTCGGTACTTTGGCTTCGCTGCGTTTGTCGGGTTGTCGTATCGTCAGTGTGCGCAGCGAGGAAGAAACGGCAGCGCTCTGTACGCTGATCGCTCAGGCGTTTTCTGTGTTGCCGCGTGTCGCGGAACCGGCTCGTGAGATGGCCGGGGTGCGCAATGGATATGAAGATTTCCAGCGCCTGGGCATGGATCGCTGGCTCGCGGCGTTGGGCGCTTTCCACTTGGCCAAGGGTGCGTGCTTGGTGATCGACCTGGGTACAGCTGCCAAGGCCGACTTCATTGGCGCTGATGGCGAGCATCTTGGGGGGTACATCTGCCCAGGTATGCCACTGATGCGCAGCCAGTTGCGCACGCACACTCGACGCATCCGCTACGACGACGCATCTGCGGAGCGTGCCTTGACCAGCCTTGCTCCTGGGCGCTCGACCGTCGAGGCGGTCGAGCGTGGCTGCGTGTTGATGCTGCAGGGCTTTGCTCGTACGCAGCTGGAGCAAGCACGCTCGCTGTGGGGGGAGGACTTTACTGTATTCCTCACTGGGGGGGATGCACCATTGGTGCGTGAAGCAGTACCGCAGGCGCGCGTGGTTCCCGACTTGGTATTCGTTGGCTTGGCAATGGCCTGCCCTTTGAGCTGAGGTGTTTATGCGTTGGTTGTTTCTGCTATTGCTGGTGCTCAACGTCTTCTATTACGTCTGGCACCAACAGGAAGCCCCGCTAAAAGCCAAGGATGTCGCCCCGCTCTCGTTGTACAAAGGCAATCAGCAGGAGATTCGTCTCTTGCGTGAAACGGGTGTGGCCACGCCGCCCCGTCGCCGCGACGAATGTCTGGTGGTGGGCGGCCTGGCAGGGCGAGATCAAATCGATGCCCTGCGCCAGCGCTTGTTGAGCTTGGATATCAGTGCATTGCCGGTATCTGGGCAGCTGCCCGGCGCTGATGGCCTCTGGCTCAAGATTTCCCCGGAAAGCGAGCGTTTGCTGGATCAAACGGTCCTCGCCACTCTTTCCAACGATTTCAAAGACTTAAAACATAAAATTATTTTCTGCCAGGGTATTGCAACTGGCGAATAGCTTGATAGAATGGCGCCCGCTTCACAGGGAACACCACTGAGGTGGTAGAGCTGGAGGCAGTGTCAAAGTTGCTAAGCTTCAGATTTGATTGAAAAAATTTGAAAATAAGCTTGACACTAGGGCGGCAGACAAATAGAATGCCGGCCACATCTGGAGGGATTCCCGAGCGGTCAAAGGGGACGGACTGTAAATCCGTTGCGAGAGCTTCGAAGGTTCGAATCCTTCTCCCTCCACCAGTTTTAGCGAGAGCCGCAAGCTCCGCGGGTATAGTTTAGTGGTAGAACCTCAGCCTTCCAAGCTGATGATGCGGGTTCGATTCCCGCTACCCGCTCCAAGTTTGCTGGGTTTTGCACAATGTGTTTCGCTCTTGTAGCTCAGTTGGTAGAGCACACCCTTGGTAAGGGTGAGGTCAGCGGTTCAAGTCCGCTCAAGAGCTCCATATAAACAAGGCAGATATGAAAATATCTGCCTTTGTTTTATCAGCGTAAGACTATTTCTTCTGCGGAGGATTGTATCGATGGCTAAGGAAAAGTTTGATCGTTCCCTTCCCCACGTTAACGTCGGCACTATCGGCCACGTTGACCACGGTAAGACCACTCTGACCGCAGCTCTGACTCGCGTTTGCTCCGAAGTTTTCGGTTCGGCAATCGTTGAGTTCGACAAGATCGACTCGGCTCCGGAAGAAAAAGCGCGCGGTATCACCATCAACACCGCTCACGTTGAGTACAACTCGACCATTCGTCACTACGCTCACGTTGACTGCCCAGGTCACGCTGACTACGTGAAGAACATGATCACCGGTGCTGCCCAGATGGACGGCGCGATTCTGGTTTGCTCGGCCGCCGATGGTCCGATGCCACAAACCCGTGAGCACATCCTGCTGTCCCGTCAGGTTGGCGTTCCGTACATCGTGGTCTTCCTGAACAAGGCTGACCTGGTAGACGACGCCGAGCTGCTGGAACTGGTCGAGATGGAAGTTCGCGACCTGCTGTCCACCTACGACTTCCCAGGCGACGACACTCCGATCATCATCGGTTCTGCTCGTATGGCCCTGGAAGGCAAAGACGACAACGAAATGGGCACTACCGCTGTCAAGAAGCTGGTAGAAACTCTGGACAGCTACATTCCTGAGCCAGTTCGTGCCATCGACCAGCCGTTCCTGATGCCGATCGAAGACGTATTCTCGATCTCGGGTCGTGGTACCGTTGTTACCGGTCGTATCGAGCGTGGTATCGTCCGCGTTCAGGATCCGCTGGAAATCGTTGGTCTGCGTGACACCACCACCACCACCTGCACCGGTGTTGAGATGTTCCGCAAGCTGCTGGACGAAGGTCGTGCTGGCGAGAACTGCGGCGTTCTGCTGCGTGGTACCAAGCGTGATGACGTTGAGCGTGGCCAGGTTCTGGTCAAGCCAGGTTCGGTCAAGCCGCACACCAAGTTCACCGCAGAAGTCTACGTTCTGTCGAAGGAAGAAGGCGGCCGTCACACTCCGTTCTTCAAAGGCTACCGTCCTCAGTTCTACTTCCGTACCACTGACGTGACCGGTAACTGCGAACTGCCGGAAGGCGTTGAAATGGTAATGCCAGGTGACAACATTCAGATGACTGTTACCCTGATCAAGACCATCGCAATGGAAGACGGTCTGCGCTTCGCTATCCGTGAAGGCGGTCGTACCGTCGGCGCCGGCGTCGTAGCAAAAATTATCGAATAAGTAGTTGATTTACTTGATCAGGCCGGTATAATGGCCGGCCTGATACAGCGTTACAGGTCAGTAGCTCAATTGGCAGAGCGACGGTCTCCAAAACCGTAGGTTGGGGGTTCGATTCCCTCCTGACCTGCCATTCACCTCAGTGTGATTGGCTTTCTTCTTACAGGATCCTCCCCGATGACTCCCAAAACTGAAGCCCAAGAATCGCGTTTTGATCTGTTCAAGTGGCTGGCTGTAGTGGCTTTGGTGGTTGTTGGTGTAGTGGGTAATCAGTATTACTCCGCCTCCCCAATCCTGTACCGCGTTCTTGCGCTTCTCGCCCTGGCTGCTGTTGCAGGCTTTGTAGCTCTGCAGACTGCGAAGGGTAAGTCGTTCTTTGCGCTTGCGAAGGAAGCTCGTACTGAGATCCGTAAAGTCGTGTGGCCGACCCGCCAGGAAACCACCCAGACCACGCTGATTGTCGTGGCTGTCGTGCTGGTTATGGCACTGCTGCTGTGGGGTCTTGATTCCCTGCTCGGCTGGGCGGTCTCCCTGATCGTTGGCTAAAGGTGTCCCGTGGCTAAGCGTTGGTATGTTGTGCATGCTTACTCGGGTTACGAGAAGCATGTTATGCGCTCCCTGATAGAGCGCGTCAAGCTGGCAGGCATGGAAGACGGTTTCGGCGAGATCCTGGTCCCGACCGAAGAAGTCGTCGAAATGCGCAACGGCCAGAAGCGCAAAAGTGAGCGTAAATTCTTCCCTGGCTATGTTCTGGTCCAGATGGAGATGAACGAAGGGACTTGGCACTTGGTCAAGGACACCCCTCGTGTGATGGGCTTTATTGGTGGCACTGCAGATAAGCCTGCACCGATCACTGATAAAGAAGCTGAGGCTATCCTGCGTCGCGTTGCCGATGGTAGTGACAAGCCGAAGCCGAAGACGTTGTTCGAGCCCGGTGAAGTGGTTCGAGTCATTGACGGTCCGTTCGCTGACTTCAATGGTAACGTCGAAGAGGTTAACTACGAAAAGAGTCGCCTCCAGGTGGCGGTGCTCATTTTCGGTCGCTCTACTCCGGTAGAGCTCGAGTTCAGCCAGGTCGAAAAGGTCTAGGCGGACGAAGCATCCCATACCCCGCAGCCCTGTGTGCTGCGGGGTTTTGTCGTCACTGGGATAAAACGCAAGTCATCCGGGGAGCCATCTGGCGTTCGTACCCGATATTGGAGTAGCTCATGGCTAAGAAGATTCAGGCTTACATCAAGCTGCAAGTTAAGGCCGGCCAGGCCAACCCAAGCCCACCCGTTGGTCCAGCACTGGGTCAACACGGTGTGAACATCATGGAATTCTGCAAGGCCTTCAACGCCCGTACTCAGGGTCAAGAAGCCGGCCTGCCGACTCCTGTGATCATCACTGTTTACAGTGACCGTAGCTTCACTTTCGAAACCAAGAGCACCCCTGCCTCGGTTCTGCTGAAGAAAGCTGCTGGCCTGACCAGTGGTTCGGCTCGCCCGAACACCGTCAAAGTCGGTACCGTGACCCGTGCTCAGCTGGAAGATATCGCCAAAGCTAAACAGGCTGATCTGACCGCTGCTGACCTGGACGCTGCTGTACGCACCATCGCTGGCTCTGCCCGCAGCATGGGCCTGAACGTGGAGGGTGTGTAATGGCTAAGCTGACCAAGCGCCAAAAGGCTATTGCTTCGAAAATCGAAGCTGGCAAAGTTTACAACTTCGAAGACGCAGCTGCGCTGCTGGCTGAACTGTCCACCGTGAAGTTCAGCGAATCTTTCGACGTTGCTGTCAACCTCGGTGTTGACCCGCGTAAATCCGACCAGGTCGTACGTAGCGCTACTGTGCTGCCACACGGCACTGGCAAGACCGTACGCGTTGCTGTCTTCACCCAGGGTCCAGCTGCTGAGGCCGCTCTGGCTGCCGGCGCTGACCGTGTAGGTATGGACGATCTGGCTGCCGAAATGAAAGGCGGCGACCTGAACTATGACGTAGTCATCGCATCGCCAGATGCCATGCGCGTTGTGGGTCAGCTGGGTCAGGTTCTGGGTCCTCGCGGCCTGATGCCTAACCCGAAAGTCGGTACTGTGACTCCTGATGTTGCCACGGCTGTGAAAAACGCCAAGGCCGGTCAGGTTCGCTATCGCACCGACAAAAACGGTATCATCCACACCTCCGTTGGCAAGGTCGGCTTCGAAGCTGGCAAGCTGAAGGAAAACGTTGAGGCCCTGATCGCTGATTTGAAGCGTATCAAGCCGGCTTCTTCGAAAGGTATCTACGTCAAGCGCGTTACCCTGAGCACCACTATGGGCCCAGGTCTGGTCATCGATCAGAGCTCGCTGAACGCGTAAGGCAATGATGGCGCGATCCGTCGCGCCATCAGCAAAATTGGGGTCCCTGCCTGGCGGGGGCTATCCAAGACCGTAGGCGGCGCAAGCCTTAAACCTCAAGCCTACGCAGATGGTGCTCCCGATTCGTTACCGAATCAGACACCAAAACGACATCCGGCTTCGGCCAGATGAAACGGTAAAAACCAGGAGTAAACCCGTGGCAATTAAACTCGAAGACAAGAAAGCCATCGTCGCTGAAGTCAACGAGGCTGCCAAAGTCGCTCTGTCCGCTGTCGTGGCCGATGCCCGTGGTGTGACTGTAAGCGCAATGACCGGACTCCGTAAAGAGGCCCGCGAAGCTGGCGTATACGTACGTGTCGTACGTAACACCCTGCTCAAGCGCGCAGTTGAAGGCACCGAGTATTCGATCCTCAACGACGCGTTCAAAGGCCCGACCCTGATTGCTTTCTCCAACGAACACCCGGGCGCTGCTGCTCGTCTGTTCAAAGAGTTCGCCAAGGGTCAGGACAAGTTCGAGATCAAGGCAGCTGCGTTTGACGGCAATTTCATTGCCGCCAACCAGATCGATGTACTGGCTACCTTGCCGACCCGTGACGAAGCTATCGCACGTCTGATGAGCGTTATTCAAGGCGCTACCAGCAAGCTGGCTCGTACTCTGGCGGCCGTTCGCGACCAGAAAGAAGCTGCTGCTGCCTAAGGCCGCGTAACCTCTTTCAAAATCATATGTTTAATTTGATGGCTGCGTAGGCTGTCACCCCAATACAGGATTTAAGTCATGTCCCTGACTAACGAGCAAATCATCGAAGCAATCGGCCAGAAAACCGTTCTGGAAGTTGTTGAGCTGATCAAAGCTATGGAAGAAACCTTCGGCGTTACCGCTGCTGTTGCCGCTGCTGGCCCAGCTGCTGCTGCTGCCGTTGTTGAAGAGCAGACCGAGTTCAACGTTGTTCTGGTTGAAGCCGGCGACAAGAAAGTGAACGTGATCAAAGCCGTTCGCGAGCTGACCGGTCTGGGCCTGAAAGAAGCCAAAGAGAAAGTCGATGGCGCTCCTCAGGTCGTAGCTGAAGGCGTTTCGAAAGAAGCCGCTGAAGACGCTAAGAAGAAGCTGGAAGAAGCAGGCGCTAAAGTCGAGCTGAAGTAATCTCGACTTTGCGACTCCAGCCGGAGCGTTGAGCAAAGGCTGATGGCTGGTGGCTTATGCCACCGGCCTTTTTCCGTTATTGGTGGCCGATCAGGTCGGCCCCGATAACAAGCTGCAAGACACCCATGTGGGTGGCGCAAACCAAGGGGTTTGCACGATTTTCTGGCTGCTCCCGCCGGGAGAAGCCAAACAAGCAGGTGACCAAGCTGGGGAACGCTGATGGCTTACTCATACACTGAGAAAAAACGTATCCGCAAGGACTTTAGCAAGTTGCCGGACGTCATGGATGTGCCTTACCTCCTGGCCATCCAGCTGGATTCGTATCGCGAATTCCTGCAAGCGGGAGCATCCAAGGATCAGTTCCGCGACGTCGGCCTGCACGCGGCCTTCAAATCGGTATTTCCGATCATCAGCTACTCCGGCAATGCTGCCCTGGAGTACGTAGGCTATCGCCTGGGCGAACCCGCCTTCGATGTGAAGGAATGTGTCCTGCGTGGCGTGACCTTCGCGGTCCCGCTGCGGGTCAAGGTGCGCCTGATCATCTTCGACAAGGAATCGTCGAACAAAGCGATCAAGGACATCAAAGAGCAAGAAGTCTACATGGGTGAAATCCCCCTGATGACTGAGAACGGTACCTTCGTTATCAACGGTACCGAGCGTGTGATCGTTTCCCAGCTGCACCGTTCGCCTGGTGTGTTCTTCGACCACGACCGTGGCAAGACGCACAGCTCCGGCAAGCTGCTGTACTCCGCTCGCATCATTCCGTACCGCGGCTCCTGGTTGGACTTCGAGTTCGACCCGAAAGACTGCGTGTTCGTCCGTATCGACCGTCGTCGCAAACTGCCGGCCTCGGTACTGCTGCGCGCCTTGGGTTACAGCACCGAAGAGGTTCTGAGCACCTTCTACACCACCAACGTGTTCCATATTTCCGGCGAGAAACTCAGCCTGGAACTGGTGCCTCAGCGTCTGCGTGGTGAAGTTGCGGTCATGGACATCCATGACGAAACCGGCAAGGTCATCGTTGAGCAGGGCCGCCGTATTACCGCGCGCCACGTCAACCAGCTCGAGAAGGCCGGTGTGAACCAGCTGGACGTTCCGATGGAATACGTCCTGGGCCGCACCACCGCCAAGGCCATCGTGCATCCGGCCACCGGCGAGATCATCGCCGAGTGCAACACCGAGCTGACCACCGAGCTGCTGATCAAGATCGCCAAGGCTCAGGTCGTTCGCATCGAGACGCTGTACACCAACGACATCGACTGCGGTCCGTTCATCTCGGACACCCTGAAGATCGACACCACCAGCAACCAACTGGAAGCGCTGGTCGAGATCTATCGCATGATGCGCCCAGGCGAGCCGCCAACCAAGGATGCTGCCGAGACCCTGTTCAACAACCTGTTCTTCAGCGCTGAGCGTTACGACCTGTCGGCCGTAGGCCGCATGAAGTTCAACCGTCGTATCGGTCGTACCGAGATCGAAGGTTCGGGCGTGCTGAGCAAGGAAGACATCGTCGAGGTTCTCAAGACCCTGGTCGATATCCGTAACGGTAAAGGCATTGTCGACGACATCGACCACCTCGGTAACCGTCGCGTACGTTGCGTCGGCGAGATGGCCGAGAACCAGTTCCGTGTTGGCCTGGTGCGCGTCGAGCGCGCGGTCAAGGAACGCCTGTCGATGGCTGAAAGCGAAGGCCTGATGCCGCAGGACCTGATCAACGCCAAGCCGGTTGCGGCGGCGGTGAAAGAGTTCTTCGGTTCCAGCCAGCTTTCGCAGTTCATGGACCAGAACAACCCGCTCTCCGAGATCACCCACAAGCGCCGTGTTTCCGCACTCGGCCCGGGCGGTCTGACCCGTGAGCGCGCTGGCTTCGAAGTCCGTGACGTACACCCGACCCACTACGGCCGCGTGTGCCCGATCGAGACCCCTGAAGGTCCGAACATCGGTCTGATCAACTCTCTGGCGGCCTATGCCCGCACCAACCAGTACGGCTTCCTGGAAAGCCCGTACCGCGTGGTGAAGGAAGGCGTGGTCAGCGATGACATCGTGTTCCTGTCGGCGATCGAAGAAGCTGATCACGTCATCGCCCAGGCTTCGGCCGCGATGAACGACAAGAAGCAACTGATCGACGAACTGGTGGCCGTTCGTCACCTGAACGAATTCACCGTCAAGGCGCCGGAAGACGTCACCCTGATGGACGTATCGCCGAAGCAGGTTGTTTCCGTTGCTGCCTCGCTGATTCCGTTCCTCGAGCACGACGACGCCAACCGTGCCCTCATGGGTTCGAACATGCAGCGTCAGGCTGTACCAACCCTGCGTGCTGACAAGCCGCTGGTCGGTACCGGCATGGAGCGCAACGTTGCCCGTGACTCCGGTGTCTGCGTGGTTGCTCGTCGCGGTGGTGTGATCGACTCCGTCGACGCCAGCCGTATCGTCGTTCGCGTAGCTGACGACGAAGTCGAGACCGGTGAAGCAGGTGTAGATATCTACAACCTGACCAAGTACACCCGCTCCAACCAGAACACCTGCATCAACCAGCGTCCGCTGGTTAGCAAAGGTGACAAGGTTGCGCGCGGCGACATCATGGCCGACGGCCCGTCCACCGACATGGGTGAACTGGCGCTGGGTCAGAACATGCGCATCGCGTTCATGGCGTGGAACGGCTTCAACTTCGAAGACTCCATCTGCCTGTCCGAGCGTGTGGTTCAGGAAGACCGCTTCACCACAATCCACATTCAGGAACTCACCTGTGTGGCGCGTGACACCAAGCTTGGCCCAGAGGAAATCACTGCGGACATCCCGAACGTGGGTGAAGCTGCGCTGAACAAGCTGGACGAAGCCGGTATCGTCTACGTAGGTGCTGAAGTCGGCGCTGGCGACATCCTGGTCGGCAAGGTCACGCCAAAAGGCGAAACCCAGCTGACTCCGGAAGAAAAACTGCTGCGCGCGATCTTCGGTGAGAAGGCCAGCGACGTTAAGGACACCTCCCTGCGCGTGCCGACTGGCACCAAGGGTACCGTCATCGACGTACAAGTCTTCACTCGTGATGGCGTAGAGCGCGACAGCCGCGCACTGGCCATCGAGAAGATGCAGCTGGACGAGATTCGCAAGGACCTCAACGAAGAGTTCCGTATCGTCGAAGGTGCAACCTTCGAGCGTCTGCGTTCTGCCCTGAACGGCCAGGTGGTCGACGGTGGTGCGGGCCTGAAGAAAGGCACCGTGATCACTGACGAAGTTCTGGACGGTCTGGAGCACGGCCAATGGTTCAAGCTGCGCATGGCTGAAGATGCACTGAACGAGCAGCTGGAAAAGGCTCAGCAGTACATCGTCGATCGCCGTCGCCTGCTGGACGACAAGTTCGAAGACAAGAAGCGCAAGCTGCAGCAGGGCGATGACCTGGCACCGGGCGTACTGAAGATCGTCAAGGTTTACCTGGCCATCCGCCGTCGCATCCAGCCGGGTGACAAGATGGCCGGTCGTCACGGTAACAAAGGTGTGGTCTCGGTCATCATGCCGGTAGAAGACATGCCGCACGATGCCAACGGTACTCCGGTCGACGTCGTACTGAACCCTCTGGGCGTACCTTCGCGTATGAACGTCGGTCAGATCCTTGAAACCCACTTGGGCCTCGCGGCCAAAGGTCTGGGCGAGAAGATCGACCGCATGATCGAAGAACAGCGCAAAGCCGCTGAGCTGCGTGGCTTCCTCACCGAGATCTACAACGAGATCGGTGGTCGTCAGGAGAACCTGGAAGAGTTCACCGACGAAGAGATCCTCGCCCTGGCGCACAACCTGAAGAAAGGCGTGCCTATGGCTACTCCGGTCTTCGACGGTGCCAAGGAGCGCGAGATCAAGGCCATGCTGAAGCTGGCTGACCTGCCAGAGAGCGGCCAGATGGTGCTGTTCGACGGTCGCACCGGCAACAAGTTCGAGCGTCCTGTGACCGTTGGTTACATGTACATGCTCAAGCTGAACCACTTGGTGGACGACAAGATGCACGCGCGTTCCACTGGTTCCTACAGCCTGGTTACCCAGCAGCCGCTGGGTGGTAAGGCGCAGTTCGGTGGTCAGCGTTTCGGGGAGATGGAAGTGTGGGCGCTGGAAGCATACGGCGCGGCATACACCCTGCAAGAAATGCTCACAGTGAAGTCGGACGACGTGAACGGCCGTACCAAGATGTACAAGAACATCGTGGATGGCGATCACCGTATGGAGCCGGGCATGCCCGAGTCCTTCAACGTGTTGATCAAAGAGATCCGTTCGCTCGGTATCGATATCGATCTGGAAACCGAATAACACGTGACGCGAAGGGGAGTGGGGCTGGTACAGCCCGCTTCCTGCTCCGCCAGGAGGAAAGGCCTTGAAAGACCTACTGAATTTGCTGAAAAACCAGGGTCAAGTCGAAGAGTTCGACGCCATCCGCATCGGTCTGGCGTCGCCTGAAATGATCCGTTCGTGGTCGTTCGGTGAAGTTAAGAAGCCGGAAAC
This sequence comes from Pseudomonas sp. M2, assembly GCF_015751845.1. Taxonomy (NCBI): domain Bacteria; kingdom Pseudomonadati; phylum Pseudomonadota; class Gammaproteobacteria; order Pseudomonadales; family Pseudomonadaceae; genus Pseudomonas; species Pseudomonas sp. M2. Next base: position 2,949,222 of record NZ_JADOUD010000001.1, read on the forward strand.
CATCAACTACCGTACGTTCAAACCTGAGCGTGACGGCCTTTTCTGCGCCAAGATCTTTGGCCCGGTCAAGGACTACGAGTGCCTGTGCGGCAAGTACAAGCGCCTCAAGCACCGCGGTGTGATCTGCGAGAAGTGCGGCGTTGAAGTTGCCTTGGCCAAGGTTCGTCGTGAGCGCATGGCGCACATCGAGCTGGCCTCGCCGGTTGCCCATATCTGGTTCCTGAAGTCGCTGCCGTCCCGTATCGGCCTGCTGATGGACATGACCCTGCGTGACATCGAGCGCGTTCTCTATTTCGAGAGCTACGTCGTCATCGACCCAGGCATGACTACCCTCGAGAAGGGTCAGCTGCTGAACGACGAGCAGTACTTCGAAGCGCTGGAAGAGTTCGGTGACGATTTCGACGCCCGCATGGGTGCCGAGGCTGTCCGCGAGCTGCTGCACGCTATCGACCTGGAGCACGAGATCGGTCGCCTGCGCGAAGAGATTCCGCAGACCAACTCGGAAACCAAGATCAAGAAGCTGTCCAAGCGCCTGAAGCTGATGGAAGCTTTCCAGGGCTCGGGCAACCTGCCTGAGTGGATGGTCCTGACCGTTCTGCCAGTACTGCCGCCGGACCTGCGTCCGCTGGTTCCGCTGGATGGCGGCCGCTTCGCGACCTCCGACCTGAACGACCTGTATCGTCGGGTGATCAACCGTAACAACCGTCTGAAGCGCCTGCTCGATCTGTCGGCGCCGGACATCATCGTGCGCAACGAAAAGCGCATGCTGCAGGAAGCGGTAGACGCCCTGCTGGACAACGGCCGTCGCGGTCGCGCCATCACTGGCTCGAACAAGCGTCCGCTGAAGTCCCTGGCCGACATGATCAAAGGTAAGCAAGGTCGTTTCCGTCAGAACTTGCTCGGCAAGCGTGTGGACTACTCCGGCCGTTCGGTAATTACCGTAGGCCCGACCCTGCGTCTGCATCAGTGCGGTCTGCCGAAGAAGATGGCCCTCGAGCTGTTCAAGCCGTTCATTTTCGGCAAGCTGGAAATGCGTGGTCTGGCGACCACCATCAAGGCTGCCAAGAAGATGGTCGAGCGCGAGCTGCCAGAGGTATGGGACGTTCTCGCTGAGGTGATTCGCGAACACCCCGTACTGCTGAACCGTGCACCGACCCTTCACCGTCTGGGTATCCAGGCGTTCGAGCCTGTGCTCATCGAAGGCAAGGCCATTCAGCTGCACCCACTGGTCTGTGCTGCGTACAACGCCGACTTCGACGGTGACCAGATGGCCGTTCACGTGCCTCTGACCCTGGAAGCACAGCTTGAAGCGCGCGCGCTGATGATGTCGACCAACAACATTCTGTCGCCAGCCAACGGTGAGCCAATCATCGTTCCGTCGCAGGACGTTGTACTGGGTCTGTACTACATGACCCGTGAAGCCATCAATGCCAAGGGCGAAGGTCGCGTGTTCGCCGACCTGCAGGAAGTCGATCGTGTATTCCGCGCCGGCGAAGCCGCTCTGCACGCGAAAATCAAGGTCCGTATCAACGAGACCGTGAAAGACCGTGATGGCAGCATCACCAAGAACACCCGCATCGTCGACACCACTGTCGGCCGTGCACTGCTGTTCCAGGTTGTACCGGCAGGCCTGCCGTACGATGTGGTCAACCAGCCGATGAAGAAAAAGGCGATCTCCAAGCTGATCAACCAGTGCTACCGCGTGGTTGGTCTGAAAGAGACCGTTATCTTCGCCGACCAGTTGATGTACACCGGTTTCGCCTACTCGACCATTTCCGGCGTTTCCATCGGTGTGAATGACTTCGTCATCCCTGATGAAAAAGCACGCATCATTGGCAGCGCCACTGATGAAGTGAAGGAAATCGAGAGCCAGTACGCCTCCGGCCTGGTAACCCAGGGCGAGAAGTACAACAAGGTCATCGACTTGTGGTCCAAGGCGAACGACGAAGTGTCCAAGGCGATGATGGCCAACCTCTCGAAAGAGAAGGTCATTGACCGCGAGGGCAAAGAAGTCGAGCAAGAGTCCTTCAACTCGATGTACATGATGGCTGACTCCGGTGCGCGGGGTTCCGCAGCACAGATCCGTCAGCTGGCCGGTATGCGTGGCCTGATGGCCAAGCCGGACGGCTCGATCATCGAGACGCCGATCACTGCGAACTTCCGTGAAGGTCTGAGCGTACTCCAGTACTTCATCTCGACTCACGGTGCTCGTAAAGGTCTGGCGGATACCGCATTGAAGACTGCGAACTCCGGTTACCTGACCCGTCGTCTGGTGGACGTTGCGCAAGACCTGGTTGTAACCGAGATCGATTGCGGTACCGACCACGGCCTGCTGATGACTCCGCACATCGAAGGCGGTGACGTCGTGGAGCCGTTGGGTGAGCGTGTACTGGGCCGTGTCATCGCCCGTGACGTGTTCAAGCCAGGCACCGAGGACGTCATCGTTCCTGCCGGTACCCTGGTCGACGAGCAGTGGGTCGAGTTCATCGAGCTGAACAGCATCGACGAAGTTGTCGTACGTTCGCCGATCAACTGCGAAACCCGCTACGGTATCTGTGCCAAGTGCTACGGTCGTGACCTGGCCCGCGGTCATCAGGTGAACATCGGTGAAGCTGTCGGCGTTATCGCTGCCCAGTCGATCGGTGAGCCTGGTACCCAGCTGACCATGCGTACGTTCCACATCGGTGGTGCTGCAAGCCGGACTTCGGCTGCCGACAGCGTCCAGGTGAAGAACGGCGGTATGGTGCGTCTGCACAACCTGAAGCAGGTCGAGCGTGCCGATGGCAACCTGGTTGCCGTATCGCGTTCCGGTGAGCTGGCCATTGCCGATGAATTCGGCCGTGAGCGCGAGCGTTACAAGCTGCCTTACGGTGCGGTGATTTCGGTCAAGGAAGGTGACAAGGTCGAAGCTGGCGCCATCGTCGCCAAGTGGGATCCGCACACCCACCCGATCGTTACCGAGCTGAAAGGTACCGTGACCTTCGTGGGCATGGAAGAAAACATCACCATCAAGCGCCAGACCGACGAGCTGACCGGCCTGACCAACATTGAAGTGCTGGACGTCAAGGATCGCCCTGCCGCAGGCAAGGAAATCCGTCCGGCAATCAAGATGGTCGACGCCAATGGCAAGGATCTGTACCTGCCAGGTACCGACGTACCTGCACAGTACTTCCTGCCAGCGAACGCCTTGGTTGGTGTTGCTGACGGTGCGCAGATCGGCGTTGGTGACGTTATTGCGCGTATCCCGCAAGAAACGTCGAAGACCCGTGACATCACCGGTGGTCTGCCGCGTGTTGCCGACCTGTTCGAAGCGCGTCGTCCGAAAGAAGCCTCGATTCTGGCTGAGGTCAGCGGCACCATCGCATTCGGCAAGGAGACCAAAGGCAAGCGTCGCCTGGTCATTACCCCGACCGACGGTAGCGATCCGTACGAAGAGCTGATTCCGAAGTGGCGTCACCTGAACGTCTTCGAAGGCGAACAGGTAAACCGCGGTGAAGTTATCTCCGACGGCCCGAGCGATCCGCACGACATCCTGCGTCTGCTGGGTGTGAGCGCGCTGGCGAAATACATCGTCAACGAGATCCAGGACGTTTACCGTCTGCAAGGCGTTAAGATCAACGACAAGCACATCGAGACCATCCTGCGTCAGATGCTGCGTAAGGTCGAGATCTCCGAGTCGGGCGATTCCAGCTTCATCAAGGGCGACCAGATGGAACTGACTCAGGTGCTGGTCGAGAACGAGCGTCTCGCCGCCGATGACAAGTTCGTCTCGAAGTTCACCCGTGTGTTGCTGGGTATCACCAAGGCGTCGCTTTCGACCGAGTCGTTCATCTCCGCGGCTTCCTTCCAGGAAACCACCCGCGTGCTGACCGAAGCGGCCGTAACCGGCAAGCGCGATTACCTGCGCGGCCTGAAAGAGAACGTGGTCGTGGGTCGTCTGATCCCGGCCGGTACCGGTCTGGCCTACCACAGCGAGCGTAAGCGTCGCCGTGAAGCCGACAAACCGCTGCGCGTAAGTGCCAGTGAGGTGGAAGCCGCACTGACCGAAGCGCTGAATTCCAGCGGTAACTAAGTACAGGGCAGGGCCCCGGCAAGCCCCGAACGGTCATCGGAGACATGAAATGTTGCCGATGATCGGGCGGGGAGGGCCGGGGCCTTGTCTTGACTGGGTGCAAGATCCTCTTTAGACTTTTGTACCCTTAAATTTGGTGAGGCTCCGTCTCGCCAATTTTTGGCTTTCTTGCAAGACAATAGAGTCGCAAGACAATCAGTGGAGCTAGTAGATGGCAACTATCAACCAGCTGGTACGTCAGCCGCGTAAGCGTTCGGTCGAAAAGTCCGACGTTCCTGCGCTGCAGAACTGCCCGCAACGTCGTGGCGTGTGCACCCGCGTGTACACCACCACGCCGAAAAAACCTAACTCGGCACTGCGTAAAGTATGCCGTGTGCGTCTGACCAACGGTTTCGAGGTTTCCTCGTACATCGGCGGTGAAGGCCACAACCTGCAAGAGCACAGCGTCGTCCTGATCCGTGGCGGCCGTGTAAAAGACTTGCCAGGTGTTCGTTACCACACCGTTCGCGGCTCTCTGGATACTTCGGGCGTCAAAGGCCGTAACCAGGGTCGTTCGAAGTACGGTACCAAGCGTCCGAAGTAATCGGCCGTTTGCAGACATCCATTTTTTTGAGTCGATAAGAGTAAGGTCGGGCAGGGGTCGAAGACCCACGTCCCGGGCTAACCTGAAGACCGTTTGAGGGCTTATCATGCCAAGACGTCGTGTAGCAGCAAAACGTGAGATCCTTGACGATCCGAAGTACGGATCCCAGATCCTCGCCAAGTTCATGAACCACGTGATGGAAAGCGGCAAGAAGGCCGTAGCCGAGCGCATCGTTTACGGTGCCCTGGATACCGTCAAAGCACGCAAGAACAGCGACCCCCTGGAAATCTTCGAGAAAGCTCTCGACGCCATCGCTCCGCTGGTCGAAGTAAAGTCCCGTCGTGTCGGCGGTGCCACTTACCAGGTTCCGGTTGAAGTTCGTCCATCCCGTCGTAACGCTCTGGCAATGCGCTGGCTCGTAGACTACGCCCGCAAGCGCGGCGAGAAGTCGATGGCTCTGCGCCTGGCTGGCGAGCTGCTGGATGCTGCCGAAGGCAAGGGTGCTGCAGTCAAGAAGCGTGAAGACGTGCACCGTATGGCTGAAGCCAACAAAGCGTTCTCGCACTACCGCTTCTAATTCAAGCATCAACATTTTTGCGAGGGCTTTATGGCTCGTACTACAGCAATTAACCGCTACCGTAACATCGGTATCTGTGCTCACGTTGACGCGGGCAAGACTACCACTACCGAGCGGATCCTGTTCTACACAGGTCTGAGCCACAAGATGGGCGAGGTGCACGACGGCGCCGCGACCACCGACTGGATGGTGCAGGAGCAGGAGCGCGGTATCACCATTACCTCCGCTGCCGTTACCACCTTCTGGAAGGGTTCCGTTGGTCAGTACGACAACTACCGTGTAAACGTCATCGATACCCCTGGCCACGTTGACTTCACCATTGAAGTAGAGCGTTCGCTGCGTGTGCTCGACGGCGCGGTCGTTGTGTTCTGCGGTACCTCCGGCGTTGAGCCTCAGTCCGAAACCGTATGGCGTCAGGCCAACAAGTACGGCGTTCCACGTGTTGTTTACGTGAACAAGATGGACCGTGCCGGTGCAAACTTCCTGCGCGTCGTAGGTCAGATCAAGAATCGCCTGGGTCACACCCCGGTTCCTGTTCAGCTGGCCATCGGTTCGGAAGATAACTTCCAGGGTCAGGTCGACCTGATCAAGATGAAGGCTATCTACTGGAACGACGACGACAAAGGCACCACTTATCGCGAGGAAGAAATTCCTGCCGATATGCTGGAGCTGGCTCAAGAGTGGCGCTCCAACATGGTTGAAGCTGCTGCCGAGTCCAGCGAAGAGCTGATGAACAAGTACCTGGAAGGCGAAGAGCTGACCGTCGAAGAGATCAAAGCCGGTCTGCGCGCGCGCACCCTGGCCAGCGAAATCGTACCGGCTGTCTGCGGTTCGTCGTTCAAGAACAAGGGCGTTCCCCTGGTTCTCGACGCCGTCATCGACTACCTGCCTGCTCCGACCGAGATCCCTGCAATCCAGGGTATCAACCCGGACGACAAGGACCTGGACAAAGACGATCCGGCTGTTCGTAAAGACGAGCGTCACGCCGACGACAACGAGCCGTTCTCTGCTCTGGCGTTCAAGATCGCGACCGACCCGTTCGTTGGTACTCTGACCTTCGTTCGCGTCTACTCCGGCGTTCTGAGCTCCGGTGACTCGGTCATCAACTCGGTCAAGGGCAAGAAAGAGCGCGTTGGTCGTATGGTGCAGATGCACGCCAACCAGCGTGAAGAGATCAAGGAAGTGCGCGCTGGCGACATCGCGGCACTGATCGGCATGAAGGACGTGACCACGGGCGAAACCCTGTGCAACGCCGACAAGCCAATCATTCTTGAGCGTATGGACTTCCCTGAGCCGGTCATTTCGCTCTCCGTCGAGCCTAAAACCAAGGCTGACCAGGAGAAGATGGGTATTGCTCTGGGCAAGCTGGCCCAGGAAGACCCGTCGTTCCGCGTCAAGACCGACGAAGAGACTGGCCAGACCATCATCTCGGGCATGGGTGAGCTGCACCTGGACATCCTCGTTGACCGCATGAAGCGCGAGTTCAACGTCGAAGCCAACATCGGTAAGCCGCAGGTTTCGTACCGCGAGAAGATCACCAAGTCCGGCGTTGAGATCGAAGGCAAGTTCGTTCGTCAGTCGGGTGGTCGTGGTCAGTTCGGTCACTGCTGGATCCGTTTCTCGGAGCCAGATCAGGACGAGAAAGGCAACATCACCGAAGGTCTGGTGTTCTCCAACGAAGTCGTTGGTGGTGTGATTCCTAAGGAATTCATCGCCCCGATCCAGAAGGGTATCGAAGAGCAGATGAAAAACGGCGTCGTTGCCGGTTATCCTCTGATCGGCCTGAAGGCCACGGTATTCGACGGTTCGTACCACGACGTCGACTCCAACGAAATGGCGTTCAAGATCGCTGCTTCGATGGCAACCAAGCAGCTGGCCCAGAAGGGCGGTGGCGTGGTCCTCGAGCCGATAATGAAGGTCGAAGTTGTAACCCCGGAAGACTACCTGGGTGACGTGATGGGTGACCTGAACCGTCGTCGTGGTCTGGTCCAGGGTATGGATGAGTCGGTCTCCGGCCGCGTCGTCCGTGCTGAAGTACCGCTCGGAGAAATGTTCGGTTATGCGACCGACGTTCGTTCCATGTCTCAGGGTCGCGCAAGCTACTCCATGGAATTCTCCAAATACGCCGAAGCTCCGTCGAACATCGTCGAAGCACTCGTTAAAAAACAAGGCTAATCCCCTTTAGGCAAGAGGTTCACTGTCGTGGCTAAAGAAAAATTTGATCGTTCCCTTCCGCACGTTAACGTTGGCACCATCGGCCACGTTGACCACGGTAAGACCACTCTGACCGCAGCTCTGACTCGCGTTTGCTCCGAAGTTTTCGGTTCGGCAATCGTTGAGTTCGACAAGATCGACTCGGCTCCGGAAGAAAAAGCGCGCGGTATCACCATCAACACCGCTCACGTTGAGTACAACTCGACCATTCGTCACTACGCTCACGTTGACTGCCCAGGTCACGCTGACTACGTGAAGAACATGATCACCGGTGCTGCCCAGATGGACGGCGCGATCCTGGTTTGCTCGGCCGCCGATGGTCCGATGCCACAAACCCGTGAGCACATCCTGCTGTCCCGTCAGGTTGGCGTTCCGTACATCGTGGTCTTCCTGAACAAGGCTGACCTGGTAGACGACGCCGAGCTGCTGGAACTGGTCGAGATGGAAGTTCGCGACCTGCTGTCCACCTACGACTTCCCAGGCGACGACACTCCGATCATCATCGGTTCTGCTCGTATGGCCCTGGAAGGCAAAGACGACAACGAAATGGGCACTACCGCTGTCAAGAAGCTGGTAGAAACTCTGGACAGCTACATTCCTGAGCCAGTTCGTGCCATCGACCAGCCGTTCCTGATGCCGATCGAAGACGTATTCTCGATCTCGGGTCGTGGTACCGTTGTTACCGGTCGTATCGAGCGTGGTATCGTCCGCGTTCAGGATCCGCTGGAAATCGTTGGTCTGCGTGACACCACCACCACCACCTGCACCGGTGTTGAGATGTTCCGCAAGCTGCTGGACGAAGGTCGTGCTGGCGAGAACTGCGGCGTTCTGCTGCGTGGTACCAAGCGTGATGACGTTGAGCGTGGCCAGGTTCTGGTCAAGCCAGGTTCGGTCAAGCCGCACACCAAGTTCACCGCAGAAGTCTACGTTCTGTCGAAGGAAGAAGGCGGCCGTCACACTCCGTTCTTCAAAGGCTACCGTCCTCAGTTCTACTTCCGTACCACTGACGTGACCGGTAACTGCGAACTGCCGGAAGGCGTTGAAATGGTAATGCCAGGTGACAACATTCAGATGACTGTTACCCTGATCAAGACCATCGCAATGGAAGACGGTCTGCGCTTCGCTATCCGTGAAGGCGGTCGTACCGTCGGCGCCGGCGTCGTAGCCAAAATCATCGAGTAATCACTCGACCGATTGAAAAAAACCCCCGCTCAGCGGGGGTTTTTTTTATTGGGTTGACACTAAATAGGGGCGTCTATAGAATCACGCCTCCTTTTAGCGGGCGTAGTGCGTCCGTTGGGAACAGCCTGGAGTCTGAAATCCAATGCAAAATCAGCAAATCCGAATCAGGTTGAAGGCTTTCGACCATCGCCTGATCGACCAATCCACCCAGGAAATCGTGGAAACCGCGAAACGTACTGGTGCACAAGTGCGTGGTCCAATTCCACTGCCTACCCGCAAAGAGCGTTTCACCGTTCTGGTCTCCCCGCACGTCAACAAAGACGCGCGTGACCAGTACGAGATCCGCACTCATAAGCGTGTTCTGGACATCGTCCAGCCGACGGATAAAACCGTTGACGCGCTGATGAAGCTTGATCTGGCGGCAGGTGTGGAAGTGCAGATCAGCCTCGGCTAAGACTTCGGTCTTGTCGTGTAACGCTCTGAAATGGGCGGCCATAGCGGGTGAAAGCCCCGTACACTCATGAGGTTTACAACATGACTATTGGTGTAGTCGGTCGCAAGTGCGGTATGACCCGCATTTTCACCGAAGAAGGTGTCTCCATTCCGGTCACGGTCATTGAGATCGAGCCGAATCGCGTCACCCAGTTCAAAACTGAAGAAACCGATGGCTACCGTGCAGTGCAAGTCACTGTCGGCGAGCGTCGTGCTTCGCGTGTGACTGCCGCTCAGGCAGGTCACTTCGCCAAGGCCAACGTTGCCGCTGGTCGCGGTGTCTGGGAGTTCCGCCTTGAAGAAGGCGAGTTCCAGGCTGGCGACTCGATCAAAGCTGAACTCTTCACTGCAGGCCAGCTGGTAGACGTTACTGGTCAGTCCAAAGGTAAAGGCTTTGCCGGTACCATCAAGCGCTGGAACTTCCGTGGCCAGGACAACACCCACGGTAACTCCGTGTCGCACCGTGTCCCAGGCTCCATCGGCCAGTGCCAGACTCCTGGTCGTGTGTTCAAGGGCAAGAAAATGTCCGGTCACATGGGCGCCGAGCGCGTGACTGTTCAGTCCCTGGAAGTAGTTCGCGTAGACGCTGAGCGCAACCTGCTGCTGGTCAAGGGTGCCGTTCCTGGCGCTACTGGCGGCGACGTGGTTGTACGTCCGGCTGTCAAGGCTCGCGGTTAAGGGGAAACTGACATGCAACTTAATGTAAATGACGCTCAGGCGATCGAAGTTTCCGAACTGACTTTCGGTGGCGAATTCAACGAGACGCTGGTACACCAAGCAGTCGTGGCCTATATGGCCGGCGGCCGTCAGGGCACCAAGCAGCAAAAGACCCGTTCCGACGTGGCTGGTGGCGGTAAGCGCCCATGGCGTCAGAAGGGTACTGGCCGTGCTCGTGCTGGTACCACTCGTGGTCCGATCTGGCGTGGCGGTGGTGTAACCTTCGCAGCTCGTCCTCAGGATCACTCGCAGAAGCTCAACAAGAAGATGTACCGCGCAGCTCTGCGCTCCATCCTCGCTGAGCTGGTGCGTAGCGACCGTCTGGTCGTGGTTCAGGACTTCGCTGTTGAAGCACCGAAAACCAAAGATCTGCTGAACAAGCTGAACGGCATGGGTCTGAGCGATGTTCTGATCGTTTCGGACGCTGTTGATCAGAACCTGTACCTGGCTGCTCGTAACCTGCCGCACGTCGATGTACGTGACGTTCAAGGTTCCGACCCGGTCAGTCTGATCGCATACGAGAAAGTGTTGATCACTGTCTCGGCCGTGAAGAAATTCGAGGAGCTGCTGGGATGAACCAGGAACGCGTATTCAAAGTCCTCCTTGGCCCGCACGTTTCCGAGAAGGCTACCGTTCTGGCTGAGAAAAAAGGCCAGTTCGTATTCAAGGTTGCTACTGACGCAACCAAGCTGGAAATCAAGAAAGCTGTCGAAGGCCTGTTCAACGTAAAAGTTGAAAACGTGTCGACTGTTAACGTTCTGGGTAAAACCAAGCGTACCGCACGTGGTCTGGGCAAGCGTAATGACTGGAAGAAGGCGATCGTCTCCCTTCAGCCAGGCCAAGATCTCGATTTCAGCAGCAGTGCTGAGTAAGGAAGGGGTGCATCATGGCAATCGTTAAATGCAAACCGACTTCCCCTGGCCGCCGTTTCGTGGTCAAGGTGGTCAACCAGGAGCTGCATAAAGGCGCTCCTCACGCACCGCTGCTCGAGAAGAAATCGAAGTCTGGTGGTCGTAACAACAATGGCCGCATCACCACTCGTCACGTTGGTGGTGGTCATAAGCAGCATTACCGTCTGGTCGACTTCCGTCGCAACGACAAAGATGGCATCCCAGCCACTGTCGAGCGTATCGAATACGATCCAAACCGTACTGCTCACATCGCCCTGCTGTGCTACGCAGACGGTGAGCGTCGCTACATCATCGCCCCTAAAGGCGTGAGTGCTGGCGACCAGCTGATCGCAGGTGCTCTGGCCCCAATCAAGGCCGGTAACTCCCTGCAGCTGCGCAACATCCCAGTAGGTAGCACCATTCACGGCATCGAACTGAAGCCGGGTAAAGGTGCTCAGATCGCTCGTTCCGCTGGTGCCTCGGCTCAGCTGATCGCTCGTGAAGGCGTCTACGTGACTCTGCGTCTGCGTTCCGGTGAGATGCGTAAAGTACTGGCTGAGTGCCGTGCGACCCTGGGCGAAGTCTCGAACTCCGAGCACAGCCTGCGCTCGCTGGGTAAAGCTGGTGCCAAACGCTGGCGCGGCGTTCGCCCAACCGTTCGTGGTGTTGCCATGAACCCGGTTGACCACCCACATGGTGGTGGTGAAGGTCGTACCTCCGGTGGTCGTCATCCGGTATCGCCATGGGGCTTCCCAACCAAGGGTGCTAAAACCCGTGGTAATAAGCGTACCGACAACATGATCGTCCGTCGTCGCAAGTAACTAGAGGGATACGACAGTGCCACGTTCTCTGAAAAAAGGTCCTTTTATCGATCTTCACCTGCTGAAGAAGGTCGAAGTGGCGGTGGAGAAGAATGATCGCAAGCCAGTTAAAACCTGGTCGCGTCGTTCGATGATCCTGCCACAAATGGTCGGTCTGACCATCGCGGTTCACAACGGTCGCCAGCATGTTCCAGTTCTCGTGAACGAAGACATGGTCGGCCACAAACTGGGCGAGTTCGCCGGTACCCGCACCTATCGCGGGCACGTGGCTGACAAGAAAGCCAAGCGTTAAGGGGTAAGGAAATGGAAGTAGCCGCTAAGTTGTCGGGCGCTCGCATCTCCGCCCAGAAAGCCCGCTTGGTCGCCGACCAGATCCGCGGGAAGAAGGTGGGCGAAGCGCTCAACCTGTTGGCCTTCAGCAGCAAAAAAGCCGCTGAAATCATGAAGAAAGTCCTCGAGTCGGCCGTTGCCAACGCCGAACACAACGAAGGCGCAGACGTTGATGACCTGAAGGTCTCCACCGTCTTCGTCAACGAAGGGCGTTCGCTGAAGCGCATCATGCCACGTGCCAAAGGCCGTGCTGATCGCATCGTCAAGCGGTCTTGCCATATCACTGTCAAGGTTGCGGACAAGTAACGGAGTCGATCAGATGGGTCAGAAAGTACATCCCACTGGCATTCGCCTGGGAATCGTCAAGGAGCACACCTCCGTCTGGTACGCAGACGGTGCTACTTACGCAGATTACCTCTTGAAGGATCTGAAAACGCGTGAGTACCTCCAAGACAAACTAAAAAGCGCGTCCGTAAGCCGTATCGATATTCATCGTCCGGCTCAAACTGCACGCATCACCATCCACACCGCTCGTCCCGGTATCGTTATCGGTAAGAAAGGTGAGGATGTCGAGAAGCTGCGTCAGGACCTGACCAAGCAGATGGGTGTGCCTGTGCACATCAACATCGAAGAGATCCGCAAGCCGGAACTCGACGCTATGCTGGTTGCGCAGAGCGTAGCTCAGCAGCTGGAACGCCGCGTAATGTTCCGTCGCGCCATGAAGCGCGCCGTACAGAACGCCATGCGTATTGGTGCCAAGGGCATCAAGATCCAGGTGAGCGGTCGTCTCGGCGGTGCTGAGATTGCTCGTACCGAGTGGTATCGCGAAGGTCGTGTGCCTCTGCACACCCTGCGTGCCGATATCGACTACAACACCTACGAAGCTCACACCACTTACGGTGTGATCGGTGTGAAGGTTTGGATCTTCAAAGGCGAAGTTATTGGTGGTCGCCAAGAAGAACTGAAACCACAAGCACCAGCGCCTCGTAAAAAAGCTGCTAAGTAAGGGGTACGCCAAATGTTGCAACCAAAGCGTACAAAATTCCGCAAGCAGATGACCGGCCACAACCGTGGTCTGGCACTGCGCGGTAGCAAAGTCAGCTTCGGCGAATTCGCCCTGAAAGCTGTTGCTCGCGGTCGCCTCACCGCCCGCCAGATCGAGTCGGCACGTCGTGCTCTGACCCGTCACGTTAAGCGTGGCGGCAAGATCTGGATCCGTGTCTTCCCGGACAAGCCGATCTCCAAGAAGCCTCTCGAGGTTCGTATGGGTAAAGGTAAGGGTTCCGTGGAATACTGGGTTGCCCAGATCCAGCCAGGCAAAGTCCTGTACGAGATCGAGGGTGTTTCTGAAGAGCTGGCGCGCGAAGCTTTCGCCCTGGCTGCTGCAAAGCTGCCTCTCGCCACCTCCTTTGTTAAGCGGACGGTGATGTGATGAAAGCGAATGAACTTCGTGAAAAATCTGCACAGCAACTGAATGAGCAACTGCTCGGCTTGCTGCGCGACCAGTTCAATCTGCGTATGCAGAAGGCAACTGGCCAGTTGGGGCAGTCGCACCTGCTCTCGCAAGTTAAGCGTGACATCGCTCGCGTGAAAACTGTGCTTAACCAGCAGGCAGGTAAGTGATCATGGCTGAAGCTGAAAAAACCGTCCGTACGCTGACTGGCCGTGTCGTCAGCGACAAAATGGACAAGACCATCACCGTTCTGATCGAGCGTCGCGTCAAGCACCCGATCTACGGTAAATACGTTAAGCGTTCGACTAAGCTGCACGCGCACGACGAATCCAACCAGTGCAAAATCGGCGACAAGGTTTCCATCCGTGAAACCCGTCCGCTGGCCAAGACCAAGTCCTGGGCACTGGTTGAAGTCCTCGAACGCGCTGTTGAAGTCTAAGGGCTAGGGGTCGGAGAAATTTTATGATTCAGACTCAATCCATGCTCGATGTGGCCGATAACAGCGGCGCTCGTCGCGTCATGTGCATCAAGGTGCTCGGTGGTTCGCACCGCCGTTACGCCGGCATCGGTGACATCATCAAAGTAACCGTCAAGGAAGCAATTCCGCGCGGTAAGGTCAAAAAAGGCCAGGTGATGACCGCTGTTGTCGTCCGTACCCGTCACGGTGTACGTCGCGCTGACGGTTCCATCATTCGTTTCGACGGCAACGCTGCTGTTCTGCTGAACACCAAGCAAGAGCCGATCGGCACTCGCATCTTCGGGCCAGTGACCCGTGAACTTCGTACTGAGAAGTTCATGAAGATCGTCTCGCTCGCCCCTGAAGTGCTGTAAGGAGATCCGACATGCAAAAGATTCGTCGTGACGACGAGATCATCGTGATCGCCGGCAAAGACAAAGGTAAGCGCGGTAAGGTGCTGAAGGTTCTCGCTGACGACCGTCTGGTCATCGGTGGTGTGAACCTGGTCAAGCGTCATACCAAGCCTAACCCGATGGCGGGCGTTCAGGGCGGTATCGTCGAAAAAGAAGCGCCTCTGCACGCTTCCAACGTTGCCATCTTCAATGGCGAAACCAACAAGGCTGACCGCGTTGGTTTCAAAGTAGAAGACGGTAAGAAAATTCGTGTCTTCAAGTCGACCCAAAAAGCGGTTGATGCTTGAACACTGCTAGGTAGAAGACCATGGCACGACTGAAAGAGATTTACCGGAACGAAATCGCTCCTAAGCTTAAGGAAGAACTTAAGCTGTCGAACGTGATGGAAGTTCCGCGCGTTACCAAGATCACCCTGAACATGGGCCTGGGCGAAGCGATCGGCGACAAGAAAGTCATCGAGCACGCTGTTGCCGACCTGGAAAAGATCACCGGTCAAAAGCCGGTTGTGACTTTCGCTCGTAAATCCATCGCGGGCTTCAAAGTCCGTGAAGGATGGCCGATCGGTGTCAAGGTGACCCTGCGTCGCGAAAAGATGTACGAATTCCTGGACCGCCTGCTGGCGATCTCCCTGCCTCGGGTCCGCGACTTCCGCGGCCTGAATGCCAAGTCCTTCGATGGCCGTGGCAACTACAGCATGGGCGTGAAAGAGCAGATCATCTTCCCGGAAATCGATTACGACAAGATCGATGCTCTGCGCGGTTTGGACATCACCCTGACCACCACTGCTCGTTCGGATGACGAAGGCCGCGCTCTGCTGCGTGCATTCAAATTCCCGTTCCGCAACTGATTGGAGTAGGAAAATGGCCAAGAAGAGCATGAAAAACCGCGAGCTGAAGCGTCAGCTCACGGTAGCCAAGTTCGCCAAAAAGCGTGCTGAGCTGAAAGCGACCATCGTCAACCTGAACGCCTCTCCTGAAGAGCGTTTCGCTGCCGTTGTCGCTCTGCAGAAGCAGCCACGTGATGCCAGCGCTGCGCGTCTGCGCAACCGTTGCCGCCTGACCGGTCGTCCTCACGGTGTATACCGTAAGTTCGGCCTGGGCCGTAACATGCTGCGTCAAGCCGCAATGCGCGGTGACGTACCAGGTCTGGTCAAGGCCTCCTGGTAATCGCTGCAGGTGTGACCCTGGCGGAAGGGGGGTAATCTTCCGACCGCCGGTGTTCTCGCCAACAAACAAGCCCCTTCATGGGGCTTGTTTCGTTTCTGTCTTGTGTCTAGAATGACCGGCTCACCTGAGCCCGGGTTTTTACCCTGCCTGCTTGGGTGGTTGTGATAGCCGCAAGGCTAATAATTCTTGTATCAGGAGCATCTAGCCCATGAGTATGCAGGACCCGTTAGCGGACATGCTAACTCGCATCCGTAATGCCCAGATGGCTGAAAAGTCCGTCGTAAGCATGCCTTCCTCCACTCTGAAGGTCGCGGTTGCCAAAGTTCTGAAAGACGAAGGTTACATCGCTGGCTACCAGGTTACTGGTGAGGCCAAGCCGTCCCTGTCGATCGAACTCAAGTACTTCGAAGGCCGTCCGGTCATCGAGGAACTGAAGCGTTCCAGCCGTCCTGGCCTGCGCCAGTACAAGTCCGTCACAGACCTGCCGAAAGTTCGTGGCGGCCTGGGCGTGTCTATCGTCTCCACCAACAAAGGTGTGATGACTGACCGCGCTGCGCGCGCTGCCGGTGTCGGCGGCGAAGTTCTGTGCACAGTGTTCTAAGGGGAGATAGGCATGTCTCGCGTCGCTAAGAACCCCGTTAAGCTGCCAGCTGGTGTCGAAGTCAAATTCGCCGGTCAGCAGCTTTCGGTGAAGGGTGCCAAAGGCACTCTCGAACTGAACGTTCACTCGTCTGTTGAAGTTACCGAAGAGTCCGGCGAACTGCGTTTCGTCGCTCGCAACGGTGATCAGCAAGCTCGCGCCATGGCCGGTACTACCCGTGCTCTGGTCAACAACATGGTCCAGGGCGTAAGCCAAGGCTTTGAGCGCAAGCTCCAGCTGGTCGGTGTTGGTTACAAGGCACAGGCTAAAGGCACCGTCCTGAACCTGGCTCTGGGCTTCTCGCATCCAGTGGACTACGAACTGCCAGCCGGTATCACTGCTGAAACTCCCAGCCAAACCGACATCCTGATCAAGGGTATCGACAAGCAGCTGGTAGGTCAGGTGGCCGCTGAAATCCGCGACTTCCGTCCGCCAGAGCCTTACAAAGGCAAGGGTGTGCGTTACGCGGACGAAGTAGTCCGTCGTAAAGAAGCCAAGAAGAAGTAGGGCCTAGCAAATGACCGACAAAAAAGTTACTCGACTGCGTCGCGCTCGCAAAGCACGTCTCAAGATGCACGAACTCGAAGTCGTGCGCCTGTGCGTGTTCCGCTCCTCGCAGCACATCTACGCCCAGGTCATTTCGGCCGACGGCAGCAAGGTTTTGGCAAGCGCCTCGACCTTGGACAAAGACCTGCGTGATGGCGCCAC
The DNA here is from genome assembly GCF_015751845.1 of Pseudomonas sp. M2. Classification (NCBI taxonomy): domain Bacteria; kingdom Pseudomonadati; phylum Pseudomonadota; class Gammaproteobacteria; order Pseudomonadales; family Pseudomonadaceae; genus Pseudomonas; species Pseudomonas sp. M2. The sequence goes on from NZ_JADOUD010000001.1 coordinate 2,965,937, forward strand.
TGGCAACATCGACGCGGCCACTAAGGTTGGCAAGCTGGTAGCTGAGCGTGCGAAAGCCGCCGGTGTATCTCAAGTTGCCTTTGACCGTTCCGGCTTCAAGTACCATGGCCGCGTCAAAGCGCTGGCTGATGCTGCTCGTGAAGGCGGGCTGGAGTTCTAAGTTATGGCAAATAACGATCAAAAGCGCGACGAAGGCTACATCGAGAAGCTGGTTCAAGTTAACCGCGTAGCTAAAACCGTTAAAGGCGGCCGTATCTTCACCTTCACCGCGCTGACCGTGGTTGGTGATGGTAAAGGTCGCGTCGGCTTCGGCCGTGGCAAATCGCGCGAAGTACCTGCCGCGATTCAGAAAGCCATGGAAGCTGCTCGTCGCAACATGATCCAGGTTGACCTGAAGGGCACCACCCTGCAGTACGCCACCAAGGCCGCCCACGGCGCCTCGAAGGTTTACATGCAGCCTGCTTCGGAAGGTACCGGTATCATCGCCGGCGGCGCCATGCGTGCTGTCCTGGAAGTTGCTGGTGTTCAGAACGTCCTGGCCAAGTGCTACGGTTCGACCAACCCAGTGAACGTGGTTTACGCCACCTTCAAGGGTCTGAAAGCCATGCAATCTCCTGAGTCCATTGCTGCCAAGCGCGGCAAGAGCGTTGAGGAGATCTTCTGATCATGGCAACCGTAAAAGTAACGCTGATCAAGAGCGTCTCGGGCCGTATCCCTAACCACAAACTGTGCGTTAAAGGTCTGGGTCTGCGTCGCATCGGTCACACTGTAGAAGTCCAGGATACTCCCGAGAACCGCGGGATGATCAACAAGGCTTACTACATGCTGCGCGTCGAGGGTTAATCGATGAAACTCAATGATCTGAGTCCAGCGCCGGGTTCCCGTCGCGAAAAGCATCGTCCGGGTCGTGGTATCGGTAGCGGTCTGGGCAAGACCGGCGGCCGTGGCCACAAAGGTCAGACCTCCCGTTCGGGTGGTTCGATCGCTCCGGGCTTCGAAGGCGGTCAACAGCCGCTGCACCGTCGCCTGCCGAAGTTCGGCTTCGTTTCCCTGAAGGCCATGGACCGCGCAGAAGTGCGTCTGTCCGAGCTGGCCAAAGTGGAAGGCGACGTGATCTCCGTGCAATCCCTGAAGGATGCCAACGTGATCAACCAGCACATTCAGCGTGTGAAAATCATGCTGTCTGGCGAAGTTACTCGCGCAGTCACCATCAAGGGTATCGCAGCCACCAAGGGTGCGCGTGCGGCTATCGAAGCAGCTGGCGGCAAATTCGAGGAATAAATGGCTAAGCAAGGTGCTCTCTCTTCGCTCGGTAAGGGCGGGATGTCGGAACTCTGGGCTCGTCTGCGCTTTCTGTTCATGGCGATCATCGTCTATCGGATAGGTGCGCATATCCCGGTTCCAGGCATCAATCCGGACCGTCTGGCGGATCTGTTTCGGCAGAATGAGGGGACCATTCTTAGCTTGTTCAACATGTTTTCCGGTGGCGCGCTTGAGCGCATGAGCATCTTTGCATTGGGGATCATGCCGTACATCTCGGCATCGATCATCATGCAGCTGATGACCGCGGTCAGCCCGCAACTGGAGCAGTTGAAGAAGGAAGGTGAAGCTGGCCGTCGCAAGATCAGCCAGTACACCCGCTACGGCACCGTTATTCTGGCGCTGGTTCAAGCCATTGGCATGTCCATTGGCCTGGCCAACCAGGGCGTGGCGTTTTCTGCGGGCCTTGGCTTCCATGTCGTCGCGGTTTCCACGTTTGTGGCAGGCGCGATGTTCATGATGTGGCTGGGTGAGCAGATCACCGAGCGCGGTGTGGGCAACGGTATCTCGATGTTGATTTTCGCAGGTATCGTTGCCGGTCTTCCGAGAGCAATCGGGCAGTCTTTCGAGTCTGCGCGCACAGGCGATATCAACATTTTCGCCCTGGTCGCTATCGGTTTGCTGGCAGTAGCGATTATCGGTTTCGTGGTGTTCATTGAGCGTGGTCAGCGTCGTATCGCCGTTCACTACGCCAAGCGTCAGCAGGGCCGCAAGGTCTTTGCAGCGCAGACCAGCCACTTGCCGCTTAAAGTGAACATGGCGGGGGTTATCCCGGCCATTTTCGCGAGCAGCATTCTGCTGTTCCCGGCTTCGCTGGGTGCCTGGTTCGGTCAGTCCGAAGGTATGGGCTGGCTGCAGGACATCTCGCAGTCGATCGCTCCTGGTCAGCCGTTGAACATTCTGCTGTTTAGTGCAGGGATCATTTTCTTCTGCTTCTTCTACACAGCGTTGATGTTCAACCCGAAAGACGTAGCGGAAAACCTGAAGAAGTCCGGTGCCTTTATTCCGGGTATCCGTCCTGGTGAGCAGTCGGCGCGCTACATTGATGGCGTTCTGACTCGTCTGACCATGTTCGGTGCTCTTTACATGATGGCCGTCTGCCTTCTGCCCCAGTTCCTGGTGGTGGCAGCAAATGTGCCGTTCTACCTTGGCGGGACCTCGTTGCTGATTGTGGTAGTGGTTGTGATGGACTTCATGTCCCAAGTACAATCGCACCTCGTTTCGCACCAGTACGAATCCCTGATGAAGAAAGCCAACCTGAAAGGCTACGGTGGCAGCGGTTTGCTGCGCTGATACGCCCCTAAGGTTCGAGGAGTCGGTAATGAAAGTTCGTGCATCGGTGAAAAAGCTGTGCCGCAACTGCAAGATCATCCGTCGCGAAGGCGTCGTACGAGTGATCTGCAGCTCGGAACCGCGTCACAAACAGCGCCAAGGCTGAGTGTGATCTGCGTTTCAAACCCAGCAGCTAGTGTGCTGCTGGGTTGATTATTCGTTTCTACAGCGATATTATCTCGCGCCCTATTTCTTGGCTTCCGGGGCGTAGGTAGCTGTCAATTGGAGTCCCACTGAATGGCCCGTATTGCAGGCGTCAACATTCCAGATAACAAGCATACTGTTATCTCGCTGACCTACATCTATGGTGTCGGTCGCACAACTGCACAGAAGATCTGTGCAGATGCTGGTGTAAATCCAGCCGCTAAGATCAAGGATCTGAGCGACGAGCAAATCGAAACCCTGCGTGGCGAAGTTGCGAAGTTCACCACCGAAGGTGACCTGCGTCGTGACGTCAACATGAAGATCAAGCGCTTGATGGACCTGGGTTGCTACCGCGGCCTGCGTCATCGTAAAGGTCTGCCGGTTCGCGGTCAGCGCACCAAGACCAACGCACGCACCCGTAAGGGCCCGCGTAAGCCGATCCGCAAGTAATCGCCCAGGAATATAGACATGGCAAAACCTGCTGCTCGTCCTCGTAAGAAAGTCAAAAAGACAGTGGTTGATGGCATCGCCCACATCCATGCGTCTTTCAACAACACCATCGTGACCATCACCGACCGTCAGGGCAATGCTTTGTCCTGGGCGACCTCCGGTGGTTCGGGTTTCCGTGGTTCGCGCAAATCCACCCCGTTCGCAGCTCAGATCGCTGCTGAGCGTGCTGGTCAAGCTGCGCTGGAATACGGTCTTAAGAACCTCGACGTAAACGTCAAGGGTCCAGGTCCAGGTCGTGAGTCCGCCGTTCGTGCATTGAACAGCTGCGGCTACAAGATCGCCAGCATCACCGACGTGACGCCAATCCCGCACAACGGGTGCCGTCCGCCGAAGAAGCGCCGCGTGTAATCAGGAGACAGAAGAATGGCACGTTACATTGGTCCAAAATGCAAACTGTCTCGTCGTGAAGGCACCGACCTGTTCCTGAAGAGCGGCGTTCGCGCTCTGGAATCGAAGTGCAACATCGAAGCAGCCCCAGGTATCCACGGCCAGCGCCGTGGCCGTCAGTCCGACTACGGTACCCAGCTGCGCGAGAAACAAAAAGTCCGTCGTATCTACGGTGTTCTGGAGCGTCAGTTCCGCGGTTACTACCAGGCTGCTGCCTCGAAAAAAGGCGCAACCGGTGAGAACCTGCTGCAACTGCTCGAGTGCCGTCTGGATAACGTCGTCTACCGTATGGGCTTCGGCTCGACTCGTTCCGAGTCCCGTCAGCTGGTTTCGCACAAAGCGATCAGCGTCAACGGTAAGACTGTAAACATTCCATCCTACCAAGTTCGTCCGGGTGACGTGGTCGCGGTTCGCGAGAAGTCGTCGAACCAGCTGCGCATTGTTCAAGCCCTTGAACTGTGCGCCCAGCGTGGCCGCGTTGAGTGGGTAGACGTAGATTCCGCTAAGAAGTCGGGCGTTTTCAAGAACGTTCCTGCTCGCGGCGACCTGTCTGCCGACATCAACGAAAACCTGATTGTCGAGCTCTACTCCAAGTAAGGGCTAGAAAATAGGTGCATCCATGCAGATTTCGGTAAATGAGTTCCTGACTCCCCGCCATATTGATGTGCAGGTAGTCAGTCCGACCCGCGCCAAGATCACGCTCGAGCCTCTCGAGCGTGGCTTCGGCCATACCCTGGGCAACGCGCTGCGCCGCATCCTGTTGTCCTCCATGCCTGGCTGTGCAGTAGTCGAGGCCGAGATCGATGGCGTACTCCATGAGTACTCCGCGATCGAAGGTGTACAGGAAGACGTAATTGAAATCCTGTTGAACCTTAAAGGCCTGGCTATCAAACTGCACGGTCGTGACGAAGTTACGCTGACCTTGTCGAAAAAGGGTTCGGGGGTGGTTACCGCTGCCGATATTCAGCTGGATCACGATGTCGAGATCGTCAACCCCGATCACGTAATCGCGAACCTGGCGTCCAACGGCGCCCTGAACATGAAGCTCACTGTAGCTCGTGGTCGCGGTTACGAGCCGGCTGACTCCCGTCAAACCGACGAAGACGAAAGCCGTAGCATTGGCCGTCTGCAGCTGGACGCTTCGTTCAGCCCGGTGCGTCGTATCGCCTATGTGGTCGAGAACGCCCGTGTTGAACAGCGTACCAACCTGGACAAGCTGGTCATTGATCTGGAAACCAACGGCACCCTGGATCCTGAAGAGGCTATCCGCCGCGCTGCGACCATCCTGCAACAGCAGTTGGCCGCGTTCGTCGACCTCAAAGGTGACAGCGAGCCTGTCGTAGTCGAGCAGGAAGACGAGATCGATCCGATCCTGCTGCGTCCGGTTGACGACCTGGAACTGACTGTACGTTCGGCCAACTGCCTCAAGGCGGAGAACATCTACTACATCGGCGACCTGATTCAGCGTACCGAAGTAGAGTTGTTGAAGACTCCTAACCTGGGCAAGAAGTCCCTGACTGAAATCAAGGACGTGCTGGCCTCTCGTGGTCTGTCTCTCGGCATGCGCCTCGACAACTGGCCGCCTGCAAGTCTTAAGAAAGACGACAAGGCGACCGCCTGATCGTCGTAATCACCGAACGTAGTGTTTGGTAAGGAATGAATCATGCGTCATCGTAAAAGTGGACGTCACCTGAGCCGTACCAGCTCTCACCGCAAAGCTATGTTCCAGAACATGGCTGTGTCGCTGATCGAGCACGAGCTGATCAAAACCACCCTGCCGAAAGCCAAGGAACTGCGCCGCGTTGCCGAGCCGCTGATCACCCTGGCCAAGGAAGACAGCGTTGCTAACCGCCGTCTGGCCTTCGACCGTACCCGTTCGAAGTCGGCTGTTGGCAAACTGTTCAACGATCTGGGCAAGCGTTACGCCACCCGTCAGGGCGGCTACCTGCGCATCCTGAAGTGCGGTTTCCGCGCTGGCGACAACGCGCCTATGGCGTACGTCGAGCTGGTTGATCGTCCAGTCGGTGGTGCTGTAGAAGCTGCCGAGTAAGACGTTCTGTCTGCTACAAAAAACCGGGCCTAGTGCCCGGTTTTTTGTTTCTGCAGGTATTGTTTATTTCTATTGATACAAGACATGTAATGAATTTGTTTTGAAACAACCGCTCGTCGATACTCCTATCCAAGCCGATTCGCCGGCAGTCCAAGACCGATATGGAGAGCCCATGAGCAAGATTCTCACCACCGCCAGCGGTGCCCCCGTAGCTGACAACCAGAATTCCCGCTCTGCTGGCCCGCGCGGCCCGCTGCTGCTCGACGATTTCCACCTGATCGAGAAACTCGCTCACTTCAACCGAGAGAACATCCCTGAACGGCGTGTACACGCCAAGGGCTCCGGAGCCTATGGCACTTTTACAGTCACCCAGGACATCACTCGATTCACCAAGGCCAAGCTGTTCGACACGATTGGTAAGCAGACTGAAACCTTCCTGCGTTTTTCTACCGTCGGTGGCGAGCGCGGTTCGGCAGATACCGAGCGTGATCCTCGTGGCTTTGCAGTAAAGTTTTACACCGAGGAAGGCAACTGGGACATCGTGGGTAACAACACCCCGGTTTTCTTCATTCGTGACCCGCTAAAATTCCCGGACTTTATTCACACCCAGAAGCGCCACCCGCAAACCAACCTGAAGAACGCCCAGATGATGTGGGACTTCTGGTCGCATTCGCCGGAGGCGTTGCACCAGGTCACCATCCTGTTCTCTGATCGTGGCATCCCGGACGGCTACCGCCACATGCACGGCTTCGGCAGCCACACCTATAGCCTGATCAGCGCTGCTGGCGAGCGTACCTGGGTCAAATGGCACTTCAAGACCCAACAAGGCATCAAGAACCTTACGCCCGCCGATGCTGCGCGCCTGGCCGGTACAGACCCTGACTACGCCCAGCGCGACCTGTTCGAGGCCATCGAACGCGCAGACTACCCGCGTTGGACCGTGTGCATTCAGGTCATGACTGAAGAGGAGGCGGCCAGTCGCGATGAAAATCCGTTCGATGTGACCAAGACCTGGTCGCAGAAGGACTATCCGTTGATCGAGGTAGGTGTGCTGGAACTTAACCGCAACCCGCTCAACTATTTCGCCGAAGTCGAGCAGGCAGCGTTTGGCCCGAGCAACATGGTGCCGGGCGTGGGGCTTTCGCCAGATCGCATGCTGCAGGGCCGCGTGTTCGCCTATGCCGATGCGCATCGCTACCGCGTGGGCACCAACCACCAGCAGTTGCCCGTCAACGCGCCACGCTGCCCGGTCAATAGCTACCAGCGTGATGGTTCGATGGCTTTTGGTAGTTATGGCGGTGCGCCCAATTACGAGCCCAACAGCTATCGCGACGCGCCTAAGCAGTCGCCTGACCATGGCGAACCAGCATTGGCCCTCAATGGAGCAGCTGATCGCTACGATCACCGTGAAGACAACGACTATTACAGCCACGCCGGTGCACTGTTCCGCTTGATGAGCGATGAGCAAAAGGCACTGCTGATCAGCAATATCGCTGGAACCATGGCAGGCGTCAGTGAAGATGTCATCCAGCGTCAGTTGCAGTACTTCTTCAGGGCTGATCCGGCCTACGGTGAAGGCATCGCCAAGGCATTGGGCGTGAATCTCGCCTAACTCGAAGTGATAAGGAGAACCGCCCTCATTTGGGCGGTTTTTCAATGAATATCACTACTGTTTACCCGATTTTTTGCCCCTGATTGCGCAGTTTTCAGTGACCGCAAGCAATTCCTGGTTCAAACTATGTTTCATTAGACGTATCCACACGGAGAATCAGGGCGATGCAAGGTCACCCGGACGTAATCAATTATCTCGTCACGTTGCTGAAGGGCGAACTGGCCGCACGCGATCAGTATTTCATTCACTCGCGCATGTACGAAGACTGGGGCCTGTCCAAGCTCTACGAACGCATCAACCATGAAATGGAAGAGGAAACCCAGCACGCCGATGCGCTGATGCGGCGTATCCTCATGCTCGAAGGCACCCCCGATATGCGCGCGGATGACCTGGAAGTGGGCAGTACCGTGCCCGAAATGATCGAAGCGGACCTCAAGCTTGAGTACAAGGTTCGTGCCGCCCTGTGCAAGGGCATCGAGCTGTGCGAGCTGCACAAGGACTACATCAGTCGCGATATCCTGCGTGCCCAGCTGGCCGATACCGAAGAAGATCACACCTATTGGCTTGAGAAGCAGCAGGGCCTGATCAAGGCCATCGGCCTGGAAAACTACCTGCAGTCGCAGATGTAAGTTATCCACAGACTAAAAAAGAGCCCCTGGCACCATCGGTAACCAGGGGCTTTTTCATGCACAGGCAGATCAGGCCCGGTCACGCTCCAGAAGCGGTTTGAGATAGTGCCCTGTGTACGACTGCTTCATCTTTGCCAGCTCTTCCGGTGTACCGCTGGCAATAATTTGCCCACCCTTTGAACCACCCTCCGGGCCCAGGTCAACCAACCAGTCCGCGGTCTTGATCACATCGAGGTTATGTTCGATAACCACCACGGTGTTGCCGTGGTCGCGCAGGCGATGCAACACATCCAGCAACTGCTGGATATCGGCGAAGTGCAGGCCGGTGGTCGGCTCGTCAAGGATGTACAACGTCTTGCCAGTATCGCGCTTGGACAGTTCGCGTGAGAGCTTGACCCTTTGCGCTTCACCGCCCGACAGCGTGGTCGCCGACTGCCCCAGTTTGATGTAAGACAGCCCCACATCCATCAGGGTTTGCAGCTTGCGCGCCAGGGCCGGCACCGCATCGAAGAATTCGCGAGCATCCTCGATGGTCATTTCCAGCACCTCGTGGATGTTCTTGCCCTTGTATTTGATCTCCAGGGTTTCGCGGTTGTAGCGCTTGCTCTTGCACACGTCGCACGGCACGTAGATATCTGGCAGGAAGTGCATCTCCACCTTGATCAGCCCATCGCCTTGGCACGCCTCGCAACGCCCGCCCTTGACGTTGAACGAGAAACGCCCTGGGCCGTAGCCGCGCGAGCGCGATTCCGGCACGCCGGAAAACAGCTCGCGAATCGGGGTAAAGATGCCGGTATAGGTCGCCGGGTTCGAACGCGGTGTGCGGCCGATCGGGCTCTGGTCGATATCGACAACCTTGTCCAGGTGCTGCAGGCCATCCATGCTGCTGTGCGGGGCGGCTTCCAGGCTGCTCGCACCATTGAGGGCTGTAGCGGCCAGGGGATACAGCGTGTTGTTGATCAACGTCGACTTGCCCGAGCCGGATACGCCAGTCACGCAGGTCAGCAGACCGATCGGGATTTCCAGATCAACGTTCTGCAGGTTGTTGCCACGCGCACCCTTGAGCTTGAGGGACAGCTTTTTGTCGCGGGGGGTGCGTTTGGCCGGTACAGCGATTTTCTTGCGCCCAGACAGGTACTTCCCGGTCAGCGAGTCGGGATGTGCCATGACTTCCTGAGGCGTGCCCTCGGCAACGATCTGGCCACCGTGTACGCCGGCACCCGGGCCGATGTCCACCACGTAGTCAGCCAGGCGAATGGCGTCTTCGTCGTGCTCGACCACGATCACGGTATTACCCAGATCGCGCAGGTGGTTCAGGGTGGCGAGCAGGCGGTCGTTGTCGCGTTGATGAAGACCGATGGACGGCTCATCAAGGATATACATCACTCCGACCAGCCCTGCACCAATCTGGCTGGCAAGGCGGATCCGCTGCGCTTCGCCGCCGGACAGGGTGTCGGCACTGCGATCCAGGGTGAGGTAGTCCAGGCCGACGTTGACCAGAAACTGTAGGCGTTCGCAGATTTCCTTGAGGATCTTTGCAGCGATTTCACCGCGACGCCCGGTCAAGGTCAGCTCGCCGAAGTAGCTGCTGGCTTCACCGATAGGCAGGTTGGTCACCGCCGGCAGGGTTTTTTCGCCTACCCAGACATGACGGGCTTCCCGGCGCAGGCGGGTGCCGCGGCAGTCGGGGCAGGGCTGGGTGCCGAGGAACTTGGCCAGCTCCTCGCGCACCGTGGCCGACTCGGTCTCGCGGTAACGCCGCTCCAGGTTGGGCACGATCCCTTCGAACGGGTGCGAACGCTTGACGATATCGCCACGGTCGTTCAGGTACTTGAAGTCGACGCTCTGCTTGCCGCTGCCTTGCAGGATCACTTTCTGGTGTTCGGCCGACAGCTCGCCGAACGGCTCCTCCAGGCTGAAGCCGTAATGCGCTGCCAGCGAGCCAAGCATCTGGAAGTAATAGACGTTGCGCCGATCCCAGCCGCGGATAGCACCCTCGGCCAATGTCAGCTCGCTGTTGACCAGACGCTTGATATCGAAAAATTGCTTCACCCCCAGGCCGTCGCAGGTCGGGCAGGCGCCGGCCGGGTTGTTGAAGGAGAACAGCTTGGGCTCCAGCTCGCTGATCGCATGGCCGCAGACCGGGCAGGCGAAGCGGGCGGAGAAGATCGTCTCTTCGCCTTCCTCATCGTCCATCGGTGCAACCAGGGCGATGCCGTCGGCCAGCTTGAGAGCGGTCTCGAATGACTCGGCAAGGCGTTGTTGCAGGTCGGCGCGGACCTTGAAGCGGTCCACTACCACATCGATGCTGTGCTTCTTCTGCTTGTCCAGCTTGGGCAGTTCGTCGAGTTCGTAGAGCTTGCCGTTGACGCGTGCCCGAACGAAGCCCTGGGCACGCAATTCGTCGAACACGGCCAGGTGCTCACCCTTGCGCTCGCGGATCACCGGTGCCAGCAGCATCAGCTTGCTGCCTTCCGGGCGCTCCAGCACCAGGTCGACCATCTGGCTGATGGTCTGCGCCTCCAGCGGAATGTCGTGGTCCGGGCAGCGCGGCGTACCCACGCGAGCATAAAGCAGGCGTAGGTAGTCGTAGATTTCGGTGATGGTACCTACCGTCGAACGCGGGTTGTGCGAAGTCGACTTCTGCTCGATGGAGATGGCGGGCGACAGGCCTTCGATGGTGTCGACGTCAGGCTTTTCCATCATCGACAGGAATTGCCGGGCGTAGGCCGACAGCGATTCCACATAGCGGCGCTGACCCTCGGCGTACAAGGTATCGAATGCCAGGGAAGACTTCCCCGACCCGGACAAGCCGGTGATCACGATCAGCTTGTCCCGCGGCAGGGTCAGGTCGATGTTCTTCAGGTTGTGGGTACGTGCCCCACGAATCAGGATCTTGTCCACTGCGGCCTCGCTTGGCGGGCATAAACAAGGAAGTATACGGCGCGCTGCCAGTACGCGGCAAAGCGTCGCGTAGATGCCGTCAAGCTGTCGGACTGATAGAATCGCCGCCGGTTCACACGAGGTTAATCCATGCACGACACCCACAACGAGCGCATGAGTGGCAGCGAAACGCGCGCCGCTGGCGGCCTGGCCCTGGTCTTTGCCTTTCGTATGCTGGGCATGTTCATGGTCCTGCCGGTGCTGGCCACTTACGGCATGGACATGGCCGGCGCCACGCCCGCGCTGATCGGCCTGGCCATCGGTGCCTATGGCCTGACCCAGGCGTTTTTTCAGATCCCGTTCGGGATGATTTCCGACCGCATCGGGCGACGTCCGGTGATCTATCTGGGCCTGGTGATCTTCGCCCTGGGCAGTGTGCTGGCGGCTCAAGCCGACTCCATCTGGGGCGTGATTGCCGGGCGCATTCTGCAAGGCGCCGGGGCAATTTCTGCTGCAGTCATGGCGCTGCTGTCCGACCTGACCCGCGAGCAGCACCGTACCAAGGCCATGGCCATGATCGGCATGAGCATCGGCCTGTCGTTCGCCGTGGCGATGGTCGTCGGCCCGCTTCTCACCAGCGCCTTCGGCCTGTCAGGATTGTTCCTCGCCACGGCAGGACTTGCCCTGGTCGGCATTTTGCTGATCGCTTTTGTCGTGCCCAACACCCACAGCACTTTGCAGCACCGCGAGTCGGGTGTGGCGCGCCAGGCGCTCGGCCCAACCCTGCGCCATCCGGACCTTCTGCGCCTGGACACCGGTATCTTCATCCTCCACGCGATCCTCATGGCGAGCTTCGTCGCGCTGCCTCTGGCCTTCGTCGAGCGCGGCGGCTTGCCCAAGGAAGAGCATTGGTGGGTATACCTGACCGCGCTGTTCATCTCATTTTTTGCAATGGTCCCGTTCATCATCTATGGCGAAAAAAAGCGCAAGATGAAACGCGTATTGGCTGGAGCGGTCAGTGTGTTGCTGCTGGTGGAGGTGTTCTTCTGGCAGTGGGCTGACAACTTGCGCGGACTGGTGATTGGCACCGTGGTATTCTTTACTGCATTCAACCTGCTGGAGGCATCGCTGCCGTCGCTGGTTAGCAAGGTGTCGCCTGCTGGCGGCAAGGGGACGGCGATGGGGGTGTATTCCACCAGCCAGTTCCTTGGCGCAGCGCTGGGTGGAATCCTTGGTGGCTGGCTGTTCCAGCACGGTGGGCTGAACACGGTGTTCCTCGGTTGCGCGGTGCTGTGTGCCGTATGGCTGGTGGTCGCGTTGCGCATGAACGAGCCGCCTTATGTGACCAGCCTGCGCATGCCACTGACGCCTGAGGCAGTCCGGGAAGCCGGCCTGACCGAGCGCCTGATGGCCGTGCCGGGTGTGACCGACGCCGTTGTGGTGGCAGAAGAAGCTGCCATCTATATCAAACTGGATACGAAAATTTTGGACCGTGCGACCCTCGAGCGTCTGGTGAACCCAGCCTCATCGGCGTGCGAAGCCTAGGAGAACGTTATGGCCCGTGGGGTTAACAAAGTCATTCTGGTCGGCACCTGTGGCCAGGATCCCGAAGTCCGCTACCTGCCCAACGGTAACGCCGTGACCAACCTGAGCCTGGCTACCAGCGAGCAGTGGACCGACAAGCAGTCGGGCCAAAAGGTCGAGCGTACCGAGTGGCACCGTGTGTCGATGTTCGGCAAGGTTGCTGAAATCGCTGGCGAATACCTGCGCAAGGGTTCGCAAGTGTACATCGAAGGCAAGCTGCAGACCCGCGAGTGGGAAAAAGACGGCATCAAGCGTTACACCACCGAAATCATCGTCGACATGCAGGGCACCATGCAGCTGCTTGGTGGGCGTCCGCAGAACCAACAAGGTGGCGGCGACCAGTACAACCAGGGTGGTGGTAACAACTACAACCAGGGTGGCCAGCAGCAACAGTACAACCAGGCCCCACCGCGTCAGCAGGCCCCGCGCCCGCAACAGGCCCAGCAGCGCCCAGCGCCGCAACAGCCCGCGCCGCAGCCGGCTGCTGACTTTGACAGCTTTGATGACGATATTCCGTTCTAGAGCAACTCCAGGCCTGTAAGACGTCCCGCTTCATCGAAAACCCAGGGCATTTGCCCTGGGTTTTTTTTGGGAGGCTTCACGGATGGCCGGGAAGATCGGGAAGTATATGCCAAGGGCTTTTCACTGCGCCCCTGAGATCGTTGATCCCAGGGCCGGCCTGCGTTTGCCCCCGAGCCTGCGAGTAGTGGGTTTTCGGATGCGCCCATCCAACGCTTTGATTCGACGATTGCAGTGACTGCCTGACGGGCACGCCGGCAAGCCGGCCACAGGGTAGGCGCATTGTCGAAACACTGGCGCAAGCCCTGTGGGTGCAGGTTTACCCGCGAAGAAACCAGCGCCTACCTCAAGGCCTGCGTTCGAAGTTCTTCGCCGCTGCCGCCGCCAGGTCCGGTGGCAGGAAGTCCTTGTCCGGGTTGTAGTCCGCCTTCAGGTACCGCTTGAGGTCCACCAGGTCCTGTGGGCTCAAGGTGCCGGCTGCCTGCTTCAGGCTCAGGTTGTCGAGAATGTAGTCGTACCGGCTGTTGTTGTAGTCGCGAACCGAGGTGTACAGCTGGCGCTGGGCATCGAGCACGTCGACGATGTTGCGGGTACCGACCTGGTAACCGATCTCGGTGGCTTCCAGCGCGCTCTGGTTGGAAATGATCGACTGCTTGCGCGCTTGCACCTGTTCCACATCGGTATTCACGGCACGGTGCAGGTTGCGTGTGTTCTCCACCACCTGGCGGCGCAGGCTCTCGCGTTGTTGCTCGCTCTGGCTCAGGCGCTGGTATGCCTCGCGTACCTGCGAGCTGGTCAGGCCGCCGCTGTAGATCGGAATGTTCAGTTGCAGGCCGATGCTGGTCTGCTCCACGTCACCGCTATAGCGCACGCCCAGTTGCGAAGGGTTGGTGAAGCCCAGGCTGTCGTTGTCGCCTTTCTGGTACTTGGCTACCGCATCCAGTGTCGGGGCGTGGCCGGCCTTGCGCTGGCGCAGGGTTTCTTCGGCGGCATCGACTGCGTAGTTGGTTGCCAGCAGGTTGAGGTTCTGCCGCCCGGCAGTCTCGACCCAGGCCTTGGCATCGTTGGGCGTGGGCACCTGTATGGGCAAGGTGTGGACAACGCCCTGGATCGACGTGTATTCGCGGTTGGTGAGGGTCACCAATGCCTCGAAGGCATCCTGCACCTGGCGTTCGGCGATGATCCGGTTGGCCCGGGCGGTGTCATAGCTGGCCTGGGATTGCAGTACGTCGGTCTTGTCGGACAGGCCGACATCGAAACGTTCGTTGGACTGGTCGAGTTGGCGCTTGAAAGCCGATTCTTCGGCCTTGGTGGCTGCAAGGTTGTCCTGGGCCCGCAGCACGGCAAAGTAGCTTTGCGCGGTCTGCAGGATCAGATTCTGTTCGGTGGCAGACAACTCCAGCGCTGCCTGCTCATTGACAGCTTCGGCGGCCTGCAACTGGAACCAGCGGTCGGCGCGGAAGACAGGTTGCGCCAGGGTGGCGCTCCAGGCGTTGCCGCTGCGGTTGGAGGTGATCGAGGGTTCGTCGAGCTTGGTGCGGGTGTTCATCATTTCGGCACCTGCCGACAGGTTGGGCAGCAGGCCGGCGCGGGCCTGGGGCACCACTTCGCGGCGCGCGCCATAATCGGCGCGGGCGGCGGCAAGATCGGCGTTGTTGTCGACCGCTTCCTGGTAGACGCTGACCAGGTCAGTCTTGACCGTCATGGGCACATCCGCTGCCCAGGCCACTCCGTTGGACGCACAAGACACGGCAATCGCCAGTGAAAGTTTGCGCAGCATAGAGGCAATCCTTGTACGAAATTTAATTACTGAACTGTTGAGTATCGAGCGTTGGGGCAGTGTAGTGCCATGCGCAACTGGCAACAATCGTTGGCTGTGCCTTTCATCATCCCCCCGTTTTACACGCTTGGCTTTGCCGGCCACTCCAGTCTAGACTGCGCACGTTCTTGTCGGGGTGCCTTGAAGCAAAGGCTGAGATCGCATAGGTGCGGATCCCGTTGAACCTGATCAGGTTAACGCCTGCGTAGGGAACAAGATTGCTCGCCTTCCCGGGGAGCCTCTTGTGCCAGGTCCGGGAATGTCGCAGCTGCAAGCAGCTCAAGGCACTCCATGTATCCGGCACTGCATGCCCGCCAAGGGGTGCGTCCGCGTCTTTCAGGTTCTCCCCGACATTCCACCGCTAGGAAGCTGTCTGGAGCCTGTGATGAGCAAACAAGAAAAAACGATCAACCTCAGCGAGTCGGCGCAAGTCGATCAGCAGTCCGTGCAACCCTTCCCGCGTTCGCGCAAGGTCTATGTCGAGGGCTCGCGCCCGGACATACGCGTGCCGATGCGCGAAATCAGCCTGCACGACACCCCCACCGACTTTGGCGGCGAAGCCAACGCGCCGGTGATGGTCTATGACACTTCCGGCCCCTACACCGATCCCGACGTCATCATCGATGTGCGCAAAGGCCTGGCCGATGTGCGTTCGGCCTGGATCGACGCCCGTGGCGATACCGAGCGCCTGGGTGGGCTGAGCTCGAACTTCGGCCAGCAGCGGCTGAACGACGCCGAACTGGCCAAGCTGCGCTTCAACCATGTGCGCAACCCGCGCCGCGCCAAGGCTGGCGCCAACGTCTCGCAGATGCACTACGCCCGCCAGGGCATCATCACCGCCGAGATGGAATACGTCGCCATCCGCGAGAACATGAAGCTGCAGGAGGCCCGCGCTGCTGGCTTGCTCAAGCAGCAGCACGCCGGCCACAGCTTCGGCGCCAACATCCCCAAAGAGATCACCGCCGAATTCGTGCGCGAGGAAATCGCCCGCGGTCGCGCGATCATCCCGGCCAACATCAACCACACGGAACTGGAGCCGATGATCATCGGCCGCAACTTCCTGGTGAAGATCAACGGCAACATCGGCAACAGCGCCCTGGGTTCCTCGATCGAGGAGGAAGTAGCCAAGCTGACCTGGGGTATTCGCTGGGGCTCGGACACGGTCATGGACCTGTCGACCGGCAAGCACATCCATGAAACCCGCGAGTGGATCATCCGCAACTCGCCGGTACCCATCGGTACCGTACCGATCTACCAGGCCCTGGAGAAGGTCGGTGGGGTTGCCGAGGACCTGACCTGGGAGCTGTTCCGCGACACGCTGATCGAGCAGGCCGAGCAGGGCGTGGACTACTTCACCATCCATGCTGGCGTGCTGCTGCGCTACGTGCCACTGACCGCCAAGCGGGTCACCGGTATCGTCAGCCGCGGCGGTTCGATCATGGCCAAGTGGTGCCTGGCGCATCACCAGGAGAATTTCCTGTACACGCATTTCGATGAGATCTGCGAAATCATGAAGGCTTACGACGTGAGCTTCTCGCTCGGTGACGGGCTACGCCCAGGCTCGATTGCCGATGCCAACGACGCTGCGCAGTTCGGTGAGCTGGAAACCCTTGGCGAGCTGACCAAGATCGCCTGGAAGCACGACGTGCAGTGCATGATCGAAGGCCCTGGCCATGTGCCGATGCAGCTGATCAAGGAGAACATGGACAAGCAGCTGGAGTGCTGCGACGAAGCGCCGTTCTACACCCTCGGCCCTTTGACCACCGACATTGCGCCTGGTTACGACCACATCACCTCGGGCATCGGTGCGGCCATGATCGGCTGGTTCGGCTGCGCCATGCTGTGCTACGTCACCCCCAAGGAGCACCTGGGCCTGCCGAACAAGGATGACGTCAAGACCGGCATCATCACTTACAAGATCGCCGCGCATGCAGCCGACCTTGCCAAGGGCCATCCGGGCGCGCAGATCCGTGACAATGCCCTGTCCAAGGCGCGTTTCGAGTTCCGCTGGGAGGACCAGTTCAACCTGGGCCTGGACCCTGACACCGCACGTGCCTTCCACGATGAAACCCTGCCGAAGGAATCGGCCAAGGTCGCGCACTTCTGCTCGATGTGCGGGCCGAAGTTCTGCTCGATGAAAATCACCCAGGAAGTACGGGAATACGCCGCCAACCTGCGCATCGATGCGGTGGATGTATCGGTTGAGGAGGGGATGCGCGAGCAGGCCGAACGGTTCCGCCAGGAAGGCAGCCAGCTGTACCACAAGGTGTAAGCCGCAGCGCTGATCTGTTGCAGGAGCGGCCTTGCCGGTGCGCCGCTCCTGCAACGACCGTGTCGATTTGTTTTCTTTTGTCGAGTAACAACAATGACAACTCCCAGCCATTTTTCCCCCGACCACCCTGTCCCCACCAGCCAACGCCCGTTCGGTGGTCGCGACCTGTTCTCGCTCTGGTTTTCCCTCGGTATCGGCCTGATGGTCCTGCAGGTCGGCGCGATGCTCGCTCCAGGCCTGGGCCTGGCCGGCGCGGTGCTGGCCATCGCCCTGGGCACCGGCGTGGGCGTGCTGCTGCTTGGGGCGGCAGGCGTGATTGGCAGCGATACGGGCCTTTGCGCCATGGCCACCCTGCGCCTGAGCCTGGGCAGCCAAGGCGTGCGCCTGCCAGCGCTGCTCAACCTGCTGCAACTGGTCGGTTGGGGCGCGTTCGAGATCATTGTCATGCGTGACGCCGCCAGCCTGCTCGGCGCGCGCACCTTCGGTGAAGGCAGTCTATGGAACAGCCCGATGTTCTGGACCCTCTGCTTCGGTGGCCTGGCTACGCTGCTCGCGGTCAGCGGGCCGCTGGCATTCGTGCGCAAGGTGCTGCGCAAATGGGGGATCTGGCTGTTGTTGGGCGCTTGCCTGTGGCTGACCTGGAACCTGTTCGCCAAGGCTGACCTGGGCGAGCTGTGGCGGCGCAGCGCAGATGGGTCGATGTCGCTGGCTGTGGGCTTCGACATCGTCATCGCCATGCCGCTGTCCTGGTTGCCATTGATCGCCGACTACTCACGTTTTGCCCGCAGCGCCAAGCGAGTGTTCGGCGGGACCGTGCTCGGTTACTTCATTGGCAATACCTGGTTGATGAGCCTTGGCGTGGCCTACACCCTGGCCTTTGCGCCGAGCGGTGAGGCCAATGCGCTGCTGCTGGCCCTGGCCGGTGCCGGGCTGGGTATTCCGTTGCTGCTGATTTTGCTGGACGAGTCGGAGAAGGCCTTTGCCGATATCCACTCGGCTGCGGTATCGACCAGTCTGCTGGTACGCCTGAAGGT
Source organism: Pseudomonas sp. M2 (assembly GCF_015751845.1). Taxonomy (NCBI): domain Bacteria; kingdom Pseudomonadati; phylum Pseudomonadota; class Gammaproteobacteria; order Pseudomonadales; family Pseudomonadaceae; genus Pseudomonas; species Pseudomonas sp. M2. The sequence continues at coordinate 2,984,032 of NZ_JADOUD010000001.1, forward strand.
CGAGTACCTGGCGTTGGGCATCGGTGTGCTATGCACCCTGATTGCCCTGCTGGCGCCGCTTGCCCAGTACGAAAACTTCCTGCTGCTGATCGGCTCGGTGTTCGCGCCGCTGTTCGGTGTGGTGCTGACGGACCACTTCGTGATCCGCCGCCGCCGCCTTCCAGCACAAATTGATGGTTTGCACTGGCAGGCGCTGCTGGCCTGGGCGGTGGGTGTGGTGGCCTATCACAGCATCGCTGCGCAAGCGCCAGAGTTCGGCGCTACCCTGCCGGCATTGTTGCTGGCGGGTGGGCTGCATGCGCTACTGAGTCTCAGCCGCGGCCGGGGAACAGTTCGGGCTTGAGCACGCCGTTCAGGCGTGGGTAGGGGATTTTCAACTCCACGTGGCCCATGGAGTAGGGCGCGATGGTATAGACCTCATATTTGACCACCACTGCGCCGTACGTCAGGGCGATGTGCGGCGACTTCTTGAATGGCCAGGTTTTGACGAACTCGGCATCCTTGTCCATGCCCACGCTGATCAACCAGGCGCGGTGCGATTCTTCTACCGTTTTCCAGAAGGTATCTTCCTGGCCCGGCACCAGCATGTCTTGCAGGGTCAGCACCTTGTCCAGCTTGCGCGAATAGTTGATGAAGCCCCGGCCTGGCATGCCATGGGCGCCGCCGCTGTCGAGGTAGCTGGACAGCTCGATGATCACCAGCCCGTCATGCTGTTCACGTACCTTGGCTTGCAGGTAGCTGCTGTTGCGTTTGTCGGCGGTGGCCAGGTATTGCTGCTCATACGCCTGCAAAGTGCTTGGTGCGGTGCCATGCTGGTTGTCTTCGGTCAGTTGCAGCAGGCGTTTTTCGACGATGCCGTCGAGCTTGGGCAGGTCCGGGAAGTGAATGGTGTCAATGTTCACCAGTGGGCAGTCACTCTCGCTGCAACCTGGCTTTACGTGCTCCCAGGCGTCGCGCTTTACCTCCAGTGGGGCACGGTAATTCGGCGCGAACAGGCTCTGGCAGGCACCGAGGGCCAAGGCCAGCACAGCCACGGCAGTCAGTTTGACAAGTGTCATGATGATCCTTGCAATACAGGGAAAAGTCGGCCTTTGACCGCCTGCGCGGCCTTCAGTTCGCCACTAAGCTAACAGAGAGAAGAGCCGCTGTCCCGACTGCGCGAACGGTTACCGGAAAGGGGTGAAACAGGCAGGCGTGCAGAGTAGGATGGCGCGAAGCAGTATTTGAGGTAATGAGGATTTCCATGTCAGACGCGTTGAATTCAGTGCCCAAGGGCTTCGACATCATCGAACGGGCCAATTGCTTCCAGGGCTTCTACAAGCTCGACAAGCTTCGCCTGCGCCATGAGCTGTTTGCCGGGGGCATGGGCCGCGAGATCAGCCGCGAACTGTTCGTGCGCCATGATGCCGTCTGCGTGCTGCCTTACGATCCACTGCGTGATGAAGTGGTGTTGATCGAGCAGTTTCGCGTCGGCGCGCTGGATAAAGTCGACAATCCCTGGCTGATCGAGATGGTTGCCGGCCTGATCGACAAGGACGAACAGCCTGAAGAGGTCGCTCATCGTGAAGCCGAAGAAGAAGCCGGTCTGACCTTCAGCGCCCTGTGGCCGATGACCCGTTATTTCCCATCGCCCGGCGGCAGTGATGAATACGTGCACCTGTTCCTTGGCCGCTGCAGCAGCGAAGGCGCCGGGGGGCTGCATGGCCTGGAAGAAGAGGGCGAAGATATCCGCGTGCGGGTCTGGTCGTTCGAAGATGCCTTGCAGGCCGTGCGCGACGGGCGCATCTGCAATGCGGCGACGATCATTGGCCTGCAATGGCTGGCGCTCAACAGAGATGAAGTACGAGGTATGTGGAAGTGAACCTGCTGCGTGAGCGTTATCGGGTCGATCTGGCCGGGCTGCAGGCAGCCTGTGAAGCCAACTACGCCCGGCTCATGCGCCTGCTTCCCGACATGCGTACCACCCAGAGTTCGCGCCGCATCGGCATGACCCAGGGCGACCAGATGCTCGGCGTGCTGGTGCTCGATGTGGTGCTGGCCTGCCCCTACACCACCACCCTGCGGGTGCGCCAGGAGCACAGCCTGCCTTGGCTACCGGTGCCCCACCTGGAGGTGCAGGTGTACCACGATGCGCGCATGGCCGAAGTGGTCAGCGCCGAGCATACCCGGCGCCTGCGCAGCATCTACCCGTACCCCAACCAGTCCATGCACCAGCCGGATGAAAAGGCCCAGCTCAATCTGTTTCTCGGGGAATGGCTGAGCCACTGCCTGGCCTGTGGTCACGAGCTGGCAAGTGTGCGCTGAAATGTGATGCCGGTCGGTTTCGACTATTTGCTCGCAACCAATCCCCCGCCATAATTCGTGCTGAATTCCCCGAGGAGACGGCCGGTGCCGCACCCAGACCCCTCTCAGGCACCCGTATGCGTGGTGCAATTGACTGACGCTCACCTGTTCGCTGACCCTGCGGGCACGCTGCTGGGGCTGCGCACGCGCGATAGCCTGCGCCATGTGATCGCCCAGGTGCGCCGCGAACAGCCGTGTGTCGATTTGCTGCTGTGCACCGGTGATCTTTCGCAGGATGGCAGTGCTGCCTCGTATCAGGCGTTCCGTGATCTGACGGGTGACTTCGCCGTACCGGCGCGCTGGTTGCCGGGTAATCATGATGAAGCCAGGGTCATGGCCGAGGTGGCGCCGGAGCTGGTGCAGGCGGTAACCGATATCGGCGCCTGGCGTATCATCATGCTCAATTCGGCGGTGCAAGGTGCGACCCATGGGCTGCTTGAGCCGGCACAGCTGTCGCTGCTCGATGATGCGCTGGTGTCGGCAGGGGGGCGCCATTGCCTGGTCTGCTGTCACCATCAACCTGTGGATATCGGCTGCGCCTGGATAGCACCGATCGGTTTGCGCAATGCTGACGAATTGTTGCGCCGGCTTGAGGGTTATCCACAGGTGAAGGCGCTGCTTTGGGGGCATATTCATCAGGAGTGGGATGAGCTGCGTGGCGGTTTGCGCCTGCTGGCCACGCCATCGACCTGCATACAGTTCGCCGCTCGTAGCGAAGACTTCAAGGTGAGCGAGGAGCAGCCGGGTTACCGGTGGTTGCGCCTGCATGCCGACGGGCGGCTGGAGACCGGGGTGCAGCGGGCCACGGACTTTGAGGTGAAGCTCGATTTTGATAGCCTGGGCTATTGAAACCAGGGGCCGCCGTGCAGCCCAAAAATTGTTGCGAAAAACCCGCCGCAGCGCCAAAACACGGCGAACACGCTACACTGCGCATCCCTGCGCCTCCACCATCGGGCGCGAAGCCAAAGATTCCGGGGGCAGCATGTCGGGTTCCATCCTCTATATCCATGGCTTGAACAGCTCACCGCTCTCCACCAAGGCGCGTCAGCTCCAGGCTGTGATGCAGCAGCTAGGTCTGTCAGGCCAGTTGCGCGTACCCGCCTTGCACCATCACCCGCGCCAGGCCATTGCACAGCTCGAAGCCGCCATCGCCGAACTGGGGGCGCCCCTGCTGGTCGGCAGTTCGCTCGGCGGCTACTATGCCACCCATCTGGCCGAGCGCCATGGCCTCAACGCCCTGCTGATCAACCCGGCGGTCACCCCGCACAAACTGTTCGACGGCTACCTGGGCACCCAGCGCAACCACTACAGCGGCGAAACCTGGGAACTGACCCACGATCATGTCCAGGCCCTCGCTGAACTGGAAGTGCCGGCCCCAGCGGACGCCAGCCGCTATCAAGTGTGGTTGCAGACCGCCGATGAAACCCTGGACTATCGACACGCCGAGCGTTATTACCGGGCGTGCGCGTTGCGTATCCAGGCCGGTGGCGACCATGGCTACCAGGGTTTTGCCGAGCAGATACCAGCCCTGCTTGCCTTCGCCGGAGTTGCCCGGGGGCAGTATGCGGCGCTCGATTTTTCTGTATTTTGATTTTTTCGCATTCACCAGACTGACGACGAGAACCCATGGCCAATCCCAGCGCTAGCGCCTATAACGCAGACGCCATCGAAGTCCTCTCGGGCCTTGACCCGGTCCGTAAACGGCCGGGCATGTACACCGATACCAGCCGGCCGAACCACCTGGCCCAGGAAGTCATCGACAACAGTGTCGACGAAGCCCTGGCTGGCCACGCCCGTTCGGTGCAGGTCATCCTGCATGCCGACCACTCGCTGGAGGTCAGCGACGATGGCCGCGGCATGCCGGTGGATATCCATCCGGAAGAGGGTGTATCGGGGGTCGAGCTGATCCTCACCAAGCTGCACGCCGGCGGCAAGTTCTCCAACAAGAACTACCAGTTCTCCGGGGGCCTGCACGGCGTCGGCATCTCGGTGGTCAATGCCCTGTCGACCCAGGTGCGCGTGCGCGTCAAGCGGGACGGCAATGAATACCAGATGACCTTCGCCGATGGCTTCAAGGCCAGCGAGCTGGAGGTGGTCGGTACGGTCGGCAAACGCAACACCGGCACCAGTGTGTACTTCAGCCCCGACCCGAAGTATTTCGATTCTCCCAAGTTTTCCATCAGCCGCCTCAAGCACGTGCTCAAGGCCAAGGCCGTATTGTGCCCGGGCCTGTTGGTCAGCTTCGAGGACAAGGCCAGCGGCGAGAAGGTCGAATGGCACTACGAGGATGGCCTGCGTTCCTACCTGGTCGACTCGGTCAGCGAGTTCCAGCGCCTGCCGGACGAGCCCTTCTGCGGCAGCCTGGCCGGTAACAAGGAAGCCGTGGACTGGGCCTTGCTGTGGCTGCCAGAAGGTGGTGACAGTGTTCAGGAAAGCTACGTCAACCTGATCCCCACCGCCCAGGGCGGTACCCACGTCAATGGCCTGCGTCAGGGGCTGCTCGATGCCATGCGCGAGTTCTGCGAGTTCCGCAACCTGCTGCCGCGTGGGGTCAAGCTGGCGCCCGAAGACGTCTGGGAACGCATCACTTTCGTGCTCTCGATGAAAATGCAGGAGCCACAGTTCTCTGGGCAGACCAAAGAGCGCCTGTCGTCCCGCGAGGCTGCGGCATTCGTTTCGGGCGTGGTCAAGGATGCCTTCAGCCTGTGGCTCAATGCACACCCCGAGCTGGGCATGCAACTGGCGGAACTGGCCATCAGCAACGCCGGCCGCCGCCTCAAGGCCAGCAAGAAAGTCGAGCGCAAGCGCGTCACTCAGGGCCCTGCGCTGCCGGGCAAGCTGGCCGACTGCGCAGGCCAGGACCCAATGCGGGCCGAGCTGTTCCTGGTCGAGGGTGATTCGGCCGGTGGCTCTGCCAAGCAGGCTCGTGACAAGGAATTCCAGGCGATCCTGCCGCTGCGCGGCAAAATCCTCAATACCTGGGAAGTGGACGGTGGCGAGGTACTGGCCAGCCAGGAAGTGCACAACATCGCCGTGGCCATCGGTGTCGACCCGGGCGCTGCCGACCTGTCGCAACTGCGCTACGGCAAGATCTGCATCCTTGCCGACGCCGACTCCGACGGCCTGCACATCGCGACCCTGCTGTGCGCGCTGTTCGTCCAGCACTTCCGTCCGTTGGTCGAAGCAGGCCACGTCTATGTCGCCATGCCGCCGCTGTACCGTATCGACCTTGGCAAGGAAATCTACTACGCCCTCGACGAGGCTGAACGCGACGGCATTCTCGACCGCCTGGTGGCCGAGAAAAAGCGTGGCAAGCCACAGGTCACCCGCTTCAAGGGGCTGGGCGAGATGAACCCGCCGCAATTGCGCGAAACCACCATGGACCCGAACACCCGGCGCCTGGTCCAGCTGACACTGGATGACCTGCAGGGTACTACCGAAATCATGGATATGCTGCTGGCCAAGAAACGCGCGGGCGATCGCAAGAACTGGCTGGAGACCAAAGGCAATCTGGCCGAGGTTCTGGTTTGATTCGTCTGTTTGTCGCGGTTTTATTGACGCTGGTTACTCTGCCGAGCCTGGCAGCCGACTGGCCGGAGCTGAAGCTGGCATCCGAGCATCCGATTGACGGCATGCGCGGCGGCAATCTGTCCGGGCTGGCTTTTTGCCGGGGTGCGCTGTGGGGTGTTTCAGACCGTGATGATGACCGTATCTACCGCTTCGACCAGCACAATGAGGTGTGGCGCGCCCAGCCTTTGACTTTTTCCCCGCCCCCGGTACCGGAGAGCGGGTTGCCCTGGGGGCTGAAGTCGCGCAACTGGGCGGTGTCGTACATTCGTGGTGGCCAGTTTGATTACGAAGGTATCACTTGCGATCAGGCCGGTAATATCTACCTGGTCAGCGAAGCGCATGTGGCCGTGTTGCAACTGCCGGTCGTAGGCGCGCCTGCCTGGCTCAGGGTTGACCCGGCGATGATGCGCCAGGCCAGGGCCACTGGCATGCTGCTGAACTTCAATGCCCTGTTCGAAGGCCTGGCGATCAACCCTGCCGGTGACCGCCTGTGGCTTGCGGCCGAGCGTGAGCGCCGCGGCTTGGTAAAGATAGAGCGCCAGCAGTCGGTATGGACGTGCGGACGCACTTGCGTACTGCTCAGTGAAGCCGGGGTCGAGATGCAACCGCCTCAAATGCCCAATGCCCGTGCGCTTTCGCGTGATTTCGCCGACCTGGCCTGGTTCGAGGGCAAGCTGTTCACCCTCGAACGTAATGCATACCGTGTGTGCCGACGCCATGCCGACAGCGGTGAGGTCGAGCGCTGCTGGTCGTTCGCAGCCGATGCTCTGGTACCCGAGCGACGCTATGATCAGCCGTTCGGCCTGGCCGAAGCGCTGGTCATCGATACCAAGGGCGCATGGATCGGTCTTGACAACAACAACGCTGACCGCGCCGATGGTGAAAGCCGGCCGGTCGTCTGGCGCTTCGCCGCGCCGCAGGGCGGTTGGAGCACCACACCATGAGCCAGCCACCGGGCAAGCGTGCGGGCAGGGTACTGATGATCGTCGCCTGGGCGGCGGCGATGTTCCTGGCTACGCGCTTTTTCGGTGAATGGGAGGCGCGCGAGCGCAACCCCAATACCCAGGTGCAGTCCGAGCACGGCGAAGGCTTCATCGAAGTGCGCCTGCTGGGCAATGGCCAGGGCCATTTCGTGGCAGATGGCGCGATCAACGGCAAGGCTGTGCATTTCATGCTCGATACCGGAGCCACCGACGTGGCGATCCCCGAGGCGCTGGCCCGTGACCTGAGCCTGCAACGTGGCAGCCCGGTCATCCTCAGCACCGCCAACGGTCGCACCGAAGGTTACCGCACGCGACTGGACAGCCTGCAACTGGGGGACATCCGCCTGCAGGGCGTGCGCGCCCTGGTGGTGCCGGGGCTGGATGGGCAGACGGTGCTGCTCGGCATGAGCGCTCTGAAACAACTTGAATTTACCCAGCGCGGCGGCACCATGCTGCTGCGCCAGAACCTGAAATGACGAGGCCCGCATGAGCGACTCACTGGAACTCAGCCTCGACGGCGTCGAACGCCGTTCGCTGGCTGACTTCACCGAACAGGCCTACCTCAACTATTCCATGTACGTGATCATGGATCGGGCCTTGCCGCACATCGGCGACGGCCTCAAGCCTGTGCAACGACGCATCGTCTATGCCATGAGCGAGTTGGGGCTCGATGCCGATGCCAAGCACAAGAAGTCGGCGCGTACCGTCGGCGACGTGCTCGGTAAATTCCACCCCCACGGCGATTCGGCCTGCTACGAAGCCATGGTGCTGATGGCGCAGCCGTTCAGCTACCGCTACACGCTGGTCGATGGCCAGGGTAACTGGGGTGCGCCGGACGATCCGAAGTCGTTCGCGGCGATGCGTTACACCGAAGCGCGCCTGTCGCGCTACTCCGAGGTGCTGCTCGGTGAGCTGGGCCAGGGTACCGTGGACTGGGTGCCCAACTTCGACGGTACCCTGCAGGAGCCTGCAGTATTGCCGGCACGGCTGCCGAACATCCTGCTAAACGGCACCACCGGTATTGCCGTCGGCATGGCCACCGACGTGCCGCCACATAACCTGCGCGAAGTGGCCAGTGCCTGTGTGCGCCTGCTCGACGAGCCCAAGGCCACCCTTGAGCAACTGTGTGAACACATCCAGGGGCCGGACTACCCGACCGAAGCTGAAATCATCACGCCGCGTGCCGAGATCCTCAAGATCTACGAAAGCGGCCGCGGTTCGATCCGTATGCGCGCCGTATACCGGGTCGAGGACGGCGACATTGTCGTCACTGCGTTGCCGCACCAGGTCTCCGGGGCCAAGGTGCTGGAGCAGATCGCCGCGCAGATGCAGGCGAAGAAGCTGCCGATGGTCGCTGACCTGCGTGACGAGTCGGACCATGAAAACCCCTGCCGTATCGTGATCATCCCACGCTCCAATCGGGTGGATGCCGATGAACTGATGCAGCACCTGTTCGCCACTACCGAGCTGGAAAGCAGCTATCGGGTCAACGTCAACATCATCGGCCTGGATGGCCGGCCGCAGCTCAAGAACCTGCGTGCCTTGCTCCTGGAGTGGCTGCAGTACCGTATCGGTACCGTTCGTCGCCGCCTGCAGCATCGCCTGGAGAAGGTCGAGAGGCGCCTGCACCTGTTGGAAGGCTTGCTCACTGCATTCCTCAACCTCGATGAAGTCATCCACATCATCCGTACCGAGGAGCATCCCAAGCAGGCATTGATCGCTCGTTTCGACCTCACCGAAATCCAGGCCGACTACATCCTCGAGACGCGCCTGCGCCAGCTGGCCCGTCTGGAGGAGATGAAAATCCGCGGTGAGCAGGACGAACTGCTCAAGGAACAGGCCAAGCTGCTGGCCCTGCTCGGCAGCGATGCCAAGCTACGCAAGCTGGTGCGCAGCGAACTGATCAAGGATGCGGAAACTTACGGCGACGACCGCCGGTCGCCGATCGTCGCGCGCGCCGAAGCCAAGGCGCTGTCGGAAAACGAGCTGATGCCGACGGAGCCAGTCACGGTCGTGCTGTCGGAAAAAGGCTGGGTGCGTTGCGCCAAAGGCCACGATATCGATGCAACCGGCCTGTCGTACAAGGCCGGGGATGGCTTCAAGGCTGCAGCGGCGGGGCGTTCCAACCAGTTTGCCGTGCTCATCGACTCCACCGGGCGCAGCTACTCTGTGGCGGCGCATACCTTGCCATCGGCGCGTGGCCAGGGCGAGCCGCTGACCGGTCGCCTGACGCCGCCGCCGGGGGCTACCTTCGAGTGCGTGCTGTTGCCGGACGATGATGCGCTGTACGTGGTGGCATCGGATGCCGGTTACGGCTTTGTGGTCAAAGGTGAGGACCTGCAGGCCAAGAACAAGGCCGGCAAGGGGCTGCTCAGCCTGCCTAACGGTGCCAAGGTCATCGGTCCGCGCCCGGTGGCCAACCGTGAGCAGGACTGGCTGGCGGCAGTGACCACCGAAGGCCGCTTGCTGGTGTTCAAGGTCGCTGACCTGCCACAACTGGGCAAAGGCAAGGGCAACAAGATCATCGGTGTGCCCGGTGATCGGGTCGCCAGCCGTGAAGAATATGTTACAGATCTGGCGGTGATCCCCGAGGGCGCGACCCTTGTATTGCAAGCTGGCAAGCGTACCCTGTCTTTGAAGCCGGACGACCTTGAGCATTACAAGGGCGAGCGTGGACGGCGGGGTAGCAAGCTGCCGCGCGGGTTCCAGCGCGTTGACGGTTTGCAGGTGGAAGTTCCGGCGTAACCGGTAGAAATGTCTGGGGCGGCAATTTCAGCGCCGTTCCAGGCAGAAATGCTGGAGTCGGACCGACATTTCGCGGATGATAGTGCCCTTGTGGTGCCGGCGTGGCCGTGTGCCCGATTGAATCTATATCAGTATCAATGCGGTTAGCCTGGTGGCGACCGCCTGGATGGGATGAATGAAATTTCTGCGCCTTCCATTTGCGCTATTGATGACGGGCCTGCTGGGGCTGAGCGGATGCAGCATGCATCAGCCGGTTGCCCTGTATCAGCTCGACAGCGGTGATCCTGGCCAGCCCTCGCAGAGTGCGGGCATGGCCGTGGTGCTCGGCCCGGTATCGGTTGCCGATTACCTGCAGCGTGAAACCTTTTTGCAGCGCCAGGCTGATGGCAGCCTGAGTTCGGCGACGGACGGTCGTTGGGCCGGTAGCCTGTCGGCAGACATCGATCAACTGTTGGTGCGTCAGCTGGCCTGGCGCCTGGACAGCCAACGGGTCGTTCTGGCGCCGGCCAGCAGTGGCTTCTCGCCTGACGTACAGGTATTGCTGTCGATCACCCGTCTGGACTCGGGCAAGAACCAGCCGGCCATCCTCGACGCGCAATGGCGTTTGCTGGACCGTCGCGGCAATGTGCGCGACAACCGTATCGTTCACCTCGAGCAGCCGCACGAAGGCAGCGAGTCGTCGCAGGTGCAGGCTCAGGGGCAGTTGTTGCAGAAGCTGGCAGAGCAGTTGAGCGCTGCAGTCAAACCCTTGGCCAACCAGCCAGCGATTGCCGAAGAGTCGCGCAAAAAACCTGCAGCACCGGTTCAGGTCAAGAAAACACCGGAGAAGTCGAAGATCCCCATGGCTTCCCCTATCCGGACCGATATGGAAGTTTATCGGTTCTGATGTTTGCCCCAGATACAGAAAAGCCCGCACATGTGCGGGCTTTTTTGTGGGTGTCAGAGCAGGGGGCTCGATATCAGACCCTGCGCTCGTGCATCCGCGCCAACTGTCGCTCCAGCATCGAGGGGTAAGGCTCCATCAAGCGCTCGACACAGCAGGCGCCTTCAGGGCTGGCAATCGGCCGAATCCGCGCACGCTGGCGAATCAGCGAGTCATCACTGATCTGCCGCTCCACCAGCAGTAGGTTGCGGCTGTGCTGGGAAAGAGCCAGGGCGTCCTGGGCTTTTTCGGTCATCAGCAGGTCTACCTGTTCCAGCCCATGCAGGTCATCGCCCAAGGCCAGGCCCAGTTGCAGTTGCAAGGTGATGCCGCTGTCGGCTACCTCGATCTGCAGGGCGTGGCCGAGGGCGCGCAGCAGCTCGCCGCAGCAGATTGCGTTGGTCAGGTAATCCTCGCCGCAGTCGCGGCTGTGGAACAGCACCAGAGTGCTGCCGTCGTTGAGCGTGTGGGTCTCGCCATCGTACAGCGACGCGGCCTGCTCCAGGCAGTCGCGGTAGCGTTCCAGCAGCTCGGTCAGGCGGGTGCGTGGCAGCCGGCGCAGTTGCTCCTGCGAGCCTAGCTGAACGGCCAGCACCGCAGTGCTCTGCGGCTCGTCGGAGTCGACTACGGCGGCCTTCGGCGCGCTTTCTTCGTGGTCCAGCAGGCCGGCAAAGGCTTCATCGTCGTCTTCGTCGTCTACCTGGGCGGCAACCTTGGCCCGTGGCGCGGCTTTGACCGGCGCAGGGGTATCGTGCAGGTCGTCGAAGTCGTCTTCGTCTTCGTACTCCTCCGGCTCAGGTTCCGGAGGTGGCGGCGGGGCCAGGCGGGCATGCAACTGGCGGGCAATATCGCCGATCTCATCCTGACGATCGATTGCCGGGGTGTAGGGGTGCGGGTCGCGCAACCATACGCGCAGTTGCAGCAGCGGCAGGGTGATGTGGCGGCCTTGGCGCAGGCTCAGGCTCAGCGCCAGGGCCAGCAGGATCGCGGCCAGGATGCCCATGCTCTGCAGGCTGATCAGCATCGGCTGCTGGAACTGGCTCATGTCCAGGCTGATGCGCAGTTGCCCGGCGGTCACGTCCTGGAAGGTGATCTTGGTCTGGTACAGGCCTTCGGCCTCACCCAGCAGGCTGTTGCGTGGGCGCTGCCCGGCCTCGGCCAGGATGCGGCTATCCACGCTATATATAGCCGCATGGGCCACCAGCGGGTTCTTCACCAGGTTGCCCAACAGCACGTTGAGGCTGAGGATGTCGTTGGACACCAGCAGCTCGGTCGCCGATGTGGCTGTCTGGGTGGTCAGGCTCTGGCCAAGGGCGTCAGCCTGCTCGTGCATGGCCTGCTTGAACTGCAGACCCATCACGCAGGCATAGATCACCAGCGCCAGCGCCACCAAGAAAATGTTGGTGCTGGCGATGCGCAGTGCCAGGGGAACGCGACGTTGGCGCAGGGCACGGAAGATCATGAGGAAGAAGTTGTCTGGTTTGACGGGCGTGGGCCGGTTCACAGAGCGCGGCTCTTAATGGCATGAAAGTGCGCGCAGTATAGCGACCCGAGTTTTGTCGGCAAAGTATCGTTGGCGCCCGATGGTCACGGAAAATCGGTAGAATGCGCATTTTTCATCGAAGTCGGAGCCAGGTTGTGCGCGAAATCGTTCTGATCAACATCACCGGTGAGGACCGTCCGGGTCTCACTGCCGCCATCACCGGCGTCCTGCTCCAGGGCGGTGTGAACATTCTCGACATCGGCCTGGCTGTCATGCACGGCACCCTGTCGTTCGGCATTCTGGTCGATATACCGGACAACGAAGTGGCCACCAGCCTGTTGCAAAGCGTGCAGTCCAAGGCCCATGAGCTGAATCTGCAGGCCCGCTACACGCCGATTTCCGAGTCCGATTACCAGCACTGGGCCGATGGTCAGGGCGAGGCTCGCTATATCGCTACCGTCCTCAGCCGCAAGATCACCCCGGAGCAACTGCAGAGTGTCAGCGCGGTCATCAGCCAATATGGCCTGACCATCGAGCGGATCGAGCGCCTGTCTGCACGTGTTGCCCTGGGCGCGCAGCGCGAGAAAGGCAAGGCTGCCCTGGAAATTTCCGTCCGCGGTGAGCCAAGCGATGCCCAGGCGCTGCGCGCCGACTTCTTTGCATTGTCCGAAGCGCTGAACATCGACATCGCCTTCCAGAAGGACGACCTGTTCCGTCGCAACCGCCGCCTGGCCGTGTTTGACATGGATTCGACCCTGATCGAAGCCGAAGTCATCGACGAACTGGCCAAGGCTGCAGGTGTCGGCGAGCAGGTGGCGGCGATTACCGAACGTGCAATGCGCGGCGAACTGGACTTTCGCGCCAGCTTCAAGGAGCGCATGGCGCTGCTCAAAGGCCTGGATGTTGGTGTGCTGGACCAGATCGGTGCTTCGCTGCGCCTCACCGAAGGTGCCGAGAACCTGTTCGCCGAGCTCAAGCGCATGGGCTACAAGACTGCAATCCTTTCGGGTGGCTTCACCTACTTTGCCAAGCAGGTGCAGGCACGCCTGGGCATCGATTACGTGTTCGCCAACGAGCTGGAAGTGGTCGATGGCAAGGTGACCGGCGTGGCCGTCGAGCCCATCGTCGATGCCCAGCGCAAGGCAGAACTGCTGCAGCATTTGGCGAGCGAAGAGGGCCTGCAACTGGAGCAGACCATTGCCGTAGGTGACGGTGCCAACGACCTGCCGATGCTGTCGCTGGCCGGCCTGGGCGTCGCCTTCCGCGCCAAGCCACTGGTACGTCAATCGGCCAAGCAGGCCATCTCGACTCTGGGGCTGGACGGCGTGCTGTATCTGCTGGGGCTGCGCGACCGCGACGCGCGGGGCTGACACAAGCCTCGCTGACAAAAAGGCCCTGCATGACTTCAGTCATGCAGGGCCTTTTCATTTTTTGCCAGAATCAAGCCTGCGCGGGAACCGCCAACAGCTCACCCATGCGCGTTGCCGAACCGGCACCCAGGGTTTCAGCCCACTTCACCTGCTCCGGCCCAAACAGCACGATAGCCGTAGAGCCCAGCTTGAAGCGGCCCAGTTCCGCACCCTTCTCCAGATGGATCGGCGCACGGCTGCCTTCGTCATAGCGGAAGGTTTTAAGTTCGCGCTTGGGTGGAGTGACCAGGCCGGCCCACACGGTCTCGATCGAGGCAACGATCATCGCCCCCACCAGCACGACGGCCATCGGCCCGCGCTCAGTGTCGAACAGGCACACCACACGCTCGTTGCGGGCAAACAGCTCGGGGACGTTTTCTGCGGTGGTCTGGTTAACCGAGAACAGGCGACCCGGCACATAGACCATTTCGCGCAGGGTACCGGCCAGCGGCATGTGCACGCGGTGGTAGTCCTTCGGTGACAGGTAGATGGTAGCGAATTCACCACCCATGAACGGGGCGGCCAGCGCCGGGTCGCCGCCGAGCAGCTCCAGAGCGCTGAAGCTGTGGCCCTTGGCCTGGAAGATGCGACCGTGCTCGATCGGGCCCAGCTGGCTCACAGCGCCATCGGCCGGGCACAGGATTGCCCCCGGGGTTTCATCCAGCGGGCGTGCACCCGGCTTGAGGGCGCGGGTGAAGAAGGCATTGAAGTGCTCGTAGGCGGTGAGGTCTTCGACCAGTGCCTCGTTCATGTTCACCTGGTAGCGCTTGGCGAACCAGGCGGTGAAGGCATTCTTGAACCAGCGTGAGCGGCACTCGGCGACGCAGCCGGCAAGCCGCGACAGAAGATGGTGCGGCAGCAGGTACTGGCTGATGATGAACAGACGGGATTTCATGCAGGTTCCTTAAACTTCTACAGGCGTGTCCGGGTGGTTGCCCCATTCGCTCCACGAGCCGGCATAGGCCTTGACGCGTGGATAGCCGAGGGCTTTGGCCACCAGGTAGGTAAAACCGGAGCGGCGGTGGGACTGGCAATGGGTGATCACCTCCTTGTCGGGGGTGATGCCCAGTTGCTGGAGGACTTCGGCGATGTCCTTGCGGATGCGCAGATGGTCGTTGAGGTCCATGCCGGCCGTCCATTCAAAGTTGACCGCGCCGGGTATATGGCCACCCCTGGCTGCCAGGACCTTTTCACCAGAGAATTCTTGCGGGGCGCGGGCATCCCAGATCACCAGGTCATCGGCGCCCAGGCGGCTTTGCAGGTATTCGCGAGTGGCAGTCGGTTCGCTGTGCAATTGCAGGCGTACCGGTACGGTGGCGGGCGCGGGTGCCTCCGTCGAGAGCTTGTCCGCCGGCCAGGCCTGGATGCCGCCATTGAGGTAATGGCAGGCCTTGTGGCCGATGACGTCGAGCAGCCAGATGAAGCGCCCGGCCCAGCCGCCGCCCTCATCGTCGTACACCACGTAGACCGCATCATCCCGGTGGCCGAGTTCGCTGAACAGTTTTTCCAGGTCGCCAATGGCCGGCAAAAGCCCCGGCGCGGGCGGCATGCCCAGCTGGGTACGTTTGCCTTCGACGAAGCGGGCGCCCGGGATATGACCGCTGACATAGCGGTTGGCGCTGCTCAGGTCGACCAGGATCAGCTGGGGGGAAGCCAGGCGCGCAAGCAGGTCCGCGGGCTCGATCACCAGCGGTAGTCCGGCAAAATCAGTCATCCACGGTCTCCAGTGTGGAAAGAGGGGCGATTGTAGCGCAAGGGTCAGGCATTGCGGTTGGCAAACACCGCAAGGGCGCGCTCGATACATTGCGCGGTTTTGCCGAACGCCTGGACACTGACATCGGCCAGCGGTTTGCCGCCTTGGTCGGCCACCGCCAGCATCAGTACCTGGTTGTTGACTGCCAGCGAGCGCAGCAACAGGTGTTCGCTACGGAAGAACGCACGCAATGGGGCCGGCAGCAGGGCCGCGAACTGGGCATGGTTGTCTGGTGACAGGCGCAGCTGCGCGGCCTGCCCGACCAGCTTCTGCAAAAGCTTGCTCTGCGTGACAGGCAAGGCGATGGCTGCAGCCTCCTTGGGCAAGCCGGCAGTTTGCTGCACGCGCAGGTAATCACTGGCCTTGTCCAGGGTCAGCAGCATGATGCGCTGCATGCCGCAGGCCAACAGTGCTTCGCGGGCCTGGGTGGCCAGATGCACGGTATTGGTGAACGGGCTGGGCTGTGCCAGCAGCTCCTGGCACAGCTTGCGCCAATGGCCGAGCGCCTCGCTGGAAGGCGGTGGTGGCGTCAGCATGTCCGGATGCGGGCGACGCTGTTCCCAGGGCCAGATCAAGGCCTCGGCAGGGTGGAACAAGGCATGCCTGGCGTGCCGGCGGGCACTGGCGGCGGCCTGTTGGTGAACTTGCTGTTGCACGTCCTCCAGTGTGGTCTGCAGGTACAGCGCGGTGAGCAATTGCCAGCGCAGCAGGTGCGGGTTGTCCCAGCCTACCTGTGCCGCCAGGGCCAGGTTGTTGGCCAGCAGCACGGTATTGGCCGGCTGGTTGAACCAGCGGCTCAGTGCCGGCGCCTCGTCCAGGCGGTGCTGTTGGCTGAGCAGGTCTTCGTCGCGGGCGATGCTCAGTATCTGCCCCAGCTGCTCACGCTCTTCGAGCAGCATGCGGTAACCCTGGGTTACCCATTGCGACAGGCGCCAGTGTTCAGCCATGGCTTGGCACAGTGCCAGGATGCGCACGCCAAACAGCTCGAGCTCGACCTCTTGCGCCTCTTCGCCCTTGTGGATAACCCGCAGTTCCCAGGCATCGAGCAGCTTGGGGTAGGCCAGGGCCATCGGCCATAGGGGCGAGAGGAACAGCAGGCTACCCCAGTGAATTTCCTGCCACAGCCGCGCCAGGCGGCTGGCGAACAGGCCGCTGGCTTGCTGCGAAGCATGCTGGCTGATCAGCAGGAACTGCCGCAGTACCGGCGGTATGTCGTCGTCCGGCAGCGCTGGCAGGCGGGTAAGCAATTCCCTGCTGCGCGCCAGGCCCAGCCTGTTAAGGGCGATTTCCAGGCTTTCGGCGGGTTCTGCCTGGCTGGCGTTGGCGGGATGATTGGCCTCGCGCATCACCGACAGCACCAGGGCCGGGCTGTCCTGCATCAGTTCGGCGATATCGCGAAGCGAACGGCGGCTATCGTTGATAGCGCTCATGACCCGGTCGTAACTCTGCTTCGGTACCGGAACACGAATACCGTCGAGCAGCTTTACCCAGGCCTCTAGCGTACGCGGATTCTGAGTGGGCACCTTGGATTCCATTGGCATTTTGACATCAGTCCGAACTGGCTTTTCGCTTTGAGTGGCTATAGTCTGGCGCAGTTCTGCCGATAAGTAGAAGAAGAGTTTTAAAGCTCCCGTCCCTCATCCTGACCACGACAGCAAGTGCTTTGAACCTATGGCTAAAATTATCGGCATCATCGTCGTATTCGCGAGCGTGCTCGGCGGATATGTGCTCTCCCACGGCAAGATCGCGGCACTGATCCAGCCGTTCGAAGTGCTGATCATCGGCGGTGCAGCCTTTGGCGCCTTCATGCAGGCCAACCCCGGTTACATGACCATGCATGTAATCAAGAAGTCGCTGAAGATGTTCGGCACGCGCTTCACCCATACTTTCTACCTGGAAGTGCTGGGCCTGGTGTACGAAATCCTCAACAAGAGCCGTCGCGAAGGCATGATGGCGATCGAGGGCGATATCGAGGACGCCGCGGCCAGCCCGATCTTTGCCAAATACCCAGCGGTGCTGGGTGATGAACGCATGACTGCCTTCATCTGCGACTACCTGCGCATCATGTCCACCGGCAACATGGCCCCCCACGAGCTCGAAGGCTTGTTCGACATGGAACTGTTGAGCATGAAGGAAGAGCTCGAGCACCCGTCGCATGCGGTCAACGGCATTGCCGACGGCATGCCCGGTTTCGGTATCGTCGCGGCAGTACTGGGTATCGTGGTGACCATGGCGTCTCTGGGCGAGGGCGACCAGGCCTCCATCGGCCTGCACGTCGGCGCCGCGCTGGTCGGTACCTTCTTCGGTATCCTTGCAGCCTATGGTTTCTTCGGCCCGCTGGCCAAGTGCCTGGAGCACGATGCCAAGGAAGAGCTCAACCTCTATGAGTCGATCAAGGCTTCGCTGGTCGCTTCGGCCTCTGGCATGCCACCTTCGCTGGCCGTTGAATTCGGGCGCAAGGTGCTGTATCCGAAGCATCGCCCGAGCTTTGTCGAGCTGGAACAAGCAGTTCGCGGTCGCTGAGCCATGGAAAACAATCAGCCGATAATCATCAAGCGCGTCAAGCGCTACGGTGGTGGCCACCATGGCGGCGCCTGGAAGATCGCTTTCGCTGACTTCGCCACGGCGATGATGGCGTTCTTTCTGGTGCTGTGGCTGCTGTCCACCGCAACGCCGGAGCAGAAGATCGCCATTGCCGGCTACTTCAAGGACCCGATCGGTTTCTCCGAAAGCGGTACGCCCTACGTGATCGACCTTGGCGGCTCGCCCCAGCTGGCGCCGGAAAAGACCATCAACCCGGAGGAGAAGTCCGAGCCTACGCCCGATACCAGCATTCAGCTGGACAAGGACCAGGTCGAGACCTTGGCTGAACAGGTTGAGCGAGAACGCCTCGAACTGCTGTTGCAGGAGCTGCAGAACAAGGTCGAGGAAAACCCCCAGCTGCAGAAGTTCAAGGACCAGATTCTCTTCGAGATCACTCAGGACGGCCTGCGCATCCAGATCATGGATGCCGAGAACCGGCCGATGTTCGACATCGGCAGCGCCCGCCTGCAGCCGTATTTCGAGGACATTCTGCTGGCCATGGCCGACACCATCAAGGCGGTGCCGAACAAGATCAGCGTCAGTGGTCACACCGATGCCAAGCCTTATTCGGACAGCGGCGAGTTCGGCAACTGGGAGCTGTCGGCCAATCGCGCCAATGCCGCACGGCGTGCGCTGGTTGCCGGTGGCTATCCGGATGACCAGGTCGCGCGGGTGGTGGGTTATGCGTCGTCTTCGCTGTTCGACCGCAAAGACCCGTTCAACCCGGTAAACCGCCGTATCGACATCATCGTCCTGACCAAGAAGGCCCAGCGCAACATTGAGGGTGAGCAGGGTACGTCGCCTGCACAGCCAAGCCAGCCAGCGCCGCCTGCCGGCGCTGCGCCTGATGCTTCGGCGGCACCTGCTGCGCAGGATGCACCGATGCAGCCGCGTGAACTGCGCCAGAAGCTGAACATCTTCGAGGAAGGCACCTTGAGGATGGACGAGCCCAACGACCAGTGACGCAGGGGCCGCCCAGCGGCCCCGATTCATCAGAACCCCCGCCGGATCTTGGCCTTCAGATCCGCATGAAAGAAGTCAGCATTGTCCCTGTCGGCGCAGCTTCCGCGCCCCGGCGGCAACGTCATGGCGCGGGTGAACGTGCACTCATCGTGATAGGCCCGCACAAACAGGTCGATGTGCCTGCGCTCGCGCATTACCGGCCATTTGCCAAAGCACTCAGGCAGAGCGCCGCCGTTTCTTTGATAAAAGCTGACACGCCGGCTGCTCATGACTGCAGCCCCCAGCAGCCAGGGTGTCCACCAGTCTGCGGCGGCCCATTCGGACAAAAGCCCAATCCAGTGGGTTGCATCGCTCATGTATCGACAGAAGCTGCAATACAGATCTTCGCGGGTCTGCCCTTGGCAGTCGAACAGGACCAGCTGCGCGGGAATGCTTTCGAGCAGCAAGCGTTCATTGAGGATAAAGGCGTCAAGCCGCTCTTCGTGGCGGTAAGTGATTAAAACCGGCATCGCGGTTGCCCTCCCTGATAGGAAGTCATGACCATCAGGGAAAGCTGCAGGCGGGGCAATAGATGACGGCAAAACCGGAATAGCCCTACGCGCCCCGGTAATATTTCCTACGAATCAGTAGCTGTCTTCCGGCAGGCTGGCAATGATCGAGCGGTAGCTGTTCATGCGCTGCTGCTTGATACGGCCGTCTTCCAGTGCCGTGAGCAGCGCGCAGCCTGGCTCGCGATCATGCTTGCAGTCGCGAAAGCGGCAGGTGC
The DNA here is from genome assembly GCF_015751845.1 of Pseudomonas sp. M2. Taxonomy (NCBI): domain Bacteria; kingdom Pseudomonadati; phylum Pseudomonadota; class Gammaproteobacteria; order Pseudomonadales; family Pseudomonadaceae; genus Pseudomonas; species Pseudomonas sp. M2. The sequence continues at coordinate 3,003,552 of NZ_JADOUD010000001.1, forward strand.
CGAACAGGTCGCGGAACTCGATGAAGCCATCTTCCACATCGTCGCGGCTGACATGGCCAAGGCCGAACTCCCGGATGCCTGGCGAGTCGATCAGGTCGCCGCCATTGGGGAAGTGGTAAAGGCGCGCGGTGGTGGTGGTGTGGGTGCCTTGGCCCGACCATTCGGACAGGTCACCGACCCGGGTGTCGGCAGCCGGCAGCAGGCTGTTGACCAGAGAAGACTTGCCCACACCCGACTGGCCGACGAACACGCTGATATGGCCGTCCAGCATTTGCTGCAGGCGCTGCATGCCGTCGCCATGGTGGGCGGAAACCTCCAGCAGCGGGTAGCCGAGGTCGCGGTACACCTCGAGCAAGGCATGCAGGGCCGGGCCGTTCTCGTCGTTGATCAGGTCGGCCTTGTTCAGCAGCAGCAGTGGGCGGATACCCGCGTGCTCGGCAGCGACCAGGTAACGGTCGATCAGGTTCGGGTGCGGTTCGGGCGCTGGCGCGAAGACGATCACGATGAGGTCGACGTTGGCGGCAACCGGCTTGAGCTGACCGTGGTTGTTCGGCCGGCACAGCTCGGTGCTGCGCGGCATCTGCGCGACGATTACGCCAATGCCCTGGTTGCCGGCACGCCAGACCACGCGGTCACCGGTGACCAGCGCCGGCAGGTTTGCGCGCAGGTGGCAGCGGAATACCTGGCCTGCAGACTCGCCGTCCTTGGCCTCCACCTCGACCTGCACGCCAAAGTGAGCGATCACCAGGCCCAGTTGCTCCGGCCCCAGGTCGCCCCCTTCAAGCTCCTGCAGCGCATGCTGCTCGCGTTTGGCAGCGCGAGCGGCGCGTTCGTTCTGGATCTTTTCGATACGCCAGTTTTGGCGGCGATTGAGCTGGCGTTTGGCCATTAGTGTTCCGTGCGAGTTGCGTGAGAGAGCCGTGGTGGGGCATTGAAAACGGCAGGCAGTTTAGCACGACGGGCGGCGGACCATTCTGGTTACCTTTGCGCCGGGAATGCGCGGGGCTATGCCGCTAGGCTAATATGACGGCCTATACGAGGAGCCCTTCATGCAGAACCCACAGAACCTGATCTGGATCGATCTGGAAATGACCGGCCTGGATCCGGACAACGACGTCATCATCGAGATGGCCACCATCGTCACCGACAGCGAGCTGAACACGCTGGCCGAAGGGCCGGTGATCGCCATCCACCACAGTGACGAAGTGCTGGCGCGCATGGACGAGTGGAATACCCGCACCCATGGCGGCTCGGGGCTGACCCAGCGTGTACGCGAAAGCAAGGTCGGCATGGCCGAGGCCGAAGCGCAGACCATCGCCTTCCTGGAACAATGGGTTCCCAAAGGCAAGTCGCCGATCTGTGGCAACAGCATCTGCCAGGATCGCCGCTTTCTCTATCGCCATATGCGCAGCCTGGAAAACTACTTCCACTACCGCAACCTCGATGTCTCCACCGTGAAGGAGCTGGCTGCGCGCTGGGCACCGGACGTGCGGGACAGCTTCAAGAAGGGCAGCACCCACCTGGCGCTGGACGATATCCGCGAGTCGATTGCCGAACTGCGCCACTACCGCACGCACTTCATCAAGGTGTGAGTCGAAAAAGGGCGCATAGAATGTGCGCGCGCCCTCTTTTGGTGCCTTGGGCAACTGGTTAGACTGCGCGCCTTTCCCGCACGGACCCGCGCCATGTTGTTGATGCTCTACCTTATTGCCATCACCGCCGAAGCCATGACCGGCGCCCTGTCTGCCGGGCGGCGTGGCATGGACTGGTTTGGCGTGGTACTGATCGCCTGTGTGACTGCCCTGGGTGGTGGCTCGGTGCGTGATGTGCTGCTCGGGCACTACCCACTGACTTGGGTGAAGCATCCGGAATACCTGGTGCTGACCAGCTTTGCCGCGCTGCTGACGATTTTCATCGCACCGATGATGCGCCGCCTGCGGTCACTGTTCCTGGTGCTGGATGCCTTGGGGCTGGTGGCCTTTACCCTGATTGGCTGCATGACTGCGCTGGAGATGGGGCAGGGCATGCTGGTGGCGTCGATCAGCGGGGTCATTACAGGGGTGTTCGGTGGGATCCTTCGGGATATTTTCTGTAACGACATCCCACTGGTGTTCCGGCGTGAACTGTATGCCAGCGTGTCTTTTGCCGCGGCGTGGTTTTACCTGGGCTGTGTGTATTTCAAGGTGCCGGCAGAGCAGGCCATGCTGCTGACCTTGTTTGGTGGGTTCCTGGTTCGGCTATTGGCGATCCGCTTCCATTGGGAAATGCCGAAGTTTCACTACAACGACCAGCAGTGAAACCTCAGGGGCTGCTTGGCGGCCCCGGCTATGTAATGCCATGCCGCGCCAGCGCCCACTCCACATGCTCACGCACCAGCTCCGACGGGTCTTCCCGGCGCGCCTTCAAGGCTTCCAGCACCGGAATCGTCGACGGCGCATTGCCCAGGCCCACCGCCAGGTTGCGTAGCCAGCGCTCATACCCGGCGCGCCGCAAAGGCCCGCCCTCGGTCTTGCGTAGAAAAGTCTTTTCATCCCACAGGAACATCTCGGCCAGCTCGGCATTCTCCAGGCCATGCCTGGGCTTGAAGTCGTTTTCCTGGGTTGGACGTGCAAAACGATTCCACGGGCAGACGATCTGGCAGTCATCGCAACCGAACACCCGATTGCCCATCATCGAGCGCAATTCCACGGGGATGGCGCCCTTCAACTCGATGGTCAGGTAAGAAATGCAGCGCCTGGCATCCAGCACATAGGGCCCGACAAAGGCCTTGGTCGGGCAGATGTCCAGGCACGCCTGGCAGCGTCCGCAATGCTCGCTGGCATGCGCCTCGTCTACCGGCAGTGGCAGGTCGACGAACAGTTCGGCCAGGAAGAAATAGCTGCCGGCCTTGCGATTGAGCAGCAGCGTGTTCTTGCCGATCCAGCCTAGCCCCGCCTGTTCGGCAATGGCCTTTTCCAGCACCGGGGCACTGTCGACGAACGCCCGGTAACCGAACGGACCGATGTCTTCCTGGATGCGATCGGCCAGGTGCTGCACGCGTTTGCGCACCAGCTTGTGGTAATCGCGGCCAAGGGCATAGCGCGATACGTAGGCTTTTTCCGCCTGGGCCAGGCGTTGAGCCATCTGTGTATCGCCGGGCAAGTAGTCCATACGCAGCGAAACCACCCTCACGGTGCCAGGGATCAACTGGTCGGGGTGGGCGCGTTTGCCATCGTGGGCGGCCAGGTATTCCATTTCGCCCTGGTAGCCGGCGTCGAGCCAGCGCTGCAGGTGCTGTTCGTGCTCGCCAAGGTCCACACCGGCGATGCCGACGTGGGCAAAACCGAGTTCTCGGCCCCAATTTTTGATCGATTGGGCCAGGGCGGCGAGGTCAAGTGTGCAAGCGGACATGGATGGGCAAGGCAATACGGGCTCAGGTGCGTATAATTCTGCCAGACATTGGAGCCTTTGACCCCATGCCGCAGACCAAACACCCAAGCCATGCCCCGCTCCTGCTAAGCAGCGTGACCGTCACGCGCCTGCCCGCCAGGCATCCGCACGCCCATAAAGGTGACTTCGGCCACGTGCTGGTGGTGGGTGGCGACCTCGGTACCGGTGGCGCAGTGCTGCTGAGCGCCGAAGCCGCGCTACGCTGCGGCGCCGGGCTGGTCAGCGTGGCGACTCGCCCCGATCACGTGGCCGCAAGCCTTGCCCGCTTGCCCGAAACCATGTGCCTGGGGGTCGATTCGGCCAACCAGCTGATGGGGGTATTGGAGCGCGCTTCGGTGCTGGTGGTCGGCCCGGGCCTGGGCCAGGCCGCCTGGGGGCGCAGCCTGCTGTCGGCTGTTGCCAATGCCGAGCGGCCGCAAGTGTGGGATGCCGATGCACTCAACCTGCTGGCGCGCACGCCCCTGGCATTACCCAGTGGCAGTATCCTCACTCCGCACCCGGGGGAGGCCGCGCGGCTGCTGGGCATTTCCACCGAGGCGGTACAGGCCGACCGGCCGGGCGCTGCTCGCAAGCTGGCGCGCCGCTATGCCAGTGTCTGCGTGCTCAAGGGCGCCGGTACGTTGGTGGCGGACCCGTCGGGGCAGTTGGCGCTGTGCCAGCGCGGGCATCCGGCAATGGCAGGGGCAGGCTTGGGTGACGTGCTCACCGGTGTACTGGCGGCGTTATTGGCTCAAGGGCTGGACGCCTGGCAGGCCGCGAGTCTTGGAGTGTGGTTGCACGCGTGTGCCGGCGAGCGGTTGGGTGTGAAAGGTAGAGGCCTGGCGGCCAGTGATCTGGCGCCGGTCATTCGTGAGTTGTTGGAGGAGCATTCTGCGTGTCTGGCATAACCCTGTTTCTGGCCGATGAAGAGGCTACGGTCAAATTCGGTGCATCACTGGCCGAGGTGACCGGCGGTCGCGGCATCATCTTTCTCGAGGGCGACCTGGGCGCGGGCAAGACTACGCTGTCCCGTGGCCTTATTCGCGGCTTGGGCCATACTGGTGCAGTGAAAAGCCCGACCTTCACCGTGGTTGAACCCTACGAGATCGGTGAGGTGCGCGCCTACCATTTCGACCTGTATCGCCTGGTCGATCCGGAGGAACTGGAGTTCATGGGCATTCGCGACTATTTCGAGGGAGATCCGCTGTGTCTGTTCGAGTGGCCAGAAAAGGGTGCGGGCGTTTTGCCAAAGCCTGACCTGACCATTACCATAAGACCCCAAGCGGGCGGACGCTCGCTGATCCTTGCGCCGCAGGGGGCTCGCGGCGAGGCCTGGTGCATTGCGCTGGCCAAACACTATAAACAGTAAGTGGGGTAGGTATGCGCATACGCGCACTGGTCGCTGTCGTTGGTCTGCTGCTGACAGCGGTGACTGTTGACGCTCTGGCCGTCACTCAAGTCAAGAGCATGCGTCTGTGGCGCGCGCCGGACAACACGCGGCTGGTCTTCGACCTGTCTGGCCCCGTGCAGCATAGCGTCTTCACCCTCAGCGCACCGGATCGCCTGGTAATCGATATCAACGGGGCGACCCTGGCCGCGCCACTGAACGTGTCCACCTCGAATACACCCATCAGCAACGTGCGCTCGGCGCAGCGTACGGCGACTGACCTGCGGGTGGTGGTCGACCTGAAAAAGTCGGTCACGCCCAAGAGTTTCACCCTGGCGCCCAATGCTCAATACGGCAACCGCCTGGTGGTCGACCTCTATGACCAGGAAGCCGATGCCATCGCCGCCACGGCGCCTGCTGCACCGCCAACGCCTGTGCGAACCCCGGCGACCACGCCGGCGGTGCCGGTAAGCCCGGCCCAGCCGGCGATCAAGCTGCCGCCTGTGCCCAGCGGCAAGCGCGACATCGTGGTCGCCATCGACGCCGGTCATGGCGGTGAGGACCCGGGTGCTTCGGGATCGCGTGGCCAGCATGAGAAAGACATCGTGCTGCAGATCGCCAAGGAACTGCAGCGCCAGATCAATACCGAGAAGGGCTACCGTGCCGAACTGACCCGCACTGGTGACTACTTCATTCCGCTGCGCAAACGTACCGAGATCGCCCGCAAGAAAGGCGCCGACCTGTTCATCTCGATCCACGCCGACGCTGCACCGTCGCGGGCCGCTTTTGGCGCCTCGGTGTTCGCCCTGTCGGACCGTGGCGCCACGTCCGAGACCGCCCGCTGGCTCGCCGATGCGGAAAACCGCTCCGACCTGATCGGTGGCGCTGGTAACGTCAGCCTCGACGACAAAGACCGCATGCTTGCAGGCGTGCTGCTCGACCTGTCGATGACCGCGACGCTCAGTTCCAGCCTCAACGTCGGGCAAAAAGTGCTGGGCAACATGGGGCGCATCACCTCGCTGCACAAGCAGCGTGTCGAGCAAGCAGGTTTCATGGTGCTGAAGTCGCCGGACATTCCGTCGATCCTGGTCGAAACCGGGTTCATCTCCAACAACAACGAAGCCGCCAAGCTGGCCACGCGCAGCCATCAGCAGGCACTGGCCCGCTCGATCCATACCGGTGTGCGCCAGTACTTCCAGCAGAACCCGCCGCCTGGTACCTACATCGCCTGGATGCGCGACAGCGGCAAGATCGCGCAGGGGCCACGTGAGCACACGGTACGTCCGGGCGAGACCCTGGCGATGCTTGCCGTGCGCTACCAGGTCAGCGTGGCTAGCCTGCGCAACACCAACAGCCTCAAGAGCGATGAGCTGAAGGTCGGTCAGCACCTCAATATTCCCTCGACGACCCTGGCCTCGCAGCAATGAGTGGGGGGTCGCGCATCCAGCTGCTCAGCCCGCGGCTGGCCAACCAGATTGCCGCCGGTGAGGTGGTCGAACGCCCGGCTTCGGTGGCCAAGGAGTTGCTGGAGAACAGTCTGGACTCCGGTGCCCGACGCATCGATGTCGAAGTGGAGCAGGGCGGCGTCAAGTTGTTGCGGGTACGTGACGACGGCAGCGGTATTTCCGCTGACGACCTGCCATTGGCTCTGGCCCGGCACGCCACCAGCAAGATCCGTGAGCTGGAAGACCTCGAAGGTGTGCTGAGCCTGGGCTTTCGTGGCGAGGCCCTGGCCTCCATCAGCTCGGTGGCGCGCCTGACCCTGACGTCGCGCACCGCCAGTGCAAGCGAAGCCTGGCAGGTCGAGACCGAAGGTCGCGACATGACTCCGCGTGTGCAGCCTGCCGCACACCCTGTCGGCACCTCGGTGGAAGTGCGTGACCTGTTCTTCAATACCCCGGCCCGTCGCAAGTTTCTCAAGGCCGAGAAGACCGAATTCGATCACCTGCAGGAAGTCATCCGGCGCCTGGCCCTGGCCCGCTTCGATGTGGCCTTCCACCTGCGGCACAACGGCAAGAGCATCCTCAGCCTGCACGAGGCTCATGACGAAACGGCCCGTGCGCGGCGGGTCGGCGCCATTTGTGGCGGAGGGTTCATGGAGCAGGCGCTGCCGATCGATGTCGAGCGTAACGGCCTGCGTCTGTGGGGCTGGGTCGGCCTGCCGACTTTCTCGCGTAGCCAAGCAGACCTTCAGTACTTCTTCGTCAACGGCCGTGCGGTGCGCGACAAGCTGGTAGCCCATGCGGTGCGCCAGGCTTACCGTGATGTGCTGTTCAATGGCCGTCACCCCACGTTCGTGCTGTTCCTTGAGCTTGAGCCCAACGGCGTCGACGTCAACGTGCACCCGACCAAGCACGAAGTGCGTTTCCGTGAGGGTCGTTCGGTTCACGATTTTCTCTACGGCACGCTGCACCGTGCCTTGGCCGACGTGCGCCCGGAAGACCATCTGGCGTCGGCGCCTGCCGCCGCTGCCGAGGTCGTCCGCCCGACGGGGCAACAGGCGGGCGAATTCGGCCCGCAAGGCGAGATGCGCCTGGCCTCGCCGGTGCTCGAACAGCCCCAGGTGCCCCAGCATTCGATTTCCAACGGCGGCAGTGGCGCAGGTTACCAGTACCAGTACACCCCCCGGCCATCACAGCCGTTGCCCGCTGCCGAGGCCCAGGCGGTCTACCGCGAGTTCTACAAGCCGCTGAACGATGACGCTGCCGGGCCTGCGACGTTGCCGCAGAGCCAGGGCGACATCCCGCCCTTGGGGTACGCTCTGGCCCAGCTCAAAGGCATCTACATTCTCGCCGAGAATGCTGCCGGCCTGGTGCTGGTCGACATGCATGCAGCCCACGAGCGGATCATGTATGAACGGCTCAAGGTGGCGATGGCCAGCGAGGGCCTGAGTGGCCAGCCGCTGCTGGTGCCCGAGTCACTGGCGCTGAGCCAGCGCGAGGCCGATTGCGCCGAGGAGCATGCCCAGTGGTTCCAGCGCCTGGGCTTTGAGTTGCAGCGCCTGGGCCCCGAGACGCTGGCGATCCGCCAGATTCCTGCCCTGCTCAAGCAGGCCGAGGCCAACCGCCTGGTCCAGGATGTGCTTGCCGACCTTATGGAGTACGGCACCAGCGATCGCATTCAGGCGCACCTCAACGAACTGCTCGGTACCATGGCCTGTCACGGCGCCGTACGTGCCAACCGGCGCCTGGCGATTCCTGAAATGAACGCCCTGTTGCGCGACATGGAAAACACCGAGCGTAGCGGCCAGTGCAACCATGGCCGACCGACCTGGACCCAGATGGGCCTGGACGACCTGGACAAACTTTTCCTGCGCGGTCGATGACATGAGCGGCAAGCCCCCAGCAATATTCCTCATGGGCCCGACGGCGGCCGGCAAGACCGACCTTGCCATCGAGCTGACCGAGGTCCTGCCCTGCGAGCTGATCAGCGTCGACTCGGCCCTCGTCTACCGCGGCATGGACATCGGCAGCGCCAAACCCTCCAAGGAGGTATTGGCTGCCCATCCACATCGTCTTATCGATATTCGCGACCCTGCCGAGAGCTACTCGGCTGCGCAGTTTCGCACCGATGCCCTTCAGGCCATGGCCGAAATCACCGCGCGCGGCAAAGTCCCGCTGCTGGTCGGTGGCACCATGCTCTACTACAAGGCATTGATCGATGGCCTGGCGGACATGCCGCCGGCTGACGCTGCGGTGCGTGCCGAACTCGAGGCCCGGGCGCAGGCGCTGGGTTTGGCCGAGTTGCACCGCCAGCTCGCCGAAGTGGACCCGGAGTCGGCCGCACGCATCCACCCCAACGACCCGCAGCGCCTGATCCGTGCGTTGGAGGTCTATCAGGTGAGTGGCGAGAGCATGACAGCCCATCGCCAGCGTCAATTCGCGGAAAGTAGCGGCGCAGACGCAGGCGCTGGCGGGCATTTGCCCTATACTGTCGCGAGTTTGGCGATTGCTCCTACAGATCGTCACATTCTGCATCAGCGAATTGCGTTACGATTTTCGCAGATGCTGGAACAGGGCTTCGTCGACGAGGTCCGATCGCTGCGAGCCAGAAGTGACTTGCACGCCGGGCTGCCGTCTATACGGGCAGTGGGATATCGGCAGGTCTGGGACTACCTCGACGGCAAGCTGACTGAGAATGAGATGCGCGAACGCGGTATCATTGCTACTCGCCAGCTGGCCAAGCGTCAGTTCACCTGGTTGCGCGGTTGGTCCGACGTGCACTGGCTCGACAGCCTGGCCTGCGACAATCTGTCCCGCACCTTGAAATACCTTGGGGCCATCTCCATATTGAGCTGAGTCCCTGCTGATTGCCGTCTATTCTTCCGAAGGGGCGGCCTAACTTATCGATTTTTTTGATTTTCTACTATTTATCCTTACAGGAGTGCGGCATATGTCAAAAGGGCATTCGCTACAAGACCCTTACTTGAACACCTTGAGAAAAGAAAAGGTCCCGGTTTCGATCTATCTGGTCAACGGGATCAAGCTGCAGGGCTCGATCGAATCGTTCGACCAGTTCGTGGTGCTGCTGAAGAACACCGTCAGCCAGATGGTCTACAAGCACGCGATTTCGACCGTGGTTCCAGCCCGTCCGGTTCGCCTGCCAAGCCCGTCCGATTCCGAACACGGCGACAGCGAACCAGGCAACGCCTGATAGGAGCCTGCATTGTTCTTTGAGCGCCACGGTGGTGGTGAGCGGGCGCTGCTCGTTCACTTGGAAGGTCAGAACCCTGAGGCGCGCGAAGACCCGCAGGAGTTTCAGGAACTGGCATTGTCGGCCGGAGCCGACATCGTCTCGCTGGTCACAGTGGCAAGGCATCAGCCTACCGCCAAATACCTGATTGGCAGCGGCAAGGTCGAGGAATTGCGCGACCTGGTCAAAGCCGAACAGGTTGACCTGGTGATTTTCAATCACACCCTCACGCCCAGTCAGGAGCGCAACCTCGAACGAGTCTTCGAGTGTCGCGTGCTTGATCGTACCGGGCTGATTCTCGACATCTTCGCCCAACGGGCGCGTACCCATGAAGGCAAGCTGCAGGTCGAACTGGCCCAGCTCGAGCACATGAGCACGCGGCTGGTGCGCGGCTGGACCCACCTCGAGCGTCAGAAGGGTGGTATCGGTATGCGCGGCCCGGGTGAAACCCAGCTGGAAACCGACCGGCGCCTGTTGCGGGTGCGCCTGCGGCAGATCAAGTCGCGCCTGGAAAAGGTTCGCAGCCAGCGTGAGCAGGCTCGCCGGGGTCGTCGCCGCGCGGATATCCCGTCGGTATCGCTGGTGGGTTACACCAACGCTGGCAAGTCCACGTTGTTCAACGCGCTGACCGAATCCGACGTGTACGCCGCCGACCAATTGTTCGCCACCCTCGACCCGACCCTGCGCCGGCTCCAGCTCGACGACCTTGGGCCTATCGTGCTGGCTGACACCGTGGGCTTCATTCGCCACCTTCCGCACAAGCTGGTCGAGGCATTTCGGGCTACGCTCGAAGAGTCGAGCAACTCCGACCTGCTGCTGCATGTGATCGACGCCCATGAGCCTGAGCGCATGGAGCAGATCGAGCAGGTGCTGGCAGTATTGGGCGAGATCGGTGCCGAAGGCTTGCCGATCCTCGAGGTCTATAACAAACTCGACCTGCTTGAAGATGTCGAGCCGCAGATCCAGCGCAATGCCGATGGCAAGCCGGAGCGGGTCTGGGTATCGGCTCGAGATGGCCGTGGCCTGGAGCTGGTCGGTCAGGCCATTGCCGAGTTGCTGGGGGATGATCTTTTTGTCGGTACCCTGTGCCTGGAGCAGCGTTTTGCCCGCTTGCGCGCGCAATTCTTTGACTTGGGTGCGGTGCAGAGTGAAGAGCATGACGAAGAAGGGCGCAGCCTGCTGAGTGTGCGATTGCCCAGGGTCGAGTTGAATCGCCTGGTCAGCCGCGAAGGCATGGAGCCGCAAGTGTTTGTCGAGCAACACACTTTGCAATAAATGCCCGCCGAGGTCGTCGGGCAGCAGTGGCAGGCATTCTGTAGCATTGGACGGCGCGCCGTGGGCGCGTCTTTGCTTTATCAGATGGAGAGCGCTATGGCTTGGAACGAGCCGGGTGGCAACTCGAACAATCAGGATCCCTGGGGCGGCCGCCGCGGTGGTGGTGGCGGTGGTGGCGATAAAAAAGGCCCGCCGGATCTGGACGAGGCCTTCCGCAAACTGCAGGACAGCCTTAACGGCATGTTCGGCAGCGGCAAGAAACGTGGCGGCGGTGACCGCAATGTCGGCAAGGGCGGTGGCTACGGCCTGCTGGGCATCGGCCTGGCGGTACTGGCTGCCATCTGGCTGTACAGCGCCGTGTACGTGGTCGACGAGCAGGAGCAGGCCGTTGTGCTGCGCTTCGGCAAGTACTATGAAACGGTCGGTCCCGGCCTGAACATCTACTTCCCGCCGATCGATCGCAAGTACATGGAAAACGTCACGCGTGAGCGTGCCTATACCAAGCAGGGCCAGATGCTCACCGAAGACGAGAACATCGTCGAGGTGCCACTGACCGTCCAGTACAAGATCACCAACCTGCAGGACTTCGTGCTCAACGTCGACCAGCCCGAGGTCAGCCTGCAGCATGCCACCGAAAGCGCCCTGCGCCACGTGGTGGGTTCCACCTCGATGGACCAGGTGTTGACCGAGGGTCGTGAGCAGATGGCCGTGGATATCCGCGAACGCCTGCAGCGCTTCCTCGACAACTACCGTACCGGTATCACGGTCACCCAGGTCAACGTACAGAGCGCGGCAGCCCCGCGTGAAGTGCAGGAAGCCTTCGACGACGTGATCCGTGCCCGCGAAGACGAGCAGCGTGCCCGTAACCAGGCCGAATCCTACGCCAATGGCGTGGTGCCGGAAGCCCGTGGTCAGGCCCAGCGCATCATCGAGGACGCCAACGGTTACCGCGACGAAGTCATCGCCCGCGCCAAGGGTGAGGCGGACCGCTTCACCAAGCTGCTCGCCGAGTACCGTAAGGCACCGGACGTGACCCGTCAGCGTCTGTATCTGGAGACCATGCAAAAGGTTTACAGCAATACCAGCAAGGTCATGGTGGCAACCAAGGACGGGCAGAACAACCTGCTCTACCTGCCGCTGGACAAGATGGTCGAAGGCGGCCGCAACACGTCCGCGCCGGCTGCCAGTGTGTCGCCGTCGGCCAATGATGCTGCCGCACGTGCGGCGCAGGACCTGCAACAGCAACAGCAGCAGATGCGCACTAGGGAGAGCCGCTGATGAGCAATAAATCGCTGATCGCCCTGATCGCAGCTGTGGTGCTGGCCGTCGTGGCCTGGAACAGCTTCTACATCGTGGCCCAGACCGAACGTGCGGTACTGCTGCAATTCGGCCGTGTGGTCCAGGCGGATGTCCAGCCTGGCCTGCATGTGAAGATTCCTTATGTGAACCAGGTGCGCAGGTTCGACGCCCGCCTGATGACCCTCGACGCCCCGACCCAGCGGTTCCTGACCCTGGAGAAAAAAGCGGTGATGGTCGACGCCTACGCCAAGTGGCGCGTTCAGGATGCCGAGCGTTTCTATACCGCGACTTCCGGCCTCAAGCAGATCGCCGATGAACGTCTGTCTCGTCGCCTGGAAAGCGGCCTGCGTGACCAGTTCGGTAAGCGTACCCTGCACGAAGTGGTTTCCGGTGAACGTGACGCGCTGATGGCTGACATCACGGCATCACTGAATCGCATGGCCAGTAAGGAGCTGGGTATCGAGGTGGTGGATGTGCGCGTCAAGGCCATCGACCTGCCGAAGGAAGTCAACCGCAGTGTGTTCGACCGTATGAGCACCGAGCGTGAGCGCGAAGCCCGCGAGCATCGTGCCAAGGGTAACGAGCTGGCAGAGGGTATCCGTGCGGATGCCGACCGTCAGCGCCGCGTACTGCTGGCCGAAGCCTATCGTGAAGCGGAAGAAACCCGCGGTGATGGTGATGCCCAGTCGGCCGCCATCTATGCCAAGGCTTACACCCAGGACGCTGAGTTCTATGCGTTCTACCGTAGCCTTCAGGCATACCGCGAGAGCTTCTCCAGCAAGAGCGATGTCCTGGTCCTGGATCCGAAGAACGAGTTCTTCCGCTTCCTGGACAAGAGCAGGCCCTGATGCTCTGATCGGGAAATGCCCCGCCTGGCAGCTAAAACACCAGGCGGGGTGCATCCTGATTAAAAAGGGGTGTATGATGAGGCAGCCGGGAAATTTCCCGGCTTTTTTGCGTCTGCAAGGTTGATTGGCAAAGCGCCAGTTGACGGTTTGGTCAGTTCGCAAGGCAATTCGAGGGTATTGGGTACGGTGGCGGCGCTGGGATCAGTGCTGCCTGCTGCTGTGCGCCAATGCCTGCTTCACTGACGGCTCGCCTGCAGGCAAGCCGCCCGGACCAGAGGGGAAATGGCGTAATGGCAACGGTAGACCGCTGGCTACTGCCAGATGGCATCGAGGAAGTACTGCCACCTGAGGCTGCGCGTATCGAGATCGCGCGTCGTCAGGTGTTGGACCTGTTCCAGAGTTGGGGCTACGAACTGGTCGTCACCCCGCATATCGAGTACCTGGAGTCGCTGCTAACCGGCGCCGGCCAGGACCTGGATCAGCGTACCTTCAAGGTGGTGGACCCGCAGTCCGGTCGCCTGATGGGCTTCCGTGCCGACTTTACCCCGCAGGTGGCGCGCATCGACGCCCACACCTTGCGCCGCGAAGGCCCGAGCCGTCTGTGCTATGCCGGCAGTGTGCTGCACGCCCAGCCGCGTGCGCTGTCCACCTCGCGCAGTCCGATCCAGCTCGGTGCCGAGCTGTACGGCGATGCCAGCCCTACCAGTGATGTCGAAGTCATCAGCCTGATGCTCGCCACGCTGCAGCTGACCGACGTCGCGGATGTGCACATGGACCTCGGTCATGTCGGTATCTACCGTGGCCTGGCGCGCGCCGCCGGCTTGTCCGGCGCAGTCGAACAGCAGCTGTTCGATGCCCTGCAGCGCAAGTCGGTCGATGAAGTGCAGGCACTGACTGCCGACTTGCCGAAGGACCTGGGCAACATGCTGCGCGCTCTGGTCGAGCTGTGCGGTGGCCGCGAAGTGCTGGCCGAAGCCCGTGTGCGCCTGGGTCGTGCCCCGGCCAGCGTGCTGGCGGCGCTTGACGACCTGTTGGCGATCGCTGATCGCCTGGCGTCGCGCTATCCGGAGCTGCCGCTGTACTTCGACCTTGGCGAGTTGCGTGGCTACAACTACCACACCGGTGTGGTGTTCGCCGTGTTCGTGCCTGGCGAAGGTCAATCGATCGCCCAGGGCGGGCGCTACGACGACATCGGCGCAGATTTCGGTCGGGCACGCCCGGCCACCGGTTTCTCTACGGATTTGAAGACCCTGGTCACACTGGGGCGAGCGGAGGTCGTATTGCCAGCTGGCGGCATCTGGATGCCCGACAGCGGTGACGCGGCCCTCTGGCAGCAGGTCTGCCAGTTGCGCAACGAGGGCCAGCGTGTGGTCCAGGCTCTGCCTGGCCAGCCGTTGAGTGCTGCTCTCGAGGCGGATTGTGATCGGCAATTGATTCAGCAAGACGGGCGCTGGCAGGTTCTGCCGCTGACCCATTGAGTTTCTGCGTCGGCAGTAGGCCGGCAACCAAGTTTGCGTGAATGAGGACCAATGTAATGGGTAAGAATGTCGTCGTCCTGGGCACCCAGTGGGGTGATGAGGGCAAAGGCAAGATCGTCGATCTGCTGACCGAACATGCTGCCGCCGTAGTGCGCTACCAGGGTGGCCACAACGCGGGCCACACGCTGGTGATCAACGGTGAAAAAACCGTTTTGCACCTGATCCCGTCCGGCATCCTGCGCGAAGGCGTGCAGTGCCTGATCGGCAACGGCGTGGTCGTTGCGCCCGATGCCCTGATGCGTGAAATCACCAAGCTGGAAGAGAAGGGCGTACCAGTGCGCGAGCGCCTGCGCATCAGCCCGGCTGCTCCGCTGATCCTGTCGTACCACGTGGCCCTGGACCAGGCCCGCGAGAAAGCCCGTGGCGAAGCCAAGATCGGCACCACCGGCCGTGGTATCGGCCCAGCCTACGAAGACAAGGTTGCCCGTCGCGGCCTGCGCGTTGGCGACCTGTTCCACCGTGAGCGTTTCGCCGCCAAGCTGGGGGAGCTGCTGGATTATCACAACTTCCAGCTGGTGAACTACTACAAAGAGCCGGCCATCGACTTCCAGCAGACCCTGGACGAGTGCATGGCTTACGCCGAGCAGCTCAAGCCGATGATGCTCGATGTCACCGCCGAGCTGCACAACCTGCGTCGCGCTGGCAAGGACATCATGTTCGAAGGTGCCCAGGGCTCGCTGCTGGACATCGACCACGGTACCTACCCGTACGTCACCAGCTCCAACACCACTGCTGGCGGTATCTCCACTGGTTCTGGCGTTGGCCCGATGTACCTGGACTACATCCTCGGCATCACCAAGGCCTACACCACTCGCGTCGGTTCCGGTCCGTTCCCGACCGAACTGTTCGACGAGACGGGCGCCACCCTGGCCAAGCGTGGCCACGAGTTCGGTTCGACCACCGGCCGTGCCCGTCGTTGCGGCTGGTTCGATGCCGTCATTCTGCGTCGCGCCATCGACGTCAACAGCATCTCGGGCATCTGCCTGACCAAGCTGGACGTACTGGACGGCCTGGAAACCATCAACATCTGTGTCGGCTACAAGAACGAGAACGGCGCGGTCATCGACGCACCGTCCGACGCTGACAGCTACATCGGCCTGGAGCCGGTGTATGAAGAGATGCCAGGCTGGAGCGAGTCGACCCTGGGCGCCAAGACCCTGGAAGAGCTGCCAGCGGCTGCCCGCGCTTACATCAAGCGCATCGAGGAGCTGACCGGCGCACCGATCGATATCATCTCCACCGGGCCGGACCGCAACGAGACCATCGTGCTGCGTCATCCGTTCGCCTGATCTGCCACCTGGCTGATCTGACGCCGCGCTCTTGAAAGGGAGCGCGGCGTTTTTGCATCTGCTCGATGCTGACAATGGCACTGCTTAACCTTGGCGTTTATCCCTGCTGTGTCCGGCACAACCCTTGCTGTAAGAAGTTTCTGTAGATGCCATCAAAATAGTGGCGCCAGAAAGCACGAGGGTTTCACCGTGTCTGCCATCCTCTCACTGTTACGAAGCCGCCTCTTGCGGCCTGTGTTTGTTGCCCTTGGTATCGCTCTTTTGGTGCAGGTAGTGGTTGCCGTTGCGCTGACCCGAAGCACTGTCACCGCCCTTGAGGCCGACCTGGGCGAGCGCCTGGGCAGCGATAGCCGTAAGCTCGCCAGCGACCTTGAACAAGCTGGGCAGGACGTACGCGCCGGTCTGGACAGCCTCTCCAGCAGTACACGACAGCGCCTTAGCGCCGGGCTGTCCGAGCGCCTGCAAAGCGAGCAGCAGCAACTGCGCACTACGCTGGAAAAGAACCTCAAGGACTCGGCCAACGACATGGCCCAACTGCTGGCATCGGTCGCGCCGCGGGCTATCTGGGACAACGATGTGCCAGTGCTGTCCGATTTCGCACGTCGGGCCCAGCGCAACCCCAACGTACTGTTCGTGATCTATGACGACGCCCAGGGTCAGCACCTGACCCGCTACCTGAACCGGCAGAACCCGATCAACCAGGCCTTGATGGAAAAGGGCCAGGGTGAACGGGCATTGGACAAGGTACTGGATGCCGCTCGCCGCGACCCTTCGGTGTACTTCGTCGAGGCCTCGATCAGCCCCAACGGCGCGGAAATCGGCAAGGTGCTGATGGGGGTATCGACTGCCGGTGTCGATCAGGAACTCAAAGCCCTGGACCAGCGCTTCGCTGCCTTGATCACCAGCGGTGAACAATTGGTGGGCGACAGCCTCGGTGCAGCCGCAGCCGACAGCGGCAAGGCCTTGCGCGAGCGCCTGGAAACCGCACAGGGCAGTGCTACGGCGATGCAGGCCAATACCGCACAAACCGTGCGCGACGCTGCGGCAGAGCTGCGTTGGCGCATCGGGCTGGGCCTTGTGGTGGTGGGGGTTGGCGTGTTGCTGGTAGTGGCCCTGGTGCTAGGTCGCCGCGTGCTCAGCAAGCTGCGCCTGCTGATTACTGCGCTCAACGATTTGGCTGCAGGCGAAGGTGACCTGACCAAGCGCGTCAACCTCGACAGTCGCGACGAGATAGGCGACATGGCCTCGGCGGTCAATCGCTTCGTCGACAAGTTGCAGCCCATTGTCCGCGAGGCGGGCGAGGTGGCACAGCGTACAGGGATCGAGATCGGCAGCATGACGCAGCGCAACGCAGGCGCCGATGCTGCCGCAGCGCTGCAACGCGACGAAGTGGCCGCCAGCTTGCGCGATCTGTCGAGCATGGCTGATGAGGCTCAGGCTGAAAGCCAGGCCATGCAGGCGGCGCTGCAGCAGGTGGTTGATATCCGCCAGGCGACCGATGAGAACAGCCGCGCTTCGACGCAACTTGCCGGCATGATCGAGAACCTGGCAGGTCAGGTCGAAACCGGCTCGCAGGTAATCGAGCGGCTGGCCAAGCAGAGCGAGCAGATCGAAGTGGTGCTGACCGTGATCCACGGTATCGCCGAGCAGACCAACCTGCTGGCGCTCAACGCAGCCATTGAAGCCGCAAGAGCCGGTGAGACCGGGCGCGGGTTTGCGGTGGTGGCCGATGAGGTGAGGGCATTGGCGAGCAAGACGCAAAGCTCTACCGGCGACATCCAGGCGCATATCGCGGCGCTGCAGAAGGGCGCCAAGGAGGCCGTGACAACCATCGGCCAGGCCGGCCTCAAGGCCAGCGAAGGCCTGCGAGTGCTGCGCGACAACGAGCGCCGGCAGCAGTCGGTGCAGGCGGCTGTGGAGCAGGTGCATGCGGCCATCGGCCTGGCGACTCGGGCGGCGGAACAGCAGGCACATGGCGCTCAGGCGGTGCGTGGGCGGGTCGAGAATATTCATGCCCAGGCAGAGCGTTCGGCAGAAGTGGTGATGCAGACCACAGCAAGCAGCAAGGTGCTGGATGACTTGGCGGCGCAGCTGCGGGCGAGCCTGGGGCAGTTCAGGGCTTGAGTCGAGGTGGGTTCGGGTTGTTCGCCTTTGGGTTTTCTGCGCCTGTGGGACCGAACGTCGCCCGCGCGGCGCTAGGTTTCATAAACGCTGGAGATGTCGAGGCGAGCACCTGCGCCCCCTGATACGTTCCTCTCATCAACCACTGAACATCGTTCAGCCCGATCAAGCGCCTTTATCGTCAAATTTGTAGGCTATTTCCTAATTTGACCTCCAACGTCTGCGTTCTATTGCGTCTGCAGTTAGGTACGGCTAGTGTCAACTGGGCCTCAAGCCTGGCGGCATGCCCTGCTTCGCCTCTTGAGGAACAACGTCAGATCGACGCTGTCCGAGCACCGTCGTTTTCAGACCAATCGTTACCAGGGAGAGGTACACATGGCTTTCGACGCCTATATCCACATCGCGGAAATCACTGGCGAAGCGCTGGACCAGCAATACGCCAACTGGATCGAAATCGTCGGCTACAAATTCGGTGCCAGCCAAAGCACGTCTGCCACCGCAAGTTCTGCGGGTGGCGCATCTTCAGGGCGCACCACCCTCACCAATTTCACCTTCACCAAATACCTCTGGACAGTGCCAGCTGCAAGCTTCTTGAAGCCAGTTGTGCGGGCCAGCACCTGAAGGAAGTGAAGCTGGTGGTGTGTCGCGCCGGTACCGACAAGCTCAAGTACTACGAAGTCGTGCTCGAAGAAGTGATCATCGCTGACTACGCCCAGAGCGCCAGTTCCGGTGTGCCGATGGAGGTCGTACAGCTCAACTACGGGCGGATCAAAACCACCTACACGCGGCAGAAGCGCCTCGACGGCAGTGCCGGTGGAAACGTGACGGGTGGATGGGACCGTATCAACAACAAAAAGTATGCGTGAGGGGCGACCATGTCCGAGGCACGCAGCTTCATCAATTCGCATGCGCAGTCATATGAGTCGCTGAAGGCCGATACGCCGATGTCGGCCAATCAGCGGGCCAAATTTGATGTGTTGAATGCGCATATTGTGAATAGCGTGGTTTTCGCCGGCGAGCTTGTGATTGTCGGCGATCCTGGTACGCCTTCCTGTACGAGCCATGAAGCATTTCTGATGGGCAAGGCGGCCAGTATTCACCGCGATATTGAGTTCAACGGTGGAGGTGTCGATGGGTACCTCTTGGAAAACTTCGAAATGCTTCAGAGTTTGCTGGCGCATGCTTCCATGGGGGCTGGTGCAATCAGTGATGGCTGGGCCAAGCATCTGGAGGGGATCAAAGGTACTTTGGGGCAAATAGAACTTTTGCATCGTGAGTATTTGGGTGCTGGAACGATTAGGGCTCGTGATGAATTTTATGCCAAGCGCACAGTGCTTTTCATGAGGCTGGAAGATCAGCTTAATAAATTGGCTGCTTTTGGTTCAGGGCTGCGCAAGCAAGGGTCTATTAAGCGGATGCTGGAGATTTCTACCAAGAGCTATTTGAGTTCCGGCGAAATCTCTAAATACGCTGATAAAATTACAGGGGTGAGCAAGGCGGCGAGTTTTATCAAGAAAGGTACGTATATTGGTATTGCATTGGATGTGGCCGCCACGAGCTTGTCAATTCATAAAGCGTGCACATTGGGGCGTGAAGAAGACTGCAGGAAAGCAAAATATGTTGAATCTTCAACTCTAATAGGGGCGGTAAGTGGAGCTAGCGCTGGTAGTTATGCCGGAGGTTTTATGGGTGGCATGATTTGCAGCGTTATTCTAGGGGTGCCGACAGGGGGCGCAGGTGCCCTTGCTTGTGCAGTTGCTGGGGGAGTTACAGGCGGTATGTTAGGTGGTGAAGTAGGTGGCAAAACAGGTGAAGTTATTGGGGAGATGATTTATGAAGGGGCTCTAAGGTGACTTCTATTCATCCTGGGTTGATTGGGCTGTTGATCATGGGGCCTATGATATTTAGCATGCTGGCTATTGTTTATGTGGCGCATTATTACGTCGAATCGTTCGAGGCAATGATGCCAAATAGTCGTATTGTTCGTGATTATAGAAGGGTTTTTTCCAGTGCCGGTTTAGTTGGAAAGCTCATGCGTACAGGTTCGATTTCCATGATACTGATGATGCCAAAGATGTATGCGCGCAGAGGGCTCGTTGACTTGGATGAAGTAAGAGGCTTTCCTCGTCGACTAAAGCGTGTGCTGGTTGGATTGCACTTATTACTATTTGTGCTATTAAGCGCTCTTGTGGGGTTCCGTTTTTTATTACTTTAGATCGATTCGTGTAACGCTAGCCCAGGCCGCATGGCAGCCTGGGCAAATTCTTAGGCCTTGTTCAAATACATCCGCGTAGTCAGCAGATACACCGGCAACCCCGAAACCACAATCAACAACGCCGCATAAGGCGCCGCCGCTGCGAACTCGACGTTGGCGGTATGCGCCCAGACCTCGGTGGCCAAGGTGGTCATGCCCGTCGGGCTGAGCAGCAGGGTGGCAGTCAGCTCCTTCATGGCATCGAGGAACACCAGTGCGAAGGCGGCCGCCAATGCCGGGAAGATGATCGGCAAGGTCACCCGGCAGAACGCCGCGAAACTGCTGGCACCCAGGGTGCGGGCCGCTTCTTCCAGGGTTGGCGATGCCTTGTTCAACGCGGTGCGCACAGGGGCCTGCGCCAAAGGCAGGAACAACAGCGCATAGGCCAGCAGCAGCAATGCAGTGGTCTGGTACAGCGCCGGCACGTAGTGCAGGGAAAACACTACCAGCGTCAGGGCGATCACCAGGCCGGGAAGGGCATGCAGCAGGTAGGGCAGGCGCTCGGCCCAGAGCGCCAGGCGGCCTTTGTAGCGCACCACCAGGAAGCTCACCGGCAACGCCAGCAGCACGCAGAAACCGGCGCCGCCCAGTGACACCGACAGGGAGGTCAGCAGCGCCTTAGAAATCTCCGCCACCGGGAAAGCGGCCGAAGACCCCACGCTCAGCCAGTAACCGAGCATGGCCAGCGGAATACCGCTGCCCAGTATCGCCAGGCCCAGGCAGAACAGCTGCGCCAGCGGCGCCCAGCTACCCAGGCGTACCGGCTGCGCGCGGCGTGCCACGCCCTGACCGATGCGTACGTGGCGGGCCTTGCCGCGCACCTTCAGTTCCAGCCAGAGCATCACCAGGCACAGTGCCAGCAGTACCGCCGAGAGCATGGCGGCGTTGGCGTTGCTGAACTCCAGCTCGAACTGTTGGTAGATCGCCGTGGTGAAGGTCTGCAGGCCCAGGATCGACAACGCGCCAAACTCCACCAGCATGTGCAGGGCGATCAGCAATGCGCCGCCGAGCATCGACGGCCACAGCAGCGGCAGGGTGACCTTGGTGAAAACGCCCCAGCGGCTGCAGCCCAGCGTACGCGCCGACTCCTCAAGCGAAGTGTCGAGGTTGCGCAGGGTGGCGGCCACCGGCAGGAATATCAGCGGGTACTTGGACAGGGCCATGACCAGGATAGCTCCGCCCAGCCCCTCGAAGTCCGAGCTCAGCGACACCCAGGTAAAGCTGCTGACGAACGAAGGTACGGCGAATGGCAGGCATAGCACTACGCCCCACAGCCGACGGCCCGGCAGGTTGCTGCGTTCGAGCAGCCACGCCAGCGCCAGGCCAACCACCATGCACGCCAGCGTCACCCCGACCATCAGCATCAGGGTGTTGCGCATCAGGCCCCAGACGAACGGGCGCCAGAGCAGGTGCAAGGCTTCTCGCCAGCCGGCTTCCCAGGCTTTCATCGCGACGTACAGCAATGGCAGCAAGCTCATCGCCACCAGAAACAGTACAGGCAGCACCACCCAGATGGAGGGGCGCTTGCGGCGCGGTACGAAGCGTACCGGCACCGGCTCGGACAGGGCGGCGGTCATCAGAGCAGGCCGACCTCGCGTTCAAGCTCCAGCGCTTCCTCGGCATTGCCCAGGTCGGCCGGCGAGATTTTCGGCGGGCGCAGGTCTTCGAACGGCTTCAGGCCACGGTCGGAGACCATGCCTTTGTGCAGCGGGTATTCAGCGGTGGTCTGGGTGATCACACGCTGACCTTCTTCGCTGGCCATCCAGTTGAGCAGGGCCTGCGCTTCTTTCGGGTGCTTGCTGGCCTTGACCGCTGCGGCGCCGGAGATGGTCACCAGGCCACCGGCATCGCCGTCGGCCAGGTAATACAGCTTCGAATCGAGCTTGCCGCGCTCGCGCTCCAGGGCGTACCAGTAGTAGTTGTTCACCAGCACGGCGGCGACTTCGCCTTTTTCCACGGCCTTGAGTGCGACCATGTTGTTGGTGTAGGTCTTGCCGAAGGCTTTCAGGCCGGTCAGCCACTCTTCGGCAGCGTCACGCCCGTGCATCTTGAGGATGGCCACGGCCTGTTCCTGGAATGCACCGCTGGTCGGTACGAAACCGACCTTGCCGTCCCACTCGGGGTTGGCGAAATCCATTACCGATTGCGGCAAGTCTTTCTCATCAATCTTCTTCGGGTTGAACACCACCACGCGGGTGCGGGCGGTCACGCCCATCCAGGAACCGTTGGCGGCAACGTATTCCTTGGGCAGCATGTTCAGCGTGGCGTCGTCGATCTTCGCCAGCAAGCCCAGTTCGCCCAGGTTGTTCAGTGGTGGCGATTCTTCGGTGTAGATGATGTCGGCCGGCGAGCGGTCGCCTTCCTCGATGATCTGGCTGGCCAGCTGATTGCTGCTGCCTTTGCGGATATTGATATGGATGCCGGTCTTGGCCTCGTAGGCCTTGGCGATGGCTTCGCCGATTTCCTTGTGTTGACCGTTGTACATGGTCAGAGTGACCGGGTCGTCTGCCATGGCGGCCGGAGCGCCCATCACCAGGCTAAGGACAGCGGCGGCCAGGGTGCGCATCAGCGGTTGCGGACGGATCGTCATGCGGGTACTTCCTCGCTTACGGCTACATATTTGGAAACAATGGTAAACGAAATCGTTTCTCAAGTGGCCGTGTGACGAGAAATTCATGGTTAGCCCATCGTCGGATGGCTGGCCCTGCAGGGGAGGGTGACACAAAAATCGCAGGCAAGAAAAAACCCACTAGCAAGCTAGTGGGTTTTTTGAATGGTGCCCAGGAGAAGACTCGAACTTCCACGACCGTTAAGTCACTGATACCTGAAACCAGCGCGTCTACCAATTCCGCCACCTGGGCAAAGCTTTACATCGTCTGATGAAGGCGACTATCGTTCGCTTTCACACAGTAGTAACAGATCCTTGGTCATCTGTTACTTGAAATACTTGGTGCCCAGGAGAAGACTCGAACTTCCACGACCTTGCGGTCACTGATACCTGAAACCAGCGCGTCTACCAATTCCGCCACCTGGGCACACATTCGAGATAAAAAGATGCTTTACAGCGCCGTTCATCTCTACTACAACTTCGGGGTTGTCCGTCGTTGTGGTGCGCACTATACGGACGCTCCCAGGGGCTGTAAAGCCCTTGATCAAAAAAAATTTCAAAAAATTCAACTTGTTGATTCCACACGCCTATTGCCGCACTGCGGACATGCTGCTGGGGCTGTCCAAGCCCGACATTTCCGGTTTCAATAGGCCTATGCCAGAATTCATATCTATATACCCCAAGGTGAACCCCTTCTGATGGCCGATTGGCAATCCCTCGATCCCGAGGCCGCTCGCGAAGCGGAAAAATACGACAACCCTATCCCCAGCCGTGAGCTGATCCTGCAGCGCCTTGCCGACCGTGGCGAACCGGCCGCGCGCGAGGAGCTGGCGGCCGAGTTCGGTCTTTACGAAGAAGACCAGATCGAAGCTTTGCGCCGTCGTCTGCGCGCCATGGAGCGTGACGGCCAGCTTATCTATACCCGGCGCGGCACATATGCCCCGGTAGACAAACTGGACCTGATCTGCGGCCGGGTCTCCGGCCACCGCGACGGTTTCGGCTTCCTTATCCCTGACGATGGCAGCGACGACCTGTTCCTCAGCCCGTCGCAAATGCGCCTGGTATTCGATGGCGACCGTGCCTTGGCGCGTGTCTCGGGGCTCGACCGCCGTGGCCGCCGTGAAGGTGTGCTGGTAGAAGTCATTTCCCGCGGCCACGAAAGTGTGGTCGGCCGCTACTTCGAAGAAGGCGGCATCGGTTACGTGACGCCGGACAACCCGAAGATCCAGCAGGAAGTGCTGGTGACCGCGGGCCGTAACGGTGGCGCCAAGATCGGCCAGTTCGTCGAGATCAAGATCACCCACTGGCCAACCCCGCGGTTCCAGCCACAAGGCGATGTGGTCGAAGTGATCGGCAACTACATGGCGCCGGGCATGGAAATCGATGTTGCCCTGCGCAGCTATGACATCCCGCACGTCTGGCCCCAGGACGTGATCAAGGAAGCGCGCAAGTTCCGCTCCGATGTCGAAGAGAAGGACAAGGAAAAGCGTATCGACCTGCGCCACTTGCCCTTCGTCACCATCGACGGCGAAGATGCCCGCGACTTCGACGACGCTGTTTATTGTGAGCCGCTTGGCAAGCTGCGGCTGTTCTCTGGTGGCTGGCGCCTCTATGTGGCCATCGCCGACGTGTCCAGCTACGTGCGTCTGGGCTCTGCCCTGGATGTCGAGGCGCAGCAGCGTGGCAACTCGGTGTACTTCCCCGAGCGTGTTGTCCCGATGCTCCCCGAGGAGCTGTCCAACGGCCTGTGCTCGCTGAACCCGCACGTCGATCGCCTGGCCATGGTCTGCGAAATGACCATGAACAAGGCCGGCCAGATGGTCGACTACCAGTTCTACGAAGGGGTGATCCACTCCCATGCCCGCCTGACCTACAACAAGGTCAGCAGCATGCTCGAGCATGCCCGTACCCGCGAGGGCAAGGCGCTGCGCGAGGAGTACCAAGAGGTCCTGCCGGACCTGAAGAACCTGTACAACCTGTACAAGGTGCTGCTCGATGCCCGTCACGCCCGCGGCGCTATCGACTTCGAAACCCAGGAAACCCGCATCATCTTCGGTGAAGAGCGCAAGATCGCGGAAATCCGCCCGACCGTGCGCAACGATGCCCACAAGCTGATCGAGGAATGCATGCTGGCGGCCAACGTCGCCACGGCCGAGTTCCTCAACAAGCATGGCGTGCCGGCGCTGTACCGCGTGCACGATGGCCCGCCACCGGAGCGCCTTGAAAAGCTGCGTGCCTTCCTCGGCGAGCTGGGCCTTAGCCTGCACAAAGGCAAGGACCCTTCGCCCAAGGACTACCAGGCACTGCTTGCAAGCATTGCCGGGCGCCCGGACTTCCACCTGATCCAGACGGTGATGCTGCGTTCGCTGAGCCAGGCGGTGTACAGCACCGACAACAACGGCCACTTCGGTTTGAACTACGAGGCGTACACGCACTTTACCTCGCCGATCCGTCGTTACCCGGACCTGCTGGTGCACCGCGCCATCCGCAGCATCATCCGTTCCAAGGTCGATACTCCGCACGTCAAGCGTGCCGGCGCCATGAGCATTCCCAAAGCACGTATCTATCCGTACGACGTGAACACCCTCGACCAGCTCGGCGAGCAGTGCTCCATGACCGAGCGCCGCGCCGACGAAGCTACCCGCGATGTGGTCAACTGGCTCAAGTGCGAGTTCATGAAGGACCGTGTGGGCGAGACCTTCCCGGGTGTGATCACTGCGGTCACCGGTTTTGGGCTGTTTGTCGAGCTTACCGATATCTACGTCGAAGGCCTGGTGCATGTCAGTGCGCTGCCGGGTGACTACTACCACTTCGACCCCGTGCATCACCGCTTGTCGGGTGAGCGCACCGGGCGTAGCTTCCGTCTGGGCGACACCATCGAGGTCAAGGTCATGCGCGTTGACCTAGACGAGCGCAAGATCGACTTCGAGGTGTCCGATCAGCAGCTCGCTGCGCCGATAGGGCGCAAGGGCCGTGGCGCCGCACCGGCTGCAGAAAAGGCCGAGCAGCAGCCAGTGGTGGAGGCCAAGGCCACACCGAAACCGCGCAGCCGCAAGAGCGAGACCGCCGAGGCTTACTTCCCGAAAGATGCCGTGCAGCGTAATGCTGAAGTGCGCAAAAGTCGCGAAATGAAGAAGGCGCTGATGACCGACGCGCGCACTGGTGGCAACGCCGGCAGCAAGTCGGACAAAGGCGGCAAGCCCTCCGGCAAGCCCACCAAGCACCGTAAAGGCCCGCCGAAATCCGGCGCGCCACGCAAGAGCAAGAACAAGTCATGAGTCAGCTGGAAAAAATCTACGGTGTGCATGCCGTGCAGGCGCTGCTGCAGCACCATCCGAAGCGGGTCAAGCAGATCTGGCTGTCGGAAGGGCGCAGCGAGCCACGCATCCAGGCGTTGCTGGCGCTGGCCGCAGAAAACCGTGTGCAGGTTGGCCAGGCCGAGCGCCGTGAGCTCGATGCCTGGGTCGAGGGCGTGCACCAGGGCGTTGTTGCCGAGGTCAGCCCAAGCCAGGTGTGGGGCGAATTGATGCTCGAGGAGTTGCTCGAGCGCACCGAAACGCCACCGCTGATCCTGGTACTGGACGGCGTCACTGACCCGCACAACCTCGGCGCCTGCCTGCGCACCGCCGATGCTGCCGGGGCTACGGCAGTGGTGGTGCCCAAGGATAAATCGGCGACGCTGACACCGGTGGTGCGCAAGGTGGCCTGCGGCGCAGCGGAAGTGATTCCGCTGGTGGCGGTGACCAACCTGGCGCGTACCCTGGAGAAGCTTCAGCAGCGTGGCCTGTGGGTGGTGGGTACAGCCGGTGAGGCCGAGCAGGAGATCTATCAGCAGGACCTGACCGGCCCATTGGTGATGATCATGGGCGCGGAAGGCAAGGGCATGCGCCGGCTGACCCGTGAACACTGCGATTTCCTGGTCAAGTTGCCAATGTCGGGCAGCGTGAGCAGTCTGAACGTTTCAGTGGCTACGGGCGTCTGCCTGTTCGAGGCAGTGCGCCAGCGCCAGGCCAAGCGCTGATCTGTCGACACTGTAGCGGCCCTATCGCCGGTAAGCCGGCTCCCAAAAGCACCACGCCAGGTTCAATGGCTGTGGTGCTTCGCTGCAAGCCGGCGAGCTGGCGGTAGGGCTCGCCCAAGGTAAAGTGTTTCCGGCTGTTCAAATAATCGCCAATCACCTTGCTTGTGCGCACCGCCTTCTCTACAATTGCGCCCCTTGCCGAGCTGGCAGGCGCGCATGTGCCTCCCCTCCATGGCAAGACATACAGTGTCATTCACTCCTTGTCTGACCAGATACGCTGGCAGACTACTAACCCGTAAGGAGCATTCATGCGTCATTACGAAATCATCTTCCTGGTTCACCCGGACCAGAGCGAGCAAGTCGGCGGCATGGTTGAGCGTTACACCAAGCTGATCGAAGAAGATGGTGGCAAGATCCACCGCCTGGAAGACTGGGGCCGTCGTCAACTGGCCTACGCAATCAACAATGTTCACAAGGCTCACTACGTGATGCTGAACGTTGAGTGCACCGGCAAGGCCCTGGCCGAGCTGGAAGACAACTTCCGCTACAACGATGCCGTGATCCGTAACCTCGTCATCCGTCGCGACGAAGCCGTAACCGGTCAGTCCGAGATGCTGAAGGCCGAAGAGAACCGCAGCGAGCGCCGTGAGCGTCGTGAGCGTCCTGAGCATGCTGACTCCGCCGAAGGCGACGACAGCAATGACAGCGACTCCAGCGATAACGCTGACGAGTAATCCACGGACCTTTTGAGGAGCCTATTACATGGCACGTTTCTTCCGTCGTCGTAAATTCTGCCGCTTCACTGCTGAAGACGTGAAAGAGATCGACTTCAAAGATCTCAACACCCTGAAAGCTTACGTATCCGAAACCGGCAAAATCGTTCCAAGCCGTATCACCGGTACCAAAGCTCGTTATCAGCGTCAGCTGGCTACCGCTATCAAGCGCGCCCGCTTCCTGGCCCTGCTGCCCTACACCGACAGCCACGGCCGCTGAGACCGGGTTGTCGACAAGTAGTAAGGGATAAGCATGCGAGCGTTGGCTGATTTCATCATGCGCGGTCGTGTGCAGGCCACCTTGGTGGTGGTCGTGAGTGCGGTATTACCGCTGCTGTTCTGGTTGAGTGCCGCTGCCGGGAGCCTTGTGCTGCTGCGGCGCGGGTTCAAGGACGCTTCAACGGTCATCGCTTTCGGCCTTTTGCCGGCGGTGGCCATTTGGGCCTTCGGTGATCCAAGCACCTTGCTGGTGCTGTTGGGAACACTGGGGCTGGCCGCCTTGTTGCGTGCCGGGCATTCCTGGAGCCGGGTGTTGTTGTCCAGTGTTGTGTTGGGGTTGGTCTACAGCCTCATCCTGGACGCGGTACTGCGCGAAACCTTCGAAGTGTTGGCCAAGGCGCTTTCCGAAGCGTTGCCGCAAATCGAAGGCAAGCCAGTCATTCCCGGTGAGCTGATCGGCCCTGTGCTGGTCGCTTCCACAGCGGTGATGCTGCAGTTGTTCAGCGTGCTGGCTTTGATGCTGGCGCGTTATTGGCAAGCAGCGTTGTACAACCCTGGAGGCTTCGGTCGCGAGTTTCGCGCCCTGAAGTTGCCGCGGGCAGTCATGCTGGCTCTGGTTGCCGCGATGGTGTTGGGTCCGTTCATCGGCCCGCAGTTCATCGTCCTGGCTTCCGCGTCCAGCCTGGTGCTCGTCCTGGCCGGCATCGCCTTGATGCATGGGCTGGTGGCACAGGGTCGGCTGGCCGGTTTCTGGCTGGTCGGCATGTACGTGACACTGCCGCTGATACTGCAGCTGATTTATCCGTTGCTCGTGGTTCTGGCCATTGTCGACAGCCTGATTGATTTTCGCGGTCGCAAGTCCCCTGAGGGGAATGACTCCGCGAACGGTGAAGGTTAAAAGTTAAGAGGTTTTACCAAATGGAACTGATCCTGCTGGAAAAAGTCGCTAACCTGGGCAACCTGGGCGACAAAGTTAAGGTTAAGGCTGGTTACGGCCGTAACTTCCTGCTGCCATTCGGCAAGGCCACCGTTGCCAACGCCGCCAACCTGGCTGCGTTCGAAGAGCGTCGCGCCGAGCTGGAAAAAGCAGCTGCTGACCGTAAATCGTCGGCTGAAAGCCGCGCTGCCCAACTGGCCGAGCTGGAAGTGACCATCACTGCCACCGCTGGCGACGAAGGCAAGCTGTTCGGTTCGATCGGCACCCACGACATCGCTGACGCCCTGACCGCCTCCGGCGTTGAAGTGGCCAAGGCTGAAGTTCGTCTGCCGAACGGCACCATCCGTCAGGTTGGCGAATACGACGTAGCCGTGCACCTGCACAGCGACGTTGAAGCCACCGTACGTGTGGTCGTCGTAGCTGCCTAAGCTGCGCTGACTGGGTAGCTCCTCGCGGGCTGCCCGGTTAACATCGGGCACGTCCTGTCTCTGAACAGGCCGTGCCCTTTGTCTTTTTCATCCTCCAGAATTCTTTCGTGGCCATGAACGAGATCACCAATCCCGAACAGCTAGACCTGCAAACCGCTGCCCTCAAGGTGCCGCCGCATTCCATCGAGGCCGAACAGGCCGTGCTCGGTGGCCTGATGCTGGACAACAACGCCTGGGAGCGGGTGCTGGATCAGGTTTCGGATGGCGATTTCTATCGGCATGACCACCGCCTGATCTTCCGTGCCGTGCACAAGCTGGCCGACGCCAACCAGCCATTCGACGTCGTCACCCTGCACGAGCAGCTTGACAAGGAAGGCTTGTCGACCCAGGTTGGCGGCCTGGCGTACCTGGCAGAACTTGCCAAGAACACCCCGTCGGTTGCCAACATCAAGGCCTACGCCGCGATCATTCGCGAGCGGGCAACGTTGCGCCAGCTGATCAGCATCAGTACCGACATCGCCGACAACGCCTTCAACCCGCAAGGGCGCAATGCCGCCGAAATCCTCGATGATGCCGAAAGGCAGATCTTCCAGATCGCCGAGGCGCGGCCCAAGACCGGCGGCCCGGTGGGCGTCAACGAACTGTTGACCCTGGCTATCGACCGG
This sequence comes from Pseudomonas sp. M2, assembly GCF_015751845.1. Classification (NCBI taxonomy): domain Bacteria; kingdom Pseudomonadati; phylum Pseudomonadota; class Gammaproteobacteria; order Pseudomonadales; family Pseudomonadaceae; genus Pseudomonas; species Pseudomonas sp. M2. Next base: position 3,033,314 of record NZ_JADOUD010000001.1, read on the forward strand.
ATCGACACGCTGTTCAACTCCGACAGCGACATCACCGGCGTTTCCACCGGCTTCACCGACCTGGACGCGAAAACCAGCGGCTTGCAGGCTGCCGACCTGGTCATCGTAGCCGGCCGTCCGTCGATGGGTAAGACCACCTTCGCCATGAACCTCGTGGAAAATGCCGTGTTGCGTACCGACAAGGCGGTGTTGGTGTTCTCCCTCGAGATGCCAGGTGAGTCGCTGATCATGCGTATGCTCTCGTCCCTTGGTCGCATCGACCAGACCAAGGTGCGTTCCGGTCAGTTGGACGATGACGACTGGCCGCGCCTGACGTCGGCGGTCAACCTGCTCAACGACCGCAAGCTGTTCATCGACGATACCGCCGGCATCAGCCCCTCGGAGATGCGGGCGCGTACCCGCCGCCTGGCGCGTGAGCACGGCGAGATCGCCATGATCATGGTCGACTACCTGCAGCTGATGCAGATCCCGGGCTCGGCCGGTGACAACCGGACCAACGAAATTTCCGAGATTTCCCGCTCGCTAAAGGCCTTGGCCAAGGAATTCAACTGCCCGGTCATCGCCCTTTCGCAGCTCAACCGCTCCCTGGAACAGCGCCCGAACAAACGCCCAGTGAACTCCGACTTGCGTGAATCGGGTGCAATCGAGCAGGACGCCGACGTGATCATGTTCGTGTACCGGGATGAGGTGTACCACCCGGAGACAGAGCACAAAGGCGTTGCCGAAATCATCATCGGCAAACAGCGTAACGGCCCCATCGGCTTCGTCCGCCTGGCGTTCATCGGTAAGTACACCCGCTTCGAGAACCTCGCACCGGGCATGTACAACTTCGACGACGACGAATAAATCTGCTTTCATGCAGTTGCGCATAACTCACTGAGTTTGCAAGGCCCGTTCGAAGCGGCTTCAGCCGTGAAGAATTCAGTGCGGCGGGTCGCACCGGCTGCGCCGTTGTTCGGGGCTAAAGCCGGTCCCGCAAGGTGTGCGACGCGCCGGCTAGCTCAGGGTTCTGAGCAATTTTCGCTTGCACCTGGCTAACTATCCGCCCCTCGCTCAGTGTGATCACTCGGTCAAATCGTGACAGCGCGCTTTGATCATGCGTCACGCAAATCAGCCCTCTCCCTTGGAACGCTTCGAACAACAGATCCCAGGTACGCTCGGCCGATCCGGCATCGAGCCCAGCTGTGGGTTCGTCAAAGAAATTGAATTCGCCTGGCTGATTGAGAACGCGTAGCAGCGTCAGCCTTCGTGCTTCGCCGCCCGAAATGGATTCTGCGCGTGCATCCAGGTCAAGTTCGTACCAGTCTTTATCCAAGCCCAGCCGCTCAAGCCATCGTTCGATTTGAGCGCGATCATGATCATGCTCGAACAGTACTGCACGGGGCAGTGGGCCGGGTAGAAAGTGCGCATCCTGAGGGCAGAGTCTTAAGCGACTGAACTGCGCGCAAGCATCGAGCTCAGCCAGGCACCTGCCGTACAATTGAACATGCTCGCGCAACTGGAATACCGTTCCAGCCAGCGCATGCAGAAGCGTCGATTTGCCACACCCGCTGGACCCTATCAGCGCGACCCGTTCTCCTTTGTGCAGCACCAAGGGTTCTTCGATTTCCAGTTGCACACTGTTCCGAGCGCTTAGCAGGCACGGGGCGATGCGCAGCCCTGCGTTGTTATCATGTGATTTCGACTCAGCAGAGCATGTCGGACCGAACGGCGGGAGTCGGAGCCAGTGTTCAAGTTTTTGTTTGTCGAGCCTGAACTGGTCTAGTAGTCGCCAGGCCTCAGCCAGTTGCGCAACCCCTGCCAGCAATCCGCTCACCAAGGTGAAAAGAGCAACGAGTTCGCCCAAGCTCAATTGCGGTGTTGTCAGAGCCTGATCCTGGATGCCCCACATGAGCAGACCGCCACTGCCCAGGCCAATGAACAAAGTGCGCAAGCCCTGAACCCAGCCCCCGCTGTGGGCTACCCTCACCGCTGAGTCGGCATAGGCCGAGAGTGTATGGTTGACCGGGAGCATCGCCGCATGCTCCGCCTTTTCCAGTTTGACCGTCGCCGCGCTCGCGAAGGTATCCACCCATTGTTCCGCCAGTTCATCCTCTCGCGAGTTCACTGCCTCTATATGTGGTCGGCGCCAGCGCACCAGTCGATCATTTGCCCATAGATACGCCAGACTCAAGGGGATGAGACCGATCAATACCGAGGTAGCCCCCAGATATGCGAAGAGCGTTATCAGCACTGTAGCTTCAGCTAGTACCGGCCAAGCTGAACCAATCAGAAAGCCTAGCCAGCGCTCCTGTGCCGTAATTCCCCTATCCAGCACCTTTACCAGTGTTCCGCCATGGAGTTGTCCATAGGCCTCGAAGCGTTTGTCCAACAACGCTCGGCACCAGCGGATGGAGAGCTGTTTCACGCGATCCTGGCAGAGCCGTGCAAGACACCAGGCTTGCAAAGGGGTCATTGAGGCTTGTAATGCGATAAGGAATATGAAGGCTCCGAGTAGAAGCTGGGTAGGCGCGGCTGAGCTGGATATGTTGTCAATGATGTCGGCCAGTATCAGGGCGGGTACGACGGTCGCGACTTTCAGGACCAATGTCGCGCTCAAGGCGGCGATGATTCCTCGATAGATATGCATGTCATTCCCTAATGCCTTTGAATGCGCTCTGCGGCGCGACTGGAATACCTGATCTGATCAGGTGGAATCGCTCCAGTCCGGGTATGAAAACCTGCAGAACCGTGGCGAGATTCGGGTGTTCATAAAGTGTGCGATAAAATACGGCCTTATTTTGTTTTTTCAGATTGATGTGTATGCGCTTGATTTGCCCGCGCACGCTGAGCTCGGTGTGCGGAGGGTGAAGCGTGGGCACGGCGTACGTGGGGCAGGGATTTATAAGTGAAGCCAGCCGGGCTGAGTGGGCAAGCATTTTTTCAGCAGAGAGGTCTTCTTGTTTTTCTCTTGGGCCATAAAGTTGTTTGCACTGAAGGTGCTCGGTTACGGCACGATACATTGCAGTGTATGGGTCGAGTGAACTACCGGAGCCTACGCTACTGAGTGAGCCTTCTGTTTTATCGGGAGAAACAGCGATGCAAAATGGCACCTCATAGAAATCGTGGGTCAAGAATATTTTCAGTTTCTTTGCGTGACGAAGAAGCTCGGCATCATGAGCGAAGGTCTCTTCCAAGAATGAAGTAGAGGGGCGGTAGAGTTCTGGCGGTGAGGCCAGTCCGCAGAGTGACAGGTAGTAAACCGAGAGGGCGTGGCGTTCGATCGCTTCATTAATGGCGTGTAGCAGAGCCTCGTTCTCTGTGCAACCAAGAGCTGTGCCAGAGTTGGTGGCATATTTGGAAAGAAAGCCCGCTGCCGTTTTTTCTATGTCATCAATGTTTCTGGTTGATGGTGCTATTATTATTGCAGGTATTTTTATTTCGTCGTAGCTGTCCAGGCCTTGAAGTCTGAGATAAGGTACCTGGCAACCAGGCGGTAGTGAGTTGAGCAACCAGTCGTCAAATGGTTCTATCGACTTCAATATTTGGTCGCTGTCGATGATGGTAGAAGTTATATCGTCGACGAAGTAATGCTCCAGGCTTTCGGCAAGCGCTCCAAGTTCGCAGTACTCGCCCTTTCCTGCTCCGCAAGAGACCTCTTTGTAGGCGCTGTCGTACAAGTGGCAGGTGGCGACCAGTTTGTTGGTTCTTGCTAATGTTGTTCTTGAATTAAGTCCCAAGTGCTGATGCAGCCTGGTCAGGCGATCGTAGGCTTCGTCTATGTTCAGCTCGCGCTCGGTAATCATCTATGACTCCTTGGTAGTGCCAGAAGGGGTAGCCCCTTCTGGCTTATCGCTTACAGGAGGTTGAGGAAGTCAATCTCGGATTCGATGAATGTGTAGTTCATCACGCGAGGGATCTGCAGCGTGTTGATTTCAGAACGACGACGTCCCATGGTTAGTACTCCTTCAGAGTTGGTTTGAGTGCGCTTTCCGCGCATGAGTGTTGTATCACTTATTTTTTTGCGGGTTCAAGAACTGGTCGGGATTCGTGGCGGAAAGTTATCGTAGGATTTCTTCCCGGTGTTTGAAGTTCGATTCCTACAATTTTTTAAGAGGCAAAGAAAACGTTCTAACAATTAACAAGTTAGCGTTTGCTGAGGGTTAGAGGGGCTAAATATTCTGTAAAAAATCTGGAAGGATTACGGTCGCTCCTCAAAGAGGAGGTGCGATCATCATAGAGCTGAGCGGGTACGAGTTTCCTGCGGGCAGTCGCTCTGATCCTTGGGCCCGTCCCGATCTCATCGGCGCCGAAACTGTTTTGGTAAATACTGGCGACCCAACCACAAACCCCCAAGCCAGCCACGTGGCGCTTCCCGCCCCAACCGTCGCCCCACCCGCCAATCCCCACGAAGGCAGTCGGATTTGGTCAAGTTTTGTGCTATATTCCGCGCCCGCGATTTCCCTGCACAACAGAACCGGTCACTGACATGCAAGCAGCCAAACCACTCTACGACTATCCCAAGTACTGGGCCGAATGCTTCGGGCCAGCACCTTTCCTGCCGATGAGCAGGGAGGAGATGGATCTGCTCGGCTGGGATTCCTGCGACATCATCATCGTGACCGGTGATGCCTACGTCGATCATCCGTCATTCGGCATGGCCATCATCGGCCGCCTGCTGGAAGCCCAGGGCTTTCGCGTGGGCATCATTGCCCAGCCGAACTGGCAGTCCAAAGACGACTTCATGAAGCTTGGTGAGCCGAACCTGTTCTTCGGCGTCGCGGCGGGCAACATGGACTCGATGATCAACCGCTACACCGCAGACAAGAAAATCCGCTCTGACGATGCCTACACCCCGGGGGGCATGGCCGGCAAGCGCCCTGACCGCGCCAGCCTGGTGTACAGCCAGCGCTGCAAGGAAGCCTACAAGCACGTGCCGATCGTGCTCGGTGGCATCGAGGCATCGCTGCGCCGCATCGCCCACTATGACTACTGGCAGGACAAGGTTCGCCATTCGATCCTGATCGACGCCAGCGCCGACATCCTGCTGTACGGCAACGCCGAGCGGGCGATCGTCGAGGTCGCCCAGCGCCTGTCCAGTGGCCAGAGCATCGAAAGCATCACCGATGTGCGCGGTACCGCATTCGTGCGTCGTGACACGCCCGAGGGCTGGTACGAGATCGACTCGACCCGCATCGACCGCCCTGGCCGCGTCGACAAGATCATCAACCCGTACGTCAATACCCAGGACACCCAGGCCTGCGCCATCGAGCAGGCCAAGGGCGACCAGGAAGACCCGAACGAAGCCAAGGTCGTGCAGATCCTCGACAGCCCGCGCATGACCCGCGACAAGTCGGTGATCCGCCTGCCATCGTTCGAGAAGGTGCGTAACGACCCGGTGCTCTACGCCCACGCCAACCGTGTGCTGCACCTGGAAACCAACCCGGGCAACGCTCGTGCGTTGGTGCAGAAGCACGGCGAAGTGGATGTGTGGTTCAACCCGCCACCCATTCCCATGACCACCGAGGAAATGGACTACGTGTTCGGCATGCCCTATGCCCGTATTCCGCACCCGGCCTACGGCAAGGAGCGCATCCCGGCCTACGAGATGATCCGCTTCTCGGTGAACATCATGCGTGGCTGCTTCGGCGGCTGCACCTTTTGCTCGATCACCGAGCACGAAGGCCGGATCATCCAGAACCGCTCCCACGAGTCGATCCTGCACGAAATCGAGGAAATGCGTGACAAGGTGCCGGGCTTCACCGGCGTGGTCTCCGACCTTGGCGGGCCGACGGCCAACATGTACCGCATCGCCTGCAAGAGCCCGGAGATCGAGAAGCACTGCCGCAAGCCGTCGTGCGTGTTCCCGGGCATCTGCGAAAACCTCAACACCGACCACAGCTCGCTGATCGAGCTGTATCGCAAGGCACGCGCCCTGCCGGGTGTGAAGAAGATCCTGATTGCGTCGGGCCTGCGCTATGACCTGGCAGTGGAATCGCCGGAGTACGTCAAGGAGCTGGTCACCCACCACGTGGGCGGTTACCTGAAGATTGCCCCGGAGCACACCGAGCGTGGCCCGCTGGACAAGATGATGAAGCCCGGCATCGGCTCCTACGACCGCTTCAAGCGCATGTTCGAGAAGTACTCGAAAGAGGCGGGCAAAGAGCAGTACCTGATCCCGTACTTCATCGCTGCGCACCCAGGCACCACCGACGAAGACATGATGAACCTCGCCCTGTGGCTCAAGGGCAACGGCTTCCGCGCCGACCAGGTGCAGGCGTTCTACCCGTCGCCCATGGCCTCGGCCACAGCCATGTACCACTCGGGCAAGAACCCGCTGCGCAAGGTCACTTACAAGAGTGAAGGCGTGGAGATCGTCAAGAGCGACGAGCAGCGCCGCTTGCACAAGGCGTTCCTGCGTTATCACGACCCGAAGGGCTGGCCGATGCTGCGCGAGGCACTGGAGCGTATGGGCCGTGCCGACCTCATTGGCCCGGGCAAGCATCAGTTGATCCCGCTGCACCAGCCGCAGACCGACACCTACCAGAGTGCACGGCGCAAGAACTCGACGCCGGCCGGCAGCCACAAGGTGGGCAAGGATCAGAAGATCCTCACCCAGCACACCGGTTTGCCGCCGCGTGGCAGTGACGGCAGCAAGCCGTGGGACAAGCGTGAGAAGGCCAAGGCTGAAGCGTTCGCCCGCAACCAGCAGGCGGCCAAGGAACGCAAGGAAGCGGCAAAAGGTGGTGGCAAAGGCAGCAAGAAGCCGCGCCAGCCTGTCATTCCGCGCTGATTGATTCTTGGGGCTGCTTTGCAGCCCATCGCGACACAAGGCCGCTCCTACAATGTCCGCGCAAGCACAATTCATTTGGCAGCGCGGTCGATGTTGGAGCGGCCTTGTGTCGCGAAAGGACCGCAAAGCGGTCCCAAAAGCCTCTGGGTCAATCAGGCTTCTTGTCGACCCACTTCGCCGCCAAGGCCGAGAAAACCACGCGACTTCTCGTTGAGTCCATCCGCATCAAACAAGCCTGGCCTTAATGTTCGAAGGCAGTTGTCACTCCGGGCGGGAGAATTCACAGATCGCACCGCTGGCCCCGTGGGCGTAGGCGGCGAGCAGGCTGTTCATGAAACTTGAGAGGGCCATTGCAGTTGCTCCTGAATGAGAGGTTGTCCCATCGTCCATTAAAAGGGCATGATGTGCCCTTAGATTGGTTGTATACAATCCATTGAACAATTCAACTGGCTGGCCACTTGACACCCTTTGATGCATGTCAGCAAGGGGCTGAACGGTTTCAGGCAGTCTCGCAATTGATAAAACCCTGCCAAGGAGATTCATGATGTTTGCGAAAGCTGTAGCGGTATCCCTGCTGACCCTCGCCAGCGCCTCCGTCTTCGCCGCCGAGTGCTCGGTAACTGTCGACTCGACTGACCAGATGTCCTTCAATACCAAGGAAATCGTCATCGACAAGAGCTGCAAGCAATTCACCGTGAACCTGGAACATTCGGGCAAATTGCCAAAGAATGTCATGGGTCACAACATTGTCATCAGTAAGGCAGCTGACATGCAGCCGATCGCGACCGATGGTCTGAGCGCCGGTATCGAGAAGTCCTATCTGAAAGAAGGTGATGAGCGTGTCATCGCTCACACCAAGATCATTGGGGCGGGCGAAAAAGACGCGGTGACCTTTGATGTGTCCAAGCTGGTTGCTGGTACAGACTACGGCTTCTTCTGCTCATTCCCAGGCCATATCTCGATGATGAAAGGCACGGTAGTCGTCAAGTAATGACACTTTGAAGCAGGGGAGGGCTTTGCCCTCCTTCGCGACACAAGGCCGCTCCTACAGTCCTGTAGGAGCGGCCTTGTGTCGCGAAAGGGCCGCAAAGCGGCCCCAGAGGTCTCACGGTGCGAACGGTAGTTCGCGCTTGTGCTGGGTCTTGCGGTAGGTGGCGACGATGATGTCGAACGCTTCCTGCTCAACCGGCAGCCCATGCAGGAAGGCATCGATCTGTTGGTAGGTCACGCCATGCGACGCCTCGTCAGGCTTGCCTGGTTCCAGGTCTTCCAGGTCCGCAGTAGGCACCTTCTCCACCAGCGATTCCGGCGCCCCAAAGCTGCGCGCAATGGCCCGCACCTGGTTCTTAACCAGGCCGCTCAACGGGGCCAGGTCGCAGGCACCGTCACCAAACTTGGTAAAGAAGCCCATCACTGCCTCGGCGGCGTGGTCGGTGCCGATCACCAGGCCAGCGCGGGCGCCAGCGATGGTGTACTGCGCGACCATGCGCGTACGCGCCTTGACGTTGCCCACGACGAAGTCCACCAGTGACGGCGAGCCGTCTTTCAATGCTTGCACCTCTGCGGCCAGTGCACGCACGGCAGGTGCAATATCAACGGTGTGCACTTCATCGGCGTTGATCACTTCCAGGCACGCCTGGGCGTCGTGCTCGTCATGCTGTACCTGGTACGGCAGGCGCACGGCAATGAAGCGGTAGGCCGGGTCGCTGGTTTCGGCGCGCAACTCGTTGATGGCGCGTTGGGCGAGCAGGGCGGCAGTCAGCGAATCGACGCCCCCGCTGATGCCCAGTACCAGGGTCTTGAGGCGGGCGTTGGCCAGGCAATCCTTGATGAACGCCACGCGCCGGGCGACTTCGGCCTCGAGCGCAGCGGCGTCTGCGAACGGCGGCTGCACGTTGAGCGCCTGGGCAATCTCTTGCTGAACGGCTTGCATGGGTTACTCCTTGCTGGGGATTTTGAACACGTGACGCATGTAGGCGACGAAATTCTCGTCGCGGCACTGGGTCTTGGCGGCCTCGTCAGAGATCTTCGCCACCGGCGAGCCGTTGCAGTCGGTCATTTTAAGCACGATATTCATCGGCGCCACGCCGGGGATGTCGCAGGTCAGGTTGGTGCCGATGCCGAAACTGACGTTGATGCGCCCGCGCAGGGCACGGAAGATCTGCAGCGCGCGGGTCAGGTTGAGGCCGTCGGAGAACACCAGGGTCTTGGTCATCGGGTCGATCCCCAACCTCTGGTAATGGGCGATGGCCTTTTCCGCCCAGGCCACCGGCTCACCCGAGTCGTGGCGCAGGCCGTCGAACAGCTTGGCGAAGTACAGGTCGAAATCGCTGAGGAAGGCATCCATGGTGATGCAGTCGGTCAGGGCGATGCCGAGCAGGCCGCGGTACTCCCGGACCCAGCAGTCCAGGGCGGCGATCTGGCTGTCGATCAGCCGCGGGCCGAGCTGCTGGTGGGCCATGATCCATTCGTGGGCCATGGTGCCCAGCGGCTTGATATCCAGTTTCCATGCCAAATCGACGTTGCTGGTACCGACGAAGCGGGCCGGGAAGTCATTGCGCAGTACCCGCACCACCTCCTCCTGCACGCGGCTGGAAAAACGCCGGCGGGTGCCGAAGTCGGCCACTTGCAGCTCGGCCAGTTCGTCGGCGCTGGCATGCGCCTGTAGCCAGTCGAACTTGCGGTAGAGCTGGTCACGGGCCTCGGTCAGGCGCATGCGCGGGTGCAGGTGGCGGTTGCGCACTTCGCTGATGATGGCCAGCAGCGGGACTTCGAAGAGGATCACATGCAGCCAGGGCCCTTTGAGCCGCAGGTACAGCTGGTCGCCCTCGATACCAACCTGCACATAGCGCAGGTTGAAACGGAACAGGCGCAGAAAGCGCAGGAAATCGGGCTTGAGGAAGCTGATGCGTTCGAGGAAGGCCAGCTGGCCATCATCGAGGGTAAGTTCGCTCAGCCGTTCGAGCTGGTTGCGGATCTCGCCCAGATAGGGGCGCAAGTCTTCGCCATTGCGGCAGCGGAATTCCCACTCCACGTCGGCATCCGGGTAATTGTGCAGCACGCCCTGCATCATGGTGAGCTTGTAGAAGTCGGTGTCGAGCAGGTTGTGCACGATGCGCTCAGCGAATGCGCTCTCGCTCATCAGGGTGGGCTCCAAAGCGGCGAATGGCGGTCATTGTGCCACAGGAAACGCGCCGAACTTGCCGGCAACGCGTTACCGGCGGGAGCGGGTGCGTGTGTGAAGAGGCCGAAACAGACAAATCAGGTGTTTTTCCGTGCACCAGCTAGCCTTGAAACGGTGCCGCCTGTAGCAGTTGCGCACCAGTGGTGTGCACTTCGGTGACGTCTGCTGTTACAGGGTGGTTGCACGTAAACACTTGTCAGGGTTGCAATGATGGCACTCGGTGGTTGCTCCTTGTTTGCGCGCATGGTGGCGCTTGTCGCGTGGCAGACGGTTGCACACTCAGTAAAGAAAAGGCCGTCGGTCGCCTCGACGCGGCCCCAACAGTGTGATTTCCCGGAAGACAAAACCGATGGCACGGCCCTTGCTCTGAGCACAGGGCTGAGAAGTTGTAGTGCCAACCAAAAAAAACTCTAGGAGCACCACCTCATGTCGCAGACGTTTTACAAGAAAGGTTTCCTGGCACTGGCCGTGGCTACGGCACTGGGTGTTTCTTCGTATGTTCAGGCCGACGTCAAGATCGGTGTCGCGGGCCCGATGACCGGGGCTAACGCAGCGTTTGGCGAGCAATACATGAAAGGTGCCCAGGCGGCAGCTGACAAGATCAACGCTGCCGGTGGCGTCAACGGCGAAAAAATCATCCTGGTCAAAGGCGATGACGCCTGTGAGCCGAAACAGGCTGTATCGGTTGCCAACCGTCTGGTCGATCAGGACAAGGTAATCGGTGTGGTAGGCCACTTCTGCTCCTCCAACACCATTCCAGCTTCCGAGGTGTATGACGAAGCAGGCGTGATCGCCATCACCCCTGGCTCCACCAACCCACAAGTCACCGAGCGCGGGCTGAGCGCCATGTTCCGCATGTGCGGCCGTGACGACCAGCAGGGCATCGTTGCCGGTGACTACATCGTCGATGTGCTCAAGGGCAAGAAGGTGGCGGTGCTGCACGACAAGGACACCTACGGCCAGGGCCTGGCCGATGCAACCAAGGCGCAGCTGGAGAAGCGTGGCGTCAAGCCGGTGCTGTATGAAGGCCTGACCCGTGGCGAGAAAGACTTCAGCGCCGTGGTGACCAAGATCCGTTCCACCGGTGCCGACGTGGTCTACTTTGGCGGCCTTCACCCCGAAGCCGGTCCGCTGGTGCGTCAGCTGCGCGAGCAAGGCCTGAAGGACGTCAAGTTCATGTCCGATGACGGTATCGTCACCGACGAACTGGTCGCAACTGCGGGCGGCGCCCAGTACGTGGACGGCGTGTACATGACCTTCGGCGCCGACCCGCGCATGCTGCCAGACAGCAAGGCGGTGGTGGAAGAATTCCGCAAAGCCGGCACCGAGCCTGAAGGCTACACCCTCTACGCCTACGCTTCGCTGCAAGCCCTGGCCGCTGCCTTCAACGGCGCCAAGTCGAACAAGGGCGAAGACGCTGCCAAGTGGCTCAAGGCCAACTCGGTGCAGACCGTCATGGGCGAGAAGAAGTGGGACAGCAAAGGCGACCTGACTGTCTCTGACTACGTGGTCTATCAGTGGGACAAGGACGGCAAGTACCACCAGCTGGAAAAACAAAAATAACAACGGCAGCCAGCCCGGGCCTGCGCCCGGGCCGATGCCCCTGCGGTACCTGTCTTTATTCGGAGATCTGCACGGTTCTGCGCTGCGAGGGCCGCTTTATCCGTGGCCTGGCGTGCTCGGCGCTTGTGCAGTCTCGCTCAGGTGAGATTGCGTTATGGATGGTATTTTCCTGCAGCAACTGGTCAACGGCCTGACCCTCGGGTCGGTCTATGGCCTGATCGCCATCGGCTACACAATGGTCTATGGCATCATCGGCATGATCAACTTCGCGCACGGCGAGGTGTATATGATTTCCGCGTACCTCGCGGCAATCAGCCTGGCATTGCTGGCTTATTTCGGCATCGAGTCGTTCCCCCTGCTGATGTTGGGCACCTTGTTGTTCACCATCGTCGTCACGGGTGTGTATGGCTTCACCATTGAACGCATCGCCTACAAACCCCTGCGCAACTCCACCCGCCTGGCACCGCTGATCAGTGCCATCGGCATCTCGCTGATCCTGCAAAACTATGCGCAGATCAGCCAGGGCGCCCGCCAGCAAGGCGTGCCGACCCTGCTCGAAGGCGCCTGGCGCGTCGAAGTGGGCACTGGCTTCGTGCAACTGACCTACACCAAGATCTTCATCCTGATTGCCGCATTCGTCGGCATGGGGCTGCTCACCTATGTGATCAAGTACACCAAGCTCGGCCGCATGTGCCGCGCTACCCAGCAAGACCGCAAGATGGCCTCGATCCTTGGCATCAACACCGACCGGGTGATCTCCTACGTGTTCGTCATCGGCGCGGTGATGGCTGCGCTTGCCGGTGTGCTGATCACCATGAACTACGGCACCTTCGACTTCTACGCCGGCTTCATCATCGGCATCAAGGCATTCACCGCTGCGGTGCTCGGCGGCATCGGCTCGCTGCCCGGCGCCATGTTGGGCGGGATTATCCTGGGTATTTCCGAGTCGTTGTTCTCTGGCCTGATCAACTCCGACTACAAGGACGTGTTCAGCTTCTCGCTGCTGGTGCTGATCCTTATCTTCCGCCCACAAGGCCTGTTGGGTCGCCCGCTCGTGGCTAAGGTGTGAACATGTCCACTGCCAAAACTGCCTCCGTTGCCGAAACCCAAGGTTTCGATCTCAAACGCAGCTTGCTCGAGACCATCGTCGCCGGCCTGCTCGCGCTCATTGTCTTTGGTCCGGTCGTCGGCGTGGTGCTCGACGGCTATAGCTTCAATGCCGAACCCCGCCGCGTGGCCTGGCTGGTCGGTGGCGTGATGGTCGGGCGCTTCCTGCTCAGCCTGTACCTGCAGACCGCCGCAGGCAAACGCATGTTGCAAGGCTTCGACAGCGGCGGCTCGGGGGTGCACGTCAATGCACCGAACTACAAGTCGCGTCTGCGTTACATCATTCCGGCGCTGATCGTGATCGCCATCGTCTTCCCCATCTTCGCCAACAAGTACCTGCTGACCGTGGTCATCCTGGGCCTGATCTACGTGCTGCTGGGCCTTGGCCTGAACATCGTGGTAGGCCTGGCGGGCCTGCTCGACCTGGGCTACGTGGCGTTCTACGCCATTGGCGCCTATGGCCTGGCGCTGGGCTATCAGTACCTGGGGCTGGGGTTCTGGAGTGTGCTGCCACTGGCGGCCATCGCCGCGGCGTTGGCAGGGTGCATACTGGGCTTTCCGGTGTTGCGCATGCACGGTGACTACCTGGCGATCGTGACCCTGGGCTTTGGCGAGATCATCCGCCTGGTGCTGAACAACTGGCTGTCGTTCACCGGTGGCCCGAACGGCATGCCGGCCCCGGCGCCGACTTTCTTTGGCCTGGAGTTCGGCCGTCGAGCCAAGGATGGCGGGGTGCCGATCCACGAGTACTTCGGCTTCGATTACAACGCCAATCTGAAGTTCGTGTTCATCTATGCCGTGCTGTTCCTGGTCGTGCTGGCGGTGCTGTACATCAAGCATCGGCTGACCCGCATGCCGGTTGGCCGCGCTTGGGAAGCGCTGCGTGAGGACGAAATCGCCTGCCGCTCGATGGGCCTGAACCATGTGCTGGTCAAGCTTTCGGCCTTCACCCTGGGGGCCTCCACTGCGGGCCTCGCCGGGGTGTTCTTCGCCACCTACCAAGGCTTCGTCAACCCGTCCTCGTTCACCTTCTTCGAGTCGGCGCTGATTCTGGCCATTGTCGTACTGGGCGGCATGGGCTCGACCGTGGGCGTGGTGATCGCTGCGTTCGTACTGACCGTAGCGCCGGAGCTGCTGCGCAGCTTCTCCGAATACCGGGTGCTGCTGTTCGGTGTGCTGATGGTGCTGATGATGATCTGGCGACCGCGTGGGCTGATCCGCATCAGCCGCGCCGGTGTGGTCCCGCGTAAAGGAGTGGCGCCATGAGCGACGAAATCATTCTCTCGGTCGACAACCTGATGATGCAGTTCGGTGGCATCAAGGCGCTCAGCGACGTCAGCCTCAAGGTCAAGCGTAACCAGATCTTCGCCCTGATCGGCCCCAACGGCGCCGGCAAGACCACGGTGTTCAACTGCCTGACCGGTTTTTACAAGGCCAGCGGCGGGCGCATCGAGCTGAACGTGCGCGGCAGCCATACCAACGTCATCCAGTTGCTTGGTGAGCGCTTCCAGGCGGCGGACTTCGTTTCGCCGGCACGTTTTGGTTCGCGCCTGTACTACAAGATGTTCGGTGGCACCCACCTGGTCAACCGCGCGGGGCTGGCGCGCACCTTCCAGAACATTCGCCTGTTCAAGGAAATGTCGGTGGTGGAAAACCTGCTGGTCGCCCAGCACATGTGGGTCAACCGCAACCTGCTGGCCGGCGTGCTCAACACCAAGGCCTACCGCAAGGCCGAGAGTGATGCCCTGGACCACGCATTCTACTGGCTGGAGGTAGTCGATCTGGTCGACTGTGCCAACCGCCTGGCCGGGGAGCTGTCGTATGGCCAGCAACGCCGCCTGGAAATCGCCCGGGCCATGTGCACGCGGCCGAAGATCATCTGCCTGGACGAACCGGCGGCCGGCCTCAACCCGCAGGAGACCGAAGCACTTAGCCGTATGATCCGCGTGCTGCGTGACGAGCACGACATCACCGTGGTGCTGATCGAACACGACATGGGCATGGTCATGAGCATTTCCGACCATATCGTCGTGCTCGACCACGGCAACGTGATCGCCGAAGGCGCGCCGCAGGATATCCGCCACAACCCGACGGTGATCGCCGCCTACCTGGGTGCCGACGAAGAGGAGCTGGTATGAGTGCACCCATTCTGGAACTGAAGGACCTGGACGTGTTCTACGGGCCGATTCAGGCGTTGAAAAAGGTCTCGATGCACATCGATGAAGGTGAGACCGTGAGCCTGATCGGCGCCAACGGTGCCGGCAAGTCGACCCTGCTGATGTCCATCTTCGGCCAGCCGCGCGCAGCCTCGGGGCAGATTGTCTACCGTGGCACCGACATTACCCGCAAGTCGTCGCACTACATCGCATCCAATGGCATCGCCCAGTCGCCGGAAGGGCGCCGGGTGTTCCCCGACATGAGCGTCGAGGAAAACCTGATGATGGGTACCATCCCTATCGGTGACAAATATGCCAGTGAGGACATGCAACGCATGTTCGAGCTGTTCCCTCGGTTGAAGGAGCGGCGCAACCAGCGTGCGATGACCATGTCCGGTGGCGAGCAGCAGATGCTGGCCATTGCCCGTGCGCTGATGAGTCGGCCCAAATTGCTGTTGCTCGACGAGCCGTCGCTGGGGCTGGCGCCGATCGTGGTCAAGCAGATCTTTTCGACCCTGCGCGAACTGGCCAAGACCGGGATGACCATCTTTCTGGTGGAGCAAAACGCCAACCATGCCTTGAAGTTGTCCGACCGGGCCTATGTCATGGTGAACGGCGAGATTCGCATGACCGGCACCGGGCAGGAGTTGTTGGTCAACGAAGAGGTTCGCAGCGCCTATCTTGGCGGGCACTAAGCTGAATCCGGGGCTGCTGTGCGGCCCCGATCGGCATCACCTGGCGAATGTGGACAACTTGTCGCATATCTTTCTTGAGCTTTGCCACAACCCCTACGCAAGCCATTGTTTCCACAGGCTCATTGTTGTCCACGGATAATGTGGAGGCGCCTGTGGAAAACATGGTGGCATCTAGCTGCAACCCAATGAGATCAAGGCCTTCAATGTTCTGTTCATATTTTGATCAGTTGCTGTTATGAGTCATTCAGCGCGGGTTTTCGCAGACGCCTTAGAGCGCTAACGATAGGCTACCAGCCTGTGGATAACTCTGTGCGAAACCCTTGGACAGACTGCTGTAAGCGGCATGTTTGAAAGGGTGCGCCATTACCGCAACGCGTGATCCTGACCGTAGGTGGCTGAAAGGGTTCCGCCTGATGGTCAAGTTGCCCCCAATCCGTGGGGAAAGCCTTGTGGATAACATGCGCATAGCTCGCGCTGGACCCTCTGCCATGCGGCTTTGCGGGTAATGTACAAAAAATGACCAAGTGCCGCGATGGCTTGCTGACTACGCCCGTCGCGGGCATGCTGCAAAGCTTGCCGAAAATAATCCACAGCGAGGAACAGAGCATGACGTCCACCGTATTCATCACTGGCGCGACTTCCGGTTTTGGCGAGGCCACGGCTCGCCGCTTCGCCGACGCCGGCTGGAAGCTGATCCTCACCGGCCGGCGCAAGGATCGCCTGGATGCCCTGTGCGCCGAACTGTCGGCCAAGACCGAAGTGCACGGCCTGGTGCTCGATGTACGTGACCGCAAGGCCATGGAACACGCCATAGCCAACCTGCCAGCGGGCTTTGACAAGCTGCGCGGGCTGGTCAATAACGCAGGCCTTGCGCTGGGCGTCGATGCGGCGCAGAACTGCAGCCTGGACGACTGGGAAACCATGGTCGATACCAACATCAAGGGCCTGATGTACACCACCCGCTTGCTGCTGCCACGCCTGATCGCCCACGGCCGGGGGGCGTCGATCCTCAACGTGGGGTCGGTGGCGGGCAACTATCCGTACCCTGGCAGCAACGTCTATGGCGGTACCAAGGCGTTCGTCGGCCAGTTCTCGCTCAGCCTGCGTTGTGACCTGCGTGGCACGGGCGTGCGTGTCAGCAACCTTGAGCCAGGGCTGTGCGAAAGCGAGTTTTCGCTGGTGCGGTTCGGTGGGGACCAGGCCAAGTATGATGCCACCTACGCCGGTGCCGAGCCTATTCAGCCGCAGGATATCGCCGAGACTATCTTCTGGATCCTCAATCAGCCGGCTCACATCAACATCAACAGCCTGGAGGTGATGCCGGTGAGCCAGGACTGGGCTGGGTTATCGATCGACCGTTCGGTGAAAGGCTGATGCAGTAAGGGCGCTTCGCCGCCCAATCGGCGGCAAGCCGGCTGCCACAGGTGTTGCGGCTCTGCTTGCTCTGTGGAAGCCAGTTTGCCGGCAATTGCGTCAGTTCAGCCGGTGCAAGCCTTCCAGGCAAGTCGCCAGGTGATAGGGCGTAGTCGAAGGCATGTCATGGCGGCTGACCGCACCTTCACCATCGCGGCACTCATACCAGCCACCATCGTGCAGGAAGCGCTGTTCCATTGCCTGCAACTGTTCAGCCACCTTCACTTCACTCCCTGACCGCAAGGCCAGCGCCCGCAGGTACTCCGCCTGTGCCCAGATGCGCTGGGTCGCATCGATCACCTGGCCATCCACAGCCAGCATCGCCAGCACGGCAGCATCCTTCACTCCGCACTGCTCGGCGTAAGCGAATGCGCGGTCGATGGACGCATGCAGCGGCGTACCGCGCAGCAGTGCCGAGGTATGCAGCAGGTAGAACCACTCGAACTGGTGCCCCGGCTCGAACCAGTTATCCACAGCACCGCGGGGTTTTTCCAGCATCAGGCCATGTTGCGGTTCGATGAAGTGCGTCTGCAGGGCTTGGCACAGTTGCAGCAGTGCCTGTTGCACACCTTGATCTGCACGCACGGCGAGAACCTGCAGGAAGGCTTCGGCCAGGTGCATCTGTGGGTTTTGCAGCGGGCCGCTGCCGAGGTCGGACCAGTCTTCACCGAGGCTCGCTTCGTAAAGGCCGTCATCGCGGGCAAACTGCTCGCTGACGATCTCGAGGGCAGCATTGAGCGCCGATTCCACCAGGCTTTCGCGGACTTTTCCCCAGTAATGAGCGCAGGCAAACACGATGAATGCGTGGGTGTAGAGGTCTTTGCGCCGGTCCAGCGGTTTGCCTTGGGCATCGATGCTGTAGAACCAGCCACCATGTTCGGCGTCGTGGAAATGCCGCTGCAGCGAGCGAAACAGGGCTGCGGCCCGCTCTGCCGCTCCCGGTTGCTCGATACGGCTGCTGAACAGGTACAACTGACGCGCGCAGGCCATCGCCCGGTAGCGCTGCACTGGCAGCGGGCGGTGCGTAGCATCCAGGGCCTCGTAGGGCAGGGCCATTTCGGGATTCCAGCCGGGGCCCAGCCACACTGGCACGATGCGTTCGGCGAAGTGCTGGTTGAAGCGGGCCAGTTCGGCTGGAGTGGGGCGGGGGTCGGACATGAATGCGCTCGTCACAATCGGCAGTGCGCCATGGTAGCAGAAGTGCGCTTCAGCCCGGATTACCCAAACCCTGCCAATGCCGCGCACCGACGAAGATGAAGCGCAACTGCTGGGTGATCTTGTCCCGTGCACTCAGCGCCTGTGGATAACCTTGTTCAGGGTTGTCGATCAGTTCCGGCAGGGTGGCGAACACGGTCTTCACCACCAGGTCGGCAATCACCGCCAGCGCTGCTCCGTTCAGGTGCTGCCAGCGTTTCATTCGCGCAAGGTCGGTAGCCAGGTCGTTGCTGATACCTTGGCGCAGGCGGCCGATAGCCTGGCGCACCGCCTGCGAGCCGCCGTACTGCTCGCGGGCCAGGAACAGGAACTGGGCCCGGTGGGCGGCTACCACGTCGAGGAAGATGCGTACCGAGGCGTCGGTGATACCGCCCAGTTCGAACTCGTTCTGCCGCACCAGGCGGATGGTCTGGCGGAAGGTGTCATCGACCTCGGCCACCAGGGCCAGGCCCAGGGCGTCCATGTCGGTGAAGTGCCGATAGAACCCGGTGGGCACGATGCCGGCGGCCTTGGCCACTTCGCGCAGGCTGATGCTGCCGAAACCACGGCCACTTTCCATGAGCTGGCAGGCCGCGTCGAGCAGGGCCTGGCGAGTCTGTAGCTTCTGTTCGGCGCGCGGCAGCATGTCAGGCCATTGATCGCGAAGGAAACCTGCACTTTATTGGCTCATGGACAAAAGTCAAAAAAAGGTTTCACGCGGCCTGCCCGTCGTGGTGGCGGGAAGCGTAATGCTCGATGTAGCTGTCGCTGCTGATCGGCACCTCCAACATTCTCATGTCCATGCGTTTCAACCGCTCCAGAATCAAGGGTGCATGCTGCACCAGCAGTGCCTGTTTGCGGTTTGCCCAGCTCCTGATCTGCCTGGAGGATGCTGCCTGGGTCCGTACCAGCGCCACAGCGTGTTGCTCTAACTGGCTGAGCAGAAACACATCGAGGATAACGCCATCCAGTGGGCTTTCATCGATATGGGCCAGGTAGCGCACACTGGCCATGCGTACCCCCAGCAGCTTGGCCAGCAGCAGCATGTCCTCGCTTTGCAAGAACCGGTCACGCTTGTCGGCAATGCCTGAGCGGATGAGGTCGATACAGGTGTCGAGGTGTTCGAGCAGACGCTGGCGCTTTTTGCCCTTCACTGCGTGCGCGCTGGCTGGGGCCGCGTGTTTCATGAAGTAGGCAGCGGCCTTGAGCATGATCACCAGGTTTTCGCCTTCGGCAGTGATCGCGCCGTTATTGTTCAACAGGTAACCGATGATCTTGTTCGCAGCGAACATGCCTTGTGCGCCACAACGTTCACGGCAGCGCACCAGAATGTCCTGGCTGGCCCAGGTTGAAACTGCCTTGAGAATTGCCACTTCGTTGAGTACGTCAGGCGCTAAAGGCTTGAGCGCATCCTTGCCGTGCCCGGCGACGATCTGTTCAAGCCACGGGGCATGAACTAGGTTGGTCACGACATCAATGGCCAGGGGGTGGCGATAGGTGGGATGGGCAAGCAAGTTGACCGGACCGCCCGGGCTGAAAGTCTGGCGTTTCTGTGCGTAGGTGTAATTGATATGCAAGCCGGCCATCGCCACCGCCAGGGCGCAACTGGCCATGCACAGCTTGCCGGACTGGACACGTTCGATGGAGCGCATGAAGCGTTGGCTGCGTGTAGTGGCCAGCGTGCGCAGTTGCCCATCGCGGTCCAGTTCGATGGTGCCTCGTTGCAAGAGCGCCTCGTAAGGGAGTTCAACGTTTTCGAACGAGGTCATGGCATTGTCCAGGTGCATCCCTGGTTTGTGGCCCAGTGCAGTAATACGAACACCGGGGAAGGCCGTGTCGCCCGCATGCAGTGGCACAAGAAACGGCAAGATACCGATGAACTTGTCGTTGACCATCAGGCGCGCCATCACCACTGCAATCTTGGGCAAGGGGCTATGCGTGCTGTTTGGCATGAACTTGTAGGATTGGCGGCTGGGCGAATCAAGCACGAATATCTGTCGCTCGGGGCAATAGCGTGCTTCTGTTTCCAGTGAGAAAAGATTGCTGCCATACCCCAGTTCCGTGGCGAGGTATACACCGATTGCCGTGCCTTCGTTCAACTGTTTGTACAGGCTGCGCACATAGTCACTGTCATTGCCCATCGATTTGATCGAGCCCATGCACAAGTTGTAGTGAATCGAGATCATCGATGCCAGAGCACCGTCATGCATGGCACAGGTTGTATGAAACCGAAGCAACTTAGGCAGATCGGCAAGCAATGCATCGCCCTGCAGGCTTGGCTGCGCCAACAGTTCAATGAAGGTTCGTTTGGCCTCTTCGCTGTTCTCGATCGGCCGGGCGATGAGCGCCAGCAGTCTTTCGTCCAGCCAGTCAGGCCTGAGTGCTATCAGATCGGTTGCCGGGTTTCTCATTTGAACGCTCCGTAGCCATACCTTCAGTAACCTAGCAATGGCGATGGGCGGTGTGGAACTAGCAGAATTACCAGTTGCGCGGGGCGGTGTTACCTGAAAACAAAGCCCGGTCAATTGACCGGGCTGGGAGGTGGGTAGGCACTTTGATGCAGGTTGTTGTTTTCGGCCATGGAGATCAGCTCACACGGCTGATTTCGATCAGGCGATCCGAACCGCCTTCGGCAACGCGGCCGGTGCGCTCGATCAGGCGATCCGAACCACCCTCGGCAACGCGGCCGGTGCGCTCGATCAGACGATCCGAACCACCCTCGGCAACGCGGCCGGTGCGCTCGATCAGACGATCCGAACCACCCTCGGCAACACGGCCAGTGCGCTCGATCAGGCGATCCGAACCGCCTTCGGCAACACGGCCACTGCGTTCGATCAGACGCTCGGCACCACCTTCGGCAACGGTTTTCAGCGGTTGGGCCATTTCAACAGCGCTGGAGCGCGATTCGGCGGTCAGGTGCTGATCGGCAGCTGGAACGGCGAAGGCGTTGGCAGCAAGAATGGACAGCGTCAGGGTCAGCAATTGGCGTTTCATGATTTCGGTGCTCCTCTCGGGGGCTGGAAAGTGGGTACGAAGCCAATGCTACGCTCGGCAACGCCAGAGAGAAGTTCATACGGGTAATGGTAACAATCGATGGTATTGATAGCGCGGTGTCAAGGCTCTAACGCAGGTGTTTCAAGGCATCATGTGATAAAAAGCTGAGCAGGTAGGCAAGAAAACTTCACCGTCATGGGCTTCATGGATAAAACCCTGGGGGCTTTCATCAGTCGGAGATATTGAGTGCGATCGTTGCGCCCGTTTTGCCCCAAGCCGTCAGGAGAATAACGCAATGACGCGTCCCGCCAGAATCCTCGTCTGGACCCTTACCAGCCTGCTGACCTTGCTGGCGATACTGGTGGTTGTGATCGCCACCTTCGACTGGAACCGGGTCAAGCCATTGCTTAACGAGAAAGTCTCCGAAGCGTTGCACCGGCCGTTCGCGATCAACGGTAACCTGTCGGTGCACTGGCGCACTGAGCCGGAAGAAGGCGGGTGGCGCGCCTGGGTACCGTGGCCGCACTTCATTGCCGAGGACCTGACCCTAGGCAATCCCGAGTGGCTGAAGGAGCCGAAGATGGTCGGCCTGGAGCGTGTGGAATTTCGACTGGCGCCGCTGCCGCTGGTATTCCAGCAGATCGTCATCCCGCGCATCGACCTGGTCAAACCCACCGCCAGCCTTACTCGCCTGGCCGATGGCCGCGCCAACTGGACCTTCGATTTCGGCCCCAAGGATGAGAATGCACAGCCCTCCAAGTGGCAGCTGGATATCGGTGCCATCGGTTTTGACCAAGGTAATGTCAGCTTCGACGACCAGACCCTGAAAACCAGCATGAAGGTACAGATAGATCCGCTGGGCAAACCCATACCGTTCAGCGAGATCGTGGGTAAGGCAAGTGCCGACAAGGCCGGCGGCGCTCAGGACTATGCCTTCGGGCTCAAGGCCCAGGGCCGTTACAAGGGGCAGCCAGTCTCCGGTACTGGCAAGATTGGTGGCCTGCTGGCGCTGCAGGACGCCAGCCAGCCATTTCCGTTGCAGGCCGACGTGCGCGTTGCCGATACCCACGTAGTGCTTGCAGGCACCCTGACCGACCCACGCAACCTGGGGGCGCTGGATCTTCGCCTGCGCTTGTCAGGCGCCAGTTTGGGTAACCTTTATCCGCTGACGGGGGTGACCCTGCCAGACACACCAGCCTACGAAACCGATGGTCACCTGAAGGCCAACCTGCAGGCGGCCGAAGGTGCGACGTTCAACTACGAAGGATTCAACGGCAAGATCGGCAACAGTGACATCCACGGCGACCTGGCGTTCGTCGCCAGCCAGCCGCGGCCTAAGCTATCTGGCAAGCTGGTCTCCAACCAGTTGTTGTTCAAAGACTTGGCACCGCTGATCGGTGCCGACTCCAACGCCGAGCAGAAAGCCCGCGGGGGCGCCAGCAAGCAGCCTGCCGGCAAGGTGCTGCCGGTGGAGGAGTTCCGCACTGATCGCTGGCGCACCATGGACGCCGACGTCGAGTTTGCCGGCAAACGAATCGTCCACAGTGAGCAATTGCCGTTCAAAGACCTCTCTGCCCATGTAATCCTCGAGGACGGCCTGCTGCGCCTGGAGCCGCTGCGCTTTGGGGTGGCCGGTGGCAACCTGGCCTCCAGGATACGCCTGGATGGCCGCAGCGTACCGCTGCAGGGGCGCGCTCGGCTGACCGCACGTGGCTTCAAGCTCAAGCAGCTGTTCCCCACCTTTGCGCCGATGCAGACCAGCTTCGGTGAGCTCAACGGCGATGCCGATATCAGCGGCCGCGGCAACTCGGTGGCAGCCCTGCTGGGCACGGCCAATGGTGACCTGCGCATGCTGATCAACGATGGTGCGATCAGCCGCAGCCTGATGGAGATTGCAGGGTTGAACGTGGGCAACTACGTGATCGGCAAGCTGTTTGGCGATGAGGATGTGCAGATCAACTGCGCAGCAGCTGATGTTGGTATCAAGGACGGGCTGGCGAGCACGCGCCTGTTCATATTCGATACCGAGAACGCGATCATCTACGTCAACGGCACGGCCAACTTCGCCAGCGAGCAGCTGGACCTTGAGATCACTCCTGAATCGAAAGGCTTGCGGCTGTTCTCGCTGCGTTCGCCGCTGTATGTCCGCGGGCCGTTCGCCAAGCCCGGTGCGGGCGTGCAGGCGGTGCCGCTGGCATTGCGCGGCGTGGGCATGGTGGCACTGGGGGTAGTTGCAGGGCCTGCGGCGGGGCTGCTGGCGCTGGTGGCGCCAAGCAGTGGCGATGAGCCCAACCAGTGCACGCCGTTGCTGCAGCAGATGAAAGCCGGCAAGGCGCCGGCTGAGGTGAAGGGCAAGCAATAAGTGAACCGGGGCCGCGAAGCGGCCCCTGGCGATTACAAGCCTTGCAGCAGATCGGACATGTCGTCTGCGTGTTCTTCTTCCTGAGCCAGGATGTCCTCGAAGATGCGACGCGTAGTCGGGTCTTTGTCGCCAATGTACTGAATGATCTCGCGGTAGCTGTCGATCGCGATGCGTTCGGCCACCAAGTCCTCCAGCACCATCTCCTTCAACGAGTTGCCTGCTACGTACTGGGCATGGGAATTCTTGGTCAGGTTGTCCGGGTTGAAGTCCGGCTCGCCACCCAGTTGCACGATGCGCTCGGCAAGCTTGTCGGCGTGTTCGGCTTCCTGGTTGGCATGCTCGAGAAACTCCTCGGCAGCCACGCTCGCCTTGATCCCGCTGGCCATGAAGTAATGACGCTTGTAGCGCAGTACGCAGACAAGCTCGGTGGCCAGCGACTCATTGAGCAGGCGCAGGATTTCCTGGCGGTCGGCGTGGTAACCCTCGGTCACCGCGCCTTGCTCGACGTGCTCACGGGCACGCTTGCGCAGGGTTTGCACATCGGTCAGTTCAACGTTGCTCATGGTTTTCTCCAGACAAATCAGGACGGGTGGTCAAGGTGTTGCGCAGGCTCACGCGCCGTGTACGGCTTCGCTGTCCTCTTCTCGTTGTTTGCACGTCTTGAAGCCCTTGGCATCGACATGGCCGGTGGCATCGAAGCGCACGTAGTAAGGCTGCTGATGGCCATCGCGGTTGAGGATGTAGTCGTTGCAGGTGCCTCCGTGCGGCAGGTCGATCGCATTCGATGGGCTGCCGCCGATGGCGATGACTTTCTGCATGGTCATGCCGTTTTCGACTTGCTTGACCAGCGGCTCGTCGCGGTAGGTGACGTAGTCCACCGGGTTTTCCGGGCGGCTGCCACAGGCGGCCAGGGTCGCACTTGCCAGAAGGATTGCCAGGGTCTGTTTGTACATGGTCCCGCTCCTTGCTCAAGGGTCTGTTCTGGTTTGGAACCGCGCGGCGCGTCAGGAGTTCGATTGCGATGGTCATTCAGGCCGCTGTAGTGTTGGCCGGTCGACCACGCAAAGGGTTGGTTCCCATGCAGCAGGAATTGGCTACGCGATATCCATTGGTGCTGGTGCCGGGCATGCTCGGCTTTGTCAGGGCGTTGCTCTATCCCTATTGGTTCGGCATCGTGCCGGCCTTGCGCAAGGGCGGGGCGCAGGTGTTCCCCGTGCAGGTGTCGCCCTTGCACTCCAGCGAAGTGCGCGGTGAGCAGTTGCTGGCAATCATCGAAGACATCTGCCAGCGTACCGGCGCTGACAAGGTCAACCTCATCGGCCATAGCCAAGGCGCCTTGAGCGCGCGTTATGCCGCAGCCAAGCGGCCTGACCGGGTGGCATCGGTGACTTCGGTGGCCGGGCCCAACCATGGTTCGGAACTGGCCGATCACCTGGCTCGCACAGCTCCGGGCGATTCTCCTCAAGGGCGCATTCTCAGGGCTGTTTTGCATGGCCTGGCGGTGCTGCTGGGGTGGTTGGAAACCGGCTGGCGCCGCGACTCATTGCCTATCGACGTGCACGCCTCGCACCAATCGCTGACTAGCGCCGGCGTAGCGCTGTTCAATCAGGTTTATCCACAGGGCCTGCCCGACACCTGGGGTGGTGAGGGGGCGGGAGAGGTCAACGGCGTGCGTTACTATTCGTGGTCAGGCACCCTGCAGCCAGGCGTCACTGACCAGGGGCGTAACCGCTTTGACGGCAGCAACCGCTTCTGCCGCCTGTTCGCCCGCAGCTTCGTCAAGGAAAAGGGGCAGTGTGACGGCATGGTCGGGCGCTTCAGTTC
Source organism: Pseudomonas sp. M2 (assembly GCF_015751845.1). Lineage (NCBI taxonomy): Bacteria > Pseudomonadati > Pseudomonadota > Gammaproteobacteria > Pseudomonadales > Pseudomonadaceae > Pseudomonas > Pseudomonas sp. M2. The sequence continues at coordinate 3,058,578 of NZ_JADOUD010000001.1, forward strand.
GCACCTGGGGCAGGTGATCGGTGATGACTACCCGCTCGATCACCTGGACATCGTCAACCAGTCGCTCGGCGCCGTGGGCAAGGGCGCCGAGCCGGTGCGGCTGTTCACCGAGCACGCCGCCCGTCTCAAGGCTGCGGGGCTGTAGCACTGCGGCGCACGGGGGTGGTCCAGCGTTCGGCGAGGACCACCCCGGCCAGGGTCAGCAAGCCGCCGATCAGGTGGTAGCTCGCCAGTTGCTCGTCGAGCACTGCGGCTGCGATCAGCGCGGTCACCAGTGGCAGCAGGTTGAAGAACAGCGTGGTGCGGCTAGGCCCCAGGCGTTGCACGGCCTGCATCCACACCAGCGGCGCGACCATCGAGGCCAGCACACAGGCGTACAGCACCAGGCCCGCGTTATGCACGTTCAGGCCGGTTTTGTCTGAAAGCAGGAACAGTGGCAGCAAGACGATGATTGCCACCAGCACCTGCAGGTACAGCAGCTGCAAGGGCGGCAGGCGCAGCTGCCATTTCTTCAGCAGGAAGCTGTACACCGCGTAGGCCAGGGTGGCCACCAGCATCAGCAGGTCACCGCGGTTCAGGCCTTGCTCCAGCAAGATGCCGGGATGGCCGGCGGAGACGACTTCCAGCACACCGATGAAGGACACCGCCGCGCCCGTCAGCGCACCGTAGCTCAGCCGCTGGCCGAGCCATGCGATGGACAGGGCCAGCGACATCAAGGGCATCAGCGAGAGAATGATGCCCATGTTGGTAGCGCTGGTGATGCTGGCCGCGAAGTAGGCGAGGCTTTGGTACAGGGCCATGCCGAGCACGCCAAGGACGAAGATTCTGGGCAGGTGCGGACGGATGGCCGCGCGGTTGCGCCACACGGCCGGCAGCAGGAACGGGGTGAACAGCAGCCCTGCGAGCAGCCAGCGGTAGAAGCCGATCTCGGCAGGGTGAATGGCACCTGCGGACAGCTTGGTGACTACAGTGTTGCCGGCCCAAATGAGGATGGCGGTGAGGGGGTACAGATAATTCATGACGCAAAGGCTCTTGGATGCTCATAAGCCTCCGTGGCGCGTGCCCGCTTTCACAGAGGTTGTATGATGGCCCCGTATTATCGTTTGTCTGTCAGCAAGCCTATACTCCTATCCAGACAACCTGCCCCTTGAAGCAGACAGCATGCGCCGCAAATACCTCGATATCCCCCAGTTCGACCAGCTTCCCGCGCCCGTCTACCTGCGCCACGACGAATTTGGCGCCGACACTCACAGCCCGCCCCATCGCCACACCTGGGGCCAGCTCAACTACACCGCCCACGGCGTCATGCACCTGGATGTCAATGGCCAGCGTTTTCTGTCACCCCCGCATTACGCGGTCTGGGTGCCGCCGGATACCGAACATGGTTGCTACAACCCTCAGGCCATCGTTTACCGCTCGGTCTATCTCGACCGCAGCCTGTGCGCCGGCCTACCGCAGCAGCCGTGCAGCCTGGTGATCAGCGATATCCTCAAGGCCATCCTCGGCGACTTCGCCCGCCGGGACGTCAAGGTGGCCAAGGACGAACGCGACCAGCGCCTGGTGCAGGTGCTGCTCGATCAGTTGCTGCTGGCACCCACCCAGACCTGCTACTTGCCCTTCGCTCGGAGCGAGGGCCTGCGCCAGGTGCTCGATGCCCTCGGCGCCGAACCTGGTGACAACCGCCCGTTGGCGGACTGGGCGGCGCGGGTGCATGTCAGCGAGCGCACCCTGGCGCGGCAATTTCTGCGCGAGCTGGGCATCAGCTTTGGTGAGTGGCGCCTGCGCCTGAGGTTCTTGCGGGCCATCGAAGCGCTGGAGGCCGGCTTGCCGATACAGGCCATCGCCTTCGACCTGGGCTACAGCAGCGCCTCGGCATTCATCGCCATGTTCCAGCGTCAGGCCCATTGCACGCCGGAGCAGTACCGGCGGCAAGCGCGGACGGGTGTGTAAAATGTGTTGTCTACACTCACATGCGACACCGTGCATCGGGCGCGGGAGACAAGGAGACCACTCCATGAAGATGCTGCACATGCCATTGCTGGCGTTGGCTGTTATGTTCAGTGCGCAGGGATTCGCTGCCACCGCTCAACAGGAAAAGATGACCTCGTGCAATGCCGACGCTTCTGCCAAGGCGCTCAAGGGCGATGAGCGCAAAGCCTTCATGAGCACCTGCCTGAAGAAAAGCGTACCGCCCACCCAGCAGGAAAAGATGAAGATCTGCAACGCTGACGCCAGCGCCCAGGCGCTCAAGGGCGACGAGCGCAAGGCCTACATGAGTGACTGCCTCAAGAAGAAATGACCTGCGCCTATGCCTGTAGGACGAAGGCTGGCAGACTGCGGTTCTTTTCCGTTGTCTGCCGTTGAGGCTGTATGACTTTCACCCCCCGCCAGGTCACCCTGGCCAGCTGGATCATCGTATTTGCCGGCCTGCTGCTGGCGCTCCCCCTGAAATTGTTACCCAGCCTGCTGGCCGGGCTGCTGGTGTTCGAGCTGGTCAACATGCTCACGCCACGCCTGCAGCCGATCATTGCCGGGCAACGCGCACGTTGGCTGGCGGTGGCGCTGCTGGGTACCCTGGTGGTCAGTACTCTGACCTTGCTGATCGCCGGCGCGTTCAGCTTCTTGCTGCACGAGGCAGAGAACCCCGGCGCCTCGCTGGACAAGTTCATGGCCCTGTTCGAGCGTGCCCGTGGCCAGTTGCCGCCGTTCATCGAGGCCTACCTGCCGGCCAGTGCCGCAGAGTTCAAGGTGGCCATCGGGGACTGGGTCAAGAGCCACCTCAGCGACCTGCAGCTTGTAGGCAAGGGCATGGCGCACATGTTCGTGACGCTGCTGATCGGCATGATACTCGGCGCTATCATTGCCCTGCAGCGCATCCCCGACATCTCGCGGCGCAAACCGCTGGCTGCCGCCTTGTTCGAGCGCCTGAGCCTGCTGGTGCAGGCGTTTCGCAACATCGTCTTCGCGCAGATCAAGATCTCGCTGCTCAACACCGTGTTCACCGGTATTTTCCTTGCCGTGGTGCTGCCACTGTTCGGTGTGCACCTGCCGCTGACCAAGACGCTGATCGTGCTGACCTTCCTGCTCGGGCTGTTGCCGGTGATCGGCAACCTGATGTCCAACACGCTGATCACGATTGTTGGCATGTCGCTGTCGATCTGGGTGGCTGCGGCCGCGCTGGGGTATCTGATCGTTATCCACAAGGTCGAGTACTTCCTCAACGCGCGGATCGTGGGGGGGCAGATCAGTGCCAAGGCCTGGGAGCTTTTGCTGGCGATGCTGGTGTTCGAGGCGGCGTTCGGGTTGCCGGGAGTGGTAGCGGGGCCGGTGTACTATGCGTACATGAAGAGCGAGCTGAAGCGGGCTGAGCTGGTTTGAGAGCTGCAAGCTGCAAGATAAAGCCGAACGCGGTGGGCCTTCCATCGCCAATCGGCTTGTAGCTCGCAGCTTGTAGCTCGCAGCTCACCCGTAACGCTTGCGCGCCTCGATTGCCAGCCCGCTGCCGATGCTGCCGAAGATATTGCCCTCCACATGCCGCGCATTCGGCAGCATTGCCGCCACACTGTTGCGCAGCGCCGGAATGCCGCTGGAACCACCGGTGAAGAACACCGTGTCCACCTGACCTTCGCTTACACCGGCCTTGGCCAGCAGTTCGGTGACGCTGCCACGCACTCGCTCCAGCAGCCCTTCGATCGCGCCTTCGAACACCGCACGGGTCAGGTCCACGCCCAATTCGCGCTCCACGCGGCCGAGGTCGATACGGCGGCTTTCGTGGTCGGTCAGCTCAATCTTGCTGGCCTCGACCTCCATCGCCAGCCAGTGCCCGGCCCGTTGCTCGATCAGCTTGAACAGACGGTCGATGCCCAGGGTGTCCTCGATGTCATAGCGCATGCTGCCCAACGCCAGTTGCGACTTCTGCGAGTACAGGGCGTTGATGGTGTGCCAGGTGGCCAGGTTGAGGTGGTAGCTGGTAGGCATCAGCGCACCGCTCTTCATCCGGCTGCCGTAACCGAACAGCGGCATCACGCCCTGCAGGCTCAACTGCTTGTCGAAGTCGGTACCGCCGATGTGCACGCCGCCAGTGGCGAGGATGTCGCTCTGGCGCTCGGCCACCTGGTGACGCTCGGGTGACAGGCGTATCAGGGTAAAGTCCGAGGTACCCCCGCCGATATCCACGATCAGTACCAGCTCTTCACGGCTGATACCTGACTCGTAGTCGAACGCGGCGGCAATCGGTTCGTACTGGAACGACACGTCCTTGAAGCCGATCTTGCGGGCCACGTCGGCCAGGGTATCTTCGGCCTCCTGGTCGGCAGCCGGGTCCTCGTCGACGAAAAACACCGGGCGGCCCAGTACCACCTGATCGAAGCTGCGGTCGGCGGCGGTTTCGGCACGCTTTTTCAGTTCGCCGATGAACATGCCCAGCAGGTCCTTGAATGGCAAGGCGCTGCCCAGCACGCTGGTGTCGTGCTTGATCAGCTTGGAGCCCAGCAGGCTCTTGAGCGAGCGCATCAGGCGGCCTTCGTAGCCTTCCAGGTACTCGTGCAGTGCCAGCCGGCCATACACAGGGCGGCGCTCTTCGATATTGAAGAAAACCACCGAGGGCAGGGTGATCTTGCCGTCTTCCAGGGCTATCAGCGACTCGACCCCGGGGCGGTGCCAGCCGACCGTGGAGTTGGAGGTGCCGAAGTCGATGCCAAGGGCACGGGCCGGGGATACGTCAGACATGGGAAAAGGGCTTCCGGAGGCAAAACGGCCGCGCAGTTTATGCCACTTGGCCAGAGAATCAAGACCGGTCGTCTGCCTTGAAGCAAAGCCAAGCGCACCTTGAAAGGCTATGCTTGACCCTTATCTTCAGATGCAACACGAAAATTCACATTGGTGATCCATAGATGGACTTCAAAGACTACTACAAGATACTCGGCGTAGAGCCCACGGCGGACGAGAAGGCGATCAAGGCCGCGTACCGCAAGCTGGCGCGCAAGTATCACCCTGACGTCAGCAAGGAGCGCGACGCCGAGGAGAAATTCAAGGAGGCCAATGAGGCCTACGAGGTACTTGGCGACGCCCAGAAACGCGCCGAGTTCGACGAGATCCGCAAGTACGGCGGCCAGCATGGTCGGCCATTCCAGGCCCCACCGGGCTGGGAGAACCGTGGCGGTGCGGGCGGTGGTTTCGAGGGTGGTGATTTCTCCGACTTCTTCAGCTCGATCTTCGGCGCACGGGGCCCCAACCCCTTTGGCGGCGCTCGGCAACAACGCAGTGCCGGCAGGCGAGGGCAGGATGTGGAACTGGAACTGGCGATCTTCCTTGAGGAAACCCTGAGCAAGGAGTCCAAGCAGATCAGCTTCCAGGTGCCGCAGACCAACGCCGCCGGCCAGCGTACCGGGTTCACCACCAAGACCCTGAATGTGAAGATCCCGGCCGGCGTGAGCGACGGTGAGCGCATCCGCCTCAAGGGCCAAGGTGCACCGGGCAGCGCTGGTGGTGCCAATGGCGACCTGTTCCTGACCATCCGCATGGCACCGCACCCGCTGTTCGATGTCGAGGGCCAGGACCTGATCATCACTGTGCCACTGGCACCGTGGGAGGCCGCATTGGGCACCAAGGTGGCGGTGCCGACCCTGGACGGCAAGATCAACCTGACCATCCGCCCCGACAGCCAGAGCGGCCAGCGCCTGCGTGTGCCTGGCAAAGGCCTGGCGAACAAGCAGGGTGAGCGCGGCAACCTCTACGCCCAGCTCAAGGTAGTCATGCCGCCGGCATCCGACGCCTCTACCCGCCAATTGTGGACCCAGCTTTCCGAGAAGGCGGCGTTCAATCCGAGGACACAATGGAGTAAGTGATCATGAGCAGCACCCTGATCGTTCAACTGGACATGCGCACGCTTTGCCAGGAGGCCGATATCACGGCCGACTACGTGGTCGAGATCGTCGAGCACGGCATCGTTGAACCTTCGGGGCGAACGCCGGAGGAATGGTTGTTCGATGATCAGGCGCCGCTGCTGGCCAGGCGTGCGGCAAAGCTGCACCAGGAGCTGGAACTGGAGTGGGAAGGGGTGGCGCTGGCGCTGGAGCTGTTGCAGGAAGTGCAGCAGTTGCGCAGTGAGAACAGCATGCTGAAACAGCGGCTGGGCAGGTTTACCCAGATGTGATGTCGACTGCAGTGGCCCCAGCGCCGGCTTGCTGGCGATGGGGCCACTGCAATCAGCAAAAAACTCAGGCTGGCTCTGCCCCCGGGTCGAGCACCAGCTGCATGAAAGTCAAATCCTGCCAGCGCCCGAACTTCACCCCCACCTGGGGCATCTGCCCGGTCACCACGAAGCCCAGACGCTCATGCAGGCGTACCGACGCGGCATTGCCACTCTCGATGGCCGCGACCATCACATGCTTGCCACACCCCCGCGCGCGCGCGATCAGTGCTGCCATCAATTGCGGCCCCAGGCCCTTGCCGCGCTGATCGCCACGGATATACACCGAATGCTCCACGGTATTGCGAAAACCCTCGAACGGCCGCCAATCGCCAAAAGACGCATAGCCCAGCACACCGCTGTGATCCACTGCCACCAGAATCGGATAGCCCTGTTGCGCCCGGGCCTCGAACCAGGCCTCTCGGTTGCCCAGGTCCACCGGCGTATCGTTCCAGATCGCCGTGGTGTTGCGCACCGCGTCGTTATAAATGTCGAGGATGCCCGGCACGTCGGCGGGCAGGGCATCGCGAATTTCGTGGCTCATTGCTGCGTCTCACAAGGTCTAGGGCTGCAGATTAAATGGTTACCAGCCCACGCACACCTTCGGCCTGCATGTTTTCACCGCGCCCGCGCTGGATGATTTCGCCACGGGCCATGACCAGATACTGGTCGGCCAGCTCCTCGGCAAAGTCATAGAACTGCTCCACCAGCAGGATGGCCATGTCGCCACGCTCTGCCAGGCGGCGGATGACCGCACCGATCTCCTTGATGACCGATGGCTGAATGCCTTCGGTGGGTTCGTCGAGGATCAGCAGGCGTGGCCGGCTGGCCAGGGCGCGGCCGATGGCCAGCTGTTGCTGCTGGCCGCCGGACAGGTCACCGCCGCGGCGTTGCTTCATCTGTTCCAGCACCGGGAACAGTTCGTAGATGAACGCAGGCACCTCACGGGCCTCGTGCGCCGGGAAGCGCGACAGGCCCATCAGCAGGTTTTCCTCGACGCTGAGCCGCGCGAATATCTCACGCCCCTGGGGCACATAGGCGATGCCTGCGTGTACCCGTTGCTGTGGCTTGAGCGTGGTGATCGGCTTGCCTTCCCATTCGACGCGGCCTTCGCGTGGCGGCACCAGGCCCATCAGGCAGCGCAGCAGGGTGGTCTTGCCCACGCCGTTGCGCCCGAGCAGGCAGGTGACTTCACCGACCTTGGCTTCGAAGGACAGGCCGCGCAGGATGTGGCTACCGCCGTAGTACTGGTGCAATTCACTGACTTCAAGCACTTTCAATTCCTCGTTCTTGTCAGCTACAAGCTTCAAGCTTCAAGCGGCAAGAGGGAGCGCACGGCTACTGCTTGCGGCTTGAGGCATGCCACTTGAGGCGCGTCAGCGCCCTAGATAAACCTCGACCACCCGCTCATCCGCTTGCACCTGCTCCAGCGATCCCTCTGCCAGTACGCTGCCCTGGTGCAGCACGGTCACATGGTCGGCAATGCTGCCGACAAACCCCATGTCGTGCTCCACCACCATCAGCGAATGCTTGCCGGCCAAGCCTTTGAACAGCTCAGCGGTGAACTCGGTTTCGGCATCGGTCATGCCGGCCACCGGCTCGTCGAGCAGTAGCAGTTGCGGCTCCTGTACCAGCAACATGCCGATCTCGAGGAACTGTTTCTGCCCATGTGACAGCAGGCCTGCCTGGCGCTGGGCCAGGGGTAGCAGGCGCAAGGTGGTCAGCACTTCTTCGATGCGTTGCTGTTGCTCACCGCTCAAGCGTGCCGTCAGGCAGGCCCAGACTGACTTATCGGTTTTCAGTGCCAGCTCAAGGTTCTCGAACACGGTCAGTGCTTCGAACACCGTGGGCTTCTGGAACTTGCGGCCAATGCCGGCCTGGGCGATCTGGTATTCGCTCATGCGGGTCAGGTCCAGGGTATCGCCGAAGAAGGCACTGCCGGTGTCGGGGCGCGTCTTGCCGGTAATCACGTCCATCATGGTGGTCTTGCCGGCACCGTTGGGGCCGATGATGCAGCGCAACTCCCCCACACCGATGTACAGGTTCAGGGCATTGAGTGCCTTGAAACCATCGAAGCTAACGCTGATGCCTTCCAGACTCAGCACCGTGCCGTGACGGGTATCCAGCCCCGCTTCACGGCGGCTGCCCAGGCCGATGGCGTCACGGCCGCTGCCAAGGTTGTCGAATACCGGTTCGAGCATGAATTCCGGATGCACTGGGGGCACGCCTTTCATGGCTGGCTCCTTTTCTTCAGCAGGCCGACCACGCCCTTGGGCAGGTACAGAGTGACGAGGATGAACAATGCGCCGAGGAAGAACAGCCAGAACTCGGGGAAGGCCACGGTGAACCAGCTTTTCATGCCGTTGACCAGGCCCGCGCCCAGCAGCGGGCCGATCAGTGTGCCGCGCCCGCCCAAGGCTACCCAGACAGCAGCCTCGATGGAGTTGGTCGGCGACATCTCGCTGGGGTTGATGATGCCCACCTGTGGCACATACAGCGCACCTGCCAGGCCGCACAGCACGGCGCTCAATACCCACACCAGCAGCTTGAAGCCCCGTGGATCATAGCCACAGAACATCATGCGGTTTTCTGCATCGCGTACGGCGGTGAGCAGGCGGCCGAACTTGCTCTGGGTCAGGCGCCAGCACAGGTACAGGCTTGCCAGCAGCAAACCTACAGTCAGCAGGAACAGCACGGCGCGGGTGCCTTGGGAGGCAATGTCGAAGCCCAGAATCGTGCGGAAACTGGTGAAACCATTGTTGCCGCCAAACCCTGTCTCGTTGCGGAAGAACAGCAGCATGCCGGCGAAGGTCAGGGCCTGGGTCATGATCGAGAAATACACGCCCTTGATCCGCGAGCGGAAGGCGAAGAAGCCAAACACCAGTGCCAGCAGGCCAGGTGCCAGCACCACCAGGCACAGGGCCCAGGCAAAGTGCTGGGTACCGGCCCAGTACCACGGCAGTTCGCTCCACGACAGGAATGTCATGAACCCCGGCAGGCCGTCACCGGCGGCCTGGCGCATCAGGTACATGCCCATGGCGTAACCACCGAGGGCGAAGAACAGCCCGTGGCCGAGCGACAGCAGCCCTGCGTAGCCCCAGACCAGGTCCAGGGCCAGGGCGACGATGGCGTAGCAGAGGATCTTGCCGACCAATGTGAGGGTGTAGGCCGAGACCTGCAAGGCATGGTCGGGCGGCAGCAACGACAGCAGCGCCATGGCCAGCAACAGCAGCACGACGACGGTGCCGATGGCTAGCGACAGGCGCGGCCCGGCTTTTTGCGAAGCGGTGACAAGCAGTGGCTGGTTCATCAGTCGATAACCCGTCCCTTGAGGGCGAACAGGCCTTGCGGGCGCTTCTGGATGAACAGAATGATCAACGCAAGGATGAGGATCTTGCCAAGCACCGCGCCGATTTGCGGTTCTAGCAGCTTGTTGGCTATCCCTAGGCCGAAGGCGGCCCAGAGGCTACCGGCCAGTTGCCCGACACCGCCGAGCACCACCACCAGGAAAGAGTCGATGATGTAGCTCTGGCCAAGGTCCGGGCCGACGTTGCCGACCTGGCTCAGCGCTACACCACCAAGCCCGGCAATGCCCGAGCCCAGGCCGAAGGCGAGCATGTCCACGCGCCCGGTGGACACGCCACAGCAGGCAGCCATGTTGCGATTCTGGGTGACCGCACGTACGTTCAGGCCCAGCCGCGTGCGGTTGAGCAGCAGCCAGGTCAGCAGTACCACGGCCAAGGCGAAGGCAATGATCACCAGGCGGTTGTAGGGCAGCACCAGGTTGGGTAGCAGCTGGATGCCACCAGACAGCCAGGCCGGGTTGCTGACCTCGACGTTCTGCGCGCCGAACAGCAAGCGGATGGCCTGGATCAGCATCAGGCTGATGCCCCAGGTCGCCAGCAGGGTTTCCAGCGGGCGGCCGTAGAGGTGGCGGATTACCGTGCGCTCCAGGGCCATGCCCACCCCGGCGCTTACGGCGAAGGCCACTGGCAGCGCAATCAGCGGGTAGAACTCGATTGCGCCTGGCGCGTAGCGCTGCAGCAGCACCTGGACCATGTAGGTGCTGTAAGCACCGAGCATGAGCATCTCACCGTGGGCCATGTTGATCACGCCCAGCAGCCCGAAGGTGATCGCCAGGCCAAGGGCCGCCAGCAGCAGGATCGAACCCAGCGACAGGCCGCTGAAAGCCTGGCCGAGCAGCTCACCGAACAGCAGTTTGCGTTTGACCTGCGCCAGGCTTGTTTCAGCGGCAGTGCGCACGCCTGCGTCGGTTTCCACATCGGGTTGCAGCAAGGCCTCCAGGCGGGTGCGGGCCAGCGGGTCGCCGGTTTCGCCGAGCAGGCGTACCGCCGCCAGGCGCACGGCTGGCTCGCTGGCGCCCAGTTGCAGGTTGGCCAGTGCCAGGCCAAGCGCTGCGTGCACGGTAGTGTCGGGTTCGCTGGCAAAGCGCCGGTCGAGGAATGCCATTTGCGCCGGTTGTGCACTTTTTTGCAGTTGCTGGGCGGCGGTCAGGCGAGTGTCGCTGTTGTCGCTGAGCAACTGGTGGCTGGCCAGGGCGTTATCGATCAGGCCGCGCAGGCGGTTGTTAAGGCGCACCTTGCGGGTGTCATCGGCTGCGATGCGGCCCTGGCGCAGGTTTTCCAGCAGCGGCAGGCGCGCGGCTTCGGGTTGCGCCGCCCAGCCTTCGAGCAGGCGAGCCTGCTCGGCGGGCTTGGCGGTGAGGAAGAATTCGCCCTCGCTGGCCTGGGTTGCCAGGGGCAGCAGGAGCAGCAGGGTGAGGAGGAGTCTGAGCATGCGGGCAATCCTGGAAATCGGCGGTGGATTCATCGCCGGCAAGCCGGCTCCCACAGGGTGGTGCTGTTCTCAGGGCCCTGTGGAAGCTGGCTTGCCAACGAAGGGGCTGCAGCGCAGCCCCAGTGCACTCAGTTGCCTTTCACTGCATAGTCAGGGCGCTTGTCGTTGCCCGGAATGAACGGGCTCCACGGCTGCGCGCGCAGCGGCTGTTCGGTTTCCCAGACCACGCTGAACTGCCCGTCATCCTGGATTTCGCCGATCATCACCGGCTTGTGCAGGTGGTGGTTGGTCTTGTCCATGGTCAGGGTGAAGCCGGACGGTGCCTTGAAGGTTTGCCCACCCAGGGCTTCGCGTACCTTGTCGACATCGGTGGACTTGGCTTTTTCCGCCGCTTGCGCCCACATGTGGATGCCCACGTAAGTGGCTTCCATCGGGTCGTTGGTCACGGCCTTGTCGGCACCCGGCAGGTTCTTGGCTTTGGCGTAGGCTTTCCAGTCGGCGACGAACTTCTGGTTGACCGGGTTATCCACCGATTCGAAGTAGTTCCAGGCGGCGAGGTGGCCTACCAGTGGCTTGGTGTCGATGCCGCGCAGTTCCTCTTCACCCACCGAGAACGCCACCACCGGTACGTCGGTGGCTTTCAGGCCCTGGTTGGCCAGTTCCTTGTAGAACGGTACGTTGGAGTCGCCGTTGACGGTGGAGATAACGGCGGTTTTGCCGCCTGCCGAGAACTTCTTGATGTTGGCGACAATGGTCTGGTAATCGGCGTGGCCGAACGGCGTGTAGACCTCTTCGATATCCTTGTCGGCCACGCCTTTGCTGTGCAGGAAGGCGCGCAGGATCTTGTTGGTGGTGCGCGGGTAGACGTAGTCGGTGCCGAGCAGGAAGAAACGCTTGGCGCTGCCGCCGTCTTCGCTCATCAGGTATTCCACGGCCGGGATCGCTTGCTGGTTGGGCGCGGCGCCGGTGTAGAAGACGTTCGGCGACATCTCTTCACCTTCGTACTGCACCGGGTAGAACAGCAAGCCGTTGAGCTCTTCGAACACGGGCAGCACCGACTTGCGTGACACCGAGGTCCAGCAGCCGAACACCACCGCGACCTTGTCCTGGGTCAGCAACTGGCGGCTCTTTTCGGCGAACAGTGGCCAGTTGGATGCAGGGTCGACCACCACCGGTTCGAGCATCTTGCCGTTGACCCCGCCCTTGGCGTTGATCTCGTCGATGGTCATCAGCGCCATGTCCTTGAGCGATGTTTCGGAAATCGCCATGGTCCCGGACAGCGAATGCAGGATGCCGACCTTGATGGTCTCGGCGGCCTGGATGCTCCAGCTAAGGCCCATCGCCGCAATCGATGCGCTGAGGGTAAAGGCCTTGATCAGACTGCGACGCTTCATGTGCTCTCTCCGCTGAGTTTTTTTGTGTTGGCCAAGCGGAGGGGGCTGTTGCAAGGGGTGTGCCGAACGGCAAAAGGTGCGTAATAGAAGGGCTGTGCGAGGTGTTGGGGCGTTTGCAAGGTCCAGGTTGGTGCTTGAGATGTTTGTGTGCACAGGATTGGGGCTGCAAGGCAGCCCCGGAGTGCATCAGCTGTTGCGTACAGCTGTCCGCGGATGGCGCTTGCTACGCACACCCTGGTAGGTGACGGCCAGCAACACGAACCAGATCGGCGTGACGATCAGCGCAGAGCGGGTGTCCGCTTCCAGGCTCAGCAGCACCAGGATAAAGGCAAAGAACGCCAGGCACACGTAGCACATGAAGCGCCCGCCCGGCATCTTGTAGGTCGATGCCTGGTGTAGCGCCGCACGGGTTTTGCGGTACTTCAGGTACGACAGCAGGATCAGCGTCCAGACAAACATGAACAGCACTGCCGAAACCGTGGTGACCAGGGTGAATGCTTCGATCACGTTCGGCACCATGTAGATCAGCACCGCGCCAAGCAGCAGGCAGGTGCACGAGAAGTACAGGCCGTTGGCCGGTACGGCGCGGCTCGACAGTTTTTCGAATGCGCGCGGTGCGTCGCCTTCCTGGGCCAGGCCGAAGAGCATGCGGCTGGTGGAAAACACGCCGCTGTTGGCCGACGAGGCCGCCGAGGTCAGCACCACGAAGTTGATGATGCTCGCCGCCGCTGGCAGGCCGGCCAGCACGAACAGCTCGACGAACGGGCTCTTGCCCGGCACCACATCGCGCCATGGGGTCACAGCCATGATCGCGATCAGTGCCAGCACGTAGAACACGATGATACGGATCGGGATCGAGTTGATCGCCCTTGGCAGGGTGCGTTCAGGGTTCTTGGCTTCGGCGGCGGTAGTGCCGACCAGCTCGATGCCGACGAAGGCGAACACGGCAATCTGGAAGCCGGCGAAAAAGCCCATCAGGCCGTTGGGGAACATGCCGCCGTCGTTCCACAGGTTGGCCAGCTGCGCGGTGCGCCCGCTCGGCGACTCGAAACCGGTGAAGACCATGTACAGGCCGGTGGCGACCAGGCCGAGGATGGCGACGATCTTGATCAGGGCGAACCAGAACTCCATTTCGCCGAACATCTTCACGGTAACCAGGTTAAGCGACAGCAGTACTGCAACGCAGGTCAGGGCGGGTATCCACTGTGGCAGGTCCGGGAACCAGAACTGCGTGTAGGCGGCAATGGCAACCACGTCGGCAATGCCGGTGACCACCCAGCAGAACCAGTAGGTCCAGCCGGTGAAGTAGCCGGCCCAGGGGCCGAGCAGGTCGGCCGAGAAATCGATGAACGACTTGTAGTTGAGGTTCGACAGCAGCAGTTCGCCCATGGCGCGCATGACGAAGAACAGCATGAAGCCGATGATCATGTAGACGAAGATGATCGACGGCCCCGCCAGGCTGATGGTCTTGCCCGAGCCCATGAACAGGCCGGTGCCGATGGCGCCACCGATGGCGATCAGCTGGATGTGGCGGTTGGTCAGGTTACGCTGCAGGTGCTGCGCTTGAGCAGGAGGGGAAGAGGTCCGGGTCATTGGCTGCATTCCATTGAGGGTCAGTCTTTTTGTGAAAGCCGCGTAGGCTAACACGCGCGTCCCAAATCGGGGCGCGACAGATCGACTCGACTTTTCAGTAGCAGATGGCCGCTGTGCGGCCCTTTCGCGACACAAGGCCAACGCGGTCGTCTGTAGGAGCGGCCTTGTGTCGCGAAAGGGCTGCGCAGCAGCCCCAATGGCCTCAAGTGCTGGCCAGCACCCTGCGCCTTACCACCAGGCTGTCCACCACCCACATCACGACCATCGACACCCCCACCAGCGGGAACATCACCCCAAGTACCAGCATCACCCCGACAGCCGCCTTCCAGCGCGGCAGGTCATGGCGCAGCGCCGGCACCCCCAGGCCTCCGGCCGGCCGGCGTTTCCACCACATCATCAGCCCACTCACCGAGCCCAGCAAAATCATCAGGCACACCAGCAGAATGATGATCTGGTTCAGCACGCCGAACATCTTGCCCTCGTGCAGCATGACGCCCAGCTCGGTCGCCCTGGCCACCGGGCTGTAGTCCTGCCAGCGCACGTCGGCCAGCACCTTGCCGGTGTACTGATCGACATGCAGGGTGGCATCGTTGCGCGGGTCGTCGGCGAACACGGCGATGGTGAATACGCCATCGGCAGTGGTCGGCACGGTGATGCTGTAGCCGGGTTCCACCTCGCGCGCGGTGGCGAGGTCCTGTACCTGCTGCAGGCTCACCTGAGGGGCCGCTGGCCTGTTCGACATCATGTGGTGCCCGGCATGTTCGGCATGCGCACCGGACTGCGGCATCGGCGTGTTTTCCATGGCCCAGGGCACCGTTTGGCGGTGGGCGCTGTTCAGTTCACCGGCCTGTTGATCGGACTTGGGCACGTCATTCCACATGGCCGCCGGGAAGCGGTTCCACAGGTCGGCGTACTGTTTGCCCCACAGGCCGGTCCAGGTCATGCCGCTGAGCAGCATCAGCAGCAGCAGGGCCGAGCCCCAGAAGCCGCTGACCGCGTGCAGGTCGCGCCAGAGCAGCCGGCCACGCGCCGACAGCCGTGGCCACAGCACGCCACTGCCGCTGCGCCCGCGCGGCCACCACAGGTACAGGCCGGACACCACCAGCACGATGCCCCAGCCGGCTGCCAGTTCCACCAGTCGGTCACCGAGCGTACCGACCATCAGCTCGCCATGCAGGGCGCGGGCGACCGCCTGCAGGTTCTGCTTGGCATCCTGTTCGCCCAGGATCTTGCCGCTATACGGGTTGACGAACACATTCAGTTCGCGCCCACCGTCATGCACCACGAACTGCGCGCTGCGCTCGGCATTGATGGGTGGCAGATATTGGCCCACATGGCCTTTGGGGTAGGCCTGGCGCACTTCGGCCAGCATCACGTCGGCGCCCTGGCGGTGATGGCTGGCCTCGACCACCATCAGGTCACGGTACAGCAGTGGGTCCAGCTGCGGTTTGAACAGGTAGATGATCCCGGTAATCGCCAGCAGGATCATGAACGGAGCGACGAACAGCCCCGCATAGAAATGCCAGCGCCAGGCCAGGTTGTAGAATGAAACGCGTGTTCCGCTCATGGGAACCTCCTGTTTGACCAGCTGAGGGGCGCAACCAGCGGCTGCGCCCGTTGTTGTTGTCAGAAGCTGAAATCGACCTTGGTCCAGAACGTCCTGCCCGGCTCGTTGACCGGCTGTGGATCGGAAGCCGGGTAGCCGAACCCGGCGTTCCCGGCCAGGTTCAGGTGCTCGGCGTAAGCCTTGTCGAACAGGTTGTCGACGCCTGCGCTGAGCTTGAGGTTGTTGTTCACCTTGTAGGCGCCATTGAGCGAGAACACGCCGAACCCGGCGCTTTTTTCGTAGTCCTTGCCGACCACATTGCCCTGGTTTTCGGCGATGCGGTTCTGTGCAGCCACCAGCCGCCACAAGGCCCCGGCGCTCCAGGTGTCGCGGCTGTAGGTCAGGCCCATGCGGCTTTCCAGTGGTGGCATCTGCGGCAGTGCCTTGCCGTCACTGCTGTTCTTGCCCCAGGCGTAGGCCAGGGTCGCATCGGCCTTCCAGGTTTCCGTCAGCTTGTAGGCGGCGCCCAGTTCGCCACCCATGATGCGGGCGTCGATGTTCTGCGCCTGGGAGGTGCTCATGCCCATCATGCCGGTACGGTAGTCGAACAGGATGTAGTCGCGGATCTGCCCGACATAACCCGAAGCCCAGGCTTCAAGGCGCTCGTCGCGGTACTGGATACCGAAGTCGAGCTGGGTGGTCTTTTCTGGCTTGATGCCGTCGAAGGCGTTGGCGGCGCCAGAGGGCGCCAGCTTGGGCGAGAACAGCTCCCAATAGTCGGGGAAACGCTGGGCATGGCCAAGGCCGATGTAAGTGGTGGCCGGCACCGCCGCAAGGTCGTGCTCATAACGCACGAAACCGCTGGGTAGGGTATCGGCGCGGGTATCACCCTCGGTAGCGCTGCCAGCCCGGAAGTCGCGGGCGGAGGCGCGATCGAGACGGGCGCCGGTGATCAGCCGGTCAACCCCTGTGGCGTACCAGGTCAGTTCACCAAAGGCCCCATAGTTATGGAAGTCGGCATCCTTGGTCCAGGGCTGGCCCTTGTGCGCATCAACGCCCATGCCGCCACGCTGGCGATGTTCGTTGGTCTGTGCGTCGATGCCACTGATCAGTTGCACGTCGGCCCAGCGCCAGGTGGCCTTGATGCGTGCGCCCATTGTGCGGCGGTCGACATTGCTGACCATGGGCATGCCCATCATGCCGCTGCCCGATGGGGTGCGCAGGCTGTAGTTGTCCATCACGTGGTCGGCGTAGTTGTAATAGACCTGTGCCTCGACCTTGTCGAGCACCTCGCCTAGGTTGGACTTTTCAAAGCGCAGGCCTAGGCTTTCGCGCTTGAACTGCGAGCCGTCCATGCCACGGCCGGCATAGCGGGCCTCGCCGTCACCCTTACCGGCGGTGAGTTCGAGCAAGGTGTCCTGGTCGGGCGTCCAGCCCAGGGTCACATCGCCGTTCCATTTGTCCCAGCGCGAAGGCACGGTGTCGCCGTTGCCGTCGTGGTAGTCGTCCGAGCGCGACTGGTTGCCGACGAAGCGCGCATAAGCCTGGCTATTGCCTGCGGCGGCGTCGAGCACCTGGTCGAAGCGGCCGTTGGAGCCGGCCAGCAGGCTGGCGTTGATCCGGCTGCCGAGGGTGCCGAATTTTTCCGGTTCACGTTCGAAAAGGATGGTCCCGGCCGAGCCGCCGGGGCCCCAGATCACGCTTTGCGGGCCTTTGATAACGGTGAGGCGGTCATAGGTTTCCGGCGCGATGTAAGAGGTCGGTGCGTCCATGCGGTTGGGGCAGGCACCGAGCATCACACCACCGTTGGTGAGGATGTTCAGGCGCGAACCGAACATGCCGCGCAGCACCGGGTCACCGTTGGTGCCACCGGCGCGGATGGCTGAAAAGCCAGGGATGGTCTTGAGGTAATCGGCACCATCGCTGGCCGGCACGGGCTGGCGCGGGTCTTTGGGGTTGGTGACGACCGTCAGGGGCGAGCTGGGTGCGATGGCGGTGATCACCGTCGGGCTCAGCTCGGGCGGCGCTTGCTCGTGCGTTTCATGGCCAGGTTCGGCGGCCAGGGCCATGGGTGCGAGCAGCGACCCGCACAACACGGCGAATGTCCCTCGCAGAGAGGGGGCGAATACAGGGGTGCAGCCGGACATAGTGATTCCAGTCGATCAGTCATGGGTGGGCACGGAGCCTTCAGGCTCCGTGCGGCAGCAGGGATTCAGACGCTGATCGAAGGCGGTGGCGCGCGGCTGCGCGCACCGGGGAATATGGCCTGTCGGGCATGGCCCTGAAGGGTTGCCGCAGGGATGAGGGTGACGGGCAGGGCGTGCCCGGCAACGAGTGGGCTGAAGGTCTGCGGTAATGCAGGGCAGTTGAACAGCAGGCTGCAGTAGCCGCATTTTTCCCACATCACATGCAGTTGGCCATCGTCGCCGTGGCCGTGATGCGAGTCGCTGGCGTGCCCGTGTTCCGAGGACAGAGCCATGCCCATCGGCATGCTCATGCCCGCGTGATGATCCATCGGCATCGACTGGGAAATCAGCGGGCCGATAAAGATCATCCACATGGCGAACAGGCTCAGCCAGCCGCCACCGACGCGCCTGCGTTCAGGGCGGGTGGTACGGCTGCGTCTGTTGCATGGCAGGCTCATGAAGGCGAGCGCCAGTCAGCGAATGTCAGTGTGCGTGTTCGTGCGGCTGGTCCGCCGGGGCCTGCCTCTGCACAGCCACGTCGACCGTGATGTCGCCTGCCTTCTCAAAATGCAGGGTCAGCGGGAAGCGCTTGCCGTCGCTGAGCAGGCTACGGTCCTTGGGCTGCATCAGCATCACATGATAGGCGCTGGGGGCGAAGACCACGTCCTTGCCGGCGGGCACTACTACATTGGGCACCTGCTGCATCTTCATGGCGCCGTTGGCACTCATCACGTGTTCGTGCAGTTGTGCGTCAGCAGTGATGGGGCTGTCCACGCTGAGCAGGCGGTCATCGACCTTGCCGTTGTTGTGCACGATGAAATAGGCGGCCACATTGGGCGCGTTCGGCGGCAGTTGCAGCGACCAGGGGTGGGCGATATGCAGGTCGCCCACGGTGTATTCATGGGCGTTGGCGAAGGCGCTGGGCAGCAGCAGTGCGGCCACTACGAGAGCTTGCTTGAGCATGGTGTAAGTCTCCGTTCTGTTCAGGTTCAGGCAGACAGCGTGATGAACTCAGACCAGGGGAGAGGCGCGGGGGTTGAGCGCGGGCCAGAGTTGGCGCGGCGTCATTTGGTAATCGGCTGGCGGTGGAACATGCGCGGCCAGCAACGTGGGCGGGTTGTGCAGTTGTGGCGGATAACCTGGCAGGGCCAGCAGCGGCGAGGCTCCCGAACAGCACCAGCAGTGCTGCATGTTGGAATGCTCGTCGTTTTGCGTGCCGAGGTCGATCTTGGCCAGTGCCTGGACGTCGACCTTGGCCTTGCCTGCCATGCTGGAACAGAAAGCCCCCCACAGCAGCTGCTCGGCCGGGCCCTTGGGCGCGGCAGAGGACAGCGGCATGGCCAGCAGGTTGAACAGCACTGCGAGGCAGGCTATCCAGGCGATGTGCCGACGTGGGGGCATGGAGAGATCCGGTCAGGAATCGTGGCGGGTATTGTACGGCGCAGTATAGGTAAAAATGATGGGGTGCGGTGAAGTGACGCAGGCGGGTCGATGGGGCTGCTGTGCAGCCCATGGCCGGCAAGCCGGCCATGAAGCTACAGCAGCATCAAGCCTTGTTACGGCCCATCAAGCCACGCACGGTCTCTTGCAAATCAGCCGGCAGCACCACCACCTTGGCATTGTTGCTGCTGGCCAGGTTCTCCATGGCGCCGACATAGCGCTCACCCAGCAGGTACATGGCTGGCACCGTCTCGTTTCCCACCGCGTCCTTGACCAGCGAAATCGCCTTTGCCGAAGCCTCGGCAAGGTTGATTTGCGCCTCGGCATCGAGCTTGGCCGACTGCAGGCGGGCTTCGGCCTCGAGAATGGCGGCCTGCTTGGCACCTTCGGCACGGGTCACGTCGGCTTTACGTTCACGTTCGGCCGCCGCCTGACGTTCCATGGCCAGCTGCATGTTTTCCGATGGCTTGATGTCCTGGATTTCTACCGAGCGCACGGTCACGCCCCAGTCTTCGGTCTGTTCGGACATCGCCTCTCGCAGGCGTGCCTTGATCTGCTCGCGGCTGGACAACGCTTCGTCCAGGTCCATGGCGCCGACGATGGCGCGCAGCGATGTCATGGTCAGGCTGGTGACGGCAAACGAGAAATTCTGCACGCCATAGGAGGCCTTCTGTGGGTCGACCACTTTGGCGAAACACAGTGCATTGGCGACGATCACCGCATTGTCGCGAGTGATGATTTCCTGCTCCTGCACATCGAGGATGATGTCCTTGGTCGGCAGGCGATAGGCGACCACGTCCATGTACGGGATGACGATGTTCAGGCCGGGCTTGAGTGTGCTGTGGTAGCGGCCCAGGCGCTCGACGATCCACTCCTCCCCCTGGGGTACGATGCGTACACCCTTGAAGACAGTGATCAGGACGAAAACGGCGAGGGTGCCGACGACGATAAGGCTGGTCATGATGCGAACTTCCTTTTAATGCGGTCAGGCCCGGATGACCCGGGCAGTATTGCCTTCGATGGCGACGAGACGTACACGCTCGCCTGACGGGATGTCGCTGTCAGCGACGCAGATCCATTCCTCATTGCCCAGGATCGGTTTCTGGAACCGCACACGGCCTTTCTGGAATTGCGAAACGCTGCTGATCAGCAGCCCGACTTCGCCGATCACGCTGTCGGCGGTCCAGCGCACATCCGGCTGCTTGCGCCGGAACAGCTTGAACCAGAGTGCCGTGGTGACCGACGAGAACAGCACCCACGACAGTACCTGCATGTCCAGTTGCAGGCTGGGGGCGGCGAGCGAGATGAGCGACACCAGCACGGCACCGATGCCGAACCAGATGATGAAGAACGTGGGCAGGACCAGTTCGAGCAGGATCAGCGCGATGCCGAAGACCAGCCAGATCCACCATTGCATTTCCATATGGTTGACGCTTTCCGGAGGGGAGGGGGGTTGAGTTTAAGACTGACGACGGGCCAACGGCCATATGAATGTATCTGGTCACAGCGCAGCGATGGTCGATAGCCACTGTCGGAATATGGAAAGGGCTACGTCTTTTACCCTGGCGTGGCCAGCCAATCCTCAACCCGCAACCCCGGAACGCGCATGAACTCTCGCAGGTTGTTGGTTACCAAGGTAAGCCCCCGCGCGCGGGCATGCCCGGCAATCAACTGATCGAAAGGGCCGATGGGCGTACCGGCCTTCGCCAGTTCTGAGCGAAGCTGCCCGCTGTGTTCTGCTGCATGGCTGTCATAGTCGAGTACTTCAAGACGCGCTACGAAACCCTCCACAATCGAGAGATTTCGTGCAGGAGCGGCCGATTTCTCTGCACCGTAAACCAGCTCCATCAGTGTGACGGTGCTGATTGCCAGCTGACCATGGTGGCGGTTGAACGCTTCACGAACTACCTGGGGTTTGTTCTTGATCGTGAAGATGCAGATATTCGTATCGAGCATGTACTTGAGCATTAAAACCCTTCACGTTCCTGGTCGGCAGGTTGGTCGCGGCTGGCCATGAAGTCCGGGCTCGCATCTTCGCCGTCAAACCAGCTATCCCATGATTCACCAGCGGGGGTGATGATGCGTGTTCGACCCACTGCAACAATATCCACGCGGGTCACCTCTTCGGGAAATGCGACAGATTTCGGCAAGCGGATGGCCTGGCTACGATTGCTTTTGAAGACAGCACCTTGCTCCATGATGGGCCTCCCTGGAAGCGGCAAACTGTGACTGAAGTTTAAATTCCGCAAGGTATATGTCAATGGGATATACGTTGCCAAAGGCTGCCCGTCATAGATGCAGGGCGCTGAGCAACAGGCAGTACCGGGTGAACTCAGCATCGACCTGTGGAAGTGTGGGGCGCTTCAGAATGAGTACTGGAACCCCCAGCTCCCGCGCCACCTCAAGCTTGGGCTCGGTCGCCACGCTGCCGCTGTTCTTGCTGACCAGCACATCGATATCGCGCCGTGCGAACAGCACCCGCTCATCGTCAAGGTGAAACGGCCCCCGCGCACCGATCACTTCGCAGCGATCATTACCAGGGCAGGCCTGCAACGCCCTGAGGGTCCAGAACTGCTCTGGCGGAATCTCGTCCAGATGCTGCAGCGGCTCGCGCCCCAAGGTGAACAAAGGCCGACGGAACGGCTTGAGTGCATGGATCAGCCCCGCCCAATCCTCCACTTCGCGCCAGTCGTCACCGGGCTGGGCCTGCCATGCCGGGCGCCGCAAGGCCCAGCACGGGATGCCCACGGCCCGTGCGGCGGCGGCGGCATTGTGGCTGATCTGCGCGGCATAGGGGTGGGTGGCGTCTATCAGCAGGGTGATACCCGCCTCGCGCAGGTAGGCGGCCAGGCCTTCGGCCCCGCCATAGCCGCCGACCCGCACCTGGCAGGCCAGGCCCTGCGGCACCCGGCCGATGCCAGCCAGGCTGTAGACATGCTCCGGGCCAAGCTGACGGGCGATGGCCAGTGCCTCGGTGACACCGCCCAGCAGCAGGATGCGCCGGTTCATTGCACACCTGCCTTGCCGACGATGCCGCCCTGGCGGTCGATGGCGAACACTTCCACCTGCACCTGTGCGGGCACCACGCTGCGGGCGAACGCCAGGGCGTGGGCGCAGACCGCGTCGCCCAGGGCGATGCCGGCGGCGTGTGCCAGGGCCAGGGCTTGCTGGCTGGTGTTGGCGGCCATGATCGCTGCCTGCAGGTCGGCATCGGCGCCGATGTCCGCGGCCCACCCGGCCAGTTGCGGCAGGTCGATGCTCGAGTGGCGGCTGTGCAGGTCCATGTGCCCGGCGGCCAGCTTGCTGATCTTGCCAAAGCCACCGCACAGTGACAGGCGTGGCACCGGCACCTTGCGCAGGTGCTTGAGCACCGCGCCGACAAAGTCGCCCATCTCGATCAGGGCAATTTCCGGCAGGCCGTACACGCGGCGCATGGTGTCTTCGCTGGCATTGCCGGTGCAGGCGGCGATATGGGTATAGCCATTGGTGTGGGCCACATCGATGCCCTGGTGGATGGAGGCGATGTAGGCTGCGCAGGAGAAGGGCCGCACGATGCCGCTGGTACCGAGAATCGACAGCCCGCCGAGGATGCCCAGGCGCGGGTTCATGGTCTTGAGCGCCAACTGCTCGCCGCCCTGTACGTTGACCGTGACTTCGAAGCCGCCGCGGTAGGCGCAGTCGTCGGCCAGTTGCTGCAGGTGTTCACTGATCATGCGCCGCGGTACCGGGTTGATCGCCGGCTCGCCCACGGCGAGCACCAGCCCGGGGCGGGTGACGGTACCGACACCCACGCCTGCGACAAAGCGTATGCCCGGTTCTTCCTGCAGGCGCACCTGGCTGTAGAGCAACGCGCCATGGGTGACATCGGGGTCGTCGCCGGCATCCTTGAGTGTGCCGGCTTCGGCGCGCTCGCCCTCGCGGCGGCAGAACTCCAGGCGCATCTGCACCACCTTGCCCTTGGGCAAGGTGATGCTCACGGCGTCAGCGCACACACCGGTGAGCAGCAGGCGCGCTGCCGCCAGGCTGGTGGCAGTGGCGCAGCTGCCAGTGGTCAGGCCGCTGCGCAGTGGCGCAGGTTGTTCGCGGGTTTCTTCACGCATCGTGGGGCTTCACCACGTCGAGCAAGGTGATCGGCAATGCCTGGCGCCACGTGTCGAAGGCGCCCAATGGCTGGGCCTGGGCGACATGGATGCGCGTCAGTTCACCGCCATGCTGTTGGCGAAAGTGCGCCAGTGCCAGTTCGCTTTGCAGTGTCACGGCATTGGCCACCAGGCGCCCCCCGGGGCGCAGCCGCTCCCAGCACAACGGCAGCACGCCTTCGCGGGTGACGCCGCCGCCGATGAAGATCGCATCCGGGCGCTCCAGCCCGGCCAAGGCCTGCGGTGCCGTGCCGCGCACCAGTTGCAGGCCGGGAACGCCAAGGGCATCACGGTTGTACTCGATGAAGCCCTGACGGCCCTCGTCAGCTTCGATTGCCAGTGTTCGGCAGGCGGGGTGGGCGCGCATCCACTCGATGCCGATCGAGCCACAGCCTGCGCCCACGTCCCACAGCAACTCGCCTGGTTGTGGGGCCAGGCGGGCCAGGGTGATGGCCCGTACGTCACGTTTGGTCAGCTGGCCGTCATGACGGAAAGCATCGTCCGGCAGGCCGGCTGCGCGTGACAGCCGCGGAGCGTCGGCAGCAGCCTGGCACTCGATGGCAACCAGGTTCAGCGCGGCGACCTGAGGCTGGGCCCAGTCATCGGCGATGCCCACCAAGTGGCGTTCGGCAGGGCCGCCGAGGTGCTCGAACACCTGCAGGCGGCTTGGCCCGAAACCGCGCTCGCGCAGCAGGGCGGCGATGGCTGCCGGGCTATCCCCGTCGTTGCTCAGCACCAGCAGGCGCATGCCGCTGTAAAGGTGGGCGTTGAGAGAGGCCAGGGGGCGCGCGACCAGAGACACCACCTGCACATCCTGCAGCGGCCAGCCAAGGCGGGCAGCGGCCAGGGCGCAAGAGGAGGGCATCGACAGTACCTGCAGCTCTTGGGCCGGCACCTGCCGCGCCAGGCTGGCGCCGACGCCGTAGAACATTGGGTCACCGCTTGCCAGCACGCACACCTGCTCACCGCGCCGAGCCAGTACCGGGGCGAGCGAGAACGGGCTCGGCCAATGTTCGCGGGCGGCGCTTACGCAGCGCGGCAGCAGGGCCAGCTGACGTGGGCTGCCGATGATCCGCGAAGCGCCGAGCAGGGCGCGTCGGGCCTGCTTGCCCAGGCCGCTGAAGCCGTCTTCGCCGATGCCTACTACTGTCAGCCAGGGTGTCATGTGTTTCTGATCCGCCATTTTTGGGGGCGCATCGCCCCCCTAAGCCGGCAAAGGGGGCGACGCGGTGATGAATTTCTGTTCAATCGCCAGCGATGCTCGACCACCGGCTTTTCATGCCGCCGGACAAAGCAGGCATAATACCGCGCCTTCTACACTCAAGCGCATTTTCAGCGATTGCCGGACGTCCCTTTGAAGCAGGTCCATACCCCACCCGTATCGCCCCGTCCCTCGGCTTGCCCGGGGTTGTGGCGCATCGTCAGTGCCCTTGATGGCGGGATCTGCCGGATCAAGCTGCCCGGTGGGCTGTTGCTGGCCGATCAGGCCGATGCCGTGGCGGCGGCTGCCGAGCGTTTCGCCGGTGGCGTGATCGAGGCGACCAACCGCGGCAACCTGCAGGTCCGTGGCATTGGCGACGATCACGCCGGCCTGATCGAAAGCCTGCTGGCAGCAGGCCTGGGCCCACGCGATGCTGCCAGTGACGATGTGCGCAACCTGATGCTCAGCCCCTTGGCCGGGCATGACCCCTTGATGGTGCTGGATGTTCGTCCCCTGGCCGAACACATCCTCGACATGCTGCAAGGCACACCGCGCTTTCACCAGTTATCGGCCAAGTTCGCGGTGCAACTGGACGGCGGCGAAGGCCTGGCGATGCTTGAGCACCCACACGATCTGTGGCTTTCAGCATTACGACTCGAGCAACGCACCTGGCTGGCTTTCGGCCTGGCCGGTTGCCCGGCTGACGGCCAGGTGCTGGGTGCGGTGCCGGTGGAACAGGGGCTGGCGCTGGTGCGCGCAGTGCTTGAGCGCTTCCTCGACCTGGCCAGCCCGGACCAGGCGCGCATGCGCCAGTTGCTTGAAAACTGCTCAGTGGAGCGATTCATCGAGGGGCTAGGGCTGGCGATCCGCCGGGATGATGCCGTGCTCGATTGGCGCCGCAAAGCGGGCAACAGCCCATGGCTGGGTGCCGTTGAGCAGCTGCAGGGCATGGCCCTGGGCGTTGCCCCGCCGCTTGGCAGGCTCAGCGCCGACATGCTGCGCGGTGCGGCGCGAATCGCGCGTGAACACGGTGATGGCAGCCTGCGCCTGAGCCCCTGGCAGAGCCTGATGCTGACCTCTGTAGCTGGCGCGAGCATCGCCCCGGCGCAACGTGAGTTGTCGGCCCTGGGCCTGCTCTGCCACAGCCATGAACCCTTGGCCCGCCTGGTTGCCTGCACCGGCGCCAGCGGCTGCGCCAAGGCGCACGGCGAAACCAAGGCCGATGCCCTGGCCCTGGCGGCCCTGTTGCCCGCTGGCGCCCCTGCCAGTGTGCACCTGTCTGGTTGCCCCCGATCCTGCGCCGTGGCCCATGTCGCCCCGGCCACACTGCTGGCCCGCTCGCCGGGCCGCTATGACCTCTATTTGCGTGACGCGCGCCTGCCGGGCTTCGGTGCCCTGCGCGCCGCCAACCTCACCTTGAACGAAGCAGGCGCCATGCTCGACCTGCCGACGGAGCACCTTGATGATTGATTACATCCGCGATGGTCAGGAGATCTATCGCAATTCCTTCCGGATCATCCGTGAGGAGGCCCGGCTCGAGCGGATCCCCGCAGACCTCGAGAAACTCGCCGTACGTGTGATCCATGCCTGTGGCATGGTCGAGGCCATCGACGGCCTGCAGTTCTCCGAAGGTGCCGGCCGCGCCGGGCGCCAGGCCCTGGCCAACGGCGCGCCGATCCTCTGCGATGCGCACATGGTCGCCGAAGGCATCACCCGTGCACGCCTGCCCGCCGACAACAAGGTGATCTGCACCCTGCGCGACCCGAGTGTCCCGGCCCTGGCCAAAGATGCCGGCAATACCCGCTCGGCGGTGGCTCTGGAGCTGTGGCGGCCTTACCTGGAGGGCAGCGTGGTGGTGATCGGCAACGCGCCGACCGCACTGTTCTACTTGCTGGAAATGATCGATGCAGGTGCACCAAAGCCTGCGCTTATCCTCGGTTTCCCGGTTGGCTTCGTCGGTGCGGCGGAGTCCAAGGCCATGCTCGCCGCCGACAGCCGGGGCGTCCCGTTCGTGATCATGCAGGGCCGCCTGGGCGGTAGCGCGATGGCTGCTGCCGCGGTCAATGCCCTCGCCACGGAGGTGGAATGATGGCGCCGCGTGGACGTCTGCTGGGCCTGGGCGTAGGCCCTGGCGACCCTGAGCTGATCACCCTCAAGGCCCTGCGCTTGCTGCGCGAGGCCCCAGTGGTCGCCTACTTCGTGGCCAAGGGCAAGCGTGGCAATGCCTTCGGCATCATCGAGGCGCACCTGCAGCCAGCGCAAACGCTGCTGCCGCTGGTCTATCCGGTGACCACCGAGGCGTTGCCGGCACCGTTGTCGTACGAGCAGGTCATCAGCGATTTTTATGACGAGGCCAGCGTGCAGGTGGCCGAGCACCTCGATGCCGGCCGCGATGTCGCGGTGATCTGCGAGGGCGACCCGTTCTTTTACGGCTCCTACATGTACCTGCATGACCGTCTGGCGCAGCGTTATGACGCGCAAGTGATCCCTGGTGTCTGCTCGATGCTGGGAGGCGCGTCGGTACTGGGAGCACCCCTGGTTTACCGCAACCAGAGCCTGTCGGTGCTGTCGGGCGTGCTGCCGGCCGAAGAACTCACGCGGCGCCTGGCCGATGCCGATGCGGCAGTGATCATGAAGCTGGGCCGCAACTTCCCCAAGGTGCGCCAGGTGCTGGGCGAACTGGGCCTGGACGGGCGAGCGCTGTACGTCGAGCGGGCGACCATGGCAAATCAGAAAATCGTCGCGCTGGACCAGGTGGACCCACAGTCATCACCGTACTTCTCGCTGATCATCGTGCCGGGTGAAAAATGGCAGGGATGAGCATGCACAAGGCACCGGCAATCATCGTGCTCGGCGCTGGCAGCGTGGCCACCGCGCGGCGCATTCAGCAGCATTATCCACAGGCGACGATCCATGGCCTGAGCGGCCGGGTCGAGCTGGCCGACCAGTATTACGAAGCATTTGGCGACACGCTGCGCGCCCTGTATCTACAAGACACGCCGATCATAGCCCTGTGTGCGGCGGGTATCGTCATCCGTAGCCTGGCCAGCCTGCTCAGCGAGAAAGGTGCGGAGCCGCCGGTGCTGGCGGTGGCCGAGGACGGCAGTGCGGTAGTGCCGCTGCTTGGCGGGCTGAGCGGCGTCAATGTCATGGCCCGCGAGATCGGTGAGGCGCTGGGCGTAGCGGCGGCGATCACCACCAGTGGCGAGCTGCGTTTCGGCACCTGCCTGTTGAACCCACCCGAGGGCTACGCCCTGGCGGATATCGAACAGGGCAAGCGTTTCGTCTCCGATCTGTTGGCGGGGGAGGCCGTACGTATCGAGGGCGATGCGCCTTGGCTGGCTCACGCCCAATTGCCGGCCAGTGAAGCCGCCCAGCGCACCATTCATGTGGGATGCACTGCGCGCCCGGCCAGCCGTGACGAGTTGCTGATCCACCCACGTTCGGTGGTGGTTGCGGTGGATGCGGGCGGTCCTGATCTGGTTGAACGCGTCAGCGATGCCCTGCGTGAGGCGGGCATCGCCGAGCAGTCACTGGCGTGCCTGCTGGTTGCCGAACAGGCCATGGCCGAACCGTCCTTGCAGGCAGCGGCCAAGGTGCTGGGTGTCGCACTGCGTTTTGCTGCCAAAGAAAGCACGCTTGTCAGCATGGCCGCCGAAGCACTGCCGGATGCGCGCCTGATCGAACAAGGGGGCCTGGTCATTGCGCTGGCATCGGTGCCTGTCAAGGTCAACCAACTGGGCCACAGGCGTGGTCGCCTGGCCGTCATCGGCCTTGGCCCTGGCGCCGCCGAGCTGATGGTGCCGGCGGTCAAAGCCGAGCTGGCACGCGCCGAAGATATTCTCGGTTACGAAACCTACGTACGCATGGCCGGGCCGTTCCGCGATGACCAGGTGCAACATTGCACCGACAATCGCGAAGAAATGCAGCGCGCGCGTCATGCTTTCGAGCTCGCCGCACAAGGGCGCTCGGTGGTGGTGGTGTCGTCGGGTGACCCGGGGGTATTCGCCATGGCTGCCGCCGTGCTGGAAGCGCTGCACGGGTCCACTGACCCCGCCTGGCATCGTGTCGATCTGGAAATCCTGCCGGGGGTTTCGGCCTCGCTGGCCACTGCCGCTCAGGCGGGCGCGCCGCTGGGGCATGACTTCTGCGTGATGTCGCTATCGGACAACCTCAAACCGTGGCCGACCATCGAGCATCGGCTGGCCCTGGCGGCCCAGGCCGACCTGGTGCTGGCCTTCTACAACCCGATCTCGCGTTCGCGCCCTTGGCAGCTTGGGCGCGCGCTGGAAATCGTGCGCCAGCACCGGGATGGTAATACACCCGTGGTGCTGGGGCGTGACATCGGCAGGCCGGGGCAGACGCTCAGGGTGGTCACCCTCGCCGAGCTGACGCCAGAGATGGTCGACATGCGCACCATGGTCCTGGTCGGTTCTTCCACGACCTGTACCTTTGCCCGTGCCGACGGTGGGCAGTGGGTCTATACCCCGCGCTGGTACCCTGTTGCGCCCTGAGTGGCAGGGCTAGCCGACCAGGTAGCCCCTGATGCCGGTGAAGATGATCTGCGCCGCCAAGGCGCAGACGAACAGCCCCATCAGGCGGCTGACGATCTGCAGGCCTTGATCGCCGAGAATGCGCTCGATCCCGTGTGACAGATACAGCACCAGGCCCACGGTGAAGCTGGCCAGCGCGATACTGACGATGGCCAGCAACTTGTCGTCCCAGTGCGGCTGGCTGACGCCCATCACCAGCAGGGCGCCGATGGTGCCCGGGCCTACGGTGAGCGGGATCGTCAGCGGTACGATGGTCACGTCCTGCTGCACGTTGTCGGCCTGCACGGCCGGTTTGCCCTGGGCCATGCCCAAGGCAGAGATGAACAGCACGCTGCCGGCGCCGATGCGGAAGGCATCGGCCGTTATGCCGAAAATGCCGAAGATCGCCCGCCCGAACAGGTACAGCAACACGCTGGCGACCAGGGCGGCGAAGGCAACCTTCCAGGCCAGCTGTTTGCGCTCCTTGCTGGAGTGGCCACGGGTCAGGCTGATGAAGCACGACAGCACGAAGAACGGGCTGTAGAGCACCAGCATCTTCAGGTAGACACTGAACAACTCATGAAGCATGAGGGTGAGTCCTTTGTAGGAGCGGCCTTGTGTCGCGAAAGGGCTGCGCAGCAGCCCCAGAATTTCAGCAGCGCCACACGGAATTGGGGCTGCTGCGCACCCCTTTCGCGACACAAGGCCGCTCCTACAGCGCTTTATCGGTTACGAAGTATGCAGCGGATCGGTCTTGGCTTCCCGCTGGTTTGCCCAATACTGGATCAACTCGCGCAATTGCGACAGCTCCACCGGCTTGGCCATGTGCCCATCCATGCCGGCCAGCCGCGCGCGCTCTTTGTGTTCGGCCAGGATGTGCGCGGTCAGCGCCACCACCGGGGTGCGCTGGCGCTGGTTGGCGACTTCCCAGGCGCGCAGTTGCTGGGTGGCAGAGAAGCCGTCCAGTACCGGCATTTCACAATCCATCAGCACCAGGTCATAACGCTGGGCCTTCATGGCTTGCAGGGCTTCCTCGCCATTGCTAGCGGTGTCTGGTTCGAGGTTGAGTTTGCCCAGCATGCCGCGTATCACCTTGGTCGAGATGCTGTTGTCCTCGGCGACCAGCACGCGGAAGTCGCCCGGCAGCTCGTGGGTGGGCGGTGTGCCGGGCAACGGCATCGGCACGGTTTGTTCGCGGCCGCGCTGGGCCAGCTCCTCGGCCAGAGTTGTCTTGAGCGTGTAGCCGGCCACCGGTTTGGCCAGGATGCGCTTGACCCCGGCATTACGGGCAATGACTTTGCTCGGTGCATTGCTGATACCGGTGAGCATCACCACGAGGATGTCGTGGTTCAGGCTTGGGTCTTCCTTGATCTTGGCCGCCAGCTGCATGCCGGTCATGCCCGGCATGTTCTGGTCGAGCAAGACCGCGTCGAAGTAGTCGCGCAGGTGCGCCTTGGTCCGTAGCAGGGCCAAGGCCTCCTTGCCCGAGGGTACGGCACTCACGTTCATGCCCCAGGCGCTGCACTGCTGCACCAGCACCTTGCGGCAGGTGTCGTTGTCGTCCACCACCAGCACCCGGGCGTCGCGCAATGGGCTGTCGAGGTCGGCCAAGGGTTGCTCCAGGCGAGAGGGGTCGAGCGGCAGGGTCAGCCACAGGGTGTTGCCCATGCTGGTGCTGCTCTTGATGCCGAACTCGCCTTGCATCAGGCCGATCAACTGCTTGGCGATGATCAGCCCAAGGTGGCCGCCAAGCTTGTTGCTGGAAAGGAAGTGATGGCTGTGCAGCTCTGCCTGCAGCAGGGCTTCACGTTCGGCCGCAGGCAGTGGCTCGCCGCTGTCCTGCACGGCGATACGCAGGCGCGGCACCTCGCCGCGCTGGTCCAGTGCAACGACCAGGAGGATTTCGCCCTGGTCGGTATTTTTCAGGGCGTTTTCCAGCAGGCTGGAGAGGGCCTGGCGCAGGCGCGTCGGGTCACCGCTGATGACCCGTGGTACCTGCGGCTGGGTGAAGCTGATCAGCTCGATGTTCTGTTGTTCGGCCTTGGCGCGGAAGATGTTCAGGCAGTCTTCGATCAGGGCATTGAGGTCGAACTGCACATCGTCCAGTTCGATCTGTCGCGACTCGAGTTTGGAAATGTCGAGAATTTCGTTGATCAGTGTGAGCAGTTCGTTGCCGGCGCTGTGGATGGTCTGCACGTAGTCACGTTGTTTGACCGACAGTGGCGTGCCCAGCAGCAGTTCGGTCATGCCCAGCACGCCGTTCATGGGCGTGCGGATTTCATGGCTGATCTTGGCCAGGAACTCGGCCTTGGCATTGATTTCGGCATCGCTGGCCGCCAGTGCGCGGCTGGCGCTGAAGCGCTCTTCGCTCATCCGCCGCAGGCGCTCGCTGACCGCCAGGTTGAGCAGCAGGCCGCTGGCCACCGTCAACCCGAGCAGAATGCACAGCAGCCAGGGCGTCGAGGTGCGGGTCAGGCCAAGCAGGGCCGGCAGCAGCACCAGCCCGCCCAGGTTGAACACCACCATGGCCAGGCTGAACAGGCGTGCCGGCGCATAACCTTTGTACCAGTGGTAGCTGCTGACCAGCAGCATGCTCACACTGCCCAGGGCCAGCAGGGCGTAGGTCATCAGGTTGAGCGGCAGGGTATCCACGAACAGCAGGATCAGGCCGCTGACCCCGGCCACCAGCATTTCGCCCTGCAGCAAGCGATTGAGCTGCGGTGAGTTGCAGCGCGAGAAAAAGTGCTGGGTGAAATACAGCCCCGCGAGGCCCGCCAGTACCAGGGTCAGGTAGGCGGCCGGGGTTTGCGCGCTGTGCCACAGGTGCCACCAGGGGCCGCTGAGGTTGAGCAGGATCAGGCCGCTGAGCAGCATCAGCCCGTGGTACAGCGCAAGGATCAGGGTGGTGCTGGAGCGGGTGTACAGAAAGCGGATCAGGTTGTGCAGTATGAGCATGACCAGGCCGCCGAAGAGCATGCCGAACAGCAACGGCTGGCCATGGTTTGAAGCGGCGACTGCCGCAGGCTCCAGGCTGATGGCCGGGCGCAGCTGATGCTCGGAAACCAGGCGCAGGTAGATGTCCACCGCTTTGCGGCTGTTTGGCAAGGGCAATACGTGATCGCTGCCGCGCAGGGTCGTGCTGGCGTTGCCGGCCTGGCGCCCGTGGTGCAGTTGGCGTAATAGCCTGTCGCCGTCGAGGGCGTAGAGGTCCAGGCGTGAAAGGTCCGGGGCAAAGACCCGCAGCAGTTGCTCCTGGTCACCCGGTTCGAGGCGATAGTGCAGCCACAGGGCCTGTTGCGCCGGTGCGGCATCGAGGTCGCTCAGCGTAGTAGGGCTGAACTGGTTGCGATAGCGATCCGAGCGGACGTCGCTCAATTGCAGGTTGGCTTGTTCGTCGAGCAAAACGGACCAGCCTCCGCCTTGGTCAGCCGAAGCCGGGAGCAGGCAGAGCAGGGTCAGCAAGCTGACGATCAGAGCTGTGGCAATCCGAAGCCGACGCACTACGAGATCCCTTCCTAGCTGATGTGCCGTGTAGTAACTATGCGCGGCGCGCCAAGTCGAAGGCAAGGCCCGCGATGGGGCCCTGTCGACGAGCCGAAGGCCGCATGCGCAAGACGCTGCGGCTATCCGGTAAAGGTTATTGCTGGTGTTCACCGCGCTCGCGGGCGATAGCCCGGTAGCCGATGTCGGTACGGTAGAAGCTACCGTTCCAGGTGACTTCCTTGGCCAGGCGGTAAGCCTGCTGCTGGGCATCGGCAACCGTGCTGCCCATGGCCGTGGCGCAGAGCACGCGGCCACCGTTGGTCACTACCTGGCCGTCCTTGAGCGAAGTACCGGCATGGAACACCTTGCCTTCGATCTTGGCTGCGGCCTCCAGGCCGCTGATCGCGTCGCCCTTGGCGTAGTCGCCCGGGTAACCGCCGGCAGCCAGCACCACACCCAGGCTTGGGCGGGGGTCCCACTGCGCTTCGACCTTGTCCAGCGCCTTGGCGAAAGCGGCTTCGATCAGCAGCACCAGGCTCGACTCCAGGCGCAGCATGACCGGCTGGGTTTCCGGGTCGCCAAAGCGGCAGTTGAACTCGATGACCTTGGGGTTGCCCGCCTTGTCGATCATCAGGCCGGCATACAGGAAGCCGGTGTACACGTTGCCTTCTTCGGCCATGCCGCGCACGGTCGGCCAGATCACCTGGTCCATCACGCGCTGGTGTACATCGGCGGTAACGACCGGGGCAGGGGAGTAGGCACCCATACCGCCCGTGTTCGGGCCGGTGTCCTGGTCACCGACGCGCTTGTGGTCCTGGCTGGTGGCCATTGGCAGCACGTTGTGGCCGTCGACCATCACGATGAAGCTGGCTTCCTCGCCGTCGAGGAACTCTTCGATCACCACGCGCGAACCGGCGTCGCCAAAGGCGTTGCCCGCGAGCATGTCACGCACCGCGGCTTCGGCTTCTTCCAGGGTCATGGCGACGATCACGCCTTTGCCTGCGGCCAGGCCGTCGGCCTTGATCACGATCGGCGCGCCTTTTTCCTGCAGGTAGGCCAGGGCCGGCTCGATCTCGGTGAAGTTCTGGTAGTCGGCGGTCGGGATCTTGTGGCGAGCCAGGAAGTCCTTGGTGAAGGCCTTGGAACCTTCCAGCTGGGCCGCGCCCTTGGTCGGGCCGAAGCAGTCCAGGCCGCGGCTGCGGAACAGGTCGACCACACCGATGACCAGCGGCGCCTCGGGGCCCACGATGGTCAGGTCGACGTTCTTCTCGGCGAACTCTGCCAGTTGCTCAAGGGCGGTGACGTCGATGGCGACGTTCTCGCACTTGGCTTCAATGGCGGTACCGGCGTTGCCGGGGGCGACGAATACTTTCTCGACGCGTGGGTCCTGGGCGACTTTCCAGGCCAGGGCGTGCTCACGGCCGCCGCTGCCGATGATCAAAACTTTCATTACAGGCTCCTTCGGAGAAGCTGCAAGCTGCAAGCGTCAAGCAAAAGCGGTTCGCGCTGATCCTTTCAAATGCTCACAACTCAGGGATTCAAGGGGCTGTGGCTGCAAGCAGGAGCGACTGGGCCTGCTCTTGCTTGCAGCTTGCAGCTTAAAGCTTGCCGCTGCTATCAGTGGCGGAAGTGGCGCATACCGGTGAATACCATCGCGATGCCAGCTTCGTCGGCAGCGGCGATGACTTCAGCATCGCGCATCGAACCACCTGGCTGGATCACGGCGCTGATACCCACTTTAGCTGCATTGTCGATGCCATCACGGAACGGGAAGAACGCGTCCGACGCCATGACCGCACCTTGCACCTGCAGGCCGGCATGCTCTGCCTTGATGGCCGCGATGCGCGCGGAGTTGACGCGGCTCATCTGGCCGGCGCCCACGCCGATGGTCTGGCGCTGCTTGGCGTAGACGATGGCGTTGGACTTGACGAACTTGGCCACTTTCCAGGCGAACACCAGGTCGTGGATTTCCTGCTCGGTCGGTGCACGCTTGGTGACGATCTTCAGGTCTTCGGCGGTGATCATGCCGTTGTCGCGGCTCTGCACCAGCAGGCCACCGTTGACGCGCTTGAAGTCCCAACCGGCGGCGCGCTCGGCTGGCCACTCGCCGCACTCCAGCAGACGTACGTTTTGCTTGGCAGCCACCACGTCGCGGGCAGCTTGGGAGATTTTCGGGGCGATGATCACTTCGACGAACTGGCGCTCGACGATGGCCTGGGCGGTTTCGCCATCCAGTTCGCGGTTGAAGGCGATGATCCCGCCGAAGGCCGATTCGGTGTCGGTAGCGTAGGCCAGGTCATAGGCCTTGCGGATACCGCCCTCGTCTTCAGGCACCACGGCGACGCCGCATGGGTTGGCGTGCTTGACGATGACGCAGGCCGGCTTGACGAAGCTCTTCACGCACTCGAGCGCGGCGTCGGTGTCGGCCACGTTGTTGAACGACAGCTCCTTGCCCTGCAGCTGGATGGCGGTAGAAACGCTGGCTTCGCCTTTCTTGGCTTCAACGTAGAACGCCGCGCTCTGGTGCGGGTTCTCGCCGTAGCGCATTTCCTGAGCCTTGACGAACTGGCTGTTGAAGGTGCGCGGGAACTCGCTGCGCGCTTCGGTGGACAGCGTGTCCTTGGCCTGGTCGATGGTGCCCATGTAGTTGGCGATCATGCCGTCGTAAGCGGCAGTGTGCTCGAAGGCCTTGAGCATCAGGTCGAAACGCTGGGCGTAGGTCAGGCCGCCGGCCTTGAGGCCCTCGAGGACGCTGGCGTAGTCACCGGCGTTGACCACGATAGCGACGTCCTTGTGGTTCTTGGCAGCCGAACGGACCATGGTCGGGCCACCGATGTCGATGTTCTCGATGGCGGTCGGCAGGTCACAGCCAGGTTTTGCGATGGTGGCTTCGAATGGGTAAAGGTTGACGGCGACCAGGTCGATCGGCTTGATGCCGTGCTCGTTCATGATGGCGTCGTCGACACCGCGACGGCCGAGGATGCCGCCGTGGATCTTCGGGTGCAGGGTCTTGACCCGGCCGTCCATCATTTCGGCGAAGCCGGTGTAGTCGGCCACTTCCACCGCGTTCACGCCGTTGTCCTTGAGCAGCTTATAGGTGCCGCCGGTGGACAGGATCTCGACACCGAGCTGCTGCAGCTCACGAGCGAATTCGAGGATACCGGTCTTGTCGGAGACGCTGATCAGGGCGCGGCGGACTGGCAGGCGGGTAGTCTGGTCGGTCATTTCGGATTCCAATAACGCGGTGGAGTCAGCAAAAAAGGCGCCTCTGTTCAGGGAGCCGCCTTTTCTGATTGGGATTCTGGCTTACAACAAGTCGTACTGCTTGAGTTTCTTGCGCAGGGTGCCTCGGTTGAGCCCGAGCATCTCGCTGGCCTTGGTCTGGTTGCCCTTGACGTAATTCATCACGCTTTCGAGCAGGGGCGCCTCGACTTCGGAGAGCACCAGGTTGTACACGTCAGTGACGGTAGCGCCTTCCAGGTGTGCGAAGTAGTTGTGCAGCGCCTTCTCGACGCTGTCACGAAGGGTCTGGCCCTCTTCGCTCGGCGTGTTGAGGTGCTGTTTGAGGTTGGCGTTGTCGCTCACGGGCGTTGTTCCACTCACTAATGTCTCGGTCATCATCGTCATGCGGCCACCCCTTGTCCGTCCTCTGTCTCAAGGCTCTGTCGACGTTCGCTGAAATACGCTCGAACGTTGGCGCACTGCGCTTGTGTGTCTTCCAAAGCGTTGAACCGGGAGCGAAACTCCTTGCCGCCGGGTCGTGTTGCCAGGTACCAGCCAACGTGCTTGCGGGCGATACGTACGCCCATCACATCGCCATAGAAGGCGTGCAGCGCGGCAAGGTGCTCCAGCAGGATACGTTCCACTTCGTCCAGCTGCGGGGCCGGCAAATACTGGCCAGTCCCCAGGTAATGCTCGATCTCGCGAAAGATCCAGGGCCGCCCCTGGGCGGCCCTGCCAATCAGCAGACCGTCGACGCCGGTGGCGTCCAGCACCGCCCGGGCCTTTTCTGGCGAAGTGATATCGCCGTTGGCAAAAACCGGGATGGACACCGCCTGCTTGATGGCAGCGATGGTGTCGTATTCGGCTTCGCCGGTGTACAGGTCGGCGCGTGTGCGGCCATGCACCGCCAGCGCCTGGATGCCAGCCTGCTCGGCGATCCTCGCCACGTTCAGGCCGTTCTTGTTCGCCCGGTCCCAACCGGTGCGGATCTTCAGGGTCACCGGGACGTCCACCGCGCCGACGACGGCGTGGAGAATCTCGCTGACCAAGGCTTCATCTCTCAATAAAGCAGAGCCTGCAGCTTTGTTGCAGACTTTTTTCGCCGGGCAACCCATGTTGATGTCGATGATCTGGGCGCCAGCTTCGACGTTGGCCCTGGCCGCCGCCGCCATCATCTGCGCATCGCCACCGGCGATCTGTACCGAGCGCGGCTCGGGATCGCCTTCGTGAATGCGGCGCAGGCTCGACTTGCGGCTGTTCCACAGGCTCATGTCGCTGCTGACCATCTCCGACACCACCATGCCCGCGCCCAGGCGCTTGCAAAGTGTACGGAAAGGCTGGTCCGTGACCCCGGCCATGGGCGCGAGGATCAGGTTGTTGCGTAGTGTGTATGGGCCGATGCGTACCGCCGACATAGGTGTTCCCTGTTGTGGGGCCGAATCATTGGAGTCGAAAAAGGGTTGGCATAATACCCGCTCTCGGTGACCGGATAAAGATGGATTTGGATAAATTCTGAACAGTTGTAGGCTTATGCCTTTGAGCTTCAAGCTTCACGCTTCACGCGGCAAGAAGAAGCCAGACCGGTTGTCGGCTCGCTTCTCTTGCAGCTTGCCGCTCGGCGTTTATTCGGGGGAGCGGAAGCTGAGGCTGTAGTTCACTGCTTTCGGGCCAGGGTCGAGGATGTCCAGGGCAATGTGGATCGGCGTCTGGCTGGGCATTTCGCCCCGGCCGGCCAATTCACCCGAGAGATACTCGCTCGGCTTGAAGCGCCGGCTGGCGATCAATTGGCCATTGAGGTCGGCAAAACGCAGTTCCAGCAGCGGGAACGGCTGGGCGAAGGGCGCGCGGTTGTAGATGATCGCATCGACGATCAGCGCGCCCTTGAAGTCAGGGTGGCTGCGCACCACCAGGTTGCTGCTCTTGATTCGGCCGATGTCGACACGGGTGGGCACCTCGCAGCCAAGCATCGGGCACAGTTGCTGGAAGAGCGGGCGGTACTGGTCCTGGCGTGCCATTTCGTCGAAATGGAACCACACGTACTGGAATGCCAGCAGGCCGGCGGCCAGCAGGGTGAGCAAGCCCCAGAGCACGCGTTTGCCCCAGTGGGGGCGCGGCTTCTCCCAGCCCAGTTGCAAAGGGTCGTCGACCACGTCGATGAGCGGCTCCTTGCGTGACGGGCGCTGGGGCCTGGCAGCGAAGCCAGGTTCAAGGCGCTCGCCAGTCAGCGCCGGGGCAGGGGTGTCATCGTGCGCCGCCAGATGCAGATCCGTATCGTCATCATCGCGGGCGCTCAGGCCTTTTTCGTGAACGGGTTCGTCATCTGGCGACAGCCGCTCGGAGAAGTCGTCCGCGTTATCGCGCTCGGCAGTCCGATGCGTGGCAGGTTCATCATCGAAGTCCAGGTCCAGGTTACCGTCCAGTGTGGGCTCGGTGCGATCGCCTGGGGCAGGCTCCAGGTCCAGTGGCTCCTGCTCCAGCAGTACCGGGGCGGGATCGACGGTTTCCAGCGGCTCATGGTGATCGTCGGTTGCATTACCGAACAGTGCGTCGCCATGGGGCTCGGCGGCGGGCTCGTCACGCCGTGCCTGCAGTGCATCGGCAGGCGCGGCAGGGCGCGGCTCGTCTGGCTTGCCACGGCGTTCGAGGCGGGCCAGTTCCTGGTCCAGGTCGAGTTCGTCGAGGGCTTGCGCTGTGGCTGCCCAGTCTTGCGGCTCGGCGGCTGAGCGCTCGCTGACCGGGGGCTCGGGCGCGGTGACGGGCGCGACCACCGGTATCGGCGGCACGGCCGGGGCGGCGCTGGCGCGGTTCTGCTCCAGCAGTTGCTTCGCCGCGTTGAACACCTGCAGGCAATGGCCGCAGCGCACTACGCCGCGCGCCACGCTCAACTGGTGATGGGTGACGCGAAAGCTGGTCTGGCAATGCGGGCACTGGGTGACGAAACTGTCGGTCATGCGGCGATCCGGGAGCTGTGCAGAGAAGTATTTTAGGCCCGCTTAGCGGCGGCGACCACTGATGCGCACCCAGCCGTCGCGCACGACGATCGGGTCCAGCTCGAAGTCGGCGGCGTAGGCCGCGGCGACCTCCTCACCCTGTTCGGCAAGGATGCCAGACAACGCGAGCAGGCCACCTGGGCGTACCAGGCCGGACAGCTGCGGCGCCAGCGAGACCAAAGGGCCAGCCAGGATATTGGCGACCAGCACGTCGGCCTGCATGGCCGGCATATGCTCGGGCAGGTACAGCGCCAGCTTCTCGTCGGCGACGCCGTTGCGCTGGGCGTTGTCACGCGAGGCTTCGATGGCCTGCACGTCGATGTCGGTACCGACCGCTTCGCGTGCGCCCAACAACAATGCGGCGATGGCCAGGATGCCCGAGCCGCAGCCGAAGTCCAGGACCTGGGTGCCTTCGAGCTGTTGGCCGTCGAGCCATTCCAGGCACAGGGCGGTGGTCGGGTGGGTGCCGGTGCCGAAGGCCAGGCCAGGGTCAAGCAGCAGGTTGACTGCGTCCTTTTCCGGCGCTTCGTGCCAGCTTGGCACGATCCACAGGCGGCGGCCGAAGCGCATTGGCTGGAAATTGTCCATCCAGCTGCGTTCCCAATCCTGATCTTCGATCACTTCGGCCTGGTGTTCCGGCAGCTCGGCGCCGGTCAGCAGGCGCAGGTGAGCGAATACCTGTTCAGGGTCGGCGTCCGCCTCGAACAGTGCCAGCAGGTGCGTATGCGACCACAGCGGCGTGGTGTTGAGGTCGGGTTCGAAGATGGGCTGGTCTTCGGCGTCCATGAACGTGACCGATACGGCGCCGACTTCGAGCAGGGCGTCTTCGTAGGTTTCGGCTTGTTCCGGGCTGATGGCCAGGCGTACTTGCAGCCAAGGCATGGCGGGCACCTTTGGTAAATCGAGAGGGGCAGCCCGAGGCTGCGCGAAGGCTGGCAGTTTACGCGAGTGCGGTGTGTTTGTGGATGACTTGAGGGGCTGCCTTGCAGGCCAATCGCCGGCAAGCCGGGTCCCACGGGCCCTTCACTGTTTTTCAGTGCACTGATCTGACCGTAGATGCAGGTTTGCCAGCGATCGGGCCGGTAAACGTGGTAGCGCATAAGCGATGGCCTGAGAACAACCCCACAAAAAAACCCGGCACAAGGCCGGGTTTTTTGCTGCATCACGCTAACGCGATCACTCCTGGTTGGCCAGTTTGTGCTCGAGGTAGTGGATGTTCACGCCGCCTTTGCAGAAACCTTCATCACGCACCAGGTCGCGGTGCAGCGGGATGTTGGTCTTGATGCCGTCGACGACGATTTCGTCCAGGGCATTGCGCATGCGCGCCATGGCTTCGTCGCGGTCCTTGCCGTAGGTGATCAGCTTGCCGATCAGCGAGTCGTAGTTCGGCGGAACCGAATAACCGCTGTACAGGTGCGAATCGACGCGAACGCCGTTGCCACCTGGGGCGTGGAAGTGCTTGACCTTGCCTGGGCTCGGGATGAACTTCTTCGGGTCTTCGGCGTTGATCCGGCACTCCAGCGAGTGGCCGCGGATCACCACGTCTTCCTGACGGATCGACAGCTTGTTGCCAGCGGCGATGCTGAGCATCTCCTTGACGATGTCGATACCGGTGACCATCTCCGAAACCGGGTGCTCAACCTGCACACGGGTGTTCAT
Source organism: Pseudomonas sp. M2 (assembly GCF_015751845.1). Taxonomy (NCBI): domain Bacteria; kingdom Pseudomonadati; phylum Pseudomonadota; class Gammaproteobacteria; order Pseudomonadales; family Pseudomonadaceae; genus Pseudomonas; species Pseudomonas sp. M2. The sequence goes on from NZ_JADOUD010000001.1 coordinate 3,098,950, forward strand.
TTCGATGAAGTAGAAACGGCCGTTTTCGTACAGGAACTCGAAAGTACCGGCGCCACGGTAGCCGATCTCGACGCACGCATCGACGCAACGCTTGAAGACTTCCTGGCGGGCCTTCTCATCGATGCCCGGCGCAGGTGCTTCTTCAAGTACCTTCTGGTGACGACGCTGCAGCGAGCAGTCGCGGTCGCCCAGGTGGATGGCGTTGCCTTGGCCGTCGGACAGCACCTGAACTTCCACGTGGCGTGGGTTGGTCAGGAACTTCTCCAGATAGACCATCGGGTTGCCGAAGGCTGCACCGGCTTCGGTACGGGTGAGCTTGGCCGAGGCGATCAGGTCCTCTTCCTTGTGCACCACGCGCATACCGCGACCACCGCCACCACCGGCGGCCTTGATGATCACCGGGTAGCCGACGTCACGCGCGATCGCCAGGGCGACCTCTTCGTCTTCCGGCAGCGGGCCATCGGAGCCCGGTACGGTCGGTACGCCGGTCTTGATCATCGCGTCCTTGGCCGAAACCTTGTCGCCCATCAGGCGAATGGTGTCGGCGCGCGGGCCGATGAAGGCGAAACCGGACTTCTCCACCTGCTCGGCGAAGTCGGCGTTTTCCGCGAGGAAGCCGTAACCCGGGTGGATGGCGGTAGCGCCTGTCACTTCAGCGGCGGCGATGATCGCCGGGATGTGCAGGTACGAATCTTTGGACGAAGCAGGACCAATGCAGACCGACTCGTCTGCCAGGCCCAGGTGCATCAGTTCGCGGTCGGCCGTGGAGTGCACGGCGACGGTCTTGATGCCCAGTTCTTTGCAGGCACGCAGGATCCGCAGGGCAATTTCCCCGCGGTTGGCGATCAGGACTTTTTCCAGCTTCCCAGACATCGTTGGCTCTCCGCGAATCAAACGATGGTGAACAGCGGCTGGTCGAACTCAACCGGCTGACCGTCTTCCACCAGGATGGCGTCGATAACGCCGCCGACATCGGCTTCGATGTGGTTCATCATCTTCATCGCTTCGACGATGCACAGGGTGTCGCCTTTCTTCACGCTCTGGCCAACTTCAGCGAAGTTCGGCGAGGTCGGCGAAGGTTTGCGGTAGAAGGTACCGACCATTGGCGAACGGATCACGGTGCCTTTCAGGGCCGGAGCAGCGGCGGCAGCTTCGGCAACCGGGGCAGCAGCAGCGGCCGGAGCAGCTACAGGCGCGGCAGCCATTGGCGCAGGTGCGTAGAACTGTTGAGCGGCTGGGGTCTTGCTGTGACGGCTGATACGGACCGACTCTTCGCCTTCCTTGATCTCCAGTTCGTCGATGCCAGACTCTTCCAGCAGCTCGATCAGTTTCTTGACTTTACGGATATCCATTAATCATCAACTCCCAAAGGTTCGGTCAGGGGGCATTAAGTTAAAAACGTATCTGAAACGTTTTTCTCGAACCCCGGCCCACTCAGGCCAGGGCTTCTATCATCAGGGCTGTGCGTTGGCAGCCAGTTGTTCCAGTGCGGCCTCCAGGGCCAGGCGATACCCGCTGGCGCCCAGGCCGCAGATCACCCCTACGGCTACATCGGAGAAGTAGGAGTGGTGACGGAACGGTTCGCGTTTGTGCACGTTGGACAGGTGCACTTCGATGAATGGGATGCTCACCGAAAGCAATGCGTCACGTAATGCGACGCTTGTGTGGGTGAAAGCAGCCGGATTGATCAGGATGAAGTCCACACCCTCGTTGCGTGCGGCGTGAATACGGTCGATCAGCTCGTACTCGGCATTGCTCTGCAGGTACTGCAGGTGATGGCCTGCGGCGCGGGCGCGCTGTTCCAGGTCCTGGTTGATCTGGGCCAGGGTCACGGCGCCGTAGTGGCCCGGTTCGCGGAGCCCGAGCATGTTCAGGTTGGGGCCGTGAAGCACCAGTAGCGTTGCCATCTGCAGATTCCTTGGATTTGTAGGGCAATTCGACACAGCGCGGCGAGTGTGCCGTAAAGCGACGGCAAGTGTCCAGTTCCCGGCAATAGCCAGCACGATGTCCGAGGTTCGCGCGAAGTATGTGACCAAATATTAAAATCTGGTCACTCGTTCGCAGAAATATGCCAGCACGCGGGAAGTTATAGACCGAGTTTGCCGCGCACGCGCGCCAGAACACCCGCAAATTCGGCGGCGTTTATCTCGCCAATGACCCGATCGGTGGTCATTTCGCTGCCGTTCGCGGCAAAGAACAACAGTGCAGGCGGGCCGAACAGCTGGTAGCGGTCGAGCAGGGTACGTTGCTCGGCGTTGCTTTCGGTGATGTCGAAACGCAGCAACTTGAATGCGCCCAGTTGCGGTTGGACCTGCGCTGCGTTGAGTACTTCATGCTCGATGACTTTGCAGCTGATGCACCAGTCGGCGTACCAGTCGAGCAAGACCGGCTGCCCCGCAGCTTTCGCCTCGGCCAGGGCCGCGTCAAGTGCGGCCGGCGTAGTGACGGTTTGCCAGGCATCCACCGAAGCTGCCGGGCCACTGCCGACGGTTGTCGGCGTTGGCGCAGGCAATGGGCGCAGCGGGTCGCCCTGGCCATTGAGGGCGCCGTACCAGCAGGCCAGGCCGTAGACCAGCAGGGCCAGGCCCAGCAGTTGCGCCAGGCGTTGGCGTGGCGCCTTGACCACGAACTCCAGCGCACCGAGGAAAACGGCTACGCCCACGCTCAGGAAACCGACCAGCAACAAGGTTGCCGGCCCCGGCAGCACGCGGCTGAGCAGGCCGATGGCGAGGCCCAGCAGCAACACACCAATAGCGTTTTTCACGGTGTTCAGCCAAGGCCCGCTCTTTGGCAGCCAGGCCGCGCCCCCAGTAGCTACCAGCAACAATGGCGCGCCCATGCCCAGGCCGAGGGCAAACAACTTGAGTGCGCCACCCAGGGCGTCACCGCTGGCACTGATATACAGCAAGGCGCCGGCCAATGGTGCCGAGACGCACGGCGAAACCAGCAGGCTGGACAGCACGCCCAGCACTGCTGCACCCAGCAGCGAGCCGCCCTTGGTGCGGTGGGCGAGCGTGTCCAGGCGATTGTTCAAGGCCTGTGGCAGTTTGAGTTCGAACAGGCCGAACATGGCCAGTGCGAACAGCACGAAGAACAGCGCGAAAGGCACCAGTACCCAAGCCGATTGCAGCCGCGCCTGCAGGTTCAGGCCTGCACCGAACAGGCCCATCAGCGCCCCCAGCAGGGCGAAACTGGCGGCCATGGCCAGCACATAGGCCAGCGACAGGGCCAGGCCGCGCAGGCCGGCGACCTGGCCGCGCAGGACCACTCCAGAGAGGATCGGCAGCATTGGCAGCACGCAGGGCGTGAAGGTCAGGCCGACCCCGGCGAGGAAGAACAGCAGCAACGATTTCCAGCTCCAGCCTTGCTCGCTGGCCGTCGCCGGGGCGTCGGCCGTGCTCCCCCCTGCGCCGTCGATGCTCAGGCGTGCCGTCTCTGGTGGGTAGCACAGGCCCTTGTCGGCACAGCCCTGGTAGCCGACCAGCAGGGTGAATGCGCGGGCGTCGGTGCGCGGCAGTTCGATGTCGAGCACCCCGTGGTAGACCTCGACGTCGCCGAAGAACTCATCGTGCTTGGCCTCGCCCTTGGGAATGTTCGGCGAACCCAGGGTGATGTCTGCCGGTTCGCTGCGGAACTGGAAGCGATGGCGGTAGAGGTAATAGCCGTCGGTGGCGACGAAGCGCAGTTTGATGGTGTGCGCATCGGCCTGGACCAGGCTGAGCTTGAAGGCTTCATGTACGGGCAAAAAGTCTGCGCTGTTGCTCAGCGAGGCGGCGCCGAGGGTGGCGCTGGGGCGGTTGTCGAGCAGGCCCGTGGCGAAGGCAGGGCTGGCCAGCAGCAGGAACAGCAGGAAAAACAGGCGGCGCATGGCGGACTCGCGAGGTGGAACGTGCCCGGCATGATAGCGGAGTTGGCCTTGGTTGGGGGGCAGTGCAGGCAAACGATCACAGCCTGAAGGCCCGCACCGCACGGTTCAGCTCGCCGCCAAGGGTCAGCAATTGCTCGCCCTGCTCGCGCCCTTCACCGATGCGCTGCAGGTTGTCTTCACCCAGCTCATGAATCCGCTCGCTGTGCCCTCGAATCTCGCTCACCGCATCACTCTGCTGCGCCGTGACGTCGGCAATGCGCACTGCAGTATCGGCGATGGTGCGGATCGCGTTGACGATCTCGTCCAGCGCGCCATCGGCAGCCTGAGCCTGGTCAGCTGTGGCTTGCGCATGTTCCAGTTGCGCCCGCATACCTGTCACCGACTCCCGTGCCGCCTGTTGCAGCCGGTCGATCAAGGCCTGGATCTCGCCAGTGGCGCCTGTGGTGCGTTGTGCCAGCGAGCGTACTTCGTCTGCAACCACGGCAAAGCCGCGGCCCATTTCCCCCGCGCGGGCGGCCTCGATGGCGGCGTTCAATGCCAGCAGGTTGGTCTGCTCGGCGATCGATCTGATCACGGTGAGCACACCGCCGATGGTGGCCGACTCCTCGGCCAGCTGTTCGATCATGCGTGCATTGCCCTGCACCTCATCGACCAGCGTACGCAGCCCGCCGAGGCTCTGGCCGATCACCGTCTGGCCTTGCTCAACGGCGCGGCCAGCATCGCGGCTGGCATCAGCCGCGGAGCTGGCATCACCGGCCACCTGCAAAATGGTGGCTTCCAGTTCGCCCAGCGCATCGCGTATCTGTCCGGTGTCACCGGCCTGGCGCTCTGCGCCGTCATGCAGGGCGGCGCTCATGCCGGCCAGTGCGTGGCTGCTGCCGGCCACCAGTTCGGCGTTGTGGCGGATGGTGCCGACCAGCTCCACCAAGTACTGGCGCAGGCGGTTGAGCGATTCCTGGATGTCGTGCAGCTCGCGGTTGGTCTTGCCCAGGGCGATGGGGGCGGCGAAATCACCTTCGGCCCATTGCGACAGGGCCGGGGCCAGACCGGTCAGGGTGCGCGTCAGCCGCCGCTGCAATGTGTCGATGAGCAGGGCGATCAGCAGGATCAGGCCGATCATCAGGCCCTGGATAAGGCGCACTTCGCTGGCGATACGCGCGTGCTGGCCGCGCACTTCAGGCTCAAGGCTGGCGATGGCTTTTTGCACGGCGTCGAGCCGTTCGTTGGTGCTGGCGGCCAGCGCTGTGCGCCGCTCGATCTGTTCGCGGGTGCGTTGCAGTTCGCCAGGGTAGCGGTTGAGCAGGCTCTGCAGTTCGCGCTTGAGGCCAACGGCAACGTCTTCCTGTTGCCCGGCGGCCTGCGTTTCCAGGCCCATCATGGCGGCGAAATCATCAGCGTTGGATTCGGCGGCGCGGGTCACGCCCAGCAACGGCAGGTTGTCGATGACCTGAGCCTGGGCGCGGATCAGTTGCAGCTCGCGTTCCACCTCGTCGGCCAGCTCGGCGCGGCCGCTGCTGACCAGTTTGTCACGGGCCAGCGACAGGCGGCCCAGGTGTACGCTGGCGTCGAGCAACGGCAGCAGGTAACGGCTCGCCTCGCTGCTGGCACTGTCGCGGGCATAGCCGGCCAGTTGTTCGAAATTGGCGCCTAGTTCACGTTCGGCCTGCAACAGCAAGGCTTGAGGGTCGCCGGCCAGTTTGCCGGCCGCGAGCAGCTCGTTGGCGGTGAAGGCTTGCAGGGTATCAAGGCTTGGGCGCAATTGGCCGGCCAGCTCCTCAGGCCAGTCGGCCAGTGCCTGCCCAAGCTGTTGGTTGGCCTCCAGCGCCGCCGCATGGCGCAGGGCGTCGCCGCTGCCCAGATAAGCCTGGATGTTGCGCGCGGCCTGGTTCTGGAACTGCTGCGACAGGCCCAGATAGCGTTCCATCAATTGATAGGGGCGCTCCAGGGCGCGCTGCGACCACCAAAGGGTCGCGCCCAGAGCGATACACACGGTCACCAGCAACAGGGTGTTGAAATTGGTCAGCCACTTCAGGCGCATAGCCGCGAACTTCCTGCGGGGGTGGAGGGGTAGGTGCCTGAAGTTATTGCTATTTTGTGACGGGGTGATGACGATGGTGGCTTAACGCTATCTAATGGGCGCGGGCCGGCCGGCTAAGGCTCGACCCGCACCACACAGTTGCGCCCCGCATGCTTGGCCCGATACAGCGCCTCGTCAGCGGTGCTGGCCATGCTCAATGCATCGAGCTCATCGTCCAGCTGCACCACCCCGGCACTGAAAGTGCACCGCAGGTCGCAAGGCTGTGCCGGGTAGAGGATTTCGGCGAAGCGCCGGCGAATCTCGTCGAGCACCTTGTGCGCGGCATCCAGTGCGGTGTTGGGCATGACGATGGCGAACTCCTCGCCGCCATAGCGGCCGATGAAGTCGGTCTTGCGCAGCCGTTGCTTGAGAAAAAGCGCCAGGCTTTTGATAACCCGATCACCCATGGGGTGGCCATGGCGGTCGTTGATCTTCTTGAAGTGGTCGATGTCGAGCATGGCAAAGCTGAGCGGCTGGCCCTCGCGACGGGCGCGAAAGCTGCAATCTTCCAGCAATTGCAGGATGTGCGTGTGGTTGTACAGGCCGGTAAGGCTGTCGCGGACCATGCGCGACTTGAGGTGGCGCGCTCGGGCAGCACGGTTGCGCACAGTGGTGATCAGGTGGCGCGAGCGGATCGGTTTGGTCAGAAAGTCGTCGCCGCCCTCGCTCATGGCGTCGAGCTGTTTGTCCAGGTCGTCCTCGGCGGACAGGTAGATGATGGGTACGCTGACGTAGCGGTCGTTGTGGCGGATCACTTTGGCCAGTTCCGGGCCCGAGCAGGCTGGCATGTACAGGTCGAGAATGATCAGGTCGGGCTGGAACTCGGCCAACTCGGCCATGGCGCGGATCGGGTCGGTCAGGCTGCGGGTGATCATGCCGGCGCTGCCCAGCACGCGTTCGGTGTGCAGTGCCTGGGTGCGCGAGTCGTCGATGATCAGCACGCGCAGCGGTTCAAGAGGCGCGGTGCTGGTCATGATCTCGAGCTTCTCAAGCAGGCTGGAGGCTTCCAGTGTGCCGGTGAGAAATGCTTGACCACCTGCGCGTACTGCGGCCAGGCGCGTTGGCGTGTCGGCTTCGTGCAGGCTGAAGAACAGCAGCGGGATCGGCTGCTCCAGACCCGACTGCGCCTGTGCCGCCAGTTGCATGCCGCAACCTGGCCCGCTGAAGTCGACATCCATCACGATGGCAGAGGGTGCCTGCTCGGCCACTGACGCCAGCAAAGCGTCGACGCTGAACAGCGCTTGCACGCTCAGGCCGAAGAACTCCAGTTGCTGGGCCAGACGCTCGGCGCGCTCATGGTCGCGCAGCAGCAGATACACCGGCCTGCGGGCAGGTGGCAACGTCAGCTGATCAAGTTGGTCGCCCTGGCGCAAACGAGTGCGCGACAGGCGTTGCAACAGGTGATCGAGCTCCTGCTTGAGGCGCTCTTGGCTCGGCTCCGCGGCTTGGGTCATGTCCTGACTACTTATTAGTGGGATATGCAGGTGCGATGATGGCTCTATGCTAGCAGCTCTTTCCAGGCATGCGAGTGCGCGGGATCAACAAAGCGTTGATGACGAATATTCAGTTGCTGACCGATTGGTCGCTTATGCGTACGGTGGTGTCTGCTTTATAGTGCAGCAACGTGGGCTTGCCGTGGCACCCTGGCACTGGCCTGTGGTCAAAAGCCCTGAACCGTCGTGACTGATAAGGACAAAGCCATGCTGGACTGGAAAAACCGCGAGGCCAAGGCCGAGCCCCGTGAGCGTGTCGATGGCCGCGGTGCTGCCGCCCGTAGCTATGTGGGTGGCCTCTGGAGCCGAGCCCTGGGGACCCTGATCGGGTTGTACCTGCTGGTCTGCATCGGGCTGGGCTGGTACTGGAGCCAGGAACCGGAGCTGTTCCCGGTGCAGCAGAATGCCCAGGCAGCAGCCGAGCGCAACGGCCAGCAGATGGTGATTGGTTACACCACCATCGAAACGCTCAAGACTGTGGCCGAAACCCTGCTGAACAAGCCGGGCGGCTACATTTCCAACGATCGCTTCCCGCCGGGGCTGTGGATGGACAACATGCCGAGCTGGGAATACGGCGTGCTGGTCCAGGTGCGTGACCTGTCCCGCGCTTTGCGCAAAGACTTCGCCCGCTCGCAGTCGCAGTCCACCGAGGACGCCGACCTTGCCAAGGCCGAGCCGCGCTTCAACTTCGACAACAAGAGCTGGATCCTGCCATCGAGCGAATCGGAGTTCGAAGAGGGCATCAAATCGCTCGCCCGCTACCAGACCCGCCTGGCGGCTGGCGACAAGGGTGCGATCTTCTATACCCGTGCCGACAACCTGAACAACTGGCTGGGCGATGTCGCCACGCGCCTGGGTTCGCTGTCGCAGCGCCTGTCGGCAAGTGTTGGCCGGGTCAAGCTCAATACCACCCTGAAGACCGAATCGGTGGTTGCTGGCCAAGCGCCGCAGGTGGACGAGGAGGTGGTGGAAACGCCTTGGCTGCAGATCGACAACGTGTTCTACGAAGCCCGCGGCCAGGCTTGGGCGCTGTCGCACCTGCTGCGTGCCATCGAAGTGGACTTCGCTGACGTGCTGGCGAAGAAGAATGCCACCGTCAGCGTGCGCCAGATCATTCGTGAACTGGAGGCGTCGCAGGAAGCGTTGTGGAGCCCGATGGTGCTCAACGGCAGCGGCTTCGGCATGTGGGCCAACCACTCGCTGGTCATGGCCAACTATATTTCGCGGGCCAACGCGGCGGTCATCGACCTGCGTCAACTGTTGTCGCAGGGTTGAACATGGCTATAAGCCCCAACGAGGCCGCCCACCGGGCGGCTTCCGACCGCGAACTGGTCGCCTGGGTGGACGAAGCCGACCAGGTGCTTGGTGCGCTGCCCAGGGCGGAGCTTCGCGAGCGTGGTCTGATTGGCCGCTGTACCTTCATTCTGCTGTTCAATGGCGCCGGTGAGTTGTGCGTACACCGGCGCACCTTGAGCAAGGCGCTGTATCCGGGCTATTGGGATGTGGCCGCAGGCGGCATGGTGGCGGCGGGGGAGGCGTATGCCGACTCGGCGGCCCGTGAACTGGCCGAGGAGTTGGGCATCGAGGGCGCCGAGTTGCGTTTCCACGAACGGTTCTACTTCGACCAGCCCGACAACCGGTTATGGTGCGCGGTGTATTCGGCAGTGTCGGACGCGCCGCTGCGGTTGCAGCCTGAAGAGGTGAGCGAGGCGAGGTTCATCAGCCTCGCCCAGGCTGAGGCAGAAAGCCTCAGCAAGCCCTACTGTCCGGACTCGTTGGCGGCGCTGCAGCGGTACAAGGTCAGTCTGGGCTAAGGCTGGGGCCGCTTTGCGGTCCCAGGTCCCATGAGTCGCAAATCTTTCGCAAAATGGCGCATTCCGGTACTTAGCAATCACCTGATTTATCGTTACACTGCGCGCCCTTTTCGGGCTGTTGCAGGATCTTGCGGCAGTAGCGCCGCCCCTGCCAGAGTGGGGCTTCGCGGTCGGCTCCTGCCGACCAGTTTTTGTCCTCAGCACAGAGGAACAAAAGTGGCCAAGAAAGCTTCTTCCTTTTCCGCCCTTGGCGGTCTCGTGTTTTCCACCGACGCCGGTCGGCACTGCCCCGACTGTAGCCAGCCGGTGGATGCCTGCATCTGCAAGCAGCAAACCATCCCCGAAGGCGACGGCATCGCCCGTGTTCGCCGTGAGAGCAAAGGCCGTGGCGGCAAGACCGTGACCACTGTCACCGGCGTGCCGCTGCCGCCAGACCAGCTCAAGGAGCTGGCCACCACCCTCAAGCGCCGCTGCGGTACCGGCGGTGCCCTGAAGGACGGGGTTATCGAGATCCAGGGCGACCATGTCGAGCTGTTGATCGGCGAGCTGACCAAACAGGGTTTCAAGGCGAAAAAGTCCGGGGGCTGAGGCCATCACGCGATTTTTTGCCCAGCGCTTTCTAAACTCGTTCCCGTGACCAGGGTCTATTGCTGGGCACGGATGAATCGTCATTTCCAGCTTTTACACTGCGCCCGCCACCATGTGGGGCAGTGTTTTCGACTTTATAGGGGACTTGAATGTCCGTACGACGCACACGCAAAGACGATGGTAGCCAATGGACCGTGGCCGACAGCCGCAGTGTTTATGGTATCCGCCATTGGGGCGCTGGTTATTTCGCCATCAATGAAGCCGGGCGCGTCGAAGTGCGCCCCAACGGCCCTCAGAGCGCGCCGATCGACTTGTTCGAGCAGGTCGATGAGCTGCGCCAGAGCGGCTTGTCGCTGCCGCTGCTGGTACGCTTCCCCGACATTCTGCAGGACCGCGTGCGCCAGTTGACTGGTGCCTTCGACGCCAACATCGCGCGCCTTGAGTACCAGAGCCAGTACACCGCGCTGTATCCGATCAAGGTCAACCAGCAGGAAGCGGTGGTAGAGAACATCATCGCCACGCAGAACGTTTCCATCGGCCTGGAGGCAGGTTCCAAGCCTGAACTGCTGGCGGTGCTGGCGCTGGCGCCGAAGGGCGGCACCATCGTCTGCAACGGCTACAAGGACCGCGAGTTCATCCGCCTGGCGCTGATGGGCCAGAAGCTCGGCCACAATGTGTTCATCGTCATCGAGAAAGAGTCCGAAGTGGCGCTGGTGATCGAAGAGGCCGCCGAGCTCAAGGTCAAGCCGCAGGTTGGGCTGCGCGTTCGCCTGTCGTCGCTGGCTTCGAGCAAGTGGGCAGACACCGGTGGCGAGAAGTCCAAGTTCGGCCTGTCGGCTGCCCAGTTGATTTCGGTCGTGCAGCGCTTCCGCGATGCCGGGCTGGACCAGGGCATCCGCCTGCTGCACTTCCACATGGGTTCGCAGATCGCCAACCTGGCCGACTACCAGCATGGCTTCAAGGAAGCCATCCGCTACTACGGCGAGCTGCGTGCCCTGGGCCTGCCGGTCGACCATATCGACGTGGGCGGTGGCCTGGGTGTGGACTACGACGGCACCCACTCGCGCAACGCCAGTTCGATCAACTACGACATGGACGACTATGCCGGCGTGGTGGTGGGCATGCTCAAGGAGTTCTGCGACGCGCAGGGCTTGCCGCATCCGCACATTTTCTCTGAGAGTGGCCGTTCGCTGACTGCGCACCACGCCATGCTGGTGATCCAGGTGACCGACGTCGAGAAACACAACGACGACGTGCCGACCATCGAAAACAAGGAAAGCCTGCCCGAGACCGTGCAGTGGCTGGCCGACCTGCTCGGCCCGACCGACATCGAGATGGTCACCGAGACCTACTGGCGCGCCACGCACTACATGGGAGACGTGGCAGCGCAATATGCCGATGGCAAGATCAGCCTGGCCGAAAAGGCCCTGGCCGAGCAGTGCTACTTCGCCGTGTGCCGTCGCCTGCACAACTCGCTCAAGGCCCGCCAGCGCTCGCACCGCCAGGTGCTGGACGAACTGAACGACAAGCTGGCCGACAAGTACATCTGCAACTTCTCGGTGTTCCAGAGCCTGCCGGACACCTGGGCCATCGGCCAGGTGCTGCCGATCATCCCGTTGCACCGCCTGGACGAAGAGCCGCTGCGCCGTGCAGTGCTGCAGGACCTGACCTGCGACTCCGACGGCAAGATCAACCAGTACGTCGACGAGCAGAGCATCGAGACCAGCATGCCGGTGCACTCGCTCAAGGACGGTGAGGACTACCTGCTGGGCGTGTTCCTGGTCGGTGCCTACCAGGAAATTCTCGGTGACATGCACAACCTGTTCGGTGATACCGACTCGGTGAACATTTACCAGAACGCCGATGGCAGCGTGTTCCACGCCGGTATCGAGACCCACGACACCATCGAAGACATGTTGCGCTATGTGCACCTGTCGCCGGAGGAGTTGATGACCCACTACCGCGACAAGGTGGCCAGCGCCAAGATCAGCGCCCGAGAGCGTACCCAGTTCCTCGATGCACTGCGCCTGGGGCTGACCCGGTCTTCCTACCTGTCGTCGTGATTGTCACGGCCGCTCCTGCTACCCCCGTAGGAGCGGCCTTGCGTCGCGAATGAGGGCGCAGCCCTCACCGGTGTCACATCAGGAAAAGGAACAAACGTACCCGGCTGCATGGGGCTGACTACCGTTGAACGCAATGTTCAAGGGATACCGACATGGACCGTCAAGGCAATCACCGTTTGCGCAAAGGCCGCCACGCGGAGCAGGGGAGGCTGTATCTATTAACAACGGTTACCCGCAATCGCGCTCCAATCTTCAAGAATCTTCCTTTCGCCCGAGCCGCCATTCAACAGTTGCGGCTAAGCGATCAGGAAGCGTGCTGTCGAACGCTGGCGTGGGTCTTGATGCCAGATCATCTGCACTGGCTGATCGAGCTAGGCCACGGAACGCTTGGCGAATTGATGTGCGCATTCAAATCTCGAAGCAGTTGCGCGCTTTATCGAGCCGGAGCTGATAGGCGCCGTATCTGGCAACCTGGCTTCCATGACCGAGCGTTACGGCGTGAGCAGGACATCAGGGCCGTTGCTCGATACATCATCGCCAACCCAATCCGTGCCGGACTGGTACAGCGTGCTGGCGAGTATTCTCACTGGGATTGTGTGTGGCTGTGAGTATGCAGGTGAGGGCTGCGCCCTCATTTCGCGACACAAGGCCGCTCCTACAGCGGTCGCTCGTAGAGCGGCCTTGCGTCGCGAAAGGGCTGCAAGGCAGCCCCAGCATCAGTGAATCCACAGTCCTTTTCGTTGCAGGCGCCAGCCCACCCATCCCAACGTCACCGCCCGCAACGCCATGAACCCGAGAAACGCCAACCACAAACCGTGGTTGCCAAAGCCACTCATGGCCCACGCCAGCGGCAATGCAACCAGCACCGAAACCAGCATTGCATTGCGCATCTCCCGCGCCCGCGTGGCACCGATGAACAGGCCGTCCAGCAAGTAACTCCACACCGCTACCAATGGCAGTACCGCCAGGTACGGCAGGTACGGATAGGCGGCCGCGCGTACACTCTCGATATCGGTCTGCAGGTCGATGAACAAATGCCCGGCCAGCAGGAACAGCCCGGCAAAACCCAGACTGGTAATCAATGACCATCCACAGGCCACCACCAGCGAGCGGCGCAGGGTGTCGCGATCGCGGGCGCCAATGGCATGGCCGCACAGGGCTTCCACCGCATGCGCCAGGCCGTCGAGGGCGTAGGCGGTGAGCAGCAGGCCGTTGAGCAGCAGTGCATTGGCCGCCACCGTGGCCTCGCCCAGTCGCGCGCCTTGCACGGTGATCAGCAGGAACACCAGCTGCAAGGCCAGGCTGCGCAGGAAGATATCGCGGTTGACCGATAGCAACGGCCGCCAGGCTTGCCAGCGCCTGAGTGCCGCCCAGGCGATATGCCCGGGGTAGGCGCGCAGGGCAGGGCGGGTCAGGGCCAGGCCAAGCAGTGCCGCCGCCCACTCGGCGATCACCGACGCCCGCGCCGACCCCAGCACACCCCAATCCAGGCCAAGAACGAACCATAGGTTGAGGCCGATGTTCAGCAGGTTGGTGGTCAGCAATATGGCAAGCGGTGCTCGGGCGTTCTGGGTGCCGAGGAACCAGCCGACCAGCGCGTAGCTGGCCAGCGCCGCCGGCAGGCCGAGCAGGCGGGTATGGAAGAAGGCCTCGGTTGATTGCTGCAAGGCCTGACTAGGTTGCATCGCGTGCAGCGCCAGTTGACTGAAGGGCAGAGCGAGCAGGCCGATGAGCAGGGCAAAGCCCACCGCCAGCAGCAGGCCTTGCACCAGGACCTGGCGCAGCGCAGCACCGTCGGCACGCCCCGCGGCCTGGGCAGCGAAGCCGGTGGAGCCCATGCGCAGGAAGCCCATCAGGCCGACCATGAAAGTGAACAGCGTGGCACCCACCGCCACCGCGCCAAGCTGATGGGCGTGGGGCAGGTGACCGATGACCGTGCTGTCTACCAGGGCCACCAAGGGCACCGAGATGTTGGACAAAATCATCGGTGCGGCCAGGGCCCAGACTTTGCGGTGGGTGAGGCGGTGCTGCCAGTCGGTGGCAATTTGCGACATTTGAGTTCCTGGGAAAACAGGCCCGCATAGCGGCCCTTCTGGATCGATAGGCCGCATTCTAACGGCCAGCCACCTGCCGTTGCGCTATAGTTGCTGCCTTCACGCATACGCTGCCGATTAGAGTCCCCACTCCATGTTCAACAAAGGATTGTTGCTGGCCTGCGCGCTGGCCCTGCTCAGTGCCTGTGATTCCTCCACGCCAGACACACCTGCCGCCACCGAAAAACCGGCGGCAAGCACCCCGGCCGAATCTGCTGCGCCCAAGCGCCAGGACCCTGCCGAACTCGCCAAACGCTACGAAGGCCGTGAGCTCAGCGTACTGGATGTTTCGGAAGTGCAGCTCGACGGCGCCAGTGCCCTCTCGGTCAGTTTTTCCGCACCGCTGGACGCCAAGCAGAACTTCGCTGCCAAGCTGCATCTGGTCGATACCGTCAAAGGCAAGGTCGACGGTGCCTGGGAGCTTGCCGACAACCAGATGGAACTGCGCCTGCGTCACCTCGAGCCGCAGCGCAAGCTTGTGTTGACCGTCGACAAGGGCCTGCTGGCTGTCAACGGCAAGCAGCTGGAAAGCGAGTCGGTGACCCGCCTGGAAACCCGCGACATGCAGCCGACCATCGGCTTCGCCAGCCGTGGCTCGCTGCTGCCTACGCGGCTGGCCGAGGGCCTGCCGGTGATTGCCCTGAACGTCGACAAGGTCGATGTCGAGTTTTTCCGGGTCAAGCCGGACATGCTCTCGACCTTCCTGGTCAACTGGGGCCGCAACAGCAGCCTCTACTACTACCAGTCCAAGGAAACCCTGGCCCTGGCCGACCTGGTCTACAGCGGCCGGTTCGACCTCAACCCGGCGCGCAATACCCGTGAGACCGTGTTGCTGCCGATCGCCGGGATCAAGCCGCTGCAGGAGCCGGGCGTATACCTGGCAGTGATGCGCGCGTCAGGAACCTACGATTATTCGCAGCCGGCGACGCTGTTCACCCTCAGCGATATCGGCGTCTCGGCCCACCGCTATCGCGACCGTCTTGACGTGTTTGCCCAGGCCCTGGAGGGCGGCAAGGCGCTCAACCAGGTAAACCTCGAACTTCATGACGACAAGGGCAAGCTGCTGGCCCAGGCCAAGACCGATGGCCAAGGCCATGCCCAGCTGCCGCTCACGGCCAAGGCCGATACCCTGATCGCGACCCAGGGTGTGCATACCACACTGCTACGCCTGAACACTGCAGCGCTGGACCTGGCCGAATTCGACATCACCGGCCCGCAGGCAAACCCGCTGCAGTTTTTCATCTTTGGCCCGCGCGACCTGTATCGCCCGGGTGAGACGGTGCTGCTCAACGGCCTGTTGCGCGACCAGGATGGCAAGCCGGTGAAGGCCCAGCCAGTCGGTGTTGAGGTACGCCGCCCGGATGAGCAGGTCAGCCGCAGGTTTGTCTGGGAGGCCGATGCCAACGGCCTTTATCAGTACCAGTTGCAACTGGCTACAGAAGCGCCGACCGGTCGTTGGCAACTGCTGCTCGACCTTGGCGGGGGGCGCAAGCAGGTCTATGAGTTCCTCGTCGAAGACTTCCTTCCTGAACGCCTGGCGCTTGAACTGAAGGGCAGCAGCACACCGCTCTCGCCCGAAGAAACGGCGCAGGTCCAGGTCCATGGCCGGTACCTCTACGGTGCGCCGGCGGTGGGCAATCGCCTGAGCGGCCAGGCGTACGTGCGCCCCTTGCGCGAAGCGGTACCTGCTTTGCCGGGTTATCAGTTTGGTTCGGTCACCGAAACCGAGCTGAACCAAGACCTGGAGCTGGATGAAGTGACCCTCGATCAGGCTGGCAAGGCCGTGGTCGATATCGAAAGCCGCTGGGCCGAAGCGCGCTCGCCGCTGCAGTTGACCGTGCAGGCCAGCTTGCAGGAGTCCGGTGGCCGACCGATCACCCGTCGTCTCGAACAACCGATCTGGCCCGCCGACCGCCTGCCTGGCCTGCGTGGCGTGTTCGAGGGCGAGGAAACCGACAGCGACGGCCCGGTGGAATTCGAGTTCCTGGTGGCCGACCGTGACGGCAACAAGCTCGCTGCCAGCGACCTCAAGGTACGGCTGATCCGAGAGCGCCGCGATTACTACTGGAACTACTCGCAAAGCGACGGCTGGAGCTACAACTACAACGAAAAATTCCTCACTCAGAGTGAGCAAAGCGTCAATGTACAAGCGGGCTCTACTGCCAAGCTGACCTTCCAGGTCGAGTGGGGGCCTTACCGCGTCGAGGTGGAAGACCCACAGACTGGCCTGGTATCCAGCGAACGCTTCTGGGCGGGGTATCGCGCCCAGGACAATGCCGAAGGCGGCGCAGTGCGCCCCGACCAGGTCAAGCTGGCGCTGGACAAGCCGGCTTACGCTGATGGCGCTACTGCCAAGGTCACGGTAACCCCGCCAGCTGCCGGCAATGGCTACCTGATGATCGAATCCAGCGATGGCCCGCTGTGGTGGCAGGAGATCGACGTCCCCGCCGAAGGCAAGACCTTCGAGGTGCAGCTGGACAAGCAGTGGGCTCGCCACGACCTTTACATCAGTGCCCTGGTGATCCGCCCGGGTGAGCGCAAGGCCAATGCCACGCCCAAGCGTGCCGTCGGTGTGCTACACCTGCCGCTGGGCCGCGCCGAGCGCAAGCTGGCGGTCAGCCTGCAGGCACCGGAAAAAATGCGCCCCAAGCAACCCCTGACGGTCAGGATCAAGGCCACCAATGCCGATGGCAGTATTCCTAAACAGGCCCATGTGCTGTTGTCTGCTGTGGATGTGGGCATCCTCAACATCACCGACTTCAAGACCCCTGACCCATACGCCAGCCTGTTCGGCCGCAAGGCCTATGGCGCCGACCAGCTGGACATCTATGGCCAACTGATCGAAGCCGGTCAGGGGCGCCTGGCCAGCCTGGCCTTCGGCGGTGACGCAGCCATGGCCAAGGGTGGCAAGCGCCCCAACACCACGGTCACCATCGTTGCCCGGCAGAGTGTGCCGGTGACCCTGAACGAGCAGGGCGAGGGCGAGGCGAGCGTCGATATTCCCGACTTCAATGGCGAACTGCGGCTGATGGCCCAGGCCTGGACCGAGGACCACTTCGGCATGGCCGAGGGCAAGACCGTGGTGGCGGCCCCGCTGATTGCCGAACTCTCGGCGCCGCGCTTCCTTGCCGGTGGCGACCGCACCAGCCTGGCGCTGGACCTGGCCAACCTTTCCGGCCTGGCCCAGCAGCTGACTGTCGATATCAGCACCGAGGGGCAGGTGAGCCTGGCAATGAGCGCCCAGCAGCGTGTTGCCCTGGCCGAGGGCCAGCACACCACCCTGATGATCCCGGTGCAGGCGCAGGGTGGCTTGGGCCAGGGCAAGGTGCATGTACGGGTCAATGGCCTGCAGTTGCCGGGCGAGCCGCTGAACACCTTCGAGCGTGAATGGACGCTGGGCGTACGCCCCGCGTACCCGGCCGTGCTCAAGCATTACCGCGTGGCTCTCAAGGACCAGCCCTGGACGCTGCCTGAAGCCGACCTGGCAGCATTCGAACCGGCCGGGCTGGAAGCCAGCCTGGCGTTGTCGAGCCGCCCGCCACTGAACCTGGCCGAGCAGATCCGTGCCCTCGAAGCCTACCCCTACGGTTGCCTGGAACAGACCACCAGCGGCCTGTACCCCTCGCTGTACGCCGATGCGCAGAGCCTCAAGCGCCTGGGGATCAAAGGCGAGCCGGCCGAGGTGCGCAAGCGCAAGATCGAAATGGGCATCGAACACCTGCTGGGGATGCAGCGCTACAACGGCAGCTTCGGCCTGTGGAGTTCTGACAGCGAGGAGGAGTACTGGCTGACCGCCTATGTCACCGACTTCCTGCTCAGGGCCCGGGACCAAGGCTATGGTGTGCCGGCCGAGGCGCTGAAGAAAGCCAATGAACGCCTGCTGCGCTACTTGCAGGAGCGTAACCTGATCGAGGTCGACTACAGCGAGAACGCCGCACACACCCGCTTTGCCGTGCAGGCCTACGCTGCGCTGGTACTTTCGCGCAGCCAGCAGGCTCCGCTGGGGGCCTTGCGCAGCCTGTTCGAACGGCGCGCCGATGCGCGCTCCGGCCTGCCGCTGGTACAACTGGCCGTGGCGCTGGACAAGATGGGCGACAAGCCGCGTTCGCAGGAGGCATTGCAAGCAGGCCTGGGTATCAGCCGCAGCAAAGACTGGATGGCCGATTACGGCAGTAGCCTGCGTGACCAGGCATTGATCCTGGCGTTGCTGCAGGAGAGTGATCTGGCCAGCAACCAGGTCGATCAGCGGTTGTTCGCGCTGTCTGATGAGCTGGCCGCCAACCGTTGGCTGTCGACGCAGGAGCGTAATGCGCTGTACCTGGCCGGGCGTGGCTTGCTCGATAAGCCTGAGAGCCCGTGGAAGGCGCGCCTGGACAGTGCCGGTGAGGTGCGGGAGTTCAGCAATGGCGACGCCGGCATGAAGCTCGAAGGCCCACTGTTGGCCTCGCCGCTGAGTGTGCAGAACGAAGGTAGTGAAACTGTCTACCAGCAACTGACCCTCTCGGGCTATCCACGTCAGGCGCCTGCCGCGGGCGGCAACGGCATGGAGATCCGCCGTGAATACCTGGGCATGAACGGCCAGGTACTGGACCTGCACAACGTGCGCAGCGGCGACCTGGTGCTGGTGCATCTGGCGCTCAAGGCCACGGACCGGGTTCCGGATGCGCTGGTGGTCGACCTGTTGCCGGCGGGCCTGGAGCTGGAGAACCAGAACCTGGCGCAGAGCGCTGCCAGCCTGAACAATGCCAGCAGCGCAGTGAAGCAGTGGCGTGAGTCGATGCAAAACGCCAGCGTGGTGCATCAGGAATACCGTGATGACCGGTATGTGGCGGCGCTCAAGCTCGACGGCTATGGCACCACTCACCTGTTGTATCTGGCGCGAGCGGTGACCCCGGGCACCTACCGTATACCGCCGCCGCAAGTGGAGTCGATGTACCGGCCGAACCTGCAGGCGGTGGGCGATGGGCAGGGTGAGATGACGGTCAAATCAAGGTAGGGCATGCTGCTCTTTTGTAGGAGCGGCCTTGCGTCGCGAAAGGGCCTCATAGAGGCCCCAGACCAGCAACTGTGGTGAACAACGTTTTTGCGGCCGCTGCGCGCCCGATCGCGACGCAAGGCCGCTCCTACAATTGACGGTGCACGCTCAATGGATCACCCAGCTCATCACCCACAACCCCAGCACCAGCCAGATGATCCCGAGGATGATCGAGGCGCGCATGAAGGCGCGGATTGCCGAGTACAGCAGCAGCAGGCCGACGATCAGGGCAAGGATGCTGACCAGTGAGGTGTCCATGCCCAGTGTGCGCGCAAGGCCATCAATGAAGTTGCCCCCGGCGTTGGCCAGCAGGTTGAACAGGCCGCTCAAGGCGTCGACGATGAAGCGGATCAACGAACCCAGTGCCTGGCCAAGCCACTCGAAAAAACCTTCTACATGCATAGTTGCTTCCTGATGTACGAATCGGCGAGGTTGCCGTCCCCAAGCCTTTGGCCATTACCTGGCCCGGTCGGTTCCCGATGCCTAGCTTAGCGCGACCGCGCACGCGTGCGGCAAGGATCCTGCGCGCCAGCGTGGTGGCGCTGGTGGGCATCGCCGGCCTGTTGTGGCTGGCTGACCGTATCTGGCCATTGCCCATGCCGGCAGATGATCTGGCGCGGGTCGTGCTGGCCGAAGACGGCACGCCCTTGTGGCGCTTCGCCGATGCCGAGGGCGTGTGGCGCTACCCGGTCAGCCCCAAAGAGGTTTCGCCTTTGTACCTGCAGGCGCTGCTGACCTATGAGGACCGCTGGTTCTACCACCACCCAGGGGTCAACCCGCTGGCGCTGGTGCGCGCGGCATGGCTGAACGTGCGCGGCGGGCGGGTTGTTTCAGGTGGCAGCACGCTGTCGATGCAGGTGGCGCGTTTACTCGACCCGCACGAACGCACGCTGGCAGGCAAGCTGCGGCAACTGTGGCGTACGGCGCAGCTGGAATGGCACCTGTCCAAGCACGAGATTCTGCAGATCTACCTCAATCGCGCACCCTTCGGTGGCACCTTGCAGGGCGTGGCGGCGGCCAGTTGGGCCTACCTCGGCAAATCGCCGATGCACCTCACGCCTGCCGAAGCGGCGCTGCTGGCAGTGCTGCCCCAGGCACCCAGCCGGTTGCGCCCGGACCGTCACCCCGCACGCGCCCAGCGTGCGCGGGACAAGGTGCTGCAGCGCCTGGACGAGTATCAGGTGTGGCCTGCCTGGCAGATCAAGGAAGCTGCCGAAGAGCCGTTATTGCTGGCCCCGCGTAAGGAGCCAGCCTTGGCACCGCTGCTGGCGCGCCGCCTGAACACTCCCGGCAGCCCGCCGTTGATCCGCACCACGCTCGATGCCTCGTTGCAGCGGCGCCTCGAGGACCTGCTGCTGGGCTGGCGTGCCCGCTTGCCGGAACGTACCTCCGCGGCCGTGCTGGTGGTGGATGCGCAGAGCATGGCCGTGCGTGCCTACCTGGGTTCGATCGACCTTGCCGATGAGCGCCGTTTCGGCCACGTCGACATGGTCCACTCGCTGCGTTCACCGGGCTCGACCCTCAAGCCGTTCCTCTATGGCATGGCCCTGGACGACGGCCTGATCCATTCCGAATCGCTGCTGCAGGATGTACCGCGCCGCTATGGCGATTACCGGCCTGGCAACTTCTCGATGGGTTTCAGCGGCCCGGTCTCGGCCAGTTCGGCGCTGGCCTTGTCGCTCAACCTGCCGGCGGTGCAGTTGCTCGAAGCGTATGGGCCCAAGCGCTTTGCTGCGCAACTGCGCATGGCCGGCATGCCGCTGGCGCTGCCGCCATTGGCCGAGCCTAATCTGTCGTTGATCCTCGGTGGCGCAGGCAGCCGCCTGGAGGAGCTGGTGGGTGGTTATGCGGCATTGGCCCGTGGCGGCAACCGTGCGCGGGTGCGTCTGCAACCGCAGGATCCGCTGCTGGAGCGGCGTCTGCTGTCACCGGGGGCGGCGTGGATCATCCGGCGTATTCTCAGCGGCCAGGCGCGGCCGGACCGTGACCCGCACGCGCAGTTGGTGCAACGCCCGCATTTGGCCTGGAAAACGGGTACCAGCTATGGCTTTCGTGATGCCTGGTCGATCGGCGTCGGGCCGCGTTATCTGATTGGCGTGTGGATTGGCCGGCCCGACGGCACCCCAGTGCCCGGCCAGTTCGGCCTGGCTTCGGCGGCGCCGCTGATGCTGCAGATTCACGACCTGCTGACCAACCGTGACAGCCAGCGGGGCCTTGGCGTGCCGGTCGAACAGGTGCCCGCCAGCATTGGCGTGGCCGCGATCTGCTGGCCGCTGGGCCAGCCCATGAACCGGCAAGACCCCAACTGCAGGCGCCAGCGCTTTGCCTGGACACTCGACGGCACCACCCCGCCGACCCTGCAGGCAGCCGATCAACCGCTTGGGCTGGGTTTGCGTGAGCAGGTCTGGGTCAACGCGCGGGGGCTGCGGGTGGATGGCTCGTGCCCAGGTGCCCACGCGCGTGATGTCGCCCTTTGGCCGGCCCCGCTCGAGCCTTGGCTGGCGCGGGTCGAGCGGCGTGCGGCGCGGCTGCCGGCGGTGGACCCAAGCTGCCCGCCGCAGGTACCTGCCACGGCACCGCCCCTGTCTATCGTCGGTGTACGCCCAGGCGACAACCTGCGCCGCCCGGCCACCAGCAGCGAGCCGTTGCAACTGCAGGTTTCGGCCCTGGGTGGGGGTGGGCGGCGCTGGTGGTTCCTCAACGGCCAGCCCCTTGGCCAGACCGAGGGCCAGGGCAGCATGCGGGTGCGCTTTGAGCAGGCCGGGCAGATCGAGCTCAGCGCACTCGATGAGAGCGGTGAAACCGCGCGGGTGGCGTTCCAGGTCAGCGATTAGCCGTTCGACGTTTGCCGGGGCAGCACCTACGCTTGCTGGTGATGGGTGTGGCCGGCCGACGCCCCGGCGCCCAAGGGATCGTGGAGCGTCCTATGCGTCTTGCGGTCGTGCCCCTGTTACTGCTGACCTGGGCCAGCCTGGCCCTTGCCGAGCCGTTGCCGGCTTTTCTCGATACCCATGAATACGAGCGCCGCCTGCCCACCGCCAACCTGCCGGTAGATACCTATCGCCCCGTTACCCCGGCGCTGCATGTCGTGTTACCTGCTGCACCCGAGAGCTTGCCGTCAGATGCCCGATTCGTACTGCACAAGGTGCGCTTCGAGGGCGGTACGGTTTACCCGCTGAGTGAATTGCGTGAGCACTATCAAGCATTGATTGGGCACGAGATCTCCTTGGGTGATCTGCAGCAATTCACTGAGCGACTGACCCAGCGTTACCAGCATGATGGCTACCCGCTGTCGTATGCCTACCTGCCACCTCAGGACTTTGCCGATGGCCGTGTGCATGTGGTGCTGGTGGAAGGGTACATCCAGGGCTATGAACTGCTGGGTGATATCGGCCCGCCCGCGCTCTACCTCAAGCAGGTGACAGGACGCCTGCTGGCCGAGCGGCCACTGACCCAGGAAACGCTCGAGCGCTATGTCGGCGCGGTGCAGCGGCTACCGGGTATCAATGTGAAGGCTGAAGTGGCGGTGGGGCCCGCCCCTGAAGACGCGAACCGTCTGAAAATACGTGCGTGGCGCAGGCCAGTTGATGCTGGCGTGACCCTGAGTGACGGCAGCCGCGGGGACCTGCAGGCGCTGTTCAAAATCTCCAGCAATGGCCAGACACGCTTTGCCGAGCAACTGACTGCGAGCTTTCTGCTGCCGGCCGGTGACGAACACGTTGATTACCAGCGCCTGGATTACAGCCAGCCTCTGGACGCTCACGGCAACCAATTGCTGCTAGGCGCTGCACGGTACCGCAGTGAGCCGCGTACTCGTGTCCGGCTGGATGGCGGTGCCGACATCAATCAGCGCCTTGAGAGCGAGCGTTATTCTATTGGCCTCGGCCAGCCCCTGATGATTGCACCGAACGAATGGGTGAACGTGGCCGGGCGTTTTTATTCGGTCGGCGAGCACATTGAGTATCGGGCGGGCGGCTTACCCGAGTACGACACCTATGTTCGCGCGCTGTCATTCGAAGGCGACTGGCGCAAGGCAGATCCCGGTCGCCTGCGCATCGCCAGCGCCGGGGTCTATCAGGGTATGGATTATCTGGGGGCGCGTAGCGATGCGGACTACGACATGGACTTTCTGCGCTTTCGGATCGCCGGGCTGCAGAGCGACCAACTGTCTGAACAGTGGCAGGGCGTCGTGTCGGCCGCAGTGCACTGGAGTGACTACAGGCTGCCCGACAGTGAGCGAGCGGTGTTTGGCGGGCAGCGTTTCGGCCGCGGCTACCCGAGCGACCAGGCCTCAGGTGACAAGGGCTGGGGTGTGGCTTACGAGCTCAACTACAGCATTATGGCTGGCCGTGCCTGGTTGCAACGGGTGCAGCCCTATGCGGTGCTCGATGCGGCGCACGCCTGGTACAACGGCGGGCCTTTCGAGGATGCGCACCTTAGTTCGGCAGCGCTGGGCGTTCGCCTGGCAGGCGGGCGATATGGCAATGTGGCGCTGGAGGTGGCCAAGCCGCTGGCGGATGTGGCACTGGACAGCCTGAACCGCCGGCCTCGGCTGATGCTGAGCGTCAGCTATCAGCTGGATTGAGCGTCGGGTCTTCAGGCCCTATCGGCGGCTGCCGGTGACAGGGCCTGTGAAGACCGTTTCACTCAATGGGTGGTGAACCGCTGGTGCACCGGCGACGAACTGGGTGTCAACGCAAGCGCCAGTTGCGTGCGGTTGTGCATATGGGTCAGTCGCAACACCTGCGAAACGTACAGTTTCACGGTGTTTTCGGTGATCCCGAGCTCGCAGGCAATCTGGTAGTTGGTCTTGCCTTTGCTCACCAGCCGGGCCACTTCCAGCTGGCGTGGTGAGAGCTTCTCGAACGCGGCGGGCAGATCGCTCTCGCCCTCTTCGACATCGCTGGCGCGGCGGTGGACGCCCTGGCCCCGCGCTTTCTCCAGGTCCTGGTAAAGCTCATCGATGCAGCCCGCCAGGTCTTGCAACCGTTTGTTGAGACTGCCCAGGTTCTGGAAGTTGGATTTGCGCTCCAGCAAAACCTGCTCCTGGCGACGCACGCCTTCCAGCAGTTCGTCGAGGTCAACGGGTTTCTGGTAGTAATCAGCGAAGCCTTCGCGCAGCGCACGAATCACGTCCTGCTTGTCGGCCCGGCCAGTGAGCATGATCGCTTCGAACACGCGCTGGCGCCCGGCAATTTCCTTCAACGCCCTCACCAGTTCAATGCCATCGCGCTCGGGCATGTGCAGGTCGCACAGCACCAGGCCAATGGATTCATCTGCCACATAGCGCTCGATGGCTTCGTCTGTTGAATGCGCGGCCACGCAATGGTGGCCCTGATTTTCGAGATACTCACACAACTGTTCGACGATCAGGGGCTGGTCATCGACCACCAGAACCTTCACCTCGCTGAATGACTTGTTCACGATCAACTCCCTGTTCCTAAGCGGCCCTGCTCCCGGGCCAGACGCTCTGGCAGCTTAACCATAGACGCTGCTTGCGAACCTGTACAACGCATGTACAAGTTATCGGACAACGGGACTGATTATTGGATCCATACCGCTGTGAGCAGAAAGCCGGCCAGCACATAAGGCACGAAGGCTTGTTTGTCGCCCATTTGTTCGGTGAGCGCCTGCAGCCGCTTCTTTACCTTGGGGTTGAACAGGGTCCACAGGCGGCGGCGAGTCACCAGCCACACCAACACGCTGACGCCGGCACCGATAAAGGTCCCCAGCACATACTGATGACTGGTCGCCAACGCCAGTGCGCCCATCAGCTTGACGTCGTCAGCGCCGAAGTGGCCGAGCATGTAGCCGGGCAAGGTCAATAGCATGACGATGGCCAATGCCCAGCCGGCATCGCTGGCGTCGGCGCCAATCCAGGTGTGGCCGGTGAAGAACAGCCAGATCAGCGCACAGGCTGCTACGCCCAAGGTCAGGACATCGGCGATCTGGCGTTCGCGAATATCCTGTTCAGTGCACAAGGCAAGCCACATCAGCAGAACAATGCTTTGCATTGGCAGGTCGATCCTTATTCGTTGAACACGTCTACCCGTTCAGCAGGTTTATCAACAGGGTAGACGCGATCTGACGAACGGGCTATGCCATGCTCATCTGGCCCTGCCTGGCGGGTAATTGCCCAGTACCTGGCCAACGGTCTTCTGGATGGCGCTGTTGCGTTCCTCAGGGCTGGGCGGGTAGTTGTTCATGATCTGCTCTGCACTGCCGCGCCAGACCAGCTTGCCGTCGCGGCCATCGAACATGTCGACCTGGATGGTCGCTACCTTGTAATCGACGCTACGGGTTTCGTTGTACATCGGCCCGCCCCAATAGCCACCCCAATAACCACCCCAGCCACCACCGTAGTTGGTGGTGATCTGCTGCTGGCGTTGTTCGACGATCAGGTAGGCACGCACAGTGACATCAGGTTGGGCATTGCCTTGTGCCGGGCGCAGGCCGCGCTGGTCGAGCTGGTCGGCGACGGCCTGGCGGATCCGCTGTTCGGTGAGGTCGCTCTTGATACGCGGGTCATCCGGGCGGTAGTGCAGGGCCGGCTCTTGCCATGCCCAGCTGCGGTACGCGGCAAAGTCTCGGCTGGCGTCGAAATCCTGCTGGACGTTGTTGCTGGAGCAGGCGGCAAGCAACAGCACGAATGACAGTAGAACGAAGCGACGCAACATGATGGTTCTCCGTTAGGCATTAACTGGGAGGATAGCCGCTGAGTGCCTTGTGTACCGATTCGCGCAATGCGCTTTCGCGGTCACGCGGCGAGCTTTTGTCACCGCCGCTTTCAGCGCTCGCGCTCCACACCGGCTGGCCGTTGCGGGCGTCGAACAGGTCGATGCGCACCACCATCACTTCAACTTCGTAAGTGCGTACGATCGGCACGCTGCCATAGGCGCCGTAACCGTTGCGGTAACCGCCGAAACCGACACCGCCGTAGGGGGACGGGCCGTAGTAGGGGTCGTAGTAGTCATAGTCGCGTACCTGGCGCAAACGCCGCTCCAGGCGCATGTCGGCACTGACCAGCAAGTCGCCGGTCGCGCCCCTGGCCGGGCGCAGTCCATGCTGGTCGAGGGCGCCACTGACGGCATCGGCTAGTTGCCCCGGGGCGGCGTCAGCAGTGCCGCTTGGCAACTGGCCGTCGCGCCAGCTCCAACTGCGGTAACGGCCATAGTCACGCGGTGGGGCCGGGTAGGCACTGGCGTCGAAGGTGCTGGCCGCCTGCGCGGGGGCCGGCGGCAAGGGGCGGCTGCTGGCAACGTACGGGTTGCTGCCCTGACAGGCGCTGAGGGCAAGCGGGAGCAAGGCCAGGCACAGCAGGCGGTACGGCATGAAATCCTCCTGGCGGGTGGTTCAGCGAGGGCGGCACATCCAGTGCAGGTAGCGGCCAAGCCCGGCAAAGCTCGGGTGGCGGCGGTGGGCCAGTTCCATTTCCAGCAGGTCGAGCATCTCGGCCTTGGCCTGGAATTCCCTGGGCATGTAGTCGTGGAAAACTCGCACGCCACTCTCGGTTTCGACCTGCCACAGAGGATCAAGTTGCACCTTGAGCTCACGTGGATCAAGCGGTTTCTGCGGGGTGAGGCTCTGTTTTTCACCTTCCAGGCGGTTGCTGCGCAACTTGCGGAAATGGCCCTTGAGCAGGTTGCGATAAACCAGCGCATCCCGGTTGTAGAAGGCCAGGGACAACCACCCGCCAGGTGCGGTCAGTTGGTGCAGCACTGGCAGGATGCTCTCTGGCTCGGCCAGCCATTCGAGCACGGCGTGGCACAGCACCAGATCGTAGGGCTCGGTGAGCTGACCGAGCAGGTCCTGCCATGGCGCCTGGATGAACGTGGCGGTCTGGCCGGCATCGGCAAAGCGCGTGCGGGCACCTTCGAGCATGGGTGCGGCCGGCTCGGCCAGGGTCAGTTGGTGACCGCGCTCGGCCAGCCATAAAGCCATGTGGCCGAGCCCGGCTCCGATGTCGAGTACCCGCAGCGGGCGGTCGGGGAGGGCGTCGGCCAGGTCGGCCTGCAGCACGGCCAGGCGGATCGCGCCTTTGGCGCCGCCGTAGATCTTCTCGGCGAAGCGAGTGGCCAGCTCATCGAAGTGACGGTCGTTCATCGGGCGAAGCGCCTTTCGGTGTCGGCCAGCTTGGCCCGTACCACCTGCTCCATGTCCAGGCCCAGTTCGCTGCACAGCAGCAGCAGGTAGAGAATGACGTCACCTACCTCTTGGCCGGCGTGGGCGAGCTTGTCCGCAGGCAGTTGGCGCGATTCGTCTTCGCTGAGCCATTGGAAGATTTCCACCAGCTCGGCCATTTCCACGCTGGCGGCCATGGCCAGGTTCTTCGGGCTGTGGAAGCCGCGCCAGTCGTTGTTGTCACGGATCTGGTGCAGGCGTTGAGTGAGTTCTTGCAGGTTCATTGCGGTTCTCCTAGTGCCGCATAGCTTCCGTGCAGCCCCAATGCAAAGCAAGAGGATTCAAGGGGCCAAAGCAGCCTGCGGCCTTCAGAGCGAACCCCAGCGCCCGACCATGTGCAGCAGCTCACCGTGCCCATCCAGGCGCAGCTCACCGGCAGGGCCGGCGGCGCTGGCACTCAATACCACCTCCGAGGGCAACCGCACTGGCTTGCGGAAATCCACTTCGAAGGCATACCCGCTGCCTGGCAGGTGCCCACGCAGCGCTGCCAGCGCCATGGCCTTGCTCCACATGCCATGGGCGATCGCCCTGGGGAAGCCAAACAACCGGGCACTTGTGGCGCTCAGATGAATCGGGTTGTAGTCGCCACAGACTTTGGCGTAGCGCCGGCCAATATCGCTGTCGGCGTACCAGCGGGTCGTCTCAGGCAAAGGCTGCGGTTCGCTTTCCTCGCTTTCTTCGGGCTGCCCTTCAAGTTTCAAGCCGCGCACCAGCATGCGGCTGGTTTCGCGCCACAAAAGGCCAAGGCCATCTTCGGCTTCGGTGATCAGGTCGAATGTGCCGCCTTTGGCATGTGGCTGCAGGTTGTCGGCAAACACCGCAAAGTGCAGCCCGTCGATACCACCCAGGGGGCGCAGCACCTCGATGCGGTTGTGCAGGTGTACCAGGCCCAGCAGTGGGAAAGGGAAGCCGTGGGCGGTCAGCAACTGCAACTGCAGGTTAAACGCCATGATATGGGGGTAGGTGCCCGGCAAGCGGCCGTCATCGGTGAAGTGGCACAGATTGCGGTACGCCGCGAGATTGCCGGGCTGCATAGGGATGAAGCAGCGCAGGCCATCGGCTGGCAGGGCGTGGCCGCTGATCTTGCGTTTGCTGGCCGCGCGCAGATAAAGGCTTGCGCGTGAGTCGGGGCTGTTCAGGTCATGCCAGTGCCGGTTCATGCTCAAGCTCCCATCAATGCCTGGCCACAGACCCGCAGCGCTTGGCCATTCACCGCGCCGGAACCGGGCTGGCTGAGCCAGGCGATGGCCTCGGCGACATCCTGCGGGCGCCCGCCCTGGCCCAGCGAGCTCAGGCGCCGCCCGGCTTCACGCAGGCCCATGGGCATGGCGGCGGTCATGTGCGTCTCGATAAAACCGGGAGCCACGGCATTGATGCTGCCACCTTGGCCGGCGAGCTTGGGTGCCCAGGCCTGGGCAAAACCGATCAGCCCGGCCTTGCTTGCGGCATAGTTGGCCTGGCCGCGGTTGCCGGCGATGCCGCTGACCGAGGCCAGCAGAGTGATGCGTGCATCTGCGCCCAGGGCGCCGCCTTCATACAGCGCCTGGGTCAGTACCTGGGGTGCTTTGAGGTTGACCGCCATGACGGCGTCCCAGTAATCGGGGGTCATGTTGGCGAGGGTCTTGTCCCGGGTGATGCCGGCGTTGTGCACGACGATATCGATGCCATCAGGCAAGGCCTGGAGCAGTTGCGCGGCTGCGTCACTGGCACAGATGTCCAGCCCCAGCGCCTTGCCGCCCAGGCGGGCAGCGAGGGCATCGAGATCTTGCTGGGCCTGCGGCACGTCCAGCAGCATCACCTCGGCACCATCACGTGCCAAGGTTTCGGCAATGGCGGCGCCTATCCCGCGTGCAGCGCCAGTGACCAATGCCCGGCGCCCGGCGAGCGGCCGCGTCCAGTCTTCGACCTGGCTGGCACAGGCCTGCAAACGCAGCACCTGGCCGGAAATGAATGCGCTCTTGGGTGACAGGAAGAAGCGCAAGGCGCCTTCGAGCTGGCCATCGGCAGCTTCATCCACGTACAACAGCTGCGCCGTCGCACCGTTACGCAATTCCTTGGCCAGCGAGCGGCTGAAACCCTCCAGGGCACGCTGGGCGACGCTGGCCAGCGGGTCGTCGATGCCTTCCGGTGCGCGCCCGAGTATGACCACATGGGCGCAGGGTGCCAGGCTGCGCAGCAACGGCTGGAAGAATTCGCGCAACTGCTTCAGCTCATCGCTGTCGGACAGATGACTGGCATCGAACACCACGGCCTTGAGCTTGGGCCCCAGGCCAGCCACCCAGGCGGGAGCCTGCAGGCTTACACCATTGAAGCTGTAGCATTCGTCGGTCAGGCGTGGAGCGATAGCTTCGACCTGATTTGCCAGAGGCCCACCGCCGATGACCAGTGCGCCCTCCACCGGGCGCAGGCGCCCGGCCTGCCAGCGTTCCAGCGGTGCCGGGCGTGGCAGCCCGAGGGCATCGACGAAGCGGCGGCCGAGGTTGGAGTTGGCAAAGCCGAGATAGCGGTCGCTCATGTGCGGGTCTCCCTGAAGGCAAGCATTGAAGTGTGGACCAACTTTGTGAAGAGGTCGTTCGAATGCGGCAAAAACACCTAGGCTGTTCGGATCGAATTGTTTCAGGAGGAATTTACGCATGCGTTCACTTCGCCGGGTCGCGATTCTGGGCGGCAACCGAATCCCTTTCGCCCGCTCCAACGGTGCCTACGCCACTGTCAGCAACCAGGCGATGCTCACGGTCACGCTGGAGGGCCTGACAGAACGCTACCGCCTGCACGGTTTGCGCCTGGGTGAAGTAGTGGCCGGTGCGGTGCTCAAGCATTCGCGCGACATGAGCCTGACCCGCGAATGCGTGCTCGGTTCGCGGCTGTCGCCGCAGACACCGGCCTACGATATTCAGCAGGCTTGCGGTACCGGGCTGGAGGCTGCCCTGCTGGTGGCCAACAAGATTGCCCTCGGGCAGATCGACAGCGGTATCGCCGGTGGCGTCGACACCACATCCGATGCCCCGATCGGGGTCAATGAGGGGTTGCGGCGCATCTTGCTGCAGGCCAACCGCGGCAGGACTCTGGGCGAGCGTTTGAAGCCCTTCCTACAGTTGCGCCCGGGCCACCTCAAGCCCGAGCTGCCACACAATGGCGAGCCGCGTACCGGGTTGTCGATGGGCGAACACTGCGAGCGCATGGCCCAGGCCTGGCAGATCGGTCGCGCCGAGCAGGATGAGCTGGCTCTGCTTAGCCATCAGCATCTGGCAGCGGCCTACGCCGAGGGTTGGCAGGATGACCTGCTGACACCGTTTCTGGGCCTTACGCGCGACAACAACCTGCGGCCGGACTTGACCCTTGCGCAGTTGAGCAAGCTCAAGCCCGCGTTCGACCGCAGTGGCTTGGGCACACTCACAGCAGGCAATTCCACACCGCTGACCGATGGTGCGTCGCTGGTGCTGCTGGGCACAGAGGAGTGGGCGCAGGCACAGGGCCTGCCGGTGCTGGCCTATCTGGTCGATGGCGAGACTGCTGCGGTGGACTTCGTCAAGGGCCAGGAAGGGCTGCTGATGGCGCCGGCCTATGCGGTGCCGCGGCTTCTGGCGCGCAATGGCCTTACCCTGCAAGACTTCGATTACTACGAGATCCATGAGGCATTTGCTGCCCAGGTGCTGTGCACGCTCAAGGCCTGGGAGAGTGCCGAGTTCTGCCGCGAGCGGCTGGGGCTGGATGCCCCCCTGGGTGCGATCGATCGGAGCAAGCTCAACGTCAAAGGCAGCTCATTGGCGGCAGGGCACCCGTTTGCGGCGACCGGGGGGCGGATCCTGGCAAACCTCGCCAAACTGCTGGCGACGGCAGGGAAGGGGCGAGGCTTGATTTCGATCTGCGCGGCGGGCGGGCAAGGGGTGACAGTGATCGTCGAGCGGTAACTGCCTGAAGGGCTGCAGGGTCGCGATGGCGGGTGTTAGGCTTGTCTGGTCAGAACTACAAGAACTCACCATGCCGATTATAGGACACCCCCGCGCCATCCCTGCCCTGGTCCATTTGCCCAGGCCGCTCTATGCCCGTGCTGAAAGCTTGGGGGCCGGCTCCTGGACCACCCGCCACAGCCACGACTGGGTGCAGTTTTCCTATGCGATCAGCGGCGTGCTGGGTGTCTACACGCGTGATGGCAGCTATTTCGCGCCGCCGCAGTGGGGCGTGTGGATCCCTGCCGACGCCGAACATGAAGTGGTGACGTCCGGGCGGGCGGAAATGCGCAGCCTGTACATTCGCCGCGACGCTTGCCCGTGGGCTTCGGCGCAGTGCCGGGTATTGGAAGTGACCCCGCTGGCGC
Source organism: Pseudomonas sp. M2 (assembly GCF_015751845.1). Taxonomy (NCBI): domain Bacteria; kingdom Pseudomonadati; phylum Pseudomonadota; class Gammaproteobacteria; order Pseudomonadales; family Pseudomonadaceae; genus Pseudomonas; species Pseudomonas sp. M2. The sequence continues at coordinate 3,130,480 of NZ_JADOUD010000001.1, forward strand.
GTGAGTTGATAAAGCAGTTTTGCGTGTTCCCGCCGCACTATCCCGAAGGCGACAGCGTGGAAGGCCGCTTGGTCTCGGTGCTGCTCGACCAGCTTCGTACGTTGCCTGAAGTGGGGTTTTCCCTGCCACTGCCACGGCATACAGGCTTGCTGGCGCTGTGCAACAGCCTGATAGCCGCGCCGGATCAGGTGCAGACCCTGCAGCAGTGGGCCCGCCAACTGCAGTGCTCGGAGAAGACCCTCATGCGCCTTTTTCAGCGAGAGACGGGGTTGAGTTTTCGCAACTGGCGTCAACGCATGCGGCTATTGTCGTCGCTGGCGCTGCTGGAGACGGGGGCGAGCGTGACCGAAGCGGCGCTGGGCTGTGGCTATGACTCGACGTCGGCCTATATCGCCGCCTTCAAGCAATTGTTTGGCTCGACACCGGGTGAGTTGACGTTGTAGCAGGGGTACCGGCCTCTTCCCGATAACTCGCGAAGAGGCCGGTGCAGACAACCGGTCAGGTACGGAAGCGTCGTACCAGCGAATCCAGCTCATTGGATAACCCGGCCAGGCTTTCCGAGTCCTGCCGCGCCGCCTGAGCCAGGTCGGCCACCAGCTGCGCATCACCGTGAATCTGGCTGATATGGCGGTTGATGTCTTCGGCAACCTGGTGCTGTTCTTCCGCTGCGGTGGCGATCTGCGTGTTCATGTCGCGGATGATGTCCACCGACTCGCGTATCTGGCCAAAGCTGTCGCGGGCCAGGCCAATGCGGCTGACCGACTGCTGCGACACTTCCAGGCTGGCATGCATCTGCTCGGCCACTTCGGCGGTACGGCTGGCCAGGTTGCCAAGCAGCCCGTCGATTTCAGCAGTGGAATCGGCGGTGCGCTTGGCCAGCGCCCGGACCTCGTCGGCAACTACCGCAAACCCACGGCCCTGTTCGCCGGCGCGGGCGGCTTCGATCGCAGCATTGAGCGCCAGCAGGTTGGTCTGTTCGGCAATCGAGCGAATGGTACCGAGGATCGACTGAATGGCATTGCTGTCGCGCTCCAACTGCTGAATCGACTGCGCCGATTGCTCGATCTCCTGGCTCAGCCGGTCGACACTGCTGACGGCCGCATCGATCTGCTGTTGGCCTTCGCGGGCCTGTTGCTGGCCGCTGTCGGCCGATTGCGCGGCCTGGCTGCAGGAGCGGGCAACCTCGTTGGCGGTGGCGACCATTTCGTGGAATGCGGTGGACACCATGTCCACCGCTTCGCGCTGGCGCCCGGCGGCCTCGGCCATGTCGCTGGAGACCTGAGTAGAGCTGGTGGACGTGCTGAGGATCTTGCTCGCCGCCGCGCCGATGTGCTGGATCAGGCTGCGGATGGCACTGAGGAACTGGTTGAACCAGCCTGCCAGTTGCGCGGTTTCATCACGCCCACGCACCTCCAGGTTGCGGGTCAGGTCGCCTTCGCCCTGGGCGATGTCTTCCAGGCCACTGGAAACACTGTTGATGGGGCGCACGATGAGTTTGGCGAAAGTGGCACCGACCACGGCGAACAGCGCGGCCAGCACCAGCGCGACGCCGCCGATGAGCCAGGTCAGGCGGGTAGTGGTTTGCATCACTTCGCTTTGTTGGATCAGGCCTATGAAGGTCCAGCCGAGTTTTTCGTCGGGGTAGACGTTGGCCATGTAGCGCACGCCGCCAATGTCGACTTCAGCCAAACCCTTGCCGGCCTTGGCCAGCTCGGCATAACCGTCGCCGAAGCTGGCCAGCTGTTTGAAGTTGTGACTGGCATCGCGCGGGTCGACCATCACGTTACCGTTGTTTTCCATGAGGATCAGGTAGCCGCTTTCGCCCAGCTTGATCTGCTGGACGATCTCGGTCAGGCCCTTGAGCGATACGTCGATGTTGACCACGCCACCGGGGCTGCCCAGCTGGTTGGCAACGGTACGCACGGTGCTGACCAATACGGCATCGTCGCCGGCCCAGTAGTAAGGGGCGGTGCGCAGGGTCTTGCCAGGGTTGGCCATGGCCGCCTGGTACCAGGGGCGGGTGCGCGGGTCATAGTTGCTCATGTTCGGGTCGCCTGGCCAGAAGGCGTAGCCGCCGTCTTGCAGGCCATAGGACACGTAGGCGTAGTCCGGGTGGCTCTTGGCCAGGCGCGTGAACAGCTCGAACAGTGTCTTGTCCTGTTCGCTCGGGGTGATTTGCGCGGCGTCGGCGCCTATGTGTTTCTTGACGTTGTCGCTGCTACCGGTGACCTGCGGGAGGCTGGCCAGGTAGTCGACGTTCTGGGTGATGCCCTGGAAAAACAGGTTCATCGCGTTACTGACCTGGCGGATTTCCCGGCTGCTGCCGTCAAGAAAATCCTCGCGGGCTTCGCCGCGCAGGTTGATGACCACCAAGGTGGCTACGAGGACGATGGGCAGTGCGGCGATGACCGCGAATGCCCAGGTCAGTTTCTGTTTGATGTTCATCGACGCTCCCGGAATTTATTTTTTTCGACACGCGAGGCAGGTAGAAACTGTATCGGCAGCGTCCGGGGTTTTTTGAATGAAAATGCCCGTATTTATTGGGCCTAGGCGCATTTGGCGACTATTCGGTCGGCTTCAGGCTAATATGGCATACCAAGGGTGTGGGCGTGGGGGCCAAATGCGTCAGTGACAGCACTCGCCCCCTTTTGCGAGATCTTTGAGTATCGGGCAGTCAGGCCGGTCATTGCCTTTGCAGTGGGCTACCAGTTCGCTCAAGGTGTCACGCAGGCTGGCCAACTCCTCAATGCGCCGGTTCAGTTCATCGATGTGTTGCAGAGCCAGAGCCTTCACATCAGCGCTGGCGCGTTGCCGGTCCTGCCACAGGGTCAGCAGCTTGCCCACCTCTTCCAGGGAAAACCCCAGGTCGCGTGAGCGCTTGATGAAGGCCAGGCTGTGCAGGTCCTCTGGCTGGTACAGGCGGTAGCCGCTGTCGCTGCGGGTGGCCGGTTTGAGCAGGCCTATGGCTTCGTAATAGCGGATCATCTTGGTGCTGAGCCCGCTGCGGCGGGCGGCCTGGCCGATATTCATGGGGCCTCCTGCGAGGTGCTGGTGGGTTTCCAGGTCTTGAGCCACAAGGCATTGCTCACCACGCTGACGCTGGACAGCGCCATGGCGGCACCGGCCAGTACCGGGTTCAGGTAACCCAGTGCGGCCAGTGGGATGCCGATGAGGTTATAGATGAATGCCCAGAACAGGTTCTGGCGAATTTTCGCATAGGTCTTGCGGCTGATTTCCAGGGCGGCAGGCACCAGGCGTGGGTCGCCACGCATCAGTGTGATGCCGGCTGCCTGCATGGCCACGTCGGTGCCCCCGCCCATGGCGATGCCGATATCGGCGGCGGCAAGCGCTGGGGCATCGTTGATACCGTCGCCGACCATCGCCACCACACCGTGCTTTTTCAGTTCGGCTACCGTGGCGGCCTTGTCGGCTGGCAGCACTTCGGCGTGCACGTCATCGATGCCTAGGGTATCGGCTACCACCTTGGCGCTGCCGCGATTGTCACCGGTCAGCAGGTGGCTGCTGATATGGCGCTTGCGCAGGGCTGCGATGGCCTGGTCGGCACCGGGCTTGATGCTGTCGCCGAAGGCGAACAGCCCCAGCACGCGAGGTTGTGCGCCTCGTTCAATCAGCCAGGACAGGGTACGGCCTTCGGCTTCCCAGGCCTGTGCTTCTGTGGCGAGGGCGCCGGGTTGCAGGTTGCACTCGTCGAGCAGGCGCCGATTGCCCAGCGCCAGTTCGCGGCCTTCCACCCGGCCAGCGATGCCGCGGCCGGTAAGCGACTGGCTGTCGGCTACCGTGGGAACCTTTAGGCCTTGCTCGGTGCAGGCGTCGAGTACCGCCTTGGCCAAGGGGTGTTCGCTGCCACGTTGCAGGGCCCCCGCCAGGCGGTGCAACTCGGCACTATCACCGACCAGGGCCTGGCTGTGGACAACGCGCGGGCTGCCGGAGGTGAGCGTTCCGGTTTTGTCGAACACCACGCGGTTCACCGCATGTGCGCGCTCCAGCGCCTCGGCGTCCTTGATCAGGATGCCGTGGCGCGCGGCAACGCCTGTACCCGCCATGATCGCTGCAGGTGTGGCCAGGCCAAGGGCGCAAGGGCAGGCAATCACCAGCACGGCGACGGCATTGATCAGCGCGGTCTCCAGGGGGGCGCCGGCCAGCGACCAACCGATCAGGGGCAGCAGTGCGATGACCAGCACGGCCGGGACGAAGATCTGGCTGACCCGGTCCACCAGTTTCTGGATGGGCGCCTTGGCCGCCTGGGCGTCTTCGACCAGGCGGATGATGCGGGCCAGCACGGTTTCTGTGCCCAATGCCCTGGTGCGCACCAGCAGCCGGCCCTCGCCGTTGATCGCGCCGCCGGTAACGCTATCGCCGGGTTGCTTGGGCACTGGCAGGCTCTCGCCGCTGATCAGGGCTTCGTCGGCGTGGCTGCTGCCTTCTTCCACTTCACCATCGACCGGGAAGCGCTCCCCTGGCTTGACCAGCACCAGGTCACCGAGCCGCAATTGGGCAATTGCAACGTCTTCTTCATGGCCATTGACCACCCTCACTGCATGCTCTGGGCGCAGCGCTTCGAGGGCCCGTATGGCGCTGGCGGTCTGGCGTTTGGCCCGGCTTTCCAGGTACTTGCCCAGCAACACCAGGGCGATCACCACCGCCGATGCCTCGAAGTACAGGTGCGGGGCCATCCCGGCAGAGGCCTTGGCCCATTGGTACAGGCTAAGACCGTAACCGGCACTGGTGCCCAGCGCGACCAGCAGGTCCATGTTGCCGGTGCCGGCGCGCACAGCCTTGTAGGCCGCCACATAAAAGCGTGCGCCAAGGATGAACTGCACGGGGGTGGCCAGCGCGAATTGCGCCCAGGCCGGCAGCATCCAGTGCAGACCAAACGGTTGAAGCAGCATCGGCAACACCAGGGGCAGGGCCAGCAAAAGGGCAGCGCCGACGGCCAGACGTTCGTTGCGCAGGCGGCGCTGGACGGCTTCCTGGTCATTGTTGACCGACAGCGGCAGGCTGGCACTGTAGCCGGCCTTTTCGACCGCGCCGAGCAGCAGGTTGTCATCAACGCCCTGCAGCACCTGAAGGTGGGCACGTTCGTTGGCAAGGTTGACACTGACCTGCTCAACGCCCGGTAGTTTACCGAGCGCGCGCTCGACACGGCCGACGCAACTGGCGCAGGTCATGCCATCGATCTGTAGCTCTACGGTGCGGGTCGGTACCTCGTATCCGGCGCCGCGCACAGCCTCGACCAGGGCGGGCAGGCTGCCGGCCGGGGCCTGGACCCTGGCCTGTTCGTTGGCGAGGTTGACGCTGACCTGTTCAGCGCCGCTGACCTTGCGCAAAGCGCGCTCGACACGGCCAGCACAGCTGGCGCAGGTCATGCCGGCGATCGGCAGGTCGAATACAGTGGATGCGGGCATGGCTCTCCTCCTTGGACAGGCCACCAGCATCAACCTTGCCATGTGGGGAAGGTCAATAGTCCAGGTTGGCTCGCCTCAATACCAGCCCATTGTGGCCCATGGCAATGCGGTACTTGTTGATCTGGCCCGCCTGCAGGGTCAGTCGCGTGCTGCGCTGGTCTTCCAGGCCGGGCGCGCAGCCGGGCATCTGCCCCGGCAGCAGGCGCAAGCGTACGTCAACAGGGCCGGGCGGCAGGTTGAAAGAGGTCGACTGTTCCTGGAACACGCGCCCGGAAAGCTGGTCGTTGAGGTAGACACCGATTTCGCAGCTGGTGGCCACTTCCAGGCGTTCGCGTGAAATGATCAGCACGCTGTAGTCCGAGTTGCCTTCGGCGCTTGCCGGTGGCACCGCGGCCAGCGTGCCCAATAGCCCGACAACGCCCAGTGCTGTCCTGAACATGAAGAATCTCCTGCTTGCCGAATCGTCAAAGGCGCAGCTTGGCCGAGGTTGGTGCGGATTTCCAGCCCGGCCGTTGGATGCAGAACTTGACCTTGCCCCGATGGCAAGCTTGAAACTGAGTTAAACCCTGAAGGAGGCAACACCCATGCAAGTGTTCAACGTACAAGGCATGACTTGTGGCCACTGCGTTAAGGCGGTGACCCGCGCGGTGCAGGAACAGGATGCAAACGCCCAGGTCGAGGTCGACCTGGCCGGCAAGCAGGTGCGTGTGCAGAGCGCTCTGGGTGCTGAGCAGTTGCTGGCTGCGATTCGTGAAGAGGGCTACCAGGCTGAGGTGGCTTGAGTTGGAAGGGGCCGTGTTTGCGGCCCTGTTTTGTTGCAAATGTTTTCATGCTGATACTGTCCACTGCAGGTAGACTTACGCACTTGCTTAGCCTGCTATGGATTCCTGATGAACCTGCGAATGGTGCTTATCCTGGGCGCACTCAGTGCGTTCGGGCCGCTGGCGATCGACTTCTACCTGCCCGCCTTCCCGGCCATGGCGCAGGCGTTCGCCACCGACGAAAAACATGTCCAGACCACTCTGGCTGCCTACTTCCTCGGCTTGTCGCTGGGGCAACTGGCCTATGGGCCGATGGCCGACCGCTTTGGCCGGCGCAAACCGCTGCTGTTCGGCGTAGCGCTGTTTACCCTGGCGTCGCTGGCCTGTGCCTACGCGCCTAACCTCGACACGCTGATCCTGGCACGCTTCGTCCAGGCGTTGGGCGGCTGCGCCGGCATGGTGTTGTCACGGGCCATCGTCAGCGACAAGTGCGACCCGGTGGCGTCGGCCAAAGTGTTCTCACAACTGATGCTGGTGATGGGGTTGGCGCCCATTCTGGCGCCGATGCTCGGCGGCGTACTGGTTAACCTGGCTGGTTGGCAGTCGATTTTCCTGACATTGAGCCTGTTCAGCGCTGCTTGCCTGGTGGCGGTCGGCCTGGGGTTGCCCGAGAGCTTACCCGCGCATATGCCACGCCAGCCTTTATCCGGCGCATTGCGCCAGTACGTGCGGTTGTTGGCTGACCGCACGTTCTTTGGCCATGCCCTTACAGGGGGGATCGCCATCGCAGGTATGTTTGCCTACATCGCGGGTTCACCTTTCGTGTTCATCAAGCTCTACGGTGTGCCGGCCGAACACTACGGCTGGCTGTTCGGTACCAATGCGGCAGGTTTCATCCTGGTGGCGCAGATCAACGCGCGCATGCTGGCTAAGCGTGGTCCGGCCTTCCTGCTGGTGCGTGCCGTCTGGCTGTACCTGGTCGCGGCCCTGGCGTTGCTCGCTGTAGCAGCGCTGCGCCCGGCTGAACTATGGCCATTGCTGGTGCCGCTGTTCATCTGCATCGCCAGCCTGGGCTGCATCATCCCCAATGCTTCGGCGTGCGCCATGAGCGGCCAGGGCGCACGCGCCGGCAGCGCCTCGGCCTTGATGGGGTGCCTGCAATTCAGCGTCGCCGCAGGCGCGGCAGCTTTGGTCAGCCTGCTGCATGACGGCAGTGCAGTGCCCATGGCGTTGGTAATCAGCCTGTGCGGGGCACTGGTGGTCAGTGTTGCGCTGTTGACCCGGCGCTTGCAGGCCACGCGTCCGGCTTGAGCGGGTGAGGCGCGCGCAAACGGGCTTCCAGCGTGACGACGAAGGCACGTGCTTCTGCTTCGCTGCGGAAGCTCACCACATGCTGGTCGAGCCTGACCTCCCAGGGGCAGTTGGGGTTGCGGTTGGACGCACTGACGATAATCTCCATCGCGGCATACCTCCGAATGGTGGGGAGAGCGGGTCAAGTGTAGCGCTGCGGTTACGTGGTGCCAGGGCATGAATGGGTGTCCTGACTGGCGGTCAGGGCATTTTCCGGCAGGGGCGTCAGACGCTTCCAGATGCAATTTCTGGAGGGTGTCGAACCTTCGCTTTTATTTGCGCTATTTATGGAACGGCGCTGTCGGCAGAGTCGCTACCCGCACGGGGCCATTCTTCCTCGTGCGTTGTTTCTTCCCTTTTATTTCGCGGTCTGATGCCTGACACCTAAAACTGAGGCGGGGCCCGTTCGCCTATCTCAATCGATCAAGGGTTGCCCTACCCATCCCCCTTTGACCCACAGGTCTGTCTGCACGGCTGCTAGAGCGGGCTTTCATGCGGCTTATACTGACCCCGGTGCCAGGCCGGTAGCAGCTAGGGGGCAATCGGCGTTGCCAATGTTGGCCACTGGAATTCAGATGTGATCTTGCAGGGAGTTAAAGGGACATGAATACAGTCAGCAGTATCAGTCAGATTGCCGGCCTGATGGCCGACCCCAAGCGGAGCGCCATGTTGTGGGCGCTGATTGATGGCACGCCGCGACCGACCGATGAGCTGGCGATGATGGCTGGGTTGACCTCCTCCTCGGCCTGCGCCCATTTGTCATTGCTGTCTTCGGCAGGCCTGCTCAGGCTTGAGGCGCGCGGTCGCAAGCGTTACTTCCGGCTGGCGACGCCCCAGGTGGGCGCAGCCGTAGAAGCCTTGGCCAGTGTGCAACTGGGTAATGACAGAGGCGCGCAGGCCAAGCCGCTGCCGATGCCAATGTCGATGCGCCGGGCGCGTCGCTGCGCTGATCACCTGGGCGGCGAGCTGGCCGGTGAGCTCTATCACCGATTGGTGGTAGCAGGCTGGCTGGAGGGCAGCGTGCATCAGATGATGGTCAGTGAGAAGGGCCGGGCGCAGTTGGCAAGCATTGGCGTCTATATCGATGCACTGGCACCTCAGCAGCAGCGCGGTTGCGTGATCTGCCACTGTAATGAGTGGAGCGACCAGGGGCCTCATCTTGGCGGTAGCCTGGGGCAGGCCTTGCTCACCTTGTTCCTGCAATCGGGATGGATACGTGAGGCCGAGAATACGCGGGCATTGCAGATCTCGGCCCTGGGGATTCAGCAGATCAATCGCATTGCCCGCGTTCCGACGTTGCAGGTGGGGTAACTGCAACGCCGTGTCCGGTCAGACCAACCGTGCGTCCAGGCTGTTCTGCGCGAGGCGGCGAGCCTGGTCTTCGGTCATGCCCAGGTGAATGTGCAAGGCATGGAAGTTTTCGGTGACGTAGCCGCCGAAGTAGGCGGGGTCATCCGAGTTCACGGTCACTTTCACGCCGCGCTCGAGCATGTCGAGGATGTTGTGCTGGCTCATGTGGTCGAACACACAGAGTTTGGTATTGGACAGTGGGCACACGGTGAGCGGGATCTGCTCGTCGATGATGCGTTGCATCAGGCGCTCGTCTTCCATGGCGCGCACGCCATGGTCGATGCGCTTGATCTTGAGCAGGTCGAGGGCTTCCCAGATGTATTCGGGTGGGCCTTCCTCGCCAGCGTGGGCCACGGCCTCGAAGCCTTCGTTGCGGGCGCGGTCGAAGACGCGCTGGAACTTGCTCGGCGGGTGGCCTTTCTCGGAGCTGTCCAGGCCTACCGCGATGAACGCGTCGCGGAAGGGTAGGGCCTGGTCCAAGGTTTTCTGTGCTTCATCTTCGCTCAGGTGGCGCAGGAAGCTCAGGATAAGGCCGCTGCTGATACCCAGCTGCTCACGACCATCCTTGAGTGCCTGGTTGATACCATTGAGCACCACTTCGAACGGGATGCCGCGGTCAGTGTGGGTCTGCGGGTCGAAGAACGGTTCGGTGTGGATGACATTCTGCGCCTTGCAGCGCTGCAGGTAGGCCCAGGTCAGGTCGTAGAAGTCCTGCTCGGTGCGCAGCACGTCCGCACCTTGGTAATAAAGGTCGAGGAACTCCTGCAGATTGTTGAAGGCGTAAGCGCTACGCAGGGCTTCGACGTCGTTCCAGGGCAGGGCGATCTTGTTGCGCTCGGCCAGGGCAAACAGCAGCTCGGGTTCCAGTGAGCCTTCCAGGTGCAGGTGCAGTTCAGCCTTGGGCAGGGCGTTCAACCATTCATACATAGTGGGTGTTCTCAAATCAGGTACGGTTGCCGCCATTCTACAGGGCAAGGCCGGGCATTGCGCCCGGCCTTGCATTGTTTCAACCACTGATCAGGTTCAACTCACCAGACGAGCGATTCGCCCTTGTAATTGATGAAGCGCAGCCCGCCGTTGCCGCTTTGCGCCTTGATCTGTTCGAGCATGCCTTGGGTACTGGTGAGCACGTCGATTTCGGCGTTCTCGCCACCCATGTCGGTCTTTACCCAACCCGGATGCATGGCCAATACGCAAAGGTCAGGTCGCTGCAGATCGACCACGAAGCTGTTGATCATCGAGTTCAGGGCGGCCTTGCTGGCCTTGTACAGGCAGACCTCGCCACCGTCGGGGATGGTCACGCTACCCAGGATCGAGCTCATGAACGCCAACACGCCCGAGCCTTCACGCACCTGGCCGGCCAGGCGTCGGGCGACGCGGATCGGCGCCACGGCGTTGGTCATGAACAGGTCGCCGATTTCATTGCGCTGCACGGTTTCCAGGTCCTGCGGCAGCGGCCCCATGACGCCGGCATTGATGAACACCAGGTCGAAGACTTCGCCATGCAGGCGCTGCTTCAGGCCATCGAGCTGTGCGGTGTCGTTCATTTCCAGCTGCTCGACGCGCACCCCAGGCACTTCGCCGAGTGCGCCGGTTTTTTGCGGGTCACGCACCGTGGCTGTAATGTTCCAGCCATCTTCGTGAAGGCGCTGCACCAGGCCAAGGCCAAGCCCGCGGGAGGCGCCGATGATGAGGGCAGTTCGTGGAGTGGTCATAGGAGCATTCCTGTCGCGGTAGAAGAAAAGGATTTGAGCATACTTCAGCCTGGCGTCATGCGCCGCATCAACACTGGTCAAGAAATGAGCAACGGCGTTTGGCTGTGTGCGCCCGGGTGCTTCGCTTGTTGGCTAACGGGTTATCCACAGGCTATTCCACAGTTAATGTGTGCAAACTACCAAGCGGCCGTAGTGTTATACGCTTGACGATTGGGGATAACTCTTGACAGCTCAGCGGGTCGAGCTTTTCATCATGCAGTGATCAAAAAACGCTCAATGCTCTGCAGGCCTTGATGGGCGTGGCCTGCATCAGAGTGCCCCAAGCTTATCCACAGGCAGGCCCACAGTTGTTGTGGGCAAAGGTCAGCAGGCTTCCAAGAGGATGCGCCCGCGGCTGAGGTCGGCCAGTTGCTGTTGCAGCGCGCCGATGTGTGCTTCGCCTACCGCAATGTGCAGATCCACCCCGTTGGCGGTGAATCGTTCTTCCAGCACCAACGCGTCGACTTCTGCCAGGCGCAGTTTGACCAGGGCCAGTTCGCTGAAGCTGCAGCTGCAGCGGTACTCGCTGCGTTGCACCAGCAGCCTTTTCGGCGCCTGCTGCAGGCACTTGTTGGCACCGCCACCATAAGCCCGGGCCAGGCCGCCGGTGCCTAGCTGGATGCCGCCGTACCAGCGGATCACCAATACCACGACCTGGTCACAGTCCTGGGCTTCGATAGCAGCCAGGATTGGCCTGCCGGCCGTGCCGCCGGGTTCGCCGTCATCGCTGCTGCGGTATTGCCCGCCCAGCTTCCAGGCCCAGCAGTTGTGCGTGGCAGCCGGGTCGCTATGGCGTTCAATGAAACCCATCGCCTCGGCGGCACTGGATATCGGGCCGGCGAGGGTAATGAAGCGGCTTTTGCGGATTTCCTCGCGAAACTCGCAGAGGTCGAGCAGGGTAGAAGGCATAAGTCGATGTCAGGCACTCGGCGCGATGCCGCACCCCTTGAGGATGATGTGGATAAGGTTGTTGCTCGCATCTTCCATGTCTTGCTTGGTCAGGCGGCTGCGGCCGGTCACCTGGCAGATCTGGGTGGCGAAGTCGGCATAGTGCTGGGTGCTGCCCCATAGCAGGAATATCAGGTGAACCGGGTCTACCGGGTCCATCTTGCCTGCCGCGATCCAGGCCTCGAACACCGCCGCCCGGCCCCGGAACCACTCGCGGTAGTCGGCGCTGAAGTACTCGGTCAGGCAAGTGCCTCCGCTGATCACCTCCATGGCGAAGATCCGCGAGGCTTGCGGATTGCGCCGGGAGAATTCCATCTTGGTGCGGATGTAATGGCTCAACGCAGCACCGGGGTCGTCATCAACGCTCAAGGCGTTGAAGGTGCTGTCCCAGAGCTCGATGATGTTGCTCAACACGGCAATGTACAGGCCGAGCTTGTTGGTGAAGTAGTAATGCAGGTTGGCCTTGGGCAAACCGGCCTTCAGCGCAATGGTGTTCATGCTGGTGCCCTTGAAGCCATGGCGGGCGAACTCGTCTTCGGCGGCCTGGATGATGGCCTGTTCGTTCTTCTGGCGGATGCGGCCAGCGGGCTTGCCCGAGGCGGATAGGCGATGCGCAGGGACTTCTAGGGTCATGGACGATTCCGTACAGGTCTGTGGCAACGGATGTCGGACAAGATTACCTTCCTGCGCTCAAGTAACAAGCATTAGCGTCACAAGCAGGCATCAGCGTGTCGCAGCCAGGCTTTCAAGGAAGCTTTCCAGTACCAGGTTCGGCCGCCGGCCCTTGCGCGTTACCCAGCTCAGGCTCAGGTCATAGAAGCGCTGCGAGGGCTTGAGGGCGCGCAGGCGACCTTGCTGAACCCAGAACGTGGCGTAGTGGTCGGGCAGGTAGCCGATGTAGCGGCCGGTAAGGATCAGAAATGCCATGCCCTCACGGTCCGAGGCGCTGGCGGTGCAGTTCAGGGCCTGATAATGGGCCTGAATTTCGGCGGGCAAGCGGAAGGTCGGAGCGATCGCCTCCTGGCTGTTGAGGCGGGCTTCGTCGATCTGTTGATCGTCGGCATAGAACAGCGGATGGCCAACCGCGCAATAGAGCAGCGAGCGTTCGCTGTACAGCGGTTGGTACTCAAGGCCGGATAGCGGGCTGGTCTGCGGCACCACGCCGACATGCAGGCTGCCATCGAGCACACCCTGCTCGACCTGGCTTGGGGCGATCATGCGGATCTGGATGCGCACCTCGGGGCCGCGATCCTTGAGTTCGGCCAATGCATGGGTGATGCGCATGTGCGGCAGGGTCACCAGGTTATCGGTCAGGCCGATGTTCAGCTCCCCGCGCAGATGCTGGTGCAGGCCGTTGACTTCGGTACGGAAGGTTTCCAGCGCGCTGAGCAGTTGCAGCGCCGAATGGTAGACCTCGCGGCCTTCCTCGGTCAGCGAAAAACCGGCGCGGCCACGCTGGCAGAGGCGCAGGCCCAAGCGTTGCTCCAGGTCATTCATCTGCTGGCTGATGGCAGAGCGGCCAATGCCCAGCACGTTTTCGGCAGCCGAGAAGCCGCCGCACTCGACCACGCTGCGGTAGATCTTCAGCAGGCGGATGTCGAAATCGCTGACTTGGGCGAGTGGGTCGGGACGTCGGCTCATAAGTTTAGTCTTGCGCTACCTGAAGATTAGAAATGTAGTCTTTTTCAGACTTTATCCACGTGCGAATTTAGCTGCAACAACATCCATCGTTGCCTATTCGTTTTTCGAGGAACCGCCGATGAACATGCCCGAAACCGCTCCTGCCGGTATCGCAAGCCAGCTCAAGCTGGATGCGCACTGGATGCCTTACACCGCCAACCGCAATTTCCATCGCGACCCACGGCTGATCGTGGCGGCCGAAGGCAATTACCTGGTCGATGACAAAGGGCGCAGGATCTTCGATGCCTTGTCGGGCCTGTGGACCTGCGGTGCCGGGCATACCCGCAAGGAAATTACCGAGGCGGTTGCACGTCAGCTCGGCACCCTGGATTACTCCCCTGCCTTCCAGTTCGGTCACCCGCTTTCGTTCCAGTTGGCCGAGAAGATCACCGCGCTGACCCCTGGTGACCTGAATCACGTCTTCTATACCAACTCCGGTTCCGAGTGCGCCGATACCGCGCTGAAGATGGTCCGCGCCTACTGGCGCCTGAAGGGCCAGGCCACCAAGACCAAAATCATTGGCCGTGCCCGTGGTTACCACGGTGTGAACATCGCTGGTACCAGCCTGGGTGGCGTAAACGGCAACCGCAAGATGTTTGGCCAGCTACTGGACGTCGACCATTTGCCGCACACTGTGCTGCCGGTCAATGCCTTCTCCAAAGGCCTGCCGGAAGAGGGCGGCATCGCCCTGGCTGATGAAATGCTCAAGCTGATCGAACTGCACGATGCGTCGAACATCGCAGCTGTGATTGTCGAGCCGCTTGCGGGTTCGGCTGGTGTACTGCCGCCGCCTAAGGGCTACCTGAAGCGCCTGCGTGAAATCTGCACCCAGCACAATATCCTGCTGATCTTCGACGAAGTGATCACCGGCTTCGGTCGCATGGGCGCCATGACGGGTTCTGAGGCCTTTGGCGTGACCCCTGACCTTATGTGCATCGCCAAGCAGGTCACCAACGGCGCCATTCCGATGGGCGCGGTGATCGCCAGCAGCGAGATCTACCAGACCTTCATGAACCAGCCGACCCCGGAATACGCTGTGGAATTCCCGCACGGCTATACCTACTCGGCCCACCCGGTAGCCTGTGCCGCCGGTATCGCCGCGCTGGACCTGCTGCAGAAGGAAAATCTGGTGCAGTCCGCCGCCGAGCTGGCGCCGCACTTCGAGAAGCTGTTGCACGGCGTGAAGGGCACCAAGAACGTCGTCGATATCCGTAACTACGGCCTGGCCGGCGCGATCCAGATCGCTGCCCGCGATGGCGATGCCATTGTCCGTCCGTATGAAGCCGCGATGAAGCTGTGGCAAGCCGGCTTCTACGTGCGCTTCGGCGGCGACACCTTGCAGTTTGGCCCAACGTTCAATACACAGCCGCAGGAACTGGACCGTCTGTTCGACGCGGTCGGTGAAGCGCTGAACAAGATCGACTGATCTTTCCGATTCTGACGTAAGGCGCGTGAGCTGTTTGCGCGCCAGCATCAACCTTCTTTATCTGGAGTTTTGCATGAGCATTGTTCAGCACCTGATCCACGGCGAGCTGGTTTCCAAGGGTGAGCGCACCGCCGATGTCTTCAACCCGTCCACTGGCCAGGCAGTACGCAAGGTCGAGCTGGCCAGCCGCGCGACCGTTCAGGAAGCGATCGACTCTGCCAAGGCTGCATTCCCGGCCTGGCGCAACACCCCGCCGGCCAAGCGTGCCCAGGTGATGTTCCGCTTCAAGCAACTGCTGGAGCAGAACGAAGCACGCATCTCGCAGATGATCAGCGAAGAGCATGGCAAGACGCTGGAAGACGCGGCTGGCGAACTCAAGCGCGGTATCGAGAACGTCGAGTTCGCCTGCGCAGCGCCTGAGGTGCTCAAGGGTGAATACAGCCGTAACGTCGGCCCGAACATCGATGCCTGGTCCGACTTCCAGCCGCTGGGCGTGGTCGCCGGTATTACGCCGTTCAACTTCCCGGCCATGGTCCCCCTGTGGATGTACCCGTTGGCCATCGCTTGCGGTAACGCCTTTATCCTCAAGCCGTCCGAGCGTGACCCGAGTTCGACCTTGTACATTGCCCAGTTGCTGCTGGAGGCCGGCCTGCCCAAGGGTATCCTCAACGTGGTGCACGGTGACAAGGAAGCTGTGGACGCGCTGATCGAGGCGCCGGAAGTGAAAGCGCTGAGCTTTGTTGGCTCGACCCCGATCGCCGAGTACATTTATGCCGAAGGCACCAAGCGCGGCAAGCGCGTGCAAGCCTTGGGTGGCGCGAAGAACCACGCAGTGCTGATGCCGGATGCCGACCTGGACAACGCCGTCAGCGCACTGATGGGCGCTGCCTACGGTTCGTGCGGCGAGCGTTGCATGGCTATTTCGGTGGCGGTGTGTGTGGGCGACCAGGTTGCCGATGCGCTGATCGCCAAGCTGGAGCCGCAGATCAAGGCGCTCAAGATCGGTGCCGGCACCTCGTGCGGCCTGGACATGGGGCCGCTGGTGACTGCTGCTGCCCGTGACAAGGTAGTGGGGTACATCGATGACGGTGTTGCTGCTGGCGCCAAGCTGGTGGTGGATGGCCGTGGTTTCCGTGTGGCGGGTAATGAAGACGGCTACTTCGTGGGTGGCACCCTGTTCGACAAGGTGACGCCAGAGATGCGCATCTATAAAGAAGAGATCTTCGGCCCTGTGCTGTGCGTGGTGCGTGTGAACAGCCTGGAGCAGGCCATGCAGCTGATCAATGATCACGAGTATGGTAACGGGACCTGTATCTTTACCCGTGATGGTGAGGCGGCACGCCTGTTCTGTGACGAGATCGAAGTGGGCATGGTTGGTGTGAACGTGCCGCTGCCGGTGCCTGTGGCGTACCACAGCTTTGGTGGCTGGAAGCGCTCGCTGTTTGGCGACCTGCATGCTTATGGCCCGGATGGGGTACGGTTCTATACCCGTCGCAAGGCGATTACCCAGCGCTGGCCGCAGCGTGCGAGCCATGAGGCGTCGCAATTTGCCTTCCCTAGCCTTTAAAGCGTGAGAAGCGAAGCGGGGAGGCCGACAGGCCTCCCCGCTTTGTTTTAGGCGATATCAAGGTTTATTGAAATTAATCCTTGACGGGCGTTCGAATCCCCTTATAATGCGCCCCACTTCCAGCGTAGTCGGAACGAGAAACTCCTTGAAATTCAAAGAGTTGCTTAATCCAGGTGGTGCTGGTGGTGCTTCGATCGCCTGATCGATAGCGGTGAAATGGTGGTTGACAGCGCTTCTAAACGCTGTATGATTCGCCTCCCGCTACGAGAGATCGCAGCGAGCCAAGTGTTTGAAGTTGAACGAGTTTCTCGCAAAAAACTTCAAAATAAACGCTTGACAGGCTCTGAGGAAAGCGTAGAATGCGCGCCTCGGTTGAGACGAAAAGCTCTTAACCAAACGCTCTTTAACAAATCGAATCAAGCAATTCGTGTGGGTGCTTGTGAGTATGGACTGATAGTCAGAAAGATTATCAGCATCACAAGTGACCATGCGAGAAATCACATAGTCATTTGAGATTGCTGAGCCAAGTTTAGGGTTTCTTAAAAACCCAATCAGTATTGAACTGAAGAGTTTGATCATGGCTCAGATTGAACGCTGGCGGCAGGCCTAACACATGCAAGTCGAGCGGATGACGGGAGCTTGCTCCTTGATTCAGCGGCGGACGGGTGAGTAATGCCTAGGAATCTGCCTGGTAGTGGGGGACAACGTTTCGAAAGGAACGCTAATACCGCATACGTCCTACGGGAGAAAGCAGGGGACCTTCGGGCCTTGCGCTATCAGATGAGCCTAGGTCGGATTAGCTAGTTGGTGAGGTAATGGCTCACCAAGGCAACGATCCGTAACTGGTCTGAGAGGATGATCAGTCACACTGGAACTGAGACACGGTCCAGACTCCTACGGGAGGCAGCAGTGGGGAATATTGGACAATGGGCGAAAGCCTGATCCAGCCATGCCGCGTGTGTGAAGAAGGTCTTCGGATTGTAAAGCACTTTAAGTTGGGAGGAAGGGCATTAACCTAATACGTTAGTGTTTTGACGTTACCGACAGAATAAGCACCGGCTAACTCTGTGCCAGCAGCCGCGGTAATACAGAGGGTGCAAGCGTTAATCGGAATTACTGGGCGTAAAGCGCGCGTAGGTGGTTTGTTAAGTTGGATGTGAAAGCCCCGGGCTCAACCTGGGAACTGCATCCAAAACTGGCAAGCTAGAGTACGGTAGAGGGTGGTGGAATTTCCTGTGTAGCGGTGAAATGCGTAGATATAGGAAGGAACACCAGTGGCGAAGGCGACCACCTGGACTGATACTGACACTGAGGTGCGAAAGCGTGGGGAGCAAACAGGATTAGATACCCTGGTAGTCCACGCCGTAAACGATGTCAACTAGCCGTTGGAATCCTTGAGATTTTAGTGGCGCAGCTAACGCATTAAGTTGACCGCCTGGGGAGTACGGCCGCAAGGTTAAAACTCAAATGAATTGACGGGGGCCCGCACAAGCGGTGGAGCATGTGGTTTAATTCGAAGCAACGCGAAGAACCTTACCAGGCCTTGACATGCAGAGAACTTTCCAGAGATGGATTGGTGCCTTCGGGAACTCTGACACAGGTGCTGCATGGCTGTCGTCAGCTCGTGTCGTGAGATGTTGGGTTAAGTCCCGTAACGAGCGCAACCCTTGTCCTTAGTTACCAGCACGTTATGGTGGGCACTCTAAGGAGACTGCCGGTGACAAACCGGAGGAAGGTGGGGATGACGTCAAGTCATCATGGCCCTTACGGCCTGGGCTACACACGTGCTACAATGGTCGGTACAGAGGGTTGCCAAGCCGCGAGGTGGAGCTAATCTCACAAAACCGATCGTAGTCCGGATCGCAGTCTGCAACTCGACTGCGTGAAGTCGGAATCGCTAGTAATCGCGAATCAGAATGTCGCGGTGAATACGTTCCCGGGCCTTGTACACACCGCCCGTCACACCATGGGAGTGGGTTGCACCAGAAGTAGCTAGTCTAACCTTCGGGAGGACGGTTACCACGGTGTGATTCATGACTGGGGTGAAGTCGTAACAAGGTAGCCGTAGGGGAACCTGCGGCTGGATCACCTCCTTAATCGACGACATCAGCCTGCTGATGAGCTCCCACACGAATTGCTTGATTCATTGTCGAAGACGATCAAGACCCTATATAGGTCTGTAGCTCAGTTGGTTAGAGCGCACCCCTGATAAGGGTGAGGTCGGCAGTTCAAATCTGCCCAGACCTACCAATATGCGGGGCCATAGCTCAGCTGGGAGAGCGCCTGCCTTGCACGCAGGAGGTCAGCGGTTCGATCCCGCTTGGCTCCACCACTTCTGCTGTACCTTGATCAAACTCAGAAATGAGCATTCGCATCGAATGTTGATTTCTGGCTTTTGTCAGATCGTTCTTTAAAAATTCGGATATGTGATAGAAATAGACTGACATGCACTTTCACTGGTGTGTGATCAGGCTAAGGTAAAATTTGTGAGTTCTGCTCGAAAGAGCAACATGCGAATTTTCGGCGAATGTCGTCTTCACAGTATAACCAGATTGCTTGGGGTTATATGGTCAAGTGAAGAAGCGCATACGGTGGATGCCTTGGCAGTCAGAGGCGATGAAAGACGTGGTAGCCTGCGATAAGCTTTGGGGAGTCGGCAAACAGACTGTGATCCAGAGATCTCTGAATGGGGGAACCCACTCAGCACAAGCTGAGTATCTTGTACTGAATACATAGGTGCAAGAGGCGAACCAGGGGAACTGAAACATCTAAGTACCCTGAGGAAAAGAAATCAACCGAGATTCCCTTAGTAGTGGCGAGCGAACGGGGACCAGCCCTTAAGTTGGTTTGAGATTAGTGGAACGCTCTGGAAAGTGCGGCCATAGTGGGTGATAGCCCCGTACACGAAAATCTCTTATCAATGAAATCGAGTAGGACGGAGCACGAGAAACTTTGTCTGAATATGGGGGGACCATCCTCCAAGGCTAAATACTACTGACTGACCGATAGTGAACCAGTACCGTGAGGGAAAGGCGAAAAGAACCCCGGAGAGGGGAGTGAAATAGAACCTGAAACCGTATGCGTACAAGCAGTGGGAGCCTACTTTGTTAGGTGACTGCGTACCTTTTGTATAATGGGTCAGCGACTTATATTCAGTGGCGAGCTTAACCGAATAGGGGAGGCGTAGCGAAAGCGAGTCTTAATAGGGCGTTTAGTCGCTGGGTATAGACCCGAAACCGGGCGATCTATCCATGGGCAGGTTGAAGGTTAGGTAACACTGACTGGAGGACCGAACCGACTACCGTTGAAAAGTTAGCGGATGACCTGTGGATCGGAGTGAAAGGCTAATCAAGCTCGGAGATAGCTGGTTCTCCTCGAAAGCTATTTAGGTAGCGCCTCATGTATCACTGTAGGGGGTAGAGCACTGTTTCGGCTAGGGGGTCATCCCGACTTACCAAACCGATGCAAACTCCGAATACCTACAAGTGCCGAGCATGGGAGACACACGGCGGGTGCTAACGTCCGTCGTGAAAAGGGAAACAACCCAGACCGTCAGCTAAGGTCCCAAAGTCATGGTTAAGTGGGAAACGATGTGGGAAGGCTTAGACAGCTAGGAGGTTGGCTTAGAAGCAGCCACCCTTTAAAGAAAGCGTAATAGCTCACTAGTCGAGTCGGCCTGCGCGGAAGATGTAACGGGGCTCAAACCATGCACCGAAGCTACGGGTATCACCTTTGGTGATGCGGTAGAGGAGCGTTCTGTAAGCCTGTGAAGGTGAGTTGAGAAGCTTGCTGGAGGTATCAGAAGTGCGAATGCTGACATGAGTAACGACAATGCGAGTGAAAAACTCGCACGCCGAAAGACCAAGGTTTCCTGCGCAACGTTAATCGACGCAGGGTTAGTCGGTCCCTAAGGCGAGGCTGAAAAGCGTAGTCGATGGAAAACAGGTTAATATTCCTGTACTTCCAGTTATTGCGATGGAGGGACGGAGAAGGCTAGGCCAGCTTGGCGTTGGTTGTCCAAGTTTAAGGTGGTAGGCTGAGATCTTAGGCAAATCCGGGATCTCAAAGCCGAGAGCTGATGACGAGTTGCCTTTAGGCGACGAAGTGGTTGATGCCATGCTTCCAAGAAAAGCTCCTAAGCTTCAGATAACTGGGAACCGTACCCCAAACCGACACAGGTGGTTAGGTAGAGAATACCAAGGCGCTTGAGAGAACTCGGGTGAAGGAACTAGGCAAAATGGCACCGTAACTTCGGGAGAAGGTGCGCCGGTGAGGGTGAAGGACTTGCTCCGTAAGCTCATGCCGGTCGAAGATACCAGGCCGCTGCGACTGTTTATTAAAAACACAGCACTCTGCAAACACGAAAGTGGACGTATAGGGTGTGACGCCTGCCCGGTGCCGGAAGGTTAATTGATGGGGTTAGCGCAAGCGAAGCTCTTGATCGAAGCCCCGGTAAACGGCGGCCGTAACTATAACGGTCCTAAGGTAGCGAAATTCCTTGTCGGGTAAGTTCCGACCTGCACGAATGGCGTAACGATGGCGGCGCTGTCTCCACCCGAGACTCAGTGAAATTGAAATCGCTGTGAAGATGCAGTGTATCCGCGGCTAGACGGAAAGACCCCGTGAACCTTTACTATAGCTTTGCACTGGACTTTGAATTTGCTTGTGTAGGATAGGTGGGAGGCTTTGAAGTGGGGACGCCAGTTCTCATGGAGCCATCCTTGAAATACCACCCTGGCAACTTTGAGGTTCTAACTCAGGTCCGTTATCCGGATCGAGGACAGTGTATGGTGGGTAGTTTGACTGGGGCGGTCTCCTCCCAAAGAGTAACGGAGGAGTACGAAGGTGCGCTCAGACCGGTCGGAAATCGGTCGTAGAGTATAAAGGCAAAAGCGCGCTTGACTGCGAGACAAACACGTCGAGCAGGTACGAAAGTAGGTCTTAGTGATCCGGTGGTTCTGTATGGAAGGGCCATCGCTC
Source organism: Pseudomonas sp. M2 (assembly GCF_015751845.1). NCBI lineage: Bacteria > Pseudomonadati > Pseudomonadota > Gammaproteobacteria > Pseudomonadales > Pseudomonadaceae > Pseudomonas > Pseudomonas sp. M2. The sequence goes on from NZ_JADOUD010000001.1 coordinate 3,151,722, forward strand.
AACGGATAAAAGGTACTCCGGGGATAACAGGCTGATACCGCCCAAGAGTTCATATCGACGGCGGTGTTTGGCACCTCGATGTCGGCTCATCACATCCTGGGGCTGAAGCCGGTCCCAAGGGTATGGCTGTTCGCCATTTAAAGTGGTACGCGAGCTGGGTTTAGAACGTCGTGAGACAGTTCGGTCCCTATCTGCCGTGGACGTTTGAGATTTGAGAGGGGCTGCTCCTAGTACGAGAGGACCGGAGTGGACGAACCTCTGGTGTTCCGGTTGTCACGCCAGTGGCATTGCCGGGTAGCTATGTTCGGAAGAGATAACCGCTGAAAGCATCTAAGCGGGAAACTTGCCTCAAGATGAGATCTCACTGGGATCTTGAATCCCCTAAAGGGCCGTCGAAGACTACGACGTTGATAGGTTGGGTGTGTAAGCGCTGTGAGGCGTTGAGCTAACCAATACTAATTGCCCGTGAGGCTTGACCATATAACACCCAAGCAATTTGCTTCTGCAGATTGTGGTGGTGAAGACGAAAGAACCGAAAGTTCGCAGCATCACAACTATCGCATATCCGAATTCGCTGGGCTGTCCATCTGGACATTCTGGCTACAGAATTTCTTGACGACCATAGAGCATTGGAACCACCTGATCCCATCCCGAACTCAGTAGTGAAACGATGCATCGCCGATGGTAGTGTGGGGTTTCCCCATGTGAGAGTAGGTCATCGTCAAGATTCATTTCGCAAAACCCCTATCTGCGCGAGCAGGTAGGGGTTTTGTCTTTCCAGCTCCGTTTCCCGAAAGTCGGCTCCCACATTTCGAGCTGTATCACTAGAATAGAGCCGACCTACCTATTCAGAACCTCGAGATGCCCAACCCAGTCGAAACCCAAGCGCTAGAGCAGTTGCCGCTTGACGAGCTGGTCGCGTGCCATGAATGCGACCTGCTGATGCGCAAGCCCCAACTGCAACACGATGAAAAGGCGCAGTGCCCCCGCTGTGGTTATGAGCTATACGCTCACCGGCACAATGTGGTCAATCGCAGCCTGGCACTGGTGCTGACCGCGCTGCTGCTCTTCGTGCCTGCCAACTTCCTGCCGATCATGCAGCTGCACCTGCTTGGCCAGACTTCAGACGATACGGTGTGGAGTGGCGTGCTGGGCTTGTACAACTCCGAAATGCGCGGTGTCGCTGTCGTGGTGTTCCTGTGCAGCATGGCGGTTCCGTTTCTCAAGCTGATGTGCCAGCTCATGGTGCTATTGAGCATCCGCCTTAACGTCGGGCGTAGCTACGGGCTGTTGTTCTATCGCATTTATCACCATTTGCGTGACTGGGGCATGCTCGAGGTCTACTTCATGGGCGTACTGGTCGCAATCGTGAAACTGGTCGACCTTGCCGAGCTGACCGTAGGGCTAGGGTTGTTTTGCTTCATAAGCCTGTTGCTGATTCAGGTTTGGCTTGAAGTGGTGATGTCTCCACACCAGATCTGGAGTGCGCTGTCAGGGGAGGATCTGCATGCGGGCGATTGATGCGGGCATTATGGTCTGCAATGAGTGTCATGAACTGAATCGACAGGATTCCGAGAGCAAGTCGCAGACCTGCACGCGCTGTGGCGCGATTGTGCATGCACGTCGGCCCAACAGTATCGTCCGTACCTGGGCGCTACTCATCGCTGCCTCGATCCTGTACATACCTGCCAACGTGCTGCCGATCATGACTGTCAGTACATTGGGGCAGGGCAGCCCGGACACGATCATGTCCGGCGTCATTACCCTGCTCAAGCATGGCATGTTGCCCATTGCCGCAGTGGTGTTCATTGCCAGTATTCTGGTGCCCACCTTCAAACTGGTGGGCATCGGTTTGTTGTTGTATTCGGTGCAGCGCCGCCAACCCTTGTCAGCGCGGCAACGCATCTTGATGTATCGGTTCATCGAGTTCATAGGACGCTGGTCCATGCTGGACATCTTCGTCATCGCCATCTTGGTGGCGGTGGTGAATTTCGGCCGTATCGCCAGTGTCGAAGCCAACCTGGGCGCTGTCGCCTTCGCTACTGTGGTGATTCTCACGATGCTCGCTGCTTTAACTTTCGATCCCCGACTGATTTGGGATAACACGGAGTCGGATGACGACCATGAGTGACATGCCAACGGCTAAAACCCGGCCCGCCTCCAACTGGTCGGCCATCTGGATTCTGCCGCTGATCGCTTTGATGATTGGAGGGTGGCTGGCCTGGCAGGCCTACCGTGATGCGGGTGTGGAAATCGAGGTTCGTTTCGAGAGCGGTGAGGGCATCGTCGCCAACAAAACCGAAGTCATCTACAAAGGCATGCCCGTCGGCAAGGTAAAAAGCCTGGTGCTCGATGCCGAGGGCGAAAACCAAGGTGTCATTGCCACTATCGAGATGAACAAAGACGCAGAGCCTCACCTTACCAAAGGGACACGGTTCTGGCTGGTCAAGCCCAGTGTCACGCTGGCGGGTATCTCGGGTCTCGAGACATTGGTGTCAGGTAATTACATTGCCGTCAGCCCTGGCGAGGGTGAGCGAACCAAGCGCTTCAAGGCATTGAAGGTGGCGCCACCGCTTTCGGACAGCGAACCGGGCCTGCACCTTACGCTCAAGGCCGATCGCTTGGGCTCGCTCAACCGCGATAGCCCTGTGTTCTACAAGCAGATCCAGGTTGGCCGGGTAAAGAGCTATCGCCTTTCCGAGGATCAGAGCACGGTTGAGGTCAAAGTGTTCATCGAGCCGGCTTATGCCAGCCTGGTGCGCAAACACACGCGCTTCTGGAATGCCAGCGGCATCAGCATCGATGCCGGGCTGTCCGGGGTAAAAGTACGCAGCGAATCCCTCTCCAGCATCGTTGCCGGTGGTATCGCCTTTGCTACACCGGAATACCGCAAGGATAGCCCGCCCACCGACCCGAGCCTGCCATTCCGCTTGTACGAAGATTTCGATGCCGCCCAGGCGGGTATCCGTGTGAAGGTCAAGCTGAGCGACTATGAGGGACTGCAGGCGGGGCGCACCCCGGTCATGTACAAAGGCATTCAAGTCGGTTCGCTGAAAGCCCTGAAGATGGAAAACAACCTTGGCAGCGCCATGGCTGAGCTGACCCTGGACCCCCTGACCGAAGACTATCTGGTCGATGGCACGCAGTTCTGGGTGGTCAAACCTTCCATTTCTCTGGCGGGTATCACAGGCCTGGAGGCCTTGGTTAAGGGTAACTACATTGCCATCCGCCCGGGTGAGAAGGGGGCCACGCCGCAGCGCGAGTTCGAAGCAAGGGCCAAGGCACCGCCGCTGGACCTCAAGGCGCCTGGCCTGCACATGGTGCTGTTCGCCGATACGCTGGGCTCGTTGGAGGTCGGTAGCCCGGTGATGTATCGCCAGGTCAAGGTTGGTAGCGTGCAGAGCTACCAGTTCGCCCGCAACAGCAATCGTATCCTGATCGGTGTGCACATCGAAAAGGAATACGAAAACCTGGTCAATGGCTCTTCCCGCTTCTGGAACGTCAGCGGCATTACCCTCACCGGTGGTCTGTCGGGCATCAAGATAAAGAGTGAGTCGCTGCAGACCCTGATGGCCGGTGGCATCGCCTTCGACACGCCAACGCCGAACGTAGCCCTCAAGCGCCATATTCCAAGGTTCCGGCTGCACGACAGCCAGGAGGCGGTAAACCGTGCCGGCACGCTGATAACCATCCGTGTAGACCGTGCAGATGGCCTCAAGCCGGGAACGCCCATCCGTTTCCGTGGCCTGGATGTTGGTAGTGTCGAGAGTGTCGACCTGACCAAAGACCTGCAGGCTGTGCTGCTGCGCGCGCGTATCACCGAAGCGGCAGACCGCATCGCCCGTGCAGGGACGCAGTTCTGGGTGGTCAAGCCGGCCCTTGGCCTTGTGCGTACAGAAAACCTCGATACCCTGATTGGCGGCCAGTACCTGGAGGTGCAGCCCGCTGTTAAGGACAAAGGCCCGCAGCGTGATTTCATAGCCTTGGCTGACGCGCCTGAGGTAACCGGGGTGGAAGTCGGCCTGCCATTGACCCTCAGCGCCCCGCGCAGGGGGTCGATCAAGCCGGGCGTGCCGGTGACCTACCGTGAGGTCGAGGTGGGTAAGGTAACGGGCTTCGAGTTGGGCCAGACGGCAGACCGCGTGCTGATTCACATCCTGATCGAGCCACGCTATGCCGCGCTGGTGCGCGGTGGCAGCCGGTTCTGGAACAGCAGCGGTTTCGGTTTCGACTGGGGCTTGTTCAAGGGCGCCACTGTGCGTACCGAGTCGCTGGAGACCCTCATCGACGGTGGTATTGCATTCGCCACGCCTGATGGCGAGCAGATGGGTAACCCGGCGCGGCCGCAGCAAACCTTTGCCTTGTTCGACAAGCCTGAGGACGCCTGGCTGCAGTGGGCACCGAAGATCCAGATCGCCAAGTAATGCAGGGGCCGCTATGCGGCCCTATCGCTTTTGTGGGGCCCGGCTTGCCGGCGATGAGGCCGTAACTGGCAACACAAGCATCATCAAATCGCAGGCAATAAAAAACCGACCCTAGGGTCGGTTTTTCGACAAGCGTCGCTTAGGCAGCTGCAGCTTCTTTCAGCGCCTTGATGTGGCCATTCAGACGGCCTTTGTGGCGAGCAGCTTTGTTCTTGTGGATGATACCCTTGTCGGCCATACGGTCGATTACAGGTACAGCCAGAACGTAAGCGGCTTGCGCTTTTTCGGCGTCTTTTGCGTCGATGGCTTTGACTACATTCTTGATGTAGGTGCGGACCATGGAACGCAGGCTGGCGTTGTGGCTGCGACGCTTCTCAGCCTGTTTTGCACGTTTCTTGGCGGAAGGTGTGTTGGCCACCGTCGAGCTCCTCGAAAGACTTTAGGTAAATAGCAAACAAAATAGGCCGCGAATCATGCCGATCAGTTGACCGGATGTCAAGGCCACCTGCAGGGTTCCGCCGAGCGGTGTACCAACAGGAGGGAAATATTCCTTTCTGCTGCACGACCTGTAAACTCGGGAATTTTTGGCTCCCCTGCGAAGGCGCGGGAGTATCGCACATTCGGACGCTGTCTGGCAGCGTCCTCTGCCCTTGGCGTGAATCTTTTCGATGAACCTGCTCAAATCCCTGGCTGCAGTCAGCTCCATCACCATGATTTCCCGGGTGCTGGGGTTCGTGCGTGACACCATCCTGGCCCGTGTTTTCGGCGCCGGCATCGCTACCGACGCCTTTTTCATCGCCTTCAAGTTGCCCAACCTGCTGCGGCGGATTTTTGCCGAGGGGGCCTTCTCCCAAGCGTTCGTGCCGATCCTTGCCGAATACAAGACCCAGCAGGGCGAGGAGGCGACGCGCACTTTCATCGCCTATATCAGCGGCCTGCTGACGCTGGTCCTGGCCCTGGTCACGGTGATTGGCGTGCTTGCGGCACCCTGGGTGGTCTGGGCCACGGCGCCCGGTTTTGCGGACGATGCCGAGAAATACCAGCTGACCACCGACCTGCTGCGGGTGACCTTTCCTTATATATTACTGATCTCACTGTCATCCCTGGCCGGGGCGATCCTCAATACCTGGAACCGTTTCTCGGTCCCGGCCTTCACGCCGACCCTGCTCAACGTGGCGATGATCATCTTCGCCCTGCTGCTCACGCCGTATTTCGACCCGCCCATCATGGCGCTGGCCTGGGGCGTGCTGGCCGGAGGCCTGGCGCAGTTGCTGTACCAGCTGCCGGCGCTGAAAAAAATCGGCATGCTCGTGCTGCCGCGCCTGAACCTGCGTGACACCGGCGTGTGGCGCGTGCTCAAACAGATGTTGCCGGCCATTCTCGGCGTTTCGGTCAGCCAGATTTCGCTGATCATCAACACCATCTTCGCCTCCTTCCTGGTGGCCGGCTCGGTGTCCTGGATGTACTACGCCGACCGTCTGATGGAGTTGCCCTCGGGCGTGCTTGGCGTTGCCCTGGGTACCATCCTGCTGCCGACGTTGGCCAAGACCTACGCCAACAAGGACCGCGAGGAGTATTCGCGGATCCTCGACTGGGGCCTGCGCCTGTGCTTCCTGCTGGTGCTGCCCTGCACGCTGGCCCTGGCGATACTCGCCGAGCCGCTGACCGTTGCATTGTTTCAGTACGGCAAGTTCAGCGCCTTCGATGCGGCGATGACCCAGCAGGCACTGATCGCCTATTCGGTAGGCCTGTTGGCGATCATTCTGGTCAAGGTACTGGCACCGGGCTTCTATGCGCAGCAGAATATTCGTACGCCCGTGCGGATCGCGATCTTCACCCTCATCTGCACTCAGCTGTTCAACCTGGCCCTGGTCGGCCCACTGCAGCACGCCGGCCTGGCCTTGGCGATCAGCCTGGGTGCCTGCCTGAATGCGGGCCTGCTGTTCTGGAAGCTGCGCAGCCAGCAGCTGTTCCAGCCGCAGCCGGGCTGGACGCTGTTCCTGCTCAAGCTGGTGCTGGCAGTAGCGCTGATGGTGGCCGTACTGCTGGTGGGCATGCACTACCTGCCGGCGTGGGAGCAAGGCAACATGTTCGAGCGTTTCGTGCGCCTTGGGGCGTTGATCGCGGCCGGTATCGTGACCTATTTCGGTTGCCTTTACCTGTGCGGCTTCAGGCCCCGGCACTTCGCCCGCAAGGCCCTGCACTGAGCTGGAAGGCGGGTCAGGCGTCGGTTTTTCGTTTTCCACGCTGCACCCGGGCGCTGCTGCCTGTCACCAGCGCCCGGGTGTGGTTATAATCGGCCACTTTATGAGCAAGAAGCGCGTTATGCAGCTGGTTCGAGGTCTTCACAACCTGCGCCCCGAGCACCGGGGCTGTGTCGCCACCATTGGCAACTTCGACGGGGTTCACCGCGGCCACCAGGCAATCCTGGCGCGCCTGCGCGAGCGCGGCCAGGCACTTGGCCTGCCTACGTGCGTGGTGATCTTCGAGCCGCAGCCGCGCGAGTACTTCGCTCCGGACACTGCGCCGGCCCGCCTGGCGCGCCTGCGTGACAAGGTCGAGCTGCTGGCTGGCGAAGGTATCGATAGGGTCTTGTGCCTGGCGTTCAACCAGCGCCTGAGCAACCTGAGCGCCGATGAATTCGTCGAGGCGATCCTGGTCGATGGCCTGGGCGTGCGCCACCTTGAAGTGGGCGACGACTTCCGCTTTGGCTGCGACCGCGCTGGCGATTTCACCTTCCTGATCGAAGCCGGCAAGCAGTACGGCTTCACCGTCGAGGCCGCCAACACGGTGATCCAGGACGGTTTGCGGGTCAGCAGCACCGAGGTGCGCCAGGCGCTGTCCGCAGGCAACTTCGAGCTCGCCGAGCACTTGCTGGGCCGCCCCTACAGCATTACCGGGCGCGTATTGCACGGCCAGAAGCTGGCCCGCCAGCTCGGCACGCCCACCGCCAACATCCAGCTCAAGCGTCGTCGCGTACCGTTGTCCGGGGTCTACCTGGCCAGCATCGAAATCGACGGCAAGGCCTGGCCGGGTGTCGGCAACATCGGGGTGCGCCCCACAGTGGCCGGCGACGGCCGCCCGCACCTTGAAATTCATCTACTGGATTATGCCGGCGATCTGTATGGCCGGCGCCTGACGGTGGAATTCCACCACAAGCTGCGTGAAGAGCAGCGATTCGCCTCCCTGGAGGCGCTGAAGTCGGCGATCGATGCGGATATCGCCGCCGCACGTGCACATTGGCACGCTCAACCGCTAACCAAGAGCCTGAAATGACCGACTACAAAGCCACGCTAAACCTTCCGGACACCGCCTTCCCCATGAAGGCCGGCCTGCCTCAGCGCGAACCGCAGATCCTGCAGCGCTGGGACAGCATTGGCCTGTACCAGAAGCTGCGCGAAATTGGCAAGGATCGTCCGAAGTTCGTCCTGCACGACGGCCCGCCCTATGCCAACGGCAAGATTCACATCGGTCATGCGCTGAACAAGATTCTCAAGGACATGATCGTCCGCTCCAAGACGCTGTCGGGCTTCGACGCGCCTTACGTACCCGGTTGGGACTGCCACGGCCTGCCGATCGAGCACAAGGTCGAAGTCACCCATGGCAAGCACCTGACGGCCGACCGCACTCGTGAGCTGTGCCGCGAATACGCTGCCGAGCAGATCGAAGGGCAGAAGACCGAGTTCATCCGCCTGGGTGTGCTGGGTGACTGGGACAACCCTTACAAGACCATGAACTTCGCCAACGAGGCCGGTGAAATCCGTGCCCTGGCCGAAATGGTCAAGCAGGGCTTCGTGTTCAAGGGCCTCAAGCCTGTTAACTGGTGCTTCGATTGCGGCTCCGCGCTCGCAGAAGCCGAGGTCGAGTACGCCGACAAGAAGTCGCAGACCATCGATGTGGCCTTCCCGGTCGCCGACGCTGACAAACTGGCTGCCGCGTTCGGCCTGCCGGCGCTGGCCAAGCCCGCTGCCATCGTGATCTGGACCACCACCCCGTGGACCATCCCCGCCAACCAGGCGCTGAACATCCACCCGGAGTTCAAGTACGCTCTGGTCGATACCGGCGAGCGTCTGCTGGTGCTGGCCGAAGAACTGGTCGAGTCGTGCCTCAAGCGCTACAACCTGGAAGGCTCGGTCATCGCCACCGCCCAAGGCTCGGCCCTGGAGCTGGTCAATTTCCGTCACCCCTTCTACGACCGCCTGTCGCCTGTCTACCTGGCCGACTACGTCGAGCTGGGCGCAGGTACCGGTGTGGTCCACTCCGCGCCAGCCTACGGTGAAGACGACTTTGTCACCTGCAAGCGCTACGGCATGGTCAACGACGATATCCTCACGCCGGTGCAGAGCAACGGTGTGTACGTCGAGTCGCTGGAGTTCTTTGGCGGCCAGTTCATCTGGAAGGCCAACCCGGCCATCGTCGAAAAGCTGAGCGAAGTCGGTGCGCTGATGCACACCGAGACCATCAGCCACAGCTACATGCACTGCTGGCGCCACAAGACCCCGCTGATCTACCGCGCTACCGCGCAGTGGTTCGTCGGCATGGACAAGCAGCCAAGCACTGGCGAGCCGCTGCGTGAGCGCGCGCTCAAAGCCATCGAAGACACCCAGTTCGTCCCGGCCTGGGGCCAGGCGCGCCTGCACTCGATGATCGCCAATCGCCCGGACTGGTGCATCTCGCGTCAGCGCAACTGGGGTGTGCCGATCCCGTTCTTCCTGCACAAGCAGACCGGCGAACTGCACCCGCGCACCGTCGAGCTGATGGAAGCCGTGGCCAAACGCGTCGAACAGGAAGGCATCGAGGCCTGGTTCAAGCTGGACGCCGCCGAACTGCTCGGTGATGAAGCCGGCCAGTACGACAAGATCACCGACACCTTGGACGTGTGGTTCGACTCCGGCACCACCCACTGGCACGTACTGCGCGGCTCGCACGACATCGGCCACGCCACCGGCCCGCGTGCGGACCTGTACCTGGAAGGCTCCGACCAGCACCGTGGCTGGTTCCATTCCTCGTTGCTGACCGGTTGCGCCATCGACAACCACGCGCCGTACCGCGAGCTGCTGACCCATGGCTTCACCGTGGACGAAAGCGGCCGCAAGATGTCCAAATCGCTGGGCAACACCATCGAGCCGGAAAAGGTCAACAACACCCTGGGTGCCGACATCCTGCGCCTGTGGGTATCGGCCACCGACTATTCGGGTGAGATGGCCGTTTCCGAGCAGATCCTGCAGCGCAGCGCCGACGCTTACCGTCGTATCCGCAACACCGCACGTTTCCTGCTTTCCAACCTGTCCGGCTTCGACCCGGCCCGCGACCTGCTGGCCCCAGAGGACATGCTGGCCCTGGACCGCTGGGCAGTGGACCGTACCCTGCTGCTGCAACGCGAGCTGGAAGAGCACTACAGCGAGTACCGTTTCTGGAATGTCTACTCGAAGATCCACAACTTCTGCGTGCAGGAACTGGGCGGCTTCTACCTCGACATCATCAAGGACCGCCAGTACACCACTGGCGCCAACAGTGTCGCCCGTCGTTCCTGCCAGACCGCGCTGTACCACATCAGCGAAGCGCTGGTGCGTTGGATCGCGCCGATCCTGGCCTTCACCGCCGATGAAATCTGGCAGTACCTGCCGGGCGAGCGCAACGAGTCGGTCATGCTCAACGGCTGGTACCAGGGCCTGAGCGAGCTGCCGGAAGGCACCGAGCTGGATCGCGCCTACTGGGACCGCGTGATGGCGGTCAAGGCTGCGGTCAACAAGGAGCTGGAAAACCAGCGTACCGCCAAGGTCATCGGCGGCAACCTGCAGGCCGAAGTTACCCTGTTCGCCGAAGAGGGCCTCAGCGCCGACCTGAGCAAGCTGGGCGATGAGCTGCGCTTCGTACTCATCACCTCCGCTGCCAGCGTGGTGCCGTTCGCCCAGGCGCCGGCCGATGCCGTGGCCACCGAAGTCGAAGGCCTCAAGCTGAAAGTGGTCAAGTCTGGTCACGCCAAGTGCGGCCGCTGCTGGCACTTCCGCGCCGACGTCGGCAGCCATCCGGAGCACCCGGAAATCTGCAGCCGTTGCGTCGACAACCTGAGCGGTTCCGGTGAGGTGCGCCACTATGCCTAACCCTGCAGCGGGGCGCTTCGGGCGCCTTGCATGGCTCTGGCTCAGCCTGCTGGTCCTGGTCGTTGACCAGGCCACCAAGCTGTATTTCAACAACGCCCTGAGCATGTATCAGCAGATCGTGGTCATCCCTGACTACTTCAGCTGGACCCTGGCCTACAACACCGGCGCGGCGTTCAGCTTCCTTGCCGACAGCTCCGGCTGGCAGCGCTGGTTGTTCGCCCTGATCGCCGTGGTGGTCAGCGCCGTGCTGGTGGTCTGGCTCAAGCGCCTGGGGCGCAACGAGACCTGGCTGGCCGTGGCGCTGGCGCTGGTGCTCGGTGGAGCGCTGGGCAACCTGTACGATCGAATCGTGCTGGGCCATGTGGTGGATTTCATCCTGGTGCACTGGAAGAACGTTCATCACTTCCCGGCCTTCAATGTGGCCGACAGCGCCATCACCGTTGGTGCGGTGATGCTGGCGCTGGATATGTTCAAGAGCAAGAAGTCCGAGGATCCGGTCCATGACTGACACCCGTATCGGCCAGAACACCGAAGTTACCCTGCACTTCGCGCTGCACCTGGAAAACGGCGACACCGTCGACAGCACGTTCGACAAGGCTCCAGCCACCTTCAAGGTCGGCGATGGCAACCTGCTGCCGGGTTTCGAGGCCGCGCTGTTCGGCTTCAAGGCCGGTGACAAGCGCACGGTCGTGGTTGCCCCGGAGAATGCCTTCGGCCAGCCTAACCCGCAGAACGTACAGGTCATGCCACGGTCCCAGTTCGAGGGCATGGAATTGTCCGAAGGGCTGCTGATCATCTTCAACGATGCCGCCAACACCGAATTACCCGGTGTGGTCAAAGCGTTCGATGACAACCAGGTGACCATCGACTTCAATCACCCACTGGCAGGCAAGACCCTTACCTTCGAGGTGGAGATCCTCGAGGTGAAGGCCCTGTAAGCCTGGAGCCGAGCATGCAAATCAAACTCGCCAACCCTCGCGGTTTCTGTGCAGGGGTCGACCGGGCGATCGAGATCGTCAACCGTGCGCTGGAAGTCTTCGGCCCGCCGATCTATGTGCGCCATGAAGTGGTGCACAACAAGTTCGTGGTGGAAGACCTGCGCAGCCGTGGCGCCATCTTCGTCGAAGAACTGGATCAGGTACCGGACGACGTCATCGTCATTTTCAGCGCCCATGGTGTTTCCCAGGCCGTGCGCCAGGAAGCCGCCGGCCGCGGCCTGAAAGTGTTCGACGCCACCTGCCCGCTGGTGACCAAGGTGCATATCGAGGTCGCCAAATACAGCCGTGACGGCCGTGAGTGCATCCTGATCGGCCACGAAGGGCACCCGGAAGTCGAAGGCACCATGGGGCAATACGACGCCAGCAACGGCGGTGCCATCTACCTGGTCGAAGACGAGGAGGATGTTGCCCGGCTGCAGGTGCGCGACCCGGACAACCTGGCGTTCGTCACCCAGACCACGCTGTCGATGGACGACACCAGCCGTGTCATCGATGCCCTGCGTACGCGCTTCCCGAACATCGGCGGCCCGCGCAAGGACGACATCTGCTACGCCACCCAGAACCGCCAGGACGCCGTCAAGCAACTGGCCGGTGAGTGTGATGTGGTACTGGTGGTGGGCAGCCCCAACAGTTCCAACTCCAACCGCTTGCGTGAGCTGGCCGAGCGCATGGGTACCCCGGCCTACCTGATCGATGGCGCCGAGGACATGCAACGCGGCTGGTTCGACCAGGCTGCGCGGATTGGTATCACTGCTGGCGCTTCGGCCCCCGAAGTGCTGGTGCGTGGCGTGATCGACCAGCTCAAGGCCTGGGGTGCCACGGGCGCCGAAGAGCTTGACGGGCGCCCGGAGAACATCACGTTCTCCATGCCCAAAGAGCTTCGGGTTCGTTCACTGATCTGATCAGCGGCCTGCGCACAGGGACTTTTTCAGTTCGTCAGTGCGCAGGCTGACCCTACCGCTGGTCGCCAGCACAACACGGTGCCGGCTGGTTGCAGACGAGCGCTCACAGACCTCCAGCCGCCCCCCTGACAAGTTGTTGTTCTTCCCCAATGGCACACCCAGTGCGCTGAATTTTACCTGGTTCCCGATATTGGCTTTCACCCTTTGGGGCCGAGCCAGTCGGTACTCGCGCAGCAACTGCTGGTTATGTTCCAACAGCACGCGCCAGCCCTTGCCCCAATCATTGTCCAAAGACTGCACCACTACCGCCTGGCCTTGCAGGGCCGCGTGGCTGCGTGCGCTACGCAGCGCCTGGGCCAAGTCGCGGGCTGCTGCTGCCCTGTGCAGGTCATCGCTCAATTTCGCGTAGGCCGGCATGCCAAGCTGCGTCAGCAGCGCCGCCATAGCCAGCCCGAACATCATTTGTATCAGTGTTACGCCCTGTTGCTTCACCGTGCATTCCTCCCTGGAAGTGCTTGGCTGTAGCTTCACGGTCGTTGGGCAAGAGGTCCAGTCGGCGAGGTGCAAGGCAATTGCGGGAAAGATCGCAGGAGGTGCAGGGATGCACACGAAACAACGGGGCATGACGCTTCTGGAGGTACTGTTGGCCGTAGCGGTGGTGGCACTGGGCATGTTCGCTGCCGCAGCGTTGCAGCTGCAGGCATTGCAGGCCACTGACAGTGCGCGTCGTGATATGCAGGATGCGCTGGGCGCCCATACGCTGCTTGAGCGGGGCAAGGCCGCTGGCAAGCTGACGGTGCCGCGGCCATGAAGCGTGAGCAGGGTGGTTTCGGCCTGGTCGAGGCAATGCTTGCGCTTGCCATCGGCCTGATGCTGCTGACTGCCGCCAGCCAGCTTTTCATCTCGGCCCACCAGAGCTCACTCCTTCAATCTGCTGCGTTGCGCATGCAGGCGGACGCCCGTCTGGCATTGTTGCGTATGGCCCAGGATATCCGTATGGCCGGCATGTTCGGTTGCCTGCGCCTTGAGCCTGGCGACTTCAGGGACCCATCTGCGCGAGAAGCGTTTGCGCGGCCTTTGCAGATTGGCCCGGCAAGCCTGAGCCTGATAGTGGCAGAGCTGCCTGGGTACCCCGGGGCTCCGGACTGGACCTTGCACACCGATTGTATCAGCGAGGCCGAGGTGCACGCGGGGCGTGCTCAAAGCCCCGGTTTGCCCTTGGCATTTCCCATCAGCCGGCACCACTACCAACTTCGCGGCAGCACACTGAGGTTCATGCGGCGCAACAGCTCTCAGCCCTTGGTCGACCACGTGCGCGAAATGCGCGTTGAACCTGTCGACACCGCCGAAGGGCAGCGGGTGGATGTGCAACTGACCTTGTTCGATCCTGGTCTGGGCATCGAGCAGCGTTACGACATGAGTGTGGCGATCCGCAACCCGGTTGCCAGGCCATGAAGCGCCAGCGTGGCATGGTACTGCTGCTGGCGCTGGTCCTCAGCCTTTTGCTTGGCCTGCTGGCGGCTTCGGCGTTGCGTGATGCCTTGGTGGAAACGCGCATGGCCGGCTACCTGCGCGAGGGTTTGCAGGCATTCGATCAGGCCGAAGCCACGCTGCTGGTCGCAGAGGCCGAACTGCAGCGCGCGCCGCCTGGGTTGTGCCAAGCGTGCCTGCCACCCCCGCGCGCGCATGATTTGCTGGGGCAATGGCAAGCCAGCGAGAGCGGTTACTTCCAGCTGCAGAACCTTGGCCTAACTACCCGGGCCGCGCATGGGCCGAGGGATGAACCCGTCATGCTTTACCGGGTGACCGCAGTCAGCCGGCAACTCGCGGCCAGGCAAGTGCTGGAGGCGGTGTATGCCATGCCAGCGGCTCAAACACAGGCGCCGCAGCGGATTCTCTGGCGGCAGAGACTGAGGGAAGACTGACATGCAGCAAGGCCTGAGCCTGATCGAGTTGTTGATTGTCGTGGCTGTCACCGGCATTCTGGCAGCCATTGCCTACCCCAGTTACAGCGACCAGCTCAGGCGAGCCGCACGCAGCGAAGTGGTTGGCCTGCTGCATGACGCTGCCCTGCGCCTGGAACACCACCGTGTACGCACCGGCCAGTACGCCGAGGGCGAACCGGCATTGCCCGCTGGCAACCGCCATTACAGCCTGCATGCCGAACGCGGCAGCGATACCTTCACGCTGCGTGCACGGCGGCTGCCGCATGGTTTGATGGCGGACGATCGCTGCGGTGATTTCCAGCTCGACCAGGCCGGTGTACAGAGCAACCCGGATGGCACCGGGGCCATTGAGCGCTGCTGGGGGAGCTGAAGGTTGAATGATGCCCGTGCATCGCGGTTTTACTTCAGGTGTTGGATCGACAGATGAACAAGCAAGTAGTGGTGGTTGGCGGCGGGGTGATCGGCCTGCTGACGGCGTTCAACCTGGCGGCGAAGGTCGGCCAGGTAGTGGTATGTGACCAGGCCGAGGTCGGGCGTGAGTCGTCCTGGGCGGGCGGCGGTATCGTCTCGCCGCTTTACCCGTGGCGCTACAGCCAGGCAGTCACTGCCCTGGCGCACTGGTCGCAGGACTTTTATCCACAGCTGGGTGAGCATCTGTTCTCCAGCACCGGTATTGATCCGCAAGTCCACACCACCGGCTTGTACTGGCTTGACCTGGACGACGAGGCCGAGGCGCTGGCCTGGGCAGAACGCGAGCGGCGGCCGCTCAGCCCTGTGGATATTTCGGCGGCCTATGACGCGGTCCCCGTACTGGGCCCAGGCTTCAAGCGCGCCATCTACATGGCAGGCGTGGCCAATGTGCGCAACCCGCGGCTGGTCAAGGCACTGAAGGCTGCGCTGCTGGCAATGCCCAACGTGACCTTGCGTGAGCACTGCCAGATCACCGGCTTTGTTCAGGACGGTGAGCGCGTGACTGGCGTGCAGACCGCAGACGGCGTGCTGCAGGCTGATGATGTCGTGCTCAGCGCTGGCGCCTGGAGCGGCGACCTGCTGCGCACGCTGGGCATTGAGCTGCCGGTGGAACCGGTGAAAGGCCAGATGATCCTGTTCAAGTGCGCCGAAGACTTCTTGCCGAGCATGGTGCTGGCCAAGGGACGCTATGCGATTCCGCGCCGTGACGGGCACATTTTGGTGGGCAGCACGCTGGAGCATGCCGGGTACGACAAGACCCCGACCGAGGATGCACTGGCGAGCCTCAAGGCTTCAGCGGCAGAGTTGTTGCCGGAGCTTGCGGATGCCACGGTGGTGGCGCACTGGGCAGGGCTGCGGCCAGGTTCGCCTGAAGGCATTCCGTATATCGGCCGAGTGCCGGGGCATGACGGGTTGTGGTTGAACTGCGGGCATTACCGCAATGGGTTGGTGCTGGCGCCAGCTTCGTGTCAGTTGTTTACTGATTTGCTGACAGGGGTGGAGCCGATCATTGACCCGGCACCTTATGCCCCGGCCGGGCGTCTGGGCTGAGATCGCTGGGGCCGCTTAGCGGCCCAATCGCCGGCAAGCCGGCTCCCACAGGGTACAGCGTGCGAGCCGGCTTGCCGGCGATGAGGCCCGTGAGGTATTGGCTCAGTCTTGCTGGCCAGGCCCTTGCTGAAGGTGCGCCTGGCTGCAATACCACTGACTGCCTTGCTGCAGCGCCCGATCATTGGGCAGGTGCACGCCGCAGTGGGCGCAGCGCACCATCTTCAGCGGGTCGTCGAGTTTCGGCTCGGACGGCGACTGCTGGCTGATCTTGAATTTGCGCCACAGCCAGAACGCGGCGGCGATCAGGGCGATCCAGAAAAGTAGGCGAACCATGGTGTCCAGCTTGTCTATTGATTGAGGCGACAGTCTAGGACGAGGCC
Source organism: Pseudomonas sp. M2 (assembly GCF_015751845.1). Lineage (NCBI taxonomy): Bacteria > Pseudomonadati > Pseudomonadota > Gammaproteobacteria > Pseudomonadales > Pseudomonadaceae > Pseudomonas > Pseudomonas sp. M2. Next base: position 3,167,997 of record NZ_JADOUD010000001.1, read on the forward strand.
AATAAAAAAGGGAGACCTCAGTCTCCCTTTCTCGCACCCCGTTGAATCAGTCGAACAGACCAAAGGTCATGTAGCTGAACCAGGAGCGGTCTTTCTCGGCTTCTTTCGGCCCTTCCGGCAGGATCGGGTCGCCGTTTTCATCTTTGGGCAGCAAGTCCTGCGGCATCTCGGCGCGGGCATCCTGGAACTGGCGGACCACGTCCTGGTTGGCGCGGGTTTCACCCGGTGGCAGTGGCGCGTCGGTCTCGATCAGGCCCAGGGTGGCCTTGGACAGCCAGCCGCGGCCGTCAGACTCGGTCTGCTTGGGCTGGAACTCGCCATCGACCAGGCTCGGGTGGTCAGGGTAGTTGAGCTTGAGGGTTTCCAGGCTGGTGGCGGCCAGATCGTCCAGGTGCATCTTCTGGTACGCCTCGACCATCACGGCCAGGCCGTCGCCGACCGATGGGGTTTCCTGGAAGTTTTCCACCACGTAGCGGCCACGGTTGGCGGCGGCCACGTAAGCCTGGCGGCTCAGGTAGTAGTCGGCCACGTGGATTTCATAAGACGCCAGCAGGTTGCGCAGGTAGATCATGCGCTGCTTGGCGTCCGGGGCGTAGCGGCTGTTGGGGAAGCGGCTGGTCAGCTGGGCGAATTCGTTGTACGAGTCGCGGGCGGCACCCGGGTCACGCTTGGTCATGTCCAGCGGCAGGAAGCGCGCCACCAGGCCGCGGTCCTGGTCGAACGAGGTCAGGCCCTTGAGGTAGTAGGCGTAGTCGACGTTCGGGTGCTGCGGGTGCAGGCGGATGAAGCGCTCGGCAGCCGACTTGGCAGCCTCGGGCTCGGAATTCTTGTAGTTGGCGTAGATCAGCTCGAGCTGCGCCTGGTCGGCGTAACGGCCGAACGGGTAGCGCGACTCCAGGGCCTTGAGCTTGTTCACGGCGCTGTTGTAGCTGGAGTTGTCCAGATCAGCCTGGGCCTGCTGATACAGCTCGGCCTCGCTGAGGTTCTCGTCAATGACCTCTTTATTAGAGGAACAGGCCGCGGTAAGCCCGAGGATGGCGATCAGCAGCAGGTGTTTCACTTGCATAGCGGCTTGCGTCCCTTTGACGGCCGCTGTCTTGGGCGGTGCCGTCCTGTTATGATGAGCGCCCCGGCCAACCCCGGGACAAAAGAAGCCGTATTTAACCACAAGCTCGCAGCCGAAACCAAAGGCTGTGCGCCCGCCGAATCGAGCATGTCCGAGATCATTCAACTTAGCGCAGAGGTACCGTCCGAACTGGGCGGTCAACGCCTCGACCAGGTCGCCGCCCAATTGTTCGCCGAGTACTCGCGTTCGCGGCTTACTTCGTGGATCAAAGAGGGCCGCCTGACGGTCGATGGTGCCGTCGTGCGCCCTCGAGACACCGTCCATGGTGGCTCCATGCTTGCACTTGAGGCCGAGCAAGAGGCCCAGGGCGAGTGGATCGCCGAAGACATCGAGCTGGACATCGTCTACGAAGACGACCAGATCATGGTGATCAACAAGCCGGCCGGGCTGGTCGTGCACCCGGCTGCCGGGCACGCCAGTGGCACATTGCTCAACGCCTTGCTGCACCATGTGCCGGATATCGTCAACGTACCGCGCGCTGGCATTGTCCATCGCCTGGACAAAGACACCACCGGCCTGATGGTCGTGGCCAAGACCCTGCAGGCGCAGACCAAGCTGGTCGAGCAGCTGCAGAGCCGTACGGTCAGCCGGATCTACGAGTGCATCGTGATCGGCGTGGTAACTGCCGGCGGCAAGATCAACGCCCCGATCGGCCGTCACGGTGGCGCACGCCAGCGCATGGCAGTGACCGAAGGCGGCAAGCCGGCGGTCAGCCACTACCGTGTGCTCAAGCGCTTCCGTTCGCACACCCACGTGCGGGTCAAGCTGGAAACCGGCCGTACTCACCAGATCCGTGTGCACATGGCCCATGTCGGTTTCCCGCTGGTCGGCGACCAGACCTACGGCGGCCGCTTCCGCATCCCGCCGGCAGCCAGCCCGACCATGGTCGAGGCGGTCAAGACCTTCCCGCGCCAGGCCCTGCACGCACGCTTCCTGGCGCTGGACCACCCCACTACCGGTGAGCGCATGGAGTGGGCGTCGGAACTGCCGGATGACTTCGTCTGGTTGCTGTCGCTGCTGAACCAGGACCGCGAGGCGTTTATCGGATGAGTGGCCTGACGCAGGCGCTGCTGTTCCCCGACTGGCCCGCCCCGGCCTCGGTTCGCGCCTGTGTCACCACCCGCCAGGGTGGCATTAGCCTGCCGCCCTATGCATCCTTCAACCTCGGTGACCACGTGGGCGACGACCCGCTTGCGGTCGCCGAGAACCGCCGCCGCCTGAGCGACGAATATGCCATTCAGCCCGCCTGGCTCAAGCAGGTGCATGGCCTGATCGTGGCGGATGCCGACCCATCGGTGGTCGCCGAAGCCGACGCCAGCTGGACCGACCAGCCAGGCATTGCCTGTACCGTAATGACTGCCGACTGCCTGCCCGTGCTGTTTTGCGACCGCGCGGGCACCCGTGTAGCTGCCGCACATGCGGGCTGGCGCGGGCTGGCCGGTGGCGTGCTGGAAGCCACGCTGGAGCGCCTGGCATTGCCGCCTGAAGAGGTGCTGGTGTGGTTGGGGCCTGCCATCGGCCCGCAGGCATTCGAAGTGGGCCTGGAAGTGCGGGATGCCTTCACCGCTGTGCACCCGGAGGCTGCCAAGGCCTTTGTCGAGGGTGAGCGGCCGGGCAAGCTGATGGCCGACATCTATGCGCTGGCGCGCATTCGCCTGGCGGCGCGCGGCGTTACTGCGGTCTATGGCGGCGGTTTTTGCACCGTCAGCGATGAGCGGTTTTTCTCCTATCGCCGCACCCCGCAGGGTGGGCGGTTTGCTTCTTTGGTCTGGCTAGATCCTCGCTGACAGGCCCGGCCTCATCGCCGGCAAGCCGGCTCCCACAAGTACCCACCTTTCTTGAAGTTTGCGCATTCCTGTGGCCGGCTTGCCGGCGATTGGGGCACCGCTAATCCATTAGGCTGACTTTAGTCAACCCCGCTACGCTTGAAACTTCCAGAATCACCCTTATCTATAAGGTCATCTCAGGCAGGTTTCTTCATCAAAGGCGCTGTCCATCGCTCCGACCTGCCCTTACAGGAAGGTATCCCCATGCGAATAGACCGTTTGACCAGCAAGCTTCAATTAGCGATATCCGATGCCCAGTCCCTGGCCGTTGGCATGGACCACCCTGCCATCGAACCCCTGCACCTGTTGCAGGCGTTGATCGAGCAGCAAGGTGGTTCGATCAAGCCACTGCTCATGCAGGTCGGCTTCGACATCAACAACCTGCGCCAGGCACTGGTAAAAGAACTCGACCAGCTGCCGAAAATCCAGAACCCCACCGGCGATGTGAACATGTCGCAGGACTTGGCGCGCCTGCTCAACCAGGCCGACCGCCTGGCCCAGCAGAAGGGCGACCAGTTCATTTCCAGCGAGCTGGTGCTGCTCGCCGCCATGGATGAGAACAGCAAGCTCGGCAAGCTGCTGCTTAGCCAAGGCGTGAGCAAGAAGGCCCTGGAAAACGCCATCAACAACCTGCGCGGCGGCGCGGCGGTGAACGACGCCAATGCCGAAGAGTCGCGCCAGGCGCTGGACAAGTACACCGTCGACCTGACCAAGCGTGCCGAAGAGGGCAAGCTGGACCCGGTCATTGGCCGTGACGACGAGATCCGCCGCACCGTGCAGGTGCTGCAGCGCCGTACCAAGAACAACCCCGTGCTGATCGGCGAACCCGGCGTGGGCAAGACGGCCATCGCCGAAGGCCTGGCCCAGCGCATCATCAACGGTGAAGTCCCGGACGGCCTCAAGGGCAAGCGCCTGCTGGCGCTGGACATGGGCGCGCTGATCGCCGGTGCCAAGTACCGCGGTGAGTTCGAAGAGCGCCTCAAGTCGTTGCTCAACGAGCTGTCCAAGCAGGAAGGCCAGATCATCCTGTTCATCGACGAGCTGCACACCATGGTCGGTGCCGGTAAAGGCGAAGGCGCCATGGACGCCGGCAACATGCTCAAGCCGGCGCTGGCCCGTGGTGAACTGCATTGCGTCGGTGCCACCACGCTCAACGAATACCGCCAGTTCATCGAGAAGGACGCCGCCCTGGAGCGGCGCTTCCAGAAGGTACTGGTGGAGGAGCCGAGCGAGGAAGACACCATCGCCATCCTGCGTGGCCTCAAAGAGCGCTATGAAGTGCACCACAAGGTGGCCATCACCGACGGCGCGATCATTGCCGCGGCCAAGCTCAGCCACCGCTACATCACCGACCGCCAGCTGCCGGACAAGGCCATCGACCTGATCGACGAAGCGGCCAGTCGTATCCGCATGGAGATCGACTCCAAGCCGGAAGTGCTCGACCGCCTCGACCGTCGCCTGATCCAGCTGAAGGTGGAATCCCAGGCGCTGAAGAAAGAAGAAGACGAAGCAGCCAAGAAGCGCCTGGAGAAGCTGACCGAGGAAATCGAGCGCCTGGAGCGTGAGTATTCCGACCTGGAAGAAATCTGGGCGTCCGAGAAGGCAGAAGTGCAGGGCTCGGCGCAGATCCAGCAAAAGATCGAGCAAGCCCGCCAGGAGCTGGAAGCGGCTCGTCGCAAAGGCGACCTGAACCGCATGGCCGAACTGCAGTACGGGGTGATCCCGGACCTGGAGCGCAGCCTGCAGATGGTCGACCAGCATGGCAAGACCGAAAACCAGCTGCTGCGCAACAAGGTGACCGAGGAAGAGATTGCCGAAGTAGTGTCCAAGTGGACCGGCATCCCGGTGGCCAAGATGCTGGAAGGCGAGCGCGAAAAACTGCTGAAAATGGAAGACCTGCTGCACCAGCGCGTGATCGGCCAGCACGAGGCGGTGACCGCCGTGGCCAACGCCGTACGCCGTTCGCGTGCAGGCCTTTCCGACCCGAACCGGCCAAGTGGTTCGTTCATGTTCCTCGGCCCGACCGGTGTGGGCAAGACCGAGCTGTGCAAGGCCCTGGCCGAATTCCTGTTCGACACCGAAGAGGCTATGGTGCGGATCGACATGTCCGAGTTCATGGAGAAACACTCCGTGGCTCGCCTGATCGGCGCCCCACCAGGCTATGTAGGTTATGAAGAGGGCGGTTACCTGACCGAAGCGGTACGGCGCAAGCCTTACTCGGTGGTGCTGCTGGATGAAGTGGAGAAAGCCCACCCGGATGTGTTCAACGTGCTGCTGCAGGTGCTCGAGGATGGCCGCCTGACCGACAGCCATGGCCGTACGGTGGACTTCCGCAACACGGTGATCGTGATGACTTCCAACCTGGGCTCGGCGCAGATCCAGGAGCTGGCCGGTGATCGCGAAGCGCAGCGTGCGGCAGTGATGGATGCGGTGGGTGCGCACTTCCGTCCGGAGTTCGTCAACCGGATCGACGAAGTGGTGGTGTTCGAGCCCTTGGGCCGCGAGCAGATCGCCGGCATCACCGAGATCCAGCTTGGCCGCCTGCGCAGCCGCCTGAGCGAGCGCGAGCTGGCCTTGAGCCTGAGCCCGGAGGCGTTGGACAAGCTGATCGCGGTGGGTTACGACCCGGTGTATGGCGCCCGGCCGCTGAAGCGGGCGATCCAGCGCTGGATCGAGAACCCGCTGGCGCAAATGATCCTGGCCGGCAAATTCATGCCGGGTTCGGCGATCACTGCCAAGGTGGAAGGCGAAGAAATCGTGTTCGCCTGATCCCTACGCTGCAAAAACTAGCCCCGCACCTGCGGGGCTTTTTTAAGGCCGCAGCGTTTCGGCAGCCCACGGGGAACCCTGTGGGGGGCGGCTTGCCGGCGAACAGCCCCGGCCAAACCCAGCAAAATCGGGGCCTCGCCAGTTTTTTCCATAACTTGCTGAAATTTTTGAAAAAAACGCTTGCACAGAAATTAGAGTGCCCCTAATATACGCCGCGTTGTCAGGCACTAAGCGAATCACCAGCAACATCGGTGACCGCAAAACAACTTAGAAATCAGTAAGTTGAATGAAAAAAAGTGGTTGACAAGCAAAACGAAGAATGTAGAATAGCCGGCCTCAGCAGCGACAACGCGAAAGCGGATAGCCAAAGAGATCGAAGCTAACACAGGCTTCGAAGCTGTAAAGATGTACCGAAGTTCAGTTCCGCGATAGCTCAGTCGGTAGAGCAAATGACTGTTAATCATTGGGTCCCTGGTTCGAGTCCAGGTCGCGGAGCCAATCTCGGGGTGTAGCGCAGTCCGGTAGCGCGCCTGCTTTGGGAGCAGGATGTCAGGAGTTCGAATCCCCTCACCCCGACCATTTTCAGGGTCGTTAGCTCAGTTGGTAGAGCAGTTGGCTTTTAACCAATTGGTCGTAGGTTCGAATCCTACACGACCCACCATGTAAAAAGGGCATCTCAACTGAGATGCCCTTTTTCTTTTGTCTCGATTTTATCTCGCGCAAAAAAATGCACCGAGCGGTGCAAATCTTCTTTATTCATTCGTCATCGCACAGGCCATGCCTGGTATGTGGGCATCTGGCCCAATCGCCGGCAAGCCACAGGTGTTTCACAAGCCTTGAGAGCTGTGCATCCCCTGTGGGAGCCGGCTTGCCGGCGATGAGGTCAGTGCAGACAACCTGAACCCCAAGCCTCTAGCGCGCAGGTCAGTGCAGCTTCAGTCGCGGCTCAGTGCCCCGCCCAATTTTGCTTCCCAGCATCATCATCGCCGTGCGGAAGAACCCGTACAGCGCCATCTGGTGCATGCGATACAGCGACACATAAAACATCCGCGCCAGCCAGCCTTCCAGCTTCACGCTACCCATCAGGTTGCCCATCAGGTTACCCACCGCCGAGAAGCGCGACAGCGACACCAGCGAACCGTAATCCTTGTAGGCATAGGTCGGCAGCGGCTTGTTCTCCAGGCGCGCTTTCAGGCTCTTGGCCAGCATCTCGGCCTGCTGGTGCGCTGCCTGGGCGCGTGGCGGCACGTTGCGGTCGCTGCCCGGTTGCGGGCAGGCTGCACAGTCACCGAAGGCGAAGATGTCATCGTCGCGGGTGGTTTGCAGGGTAGGGCGCACCACCAGTTGGTTGATACGGTTGGTTTCCAGGCCGTCGATATCCTTGAGGAAGCCCGGCGCACGAATACCGGCCGCCCACACCTTGAGGCTGGCCTGGATCACTTCACCGTTGGCGGTCTTCAAGCCATCGGCGGTCACTTCGCTGACGGCAGCGTTGGTCATCACCGTCACGCCGAGCTTTTCCAGGGTCTTGTGCACCGGCACGCTGATGCGCTCTGGCAGCGCCGGCAGCACGCGCGGGCCCGCCTCGATCACGGTGATGTGCATGTCTTTTGGCTGGATACGGTCCAGGCCATAAGCCGCCAGTTCATGCGCTGCGTGGTGCAGTTCGGCCGCCAGTTCCACACCGGTGGCACCGGCGCCGACGATCGCCACGCTGATTTTCTCGCTGGCCTGGTCACCCGCATGGGCACGCAGGTAGTGGTTGAGCAGTTGCTGGTGGAAACGCTCGGCCTGCTTGCGGGTGTCCAGGAACAGGCAGTGCTGCGCCGCGCCCAGGGTACCGAAGTCGTTGGTGTTGCTGCCCACGGCAATGACCAGGGTGTCATAGCGCAAGGTGCGCGCAGGCACCAGTTCGCGGCCCTCTTCATCGAGGGTGGCGGCCAGCTGGATCTGTTTGCCTTCACGGTCCAGGCCGCTCATGCGCCCCAGCTGGAAGTTGAAGTGGTTCCACTTGGCCTGGGCCACGTAGTTCAGTTCGTCTTCCGAGGAGTTGAGCGAGCCGGCGGCCACTTCGTGCAGCAGCGGCTTCCAGATGTGCGTGAGGTTGGCGTCGACCAGGGTGATCTCGGCCTGCTTGCGCTTGCCGAGGGTTTTACCCAGGCGGGTCGCCAGTTCCAGGCCGCCGGCGCCGCCGCCGACAATCACGATGCGATGAGTCATGGGGATATCTCATAAGGTTTACGGAATTCGTGGCCCCAGGGGCCGGCCGCAAACTGCACGAGGGGAGGGCGAGCGCGAGGCAGCTCATAGCACCAGTCCACTCAACAGGCGGCTGATGAGGCCCAGCCCGATGGTCACGGCCACCACCAGCACAAGGAGCAGCCACGGCCGGAATGGCTTGCGCTCGACTTGGTGCTGAGGGGCTCGCAGATACTCATCGACACGACGCTGATCTTCCGGATTCAGTCGGCTGGTCATGGTGGGCCTCGTCAGGTAGACGTATGTGACTGCCTGAACGCTACAGCGTTCCGGCAAGTACTTGAGACAAATAATAAAGCTTTCTATCCCTGGCGCCGAGTGTACGCCATCGCAAAGACTCTCGGCACTGGATCAAAGACTGATGCCCACGTCGAACACGATGCTGCGCCCCAGGTTGCCGCGCAGAAAGTCCGGGGCATCGGGGTGGGCGAACAGCACCCGGGCAAAGGTCGGCCCCACCAGCGACAGCGAGCGCCAACCCTGGCGCAGGTACTCGGTGGGCGGCGGAAAGTGGGTGTTGAGGTCGAGCACTTCACGCTTGAGGCTGGCGAAGGCGATGATGTCCAGCTCGCTCAGGTCCAGCCCGCGTTCGCGATAGTTGTGCGCCTTTTTGCGCAAGGTGGGCGCCAGCCGCGCCAGCAGCTCGGTGGCGGCTATACGCCTGGGCCTCGCCTCGCGCCGCACCAGCTGGGCCAGTGAAAAGGCGCTGCGCCTTCGCTGCAGCTCTTCGCGCCACTCATCATTGAGCCGGCGGCCTTCGTCGAGCACAAAAAACACCTCGAACGACGCATCGCGGAACAGCACGTCGGGCGGCTCCTGGCCGGCCGGGGTGAAATCTTCACTGCGATAGGGGATGTTCAGCCCCTGCAGCAGGCGCTGGCATACCCAACGCTCCCGCTCCCATTTGCGAGCATTGGAGAGAAAGGCATTGGCTTGTTCGGCCTGGATGGTGAGCAGGCGCAGGTAGTCTGAGTCATCCATGCTCACAGCTTAGACGCTAAACCATGACGATAAGATGCTGTTTTTGAATGGGTGTAGACTCAGGTATGTCCACAGTCTCGACAGGGGCATTCGTCAAGTGATCAGCGCGCAAGTGTTGTCCAGCACCAGCCTCACGCTCGGTTGGGTAGGGTTCGTCCCTTTGCTGCTGTGGGCGGCCAGCCGCACTCGCTGGCTGGAACTGTTCGCCGACAGCCGCCGGCAGCACCTGCTGTTCGGTACGGTGTTCTGCCTGTTTGCACTTTGGCTGGTCCGGCGCGACTTCGACACCGGTGTGTCGTACCACTTCATCGGCATGACCGCCGTGACGTTGTTGCTGGACTGGCCGCTGGCGGTGCTTGGCGGGTTTCTGGCCCAGCTCGGCTTGTTGGCGCTGGGGCGCCAGGACCTGGCAGCGCTTGGTATCAACGGCCTGCTGCTGATCGGGCTGCCGGTGCTGATCACCGAGGTGTGCGCCATCCTAGTCGAGCGGGCGCAGCCGCGTAACCTCTTCGTTTACATCTTCTGCTCGGGGTTCTTTCCCGCAGCACTGACCGTGCTGGTGTGCCTGCTGGCCGGGTTGGGGCTGCTGTGGCTGGACGGGCGTTTCGCCATGCCGGAGTGGCTCAGCGACTTTGTCGGCTACCTGTGGCTGATGATGTTCCCGGAGGCGTTCATCAACGGCATGGTGGTCAGTGCGCTGGTGGTGTTCTGCCCGGAGTGGCTGGAGACATTCAACCGCACGCGGTACCTGCAGGCACCGTGGAAGGACGAGTAGCAGCGGCCTTGTGTCGCGAAAGGGCCGCAGAGCGGCCCCAGCAATTGTTGCATCAATGCCGAAACATCGAGGGCCGCTGCGCAGCCCTTTCGCGACACAAGGCCGCGCCTACCGGTCCCGATGCGGCGCCTTAGTGCCGCGGCTCCAGGTCGCCCGAATACAACTCATCCTCGGACTCTTGCGACCCCGCAATCTTGTGCTCCTCAGCCGCCCAGGCGCCCAGGTCGATCAACTTGCAACGGTCAGAGCAGAACGGCCGGAACGCGTTCTTCGCGTCCCATTCCACAGGTGCGCCACAGGTAGGGCAATCGACGGTCAATGGCTGGCTCATGGCTGGCCTCCTCGTAGAGTCAGGTAAAAGTGGTGCAGATGGTCGATCTGCGCATGCAGCGCGGCAAGGTCACTGTCGTTGACCACCACATCATCGGCATGGCGCAAGCGCTCTTCGCGGGCCAACTGAGCCTTGAGGATGGCTTGCACCTGCTCGGGGCTGGTGTTGTCCCGCTGCAAGGTGCGCGCAACCTGCAGCGCTTGCGGTGCATCGATCACCAGCACTCGCTGGGTTTTCTGGTACTGGCCAGACTCGATCAGCAGCGGCGACACATACACCGCATACGGCGACTCAGCCTTGGCCAGGTAGCTGAATATCTCCTGCCCGATCAGTGGGTGCAGCAGCTGTTCAAGCCATTTGCGCTGGGCCGGGTCGGCGAAGATCAACTGGCGCAACGCTGTGCGATCGAGCTGGCCGTCCTCCAGCAGCACGCCCGGGCCAAAGCGCTCGACAATGCTGGCCAGGGCCGGGCGGCCGGGCTCCACGACCCAACGCGCTGCCTGGTCGGCATCGACCAGGTGCACACCAAGCTCGACGAAGCGCTCGGCGGCAGCGCTCTTGCCGCTGCCAATGCCGCCGGTGAGGCCGAGAATCCAGGGGGTGAACGGCGCAGTGGTCATCAGAATCCAAGCAGTTGCAGGTATGAGGCGTATATTTCATCACCCCAGAGCACGGCAATCCACCCCGCAATGGCCAGATAAGGACCAAAAGGTATCGCCGTACCCATCGAATGGCTGCGCAGGCGCAACATGCATAGCCCCACCACCGCCCCGACCAGCGACGACAGCATCAAGGTCAGCGGCACTACCTGCCAGCCGCCCCAGGCCCCGATCAGCGCCAGCAGCTTGAAGTCGCCGTAACCCATGCCTTCCTTGCCGGTGATCAGTTTGAACAACCAATACACTGTCCACAGGCTGAGATAACCGGCCACCGCGCCCCAGACGGCATCGGACAATGGCACCACGGTATCGAAAACATTGACGATCAGCCCCAGCCACAGCGTTGGCAGCACCAGCACATCCGGCAGGATCTGCTTGTCGTGGTCGATAAGGCTCAGCGCCAGCAGGCTCCAGGTAAAGGCCAGCAAGGCCAGTGCCTCCATCCCGGCACCGGAATGCCAGGCCACCGTCAGCGACAGCAAAGCGCAGGCCAGCTCCACCAGCGGGTACCGTGAGCCGATAGGCTGTTTGCACGCAGAGCAGCGCCCGCGCAAGGCCAGGTAACTGAGCACCGGAATATTTTCCCAGGCACGGATCGCATGCCCACAGTGCGGGCAACGTGAAGCGGGCAGGCACAGGTCGAAGCGCTCATGCTCATCGGTCGGCAGCCCCAGCGCCTCCTGCGCTTCACGCTGCCATTGGCGCTCCAGCATGATCGGCAGCCGATACGCCACCACATTGATGAAGCTGCCGACCAACAGGCCAAGCACTGTCGCAAGGGTGAAGAAGTACGCCGGCTGTTCGGCCAGTAAAGTCCATAAAGTCATGTTCAGATCAAACTACCCAACTGGAAGATCGGCAGGTACATCGCCACCACCAGGCCACCGACCAGCAGGCCCAGGACCAGCACGATGGCTGGCTCCAGCAGGCTGGTCAACTGGTCCAGCGCCTGGCTGACCTGTTCCTCGTAAAGGCTGGCGGCTTTTTCCAGCATCTGGTCCAGGGTGCCGCTTGATTCACCGATGGCCGTCAGCTGCACCAGCAGCGGCGGGAACAACGGCTCAGCCGCCATCGCCTGATGCAGCCCTTGCCCTTTGGCCATGCCCTGGCGCAGCCGCAAAATGGCCCGCTCGTGCAGCTCGCCCCCACAGGCCCTGGCCACGGTGCCCAGCCCGTCCAGCAGCGGTACCCCAGCGGCGTACGCCGTAGCCAGGCTGCGTGCAAAGCGGGCTAGCGCCGCTTGCCCCAGCAGCCGACCGAACACCGGCAGGCGCAGTACCTGGCAAGATATCCACAGGCGTGCTGGCGCATGCTGCCGATACAGCTGGCGCATACCCAATACCACCACAAGCAGGGTTATCAACAGCAGCGGCCCATGGCGGCCCAGCCCTGTGGACAAGCCGATGACCCATTGCGTGAACGCCGGCAACGCAGCATCAAAGCCGGCAAACAGACTTTCAAAGCGCGGAATCACTTCCAGCAACAGCACCGCCGACACGCCCAGGCCGGTGAGCAACAGCAGCAGCGGATACCGCATCGCCTTGCGCACCCGTTTGAGCAGTGCCTGGCGCTGCTCCAGCATGCCCGCCAGTTGCTCAAGCTGCCGGTCGAGGGTCCCGGATTGCTCGCCCACGCGTACCAGGTTGCAGTAAAGCCCGTCGAACCACTGCGGGTGACGCTGCAACGCATCCGCCAGCCCCAACCCCGTCGCCACATCCTGTTTCAAACGTTCCAGCAACGCCGCCTGCCCCGCGCTGCACCCACTGCGGCCCATCACCTGGAAGGCCTGCAGCAGCGGTACACCCGCCCTCAGCAACGTTGCCAACTGCCGGCTGAAACCCGCCGGGTCGCTCTTTACCCTACGTGCAGGCCAGCGCCATACCAGCCCGCTAGCGGGGCGCAAACTAGCCACGCGAATGCCCTGGCGCTGCAGCCCGGCCCGCACATAGGCCGGGCTGCGCCCAGCCATCTGCCCGCGCACTTCTGCGCCATTGGCATCGATGCCCTGCCAGGCGTAGAGCTGTGTTGAATGGTTCATGCAAAGGTCCTTTTCTGCCCGTGTGACAAGCCTGGAAACAGCTTGTCGTGTCCATGAAGGGGCGCGCATTGGCGATGCTCACTAGAGTAGTTCAGCGAAGATGACGCCCCGGCCGGCAGGGGTGACAAAAGGTGTCTGTTCAGGCCTACTGCGCCGCTGCCAGCCGGGGTCGAGCCTGACCTCAACGAACACGCGTATCAAAAAGGAAACCGTTCATGAAAGGGCAACGCGGTATCACCCTGATCGAACTGATGATCGTCGTCGCGATCATCGGCATCCTGGCGACCATCGCCATCCCGATGTACACCAACCACCAGTCACGCACCAAGGCGGCTGCCGGTTTGCTGGAGATCAGCGCGCTGAAGACAGCGATGGACCTGCGCTTGAATGAAGGGAAGGATGTGGCCGATGTTGCTGCACTGGGCGGCCAGCCCGCGACCGCGCATTGCGCGATCACCGCTGCCGGCAAGGCTGGCGACGGCAACGGGAGCATCGTCTGCACCCTGGTGGACGCGCCGGCCAATGTGGTGGGCAAGGCCCTCACCCTGACGCGCTCGGCTACCGGCTGGCGCTGCACCACCAACATCGAGGAAGACCTGGCGCCCAGTGGCTGCAAAGGGGCCTGAGGGCAGGGGAATAAGTCAGCGGAAACAGGCGTTTGCGTAACGGCTGCGGCAGTGGTACGTTGCGCTACACGCCGGTGTAGCTCAGTCGGTAGAGCAGCGCACTCGTAACGCGAAGGTCGCAGGTTCGATTCCTGTCTCCGGCACCACATCCAGCTCCACTGCATTCCGCTGAATGCTTTGTAAGCCCTCTAAACCGGCCTTCTGAGCGGTTTTTCGTTTCCACGACCCTCCGTCGGGAACCAACAAAATCCCCAATAACCGGGGGTATTTTTGGGGTACAGCGTCTTTCCTGAATGGAGAACGTACCCCTATGCCACGCCTAGCCATTCCGCTCAGCGACCTCAAATGCCGCACGGCAAAACCGCGTGATCGCGCCTACAAACTGTTCGACGGCGGGGGTATGTACCTGTACGTCGCGCCCAGTGGCTCGAAGACTTGGCGGCTGCGGTATTTCAAACCCAACGGCAAGGAAGGCACGCTGATTATCGGCAAGTACCCAATCGTTTCGTTGGCCGTTGCGAGGACCAAGCGCGATGAGGCCAAAGCACTGTTGCTCGACAACCTTGATCCGATGGAAGAAAAGCAGAAGGCCAAGATCGCAGCCCAGCGGGCGAGCCTTCTCTTTGAAACCGTTGCCCTGGAGTGGCACATCGAAATGTCTCGGCGTTGGACTGAGGGGCACGCCAAGACGGTGCTGAGCAGGTTACGCACCCACGTGTTTCCACTGATTGGCCAGCGGCCTATTGCTGAACTCGACACCCATGATCTCCTTGAGGTCACACAGCGGATCAAGGATCGCGGCACGATGGATGTTGCGCTGCGTGTGCAGAACTATCTATCCACGATCATGCGGGGAGCGAAGCGGGCGCGGCAGATCACTCAAAATCCAGCGCTCGATCTGGCCGGCTCGATTCAAGCGCCGCGTACCGTGCACCGTCCTGCGCTCTCGCTTAACCGCCTTCCTGAATTATTGAGCCGAATCGACAACTACACCGGTCGCGAGCTGACCCGGCTCGCAGTGCTACTGACGCTGCATGTGTTCGTGCGCTCCAGCGAACTGCGCTTTGCACGGTGGGATGAATTCGATCTGCAACGGGCAATGTGGGAGATCCCCGATACCCGCAAGCCGATTGAAGGCGTCCGCTATTCCACACGCGGGACCAAGATGAGTGGGGACATTCAGATAGTGCCGCTGTCGTCTCAAGTCATCGAGATCCTTGAACGGCTGCGCAGCTTGAATCGCTTCTCTGAACTCGTGTTGCCCGGTGACCACAGGTACTGGAAACCCTTGTCGGAGAATACGGTTAACCAGGTGCTGCGCAATATGGGGTACGACACCACCAAGGACGTGTGCGGGCATGGTTTCAGGACCATGGCTTGTAGCGCCTTGCTCGAATCAGGGCTGTGGACGGACGCGGCGATTGAGCGGCAGATGAGCCATCAGGAGCGTAACCGCGTGCGCGCCGCGTATATCCACAAGGCCCAATTTTTGGAGCAGCGTCGGTTGATCATGGCTTGGTGGAGTAATTACATCGATGCCAACAGATCGGGCCATGTCACTCCGCATGAGTTTGCCCATCCGGTAGGCGACAACATCACAGCCTTGCTAAATGGTCATGGCGCATTTAATCGCGGGTGAGTCTGCAAGATCGGCGCTGGCTGCTCTTTCACGCGGGTCCATCCAAACAGGGCTGCAAAGCCGCCCTGTTTGGATGGACCTCACTTTGAAAAGCTAAAAGCCAAGACGTTGTCTGGGGTTTACCACGGAATTCCACCGGTGGATAACCGCTTTTCACGTCCCAAGTAACGGTGAATTACGACCCTTGACCGGGTTTATCCACAGGCGTAGAACTGGCCGTGCAAGCGCTGTCGATGACAGCACCCCAGGTGACCCGAACCTTCAAGGTCACGCCGCTCCCGCGGTGGTTCTCCCCCCAAATGGCGATTCGCGTCCGGCAGCTCGCCCGGTCACCTCCCCGGTGATGGATGCCTACTTCAGAACATGGCCCTCGTGCGCCAGACAACACCTCCTACTTCGCTGCCCTGCAGCAATTTATTCGCTTGGCCGAATCTTGCGCCAACCTGCGCCCGTCTCTTTCTACTGGAAAGAGACGGGCGTTCCTGACACTGCTGCAGCCCCGGTCGCACATGGCTCAGCGGCAATTCCCCTCGTGACAATTGGCGTGACAAACGCCGATGTCACCAGCAACAGCCCTGTAGATGATGGTGCCGCAGACCTAGAAATGGACTGCACCTGACTGACAGTCAGGCATGCCCCGGTCATCGCATTGCAGCTTGCACCCGGCTCAGGATCTCGCGGCACTGGTCTCGTCAGCCAATGCAGCCTCCACCCGCCCACCGGTAACGGTGCTCAGGAGGCCAGATCATGAGATGCCCTTGCTCCCGGACGTAAGGAGCCGCCAGTCCCGCGTTAGAGGACATCCCCACAGGTCGCAGGGGCCTTGATCCCTGATAACACTCAGCATTCTTGGCGGGATGACGTGGGCGAGGATCGGAGAACGGGCGATGAGGTGATCAACATGGCATTGGTGGGTAGGCGTGACGGTCGTAATTTTGGCTACGGCAGACAATTGAGCTACGCAGGTCCGCAGGCACTGAAAGACATGTTCGGCGGCGGTCATTACGGCACGGTCAAAGCGCACTGTGATCGGTGGCAGGCATTCGTCAAATGGTGCCGTTCCGAACAGGGGCCAGGTATCAATGATGCGCGGCATATTGATCGGAAGGTGTTGGCCGACTATGCGGCGTATCTACGCGACGTGGTTGGGCGCGGCGACCTCGCCATTAGTACCGCACAAAACCGGCTATCCAGCGTTAACAGGACCATGGCTGCGCTTCGCGGTGATCAGCATGTGAAACTGCCAAGTCCGAGCAAGGCGTTGAGTATGCAGCGCAGCGGAGTTCGACAGTCGGTGCCGCAGGGCCAAGACCGCGAACAGGTTAAACAGATCGTCGATGTGCTTTACCGCCATCATCAACTGCGGGCCGCCGCGATTATTCTGTTGGCGCGAGCCACCGGCATGCGCTTGCGTGAAGCCATCCTAGCCGACTTGCCACGGCTGAGCCGTGAGGCTAACGGCCAAGGCAGGATCAACATCCAGGATGGCACCAAAGGCGGCCGAGCTGGCGCCTCAGCGCCACGATGGATTGCGGTGGACCACCATGTTCAAGACGCAATTGGGTTTGCACGGCAGGTGTCGCCTGGAGGTAGCCGTAACCTGATTGCGCCAGACGAAAGCTATCTGAATGTTCTGCAGGAAATCATCCGCCCAGCGCGGGACGTCCTGCATGCACATAAGCTCAAAGGCTTCCATGAGCTGCGAGCGGCATACGCATGCGAGCGATACGAGCAAATCACCCGACACCGCGCGCCTATCAACGGCGGCCAATGTTGCCAGGTAGATCGGAACCTTGATCGTGAGGCCCGGAGGCAAATCAGCTATGAGCTGGGGCACGGTCGAATCGATGTGGTCGCGGCCTACATTGGCGGACGGACATGAACAAGCCATTCGATATGGAGTTGTTCTTGGCTGGCGTGCTGACCGGATCGCACGCGACGCGGCAGCGACATTTGCGGCAGGCAAAGGTTATCCAAGCCGCAATCGCAGAACGTTGGCAGATAGAGACGCCTTGGGGGTGGAAACGGAAGCATCTTGCTTGGTTTCTCAAACATCGCGTGAAACACCGCGGTGAGGGCACGCGATATTACTATCTACTAACTGTCCGACTGATCACCCGGCGGTTGGGAACTTCATGGGTTTTCGATCATTAAGTGAAAATAGGACCTCCACTGCAACCTACAGCACATTTTTGCAGAGAACTACTACCAACCTCCAGAAGACATTAACGACCGGTAGTTTTCAGAAAAAAAACCATAACAGACCTATGCAACTTCTTCACTAAACCGCCTGAAAGTAACCCAGGGTTCAAATCACTCATCCACATCATCAAAAATGCTACGACTGATATAAAAATTTGCACCAACCCTATCAACTTCAATATTTCGTGAAGCAGAACTATCTACCTCTATTGGATTTTCCTCAATCCACTCTTGAACCTGCAGGCGTTCTCTTTTAACGATCCCTCTAATACGCCAGCTTTGTGGGTATTCATTCTCTATCGAAGAAAGCAACTGAGTGAAGCGCCGCATATGCCATTCAGGGTCGTCCTCTGGGTCTCGGTTTGCTTGATGTTCAAGACGAACCTCCTCGATGCGCGGCAGCACTTTAATACGCATACCTTCCCGCAATCTAATTCGCTCCTTGTCCTTCAACAGTGAGCGCAGATCAGAATCGAATAGTATACGAGCATCGTCGCCATTGAGAGCGTATTGGCTAACAGTTTCGATAAATGACTTGCGAGTGTATTCAGGTAGTAAGCCGAATTTAAAAAGACGAATAGCGAGATCGACTTCTGCAGAAAATTCTAAGTACAATTTAGGCTTCGCGATGGACTCAATCAATCCGATATCCGCCGAGAGATACGCTTCTAAAAACTTCTTGCTACACCGCCCGGCTAAGAATTCTATCAACTCCCTTCGAGCCCCCCAGCTTGACATCCAGTCAGTCTTGTAGGCAGTAGTGCTTTTATGCGCCAAAAGGCGCTCAATGATCAGATCAAATAATGAACTTGGAACTATTACGGCACCCTCAACACCAGTGTCCCCACAGGTTATCTGCCGCATCAGCTTTTCAGTATCGCTGCCACGCACATATATACCTAGTAGCTCTGGGCTTGCCCGAAGCATCGCGGAGTATGCATCTCCGATGGTGGGGTGTTTGTAGGTCCAGTATGACTCTCCGTCGGAGATGACATGCACTGCTAAACTACCGCGCAATGCTTCGAGTGCTGCTGTGCAAGCACCCAGATCGCTATTCAATCTCTTCAGGGCTTCTTCTTCAGCAACTGTCAATGAGATCGGACTTGACAAGTGCCCATTGGACATATAAATCAAGGCCAATGCCGCTTTACTATCTTTATCTAGCTCCTTACAGATGTCTATGAGCAATTGTTCGCGCTTTTCGACAAACGTCGATAAACTCCACTCAGACAAATAAATACTCTTAGTAAAGAATGGATCTGCAAGTCGCCTGGCAATTTCCGGAATGAATCTTTTGTGTTGAGCTACTGATTCCAGATGTGGCTTCACAGCAGAACGAAACTCACGAGACTGTCCTCCCAATTTCATATGATTGTAAAGAATCTGCCGCCGTTCATCTTCTGTGAGATCATGGACATCAATCACAACCTGGCTTTCTTGAAATAAGGGAAAGGCCCCCTCCTTCAAGTCCTGCCGCGCTCGATTGTAAATATAGTCGCGTGAAGTCATTACTACACGATTTCCCTGGCGAATTATCGTTTTGACCTCATTCAGTATGTGGTTCCAGTTAGAGACAAGATCTCGTTCGTACTGGGTCACTCCAAACGCGTCATCGATCCAAAAAAGCTGGGATTTCTCATGTGGATTCCAATGCTCCACTACGGACCTTGGTGTCGCCAGCTTAACCACGGATGCGCCCCACTGGTCAGCCGATGACATAGCAAGTAATGAAGCTATAGTTGTCTTCCCTGACGCTGGCTCGCCGACCAGAAGTACAAAACCATGTGTATCGAGTGCTCTTGCTGCCCTCTGATAGGACTCCGTCAGAACAATTTTGGCAAGTTCTTCGCGCATGGACTCGAGTACAGATGTGGCCTGAGCATATGCCCGTTCATCCAATATTTGGCTTAAGTCTCCGAGCCCATAAACACGTGGAACCATCATTCTGAGATGCTTACTTTCTCGAATTTGATCCTCAAGCCAAGTAACACCACACACCAGAATGCTCTTGACGCCAATACCTTTCAACGCATCCTTTATTTTTAATTCGGTTTCCCCGGAAATTCCGGCATTTGTCATCAAAACATAAACGTCGCACTCTCCCTTGTCGACCAATCGTTCGATCTTACTAATTTCATCTTTGATATCTGATAGTGCAAGAGCATATCCAGCGCGACTTGTAAACTTGCACTGAATGACAAACTGTCCCGATAACAGTTCATTATTCTGGGAACTCCAGACACCTGAAAATGCGCCGTCTCGACCGCCGTCGTTGGTATCTAAAAATGACACGACAGTTTGCCCGAGAACTTCTCTCGACACGGATAAGCATAATTGTTGAAAGCTTCGCCAACCCAATGTATGAAGATTAAACATTAAAACCTCAAGCCTAAAATCTCAAACTCATTTGACATGTCTACCAATCAAATTCGGCGCAATTGAACGGCCATGTCATACACAAACAACTTATCAGATCGAAGGAAAATTTTCGGTTAACCTATTGCACATACTCAGCGAAATCCAAGCAAAAAAGCAAATCCTGTGACCATAATTAATCTTCATGGCAGCGCCTTGACTTTTCCGTACAAATCATAAAGATGAAGTGCCGACATATCCAGTATGGGCTCATACATGAAAGAGTTAAGATGAATGTTTTCAGGAGTCATCAAATTTACTTGCGAGAGCACCATAATCCCATCATTTTCAGATGAAAACTTTGATGAGTATTTGCTAAACAATTCAAATGTTTGATTGCTGCTGATAGAATCTACGAAAGCAGCGTCGTTGATTTTTGCGATCATATATTCTTCAGCTTTAAGTCTTATGGCGATAGACAAAATAACCTTTGATTCTAGTTCGACATCGTCAGCAGCATTGGCGGCAAGTTTTTCTGCCTCATCGTAGATCAGCTGAAGAGCGCTAAATGTGGGGTTTGGAAGGGACAGAGCTGTTTGATCTGATAGTGTGGCTTTAACGATGGACTCAAGATCGGCAATTGTTAATGCCTGACTATCTGATTTAATATGTAAAAGAGAGGTAAGCCTCAGATAGTGCTGGCTATTAGTCCCATGACAGTACTCTGCCAAGTTTCGCACAAAAGGAATGCTTGCCACTAGAAAAGCAGAGTTTTGGGCTAGTCCTTTTTTCCAAATCAGAAACGGATTTTTTTGATATTTTTCCTGTACAAAGCTCAGGGCATGCTGATCTTTTCTTGCGAAAAATCTTCGCTCCCTGGCAATCTGAAGGCGGCTGCTGATTGTTCGATGAAAATCAAAATTATGAGTTAGGAATATTAGCCTGAAAAATGTGACCTTGGAGATTTCGTTAAAATACTCAATAATTGCGTACTTATTTTTATAATCAAAAGAGTCGGCAATATCATCGACCACAAATAGGGTGGCCTGATTAGATTCTCGGCGCGCGTGCACCTCGAAAAGGACATTCAATATATAAAGTGCTCGCTTTTCCCCTTGGCTGAGGACCTGGAGCAATTTATCTTCCTCGACACCACAGGTTTCTTGGCCATCATGAAATTCAAAAGTTACTTTCGGACTTTCGCCTTTTAGGATGACGTCTTGTTGATTCTGAACAACTAGCTTAAATGGAACGTAAAACCGCTCGTTGAACTGAGCAACAACGGCAGCCCACTTGGTTTTTTCTTCCTGAGCCTGCTTTGCTGTCTGCGCAATTACATCCTTTGCTGACGTATACGCCATGGCAAAAACACTCATAGCTGATTGAGCTATGTTGAAATAGCTGAACCATAGTTTTTTTCTGAAGCCTTCAAAGTCACTAAGCTCGGATAGGATTTCCGGATGGAGTGTCAAATACTCTCTAAACTTTTTTAATTCAGCATTTTTTTGAAGCTGCTTATCAACCGCTTCGAATCTTGCAGATAGCTCTTTGTCGCCTAATATGCGTTGTTTCTCTGCCTGAACTAATCCCTCCAATTCTTTGGCAGATGAAACTTCAGTCCTTTCCCCTCCATTAGAAATATTCAGGGTGTGATTCGCCTCAAAGAAACCGTTGGTTTGAAGATTTTTAGAGACATCACTTGCCCCAGCATGGTTAAACTTCTTACTGAGGAGAGGGGAGCCTTCCACTAGCTCTTGATATTTAGACATGTACTCTTGAAGCTGTTGATGTAGCGTACCTGCCTTAAACGCAGCTATAGTTTTGTCGTTGAATATCTCTATATAAGATAAATCGGCGAACCTGGTATCACCATCGAGTTCACCTGCTACCTCTGTAAAGAAGTCATACGGATTAGAAAATTTGAAGACCTCTTTTATTTCAGATGCAGGAGAAGCCTTTCCTGGCCACCCAGAAGCTTCCTTCAGCGCTTTCAGCAAGGCTTCCTGAGTAGACTCGATATTTTTTACCGCCTCCTCATATGCCTCTCTAAGCCTGGGATTGACTAGTAGTGTCGAAGTTCCAGAGCCGGAGTAACGCTCCACATATGGCTTGACGACGAACACGGAGTCCGGGGTGATCGAAGCCGCGGGCTCGGCTGTGATTGCGCGGTTGGTAGTACGTGTAGGGAAAATTAGATCTTGGCTGTCGCGTCCTTCTTGGAAGTCTAAGAAAGTCCGAGCAAGTGATGTCTTCATGAAACCGTTTGGAGCATAGATCGAGAAGGCTGAGCCATCTGGTGTTTTTTGCATCCCCTTAAAAATTAACTTTGTATCAAGCCTTTGAATTCCATAACAATTTTCTAATTTAATATCTAAGAAATCCATGTCTATTGCTCCGATCTAAAGGCCTCGTTGTGGAAAGTATCGTTTTGCCATCACCTTGTCCAGATGGCAATGCCGCCTCCCATCGGGGCGGATCTGGATAGGTAACGAATATGTCGAGTACACCAAGAGGGCGCGCTTTTATCGGCAACGCCTAGCTCCTGCCCTCGAACGCCCAGGCCATGCAGGTTCCGTCTCATGCCTGCCTCACACCAGATTGCAAAATCAGGGACTTCACTTGACCAATGTTTTTCTTTACCCCCAACATGTAAGCGATAGACTACGACAACCAAATATCAGGGCCAATTCTGAAAACGATAGCCGCTGACACAAGCTGACTTGGAGGCTGTACATGAATAAGGATGAAGAACTTAAAATTTTCAGACAGGTATTCGGACAGTCTTTTGATAGTTGTTTAGAACATTCTGAGTCACCTGACTTCATCATCAAAAGCGACCAAATACACGGAGTCGAAATCACTGAAGTTTACTGTGACGCTACTGAAGCAAGGCTACGGCACGCCGACGGATACCTTGAAAACCTTCTGAGCGGAACTGGAAAAGTATTCAGATCGGACAAAAACACAATAACCGTTGATACGATAAAGATCTACCATGAAGATGGTGAGTTGTACTCGGAAGATATAGCAGTAATACGCGAAGTCATCAGCTTCGATGACGCTCTAAAGCTAATCGAACACGCCATAAAAGAAAAAAGCAAAAAAAGCTCAACATATCTTAGCTCATGCCATACCGTCGACCTCATAATAAATGACTCTTCCGGTCTATTCCACGTACAGGATGACGAAAAATTCCATCAATTCTTTGTCCACCACCTTGATAGAAGTGCGTTGCGCGAATCATCCTTCCGAGAAATTTTCTTCGTGTGCGACCTCTGGAGTGGTCAACGAATCTACCTGCCTATCAAGCTTAATTTATTCCTTAGCGACTTCCTTGGCGTATTAGAGATCGCGGAGTCAGAAGCCATTGAAGATTGGACTGAATCTACAGAACAAATAGAGGCTGTTCTGATAGCACTACATGAGCTTGGCCACACTAGCTTTTCATTCGAATACGTGGATGGAGAACTACATGTAGATCTTGGAGGAGCGGTGATTGAATTCACTGACACCGGAACCAAAATCAAAGACCATACCACGCTTCTGATAGAGCACGAGCTAGCGCATAAAGTAGGCGACCTCCAATCATACGCACTAACTGAAACAATCAATCTAGCGAACCGATTGAAGATTCGACGCTGGGAGAACTCCGTCTATGTTCGTATTTCCTACCCAGTAATGGCTCCGTCCCCGAGAGATTACGATCAGCAAAGGGTAATTAAATCCTGCTAGGCTCGCGTCATAGGGGTTGTGAACCCGTGTGCGAACCACCTGTGAGAACTGGCCCAACATCAACGCCAGAGGCATTCCAGCAGCGCGCATCTGGCTGCATACCTCGGTAGGTCTTGCAAGACAAGAAACAAGTGACAGATTTATTTTTCGGCGCTCGTTGATGTGCCATTAAATAACTCTGTCCCCGTTTTTCGCTGTGCGCAGAGATTTACGTCCTAATTAGTACCACGGCGCGCGGAGTCGAGGATCCACCGCTGAGCAGTGAACCATGCTCATCGCCGTCCCGAACTAGAAGCTCAAGTCCCTCTAACAACTCGCTTGGGAGCGTTGATTATAGTTACTAGTTGAGGTGCGCCAAATTTTCCATAGCTTTCCAGACCCGCATAACACGTGGCCTCGCGGACCATTACCGTTCGTCTGTCTCCGCACCACATCCAGCTCCACTGTATTCCGCTGAATGCTTTGGAAGCTCCATAAACCGGCCTTCTGGCCGGTTTTTCGTTTCCACGTCCCTCCGTCGGGAACCAACAAAATCCGCAATAACCGGGGGTATTTGGAGTGCAGTGTGTTTCCTGAATGAAGTACGTACCCCTATGCTGGGCGACTCCGCTCAGCGACCTCAGATGCCGCACGGCCGAACCGCGTAATCGCGCCTACAAACTGTTGTACGGCGCGGAGCATGTACCTGTACGTCACATCCAGCGGCCCGAAGGCTGGTGGTCTCGAAGCACCGTACGCCTGTAGCTACCCCAGCCATAAGAAATCGTCTGGAGATTACATAAATGGTATTGTCAATCAGGTATTAAGTTAGGGCTAAATTCCATGCTGCCCTTTAATTTTCCAGAGCTTTCAGTTAGTGCAAGATGTGCATATTCAGATTTTTTCTTATCGAAAAATCCGCCTGCGAGGTATCGCTTGCCATCGTATTCAACTGGTTTTGGGTTGAGCTCTCTATAGTTTGATGAATAGCTCATGCGGATATGGAGTTTTTCTGGTTGAATGCGCACGCCATTACGATCCTCAAAGGTATGGTTGTTGCCTAGTTCTACTGTGATCTCGGCCCAGGGGTTTTGGGCGCCGCCCAATTCATTTTCTCTTAGTTCCTTAAAGTGAGATTGGGCAACGTTGCTTTCACTCCAAATTTTTGTAGCGAAACTCCCCACGTCCATCAGTGCTCCGTTTATAATCACTTTCGTGTCTACGCCGAACTGAAATCCGGAGTTGGCATACTCAGCGCTGCAGTCCATGGCAAGTTTGGTTAGTTTATAAGTGCGTCCATACATTGCCAGGTTTTTGAGTGGTGCGAAGTATTTTGACCAGTTTTCTGATCGGGCCGAATTAAATGTTAGAATTTTAATATCATTTGCAATGGCATACTCTTTCGCGGGCTTGGAAAAGCCTGAGTGGCTCACCACGACAGTTTTGTTGATCCCAAGTTTTCTGTGCTTTTCTTTAAAGCTTTCGAGTGTTCTAATTCCAACTGGTTTGGAAAGCTCAGTGCATTCCACTGCTATCTTGATTGCGCAGCCGGAAATTTCGCTTTCTATTAGAATGTCTACTTCACGCTCGCACTTGCCTTCATAATCATAAAGCATTGCAGACTCCGTCAAGTTCGCATCTGCTGAGGCCAACTCTCTATTAATTATTTTAACTAGCTTTTGGTAGTGATTAGTTCTGGCTGGCATACGTTGTACTTGATCCTTTTTGTACTGGTTGATACGTTAAGTCCCTTAGTACCCCGCGTTTGACACCTAAGGAAAGCCCGGATGCAGGAGCTGGAAGCACATTACATGGACTGTTCGCTGGCAACGGAAGCCCGGCTATCGCTGAGCGAGAACGAACTCCCACCTGGTACCGAGCCCATGCTACAGCACGTCCGCCAGGGTACCCTGCGTGAGATCGTGCAGGGCGAACAGCGTACACCAAGTAGCGATGAGGTCGTCAGCTGGGTGCGCAACTGTTATCGCGAGAACCCCCTTGTCGGCGATATTGCCCGTGCGGTGTTCGTGATCAACGAAGACCTAGTGGTGGCCTACACCGAGTTGCCTATCCCCGACGAAGTACGGCTCGATCTTCAACGCCTGACGAAATTGAAGTTGGACCGCGATTTCTTTGTTTCCTCCACCTTCGAGGGTCAACCCTGTGGCGTACTCTTTAGGGGCTCGGAGATGGAGGAGGGCGGTGTTCTGTTTGAAATCACGGTTTTTGGGCGAGAAGGGCTAGCTGGTGAGGTGTGGCATTTGAACCTGCAGCTATCTAGTACTCGACCAGAACCCTTCATTTCCGTGTGTACGGCAGAGGGATGGATCTATTTTGAGCGAGAGCGCGCCCTGCAGGAGGCGCGTATCATGTTCTTGCTTCAATGTCTGTACCAGTACAAGAAATACCTATACCCAGTACTGCCGGTGAAGTCGATCATCGATGCCCGTAGTGACCGCCCCCGTGACAACCCGTTTCTCGTGAAGCTCATCACCAAGGCGTACTGTGGCCAGGTCGCCTGCACGAGAGTACGGGTAGACCCGGCCTTGATGCATCCTAGGGACATCGATTACGCACTGCGTACCCCGGATGAGGAGATCAGTCGGTTCATCACCCATGCCAGAACCACCGACATCCTCTTGTACGAAGAGGACGGCGTGCTTGTCATGGATGACGACTATCTGGTCTACATGGCGTGCAGGACGCTCGGCCTCACGCGGGTGAACGCTGTGATAGTCGGCGCCTTTGATCAGCCCCTTGTTGAAGTACTAGAGGTAGGAGGGCGTGAGCTTATCCCGCCCGTGGGAGTCACGCGCCAGCAATATCGTTCGCGCCGGGGCAGTGTTGACAAGCAGCACCTGCTGCAACGTAAGGTATCGGCGCTGCGCCCGAAACTCTCTCAGTCGGCCAGGTTTGAGCGCAATTTCATTGAGCTGTGCCATCTACTGGGACGGGTCGGCACGCGTGAAAGAGATCTGCACAACTTCCTTAAGCGGCACACCCAAGTGCTTGATTCCCATGTGGCAGCGGTCCTCAGCGAAGTTCGAATCGGCAAATACCGCGCGGACCTCGTGCTGAAATACCACCAGTCGGACAAGCGTGTGGTGCTGGTTGAGCTCGAGCCCCACAGCGCTCAGATCTTCACCAAGCGCAATAGCCTAAGGCATAAGGTGATCCACGCCGTGCAGCAGGTGCAGGACTGGATTAGGGAAATCCATAACAACGCAAGCAACCTACCCAAGTGGCTGGAAGGCAACTACACCGCAGAAGGGATGGTGGTGATCGGGCGGTCCAAGGACCTGACACAGGAACAGAAAGACACCTTGATGATCCACAACGCCAAGTCCGACATCAAGATTCTCACCTACGATGACCTTTTGGAACGTTTTCAGCGCTTGATCGAGGTGCTCGACAAACAGAGGGATAGAACTTGTGAGTAAGTTTCCTAACATCCCCACTGAGGCGCCGATTTAAAAACTAAAAGTGACCATTTACAGCGGCAGCTACGGATCCAGGCTGTGTGAAAACGCCTGCGATTGTCTAACCTTCTGATCGTCGAGATCGCGGCGGGGACGATCATGAAGCGATTCATTAAAGGTGAGTCTCGGACGCAAGTCACGTTGCTGCCGGAGTGCCTGGACGACTACATCACCGAAGAAAACCCAGTTCGGGTAGTCGACGTTTTTGTCGATGAACTCGACCTTGGAACACTCGGGTTCGAGGGTGTCGATCCTGCGGCAACGGGTCGTCCGGCTTACCATCCAGCAGTGCTGCTAAAAATCTACATCTACGGCTATCTCAACCGAATTCAGTCCAGCCGCCGGCTTGAGCGTGAGGCCGAGCGTAATGTCGAGCTGATGTGGCTGACAGGCCGATTGGCGCCTGACTTCAAAACGATTGCCGACTTTCGCCGAGACAATGGTAAAGCCATTCGCAGTGTCTGCCGGCAGTTCGTTGTACTTTGCCGCAACCTCAATCTCTTCTCCCAATCGATCATCGCCATCGACGGCAGCAAATTCAAAGCCGTGAATAACCGCGACCGCAATTTCACTCAAGGCAAAGTGAAGGCGCGCATGCAGCAGATCGAGCAGAGCATCGACCGCTATCTAGCGGCAATGGATTCAGCGGATCGGGCAGCGCCGGAAGTGGCCGAGGCCAAGACTGAGCGGTTGAAAGACAAAGTCGAAAAACTGAAACAGCAGATGCAAAAACTCAAGGACATCGAGGCGCAGCTTCAAGCCAGTCCCGATCAGCAAATCTCGCTTACCGATCCAGATGCCCGTTCAATGGCCACAAGCGGCCGAGGCTCCGGCACAGTTGGGTACAACGTACAAACAGCAGTCGACGACAAACACCATCTGATCATTGCCCATGAGGTGACCAACGTTGGTAATGATCGCGGGCAACTGAGCAATATGGCTAACCAGGCACGGGAAGAAATCGGTGTTGAGGCGCTGACGGTGGTTGCTGATAGAGGCTATTACAAAGGCCCGGAAATCCTTGCTTGCGAGCAAGCTGGCATCACCACCTTTGTACCTAAACCACTGACATCGAGCAGCAAAGCGGAAGGCCGATTCGGCAAGCAGGACTTCATCTACATGGCTGCTTCGGACGAATATCGATGCCCTGCGGGTCAGTTGCTGACGCGCCGGCATTCCTCAGTGGAAGACGGCATGCTACTGCACTGCTACTGGTTTTCAGGATGCCAGAGCTGCTCGATGCAGAAGCAGTGTACGACCGGTAAAGAGCGGCGATTAAAGCGCTGGGAGCATGAAGCCGTAGTCGAAGGAGTGCAGATTCGATTGGAGCATGATCCGGGGAAGATGAAGGTTCGCCGGCAGACGGTGGAGCATCCCTTTGGCACGCTCAAATTCTGGATGGGAAGTACCCACTTCCTGACCAAAACCCTGCCGAGGGTAAGCACCGAAATGAGCCTTCACGTGCTCGCCTACAACCTCAAACGAATGATGAGCATCTTCGGCATCGCAGGGTTACTTGAGGCGATCAGGGCGTAAACCCCGCTGTTTGCTGGCCCGCAAACAGCTATATGGGCCGCTGACGCGGCCCATATAGCGCTGCAAACGTCTTTTTCGCTGGGTGAGGCTATTCGCGCTCTCGCGTGCTGATTCCACAGGCAGTCAGCTCGACTCTGAGTTTTCGATGTATTTACTGCGTTTTCACACAGCCTGGATCCGTTGCTGCCGTTTTTGAATGGACAATCGGGGGTGGAAAATCACGGTGCGGACAGCCCTACAAAATTCCAGCTCATCAGGATTTGCTAAGCTTTTACAGGCAGATTTCAGATTCGATTCCAATGAAATCCATAACTAGCTGAATCGTTTATAGATACCCTAAGAGGTACGTCAAAAATCCACTAAATGATCGTGTCCCGGGAAGTGGTGTAACTGAACCAGCCGAAGGCGCCCTGCGGGCGAAAGAGGATGGTCATCGTGGTTCTTGGCTAACGTTGAGTTTGCGAAGACCAAACACTCACCAGAGAAACCACGATGACCAAGCCCACTATCGCATTGACCGAGTTGGTTGAGAAAGGGGCAGACGCTGATCTGCTCAAGCAAATGATCCAGTTCGTTGCCCAGCGCATGATGGAGTTCGATGTCGAAGGCCTGTGCGGCGCGGGCTTCGATGTCAAAAGCCCAGACCGGACAAATAGCCGTAATGGCTACCGTGATCGCCTTTGGCAAACCCGCGCCGGCGACGTTGACCTGAAGATCCCGAAGCTGCGCCAAGGCAGCTACTTTCCTGGCTTCCTCGAACCCCGACGTACCGCCGAGAAGGCCATGGCGGCGGTGATCCAGGAAGCCTACATCCAAGGCGTTTCAACGCGTTCGGTGGACGAGCTGGTCAAGGCCATGGGCATGACCGGTATCTCCAAAAGCCAGGTTTCACGGCTAGCTGGTGAGATCGATGAGCGCGTTCACGCTTTCCTTGATCGCCCGCTTGAAGGCGACTGGCCCTATCTCTGGATCGATGCCACCTACGTCAAGGTGCGGGAGGCCGGGCGCATCGTCTCGGTCGCCGTAATAATCGCCGTGGCCGTGAACACCGACGGTGGCCGCGAAGTCCTGGGCATGCGGGTTGGGCCGTCAGAGGCTGAGCCGTTCTGGACAGACTTCCTGCGCAGCCTCATGCGACGTGGCTTGCGGGGCGTGAAGCTTGTCATCTCCGACGCCCACGAAGGGCTCAAGGCGGCTGTTTCCAAGGTATTCAACGCGACCTGGCAGCGCTGCCGTGTGCATTTCATGCGCAATGCCATGGCCCACGTCGGCAAAGGTCAGCGCACCATGGTAGCGGCGCTGCTGCGCACGGTCTTCGCCCAGGACAGCCGTGCCGAATGCCATCAGCAATGGCGGTTTGTCGCCGATCAACTGCGCGAAAAGTACCCGAAGATCGCGACGCTCATGGACGGCTGTGAGGATGAAGTGCTGGCTCACATGGCGTTTCCCAAGGCACACCGGCAGCAGTTACACAGCACCAACCCGCTTGAACGGCTCAACGCTGAAATCAAACGCCGCACCGATGTCGTGGGGATTTTCCCCAACGATCCGGCCATCACACGGCTGGTAGGCGCGATGCTGCTGGAGCAGAACGACGAGTGGTGCCTGCAAAGACGTTACATGCAGTTGGAGGCCTTCGAAGCGGTCAGCGATAATCCACAAGCCAAGCTGTCAGCTGTGATCAACTAAACGGCGAACTCAATGGCCAGAGCCATGATGAGTTACACCACTTCCTGGGACACGATCCACTAAATTCCAGTCCCCCGAAAATCGGGACCTTACGGCCAACAACCGTCCGTCTGTCTCCGCACCACATCTAGCTCCACTGCATTCCGCTGAATGCTTTGGAAGCCCTCTAAACCGGCCTTATGGCCGGTTTTTCGTTTCCACGACCCTCCGTCGTGAACCAACTACCTCTAGCATCCTCCTGCGCGCTGTGAATGCGTAATCGGTAGTTTGGTACCGGTTTTGCCCGTCCTTAAGCTTTTAATCAGCATAGTATTGCCGGTTTCTGCCATGCAAACTATGATAATCAGCACTCAAATACTGATTAATGGTGTGGCGATGCCGCTCAAACTCACGATCCAGGCTTTCTCCGATGGTGCATGGGGCGATGCAGCGACACTCACGGTCGAGAACCCCGAGCGTGTTGCTGATGGACGGTGCCTTGTCGCATACGACAGCGACTACATCATCGCGAACTTTGATCGCATGGAAGATCGTTGCGAACTGGCCCTAAGCGTTAACCTTCCGTTGAACTGGGACCACCATGACGTCACAGGGTATCCAGCATTCCTCTACGACATCATTCCCTCTGGTGCTGCCAAGGACTCTCTTGAATCCCGCTACGGGCGTCTTAAGCCCGAAGGCGTGGAAATGGGGCTGTACCTTCTGGAGCGCTTCACGCCGGCCCCTATTGGGCATCTGCGCATCAAGGAGTCGGTGGAAGGCCTTCAGCCGGATCGGAACGAGGCTTTCGCGCATGCTGAAGTCGTGGATAGGACGAACGAATTTCTTGAGTACGCCTATGAAAGCGGCGCGGCGTTGGGCGGTGCTACCGGTGCCAACGGGCAAGCCCCCAAGCTGGTCATGACCCAAGCCCACGACGGTGCTCTGTATGCTGATGCGATGCTCCCCGATGACCAGGCGTGCCGTCACTGGCTGATCAAGTTCGCGCGTAATCGAGGCGGCGAGCGCGACCAAGACATCCTGCGAACAGAGTTTCATTACTACAAGGCGGTTGCTGCCCTCGGCCTTGATACGGTTCCCACTGATGGTTTGGCGCTTGAAGAGGCAGTGAAGCCAAGCCTCTGGATGCCACGGTTTGATCGCCGAGTAGTGGATGGCGGGGTGGAGCGGATACCGCTGGAGTCGGTGTACTCGATCTGCGGCATTACCGGCTACGCGCATCCGATGGCGCATGCCGAAGTGGTTCACCGACTGGTAGGTCTATGGATCGATAACGGCCAGCAGGATGAGGTGGACGACCTGGTGTTCGAGTACGTGCGGCGCGATCTGCTGAACCGCATTCTAGGGAACACCGATAACCACGGCCGCAACACCTCCATCATGCGTGTGGGTGGGAGGTTTCGTTTGGCGCCAATCTATGACCTTGCGCCAATGATTCTGGATGAAGAGGGCATCACACGGACGACGAAGTGGGCGGCGGAGCGCAAGGGGTCTTCCAATTGGAGCGACAACTGCGCTGAGCTCGTTGGTTACACTGATCCCGATGTTCTGCTGCAACGGTTGAGGAATGCGGCTGAGGAATTCAGGGCGTTGCCCGATCTGCTGACCGATGCTCCTGAATCGATGCGCAATGCAGCCTCTCTACCGGTGAATAACCTGGATAAGCGACTCGTGGAGTGGGGACTGCGATGAAAAAACTACAGCCTGAAGAGCGCGCTCAGCTCGTAGAGGATATCGTCAAGCGCAACGCGGCGGGGCTCGATCCAATCGGCACATCCATTCGCCGTCTGCGGCTCGAAGTCACCGGGCTTGACCAAGAGACATTCGCGGCCATGTGCAGGATGTCCACGAAAAGCCTGTACGAACTGGAAAGCGGGAAGTCGAATCCGAAGCTCAGCACTTTGGAGGCTGTGCTGCGTCTCTTTGGTGTGCGGATGGGTATGGTGATGACTGCCAAAGACAAGCCCATCGCAACGGTCGTCGGCAACAGTTTCGGCCAATTGAAGGCCGGTGGGCCAATCGCTGTGGCCGCGCCGCTGGCCAGTTCCTACGTGGTGGCCGGACCCAAGCGAGGGAAAAGCCCTGCGGCAGCCAAAGCGAAGAAGGCAGTGTCGAGGCCGGCATCGCCACGGGCACGGAAAAGCAGTCAGGAACAGTGAGATTGATGTGGGATGCAAATAAAATCTCATCCCATTTTTCTCTAACTGATCGGTTGCGGCATTAAGTCTGGTTGCTCGCAGTAGTTCCAAACCACGACGGCTTCATACTTGTAACGGTAACCATGGGTAATCGGGGGTTGAGTTTTTCCGCAGAACGTTGCAAGGTCCTCTAGATAGCGGTTATCTGTGTTTTCGGTTTTGGCGTGTCTCGTGTAATGGCGGCTGTGTGTGGGCAGGCTTCGGCCTGGCCGGGTTTCCAAGTTCCCCGGTATTCCTACCCCATACAAAGCTGCCACCCCCCAATCCTGCCGGAAGTAGCGATTAGGCTGCTGGGTAACAATCCCAAGCCTGATCCTTACGGGCGAACGTGACAGTTCAGCATGATTGTCGCGCCACTGCGCGCTATGGCGTGCTGTCGTGACAACTCCTACGGCTCATGATGCACTTTCGGACCACACTGAACCTTGCGGAAGCTGGCCTGGAGGGATAAATTCATCGGGTCGCAACCAATTGTGCGACCGGGTTTGGCGACCCGTATGAAAAGGCGCAACGGCGCCCCGATCACGATTGCAGGCGCTTTTTTTGCGTCCGCTGTCTCGTGTAATGGCGGCTGTGCGTGGGAGACCCTCGGGTCTGCCGGGTTCCTTTTCCTCGGTTCGCCAACCTGCGTACAGCTGCCACCCTAACCGTTTGGCGACGGTCAGCGTGGTGCTCCAACCGAAAAGGACCTCATGCATGCTCACCGTAAGTCTATCCAGGATCCTCGCATTCGTTCTCCGCCGCCGTCGCCCTTCGCCGGCTCCCGAACCCCACCGTTTCTACCCCATCTACGACCCATCCCGTCCGCACAGCGCACCCAAGCAGGTGCCCCATGACTGACCAGGAACGCTTGTCCACAATCCAGAGCTACGCCTGGACCCTCGAACTGCTCGGCGAAGCCCTGGTGCAGCATGACGAGATGCTCGAGTGTGAACACAACCCTCACTTGAGCTTCCGGAACACCGCAGGTATCCACCAGGCGATACGGATCATCAGCCAGTTGGCCAGTGAGCAGTGTGCGAAAGTTAGCCTGTTGAAGGGCGAAGCCTGCTAAGGAGGGGCATATCCGGTTACAGGGCACGTTCAGGTACCTCCTGATCATGCGTTTTGGCCTGTAAACCGTCCCTGCCTTGAACCGCGAACGCGGCCTCCGGTTCGTACCGGAGGCCCGCCCACACAGGGTGCCCTTCGATTGAAACCTCACCCGCTCACGCTTCGCGCACCGCCCCCGGCAACTGCACGGCCTTCGGTCGCAACAGCGTGCTCAACCCCAGCAACAACACCGCACCGATGGCCATTATCCCCCAGGCCCAGTGCAACGAACTGAGCTGGTCACGGACGATGCCGGCAATCAGTGGCATGGTCGCTGCGATCAGGTAGCCACCGCCCTGTACGAACGCCAGCAGGGCGCCGGCTTCGGTTGGCGAGTGGGTGTGGTCGAGGGTGACGATGAGCGACAACGGGAACAATGCGCCGATGCCAAGCCCCAGGCACAAGGTGGCCACCACCGCGAGCTGCACGGGGGCGAGCATCAGGCAGGCCAGGCCGGCAAGCAACAGCAGTATCACCACGGTCAGCGGCTGTCTGCGGTCTGGGTAGCGGTGAATGAGGGCTGAAACCAGTAGGCCGGCGATGACCTCGGTGACGGTGAGGGCGCCAAGCAGGTAACCCGCCTGGGTGGCCGTCCAGCCCAATTCAACATAGAACGGCGGCAACCAGGCCAGCACCAGGGTGTAGGCACCCGTGCCAATGCCGAAGAACAACAACAGCAACCAGGCTCGCCCGCTGCGGTACGGCAAGGTGGCATCGCTGTGGCTACCGGGGTCGCTGCCGGCGGCAAGCAACCAGGCGATCAAGCCGACCAGCGCCGGCAAGGCTGCAACCCCCAACGTCAGTTGCCAGCCGAAGGTGCTGGCACCCGGCGCCGCAAAGGCAGCGGCCAGCGCGGCGCCGCCCATGATGCCGGTGGTGAACAGCCCCATCAGCATGCCGGCGCTTTGCGGGTGGCTGCGCTTGATGAACGCGGGCATCAAAGCCTGGATGACCGCAATGCCGACCCCGCCCAACGCGGCTGTTGCGATCAGCGCCGTGCCGGACGTGATATAGGCCCGTGCGGCGCAGCTGATGACGATCAGCGTGATACCCATCGCCACACCTCGCACTTCACCTACCAGGCGCAGCAGCCAGGGGCCGGACAGCGCGAACAACCCCATCATCATCACTGGCAGGGTGGTCAGCAGGCCGCCTTGGGCGTTGCTCAGGCCCAGGTCTTGTTGCAGGGTGCCGAGCAAGGGGCCGATGGCCGCCATGATGGGGCGTAGGTTCAAGCCGATCAGCATGGCCAGTAGGCCGATGCACGCTTTGCTTGGCAGATCACGCATGTTGGAGTGGCTCCTGCAGGAAGGTGCATATCGCCTGGTTGAAGGCCTGGGCGTACGGAATGTTGAATACGTGGCCGTCACCCGGGAGGGTGATCTGGCGGGCATGGTCGATACGTTGGGTGATGTCTTCGGCTTCCGAGCGTGGGCTGATGAGGTCGCCTTCGGCGGCGAGCACCAGGGTTGCCGCTTGGATTGCTGGCAATTGATTGCTCAGGTCGTAGCGCTTCATGCCATTGCACCAGTGGATCTGGCTTTGCGCTGACAGTTGAGCGGCCTGGGCGTGCCAGGCCTGGTAAAGGCATTGGCCTTCGGCCGAGGCGGCATAATCAGCGCCAACCAACGCCGGCCATGTGGCCTTGAACCGCTTCAGGCAGCCGTCCGCTTGCGCAAGGTTTGCGGCCCAGTCGTTCAGCAGCCCCTGGCGGTACGTGCTGTTCATGCTGGCGAATGTGCCGGCGACCACCAGTTGCTGTACGGCCTCAGGTGCATGGCAGGCCATTTCGAGCGCCACCATGCCGCCCAGGGAGAGGCCGATCAGGTGGGTGCTTTCCAGCCCCAGGTGGTCGAGCAGTGCCAGCATTTCCAGTGCCTGGGCATGGGCCGTGATACCTTCGGGCGCTTCGCTGGACGCGCCGTGGCCCAGCAGGTCGGATACGATAACGCGGTGGCCCAGGCTGAGCAGTGCACTGGCCTGGGGCGCCCAGGCACGCCCGCTGTTGCCCAGGCCATGCAGCAGCAGCACCGGGCTGCCAGCGCTTGAGTCGTAGTAGTAGTGCCGATGCGGTCCGTGTATGAAAAATGCCATGTGTTCTCCTGATCCTTCAGTCGTATCGTCAGCAAGATAACTTAACGTTAAGATAGTTTAAAGGCGTCGGAGTTCAGGAGTTTGCGCGGGTTAACAATTGATCAATTGCCCGGTGAAGGGGAGCTATGAACGATCATGTGGATTTCGTCGTCGCGCAGTGGGCGCAGGCGATGCCCTCGGTGGACGTCACATCCATGGAGATTTTCGGGCGCATGGCGCGCATCCAGAAGCATCTGGAGCGCATGCGTGCCGAAGCGCTGGCACAGTACGGCTTCAAGGAAGGCGAGTTCGATGTGCTGGCGACGCTGCGAAGGGCAGGGGCGCCGTACCGCCTGACGCCAACCGAGCTTTACCGCTCGCTGCTGATCACATCCGGGGCGATGACCAACCGGCTGGCCCGGCTGGAAAGCGCCGGCATGGTCGAACGTATTGCCGACGACCACGACAAGCGCAGCTACCAGGTTGCACTGACGGCGGCAGGTAAGGTGTTGATTGAGAAGGCTCTGCTTACACATACTGAGATTCAGGAGCTGGTACTGGCCCCTTTGAGTGCGAAGCAGCGCGCAGGGTTTGCGCAGCTGTTGAAGCAGATGCTCGCGTGTCTGCCTGGCGAAGGGGCGCCCAGCCAATGAACTGGAAAATTCAGGAGGAATTTTCATGCTGCACAGCAACTACCTCAAGCAGTTGGATCTGCAGGACATCGTGGTGTTTCTCAACCTGCTCGAGTTGCGCAGCGCCAAGCGCACCGCCGAGTTGATGAGCGTCAGCCAGCCTACCGTGAGTTATTGCCTCAAGCGCCTGCGTGGCTGCTTCGATGACACGTTGTTCGCTTCTTCCCAGGGCGTGCTGCTGCCCACCACCAAGGCCGAGAAAATCGCGCCCTACCTGCGTATGGTGATGACTGCCAAAGACAAGCCCATCGCAACGGTCGTCGGCAACAATGTCGGCCAGTTGAAGGCTGGTGCGCCAATCGCTGTGGCCGTGCCGCTGGCCAGCTCCTACGTGGTGGCCGGACCCAAGCGAGGGTAAAGCCCTGCGGCAGCCAAAGCGAAGAAGGCAGTGTCGAGGCCGGCATCGCCACGGGCACGGAAAAGCAGTCAGGAAAAGTAAGATTGATGTGGGATGCAAATCGGGTCACGTTTGCGTAGCTATAAGCGGGGCAGCCTGACGTACTGCTGGCCGAAGGCACTTGCGAAAGCGGTGGCATGGGGATAAATTGCCTCAGTCGCCGAAGCATCGGTGATGCGACCTTGGCCGGTCGGATTCGAAAGGCGCATCAGCGCTCAGTCTTCATCGCAGGCGCTTTTTTTGTGCCCGCGATGTCGTGTTTTGGCGGTGGTGCGCGGGACACCTTCGGGTGTGCCGGGCTCCTTTCGTCCCGGTCGGCCAACCCGCGTACTGCTGCCACCTTAACTTGCTTGGCCGCGAGCGGTGGCAGTTCCACAACGAAAGGAACTCATGCATGACCACCCGAAATCCGTTACTGATCCTCGCATTCGTTCTCCGCCGCCGTCGCCCTTCGCCGGCTCCCGAACCCCACCGTTTCTACCCCATCTACGACCCATCACGTCCGCACAGCGCACCCAAGCAGGTGCCCCATGACTGACCAAGAACGCTTGTCCACAATCCAGAGCTACGCCTGGACCCTCGAACTGCTCGGCGAAGCCTTGGTGCAGCATGACGAGATGCTCGAGTGTGAACACAACCCTCACTTGAGCTTCCGGAACACCGCAGGTATCCACCAAGCAATACGGATCATCAGCCAGTTGGCCAGTGAGCAGTGTGCGAAAACGAGCCTTTTGCAGGGCGAAGCTGGCGAGGCGGGGGAGGGAAGTCGGTGAGGTAGGTTGTATAAACGGCAAGTTACTGAACCGTTAACCAGGGCGGTTAGCAGTTCAGTAATTTGCCTGTGGGATTTTGGGGCTGCTTTGCAGCCCTTTCGCGACACAAGGCCGCTCCTACAGGGGTTGCGGGTATCAGGCTCGAATTAGTGCTGGTACCACTCGCACGTAAATCAACTCACTGACCAACTCCACCATCGTCTGGGTGATCACCGCCGCAGCCGCCAGCCCACGTATGTCCTCCGGCAGCGCCAGCGCCAGGGGCAACACCACCAGGGAGTTGCGTGTCGCGGCGCTGAAGGTCACCGAGCGTACTTCTTCCACCGGCAACTGGAACAGCCGCGCCGAGGCAAACCCGAGCACCGGGGCCAGCAGCATGAAGCCGATGTACACCGGGATCACCGGCAGCAGGCGGTCGAAATCGCGCACTACAACGGCAATCTGCGAGCCGATCACTGCCACCAGCACCAGTGCCATCGCCGGCACCGGCATCCACGCCCAGGCCTCATTCCACACAGAAACGCTACGTGACCGGCGTGCTCCGGCCGAGGTGAGCACCGCCAGGATCAGCGGCAGCACAATCAGCAGCACGAACGCCTCCATGAATGGCGTGATGGAAATCGCCACTTCGCTGCTGTCACCCAGCATCAGCGCCAGGTACACCGGCAACAGCACCAGTTGCACCAGCAACAGCACGGGGGTGGCGGCGAGGGTAAGGCGCGAGTCGCCTTTGCCGATGTGGGTGAACACCACCACGTAGTCGATGCAGGGCGTCAGCAGCACCATCAGGGCGCCGATGAGGATGGCCGGGTGCTCGACCAAGCCTCGGGTGGCGGCCCACACCAGTAACGGGACGAAGATGAAGTTGGCCAGCAGCAGCGCGGCCATGAAGCGGCGGTTGCCCAGGCTTTGGCGCAGGTCGAGGAAGGGGATTTGCAGGAACATCGCGTACATCAGTACGGCGATGGCGGGGGTGACCAGTGCTTCCAGGTGGCGCGCGGTGTCGGTGGCCAGCAGGCCGAAGCCAGCGGCGGCGAGCACGGCGGCGAAATACAACGCAATCTGATGGGTTTCGAGTTGCTCTCTGGTCAAGGCGGCGTCCTGGCGTTCGCGGTGGGCATGAGGGTGCACAGGGTAATACGCTGCGCCGCAATTGTGGTCGCCCGCTTGTTGTGGCTTGCAATGGCAAGGCTTGCCCGCAGGCATGAAAAAGCCCGGCACAAGGGCCGGGCTTTTCACATCAGGCTATCGCCAATCAGTTGCCGTACACCGGCAGCTTCTTGCAGATGGCCTTGACCTTTTCACGTACGGCGTCGATGACGGCGTCGTTGTTCAGGTCGGCGAGGATGTCGCAGATCCAGCCGGCCAGTTCTTTACACTCGGCTTCTTTGAAGCCGCGGGTGGTGACGGCCGGGGTGCCGAAACGCAGGCCCGAGGTCACGAACGGCGAACGTGGGTCGTTAGGTACCGAGTTCTTGTTGACGGTGATGAAGGCTTTGCCCAGGGCGGCGTCAGCATCCTTACCGGAGATTTCCTGCTTGATCAGCGACAGCAGGAACAGGTGGTTCTGGGTGCCGCCGGAAACGACGTCGAAACCACGCTCGATGAACACGCTGGCCATGGCCTGGGCGTTCTTCACCACCTGCTGCTGGTAAGCCTTGAACTCAGGCTGCAGGGCTTCCTTGAAGCAGATGGCCTTGGCCGCGATGACGTGCTCCAGCGGGCCGCCCTGGGCGCCCGGGAAGACGGCGGAGTTCAGCTTCTTCTCGATGTCGGCGTTGGCACGGGCCAGGATCAGGCCGCCACGCGGGCCGCGCAGGGTCTTGTGGGTGGTGGTGGTGACCACGTCGGCGAACGGCACCGGGTTCGGGTACACGCCAGCGGCAACCAGGCCGGCAACGTGGGCCATGTCGACGAACAGGTAGGCACCTACTTTGTCGGCGATGGCGCGGAAGCGCGGGAAGTCCAGGACCTGCGAGTAGGCCGAGAAGCCGGCAACGATCATTTTCGGCTTGTGCTCGACGGCCAGGCGCTCGACTTCGTCGTAGTCGATCAGGCCGTTGGCATCGATGCCGTACTGGATGGCGTTGTACAGCTTGCCCGAGGAGCTTACCGAAGCACCGTGGGTCAGGTGGCCACCGTGGGCCAGGCTCATGCCCAGGATGGTGTCACCGGCCGACAGCAGGGCCAGGTAGACAGCGGCGTTGGCCTGGGAGCCGGCGTGCGGCTGAACGTTGGCGTAGTCGGCACCGAACAGCTCCTTGGCGCGGTCGATGGCCAGTTGCTCGACCACGTCGACGTACTCGCAACCACCGTAGTAACGCTTGCCCGGGTAGCCTTCGGCGTACTTGTTGGTCAGGACCGAACCCTGGGCTTCCATGACGGCTGGGCTGGTGTAGTTTTCCGAAGCGATCAGCTCGATATGCTCTTCCTGGCGCAGAGCTTCTTGCTGCATGGCTTCGAAGAGCTCGGCGTCGTACTTGGCAATGGTCAAATCACGGCTGAACATAACGGTCCTCAAGGATCGGGCTGAATTGGGGGGGCATTCTAACCGATTGATTCGCGCCTGGCATATGAAGTGGCATCAAGTCGCGGACCAATGGCTTTCATGTTGCATCCCGCGCCCTGCCTGGGCTGGATGGGGGCGGGAGTTGACTTTGAAGTCCGCTTTCAGCAGGCCAGGGCCGCGCCAGCGGGCACCGGATCACTGGAACATGAACAGCGTCTCGTTGCTGAACTGCGCCTCGAACTGGCTGGCCGGCATCGGCCG
This sequence comes from Pseudomonas sp. M2, assembly GCF_015751845.1. NCBI lineage: Bacteria > Pseudomonadati > Pseudomonadota > Gammaproteobacteria > Pseudomonadales > Pseudomonadaceae > Pseudomonas > Pseudomonas sp. M2. Next base: position 3,207,993 of record NZ_JADOUD010000001.1, read on the forward strand.
CCCGAACAGGTAGCCTTGCACCTCATCACAGCCATGCTCACGCAGGAACTCCAGCTGCTCGTGGGTTTCGACGCCCTCGGCGATCACCGCCAGGTTCAGGCTGTGCGCCATGGCGATGATCGCCCGGGCAATCTGCGCGTCCTGCTCGCCCTCGGGCAGGCCGTCGACGAAGGTGCGGTCGATCTTCAGCACGTCGATGGGGAACTGCTTGAGGTAGTTGAGCGACGAGTAGCCGGTGCCGAAGTCGTCCACCGCAATGCTCAGGCCCAGCACCTTCAGGCTGTCGAGTATCTGCATCGCTTCGTTCACATCGCGCATCAGGATGCTTTCGGTCAGCTCCAGCTCCAGGCACGCAGGCGGCAGGCCGGTTTCTTCGAGCACGGTAGCGATGCGCTTGCCCAGCTGGCCGTCGGAGAACTGCCGGGCCGAGATGTTCACTGACACCTTCGGCACGCGCACCTTGGCCTTGTGCCAGGCCTTGAGCTGGCGGCTGGCCTCGCGCAGCACCCAGTCGCCGACATCCACCACCAGCCCCAACTCCTCGATCACCGGGATGAAGTCGCCCGGCGGCACCAGGCCGCGCGTGGGGTGGCGCCAGCGCAGCAGCGCCTCGGCACCGGTCAGGCGCTTGCCGTCGCCGCTGAACTGCGGCTGGTAGTAGAGGATGAATTCGTTCTGCTCCAGGGCATGGCGCAGGTCGCTTTCCAGCTCCAGGCGCTCCAGGGCGCTGGCGTTCATCTCGGCCTGGTAGAACTGGAAGTTGTTCTTGCCGCGCTCCTTGGCGTGGTACATGGCGGTGTCGGCGTTCTTCATCAGTTGGCTCAGTTCGCCGCCGTCCTGCGGGCTGAGGGCGATGCCGATACTGGCGGTGACGAAGAACTCGCGGCCTTCGAGCACGAATGGCCGCACCAGGCTGGCGAGGATGTTCTCGGCCACATGGATGGCGCGGTTGAGCGCCATTTCGCGGGTGGCGCGCGATTGCAGCAGCAGGGTGAACTCATCACCGCCCATGCGCGCCACGGTGTCGTCATCGTCGACACAGGCCAGCAGGCGCAGGGCCATGTCCTTGAGCATGCGATCGCCCGCGGCGTGGCCCAGGGAGTCGTTGATCGGCTTGAAACGGTCCAGGTCGAGGAACATCAGTACCACCCACGACTTCTGCCGCTCAGCTTGTTGCAGGGCGGTGTGCAGGCGGTCCTGGAACAGCGTGCGGTTGGGCAGGTGGGTCAGGGCATCGTAGTAGGCCAGGCGATGAATGCGCTGTTCGCTGGCCTTGCGCTCACTGATGTCAGTGAAGAAACACACGTAGCTGGCCAGGTCGCCCTCGTCATCGAGCACCGCGGTTATACCGACCCAGGCTGGGTAGTGCTCGCCACTGCGGCGCTTGAGCCACACTTCGCCTTCCCAGCTGCCGCGCAGGTGCAGCTGTTTGAGTACGTAGCGCAGGTGGCCCTCCTGCTGGTCGTCCACAGTCAGCATGCTTGGCAGCTGGTCGAGCACATCGCTGACCGAATACCCGCTGACCCGGCTGAACGCTTCGTTGGCCTGCACGATGTAGCCGGCCGGGTCGGTGATGAGGATGGCCGAGGTTGAGTGTTCGAAGACCGTGGCGGCCATGCGCAGGTCTTTTTCCGCACGGCGTTGCTGGCTGATGTCCCGGCCCACGCCCAGCACACCCTCGAAGCGCTCGCGGTCGTCCCACACCAGCACCAGGCGCAGCTCGATAGGGATCTTGCGGCCATCGGCGCGCAGGCAGTCGAACAAAAACAGCTGGTTGGGCAGGTGCTGGCGCAGTTGTGCCAGCTGTTCCCGGTCGCCCATGGCCTTGCTGACCCGTTCCATCAGGCTGTAGATGCCGGTGAGCTGGGACGGGTTGGCGACGATCGACTGCCAGCCGTTTTCAAAGATCCAGTCGGTGTTGTAGCCCAGCACTGCCTGCACCGAGGGGCTGACGTAGTTGAGCTGCAGCTTGCTGTCGGTGGAGAAGATCACATCGCTGATGCTTTCGGCGAGCATGCGGTAGCGCTGCTCGCTGTCGCGTAGCGACTGGCTGGCCTCGATCTGCACGGTGACGTCCTTGCCCACACCGATGATGCGGGTAACCTGGCCATCGCTGTCGCGGGTCAGCACTTGTTCACGGATGTCGTAGCAGCGCCAGCCGCCGTCACGGTGGCGGAAGCGCAGTTGGCAATGCAGGGACTGGCCGTGGCCGTTGACGCGTTGCTGCTGGCGCAGGGCCTGGTAGTGCGCCGCATCCTCGGGGTGCAGCAGCAGCTCCCAGAAGCGCTCGCCCATCTGCGCAAGCTCGGTGCGGTCGTAGCCCAGGGTCTGGCCGAGGTGGCGGTTGCTGAAGATCATCCGCTGGCTGAGCACGTCCTGCACGTACAACTGGTCGGGCACGGTACGCACCACGTCCGACCAGAAGCTTTCGCGCTCCAGCAGCGACAGCTCCACCTGCTTGCGGCTGGTGATGTCGCTGATGCTCAGGATCACCGCCTGGTAGTCGCGGCGCTGTTCCGGCAGCCGCGCCATCAGCCACAGGTGCAGCTCACCGCCCAGGGGGGCGGGCAGGCGCACTTCCAGTTCCAGCAGCGGGCGCTGCTCGATCAGCGCATCGATCAGTTGCATGCCGACGCTGTCACGGCCGTCGCCGCTGCCGTCGATCAGCCGTTGCCAGGCGCCTGCGTGGCAGTCGACGTTGAGCAGCTGGCGCGCCACTTGGTTGATTTCGGTGATCTTCAGTTCCAGCAGCAGCGAGCGGCGCAGGCTGGAGTCGAGTGCCAGGCTCTGCTTGAGCGCGGCGAGGTTGCGCAGGTGGTAGCGGTCAAGCTGGCCGGGCAGGCTGGAGAGGTCGAGCACGCACAGGGCTACGCCGGTGCCCTCGAAGATTTCCTGGTAGCGCCGGCGGTCCTCCTGCAGGGCGCGCTGGCGGCGGCGCATGTTGATCAGCGCCAGTACCGGCAGCAGGGCACAGAACAGCGCCAGCAGGCACTTGCCCAGCAGTGCCGGCAACAGTTTCTGCTGGGCAAGGCCGGCATCGAACAGGCCCCGCAGCTGCCAGACACTGTTGTCGATGAAGACCAGCATCACGCTTTGCAACGGCTGGTTGCTGGTCTGCGCTGGGGCGTGGCGTTCCAGCACCTCGCCGCTGCGGCTGTTCTCCAGCAGCCACAGGGGGTGCCCGGGGCCGTCCAGGTGCTGGGTCAGGGTGCGGTAAAAATCGTTGGACAGGCGCAGCAGCCAGTAGCCGCGCCCCTGCTCGGTGGCCTGGCGCAACAACAGGTAGACGGTGCGGTTGTCCGCCGAGTTGGCGAAGAAATAAGGCCGGCCCTGGTTCAAGCCGAACAGCTCGTCAATCAGCGGGCGGTCGGGGCTGCCGGCCAGGCTGTCGCCCTGTAGCCGCCCACTGTGGTCCAGCCAGGCCAAGTCGCGCAGGTTTGGCAGGCGCTCGCGCAGCGTGTCGAGCAGGCTGGGCAAGGCGGCAGGCGACGGCGCTTTGACATACGGCTGCACCACATTCAGCGCCTGCTGGGCCTTGAGCGCCATGTTCAGGCCCAAGTGGTCTGCCAGTTCGACGCTTGCGTCCAGGTGCTGCTGGCGCTGCTCGGCCTGGGTGTGACGGAACTGCGAGAACAGTTGCCAAAGCAGCAAACCCAGCAGCAGCAAAGCCAGCAGGGCCAGCGCACCTTTGACCGAGCCGCGCACCGGAGCGGCTGGGGCCGGCGTGACAGTGCGCGGCGAGGACGGATGATTGAGATTGGTCAAACCTTGGTCCTGCTATTGGGCTGGCGACGGCAGGGATTGATATGCACGGTGTATGCCGGTGCCTGGGCGACCGCACCGCGGTTGCGCACTATAAGGCCGTATACCCGAAACGGGCTAGCATGCCTGTCATTATGGCAAAGTGCCAGCCCTGCTATCGGGTGCCGATGGTCGCGATGAAACCTGCCCGTTCGGCAATGCCTTGCTTGCTGTGCGAGAATGCCGCCCGCTTCAATGACAACGCATCGGAGATGTTCGGTTTTGGTTACTCACTTTTCCACCAATGGCCTCGATTCCGCCTGTGGGCGCAGCAGTCAGACCCTTGTCAGCACTGCCGTGACCGAGGATGTATCCTGCAAGTCGTGCCAGCGTTCGCTGGTCAAACCTGAGGCCTCGGCCTCGAAAGCCAAGGCGCCGTCGCTGGCCGAGCTGCGCAAGACCGCCAAGGCGGCAGTAGCCCCGGTCGAAGCTGGGGCTGAGGCTGCAGTGAAACCGGCCAGCAAGGCCGTGAACAAACCTGCCGCCAAGCCGGCCAAGGCTGCCGAGCAGCCTGCCCGCCAGGGTGGTTTCAGCGTGAAATCTGCCTGGGCCGCGCGCCTGGCCGGGCAGGGCGACCGTTGCCGGTTGCCGCGGGGCAAGGCAAAGCAGCGTCACGTCTGATCTGTGTGGGGCCAGCACCGGCCTCACCGCCGCCAATGGGCCGCACAGCGGCCCTGTTGACCCCACCATCCGACCACCCTGTGCAACGCGGCGCGTTGGCGTAGAATGGTCGACTTTGTTCAATGACACCCCGTAAACACATCCGCCTGGCCACCTGGCCGGGGCGATCGTCGATGTCTTTACCTATCTGATTAGAGGGCTTGGTTTTGGCTCAATACGTCTACACCATGCATCGGCTGAGCAAGGTCGTGCCGCCGAAGCGGGAAATTCTCAAGAACATTTCCCTGTCGTTCTTCCCGGGCGCCAAGATCGGCGTACTCGGCCTGAACGGCGCGGGTAAATCGACCCTGCTGCGGATCATGGCGGGCGTCGACAAGGAATTCGACGGCGAAGCCCGTCCGATGCCCGACATCAACGTCGGCTACCTGCCCCAGGAGCCGCAGCTGGACCCGAGCAAGACCGTACGCGAAGTGGTCGAAGAAGCGGTCAGCGTGATCAAGGACGCCCAGGCCCGCCTGGACGAGGTCTACGCTGCCTACGCCGAACCCGACGCCGACTTCGACAAGCTGGCCGCCGAGCAGGCCAAGCTCGAATCCATCCTGCAGGCTGCCGACGGCCACAACCTCGAGCGCCAGCTCGACGTCGCCGCCGACGCCCTGCGCCTGCCGGCCTGGGATGCCCGCATCGAACACCTGTCCGGTGGTGAGAAGCGCCGTGTGGCCCTGTGCCGTCTGCTGCTGTCGGCACCCGACATGCTGCTGCTCGACGAACCCACCAACCACCTGGACGCCGACTCGGTGGCCTGGCTGGAGCGCTTCCTGCACGACTTCCCGGGCACCGTGGTAGCGATTACCCACGACCGTTACTTCCTCGATAACGTCGCAGGCTGGATCCTCGAACTGGACCGCGGCGCCGGCATCCCATACGAAGGCAACTACTCGGGCTGGCTGGAGGCCAAGTCGGACCGTCTGGCGCAGGAATCCAAGCAGCAGAGCGCCCACGAGAAGGCCATGAAAGAGGAACTGGAGTGGGTGCGCAAAGGCGCCAAGGCCCGCCAGTCCAAATCCAAGGCCCGTCTGCAGCGCTTTGAAGAGATGCAGTCGCAGGAATTCCAGAAGCGCAGCGAAACCAACGAGATCTACATCCCGGCTGGCCCGCGCCTGGGCGACAAGGTCATCGAGTTCAAGAACGTCTCCAAAGGCTATGGCGACCGCGTGCTGATCGACAACCTGTCGTTCGCCATGCCTAAAGGTGCCATCGTCGGCGTGATCGGTGGTAACGGTGCCGGTAAGTCGACCCTGTTCCGCATGCTGATGGGCAAGGAACAGCCGGACTCGGGCAGCATCGAGATCGGCGAAACCGTGCAACTGGCCTGTGTGGACCAGAGCCGCGAAGACCTGGACGGTGCCAAGACCGTGTTCCAGCAGATCTCCGATGGCTCCGACATGATCCGCATCGGCAACTACGAGATCCCGTCGCGCACCTACGTTGGCCGGTTCAACTTCAAGGGCGGCGACCAGCAGAAGTTCGTCAAGGACCTCTCCGGTGGTGAACGTGGCCGTCTGCACCTGGCCCTGACCCTGAAAGAGGGCGGCAACGTGCTGCTGCTCGACGAACCGTCCAACGACCTGGACGTCGAAACCCTGCGTTCGCTGGAGGAAGCCCTGCTGGACTTCCCGGGCGCCGCGATCGTGATTTCCCACGACCGTTGGTTCCTGGACCGTGTGGCTACCCACATCCTGGCGTACGAAGACGACTCGAACGTGGTGTTCTTCGAAGGTAACTACACCGAGTACGAAGCCGACCGCAAGAAGCGCCTGGGCGACGCCGCTGCCCAGCCGCACCGGGTACGGCACAAGAAGCTGGCCCAGTAAGCCGGTTTCCGATGCACAAGAATGGGGCCCTCAGGGGCCCCATTTTTGTGCCTGGCATGAAGTGGCCTGTCCCGCCAGGCGGGCTGATCGGCCATCGGAAGGCACCTTGTTTTGTATACACTTATATAAAACGCACCAAATAATTTCATAAAAACGACATTTCGCCCTATTCCAGTGCGATTGCTTCTTGGTACATTCCAGAAAAAACCAATAAGTCCAATCCCTCTTGGTGAGATGTCTACCCATGATCGAATCTGTCGACCATTTCCTCGAGCGCCTGAAGCAGCGCGACCCGGCCCAGCCCGAATTCCACCAGGCGGTGGAAGAAGTGCTGCGCAGCCTTTGGCCGTTCCTCGAAGCCAACCCACACTACCTGCAGGCCGGCATTCTCGAGCGCATGGTCGAACCCGAGCGCGCGGTGCTGTTCCGCGTGTCGTGGGTCGATGACCAGGGCAAGGTTCAGGTCAACCGCGGCTACCGCATCCAGATGAGCAGTGCCATCGGCCCCTACAAGGGCGGCCTGCGTTTCCACCCCTCGGTAAACCTGGGTGTGCTCAAGTTCCTGGCCTTCGAACAGGTATTCAAGAACTCCCTCACCTCGTTGCCCATGGGCGGCGGCAAGGGCGGCTCGGACTTCGACCCCAAGGGCAAGAGCGACGCCGAAGTGATGCGCTTCTGCCAGGCCTTCATGAGCGAGCTGTACCGCCACATCGGCGCCGACCTGGACGTGCCTGCCGGTGACATCGGTGTGGGCGCCCGCGAGATCGGCTTCATGTTCGGCCAATACAAGCGCCTGGCCAACCAGTTCACTTCGGTGCTGACCGGCAAGGGCATGACCTACGGCGGCAGTCTGATCCGCCCTGAAGCCACCGGCTATGGCTGTGTGTACTTCGCCGAAGAAATGCTCAAGCGTCAGGGCCTGCGCATCGACGGTCGTCGGGTGGCAATTTCCGGTTCCGGCAACGTTGCCCAGTACGCTGCGCGCAAGGTCATGGACCTGGGCGGCAAGGTGATCTCGCTGTCCGACTCCGAAGGCACCCTTTACGCCGAAGCCGGCCTGACCGACGCCCAGTGGGACGCCGTGATGGCGCTGAAGAACGTCAAGCGTGGCCGCATCAGCGAACTGGCCGATCAGTTCGGCCTGGAGTTCCGCAAGGGGCAGACGCCATGGAGCCTGCCGTGCGACATCGCCCTGCCGTGTGCCACGCAGAACGAACTGGGCAGCGAAGACGCCCGCACCCTGCTGCGCAATGGCTGCATCTGCGTAGCGGAAGGTGCCAACATGCCGACCACGCTGGAGGCTGTGGATATCTTCCTGGAGGCTGGCATCCTGTACGCACCGGGCAAGGCATCCAACGCCGGCGGCGTGGCCGTTTCGGGCCTGGAGATGTCACAGAACGCCATGCGCCTGCTGTGGACCGCCGGTGAAGTGGACAGCAAGCTGCACCACATCATGCAGTCGATCCACCATGCTTGCGTGCACTACGGTGAAGAGGCCGATGGCAAGATCAACTACGTGAAAGGCGCCAACATCGCCGGCTTCGTCAAAGTCGCGGACGCGATGCTGGCCCAGGGCGTGGTCTGATTCGAAAGATTGGGGCTGCATTGCAGCCCATTCGCCGGCAAGCCGACTCCCACACCTAATGCATTGTTCTTGAGAACAACGCGGTACCTGTGGGAGCCGGCTTGCCGGCGAATGGGTCGCGCAGCGGCCCCTTTGTTTCAGGCCTCACCCACGATATCCATCACCTCGATCACCTGGTCCCCCGCCGGCCGCCGCCAAATCACTTCATCCCCAGGCCCTGCGCCCAGCAATGCCCGCCCCAATGGCGACCCCCAATTGATCAGCCCCCGGCTGGCATCGGCTTCATCCTCCCCAACCAGTTGCACGGTCTGTTCCTGCCCCTGCTCATCGGCAAACCGCACCCGGCTGCCAATCTGCACCTTGCTGGTCGAGGTGGCAGCTGGCACCACCTGCGCGCTCTGCACCCTGGCGCTGAAATAACGCAAGTCACGCTCGGCATCGGCCAGGCGTTGCTTGTCGCCCTGTTCGCCCAGGGCCTGCAGCTCGGCACGCAAGGCATTGAGTTCGGCCACGCGCTGCTGCAGCTGGCGCAGGCCATTGGTGGTGACGTAGTTGGGCTGGTCGCTGACGTGCCGCTCCACCGGCTGGTCGGCCTGGGCGGCGGCTTGGTCCTCGTTGACGAATGCGCGGCTCATAGGGACCTCCTTTTGCTCAAAACAGCGTGAAAGAGCCGGTGGGTTCACACTCGCCGGCCTTGATGCGGCCGTCGTAGGAGCGGCCTTGTGTCGCGAAAGGGCTGCGCAGCGGCCCCGGCATTACTTGCCACGCCATAGGCCTTGGGGCCGCTGCGCGCCCCTTTCGCGACACAAGGCCCCTCCTACGAAGAGCAGGGCGCGTCAGTAGTGATACCACTTCAGCTCCAGCATCACCTCATTCTGGGCAGTAGCCAGGTGGCTGAACTCCCGTGAGGCACTCAGCCTCAGCCCCAGGTTCTGGCTGATCTCCCACTGCTGGTTCAGGCTCACACTGCGCCGCACTTCGCCATTGGTGAAGTAATCGCCTTTGGCTTCCAGTGTCATGTTGCCCAGCCCGTTGCGCCACAGCAGCCCGCCATTGAACCCCGCCGCCGGGGCGATGAACTGGGCGAAGTCGTTATGGTGCTCGACCCGCACCGTGCCCAAGGCAAAGCCCAGCAGCCCATCGGCCAACTGCCAGGTGCCGCCGGCACCGCCGTTGACATGGCTCACCAGCACTTCGTCGTCATGCTTGCCCGGCACCCGCTCCAGGCCACCGGCGACCTGCCACGACCAAGGCTTGAGCAGTTCGTTGCGAGGGGTCAGCGAGCGAATGGTGGCCAAGTCCAGGCGTTGCACTTGCCAGTCGTTGCCTTCGTACTGGCGCACTTTGAGCTGCAGGATCTCGATCTGCGCGCCGAGCGGGAAGCCGTAGGCATTGTCGTTCAGGTCGTGATACGCCATGCGCAGCCCGTATTCGGCATAGGCGCGGTCTTCCCGGGTGCCGACGCCTAGCTGCCAGGTGCGTGAGTCGTGCCCGTCCTCGGGCAGGCCGGGGCGTTCAATTTGCAGGGGCGGTGGCGGGTTGCGGTTGATCGCCCGCAACAGCTCGAAGCTGCGCCGTGCCTGGCCGGGGTCGCGCTCCTGGCCGTTGGCTCGGTAACGTTCCAGGCGGTAGGCGGCATCCTGCACCAAGGCCTGGCGCTCGCGGGGCAGGGCGGTGAATGCCGGGCTCTGCAACTGCGCAGTGTCGGCACTGACGGCCAGCACCTGGCGCTTCTCATCGAGGTCCAGCGGTTCGGCCCGGGCCAACAACTCCCGTTCACGCGAGGGCCGGTAGGTCTCGCTGGCGACCATGCCCGACTGTTTCACGGCCTTGACCGTGTCGGTGGGGATCGCGGTCAGCGGGAACTGCGAGGTCAGGTCCAGGCTCGGCCGCGCCACCTGCAGCAGTTCCAGCAGGCGGTAGGAGCAGTTTTCGTCGAAGAAGAAGTAATCGAACTGGACCTGCTTGAGTTCCCACACATGCTCGACCATGCGCCCGGTTTCTTCCGGCGTGAGGTCCAGCTGGTACTCCCACAGGTCGCGGTTTTCCAGGCTGCGGTATTCCGACAGTTTTTCCTGGTAGGGCATCAGGGCAAACAGCCCGGGATAGCCGCCCATCAGGCCCTTCCAGGCGTATAGGATGCTGTTGTCGCTACCTTCGATATAGGCGCCGAAGTTGATGGCGTAACTCAGCAGCGTGGTGTCGTCGCTGCGCGTGTTGGACTGGTCGATGCGCAGCAGGGTATGGCCGAACATCGATGACGGGCTGTTCAGGTAGGCCGCCGGGAAGATCAGTGCCGCGCTGTGCGGGTCGACCGATTTGTACCAGGCCTTGAACTCCTGGCAGTCCGGCTGCGGCAAACCTTGCAGGCCCAGTTGCTCGGTCAGCCAGCGGGTGCGTGCGGGGAACACGCATTGGGCATGCTTGTCGCCCAGGCTGGCCGGGGCATACAGCGCTTGCACCGTAGCCCGCAGTTCCTGGTCCGGGTGGTGCGCACCGTCCTCGGCGAGGAAGAATTTGCGGTCGTCTACATAGCTGCGCCAGCCGCCGAGCTTGGCGGTTTCGTAATGGCCCAGGGCAATCCAGTAGGGGGTATTGGCCAGTTGCTGGAGACGGCCTTCATCCAGCGCAGGCGCGGCATGAACAGGGGCGCAGGCACACAGCGCCAGGTAAGCGAGGCGTTTGAGCATGTCGGGCAACTACTTCTTAACGATGCCGATAAAAAGGCGAAAACCCGCCCCGAGCGGGGCGGGAGCAGCTGCGCTTAGGCCTCGGTAGCGTACTTGGCCAGGCGTGGGTCGTTCTTCAGAACGGCCAGGGTGTTGCTGTGGACAGTTTCGGCATTCACGTCAGCGCTGCTGAAGATCTGGTTGAAGTGCTGGTGGGTGACCGAGTTGAAGTAGCCGCGGTCTTCCGGCGCCACACCCAGTACCACCGCGTAGGTGGTGAGTGCTTCGCCCTGGCCCATGGCCATGTCTTCGGACAGTTCGTTCATCATGCCATTCATGGCGAACCAGGACTTGCCGCCATAGGTCAGCGAGGCCTTGGTGGAGCAGCCGTTGGTGCCGGAGGTCATGCCGAAGGTGGCGTTACCGGACGTACCGTTGGTGGTGGATGCCAGGAAGTGAGCCGGCGTGCCGCGCTGGCCTTCGAACAGCATGTTGCCCCAGCCGCAGTTCGGGCCGCCTGGCGCTTCGGCCATGGCATTGAGTGAGACTACGGTGAACAGAGTACCCAGAAGAATCCGTTTCATAGCATTTGTTCTCTATTTGTCTTAACCAAGGGTCAGGGTTGCTGGCAACTCGGTTGCCAGGTCGGGAAAGCTTTTCACCCACCCGCGCAGCTTGGAGTTTAGGCACGATCTAAAGGTTGCGTCGTTGATTGCGAAAAATTTGCTTGAGTCGCTAATCGATACTGCGACATAAAGTCCCGCTGAGCCTTGCAAGGCGCGCGCGGGCAGCGCCAGAATGCTGCGTATCTGCCCCGCCGAAGTAAGGAAACCCAATGCCCGATCCCGTCGCTGCGCGCCTGCGTCTCGCGCCTGAAGCTTTGACCAGGCGTTTTTCCCCCGAGCAGTTTGCCTTTGCCAATACCGACGATCTGGAGCCGTTTCGCGGAGTCCTGGGCCAGGAACGTGCTGTCGAGGCCCTGCAGTTCGGCGTGGCCATGCCACGCCCTGGTTACAACGTGTATGTGATGGGCGAGCCCGGCACCGGGCGCTTCTCGTTCGTCAAGCGCTACCTCAAGGCCGAGGGCAAGCGCCAGCAGACCCCGGCCGACTGGGTCTACGTCAACCACTTCGATGACACCCGCGAGCCACGGGCACTGGAGCTGCCGTCGGGCAGCGCCGCAGAATTCATCAGCGACATGGGCGGCCTGATCGACAACCTGCTGGCGACCTTCCCGGCGGTGTTCGAGCACCCGTCCTACCAGCAGAAGAAGGGCGCCATCGACCGCGCCTTCAACCAGCGTTACGACCGCGCCCTGGATGTCATCGAGCGCGCCTCGCTGGAAAAGGACGTGGCCCTGTACCGCGACGCCAGCAATGTCGCCTTCACCCCGATGGCCGACGGCAAGGCCCTGGACGAAGCCGAATTCGCCCAGCTGCCGGAAGAAGTCCGCGAGCAGTTCCACGAGGACATCGCCTTCCTTGAAGAGCGCCTCAATGAAGAACTGGCAAGCCTGCCACAGTGGAAGCGCGAGTCGAACAACCACCTGCGCCAGCTCAACGAAGAAACCATTACCCTGGCGCTGCAGCCATTGCTGGCGCCGCTGTCGGAAAAGTACGCCGAGAACGCAGCGGTGTGCGCCTACCTGCAATCGGTGCAGTTGAACCTGCTGCGTACCGTGGTCGAGCAACTGGTCGATGACAGCAAGACCGACGCCGTGGCGCGCAAGCTGCTCGAAGAGCAATACGCCCCAAGCCTGGTGGTCGGCCACCACGCCGTCGGTGGCGCACCTGTGGTGTTCGAACCGCACCCGACTTACGACAACCTGTTCGGGCGGATCGAATACAGCACCGACCAAGGGGCGCTGTACACCTCCTACCGCCAACTGCGCCCAGGCGCGCTGCACCGTGCCAACGGTGGCTTCCTGATCCTTGAAGCGGAGAAGATGCTCGGCGAGCCGTTCGTCTGGGATGCGCTCAAGCGCGCCCTGCAGTCGCGCAAGTTGAAGATGGAGTCGCCGATCGGTGAGCTGGGTCGTGTCGCCAGCGTCAGCCTGACGCCGCAGATGATCCCGCTCAACGTCAAGCTGGTGATCATCGGCTCGCGTCAGCTGTACTACGCGTTGCAGGACCATGACCCGGACTTCCAGGAGATGTTCCGGGTGCTGGTGGATTTCGACGAAGACATGCCGATGGTCGACGAGAACCTCGAGCAGTTCGCCCAGCTGTTGCGCACCCGCACCAACGAGGAGGGCATGGCGCCGCTGACCAGCGATGCGGTGGCGCGCCTGGCCACCTACAGCGCGCGCCTGGCGGAAAACCAGTCGCGCCTGTCGGCGCGTATCGGTGACCTGTTCCAGCTGGTCAGCGAGGCCGATTTCATCCGCCAGCTGGCCAGTGACGAGATGACTGACGCCGGGCATATCGAGCGTGCGCTCAAGGCCAAGGCCACCCGCACCGGGCGCGTTTCGCAGCGCGTGCTCGACGACATGCTCGCCGGCATCATTCTGATCGACACCGAAGGCGCCGCTATCGGCAAGTGCAACGGCCTGACCGTGCTGGAGGTCGGCGACTCGGCGTTCGGCATGCCAGCGCGCATTTCCGCCACCGTCTACCCGGGCGGCAGCGGCATCGTCGACATCGAGCGCGAGGTCAACCTGGGCCAGCCGATCCACTCCAAGGGGGTGATGATCCTCACCGGTTACCTGGGCAGCCGCTATGCCCAGGAATTCCCCTTGGCGATTTCCGCGAGCATCGCCCTGGAGCAGTCCTACGGCTATGTGGACGGTGACAGTGCCTCGCTGGGTGAGGCGTGCACGCTGATCTCGGCATTGTCGCGCACCCCGCTCAAACAGTGCTTCGCGATCACCGGCTCGATCAACCAGTTTGGTGAAGTGCAGGCGGTGGGTGGGGTCAACGAGAAGATCGAAGGCTTCTTCCGCCTGTGTGAGGCCCGTGGCCTGACGGGCGAGCAGGGTGTGATCATCCCGCGCGCCAACGTGGCCACACTGATGCTCGATGAGCGTGTGCTGCAGGCGGTCGAGAACGGCGTGTTCCACGTCTATGCGGTCAGCCAGGCTGACGAGGCGCTGAGCCTGCTGGTGGGTGAGGACGCCGGGGAGCAGGACGAGCAGGGCCAGTTCACCGAAGGCAGCGTCAACGCCCGGGTGGTCGAGCGCTTGCGCGAGATCGCCGAGATGATCAGCGAGGAAGACATCGAGAAGGCGGAAAAGGAACGCCTGGAAGAGGTGATTGCCCAGGCCAAGCCAGCCTGAGTCAATAAATCGGCGCTAGCGGCCATGTGCTACCGTTCAGCGCCGGTTTTCCATCTTTTTGCGCCGCTATTCTATGCTGGAACTTAGGACGGTATCAGGGTTCAGGATGGAAACAGCCCGAACGTTTCGAGCTGAATACGGCTTATTGGAGGGGGACGCGGCCATGCGCAACCTCTGCCTCACTCGCCAGTGCCTGGGCCTGGTGACGCGTATCGAATGCAGCATTCGCCCGCTGGCCGGTGATAACGGCATGTGGACCTTGCTGTTCGCTGCCGGCATGGCCGGTGAACAACCCTCAGCCATCAAGGCCCAAGGGCCGTTCCATGGGCCGTTGGTGGCCGAGTCGGTGCTCAACGCCATTGTCGACAGCCTGACCCTGCATGGGTACCAGGTGGCCGAGGATCCGCAGATCTGGTGCCTGCACCTGCAGGCGCAGTTGCGCCGGATCAACGGTGAACGTTGTCGCAACCTGGGGGATTACCAGTTCCATCCTGAAACCTGAGCGCCTCTTCTGGCCCAATCGCCGGCAAGCCGGCTCGCACTGGGGCCTCACTGCTTACCAAGGCAGTGGTGTACCTGAGGTAGCCGGCTTGTCGGCGGTTGCGCTGCACGGCAGCCCCCTTCAGGCCGGGCTTTTGCTGTAACAGGTGGCTGGCTATACTCGGCGTCGCTTTTTTAGTCACCTGACGAGTCCCAACCCTCCATGGAACGTATTCTCGAAAACGCGATGTATGCCTCGCGCTGGCTGCTCGCCCCCATCTACTTCGGCCTGTCCCTCGGCCTGTTGGCCTTGGCGCTGAAGTTTTTCCAGGAAGTAATCCACGTCCTGCCCAACGTCTTTGCCCTGAGCGAAGCCGACCTGATCCTGGTGATCCTGTCGCTGATCGACATGTCGCTGGTGGGCGGCCTGCTGGTCATGGTGATGATCTCCGGCTACGAGAACTTCGTCTCGCAGCTGGACATCGACGACAGCAAGGAGAAGCTCAACTGGCTGGGCAAGATGGACTCTTCGTCGCTGAAGATGAAGGTCGCCGCCTCGATCGTGGCCATTTCCTCCATCCACCTGCTGCGGGTGTTCATGGACGCGCAGAACATTTCTACCGACTACCTGATGTGGTACGTGATCATCCACATGACCTTCGTGGTGTCGGCGTTCTGCATGGGCTACCTGGACAAAGTCACCAAGCACTGAGTGCTTTCGGGCCCCATCGCCGGCGTACCGGTGCTGGGGCCAGCGCGGCCCAACTGACGAGCGGCGTCAGCAATGCCTTGTGTATTCCCTGGTCCTGTACGAAAAATGAGCACTCATGCCTGGTTCCAGCAGCGAGGTGCTCTCATGAACCTGCATCAGCTCAATACCGAGGCCAGGGCCGGCCATGTCGACGAAGTGAACCTGATCGCCATCGAAGGTGGTGATTATCTGCTCGAGGCCCGCATCAAGGGCCACGCCCACCCCCTTGCCGATACCCGCGGTGAACGCCTGCGCGTGCACTCGGTGGAAGACGCCCGCAAGTTGCTGCAAGCCATCCCGATGGTCTCGATGAACCTGGTGCACTGGTCTGTGCAGGACGAAATGTGCGGCATGGGTTCGCACCCCGAAGAAGACCTCAAGGTACCCATTTCCCAGCGTTCGGCCTGGTAGCTGCTCGCAGCTTCCCAGTGTGCTAGGCTGCTCGCCCTTTTCATCAAGGGCGCGGCTGCACTGCGCCCTGCAGTGGAGCACGACAATGTCCGAACTCAACCTGTCCACCGACGAAACCCGCGTAAGCTACGGCATCGGCCGTCAGCTGGGCGGCCAGCTGCGCGACAACCCGCCACCGGGCGTCAACCTGGAAGCGATCGTGGCCGGCCTGACCGACGCCTTCAACGGTGCCGACAGCCGCGTCAGCGAAGCCGACCTGTCGGCCAGCTTCAAGGTCATCCGTGACGTGATGCAAGCAGAAGCTGCTGCCAAGGCTGAAGCTGCGGCTGCCACCGGCAAGGAATTCCTGGCCGAGAACGCCAAGCGTGAAGGCATCACCACCCTCGCTTCGGGCCTGCAGTTCGAAGTGCTGACCGCTGGCGAAGGCGCCAAGCCGACCCGCGAAAGCAACGTGCGTACCCACTACCACGGCACGCTGATCGACGGCACCGTGTTCGACAGCTCCTACGAGCGTGGCCAGCCGGCTGAATTCCCGGTCGGTGGCGTGATCGCTGGCTGGACCGAAGCCCTGCAGCTGATGAACGCTGGCAGCAAATGGCGCCTGTATGTGCCGAGCGAGCTTGCCTACGGCGCCCAAGGCGTTGGCAGCATCCCGCCGCACAGCGTGCTGGTATTCGACGTCGAGCTGCTCGACGTTCTGTAATGCCTCTGGGGCCGCTTTGCGGCCCATTCGCGACACAAGGCCGCTCCTACAGGCCCATGATGCTCTTGTAGGGGCGGCCTTGTGTCGCGAACGAGGGCAAAGCCCTCGCTATGCCGATCAATTCCAGTCTGTTCCCACCGGGCGCAATGCTCGCGCATAGCAAAACAGGAACAGATTGCGCACCAGCTCCTTGAGCACCACCGGCTCACTCGAATTCAGCCCGCTCATGTCCAGGTCGCCCTGGTCACGCAGCTCGTCGAGCGCTTCTTCTTCGAGCATGGCGCACACTTCGCCGGTTTCGCGATGCAGGATGCGCAGGTAAGGGTGGGGGCGGTCCAGCCAGGCGTCGATCAGATAAGTCATGGCTATTCTCCTTGGATAGCAGTCCAATGAGAATAATTCTTATTATCAAAATAGCAAGAGACTATTGGCTGTTTTTTATGTAATCAGACCTTGCGCACGAATTCCGACTTCAGCTTCATGGCGCCAATGCCGTCGATCTTGCAGTCGATGTCGTGGTCGCCGTCGCACAGGCGGATGTTCTTGACCTTGGTGCCGACCTTGACCACCAGGGAGGAGCCTTTGACCTTGAGGTCCTTGATCACGGTGACGGTGTCGCCGTCCTGCAGCACGTTGCCCACCGAATCCTTTTTCACCACGTCATCGCTGCCGGCATCGGCTTCGCCGTTGGCCGACCACTCGTGGGCGCATTCGGGGCAGATCAGCTGGGTGCCATCCTCGTAGGTGTATTCAGAATTGCATTTGGGGCAGGGCGGCAAAGTGCTCACTTCGGTTCCTTAAACAGACAGACGGTTAAAGGCCCATATTGTATAAGGTTTTAACGGGGAAGTGTTTTTGTCCGTACAAATGCATCGCGGGCAAGCCTGCTCCTCTGGAACCACGCGGATCCTGTGGAGCGGGCTTGCCCGCGAAGAGGGTGGCGCGATCTTAGTGTGTGCGCGCTACCGCAAACTCACTCAGCTCGACCAGTGCATCCCGGTATTGGCTGGCCGGCAGCACTTCCAGGCACTCAATGGCCCGCTTCACGTAATCACGTGCCAGCTGCGCGGTGTAGTCCAGCGCACCCGAAGCTTCGACCGCCACGCGGATCTGCTCCAGGTCTTCCAGGCCACCCTTCTGGATCGCCTTGCGCACCAGTGCAGCCTGCTCTGGCGTGCCTTCACGCATGGTGTAGATCAGCGGCAGGGTTGGCTTGCCTTCGGCCAGGTCGTCGCCGACGTTCTTGCCTAGGGTCTGCGAATCGCCTTTGTAGTCCAGCAGGTCGTCGACCAGCTGGAAGGCCACGCCCAGGTGGTCGCCGAAGGTGCGCAGGGCCTCGCGCTGCTCGTCGGTGGCACCGGCCAGCGCGGCTGCGCTGTGGGTCGAAGCCTCGAACAGCATGGCGGTCTTGCCGCGGATGACCTCCATGTACACCTCTTCGGTGGTGCTGGCATCGCGCACGCGCGACAGCTGCAGCACTTCGCCTTCGGCGATCACCCGGGTGGCCTTGGAGAGGATCTGCATGACCGGCATGGAGCCCAGCTCGACCATCATTTCGAACGAGCGCGAATAAAGGAAGTCGCCCACCAGCACGCTCGGTGCGTTGCCCCACAGGGCATTGGCGGTGGAGCGGCCGCGGCGCATGCCGGACATGTCGACCACATCGTCGTGCAGCAGGGTGGCGGTGTGCAGGAACTCGATGGTTGCGGCGAGCAGGCGCAGGTCGTCACCCTCGCGGCCCAGGGCCTTGCCACACAGCAGCACCAGCAGGGGGCGCAGGCGCTTGCCGCCGGCCGACGTGATATAGTCGCCGATCTTCGATACCAGCGGCACGCGCGAGGTCAGCTGCTTCTTGATGATCTCGTCGACGGCGCTGAAATCGTCAGCTACCGCGCGGTAGAAGGTTTGGGGTTGCATCGGCTGCTCCAGTGAGGTTGCGCGGCATGCTAGGTCGCGGGTCCCGGTGTGTCAAGGCGCGCCGCCCGGTGAGCGGGGCCGGTACTTGCAAGCAAAACCCGGGTTGCGTACAATCGCGCACCCTAACTTCCTGGGCAGCACCTGCCTTACGCAATTGCGCCGGGCCGTTCCAGCCCTGTGCAGCCATGCCAGCCAATACTCATCATATAAAGCGCTGGGTGAGCAGGATTATCGGAGAAATACCCATGTCTTACGCAGTAATCGTTACCGGCGGCAAGCAGTACAAAGTCGCTGAAGGTGAATTCCTCAAAATCGAAAAGCTGGAAATCGCCACTGGCGAATCCGTGACTTTCGATCGCGTTCTGCTGGTTGCCAACGGTGAAGAAGTCACCATCGGCGCTCCAGTCGTCGCTGGCGCTAAAGTTGTTGCCGAAGTCGTTTCGCAAGGCCGTCACGATAAAGTACGCATCATCAAGTTCCGTCGTCGTAAGCACCACATGAAGCGTATGGGCCACCGCCAGTGGTTCACCGAGATCAAAATCACCGGTATCCAGGCTTAATCGCTCAGATCCCCTGAATTTATTTGGAGAATTGAACCATGGCTCACAAGAAGGCTGGTGGTAGTACTCGTAACGGTCGCGACTCAGAATCGAAACGCCTTGGCGTGAAGATGTATGGCAGCCAGGTCGTCAAGGCCGGCAACATCATCGTCCGTCAGCGCGGCACCCAGTTCCACGCCGGCTACGGCGTTGGCATGGGCAAGGATCACACCCTGTTCGCCAAGATCGAAGGCGTGATCAAGTTCGAGAAGAAAGGCGAGTTCAACCGCCGTTACGTGAGCATCGTCGCCGCTTAATCGCGACGTCGCTCCAGAAGCCCCGTCATGCGACGGGGCTTTTTCGTTTGTGGTGAGCCTCTTGCAAAGCTGTTTGTATGGGCTGCCGGCGTGGGTTTCTTCGGTCGTACGGGGCCGCCGCGCTCATTTTTGCAAGAGCCTCAGGTTTTTTAGTATTCAGCTCGTCGGAAGGCGAGAGGCGGTTTTTGAATGAAGTTTGTTGACGAAGTATCCATCCGGGTCAAGGCCGGTGATGGCGGTAACGGTTGCATGAGCTTCCGCCGCGAGAAGTTCATCGAGAACGGTGGCCCCAACGGGGGTGACGGTGGCGATGGCGGCTCGGTTTACATGGTGGCCGACGAAAACCTCAACACCCTGGTTGACTACCGCTATACCCGTCACCACGAAGCCCAGCGCGGCGCCAACGGTGGCAGCACCGATTGCACCGGCAAGAAGGGCGAGGACCTGTTCCTGCGTGTGCCGGTCGGTACCACGGTGATCGACGCCTCCACCCAGGAAGTGATCGGTGACCTGGTCACCCCTGGCCAGAAGCTGATGGTCGCCCAGGGCGGCTGGCACGGTCTGGGTAACACCCGTTTCAAATCCAGCACCAACCGTGCGCCGCGCCAGACCACCCCAGGCAAGCCGGGTGACCAGCGCGACCTGAAGATGGAGCTGAAAGTCCTGGCCGACGTGGGCCTGCTGGGCCTGCCGAATGCCGGCAAGAGCACCTTCATCCGTTCGGTGTCGGCCGCCAAGCCGAAGGTCGCCGACTACCCGTTCACCACCCTGGTGCCGAACCTGGGCGTGGTCAGCGTCGACCGCTGGAAGAGCTTCGTCATCGCCGACATCCCTGGCCTGATCGAAGGCGCATCCGACGGTGCCGGCCTGGGTATCCGCTTCCTCAAGCACCTGGCCCGTACTCGCGTGCTGCTGCACCTGGTCGACCTGGCGCCGCTGGACGGCAGCAGCCCGGCCGACGCCGCCGAAGTGATCATCAACGAGCTGACCCGCTTCAGCCCGTCGCTGACCGACCGTGAGCGCTGGCTGGTGCTGAACAAGGCGGACATGCTGATGGACGACGAGCGCGACGAGCGCGTCAAGGAAGTGGTCGAGCGTCTGCAGTGGGAAGGCCCGGTCTACGTGATCTCGGCCATCGCCAAGCAGGGCACCGAGCAGCTCACTCACGACCTGATGCGCTACATCGAAGACCGCGCCGATCGCTTGGCCAATGACCCGGCCTACGCTGAAGAGCTGGCCGACCTCGACCAGCGCATCGAAGACGAAGCCCGTGCCCAGCTGCAGGCCCTGGACGACGCCCGTACCCTGCGTCGTACTGGCGTCAAGAGCGTGCATGACATCGGCGACGATGACGCGTGGGACGATGATTTCGAGGACGACGAAGACGGCCCGGAAATCATTTACGTGCGCGACTGACCGGTTGCAGTACACTAAACGCCGCTCTCTGGAGCGGCGTTTTTGTATCCACGGTATCTACAGATTCGACATAGGTTGGAAGAGAAGATGCGAAGCAAGGTGACTGGCGCCAAGCGCTGGGTCGTGAAGATCGGTAGTGCGCTGCTCACGGCCGATGGCAAGGGCCTCGACCGCGGTGCCATGGCCGTATGGGTCGAGCAGATGGTTGCCCTGCGTGAGGCGGGTGTTGAGTTGGTGCTGGTGTCCTCCGGGGCCGTGGCTGCCGGCATGAGCCAGCTGGGCTGGACCGCACGACCGAGCGCGATGAACGAGCTGCAGGCTGCCGCTTCGATCGGCCAGATGCGCCTGGTGCAGGCGTGGGAGTCGAGCTTTGGCGAGCATGGCAAGCACACCGCGCAGATCCTTCTGACTCACGACGACCTGTCCGACCGCAAGCGTTACCTCAACGCCCGCAGCACGCTGCGTACGTTGGTCGACCTGGGCGTGGTGCCGGTGATCAACGAAAACGACACCGTGGTTACCGACGAGATCCGCTTCGGCGACAACGATACCCTGGCCGCGTTGGTGGCGAACCTGGTCGAAGCCGACCTGCTGGTGATCCTCACCGACCGTGACGGCATGTTCGACGCCGACCCACGCAACAATCCAGAGGCACAGCTGATCTACGAGGCCCGTGCCGATGACCCGTCGCTCGACGCCGTAGCCGGTGGTACCGGCGGTGCCCTGGGCCGTGGCGGCATGCAGACCAAGTTGCGCGCCGCACGCCTGGCAGCCCGTTCCGGCGCCCATACCATCATCATCGGTGGCCGTATCGAACGCGTACTCGACCGCCTCAAGGCTGGCGAGCGTCTGGGTACCCTGCTGTCGCCTGAGCGCGGCATGCTGGCGGCGCGCAAGCAGTGGCTGGCTGGGCACTTGCAAACCCGCGGCACGCTGGTGCTGGACGCCGGTGCGGTTCAGGCCCTGCGCCAGGCCAACAAGAGCCTGCTGCCGGTAGGCGTGAAGACCGTCCAAGGCAGCTTCCGCCGTGGCGAAATGGTGGTGTGCGTAGGCCCGGACGGCCTTGAAGTGGCGCGTGGCCTTGCCAACTACAGCGCGCTGGAAGCACAGAAAATCATTGGCCAGTCGTCCGATGCCATCGAGTCCCTGCTTGGCTACAGTGCCGAGCCGGAGCTGGTCCACCGCGACAACCTGGTGCTGGTATGAACATGCTCAAGCGCGTGATTGCCGTGGCAGCCCTGGCGCTGCCGATGCTGGCAGGGGCCGAGGAAATCGGCCAGGTATCTACTGTGTTCAAGTTCGTCGGGCCCAACGATCGCATCGTGGTCGAGGCGTTCGACGACCCCAAGGTCGAAGGTGTGACCTGCTACCTGTCGCGCGCCAAGACGGGCGGAGTGAAGGGTGGCCTGGGCCTGGCCGAGGACCGTGCGGAGGCGTCGATTGCTTGCCGCCAGGTCGGGCCGATCAACTTCAAGGGTGAGTTGAAAGACGGTGAGGAGGTGTTCAAGGAGCGCACCTCGCTGGTGTTCAAGACCATGCAGGTGGTGCGCTTCCTGGACAAGAAGCGCAATACACTGGTGTACCTGGTGTACAGCGACCGCATGATCGAAGGCAGCCCGCAGAATGCGGTGACGGCGATTCCGATTCTGCCTTGGGCTCACTGATACTTTAGGGGAGGCCTTTGGCCTCCTTTCGCGACACGAGGCCGCTCCTACAGGCGAACGTATATGCCTGTAGGAGCGGCCTCGTGTCGCGAAAGGGCCGCAAAGCGGCCCCAGTTCCTCAGGCCAGCTCCTCTGCCTGATCCTCGCGCACGATCGCTTTCTCCACATCACGTCGGCTGATGTACTTCCAGTCCGCCTCGTCGATATAGATGCCATTCGGCCCGCTACCGCCTTCCAGGTCGATCGCCACATGCGCCGATACCTGTGGCTTCACGCTCGCCAGAATCGGCACGAAGCCCAGTTGCAGGCTGGTCTCCAGCAGTGCGGCCTGGTTGCGCTCGTCGATGTCCGCCGCTTCGTCGAGGTAGTAAGGCAGGCGGATGCGCCCGGCCAGGTCGCGGTCCATCAAGTGCAGCAACAGGTACATGTTGGTCAGCGCCTTGATGGTCATGGTGGTGCCGTTGGAAGCGGCGCCGTCGATGTCGGCGTGGATCACCGGCTGGCTGTTGATCTTGGTGATCTCGAAAGCCAGTTCGAACAGGTCTTTAAGGCCCAGCTGGTTGTGGTTGGCCGCCACCAGCCGTGCCAGGTATTCCTTGGCTTCTTCGTTCTTGTGATCCTGCTCCGAATTCTGAGTCAGGTCGAACACCGACAATGTCTCGCCTTCCTCGTACTGGCCGGCGCTGTGGATGATCTGGTCGATGTGCTTGAGCGCTTCCTTGTTCGGCGCCAGTACCACGCGGAAGCTCTGCAGGTTGGAAACCTGGCGCTTGTTGATCTCGCGGTTGAACAGGGCCAGCTGGTGTTCGAGGCTGTCGTAGTCGCTGCGGATGTTGCGCAGGGTGCGGGCGATGTCGGTGACTGCGGCGCGGCGCGCCTTGGCCAGGGTCAGGGCCTCGTCGGTGCGGTGCGCATAGGCATTGACCAGCAGTTGCAGGCGCCGCTCCATGTCGTCTTCGCTGTCGAACTTGGCCACACCCTTGAGGCGTACCTGGGCGTACAGCGCCTCGATCTGGTTGTCGACGCGCTGCAGGCCCTGCCAGCTGTCCTGGTAATCGTTGAGCAGGGGCAACAGGTTGTCCATGGAGTCGTCGACCGCTTCCATGAACGGCGTACCGAACGGCAGGTCGGCAGGCAGCAGCTGGCGACGGCGCAAGGCGTCTTCCAGGGTGCGCTGCTTGGCTTCCAGGTCGGCGATCTGGCGGCCGACCAGCTGCAGCTTGGCCGACAGTTGCTGGACGCGCTCGGTGAACGCATCGCTGGAGCGCTTGAGTTCGTCCTGGGCCGCCTCCAGTTGCGCCAGCTGCTCCATCTTCTCCGGTTCTTCAGCCGCCAGGGTTTCGCTGCGACGGTAGTCCTCCAGGGCCTTCTGCGCATCCAGCACCTGTTGGTACAGGGCTTCGGTCTGCGCTTTGGACGCGGTACGGTCGGCGGCCACCGATTGCTGGGTCTTGAGCTGCTTGAGCTCGCGCTCCAGGCGGTCCTTCTGGTCGCGCAGGGCGGCGCGGTCGGCCAGGGCTTGCAGGGCCGGTGGGTCGATGTGCGAAAGGTCGATGGAAATGCCTGGGGCCTCGAAGCGCTCGCCCTTGAAGCCATCGAGCACCGCTTCCAGCGATTTCACCCACAGGTCGCTATCGTCCAGTTCGATACCGCGCTCGCCCAGCGGCAGGCTGAACAGTGCGCCGTTGAACAGGCGCATCAGGCGGTCGACGTCTGCCTGCGAAAACTCTTCGCGCAGGCGGGCGTAGCTGTTGTTGTCGGCGTGGTCGAGCTGCTGCTTGACCTGCTTGAGGCGCTTTTCCAGGTCGCGCACACGCTCGTCGAGGTCCTCGGCAGAGAACTGCCGCGACTGGGCCAAGGCGCCGGCCAGCTCGTCGTGGGCATCCTTGGCGGCCAGCAGTTGCTGCTCCAGCACTTTGACGTCATCAACCAGGGCGAAGCGGTGCTTGAGTACCGACAGCTCGCCGAGCCAGCGCTGGATACCGGTGATTTCACGCTCCAGGCGCATCAGCTCCTGGGTGCCGCCACGCTGGTCGTTCTGCAGGCGGTCCTGCTCGCCCCGGTAGTGCTCGGCCTGGATTACCAGCTCTTCCTTGCGCGCCATGGCGTATTCCTGCCAGGTGCCCAGCAGGTTGTCGAGCAGTGGCGAGAGGCGGTGCAGCTTGCCGCGCAGGATGTCGCGCTGGGCCACACCGCCGGCCAGGGCTTCGACCAGGGGGCCGGCGGCAACCAGGGCGTTGTAGTCCTGCTCCATGCGGCGTACGTCGCGGAAGGCTTCTTCGCAGGCGGCGATGTAGTCGACGCTGCCCGAGCGCAGGCTGTGCTCGAACGCGTCGAGGAACAGCTGTTTGAGCTTGGCGGCGGTGATTTCGCGCATGTGCAGCAGGTTGATGAACAGTGCGCGGAAGGTTTTCAGGCTCTGCTCGCTGGTCGAGCGCAGCGGGATCATGGTCAGGTCCAGCGGCACCGAGGTGTGGCCGCCGACCAGCAACCGGCGCAGTTCGTCCGGCTTGAGCTCGTAGGCTTTGAGGCCCAGGCGCTCGAGGTTGGTGAACAGCTCTTTCTGGCGCAGGCAGGTGTCGTTCTTCTGGTAGTGATCCAGGTCCAGTTCACCCTTGTAGGCAAAGAACTGGTGGCCGAAACCGCCACCCGGCCCGCGACCGACCACGCCGATCACGTGGGGGCCGTGGGGCAGGTTCAGTTCGCAGAGGATGTACGAGGTGTCGCTGGCGAAGTAGAAACGGCGCGATTGCTCTAGGCTGTACTTGCCGAAGCTCATGTCGGACATGCGCGCCAGGATCGGGAACTGCAGGGCGTTGATCGAGGCGGATTTGCCCAGGTTGTTGGCGCCGTAGACCGACAGCGGGTGCTCCAGCGGGAACAGGCCCAGGCTGTAGCCGGCGGTGTTGAGCAATGCGAAGCGGCGGATGCCGTAGCGTTCCTGGCTCATGCGTCAATCTCCTGTTGCTCTTCGCGGATGGCCCGGGCCAGGGCCTCTTCTTCGCTTTCTTCGCCCTCGAACGGGGTGAGGTCGAGCGGGTCGTCGGTGCGGGCCAGTGCTTCGGGGCTTTCTTCCTCGACCAGCACCGGCGTTGGCAGCGGCAGGTCGCTGTGCAGGCTGGCGGCCAGGTCGCGGTCCTGCTGCACCGACAGGCACACATCGAGGAAACGGTGCATCGGCGGCAGGAAGCGGTAGATCCCGCCTTCTTCGTGGGCGAAGCCGAGCTGGGTCATGCGGCGCATGATCTTTTCTTCCAGCTCGTCGACAGTCTGCACTTCAGCCTGCAGGAACAGGTCACGGTATTTTTCCAGCAGCGAGGGCAGCTCGTCGCGCCCGATGCTGCCGCCGTCGAGCACCGCCATCGGGTCGCGGCCCTGGTCGGCCAGGTGTTCGACCAGGATGAAGGTGAACAGCGACAGGCGTTGGGCGGTCTTGTTGACCTGCGCGGCGGCCTGCTCGGGGACGAAGTAATAGAAGCCGCGGGTATCGCACACCAGCTCGAAGCCCAAAGCCTTGAACAGGGTGCGGTACTGGTCCTGGAAGTTCGACAGCTGGGCGTACAGCTCCGGGTCGCGGCGGCTGACGTGGAACCCTTTGAACAGCTCGCGGAAGATCGGCGCGAGCTGGGACAGTTCGGAAAGATCAAGATGCATTGGCTGGGCTCGCGTTGGTTTCAGGTTGCGCTTCGCGGCTGGATGTCAGGGCGAACGAGCGCAGGCTGACCAGGTGTTCGTGGGTGGTGTACTCGCGGCGTTCGAGGCGTTCGCGCTTGAAACGCTTCTCACGCGACAGGCGCGAGAACCAGTACAACAGTTCGTCGGTGGCGCCTTCGGGCTCCTGGTCCAGCAGCCAGACCATCAGGTCAGGCAGTGGCAGGGCATCCTCGCAGCGTTCGAGCATTTCCTTGACCGTGCGTGGCGCGCGCGGCAGCGGGCCAGTCTGGGTCTTGTGCGCCTTGGGGAACTTGGCCGGTTTCGGCTCGAAGCGGGCGAGGGCATAGACGTACGCCTCGACCTGGCTGGCGCTACCCAGGAAGGTACTCTGCGGCCGGGTGAACAATGGCATGGCGGCCTGCGGCACGGCGTCGATACCCTTGCGCCGGATCACCGACAGGGCCAGGGCGGCGCCGCGGGTCACGGCATTGTGCCGGCGCGCTTCTTCGCGCAGCGGCAGCAGCAGTTCACGGGCGTGGCGCAGGGTCAGCTGGGCGCTGGTCTGCATCTCGAGGATGCGCGCATGGGTGCGCAGCAGCATGTCGTCGTCGACCAGGTGGCCCAGGCGCGCCTGTTCGCCGAGCAGTTTCAGCAGCACGGTCTCGACCTTGCGCACGCCCTGTTCGAAGGCGCCGTCGGCATTGACCAGCTGGATCATCGGCTCGACGTATTCGTCCCAGGTCGCCAGGACTTCGGCATAACGCTGGCGTAGCGGGATCTGGCGGTTGCTGGTCTTGGCCCGTTCGGCCACGGCGACCAGCGCCTGTTCGTCGTTGTCGAGCTTTTTCAGCACGTCGCGCACGCGCATGTCGAGCAGGCGCAGCTGGCGCGCCAGGTCATCGCTGTCGCGGTTGTCGAAGGCATCCTGAATGTGCCCGGCAAGGCGCTCCAGGTGGCGCAGGTAGGCCTCGATCTCCAGGCACAGGCCCAGGCGGTGCTCGCGGCGCAGGTAGGCGAGGAAGTCGTGGATCTGGGCGTTGAGCTCGAAACGGTTCGGGCTCTTGGCCACCGGGACCAGGATATCCAGGCGGATCCACACGTCGAGCAGCTGGGTGATGTCCTGCGGCGTGCTTTCCACTTGCTGGCGGCCCAGCTGCTGGCGCAGTTCGACCAGGCTCAGGGTGCCTTGGTCGAAACGCTCGCACAGCGGCTCGATGAGGGCCCAGTGTTCGGCTAGGGCGCGCAGGACGCGCTTGGGTTCGATCATTGGCGTCTACTCGTTGCCAAGTAAAAAGGGGGCGATTGTACTGCATCCGGGGGGGAGGATTTCACCCCTTGGTCTGTAATGAGGGATAACCCCGGATTGGCTGGGGGTTTCCCTGGCCCCTCGGCGGTACAGGCAGCAATTTTCTGCCGACCAGTTGCGGCGCTCGGCAGCCAACAGCGTTAGAATGCCCGATTGTTCAAGCCCCCCGGATACCCGTGCCTTGCTGACCGAGTCCCGCCGCCGCGCCTACCTTTCCGCCATGCAAGTGGTGCATTGGCTGCCGCGCGCCGAACTGCCGTTCGCTGCGCCGTCGCGGCCCGAGCTGCTGTTGCCGCAGGTTCCGGTCGAGCACGCCGCGTTCGAGGTCAGGCCTTCGCCAGCCCCTGCCAACGAAGCGCCGGTCGCACCCCAGGCGCGCTCCGGCGAACGGCCGAAAATCGAAATTCCGCGCCCGGGCAACACGCCAAAGCCCGCCGCCAAACCGGTCGAGGCCGAGGAACAAGCCCCTGCGCCACGCCCGGCCCCCGTGCCGCCACCGCGTTTTTCGCTGCAACTGCTGCGCGCCGGCAACTGCCTGCTGCTGGTGGAGTTGGCCACCGGCCAACCCTTCCAGAGCCGCGACCCATCCTACCTGCTGCTCAAGGACATGCTGCGCGCCGCAGGCCTGCCAGATGCCCCGCAGATCATCGGCGAGCCGGTGCGCTGGCCGCTGCTGGTGCGTGGCAACATGGACCAGGGGCCGGATGCCGCGCGTGATTTCGTCCAGGGTTTCATCCAGGCGCGCCTTGAAGAAGCCCCTTGTACCTGCCTTTGGCTGATCGGCATGCCGGCCTTGCGCTTTGCCGCCAATACCGACGCCCAGGCCTATTACCAAGTACTCAAGCTCGACGGCCTGGGCGATGCCTGGGCCTTGCCGGGCCTTGAACTGTTGATGGACGAGCCGCAGCGCAAGGCGGACGTCTGGAAAGCGATGCGCCAGCTGATGGCGCGCTGGAAGAGCGTTGAATGAGTGAATCGATCAGTTTCCGCCCCATGACCGAGGCGGATCTGGATGCCGTGCTTAAGATCGAATATGCCGCGTTCAGCCATCCCTGGACCCGCGGGATTTTCCAGGATGCGCTCAAGTCCTACGAAGTGTGGTTGATGTTCGATGGTCAGCAGCAGGTCGGCCATGGTGTGATCAACGTGATCATCGACGAAGCGCACCTGCTGAACATTACCGTCAAGCCGGAGAACCAGGGGCGTGGCCTGGGTTTGCGCTTGCTCGAGCACCTGATGGCTCGGGCCTATCAGCTCAATGGGCGCGAGTGTTTCCTGGAGGTGCGGGCCAGCAACCAGTCGGCCTATCGCTTGTATGAGCGGTACGGCTTCAACGAGATCGGCCGTCGGCGTGATTACTACCCGGTGGCTGGCGGGCGCGAGGATGCGCTGGTGATGGCTTGTACGTTGCTCGAAGACTGACTTTCAATCCTTCCTGCTCTGTTGCCAGTAATTTGTGCATGCTTAACTCCTTGTAATGGCCGCCCCGATGGGCGGCCGTGCTCATGCTGGGGCAGAGGGAGCGGGGATGAGAAGGACGAAATGGCTGCTGATGGCCGCAAGCGTGATGCTGGGTGGCGTGGCTCAGGCCGATGAGCGTGACCTGTGGATGTTCGCGCAATGGGCCGGGGATCATCACACCCGCCCTTTTCGGGAGATGCTGGTGGACGCCCGCCTGTATGGCGTGGTGCCGATTCATCAATTGCTGCGCTCTGCGTCGGACTGGCGGCTGTGCAAGGCATCACCGTTTGCCGTGCCGCCGCCTGGCAACTGGCCGGCGGTGCGCTCTACGCTGGCGCTGATCAATACGCTGGAAAAGCAAGGCATCCTGCGCCAGTTCGAAGTCGTCTCCGCCTACCGTGACCCCGGCTTGAACAGGTGCGCAGGTGGGGCCGCGGGCAGTGCCCATACCCGTGCCTTCGCAGTCGATATCCTCCTGCCGGCCTGGGCCGACCCCAACCCGTTGTGCCGCTTCTGGCAGCAGCATGGCCAGGCCTGGGGCATGGGGCTGGGGCGCTACCCGACAGGCCGCATCCATATCGATACCGCGGGTTATCGCACCTGGGGCGGTGATGGCAGTGCGGCGTCGTCGTTCTGCAGCAAGCCCAGGTGAGCGAGGCCCATTACCCAATCGGCAAAGCGTTGGCGCTTGCCGCCGTCATCTAGCGGCTGGTCGACCGCCTGATTGGTGTAGCGCTGATAGGGCTCGGCTTGGCAGTGGTGGTGTCGGGGGTGCGCTGAAAGCGATAGAGAAGGGTGCAAACTTTTTTGCGGGCAAAAGAAAAGGGCCTACCTTGCGGTAAGCCCTTTTCAAGTTTGGTGGCTACACAGGGACTTGAACCCCGGACCCCAGCATTATGAATGCTATGCTCTAACCAACTGAGCTATGTAGCCGATGGCGCGCATTATTCCCTTGTGATGCCCCTGTGTCAACACTCATTTCAAAAAAAATTTGCACGCTTTCAAAAACTTAGCCGCCCAGCCTGTTTTCAGCGCACGATCAGCCATTGACCAAGAATGCTGTACACCTGCAGGCGCTGCTCGGCAATCAGGGCGTCGAGGGTTTCTCCGGCGCGGTCGAGGTTGAAGTCGCCACTTACCCGCCGATCAGCCACCTGTTCGTCCATCATCCATACGCGGCGGCCCTGATAGCTGGCCAGGCGTTCGATGACTTGGCCCAACGGCATGTCGATGGCGCGCAGGTGGCCGCTGCGCCAGGCGTTCGCGTTTTTGACATCGACCTTCTGCACGGGGTTGATCCGGGCATCGGTGAAGGTCACCCGCTCACCCGCCGACACCATGCGCTGGTCGCTACCCTGGGCGATCATGGCCTTGCCATTGAGCACCACCAGTTCGTCATGCCCGGCATGGCGCCCCACCATCAGGCGAGTGCCGAATACCTGGATACGCGCATCGTCCACCTGCAGTTCAAGGGCGCGGCCGTCGAGCATCACGTGCAGCTCGACCTGGCCCTGCACAACCTGCAGCAGGCGGGTACGCCCGCGCAGGTCGGCATTCAGTGCACTCGCGCTGTCCAGGTGCAGTGTTGAGCCATCGGCCAGGCGTACGCTGCGCCGCTCGCCAGCGCCAGTGTGCAGCTCGCTGCCCAGGCGCTGCATCAGTGGCCAATACAGGTACGCCAACACGGCCAGCGCCAGCAGGAACAGCAATGCCAGCCCTTTGCCGAGGTGGCTGCGTCGCACGGTGACCTGGCGCGGGCGAGGCCGTGCTGGTGGCGCTTGCAATTGCTGCCAGCAGGCTTCGAGCTCGGCGTAGGCATGGGCATTTAGCGGGGCCTGGCACCAGCGGGCGAAGGCCTGGCGTTCCCGGTCATCGCAGCCTGGTTGGCGCAGGCGGGAGAACCACGCCAGTGCTTCCTGTTGGGCGTCGGCCTGAATCTGCGTGGCGGGCATCGGGCTCATGCTGAAATGTGCTCGCTAAAGGGCGTTTGCGCCCAACAATTGCGGGGGATTTGGTGCGAGGATGCTAAATATATTGAGAACCATTTGCAAGTACGCAGTAATAGAGGGATAAAAAGGTAGCTATGTATCCATTTGTTTCCTGATAATCGGATCCCAAACCTGCGGACGGAACTCAAGCTCATGGCCATCAGCAGCACCTCCACCGCCAGCACCGGTTCGGCAAGCCAAGCCAACCCACTGGTGATGCGCATCATCGCCTTCTGCGCGCTGGCGCACCTGATCAATGACCTCATCCAGTCGGTGCTGCCGGCGATCTACCCGATGCTCAAGGCCAATTACGACCTGAGCTTCACCCAGATCGGCCTGATCACACTGACCTTCCAGATAACGGCGTCGCTGCTGCAGCCCTGGGTCGGCTTCTTCACCGACCGCCGGCCGACACCGAACCTGTTGCCGCTCGGCACCCTGTGCACGTTGGTAGGTATCGTCATGCTGGCCTTCGTCGGCAGCTTCCCGATGATCTTGCTGGCTTCTGCGCTGGTGGGTATCGGCTCGTCGACCTTCCACCCGGAGACCTCGCGGATTGCGCGGCTGGCCTCAGGTGGGCGTTTCGGCCTGGCGCAGTCGACCTTTCAGGTCGGTGGCAACGCAGGCTCGGCCTTCGGCCCGCTGCTGGCGGCAGCCATCGTCATCCCGTTCGGCCAGACCCATGTGGCCTGGTTCGGCGTGGCTGGCCTGCTGTTCTTTGCCGTGACCCTGATGCTGCGCCGCTGGTACACCGAGCATCTCAACCAGGCCAAGGCGCGCAAGGTGGTGCAGGCCACCCATGGCATCTCGCGCAAGCGTGTGATCGCGGCGTTGGTCGTGCTGGGCCTGCTGGTGTTCTCCAAGTACTTCTACATGGCCAGCTTCACCAGCTACTTCACCTTCTATCTGATCGAGAAGTTCGACCTGTCGGTGGCCAGCTCGCAACTGCACCTGTTCCTGTTCCTTGGCGCGGTCGCGGCCGGCACCTTCTTTGGTGGCCCGATCGGTGACCGCATCGGGCGCAAGGCGGTCATCTGGTTCTCGATCCTTGGTGTGGCGCCGTTCACCCTGGCGCTGCCGTACGCCGATCTGTTCTGGACCACCGTGCTGAGCGTGGTCATCGGCTTCATTCTGGCGTCGGCGTTCTCGGCGATCGTGGTGTACGCCCAGGAGCTGGTACCGGGCAGTGTGGGCATGATTGCCGGGGTCTTCTTCGGGCTGATGTTCGGCTTTGGCGGGATTGGCGCAGCGCTGCTGGGGTACGTTGCGGATTTGCGCGGTATCGAGTACGTGTATGGCGTGTGTTCGTTCCTGCCGTTGTTCGGCCTGTTGGCCGTGTTTCTGCCCAATACCGGTAAGCGCTGACAGCGTAGGGGCTGCTTTGCAGCCCAATCGCCGGCAAGCCGGCTCCCACAGGTAATTGTGTTAACTTCTGGAAATTGGGCAAGACAGTTGCTCCCACTATCGGGGCAGTGCTGATGTTCGCTGTGGGCGCCGGCAATTGACGGCTCAGCCTGGCTTGGCCTAGAGTGCCGCCTCTTTTCCCCAACCTGCGTAGTAGCCAAAGCAATGTGCCGTACCCAGTCCCTCCCACACGCCCGCCAGCCTGCCCTCCAGGCCATGCGTCGCGCGTGGCCGAGCGATACGGTGCTCAAGCGTCGCCGCAGTGTGCTGTTTGCCTTTACCTTCTCGCCACACCTCGCCCTGAACTGACCTGCGCCCCTGCGTCGTCCGCCGTCCCGGCGTGCGCCTGGGCGCCTGTATCTGCGCGTCTTTTCAGTTTGCTGGGAGTGGTACATGAACATGCGTTTGCTGGCGGGCCTTCTGTTCGCCGTGTCTGTGGTCGGCTTCAGCCTGGGGGCCAGCCTGCCGCTGGTGTCGTTGCGTCTGCATGAGGCCGGTGCCGGCACCTTGCAGATCGGCATCATCTCGGCCATCCCCGCTGCGGGGATGATGCTTTCGGCGTTCATGGTCGATGCCTGTTGCCGGTACCTGACCCGGCGCACCATCTACCTGCTTTGCTTCAGCCTGTGCACCGTGAGCATCGCCTTGCTGGAATGGGCATTCGATTCGGTCTGGATGCTGGCCCTGCTGCGCCTGGGCCTGGGTGTCGGCATGGGCATCGCGATCATCCTGGGCGAGTCATGGGTCAACGAACTGTGCCCCGATCACAACCGCGGCAAGATCATGGCGCTTTACGCCACCAGCTTCACCGGCTTCCAGGTACTCGGCCCGGCGATGCTCGCAGTGATTGGCGCCAACAGCCCGTGGATCACCGGTGTGGTGACCTTCTGCTATGGCCTGGCGCTGCTGTGCATTGTGCTGACCGTACCCAACGATCATGTGGAGCATGGTGAAGAGGGCGAGAAAAGCTTCGGCCTGGCGGGCTTCTTCCGCGTCGCCCCGGCGTTGTGCGTGGCTGTGCTGTTCTTCTCCTTCTTCGATGCGGTCGTGCTGTCGTTGCTGCCGGTGTATGCCACCAGCCATGGTTTTGCCGTGGGCGTGGCGGCGCTGATGGTGACGGTGGTGTTCGCCGGTGACATGGTTTTCCAGTTGCCGTTGGGCTGGCTGGCCGACCGGGTCGAGCGCACCGGGCTGCACCTGGTGTGCGGGCTGGTGGCGATGGCGATCGGTATTGCCTTGCCATGGCTGCTGGACATGGCCTGGCTGCTATGGCCGCTGCTGGTGGTGCTTGGCGCTGTGGCAGGGGGTATCTATACCTTGGCGCTGGTGCTGATCGGGCAGCGTTTCAAGGGCCAGGACCTGGTCACCGCCAATGCCAGCGTTGGCCTTTTGTGGGGCGTGGGCAGCCTGGTCGGGCCGCTGGTCAGCGGCGCGGCGATGGATGTGGCGCCGCATGGGCTGCCGATGGCGCTGGCGATCATGGCGGGGCTGTTCGTGTGCTTTGCCCGGCAGTCGTACCGGCGGGCCGGTAAGCTGCGGGCAGTGGCGGACTGAGGATTGTTGTTGCCAGTGCTGGCCCTATCGCCGGCAAGCCGGCTCCTACAGGTGCACCTGAGGCCTTGAGGGTAGTGGGGGCCTGGCAGCCTGGGTCAGAAGCTGCCGCGCAAGGTCACTGACACATTGCGCGGGTCACCCCAGTAATACCCGGTCGGCGTCGGCGCCACCTGGCGGTAGTACTTCTTGTCGAAGATATTGTTGGCATTGAGCTGCAACGAGTAATGCTCATTGAACCGGTAATTGACCATCGCGTTATACACCGCATACCCCGCCTGCGTGGCCTCGGCGCTGCCGCTGCGGTTGTAGATGTCGCTCTGCGCCTGCACGCCGCCGCCAACCGTCCACGCTTGCAGCTCGCCCGGCAGGCGATAGCTGGTGAACAGGCGCAGCATGCGCTTGGGGTCGGTGGTGCGGATGGCGTTGCCGGTGTTGCTGATGGTGTCCTTGAGTTGCTTGGTGGTGTTGTAGGTGTAGCCACCGGTCACGTTCCAGCCTGGCAATACTTCGCCGGAAATCTCCAGCTCGAAGCCTTGGCTGCGGTTCTTGCCAGCAGCCACCTTGCAATAGCCCGAGGTGTAGTTGGGCGGGCAGGGGTTGGGGCCGCTCAGGTCATCCAGGGCGTTGCCCACCTGGTAGATGCGGAAGAACGCCAGCGAGGTGTTCAGCCGCCCCTCGTAGAACTCGCCTTTGATTCCGGTCTCGTAAGCTTCGCCTGTGGTGGGCTCCAGCACCGAGCCGCTGACGTCGGTGGCGGTCTGCGGGTTGAAGATTTCGGTGTAGCTGGCGTAGGTGCTGAAGTTATCGTTGAGGTCGTAGATCAGTGCTGCATACGGCACGATCTTGTTGTCGACGCTGAATTTGCCGTTCGACTTGACGTTGTTTTCCTGCTCGTAGTCATACCAGTTGGCCCGCGCCCCGATGATAGCCGTGAGCGGGTCTGCCAGGGAAATGCGCCAGGTGGCGTAGGCCGCTTCCTGGGTGGTGCGCGTGCGCACCGGATGGGCGGTGATGTTGATGTCCGGTTCGGCCAGGCTGGTCTTTGGGTCCCACTCGCGGATGTCGAACACACCGGAGGATACGAAGTTGGTGGCCGAGGCGTAGGAGTCATTGCGAATGCGCTCGACACCCAGCATCAGGTCATGGCTGCGCCCGAGCAGCTCGAACGGCCCGTTGAGGGTGGCGCTCAGGTTGTTCTGCAGGCTCTCGCCGCCGTCGCCCTCGGTAACCTGATAGTTCATCAGGTAGGGGTTGTTGCTGGGGTTGGCAGCGCCGCTGGCGCGGGTGAAGTAGGTCTGCTTGAAACCGTGGTCATCCAGCTCGAAGTGCGTGCGCTGGGCCATCAGCTTGAGCGACCAGTCGTTGTCGAAACGGTGTTCGAGCTCGGCAAAGGTCTGCAGGTTGCTGCGGTCCCAGCGGTTCCAGTCGGCACCCAGGTAAGTGCTGCGGCCAAACGCAAGGGGCGAGCCATCATAGTCGGCGGGCAGGTTGCCCCAGGCGCCGGTGGCATCGAGCTTGGTCCACTCAAGGCCAGTGGTCAGGGTGGTGCTTTCATTCAGATCGAAGGCCAGCACACCGTAGAACACCTCTTTGCGCTCCTGGCGCGAGTCCTGGAAATGGTCTTTGTCATCGTGTACGGCGATCACCCGGCCTCGCACGTTGCCGGTTTCTGTCAGCGGGCCGGAGATATCGGCGACATAACGCTGGGCATCCCAGGAGCCGAGGGTGACGCTGCCTTCGCCCTGGAATTCGTGCGTCGGGCGTTTGCGCACCAGGTTGACGGTGCCTGACGGGTTACCCGCGCCGCGAATCATGCCGGTGGCCCCGCGCAAGATCTCGGCCCGGTCGATGATGGCCGAATCGCTCTGGATGAATGAACCACCGCCGCTGCCCTGTACCACGGTGGCGCCATCGTACTGGATGGCAT
The DNA here is from genome assembly GCF_015751845.1 of Pseudomonas sp. M2. Taxonomy (NCBI): domain Bacteria; kingdom Pseudomonadati; phylum Pseudomonadota; class Gammaproteobacteria; order Pseudomonadales; family Pseudomonadaceae; genus Pseudomonas; species Pseudomonas sp. M2. The sequence goes on from NZ_JADOUD010000001.1 coordinate 3,243,309, forward strand.
CGATCGCATAGCCGCGCGAGTAGTACTGCACGCGTTCGCTGTCGGTGAGGTTCACCACCACACCAGGCGTCTGCTCCAGCAGGTTGGTCAGGTTGGTGATGTTCTGGTCGTCGATGCGCTGGCGGGTGACCACGGTCACCGACTGCGGGGTGTGGCGGATGCTTTGTGCGGTCTTGCCGATGGTGACCGCACCGGTCGTGTAGGAGCCACTGTGCTCGGTGGTTTCCCCCAGGCGATCGCTGGAAATGCTGGTGGCACCCAGTTGCAGTGCGCCACCGGCGTCCAGTGCGGGTATCAGCAGAAAGCTGTTATCGCCTTCCTGTTGCACTTGCACATCGCTGCCCATCAGCACGAGGGTCAATGCTTGGGCCGGCTCGTGGCGCCCCTGCACGCCTTGGGTGGTCTTGCCCTGCAGGCTGTTCGCATCGAACGACAGGCTCAGGCCGCCTTGCCGGGCCACCTGGTCCAGTGCCGGGGCCAGAGGGCCTGCGGGGATGCTCCAGTCGATTTGCCGGTGCTGGCTGGCGGGTGCAGCCGCGACCTGTGCGGGCAGTGCCAGGGCGCTGCCCAGGCCGAGGCCGAACACGGCGGCGCGCACGGCGTGGCGCAGCCTGTCGTTGCGGGGGGAACACGGGTGGATCATGGACCGCTCCTGAAGGTTTCGTAGACCACTTTTCGGGCTTTGTTCCTTCAGGCCGGACGAGAATGAGATTCCACCTCATTCTTTTTCAAAAAAGATCAGGCTGCCCCGACGCTGACCCAATAGCGTGTGCGGTAATCGACACGTACCGGCAGGCTGCGGGTGAGCAGTTGCAGAATCTGCTCGGTATCGTTCAGCTGGTAAGTGCCGGATACCTTCAGCGCGGCCACCTCGCCAGCGCAGCGCAGCAGCCCCGGGCGGTAACGGGCCAGTTCGGCGCAGAACTCGCCCAGTGGCATCTGTTGCACGCTGAGCACACCGTCGGTCCAGCCCCACGGGTCGCCATGCAACGAGGCAAGCGCGTGAGCCCCGTGCGGCGATACTTGCAACACCTCGCCCGCCTGCACCACGCGTGGTGAAGGGGAGGCCGGGAACAAGGTGACTTTGCCGCGGCGCACGGCCAGCAACAGGCCCTGATCGTTTTCGCGCAGCAGCAGTTGGCCGTCCTGGGTAGCCAGGGCGCCGACCCGGGTGGTGATGCGGAACGGGCGGTTGTCGCCAGGGTTGCTGGCCAGGCTGACTTCGCCGCGCAGCAGGGTCAGTTCGCGCAGCTCGGCGCTGTAGTGCAGGTCGATGGCGCTGGCCGTGTTGAGCTGGATCTGGCTGCCATCACTACCCTGCAACCGGCGACGTTCGCCAGTGCCGGTGCTGTTGTCGGCCATCAGGGCGGCCAAGCCGAGCGGCTCGCGCGCGGCCCAACCGGCGGTGCCGCCGATCGCCAGCACCGCCAGCAGTTTGAGGTGGTCACGGCGGTTGATGCGCTGGCGTTGGCGGCCATCGAGGGTGCGCCGGCCAAGGTCGCTGGGGAGCCCCGCCAGTTCGTCGCTGAGGGTGCTCACCCGCTGCCAGGCCTGGGCGTTGTGCGGGTGGTGGGCCAACCATTGCTGGAACTGCTGTTCGGTAGCCGGGCTTGGGGTGTCGAAGCGCAGCTTCACCAGCCATTCGATGGCCTGGTCGACCTGGGCCTGCGCGGGTACTTGATCAGAGCTCGGCATAGCGCAACCGGTAGCAGACGCCCAGGGCCTTGGCCAGGTCGCGTTCCACGGTGGCACGCGAAACGCCAAGGCGAAGGGCGATCTGCGCGATGCTCAGGCCATCGAGCTGGGCCAGCAAAAAGGCCTGGCGGGCGCGGGGCCTGAGCTGGTGCAGGGCACGGTCAAGGCGCTCCAGGGCATCCAGAATCACCAGGCGATGTTCTTCGCTGGGCACTTCGCCTTCGGGTACATGGGCCAGGCTTTCCTGGTAGGCGCGCTCCAGGGCGCGACGGCGGAACTGGTCGATCATCAGGCCGCGAGCGATGCTGCTCAGGTAAGCCCGCGGTTCTTTGATCGGCGAAACCTGGCGCGCGCGCAGCAGGCGCACGAAGGTGTCCTGCGCAAGGTCTGCAGCGTGTTCCTGGCAGCCGACCCGGCTGCGCAGCCAGCCACGTAGCCAAGCGTGATGGGACTGATAGAGCAGGGCGACTTCGGCCGGTTTGAGCGTGTCGTTGAGCTGCATCGTAGCGGCTGATCCCAGGAAGCATGCGTGACTGTGAATAGTTCTCAATTCTATGCATGGATGATGGCACGGGGCAATGGTTGCCCGGAATTAGCTGCGCAAGATTCGGCGTTTCCACGATCAGTGGCTGGGCTAAGCTGGTCCTGCCTTGAACCCACTGGAGCTATGGATGATCCTGGCCGACCTCTCGCCTGAAGCCTATCGCGAAGCCACCGATTACCTGGCCGCGCTGGACCCTGACTGGGCGCGGCACATTGCTGTGACCGGGCCGTGCCTGCACCGGGCGACACCGGGGCGCGAGCCCTATGAGGCGCTGGTACGGGCGATTGCCTACCAGCAGCTGCATGCCCGTGCGGCCGAAGCGATACTGGGGCGATTGCTGGCGCTGTTTCCTGACGATGGGTTTCCCGCGCCGAGGCAGTTGCTTGAGGTGGCGCCGGAAACGATGCGTACCTGTGGGTTTTCCGCGAGCAAGCTGGCGACAATCCACGGGATTGCCCAGGCCGCGCTGGACGGGGCGGTGCCGTGCCGGGAAGAGGCATTGGGCATGAGCGATGAGGCCTTGATCGAGCGCCTGGTTGCCTTGCGCGGCGTGGGCCGCTGGACCGTCGAGATGCTGCTGATCTATAGCCTGGAGCGCTCGGATGTGTTGCCGGTGGACGATTTTGCGGTGCGTGAGGGGTATCGTCGCCTCAAGGGGCTGGGCAAGGCGCCGACGCCGGCGCAGATGCGGTCGCTGGGCGCCGGGTGGCGTCCGCACCGCACGGTGGCAGCCTGGTATCTGTGGCGGGCCTGAGACGAATCAGCTTGGTTGAGGCATACCGCAATGACCCCCTACACCACTGACGAACAACGCTGGCAAGCTGTCTACACCCGCGACGCGGCAGCAGCAGGCCATTTCGTCTACGCCGTGCGCACCACCGGCATTTATTGCCAACCCGGCTGCAAATCGCGCATGGCCAAACGCGAGAACGTCGAATTCTTCACCGATGCCGCCGCCGCGCAGGCCGCAGGCTATCGTCCCTGCCGGCGCTGCCAGGCCAAGCCGTCGAGCATTCGCCGCTGCGAACTGGTAGCCCGCGCCTGCCGCCTGCTCGAAACCCCGGACAATCCACCCGGCCTCGGCCAGCTCGGGGCACAACTGGGGGTCAGCCCGTACCACTTGCACCGCCTGTTCAAGGCTGCAACCGGCCTCACGCCAAAGGCCTATGCCACAGCCTTCCGCGCCCGGCGCCTGCGCGAGCGGCTGGGCGAGGGGAAAACATCGGTGACCGATGCCATCTTTGATGCCGGTTACAACTCCAATAGCCGTTTCTACGAAAGCGCCGATCAGCGCTTGGGCATGCGCCCGCGCCAGTACCGCGCCGGTGGCGCGGGTATGGCCATTCATTTCGCCGTAGGGCAGTGTTCACTGGGGGCGATCCTGGTGGCGCAAAGCGAAAAAGGCATCTGCGCAATCCTGTTGGGTGATGCACCTGAAGCGCTGCTCGAGCAATTGCAGGATCAATTCCCTAACGCTCGCCTGATCGGCGGCGATGCCGAGTACGAACGACTGGTGGCGCAGGTGGTGGGCTTCGTCGAGGCGCCCGCCCTGGGCCTGGACTTGCCTCTGGATGTGCAGGGCACCGCGTTTCAGGAGCGGGTCTGGCAAGCCCTGCGCGAAGTCCCGCTGGGCGGCCGGGTAAGCTATACCGAGATTGCCGAGCGCATTGGCGCGCCCAAAGCCGTGCGTGCCGTGGCCATGGCTTGTGCGGCCAACCGTATCGCCGTGGCGATTCCTTGCCATCGGGTGGTGCGCCGAGACGGCGACATCAGCGGCTACCGCTGGGGGGTGGAGCGCAAGCGGCAACTGTTGGAGCGAGAAACGGCACTCTCCTGAAGGCCGCAAGCCGCGTAGAATCCACCGCCAAATAGCCTTGTGATGAGGAACGTTCGATGAGGCGTGTCTGCCTTGCCCGATTTTACCTGGGTGTAATGGCCCTGATGCTGGCGCTTGCGTCGCCGGCCTGGTCGGCTTCCGTGCCGGTTGCCAACCTGGTTGCCAGCGAGCTGCCGGTGCTGGATGAAAACGCAAGTATCGAGCAGTTGAGCGACAGGCTCGACCAGATTCGTCAGGGCGTGACCAGCAACGCCAACGACGACCTGCTCTCGCAACTGCGCATGGCTACCGTGCAGGTCCAGCGACAGGCCGATGCGTTGAGCACCTTGCGCGCTGCTGACGTGCAGAAGCTCGACGACAAGCTCAAGGTCATCGGCCCGGTACAGAAGGATGAAGCCGCGACCCTGGCCTTGCAGCGCAAGGAGCTGGAGGCGCAGAAAAAGTCCGTGCTCGCCGAGCAGGATCAGGCCACCAAGCTGACTCAGTCGGCGCGCGACCTGTCCACGCAAATCGTCAACCTGCGCCGTAGCCAGTTCAACTCGCAAGTGACCAGCCGGGCGGCCACCCCGCTGAGCCCGGCTTTCTGGCAGTCGCTGATCCGTCCTACCGAGGACGATGTGATGCGCCTGCGTGACTTGCGCGGCGAGGCGGCCGATGCCGTCGCCAGTGCCTTGAGCGCTGAGCACCGCGGGTTCTTCATCACTAGCCTGGTGGCCGCGATCCTGGTCTGGACACTGGTCCGCCTGGTCCTTGAGCGCCTGCTCGCTGCCGCCATGATTCGCTGGCTGCCCGAAGGCCGCCTGCGCCGAAGCGCACTGGCCCTGAGCGTGAGCCTGGCCACCCTGGGCACTATCGCCGGCGCCGTGTCGCTGCTGCGTTGGGGCCTTCAAAGCAGTGCCATGCTGGGCTCGGACATGGCCAGCCTGACCAACCACTTCCTCATGCTCGTGGTGTTCAGTGCCTTCATCACCGGCCTTGGCCGGGCCATGTTGATGCTGCAACGGCCTTCCTGGCGTTTGCCGCCGATCCCCGACGAAGTGGCCAGTGCTCTGGGTTGGTTCCCCAAGTTGCTGGCCCTGGCACTGATGGTGATGCTGACCTTCGAGCGCATCAACAGTGTGATCGGCACCAGCCTGGCGCTGACTGTCGCCACCAACGGCCTGACCGCGCTGGTGGTGGCCGCCATCTTCTCAATGGCGCTCATACGTTACCGCCGGACCTTGCGCAAACATGAGCTGGCGCGCCCGACCGGCCTGGCAGGGCTGATCCCGTTCGTGATCGTGGTGTGGGTCGGGCTCATCTTGCTGACGCTGCTGGCCGGCTACCTCACCCTGGCTTACTTCCTCACTGCCAAGCTGCTGTGGATCAGCATGGTCGCCACCTGCGCCTACCTTTTGACCACCTTCCTGGCTGATCTGTGCGAAACCCTGCTGTCGCCGCGTCAACCCGGCGGCCTGGCGCTGGCGTCGTCGCTGGGCCTGGCACCACGCCATCAGGCCCAGGCCAGCACCATCCTGACCGGTGTCAGCCGCACGGTCCTGCTGTTCCTGGCCGTGATGCTGGCGTTGATGCCGTCGGGCACCAGCCCCGGCGAGCTGCTGCTGAGCCTGGGCGATTGGGACGGCACCGGTGGCAAGTTGCTTGGCAACCTGAACATCGTGCCGCAAGACATCCTGCTGGCCGTGGCGATGCTGTTAGGCGGCATGCTCGGTATCCGTGTGCTCAAGCGCTGGCTGAGCGAGCGCCTGCTGCCGGAAACCGACATGGACGCCGGCATGCGTGCCTCGCTGGTAACCCTGGTCGGTTACCTGGGCTTCCTGTTCCTGGCCATGCTGGTGATGTCGACCCTGCGCATCAACCTCACCAGCCTGACCTGGGTGGTCAGTGCGCTGTCGGTGGGTATCGGTTTCGGCTTGCAGCAGATCGTGCAGAACTTCATTTCCGGTCTGATCCTGCTCACCGAGCGCCCGGTCAAGGTGGGCGACTGGGTGAGCCTGGCGGGCGTCGAGGGTGACATTCGCCGGATCAACGTGCGCGCCACCGAGATCCAGATGTCCGACCGCTCCACGGTGATCGTGCCCAACTCGCAGTTCATCTCGCAGAACGTGCGCAACGTGACCATGGGCAATGCCTTGGGCGTGGTGGGCATCACCCTGACCTTGCCGCTGGAGACCGATGCCAACCAGGTGCGCGACCTGCTGCTGACTGCCTTTCACGAGCATGAGGCGATCCTGGACGCGCCGGCTGCTTCGGTAACCTTCAAGGACCTGACGGCCAGCGGCATGGTGATCAGTGTCAGCGGCTATGTGGCGGGGCCGCGGCAGGTGTCAGGGGCGCGCAGCGACCTGCTGTTCACCATCCTGGGGCGCTTGCGTGATGAGGGCATTCCCCTGTCTTCACCGCAGAGCATGGTGCTGGTGCAGGAGGGCGCGCGCCCGGCTGACGAGCCGGCGTAATACCCTGGCGCGCAAGACGGCCGCCGGCGATTGGGCCGCCTGGCGGCCCCTGGGGCAATCAGCCCAGGCACCGCGTCACATGCTTGACCGACAGGTAGCCCGACAACCCCCAAGGCCCGAGCTCCCGCCCGATCCCGCTACCCTTGGTGCCGCCCCAGGACGTTTCGACGAACACCGCTTGTACCGAGTTGATCCACACATGCCCGACTTCCAGCGCATCGGCCACCCGCTCGGCGCGCTCCAGGTCCGCTGAGCAAACGGTGGCGACAAGGCCGAAACGGCTGTCGTTGGCCTCGGTAATTGCCTGTGCTTCGGTCGAGAATCGACGCGCGCACAGCACCGGCCCGAAGATTTCTTCATTCCACAGGCGGCTGTCCACGGGGACGTCGGCATACAGCGTCGGGCTGACAAACCAGCCGTCGCGGTCCAGCGCCTTGCCACCGGCCAGGCACTGCAGGCCTTCTTCACGGGCTGTGGCAAAGTAGCTGGCGACTTTCAACCATTGCGCCTGGCTGGTCAGCGGGCCCATGTCCACTTCTTCAGTCAGTGGGTTACCGACGCGCAGCGTTTCCAGCGCCGCTTGCAGGCGTGGCAGCAGCGCATCGGCAATGCCATCGTGCACCAGCAAGCGCGAGGTGGCCGAGCACATTTGCCCGGCGTTCCAGGTGATACCTGCGACGATCCACTCCACTGCCTGGTCCACATCGCAATCATCGAACACCACGATCGCCGATTTGCCGCCCAACTCCAGGGTCACGGGCCGGCACTGTGCCGATGCGCTGCGCATCACCTGGCTGCCGACGCTGTTGCTGCCGGTGAACGACAGCTTGTCCAGGCCGCTATGGCTGCTCAGTGCCGCGCCGGTCTCGGCTTTGCCGTTGACAATGTTCAGCACGCCCGCAGGCAGGCCCAGGGTATCGGCGATCTGGCCGTAGGCCTGCTCGATCAGCGGGGTGACTTCCGAGGGCTTGAGCACCACGGTGCAGCCTGCCGCCAAGGCCGGGGCGAGCTTCCAGGCGCTGGTCACCAACGGGAAGTTCCACGGCACGATCAGGCCGACCACACCCACCGGCTCCAGCCGGGTGCGGGCGGTAAAACCCGGTGCGGCCAACGCCACTTCGCGATTCCTTTCCGGCAGTTGCTCGGCCAGGTCGGCGTAATAAGCGAAGGTGGCTATGGCATCGTCCAGGTCGATTTCGGCCTCATGGCGAGGCTTGCCGTTGTTGCGCATTTGCAGGCTGATCAGTGCTTCACGGCGTTGCCCAAGCTGCTCGGCAAAACCGCGCAGGTACGCCGCACGCTCGTTGGCGCTGACCTGCTTCCAAGTGGGCAGGGCATTGCGCGCCGCCGCCACGGCCTGGTCGACCTGGGCAACGCTGGCGGCCATCAGTTCGGCAAAAGGTTGGCCCAATGCAGGGTCATTGACGCTGATGCAGTCGCTGCCCTGGCCTTCGACCCAGCGGCCAGCGATGTAGTGGGAAGTGGTCATGGTCGTTATCCAGTCAGGCCATTTCGGCAGGTTTCAGCACCGGCGTGTGCGCGGTGCTTTTGCAACGCACCCAGCGCGGGCCGTTGGGGCCATACACGCCAGCAGGTTCAGGGAACAGGTTGAGCAGCAGCAGGTACAGCACACCAGCCATGCCCAGGGTTACCGGCAGGCTCACGTCGATGCCGCCAGCCAGGTCGCCCAGCGGGCCGACGAACTGCCCAGGCAGGTTGACGAAGCTCATGCCTACCACCGCGCTGGGGACCCACGCGCCCATGCCGCGCCAGTTCCAGCCATGCAGGAACCAGTAGTGACCGCCGCGCTGGCCGCGGGTGAACACTTGCAGGTCGTCGGCGTGGTAGAAGCCGCGGCGGGTGATCAAGCCGAGAATCATGATCACCATCCACGGGCTGGTGCAGGTAATGATCAGCACGGCGAAGGTCGAAACGCTCTGCACCAGGTTGAAGGTGAAGCGGCCGATGAAGATGAAGGCAATAGCCATTACCCCGATCAGCACGGTGGCGCCTGCGCGGCTGAGCAGCCGCGGGAACACGCTCGACATGTCCAGCCCGGTGCCGTAGAGCGCAGTGGTGCCGGTGGACATGCCACCGATCACCGCGATCAGGCACACCGGCAGGAAGAACCAGCTAGGCGAAATCGCCAACAGGCCACCTACGTAATTGTTGGCGGCGATGTAGTCCGCGGCGTGGGTGGCCACCAGGGTGGCGGTGCACAGGCCGAACAGGAACGGGATCAGCGTGGCGGCCTGGGCGGCGATCACCGCCAGCATGATGCGCGCCTTGGGCGTTTGCCGCGGGATATAGCGCGACCAGTCGCCGAGGAAGGCGCCAAACGATACCGGGTTGCTCATGGCCAGAATCGCCGCGCCGACGAAGGCTGCCCAGAATCCGACCTGGCCAAGGTTGACGCTCCCGGCGTAGCCCGCATCGAACGGGCCGGCAAAGGCGAAGATGCCCAGCAGGAACAGCAGGCTCGAGGCCCACACGGCAACCTTGTTGACCCACAGCATGAAGCGGAAGCCGAAGATGCACACCACCAGCACCAGGATGGCGAACAGGCCGTAGGCCAGGCCCAGGGTCAGGTCGGTTTCGGGCAGCCCGGCCAGGCGCTTGGCGCCGCCGACCAGGGCATCGCCGGAACTCCATACCGACAGCGAGAAGAACGCCACGGCGGTGAGCAGCGACAGGAACGAGCCGACGATGCGCCCATGCACGCCGAAGTGCGCGCCCGACGACACCGCGTTGTTGGTGCCGTTGAGCGCGCCGAACAAGCCCATGGGCGCAAGGATCAGCGCACCCACGCCGACGCCGAGCAGGATCGCCCAGACCCCGGCCTGGAACGACAGCCCGAACAGTACCGGGAAGCTGCCCAGCACGGCGGTGGCAAAGGTGTTGGCACCGCCGAAGATCAGGCGGAACAGGTCCAGCGGGGAGGCGTCGCGTTGATCGTCAGGGATCTGTTCGACGCCATTGGTCTCGATACCGGTCGAGTGGCTCATGGTGATGCTCCAGCGCGGTTGTTGTAGGCCGGCGCGGTGCGCGGGCCCTCTTGTGGGTGCGATGGCAGGGCGGCAGGGCCGCGTAAAGGTGAATCAGGCGACGGTGACGACCGACAGGTGCTCATGGCAGGCCAGCCAGCGTTCGCCGTGGCGGCGGAACACGATGGTTTCGCGCTCGGCCAGTTGGTGCTGCTCGCCGGCGATGCGGATGTGCGTGGCAACATCGTGCATGAAGATCGCCACATCACCTTGCAGGCTCACCTGCGCATTGCTCGAAACGCAGCCGAGCACGGCAAAACCCTCGGCCTGCCATTGGGCCCAGAGGTCTTCGTAGGCGCCGCGCGACAGCAGCGGTTGCGCCAGGGTGTGGAAAAGAAAGGTGGCGTCTTCGCTGAAGCAGGCGAAGTAGCGGGCGGTGTCGTTGCTGGCGAAGGCGGCTACAAGGTCGGCGGCGGCCTGGCGTACCTGAAGTGTCTGGTCCACGGGAGTGGCCTCACGGTTATTGTGATTGTGGTGAAGCGATTCTGGTGGGGGTTGGCGGGTGAACAAATCGCTGGGGGGAAATAATTAGTTCAGGAATTTGTGAAGTGAAGTGCGATGAACCAGGCGCTTAGCCTGACTCAGGAATCACTCCAGGAAGATTGGTCGCGAGGCAAGTCGCCTCTGGGGTCATTAACGATGAGTAACTCACCAGCAATCCCGGCGGTAAAAACGGGCTACCCTGCTGGAACTCGGCCACGGCAGTGGCCGGCTACAGGGACAGGTAAAGCGCCTCAAGCCCTTTGCGATTGGCGCGGCCACCTTGGGTAGCCGCGCCGGTGCCGGATGTGGGTGTTATTGCCCATTTCGGTGTGTGCAGCCGGTAGCAGGGCAGGTTCTTCAACGCGATGATTTTCATCCTTGAGAACCGGCTTCCCACGACTGCAGGAAGGCGATCAACTGTTCAGTTCGGCCGTCGCTGACAACCTCTTCTGGCGTTCTGTAGTCGAATGTCGACAGCGGTTCGTTCTTGAACCAGAAAATGGCCTTGGTCATGTCCGTGCCCATGTCAGTTACAGCACGCAAGACCCGCACGGCATCACGTATGTACGCCTGGATCTTCTCCGACTCGGGGGCGTTGCGCACGGTGTTGCGATGGACATGGGCGCGGGTTGCGAATGTCTGCTGGTCCATCGAGAACACCTTCAGGAACCGCTCAGGGGAGAACATGACCCGATTGACTTCCCGAAGCGCTTCCATCAGCCCCTCGAAACTTGTGGGTTGAAGTTCCAATACTGCATTGCTGGCCATGATTGACCTCCTGAGGGGTTTCGCTTCTCACAAGCACAATATTTGCACAATTTGAGCATAAATCAAGATCTTTGCACGCAGGCTGGGACCGCGCTGTCATCGGTTCTGCACCGCCGCCTTGGATCCGACTGGCGGTCTTACTCACCCCCCATCCTTGCCTACGCTGAAACTCCCACCCCAACGTTAGCAAGGAGATCGGACATGGCCTTCCAATACAAGCGTCTGGACAAGAACAACGCCGCGGTTCTGCTGGTCGATCACCAGACCGGCCTGTTGTCGCTGGTCCGGGATATCGACCCTGACCGTTTCAAGAACAACGTGTTGGCGCTTGCCGACCTGGCCGAGTACTTCAAGCTGCCCACCATCCTCACCACCAGTTTCGAAACGGGCCCCAACGGGCCGCTGGTGCCCGAACTCAAGGAGCAATTCCCCGACGCCCCCTACATCGCCCGGCCGGGCAACATCAACGCCTGGGACAACGAAGATTTCGTCAAGGCGGTGAAGGCCACCGGCAAGAAGCAGTTGCTGATCGCCGGGGTGGTCACGGAAGTCTGTGTGGCCTTCCCGGCGTTGTCGGCGCTGGAGGAGGGCTTCGAGGTGTTCGTGGTCACCGATGCCTCCGGCACCTTCAATGAGCTGACCCGTGATTCGGCCTGGCGGCGGATGGAGGCAGCCGGGGCGCAACTGATGACCTGGTTCGGCGTGGCCTGCGAGCTGCACCGTGATTGGCGCAATGATGTTGAAGGCCTGGGCACGTTGTTCTCCAACCATATTCCCGATTACCGCAACCTGATGACCAGTTACAGCAAGTTGGCCAAGTAAAACGGCAGGGATCGACCATACTCACTGTTCATTCGCCCCAAGGAGCGTGTCATGGCCAAGCCGTCCAGGAAGAAAGACTTGCAGGCGCCTGTCGAGAAGCTGGGCGGCAAGGCCTATGACAAACAGCTGAAAACCCTGCATGTGGAATTGGTGAAGCTGCAGGAATGGGTCGTGGCCAAGGGCCTGAAGGTGTGCATCGTGTTCGAGGGCCGTGATGGTGCCGGCAAGGGCGGCACCATCAAGGCCATCACCGAGCGGGTCAGCCCACGGGTGTTCCGCGTGGTGGCGCTACCGGCGCCGACTGAACGGGAAAAGTCCCAGATGTATGCCCAGCGCTACCTCAACCACCTGCCGGCAGCGGGGGAGGTAGTGATCTTCGATCGCAGCTGGTACAACCGCGCAGGCGTTGAGCGGGTGATGGGCTTTTGCACCGACGAGCAGGCCGGCAAGTTCCTCGCGGTGGTGCCTTTGCTGGAGAAACTGATGGTCGAGTCGGGGATCATCCTCATCAAGTACTGGCTCGAAGTCAGTGCCCAGGAGCAGACCCGCCGCCTGCAGGACCGCATCAATGACGGCCGCAAGGTGTGGAAACTTTCGCCCATGGACCTCAAGTCCTACACCCGCTGGGACGAATACACCCTCGCCCGCGATGAAATGTTCGCGGCTTCCGATTCATCGTGGGCGCCGTGGTTCCTGGCCCATTCCGACGACAAACGCCGTGCTCGCCTGAACATCATCAGCCATCTGCTTTCGCGCATTCCCTACAAGGACGTCACTGGCGACAAGGTGGTGAAGCTGCCCAAACGCGGCAAGATCGGCAAGTACAAAGCGGTAGCCTATCCCTTCAAAGTGGTCGAAGAGCGTTTCTGATTCCCTCACTGCGCATGGTCGCAAGGGTACGAACCTATGCCACATGACGGCAGCCTGCTGCAGGCGACAGTGGTCTTCCTGCTGGCCGTGGTGCTTCTGGTGCCACTGGCGCAGCGTCTGAAGATGGGGGCGGTGCCTGGCTATCTTCTGGCCGGCATCCTGATCGGCCCTTCGGTATTGGGGCTGCTTGATAACCCAGGCAACGTGGCACGGATTTCAGAGATCGGTGTGGTCATGTTGCTGTTCGTGATTGGCCTGGAGCTATCACCACAGCGCTTGTGGACCATGCGGCGGGCACTGTTCGGTGTCGGGGCGCTGCAGGTCGGGCTGACTGCCTTGGTGCTTGGCTTGCTGGCGTACGCTGTGTTCGGCCAGTCGAAACCGGCGTCGATCGTTCTGGGGCTGGGCCTTGCCCTGTCGTCCACCGCGTTCGGCCTGCAGGTCCTGGCCGAACGCAAGGACCTGGGCAAACCGCACGGCCGCCTGGCCGTGGCCATCCTGCTGTTTCAGGACATCGCCGCCATACCGCTGATTGCCGTGGTGCCGTTGCTTGGCGGTGATGTCAGCACTGCCGATGAGCGCGCCTGGCCGCTACTGGCGGTATCCCTTGGCATTGGCCTGGTGATCGTCAGCGGCCGTTACCTGATGACGCCGGTGTTCAAATGGACAGTCGGGTCGGGCCTGCCGGAGCTGTCGACCGCCACAGCCTTGCTGGTGGTGCTGGGCACGGCCTGGGTGATGGAGCACGTGGGCATATCCATGGCCCTGGGCGCCTTTCTTGCTGGTGTGCTGATGGCCGAGTCACCGTTTCGCCACGAACTGGAAGCCCAGATCGAGCCGCTCAAGGGCCTGTTGCTGGGGTTGTTTTTCGTCGGGGTGGGAATGAGCGCCGATTTGCGTCTGCTGATCGGCATGCCCCTGGCCGTGCTGGGGCTCACGCTGTTGTTGGTGGGCATCAAATTGCCGCTTCTCTGGGGGTTGGGCCGGCTGGCGGGTGGGCTCACTCACCCGCAGGCGCTGTGCCTGGGGGTGGTGCTGGCATCGGGCGGCGAGTTTGCGTTCGTCGTATTCAAAATGGCGCTCGAACATCACGTTCTGACTCGACAGGTGCACGACCTGCTGGTGCTCGCGATCACCCTCTCGATGGCGGTGGTGCCGCTGGTGATGATGGCCCTGGCGCGACAGCTGCCTGAGCGCGATACCTCGCACCCTGCACCCAGAACGGACCACTGAATCGCGCCCGCCTGGCGCACTGAGCACGAGGAGATGAGTCATGCAGCCGAGTATCAAACTGGACAGCGCCCGGTCACGGGGCCTGCTCGATGTGCTCATCAAGGCAGGCCTTGTGGCTGCCCTGGTGCTATTTGCCTTTCAGGTTTTCCAGCCATTTCTGGAGTTGATGCTGTGGTCGGTGATCCTGGCGGTGACGTTGTATCCGCTGTACCAACGCATCAAGCGTGGTTCAGGTTTCAAGGACGGCTATGCGGCGACACTGGTGGTGCTGCTGGTGCTGGTGGTGTTGCTGGTACCGATCTACCTGGTGGTGATGTCCATCGGTGAATCGGTGGACCACCTGGTGTCGCTGATCAGAAGCGACAGCTGGAGCGTGCCGGTGCCGCCCGACTCTGTGGCCAACTGGCCACTGATCGGGCCGAAAGTCCATGCGCTGTGGCTGTCAGCCTCCGAGAACCTGGCCGATGTGATTGCGCAATGGATGCCCCAGCTCAAGAGCGCCGGGCGTACGGCATTGGGTGCGGCGGCCAGTGCCGGCGGGGCCTTCCTGCTGTTCGTCGGCGCGATCATCATTTCCGGCGTGATCATGGCTTTTGGTGATCGTGGCGAAATCGCAGCACAGCGCATCGCCATGCGGATTTCTGGCCAAGAGCGGGGCAAGCCGCTTGCCACGTTGTGCACCGCGACCATTCGTGCAGTGGCGCAAGGGGTGATCGGCATCGCCTTCATCCAGATGCTGCTGATCGGTGTGGGCTTCGTGATCAAAGGCGTCCCAGGTGCCGGCATGCTGGCCATTCTCATCCTCATGCTGGGCATCGCCCAGGCCCCGGCGACGTTGATCACGTTGCCGGTGATCATCTACGTACTCAACGTCGAGGGCTTCACCGTGGTCACTATCGTGTTCGCTGTCTACACCTTCGTCGCCGGGCTTGCCGACAACGTGCTCAAACCTTTGTTGCTGGGCCGCGGGGTGGATGTGCCGATGCCGGTGGTGTTGATCGGTGCGCTGGGCGGCATGGTGGTCAAGGGCATCATCGGGCTGTTCCTCGGCCCGGTGATCCTCGCTGTGACCTACGTGCTGTTCTGGCAATGGGTGGCCTTGCAGGTGCCGGAGCAACCCGCGCCGCCGGCAGCCTGAGCCAAGGCCTGCCATGCCCAGGCGCTGCTGTGGGTTGAGCCTGCTGATGGTGCTGGCCGGTTGCACCCAGGTCGGCCCGGACTATGAGACGCCCCGGCACCCATGGCTGGACAGCTGGAGCACGCCATTGCTCGAGCAGGCCCAGCGCAGGGCTGAGCAGCCGGAGCTGCGCCAGTGGTGGGCAGTGTTTGCCGACCCGGCCTTGGACGCACTGATCGCCGAGGCCGACGCCAATAACACCAGCCTGCGCCTGGCCGGCCTGCGCGTCGCCGAGGCCAGGGCGCAGTTGGCCATCGTCCAGACCGGGCGTTATCCACAGTTGCAGCAACTGCGTGGGCAGAGCCTGTACCTCAAACAGGACCAGTCCGGCACCGACAGCGCCCGCGATTCGGTGTTCTGGCAGTCCAGCGTGGGTTTCGATATCGGGTGGGAGATCGATTTCTGGGGGCGTTTCAGCCGCGCCATCGAAAGCGCCGATGCCGCTTATTTCGCGTCCCAGGCCAATTACGCCGACGCCATGCTGCTGATGCGTGCGCAGGTGGCCGACACCTACTTTGCCCTGCGCACCGCCGAGGCGCGGCTGCAGATAGCAACGGAGAACGCCAGGCGCCAGGCGCGTAGCCTGCAAATTACCGAGCGGCTGTTCCGCCACGGCGAGAACGACGAGCTCGACTGGCAGCAGGCGCGTACCCAGTATCTGGCAACTCAGGCCACGATTCCCGAGTTCGAAAACCAGCTCAATGCCTTGCGCAATGTGCTCTGCGCATTGCTCGGCAGGCCGCCCGGGCCGTTGCCGCAGCTGGCTGCGCGGTACGGCCAGTTACCACTGCCGGACCGGGCTGTGTTGCAGGACGTGCCCGCCAGCCTGCTGCAGCGGCGCCCCGACATTCGTGCCGCCGAGCAAGCCGTGGCGGCGCAGTCGGCACTCGTCGGGGTGGCCACCGCGGATCTTTATCCACAGCTGAGCCTGCTGGGCAGCATCGGCTGGACTTTCGTATCGGCCAATCAACTGCCCAACACCTTCGACCTGGCTGCCGGGCCAAGCCTGCTATGGAGCCCCTTCGACTACGGCCGCCGCAAGAATGCCGTGCGTGTCGAGGATGCGCGCCTGCAGCAGTTGATCGAGCTGTACCAGCAAGGGGTGCGTGAAGCTGCGCGTGAGGCCGATGACGCCGCCAGTGGCCTGGTGCGTTCGCTGCAGAGCGCCAGCATTCGCCAGGAGGCCTCGCAGGCCGCCCAGCGCTCGCTGAGCCTGGCCAGCGCCCAGTACCAGGAAGGTTTTGCCGATTTCCAGCGCGTGCTCGATGCCCAGCAACTGCTGTTGCAGCAGCAGGACGGCTACCTGGTCAGCCGGGGCAACGCAGTGAGCAGCCTGGTGACGCTGTACAAAGCGCTGGGCGGTGGTTGGGACAACCAGCGCAAGCCCGTTGACCCGGCCACCCGCCAGCAGATGGAAAACCGTACCGATTGGGGTGACCTGCTGGACGAGCCGGCCCCCGCCGACCCTGAACAAGGTGAGCCCTGATGAGTGACGCCGTGGACACGCCCCCTGACCGCGCCATGCACTGGGTGTTGGTGCTGATCATCGTGAGCCTGGTCTGGTACCTGCTTGCCGACCGGTTCACGCCTTACACCCAGCAGGCTCGTCTGCAAGCCTATGTGGTGCCCGTGGCCGCTGAAGTTGCCGGGCAGGTCAAGCGCGTGGCGGTGGGCAACAACCAGCAAGTGCGCCAGGGTGATGTGCTGTTCGAGCTGGATCAGGAGCAGTACCGCATTGCCTTGACCCGCGCCCAGGCAGATCTGGATACGGTACGCCGGCAGATCGGCGCCAATACCGCCGGCATCGACTCGGCCAAGGCCGCCTTGGTGGCGGCCCAGGCCAACGAGCGCAAGGCCCGCCAGGATGCCGAGCGGCTCAAACGGCTGATCGAAGAAGACCCAGGTACAGTGTCTGTCCGTCGCCTTGAAGGGGCGCAGGCGACCCGCGACCAGGCCATCAGCCAGGTGGCGGCAGCCCGTGCGGAAGTCGAACGGGCGCGGGAGCAGCAAGGCGGGGTGGAGGCGGACAACGCGCAATTGCGCAGTGCGGCGGCCAATGTCGAAAAGGCCCGCCTGGACCTGGCCCGCACCGTGGTGCGCGCCGATGCCAATGGGCTGATCACTGACCTGCGCACTGACGTGGGCCACTATGTTCCCGCCGGCAGTGCGATGATGACCCTGATCGCCATCCACGACGTGTGGATAAGCGCCGACATGACCGAGAACAACCTCGGTCGTCTGCGCCCTGGTACACCGGTGCTGGTGGTGCTGGACGCCATGCCCGGTAAGGTATTGCAAGGGCATATCCGCAGCATCGGCTATGGCGTGAGTGTGGGGCAGGGTACGCCGCCGGGCGCCTTGCCGACCGTACAGAACAGCCGCGAATGGCTACGCTCGGCGCAGCGCTTCCCGGTGATCGTCGAGCTCGACCGAGACCAACTTGCAGACAGGTCCGGGCTGCGTGTGGGCGGTCAGGCCGAAGTCATGGCCCTGCCCGGCGAAGGTAACCCTTTGAACCTTCTGGGGCGTGTGTTCATGTGGCTGATGAGCTGGCTGTCCTATGCCTATTGAGCTGCGACGCCTGCGCGCGCTGCGCCTGGCCTTGGGCGTGGCGCTATGCCTGGTGGCGAGTTTTGGCCTGGGCCTGCCGGTGCCCATACTTGCGCCGGTGTTCGCAGTGCTGTTGTTGGCCATGCGCAGCGAGCCGTTGCCGATCAAGGCCGCACCGATGTTGGCGATACTGGTGTTGCTCAGCTGTGGCAGCGGCCTTTTGCTGATACCCCTGTTGCGCCATGCGCCGGTGAGTGGCGTGTTGCTGGTCGGTGTGGGGGTATTTCTGGTGTTGCGCTATGCGCTCAAGGGTGGCAACGGCCTGCTGGCCAACCTGTTGGTGGTTGGCCTGACCATGATCGCCGCTGCCGGTACCAGCGATTTCACCCTGGCGCTCATGGTGGTCGAGGCGATGGCCAAGGGCATGCTGCTGGCGGTGCTGGGGACGGCGTTGGCCCATGTGCTGGTTCCAGAACCTGCGGATGCGCCTGCGCAACCTGCGCCGCCATTGCCCGATCGCGCCGATGTCGGCTGGATAGCCTTGCGTGCCACGCTGATCGTCATGCCGGCGTTCCTGCTGGCGCTGATCGCGCCCGACGCGTTCATGCCGCTTATCATGAAGGCGGTGAGCCTTGGGCAGCAGGCTGGCGAGACCCGGGCCCGGCATGCCAGCCGTGAGCTGATAGGCTCGACGGTGCTGGCGGGGGTGTTGGCGATGCTCATGTGGGCGGCATTGAGCGTGTTCGTGCACGTGTGGATGTTTTTCCTGTGGGTGCTGCTGTTCACGCTGTGGCAGGGGCGCAGGCTCTACCGCGTGGTAAGCACGCGGCACAGCCCGGCGTACTGGGTGAGTTGCCTGACCACGCTGCTTATCCTGCTGGGGCAGTCAGTGCAGGACAGTGCAGCCGGCCAGGACGTCTACCGGGCGTTTGCGGTGCGCATGGCGTTGTTTCTGGCCGTGTCGCTGTATGCCAGTGCCCTGCTGATATGGCTCGACCGGCGTCGGCTCAGGGCCGTTTAGCGGCTCATGGTTTCCAGTCCACCCCGGTGTCCTGCAGATAAGCATCCACCGCAGCACCGACAGTGGGGTGAAACGCCGTCTCGCCCATGTGCTGGAACAATTCGAACCGTTTCATCTTGTCTTTCACCGGGTCCTTCATCTCGGCGAACTGCAACTCGACTCCCCGGGCCTCCAGCGCCCGGTCGAGTTCGGCCAGCATGTCCGCCGAAGTGATATCGATGCTGGTCACCGGTTCCGCTGCGATCACCAACCGCTGCACGGGGGTGGGCGACTCATCCACCGCCGCCAGCACCGTGGCCTGAAACTGCTCGGCATTGGCGAAGAACAGCGGCGCATCCCAGCGCAGCAGTACCAGCCCCGGTACTCTGCGAGCCTGTGGATAACGCTGCACGTCATGGTAGCCGCGGGTGCCGTCCACCCGCCCGAGCACCGCATGATGCGGCCGCCAGCCATCCCACAGGAACTCGATCACCGAAATCGCCACGGCAATGCAGATGCCGGGGATGGCGCCGAACACCGCAACCCCCACGAAGCAGGTGAACGACAGCCAGAACTCCCATTGCTGCATGCGAAAGATGCGCTTGAGGTCGGCAAACTCGAACAGCCCCAGTGCCGCCGCGATCACCACTGCGGCCAGTGCGCTGTTGGGCAGGTGTTGCAGGAGGTTGGGCGCGACCAACAACAGGATTGTCACAGCCACCGCACCGATGATGCCGGTAAGCTGGGTCTTTGAGCCGGCCGCCTCGGCCACCGGAGTACGCGACGAGCTGCTGCTGATCGGGATGCCCTGGAACAGCCCGGAGGCCAGGTTGGCCACGCCCAGGCCGAACATTTCCTGGTTCGGGTTGACCGGTGTTTTCAGGCGCGCCGCGTAGGTGCGTGACAGCACGCTGGTATCGGCGAACGACACCAGCGCCACGGCGATACCACCCAGCAGTACCTCGACCAGGTCGATGTCGGTCACCCAGGGAAAGACGAAGCTGGGCAAGCCCTGGGGTAGTTCACCGAGTACTTTCACGCCCATCTGGTCGAGGTCTAACAGGCTTACCGCCAGGGTGGCGAGCACCACGGCGATGAGGATGCCCGGTAGGCGCTTGTAGGGCTTGAGCAGCAGGATCAACGCCAGGCTGGCGCCGCCGACTGCAAAGCTGGGCCAGTGCCCCTGGCCGGCGATCAAGGTCTTCGCCAAGTACCACAGGTCGCGCAGGGGGCCCTGGCTGTCGATCGATAGGCCGAACAGCTTGGGCAACTGGCTGATCAGCACGGTGAGCGCGATGCCGTTCATGTAGCCATAGCGGATAGGCTTGGACAACAACTCGGTGATGAAGCCCAGGCGCAGCAGGCCGGCGATCACGCAGAAGGCGCCGGCCACCAGGGCCATCAGGCTGGCGACGGCAATGGCTCGCTGTGGGTCGCTGGCGGCGTACTGCACCACCACGGCGAGGATCGGCGCGGCCAGCGCCGAGTCCGGGCCGAGCACCAGGATTCGGCTGGGGCCGAACAAGGCGTAGGCCAGCAATGGAATGATGGTCGCATACAAACCGTAGATGCCGGGTACACCGGAGGCTTCGGCATAGGCGATGCCCACGGGCACCAGCATGGTGGTGAGCACCAGCCCGGCAGCGATGTCCTTGGGCAGCCAGGCGAGCTGGTAGTGCATCAGGGTGGCCAGCCCAGGGAGCCAGCGTTGCCAGTCGAAGCCGGGGCGGGGCGGTGTTTCATGCATGGTGGTGGCTCCTGGGCGGAGGTCGCATGAAAGTGCTTTTAGTGGGCTGGCCCGAATGGGCGCCACTGCGCAGCCCCCAGATGTAAGCCAATTACCAACTTGAAACCGAATGCTTCAATTCAAGATAGCTTGGGAATTGTCCTGCGCAGGCCTCAGCAATCCAGACACTCGCCCAGGCGTATCAGCAAAGCCCTGTGAACACCAAAAAAAACCCTTGAGCCGCGAGGCTTCAAGGGTTTTTTACTCGGCCTGTATCAAGCCCGTGCTTACAACTCAGACGTTGAAGCGGAAGTGCATGACATCGCCGTCTTTGACAATGTAGTCCTTGCCTTCCAGGCGCCACTTACCGGCTTCCTTGGCACCGCCTTCACCCTTGAACTGGATGAAGTCGTCATAGGCCACCACTTCAGCGCGGATGAAGCCTTTTTCGAAGTCGGTGTGGATCACACCGGCCGCCTGAGGCGCGGTGGCGCCGATGCGGACGGTCCAGGCACGCACTTCCTGCACGCCGGCAGTGAAGTAGGTCTGCAGGTTGAGCAGCTCGTAACCGGCGCGGATCACGCGATTCAGGCCAGGCTCTTCCAGGCCCAGGGCCTCGAGGAACATGTCCTTCTCTTCACCGTCGTCCAGTTCGGCGATCTCGGCTTCGATCTTGTTGCACACTGGCACCACAACTGCGCCTTCTTCTTCGGCGATGGCCTTGACCACGTCCAGGTGCGGGTTGTTGTCGAAGCCGTCTTCAGCCACGTTGGCGATGTACATCACCGGCTTGCTGGTCAGCAGGTGGAAGCCACGGATGACGGCTTTCTCGTCGTCGGCCATGTTCTTCATCAGGCTGCGTGCCGGCTTGCCTTCGGTGAAGTGCGGGATCAGCTTTTCCAGGATTGCCTTTTGCGCCAGGGCTTCCTTGTCGCCGCCCTTGGCGTTGCGGGTGACCTTCTGCAGTTGCTTCTCGCAGCTGTCCAGGTCAGCGAAGATCAGCTCCAGGTCGATGATCTCGATGTCGCGCTTGGGGTCGACGCTGTTGGAAACGTGGATCACGTTTTCGTCTTCGAAGCAGCGCACCACGTGGGCGATGGCGTCGGTCTCGCGGATGTTGGCGAGGAACTTGTTGCCCAGGCCTTCACCTTTGGAGGCACCGGCCACCAGGCCGGCGATGTCGACGAACTCCATGGTGGTCGGCAGGATGCGATTAGGCTTGACGATTTCCGCCAGCGCAGCCAGGCGCGCGTCGGGCATCGGCACGATACCGCTGTTCGGCTCGATGGTGCAGAAAGGGAAGTTCTCCGCCGCGATGCCAGACTTGGTCAGGGCGTTGAACAGGGTGGACTTGCCGACGTTGGGCAGGCCGACGATGCCGCAATTGAAACCCATGGGTATTCCCCTCTCTAGGAAATCAGGCCTTCTGGCTGTGCAGCTCGCGCATTGCCTTGGCGAAGTCGCCGGCAAGCACGTCCGGCAGCACGCCGAGGGCAAAATCGATGCTGGCGTCGAGCTTCTCCTGCTCGGCGCGCGGCGCGCGGCCCAGGACGAAGTTGGAGACCAGTTTGGCGTCACCCGGGTGGCCGATGCCAAGCCGCAGGCGGTGGAAGTCGTTCTGGTTGCCGAGCTGCGCGATGATATCGCGCAGGCCGTTGTGCCCACCATGGCCACCGCCGCGCTTGAGCTTGGCGACGCCTGGAGGCAGGTCGAGTTCGTCATGCGCCACCAGGATCGCTTCCGGCTTGATGCGGAAGAAATTGGCCAAAGCCGCCACGGACTGGCCGCTACGGTTCATGTAGGTGGTGGGGATGAGCAGACGAACGTCGTTGCCCTGATGGCTGAATTTAGCCGTCAGGCCGAAATACTTGCGGTCAGCGGTCAAGGAGACGCGCTGGGCGCTGGCAATGCGTTCAACGAAAAGAGCCCCTGCGTTATGCCGGGTCTGTTCGTATTCGGGGCCGGGGTTACCCAGGCCGACGATCAACTGGATGGCGGTCACGTAGGGGCTCTTCCTTGGAGTTGGTGGGTTACGGTGCGCGGCACTGTAACCCGATCAACACCGGCGCGCGAGTGGATTACTCAGCGGCGCCTTCTTCAGCTTCTGGAGCAACGCGTGGCGCGTGAACGTTGGCAACAGCTTTGTCATCACCGTGGGCCAGAGCGACGAACTCTACGCCTTTCGGAGCTTTCAGGTCCGACAGGTGGATGATGGTGCCGATTTCAGCGTTGCCCAGGTCGACTTCGATGAACTCAGGCAGGTCTTTGGCTTCGCAGGAAACTTCGATCTGCGATTCAACGTGCGAGATCTCGCCGCCTTTCTTGACCGGGGCTTCTTCGTTGATGAAGTGCACTGGAACAACAGCGGTCAGCTTCTGGCCAGCAACGACGCGAACGAAGTCGGCGTGCATGATGAAGCCTTTGGCCGGGTGGCGCTGCATGGCCTTGACTACGACGTTCTGCTTGGCGCCGTCGACGTTCAGCTCGATAACGTGGCTGAAGGCAGCTTCGTTTTCGAACAGCTTGGCAATTTCCTTGGCCACGATGGTCAGGGATTGAGCTTCTTTATCGCCACCGTATACAACGGCCGGGATGTTCAGCGAGTGACGCAGGCGGCGGCTCGCACCTTTCCCCAGGTCACTACGCACTTGGGCGTTCAGAGTGAAATCAGTCATTTTGTTTCTCCAAAATAGCCCCCCGAGGGCGTTTGCGACCAGCGCCAACGGGGATGGCAAAAAAGCCCCGCCCCAACACATGCTGGGGCGGGGCGCTTCATATCAACACGTATTCCGCTTAGCGGAACATCGCACTGATCGATTCTTCATTGCTGATGCGGCGCACCGCTTCAGCGACTACCGGTGCGATATCCAGCTGGCGGATACGGTCACAGGCTTGAGCAGCGGCGGACAGCGGAACGGTGTTGGTCACCACCAGCTCGTCCAGTACCGACTTCTCGATGTTCTCGATCGCACGGCCCGAGAGGACAGGGTGCGTGCAGTAGGCATAAACCTTGGCCGCGCCGTGTTCTTTCAGTGCCTTGGCCGCATGGCACAGGGTGCCGGCGGTATCGACCATGTCGTCTACCAGGATGCAAGTGCGCCCTTCGACGTCGCCGATGATGTGCATCACTTCGGAGTGGTTGGCCTTTTCACGGCGTTTGTCGATGATACCCAGGTCGACACCCAGGGACTTGGCGACGGCACGTGCGCGCACGACACCACCGATGTCCGGGGAGACGATCATCAGGTTCTCGAAACGCTGGTCTTCGATATCGTCGACCAGTACGGGCGAACCGTAGATGTTGTCGACCGGGATATCGAAGAAACCCTGGATCTGGTCAGCGTGCAGGTCGACGGTGAGAACACGGTCGATACCCACGACAGTGAGCATGTCAGCGACGACTTTGGCGCTGATGGCTACACGTGCCGAACGCGGACGGCGGTCCTGGCGGGCGTATCCGAAGTAAGGAATCACGGCGGTGATTCGGGATGCTGAGGAGCGGCGGAAGGCGTCGGCCATCACTACCAGTTCCATCAGGTTATCGTTGGTCGGGGCACAGGTCGGCTGAATAATGAAGACGTCTTTACCGCGGACATTTTCATTGATCTCAGTGCTGATCTCACCGTCGGAGAATTTACCGACAGAGACGTCACCGAGAGGGATATGCAGCTGACGTACGACACGCCGAGCCAGATCGGGGTTAGCGTTCCCCGTAAAGACCATCATCTTGGACACGCGCAGTACCTGGAGGCTGAGGGTATACCTGGATGAGTATAAGGAAAATGGCAGGGGCGGCTGGATTCGAACCAACGCATGGCAGGATCAAAACCTGCTGCCTTACCGCTTGGCGACGCCCCTGTATCTGTTGCTGCGAGCGCTAGGCACTCGACTTCTTGACCAGACTTTGCAGCTTACGATGCAACATCGAAACATTGCTTCCTTTCGCCACAAACCCTGTTTGGGTCGCTGAAAGAAGGGCCAGAACTTTATCAGCTTCGGCTTTGCTTGGGAAGGCCCCAAACACACAACTTCCAGTGCCGGTTAATCGAGCTTCAGTGAATTTACCCAGTGAATTCAACGCGTTGTGAACTTCCGGGTAACTCTGCTCTACCACCGGTTGGCAGTCATTTCGACTGTTTCCCTCGGGAACGGGGCGCATCTTAAGGGGGAGGGAATCACGTGTCAACTGTGGATGTGAAAAAATTTCTACTGTGCTGACAGACACTTGCGGCACCAGCACGACGTACCAGGGTTCGGCCGGGTCGACCGGCGTCAGTTGCTCACCCACTCCTTGGGCGAATGCTGCATGGCCACGCACGAACACCGGCACGTCGGCACCCAGTGTCAGGCCCAGGGCAGCCAGGCGATCTTCGTCCCAATCCAGTTGCCACAAGTGCGTCAGCGCCAGCAGTGTGGTCGCTGCATCCGAACTGCCGCCGCCGATGCCGCCGCCCATGGGCAGCACCTTGGTCAGCCATATATCGGCGCCAAGGCCGGTGCCGGACTGTTCCTGCAGCTTGCGCGCGGCGCGCACGATCAGGTTGCTGTCGTGGGGCACCGCTTCGATCTCGGTGTGCAGGCGGATCGCGCCGTCTTCACGCAGGGCGAAAGTCAGCTCGTCGCCGTGATCGAGGAACTGGAAGACGGTTTCCAGTTCGTGGTAACCGTCCGGGCGGCGGCCGATGATGTGCAGCCACAGGTTGAGCTTGGCCGGGGCGGGCAGGGTGAGCCTGTGCATCGGTCAGCGCCCCAGCTGGCGTGGCTGCCAGTCCTTGACCACCAGGGTCACGTCGAGGTCCTTGCCGTGCAGCTTCAGGCGCTCGGGCAGCCAGTAACCGTTCTGTTCGGTGTAGCTCAGGTACTGCACCTGCCAGCCGTCCTGATCCAGGCTGGCCAAGCGGCTGTCGCCATCGAGGGTCAGCTTGCTCTTGCTGTCGGGGGCGGGCAGGCCACGCACCCACCAGACCAGGTGCGACACCGGCAATTGCCAGCCCAGCTGTTCTTCCAGCAACGCTTCGGGGCTGGCGGCTTCGTAGCGGCCCTGATTGGCCACTTCCAGTACCACGCCGCCGGGGCGGCCGGTCAGGCGTGCTGCGCCTCGGCCCAGCGGGCCGGCCAGACGGATGTCGTAATAGTCCTGGCGCTGCAACCAGAACAGCGTGCCACTGCCGGAGTCGCGCGGGGCGCGGATGCCGACCTTGCCGTTGATCTGCCAGCCGTCAAGGCTACTCAGTTGCTCTTTATGGGCGCGCCACTGCTGTGGGTCGCCGTGGCCCTGCAGGGCCTCCCGGCTACCGAAGCCGGCACAGCCGGCCAGCAGGGCGATCAGGGTAAAGGTGATGCAATGGCGCAAAAACATGGCGTTAAAGGGTCTCGGATCCGGTCAGGCGCAAGACGGTCTTGCGCAGGATAGGGCTGTCGGGCTGGGCCTCGAAGGCCTTGGCCCAGACCTGGCGAGCTTCACGGCGCTTGCCGTTGGCCCACAGAACCTCGCCCAGGTGAGCAGCCACTTCATGGTCGGGGAAGCGCTCCAGGGCCTGGCGCAGGTAACGCTCGGCCTCTTCGAGGTTGCCCAGGCGATAGGCGACCCAGCCCATGCTGTCGAGGATTGCCGGGTCGTCCGGGGTCAGCTGATAGGCCTTTTCGATCAGGGCCTTGGCTTCAGCGTAACGGGTCGTGCGGTCAGCCAAGGTATAGCCCAGGGCGTTCAGCGCCATGGCGTTTTCCGGTTCGCGGGCGATGATGGCGCGCAGGTCTTTTTCCATCTGCGGCAGGTCGTCACGCTTTTCGGCCAGCATGGCGCGGGTGTAAAGCAGGTTGAGGTCGTCCGGGTAGCGCTGAATGGCCTGCTGCAGCACTTGGTTGGCCTGGGCGTCCTTGTTGTTGTTGCTGTAGCTTTCCGACTCGATCAGGTAAAGCTGGATGGCGAGTTCCGGCTGCGCCTCGCGCGCCTCGGCGAGCTGGCGTGACGCTTCGGTGCCGCGACCATTGGCGATGAGGATGTCGGACTGACGCAATTGTGCAGGCAGGTAGTCGGGGCCCGGGCCGACCAGTGCGTATTCGCGCAGGGCGCCGGCCGGGTCGTGGCGTTCTTCGGCGATGCGGCCCAGGTTCAGGTGGGCGGCGTCGACGTTGCTGTCGCGCTCGATCAGCTCACGCAGGTAGCTCTCGGCTTCGTCCCAGTCCTTGTTCTCCAGGCATACCAGCGCCAGCGAGTAACGTAGCTCGTCGTCGTCGGGGTATTGCTGGACCAGGCTGATGAACTCGGCCTTGGCGTCGGCAATGCGGTCCTGTTCGACCAGGGTGCGCGCATAGGTCAGGCGCAGGCGCTTGTCGTCCGGGTTGTCTCGGATCGCCCCGCGCAGCAGCGGCAGGGCTTCCGGGCCGCGGTCCAGGGCCTGGAGCAGGCGGGCACGAAGCAGGGTCGGGGCTATCTCGCCATTTTGTGCCGGGTGTGATTCAAGCAGTTCGAGGGCTTCTTCGGCCTTGCCGTCCTGGTTCAGCAGCAGGGCCTTGCCGAACACCAGCTGGCTGTTGTCGGGGTACTTGACCAGCAGGCGGTCGAAACTCTGCATCAGACCGTCGCGGGTGCTCTGGTCGGTCTCTGCGGCCGACAGGGCGAGGAAGTCGAAGTGCGTGTCGCCCTGGCCCTGCAGCACCTTCTCCATATAGGTCATGGAGTCGTCATAGCGGCCTGCGCGGGCCAGCTGGATGGCCGCGGCGCGCTGGGCGTCGAGGTTCTGCGGGTCGTTGCGGGCCCAGATCAAAGCGCTATCCAGGGCCGGCTCGTCGGCGCCGAGGTACTCGGCGATGCGGTAGGCACGCTCGGACACGCCCGGGTCCTGGGTTTTCTCGGCCTGGTCGGTGTAGTTGGCCAGGGCGATATCAAACCGGTTGCGCTGGCCGGCCAGCTCGGCCACCAGCAGGCTGTAGAGCGTGTCCTGCTTGAACGACCCATACACCACGGGCTCGGCCTTGCCGGCTTCGGCAACGGGAGGCTCGGCCTTTTGCGGGGCCAGGCTCTGGCAGCCCTGGAGCAGGGCGAAGGCAAGCAGCAGTGCGTAGGGTCTGTTCATATAAAGAGGCTTAGAAGGACTTACCGGCGGTCGGAGCATGATGACACAAGCGCGGGGGCAAACCCACACGCGAAGGTCGCGGTTTACAGTGATGCTCTTGGTATATAGGGACAATAGCGAACGGTGGTTGTTCTAAAACCTGCGAAAGAGGACAATTATCGGCTTCTCGTCACAACCAGCGACCTTGCATGGCCTTTCTTGCACTTGGTATCAACCATAAGACTGCCTCGGTAGACGTACGCGAGCGCGTGGCGTTTACCCCAGAGCAGCTGGTCGACGCCCTGCAGCAGCTCTGCCGACTGACCGCCAGCCGTGAAGCGGCGATCCTGTCGACCTGCAACCGCAGCGAGCTCTATATAGAGCAGGATCAGCTGTCCGCCGAGGCGGTCCTGCAGTGGCTGGCCGATTATCACCGCCTGAGCCTAGATGAACTGCGGGCCAGCGCCTATATCCATGAAGAGCATGATGCCGTCAGGCACATGATGCGCGTGGCCTCGGGCCTCGACTCACTGGTGCTTGGCGAACCGCAGATCCTCGGCCAGATGAAGTCGGCCTATGCCGTGGCGCGCGAGGCTGGCACCGTCGGCCCGCTGCTTGGGCGCCTGTTCCAGGCCACCTTCAGCGCCGCCAAGCAGGTGCGTACCGACACCGCGATCGGCGAGAACCCGGTGTCGGTGGCGTTTGCTGCGGTAAGCCTGGCGCGGCAGATCTTCAGCGACCTGGGCCGCAGCCAGGCGCTGCTGATCGGCGCCGGTGAAACCATCACTCTGGTTGCCCGCCACCTGCATGAGCAGGGCGTGCGCCGTATCGTCGTGGCCAACCGTACACTGGAGCGGGCCAGCCTGCTGGCCGAGCAGTTCGGTGCTCACGCCGTGCTGCTGGCCGATATCCCACAAGAGCTGGCGCACAGCGACATCGTCATCAGCTCCACCGCCAGCCAGTTGCCCATCCTGGGCAAGGGCGCGGTGGAAAGCGCGCTGAAGCAGCGCCGGCACAAGCCGATCTTCATGGTCGACATCGCCGTGCCGCGCGACATCGAGCCGGAGGTAGGGGAGCTCGACGACGTGTACTTGTATACCGTCGATGACCTGCACGAAGTGGTCGCGGAAAACCTCAAGAGCCGCCAGGGCGCAGCCCAGGCGGCCGAAGAGCTGGTCTCGGTGGGCGCCGAAGACTTCATGGTGCGCCTGCGCGAACTGGCCGCGGTCGACGTGTTGCGCGCCTATCGCCAGCAAAGCGAGCGCCTGCGCGACGAAGAACTGCAAAAGGCCCAGCGTCTGCTGGCCAACGGTGGCAACCCCGAGGACGTACTGGCGCAACTGGCCCGGGGGCTGACCAACAAACTCCTGCATGCGCCCAGCGTGCAGCTGAAAAAGCTCTCGGCCGAGGGCCGCCTCGATGCGCTGGCCATGGCCCAGGAACTCTTTGCCCTCAACGAGGGCTCGACGGACAAATCCTTGCAATGAAAGCGTCGCTGCTGAACAAACTGGACACGCTCCAGGACCGCTTCGAGGAACTCACCGCCTTGCTCGGTGATGCCGAAGTCATTTCCGACCAGGCGCGCTTTCGCGCCTATTCTCGCGAATACGCTGAAGTGGAGCCGGTGATCGGCGCCTATAAAGAGTGGCGCAAGGTGCAGGACGACCTCGAAGGCGCCCAGGCGCTGCTCAAGGACGCCGACCCCGATATGCGCGAAATGGCCGTGGAGGAAGTGCGCGAAGCCAAGGAGCAGCTGGTGGTGCTGGAGTCGCAGCTGCAACGCATGCTGTTGCCCAAAGACCCCAATGACGGGCGCAACGTGTTCCTCGAAATTCGCGCCGGCACCGGTGGCGACGAGGCGGCCATCTTCTCGGGCGATCTGTTCCGCATGTATTCGCGCTATGCCGAACGGCGTGGCTGGCGCCTCGAGATTCTTTCCGAGAACGAGGGCGAGCACGGCGGCTATAAAGAGATCATCGCCCGCGTCGAAGGCGACAGCGTTTACGGCAAGCTCAAGTTCGAGTCTGGCGCGCACCGCGTGCAGCGGGTGCCTGAAACCGAATCGCAGGGCCGTATCCACACCTCGGCGTGCACCGTCGCGGTACTGCCCGAGCCGGATGAACAGGTGGCAATCGAGATCAACCCGGCTGATTTGCGCGTGGACACCTACCGCGCATCCGGCGCCGGCGGCCAGCACGTCAACAAGACCGACTCGGCCATCCGCATCACGCACTTGCCTACCGGCATCGTGGTGGAGTGCCAGGAGGAGCGTTCGCAGCACAAGAACCGGGCCCGAGCCATGTCCTGGCTGTCGGCCAAGCTCAATGACATGCAGACCAGCGCCGCGCAGAATGCCATCGCCAGCGAGCGTAAACTGCTGGTAGGTTCGGGCGACCGCTCAGAGCGCATCCGTACCTACAATTATCCACAGGGGCGGGTGACCGATCACCGTATCAACCTGACCCTGTATTCCCTCGACGATATCCTTGCCGGGGGCGTTGACGCGGTGATCGAACCGTTGCTGGCCGAATACCAGGCTGATCAGCTGGCGGCATTGGGGGACTGATGACCATCATTGCCAGCCTGCTGCGCAACGCGCAACTGCCGGATTCGCCCACCGCACGCCTGGACGCCGAACTGCTGCTGGCGGCAGCCATCGGCAAGTCGCGCAGCTACCTGCACACATGGCCTGAACGCATCGTCAGCAGCGAGGATGCGCAGACCTACGCGGGCTACCTGCATCGGCGCCGCGGCGGTGAGCCGGTTGCCTACATTCTGGGCCAACAGGGCTTCTGGAAACTCGACCTGGAAGTGGCACCCCACACGTTGATCCCACGCCCTGATACCGAGCTTCTGGTCGAGACGGCGCTTGAGTTGCAGCCTGCAACGCCCGCCAAGGTGCTCGACCTGGGCACCGGAACCGGCGCGATAGCGCTGGCCTTGGCCAGCGAATGCCCGGCCTGGCAGGTCACGGCGCTGGACCGGGTCGAGGAAGCGGTAGCGCTCGCTGAGCGTAATCGTCAGCGCTTGGGCCTGGGCAACGTCAAGGTGCTCACCAGCCACTGGTTCAGTGCCTTGGACGCTGAACGTTTCGACCTGATCCTCAGCAACCCGCCGTACATCGCTGCCGAAGACCCGCACCTGGCTGCCGGTGATGTGCGCTTCGAACCCAGCAGTGCACTGGTGGCCGGGGCCGATGGCCTGGACGACCTGCGGCTGATCGTTGGCCAGGCGCCGGCGCATCTGCTGCCCGGTGGCTGGCTGCTGCTCGAACACGGCTACGACCAGGCACCTGCCGTGCGCGCGCTGCTGACCGGGCAAGGCTTCATCGAGGTGGCCAGCCGCAAGGACCTGGGCGGTCATGAACGTATTTCCCTGGGGCGCTTGCCATGCTGACCGATCAGGAATTGTTGCGTTACAGCCGGCAGATTTTGTTGGCACAGGTGGACATCGAAGGCCAGTTGCGCCTCAAGCAGAGCAAGGCGCTGATCATCGGGCTGGGTGGTCTGGGCTCACCGGTGGCGCTCTACCTGGCAGCAGCCGGTGTAGGTGAGCTGCACCTGGCTGATTTCGATACCGTCGACCTGACCAACCTGCAGCGCCAGGTCATCCATGACAGTGGCAGCGTTGGCATGAGCAAGGTGGACTCGGCGCTGCAACGGCTTGAGGCCATCAATCCTGAAATTACCTTGGTCGCCCATCGTCAGGCGCTGGATGAAGACTCCCTGGCCGCTGCAGTGGCGGCCGTCGACCTGGTGCTGGACTGTTCCGACAACTTTGGTACCCGGGAGGCGGTCAACGCAGCTTGCTTCGCCCACGGCAAGCCGCTGGTCAGTGGTGCAGCCATCCGCCTCGAAGGGCAGCTGTCGGTGTTCGACCCTCGGCGCGATTACAGCCCTTGCTACCATTGCCTGTATGGCCATGGCAGCGAAGACGAGCTGACCTGCAGCGAAGCCGGAGTGATTGGCCCGCTGGTTGGGTTGGTCGGCAGCCTGCAGGCGCTGGAAGCCATGAAACTGCTGGCTTGTTTTGGCGAGCCGCTGGTGGGCCGCTTGCTGCTGATCGACGCACTGGGCACGCGCCTGCGTGAACTGCGGGTCAAGCGTGACCCGGCTTGTGCGGTATGTGGCAAACGCGATGGCTGAGCCCTCGGCACCGGTCGGCGTGATGGACTCCGGGGTCGGCGGTTTGTCGGTCCTGGCCGAGATCCAGCGCTTGCTGCCCAGCGAGTCGCTGCTCTATGTGGCCGATTGCGGGCATGTGCCGTATGGCGAGAAAACCCCCGACTACATCCGCCAGCGCTGCCGGCGCATTGCCGAGTTTTTCCAGGCGCAGGGTGCCAAGGCGATGGTGCTGGCCTGTAACACCGCTACCGTGGCAGCAGTTGCCGACCTGCGTGAGCTTTATCCGGACTGGCCGCTGGTAGGCATGGAGCCGGCGGTGAAGCCTGCTGCTGCTGCCACCCGTTCCGGCGTGGTCGGTGTTCTGGCCACTACCGGCACCTTGCAGAGCGCCAAGTTCGCCGCCTTGCTCGACCGCTTCGCCAACGATGTGCGCGTGGTCACCCAGCCTTGCCCTGGGCTGGTCGAGCTGATCGAGACGGGTGACCTTGGCAGCCTGCAATTGCGCCAGCTGTTGCTTGGTTACTTGCAGCCCTTGCTTGCGGCAGGTTGCGATACGCTGATTCTCGGGTGTACCCATTACCCGTTCCTGCGCCCGTTGCTGGCCGGGATGGTGCCCGCCGACGTCGCTATCATCGATACCGGTGCGGCGGTGGCGCGCCAACTGCAACGGTTACTGGCCGCGCGCGAACTACTGGCCGAGGGGCCGGCACGCGAAGCTGCATTCTGGACCAGTGCCGATCCGCGATCTTTGGAAAACATCCTCCCTGTGCTGTGGAACAAGTCGGGCAGTGTGCAAAGTTTTCAGTTGTAAAAAAAACGTGAAAAAAAGCTGAACTATCGTCCCACTCCTGATTTCTATTTTTTGCCTGCCATGAGGCGAACACTTACAACAGCATTGGAAAGAAGGATGTTTCTCATGAGGAAACTGCTCGGCTTGGCGGCGGCTGCCGCCGTCACTTTGGGACAGATCGCGGTAGTGCAAGCTGCCGATGTTTCGTTATCGGTAGGGCAGACGGGTGACTCCACCCAGGTTTACCGCCTGGGCCTTCAGTCCAACTGGGATGCCAGCTGGTGGCAGACGAGCGTCGGTCGGCTGACCGGTTATTGGGATGGGGCTTACACCTATTGGGACGGCGACGAGACGGCGAGCAACCACAGCCTGTCTTTCGCACCGGTATTCGTCTATGAGTTCGCTGGTGAGTCAGTGAAGCCCTACATCGAGGCGGGCATCGGCGTGGCTGCATTTGCCAGCACTGAGCTTGAAAGCAACGAATTGGGTTCGTCGTTCCAGTTCGAAGACCGAATCGGTTTCGGGCTGCGCTTTGCAGGTGGCCATGAGATTGGCGTGCGGGCAATCCACTATTCCAACGCCGGCATCAAGCAGCCCAACGATGGGGTCGAGAGCTACAGCCTGCATTACCGCATGGCACTCTGAGTTTGCCATTGCCACCCATTTCGCGGGGCCGCGAAGTGGGTGGCAATGCTTCCTCATCACTTAGCGTGACAATGGCCACAAGCTACTCAGGTTCGTGACCTCCAGTACAAGCTCCGGCTCACGCAGTGGCAAGCGTTGCAGCAGCTCCTGCGCGGCGCTCTGCGGTGTCCAGTCTTCAGGAAATGCCATAGCTGAGGTGACCGGTGTCTTCAACGAATGTGGCGCCACCACCGTCAGGTCAATGCCCTGATTTTTCAGCGACTGGCGCGCCTCGCGAAACCACTGCGGTGTGTTGTTCCAGCCTGCTGTGACGCGCGTGGGCGCATACAACTGCAAGGCCGAATAACGGTTGAAGATTGCCATTACCTGCGGCTTTTCGCCTTTCAACAGCAACGGTACAGCCTGGCCCAGGCAGTGCTCGGCCGCCAGCTGGTTACTGCTTACGATCGTCTCGAACACGTCTGTGGCCGATACCGCATTCGGCAGATAATCGGTGGCCCCTGCATTGATGATCAGGCTGTCCAGCGCGCCCCAGGCATGACAAAGCTCAAGGCAGGCGCTGGCCGCCTGGTCTTCGTCATGCAACTGCCATGGCAGGCGCAACAGGCGGCTACCGTGCTGTGCTGCCAAGGTATCGAGCGCCTGGCAATCCTTCCCGCTTGTCGCTACCCGGTGCCCTAGCCCGAGCAATTGCTCCACCAAGGCCAAACCCAGACCACTACCTGCTCCCGTAACCCAGAAAATTCGCGGATGATTCAATACGCGGACCCCTCACCCTACCTGCGCGATAACCCCTTGAAGGCCTCCAGCGCACGCTGGCGGCTACTACTGAGGTCAACTATAGGACGATGGTACGAATTTTCGGCGAAAAGATCCTTGTTTTGCGTAGGCAGATGGATACTTTTTTCATCCAGCCCGCGTAACTCGGGTACCCAGTGGCGAATGAAATGCCCCTGTGGGTCGAAGCGTTGCGATTGCGAAACGGGGTTGAAAATACGGAAGTACGGCACCGCGTCTGTGCCTGTGGAGGCGCTCCACTGCCAGCCGCCATTGTTAGCGGCCAGATCACCGTCGATCAGGTGGCGCATGAAGTGCCGTTCGCCCAGGCGCCAGTCGATCAGCAGGTTCTTGCTAAGGAACATGGCGACGATCATGCGCAGGCGATTGTGCATCCATCCGGTGTGCAGCAACTGGCGCATGGCCGCGTCAATGATAGGGAACCCGGTGCGTCCCTGTTCCCAGGCCTCAAGCTCGGCAGGGGCGTCGCGCCAAGGCAGCGATTCGGTGTGTGTGCGGAATGCTCGGTGGCGTGACACCTGTGGATAACCGGTCAGGATATGCTTGTAGAACTCGCGCCAGAGCAATTCGTTGATCCAGGTCTGGGTGCCGGTACTACCGCTGTCGAACTCGCCGCGGTTGCTCGCCAGTGCGGCGTGCAGGCACTGGCGGGGCGAGACCACCCCGGCCGCCAGGTAGGCCGACAGTTGGCTGGTGCCAGGTTTTGCCGGCAGGTCGCGCAGGTGATGGTAGTCCTCGATGGTTTCGTCCACGAAGCGTGCCAGTCGGGCTTGTGCCTCGTCCTCGCCCGCAGGCCAGTATTCGCTCAGGGTGCGCGATGGTTTGTCGAAGCCATCGATGTGCTGGGGAATGGGGTCGCTGGCGATACCCACGGGGGCCTGGCGCTTTACCCGAGGTGCTTGTGACGGCAGGCTTCGGTGCAGGTGCTCCAGGCAGACTTTCTTGAACTGACTGAAGACCTGGAAGTAATCACCACTGCGGGTCAGCACGGTGCCGGGGCGGAACAACAGCTGATCGAGGTAGCTGTGAGCCTGAACGCCGGAGGCTTCCAGTAACGCGCGGGTCGCCTGGTCGCGGCTGTTTTCGTTGATGCCGTACTCATCGTTCCAGTGCACCGCTTCGATGTTGTGCTGGCGGCACACATCGAGCAGCGTTTGGGCCGCCTGCTCCCAGGTGTCGATCCTGCGGACCAGCAACGGAATATTGAGGCCCTCCAGTGACTGGCGCAGGTCGCGCAGGTTACGCAGCCAGAAGTCGACCTTGCAGGCAGCGTCGTCATGCGCCTGCCACTGGCCTGGGCTGGCAAGCCACAAGGCCACGGTAGGGCCGCGTTCACAGGCGGCGCTCAGGGCGGTGTTGTCGTTGACGCGCAGGTCGCTGCGCAGCCAGATCAGTTGCATGGGCATCTACTCTACAGGCGGGCGGTCATTGCCTTGCAGCGTGCGCAATGCCGCCTGCGGGGTATCGAACAGGAAAAGCTCGGGCACACCGAAGCCGTGCAGTTGAGCTTGGTGGAGGGAAATCGTGGCGCCGCCCAGCAGCTTGGTGCCTGCTATCCCCTGCAGGGTACGCAGCAGGGCCCGGCCATCGATGCGCGGGCCCAGGTGCAGCAGCAGGGCGCGAGGTTGCAGGGCGGTGACGGCACGTTGCAACTCCACTCCGCTCACGGGGTTTTCAAGCACTTCGACAGGGATGCCGCTGCTGCTCAGCAGCCAGGCATATAGCCAAAGGCTGGGGTCGAAGGCGTGATCACTGTCTTCGGCCAGCAACACGGCCGGGCCGTGCAGTGATTGATTGTCGTGATAGACCCGTGCGCCCAGCTTGCTGCGCAGCCAAGTGTGGAAGAACACCTGTTCGAGCCTGGCATTGAAGTAATTGCACCAACGTTGCCCCAGGCTATCGAGCAATGGCAGCAGCAATTTCTCGCACAGGGTGATGGCCGGATACAGCGCCATGGCTTGATTGAGTTGCTGGTCGAGGCTGCGCTGGGACAGGTTGGCGATGGCCTCTATCAACTGTTGCTGGCGGGTTTGCCAGTCGCCTTGGGGAGCGACGCCGGGTGGCTTGTCGAGCAGCTCGCGCACCTGGCCGACCGATGCGCCCCGTTCCAGCCAGGCCAGGATCGCTTCGACGCGTTCGACCTGGTCGCGGCCATA
Organism: Pseudomonas sp. M2; assembly: GCF_015751845.1. Lineage (NCBI taxonomy): Bacteria > Pseudomonadati > Pseudomonadota > Gammaproteobacteria > Pseudomonadales > Pseudomonadaceae > Pseudomonas > Pseudomonas sp. M2. The sequence goes on from NZ_JADOUD010000001.1 coordinate 3,279,082, forward strand.
CAAGCGGTGGCCTTTGGCTGTACGTTGCGGCTTCAGCAGCCCGTAGCGCCGCTCCCAGGCACGCAGGGTTACCGGATTCACACCGGTGCGGCGTGCCAGTTCACCGATGGGCATGGGCGCTTCAGACTGCATTGCGTAGCCCCAGGCTATCGGGGTGCGGCTGTAAGTAGGTCTGTTGCTGCAGGTAGGGGTCAGGGTGCTTGCGCAAATGGTGTTTGAGCAAGGTCAGCGGAACTACCAGCGGTACGACCCCTTGCTGGTACTGGTCGATGATGTGTTGCAGCTCGGCCTTGTCCTGCTGCGTCAGCGCGTCCTTGAAGTAGCCACTGAGGTGCTGCAGTACGTTGCCATGGGTGCCGCGGCTGGCGCAGCGACGCAGCGCCTGCATCAACTGGCTGAAATAGCGGGGCCCGATCACCTGAGGGTCATCGTCCCGGCTCATGCTGCCAAGCAGGCGCCCAAGCTGTCGGTAAGCCTGCGGGTTGTTGGCCATGAGCAGGTACTTGTAGCGTGAATGGAAGCGCACCAGTGCGCCACGGCTCAAACCCTCGGCCAGCAGGCGCTGCCAGTCCGCGTAGGCGTAGACGCGGCTGATGAAGTTCTCGCGCAATACCGGGTCGTGCAGGCGCCCCTCTTCCTCGACCGGCAGGTCCGGGCGACGGGCACAGAAAGCCGCTGCGTAGGCACCTCTGCCGCCCTGTACTGCCGGGTGACCGTTATCCTGGTAGACCTTGACCCGCTCCAGCCCGCAGGACGGCGACTTCTGCATGAAAATGTAGCCACAGATATCGTCAAGCTCGGCGGCCATCTGTTCGCCGTAACTGGCGAGCGGGCCGGTGACGTCCATGCCAGGGTTGCGTGTCCCGACGACGGCCGGGTGTTCGGGGTCACCGACCAGCCGGATCGGGTCGCGGGGCACCCCAAGGCCGATGGCGACTTCGGGGCAGACCGGTAGCCAGTCGAAGTGTTCTTCCAGCTGGGTGCGGCACAGATCGGACGACTTGTGCCCGCCGTTGTAGCGCACACTGTGGCCTGTCAGGCATGAGCTGATGGCAATGCGGGGCTTACTGTGGGCGGATGGATCGTGCATGGCTGTCTCCGAAAACTTGTACATTGATTCGCGCGTGTACAAGGTTATTCCAGCACAGCCACAAACTTATGCAAACTAGTATTTTTGTATAGTTATGCAGTTTTGTTTAGTCGAGATGCTCCAGCAGGCGTCGTGCCGCCTCCTGACCGCTGAGCCAGGCGCCTTCCACGCGGCCCGACAGGCACCAGTCGCCACAGGCATAGAGCCCTTGGTCGGCATCGGCCAGCGCGCCCCATTCGTGACTGCCGGCCGGCCGTGCATACAACCAGCGATGTGCCACGGAGAAGGACGCTGCAGGCACCACGCAGCCGACCAATTCGGCGAACTCTCCCCACAACTGCTCGATCACTTCTTCCTTGGCCAGGTCGATATGCTGCTTGCTCCACGTGGAAGTGGCATGCAGTACCCAGGTATCGAGCTGCTCATCGCGGCCTGGCTTGCTGCGGTTGCGTGCCAACCAGTCGAGCGGGTTGTCCTGCACGAAGCAGCCCTGCATCGGTGTGTCCAGCGGTGTCTGAAAGGCCAGAGCAACGGCCCATGTAGGCTCCATCACCACGCCCGCTGCCACGGCGGCAAGTTTTGGGGTGGCCGCCAGTAGCGGCGTGGCCTGGGGCGCGGGGACGGCGATCACAACGCGGCTGAATGGGCCATGGCTGCAGCCTTCGGTATCCTGAAGGTGCCAGTACTGCTTGCCGCGAAACACTTCGGCAATGCGGCAGCCGAAGTTCACCGTGACGTCCTTGAGCATGCCGCGGGTGATCGCGCTCATGCGCGGCACGCCGACCCAGCGCGTCTGCTCGTCGGGCGAGGGCGTCAGTTCGCCGTCACGGTAGTTGTACAGCTGCGGCTTCCATTGTTCGGCCCAGCCGGCGGCTACCCATTGCTGCACCTGCTCGACGAAGCGACGGTCGCGCGCAGTGAAGTATTGGGCACCAAGATCTAGCGCACCGGCCTCGCTGCGTTTGCTGGCCATGCGCCCGCCACTGCCGTGGCCTTTGTCGAACAGGTGAACGGACTGCCCGGCCTTTTGCAGGGCCTGGGCAGCGGAAAGGCCGGCGATACCGGCACCGATGATGGCAATAGGTACTGTCATGATGGCCTCTTCGAACCGTGCTGTAAGCAGACTACGCTGTCAGGCAAACCTGTACAATACTTAAAATTTGTATAAGGTTATTCCGCTTCATAGGGCAGGTTGGCCTATGTTTATCTGAGAGCGTTGGGTTAAAAAAGTGCCTTGTTGTAAAAATAGACCATCGCCGCACTCTGTGAGGACACAGCCATGCATATATTGCTGACAGGCGGCACTGGCTTGATCGGCCAGCATCTTTGCCCGTTCTGGCTCGCCCAGGGTCATCGCCTGACCGTGTGGAGCCGGCGCCCTGATCAGGTTGCGCGCCTCTGTGGCAGCGGGGTGCGCGGGATTGCCCAGCTGGAGGAACTGGCCGCTGACGAGCCGGTGGACGCCGTGATCAACCTGGCTGGCGCGCCGATTGCCGACCGGCCCTGGACCGCCGCCCGGCGCAATGTGCTTTGGGCCAGCCGTATCAGCCTTACCGAGCAATTGCTGGGCTGGCTCGGTACCCGTGAGCAACGTCCCGAAGTGCTGATTTCGGGTTCTGCGGTGGGCTGGTATGGCGATGGCGGTGAGCGTGAATTGACCGAGGTATCGCCGCCGGTGCGCGAGGATTTCGCCAGCCAGCTGTGCATTGCCTGGGAGGAAACAGCGCAACGTGCGCAGGCCCTTGGGCTGCGCGTGGTGTTGGTGCGCACGGGGCTGGTGCTGGCCAGCGATGGCGGTTTCCTGTCGCGCCTGCGCCTGCCGTTCAAGCTGGGGCTGGGCGGCCCGCTGGGCAATGGGCGGCAATGGATGCCTTGGGTGCATATAGACGACCAGGTCGCCCTGATAGATTTTCTCTTGCGGCACAAGGACGCCAGCGGTCCTTATAATGCCTGCGCGCCAGAGCCTGTGCGTAACCGCGAATTCGCCCGGCGCCTGGGCCGGGCGCTGCACCGGCCGGCGCTGCTGCCGGTGCCTGGCCTGCTGCTGAAGGCGGGCCTCGGAGAGCTGTCGACGTTGTTGCTTGGTGGGCAGCGGGCACGCCCTGTGCGTTTGCTGGCCGCGGGCTTCACGTTCCGTTACAACGATCTGCAATCGGCCCTGGACAACCTGTCCAGGCGCCTCTGACATAGGACGCTGCATGACCGATCACGCTCTGTTGCTGGTCAACCTGGGTTCTCCGGCTTCCACCTCGGTAGCCGATGTACGCCGCTACCTCAACCAGTTCCTGATGGACCCTTACGTGGTCGACCTGCCATGGCCGGTGCGGCGCTTGCTGGTGTCGCTGATCCTGATCAAGCGCCCAGAGCAGTCTGCCCATGCCTATGCTTCGATCTGGTGGGACGAAGGCTCACCCTTGGTGGTGTTGACGCGTCGCTTGCAGGCCGCGATGGTCGAGCACTGGCCCCATGGTCCGGTGGAAATCGCCATGCGCTATGGCGAGCCAGCACTGGCGCAGGTGCTTGAGCGCCTCGCCGCTCAAGGTGTGCGCAAGGTGACACTGGCGCCGCTTTATCCACAATTCGCTGACAGCACGGTGACTACGGTAGTGGCACTGGCCAACCAGACTGTCGCCGAACGCGCCTTGCCTTTGCAGTTGCGTGTGCTGCAACCGTTCTACGACCACCCTGAATACATCGATGCCCTGGTGGCCAGTGCACGGCCCTATCTTGAGCAGGACTACGACCACCTGTTGTTGAGCTTCCATGGCTTGCCGGAGCGGCACCTGAAGAAGCTCATGCCTGGTAGCAAGCATGATTTGCGGGCAGCGGACTGCTGCAAGGACGCCAGTGCCGAAGTGCGGGCGGTGTGCTACCGGGGGCAGTGCCTGGCGTCGGCCAAGGCGTTCGCCACCAGGATGGGCATCCCGGACGGCAAGTGGTCTGTCTCGTTCCAGTCGCGGTTAGGCCGAGACAAGTGGATCGAACCCTATACCGAGACGCGTCTGGATGAACTGGCCAAGGCCGGGGCGAAGAAGCTGCTGGTGATGTGCCCGGCATTCGTGGCCGATTGCATCGAGACGCTGGAGGAAATTGGCGATCGCGGCAAGGAGCAGTTCATCGAGGCAGGGGGCGAAGAGTTGGTGCTGGTGCCGTGCCTGAATGATCACCCGGAGTGGGTGAGGGTGCTGGCGCAGATGTGTGAAAAGGCTTGAATTGAAGGGGCCGCTGTGCGGCCCTTTCGCGACGCAAGGCCGCTCCTACAGGTCCAGCTTCTCTTTTTTCCAGCCATCGTTGCCCGGCAGGATCAGGTTCAGGGCAATGGCCACGATAGCGCACAGGGCGATGCCCTTCAGGCCCCAATCATCAGGGCCGTCGCCGCTGCCGATCAGCACGCCGCCGATACCGAACACCAGGGTCACCGACACGATCACCAGGTTGCGAGCTTCGCCCAGGTCGATCTTGTGGCGGATCATGGTGTTCATGCCCACCGCCGCGATCGAACCGAACAGCAGGCAGAGGATGCCGCCCATCACCGGCACCGGGATGCTCTGCAACAACGCACCGAACTTGCCGATGAAGGCCAGGGTGATGGCAAAGACCGCCGCCCAGGTCATGATCTTCGGGTTGTAGTTCTTGGTCAGCATCACGGCGCCGGTCACTTCGGCATACGTGGTATTGGGCGGGCCGCCGAACAGGCCGGCTGCCGTGGTGGCCAGGCCGTCACCCAGCAGGGTGCGGTGCAGGCCAGGCTTCTTTAGGTAGTCGCGGCCGGTCACGCTGCCGACTGCGATCACCCCGCCGATATGTTCGATCGCCGGGGCCAGGGCGACCGGTACGATGAACAGGATGGCCTGCCAGTTGAACGCTGGTGCGGTGAAATTAGGGATCTCAAGCCAAGGCGCGGCGGCAATCTTGGCGGTATCGACCACGCCAAAGGCGAACGCCAGGGCAAACCCTACCAGCACCCCGGAAATGATCGGCACCAGGCGGAAGATGCCTTTGCCAAATACCGCGACGATCAGGGTGGTGAGCAACGCCGGCATGGAAATCAGCATGGCGGTCTTGTACGGCATCAGTACCGCGCCGTCACCGCCCTTGCCCATGGCCATGTTGGCCGCGATCGGTGCCATGGCCAGGCCGATGGAGATGATCACCGGGCCGATCACCACGGGTGGCAGCATGCGGTCGATGAAGCCGGTGCCTTTGATCTTCACCATCAGGCCCATGAAGGTGTACACGAAGCCTGCGGCCATCACGCCGCCCATGGTCTCGGCCAGGCCGAACTGGCCTTTGGCGAGGATGATCGGAGTAATGAAGGCAAAGCTCGAGGCCAGGAATACCGGGACCTGACGGCCGGTGACCAGCTGGAACAGCAGGGTGCCGATACCCGCGGTGAACAGCGCGACGTTAGGGTCCAGGCCGGTGATCAGCGGCATCAGCACCAGCGCGCCAAATGCCACGAAGAGCATCTGCGCGCCCGAAACGACCTGGCGCCATAGCGGGTCGTTGAAGCCGTCCTGCATGGTCAGGCGTCCTTCTGCTTGGTGCCGAAGATCTTGTCACCGGCGTCGCCCAGGCCCGGAACGATATAGCCGTGTTCGTTGAGGCGCTGGTCGATCGAGGCGGTGTAGATCTGGACGTCCGGGTGGGCTTTCTCCACCACTTCGATGCCTTCAGGCGCTGCAACCAGCACCATGGCGCGGATTTCCTTGCAGCCTGCCTTCTTCAGCAGGTCGATGGTGGCGACCATCGAGCCGCCGGTGGCAAGCATCGGGTCGATGATCAGCGCCAGGCGCTGGTTGATGTCCGGGGCGAGCTTTTCCAGGTAGGTGTGTGCTTCGAGGGTCTCCTCGTTGCGTGCGACACCCACGGCACTGACCTTCGCGCCCGGGATCAGGCTGAGCACGCCGTCAAGCATGCCGATGCCGGCGCGCAGGATCGGTACCACGGTGATCTTCTTGCCAGCGATTTTTTCAACTTGCACCTTGCCACACCAGCCATCGATCTCGTAGGTTTCCAGTGGCAGGTCCTGGGTGGCTTCGTAGGTCAGTAGCGCGCCGACTTCCTGGGCGAGTTCGCGAAAGTTCTTGGTGCTGATGTCGGCACGGCGCATCAGGCCGAGCTTGTGGCGGATCAGCGGGTGGCGGATCTCACGAGTGGGCATAGGGGGGCTCCGAAAGGCGGGCAAAAAAACCGCGCTAGATTAATCTATTCAGCCTTTGCTGTCGTGCAGTCCTTTTGCACGTTAGTCCATAAATGCTTGATCTGTGACGAGCGGATGCGTACCTTTGCCCGCTTTTCCAAAATCCCCCCTGGAGAGCGCAATGTCCGCTGATCTCGAGCACATCCGTCAAGTCATGCGCGAGGCAGACTGCCTTTACAACGAAGCCGAAGTCGAAGCGGCCATTGCCAAGGTTGGCGAGCAGATCTGCAAGGACCTGCACGACAAGAACCCGGTGGTGTTCTGTGTAATGAACGGCGGCCTGATCTTCGCTGGCAAGCTGCTGACCCACCTGCAGTTCCCGCTGGAGGCCTCGTACCTGCATGCCACGCGCTACCGCAACCAGACAAGTGGCGGTGAGCTGTTCTGGAAGGCCAAGCCTGAAGTGTCGTTCATCGACCGTGACGTGCTGATCGTCGACGATATCCTCGACGAGGGTCACACCCTCAGCGCCATCATCGAGTTCTGCAAACATGCCGGCGCCCGTTCGGTGCACACTGCGGTGCTGATCGACAAAGACCATGACCGCAAGGCCAGCCCGGACCTCAAGGCCAGCTACGTCGGCCTGCCTTGCATCGATCGCTATATCTTTGGTTACGGCATGGACTATAAGGGTTACTGGCGTAACGCGAACGGCATCTTCGCCGTCAAGGGACTTTGATCATGAGCCAGCCTGCTTTCATCGACCAAGCGTTGTTTGCCGGGCTGGCGCAGAAAGCCGCCGACGCACCGCGTGGTCGCTACCATCACAATTTCCATGAGATGCAAGACCCCTGTCACCGCTTGGCAGTGGGCTTGCAGCCGTCCACCTATATTGCGCCTCACCGGCACCTGAGCGAGGACAAGGCCGAGACTTTGTTGGCGCTCAAAGGCCGCTTGGGGCTGCTCATGTTCGATGAGCAGGGCGCAGTGATCGACAAGCGCGTCCTTGAAGCCGGTGGCGAGTGCCTTGGCGTGGACCTGCGCCCGGGCCTCTTCCATTCCCTGGTGGTGCTCGAGGCAGACAGCATTCTGTTCGAGTGCAAGGCCGGCCCGTACCGGCAGTTGGCCGACGGCGAGCATGCCCCTTGGGCGCCGCGTGAAGGCGAAGAGGGTGTTGCCCGGTATCATGCCTGGATGCTCGCGCAGTTCGATTGACAGCCCCCGTTGTGCAGCATGCTAGAGTGCTCCTTCATGCCAAGGAGCCTTACATGCGAGCGATCGTTCCCCTGTTGCTGGCAGTCAGCCTGCCTCTTGCCGCCGCACCGCTGCACAGCCAGTTTCTCCCGCCCGATGACCAGGCCCTGCGCCAGGAAGCGCCGACAGGCCAGCAACTGTTGCAGGTAACCGACTACTCGGTAGTGGTTGGGGCGCAGCGCCCATCTGATCAACAGCCAATTCCGATCACCGCCTCCTTGCAGATGCGCCTCAAAGGCAAGCCGTTGAGTAAAGGTGCGACGATCAGCCAGGTGTTGCTCACCTTCGATGGCGAGGCGGGCAAGAGCCTGAAAAAGCCTGTGTATGACGACAAGACCCGCACGTTGAGCCTGAACTACCCGGTCAGCGACTACCGCGTGATCATGGACCTGCTGCGCAACGAGACGCTGTATGTGCAGTTTCTGACCTACTCCAACGGCCATGTCTGGGCCGACTTGCACACCGGTACCGTACGTACGCGTTGAGGCGTGCCGCGTGTGGGGGGTAAACTGCCGGCCTTCGAAATTCGTGATGGTCCAGTTGGAGCCGGCAATGCGCAAAGACAAGAAGCAGGTGATTGGTGACGAAATCAGCGACGACTACATCAAGTCGTTTCTCCAGTTTGAGCCTGCAGATGGTGTGACTTCGCCTTCTCAGCACAAGCTGATCAAGGCTTACCGCGGCCTGCGTGTCGACGATTTCGAGCGCTTCGTAGGGTTCTTCGTCGAAGCCGGGCTGGACCTGGACGGCAAAGACGAACAGGGCAAGACCTTCGTCGAAGTGATCGCCGACCAGCGCAATGCGGCTGAATACATCGAGATCATCGAAAAAGCCCGGGCCTGATAGATCCCCGCCAGAAAAAACGCGCTAGGGGCATTGCCAGTCAGTTAGCGTTATCAGGGCCGCAAAGCGGCCCTGGATCGCCTACCTGACTGGCATTACCCCGAGGGGCGTTAGGCGTAGTGCTTGGCCGGGCTGTTCTCTACCAGGTCCAGCGCCTCATCGTTGTCGGCACTGATCTTGTGGTACAGGGCTGCATCGGTGGCCAGGGTCTTCTCGCGAGCCGGGAAGATTTCCTTGAGCTTGGCAGCCCAGGCGCCCTTGGCCTGCTCGGGGAAGCAGCGCTCGATCAGTTCAAGCATGATCGACACGGTCACCGACGCACCAGGGGATGCGCCGAGCAGTGCCGCGATACTGCCGTCCTGTGCCGACACCAACTCAGTACCGAACTGCAGGATGCCGCCTTTTTTCGGGTCCTTCTTGATGATCTGCACGCGCTGGCCAGCCACTTCCAGGCGCCAGTCTTCAGCCTTGGCCTGCGGATAGAAGCGGCGCAGCGACTCGAGGCGCTGTTCCATCGACTGCATCACTTCGCTGACCAGGTACTTGGTCAGGTCCATGTTGTCGCGGGCCACGGCCAGCATCGGGCCGATGTTGCCCATGCGCACCGACAGTGGCAGGTCCATCAGCGAGCCGTGCTTGAGGAACTTGGTGGTAAAGCCTGCGTACGGGCCGAACAGCAGCGATGTCTTGCCGTCCACCACGCGGGTGTCCAGGTGCGGCACCGACATCGGCGGCGCGCCAACGGCGGCCTGGCTGTAGACCTTGGCCTGGTGCTGCTTGACGATTTCCGGGTTGTCGCAACGCAGCCACTGGCCGCTTACCGGGAAGCCGCCGAAGCCTTTGCTCTCCGGGATGCCGGACAGTTGCAGCAGCGGCAGTGCCGCGCCGCCGGCGCCGAGGAACACGAAGCGGGCGTCCACTTCACGGCTGCCGCCGCTGTTGACGTCCTTGATGCTGACGGTCCAGCCAGCGCCGTTACGGCGCAGGCCGACGACCTTCTTGCTGTACTTGACCTGCGCATTCTGCGAGTCGCCCAGCAGCTTGAGCAGCTTGTTGGTCAGTGCGCCGAAGTTGACGTCGGTACCTTTGGTCACGCGGGTGGCGGCGATGTGCTGGTCGGCCGGGCGGCCGGGCATCATCAGCGGCATCCACTCATTCATCACCGCCTTGTCTTCGGTGTATTCCATCTCGGCGAAGGCATGGTGCTGCTTGAGCAGCTCGAAACGCTTCTTGAGGAAGGAAACACCCTTGTCACCTTCGACGTAGCTCAGGTGCGGGACAGGGTTGATGAAGGCACGGGCCGGGCCGAAATTGCCTTTTTTGCTCAGGTAAGCCCAGAACTGGCGCGAGACCTCGAACTGGGCATTGATGTGCACGGCCTTCTTGATGTCGATGCTGCCATCGGCGGCCTGGGGCGTGTAGTTCAGCTCGCACAGGCCGGCATGGCCGGTGCCTGCGTTGTTCCAGGGGTTGGAGCTTTCCGCGGCCCCGGAGTCCATCGCCTCGACGACCTCAAGCTTCAGGGTCGGGTCGAGCTCCTTGAGCAGTACGGCCAGGGTGGCACTCATGATGCCCGCGCCTACCAGTACTACATCAACCGATTCGTTCTGCGCCATTTAACGCGTCTCCACAATCTACAGCTACCTAATTGACAGCATAGGACCCCAGGTGTGCCAGGATCGCCATGTCCGACTCTTCGCAGTTCTTGCAACTTCCGCGGACACCGCCAAATCAGTCTTCGGGTTCGTCTATTGAACGCCGTTTGCCACAGGTGCGGCAATTCGACTTATGGTCAAGGTGTCGTGCGTGCGTTATGGAGCGGTTTCAGACACCCATGTGAAATGAGCGTATCAGCCGCCTGTTCAGGGCTGTTCGGGACACATCTGTCGCTATTGCACATGCCAGACTGTTCATTTGCTCGCCACACTCTCGTGAAGTTGTGAAAACCGTTTTTTTCACGCTCTTTTGGAGACGTGAACCTCAAAAGGGGACTGCGCGATGGCAACCCGCAGGTTCATGCAGTGCGAAGGCCCGGAAAAGCAGGCACGACAGCCGATGCAAGACCTGAGTGGAAGGCTCTCTGTGGGCGAAGCGGTGAAGGTGCCGGGGTCAAACGGCAAATGCGGGGCCCGATCAGGAGACGTCCTTATAATCGGGGGGAGATTATAACGATGTCGCGGGCAGAAAGGTCGTTATTCGTGCTTTTTATTGCAGCGTTTGTCAGGCGGGCAGGGTGCGCCGCTGCCAATGGCCGCTTGCATGGGCGCAAACCCGGGCGTTGGCGGGCAGCGGGCGGCCCAGCCAGGCAAGCTGGATTTCTTTGACCTGCACCCAGCCGTTGCTGCATGGTGGCTGGCTGCATTGCTTGAATCCCAGGCAGTTGCCCTCGCCATCGAGGCGTGCATAGGTATTGTGGCGCGGGCGTTGGAAGAGCAGGGTCCAGAGCGAGGCCATGGTGTCGAGTCCTGTGTGTTAGGGCTTGCAGCGAAGATAACAGCAGGACCATGAACCGCGTGTGACAGAAGGGCCTGGCTTCAACCGGCAAGCCTCAAGAAGACGCCTGCGCCCCGTGCGGTCTGCTTTTACTTGTAGCTTGCCGCTTGTAGCGTGCCGCTAGGTATACTGTGGGCCTTTGCCGCTTTTTCTGGAGAAACACGCATGTTGCAACGTCTGTTGTTCGGTTTGCTTGCCGTGGCCAGCCTGAGCCTGGTCGGTTGTGCCCACAGCCCGCAACAACTCAGCCCGCAACCCAAGCTCAACGCCCAGCTCGCCCCGGTCGGCCACGGCCAGCCGGTGGTGGTCAAGGTGGTGGACGGCCGGGCTTCGCAGTCCCTGGGCACTCGTGGTGGCATGTACCCCGAGACCAGCACCATCAGCGTCAATGGCAATGACATCGTGCCCAAGCTGCAGGCTCAGGCCGAGGCGGCCGTACGCCTGTTGGGCTTCACCCCTTCGGCCAACGCCTCCAACGCGCCGCAACTGACCGTGACCCTGGCCGAATTGAAGTACCAGTCGCCCAAGGAAAACCTGTACGTGACCGAGGCCACCATCGGCGCCACCTTCCGTGCTGATGTGTCGAACGCCAACCGCCGTTACAGCGGCCGTTACGGCGCCTCGTTGGACCAGCGCTTCGGCATGGCGCCCAACCAGGAAACCAACACCAAGCTGGTGGGGGATGTGTTGAGCGATGCGTTGACCCGCCTGTTCAAAGACCCGACCATCGGCCAGGTGCTGGGCGAATAAGCTTTTCGCTGTACCGAGATCAAACCCGCTGCCTGCGTGCCAGGCAGCGGGTTTTTTTTGGTTTTTCGAAGGCCTCAGGCCGCTTGGATATGAAAATCCAGCACGCTCACGCCCGTCAGCAGGTCCACCTCTGGCAAATGCTCATGCGCATGCCCGCCCAGGGCGCAATACACCAGCCACTGGCGGTCCTGGACATTGATGGCAAAACCATCGATCAACGCCTGCTGTTCATCGCTCTGGGCAATGAGATAGAGGCGGTCCTGGTTTTCGGCGTGCAGCATGTACTCGCTCCGGTTCGGGAAAAGGCCGACAGGGTGGCCTGCCTTGATGACGAGCGTGTGACAGATGAAATTTAGTGACACTTTGTCGCCAAGTCCGGGCGTCGGGGCCGGCCTTCGGTAGAATGCCGGCCTTCGCTGGCGTTCTGACCGAGGTTGCGTGATGTCCTTGCAAGTGCTTTGGGGGGTTCTGGCCGCCCATCCGACCAAGCTGATCAATCTGCTGGCATTGTTGATGACCTGCCCGGGCGGGTTGCTGCTGCACAGTGCACGGCGTCGCCAGGCCATCACCCGCGAAAGCCTGGCAGTGGATGACGGGCTGGTGGATGCATTCGACCAGCGGGTGCCGCGCTATTACTACATTCTGGGCTTTTCCTGCCTGGCGATGGCCTTGCTGCTGTCCTGGTTCAGTACCTGGATCTGAACCATGCGGGGCCGCCAAGCGGCCCCTGTGGTCAGGCAACCGGCGCCTGTTGCCTGACCTGATACTGGTTGCGCACCGGCGTGGCGTATTGCAACACCAGGTATGGCCGCTGCTCCTGCGGGCAGGCGTCCAGGCGGCGTTGCCATTCTTCCTTGGCTTTTGCCAGCTCCTCGGCCGGGAACAGCTTCTCGGCGCTCGGCACCTGTAGTGCCTCATCCTTTTCGCCCCACATTGCGTAGGCCAGGTAGTGCACCGGGAACAGTCGGTAGCCACCCAGAATCTGCCGGTCGATCTCCTGCGCCAGCTGCTTGGTGTCCTCGTAGAACGCGGTTACCGGCGGGGCGAAGTTGATGTGTACCCGGCCCTTGTAGCCGGTGATGCCTTTGGCGATGCTGTTGTCGTCTTCACCTGGCGCCTTCTGATAGGTGCCGGTAGTCGCACGGATATACAGTTCGCGCGCCTTGGCCTGGTCGCAGGGGTCGTACTCGTAGCTGATCGACACCGGAGTAAGGTTAAGGCCCTGGATCACCGCACCGAAAGGCTCATCCTTGCGGCTCATGTGGAACATCTTGAGGATGGCCGAGTCGGTGCGGTCATCGCCATCTTTGGCACGGCCTTCGGCCTGGGCGATCCAGATCGAAGCGCCGTCGTTGCGGATCGAATGGTTGATGTAGGCCGAGAGCAGTTGGTAGGCCGCGAGCTTTTCGCGCCGGCCAGTGAGCGAGCGGTGGACGATGAAGCTCTTGTTCAGGCGCATCATGTCGCTGACGAACGGCTTTTGCAGCAGGTTGTCGCCAATGGCGATGCGTGGCGTCGGCAGGCCTGCGTGGTACACCGCGTAGTTGACGAAGGCCGGGTCCATGACGATGTCACGGTGGTTGGCCAGGAACAGATAGGCGGTACCGGATTTGAGTTGCTCGACGCCTGTGTACGTGACCCCGTCGGTAGCGCGCTCGATGGTGTGGTCGACGTAGTATTCGACCTTGTCCTGCAATGTGGACACGCAGGTAACCCCGGCGAACTCCTTGCGCAGGCGGCGGGCGATCAGCGGCTTGAGCAACCAGCCGAGTGCCCCGGCTGCGCGCGGGAAGCGGAAGTGGGTGAGGATATCGAGGAATGCCGGGTCGCTGAGCAGGCGTGCCAGCACGGCAGGGACCTCAGCATCGTCGTACGGTCGGATGGCATCGAATTCGCCCATCATGCTCTCTTGTTGGAAACGGCTAGGGTAATAAAGTAGGGGTGGGGCCCGAAAAACGGCTCGGACACACGCAGGCCCTGTAAACAGACCGGCAATTATACGCATAAGTCACTGCGGAGGCCGCGATGCTGGAAACCGACTTCTACGATTGCCCTTATTGCGGCGAGCGCGTGGAAACCACCGTGGACATCTCTGGTGGCGACCAGATGTATACCGAAGACTGCCAGGTATGTTGTCAGCCGGTGGTGTTCATCCTGCAGGTGCACGGCGACGAATGGATGCTCGAAGTCAGACGCGAGGACGATGCCTGATGCGGCGGATCTACGAACCGGAAACCTTGCTGGAGGCAGAAATGCTCGCTGGCATGCTGGCCAGCGAGGGTATCGAGGTGCACCTGATCGGCCGTGACCTGATGGGCGGTGTTGGCGAGTTGCCGATGCAAGGCTTGCTCGGGCTCGCCGTGGCCGATGAGCAGGCAGGTTACGCACGGCAGCTGATCGATGCGTACAATGGCGCCCAGCCGCTTGTCGGCGACGAACCGGAGAGCTATCCCGGTACCTTGATCTGCTAGGTTCTGAAATCGCCCATGTGTGGACGCTATGCCCTGTTTCGCTGGCCCCAGGTGCTGGCAAGCCTGCCAGGCTTTCCTGCCGGTCAGCCGGCGCAATGGAATATCTCGCCCGGCGCTTCGGTGCTGATCCAGCGCCAGGTCGACGGCCAGATGCAGTTGGCCAAGGCGCGCTGGGGCCTGACCCCGGCCTGGCTCACTGACCTCTCACGCACCCCCGCGCATGCCCGGGCCGAAACCCTGGCCGAGCAACCGATGTTCCGCGAAGCGTTACGTCTGCGGCGCTGCCTGATGCCAGCCAACGGTTTTTACGAATGGCGTGGCACGGTGCGCAAACGGCCGTACTGGTTGACGCCGGGGGAGGGTTCGTCGTTGTATTTCGCGGCCATATGGGAAGCCTACCCGGTCCAGGACCAGGTGTGGCTGAGCTGTGCGGTGGTGACCCAGGCGGCGATGAACCAACGCCGGCCGTTGATTCTCGATGAGGCGGGGCAGGCCGCATGGCTGGCCCCTGACACACCGCTGCCGCGTCTGCATGAGCTGCTCGCCAGCCCACCGGCCACGCTACGTGAGCGGGCGCTGGCGAATTTCGTCAATGACCCGAAGCTGGATGCGCCCGAGTGCCTGACGCCGGCCTGATGAGGCCGGTACTGGCGAAGAAAATCTTCCCTGCGGCTCTGGTAGCCCATGGGCGACTCGGCCTAGGATATCCCGCATGTAAAAAGGGAGTGTTTTCATGCGTAAGTCTTTTGTCGTCAGCCTCTTGAGCGCTGGCATCCTGCTGGCTGGCTGCCAGGCGGTCAATACCACCAGCGGCGGTGCTGTCGGCGTCGAGCGCAAGCAGTACATGTTCAGCATGCTCTCGACCGATGAGGTCAACCAGATGTACGCCCAGTCGTATCAGCAGACCCTTGGCGAGGCGTCGAACAAGGGCGTGCTGGACAAGTCCAGCGCCGATGCCAGGCGCGTGCAGGTGATTGCCGACCGGCTGATCGCCCAAGCGCCGAAATTCCGCCCGGATGCCGCCCAGTGGCAGTGGGAGGTCAATGTGATCAAGAGCGATGAGCTCAACGCCAACTGCGGCCCTGGCGGCAAGATCATCGTCTACACCGGCCTGATCGACCAGCTCAAGCTTACCGATGCCGAGATTGCGGCAGTGGTGGGGCATGAGATCGCCCACGCGCTGCGTGAACACAGTCGCGAAGCGATGTCCAAGGCTTACGGTGTGGAAATGGCCCGCCAGGGCGCAGGTGCGCTGTTTGGCCTTGGCCAGAACAGCATTGCGCTGGCAGACCAGGTGGTGAACTACGCCATGACCTTGCCCAACAGCCGCGCCAACGAGAACGAAGCCGACCTGATCGGCCTGGAACTGTCGGCGCGTGCCGGCTACGACCCGAATGCCGCGATCACCTTGTGGAACAAGATGAGCAAGGCGTCCGAGGGCGCGCCACCTGAGTTCATGAGCACTCACCCGGCCTCTGACAGCCGGATCGCCTCGTTGCAGGCGGCAATTCCCAAGGTCATGCCGCTGTATCAGGCCGCCAAGAAGTAAGAGCAGCTACAAGCTACAAGCAAGAGCAGTACGCGTACATCTGCTCTTTCTTGCAGCTTGCAGCTTTACCCCACCCACCCACTGGTTTTCATTGCCGAGTAGACGGCGACGATCGCCAGTACGATGAAGGCCGTCGCGGCCAGGCGGCGAATCAGCGTCAGCGGCAGCTTTTCTGCGGCGAAATTGCCCGCCAGGACTACTGGCACGTTCGCAATCAGCATGCCCAGCGTGGTACCGATGATGACCATGATCAGGTGCGGGTACTGGGCTGCCAGCATCACCGTGGCCACTTGGGTCTTGTCACCGATCTCGGCCAGGAAGAACGCGATCAGCGTGGTCAGGAACGGGCCGAAGCGACGCGCAGGGTTTTCATCATCATCCATCTTGTCCGGCACCAGGGTCCACAGGGCCGTGGCGGTAAAGCTCGCGGCGAGAATCCAGTGCAGCGTCGACTCGCTGAAGAACCCGCTGACCCAGGCGCCCACGGCACCTGCGGCGGCATGGTTGGCCAGGGTGGCGGCGATGATGCCGGCGATGATCGGCCAGGGCTTGCGGAAGCGAGCAGCCAGAATGAGCGCGAGCAATTGCGTCTTGTCGCCGATTTCGGCAAGCGCGACGATCGCGGTAGGTACGAGGAGCGATTCCAGCATCAGGGTTCCTGTGGGGGCGGGTCGACACGGCTATGACACGTACAGCCTCCCCGCCCCGGGTAAGGTGTGCGTGTCATAGGTCTTGTCAAACCCTGGACCTGTCTGCGCAGATCGTGGGTCGCACGCGCCATGGCCTGTGGGCCAAGTGTGTTGACGCGTGCCGGGCAAGCAGGGTGCTTGCGGGAGACTACTCCCCTAGGACGGTGCGGATTCTGCCTAGCCGAAACGCTTTGGGCAAGCCCTGTTTTTATCAGCGTGTTGCTTGATAGATGCGAAAACCGTCTGCCTCGGCACAGGTCCGACAGTTGCCCAGCGCGCCTTCGATCAGAGGCTGGTAACGCAGGAAACTGTTGGCGACCAAGCGCATTTCGCCGCCTTTTCGCAGATGTTGGCCTGATTTTTTCAGCAGGTTTTCCGATGCCTGGTAGTTGGTGTGCACACCGGTATGGAACGGCGGGTTACTCAGGATCAGGCTCAAGTCGCCGGGTGCAGCATCGATACCGTCGCCACTGATAACTTCACCTTCCAGCTGATTGGCCGCCAGCGTCAGGCGGCTGGCCGCCACGGCGAAGGCGTCTACGTCCAGCATCGTGACCCGGCTCTGTGGGTAACGGCGTTTGACTGTGGCGCCGAGTACACCGGCACCGCAGCCAAAGTCCAGTACATGGCCCACTGGCAGGTTATCCAGGTGCTTGAGCAGCAACGCTGTGCCGCGGTCCAGGCGGCCGTGGCTGAACACGCCAGGCAGGCTGACCACCTGCAGCGGGCCGTCTTCCAGTTCAAGCGCGAAGCGTTCGGCCAGGCTTTCCAGTGGCTTGGCTTCGGGCGCGTTGTCCACGGTGACCTGCCACAGCTGGCAATGCCGGGCACTGTCGAGCTTGCGTGGCTTGCCCAGGGCCTGCAAATGCTTGGCCGCGCCTTCGATGCCGCCGCGCTTTTCGCCCACCAGGTAGAGTTCGCCGCCGTCCAGGCGTGACGCCAGTGCGTTTAGCAGGTAGGCCGCCAGTTCGCGCGACTTGGGCAGGAACAGTACGGCCGCCTCGAAGGCGACCGGCGGCACGTCGACGCCGTAATGGCTACGCCCGGCAAAGCGGGCGTCGAGCATGGCCTGATCACCCGCGTGCCAGGTCCAGGCATTGGCCTTTGGCAACTGGCCGAGCAGGTCATCGGCGGGGGCGCCGGCAATCAGCAGTGGACCCTGGAACAGGTCCGCCTGGCGGAGCAAAACTTCACTGCGCGGGTCCATGGACGACGCCTCCTGAAAAAAGTGGCGCAGTGTAGCAGAGCCTGCCCTTGCGCTCAGCTGACCACGCGGCGTGGCTGGCCGGCAAAGAATGCCTGGGCGTTCTCGCTGAGCTGGCCGACGATGCGCTGGCGCGATTCCACCGCGCCCCAGGCGCTGTGCGGCGTGATCAGTAGGCGCGGGATGTCGCCGGCCAGCAGCGGGTTGCCGTTGACCGGCGGCTCGACGCTCAGCACGTCGGTGGCGGCGCCGCCCAGATGGCCGCGACGAAGGGTGTCGGCCAGGGCCTGCTCGTCTATCAGGCCGCCACGTGCGGTATTGACCACCAGCGCGCCGGGCTTGAGCAATGCCAGCTCACGTGCGCCGATCATGTGCCGTGTGTGTTCGTTGAGGGGGCAGTGCAACGTCAGGGCATCGACCTGCGGCAGCAGTTCGTCCAGCGGCAGGCGATCGTTGCGCGCCGGGCGCCCGGGGATCTGCCCGCTCAGCACGCGCATGCCAAAGGCTTCAGCAAGCCGCGCGACGGCGCCACCGAGTTCGCCATGGCCGAGCAGGCCTAGGGTTTTGCCTTCCAGTTCCACGATCGGGAAGTCCAGCAGGCAGAACTGGCTGGCCTTGGCCCATTGGCCATCGGCCACCGCCTGGTTGTAGTCGCACAAGCGCGTGGCCAGCGCCAGCAGCAGGGCCAGGGTGTGCTGTGCCACCGAGGGCGTGCCGTAGCCTTGGCAATTGCAGACGGTGATGCCCTGGGCGCGGGCGGCAGCCAGGTCGACGTTGTTGGTGCCGGTGGCAGCGACCAGGATCAGCTTGAGCTGTGGGTTGGCAGACAGGGCGTTGGCGTCGAGCATGACCTTGTTGCTGATCACCGCAACGGCGCCCTGCAGGCGCTCGGCTACCTGATCCGGGCGGGTGGCGTCGTACAGTTCGAACGCGTCGAACTGGCTCTGCAAAGGTGAGAGGTCGAGGTCACCAAGGTCCAGGGATTCATGATCGAGAAACACAGCGCGACGCGGGCTGGGCATAGGTACGGCTCCAGTGGCAGGGCAAGGGTTGATCCATCGACCGAACAATGCCACTCATACCTCGCGCAGCCAAATCATTCCTTCGACTGATTTGACCGTCACATTGGCGAACTACAGTAGACACAGACTTGTCCGGCTCGCTTTTCAAGAAGGGATAACCATGCTGCAGACCCGCATCATCAAGCCCGCCGAGGGCGCCTACAGCTTTCCTCTGCTGATCAAACGCCTGCTGATGTCCGGCAGCCGCTATGAGAAGACCCGCGAGATCGTCTACCGCGACCAGTTGCGGCTGACCTATCCACAGCTCAACGAGCGTATCGCCCGCCTGGCCAACGTGCTGACCGAAGCCGGGGTCAAGGCCGGTGACACCGTGGCGGTGATGGATTGGGACAGCCACCGTTATCTGGAATGCATGTTCGCCATCCCGATGATCGGCGCGGTGGTGCACACCATCAACGTGCGTCTGTCGCCTGAGCAGATCCTCTACACCATGAACCATGCCGAGGACCGCTTCGTGCTGGTCAACAGCGATTTTGTCGGCCTTTACCAGGCCATTGCCGGGCAGTTGACCACGGTCGACAAGACCCTGCTGTTGACCGATGGCCCGGACAAGACCGCCGAACTGCCGAACCTGGTGGGCGAGTACGAGCAATTGCTGGCGGCGGCCAGCCCGCATTACGACTTCCCGGATTTCGACGAGAACTCGGTCGCCACCACGTTCTACACCACCGGCACCACAGGTAACCCCAAGGGCGTCTACTTCACCCACCGCCAGTTGGTGCTGCACACCTTGGCCGAGGCCTCGGTGACCGGCAGTATCGACAGCGTCCGCCTGCTTGGCAGCAATGATGTGTACATGCCCATCACGCCCATGTTTCACGTGCATGCCTGGGGCATCCCGTACGCGGCGACCATGCTCGGTCTGAAACAGGTGTACCCGGGCCGCTACGAGCCCGACATGCTGATCAAGCTCTGGCGGGACGAGAAGGTCACCTTCTCGCACTGTGTACCCACCATCCTGCAGATGCTGCTCAATTGTCCGAGCTCCCAGGGCCAGGACTTCGGCGGCTGGAAGATCATCATCGGTGGCAGTGCGCTCAACCGCTCGCTATATCAAGCGGCGCTGGCCCGGGGCATTCAGCTGACTGCAGCCTATGGCATGTCCGAAACGTGCCCGCTGATTTCTGCCGCCCACCTGAACGATGAGCTGCAGGCCGGTAGCGAAGACGAACGCGTGACCTACCGCATCAAGGCCGGTGTCCCGGTACCGCTGGTGGAAGCTGCGATCGTCGATGGCGATGGCAATTTCCTCCCGGCAGATGGCGAGACTCAAGGTGAGTTGGTGCTGCGTGCGCCTTGGTTGACCATGGGCTATTTCAAGGAGCCGGAGAAAAGCGAGGAGCTGTGGCAGGGTGGCTGGCTGCACACCGGTGACGTCGCCACACTCGACGGCATGGGTTACATAGACATTCGCGACCGCATCAAGGACGTGATCAAGACTGGGGGTGAATGGATCTCCTCCCTGGACCTCGAGGACCTGATCAGCCGGCATCCTGGAGTGCGCGAGGTTGCAGTGGTTGGGGTCGCCGACCCGCAGTGGGGGGAGCGCCCGTTCGCCCTGCTGGTGGTGCATGACGGCCAGGCTGTCGATGCCAAGGCGTTGAAGGAACACCTCAAGCCATTTGTAGAGCAAGGGCACATCAACAAGTGGGCGATTCCCTGCCAGATCGCCGTTGTTACAGAAATTCCCAAGACCAGTGTCGGGAAGCTCGACAAGAAGCGCATCCGCCAGGACATCGTCCAGTGGCAGGCGAGTAACAGCGCCTTCCTTTCCACGCTGTAACCGCGTTGCGGGTCGTGTACCCCGGGGCACGACCCGCAGGCCAGAGCGGCCGTCACCTTGCCAATCGGTAAAAATCGGCCATGCTTGGGCACTGCCGGTGCGTAACCTGGGAACACGCCAGGGCGAATTGGCCAACGGTGTGCAAATCACACTTTAGAGGGATCAAGCACCTTGGTCTGCTGGCTATAGTCGGGGCCAGGGGATTTTCAGGAATGGGGGAGGGCGACACGCGCAACACGTGTCGCCACGGGCGCAAGCCTGCATACCGGTCGCACGGGCCGTTCTTGAAAGGACTCACTGCCATAACAAAAAAGTACATGGAGTAGCGTCGATGACATCTGCAAACCCGTTCTGGCGTCGGGCCAAGCTACCTTTGGCCGTCAGCCTTGCTTCCACGCTCGCAAGCCCTGCTTTCGCGGTCAGTTTCAACATCGGGGAAATCGAAGGCCAGTTCGACTCGTCGCTCTCCGTCGGGGCCAGCTGGTCGACCGCCAACCCCAACAGCAACCTGATCGGCGCCAACAACGGCGGCAAGGGTCTTTCGCAAACCTCGGACGATGGTCACCTCAACTTCAAGAAAGGCGAAACCTTCTCGAAGATCTTCAAAGGTATCCACGACCTTGAACTGAAGTATGGCGACACCGGCATCTTCGTGCGGGGCAAGTACTGGTACGACTTCGAACTCAAGGACGAGAACCGCGAGTTCAAGGACATCAGCGATTCGAACCGCAAGGAGGGCGCCAAATCGTCTGGCGCCGAACTGCTCGACGCGTTCGTCTATCACAACTACGCCATCGGTGATCAACCCGGCTCGGTGCGTCTGGGCAAGCAGGTAGTGAGCTGGGGGGAGAGTACCTTCATTGGCGGCGGCATCAACGCAGTCAACCCGATCGACGTTTCTGCGTTCCGCCGGCCAGGGGCTGAAATCAAGGAAGGCCTGATCCCCGTCAACATGTTCTACGTCTCGCAAAGCCTCACCGACAACCTGTCGACCGAAGCTTTCTACCAGATCGAGTGGGACCAGACCGTTGTCGACAACTGCGGCACATTCTTCTCCCAGCCCGACGTGATCGCCGACGGCTGCGACAACAACCTGGCCGTGCTGGCCACGCAGAACACCTTGGCCAGCCGGCTTGGGCCGCTGGCTGCGCCAGTCGCGGCCACTCTGGCCGCACGCGGCGTGAGTTACGGCTCCCCCGATGAGGGCGTGATCGTCCGTCGTGGCGCGGACCGCGATGCTCGGGACAGTGGTCAGTTCGGCGTTGCCCTGCGCTACATGTACGAGCCGCTCAATACCGAATTCGGTGGCTACTTCATGAACTACCACAGCCGTGCGCCAATCTTCAGCGGTCGCGGTGCCGATGCCCAGTACTACAGCACAAGCGGCCTGGCGGGCGCGCTGGTCAGTGCGGGTGTGCCGTCTGCTGCGCTGGCGAGCCTGTTGCCAAGCCTTATGCCGTTGCAGGTCGCAGGCAACTCCAGCTACTACGTGGAGTATCCGGAAGACATCCGTTTGTATGGTCTGAGCTTCTCGACCACACTGCCTACCGGTACCGCCTGGAGTGGCGAGATCAGCTACCGGCCGAACGCTCCGGTGCAGTTGAATACCACCGATATCCTCTATTCGGGCCTGACGCCGCTCAATCCGGATGTCTCTGTGTTGCAGGGAACACCGGGTGCCGACCAGCCTGGTTATCGTCGCAAGGAAATCACCCAGCTGCAGACAACCTTCACCCACTTCTTCGATCAGGTGATGGGGGCAGAGCGGCTGACCATGGTCGGCGAAATCGGCTGGACCCACGTCGGCGGCCTGGAAAGCACATCCAAGATGCGTTACGGGCGTGACCCGGTGTTCGGCCCGGGGCCTCTGCCCAATGGCCAGTGCGAGGCGCTCAACAGCAGTACCCTGGGCACCGCCGATGCCAACAACGTATCGCGCTACTGCGAGAACGATGGCTATACAACGTCTGATTCCTGGGGCTATCGCGTTCGCGCTATCTGGGACTACAACAACGTCATTGCCGGTGTGAACCTGCGCCCCAGCGTAGCCTGGTCGCATGACGTCGATGGTTACTCGCCGGGCCCTGGCGGCAACTTCGAGGAAGGCCGCAAGGCAGTCAGCCTTGGGCTGGACGCCGAATACCAGCAGACCTACACCGCGAGCCTTTCGTACACCAACTTCTTCGACGGCAAGTACAGCACCGTGGATGATCGCGACTTCCTCGCCCTCAGCTTCGGCGTGAACTTCTAAGCACACAGATCCAGGACGACACGACATGAACAAGACCAGAAGTCTGCTGCAAGCCGGTGTACTGGGCCTGTCCCTGCTGGCAACCGGCGTCATGGCTGCGGTTTCCGCCGATGAAGCGGCAAAGCTGGGCAGCACCCTGACCCCGATGGGCGCGGAAAAGGCCGGTAACGCCGACGGTTCCATCGGCCCGTGGCAACCGTTGTCAAAGACCGCAGGCAGCGTCGATGCCAAGGGCTTCCTTTCCGACCCGTATGGCAGCGACAAGCCGCTGTTCACCATCACCGCGCAGAACGTTGACCAGTACAAGGACAAGCTGTCGCCAGGCCAGGTGGCGATGTTCAAACGCTACCCAGAAACCTTCAAGATACCGGTGTACAAGACCCATCGTGGCTCCACGGTGCCTGACGAGGTGTTCGCCGCAATCAAGAAGAATGCCACCGCGACCACGCTGGTCGAAGGCGGCAACGGGCTGAACAACTTCCAGACCGCAGTGCCATTTCCCATCCCCAAGAGTGGCATTGAGGTTATCTGGAACCACATCACCCGCTACCGTGGTGGCAGCGTCAGCCGTTTGGTAACCCAGGCCACGCCGCAGCAGAACGGCTCCTACAGCCTGGTGTACTTCGCCGATCAGTTCGTCTTCCGCGACAAGATGAAGGACTTCGATCCGAACAACCCGGGCAACGTCCTCTTCTACTTCAAACAGGAAGTGACCGCGCCAGCGCGTCTGGCCGGTACCGTGCTGCTGGTGCATGAAACCCTCGACCAGGTGAAAGAACCGCGCAAGGCGTGGATCTACAACGCCGGCCAGCGTCGCGTGCGCCAGGCGCCGCAGGTGTCGTATGACGGGCCGGGTACCGCAGCGGATGGCCTGCGTACTTCGGACAACCTGGACATGTACAACGGTGCGCCAGACCGCTACGACTGGAAGCTTGAAGGCAAGAAGGAGATGTACATCGCCTCCAACGCTTACAAACTCGACGATCCGAAGCTCAAGTACGCCGACATCCTCAAGGCCGGTCACATCAATCAGGACCTGACCCGCTATGAACTGCGCCGGGTCTGGCATGTGGTTGCAACGCTCAAGCCGGGGCAGCGCCACATCTATGCCAAGCGCGACTTCTATATCGACGAGGACACCTGGCAGGCAGCGGTGATCGACCAGTATGACGGCCGCGGCCAGCTATGGCGGGTTTCCGAGGCGCATGCCCAGGACTACTACAATGTTCAGGTACCGTGGTACACCCTGGAGGCCATCTACGACCTGCAATCGGGCCGTTATCTGGCCTTGGGCATGAAGAACGAAGAGAAGCGCGCCTACGACTTCGGCTTCAGTGCCAGCAAGGCAGACTTCCAGCCAGCTGCGCTGCGCCAGTCAGGTATTCGTTGAACCGCTAGTGCTGCACACCTTGTGATACTCCCAGAACGCCCCGGCTTGCCGGGGCGTTTCTGTTCCAGCCCCTTGTTGTACTGGCCGGCGCAGTCATAAAACGGGTGAATACCTCGCCAAACCCCGCGCCAGCCCTCTGTCCATCAGGCTTG
Organism: Pseudomonas sp. M2; assembly: GCF_015751845.1. Classification (NCBI taxonomy): domain Bacteria; kingdom Pseudomonadati; phylum Pseudomonadota; class Gammaproteobacteria; order Pseudomonadales; family Pseudomonadaceae; genus Pseudomonas; species Pseudomonas sp. M2. The sequence goes on from NZ_JADOUD010000001.1 coordinate 3,303,226, forward strand.
TCGTTTTTTGTCGTAGTCTTTTACAGGCCATTTGCGCCCATCATCTTCAAATACGCCGCGTTACCCGCTAGTCTCGGAGCAATCCGTACCGCCGTAGTCTTCCAACCAGAACGAGCCGGCCATGACTGATTTGTCCCGTACGCATGGAGTCGCCAGCCAGGCCGTGGGCCTGCTGGACGGGCGTTTCTTCCGGCCACCGCTGCCGCACGGCCACGTGCCGCGTGCGCGCCTGTGCCAGCGTTTGCAGGCCGGCCTCAGCGGCCGTTTGTTGCTGGTCAATGCCCCGGCAGGCTTCGGCAAGAGCTCCCTTGCCATCGAATTCTGCGAGGCGCTGCCCGACCATTGGCGCAGCCTCTGGCTTGGGCTCAGCCAGCGCGATGCTGACCCGGGCCGTTTTCTCGAACGCTTGCTTGAGGGGCTGCAGCAGTACTGCCCGGCGTTGGGCGGCCAAGCCATGGGCCTGTTGAAAATGCGCCAGCGCCACCAACCCTTCGCGTTCGAGGAATGGATCGACGGCCTGCTCGACGAATTGGCGTTGTACCTGCAAGCCGATACACCCTTGCTGCTGGTACTGGACGACTATCACCTGGCCCAGGGGCCGGTGCTCGATCGCTGCCTGCAGTTTTTTCTCAACCACTTGCCGGGCGGCTTGGTGTTGCTGGTCACCAGCCGCCAGCGGCCAGACTGGCACCTGGCGCGGCTGCGGCTCTCACGGCAACTGGTCGAGATCAACGAGCAGGAACTGCGCCTGACGCCCGACGAGGCCCTGGCCGTTCTTGGTCGCCAGCCTACAGGCCTGCGCGGCCAGGCCTTGGACAACCTGATCCAGCGCAGCGACGGCTGGGTTGCCGGGTTGCGGTTCTGGCAACTGGCGGCGAGCGAGTCCGGCGACGAGCATGCGCTGCCACAGGCCCTGCATGGCGGGGAAGGCTTGATCCGCGATTACCTGCTGGAAGAAGTCATCGAAATCCTGCCTGAGGACGTGCAGGCGTTTCTGTTCGACACTGCGTGCCAGGAGCGCTTCTGCGCGGCGTTGTGCGATGCCCTGCGTCAGCGCGACGACAGCGCGGCCATCCTTCGTTACCTGCAGGCGCACCAGGTGTTTCTGGTGCCGCTGGACGAGCATGGGCACTGGTATCGCTACCATCACCTGTTCTCCGACCTGTTGCGCAGCCGCCAGTCCAATGAACCGCAGGCGCGCCTGCACCTGCGTGCCTGCCGTTGGTTCCAGGCTCAGGGGCTGCTTGACGAAGCGGTGGAGCAAGCCCTGCGGGCTGGCCATCTGGACGTTGCCGCCGACCTGGTGCAGAGCCTGTCGGAGGAGCAACTGCTGGCCGAGCAGAACGTCGGCATGCTGCTGCGCTGGAAGATGGACTTGCCCGACAGCCTGCTGATCAGTACGCCCCGGCTGATCGTGCTGTACAGCTGGGCGCTGGGCCTGGCCTGCCAATTGGACGCAGCCGAAGAGCTGGCAAGCTACCTCAGCCGCTTTTTGCCAGCGCCTTCAGCCACCGCGCAAAGGTCCATGCTGGCCCAGTGGCTGGCCTTGAGCGGGGTAATTGCGCGCGGCCGCGGTGATCGCGAACGCACCCTGGCCTATTGTGGTGAGGCGCTGCAAAGCCTGCCGTGCAAACGTTATGGGCAGCGTCTGGTGTGCCTGTCGACGCTGTCCAACCTGGCCATTGCCGATGGCGACTTCTGGCGGGCGCGTGGTTGGAACCGCGAGGCGCTGGAGTTGGCCCAGCGGGTTGGCAACCCCTTGTTCGAAGCCTTGGCGCACTACGACCGTGCCCGGGTGCTGCATGCCAGGGGCGAGGCGCTGCGCGCGCTGGACGAGGTGCGCCAGGGGCTGCAACGCCTCCAGGGCCTTTCGGCCCAGCGGCTGTATGCCGTGCGCGCGCGGCTGACGTTGTACGAGGGCTACCTGCTGGTGACGCGCCTGCAACCTGCGCAAGGGCGTGCGCGCTTGCGTGCGGGGCTGGGCGAGGCGCGCGCCTGTCGCGATATCAGCGTGCTGATAGGCCACTGTGTGATCGCTACCCTCGACGGGCGTGAAGGGCGCTACGCCGACGCCTTCGCCGAACTGGCCGAAGCCGAGAGGCTGATGCATATCTGGGACGTGCCGCCGATCTTCTACCTGGCCATGATCACGCTGGTGAAGTGCGAATTGTGGCTGGCGCAGGGGCGTACCGACCTGGCCGAGTCCTGGTTGCTGCGCCTGGGCCAGACCTACGGTGGCGAGCAGCCTGCGGCGGCGCCGGAGTTCCACCCGTTGTTAGCGCTGCACATCGAGTTGCAGCAGGCCTTGCTCGAACGCATCCAGGGCCGCAGTGAGGATGCCGCTGCGCGCTTGCGCGGCCTGGTCGAGCGCGGGCAGGCCGGCGGTGGCATGATGCTGACCTTGAGCGCGCTGTGCCAGTGGATCACCTTGTCCTTGGAGCACGGTGGCGAGGCGCAGGCTGCCGAGCGCTTGCCCATGGCTCTGGCAGCGGCCCAGGGCGGGGTGATGCAGCCGTTTCAGCGGTTGATCGAGCTGCACCCGCTGTGGCTTCGCGAGCAGTTGCTCGCACGTCCTGCCTGCAAGGTCCAGGTCGAGCTGCTGGCTCGTCTGCCCGAGCAGGCCGCGCCGAGCAGCGGCACGTGCGAGGCGCTCAGTGGTCGTGAGCTGGCAGTGCTGGAATTGATCGCCCAAGGCTGCTCGAACCAGCAGATCAGCGAGCGCCTGTTCATCTCGCTGCACACCGTCAAGACCCACGCCAGCCATATCAACAGCAAGCTCGGGGTGGAGCGGCGTACCCAGGCGGTGGCACGGGCCAAGTCGTTGGGCCTGCTGGCCTGATGCCGGTCGTTGGCGGCCTGGCCGGATAAACAACGGCCCAGGCCAGCCTCTCGCTGCAGCACTGCCTGCCCTCATCTTTTACGCCTGGCTGCCGATACACGTTTCGGCGGTATGCATCGCCGCACGCCATCCTCCCATCATCCAATACAGGTCGTGTTGATGCTGCAGTACGGGCAAAAGAGCTTTCTGATCGTCGATGACTTCACCGACTTTCGCACGTCGACGCGCTCCATGCTGCGCGAGCTGGGCGTGCGTGACGTCGACACTGCCGACAGCGGTGAGCAGGCCCTGCGCATGTGCGGGCAAAAGCGCTATGACTACATTCTTCAGGATTTCCACCTTGGGGATGGCAAGAAGAACGGCCAGCAAGTGCTGGAGGACATGATCCTCGACAAGCTGATCAGCCATGAGTGCGTGTTCATCATGGTGACCGCCGAGAGCAGCCAGGCCATCGTGCTCAGCGCCCTGGAGCACGAGCCCGATGCCTACCTGACCAAACCGTTCAACCGGGTGGGCCTGGCCCAGCGCCTCGACAAGCTGACGCAGCGCAAGACCTTGCTCAAGCCGATCCTGCAGGCCCTGGACCGTGGCCGCCCGGCCGAAGTGCTGGCTGCGTGCGCCGAGCTGTGCAAGAAGGACCCGCGTTTCGCGCCCCTGTGCCTGCGTTATCGGGCCGATGCCCTGCGAGACCTGAACCGCTTCGATGAGCTGGAAAAGTTCCTCAAGGGCATTCTCGCCAGCCGCCCGCAGCCGTGGGTGTATGCGGCGCTGGGCAGCCTGATGCACAAACGGGGTCAGCACGCGCAGGCCCAGGGCGTTTATGAGCAGGCGCTCAAGGCGTTTCCAATCATGCCGAGCCTGTACGACGGCATGGCCGACGTGCTGGTGGCCCAGGGTGAGACCAAGCGCGCGCAAAACATGCTTGAAGAAGCCGTGCGCCTTTCACCCCTGGCGGTGAGGCGCCAGGCCGCGCTGGGCAAACTGGCGCTGGACAACGAAGACTTCGAAAGCGCCTCGAAGGCGTTTCGCCATGCGGTGAACCAGGGCCAGAGCTCGCGCTACAAGGATGCGGAGAGCAACCTTGGGCTGGTCGAGGCATTGATGAACAAGAACGCCGGCTTCGGCCTGGATGCACGTACCCGGGTCGAGATCAATACCGTGCTCAGCGAGGTGGCCAAGGACAATGTCGAGGATCAGGGCCTGCAAGTGCGTGCGCGCTTGATGAAAGCTGCCAGCCTGCAGCAGGCCGGTGATGCAGAGACTGCAGCCAAGCTTACCGAGCAGGCCCTGCAGCGGCTGGACAAGATGGATCAGTTCTTCTCGGTCGAAGCCGCCCTGACCGTGGCCAAACAGCTGCAGGCGCTGGGCCAGGAAGGTGCCGGCGGCACCATCCTCAAAGGCTGTGTGGAAACCTACGGCGATGACCCCAAGGTCATGCAGAGTGTCGCCAAGCTGACGGATGACCCCACGGTGCTCGGCGCCGTCACCGAAGCTGTCGACCTCAACCGCCAGGGTGTGCGCAGCTATCAGGCCGGGCAGCTCAATGAAGCCTTGCAGATGTTCCGCAAGGCCCTGTCACTGCAACCGAAGAACATCAGCATTGCCCTCAACACTGCCCAGGCGCTGTTGCGCATCGGTGGCGAAGCCACGCCGCCGGCAATCCTGCAGGAGTGTCGCAACTGCCTGACCAGCGTCGCGGGTATTCCTGCCAGCGACAGCCGGTATGACCGCTACCGCAAACTGCACATCAAGGTGTTCGGCGCATGAGCCAGGACAACCAGGGGCTGGATTTTTCCACGGTGATCGCCTCCACCGTGCACGACCTGAAAAACTCGTTGTCAGCGCTGATCCAGTCCCACGACCAGTGGCTGGCGCGCCTGCCCGAGGAGTTGCGCGGGGGCACCGAGCTGGGCGTGATCGAGCACGAATTCCGCCACCTCAATGGCATGCTGGTGCAAATGCTGGGGCTGTACAAACTGGGCGTCAACCAGTTGCCGGTGTGCCCGGACTATCACGAGCTGGACGACTTCGTCGAAGCGCAGCTGGCGGCTCATCAGCAAGTGCTTGAGCACAACGATATCCTCGCCACCTGGCGCATCGACAGCGAAAATCCGCTGGGTTTCTTCGATCGGGAACTGGTCGCCTCGGTGATCGCCAATGTGATCACCAACGCCACCCGCTATGCCGGGCATGCGCTGTTGATCAGCATCGCGCAAGAGAACGAGCAATTGGTGATCAGCGTCAACGATGACGGCCCAGGCTACCCGGCGCGCATGCTCGAGCGGCAGCAGGATTATGTACAGGGCATCGATGCGCAGAGCGGCAGCACCGGGCTTGGCCTTTATTTCGCGGCGCGCATCGCTGCGCTGCATGAGCGCGATGGCGTGCGCGGGCGAATCGAGATCGCCAATGGTGGCGCGCTTGGCGGAGGCTTGTTCAGGTTGTATCTGCCTTAGGCTCGATTTCATAGGCCCTGAAAATTTCCAGGCAAGCACTCCATCCTCGACAAAACCGCATAATTGCCTCCCTGGGGCGGGCAACGATAACATCCAGGCAGTCGTCAGGAGTCCCCATGAACACTGCCCCAACCACCCTCATCCGCGAAACCTTCCCCGTCGGGCCTTTGCAGTGCAACTGCACCCTGATCGGCGACCCGCTTACCAAAAAGGCCATCGTCGTCGACCCGGGTGGTGACCCGGACAAGATCCTCGCCCGCCTGCAGGCCCACGGCCTGACCTTGGTGAGCATCATCCACACCCATGCGCACTTCGATCATTTCCTCGCCTCGGGCAAGCTCAAGGAGCTCACTGGTGCGACCTTGCACCTGCACAAGGACGACCAGGTGCTGTGGGACAACCTGGAGATGCAGTGCCAGATGTTCGGCGTCCCTTATACCCCGGTGCCCCCACCAGACCGCTGGCTGGGTGACGATGAAGCGCTGGCCTGCGGCTGTGGCGTGGCGTTGCACACGCCTGGGCATACGCCGGGTTCGATGAGCTTCTGGTTCGCTGACGCCAAGCTGTTGGTTGCCGGTGACACCCTGTTCCGACGCGGCATTGGCCGCACCGATTTGTGGGGCGGCGATCAGCGGGCTATCGTTCGCTCGATCAAGGAGCGGCTGTATCGTCTGGATGAGGATGCAATCGTGGTCACCGGCCACGGCCCTGATACCCGACTGGGTGACGAAATGCGCGAGAACCCCTTCGTGCGGGCCTGAGCCGGCATAAACAGCCTGTCATGGAATTTTTTCGCCCAAGCGCGATCCAAGGCTGGCATAAATGCATTCATGATTTGCCGCACACACGAATTCTTGTAGGAGCTTGTCCATGTTCACCATGCGTCGCCTGATTATCGTCGCAACCGCTGCAGCCCTGATGACCGGCTGTGCCGGCCAGAACCCCTACGACAGCCAAGGTCAGGCGCAGGGTGGGTCGACCGGGATGAGCAAGACCGCCAAGTACGGCGGCCTGGGTGCGCTGGCCGGCGCCATCGCCGGTGCCGCCATCGACCACGACAACCGTGGCAAGGGCGCGCTGATTGGCGCCGCTGCGGTAGGTGCTGCCGCTGCCGGTTACGGTTACTACGCCGACAAACAGGAAGCCGAACTGCGTGCCCAGATGGCCAACACCGGTGTCGAAGTACAGCGCCAGGGTGACCAGATCAAGCTGATCATGCCGGGCAACATCACGTTCGCCACCGATTCGGCGAACATCGCCCCGAGCTTCTACTCGCCGCTGAACAACCTGGCGACCTCGTTCAAACAGTTCAACCAGAACACCATCGAAGTGGTGGGCTTCACCGACAGCACCGGCAGCCGCCAGCACAACATGGACCTGTCGCAGCGCCGTGCCCAGGCAGTGAGCGCCTACCTGACCTCGCAAGGCGTGGACGCCTCGCGCGTGTCGGTGCGCGGTATGGGGCCGGACCAGCCGATTGCCAGCAACGCCGATGCCAATGGCCGGGCGCAGAACCGTCGCGTCGAGGTCAACCTCAAGCCTATTCCCGGCCAGCAGTATGATCAGCAGGGTCAGGTGCAGCAGTATCCGTAAACCATGAGGGCCGCTGTGCGGCCCAATCGCCGGCAAGCCGGCTCCCACCGGGATCGCAAGCGCCACACATCCCGGTGGGAGCCGGCTTGCCGGCGATTGGGCTGCACAGCAGCCCCAGGTTTCAACGCACCACGCTGGCCTGTATGGCTGTAAGCGCGATCGTGTGCACGATATCGTCCACCTGGGCGCCGCGCGGCAAGTCGTTCACCGGTTTGCGCAGCCCTTGCAGCATCGGCCCCAGGCTGACCCCATCGGTACTGCGCTGCACCGCCTTGTGGGTGGTGTTGCCGGTGTTCAGGTCAGGGAACACGAACACCGTGGCGCGCCCGGCCACTTGGCTGTTGGGCGCCAACTGGCGGGCGATTGCCGGGTTGGCGGCAGCGTCGTACTGCAGCGGGCCGTCAATCACAAGGCCCCGCTCGGCTTCCTGCGCCAGGCGCGTTGCTTCGCGCACTTTCTCGACTTCTTCGTCGCTCGCCGAGTCACTTGAATAGCTGATCATCGCCACCCGTGGCGCGATGCCGAAGGCTTGCGCCGATTCGGCGCTCTGCCGCGCGATTTCAGCCAGCTCGCTGGCGCTGGGGTGCGGGTTCATCACGCAGTCGCCATACACCAGCACCTGCTCGGGGAACAGCATGAAAAAGACCGAAGATACCAGGCTGGCGCCTGGCGCAGTCTTGATCAACTGCAGGGCAGGGCGGATGGTGTTGGCGGTGGAGTGCACCAGGCCGGAGACCAGGCCGTCGACCTCGTCCAGCGCAAGCATCATGGTGCCGATCACCACCGGGTCTTCCAGCTGTTGCTCAGCCATCGGCGCATTGAGGTTCTTGCTTTTGCGCAGGTCGACCATCGGCTCGACATAGCGCCCGCGAATCAGCTCAGGGTCAAGGATTTCCAGGTCCGCCGGCAGGGTGATCCCCTGCGCACGGGCCACCGCTTCGACTTCCTCGGGCTTGGCCAGCAGCACGCACCGTGCGATGCCGCGTGCCTGGCAGATCGCAGCCGCCTGCACCAGCAATGGCTCGGCGCCTTCGGGCAGGACAATGCGTTTGTTGGCCTGCTGCGCCCGCTGTATCAGTTGGTAGCGGAACACCGCAGGCGACAGGCGCAACTCACGCGGCGTACCGCAGCGCTGGTGCAGCCATGCAGCGTCGAGGTGGCTGGCGACAAAATCGGTGATGAATTCGGCGCGCTCACGGTCGTCCACCGGGATCTCGCGGTTGAGCGAGTTGAGCTGGTTGGCCGTGTCGTACGAACCGGTGCTGACCGAGAGGATCGGTAGGCCCGCCTGCAGGGCGCCGCGGCACAAACCGAGGATGCGTGCATCGGGCTTGCTGTCGCTGGTCAGTAACAGGCCGGCCAGCGGCACGCCATTGATTGCGGCCAGGCTCACCGCCAGGATGATGTCGTCGCGGTCGCCCGGGGTCACCACCAGGGTGCCAGGGGTAAGCAGCGGCACGGTGTTGGCCACGGTGCGTGCACAGATGATGATCTTGTTCATGCGCCGTTGCTCGTAGTCACCGGCGTTGATCACCTGGGCGCCAAGCAGGTCAGCCACATCGCGGGTGCGCGGGGCGTTGAGTTCGGATTGGTAGGGGATGCAGCCGAGCAGCTTGAAGTCGTTGCCGCGCAGCAGCGGCGAGTGCTCGCGCAGGCGAGCGGCGAACTCGGCCATGCTTTCGTCGGTGCGGACCTTGTTGAGGATCACCCCGAGCACTTTCGGGTCGCGCGGGCCACCGAACAGTTGAGCCTGCAGCTCGACCCGCCCGGACAGTTCGCTGAGCACTTCGTTTTCCGGTGCCGACACCAGGATCACTTCGGCATCCAGGCTTTTGGCCAGGTGCAGGTTGACTCGCGCTGCGTAGCTGGCGTGGCGGGTTGGCACCATGCCTTCGACCACCACCACGTCATTGCCCACGCAAGCCTGCTGGTAAAGGCGGATGATTTCTTCGAGCAGTTCGTCCAGCTGGCCATCGCCGAGCATGCGCTCGACCTGGGCAAGGCTCAGCGGCATTGGCGGTTTGATACCGTGGGTGCGTGCGACCAGTTCGCTGGAGCGTTCCGGGCCGGTATCCCCGGGGTGGGGCTGGGCGATCGGCTTGAAAAAGCCGACCTTGAGCCCGGCGCGTTCCAAAGTCCGCACCAGGCCGAGGCTGATGGAAGTCAGGCCGACACCAAAGTCGGTCGGCGCAATGAAAAATGTTTGCATGCGTGCTTCTCGGAATAAGCGTTGCAAGGAATCAACGGCCAAGGGTATCGCTATCGGCCGCTTGTGCACACCAGCCACAGGCGAAAGCCTGGCCAATTCGCAGCGCACGCTGGCGGGGGTCGAGCACCCACGGGCGCGCCTGCCACGGTGGCTGGTGGCGCAGGTGCTGGGTGTGGCCGCAAGACAGGTCGACCACCCAGTGGCCTTCGGTGTCCTGGTGAAAGCCCATGATCCGACTGATGGGTCTTCCCGCAGCCGCGCTGCGTTCGCAATCGGGCGATGCGTTGGTTACACTTGTGCGCTCTACATTCTTTTGCAAAAGGTCTTGCCCCATGCTGATCGCCGCCAACAAGGCAGTCTCCATCGACTATACCCTGACCAACGACGCCGGGGAGACCATCGACAGCTCCGCCGGTGGCGCGCCGCTGGTCTACCTGCACGGTCACGCCAACATCATCCCGGGCCTGGAAAAAGCCCTGGAAGGCAAACAGGCTGGCGACGAACTGAACGTCAGCATCGAGCCTGAAGAGGCCTACGGCGAGTACCTGGCCGAACTGGTCAGCACCCTGAACCGCAGCATGTTCGAGGGTGTCGACGAGCTGGAAGTGGGCATGCAGTTCCACGCTTCGGCACCGGACGGCCAGATGCAGATCGTCACCATCCGCGACCTGGACGGCGACGACGTGACTGTCGACGGCAACCACCCGCTGGCCGGCCAGCGTCTGACCTTCCAGGTCAAGGTCGTCAACGTGCGTGATGCCAGCGAAGAAGAAATCGCTCACCGTCACGTCCACGGCGAAGGTGGCCATCACCACTGATTTTCTGCGCTAAACTCAGAAAGTCGCCAGGCGCTCGGACAAGCCGACAAACCTCCCGGGAGGTGCACGGCTTGGATGAGCGCCTTTTTAGTGGGCGCTGTTCGCCCCAGCGGCAACCGGGAACCTGAGAGGGGATTCAACATGAGTGCATTTCACGACCTGACGTTGAAGGCGCTGAACGGCCAGGACCTGCCCTTGGCACCATTCAAGGGCCAGGTAGTGCTGGTGGTCAATGTCGCCTCCAAGTGTGGCCTGACGCCGCAATACGCTTCGCTGGAAAAGCTGCAACAGCAGTTCAAGGGTAAAGGCTTCAACGTGCTTGGCCTGCCCTGCAACCAGTTCGCGGGCCAGGAGCCCGGCAGCGAGAAGGAAATCCAGGAGTTCTGCAGCCTAAACTATGGCGTGAGCTTCCCGCTGGGGGCAAAGCTGGAGGTCAACGGGCCGCAGCGCCATTCGCTGTACCGCCTGCTGGCGGGTGAGGGCGCCGAGTTTCCTGGCGATATCAGCTGGAACTTCGAGAAGTTTCTGGTGGGCAAGGACGGGCGGGTGCTGGCGCGCTTCGCGCCGCGTACAGCGCCGGATGATCCAACCGTGGTGCAAGCCATCGAGAAAGCGTTGGGCTGACTATCCCTGGGGCCGCTTCGCGCCCCCAGCGATACCGCAGAATCACCCCGATCAATAATGCTGGGCCACGCCTTCCACTGGCCCTAACCTCAGGCGTATTTCCTCACCCAGACGGAAGCGCCCAATGCCCACCAACCCTCTTTTCAAGCCTTTCATCCTCGGCGCGCTCGAGTTGCCGACCCGCGTCGTCATGGCGCCGATGACCCGTACCTTCTGCCCCGGCGGCGCACCCCATGATGGCATGGTCGAGTACTACCGCCGCCGCGCCGCCGCAGGTGTGGGCCTGATCATCACCGAAGGCACAACGGTCGAACACAAGGCCGCCAACGGCTATGCCAATGTCCCGCGTTTTCATGGGGAAGACGCCTTGGCCGGTTGGAAGCGAGTAGTCGATGCGGTCCATGCCGAAGGTGGGCGTATTGTCCCGCAGCTGTGGCATGTGGGCGCGGTACGCCGCCTGGGCACCGAACCTGACGCCGGAGTGCCGGGCTATGGGCCAAGCGAAAAGGTCAAGGATGGGCAGGTGCTGGTGCACGGCATGACACAGGGCGATATCCGTGAGGTGATCGCCGCGTTCGCCGCTGCAGCACGCGATGCCCAGGCCATTGGCATGGACGGCGTGGAGATCCATGGCGCCCACGGCTATCTGATCGACCAGTTCTTCTGGGCCGCCAGCAACCGTCGCGAAGATGAGTACGGCGGCGACCTGGCGGGCCGCTCGCGCTTTGCCATCGAGCTGATCCAGGCCGTGCGCGCCGCTGTGGGCCCTGACTTCCCGATCATCTTGCGCTTTTCGCAATGGAAGCAGCAGGACTACAACGCTCGCCTGGTTGAAACACCTGAGGCACTGGCCGCTTTCCTTACGCCCCTGTCCGATGCGGGTGTGGATATCTTTCACTGCTCGACGCGACGGTTCTGGGAGCCGGAGTTCGAAGGTTCCGAGCTGAACCTCGCCGGGTGGACACGCAAGCTGACAGGCAAACCGACCATTACGGTGGGCAGCGTCGGGCTCGATGGCGAGTTCCTGCAGTTCATGGTCGATACCGACAAGGTGGCCAAGCCCGCCAGCCTCGAAGGCTTGCTGCGTCGCCTGGGTGATGAGGAATTTGACCTGGTGGCCGTAGGTCGGGCACTGCTGGTGGATGCCGAATGGGCGCAGAAGGTTCGCGAAGGCCGCGAAGCGCAGGTGCTGCCGTTCAGCCGCGAGGCGCTGTCGACCCTGGCTTGACCGCCAGAGCGGTGCCTGCAGGCTCGGTACCCGCAGGCGCTGCCAGGCACGCGCTGTACAGATGCGTCTCGAATTGCTCGACGATCGCCGGCCAGCCTTGGCGGCTGGCATGCTGGCGGGCATTGAGGCGAACCCGGCGCAGGGTTTCGCTTTCTTCGAGCAGCCAGCAGGCCGCATCGATGAACGCCACCTGATCACCGGGCATGGCCAGGGCTCCGCTGTGCCCGTGGCGGATATGCTGGGCGGCAGCGGCCTCATCATAGGCAACTACCGCCAGCCCCGAGGCCATGGCTTCGAGCACTACATTGCCAAAGGTTTCGGTCAGGCTGGGGAACAGGAACAGGTCGCCGCTGGCATAGTGCTCGGCCAGTGCTTCACCCCGCTGGGCGCCACAGAACACCGCATCGGGCAGCTGCTGTTCGAGAGCAGCACGCTGCGGGCCGTCGCCAACCACGACCAAGCGCAGCCGCGTGTGTGGATAAGTCTTCTTCAGGGCGTCCAGGCATGGCCGTAGCAGCCCCAGATTCTTTTCCGCCGCCAGGCGCCCGACGTGCAGTACGGCGATGTCTTCAGGGCCCAACCCCCAGGCGTCACGCAACGCCTGGCTGCGCCTGGCCGGGTTGAACAGGCAGGCATCGACACCACGGGCCATCAACGTAAGGCGTTCGAAGCCACGCCGCTCCAGTTCCAGCTTCTGGCTGGCGCTGGGCACCAAGGTGGTGGCCGTACGTCGATGGAACCAACGCAGGTAATGGGTGAGCAACCGCGCCAGCAGGCCAAGGCCATACCGGCCGCAATACTGCGGGAAATTGGTATGGAAACCACTGACCACGGCGATGCCCAGGCGCCGGGCCGCCCGTAACGCACTGAGCCCCAGCGGGCCTTCCGTGGCAATGTACAGCACATCCGGGCGCTGCCGGCGCCAGCGCCTCAACAGCTTGTGCATCGACACTTCGCCCCATTGCAGCCCCGGGTAGCCCGGCAGGCCCCAGCCGCGGCACAGCAAAAGGTCCTGATCGTCGCCTGCAGGCAATTCACCGGCCTGGCGTGGCCGCACGATCTCCACCTGGTGGCCACGCTGCCGCAAGCCATCGCCAAGTCGGCCGAGCGTATTTGCCACGCCGTTGATTTCGGGTGGGAAGGTTTCACTGACGAGGGTAATGCGTAGGGCAGGTGTGTTCATGAAAAAAGTTTCCGCTTGCTGCGTTGCGCTTATGTGACAGCCTTGTGACGTGCCGATGACGCCTGATTGCCGGCAGCTCCAGCGGGATGAATATTTCCTCGTGCAGCACTCAAGAGCCCTGCCAGGCAGCCGATGAAGATGCATTCGATCAGGTGACTCGCTCCGGGAGCGGTGATGTTCAACAGCAAGCTCAAAAAAGAAATCCAGCAACTGCGAGAGGAGCTTCATTCCATCGAGCAGATCAAGAACAGCCTGGACAGCGAAATGCTGGTGCTTCAGCTCGACCCCCAGGGGCGTATCGAACTGATCAACGGTAATTTCGAGAAAGAGATGCTTTACCGCAGCGAGCAGTTGATCGGGCGCAATATTGAAGACATCGTGCCGGAACATGTGAAGAAGCTCGATTTCTACCAACGCATGAAAAGCGCTATCAGCCGCGGCGAACACCTCAACGGTGCTTTCCGGTTGCTGCGTGGCAACGGCGAAGAAGCCTGGTTGCGCTCGATCCTGCAGCCGGTCAAGGGCAGTGACGGGCGCATCAGGCATTTTTCCATGCACTGCAGCGACCTGACCCGCACCATCGAGACCTCGCGCGAACATGAAAGCCTGATCAAGGCACTGATGCGCTCCACCGCGGTGATCGAATTCAACCTCGACGGTCAGGTGCTGACTGCCAATGACCGCTTTCTGCAAACGGTGGGCTACAGCCTGGAGCAGATTCGCGGCAAACACCACCGTATGTTCTGCGAGCCGGAAGAAGCCAATTCGGCGGGCTATCAGGCGTTCTGGGACAAGCTGCGCCGCGGTGAATACGTGGCCGATCGGTTCAAACGGATCGACGCCCATGGGCGTACGGTGTGGCTGGAGGCTTCCTACAACCCGATCATCGATGCCCATGATGTGCTGTACAAGGTGGTGAAGTTCGCCACCGTGATCACCGACCAGGTCAATCAGGAGCAGGCCGTGGCGCAGGCAGCCGACATCGCCTACAACACCTCGCTGGAAACCGACAGCAGTGCGCACAAGGCTACCGATGTGGTGACCCAGACCGTCGAGGTGATGCGTGGGCTGGAAGGGTCGATGCAGGAAGCCGCAGAAGGCATCCAGGCGCTGGACAAACAGTCCAAGGTGATCGGCGCGATCATCAAGACCATCAGCGACATTGCCGGCCAGACCAACCTGCTGGCGCTCAACGCGGCCATCGAGGCCGCCCGGGCGGGCGAGCAGGGGCGCGGCTTTGCCGTGGTGGCCGACGAAGTGCGCCAGCTGGCTTCACGTACCAGTACCGCCACCGAAGAGATCGCCAAGGTGGTGCAGCAGAACGAGCAGCTGGCCCAGGCGGCGGTGGACATCATTGATACCAGCAAGCGCCAGGCCGAACAGGGGCTGGCGCTGGCGGCGGATACCGGTGGGGTGATCGTCGAGATTCAGGAAGGGGCGAAAAAAGTTGTGGATGCGGTCGGGCAGTTTTCCAGCCGGTTGGGGCAGTAAGGCCCTGGATTCGGCGGTGATGCACATGTTGCTGGGGCCGCGTTGCGGCCCTTTCGCGACACAAGGCCGCGCCTATGGCGGGCCGCGCATGCGGGCCGGGGATCAGTTGCGCTCGCGTACCCAGAACAGCGTGGCCCCTGCTACCGCAGCCGGCATCATCAGTACGTTCACCACCGGCACCATCAGCGCCAGGTAGGTGATGCCGCCAAAGCCCAGGCTTTGCCAGCGCTTCTGGCGCAGCCAGGCGAGCATATCCTGCCAGCTCATCTTGTTGTTGTCCGCCGGGTAGTCGATGTACTGGATGGCCATCATCCACACACCGAAGATCAGCCATAGCGGCGCTGCGATCACGTTCACCACCGGGATGAACGAGAGGATGAACAGCGCGATGGCCCGTGGCAGAAAGTAGCCAAGCTTGCGCATTTCGCGGCCGAAGGTGCGTGGCACCATCGCCACCAGCTCGCCCCAGCTGAACGCCGGGAAGTTGTCCTCGCCACGTACCACCACCTCGACTTTTTCGGCCAGAAAACCATTGAAAGGCGCGGCGATGATGTTGGCCACCAGGGTGAAGGTGAAAAACACCATCAATACCAGCAAGGCGACGAACAGCGGCCAGAGGATGTAGCTGAGGAAGCTCAGCCAGTCCGGCAGGGTTGGCATCAGGGCATCGAGCCAAAGGCCGAACTGGTGGCCGGCGAAGTAGATCATGCCGCCGAACAGCAGCAGGTTGATCGCCAACGGCAGCAGTACGAACAACCGCAGATTGGGGCTGAGCACCAGTTTCAGGCCTTCGCGCAGGTACTGGGGGCCAGAGAGGACAGGGGCTTGCATCGAGACGCTCCGCAGAGAAGGGAAAACGCGCTGACCTTACCGGCTTTGCCGCGCCGACGAAAGGCGGGCAGAGGATGGGAAACTGCCTGTAACAAAAGCACCACGGCCTTTTCCATAGGAGAAATTGACGTATAGAGGATGCCTATGAGGTGGATTGTCGAAGGATATTTCCTTAATCTCTGCCACCTCGCTACAGTGCGCTCAACTTTCAGGTTTCGGACCTGCGCGTTGTAGCCTTCCCCAAGTGCTGCGTGGGTCCTTTTTAATTTCAGCTGGCGCAGCCGGTATACCGATGCCGGCCCCTGAGGCCCGCTCGACAGGAGTTCGACATGTCTGAAGTACGTCATTCGCGCGTCATCATCCTCGGTTCCGGCCCTGCCGGTTACAGTGCCGCGGTGTACGCCGCCCGCGCCAACCTCAAGCCGCTGCTGATCACCGGCATGCAGGCCGGCGGTCAACTGACCACCACCACCGAAGTCGACAACTGGCCTGGCGACCCCCATGGCCTGACCGGCCCGGCGCTGATGCAGCGCATGCAGGAACACGCCGAGCGTTTCGAGACCGAGATCGTCTTCGACCACATCAACGCCGTCGACCTGGCCAACAAGCCCTTCACCCTGCAGGGTGACAGCGGCAAGTACACTTGCGATGCACTGATCATCGCCACCGGTGCCAGCGCGCGATACCTGGGCCTGCCCTCGGAAGAAACCTTCATGGGCAAGGGTGTGTCGGCCTGCGCTACCTGCGACGGCTTCTTCTACCGCAACAAGCCGGTGGCTGTGGTCGGCGGCGGCAACACTGCCGTTGAAGAGGCGCTGTACCTGGCCAATATCGCCAGCAAGGTAACCCTGGTGCACCGCCGCGAAACGTTCCGCGCCGAAAAGATCCTGGTCGACAAGCTCAACGCCCGTGTCGCCGAAGGCAAGATCGAGCTCAAGCTCAACGCTACCCTGGACGAAGTGCTGGGTGACAACATGGGTGTGACCGGTGCGCGCCTGAAGAACAACGATGGCAGCAGCGACGAAATCAAGGTCGACGGCGTGTTCATCGCCATCGGCCACACGCCGAACACCTCGCTGTTCGAAGGCCAGCTCACCCTGAAGGACGGCTACCTGGTGGTCAACGGCGGCCGTGAAGGCAACGCTACCGCCACCAATGTCGAAGGCGTGTTTGCCGCAGGCGACGTGGCTGACCACGTTTACCGTCAGGCGATCACCTCTGCTGGTGCCGGCTGCATGGCGGCGCTGGACGTCGAGCGCTACCTGGACGGCCTGGCCAACGCCTCGTTCTGATCCGCAGCGCACAAAAAAACCGGCCATCTGGCCGGTTTTTTTGTGTCTTGGGTTTTGTGCAGGTTTCGCCCGTTTCAGAGGCTCAGGCGCATCGACAGGTCGACGGCCTTCACATCCTTGGTCATCGCACCAATGGAGATGTAGTCCACCCCAGTCTCGGCAATCACCCGCAGGGTGCTTTCGGTCACCCCGCCACTGGCCTCCAGCTTGGCTTTGCCAGCGGTAATGCGTACCGCTTCGCCCATTTCGTCCAGGCTCAGCTCGTCGAGCATGATGATGTCGGCACCGGCGCTCAACGCCTGGCGCAGTTCATCCAGGCTTTCCACCTCGATTTCCACCGGCTTGCCCGGAGCAATGCGGTGGGCTGCCGCTACTGCTTCGGGCACACCGCCGCTGGCGGCAATATGGTTTTCCTTGATCAGGAAGGCATCGAACAGGCCGATGCGATGGTTGTGGCAGCCGCCGCAGGTCACTGCATATTTTTGTGCCAGGCGCAGGCCGGGCAGTGTCTTGCGGGTATCGAGCAGTTGCACCCGGGTACCTTCAACCAGGTCGGCGAGCGCACGGGCACGTGTGGCCACGCCCGACAACATCTGCAGGAAGTTAAGCGCACTGCGCTCGCCGCTGAGCAGTGAACGTGCCGGGCCTTCGAGGTGGAACAGCACCTGGTTGGCCGTGGCCCGGTCACCATCGGCCACCTGCCAGTGCACCGCCACACGCGGGTCGAGTTGACGGAACACGGCATCGACCCAGGCGGTGCCTGCAATCACGCAATCTTCGCGGGTGATGATGGTGGCCTTGGCCAGGCGCTCGGCCGGAATCAGCTGCGCGGTGATGTCGCCGCTGCCGATGTCCTCCAGCAGGGCGCGGCGCACGTTGGCTTCGATCTCGGCGGTCAGGTCGGCAAGGCGTAGGTTCGGCATGGTCGGCTCCACAAGCAAGTTGCCGGCGATTATAGGGCAGGGGGCCGCTGTTTACAGCCGGCTTGCACCTGACCTTTGGTCAGGCCGAGTGAGCATTTGGCAAAAAATACAGTCATTTACCGGCGAGTGAAGAGGTGCTGGCAGGTATCGGCATTTTTACCGATAATGGCGCCCAGTATTTGGCGTCATAGCTTTGACGATTTTTCACTTTTATCGAACACGTCGCCCAGCAAGGAGTTCGGGATGCATAAAGAAGGCAAGGTGGTGCCCCTGGCGGCCGCCATCGATCGAGGTGCGCGCACGCCCTTGCCTTGCCTGCCGATGCTGTTGCTGCAGGTGCGCGACAAGGCGGCCCTGCAATTGCGCCAGGGCTTGCAGGCTTTGTTCGACAACGCTGACGATACCCTCTTTGAAATGGCCGAGAAGGCTGCTGACCGTTTCGATCAGAACCTGTATTTCGAGGCCATGCGCGACTTGCGCCTCAAGCGCAAGAGCATCGAGCGCGGCTTTCTCGACAGGTTCTACGAGAGGTTCGCCCGCATAGGTGAGGCCGAGCCACTGGGCTTCGTGGCCATTACCGATCACCCGAAAAACAAGGCGCAACAGGAGCGGGCAGCGACCGTCGAGGGTATGGTTGCGCGCGTGCTGTCGCGCGACGCAATTGCCCTGGAGCAGTTGACCCTGCGTTTGCAGGCCCTGCTCGAATGTACGCTGGACCTGCAAAAAAGCCCCCTGGCGCCTGGCGCATTGTGTGGCTACTTCCTTGATGCCGGGCGTAACCTGGGTGTTGGCCTGCGGGTCAAACTGGTCCTGCTGAAGTTGTTCGAACGTTACGTGCTGCGTGATACCGACGTGCTCTATGGCGAAGCCAACCAGTTGCTGGCCGCTGCCGGCGTGCTGGCAGAGCTGCCGCCTGCGCCGCGCCGGCGTGCCGAGGACTGTCGCCTGAGCTCGCGGCGGACGCCGGCCAGCCTGGGGCCTGACGAGGCCATCGGCGCGGACAGTGCCGGCCAGGCTTTCTTCACCTCGGTGCAAGGGCTGCTGGCACCGGCCCGCGGCAGGATCGCGCCACGCTTGCAATCCATTGCCACAGCCCAGCCGATAAGCACCGCCGACCTGCTGCGCCTGCTCACGCATTTGCAGCACTATGTGCCGGCCACCTTCGACGAAGACGATTTCGACCTTGGCCAGCAGCTCGAACAGTTGCTGTTGCGGGTTAGCGTGCGCAGTGGCACCCGCCGGCGTATTGCCACGGCCGACATAGACATGATCAGCCTGGTCGGCCTGCTGTTCGACTACATCCAGGCCGATGACAACCTGCCGTACAGCCTGCGGGCGCTGATTGCCCGCCTGCACATCCCGTTGCTCAAGGTGGCATTGCTCGACAAAGGGCTGTTCAGCCGCGCCAGCCACCCTGCTCGGCGCTTGCTCAATGAGATCGCTGCAGCCTCGATCGGCTGGGAAACCGGTAGCGAAGGCCTGCGTGACAGCCTGCACCTGCGTGTAGGGCGCATCGTCCAGCGTCTGCTCAATGACTTCACCGAGGACTCGGCCCTGTTCGCCGAACTGCTGGAGGACTTCATGGCCTTCAGCCAGGATGAACGGCGGCGCAACGAACTGCTCGAGCAACGCACCCGCGATGCCGAAGAAGGGCGTGCGCGCGCCGTGCAGGCTCGCCAGCAGGTGCAACAGGTACTCAACCAGCGCTTGCGCGGCCGGGTGCTGCCTCAAGCGGTCGTGCAGATGCTGGTGCAAGCCTGGAGCCAGGTGCTGCTGCTGGCATGGCTCAAACAGGGTGAGGGCTCTTCGGCGTGGATCAACGCCCTAGCGACCATGGACACATTGCTTGCCAGCATCATTCCCCGGCGTGATCCGCAGGCCCTGCTGCAGCAAGTGCCCGGCCTGCTCAAGGCATTGCGTGAGGGTTTGGCCGGCGTGGCGCTGGACTCGCAGGCGACCCGCGACTTTTTCCAGCAACTCGAGCAACTGCACCTGCGTGCCTGCGCAGGGGGCGAGCTACCTCCTACTCCAGGCGATCAGGCTCTGGCCGAAGTGCTGGTGGCGGAGGACATCGTGCTGGCCATGGCCGAAGAGCCCGCTTGTGCGCCGCTGCACCCGCACGACGAGCAAGCCGCACAACTGCGCGCGGTACAGCGCCTGCGCATCGGCGCCTGGATAGAAGTGCTCGACGATGACGAGCCGTTGCGCTGCAAACTGGTGGCGCGTATCGACAGCAGTGACCGCCTGGTATTCGCCAACCGCACCGGGATGAAGGTCCGCGAGTGGAACATGCTGGGCCTCGCCCAAGCACTGCGCCTTGGTGAGGTGCGGCTGCTGGACGATGGCCTGCTTTTCGAGCGGGCGCTGGAGACCGTGCTGGAAAGCTTGCGCCAGCAGCAGGTTCATTGACCTGCTACTGCAGATTCACATGCAAAGCGCGATACTGGCAGGGCATACTGCGCCTCTGTACCCAGCGTTCTTCAGGAACTGCCCCATGCAATTGGACCGTGCCACCGGCTGGTTCCACGGAAACGGAATCACCCACTGCCCTTCGCCGAACTTCAACGCGCGACCCGAGGGCGAATCGATTTCCCTGCTGGTGATCCACAACATCAGCCTGCCGCCGGCCTGCTTCGGCAGCGGCAAAGTCCAACAGTTCTTCCAGAACCGCCTGGACCCCAGCGAACATCCCTACTTTGCCAGCATCAGCCACCTGACCGTATCGGCGCACCTGTTCGTGGAGCGCGACGGTGCGGTGACCCAGTTCGTGTCGTTGCTGGACCGTGCCTGGCATGCCGGCGTGTCATGTTTTGACGGGCGAGAAGGCTGTAACGACTTTTCCATCGGTATCGAGCTGGAAGGTACCGACGACCTGCCGTACAGCGATGCCCAGTACCGTGTGCTGGAGCAACTCACCCGGCAGATTCAGGCGGCCTGGCCGGTTATCGACCTGGGCCGGATCCAGGGCCATAGCGATATTGCCCCGCAGCGCAAGACCGACCCTGGCCCGGCATTCGACTGGCAGCGTTACCGCGCAGCCGTGCAGCACAACGAGGACAAGGCATGAGTTTTCTGGTGTTGATACTGGCGTTGTGGGTCGAGAAGTTCTCCGCCCTGCGCCATCAGGTACAGCGCGATGGCTTCTTCCTGGGCGAGCTGGTGCGCCTGGAGCGCAGCGGGAAGGTGCACCCCTGGTGGAGCCTGGCCATCCTGGTGCTTGCACCCGTGGCGGTGCTGGTGTTGCTGCTGCACGTGCTCGACCCGGTGGCCTATGGTTTGCTGGCCCTGCCGGTGCACCTGCTGGTGCTGATCTACAGCCTCGGCCGCGGCGATGCCAAGGCCGCCCTTGGGCCGTTTCGCGATGCCTGGCGGCGCGGCGACGACCAGGCCGCGCTGCATGTGGCCGAGCGCGACCTGGGCCTGGTGGCTGATGAACCCCAGGCTTTGCTGGTGCGCGTGCAAGGCTACTTGTTGTGGCAGGCCTATCAGAGTTTCTTCGCCGTGATCTTCTGGTACTTCGTGCTCGGCCCCGGGGCGGCGCTGGCCTATCGCCTGCTGGCGCTGACAGGCGATAACAGTTGCCAGCCTGCGCTCAAGGCCCGGGCCGAGCAGCTGCGGCACATCATGGACTGGCTTGCGGTACGTGTGTTGGCCCTGAGTTTCGCCCTCGTCGGCAATTTCGTCGCAGTGACCCGCGTGATGCTGCACGAACTGCTCAACTGGCACATCAGCGCCGGGCACCTGGTGGCCAGGGTCGGTCGGGTTGCCGATGACATTCCCGAACAAGAGGACAGCCAGCGCGGTCTGGCTCGGCTCGATAGCCTGTGGGAGCTGCTGTTGCGCTGTGCGGTGCTATGGTATGCGGGCTTTGCGCTGTGGACGGTGCTGGTCTGAGCGCCGGTTAACCTTAAGTTACAAACCTCCGGTTCGATCTGCGCTATACAGGTGGCCTAGTGCTACCCCTCGCAGAACAACAAGAATCCAAGGAGGTGCCCCGTGAAGCGTCTGCTCTACCCGGCAATCGCACTGATGAACCGGCTGAGCTTCGGCCAGAAGTTCAGCCTCATCAGCGCCCTGTTCTTCCTGCCCATGCTCGCCACCAGCAGCTACCTGGTGCGCGACGCCTATCAGCAGTTTCAGGCAACCCGTGCCCAATTGCAGGGTATTACCCCGCTTAGCGGCAGCTTGGCATTGCGCACCGACCTGGAAGCCCTCGGCAACCTCATGCAGATCAATGCCGTGCTCGGGCAGTCGGGCCAGGCCGGCGACCTGGAGTCACGCATCGCTGCGTTGCAGGACAAGGTCCAGGCACAGGTGCAGGCCCTGCAGGGCCATGAGTCGGTTCCCCAGGCCAAGCTGGACGAGCTGGCTGGCGCTTTTGCCAGCGCCCAGGCCGAAACGTCCTTGCAGGCCAAGGTCGCCCTGTTCGACAAGCTGCTGGCTCAAGCACAGGTGCTGAGCAAACTGGTGGCCAGCCAGTCCGGCCTCAGCCAGGACAGCCAGGTTTCGGTGCGCCAGTTGAGCGAACTGCTCGGCACTGCCACCGCCCAGGTGACCCTGGCCTTGGGCGAGGGCAGGACGATGGGCGCCATCGCGCTTGGCCGAGGGTTCATCGACTCATCCGGCAGCGTCCGCTTCGAAGACCTGCTGCAACGCCTGGAGCGTTTGGCGGCGGACTATGGCATGCGGGTGGATGAAGCCCTGGCCAGTGACCCCGGCGTCCCTGCCGACATGATCGCCGCGGCACAGGCCAGCAAGCTTTCCGTCAAGCAAGCCGCCGCGTTGTTCGAGGAGCGTGTGGTGGTCGCTGAAACCCTTGATGCGCCCTGGCCCGCCTTCTATCAACAGGTGAGTGAGCTGATGGCTCACACCTACCAACTGAACGAGCAAGTCCTTGGGCATCTGCACCTGCAGTTGCAGGAGCGTCTTGGCCAGCAGCGCCTGCGCATGGTCGCCTTGGGGGCCGTACTGGCGGGCGTTTTCGCACTGATCCTTTACCTCTACGGGGGCTTCTATGTATCGATCCGCACGACCCTGCGCAAGCTGGGCGGCGCGATGGACAAGGTGGCGGCCGGTGACATGACGGTCAGTTTCAAGGCCAACAGCCGCGACGAACTGGGCGAACTGGCCCAGGGTTTCAGCGAAACCGTGCGCCGTATCCGTTGCCTGATCGAGCAGGTCGGCCACACCGTTGTGGCGGTCGAAGCGCAGGCCGGGCAGGTACTGGCGGTATCGGCACGCAGCAGCCAGTCAGTCAGCGGCCAGCGTGAACAGATCGAGCAGGTCGCCACGGCGATGAACCAGATGAGCGCCACTGCGCAGGAAGTGGCGCGCAGCGCTGCATTGGCCGCCGATGGTGCGCAGCAGGTCAACCACGAAAGTGCCAATGGGCGCACGTTGGTGCAAGAGCAGCAGGGCAGCATTGGCCGGCTGGCGGCCGAAATCGACCAGACGGTGCTGGCGATCAATCAGCTGGCGGACGACAGCCAGGCGATCAGCCAGGTCCTGGAGGTGATCCGCAGTATCGCCGAGCAGACCAACCTGCTGGCACTCAACGCTGCAATCGAGGCAGCTCGGGCCGGTGAGCAAGGCCGGGGGTTTGCCGTGGTCGCTGATGAAGTGCGTACCTTGGCCAAGCGCACCCAGGATTCCACCGCGCAGATAGCGCAGATGATCCAGCGTTTGCAGGACGGTGTCGGGGCAGCGGTTCGCGCCATGGGCAATAGCCATCAGATGGCGGCGGGCACGGTCGAGGAGGCACGCCAGGTGCAGGAGGCGCTGGGCAACATCCTTGGCGCGGTTGGCGGCATTGTCGAGCAGAACCAGCAGATAGCGGCGGCGGTAGAGCAGCAGACGGCGGTGGCCCATGACATCGACCAGAACATCGTGGCGATCAACCAGGCGGCACAGGACACCTCGGTGGGGGCTTGCCAGGCCGAGGATGCCAGCCGGGCATTGTCGGAGCAGGTGGTAGAGTTGAAACGGTTGATCGGGGCGTTCAGGGTTTAGCCAGTACTACCAGCCAAACAGCTCACAGGCATTCTTGCTGCTGGCCTCGGCCAACACGTGCACATCAATGCCCATCACCTCAGCCAATGCCCCGGCAATCTCCGGTAGATGCTCCGGGCTGTTTCGCTCACCGGCAAACATCGCCGGGGCCATGTCCGGGGCGTCGGTTTCCAGCACGATGCTTTCCAGCGGCAGGCGCGGCAGGGTCTTGCGCAAGCGCACTGCCTGCGGCCAGGTCCCGGCACCACCCAGCCCGAGCCGGAAACCGAGCTTGATGTACTCGCGCGCCTCTTCATAACTGCCCGCGAACGCGTGGATGATCCCGGCCCGCGCCGGCTTGTAGCGCTTGAGTGTGGCAATCACCTGGGCATGGCTGCGGCGCACGTGGAGCAGGGCGGGCAGTTCGAAGTCACAGGCCATCTGCAGTTGTGCTTCGAACAGCGCTTGCTGGCGCGCCTTGTCCAGGGTTTCGACGTAGTAGTCCAGGCCAAACTCGCCCACGGCGCACAGCCGCGGATCGCCCTGCAGGCGTTCAAGCCATTGGCGCAACTGCACCAGGTGCTCGGGGCGGTGCTGCTCCAGGTAGATCGGATGCAGCCCAAGCGCTGCGCGCACGCGCTCATCGCTGCAGGCCAGCTCCCACACCCGCTGGAAATTGGCCTGATAAACCCCCAGCACTACCATGCGCTCCACCCCACGCCCTGCCGCGTCAGCCAGCAGGCGCGTGCGGTCGGCATCGAAGTCGGGGAAGTCCAGGTGGGTGTGAGTGTCGATCAGGCGCATGTTCAGGCCACAGTAATACGTTGCTTGAAGGTTCGACCGATGGCATGCACGCCGGGTTCGTAGCGTTTGTCCTCGATGGCCGCCAAGGCAAGTTCCAGGGCGGTGGCGGCGATCAGGCCATGTTGCTGGGCCATTGCGTTGACCGGCAGCGGCAGAAAATCGAGCAACTGGTTGTCACCGAAGGTGCCCAGGTGCAGCAGGCGCGAATCGGCCGGGCGCGCCTGCAGGGTGTCGAACACGCCTTGCAGCAGCACGTAGGACGTCGTGACCAAGGCATCCGGCAGGCCGCCCAGCTCGTCGATCAACTGCTGCATCAAGCGCTGGCCGCATTCGCGGCTGAATGCCTCGCCTTGATAACGGCGCACGTCCCCGGCAAAACCCTGCATGGCTTCGTCGAAGCCGCCTGCGCGGGCCTGGCTGACCGACAGCTCCGGGCGCGCGCCGATCAGTGCGATGCTGCGCGGTGCCGTGGCCAGCAGGCTATCGGCCAACTGGCGGCTGGCATCGCGATCATCGCTGATGACCGAACAAAAGTGTGCCGGGTTCAGGCGCCGGTCGATGGCGATAACCGGCAGGCCCTTGTCCTGCAGTTCACGGTAGCTGTCATCTTCGGGGGGCAGGCAACTGGCGACGAACAGGGCATCGCAACGCCGGGCCCGGAACAGCTGCTGCAGTTGGCGCTCACTGTCGGGCCTGTCATCGCTGCTGGCGATCAGCAGTTGATAGCCACGGGCGCGGGCGCCTTGCTCCAGCTGCTTGGCAATGCGCGCGTAGCTGGGGTTTTCCAGGTCCGGCAGAATGAAGCCCAAGGTGCGGGTATGCCGGCTGCGCAGGCCCGCAGCCTGGGGGTTGGGCGTGAAGCCGTGGGCCTCGACCACCGCACGCACCCGCTCGACGGTGCTGTTGCTGATGCGCTGCTGTTCGGCCTTGCCATTGATGACGTAGCTGGCAGTGGTCACGGACACACCAGCCAGACGGGCGATATCGCTGAGTTTCACCGAATTTTCCTTGTTATTACCGGGGCGGGCTGTACAACCAGACCGGGCAGTTTGACCCGGGCCGGCCACCACGCGCAGACGACCATTGTCGCAATTGTCCGACAGGATGGGGCTTTTTCCCCGGAAGATTATCGAGTAACGTGGCCGCTTGGTCAGATTAAACGTTTCAGCTATTAATTTTTCTGCCTTCCCTGCCGCTCGTGCAAGGCCGTTGACTGGCTGAATACGTGAATTTCACAACAATACCTCAGTACCCGGTGCAAAAGTGCGCGCAGGGGCTGCAAAAGGAGAAGGTCATGCTCGAGCTCGCCAAAGAGCAGATAGCCATGGGCCAGACGGCCGTCGACAAAGGCCAGGCTCTGCGCCTGCTGGCGGATCGACTGGTCGCTGACGGCCTGGTCGCCGAAGGGTATCTGCAGGGCCTGCAGGCGCGCGAAGCGCAAGGTTCCACATTCCTCGGCCAAGGCATCGCCATCCCCCACGGCACGCCGCAGACCCGCGACCTGGTGTATGCCACTGGCGTGCGTTTGCTGCAGTTTCCTGAAGGCGTGGACTGGGGGGATGGCCAGATCGTCTACCTGGCCATCGGCATTGCCGCACGCTCCGACGAGCACTTGCGTTTGCTGCAGTTGCTGACCCGTGCCCTGGGCGAGACCGACCTGGCCGAAGCCCTGCGCCGTGCCAGTTCCGCCGAAGCGCTGCTCAAGCTGCTGCAGGGCGCACCCCAGGCGCTGGCGCTGGATGCGCAACTGGTCAGCTTGAACCTGCCCGCCGAAGACTTCGACGAGTTGGCCTGGCGCGGTGCCCGCCTGTTGCAGCGTGCCGGGTGTGTCGACAATGGTTTTGCCGCGGTGCTGCAGCAGGCCGAGCCCTTGCCCCTGGGCGAGGGGCTCTGGTGGCTGCACAGCGAGCGGCAGGTACGTCAGCCAGGCTTGGCCTTCGTCACCCCGCAACAGCCGCTGCGCTACCGCGACCAGCCACTCAATGGCCTGTTTTGCCTGGCCAGCCTCGGCGCTGCCCACCAGGCGCTGCTCGAGCGCCTGTGCGAGGTACTGATCGAGGGGCGCGGGCAAACGCTTTACCAGGCCACCAGCAGCCGCGCGGTACTTGAGGTGCTGGGTGGTGAGACCGCTCCCGACTGGCCCAGCGCTCGTTTCGTGCTGGCCAACCCACATGGCCTGCACGCCCGCCCGGCAAAAATCCTGGCGCAGTTGGCCAAGGGTTTTGAGGGCGAAATCCGCCTGCGTGTGCTGGACAGCGCGCAACCTGCGGTTTCGGTCAAGAGCCTGAGCAAGCTGCTCAGCCTTGGCGCACGCCGTGGTCAGGAACTGGAGCTGCTGGCCGAGCCGTCCATTGCCGGTGATGCCTTGCCGGTACTGCTGGCGGCAATCGAGCAGGGCTTGGGTGAGGACGTTGAGCCATTGCCGAAAACTGCGGCTGCGGTGAACCCAGCGCCCGTCGAGGTCTTGCAGGCGCCGGCTGCCGGTAGCCGTATACAGGCCGTGGCTGCAGCCCCCGGCATTGCCAGTGGGCCCGCCCATGTCTGCGTCGAGCGTGACATCGATTATCCGCTGCGTGGCGAATCGCCAGCGCAGGAGCGGGTCAAGCTGCGCCGGGCAATGGAGGCGGTGAACGCCGAGCTGCAGGCCTTGGTGCAGCGCAGCGACAAGGCCGTCGGCGAGATCTTCGTCACCCATCAGGAAATGCTCGCCGACCCTGCACTGGCCGACGATGTCGAACTGCGTCTGGCCCAGGGTGAAAGCGCCGCCGCCGCGTGGATGGCCGTGATCGAAGCGGCGGCCCGCCAACAAGAGGCGCTGCATGATGCGCTGCTCGCCGAGCGTGCTGCCGACCTGCGCGATATCGGCCGCCGGGTGCTGGCGCAGTTGTGCGGTGTGCAGACGCAGGCCGAGCCTGAGCAACCTTACGTGCTGGTGATGGGCGAAGTCGGCCCTTCTGATGTGGCCCGCCTGGACCCGGCGCGGGTTGCCGGTATCGTCACCGCCCATGGCGGCGCAACCGCTCACAGCGCGATCGTTGCGCGGGCCTTGGGCATCCCGGCGGTGGTCGGCGCGGGGGCGGCGATTCTGCTGCTTGAACCAGGTACGCCGCTGTTGCTCGATGGCCAGCGCGGCGTAGTCAGCGTCGCCCCGCCAGCCGATGAGTTGCAACGTGCGCTGGCCGAGCGTGACCTGCGCGAGCAGCGCCTGCAAGCAGCCTGGGCCAACCGTCATGAGCCAGCGGTAACCCGCGATGGCCATGCCGTCGAAGTATTCGCCAACATCGGCCAGAGCGGCGGCATCGACAAGGTGGTGGAGCAGGGCGCCGAAGGTATCGGCCTGCTGCGCACCGAGCTGATCTTCATGGCCCACTCGCAGGCGCCGGATGTCGCCACCCAGGAAGCCGAATACCGCCGTGTGCTCGATGGGCTGGGCGGGCGGCCACTGGTAGTGCGCACCCTCGATGTGGGCGGTGACAAACCGTTGCCCTACTGGCCGATCGCTGCCGAGGAAAACCCCTTCCTCGGTGTGCGGGGCGTGCGCCTGACCTTGCAGCGCCCGCAGATCATGGAAGACCAGCTCCGGGCCCTGCTGCGCGCCGCGGATCAGCGCCCGTTGCGCATCATGTTCCCGATGGTCGGCCAGGTGCATGAGTGGCGGGAGGCGAGGGCGATGGTCGAGCGCCTGCGCGAGGAAATTCCGGTAGCCGACCTGCAACTGGGCATCATGGTCGAAGTGCCGTCCGCCGCTTTGCTGGCGCCACAATTGGCCCGCGAAGTGGACTTTTTCAGTATCGGCACCAACGACCTGACCCAGTACACCTTGGCCATCGACCGTGGCCACCCCAGCCTGTCGGCCCAGGCCGACGGCCTGCACCCGGCCGTGCTGAGCCTGATCGACATGACCGTGCGCGCTGCCCATGCCGAGGGCAAGTGGGTAGGGGTGTGCGGTGAACTGGCCGCCGACCCGCAGGCGGTGGCGGTGCTGCTGGGCCTGGACGTGGACGAACTGAGCGTGGCCGCCCGCAGCGTTGCCGAAGTCAAGGCCCTGGTTCGCCAGGCCGATCATCAGACGGCCCGCGCCCTGGCGCGCGAGGCCCTGCAACAAGACAGCGCCGCAGCGGTTCGCGCGCTGGTGGAGCGTTACTGAATGGCCAAGATCCTTACCCTGACCCTGAACCCGGCGCTGGACATCACCGTCAGCCTCGATGCCCTGCGCCCCGGGCACGTCAACCGTGCCCAGGACCAGCACAGCCATGCCGCCGGCAAAGGGCTGAACGTGGCCCAGGTACTGGCCGACCTGGGGCACAGCGTGACCGTCGGTGGTTTCCTTGGCCAGGGCAACCTGCAACCGTTCGAGGCGTTGATCGAATGGCGCGGCTTTGCCGATTGCTTCGTGCGTGTACCGGGTGAGACGCGCAGCAACCTCAAACTGGTCGAGGCTGATGGCCGGGTGACCGACATCAATGGCCAAGGCCCCCAGGTCGATGAGGCCGCATGTGAGGCCCTGATGCGCCTGCTTGAACAGGTCGCCCCCGGGCATGACGCCGTGGTGGTGGCTGGGAGCCTGCCACGCGGTATCAGCCCTGACTGGTTCGCCCGGTTGCTCGAACAGCTCAAGGGCCAAGGCCTGAAGGTTGCCCTGGACAGCAGCGGTGCGGCCCTGCGCGCAGGCCTGCAGAGCGCCCCCTGGCTGGTCAAGCCGAACACCGAAGAGCTGGGCGAAGTGCTTGGCCTTGACGTGCACAGCGCCGCCGAACAGCAGGCTGCCGCCCAGCGACTGCTGGCCACGGGTATCGAGCACGTGGTGGTGTCGGCGGGGGAGCAGGGCGTCAGCTGGTTTACAGCTGGCCACGCGCTGCACGCCCAGCCGCCGCAGGTGCAGGTTGCCAGCACGGTGGGCGCGGGCGACTCGCTGGTGGCGGGCATGGTTCACGGCCTGCTGCTGGCTGAAGCGCCTGCGCAGACCCTGCGCCGCGCCACGGCCATCGCCGCCCAGGCCGTGACCCAGGTCGGTTTCGGTATCCGTGACCGCGAGCAACTGGCGCGCCTGGAGGCCGCCGTGCAACTGACAGAACAACAAGAGGCTCGCCGATGAACATTGCCATTGTCACCGCCTGCCCCAACGGCCAGGTGTCCAGCGTGCTGAGCGCGCGCCTGCTGGCCGCTGCCGCCCAGCGCCGCGGCTGGAAAACCTGCGTGGAAGTGCAGGATGCCGAGCATCCCGACCGCCAGCTGAGCGCCGCGCAGATCGCTGATGCCGACTGGGTGCTGGTTGTCAGCACTGGGCCGGTTGACCTGGCCCGCTTCGCGGGCAAGCGTTTGTTCCAGAGCACACCGGCGCAAGCGCTGGCCGACCGTGAAGGTTTCCTCGACGAGGCGGCCGCAAATGCCCAGGTACAGGCCGATACTCATCAAGCCGAACAGCCCCTGGCCACTGCTGCGGCCAAGCTCGTCGCGGTAACCGCCTGCCCGACTGGCGTGGCGCACACGTTCATGGCAGCCGAAGCGTTGCAGCAGGCCGCGCAACAGCTTGGCTATCAACTGACGGTAGAAACCCAAGGCTCGGTCGGCGCGCGCAACCCGCTGTCGGCCCAGGCCATCGCCGAAGCCGACGTGGTGCTGCTGGCTGCCGATATCGAAGTGCCCACGGCCCGTTTTGCCGGCAAACGGATCTACCGTTGCGGTACCGGCATCGCCCTCAAGCAAGCCCGCGCCACGCTGGACAAGGCCCTGGCCGAGGCCAAGGTGGAAAGCGCAGGTGACGCTGCAGCCGCTTCAAGTGCCGGCAAGGCCGAGAAAACCGGTGTTTATAAACACTTGCTGACCGGTGTTTCTTTCATGCTGCCGATGGTGGTGGCAGGCGGCTTGCTGATCGCCCTGTCGTTCGTTTTCGGCATCGAAGCCTACAAGGAACCGGGCACGCTGCCGGCTGCATTGATGCAGATCGGCGGCGAGGCCGCATTCAAGCTGATGGTGCCGTTGCTGGCGGGGTATATCGCCTGGTCCATTGCCGACCGCCCGGGCCTGGCGCCCGGCATGATCGGCGGCCTGCTGGCCAGCACCCTGGGGGCCGGTTTCATCGGCGGTATCGTCGCCGGCTTCCTCGCCGGTTACAGCGCCAAAGCCATTGCGCGTTGGGCACGCCTGCCGAGCAGCCTCGATGCGCTCAAACCGATCCTGATCATTCCGCTGCTGGCGAGCCTGTTCACAGGCCTGGTGATGATCTACGTGGTCGGCCAACCGGTGGCCGCCATGCTCGAGGGCCTGACCCAGTTTCTCGACAGCATGGGCACCACCAACGCCATCCTCCTCGGGCTGCTGCTCGGCGGCATGATGTGCATCGACCTGGGCGGGCCGATCAACAAAGCGGCCTATGCCTTTTCGGTAGGGCTGCTGGCATCCTCGAGCTACGCGCCGATGGCGGCGACCATGGCGGCCGGCATGGTGCCGCCGATCGGCCTCGGTATCGCCACGTTCCTGGCCCGGCGCAAGTTCGCCCAGAGCGAGCGCGAGGCCGGCAAGGCCGCTCTGGTGCTGGGTTTGTGCTTCATTTCCGAAGGCGCCATCCCGTTCGCCGCCAAAGACCCGCTGCGGGTCATCCCGGCAAGTATCGCCGGCGGCGCATTGACCGGCGCGCTGTCGATGTATTTCGGTTGCAAGCTGATGGCGCCCCATGGCGGGCTGTTCGTGCTGCTGATTCCCAATGCGATCAACCATGCGCTGCTGTACCTGCTGGCCATTGTCGCGGGTAGCCTGCTGACGGCGGTGGTGTATGCGCTGATCAAGAAGAGCGAGCGGGTGGAAATGGTCGTGGCGCCGGCCAAGGGCTAGGGCGTTCGATCATCGCTGGCCTCATCGCGGGCAAGTAGGCTCCCCCAGGTGCCCCACGGCTCTCGAGGCCATGGGTGTACCTGTGGAAGGCGGCTTGCCGGCGATAGTCCGCAACAGGCTCAGCGCCGATGCTTTTGCCGCAACGGCACCAGCAGATCACCCAGGCCGTTGTGATCGACCTCGTGCATCAACGCCAGCAACCCACCCAGCTCACCCGCCGGAAACCCCTTGCGCGCAAACCATGCCAGGTAGTCACCCGGCAGGTCGGCGATGATCCGGCCTTGGTATTTGCCGAAGGGCATGGTGCGGATTACCAGCAGTTCAAGGGTTTCCGGTTTCATCGGCAGTGCCTGGCAGTGGAAATGCGCCGACCATACTGCAATCTGCACGAGTGCCCAAGCGGCAATCATGCATAACGCCGTTTTCCAGCGGGGCGTTATTTTTTTAACCTATTGTTTTTAAAGTAATTTTATTCAATGGAAGCTTGGCACGAAGGCTGCTCCTGTTTACATGACTATTACCTGCCAAGGAGTTTCAGCCATGAGCGACCTCAACAAAGACGTAATCGACGTGCTCAACAACCTGATCGAGTACAGCAAGGACGGCGAGAAAGGGTTCAAGGAGTCGGCCGATGATGTGAAAAACCCGGAGCTCAAAGCGTTCTTCGTCCAGCGCGCTGGCGAATGCGCCAATGCAGCAGGCGAACTGCAGAGTGAAGTGCGTCGCCTGGGTGGCGACCCGGAAACCTCCACCAGCGTCAGCGGCGACCTGCACCGCGGCTGGGTAAACCTCAAGTCGATGGTTACCGGTAAGGATGAGGAGGCCGTGCTCAACGAAGTAGAGCGCGGTGAAGACCACGCCCTCAAAGCCTACAAGGAAGCGCGTGAGAAGCTGGTCAAGCTGGGCCGCTCCGTCAGTGATTCGAGCTATATGCTCGTGGAAAAGCAACTGCAGGGCGTACAGCGTAACCACGACCAAGTGAAGGCACTGCGCAACGCCGCACGCGCCCGCTCCTAATCCGCAGGGCCCTCTACCCGGTTTCGGCCTTTGGCCTTGGCCCGGTAGAGCGCCTCATCCGCGGCACCCAGCATGGTCGCCAGGTCTTGTTGGGTGCCGGGGGTGTGGACGCTGATGCCGATGCTCACCGTCACAGCGTGTACATCATCGGCGAAAGGTGCCAACGCCTCGACATGCGACCGGATCCTCTCTGCCAGCAAACGGGCACCGGCCAGTTCGGTTTCCGGCAACACCACCTGAAACTCCTCCCCCCCATACCGCGCCGCCAGGTCTGCCGGGCGTCGTATGCACTGTTCGATCGTCTTGGCCACTTCACGTAAGGCGTGATCGCCGCCTGCGTGACCATGGCGTTGGTTGAATGCCTTGAAGTGATCCACATCCACCATCAGCACGGCCAACGGCTTACGGTTGCGCTGGGCGCGCGCCCACTCCTGGCGTAACACCTGATCCAGCCGGCGACGGTTGGCCAGGCCCGTCAGGCTATCCGTTGCTGCCAGTGTGGCCAGACCCTGTTCGGCCTCATGCCTGCGGCGCAATTCGCGGCCCAGCAACAGGGTGAGCCAGAGAATGCCGATGCACAGCACGCCTGTGGCAATACTGACCACCAACGCCGTGCGGCGCCATGACTGGAACACCTCATCGGCAGAATGCACCACCAGTATGATCAACGGCAGGTCGGCGACCCGGGCGAAGGTGTACATGCGCTGGGTGCCATAGATGCTGGAGCGGGCTGTAAAGCTGCCGCTGCGCTCGCCCAGGATGCGTTTGAAGTTGGGGCGGTCGGCGAAGCTGGTGCCGACCAACGGGTCCTGATCGCGGCGCGGCTGGCGGGCGAGCAACTGGCCGTCGACGTTGAGCAGGTTGATGCTGCTTTCATGGCCGATATCAAGGCGCTGGAACAGTTCACTGAAATAGGAGAGGCGCAGGGCGCCGGCGGCCAGCCCGGCAAAGCTGCCGTCGGCTGCGGAGATGCGCCGGCTGAAACTGATGCACCAGTCGAGGTCGCCGAGCCGTGCCTTGAACGGTGGGCTGATCAACAGGCCCAGGCCAGGGTCGCGGCGATGGGCCCTAAAGTCGAAGGCGTCGGCGAAATTGGCCAGGCGCGGGGTGACGCTGGTGGAGTCGCCCACGACGTCGCCATTGGCATCGAGCCAGAGAATATCGCCGCGCACAGGGGCCGCGAACGTCTGGTTGAAAAGAATCTGCTGGCGCAGGTTGGGGGCGACCTGCAGCAGTTCGGGATGCTGCACGGCCCAGATCAGCCCGCGCAGGGACTGGTCGTAAAGTTCGACGTTGC
The DNA here is from genome assembly GCF_015751845.1 of Pseudomonas sp. M2. Classification (NCBI taxonomy): domain Bacteria; kingdom Pseudomonadati; phylum Pseudomonadota; class Gammaproteobacteria; order Pseudomonadales; family Pseudomonadaceae; genus Pseudomonas; species Pseudomonas sp. M2. The sequence continues at coordinate 3,336,650 of NZ_JADOUD010000001.1, forward strand.
GCAGGATGTCGCTTTCGATCAGCTGGACGATATTGCTGGAGGAGCGGATGGCCGATTGCTCGACACTCTCGCGCTCGCGCCCCAACAGATAACTGACGATGCCCACGATAGCGAGCACGGCGATGCAACTGCCCAGATTGAGGATCAGCTCGGGGTGCGACCTGTAGAGTGCGAGACGCGGTAATCGAGTGGGCATGCGCGCTACTGCTGAGGCAGGGCCGGTTGCGGCGGGCGACATTCTAGGGAAGTGATGATTGTCGGACAAGATTTGTCCGACGGAATCATGCATTGGGCTGCTGTGCAGCCCAATGCTGGCAAGCCAGCGCCTACCGGTCTGCACACACCGTGTGGGGCTGACTTGCGGTCCCAGGTCAGAACACGTTCAACGGATAATCGACGATCACCCGCAATTCGTCGTTATCGCTGTTGTTGTCGATCGACGCATACCCCTGGCTGCCGCGGTGTACGGCATAGCGCACCAGCACCGACAGGTCCTTGAAGTCGCCTTCCTGGAACACGTACTTCACGTCCAGGTCACGTTCCCAGTGCTGGGCGTTCTTGCCATCGGCGCGGTAGTAGTCGTAGTGGGTGTTGTTCTGGTCAGCCTTGGTCAGGTCCGCCTCGCCACGCGAGTACGACACGGTGGTGCTCAGCCCTGGCATGCCGAGCCCGGCGAAGTCATAGCCGTACTGCAGCTTCCACGAACGCTCGTTGGGTGCGTTGAAGTCCGAGTACATGCGCGAGTTGTCCAGGTACACGCTGTCGCCCAGGTTGATGTAGTCGAACGGCGTGTCGCCATTGACCCGCTGGTAGGCGGCGGTAACGCTGTGGTAGCCGGCGTTGACGGTGAAGTGCACGCTGTAGGTGTTGTTGTCGATCTTGCCCAGCAGCGCCTGGCCGGTGTCTTGGGTGTGATAGAAGTGCACGCCCGGGTTGAGGCTGACCAGGTCGTTGACCACGTAGGTGTAGTCGAAATCAGCGTAGTACTGGTTCCAGATGTCCTTGAGCTCGGCGGCGTAAAGGTTGGCAGTGATGTTCTCGGTGCCGCTCCACGACGCACCAGCCCAGTTCAGATGCTTGCTTTTGTCGTGCTCATCCAGCGAGCCGTAGTAGGTGTCGATACGGCGGTGGCCGCTCTGGTTGTACGGCTTGGTGAAGCTGACCTGGCCACCTTCGAGCAGTAGGCCGTCGATGCTGGTGTTGGTCAGGCTGACGCCACGGAAGGTCTGCGGCAGCATGCGGGTTTCGCCGCCGGCGATTACCGGGTTGGTAAGGAACAGGTCACCGGCCTTGAGTTCGGTGTCGAAGGCCTTGAGCTTGACCGCCGCGCCTGCGGTGGAGAACGAGTGCGGGGCTGCGCCCAGTTCGCCGTTGTCCTTCACGTGTTCGGGCAGGATGCTGGTGCCGGCATGGCCGCCACCGCCATCGAGCTTCAAGCCCAGCATGGCGTGCGCATCGAGGCCAAAGCCGATTACGCCTGGCGTGTAGCCCGACTCGAAGCGGGCAACTGCGCCTTGGCCCCACTCGCGGGTGTCGCGCACGCCGCTGTTGTGGTTGTCGCGGTTGAAGTAGGTGTTACGAAAATGCAGGTTGAAGGACGAGCCTTCGATGAAGCCATCAGCCTTGTCTTCATCTGCCTGGGCGGCGAAAGGCATCGTTGCGGTCAATGCAATGAACAGCGGGGTAACACGAAACGCGGAAGGCACCGGTACTAGCTCCTTTGGTCTGACGGTGGGGCAGTTTTTATTTTTGAATGTGCAACTTTCTTGTTAGAGAAATAACGGCCGGGCTGATCGTCAAAGCACATAAAAAAAGCCGCTGATCGGCAGCGGCTTTAAAAGGCTAACATATCGGCACCGGCGGTGCCCATGGTGTAGCCGGGGGGAAACGGGAGCGGCATCGTTGCGCGATCAGCTCTCGGCATTGGCGTCGAGGGAAACCTTGGAAGCTGTCTGTTCTGCATCTTTGCCTGCGTCGGCCTTGTGCGCTACGGCCTCGCGGGCTTCCTGGTGAACAGCTGCAAGCTCTGCATTACGGGCGACGAAAGCCGGGGATTCTTCGGCCATGGCCAGGGGCGACAACAACAGGGAAGACAGAACGAAAACGCTGGCAATACCCATACTGTTGGACATGTTGAAACTACCTTCTTGCGGTGCAAGTGCTAATGGAGACAGGGCTAAAGTTAGTCTCTTCATTGCCTTGGAAACAGCACCGGGCGCGATAAGCACTGTTGCGCAAAAGGTAACTATCCCTGCGAAAAACACTAGATCTTCGCCGCAAACCCCTGCAGTTGAGCGTTTGGCAGGCGAATGCCGAAGGTGTTGGCACCCGCCTCGCTGCGCACAAAAACCTCGCCCCCATGCATCAGCGCAATCGCCTTGACGATGGCCAACCCCAACCCGTGATTGCCCCCGCCACTGTTGCTGCGCGCCGCATCCACCCGGTAGAACCGCTCGAACAGCAGAGGCAGGTGATCATCGTCGATAGCCGGCCCTGGGTTGCTCACGGCAATGCTGACCTGCTCCGGCCCGGCATCGATATGCACGCGGATCACTTGGTGCGGCGCGGTATGCTGCACGGCATTGTTCAGCAGGTTGATCAACGCCCGGCGCAACTGGGCTTTTTCTATGGGGGCCTGGGCATCGCCGCTGACAGTGACGCTGACCTGGGCGTCTTCGAGGATGTAGTCGAGGTAATCGAGCGTGGTGGCCACTTCGTCGGCCAGCGATACCTGGGTCAGGGCGGTGGCCTTGCTGCCCTGGTCGGCGCTGGCGAGGAACAGCATGTCGTTGATGATGCTGCGCAGGCGTTCAAGTTCTTCCAGGTTCGATTGCAGCACCTCGAAGTAGTGTTCGGCGCTGCGCCCCCGGGTGAGGGCGACCTGGGTCTGGCCGATCAGGTTGGTCAGCGGCGAGCGCAGTTCGTGGGCAACGTCGGCGTTGAACGCTTCCAGCTGCGAATAGGCCTGGCTGACCCGGTCGAGCGCCGCGTTGAAAGCACCGGCGAATTGCGCCAGTTCCGGGGCCAGGTTGACAGTTTGCAGGCGGCCATCCAGGCGTGGGGGGGCCAAGGCCTGCGCCTCGTTGGACAGCGCCAGCAGCGGGCGCAGGCCAATGCGCGCCACCCAGTAGCCGAGCACCGAGGCCAGCAGCACTCCGAGCACCGCCAGCCCGACGATGGCCACCAGCAGGCTGTGCTGGGCCTGCCAGAAGGTCTCGGTATCGATGGCGATCAGAAAGCGCAGTGGCGGGCGAGCGGCCAGGGCCGGCAACTCGCTGACCAGCACCTTGTAAGGGTAGGGCCGGTCAGGCAGGCGCAGGTCGCGCATCCCTTCTGGGCCTTCGGCGAATGCGCGTACCCTTTCGCTGGGGTGGCCATATTCGAACGCCGGGTCGCTGCCGACCACCCAGAAGCGGATGCGTTTGTCTTCCTCGCTGAGCAGGTTGAGCTTGTTGCTGATCTTTGCCCAATGCTCCGGTGTGCCGAAGCGGTTGAGGGTGGACTCCAGCACGCTGAAGCGGGCGTCCAGTTCGGCCGCCGGCAGCATGTCCAGGCTGTGGTCGACCTGGCGGTACAGTGCCGAACCGATCAACAGGAACACGCCCATCGCCACCAGGATGAACAGCGCCGACAGGCGCAGTGCGATGGAGTTAACCGGCACGGTTTTCCAGGACATAGCCCATGCCTCGGATGGTATGCAGCAGCTTGTTGTCGAATGGCCCGTCGAGCTTGGCGCGCAGGCGCTTGATGGCCACTTCGACGACATTGGCGTCGCTGTCGAAGTTGATGTCCCAGACCAGCTCGGCGATGGCGGTCTTGGAGAGGATTTCGCCCTGGCGCCTGGCCAGCACGCTGAGCAGCGAGAACTCCTTGGCGGTCAGGTCCAGGCGTTGGCCGCCGCGGCTGGCCTTGCGCGCCATCAGGTCGATCCACAGGTCGCCGACCTGCACCTGCAGCGGCTCGTGGCTGCCGCTGCGCCGGGTCAGGGCCTGCAGGCGGGCGACCAGTTCAAGGAAGGAGAACGGCTTGCCAAGGTAATCGTCGGCACCTTCGCGCAGGCCGTGGATGCGGTCCTCGACACGCTCGCGGGCGGTGAGCATGATCACCGGCGTCTGCTTGCGCGCACGCAAGGCACGCAGCACGCCATAGCCATCCAGGCCCGGCAGCATCACATCAAGCACGATCACCGCATAGTCACCTTCAAGCGCCAGGTGCAGGCCGTCGATGCCGTCCCGCGCGAGGTCGACGGTAAAGCCTTGCTCGCTCAGGCCGCGGTGCAGGTAGTCAGCGGTTTTCTCTTCGTCTTCGATGATCAGCACACGCATGGTCTTGTCTCAGTGGGTACTCGGCACGACCGCACTGGCGGCCTGGCGGCGATGGAACAGGCGCTCCAGGGCCAAGTATATGACCGGGGTGGTGAACAGCGTCAGGGCCTGGCTGACCAGCAGGCCGCCGACCACAGCGATACCCAGCGGCTGGCGCAACTCGGCACCGGCACCAAAGCCGAACATCAGCGGCACCGCGCCGAGCAGGGCGGCCAGGGTGGTCATGATGATCGGCCGAAAGCGCGTCAGGCAGGCCTGGTGAATCGCCTGCTCGGGCGTCAGGCCATGGCGGCGCTGGGCTTCCAGGGCGAAATCGATGAGCAGGATGCCGTTCTTCTTGACGATGCCGATCAGCAGCACCACGCCGATCAGGCCCATGATGCTGAAGTCCTGGCCCATGGCCCACAGCAGTAGCAACGCGCCCAGGCCCGCCGAAGGCAGGGTCGAGATGATGGTCAGCGGGTGCACCAGGCTCTCGTAGAGCACCCCAAGGATGATGTACACCGCCACCAGTGCGGCGAGGATCAGCCACGGCTGGCTCGACAGCGAACTCTGGAAGGCCTGCGCCGCGCCCTGGAAGTTGCCGCTGATCGAGTCGGGCATGCCCAGTTCGCGCTGGGTGCGTTCCAGGATCGCCACCGCATCGCCCAAGGCCACGCCGGGGACCAGGTTGAACGACAGGTTGGCGGCCGGGAACAGGCCATCATGGCTGATCGACAGCGGCCCGGTGCTGGGCGCGGCGACATGCGCCAAGGCTGACAGCGGCACCATTTCGTTGCTCAGGGGCGAGCGCAGGTAGAAGAAATTCAGGCTTTCGGCCTTGCCGCGCTGTTGCGCGTCCAGTTCCAGGATCACCTTGTACTGGTTGGTCTCGGTCTGGAATTCGCTGATCTGCCGCTGGCCGAACGCATCGTACAGCGCCTGGTCGACGTCGGTGGTGGTCAGGCCGAAACGGGCCGCAGCCTGGCGGTCGATGTCGATGCGGGTAACGCTGGCGCCCAGTTGCAGGTCGTTGGACAGGTCGCGCAACGCCGGGTTTTCGCGCAGGCGCTCGGTCAGGCGTTGGGTCCACAGGTTGAGGGCGACGCCGTCGTTGCTTTTGAGCACGTACTGGTACTGGGTACGTGACGGGCCGGAGCTGAGGTTGATGTCCTGGCCGGCCCTCATGTACAGCACCACGCCTGGCACCTGCGCGAGTTGCGGGCGCAGCCGGTCGATCAGCTCGCTGGCCGAAACATCGCGCTCGCCGCGGGGCTTGAGGGCGATCCAGAAACGGCCGTTGGCGATGGTCTGGTTGCTGCCGGTAACCCCTACCGAATGGGAGAAGGCCCTCACGGCGGGGTCGGCTTCGATGATTTTCGCCAGTGCCAGGTGCTTGTCGATCATCGACGGGTATGACACATCCGCTGCTGCTTCAGTGGTGCCGAGAATGAAACCGGTGTCCTGCAGGGGGAAGAAACCCTTGGGGATGGCCACGTAGCCGACCACCGCCAGGGCCAGGGTCAGGCCGAACACGCCGAGGGTCAGGCGCTGATGGGCCAGCGCCCGGTCCAGGCCCTTTTCGTACCACTTCAGCAGCCGTTCACCGAAGCCGCCGTGATGTTCCGTGGGCGGGCGACGCATGAACAGCGCGCACAGGGTCGGCGCCAGGGTCAGCGACACCACCACCGAAATCAGAATGGTCGCTGTCGCGGTCAGGGCGAACTCCTTGAACAGCCGGCCCACCACGCCGCCCATGAACAGCAGCGGAATGAACGCGGCAACCAGCGAGAAGCTGATCGACACCACGGTGAAGCCGATTTCGCCTGCCCCTTTGAGCGCCGCCGTGCGGCTGTCTTCGCCGGCTTCCAGATGGCGGTGGATGTTTTCCACCACCACGATCGCGTCGTCCACCACAAAGCCGACAGCAATGACGATGGCCACCAGGGTCAGGTTATTGAGGCTGAAACCGAACACGTACATCAGCGCGCAGGTGGCGATCAGCGATACGCCCAGCACACTGGACACCACCAGGGTGGCCGACCATTGGCGCAGGAACAGCGCCATCACCCCGATCACCAGGGCCACGGCGATGATCAGGGTCAGTTCCACCTCATGCAGCGACGCGCGGATGGTCTGGGTACGGTCCTGCAGCACCGACACCTCGACCGAGGCCGGCAGCATCTCCTGCAGCTTGGGCAGGGCACCGAGCACGCGGTCCACGGTGTCGACGATGTTGGCGCCAGGCTGGCGGAACACCACAAGGTTCAGGCCCGGCTGGTTGCCGGACCAGGCTTTGACGTAGGCATTCTCGGCGCCGTTGATCACCTTGGCCACGTCCTGCAGGTGCACGGGGGCGCCGTCGCGGTAAGAGACAATCAGCCTGGCGTAGTCCTCGGGGTGGAACAGTTGGTCGTTGGCGGCGATGGTCGACACGCTGTGCTCGCCATACAGGGCGCCCTTTGCCAGGTTCAGGCTGGTCTGCTGGATGGCCTGGCGCAGGTCGGCGAGCGTAAGGCCCATGGCGGCGAGCTTTTCCGGCTGCGCCTGCACACGGATGGCCGGGCGCAACTGGCCGGTGATGTTGATCAGGCCGACCCCTTCGATCTGGCTCAACTGGCGTGCCAGCAAGGTCTCGGCATAGTCGCTGAGGTCGTTGCCGGGCATCTGTGCGGAGCTGACGGTGAGCACCAGCACCGGGCTGTCGGCCGGGTTGACCTTGCGCCAGGTCGGCGGGTTGGGCAGGTCCTGGGGCAGGCGTGAGGTAGCCGTGTTGATGGCCGCCTGGACCTCCTGGGCGGCGGTGTCGATGTTCTTGTCCAGGGTGAACTGCAGGATCAGGGTGGTCGAGCCCAGTGCGCTGCTGCTGGTCATCTGGGCCATGCCGGGGATGGCGCTGAACTGCACCTCCAGCGGCGTGGCCACCGAAGAGGCCATGGTTTCCGGGCTGGCCCCAGGCAGTTGCGCGGAGACCTGGATGGTCGGGAAGTCGGCTTCCGGCAAGGGCGCCACGGGCAAGCGGGTAAAGGCGATTACACCCAGCAGCACCAGCGCGAAAGCCAGCAGCAGCGTGGCGATGGGGTGGTCGATGCACCAGGCCGACACGCTGTTGCGGCTATTCATGGCTGGCTCCGGCGGCCGGCCATTTCCGACGGCGGCGGTGCGTTGGGGGTGACCTCCACGCGCGAGCCGGGCTTGAGCCGCGACTGGCCATCGAGCACCAGACGCTCGCCCGGTTTGACCCCGGCAATGATGTTCAGCCCACTGTCCTGGTACAGCACTTTGACCGGCACACTGGTGACCTGGTCACCGTCCAGGCGATAGACGAAGTGGCCGTCGACGCCGCGCTGCACCACTGGCGGCGGCACCACCAGGGCATTCTCCTGGACGGCCGTGCGCAAGCGGATGGTCACCAGCTGCCCCGGCCACAGCCGGCCGTCCTTGTTGTCGAACTCGGCCTTGACCCGCACCGTGCCGGTGTTGGCCGAAATCTGGTTGTCGATCAGGGCCAGGTGGCCTTCACCCAGCAGGTTGCTTTCGCCATCGGCGTCCATGTAGGCCTGCACCAATGCGGGCGTGGGCGCCTTCAGCAGGCCCTGCAGGGTTGGCAGCATCTGTTGCGGCAGGGAGAACTCGACCGCGATGGGGTCGATCTGGGTCACGCTGAACAGGCCCTGGGTATCGCTGGCGCGCACCAGGTTGCCGGGGTCGATGTTGCGGATGCCGACACGCCCGGTGACGGGGGAGCGAATCTGCGTGTAGGAGAGCTGGACTTCGGCATTGGCGATGGCGGCCTGGTTGCCTTTTACGGTGGCTTGCAGCTGATTGACCAGCGCCTGTTGCTGGTCGAGGGTCTGCTTGGACACGCCGTCATCGCTGCTGAGCAGGCGGTAGCGCTTGAGGTCGACGCCGGCCACCTGGATTTGAGCCTGGCTCTGGCCGAGCTGGGCGCGGGCCTGGTCGAGGCTGGCGCGGATGCTGCGATCGTCCAGGGTGGCCAGCAGGTCGCCTTGCTTGACCCACTGGCCCTCTTTGACCAGTACCCGGGTCAGCACCCCTTCGACCTGCGGTTTTATTTCGACGCTGTGCAGCGACAGCACTGAGCCGATGGCGCTGGCGTAGCGCGGCACGTCCTGCTGGGCAACGCTGACCACGCGCACCGGAACGGCGCTTTGGGCGCGCGCAACCGGCGCCTCCTGGCGCTGGCCATACCAGATGCCCAGTGCTGCAAGGGCGAGCAGGGCGGTGGCGGCCAGCAGGAGAGGGCGGGTAGGACGTCGCATCGGCGCGGGCACCTTGGCCAAGAGGAGGGGGCGGTTATTGAAGCTTATAGCGCTGTGACCGGGTCGGCAGCGTGACAGCTGGCTGACAGCGCTGACAGGTTGGGGGCAGTTGGCAGCCCTACCGCGACCCTGACCGATTCATACCTCTGCTCCCCTTGATCCGTAAGAAGATTCTGAATCTGAAACCAGATGCTTCAAGAGCGAAGCCATGACGAATTATCCTACGCCCTCTGTCGGATGGCGTCTGATAGGCGGGGAACTGTTTCAGCGATAACTTCACGGTTCGCCACAACGGCGAGCGGCCGTGAGAAGCCGCAGCTGTATCCAGGATGCCATTTTTCATGGCAGCCGTGCGTGTGCGGGCTTCGGTCCGGGCCGCGGTTCCTGGACGCGGTCTTCTCACCTCGCGTACGGCTGCCACCCAATCCGTGAGAAGAACAAGGTGGTCGCTTTCCAATAGCATCTTCAGGAAAGTCATCATGAAAAAAATCGTTCCCGATCCACCGGACTCATTCCCGATTCCTTACATCACAATCATCGCCGACCTCTCCCCCGAAGACGCCAGGTCTCACGCTGCTGCGCTGATGGACTGCCTCTGCAAAACCAGCCAGCTCTACCTCGACACCGAAGCCGAAGACCATCGCTACGAGCTGGAGGGCAACATGATCGCAGGCAGTGCGGCACGCATTCTCAGTGCCATGGCCAAAGCACTGATCAACGACATGGAAATGGGCATGAACCGCAGCGCTTGAGCGGTTGTGGGGCCGCTTTGCGGCCCATCGCCGGCAAGCCCGGCTCCCACAGGGAGATCGCCGGGATTTGGTGCTGGCTTTGCTAGAAACCGATGAAGGCGTAGTACTGCGAAGGCGTGTCGCCAGCCTGCAAGCCTTGCGCCTGCAGGCTGGCCAGCAGGGCCGCGTCCTGCACGTGCAGCGCCCACGGCGCATGGTGCGGTGGCGGTACATCCGCCAGCGCCGCCGCCAAGGCCCCCATGTCTGGAAGGTAGGCCGTGAAACCATTGCCCTTGAGCGCGCTGATGGTCATGCCCAGGGCCTGGCACACGGCGACCTTGGCCGCGATGTCATCACGATCTGCCTGCCGGGACGCTTGCACGAGTGCCAGCAGCGCCGGGTCCACCGGTAACGAGCCATGAATCAGCTCAGGCCCTTGCTCCCAAGCCTCGGGCGGGCAGTCTTTGTTCTCTGGCCTTAGCGGAATATGCGGGTTGATTTCCACCGGGTAGATGCGGCAGACCAGCGGCCGGCTCTCGTAGATGGTGCACAGGTCGTTTTCGTCCAGGTTGCGGCAGCGCCCGGGGTTGAACGCGGCAAAGGTCACCGAAACCCGTACCTCGCTGTCACCGCAAGGCACCGGGTGCGAGCGGCGCAGCACATGCTCACGCTGGTCTGCCGGCATCCCCGGGCCATCCTCCACAAAGGCTTCGATCAGCACCACCACCTGGCCGCCGGATGCCGCCCACTGGCGCGACTCGGCCAGGGTCAGTGGTACATGGTGGCCGGTGCAGCACTTGCCGCAGCCGGTACAGGCAAAACGCAGAGAGTCGTTCACGTGGCGTCTGGGTTCCATTCGCTGACGAAGGCCCGCTGGTGCTGGCGGTCGTACAAGCACAGCTCGGAGCCGGTGCGTTGCTGCATGTGCTTTTGTGGATACACCCCTTCGATGACCAGGGCACTGAAGCCGACCTGGTCATCGAACTCTGCGGGCTTGCCGCGGGCGTGGGCATCCTTGAACTGGCTGGCGGCCAGGCAGGCCTTGAGCATCTGCTGGCGTTGTTCGTTCCAGGCCTGGCTGCTGGAGGCCTGGGCAACACCGCTGAAAAGGGCGCAGGCGATCAGGAGAGAGCTGAAAAACTTCATACGCAATACCGTGAAACGTTCGAGGGGGGGAAGTATGACCGAGTCATCCCTGGCAACAGGCCAGGGAGTTTGTCGCTGAATATGACAGCACGGCCATCATCGCTCGGCAAACACTACCGTGCGTGCCGCCACCACCAGGCAATCAGTCAGCTCCGGTGAGGAGAACTTGGTCAGGATGGCATTGGCCCCCGCCAACCTGGCCTTCTCGGCACTCATCGCGCTGTCCAGCGAGGTGTGCAGCAGCACGTAGAGGTGCTGGAAGTCCGGGGTTTCGCGCAGGGTACGGGTGAAGGCATAGCCGTCCATCTCTGACATCTCGATGTCGGAGACGATGATGTTGATCTCCTGCGCAGTGCCCTGCAGCTCCAGCAGCACGTTGATTGCATCCTTGGCGCTGCGTGCGGTGTGGCAGTCGATGCCCAGGTTACGCAGGGTGTGCACCGACTGTTGCAGCGCCACCTGGCTATCGTCCACCACCAGGATGTTGGCGGCGGCCAACAGGCTGGCGTCTTCTTCGTTCAGCTTGCCCGGTGCGGGCTCCGGCTCCGGTGGGGCGATAGCATGGATCACCTTTTCGATGTCCAGCACCTGCACCAAGGTATTGTCGACACGGGTCACGCCGGTGATGAACGAGCGGGTGCCCGAGCCATAGGGTGGCGGCCTGATGTCGGTGCTCAGGCAGTGGATGATGCGGCTCACTGCCTGCACATGCAGGCCCTGGCGCGAGCGGCTGATCTCGGTGACGATCAGGCAGCCACCGTCCGGGTCGGCCAGCGGGCGTTCACCGATGGCCCGCGACAGGTCGATCACCGACAGCGGGTTGCCGCGCAGGGTCGCCACGCCTTTCACGTGGGGGTGCGATTCGGGCAACCTGGTCAGCGGTGGGCAAGGGATGATCTCGCTGACCTTGAGCAGGTTGATTGCCATCAGTTTGCCGCTGCGCAGGGTGAACAGCAGCAGGGACAACGCGTCCGCGCGGGCATTTTGCGTGGCCATGGTGACCTTCATGGAAGACAGGGGATAACCGGTTATCGGCCTGTTCGGGCTGGGCTTTAACTTGACGGCAGCCTTTGCTGGCCCTATCGCCGGCAAGCCGGCTCCTACAGGGTCACCAGTGCGCCAACGGCTTGTGCAGTTTCTGTGGGAGCCGGCTTGCCGGCGATGGCCGCGCAGCGGCCCTTAGCGCTCGCGCAAGGCCTCCTTGGCCCGGTTAAGCGGCTTGATCAGGTAATCGAGAATGGTTTTTTCGCCCGTGCGGATATCCACCGTGGCAATCATCCCCGGCACGATCGCAAAGCGCTTGCCGGCCTTGTTCTGCAGGCTGTCCTGCTCGGTACGGATAAACACCCGGTAGTAATAGATTTCCGGTTTCACCTCATCCTGCAGGGTATCCGGCGAGATGCCCACCACCTTGCCCTCCAGCCCGCCATACACCGAATAGTCATAGGCACTGATCTTCACCTTGGCCGCCTGGTCGGGGTGGATGAAGGCGATGTCCCGGGGGGCGATGCGCGTCTCGATCAGCAAGCGTTCATCCATCGGCACGATCTTCATCACCTGCCCACCGGGCTGTACCACCCCGCCCAGGGTGTTGACCTCGATGTCCTTGACGATGCCGCGCACCGGCGAGCGCAAGGTCAGGCGTGACAGCGAATCGCTGCGCCCGCGGACCACTTCCGAGAGGCTGTCGGCTTCGGCGCTGGCCTTGGCCAGCTCTTCGCGGGCGCGTACCAGGTAATCGGAGCGCGCTTCGTTGGCCTTGAGCTCGAGCTCCGAGCGCTGGCGGTTGAGGCGGATCACCTCGACCCGGCTGGAGGCGCCCATCTTGGCCAGGTTTTCGGTGATCTGCAGTTCGCTGCGCACCAGCCGCAGCGAGTCCTCGATGCCCGCCAGGGTCTGTTCCAGGCCGCGGCGGCGGGTCTGGTACAGCGCGGTTTCGGCGTCGATCAGGTCCGGCGAATCGCGCAAGCTGTCGGGGAAGGCCAGCGGCTTGCCGGTGACCTCGGCGCGCAAGCGCGCAACGCTGGCCGTGGCAGCACGGTACTTGGCCTCGCTTTCACCGACGCTGGAGGCAGTCTTGGTCGGGTCGAGCTGGGCCAGCACCTGGCCGCGCTCGACCAGGTCGCCTTCGGCCACATTCATCTCGGCGACGATGCCGCCTTCGAACGACTGGATCACCTGCTCGCGTGAGCTGGGGATCACTTTGCCGGTGCCGGTGGAGACTTCGGTGACCTCGAACCAGGCGGCCCAGGCCAGGAACGCGGCGAGCATCAGCGCGCACACGGTGATGACGCGGCCTGCGCGCAGCACGGCCTGGTCATCCTGGCCATCCAGGTAGGACGCGGGGAGTTCATGGTTGCTCATGCCTGCGCTCCTTGCAATTTGGCCAGGGCGGCGTCACGGCTGTCGTCGATGACGATGCGCCCGCCATCGAGCACGATGATCCGCTCGACCCGTTGCAGTACGCTCAAACGGTGAGTGGCGATCACCAGGGTGCGGCCTTGGCAGAAACGGTCGAGGTTATCGAGCAGCTTGCGCTCGGTCGTGTCGTCCAGCGAGGCGGTAGGTTCATCCAGCAGCAGTACCTGCGGCTGGCGCACCAGCAGGCGTGCCAGCACCAGTGCCTGGCGTTGCCCGCCGGACAGGCCCAGGCCACCTTCCAGAATCAGGTGGTCCATGCCTTTGGGCAGCCGGCGCACGAAGTCCAGTGCGCCCGTGGCGGCCAGCGCGGCCACCAGTTCCTGGTCACTGGCCTGGCCGGCACCGAGGGTGAGGTTTTCGCGCAGGGTGCCGTGGAACAGCCGCGCATACTGCGCCAGCAAGCCGACGTCACGGCGCAGGTCGGCCGGGTCCAGGTGGGCCAGGGCAATGCCGTCGAGCGTGACCTCGCCTTGCACCAGGTCCATGGCACCGCCCAGCGCCTGCAGCAGGGTCGACTTGCCGGCGCCGTTGCGCCCCAGCACGGCGATGCGCTCGCCCGGCCGGATGTCCAGCTGGCCGATGTTCAGCACCGGTGGTGCCTCGGGGTCGTAGCGGAAGTTGGCCTGACGCAGCCGGTACTCGCCGCGGATGGCCGGCAGGTGCACACGGGCTTCGCCTTCGGGGTGGTCGACCGGTGACTGCATCAGTTTGTCCAGGCCCTGTAGTGCCACCTTGGCTTGCTGCCAGCGGGTCAGCACATGGGTGAGCTGCGCCAGCGGCGCCATCATCCGCGAGGAAAGCATCGAGGCGGCTACCAGACTACCGGTGGTGAGGTCGCCGGCAATCACCATTGGCGCGCCTATGACGATGACCACGGCAAACACCGCGCCTTGCACGTTCTGGGTCCAGGTCACCAGGCCGTTGGTCAGGGTGCGTAGACGCAGGTTGGTGTGTGCGCAGGCTGCGTTGTACTGGTTCCACTGGCGCTCGAAGCGCGCTTCGGCCTGCAGTGCCTTGATTTCGTCCAGGCCCTGGACGCTTTCCACCAGCATGGCGTTGCGCAGTGACGACTCGCGCATCGAGGCATTGGCCAGGCGTGCCAGCCGGCGCTGCGCCAGCAAGCCAGGCAGGAGCATGGCCAGCAGAGCCACCAGCGGGATGAACACCAGCACGCCGCCGATCAGCCAGAACACGAACAGGAACAACAGGAAGAACGGCAGGTCGGCCAGCGCGGTGGCGGTGCTGGAGGTGATCAGGTCGCGGATCGACTCCAGCTCGCGCAACTGCGAAATGAACGAGCCGGTGGACTTCGGCCGTGCCGAGTTGCGCAGGCGCAGGGCATGGCCGTAGACCAGGTCCGACACGCGCAGGTCGGCGCGCTTGCCGAGCAGGTCGGTAACCTTAAGGCGCAGCAGGCGCATGCTGAAGTCGAACACCAGCGCCAGCACCACACCGCCGAACAGCACGTACAGCGTGGGCAGCGATTCGGCGGGGATCACCCGGTCATACACCTGCATCGAGAACAGCACGCCAGCCAGGGCCAACACGTTGGCCACCAGCGAGGCGACCATTACCTGCCCATACGGGCGCAGGTCGCGCAGGACGATGCGGGCGAACCAGTGGCGGTCGTACGGGGCGGTGTAGTCGTCGGTACGCACATCGCGCAACGGCCGTGCCGGGCGCATCAGTGCCACGCGGTTGATGCGCCCTTCGAGCGCTTCGCGGGGCAGGCGCGAGGTCAGGCTCTGGTCGCCGGCGAACACCACGGCCAGCTCGTTGTCCTCGGTCACGGCTTCGACCACAGCCAGTTGGCCATCATCGAGCTCCAGCACCAGTGGTGTACGCCATTGCCGCAGGGCTTTGGCATCGAAACGCACGAAGCGCAGCGACAGGCCGGCCTGGCGCGCCATGTGCCGCAGGATTTCATCCAGCGGCCGGGCATCTTCCACGGCCGCCAGGCGAATGCGCTGGGGGGATACATCCAGCCGGTAGTGGTGGGCGACCTGCAGCATGACTTCAAGCCACGGGCCAAGGTCCGGGCGATGGACGATAGCCTGCTCCGGGTTTTGCTGCTGCGTGGCTTGGCTCAGGTTGACGGTATCGTTCATGGCTCGATCTCCACCCCTTGCAGGTTGCGCCCTTCAAGGCCCAAGGCCATGCGCAGGGCGCCGGTGTTGTACAGGCAGTCGACATCCAGGCGCAGCAGGTCGGAACGGGTACCGGCAAGTTCGAAGCGCGACTGGTAGATTTCCTGCTCGGCATTGAGCAGGTCGAGCAGCGGGCGCGTGCCCAGGTCCAGGTATTGCCGGCCGTAGAGCATGCGTGCTTCCTTGATGCTGGCCTGGCGGGCCTTGAGCGAACTCAGCCGGCGGCCCAGCCCCGAGGTTTGCGCCATGGCTTCGGCCAGCCCTCGGCGGGCCTGCAGGCGTGCAGCGTCTTCGGCGGAATCGGCGGCGGTCAGGGCATGCCCGGCCGCGCGGCTGCGGGCGCTGATGGCGCCGCCTTGGTAGATCGGCACTTCCAGGTTCAGGTAAATGCCCGCCTGGGTGCGGTCGAGGCGGTTGTTGTCGCGGTCGTAGTCGTTGTCCAGGTAGTGGTTGACCTGCGGCTGCAGCGACAGTGTCGGGTAGGCCTCGGCCTTGGCCTGTGCCAGTTCGGCTTTGGATTGCGCGCGCAGGGCCAGGGCCATGAGCACTGCAGGCAGGCGGTCGTCGGCTTGCGGTGGGCGCTTGCAGGCCTGGTTGAGTTCGGGGGGCGTTTCTTCGGCCAGGGCCGGCGGTGCGACGCGGCCGAGCAGGGCGGCGAGGGTCGAGCGCCACCGCTCGTACTGGGCCTGATATTCCTCGAGGGTGGCACGGGCGCCTTCCACCCGGGACTCGGCCTGGACCACGTCGGAGCGCGTGCTGGCGCCCATGTCGCTGCGCTGGCGCGCCATGCCGGCAATATCGCCAACGCCTTTGATCTGCTCGCGGGCAATCACCATGAGCTGCTCGTAACGGCGGGTTTCGATCCAGGCGTAGGCGGTATCGCGGGCCAGGTCGTCGACCACCAGCAGGATGTTGGCCTGGGCGCGGGCGGCGGCAGCGTGGGCCGCGTCGACAGCACTGTCGACCTTGCCGAAATCGTAGAGCATCTGCTTGAGTGACAGGTTCAGCGCCTGGCTGCTGCGGTCTCCGCCATACCCGCTGTCATAGCCGGTGCGGATACCGCCGGAAACCTGTGGGTAGTAACCGGCGCGGGCCACGTTGATACCTTCGCCTTGCTTGTACAGGTTGCCGACGGCTTCAGCGATGCTGGGGTGCCACTGCGCAGCGGCCAGCACCGCCTCGGCCAGCCCGAGCCGGTCGCCATTATTGGCGGCCTGGCCCGCCGGGGGGCGGGCAGGGATGGCATCGGGGGCATCGCGTAGCAGTGACGGCCCGATGGTGCGCAGCGAAGGGTCTATGTCATCGGCTGCCTGGGCAACCGGGTTTGAAATCAGTAACAGGAGCGCGACGGCTCCCGGCAACAGCGGTGACAGCGGACTGCTTCGCTTCACATGATTCCCTTACTGCTGATCGTCCTTGCCGCCGGGCATGGCGCCCGGCGGGTTACTGCGGCCTCAGACGACATGAATGCCGTTTTGCACCCACAGGTGGTGGCTCGGGTCCTCCTGGGCCGTGTATTGGTTATAGTCGATGCCGTCGGCGCTCTGGCTGCCGGTCAGGCTCCAGGTGTCGGTCATGTGCACCGAATCCTTGTCGTCGCCTTTGATCAGCAGCGTGCTGCTGCCGCTTTCGGTGACGGCCACCACATCCGCCAGGTTCAGCGTCAGGGCTACCGCGCTGGTGTCGTTGAGGTCGATGATTTCGATGTCGTGGACACGCCCGGCCAGGGAGCCCAGGTCGATGCTGGCATCGCCGCCGCCCCACAGCAGGGTGTCGGTACCGCTACCGCCCTCGACGCTGGCAAAGGCCTGGTCCACCACCACGAGGGTGTCGTCGCCGGCCCCGCCCTGCAGGCTGATCTGCCCACCCTGGCTGCCATCGAGTTGGTCATTGCCATCGGTGCCGGCAATCACCTCGGCGGAGGCCGCCGCGGCGACACTGGCCAGGGCCGCACCCTCGTCGCCGCCGTCAGCCAGCAGCGAGGTGGTCGCGGTGAGCCCGGCAGCGTTGTCCAGGTTGATGGTCAGCGTTGCGGTATCGGTGGTGCCGTTGGGGTGCGTCAGTTCGTAGGTGAAAGTGTCCTGTTGGCCGACCACTGCCGAGGTCAGGCCCTCCTTGAGGGTATAGGTGTAGCTGCCGTCAGCGTTCACCAAAAGCGTGCCGTAGGTGCCGGTCACGCTGACGCCGTTGTAACCGGGGATGGCGTAGGTGTTGGCCGCTACCAGCACGCTGAGCACGGTCAGCGTCGAACCGAGGTTGTCTGCACCGCCGCCGGCGGTGTCGGTCAACAGGTTGCCGGTCACTGGGGTGTAGCCGCTGACCACGAACTCGTTGGTATACGTGGTGGTGGTGTTGAGGCTGGTAGTGATCGAACTGAGCAGGCCGATGCCACCTGCGCTGACACGGATCTCGTAGGCACCTGGGCCTTGGTTCTGGAAGGTGTAGGCCGAGCCGCCGCCGAGCAGGCTGATCAGCGAACTGCCGGGCACAGACTGCACAAGGACGTACTGGCCGGTAGCCGTGTTGAGTTTGTAAAGGGCGATGGTGGTGCCGTTGAGCAGGCCCAGCAGGTTGGCGGAGTTGAGCACCACTTGCAGGTTGGCGGTGGTATCGGCGGCAACGGTGGTCTCGTAGATCGCCTGCCGCGAGCCGATCAGCGGCAGGGGCAGCGTCCCCAGTGTGGCGCTGCCGGTGTCCACCCGGTTTGCCAGGCTGATGTTGGTGCTGTCGATGTCGTTGACGGCATCGACCACCGTGGCGGGCGCGCTGAGGTTGCTGTCGCTCCAGACCTCCGTGGCTTGCGGGCTGTCGATCCGCACATAGAGGTTGGCGACATCGGTCAGGCCGTTGCCGTGCACCAGTTGATAGCTGAACACGTCTACTTTGCCGACGCTGGATGGGGTGCCGTTCGGCGTGTAGGTGTAGCTGCCATCGGCGCGGATCACCAGGGTGCCATACAGGCCTTGCACTTCGGTGGCGCTGCCGGCGGTGACGTAGCTGCCGTTCTTGAGCACCTGCAGCACGGCGCTGCTGTCCGGGCCACGGGCATCGGTGGTGCCGTCGACACCGGGGTCGGTGATGACGTTGCCGGTAGTGGGGGTACCGGTGCCGGTGAGCTCGGTCAGGCTGGAGGTTTCGATGTCCAGCGTGGTGGTGACGTTGGTCACCAGGCCGATGCCGCCGCTGCCTACGGTCAGGCGGTATTCACCGGCCTGCAGTTCGCCGATGTCGACCTGCACCCCCTGGCCCAAGGGAAGCAGAATCAGGTCTAGCAGGCCCAGGCTGTTACCGGTAGCCAAAGTCACCCAGGCCCCGGACGCGTCTTTCACCTGCAGGGTGAAGGTGGCATTGTCGAGCAGGGCCAGGGCACTGCTGGTGGTCAGCGTCAGGGTCGGGTCCGCCGTGGTGCCGGCGTCGACGGTCCAGGTGTAGGTCTTGCTGAAGCCCGCCAGCAGTGTGGTGAAACTGTCGGTGTAGGTCTGCGTGGCGACAACCGGTGCCAGGTTGACGGTGGCGGTGGCCAGGTTGTCGCTGGCGATCACCGGTGCGTTGGCGTCGACGTCCGGCGCAGTGATGTTGACGTTGCCGGAGACGTTGTTGCGTGGGTCGGTGAGCGATACCGACAGTGTCTGACCGTTGTCCTGGGCAGGGGTCAGGGTTACGGAGAAGGTGCCGTCGGGCTGCACCGTGCCGGTTTGCAGGACCGTGCCGGTGGAGCTGCGCACCGTGACCGTGGCGCCAGGCTCGCCGCTGCCGGTCAGGGTGCTGCCGTCGGCGCTGATCACCAGGTTGCTGGCCAGCGCTGGCGGGGTGAGGTCTGGAGCGGTCAGTGCGGTGCCGGTCGAGGTGTTGCCGGTGGCATCGGTCAAGGTGACAGTCAGGGCCTGGTTGTCGATTTGCGCCGCCGCCAGGCTGACCACGAACAGGCCGTTGCTGCCCACTATGGCGGTGCCCAGCACGGTGCCTGCAGTGTCGCGCACGGTGACGGTGCTGCCGATCTGGCCAGAGCCGCTTACCGTGGTGCCGTTGGCGTTGATGGCGGCCACTGGCGCGGCGGGTGGCGTGGTGTCCGGTGCTGTGATGCTGGCGCTGCCGGACTGGTTGCCGGCGGCATCGGACTGACGCACGGTAAGCAACTGCCCGTCGTTCTGCGTGCTGCTGAGGGTGACGGTAAAGCTGCCGTCGGGTTGTACCACGGCGCTGCCCAACGGACCGCCCGGGCCGGTAACGGTGACTGTCGCGCCGGGCTCGCCGACGCCGGTCAGTACGGTGCCTGCGCCGGTCACGGCAAGGCTGGTCGGTGCAGCTGGCGCCTGTGTGTCCGGCGCGGTATAGCTGGTGCTGCCCGAGGCATTCTGTGCAACGTCGACCTGCGTCACACCGAGTACCTGGCCGTTGAGTTGCGCGCTGGCCAGGTTGATGCTGAACACGCCGCCAGCGTTGACCACGCCGGTGCCGAGCACATTGCCACTGGCATCACGCACGGTGACCGTGGCATTGGCTTCGCCGGTACCGGTAAGCACCAGGCCATTGGCGGACAGCGCAGTGACCACCGGGTTGGCCGGCGGCGTGGTGTCGGTTGCCTGCACGAATACCGGCTGCGATTCACCGCCCACCAGAGCCACGGCAGTGACCGAGAGCGATTGCCCATTCAACTGGGCGCTGTCGAGCTGGAGACTGAAGTCGCCGTTGAGGTCCGCTGCACCCGTGCCGATCAAATTGCCCTCATTGTCATAGACACGGATGGACGCCCCGCTGGTGGCGTTACCCGTGAGGGTCAGGCCATCGGCGTTCAGCACCACATTGGTGGGGGGCGCTGGTGGTGGGATAAGCGGGGTGATGTAGGTCTGCACTGCCGAGGTATTGGTACCGTCGCTTTGGGTCACAGCCAATGTCGCGACCGAGCCAGGTGCGGGTTCGAGTTCGATGGAGAAGTTACCGTTGGCATCGACCACGCCGGTGCCAATCACATTGCCTGCCAGGCTGACAGTCACTGTGGCGTTAGGCTCACCGCGCCCGGTCAGCACGTCGTAGTCGGTATTGATTGCCAGGTTGGTGACCAGAGCAGGTGGTGACGTGTCGGCAGCCTGGTAGGTGGCTGGCAGCGAGGCGTTGCCCGCCTCATCGGTGGCGACCACGGTCAGCAATTGGCCGTTGTTCTGCGCCGGGCTCAACGTCACGCTGAAGGTGCCGTCTACGGTGGCCTGGACGGTGCCGACAATGGTGTTGTCCGGGCCACGCACGGTGATGGTACTGCCGGGTTCGGCACTACCGATCAGTAGCGTGCCCGCCTGGTCCAGCTCCAAGTCGGCAGGTTGCGCTGGTGGCACCAAGTCCGGTGCGGTCACTTCGAATGGCGCGGAGGGGTTGCCGGTGACGTCCTGAGCGACGACGGTCAGTACCTGGCCGTCGATCTGTGGGGTTGTCAGGTCAAGCACGAAGGTGCCGTCAGGGTCGATCACGCCTTGGCCGACCATGTCGCCACGGTCGTTCATCACCGTAATGCGTGCCCCCGCTTCGCCGCTACCGATCAGCTGGGTGCCGCTGTCGTTGAGCGACGCGACAACGGTGGCTGGGGGCGTGGTATCGACCGCGGTGACCGAGCTGATGGGCGATATGTTTTCGCTCTCGTCTGTCAGGGTTACCTGAAGGGATTGGCCATTGAGCTGCGGCGAGCTGAGGTCTACCACGAAGGTACCGTCGGCATCCACCGTGGCGGTTCCGATTTCAGTGGTGCCCAGGTACACCCGTACCGTGGTGCCTGCTTCGCCGACGCCGCTTAGCTGATCGCCGGCAGCATTGAGGCGCAGTTCGGTTGCCGGTGCAGGTGGCGTGAGGTCGGGTGCATCGATCGTGACCGGCGCGCTGATGTTGCCGGGTGGGTCGGCCTGTTGTACCGACAGCACTTGCTGGTTGATCTGGGCTGGCGCCAGTTCCACAGAGAAGCTGCCATCGGCGAGCACAGTGGCCGAACCGAGCACTACGCCTGCGGCATTGGTCACCGTGACGGTAGCGCCCGGTTCGCCAAGGCCGGTGACCACACTGCCATCGGCATTGATGTCAACCTCGGTGAGGATGGCCGGCGGCGTGAAGTCAGGCGTTTGCAACGTGGCGACTGCCGACACGTTACCGGCTGCGTCGGCCTGGCTGAGGCTGAGCAGTTCGGCGTTGCCCAGCGCCGGGTTGAGGGTGACGGTGAAGTTACCGCTGGCATCGACCACTGCCGTACCGATTTCGTCGCCCTGCGCGTTGCTGACGCTGACCTGCGCGCCGGGCTCGCCGCGGCCGGTCAGGGTAACCCCGTCGCTGGAAATCGCAAGCTCAGTGGGGGCGGCCGGTGGAGTGGTATCGGCTGCAATGATGGCGCTGGGGTCGGACTGGTTGCCGGCGGCATCGGTCAGTATCACTTGCACCTGCTGGCCGTTGGCCTGCGGCGCGCTGAGGGTGACCTGGAAGGTACCGTCGGCGCGGACCACAGCGCTGCCCAGTGTGCTGCCATCGGCAGCCAGCACTTTGACGGTGCTGCCGGCCTCGCCAGTACCGTTGAGCAAGCCGCCGCCGCCGGCAAATGCCAGGTTGCCCGCAGCATCAGGTGCCACACGGTCGGGCGCAGTCAGGCTGACACTGTCGGACTCGTTGCCCGCTGCGTCGGTCTGCTGTGCACTGAGCTGTTCGCCATTGATCTGTGCGGTGCTCAGGCCAATGCTGAAGTTACCACTGGCATCGACCACGGCGGTGCCCAGGTCGACACCGCCTTCGCCGATCACGGTGACTGTGGCGCCCGGCTCACCTCGGCCGGTGAGCGTCAGGCCGTCGCTGCTCAGCACCAGGTTGGTCAGCGGTTGCGGGGCAGTGGTGTCCGGTGCCTGCAGGGTCGCAGGCAGCGAAGCACTGCCATCGGTGCCCACGGCATTGACCTGCAAGACTTCGCCGTTGGCCTGGGCGCTGTCGAGGTTGACCGTGAAACTACCGTCATTGCCCACTGGCGCAGTGCCCAACAGCACGCCGTCAGGGCCATACACATTGACGGTGCTACCAGGGGATGCATTGCCGGTAACCACCAGGCCATCGGCTGAGAGCGTCAGGTTGTCCGGAATGTCCGGTGCCAGGTTGCCCGGCGCGGTCACGGTCTGTGCCGGCGAGGCATTCTGCGCGGCATCGGCCTGGGTCACGCTGAGGCTGTCGCCGGCGGTTGCCGCAGGGCTGAGCGCTACGGTGAAGCGGCCATCGCTGCCGACCGTGGCGGTCCCCAGCGAGGTGCCGTCGGGCGCACGCACGGTGACCGTGGCGCCGGCTTCGCCAGTACCTGTAAGGCTGGCGCCGTCGGCAGCGACGGCCAGGTTGGCGACGGCGGTGGGCGGTGTGGTATCGGCAGCGGTGTAAGGTGCAGCAGGCGACACGTTGCCTGCCGCATCTGTGGCGGTAACCTGCAAGGTCTGGCCGTTGGTCTGGGCGCTGCTCAGGGTGACCTGGAAGGTGCCATTGCTGCTGGCCACGGCGGTGCCCAGGATATTGCCTGCGGCATCACGCACGGTCACGGTACTGCCTGCTTCGGCGCTGCCGCTCAGCTGCAGGCCGGTACTGGCCAGGGCGAGGTCGGCCGGCGCCGCCGGTGGGGTGAAGTCCGGCGCTGTTACTGCAACAGGAAGTGATGTGTTGTTGCCCGCGTCGGTCTGGGTCACGCTCAAGTTCTGAGCGTTAAGTTGCGCACTGGTCAGGGTGAGGGTGAAGCTGCCGTTGGCGGCCACCACGCCTGTGCCAATGATGGTGCCATCGGGGCCGCGCACGGTCACGCTGGCACCCGCTTCACCCAGGCCGGTGAGGGTCAGGCCATTGTTGTTGAGCACCACATTGGTCAGTGGGGTTGGTGGGGTGAGGTCGGGTGTACTGAGGGTGACAGCAGGGGAAGTGTTACCCGCTGCATCCACCTGGCTCACGCCGATGGCCTGGCCGGTTGCCTGTGGGGTATCGAAGGTGACCGTAAACCGGCCATCGGCGCCCACGGTCGCTGTGCCGACCACGGTGCCGGCAGCGTTGCGCACCTGCACGGTGGCGCCGGCTTCACCACTGCCTGACAGCTGTTTGCCGTCGGCGCTGAGCACCGGGTTGTCGACCGCAGCCGGTGGCGTGCGGTCCGGTGTTGCCAGGCTCGCCGGGCCAGACACATTGCCAGCAGCATCGCTGAGGGTGACCTGCAAGGCGCTGCCGGTGGTCTGTGCATTTGGCAGGGTGACCTGGAACTGGCCGCTCTGGTTGACGGTACCTGTGGCCAGTATCGCGCCACTGGCATCGCGTACGGTCACCGTCGCGCCCGCCTCACCCTGGCCGCTGACTACGGTTGCCGCGCTGTTCAGGCTCAGGCCGGTGGCGGCATCAGGCGCTTGCAGGTCGGGCGCCTGCAAGGTTGCGGCGAGCGAGGTATTGCCCGCGGCGTCGCTCTGGGTAACGGTAAGGTTCTGGCCATTGGCTTGCGTGGGTGTCAGGCTGACGCTGAACAACCCGTTACTGCCGACGATGGCTGTGCCCAGTTCGGTGCCTTGGGCATCGACCACGCGTACGGTCGCACCCGCCTCGCCTTGGCCGATGAGGGTACTGCCACTGCGGTCGAGGGCAAGCTGGGTGGGAGCATCCGGCGCGGTGCTGTCCTCTGCAACGATGGTGGCTGGTACCGAGGGTTTACCCCCGGCTGTAAGGCGTGCGCTGACCTGCAGGGTCTGGGCGTTGAGCTGGGCGTCGCTGAAGAACACTCGGAAGATGCCGTCGCTGCCGACCGTCGCGGTGCCCAGTGTGGTGCCGCCGGAGGTCACGGTGATAAGCGAGCCCACGGTGCCTTCGCCCGTCAGGAGGAAGCCGTCGGCACTGATGGTCAGGGCGGTTGGTGTAGCGACTTCGGTGCCGTCTGGCCCGGCCACGTCGACCGTGGTCTCGTTGCCACCGTCGTCTCGGACCACTACCTGCACGGTGTCGCCGGAAACCAGGGGTGGGTCGACTTCGACAACGAAGGTGCCGTCCGGCCCGGCGGTTGCGGTGCCCAGGTCAGTGGTGCCGTCGCGAACGATGATGGTGGTGCCGGGTTCGGCCGTACCACCGATAAAGCCGCCATCCGGGCTGACCGTGATGTCGGTCGCCGCAGCGGGCGGGGTGGTATCCGGCGCGGTGACGGTCGATGCGCCAGAATCGTTGCCGGCTGCGTCGCTGACCACCACGGTCAGGCTCTCGCCATTGGTGAGCGGGGTATCCAGCGGTACGCTGAAACTGCCATCGCCGTTCACTGCAACGGTGACGACAGTGCCATTGGGGTCGGTCACCGTGACCGAGCTGGCCCCGGGTGCGTTGCCGGTCACAGTGGTGCCGTCCGGGCTGACGCTGACATCGGTCGGCAGTGCAGGGGGTGTAAGGTCCGGCGCAGTGGCCTGGGCTGCGGTGGAGGTGTTGCCGGCAGCATCGGTGAGGGTGACGTCGAGGCTCTGGCCATCCAGTTGGGCCGGTGACAGCGGCACGCTGAAGTTGCCACCCACCGGGACCACGACCGTGCCCAGCAGGTCGCCGTTGGCATTGCGCACTTCAACGGTGGAGCCCACCTCGCCGTTACCTTGCAGCGCTGTGCCATCGGCACTGACTTGCAGGCCTGTGGGGGCGGCGGGGCCGGTTGTATCGTCAGCGGTGAAGGTGGCCGATGGCGATGTGTTGCCCTCGCCGTCGACAAGCACCACCGACAGTACTTCGCCGTTGGTCTGGGGTGGGGCGAGGGTCACGGTAAAGCTGCCGTCGGGTTGCACTTGGGCATCGCCCAGCAGTTGCCCGCCGGCATCGCGCACTTCTACGGTGGCGCCTGGCTCACCTTGCCCGCTCAGCACACTGCCATCTGCGTTCAGCCCCAGGCCTTGTGCTGGTTGCGGTGCTTCGAGGTCGTTGGCAGTGACAGTGTCGGCAGCGGAAGTGTTGCCCGCAGCGTCCGCCTGGGTGACGGACAGCGTCTGACCGTTGAGTTGCGGTGGGTCGATGGTTACCCGGAAGCTACCGTCGGCCTCCACCACGGCGGTGCCCAATACTGCGCCGCCAGTGCCGGTGACGCGCACTTGCGCGCCGGGTTCGCCGCTACCGGTAACCACGGTGCCATCGGCGGCAAGGGCCAGGCCGGTGGGGGTGTCGGGCGCCTCGTTGTCCGGAGCAGGCAGGTCGACCGCTGCTGACACGTTACCGGTCGGGTCGCGTTGTTCAACGGTCAAGGCCTGGCCATTGGTCTGTGGAGGGTCCAGGGTGAGTTCGAAGGTGCCGTCGCCGGCCACCTCGACGCTGCCCAGCACAGCGCCGTCGGTGCTGCGCACTATCACCGTGGCACCTGGTTCGCCAGTGCCGGTAACGGTGGTGCCGCTGTCGTCGATGCTCGGGTTGCCGACAACTTGCGGTGGGGTGCTGTCGGGGGCGGTGAAGTCGACCGGGCCGGCACTGTTGCCGAGATTGTCGGTGGCCTCCACGGTGAGGCTTTCGCCGTTGCGCTGTGGCGGGTCGAGGGTGACATCGAAGCGCCCGTCGGCGCCGACTGTCGCGGTGCCCAGCACGGTACCGTCCGCCGCACGTACCGTGACGATCGAGCCACTCTGGCCCTGCCCGGTGAGGTGCAGGCCTGCGCTGTCGATGGCCAGCCCGGAAGGTTGCAGTGGGCCGTCCAGGTCCGGCGCGGTCAGGGTTGCGGTCGAGGTATTGCCCGCAGCGTCACGCAGCACCACGTCGAGCATCTGGCCATCGGACTGGGCCGGTGTGAGGGTGAGGGTGAAGACGCCGTTCGCGCCGACCACTGCAGTGCCCAGCACCGTGCCCTGGGCATCGCTCACCTGCACGCTGGCCCCGGGTTCACCGCGGCCAGTGAGGGTAGCGCCATCGGCGCTCAGTTGCAGGTCACTGGCCGGGTTCGGCGGGGTGATATCCGGTGCACCGACCTGGGTCGGCAGCGAGCTGTTGCCGTCGGCGTCCAGGGCCACCACATCGAGCAGCTCACCATTGGCCTGAGCGGGGTCGAGGCCGACGGTGAAGTTGCCATCATTGCCCACTTGCACGCTGCCCAGCACATTGCCTTGTGCATCGCGCACCTCCACCAGGCTGCCAGCCGGAGCGGTGCCGCTGACGGACGAGCCATCGGGGGCTACCACCACCCCGGCGGGGCCTTCCGGGACGGGGGTCTGTGGCACGATGATGCTGAGCTCAGGCGACGGATTGCCGGCAGCATCGGTTTGCACCAGCACGATGCTTTCGCCCGCAGCCACCGGAGCATCCAGTTCGACCAGGAAGGTGCCATTGGCTGCCACGGTGCCACTGCCGATGACATTGCCGTCGGCATCCAGCACTTGCACTGTGGCACCCGCTTCACCGCGGCCCGATATCACGACGCTGCCGGCGCCCACCACCACGCCGGTGATGAGGGCCGGGGCAGTAATGTCCGGGGCGGTATAAGCCAGTGGTGCGGAGCTGTTGCCGGCGGCATCGGTGACTGTGATGGCCAAGGCTTCACCGTCGGCCTGGGCAGGGTCGAGGGTGAGGCTGAAGCTGCCGTCCGGCCCGACGATAGCGCTGCCGATCAGGGCTCCGGAGGCGTCGCGCACTTGCACCCGTGCACCGGGTTCGGCATTGCCGGTCAGCGTTTGACCATCGCTCAGCGTCAGCCCGGTCGGTTGCCCGGGGGCTACCAGGTCCGGTGCCGTCAGCGGGCTTGTCGTTGATACGTTGCCAGCGGCATCGGTCAAGGTCACTTGCAGCGACGAGCCATCGGTCACGGGCGGGGTCAGTTGCAGGGTAAAGGTGCCATCAGGCTGCACCGTCCCGGTCCCCACGACCTGGCCCTGGTCGTTCGATACGGTTACCGTTGCTCCTGCTTCACCGCGCCCCGAGACTGTACGGCCATCGGCGCTGATGATCAGGCCACTGGCGGGCGCTGGCGCAGTGGTGTCACCACCGCCCGTATCGATGTCCGGCGCGGTGACGGTGCCGGCAGTGGAGGTGTTGCCGGCGGCATCGGTGGCCGTTACCTGTAACTGCTCGCCGTCGACCAGCGGTGGGTCGAGGGTGATGCTGAACGCACCGTTGGCGCCCACGACCACGCTACCCAGTACCGTGGTGCCGTCCGCTGCGAGCACGCGCACAGTACTACCTGGTTCGGCACGCCCGCTGACTACTCTGCCGTCAGCGCTGACGGCCAAGTCGGTCGGTTGTGCGGGCGGCGTGGTGTCGGGCGGGTTGCCGACCCCGTCATCGGGTGCGTTGACGGCTGTTGCGGGTGAGGTGTTGCCAGCGGCGTCACTGGCTGTGACTTGCAGCGGCTGACCCTCGGTTTGCGGGGGTTGCAGGGTGATGCTGAACAGGCCGTCGGCACCTGCCACGGCGGTACCCAGCACGGTACCGTTGGCGGCACGCACTTGCACGGTGGAGCCGGGTTCAGCGCGGCCGGTTAGTGTGGTTCCTTGCTCGTTGACGGCCAGGTCGCTGGGGGCCAGGGGGGCGGTTGCATCCGGTGCGGCCACGTTGCCCGGCTGCGAGGCGTTGCCAGCAGCATCGGTCAAACTGACATCCAGGCTTTCGCCATTGACCTGGGGTGGGTTCAAGGTCACGGTGAAGGTGCCGTCGGTGCCCACAGTGCCGCTGCCGATCAGGTTGCCGGCGCCGTCGCGTACATTCACCGTGGCACCGACCTCGCCGCGGCCAGTCAGGCGCAGGCCATCGGGCGAAACCAGCAGGTCTATGGGCGTGGCGGGTGGCGTGGTGTCGCCTGGCGCAGAGCCGTCGCCGCTGCTACCGCCTCCACCACCGCTGCCTGCGGCGGCGGCTGCGCCGCCAACGCCCAGCAGGCTCAGCCCGGCAATCGCCCAGGTCGGGGTTTCGCTGCCAGCGCCGCCGATGCCTGCGACCAGTTCATCGAGCGAGGCGACTTCCTCGAAGGTGAAACCGCTGAAGGCTTCGGCATCGTAGTTGGCGTGCCACAGGGTGCCATCTTCGCCGACGAAGACCATGTCACTGCCGACACCCGCCTGGTCCACGGCAAAGAAGTTGCCGACGGTAACCTTTTCCCCTGACTTGAGTGTGACGATCAGGTCCTGACCCCGACGGGTCACGGTTGCCACCTGGTCAGGCGCAACGGGCATTTGCACCACGCCTGGGCTGTTGAGCGTGATATTGCCCCAGGCATTCTGGGTGGCGACGGTGGTTTGCTTGTCGGCGACGACGATGTTGTCCATGGATGCTCCCTGCTGGTGTGCGGCACACAGGGACACCGTTGGCGATCCTGCTGGCGCAACCGCTTGTGCAGTAGCACGCAGCCCGGTCGCATAACGGCCCTGTTACCGGTGGTAAGGGAGATATAGCAGCCCAACGGAAAGCAACCAGAGGCTTTCTGGGTTAATCCTTTGGTAGGAAACGCGTCTAGCGCAGGCCCAGGCGCCGAGCCAAGCGGTTTAAATTGGCGCGATCCAGGCCCAGTTCGCGGGCGGCGGCGGCCCAGTTGTCCTGATGGCGCTGCAGGCAGGCATCGATGATCTGGCGTTGGTAGCCGTCGACAGCTTCGCGCAAGCCACCTTCGGCCAGCGACGGCGCCGGCAGGGGGGCAGGGGAGGGGGCCTGTACCACGCTCGCCACGGTACGCAGGTCCAGGTCACTGGCTTGCAGGGTAAGGATGCGTGGCCGGTCCGGGTGCTGGCCCAGCGCCTTGAGGGCTGAGCGACCGATCAGGTGTTCCAGTTCGCGCACGTTGCCGGGCCAGTCGTAAGCCAGAAGCGCCGATTGCGCTTCGTTGCTCAGGCGCAGGCTGTTCAGGCCCAGACGTGATCGATTCTGTTCGAGGAAGTAGCCCGCCAATAGCAGCACATCGCGCCCACGCTCGCGTAGCGGCGGAACCTGCAGCGGGTACACGCTCAGGCGGTGATAGAAGTCGGCGCGGTAGTTGCCGTTGCGCACCTCGGCGGCAAGGTCGCGGTTGGTTGCTGCGATCAGGCGCACATCTACCGTGTGTTCGCGGTCTGAGCCCAGGCGCTGCAGTTGCCCGCTTTGCAATACCCGCAGCAGCTTTGCTTGCACCGCCAGCGGCAGTTCGCCCACTTCGTCGAGAAACAGCGTGCCGCCGTTGGCCAGTTCGAACTTGCCGCGACGCTCACCGTGGGCGCCGGTAAAGGCCCCGCGCACATGGCCGAACAGTTCGCTTTCCACCAGCGTGTCGGGCAGCGCGGCGCAGTTGAGGCTGATCAGGGGCTTGTTGGCGCGGTGGCTGGCCTGGTGCAGGGCCTGGGCCACCAGTTCCTTGCCCACGCCGGTTTCGCCGGTGATCAGCACGGTCAGGTCGCTACCGCCAACCAGGCGTATTTCATCCAGCAGGCGCTTGTGCGCCGGGCTTTGGCCAATCAGCTCTTTGTCCTGGCCGCTAGCCTGGCGATAGATTTCGGCGCGCTGGTGCTCATCCTCGGCGCGCAGTGCCAGGTGCTCGATGCGTTCGGCCACCGTGACCGTGGCGGCTGCCAGGCTGGCGAAGGCCTGCAGGGCATCGAGCTCCAGGCTTTGGAACTGGCCCGGGGTGAGGGCATCGAGGGTTACCAGGCCCCATGGGCGCTCGTCGACCATCAGCGGGCAGCCCATGCAGTCATGCACGTGAAGGTCGACGTCGTGGGCATTGACCAGGCCGTCATAGGGGTCGGGCAGCTGGGAGTCGCTGGGAAAGCGGGTGGGCTCGGCGCGGCTGAGCAAAACCTGGAAGCGCGGATGCTCGCTGACTTTGAAGCGCCGGCCCAGGGTATCGGCAGACAAACCGTCGACAGCCAGTGGCACCAGCCATTCGCCATCGAGCCGCAGCAGTGCAGCGGCATCGCAGGGCAGCAAGCCGCGCATGGCTTGTAGCAGGCGGCGGTAGCGTTCCTCTTCGGGCAGGTCACGGGACAGGTCGCTGACCAAGGGGAGCAGGGCGGTGAGCAGTGGCTTTGCAGTCATAAGGACTCCTGTTGGTCCAAATGACTATACGCCGAGCCTGGTCGTTTTGACATGTACTTAGCCAACATCCTGATTTTATTGATATTTAAGGTTGGCACGAATACTGATACTGCACATGCAACCATTCGAAGCCTCTGGCTCAGGAGTTGTTGCAATGCTCAATGCCGAACAACGTGCAATCATCAAAGCCACTGTCCCGCTGCTGGAAACCGGTGGAGAGGCGCTGACCACCCACTTCTACAAATTGATGCTCAGCGAGTATCCGCAAGTGCGCCCACTGTTCAACCAGGCGCATCAGGCCAGTGGCGACCAGCCGCGCGCCCTGGCCAACGGCGTGCTGATGTACGCCCGGCACATTGACCAGCTGGAACAGCTCGGCGGCCTGGTCGGCCAGATCATCAACAAGCATGTCGCCTTGCAGATCCTGCCGGAGCATTATCCGATCGTCGGCAGCTGCCTGCTGCGTGCCATCGAGGAGGTGCTCGGCAAGGAGATCGCCACTGCAGAGGTGATCGCTGCCTGGGGCGCGGCCTATGGGCAGTTGGCCGAGATCCTCATTGGCGCCGAGGAAGGCCTCTACAAACAGAAGGAAGAGGCTGCCGGTGGCTGGCGCGGTACCCGCGAATTCCGCCTGGTACGCCGCGAGCAGGAAAGCAGCGAGATCGTTTCGTTCTACTTCGCTCCTGTCGACGGCAAACCGGTGCTCAAGGCTGAACCGGGCCAGTACATCGGCTTGCAGCTGTTCATCGACGGCGCCGAGCAGCGTCGCAATTATTCGCTGTCGGCCTTGTGCGATGGCAAGCAATACCGCATCAGCGTCAAGCGTGAGGCGGGCGGCAAGGTGTCCAACTACCTGCATCATGAAATGATGGTCGGCAGTACCGTGCAACTGTTCCCGCCGTCTGGTGACTTCACCCTTGCCGCCAGTGACAGGCCGCTGGTGCTGATCAGCGGTGGTGTCGGCATCACACCGACCCTGGCCATGCTCGAGGCGGCCCTTGAAACCAAGCGACCGGTGCATTTCATCCACTGTGCGCGCAATGCAGGGGTGCATGCATTCCGTGGCTGGGTCGATGGGCTGGCCGAGCGTCACCCGCAGCTCAAGCGCTTTTATTGCTATGCCGAGGATGATGGTTCGCACGACGCCAATGCGGTGGGGCAGTTGAGCCAGGAACTTTTGGCTGAATGGATGCCGGGTGAGCGTGACGTGGATGCGTACTTCCTCGGGCCCAAGAGCTTCATGGCGGTGATCAAGCGTCACCTTAAAGAGCTGGGTGTGCCCCAGCAGCAGAGCCGCTACGAGTTCTTCGGGCCGGCGGCAGCTCTGGAGTGATGTGCTGACTGTTCGGACCCCATCGCCGGCAAGCCGGCCCCCACAGGTACGCTGGCGTACCTGTGGTTTCTGGGCTGCTTTGCATATAAAGGAAAGATGAACCGCGCCAGCCATCTTTCATCGTTAATCGTCCTTTAATCACTGTATCCTTCACTCCCGGGTGTCGAGGGGCTTGCCCCTGCGCGGCGCCCGGGCAGCCGCTTTTTTACCGGCCGGCGTTGAACCGATGTCACGCCTGCCGGTCTCAAGCCCACTCCGGATAGCCCTCGCAGTGCTGTCTTGCCGCTTCCTCGACACGCTAACGGTCAGACCTGCGTGTAGACTTGCGCCAGGCAGGTGGACCACGCTGCCCCTATCCATCGAAGGAACCGGCAATGAACGAACAAACATCGCGCCTGAATCGGGAACGGCGCTTTCTGGTGCTGCTGGGGGTGATCTGTCTCGCCCTGATCGGTGGCGCTTTGTACATGCAGGTGGTGCTCGGCGAAGCCCCCTGCCCACTGTGCATCCTGCAACGCTATGCCCTGCTGTTCATCGCCGTGTTTGCCTTCATCGCCGCCGCGATGCCCGGGCGGCGCAGCCTGACGTTGTTCGAAGGGCTGGTGGTGCTGAGCGCAATTGGCGGAATCGTTGCGGCCGGCAACCATGTGTATATACTCGCCAACCCCATGGTCAGTTGCGGTATCGATACCCTGCAGCCGATCGTCGACGACCTGCCGCTGGCCAAGCTCTGGCCGCTCGCATTCCAGGTCGACGGTTTCTGCAGCACGCCATACCCGCCGATCCTCGGTTTGTCCCTGGCGCAATGGGCACTGATGGCGTTCGTGCTGACGGCCATCCTGGTTCCGCTGGGCATCTACCGCAATCGGCGCCAGCCTTAGACATAAGTCCCGAATTTGCTGTGGTCTTTTGCACCCACAGAGAAGAGGGAAAAGTCGCCTCCCGCTTGATCCAGATCAACCACAAAGCCTTGCGCAATGCGGCTTTGAGGCCTATCAAGCGGGGTGCGACAAACTGTCGCGAAGTTGAATTTTTGACCAGTATTGTTACGTATTCTGTAAAAGACTGTTGCTCAATAAGTCATAGTCAAGGGTTGGCGACCTCACTACAATCGCCCCCAATTTCCGTTCGGCACTGCTTGCGAGTCGCAGGATTGAAGGAAGCCCCAGCGCTTTCTTTTGCTGACTTCGTCAAGTTTCGCCCAGCGGCGATACCGGGCGGATACCCCTCCGCGTTTTCCCGCACCAAATGGACTTGGTCTGAAGTACAGGCCTGTTGCCTACGAAACCATAAGCACCGCTAACACGCTTGAGCCAAGGTCCTGCAGTCGGACCCCAGGCAGGAGCGTATTCGGGCGCGAAATGCCTCACTTGGCAGGACGAAGTGTTGGCTACCAAAACACAAATTGCATTGAAGCAAGCTGATCTAGAGGTCGTGAGATGAGTAAAAAGCGTTACCCCAGACTGTTTGGCATATTGCCCTTTTTAGGCATGCTTTTACTCAGCGGGTGCAACTGGACCCTGCTCGACCCGAAAGGTCAGGTCGGCATTGAGCAAAAGAACCTCATCCTCATCGCTACCGGCCTGATGTTGCTGGTGGTGATCCCGGTCATCATCATGACCGTGGCCTTCGCCTGGAAGTACCGTGCTTCCAACAAGGCTGCCACCTACACCCCGGACTGGTCGCACTCGACCAAGATCGAGGCTGCGGTGTGGATCATCCCGATCCTGATCATCATTGCCCTGGGTTATGTCACCTACAAGTCCACCCACAAGCTGGACCCATACCGTCCGCTGGATTCGGACGTGAAGCCGATCCAGATCGACGTGGTCGCACTGGACTGGAAGTGGCTGTTCATCTACCCGGAGCAGGGCATCGCGACGGTCAACAAGATCAACTTCCCGGCTAACACCCCGGTCAACTTCCGCGTCACCTCCGACGCCGTGATGAACTCGTTCTTCATCCCGGGCCTGGGCGGCCAGATCTACGCCATGGCCGGCATGACCACCAAGTTGCACCTGATCGCCAACGAAAACGGCGTGTTTGACGGTATCAGCGCCAACTACAGCGGTGCTGGCTTCACCGGCATGAAATTCAAGGCTACTGCCACTTCCCAGGAAGACTTCGACAAGTGGGTCGCCGAAGTGAAGCAGTCGCCTCTGAAACTGGGCAAGGCCGAGTACGAAGCACTGGCCAAACCTAGCGAATACAACCCAGTCGCGCTGTACAGCGAGGCGCCAGCGGAGCTGTTCCAGACCATCGTCGACAAGTACGAAGGCATGAACCGCGGCAAGCCGGTCCACGAAGAAGCAGGCAGCAAAGATCTGGCCACCACCACGGGTGTGGAATCGAGTACGCAACCAGCTGCCGGTGCAGAGGAGTAAGAGATGTTCGGTAAATTAAGCCTGGAGGCGATACCCTATCACGAGCCGATAGTCATGGTGACGCTTGCCATGATCGCGCTCGGCGGTATCGCTGTCGTCGGCCTTATCACCTATTTCCGCAAGTGGACCTACTTGTGGACCGAGTGGCTGACCACGGTCGACCACAAGAAAATCGGGGTGATGTACATCATCGTCGCGATGGTCATGCTGCTGCGCGGCTTTGCCGACGCCATCATGATGCGTACCCAGCTGGCTGCTGCTACCGGCGGCTCCGAAGGCTACCTGCCGCCTGAACACTATGACCAGATCTTCACCGCTCACGGTGTGATCATGATCATCTTCATGGCGATGCCGTTCTTCACCGGCCTGATGAACCTTGCGGTTCCTCTGCAGATCGGTGCACGTGACGTTGCCTTCCCGTTCCTGAACTCCCTGAGCTTCTACCTGCTGCTGGCAGGCGTGCTGCTGGTCAACATCTCGCTGGGCGTTGGTGAATTCGCCAAGACCGGCTGGGTTGCCTATCCGCCGCTCGCGGGCATTCAGTACAGCCCTGGGGTGGGTGTCGACTACTACATCTGGGCGCTACAGCTATCCGGATTGGGTACGACGCTAACCGGTGTGAACTTCCTCGTCACCGTGATGAAGATGCGCGCACCAGGCATGAAACTGATGGACATGCCGATCTTCACCTGGACCTGCACCTGGGCCAACGTGCTGATCGTCGCTTCCTTCCCGATCCTGACCGCTGCACTCGCACTGCTGACTGTTGACCGTTATCTGGACTTCCACATTTTCACCAACGAGCTTGGTGGGAACCCGATGATGTACGTCAACCTGTTCTGGGCGTGGGGTCACCC
The DNA here is from genome assembly GCF_015751845.1 of Pseudomonas sp. M2. Taxonomy (NCBI): domain Bacteria; kingdom Pseudomonadati; phylum Pseudomonadota; class Gammaproteobacteria; order Pseudomonadales; family Pseudomonadaceae; genus Pseudomonas; species Pseudomonas sp. M2. Next base: position 3,371,217 of record NZ_JADOUD010000001.1, read on the forward strand.
TGAGGTTTACATCCTGATCCTGCCGGCCTTCGGCGTGTTCTCGGAAGTGACTTCGACCTTCTCCGGCAAGCGTCTGTTCGGCCACCACTCGATGATCTATGCATCGGGCGCGATCGCCATCCTGGGCTTTGCCGTATGGCTGCACCACTTCTTCACCATGGGTGCCGGCGCCAGCGTCAACACCTTCTTCGGCCTGGCGACGATGCTGATCTCCATTCCGACGGGTGTGAAGCTGTTCAACTGGCTGTTCACCATGTACCAGGGCCGTGTGCGCTTCACCGCACCGATGATGTGGACCCTGGGCTTCATGATCACCTTCTCCATTGGTGGCATGACCGGCGTTCTGCTGGCTGTTCCAGGTGCTGACTTCGTGCTGCACAACAGCCTGTTCGTTATCGCTCACTTCCACAACGTGATCATCGGTGGTGCGGTATTCGGCTACATTGCCGGCTTCGCCTTCTGGTTCCCGAAAGCCTTCGGCTTCACCCTGAACGAGAAGTGGGGCAAAGCTGCCTTCTGGTTCTGGATCTCGGGCTTCTACGTAGCGTTCATGCCGCTGTACGCCCTGGGCTTCATGGGCATGACCCGTCGTCTGAACCACTCCGACAACCCGCTGTGGGAACCCTACCTGTACGTTGCCGTCGTCGGCGCCGTGCTGATCCTGTTCGGTATCGCTTGCCAGCTGATCCAGATCTACGTTTCGGTCCGCGACCGCAACCAGAACCTGGACGTGACCGGCGACCCATGGGGCGGCCGTACCCTGGAATGGTCGACTTCGTCGCCACCTCCGTTCTACAACTTCGCCCACATGCCTGAGAAAGTTGGCCTGGACTGCTGGCACGAAGCCAAAGAAGCCGGTGTTGCCTACAAGGCACCGGGCAAGTACGAGCCGATCCACATGCCGAGCAACACTGCTACCGGCTTGTTCATGGGCCTGTTCCTGACCGTCTTCGGCTTCGCCTTCATCTGGCACATCTGGTGGCTGGTGGGCGCGAGCCTGGTTGCGACCATCGCTGTCTTCGTTCGCCACGCTGCGCGTGACGACCAGGGCTACATGGTTCCGGCCGAAGAAGTGGCGCGCATCGAAGGCGAGCGCATGAAAGCGCTGGCCAAAGCAGGTGCTCTGCCTGCCGGCGCACGTGTCGAATCGTTTGAGCGGGTGTAATCAATGTCCAGTCAAGTAATCCACGGCGCTGCTCATGGTCACGACCATGGGCACGACGATCACCACCACGACTCGGGCCAGATGACCGTACTCGGTTTCTGGCTGTACCTGATGACCGACTGCATCCTGTTTGCGTCGCTCTTCGCCACCTACGCGGTGCTGTCCGGCAGTTTTGCCGGCGGCCCGTCGGGTCATGACATCTTCCAGCTCGATTTCGTAGCTGTAGAAACGCTGTTCCTGCTGCTGTCCTCGATCACCTTCGGCTTCGCCATGCTGAAGATGTTCGACGGCAAGAAAGCAGGCGTGCTGGGCTGGTTGGCAGTGACCTTCCTGTTCGGTGCTGCGTTCATCGCGATGGAAATCTACGAGTTCCATCACCTGATCGCTGAGGGCTACGGCCCGCAGCGCAGTGGCTTCCTGTCGGGCTTCTTCGCCCTGGTAGGTACCCACGGCCTGCACGTGACCGCCGGCCTGATCTGGATGGCAATCATGATGTACCAGATCAACAAGCACGGCATCACGCCGACCGCCAAGACCCGCATGAGCTGCCTGAGCCTGTTCTGGCACTTCCTGGACGTGGTCTGGATCTGCGTATTCACCGTCGTTTACCTGCTGGGGGTTCTGTAATGGCTAACGCACACGACACTCATCACGAAGGTAACCACGGCAGCGTGAAGTCCTACATGATCGGCTTTGTACTGTCGATCATCCTGACCGCGATCCCGTTCGGCCTGGTGATGTACCCGAGCCTGCCGAAGAACCTGACCGTCCTGATCGTGGTGGCCATGGCCGTCATCCAGGTGGTAGTGCACCTCGTGTACTTCCTGCACATGGACCGCTCGAAAGAGCAGCGTTCCAACGTGTCGACGTTCCTGTTCACCACCATGGTGATTGCACTGCTGGTCGGCCTGTCGCTGTGGATCATGTTCAGCATCCACTACGAAATGATGGCCAAGTGAGGTAAGACTGCATGTCCGTTAAGCACTTTATCCAAATCACCAAACCGGGGATCATTTTCGGTAACGTGCTTTCCGTGGCAGGCGGTTTCTTCCTTGCCTCGAAGGGCCATATAGACTTCGCCCTGTTCCTGGCGGTGGTAATAGGTACGTCCCTGGTGGTTGCGTCCGGTTGCGTGTTCAACAACTGCATCGACCGCGACATCGATATCAAGATGGAACGTACCAAGAACCGCGTCATGGTCCAGGGCGGCATGTCGCTGACCCTCGCGCTGGTCTACGCCACCCTCCTCGGGGTGGCGGGCTTCAGCCTGCTGTATGTCCAGGCCAACCCGCTGGCGGCGTTCTGTGCGCTGATCGGGTTCATCGTCTATGTCGGTTTCTACAGCCTCTGGCTGAAGCGCAAATCGGTGCACGGCACCTTGGTTGGCAGCCTGTCCGGTGCCATGCCTCCGGTGATCGGCTACTGCGCCGTGAGCAACAGCTTCGACCTGGCGGCAGTGACCCTGCTGGTGATGTTCAGCCTGTGGCAGATGCCGCACAGCTTCGCGATCGCAATCTTCCGCTTCAAGGATTACAGCGCTGCCAACATTCCGGTCCTGCCGGTGGCACGCGGTATTCTTGCGGCCAAGAAGCAGATCGTGCTGTACGTGCTGGCCTTCGTGCTCGCTACCCTGATGCTCACCCTCGGCGGTTACGCCGGCCTCGGCTACCTGGCCGTGGCAGCTGCCATGGGCCTGTACTGGCTGTACATGGCCTGGGCTGGTTACAAGGCCGAGGACGACAGCAAGTGGGCCCGCAAGGTGTTCGGCTTCTCCATCCTCACCGTTACCGCCCTGAGCGTGATGATGGGTGTGGACAGCCAGACCGCTGCGGACGTGCTGATGACCTACGCACGCTGATACAGTCGCCTGTTACACGAAAACCCCGGCCATGTGCCGGGGTTTTTTTTTCGATTCTGGCCCTATCATCGGCTTGGAAACATAAATCTCTGGTTTTCAAAAAATACATCTGAAAAGTTCTAACAAAACAGGATTATGTCCTTTACAGTCATACTGTTTCGGCATTATCTTCTGATCCAGGCCGCCACATCGGCCAGCGTCGCTCGGACGGTTCCGGGCGCTTACGTACTCAGAGGAAACCATGGCCGACCAAGGTTCGCCGCGCCGCTTTGCGCGCATCGATCGTCTCCCCCCCTACGTCTTCAACATCACTGCCGAGCTCAAGATGGCTGCCCGCCGCCGTGGCGAGGACATCATCGACCTGAGCATGGGCAACCCCGATGGTGCTACCCCGCCGCACATCGTCGAGAAGCTGGTGCAAGTCGCCCAGCGTGATGACACCCATGGCTACTCAACCTCTCGCGGCATCCCGCGGCTGCGCCGTGCCATTTCCAACTGGTACAAGGAGCGCTATGAGGTCGACATCGACCCGGAAAGCGAAGCCATCGTCACCATCGGCTCCAAAGAGGGCCTGGCGCACCTGATGCTCGGTACCCTCGACCATGGTGACACCGTGCTGGTGCCCAACCCGAGCTACCCGATCCACATCTACGGCGCAGTGATCGCCGGTGCCCAGGTGCGTTCGGTGCCGCTGGTGCCCGGTGTCGACTTCTTCAATGAACTCGAGCGCGCGATCCGCGAGTCCATCCCCAAGCCGAAGATGATGATCCTCGGCTTCCCGTCCAACCCTACTGCCCAATGCGTGGAGCTGGACTTCTTCGAGCGCGTGGTGGCCTTGGCCAAGCAGTATGACGTGCTGGTGGTGCACGACCTGGCCTACGCCGATATCGTCTACGACGGCTGGAAGGCACCGTCGATCATGCAGGTACCGGGTGCCAAGGACATTGCCGTGGAGTTTTTCACGCTGTCCAAGAGCTACAACATGGCCGGCTGGCGGATCGGTTTCATGGTCGGCAACCCTGAGCTGGTCAGCGCCCTGGCGCGAATCAAGAGCTACCACGACTACGGCACTTTCACCCCCTTGCAGGTCGCGGCGATCGCGGCGCTCGAAGGTGACCAGCAGTGTGTGCGCGACATCGCCGAGCAGTACCGCCAGCGCCGCAACCTGTTGGTCAAAGGCCTGCACGAGCTGGGCTGGATGGTCGAAAACCCCAAGGCGTCGATGTATGTCTGGGCCAAGATACCCGAGCAATACGCCCACCTGGGGTCGTTGGAATTTGCCAAGAAACTGCTGGCTGAAGCCAAGGTGTGTGTCTCGCCGGGCATCGGTTTTGGCGATTACGGTGATGACCACGTGCGCTTCGCCCTGATCGAAAACCAGGACCGGATTCGCCAGGCGATACGGGGCATCCGGCAGATGTTCCGGGCTGATGGCCTGAGCCGCAAATAGTGCAGTTTCAGGGGCCGCCATGCGGCCCCTGATGTTTGCCGGATCGACGGCAAACTATTTTTCGTTGCCCCTCTTCTCAGCCGACCTGGCTTCGATTACAAATGGCGCCGCGGGCCAGCCCCGATAACAATAACCTTCCCCTTCCGTGCCATCATGTCCGAATACAACCCTTGCCTTGACTGCGGCGCCTGCTGCGGGTACTTCCGTGTGTCCTTCTTCTGGGGCGAATGCCAGTCAGCCGGTGGCGTTGTGCCCGATGACCTGGTGGTGCAGATCAACCCAACCCGGGTAGCCATGATCGGCACCGATGCCAAGCCGTGCCGCTGCGTCAGCCTCAAGGGCGAGATCGGCACCGAGGTGGCGTGCACCATTTACGCCAACCGTTCCAGCCCTTGCCGTGAGTTCGAAGCGTCGTGGGAGGGGGGCGTACACAACCCCAGTTGCGACGATGCACGTGCTGCTTATGGTTTGCCGCCGCTGACGCCACCGGGGGCCAACGAGCCGCATTGGCCGGATGACGGGGCCGAGGTGGCCTGACCACCGGCGACACGGTCATCGTAGGAGCGGCCTTGTGTCGCGAAAGGGCCGCAAAGCGGCCCCAGCGATACCTGTGGCGACGCTAAAATCCTGAGGGCGCTTCGCCCCCTTTCGCGACACAAGGCCGCTCCTACAACAATCGCATCGCCAGTCATGTGTAAGAAGTTTCTGAACCTGAAACCAAATGCTTCAGAAAGACGGGCTTGGCGAATTATCCTACGATGCGTGTCGGATGCCGCCTGATAGGCGGGGAAGGACTACAGCGATAACTTCACGGTTCGCCCATATGGCGAGCGAGTGTGAGAACTCGTTGTTGGTAGTCGGCCGTTTTTATGGCAGCTGTGCGCGTGCAGGCTTAGGCCTGACCGTGGTGACTCCAACACGGGCTTCTCACCTCGCGCACGGCTGCCACCCCAATCTGTGAGAAGGACCAGGGTGGTTGCTCCTAGAAATGTCATTGGAGTTCACCATGAAAAAAATCGTACCCGATCCACCCGACAGCTTCCCCATTCCCTACATCTCGATAATCGCCGACCTTTCCCTTGAAGACGCCAAGGCCAATGCCGCCGCGCTAATGGACAGCCTTTCGCGCACCATCGAGCTGTACCTCAGCACCGTGGGCGAAGACCAACGCAAGGTGGTGCTGGATAACATGGGCATCCACACCGAGCTCCTGCGGGCCCTTTTCGGCCATATGAGCACGTTGGAGAGGGCGCATGAGTGATGACCTGAAAGCGCGAACCACGGTTGGCCAAGAGACGTTTCTCGATCTGTATGCCATCCAGCCGGGAGTGCCGCTCGATCACGCGTTTGACGAACTTTCCGTTCTGCTTGGGTGCATTCGGCACTTGAGTGAGGAAGCCGAGATGGAGGGCAACCTCGTTGCCGGCAGCGCCGCGCGCATTCTAAGTGCCATGGCCAAGGCGCTGATCAATGACATGGAAATGGGCTTGAACCGCGGGGCCTGAAGCATGTTCGCCCAGCGCACTTGAGATCGAGCGCCGCCCGCGCGGCGCTCAGTCTTCAATACCCCCTGAAACACCAGGCATGCCCCAGCCCTCCCACATGACGTTAAACTGTCATTTCCCCAGCAATGGACAGGAGATGCGGCGTGACCCCACCCCGAAGTTTCCCCACCGACCTCTGCCTCGACAGCCCGCGCCTGCAGTTGCGCCCGATGCGCCACGCCGATGCCCAGCAATGGCTGACGATCATGGCCGACCCCGAGGTCATGCGCTATTGGCACCATGCCCCCTGGCAAGACCTAGCCGAGGCACAAAGCGCCCTGGCTGCCGACCGCGAGGCCTATGCCAATGGTGACCAGCTCAAGCTGGGCATGTACCGCCGTGACACTGGCGAACTGATCGGCATGGTCCAGCTGTTCAACATCGATGACACCTCACGCCGTGGCGAGATCGGCTATTGCCTGGCCAGCGCAGTGCAGGGCAGGGGCTACATGGACGAGGCACTGACCTGCTTCATCGACTACCTCGCCCATACCCTGCACATGCGCCGCCTGGAGGCCGAGATCGACCCGCGCAACAATGGCTCGGCACGTACGCTGGAGCGCCAGGGCTTCGTCCTTGAAGGCACTTTGCGCGCACGCTGGTGCGTGGCGGGTGAGTTGTCCGACTCGGGCATTTACGGGTTGTTGCTCGAGCCACCCGTTGCATGACGGCTTTTTACCTCACCTTCAGCCTTGCCCTGTATTTGCTCGGCCTGTGTTTCGATGGCGCGCTGATGAGCGCCGGCAGGCACATGCCGGCCTTGCAGATGTTGCTGTACGGGCCATGGGGCGTTCCGTTCGGGCTGTTTCAGTGGTTTGCCAACCCGCTGCTGGCAATCGCAGTCCTTGCCCACCGGCGTTTCCGCCGCCTGGCGCTGCTAGCCGGGTTGGCTGCGTTGTACCTGGCGGCCAGCAGCTTTGGCATCGAACGGCTGCCGGATAACATCAGCTACGCGTTTCAGGACCGTACGGGCTTTGGTGCCGGTTTTTACCTTTGGCTGGCGTCTATCGTGGTGTTCTGCGCAGGGCAGGCATGGCATGTCTGGAAGGCGCGCAGTGCACAGGACATGCCGGGCTGGCGCTGGCTCGACGTGGCGCTGATCGCAGCACTGGCGCTGGCGTTGTATGCCGCCACGCAAATGCCGTCGCTGCGCTTTGTGCCCGGCAAGGTACTGATGCCTGCGGAGCAGCCGCAGGCGTTTTGATATGGACCAGGAGATGGCGATGAGCAAGCAGTATCTGATGGGGTTGGCCTTGGCATGTTGCATGCCTGTGGCAATGGCCGAGGACAACTCGCCGAGCTATACCCAGTGCATGGACAAGGCTTCCAGTACGCTGGCCATGAGCAGTTGCATCCAGGCCGAAACCCAGCTGCAGGATGCGCGGTTGAACCGGGTTTACAAGCAACTGATGGGCAAGCTCGAAGCGGAGCCGAAGAAGAGCTTGCGCGATGTTCAGCGCCAGTGGATCGCTTACCGTGATGGCAACTGCAAGTTCCACGTGCAAGCCAGCGGCGGGACGATGGCCCAGCTCGAAGGCGGGATGTGTGGGCTGGACATGACCCGCGAGCGGGCGGCAGAGCTGGAGCGGGTGCTCAGCCCTGGGCAGTGATGTTGCCTGTGCGGGCGCCATCGCTGGCAAGCCAGCTCCCACAGGTACAGCGCAGAACTCAAGAACTGCGCGGCCCCTGTAGGAGCTGGCTTGCCGGCGATGGGCCGCAAGCGGCCCCTAGCGCTTGCGAGCCTTGAGGTACTCGCGCACCTGCACAGCATCCCCTGCAAACTCCACCCGGTCCGCCTTGGCATCACGCTGGTAGGCATACATCGGGTCGTAGTATTCCTTCAGCAAGCCCTCGATCCACCCCCGGTGCAGATCGATGCCACCGCTGCGCTGCTGCTCATCCAGCGCCAGGCGCATGATCTCGGACAGGCGCTGGTAGCGCTCGCCACCCAGGCGCTTGTGAATGTTGCTCATGCTCTGCAGCAGGCGCTCAGTGAACAGCCGGCGCCCGAGTTCTTCGCCATGTAGCGCGACGAACTCGGCGCACAGGTTGACCACGTAGTCACGCAGAATGCGTTCGACACGGTTTTCGAAGCTGTCTTCCAGCCACACCAGCGGGTATTGCTGCATGCCCTGGTACAGCTCCAGCGGCACGGTGCAGCTGCCGACAATACGGCCCTCGTCCTCCAGCACGAACTGCTCAATACCACGTGCGCGTTTCTTCAGCACGTCGATGGCCAGCTTGTTCTCGAAGTCGATCTGCGCCGGCTGTGCGGTGGCGCGTTTGCCGAAGCTCGAACCGCGGTGGTTGGCATGGCCTTCAAGGTCGATCACGTTGTTCAGTTGGTGCAGCACATCGGTCTTGCCGGTGCCGGTGAGGCCGCCGACCAAAACGAAATCGCATTGCTCCACGGCCTGCTGGGTTGTATCCAGCAGGAAAGTACGCAGGGCTTTATAGCCACCCTTGATACGCGGGTAGGCGATGCCCGCTTCGTCGCGCAGCCACTGCTGGACGATCAGCGAGCGCAGGCCGCCGCGGGCGCAGTACAGGTATCCATCAGGGTGGGCCTTGGCAAAGCTGGCCCAGGCATGCAGGCGCTCGCGCTTGATGGTGCCGCTGACCAGTTGGTGGCCAAGGGTGATGGCTGCGGCCTGGCCCTGCTGCTTGTAGCAGGTACCGACCTTTTGCCGCTCCTGGTCGGTCATCAGCGGCAGGTTGACGACGCCAGGGAAGGCGCCCTTGGCAAATTCGACGGGCGCACGCATGTCCATCATCGGCACGTCGTCGAGGAACAGCTGGCGAAAGTCGGTGCAGTCGTGGCGCATCAGTTCACCTCGACTGCGTGGCTCTGTCGCTCGGCCAGCAGGCCGATCGGCGCAAGGTCCAGGCCAAGGTCGGCGGCAACGGCAAGGAACGCCTGCTCACCTTCGGGGGTGACCGCCACCAGCAGGCCGCCGCTGGTCTGCGGGTCGCACAGCAGGTGCTTCTGATCGTCGGTCAGCGCGCCGATCTTGTGCCCGTAGCTGTCGAAGTTGCGCAGGGTACCGCCGGGGATGCAGCCCTCGGCCATGTAGTGCTCGATGCTCGGCAGCCGCGGGACGGCCGCGTAGTCCAGGTGCGCGGTCAGCCCGCTGCCCTCGGCCAGCTCGACCAGGTGGCCGAGCAGGCCGAAACCGGTCACGTCGGTCATCGCCTTGACCCCGTCGAGCTTGCCAAAGCGGCTGCCGGGGGTGTTGAGGGTGCACATCCAGTCACGGGCCAGGCCTTGGTCCTGCTCACGCAGCTTGGCCTTTTTCTCGGCGGTGGTGAGGATGCCGATGCCCAATGGCTTGGTCAGGTACAGGCGGCAACCCACTGTCGCGGTGTCATTGCGCTTGAGGTGGCGCTTGCTGACCACGCCGGTGACGGCCAGGCCGAAGATCGGCTCGGGGGCATCGATCGAGTGCCCGCCGGCCAGTGGGATGCCGGCTTCGGCGCACACGGCGCGGCCACCGCGGATCACTTCACGGGCCACTTCTGGTGGCAGTACGTTGACCGGCCAGCCGAGGATGGCGATGGCCATCAGCGGGTCGCCGCCCATGGCGTAGATGTCGCTGATGGCGTTGGTGGCGGCGATGCGGCCGAAGTCGTAGGGGTCATCGACGATGGGCATGAAGAAGTCGGTGGTGGACACCACGCCGCGCTCATCGTCCAGGGCGTACACGGCGGCGTCATCGCGCGAGGCGTTGCCGACCCACAGGTTCGGGTCCAGGGCCTGGGCGCCACTTTCGGCCAGGATCACATCCAGCACCTTGGGGGAGATCTTGCAGCCACAGCCAGCACCATGGCTGTACTGGGTCAGGCGAATCGGCTCGCTCATTACGCACCTCATTTTTCGTGATGCGCGATTGTAGCAAAGCTGGCCTTTGCGTCTGTGCCACTTATAATCCATCACCGTCTGCCTATCGCCGACACTTTCCCCGCTATTGAACCGGAGAATCCCATGCTCAAACGCCCTCTGGCGCTCGCCGCCGGCCTCGTGCTGTCCTGCTGTGCCGTTGTCGCCCAGGCCGCTGATACCTTGCGGGTCAGTGCCATCCCCGACGAAGCGCCGACCGAACTGCTGCGCAAATTCGAGCCGCTGGGCAAATACCTGTCCCAGCAACTGGGCATGCAGGTGAAGTTCGTGCCGGTGGCCGACTACCCGGCAGTGGTTGAATCACTGGCCAGCGACCGCCTGGATCTGGCCTGGCTGGGTGGTTTCACCTTCGTTCAGGTACACCTCAAAGACCCGACCGCCACACCGTTGGTGCAGCGTGAGCAGGACGCCCAGTTCACCTCCAAGTTCATCACCGCCAACCCGGATGTAAAGAGCCTGGCCGACCTCAAGGGCAAGTCCTTCGCCTTCGGTTCGATTTCGTCCACCTCTGGCAGCCTGATGCCGCGCTACTTCATGCTCAAGGAAGACAACATCAAGCCTGAGGGCTACTTCAGCCGCGTGGCCTATTCCGGCGCCCACGACGCAACGGTGGCCTGGGTCCAGGCCGGCAAGGTCGATGGTGGCGTGCTCAACGCCAGCGTCTGGCAGAAGCTGGTCGACGCCGGCAAGGTCGATACCAGCAAGGTCAAGGTGTTTGCCACCACTCCGACCTACTACGACTACAACTGGACCGTGCGCGGCAACATGGACCCGGCGCTCAAAGACAAGATCAAGCAAGCCTTCCTCGCCCTGGACCCTTCGAACCCGGAACACAAGAAGATCCTCGACCTGCAGGCCGCCAGCCGTTTCATCGAAACCAAGCCTGAGAACTATCAGGGCACCGAGCAGGCGGCACGTGAGGCCGGCCTGCTCAAGTGACTATCACGCTGCTCGACGCGGGCCTGCGCCACGGCCAGGTTCGCGCGCTCGACTCCGTCTCTGTGCGTATCACCCAAGGTGAGCGGGTCGCGATCATCGGCCCTTCGGGGGCTGGCAAATCCAGCCTCCTGCACCTGATGGCCACTGCCGTACAGCCCAGCGCAGGGCGCCTGGACGTGTTGGGTGAGCAGCCTTGGGCGTTGTCGGCAAAGGCTCGCCAGCGTCTGCGCGCCAGGGTCGGCCTGGTACATCAGGCACCGCCCCTGCCGCCTCGCCAGCGGGTGGTGACTGCTGTACTGGCCGGCCGTCTGGGCCAGTGGGGTACGCTGCGTTCGTTGCTCAACCTGGTGTACCCCACCGATGTGCAGGGCGCACGCCAGGTGCTGGCCGAGCTGGGCCTGGCGGAAAAGCTGTTCGTCCAGTGCGGGCAGCTTTCCGGCGGCCAGTTGCAGCGCGTCGGCATCGCCCGCGCGTTGTATCAGCGGCCCGAGGTACTGCTGACCGATGAACCGGTTTCAGCAATGGACCCCGTGCTGGCCGAACACAGCCTGGCCCTGCTCAACCGCCATGCCCAAGCCTACGGCGTGACGCTGGTAGCCAGCCTGCATGCAGTGGACCTGGCCTTGGCACATTTCCCGCGGGTTATCGGCATTCGTGAGGGCCGGGTGGCGTTCGACTGCTCTGCCGAGGCTGTGACCGAGCAGATGCTCGATGCGCTCTATGCCAACGAGCAGCTGGGGTCGCCACTGCCCCAGGCCCCGACCCTGGCTGTGCAGATTCCGCGATGCTGAAGGCCAGCGCCCGCGATCCGGCGTTTGTGCCGCGCCTGTTGGTCGCCCTGGTTGCGCTGGCCCTGCTGTGGCCAGGGGCGCAGTTGAGCGAGCTGAACCCAGGCGTGCTGCTGCAAGCGGAAAACCGCCAGCAGATTGCCAGCTTCACCAGCGCCTTCTGGCCGCCGGCGCATGATGGCGAATTTCTCGAACTGCTGTATGAGGCGACCCTGCAGACTTTGGCTGTAGCCACTGCCGGCATGGTACTGGCGCTGCTGCTGGCGGTCCCGGCGAGCCTGCTGGCCAGCCGGGCCTTGTCGTTGCGCGCAGCCTCTCGTGGTGGCCGTTCCGGCGCCTGGTCCCGCCTGCTAAGGATGCCGGTGCGCGGGCTGTTGATTTTCCTGCGCAGTGTGCCCGAGATCGTCTGGGCGTTGCTGTTCGTGCGTGCGGTAGGGCTGGGGCCGACGGCGGGGGTGCTGGCCATCGCCATCACCTACAGCGGCATGCTCGGCAAGGTCTATGCCGAAATTTTCGAATCGGTCGACCAGCGCCCGGCGCATGCCCTGCTGCAAGCGGGCAGTGGCCGGCTAACGGCGTTCTTCTACGGCATCCTGCCCAGTGCCGGCACGGAGCTTGTGTCGTACACCGTCTACCGCTGGGAGTGCGCGGTGCGCGCCTCGGTGGTGATGGGTTTCGTTGGTGCCGGGGGCTTGGGGCAGCAGATCGACCTGTCGATGCGCATGTTCGCAGGCGGTGAGGTGGCAAGCATGCTGCTCGCCTTCTTTGGCCTGGTGCTGCTGGCGGACCTGCTCAGCCGCTTCTTGCGGGGACGCTTGGCATGAACCGGGTGATCAATCTGCTGGTGATGGCTGCCCTGGTTGCTGCGGTAATCGCCTCGTTCAGCTATCTGGACCTGGACCTGCAGGCGCTGGTGGGTAACGGCGGGCTGGGGCAGATGGCCGAGTATGCCGGGCGTTTTCTGCATCCGGACGTTACCGCCGAACACCTGCAAGCGGTGGGGCGCGGTGCCCTGGAAACCCTTGCCATGTCCGGGCTGGGTACGCTGCTGGCAATGGTGCTGGGCATGCTGCTGGCATTACCCGCAGCGGGGCGTTTCGGTTGGCCGCTGCAGGCTGCGGCGCGCCTGCTGCTCAATGCCCTGCGTGCCATTCCCGAGCTGGTGTGGGCCGCGTTGATGGTGCTGGCGGCAGGGCTTGGCCCCAACGCCGGGACGCTCGCGTTGGCACTGCATACGGCAGGTGTGCTTGGCCGGTTGTACGCCGAGGCGCTGGAAAATACCCCGGCCGAGCCAGCGGCGGCGATCCGCCTGCAAGGTGGCGGGCAACTGGCGGCGTTCTGCTTCGGCACCTTGCCCAACCTGTGGCCGCAGTTGCTGGCCTACAGCTTGTACCGCTGGGAAAACAACATCCGGATGGCCAGTGTGCTTGGGCTCGTTGGCGCAGGGGGGCTGGGGCAGATGCTCTATACCACCCTGAGCCTGTTCCAGGAGGCCCAGGCCAGCACGGTGATCTTGGCCATGCTGGTGCTGGTACTGTTGGTGGACGTGTTGAGTGATGTCATGCGCCAGCGCTATGTGCGGGCCTGAATGCATCAGCCCCTAACTCCCCGCACTGCGCTTCACGCTGCATCGACTCCAGGTTGCGCTCGATGGTCTCGCAAATGGTGTCCATCTGGATCTGGTGTTCACTGAAGCGGAACGGGCTTTGCAGGTCGGTGCCGATCCGCTCGATGGCTAGCAGCATGAACCCGACCACGGTAGACGCCAGTGGCGTGAACCAGCCCAGCGATTCGACCAGGCCCACGGGCACGATCAGGCAGAACAACGAGATGAACAGCCGCGGAAAGTACACGTAAGGGTAGGGCAGTGGTGTATTGGCGATACGTTCCATGCCGCCTTGGGCGTTGGACAGGTCCACCAGCGTCGATTCGAGCCGCGCCAGGCGAATGCTGTCCAGCCGCCCGGCCTTGTATTCGCGGGCGAGCAGGGCTGCCGAACCGCTGAGGATATCGTTGGCGAAATTGTTCGAACGGTTGCGCCGCTCGAACTCCCCGGGCGGGATGAACGCCATCAGTTCGTCGGGGCAGGCTTGGCCTTTGAGGTGCGCCGCCAGGCAATTCACATAGGCGATATGCCGGCGCAACAAGGTGGCCTTGACCGGGTTCAAGCCGTCATCCGGGTCGTCGATCAGCGTCAGCGTCTGCCGAGCGAAGCTGCGTGAACTGTTCACCAGCGCGCCCCACAAGGTGCGCGCCTCCCACCAGCGGTTGTAGGCGCTGCTGTTACGAAAACTCACCAGCACCACCAGCGCCGAACCCAGCAATGTCAGCGGGATCAGCGGCAGGGTGAACTTGCTGTTGAGGAACAGCATGAAATCGATGGTGACCAGCACGTCCCAGATCAGCAGCCAGAACAGCGACCAGCCGATGTAGCCGAAGGTCTTCACCACCAGGCGATACTTGCGGGCGATGATTTCTTTCACGCGGGGAACCTCGACAGGGGGATGCAGGATCGGACGTCGAGGGTCGAATAAGGTTCGGTGGTGGATGTTGCAAGAAGTTTTGATTCCGCCAACGCGACCCTTTTGCCATCCGGCGCCTGCCATGGCAGGTCCCTTTGCATGAGTCGTGCTGGCCTCATCATATGCCAGGCTGAGCAATGTGCCTGAGCTCAGGTTCAATTCAAGGCTTGGCGGCGACCACGACATACCCCTTGACTGCGGCAGGCGCGGCCTTGGGCTTCGTTTTATTGGCCAGATACTGGAACCTGCGCCATTCCTTGTCGATTTCGCTAAACGACATGAACACGCTGATACGTTCTTTGTCGGCAAGGTCCGGGCGGTTGCGCGCATCGATTTCATCTTTGGCGATGAACGCGACATTGATCCCAACGACCTTGCCGTCATCGGCGAACACCGGGCCACCGGACATGCCTTTGACCATCGGGCCATCGTGCACCGAATAGAACACGCTGCCTGGCGTGCCTTCCAGGCGTACCAGTGAAGCCAGGGTTTGGCCTTTGCCCTGCACCGGCATCATCAGGCTGTTGAAGCCGACCGCTGTCACGGACTCGCCCGGCACATACTGGCGCCAGAGCGGCACCCGGGCAGCCTTGTGCTTGAAGAACACCACATCACCCAGGCCTTCATGAACCACGTTGCGCAGGAAGGGGGTGTGCTTGGCGGTTACCGCATAGTCTTCGTTCCACTGGATGGCAGTGGCCATCAGCAACATCGGCAGCGGTGCACCGGAGGTGACCACGAAAGCCTGATCGTAGACGGGGTCTGACACGTAGGACGTTGGCACTCCATTGCACCCACTGAGCAGCATCATTGCTGCCAGGCAGGGCACAGTTGATTTCATGATTTGCACGAGTATTGAGAAATGGGAGCGCGACTATGGCTAAGTGCTATTACGCTATCAATACTTTCTGTGTATATCCGACGAATGACATCTTAGGTGGGGGTGACGGTGCTGGCCAATAGAATCCAGGCATGGCTGGAGGTGCCGTGGTCATTGGGGTGGCGTCAAAATCGGCGGGCTGAAAAGGGCTTGCATTGATGGGTGAACTGGCCTCAGCTGCATTGAGCTGCATTGAGCTATATCCGGAGACGCCATGACATTGCCAAACAAGATTCTGAGAGTGCTTCAGAACGATCAGAGCCTAAGATCGCGCGAGATCGCCGAGCGTCTCGATGCGAGTTGGTCCACAGTCAAGCGTCACCTCGATGCGTTGTTGGAGGCAGGTCAGGTTCAGCGGGAGAAGGACGGACGCATCACGCGTTATCGCCTGGTCACAGCAGTTGCCCAATTACCAGATAGTGCGCCTGCGCAGCCTCTTTCTGCTGAGCTGCCTTGGTCGCCTGCGAGTCTCGCCCTGCGCAAGTCTTTGACTCGTCCATTGGCAATGCGCGAAGTCGTCACCTATCACCGCGACCTTGTAGACAGCTACCAGCCGAACCAGACTGCCTGGCTGTCACCCAGCTTGACGGTTGTACTCGAGGCTGAAGGGCGGATGAGGGGGCAGCAGCCAGCCGGCACCTACGCGCGCAAAGTACTCGAACCTTTGTTGATTGACCTGTCATGGTCCTCGTCACGCTTGGAAGGCAACCGCTATACGCTGCACGACACCCAGAGGCTGTTCGAAAGTGGTGTGACGCAGGGGGATCTGGATGCGGTCATGTTGCTCAATCACAAGGCGGCCATCGAATTCATGGTCGATGCAGTGCCGGAATACGGGCTCAACTCAGCCGTGATCCGCAACTTGCATGGCTTGCTGATGCAGGATCTGCTGGCAGACAGCAATGCCCTGGGCAGTATTCGCCAGACAGTAGTGAACATCAGCGGTACGACCTATTTCCCAACCCAGGTGCCCTCACTGCTGGAAGAGATGTTCGAGTTGATACTCGACAAGGCGCGTCAGATCAAGAATCCCATCGAGGCGGCATTCTTCTTGTGGATAAACCTGGCCTACCTGCAACCGTTCGAAGATGGCAACAAACGCACAAGTCGATTGGCGGCGAACATACCGCTGATGCTCTACAACTGCTCGCCTTTGTCGTTCCTTGACGTAAACCCGCAGGACTATGCTCTGGCGATGATGGGGGTGTACGAGCAGCGTGACATGGCGATGGCGGCGGATCTGTTTGTCTGGGTCTATCGCAGGTCGATCAGCAAGTATGGCGTGATGCTTGAAGCAATGGGGGTTCCCGACCCTGTTCGCCTGCAGTATCGAGAGGTGTTGAACGAGGCGATTGGTGCCATCGTACGTGACAGGCTGACAGCCGGTTCAGTGGTAGCGGGGCTGCCTCTTTCAGAGGACGAGAAAAGGCAGTTTCAGCCTTTGTTGCAGGCTGAACTGGATATCCTGGCGCTGCACAACTGCGCCAGGTATCGGCTGACCATGAGGCAAGTAACTGAGTGGATCAAGGCAGGGCGACCCTCATGATTTCACGTGCCTGGTTATTGAACCCTCGCCCCGTTTTTGCAAGATGGTAGGGAGAGCCCTCTGGTCAAACGGCAGGCATAAAAAAACCGACCATAAGGTCGGTTTTTTCCGGATCTTGGTGCCCCGAGGGAGACTCGAACTCCCACTCCTTTCGAAAACGGATTTTGAATCCGCCGCGTCTACCAATTCCGCCATCAGGGCGTGTGGCGCGCAGTATAGAGAGGTGCTTCAGGTCGGTCAATCGGCTTTCATGGTCAATTTTCACGCATTGGGCTAAACTTCCCGGCCCTGCCGAACCCGAACATCATCATGCGCGTCGCCGATTTTTCCTTCGAACTCCCCGATTCCCTGATCGCCCGCCACCCTCTGGCCGAGCGCCATGGCAGCCGACTGCTGGTCCTCGATGGGCCGAGCGGGGCGCTGGCGCACAAGCAATTCACCGATCTGCTCGACTACCTGCGCCCCGGCGACCTGATGGTGTTCAACAACACCCGGGTGATCCCGGCGCGGTTGTTTGGCCAGAAAGCCTCCGGCGGCAAGCTGGAAGTGCTGGTCGAGCGTGTGCTCGACAGCCACCGCGTGCTCGCCCATGTGCGTGCCAGCAGGGCGCCCAAAGAAGGCGCGGTGATCCTTATCGACGGCGGTGGCGAGGCCGAAATGGTTGCGCGCCACGACACGCTGTTCGAACTGCGCTTCACCGAAGAGGTGTTGCCACTGCTCGAGCGTGTCGGGCACATGCCGCTGCCGCCCTACATCGACCGCCCGGACGAGGGCGCCGACCGTGAGCGTTACCAGACGGTGTACGCCGAACGCGCAGGTGCCGTAGCCGCGCCAACCGCTGGCCTGCACTTCGACCAGGCGCTGCTGGACAAGATCGCCGCCAAGGGCGTGGAGCGCGCCTTCGTCACCCTGCATGTGGGGGCTGGCACCTTCCAGCCGGTGCGGGTCGACAAGATCGAAGACCACCACATGCATAAAGAGTGGCTCGAAGTGAGCCAGGATGTGGTCGATGCCATCGAGGCCTGCCGGGCCCGGGGTGGCCGTGTGGTCGCGGTTGGCACCACCAGCGTACGCTCGCTGGAAAGCGCTGCGCGCGATGGCGTGCTCAAGGCCTTCAGCGGCGATACCGACATCTTCATCTACCCAGGCCGGCCGTTCCATGTGGTCGATGCCCTGGTCACCAACTTCCACCTGCCGGAGTCCACGCTGCTGATGCTGGTCTCGGCATTCGCCGGTTACCCCGAGACCATGGCTGCCTACGCGGCGGCGGTCGAGCAGGGGTACCGCTTCTTCAGTTACGGTGATGCCATGTTCATCACCCGCAATCCGGCGCCACGCGGCCCAGAGGATCAAGCATGAGTCGCACCTGTCGAATGTCCTTCGAACTGCTGGCCACCGACGGCAAGGCCCGTCGTGGCCGCCTGACCTTCCCCCGTGGCACGGTCGAAACCCCGGCGTTCATGCCGGTGGGTACCTATGGCACGGTCAAGGGCATGCTGCCGCGTGACATCGAGGCCATTGGTGCCGAGATCATCCTTGGCAACACCTTCCACCTGTGGCTGCGCCCAGGTACCGAGGTGATCAAGAAGCACAACGGCCTGCACGATTTCATGCAGTGGAAAGGCCCGATCCTGACTGATTCGGGTGGTTTCCAGGTGTTCAGCCTGGGCGCCATGCGCAAGATCAAGGAGGAGGGCGTGACCTTCGCCTCCCCGGTCGATGGCTCCAAGGTGTTCATGGGCCCGGAAGAGTCCATGCAGGTGCAGCGCGACCTGGGTTCGGACATCGTGATGATCTTCGACGAGTGCACACCGTACCCGGCAGAGCACGACGTGGCGCGCACCTCCATGGAGCTGTCGCTGCGTTGGGCGCAACGCTCGAAGAACGCCCACGGGGACAACACCGCGGCGCTGTTCGGCATCGTCCAGGGCGGCATGTACCAGGACCTGCGCATGCGCTCGCTGGAAGCGCTGGTCAATATCGACTTCGATGGCCTGGCCATCGGTGGCCTGTCGGTGGGCGAGCCCAAGCACGAAATGATCAAGGTGCTGGATTACCTGCCGGCCCAGATGCCTGCTGACAAACCTCGTTACCTTATGGGGGTAGGCAAACCCGAAGATCTCGTTGAGGGTGTGCGCCGCGGCGTCGACATGTTCGACTGCGTGATGCCGACGCGTAACGCGCGCAACGGCCATCTGTTCGTCGATACAGGGGTGATCAAGATCCGCAACGCGTTCCATCGCCACGATGATTCGCCGCTGGATCCGACCTGTGATTGCTACACCTGCACGAACTTCTCCCGCGCTTATCTCCATCACCTGGACAAGTGCGGCGAAATGTTGAGCAGCATGCTGAATACCATCCACAACTTGCGCCATTACCAGCGCTTGATGGCCGGTTTACGCGAGGCTATTCAACAGGGTAAATTGGCCGCCTTCGTCGACGCCTTCTATGCCAAGCGCGGGCTGCCTGTGCCGCCTTTGGACTGATTGTTCGCACCATCTAATTAAAACTTAAGCAACTGGAGTGCCTAATGAGCTTCTTGATCCCCGCCGCCTATGCGGACGCTGCTGCACCCGCCGCTGGCCCAGCCGGCACCGGCTTTGAGTGGATTTTCCTGGTCGGTTTCCTGGTCATCTTCTACCTGATGATCTGGCGCCCGCAGGCCAAGCGTGCCAAAGAGCAGAAGAACCTGCTGAGCAACTTGCAAAAAGGTGATGAAGTTGTCACCAACGGCGGCATCGCTGGCAAGATCGTCAAGGTTTCCGATGATTTCGTGGTTCTGGAAGTGTCCGACACTGTCGAGCTGAAGTTCCAGAAGGGCGCCATTGCCGCGACCCTGCCAAAAGGTACGCTCAAGGCTATCTGAGTTACCGGTTTTTTTTCCAGTCGGGGCGCGCAACGCGCCCCGCGTCTTGAACGGGCGGCGTGATGCTGAACAAATACCCTCTGTGGAAATACGCACTGATCGTGTTGGTACTGGCGATCGGTTTTATTTATTCCGCTCCCAACCTCTACCCGGATGACCCGGCGGTGCAGATCAGCGGTGCCAGCTCGGCGCTGCAGGTGAACCAGTCCGACCTCGACCGCGTCAGCAAGGCGCTGACCGAAGCCGGTATCACCGTCAAGGGTGCAAGCCTGGGTGACAAGGGCAGTGCGCTGGTGCGCCTGACCAATCAGGAAGACCAGCTGCCAGCCAAGGATGTAGTGCGCAAGGCACTGGGCGATGATTATGTCGTGGCCCTGAACCTGGCCCAGACCACTCCGCAATGGCTGCGTAACCTGGGTGCAAGCCCGATGAAGCTGGGCCTGGACCTGTCCGGTGGTGTGCACTTCCTGCTGGAAGTGGACATGGACAAGGCCATGAGTGCCCGCATGAAAGTCTACGAAGGCGAGGTCAAGACCTTGCTGCGCAAAGAGCGCGTCCGCTACCGCAGCCTGCCTCAGCAGGATGGCGGCATCATGCTGGGCTTCGCCGACGATGCCACCCGCGAACAGGCACGGGCCCTGATCCGCAAGAATTTCAGTGATTTCGACCTGACCACCAGCGAGCGTAATGAAACCGCCGTGCTGCGTCTGGCGCTGACTCAGGCGAAAGTCGCCGAGATCCGCGAATACTCGATCAAGCAGAACCTCACCACCGTGCGCAACCGCGTCAACGAGCTGGGCGTCGCCGAGCCGCTGGTTCAGCGCCAGGGCGCCAACCGCATCGTGGTCGAACTGCCAGGCGTGCAGGACACTGCCGAAGCCAAGCGTATCCTCGGCAAGACGGCCAACCTGGAGTTCCGCTTCGGTGCCGAGCCGGGTGCGTCCAGGGCCACTACCGAGGTCTTCGAGTTCCGTGAGGGTGGCCGTTCCGCCCAGGTCGAGCGTGGCCTGATCATCACCGGTGACCAGGTCACCGACGCCCAGGCCAGCTTCGACGAGCATGGTCGTCCGCAGGTGAACATTCGCCTCGACGGCCACGGTGGCGAGCTGATGAGCCGCGCGACCCGCAGCAACGTCGGGCGCAGCATGGCGGTGATCTTCATCGAGCAGAAGCCGGTCACCCGCTACGTCAAGCAGACGGTCAACGGCGTCGAGAAAGACGTGCCGGTGCAGAGCTTCCTTGAAGAGAAGAAGATCATCAGCCTGGCGACCATCCAGTCGCCGCTGGGCAGCCAGTTCCGCATCACCGGCCTTGACGGCCAGGGTGAATCGTCCGAACTGGCCCTGCTGCTGCGTGCCGGTGGCCTGGCCGCGCCGATGTACTTCGCTGAGGAACGTACCATCGGCCCAAGCCTGGGTGCCGACAACATCACCAAGGGTATCGATGCGTCGCTGTGGGGCATGCTGTTCGTCTCGCTGTTCATCATCGCCATCTACCGCGCGTTCGGTGTGCTGGCCACCATCGCCCTGGCGGGCAACATGGTCTTGCTGCTGGCATTGATGTCGCTGTTGGGTGCCACCCTCACCTTGCCGGGTATCGCCGGTATCGTGCTGACCATGGGTATGGCGGTGGACGCCAACGTACTGATCTTCTCGCGTATCCGTGAAGAGATCGCTGCCGGCATGTCGGTGCAGCGCGCGATTCATGAAGGCTTCAACCGCGCGTATTCGGCGATCGTCGATGCCAACCTGACCACACTGCTGGTCGGCGGCATCCTCTTTGCCATGGGTACCGGGCCGGTCAAGGGCTTTGCCGTCACCATGTCCCTCGGGATTTTCACCTCGATGTTCACCGCCATCATGATGACCCGTGCGCTGGTCAACCTGACCTGTGGCGGGCGTGACATCAAGAAGCTGTGGGTTTGAGGGAGCGACGATGAAAACCATCAATTTCATGGGCGTTCGCAATGTTGCGTTCGCCGTAACCGTGCTCCTTACCGTGCTGGCATTGTTCAGCTGGTGGCAGAAGGGCCTGAACTTCGGCCTGGACTTCACCGGCGGTACGCTGATCGAGCTGACCTACGAGCGCCCGGCCGACCTGAATGCAGTGCGCGCCGAGCTGGTCGAATCCGGCTTCAACGAAGCCGTGGTACAGAGCTTCGGTGCTACCACCGACCTGCTGGTGCGCATGCCTGGCGATGACCCGATGCTGGGTAACAAGGTGGCCGAAGCCCTGCAGAAGATTGGCGGTGACAACCCGGCGACGGTCAAGCGCGTCGAGTTCGTCGGCCCGCAGGTGGGTGAAGAACTGCGTGACCAGGGGGGCCTCGGCATGCTCCTGGCGCTGGGCGGCATCCTCATCTACCTGGCCTTCCGCTTCCAGTGGAAGTTCGCCGTGGGCGCGATCATCTCGCTGATCCACGACGTGGTGGTGACGCTGGGTATCCTGTCGTTCTTCCAGATCACCTTCGACCTGACGGTGCTGGCTGCGGTGCTGGCGATCATCGGTTACTCGCTCAACGACACCATCGTGGTGTTCGACCGGGTGCGTGAGAACTTCCGCGTGATGCGCAAGGCCTCGCTGATCGAGAACATCAACATCTCGACCACGCAGACCCTGCTGCGCACCGTAGCCACTTCCGTTTCGACCCTGCTGGCAATCGCTGCGCTGCTGTTCTTCGGCGGTGACAACCTGTTCGGCTTCTCCCTGGCCCTGTTCATCGGTGTCATGGCGGGTACCTACTCCTCGATCTACATCGCCAACGTGGTGCTGATCTGGCTGAACCTGAACAGCGAAGACCTGATCCCACCGGCCAAGACCGACGGTGTGGATGATCGCCCTTAAGGCATAGCCCTACGCCGTTCGGCGATCAAAAAGGCGCGAGTGTTGAACTCGCGCCTTTTTTTTTGCTCCAAGGCTGGGAGCAGGCGGGTTTACCCCGCGGGTATGAATCAGGAGGTTCAAGTGAATAAATCAATGCTGGTGGGTGCGGTACTGGGTGCTGTCGGTGTTACTGCCGGAGGTGCTGTGGCGACCTACAGCTTGGTGAACAAAGGCCCCGAATACGCCCAGGTCACCGACGTGCAGCCGATCAAGCAGCAGGTGAAAACCCCTCGCGAAGTGTGCAAGGACGTGGCCGTGACGCGTCAGGCGCCGGTCAAGGACCAGCATCAGATTGCCGGTACCGTTGTTGGCGCTTTGGCGGGCGGCTTGCTGGGTAACCAGATCGGTGGTGGCACTGGCAAGAAGATCGCCACCGTGGCCGGTGCGGTCGGTGGTGGTTATGCCGGCAACAAGGTGCAGGAGGGCATGCAGGAGCGTGATACCTATACCACTACGCAGACCCGTTGCAACACGGTCAACGATGTCAGTGAGAAGGTCGTTGGTTACAACGTGACCTACTCGATCGGTGACCAGGTCGGCAAGGTGAAGATGGACCGCGAGCCGGGCTCGACCATCCCGCTGGACAAGAACGGCAAGCTGATCCTGAGTGAAGCCGGGCAGCAATAATCCTGCAGGCACAAAAAAAGCACCTCGCCGGTGCTTTTTTTGTGCCTGCAATCTGCGCTTAGCGCTTCATGTGCTCTGGCAGGTGCGGCTGGATAGCGGTCAGCACGGCCTTGAAGCACTTGATGTTGCCGGCAACGATGTGGCCTTTGTCGAGGAAGTCGTGGCCACCGTTGAAGTCGCTCACCAGGCCGCCTGCTTCCTGGATCAGCAGCACACCGGCTGCCATGTCCCACTCGGACAGGCCCGACTCCCAGAAGGCGTCGAAGCGGCCGGCGGCCACGTAGGCCAGGTCCAGGCTGGCGGAGCCGGCGCGGCGGATGCCGGCAGTCTGGCCAGTCAGGGCGCGGAACATGCCCAGGTAGTTGTCCAGGTCGGCCATCTGGCTGTCACGGAACGGGAAGCCGGTGCCCAGCAGGGCGCCGTCCAGGCTGGTGCGCGAGCTGACGCGCAGGCGACGGCCATTGAGCTGGGCGCCACGGCCACGGCTGGCGGTGAATTCTTCCTGGCGCACCGGGTCGAGAACGACGGCGTGTTCAATGCGGCCACGGTATTTGCAGGCAATGCTGACGGCGAAGTGCGGGATGCCGCGCAGGAAGTTGGTGGTACCGTCCAGTGGGTCGATGATCCACAGGTAGTCCTTGCCTTCTTCGCCGGTGCCCGCGTGCATGCCCGTCTCTTCACCCTGAATGGAGTGGTTCGGGTAGGCCTTGCGCAGTGCGTCGACGATCTTCTGCTCGGCGGCGCGATCAACCTCGGAAACGTAGTCCTTAGCCTCTTTCTCGTCCACCTTGATGCTATCCAGGCGTTCGATGGAGCGGAAAATCAGTTCACTGGCGCTGCGAGCGGCGCGCAGGGCGATATTCAGCATAGGCTGCATGGGCGGGTCACCTGGAGATGTTAAAGAAGAAAGCCGAACATTCTAGCAGAAAAGTTTGGCGGCAGAAGTGTCACATTTGCTTTCATGGCGTTACGCTGGTCGGTTCTGTAAGATCGAACCCCCAAAACCCGCATCTGTGAGCACAACACCTTGCTGCAAAATATTCGTGTTGTTCTGGTCAATACCAGCCACCCCGGCAACATCGGCGGCGCTGCGCGAGCCATGAAAAACATGGGCTTGTCGCGTCTGGTGCTGGTGCAGCCAAAAGAGTTCCCCGCCGCTGACGCCAGTGCGCGTGCTTCCGGTGCCGACGATGTGCTGGCCGGTGCCCAGGTGGTCGACAGCCTCGAGCAGGCGTTGGTCGGCTGCAGCCTGGTCATGGGCACCAGTGCCCGTGAGCGCAGTATTCCCTGGCCGTTGATCGACCCCCGTGAATGCGGGGCCAAGGCTGTGGAGCATGCCGTCGGCGGTGAGGAGATCGCCTTGGTGTTCGGGCGTGAGCACGCCGGCCTGACCAACGAAGAACTGCAGCGATGTCACTTTCACGTGCACATTCCCTCGAACCCCGACTTCAGCTCGTTGAACCTGGCCGCTGCGGTCCAGGTGCTCGCCTATGAGGTGCGCATGGCCTGGCTGGCGGTTGAAGGTACGGCGCAGAGAGTCGAAAAGGTCGACGCCAGCGAGCTGGCGACCATGGACGAAATGGAGCTGTTCTATGAACACCTGGAAAAAACCCTGGTGGACATCGGCTTCCTTGACCCCGAAAAGCCCAAGCACCTGATGGCGCGCCTGCGCCGGCTGTATGGGCGCAGCTCGGTGGAACGTCCGGAAATGAGCATTTTGCGCGGTATCCTCACCGAGACCCAGAAGGTCGCACGGGGCGAGCCGCATAAAAGGAAGGACTGACAGATGTTCGAACGTCTGCGTGAAGATATCCAGAGCGTTTTCCATCGGGACCCGGCGGCACGCAATGCCTTCGAGGTGCTGACCTGCTACCCGGGCATGCATGCCATCTGGCTGCATCGCCTGGGCAATGCCTTGTGGAAGCGCGATTTCAAATGGCTGGCTCGCCTGGTGTCGAATTTTGGCCGCTGGATGACCGGTATCGAGATCCATCCCGGTGCGACCATCGGCAGGCGCTTCTTCATCGATCACGGCATGGGTATCGTCATCGGCGAAACCGCCGAGATCGGCGACGACGTCACTCTTTACCAAGGCGTGACCCTGGGTGGCACCAGCTGGAACAAGGGCAAGCGTCACCCGACCCTGGAAAACGGCGTAGTGGTGGGGGCAGGGGCCAAAGTGCTCGGCCCGTTCACCGTCGGTGCCGGGGCCAAGATCGGTTCCAATGCAGTGGTGACCAAGGCGGTGCCGGCAGGTGCCACGGCGGTCGGCATTCCGGGGCGGATCATCGTCAAGAGCGAAGACAGCGAAGTCGAGGCCAGGCGCAAGGCCATGGCCGAAAAGATCGGCTTCGATGCCTACGGCGTCAGTGGCGACATGCCTGACCCGGTGGCGCGTGCCATCGGCCAGATGCTCGACCACCTGCAGGCTGTCGACGAGCGGCTGGAAGGCATGTGTGGCGCATTGACCAAAATGGGCAGTGACTACTGCGCCAAAGAGCTGCCGGCCCTGCCCGAAGATGACTTCAGCGAGATCTCGGCAGTTGCCCCGCGCGACGCTCGGTCGCATTGATCGCGCCGCAGGGAGGTCATACTGGCATGTGGGGCGTGTGCTCACGCCCCTTTGCTGCTACAATCGCGCCCGCCTCCCAGATGCAAACCCGACTAAAGCAGTAGGTCTAATAGTTGACTTAAATGCTCGGGAATAGCATACTCGCTCACATCCTGTAACTCCCGTGGTAACCATTAGCCATGCGACTGACTACCAAAGGCCGATACGCCGTGACAGCCATGCTTGACCTGGCCTTGCACGCGCAGCATGGGCCTGTGTCTTTGGCCGACATTTCCGAGCGCCAGGGCATTTCCCTCTCTTATCTGGAGCAGCTGTTCGCCAAGCTGCGCCGCAGCAGCCTGGTATCCAGCGTGCGCGGCCCAGGCGGTGGTTACCAGCTGTCCCGTGGCATGGAAACCATCCAGGTGGCCCAAGTCATCGACGCGGTCAACGAGTCGGTCGATGCCACCCGTTGCCAGGGCCTTGGGGATTGCCATGCCGGTGACACCTGCCTGACCCACCACCTGTGGTGCGACCTCAGCCAGCAGATCCACGAATTCCTCAACGGCATCAGCCTGGCCGACCTCGTCATGCGCCGTGAGGTGCAGGAAGTTGCCCAACGCCAGGACCTGCGTCGTGTCGCAGGCCGTTCTGCCCAGCTGGACAAGATTGAGACGTCCGCCGTCGACTGACCTTTATTAACAGTGCGACGAGCGACGCCACCGCCTGATAGGAGATACTCAATGAAGTTGCCGATCTACCTCGATTACTCCGCGACCACGCCGGTCGATCCCCGTGTCGCCCAGAAGATGGCCGACTGCCTGCTGGTCGACGGTAACTTCGGTAACCCGGCTTCGCGCTCCCACGTGTTTGGCTGGAAAGCCGAGGAAGCGGTCGAAAACGGCCGTCGCCAGGTTGCCGAGCTGATCAACGCCGACCCGCGCGAGATCGTCTGGACCAGCGGTGCTACCGAGTCCGACAACCTCGCCATCAAAGGCGTGGCGCACTTCTATCAGTCCAAAGGCAAGCACATCATCACCTCCAAGATCGAGCACAAGGCGGTCCTGGATACCGCTCGCCAGCTCGAGCGTGAAGGTTTCGAAGTCACCTACCTCGAGCCAGGCGAAGACGGCATCGTCACTCCGGCCCAGGTCGAGGCGGTGCTGCGTGACGACACCATTCTGGTCTCGCTGATGCACGTCAACAACGAAGTCGGCTCGATCAACGACATCGCCGCCATCGGTGAACTGACCCGTTCGCGCGGCGTGTTGTTCCACGTTGACGCCGCCCAGTCGGCCGGCAAGGTGGAAATCGACCTGCAAAAGCTGAAAGTCGACCTGATGTCGTTCTCCGCGCACAAGGCCTACGGCCCGAAAGGCATTGGCGCGCTGTACGTCAGCCGCAAGCCTCGCGTGCGTCTGGAAGCGATCATCCATGGCGGTGGCCATGAGCGCGGCATGCGTTCGGGCACCCTGCCGACCCACCAGATCGTCGGCATGGGCGAAGCATTCGCCATTGCCAAGCAGGAAATGGCCGCTGAAAACCAGCGCATCAAGGCCCTGAGCGACCGCTTCTTCAAGCAGGTCTCGGACCTCGAAGAGCTGTATGTCAACGGTAGCCAGACTGCCCGCGTACCGCACAACCTGAACCTGAGCTTCAACTATGTCGAAGGCGAGTCGCTGCTGATGTCGCTCAAGGACATCGCGGTATCGTCCGGTTCGGCCTGCACCTCCGCTTCGCTCGAGCCGTCGTATGTACTGCGCGCTCTGGGCCGTAACGACGAGCTGGCGCACAGCTCGATCCGCTTCTCCTTCGGCCGCTTCACCACCGAAGAAGAAGTCGACTACGCCGCGCAGAAAGTCTGCGAGGCTGTAAACAAACTGCGTGAGCTGTCGCCGCTGTGGGACATGTACAAAGACGGCGTTGACATCTCCAAGATCGAGTGGGCCGCCCACTAAGCAGTCGCCGGCAAGAGCGGCTCCCTGATGAGGAAGGAATTGCACCATGGCATACAGTGAAAAGGTCATCGACCACTACGAAAACCCACGTAACGTCGGCAAGATGAATGCCGAGGACCCGGATGTCGGTACCGGCATGGTCGGCGCCCCGGCGTGCGGTGACGTGATGCGTCTGCAGATCAAGGTCAACGAGCAAGGCATCATCGAAGATGCCAAGTTCAAGACTTACGGCTGCGGTTCGGCCATCGCTTCCAGCTCCCTCGCCACCGAGTGGATGAAGGGCAAGACCCTGGACGAAGCTGAAACCATCAAGAACACTCAGCTGGCGGAAGAACTGGCGTTGCCGCCGGTCAAGATCCACTGCTCGGTACTCGCCGAGGATGCCATCAAGGCAGCCGTTCGCGATTACAAGCAGAAGAAAGGCTTGATCTAAGTCGCCTGTTGCGAAGTAACCGACGTTGAGGAAAAAGTACCGATGGCTATCAGCATGACAGAAGCCGCCGCCAACCACGTGCGGCGTTCCCTCGAAGGGCGCGGCAAGGGCGAGGGCATCCGCCTGGGCGTGCGCACCACCGGTTGCTCGGGCCTGGCCTACGTGCTGGAGTTCGTCGATGAACTGGCGGACGAGGACACCGTGTTCGAGAACCATGGCGTCAAGGTGATCATCGATCCCAAGAGCCTGGTTTACCTTGACGGCACTGAGCTGGATTTCGTCAAGGAAGGGTTGAACGAAGGCTTCAAGTTCAACAACCCCAACGTACGCGGTGAGTGTGGCTGCGGCGAAAGCTTCAACGTCTGAGGCTGGCTGTGGGTACTCCTTGTCATTTCGCTCTGTTCGACCTCCAGCCGTGCTTCCGGTTGGACCTCGACAAGCTGGCCACTCGCTATCGCGAGCTGGCCCGCGAGGTTCATCCTGACCGCTTCGCCGACGCTTCCGAGCGTGAGCAGCGGGTAGCGCTGGAAAAATCCGCCGCCCTCAACGACGCCTACCAGACCCTGCGCAGTGCCCCGCGCCGTGCCCGCTATTTGCTGGCCATCGGTGGCCACGAGGTGCCTCAGGAAGTCACGGTCCACGACCCTGACTTCCTGCTGCAGCAAATGCAGTGGCGCGAGGAACTCGAAGAGCTGCAGGACGAAGCCGACCTCGACGGTGTCGCCGTGTTCAAGAAGCGCCTGAGGGCTGCTCAGGAACAGCTCAACGAGGATTTTGCCGCCTGCTGGGATGTGCCTGCCGAGCGCGACAAGGCCGAGCGCCTGATGCGCCGCATGCAGTTCCTCGACAAGCTCGCCCAGGAAGTGCGCCAACTAGAAGAGCGCCTCGACGATTAACCCGGCGTTGCCCGTGATGACGCCTAAGGTATTCAGATAAGCATGGCCCTACTGCAGATCGCCGAACCCGGTCAAACCCCCCAGCCGCACCAGCGTCGCCTGGCGGTGGGCATTGACTTGGGTACTACCAATTCTCTGGTCGCTGCCCTGCGCAGCGGTCGCAGTGAACCCCTGCCCGATGCGCAGGGCAACGTCATTCTGCCCTCCGCAGTGCGCTATCTGGCGGGCCACAATGAGGTCGGCCTGGCAGCGCGTGAAGCTGCCGCCAGCGACCCGCTGAACACCGTGCTGTCGGTCAAGCGCCTGATGGGGCGTGGCCTGGCCGACGTCAAGCAACTGGGTGAACAGCTGCCGTATCGCTTCATTGGCGGCGAGTCGCACATGCCGTTCATCGATACTGTCCAGGGGCCGAAGAGCCCGGTGGAAGTGTCCGCCGATATCCTCAAGGTGCTGCGCGAGCGCGCCGAGGCCACCTTGGGTGGCGAGCTGGTGGGCGCGGTGATCACCGTGCCGGCCTATTTCGACGATGCCCAGCGTCAGGCGACCAAGGACGCAGCCAAACTGGCTGGCCTGAACGTACTGCGCCTGCTCAATGAGCCGACCGCTGCTGCCGTGGCCTATGGCCTGGACCAGAATGCCGAAGGCCTGGTGGCCATCTATGACCTGGGCGGCGGTACGTTCGATATTTCCATCCTGCGCCTGACTGCAGGTGTGTTCGAAGTGCTCGCCACCGGTGGTGACACCGCCCTGGGGGGCGATGACTTCGATCACGCCATTGCCAGCTGGATCATCGAGCAGGCCGGCCTGTCCGCCGACCTCGACCCTGCTACCCAGCGCCAGCTGCTCCAGGCCGCCTGCGCCGCCAAGGAGGCCCTGACCGACACCGACGTGGTCAGTGTCCGCCATGGCGCCTGGCAGGGCGAGCTCAGCCGCGCCGCTTTCGAGGCCATGATCGAGCCGCTGATTGCCCGTAGCCTCAAGGCCTGCCGCCGCGCCGTGCGCGACAGTGGCGTCGAGCTGGATGAAGTGGGTGCGGTGGTCATGGTGGGTGGTTCGACCCGCGTACCGCGTGTGCGTGAAGCAGTAGGTACGCTGTTCGGCCGTACCCCGCTGACCTCGATCGACCCCGACCAGGTGGTAGCCATCGGCGCTGCCATCCAGGCTGACACCCTGGCCGGCAACCGCCGCGAAGGCGGTGAGCTGCTGTTGCTCGACGTCATTCCGCTGTCCCTTGGTCTTGAGACCATGGGGGGGTTGATGGAAAAGGTGATCCCGCGCAACACCACCATTCCGGTGGCCCGCGCGCAGGAATTCACCACATATAAAGATGGCCAGTCGGCCATGATGATTCACGTTCTGCAGGGTGAGCGCGAGCTGATCAGCGACTGCCGTTCGCTGGCGCGTTTCGAGCTGCGTGGTATTCCGGCCATGGTTGCCGGTGCTGCGAAAATCCGCGTGACCTTCCAGGTCGATGCCGACGGTTTGCTCAGCGTCGCGGCCCGTGAGCTGGGTTCCGGCGTAGAAGCCAGTATCCAGGTCAAGCCGTCCTACGGCCTGACCGACGGTGAGATCGCACGCATGCTCAAGGACTCCTTCGAGCACGCAGGCTCCGACAAGCAGGCGCGTCAGCTTCGTGAACACCAGGTCGACGGCGAGCGCCTGCTTGAAGCTGTCCAGGGAGCCCTGGATGCTGATGGCGAGCGACTGCTCAGCAGTGAAGAGCGCGAAGCCATCGAGTTCCAGATGCAAGAACTACGTGATTTGCTGACCGGCACCGATGGCCCTGCCATCGAGCAACAGACCAAGCGTCTGTCGCAGGTGACCGATGCATTTGCCGCCCGTCGCCTTGATTCGACGGTCAAAGCCGCACTGGCCGGGCGCAACCTGAATGAGATCGAGGAGTAACCGATGCCGCTGGTGACATTCCTGCCGCATGAGAAGTTCTGCCCAGAGGGGCTGAGCGTGGAGGTCGAGCCCGGGACCAATATCCTGGAGCTGGCCCACGACCATCACATCGAGATGGAAAGCGCCTGCGGTGGCGTAAAGGCCTGCACCACCTGCCACTGCATCGTGCGCAAGGGTTTCGACTCGCTTGAAGAAGCGGACGAACTCGAAGAGGACATGCTGGACAAGGCCTGGGGCCTGGAGGCGCAATCGCGTCTCGGCTGCCAGGTGGTCGTCGGTGATCAGGACCTGACCATCGAGATCCCCAAATACTCGCTCAACCACGCTGCCGAAGCGCCCCACTGAGGATTTTTCAATGAGTCTGAAATGGGTTGATGTACTTGAGATCGCTATCCAGCTTGCAGAAAGCAAGCCGGAAGTCGATCCTCGTTATGTGAATTTCGTCGATCTGCATCGCTGGGTGCTGGCCTTGCCAGAATTCAGCGACGATCCGTCACGCGGCGGTGAGAAAGTGCTCGAGGCCATCCAGGCGGCCTGGATAGACGAAGCCGACTAAGCGTGGCGCTGCAGGTTAGGCAATCCCCTGGAACCCGCGTATAATTCGCGGGTTTAATTTTTCGCAACACTCATATTCTGGAGTTTTCCATGGCTGTTCAACGTACTTTCTCGATCATCAAGCCTGACGCAGTTGCCAAAAACGTCATCGGCAAGATCACCACTCGCTTCGAAGACGCCGGCCTGAAAATCGTTGCTTCGAAAATCAAGCAACTGTCCAAAGCCGAAGCCGAAGGTTTCTACGCTGAGCACAGCGAGCGCGGCTTCTTCGGTGACCTGGTTGCCTTCATGACTTCCGGCCCGGTTGTCGTTCAGGTTCTGGAAGGCGAAAACGCCATCGCTCTGAACCGTGAGCTGATGGGCGCCACCAACCCTAAAGAAGCTGCTGCCGGCACCATCCGTGCTGACTTCGCCGAGTCGATCGACGCCAACGCCGTTCACGGTTCGGACTCCGAAGCTGCTGCTGCTCGCGAAATCGCTTACTTCTTCGCTGCTACCGAGGTAACCACTCGCTAAGCGAAAGCTTACGGGTGAGGGTGAATCCATGACGACATCTACTGGCAAAATCAACCTGTTGGGCCTGACCCAGCCGGAAATGGAACAATTCTTCGACTCTATCGGGGAGAAGCGCTTCCGTGCCGGCCAGGTGATGAAATGGATTCACCATTTTGGCGTCGATGATTTCGCCGCCATGACGAACGTCGGCAAGGCCTTGCGCGAAAAGCTCGAGGCTGTTGCCGAAATTCGTCCTCCGGAAGTGGTCAGTGAAGACATTTCCGCAGACGGCACCCGCAAATGGGTGATCCGCGTTGCCTCCGGCAGCTGCGTCGAGACCGTCTACATCCCAACCGACGATCGCGGCACTCTCTGCGTTTCGTCGCAAGCCGGCTGCGCCCTGGACTGCAGTTTCTGCTCCACCGGCAAGCAAGGCTTCAACAGCAACCTCACCGCCGCCGAAGTGATCGGCCAGGTGTGGCTTGCCAACAAATCCTTCGGGACCGTCCCGGCCAAGATCGACCGCGCGATTACCAACGTGGTCATGATGGGCATGGGCGAGCCTCTGCTGAATTTCGACAATGTCATCGCTGCCATGAAGATCATGATGGATGATCTGGGCTATGGCATTTCCAAGCGTCGCGTCACCTTGTCCACCTCCGGCGTGGTACCGATGATCGACGAACTGGCCAAGCACATCGACGTGTCCCTGGCGCTTTCGCTGCATGCGCCGAACGACGAGCTGCGCAACCAGCTGGTGCCGATCAACAAGAAGTACCCGCTGAAGATGTTGCTGGAGTCGTGCATGGGCTACATGGCCACCTTGGGTGGCAAGCGCGTGCTGACGGTCGAGTACACCCTGCTCAAGGACGTCAACGACCAGCCCGAGCATGCCGCGCAGATGATCGAACTGCTGCGCGATGTACCGTGCAAGATCAACCTGATCCCGTTCAACCCGTTCCCGCATTCCGGTTACGAGCGCCCTAGCAACAACGCTATTCGCCGCTTCCAGGACTTGCTGCACCACGGTGGCTTCAACGTCACCACCCGTACCACCCGTGGCGATGACATCGATGCCGCCTGTGGCCAGCTGGTCGGCCAGGTCAATGACCGTACCCGCCGCAGCGAGCGCTACATCGCCGTACGTCAGCTGTCTGCCGACGCCGAGCTGCAAGACAGCGCCGTGCGCCACTGAGTCCGGGCCCGCCATGAGCCTGCGCGCCGCGCTGTCGATCCTTGCGCTTTCGCTGCTGGCCGGCTGCGTGTCGGGTAGTGCGAATGACCCACTGGCAACTCGACAGGGGCGAGTGGAGGCGGGGCGTGCCTATGTGCAGCTTGGGCTTGGCTATTTGCAACAAGGTTTGACCGAGCAGGCCAAGGCTCCGTTGGGCAAGGCACTGGTGCTCGATGCCAAGGATGGCGATGCTCACGCAGCCTTGGCCCTGGTGTTTCAGGCCGAAGGTGAAGCTGCGCTGGCTGAGGAACACTTCAAGAAAGCGTTGTCGGCAAGCCCCGGCGACACGCGAATTCGCAACAATTACGGCAGTTTCCTATATGCTCAGCAGCGTTTTGCCGAAGCCGAGCAGATGTTTCGCCTGGCCAGCGCCGATACCCTGTATCCTGAACGTTCGCGCGTCTACGAGAACCTTGGCCTGACAGCCCTGAAACTCGGCAACCGTGACCAGGCGCAGGCGTATCTGAGCAAGGCCCTGCAACTCAACCAGCAGCAACCCAGGGCGTTGCTGGAAATGGCTGAGTTGTCCTACGAAAACAGGCATTATGTGCCGGCACGGGGTTTCTACGATCGTTTCAGCCAGTTGAGCGATCACAATGCCCGTAGCCTCCTGCTGGGTAGTCGTCTTGCCCGGGTGTTCGACGAGCAGGGCACACAGGCCGAACTGGGCCAGCAATTACAACGACTTTATCCCGGTACGCCGGAATATCAGCAATACCTGTCGGAGCAACGATGAAAGCCGCGCATCCCGAAGTAGCAGCAGCGACTGGCCAGAACCCCGGTGAATTGTTGCGCCAGGCCCGCGAAAGACGGGAGTGGTCGCAAGCCGAGGTGGCCCGCAAGCTCAACCTCACCGTAAGTTCGCTGAACCACGTGGAAACCGGTGCCTTCGACAAGCTGCCAGGGCATACCTTCGCCCGTGGCTACATCCGTGCCTATGCCAAGCTGATGGACATGGACCAGGCGCCGCTGGTCGAGGCCTTCGACCAGTACACCGGCACCCATGCCAAGGGCAGCGACGTACATTCACTGGGCCGCATCGAAGAGCCGGTGCGCCTTTCGCACAACATCCTGCGCGGTGTCAGCCTGTTGCTGCTGGTTGCGGTGGTCGGTGGCAGCTTCCTGTGGTGGCAGGACCAGGGCAGCCTGCGCGGCAAGGACCTGGCCAATATCGCCCTGGAGCATGTCGAGGTCGAAAGCGCCGACGGTACCACCCAGATCCACCCGCTGGATGAGCCTGAAGACCAGGCTGTTACCTTAGGCCAGCAGGGCGAAAGCGCGCCGCTGCCGCTGGAGCAGGCACCTGCCGAGCCGGTTGCCGAGGCCAGCAGCGAGGCCGCCCCGGCTGCCGCAGCAGCCGCGCCGGTCCAGCAGGCGCCTGCACAGGCTGAAGCGCCTGCGCCGACAACGGCAGCACCTGCTGCACCAGCCACGCCAGCCGCCACCGTAGCCCAGGCCGCCCCTGTGGCGCCTGCCGCCAGCGTGCCGGCCATTGCCACCGAGCCTGCCGCCGTGCCGGCCGGCAGCGCCAAGGTTGCAATCCAGTTCACCGCCGATTGCTGGACCCAGGTGTCCGATGGCAACGGCAAGGTGCTGTTCAGCGCCATCAAGCGCAAGGGCGACAACCTCGAGCTGACCGGCAAGCCGCCGTTCGCGGTGCGCCTGGGCTTTGCCCGCGGCGCCCAGGTCAGCTACAACGGCCAGGCCGTCGATGTTGCCCCGTTCACCAGTGGCGAAACCGCTCGCCTGAAGTTGGGACAGTAAGTCATGCACGGCGAATCTCCGATCAAACGTCGCGAATCCCGCAAAATCTGGGTCGGCAATGTGCCGGTGGGTGGTGATGCCCCCATCGCGGTGCAGAGCATGACCAACACCGACACCAATGATGTCGCCGCCACCGTTGGCCAGATCCAGCGCCTGGTCGATGCGGGGGTCGACATCGTCCGTGTTTCGGTGCCGGACATGGACGCCGCCGAGGCGTTCGGCAAAATCAAGCAACTGGTTAGCGTACCGCTGGTCGCCGACATCCACTTCGACTACAAGATCGCGTTGCGCGTGGCCGAACTGGGCGTCGACTGCCTGCGTATCAACCCGGGCAACATCGGCCGTGAGGACCGTGTTCGTGCTGTGGTCGATGCCGCTCGTGACCGTGGCATCCCGATCCGTATCGGTGTCAACGCAGGCTCCCTGGAAAAGGACCTGCAGAAGAAATATGGCGAGCCGACCCCGGCGGCGCTGGTCGAATCTGCACTGCGCCATGTCGAGCACCTGGACCGCCTGGATTTCCAGGACTTCAAGGTCAGCGTCAAGGCCTCCGACGTGTTCATGGCCGTCGAAGCCTATCGCTTGCTGGCCAAGCAGATCATCCAGCCGCTGCACCTGGGCATCACCGAGGCCGGTGGGCTGCGCTCCGGCACGGTGAAATCCGCCGTCGGCCTCGGTATGCTGCTGGCCGAAGGCATCGGCGATACCATCCGCATTTCGCTGGCGGCCGACCCGGTCGAGGAAGTGAAGGTCGGCTACGACATCCTCAAGTCGCTGCACCTGCGTTCGCGTGGCATCAACTTCATCGCCTGCCCGAGCTGCTCGCGGCAGAACTTCGATGTGGTCAAGACCATGAACGAACTGGAAGGGCGCCTGGAAGACCTGCTGGTACCGCTGGACGTGGCGGTGATCGGTTGTGTGGTCAACGGCCCTGGCGAAGCGAAGGAAGCCCACGTTGGCCTGACCGGCGGCACGCCGAACCTGATCTACATCGACGGCAAGCCGGCGCAGAAACTGACCAATGACAACCTGGTCGATGAGCTGGAAAAGCTCATCCGCCAGAAAGCGGCCGAAAAGGTCGAGGCCGACGCGGCGCTGATCGCCCGCGGCTGACACACAGATTCGTAAGGACTTTTCGTGAGCAAATCGCTGCAAGCCATCCGTGGCATGAACGACATCCTGCCAGAGCAGTCGCCGCTGTGGCGCTACTTCGAAGGCACCGTCGCCGGGCTGCTGGACACCTATGGGTACAGCCAGATCCGCACGCCGATCGTCGAGTTCACCGAGCTGTTCAAGCGCTCCATCGGTGAAGTCACCGACATCGTCGAAAAAGAGATGTACACCTTCGAGGACCGCAACGGCGATTCGCTGACCCTGCGCCCTGAAGGCACCGCTGCCTGCGTACGTGCAGTGCTCGAGCACGGCATCACTGGCAACGGCCAGGTGCAGAAGCTGTGGTACATCGGCCAGATGTTCCGCCACGAGCGCCCGCAGAAGGGCCGCTACCGTCAGTTCCACCAGATTGGCGTCGAGGTGTTCAACCTGGACGGCCCGGACATCGATGCCGAGCTGATCATGCTGACCTGGCGTCTGTGGGGCCTGCTGGGCATCCAGGATGCGGTCAAGCTCGAGCTGAACAGCCTGGGCACCAGCGAGGCCCGCGCCCGCTACCGCGACGCGCTGGTCGAGTTCCTCTCGGCGCGCCTGGAACAACTCGACGAAGACAGCCAGCGCCGCCTCAAGAGCAATCCGCTGCGCATCCTCGACAGCAAGGACCCGAACACCCAGGCGGTGCTGGTCGGCGCGCCGAAGCTGGAAGACTACCTCGACGAAGACTCCCGCGTGCACTTCGAGGGCCTCAAGGCCCGTCTGGATGCCGCCGGCATTCCGTTTG
Organism: Pseudomonas sp. M2; assembly: GCF_015751845.1. Classification (NCBI taxonomy): domain Bacteria; kingdom Pseudomonadati; phylum Pseudomonadota; class Gammaproteobacteria; order Pseudomonadales; family Pseudomonadaceae; genus Pseudomonas; species Pseudomonas sp. M2. The sequence continues at coordinate 3,407,871 of NZ_JADOUD010000001.1, forward strand.
TGATCAACACCAAGCTGGTGCGTGGCCTGGACTACTACAGCAAGACCGTGTTCGAGTGGGTCACCGACAAGCTCGGCGCCCAGGGCACCGTCTGTGCAGGCGGCCGCTACGATGGCCTGGTCGAGCAGATGGGTGGCAAACCGACCACCGGCGTTGGTTTCGCCATGGGTATCGAGCGCCTGATCCTGCTGCTGGAGACCCTGGGCAAGGTACCGGCGTCCATCAACCGTCAGATCGATGTCTACCTGTGCGCCTTCGGCGAGCAGGCGGAGCTGGCTGGCCTGCGCTTGTCCGAGAGCCTGCGCGACCGGCTGCCGGGCCTGCGCCTGGCGGTCAACGCCGGTGGCGGCAGCTTCAAGAGCCAGTTCAAGAAAGCCGACAAGAGCGGCGCGTTGTTCGCCTTGATCCTGGGTGACGACGAGCTGGCCAAGCAAGAGATTGGCCTCAAGCCCCTGCGTGGTCAGGGCGAACAACAGAACATTGCCTGGGATGCTCTGGCTGAGCACCTGGAAACCGCGATCGCTCAGGCGTAACGCGGTTCAACAAGCGAATAGGCGAAAAGGAGTATTGGGGTGTCGAGTACCGATGATGATGACCTGGCAGGGGTCAAGGACTGGTGGAACCGTAACGGCAAGCCACTGCTGACCGGTGCGCTGCTGGCTGGCGTAGTGGTGTTGGGCTGGAACACGTGGCACAAGTACCAGGACAACCAGTCGCAAGGCGCATCGCAGCTGTATCAGGCCCTGCTTGAAACCAGCCTGACGCCGAGCGGGCAGCCGGATGCGACCAAGGTCGCGGAGCTGTCCGGCAAGCTCAAGAGCGAGTTCGGTGGTACCGCCTACGCCCAGTACGGCAGCCTGTTCGTGGCCAAGGTCGCGGTAGAGAGCGGCAAGCTCGACGACGCCGCTGCCGAGCTCAAGAATGTGCTCGACAAGCCTGCTGACGACACCCTGGGCGAAATTTCGCGCCAGCGCCTGGCACGCGTGCTCGCGGCCCAGGACAAGGCTGAAGATGCGCTCAAGCTGCTCGACGGCGACGCCGACAAGGCGTTTTTGGCCAGCCGTGAAGAATTGAAGGGCGACCTGCTGGTGCAGTTGGGTCGTGCCGACGATGCCCACAGCGCTTATGAAAAAGCCAAGGCCGCGCTGTCCGATGAGGCGGCGGTCGGTGGCTTGCAACTGAAGCTGGATGACTTGGCCAAAGGGGACGCGTGACGTGATCGGTTGGAAACAAGCAGCAGTGCTGACCCTGGCCGTACTGGCCGCAGGTTGCAGCAGCAACAGCAAGAAGGAACTGCCTCCGGCCGAGCTGACCAAGTTCACCGAAGAAGTGGTACTGAAAAAGCAGTGGAGCCGTTCGATCGGTGACGGCCAGGGCGAGACTTACAATACCCTGGTGCCAGCCATCGAGAACGACCGCATCTACGCCAGCGACGTCAATGGCGAAGTCTTCGCCCTCGACCGCATTACCGGCGACGTGGTGTGGAAGCAGGATCTGGAGCTGCCGGTTTCCGGCGCCGTCGGCGTTGGCTATGGCCTGGTCATGCTCGGCACCCTCAAGGGTGAAGTGATTGCCCTGGACTCCAGCACCGGTGAAGAGCGCTGGCGCTCGCGCGTAACCAGCGAAGTCCTGGCGCCGCCTGCCAACAACGGTGACGTTGTGGTGGTGCAGACTCAGGACGACCGTCTGATCGGCCTCGATGCCGCTACCGGCGACCGCCGCTGGATCTACGAGAGCACCCCGGCTGTACTGACCCTGCGGGGCACCGGTGCGCCGATCGTCACCAACCGTCTGGCTGTAGCCGGCCTGTCCACCGGCAAAGTTGTCGCGGTCGACATCAACAACGGCGTGCCGGTGTGGGAGAGCCGTGTGGCGATCCCGCAGGGCCGTTCCGAGCTGGACCGTGTGGTCGACATCGACGGCGGCCTGCTGCTGTCCGGTGGTACGCTGTACGTCAGCACCTACCAGGGTCGCGTAGCGGGCCTGGACCTGGAAAGCGGCCGTGTGCTGTGGCAGCGTGATGCCTCGAGCTACGTGGGTGTCGCCCAAGGTTTCGGCAACGTCTATGTCAGCGAAGCTTCGGGCAGTGTCGAGGGTGTCGACGAGCGCTCTTCCAGCGCACTGTGGACCAACGACTCGATGGCGCGCCGCCAATTGTCGGCACCGGAAGTGTTCTCCAGCTACGTGGCTGTAGGTGACTTCGAAGGTTACCTGCACCTGCTCAGCCAGGTCGACGGCCGTTTCGTCGGCCGTGAGCGTATCGACAGCGATGGCCTGCGCGCCCGGCCCCTGGTGGTCGGCGACACCATCTATGTCTTTGGCAACAGCGGCAAGCTCGAGGCACTGACCATCCGCTGAAGCTATGCTCAAGGCCACTACAGGTCTTGAGTTGCGGCGTAGGACACGCCGCCCGAACTCCGGCCGCTGCCTTGCAGCGGCCTTTGCATTTTCAAGAATTCAAGAGTGGAGAGCCGCATGGTTCCCGTAATCGCCCTGGTGGGACGGCCGAACGTCGGCAAATCCACCATGTTCAACCGCCTGACCAAAACCCGCGATGCCATCGTGGGTGACCTGTCGGGTCTGACCCGTGACCGCCAGTATGGTGATGCCAGCTGGCAGGGTCGCTCCTTCATCCTGATCGACACCGGTGGTATCACCGGTGACGAAGTGGGCATGGACGAGAAGATGGCCGAGCAGTCGCTGATGGCCATCGAAGAAGCCGACTATGTGCTGTTCCTGGTCGACGCCCGCGCCGGCATGACTGCCGCCGACCAGATGATCGCCGAGCACCTGCGCAAGCGGAACAAGTCGGCCATCCTGGTGGCCAACAAGATCGACAACATCGACGCCGACGTCGCCCGCGCCGAGTTTTCGCCGCTGGGCATGGGCAATGCCATTCCGGTGGCCGGCTCGCAGGGCCGCGGCATCAATCAGTTGATGGAGTCGGTGCTGGGCCACATTCCTCGCGATGCTGAGGAAGAAGCCCTCGACCAGGAGGTTGCCGAAGGCGAGGAAGCGGTACGCATCCCCGGCCCGAGCGAAAAGGATGGCATCAAGATCGCCATCATCGGCCGCCCCAACGTGGGCAAGTCGACCCTGGTCAACCGCATGCTCGGCGAAGAGCGCGTGGTGGTCTACGACCAGCCGGGTACCACCCGTGACAGTATCTACATCCCGTTCGAGCGCGATAACGAGAAGTACACCTTCATCGACACCGCTGGCGTGCGCAAGCGCGGCAAGATCCACGAGGAAGTCGAAAAGTTCTCGGTGGTGAAGACGCTGCAGGCGATCAAGGACGCCAACGTGGTGATCTTCGTCATGGACGCCCGCGAGGGTGTGGTCGACCACGACCTCAACCTGCTGGGCTTCGCCCTGGAAGCGGGCCGCGCCATCGTCATCGCCCTGAACAAGTGGGACGGCATGGAGTCGGGTGAGCGCGACTACGTCAAGACCGAGCTGGAGCGCCGGCTGTTCTTCGTCGACTTTGCCGACATCCACTTCATCTCGGCGCTACACGGCACCGGCGTGGGCCACCTGTACAAGTCGGTGCAGGCCGCGTTCAAATCGGCGGTCACCCGCTGGCCAACCAGCCGTCTGACGCAGATCCTCGAAGATGCCGTCAGTGAGCACCAGCCACCGCTGGTCAACGGCCGCCGCATCAAGCTGCGCTATGCCCACCTCGGCGGTGCCAACCCGCCGCTGATCGTGATCCACGGCAACCAGACCGAGAAGATTCCCAAGTCGTACTCGCGTTACCTGGAAAACACTTACCGCCGGGTGCTCAAACTGGTCGGTACGCCGATCCGCATCGAGTACAAAGGCGGTGAGAACCCGTACGAGGGCAAGAAGAACACCCTCACCGACCGCCAGGTCAACAAGAAGCGCCGCTTGATGTCGCACCACAAGAAGGCCGAGAAGAAGCGCCGCGACAAGCGCTGACAAGCGGCAAACTTCAAGTCGCAAGCTGCAAGAATGAGCGGACGCTGATACATGTCGCTTTTTCTTGTGGCTTGGAGCTTGTAGCTTATAGCTCTCCGTCCCGCAGGAAAGAGGGCTTCATGATCCGCAGCAAACTGCCGAACGTCGGCACGACCATCTTCACCACCATGTCCCAGCTCGCCGTGCAGACGGGCGCGCTCAACCTTTCCCAGGGTTTCCCAGACTTCAATGGCCCGCAGGCTTTGCTCGATGCGGTTGGCCGCCATGTGTCCGCCGGGCATAACCAGTATGCGCCGATGACCGGCTTGCCGGCCTTGCGCCAGCAGGTGGCGGCCAAGGTCGAGCGCCTGTATGGGACCAAGGTCGATGCCGATCAGGAAGTGACCATCACCCCGGGCGCCACCGAGGCGATCTTCTGTGCCATCCAGGCGGTGATCCACGCGGGTGACGAGGTGATCGTCTTCGACCCCTGTTACGACAGCTATGAGCCCTCCGTGGCGCTTGCCGGCGGACGCTGCGTGCACGTACAGCTCAGTGATGGCGGCTTCGGTATCGACTGGCAGAGGTTCAGCGATGCCCTGAGCCCGCGCACACGCATGGTCATCCTCAATTCGCCGCATAACCCCAGTGGTGCGCTGATCACGGCTGAAGACCTGGACCAGTTGGCGCGCCTGATCGCTGACCGCGATATCTACCTGGTCAGCGACGAAGTGTATGAACACCTGGTCTACGATGGCGTACGTCATGCCAGCGTTCTGGCCCATGCAGAGCTGTACCGCCGCGCGTTCGTGGTCAGTTCGTTCGGCAAGACTTACCACGTGACCGGCTGGAAGACCGGCTACGTGGTCGCGCCACCTGCCTTGAGCGCGGAGCTGCGCAAAGTGCATCAGTACGTCAATTTTTGCGGGGTTACACCGCTGCAGTGTGCACTCGCGGACTTCATGGCCGAACACCCTCAGCATGTCGACGAACTGCCAGGTTTCTATCAGGCCAAGCGCGACCTGTTCTGCGACCTGCTCAACGGTTCGCGTTTCAGCTTTACCCGCACGGCCGGCACCTATTTCCAGCTGGTGGACTATTCGCAGATCCGGCCAGACCTGAACGACGTCGAAATGGCCCTTTGGCTCACCCGTGAACACGGCGTGGCGACCATTCCGGTGTCGGTGTTCTACCAGCAACCCATCCCCGAGCAACGCCTGGTACGCCTGTGCTTTGCCAAACGTGAGGAGACGCTGCGTCAGGCAGCGGAAAAACTATGCGCGATCTGAGTGCACTGCCCAACCTGAAAATCGCCCTGGTGCAAACGGCCCTGGCCTGGCACGACCGCGAGGCCAATTACGCGCATTTCGAGGTGTTGCTCGACCAGGCTGGAGATGCCGACCTGGTGATCCTCCCCGAGATGTTCACCACTGGTTTTTCGATGGAATCGGAAAGCTTGGCCGAGCCCGAGAACGGCCCGACCTACAAATGGCTCAAGGCTCAGGCCAAGCGCATCAACGCAGTGGTTACCGGTAGCGTGATCATCCAGGCCGCCGATGGCAGCCACCGCAACCGCTTGCTGTGGGCGCGCCCGGACGGCGAGATCCTGCACTACGACAAGCGCCACCTGTTCCGCATGGCCGGTGAGCATAAGCACTACACCCCGGGTGAGCGTCAGGTGCAGTTCGAGATCAAGGGCTGGCGGGTACGCCCGCTGATCTGCTATGACCTGCGTTTTCCGGTGTGGAGCCGCGATGCCCAGGATACCGACCTGCTGTTGTACACCGCGAACTGGCCGGCGGCGCGCCGCCAGCACTGGAACCGGCTGCTGCCGGCGCGGGGTATCGAGAACCTGTGCTTCGTGGCGGCGGTGAACCGGGTGGGCACCGATGGCAAGGGTTTCGCGTATTCCGGCGACAGCCAGGTGCTGGATTTCCAGGGTGAAAGCTTGCTCAGTGCGGGCGAGGCAGACGGGGTGTTCACGGTCGTGCTGAGGGCGGCTGAGCTTGCCAACTACCGTACCCGCTTCCCGGCCAACCTGGATGCCGATACCTTCGAGCTGCACTGAGCCAGCACCGCCCCCCGGTAGGAGCGGCCTTGTGTCGCGAAAGGGTCGCAGAGCGGCCCCAGCAATTGTTGCATCAATGCCGAAACATCGAGGGCCGCTTCGCGGCCCGTTCGCGACACAAGGCCGCTCCTACAGCGGCCAGTTGTGTCAGTTCAATCCCTGATCAGTAAACATCCCGCCGATAACGCCCATCTTCGATCAACTGCTCGACCATTTCTTCACCGAGCATGCCTTTGAGCGCCGCATCAACACCGGCCGCCATCCCGTGCAGGCTGCCGCAGACATACACATAAGCGCCATCGGCAACCCAGCGCTTGAACTCTTCAGCCTGCTGCAGCAATACATCCTGCACATACACCTTCTCGGCCTGATCGCGCGAGAACGCCAGGTCCAGGCGTGCCAGGTCGCCGCTCTCCAGCCAGGTTTGCAGCTCATCGCCACACAGCAGGTCATGCGCGCGGTTACGCTCGCCGAACAGCAGCCAGTTGCGCTGCTCGCCGGCATTGATCCGCGCCCGCAGCAGGCAGCGCAGGCCCGCAAGGCCAGTGCCGTTGCCGATCAGGATCATCGGCGCGGCGCTTTCGGGCAGATGGAAGCCACTGTTGCGCCGCAGGCGCAGGCCAAGGGTGCCATCGACTGGCAGGTACTCGGTCAGCCAGCCAGAGCCCAGGCCAAGGTTGCCGTCGGGGTGACGCTCTTGGCGCACGATCAGCTCCAGCACACCATCGCTGGCGATCGAGGCGATGGAGTATTCGCGGCTGCCGATCGGTGCCAGCGCATCGATCAGCGCTTGTGGCTGCAAGCCGATCAGGTGGTCCCGACGGGTTGGTAGCTGGCGGCCTGCCAGGGCTTGGCCGAGGGTCTCGCTCAGGCCGTGAAGCTGCACAGTGGCGTTGGCGTCGAGGGCCATGCCGCTGAGGAATGCATCCACGCGTGGCTGGCCATTGAGCGGCAGAACTTCTACCAGGTCACCGGCCTCCCAGCTGGCGGGCTCTTCAGGGCGCAGGCCGATCAGGTAGACCGGTTGGCCTTGACTGCCCGGATTGAGCAGATCGCGGCTGACCAGGCTCCAGTTGCCGAAACTTGGCGGTTGCCAGGCAGCGACGGGTTGGGCGCCAGTCAGCTGCGCCAGTTCCTGCTGCCATTGCTGCAGGGCCGCCGGGTCGGCGTTGTCCACTTCCACCGGGCTGAACGCCGTGCTGGCACCGCGCTCGCCGAGCCATGCCTGCAGGCGCCGGGCAAAGCCGCAGAAGTGCGGGTACTGGCGATCACCGAGCGCCAGCACGGCATAGCTGAGCCCGTTCAGGGCCCAAGGCTGGCCCAGCACCTTGCGCTCGAAAGCGCGGGCGCTGTCAGGCGCTTCGCCGTCACCGAACGTGCTGACCACGAACAGCGCGCGGCGCGTCTGGCGTAGGTCCTCTTCGCCAAGGTCGGCAAGTGCACGTACTTGCACCGGCAAGCCTGCGGCCTGCAATTGTCCGGCGCTCTGCCAGGCCAGTTGCTCGGCGAAACCGCTCTGGCTGGCGAAGCCGATCAGCCAGCTGTCGCCGCTGGCGCTGGCGTTGGCGACGTGGCCGCGGGCGGCACGCACCTGGCGCTTCTTGCGGCGGCGGTCGAGGTACAAAAGCCAGCCGGTGACGAAGAACAGCGGCATGGTCAGGCTGGCGAGGGTGACGATGATCCGCCCCGGCAGGCCGAAGTATTCACCCACGTGCAAGGCATAAACACTTTGCAGCAGCTGGGCCTTGAAGGACTTGTCGGTATAGCGGTCGTGGTTTTTCACCTGGCCGGTGGCCGGGTCCAGGGTCAGGGTATTGAAGGCGCGTGGGTGCGCGGCGCTGTCGAGCAGGTAGAACAGGCTGGCGGGCTGGCCGCCAGCAGGTGGCAGGCGCAGGTTGTACATGGCAAGCCCTGGCCCGGCAGCGTCCTTGAGGTTGGCCCAGATGGCGTCGTAGTCGACCACCAGCGGCGGTGCGTTCTTGTCCACCTTCTGCGGCCCATGGCGGCCACGGCCTTCGCCGCGCTTGTGCTGCTGTCCTGCGCCAGGCGCGTCGGCAAGTAACCTGTTCAGGCCTTCGCGGTACCACTCGTAGGACCAGAACAGGCCGGTCAGTGCGAACAGAAGGTAGAACAGCAGGCACCAGGTGCCGGCTACGGCATGCAGGTCCCAGTTGAAGGCGCGGCCTTTTTTGGCCCAGTCGAAGGTCAGCCAGGTGCGCCAGTTCAGGGCTTTGCGCGGCCAGCGCAGGTACAGGCCGGAGAGGCAGAAGAACACCAGCATCAGGGTGCAGGCGCCCGTGATCTGCCGGCCGGTGTCACCCATGGCCAGGAACCGGTGCAGGGTGAGCATCAGTTTGAAGAAGTCTTGCCCGGCGGCCTGGCCCTTGAGCTCGCCGGTATAGGGGTCGGCATAGCGCAACTCACCGCGGCGCTCGCCCGGCGGCGGTGTGAAGAAGACCCGTGCGGCGTTGCCTTCGCGTACATCGACCCACAGCATCGACACTTTGTCGCCTTGGGCGGCCTCGACCCTGCGCACCAGTTCAGCCGGAGGCAGCACGCCCTCGGCGCGCACCTCGACCTTCAACACATCAGCGTTGAAGGCGCGCAGCAATTCTTCCTGGAACGAATAGAGCGCACCGGTAATACCCATCAAGGCCAGCACCAGGCCAGCGGTGATGCCAAAGAACCAGTGCAATTGGAACAGCGTCTTCTTCACCACATCGTTCACCTTGTGTTGCTGCCGCGCCCTGCGCGGGGTGCATTATGCCTTGATACGCAAAAGCCCCGCTCATTGGAATGAACGGGGCTCCGGGTTGCTGCTTTAGAAGTGGACGCTGGTGGTCAGCAATGCAGTCCTGCCCGCCGCCTGGTTGGCGAAGTGGGTGGAGAACGCTTTGTCGTAGTACACCTCGTTGGTCAGGTTCTGCACGTTAAGTTGCAGGTCGACGTTCTTGGTCAGCTTGTAGGCGGCCATGGCGTCGTAACGTACATAGCTGTCGACCATGGTGGTGTTGGCTACGTTGCCGTAGACGTCATCCACATAGAAGGCGCCGCCGCCGACCGTCAGCTTCGGGGTGATCGAGTATGTGGTCCACAGGCTGGCGCTGTTGTTAGGCGTGTTTGGCAATTGGTTGCCATCGTTGGCCTTGCCCAGCGGGCCGCCGTCGATCTGGCGGGCCTGCAGGTAGGTGTAGCCGGCGAACACTTGCCACTTGTCGGTGAGCTTGCCGCTGGCCGAGAGCTCGATGCCCTGCACGCGGGTTTCGCCGACGTTTTCGTAGGTGGTGGTGTTCACCTGTACACGGGCGTTTTCCTTCTCGGTACGGAACAGCGCAGCGGCCAGCGACAGGCGCTCGTCGAGCAGGTCCCACTTGGTGCCGATTTCGTAGTTGGTGGTTTCTTCCGGCTCCATGTCGCTGGCCAGGAGGTTGCCACCACGGTCGGTGGTGCCCGATAGCGGGTTGCCTTCGGTACCTTCGCCGAGCATCGCCCCGGGCGGGGTGGCTGAAGTGGCATAGGACACGTAGATGCTACCGTTCTCGGCCGGTTTCCAGACCAGGCCCAACTGGCCGGTGAAGAACTCGCTGGTGTCGCGGCCTTTGGTCGGGACGCCGTTCTTGTTCACCACTGTCGCGCCGGAGGCATCGTAAGTGCGGAACTTGGTATCGAAGTGGTCGTAACGCAGGCCCATGTTCAACAGCCACTCAGGCGTCAGCTCCAGGGTGTCGAAGGCGTAGATTGCGCGGGTCTTGCTGCTGGTCTTGGTGCCGGCGTAGTTGCGCGAGATCGTGCCATCCCAGGCATCGTCGGGGTTCGGGTCGCTCAGCGAAGTACAGCTGCCACCATTGCCCGGGCCGGTGCAGGTGAGCTTGCTGTTTGGCGACACCGTGTAGCTTTGGCGGTCCGAGTCTTCCTTGCTGAACTCGACCCCGGTGGAGAAGCTGTTCTTGAAACCGCCCACGAAGAACTCACCGAACAGGTCGGTCTGGTTGGTGGTGGTGGCAGTGTTGCCCACACGGGTATTGGCACGACGCCATACGCCGTTGTTGTTGACGTTGCCCAAACTGTCGTCTGGCTGGGTCAGGATGTAATCCTGCATGCTGTTGCCATGACGCAGGGTGTTCTTGATGGTCAACGAGTCGCTCAGGTCGTGTTCCACGGCGATAGTAGCGATGTCCACACGGGTCTTGCGGAAGTCGCGACCGGTCAGGCCGTAGAAATTGTCGCTGTCACCGCCGTCGATCGGCTTGCTTGGGTGCGCCGAGGTGCGGGCGCTGCTGCCACCGGTAGGGATGCTGTACGGGATGCCCGAATCCGGCAGGTCGTCGCTTTCCAGGTGGTAGTAGTCGAGGTTGACGCGGGTTGGCGTGCCCAGGCCGAAGGCCAGGGATGGGGCGATACCCCAGCGGTCATAGTTGACCTTGTCCCGGCCGGCAACGTTGCTCTCATGGGTCATCAGGTTGAGACGGCCGGCAGCGGTGTCGCTGAACTGGTAGTTGCCGTCAAAGGTGTAGCGCTGGGTCTGGTCGCTGCCCCAGGTCCAGGCACCGTCCAGCGAGTTGCCCAGGTGTGCACGCTTGCTCACCAGGTTGATGGTGCCGCCTGCCGCGCCGCGGCCACCGATGGCCGAGTTGGGGCCTTTGGCCACTTCCACCGATTCGATGGCGAAGATTTCACGGGTCTGCGCACCGGTATCGCGTACACCATCCAGGTAGGTGTCACCCTGGGCGTCAAAACCACGAATGAACGGACGGTCGCCTTGCGGGTTGCCGCCTTCGCCTGCACCAAAGGTGATGCCTGGCACAGTGCGCAGGGCATCCTGCAGGCTCAGGGCGTTGGTGTCCTTGATGACTTGCTGGGGGATTACGGTAACCGAGCGTGGGGTGTCCACCAACGGCGCGGTGTACTTCTGCGAGGAGGCCTTTTCGACCTTGTAATCGGTGCTGGCCTGTTCCGCCTTGCCATTGACGCTGGTGGCATCGAGGGTGATGGCGCTGTTGGTAGCCGGATCGGCGGCGTAGGCGGACGAAGCGCTCAGGGCGACGCCGATGGCGGACACGATCAGACGTGGAGAACTCACTGCAGATGGCACGTATTGACGCATTGTTATGGACCTTCCCCAAGGTGTGAAGGCCGCGGATCATAATGCAAGTGATTGCAGCTCACAATTGAGATTCGTTACCATTCACTTCGAACTTACAATCTTTACAAATTCTCTTTACGGTTTAATCAAGCTGAAACGTCTCGGGTGAAGAAAGGGCTTGTACGGTGTAAAAGGGAATCAATATCATTGCCACCTTTACACTCCTTAACGGTGCCGCCGCCATGCTGCTTCATATCCCCGGCCTGTTCGACGCCAATGAGCTTGCCCGCATTCGCGAGGCCCTGGAGCAGGCCGATTGGGCCGATGGCAAGGTCACGGCCGGCTATCAGTCGGCCAAGGCCAAGCACAACTTGCAGCTGCCAGAAGGCCACGCGCTGGCGAAGGAAATCGGCAGCGCGCTGATCGACCGCCTGTGGAAAACCCCACGGTTCATGTCGGCGGCCCTGCCGCACAAGGTCTTCCCGCCACTGATCAACTGCTACCGCGAGGGTGGCAACTTCGGCTTCCACATCGACAATGCCTTGCGCCAGCCAAAAGGCAGCCCGGAGCGGGTGCGCACCGACCTGTCCTCGACGCTTTTCCTGAGCGACCCGGACAGCTATGACGGCGGCGAACTGGTGATCCAGGACACTTATGGCGAGCAGCAGGTCAAGCTGGCTGCCGGTGACCTGGTGCTGTACCCGGGCACCAGCCTGCACAAGGTCAACCCGGTGACGCGCGGCGTGCGTTATGCGGCGTTCTTCTGGACCCAGAGCCTGGTACGGGAGGACAGCCAGCGGGCGTTGCTGTTCGAGATGGACAATGCCATCCAGCAACTCACCGCCGATGTGCCCGAGCACCCCTCGTTGCTGCAATTGACCGGCACCTACCATAACCTGCTGCGCCGCTGGGCAGAGGTCTGAGCCGTGTCCTATCAGTTGCGCCGTGAAGAAGTGCTGGATGTCGCTGGCCTCAAGGCCATGCTCGAAGACAGTCCGGGCAAGGCCGCCCAGGCGATTCTCGCGGCGGCAGGGCAGGGCGTGATCGAAGCTCAGGTGCTGCTCGGGCAGATCCTGCTCGACGGCCGCGGCATCGAAGCGGATGCCGAAGTGGCCCGGCGCTGGTTCGGCATTGCTGCCCAGGGTGGCAGCGCCATGGCGCACAACATGCTCGGGCGTTGCCTGGAGCATGGTTGGGGCGGCGAGGTGAATGTGGCGCAGGCTGCGGTTCACTATGCCCGCGCAGCCGATGCCGGGTTGGATTGGGGCCTGTATAACCTGGGCAACCTGCTGGCTACCGGGCGTGGGGTACCGGCCAATCAGGCGCAGGCATTGATGTGCTACGAGAAGGCTGCGCGGCTGGGGCATGCCAAGTCGATGAACCTGTATGGGCGTTACCTGGAGCAGGGTATCGCTACGGCGCCCAGCCCGGCGCGGGCAGTGCGCTGGTACAGGCGTGCCGCCGAAGCGGGGGATTTTCGTGGGATGTTCAGCCTGGCGCTGGTGCTGGTAGAGCGTGGGCAGATGGCCGAGGCAGGGCAGTGGCTGGAGCACGCGCGGGTTGAGGGGAACATGAATTTTCTGCGCAGTGCTTTGGCGACCTTGCAGGGGGCGGGGCCAGGGTTGATGGCCTTTGCGGCGCGGTATGCCGCAGAGATAGAACAGCGCGAAGCGTGATGGGGTCAACCTGAATGAAAACGGGGCCTTTCGGCCCCGTTCTGCATTACAGGTAGTAGGCCTTCAGCGGCGGGAAACCGTTGAATTCCACCGCGCTGTAGCTGGTGGTGTAGGCACCGGTCGACAGCCAGTAGAGGCGGTCACCGATCGCCAGGTTCAGCGGCAGGCCGTACTTGTAGTGCTCGTACATGATGTCGGCGCTGTCGCAGGTCGGGCCGGCGATGACCACTTCTTCCATCTCGCCTTTCTTTTCGGTCCAGATCGGGAACTTGATGGACTCGTCCATGGTTTCGATCAGGCCGGAGAATTTGCCCACGTCGGTGTACACCCAGCGCTCGACGGCGGTGCGCGACTTGCGCGCAACCAGCACTACTTCGCTGACCAGGATACCGGCGTTGGCGATCAGCGAACGGCCTGGCTCGAGGATGATTTCCGGCAGGTCGTCACCGAAGTCTTCCTTGAGGAAGCGGATGATCTCTTCAGCGTAGGTTTCCAGGCTGTTGGTGCGGGTGATGTAGTTGGCCGGGAAGCCGCCACCCATGTTGATCAGCTTCAGCTCGATGCCGTCTTCTTCCTTCAGGCGCTCGAAGATCACCTTGACCTTGGCGATGGCGGCGTCCCACACGCTGATGTCGCGCTGTTGCGAACCCACGTGGAAGGAAATGCCGTATGGCACCAGGCCCAGATCGCGGGCCAGGATCAGCAGGTCCATGGCCATGTCGGTCTGGCAGCCGAACTTGCGCGACAGTGGCCAGTCGGCGGTGGTGGAGCCTTCGGTGAGGATGCGTACGTAGACCTTGGAGCCCGGCGCGGCCTTGGCGATGTTGCGCAGGTCGGCTTCCGAGTCGGTGGCGTACAGGCGCACACCTTTTTCAAAGAAGTAACGGATGTCCTTGGACTTCTTGATGGTGTTGCCGTAGCTGATACGGTCGGCGCTGACGCCACGGTCCATCACCTTGTCCAGTTCGTAGATCGAGGCGATGTCGAAGCTCGAACCTTTCTCTTTGAGCAGGTCGATGATCTCGACCGCCGGGTTGGCCTTGACCGCGTAGTAGACCTTGGCGAACTCGAAACCGGCGCGCAGGTCGTCGTAGGCCTGGCTGATCATCTGGGTATCGATGAGTACGAACGGGGTTTCCTGCTTGTCGGCGAACGCCTTCATTTTCTGGAAGGTGTCACGCGCGAAATAGTCTTCGACCTGGATCGACATGCTCAGGGACTCCATGGGCAAACTGAAAAGATAAGTGGCTGCAAACTGAACGTCCTCCGTATCCCCACTTTGGTTCGCCTACTCAGTACTTGAGCCGGATGGATCGTTTCCAGCATGGACGTTCGGCGCGCACTTTAGGGCGTGAAGAACGCAAGATCAACAGGTAATCCGGGCGTGTCGACCCAAGATCGACGCGTTGCCACTTGAATAACCGACTCGTGTGACCGGTAGATGTTCCCCGCGCGTTGGCAGGCGTAAAAAATTGTGGAATAGACCGTTTCGGGCCCGTTACGGGCAAGCCCGCCCCCACAGGGATAGTGCGGTTTCTATAGCGGCGCCCTTACCCGCGAGAAAGGCGAAGGTGTTCATATTTATGGCCACGTTCATGGGCAGTGCAGTGCGTGAAATCACTCATAAATTTTTTGTTACCGACTGGCGGATTTGCTGTGCTTTATGAGAAATATTACTATTCGCGCCATTATCTGCCCCCTTGCTGACGACCCCGACCGTGTCCGGACACAAAGGCTTCCTCGACCATTACCAAGAGCTGATCGGCACCTGGACGCGCAAGCTGCGCAGTCGGCAGCAGGCCGAGGACCTCACCCATGACGCCTTCATGCGGGTTCTGGAAAACCCGCGCGAGCAGGTCGAGCAGCCACGCGCCTACCTTCACCAGACCGCCCGCAACATTGCGGTGGACGGTTTTCGCCGCGAAGACCGGCGCCAGGCGCTCGAGCTTGAAGCCTTCGATGAAGGGGCCGGCGGCACGGGCGACCCCGAGGCGTATGTCCATGCCCTGGAACTGGCCGCCAGCGTCGAGCGGGCGCTGGCCGAGCTGCCGCTCAATTGCCGACGGGTGTTCATCTGGCAGAAGCTCGAGGGGCTGACCCAGGCCGAGATCGCCGAGCGCATGGGTTTGACCAAGAACATGGTCGAAAAGTATATGATCCGCACGCTCCGGCATTTGCGTGAGCACCTGGATGTGTCGGCAAGATGAGTCAGGAGACCTTGTCCATGAAACAGCACGGTACCGAGACCGTCCGCCAGCAGGCGGCCGAGTGGTTCGCACGCGTGCAGGATGCACCGGGCGATGCCGTGCTGCTGGCACAGCTGCATGCCTGGCTGGAGGCTGATCCGCACCACAGCGAGGAGTATGAGCATCTCGTCAGCCTGTGGCGGGCCGCCGACTTCATACCGCGCCAGCGCCTCGATGCGCTGTGCCAACCTGAGCCAGTGCAGCAGTTGCCTCGGCGGCGTTTCCTGCGCCAGGCACTGGCAGCCGGCGTGGCGGTAGTTGCCCTGGGGCTGGGCTTCAGTGGCTGGCAGTACCAGCGCCTGAATCACCAGGCGCAATTGCAGACCGCCTTTGCCGAGCGCCGTCAGGTATTACTGCCGGACGGATCACAGCTGGAACTCAACGGCGCTACGCAATTGCAGGTCGACTACAGCCCGGGGCGACGGCAAATTCGGCTTGATGCCGGCGAAGCGATGTTCATTGTCGCCCACGACAGCAACCGGCCGTTCGTGGTCGATACCGCACAGGGCCGTGTGACCGTCACCGGTACCCGCTTCGATGTGCGGTTGGACCCTGGCGCCACCCGTGTTGCAGTGGAGCAGGGCTCGGTACGCGTGCAGGGCAAGGATGCTTCGCTGGCGCAACTGACGGCGGGCCTGGGCATACATATAGATGCACAAGGCAAGCTTGCTTCGCCCTATGCGGTCGACGCCGCGGCGCTGACGGCGTGGCGCCAGGGCAAACTGGTCTTCGACAACGCCACCTTGGCTGAAGTGGTGGCCGAAGCCTCGCGCTATCGCACCGAGCCATTGCGCGTTGCCCCCGGCAAGGTGGCGCAGATGCGCCTGTCCAGCACCTTCAGCATCGATGATACCGATGCACTGCTGCGCGCCTTGCCGAGCATCCTGCCGGTGGCGATCAAAACCCGTGAAGACGGCTCTCGCGAAATAATCGCGAAATAGATTCAGGTTTTTTTCGGCTCGTTCGTCTTCCTCGCCAGCTGCAACTGCCAAGCATTTCCATTTGCATGCAGTTGGCGTTTATCCCGAACTTCAGGATGTCTTGACGACGTGAACAACAACAAACCTTTGCCACGCTTGCGCGTTATGGCGCTGGCCCTGGCGGTCAGTGCCGTGGCCGTCAACAGCCATGCCGAACAGGCCGACACCGCCATCCAGATCCAGGCTCAACCTTTGGCTTCGGCGCTCAGCCAATTGGGCCAGCAAACCCACCTGCAGCTGTTCTACAACCCTGAGCTTGTGGCCGGCAAGCAGGCCCCGGCGGTGTCCGGCAAGCTGGCGCCGGTGCAGGCCCTGCAACAGTTGCTGCAGGGCAGCGGGCTGACCTTCGAAATGTCCCAGGATACCGTGGTGGTAAAGCCGCTGCCGACCACCCTCGACCTGGGCAGCGGTAGCCTGGAACTGGCGCCCACCGATATCAACGTGGTGGGTGACTGGCTGGGTGATGCCGATCAGGCCGTTGTGCAGAACCACCCCGGTGCGCGCACCGTGGTGCGCCGTGAGGCCATGGTGGAAAAGGGCACGATGAACGTGCGCGACGCACTGCGTGGCATCCCGGGCGTGCAAGTGCAGGACTCCAACGGCACAGGTGGCAGCGACCTGTCGCTCAACGTAGGTGTACGCGGCCTGACGTCGCGCCTGTCGCCTCGCTCTACGGTGCTGATCGATGGCATCCCGGCCGCTTTCGCTCCTTACGGTCAGCCGCAGCTGTCCATGGCGCCGATCTCCTCGGGCAACCTCGACAGCATCGATGTGGTGCGTGGTGCCGGTTCGGTGCGCTATGGCCCGCAGAACGTCGGTGGGGTGATCAACTTCGTCACCCGGGCGATCCCGCAGCAGGCTTCGGCGGAGCTTTCCACCACCCTGGAGACCTCGCAGCACGGCGGTTGGAAGCACACCGAGTCGGCCTTCGTCGGCGGCACTGCCGACAACGGCATGGGTGTGGCGCTGCTGTACACCGGGGTGAACGGCAACGGCTACCGGCAGAGCAACAATGGCAACGACATCGACGACGTCATCCTCAAGACCCACTGGGCACCGACCGACGTTGACGAGTTCTGGCTCAACTTCCATTACTACGATGGCCGTGCCGATATGCCCGGTGGTTTGACCCAGGCCCAGTACGACAGCAATCCGTACCAGTCACTGCGTGATTACGATTACTTCGCCGGGCGCCGCAAGGACGTGTCGTTCAAATGGCAGCGCCAACTCGACGAGGCCACCCAGTTCGAAGTGCTGACGTATTACACCGACAGCTTCCGCGGCAGCACCATCGCCTCGCGTGACATGAAGACCCTGTCGTCCTACCCGCGCAATTACCACACCTTCGCCATCGAGCCGCGCGTTTCGCGGATCTTCTTCGCCGGCCCCACCACCCAGGAAGTCAGTGTCGGTTACCGCTACCTCAAAGAAGCCATGCGCGAACAGTCGACCCGCCTGGCGCTGATCGACAACGTTCCGACGCCTACCCCGACGTCCGACGGCCATGTATTCCAGGACCGCAGCGGCGGCACCGAGGCCAGCGCCTACTACATCGATGACAAGATCGACGTCGGCAACTGGACCATCACCCCGGGTGTGCGCTTCGAGCACATCAACACTGACTGGCGCGACCGCCCGGTGCTGGGCGCCAACAACCGCCCGGTGGCCGAGAAGAAACGCAGCATCACCAGCAATGAACCGCTGCCTGCGCTGAGCGTCATGTATCACATCTCCGATGCCTGGAAGGTGTTTGCCAACTACGAAACGTCGTTCGGCAGCCTGCAGTACTTCCAGCTGGGCCAAGGCGGTACCGGCAACAGCACGGCTAACGGCCTGGAGCCGGAAAAGGCCAAGACCTACGAGGTGGGTACGCGCTATGACAACGGCGCTTTCGCCGGGGAGCTGACGGCCTTCTACATCGA
Source organism: Pseudomonas sp. M2 (assembly GCF_015751845.1). Classification (NCBI taxonomy): domain Bacteria; kingdom Pseudomonadati; phylum Pseudomonadota; class Gammaproteobacteria; order Pseudomonadales; family Pseudomonadaceae; genus Pseudomonas; species Pseudomonas sp. M2. The sequence goes on from NZ_JADOUD010000001.1 coordinate 3,425,764, forward strand.
CTTCGACGACGAGCTGCAATACATCAGCAATGATGTAGGCTGGACCAACCTGGGCGCCACCAAGCACCAGGGTATCGAGGCGTCTGTACGCTACGACCTGGCCGCGTTGGACCCGCGCCTGGAAGGGCTGTCGGTGAATGGTGGCTACACCTACACCCGCGCGACTTATGAAGGGGAGATTCCTGGCTTCAAGGGGCGCGACCTACCGTTCTACTCACGCCAGGTGGCTACCGCCGGCCTGCGCTACGCGGTCAACCACTGGACCTGGAACCTGGACGCCTACGCCCAATCCAGGCAGCGCGCGCCGGGTACGGGGATCAATGCCGACGGGAGCTTCAATGGCGACTACATCACCGAGCCGAGCGCTGATGGGCAGTATGGCGACATTCCGGGTTATGTGACCTGGCATGCGCGTGGTGGCTATGAGTTCGGACCGAAGATGGCCAATTTGAAGCTGGCGGCGGGGGTGAAGAACCTCTTCGACAAGCAGTACTTCACCCGCTCCAGCGACAACAATGCCGGCATTTATGTGGGCGAGCCGCGGACCTTCTATGTGCAGGCCAGCGTGGGGTTCTGATAGCAGCAGTGCCTCAATCGCCGGCAAGCCGGCTTCCACATTGACAGCAGCGCTGCTGAACCCTGTGGGAGCCGGCTTGCCGGCGATGGGAGCGCGAAGCGCTCCCTTTGATCAGGAAACCACCGCCTCAGCCGGTGAGACGATGCTGGTCTTGGCCCCGCGCGATCTTCCCGAGCTCAGGTAAGCCGCGATCGACTCCTGCGTCACCTCGCCCAGGAACACCTGCTCGGCATCGAGCACCGGCAACCAGGCGCGGTTGAACTCGTACATCCGCGACAGCAGGATGCGCAGATGCTCATCGTGGGAAGCCGTTGCATTGAACTGGCGCAGGAAGTCCGCGCACGTGCCTTGCTGGCGGTGCATGTCGCGCCGGCGTACATACCCCAGCGCCTTGTTCTGCGCATCGGTGACCACCACATAGCGGCGGTCGTGCTCGTCCAGCAGCTCCAGCGCATCGCTCACGGGCGTTTCTGGGCTTACCGACGGGGCGTTGTCCGCCGCATCTTCGGCGCGCACCAGCAACAGGCGTTTCAAGGTGCTGTCCTGGCCCACGAAGTTGCTTACGAAGTCATCCACCGGGTGCGCCAGCAAGGTGTCCGGGTGGTCCAGCTGCAGCAACTTGCCGGCGCGGAAAATGGCAATCTTGTCGGCCAGCTTGATCGCTTCGTCAATGTCGTGGCTGACCATGATCACGGTCTTGTTCAGCGCCCGCTGCATTTCGAAAAACTCGTTCTGGATCATCTCGCGGTTGATCGGGTCGACTGCGCCGAACGGCTCGTCCATCAACAGCACCGGCGCGTCTGCAGCCAGCGCACGGATCACCCCGATGCGCTGTTGCTGGCCACCGGACAGTTCACGCGGGTAGCGTTGCAGGTACTGCTTGGGCTCGAGCTTGATCATGTGCATCAGCTCACGGGCGCGGTCGTGGCACTTCTGCTTGTCCCAGCCGAGCAGGCGCGGGACCACGGTGATGTTCTCCTCGATGGTCATGTTGGGGAACAGGCCGATCTGCTGGATCACATAGCCGATATGGCGGCGCAAGGTCACTTCGTCCAGGCCGCTGGTGTCTTCGCCATTGATGAACACTTGGCCGGAGGTTGGCGTGATCAGGCGGTTGATCATCTTCAGCGTGGTGCTCTTGCCACAGCCCGAGGGGCCGAGGAACACGCAGATTTCGCCTTCGTTGACGGTCAGGCTGACCGAATCGACGGCTTTGACGTCCTTGCCGTTGACGTTGAAGGTTTTGCTGAGGTTCTTGAGTTCGATCATGAGCGCAGTCCTTCTGGAGTCAGGGCACGTTGCAGGGTTTGCAGGAGCAGGTCGGCGATGATTGCCAGCAGGCTGACCAGTACGGCGCCGACCAGCAGCATCGACATGTCGCTGCGGCTGATGGAGGTGAGGATGAGTACGCCCAGGCCACCGGCACCGATGGTCGCGGCGATGGTCATCACGCCAATGTTCATCACCACGGCAGTGCGCACGCCGGCGAGGATGACGGGGACGGCAATGGGTAGCTCGACCATGCGCAGGCGCTGGCCGAAGGTCATGCCGATACCGCGCGCGGCTTCACGGATGCCAGGCTCGACGTTGGTCAGGGCGAGGTAGGTATTGCGCAGGATGGGCAGCAGTGAATAAAGAAACACCGCAGTGATCGCAGGCAATGGCCCCAGGCCCTGGCCGAACTTGGAGTAGAACGGCAGCAGCAGGCCGAACAGGGCAATCGACGGGATGGTCAGCAGCACTGTGGCGCTGGCTTGCAGCGGCCCGGCCACCACCGGGAAGCGGGTCATCAGGATGCCCAGCGGCACGCCGACCAGGATTGCCAGGCCGACGGCAATGCCGACCAGCATGATGTGCTGCCAGGTCAGTTGCAGCACCAGGGCCCAGTCGAGGTGGGCGAAGGTATCGAGCAGGCTCATGGCTGCACCTCCTTGAGTGGATGCTCACGCAGGAATGCTGCGGCCACGGCGGTCGGGCTCTGGTGATCGACGTCGACTTTGGCATTGAGCTGGCGCATGGTCTCGTCATCGAGCTGCTCGGCCAGTGGCTTGAGCAGGGCGACCAGTTGCGGGTTGGCGTCGAGCACGGCCTTGCGCACCACTGGGGCCGCGGTGTAGTCGGGGAAGTAGTGCTTGTCGTCTTCCAGCAGCTTGAGGTTGAACGCACTCAGGCGGCCGTCAGTGGTGTACACCAGGCCGGCGAACACCTGGTTGTTGTGCATGGCGGTGTAGACCAGGCCGGCGTCCATCTGCCTGATGTTGGCTCGGCCGACTTGCAGGTCGTACATCTCCTTCAGGCCTACCAGGCCGTCCGGGCGGTTGGCGAACTCGGTGTCCAGGGCTACCAGGTGGTTGCGCTGGCGCTCGTCGCGCAGCACTTGGTTGAGGTCACTGATCGTGTTGATCTGTGGGTAGGCCTCGGCGACCTGTTTGGGCAGGCCCAGGGCGTAGGTGTTGCTGAACTTGGTGGGGGTGAGCCAGATCAGGTCCTTCTTGGCATCCAGCGCCTTGACCTTGGCGTAGGTGGCTTCGGCACTGGGCATGCGCTCTTCGATGTGGTTGTACGACACCAGCGACACGCCGGTGTACTCCCACATCAAGTCCAACTGGCCGGTCTCCTGGGCCTGGCGGGCGAGACTGCTGCCAAGGCCGGAGGTGACGCGTACATCGAAGCCATTGGCGCGCAGGTATTGGGCGGTGATTTCGGCGAGTACGGTCTGTTCGGTGAACACCCGTGCGCCGATGCGCACCAGGGGTTTTTCCGCCGCCTGGGCAAAGCCTGCGAACAGCAGGGCCGCGCCCAGCAGCAAGGCGATTCTCTTCTTCATACGTTCCCTCTTTTTATTGGGCCAGGCCACGTTCCAGCCAGCGCTTGCTGGAGAAACTCACCGCGGCATCCAGCGCCAGTGCCAGCAACGCCGTGCAGGCCGCGCCAAGCAGCAGCTGTGGCTGGTTGTTCAGGGCAATGCCGGGGAAAATCAGGCTGCCCAGGCTGTTGGCACCGATCAGGAACGCCAGGGGCGCAGTGCCCACGTTCAGCGCCAGGGCCACGCGCACACCGCCGACGATGATCGGCACGGCATTGGGCAGTTCCACCTGCCACAGTTGCTGGCGCGGGGTCATGCCGATGCCGGTGGCGGCTTCCTTGAGCGAGGCGGGGACGTTTTTCAGGCCTTCGTAGGTGTTGCGCACGATGGGCAGGAGGGAGGCGAGGAACAGCGCGAAGATCGCGGGCCCGGCGCCGATGCCCAGGATACTGAGGGCGATGGCCAGAACGGCCAGAGGGGGAATGGTGTTGCCAACGTTGAAGAACTGCATGAAGCGCTCGGCTTTGTCGACCCGGTGCGGTCGACTCAACGCAATGCCGGCGGGGATGCCCACGGCCAACGCCGCCGCCATCGAAGCCAGCACCAGTACCAGGTGCGCTTGCAGGTAAAACCCAAGATCGTCGCGGTAACGCGCGATCGTGTCGATGCCGATCCAGTGAACCAGCAGGGCCAGGATGACGAGCACGGCGGCCCATCCCAACAGCCCTTTTCCGTAGCGTGTAGCCACAGGCGGACTCCTTGTGTTGTCGGCGAGCACACTCTTTTTATGGCCGGCCATGGCTGGCGGCGAGTGGTGTGTTCGCGATTAGCAGCGTGAAGCAACCGAAGGCTGCGATCAGGCCATGAGCCGAACCCCGTCGGGCCCGAAAATGCTGATGAAACCAGTCCCCAAGCGAAGCGGGTTGCAGGGGAGTGGACGTCTCCGAGGGCGTAAAGGTTCCCATCTGCAGCGGCATTTGGCCAGTGTTAATCACTGGGGCGAGTGTTTTTTCGTACTAAAAAACAGCGTGAATCCTACGTAAAGGCGTTGGTTTACCTGCTATCTGTCTACCTGTGCTGATGGACAGAATTTCCCTTCTCGATCCTGGTGGTAGGTGACAAGTGCGGGGTCAGGGAGCACAGGTTTTATCAGGTGTTGATCAAGCAAGCAGACACTCGCTTTGAAAACCACTTGTCCAGAGGAGAGAAAGATGTCCAAGACGCTTGATGAGGTCATCAACGAATTGTCCCCTGAGCGCAGGGAGAGGGTGGAGCAGCTGGGTCGTCAATTGATTCGCGAAGAAATGACGCTTCAGGCATTGCGTAAGCAGCTTGAACTCACGCAAGAAGGTTTGGCAGAACGCTTGGACATGCGTCAGGGCAACATCTCCAAGGTGGAGAAGCGCAGTGACATGTTGATTTCGACCCTGCGCAGCTATGTGGAGGCCTTGGGCGGCACTCTGGAACTCGTTGTGAATATACCTGGCCGCCCTCCTGTGACGCTTGACGGTTTTTGTGAAAGCCAGGCGAAACGCGCCTGACTGACCATCGTTTACCAACGAAGGGGATCAAATTTTGGTCCCCGCCCAACTTCAGGTATGATATCGCCCCTTTTTGAATCCCCCAGTCAGGCGATTTCCCATGACCAACCAGGCCGCCGAAGTCGCGAAGCGCCGCACTTTCGCAATCATTTCCCACCCCGACGCCGGTAAGACCACCATCACCGAGAAACTCCTGCTGATGGGCAAGGCCATTGCCGTCGCCGGTACCGTGAAGTCGCGCAAGTCCGACCGCCACGCCACCTCCGACTGGATGGAAATGGAGAAGCAGCGCGGTATTTCCATCACCACCTCGGTGATGCAGTTCCCGTACCGCGAGCACATGATCAACCTGCTCGACACCCCTGGCCACGAAGACTTCTCGGAAGATACCTACCGCACGCTGACTGCAGTGGACTCGGCGTTGATGGTGCTCGACGGCGGTAAAGGTGTAGAGCCGCGGACCATCGCCCTGATGGACGTCTGCCGCCTGCGCGACACGCCCATCGTCAGCTTCATCAACAAACTCGACCGTGACATCCGCGACCCGATCGAACTGCTCGACGAGATCGAAGCGGTGCTGAAGATCAAGGCCGCGCCGATCACCTGGCCGATCGGTTGCTATCGCGACTTCAAGGGTGTGTACCACCTTGCCGGCGACTACATCATTGTCTACACCCCGGGCCACGGCCATGAGCGTACCGAGGCGAAGATCATCGAGAAACTCGACTCTGATGAAGCCCGTGCCCACCTGGGTGACGAGTACGACCGCTTCCTCGAGCAGCTCGAGTTGGTGCAGGGCGCCTGCCATGAGTTCGATCAGGACGAGTTCATCAATGGCCAGCTGACGCCGGTGTTCTTCGGTACCGCACTGGGCAACTTCGGTGTCGACCATGTACTTGACGCCGTTGTCGACTGGGCGCCGCGCCCGCTGGCCCGTGTAGCCCACGAGCGTACCGTGGAGCCGGTTGAAGAGAAGTTCACCGGCTTCGTGTTCAAGATCCAGGCGAACATGGACCCGAAACACCGCGACCGTATCGCCTTCATGCGCATTTGCTCGGGCAAGTACGAGAAAGGCATGAAGATGCGTCACGTGCGTACCGGCAAGGACCTGCGCATCGGTGACGCGCTGACCTTCTTCTCGTCCGAGCGCGAGCAGCTCGAAGAAGCCTACGCTGGCGATATCATCGGCTTGCACAACCATGGCACCATCCAGATCGGCGACACCTTCACCGAAGGCGAGGCGCTGGGCTTCACCGGCATCCCGCACTTCGCCCCGGAACTGTTCCGCCGCGTGCGCCTGAAGGACCCGCTCAAGTCCAAGCAGCTGCGCCAGGGCCTGCAGCAGCTGGCCGAAGAGGGCGCGACCCAGGTGTTCTTCCCAGAACGCAGCAACGACATCATCCTTGGTGCGGTCGGTGTGCTGCAGTTCGACGTGGTCGCCAGCCGCCTGAAGGAAGAGTACAAGGTCGAGTGCGCCTACGAGCCGATCACCGTGTGGTCGGCACGCTGGATCAGCTGCGACGACAAGAAGAAGCTCGAAGACTTCCAGGTCAAGGCCATGGAAAACCTGGCCATCGACGGTGGCGGTCACCTGACCTACCTGGCCCCGACCCGGGTCAACCTGTCGCTGATGGAAGAGCGCTGGCCGGACGTCAAGTTCCGCGCTACTCGCGAGCATCACTGATCCTGGGAGGGCTATGCCCTCCTTTTCGCGACACAAGGCCGCTCCTACAGCTGTAGGAGCGGCCTTGTGTCGCGAAAGGGCCGCAAAGCGGCCCCATTTCAGTTCCCCGCCTTGATACTGGTCCAGATGCGCGTACGAATGCGGTCGATCTTGGCCGGCATCGCCTCCAGCGCATACAGCTTGCCCATCATCTCTTCGCTCGGATAAATCATGGTGTTGCCCTTGAGTGCCGGGTCCACCAGAGCGTCGGCCTTGAGGTTGCCGTTGGCGTACTGCACATGGTTACTGATATTGGCCATCACCTGTGGCTGCAACAGGTAATTCATGTAGGCATAACCCGCCTTCTCATCCGGTGCATCGGCCGGCATGGCAACCATGTCGAACCACATCGGTGCGCCTTCCTTGGGGATCGAATAGCCGACCTTCACCCCGTTCTTCGCTTCATCGGCGCGGTTTTTCGCCTGCAGCACGTCACCCGAGAACCCTACCACCACGCAGATATCGCCATTGGCCAGGTCACCTGTGTACTTGGATGAATGGAAGTAGCTGATGTACGGGCGCACCTTCATCAGCAGTTCCTTGGCCTTTTCGTAGTCCTTCGGATCTTTGCTGTGGTGCGGCAAGCCCAGGTAGTGCAGGGCGATGGGTAACAGTTCAGGGCCGTTGTCGAGCACGGCGACCCCACAGCTCTTGAGCTTGCTCATGTACTCGGGCTTGAAGATCAGGTCCCACGAATCCACCGGGGCGTTGTCACCGAGCACGGCCTTTACCTTGTCGATGTTGTAGCCGATGCCGGTACTGCCCCACAGGTACGGGAAACCGTACTGGTTGCCGGGGTCGTTGACCTCCAGCGCCTTGAGCAGCACCGGGTTGAGGTTGTTCCAGCCGGGTAGCTGCGACTTGTCCAGCTTCTTCAGGGCCTTGCCCTGAATCTGTCGGGCCATGAAGTGGTTGGAGGGGAACACCACGTCGTAGCCTGAGTTGCCGGTCATCAGCTTGCCGTCGAGGGTCTCGTTGCTGTCGTACACGTCGTAGGTCGGGTTGATGCCGGTGGCCTGCTGGAAGTTCTTCAACGTGTCGGGGGCCACGTAGCTGGACCAGTTGTAGATCTTTACCGAGTCGGCGGCGTTGGCCACGCTGGCGGCCAGCATCAGGGGAGCGAGAAGGAGGGTGCGCATGTCGGGTTTACCTTGCTTTGTCTGTTGTTTTCGAAGGCAGGCGATCAGCGGATCAGAAGATCAGTACGTAGGTCTTGCGCACGGTTTCCTGGATATCCCAGATGCCCATGCTGTTGGCCGGTAGCATCAGTGCGTCTCCGGCTTCTATGTGAAGGGGCTGGCCACCGTCGGGTGTGAAGGTGCAGCGGCCCTTGATGAAGTGGCAGAACTCCTGCTGCGCGATCTGCCGCCGCCAGCGCCCGGGCGTGCATTCCCAGATGCCGGTTTCGACGCCATCGCTGCGTTCCACGCAGGTGACCGAGGTCACTGCCACGGGTTCGCCAAGCGGCACCGCGACCGGGTTGGAGCTTTCCAGCACGGCGCTTTCGGTGTGTTTGAACTGGGTGATGCTCATTACCGTTGGATCCTGTGTGGGTGAAAGGGAAGTCAGTGCATGAAGCCTTCCATGAAGTCCGCCAGCGAGCTGGCCAGGCGCCGCCGCCATGGCACGGTGGCGGGGTTGGCGAGGGTTCGGTCCTCGTGCACGAAGCTCTGGATGATCGCGTTGTAGCCCAGCCAGCGGCAGGGCTCGGGCGGCCAGCTGGCCAGGCTCGACAGCGGACGGTTGTCGAGCACCCAGGGTTGCGCGGTCAGTTCGTTGTGCTGGTTGAGGATCAGCGCGGCCAATGTGCGCCCACCGAGGTTGGTGGCGCCGACACCTTCACCGCCATAACCGCCGGACAGGGCAATACCGCGCTGGCGGTCACACAGCATGTGCGGGCGGAAGCGCCGGGCCATGCCCAAGTTGCCACCCCACGAATGGGTGATGCGCACATGCTTGAGTTGTGGGAACAGCTCGCTGAACAGGTAGCGGCGCAGGTCGACTTCGGCCTCTGTCAGGGTGAAGTCTTCGCGCAGCCTGCCGCCGAAGCGGTAGCCGCCACGGGCGCCGAACACCAGGCGGTTGTCGGCGGTGCGCTGGCCATAGGTGACCTGGCGGCTGCTCTCGCTGAAGGCCTGGCCTTGTGACAGGCCGATCTGCTCCCAGGTCGATTCGGGCAGGGGCTCGGTGGCCACCAGCAGGCTCTGCACCGGCAGTTGATGTTTGCCCAGCGGTGGCAGGCTGGCGGCGTAGCCCTCCACAGCAGGGACCATCCACTGGCAGCGGATGCGCGCCAGTGGTGCCCGCACTTCACCGGGCTGCCAGTCGACGGCGGGGGTGTTTTCGTAGATCGGCACGCCCAGCGCTTCAACCGCCCGGGCCAGGCCACGCACCAGCTTGGCCGGTTGGATGGTCGCGGTATGCGGGCTGTAGATCGCGCCGTAGGCGTTGCTCACGCGAAGCTGGGCGTCCAGTTGCTCAGGGCGCAGCCAGCGGTAGTCATCCTCGGTCATGCCCTGGCGGTAGAGGTCATCGAGGTAGGCACGCAGGCTGCGCTCCTGTTCCGGGTAGCGCGCGGCGCAATACAGCACGCCGCCTTTGCGGTAGTCGCAATCGATGCCTTCGCGTTGCAGCACGCGGTGGACTTCGTCGGGGATGCCATGCAGCAGGTCGATGCTGGCGCGGCGTTGTTGCGGCGACAGGGTGGCGAGCAGGCGGTCTTCACCGAGCATGTTGCCCATCAGCCAGCCGCCATTGCGCCCAGAGGCGCCAAAGCCGGCAATGTTGGCCTCGATCACGGCGATGTTCAGCTGTGGCGCCTGGCGCTTGAGGTAGTAGGCGGTCCAAAGCCCGGTGTAGCCAGCGCCGATGATGCACACATCGACGTCGAGGTCTTCGCGCAGGGCCGGGCGGGCGCACAGTGGCTCTTCAAGCTGGTCCATCCACAGGCTGAGCGTGCGCAAAGGTTGCATCGGGTTCGGCTCCACATCCGTCAAGGTCTGTGGGCGATCCTAGTGGCGTTCAGCGCTGGCTGTCTTACGTGCGTGCACGCAGGGAAATTTGCTTCAGATAGGCCTTGGGCGTAAGCCCGGTGTGTTCGCGGAAGCACTTGTAGAATGCCGACAGGGAGTTGAAGCCCGCGCTGAACGCCAGGTCGTCGATCGGCGCCCCGATCCTGTCGTCATCCAGGCTGGCCATCAGGTGCTGCAGGCGGGCCTGGTTGACGTAGCGGTAGAAGCTTTGCCCCAGCACCTGGTTGAGCAGGTAGGAGATCTGGTTGCGGCTGTAGCCACTGGCATCGGCCACCTGTTGCAGGTCCAGTTCCGGGTCAAGGTAGGGGCGCTGGCGCTGGAAGTAGTGCTCCAGGTCCTGGGCCATGGTCGACAGCTGTCGCGGCGAAAGGCCCAGGCGGCTGACGGCTGGGCGCGGGCCGCTGCTGGCAAGCCCCTGGCTGTTCTGGCGGACCAGGGTGGCGTACTCATTGACCCGCCAGATCAGCCCGTCCTTGACCGTGATCGCTTCGCTGGACTGAAACGCCACCAGGCCTTCGCCGCCCTGCACCGTGACCTGGTACTGGATGAATGCCGTGCTGCCGTCAACGCGGATACGGTCGCCATGGACGATGTCCTCGCCGGCCTGGTGGGGCAGGCAAGCGCGGACATAGTCACGCAGCGCGTCGTAACCGAGCACGCGGTTCTGGAAAAAATCGTGGTATTGCACGTCCGGGTGATAGAGCGCAATCACCCCGTCGAGGTCGCGGTGCTTCCAGCACAGGTGGTAGCGCAGCACGGTTTCGGCGGTGATTGGCGTTTGTTCAGGGCCGTCGGCGAGGATGGTCGGGGTCATGGGTTGATAGTGCCGGGGAGGGCGGAAGCAGGCAAGTCTGTGGGCCCTGGGATGCGTGTGTCGGATCTTGGCGGGCGTTGCATAAACCCTGAGTGGTGAGCCTCGATTCGGGTGTTTTGCACGGTCCTAGGACGCACGCTTGAGCTAAGCCATTGATTTGGCAGCATGTCATTTTTTGACACAACTGGCACAGCCTCTGCACCGATTACAGGGCAATGGACCTGTTATCAACAATAAAGGCGAAAACCTCATGATTCCCTCTGCCGACTACCCGCATGTCGATTCCCAGAGCCGCTCAGGCGTGTCCTGGGCGGCCATCTTCGCCGGGGCAGCTGCCGCGGCGTCCCTTTCACTGATCCTGATGGTACTAGGTGCGGGGCTCGGCTTTGCCGCTACCTCGCCTTGGGCCGATGAAGGCGCCAGCGCCAAGGCACTGGGCATCTCGACCATCATCTGGCTATTGCTGACCCAGATTCTTGCTTCCGGGCTGGGTGGCTATATTGCCGGGCGCCTGCGGGTGAAGTGGGCGAACCTGCACGGTGACGAGGTGTACTTCCGCGACACGGCGCATGGTTTTCTCGCCTGGGCGGTCGCCACCCTGGTAGCGGCGATGCTGATCGTGAGTACCGCCGGGGGGCTGGCCAGTGCCGGTGTGCAGGCGGGCGCGAATGCCGTGGGGGCCGCAGCCAGCATGGCGCCCAAGCCTGACGCCAATGGCTATTTCGTCGACAGCCTGTTCCGCAGTGATGGCCCGGCGCCTGTGAGTGACGACGCCGCCAATGGCGTGGCAGCACGGATTATCGCCAGGTCCATTGCGCAGGGGACGCTCGCCGAAGAGGACCGCGCTTACCTGGCGCAACTGGTGGCCCAGCGTACCCGCCTCAGCCAGCCTGAAGCCGAAGCACGCGTAGACCAGGTGTTCGCCCAGGTCGAGCAAGCCAAGGTCGAGGCAAAAAAAGCAGCCGACACCGCAGCCAAAGTGGCGGCATGGACCGCGCTGTGGACCTTCGTTGCGCTGTTGTGTGGGGCATTCTTCGCCAGCCTGGCAGCCCTGTACGGTGGTCGCCAGCGTGATCGCGTGATGTGGCTGGAAGGGGAAGGGGTTGATTACACCGCGCGTCGTACTGTTCAACGTTGAGTAAGGAGAAACATCATGCGCTCATTACTGCTGTGGATGCTTGGGGTGCCGATTCCGGTGATCATTCTGATCGCGATATTCATGCATTGAGTGGTTGGGGCCGCTGTGCGGCCCATCGCCGGCAAGCCGGCTCCTACAGGTACATCACCGTTCTCAGGAGCAGTGAACTACCTGTGGGGGCCGGCTTGCCGGCGATTGAGGCTATGCCGATCTAAAGAAACTGCTCGGCATAGTGACAGGCGACTTGCCTGGTCCCGACCTGGCGAAACGCCGGCACTTCAACACCACACCGTTCCGTCGCATACGGGCAGCGTTTGTGAAATGCGCACCCATCCGGCGGGTCGAGCGGGTTGGGCAGCTCGCCGGCGATGCGGATCTTCGGCTTCAACGGGTCCGGGTGGATCGCCGGTGTCGCTGAAAGCAGCGCCTGGGTGTACGGGTGCAGCGGCTTTTCGTAGATATCTTCCTTCGGCCCCATTTCCGCCGGCCGGCCCAGGTACATCACCAGCACCTGATCCGCCACGTGGCGTACCACTGCCAGGTTGTGGGAGATGAACACGTAGGCCGTGTTGAATTCCTTCTGCAGGTCCATGAACAGGTTCAGCACCTGTGCCTGGATCGACACATCCAGCGCCGAGGTCGGTTCGTCGGCCACCAGCACTTTGGGTTGCAGCATCATCGCCCGGGCCAGGGCGATGCGCTGGCGCTGGCCGCCCGAGAACATGTGCGGGTAGCGCTGGTAATGCTCAGGCCGCAACCCCACCTGCTCCATCATCTTCTGCACTTTTTCGCGCCGCTCGGCCTTGCTCAACGAGGTGTTGATCAGCAGCGGTTCGGCCAACTGATCGCCGATCTTCTGCCGTGGGTTGAGCGAGGCATAGGGGCTCTGGAACACCATCTGGACGTCGCGGCGCAGCTGTTTGCGCTCGCTTTTGCTGGCGCCTTTGACCTCGGTGCCGTCGATCTGCAACGAGCCGGAAGAGGGCTCTTCGATCAACGTCAGTGCGCGCGCCAGCGTGGACTTGCCGCAACCCGACTCACCCACCACGGCCAGTGTCTTGCCAGCTTCCAGTTCGAATGACACGCCATTGAGTGCGCGCACCAAGGCATGGCCCTTGAACAGCCCGCGGGACACTTCGTAATGCCGGGTCAGCTCCCGTGCGGTTAGAACGACGCTCATCACGCCACCTCCTGGTTCAGCGGGTAGAAGCAACGCACCAGGCTATGGGCCTGAGGATCAAGGGGCGGGCGTTGGCGCCGGCAGTTGTCCTGCACGTACGGGCAGCGTGGCGACAGCAGGCAGCCGTCCGGGCGGTCGTACCGGCCAGGGACGATGCCCGGCAGCGTGGCCAGGCGTTCGGCGCCGATGCTGTGTTCGGGGATGGCCGCCAACAGTGCTTCGCTGTAGGGGTGCGCGGGCACGTCGAACAGCTCTGGCACCTGGCCCACTTCCACAGCTTGGCCGGCATACATCACACAGACGCGTTTGGCGGTTTCGGCGACCACGGCCAGGTCGTGGGTAATCAGGATGAGCGCCATGTTGCGCTCTTTCTGCAGGTTGACCAGCAGTTCCATGATCTGCGCCTGGATGGTCACGTCCAGCGCCGTGGTCGGCTCGTCGGCGATCAGCAGCTTGGGCTCCCCGGCAATCGCCATGGCGATCGCCACGCGCTGGCTCATGCCACCGGACAGCTGGTGCGGGTAGGCGTCCAGGCGGCTTTCGGCAGCCGGGATCTCGACCTTTTTCAGCAGCTCCAGGGCACGCTGACGCGCGGCTTTGCCTTTGAGGCCCAGGTGCTGGCGCAGCACTTCTTCGATCTGGTAGCCCACGGTGTAGCTGGGGTTGAGCGCGGTCATCGGGTCCTGGAAGACCATGGCGATGTCCTTGCCCACCACCTTGCGCCGCTGGCGGGAGCTGAGTTTGAGCATGTTGGTGCCGTCGAAGGTGAGCGTATCGGCGGTGATGCGCCCGGGGGCCTCGATCAAGCCCATCAGGGCCATCATGGTGACCGATTTGCCCGAGCCGGACTCACCGACAATGGCCAGTATTTCACCGGCGTCCACCGCCAGGTCCAGGCCGTCCACCACTGGGACTGCATTGGCGTCGCCGAAGCGCACGCTCAGGTTGTTGATCTGCAACAGTGACATGGCGCTCTCCTCAGGCGGCGTTCTTGAGTTTCGGGTCCAGCGCATCGCGCAAGCCGTCGCCCATCAGGTTGATTGCCAGCACACTGAGCAGGATGGTCAGGCCGGGCAGGCTCACCACCCACCAGGCGCGCTCGATGTAGTCCCGGGCCGAGGCGAGCATGGTGCCCCACTCCGGGGTCGGCGGTTGTACACCCAGGCCCAGGAAGCCCAGCGCAGCGGCGTCGAGGATGGCCGAGGAGAAGCTCAAGGTGGCCTGCACGATCAGCGGTGCCATGCAGTTGGGCAGCACGGTGACGAACATCAGCCGTGGCAACCCGGCGCCAGCCAGACGCGCGGCGGTCACATAGTCGCGGTTCAGTTCACCCATCACCGCAGCGCGGGTCAGGCGCACGTAGGACGGTAGCGACACGATGGCGATGGCGATCACTGTGTTGATCAGGCCTGGGCCGAGAATGGCGACGATCGCCACGGCCAGCAGCAGCGACGGCAGGGCCAGCATCACGTCCATCAGGCGCATGATCGACGGACCGAGCAAGCGCGGGAAGAAACCGGCCAGCAGGCCCAGCAGGATGCCCGGGATCAGCGACATCACCACCGACGACAGGCCGATCAGCAGCGACAGCCGGGCGCCCTGGATCAGCCGCGAGAGCAGGTCACGGCCCAGTTCGTCGGTGCCGAGGATGAATTGCCAGGTACCGCCTTCGAGCCATACCGGCGGGGTCAGCAGGAAGTCACGGTATTGTTCGCTTGGGTCATGCGGCGCCACCCACGGCGCGAACAGCGCACAGAACACCACCACGCACATGAAGGCCAGGCCCATCACCGCGCCCTTGTTGCGCGAGAAGGCGTGCCAGAACTCTTTGTATGGCGAGGGGTAGAGCAGGCTTTGGTCCACCGGGCTGGCCGGCGTCACGGATTTCGGAATCGGGCTAGTCATGGCGAAGGCCTCAGCGCTGATGACGGATGCGTGGGTTGGCCAGACCGTAGAGGATGTCCACGACGAAGTTGACCAGGATCACCAGGCAGGCGATCAAAAGGATGCCGTTCTGGACCACGGGGTAGTCACGGGCGCCGATGGCTTCGATCAGCCATTTGCCGATGCCCGGCCAGGAGAAGATGGTTTCGGTCAGCACCGCACCGGCCAGCAGCGTGCCGACCTGCAGGCCGAACACGGTCAGCACCGGGATCAGTGCATTGCGCAGGCCGTGCACGAACACCACGCGGGCCGGTGACAGGCCTTTGGCGCGCGCAGTGCGAATGTAGTCTTCGCGCAGCACTTCGAGCATGGACGAGCGGGTCATGCGGGCGATTACCGCCAACGGGATGGTGCCGAGCACGATGGCCGGCAGGATCAGGTGCATCACCGCATCCTTGAACGCGCCTTCTTCGTCACTGAGCAGGGTATCGATGAGCATGAAGCCGGTTTTCGGCTCGATGTCGTACAGCAGGTCGATGCGCCCGGAGACCGGCGTCCAGCCCAGGCTCACCGAGAAGAACATGATCAGGATCAGGCCCCACCAGAAAATCGGCATCGAATAGCCGGCCAGGGAGATGCCCATGACCCCGTGATCGAACAGCGAGCCACGCTTGAGCGCAGCGATCACGCCGGCCAATAAGCCGACGATGCCGGCGAACAGCAGCGCAGCAAAGGCCAGTTCCAGGGTTGCAGGGAACAGGGTGAGGAACTCGCTCCATACGCTTTCACGGGTGCGCAGCGACTCGCCCAGGTCACCCTGCGCGAGCTTGCCCACGTAATCCAGGTACTGGACCGGCAGTGGCTTGTTCAGGCCCAGGCGCTCCATGGCCTGGGCGTGCATCTCGGGGTCGACCCTGCGCTCGCCCATCATCACTTCCACCGGGTCGCCGGGGATCAGGCGTATGAGCGCGAAGGTCAGCAAGGTGATGCCGAAAAACGTCGGTATCAGCAGGCCCAGGCGCCGGGCAATAAAACTCAACATTGTCAGGGTTACCTCATCAGCCGTTGTACGGCGGTGCCGCCGTTGCCCGTGTGGGTTGCCGGCGGTCGTTGTTGTTCTACTTCACCTGGGTGGTGGCGAAGTTGTTGTTGGTCAGAGGGTTGATCACATAACCCTCCACGTTGTCACGCATGGCAGTGAACATCTTCGGGTGCGCCATGCTGATCCAGGGCTGGTCGTCATCGTACACCTTCAATGCCTCGGCATAGAGCCTGGCACGCTCGTCGTTGTCGATCACCTCACGGGCGCGGGTGATCAGGTCCTGAAACTTCGAGTTGCACCAGCGCGCGTAGTTCTCACCACTTTTGACCGCATCGCAGCTGAGCAGGGGGCTGAGGAAATTGTCCGGGTCGCCGTTGTCGCCGGCCCAGCCGGTGGAGACCAGGTCGGCCTCACCGTTTTTCGCCCGGCGCAGCATCTCGGCCCACTCCATCACACGGATGTCCAGCTTCAGGCCGATTTTGGCGAGGTCGGACTGGAGCATTTCCGCCGACAGCCGTGGGTTGGGGTTGGTCGCGCCGCCGCCATTGCGGGTGAACAGCGTGATGACCGTGCCTTGCGGCACCCCGGCCTGCTGGAGCAGTTCACGGGCCTTGGCCAGGTCACGGGGTGGGTTCTGGTTGGCACTGTTGTAGCCGATCATGGTTGGCGGGTAGGGGTTTACCCCCACCAGCGCATTGCCCTTGCCGAACAGCTGGTCGACGTGGGTCTGGCGGTCGAAGGCCATGTTGATGGCTTTGCGCACGCGCACATCGCTGAGGTATTTGTGCTCGGTGTTCATGGCGATATAGCCGGTGACCAGGGCCTCGATCTCGGCGACCTTGAGCTTGGGATCAGCCTTGATCGACGCCACGTCGTCCGGTTTCGGGTAAAGCGCCACCTGGCATTCATTGGCGCGCAGCTTCTGCAGGCGCACGTTGCTGTCGGTGGCGATGGCGAAAATCAGCGAGTCGGCCGGCGGCTTGCCGCGGAAGTAGTCCGGGTTGGCCTTGAAGCGCACCTGGGCGTCCTTGTTGTAGCGCTGGAAGATGAACGCGCCAGTGCCCACCGGTTTGCTGTTGAGGTCGCCGGTCTTGCCTGCCTTGAGCAACTGGTCGCCGTATTCGGCGGAGTAGATCGAGGTGAAGCCCATGGCCATGTCACGCAGGAACGGTGCTTGCGGGCGGGTCAGGGTGATGACCACGGTGTGGTCGTCGGTCTTGTCCACCGATTTGAGCAGGTCCTTGAAGGCCATGCTCTCGAAATACGGGTAGCCGACGCTGGTCTTGTCGTGCCACGGGTGGTTAGGGTCGAGCTGGCGACGCAGGCTCCACAGCACGTCGTCGGCATTGAAATCGCGGGTCGGTTTGAAGTAACCGGTGGTGTGGAACTTCACTCCTTGGCGCAGGTGAAAGGTGTAGGTCAGGCCATCGGCCGAGATGTCCCAGCGTTCGGCCAGGGCTGGCTGGATGTCGGTGGTGCCAGGCTTGAAGTCGACCAGGCGGTTGAACACCGTCTCAGCCGAGGCATCGGCGGTGACCGCCGTGGTGTATTGAACGATGTCGAAGCCTTCCGGGCTGGCTTCGGTGCACACCACCAGCGGCTTGGCCGCCAGGTTGCCGGCGGCGCCGAGGATGACCGCTGCCAGGGCAGCGCGTAGCGGTAGCGATGTCATGTGTCCTCCTTGCTTGCAATGATTCCAGCGTAGCCGCCCGGGCCCGCACTGAAGCGGACCTGGGCGTAAGCGGTCAGAGAATGTTGAACGGAATGGTGGTCACCACGCGGAACTCATCCAGGCTGCCATCGGCCTGTGCCTTGCTGGCGCGATGCGCGGTATAGGTAGCGCGGATGCTGGTGTCTTTCAGCGGCCCGCTCTGCACCGCGTAGCTGGTGCCGATACCCCACTCATAGTGGGTTTCGCCATCCAGGCCGTTCACGTCATAGGCCGTACCGCGGTAATGGGTGCCGTCGATGCCCCAGCCGCGGGCGTTGTACAGGTTGAACTTCAGGCCCGGCACGCCATACGGCGCCATGTTCAGCACGTAGGAAATCTGCAGGGATTTCTCGTTCGGGCCGTTGAAGTCCGAGAGCAGGGAGTTGGCCAGGTAAATGCCGTTGGTTTCGTGCAGGTAGTCGAAGTACTCGTTACCGTTGACCTGCTGCCACGAAGCGCTGAGGGTGTGGGCCTGGTGGGTCAGGCCGAACGACAGGCTGTAGGTGTCGTTGTCGATCTCGCCCATCTTCTGGCTGCCTGCGTCCACGGTCTTGTAGTAGTTCAGGCCGGTGGTCAGGCTCAGCACCGCGCTGTCGCCCAGCACGTGGCTGGCGCCGAAGTAGTACTGGTTCCAGAAGTCGTCGACCTTGGTGGCGTACAGGCTGGTGGTCAGGCTCTTGAGCGGCTGGTAGTTGACCCCGGCGGTACTGGCACGGTCGGTTTCCACGCCCGCTGCGCCATACTCGCTGCGAAACTTGCTCAGGCTCTGTTCGGTGCGCGGCGAGACACGGTCGAAGGTGCCCAGGTCGAATGACAGGTTGTCGAACTCTGCACTGTGCAGGAACGCGCCCTGGAAGCTGGAGGGCAGGGCGCGGTTGCCGATGTAAGCGATCATCGGCGTGTCCACGGACTGACGGCCGACGGTGAGGGTGGTGTTGGACACCCGTGCCTTGAGGTTGGCCAGGCCCATCTTGCTCCACTGGCCGATGGGGTCGCCATCGCTATGGGTCAGGGTACGGTTGTTCGGCCCGGCGACTGCGGCGCGGCCTTGCTCCAGAGCGATGGCGTTGTAGCCGGCTGCCTCCACGGCAAAACCCACGGTGCCCTGGGTGAAGCCTGAGCTGTAGTTGAGGATGGTGCCCTGCAGCCAGTTGTCGCGGCTGTGGCTGTCGTGGCGTGTGCCGTCGCTTTTGTAGTACTTGAACAACGGCGCGCGGGTGGCGCGTTCGCGGGCGTACCAGTTGCGGGTGCTGCCGGACAGGCTCTGGCCGTCGATGAACCCTTTGGCCTCATCCTGCTCGCTGGTGCCTTTGAGGCTGAACGGGACGTAGTCCTGGCTTTGGGTGTCGGCCTGGGCCACGGCGGCGAAGGTGGCGATGGATAACGCCAGTGTGGTGAACGTGAATAGTCTCAAGATGAAAGCTCCCTTTCTGTTCTTTTAGTTATTGCCTGGCCTTGTGGGCCGGGTTGTTGCGGTGTTGCCAGGGTTGCCCGGGGTTGCCGGGCCAATCAGGGGGAGGTGTGTGGCCAGTGCTGGCCCTTTCGCCGGCAAGCCGGCGCCCACAGGAATCAATAAAGATCCCCAGGCTTGTGCCATTTTTGTAGGAGCCGGCTTGCCGGCGAGAGGGCCGCTACCGGCTAACGCTCAATCAACGCTCACTCCGGAAAAGTCGTTGCGGCCAAAGGGGCTCACCTTGAAGCCGGCCACCTTGACGCTGAGCGGCTGGTTCACCGTGGAGTGCGCCACCGGCGTGATCGGCACCTGCTGTTTGAGGCGTTGCTGGGCCTGCTGGTACAGCACTGTGCGCTGCTCGCGGTCGGTTACCTGCTTGGCTTGCTTGACCAGGCTGTCGTACTGCCGGTCGCACCACTGCGAGTAGTTGTTGCTGCCGATGGCATCGCAGCTGTAGAGGGTGCCCAGCCAGTTATCCGGGTCGCCGTTGTCACCGGTCCAGCCGATCAGGGCGATGTCGTGCTCGCCGCTTTTCATGCGCTTGAGGTATTCGCCCCATTCATAACTGACGATGCGCACCTTCAAGCCCAGCTTGCTCCAGTCGGCCTGAAGCATCTCGGCCATGAGCTTGGCGTTGGGGTTGTACGGGCGCTGCACGGGCATGGCCCACAGGGTGACTTCGGTGCCTTCCTTGACCCCGGCCTGCTTGAGCAGCTGGCGGGCCTGCTCAGGGTCGTAGGGTGCGTCCTTTAAGCTGTCGTCATAGGACCATTGGGTTGGTGGCATGGCGTTGACTGCGCGTTGCCCCGAGTCCTGATACACCGCCTGCAGGATCGCCTGCTTGTTCACTGCCATGTCCATGGCCTGGCGTACCTCCAGGCGGTCGAAGGGCGGGTGCTGGGTGTTGTAAGCGATATAGCCGAGGTTGAAGCCTGGTTGTTGCAGCACCTGCAGCTTGCTGTCCTGCTTGAGGGCTGGCAGGTCGGCCGGGCGTGGGTGCAGGGTGACCTGGCATTCGCCGCGGCGCAGCTTCTGGATGCGCACCGAGGGGTCGGTGTTGATCGAAAATACCAGGTTGTCGAGTTTCACCTCGTCCGGTGCCCAGTAGTCCTTGTTGCCTTTGAAGCGGATCTGCGAATCTTTCTGGTAGCGCTGGAACACGAACGGGCCGGTACCGATAGGCTGCTGGTTGATGTCGCTGGGGCGCCCGCTCGCCATCAGATGCTCGGCATATTCAGCCGAAAGCACCGAAGCGAAGCTCATCGCCAGGTTTTGCACGAAGGCGGCATCGACCTTGTTCAGGGTGAACACCACGGTCATCGTGCCGGTCTTTTCGATACCGGCGATGTTCTTGTCCAGGCCCATGCTGACGAAGTAGGGGAACTCGGTGGGGTAGGCCTGGCGGAACGGGTGCTCGCGGTCGAGCATGCGGTTGAAGGTGAACAGCACGTCATCGGCGTTGAAGTCGCGGCTGGGGGTGAATGCCTTGTTGGCGTGGAATTTCACCCCCTCGCGCAGGTGGAAGGTGTAGCGCAGGCCATCGTCGGATACTTCCCACTTCGTTGCCAGGGCGGGATGCACTGCCGTACCGCCGCGTTGAAATTCCACCAGGCGGTTGTAGATCGGTTCTGCCGCATCGTTGTCGGTGGCACTGGTGTATTGGGCTGTGTCGAACCCGGCCGGGCTACCCTCGGAGCAGAACACCAGGCTACTGGCCTGAGGGGCTGATGCCTGGCTCAGCAGGCCCACGGCGAGCAGCGTGGAAAACAGTGTGGTGTGGCGCATGGCAAATCCTTTTTTCCGTCTGTTTTTGCCGCTTCGGGGTACGAAATGCGGCAACAGGGCCCCCAACCCCGGCGCGGGTAGCGCCGGGGGGAGTTCGAAGGGTGGAAGTGGGCGAGGGGTGGTGCGTGTGCCCGGTGCTATTTCTCCACACTGACGCCGTAGAAGGAGTTCAGTGCGAACGGGCTGATCTTGAAGCCCTTCACCTTGGCACTCATCGGCTGGTAGACCGTGGAGTGGGCGATTGGCGTGATCGGTACCTGATCTTTGAGGATATGCTGCGCCTGTTTATACAGCTCGGTGCGCTTGGCCTGGTCGGAAGTGGCCTTGGCCTGCTTGATCAGGTCGTCGTAGGGCTTGTAGCACCACTTGGAGAAGTTGTTGCCCTCGATGGCATCACAGCCATACAGGGTGCCTAGCCAGTTGTCCGGGTCACCGTTGTCGCCGCTCCAGCCGATCAGCATGGCGCCTTGTTCGCCGCCTTTGGAACGTTTGATGTACTCGCCCCACTCGTAACTTACGATTTTCGCCTTGATGCCGACCTTGCCCCAGTCAGCCTGCAGCATCTCGGCCATCAGCTTGGCGTTGGGGTTGTACGGGCGTTGCACCGGCATGGCCCACAGGGTGATTTCGGTGCCTTCCTTGATCCCGGCTTCCTTGAGCAGTTGCTTGGCCTTTTCCGGGTCGTACGGCACATCCTTGATGCTTTCGTCGTAGGACCACTGGGTCGGCGGCATGGCATTGACGGCGAGCTGGCCGGCGCCCTGGTAGACCGATTCGATGATCTTCTGCTTGTCGACGGCCATGTCCAGTGCCTGGCGCACCTTCAGTTGAGCCAACGGGTTGGGTTGGTCACTGCCCTTGAGCTTGTCCATCACGTTGTAGGCGATGTAGCCCAGGTTGAAACCGGCCTGGTGCGGCATCTGCAGCTTGTCGTTGGCCTTGAGCGGCTCGATATCGGCAGGGCGCGGGAACAAGGTCACCTGGCACTCGTTCTTCTTCAGCTTCTGCATGCGCACCGAGGCGTCGGTGGTGATGGCGAAGATCAGGTTGTCGATCTTCACGTCCTCGGGTTTCCAGTAATCCTTGTTGCCCTTGAAGCGGATCTGGGCGTCCTTCTGGTACTTGCTGAACACGAACGGGCCGGTGCCGATCGGTTTCTGGTTGATGTCTGCAGCCTTGCCTTCTTTGAGCAACTGGTCGGCGTACTCGGCCGACTGCACGGAGGCAAAGCTCATCGCCAGGTTCTGGATGAACGCGGCGTCCACCTGGTTGAGGGTGAACCTGACGGTGTGCTCGTCGAGCTTCTCCACCTTGGCGATGTTGTTGTCCATGCCCATGTCGGTGAAGTAGGGGAACTCAGTGGGGTAGGCCTTACGGAACGGGTGATTCTTGTCGAGCATGCGGTTGAAGGTGAACAGCACGTCGTCTGCGTTGAATTCGCGGCTTGGCTTGAAGTAATCGGTGGTGTGGAACTTGACCCCTTCGCGCAGGTGGAAGGTGTAGGTCTTGCCGTCGTCGGACACCTCCCATTTGGTCGCCAGGCCGGGGATAACGGCGGTGCCGCCACGTTCGAACTGGGTCAGGCGGTTGAACACGGTCTCGGCCGAGGCATCGAAGTCGGTTCCGGTGGTGTATTGCCCCGGGTCGAAGCCGGCGGGGCTGCCTTCGGAGCAGAACACCAGGTTGGACGCGGCGTGGGCAAGCGGAGCGCCGGTCAGCAAGCCTGCGCCGAGCAGGAACGGAATGACTGCGTGTTTGAGCATGGTGGCCTCATTGTTGTCATTTTTCTGATTCGAGGTGGCCTCGTGAGCCGACCTGCGGATACTTATGCAGGGTGTGTTCCCAATGCAACACTGCGAAGGATAGTTGGCGTCAGAAAAGTAGTACGGGCGTACATGGATGTCGCATATGTATAACTTTCGAGGAAGTTGAACGTTTGCGAGGGCAAAATGATGGCTTTTTGCGGGATGTTTCGCGGGAGGGAATTTGTAGGAAGCACTATTTGAGTGCGTAGGAAATGTCTCTATTTGTGCTGCTGGGGCGCAATGCGCCCCTTGTATCGCCTGCGTTGATCAAGGCATCTGCACTTCGATCAGGCCGTCAGCGTTCATGCTGACTTCGCTGGTGCCCGCCTCGATATCCGGCGCCGGTGCTGCTTCGTCGGCACCCATGGCTTTCATGGCCATTGGCGCGCTGCGCAGATAGGGGCGTGGGTAGCCGCTGCTGTTGAGGTTCAGGCTGACCACTTTATAGCCCTTGCCACCCAGGGCTTCGGTGGCCAGTTGCGCACGGGCCTTGAAGGCATTGACCGCATCCTTGAGCAAGGCGTCTTCGCTGGCCTTGCGCGTGGCCGGGGCGATGGAGAAGTCCATGCCGCCCATCTTAAGGTCTTGCAGCAGGTCGGCACTGAGCTGAGAGAGGGCCGGGAAGTCGGCGCTTTCCAGGCGCACTTCGGCACGCTCGCGCCAGCCGGTGATCTTCTGCCCCTTGCTGTCGTAGACCGGGTAGCTGTTGCGGCTGCCCTGGCTGATTTTCACGTCCTTGACCTGGCGGGCCTGCTGCACGGCCTTGTTCATGGTTTCGGTGATCTGTTTGGCAAGCTTGCCCGGGTCGGTGTTCTGCGCTTCGCTATAAAGGGTCACGACCATCAGGTCGCGGGGCACTTCCTTGCTGACTTCTGCGCGCAGCGATATCTGGTTGTAGCGCGGCTCATCAGCCGCCAGCGCCGGCAGGCTGGCGAGCAGGCCGCAGGACAGGATCAGGGCAGCGCCGCGACGAGGGTTAGGCATGTGATACTCCTTGGCAATGAAAGGCGTGGGTTCTGGCCATCCATCCCACGCATGGCCCATCAGACCGGGATCAGTGTAGTGGGTTCAAAAGTGCCATCATGAAGCTGTGACAAACTGTGGCGCTTTGCCGCATCGCTGCAGCTGGGCGCGCGCCTTCGGTATACTCCAGCCGATTGTCCTGGAGCACTCATCAGGAGAGCTCATGCTCGCCGCCGCACAACCGCTGTCCGCTACCCGCCAGAACCTCTGGCGCCTGACTGTCATTCGCGTTCTGGTCCTGGCCGCTCAGGCAGGCTCGGTGGGCGTTGCCTACTGGACCGAACTGCTGCCGCTGCCGTGGTTTTCCCTGGCCGCGACCCTGGCTCTGTCGTCCCTGCTGTGCGCCTTCACCGCGTTGCGCTTGCGCCTGTCGCTGCCGGTCACCGAACTGGAATACGCGCTGCAACTGGCCTGCGACCTGCTGATCCACAGCGCGCTGCTTTATTACTCGGGCGGCTCGACCAACCCCTTCGTTTCCTATTACCTGGTGCCGCTGGCCATTGCCGCCGTGACCTTGCCCTGGCTCTACTCGCTGATCCTGTCGGGTATCGCCCTGACCGCCTACAGCCTGTTGCTGGTGCAGTTCTACCCGCTTGAAGGCCTGCCGATGGCGCGGGACAAGATGCAGGTCTACGGCATGTGGTTGAGCATCGCGCTGGCGGCTGCGGTGATCACCTTCTTCGCCGCGCGCATGGCCGAAGAGCTGCGCCGTCAGGAAAAACTGCGCTCCGAACGGCGCGAAGAAAGCCTGCGCGACGAACAATTGTTGGCCGTGGCCACCCAGGCCGCGGGTGCCGCCCATGAGCTGGGCACGCCGCTGGCGACCATGAGCGTGCTGCTCAACGAAATGCGCCAGGACCACGCCGACCCGCTGTTGCAGGAGGACCTGCAGATCCTTCAGGACCAGGTCAAGCTGTGCAAGGAAACCCTGCAGCAACTGGTGCGTGCCGCTGAAGCCAATCGCCGCCTGGCGATGGTGGAGCAGGACGTGACCGAGTGGCTCGATGAGGCGCTGAACCGTTGGCACCTGATGCGTCCGGAAGCCAGCTACCGCTTCCAGCGTCTGCGCGACGGCCAGGTGCCCCGCCTGACCCCGCCACCGGACCTGACCCAGGCGCTGCTGAACTTGTTGAACAATGCCGCCGATGCGTGCCCTGACGACCTGGAGGTACGCCTGGACTGGGACGCCCAGGACATCGTCATCAGCATCCGCGACCATGGCCCCGGCGTGCCGCCGGCCATTGCCGAAGCAATCGGCAAACCCTTCATTACCACCAAAGGCAAAGGCTTCGGCCTGGGCCTGTTCTTGAGCAAAGCCAGCGTGACCCGTGCGGGCGGTTCGGTGAAACTCTATAGTCATGAGCAGGGTGGCACCCTGACCGAACTGCGCCTGCCCCATGGCAAGCGAGGAGATGAATGATGAGCGAAGAAAACCAGGTCGAAAGCGAAGAGCTGCCGCACCTGCTGCTGGTGGATGACGATGCCACCTTCACGCGGGTCATGGCCCGTGCCATGAGCCGTCGCGGTTTCCGCGTGAGCACTGCAAGCTCCGCCGAGGAAGGCCTGGTCCTGGCGCAGAATGATCTGCCGGACTACGCCACGCTGGACTTGAAAATGGAGGGCGACTCCGGCCTGGTGCTGCTGCCCAAGCTGCTGGAGCTGGACCCGGAAATGCGCGTGGTGATCCTCACCGGCTACTCGAGCATTGCCACGGCGGTCGAGGCGGTCAAGCGCGGGGCGTGCAACTACCTGTGCAAACCGGCCGATGCCGACGATGTGCTGGCGGCACTGCTTTCGGAGCATACGGACCTGGATACGTTGGTGCCGGAAAACCCCATGTCGGTGGACCGCTTGCAGTGGGAGCACATCCAGCGCGTGCTCAGCGAGCACGAGGGCAATATCTCCGCTACCGCGCGGGCGCTGGGCATGCACCGGCGCACGTTGCAGCGCAAGCTGCAGAAACGGCCTGTGCGGCGCTAACTTATCCTGGCAGTACCGGCCCTATCGCCGGCAAGCCGGCCCACAGGTGCTCCACAGTATTCAGGCTTGATGGGGACCAGTGGGAGCCGGCTTGCCGGCGATAGGGCCTAACAGAAATTTCTTTATATTGCAGCTGATCCCCGCAACTCCTGACGCGTTGGCGTATCATTAGCCCCCTAACGGCAACCCTTCAGGATCGCTAGCGCATGCTCGCCCTTCTTATCCAGACGCTGAACATCACGGCGCCCGTCTTCGCCATGCTGTTCCTGGGCGTGCTGCTCAAACGCATTCACCTGATCGACGACAATTTCAACCGGGTTGCCTCGCAACTGGTGTTCAACGTCTGCATGCCTGCGCTGCTGTTCCTCGGCATCTACCATGCCGACCTGGCAACGGCGATCAAACCGGGTGTCATCCTCTATTTCGTCGCTGCCACCCTGGTCGGCTTCGCCGTGGCCTGGGGCCTGGCAATCTGGCGCAGCCCGCTGGCCGACCGCGGCATCTACACCCAGGGTGCGTTTCGCGGCAACAACGGCGTGATCGGCCTGGCCCTGGCCGCCAGCCTTTACGGGGACTACGGTATCTCGCTGGGGGCAGTGCTCGCAGGCCTGGTGATCCTCCTGTACAACTCGCTTTCAGCCGTAGTGCTGGCGGTATACAGCCCGGACCTGAAGTCCGACCCGTGGAGCATCTGCAAGAGCATTTTCAGCAACCCGCTGATCATCAGCGTGCTACTGGCCACGCCCATGGCCTACGGGCAGGTACCCCTGCCCAACTGGTTGCTCACCTCGGGCGACTACCTCGCGCAGATGACCCTGCCGCTGGCGCTGATCTGTATCGGTGGCACCCTGTCGCTCAACGCCCTGCGCGACAGCGGCAAGTTGGCCATCGATGCCAGCCTGGTGAAGATGCTCTGGTTGCCGCTGTTCGGCACGCTCGGTGCCTGGCTCTGCGGTTTTCGCGGGGCCGAGCTGGGCATTCTGTTCCTGTACATCGGCAGCCCCACTGCGGCGGCCAGTTACGTCATGGCACGGGCAGCCAACGGCAATCACGAACTGGCGGCATCGATCATCGTGATCAGTACGCTAATGGCGGCGATCACCACCAATATTGGTATTTTCATCTTGCAGTGGGGCGGATGGATCTAGATCCTTGACTGCATACCTCAAAAAACACTGCCTCACTGAGCTTAAGGACACTTCATGCAAGACCAGAGCACGCCCGAGCGGTTGCAGCGCGGGCTGAAGAATCGCCATATCCAGCTGATCGCGCTGGGCGGTGCCATCGGTACCGGGTTGTTCCTGGGTATCGCCCAGACCATCCAGCTGGCGGGCCCCTCCGTTTTGCTGGGCTATGCCATCGCTGGCCTGATGGCTTTCTTCATCATGCGCCAGTTGGGCGAAATGGTGGTCGAAGAGCCGGTAGCCGGCAGTTTCAGCCACTTCGCACACCAATACTGGAGTGAGTTCGCAGGCTTCGTCTCGGGCTGGAACTACTGGGTGGTGTATGTGCTCGTGGGTATGGCCGAGCTCACCGCCGTTGGCATCTATGTGCAGTACTGGTGGCCGGAGTTTCCCACCTGGGCCACGGCGGCGATCTTCTTCGTGGTGATCAACCTGATCAACCTGACCCAGGTCAAGGTCTATGGCGAGATGGAGTTCTGGTTCGCCCTGGTCAAGGTGGTGGCCATCGTCAGCATGATCGGTTTCGGCGCGTGGCTGCTGAGCAGTGGCCACGGCGGTCCGGACGCCAGTGTGGCCAACCTGTGGCAATACGGCGGGTTTTTCCCCAATGGCGTCACCGGGCTGGTGATGGCGCTGGCGGTGATCATGTTCTCCTTTGGTGGCCTGGAGCTGGTGGGCATCACGGCCGCCGAAGCGGACAACCCGCGCCAGAGCATTCCCAAGGCAACCAACCAGGTGGTTTACCGTATCCTGATTTTCTACATCGGCGCGCTGGCGGTGCTGTTGTCGCTGTACCCGTGGCAGAAGGTCGTGCAGGGTGGCAGCCCGTTCGTGATGATCTTCCACGAACTGGACAGCGACCTGGTGGCGACCATCCTCAATATCGTGGTGCTGACAGCTGCGCTGTCGGTCTACAACAGTTGCGTGTACGCCAACAGCCGTATGTTGTTCGGCCTGGCCAGCCAGGGCGACGCACCACGCCAGCTGCTCAAGGTCAGCCGCAGCGGTGTGCCACTGACTGCGTTGGGCGTGTCGGCTTTCGCTACGGGCATGTGCGTGGTGATCAACTACCTGATGCCGGGTGATGCATTCGGCCTGCTGATGGCGCTGGCGGTGTCGGCGCTGGTGATCAACTGGGCGAGCATCAGCATTACCCACCTGAAGTTCCGCAAGGCCAAGCTGGCGGCAGGTATCCAGCCGTTCTACCAGAGCTGGGGGCACCCGTTCACCAACTACCTGTGCCTGGCATTTATCGTGCTGATTCTGGTGGTGATGTACCTGACCCCGCCGATTCGTATTTCGGTGATGCTGATACCCGGGTGGATTGCGCTGCTTTGGGTAGCGTTCCGGTTGAAGAAAGCCCGGCAGGCTTGAGTCAGGGTGCATGTCTTGAGTGGTGCGGCGCGCCACCCAAGCCATGCTCTTCGTCGCGACACTACCTTCCCGCCGTTAGTGCTGCCGCCGCCAGGCCCTCACAGTGGTGTACAACAGCACCAGGCCGAGCACTGGCAGAACGTAGAAGAGCATCAGCCGTTCCAGGCGGCCGGCCAGCGGCATGCCGATGGTGAACGCCACCACGTGCAGCCCGTAGACCAGGTAAAGGCCAAGTAATACCAGCCCTTCGGCCCGGGTAATCCGGTACCCGGAGTAGAACACTGGCAGGCTCAGCGCCGCGACGCCGAGCATTACCGGAAGGTCGAAGCCCAGTGCGTTTGGCGATATGGTCAGCGGCTCGGGTGTAGTCAGTGCGGTCAGGCCTAGCACCGCCAGCAGATTGAACAGGTTGCTGCCGATCACCGTGCCCACGGCGATCTCCCGTTCCCCTCGCAGGGCGGCAATCAGCGCCGCAGCCAGTTCGGGCAGTGACGTGCACACCGCGACAACGGTCAAGCCGATGATGCGTTCAGACAAGCCCAGGTCGGTCGCGACTTCGACCGCCGCTTCCAGCAGCAAGTGGCCGGCCAGGCTGAGCAGGCCGAAGCCGAACGCCACTTGCAGCAGTGTGCCGGTCCAGAAGCGCCCGGCGCTGCTGGCCAGCGCACGCGGTGCAGGGTAAGTGCGGGCATAGTGGCGCGACTGGTGCCAGAGCATGACCAGATACCCCACGAGGCCTGATAGCAGCACCAGCCCTTCCACGCGCCCCAGATGGCCGTTGGCGGCCAGCGCATAGACCAGTGCGCTGGCGAGGATCATCAGTGGAATGTCCAAGCGCACCAGTTGGCGGGACACGCGTAGCGGGATGATCAATGCAGCCAGGCCAAGGATCACCAGAACATTGAAGATGTTACTGCCGATCACGCTGCCCACGGCCACATCGGGCGCGCCCTGATAGGCGGCCTGCAGGCTGACGGTCAGCTGTGGCGCCGTACTGCCGAATGCCACCAGGCTCAGGCCAATGATCAGCGGCCGTACGTGTACACGCTGTGCCAGGCGAAGGGCGGCACGCACCAGCAGTTCGGCGCCGGCCACCAGCAACAGCAAGGCTATGCCCAGTTGCAGGAGGCTGAAGGTGGGGAGGGTGGCCAGGTCGAAAATGGTTGGAACTCCGTTGCGTCAGTCGCTTAGACCTTGTACCCGCACGCGCGCCGTTCCGCTACGGATCATGCCGATTTTTTCTGCTGCAGCGCGCGACAGGTCGATCAGCCGGCCGCGTGTGTGCGGGCCGCGGTCATTGATGCGGACCACCACGCTGCGTTGGTTGGCGAGGTTGGTGACCAGTACCCGGGTGCCGAAGGGCAGGCTGCGATGCGCTGCGGTCAGGCCGTGCTGGTTGAAGGCTTCGCCGCTGGCGGTGCGTTTGCCGTGGTGGCGGGCGCCGTAATAGGAGGCGGTGCCGGTCTGGTTGTAACCACGGGGGTCGATGTCGTGGCTGGCGCAGCCGGCCAACAGGGAAAACAGGGCCAGGGTGGCGATGGATCTTTTTAGCAAGGTGATGCTCCGGTGCTGCCATTGGGCGCGCTTGGCGGCGCGGTGGCTGTAGGAGCCGCCTTGTGTCGCGAAAGGGCCGCAGCGCGGCCCCATGGCCAGGTCACTGCATAAGCCTTTGGGGCTGCTTTGCAGCCCTTTCGCGACACGAGGCCGCTCCTACAAAGCTCACCCTTCGAGCTTGGCCTTGAGCAATTGGTTCACTTGCCCCGGGTTGGCCTTGCCCTTGGAGGCTTTCATCGCCTGGCCGACGAAGAAGCCGAACATCTTGCCGCGCTTGGCTTCATCGGCGGCGCGGTACTGTTCGACCTGCTCGGCGTTGGCAGCAAGCACTTCATCGAGCATCTTGTCGATCGCGCCGGTATCGGTGACCTGTTTCAGGCCTTTGCTCTCGATGATGCTGTCGGCATCGCCTTCACCGGCGGCCATGGCCTCGAACACGGTCTTGGCGATCTTGCCGCTGATGGTGTTGTCGCGGATACGCAGCAGCATGCCACCGAGCTGCTCGGCACTGACCGGTGCCTGGTCGATCTCGATACCCAGCTTGTTCAGCAGGCTGCCCAGTTCGACCATGACCCAGTTGGCTGCCAGTTTGGCGTCGCCGCCAATCTTCACCACCTGCTCGAAGTAGTCCGCCTGTTCACGGCTGGAGGCCAGCACGTTGGCGTCGTAGGCCGACAGGCCATACTGGCTCTGGAAGCGCTCGACCTTCTGCGGTGGCAGCTCCGGCAAACCGGCACGGATGGTTTCGAGGAAACTGTCCTCGATCACCACCGGCAGCAGGTCCGGGTCGGGGAAGTAACGGTAGTCGTTGGCTTCCTCCTTGCTGCGCATGGAGCGGGTCTCGTCCTTGTTCGGGTCGTACAGGCGGGTTTCCTGAACCACCTTGCCGCCATCTTCGATCAGGTCGATCTGGCGCTGGATTTCGCTGTTGATCGCGCGCTCGATGAAGCGGAACGAGTTGACGTTCTTGATCTCGCAGCGGGTGCCGAACTCGGCCTGGCCTTTGGGCCGGATCGAGACGTTGCAGTCGCAGCGCAGCGAGCCTTCAGCCATGTTGCCGTCGCAGATGCCCAGGTAGCGCACCAGCGCGTGGATCGCCTTGACGTAGGCCACGGCCTCCTTGGCGCTGCGCATGTCCGGTTCGGAAACGATTTCCAGCAGCGGGGTGCCGGCACGGTTCAGGTCGATACCGGTGGAGCCGCTGAAGTCTTCGTGCAGGCTCTTGCCGGCGTCTTCTTCCAGGTGCGCGCGGGTTACGCCGATGCGCTTGATGGTGCCGTCTTCCAGGGCGATGTCCAGGTGGCCCTTGCCGACGATCGGCAAGTCCATCTGGCTGATCTGATAGCCCTTGGGCAGGTCGGGATAGAAGTAGTTCTTGCGCGCGAACACGTTGCGCTTGCCGATCTGGGCATCGATCGCCAGGCCGAACATGCAGGCCATGCGCACGGCTTCCTGGTTCAGCACCGGCAGTACGCCGGGCATGCCAAGGTCAACCAGGCTCGCCTGGGTGTTCGGCTCGGAGCCGAAGGTGGTGGCGCTGCCGGAAAAGATCTTCGACTGGGTGGCCAGCTGGGTATGGATTTCCAGCCCGATCACAACTTCCCATTGCATGTGTGAATTCCTCAGAAGCCGTTGGGGGCGCGGGTGTGCCAGTCGGTGACCTGCTGGTAGCGGTGCGCGACATTGAGCAGGCGGCCTTCCTGGAAGTACGGGGCCAGCAGCTGTACGCCGACCGGCAGGCCATCGACGAAGCCGGCTGGCATCGACAGGCCCGGCAGGCCCGCCAGGTTGGCGGTGATGGTGTAGACGTCTTCAAGGTATGCCGCGACCGGGTCGCTGCTCTTGGCGCCGAGCTTCCAGGCCGGGTTGGGCGTGGTCGGGCCAAGGATCAGGTCGACGCCTTCGAAGGCGGCCATGAAGTCGTTCTTGATCAGGCGGCGGATCTGCTGCGCCTTGACGTAGTAGGCGTCGTAGTAGCCAGCCGACAGGGCGTAGGTGCCGACCATGATGCGGCGCTGGACTTCGGCACCGAAGCCTTCGCCACGGGAGCGCTTGTACAGGTCGGTCAGGTCTTTGGGGGCGTCGCAGCGGTAGCCGAAGCGCACGCCGTCGAATCGCGACAGGTTGGAAGAGGCTTCGGCCGGCGCGATCACGTAGTACGCAGGGATTGCGTGCTGCATGTTCGGCAGGCTGATTTCCTTGACCACTGCGCCGAGCTTTTCCAGCTCCTTGACGCTGGCCTGGACCAGTTCGGCGATGCGCGGGTCGAGGCCGGCGCCGAAGTACTCTTTCGGCAGGCCGATGCGCAGGCCTTGCAGCGAGGCATTCAGGTTGGCGCTGTAGTCCGGCACCGGCTCGTCAATGCTGGTGGAGTCCTTGGCGTCGAAACCGGCCATGCCTTGCAGCAGCAGCGCGCAGTCTTCGGCGGTGCGGGCCAGCGGGCCACCCTGGTCGAGGCTGGAGGCATAGGCGATCATGCCCCAGCGCGAAACGCGACCGTACGTCGGTTTTAGGCCTGTGAGGTTGGTCAGTGCTGCCGGCTGTCGGATCGAGCCGCCGGTATCGGTGCCGGTGGTCGCCGGCAGCAGGCGGGCAGCCACGGCCGCAGCGGAGCCGCCGGACGAGCCGCCTGGCACGTGCTCGAGGTTCCAGGGGTTTTTCACCGCGCCATAGTGGCTGGATTCGTTGGCAGACCCCATGGCGAATTCGTCCATGTTGGTCTTGCCCAGGGTGACCATGCCGGCCTCGGCCAGCTTGGCGACCACGGTGGCGTCATACGGCGCCTTGAAGTTGTCGAGCATCTTCGAGCCGCAGCTGGTGCGTACGCCGTTGGTGCAGAACAGGTCCTTGTGGGCGATAGGGGCGCCCAGCAGTGCGCCGGTCTCACCGGCGGCGCGACGGGCGTCGGCGGCACGGGCCTGGCCCAGGGCCAGCTCCTCGGTGACGCTGATGAAGCTGTTGAGTTGCGGGTCGAGCTGCTGGATGCGCGCCAGCAGGGCGCCGGTCAGCTCTTCGGAGGAAAACGACTTGTCGGCGAGCCCGCGGGCGATCTCGGCCAGGGTCAATTGATGCATGGCAGGCACTATCCCTTACTCGATGACTTTGGGAACCAGGTACAGACCGCTTTCGGTCTTTGGTGCGATGGCTTGGTAGGCATCGCGCTGGTTGCTTTCGGTGACCTGGTCGGGACGCAGGCGCTGGCTGGCCTCCAGGGGGTGGGCCAGGGGCTCGATGCCGGTGGTGTCGACCGCTTGCATCTGGTCGACCAGCCCGAGAATGCTGTTCAGTGCATCGGTAATGCGTGGCAGTTCGCCTTCATTCAGGCCCAGGCGGGCCAGATGGGCGATCTTTTCCACGTCGCAGCGTTCAAGCGCCATGGGTATCTCCAGGGGAAACAAAGAACGGAATAAGGTCCGTGATGAGGAACATGTCGGCATTCTGGCGGTCATACGGCCGCGATCATCTGCTGGCGTGCTCGGAAAAACGACCAATTTAACATATTGGCTCCTTGCCCAAAATCCCTGCCATTGTTAGAGTTTGCCGCACTTTTTTACCCACGCTTTCCCCAGGGTCACTTTCCCATGTTCAAGAAACTGCGTGGCATGTTTTCCAGCGATCTCTCCATCGACCTGGGTACTGCCAACACCCTTATCTACGTGCGTGAGCGCGGTATCGTCCTGAATGAGCCCTCGGTAGTTGCCATCCGTACCCACGGCAACCAGAAAAGCGTCGTCGCCGTCGGTACCGAAGCCAAACGCATGCTGGGCCGTACGCCCGGCAACATTGCTGCCATTCGTCCGATGAAGGACGGCGTCATCGCCGACTTCAGCGTTTGTGAAAAAATGTTGCAGTACTTCATCAACAAGGTTCACGAGAACAGCTTCCTCCAGCCCAGCCCTCGCGTGCTGATCTGCGTGCCGTGCAAGTCGACCCAGGTAGAGCGCCGCGCCATTCGTGAATCGGCTCTGGGTGCCGGTGCCCGTGAAGTGTTCCTGATCGAAGAACCAATGGCCGCTGCCATCGGTGCGGGCCTGCCGGTCGAAGAAGCCCGTGGCTCGATGGTCGTCGATATCGGTGGTGGTACTACTGAAATCGCCCTGATCTCGCTCAATGGCGTGGTCTACGCCGAGTCTGTCCGCGTTGGCGGCGACCGCTTCGACGAGGCCATCGTCACCTATGTGCGCCGCAACTACGGCAGCCTGATCGGCGAATCCACTGCCGAACGCATCAAGCAGGAAATCGGTACCGCCTACCCGGGCGGCGAAGTGCGTGAAGTCGACGTGCGCGGCCGCAACCTGGCCGAAGGCGTGCCACGTGCCTTCACCCTGAACTCCAACGAAGTGCTCGAAGCCCTGCAGGAGTCGCTGGCGACCATCGTTCAGGCCGTAAAAAGCGCCCTGGAGCAGTCTCCGCCGGAGCTGGCCTCCGACATCGCCGAGCGTGGCCTGGTGCTGACCGGTGGTGGCGCGCTGCTGCGCGACCTCGACAAGCTGCTGGCCCAGGAAACCGGCTTGCCGGTGATCGTTGCCGAGGACCCGCTGACCTGCGTGGCCCGTGGCGGCGGTCGCGCCCTGGAGATGATGGACAAGCACGCGATGGACCTGCTCTCCAGCGAGTGATCGAGCGCCCGGTTTACAGGTGGCACGCGCAGTGCTACCTGTATGCGTTGGGCTGGCGTCCGTTGGGGCGCCGCTTCCGTCAACCCGCAACCAGGCTGGTGCGTTGTCCCATGTCCAATGACTTCCTGAGTCGTCCACGAGGAACGGCCCATTAAACCGCTTTTCTCCAAGGGCCCTTCGCTGGGCGTGCGCCTGCTCGTACTGGTGGTGCTTTCGGTCGCGCTGATGGTGGTCGATGCGCGCTTTGACCTGCTCAAGCCCGTGCGCAGCCAGATGGGCCTGGTACTGATGGAATCGTACTGGATCACCGACTTGCCTCAGCGGATGTGGCAAGGTGTTGCGGGCCAGTTCGGCAGCCGTAACGAACTGATCGCGGAAAACGAGAAACTCAAGACCGAAGCCCTGCTGCTGCAGGGGCGCCTGCAGAAGCTGGCGGCCCTGACCGAGCAGAACGTGCGCCTGCGCGAGTTGCTCAACTCCTCTGCACTGGTCAACGAGAAGGTCGAGGTGGCTGAGCTGATCGGCGTCGACCCCAACCCGTTCACCCACCGTATCCTGATCAACAAAGGCGAGCGCGACGGTGTGTTCCTTGGCCAGCCGGTGCTCGATGCCCGCGGCCTGATGGGCCAGGTGGTCGAGCTGATGCCCTACACCGCACGAGTGTTGCTGCTGACCGACACCACCCACAGCATCCCGGTACAGGTCAACCGTAACGGCCTGCGCGCGATTGCCAGCGGTACTGGCAACCCGGAGCGTCTGGAGCTGCGTCATGTTGCCGACACGGCTGACATCAAGGAAGGCGACTTGCTGGTGAGCTCCGGCATGGGCCAGCGCTTCCCGGCCGGCTACCCGGTGGCCACGGTCAACGAAGTGATCCATGACTCCGGCCAGCCGTTCGCCATCGTTCGCGCCATTCCTACCGCCGCACTCAACCGCAGCCGCTACATGCTGCTGGTGTTCAGCGACCGGCGTTCTCCGGAGCAGCGTGCCACCGACGCGGCGCTCGCCCAGGAAGAGGCGGACCGCAAGGGCGCAGCGAACCCTGCTCAGCCTGGCGCCAATGGCGAACAGGCTGCCCCCGGCACGCCTGCAGCGGCAGCGCCGGCCCCGGCCACGCCGGCGGTACCTGCCACAGCGGCCCCGGCCCCGGCCGCTTCAGCACCGGCCCCGGCACCCGCCAGCCCTGCCGCAGCGCCTGCGGCACCCGCCCAGCCTCGGAGGCAATGATGGCCAAAACGCGCCGTAACCACGGGTGGGTCATCTGGCTGACCTTCGCCATTGGCCTGCTACTCAGCGTCTCGCCCATGCCACCGTTTCTCGAGGTGTTCCGGCCCATGTGGCTGGCGATGCTGGTGTCGTTCTGGACGCTCATGGTCCCGAACAAGGTCGGCATGACCACTGCGTTCGTGCTGGGTCTGGCCGAGGACGTGCTGTACGGCACGCTGCTCGGGCAAAATGCCCTGGTCCTGACCCTGATCACCTTCCTGGTGCTGTCGCTGCAGCAGCGTCTGCGCATGTTCCCGATGTGGCAGCAGAGCCTGGTAATCCTGGTGATCTTCGGTATCGCCCAGCTGATCCAGTTGTGGCTCAGTGCGCTCACCGGCAACCGTTTGCCGACGCTGGCGCTGGTCTGGTCGGCGGTCATCAGCGCCTTGCTCTGGCCGTGGATCAGCTTCGCCCTGCGTGATCTGCGCCGGCGTTTGCATATCAACTGACGGCGCCGCCGCCACCGACAGGGAGATGTCTGCATGAAACCACTTTACCTGGCCTCCGGCTCGCCCCGTCGTCGTGAATTGCTGGCCCAGATCGGCGTGCCGTTCACCGTCACCAGCGCCCCCATCGATGAAACCCCGCTGCCAGACGAAAGCGCCGTGGCGTATGTCGAACGCCTGGCCCGGAGCAAGGCCGAGGCTGGCCTTGCCAGTCTTGCCGGCCCGGCCGTGGTGCTCGGCGCAGACACTGCGGTGGTGCTCGATGGTCGTATTCTCGGCAAACCGGAAAACCGTGAAGATGCCTTGGCCATGCTGGCCGACCTGGCAGGGCGCGAACATCAGGTGTTGACGGCGGTGGCGCTGAGCGATGGCCAGTGCTGCCTGAGTGTCTGCGTCACCAGCAACGTACGTTTTCGCGCCATCGACCCGCAAGAAGCACAGCGCTATTGGGCCAGTGGCGAGCCAGTGGATAAAGCCGGCGGTTATGCCATCCAGGGCTTGGGGGCGGTATTCGTGACCGGCCTTCAGGGCAGCTATTCGGCGGTAGTCGGCCTGCCCCTGAGCGAGACGGCCGAGCTGCTCGCCCAATTCGGTATCGCCTGCTGGCAGGTGCCGGCGCTTTCTCCTGAGGTAACAAAGCAGCAGTAGCCAGCCCGGCGCCCGCGATCCATGATTACCGAAGACCTTTGACGAGAGCCTGCCATGAGTGAAGAGATCCTGATCAACATCACCCCGATGGAGTCGCGTGTGGCGGTGGTGGAAAACGGGGTGCTGCAGGAAGTGCACGTCGAGCGCACCCAGCGTCGCGGCATCGTCGGCAATATCTACAAGGGCAAAGTGGTGCGGGTGCTGCCAGGCATGCAGGCGGCGTTCGTCGATATCGGCCTGGAGCGCGCCGCGTTCATTCATGCCTCGGAGATTTCCCAGCGCGAAGGTTCTGCCGTGGAGACCATCACCGCACTGGTACACGAGGGCCAGGCCCTGGTGGTGCAGGTGACCAAGGACCCCATCGGTAGCAAGGGCGCACGGCTGACCACCCAGCTGTCCATACCGTCGCGTTACCTGGTGTACATGCCGCGCAGCAGCCATGTCGGCATTTCCCTGAAGATCGAAGACGAAGCCGAACGTGATCGCCTCAAGCAGGTGGTCAGTGACTGCATGGACAGCGAAGACATCAAGAACGCCGGCGGTTTCATCCTGCGCACTGCTGCCGAGGGCGCACGGGCCGAAGAGATCCTGCAGGACATCCGCTACCTGCGCCGCCTGTGGGAGCAGATTGGCAGCCAGATCCAGACCTGCGGCGCGCCGACGGTCATCTACGAGGATCTTGGCCTGGCCTTGCGCACACTGCGTGACCTGGTCAACCCCAAGATCGAGAAGATTCGCATCGACTCACGGGAAACCTTCCAGAAAACCACGCAGTTCGTTGCCGAACTGATGCCGGAGATCGCCGACCGCCTGGAGCACTACCCGGGTGAGCGGCCGATCTTCGACCTGTACGGCGTCGAGGACGAAATCCAGCGCGCACTGGATCGCAAGGTGCCGCTCAAGTCCGGCGGCTATCTGGTGGTCGACCCCGCCGAGGCAATGACTACCATCGATGTCAACACCGGCGCCTTCGTCGGCCACCGCAACCTCGAAGAGACCATTTTCAAGACCAACCTCGAAGCGGCCACGGCAATCGCCCGGCAGCTGCGCCTGCGCAACATTGGCGGGATCATCATCATCGACTTCATCGACATGGAGGATGAGGACCATCAACGCCAGGTGCTGCGTACGCTGGAAAAGCAGCTCGAACGTGACCATGCCAAGACCAACATCATCGGCATCACCGAACTGGGCCTGGTACAGATGACCCGCAAGCGTACGCGCGAGAGCCTGGAGCAGGTACTGTGCGAACCCTGCACCGCCTGCCAGGGGCGTGGCAAGCTGAAGACTCCGGAAACGATCTGTTACGAAATTTTCCGCGAGATCCTTCGTGAAGCCCGCGCCTATCAGGCAGAAGGCTATCGGGTGCTGGCCAACCAGAAGGTGGTCGACCGCTTGCTCGATGAAGAGTCCGGCAACGTGGCCGAGCTGGAAACGTTCATCGGTCGAACCATTCGCTTCCAGGTCGAGTCGATGTACTCGCAGGAGCAGTACGATGTGGTGCTGCTCTGAGGCTTTCTGATACCCAGCCCAAGGTGCTCGGGCTGGCAAAACCGCTGCTTCGAGCCATCATGGATAAACGACCTGGAGGGCCTTGGCCATGGGACGTCTGACCCGCGTTCTTGTCGCCTTGACCCGTTGGGGGCTGGGCATCTGCGCCCTGCTGGCTGTGTTGGTGGCGCTCTATGTCAGCCTCGGCCGGGAGCTGGTGCCACTGGTGGCCGAATACCGCGCCGACCTTGAAAGCAAGGCCGAGCAGGCGTTGGGCCTGCCGGTGCATGTGGGGGCGCTTGAAGGGCGCTGGAGTGGCCTGGCGCCGGTGCTGCGGGTACGTGACCTGCAGTTGGGCGAGGGCGCTTCGGCGTTGCGCCTGGATGACGTCAAGCTGGTGCCGGACCTCTGGGCCAGCCTCACTGCACGCGAAGTACGCCTGGCGCATATCCAGTTGGCGGGCCTGCAACTGATCCTGCGTGAGAACGAGCAGGGCGGTTGGGCGCTTGAAGGCTTACCGAAAAAGGACGACGCGCCGCTGGACCCGGCCGAGGTGCTGCAGCGTTTGCAACAGTTGGGCCGTATCGACGTATTCGACAGCCAGGTTACCCTGCAGCCTTGGCAGCGTGACCCGTTGACTCTTACCTATGTCAGCCTTGGCCTGCAGGCCGGCGCTTCACGTCAGGCGCTGGACCTGCGTGCGACCCTGCCTGACGGCCAGCCGTTGGCACTGAACCTGCGCAGCCGGGTAACGCCCCAGGCCTGGCGCGATGGTAAGGCAGAGGCTTACCTGAGCCTGCCGCAGAGCGACTGGGCGCGTTGGCTGCCGCCACGCCTGCTCGGCCAGTGGCAGGCCCAAGCCCTGCGCGCCGGTGGTGAATTCTGGGTTGACTGGGACGAGGGCCGGTTGCAGCAGGCGGTGGTCCGGCTCAATGCCCCTCAGTTGCGCGGCGCCTATGCCCAGCGCCAGGCGGTGACACTGGATAACCTGGCGGTCTCGGCCTGGTTCCAGCGTCGCGAGCAAGGGTTCGATGTGGTTGTCGATTCACTGGCTGCCAACATCGGCAAGGCTCGCTGGGAGTCGAAGCTGCAGGTGCGTCAGCGCGCAGGTGAGGAACCCGCAGGGGAAAGCTGGCAGGTGCAGGCCGACCGCCTTGACCTTGCGCCGCTGACGCCTTTGATAGATGCACTGGCGCCACTGCCTGAAAAATTCATGACTGCGGTCGATGCGCTGAATGTGACTGGTGCCGTGCGCAACTTGCGCCTCGACTTGCGGCCCAAGGCCGAGGGTGATCAACGGCTGCAGTTCGCTGCCAATCTGGAAAAAGTGGGTTTTGACGCCTACCACGGCGCACCCGCTGCCGGCAATGTCAGCGGCAGCATCAGCGGAGACCTGGGCCATGGCGAGCTGCGCCTGGATACCGACGCTTTCATGTTGCATCTGTATCCGATCTTCGCCAAACCTTGGCATTATCAGAAAGCCAACGCCCGTTTGACCTATACCCTCGACAAAGAGGGTTTTACCTTGGCTGCCCCCTACCTGAAAGTGCTGGGCGAAGAGGGCAAGATCGCCGGGGATTTCCTGATTCGCCTGCTGTTCAATGAAGGCAGCGAGAGCTATATGGACCTGCGCGTAGGCCTGACCGAGGGCGATGGGCGCTACACCGCCAAATACCTGCCTGAAGTGCTCAGCCCGGCGCTCGATGAGTGGCTGCGCAGTGCCATCGTCAAGGGCAACGTCGATGAAGGCTACTTCCAGTACCAAGGTTCGCTGAACCACGGTGCCAGCCCCGAATCGCGCAGCATCAGCCTGTTCTTCAAGGTGCACGACGCCGCCCTGAACTTCCAGCCTGGCTGGCCACAGGTGCAAAACGTCGATGGCGATGTGCTGATCGAGGACAGTGGCGTGCGCATCAAGGCCCATAAAGGCCTGTTGCTGGACACCCAGGTAAGTGACGTCAGTGTCAACATTCCCCATGTGGAGGGTGCCGAGCAAAGCCGCCTGTACCTTGATGGCAATTTCGACGGCAGCCTCGGCGATGGTCTGAGGATTCTCAAGGAAGCGCCTATCGGCACGGGCGAAATTTTCGCAGGATGGGAGGGCGAGGGGCCGCTCAAGGGCAAGCTCAAGCTCGACATCCCCCTGGCCCGAGGACAACGCCCGAAGGTACAGGTCGACTTTGCCACCTCCGATGCACGCCTCAAGGTTGCGCCGCCAAGCCTGGAGCTGAGCCGACTCAAGGGCGATTTCAGTTTCGATCTCGACAAGGGGCTGAGCGGGAAGAACATCGCCCTGCAGGCATTTGGCAAGCCGGTGACCGCGCAGATAACCGCCGGGGGCCAGCCTGGGCAGATGCAGACGCGTATCAGCGCGAATGGCCACGTGGCGCTCCGGGCCTTGACCGACTGGCTGCAGTTCAAGCAGCCCTTGCCGGCGTCCGGTGACCTGCCCTATCAATTGCAACTCAACCTTGGCAGCCGCGACAACAGTCTGAGCGTGAATTCGTCGCTCAAAGGCCTTGCAATCGATTTGCCTGCGCCGTTCGGCAAGGCCGCAGCAGATACCCGTGAGAGCCGATTCAGCATGAGCCTGCAGGGGCCTGAGCGGCGTCTGGATGCTGCCTACGCCGACCTTGCCCGCTTTGCCTATGCCGCGCCCAGCCAAAACCTGGCGCAAGGTCGCGGCGAACTGCTGCTGGGGGCAGGGCAGGCGCAGGTGCCAGCTGGGCAGGGCCTGCGTGTACGGGGGCGCCTCGAGAGCCTGGACCTGGCGCCCTGGCAGGCGCAGATGACGCAGATGAGTGGCGACGACCCTGGCGCAAGTGCCCGGCAGACTCTGCAGAGCGTAGACCTGAGCATCGGCCAGTTGAAGGCCCTTGGCATGGACCTGAACCAGGCGGTCGTGCGTCTGGCCCGGGGAGGCCCAGCGTGGGATCTGCGCCTGGACAGCAAGGAAGTCATCGGCAATGCACGTTTACCCGATGCCAAGGGCGCACCGATGACCGTGCGCCTGCAGACCTTGCGCCTGCCACCAGCGGACCCGGCGCAGGCACAGGCCGAGGAAGGCCCTGACCCGCTGGCCTCGTTCGACCCACGCAAGGTACCGGCACTGGACCTGACCATCGACAAGCTGTACCGCGGCGACGACCTGTACGGCAACCTGGCGCTGAAACTGCGCCCGACCGCTCGAGGGGTGGCAGCTCAGGATATCGACCTCGTCTTCAAAGGCCTGCACATCGACGGCCGGGGCGGCTGGGAAGGTTACAGCGGCGCCACCAGCAGTTGGTACAAGGGCCGCCTGGATGGCAAGAACCTGGCCGACGTGCTCAAGGCCTGGGGCTTCGCGCCTACCGTGACCAGTCGTGACTTCCGTCTGGATGTGGATGGCCGTTGGCCCGGTTCGCCAGCCTGGGTCGGCCTAAACCGTTTCTCAGGCAGCATGGATGCGGCGTTGCGCACAGGGCAGTTCGTCGAAGTGGAGGGCGGCGCGCAAGCCTTGCGGGTGTTCGGCCTGCTCAACTTCAACTCCATCGGCCGGCGTCTGCGCCTGGACTTCTCCGACCTGTTCGACAAGGGCCTGGCCTATGACCGGGTAAAAGGCTTGCTGGTAGCCAGTGACGGCGTCTACGTGACCCGCGAGCCGATCAGCGTGACCGGGCCTTCGAGCAACTTCGAGCTCGACGGTACGCTGGACCTCGTTCGCGACCGGGTCGACGCCAACCTGCAGGTCTCCCTGCCAGTGACCAACAACCTGCCGCTGGCCGCGCTGATCGTCGGCGCACCGGCGGTCGGTGGGGCGCTGTTTCTGGTCGATAGGCTGATCGGTGACCGGGTATCGCGCTTCGCCAGCGTGCACTATCGCATCGAAGGGCCGTGGAAAGAGCCTAGAATCACCTTTGTGAAACCGTTCAACAAGTAGTGCCAGGAGTGCCCATGAAGGTAGCGGTCATCCAGATGGTCAGCCAGGACGATGTGCTGGCCAACTTGCAGCGTGCGGGTACCTTGCTGGAACAGGCGGCATTCGGCGGCGCGAGGCTGGCGGTGCTGCCAGAAAATTTCGCCGCCATGGGGCGCAAGGACGCCGCTGCGCTCGGCCGGGCCGAGGCGCTGGGTGAGGGGCCGATACTGCCCTGGTTGAAACGCACGGCCCGCGACCTCAGATTATGGATTGTTGCCGGCACCTTGCCGCTGCCACCTGCCGATCAGCCTGATGCCAAGGCGCATGCCTGCTCGCTTTTGATCGACGAGCACGGCGAGGTGGTGGCGCGCTACGACAAGCTGCACCTGTTCGATGTGGACGTGGCCGATAACCGCGGCCGTTACCGTGAATCCGACGACTATGCCCATGGCGCGCAAGTGGTGGTGGCCGACACGCCGGCAGGGCGCCTTGGCTTGAGCGTCTGCTACGACCTGCGTTTCCCGGAACTGTACAGCGCGCTGCGCAGTGCCGGCGCGCAACTGATTACGGCACCTGCGGCATTTACTGCGGTCACAGGCGCGGCGCACTGGGAAGTGCTGATTCGTGCCCGGGCGATCGAAACACAGTGCTATGTGCTGGCCGCAGCGCAGGGCGGTACCCATCCAGGCCCGCGGGAGACCTATGGGCACGCGGCGATCGTCGACCCCTGGGGGCGGATCGTCGCCGAACAGGCGCAGGGCGAAGCGGTATTGCTCGCCGAGCGCGACAGTGATGAACAAGCGTCCATTCGGGCGCGCATGCCGGTTGCCTCGCACCGGCGCTTTTTTTCGCAGGACGCCTTGCGGCCTGCGCACACCTCGGAGTGACTATGAGCCAGATGTTATCCACCGTCAGCGAGCAGCTCCTGGCCCCAGGCGGACTGACCCTGGACAGCCTGCAGGCTGTACTGGGCGAGTTGGCCGGGCCGGGCATCGACGCCGCCGACCTGTACTTCCAGGGCCAGATCTCGGAAACCTGGGCGCTGGAGGACGGCATTGTCAAAGAGGGCAGCTTCAACCTTGACCAGGGCGTGGGCGTGCGTGCCCAGTCGGGTGAGAAAACCGGTTTCGCCTACAGCAACGCGATCAACCTCGAGGCTCTGACTTCGGCAGCCCGTGCGGCGCGTTCGATTTCCCGCGCCGGCCAGAATGGCACTGTCCAGGCGTTCCGCAGCCAGGACGTGACGGCCCTGTATGCCCCGGACAACCCGCTGGACGTGCTCAGCCGTGCTGAAAAGGTCGAGCTGCTCAAACGTGTCGATGCCGCCACGCGGGCGCTCGACCCGCGTATCCAGCAGGTCAGCGTGAGCATGGCCGGGGTTTGGGAGCGCATTCTGATTGCTGCGGCCGACGGCAGCCTGGCCGCTGACGTGCGGCCGCTGGTGCGCTTCAACGTCAGTGTCATCGTCGAGCAAAATGGTCGGCGCGAACGGGGCGGGCAGGGCGGCGGCGGGCGTACCGACTACCGCTTCTTCACCGAGGAACGGGTCATGGGTTATGCCCGTGAGGCGCTGCGCCAGGCCTTGGTGAACCTGGAGGCCATTCCTGCGCCAGCTGGTACCTTGCCGGTGGTGCTGGGTTCTGGTTGGTCGGGTGTGCTGTTGCATGAAGCGGTCGGTCACGGCCTGGAAGGCGACTTCAACCGTAAGGGCAGTTCGGCGTTCAGTGGCCGGATCGGCGAGAAGGTGGCTTCGAGCCTGTGCACTATCGTGGACGACGGCACCCTCGAGGGCCGCCGAGGCTCGCTGAGTGTCGACGACGAAGGTACGCCGACCGAATGCACCACGCTGATCGAGAACGGCGTGCTCAAGGGCTACATGCAGGACAAACTCAATGCACGCCTGATGGGGATGGCCGTGACCGGTAACGGCCGCCGGGAATCCTATGCCCACCTGCCGATGCCACGCATGACCAACACCTACATGCGTGCCGGCGAAAGCGACCCGCAGGAAATCATCGCCTCGGTGAAGAAAGGCATCTACTGCGCCAACCTTGGCGGTGGCCAGGTGGACATC
Source organism: Pseudomonas sp. M2 (assembly GCF_015751845.1). Lineage (NCBI taxonomy): Bacteria > Pseudomonadati > Pseudomonadota > Gammaproteobacteria > Pseudomonadales > Pseudomonadaceae > Pseudomonas > Pseudomonas sp. M2. The sequence goes on from NZ_JADOUD010000001.1 coordinate 3,469,812, forward strand.
ACCAGCGGCAAGTTCGTGTTCTCCACCAGCGAAGCCTATCTGATCGAAGACGGGAAAATCACCGCGCCGGTCAAGGGCGCGACGCTGATCGGCAACGGGCCCGAGGCCATGAGCCGAGTGTCGATGGTGGGTAACGATCTTGCGTTGGACAGCGGTGTGGGCACGTGCGGCAAGGATGGGCAATCGGTGCCGGTAGGGGTTGGCCAGCCGACCTTGAAGCTGGACGCGATCACCGTCGGTGGTACCGGCGCGTGATGCATGCCCCGGGGCTGCAGGGCAGCCCCAGGTGGCGGGGCTCAGCGCAGGCCGCGCTGAAGTTCGTCGAGGTCGCGGATGTACTTGAAGACCTTGCGTGCAGCGGCAGGCGGCTTGTTCCGCGCCTTTTCGTGCTGAGCGTGACGGATCAGCGAACGCAGTTGCTGACGGTCGGTGTCGGGGTATTCGTTGACGAAGCGTTCAAGGTCCTCGTCGTTACCGTCGATAAGGCGGTCCCGCCAGCGCTCCAGGTTGTGGAAGCGTTCGTTGTACTGGCGGCTGGAGCTGTCGATCTGCTCGAGCACCGCGTGGATGGCGTCCAGGTCCTGGTCGCGCATCAGTTTGCCGACGAACGACATATGCCGTTTGCGTGCGCCATGGGCGGTGTGCTTGCAGGCTTCGGCCAAGGCTTTGCGCAGCTCGTCGGTCAACGGCAGGCGCGCCAGGGTATCGGCCTTGACCGTGGTCAGGCGTTCGCCGAGTTCGACCAGCGCATGCAACTCGCGCTTGATCTGGGTTTTGCTTTTTTCGCCGTCGAAGGCGTCGTCGTATGAATCAACCATGGTGGCAGTCCGTTTAAGTTTTATGAAAAGTCGCCGCGCAGGCACTTTTCGTACAAGGCATAGAAATTGCCGCCATGATAACCACCCGGGGGCCGCTTGTCCGGCCCGGTCGTAGAATGACCCTCGCCGAACGCAGAATTTGAGTGGAGAAAACCATGAGTGCAGTCCAGAGCGTAGGCCCCAAGGACCTGCCAGCATTGCAGGAGCAGGTCGAAGCGATCATCGCCGAGGCGAGCCGGCAGGGTGCCAGCGCCTGCGAAGTGGCAGTATCGCTGGAGCAGGGCTTGTCCACCACGGTGCGCCAGCGTGAGGTCGAGACGGTAGAGTTCAACCGCGACCAAGGCTTTGGCATCACCCTCTATGTCGGCCAGCGCAAGGGCTCGGCCAGCACCTCGGCCAGTGGGCCGGAGGCTATTCGCGAAACCGTTGCCGCCGCCCTGGCCATTGCCAGGCACACCTCCGAAGACGAGTGCTCGGGGCTGGCTGATGCGGCACTGATGGCGCGCGAGATCCCTGACCTGGACCTTTACCATGACTGGGATCTGGAGCCCGAGAAAGCCATCGAGATGGCGCTGGCCTGCGAGGCTGCGGCGTTTGACGCTGACCCGCGCATTCTCAACGCCGATGGCACCACCCTCAATACCCACCAGGGCTGCCGTGTATATGGCAACAGCCATGGCTTCATCGGTGGCTACGCATCGACCCGGCACAGCCTGAGCTGCGTGATGATCGCTGAAGGTGAAGGCCAGATGCAGCGTGATTACTGGTATGACGTCAACCGCCAGGGCCACCTGTTGGCCGACCCGCGCAGCATTGGCCAGCGCGCGGCACAGCGAGCAGCCAGCCGACTCGGTGCGCGTCCGGTCAAGACATGCGAAGTGCCGGTGCTGTTCTCCGCCGAGCTGGCGGGTGGTCTGTTCGGCAGCTTCCTGTCGGCCATTTCTGGTGGCAACCTGTACCGCAAGTCGTCGTTCCTCGATGGTGCCATTGGCCAGCGTCTGTTCCCCAGCTGGCTGACGCTGGACGAGCGCCCGCATATTCCGCGTGCCCTTGGCAGCGCGGCATTCGACGGTGATGGCTTGGCGACTTATGCCAAGCCGTTTGTCGATAAAGGGGAGCTGGTGTCTTACCTGCTGGGCACCTATTCCGGTCGCAAGCTCGGCTTGCCAAGCACGGCCAACTCCGGTGGCGTGCATAATCTGTATGTCACCCATGGCATCGAAGATCAGGCGGCACTGATCCGGCGCATGGGGCGCGGTTTGCTGGTGACTGAGCTGATGGGCCATGGCCTGAACATGGTCACGGGCGACTACTCGCGGGGTGCCGCAGGTTTCTGGGTTGAGAATGGCGAGATCCAGCATGCGGTGCAGGAAGTGACGATTGCCGGCAATATGAAGGACATGTTCCAGCAGATTGTCGCGATTGGCAGCGATCTTGAAACCCGCAGCAATATTCACACCGGCTCGGTGTTGATCGAGCGGATGACCGTTGCAGGTAGCTGAGTTGCTTGAGCGTTAAGCAAAACCTAAAAGCCCGGCCACTGTGCCGGGTTTTTATTTGCTCAATCCGCGCTTGAAGTGATTACGTTTATCATTTAATAATGAATATCATTACCCAAAGCTTTGGTGATGATGTTCATGAAACCTGTCCTGCGCGAACTGCCCTACCTGGAAAACTGGCGCTGGCTCAGCCGGCGCATCCGCTGCGCGCTCGAACCCGACGAGCCGCGCCTGATCGAGCACTACCTTGCCGAAGGCCGCTACCTGGTGTGCTGCACGGATACCTCGCCATGGACGGTGGCTCTGACTTCCTTCCGCCTGCTGCTGGATACCGCTTGCGATCGCATGCTGCCATGGCATTGGCGTTGCCAGTGCCTGGACCAGGCCTGGCGCCCTCTGCTTGAACTGCGCAACCTGGACCGCCGCGAACAGAACCAGCGCTGGCAACCCTACGCTCTGCAACTGGCCAATTGCCGGTTGCTGCCGTCCATTTCCCCCGATGAACTGATGCAAGGATTTGATGATGAGTGATACCCGTATCGAGCGTGACAGCATGGGTGAACTGCAAGTGCCGGCCCAGGCCCTGTACGGCGCCCAGACCCAGCGCGCGGTCGACAATTTCCCGATCAGCGGTCAGCGTATGCCGGCCCAGTTCATTCGTGCCCTGCTGCTGGCCAAGGCTGCGGCAGCCAAGGCCAACATCGAGCTTGAGCAAATTTCCGCCGCCCAGGGCCAAGCCATCGTCAAGGCGGTCGAGCAGCTGCTTGCCGAGGACTTCATCCAGCACTTCCCGGTGGACGTGTACCAGACTGGCTCCGGCACCAGCTCGAACATGAATGCCAACGAGGTGATCGCCACCTTGGCCAGCCGCCTGCTCGGTGAGCCGGTCAATGCCAACGACCACGTCAACTGTGGCCAGAGCAGCAACGACATCATCCCGACCACCATCCACGTCAGTGCCGCACTGGCGCTGCATGAGCAGTTGCTGCCCGCCCTGGCTCACCTGGCTCAGGTGATCGAAGCCAAATCGGTGCAGGTGCATCAGTACGTGAAGACTGGCCGTACCCACCTGATGGATGCCATGCCGGTGCGCATGAGCCAGGTGCTCGATGGCTGGGCAGCACAGATCAACGGCGCCAAGGCGTATATCGAAGCGACCTTGCCGAGCCTGCAGGCCCTGGCCCAGGGTGGCACTGCCGTGGGCACCGGGATCAACGCCCACCCGCAGTTCGCCGCAGGCTTTGCCCGTCAGCTGAGCGGCCTCACCCAGGTCGAGTTCACCCAAGGACCGAACCTGTTCGCCCTGATCGGCTCCCAGGACACCGCCGTGGCGCTGTCCGGCCAGCTCAAGACCACAGCCGTGGCACTCATGAAAATCGCCAACGACCTGCGCTGGATGAACTCCGGCCCGCTCGCCGGCCTCGGTGAAATCGAACTGCAAGGCCTGCAGCCTGGCTCCTCGATCATGCCGGGCAAGGTCAACCCGGTGATCCCGGAAGCCACCGCCATGGTTGCCGCCCAGGTGATCGGCAACGACGCGACCATCGCCGTTGCCGGCCAGTCGGGCAACTTCGAGCTCAACGTGATGCTGCCGGTGATTGCCCGCAACCTGCTGGAGAGTATCGAGCTGATGGCCAATGCCAGCCGCCTGCTGGCCGACAAGGCCATCGCCAGCTTCAAGGTCAACGAGAACAAGCTCAAGGAAGCCCTGGCGCGCAACCCGATCCTGGTCACCGCGCTGAACCCGATCATCGGCTATCTCAAGGCCGCCGAGATCGCCAAGACCGCCTACAAGCAGGGCCGGCCGATCATCGACGTGGCGCTGGAGCATACCGACCTGTCGCGCGATCAGCTCGAGGCGCTGCTGGACCCGGAAAAACTCACCGCTGGGGGCATCTGACCCGCGTCATCGCCCAGGAGACGTGTCATGCAGCACTGGAAACGCACCACCGAGGCCGCCAATCGCCTGTTCGAACAGGGCGAGCTGGTCGATGCCCGGGAACTCTACCTGCAAGCCCTGGCTCTGGCCCAGGTGCTATTGGAGCGCTGGCATGACGTCGACGAAGCGGTGGCGGCGTTCGTCGTCGCCCATCACAACCTGGCCGACCTGCACCTGCGCCTGAACCAGCCGCAGGAGAGCGTCGACTACCTGTGCGCCGCTCACCAGCGCCTGCTCCAGGCCAGCCAGCAAGCGCGTTTGCCGCAGGCGCTGCGTGATGCCGCGCTGCGCCACAGCGGGCGCACTTACACCCAATTGCTGAGCTTCATTGCCGAGTACGGCCAGTATCCGCGCACCGAGCGTCTGCTCGATCGCCAGGCGCCCTTGGCCAGTGAACTGGCTGCCCAGCCGGACCTGCCGCCCACAACCCAAGCTTACGGAATCCATTGATATGCCTCATACCTTGCCTGCATTGCCCTATGCCTACGATGCGCTGGAACCGAACATCGATACCCAGACCATGGAAATCCACCACACCAAGCACCACCAGACCTACGTCAACGGCCTCAACGCCGCGGTCGAAGGTACCGAGTGGGCTGAATGGCCGGTTGAAAAGCTGGTTGCTGCGGTCAAGCAGTTGCCGGAGAACCTGCGAGGCGCGGTGACCAACCATGGGGGTGGTCACGCCAACCATTCGCTGTTCTGGAAGGTCATGTCGCCCACAGGCGGCGGCCAGCCACAGGGCCTGGTGGCCAAGGCCATCGAGGCTGAACTGGGTGGTTTCGAGGCGTTCAAGGAAGCTTTCACCAAAGCTGCGCTGACCCGCTTCGGCAGCGGCTGGGCCTGGCTCAGCGTGACCCCTGAGCAGAAACTCGTGGTGGAAAGCAGCGGCAACCAGGACAGCCCACTGATGCATGGCAACACACCGATCCTCGGCCTGGATGTGTGGGAGCATGCCTACTACTTGAAGTACCAGAACCGTCGCCCGGAATACATTGGGGCTTTCTACAACGTAATTGACTGGGCCGAAGTGGAACGTCGTTATCTCGAAGCCAGCCAGTGAGTCGGACCGGTATGCGCTCAGAGGTGATGTCGGTCAGTAGTGTGCGCCTGTTCCGGCTGGCGCTGGGTACTTTGCTGCTCTTGGTTGGCACAGCCCTGCTGGTGGCCCGGGGCATCGCCTGGCTGGACCTGGACCCACGCATGTTGCGTGCCCTTGAGGGCGGCGCATTGTGCGCGCTGGGAACAGCGCTGGGCGCGGTACCGGTGCTGGTGATTCGCAACATGCCGGTGGCCCTGGCCGATACCTTATTGGGTTTCGGGGCCGGTGTGATGCTGGCGGCCACCGCTTTCTCGCTGATCATCCCTGGGCTGGATGCCGCTCAGTCCATAGGTTTCAGCCCTTGGGGCGCGGGAGGCCTGATCAGTGCCGGTTTACTGTTCGGTGCGATGTGCCTGTTCGTGGTCGATCTGAAAGTCTCGGGTGCTTCGCCCGAGGCCTTGGTCGGCAACGAGAGGCAGCCGGTGATCGCGGCGCGAATCTGGCTGTTCGTGATCGCCATCATCGCCCACAACATTCCTGAAGGCATGGCTATCGGTGTGTCGGCGGGCGGTGGCATGGCCGACGCTGACAGCCTGGCCATGGGTATCGCCTTGCAGGATGTACCCGAAGGGTTGGTCATTGCGCTGGTGCTGGCAGGGGCGGGGATGCCGCGGTTCAAGGCGTTTCTGATCGGTGCCGCGTCGGGGTTGGTGGAGCCACTGGCAGCGGTGATCTGTGCCTGGCTGGTGAATGTCGCCGAATTGCTGCTACCGCTGGGCCTGGCCTGCGCGGCAGGGGCGATGTTGTTGGTGGTGACCCAGGAAATCATCCCCGAGTCGCGCAGCAATGGGCATCACCGTTTGGCCAGCCTCGGGCTGTGCGTGGGTTTTTGCCTGATGATGGTGATGGATACGGCGATGTCTTGAATTGGCATTGCCGGCGATGAGGCCAGCCTGGATTTGGGGTGGCTTATTCGCCTTCGTCGAAGTAGTTGTTGATCAACGCTACCAGCGCTTCCAGCGCATCGTTGTCCTGCTCACCCTCGGTGTGCAGGTGCACCTGGGTGCCTTTGCCTGCCGCCAACATCATCACGGCCATGATGCTCTTGCCGTCCACCAGCTTGTCGGGTGCGCGGCCCACCCGCACCTGGCAGGGGAAGCGCCCGGCTACGCCGACGAACTTGGCGGCCGCCCGGGCATGCAGGCCCAACTTGTTGATGATGGTGATTTCGCGGGCGGGCATCGTGGTGCGGATCCTGTGGGCTAGAGGTCGCGGTGGCGGACCTGGACGTTTTTCAAGGACTGTTGCAGCAGCTGGCCGAGGCGCTCGGTGATGTACACCGAGCGGTGGTGGCCACCTGTGCAGCCAATGGCGATGGTGACGTAGGCGCGGTTGCTGGCGGCAAAGCGGGGCAGCCATTTGAGCAGGTAGGTCGAGATATCGGTAAACATCTCTTCGACATCCGGCTGCGCGGCAAGGTAATCGATAACCGGCTGATCCAGGCCAGAATGCTCACGCAGTTCGGGCTTCCAGTAAGGGTTGGGCAGGCAGCGTACATCGAAAACCAAGTCTGCATCGACCGGCATGCCACGCTTGAAGCCGAACGATTCGACCAGGAATGCGGTGCCGGGCTCAGGTTGATTGAGCAGGCGCAACTTGATCGAGTCGCGCAGTTGGTAAAGGTTGAGGCTGGTAGTGTCGATCTTCAGGTCGGCGAGGTCGGAGATTGGCCCCAACAGTTCGCTTTCCACGCGGATCGCTTCGGCCAGTGAGCGATCTGCATTTGTCAGCGGATGACGCCGGCGCGTTTCGGAGAAACGCTTGAGCAGCGTGTCCTCGTCGGCGTCGAGAAACAGCACATCGCACTGGATATGGCGGCCACGCGCTTCGGCGAGCAGTTCGGGGAAGCGTGACAGGTGGCTGGGCAGGTTGCGGGCATCAATGGACACTGCCACTTTCGGTTGCAGCAACTCTGTATGGATCAACGCGTTTTCCGCCAGCTGCGGCAGTAAACCGGCAGGCAGGTTATCGATACAGTAAAAGCCGTTGTCTTCCAGCACGTCGAGGGCGGTACTCTTGCCGGAGCCGGACCGGCCGCTGACGATGATCAGGCGCATGTTCAGTGCTCGTTCTGTGCGTCCAGGACTACCTGGTACAGGGCCTCGCTGCTGTTGGCGGCACGCAGGCGCTCGCGAACTTCCTTGCGATCCAGCATGCTGGCGATCTGGCGCAGCAGTTCCAGATGGGCGTCGGTGGCAGCCTCCGGCACCAGAAGGATGAACAGCAGGTCGACTGGCGCGCCATCGATGGCGTCATAGTCGATCGGAGCATCCAGGTGCAGCAGGGCACTGACGGGAGAGGTGCAGCCTTCGAGCCGGCAGTGAGGTATGGCGATGCCATTGCCGAAGCCTGTGGAACCGAGCTTTTCACGAGCGATCAGCTTTTCGAAGACGTCTTGCATCTCCAGCTCGGGTATTTGATCGGCAATCAGATTGGCGACCTTTTCCAAGGCGCGCTTCTTACTGCCACCCGGCACGTTCACCAGGGAACGGCCGGGGGTCAGGATGGTTTCAAGTCGGATCATGGATGAGGGGATCAGCGGGCGGCTGCACCTTGCAGCAGGCTTTGCTGTTTTTCCTTGTGTTTTTTCAGTTGGCGGTCGAGCTTGTCGGCCAAGGCATCGATCGCTGCATACATGTCTTCGTGTTCGGCGTTGGCAACCACTTCACCGCCTGGAATCTGCAGGATCGCTTCGACCTTCTGCTGCAGCTTCTCGACTTTCATGATGACCTGCACGTTGGTGATCTTGTCGAAGTGACTCTCCACCCGGGCGAGCTTTTCAAGCACGTAATCGCGCAGCGGCTCGGTGACTTCTACATGCTGTCCACTGATATTGACTTGCATACAGCTTCTCCTTTGTTGCCCGTGCATAAAGAGGCAGGTCTTGCACCTGCCCCACAAACGCTGTGGCAGATCCGAGGGGCTACATCAGTCGCTTGCGTTCGCTCGACGGTGCGATGCCGAGAGACTCGCGGTATTTGGCGACGGTGCGACGGGCTACCTGGATGCCTTGTGCCTCCAGTAAACCAGCGATCTTGCTGTCACTCAATGGCTTTTTCTGATTTTCCGCCGCAACCAGTTTCTTGATGATCGCGCGGATTGCCGTGGACGAGCATTCTCCGCCCTCGGAGGTGCTGACGTGGCTTGAGAAAAAGTATTTCAGTTCGTAGATGCCGCGTGGCGTGTGCATGAATTTCTGCGTGGTCACCCGCGAGATGGTCGACTCGTGCATGCCCACGGCTTCGGCGATGTCATGCAGTACCAGGGGTTTCATTGCCTCGTCGCCGTGGTCCAGGAAACCGCGCTGATGCTCGACGATCTGTGTGGCGACTTTCATCAGTGTTTCATTGCGGCTTTGCAGGCTCTTGATGAACCAGCGTGCTTCCTGCAACTGGTTGCGCATGAAGGTGTTGTCGGCGCTGGTGTCGGCCCGGCGGACGAAGCCGGCATATTGCGGGTTGACCCGCAGACGCGGGATCGCTTCCTGGTTCAGTTCGACCAGCCAGCGATCGCTGTCCTTGCGCACGATGACATCGGGCACCACGTATTCCGGCTCACTGGACTCGATTTGCGATCCCGGGCGCGGGTTGAGGCTCTGAACCAGCTCGATGACCTGGCGCAGCTCGTCTTCCTTGAGCTTCATGCGGCGCATCAGCTGGCTGTAGTCACGCCCGCCGAGCAGGTCGATGAACTCGGTGACCAGGCGCTTGGCCTCGGCCATCCATGGTGTGCTGGCCGGAAGTTGGCGCAGTTGCAGCAACAGGCACTCGCCCAGGTTGCGTGCGCCGACGCCTGCAGGCTCGAACTGCTGGATACGGTGCAGCACCGCTTCGACTTCGTCCAGTTCGATATCCAGCTCCGGATCGAAACCGGCGCAGATCTCTTCGATCGTGTCTTCCAGATAACCTTGGCCGTTGATGCTGTCGATAAGGGTGACTGCGATCAGGCGGTCGGTATCGGACATCGGTGCCAGGTTCAGCTGCCACAGCAGGTGGCTTTGCAGGCTTTCGCCGGCTGATGTGCGGGTGGTGAAGTCCCACTCGTCGTCATCGTTGCTCGGCAGGCTGCTGGCGCTGGTCTGGTAGATGTCTTCCCAGGCCGTGTCGACCGGAAGCTCATTGGGGATGCGCTCGTTCCACTCACCGTCTTCCAGGGTCTCGGCACTGGCGGTGCTTTCCTGAAAGCTGTTGTCCTGGACTTCGGCGGCCGGCTTGCTCTCGGCGTTATCCGCCATCGGGTCGCTGTTGTCGAAGTCTTCGCCGTCTTCCTGACGTTCGAGCATCGGATTGGACTCCAGCGCTTCCTGGATTTCCTGCTGAAGGTCCAGGGTAGAGAGCTGGAGTAGGCGGATGGCCTGTTGCAACTGCGGGGTCATCGTCAGTTGCTGGCCCATTTTTAGGACGAGCGATGGTTTCATGGCAGGGGCTAATACCTTGTTCGCCGGCGCGCATGCGCCATCCACTACACGAGGGCGCCGGAGCGCCAATTTCAAGCAAGTTTTATGCCTTAAATTGTAGCGTTTGCCTAGAGCACTGTAACAACTTAAGCCCATTCAAGGCTGTAAAACCAGTGCTCCAGGCGCGTCCCTGAATCAGAGTCGGAACTCGTGACCCAGGTAAACTTCCTTGACCAGTTCGTTGGCCAGGATGGTCTGCGCATCGCCCTCGGCGATCAGTTGCCCGTCATTGACGATATAGGCGGTTTCGCAGATATCCAGGGTCTCGCGGACGTTGTGGTCGGTGATCAGTACGCCGATGCCCTTGGCCTTGAGGTGGTGGATGATCTGCTTGATGTCACCGACCGAAATGGGGTCGACGCCAGCGAAGGGTTCGTCCAGCAGGATGAACTTGGGGGCGGTTGCCAGGGCGCGTGCGATCTCGACACGGCGACGCTCGCCGCCGGAAAGGCTCATGCCGAGGTTGTCGCGGATGTGGCTGATGTGGAACTCCTGCAGCAGGCTTTCCAGCTCCTTGCGGCGGCCCTCACGGTCGAGCTCCTTGCGGGTCTCGAGGATGGCCATGATGTTGTCGGCCACCGACAGCTTGCGGAAGATCGAAGCTTCCTGCGGCAGGTAGCCGATGCCGGCGCGTGCGCGCCCGTGCATGGGCTGATGGCTGACATCGAGGTTGTCGATGAGCACGCGCCCCTGGTCGGCCTGGACCAGGCCGACGATCATGTAGAAGCAGGTCGTCTTGCCTGCGCCGTTGGGGCCTAGCAGGCCGACGATCTGGCCGCTGTCGATCGACAGGCTGACGTCACGCACGACTTGACGCCCTTTGTAGCTCTTGGCCAGGTGCTGGGCTTTGAGGGTTGCCATTTACTCGGCCTTCTTCTTCGGCTGGATCACCATGTCGATGCGCTGACGTGGCTGGGTCACGTTGCCGCCGCGACCGGCGGTCGCAACCTGGGACTTGGTGTTGTAGACGATCTTCTCGCCTTCGGTGGTGTTGCCTTCGTTTTCGACCTTGGCGCGGTCGGTGAGAATCACGGTGTCCTTTTGCGCCTGATACTGGATGGTCACGGCCCAGCCTTTCATCTTGTCAGGCTTGGCGGCGCTTTGCTGCTGCTCGAAATAGGCCAGGTTGCCCACCGAAGTGACCACGTCGATGTCACCGTTGGCGGCGCGGGTCATGGTCACGGTATTGCCTTTGATCATCATCGAGCCCTGAGTGATGATCACGTCACCGGTGTAGGTGGCTACGCCTTGCTTGTCGTCCAGGTGCGCGTTGTCGGCCTGGATGCGGATAGGCTGGTCACGGTCGGTCGGCAGGGCGAAGGCGCTCGCGCTTCCCAGTGCTGCGCTCAGGCTGAGCAAAAGGGGGAGGGTTTTAACGAGCCTCATACTGTCCTCTTACGTTAGAGAGCAGGTCCATCCTGCCTTCTTTCAAATACGCTTTCATTCCTTTGCCCGTAGTTGTGCCACCGGCGCCGTCGATTCTAACGGCTTGCTCGGTCTGCGCATATTGCTTCTGCGGGAACACGGTCATGCGTGAGCTGGTAATGATGGTTTCACGCTGCTTCTCATCGGTGCGGGCCACGCGCACCTTGTCGATCAGTTCGACCTCGGTGCCGTCCGGGTTGACCTCGGCGCGCACGCTCTGTATGTGCCAGGGGTATTCGGTGCCGCGGTACATATGCAGGTCGGGCGTGGTCACCAGTGTGACCTCGGTGGCCTTGAGGTGTTCGACCTTGTCGGCGGTCATTTCATACTGCAGCTTGCCATCGGGCAAGAACTGTACGCTGTGGGCGTTGATCGCATAATAGTCGATCGCGCTTTCGTCGACCTGCGCTACCGGCTTGTCGAGGAAGCTCTCGGGGCTGACATTCCAGTAGCCTATTGCCGCCAGCAGGGCGGCGATCACCGCGAGCAGCGCAATATTGCGGGCTTTCTTGCTGAACATGGGCAACCTACAGGTAGTTGGCGTTGGCAGCGTCCAGGGTGCCCTGGGCCTGCATGATAAGCTCACAGAATTCGCGAGCGGCGCCCTCGCCGCCGCGTGCCTGGGTCACGCCGTCGGCATGCTGGCGAACGAAGGGCGCTGCATTGGCCACGGCGATACCCAGGCCGACCTTGCGAATGACCGGCAGGTCGGGCAGGTCGTCGCCCAGATAGGCGACCTGCTCATAGCTTAGGCCCAGTTCGGCGAGCAGGCCGTCGAGCACCACCAGTTTGTCTTCGCGGCCCTGAAACAGATGCGGGATGCCGAGGTTTTTTGCGCGACGCTCGACCACCGGGGTTTTGCGCCCGCTGATGATTGCCGTGGTCACGCCCGAAGCCATCAGCATCTTGATGCCTTGGCCGTCGAGGGTGTTGAACGTCTTGAATTCGCTGCCATCTTCGAGGAAGTAAAGGCGGCCATCGGTGAGCACACCGTCCACATCGAACACGGCAAGCTTGATGGCCTTGCCGCGCTGCATCAGGTTCTGGGTCATTTGCGTCGTTCTCATTTACATCACGCCTGCGCGCAGCAGGTCGTGCATGTTCAGGGCACCGACCGGGCGGTCGTCCTTGTCCACCACCACCAGGGCGCTGATCTTGTGGTCTTCCATGATCTTCAGTGCTTCGGCGGCGAGCATCTCGGCGCGGGCTGTCTTGCCGTGCACGGTCATGACCTGGTCGATCAGGGTGGTGTGCACGTCGATGTTGCGGTCCAGGCTGCGGCGCAGGTCGCCGTCGGTGAAGATCCCGGCCAGCGTGCCGTTCGCTTCGGCGACCACGGTCATGCCCAGGCCTTTGCGGGACATTTCAAGGAGGGCGTCCTTGAGCAGTGTGCCACGTTGTACCTGGGGCAGTTCGGTGCCAGCGTGCATGACGTTCTCGACCTTGAGCAGCAGGCGGCGGCCCAGTGCGCCACCGGGGTGCGAGAAGGCGAAGTCTTCTGCGGTAAAGCCGCGCGCTTCGAGCAGGGCAATGGCCAGGGCGTCGCCCAGCACCAGTGCTGCCGTGGTCGATGAGGTGGGCGCCAGGTTCAGTGGGCAAGCCTCATGGGCGACACGGGCATCGAGGTTGACCTCGGCGGCCTGGGCCAGCGGGGAGTCGGGGTTGCCGGTCATGCTGATGAGCTCGATGCCAAGGCGCTTGATCAGCGGCAGCAAGGTGACGATTTCGGCGGTGCTGCCGGAATTGGACAGGGCCAGGATGATATCGCCACGGGTGATCATGCCCATGTCGCCATGGCTGGCTTCAGCCGGATGCACGAAAAACGCCGGCGTGCCGGTGCTGGCCAGGGTTGCGGCGATCTTGTTGCCGATATGCCCAGACTTGCCCATGCCGACCACCACGACGCGGCCCTTGCTCGCCAGGATCAGCTCGCAGGCCTTGACGAAGTTGGCATCGATGCTGGCCGTCAAACCTTGTACGGCCTCGATTTCCAGGCGCAGGGTGCGCTGGGCGGACTGGATCAGCTCACTGGATTGGCTCATGTCGAAAAGCAATGCCTGATGAAAAGGCGGCGATTATAGCCGCAATGTAAGAAAGCCTCACCCTTTCGATTGTGCAATGAAAAGACATCGAAGCCTGTCGCTGGCCTGAACGACTCGCTCCATGGCCTTGGGGCCACCCTGTCAGCGGTGCTATAGTTCGCCGCTATTCGGCCCGCCAGGGGCGCGTGTGTCTTCAAGATGAGGGCCGGCGTCCATTAGGACATGGCTGTACTAGCAAGGAGTCTAGATGAGTGTGGATAGCGCCTACGCGGTCGAGTTGAAGGGCGTCACCTTCAAGCGCGGTTCGCGCAGCATTTTCAGCAATGTCGACATACGCATTCCGCGTGGCAAGGTCACCGGCATCATGGGGCCGTCGGGTTGCGGCAAGACCACGCTGTTGCGCCTGATGGGCGCGCAGTTGCGTCCGTCCATTGGTGAAGTATGGGTTGCCGGGCAGAACCTGCCGAGCCTGTCGCGCAGCGACCTGTTCGATGCGCGCAAGCAGATGGGAGTACTGTTCCAGAGCGGTGCCCTGTTCACCGACCTCGATGTGTTCGAGAACGTTGCCTTCCCGCTGCGCGTGCACACCCAGCTGTCGGACGAGATGATCCGCGACATCGTGTTGATGAAGCTGCAGGCCGTGGGCTTGCGTGGTGCCATCGACCTGATGCCCGACGAACTGTCCGGAGGCATGAAACGGCGCGTGGCGCTGGCCCGGGCGATTGCGCTGGATCCGCAGATCCTCATGTATGACGAGCCGTTCGTCGGCCAGGACCCGATCGCCATGGGTGTACTGGTACGCCTGATCCGGCTGCTCAATGACGCGCTGGGTATCACCAGCATCGTGGTATCCCACGATCTGGCCGAAACCGCCAGTATCGCCGACTACATCTACGTAGTGGGTGACGGCCAGGTGCTGGGCCAGGGCACGCCCGATGAGCTGATGGGCTCGGACAATCCGCGTATTCGCCAGTTCATGAAGGGCGATCCGGACGGCCCGGTGCCATTCCACTTCCCTGCGCCTGACTACCGCGCCGATCTGTTGGGGGCGCGTTGATGCGCAGAAAATCCTTGCTTGAACGTATCCGCCTGTTTGGTCGCTCGGCGATCGACGTGCTGGCCGTGCTCGGGCGTTCCTGCCTGTTCCTGTTCCATGCACTGGTCGGCCGTGGCGGCATCGGCGGCGGTTTTCAGCTGCTGACCAAACAGCTGTATTCGGTGGGCGTGCTGTCGCTGGCGATCGTCGCGGTGTCCGGTGTGTTCATCGGCATGGTGCTGGCACTGCAGGGTTACAGCATCCTGACCAAGTACGGCTCCGAGCAGGCGGTGGGGCAGATGGTCGCCCTGACCCTGCTGCGCGAGCTGGGCCCAGTGGTTACCGCACTGCTGTTCGCGGGCCGGGCAGGTTCGGCGCTGACCGCCGAAATCGGCAACATGAAGTCCACCGAGCAACTGTCGAGCCTCGAGATGATCGGTGTCGACCCGCTCAAGTACATCGTTGCGCCACGCCTGTGGGCCGGTTTCATTTCGTTGCCGCTGCTGGCGCTGATCTTCAGCGTGGTCGGCATCTGGGGTGGCTCGTGGGTCGCTGTGGACTGGCTGGGCGTCTACGAAGGCTCGTTCTGGGCCAACATGCAGAACAGTGTTTCCTTTACCGACGACGTGCTCAACGGGCTGGTCAAGAGCCTGGTGTTCGCCTTCGTCACGACCTGGATCGCCGTATTCCAAGGGTATGACTGCGAGCCCACCTCAGAAGGGATCAGCCGTGCCACCACCAAGACCGTGGTTTATGCCTCGTTGGCTGTACTGGGTCTGGACTTTATTCTGACCGCCTTGATGTTTGGAGATTTCTGATGCAAAACCGCACCCTGGAAATCGGTGTCGGCCTGTTCCTTCTGGCCGGGATCCTGGCGTTGCTGCTGCTGGCCCTGCGTGTCAGCGGGCTATCGGCCAGCCCGAGCAGCGATACCTATAAAGTTTATGCCTACTTCGACAATATCGCCGGTTTGACGGTCAGAGCTAAAGTGACCATGGCCGGTGTGACGATCGGCAAGGTCACCGCCATCGATCTGGACCGTGATTCCTACACCGGCCGGGTGACCCTGCAGCTGGACGGCAAGGTCGACAACCTGCCGACGGACTCCACTGCTTCGATCCTGACCGCCGGTCTGCTTGGCGAGAAGTACATCGGCATCAGTGTCGGCGGTGAGGAAGAGGTGCTCAAGGAAGGCGCAACCATCCATGACACCCAGTCGGCGCTGGTACTGGAAGATCTGATTGGCAAGTTCCTGCTCAATACCGTGGGCAAGGAACCGAAAGAAGCACAACCGGCTAATTAAGGAGTTTCCATGATTTCGATCCTGCGACGTGGCCTGCTGGTCCTGCTGGCGGCCTTTCCCCTGCTGACATTCGCAGCGCCCGGGCAGTCTCCGCACGATGTGGTGCAGGGCACGACCAATGAATTGCTGGGTGACCTCAAGTCCAACAAGGAGCAGTACAAGTCCAACCCGCAGGCCTTCTACGAGGCGCTCAACCGCATCCTTGGCCCGGTGGTCGATGCCGACGGTATTTCGAAAAGCATCATGACCGTGAAGTACTCGCGCAAGGCCACGCCTGAGCAGATGCAGCGCTTCCAGGAAAACTTCAAGCGCAGCCTGATGCAGTTCTATGGCAACGCCCTGCTGGAATACAACAACCAGGGCATTACCGTCGACCCGGCCAAAGCTGATGACGGCAAGCGCGCCAGCGTCGGCATGAAGGTGACTGGCAATAACGGTGCCGTCTACCCGGTGCAGTACACCATGGAAAACCTGGGTGGCGAGTGGAAGGTACGCAACGTCATCGTCAACGGTATCAACATCGGCAAGCTGTTCCGCGACCAGTTCGCCGACGCCATGCAGCGTAACGGCAACAATCTGGACAAGACCATCGACGGCTGGGCCGGCGAAGTGGCCAAGGCCAAGCAGACTGCCGACACTTCGTCTGACAAGGCTGTGCAATGAGCGAGGGCGGCGTGAACATGGCCGAACCGGGCGTGTTGCGCCTGGTCGGTGTGCTGGACTACCGCAGCGGCCCG
Source organism: Pseudomonas sp. M2 (assembly GCF_015751845.1). NCBI lineage: Bacteria > Pseudomonadati > Pseudomonadota > Gammaproteobacteria > Pseudomonadales > Pseudomonadaceae > Pseudomonas > Pseudomonas sp. M2. The sequence goes on from NZ_JADOUD010000001.1 coordinate 3,486,169, forward strand.
GCCTTGCGCAAGCAAGGCAAGGCGCTGGTCGAAGCTTCCCGCGAGCCCCGCCTGATAATCGATTGCACGGCGGTGGAGAAGTCTTCCAGTGTCGGGCTGTCGCTGCTGCTGGCGTTCATCCGCGATGGCCAGGCCGGCGGCAAGGCATGCGAGGTCCGCGGGATGCCCGACGACATGCGGGAAATTGCCGAGGTCTATGACCTCGATGAAGTGCTGGCGGGCTGATGGCTTGCCACTGATGGAGGCCCCTCGGTCAGCGCACGCCCTCGGTGGGCTTCGCAGGCGAGGGGCTTTTTTGTATGATGGCCGACCCGTGCGCATCGGGCGCCGATTGAGGTTGAGCATGCAGGCTGTAGAAGTTAAGAGCTTCCTTGAAGAAAAATTGCCGGGATCCCGGGTCGAAGTTGAAGGCGAAGGCTGCAACTTCCAGTTGAACGTGATCAGCGACGAGTTGGCTGGCCTGAGCCCGGTCAAGCGTCAGCAGGCGATCTATGCTCACCTTAATCCCTGGATCGCCAACGGTAGCATCCATGCGGTAACCATGAAATTTTTCAGCAGCGCAGCCTGGGCTGAGCGCACCTGAGCCAACTTGGCGGCGAGACTCCAATGGACAAACTGATTATTACTGGCGGCGCTCGCCTTGACGGCGAGATCCGCATTTCGGGCGCGAAGAACGCGGCCCTGCCGATTCTGGCAGCGACCCTGCTGGCTGACGGCCCGGTCACCGTGGGCAACCTGCCACACCTGCACGACATCACCACCATGATCGAGCTGTTCGGCCGCATGGGCATCGAGCCTGTGATCGACGAAAAGCTGGCGGTGGAAATCGACCCACGCACCATCAAGACCCTGGTCGCACCTTACGAGCTGGTCAAGACCATGCGCGCCTCGATCCTGGTGCTTGGCCCGATGGTTGCCCGTTTCGGCGAGGCCGAAGTGGCCCTGCCAGGCGGCTGCGCCATTGGTTCGCGCCCGGTCGACCTGCACATCCGCGGCCTGGAAGCCATGGGTGCAAAGATCGAAGTCGAAGGCGGCTATATCAAGGCCAAGGCACCTGAAGGCGGCCTGCGCGGTGCGCACTTCTTCTTCGATACCGTCAGCGTGACCGGTACCGAAAACATCATGATGGCTGCTGCCCTGGCCAAGGGCCGCAGCGTGCTGCAAAACGCCGCACGCGAGCCGGAAGTGGTCGACCTGGCCAACTTCATCAATGCCATGGGCGGCAACGTGCAAGGCGCGGGTACCGACACCATCACCATCGATGGCGTCGAGCGTTTGCACTCGGCCAGCTACCGCGTCATGCCCGACCGTATCGAGACCGGTACTTACCTGGTTGCAGCTGCCGTGACCGGTGGCCGCGTCAAGGTCAAGGACACCGACCCGACCATCCTTGAAGCCGTGCTGGAAAAGCTCAAGGAAGCGGGTGCCGACCTGACCACCGGCGAGGACTGGATCGAGCTGAACATGCATGGCAAGCGGCCAAAAGCCGTCAACCTGCGTACCGCCCCGTACCCGGCGTTCCCGACCGACATGCAGGCACAGTTCATCTCGCTCAACGCCATTGCCGAAGGCACCGGCGCGGTCATCGAGACGATCTTCGAGAACCGCTTCATGCACGTGTACGAAATGCACCGCATGGGCGCGCATATCCAGGTCGAGGGCAACACCGCCATCGTCACGGGCGTGCCGGCACTCAAAGGTGCACCGGTCATGGCCACTGACCTGCGTGCTTCCGCCAGCCTGGTGCTGTCGGCGCTGGTCGCCGAAGGCGATACCTTGATCGATCGCATCTACCACATCGACCGTGGTTACGAATGCATCGAAGAGAAACTGCAGATGCTGGGTGCGAAGATCCGTCGCGTACCGGGCTAGTGCCTCGTCGGCGCAAGGATGCGCCCATTGAATTGAACACGGCCGGGTCGATGACCGGGTCGGTTGTAGCCGCTTAAGGACCGACGTTCCAATGTTGACCATCGCGCTTTCCAAAGGCCGCATCCTCGACGATACCCTGCCATTGCTGGCCGAGGCCGGTATCGTGCCGACCGAGAATCCGGACAAGAGCCGCAAGCTGATCATTCCAACCACCCAGGAAGACGTGCGTCTGCTGATCGTGCGCGCCACCGACGTGCCGACCTATGTCGAGCATGGTGCCGCCGACCTCGGTGTGGCGGGCAAGGACGTGCTGATGGAGTACGGCGGCCAGGGCTTGTATGAGCCGCTGGACCTGCAGATCGCCCGCTGCAAGCTGATGACCGCAGGCGTGGTCGGTGCTCCCGAGCCCAAGGGCCGCTTGCGGGTTGCCACCAAGTTCGTCAACGTAGCCAAGCGCTACTATGCCGAGCAAGGCCGCCAGGTCGACATCATCAAACTGTACGGTTCGATGGAGCTGGCGCCGCTGATCAACCTCGCCGACAAGATCATCGACGTGGTCGACACCGGCAATACCCTGCGCGCCAATGGCCTGGAGCCTCAGGACCTGATCGCCACGATCAGCTCGCGCCTGGTGGTCAACAAGGCATCCATGAAGATGCAGCATGCCCGCATCCAGAGCCTGATCGACACCCTGCGTCACGCTGTCGAAACGCGACACCGCGGCTGACTCGAACGCGCGACCTCTGCTGTCGCGCCCGTCTATCCGCGTCATAGCCACTTTTCTCGGGTGCCCGCGCGGATGGACTGGTAGCCTAGGGCGCCTGAGCATTCGCTAATAATCGAGGCCCTCGCCATGACCGTGTCCACTGCAATTGCCCGTCTCAACGCCGCTGATCCGGATTTCGCCCGACATCTGGATCATCTGCTGAGCTGGGAAAGTGTGTCCGATGACGCGGTCAACCAGCGCGTGCTCGACATCATCAAGGCCGTGCGCGAGCGCGGCGATGCGGCGCTGGTGGAATTCACCCAGCGTTTCGATGGTGTAAGCGCTACGTCCATCAACGACCTGATCCTTGGGCGTGAACGTCTGGAACTGGCCCTGACCCGCATCACCGACGCCCAGCGTACCGCCCTGGAGAAGGCCGCCGAGCGCGTGCGTATCTACCACGAGCGGCAAAAGCAGGACTCCTGGCAGTACACCGAGGCCGACGGTACCGTATTGGGGCAGAAGGTTACCCCGCTCGATCGCGCCGGCTTGTATGTACCTGGCGGTAAAGCGTCCTATCCGTCGTCGGTACTGATGAACGCCATCCCGGCCAAGGTCGCGGGCGTGGCTGAAGTGGTCATGGTGGTGCCTACGCCGCGCGGTGAAGTCAACGAGCTGGTCCTGGCTGCAGCCTGCATTGCAGGTGTCGACCGCGTGTTCACCGTCGGTGGTGCCCAAGCGGTCGCGGCCCTGGCATATGGCACCGAGAGCGTGCCACAGGTAGACAAGATCGTCGGCCCAGGCAACATCTACGTGGCCACCGCCAAGCGTCACGTGTTTGGCCAGGTGGGTATCGACATGATTGCCGGCCCTTCGGAAATCCTCGTGGTGTGCGACGGCCAGACGGACCCCGACTGGATCGCCATGGACCTGTTCTCGCAGGCCGAGCACGACGAAGATGCCCAGGCCATTCTGGTCAGCCCGGATGCCGAATTCCTCGATCGCGTGGCTGCCAGCATCGACAAGCTGATGCCAACCATGGAGCGCGCCGAGATCATCGAGAAATCCATCAATGGCCGGGGCGCGTTGATCCAGGTGCGCGACATGCAGCAAGCCATCGAGGTGGCCAATCGCATTGCCCCCGAACACCTGGAGCTGTCGGTCGCCGATCCGCAGGCCTGGCTGGGGCAGATCCGTCACGCGGGCGCGATCTTCATGGGCCGTCACACCAGCGAAGCGCTCGGCGACTACTGCGCCGGCCCCAACCATGTGCTGCCGACTTCCGGTACCGCGCGTTTCTCGTCGCCACTGGGTGTTTATGACTTCCAGAAGCGTTCGTCGATCATCTTCTGCTCCGAGCAGGGTGCATCCGAGCTGGGCCACACTGCCTCGGTCCTGGCCCGTGGCGAGTCGCTGACCGCCCACGCCCGCAGCGCCGAATACCGTATCCTGACCCAAGACAAGGGGAACTGAGCATGAGTCGATTCTGGAGCCCCTTCGTCAAGGGCCTGGTGCCTTACGTCCCCGGGGAGCAGCCCAAGCTGGCCCGGTTGGTCAAGCTCAATACCAACGAAAACCCCTATGGCCCGTCGCCCAAGGCGCTGGAGGCCATGCGCGGCGAGCTGAACGACAACCTGCGGCTGTACCCGGACCCCAATGGTGACCGGCTCAAGCAGGCGGTAGCCGAGTATTACGGTGTAACCACTGGGCAGGTGTTCGTAGGCAACGGCTCGGACGAGGTGCTGGCGCACATTTTCCACGGCCTGTTCCAGCACGGCGGCCCGCTGTTGTTCCCGGACATCAGCTACAGCTTCTACCCGGTCTACTGCGGCCTGTATGGCATCCCGTTCGAGCCTGTGGCGCTGGATGAACAGTTCCAGATCCGTGTCGAGGACTACCAGAAGCCTAACGCCGGGATCATCTTCCCCAACCCGAATGCGCCGACCGGTTGCCTGTTGCCGCTGCAGGCAATCGAGCAGTTGTTGCAGGCCAACCGCGACTCGGTGGTGGTGGTCGATGAAGCCTATATCGACTTTGGTGGCCAGACGGCTATCAGCCTGGTGAACCGCTACGACAACCTGCTGGTGACCCAGACCCTGTCGAAGTCGCGCTCGCTGGCGGGCCTGCGGGTTGGCCTGGCGGTAGGGCACCCGGACCTCATCGAGGCGCTGGAGCGGATCAAGAACAGCTTCAACTCGTATCCACTGGACCGCATGGCGATCGTCGGTGCCGCTGCGGCATTCGAAGACCAGGCGTACTTCGAAGACACCTGCCGCAAGGTGATCGACAGCCGTGAGGCACTGGTGGAGCAGTTGACTGCCAAGGGTTTCGAGGTGCTGCCATCGGCGGCCAACTTCATCTTCGCCCGCCACCCGCAGGAGGATGCGGCGCAGCTGGCGGCACGTCTGCGTGAGCAAGGTGTGATTGTGCGCCACTTCAAGCAACAGCGGATTGCCCAGTTCCTGCGTATCACCATCGGTACGCCAGAAATGAACCAGGCGCTGATTGATGCGCTGAGCTGATATCCAGTGGGGCCGCATAGCGGCCCCACTGGTTTGGCCGGCGCGGTGATTTGATCTGCCCCCCACGCTGGCTTAACATACGCAAATTCGTCGGATGATTGGTTGATTAGGCATGGGCAGTGAATTGACCAAGCGATCCTTGGTAGAGCTCGCGGTGGAGCGCATGCGTGAGCGCATCCTCCAAGGTGACTGGCGGGTAGGGCAGCGCCTGCCCACCGAGCCGGAGCTGGCTTTGGAGTTGGGCATCAGCCGCAATACCGTGCGTGAGGCCATGCGCGTGCTGGCCTTCAGCGGCCTGGTGGAAATCCGCCAGGGAGACGGCAGTTACCTGCGTACTTGCCAGGACCCACTGCAGGCGGTGCAGGCAATGTCCCGCTGCACCCTGGAGCAGGCGAGGGAAACGCGGCACATCCTCGAAACCGAGGCGATAGGCCTGGCAGCACTGCGGCGTACCGATGACGACTTGCATGCCCTGCGCATCGCGCTAAAAGGCAGCGCCGAACATTTTCATGGTGATGTGGATGCTTATATCAGTTGCGACCTGGCGTTCCACCAACGCCTGATCGACGCTGCACACAACCCGGCGCTGAGCGAGTTGTACCGCTATTTCTCGGGTGTCGTGGCTGCCGCGTTGCAGCACAACATGGCCACTGTCCCGCGCTGCCAGGCCACTTTCGATCTGCATGGCCAGATCCTCGACGCCATCGAACAACGCGATCCGGAGCGGGCCAAGGGCCTGAGCCGGACCCTCATCGAATCCTGACCACGAGAAGGCCATGGCTGAACCAATGACCCGTGACACACCTGCCCGCGAGCGCGAGCTGGATGAACTGCTGATCGATGCCGAAGCCGATGATGCGCAAGTGCAGGCCCAGCCTGTGGTGCTGCAGCGGCCCTGGTTGCTGCTGTTGGGCCTGGTGCTGGTCGCCCTGAACCTGCGCCCCGCGCTGTCGAGCATGGCCCCGGTACTTGGCCTGGTCAGTGAAAGCCTTGGCCTTAGTGCCTCTCAGGCGGGGCTGCTGACGACCTTGCCAGTGCTCTGCCTTGGGCTGTTCGCGCCGCTTGCACCGCTGCTTGCGCGGCGCTGGGGCAGCGAGCGGGTGATCGTCGGCATCTTGCTGACGCTGGCGCTGGGCATCGTTCTGCGCAGTGCTTGGGGGGCGACCGGGGTATTTCTTGGCAGCATCATGGCCGGTGCCAGCATTGGCATCATCGGTGTGCTGTTGCCTGGCATCGTCAAACGTGATTTTCCCAAGCATGCCGGCACCTTGACGGGGGTCTACACCATGGCCCTTTGCCTGGGCGCAGCCATGGCGGCAGCCGCCACCGTACCGCTGACCGAGCATTTGCACGGCAGTTGGGCTTTGGGCCTGGGTTTCTGGATGATCCCTGCATTACTGGCCATGCTGGTCTGGTTGCCCCAGGCGCGCCAGGGGCATGGCCTGCACAAGGTGGCTTACCGAGTGAGAGGGCTGTGGCGCGATCCACTGGCCTGGCAAGTGACTTTGTACATGGGGTTGCAGTCGTCGCTGGCGTATATCGTTTTCGGCTGGTTGCCGTCTATCCTCATTGGCCGTGGTCTGAGCCCGACCGAGGCGGGCCTGGTGCTCTCCGGCTCGGTGATCGTGCAACTGGTCAGCTCGCTGAGTGCACCCTGGCTGGCCACGCGGGGCAAAGACCAGCGGCTGGCAATCGTGCTAGTCATGCTCATTACCCTGGCCGGCCTGTTCGGCTGCCTGTATGCGCCGCTGTCTGGCCTGTGGGGCTGGGCGGTGCTGCTGGGCCTGGGGCAGGGCGGTACTTTTGCCTTGGCGCTGACGTTGATCGTGCTGCGTTCGAAAGACGCCCACGTGGCGGCCAACCTGTCGAGCATGGCCCAGGGCGTGGGTTACACCCTTGCCTCCATGGGCCCCTTTGCGGTGGGCTTGGTACATGACATGACGGGCGGCTGGGCCGCAGTGGGCTGGATCTTTGCCGTATTGGGTGTGGGGGCCATCGTGTTCGGCCTCGGGGCAGGGCGGGCGCTGCATGTCAAAGTCAGTAGCGAAAGGCTCTGAAGCCTGCATGGAGCCACCTGGCATTCATGTTGTAAATGGGCATGGCATTGCCTGTGCCCACGGATTATCGTGCAGCTTTCCATTCCCAGGACGGGCCTGCCCATGAGCGACGCCAACCGTGACCTGATCACCCGCTTCTATCAAGCTTTCCAGCGGCTGGACGCCGAAGCGATGGTGGCTTGCTACAGCGATGACATCGTCTTCAGTGACCCGGTTTTCGGTACCCTGCGCGGCCGTGATGCCGGTGACATGTGGCGTATGCTCACCACCCGCGCCAAGGACTTCTCGCTGACGTTCGACCAGGTCCGCGCAGACGAGCGCAGCGCCTGTGCACATTGGGTGGCGACCTACTTGTTCAGCCAGACCGGCCGTACCGTGGTCAACGATATCCAGGCGCGCTTCGTCATCCGCGACGGGTTGATCTGCCAGCATGACGACAGCTTCGACCTGTGGCGCTGGTCGCGTCAGGCGTTGGGTGCACCCGGTGTGTTGCTGGGGTGGTCGCCCATGCTGCAGAACAAGGTGCGCCAGCAGGCGTTCAAAGGGCTGCGTGCGTTCCAGCAGGCGAACTGAGCGGTTAAGCTGTCGGCTTTGCAGCCAGGCACAAGCATCGTGAGCGACGTATCCGAGAACCCCATCTGCAAACCTTGGTATGTCTACCTGGTGAGGGCTGCCAATGGTTCGCTGTACTGCGGCATCAGTGATGATCCGCAGCGGCGTTTCATGGCGCATCAGAAAGGGCAGGGGGCGCGTTATTTCAAGACCAGCCCGGCGCAGGCGCTGGTCTACGTCGAGCAATGGCCGGACAAGGGCGAGGCATTGCGCCAGGAGCGCCTGGTGAAGAAGTTGCGCAAGGCCGCGAAGGAGGCTTTGGTCGCCTCCTATGCCAGCGGTTGATCAGTCCTTGCGGCGCTTGAGCTGGTCTACCAGCTGCGTCGGCAGGCCTTTGATGATCAGTGTGCCCGCCACCTCGTCATATTCCACCTTGTCCCCCAGCAGGTGCGCTTCGAAGCTGATCGACAGGCCTTCGGCGCGCCCGGTGAAGCGGCGGAACTGGTTGAGGGTGCGTTTGTCCGCCGGGATCTCTGGCGACAGGCCGTAGTCCTTGTTGCGGATGTGGTCGTAGAAGGCCTTGGGGCGGTCTTCGTCGATCAGGCTGGACAGCTCTTCCAAGGTTACCGGCTCGCCCAGTTTGGTCTGGGTGGTGGCGTAGTCGACCAGGGTTTGGGTCTTTTCGCGTGCGGCTTCTTCTGGCAGGTCCTCGCTTTCGACGAAGTCGCTGAAGGCTTTGAGCAGGGTGCGGGTTTCGCCTGGGCCGTCGACGCCTTCCTGGCAGCCGATGAAGTCGCGGAAGTAATCCGAAACCTTCTTGCCATTCTTGCCCTTGATGAACGAGATGTACTGTTTGGAGTTCTGGTTGTTCTTCCACTCCGACAGATTGATGCGTGCCGCCAGGTGCAGCTGGCCGAGGTCCAGGTGACGCGAGGGCGTCACATCCAGTTCGGCGTTCACCGCCACGCCTTCGCTGTGGTGCAGCAGGGCGATGGCCAGGTAGTCGGTCATGCCTTGCTGGTAGTGGGCGAAAAGGATGTGGCCGCCGGTGGACAGGTTGGATTCTTCCATCAGCTTTTGCAGATGCTCGACGGCAACGCGGCTGAAGGCGGCAAAGTCCTTTTCCTGTTCCAGGTACTGCTTGAGCCAGCCGCTCAGCGGGTAGGCGCCGGATTCGCCGTGGAAGAAGCCCCAGACTTTGCCCTGCTTGGCGTTGTAGCTGTCGTTGAGGTCGGCCAGCAGGTTTTCGATAGCGTCCGATGCACCCAGCTCGGTATCCCGTGCGTGGAGCACGGCGGGGCTGCCATCGGGCTTCTTGTCGATCAGGTGAACGATGCAATGACGGATTGGCATGGAATTCTCGGTCAGTCGTGGGCGGCCAGGCGCCGCGCTGCAAAAGTCGTCAAGTTTACCCCAGACGACAGGTGATGCAGTGGCCGGATGTTGGCAGAAATGCCGGTTGTTGTTTTTTTGTTCAATTTTTTGCGAATTTGGCTAAAACCCCCGAAAAACCTGCACTAAATTGAAGCGGGCAGCGGATATTTATCCATTCCTGTGGTAGCTTTGCGCGGTCTTGCGCACCTCGGGTGGCGCATTGCTGGCAGCGCGCTCGTTCCGTGTCGAACCAAACGCCGATTTACGCATCTACATGCCCGATTGGCGCGGCCCTCCAAACTTCAGGGGCTGGCCCGATAACGTCGTAGAGCGCTGCATAACCACTGAATTTGATAGGGAAGGAACACCACCATGGCATTGACCAAAGACCAACTGATTGCCGATATCGCCGAGTCGATCGCTCAGCCGAAAGCCACCGCCAAAAACGCTCTGGAGCAACTGGGCCAGATCGTTGCCGACCAGCTGGAAAACGGCGCTGAAATCACCCTGCCAGGCATCGGCAAGCTGAAAGTCTCCGAGCGTCCTGCCCGTACCGGCCGCAACCCTTCGACTGGCGCCGCCATCGAAATCGCTGCCAAGAAAGTCGTCAAGTTCGTGCCGGCCAAGTCGCTGACCGACGCTATCAACAAGTAATTTGTTGATGCATTGACCAAACCGCGCCCGGCTTGCCCGGGCGCGGTTTTTTCATGCATGTGATTTGCGTCGCTCGTTCCAGGCCTGGCGTTGGCCATGGTCGTGGAAGCTCCATGCGACCATACGGCTCTGTTTCTGCCCCTGGCCCATCTCAACGATACGTACGGCCTTGGCGCCGGCCTTTTTCAGCGCCGCTTCGATGCCGGGCAGGTTGCCGGCCTTGGACACCAGGCTGGTGAACCACAGCACTTGCAAAGCGTACTGCACGCTTTCGCCAACCAGCTGGCTGACGAAGCGGATCTCGCCACCTTCACACCACAGCTCGTTGTTCTGCCCGCCGAAGTTGAGCACGGGCAGCTTGCGCTTGGGGTCCTGTTTGCCGAGGTTCTTCCACTTGCGCTGGCTGCCACGGGTGGCTTCCTCGCGTGAGGCGTGGAAGGGCGGGTTGCACAAGGTCAGGTCGAAGCGTTCGTCTTCCTCGAGCAGGCTGCCGAGAATGAGCTTGGCGTTGTTCTGCTGACGTAGTGCGATGGCTTTGCTCAGGTTGTTGGCCTGGACGATCGCCTTGGCCGAGGCCAGTGCCACCGGGTCGATGTCCGAGCCGAGGAAGCGCCAGCGGTAATCGCTGTGGCCGAGCAGCGGGTAGATGCAGTTGGCACCCACGCCAATGTCCAGGGCGCGCACCTGAGCGCCTTTGGGCACTTCGCCAGCGTTGTCCTCGGCCAACAGGTCGGCGGCGACGTGGATATAGTCGGCGCGGCCGGGTATCGGCGGGCACAGGTAATCGGCGGGAATGTCCCAGTGCTGGATGCCGTACTGGGCCTTGAGCAAGGCGCGGTTGAACACCCGCACGGCTTCGGGGTTGGCGAAGTCGATGCTGGGTTTGCCGTGGGGGTTGGTGATGGTGAAACGGGCCAGGTCCGGGTGGGCCTTGATCAGGCTGGGGAAGTCGTAGCGCCCCTGATGGCGGTTGCGCGGGTGCAGGGTGGGTTTCTGGGTCATGCTTGAATCCAAATGGGCATCGCTGGCCTGGGGCCGCTGTGCGGCCCTTTCGCGACACAAGGCCGCTCCTACAGGAAGCGGTGCCGTTGAATCCGGCATCGAATCTGTAGGGGCGGCCCTGTGTCGCGATCGGGGGCGAAGCCCCCGCCGGTCAGTCAGCGATGTAACTGTTACAGCGCAGCGATCCGCGCATGCTGCTCGGTGAAGTTGGCCAGGGCCTGCTCGGACTCGGCCAGCTTGGCGCGCTCCTTCTCGATCACCGCAGGCGGTGCCTTGTCGACGAAGGCGGCGTTCGACAGCTTGCCGCCGACGCGTTGCACTTCACCTTGCAGGCGCTGGATTTCCTTGTTCAGGCGAGCCAGCTCGGCGTCCTTGTCGATCAGGCCGGCCATCGGCACCAGCACCTGCAGATCGCCCACCAGTGCGGTGGCCGACAGCGGCGCTTCGTCGGCCTCGCCGAGCACGGTGAACGACTCGACCTTGGCCAGCTTCTTGAGCAGGGCTTCGTTTTCCTGCAGGCGGCGCTGGTCGTCGGCGCTGGCGTTCTTCAGGAACAGTGGCAGGGGCTTGCCCGGGCCGATGTTCATTTCGGCGCGGATGTTACGCAGGCCGACCATCAGCTCCTTGAGCCATTCGATATCGCCTTCGGCGGCGGTATCGATGCGGCTTTCGTTAGCCACTGGCCACGGCTGCAGCATGATGGTCTTGCCGTCGATGCCTGCCAGCGGCGCGATGCGCTGCCAGATTTCTTCGGTGATGAACGGCATGAACGGATGAGCCAGGCGCAGCGCCACTTCCAACACGCGCACCAAGGTGCGACGGGTGCCGCGGGCGCGCTCTACCGGAGCGTTTTCGTCCCACAATACCGGCTTGGACAGTTCCAGGTACCAGTCGCAGTACTGGTTCCAGATGAACTCGTACAGGGCCTGGCTGGCCAGGTCGAAACGGAACTGCTCGAGCTGGCGGGTCACTTCGGCTTCGGTGCGTTGCAGCTGCGAGATGATCCAGCGGTCAGCCAGCGACAGTTCATAGGCTTCGCCGTTCTGGCCGCAGTCCTCGCCTTTGTCCAGCACATAGCGGGCGGCGTTCCAGATCTTGTTGCAGAAGTTGCGATAGCCTTCGACGCGGCCCATGTCGAACTTGATGTCGCGGCCAGTGGAGGCCAGCGAGCAGAAGGTGAAGCGCAGGGCGTCGGTGCCGTAGCTGGCAATGCCTTCCGGGAACTCGGCCTTGGTCTGCTTGGCGATCTTCTCGGCCAGCTTGGGCTGCATCATGCCGCTGGTGCGTTTTTCCAGCAGGGCGTCGAGGGTGATGCCGTCAACGATGTCCAGCGGGTCAAGCACGTTGCCTTTGGACTTGGACATCTTCTGGCCCTGGCCGTCACGTACCAGCCCGTGCACGTACACGGTCTTGAACGGAACCTGCGGGGTGCCATCCTCGTTCTTGATCAGGTGCATGGTCAGCATGATCATCCGGGCAACCCAGAAGAAGATGATGTCAAAGCCTGTGACCAGCACGTCGGTGGAGTGGAATTTCTTGAGGAATTCGGTCTGCTCCGGCCAGCCGAGGGTGGAGAAGGTCCACAGCCCCGAGCTGAACCAGGTGTCGAGCACGTCGTCGTCCTGGCGCAGTACCACGTCGGCGCCCAGGTCGTGCTTGGCGCGCACTTCGGCTTCGTTGCGGCCGACATAGACCTGGCCGGCCTCGTCGTACCACGCCGGGATCCGGTGGCCCCACCACAGCTGACGGCTGATGCACCAATCCTGGATGTCGCGCATCCAGGAGAAGTACATGTTTTCGTACTGCTTGGGCACGAACTGGATGCGGCCATCTTCAACGGCGGCAATCGCAGGTTCGGCCAGCGGCTTGGTGGAAACGTACCACTGGTCGGTCAGCCATGGCTCGATGATGGTGCCGGAGCGGTCGCCCTTTGGTACTTTCAAAGCGTGGTCGTCGATGCTGACCAGCAGCCCCTGAGCGTCCAGGTCGGCGACGATCTGCTTGCGCGCGACGAAACGGTCGAGGCCGGCGTACTGGGCGGGCAGGCGGGTGTCCGCTTGCTCATTGACGCTGCCGTCGAGGTTGAACGCCTGGGCGGCGGGCAGCACCAGGGCGTTCTTGTCGAAGATGTTGAGCAGCGGCAGGTTGTGGCGCTTGCCGACTTCATAGTCATTGAAGTCGTGGGCCGGGGTGATCTTCACGCAGCCGGTGCCGAACTCGGGGTCGCAGTAGTCATCGGCGATGATCGGGATGCGACGGCCGACCAGCGGCAGCTCGACGAACTTGCCGATCAGTGCCTGGTAGCGCTCATCGTTCGGGTTGACCGCTACCGCAGCGTCACCCAGCAGGGTTTCCGGGCGGGTGGTGGCAACCACCAGGTAATCCTGGCCGTCGGCAGTTCTGGCACCGTCGGCCAGCGGGTAACGCAGGTTCCACAGGTGGCCTTTCTCGTCATGGTTTTCCACTTCGAGGTCGGAGATGGCCGTGTGCAGCTTGGTGTCCCAGTTGACCAGGCGCTTGCCACGGTAGATCAGGCCGTCTTCGTGCAGGCGCACGAAGGCTTCCTTGACCGCTTCGGACAGGCCGTCATCCATGGTGAAGCGTTCGCGGCTCCAGTCTACCGACGAGCCCAGGCGACGGATCTGCCGGCTGATGTTGCCGCCAGACTGCTCTTTCCATTCCCAGACCTTGTCCAGGAAGGCGTCACGGCCAAGGTCGTGACGGTTCTGGCCCTTGGCTTCGAGCTGGCGCTCGACCAGCATCTGGGTGGCGATACCGGCGTGGTCGGTACCCGGCTGCCACAAGGTGTCGCGGCCCTGCATGCGACGGAAACGGATCAGGGCGTCCATGATCGCGTTGTTGAAACCGTGGCCCATGTGCAGGCTGCCCGTCACGTTCGGTGGCGGGATCATGATGGTGTAGGACTCACCTGCACCTTGTGGAGCGAAATAGTTTTCGGACTCCCAGGTGTTGTACCAGGAAGTTTCGATGGCGTGCGGCTGGTAGGTCTTATCCATGCGCGGCGGGACCCTGTGCATTTATTCGGGAAAGCCGGGAAGTATAACGGAGCTGCGAGCTTCAAGCGACAAGCTGCAAGACCTATGGGCACTCTTCGCGGGGTAAATCCGCGAAGAGTGCGCCGCGTTTGTCAGGCTTATTCAGAACGCTTGATCAGCCGCTCGATACGCGCATCGAGCCGGCGCTTGATCTCGGTTTCGATATGCGGGGTGAAGTCGTTGATCACGTCCTGCATGATCAATTGCGCTGCGGCGCGTAGCTCGGCCTCCAGGTGCAGCAGTGTGTCCTGGCGGCGGGTCTGCGGGTCTTCTTCGGGTTCTGCTTCGGCGGGTGCGGCAGCCGGTTCAGGTGCTGGCAGGGTGTTGCCGGCCGGGGTGTCGAGTAGCAGCGGAATCTGTTCCACCGTCTCGGTGAGCAGCGGTGGTTGCAGGTCGGCGTCGCCCAGCAACTGGCGAATCGACTCGAGGTCGTCGAGCAGATGGGCGGAATCGGGTAGGGCGGAAGGCTTGTCCATCGTCGTCAAAGTCGCTGTAAGCGGTGGTCTTGCAGAGCATAGCCCTGTTCGCGGTAGAAACGGAATCGTTCGCGGGCCGATTGGCGGATATCCGCTTGCTCGACAACGATTTCGGCAACCCGCTCGAATTGCCCGACAAAGCCGGGCACATCAGCGCCCAGGTTTATCAGAAGGTCCCGATGCTCGCCGGCGTTGTCGGACACACCCAAGGCCACTGTGGCGTCGGCATGTGCCTCCGCCAGGTCGTGGGGTACGAACGCTTCGCCCTTGAAGCGCCACAGGCGTTGGTCCAGCTCGCTGCGCTGTTCGGCGTCCTGGCAATGCAGGTAGACCCGGTGGCCGAGGCGCCAGGCCTTTTCGCACAGCTTGCAGGCGAAATCCAGCCGTGCCGACAGCGAGTCGGTGGGCAGGATGTAGAAATCGACTTTACTCATGGTTCGCTCTGCCGGCCGGTGACGCCTTGGGGCATCACCGGCCTCACGGCATCAGGCGCTGGCGCGGTCGAGCAGGTACTGGGTCAGCAGCGGAACCGGGCGGCCGGTGGCGCCCTTGTCCTTGCCCCCGCTGACCCAGGCGGTGCCGGCGATGTCCAGGTGCGCCCAGTTGTAGGCTTTGGCGAACCGCGACAGGAAGCAGGCGGCGGTGATGGTGCCGGCCTTCGGCCCACCGATGTTGGCGATGTCGGCGAACGGGCTGTCCAGCTGCTCCTGGTACTCATCGAACAGCGGCAGCTGCCAGGCGCGGTCGTCGGCGCGCTTGCCGGCGTCGAGCAACTGGCCGATCAGCTCGTCGTTGTTGCCCAGCAGGCCTGCGGTGTGGCTGCCCAGGGCAACGATGCAAGCGCCGGTCAGGGTCGCGATGTCGATCACCGCTTGTGGCTTGAAACGTTCGGCGTAGGTCAGTGCATCGCACAGCACCAGGCGGCCTTCGGCGTCGGTGTTGAGGATTTCAACGGTCTGCCCGCTCATGGTGGTGACGATGTCGCCCGGCCGGGTGGCGTTGCCGCTCGGCATGTTCTCGGCGCAGGCCAGGATGCATACCAGGTTGATCGGCAGCTTCAGTTCAAGTACGGCGCGCAGGGTGCCGAACACGCTGGCGGCGCCGCACATGTCGTACTTCATCTCGTCCATGCCGGCACCGGGCTTGAGGCTGATGCCGCCGGTGTCGAAGGTGATGCCTTTACCGACCAGCACGAACGGTTTGTCGCTCTTCTTGGCGCCCTGGTATTGCAGGACGATCAGGCGTGGCGGCTGTTCGCTGCCCTGGCCGACCGCGTAGAACGCGCCCATGCCCAGGTCCTTGATCTTCTTCTCGTCGAACACTTCGACCTTGAGGCCTTTGTGAGCCTTGCCCAGCTCCTTGGCCTGCTCGGCCAGGTAGCTCGGGTGGCAGAGGTTCGGCGGCAGGTTGCCCAGGTCGCGGGTGAAGGCCATGCCGGTGGCGATGGCGGTGGCGTGGTGTGCCGCGCGCTCCACTTCGGCCAGGCCGGCCTTGTCGGCCAGCAGGGTGATCTTTTTCAGCGCGCGTGGCTCGGCTTTCTGGCTCTTGAAACGGTCGAACACGTATTCGCCATCGAGCAGGGTTTCGGCCAGCAGGCGGTATTTGCCGTAGTGGGCATCACGGTTGCTGACGGCGATGTCGTCCAGTGCCAGTACCGCGTCGCTGCCGTTGAGGCCTTTCAGCACGCCGGCAACGCTGGTGACCAGTTTGCGCCAGGCGCGGTCACCGAGGGCTTCGTCCTTGCCGCTGCCCACCAGCAGTACGCGCTCGGCCTTGAGGCCAGGCAGGTTTTGCAGCAGCAGCGTCTGGCCTGGCTTGCCGGCCAGGTCGCCACGCTTGAGCACGGCACTGATGGCACCGTCGGTGGCCAGGTCGACAGCTTTGGCAACGGCGCCGAGCTTGCGCCCTTCGCCGACCGGTACGACCAGGGTGGCGGTTTTTACGGATGCAGCAGCTACGCTTTTTACAACCAGTTCCATGTCAGGGTCCCCGAATGATCTGTGCAGTTGGCGCTTTGAGTTCTTGCGCTCTGGGCGGGCCTGGCCGCGTGGTCGCGGGCCAGTGGAAAAGCTGCCAGTTTGAGCCTGCGGCAAGCGTGCTGACAACCCCGTTGTCAGCCTTGATGCGCGGCCAAGTGACAGGCGCGGCCAATCACAGGATAATGCGCGCACTTTACAAGGAGGTTCGCCCCCGGCGAACCGGCATTGGTCTTGGCTGTCGTAAGCCTTTGTTTGGCAGTCCGCCCCTGACAACCCAGGAGTGTCTGGTTTGATCGTCTTTCGTTATCTCTCCCGCGAGGTCCTGGTGACCTTGAGCGCCGTCAGCGCAGTGCTGCTGGTGATCATCATGAGCGGGCGTTTCATCAAGTACCTGGCCCAGGCGGCCCAGGGCGTGCTCGACCCGAGCGTGCTGTTCCTGATCATGGGCTTCCGCCTGCCCGGTTTCTTGCAACTGATCCTGCCATTGGGGCTGTTCCTCGGCATCCTTCTGGCCTATGGCCGGCTGTATCTGGAAAGCGAGATGACCGTGCTGTCGGCCACCGGCATGAGCCAGCAACGCCTGCTCGGCCTGACCATGGCACCTGCAGCGCTGGTCGCCTTGCTGGTGGCCTGGCTGAGCCTGAGCCTGGCGCCACTGGGCGTTGCCCAGGTGCAGCAGATCATTGGCCAGCAGGATGCCCTGACCGAGTTCGATACCTTGGTGCCGGGCCGCTTCCAGACCCTGCGCGACGGTTCGCGGGTGACCTACACCGAGGAGCTGACCGATGATCGCAGCAACCTCACCGGTGTGTTCATCTCCGAGAAGCGCTTCAACCAGGACAAGACCAAGGACCGTGCACCGTCCGTGCTGGTAGCCGAAAAGGGCCATCAGGAAGTGCAGGCCGACGGCAATCGCTATCTGGTGTTGCAGAATGGCTACCGCTATGACGGCAACCCTGGCCAGGCCGATTACCGGGCCATCAAGTACGACACCTACGGGGTGCTGTTGCCCAAGCCTGAAGTCAGCGAGGAAGTGACCGAGCGTGAAGCCATTCCTACCTCCCAACTGATCGGCAATGCCGGGCTACGCGAACGTGCCGAGCTGCAATGGCGCATCTCCTTGCCGATCCTGGTATTCATCGTGACCCTGCTGGCAGTGCCGCTGTCCCGGGTCAATCCACGCCAGGGCCGCTTCCTCAAGCTGCTGCCGGCGATTCTTCTGTACATGGCCTACCTGACGATGCTGATTTCCGTACGTGGCGCTCTGGAGAAAGGCAAGCTGCCGATCGCCCTGGGCATGTGGTGGGTGCATGGCCTGTTCCTGCTCATCGGCCTGGGCCTGATGTACTGGGAGCCGCTACGGCTCAAGCGTGCCGCCCGTCGTGCGGAGGTGGCCCATGGTTAAACTCGACCGCTACATCGGCCAGAGCGTGCTGATGGCCATCCTGGCCGTACTGGGCATCATTCTGGGCCTGGCTTCGTTGTTCGCCTTCATCGACGAAATGAGCGACCTGAGCGATACCTATACCGTCATGGATGCTGGCTGGTTCACGCTTCTTACAGCGCCCCGCCGGCTCTACGACATGTTGCCGATGGCGGCACTGATCGGCTGCCTGATCGGCCTGGGCAGCCTGGCCAGCAGCAGCGAACTGACCATCATGCGTGCCGCCGGGGTTTCCATCGGGCGCATCGTCTGGGCGGTGATGAAGCCGATGCTGGTGCTGATGCTGGTCGGCCTGCTGATTGGCGAGTACGTGGCGCCAATCAGCGAGAACAAGGCCCAGGCCGACCGTTCCCTGGCCCAGGGCGGCGGTGAGGCGCAGAGCTCCAAGCGCGGCATGTGGCACCGCCAGGGTGATGAGTTCGTGCATATCAACTCGGTACAGCCCAATGGCCTGTTGCTGGGTGTGACCCGCTACCGCTTCGACGACGAGCGCAAGATCGTCACGTCGAGTTTCGCGCGCCGGGCGCGTTATGAGAGCGATCATTGGGTACTCAGCGATGTCAGCACCACCTACTTCCGTGGCGATCACACCGAAGTGGTGAAGAGCTCGGAAGAACGCTGGGATGTCTCGGTGACCCCACAACTGCTCAATACCGTGGTGCTGGCCCCGGAGTCGCTGTCGATCACCGGGCTGTGGGACTACATCCATTACCTGTCCGACCAGGGCCTGAACAATGCCCGTTACTGGCTGGCATTCTGGACCAAGGTGCTGCAGCCGGCGGTGACCGCGGCGTTGGTCCTGATGGCGATTTCGTTCATCTTCGGGCCGCTGCGTTCGGTGACCCTCGGCCAGCGCGTGTTCACTGGCGTGCTGGTGGGCTTTGTATTCCGTATTGCCGGCGACCTGCTTGGCCCTTCGAGCCAGGTGTTCGGCTTCCCGCCGCTGTTGGCGGTGGTGATCCCGGCCGGTGTGTGTGCACTGGCGGGCTTATGGTTGCTGCGCCGGGCGGGATGATGGCCTGATGACACGAGAAACCCGACCTCAGGGTTAATACCAGTCAGGTAATCGTTTTGCGGCCCATCGCCGGCAAACAGGCTCCCACAGGTACAGCGCAGACCTCAGCAATTGCGCGGCCCCAGTGGGAGCTGGCTTGCAGGCGATGGGCTGCAAAGCAGCCCTGACAACGCCAACTGACTGGCTTATTTCTTCTGTTTCGGTACCCGCACCAGCTGTGTCTGCGAATAAATGTCATGCCAGCCGCGCTTGCGCTTGTCGATCAGCGACCAGAAGAACCCCAGCCCCAGGCACAGCCATGAGGCGATCGACACGATAAAGCGCAGCAGCGCCTGCCACAGGCTGATTGCGCTGCCATCAAGGTTTTGCACGCGCACGCCCCATACCTGCATGCCCAGGGTCTGCCCGCCGTGGGTCCAGAACTTGGCAAAGAAACCGAACAGCGCAAACAGCAGGATCGTCGACAGCAGCGGGTCGCCGTCCAGCGCACCAGCCTCGGTCAGCTCGCGCATGCGTGCCTCGCCGATGATCGCCATCTGGATCATCTTGTAGGCCCCTGCGGTGACGATCAGCAGGGCCGTACACAACAGGAAGTCGTAGAACATCGCCGCCAGGCGCCGGCCCAGGCCGACCGGCGGAAAGTCACCTTGGGGTGAGAGCAGAGGCTTGGGCATGCAGGACAGCTCCGAATGGCGAAGCCGCCATTCTACGGGCAAAAAAAAACCCCTGCACTGGGCAGGGGCTTTCTTCGAAGTCGCGACCGGCTTAGCCGAGGACTTGAACCTTGTCAGCTTGCAGGCCTTTTTGGCCCTGAACTGCTTCGAAGGTAACCTTCTGGCCTTCTTTCAGGCTCTTGAAGCCGTTGCCCTCGATGGCACGGAAGTGCACGAACAGATCAGCACCGCTTTCTGGGGTGATGAAGCCGTAACCTTTCTCGTCATTGAACCACTTGACGGTACCGTTCTGACGCTCAGCCATTGTCTTATTTCCTATGAAGCTTAAATTTTAATGACAGTTACTTTCACGTTATCAAGAGTGAAAGAGTACTGGGCTGGGTTGCAGGAAAGTAAGTCACGTCCAACGGGTTGTAGCAGATTGCGGCTACTGGCCCAGGTCACGAACTGTTGCGACCCATGCAAACACAGTGCAATGACTCTACGCCAACTCCCGAGAAAAAAACAAGCCCTTGGTCAGCTGGAAAATCGGGCTTTTTTCGATAACTGAACAATTCATCGCAAACGGCATGGCGCCTGGCCTGGCGCCATGTTCATAAGTTATGGGGCAGGTTCGAAAACGAATAAGTCGACCTGCTCGCAAACCTCATGTACCGCGTTCAACCGCGATAGTAACGTTGCGCCACAAAAGGCGTTTTGCTGACTTTCAGGGCAACCTTCTTGCCGCGCACCAGGGCAAACAGCGGAGTGTCCAGCGCGCCATGTTCGATATCGACATAACCCATAGCAACCGGTGCGCCAAGTGTCGGGCCGAAGCCACCACTGCTGACTTTACCCACGGGCTTGTCAGCTGCATCGACAATCTCTGCGCCTTCACGCACGGGCGTACGTTCCTGTGGCAGCAGGCCAACACGCTTGCGGGCCACGCCGGCTTGCTGCTGGGCAAAGATCACCTCGGCCCCGGGGAAGCCGCCAGCGCGCGCACCGTCGGCGCGGCGGACCTTGGACACGGCCCAGAGCAGGCTGGCCTCGACCGGCGTGGTGGCGGTGTCCATGTCGTGGCCATACAGGCACAGGCCAGCTTCCAGGCGCAGAGAGTCGCGTGCGCCCAGGCCGATCGGCTGCACTTCAGGCTCGGCCAGCAGGCGTCTGGCCAGGGCTTCGGCAGCCTTGGCCGGTACCGAGATCTCATAACCGTCTTCGCCGGTGTACCCCGAACGGCTGACGAAGCAGTCTTCGCCCAGCAGGGTGACTGGGCGCAACTGCATGAAGGTCATGCCGGCCACTTCCGGGGCCAGGCGCGCGAGCACGGTGACTGCGGCCGGGCCTTGCAGGGCGAGCAGGGCACGTTCCTCGAACAGTGGCTGAATCTGGCAACGGTCACCGATATGCTGCTGCAGGTGGGCCAGATCCTGCTCCTTGCAGGCGGCGTTGACCACCAGGAACAGCGTGTCGTCGCCCAGGTTGGCAACCATCAGGTCGTCGAGGATGCCACCTTGCTCGTTGGTGAACATGGCATAGCGCTGCATGCCCACCGGCAGGTCGATGATATCCACTGGCACCAGGCTTTCCAGGGCTTGGGCGGCATCCTTGCCGCGCAGGATGATCTGGCCCATGTGCGAGACATCGAACAGGCCGGCCTGCTCACGGGTGTGCAGGTGCTCCTTGAGCACGCCCAGCGGGTACTGTACCGGCATGTCGAAGCCGGCGAATGGCACCATGCGCGCGCCCAGTTCCAGGTGCAGGGCGTGCAGCGGGGTCTTGTGCAGTGTTTCGGACATCGATGACTCCTTGGTTTGTTGTCGGGTCAACATTCAATGATGTTGACGGCCAGACCGCCGCGGGCGGTCTCCTTGTATTTGCTTTTCATGTCGGCGCCGGTCTGGCGCATGGTGCGGATGACCTTGTCGAGCGACACGTAGTGCTGCCCGTCGCCACGCAGGGCCATGCGCACCGCATTGATGGCCTTGACCGAGCCCATGGCGTTGCGCTCGATGCAGGGCACCTGTACCAGCCCACCGATCGGGTCGCAGGTCAGCCCCAGGTTGTGCTCCATGCCGATTTCGGCGGCGTTTTCCACCTGTTGCACGCTGCCGCCCATCACTTCGCACAAGGCGCCGGCTGCCATCGAGCAGGCCACCCCGACTTCGCCCTGGCAGCCGACCTCGGCCCCGGAGATCGAGGCGTTTTCCTTGTACAGGATGCCAATGGCTGCGGCAGTCAGTAGAAAGCGCACGACGCCGTCTTCACTGGCGCCGGGGACGAAGCGCATGTAGTAGTGCAGTACTGCCGGCACGATGCCTGCCGCACCGTTGGTCGGTGCAGTGACCACGCGCCCGCCGTAGGCATTTTCCTCGTTGACCGCCAAGGCATACAGGTTGACCCAGTCAAGTACCGACAACGCGTCGCGCAGGTTGGTCTCCGGGTGCTGGCTGAGTTGGCGGTACAGTGCCGGTGCCCGGCGTTTGACCTTGAGCCCGCCCGGCAGGATGCCCTCGTGCCGGTAGCCGGCTGCGACGCAATCCTGCATCACCTGCCAGATCCGCAGCAGACCCGCTCGGGTTTCGGCCTCGGGGCGCCAGGCCGCCTCGTTGGCCAGCATCACCTGGCTCACCGACAGCTGCTGCGCGGTGCAATGCCCGAGCAGTTGCTTGGCAGTCTTGAACGGGTAGGCGAGTACGGTGCTGTCCTCGACGATGCGGTCTTGCCCGGCGGCCTCTTCGTCGACCACGAAACCGCCGCCCACCGAGTAGTACTCCCGGCTGCGGATTTGCAGGCCGGCGGCATCGAAGGCGCGGAAGATCATGCCGTTGGGGTGGTATGCCAAAGGCTTGCGGATCATCGCCAGGTGCTGCTTCTCGACGAAGGCGATGGTGTGTTCACCGAGCAGGTGCAGGTGGCCGCTTTCACGGATTGCCTGCAGGCGGGCGGGAATGGCTTCGGTGTCGACGGTATCGGGGTGCTCGCCTTCCAGGCCAAGCAGTACCGCCTTGTCGCTGCCATGGCCTTTGCCCGTGGCACCCAGTGAGCCGTACAGCTCGGCCTTGACGCTGGCGGTGCTGACCAGCAGGCCGTCACGGCGCAAGCCTTCGGCGAAACGCGCGGCAGCGCGCATCGGGCCGACCGTGTGGGAGCTGGAAGGGCCGATGCCGATCTTGAACAGGTCGAAGACGCTCAGTGACATGGTGCTTGCTCCTGACATATCCGGTTAACCCATTGGGGCTGCTGCGCAGCCCATCGCCGGCAAGCCGGCTCCTACAGGTACAGTGCTGGCCTCCAGAGCTGTGCGGTCCCGGTTGGAGCCGGCTTGCCGGCGATGGGCCGCGAAGCGGCCCCACGCGGTCAGGCGTCCTGATAGCTCTCGATCGACGGGCAGGCGCACACCAGGTTGCGGTCGCCGAACACGTTGTCGACCCGGCCCACAGGTGGCCAGTACTTGCCTTCCACCAGGCTTGGCAGCGGGTACACCGCCTGTTCGCGGCTGTAGCCGTGGGCCCACTCGCCAGCCAGCTCGGCAGCGGTGTGTGGAGCGTTCTTCAGCGGGTTGTCGTCCTTGTCCAGGCTACCGTTCTCCACGGCGCGAATCTCTTCGCGGATCTGGATCATCGCATCGCAGAAGCGGTCCAGTTCTTCCTTGGCCTCGCTTTCGGTCGGCTCGATCATCAGCGTGCCGGCTACCGGGAAGGACATGGTCGGGGCGTGGAAGCCGAAGTCGATCAGGCGCTTGGCCACGTCGTCGACGCTGATGCCGCTGGTGTCCTTGAGCGGGCGCAGGTCGAGGATGCACTCGTGGGCGACCAGGCCATTGCCGCCGGTATACAGAACAGGATAGTGCTCTTCCAGGCGGCGGGCGATGTAGTTGGCATTGAGGATCGCCATCTGCGAGGCACGCTTGAGGCCGGCACCACCCATCATGCGGATGTACATCCAGGTGATCGGCAGAATGCTGGCGCTGCCGAACGGTGCGGCGCATACCGCCCCGTCACGGTTCTGCAACTGAGCGTGGCCGGGCATGAACGGCGCCAGGTGCGACTTGACGCCGATCGGGCCGACGCCTGGGCCGCCACCGCCGTGCGGAATGCAGAAGGTCTTGTGCAGGTTCAGGTGCGAGACGTCGCCGCCGAACTTGCCCGGTGCGCACAGGCCGACCATGGCATTCATGTTGGCGCCGTCGATGTACACCTGGCCGCCGTTGTCGTGAATGATCGCGCAGATCTCGCCGATCGCTTCTTCGAACACGCCGTGGGTCGACGGGTAGGTGATCATGATCGCGGCCAGGCGCTCGCGGTGCTCGATGGCCTTGGCGCGCAGGTCCTCGACATCGACGTTGCCACGCGCGTCACACGCGGTGACCACGACGCGCATACCGGCCATGTGTGCGGTTGCCGGGTTGGTGCCATGAGCCGAGGAGGGGATCAGGCAGATGTCGCGATGGCTTTCGCCGCGGCTGCGGTGGTAGGCGCGGATGGCCAGGAGGCCCGCGTATTCGCCCTGGGAGCCGGCGTTGGGTTGCAGCGACACGGCGTCGTAGCCGGTGGCGGCGCAGAGCATGGCTTCCAGCTCGGTGGTCATCTGCAGGTAACCCTGGCTTTGCTCGGCCGGGGCGAACGGGTGCAGGTTGCCGAACTCGGCCCAGGTCACCGGGATCATTTCACTGGCGGCGTTGAGCTTCATGGTGCACGAGCCCAGCGGGATCATGCTGCGGTCCAGCGCCAGGTCCTTGTCGGCCAGGCGGCGCAGATAGCGCATCAGCTCGGTTTCGCTGTGGTAGCGGTTGAACACCGGGTGTTCGAGGATGGCCGACTGGCGTAGCAGGGCGGCAGGCAGGCGCGAGCCGGTGCTGGCGGCCAGGGCGGCGAAGTCCGGTTGTGCCTGTTGGCCACCGAACAGCTGCCACAGCGCCTCGACGTCAGCCTGGGTACTGGTTTCGTCGAGCGACAGGCCCAGGTGGGCGGCGTCGATCTGGCGCAGGTTGATGCGCTGGGCGCGTGCTTTGTCGTGCAGGCTTGCGGTAGCGCTGCCGGTGGCCAGGGTCAGGGTGTCGAACGCGGTTTTTCCGACCACTTGCACGCCGAGGGTTTTCAGGCCGGCAGCGAGGATCGCGGTCAGCGCGTGGGTGCGTTCGGCGATGCGCTTGAGGCCCGCAGGGCCGTGGTACACCGCGAACATGCTGGCAATGTTGGCCAGCAGCACCTGGGCGGTACAGATGTTGCTGGTGGCCTTCTCGCGGCGGATATGCTGCTCGCGGGTTTGCATGGCCAGGCGCAGGGCAGTCTTGCCGAAACGGTCGATCGACACACCGACCAGGCGGCCCGGCATGTCACGCTTGAATGCGTCGCGGGTGGCGAAGTAGGCCGCGTGCGGGCCGCCAAAGCCCAGTGGCACGCCAAAGCGCTGGGCGCTGCCGATGGCAACGTCTGCTTCGAACTCGCCCGGAGGGGTCAGCAGCGTCAGGGCCAGCAGGTCGGCGGCCACGGCGACAAGGGCGTTGGCGCCGTGCAAGCGTTGCACCAGCTCGCGGTAGTCGAACACCTCGCCATTGCTGGCCGGGTATTGCAGCAGCGCACCGAAGAAGGCGCTGACGTCATCGAGTTCACGCTCGTCGCCCACCACGATCTCGATACCCAGTGGTTCGGCACGGGTACGCAGGACGTCGAGGGTCTGCGGGTGGCAATGCACCGAGGCGAAGAAGGCATGGCTGGCCTTGTTCTTCGACAGGCGCTTGCAGAAGGTCATGGCCTCGGCTGCCGCGGTGGCTTCGTCGAGCAGGGAGGCGTTGGCGATCGGCAGGCCGGTCAGGTCGCTGATCAAGGTCTGGAAATTGAGCAAGGCTTCCAGGCGGCCTTGGGAGATTTCTGGCTGGTAAGGGGTGTAGGCGGTGTACCAGGCCGGGTTTTCCAGCAGGTTGCGCAGGATTGGCGCCGGGGTGTGGGTGTTGTAATAACCCTGCCCGATATAGTTCTTGAACAGCTGGTTTTTACCGGCGATAGCTTTCAGCGCGGCGAGGGCATCGGCCTCGCTCTGGCCGTCTTCGGCGCCCAGTACGCTGGTGCCCTTGATGGTGTCGGGGATGACTGCGGCGGTCATGGCCTCCAGCGAGTCGAAGCCCAGGGTGGCCAGCATGGCCTGCTCGTCTGCGGCGCGTGGGCCGATGTGGCGGGCGATGAATTCGTTGGCGGTGCCGAGGTTGATGGTCATCTTCGGGTTCCTCAGGCGTCGTCGTTGGCTTTGATCAGTCGGTCGTAGGCGTCCTGGTCGAGCAGGGCAGCCACTTCATTCATGTCGGCCGGAATGAAACGGAAGAACCAGCCTTCGCCCAGCGGGTCTTCGTTGACCAGCTCAGGGCTGTCGTTCAGGCCGTCATTGACGGCGACCACTTCACCGCTCAGAGGCATGTACACGCCGCTGGCGGCTTTGACCGACTCAACGGTGGAGGCTTCGGCACCTTTGTCGTATTGCTGCAGCTCCGGCAGTTGCACGTAGACCACATCGCCAAGGGCGTTCTGGGCGTAGGCGGTGATGCCTACGGTGACGCTACCGTCAGCTTCGACGCGCAGCCATTCGTGATCTTCGGTGAAACGCAACTCGCTCATGGGGAATCCTCGGGAAGCAGGGCGTTGGGCGCGGTGGGTTCGCGCTCTTGGGTTGGATTTCCCTAAGCAAAAATGCGGCCATAAGATAAAAATGCATTTAAATCAGTAAGTTACGTTTTTTGCGTAACAATGCACTCTCTTTCTTGGAATGAAAACGCTACAGATGTATGCGCTGGCAAAAGGTTTGGAGGATCAAACCCTTGCAAGCGGGGGCGGGAATGGCACTGTATCTTATTCGATACACTGTATTTAAATCGTTACGGTTCCTTGCGAGGAATGGCAATGCCAGGCAATTCAGGACTTGCCTGCAATTCCGTACTTGCGCAACCGCTGTGCAATTGCGGTATGCGATGTTTGTAGCCTGCCTGCCAGCTGCCGGGTCGAGGGATAACTGGCGTACAGCCGTTGCAGCAGTTCACGCTCGAAATCCCCCACCGCCTGTTCCAGGCTCGCAACCTCGCCATCCTGCCCACGCGCCACTGAGGTGCCGGCGATGTCCAGGTCGCCGATATCCACCAGGTTGCTTTCACAGATGGCCGCCGCGCGGAATATCACGTTTTGCAGCTGGCGTACGTTGCCCGGCCATGGGTTGGCCAATAGTGCCGAGTGCGTGGCCGGGGTCAGTCGGCAGGCCGGGCGCTGGATCTGCGTGCAGGCCTGCTGCATGAAGTAGTGCGCGAGCATCAGAATGTCCTGGCCACGGTCGCGCAAGGGCGGTACTTGCAGGTTGAGCACGTTGAGGCGGTAGAACAGGTCTTCCCGGAAGGTGCCTTCGGCGACCATGCGTTCCAGGTCGCGGTGGGTGGCGCTGATGATGCGCACATCCACCTTCACCTCGCGGTCGCCGCCCACCCGGCGGAAGCTGCCGTCACTGAGAAAACGCAACAGCTTGGCTTGCAAGTACGGCGACATTTCGCCGATCTCGTCGAGAAATACCGTGCCCTGGTTGGCCAGCTCCATCAGCCCGGGTTTGCCACCGCGCTGGGCGCCGGTGAAGGCGCCTGGGGCGTAGCCGAACAGTTCGCTCTCGGCCAGGCTCTCGGGCAGCGCGGCGCAGTTGAGGGCCAGGAAAGGCGCCGCTTGCCGGCTGCTGATGGCATGGCAGGCGCGGGCCACCAGTTCCTTGCCGGTGCCGGTCTCGCCATGTACCAGCAGGGGCGCATCCAGGGCCGCCACGCGCAGGGCGCGGGCCTTGAGGGTGCGGATGGCCGGGGACTCGCCGAGCAGCCCATCGAAGCCTTCGGCATGGTCGTGGTGCAGGGCCGAAAGACGCTCGCCCATGCGGTTGGGCGGGTACAGGGTCAACAGGCCGCCGGCGTTGGTGATGGGCGTGGCGTCCAGCAGCAGGCTCTGGCCGTTGAGTTGCATCTCGCGCATCGGCAGGTGGAAGTTGTTGTCCAGCAGGGCCTGCAGCAGGGCGGGGTCACCGAACAGTTCGCCAACAGACCGCCCCGCTGACTCACGACCGCACAGGGCGATCAGCGCGGGGTTGGCCAGCAGCACCAGGCCTGCACTGTCGACGGCCAGCACCGGGTCGCTCATGGCGGCCAGCAGGGCATCGAGCTGCAGGTGGCGGCGCTGGCCAGGGAGGATATCGACCACGTCCACCGACTGTACCCCATGTACTTCGAACAGCGCGTCGTGCAGTTCTTCGAGAACGGCGGGGCTGAGGGTCGGAGCGTCGATGTAGACGTTCGGCGGTACCATTTCTACGGCGTCCAGGTTGAGGTTGCGGGCACCGAGCAGGGCGAGGACTTCCTGGGTGATGCCGACGCGGTCGATGAAGCTGACGTGGATGCGCATGGGGAGGCGGGGGGTTATGGCCGGGGAGGGCAGTAGTATGCCTTGGGAGCAGTGTTAAACCCAATCGCCGGCAAGCCGGCTGCCACAGGTACTCCGCAGAACCTGAGGCAGCGGGGTACCTGTGGCAGCCGGCTTGCCGGCGATTGGGTTCACTCTAAATGTTCAGGCTTGATCGAGTCGCCGGACTTCACATCCAGCTTGGCGCGGATGTCCTCGAACATCTGGTCGTAGATCTTGTGCGGTGAACCGAGCGTTTCGAATTTCTTGTGCGGTGGCAGGTGTGACTGGGCCTTGCGGCTTAGCACCATCAAAAAGCTCGGCAAGACCTGATCTTTGGGCAGGTAAAACTTTTCATCCACCGGCTTGCCTTCGATGCTGCCATGCAAGCGGAACTGGATACCTCGGCCTTCCCTGGGATCCTGAGTCGCTTCGTACTCGATGTTGAGGTCGTAGCTGTGGTCATTGGCGTTCAGCGCAGTGCGCTCGATATGCACGTGACCAGGTTGGTACTGGGCCATGGCGGAATCCTCCGGAGGGTCGAAAATGGCGGGCGGCCTGCGCCCGCCTACTGCATTCAACGGTAGCTGATGCCTGGCTTGGCCGTTGAAACACGGGTGCCGGCGGTGCCTTTGACGATGTCCTCGATATTCTCCAGCGAGCTGATCACTGCGACCTTGCCGGTGGCGCGGGCGAAATCGCTGGCGGCCTGCACCTTCGGCCCCATGGAGCCGGCGGCGAAGCCCAGGCGTTCGAGCTCGTCGGGGTGGGCCTGGGCAATGGCTTTTTGCGTAGGCTTGCCCCAGTCAATGTAAGCCGCATCGACGTCAGTGGCGATTATCAGAAGGTCGGCTTCCAGTTGCTCGGCCAGCAGCGCCGAGCACAGGTCCTTGTCGATGACCGCTTCGATACCTTTGAGCTTGCGGTTTTCATCGTACATGGTGGGGATGCCGCCACCGCCTGCGCAGATCACGATGCTGTTTTTTTCCAGCAGCCACTTGATCGGGCGGATCTCGAAGATGCGCTTGGGTTTGGGGCTGGCCACCACACGGCGGTATTTGTCGCCGTCGGCTTTGACCACCCAGCCTTTTTCCTTGGCCAGGCGTTCGGCTTCTTCCTTGCTGTAGACCGGGCCGATGAACTTGGTCGGGTCCTTGAAGGCCGGATCGTTGGCATCGACTTCGACCTGGGTCAGCAGGGTGGCGAACGGCACTTCGAACGCCAGCAGGTTACCCAGCTCCTGTTCGATCATGTAACCGATCATGCCTTCGGTTTCGGCACCGAGCACGTCCAGCGGATAGGCTTCGTCGGGTTTGTACGACAGCGCCTGTAATGACAGCAAGCCAACCTGGGGACCGTTACCGTGGGCGATGACCAGTTCGTTGCCGGGGTGAATCTTGGCGATCTGCTCGGTGGCGGTGCGGATATTGGCGCGCTGGTTGTCAGCGGTCATGGGCTCGCCGCGGCGCAGCAGGGCGTTGCCGCCCAATGCAACAACGATTCGCATGGGAATGTCCTTTGCGAAGATGGGGGGAGCGCCTCGTTTCTGTGTGGGAGCCGGCTTGCCGGCGATCACCGGCGAAGCCGGTGCCATGCACCGTGTTGCCTGCATCGCCGGCAAGCGGCTCCCACACTACCGAGGTGCTTATCAGAGATCAGCCAGGGTCGACACCAGGATCGCCTTGATCGTGTGCATGCGGTTTTCCGCCTGTTCGAAGGCGATGCAGGCGGGCGACTCGAACACGTCGTCGGTCACTTCGATGCCATTGGCCAGGTCCGGATACTGTTCGGCGATCTGCTTGCCGACCTTGGTCTCGGAGTTGTGGAACGCCGGCAGGCAGTGCATGAATTTGGTCCGCGGATTGCCGGTGGACTTCATCAGTTCCGTGTTCACCTGATAGGGTTTGAGCTGCTTGATGCGCTCGCCCCAGGCTTCGATCGGCTCACCCATCGACACCCAGACGTCGGTGTGCACGAAGTCCACGCCTTTGACCGCAGCTTTCGGGTCTTCGGTAAGGGTGATGCGTGCACCGCTTTCCTCAGCGTACTGCTTGCAGCGCTCGACCAGGTCGTCATGCGGCCACAGCGCCTTGGGCGCAGCGATCCGCACGTCCATACCGAGCTTGGCGCCGATCAGCAGCAGCGAGTTGCCCATGTTGTTGCGGGCGTCGCCCAGGTAGGCATAGCTGATGTCGTGCAGCGGCTTGTCGCTGTGCTCACGCATGGTCAGCACGTCGGCGATCATCTGGGTCGGGTGGTACTCGTCGGTCAGGCCGTTGAACACCGGCACCCCGGCGAACTTGGCCAGCTCTTCGACGATTTCCTGCTTGAAGCCGCGATACTCGATGGCATCGTACATGCGCCCGAGTACGCGGGCGGTGTCTTTCATGCTTTCTTTGTGGCCGATCTGCGAAGAGTTGGGATCGATGTAGGTGACATTGGCGCCTTGGTCATAGGCGGCCACTTCGAAGGCGCAGCGGGTGCGGGTCGAGGTTTTCTCGAAGATCAGGGCGATGTTGTTGCCCTTCAGGTGCTGCTGTTCGGTACCGGTGTATTTGGCACGCTTGAGGTCGCGGGACAGGTCCAGCAGGTACTTCAGCTCGCGGGTGCTGTGGTGTTCGAGGCTGAGCAGGTTGCGGTTATGGATGTTGAACGCCATGGTGATTCTCCTTGAGTTCGGTAATCGGCCCGGCCACCGCCTTGTGGGGGCAGCCGGGAAAATGGTCGTTAGTAATCGATGGGGTCACGCACGATCGGGCAGGTCATGCAGTGGCCGCCGCCACGGCCCCGGCCAAGCTCGCCGGCGCTGATGGTGATGACCTCGATGCCGGCCTTGCGCAGCAGGGTGTTGGTGTAGGTGTTGCGGTCGTAGCCGATGACCACGCCAGGCTCCACCGCCACCACGTTGTTGCCGTCATCCCACTGTTCGCGCTCGGCGGCGAAGCTGTTGCCGCCGGTCTCGACCACGCGCAGCTTGACGCCCAGTTGCTCGCCCACCACTTCGATGAACGACTTGTTCTCGCGGCGCACGTCCATGCCGTAGGGCTTGCTTTCGTCCGGGCGGATGATGAACGGCACGATTTCTTTCACCACTTCGGGGAAGATCGTGACCAGGTCGCGGTCGCAGAAGCTGAATACCGTGTCCAGGTGCATCGCCGCGCGGGACTTCGGCAGGCCGGCGACGATGACCTTTTCCACTGCACCCTTGGCGAACAGGTTTTGCGCCAGCTGCCCGATGGCCTGGCGTGAAGTGCGCTCGCCCATGCCGATGAGCACGATGCCTTTGCCGATCGGCATCACGTCACCGCCTTCAAGGGTGGCGTTGCCGTGGTCTTTGTCCGGGTCGCCGTACCAGACCTGGAAGTCGGCACCGGTGAATTGCGGGTGGAATTTGTAGATGGCAGTGGTCAGCAGCGTTTCCTGGCGTCGCGCCGGCCAGTACATCGGGTTCAGCGTGACGCCGCCATAGATCCAGCAGGTGGTGTCGCGGGTGAACTGGGTGTTCGGCAGCGGTGGCAGAATGAAACTTGAGTGGCCCAGGTAATCGTTGTACATCTTGACCACGTCGGCGCCTTCGCTCTGCGGCAGGTCCTGGCCGGCCACACCGCCGATCAGGAACTCGGCCAGGTGGCGCGGCTCGAGGCCTTCGAGCCAGCTGCGCACTTCGTTGGTCAGGCCGACACCTACGGTGTCAGGGGTGATCTTGCGGTCAAGGATCCACTTCAGCGCGTCTTTGTTCTGCACGATGTCGGTCAGCAGGTTGTGCATCTCAAGCACATCCACGCCGCGCTCGCGCATCTTGGTGACGAAGTCGAAATGGTCGCGTTTGGCCTGGTCGACCCAGATCACATCATCGAACAGCAGTTCGTCGCAGTTGCTCGGGGTCAGGCGCTTGTGCGCAAGCCCTGGGGCGCAAACCATTACCTTGCGCAGCTTGCCGGCTTCGGAGTGCACACCGTACTTCTGTTTTTCAGCGGACATGGTTCTTTCCTCCAATTGAGCGAAGACGTGGGTCACAGGGTCAGGAAGCCGTCATACAGGCCATAGGCCGCCACCAGGGCGCCGATGACCACAGCTGCGAAGATCAGTTTTTCCACGTTGGTGAAGATCGGTTGGCCAATTTCACGCTTGGCCTTGGCAAACAGGATGACGCCAGGGGCATACAGCAGGGCGGAGAGCAGCAGGTACTTCATGCCGCCTGCATACAGCAGCCAGATGGCGTAGATCAGTGCGATGGCGCCGATGAGCAGGTCTTTGCTGCGTTCGCTGGCAGCCTGCTCGTAGGTTTCACCGCGCATGGCCAGCAGGAAGCCATAGGCTGCCGACCACAGGTAGGGCACCAGGATCATCGAGGTGGCGAGGTAGATCAGTGACAGGTAGGTGCTCGCGGAGAACAGCGTGATCACCAGGAAGATCTGCACCATGGCGTTGGTAAGCCACAGGGCGTTGGCCGGCACCTGGTTGGCATTCTCGCGGCGCAGGAACTCCGGCATGGTGTGATCCTTCGCAGCGGCGAACATGATCTCGGCGCACAGCAGCACCCACGACAGCAATGCGCCGAGCAGCGAGATGATCAGGCCGACGCTGATCAGCACCGCGCCCCAGTGGCCGACCACATGCTCCAGCACGGCAGCCATCGACGGGTTTTGCAGTTTGGCCAGTTCCGGTTGAGTCATCACGCCCAGCGAGAGCACGTTGACCAGCACCAGGAACAGCAACACGGTGATGAAGCCAATGACTGTGGCCTTGCCCACGTCGGCGCGTTTTTCCGCCCGTGAGGAGAAGATGCTCGCACCCTCGATGCCGATGAACACCCAGACGGTGACCAGCATCATGTTGCGCACCTGGTTCATCACGCTGCCCAGCTCCGGCGTGCCGGTGGCCCAGATGTCGGCGGTGAAGATGTCGAGGCGGAAGGCGAACACGCAGATCAGCGCGAACAGCACCAGCGGTACCACCTTGGCAACGGTGGTGACCAGGTTGATGAACGCCGCTTCCTTGATGCCGCGCAGTACCAGGAAGTGCACCGCCCACAGCAACACCGAGGCGCCGATGACGGCAGCGGGGGTGTTGCCTTCACCGAAGATGGGGAAGAAGTAGCCCAGGGTACTGAACAGCAGCACGAAGTAACCGACGTTGCCCAGCCAGGCGCTGATCCAGTAGCCCCACGCCGAGGAGAAGCCCATGTAGTCGCCGAAGCCGGCCTTGGCGTAGGCGTATACCCCGCCGTCCAGATCAGGTTTGCGGTTGGCCAGGGTCTGGAACACGAAAGCCAGGGTCAGCATGCCGACTGCGGTGATCGCCCAGCCGATCAGTACGGCGCCAACCCCTGCGCTGGCGGCCATGTTTTGCGGCAGCGAGAAAATACCGCCGCCAATCATCGAACCGACGACGAGTGCAACGAGTGCGCCGAGTTTTAGTTTTCCGGAAGAATCAGACATTTAACAACTCCGTACCAGGAGAAAGTTGACCACAGAATAAATCCGTCGCCTGGGCCATGATCTGACTTGGATCAGTTCATGGCGTTGTGAAGTAGGAAATTTCCTTCACTTGACTCCTGGAGAGTGCCGACAGCCCTGTTGCAGGCCCCGTGCGCTGGCACCTCCATGTACAACCAGAGCAAACGCTCTGTTCAGCCTGCGAACTCTGAAGCTAGCCGCTTTTGCCGTTTTCGCAAACTTTTCTCAATAAATTCCATGGGTAATCGAGGTTGATAAAGTTGCACGTCGGACAAGCGTTTATCTGGGGCGACCGGTATAGACAAAAGAGTTATTAGTGCTATAGCTTTAATGGCTTTGTCTATTATAAGTAGCCGTATCTATATGCAGATAAAGCTGTTTCAGCGATGTGACAGCACGCACAAAAGACGAGGAATCGCATGAGCGAACCAGGACAGAAACTGCGCCTCGGCGCGTTGATCGCACTGGTGGTCGGTTCGATGATTGGTGGCGGCATCTTCTCGTTGCCGCAGAACATGGCGGCGCGCGCGGATGTTGGTGCTGTGCTGATTGGCTGGGGTATCACCGCAGTGGGCATGCTGGCGCTGGCCTTCGTGTTCCAGACTTTGGCCAACCGCAAGCCTGAGCTGGATTCAGGGGTGTATGCCTATGCCAAGGCAGGTTTTGGCGATTACATGGGCTTTTCCTCGGCCTGGGGCTACTGGATCAGCGCCTGGCTGGGCAACGTCGGCTACTTCGTGCTGCTGTTCAGTACACTGGGCTTTTATTTCCCGGTGTTCGGTGAGGGCAATACGCCCATTGCCATCGGCTGTGCCTCATTGCTGTTGTGGTCGGTGCACTTTCTGGTGCTGCGTGGCATCAAGGAAGCGGCGTTCATCAACCAGGTAACCACCGTGGCCAAGGTGGTGCCGCTGCTGATCTTCATCGTCATCGCCGCCTTCGCCTTCCGCGCCGACATCTTTACCCGGGATATCTGGGGCGTTAGCAACCCGCAGTTCGGTAATGTGCTGGACCAGGTGCGCAACATGATGCTGGTCACCGTATTCGTGTTCATCGGCATCGAAGGCGCCAGTGTCTATTCGGGGCGGGCGCTGCGCCGCACGGATGTGGGCAAGGCCACGGTGATCGGTTTTCTCGGCGTACTGGCGCTGCTGGTGCTGGTCAACGTGCTGTCGCTGGGGGTGATGACCCAGCCGGAACTGGCCGGGCTGCAGAACCCCTCACTGGCATCGGTGCTTGAGCACATCGTCGGGCCCTGGGGCGCGTTGCTGATCAGCATCGGCCTGGCAGTTTCGCTGCTCGGCGCCTTGCTCTCGTGGGCACTGCTGTGCGCCGAAATCCTCTTCGCCACGGCACGGGACAAGACCATGCCGCGCTTTTTGGCCAAGGAAAATGCCAACCATGTGCCGGCCAATGCCCTGTGGCTGACCAACTGCATGATCCAGGGGTTCTTGCTGATCACCTTGGTTTCGGCGGGTACCTACACCAGCCTGATCTACCTGGCGTCGTCGATGATCCTGGTGCCGTACCTGTGGTCGGCCGCCTACGCGGTGCTCTTGGCGCTGCGCGGGGAGAGTTATGCCGGGCAAGAGGGGCTGCGCCGCAAGGACCTGTTGGTGGCGTTGGTGGCGCTGGTGTATGCGCTTTGGCTGTTGTATGCCGGTGGGCTCAAGTACCTGCTGCTGTCGGCATTGCTGTATGCGCCAGGGGTGATCCTGTTCGCCCGGGCCAAGCGTGAACAAGGCCAGGTGCTGTTCACCACGTGGGAGAAGTTGATCTTCGCGGCGGTGCTGATTGGCGCTGCCCTGGCAGCGTATGCGCTGTATTCAGGGCTACTGAGCCTGTGACGCAGGCGGGCATGCCTGCTCTGGCCGTGACCAGATCCACAGGTTGCCCAGGGCCATGCCGGTGATGGCCAGAAATACCGGCCAGCGATGGTCAAAGAAGGCCAGCATCAGGCCTGCGCACACCAGCATGCTGAGGGTTGCACTGACCTTTGCCCGGCGCTTGATCACCTTGCCATTGCGCCAGTTGAACAGGATAGGCCCGAACAGCCGGTGGTTCTCCAGCCATGCCGACAGGCGCGGCGAGCTGCGTGTCGCTGCCCAGGCAGCCAGGAGGATGAACTCGGTGGTCGGCAGGCCAGGAATGACGATGGCGACCAGGCCGATACCCAAGCTTACGTAAGCCAGGATGCCATACAGCAGGCGCGACAGTTTCGAGCGGGCAGGTCGGGTCATGGTCTCACTGCACAAAACGGTCCGGCCACCGGAAGGGTGGCCGGGTTAAGCGTATCAGGCCAGCGCGCTGTCGGCGGCGTAAGCATGCTTGAGCAGTTCGGTGAAGCGCTCGAAGGCGGCCACTGCGCCGCGCTCGGCAGCAGCGTCTTCTTCGGCAGACAGCGCCAGGCCATCGAGGGTTCGGGTGAACTGCTTCCAGCCCTCGGCGCGGCCACCGGCCGGTTCGCCCAGGTGGCGGGCGCCAAAGCTGTCGGACAGCTCCAGGGCCACGGCCCGCTTGATCAGAAACGCGGCGCCCAGTTTGGAGCCTTCGGAGACGAAGATCCAGCCCAACGCTTCTGCCAGGCTTGGGTCGTGCAAGGCGCCGGGTACTGCAGCCGGTACTTCGGTATCGAGGTCGGCGAGGTCCAGGCGGGCTTGATCGGCGCGGCAGCGCTGGGCCAGGTCAGGCACGATGGCGATCAGTTTCGGGTCGTTGTACAGGGCCTGCAGTTCGGACTGGAATAGGTACTGGGCGACGACGAAACGGGCGAAACTCTCGCGGCTGTCGAACGGTGCGTGGGATTTGACCAGGGCGTCGAGCTCGGTGTGCGGGGCGTGGGTGACCTGGTTGAGGCGTTGCGAGCGCAGGGCTGGGCGGTCGGTCATGGGGTGTCCTTGGGAATTTGGGGCGTCTAGTGACAAGACGAAACAGAGGGGTGGGGAGAGTAAAAAAACCAGTTTTTTGTGTTGTCGGTTCCGGCCCTGTCGCCAGCAAGGTGGCCCCCACAGGGTACCCACTGCCCTCAGGTTCAGTGGCGTAGCCGTGGGGGCTTGCCGGCGATAGGGCCAGTACCGATCAGCTCAGTCAGATATCCCACACCACATTGATGGCGAAGTTGCGCCCTGGCATGGTCAGGCGGTCAAGGTTGGCCGGCTGGGTCACGCCCGCCTCACCCTGGCCGTCGTAGCCGCGCACCGAATCCCACTGCCAGTATTTCTTGTCGGTCAGGTTGTACAGCCCAGCGTTGACCGTTACGTCGTCGGTCACCTTGTAGAAACCGCTCAGGTCCAGCACGCCGTAGCCAGGGGTACGGAACTGCGAGCTCTGGCCGTCCGGGGCGAAGAACGTGGTGTCGTCGACGCGGGTCTTGCGCTTGACAACGGTCCAGCTCAGCAGGCCGCCGTAGTTCGGTTGCTCGTAACCCAGGCCGAACACGCCGGTCAGTGGGTTGACGCTGTTCAGCGGCTGGCCGTTGTCATCGTTGCGGCCGTTGGCGTATGCGATCGAGCCTTGGGTGTAGAGGCCCTCTGGCGCACCGAAGTGGTCGAGGTTGAGGCGGCCCTTGACCTCGGCACCCTTGATGGTGGCGTGCTTGATGTTGTTGGCCTGGAAGGTGGTTTCCAGGTTGGCCGACTGCACGGCGTCTTCGTCGATGAAGTCGCGGTACTTGTTGTAGAAGACCGCAGCGCTGAAGTTACCGGCATCGAAGTTGCCGCGCAGGCCGGTCTCGTAGCTCTTGCTCTTCTCCGGCTCAAGCCCGGGGTTGCCCTGCACGCTGTAGCCCAGTGTCGGGTTCTCGAAGCGGCCGTACATCGACTTGGCTGTCGGCGTGCGGAAGCCTTCGGCGTACTGGCCGTACCAGGTGTAGTTGTCGTTGAAAGCGTAGGTCAGGCCGAACTTGGGCGACACGCGGTGCCACTTCTTGTCCGAGTCGTCGAGGGCGCCTGGCGCAGCGCCCGAGCCCTGAATGCCACGCAGGAACGCGTCGGTGAACTTGGGCTCCATGCGCGTGTAGTCGTAGCGGGCACCGGGCATGAAGGTCCAGTTGTTCCAGCGGATCTCATCCTGCACGAACAGGCTGTAGGTGTTGATGGTCGGGTCCGGGAAATCGCTGACCAGGGCCTGGCCGTCGCGCGAGCTGTCCTGGCCGATGGCGGTGCAGCTACCGCCAATGGCCACACAGGTGCCGGAGCCGCTGCGTGAGCCGGTCACTTCTTCATGCTTTATGGTGGTGCCGTAGGTCAGCAGGTGATCGGTCTGGCCGATGCTGAAGGCTTTGTCCAGCTGGGCATCGAACACCCATTGGCGGTCCTTGTAGGTGGTCTGGCGGTCGCGCAGCACCTGCCGCCCCGACGCGACATACAGCTCATCGGTGCGCTGGTCGGTCTTGGCGATCTGGTAGTTCAGGCTCCATTTCACATGGTCGGCGACCAGGCTGTCGAGGCCGAACTCGTGGTTGATGCCGAAGCGCTCGCGGGTGACGGTGTCGTTGCCCTGGCGCATGCGGTAGGAGTTCATGGCACCTAAGCCTGGAATGAACGGGCCGCCCACGGCACTGAGGATGTTCTGGTCACGGTCATCCTTGTAGCGTTCATAGGTGAAGCCCAGGCGCGCGTCGTCGGCGTAGTTCCAGCCAAGCTTGGCCAGCACGTTGGTGGTGCGCACGTCTTCCGGGTTGGCTTCGGTGCGCGACAGGCCGCTGCCGCCATGCTCGCCGTAGGATTCGGTTTCGTGGCCGTTGCGCTGGCTGACGTGCAAAAGGCCGTCGAAGTCGCCCTGGCGGCCGGCCACGGTGGCGGAGGTCAGCCAGCTGTCGTCGGCCGAGCTGTAGCCGGTCTTCAGGCGCGCGCCGACATCCTTGCCGGGCTTGATGATGTCGTCCGGGTCCAGGGTGAAGTAGCTCACCGCACCGCCGATGGCATTGCTGCCGTACAGCACCGAGGCCGGGCCGCGGAGGATTTCCACGCGCTTGACGATCTCGGGGTCGACGTAGTTGCGCTGGGTCTGGGCGTAGGGGCCGTAGAAGAAGCTGTCAGGGATCGACACACCGTCGATCTGGGTCAGCACGCGCTCACCGTCGATGCCACGGATGTTGTAACCGTTCAGGCCGCTGCGCTGGCCGGTGCCACCGACCGACACGCCTGGCTCATAGCGCACCAGTTCCTGGATGTTATTGACGTTCTGCCGGTCCAGTTGCTCGCGTGTCTGCACACTCACGGTGCTCGGCACCTGGCTGACGTCCTGGGCGCTGCGCGTGGCGCTGACGGTCATCTGCTGCAGGGCGATGGCATTGCCTGCCGATTGGCGTTCGAGCACTACATTGCCGTTGCCGATCTTGCGATAGCCCAGGCCGGTACCTTGCAGCAGTTGTTTCAGTGCCGCTTCCGGAGGCAGCGAGCCGCGGACACCTGGCGAAGCCACACCGTCGGCCAGTTCGGCGCTGAAGCCCACCTGCCAGCCGGTCACCTGGCTGAAGGCGTTGATGGCCTCGACCAAGGGCTGCTGGGCGATGCTGAAGCGGTAGTCGCCCATGCGCGGGCTTGTCGCGTGCGCAGGTTCTGCGGCCAGCGCCGGCAGGCCGCAGGCGCCACTGGCGAGCAAGGCCAGGGTCAGCAGGGACAATTGGCCGGTACGGCGGGGAAGGGGGGACGGGCGAGTTGGACCTGTGGACATCGAAAGCGCTCCCTGACGCGCGAACTGTTATAGGTGATGACCGTTCCTGTTTTGAAACAAGAATCAGTTGCATTGGCTATAACGAGACGGACGGGGAAGCGCGATCGCGTAAAAATAATTTTCAGGTCAGTTGAGAATGACCAGCGCGGGATACTCGTGCAGCCGCGTTGACGTGATGTGCGCCAGGGCGCGCAAGGTCTCCAGCGGCTGGTCGAGGCGGTAGTTGCCGGTCACCGCCATGTCGTCCAGGTGGGCATTGCGGTTGATGATCCAGCCTGGGTAATAGCGCCGCACTTCGGCCAGCACCTGGCTAAGCGGGCAGTTCTCGAACACCAGGCGCCCATCGACCCAGGCCAGGTCCTTGTGCATGTCCGGGCGCTGGCGCTGGCCGAAGCCTTGCGGGCCGACGCTGATGCTGTCGCCGGCGCTCAGGCGGATACGCTGGTCGCTGGCGGCCTGCAGGTCGACGTCGCCGCGCTGCACCCGGACCTGTGCCTCACCATCGAGGTAGCGCACGGCAAAA
The DNA here is from genome assembly GCF_015751845.1 of Pseudomonas sp. M2. Classification (NCBI taxonomy): domain Bacteria; kingdom Pseudomonadati; phylum Pseudomonadota; class Gammaproteobacteria; order Pseudomonadales; family Pseudomonadaceae; genus Pseudomonas; species Pseudomonas sp. M2. The sequence continues at coordinate 3,525,603 of NZ_JADOUD010000001.1, forward strand.
TCGGTGTCGCGCACCTGTGCCCGCAGCGGGCCGGCCTGAACTTCCAGTGGTGGTTGGGTGCCACCGGGTACCTGGAAATACGCCTCGCCTTGTAGCAACCGCGCCACCTGACGGCCTTCGCGCACGTCGCTGGCGAAAGCCGAGTTGGTGTTGAGCAGCACCTTGGCCCCGTCATCGAGCTGCAGGCGCTGGCGTTCGCCCACCACGGTCAGGTGGTCGGCCTGCAGGCGCATCGGCAAGTTGCCCACGGTGAACAGCCCGACCAGCAGTACTGCGGCGGTCGCCAGGGGTTTCCAGTGAGCCCGCAGACGCCCGCGTACAGAGCGGCGCCGCACCTGATGCATTTGTGTGGCGGCCTGGCGCACCGGCGTGCCGTTCCACAGGGCTTCGGCTTCGACGTAGGCCACGGCGTTTTCCGGCGCGGCGCTGAGCCACTGCTCGAAGGCCAGCGTGTCCGCTTCGGTGGCGCATTGCAGGCGGACCAGCCAGTCCAGCGCCTCGTCCATCGCACGGGCGCGGGCGTCGGGCCCTGCGGTCGGCGGGCGAGGGGCGGGGCTGTCGGTCACGGTGAATCCTTGAAATGATTTTCCCGAATGATCAAGGCTAAGTCGGGGCGTGGCAAGCGCTTCGCCGAGCTCGGGTGGCCAGCGGTCGTCTTACTTCAGGCGTTCGGCCACACCCATGCAGATTGCCATGATCAGTTTCAGCTCCTTCTGGACCGTGCTGGCCGAGACATTGAGTTGCTCGGCAACTTCCACGTAGCTGGCACCGTGCAGGCGGCTGAGGATGAAAATGCGCTGCTGACGCTCACTCAACTGGTTGAGGCTGACGCTCAGGTGCTTGAGCAGTTGCTCGGCGTGTGCGGCATCCTCGCTGCTGCTCAGCGGCGCGGCGACGTTGTGCAGGATTTCTTCGGGCACATCGTCGACCAGCATGCGCGATTGCACCCGGCGCGTGCGCAGATGGTCCAGGGCCAGGTTTCGCGCGGTCTGGAAGACGAAGGGCTCGAGGTGTTCGATGGGCCGCTCCCCCAAGGCGCGGGACACTCGCAGGTAGGTTTCCTGCAGCAGGTCCTCGGCGGTGCTGGGGTTGCCGACCATGCGCTGCAAGGTTCGCAATAGGGGGAGGCGCTGAACGAGGAAGACAGAGTTGAACCGGGACTGACTCACAGGGGGACCTGGCCGACGAAAGGTGAATGATAATGCTTATCATCTTGCCTGAAGGTCAAGCCTGGAAGTGTTAGGAAAAGGTAAAGATTGTCGGTAGGAGCGGCCTTGCGTCGCGAAAGGGCTGCAGAGCAGCCCCAAGGTTTTCTGAGCGCCAGAGATATAGTTGGGGCCGCTGCGCGGCCCTTTCGCGGCGCAAGGCCGCTCCTACCGCAGCAAGTGCCTGCGCTCAGCGGGCGCTGCACAATGCCAGGCAGTTATCCAGCATGCGGTTGGAGAACCCCCACTCATTGTCATACCAGGCCAGCACCTTGAGCATCCTGCCGTTGGCGCGGGTGTGGTTGGCATCGAATATCGACGACAACGGGTTGTGGTTGAAGTCGCACGAGACCAGCGGCAGGGTGTTGTAGCCGAGCACCTTGGAATGCCGGCTGGCTTCGAGGAACAACTGGTTCACCTGCTCGGCCGTGGCCTCGCGCTTGAGGTTGACGGTGAGGTCGACCAGCGACACGTTGATCACCGGTACGCGCACCGCCATGCCGGTCAGCTTGCCGGCCAGTTCCGGCAACACCAGGCCCACGGCTTCGGCGGCGCCGGTCTTGCTCGGGATCATCGACTGGGTGGCCGAGCGCGCCCGGTACGGGTCGCTGTGGTAGACGTCGGTCAGCACCTGGTCGTTGGTGTAGGCATGGATGGTGGTCATCAGCCCCTGCTCGATGCCGAACTCGCGGTGCAGTACCTGGGCGATCGGCGCCAGGCAGTTGGTGGTGCAGGAGGCGTTGGAAATGACCTGGTGCGACGCGCGCAGAATGTCATGGTTGACGCCGTATACCACGGTGGCGTCGGCGCCCTTGGCCGGTGCCGAGACGATCACCTTGCCAGCCCCGGCCGCCAGGTGCGCCGCGGCCTTGGCGCGGTCGGTGAACAGCCCGGTGCACTCGAACACCACGTCGATCGCTTCAGCCTTCCAGGGCAGCTCGGCCGGATTGCGGATGGCGCTCACCGCGATACGGTCACCGTTGACCGTCAGGCTCTCGTGATCAGCTTCCACCGACGCATCGAAAGCACCGTGTACGCTGTCGTATTTGAGCAGGTGGGCGTTCATGGCACTGTCGCCCAGGTCGTTGATGGCGACGACCTGCAGGTCGTGGCGGTAGCCTTGGGTATACAGTGCGCGCAGGACATTGCGACCAATGCGGCCGAATCCGTTGATGGCGATACGTAGTGTCATGGCAGTACCTCTGGCAGTTCGAGTGAAACCTGTGGCACAAATGAAGCTTCACTGAAACGATTTTGTTGTTGGAATTACAAGATTATTCACTCAGCGATAGAAAACAAGCCTTTTTACTGGCAGTATTTTGTTTAAATATACAACGAGTGGTCGGGCAAGCCGCCGCCTCGATGCGCAGGGTCTCTTACACAGGAGCCTAGGCCGCAATCGTTTGGAGGGGAAATGCCCGGTAAACCGCCCTTACCGCTAGCCTGGAGTCCAGTACATGCACCCGCGCATCCTTGAGGTCACCCAACGGCTGACCGAACGCAGCCGTGCCACCCGTGAACGCTACCTGCAGCTGATTCGCGGCGCGGCCAGCGACGGACCCATGCGGGCCAGCCTGCAGTGCGCCAACTTCGCCCATGGCGTGGCCGGGTGTGGCGCCGACGACAAGCAGAGCCTGCGCCTGATGAATGCCGCGAATGTGGCCATCGTCTCGGCCTACAACGACATGCTCTCGGCGCACCAGCCGTATGTGCATTTCCCCGAGCAGATCAAGAAGGCACTGCGCGAAGTTGGCTCCGTCGGCCAGTTCGCTGGCGGTGTGCCGGCCATGTGCGATGGCGTGACCCAGGGTGAGCCTGGCATGGAGCTGGCCATCGCCAGCCGTGAAGTGATCGCCATGTCTACTGCGGTGGCGCTGTCGCACAACATGTTCGACGCTGCGCTGATGCTGGGTATCTGCGACAAGATCGTCCCCGGTTTGATGATGGGCGCGCTGCGCTTCGGTCACCTGCCCACCATTTTCGTACCGGGCGGGCCAATGGTTTCCGGCATCTCCAACAAGCAGAAAGCCGATGTGCGCCAGCGCTATGCCGAGGGCAAGGCCAGCCGTGAGGAACTGCTGGAGTCGGAGATGAAGTCCTACCACAGCCCGGGCACCTGCACCTTCTACGGCACTGCCAACACCAACCAGCTGGTGATGGAAGTGATGGGCCTGCACCTGCCGGGGGCCTCGTTCGTCAACCCATACACCCCGCTTCGCGACGCGCTGACCGCCGAGGCCGCACAGCAAGTGACACGCATGACCAAGGCCAGTGGCAGCTTCATGCCGCTGGGCGAGATCGTCGACGAGAAATCGCTGGTCAACTCCATCGTCGCCCTGCATGCCACCGGGGGGTCGACCAACCACACCCTGCACATGCCGGCGATCGCCCAGGCGGCAGGCATCCAGCTCACCTGGCAGGACATGGCCGACCTGTCCGAGGTGGTGCCGACCCTGTCCCACGTTTACCCCAATGGCAAGGCCGACATCAATCACTTCCAGGCCGCCGGTGGCATGTCCTTCCTGATCCGTGAGCTGCTCGATGCCGGCTTGCTACACGAGGATGTCAACACCGTCGCCGGCCACGGGTTGCGCCGCTACACGCAGGAACCGTTCCTCGACAACGGCAAGCTGGTCTGGCGCGAAGGCCCGCAGCAGAGCCTGGACGAGACCATCCTGCGCCCGGTGGCGCGGCCGTTCTCGGCCGAAGGCGGCTTGCGGGTGATGGAAGGCAACCTTGGGCGTGGCGTGATGAAAGTGTCCGCGGTGGCCCCTGAACATCAGGTCGTCGAGGCCCCGGCCCGGGTTTTCCAGGACCAGCAGTCGCTGGCCGATGCGTTCAAGGCCGGCGAACTGGAGCGCGACTTCGTGGCCGTGGTGCGTTTCCAGGGGCCACGTTGCAACGGCATGCCGGAGCTGCACAAGCTGACGCCGTTCCTCGGTGTGCTGCAGGACCGCGGCTATAAAGTGGCACTGGTCACCGATGGGCGCATGTCAGGTGCATCGGGCAAGATCCCGGCCGCAATCCATGTCTGCCCTGAAGCCTTTGATGGCGGACCGCTGGCGCGGGTGCGCGATGGTGATATCGTGCGGGTCGATGGTGTCGAAGGCACGCTGCAGCTCAAGGTGTCGGCCGAGGAACTGGCCCGCCGCGACCTGCCACCTGCGCCACAGGGCAACGACCTGGGCTGTGGGCGCGAGCTGTTCGGCTTCATGCGCATGGCGTTCAGCTCGGCCGAGCAGGGCGCCAGCGCCTTTACCTCGGCCCTGGAGAACCTCAAATGAAGGACCTGCTGGTTGGCGACATCGGTGGCACCAATGCCCGTTTTGCGTTGTGGCGTGACAACCAGCTGCATCAGGTGAAGGTCTTCGCCACCGCTGACTACACCAGCCCGGAGCAGGCCATCGAGGCCTACCTGCAGAGCCAGGGTATCGAGCGTGGCGGGCTGTCGGCGGTGTGCCTGGCAGTGGCCGGGCCGGTCGACGGTGATGAATTCCGCTTCACCAACAATCATTGGCGGCTGAGCCGCAGCGCATTCTGCAAGACGTTGCAGGTCGAACAGCTGCTGCTGATCAATGACTTCACGGCGATGGCCTTGGGTATGACCCGCCTGCAAGGGGACGAGGTGCGCCAGGTCTGCCCCGGCCAGGCCGACCCGGCGCGACCTGCACTGGTGATCGGCCCAGGTACCGGCCTTGGCGTCGGCAGCCTGCTGCGCCTCGGTGAGCAGCATTGGCTGGCGCTGCCCGGTGAGGGAGGGCATGTCGACCTGCCGGTGGGCAATGCCCGCGAAGCGGCGATCCATCAGCAGATTCATGGGCAGATTGGCCATGTCAGCGCTGAAACCGTGCTCAGCGGTGGCGGCCTCGTGCGTTTGTACCAGGCCATCTGTGCGCTGGACGGTGATACGGTACGGCACAAGACCCCCGCAGAAATTACCGATGCCGCCCTGAGTGGTGAGCCACGGGCATTGGCGGTGGTCGAACAGTTCTGCCGCTTCCTGGGGCGCGTGGCAGGCAACAATGTTCTGACCCTGGGTGCGCGCGGTGGTGTTTATATTGTTGGCGGCGTCATCCCGCGGTTTGCCGAACTGTTCATGCGTAGCGGGTTCGCTGCAAGTTTTGCCGACAAGGGCTGCATGAGCGGTTACTTCGCCGGTGTGCCGGTGTGGCTGGTGACGGCAGAGTTTTCTGGACTGCTGGGCGCCGGCGTGGCATTACAGCAGGCTCTGGATCATTGATAGGGGGCCGCTTTGCGGCCCTCACAGCAGGCAAAAGACCTGTGACAACAAGAGGGCGGGATACCTTGAGCACTGCCGGAAAATCGATCCTGATGGTCGACGACGATCAGGAAATCCGCGAGCTGTTGCAAACCTATCTGAGTCGCGCCGGCTTCCAGGTGCATGCCCAAGCCGATGGCCAGGGTTTTCGCCACGCGCTGGAAAACACTCACTGCGATCTGGTCATTCTCGATGTGATGCTGCCCGACGAGGACGGCTTCAGCCTGTGTCGCTGGGTGCGCCAGCACCCGCGTCAATCGCGGGTGCCGATCATCATGCTGACCGCCAGCTCCGACGAGGCCGACCGGGTCATCGGCCTTGAGCTTGGTGCGGACGATTATCTGGGCAAACCGTTCAGCCCGCGGGAACTGCAGGCGCGAATCAAGGCCCTGCTGCGTCGCGCGGAATTCGGCCAGGCCGCGCCAGCCACAGCGGTACTGGCCTTCGACGACTGGCGCCTGGACACGGTCAGCCATCGCCTGTTCCACCGCGATGGCGAAGAGGTGATCCTTTCCGGTGCCGATTTCGCCCTGCTCAAGCTGTTTCTCGATCACCCTCAGCAGATCCTCGACCGCGATACCATCGGCAATGCTACCCGTGGCCGCGAGCCGATGCCGCTGGACCGTATCGTCGACATGGCGGTCAGCCGCCTGCGCCAGCGTCTGCGCGACACCGACAAACCGCCACGGCTGATCCGCACTGTGCGCGGCAGTGGCTACCTGCTGGCTGCGCATGTCTGCTGTGCTTCCTGAGCGGCGCTGGCGCCTGGTGCCGCGCTCGCTGCTGGGGCGCATGCTGCTGTTGACCTTGCTGGTGGTGTTGTTGGCTCAAGGTTTGTCCAGCGTCATCTGGGTCGCGCAGTTACGTGCCAGCCAGCTTCAGGGCTTGCGCGCCAGTGCCGGCAGCCTGGCCCATTCGATGAGTGCCAGCGTCAGTTATTTCCGTTCCTTGCCGGTGGCTTATCGGCCGATGGTATTGGACCAGTTGCGCAGCATGGGTGGTACGCGTTTTTTCGTGTCGCTCAACGACAAGCCGCTGGACATGCCGGTATTGCCCATAACACCGCGCAAGCAGGCGGTGATCGATGTGTTCCAGCAGGTACTGCATGAGCGGCTGGGCGCGCAGATGGAAGTTTCCGTCGAGTTCGTCGCCCCCGATGACCTGCGCATCTTCAACAGCGGCCTGAAGCTCGATGAGCTGCCGCGTTCCTGGGCGCATTACTCGCTGACCCTGGAACCACTCAATCCGCCTGTACTGGTCACGCAGATTCGCCTGGGCCAAGACGAGTGGCTGTACATCGCCTCGTTGCTGCCTGAGCCCTACACCAGCCTTGAAGCCGAGCGCCTGCCACGCCAGCAGATCGGCTTCATCGTCCTGACCACCGCCTTGCTGCTGCTGTTCATCGGCCTGCTGGTGCACTGGCAGAGCTGGCCGCTCAAGCGCCTGGCGCGGGCCGCGCGGGACCTGTCGCTGGGCGCCGATGTGGCGCCAGTGCCCGAGGGCGGTGGCAGCGAGGTGGTCGAGGTGGGGCGTGCGTTCAATAGCATGCGTGAACGCATCAGCCGCTACCTCACCGAGCGCAGCCAGTTGTTCAGCGCCATTTCCCACGACCTGCGCACGCCCATCACCCGGCTGCGGCTGCGCGTCGAACTGCTGGAAGATGAGCGCCTGCAGGCCAAGTTCAGCCAGGATCTGGATGAGCTGGAGCTGTTGGTCAAAGGCGCCTTGCAATGCGTGAAAGACACTGACATCCACGAGAACATCGAGCCGGTCGACCTCAACCAGGTCCTGGAGATTCTCGCCGAGCCGTATCTGGGGGATGGCCGCATCACCGTCGAAGGCCAGGCCCTGGCGCCGTACCCCGGCAAGCCGCTGGCCTTGCGCCGCTGCATCGGCAACCTGATAGACAATGCCATCAAGTACGGCGAGCGGGCCCGCCTGCGCATCATCGACAGCGCACAGGGCTTTGTCCTGCAGGTGGATGACCACGGGCCGGGTGTGCCACAGCAGCAGCTTGAGCAGGTGTTCGAGCCGCACTTCAGGCTCGCCGGGCAGCAGCAAGGGTATGGCTTGGGGCTGGGGATCGCCCGCAACATTGCCCATAGCCATGGGGGTGAGGTGAGCTTGCTCAATTTGCGCGAGGGTGGGTTGCGCGTGACCCTTTATCTGCCGCGTGGCGTTGAGTGAAGGAATGTCACCGACCGGTGACATAACCGCAAGCCTTCGTGACATCCCAGCCAGGACGGCTGGCTAGAATCTGCAAACCTCATACAGGGAAGAAACGGGCGCATGGACTACATCGATTCCCCGGAACATACCGCCTGGCTCACAAGCGAGGGCCAGCGGCTGCTCTCTTTCGCCAAGGCCTCGCAAGCCGCCGAAGGTTTCGGCAATCTCGACGCCCGCGGCAAATTGCCCCCTACGGCTGTCGCCGAAACCATGAACACCGCACGCATGACCCACAGCTTCGCCCTGGCCCACCTTCAGGGCGCGCCAGGCTGCCTGGCATTGGTGCAGCACGGTGTGCAGGCCTTGTGCGGGCCTTTGCGCGACGCCGGGTACGGCGGTTGGTTCGCCCGCCCGTACGGCCAGGGCGACAACGGCAAGGCGGCTTACCTGCATGCCTTCGTCGCGCTTGCCGCCAGCTCTGCCGTCGTGGCGGGCGCTGCGGGAGCACAGGGGTTGCTGGCGCAGGCGATACGGGTCATCGAGGAGCGTTTCTGGAGTGAGCAAGAGGGTGCGATGCGCGAGTCCTTCTCCAGCGACTGGCAGCAGCCTGAAGCCTATCGTGGTGCCAACAGCAACATGCACGCCACTGAGGCCTTCCTCGCCCTGGCCGATGTGACGGGCGATGTACTTTGGCTGGAGCGCGCCCTGCGTATCGTCGAGCGCATCATTCACGGCCATGCTGGCGCCAGTGACTACCGAGTGATCGAACATTTCGATGTGCACTGGCAACCGCTGCCCGAATACAACCGGGACAATCCCGCAGATCACTTCCGCCCATACGGCACAACGCCTGGCCATGCGTTCGAGTGGTCCCGTCTGGTCCTGCACCTTGAGGCTGCGCGGCGTCAGGCCGGGCTTCCTGCCCCGGCATGGCTGCTGGCCTGCGCGCGGGGCCTGTTCGCCAATGCCTGTCAGCATGCCTGGAGCGTCGATGGTGCCGAGGGCATCGTCTACACCTTGGGCTGGGACAATCAGCCCAGGGTGCGCGAGCGCCTGCACTGGGTGCATGCCGAAGCGTGCGCCAGTGCCGCAGCGCTGCTGCGGCGAACCGGCGAGCAGCAGTACGAGCAATGGTACCGGCGCTTCTGGACGTTCATCGACACTCATTTCATCGACCGCGCAGCCGGAAGCTGGCACCACGAACTCGGCCCGGACAACCAGCCAGCGGCGACGATCTGGGCAGGCAAGCCAGACCTTTATCACGCCTACCAGGCTGTACTGCTGCCAACGCTGCCCCTGGCACCCAGCCTGGCGAGCGCACTGGCGCGCAATGTAACCAAACGATGACATTCACGCATCGCTTCGTTACCTGACGCAGCGGGCACTCTGATTAGACTCCATGCAATGCAAGCGCTCGACTTGCCCGGCATAACAACAAGAAAGGTACTCCGATGAATTCGACTCTCCGCCTCGCTGCCGCGATTTCCTTCGCCTCCCTGTTCCCGCTCAGTGCTCTCGCCGCCGACACCAAAGGCAGTGTCGAAGTGGTTCACTGGTGGACATCCGGTGGTGAAAAAGCGGCAGTCGATGTGCTCAAGGCCCAGGTCGAGAAGGATGGCTTCACCTGGAAGGATGGTGCGGTTGCCGGCGGTGGTGGCGCCACGGCCATGACCGTGCTCAAGAGCCGCGCCGTGGCCGGCAACCCGCCCGGCGTTGCCCAGATCAAGGGGCCGGACATCCAGGACTGGGCTGCCACCGGCCTGCTGGACCCGGATGTGCTCAAGGATGTGGCCAAGCAAGAAAAGTGGGACTCGCTGCTCGACAAGAAGGTCGCCGACACCGTCAAGTACGAAGGTGACTACGTGGCCGTGCCGGTGAACATCCATCGCATCAACTGGCTGTGGATCAACCCCGAAGTGTTCAAGAAGGCCGGCATCGACAAGGCGCCGACCACCCTCGACGAATTCTACGCCGCCGCCGACAAGCTCAAGGCCGCCGGCTTCATCCCGCTCGCCCATGGCGGCCAGCCATGGCAGGACAGCACGGTGTTCGAGAGTGTGGTGCTGTCGGTGATGGGGGCGGACGGTTACAAGAAAGCGCTGGTCGACCTCGATGAAGCCACGCTGACCGGGCCGCAGATGGTCAAGTCGCTGACCGAGCTGAAGAAGGTCGCCACCTACATGGACCCCGACGGCAAAGGCCAGGACTGGAACCTGGAAGCGGCCAAAGTCATCAATGGCAAGGCCGGCATGCAGATCATGGGTGACTGGGCCAAAAGCGAGTGGACCCTGGCCAAGAAGACCGCCGGCAAGGACTATCAGTGCGTCGCGTTCCCTGGTACCGACAAGGCTTTCCTGTACAACATCGACTCACTGGTGGTGTTCAAGCAGAACGACGAGGGCACGGCCGCTGGCCAGCAGGACATCGCCAAGAAGGTGCTTGGCCAGGACTTCCAGAAGGTCTTCAGCATCAACAAAGGCTCCATTCCCGTGCGTAACGACATGCTCGCGGACATGGGCACCTACGGCTTCGACGCTTGCGCCCAGACTTCTGCCAAGGACTTCATGGCCGACGCCAAAACCGGAGGCCTGCAGCCGAGCATGGCGCACAACATGGCCACCACGCTGGCCGTGCAAGGCGCCTTCTTCGATGTGGTGACCAACTACATCAACGACCCCAAGGCCGACCCTGCCGATGCTGCGAAGAAGCTGGCGGCGGCGATCAGATCGGCCAAGTAACCAAGCTCAAGGCAGGCACGATCGCTCTTGTAGGAGCGGCCTTGTGTCGCGAAAGGACCGCGAAGCGGTCCCCAGGCCTGCAAGCCAGGTTCGACGGTCTGTCTTTGTTCTCGAGCCCCTGGGGCTGCTGCGCAGCCCTTTCGCGACGCAAGGCCGCTCCTACAGCAGATGGGCAGTGCCTTCAAGGTGAATCATGACTACAGCAACCGCCCGACTGCGGGCCTCTCCCCTGGACGCTCTGCAGCGCTGGCTACCCAAGCTGGTGCTGGCACCCAGCATGTTCATCGTCCTGGTGGGTTTTTACGGCTACATCCTGTGGACGTTCGTCCTGTCTTTCACCACCTCGACCTTCCTGCCGACTTACAAGTGGGCGGGCCTTGCGCAATACGCCAGGCTGTTCGACAACGATCGCTGGTGGGTGGCCAGCAAGAACCTGCTGGTGTTCGGCGGGCTGTTCATCGGTATCAGCCTGGCCATCGGCGTACTGCTGGCGGTGCTGCTCGATCAGCGCATCCGCCGCGAAGGTTTCATCCGCACGGTCTACCTGTACCCAATGGCTTTATCGATGATCGTCACCGGTACCGCCTGGAAGTGGCTGCTCAACCCTGGCATGGGCCTGGACAAGCTGTTGCGTGACTGGGGCTGGGAAGGGTTTCGCCTGGACTGGCTGATCGACCCCGACCGGGTGGTGTACTGCCTGGTGATCGCTGCCGTGTGGCAAGCCTCGGGCTTCATCATGGCGATGTTCCTGGCCGGCCTGCGCGGGGTCGACCAGTCGATCATCCGTGCTGCGCAGATGGATGGCGCAAGCCTGCCACGCATCTACTGGACCGTCGTGCTGCCGAGCCTGCGCCCGGTGTTCTTCAGTTCGCTGATGATCCTCTCGCACATTGCGATCAAGAGCTTCGACCTGGTGGCCGCAATGACCGCCGGTGGCCCGGGCTACTCATCCGACCTGCCGGCGATGTTCATGTACTCGTTCACCTTCAGCCGCGGCCAGATGGGCATGGGCTCGGCCAGCGCCATCCTCATGCTCGGGGCGATCCTGGCGATCCTCGTGCCTTACCTGTACTCGGAGCTGCGGAGCAAACGCCATGCATAGCCCTGTCGATAAAGCGGTGCCGAGCATCAGCCGCATCGCGATTTACACTGTATTGCTGATGGCCGTGCTGCTTTACCTGGTGCCGTTGGTGGTGATGCTGCTGACCAGCTTCAAGACCCCGGAGGACATCAGTACCGGCAACCTGCTGAGCTGGCCGACCGTGGTCAGCGGCATCGGCTGGGTCAAGGCCTGGAGCACGGTCAGCGGGTACTTCTGGAACTCGATCATGATCACCGTACCGGCGGTGCTGATTTCGACCACCATCGGTGCGCTCAACGGTTATGTGCTGTCGATGTGGCGCTTCCGCGGGTCGCAGCTGTTTTTCGGCTTGCTGTTGTTCGGTTGCTTCCTGCCGTTCCAGACCGTGCTGCTGCCAGCCTCGTTCACCCTCGGCAAGTTGGGCCTGGCCAGCACCACCAGTGGCCTGGTGCTGGTGCATGTGGTCTACGGCCTGGCCTTCACCACGCTGTTCTTCCGCAACTTCTACGTGAGCATTCCCGATGCGCTGGTCAAGGCCGCACGCCTGGACGGTGCCGGGTTCTTCACCATTTTTCGCCGCATCATCCTGCCGATGTCGACACCGATCATCATGGTCTGCCTGATCTGGCAGTTCACCCAGATCTGGAACGACTTCCTGTTCGGCGTGGTGTTCTCCAGCGGCGACTCGCAACCGATCACCGTAGCCCTGAACAACCTGGTCAATACCAGTACCGGGGCCAAGGAATACAACGTCGACATGGCGGCGGCGATGATCGCCGGCCTGCCAACCCTGCTGGTCTATGTGGTGGCAGGCAAGTATTTCGTTCGCGGGCTCACAGCCGGCGCCGTCAAGGGGTAAGTCATGGCAACGCTTGAACTTCGTAATGTGAACAAGACCTACGGCAGCGGCCTGCCGGATACGCTCAAGGACATCCAGCTGTCGATCAAAGACGGCGAGTTCCTGATATTGGTCGGCCCTTCGGGGTGCGGTAAGTCGACCTTGATGAACTGCATCGCAGGCCTTGAGAACATCACCGGTGGCGCGATTCTCATCGATGACCAGGATGTCAGCGGTATGAGCCCCAAGGATCGTGATATCGCCATGGTGTTCCAGTCCTACGCGCTGTACCCGACCATGAGCGTGCGCGAGAACATCGAGTTCGGCCTGAAGATCCGCAAGATGCCGCAGGCTGCCATCGACGAGGAAGTGGCGCGTGTGGCCAAGCTGTTGCAGATCGAACACCTGCTTTCACGCAAGCCGGCGCAGTTGTCCGGTGGCCAGCAGCAGCGGGTGGCGATGGGCCGCGCCTTGGCGCGGCGGCCGAAGATCTACCTGTTCGACGAGCCGTTGTCCAACCTCGACGCCAAGCTGCGCGTCGAGATGCGCACGGAAATGAAACTGATGCACCAGCGGCTCAAGACCACCACGGTGTATGTCACCCACGACCAGATCGAGGCCATGACCCTGGGCGACAAGGTTGCGGTGATGAAGGACGGTATCATCCAGCAGTTCGGTACCCCGCAGCAGATCTACAACGACCCGGCCAATCAGTTCGTTGCCAGCTTCATCGGCTCGCCGCCGATGAACTTCATACCGGTACGCCTGGCCAGGCAGGACGGGCGCCTGCTGGCCCTGCTCGACAGCGGCCAGGCACGTTGCGAGCTGCCGTTGGGCGTGGCCGGCGACGAGCTGGACGGGCGCGAGATCATCCTCGGCATCCGCCCGGAGCAAATCAGCCTGGGTACGGGGGAGGGCAACGGCCTGCCGGGCATTCGCGCCGAGGTGCAGGTAACCGAACCTACCGGCCCTGACCTGTTGGTCTTCGTCACCCTCAACCAGACCAAAGTGTGCTGCCGCCTGGCGCCGGATGTGGCCTGCCGGGTCGGTGACAGCCTGAACCTGCAGTTCGACCCGGCACGGGTGCTGCTGTTCGACGCCGCCAGCGGCGAACGCCTGGACTTGAATACTGCCAACGCTTCACTGAAGGGCAACGTGACTCACCTCAAGAGCCGTTGAATCGTCGATACCATCAATAAGAAAAAGAGGACGCAAAGGGATGGAACAGCGCAATCGCATAAGGACCTTGGGCTCGCTGGCCCTTCTGGCCATGGTTGGGAGTAGCGGGGTGCAGGCCGCCGAGGCCTTCTCCAGCGAATCGAAATGGATGACCGGCGACTGGGGCGGTACCCGCACCGAACTGCTGGAAAAAGGCTATGACTTCACCCTCGACTATGTGGGCGAGGTCGCCGGCAACCTCAATGGCGGCTACAACGACGACAAGACCGCACGCTACAGTGACCAGTTCGCCCTCGGCGCGCACCTGGACCTGCAGAAGATCCTTGGCTGGCACGATGCCGAGTTCAAGCTGGCGATCACCGAGCGCAGTGGCCGCAACCTCTCCAATGATCGCATCAGCGACCCGCGTGCTGGCCAGTTCAGTTCGGTGCAGGAGGTGTGGGGCCGCGGCCAGACCTGGCGCCTGACCCAGATGTGGATCAAGCAGAAGTACTTCGACGGTGCCCTGGATGTGAAATTCGGCCGTTTCGGCGAGGGCGAGGACTTCAACAGCTTCCCCTGCGACTTCCAGAACCTGGCCTTCTGTGGATCGCAGGTGGGCAACTGGGTCGGCGGCATCTGGTACAACTGGCCGGTCAGCCAGTGGGCGCTGCGGGTCAAGTACAACATCACGCCGGAGTTCTTCGTGCAGGTCGGCGCGTTCGAGCAGAACCCCTCCAACCTGGAAACCGGCAACGGCTTCAAGCTCAGCGGCAGCGGCACCAAGGGTGCGATCCTGCCGGTGGAGGCCGTCTGGTCGCCCAAGGTCAACGGCCTGCCGGGCGAGTACCGCCTGGGCTATTACTACAGCACGGCTGACGCCGAAGACGTCTACGAAGACGTCAATGGCAACCCGCAAGGGATCAGCGGCGCCGGTTTCAAATCACACTCCAGCAAGCACGGCTGGTGGGTGGTTGCGCAGCAGCAGGTCACCGCCCACGGCGGCGACGTCAGCCGCGGTCTCAGCCTGTTCGCCAACTTCACCGTGCACGACAAGGCCACCAACGTGGTCGACAACTACCAGCAGGTGGGGTTGGTGTACAAAGGTGCCTTCGATTCCCGGCCCAAGGATGATATCGGCTTTGGTGTCGCCCGCATCCACGTCAACGATGATGTGAAGAAGCGCGCCGAACAGCTTAACGCCCAGAGCGGCATCAATGACTACGACAACCCGGGCTTCGTGCCGCTGCAGCGTACCGAGTACAACGCCGAGCTCTATTACGGCTTCCATGTGACCAACTGGCTGACCGTGCGCCCGAACCTTCAGTACATCAAGAGCCCGGGTGGCGTGGATGAGGTGGACAACGCGCTGGTCGCAGGGTTGAAGATTCAGTCGTCATTCTGAGCACATTTGTTGTAAATTTACGCCAATCCAAAAACGGCTCCCGGCATCCACTGGCTTGCAGTGGTTGTCGGGGATAGGCCGAGACAGCGCTATCTCAAACAACAAGAGCTTGGAACCATGCCTGAACATCCGCTACATCGCTTCTTTTCCGTACAGAGGCCGAGGCCGACATTCGAGTGGGAGCGTTACCAGCAGCGCGATGTGCTGATCATCGATCACCCCTGCTGCCAGGCGGTTTTCAGCCGCCAGGGCGCACAGTTGCTGCACTTCCAGCCGGCCGGCGAGCGGCCATGGCTATGGTGCGCCGAACAGTGGCCGCAGGTGGGGGCAATCCGTGGCGGCGTGCCGGTGTGCTGGCCGTGGTATGGCCGCCACCCCAGCGAGGACCTGTGGCCGGCCCATGGCTGGGCGCGCCTGCTGGACTGGAAGCTGGTGGACAGCCGGGAGGACGAGGAGGGCGTGAGCCTGAAGTGGCGGCTGGACTTGTGCGACTGGCAGGTCGACCTGCATGCCCGCCTGGGCAGCCGCATGGAACTGAGCCTGAGTACCGAGCACCAGGACAGCGAACCCTGCCAGTTGAGCCATGCACTGCTGGCCTACTGGCGTATCAGTGACGTTTCCGAGATAGCGCTGTCCGGGCTTGAAGATATCGAAGGCTATGACCGTCTGAGCCGGCAAGCCTGCCGCGAGGAGGGCGCATTGAAGCTCAAGGGCGGCTGCCAGAAGGTCTACCCCGGCACGCCACGCGTGCAGTTGCAGGACCCCGCCTGGCAGCGTGAACTGTGTATCGATACGGGTGACAGCGACGATACTGTGGTGTGGCACCCAGGCAACCGCCCGTTGATGGGTGTGAGCGGGCGCGAGAGCCAGGGTTTCGTCTGTGTCGAGGCGGCCAGCGGCAGTGGCGAAGGCTTGAGCCTGGCGCCGGGGCAGCGCGCTCATTTGCGGCTGCAGGCGCACCGGCTCAGCTGAGTTCGTCGTCCTCGATCGGGTAGCGGCTGGCGTTGAGGCTTTCCTTGATCTTGCGCAGGTGCGGCTGGAAGTCCACGCCGCGGCGCAGGGTCATCCCGGTGGCGAGTACGTCGAGCACGGTCAGCTGGATGATCCGCGACGTCATCGGCATGTAGATGTCGGTGTCTTCCGGCAGCGGGATGTGCAGGCTCAGGCTGCACGCTTGGGCCAGGGGTGAGCCAGCGGCGGTCAGGCCGAGCACCGAGGCGCCGTTTTCCCGGGCCAGGCGCGCCACCTCCACCAATTCGCGGGTGCGCCCGGTGTAGGAGATGATCACGAACAAGTCGCCCGTGTGGGCCACCGAAGCCAGCATGCGCTGCATCAGCACGTCGGCGTGGGCCGAGACGGCGAGGTTGAAACGGAAAAACTTGTGCTGGGCGTCCAGGGCTACCGGGGCGGATGCGCCCAGGCCGAAGAAGTGGATCTGCCGGGCCTGGATCATCATGTCCACGGCGCGGCTGACCTGCTGCGGGTCAAGCTGCTGGCAGGCGCTGTCGAGCGAGGCGATGGCACTGGCAAAGATCTTCTGGGTGTAGGCTGCGGGATCGTCATCGGCCTCGACCGCGCGGCTGACATAGGCCGCACCACTGGCGAGGCTTTGCGCCAGCTGCAGCTTGAGCTCGGGGTAACCGCTGACGCCGAACGAGCGGCAGAAGCGGTTGACGGTCGGTTCGCTGACCTTGGCCGCCTGGGCCAGTGCGGCAATGCTGAAACGGGTGGCTTGTTGCGGGTTGAGCAGGATGACTTCGGCGACTTTGCGTTCGGCCTTGTTCAGCTCGTCGAGGCGTCCCTGGATCTGCTCCAGGAGGTTTCGCACGCGGTCCATGGGTGTGTCCTTGGGTCGGGAAGACAGCCGGCTGGCGAAGCAGCAGGCTTTTTGCACGGTCGTCTATCGTACTGTCGGTACGGGTGGCGCACCACTTATCTGTAACACTTGTGTGTAATGTTGTGGTTTTTACTACATTTTCTCTTGAAAACCGTATGTGAAAGCGGTATTCCTAGGCCAACTTTAGGAAAGAACCAACATCATGGCTGCGATCAGTGTTGAACCTTGCACCTTTGCCCTGTTCGGCGCCCTGGGCGACCTGGCATTGCGCAAGCTGTTTCCTGCGCTCTACCAGCTCGACCGCGCCAATTTGCTGCACGCCGATACTCGCTTGCTGGCGCTGGCCCGCGAGCCTGGCAGCGTGCAGGAGCACCTGAATACCATCGATGCACATCTGCGCAAACATGTGGCGGAGGCCGATCTGGAACCTGCGGCGCTGGGGCGTTTTCTGGGGCGTCTGAGCTACCAGCACCTGGACTTCCTGCAGCCGGAGGGCTACCAGGCCCTGGCCGAGCAGGCACCTGCCGAGCTGCCGTTGATTGCCTATTTCGCCACCGCGGCTGCCGTGTATGGCGCGATCTGCGAAAACCTCGACAAGGCGGGCCTCGCCGCGCGCACCCGTGTGGTGCTGGAAAAGCCCATCGGGCACGATCTTGAGTCGTCGCGCCGGGTGAACGACGCCGTGGCGCGGTTCTTCCCGGAAAGCCGTGTTTACCGCATCGACCATTACCTGGGCAAGGAGACGGTGCAGAACCTGATCGCCCTGCGCTTCGCCAACAGCCTGTTCGAAACCCAGTGGAACCAGAACTCCATCTCCCACGTGGAAATCACCGTGGCCGAGAAGGTCGGCATCGAAGGCCGCTGGGGCTATTTCGACAAGGCCGGGCAGCTGCGCGACATGATTCAGAATCACCTGCTGCAGCTGTTGTGCCTGATTGCCATGGACCCGCCCAGCGAGCTGTCGGCTGACAGCATCCGCGATGAGAAGGTCAAGGTGCTCAAAGCCCTTGCGCCGATCACCGGCGAGGGCTTGAGTACCCGCGTGGTGCGCGGCCAGTACATTGCCGGCTACAGCGACGGCAAGCCGGTGCCGGGTTACCTGGAAGAAGACAACGCCAACGCCCAGAGCGACACGGAAACCTTCGTCGCCCTGCGTGCCGACATTCGTAACTGGCGCTGGTCGGGCGTACCGTTCTACCTGCGTACCGGTAAGCGCATGCCGCAGAAGCTGTCGCAGATCGTCATCCACTTCAAGGAGACGCCGCACTACATCTTCGCCCCGGAGCAACGTTTGCAGGTCGGCAACAAACTGATCATCCGCCTGCAGCCGAGTGAAGGCATCTCTCTACGTGTGATGACCAAGGAGCAGGGCCTGGACAAAGGCATGCAACTGCGCAGCGGCCCCTTGCAATTGAATTTTTCCGACACCTGGCGCACCGCGCGGATTCCGGATGCCTACGAACGCCTGCTGCTCGAGGTGATGCGCGGCAACCAGAACCTGTTCGTGCGCAAGGATGAAATCGAATATGCCTGGAAGTGGTGCGACCAGTTGATCGCGGGCTGGCAAAGCGCCGGCGATGCGCCCAAGCCGTATGCGGCTGGGTCCTGGGGGCCGATGAGCTCGATCGCACTGATTACACGGGATGGGAGGGCGTGGTATGGGGATATCTGAATTGCAACTGCCGACTACCGTCAAGGCGCATCAACTCAATGATGCCCGCGCGCTCTCGGCAACATTGGCTGCTGATGTGGCCGACCGTTTGCGCGCAGCCATTGCCGCGAAAGGGCAGGCCTGCCTGGTGTTGTCCGGTGGCCGCAGCCCGGTGCCGTTCCTCGAGAAGCTGGCGACCGAGGCGCTGGACTGGTCGAAGGTCACCGTCAGCCTGGCCGACGAGCGCTGGGTGCCGGTGGAGCACGCCGACAGCAACGCCGGTTTGCTGGCTCGCCATCTGTTCCAGGGGGGCGCTGCCAAGGCTCGTTTCGTCGGCCTGTATCAGCAGGCCGAAAACCTCGACGCAGCGGCTGCCAAGGCCGACCAGGCACTGGCCGATCTGCCGGCTATCGACGTGCTGGTACTGGGCATGGGCGACGATGGCCATACGGCTTCGCTGTTCCCCAACAGCCCGAATCTCGCCGAGGGCCTGGACCTGAACAGCAAGCGCCGTTGCCTGCCGTTGCTGGCCCCGAGCGTGCCGCACCAGCGCCTCTCGCTGACCCGTTCGCTGCTGGCCAGCGCCGCTTTCATCGCGCTGTCCGTGCAGGGCACGGGCAAACTCGCTACCCTGCGCGCCGCGCTGGCGGGCAACGACTTCAATGAAATGCCGATTCGCGCCTTTCTTCACGACCCCCTGGACATCTACTGGTGCCCATGAGCAAAGGATCCACTGTCATGACCACCCTTGAACGCCCCCAGCCTCTGCTCTCGATGGCCGAGAAAGCCGCCCGGATCGATGCGATCTGTGGGGCGGCGCGCATCCTGCCGGTGATCACTATCGCCCGTGAGGAAGATATCTTGCCGCTGGCCGATGCCCTGGCCGCTGGTGGTATCCGCACCTTGGAAGTAACCCTGCGCTCACAGTATGGCCTTAAGGCTATCCAGGTGCTGCGTGAACAGCGTCCGGAACTGTGTGTCGGTGCTGGTACGGTGCTCGATCGCGGCATGTTTGCCGCAGTCGAGGCGGCGGGCGCGCACTTTGTCGTTACCCCGGGGATTACTCAGGACATCCTCGAAGCTGGAGTCGACAGCGATATCCCATTGTTGCCGGGCATCAGCACGCCTTCGGAAATCATGATGGGTTATGCCTTGGGTTATCGCCGCTTCAAGCTGTTCCCGGCGGAAATCAGCGGTGGCGTGGCAGCGATCAAGGCCTTTGGTGGCCCGTTCGGTGATATTCGATTCTGCCCCACCGGTGGCGTCAACCCGGCCAACGTGCGCAACTACATGGCGCTGCCTAACGTGATGTGCGTGGGTGGGACCTGGATGCTCGACAGCAGCTGGATCAAGAACGGCGACTGGGCGCGGATCGAAGCGTGTAGCGCCGAGGCGATGGCTTTGCTGGACTGATACTGAATTTGTTGTGTGCTTTACGGCTTATGGGGCGCTTGGTCGGCGCCCCTTTTTTTGCCCGGCGTTTTTGAATTGCCAGTGCCGACCCTTTCGCGGGTAAACCCGCTTTCACAGGCATTGCACAGCGTTCGAATTCTGTGAAGTCTCTATGGGAGCGGGTTGACCCGCGAAAGGCCGGTATAGGTTAAAAAAGCCCGCATCAAATATGCGGACTTTCTCGTTCATCGCGGAACCGCTTAAGTCGACTTGGCTTTCTCCCGGCTCAGCGACTGTGACAGTAGTTAAAGGTAGTCAATCGCGAGAATTTGTGAATCCGGTTCAAGTTTATAGAAACAATGAGGAGTCCATTCTTCAATGAAAATGGAATCTCCCTCATTTAGTACCTCGTTGTGAAGATGTGGATGACTTCCCCATTTAACCCCTACTGTCCCAGAGAGAATGTATACGAATTCTCTAGCCTTATGTCCGGCGTTTAGTATTGCCTTCTCGGCCGATGGGAATAGAGGGGTAGTCCTGAGTACCAGCAGATTTTTATCTGAAGTTGTCTTGAGTAAGTGGCGGTAAAAATAGGCAGGCTCACCCTGCACGTGCCGTAGGCGATCGAATCGGATGAGTCCGCCGAAAACGCAGCTTTGAGATTTATCGTACTCGCCGCCTAATTCGTCAATCACATAGGCTGCTGTGACGTTAAGATGTTGGGCAATATTTTTAAGCTGCGTAGAGTTAATTGTAATGCCGTCGATGGTTCTATCATAGAGGCCTCGAATATTATCTAAAGTCATTTTTCGTTTTTGTATTAATTTCTGAAGGTCATCGAGTCTTGCTGTGATGTTAAACTCCATGTTGCCTTCCTTTCTTTATAGTGGAGCAAAGCATGGCCACATCGGTAAGAGTTATGGCACTTGATTTAATCATGGATACCTCTCTTACCAATTGTAGCAATTGCTGGACTTCATCATCTGAGCATGTGATTTGCAATTGGTCCAATGCGTATTTTATTGAGGCGCGTCCAGAATGTTTACCGACGATAATGTGACGTTCGCGCCCCATCACGCTTGGGTCGTAAGGCTCGAATGACTTGCCGTTGTTGAGAGTACCTTTTGTGTGAATACCTGACTCGTGAGAAAAAATGTTGCTGCCCACGATGGGCTGCCAAGGATTGATTTGAGAGCCAGTTGCATTGGCGACAATCTCAGAGAGTGTTTGAAGCTTTTCCGGCTTAACACCAAGGTCAATCCCGTATTGAATTTTTAGGGACATTACCATTTGCGCCAGGTCAGGCATTCCCGCTCGTTCACCAATACCGTTTACAGTGGCATGAAAATATTTTGCGCCTGCCTGCAAACCGGATAATGTATTGCTTACACCGAGGCCGAAGTCGTTATGAGCATGGCACTGGGTATCAATCTCCACTGCGGATACCACTGTACGGATGATGGAGTGGTACTGTTCAGGCGTAAGCACTCCAATCGTGTCAGAGAGCCGTAACCTATCGGCTCCCGCTTCGCAGATGTGGCCGGCATAATCAACGACAAATGACAAGTCTGAGCGGGCAACATCTTCAGCGCTGATTGAGACAAATACATCGCGTTGCTTTGCACAGTCTATTAATTCGCATGCCTGTCTGACAAGCCAGTCCTTTGATTTGTTTATGCTGTGCTTCAGGTGGACCTCTGAGGTGGGTAACCCGATATGTATGTATCGGTAGCCTGCGTCGAGTGATGCTTCTACGTCTGCACGTATCCCTCTATTCCAGCCTACCAGTCGAATATCAGTTCCCTGTGTGCGCTCTAGCATCTCACTTAATGTTCGGCTCTCAGTGCCGCCCATTGCATATATACCGCCTTCAATCCAGCGTATGCCCGCGTCGATAAGGGCATCGAATATCTTTAGTTTAGTTGCTCTTCCAAACGAAATGCCAGGTGCTTGCTCGCCATCTCGTAATGTCGTGTCTTCGACGATAATATCTTGACGTGGATTCATGATGTAACACTCCGTCGTTGAGCGAGTAGTGAAAAGTATTGGCATTGGTCAACGTCGTCGCCAAAGGCGTGTCTGGCGTCGATGAAGCATTGGATCGCCATCGCTGTTGCTGGATAAGCCTTAAGGTCTGGTAATTGAGATTGCGCCAATTCCAAATCTTTACAGCGGACGGCCAGCGTCACATGACTAGTTGTCAACCCTGAGAGAATATAGTTCAGCGATACATGCATGTAGGCAGAACGACCGCGGCAGGAAGTGAATACCTTCACCATTGATTCGAGATCCAAGCCCAACGCCTGCCCTTGATGAATAACTTCCAGGGCCCCTGCTAGATTGATAGACTCTGCCAGATTGTTGAGGATTTTAAGTTGCTGTGCCTTTCCAGGTTGTTTAACGTAGTTGATTGTTTTGCAGATTTTTATGAGTATGGGATGTGCCAATGAGTAGGCTTGTTCATTGCCTGAGACAATAGAGCATAATTTTCCCTGGAGAGCGCCCATTACTCCCCCAGAGATCGGGCATTCGATATAACTCACACCGATATTTCCGAACGCTTCATGTAGGTTGACCGCAGACTCCGCTGATAAGGTGCTGAAGTCAATTACGACTTTTCCTTCTTGGAGCGAATAAAGCAGTCCGTCAGTATCTGAGTAATAGATTGCCCGTAGTGCACTTTCTCCGCTAACACATACAAGAATAATGTTTGCGTTAGCTGCGAGCTCTCTCAAGTTGTTTTTCCAAAGTGCCCCTCGGTGTATCAGTTTTTCAGCTTTTTCGTACGTGCGGTTGTGGATTAATACCTCGACGCCAGTGTCTAGAAGTCGATGGCATATGGCATGACCCATTTGACCTAGGCCAATTAATCCGACGGTGATAGTCATGGTTTGATCCTCTATAATTCACAAGGCATGCATACCTGCAATTTCAAGTAGATAAAGGAGTGCAGCACGGCATGCTTGATGCCTGCCGGTGGAGCTTGCGTCAGTGACTAGTTTTCTAGAAGGTGGCTAGTGTGAAAATTATCCTATGCCACCTGGTCTGTTGTTTTCAATGCTAGCCATAGTTGATGGCGATAATTTCTGATTTCTCACCAGGTACATTGCTGACAAACCCGTGAGGTACATCGGGGAGAATGAAGATGGAGTCGCCCTCGTTCAATATCCCTTCTTTAAACTCATTGTCAGAGTCCAGCCACCGAACCCGTACGCTCCCTTTAGTTACGTATACAACTTCCTTTGATGAGTGTCCGTCATTCAAAGGCATGCATTGGAAGTCGTTGGCGCGTACATCCAGTCGTAGAGCCATTAATCGAGGGTCTTGATTGGTTGTAACCAAATGCTCATAAGTGTAGCAATGAGTACCATTTCTGATTTCTTCACGCTTGAAGCCAGTTCCTCGCCTAGCTATTTTTACGCCATTATCCAAGTCGGTAATAGTAAAACCTAGAAAAAGATCGCTCAGTGGCAAGGCCAAGTAGCTAGCAAGCTCTCTCAATTGCTCAATACTTTCGAAGTAAGCGAATTTGTCATCGAGCTCCACATCACAAACGTGTGACATGGTCATCTTTCTCGAGGCAAGGAGTCTCTCAAGGTTGTTTTTGCAAATAGTTATTTTGTTGTTCATGGTTCCCTTCTCTCTGTGTCGGTTTGGCGATGGATCCTAGCCAAAGCAGTTAAACGCAATGAGTCGCGATCCGGTTCGTGCGTTGTGTGATGGCTGTGCAGCCATTTTTTCAGGGTGAGTGGACTGTGCGTGTTATCTTCATTTATAAGTGTTTTACAAGCGCCTATGGATATGAATGAGTGAGAATCAGACCCTCCTGTAGTGTCGAGATTTAATGTCGATGCTAATGTCAAGTATTTATGTATGTTAGTGAGGTCTTTGGCCGGGACCTCGATCGCGTTTATGCAGCGTTTTAAAGCTTCAAGATCTGAGCATGTCTTACCTGGCCAAAAAATATGGTGCGCTACTAGTTTAAAAGGTCTGCCTCGCTTCTCTAGCAGTCCATGAAGCGTATCCAGGGTATACGCGCTCGCTCGTCGATCAAGACTCAGCAGTGTTTCCAGGTCAGCATGCACGCCAATGTTCATATTGTTCGCGAGATGTAGCTCTGCACCGGGTAACACAAGGACACCGTTACAGATAACTGAGCCATCTCCCTGCGTGCTACCACCGAGGCGATTGCTGCAGAATAGACCCAGCATCAGTTTTTCGTAAGCATCAGCTTCGATGTGTTCGGTGATGCAGATTGCATCGAGTTCATTAAAGTTTGCTACTTTCAGCGTCTGGCTCACTGAGTTCCAATCCGGCTCTGCTTGCTGCTTCCACATGAGCAGATGCACATGAGCATCCAATATTGTCCTTTTCATTCATCACCTCATTACGGCCATGATGATTTTTTCATACCTTGAATACGCATTCACGAATCCATTGTCATACGGCGTGTCATCAAATTTTCGGATGGATAGCGCGTCATGGTGGTATGGCTGGTTTTGAAACGCCAAGATTTCTTCGCTTGTCATACGTCCCCCTTGGTTAAGTAAGCTTGACAGTGATCCCGAACTCAGTTGATCGTTGTAGTTTTCATTAACGGTGATTAAGTATCGCTTTGCATCGATATGGAGTTGAATGGGGATGCAGACTGACTGAGGGAACCATCGGTTTAGCCATTGGGCACCCAGATCAGCATGCTGGCAGTCCTTTTCATATGGAGTCATTTCCGGGTCACTGTTGCATAGGAAATGGCCAATGTCGTGGAACAACGCTGCGACAATCACTTCTTCCGCACAGCCCTCAGTCAATGCTTGGTGAGCACTCCAAAGCGAGTGCTCCAAGAGTGTCTCGCCGTTGCTAAGCTTTACTTCTTTACATTCAAGCATGATTGTTTTGAGCATGTGGCAGGCAGCCCGCATGCTAGCTTTCTTGTCGAGCATAAATCAGCTCCGCATCCTTTAGTTCGTCGTAGTTCAAAAGTTGAAATACTTCGGAGAGCGAACAGATGTTATTGTCGATGTTGCAGATGCTATTGTCTGCCTGAATTTGTGCTGCTGCATTTCGCATTGCAAGCAATGAGGCCCGCATCATTTGGTTTGCACATATATACACCGAGACCCCAACTTCCTGTAGTAGCTCCGTCGACACGTTTTTATAGGTTGTTGGGGCAACTATCAAAGGGCAGCGTCCTGCCCAGCACTTACTGAATTCCAATATGTCGAATCCGTCTGTCTCTTTGGAGTGTATAAAAATTCCATCGGCACCTGCTTCGTAGTACTGCTCCGCTCGTTTCAAAGCCGCCTGGACACTCATTCCGGCTACCAATGCTTCTGTACGAGCAATAACAATAAAGTCATCGTCCCGTTTCGAATCCTGCGCAGCTTTAATCTTTCCGCAAAATTCATCCACGCTACTAAGTGCGTGCTCATGGCTGACGAACGAGTTCATTTTAGGAAACTGTTTGTCTTCTAAAGAAACTCCAGCTATCCCATAGTGCGACAGGCGCTTAACTATGTGCCTTACATTATTGAAATTCCCGAAGCCTGAATCTCCGTCGAAAAGAACAGGGATATTTACTGCGTCAGCTATGCATTGAGCGACCTCCATGACCTGACTCCATGATGCCTCATTGCAATCGCGAA
This sequence comes from Pseudomonas sp. M2, assembly GCF_015751845.1. NCBI lineage: Bacteria > Pseudomonadati > Pseudomonadota > Gammaproteobacteria > Pseudomonadales > Pseudomonadaceae > Pseudomonas > Pseudomonas sp. M2. The sequence continues at coordinate 3,550,998 of NZ_JADOUD010000001.1, forward strand.
GCCCCATCGCTGAGGAAATAGCGAGTCCCGACGCCCAAATAGCTGGATAGCCCGTCTCCTCGACTATTCTAGCGGAGAGCCCATTGTGGGCCTCCAGAATCAGGTCGAGCCTGCCGTTGAATAATAGTTTTCGGAAACTTCCTACAGTTTTTTTTCTTGACATCACAAACTCCGTTTTTTGTTGTTGTGGATGAGTTGCTGATTCAGTCTTAGTCGCACTTGGTGAAAAACTCAATGCCCTGTATGGTTTTTTTACATTTGCTCTTCCATAGATAAAATTGTCACTGTCAGGTGACAATTCAACCTAATCTGCTGGTTGACGGTAGATTGGCCGCGATTTACGCTTCGTTGATTGATGTGTAACTAGTTAATTATGAACAATCAATCAAAGGCAATAACATGTCTGCTTCTTGCTTTCTTTGTCGAGGCGTGTGCAGCGCAGGTGATTTTTATCTACGTACCGCTAAGCATGCTAAGTGGGTCGGGGGATGAAGTTTTCTCAGCGCTGCTAAGAGCGACCGTTTATTTAGGTCCAGTTGCCTTTGGTTATTGGGCTGGGAGACTTGTGGATGGAGTTCGCTCGCGAGCCTTAGGTTTCTTGGTCGCGCTGGGGCTATGCTGTCATGTGGCGTTGTATGCGATTCGGCGAGGGGGATGGACGTTGTTAGAGACGTTTGTTCTATTAAGTGTGATTTCCATCGGGATATATATACTCAGCAATCTTCGTGCTTGCCTGATACCCCGTATCCTCCATAAAGATTTACTCCCGCGCATGAATGCAGGATTACTTATCGTCGAGCACTGTGCGCTCATCCTATCGCCCGTCGCCGTCTCATATTTTTTGATGTTGAAAAATCCGGTGGTAGTATTTTATGGTGCTTCCATTTGTTTTTTGCTTTCAAGTTTTCTGTATCGCTACTCCTCTTTGGAACTCCCGCCTCGCATCGCCCCGGTTGTCCCCACTTCCTTTATCTCCAGCTATAGGGCGCTTGTGCAAAACAAGCCGCTGGTGCATGTTGTTTATATCGTCGTGGGCAATAATGCCTTCACAGCTATTTATCTTTTTTTCGTGCTCCTGAGTGCTGCGGACAGTGGGGTATTCAATATCAGCGAAACACCATTCCTTTTGGTTTCATATGCTTTGGGTTCCATTTTTTCCGGATTAGTCGCACCGAGGATGATGCGTGCATTAAATACCCGCATTGCTGTGTGTACATGCAGTGCTGGAATGGCTGCATCAGGGGTGTCGCCACTTGGACTAGGAACGGTTGAGTCTTACTATGTGTCAGCCTTTTTCGTGGGCTTCTTTGGGGCCTATGTGATCATTACAGCTTGGACATTGAGACAGGCGCTGGTACCCGCGGCTTTGCTTGGCAGAGTCACCGGAATTACCAGTGCACTCTTCAAAGTTTCGATGCTGCTTTCTGTCCCATTGGCAGGGTTGATAAGCAGTTCTTTTGGCAGTGCTGTAGCCATACTTGCGGGTATTGTGCCCGTAGGGTTAGGGCTCGCACCTATGGCAGTCGCTTCGTTGAAAGTGAAAATGGGTAGTCCTCATACTGACTGACGGGCCTGATTTTTCTTAAACTGTTGTTTAAGCTGGCTGACAGTCCAACTGGTGAATCCAGGGTAAAAAAAAGCCCGCATCAAAGATGCGGGCTTTTTTGGGGGGGCAAGTTACGCGGCCTTGGCCTCTTGCTGGCTCAGCGAGCGGTTCAGCGCGCTGAACAGTGCCTTGAAGCTGGCCGTGGTGATGTTCTCATCGATACCCACGCCGTGCACCGGGCGGCCACCGGCCACGCGCAGTTCGATGTAGGCCGCGGCCTTGGCATTGGTGCCGGCACCGATGGCGTGCTCGTTGTAGTCCATGATCTCCACCGCAACCGGCAGGCCGGCTACCAGGGCTTCGAGGGCGCCATTGCCCTTGCCGCGCCAGTGCAGGGTAGTTTCGCCTTCACCGGCGACTTCCACTTCCACTGCGCTGTGGCCGTTTTCTTCCTGCAGGCGGTGGCTGACCAGTGCGTACGGGCTGTTGGCCTGGAGGTATTCCTTGTGCAGCAGGCTGTAGATCTGCTGCGCGGTCATTTCCAGGCCAAGGCGGTCGGTTTCACCCTGAACCACCTGGCTGAACTCGATCTGCATGCGGCGCGGCAGGCTGATGCCGTACTCCTGCTCGAGCAGGTAGGTGATGCCGCCTTTGCCCGACTGGCTGTTGACGCGGATCACGGCCTCGTAGCTGCGGCCGATGTCGGCCGGGTCGATCGGCAGGTACGGCACTTCCCACAGCTCGCCTTCCTGCTGCTTGGCGAAGCCCTTGCGGATGGCGTCCTGGTGCGAGCCGGAGAACGCAGTGTGTACCAGGTCACCGACATACGGATGACGCGGGTGAACCGGCAGCTGGTTGCATTCTTCGACCACCTTGCGCACGCCGTCGATGTCGGAGAAGTCCAGTTGTGGGTCGATGCCCTGGGTGTAGAGGTTCAGTGCCAGGGTCACCAGGTCGACGTTGCCGGTACGCTCGCCATTGCCGAACAGGCAGCCTTCGGCACGGTCGGCACCGGCCATCAGGCCCAGTTCTGTGGCGGCGATGCCGGTGCCACGGTCGTTGTGGCAGTGCAGGCTGATGATCACGCTGTCGCGGCGGCTGATGTTGCGGCAGAACCACTCGATCTGGTCGGCGTAGATGTTCGGCGTGGCAACTTCCACGGTGGCCGGCAGGTTGAGGATGACCTTGTGCTCAGGCGTCGGGTTCCACACTTCGATGACCGCGTCGCAGACTTCCTTGGCGAAATCCAGCTCAGTGGCGCTGAAGGTTTCCGGCGAGTACTGGAACGTCCACTGGGTTTCCGGCTGCTGGGCGGCGTACTTGACGAACAGCTTGGCCGCGTTCACCGCGATGTCTTTCACGCCTTGCTTGTCCTGGTTGAAGACGATGCGGCGGAACGACGGGCTGGTGGCGTTGTACAGGTGGACGATGGCCTTCTTGGCCCCGCGCAGCGATTCGAAGGTGCGCGCGATCAGGTCTTCACGGGCCTGGGTGAGCACCTGGATGGTGGTGTCATCCGGGATGTGGCCATCTTCGATCAAGGTGCGCACGAAGTCGAAATCGGTCTGCGAGGCGGACGGGAACGAGGCTTCGATTTCCTTCACGCCAACCTGCACCAAGGTCTTCCAGAACCGCAGCTTCTTCTCCGAGTCCATCGGCTCGATCAGCGACTGGTTGCCATCACGCAGGTCCGAGCTGCACCAGATCGGCGCTTCGGTGATGGTCTTCGACGGCCAGGTACGGTCTGGCAGGTCGATGGTCGGGAAGGCGCGGTACTTCTTCGAAGGGTCTTTGAGCATGGTCATGGAAGCAATCCTTTTGTGTGCGGCCGAGATCGGGCCTGCCGAGCGATAACGAGATGAAGAGGCGAGGCGACGCGATCAGCCTGGTAGTCGGGCGCTGACCAGGCAGAGGCTGCGATGTTGTCGGAGCAGGATGAGGGTGCTGAAGGTTTTCATGCCTTCAACCCTAACCAGTGGGGTGAGGGATGGCAAGCACTGGCGAAAAATTGAGATAAATGCTTAAAAAAAGCTAAATAGCGAGATTTTATGGCTGTTATTTCTCTCGGGATTCGAGCTTATTGCGCTGTATTTTTTGATTGCGCAAATCAAGCTAACGCAGGCGAGGGTGCTGGCCTCTTCGCCGGCAAGCCAGCTCCCGGAAGGGGTTGGCAGCCGGCTTGCCGGCGATGAAGGCGCTACGGTATCAGGGCTGGAACGCACCAATGAAGATGGCCGGGTCCACCCGCGCATCATTCAGGCTGACATTCCAGTGCATGTGCGGCCCGGTCGCCCGCCCGGTCGAGCCAACCCTGCCCACCACATCGCCGCGACGCAGTTGCTGCCCCACGTTCACATCAACCTTCGACATGTGGCAGAACATGCTGATGAAGCCCTGCCCATGGTCGACGAACACCGTGCGGCCGTTGAAGAAATAATCACCCACCAGGATCACCTTGCCATTGGCCGGTGTCTTGATCGGCGTGCCCGCAGGCACCGCGAAATCGAGCCCCGCATGGGGGTTGCGCTCTTCACCGTTGAAGAAGCGGCGTACGCCGAACTTGCTCGACAGCGGGCCGCTGACCGGCTTGTCGAGGACCAGGTTGCTCGGCAGGTTCGGGCTGAAGCTGCGGTAGGCCTTGATCTGCTCGGCCAGTTCACGGTCGATGCGCTTGAGGTCGGCGGGGTGGGGGTTGACCTGGCGCTTGTTCTTCAGGGTGATGTGCTGCTCGGGGTACTTCTTGTTGCCCACGCTGAACGGCAGGCTGCGCCCGCCCTGGGTCAGCAGGGCCGGGCCGGGCTTGTGCGTCAGCGGAATGCCGACGATGGCCAGCCAGTTGTCCTGCTCTTTCACCACCAGCACCGGTTTGCCGTCGAAGCGTGCGCTCGGCGCCGTGGCCGCCGGGCCCAGATCGACCACGGCAACGCCGCCCGGGACGGGCTTGTTCAGGATGCGGGTGATGTAGCTGGCCTGGGCGCCGCCGGCCAGCAACAACAGGGATAGGGCAAGCAGAGGGGCAAACAGGCGGGGCATGTGTCAGTCCAGTAGGGAAAGGGTGACCGGAGTCAGGTGGTTGTCCTCGACCCGCACCTGCAATTCGCCCTCATTCAGGCGGGCTGTCAGGCGCTGGCCGTTGCGGGTTTGCTCGGCACTGCGGATGGCCTGGCCACGCTCATCGAGAAGGATGCTGTAGCCGCGTGCCAGGGTCGCCAGCGGGCTGACCACCTGCAGCGTCTGCAACTGCGCCTGAAAGCGCTGGCGGCGGTCCTTGAGCACCTCGCGCATGGCCCGCGGCAGCCGCTCGGCGAGGCTGTCCAGGCGTTGGCTGAGCAGTTTCAGCGTACGCCCCGGATGCTGCGCGGCCAGGCGTGTGTCGAGGCGCGCCAGGCGTTCGCGGCGCTGGTTGAGGCTCTGCAGGAAGGCGCGGCGCATGCGCATGTCCAGGTCGTCCAGGCGCTGTGCCTGCTGGCGCAAGCGCTCGCCGGGGTGGCGCAGGCGCCGGGTCAGCGATTCCAGGCGCAGGCGGTCGTGGGCCAGGCGGTTCTGCATGCGCAGCAGCAGGCGCCGCTGCAACCCTTCAAGGCGCTGCTGCAGCCCGCTGCTGTCGGGTGCCAGCAGCTCGGCGGCGGCAGAGGGCGTAGGGGCGCGCACATCGGCGACAAAGTCGCTGATCGACACGTCGGTCTCATGGCCCACGGCGCTGACGATCGGCGTGACGCAGGCCGCTATTGCACGCGCCACGGCTTCTTCGTTGAAGCACCACAGGTCTTCCAGCGACCCGCCGCCACGGGCCAGGATCAGGGCATCGAAACCGAGGCTGTCGGCCAGGCGGATGGCGCGCACGATCTGCGCAATGGCTTCGCGGCCCTGTACTGCTGTTGGGATCAGGTTCAGTTCGACCTGCGGGGCGCGGCGGCCGAACACGCTGATGATGTCGCGGATGACCGCGCCGGTGGGCGAACTGATGATGCCGATGCGCTGCGGGTGGGCGGGCAGCGGCTTTTTGCGTTCGGCGCTGAACAGGCCCTCGGCGCCGAGCTTTTCCTTCAGTGCCTCGAAGGCCAGGCGCAGAGCGCCGTCACCGGCCGGTTCGACGGTGTCGAGAATCAGCTGGTAGTCGCCACGGCCTTCGAACAGCGAGACCTTGCCGCGCACACGCACTGCCAGGCCATCGCGCAGGGCCTGGCGGACACGTGTGGCGTTCTGCCGGAACAGCGCGCAGCGCACCTGGGCGCCGCTGTCTTTGAGGGTGAAGTACATGTGGCCGGAGGCCGGGCGGGCGAGGTTGGATATCTCGCCTTCCACCCAGACGCTGCGGAACACGTCTTCCAGCAGCACACGGGCGCGGCCGTTGAGCTGGCTGACGGTGAGAACCTCGCGGTCCAGGCCGAGTCGTTCGAAGGGGTCTTTGATCATGGGGGCATGATAAGGGGGTGGGTGGGGAGCGCCAAGTGCAAGGGGCGAGATTTTGGGGGTGGATAATAGAGGAGCGGGGTGGGGGCGGGTGATGCCTTGAGTGTTGCAGCGTTGATGAATCGAGCGCCGCCCGCGGCCTTGCGCTGATCGGTCGCTACCTGAGCGCGTGAGCGGTAGAATTGCGCGATTACCGCAATCCCCAGGCCCGTTTCGCCCATGAACACCCAGAGCATCATCGTCCCGAAACTCTCCACCGTGCCGGTGCACGAGGCCCGCGCCCGGGCCATCCTGCGCTGGCTGGTACGCGAAAAAGTGGTCGAGGAGCAACTGACCACTTGCGGTCGCACCGGCAACCGCATGGGCCATGCCCTGGCCGAAGGCGCGCGCAAAATCGCCCTGCACCCGCAAAAGCTGCCGTTTGGCGCGCCGGTCAACGGCCTGGAAGTGATGCTCAAGCGCTGCATCTATACCCCCACCGAGGGTTTCCTCGAAGAAGCCGGCTGCCCCGAGTGCCGGCGCGAGGTGGGCGAACCCTTGTTCGAAAGCCTGGAAGAGTGGATGCCGGGGGTGAGTGACAACTTCACCTGCCCCTTGTGCGGCTTCGAGGACGACATCAATGGCTTCATTTACCTGCAGCCATGTGCCTTTTCCAACCTGGGGTTCATCTTCAACAACTGGGGCGAGGCCGGGTTTACCCAGGCCTTTCTCGACAGCTTCGCCGACTGGCTGGACCAGCCGGTGGCGGTGGTGCAGGTAAAACTGCCAGAACGCTGACCGAAGGCCCTTATTTTGCATTGAGCGGCGCGCCGTGGATGAGTATAATGGCGCGCTTCCATTTTTCCCGCCCGGGAGCCCCCGCGATGCTGCGTATCAGCCAAGAAGCCCTGACTTTCGACGATATCCTCCTTGTACCTGGCTACTCCGAGGTACTGCCCAATGAAGTCAGTCTCAAGACCCGTTTGACTCGTGGCATCGAGCTGAACATCCCTCTGGTTTCCGCCGCCATGGATACCGTGACCGAAGCGCGCCTGGCCATTGCCATGGCTCAGGAAGGCGGCATCGGCATCATCCACAAGAACATGACCATCGAACAGCAGGCCGGCGAAGTCCGCAAGGTCAAGAAGTTCGAGGCTGGCGTGGTCAAGGACCCGATCACCATCGAAGCCGACGCCACCGTGCGCGACCTGTTCGACCTGACCCGCCTGAACAACATCTCGGGTGTTCCGGTGCTGGAGAACGGCGACCTGGTCGGTATCGTCACTTCCCGTGACGTACGCTTCGAAACCCGCCTGGATGCCAAGGTGCGCGACGTGATGACGCCCAAAGAGCGCCTGGTCACCGTGCGCGAAGGCGCCGACAAGAACGAAGTCCGCGAGCTGCTGCACAAGCACCGCCTGGAAAAAGTCCTGATCGTCGACGACAAGTTCAGCCTCAAGGGCATGATGACCGTCAAGGACATCGAAAAAGCCAAGGCCTACCCGCTGGCCAGCAAGGACGACCAGGGTCGCCTGCGCGTCGGCGCTGCCGTCGGCACCGGCAAGGACACCGGCGAGCGTGTTGCCGCCCTGGTAGCGGCTGGCGTTGACGTGGTTGTCGTCGACACTGCCCACGGCCACTCCAAAGGTGTGATCGACCGCGTTCGCTGGGTCAAGGAAACCTACCCGCAAGTTCAGGTGATCGGCGGCAACATCGCTACCGGCGCTGCGGCCAAGGCCCTGGCAGAAGCCGGTGCTGACGCCGTCAAGGTCGGTATCGGCCCAGGGTCGATTTGCACCACCCGTATCGTCGCTGGTGTCGGCGTACCGCAAATCAGTGCCATCGCCAACGTTGCAGCGGCACTGGAAGGCACTGGCGTGCCACTGATCGCCGACGGCGGCATCCGTTTCTCGGGTGACCTGTCCAAGGCCATCGTCGCCGGTGCTTCCTGCGTGATGATGGGTTCGATGTTCGCCGGTACCGAAGAAGCCCCGGGTGAAGTCGAGCTGTTCCAGGGCCGTTCCTACAAGGCCTACCGCGGCATGGGCTCGCTGGGTGCCATGGCACAGGCGCAAGGCTCCTCTGACCGTTACTTCCAGGACTCCTCGGCCGGCGCCGAGAAGCTGGTACCGGAAGGTATCGAAGGCCGCGTACCGTACAAGGGCGCCCTGGCCGCGATCATCCACCAGCTGATGGGCGGCCTGCGTTCGTCCATGGGTTACACCGGCAGCGCAACCATCGAAGAGATGCGCACCAAGCCGGAATTCGTGCGCATCACCGGTGCCGGCATGGCCGAGTCCCACGTGCATGACGTGCAGATCACCAAAGAAGCCCCTAACTACCGGGTCGGCTGAAGCCTCCAGCGGTAAGTAGCAAGCTTCAAGCTCCAAGCGGTAGTTGCGTTGCAGCAGCTACCGCGTTTTCCCCGATCAACTTGCAGCTCGCAGCTAGACGCTTGCAGCTGCACCAGAGATTGAGTCATGGCCCTCGACATTCACGCTCACCGCATCCTGATCCTCGATTTCGGTTCCCAGTACACCCAGCTGATCGCCCGCCGCGTGCGCGAAATCGGCGTGTACTGCGAACTGCACCCGTTCGACATGGACGATGAAGCGATCCGCGAATTCAACCCGCGCGGCATCATCCTCGCCGGCGGCCCCGAGTCGGTCCACGAAGCCAACAGCCCGCGTGCACCGCAGGCCGTGTTCGACCTGAATGTACCGTTGCTGGGCATCTGCTACGGCATGCAGACCATGGCCGAGCAGCTGGGCGGCAAGGTCGAAGGTTCGGACCTGCGCGAGTTCGGTTATGCCCGCGTTGACGTGGTCGGCAAGAGCCGTCTGCTCGACGGCATCGAAGACCACGTTGATGGCGACGGCGTATTGGGCCTGGACGTGTGGATGAGCCACGGCGACAAGGTCACCCAGATGCCGGGCAACTTCAACATCCTGGCCAGCACCCCGAGCTGCCCGATCGCCGGCATGTTCGACGACGCGCGCGGCTACTACGGCGTGCAGTTCCACCCGGAAGTGACCCACACCAAGCAAGGCGGTCGCATCCTGTCCCGCTTCGTGCAGGACATCTGTGGCTGTGAAGCCCTGTGGACGCCTTCGAACATCGTCGAAGACGCCATCGCCCAGGTGCGTCAGCAAGTCGGCTCGGCCAACGTCCTGCTGGGCCTGTCTGGCGGTGTCGACTCCTCCGTGGTAGCCGCGCTGCTGCACCGCGCCATCGGCGACCAGCTGACCTGCGTCTTTGTCGACAACGGCCTGCTGCGCCTGCACGAAGGCGACCAGGTGATGGCCATGTTCAAGGAGAACATGGGCGTCAAAGTGATCCGCGCCGATGCCGAGAAGCAGTTCCTCGACAACCTGGAAGGCGAAGCCGACCCGGAGAAGAAGCGCAAGATCATCGGCCGCACTTTCATCGACGTGTTCGATGCCGAAGCCAGCAAACTGGACAACATCCAGTTCCTCGCCCAGGGCACCATCTACCCGGACGTGATCGAGTCGGCCGGCGCCAAGAGCGGCAAGGCCCACGTGATCAAGTCGCACCACAACGTGGGTGGCCTGCCGGAGGAAATGAACCTCAAGCTGGTCGAGCCGCTGCGTGAACTGTTCAAGGACGAAGTGCGCAAGATCGGCCTGGAGCTGGGCCTGCCGTACGACATGGTCTACCGCCACCCGTTCCCGGGCCCAGGCCTGGGTGTGCGTATCCTCGGTGAAGTGAAGAAGGAGTACGCCGACATCCTGCGTCGCGCCGACCACATCTTCATCGAAGAGCTGCGCAAGGCCGACTGGTACCACAAGACCAGCCAGGCCTTCGTGGTGTTCCAGCCGGTGAAATCGGTTGGTGTCGTGGGCGACGGCCGTCGCTACGCCTGGGTCGTGGCCCTGCGTGCTGTCGAGACCGTGGACTTCATGACCGCGCGCTGGGCGCACCTGCCTTACGACCTGCTGGAAACCGTCAGCGGCCGTATCATCAACGAAATCGACGGTATCTCGCGCGTGACTTACGACGTGTCGAGCAAGCCGCCGGCCACTATCGAGTGGGAATGAGTTGAGCCACGAGGGCGCCGCAAGGCGCCCTTGTTGTTTGCGGTTCGCAAAGTGGTTGATGGTCTTCAATGGGCTACATGACGCATGCCCCGCATCCTGAGGAAGATGTCCAGATCGGAAAGATGCTCTAGTCGTCGCTCATGAATGGTCGGCCAGTCTGGTCGCTCGATGTAATAGAAGCGTCCATCGCGTTTGACGGGGGTACGGCGCAGGCTAAGGTCGCGGCTGCGATTGATCAGGTACGTGTCGCTGTCGATATGTTCAAAGGTGTAGTCACCCGGCCTGATCAGCAATGTTTCAAAATCGGTCGCCGCTGTGGTGAATGGCTCAATCGAGGCGCGCAGCCGTATGTCGCTTTTCAGGTGCCAGACTTTGCCCCCCTTTTCTGGCGCGTCTACACCAGGGTCGACCGCATAGCTGTCGACGCCTCCGACCGGAGTATCCTCGACGCGCAACCCTACCACGCCTTCGGTTTCTGCCAGGCCTGTAACGCCATGGAAGTTATTGGCATGGGTGTTACCGACCAATGCGACCCATTTGCCTGGCCCGCGGGCAGCCTGGTCAGCTTCGATGATCAGGTGAGCATAGAAATTCATCATCTCCTGACGTGCCACGGGGGATGGTGGCGTTGCCCACGCCTGGCGGTAGCTTGCCATGCAGTCGATGGACTGGATACGCAAGCCGTTTTTCTGCGCCTCCAGCAATACCCGGCGGAAGGTGTATCGGCCTGCCAGGTCGGTCTGGTGTCCAAAGTCCTGTGCGGTGATATAGCGGTCCAGCGCTGTGGGCAGTTGGCCGCTGCGGTTGAAGGCGTCCAGGTCGGCCTGCTGGAAGTCGGTCGTGAAATGTTCCATGTACAACGTCTTGACCTTCAGCTTGCGTAGCACAGCCATGTTGTCGATCAAGAAGCGCTTGCTACCCAGGCTGCTATGCGCCTCGCCTACCACCAGGCCCTGGCTGTTCTCATAGATGTTTTGCAGGATCTGTTTTGGCGTTGTTCCGGGGATTATGTCTGGTAATCGAGGGCGCGCAGGCGCTTGCACAGTAGCCATGAAGTCGCGGGCATCCGTAGCCAGTTGCTCGCGAAGCGTGAGAAAGCGAGCGACGGCCGCTAGCCTGTCAGGGTCATGAATATTGATTCGCACCCCTGTTAGCTCTTCGTCTGCCACGTCTTTGAGTGAGGCGCGCAAGTCGGCAGGCACTTCGTAAGGTGTGGCGGCTAGCGCAGGCTGGCTTGTCCCGGTGGCGCGGCGCCCCCAGATTTTAAGCCTCGGGAGCATGCCACCCTTGAGCCCGCCCCGGTCGACGGGATACCAATGGCCCTCGTCATCCAGCCGGATGGGCTGGCTTTTGTAGAAAGAGAAGGGGGTCTCGGGAGGCACAATGGCCCAGGTTTTCAGCTCGGGCGCAAAGCGCACCTGATAGGGTAGCTCGTCGATCAGTACATAGAACTGCCCATCCTGCGTATAGATACCTTGGAGTGCTCCTGTGCCGGGCTCGCCGCTCAGTAGAACGTTGGTTTCGAATGGGCTAAGCAACGGCCAGCCTTCTGCGGGCTGGAACGGCGCAGGGACCCAGGCTTTCACCGCATCCGTCACGCTGGCATCCTCCTCCTCGCCCTGGACCACTTCGCCGGCCGTGGCTGGATCTTCTGCCGAACCTAGGTTTTTCCCTGTGCCTGCTTCAGTGACCTCGGCCAGTTCTGCAATGGGTTGCCCCGGCGCACTCAGGAGAAACGTGGCGTTGAACAGGGTTTCGATGGCCGAAAGAATTGCGCCTGTTACGCCTGCCTTGCGTTCGCAGGTTGTATGGCCACTGATCGCTTGATCGATATTGAGGCCAGTTTCTGCCATGCCGGCACCCACCAGGGCCAACGCAACGGGCCAGTCCACCGCAGCCATGGGGCCGAAGACTCTCAGCGACGCCCTCAGGTAGCCGATCCACAGTTGTTTGCGCAAATCGTCATTCGAGCGCAGGGAAACGTGCGCATCATCGAGCATTCGCTGATGGGCTTTGTCGCGCAGCCAGCTAAAAACATCGCCATCGATTCGCTGATCGAGCGTGTTAAGGCCGGAGTAATCATCTTTTCCCCAGCCTTGATACAGCAGGTCGACAAGGTGGTTGAGCCCGATGCTGGTATTGCCCTCGTCACGATCTTGGAGGGAGAAGTGCGCCATGAAGCGGGCCCGGTTTTCGGCCTGATTGCAGTGGTTGAGCACCCACCAGAACAGCGCCTGATCATTCTCGAACACCTGCAATGCATCGACATCGCCGGGCAAGTAGACAAGTTGCCTGCCATCTTGCATTTGTACGCGCAGGATATCCGTAGCCACATGTCCGCCGATATCGAATGTGCATGCACGAATACCCTTGCCCGTTGCAGACTGATGTTGCAGTGCTTCTATCGAAGGCGGCCAGGAGATGTCTCCCACCAAGGCTTGGGTGACTTCCCGGCAACACTTTGCAAGCCCTGACGTGGGGTCCTGTGCACAGGCGTCTAGCACTTTGCTCAGGAAGTTGGCCTTGGCCAATGTACGAAAGTTCTCGGAATGTGTTGACCAGAATGACTTCAACCGGCTTTTGAAGTGACTGGCGAAATCGACGCTCCAGAAGTGCTCCAGGACATTCCTCGCGTCGAGTCGCACTTCGTTGAGCTCGTCGTAGGCATCTTTGCCAGGGCCATCGCTGTAGAAACCGACGAGGTAGCCGAGCAAGTCGGCATTGTCCTGATCATTGGCATCGAAGCGGTGCATGACCAGCTGGGGCAATGTCAGGGACTCGTACGGTGGGTCCAGATGTTGCCATCCGTTGAAGGTTCTGGGGCTGCTGACGGCGGTGTGAAACCGGTGCAGATAGACGCTGTCGGGGTCATGTGCCTGCAAGCCATGCCGGTCAAGGATCTGCTGCGCGACCTCTCGCGCCATCTGGCGCATGTCCGGGCACGTTTCACTCACTTGCCTGGCCAGCTTGGTCAGCGAATCAAGGGTATCTGGTTGCGTTTTGCCAAGTAACATAAGGGCTCTCAAGGGTCGAGGGTGAGGGCCGGAAAGTGGCAGAAACGGTGCCGTGGTGGCGGTATATAGTGCCTGCCAGGTGTGCTCAGGGCAGCGCTATGCAACACTTCACTTAATCTTTCCCATTTGCAGGTGTATCGTATTCGCCCTTCATCGCCAGCCGTGCTGGCAGCTTGATTGTGCTTAAACGAGGTACCCGCACCGATGTCCTTCACCCGTCGACAAATGCTCAAGGGCCTGACCGGCCTGGTTGTAGTAGGCCTGGGCGCCGGAGGCGCAGCGCGGTACTGGCTGGGTAAGGTCGAGGACGAGAATGCCGGGCACGACTACGAGCTGATCGCGGCGCCCCTGGAGGTCGAGCTTGTGCCCGGCTTCAAGACCGAGGCCTGGGCGTTCGGCCCGTCGGCGCCAGGTACCGAGTTGCGGGTTCGCCAGGGCACCTGGCTGCGGGTACGGTTCATCAACCATCTGCCGGTGGAAACCACCATTCACTGGCATGGCATCCGCCTGCCGCTGGAAATGGACGGTGTGCCGTATGTGTCGCAGTTGCCGGTCAAGCCGGGCGAGTATTTCGACTACAAGTTCCGTGTGCCTGACGCCGGCAGCTACTGGTACCACCCGCACGTCAGCAGCTCTGAAGAACTCGGCCGCGGCCTGGTAGGCCCGCTGATCGTCGAGGAGCGTGAGCCAACCGGGTTTTTGCATGAGCGCACGCTGAGCCTGAAGAACTGGCACGTGGACGAGCAGGGTGCCTGGCTGCCATTCAGTATCCCCCGCGAAGCGGCGCGCAATGGTACCGCCGGTCGGCTGATCACCATCAATGGCCAGGCTGACTCGGTCACCGAATTACCGGCCGGGCAGGTGGTGCGCCTGCGTCTGCTCAACCTGGACAACACCTGGACCTATCGCCTGAACCTCAAGGGTGGCAATCACGAGGCCAGAATCTACGCCCTCGATGGCAACCCGGTCACCCCGCGTGTGCTCGATGACGAGTACTGGCTGGGGCCAGGCATGCGTATCTGCCTGGCGATCCGCATCCCCGAGGCAGGTGAAGAGATTTCCCTGCGCGACGGCTTCGTGCGCTTGGGCACCTTGCGCTCGGTAGCCAGCAACGATGCGCCCAGCGACTGGCCGCCTGCCTTGCCGCCGAACCCTGTGGCCGAGCCGGACCTGGAGAATGCCGAGAAGCTGAACTTCAATTTCGAATGGGTGGGCAAGGTTTCGGTCAACACCGAAAATGGCAGGCCGCCGAGCCTTTGGCAGATCAATGGTCAAGCCTGGGACATCACCGACAAGACCTGCGCCGACCGGCCGATCGCCACGCTGCAAAAAGGCAAGAGCTACATCTTCGAGTTGAAGAACATGACCCAGTACCAGCACCCGATCCACCTGCATGGCATGAGCTTCAAGGTCATTGCCTCCAATAGGCACAAGATCGTCGAGCCGTGGTTCACCGATACCTACCTGCTGGGCAAGAACGAGCGGGCCCAGGTGGCGCTGGTGGCCGATAATCCAGGCACCTGGATGTTCCACTGCCATGTCATCGACCACATGGAAACCGGCCTGATGGCCGCGATTGCGGTGGTCTGATGCGCCCACAGATCATCGATCGCAGCCGTGATCAGGAATTCATGCGCATGGCCCTGGACCTGGCGGCACAAGGTGCCGCGCTGGGCGAGGTGCCGGTGGGCGCGGTGCTGGTGCAGCACGGCCAGGTGATCGGGCAGGGCTTCAACCGGCCGATCATCGACAGCGACCCCAGTGCCCATGCCGAGATGGTCGCCATCCGCGCGGCGGCAAAGTCTGCGAGCAATTACCGTCTACCGGGCAGCACCCTTTATGTGACCCTGGAACCTTGCAGCATGTGTGCAGGGCTGATCGTGCATTCGCGGGTGGCCCGGGTGGTGTATGGCGCGCTGGAGCCCAAGGCCGGCATCGTGCAGAGCCAGGGGCAATTTTTCAGCCAGGGCTTCCTGAACCATCGGGTAATGTTCGAAGGTGGGGTGCTGGCCGAGGAATGTGGCGCAATCTTGAGCGAATTCTTCAAGGCGCGGCGCGCCAAGGTGTAGGAGCGGCCTCGTGTCGCGAAAGGGCTGCAAGGCAGCCCCGCCTTTAATGCCTCAATACTGAACCCTGGACAGCTGTGCGGGCCTTTCGCAACACAAGGCAGCGCCTACATCGGCGGCGACTGTTCCGCCGGTTTGTCCTTGTTGACCCCCGGTACGTGCAGGTTGCCCTCGGCCACCTGGCCCTCGAGCTGCGGCTGGGTCACCCAGGTGAGGATGTCGTAGTAGCGGCGGATGTTGGCCACGAAATGCACCGGCTCGCCACCACGGGCGTAACCGTACTTGGTCTGGCGGTACCACTGTTTCTGCGACAGGCGCGGCAGCATCTTCTTCACGTCCAGCCACTTGTTCGGGTTGAGCTTTTCTCGTTTGGCCAGCGTGCGCGCGTCTTCAAGGTGGCCGCTGCCGACGTTGTAGGCCGCCAGGGCGAACCAGGTACGGTCTGGCTCCTTGATGCTGTCGTCGAGCTGCTGCTTGACCAGCATGAAGTATTTGGCACCACCTTTGATGCTCTGCCTCGGGTCCAGGCGGTTGGAAACGCCCATTGCCTGGGCGGTGCGCTGGGTCAGCATCATCAAGCCGCGTACGCCGGTCTTGGAGGTGACTTCCGGTTGCCACAAGGATTCCTGATAACCGATCGCTGCGAGCAGGCGCCAGTCCACCTGTTCGACCTTGGCGTAGCTCTTGAAGTATTTTTCGTATTTGGGCAGGCGCTGCTGCAAATGCTGCGCAAATGTGTAGGCGCCCACGTAACCGAGCACGTCGACGTGGCCGTAATAGCGGTCTTTCAAACGCTGCAGGGTGCCGTTTTTCTGCGATTTGTCGAGGAATTCGTTGACTTCGTTCAGCAGGCTGTTGTCTTCGCCCGGGGCGACCGCCCAGCGTTGGTTGCGGGTTTCGCCAAGGTCGAAGGCCACCCGCACGTTGGGGAAGTACACCTGGTTCATCGCCAGTTCGTTAGAGTCGACCAGCGTCAGGTCGATCTGCCCTTCGTCGACCATGCGCAACAAGTCGACCACCTCGACCGCGTCGGATTCTTCGTATTCCAGGCCCGGATACCGCCTTTTCAGTTCGGCCAACTGGTCGGCGTGGCTGCTGCCTTTGAGCACCATGATCTTCTTGCCGACCAATCCCTTGGGGTCTGTGGGGCGCGAGCGTCCGTTGCGATAGATGACCTGAGGGGTCACTTCCAGGTAAGGATGGGAGAACCTGGCCTGGGTCTTGCGCCGCTCGCTGCTGACCAGGCCGGCCGCTGCCAGCACCGGACCGGACGGTTTACCCAGGTCGTCGAACAGTTCGTCGAGGTTGTCGGCGGTCTCGATCTCCAGCTTGACGCCAAGATCGTCGGCGAAACGCTTGACCAACTCGTACTCGAAGCCGGTTTCGCCGTTGCGGTCCTGGAAATAAGTGGCCGGGCTGTTGCGGGTGATCACGCGCAGCACGCCGTCCTCCTTCACGCGCTCGAGGGTGCTGGGTTTTTCAACGCAGGCACCGAGCAACAGAAAGAGACCGGTTGCGAAAAGCCATTTGGCGCAACGCTGGCGCAAAGCAGTATGGGCGAACATAGCTTGCAGTATACGCAAAGGACGGGGGGCGCCATATCTCGACAACTGCCAGGTTGTCTGGTAGCGCGTTCTGTGATGCAAGCTGCAAGCGGCAAGAAAAATGCGACCTGCGCGCCACCTGTTTTTTCTTGTAGCTTGCAGCTTGCGGCTTGTCGCTTTTTTTGACCCCGAAGTCCGGTTCCGCCGCCCGGCAGCATTGCCCTCTGGCGGGTGCCGCAAGCCGCGGAATTAGGCTAGAATGCACGGCCTCTAAGCACACCCCTTCCTGAGGCTGTCCCGACGATGTTGATCCTGCGCGGCGCTCCTGCCCTTTCTGCCTTTCGCCACGGTAAATTACTCGAGCAACTGAGCCAGAAAGTCCCCGCTGTTACTGGTTTGTATGCCGAATTTGCCCACTTCGCCGATGTCGACGGCGAGCTGACCGCCGACCAGCAGCAGGTGCTGGGCCGTCTGCTCAAGTACGGCCCGAGCGTGCCGGTGCAGGAGCCGACTGGCCGCCTGTTCCTGGTCGTGCCGCGCCTGGGCACCATCTCGCCCTGGGCCAGCAAGGCCAGCGACATCGCCCACAACTGCGGCCTGCAGTCGATCCAGCGCCTGGAGCGCGGCATCGCCTACTACGTTGCCGGTGACCTGAGCGACGCCGACGCCGCCGTTGTCGCCGCTGAACTGCACGACCGCATGACCCAGCGCGTGCTGGCCCAGCTGGAGCAGGCGAGCGACCTGTTCAGCCATGCCCAGCCCAAGCCGATGACGTCGGTCGATATCCTGGCCGGTGGCCGCGACGCGCTGGCCAAGGCCAACATCGAGCTGGGCCTGGCCCTGGCCGAAGACGAGATCGACTACCTGGTCAACGCCTTCCAGGGGCTCAAACGCAACCCGAACGACATCGAGCTGATGATGTTCGCCCAGGCCAACTCCGAACACTGCCGCCACAAGATCTTCAACGCCAGTTGGGACATCGACGGCCAGGCTCAGGAAAAGAGCCTGTTCGGCATGATCAAGAACACCTACCAGATGCACAGCGAAGGCGTGCTGTCTGCGTACAAGGACAACGCCTCGGTGATCGTCGGCAACGTTGCCGGGCGTTTCTTCCCGAACCCTGAGACCCGCCAGTACGGCGCGGTGCAGGAGCCGGTGCACATCCTGATGAAGGTCGAGACGCACAACCACCCGACCGCCATCGCTCCGTTCTCCGGTGCCTCCACCGGCTCGGGCGGCGAAATCCGTGACGAAGGTGCTACCGGCCGTGGCGCCAAGCCAAAAGCCGGCCTGACCGGCTTCACCGTGTCCAACCTGCGCATCCCGGGCTTCGAACAGCCATGGGAGCAGGCCTACGGTAAACCTGAGCGTATCGTTGACGCCCTCGACATCATGATCGAAGGCCCACTGGGTGGCGCAGCGTTCAACAACGAATTCGGTCGCCCGGCTCTGACCGGCTACTTCCGTACCTTCGAGCAGGCCATCAACACCCCGCACGGTGAAGAAGTGCGCGGCTACCACAAGCCGATCATGCTGGCCGGCGGCATGGGCAACATCCGTGAAGACCACGTACAGAAGGCCGAAATCACCGTCGGCGCCAAGCTGATCGTGCTCGGTGGCCCGGCCATGCTGATCGGCCTGGGCGGCGGCGCCGCTTCGTCGGTCGCCACCGGTGCCAGCTCGGCGGACCTGGACTTCGCCTCGGTGCAGCGCGAAAACCCGGAAATGGAGCGCCGTTGCCAGGAGGTCATCGACCGTTGCTGGCAGCTGGGCGACAAGAACCCGATCGCCTTCATCCATGACGTTGGCGCCGGCGGCATTTCCAACGCCTTCCCTGAACTGGTGAACGACGGTGGCCGCGGTGGCCGCTTCGAACTGCGCAACGTGCCCAACGACGAGCCGGGCATGGCCCCGCACGAAATCTGGAGCAACGAATCGCAGGAGCGTTATGTGCTGGCCGTCAGTGCTGTCGACTTCGAACGCTTCCAGGCCATCTGTGAGCGCGAGCGCTGCCCGTTCGCCGTCGTTGGCGAGGCGACCGAAGAGCCGCACCTGACCGTGACCGACAGCCACTTCGGCAATACGCCGGTGGACATGCCGCTTGACGTGCTGCTGGGCAAGCCGCCGCGCATGCACCGTTCGGTAACCCGCGAAGCCGAACTGGGCGATGATTTCGACCCGAGCAAGGTAGACCTGGACAGCGCCGTGCAGCGTGTCCTGAACCACCCGGCGGTTGCCAGCAAGAGCTTCCTGATCACCATCGGCGACCGCACCATCACCGGCCTGGTGGCCCGCGACCAGATGGTCGGCCCGTGGCAGGTACCGGTAGCCGACTGCGCCGTCACGGCCACCAGCTTCGACGTGTACACCGGTGAAGCCATGGCCATGGGTGAGCGCACGCCGCTGGCAGTGCTCGACGCGCCAGCGTCCGGCCGCATGGCGATCGGTGAAACCCTGACCAACCTGGCTGCCGCGCAGATTGAAAAGCTGTCCGACATCAAACTGTCGGCCAACTGGATGTCCGCTGCCGGCCACCCAGGCGAAGACGCCCGTCTGTACGACACCGTCAAGGCTGTCGGTATGGAGTTGTGCCCGGAGCTGGGCCTGACCATTCCGGTCGGCAAGGACTCCATGTCGATGAAGACCAAGTGGAGTGAAGAGGGCGTCGAGAAGAGCGTCACTTCGCCAATGTCGCTGATCATCACCGGCTTCGCCCCGGTCACCGACATCCGCAAGACCCTGACCCCGCAACTGCGCATGGACAAGGGTGAGACGGACCTGATCCTGATCGACCTGGGCCGCGGCAAGAACCGCATGGGCGCTTCGATCCTGGCGCAGACCTACGGCAAGATCGCAGCCCAGGCTCCGGACGTCGACGACGCCGAAGACCTCAAGGCGTTCTTCGCCGTGATCCAGGGCCTGAACGCCGACGGCCACCTGCTGGCCTACCACGACCGTTCCGACGGCGGCCTGCTGACTACCGTGCTGGAAATGGCCTTCGCCGGCCACTGCGGCCTCGACCTGCAACTGGACCCGCTGACCGACAACAGCAATGACGTGCCGGCCATCCTCTTCAACGAAGAGCTGGGCGCAGTCATCCAGGTTCGCCAGGATGCTACCCCGGACGTGCTGGCGCAGTTCAGCGCCGCAGGCCTGGGTGAAGGTTGCGTGGCGGTGATCGGCAAACCGGTCAACAACGCCGAGGTGTCCATCAGCCTGAACGGCCAGGTGCTGTTCGACGACGACCGTCGTATGCTGCAGCGCCAGTGGGCCGAGACCAGCTACCAGGTTCAGCGCCTGCGTGACAACGCCGACTGCGCCGACCAGGAGTTCGACGCGCTGCTCGAAGAAGACAACCCGGGCCTGTCGGTCAAGGTTGGTTACGACGTCAACGAGGACATCGCTGCGCCGTACATCAAGAAGGGCGTGCGCCCGCAAGTGGCGATCCTGCGTGAGCAGGGCGTCAACGGCCAGGTCGAGATGGCTGCCGCCTTCGACCGCGCCGGCTTCGCCGCCATCGACGTGCACATGAGCGACATCCTCGCTGGCCGCGTCGACTTCGAAGCCTTCAAGGGCCTGGTTGCCTGCGGTGGTTTCTCTTACGGTGACGTGCTCGGTGCCGGTGAAGGCTGGGCCAAGTCGGCCTTGTTCAACGCCCGTGCCCGTGATGCCTTCCAGGCCTTCTTCGAGCGTACCGACAGCTTCGCCCTGGGCGTGTGCAACGGTTGCCAGATGATGTCCAACCTTCACGAGCTGATCCCGGGCACCGAGTACTGGCCGCACTTCGTGCGCAACCGCTCGGAGCAGTTCGAAGCCCGTGTGGCCATGGTCGAGGTGCAGAAGTCCAACTCGATCTTCCTGCAGGGCATGGCCGGTTCGCGCATGCCGATCGCCATCGCCCACGGCGAAGGCCATGCCGAATTCGCCAGCGAAGAGGCACTGCTGGAAGCCGACCTGTCCGGTTGCGTGGCCCTGCGCTACGTCGACAACCACGGCAAGGTCACCGAAGCCTACCCGGCCAACCCGAACGGCTCGCCGCGTGGTATCACCGGCCTGACCAGCCGCGACGGCCGCGTGACCATCATGATGCCGCACCCGGAGCGCGTGTTCCGCGCCGTGCAGAACTCCTGGCGCCCGGATGAGTGGCAGGAAGACGCCGCGCTGATGCGTATGTTCCGTAACGCGCGCGTCTGGGTGAACTAAGGCGTGTACAAGCTCGCCTTCTTCGTCCCGGCCAGCCACGTCGACGTGGTCAAGGCCGCCGTGTTCGCCGCCGGTGGCGGGCGTATCGGCGACTACGACCACTGCGCCTGGCAAACCCTGGGCCACGGCCAGTTTCGCCCCTTGGACGGCAGCCAGCCGTTCCTTGGGCAAACCGGCCAGGTCGAGGTGGTGGAGGAGTGGAAGGTGGAGCTGGTGGTGGCCGACGACCTGATTACCCAGGTCGTCGCTGCGCTCAGGCAGAGCCATCCTTACGAAACACCGGCCTACGAAGTCTGGCGCCTCGCCGATTTCTAGGCCGAGCTGAGTTCATCGCCGGCTTGCCGGCGATGAACCCGGTTCATTCAGCGACGCTCTGCGGCGCTTGCCCCTCCCGCCGCAACCCGGCACACGCCAGCAACCCCACCTCGAACAGCACCCACATCGGCACCGCCAGCATGGTCTGTGAGAACACATCCGGCGGCGTCAGGACCATCCCCACCACAAAGCAGCCGACAACTACGTAGGGCCTGCTGCGCCGTAACGTGGCCACGTCGGCCAGCCCCACCCAGACCACGATGAACGTTGCCACCGGGATCTCGAAGGCCAGGCCGAACGCCAGGAACAGCGCCATGATGAAGTCCAGGTACTGGCTGATGTCGGTCATCATCGCCACGCCGTCCGGCGTCACGCTGGCAAAAAAGCCGAACATCATCGGGAATACCAGGTAGAAGGCGAACGCCATGCCGGCGTAGAACAGCACAATGCTCGACACCAGCAAGGGCAGGGCGATGCGCCGCTCGCGGCGGTAAAGGCCCGGCGCAAGAAAACCCCAGGCCTGATGCAGCAGCAGCGGCATGGCCACGAACAGCGCACACATCGCGGTCAGCTTGAACGGTGTGAGAAAGGGCGAGGTGACACTGGTGGCGATCATGCTGGCGCCTTCCGGAAGGAAGCGGCGCAGCGGTTCGGAAATCAGTGTGTAGAGCTGCTGGGCGAAGGGGAACAGGCCGGCGAACACCAGCGCGACCAGTAGCAGGCAGCGCACCAGGCGCTTGCGCAGGTCGCGCAGGTGACCGGTGAGCGGCATGTGTGCCGCCGGGTCCAGGGCGATACTCATGAGGTGGTCTCCCGAATGACCGTGGCCGTTGCAGCGTCAGTGGCCGGTTCCGCCTTGAGGCTGATGCCCTGGCGCAGCTCCTGCTCGAGGCGTTGCAATGGCGCGCTGTCGAGGTTGGGCATGTCGATTTCGCGTTCCATCTGCGCGCGCAAACCCTGCATTGCCCGGCGCGCCTGGCCCAGGCCACGGCCCAGCGTACGCGCCGCGACGGGCAAGCGTTCCGGGCCAAGCACCAGCAGCGCGACGATGCCCACCAGCAGCATCTCGCTGAAGCCTACCTCGAACATCAGGCCTGCCGATCCGCGTGCGGCTGTGGCGCAGGCGAACGGGTCAGTGGCTCCTGTTGTACCTGCGGTGCTGCAGTTTGGGTGCTGGCATCGCTGTCGCCCCCCATGGACTTGCGAAAGCCCTGGATCGCTTCGCCAACATCACTGCCCAGACCCTTGAGGCGTTTGGTGCCAAACAGCAGAAACACGATCATCAGTACGATCACCAGCTGCCAGATTCCGATGCCACCCATTACGACCACTCCTGTAAGGCCATGAAAAGAAAGGCCAATCCTGCCTCGCGTAGATGACGCGAACATGACTGCAAGGTATTTGCAATCTGCCTGCAACAACTCCCCTGTTGACTGGCGCCTTGTTCGATAAGAGGAGTGCTGCGCCATGGGTGGCAAGCGACAGCAGGGCGCCGCGCTGCTGATGGTGTTGGTGGTACTGGCGATGCTCGCAGCGGGGATGGCCTGGCTGGTGGAGGATGGTCGGCGTCAGGTCGATGACGTACAGCTGCTGCGCCAACGGGTACAGGTGCGGGCCATGGAGCAGGCTGGCCTGGCCTATGCCGAGCAGGCCTTGCGTGACCCCGCCTGGCGGCTTAGCCCGCTGTTCTGGCAGGCGCTGCGGGGGCAACCGTTGACTTACGATTTTGGCGCCGGCCAGGCACAACTGCGGGTGTACGACCAGCACACCTGCTTCAACGTCAATGCGCTGCTGGGGGATGACGGTGAACGTGCCGAGCGCCAGCTACGGCGTTTGCTGGGCGACAACATGGCCGCGCAACGTCTGGTCGACGCCTTGGCAGACTGGCTCGACAGCGACAGCGATGCACGCTTGCAGGGCGCCGAAAGTGCCCAGTATCTGCGCCAGCAGCCGCCTCGTCTGGCGGCCAACCAGCCGATGCTGGACACCAGTGAGTTGAACCTGCTGCTCGAAGCGGATGCCTCGCGCCAGCGCCGTTATCCGATGTTGTGTGCTTTGCCGCAGACCACCGGCTGGCGCCTGAATGCCAATGCTGTAGGCCTGGAGCATCTGCCATTGCTGGAGGCGCTTTATGAAGGGCGGTATCCCCGCTCGTTGCTCAGCCGCATCGTCAGTGGTCGGCCGGCGTCGGGCTATGTAGATGCCGCAGCGTTGCGTCAGGCGCTGGGGGCGGTGGATGACGAAACGTTTGAGCGGTTGAGCGAAGGGTTGCTGCTCAACAGTGGGCATTTTCAGTTGCAGCTTTCGTTCGAAGAACAGGGCAGGACGATACGCAGCGCGTTTGAGCTGGAGGCGTTGGGAGTGGTGCAGTGGCATGCGCGGGTGCCGGCGCAGCAGGTGCGGGTGAAGAGTCGGGCACCAATGGCCTGGTGATCATGTTCAAGGGCTGCCGTGCAGTCCAATCGCCGGCAAACCGACTCCCATACCTGTAGGAGCCGGCTTGCCGGCGATTGGGCCGCGCAGCGGCCCTGATGCAAAAACGGATCAGACGGTCCCGATCTCCCCGCCATCATCGCGCTGGATCACCACGGTCGAAGCCCTCGGCCGTACCGTGGTCCCCGCTGGGGTCACATCGGTGGCCTTGTCGGTGTAAGGCCAGTTTTCCGGGTGCTGGATATTGACGAACATCGACTTGTTGTCCGGGCTGAAGGCAATCCCGGTCACCTCGCTGCCGTTCGGCCCGACGAAGAAGCGGCGCAAGTCCACCTGGTTCTGGGCATTGACCGGTATTTGGTTGCCAGCGGCATCCACCAGGTCGGTAGGGATCACCGCCAGCAACTGATCGTTGGTGTAATCGGTGACCGTGCTCTCGCCGTTGTCAGTCTCGAACCACAACACGCCACGGCTATCGAAGCTCATACCGTCGGGGCTGGCGAACTGGTTGAGTTCGGTCAGGCCCGAGCGGTTGATGTCTGCGGTGCCGGCGGCGTTGGCACCGAACACGAAGATATCCCAGGTGAAGCTCACGTGATCGTCGCTGTCGTGCCAGCGGATGATGTGGCCGTGGCGGTTAGGGCCACGCGGGTTGGCCGCATCGACTTTTTCCGGGGTGCGCGCGCTGTTGTTGGTCAGGGTCAGGTAGACGTCGCCATTGAGCGGGTTTACCGCTGTCCATTCCGGGCGGTCCATCGGTGTTGCGCCCACTGCATCACCGGCACCGCGAGTGTTGAGGATGATGCCTGCCAGGTCACCGTACAGCGCCCCGAGGGTGCTGCCGGCAGTGGTGGCGGTGGTCACGTCGAGCAGGATCCACTCGCCCGTGCCGTCTGCATTGAAGCGGGCCACGTAGAGGTTGCCCTGGTCCATGTACTTGGCGCCGGTGGCCAGGCGGTCGGCCGGGCTTGCGTCGGCGGCATCCCACACCGCGGTGGAGACGAACTTGTACAGGTACTCGTTGTTGGAGTCGTCGCCCATGTACCAGACCAGCGGTTTACCGGCCACCGGCAGGCCCGGGCAGCAGCCTTCGTGGCGGAAGCGGCCGAGTGCGGTGCGCTTGGTGGCCAGGGTGCTGCTGTTGTACGGGTCGATCTCGACAATGTAGCCATAGGTGCTGGCTTCGTTGCGGTAGTCGTCGGTGGCGCTGGCACCTTTGATGGTCACGTCGAAGCGGGCGAATTCATCGTTTTCTTCGGTGCTGTCACCAGCAGCGGTCTCCCACTTGTACTGGCCGCTGGAGGTGCCTACGCCGATGCGTCGCTGGTCCTCCGGACGGGTGTCCTTGTTGACGAAAATGCCAGGCCAGTTCTCTTCGCAGGTCAGGTAAGTGCCCCACGGGGTGTAGCCGTTGCCGCAGTTGTTGTTGGTGCCGCGGCAGTGCGTGCCGTCAGCCGAATACTTGGTCTTGACGTGGTCGGTGCCACGCAGCGGGCCAGTGATTTCCATGCGTGAGGCGGTGGTGAAACGGCGGTTGAGCGGGTCGTTGTCGACCACCTGCCAGCGCCCGTTGAGCTTCTGCAGGCGCACCACGCCGGCACCGTGGGCGTTGATTTCCTTGCGCACTTCTTCGGCCGGGCGATTGCCGCTGGCGTCGGTGGTCGGGCCGTTGGGGTGCAGGGCGGCGGCATCGATGTATTCGAAGTTGATCGCCAGCAGGCCGTCTTCGGAACTGCCATTGATGGGGAAGAAGTGCATGCCGTCATGGTGCATGCCCATGGCATTGGCCTGGTCGCTGGAGGTATTGCTGCCGTCCGGTTTCCAGGGGTTGGCGTTGCTGTTGATCGGCGTGCCCCACGGTGCCAGCACGTAGGCACTGTAGCCGGCGGCGACGACACAGGCGTCGGTGCGTGAACCCGCGATGGACTGGAAGCCCAGCGCCAGTTTCGGTACTTCAGGTTCGGTAACCGGCGGCTCGGTGGCCGGGTCATCGTTGTCGGAACCGCCACCACTGTCGAAGCAGCCGGTCAGGCCGGTACCGGCAATCATGGCGATAGCGGCACCCAGGCTGCCGCGCATCACGCTGCGACGGCTGAGGTAGGCGTCCATGACGCTGGCCATCGGCAGGTTGCCACTGTGGTTGCGGTCCAGGTTGTCGCCGGTTTCTCGACTCATCAGGGTGTCCTTGTATTGGCTGAGTTGGAGGAAACCGCGACTTTAGTGCGCAAAGATGATGATTCTTTGGCAGAAATATTAACGTCGCTTTAAAACATTAAGTTCTTATCGCTGTGCCAGACAGAACAATCTGGAATGGTTGTCGGATTTCTGCCATCAAACTGTAATGCCAACGCCGCAACATCCGGGGCCCAAAGAGAACTCGGATAAGGATGGCGGGCCCGATGGCAAGCAGTGTGTACAGGCGCGAAATGATCAGATGGATGGGTGTCGGTGCCCTGGCACCGTTGCTCGGTGCCTGTTCTGCATTCCCGGGCCAGCGCGGCGGCAATGCCAGCCTGGACCTGTTGTACGTCGCCGACACCCTCGATGCGCGCCAGCCCGGCCAGCCCGTGGTGCCGGCGACCCGCCTGGGCCCGGTCAGCCACCTGGGCCGTGCCCCCTGGATGACCGGCGACAGCGCCAGCGTGGCTTACCCTCAACTCGCGCCTTTGCTCGATGCCAGTCAGGCGGCCGGCGTGCAACTGGGTGGCTATGCCGTGCTTGCGGCCCTGTTGGAACAGCTGCGCGCCGAGGTGGGGCCGGGCAATAGCCTGACCCTCGAGAACGGCCAGGGCTGGAACGGCAGTGGCCTGGCCTATCTGACCCAGGGCGAGAGCGGTGTGCAGGGCAGCCGGCTGTTGGGCAGCGAAGCCCGTGTGAGCAGTGATGAACGCGTGCTTTGGCCACAGCGCAGTGCCGCCCTTTACCACCAGTCTTCAGCGATGACCCTTGCTGCGGGTATTGCCGACGGACAACGCAAAACCTTGGGCCTGGAGCCTCTGCACATTTTCGAGCGCGGCGGTGCACGCATCGCCGTGGTGGGCGTCACCGACCCTTACGCCCAGGACCAGAAAGCCTCGCTCAAACAGTGGTACCAATCGCTGCTGCCGACCTTCGAGCAGGCCCGCCGCGAAGCGGACCTGGTGGTGGCGCTGGCGGATGTCGGCACCGGCCCGGGCCTGTGGCTGGCCGAGCGCGTGGCGCAGATCGACGTGCTGCTCTGCGCACGTGGCCAGGACCTGTGGCCCACACCTGTGCAGGCGACCCAGGCCAGTGGCCGGCGCATCCCGGTGTTGTTTGCCGGTTGCCGGGGCAGTGGTGCGTTTCGCCTGCGTTGCCAACAGGTTGCCGGGCAATGGCAGTTCGATGGGCGCTTCTTTCCTGCATTGGCCCAGCAACTCTCACCCGCAGCGCAGTTGCGCGCCAGCCAGTTGCAGGCCGAGTTGCGCCAGCAGCGCGCAGGCCATGCAGCGTGGCTCGACCAGCCGCTGGCGGTTGCGCCACAGGCGCTGTGGCGTCGCGACACGCGTGGCGGCAGTTGGGACCGTTTGCTGCACCAGGCCCTGGCCGATGACAGCAGCATGCCGGTGCTGTTGCCGGGCCTGCGCTATGACTACCCATTGGCCGCTGGCGAGGCCATCACGCGCGAGCACCTGATCAGCCTCACCGGCGGCTACCCGGCACCGGTGGTCGAGGCGCCCGCCCGGCAGGTCGAGCAGGTGCTGGAAAACGCCGCCGAGCAACTGTTCGGTGACCCCTTGCTGCTGGACAACAGCCAGGACCTGCCACGCTGGCAGGGCCAGGCCTGGCAGGTGAGCTACAGCCCGCAAGGCAAGCGCATCACTGGCCTGGATCCGGTGCAGGGCCTGTGCCGCACCTTTGGTCTGCAATTCGAGCCCCAAGCCGGTGAGCCGTTGTGGCAACGGGTCGAGGCCTGGCTCGGGCGGCAGCAGCCGGGTTGGCAACTGGCGGCCTTGCAAGTGCCGCAGGTGCGCTACGTGCAAGGCCACCCAGGCTGGCACCCACGGCAGCTGATGTCATGACATTCGCTGCTCGCCTGATGACCGGTGGCCTGCTGACGCTGGCCGGGTGGCTTGCCGCCCAATGCGTGCTGCAACTGGCGCGCCAGCCGCAACCGGCCAGCGCCCCGGTTACCGTCGACGCCCCGCTGCCGGGGTTGCTGGTCGGCCATTGGCAAGCGCCAGGCGACGACGGCTCGATTGCGCTCACCCGGTTGCCATTGCAGTACCTGGGCGGCCTCAAGGCCAAGCCGTTGTCGGCCAGCGTCGTGGTGCTGCGCTACGGCCAGCAGGTGCGCACCTTGGGCCGCGGCCAGCGCCTGGCACCGGGGATCGTGTTGCAGGACATCGACGCCGATGGCCTGATTTTCGACAACCAGGGGCGGCGTGAACGCTTGCCCTGGCCGCCACGCCCCGCCGTGACCGGCTTCAAGCGGCAAGGATGAACAATGCTGGTGAAATATTGCGTGGCCGCTGCCTTGACCCTGGCTCTTGCTGCGGCCTGGGCAGAAGAACCGGAAACCTTCGATGATAACGGCACCCCGCTTTACGAGGTGAACTTCGTCGACACCGAACTGGGCGAATTCATCGACAGCGTGTCGCGCATCACCGGCACCACGTTCATCGTCGACCCGCGGGTCAAAGGCAAGGTCACGGTGCGTACCGTCGACCGCCACGATGCCGATGCCATCTACGACATCTTTCTCGCCCAGCTGCGTGCCCAAGGCTATGCCGCGGTCGATCTGCCCAATGGCAGTGTGAAGATCGTCCCCGACCAGGCCGCGCGCCTGGAGCCGGTGCCAGTTGAAGCCGCCGGCAAGCACAGCGAAGGCAGTGATGGCGTGGCCACCCGCGTATTCAATGTGCGTAACGCCGCCAGCGAGCAGATGCTCGGTATTCTCAAGCCGCTGATCGACCCGCGTGTTGGTGTGATCACCCCTTATCCTGCGGCCAACCTGCTGGTGGTCACCGATTGGCGCAGCAACCTCGAACGCATCGACAGCCTGTTGCGCCAGCTTGACCAGGTCAGTGACGAACCCCTGAAGGTCATGCCCCTGCGCCATGCCAGCGCCGCCGACACCGCGCAGTTGCTGACCCGCCTGTTGGCCCGAGAGCAGGGCGCCGACAGCACCCAGGTGGTGGCTGACCCGCGCAGCAATGCCTTGCTGGTACGTGGCAGCACCGACCGTGTGCGAGCCCTGTTGGGCCAGCTCGATCAGCCCAGTGAGAACCGGCACAGCAGCAACACGCAGGTGATCTACCTGCGCCATGCCAATGCAGGCGAAGTGGTGAAGGTGCTGCGCGGGTTGAGCCAGGAAGGCGGTGTGCCCAGCGAGGGAGCAGGCGAAGGCGAGGCCAAGGACAAGCCGGTGATGGCCGCCGCCAGCGATTCGGGCATACGCCTGGAGTACGAGGAGGGCACCAACGCCGTGGTCATGGTCGGCCCCGACAGCGAGCTGGCCGCCTACCGCTCCATCGTCGAGCAGCTGGACATCCGCCGCGCCCAGGTAGTGGTCGAGGCCATCATCGCCGAAGTGTCCGACAGCCGTGCCCAGGAGCTTGGTGTGCAGTGGCTGTTCGCCGACGAAAAGTTCGGCGCCGGCATCGTCAACTTCGGCAGCAACGGGGTGAACATCGCCAACATCGCGGGCGCCGCCGCCAGCGGCGACAACGAAGCGCTGGGCGACCTGCTGTCGGCCACCACGGGCGTGACTGCCGGCATCGGCCACTTCGGCGGTGGCTTCAACTTCGCCATGCTGATCAACGCACTGAAGGGCAAGAGCGGCTTCAACCTGCTGTCCACGCCGACCCTGCTGACCCTGGACAACGCCGAGGCATCGATCCTGGTCGGCCAGGAAGTGCCCTTCGTCACCGGCTCCGTGACGCAGAACAACGCCAACCCCTACCAGACCATCGAGCGCAAGGAAGTCGGGGTGAAGCTGCGTATCAAGCCGCAAATCAACATCGACAACAGCGTACGCCTGGATATCGTTCAGGAAGTCTCGTCGATCGCCGACTCCAGCGCCGCCAGCGATGTGATCACCAACAAGCGCGAGATCAAGACCAAGGTCATGGTCGAGGACAATGGCCTGGTGATTCTTGGCGGCCTGATCAGCGATGAGCTGAGCACCAGCGATCAACGCGTACCGTTTCTGGGGGATATTCCGGGGCTGGGCCGGCTGTTCCGTTCCGAGGCCAGCAAGAACACCAAGCAGAACCTGATGGTCTTCATCCGCCCGCGCATCCTGCGTGACGGGCCGAGCCTGGCGGGTTTGAGCGAAGACAAGTACCGCACCCTGCAGCAGACCACGCCGCTCAAGCTGCCAGGCCTTGCGCAGGACGGCCAGCTGCTGCGGGTATTCCCGGCCAGCCGCGCGCGCCTGGACGGGGGCGACTGGTGATGCTGCCCTATCGCCTTGCGCGTCAGGCCGGGCTGGCCATGGCCCCGGCGGATACCGGCTGGCAGTTGTGGCTGCGCCGCGATGCCGACAGTAACCAACTGCAGGAACTGCTGCGTGTGCATGGCCAGCCCGTGGCACTGCACTACCTGGAAGCTGCGCCGTTCGACGAACGCCTCGGCCAGTTGTATCAGGCCGGGGATGCTGCCACCGAAGCACTGATCGAAGGCATCGGCGAACAGGTTGATCTGGACAGCCTGATGAGCGAAATGCCGCGCATCGAGGACCTGCTCGAAAGCGATGATGAGGCCCCGGTGATCCGCCTGATCAACGGCCTGTTCGGCCAGGCCCTGCGCCTGCGCGCTTCGGACATTCATATCGAGACCTTTGAGCAGAGCCTGGTGGTGCGCCTGCGTGTCGATGGCCACCTGCGCGAGGTGTTGCGCCCGCCGCGCGCGTTGTCGGCCATGCTGGTGTCGCGGATCAAGGTCATGGCGCGCCTGGACATCGCCGAGAAGCGTCAGCCCCAGGACGGTCGCATCACCTTGCGCGCCGCCGGGCGTGAGGTGGACGTGCGCGTCTCGACCTTGCCCGGTATCCATGGCGAGCGCGTGGTGATGCGCGTGCTCGACAAGCAGGCCAGCTTGCTGGCGTTGGGCAACCTGGGCATGCCCAACGCAGTGCTGCACGGCCTGCGCAATTGCCTGACAAGGCCCAACGGTATCGTGCTGTCGACCGGGCCGACCGGCTCGGGCAAGACCACCACCCTGTACGCCAGCCTCAACAGCCTCAATGACGGCAGCCGCAACATCCTCACCGTCGAGGACCCGGTGGAATACGCCATCGCCGGCATTGGCCAGACGGCCATCAATCCGCGCGCCGGACTGACCTTTGCCACTGGCCTGCGCGCCATCCTGCGCCAGGACCCGGACGTGATCATGCTCGGTGAAATCCGCGACCAGGAAACCGCGCAGATCGCCGTGCAGGCCAGCCTCACCGGCCACTTGGTACTGTCGACGTTGCACACCAACAGCGCAGTGGGCGCGGTCACCCGCTTGCGCGACATGGGCGTCGAGCCGTTCCTGATCGCCTCATGCCTGCGTGGCGTGCTGGCCCAGCGCCTGGTGCGGCGGCTGTGCCATTGCGCGGTGGCGCAGCCATTGCAGCCGGCCGAACGGGCGCTGTGGCCTGAGCTGGCGGCGCTGGGCAGCAGCTACCACGCGGTGGGCTGCGAGCAATGCCAGGGCACTGGCTATATCGGTCGTTTGGGGCTGTACGAATTCATCGAACTGGACGCTGGCCTGATCGGCCTGCTGTATGACGGCGCCAGTGAACTGGCCATGCACGACTACCTGGCCGAGCGCCGCCAGAGCCTGGTGGCGATGGCCAGTGATTGCCTGGCCCGCGGCGAGACCAGCCTGGCCGAAGTACTGCGTGTGGTGCAGGGCTGACCCATGCCGACCTTTCGCTACCAGGCCGTTGATCTAGCCGGCAAGACCCACAAAGCCAGCCTGCAGGCCGATACCGAACGCCACGCACGCCAGTTGCTGCGCGAGCAGGGCTTGTTCCCCCGCCAGTTGCAGCGCTTCGAAAGCGGTGCCCGGCAGCCGCGCCGACAACGCCTGAGCCGTGCCCAGCTGTGTGAGCTGACACGCCAGCTGGCGACCTTGACCGGCGCGGGCATCCCGCTGGTCGATGCCTTGGCGACGCTTGAGCGCCAGTTGCGCCAGCCAGCCCTGCACGGGGTGCTGGTGGCTCTGCGTGGCTCGCTCGCCGAGGGCCTGGGCCTGGCCCGTAGCCTGGCCCGCCAGGGCGCGCCGTTCACCGGTCTGTACTGCGCGCTGGTCGAAGCCGGTGAGCGCTCCGGGCGGTTGGCCCAGGTGCTTACCCGGCTGGCAGACCACCTGGAACAGGTGCAGCGCCAGCAGCACAAGGCGCGTACGGCACTGATCTACCCCTGCGTGCTGATGGGCGTGTCACTGGCGGTGGTGATCGGCCTGATGACCTTCGTAGTACCCAAGCTCACCGAACAGTTTGCCCATGCCGGGCAGAGCCTGCCGCTGATCACCTCATTGCTGATCGGCCTGAGCCAAGGCCTGGTGCACGCCGGCCCCTGGCTACTGGGGCTGGCCATCCTCACGTCGCTGCTGGCCAGCTGGTTGCTGCGCAAGCCGCACTGGTGCCTGCGCCG
Source organism: Pseudomonas sp. M2 (assembly GCF_015751845.1). Taxonomy (NCBI): domain Bacteria; kingdom Pseudomonadati; phylum Pseudomonadota; class Gammaproteobacteria; order Pseudomonadales; family Pseudomonadaceae; genus Pseudomonas; species Pseudomonas sp. M2. Next base: position 3,583,175 of record NZ_JADOUD010000001.1, read on the forward strand.
CGACGACCTGCTGCTGCGCCTGCCACGCGTGGGGGGGCTGTTACAGGTGCTGGAGAGTGCCCGCCTGGCGCGCAGCCTGGCGATCCTCACCAGCAGCGGTGTTGCCTTGCTCGAAGCCTTGCAGGTGGCCACTGAAACCGTCGGCAACCGGCGTATCCGCCTGGCCATGGAGCAGGTGCGCCAGCAGGTGCAGGGCGGCACCAGCCTGCACCGGGCGCTGGATGGTTGCCAGCAGTTCCCGCCGTTGCTGGTGAACATGGTCGGCAGTGGCGAGGCCAGCGGCACCCTGGCCGACATGCTCGAGCGCGTGGCCGACGACCAGGAGCGTGGCTTTGCCCGCCAGGTGGATACGGCCATGGCGCTTTTCGAACCCCTGATGATCCTGGTGATGGGCGCCGTAGTGCTGTTCATCGTGCTGGCGGTGCTGCTGCCGATCATGCAGCTCAACCAGGGCCTGCAACTGTAGATGACAAGGAGCAACCCCATGCAGCATCGACGCAAGCGCCAACACGGCTTCACCCTGATGGAAATCATGGTGGTGATTTTCATCATCGGCCTGCTGATCGCCGTGGTCGCGCCCAGCGTGCTCGGCAACCAGGACAAGGCCATGCGGCAGAAGGTCATGGCCGACCTGAGCACGCTCGAGCAGGCGCTGGACATGTACCGGCTGGACAACCTGCGCTTTCCCAGCAATGAGCAAGGCCTGGCTGCGCTGGTGAAAAAACCGACCCAGGAGCCGCTGCCGCGTGCCTGGCGCAGCGATGGTTATGTACGCCGCCTGCCGGAGGACCCGTGGGGCACCCCGTACCAGTACCGCATGCCTGGCGAGCATGGCCGGGTCGATGTGTATTCGTTGGGCGCCGATGGTGTACAGGGCGGCGAAGGCCAGGACGCCGACCTGGGTAACTGGGCGCTGTGAGCGATGCGCCCACAGCGCGGTTTCAGCCTGCTCGAATTGCTGGTGGTGCTGGCCATCGCCGGCCTCATGACCGGGCTTGCGGTGGCCTGGCTGGACAGCGGCAAGGCCAGCGTCGATCAGGCGTTGCAGCGGCTGGCGGCGCACGTCCACACCCAGGCTGCACTGGCCCGGCATGCCGGGCAATTGCGCGGGCTGCGCTGGACCGGCCAACACCCGGAGTTCGTGCGGCGTGAGCGCGAGGGCTGGGTGGCCGAACCGGTCAGCTTTGGGGACTGGCCCAAAGGGCTGCGCCCCGACTGGCCGGCCAGCCTGCAGCCGCATCTGCAGTTCACGCCGCAAGGGTGGGCCCAGCCGGGTTCGGTGCGCTGGCACTGGGCAGGTGGCAGCCAGCGCTGGGCGTGGGGGCGTGACGGCCAGTTGCGAGTGGGGTTGTCACCATGAAGCGCACGCAACAGGGGTTCACCCTGCTGGAGGTGACCGTGGCCCTGGCGATTGCTGCTGTGCTGGCGGTGATCACCAGCCAGGTTCTGCGCCAGCGCCTGGCAGTGCAGGACAGCGTGCAACAGCATCGCCTTGGCGTGCTGTGCGCTCGCGAGCTGCAGGCGCGCTTTGCCGTGGAACGGTACTGGCCGGCCAGCAACCAGCCCAGTGGGGTGTTGAACCAGGGCGGGCAGGCGTGCCACTGGCAGATGCAGCTGCGCCGTACCGGCGTGCGCGACCTGCGTCGCGGCGAGATGCAACTGTATGCCGACCGCGATCAGCGCCTGCCGTTGGGCCAGTACACGGTTTTTCTGGAGCGTCCATGAAGCGGCGCCAGGCAGGCTTGACCCTGATCGAACTGATGGTGGCCATGGCCTTGACCGCGCTGCTGGGGGTCATGCTCGCGGCGCTGGTCAATGGCTGGCTCAAGGTCCGCGAGCGGCTGCAGGTAACCCGCCAGGAGAACAGTGTGCTGGAGTTCTGCCTTGCGCTGGAGCGGCGCTTTGACAGCCCGGTACTGCGCCGGGTGTATGAGCAGCGCCTGCCACTGGCCAGCCGCTGGCTCGACTGGCAGCCCGATCGCCAGCAGTTGCTGTGGGTGGCAGCCACGGCTGTGCCAGAGGCCGAGGGTGGCTCACGGCTGCAGCGCCAACGCCTGCGTTTCGACCCCCGCGAACAACGCCTGATGCTGGAAACCTCGGCAGACCTGTACGCCGCCAGCGAACCCCGTTGGGTCGTGCGCGAGCAGCTGCAGCAGGTCAGTGCGCTGAATGTTCTTTATCACCAGGGAGGCCGATGGCTGCCCTGGCCTTCCGACCAACCCGCGCACCCCGGCCGTGGTGTGCGCGTGCAACTGCAGCGTGATGGAGCCCCCTATGTCTGCACCTTCACGCTCCCTTGGGGGCGTTCATGAAGCTTGAATGGCGGCGCCGTGCGCCGGCGCGGTCTTGGTTGCTGCTGCGCCCGGGCGTGATCTGGGACTGGCTGTTGGTTGAAAACGGTGTGGCCCAACGGGAAGGCCAGGGCGAGCCACCGGCGAACCTGGACGCAAAGGTAGCGCTGATCATCCCGGGCGAGCGGTGCAGCCAGTTCGAGCTGGCTGCACCGCCGGGCCTCAAGCGTGATGAGTGGCCCTTGCTGCTGGAAGACCACTTGCTGCAGAACGCCGAACAGGTGCAGTGCGCTTGCCTCGCTCGCCAGGCAGGGCAGTTGCGCCTGCTGGCGGTAGCCCGCCAGGCGCTGGACGAATGGCGTGGCCAGTGCAGCGAATGGGGGCTGCAGATCGAGCGCTGTTGGGCCGAGTTCCAATTGTTGCCCACGCCTGAGCCCGGGACGGGCTGGCAGTGGCAGCGCGCGCCTGGCCTGTGCCTGTACCTGGGGCGCAGCGAAGAGGGGAAAGCCCATTGGCTGGCCTGGCCTGACGCGCTGGGTGAGGTACCGCAGCAGCCCTGGGATAGCCTGCGCAAAGCCACCCAGGTCGGGCGCTGGCCGGGAACGCTGGCGTCGCTCGACACGCTGCCAAGCCTGTTCGAGCGAACCCGTCAGGCCCGCTCGGCGCCCCGTGTGCCGGCCCTGCCGCGCGCGCTGGTTGTCACCTGTTTGGTGCTGGCCGTGGTGTGGTGCGGGTTATGGGCGGGCCAGCAGTGGCGGCAGGTACAAACCTGGCGCACGCAGGTGCTGGCCGTGACCGGCACCCAGGCCAGCCCTCGGCAAGCGTCGCAGGCCCTCAAGCGCCTGCGCGAAAGCGAACTGCAACAGCAACTGCGGGAGCGTCAGCTTCAAGACCTGCAGGCACGCCTGCAGGCCTGGCTGCATGAGCACCCAGGCTGGCGCCTGCACGCGGTGCGCTTCGACGGCCAGCGCTGGCACCTGCGCCTGCAGGGCGAGGGGAGCGAGCCGCCCTGGCAAGAAATGGCAAGCGCCGCCGGAGCGGCGGTGCAGGTACTGAGCGCTGCGCCAGCGGCGCACGTGGTTTTCGATCTGGGAGCGCCAACATGACCCGAGCGTGGTTTCAGCGTCATCGATTGTTGCTCGCCTGGTGCCTGATCGGCTTTCTGCTGGCGTTGTTGGCACTGCGCCAAGGCGTGTCGCAATGGCGCGAGCTCAGCCAGTGGCGTGGGCTGGCAGTGCAGGCCGCCGCCTTCCCCAGCGGGCCAGGCGTGAGCCTGGAGCGGCTGCGTCAGTCTGCCCAGGCGCGGCGGGTCGAAGTTGCCGAGGTCGAGGTGCAAGGCAAGGTGTGGCAACTGCGCGGCCAGGTGGCCGATGAGCAGGTTTTGCAGCGCTGGCTGCAGGCCTTGCGCGCAGAGGGTGCCCAACCGCTGCAGTGGGGCCTGGAGCAGGATGGCAATGGCCTGCGTTTCGACCTGGTGTTGCAGCCATGAGCCGCCGTGGGCTGCTGTGGGCCGGGCTGGTGTTCAGCCTGACTTTGCTGGTGCAGTTGCCGGCGTCCTGGGTTGCACAGGGCTTTGGCCTTCCGCTGCATAGGGTCAGCGGGAGCCTGTGGCAGGGTCAGGCGCAGCAGGTCGGGCCGGTCGGGCCCGTACGCTGGGCGTTGCAGCCCTGGCGCTTGCAGGCCACCGCACAGCTGGGCTTTCAGGGCCAGGGCTGGCAGTTGCATGCCGAAGGCTGGCCATGGCACTGGCGGTTGGACGTAACCGCACAGGCTCCCCAGGCGAGTGTGCAGACGGCCTATCGGCTGGCCGGGCAGTGGCAGGGCACGCTGCGCCTGCAAGGCGCGGGGGGGCAGTGCCGAACCAGCGAAGGCCGCATCACGGTCACCGACCTCGCCTTGAGTGAACCTTGGTCGCTGGGATTGGGGCAGGGCTGGGTAGAAATGGATTGCCGCACAGGCTGGCGCCTGCACGGGCAGCTGATACAACAGCGTGAGCATCAGTTGGCGCTGGATGCAGACCTTCTGGGGCGTCACGCAGTGGTGGCGGCCGAACTGCAGCCGGACGCGGCCCTTACACCGCTGCTGCGCGCTGCTCGGTTGCTGGGGCCACAGGCATTGACGGGGCAGGGGGAGTGGCGTTGGTAAGCAGCGGTTGACGTGACGTTCATGGCCCTATCGCCGGTTTGCCGACGACAGGGCCTGTGGATCAGTTGGCTTTCCCTTCAATCCCCGATGCCCACTGCTCACTGCGGCTATGCCCACTGGTGCGTAGCAAGCCAAGGTCCAGTGCATTCTCGCCGTCTGCGGCACCTTTGCCTTTGCTGATCTGGGCAATGGCGGTACCCAGGTCTACCGGCGAATTTGACGCATCGATCGACACATCCCGGCGGTAATCATTGCCGCTCAGCGTCTCCTTGGTCACCGCGTTGGCGGTGAGTTTCACTTCACCCTTGGCCGATTGCAGGCGGGCGCCTGTCAGGTGAGCGTCACCGCCAACCGTCAGGTCTACCCCATCGCTGCCCTTGAGCGTCGTCTGCTGGGCTACGCCATCACGCTGAACATGCGACACATCGAGCCTGAAGGTTGGCGAAACGCCCGGGTCGGCCTTGGCCAGGGCGGAACCTGCTTTTTCGCTGACCTTGCTTCCCAGCGGCCCCGCGACGGCCTTGGCAGCGTTCACATAGCCTTGCGGGTTTTTCTCTTTGCTCAGCCGTGTATCACCTTTTACGGTCAGGGTATCGACGCTGTCCTTGCGGCTGGCGATGCGCAGATCGCCGTCGATTGCGCCGCTGATGCGCCCGGCTTCCAGGCTTACGCCTTCGATGCGGGTGTCGCCGCGGCTTTGCAGGTCGATACGCTCGGCGCGCAGGTTGCCGGCGTTCCAGATGAGGTTGTCGCGCTTGTCGAGGTTGACCTGAACACGGCCGTGCAGCCCAAGGGTGTCGGTGCCGCCCTTGGATGTGTTGAAGCCGGCGCCGGCGGTGATGTCCAGGTTGTCGCGCCGCTCGACGTTGGATGACGCTTCGATCAGCATGCCGCCCTTGGCGGCATTGATGCCGATGTGCTCGGCCGATGCCTGCAGGCCCTGCAGATGCACGGCGAGGTCCTCGCGAGCGCGGCTGTCGAGGGTCAGTTTGCCTGCGCTTTGGAACTGCGCATCGATTGCCTGGCGGGCGTCCTCGTTCTTCTTGCCATGGTTGAAATGGCCCCCGATGGCGCCACCTTGGGTGGTGCCGGTCTTCACGGCCAGCTCCAGGCCGCCGCCCAGGTTCCCGCCAGTGGCCTGTCGGGTATTGCTCGCAGCTTTGACCTGCAGGCGGCCATCGCTTTGCAGGAGCGTATCGCCGACCTTGGCCTCGCGGCTGCCAATACGCGTGCCTTCGAGCAGCATGTCGCCCCCGCTGGTCAGGCGCACTTGGCCTTTGGCGTCGACCTGCGCCACCTGGGCATTGGTTTGTGTAGCCTGCTGCTGGGCATGGTCGAGATAGCCTCGGCCGTCGACGCCGGTGCTGCCCGGGCGGTTGCCGACCTTGGCCCAGGCGTTGCCATCGAGCTGGCGAGCGCGCTGTTGAGCGTGGTCGGTGGCCTGGGCCAGCGACAGTGTAGTGCCACTCTGGATCACTACGTCGCCTTCACCGCCATCGATGCGCGTGCCTTCGTAGCGGCCGTCGCTACCCAACTGCACCTGAATGCCCTGTTGCCCATAAAGGCTGCCCGGCACTGCGGTGCTGGCGGTATCCTGCTTGCCCTGCGAGCCGCCCTTGCCGGAAGCGCGGACGTTCAGGTCGCTCCCCGAACTGGTATCCACGCGCAGGTCACCGCCGTAGGCCAGGCGCTGCACGTTATCTTCCCGGGTGTTTTCGGCGGCGCGCAGGTGGTGCTGCTGGGCGTCGACCTGCAGGGCGCCGGCGTTGGCACGCCAGGTGGTGCCCTGGTCATCGAGGGTATCGGCCTTGACCTTCACGTGCCCCCCTGCCAGTTCGCTCACCTGGGCAAAGCCGCGGCGCTGGTTTTCCAAGCGTTTGAGGTGGTCCAGGGTCATGTCGCCGCCAACGCTCGGTGCCACCATTGCGTCTTCGGGCGAGGCTTGCTGGAAGCGCGCCGCTTCTTCGCCCTGTACCAAGCGTTCGATCGGCCGGGTCACGTCACGGTACTCCAGGCTGGCGCCGATGCTGCCTGACCAGTCATTGCGCTGCACTTCACGTTCATGGGTGTCCTGCACGGCACGGTTCTCAATGCGCTTGGCAGTTACCTGAAGGGTGTCGCCTGCGTTGACGCGTGCAGCTTCGGTGATCAACTCGTCGGCGCTGAGCTTCAGGTCGCCGCTGGCCTGCAGCCCGGTGCGTTGCGTCTTGCTGTCGCGTTCGGTGGTGACTTCGTTGTTGCGATGGCCTTCGAACAGGCTGCCCAGCCGATCCATACCGCCGGTCACCGTCAGGCCACCACCGCTTTGGGTAGAGCTGCCGGACGACACGCGCTCGTTGCGTGTGACGCCAAGGCTCACCTGTTTGGCCTGCACGTTCAGGTCGCCCGCATTGGCCTGTACGCTGGAACCGTTGACCTGTAGCTGCGCGCCGCTGTCCAGGCCAACCGTAGCGCCCGTCAATTCGCTGGCCACCTGCGACGTTTCGCGTTGTTGGCCTGTGCTGGTGACCACCTCGTAAGCAACGCCGGCGGCGTACTGGCGCGACTCGGGCTTGCCGTCTTCGGCTTCTGCGGTCTGTTTGGCGCTGGCCGTGAAACCGCGCTGCTGGCTGCGTGTTTCGCTCTCATCGCTTGACTGTGTGCTACCGATCAACAGGTCGCCCTTGGCCTCGACCTGCAGATGCCCGCCGGCCGTCACCTTAGAACCCTGGATGCGCAATTCTTCAGCACTGGCCAGCCGCAGGTTGCTGGCAGAGCTGACGTCACTGCTCAGCACCTGCTGCTTGCGCTGCGTGCGCTCGCGATCGTTGCCGATCAGGCCGAACAGCTTGCTGCTGCTGTCGCGGTCGGTGGCCACAGTGCTGGCGTGGTCTGCCTCGATCGCCAGGGCGCCTTTTTCGCTGTACAACACCGCGTCTTGGGCGCCGTGGACGGTGCTGCCCTTGATGCTCACCTGTTCAGCCGCAACGTTCAGCTTGCCATCGGCTGTAACGGCGCTGCCGGCTACGCGCTTACCTTGGGTATCGTTGCCTTTGCGGTCACCAAAGAAGGTGCCCGATACCAGGTCGCCACGGTAGTTGCGGCGTGTGCCCTGTTCCTGCAGCGCCGTTGTGCCGATTTCGACGTTGCTGGCGTTGATGTCCAGGCCGGCGCGGCTGTGCAGCTTGCTGCCTTGGACGGTGAGCGTGTCATTGGCCTTGACCGTCATGCGTGCGGCATTGAGCGTGCTGCCTTGTGCTGATTCCTTGTACTGGCTGGTATCACTGTCGCCGCGCCACAGGTCTTTGCGGTGGCGTACCTGCTCCTCGATACGTTGGCTGTTGGTGCCTGCACTGATATCCAGGTTGGCAGCGCTGTCGAGTGTCAGGTCGCCGCCCGCATCCACATTGGCTGCCAACAGGCGCATGTCGGCGCCGGACTGCAACAGCACGCTGTCACTGGCTTGCAGCTGCGCCCCGCGCAGTTGGTCGGCGGTGGTGGTACGTTCGCGCTGGTAGGTCTCGCGGGTAACGAAGAGGAACTTTTTGTTCCAGCTTTCCTGCTCGCGGGCGATGCTCTGGCGGCTTTCGGCATCCAGAGTGAGCTTCTTTCCAGCCTTTATCTCGATACGCTCGGCTTTGCCGTCGACGGCGCCAAGGCGCAGGTCATCGGCAGCGGTGAGTTGCAATGCGCCGTGTTCGCTGAGCAGTTCCCCGGGCCGGTTTTCATGCCCGCTGACCTGCAGCGCGCCGGCAGATTGAAGGGTGATGCCCTGGTCGGCCTTGATCTGCACCGGCCCCACCCGCACACCCGCGCCCTCGGCAGTGCTGACCACACGAATGCGCCCGGCACGCATGGCGCCGAACAGGTTGGCGTCGATGCTGGACGGCGTGCCCGGCAGATGCTCGATGACCTGCCCGTCGTCGTGACGCATGCGGTTGCGGCCAACGGTCACGGTGAGATCGCCACTGGCCGAGAGCACGCCCTTGCTGTCGAGTTTCGGCGCGATCAGGTCCAGCGCGCCCTCGGCATTGTGCTGGCCGCCTGTGAGCACTTGCAGGGTGCCACTGGCATTTAGGGTGTTGAGGTATTTGAGCTGTTCGTCCTGCAGCTCCGGTGTACCTACCAGGAAACCGGCCCGGGTGGTGTTGATGAAGGTCCCGCCATTGAGGGTGATGCCGTTCGGGTTGGCCAGGATGTAGTCGGCCGGGCGGCCGAAGATTTCCTGTGGGCCTTCGATCAGCGAGGCGTTGCGGCTGATCACCTCGTTGAGGATGGTCGAGGCCGCCTGGCCCTGGAACTGGGGGTTGGCCGCCAGCGCGCCGGCCAGTTGCGACTGCCCTGCCTGGAGGGCGTTGTTCAGTACCACGCCGGGGCGGGCGACGTTGTAGTCCAGGAACTGGTTGTGCGACAGGCCGCTGGCGTTGGGCGCGACGATGTCGATAACAGGTACGCCATGATTGTTGCTGATGAGCGGCGTACCTCCAGGGCCGGTGGCCGCCTCCAGGCCGTGTTCGGCCAGCGCGCTGGTGGAGGCGAGCAGGGCGAGGAAAATGGCCCAGCGCAAGGTATCGGGGCGGATTGCGGGTATCTGCGAGAGTGTGTGCATGTTCTCGTTCTCTTTGTTGTGGGTGAATCAGATGTTCAGGGCCCATTCAAGTACCCAGAATCCGGGTTCGAGCAGCGGGCGCTGCAGGTCGCTGGCATAGAGGGCGCGCTGATAGTCCAGGCGCAGGCGGCTGTGCGGCAGGTTCACTTCGATACCCGCCGTGGCACCTGCCAGCCGGCGCGGCGAAGCGCCTTGCGCCAGCCGCTCCCAGCCCAGGTCCAGGCCCAGGTAGGGGCGCACCGTAGCCGGTGTGGTCCAGGGCAATGCCAGCGGTTGGCTGAAGGTATTGCGCCAGGTGGCGGCGCTGGCGCCACTGTAGGTACGCAGGCGAAAGCCACGCACCGCCGAATCGTCGCTCAACAACATTTGCTCGACGGCCGGCAAGACATCGGTGCTGTACTGCAGGCCAAGTTCGCTTTGCCAGCGCCACGGCCAGTTCGCTGGCCCTTGGCGCAGGTGCAGCAGGCTGGCGCGGTACTTTCTAAAGTCGAGCTGCGGCGCAGCTGCGTGCTGGGCGGGTTGCTCGGCGCCCAGCCAGTGAGTGCCCTGGGCGACGCCGATGTAGGCGTTCCACAGGCCGTGGTCCAGCCAGAGCAGGTTGAGCCCGGCCTCCACGCTGGTCAGGGTGGGGCTCTGCAGGCCGATGACTGCAGAGCCGGTGCGGTTGATCAGTTGTTTGCGGTCCAGCCGGGCGCTGGCGCTGAGCATGCCGTACTGGTTGCGCCAGAGCATGCGCTCGGCGCTGACGCTCTGGTAGCTACTGTTGCCGTTGCTGTCGTACCGCCCTTGCGGAATCGGCGCGTTGTAGCGCAGTTGGCCGACATTGAGCGTGAAACTCCATGGGCCGTAGGGGATGCTGTAGTACAGGGTGACGCCCTGGCTGCGCCCCGGAGCATCGATGACCGTTGTCGACAGTGACAGGCGCAGGTCGTCGTTCAGGCCCAAGGGGCTGTCCAGGCCGATGCCGAGGTTCAGGCGGTGACGCCCGGTCAGCGGGCTGCCTCGGTTATCGAAGCGGCTGTCCAGGTGCCAGCGTGAAGCCACTTGGCGAGGCTGCAGCAGCACCCGGGTGCCGCCCTGCAGTTCGCCTGGCAACAGGTCGGCACTGAGCTCGAAGGCCCGCAGGCGGTTGAGCTGGTCCAGCCCCTGCTCAAGGTCTGGCAGGTACAGGGGGTTGCCCAGCAGATGGGGGAATGCGCTGTTCAGGGAGAGCGGCAGCTCGGCAGCCAGCTCGATCGACTCGACGAAGCCTTCGATGATGACGATGTCCAGCGGCGCGTCATGCGCTGGCGCTTGGCGCAGATAGGGGCGGCTGGCCGGGTAACCGGCGTGCACGTAGCGCTGGGTGATGGCCTTGAGCAGGTGGTTGATGTCGGCGATGCCCATGCAGGGCTTTATCAGCGCCTGGATGGCCGGCTCAAGCGCCTGTGCCGAAAGCTGCCGGTTGCCGGCCAGGCGAACGCCGGCTATCTCCCAGCAGCGGCTGTCGCTGGGTGGGTTCGGTGCGAGGGCGTCGCTGTGTTGCGCCGCTGGAGGGCGCTGCCAGCGCTGCAGCCGCTGTTGCTGCTCGAGCTGGCGCAAGGTTCGCTGTTGATCACGCAGTTGCTGGCTGGCAGGGTCGTCCGCCCATGCCTGCGGCATGGCCAGCAAGGTCGTCATGCAGCAGGCAAGCAGCCTGCTGGCGATGTGGCGGTATCGGGCTGGCATGGAAGAACCCCGCAAATGGCGTACGGCCTGCGTACTCGTTTGCGTGGATGCTAAAAACTTTGCCAGTCGATTGGATGCAGTCTGCTGCCTACACGGCAGTAGGGCAGATGTTTAATTGAAGTGGGAAGGTTCCTACAGCCTCAATTGGAATGCCGGACTATCAGGGCCGAATCTCGATCAATGTGCCGTCCGGCACCAGGTCCCAGACCTCGCGCATGTCCGAGTTGCGCATGGCGATACAGCCGTCGGTCCAGTCAAGCGTATGGAAATACCATTCGGGATACTCGTCGTTGATCGGGGTGCCGTGGATCATGATCATGCTGCCGGCACTCCAGCCCTCGCGTGTGGCCCGGGCTGCATCGCTGATGTTCGGGTAGGTGATGTGCATGGACAGGTTGAAACGGTCGCTTTGCTTGCGCCAGTCCAGCCAGTACAGGCCCTCGGGGGTCTTCTTGTCGCCTTCGCGCTGCTTGGCGCCCTTGGGCTGCTTGCCCAGCGAGATGCGGTAGGTTTTCAGCGGTTCGCCACGGCTGATCAACTGTAGGCGGCGCTCGGACTTGATCACCAGCACCTTGTCGATCAGTGGCTGCATGGCCGCCTGCGATTGCGATTGTGCCGGCAAAGGCGGCTGTGGCTTGCGAATGATGGTCTCGGTGAAGGCCGCCTGGGACACCGAGGTAACGCAAAGGCAGAAAAGGGCGAACAACCAGCGCATGAAGCGGTACCTGCAAACTTAAGTGGTGGGCGAAACGCTCATCGGTGGCAGGTACTCATGGCCTATGGGGTAATGCTGCCCGATGCGGTCGCGATAATAGCATTCTAGTGTGCGTGTGACGGTCCGGAAAGCCAGCTCGCCCCACGGTATCTCGTGTTCGTCGAACAGCCGCACCTCCAGGCTCTCGACGCCGATGTCGAAGTCCAGGTCGGCCAGTTCGGCGCGGAAGAACACATGCACCTGGTTGATGTGCGGCAGGTCGAACAACTGGTACAGGGCCATCGTGCCGACCCGGGCGCAGGCTTCTTCGACAGTTTCACGGCGGGCGGCCTGGTCCAGTGTTTCGCCGTTCTCCATGAAGCCGGCGGGCAAGGTCCAGAAGCCGCGGCGAGGCTCAATGGCTCGCCGGCAAAGCAGCACCTGGCTGCCCCAGACCGGCAGCACCCCGGCAACGATGTTCGGGTTCTGGTAGTGAATGGTCTGGCAATGATTGCAGACATACCGCAGGCGGCTGTCGCCTTCGGGTATCCGCTGAATGACCGGCTGGCCGCACGCGCTGCAGAATTTCATGCTGTTCTTCCCTTGAGCCCACGCTATCTTGGCGTGCCAGGCAGGCCTGCCGCAAGCGTACAGGGCTTGGGTGCTTCGCGGCTTTGGTGCATCATGCAGGGCAGGCCTTGGAAACGAGAGTGCGCAATGCTGGACGAGCTACTTCGCCGAATGAGCAACCACCAACCAGCTTCACTGGAAACCGACCGACGGTTCCCCGAGGCGGCGGTACTTTTGCCCATTACTCGCAGCGAAGCGCCCGAACTGGTCTTGACCCTGCGTGCCAAAGGGCTTTCCACCCATGGCGGTGAAGTCGCCTTCCCCGGTGGCAGGCGCGACCCGGAAGACCCCGACCTGATATTCACCGCGCTGCGCGAGGCCGAAGAAGAAATCGGCCTGCCGCCAGGCCTGGTGGAAGTGCTCGGCCCGCTGAGCCCGCTGATTTCCCTGCATGGGCTGAAAGTGACGCCATTCGTCGGGGTGATCCCTGATTTCGTCGAATACCGCGCCAATGATGCGGAGATCGCGGCAGTATTCAGCGTGCCGCTCGAATTTTTCCGCCAGGACCCGCGCGACCACACCCACCGTATCGATTACCAGGGTCGCAGTTGGTATGTGCCCAGCTATCGTTATGGCGAATACAAGATCTGGGGGCTGTCGGCGATCATGATCGTCGAACTGGTCAACTTGCTGTACGACGCAGGCATCAGCCTGCATCAGCCCCCCGAGCGTTATATAGAGATCTGAACGGGGCACACCCCGTCGCCGCTGATACCTGAGGAGCGAGAATGAAATACCGCTTGGGCGACCTGCGGGTCGAGAGCCATGCCACCAGTTGGGCCGCACCCAATGCCATGCTGATTGGCAAGGTACGCCTGCAGGCGCGCGCCAGTGTGTGGTTCGGCGCGGTGCTGCGCGGCGACAACGAGCTGATCGATATCGGCGAGGACAGCAATGTCCAGGACGGTACCGTGATGCATACCGACATGGGTTCGCCACTGACCTTGGGCAAGGGCGTGACCGTGGGCCACAACGCCATGCTGCATGGTTGCACGGTTGGCGATTACAGCCTGGTCGGCATCAATGCGGTGATCCTCAACGGTGCGCGCATCGGCAAACACTGCATCATCGGCGCCAATGCACTGATCCCCGAAGGCAAGGAAATTCCCGATGGTTCGCTGGTAATGGGGTCGCCCGGCAAGGTGGTGCGTGAGCTGACCGAGCAGCAGAAGCGCATGCTCGAGGCCAGCGCCGCGCACTATGTTCACAACGCCCAGCGTTATGCGCGGGACCTGGTGGTGGACGATGAGTGAGGTGATCGCTACCGAACGCCCGGTCGCTTCACCCTGCGTGAGCATCTGCGCGCTGGACGAGCAGGATGTCTGCACCGGGTGCCAGCGCACCGTAGCGGAGATCGGCCGTTGGGGGCGGATGGACAATACCGAACGCCGGGCGGTGCTCAAGCTGTGCCATGAGCGGGCGGTGGCGGCCGGATTGATCTTGTAAGCGCTGCGGTTGACTCGAAAATCAGGTAATCTGTGCCGCTTGCCGGACGGTCACTGCCCATGTTCTTTCTAATCGCTTACATCAGCAGCGTTGTACTGATCAACTTTGCCTTTTCCAGCGCCCCGCATCTGGACGTGATCTGGTCGGCCTGGGGTGGGCTGGTGTTCATCCTGCGTGACATGGTGCAGACCCGCTACGGCCATGGCGCGCTGATCGCCATGCTGCTGGCGCTGGTGCTGTCGTATGTCACTTCCGAGCCGGCCATTGCCCTGGCCAGTGCCACCGCGTTCTTCGTTTCCGAGCTGATCGACTGGCTGGTGTTCAGCATCACCCGGCGCCCCTTGCGTGACCGCTTGTGGTTGAGCTCGGCACTGAGCATCCCGGTGGACACCTTCATTTTCTTCGGCATGATCGGTGCCCTGACCCCCGCCGTGATCGGCACCGCGATGGCCTCCAAGTTCGCAGGCGTGACTGCGGTGTGGCTGGCCATGGCATTTCGTGCGCGTCGGGCTGCTGTCGCCGGCTGATGGTGTAGAATACGGGTCCTTTTTCAGCGGGCGGCGCTAAGACTGGCGCGGCCCCGGACGCCTTCGAGGACCTGAAATGACCCGTATCGGAACCCCATTGTCGCCTACCGCGACCCGTGTACTGCTCTGCGGCTGTGGCGAGCTGGGCAAGGAAGTGGTGATCGAGCTGCAGCGCCTGGGCGTCGAAGTGATCGCCGTGGACCGCTACGCCAATGCGCCGGCCATGCAGGTCGCGCACCGCAGCCACGTGGTCAACATGCTCGATGGTGTCGCCCTGCGCGCGGTGATCGAGGCTGAAAAACCGCATTACATCGTCCCCGAAATCGAAGCCATCGCCACCGCTACGCTGGTCGAGCTGGAGAACGAAGGTTTCAACGTCGTGCCGACCGCCCGCGCCACGCAGCTGACCATGAACCGCGAGGGCATTCGCCGCCTGGCGGCCGAAGAGCTGGACCTGCCGACCTCGCCGTACCACTTCGCCGATACCTTTGAAGACTATGCCAAGGCTGTGGCCGATGTCGGTTACCCGTGTGTGGTCAAACCGGTGATGAGCTCGTCCGGCAAGGGCCAGAGCCTGCTGCGCAGCGATGCCGACCTGCAGAAGTCGTGGGACTACGCCCAGGAGGGTGGCCGCGCCGGCAAGGGCCGCGTGATCATCGAAGGCTTCATCGATTTCGACTACGAGATCACCTTGCTGACCGTGCGCCATGTTGGTGGTACCACGTATCTGGAGCCAGTCGGTCACCGCCAGGAGAAAGGCGACTACCAAGAGTCGTGGCAGCCCCAGGCGATGAGCCCGAAAGCCTTGGCCGAGTCGCAGCGTGTGGCGAAGTCGGTCACCGATGCACTGGGCGGCCGTGGTTTGTTCGGCGTCGAGTTGTTCGTCAAGGGCGATCAGGTGTGGTTCAGCGAAGTCTCGCCGCGCCCGCACGATACCGGCCTGGTCACGCTGATTTCCCAGGACCTGTCGCAGTTCGCGCTGCATGCCCGTGCCATTCTGGGCCTGCCGATCCCGGTGGTGCGCCAGTTCGGCCCGTCTGCGTCGGCGGTGATCTTGCCTGAGGGCCAGTCGCAGCAGACCAGCTTCGCCAACCTCGGCGCAGCGTTGAGCGAGCCGGATACCGCGATCCGCCTGTTCGGCAAGCCGGAAATCAACGGCCAGCGCCGCATGGGCGTGTGCCTGGCACGTGATGAATCGATCGAAGCGGCGCGGGCCAAGGCGACCCGTGCGGCGCAGGCGGTCAAGGTCGAGTTCTAAGCTCAAGCTACAAGCTACAAGCTACAAGCTGCTAAGGGATGCCTTTTCTTGCAGCTTGCAGCTTGAAGCTTGCAGCTCAAAGATCACAGCTCTGTATTGCGGGTCTCTTTCAGGCACAGCACAGCAATCAGGCTGATCACCGCCGCCACCGATACATACCCACCCACCCAGCTCAAACCGCCCATGCTCACCAGTTTCTGGGCAAAGAACGGCGCCGCCGAAGCCCCGACGATGCCGCCCAGGTTATACGCCGCAGACGCCCCGGTATAACGCACGTGAGTAGGGAACAGCTCTGGCAGCAGCGCGCCCATCGGTGCGAAAGTCACGCCCATCAAAAACAGCTCGATGGCCAGGAACAACGCAACACCCGTGGTCGAGCCGGAGGTCAGCAAAGGCTCCATGGTGAAGCCCGAGGCCACCGCCAGCAGGCCGCCGACGATCAGCACCGGCTTGCGCCCGTAACGGTCGCTGAGCCAGGCCGACAGCGGCGTGGCCAGGGCCATGAAGACCACGGCGAAGCACAGCAGGCCAAGGAAGGTTTCGCGGCTATAGCCCAACGTTGTGACGCCGTAGCTCAGCGAGAACACTGTCGAGATGTAGAACAGCGCATAGCACACCACCATGGCGGCGGCGCCCAGCAGGGTCGGCAGCCAGTACTTGCTGAACAGGTCGACCACCGGCATTTTGACCCGCTCGTGGCGGGCCACGGCCTTGGCGAACACCGGGCTTTCTTCAAGCTTCAGGCGTACGTACAGGCCTACCAGCACCAGCGCGGCACTGAGCAGGAACGGAATGCGCCAGCCCCACTCACGGAACTGCTCGTCGCTGAGCAGCAGGGCCAGGGTCAGGAACAGGCCGTTGGCCGCCAGGAAGCCGATCGAAGGGCCTAGCTGCGGGAACATCCCGAACCAGGCACGCTTGCCCGCTGGCGCGTTCTCGGTGGCCAGCAACGCCGCGCCACCCCATTCACCGCCCAGGCCAAGGCCCTGGCCGAAGCGCAGCAGGCAAAGAATGATCGGTGCCCACACGCCGATGCTGTCGTAGCCTGGCAATACACCGATCAGCGTGGTGGACACCCCCATCAGCAGCAGCGAGGCAACCAGCGTCGACTTGCGCCCGATACGGTCACCGAAGTGTCCGAACAGTGCTGAACCCAGCGGGCGGGCGAGGAAGGCGATGCCGAAGGTAAGGAAGGCCGCCAGCATCTGCGCGGTGCCTGACCCTGAAGGGAAGAATACGGGGCCGATCACCAGCGCGGCGGCAGTGGCATACACGTAGAAATCGTAGAACTCGATGGCCGTGCCGATGAAGCTGGCGGTGGCCACCCGCGCGGGTGAGTTGACCGGCGCGGCAGGCGCTTGGGCATAAGTGCTGCTGGTTGTCATTAAGTAGGTCCCTAACAGTCTGGTCGTGCTCCATGGGCTTGGCCCGCGACGGTATACACTGGCCAGCAAAGGGCAGGTACGGTTCGCGGACGCCGGAGCGTATTGTTCTTTTGTTCGCCCGACTGACGATAGCCCAAGGGGGATAGGGGCGGGAGCGGGCACTGTTCGGGGTGTTGAAGCAGGACCGCAGGGCGCGTCAGTGGAGCGCGCTGGCCGTGTGGCGCCGGGTGCGGATAGCGGGCGGGACGGCAGGGCTGGGTAAGCGTGACCGGAGTATAGCTAGCGGGTCACGGTCCACACCAGTACCTTGCTGGCGCAATTGTCTTCTGTTTCGAGGATTTCCAAGCGATAGCGGCCGATCTTCAGGCAAACAGCGCTTTCCGGGATGCTTTCAAGGGCCTCGGTGACCAGCCCGTTCAGGGTCTTCGGCCCGCCGTCGCTGGGCAGGTGCCAGCCGAGGGTGCGGTTGATTTCGCGCAGGGAAGCGGCGCCATCGATGACGAAGGTGCCGTCGGACTGGGGGTGTACATGGGGGTTGTCGAGGCTGTGCTCTTCCTCGAACTCGCCGACGATCTCCTCGAGTATGTCCTCCAGCGTAACGATGCCCAGTACCTCACCGTATTCGT
Source organism: Pseudomonas sp. M2 (assembly GCF_015751845.1). Taxonomy (NCBI): domain Bacteria; kingdom Pseudomonadati; phylum Pseudomonadota; class Gammaproteobacteria; order Pseudomonadales; family Pseudomonadaceae; genus Pseudomonas; species Pseudomonas sp. M2. The sequence continues at coordinate 3,600,472 of NZ_JADOUD010000001.1, forward strand.
CCACCACCACGCCCAGCCGGCGCTGCTGCTTGTGGAAGTTCAGCAGTTGCAATTGCAGTGGGGTGCTTTCGGGGACGAAGTAAGGCTCGTAGCAGGCGCTGTGGAGCTTCTCCAGCGTCAGCTCGGCCTTGGGCAGCAGGTGGCTGATCAGCTTGGTGTTGAGGATGGCTTCTACCTGGTTGATGTCGTTGTGGTAGACCGGCAGGCGCGTGTGGCGGCTGAGGATCAGTTGCTCGATGATGCGCTCGATCGGCTCATCCAGGTTGATGCCATCGACCTCGTTGCGCGGCACCAGAATGTCGTTGACGGTGACCTTGTCCAGCGAGTGCAGGCCATCGAGCAGGCCGTGGCGCGGCATGTCGTGGTCTTCATCCTCGGTAAAGTCGTCATCTGCCTGCGGGTGCAGGGCCACTGCGGTGGGCGGTACGCGAAACGGCCGCAACATCAGCTTGGCGCAGCCGTCCAGCAGGCAAGCCAAGGGTTGCACCAGTGCCAATGGGAGCTTCAGCAGGCTGGCGCCCAGGCTGATGAAGGCCAGCGGGTTGCGCCGAGCCAGGCGCCGCGGCAGGTATTCGGCGAACACCAGCAGGCCAGAGGTGGCGGCCAGGCCGGCCAGCCAGAAACCGTGCTCGCCGTTGAGGCGTTGGCCGATCAGGCAGGCCAGGCCCAATACCAGAAGCTTGCCCAGGCTGGCGCACAGCACCAGGGCCTGGGCTGGCAGTACCGGTTGCCCGTCATCGCCGGGGCGCAACGAGCCGTTGAGTTGCAGGCGGGCGGCATCCACCGCGGTGAACAGCGCCGACCAGAGCAGCGCCAGTGCCAAAGTGCCGAGTAGCGGAGCGTACGGCAGGGTGTCCATGGGCGACCGTCAGATATGCAGGATGAATTCGCGGACCAGCTTGCTGCCGAAATAGGCCAGCATCAGCAGGCAGAAACCGGCCAGTGTCCAGCGGATCGCCTTGTGCCCACGCCAGCCCAGGCGGGTGCGGCCCCACAGCAGTACGCTGAAGACGATCCAGGCCACGCAGGCCAGCAGGGTTTTGTGTACCAGGTGCTGGGCAAACAGGTCGTCCAGGAACAGCCAGCCAGAGATCAGCGACAGCGACAACAGGCACCAGCCCGCCCAAAGGAAGCCGAACAGCAGGCTTTCCATGGTCTGCAACGGTGGGAAGTTGCGGATCAGCCCGGAAGGGTGCTTGTTTTTCAGCTGGTGGTCCTGCAGTAGCAGGAGCAGCGACTGGAACACCGCAATGGTGAACAGCCCATAGGCCAGGATCGATAGCAGGATATGAGCGAGGATCCCCGGCTCTTCATCGATCAGCGGAACGGTGCCGGGTGGGGCGAACTGGGCCAGCAGGGCCGTGATGGCGCCGAGCGGGAACAGCAGCACCAGCAGGTTTTCCACCGGTATGCGCAGGCAGGCCAGCAGGGTCAGGGTGATCACCGCCACGGCGATCAGGCTGGCGGCGCTGAAGAAGTCCAGGCTCAGGCCCAGCGGGGTGATCAGCTGAAAGAACAGCGCGCCGCTCTGGGCGATCACGGCGAGGGCGCCGAGCAGGCCGAGCAGCCGTTTGTCGGCTTTGCTCGACTGGGCCAGGCGCGAACCCTGATAAACGGTCGCCGCTATATATAGGCCGGCGGCGATCAGGTTGGGGATGAGGCTGGGTGAGGAGACCATAAGTCCTGGTGGGCAAGCCTTAAAGAGACGGAGTTTGGCATAGATCGCGCTGGGGGGGCTAGTGAGCTGCAAGCTTCAGGCTGCAAGCTGCAAGCGAAGGCAGATTCGTACGGGGGGCGGGATTTTCTGATGGTTTGCGGCTTGAGGCTTGCAGCTTGAAAGTTGCCGCCGGGAAGCCGAGGTGTGCGCCGCCGCCGCTCTTCGCTATAATCGCCGCCTTGCTGTGCCCAGCGCGTGTGCATATTCACCTGGGCGCCTGACAAACCTCGGCTTTTACTTGGCCTGAAAGGATCACCATGTTCGAAAACCTGACCGACCGCCTGTCACAGACGCTGCGCCATGTCACCGGCAAGGCCAAGCTGACTGAAGACAACATCAAGGATACGTTGCGCGAAGTGCGCATGGCCCTGCTCGAGGCCGACGTTGCCCTGCCGGTGGTCAAGGATTTCGTCAACAGCGTCAAGGAGCGTGCAGTCGGCACCGAGGTGTCGCGCAGCCTGACCCCGGGCCAGGCGTTCGTGAAGATCGTCCAGGCCGAGCTGGAAAGCCTGATGGGTGCGGCCAACGAAGACCTCGCGCTCAATGCCGCCCCGCCTGCCGTGGTGCTGATGGCCGGTTTGCAGGGCGCGGGCAAGACCACCACCGCCGGTAAGCTGGCGCGCTTCCTCAAGGAGCGCAAGAAGAAGAGCGTGATGGTGGTTTCGGCCGACGTCTACCGCCCGGCTGCGATCAAGCAGCTGGAAACGCTGGCCAACGACATTGGCGTGACCTTCTTCCCGTCCGATATCAGCCAGAAGCCTGTGGCCATTGCCGAAGCGGCGATTCGCGAGGCCAAGCTCAAGTTCATCGACGTGGTCATTGTCGACACCGCCGGCCGTCTGCACATCGACGCCGACATGATGGACGAAATCAAGGCGCTGCATGCCGCGGTCAAGCCGGTTGAAACCCTGTTCGTGGTCGATGCCATGACCGGCCAGGACGCCGCCAATACCGCCAAGGCCTTCGGTGAAGCCCTGCCGCTGACCGGCGTGGTGCTGACCAAGGTCGACGGTGATGCCCGTGGCGGTGCCGCGCTTTCGGTACGTGCCATCACCGGCAAGCCGATCAAGTTCATCGGTATGGGTGAGAAAACCGAGGCTCTCGAGCCCTTCCACCCGGACCGTGTGGCGTCGCGCATCCTCGGCATGGGCGACGTGCTCAGCCTGATCGAGCAGGCCGAACAGACCATCGACAAGGCCAAAGCCGACAAGCTGGCCAAGAAGCTGAAGAAGGGCAAGGGCTTCGATCTCGAAGACTTCCGCGACCAGCTGCAACAGATGAAGAACATGGGTGGCCTGGGCGGCCTGATGGACAAGCTGCCGAGCATCGGCGGGGTCAACCTGTCGCAGATGGGCAATGCCCAGGGCGCAGCCGAGAAACAGTTCAAGCAGATGGAGGCGATCATCAACTCCATGACCCCGGCCGAGCGTCGCGATCCTGACCTGATCAGCGGTTCGCGCAAGCGCCGGATCGCCCTGGGTTCCGGTACCCAGGTGCAGGACATCGGGCGGCTGATCAAGCAGCACAAGCAGATGCAGAAGATGATGAAGAAATTCTCCGCCAAGGGCGGCATGGCCAAGATGATGCGCGGCCTGGGCGGGATGTTGCCTGGCGGCGGCATGCCGAAGCTGTAACCCTTATTCCGGGCGCTTGTCTTTTGAAGAATGAGCGCTCAGAACCCCCGCTGCGGCGGGGCAATGGCCACGCAATCCGTGGCTCAACCGGCAAATCTGGACGGCAGGGCGAGGCCTTGTCGAAAAAGTCATTTGCAAATGTCCGTGTATTCCCCGAGAATATGCGGCCTTTTGGGCACCCGTGTGCCTATTTGGCATTCAGATTTGCAGCACCGACTATAGGAACGATGTTCACATGGTAACCATCCGTCTTGCCCGTGGCGGCTCGAAAAAGCGCCCTTTCTACCACCTGACCGTGACCAACTCGCGTAACGCCCGTGACGGCCGTTTCGTTGAGCGCGTAGGTTTCTTCAACCCGATCGCTGCTGGCGCTGAAGTCAAGCTGTCGGTCAACCAGGAGCGCGTCAGCTACTGGCTGAGCCAAGGCGCACAGCCGTCTGAGCGTGTTGCTCAGCTGCTGAAGGACGCTGCCAAGGCCGCTGCCTGAGCAATATGAACGCGACGCCAGAAAAGGCTGACGACCTCATCGTCGTTGGCAAGATTTTTTCGGTTCACGGCGTTCGCGGCGAGGTGAAGGTGTATTCCTTTACCGATCCGATTGAAAACCTGTTGGATTATCCACGCTGGACGCTTCGGCACGAAGGCAAGGTAAAGCAGGTCGAGCTGGTCAGCGGTCGTGGCTCCCAAAAGGGCCTGGTCGTTAAACTGAAAGGCCTCGATGATCGTGATGAAGCGCGTCTTCTGAGCGGCTTCGAAATCTGCATCCCGCGGAGCCTTTTGCCCAACCTGGCCGCAGACGAGTACTACTGGTACCAACTGCAGGGCCTGAAGGTCATCAACCAGGACGAACAGCTGTTCGGCAAGGTCGATCACCTGTTGGAGACCGGTGCGAACGATGTAATGGTGGTCAAACCCTGCGCAGGCAGCCTGGATGATCGCGAGCGTCTGTTGCCCTATACGGCGCAATGTGTGCTGGCAATCGACCTGGAAGCAGGCGTGATGCGGGTTGAATGGGACGCGGACTTCTAAACGATGGGTAACCTTCGCGTAGACGTCATCACGTTGTTCCCCGAGATGTTCTCGGCCATCACTGAGTACGGCATTACCAGCCGCGCGGTAAAACAGGGGTTGCTTCAGGTGACCTGCTGGAACCCGCGGGACTACACCACAGATCGCCACCACACAGTGGATGATCGGCCGTTTGGCGGTGGCCCGGGCATGGTGATGAAAATCAAGCCTCTGGAAGACGCCCTGGTTAGCGCCAGGCAAGCGACCGGAGCATCGGCAAAGGTGATCTACCTTTCGCCGCAAGGCCGCAAGCTGACTCAGCAAGCGGTCAAAGGCCTGGCCGAACAGGAATCGCTGATCCTGATCGCCGGTCGTTATGAAGGCATCGACGAGCGCTTTATCGAGGCTCATGTCGATGAGGAGTGGTCGATTGGCGACTATGTGCTTTCCGGTGGCGAGCTGCCGGCCATGGTACTGATCGATGCGGTTACACGGCTGCTGCCCGGAGCTTTAGGGCATGTGGACTCGGCGGAGGAAGACTCCTTCACCGACGGTCTGCTCGATTGCCCGCACTACACCCGACCTGAGGTGTATGCGGATCAGCGTGTTCCCGACGTGTTGCTAAGTGGCAACCATGCACACATCCGGCGTTGGAGAATGAAGCAGTCCCTTGGTAGGACCTTCGAACGACGCGCCGATCTTCTGGAAAGTCGCTCGCTTTCTGGAGAAGAGAAGAAGCTGCTCGAGGAATATCTCCGCGAGCGGGACGATAGTTAAACGTATCGATGGTGGATCACGTATCCATCTTAGGAGCACAGCATGACCAACAAGATCATCCAGCAGCTCGAAGCCGAGCAGATGAGCAAGGAAATCCCGACCTTCGCACCAGGCGACACCATCGTCGTTCAGGTTAAAGTGAAGGAAGGTGAGCGTTCCCGTCTGCAGGCGTTCGAAGGCGTTGTTATCGCCAAGCGTAACCGCGGCCTGAACAGCGCTTTCACCGTGCGCAAAATCTCCAGCGGCGTTGGCGTTGAGCGTACCTTCCAGACCTACAGCCCGCAGATCGACAGCCTGGCCGTGAAACGTCGTGGTGACGTGCGTAAAGCCAAGCTGTACTACCTGCGCGACCTGTCCGGCAAAGCCGCTCGCATCAAGGAAAAACTGTCCTGAGTACAGTTTGCCCGGTGGCCCTGGCCGCCTAGCGAGAAAAAAGCAGCCTTCGGGCTGCTTTTTTGCGTTTTGAAACCCGAAAGAAGTGACGGACATGACCAGCCGAGACCAGGAAATTCAGCGCCGCACCGAGTTGTCGGTGACCCGCGTGACCAAAGCGGTGTTCCCCAACACCACCAACCACCACAACACCTTGTTCGGCGGCACTGCGCTGGCCTGGATGGACGAAGTGTCGTTCATCGCCGCTACGCGCTTCTGCCGGCTGCCGCTGGTGACCGTGTCCACAGACCGTATCGATTTCAAACACCCGATCCCGGCAGGCTCGATCGTCGAGCTGGTGGGAACGGTGATCAAGGTCGGCAACACCAGTTTGCAGGTTCAAGTGGACGTATTCGTCGAGAACATGTATCTGGATGGGCGCGAGCGGGCAATCCATGGTGTGTTCAGCTTTGTCGCCATCGACGAGGACAAGCGCCCGGTGCCGGTGTTGCCACAAGCTTGAAGGCTCAGCCCGGCGCGGCAGTCGTCTCGGTGACGGGGGCCGGTTCCACCAGCGCCACCAGGGTCCAGCCAGGTTGCGGCGCAAGCGGGTTCTCGGGGCTTGATACATGTACCCAGCCCTGGGCATCCCGGGCAAACAAAAGATGTGCGCGCTCGCCATGCAATGCCTGGTAATTGTCCCAGTCGAAGCCCTCGGTAAGGTTGGTGCTGTACAGTTCCGCGCCATGATGCAGCCGATTGGCCATTTGCTGGTAGGTCATCGGGCTTGAGCCCAGCAGTTGGCCACGGTGCTCTTCGCTGGCCCGGTGTTTGTCGCTGCGCTGCTTTTCCAGGCCGCTGGCCAGCACATACAAGCGGCCGTGGCCGAAGTCATGACGAAAGCGCGCACAGGCCAAGGCGTTGATCTCCCCGGCAGGCGACAGCCCCAGCAAATGGCCGAGGCCTACCAGGTCCAAGTGCGCGTCGGCATGCTGCGAAGCCGGGTTGCCAAAGTAGGTCGGCAGCCCCTCCATGCGTGCCGCACGAATGTTTTCCCAGCTCGAATCGGTCAGCAACACACGGCAACCCAGTTGCTGCAGTGCCTTGCCGATGGTGCGTGCGGGTTGGTTGGCGCCGACGATGAGAAAGCCGCTGGGCGCCGGCTCCGCCACCTTGAGCAGGCGCGCCAGGGGGCGGGCTGTAGCGCTCTGCAGCACGACAGTGCCGATGATCACGGCAAAGGTGAGCGGCACCAGTAGCAGTGCGTCCTGATGCCCGGCCTCATGCAGGCGGATGGCGAATATCGCCGACACTGCGGCGGCAACGATACCGCGTGGTGCGATCCAGGCCAGCAGGGCTCGTTCCCGCCAGTTCAACGAGGACCCCAGTGTTGACAGCAAGACATTCAGCGGCCGCGCCACCAGTTGGATCACCAACAGCAGTGCCAGTACGGCCGGGCCCAACCCCAGCAGGGCGTGCAGATCGAGCCGCGCGGCGAGCAGGATGAACAGGCCGGAGATCAGCAGTACGCTGAGGTTCTCCTTGAAGTGCAGGATCTGCCGTACATCGACGCCACGCATGTTGGCCAGCCACATGCCCATTACCGTCACCGCCAGTAGCCCGGACTCGTGAACGATCTGGTTGGCGGCGATGAAAATACCCAGAACGGCGGCCAGCGACGCCAGGTTGTGCAGGTATTCCGGCAGCCATTGCTCGCGCATGATCTGCCCCAGTAACCAGCCACCGGCGGCGCCCAAGGCGCTGCCGCAGAAGATCACCCCGGCAAAGGTCCCCAGGCTCTGGCTCAGGCCATCGCCATCGGCGCTGGCGATGATGAAGCTGTACACCACGACGGCGAGCAGGGCACCGATCGGGTCGATGACGATGCCTTCCCAGCGCAGGATGTTGGCAATGGTCGCCTTCGGCCGTACCACGCGCAGCATGGGCACGATGACCGTAGGGCCTGTCACCAGGGTCAAGGTGCCGAACAGGATCGCCAGCGGCCAGTCGAAACCCAGCAGCCAGTGTGTCGCCAGGGCGATCACCAGCCAGGTCGACAGGGCGCCGACGGTGACCAGGCGGTGCACCACGCTGCCGATGTCCCGCCATTGCGAGAGGTGCAGGGTCAGGCTGCCTTCGAACAGGATCAGTGCCACCGCCAGTGACACCAGCGGCATCAGCAGCGGGCCGAACAGCGCTTGCGGGTCGAGCCAGCCGAGCAACGGGCCGACCATTATCCCGGCCAGCAGCAGGAAGAGAATCGCTGGCAGCTTCAGGCGCCAGGCCAGCCACTGGCAGGCGAGGGCGGCGGCACCGATACCGCCCACACTGAGTAGGATCTGCTGTTCGTTCATGCGGGCTCCCTATGCCGGCGTTGTTATGAAAGACTAAGCGTCATTTCGTCGTTTGCCACCGAGTTTTCATGCCAGCCCTTGACCACCCCTTGATCGACCAGTTCCTTGATGCCCTGTGGCTGGAAAAAGGCCTTTCAGACAACACTCGCGTCTCTTATCGCAGTGACCTGGCGCTGTTCAATGGCTGGCTGCAGGATCACGGCCTGGCCTTGCCTGCCGCCGGTCGAGAGCTGATCCTCGATCACCTGGCCTGGCGTCTGGATCAAGGCTACAAACCGCGTTCCACTGCGCGTTTTCTCTCAGGTCTGCGTGGCTTTTTTCGCTACTTGCTGCGGGAAAAGCTCATTGCCGTCGATCCAACCCTGCAAATAGAGATGCCTCAGCTGGGCAAACCCTTGCCCAAGTCGTTGTCAGAAGCCGACGTCGAGGCCCTGTTGCAGGCCCCGGACCTTGGCGAAGCCATTGGCCAGCGCGACCGTGCCATGCTTGAAGTCCTGTACGCCTGTGGTCTGCGCGTTACCGAACTGGTCAGCCTTGCCCTGGACCAGGTGAACCTGCGCCAGGGCGTGCTGCGGGTGATGGGCAAGGGCAGCAAGGAGCGCTTGGTGCCGATGGGCGAAGAGGCGGTGCTGTGGCTGGAACGCTACCTGCGCGATGGCCGCGCCGAACTGCTCAGCGGGCGCCCGAGCGATGTGTTGTTCCCCAGCCTGCGCGGTGAGCAGATGACCCGCCAGACGTTCTGGCACCGCATCAAGCATCACGCGCGAGTTGCCGGCATCGACAAGCCGCTGTCACCGCACACCCTGCGGCACGCCTTCGCCACCCATCTGCTCAATCATGGTGCCGACCTGCGCGTGGTGCAGATGCTGCTGGGGCACAGCGACCTGTCGACCACACAAATCTATACCCACGTGGCCAAGGCCCGCCTGCAGCAACTGCACGCACAGCACCACCCGCGTGGATGAATGATTTTCATGTTCCGCCGGCCGGTACTCGCAGACCCCTTCACCGGTAGCGTGTTGTGGTAGGCTTGGGCGGTTTGCACCAAGGGCCGCACGGTCGCCGCGTTTTTGCGCAGGTGACGCCCTCCGGCCCCTGTCCGCCCTCAGGAGTTCCCATGCGCGTGACCCAGATTTTCGCCGCCGCCGCGTTGGCGCTGGCCAGTACCTTTGCCGTTGCCGCGGCGACCGACAGCAATGCCGCTGCCGAGCAGGCGATTCGCAAGTCGTTGCAGAACCTTGAGCTGGAAGTGCCGGTCGAGAGCGTGGCCAGCAGCCCGCTCAACGGCCTGTATGAAGTCAAGCTGCAGGGCGGCCGTGTGCTGTACGCCAGCGCCGATGGCCAGTTCGTCATGCAGGGCTACCTGTACCAGATCCAGGACGGCAAGCCGGTCAACCTGACCGAGAAGACCGAGCGCCAAGGCGTAGCCAAGCTCATCAATGGCATTCCAGCTGCCGAGATGGTGGTTTATCCTGCCAAGGGCCAGACCAAGTCGCACATCACCGTGTTCACCGACACCACCTGCCCGTATTGTCACAAGCTGCACGCCGAAGTGCCGGAGCTCAACCGTCGCGGTATCGAAGTGCGCTATGTCGCCTTCCCGCGCCAGGGCCTCGGCTCGCCGGGTGACGAGCAGTTGCAGGCCGTGTGGTGCTCCAGTGACCGCCGCGCAGCGCTGGACAAGATGATCGACGGCAAGGAAATCAAGGCTGCCAAATGCGCCAACCCGGTCGGCAAGCAGTTCCAGCTGGGCCAGTCGATCGGCGTCAACGGCACGCCGGCGATCGTGCTCGAAAACGGCCAGGTGATTCCAGGTTATCAACCGGCACCGCAAGTGGCCAAACTGGCCCTGGCCGGCCAGCAGCAGGCCGCCAAGTAAATCATTCAGTACGCCGTCGTCATGGGGTGACGGCATGTTTCACGGTCGGCGCAGGTGCCGGCCGTTCAATGGGGAGTTCACAGTGAAACCGGTCAAAGTAGGCATCTGTGGGTTGGGGACCGTCGGTGGCGGAACCTTCAATGTACTTCAGCGCAACGCCGAGGAGATTGCCCGCCGTGCCGGGCGCGGTATTGAAGTGGCACAGATCGCCATGCGCTCGCCGAACCCGAACTGCCAGATTACCGGTACCCCCATTACCGCTGATGTGTTCGACGTTGCGAGCAACCCGGAGATCGACGTTGTCATCGAGCTGATCGGTGGCTACACCATCGCCCGCGACCTGGTGCTCAAGGCCATCGAAAACGGCAAGCACGTGGTGACTGCCAACAAGGCGCTGATCGCCGTTCACGGCAACGAAATTTTCGCCAAAGCCCGTGAGAAGGGCGTGATCGTTGCGTTCGAAGCCGCAGTGGCCGGTGGCATCCCGGTGATCAAGGCGATCCGCGAAGGCCTGTCGGCCAACCGCATCAACTGGCTGGCCGGGATCATCAACGGCACCGGCAACTTCATCCTCACCGAGATGCGTGAAAAAGGCCGCGCCTTCCCCGACGTGCTGGCCGAAGCGCAGGCGCTGGGTTATGCCGAAGCCGACCCGACCTTTGACGTGGAAGGTATCGATGCTGCGCACAAGCTGACCATCCTGGCGTCCATCGCCTTTGGCATCCCGCTGCAGTTCGACAAGGCCTACACCGAAGGCATCACCCAGCTGACCACTGCCGACGTGAACTACGCCGAAGCCCTGGGCTACCGCATCAAGCACCTGGGTGTAGCCCGCCGCACTGCCGAAGGCATCGAGCTGCGCGTGCACCCGACGCTGATCCCGAGCGATCGCCTGATCGCCAACGTAAACGGCGTGATGAACGCCGTGATGGTCAATGGCGATGCGGCCGGCTCGACCTTGTATTACGGTGCCGGCGCCGGCATGGAGCCCACGGCTTCCTCGGTGGTCGCCGACCTGGTTGACGTGGTCCGCGCCATGACCTGCGACCCGGAAAACCGCGTGCCGCACCTGGCCTTCCAGCCGGACTCGCTGTCGGCGCACCCGATTCTGCCGATCGAAGCTTGCCAGAGCGCCTACTACCTGCGCATCCATGCCAAGGACCACCCGGGCGTGCTGGCTCAGGTGGCGAGCATCCTGTCGGAGCGCGGCATCAACATCGAGTCGATCATGCAGAAAGAAGTCGAGGAACAGGACGGCCTGGTGCCGATGATCCTGCTGACCCACCGTGTGGTCGAGCAGAGCATCAACGACGCCATCGTTGCTCTGGAAGCCTTGCAGGACGTGGTCGGCAAGGTCGTGCGCATCCGCGTCGAACAGCTCAACTAAGCGGCAAGCTTCAAGCTGCAAGCTGCAAGAAAAAGCAGTTCGGTGTTGGGGCTTCTAACAGTTTAAATTTGCGGCAAGGGCAGTGCAGCGCGTAAGAAAAATGCCGAGCAGCTTTTTCTTGGCGCTTGCAGCTTGCAACTTGCCGCTCGAACCGAAGGTTTGCATATGCGCTATATCAGCACCCGCGGCCAGGCACCGGCCCTGAATTTCGAAGACGTCCTGCTGGCTGGCCTGGCCAGCGATGGCGGCCTGTACGTGCCAGAGAACCTCCCACGCTTCACCCAGGAAGAAATCGCTTCCTGGGCAGGCCTGCCGTATCACGAACTGGCCTTCCGTGTGATGCGCCCGTTCGTCGAGGGCAGCATTGCCGACGCCGATTTCAAGAAGATCCTGGAAGAGACCTACGGCGAGTTCGCCCACGCTGCGGTCGCTCCGCTGCGCCAGCTGAACAGCAACGAGTGGGTTCTTGAGCTGTTCCACGGCCCGACGCTGGCCTTCAAGGACTTCGCCCTGCAGCTGCTCGGGCGTCTGCTCGACCACGTACTGGCCAAGCGCAACGAGCGCGTGGTGATCATTGGCGCCACCAGTGGCGACACCGGCTCGGCCGCCATCGAAGGCTGCCGTCGCTGCGACAACGTCGACATCTTCATCCTTCATCCGCATCAGCGTGTGTCGGAAGTTCAGCGCCGTCAGATGACCACCATCTTCGGCGACAACATCCACAACATCGCCATCGAAGGCAACTTCGATGACTGCCAGGAGATGGTCAAGGCCAGCTTCGCCGACCAGTCGTTCCTCAAAGGCACCCGCCTGGTCGCAGTCAACTCGATCAACTGGGCGCGGATCATGGCCCAGATCGTCTACTACTTCCACGCTGCCCTGCAGCTCGGTGGCCCGGCGCGTTCGGTGGCGTTCTCGGTGCCGACCGGCAACTTTGGCGACATCTTCGCCGGCTACCTGGCACGCAACATGGGCCTGCCGGTCAGCCAGCTGGTGGTTGCCACCAACCGCAACGACATCCTGCACCGCTTCATGAGCGGCAACCAGTACGTCAAGGAAACCCTGCACGCGACCTTGTCGCCGTCGATGGACATCATGGTTTCGTCCAACTTCGAGCGCTTGTTGTTCGACCTCCACGGTCGCAACGGTGCCGCTATCGGCGAACTGATGGCCAACTTCAAGCAGGGCGGCGGTTTCAGCGTCGACCAGGACCGCTGGACAGAGGCGCGCAAGCTGTTCGACTCGCTGGCAGTGAGCGACGAGCAGACTTGCGAGACCATCGCCGAGGTCTTCGCCAGCACAGGTGAAGTGCTCGACCCGCATACCGCGATTGGCGTAAAGGCCGCGCGCGAATGCCGTCGCAGCCTGGATACCCCTATGGTGGTGCTGGGCACTGCGCACCCGGTCAAGTTCCCGGAGGCTGTGGAGAAAGCGGGCGTCGGCAAGGCGCTGGAGCTGCCTGCGCACCTGAGCGACCTGTTCGGCCGTGAGGAGCGCTGCACGGTGCTGGCCAACGACCTCAAGGCAGTCCAGGCCTTCGTCAGCCAGCACGGTAATCGCGGCAAGCCGCTTTAATCGTGATGAGAGGGGCCGCTGCGCGGCCCCTTTTTTAGATTTTTCCCCGGTTTCATTCAGACTTTTCCTATGTAAAACGCGTTGAGCGCTGCATACAGTGGCCCGTCCTTCCCTCAGGAGCGGCTCATGCATCAGCCCTACGTGTTGATTCACCAGGCTCGGCCTTCCCACCAGATTCTCCTGCATCAGGCGTGCAATGCCCTGGGCGTTTTCGATGTGCGCATCACCCATGATCTGGTTGACCTCAATGCCTGCCTGGCACGCAAGCGCGGTGCCGATCTGCTTATCCTCGACCATGCGATGAAAGGCGGCCAGGCCCTGCTCGAACGCCTGGAGCGCAACCGCTGTTCACGCGCTTTGCTTTTCGTCGGCTGTGCCAGCAAGCACCGGCCCAACCTTGCCGAGCAAGCTCGCGAGCGTGGCCTCTGGGTGCTGGCCGACCTGCCCTGGCCGCTACCGGTGCGGCGTTGGCAGCAGGCCTTGCAGCGTATTCAAACGGTCACATCACCCACGCATGCTCACTGAAACAGCTGCAGCGCAACGAACTTTCCGCTGCGCTTGCTGGTCAGTTCCTTCATATACCACCACGCAGCGAGTGATCCGGATGGAAAGAATCTGCAGACTGCTTAATGACGCCCTGAGCCCCTATCAGACCCAGCTAGGCACCGCCGATGCCATTGGCAACCGGCAACTCACCGTTTTCGACAGCCTCGGTGGCATTACCTTGCGCCGAACGGTCAGCCAGCGCCAGTTGCAGGAGCAAAGCCTGCTGATCGACCTGGTCGATGGCCTTCACCGTGACCTGCAGATAGCCGAGGGGCGCCTGCAGCCCTGTGTCATCGCCGCGTTGCAGCAACGTCAGCATCCTCAAGGAACCTTTGCCTGAGTGGCGCATCAGAGACAGTAGGGCAGCCAGCCAGCACACAGCTCCGGTGATGGCGGGTTGTCGCGGGAAGTCCATGAGGACTTTCGATTGGCCCCGGGCGTCCTCCCCAGCGTCCCGGGGTTTCTTTTTACCGCCCTTCGAAAAAATGCTTGCTCTGTTCCAGGTATTCTTCTTGCAGCTCCGGATCCAGCCATTTGGCGTAAAGCGCGGGCAGGGTGTCCCGGCGTAGCGGGGGCAGCAGTTGGTCTATATGCGCGACCGCTGCGTGCCCCAAGGGGGAATCGGAGCAGCCCACATGCAGGAACTGGTAGCGGTTCACCCCTTGTATCGGGTGAAACTGGTACTCATCGAGCGAGCCGCCTTGCTGCTGGATCAGGTAGCGCACTTCCGGCCAGTAGCCGAGCACCAGTTGCAGGCGCCCCAGGCGCTGCATCTGCAGCAGATTGGCAGTGGCATCGTTACCATAGTGGCGGCTGAGGACTGCGTCGGGGAGCTGGTGCAGGATCTCGTCGATCTGTGTGTTGTAGCTGCGTCCGGCGACGATGCCAAGCTGCAGTTGCGTGTCGCTCAACAAGCGTTTGAGGTCAACCTGCGCACCATCCAGAAACGGTGCCAGCAGAGATCCGGCTTGCTTGCGTACGACCAGGCCACCGCTCATCGCCCCCAGCACCGGTTCGGAGAAATGCACGAACTTCGCACGCTCCGGTGTCCACAGCATGGTCGGATCGCAGGTGAAGCTGGTAGGGTCCTGCAGCATCTGTATGCCGCGCGCCCGAGTGACCCGTACGATGTCGTGGTCGTACTCGGGCATCTGTTCGATCAGCAGCGCCAGCATCCGGTCGATCGCACCTTGGCCCTTGGCCGCACCCTCCAGGATGGTGAAGGGCGGCAGGTCGCGGACCAGCCATATCAGGCGTTCCTTGGCCTGCACTGGCGCGATGGCCATGGCGAGCAGCAGCCCGCACAGCAGGGACAGGAACGCGCGCACGGGCGGGGGCGACCTCAGACCGTGCCTGCCTGGCGCAAGCTGGCGATGGCGGCGGCGTCATAACCCAGGGTGCCAAGCAGGGCATCGGTGTGCTCGCCCAGCGCCGGGCCTACCCACTCGGCCGAGCCGGGTGTTTCGGACAGCTTGGGTACAATGCCTGGCATCTTGAACGCTTTACCGTCTGGCAGGCGGGCCTGCAGGAACATCTCGCGGGCCAGGTACTGCGGGTCGTTGAACATGTCTTCTGCCGAGTAGATTCGGCTTGCCGGCACTTCGGCGGCTGTCAGTACCTGCATCACCTGCTCCAGGGGCAGGCTGTTGGCCCAGCGGTCGATCACCCCGTACAGTTCGTCACGCCGCGCATCGCGGCCATCATTGCTGGCCAGCGTCGGGTCGTCGGCCAGGTCGTTACGGCCGATGGCCTGCATGAAACGTTTGAATATCGCATCGCCATTGGCACCGATCTGCACGTGCTTGCCGTCGGCGCTGGTGTGGATGGAAGAGGGCGTGATGCCCGGCATGATGTTGCCGGTGCGTTCGCGAATGAAGCCAAACACATCGAACTCGGGGACCATGCTTTCCATCATGGCGAAGATTGCCTCGTACAGCGCCACGTCCACCACCTGGCCCTGGCCGCCGTTGACCTCGCGGTGGCGCAGCGCCATCAGTGCGCCGATCACGCCCCACAATGCAGCGATCGAGTCGCCGATGGAGATGCCGGTGCGCACCGGTGGGCGGTCATCGAAGCCGGTGATATAGCGCAGGCCACCCATAGACTCGCCTACGGCGCCGAAGCCTGGCTGATCCTTCATCGGCCCGGTCTGGCCGAAGCCTGACAGGCGCACCATCACCAGTTTCGGGTTGAGCTCATGCAGCACATCCCAGCCCAGGCCGAGCTTTTCCAGCACGCCCGGGCGAAAGTTCTCGATGAGAATGTCGGCCTCGGCCAGCAGCCGCTTGAGGATCTCGCGACCATCGGGATGCTTGAGGTTCAGCGTCAGTGACTGCTTGTTGCGCGCCTGCACGAACCACCACAGCGAAGTACCCTCGTACAGCTTGCGCCATTTGCGCAGCGGGTCACCGCCGTCGGGCGACTCGACCTTGATCACCTCGGCGCCGAACTCGGCGCAGATGCGCGAAGCGAACGGGCCAGCGATCAGGGTGCCAAGCTCGATGACTTTCAGGCCGGCGAGGGGTTTGCTGGGCGTAGGCATGGGGCATCCGTGGCAATTGGGCAGAACCGTGGTTTTATCATAGGTCGGTAGCGGCAGATACTGCTGCGGCGCAACGAAGATCAGGATCGGGTAGACTGTGTGACTTTTCTTTGCGCAAGTAGCCCTTCGACCATGGCCCAGCCGTCCACCACCTACAAATTCGAACTGAATCTGACCGATCTCGATCGCGGCGTGTACGAAAGCGTCAAGCAGACCATCGCCCGTCATCCTTCGGAAACCGAAGAGCGCATGGCCGTGCGGCTGTTGGCCTACGCACTCTGGTACAACGAGAATCTGTCGTTCGGCCGCGGCCTGTCGGATGTCGACGAGCCTGCCCTGTGGGAAAAGAGCCTGGACGACCGCGTACTGCACTGGATCGAAGTGGGCCAGCCGGACGCTGATCGCCTGACCTGGTGTTCGCGCCGTACCGAGCGCACCAGCCTGCTGGCCTACGGCAGCCTGCGTGTATGGGAGAGCAAGGTGGTTGGCGCGGTCAAGAACCTGAAGAACCTGAACATCGCCGCTGTGCCGCAAGAGGTGCTCGAGGTGCTTGCCACGGACATGCCGCGCAGCATTAAGTGGGACGTGATGATCAGTGAAGGCACAGTGTTCGTCACTGATGACCGTGGCCAGCACGAAGTGCAGCTGCAGTGGCTGCTCGGTGAGCGTGGCTGAGCCAACCGACCCATGCGTATCGAACCCCGCCCGCTGCCGCCGACCCTGCCGTTTCTCGGTAACCTGCCACCTTTGCTGACCCGCCTGTATGCCGCCCGCGGCGTGCAGTCCGAGGCCGAGCTGGACAAGAGCCTGGCGCGGCTGTTGCCCTACCAGCAGCTCAAGGGCATCGATGCCGCTGTAGACTTGCTGGTCGAAGCGCTCGACCAGCGCCAGCGCATCATCATCGTCGGCGATTTCGATGCCGACGGTGCCACCGCCAGTACTGTCGGCGTGCTTGGCCTGCGTCTGCTGGGCGCGGCCCATGTCGACTACCTGGTGCCCAACCGTTTCGAATATGGCTATGGCCTGACCCCGGAGATCGTCGAGGTGGCGCTGCAGCGCCAGCCGCAATTGCTGATCACGGTCGACAACGGCATTTCCAGTGTCGAGGGTGTGGCGGCAGCCAAAGCGGCCGGGCTCAAAGTGCTGGTCACCGACCACCACCTGCCGGGCCAGCAATTGCCGGACGCCGACGCTATCGTCAACCCGAACCAGCCAGGTTGCGACTTCCCAAGCAAGTCGCTGGCCGGCGTCGGGGTGATCTTCTACGTGCTGATGGCCTTGCGCGCGCGCCTGCGCAGCCTGGGGCGCTACCAGACGCAAGCACAACCGAACATCGGTGAACTGCTCGACCTGGTCGCGCTGGGCAGCGTAGCCGACGTGGTGCCGCTGGATGCCAACAACCGCATCCTCGTGCATCAGGGCCTGGAGCGCATCCGTGCCGGCCGGGCGCGGCCGGGGCTGAAGGCGATTCTGGAGGTGGCACGTCGCGATCACCGGCGTATCAGCTCCGCTGACCTGGGCTTCATTCTAGGCCCGCGGCTCAATGCCGCCGGGCGCCTGGACGACATGAGCCTGGGTATCGAGTGCCTGTTGTGCGAGGACGAGGCGCTGGCCCTGGACATGGCACAGCAGCTCGATGGCCTGAACCAGGACCGCAAGTCGATCGAGCAGGGCATGCAGCGCGAAGCGTTGGCCCAGCTCAAGGATTTGCCGGTCGAGTCCATGCCTTACGGCCTATGCCTGTTCGATGCCGAATGGCACCAAGGTGTGATCGGGATCCTCGCCTCACGCCTGAAAGAGCGTTACCACCGGCCTACCATCGCCTTCGCCGATGCTGGTGACGGCATGCTCAAGGGCTCGGCGCGGTCGGTACCGGGCTTTCACATCCGTGATGCGCTGGATGCAGTGGCAGCGCGCCATCCGCAGTTGATCAGCAAGTTTGGCGGCCATGCCATGGCCGCGGGCCTCTCGCTACCTGAAGGCAATTTCTCCGCGTTTGCCGAGGCGTTCGACGAAGAAGTACGGCGCCAGCTGCGTGAAGAAGACCTCACCGGGCGCCTGCTGTCGGATGGCAGCCTAGCGGTCGAGGAGTTCCACCTTGACCTGGCCAAGGCCTTGCGCCACGCCGGGCCCTGGGGGCAGCACTTCCCCGAACCGCTGTTCCATGGGGTGTTCCAGTTGGTCGAGCAGCGCGTGGTCGGCGAGCGCCACCTTAAAGTGGTGCTCAAGAGCGAATGTGGTTCGGTACGCCTGGATGGCATTGCCTTCGGCATCGACCGCGAGGTTTGGCCGAACCCGACCGTGCGTTGGGTGGAGCTTGCCTACAAGCTGGATGTTAACGAGTTTCGAGGTAATGAAAGTGTGCAGTTGATGATTGCGCATATGGAGCCGCGCTGAGGAGCCTACAAGTGCCTGACTTGGTCTTTGCGGGGGCGGCGCTCGGTTTCCCTGGCGCCGCAAACCTACCGGTAAAGACCTAAGCTCTCTGACACTTTAGCCATCAGGAAGAAGTTAGCCTGTCATGCCTAACTCTGCATCATCCATCAGTGCCTTGGCCATGGCACTGAGGTAATGGGATGCCCAGATCATCATCGGTTTTTCATCCATCAGGCCAATGATGGTCAGCTCTCGTACATAGCCCATCAATTCCGAGGCCTGCTCACGGGCATCGCGGCAGGGAATCCCTGGCTCGATGCGGAACAGTGGGTGAGTCTGGTGTTCACCCTGAAAGAAGGTGGTCTTCCCTACAGTAAAGTGGGTGTCGTCTGTGGTCATCGAATTCCCTCCTGAAGTTTCTCGATTGCCTGTTCTGGCCTCTTTGTGGGCAAGCCAGCTCCCACAGGTCATCTGCAAGTTTTGAGGTCTGCGATGCCCCTGTGGCCGCGGGTTTACCCGCGAAGAGGCCAGTGAATCCAGCCTCAATGCAGGGTAGTAGTACGCTCCACGGCCAATGACAGCGCATCCGCTTGGCCCCAGGCAATCTGCAGGGCACGCAGCCCATTCACAAGCGATTCCCGGGAGCTGTCATCTTCGACGGCATCGAGGACTCGATGGCAGTGGTTGTAAGCGAGCATCAGGTAATGGGTGACGTTCATCAACACGTGATCGATTGGCACGATGCCATCGCTCACGGCGTTGGTCAGGGTCTTGTCGGAGGGAAGGTCGAAATGGTGGGGCGGATCGGGGACTAGTTTTTTCATAGTGAAAGACTCGTAAGGTTACTGATTGACCGACCTGTCCGATTCCACACGGATGGGTGGCAGTTGTACGCGGTGTGGAATCCAGGCTACGAGTAAACCCGGTAGGCTTTGCGGCCTCCCGCGCACAACTGCCATGACGACAGCAACTCAGTAATTGACAGGATTCCACTCCCGGACGCCAAACATCAGCGACACGAAAAGCCTAAAGGGTGGGGTTTCCAGGGACAATCAGCCGCGAGTCGACAGGATTCGTAGGATATTTTCCTGATCTAGGTATCGCTAGCTTATATGTGTAGGAAACATCTGAAGCGCGCGTCAGAGCAGTCAACAATCCCATCGAACCTCCCTCCCACCAATCTGGTCTAGTCTGATTAATGACCGGCACCGGGCCAGGGATGTGCACTTGAATGCCCGGGCCGGATCACCATTGGAGTCCTTGGGAGGTGCCCTCATGAGCCTGCTGCTCGAGCCTTACACCCTGCGTCAGCTGACGTTGCCCAACCGCATCGCCGTCTCGCCGATGTGCCAGTATTCCGCTGTCGATGGCCTGGCCAACGACTGGCACCTTGTCCATTTGGGTAGCCGCGCCGTCGGTGGTGCCGGGCTGGTCATCACCGAAGCGGTCGCTGTGACCGCCGATGGCCGGATCACTGCCGAGGACCTTGGTCTGTGGAACGATGAACAGGTCGCCCCACTGCAACGCATCACCCGCTTCATCACCGCGCAGGGCGCCGTGCCGGGCATCCAGCTGGCCCACGCCGGGCGCAAGGCCAGCACCCATCGCCCCTGGCTGGGCAAGCATGGCAGCGTCAAGATCGAGGAAGGAGGCTGGCAGCCGGTGGGGCCGTCGAAAATTGCCTTCGACCCTGAACACACGGCACCGCGTGAGTTGAGCAAAGACGAGATCCAGGATGTTGTAGCCGAGTTTGTCAAAGCCACCGAACGGGCATTGCAAGCGGGCTTCAAGGTAGTCGAGATCCACGCCGCCCATGGCTACCTGCTGCATCAGTTCCTCTCGCCGCTAAGCAATCAGCGCCGTGACGAATATGGCAGCTGTTTCGAAAACCGCATCCGCCTTACGCTGCAGGTGACCGAGGCGGTGCGTAAGGTTTGGCCGAAGGAACTGCCGTTGTTCGTTCGCGTGTCGGCGACCGACTGGGTGGAAGACGGCTGGAACCCCGACGAAACAGTAGAACTGGCCCGTCGCCTGCGAGCGCTCGGAGTCGACTTGATCGATGTGTCCTCCGGCGGTACTTCGATGAATGCCGAAATCCCCACCGGCCCCGGCTACCAGACCCGCTTCGCCGAGCGTGTACGCAAGGAATCGGAAATCGCCACCGGTACGGTGGGCATGATCACCGAACCGGCCCAGGCTGAACACATCCTGCGCACCGGGCAGGCCGACCTGATCTTCCTCGCCCGCGAGCTGCTGCGCGACCCTTACTGGCCGTTGCATGCCGATGATGACCTGGGCGGTAACAGGGCTACGTGGCCGGCGCAGTATCAACGGGCTACCAGCCGGGCGAATCCGATACATGAGTCGGATCTGCGGGACTGATTGACCACCTCAGCTGTAAGCGGCCTTGCTCAGAATATCGCTGACCCACTGATTGATGCTTTTTTCCGCCAGCTCGGCCTTTGCGGCCACGCTGGCGTGAAGGGTGGGCTCAAGGCGCAGACTCAGCTTCCCCGAATAGGTCTTTTGCGGCTCACGGCCAAGGCGTTTACAGGTTTCGAGATAGTCATCAACGGCCTCCTCGAATGCTTGTCGCAATTCACTGATCGATTCGCCGTGAAAACCAATCACGTCACGTATGCCCGCAACGTGTCCAATCAGCAACTGGTCCTCGTCACTGTATTCGATTCTTGCGGCATAGCCGCGGTAGGTCATGACATTCATGGTGTTACTCCGGCCTGCTCAAGGAACTGGCGGGCGTCGCGCAATTGATAGGTTTTGGCATGTTTGTCCGGGTGAGGCCGATGGAAGGTGGCAACGGCCCCATTGAGCTCAAAGCGAACTCGCGAACCTCGACCTTCGATGACATTTGCGCCAGCTGATCTCAACAGTGACTCCAGCCGGACCCATTCCAAGGTCTTGGGCACTGGTTTCCTGAAAATGGCTTCAAGGGCCGATCTTTGATGATTATTCATGGTATCAGACTATGATACCAGTCGTTTTTTTCAAAACAGCCGGACTGTAGGAGATAGGGGACCGTGCTTGAAGGAAAGGTCCTAGGTATTCATGCGAGGACGATCGCCACTTTGTACCGGCCTCCTTGCTGACTTGTCTCAGGAGAGGCCGGTAGCTTCACATCACGTTCAATGCTTGATCATCACGTGCCGCACGCAGGTGTAATCCTCCAACCCATACATCGACATGTCCTTCCCATACCCTGAATGCTTCTGCCCGCCATGGGGCATTTCGCTGACCAGCATGAAGTGGGTATTGACCCAGGTGCAGCCATACTGCAACCGTGCCGCCAGGCGGTGGGCGCGGCCTGTGTCGCGGGTCCACACCGACGAAGCCAGGCCGTACTCCGAGTCGTTGGCCCATTCCAGCGCCTGTGCTTCGTCGGTGAAGCGCGTTACCGACACCACCGGGCCAAACACTTCGTGGCGCACGATCTCGTCATCCTGCAGCGCATCGGCCAGCACCGTTGGCTCGAAGAAGAAGCCATCCCCCGGTAGTGCCTTGCCCCCGGTGACCAGGCGAATGTGCGGCTGGGCGATGGCGCGCCCGACCAGGCCGGCCACCTTGTCACGGTGCTGGGCGCTGATCAGCGGGCCGAGTTCGGTGTCTTCGGCATCCTGCAGGCCGGTTTTAAGGCTGGCCACGGCTTTGCCGAGGCGTTCGACGAAGCGTTCGTAGATGCCGGCCTGCACATACAGGCGGCAGGCCGCGGTGCAGTCCTGGCCTGCGTTGTAGAAACCGAAGGTGCGGATACCGTCGATGGCGGCATCGATGTCGGCATCGTCGAACACCAGCACAGGCGCCTTGCCGCCCAGTTCCATGTGCATGCGCTTAACGCTGCCCGCCGTGGCGCCGATGATGTGCGCGCCGGTAGGGATCGAGCCAGTCAGCGAGACCATACGCACCTTGGGGTGGGTAACCAGTGGGTTGCCGACCGTCTGGCCGCGGCCGAAGAGGATGTTGAGCACGCCGGCAGGCAGTACGTCCTTGGCCAGTTCGCCGAGGCGCAGGGCGGTCAGCGGGGTCAGCTCGGACGGTTTTATGACCACGGTATTGCCAGCGGCCAAGGCTGGGGCGATCTTCCACGCCAGCATCATCAGTGGATAGTTCCAGGGTGCGATCGAGGCCACTACGCCCAGCGGGTCGCGGCGGATCATCGAGGTGTGCCCTGGCAGGTATTCACCGGCCGCCGAGCCACCGAGGCAGCGGGCGGCGCCGGCAAAATAGCGCAGCACATCGGCGATGGCCGGTATTTCGTCGTTCAGGGCCGCAGCGAAGGGTTTGCCACAATTTTGCGACTCCAGCCTGGCCAGTTCATCGGCATGCGCCTCAATCGTGTCGGCCAGCGCCAGCAGGGCCAGCGAGCGCTCTTTAGGGCTGGTCTGCGACCAGCTGTCGAAGGCATGGTCGGCGCCACGCACCGCCGTATCGACCTGGGCCTCGGTGGCTTCGTTGATCTGTGCCAAGGCACTGCCTTCAGCGGGGTTGAGCACAGTCCAGACCGGGCCATCGCCTGCGACCAGGCGACCGTTGATCAGCATGTTGGTTTGCATCGGGGGCTCCTGTTGTGTCTGCGGCCGGCGCCTGGGCGGCTGCGTTTGGGGGCGTGGTCGGGCAGTCATCCAGACCGCAGTGTTGCGATTGCTACCAGCCTGGGGTGCTTGTGACGATCTCGAGTCTAGTTGGCTTTTTGCCTGCCAATGCAACATCCGGAAGCAAATCCACGGGTGGCCCTTGGCCTTGCAAGCCTTACTCTGGACGTTACTTTCCGCTGCGTGGAGACATGCGAATGAATACTCGGGGTCTGCTCGATCAACTGCTCAAATCCGGCCAGGAACTGTTGAACAAACAGTCCGGCGCAGGCAAGCCGGCCACAGGCTCAGGAGGCTTGGGCAGCCTGCTTTCCGGCGCCGGGGGCGGGGCGCTTGGGGCTGGCGCCCTGGGCTTGCTGTTGGGCAGCAAGAAGGCGCGCAAGTACGGGGGCAAAGTGATCACCTACGGCGGCCTCGCCGCGCTCGGCGTGCTGGCCTACAAGGCCTATGGCAACTGGCAGGCCCGCCAGGGCGCAGGGCAGGGGACCGAACCGCAAACCCTCGATCGCCTGCCGCCGGCCCAGGTCGAGCAGCATAGCCAGGCGGTATTGCGGGCGTTGGTGGCGGCGGCCAAATCCGATGGCCACATCGACGAGCGCGAGCGCGCGCTGATCGAAGGCGAATTCACCCGCCTGGACAGCGACCGCGAACTGCAGCACTGGTTGCACGCCGAGCTGAACAAGCCACTGGACCCGGCCGAAGTCGCGCGCGCCGCACAAACGCCGGAAATGGCCGCCGAGATGTACCTGGCCAGCCTGATGATGGTCGATCAGGAGAACTTCATGGAGCGTGCATACCTGGACGAACTGGCCCGCCAGCTTCGCCTGGACCCGGCGTTGCGCCAGGAACTGGAGAGCCAGGCCCGACTTGCCGCAGGTCAATGACGGGTA
The DNA here is from genome assembly GCF_015751845.1 of Pseudomonas sp. M2. Lineage (NCBI taxonomy): Bacteria > Pseudomonadati > Pseudomonadota > Gammaproteobacteria > Pseudomonadales > Pseudomonadaceae > Pseudomonas > Pseudomonas sp. M2. The sequence continues at coordinate 3,624,136 of NZ_JADOUD010000001.1, forward strand.
AATGGCCTGGCCATCAGGCAGGGATGCCTGGTTAACCCCGCATATTCAGCCGCATAAGCGTAGGAAGCCTGGGCTATACTTCGGCGATTTTTCCCGCTCGTTGTGAATTCCTGAGGGCTGAATGTGAAGAACTGGACCTTGCGCCAACGGATCCTGGCAAGTTTCGCCGTGATCATCGCCATCATGTTGCTGATGGTCGTAGCTGCTTACTCGCGGCTGGTGGCGATCGAAAGTGCCGAGGAGGCAGTAGGTACCGACAGCATTCCGGGGGTCTACTACAGTTCGATGATCCGCAGTGCCTGGGTCGACAGCTACGTCACCAGCCAGCAGCTGGTGGGGTTGTCCGACCACCGCGAGATCACGGCAGCCGACATGGAGCTGTTCAAAAGCTTCGACGAACGCCTCAAGCAACACCTGGCCAGCTACCAAGGCACCATTCACGACAAGGACGACCAGGCCCATTTCGACACCTTTCTCCAGATGGAGGCAAACTACACCCATGTCATCGGCCAGGTGATGGAAGCCTATCGACGGCAGGATTATGCCGAGGCAGAGCGGTTGATCAAGGACGTTCTGACACCGGTCTGGTCGCAGGGGCGCAATCATCTCAACACGATGATCGAGTACAACCGCGAAGCCGCCGACGCCGCTAACCACGAGATTGTCGGTGCCGTGAGCACCGCCAAAGGCAGCATGATCGTTTCGCTGTTGTTGGCGATCGTCGCGGCGGGCATCTGCGGCCTGCTGCTGATGCGCGCCATCACCGCCCCCGTACAGCGCGTGGTGCATGCCCTCGACAAGCTGCGCTCGGGCGACTTGAGCATGCGCCTGAGCCTGGACCGCAAGGACGAGTTCGGCGCCATCGAAAGCGGCTTCAACGAGATGGCCGAGGCGCTGGCCAAGCTGGTGTCCCAGGCCCAGCGCTCTTCGGTACAGGTGACCACATCGGTCACTGAAATTGCGGCCACCTCCAAGCAACAGCAGGCCACCGCCACCGAAACCGCTGCGACCACCACCGAGATTGGTGCCACCTCGCGTGAGATTGCCGCGACCTCGCGCGACCTGGTGCGCACCATGACCGAAGTCACCAGTGCCGCCGACCAGGCTTCGAGCCTGGCAGGTTCCGGCCAGCAGGGCCTGGCGCGCATGGAGGACACCATGCACCAGGTCATGGGCGCAGCCGACCTGGTCAATGCCAAGCTGGCGATCCTCAACGAAAAGGCCAGCAACATCACGCAGATGGTGGTGACCATCGTCAAGGTCGCCGACCAGACCAACCTGCTTTCGCTCAATGCCGCCATCGAAGCGGAAAAGGCCGGTGAGTACGGGCGCGGCTTTGCCGTCGTGGCCACCGAGGTGCGGCGCCTGGCGGACCAGACGGCCGTGGCCACCTACGACATCGAGCAGATGGTTCGGGAAATCCAGTCGGCGGTATCGGCAGGGGTCATGGGCATGGACAAGTTTTCCGAAGAAGTGCGCCGTGGCATGTTCGAAGTGCAGCAGGTGGGCGAACAGCTGAGCCAGATCATCCATCAGGTACAGGCGCTGGCGCCGCGGGTGTTGATGGTCAACGAAGGCATGCAGGCCCAGGCTACCGGTGCCGAGCAGATCAACCAGGCACTGGCCCAGCTCAGCGATGCCAGCACGCAGACGGTGGAATCGCTGCGCCAGGCCAGCTTCGCCATCGACGAGTTGAGCCAGGTGGCCGCGGGCCTGCGCGGTGGTGTATCGCGCTTCAAAGTCTGACCGCCATGACTGACCTGCACACGCATGCGGCAGCAGCGGCCAGCGCCAAGGGCAAGCTGTACCTGCTATTTCGTCTCAATGACCAACGTTTCGCCCTGGATGTGCGCCAGGTGGTCGAAGTGCTGCCTCGCCTGCCACTCAAGCCGATCGCCCAGGCGCCGGCCTGGGTTGCCGGCATCGTTGCCCATCGTGGCGTGCTGGTGCCGGTGGTCGACCTGTCGGCCCTGAGCTTTGGTCAGCCTGCCACTGCGCGCACCAGCACACGGCTGGTGCTGGTGCGCTATCGCGGCGAGCATCAGTTGGGGCTGATCCTTGAACAGGCTACCGAGACCTTGCGCTGCCTCGCTGAGGAGTTTCAGCCGTATGGGCTGGACAACCCCGAAGCGCGTTACCTGGGCCCGGTTCGCCAGGACGCCAACGGCCTGCTACAGCGTATCGAGGTCGATGACTTGCTGTCTGATACTGTGCGCGAACTGCTGTTCCCACAACAGTCGGGGCAGGTGTCGGCATGAGCGAGCAACGGTTTTTCCGCTTTCTGCAAGAGCGCATCGGCCTGGATGTCGAATCGGTCGGCGCGCCCATGGTCGAGCGTGCCTTGCAGCAGCGCCGTGTCGCGGTCAACGCCCAAGACCTTCACGACTATTGGCTGTGCTTGCAGCAATCGGCAGATGAGCAACAGGCGCTTATCGAAGCGGTGATCGTCCCGGAAACCTGGTTCTTCCGCTACCGGGAGTCGTTTACCGCGCTGGTCGGGCTGGCCCACAAACGCCTGGCCGAACTTGCCGGCGAGCGGCCGCTACGCTTGCTGAGCCTGCCGTGCTCCACGGGTGAAGAACCTTATTCCCTGGCCATGGCACTGCTCGATTCAGGCATGAACCCGGCTGCGTTTCGCATCGACGGTATCGACATCAGCCCCAATTCGGTGGCCAAGGGCGTGCAGGCGGTCTACGGTCGCAACTCGTTCCGCGGCGTTGATCTGGCCTTTCGCGAGCGCCACTTCCACGCGCTCGCCGAAGGCCATGAGCTGAATGAGCGGGTGCGTGCACAGGTGAACCTGGCCGTGGGCAACGTGCTCGACCCGGCGCTGGGCAGCCGTGACGGTTATTACGACTTCGTGTTCTGCCGCAACTTGCTGATCTACTTCGACGTGGCGACCCAGCAGCGCGTGTTCGAGGTGCTCAAGCGCCTTACCCACGAGCACGGCGTACTGTTTATCGGGCCGGCCGAGGGCAGCCTTCTGGCAAGGCTGGGTATGCGGCCGCTGGGCATTGCCCAGTCGTTCGCCTATGTCCGCCAGCCGTTGGATGCGCCAGCACAGCCTCGGCTCATCCCGCCGGCGCCACTCGCACCGAGCCGCCCCGTGCCTGCCCCTGCGCCCATTTCGCGGCCCTTGCGCTCGGTTGCGGTTGCCCCACCCACAGTGGTGCAGCGCGAGAGCGAAAGTGAGTTGCTGGCCCTCATCGCGAGGCAGGCCAACGCGGGTGAGGGCACGCAAGCGCGTGCCAATTGCCAGCGCTACCTGCAGCAGTTCGAGCCCAAGGCTCAGGTGTATTACTGGCTGGGATTGCTCAGCGATACCGAAGGCGATGCCCGGCAAGCCCAGACGCACTACCGCAAAGCCCTGTACCTGGAGCCGCAGCACCCTGAGGCGTTGCTGCACCTGGCCATGTTGCTGGCGGCCCAAGGCGACGAAGCCGGCGCTCGCCGCTTGCACGAACGCGCGGCACGCGCTGGCAGGGGGGCTGAACGATGAGCGTCGAACACGCAATTGCGCTGCTCGCCCAGGACGATGAGCGTATCGACGATTGCTGGAACCGGATCGGCGTGCACGGCGACAAGCAATGCCCGCTGCTGCAAAGGCATATCCATTGTCGCAACTGTGAAGTCTATGCTGCGGCCGCTACCCGTCTGCTGGACCGCTATGCACTGGCTCAGGACGATCAGTTGCACGAGGCGGCGCAGGTCGAGTCCAGCGTCGGGCGCTCGCTGCTGCTGTTTCGTCTGGGTGAGGAGTGGCTGGCCTTGGCGACCGCCTGCCTGGCCGAGATCGCCCCGGTGCAGCCGGTACATTCATTGCCGCATCAGCGTTCCAGGGTGCTGCAAGGGGTAGCCAATGTGCGTGGCGCACTGGTGCCGTGCCTGTTGCTGAGCGAAATGCTGGGGCTGGCGCGCTTGCCGGAGCCTGCGCGCAGCAGCCGGGCGATGCCGCGCATGTTGATTCTGGCGGCGGCAGGCGGGCCAGTGGTGCTGGCGGTGGACGAGATCGACGGTATTCATCGCCTGGAGTTCACACTACCGGGCGCCACTGAAGATACTGCACCGTTCACCGCCGCCGTACTGCAGTGGCGCGGGCGCAGCGTGCGTGTGCTGGACGAACAACAACTACTGTCTGCCGTGCAGCGGAGCCTGTCATGACCCCTGAGCAAATGCGCGACGCATCGTTGCTCGAGCTGTTCAGCCTGGAAGCCGAAGCTCAGACCCAGGTGCTCATCACAGGGCTGATGGCGCTGGAGCGCAACCCGACCCAGGCCGCTCAATTGGAAGCCTGCATGCGTGCTGCGCACTCTTTGAAGGGTGCTGCACGCATCGTGGGCATCGACGCCGGGGTCAGCGTGGCCCATGTGATGGAAGATTGCCTGGTAGCGGCCCAGGAAGGCCGGCTGCTGCTGCGCGCTGAACATATCGATGCCTTGCTGCGCGGTACCGACCTGCTGCTGCATGTCGCAACGCCCGGGGACCCTGCCGGTGAGGGCGCGGTACCCGGTTTTCTGGCCCAGATGGCTGGCTTGCTGGCCCCTCCCGGTGCACCTGTGCCTTCCAGCGTGCCGGCCCAGACACCATTGCCCACGGTCGAGCTGGTTACCCCCGAGCTTGAGCCCGAAGCAGAGCCTCCCGTGCCGCGCAGGGCATCCAAGCGCGGCGCCCAAGGTGGCGAGCGGGTGTTGCGGGTAACTGCCGATCGGCTCAACAGCCTGCTCGACTTGTCGAGCAAGTCGCTGGTCGAGACCCAGCGCCTCAAACCCTATCTGGCCACCCTGCAGCGCCTCAAGCGCATGCACGGCCAAGGCATGCGCGCCCTCGATGGCCTGAAAGCCCAGTTGGAAGGCAGCGGCCAGAGCCTGCCGGTGTTGGAAGCACTGGCCCAGGCGCAACGGCTGCTGATGGAAACCCAGCACATCCTGCAACAGCAGACCGCCGACCTTGACGAATTCGGCTGGCAGGCCAGCCAGCGCGCGCAGTTGCTGTACGACACAGCCCTGGCCTGCCGCATGCGCCCGTTTGCCGATGTGCTTACCGGCCAGAGCCGTATGGTGCGAGACCTGGGCCGCTCGCTGGGCAAGCAGGTGCGTCTGCAGATAGACGGTGAAAAGACCCAGGTCGACCGCGATGTGCTGGAAAAGCTCGAAGCGCCGTTGACCCATTTGCTGCGCAATGCAGTCGACCATGGTATTGAACTGCCTGAGCAGCGGCTGTTGGCGGGCAAACCGGAAGAAGGTGCAATACGCCTGCGAGCCTCCCACCAGGCCGGCCTGTTGATCCTTGAACTGAGCGATGACGGCGCCGGTATCGACCTGCAACGGCTGCAGCGCAGTATCGTTCAGCGCGGCTTGTCCCCGGCGGACACCGTGGCGCAGATGAGCGAGGCGGAGCTGCTGACCTTCCTGTTCCTGCCGGGCTTCAGCATGCGCGACAAAGTGACCGAAGTCTCCGGCCGCGGTGTTGGCCTGGACGCGGTGCAGCATCTGGTGCGGGACCTGCGCGGCTCGATCGAGCTGACCCAGCAGGCCGGCCAGGGCTGCCGCTTCCATCTGGAAGTGCCGTTGACCCTTTCGGTGGTACGCAGCCTCGTGGTGGAAGTCGGCGGGGAGGCTTATGCGTTCCCGCTGGCGCATATCGAGCGCACCTTGGAGGTGACGGCCGAGCAGATCGTGCAAATCGAGGGGCGTCAGCATTTTTGGCACGAGGGCCGGCATATCGGTCTGGTGGCGGCCAGCCAGTTGCTCAACCGGCCCGCCGCGCAAGGTGATGAAAGCGCTTTGCGGGTCGTGGTGATCCGCGAACGTGAACAGCTTTACGGTGTGGCCGTGGAGCGGCTGATCGGTGAGCGGGTGCTGGTCGTGATGCCGCTCGATGCACGGCTGGGCAAGGTCCAGGACATTTCCGCGGGGGCGCTGCTGGACGACGGTTCGGTGGTGTTGATCGTCGATGTCGAAGACTTGCTGCGCTCGGTCGAGAAACTGCTCAGCACCGGCCGCCTGGAGCGCATCGAGCGCGGCGTGCAGGCAGGCCGTGGCGCCAGCCGCAAGCGCATTCTGGTTGTCGACGACTCGCTCACCGTACGCGAGCTGCAACGCAAGCTGCTGAGCAACCGCGGTTTCGAGGTGGCCGTGGCAGTCGATGGCATGGACGGTTGGAATGCACTGCGTAGCGAGGATTTCGACCTGCTGATCACCGACATCGACATGCCGCGAATGGACGGTATCGAGCTGGTCACCTTGGTGCGCCGCGACCAGCGCCTGCAGTCGCTGCCTGTGATGGTGGTGTCGTACAAGGACCGCGAAGAAGATCGACGGCGAGGCCTGGACGCTGGCGCCGACTACTATTTGGCAAAAGCCAGCTTCCACGACGATGCGTTGCTCGACGCCGTGGTTGAACTGATCGGAGGTGCTCAAGGATGAAGATCGCCATCGTCAACGATATGCCCATGGCGGTAGAGGCGTTGCGCCGGGCCCTGGCCCTGGAGCCTGCGCATGAGGTGATCTGGGTGGCCAGCAATGGCGCCGAGGCCGTGCGCCAGTGTGCCCAGGCAACGCCCGACCTGATTCTCATGGACCTCATCATGCCGGTGATGGATGGTGTGGAGGCGACCCGGCGGATCATGGCCGAGACGCCGTGTGCCATCGTCATCGTCACCGTCGACCGCAAGCAGAACGTGCACCGCGTGTTCGAGGCCATGGGCCATGGGGCCCTTGATGTGGTCGACACCCCGGCGCTGGGAGCGGGTGATGCGCGGGAAGCGGCGGCGCCGTTGCTGCGCAAGATCCTCAACATCAGCTGGTTGATCGGCCAACAGCGGCCCAGCGCGACCAAACCGGTCGCCGCGCCGTTACGCGATGCCGCCCAGCGCCGCGGCCTGGTGGCGATCGGCTCATCGGCCGGCGGGCCTGCGGCCCTCGAGGTGCTGCTAAAGGGCCTGCCCAAAGCGTTCCCGGCATCCATCGTGCTGGTCCAGCATGTTGACCAGGTGTTCGCTGCCGGCATGGCAGAATGGCTTGGCAGTGCCTGCGGCATGCCGGTGCGCCTGGCCCGTGAAGGGGAGCCGCCGCAGCCTGGGCAGGTCCTGCTGGCGGGCACCAATCACCACATACGCCTGCTGAACAACGGCCAGTTGGCCTACACTGCCGAACCTGTCAACGAAATCTACCGGCCCTCAATCGATGTGTTCTTCGAAAGTGTGGCGCGCTATTGGCGCGGGCAGGCGGTGGGCGTGCTGCTCACCGGCATGGGCCGCGATGGTGCCCAAGGCCTGAAACTGATGCGCCAGCAAGGCTTCCTGACCATTGCTCAGGACCAGTCCAGCAGCGCAGTCTACGGTATGCCCAAAGCCGCCGCGGCAATCGATGCAGCGGTGGAAATCCGTCCGCTGGAGCGAATCGCCGGGCGCCTGATGGAAATCTTTGCACAATGACGATATGTATTGAATCACACCGCCCCTGCGGCCGTGATCAGGTGAATAGGGATGATTGATCTACCGATCGAAGGGTTTGCGACCGCCAATGAAAATTCGGCGATGGTCTTGCTGGTCGACGATCAGGCGATGATCGGCGAAGCGGTGCGTCGTGGCCTGGCCCATGAGGAAAACATCGATTTCCATTTCTGCGCCGACCCCCATCAGGCGGTGGCTCAGGCCATGCGCATCAAACCTACGGTGATCCTCCAGGACCTGATCATGCCGGGCCTCGACGGCCTGACCCTGGTGCGCGAATACCGTAACAATCCGGCTACCCGGGACATCCCGATCATCGTTCTGTCGACCAAGGAAGACCCTTTGGTCAAAAGTGCGGCCTTCGCTGCCGGGGCCAACGACTACCTGGTCAAGCTGCCGGATACCATCGAACTGGTGGCTCGCATCCGCTACCACTCCCGCTCGTACCTGACCCTGCTGCAGCGTGACGAGGCCTACCGGGCGCTGCGCGTGAGCCAGCAGCAACTGCTCGACACCAACCTGATGCTGCAGCGGCTGATGAACTCCGATGGCCTCACCGGTCTGTCCAACCGCCGCCATTTCGATGAGTACCTGGAACTGGAATGGCGCAGGGCCATGCGTGAGCAGCAGCAGTTGTCGCTGCTGATGATCGATGTCGACTACTTCAAGGTCTACAACGACAGCTTCGGCCACCTGGCAGGTGATGAAGCGCTGCGCCAGGTTGCAGAGGCCATCCGCGGCTCCTGCTCACGGCCTACCGACCTGCCGGCGCGCTACGGGGGCGAGGAGTTCGCGCTGGTATTGCCCAACACCTCCCCGGGCGGTGCGCGGCTGGTCGCGGAGAAGCTGCGCCAGACCATACATGGCCTGAATATCCCGCATACGGCATCGCAAGACGATTCGCGCCTGACCGTGAGCATCGGCCTGGCGACCCAGACGCCGGCGATCGGCAGCCATTGTCGGCAATTGATCTCGGCAGCCGACAAGGGGTTGTACCAGGCCAAGAACAGCGGGCGTAACCAGGTCGGTATCGCCTGAGGTTCAAGCGGCTGCCCAACGGGCTGCCGCAGCTCCCTGGATCGGTTATACTCGCGGGCTTTTCACCGAATTCGTACGAGAGCCGCGCGCCATGGAAATCCAACCGATCCTGAACACCATCAAGGACCTCACCGAGCGTTCCCAGTCCATTCGGGGGTATCTTTGACTACGATCAAAAAGCTGACCGCCTGATCGAAGTCAACCGCGAGCTGGAAGACCCGGCCGTCTGGAACAAGCCCGAGTACGCCCAGGCCCTGGGCCGCGAACGTGCCATGCTGGCGCAGGTCGTCGAGACCCTGGACAAGATGTCCGGCGGCCTGGCCGACTGCCAGGATCTGCTCGACATGGCCGTCGAGGAAAATGACGAAAGCGCCGTGAGCGACGTCGTGACCGAGCTGCAAGGCCTGGAAGAAAAACTGGCCCAGCTTGAGTTCCGTCGCATGTTCAGCGGCGAGATGGACATGAACAACGCCTACCTGGACATCCAGGCCGGCTCTGGCGGTACCGAAGCGCAGGACTGGGCCAACATCCTGCTGCGCATGTACCTGCGCTGGGCCGACAAGCGCGGTTTCGACGCCACCATCATCGAGCTTTCCGAGGGCGAAGTCGCCGGCATCAAGGGCGCCACCGTGCACATCAAGGGCGAGTACGCCTTCGGCTGGCTGCGCACCGAAATCGGCGTGCACCGCCTGGTACGCAAGAGCCCGTTCGACTCCGGTGCCCGTCGCCACACCTCGTTCTCGGCGGTGTTCGTGTCGCCCGAGATCGACGACAAGGTCGAGATCGACATCAACCCGTCCGACCTGCGCATCGACACTTACCGTTCCTCCGGTGCCGGTGGTCAGCACGTGAACACCACCGATTCGGCGGTACGTATCACCCACGTGCCGACCAACACCGTGGTGGCGTGCCAGAACGAACGCTCCCAGCATGCCAACAAGGACACCGCCATGAAAATGCTGCGGGCCAAGTTGTACGAGCTGGAAATGCAAAAGCGCAACGCCGCCTCCCAGGCGCTGGAAGACAGCAAGTCGGACATCGGCTGGGGCCACCAGATCCGCTCCTACGTGCTGGATGACTCGCGTATCAAGGACCTGCGTACCGGCGTCGAGCGCAGCGACTGCAACAAGGTGCTGGATGGCGACATCGACCAGTATCTGGAAGCGAGCCTCAAGCAGGGGCTGTAAGCCGCACACCACCGCCGCGATGCCCGCACGCCGGCATCGCGTGCCCTGCCCGAAAAGGGCAACGAATACCTGATGGAAAGAATGACGACATGAGCGACCTCAAGACCGAATCGCAAGACCTGCAACAGGAAGAAAACACCCTGATCGCCCTGCGCAAGGAAAAGCTTGCCGCCGAGCGCGAGAAGGGTCAGGCCTTCCCCAACGACTTCCGCCGCGACAGCTACTGCAACGACCTGCAGAAGCAATACGTCGACAAGACCAAGGAAGAGCTGGAAGCTGCAGCGATCCCGGTCAAGGTAGCCGGTCGCATCATGCTCAACCGTGGCTCGTTCATGGTGATCCAGGACATGACCGGGCGCATCCAGGTCTACGTCAACCGCAAGACCCTGCCGGAAGAAACCCTGGCTGCGGTCAAGACCTGGGACCTGGGCGACATCATCGCCGCCGAAGGCACCCTGGCCCGCTCCGGCAAGGGCGACCTGTACGTTGAAATGACCAACGTACGCCTGCTGACCAAGTCGCTGCGCCCGCTGCCGGACAAGCACCACGGCCTGACCGATACCGAGCAGCGCTACCGCCAGCGTTATGTCGACCTGATGGTCAACGAAGAAACCCGCCACACCTTCCGTGTGCGTTCGCAGGTGATCTCGCATATCCGCAAGTTCCTCATCGACCGCGACTTCCTGGAAGTCGAAACGCCGATGCTGCAGACCATTCCTGGCGGTGCCGCGGCCAAACCGTTCGAAACCCACCACAACGCCCTGGACATGGCCATGTTCCTGCGTATCGCGCCGGAGCTGTACCTCAAGCGCCTGGTGGTCGGTGGTTTCGAGAAAGTGTTCGAGATCAACCGCAACTTCCGTAACGAAGGCGTTTCGACCCGGCACAACCCCGAGTTCACCATGCTCGAGTTCTACCAGGCCTACGCTGACTACCGTGACAACATGGACCTCACCGAGGAACTGTTCCGCGAGCTAGCCCAGCTGGTCCTGGGCAGCACCGATGTACCGTATGGCGACAAGGTGTTCCACTTTGGTGAGCCGTTCGTGCGCCTGTCGGTGTTCGACTCGATCCTCAAGTACAACCCTGAACTGACTGCGGCCGACCTGCAGGATGTCGAGCGTGCCCGTGACATCGCCAAGAAAGCCGGTGCCAAGGTGCTGGGCCACGAGGGCCTGGGCAAGCTGCAGGTGATGATTTTCGAAGAACTGGTCGAGCACAAGCTGGAGCAGCCGCACTTCATTACCGAATACCCGTTCGAAGTTTCGCCGCTGGCCCGCCGCAACGACGACAACCCGGCCGTGACCGACCGCTTCGAGCTGTTCATCGGTGGCCGCGAGATCGCCAACGCCTACTCCGAGCTCAACGACGCCGAAGACCAGGCAGAGCGCTTCCTGGCCCAGGTGGCCGAGAAGGACGCCGGTGACGACGAAGCCATGCACTACGATGCCGACTTCGTTCGCGCCCTGGAGTACGGCATGCCACCGACTGCTGGTGAAGGCATCGGCATCGACCGCCTGGTGATGCTGCTGACCAACTCGCCGTCGATTCGCGACGTGATCCTGTTCCCGCACATGCGCCCACAGGCCTGAGTGAATTGAACAAGCCGCCTTTCGGGGCGGCTTTTTCTTGCCTGAAGCCTTATGTTGTTTGTCAGGGCCCTATCGCCGGCAAGCCGGCGAAAGGGCCGGTGCAGTCACCCCAAGATCAATGAGGTACACCCGTGACACCCGCAATGGCCCAGCAAGGCGCCGCCGGCATTGCCACCGCCGTCGCCGAAAGCGTGCAATACCAGGGTCGCAAGACCGCCCGCCAAGGCAGCGAACAGCGCCGCCAGTTGATCCTCGACGCCGCCATGCGCATTGTCGTGCGTGATGGCGTGCGTGGCGTGCGCCACCGTGCGGTCGCCGCCGAGGCCGGTGTGCCGCTGTCGGCCACGACCTACTACTTCAAGGATATCGAGGACCTGCTCACCGATACCTTCGCCCAATACGTCGAACGCAGCGCCGCCTACATGGCCAAGCTGTGGGCCAATACCGAAGTGGTGCTGCGCCAGCTGCTTGCCCAGGGTGATGGCAGTGCGCAATCAAGGGCGCGTCTGGCTGACGAAGTGGCGCAGATGACTGCCGACTATGTTTCCCGTCAGTTGGTCAACCGCCGCGACTTCCTGATGGCCGAGCAAGCCTTCCGCCAGGAAGCGCTGCTGTGCCCGCGCCTGGCCGAACTGGTGTGCGCCCACGAGCAGATTCTGCTGCATGGCACGCGCCAGCTGTTGCAGGTGGTCGGCTCGCAGCAACCGGAACAGGACGCCCAGATGTTGACGGCGATTATCGAGCAGATGGAATATCAGGGCCTGCTCAAGGATGCCGATGCGCAAGCCGATGGGCAGATGCTCGCTATGCTTACCCGTTACCTGCACCTGGTGCTGGCATCGGCCTGAGCCGAGAACGAACTTTCAAGGAGAACCTGATGAAAGCCTGGCGTGTGGTGTTGTTGACGTTGTCATTCCTCCTGCTGGGCGGTTGTCTGGTGACCTTCCATGAGCCGTTGCCGAGCAATCAGGCGGCGCCCAAGGCCCTGCTGGGCAAGTGGAGCAGCAAGGACGCCTGGGGCGAGCCACTGAAGCTAGCCATCAGCCGCAGCGGCGCCGATGCCTACAAGGCCGTGGCCACGGCCAAGGGCAAGAAACCCGAAGAGTACGTATTCACCGTGTCACGCCACGGCAACCGCTGGTACCTCTCTGCCGGTGTACCCAAGCGCCTGGGCGGCCATTTCCTGATTGGCGGTTTCGATATCGTCGATGGCAAGGAACTGGTGATCTACAACCTTGATGTGGAACAGGTGCAGCAGGCGGTCGAGAAAAAAGAGCTGACCGGGCGCAACACGGAGGTACCGGAGGACAACGGTGAGGGCGTGCTGATCGACAGCCCGTCGGAGCGGGTGCTGGCCTATCTGGATGACCCGGCCAACTCCGACCTGTTCGTCGAGGTGGCGCGCTTCCAGCGCAGCGGCAAATGACCGTACAGGCCCCTCGCCGGCGTGCCGGCGAGGGGCCTGTACAGGTGCCTTGTTCTAGAAAGGAGTTCCCGGTGGACGAGTACCAGCAGACCATACGCGCACTGTCCGATCGCATCGTCACCGCGCAAACCCCTATACGTGTGCTCGATGCGGTCAAGTGGGATGACAACATCCGCCAGGGCTTTCTGAAGGCCAAGGGCAAAGAGCCGCCTGCAGTGGACCGCGCCTATTACCAGTCGCGGCCGCTGTCGTTCGACTCAAGTGCGGTCAAGGCCGAGTTCCAGAGCATCGAGCGCGACATCACCCGACAATTGGGGCAGTTCAACCCGGTGGGGCAGATCATGCGGCGCATGTGCAAGGAGTACCGCATGGTGGTGCGCATGCTCGAAGCACGCGGCACCGAGGATTTCGGCCTGATCTCCCAGGAACTCTATGGCGCGGCGTCCGATGCCTTCCACGCTGGCGACCCGACGCTGGCCGACCTTGGCCTGATGCTTTCCGATTACCTGAACAACATCGACGGCCGTGGTGACCTCAAGGACGAGCCGAAAAACCTGACTGCCAAGGAGGCCGTGGACATCCTCCAGCGCCGCCTGAACAAGGTGTTCGGCGAGGCCGAGGAAACCATCCGGGTGTTCGAGTCCGATGGGATCGTCGCCGATGCGGCGGCAGGGGCCGACTACATCAAGGTGCGCGCTGACGCCATGTTCAACAGCCGTGATGTGCGCGCGCTGGAAGTGCACGAGGGGCTGGTGCATGTGGGCACCACGCTCAACGGCCTGAACCAGCCGATCTGCACCTTCCTGTCGAAGGGCCCGCCTTCGTCGACGGTGACTCAGGAGGGTTTGGCGATTCTCATGGAGGTGATCGCCTTCGCCTCTTACCCCAGCCGTCTGCGCAAGCTCACCAACCGCACGCGCGCCATCCATATGGTCGAGGAGGGCGCCGATTTCCTCCAGGTGTTCGAGTTTTTCCGCGCCCAGGGCTTTGAAATGGCGCAGAGCTACAGCAATGCAAGCCGGGTGTTCCGCGGCTCGGTGCCCAATGGTCTGCCATTTACCAAGGATTTGTCCTACCTCAAGGGTTTCATCATGGTTTACAACTACATTCAGTTGGCCGTGAGAAAGGGCAAACTCGAGCAGATTCCGCTGCTGTTCTGCGGCAAGACTACCCTCGAAGACATGCGTACCTTGCGTCAGCTGGTCGAAGAAGGCCTGGTGGAACCGCCCAAGTACCTGCCGGAGCAGTTTCGCGACCTCAATGCGCTGTCGGCCTGGATGTGCTTCTCCAACTTCCTCAACCACCTGAGCCTTGATCGCATTGAAGCCGACTACGCGAACATTCTTTGAGCGCTGCCGCTGCCTGGTCCTGGGTTTGGCGCTGTTGGGCCTGGGCGGGTGCAGCAGCCTGTTGTTCTACCCGGAACCGGGCCAGCCGTTCACGCCCGAGCGTGCCAAGCTGCAGTACCGCGATGTCACCCTGACCACCGCCGACGGCGTCCGCCTGCATGGCTGGTGGCTGCCGGCCAAGGCGGGTGTCGAGGTCAAGGGCACGGTGCTGCACTTGCACGGCAATGGCGGCAATCTGGCTGGGCACCTGGGCGGTAGCTACTGGCTGCCGGAGCAGGGCTATCAGGTGCTGATGATCGATTACCGGGGCTATGGCCTGTCCCAGGGCAAGCCCGGCTTGCCACAGGTCTACAATGACATCGCAGCGGCCATGGCATGGCTCGACCAGGCCCCCGAGGTCAAGGGCAAACCCTTGGTATTGCTGGGGCAGAGCCTGGGCGGGGCAATGGCCATCCACTACCTGGCAGCCCACCCCGAGCAATGCCTGCGCTTCAGCGCACTGGTGTTCGATGGCGTGCCGGCCAGTTACCGTGATGTCGGGCGCTTTGCGCTGAGCACATCGTGGTTGACCTGGCCCTTGCAGGTGCCGTTGTCCTGGCTGGTACCCGATGGTGACAGCGCGATCCGTTCGGTCGAGCGCCTGAGCGGCCCGCCCAAGCTGTTCTTCCATAGCATCGACGACAACCTGGTACCGATGAACAACGGCATTCGCCTGTACCAGCACGCACCGCCACCACGGGTGCTGCAACTGACCCGCGGCGGCCATGTACAGACCTTTGCCGACCCGGTCTGGCGCCAGGTGATGGTGCGTTTTCTTGATGACCCCCGCCATTTCAACGGCCTGCGGCGGCTGGCCGAAGTGCCCAACTACCCTGACGAGAAGAACAAGCAATGAGTGAAGAACGCAACGCCATCCCGCTGATCCTGACCGGTGTCGGCAGCATCATCGTGACGGTGGGGGCTCTGTGGTATTACGGCTACCTGCATTTCGCCAAGCCGGAGGATGCGTTGTTGCTGCAGGATTTCACCATGCTCAAGACCGTACCTGGTGAGGACTACAAGGTTTCCCTCGACCCAGCGCCGCAGGTGGCGCAGTGTGTGGACGGTGTGCTGGTGCTGTTCGACACAGCGCAAAAGGGCCTTACCGGGGTACTGGTCGACAACCGCAAGCGTGCGGTGCGTTGCATGGGTGAGCAGACCCCGCAACAAGTGCAATGACCCGCTCGAACCAACGATGAAAAAGAAGAACCCCGCCATGAAGGCGGGGTTCTTTTATCGACCTGTGAGCCTTACTGCACCTGGCTCACCGAACGCGGCGCTACCGGCTGGTTGTCGTTGGAGATGGTCACCTCCACCCGGCGGTTTTGCGCACGGCCCGAGTTGCTGCTGTTGTCAGCAACCGGGTATTCCTTGCCGTAGCCTTGAGCGACGATGCGCGCAGGGTCCACGCCTGCACGTACCAGCGCCATGCGCACGGCACCGGCGCGACGCTCGGACAGGGTCTGGTTGTAGTTGGCCGAACCGACGCTGTCGGTGTAACCCTCGACGATGACCTTGCGCTCAGGGTTTTCCTGGAGGAACTGGGCCAGCTTGGTCACGTTGGGCAAGGCGCTGCTTTTGAGTTCGGCCTTGTTGAAGTCGAACAGTACATCGCCGAAGGTCACCAGCGTACCGCGGTCGGTCTGCTTGGCGTTCAGGCTGTCCTGAAGCTTGGCGATCTGCGCGTCACGGGCATCGAGCTTGGCCTGGGCACGTTGGGCCGAGGCGTTTTTCAGCTCGTTTTCGGCCGAGCGCAGGGCAATGGTCTGCTTGGCCACTTCAACGCGCTGGTTGGTCAGGTAGGCCAACTGGTCGACTTTCTTGCTGTCCTCACGCTCCATGTAGGCCTTGTCGGCCTTGTTCAGCCAGTCTTGTGCGTCCTTGGTTTCAAGGGCTGCGATTTTGCTCGCCTGCGGGTCGCTCTGCAGCGACGAGAAGTTGGTGCGGGCCGACTCCAGGTTGGCGTTCGGGTCGTGCGAGCAGGCAGCGAGACCGACGCTCAGGGCCAGCAGGGCGGGAATCATGACGTGTTTGCGCATAGTGTTCATCCTTTGATCGAGTGCGAAGGCTAAGGCAGGCTGGGCGGCGCTCACTGAGCGCTACGCAGGCCTTCCTGACGTACGTCCTGAACGCCCTGGCGGGCGTCCTGCACGGCCTTCTGGGCCTTGGCCGCCTGGGCCTTGCGTTCGGCGAGGCGAGCGTCCCATTCGGCCTGCTCGGCCAGACGCTTGGCGTCCTCGTAGTTCTTGTCGTGCATGGCGATTTCGGCCTGCTTGAACTTGTCCTGCGCCGCTTTCATTTCAACGGCGGCGAACTCGGTACCGCCAGCGCTGACGGCGGAGTTCACGGCGGACTGGGTGACGGCATACTGCTCGGTGGGCGGGTTGCCCGCACAGCCGGCCAGGACCAGGCTACTGCCCAGGGCCAGCGCGGCCAGCTTGAACCCGCGCACATGAGTGGAGGAAAGTTTCGAAGTGCGGGTCTTCATGGTGGTCAGCTCCATTGGATCACTCCTGATAACGACGATGTCCGTAGCAGTCCATCCCATCGCTCAATCCCTGGCATCGCCGTGTGCTTCAGCTCAACGGTGCACGACGACAGTGTGCAGGGTTTTAGCGTGATGGCTATTGGCTGTGACTGGGTCGTTTTTTGAATAGTTCAGAAAAAAATGCCAACTATTTCTGACTGATCGGTCAGTGGTGTGTGAGCGGAACTTCCACTGTCAGAAGCGGTATTCCGGGCTGGAGGGCAGCCCGGAACGGGAGGCAGGCGCGTCAGTTTCCGCTGCCGTCGCCGGGGTTGCTGAGGGTGTGCAGATGGCGCCTTGAAAGCGCCAGAAAGCGCGGTGTAGAGCCTATGTCTTCGTACAGCGGATCGCCTTCTTCATCGGTGGAAATGACCTTGTTGCCCTGCACGTAGGGGAAGCTGGCTTCAAGCTCCTCGAGCGCGGCTGCGACCAGCTCACCGAGCAGTTCCTCGGCGGTGCGCTTGGGGTACATGTCGATGAGCGCCGCCAGGCGCGCCTCCGACTCCAGGTCCAGGTGCAAGGTATGGCCGGTCGGGCTCAGGGTGCCTGCGGCGTTCTGTTCCCAGTGCTGGGCGAGTTCGCGGATTTTCATGATGACCTCTGTAAACGCCTCGGAAAGGCTGCATTGCATCGGACTGCTGGACTTTTACTTTAGTTTGCTTTACCGGTCGTGGCTTGCCATGGCGGCCCCGCTGTGGGCACTCTTGGGCCAGTGCTGTTTCCTGAGCAGAGCGCGGGCGAGCCGCGCCGAAGAGAGGGCCAATGACTGATATCGATGTGCGCTTGCGTGAAGATGTCCATGTGTTGGGGGAGTTGCTTGGCGAAACCATTCGCCAGCAGCACGGTGACGCGTTTCTGCAGAAAATCGAGGACATTCGCCATAGCGCCAAGGCGGACCGGCGCAGCGCTGGCGAACAGCTGAGTTCTACCTTGGCGAACCTGGCTGAAGAAGACTTGTTGCCGGTGGCACGTGCCTTCAACCAGTTCCTCAACCTGGCCAACATGGCCGAGCAGTACCAGTTGATCCGGCGCCGTGATGCCGAGCAGCCTGAGCCTTTCGAGGCGCGGGTGCTGCCTGAGCTGCTGGCGCGTCTGAAGCAGGCCGGGCACAAGGACGATGCCTTGGCCAGGCAATTGGCCAAGCTCGATATCCAGCTGGTGCTCACCGCGCATCCCACCGAAGTGGCACGCCGCACATTGATCCAGAAGTACGATGCCATTGCCGGCCAGTTGGCCGTGCAAGACCATCGTGATTTGACCCCGGTCGAGCGCCAGCAAGTGCGCGAGCGCCTGCGCCGGTTGATCGCTGAGGCCTGGCACACAGAAGAAATCCGGCGCACCCGGCCAACGCCTGTAGACGAAGCCAAATGGGGCTTCGCGGTGATCGAGCATTCCCTGTGGCATGCCATCCCCAGCCACCTGCGCAAGGTGGACAAGGCGCTGTTCGACGCCACTGGCCTGCGCCTGCCGCTGGAAGCGGCACCTGTGCGCTTTGCCTCGTGGATGGGCGGCGATCGTGATGGCAACCCCAACGTGACCGCCGCGGTGACACGCGAAGTGTTGCTGCTGGCACGCTGGATGGCGGCCGACCTGTTTTTGCGCGATGTCGACGCGCTGGCGGCAGAGTTGTCGATGCAGCAGGCCAACAGCGCTGTGCGCGAGCGGGTGGGGGACACCCCAGAGCCCTACCGCGCCGTGCTCAAGCAATTGCGTGACCGCTTGCGGGCGACGCGCGCCTGGGCCCATGCGTCGCTCACCGCTACCCAGCCGGCCAGTGCCGATGTGCTGGTGGACAACCGTGACCTGATCGCGCCGCTGGAGCTGTGCTACCAGTCCTTGCACGAATGTGGCATGGGCGTGATTGCCGATGGGCCATTGCTCGACAGTCTGCGCCGTGCGGTGACTTTTGGCCTGTTTCTGGGGCGCCTGGACGTGCGCCAGGATGCCGCCCGACACCGTGACGCGCTGTCGGAGATCACCGATTATCTGGGCATGGGCAGCTATGCGCACTGGGATGAAGACAAGCGTATCGCGTTCCTGCAGGCCGAATTGAAAAACCGCCGGCCATTGCTGCCGGCCCACTTCATGCCCCAGGCGGACACTGCCGAAGTGCTTGCCACCTGTCGCGAGATCGCTGCGGCGCCGGGCGCATCGCTCGGTTCGTATGTCATCTCCATGGCGGGCGCTGCATCGGATGTACTGGCTGTGCAGTTGCTGCTCAAGGAAGCCGGCCTGACCAGGCCGATGCGCGTGGTGCCGCTGTTCGAAACCCTGGCCGATCTGGACAACGCGGGCCCTGTGATGGAGCGGCTGCTCGGCCTGCCGGGCTATCGTGCGGGCTTGCGTGGGCCGCAGGAAGTGATGATCGGCTACTCCGATTCGGCCAAGGATGCCGGGACCACCGCCGCGGCCTGGGCCCAATATCGGGCGCAGGAAAATCTGGTACGCATCTGCCGTGAGCATCAGGTCGAACTGCTGCTGTTCCATGGCCGTGGCGGCACTGTCGGCCGCGGCGGTGGCCCGGCCCACGCGGCGATCCTCTCGCAACCACCGGGGTCAGTGGCAGGGCGGTTTCGCACCACCGAGCAAGGCGAGATGATCCGCTTCAAGTTTGGTTTGCCAGGTATCGCCGAGCAGAACCTCAACCTGTACCTGGCGGCGGTGCTGGAAGCCACCTTGCTGCCGCCGCCACCCCCTGAGCCGGCCTGGCGCGCCTTGATGGACCAACTGGCCGCCGATGGCGTCAAGGCTTACCGCGGCGTGGTGCGGGAGAACCCGGATTTCGTCGAGTATTTCCGCCAGTCCACACCCGAGCAGGAGCTGGGGCGCCTGCCGCTGGGCAGCCGCCCGGCCAAGCGTCGTGCCGGTGGCATCGAAAGCCTGCGTGCCATTCCATGGATCTTCGGCTGGACCCAGACGCGCCTGATGCTGCCGGCCTGGTTGGGGTGGGAGACCGCGCTGAGCAATGCACTGGCACGGGGGCAGGGTGAGTTGCTGGCGCAGATGCGTGAGCAGTGGCCGTTCTTCCGTACCCGCATCGACATGCTGGAGATGGTCCTGGCCAAAGCTGATGCGCAGATTGCCGAGGCCTACGACGAACGTCTGGTGCAACCGCAGTTGCTTCCTTTAGGTGCACATCTGCGCGACCTATTGTCGCAGTCCTGTCAGGTGATATTGGGCCTGACCGGGCAGCAGGTGCTACTGGCGCACAGCCCGGAAACGCTGGAATTCATCAGCCTGCGCAACACCTACCTGGACCCGCTGCATCAGCTTCAGGCCGAGCTGCTGGCGCGCTCCCGCAGCCGTGAAGCCGCTCTGGACAGCCCGCTGGAGCAGGCCCTGCTGGTGACAGTGGCAGGGATTGCCGCAGGCCTGCGCAACACAGGCTGAGGCCACGGCTGGCTGCCCGCGCGCAGGGCCGCCCTGCGGGCCAAACCAGGGCAGGGAAGGTGGTTGCGCTGGGCGCAACCGCCTGCAGCCTTGGCTACAGATGGCCCATTCCTGCAACTTTGGGAAGCTTGTCTGGCTGACGGGCGCTGTGTATCTTGAGCAGCCTTCTGACCGATTTATGGTCATACCCGATTTTCCGGACTTGGCCCTGGTTGCCGAATCCATTGAATTTCATAAAAAAATTTGAGGAGCACGAGATGCGCGTAATTCTGCTGGGAGCTCCCGGGGCCGGTAAAGGTACTCAGGCAAAATTCATCACCGAGAAGTTCGGTATCCCACAGATCTCCACCGGTGACATGCTGCGTGCTGCCGTCAAGGCCGGTACCCCGCTGGGCCTGGAGCTCAAGAAAGTCATGGATGCCGGCCAGCTGGTCTCCGACGAGCTGATCATCAGCCTGGTCAAGGAGCGCATCGCCCAGCCAGACTGCGCCAACGGCTGCCTGTTCGACGGTTTCCCACGCACCATTCCGCAGGCTGAAGCCATGGTCGCTGCCGGTGTCGACATCGATGCAGTGGTCGAGATCGCCGTCGACGACGAAGAGATCGTCGGCCGCATGGCGGGCCGCCGCGTGCACCTGGCCTCGGGCCGTACCTACCACATTCAGTACAACCCGCCGAAAGTGGAAGGCAAGGACGACGTTACTGGCGAAGACCTGATTCAGCGCGACGACGACAAGGAAGAAACCGTGCGTCATCGCCTGTCGGTCTACCACACCCAGACCAAGCCGCTGGTGGACTTCTACCAGAAGCTGTCGGCCGCCAACGCTGGCAAGCCGAAGTACAGCCACATCGAAGGCGTGGGTTCGGTAGATGCAATCACCGCCAAAGTGCTGGCAGCCCTGAGCTGATCCATCACCGTGTGTCACGACGGCCCGCTTGCGGGCCGTTGTCGTTTATACTGCCGCTCTTTTCACTTGCTCCTGGATACCCGTTCGATGACCACCCTGCTGGCCCTGGATACCGCCACCGAAGCCTGTTCCGTCGCGCTGCTGCATGATGGCAAGGTAACCAGCCATTACGAGGTGATCCCGCGCATGCATGCGCAGAAGCTGCTGCCGATGATCAAGCAGCTGCTGGGCGACTCCGGCGTGGCGCTCAATGCCCTCGATGCCATTGCCTTCGGCCGTGGCCCCGGCGCCTTCACCGGCGTGCGCATCGCCATCGGCGTGGTGCAAGGCCTGGCTTTCGCCCTGGAGCGCCCGGTACTGCCAGTGTCCAACCTGGCCGCGCTGGCCCAGGGTGCGTTGCGCGAGCATGGCGCGCAGCAGGTAGCGGCTGCCATCGATGCACGCATGGACGAGGTGTACTGGGGTTGCTACAAGGCGGTGGAGGGCGAAATGCGCCTGCAAGGCCTGGAAGCGGTGCTGCCACCGGAGCGCGTGGCGTTGCCTGATGGCAGCAGCGGCGATTGGTACGGGGCCGGCACCGGCTGGGGCTACGCCGAGCGTCTGGCCGTGCAGGCCAGTGCCAGCAACCCTGCGGCGCTGCCCAATGCGCTGGACATCCTCAGCTTGGCCAGCTTCGCCTGGGCACGCGGCGAGGCAATCGTTGCCGATCAGGCGCAACCGGTTTACCTGCGCGATAACGTAGCTACGCCCAAAGCCCGCTGACGGCTGTTCGTCGGTTATCGCGGCTGTCGATAAAACCTTTGTCGCAAACTGTGGTCCAGTTATCACTAGAGCATTAGCGATGGAACCCTGATGCTGCTAAATTGCCATCATTGGTCCTGAGTGCTCATCATGCGTATCGACGGTTTCTCACCGCAGTCCTATCCGGTAAAGCGCGCGCCGCGCAAAGCGGCGGTGCGCGATGAGAGCATCGACGATGCCGAGCTCGTCGAAGAGGGCGAGGCTGCTCCGGAAGCGGCGCCGCGCCGCCGTCCCGGTGGCTTGCCGGCCCGCCAGCAAGACATGGTTTTCCCACGTGCCCGTGACCGCCGCACGGCCACTGCGCTGGCCAGCTACCTCAGTACTGCCGGTTTTACCGATTGGGACATGGAAGTGCTGGGGCTGGACCTGTACATTTGAGGGATGAGTTCATCCCACCTGCCTTATTTCCTGGGTTGCCCGTCATGGAGCGAAAGCGCCTGGCGCGACTACCTGTATCCCGCTGACGCCCGCACCGGCGAATTTCTTGGCCTTTACAGCCAGGTGCTGAATGCCGTCGAGGGCAACACCACCTTCTATGCCCGCCCGGCGCCGAGCACTGTCGAGCGGTGGGCGCAGGTCATGCCTGCGCACTTTCGTTTTACTGCCAAGTTCCCCCGTGATGTCAGCCATGAAGGCGACCTGCGCGAGCGGCTGGAAGCCGCGCTGGACTTCACCCGGCTGATGGCGCCCCTTGGCCAGCGGGTGTCACCGTACTGGTTGCAATTGCCGGCTCAGTTCGGCCCGGCTCGCCTGGCTGAGCTGGGGCATTTTCTCGATGAAATCGGTGTGCCTGTGGCGGTGGAAGTGCGTAACCAGACTTTTTTCACCAAGGGTGAGGAGGAGCGCCTGCTCAACCGTTTGCTGCACGAGCGCGGTGTTGAACGTATCTGCCTGGACTCGCGTGCATTGTTCAGCTGTACCTCGCGTGAGGCCGCCGTGCTCGACGCGCAAGCCAAGAAGCCCAGGGTTGCGCCGCGCCCCGCAGCTTTCAGCCAGCACCCCCAGGTCCGTTTTATCGGCCATCCCGAGCTCGACGCCAATGAAGCGTTCCTTTCGCAGTGGGTTGAAAAGGTCGCCAGCTGGATCGAGGAAGGCCGTAGCCCGTACATCTTCCTGCACACCTCGGACAACCGCCTGGCCGCCGCGTTGGCTCAGCGTTTTCATCAGCGGCTGATGGCGCGCCTGCCGGGGTTGGCAGCTTTGCCGGAATTGCCACGCGCCCCTGAGGTCGAACAACTGGGGCTACTTTGACCCTTACCGACCAGCCGGAGGTTGTGATCATGGATGTACAAACCCTGCGTGCCGAAGCCTTCAAAGCCCTGCACGAGCGCGAAGGCGCGTTCGTCATCCCCAACCCGTGGGATGCCGGTTCCGCCAAGCTCCTGGCAAGCCTCGGCTTCGAGGCGCTGGCTACCACCAGTGCGGGCCTTGCCTTCAGCCTTGGGCGAGCGGATGCCGAAGCGGCGCTGAGCCTGGACGAGACACTCGACAACGCCGGGATGATCGTCGATGCCACTGCCTTGCCCGTTGCCGCCGACCTGGAAAATGGTTTTGGTGACCTGCCTGAAGACTGTGCCCACGCCATCCTGCGTGCCGCTGAAGCAGGGTTGGTCGGCGGCTCGATCGAAGATGCCAGTGGGCGCAGCGACGCGCCGATCTATGACCTGGGCCTGGCCGTAGAGCGGGTGAGGGCTGCAGTGCAGGCGGCGCGCAGCCTGCCATTTCCTTTCATGCTCTGCGCCCGGGCGGAAAACCTGCTGCACGGGCGAATGGACCTGGATGACACCATCCTGCGTTTGCAGGCTTATGCCGAAGCGGGCGCCGACGTGCTCTATGCGCCGGGTTTGCGCACAGTCGAAGAGATCCGCGCGGTGGTACAGGCGGTAGCGCCTAAACCTGTCAATGTGCTGATGGGGCTGGCGGGTGTGCCATTGAGCGTCAATCAGTTGCAGGACTTGGGCGTACGCCGCATCAGCGTGGGCTCTTCACTGGCCCGTGCGGCGCTCGGTGCGTTTCAGCGCGCGGCATTGGAAGTTCGTGACCAGGGTACGTTCAGCTATGGTGAGCAGGCGTTGCCGTTCGCCCAGCTCAACGACCTGTTCCGGCGCTGAAGCGCGGTGCGCGCATTGGTGCTGCTGTGCGGGCTGCTGCTGGTAGCAGGCCTTTTATGGCAGTGGGGTTGGCGCCTGCCGCAGGCCTGGGATCCGTGGGCAGCACTGGACGTTCGTCAGCCGCCGAACCTGCTGACGCCCTATAAGCTTTCGCGTCTGCGTGATGATCCGCAGTTGTGCCGCCAAGCGTTGGCGACCACCAGCCTGCGCTATCGGGCGCAGGCCGATAGCCCGGCATCGGCCAATTGCCCGTTGCAAAACGTCTGGCGTATAGAACAAGGCCAGGCGCGGTTGAGTAGCAGCTTCCTGGCCAGTTGCCCGTTGGCGGTGGCCTATGCGCTGTTCGAAAAGCATGGCTTGCAACCTGCAGCGCAGCAGGTGTTTGGCCAGCCGGTGGCGCAGGTCGATCATCTGGGCAGCTTCGCCTGCCGCAACGTCTATAACCGCAAGCAGGGCCGGCTCAGTCAGCATGCCACCGCCAATGCGCTGGATATCAGCGGCTTTCGCCTGCAGGACGGGCAGCGGATCGTGCTGGCGCGGGACTGGCAGGCAGGCGGGCAAAAGGCGGCATTCCTGCGGCAAGTGCAGCAAGCGGCCTGTAAGAGCTTCAGTACGGTGCTGGGGCCGGAATACAATGCCGCCCACCGCAATCACTTTCACCTGGACATGGGGCTGTGGCAGATCTGCCGTTAAGCTCAGGCGTGGATGCGAACGTTGTTCAGCACTACCGGGCGCGCCCAGTGGATGTCGAATTCCAGATCGTTCTGCTGCTTGGCCATGGTCGCTGCGTCGAATGGCTCCGGCGCGGGGTCGAGCAGGCCCGTCTCAAACTCGGCGATAGGCAGGTGCAACGGGCGCGGGGAGGGCGCAGGGCCTGGCTCGGCAAGCGGCTGACCCTGGCTCATGACCACTGGGCGTAGCCAACTGTTGCTGATGTCCAGTTGGCGCTGCTGCTGAATCATCTCGGCGGCGCTGAATGGCTCCGGCGCTGGCTCCAGCAGGTTGGCTTCCAGTTCAGCCTTGGGCAGGAACAGAGGCTCGGGTGGTGCAACGATGGTGTCGTGCACGGGGCAGGCGCGTTGGGCATCGATCAGGGCCAAGGCCCTGGCCCCGCCAATCGGCTCGCCGCTGATTTTGTCGTACTGCGCCAGCGCCTGATGGGTGCTGTCTGCCTCATCCCCTTGCTGCTCGGCCATGGCGCGGGCAAAGAAATCCTGCCACAGGTGGCTGACGCCCCCCAGTGCCTGGGTATTCTGCCGACCGTAGTTGCCGACGGGCGACAGGTAGGTCAAGCCGATGGGAAGAGTATCTGTCATGGCAGTCGTGCGCGTTGTGCTCTGGCAGAATAGCGGGATATTGCCTGTATCGGCCGATGGTGCCGATTCATTAAGGGCTTGGTTCGAATTTTCAGGTGTGGATGATGGAAGAGCAAGGCACGGGTATCAGAGTCGAAGCGATGTCGGCTGAATATGCGCAACAGGCTACGGCATGGGCCGAGCGCCTGGGCCTGCCGCTGCAGGACGATGCCGCCGGTTTCGCTGTGCAGGTGGGCGCCGATGGCTTGCAGATCCAGCAGTTGGGCCCGCAGGCACCCGGGCCAGTGCGGGTAGACTTCGTCGAAGGCCAGGCAGCGCATCGGCGCCAGTTTGGCGGTGGCAACGGGCAGATGATCGCCAAGGCCGTGGGCATCGCCCAAGGCGTGCGGCCACAAGTGCTAGATGCCACGGCGGGTTTGGGCAAGGACGCGTTCGTGCTGGCCAGCCTGGGTTGCCAGATGACCCTGATCGAGCGCCAGCCGCTGATAGCCGCCTTGCTGGAAGACGGCCTGACGCGAGCCCGGTCGGATGACGAGGTAGGGCCTATCGTCGGCCGCATGCGGCTGCTGACAGGCAACGCCATCGAGCGTATGCGCAACTGGGAGGGGGAGGCACCGCAGGTGATCTACCTTGACCCCATGTTCCCGCACCGGGACAAGAGCGCCCTGGTGAAAAAGGAAATGCGCGTATTCCGGCCATTGGTCGGCGATGACGTGGATGCCCCGGCTTTGCTCGAAGCCGCGCTGGCGCTGGCCAGCCACCGGGTGGTGGTGAAGCGGCCGCGCAAGGCACCGATCATTGATGGACCAAAGCCGAGCCATAGCCTGGAGGGCAAGTCGAGCCGGTATGATATTTATCCAAAGAAAGCGTTGAAGGCCTGATCTTTCTCGTGCGGTTGTTCACAGACCTTTGACCATGCGTGCGGGCGCATGCCTGGATTGCTGTGGCCTTTGAGATCATGCGCCGCCCTGATTTCAAGTGGGGGCTGAAAAAGCCCTCCGCATACACTTCCCACATACCCACCGTCCACAATGACTGTGTGTATGATCTGAAAAGATTGAGTGGGTCTGGATTGACCTGGCATTTCTGCTAGTGGTTTTTTCTTTGCTATGGCGCCAGTCTTTCGAACATCTGAAGCCACTGAGGTTAATGTTCATGCCGACCATTCCCAACGCCAAACAAAATACCCGGCAAGTTTTTTATTGCAAAGAGACGATCTCCATTGAGTTAAGTGGCAACGGACGCTGGCGTATCCTTCAGTCTGATGGACAAGTTCTGGCGCAGAAAAATCACAGTGCCGTGCACTTGCCCACCGCGTTAGCGGCCTGCGACCCGCAGCGCTCTGTGTTATCGATGCATAACGGGGAACGGCACGAGTCACAGATTTACTCTCCCTACGGTCATCACTCTCAGGGCAGCGGTTTGCTGTCGTTGCTTGCCTTCAATGGCGAGCGGCCAGACCCAGCCACGGGACATTATCATCTGGGGAGAGGCTATAGGCAGTTCAGCCCGGTCATGATGCGGTTCAGTAGCCCGGACAGTTGGAGCCCATTTGGGGCGGGCGGGTTCAATGCCTATGTATATTGCGCAGGAGATCCCACTAACCGTAGTGACCCGACTGGTCACTTCTGGGGTATCGGGACCTTTTTCAGAAGATTGTTTGGCATGAAACCCAAAGCGCAAAAAAAAAAGAGCACCAGCTTGCCGGTAACGAAAACAAACCCCACTCAAGGTAACAGGGCTGTTGGCGCCATGCCTAAAGCTGCACCCACCGGTGGCGATACTATTCCATTTGAGAAGCTATTTAATGATCGCGAAATTGCTGAGCAGTTTCAGTTATTTGAAAATTTAAATTTGCCAGAGCGCTCGGTTGTAAAAAAAGGTAACAGCCGTGTGCAGTCGCTTGGCTCTACTCCCGATAATGCCGCTGGAGAACGGTATGAAAGGTATATGGGCGTGCAGAGAGGTGAGGTGAATAACTATGCCAGAACTCTTGAACTAGACGCACTTGCCAATGAATTGGATCAGGTTAACAGTCGTATGGAGCGCGCGGGCCCATCACGAGACATCATGGTTCAGTCCGTTTTGCAGAAAGAAATCAGGAGGCGTGTTTCTTGATATGTAATTGAACCGAGTTCTGACTGCCTTTTGCGAGCCTCCGCAGAAGGCAGAAATCGGCCAGCTATCGACATTGGCTCAGCGCCGAAACGCCCGCAAGAACACCCCCACCACCTCGCGCACATGCGCCTCGGCCTCATCTCCCTCCAATGGCCCTGCACACCCCAGCAGCAACCGGTAATCGGGCGCTCCTTTGACCAGGCAGAAGAAGTGCTCGGCCGCGTGCAACGGGTTGTCGATGCGCAACAGGCCGCGCTCGGCGACTCCGCGCAACAGCCCTTCCATGCCCGCCAGCACCCGTTTCGGCCCGGCTTCGTAAAAGAACTCGCCAAAGCTTGGGTCCTGACTGCCCTGGGCCATGATCAGGCGGCTCAACTTGACCGCCTCATCACTGCTGATCAACGCCTGGAAGCCCCGGGCAATGTTCAGCAACACCTGTTCGACGGGCGCGCCCTCGGGGTACTCGAACATCAGGTCGGGTAGCTGATTCTGGCAGGTAGCCATGACCGCAGAGCCAAACAGCGTCTGTTTATCGTTGAAGTGGCTATAGACCGTGAGTTTTGAAACACCTGCCGCCGCAGCGACCGCATCCATGCTGGTGTTGGCATAGCCGAGGCTGAGGAACAGCGTCTTGGCCGCTTGGAGGATCGCCTCGCGCTTGGCCAGGTCCTTGGGGCGACCTGGGCCGATGGGTGCGTCGTTGGGCATTGGAATCCGTGTCTGGTTGAAGGGGCCCCCATCTTACCGGCTCGGTTGCCTTCCGGCTTCAGGGAATGGCCCATCGTTAACGTTGATTTTCTTTCCGACGCTGGCTTCCCGGCTTCGGTTCCCTGATTTAATATACTCGACAGTATAAATATTCGATGCGCTCGTCGCGAAAGGATTCATCATGTTGCGTCATGCCTTGTGCCTCGCTCTGCCTGCCGCTGCCGCCTTGTTGCTGGCGGCCTGCGGGCAGGAAGCCGCCCCGCCCACTGCTCCGCGCCCGGCGCTGGTGGTCCAGCCGCAACCGGCCCAAGCCTCAGCCGACAGCTACCCTGGCGAGGTGCGAGCGCGTTTCGAGCCGGAGCTGGCGTTCCGCATCGCTGGCAAGGTCAGCAAACGCCTGGTCGAGGAGGGGCAGCGGGTCCAGGCCGATCAGCCACTGGCAGAGCTCGACCCCCAGGACGTGCGCCTGCAACTCGAGGCCAACCGCGCCCAATTGGCGGCCGCCGA
Source organism: Pseudomonas sp. M2 (assembly GCF_015751845.1). Classification (NCBI taxonomy): domain Bacteria; kingdom Pseudomonadati; phylum Pseudomonadota; class Gammaproteobacteria; order Pseudomonadales; family Pseudomonadaceae; genus Pseudomonas; species Pseudomonas sp. M2. The sequence goes on from NZ_JADOUD010000001.1 coordinate 3,652,606, forward strand.
GGCCAACCTGGCGCTGGTGCGCGCCGAGCGTGACCGCTACCGCAAGCTGCTGGATCGGCAGATGGTCAGCCACTCTCTGTACGACAATGCCGAAAATCTCTACCGGGCCGGGCTCGCGCGCCTCAAGCAGGCCAAAGCCGAGTTCGACGTGGCTGGCAACCAGGCCGGTTACGCCGTGTTGCGTGCGCCCCAGGCCGGCGTGATCGCCAAGCGTCAGGTCGAGGTCGGCCAGGTGGTGGCTGCCGGGCAGACGGTGTTCACGCTGGCGGCCGACGGTGAACGCGAAGTCGTCATCGGCCTGCCGGAGCAGCAGTTCGCCCGCTTCGCCGTTGGCCAGCAGGTCAGTGTCGAGCTGTGGTCGCGGCGCAATGAGCGCTTCCAGGGCCGGATCCGTGAGTTGTCGCCCGCAGCCGACCCCCGTTCCCGTACCTTCGCCGCACGTATCGCGTTCAACTCGGCCAAGGTGCCCGCCGATCTTGGGCAGAGCGCTCGGGTATTCATCGCCCATGACGGGCTGATCCCGCTGGCTGTACCTCTCTCGGCGATTACCGCTGAAAACGGCCAGGCGTACGTCTGGCGAGTCAACCAGGACCGTCGACTGGAGCGTGCTGCCGTGCGCCTGGGGCCTTATGGCAGTGACACTGTCCCCGTACTTGAGGGCCTGAACCCTGGCGACTGGGTGGTTGCCGCCGGCGGCCACGTGCTGCGCGAAGGGCAGGAGGTGCGGCCGGTGGACCGTACCAACCGTGTGGTGAACCTGACGGCCAAGGAGTAAGTCCCGATGGGTTTCAACCTTTCCGCCTGGGCGCTGCGCAATCGCCAGATCGTACTGTTCCTGATGATCCTGCTGGCTGCCATTGGCGCCATGTCCTACACCAAGCTGGGGCAGAGCGAGGATCCACCCTTTACCTTCAAGGCCATGGTCATCCGTACCCTGTGGCCGGGGGCCACGGCCGAGGAAGTGTCGCGCCAGGTCACCGAGCGCATCGAGAAGAAGCTGATGGAAACCGGCGAGTACGAAAAGATCGTCTCGTTCTCGCGCCCCGGCGAATCGCAGGTGACCTTCATGGCCCGGGATTCGCTGCATTCCAAGGACATCCCCGAGCTGTGGTACCAGATCCGCAAGAAGGTCGCGGATATCCGCCACACCCTGCCCCCGGAAATCCAGGGGCCGTTCTTCAATGATGAGTTCGGCACCACCTTCGGCAACATTTATGCGCTCACCGGCACCGGCTTCGACTATGCGGTACTGAAGGACTACGCCGACCGCATCCAGATCCAGCTGCAACGGGTCAAGGACGTGGGCAAGGTCGAACTGATCGGCCTGCAGGACGAAAAAATCTGGATCGAGCTGTCCAACCTCAAGCTGGCCACCCTGGGCGTGCCGCTGGAGGCCGTGCAGCAAGCGCTGCGGGAGCAGAACGCGGTGAGTACCGCCGGCTTTTTCGAAACCCCCAGCGAGCGCTTGCAACTGCGCGTCAGCGGGCAGTTCGACAGTGTCGAGCAGATTCGTCAGTTTCCCATTCGGGTAGGGGACCGTACCTTCCGTATCGGCGATGTCGCCGAGGTGTACCGTGGCTTCAACGACCCGCCTGCGCCGCGCATGCGCTTCATGGGCGAAGACGCGATCGGCCTGGCCGTGTCGATGAAAGATGGCGGCGACATCCTGGTACTGGGCAAGGCACTGGAAGGTGAGTTCGAACGCTTGGCGCGCAACCTGCCGGCCGGCATGCAGCTGCGCAAAGTCTCCGACCAGCCGGCGGCGGTCAAGGCGGGCGTGGGTGAGTTCGTCCAGGTGCTGGTCGAGGCGCTGGTCATCGTGCTGTTGGTGAGCTTCTTCTCACTTGGCCTGCGTACCGGTTTGGTGGTGGCCCTGGCGATACCCCTGGTACTGGCGATGACCTTTGCCGCCATGCACTATTTCGGCATCGGCCTGCACAAGATCTCGCTGGGCGCGCTGGTATTGGCCTTGGGCCTGCTGGTGGACGACGCGATCATTGCCGTGGAAATGATGGCGATCAAGATGGAGCAGGGCTTCGATCGGTTCAAGGCTGCCAGTTACGCCTGGACCAGTACGGCCTTCCCGATGCTGACCGGTACGCTGATTACCGCTGCCGGCTTCCTGCCGATTGCCACGGCAGCGTCGAGTACGGGTGAGTACACCCGCTCGATCTTCCAGGTGGTGACCATCGCGCTGATCACCTCATGGGTGGTGGCCGTGGTGTTCGTACCTTACCTGGGTGAACGGTTGCTGCCGGACCTGGCCAAGCTGCATGCCGCCCGTCATGACGGTAGTGGGCATGCGCCAGACCCCTATGCCACACCGTTCTACCAGCGTGTGCGACGTGTGGTGGAGTGGTGCGTGCGGCGGCGCAAGACGGTCATCCTGCTGACCATCGCAGCTTTTGTCGGCAGCATTGCGTTGTTCCGCTTCGTGCCGCAGCAGTTCTTCCCGGCGTCTGGCCGCCCAGAGCTGATGGTCGACCTGAAACTGGCCGAGGGCGCGTCGCTGGGCAACACCACCGAACGGGTCAAGCAACTGGAGGCCCTGCTCAAGCAGCAGGATGGCATCGACAACTATGTGGCCTACGTGGGCACGGGGTCGCCGCGTTTCTATCTGCCATTGGACCAGCAACTGCCCGCCGCCAGTTTTGCCCAGTTCGTCGTGCTGGCCACGTCCATGGAGGAGCGCGAGCGCTTGCGCAGTTGGCTGATCAACACTGTGGACCAGCAATTCCCCGACCTGCGTGCCCGCGTCACCCGCCTGGAAAACGGCCCGCCCGTGGGCTACCCGGTGCAGTTCCGGGTCACGGGCGAGCATATCGAGAAGGTGCGCGCCCTGGCCCGCGAAGTCGCGGACAAGGTGCGCGAGAACCCGCATGTGGTGAACGTGCACCTTGACTGGGAAGAGCCGAGCAAGGCGGTGTTCCTGGCGATCGACCAGGACCGTGCGCGCGCACTTGGCGTAAGCACCGCGCACCTGTCGAGCTTCCTGCGAAGCTCGCTCACCGGCACCACGGTGAGCCAGTACCGGGAGGACAACGAGCTGATCGAGATTCTTTTGCGCGGCACGCAGAAAGAACGTGGCGAGCTGGGCAACCTTGGCAGCCTGGCGTTGCCCACCGACAACGGCCAGAGCGTTGCGCTATCGCAGGTAGCGACCCTGGACTATGGCTTCGAGGAAGGCATCATCTGGCACCGTAACCGCTTGCCGACGGTGACCGTACGCGCCGATATCTATGACAAGCAGCAGCCGGCGACCCTGGTCAGGCAGATTGCCCCGACCTTGCAGGAGGTCAAGGACAAGCTGCCTGATGGCTACCTGCTGGAAGTGGGCGGCACAGTCGAGGACTCCGAGCGTGGGCAGAAGTCGGTGAACGCCGGTATGCCGTTGTTCATCGTAGTGGTGCTCAGCTTGCTGATGATCCAGCTGCGCAGCTTCTCGCGCACGGTAATGGTGTTCCTCACGGCACCACTGGGGCTGATCGGCGTGACCTTGTTCCTGTTGGTGTTCCGCCAGCCGTTCGGCTTCGTCGCCATGCTTGGCACCATTGCCCTGGCGGGGATGATCATGCGCAACTCGGTGATCCTGGTGGACCAGATCGAGCAGGATATCGCCTCGGGGCTGGACCGTTGGCAGGCGATCATCGAGGCTACCGTGCGACGCTTCAGGCCGATCGTGCTGACCGCACTGGCGGCGGTGCTGGCGATGATTCCGTTGTCCAGAAGCGTGTTCTATGGGCCGATGGCGGTGGCGATCATGGGCGGGTTGATCGTTGCCACGGCGCTGACCCTGTTGTTCCTGCCGGCATTGTATGCGGCGTGGTTCAGGGTGAAGAAGGGCTGAAGGCTGCGGGGGAGGGCGTCGCCCTCCCTTCGCGGGTCACAGGGCGCCAAATACCTTCTTGGCCAGGCTGGTAGCCGCCTGTGCAGGGTTCTGACGAATGCTCTGTTCTTGTTTGGCGATCATTTCAAACAGGCCGTCGAGGGCTTTTTCGGTCACATAGCTCTCGACGTTGGCACTCTTGGCATCGCCCAGGCCCAGGGCTGACGCCTGGCCGGCAAAGCTGTTGTATTGTTGAACCACGCCAACCTTGTCGGTCGCCGCCTTGACGATGGGCAGGAACTTGGCGCGGATCTGCTCCCGGCTGCTCTTGTTCAGGTACTGGGTGGCCGAGTCGTCACCGCCGCTGAGAATGCCCTTGGCGTCGGTCACACTCATGTTCTTCACCGCGTCCACCAGGATCGCCTGGGCCTGCGGCACCGCCGCTTCAGCGGCCTTGTTCATGCTGTCTTCCAGGGCGGTAACCTCATCACCTTTGCCAAACATCTTCATGGCTTTGGCGGCTTTGCCGAGGTTGCCTGGCAACTCGATGCGTACGTCGGGGTTATTGCTGAACCCGCCTGGGGTGCTCAGTTGCTTGACGGCGAGCTGCGCCCCTTGGGTCAGGGCATCCTTCAGGCCGCCGGTGGCGTCTTTCTGGCTCAGGTCGCCAAGTGACAGGGCCAGCGCGCTGGCCGACAGCAGCAGGCCGGCGCACAGGGTGGTCAAGCGCAGGGAGGAGCGAATCATGAAGCTTTCCTTTTGAACAGAAGTAGGCGGGGATCAGCGCACCGGATCGACTTTGATCCGTACTGGCTGCTCATCGCTGCCGTCGAGTTTGACCCCATGATGCTCGGTGTTGATGAACAGCAGCTTGCCGTTCAGCTCGATGCGGGCGCTCACCGCGTAGCGGTGGCCAGGCTTGACCTGGGCTGGGTCATACGTGAGGTGGAACGGCAGCGGCACGTTGCCTTTGACCGGGCCGGCCTGGCGGGCCAGGGTCACCGCAGGGGCGTCCATCAGCGACACGTCTTGCAGTTCAACACTCAAGGTGGCGCTGGGCGGCAGGGCAATGCGCTGCAGGTAGAAGACTTCACCGTCCAGGCTGGCCTGTGGCGATGGGGTGTGGCTGGAACAGGCTGCGAGCAGGGAGGCGCAACACAGCATAACGAGCTTTTTCATGGATTCTCCGTTGTCCTTGGGCTGGCTTGTGGCCAAGCCCAAGGACTTTAACGGATTTTTCCGGTTGATGATGCCTTAGAGGATCGATGCTTCCAGCGCATGTTCACGGTGCAGCGCCACCTGCCGGATCGAAAGGCGCAGCTCTGCCGACAACACACGCTTGGCCACCCCTTCGGCGAGTTCGCCAAGTTTGTCGTGGTAGCCCAGTTTGCCGTTGCCATCCGGGCGCAGCACACCTTGCTCGACCAAGGTCTGGATGAAGTGACGGAACAGCGTCTTGTCAAAGAACTCGGGGGCGTTCAGGCCATGCAGTATCGACAGGCGCTGGGCCATCATCACGCAGAGGTCTTCCAGTGCTTCGGCGCTGAGGGTGTTCTGGCCGCTGTTGAGCAACAGCGAGGTGGCCATGTAGAAGCGCTGCAGAGCCTGGGTGATGGTGCGGGCCAGCAGCGTCAGCAAAACGAACTGGCGCGAACTGGGGGCCGGGCGCACGTACACATCGTTTTCGCGGCGCAGCAGGCCCTGTTCGACCAGTGCCGCCAGCCACTGATCGATCACCTCGTCCAGTTGCTCGGGTGCCCAGCGCAGGAACAGTTCGGCCTGCAGGTACGGGTACAACGCGTGTACATACTGCCCGAGCAGGTCACGGCTCATCCGTGAGCTGCTGTGGAAGAAGCTCGCCAGTAACGCCGGCAAGGCAAAGATGTGCAGGACGTTGTTGCGGTAATAGGTCATCAGCACTGCATTGGCTTCATCCAGGTAGAGGATGCGGCCAAGGGCGTCTTTTTGTTCCGCCAGCAGGTTCATGCCCCTGACATGTTCGATCAGCGCCTGGCCGTCACCTTCGGGCAGGGTGGTGTGCTGCGAATAGGGGACCTTGCGCAAAAGGGCCAGGTACAGGTCCAGTACCCGGGTCAGGGCACTTTCGTCCAGGGCCAGGCGGCTGGTGGAGAGCAGTGCCAGGGCTACCAGGTTGACCGGGTTGACCGCTGCGGCTTCGTTGAGGTGACGGGCTACGGTTCCACCCAGGCGGGTGGTGGTCTCGTTCAGCCAGGCCGGACGGAACTGCGGGCCAAGTGCCTGTTCGCGCCAGCCGGGTTGCTGTTGGTCGAGAAAGGCTGCCAGGCGGATCGGTTCGCCGAAGTTGACGTAGACCTGGCCGAAGCGTTGCTTCAGCGCGCCGATGACCTTGAATATGTCGAAGATCGACTCTTTCTTCTTGCTGGCGCCACGCAGTTCACCCAGGTAGGTGCGGCCTTCCAGTACCCGTTCGTAGCCGATGTACACCGGCACGAAGACGATCGGTGTGCGCGATGAGCGCAGGAAGCTGCGCAGGGTGATCGCCAGCATCCCCGTGCGCGGTTGCAGCATGCGCCCGGTGCGCGAGCGCCCGCCCTCGACGAAGTACTCGACCGGGAACCCCTTGGTGAACAGGGTGTGCAGGTATTCGTTGAACACTGCGGTGTACAGCGGGTTGCCCTTGAACGTGCGGCGCATGAAGAAAGCGCCGCCGCGGCGCAGCAGGCCGCCGATCACTGGCATGTTGAGGTTGATGCCGGCGGCAATGTGCGGTGGCGTCAGGCCGTTGCGGAACAATAGGTACGACAGCAGCAGGTAGTCGATGTGGCTGCGATGGCACGGTACGTAGATAACTTCGTGGCCCGGCGCGATGCCTTGCACCTGCTCGATGTGGTTGACCTTGATACCGTCGTAGATCTTGTTCCAGAACCAGCTGAGTACCACTTCCAGGAAGCGGATCGCGGTGTAGGTGTAGTCCGAGGCGATCTCGTTGCCGTAGCGCAGGGCCTGTGCTTCAGCCTTGGCCACGGGAATGTTTTCCCGTTGGGCTTGTTCGCCGATGGCCTGGCGAACCAGTGGTGCGTGCACCAGGCCTTTCACCAGATTGCGCCGGTGCGAGATGTCCGGGCCGATCACTGCAGTCTTGAGGTTGCGAAAGTGTACGCGCATCAGGCGTTGGGCCATGCGCACGGTGCGCTCATGGCCTTTGTTGTGCTGCACCAGGTCACGCACCTGGATCGGCGCCGAGAACTGCACGCGGGTCTTGCGCCCCAGTATCAGGATGGTCAGTAGCCGGCGCAGGCGCCCGGTTACCGCCCAGCTGTCGGCGAACAGCAATTTCCACGGGCTCGATTCGCTTGCAGGCGTCTGGCCCCAGAACACACTGACCGGGATGATCTGTGCATCTTCCTCGGCATGCTTGCTGACTGCTGCAATCACACGCTCAAGGGCAGGAGGCGCGCCGCGCTTGTCTTGGCGGCCGAGCCAGTCCGGGTCGGGGGTGAGGTAGAAGAAACCGGCCGGCTCGTGCAGTGTGCCCACAGCTACCGGCAGTACCGGGCGCGGCAGCCCCGCCTTGGTGCACTCGTGGTCGAGTACGGCCAGGTCGGTGAGCGATGGCGAGGGCAGGGCATAGAACACCGGGCGGCTGCGGTCGAGTTGCAGGCTCATGGCGGACTGATTGATGGTCTCGGAGCGCACCCACAGGTACAACAGGCGACGCAGAGCGCCGAAGATCAGGCGGCGCAGGGGAGAACGGGTCATGGGGTGTGTGCCCTGGGTGTGATTTTTAGTAAGTGTGCAATCAGTTAGTCTGCCGTATCGGCGTAAGTTCAGCAAAATCCTGCAAAGGGCGCGGCGGTCATGAAAATTATTTGTTCTGTGTCATATACTCGGCCTGCCACTTGCAGGATATTTCGGCAAGCGGCGTCGGCACGGGGAGGAAACCCTGTGTCTACAAGGCGATCTTCACAATAAAAATCCGGAGTAGTTCAGATGTCGTCTCGTGAGACTGGGAATGTAAAGTGGTTCAACGATGCCAAGGGCTTTGGCTTCATTCAGCGCGAAGGTGGTGCGGATGTGTTCGTCCATTATCGGGCGATCCGCGGTGAGGGGCATCGTACCCTGGTCGAAGGGCAGCGGGTCGAGTACTCCTGCGTGCAGGGCCAGAAAGGCCTGCAAGCCGAGGACGTGGTAGGGCTCTAAGTCCCAAACCTCAAGCCTCAAGCCTCAAGCTGCAAGTTGACCGTGTAACTTGCAGCCTGATGCGAACCCTCTTGCAGCTTGCCGCTTAAAGCTTGCCGCTCACGAGGTACGCCAGGTGATTTCCTCTTCACCGTCAGCGCTGATGCGGATCCAGCGATCGGCATCTTCCTCGCCATCTTCCTCGACCCAGCCACCCGGCGCGCAGCGCACTTCCACGCCCAGTGCGGTGAATGCGGCGCGGGCGCAGGCGACGTCATCGTCCCATGGGGTCTGGTCGCTTTCCAGGTAAAGGCTGTTCCATTTCCCTACAGCCTTGGGTAACCAGGTGACCGGAATGTTACCGGCCTTGCATTTGAAGGTCTGGCCTTTCTGCTGCCATTCGCTGCAGGGGCCGATCGCTTCGCCGAGCCATTTGGCAATCTGCTTGTGGTCGACGTCAGCGTCCTTCAGGTAGATCTCGATATCAGGTTGGCGCATAAGGGCTCCGGGTGTGCTCAGTCTTGGCGCACGAAATAGTCATAACGCATGGAAACCGTGACGTCGAAGGGCTCGGCCTGGTCGATCACCCGCGCGCGTTTCTCGGCACTGGCGCGCCAGCCGTGCGGGGTCATGGCCAGCAGGTCGGCGCGGGCTTTGGGTACAGCCAGGCTCAGCCGGAACTCCAGGGTTTCGCTGTGGGCATGGGCCATGCCCTGCGGTACCAGGGCCAGGTGTTTGTCGTCGGCATAAGGGCGAACTTCATCGTAGAGCACTTCGCGCAACTCCATCAGGTGGCCGCTGGTCGGGCCCACCCGCATCAGGCCGCCACCCGGGCTCAGCAGGCGCTGGGCCTCGGCCCAGTCCAGCGGGCTGAAGACGCTGGCGATGAACTGGCAACTGGCATCGGCCAAGGGTACGCGGGCCATGCTGGCGACCATCCAGGTGACCGAAGGCTCGCGGCGGCAGGCGCGTTTGACGGCTTCGCGCGAGATGTCCAGGGCGTAGCCGTCAGCCTGTGGCAGGGCCTGGGCGAGCTGCGCGGTGTAGTAGCCTTCGCCGCAGCCGATGTCGAGCCAGGCGCCGGGCTGGCGCTCAGTGGCCAGCTCGGCCAGGCGGCGGGCCACGGGCGCGTAATGGCCGGCATCGAGGAAATCCCGGCGTGCTTCGACCATGGCCTGATTGTCGCCAGGGTCACGGCTGTTCTTGTGCTGCACAGGCAGCAGGTTCAGGTAACCCTGGCGGGCACGGTCGAAGCGGTGGCCGGCCGGGCACACCACGCCGTTGTCGAGCCGCGTCAGGGCCGCATGGCAAATAGGGCAGGCGAGCATCAGGCGAGCAACCGCACCAGGGTCTGGTAGTAGATCTCGGTCAGCAGGTCGAGGTCGCTGGCCAGGATGCGCTCGTCGACCTGGTGGATCGTTGCATTGACCGGGCCCAGTTCAACGACCTGGGTGCCCATGGTGGCGATGAACCGGCCATCGGACGTACCACCGCTGGTGGACGGCTGGGTATCACGGCCGGTGACGCCCTTGATGCTGGCCGACACGGCATCGAGCAGTTCACCGGGTTCGGTCAGGAACGGCAGGCCCGAAAGCGCCCAGTCGATCGACCAGTCCAGTTCATGCTTGTCGAGGATTGCCGATACTCGCGCTTGCAGGCCTTCGACCGTCGACTCGGTGGAGAAGCGGAAATTGAACACCGCGGTCAGATCGCCAGGTACCACATTGGTGGCGCCAGTACCGGAGTTGAGGTTGGAAATCTGGAAGCTGGTCGGTGGGAAGAACGCGTTGCCTTCATCCCAGTGCTCGGCGGCCAGCTCTGCCAGCGCCGGCGCGGCCAGGTGGATCGGGTTGCGCGCCAGGTGCGGGTAGGCCACATGGCCTTGTTTGCCGCGCACGGTCAGTTTGGCGCCGAGCGAGCCACGGCGGCCGTTCTTGACCACGTCACCGAGCAGGGTAGTGCTCGACGGCTCGCCGACGATGCACCAGTCCAGGCGCTCGTTGCGCGCGACCAGGCGCTCGACCACAGCCTTGGTACCGTGATGGGCCGGGCCTTCTTCATCGCTGGTGATCAGGAAGGCGACCCTGCCGCGGTGGTTCGGGTAGTCCTGCACGAAACGCTCACTGGCGACCACCATGGAGGCCAGGCTGCCCTTCATGTCGGCGGCGCCGCGACCGCAGAGCATGCCGTCGGCATCGATCAGTGCCTCGAACGGCTCATGCTGCCACTGCTGCACCGGGCCGGTGGGGACCACATCGGTGTGGCCGGCGAAGCACAGCACCGGACCGTCCTGGTTGCCATGGGTGGCCCAAAAGTTGTCGACGTCCTCGATGCGCATCGGTTCGAGCTGAAAGCCCACGGCGCCCAGGCGCTTCATCATCTGCGCCTGGCAGTCGGCGTCGACAGGGGTGACCGAGGGGCGACGGATCAGGTCGCAGGCCAGTTGAAGGGTAGGCGAGAGCTCGGCTGGGGCCGTCATGGGGAACTCCGGGGCAAGGCAAGGCGGAAAAACGAGGGGCGTTATCTTATATCAAACAAGGGTTGTCGGCACGGGGCATTGGGCCGCTGCGCGGCCCTGGCATCCTCAAGCCTCCTGAGGCTCGGCCATCTTGTGTTCGGGCTTGGGCAACGACGACAACAGTGCCATGACCAGCGCCGCCAGGTATGGCAGTGACTGCACCAGCAGCATCGCGACCCAGAACCGCATGTCCGAGCTCGGCAACCCTTGCACCAGGTAGATCCCGGCTGCCGCGCCCCACAGCAGCAACATGATGAACAGTTCTTCGCGCGCTTCGGCAATCGCTACCAGCAATCCATGGCTATCGGCATTTTTCGGCGTGCGGAAGAACGGCATGCTGCTGGTGAAGAACCCGTACAGCACCGCCTTGGCGATGGTGTGCGACAGCGCAAGCCCGGCCAGCGCCGCTGCGAATGCGTCCTTGAGGTTGACCCCGACCGCTCGGCGATAAAGGAAGATGATCTTGGCTACCTTGAAGAAGAACAGCGCCAGGGGCGGGATGGCGAAGATCATCAGGGGTGGATCGACCCGGTGCGGCACGATGATCATCGCCGCCGACCAGAGCAGGGCGCCGACGGTGAAAAAGATGTTCATGCCATCGGCGACCCATGGCAGCCAGCCGGCCAGGAAATGATAGCGCTGGCCACGGGTCAGCTCACTGCCCTTACCACGTAGCAGGGCCGCAGCGTGGTGCTTGATGATCTGGATGGCGCCATAGGCCCAGCGGAAACGCTGCTTCTTGAAGTCGATGAAGGTATCGGGCATCAGGCCCTTGCCATAGCTGTTGTGGGCGTAGGCGGCCGACAGGCCTTTCTCGAACACCCGCAGGCCCAGTTCGGCGTCTTCGCAGATGCACCATTCGGCCCAGCCCAGTTCTTCGAGCACGGTGCGCCGGGTCATGGTCATGGTGCCGTGCTGAATGATCGCGTCACGGTCGTTGCGGGTGACCATGCCAATGTGAAAGAAGCCCTTGTACTCGCTGTAGCAGAGCTTCTTGAAGGCGCTCTCGTGCTGGTCGCGGTAGTCCTGCGGCGACTGCACCACGGCGATCTTCGGGTCGGCGAAGTGCGGCACCATGTGCTTGAGCCAGTTGCGGTCCACGCAGTAGTCGGAGTCGATCACTGCGATCACTTCGGCGTCCTTGGCGGTGTGCGGCAGCAGGTAGTTCAGCGCACCGCCCTTGAACCCGGCCAAAGGGTTGACGTGGAAGAACTTGAAGCGCTCGCCGAGCTTTTCGCAGTGGGCCTTGAGCGGCTCCCACACGGCTGGGTCCTTGGTGTTGTTATCGATCACCAGCACTTCGTAGTCCGGATAGTCCAGGGCGGCCAAGGCGTCGAGCGTCTGTTTGACCATCTCTGGCGGTTCGTTGTAGCACGGTACATGCACCGAGACCTTGGGCCGGTAGGCGCTGTCGCCCTGCACCGGCAGAAACTCCCGGCGGCGTTTGTGAATCCAGACCGCCTCGGCCAACTCGTGCGCCTCGGTCAGTAGCACGATGAACACGCCGAGTGCGCCCAGCGCCAGCAGTACGCCGACAGTCAGGCTGAACCAGGTGCTGTACTGCTGGCTGTAGTCGTAACCGATCCACACCAGCACCGACCCACAGAGGAAGGTAATGAAGGTGAGGAACGTCCGGCCGCGTTGGCGCAAGGCCGAGCCGTCGATCAGCAGCACGGTCAGGGCGAGCATCGCCAACACTACCGAGGCGACCGCCAGCGCGCGCCATTGCGGTATCGCCACCACCGGCCCTTCAAAATTGAATTTCTGCTGGCGTTCGGCATTGAATACGCCCCAGTAGGCGCCTACCGAGCCCTCGTCACTGGCTTTCCAGGGTTGGTCGTAGGCTTCGATGACGAAATAGTTGTAGCCACGGCGGTTGAGGGTGTTGACCAGCGTGCGCAGGTAGATGGCCTGGTCGGCCTGGGTGGCGTCGGCGCCGCCGCGCATGCGGCCGTTGCTCGGCCAGCCGACTTCCGAGAGCAGCAATGGCTTGCGCGGGAACTGCTGTTTCAGCTCACGGGCCCGATCGAGGACGAACTCCACGGAATCCTTCATGGGCACGAACTCCCAGTAGGGCAGGATGTGCGCGGCAATCAGGTCGACATGCTTGGCCAGTTCCGGGTGTTCCTTCCAGATGTGCCACTGTTCACTGGTGGTTACCGGCACCTTGACTGCGGCTCGCACCCGGTCAAGGTACTGGATCAGTGCTTCGGGCGTGACCTCTTCGCGGAACAGCGCTTCGTTGCCGACCACCACGCGAACCACGCTGCGCGAGGTGTTGGCCAGTTCGATGGCCGTGGCGATCTCACGCTCGTTGCGCTCCAGGTCCGGGCTGATCCAGATGCCCAGGGTGACGCGAAGCCCAAGCTCCTCTGCCAGCTGCGGGATATCGGCCTGGGTGCCTTCGACGGTGTAGATACGGATGCTGTCGGTCAGCTTGTTCATCTGCTCCAGGTCTTGGCGCATCTCGGCGTCGCTTGGGTATTGGCCTTTTTGCGGGCTCTCCCCCAGACGGAATGGCGAGTACGAGAAACCTGATATCTGCTCAGGCCAGGCTGGCGCGGAAACCGGCCGATTGATCAGCGCCCAGAACCCGGTGAACAGTGCGGCGATGGCCAGGACAATCACCAGGTTCAAGCCGAATTTGCGAGATGACATTGTCGTCCATATCTGTCGAAGTAGTAGGACATTAAAGCAGGATCAGTAGGTGTTTTCCTAACGATGGAGGTCATCCGCGCTGCTGGCCTATAATGCGCGCCGTTTTAGCGGTATGAGCCTCGGGGTACGAACATGAGCACAGAAGATCCACGCTTTGCAGGCGTTGCCCGGCTGTACGGCGACGAAGGGCTGCAACGCCTTAACCAGGCCCATGTGGCGGTCGTCGGTATCGGCGGGGTGGGCTCCTGGGTGGCCGAGGCGCTGGCGCGCAGTGGCGTGGGTGAGATCACCTTGTTCGACCTGGATGATGTCTGTGTCAGCAACACCAACCGCCAGGCCCATGCCTTGGAAGGGCAGGTGGGGCGCCCCAAGGTCGAGGTGATGGCCGAGCGCCTGCGGGCGATCAACCCGGCCTGTACGGTGCATGCGGTGGCTGACTTCGTCACCCGCGACACCATGGCTGAGTACATCACCGAGCAGCTCGATTGCGTTGTCGACTGCATTGACAGCGTGATGGCCAAGGCGGCGCTCATTGCCTGGTGCCGGCGGCGCAAGATCGCGATCGTTACTACCGGCGGAGCAGGTGGGCAAATCGACCCCACACAGATTCAGATCGGCGACCTTAACAAAACCTTCAACGACCCGTTGGCATCGCGGGTGCGTTCAACCCTGCGGCGCGACTACAACTTCTCGCGCAACGTCAGCCGCAATTATGGGGTGCCATGCGTGTTCTCCAGCGAACAACTGCGCTACCCCAAGGGCGATGGCAGTGTGTGCCTGCAGAAGAGCTTTGTCGGTGAGGGGGTGCGCCTGGACTGCGCCGGGGGCTTTGGCGCGGTGATGATGGTGACCGCGACCTTTGGCATGGTGGCGGCGAGCAAGGCGGTGGAAAAGCTGGTGGCTGGCGCCCGGCGGCCGTCGGAGCGGGTCAAGGCCGAGTAAGGCGCGCGGTCGGTGCTGGGTTCAGTTGGCTGAAACCAGCTCGGCCATCCGCAGTAGCACCGCATGCAAGCCATTGCTGCGCGAGGGCGACAATTGCCGCTCCAACCCCAACCGGGTAAACCACTCGCGCAGGTCAAGCGCCGCCAGCTCGCGGCTGTCGAGCCCTTGTACCCGCACCAGCAGCAATGCCAGCAGGCCACGCAACAACCGCGCATCACTGCTTGCCTTGAACTGCCATTGGCCGTCGTGCTGTTCAGCTACCAGCCATACCAGGCTTTCACAGCCGTGAACGCGGTTGTGCTCGCACTTCTGCGTATCGCTCAGCGGTTCCAGTTGCTCACCCATCTGCATCAGAAGCCGTGCACGCTGCTCCCAGCCGCGGGCGTGCCCGAAGCGCTCCAATGCTTCCTGGGCGTGTACTGGCAGGTTCATCGCAGCAGCTCCAGGCCTTGATCGAGGGCATCGAAGAAGCGTTGCAGGTCATCGCTGTCGTTATACAGGCCCAGCGATACCCGAATAGCACCTTCGAGCCCCAGCCCTTTGAGCAGTGGCATGGCGCAGTGATGGCCGGCACGTACGGCAATGCCCTGCTCTGTCAGCAGGTGGGCGATGTCGGCATTGTGCACGCCTTCGATGACAAAGCTGGCCAAGGCAGCCTGTGGTGTGCCCAGTACCCGCACCCCCTCACGGTCGGCAAGCCCGCGCAGCAGGTGATGGTGAAGGTGGGTCTCGTGGTGCTCGACGGCCTGGCCATCGAGGCTGGCCAGGTAATCGAGCGTTGCCCCCAGGCCGATCACCCCGGCGATCGGTGGTGTGCCTGCCTCGAAGCCCAGCGGTGCCGGGCGGAAGCTGGCACTCTGGTAGTCAGCCAGTTGCACCATTTCACCGCCGAACTGCCAGTGGCGCAGCAGTTCCAGCGCCTGCGCACGGCCATACAGTACGCCGACGCCTTCCGGGCCATACAGCTTGTGGCTGGAGAATACATAAAAATCACAGCCCAGCTGCTGCACATCGTGGCGGCCATGCACCACGCCCTGAGCGCCATCGACCACAGTCAGCGCCCCTTGGGCGCGGGCATGGGCGAGTAACGCTGGCAGCGGCTGCCAGGTGCCGAGCACATTGGACAACTGGCTGACCGCAAGCACGCGAGTACGTGGGCCAACCAACTGCAGCGCCTGGTCAAGGTCGATGCGGCCATGCTCATCCAGTGGCAGTACCACCAGGCGCAGGTTGCGCCGCCGCGCCAGTTGTTGCCAGGGCAGCAGGTTGGCGTGGTGCTCCAGCGCGCTCACGGCGATTTCGTCGCCTGCCTCCAAGCGGTGTTCCAGGCCATAGGCCAACAGGTTCAGGGCCGAGGTGGCGCCGTGGGTAAAGATGACCTGCCTCGATTCGGCGGCGTTGAGCCAGGCGGCGACCTTGTCGCGGCTGGTTTCAAACGCTTGTGTCGCCAGCGCGCCGGGCAGGTGCTGGGCACGGTGCACGTTGGCTGCGCCGTGGCCGTAATAGTGGCTCAGGGCATCGAGCAGGGCCTGGGGCTTCTGGGTGGTGGCGGCGCTGTCCAGGTAGGTCTGGTGCTGCCGTTGCAGGGCGGCGATGGCAGGGAAATCGGCACGCCAGGGGGAGGGCTGGAACATGATCACGGGGCCTGGAATGAAAATCGGGTCTGGCGTGAGTGCGCCAGACCCGATCTTAACACTTCGAACCCTTCGGGAGTTCTCAGTTGTGGGCGTGCAGCGCCTCGTTCAGCTCGATCGCCGATTTGTGCGTCTTGCACTCTACGGCGCCGTTGAGCGAGTTGCGGCGGAACAGCAGGTCGGTCTGGCCAGCCAGGTCGCGCGCCTTGACCACTTTGACCAGCTCATTGTTCTCGTCGAGCAGGTTGACCTTGGTGCCGGCAGTGATGTACAGGCCGGCTTCGACGGTGTTGCGGTCGCCCAGCGGGATGCCGATGCCGGCGTTGGCGCCGATCAGGCAACCTTCACCGACCTTGATGACGATATTGCCGCCGCCGGACAGGGTGCCCATGGTCGAGCAGCCGCCGCCTAGGTCCGAGCCCTTGCCGACGAATACGCCGGCCGAGACACGGCCTTCGATCATGCCCGGGCCTTCGGTGCCGGCATTAAAGTTGACGAAGCCTTCGTGCATGATGGTGGTGCCTTCGCCGATGTAGGCGCCCAGGCGCACGCGGGCGGTGTCGGCGATACGCACGCCGGCCGGGACCACGTAGTCGGTCATCTTCGGGAACTTGTCCACCGAGAACACTTCCAGCAGCTCGCCTTTGAGGCGCGCTTCCAGTTGCAGCTCGGCCAGCTCGGCCAGGTCGACGGCGCCCCGGTTGGTCCAGGCGACGTTCGGCAGCAGCGGGAAGATGCCTGCCAGGCTCACGCCGTGCGGCTTGACCAGGCGGTGCGACAGCAGGTGCAGCTTGAGGTAGGCCTCTGGGGTCGAAGCCAGGGCAGCGTCTTCGGCCAGCAGGGTGGCGACCAGCGGCTTGTGGCTTTCGGCCAGGCGGGTCAGCAGGGCAGCCTGGGCGGCATCGATGCCTTTGACGGCTTCGGCCAGTTGCGCGGCCTGGGCATTGCTGAAGGTGATGGCCTGGTTGCCACCTTCATAACCGAGGATCGGCGCGACGGCGGCGACCAGCTCGGCGCTCGGCTTGAGCAGTGGCTGTGCGTAGAACACTTCCAGCCAGGTGCCCTGGCGGTTCTGGGAGCCGACACCAAAGGCCAGGCTGAACAGGGTATTGGACATGTGATTACCTCGTGCGAAATAGGGTGCGATGCGTAGATGGACTCAGGCCAGCGCAGCGGCGTACAGGTCAGGTTTGAAACCGACCAGGGTGCGTGCGCCAAGGTCGAGCACCGGGCGTTTGATCATCGACGGCTGGGCCAGCATCAGCTCGATGGCCTTGGCCTGGTCGAGGTCGGCCTTGCTGGCATCGTCGAGCTTGCGGAACGTGGTGCCGGCACGGTTGAGGATCACTTCCCAGCCGTGCTCGTCGCACCAGCGGTTCAGGCTGTCACGGTCGATGCCTTGAGTCTTGTAGTCGTGGAATTCGTAGGCGATGGCTTGATCTTCGAGCCAGGTGCGCGCTTTTTTCATGGTGTCGCAGGCTTTGATGCCGTAGAGCGTGTAGGTCATTGTGTGCATTGGGGCCACAGGCTGCCCCAATCTCTCCATTGCCGAATGTCAGTCGCGCGATTATGCGGGAACGACTCTTTGAGCGCCACGGGTGGGGCTAAATGGGCGCACTCGGGGGGAGGGGGCGTCCCAGTGGCCCTGGTAAGGCTCACGCCATGCCCTGCCAGCCCAACTCCAGTATCATCATGTTACATATTCATCCGCCTCCTGCGACTTTGGTGCAGCGGCCCATGATTGCCCCACCCCGCTAACATAGTGCTTCTGTGGCGATTTTTCGCCCTGGATTGACTTCGGTTCACAAAGGAAGCTTTAACGGATGCAGTCAGCCTATACCGTCCTCATCCTGCTGACGCTGGTAAGCGTGTCGAAACTGGTCGGGCGGGTGATCCCCTTGCCGTTGCCGCTGGTGCAGATCGGTGCCGGTGCGCTGTTGGCCTGGCCGACCCTGGGGCTGCATGTGGCCCTGGATCCTGAGCTGTTCCTTTTCCTGTTCCTGCCGCCGTTGCTGTTTGCCGACGGCTGGCGCATCCCCAAACGCGAACTGTGGCGCATCCGCGGGCCGGTGGTGGCACTTGCCGTGGGGCTGGTGCTGTTCACGGTGGTCGGCGCCGGCTACTTCATCCATTGGCTGCTGCCGAGCATCCCACTGGCGGTGGCCTTTGCCCTGGCGGCCGTGTTGTCGCCTACCGACGCCGTGGCAGTGTCGGCCATCACCCAGGACCGCCTTCCCACTCCGCTGATGCGCATGCTTCAGGGGGAGGCGCTGATGAATGACGCCTCTGGCCTGGTGACCTTCAAGTTCGCGCTGGCAGCGGCAATCACCGGCGTATTTTCACTGGCCGATGCCAGCTTCAGCTTTGTCCTGGTTGCCATCGGCGGGCTGGCGGTCGGTGTTGCCCTGAGCTGGCTGATTGGCAGGCTGCGGGCCTGGATGATCGCTCGTGGCTGGGATGACCCGGCCACCCACGTGGTTTTCATGCTCTTGCTGCCGTTTGCCGCCTATGTGCTGGCCGAGCGCCTTGGGGTGTCGGGCATCCTCTCGGCGGTGGCCGCCGGCATGATGCAGAGCTGGCTCGACCTGCTGCCGCGCCAGACCAGCACCCGCCTGCTCAACCGTAGCGTCTGGTCGCTACTGGAATTCGCCTTCAATGGCCTGATCTTCCTGCTGTTGGGCCTGCAATTGCCGGACATCATCAAGGCGGTGGTCAGCCACGAACCTACCCTCTGGCCGACACTGGCATGGCGTTGCCTGGATGTGCTGGCGATCTTTGCGGCGCTGATCCTGCTGCGTTTCATCTGGGTACAAAGCATCTGGCGGGCGGTCGGGGTAGTGCGTCGCTGGCGCGGCAAGCCGGCACTGGTGCTGATGCCCACGGCGCGCTCATGCTGGTTGCTGACCCTTGGCGGGGTGCGGGGTGCGGTGACGCTGGCGGGTGTGATGTCGATACCGCTGCTGATCGGGGCAGGCCAGGCTTTCCCGGAGCGCGACCTGCTGATTTTCATCGCTGCCGGCGTCATCTTGCTGTCGCTGGTCAGCGCCTGCGTGGCGTTGCCCTTTCTCTTGAGAGGTGTCACCCGAAGCCCGGACGAGCGGCTGCATCAGGAGGTGCAGGAAGCCTGGCGGCGCACGGCCGAGGCTGCGATTCATGCCTTGGAGGCCGAGGACGTGGTTGATGCCAGCGCACCTCAGGATGCGGCGCAGGCGACCCTGGCCACCGAGCTCAAGGCGAGGTTGATGGCCGAATACCGCGATGAGCTGGACAGTTACAACGACACGGCCGAGGCGAGGGCCTTGGCGGAGCAGATGGACTTGCTGGAACGACGTCTGCGCCTGCGGGCGCTTCGGGCGCAGCGGTTGGAGTTATATAACCTGCATCGCCAGCATCTGGTTGGTGATGAGGTGGTGCGGCAAGTGTTGGGGGAGCTGGACTTGAGCGAGGCGAACCTGGGGGCAGTCAAATGAGCCGCTGTAGCTCAAGCGCCGGCGAGTCGGCGTTTGGGCTACAGTGCGGCACTCGGTCAATCAACGGTTTTGCACAAACGCACGAATCCGCTCAGCCGCCTCGATGCACTCGGCCAATGGTGCGACCAGTGCCATGCGTATCCGCCCGGCCCCCGGGTTCACGCCATCCACTTCGCGCGACAGGTACGAACCAGGTACCACCGTCACATGCTGGGCTTGGAACAGGTCACGCGTGAAGTCGGCATCGCACCCCGGTACCTTGGCCCACAGGTAGAAACTGCCATCGGGCCGCTGTACGTCCAGCACGGGCTGCAGGATATCCAGCACGGCATCGTATTTGGCGCGGTATAGGTCGCGGTTTTCGCGCACATGCGCTTCATCCTGCCAGGCGGCGATGCTGGCCAGCTGGGTCTGCACCGGCATGGCGCAGCCATGGTAGGTGCGGTACAGCAGGAACGGCTTGATGATGGCCGCGTCGCCGGCAACGAAGCCCGAACGCAGGCCCGGCAGGTTGGAGCGCTTGGACAGGCTGTGGAATACCACGCAACGCTTGAAATCACTGCGGCCCAGTTCGGCACAGGCACTGAGCAGGCCCGGTGGTGGCGCGTCTTCGTCGAAGTACAGCTCGCTGTAGCATTCATCGGCGGCGATCACGAAATCATGCTCGTCGGCCAGTGCGATCAGCTTCTTCAGGGTGTCCATCGGTACCAGTGCGCCGGTGGGGTTGCCCGGTGAGCACAGGAACAGGATCTGGCAGCGTTTCCATGCCTCGGCGGGTACGGCATCGAAGTCCGGGTTGAAACCGTTGTTTTCCAGGCACGGCAGGTAATGCGGGGTGGCGCCGGCGAGCAGGGCCGCGCCTTCGTAGATCTGGTAGAACGGGTTGGGGCTGACCACCAGGCCATCATCGGCGCGGTTGACCACGGCCTGGGTGAAGGCGAACAGCGCTTCACGGGTGCCGTTGACCGGCAGCACATGGCGGTCCGCGTCCAGCCAGCCGCTCGGCACGCCGAACCGGCGTTCGCACCATTGGCCGATGGCCTGGCGCAGCTCTGGCAGGCCGATGGTGCTGGGGTAGACCGCCAGCTTGTCGAGGTTGTCGGCCATGGCCTGGGCGACGAACGCCGGGGATGCGTGCTTCGGCTCACCGATCGACAGGGCGATGGCGCGCTTGTCCGCCGCGGGCTTCACGCTGCCCAGCAGGGCGCGGAGTTTCTCGAACGGGTAGGGCTGAAGCTGGGTCAAGGCATGGTTCATCGGCGCAAGGTCTCGTCAATCGTCTAATCGTTAAAAGGTCACGCGAGTCGGGCTGGCATCGCTGGCCTGGCCGGCCTGCAGCTGCTGCACGATCGCTTCCTGCAGGCGGCTGCACAGCTGCGGGTCGGACAGCGGCTGGTTGTCGGCATCGGTAATGAAGAATACGTCTTCCACGCGTTCGCCAAGGGTGGCGATCTTGGCGTTCTGCAGTGACAGGTCGAACTCCAGGAAGATCCGCCCGATCCGCGCCAGCAGCCCTGGGCGGTCCGGCGCGGTGATCTCAAGGATGGTCACCGCCCGCTGTGCATCGTTGAGGATGGTCACCTGCGGCGGGAAGTTGAAATGCTTGAGTTGGCGCGGTACCCGTCGCTGGATGATGGTCGGGTAGTCCTCGGGGTTGCGCAGCGCCTCGGTCAGGCCGTCGCGGATCTGCTTGACCCGTTGCGGGTTGTCGCCGATGGAGCCGCCGTCATTGTCGAGCACGATGTAGGTGTCGAGCGTGAACTGGCTGCTCGAGGTGATGATGCGCGCGTCATGGATGTTCAGGTTGAGCTGCGACATGGCCGCCACGGTCACGGCGAAGAAATCGTGCTGGTCGGGGGCGTAGATGAAGATCTGCGTGCCGCCCTCGAACTCCCGCTGTGTGGTTTCCTTGATCAGTACCAGCGGCCCGCCGTCGGCGGGCTGCTGCAGGATCGCATCACTGTGCCAGGCCACATCGGCGGCGTTGTGCTTGAGGAAGTAGTCGTCACCCAGTTGCGACCAGAGTTGCTCGACGTCGTCCGGGTCGGTGCCCTCGCGCACGAGGATATCCAGCGCCGCACTCTGTGTCTGGCGGATCTGCTCCTCGCGGTCCAGCGGGTTTTCCAGGCCGCGTCGCAAGGCGCGTTTGGTCTCGCTGTACAGCTGGCGCAGCAGGCTGGCGCGCCAGGAGTTCCACAGGCTGGGATTGGTGGCGTTGATGTCGGCCACGGTCAGCACGTAGAGGTAGTCCAGGCGCGTCTCGTCGCCGACATGCAGGGCGAAGTCGTTGATCACCTGCGGGTCGGACAGGTCCTTGCGTTGGGCGGTGGTGGACATCACCAGGTGGTTTTGCACCAGCCAGACGATCAGGCGGCTATCCCAGGCGGGCAATTGATGGCGCTCGCAGAACTTCTTCGCGTCCACAGCGCCCAGTTCGGAGTGGTCGCCCTGACGGCCTTTGCCGATGTCGTGGTACAGCCCGGCCAGGTAGATGAGCTCAGGCTTGGGCAGGCGGCCCATGAGCTTGCTGGCCAGCGGGAATTTTTCGGACACCGGCGTGTACTGCAGCTTGCGCAGGTGCTTGATGAGGTTGAGGGTGTGCGCATCGACCGTATAGATGTGGAACAGGTCGTGCTGCATCTGCCCGACGATCAGGCCGAACTCTGGCAGGTAGCGGCCGAGGATGCCGTAGCGGTTCATCCGCCGCAGGTTGCGATGGATGCCGATTTCGCACTTGAACAGCTCGATGAACAGGCTGGTGTTGCGGATATCGTTGCGGAAGGTGTCGTCGATCAGGTGCCGGTGCTCGCGCAGCAGGCGCACGGTGTCAGCGCGCACGCCCTTGATTTCCGGGTGCTGCGCCATCAGCACGAAGATCTCCAGCATGGCGAACGGCGTGCGCTTGAAAACGTTCGCGTTGACCGCTTCGATATAGCCGTCGTGCAGGCGGAAGCGCGCATTCAGCGGCTGGGTGGTGCCACTGTCATCGTCGGCGAGGATGACTTCCTCGAAGTGCTGGATGATCAGGTCGCACAACTGGCTGATGCTCATCACCACCCGGTAGTACTGCTGCATGAACTGTTCGATGGCGCGTTTGGGGTTTTCGTCGCTGTAGCCCAGCAGTGCGGCGATGCTGCGCTGGTGGTCGAACAGCAGGCGATCTTCGGCGCGGCCGGCGAGCATGTGCAGGGCGTAGCGCACCTTCCACAAAAAGTCCTGGGAGGAGGCCAGCAGTTCGTTTTCGCTTTCCAGCAGGAAGCCTTCGCCAGCGAGGGCGTGCAGGTTCAGGGTGCCGTACTGGCGACGGGCTACCCAAAGGACTGTCTGGATGTCGCGAAGGCCACCGGGCGAGCCTTTTACATTGGGCTCGAGGTTGTACTCGGTGTCGTTGTACTTGTGGTGGCGGGCCTTGAGCTCTGCGCGCTTGGCCAGGAAGAACTCCTTGCTCGGCCACATGTGCGCGGTGCTGGTGACTTCGAGCATGCGCTGGCGCAGGGCTTCGGGGCCGGCGATGGTGCGGCTTTCCATCATGTTGGTGATGACCGTCAGGTCGGCGCGGGCCTGTTCGGCACACTCGTCCACGGTACGCACGCTCTGGCCCACTTCAAGGCCAATGTCCCACAGCAGTGTCAGGAAGCGCTCGATGGCGTCGCGGTACTGCTCGTGTTCGGCGTCGCGCAGCAGGATCAGCAGGTCGATGTCCGAGTGCGGGTGAAGTTCACCGCGCCCATAGCCCCCGACCGCTACCAGGGCGATACCGTCAGCGTCGCCCCAGTCGAACTGCTTCCAGGCCTGTTGCAGGATGTTGTCGACGAGCCAGGCGCGGTCCTCGATCAGCCGACGGATGTCGCGGCCGTCACGGAAACGCCTGTCGAGCACCTCGCCGGCCTGGCGGATGGCCTTCTTGAAAGCGGCGATGGGGCTCGCCTTGAGGGCCAGTTCCGCCTGGAACTGGCCGCGGTCGAACAGCTCGGGATCCACCTGGGGCATGCATCGCGTTCCTGTCGTAGAGGCTTTGGCGTGAACTCAGGCCGAAGTGCGCGGGATGGTGTCGTCCTTGCGCAGGGTGAAGATCTCGTAGCCGGTGGCGGTCACCACCAGGGTGTGCTCCCACTGCGCCGAGAGCTTGCGGTCCTTGGTGATGGCGGTCCAGCCGTCGCCCAGCACCTTGGTGTCGGCCTTGCCCTGGTTGATCATCGGTTCGATGGTGAAGGTCATGCCCTCTTTGAGCTCCATGCCGGTGCCGGCGCGGCCGTAGTGGAGGATCTGCGGTTCTTCGTGGAACACCTTGCCGATGCCGTGGCCGCAGAATTCACGCACCACCGAAAAGCCGTTCTTCTCAGCGTGCTTCTGGATCACTTCACCGATATCGCCCAGGCGGCAGCCAGGCTTGACCAGCTCGATGGCCTTGTACATGCACTCCTGGGTGACTTTGGACAGGCGCTCGGCCCATACCGGCACGGTACCGACGTGGAACATGCGGCTGGTGTCGCCGTGGTAGCCGTCCTTGATCACGGTGACATCGATGTTCAGCGTGTCCCCGTCCTTGAGCGGCTTGTCGTTGGGGATGCCGTGGCACACCACGTGGTTGATCGAGGTGCAGATCGACTTGGGGTAGCCCTTGTAGTTGAGCGGTGCCGGAATGGCCTGCTGCACGTTGACGATGTAGTCGTGGCACAGGCGGTCGAGCTCTTCGGTGGTGACACCGGGCTTGACGTGTTCTTCGATCATTTCCAGCACTTCGGCGGCCAGGCGGCCGGCGATGCGCATCTTCTCGATGTCTTCTGCGGTCTTGATGGTAACGGTCATTACTGGCTCTCTACGGCGCCGCAGGCGGCGCGAACAAACGGAAAAGGCCCTTATTCTATCAGAGGGCGGCTGCGAACCCAGCATCAAGCTTGAGGCTGGATTCACAGTTCACTTCTGCGGGTTCCGTTCGTTGGCGGTCTGTGGTATAACATGCGCCGCTTTCGGGGACGACCCCGTCAGCTCAAACCCACACACGTGTCGACACGATGACCTGGGTGCCCCGCATTCTCGAAGTTCTTGTTCAGGTGCGTGGGTTGGTCATTGGGATACGTGGAGGCCCAACCCGACTTATCAAGGAACTATCATGTCCCAAGTCAACATGCGCGATATGCTGAAGGCCGGTGTGCACTTCGGCCACCAGACCCGTTACTGGAACCCGAAAATGGGCAAGTACATTTTCGGCGCGCGTAACAAGATCCACATCATCAACCTGGAAAAAACCCTGCCAATGTTCAACGACGCTCTGTCGTTCGTAGAACGCCTGGCCCAGGGCAAGAACAAGATCATGTTCGTCGGCACCAAGCGTTCCGCCGGCAAGATCGTCGCCGAGCAAGCTGCTCGTTGCGGTTCGCCATACGTTGACCACCGCTGGTTGGGCGGCATGCTGACCAACTACAAAACCATCCGCGCTTCGATCAAGCGTCTGCGCGACCTGGAAACCCAGGCCGAAGACGGCACTTTTGCCAAGCTGACCAAGAAAGAAGCCCTGATGCGTTCGCGCGATCTGGAAAAGCTGGACCGCAGCCTGGGTGGTATCAAGGACATGGGCGGCCTGCCTGATGCCCTGTTCGTGATCGACGTTGACCACGAGCGCATTGCCATCACCGAAGCCAACAAGCTGGGTATCCCGGTTATCGGCGTTGTCGATACCAACAGCAGCCCAGAAGGTGTTGACTACATCATCCCAGGTAACGATGACGCCATTCGCGCTATCGAGCTGTACATGACTTCGATGGCTGACGCCGTCATCCGCGGCCGCAACAACGTTGCTGGCGGCACCGAAGTCTACGCTGAAGAAGCGGCTGCACCTGCTGCCGAGTAATAGACGCTAGCGTCTGCTTGGCACGCAAAAAGGGGGCTTGGCCCCCTTTTTGCCACCTTGAAATCCTGCTGTCAGCAAGCGCCCCGCATTATGGGCCGGCTGAGGTTGAAACAGCGGATTTGCAGAATTGAACGCCCGTGATGAGCGGGTGGAATGGTTGAAAAACTTTCCAAGAGGATTTTGAAATGGCAGCAATTACTGCAGCGCTGGTCAAAGAACTGCGCGAGCGTACCGGCGAAGGCATGATGGATTGCAAAAAGGCCCTGGAAAAGGCCGGCGGCGACATCGAAAAAGCCATTGACGACATGCGTGCCTCGGGCGCCATCAAGGCCGCCAAAAAGGCTGGCAACGTCGCTGCCGAAGGCGCGATCGCCGTCAAGACCGACGGTAAATCCGCCGTCCTGCTGGAAGTCAACTCGCAGACCGACTTCCTGGCTCTGCAAGACGACTTCAAGAACTTCGTCGCTGAAAGCCTCGAAGAAGCTTTCGCCCAGAAGCTGACCGATGCCGCTCCGCTGATCGCCTCGCGCGAAGCTGCTCGTGAAGCCCTGGTCGCCAAGTGCGGCGAGAACGTCAACATCCGTCGCCTGGTGCGCGTTGAGGGTGACGTTGTCGGTGCTTACCTGCACGGTAACAAGATCGGTGCTGTTGTCGTCCTCAAGGGTGGCGACGTCGAGCTGGCCAAGAACATTGCCATGCACGTTGCAGCTTCGAACCCAGAGTTCCTGGATGCTTCGGAAATCTCCGCCGAGGCCATCGAGCGCGAGAAGAACGTCTTCCTGCAGCTGAACGCCGACAAGATCGCCGGCAAGCCGGAAAACATCGTTGAGAACATGATCAACGGCCGTATCACCAAGTTCAAGGCCGAAGCCTCGCTGAAAGAGCAAGCCTTCGTCATGAACCCGGAAGTCAAAGTCGGCGAGCTGGCCAAGAAGGCCGGTGCTGAAATCGTTTCCTTCACCTACTTCAAAGTAGGCGAAGGCATCGAGAAGCCGGTCGACGACTTCGCTGCTGAAGTTGCCGCTCAGGTAGCTGCCGCCAAGCAGTAAGACAGACTCGTCTGTCGCCCCAAAGAGGCTGCCCGCTCACGCGCGCAGCCTCTTTGTCAAAGCGGGAGCGGTTTTCAAGGCCGTGCTCGCTGACGCAGTCGCTGCGTCACGTTAGAGTTACACGCAGGCTCAAGCAGCCCGCCAGAATTTTACAAACGCCGCAGGAGAGATTCGCAATGGCTCAGCAGGGCAGTGGTTATCAGGCTCGCTATAAACGCATTCTACTCAAACTTAGCGGCGAGGCCCTGATGGGCTCGGAAGAGTTCGGGATCGACCCCAAGGTCCTGGATCGCATGGCCCTGGAAGTCGGCCAGTTGGTCGGCATCGGTGTCCAGGTCGGCCTGGTGATTGGCGGTGGCAACCTGTTCCGTGGCGCGGCGCTCAGTGCAGCCGGCATGGACCGTGTTACCGGCGACCACATGGGCATGCTGGCGACCGTAATGAATGGCCTGGCCATGCGCGATGCGCTGGAGCGGGCGAACATTACCGCCATCGTCATGTCGGCCATTTCCATGGTGGGCGTGACCGATCACTATGACCGCCGCAAAGCCATGCGTCACCTGAACGCCAAAGAAGTCGTAATCTTCGCTGCCGGTACTGGCAACCCGTTCTTCACCACCGACTCCGCCGCATGCCTGCGTGCCATCGAAATCGATGCCGACGTGGTATTGAAGGCAACCAAGGTCGATGGTGTATACACTGCAGATCCATTCAAGGACCCGCATGCCGAGAAGTTCGATCATCTGACCTACGATGAAGTGCTGGATCGCAAGCTGGGTGTAATGGATCTCACGGCAATCTGCCTTTGCCGCGACCACAAGATGCCGCTGCGCGTCTTCAACATGAACAAACCCGGCGCCTTGCTGAACATCGTGCATGGCGGCGCGGAAGGAACTCTGATCGAGGAAGTTCAAAAATGATCAACGACATCAAGAAAGACGCTCAGGATCGCATGGGCAAGTCCATCGAGGCTTTGGGCCGCAACCTGGCGTCAATCCGCACCGGTCGCGCCCACCCAAGCATCCTGGACAGCGTCAAGGTCCCGGCGTGGGGCAGCGAAATGCCGCTGAACCAGGTCGCTGCAGTCTCTGTTGAAGATGCGCGCACCCTGAAGATCGTCGCCCACGACAAGAACCTCAGCGCTGCCATCGAGAAGGCCATCCTGACTTCCGATCTGGGCCTGAACCCGTCCAGCGCCGGCACCACCATCCGTGTACCGATGCCGGCCCTGACCGAGGAAACCCGCAAGGGTTACACCAAGCAGGCCAGCGCCGTTGCCGAAGACGCCAAGGTTGCCGTGCGCAACGTGCGTCGTGATGCCCTGGCCGACCTGAAGAAGCTGACCAAGGACAAGGAAATCAGCGAAGACGAAGAGCGTCGTGCTGCTGACGAGATCCAGAAGCTGACCGACAAGTTCGTCGCCGAAATCGACGCTGCGTTCAAAGCCAAGGAAAAGGACCTGTTGGCCGTCTAAGGCCGAGGTTTTTTAATGGAAAAGACCAAGCTGGCGGCACCGTCTTCGGTGCCGCGACACGTCGCGATCATCATGGATGGCAATAATCGCTGGGCGAAGAAGCGCCTGTTGCCCGGCGTAGCCGGGCACAAGGCCGGCGTCGATGCCGTACGTGCGGTTATCGAGGTATGCGCCAAGTCCGGGGTCGAGGTGCTGACCCTGTTCGCCTTCTCCAGTGAGAACTGGCAGCGCCCTGCCGAGGAAGTGGGGGCGTTGATGGAGCTGTTCTTCTCGGCGCTGCGCCGTGAGGCCAAACGCCTGAACGAGAACAATATCAGCCTGCGCATCATTGGCGACCGTTCGCGTTTCCATCCAGAGCTGCAGGCCGCCATGCGTGAGGCCGAGGCGCAGACCGCCGGCAATAATCGCTTCATCCTGCAGATCGCCGCCAACTACGGTGGCCAGTGGGATATTGCCCAGGCCGCCCAGCGCCTGGCGCGTGAGGTTCAGGCCGGCCATCTGCGTCCGGACGACATCACTCCAGGGCTTTTGCAAGCCTGCTTGGCGACGGGCGAATTGCCGTTGCCGGACCTGTGCATCCGCACCGGTGGTGAGCACCGCATCAGCAACTTCCTGCTGTGGCAGTTGGCCTATGCCGAACTGTATTTCTCCGACCTGTACTGGCCGGACTTCAAACACGAGGCCATGCGCAATGCTCTGGCCGATTTCGCTTCGCGCCAGCGCCGCTTCGGTAAGACCAGCGAGCAGGTCGAGGCTGGAGCTCGTGCTTAATGCTTAAACAACGCATCATTACCGCGCTGATCCTGCTGCCGGTCGCGCTGGGTGGTTTCTTCCTGCTCAACGGCGGGGATTTCGCTCTGTTCATCGGCTTGGTGGTGACCCTGGCGGCCTGGGAGTGGGCGCGCCTGGCCGGGCTGATGGCCCAGCCGCTGCGCATTGCCTATGCCGCTGTCGTCGCCGGTGTGCTGATGCTGCTCTACCTGATGCCTGACCTGGCGCCCTGGGTGCTTGGTGCGTCGGTCATCTGGTGGGGCATGGCCACCTGGTTGGTGCTGACTTATCCGCGCAGCAGTGAGCTGTGGGCCAGTGCTGCCTGCCGTCTGCTGATCGGTCTGCTGATCCTGCTGCCTGCCTGGCAAGGGCTGGTGCTGCTCAAGCACTGGCCGCTGGGTAACTGGCTTATCCTGTCTGTCATGGTGCTGGTGTGGGCGGCCGATATCGGCGCGTACTTCTCTGGCCGTGCTTTCGGCAAGCGCAAGCTGGCTGCCCAAGTCAGCCCGGGTAAAAGCTGGGAAGGCGTCTATGGCGGCCTGGCGGTCAGCCTGGTGATTACGCTTGCGGTCGGCATCACTCGCGATTGGGGCGTCGGCCAGATTCTGCTGGGGCTCGTGGGGGCTGCGCTGGTGGTCATGTCATCGGTGATTGGTGACCTGACCGAGAGCATGTTCAAGCGCCGCTCCGGTATCAAGGACAGCAGCAACCTGCTGCCTGGCCATGGCGGGGTGCTTGACCGCATCGACAGCCTGACTGCGGCCATCCCGGTTTTCGCGGTATTGCTGTGGGCTGCTGAATGGGGTGTGATGTGACAGCGCTACAGCGCATTACGGTCCTGGGCGCCACCGGCTCCATCGGCCTCAGTACCCTGGATGTGATTGCCCGCCATCCCGAGCGCTACCAGGTATTTGCATTGAGCGGCTATTCGCGCATCGATCAACTGCTGGCGCTGTGCGTGCTGCATCGCCCGGCCTATGCCGTGGTGCCCAACGGCGAAGCAGCCGTGCGCTTGCGTGAAGGCCTGGCGGCTGCGGGCTGCGCCACCGAGGTGCTCGAAGGGGAGGCGGGCCTGTGTGAGGTTGCGGCCGCCCCTGAAGTGGATGCGGTGATGGCTGCCATCGTCGGCGCTGCTGGCTTGCGCCCGACACTGGCCGCCGTCGAGGCGGGCAAGAAGGTGCTGCTGGCCAACAAGGAGGCGCTGGTGATGTCCGGCGCGCTGTTCATGGAAGCTGTGCGCCGCAGTGGTGCGGTGCTGCTGCCGATCGACAGCGAGCACAATGCCATCTTCCAGTGCCTGCCGGGTGACTATGACCGTGGTCTGAGCCAGGTGGGCGTGCGTCGCATTCTGCTGACAGCCTCGGGCGGGCCGTTTCGCGAGACGCCTCAGGCTGACTTGGCCGATGTCACGCCAGAGCAGGCTTGTGCCCACCCGAACTGGTCCATGGGGCGCAAGATTTCGGTGGACTCGGCGAGCATGATGAACAAGGGCCTGGAACTGATCGAGGCTTGCTGGTTGTTCGATGCGGCGCCGGACAAGGTCGAAGTGGTGGTGCACCCGCAGAGCGTTATCCATTCCCTGGTGGACTACGTTGACGGTTCGGTGCTGGCCCAGTTGGGTAACCCGGATATGCGCACGCCCATTGCCAACGCCCTTGCCTGGCCGGAGCGGATCGATTCTGGTGTGGCCCCGCTGGATCTGTTCGCCATTGCTCGCCTGGATTTCCAGGCCCCCGACGAACTGCGCTTTCCGTGCCTGCGCCTGGCGCGGCAGGCTGCCGAGGCGGGCAACAGCGCGCCAGCGGTACTCAATGCGGCCAACGAAGTTGCGGTCGATGCATTTCTTGAGCGGCGTATCCGCTTCCCGGAGATCGCGGGTATGATCGAACAGGTACTGGCTCAGGAAGCCGTGGTGCCTGTGCCTTCGCTGGATGCGGTATTTGCTGCCGATCAGCGCGCCCGAGAGTTGTCCCGCGAGTGGTTGAGGCGCCACGGCCGCTGATGCTGCCCGGCCCAGAGGATGTGCGAAAAGTCGTTCCGCTGAACGTCATTCGGAGAAAGACATGACTGCGCTGTACATGATTATCGGCACCCTGGTGGCCCTGGGTGTACTGGTCACTTTCCACGAATTCGGCCACTTCTGGGTGGCCCGGCGTTGCGGGGTCAAGGTGCTGCGCTTTTCCGTGGGCTTCGGCCCCGGGCTATTGCGCTGGCATGACCGCCACGGTACCGAGTTCGTGGTGGCGGCCATTCCTTTGGGTGGGTACGTCAAGATGCTCGACGAGCGTGAAGGCGAAGTGCCGCCAGCGCTGGCCGAGCAGTCCTTCAATCGCAAATCGGTTCGCCAGCGCATCGCCATCGTCGCCGCCGGTCCGATTGCCAACTTCCTGCTGGCCATCGTTTTCTTCTGGTTGCTGGCGATGCTCGGTACCCAGCAGATCCGTCCGGTCATCGGTGCGGTAGAGCCAGGCAGCCTGGCAGCATCGGCGGGCCTGGTTGCCGGCCAGGAAATTGTGTCCATCGATGGCAAGGCGACCAGTGGCTGGTCGGCCGTCAATCTGCAGTTGGTGCGTCGCCTGGGCGAAAGCGGAACATTGCAGGTTGGCGTGCGCGATGAGGGCTCCAGTGCCGAGCGTCAGTTGCAGGTCAAGCTCGACAGCTGGCTCAAGGGCGCGGACGAGCCTGATCCGATTCAGTCGCTCGGGCTGCGGCCATGGCGCCCTGTGGTTGCGCCCGTGCTGGCCGAGATCGATCCAAAAGGGCCAGCGGCGGCTGCCGGTCTGAAAACCGGTGATCGGCTGCTGAGTCTCGATGGGGTGGCCTTGACTGACTGGCAGCAGGTTGTCGATAGCGTGCGCGCCCGCCCTGAAGCCAAGGTGGTGGTGCGTGTCGAGCGCGACGGTGCAGCGCTGGATGTGCCGGTGACACTGGCACGAAAAGGTGAGGGCGAGGCTGCCGGTGGTTATCTGGGTGCCGGGGTGAAAAGTGGCGAATGGCCTGCCGACATGCTTCGTGAGGTCAGCTACGGTCCGCTGGATGCGGTAGGCGAGGGCCTTTCCCGGACGTGGAACATGAGCGTCCTGACCCTCGAATCCCTGAAGAAAATGCTGTTCGGTGAGCTCTCGGTAAAAAACTTGAGCGGACCGATAACCATTGCTAAAGTGGCGGGCGCTTCAGCCCAGTCCGGCGTGGGGGATTTCCTGAATTTCCTCGCCTACCTGAGCATTAGCCTGGGGGTTCTTAACCTGCTGCCCATTCCAGTGCTGGATGGGGGGCATTTGCTGTTTTACCTGGTCGAGTGGGCGCGCGGTCGTCCATTGTCGGATCGGGTTCAAGGTTGGGGGGTCCAGATCGGTATCAGTTTGGTCATAGGGGTGATGTTGCTCGCCCTGATCAACGATCTGGGTCGACTATAAAAGCTTCGCATTGCAAACCTGCCGCCATTTGCGGCAGGTTGTTTATTGCCAGTTGGAATAAAAGGACTTCATGAAACGTCTGCTGCTAACTGCGGTCCTCTCCGCATTGATGATCGCTGAAGTTCACGCCGAGTCCTTCACCATCTCCGATATTCGTGTAAACGGCCTGCAGCGGGTATCCGCCGGCAGCGTTTTCGGTGCCTTGCCCCTGAACGTGGGCGATCAGGCCGATGACCGGCGCCTGGTGGAGTCGACCCGTTCGCTGTTCAAGACCGGCTTCTTCCAGGATATCCAGCTGAACCGCGACGGCGATGTCCTGATCATCAACGTGGTCGAGCGCCCGTCGGTGTCGAGCATCGAGATCGAAGGCAACAAGGCGATCAGCACCGAAGACCTGATGAAGGGCCTGAAACAGTCGGGCCTGGCCGAAGGCGAGATCTTCCAGCGTGCCACCCTCGAAGGCGTGCGTAACGAACTGCAGCGCCAGTACGTGGCCCAGGGCCGCTACTCGGCCGAGGTCGACGCCGAGGTGGTGCCGCAGCCGCGCAACCGGGTTGCCCTGAAGATCAAGATCAACGAAGGCACCGTCGCTGCCATCCAGCACATCAACGTCGTCGGCAACACCGTGTTCGACGATGAAGAACTGGCGCAGCTGTTCGAACTCAAGACCACCAACTGGCTGTCGTTCTTCAAGAACGACGACAAGTACGCCCGCGAAAAACTTTCCGGTGACCTGGAGCGCCTGCGTTCCTACTACCTGGACCGCGGCTACATCAACATGGACATCGCTTCCACCCAGGTGTCGATTACCCCGGACAAGAAGCACGTCTACATCACCGTCAACGTCAACGAAGGCGAGAAGTACACCGTTCGTGACGTGAAGCTGTCGGGCGACCTGAAAGTGCCGGAAGACCAGGTCAAGTCGCTGCTGCTGGTGCAGCCGGGCCAGGTGTTCTCGCGCAAGGTGATGACCACCACGTCCGAGCTGATCACCCGCCGCCTTGGTAACGAAGGCTATACCTTCGCCAACGTCAACGGCGTGCCACAGCCCAATGACGAAGATCACACGGTCGACATCATGTTCGTGGTCGACCCGGGCAAGCGTGCCTACGTCAACCGCATCAACTACCGCGGCAACACCAAGACCGAAGACGAAGTGCTGCGCCGCGAAATGCGCCAGATGGAAGGCGGCTGGGCTTCGACCTACCTGATCGACCAGTCCAAGACCCGCCTGGAGCGCCTGGGCTTCTTCAAGGAAGTCAACGTCGAGACCCCGCCAGTGCCGGGCACCGACGACCAGGTCGACGTCAACTACAGCGTCGAAGAGCAGGCATCCGGCTCGATCACCGCCAGCGTGGGCTTCGCCCAGAGCGCCGGCCTGATCCTGGGCGGCTCGATCAGCCAGACCAACTTCCTCGGTACTGGTAACAAGGTGTCCATCGGCCTGACCCGTTCGGAATACCAGACCCGCTACAACTTCGGTTTCGTTGACCCCTACTTCACTGCCGACGGCGTCAGCCTGGGTTACAACGCGTTCTACCGCAGCACCGACTACGACGACCTTGACGTTGACGTGGCCAGCTATGCGGTCGACAGCCTGGGTGCAGGCGTCAGCCTTGGCTACCCGATCAGTGAAACCTCGCGTCTGACCTACGGCCTCAGCGTGCAGCAGGACAAGATCAAGACCGGTCGCTATACCGTTGACGAGATCTTCGACTTCCTCGAGGAGGAAGGCGACAGCTTCCTGAACTTCAAGGCGTCCGTCGGCTGGTCCGAGTCGACCCTGAACAAAGGCGTGCTGGCAACCCGTGGTCACTCCCAGAGCCTGACCCTGGAAACCACCATTCCAGGCAGCGACCTTTCGTTCTACAAGCTCGACTACCGCGGCCAGCTGTTCAAACCGATCAACAACGACTACACCCTGCGCCTGCACACCGAATTGGGCTATGGTGATGGTTTCGGTGGCACTTCGGGCCTGCCGTTCTACGAGAACTACTATGCGGGTGGCTTCAACTCCGTTCGCGGCTTCAAGGACAGCAGCCTGGGCCCACGCAGTACGCCGAGCAATGGTTCGAATCCCGGCACCATCGCAGACCCGGACCAAGACCCACTGCCGTTCGGTGGCAACGTCCTGGTACAAGGTGGCGTAGAGCTGTTGTTCCCGCTGCCGTTCGTGAAGGACCAGCGTTCGCTGCGCACCTCCGTGTTCTGGGATGTGGGTAACGTGTTCGACACCAATTGCGGTTCCAAGCCTGACTGCGCCAAGGTCGGTTTCTCGGACATGGCCAGCTCCGTGGGCCTGGGTGTGACCTGGATCACCGCGCTGGGTCCGTTGAGCTTCAGCCTGGCAATGCCGGTGAAGAAGCCGGACGATGCCGATACCCAGGTGTTCCAATTCTCTCTGGGCCAGACCTTCTAAGGTCGGCCCTTGCTTAACGACAACGGTTTATCCAGGAGTGCATCGTGCGTAAGTTGACTCAACTGGCCTTACTGGCCGCGGCGCTGGTCGCCACCCCGGCTTTCGCCGAAATGAAGGTTGCCGTGCTGAACTATCAGATGGCGTTGCTCGAATCTGATGCCGCCAAGAAATACGCGGTGGATGCCGAGAAGAAGTTCGGCCCGCAGCTGACCAAGCTCAAGACCCTGGAAAGCAGCGCCAAAGGCATTCAGGACCGCTTGATCAAAGGCGGCGACAAGATGGCCCAGCCGGAGCGTGAGCGCCTGGAGCTTGAATTCAAGCAAAAGGCCCGTGACTTCCAGTTCCAGTCCAAGGAACTGAATGAAGCCAAGGCGGTTGCTGACCGCGACATGCTCAAGCAGCTCAAGCCCAAGCTCGACGGCGCTGTCGAGGAAGTGATCAAGAAAGGCGGTTACGACCTGGTCCTCGAGCGTGGCGCGGTCATTGATGTCAAGCCTCAGTACGACATCACCCGCCAAGTCATCGAGCGCATGAACCAAGCCCGTTGATATGACCGTGACCATGACGCTCGGCCAGTTGGCCGAGGCCCTCGGGGCCACTCTCAAAGGCTCCGAGGCGCTGCAGATCACCGGGCTGGCCACCTTGCAGGAGGCCGGCCCCGGTCAGTTGAGCTTTCTCGCCAACAAGCAGTACCGCAAATACCTGGATAACTGCCAGGCAGCAGCGGTGTTGCTGCAGGCTGCAGATGCTGAAGGCTTTGCCGGCAATGCGCTGATCGTGGCGGACCCGTACCTGGCCTACGCGCGCATTTCCCACCTGTTCGATCCCAAACCCAAGGCTGTAGCGGGAATTCATCCCAGCGCCGTGGTTGCCGAGGATGCGCAGGTGGATGCCAGTGCCAGCATCGGGCCGTTCGTGGTCATCGAGAGCGGCGCACGCATTGGCGCCAACGTCAGCATCGGTGCGCATTGCGTGATCGGTGCCCGTTGTGTGGTTGGCGAGGGTGGCTGGCTGGCACCGCGGGTCACGCTGTATCACGACGTGACCATAGGCAAGCGCGTGGTCATCCAGTCTGGCGCGGTGATCGGTGGTGAGGGCTTCGGCTTTGCCAACGAGAAGGGCGTATGGCGCAAGATCGCCCAGATCGGCGGTGTCACCATAGGTGATGACGTCGAAATCGGCGTGAACACCGCTGTCGACCGGGGCGCGTTGTCCGACACGCGGATCGCCGACGGCGTCAAGCTCGACAACCAGATCCAGATCGCTCACAACGTGCAGATCGGCGAGCACACGGCCATGGCTGCCTGCGTCGGGATTTCCGGCAGCACGCGCATTGGCAAGCACTGCACCATTGCCGGTGGCGTCGGCATGGTGGGGCACATTGATGTCTGCGACAACGTATTCGTTTCCGGGATGACCATGGTCACCCGTTCGATCACCGAACCGGGTGCGTATTCTTCCGGCACTGCCATGCAGCCACTGGCTGACTGGCGCAAGAGCGCTGCGCGTATCCGCCAGCTGGATGACATGTCCAAACGTCTCCAGCAGCTGGAAAAACGTGTCGATACCGTGACCTCAGGTGGCCAGCCGACATCAGAAGGCTGATACCATTTCCTGAGCAAGAGTGAACAGTCGCTAGCTGGCTCCTCTTTGGATTGCAAAAGGAGCGTGTGGTCAGCACCTGCGCTCCCTATTCTTATTACAGGCTTCCCCCCGAAATGATGGACATCAACGAGATTCGCGAATACCTGCCTCACCGTTACCCGTTCCTGTTGGTGGATCGTGTAACGGATCTGGACTTCGAGGCCCAGAGCATTCGTGCCTACAAGAATGTCAGCATCAACGAGCCGTTCTTCAACGGGCATTTCCCGGAACACCCGGTAATGCCAGGCGTGCTGATCATCGAGGCCATGGCACAGGCTGCAGGCATTCTCGGTTTCAAGATGCTCGACGCCAAGCCGGCCGACGGCACGCTCTATTACTTCGTCGGTTCCGACAAGCTGCGTTTCCGTCAGCCCGTCCTGCCGGGCGACCAGTTGGTGCTGGAGGCCAAGTTCATCGGCCGTAAGAAGACCATCTGGAAGTTCGAGTGCCGGGCACTGGTCGATGGCAAGCCAGTGTGCTCGGCTGAGATCACCTGTGCGGAACGTGAGCTATGAATTCGATTGATCCGCGGGCGATCATCGATCCGTCGGCCAAACTGGCCGATGGTGTCGAGGTCGGCCCGTGGTCGATCGTTGGCCCTGATGTCGAAATCGGGGAGGGTACCGTCATTGGTCCTCACGTGGTGCTCAAGGGGCCGACCCGGATCGGCAAGCACAATCGCATCTACCAGTTTTCCTCGATCGGCGAAGACACCCCGGACCTGAAGTACAAAGGGGAGCCAACGCGCCTGGTGATCGGTGATCACAACGTGATTCGCGAGGGTGTGACCATTCACCGTGGCACGGTCCAGGACCGCGCTGAAACCACGCTGGGTGACCACAACCTGATCATGGCCTATGCCCACATCGGCCATGACAGTGTGATCGGCAACCATTGCATCCTGGTCAACAACACTGCGCTGGCCGGGCATGTGCATGTGGGTGACTGGGCGATCCTGTCCGGTTTCACCCTGGTGCACCAGTACTGCCACATCGGCGCGCATGCCTTCTCCGGCATGGGCACGGCGATCGGCAAGGACGTTCCGGCTTTCGTCACGGTATTCGGCAGCCCCGCCGAAGCCCGCAGCATGAACTTCGAAGGCATGCGCCGTCGCGGGTTCAGCGACGAGGTCATCCATGCCCTGCGTCGTTCCTACAAGATCGTCTACCGCCAGGGCCTGACCGTTGAAGAAGCGGTCAAGGAACTGGATGAGCTGGCAGGCAAACACCCAGAGGTCGACTTGTTCCGTCAGTCGATCGTGAATTCTGCCCGCGGCATTACCCGCTGACATGGCGCAACTTTGCGTAGCCCTGGTTGCGGGTGAGGCCAGCGGCGATATTCTCGGTTCCGGTCTGATGCGCGCCTTGAAGGCGCGCCATCCCCAGGTGCGTTTCATCGGCGTCGGCGGCCCGCTGATGGAAGCCGAGGGCATGCAGTCGTATTTCCCCATGGAACGTCTGGCGGTCATGGGCCTGGTAGAAGTGCTGGGGCGCCTGCGTGAGCTGCTCAAGCGGCGCAAGGTACTGATCCAGACCCTGATTGCCGAAAAGCCCGATGTGTTCATTGGCATCGATGCACCTGACTTCACCCTCAATATCGAACTGAAGCTACGCCAGGCCGGTATCAAGACCGTGCACTACGTCAGCCCTTCGGTCTGGGCATGGCGGCAGAAGCGTGTGCTGAAGATTCGTGAAGGTTGCGATCTGATGCTGACGCTGCTGCCATTCGAAGCGCGCTTCTATGAAGAGCAGGGCGTGCCGGTTAGGTTCGTCGGCCATCCGTTGGCCGATACCATACCGTTGGCTGCGGATCGGCAGGCTGCGCGCATGGCGCTGGGGCTGGGTGCAGGGCCGGTGGTTGCCCTGATGCCTGGCAGCCGTGGCGGGGAAGTCGGGCGCCTGGGGGCGTTGTTCCTGGATGCGGCGCAGCGCTTGGGCGAGCTGATACCCGGCGTGCACTTTGTAGTGCCATGCGCTAATGGGGCACGGCGTGCACAGCTCGAACAGATGCTTGAAGGTCGCGACTTGCCGCTGACGCTGCTCGATGGCCAGTCGCATCAGGCCCTGGCAGCCTGTGATGCGGTGCTGATCGCGTCGGGTACCGCCACCCTGGAGGCCATGCTGTACAAGCGCCCCATGGTCGTTGCCTATCGCCTCGCGCCACTGACCTACTGGATTCTCAAGCGTCTGGTGAAAAGCCCCTACGTGTCGTTGCCCAACTTGCTCGCCCAGCGCGAGTTGGTGCCAGAGTTGCTGCAGGATGCCGCCACCAGCGAGGCCCTGGCGCAAACCCTGGCCCCCCTGGTGGCCGACGGCAGCCAGCAGACCGAGCGCTTCGACGAGATTCACCGCACCCTGCGCCGCGACGCCTCCAACCAGGCAGCCGACGCGGTGCTGGCCTTGCTCAAGGACCGCTGACATGCAGATAGGACTGGATTTCAACCTGGTCGAGGACCTGGTTGCCGGAGTCGACGAGGTCGGGCGCGGCCCGCTGTGCGGGGCGGTCGTCACAGCGGCGGTGATTCTTGACCCGGCGCGGCCGATCCTCGGCCTCAACGACTCGAAGAAACTCACCGAAGCCAAGCGCGAAGCGCTGTTCGACGAGATCTGTGCCAAAGCCCTGAGCTTTTGCATCGCGCGCGCCGAGGTCGAGGAAATCGATCGGCTGAACATTCTTCAGGCCACCATGCTGGCCATGCAGCGTGCAGTGGAGGGCTTGAGTGTCACACCCAGGCTCGCACTGATCGACGGTAACCGCTGCCCCAAACTGTCGGTGCCGGCTGCGCCGGTTATCAAGGGTGATAGCCAGGTGCCAGCCATCGCTGCAGCGTCGATCCTGGCCAAAGTGACCCGCGATCGCGAGATGAGCGCATTCGAGCTGATCTATCCGGGCTATGGGATTGGCGGGCACAAGGGGTATCCGACGCCGGTACACCTGCAAGCCTTGGCCCGGCTAGGGCCCACGCCCATTCATCGGCGCTCCTTTGCGCCGGTACGGGCCGCTTGGGAAGCCCGCGAAGGCATTACCGATTCTCTGATCTAGCCTGTTGGGGGCGTCTTGCGTCCCCAAAACCCCCTCGCTTTTACGCTACAATCCCGCCCTTGTCGTTCAGCACTGCTACAGGATCTTCCATGTCGGTTCCCTTCGTTCACCTGCGCGTCCACTCCGAATTTTCGCTGGTCGACGGTCTGGTGCGGATCAAACCGCTGGCCAAGGCGCTGGCCGGGATGAACATGCCCGCGGTGGCGATCACCGACCAGAGCAACATGTGCGCGTTGGTGAAGTTCTACAAGGCCGCCATGGGCGCGGGCATCAAGCCGATCTGCGGTGCTGACCTGTGGCTGGCCGGTGCCGACCCTGAAGCGCCGCTGTCGCGCATCTGCTTCCTGGCGATGAACCCCAAGGGTTACCGCAACCTTACCGAGCTGATCTCCCGAGGCTGGACTGACGGCCAGCGCAATGGCCTGGTCATTCTGCAGCGTGAGTGGATCGCCCCGGCCAGCGAAGGTCTGATTGCCCTGTCCGCCGGCAAAGAGGGCGATATCGGTATGGCCCTGATGGCCGGCCGTACCACTGAGGCCGAGGCGCTGCTGCACGACTGGATGGGCATGTTCCCTGAACGTTTTTACGTCGAGGTGCAGCGTACCAATCGTGCCGGTGATGAAGAATACGTGCACGCTGCCGTGGCGCTGGCCGACAAGGTCGGCGCGCCGCTGGTGGCCACCAATGATGTGCGTTTTATCAAGCAGTCGGACTTCGACGCCCACGAAAGCCGCGTGTGCATCGGTGAAGGCTGGACCCTGGACGACCCGCGTCGCCCGCGCATGTACAGCGACCAGCAGTACCTCAAAAGCGCGGATGAAATGGCCGAGCTGTTCAGCGACTTGCCCGACGCGATTGCCAACACCGTCGAAATCGCCAAACGCTGCAACATCCAGGTCCAGCTGGGCAAGTACTTCCTGCCCGACTTCCCGACGCCCAATGGCATGGGCATCGACGACTACTTGCGCCATGTTTCGCACGAAGGCCTGGAGGAGCGCCTGGCGGTGCTCTGGCCCAAGGAGACCACGCCCAATTACGAAGAGAAGCGCCAGCTCTACCTGGACCGCCTGAAGTTCGAACTGGACATCATCATCCAGATGGGTTTCCCGGGTTACTTCCTGATCGTGATGGACTTCATCAAGTGGGCCAAGAACAACGGCGTGCCGGTAGGCCCGGGCCGTGGTTCGGGTGCCGGCTCGCTGGTGGCCTACGTACTGAAGATCACCGACCTCGATCCTCTGGCCTACGACCTGCTGTTCGAACGTTTCCTCAACCCCGAACGTGTTTCCATGCCCGACTTCGACGTCGACTTCTGCATGGATGGCCGCGACCGGGTGATCGACTACGTGGCCGACGCCTACGGGCGCAATGCGGTCAGCCAGATCATCACCTTCGGTACCATGGCCGCCAAGGCGGTGGTACGCGACGTGGCGCGGGTGCAGGGCAAGTCCTATGGCCTGGCCGACCGTTTGTCGAAGATGATCCCGTTCGAAGTGGGCATGACCCTGGAGAAGGCGTATGAGCAGGAAGAAATCCTGCGCGACTTCCTCAAGGGCGACGAAGACGCCCGCGAAATCTGGGAGATGGCGCTCAAGCTCGAAGGTGTCACCCGGGGTACCGGCAAGCACGCCGGTGGTGTGGTAATCGCCCCGACCAAGCTCACCGATTTCTCGCCGATCGCCTGTGATGAAGAGGGCGGCGGCCTGGTGACCCAGTTCGACAAGGACGATGTCGAGGCCGCCGGCCTGGTCAAGTTCGACTTCCTTGGCCTGCGTACCCTGACCATCATCAAGTGGGCGATGGAGACGATCAACCGCGAGCAGGCCAAGAACAACCTGCCCGACGTCAACATCGACTTCATCCCGCTGGACGATCGCAAGACCTACGAGTTGCTGCAGAAGGCCGAAACCACGGCGGTATTCCAGCTCGAATCGCGCGGCATGAAGGAGCTGATCAAAAAGCTCAAGCCCGACTGCCTGGAAGATCTTATCGCACTGGTGGCATTGTTCCGCCCAGGCCCCCTGCAATCGGGCATGGTGGACGACTTCATCAACCGCAAGCACGGCCGCGCCGAACTCGCCTACCCGCACTCGGATTACCAGTACGAAGGCCTCAAGCCCGTTCTTGCGCCGACCTACGGCATCATCCTGTATCAGGAACAGGTGATGCAGATTGCCCAGGTCATGGCGGGGTACACCCTCGGCGGCGCCGACATGCTGCGCCGCGCCATGGGTAAGAAAAAGCCTGAGGAAATGGCCAAGCAGCGCGGTGGCTTCATCGAAGGTTGCGTCGCCAACAACATCGATGCAGACCTCGCCGGCAACATCTTCGACCTGGTGGAAAAGTTTGCCGGTTACGGCTTCAACAAGTCCCACTCGGCGGCCTACGGTCTGGTGTCTTACCAGACCGCCTGGCTCAAGACTCATTATCCGGCGCCGTTCATGGCCGCGGTCCTGTCGGCGGACATGCACAACACCGACAAGGTGGTGGTGCTGATCGAAGAAGTGCGCAGCATGAAGCTGCGCCTCGATGCGCCCGACGTGAATGCCTCGGAGTTCAAGTTCACGGTCAATGACGACGGCCGCATCATCTATGGCCTGGGGGCCATCAAAGGCGTGGGTGAAGGCCCGGTGGAGGCCATTGTCGAGGCACGCGACCAGGGTGGCCCATTCAAGGATCTTTTCGACTTCTGTGAGCGGGTCGACCTCAAGCGGGTGAACAAACGCACACTCGATGCGCTGATCCGCAGTGGCGCACTGGACCGGCTGGGCCCGCACTTTCATGATGAGATCAAGGCCTACCACGCCAGTATCGACATTAATCGCGCGACCTTGCTGTCTGCCCTCGAAGAGGCGATCAAGGCCGCTGAGCAGACCGCTCGCACCGCAGACAGCGGTCACGTCGACCTGTTCGGCGGGCTGTTCGTCGAGGAGGACTCCGATGTCTATGCCAACCACCGCAAGGTGCGTGAACTGACGCTCAAGGAGCGCCTGAAGGGCGAGAAGGATACCCTTGGCGTATACCTCACCGGCCACCCGATCGATGAATATGAAGGGGAGATCCGCCGTTTCGCCCGCCAGCGCATCATCGATCTGAAGCCCTCCCGCGAGACGCAGACTATCGCCGGCATGATCATTGCCATGCGCGTGATGAAGAACAAGAAGGGCGACAAGATGGGCTTTGTCACCCTTGATGACCGCTCCGGGCGCATCGAAGCGTCGCTGTTCGCCGATGCCTTCATGGGGGCTCAGGCGTTGTTGCAGAACGATGCCATGGTCGTGGTTGAAGGTGAGGTCAGCAATGACGACTTCTCCGGTGGCCTGCGCCTGCGCGTCAAGCAGGTGATGACCATGGAAGATGCCCGTACCAAGCTGGCCGAGAGCCTGCGCCTGAAGATCACCCACGATGCCCTCAAGGGCGACCGCCTGAACTGGCTGGGCGAGCTGATCACCCGCCATCGCGGTGGTTGCCCGATCACCCTCGAATACACCGGCAGCGACGCCAAGGCGATGCTGCAGTTCGGCGACCAGTGGTCGATCGACCCGGCCGATGGCTTGATTCAGGCGCTGCGTGACCAGTTCGGGCGTGAGAACGTCTTCCTGCAATATCGTTGAACCGACGAAATTTAATCTCGACCTGAATGCGCCTGATCCCTTAAGGTAGGGCGCCAAACGGATCAACCGGCCGGCCGCCTGGCCGTAGACCCAAGACGGATGACTATGAACCCGAATTTTCTCGATTTCGAACAGCCGATTGCCGACCTGCAAGCCAAGATCGAAGGGCTGCGTTTGGTGGGTAACGACAACTCGCTGAACATCAGCGATGAAATTGCCCGTCTGCAAGACAAGAGCAACACCCTGACCGAAAGCATCTTCGGCAACCTGACCAGCTGGCAGATCGCCCGCCTGGCCCGTCACCCGCGTCGTCCTTACACCCTGGACTACCTGGAGCACATCTTCACCGAGTTCGAAGAGCTGCACGGCGACCGTCACTTCTCAGATGATGCTGCCATCGTCGGTGGTACCGCGCGCCTGGATGGCAAGCCGGTCATGGTCATCGGCCACCAGAAGGGCCGTGAAGTGCGCGAAAAGGTTCGCCGCAACTTCGGCATGCCGCGCCCTGAAGGCTACCGCAAGGCTTGCCGCCTGATGGAAATGGCCGAGCGCTTCAAGATGCCTATCCTGACCTTCATCGACACCCCGGGTGCATACCCAGGCATCGACGCAGAAGAACGCAACCAGAGCGAGGCGATCGCCTGGAACCTGCGGGTCATGGCACGCCTGAAGACCCCGATCATCGCCACCGTCATCGGTGAAGGTGGTTCCGGCGGTGCACTGGCCATCGGTGTGTGTGACCAGCTGAACATGCTGCAATACTCCACTTACTCGGTGATCTCGCCGGAAGGTTGCGCCTCGATCCTGTGGAAGACCGCAGACAAGGCCGCGGACGCTGCCGAGGCCATGGGCATCACCGCCGAGCGCCTGAAAAGCCTGAACATCGTCGACAAGGTCATCCAGGAACCGCTGGGCGGCGCCCATCGTGACCCGGCGCAGATGTCCGAAAGCATTCGCGCTGACCTGGTTCAGCAGCTGGACATGCTCGGCAAGCTCGACAACGACACGCTGCTGGCCCGTCGTTATGAGCGCTTGATGAGCTACGGTCTCTGATGCACCGCTGGGGGCGCAAAGCGCCCCCAACGCTTTCAAGCCGCGTGAGGCTCCAATGATCAACCTCACCCCTTGGCTCAATGCCCCTGCCTGGTACATCGCCTTCTCCGGTGGCCTCGACTCCACCGTCCTCCTGCACTGGCTGGCCGACTACGCCCGCATCCACGCAACGCCGCCGCTCCATGCCATCCACATCCACCACGGCCTGCAACCTGCCGCCGATGCCTGGCCAGGCCATTGCACCGCGGTGTGTGAGCGGCTGGGCATCGAACTCACCGTCATCCACGTTCAGGTCCCTGCCGGGGCGAGCCTGGAGCAGGCTGCGCGCGATGCTCGGTATGCGGCATTCGGTACCGTTCTTGGCGCGGGCGACGTCCTTTTCACGGGGCAGCACTGTGATGATCAGG
Organism: Pseudomonas sp. M2; assembly: GCF_015751845.1. NCBI lineage: Bacteria > Pseudomonadati > Pseudomonadota > Gammaproteobacteria > Pseudomonadales > Pseudomonadaceae > Pseudomonas > Pseudomonas sp. M2. Next base: position 3,696,555 of record NZ_JADOUD010000001.1, read on the forward strand.
CCGAAACCTTACTGTTCCGGCTTCTGCGCGGTGCCGGCCTGCGTGGCCTGGCCGCAATGCCGCAGCAGCGCCCGCTGGGGCGCGGCCGCGTGGTCAGGCCGCTGCTCAACGTTTCTCGCGCGCAGTTGCATGAATATGCACAAACCCATGGGTTGATCTGGGCCGAAGATCCGTCCAACGCAGATACGGCCTTTGCCCGCAACTTCCTGCGCGCAGAGGTGTTCCCGCTATTGCAGCAGCGTTGGCCGAAGGCCAGCCAGGCCCTGGCTCGCGGTGCCGAGCATCTGGGTGAGGCGCTAGGGCTGCTTGATGAGCTGGCCCAGGCTGACCTGGCCGTGGCGCGGGAGGGGGCGCCTGCCATGTGGTCAGGGATCGACTCGCTTGACCTCGCGAGCCTGGTGGCGCTTTCGCCAGCCCGTCAGCGCAATGCCCTGCAATATTGGTTGAGCCTGCGCACCCGCCTGCCCGACACCCGGCATTGGGCCGGTTGGGCGGCCCTGCGTGATGCGGCAGTCGATTCCCAGCCTGCCTGGCAGCTGACCGACGGCAAGCTGGAGCGCAGCCACGGGCGGATCTGGTGGTTGTGTGGCGACTGGCTGCAGCCTGTCGGCGGGACGCTGCGCTGGGAGATGCCCGGTAGCCCGTTGCCATTGCCCGGGAACGGCAGCGTCAGCCTCCAGGGCGCCCCGCTAGGTGATTTGCGCATCGCCTACCGCCAGGGCGGGGAAGTGCTGGACATACCAGGGCGGGGCAAGCGCGACCTCAAGCGCCTGCTCAATGAGCTGCACGTCCCGCACTTCGTGCGACCGCGCCTGCCACTGCTGTATCGTGGCGAGCGCTTGCTGGCAGTGGCCAATCTGCCCCGATTGGCGCAGGCCGATTGCCAGCTCCACTGGCAGCCTCCGACGAACGCGCAAGGTTTGAGCTGAAGGGTACATTCCGGTAGACTACCCTCCCTTCTTGATACAACTTCTGTGCGTTCCTCGGAAACACGGCAGTTGCCGATTACCACGCAGTTTTTTGCTGGGCTGATTCTGGAAATGACGAGCGAGCTCCATGCCGGGGTTAACCCTGGTCTGTACAGACGCGGCAGTTTTTCGAGATGCACTGTGATTGACGCAGGTGATCGGGGGCTTCGGCCTTCCTTCGCTTTCTCCGGCGGCGCTGGCCGCCTTAACGCAGACTTCTAGGGTTTTTCATGACGCGCTACATATTCGTCACGGGCGGTGTTGTTTCTTCATTGGGGAAAGGCATTGCCTCGGCTTCCCTGGCGGCCATCCTGGAAGCGCGGGGGCTAAAGGTCACCATGCTCAAGCTGGATCCGTACATCAACGTCGATCCTGGCACCATGAGTCCGTTCCAGCACGGTGAAGTATTCGTCACCCACGACGGCGCCGAGACCGACCTCGACCTGGGCCACTACGAGCGGTTCATCCGCACGACCATGACCCAGAACAACAACTTCACCACCGGCCGCATCTACGAGCACGTGCTGCGCAAAGAGCGTCGTGGTGATTACCTGGGCGCGACCATCCAGGTCATCCCGCACATCACCGACGAGATCAAGCGTCGCATCATCAAGGGCGCCGGCGATGCCGATGTGGCCCTGGTGGAAATCGGTGGTACCGTGGGCGACATCGAGTCGCAGCCGTTCCTCGAGGCGATCCGCCAGTTGCGCTTCGAAGTCGGCGCCAAGCGCGCGATGCTGATGCACCTGACGCTGGTGCCGTACATCGCCACCGCTGGTGAGACCAAGACCAAGCCGACTCAGCACTCGGTCAAGGAACTGCGCTCCATCGGCCTGCAGCCTGACGTGCTGGTCTGCCGCTCCGACCACCCGATCGACAGCTCGTCGCGCCGCAAGATCGCCCAGTTCACCAACGTTGAAGAGCGTGCGGTGATTGCCCTTGAAGACGCCGACACCATCTACAAGATCCCGGGCATTCTGCATGCCCAGGGCCTGGACGATTTCGTCGTCGAACGCTTCGGCCTGCAGTGCAGCAGCGCCGACCTGTCCGAGTGGGACAAGGTAGTCGACGCTAAGCTCAACCCTGAGCACGAAGTGACCATCGCCATGGTCGGCAAATACATGGAGCTGCTGGACGCGTACAAGTCGCTGATCGAAGCGATGAGCCACGCCGGCATCACCAACCGCACCAAGGTCAACCTGCGTTACATCGATTCCGAAGATATCGAAAACCAGGGCACCAGCCTGCTCGAAGGCGCAGACGCCATTCTGGTACCGGGCGGTTTCGGCCTGCGTGGCGTGGAAGGCAAGATCACCGCGGTGCAGTATGCCCGTGAGAACAAGGTGCCATACCTGGGTATCTGCCTGGGCATGCAAGTTGCCGTGATCGAATTCGCCCGCAATGTGATGGGCTGGAAAGACGCCAACTCCACCGAGTTCGATCGCAACAGCGGCCACCCGGTCGTTGGCCTGATCACCGAGTGGGCCGATGCCACTGGCGCTGTCGAGACCCGTACCGAAGCCTCCGACCTGGGTGGCACCATGCGCCTGGGTGCGCAGGATTGCCAACTGGCTGCCGGCTCCAAGGTGCATGACTGCTATGGCAAGGACGTGATCACCGAGCGCCATCGCCACCGCTACGAAGTGAACAACAACCTGCTGCCGCAACTGGTCGATGCTGGCCTGGTGGTATCCGGTCGTTCCGAAGACGGTGCGCTAGTTGAAGTGGTCGAGTCCAAGGACCACCCGTGGTTCGTCGCCTGCCAGTTCCACCCTGAGTTCACCTCGACCCCGCGTGATGGCCACCCGCTGTTCAGCGGCTTCGTCAAGGCTGCTCTGGCGCAGAAGAACAAGGCCTGAGCCCAGGCTTTGTGAGTTTTCCGACGGTATAAACCGCGCAAAGCTCATTTCTCGGGTAAAGTACCGTCCGTTCTGCCCCTGACCCGCCGGTCAGGGGCTGCTTCTGCCAGGCCTGCCTGCTGCATCTACGCCTGGTGCAAGGCAAGAATTTCCTAAAGCTGCGTTGTTTTCGTCAATTCTGGAGTGCTTACAACAATGGCAAAAATCGTCGACATCAAAGGTCGTGAAGTTCTCGATTCGCGTGGCAACCCCACCGTGGAAGCCGATGTACTGCTCGACAACGGCATCATCGGCAGCGCTTGCGCGCCGTCCGGTGCTTCCACCGGCTCGCGCGAAGCGCTGGAGCTGCGTGATGGCGACAAGAGCCGTTACATGGGCAAGGGCGTGCTGAAAGCTGTTGGCAACATCAACGGCCCGATCCGTGACCTGCTGCTGGGCAAGGACCCTTCCGACCAGAAGGCTCTGGACCGCGCCATGATCGAACTGGACGGTACCGAGAACAAGGCCAAGCTGGGCGCCAACGCCATCCTGGCTGTTTCCCTGGCTGCTGCCAAGGCTGCTGCCCAGGACCAGGACCTGCCGCTGTACGCGCACATCGCCAACCTCAACGGCACCCCAGGCCAGTATTCGATGCCGGTTCCGATGATGAACATCATCAACGGTGGCGAGCACGCCGACAACAACGTCGACATCCAGGAGTTCATGGTGCAGCCGGTTGGCGCCAAGACCTTCTCCGATGGCCTGCGCATGGGCACCGAGATCTTCCATCACCTCAAGGCTGTGCTCAAGGCCCGTGGCCTGAACACCGCAGTGGGTGACGAAGGTGGCTTCGCGCCGAACCTGGCTTCCAACGAAGACGCCCTGGGCGCCATCGCTGAAGCCGTGGAAAAAGCCGGCTACAAACTGGGCACCGACGTGACCCTGGCCCTCGACTGCGCGGCCTCCGAATTCTACGAAGACGGCAAGTACAACCTGTCCGGCGAAGGCAAGTCGTTCGACGCCGAAGGCTTTGCCGACTACCTGAAAGGCCTCACCGAGCGCTTCCCGATCATCTCGATCGAAGACGGTCTGGATGAGTCCGACTGGGCTGGCTGGAAGATCCTCACCGACAAGATCGGCGAGAAGGTGCAACTGGTCGGTGACGACCTGTTCGTGACCAACACCAAGATCCTCAAGGAAGGCATCGAGAAGGGCATCGGTAACTCGATCCTGATCAAGTTCAACCAGATCGGCTCGCTGACCGAAACCCTGGAAGCCATCCAGATGGCCAAGGCCGCAGGCTACACCGCTGTGATCTCGCATCGCTCCGGTGAAACCGAAGACTCGACCATTGCCGACCTGGCTGTGGGTACCGCCGCTGGCCAGATCAAGACCGGCTCGCTGTGCCGTTCCGACCGCGTCTCCAAGTACAACCAGTTGCTGCGCATCGAAGAACAACTGGGCGCCAAAGCGGTTTACCGCGGTCGTGCCGAGTTTCGCGGCTAAGCAAGAGATGGTAAAAAGACAGCAGCCGAAGCTGTCGGAACTTTCTTACTGAAATTTCTGACACATGATGCGGGTTTCTGTCGACGAAGCCTGGCCTCGGCCAGGCTTCGTGCTATTTGAGGTCTGCCTGTTCGCGGCGGTCTTTTTAACCTGGATACCTTGATGCGCAGTCCCTATTGGTTGTTCCTTGTCCTGCTCCTGCTGCTTGGTGGCCTGCAGTACCGCCTGTGGGTGGGTAACGGCAGCCTGGCGCAAGTGGCTGAGCTCAAGCAGCAGATCGACGAGCAGCATGCCGAGAACGAGCGGCTGCTGGAGCGTAACCGCGTGCTCTATGCCGAGGTCCTGGAATTGAAAAAAGGTATGGAGACCGTTGAAGAACGGGCTCGTCACGAATTGGGGATGGTCAAAGAGGGTGAAACCCTCTTCCAGCTGCCGCAAAAATGATCGAAACCCTACCGGCCTTCTGGGCCGTGATTCCTGCTGCGGGTGTTGGTGCCCGCATGGCTGCCGACCGCCCGAAGCAGTATTTGCAATTGGGTGGGCAGACCCTTCTCGAGCATAGCCTCGACTGTTTTCTTGGCCATCCGGCGCTCAAGGGCGTGGTGGTCAGCATTGCTGCGGATGATCCTTACTGGCCTGGCTTGCGCTGCGCCAGCGACCCCCGCATCCAGCGTGCGTCAGGTGGGCGTGAGCGCGCCGACTCGGTGCTCAATGCCTTGTTGCTGTTGCATGCCCAAGGTGCGGCGGACACTGACTGGGTGTTGGTGCACGATGCGGCGCGTCCGAACCTGGCACGCGCGGATCTTGACCGTCTGTTGTCGCAGTTGGCTGATGACCCTGTAGGAGGGCTGCTGGCGGTGCCTGCGCGTGACACGCTAAAGCGCGCCGATGCCAATGGCCGGGTCAGCGCCACCGTGGATCGCAGTACCATCTGGCAGGCCTTTACGCCTCAAATGTTCCGCCTGGGGGCTTTGCATCGGGCCTTGGCCGAGTGTCTGGTGTCCGATGTGGTGGTCACCGATGAAGCTTCGGCCATCGAATGGTCCGGCCAGGCGCCGCGGCTGATCGAAGGGCGCAGCGACAACATCAAGGTGACCCGCCCGGAAGACCTGGAGTGGCTGCGCCAGCGTTGGTCAGGGCGCCGTTGAGATTTCCGGGTCCGCTTCGCGGCCCAATCGCCGGCTTGCCGGCCACAGGTTACCCCGCTGCTCTCAAGTTCAGCGCAAACCCAGTGGGGGCTTGCCGGCGATTGGGCCGCAAAGCGGACCCGGTAAACTGTCAGACCATTCGGTACTCAGGCATCCCCGCCAACCCTTCCTTCAGATAATCCACCAGCCGCCGAACCTTGGGCGACAAGTGCCGCTGCTGCGGATACAGCGCCCACACCGCCGTATTGGGCGGCTGATGCGCCTCCAGCAGCGACACCAGCGCGCCGCTGTTGAGGTGTTCCAGTACGTAGTAATCCGGCAGCTGGCACAGCCCCATTCCCAGCAAAGCGGCATCCAGCACCGCCTGGCCACTGTTGCACCGCCAGTTGCCCTGCACCCGCTGGCTGATCTCGCGCCCGTCCTGTTGCAACGCCCACAGGTCCGTGCTGCCCACCAGGCAGTTGTGCCGGGCCAGTTCCGACAGGCTGTGCGGACGGCCGTAGCGCTCAAGGTAGGCGGGTGAAGCGCACAGGTACATGCGCCGTGGCGCCAGGCGCGTCGCCACCAACCTCGAATCGGCAAGCCGCCCCAGGCGAATCGCCAGGTCCATGCCTTCGTGCAGCAGGTCCAGCGTGCGGTTGCTCAACTCCACCTCGACCCGCAACTGTGGATACAGCGCCATGAAGCGCGTCACCAGCGGCACGATGAAGCGCTCGCCATAAGCCACAGCACAGGTCATGCGCAATAGCCCCTTGGGTTCGCTGGCCAAGTCGCCCATGGCACGCAGTGCTTCTTCACGGCCATCCTGCAGGCGTTGGCAATGTTGCAGGAATGTCTGCCCGGCCTCACTCAGGGTCACGCGACGCGTGCTGCGATACAGCAGGCGGGTTTGCAAACGCTCCTCAAGGCGGGCGATCTGCCGGCTTATGTGCGACGACGATACGCCCATGCGCTCGGCAGCGGCCGTGAATTGGCCCGATTCGGCCACGGCTACGAATTCATCGATACCCTCCCAGCGGCTGCTCATTGATTGTCCCTGTACGGCAATAATGTTTTGTCTTCATCGCGATTATTCATCAAAACAAGCTGAATTACACTGCATGTCTGAACTGACCCTTTGTCTGGAGACCTTTGATGATCAAGTCCCGTGCCGCTGTAGCCTTCGAGGCCAAGAAACCTCTGGAAATCGTCGAAGTGGATGTGGCCATGCCCAAGGCCGGCGAAGTCCTGCTGCGTGTTGTGGCCAGCGGTGTTTGCCACACTGACGCCTATACCCTCTCGGGTGCCGACCCGGAAGGTATCTTCCCGTCGATTCTGGGTCATGAGGGTGGCGCGATCGTCGAGGCGGTAGGTGAGGGCGTCACCTCCGTGGCGGTCGGCGATCACGTGATCCCGCTGTATACCCCTGAGTGTGGTCAGTGCAAATTCTGCCGCTCGGGCAAGACCAACCTGTGCCAGGCCATACGTGCCACCCAGGGCAAGGGGTTGATGCCGGACGGCACCACCCGTTTCTCGTACAAGGGCCAGCAGCTGTTCCACTACATGGGCACCTCGACGTTCTCCGAGTACACCGTGCTGCCGGAAATCTCCGTCGCCAAGATCCAGAAGCAAGCGCCGCTGGAAAAGGTCTGCCTGCTCGGTTGCGGCGTGACCACCGGTATCGGTGCGGTGCTCAACACTGCCAAGGTCAAGCCGGGTGACACAGTGGCCATCTTCGGCCTGGGCGGTATCGGCCTGTCGGCGGTCATAGGCGCAGTCAAAGCCAAGGCATCGCGCATCATCGCCATCGACATCAACCCGGCCAAGTTCGAGATCGCCCGTCAACTGGGCGCCACCGACTGCATCAACCCGAAGGATTACGATCGCCCGATCCAGGAAGTGATCGTCGACCTTACCGATGGCGGCGTGGACTTTTCGTTCGAATGTATCGGCAACGTGCAACTGATGCGCGCGGCCCTGGAGTGCTGCCACAAGGGTTGGGGTGAGTCGGTGATCATCGGTGTCGCCGGTGCCGGCCAGGAAATCGCCACTCGCCCGTTCCAGCTGGTGACCGGTCGCGTCTGGCGCGGTTCTGCCTTCGGTGGCGTGCGCGGCCGTACCGAACTGCCAAGCTACGTGGAAATGTCCGAGAAGGGCGAGATTCCGCTGGACACCTTCATCACGCATACCATGGGCCTTGAAGATATCAACAAGGCGTTCGACCTGATGCATGAAGGCAAGAGCATCCGCAGCGTGATCCACTTCTGAGGTGAGCCATGAGCCTGGATAACATCTCCTGCCAGAAAAGCTTCGGCGGCTGGCACAAGCGTTACCGGCATCACTCCAAGGTGCTGGGTTGCGACATGGTGTTCGCCGTTTACCTGCCGCCGCAGGCCGAACAGGGCGAAAAGCTGCCAGTGCTGTACTGGCTCAGCGGCCTGACGTGCACCGACGAGAACTTCATGCAGAAGGCCGGCGCCCAGCGCCTGGCCGCCGAGCTTGGCCTGATCATCGTCGCGCCCGATACCAGCCCGCGTGGCGAGCAGGTGCCGGGCGACCCTGACGGCGCCTGGGACTTCGGCCTGGGCGCCGGCTTCTACCTCAATGCCACCCAGCAGCCTTGGGCGAAGCACTACCGCATGCACGACTATGTGGTCCAGGAGCTGCCAGAGCTGATCGAGGCGCACTTCCCGGCCTCGGATCAGCGCAGCATCAGTGGCCACTCCATGGGTGGGCACGGCGCGCTGGTCTGCGCCCTGCGCAACCCGGGGCGCTACCGCTCTGTGTCGGCGTTCTCGCCGATCAGCAATCCGATGGATTGCCCTTGGGGTGAAAAGGCCTTCAGCCGTTATCTGGGTGAAGACCGGGCGCGCTGGCGCGAGTGGGATGCCAGTGTGCTGCTTGCCGAGACGCCAGCGGGCGAATGCCCGCCGTTGCTGGTGGATCAGGGCGACCGTGACGACTTCCTTGCCAAGCAGCTCAAGCCTGAAGCGCTGGAGCAGGCGGCCCGCAAAGGGGGGCATGCGCTGAGCCTGCGCCTGCAACCTGGCTATGACCATAGCTATTACTTCATCGCCAGCTTCATCGATGAGCACCTGCGCCATCACGCAGTGGCACTTGGCCGGGGGTAGGGCTGCAGCTACACGCTGCAAGCTTCAAGCCGCAAGAAAGTGCGGGCAGCACAACGCCTGCTTTTTGCTTGTGGCTTGCAGCTTGCAGCTTGCAGCTCCAAATGAAGGTAGAATCACGCCCTGACTCAATCAGGGCGTTTTTCTATGCGTATTGGCCACGGCTACGATGTGCACCGTTTTTGCGACGGTGATTTCATTACCCTGGGTGGGGTGCGTATCCCCCACAAATACGGCCTCCTGGCCCACTCCGACGGTGACGTGCTGCTGCATGCCCTGAGCGATGCCTTGCTTGGCGCGGCGGGGCTTGGGGACATTGGCAAGCACTTCCCCGATACCGACCCGCAATTCAAGGGCGCCGACAGCCGCGTGCTGCTGCGCCATGTGGTCCGCATCGTCCAGGCCAAAGGCTGGAAAGTCGGTAATGTCGACGCCACCATCGTTGCCCAGGCGCCGAAAATGGCTCCGCATATCGAAACCATGCGCCAACGGATCGCCGAGGACCTGCAGGTCGAACTCGACCAGGTCAACGTCAAGGCCACTACCACCGAGAAACTCGGTTTCACCGGCCGCGAGGAGGGTATCGCCGTGCACGCGGTCGCCCTGCTGCTGCCAGCATGACCGAACTGGAACTGCTGGGCCCGCGCGCATCGGGCCAACCCCTGGGCACTGCGATACTCAAGGCTGTGGCCGAAGACTTCCAGGTCGATGAGGTGCTGGACATTCCGCTTTCGGGCCAGGGCGAGCATCTATGGTTGTGGGTTGAGAAGCGCGACCTCAACACTGAGGAAGCTGCCCGCCGCCTGGCGCGAGCCGCTGGTGTGCCGGTGCGCTCGATCAGCTACGCCGGCCTCAAGGACCGCCAGGCCCTGACGCGCCAGTGGTTCAGCCTGCACCTGCCTGGCAAGGCAGACCCCGACCTGTCGCGTGCCGAAGATGCCACCCTGCGTGTGCTCAAGCAGGTGCGTCACCAGCGCAAACTGCAGCGCGGCGCCCATTCGGCCAATGGCTTCACCCTGCGCCTAACGGCGCTGGCGGCTGATCATGCTGCCCTCGATGCCCGCCTGCAGGCGCTCAAACAGCAGGGTGTGCCAAACTACTTCGGCGGCCAGCGTTTCGGGCATGGCGGCGGCAATGTCCAGGATGCCCAGCACTGGGCTGCCCGCAAGGCCCTGCCCGAGCAGCGCAACGTGCGTTCGCGGCTGCTCTCGGCTGCCCGCAGCTACCTGTTCAACCAGGTACTGGCTGCCCGCGTTGCCGACGGCAGCTGGCAGCGGGCCCAAATCGGTGACCTGTTGGCATTCACCGATAGCCGCAGTTTTTTTTCGGCGGGTGAACAGGAATGTTCAGACCCTCGCCTGGCCATTCTGGACTTGCATCCTACCGGCCCGATGTGGGGCGAAGGCCCGTCTCCTGCTGCCGGCGCGGCCGCGACGCTGGAGACGACGATAGGCGAGCAGCATGCATTGCTGTGCCAATGGTTGGCCAATGCAGGCATGAGTCACGAACGGCGCATCCTGCGGCTCCCTATTGGCGGCCTGACGTGGCATTATCCCGAGCCTGATATCCTGCAACTGGAATTCGTCCTTCCGGCCGGATGCTTCGCCACCGTGGTGGTGCGCGAACTCGTCGATCTGGTGCCGGCAGGGCAGACGGACAGCCCATGCGTATTCTGATTTCGAATGACGACGGTGTTACGGCACCTGGCCTCGCCGCGCTCCACGGTGCGCTGGTGGATTATGCCGAGTGCGTGGTGATCGCCCCGGATCAAGACAAGAGCGGCGCCGGCAGTTCGCTGACGCTGGACCGGCCGTTGCACCCGCAAACCCTGGCCAACGGTTTCATCAGCCTCAATGGCACGCCCACCGATTGCGTGCACCTGGGGCTCAATGGCCTGTTGCCGGAAACACCGGACATGGTTGTCTCTGGGATCAACCTCGGTGCCAACCTGGGGGATGACGTGATCTATTCCGGCACGGTCGCTGCCGCGCTGGAGGGGCGCTTCCTCGGCGGTACGTCGTTGGCATTCTCGTTACTGTCGCGTCTGCCCGACAACCTGCCGACTGCAGCGTTCATCGCCCGCCGGCTGGTTGAGGCGCAGTCACGCCTGGAACTGCCGCCGCGTACGGTCCTCAACGTCAATATTCCCAACCTGCCGCTGGAGCACATCCGTGGCATACAGGTCACCCGTCTCGGTCACCGGGCGCGGGCGGCGGCACCGACCAAGGTGGTCAACCCGCGCGGCAAGGAAGGCTACTGGATCGCCGTGGCCGGTGATGCCGAGGACGGTGGGCCGGGTACCGACTTCCACGCGGTGATGCAAGGTTACGTGTCGATCACCCCGCTGCAACTGGACCGCACCTTCAACGATGCCTTCGAGCAGCTCCACGGTTGGCTGGAGGGCGTGCTCTGATGCGCGAACAGGACGATCTGCAGCGCCGAGGTATCGGCATGACCTCCCAGCGTACCCGCGAGCGCCTGATCCAGCGCTTGTGCGAAGAGGGTGTATCGAACCCCAAGGTGCTCGATGCCATCCGCCGTACGCCGCGCCATCTGTTCGTCGATGAGGCCCTGGCCCACCGCGCCTACGAAGACACCGCGCTGCCGATCGGGCACAACCAGACCATCTCCCAGCCATTCATGGTCGCACACATGAGTGAGCTGCTACTGGAGGCAGGGCCGCTGGACAAGGTGCTGGAGATCGGTACCGGCTCCGGTTACCAGACGGCCATCCTTGCCCAACTGGTGGAGCGGGTGTTCTCGGTGGAGCGCATCAAGGTCCTGCAGGACCGAGCCAAGGAACGCCTGGTCGAATTGAACCTGCGCAACGTGGTGTTCCGCTGGGGGGATGGGTGCGACGGCTGGCAGGCGCTGGCCCCCTACAACGGCATCATCGTTACCGCCGTGGCGCCGGAAGTGCCGCAGGCACTGCTCGACCAGCTGGCTCCTGGTGGGCGAATGGTCATCCCGGTAGGCCCTGCTGGTGAAGTCCAGCAGTTGATGCTTATCGTGCGTGAGGAGCAGGGCTTCTCTCGCCGTGTACTGGGCGCTGTGCGCTTTGTACCGCTGCTCAATGGCCCGGTGGCTTGAGCTGCTGGGAATATTTGAGGTGGTGACGAATTCTTGCCGCATCGCCCTGTCTATCTGGCGGGGCATCCCGGCTCTTTACTGAGCCTGTGCACCGAGCCTGCCAATGCAGTGGCGCTCGGTTATAATTGCAACATTATTGCATTTCTTTCCGTATTTTCGATTTTCGGCACCATGAGGGGAGCGCGGGTGGGGCATACAGTCATTCGGCAGCGCAAGGATTGGTTGGGTTTCAAGCTTCTGGTGATTGCACTGGCCATGGGCGCCCTGCTGACGGGTTGCTCCAGCACCGGCTCGGGCGGCGCACGCGTGGTCGACCGCAGCAATGCGGCGCCCAAGCGGCCGACCGTGACCTCCGGGCAGTATGTGGTCAAACCTGGCGATACGCTGTTCTCCATTGCGTTTCGCTACGGCTGGGACTACAAGGAGCTCGCCGCACGCAATGGCATCGCTGCCCCGTACACCATCCGGCCTGGCCAGGCGATCCGCTTCAGCAGCGGCGCTACCGGCAGTACCACGGTGGTGTCCAGCCCCTCTTCTTCGAGCAGGACGACGGTCATTCGTCGCCCCGTTGGAAAACCTATCACGGCGCCCGCCAGCGGCGGGAAAACGACGCCAACAACGCGAACCACGCCTACGCCGGTCGTTACCACGGTGCCCGCCGCAGAGCGCGCGGTGGGCGGTTGGACCTGGCCTGCAAATGGCGTGCTGATTGGAAAATTCGCTTCAAACGGTAGTTTGAATAAAGGCATTGATATCGCCGGTGATTTGGGACAGCCTGTTTTTGCTGCGTCTGATGGTGCGGTGGTCTACGCCGGGAGTGGCTTGCGGGGCTACGGCGAACTGATCATCATCAAGCACAGCGATACCTACGTCAGTGCCTACGGTCACAACCGCAGGCTGTTGGTTCGGGAGGGGCAGAAGGTCAAGGCAGGGCAGTCGATTGCTGAAATGGGGTCCACGGGCACTGATCGGGTGAAGCTGCATTTCGAGATTCGCCGCCAGGGCAAACCCGTCGATCCTCTCCAGTTCCTGCCACGGCGTTGATTGTTGTCCCCGGCCTGTTCCTCTGAAGTAGAGGGGAGAGGCTCCAGCGATGCCAGGGATGCAGGCGCCGCTCGAGTCTGAGTTCGAACTCAGCAAAGGACTATAACAATGGCTCTCAATAAAGAAGCGCCGGAGTTTGACATCGACGATGACGTTCTCCTGATGGAGACGGGCATCGTTTTGGAAACGGATGTGGTGTCAGACGAACCTGCTGTACCGTCGGTTCGGACCAGGGCCAAGTCAGGCTCTACGCTCAAGCAGCATAAATACATCGATTACAGCCGGGCGCTCGATGCCACCCAGTTGTATCTCAACGAGATCGGTTTCTCGCCTCTGCTTTCACCGGAAGAGGAAGTGCACTTCGCGCGGCTGTCGCAGAAGGGTGACCCAGCCGGGCGCAAGCGCATGATCGAAAGCAACCTGCGCCTGGTTGTGAAAATCGCCCGTCGTTACGTGAACCGCGGCCTGTCCTTGCTCGATCTCATCGAGGAGGGGAACCTGGGTTTGATTCGTGCAGTCGAGAAGTTCGACCCGGAGCGCGGTTTCCGTTTCTCGACCTATGCGACGTGGTGGATCCGCCAGACCATCGAGCGGGCGATCATGAACCAGACCCGCACCATTCGTCTGCCGATCCACGTGGTCAAGGAGCTCAACGTCTACCTGCGTGCCGCGCGGGAGTTGACCCAAAAGCTCGACCACGAACCTTCCCCTGAAGAGATCGCCACCCTGCTGGAAAAACCCGTTGCCGAGGTCAAGCGCATGCTTGGTCTTAACGAGCGGGTATCGTCGGTGGATGTTTCGCTCGGGCCAGATTCGGACAAGACCCTGCTCGATACACTCACCGACGATCGTCCTACCGACCCGTGCGAGCTGCTGCAGGATGACGACCTGTCACAGAGCATCGACCAGTGGCTGGGCGAGCTCACCGACAAGCAGCGCGAAGTGGTGGTACGCCGTTTTGGTCTGCGCGGGCATGAAAGCAGCACCTTGGAGGATGTAGGCCTGGAAATCGGCCTTACCCGCGAGCGAGTGCGGCAGATTCAGGTAGAGGGGCTCAAGCGCCTGCGTGAGATCCTGGAGAAGAATGGCCTGTCCAGTGAGTCGCTGTTCCAGTAAGCACTGCATGCCGGTATGCAAAAACGCCCTGATGACCTCGGGGCGTTTTTTTATGCGCAGGCCAGAGCGGCTGGCAATTATCTGGGGGTGATCAATGTGTAACTTGCTACCCCTGATGCACTGCGTGTAAGCCTTTGCTTACTTGTTGTGTAAGCCATACACGTAAAGGCCAGTAAATCATTGTCGTTTCCAGATCTGTTTTTTTCTCAACTAACTGAAATAATTGAACTTTTCAGATTTGTGGAAATGTGTCCCCGGTAATGTCTTGTGAGGGTTCGCGGTTGCCTGCGCTGCGGAAGTCGCTAGTATTCGAACTGTGCACACGGACATGCACAGGCGTTCAGGAAGAACGCCAAGGACATCGCAAGACGCGATTCATCAGGACGATGTTTAGGACAAGCAGGGACTACGGAAAAAATGTGGGCGGGTCAAACCGCCCCTTTTTTTGCCCGCAGAAAATGAAAAAGGCCCGTTGCGGGCCTTTTTCGTATCTGGGCGATTAACGTTCCAGATCGGCGATCTTGCCAGGCTTGCCATCCCACTCTTCGGCGTCAGGCAGGGCATCCTTACGCTCGGTGATGTTCGGCCAGATCTCCGCCAGCTCGGCATTGAGCTCAAGGAAGTTCTCCATGCCCGCAGGCACTTCGTCTTCCGAGAAGATGGCCTGGGCCGGGCATTCAGGCTCGCACAGTGCGCAGTCGATGCACTCGTCCGGGTGAATGACCAGGAAGTTCGGGCCTTCGTAGAAGCAGTCCACCGGACAGACTTCCACGCAGTCGGTGTATTTGCATTTGATGCAGTTGTCGGTGACGACGAAGGTCATTTCTAGTTCTCTCCTCAGGCAACGGCGGCGGCCCTTCCTCTCAGGGCCGCGCGGTTTACGGGCATGTGGCTGCAGGCCAGGCTAATAACCTGCAGCACCAGCAAACCGCGGCGGATTCTACCAGCTTGTAGTGCCCGCCGTTATAACAGGTTCTTTAGTTGATATAGCATTTCGATAGCTTGACGCGGGGTCATGTCGTCCAGCTCCAGCTTGCCCAGCTTCTCGAGGGCCGGGTGTGGCAGGCTGGCGAACAGGTCGCTCTGGTGCGGTGCTTGTGGCTCGCCCTTGGCTTTGTTCGACACGGGTTGTTCGTGGGGCAGGCTGCTGGTCTCCAGCCGGCCCAGGTGCTCGCGCGCCCGCTGGATGACCGGCGACGGCACGCCTGCCAGTTGCGCCACGGCCAGGCCGTAGCTCTGGCTGGCGGGGCCAGGCAGCACATGGTGCAGGAACACGATGCGCTCGTTGTGTTCGGTAGCGTTCAGGTGGACGTTGGCCACCAGTGGTTCGCTTTCCGGCAGTACGGTCAGCTCGAAGTAGTGTGTGGCGAACAGCGTGTATGCACGCAGCTGCGCCAGGCGCTCTGCAGCCGCCCAGGCCAGCGACAAGCCGTCGAAGGTGCTGGTGCCACGGCCGACTTCGTCCATCAGTACCAGGCTGCGGTCAGTGGCGTTGTGCAGAATGTTGGCGGTTTCGCTCATCTCGACCATGAACGTCGAACGACCGCCAGCCAGATCGTCGCTGGAGCCGATACGGGTGAAGATGCGATCGACCAACGACAGTTCGCAACTGGCCGCCGGAACGAAACTGCCGATGTGCGCCATCAGCACGATCAGTGCGGTCTGGCGCATGTAGGTGGATTTACCACCCATGTTCGGGCCGGTGATGATCAGCATCCGGGTGCTGTTGTCCAGGCCCAGGTCGTTGGCTACGAACGGCGTGGTCAGTACCTGTTCGACCACCGGGTGACGCCCCTGATCGATGCGCAGGCAAGGTTCGTCGACGAAACGGGGGCAGTTCAGGTCCAGGTTGAGCGCCCGCTCGGCAAGGTTGCTCAGCACGTCCAGCTCGGCCAGCGCCGCGGCGCTGTCCTGCAGCGGTGCAAGGTGGCTGATGAGGGTCTCGAGCAACGCGTCGTACAGCATTTTTTCGCGGGCCAGGGCGCGGCTCTTGGCCGACAGCGCCTTGTCCTCGAAAGCCTTGAGCTCCGGGGTGATGAAGCGCTCGGCCCCTTTGAGGGTCTGGCGACGAATGTAGTCGCCCGGGGCCTGTTCGGCTTGCTTGGTCGGCAGCTCGATGAAGTAGCCATGCACGCGGTTGTAGCCGACTTTCAGGTTGGCAAGACCGGTGCGGGCCTTCTCGCGGGCTTCAAGGTCGATCAGGAACTGGCCGGCGTTCTCGCTGATCGCCAGCAGATCGTCCAGCTCGTTGTCATAGCCGGCCTTGAGTACGCCGCCGTCGCGGATCACTGCTGGCGGGTTGTCGATGATCGCCCGCTCCAGCAGGCTGGCCAGCTCCGGGTAGGTGCCGGTGATGGCCGCCAGGCGCGCCAGGTGTGGGGCTTCCAGCTCAGCCATGGCGTTCTGCAGTTCGGGCAGGGCGACGAGGGCATCACGCAGGCGCGCCAGGTCGCGCGGGCGGGCATTGCGCAGGCCGATACGGGCGAGGATCCGCTCGATATCGCCAATTTCCTTGAGCTGCGGCTGCAGTTTCTCGAAGCGGTAGCCATCGAGCAGGCAGCGAATCGAATCCTGGCGCGCCTGCAAGACCTTGAGGTCGCGCAGCGGGCGGTTCAGCCACCGGGTCAGCAGGCGGCTGGCCATTGCGGTCTGGCAGCGATCGATCACCGACTGCAAGGTATTGTCGCGACCACCTGCCAGGTTGATGTCCAGCTCCAGGTTGCGGCGGCTGGCCCCGTCGAGGATCACGGTGTCGTCCAGGCGCTCATGGCGCAAGCTGCGCAGGTGGGGCAGGGCGGTGCGTTGGGTTTCCTTGGCGTAGGTCAGCAGGCAGCCGGCGGCGCCGATGGCCAGGGTCAGCTTGTCGCAACCAAAGCCCTTGAGGTCTTTGGTTGCGAACTGCTGGCACAGAGCCTTGCGTGCCGAGTCGCGGTCGAAGTCCCAAGGGGCTCGTCGGCGTGCGCCCGGACGCTTCTCGGCCGGCAGGTCGCGTGGCCAGTCGTCGGGGATCAGCAGCTCGACAGGGTTGATGCGTTCAAGCTCGGCCAGCAGGTTTTCCCAGCCCTTGATTTCTTGCACGCTGAAATTGCCGCTGGTGATATCCAGCACCGCCAGGCCAAACAGGCGCTCATCCCCCAGCAGTGCGGCAATCAGGTTGTCGCGGCGCTCGTCGAGCAACGCTTCGTCGCTGACCGTGCCCGGGGTGATGATGCGCACCACCTGACGCTCTACCGGGCCCTTGCTGGTGGCGGGGTCACCGATCTGCTCGCAGATCACCACCGACTCGCCGAGCTTGACCAGCTTGGCCAGGTAGCCTTCCAGCGAGTGGAACGGAATTCCGCACATGGGGATCGACTGGCCGGCTGACTGGCCACGGGCTGTCAGGGTGATATCCAGCAGTTTTGCGGCTTTTTTCGCATCTTCGTAGAAGATTTCGTAAAAGTCGCCCATGCGGTAGAACATCAGCTGGTCCGGGTGCTGGTTTTTCAGCTTCCAGTACTGCTGCATCATTGGGGTGTGTGCGGAAAGATCAGACATTCAGGGCCTTACAGCGGGGATCTGGTTGGCGATTGTAAAACCGGCAATGGTACAGGCTTTTTGGCCGAGATGCAGGCGGCGGGCAAGTGCCCTCGCGCCCCGGCTGCATGAATTGCATTTCCTGCGGCGGCGCTGCATTATGCATGCTATGCAAAAACGCAATGTAGCCACCGTACTCAGAGAGTTGCTCGCCCGCCACGGCCTGTCCCCCACAGAGCTGCACCGGCGCACGGGCGTGCCTCAATCCACCCTGTCGCGGATCCTCAGCGAGAAGATCGTCGATCCCTCGGATAGGCACGTGTCGAAAATTGCCGACTATTTCGGCGTCAACACCGAACAGCTGCGCGGCCGCGCCGAGCTTGGCGCCTCACGCGAAGCCGCATTGCCGGCCCGCGGCCATGCGGACCTCAGCGACATCAGCCTGTGGGACGATGAAACGCCCGTCGAGGACGACGAGGTGTCAGTACCCTTTCTTCGTGAGGTCGAATTGGCAGCAGGATCAGGAAGGTTCGTCATCGAGGAAAGCGAGCGTGCCCGCCTGCGCTTTGGCAAGCGCAGCCTGCGCCATAACGGCGTGCAGTTCGACCAGGCCAAATGCGTGACCGTGCGCGGTAACAGCATGCTGCCGGTACTGCGCGACGGGGCGACGGTCGGGGTCAACACCGGCAAGTGTTCGATCGGTGACATCATCGATGGTGATCTCTACGCCATCAACCACAATGGTCAATTGCGCGTGAAGCAGGTGTATCGGCTGCCCACCGGTATTCGCCTGCGCAGCTTCAATCGCGACGAACACCCTGATGAAGACTACAGCTTTCAGCAGTTGCAGGAGGAGCAGATCAGCTTGCTCGGGCATGTGTTCTGGTGGGGCATGTACGCCCGCTGACCAGGCCTTTTTCAAGAAAACCCGCTTCGGCGGTTTTTTTTCGTCTGGAGAAAAGCCCTACAGCCTGATGAGCAAAAGCACTCATGCGTATCAGCAAAGTCATGCCTACAGTTAAATGAATAAATGCATTGACTGGATATGCGCTAACGCATAGCTTGTATCTCGAGGCGGACTGAGCCTTTGTTACACAGGAGACAGGACAGTGACGAACGAGCAACAAGTGTTACTGGAGATGCCGCTCTGGCTGGTAATCGTCCTGGCATCGCTGGGCGGCCTCAGCGGCGAAATGTGGCGGGCCGACAAGGCGGGCGCCACCGGTTGGTCGCTGCTGCGGCGGCTGGCGCTGCGCTCCGGCGCCTGTATCGTCTGCGGAGTTTCGACGGTGATGTTGCTGTATGCCAGCGGCCTGTCGATCTGGGCGGCCAGCGCATTTGGTTGCCTGACTGCGGTAGGTGGAGCCGATGTAGCCATGCGCCTTTATGAGTGCTGGGCGATCAGGCGGCTGGGCTTGCGTGGCACCGCGTCGAGCGATGAATGACCAGGAGGATGTGCGTGCGAAAGTTTGAGCATGGGTAGAACAATGCCTGTCCCGATCAGCCCCCTCAAATGCTAGGGTGTCGCTCAGCCTCTTCCAGGAGTTGCCCATGGACCCGATCACCGTTCTCTCCGCCCGGCTGGGCGAACACCTGCGCCGCTTCAGCGCCCAGGTCACCACCGCCGAATCTTGCACCGGCGGCGGCATCGCCGAAGCCATCACCCGCGTACCTGGCAGCTCCGCCTGGTTCGAGGCAGGCTATGTCACCTACTCCAACGCCCAGAAGGCTCGCCAGCTTGGGGTCCCAGAACCGTTGTTCGCCCAAGTCGGTGCAGTCAGCCAGGAGGTGGTCGAAGCCATGGTTCGCGGCGCCCAGGCGGCCAGCGGTGCGCGTTTTGCCGTGGCAGTCAGTGGCGTGGCCGGGCCCGACGGTGGCTCGCCGGCCAAACCGGTCGGTACCGTGTGGCTGGCATGGGCCGATGGCAGTCACGTGAGCAGTGAGCGTCGCCACTTCGACGGCGACCGTGAAGCAGTGCGCCGACAGACGGTGATCGCCGCGTTAGACGGCTTGTTACAGCTTGGTGCCGAGTAAATCGACGACAGGGGTTTGCTCAAACGCTTCCCTGTGGAATAATACTGGCTACTTATACAGGTATTCCGGCCATCAGGGCCAAGTCGAACACGTGAGGATTTCAATGGACGACAACAAGAAGCGCGCCTTGGCTGCGGCCCTGGGTCAGATCGAACGCCAATTCGGCAAAGGCGCGGTCATGCGCATGGGCGATCACGAGCGCACCGGCATTCCGGCCATTTCCACAGGCTCCCTGGGCCTGGACATCGCCCTGGGCATCGGCGGCCTGCCAAAAGGCCGTATCGTCGAGATCTATGGCCCGGAGTCTTCGGGTAAAACCACACTGACCCTGTCGGTCATCGCCGAAGCCCAGAAAAGCGGCGCCACCTGCGCCTTCGTCGACGCCGAGCACGCTCTCGACCCTGAGTACGCCGGCAAGCTGGGTGTCAACGTCGATGACCTGCTGGTTTCGCAGCCGGATACCGGCGAGCAGGCGCTGGAAATCACCGACATGCTGGTGCGTTCCAACGCCGTTGACGTAATCATCGTCGACTCCGTGGCTGCCCTGGTGCCCAAGGCTGAAATCGAAGGCGAGATGGGTGACATGCACGTTGGCCTCCAGGCCCGTCTGATGTCCCAGGCGCTGCGCAAGATCACCGGTAACATCAAGAACGCCAACTGCCTGGTCATCTTCATCAACCAGATCCGTATGAAGATCGGTGTGATGTTCGGTAGCCCGGAAACCACCACCGGTGGTAACGCGCTGAAGTTCTACGCCTCGGTGCGCCTGGACATCCGTCGTACTGGTGCAGTCAAGGAAGGCGACGAAGTCGTCGGCAGCGAAACCCGCGTCAAAATCGTCAAGAACAAGGTCTCGCCGCCGTTCCGTCAGGCTGAGTTCCAGATTCTTTACGGTAAGGGTATCTACCGTAACGGCGAAATCATTGACCTGGGCGTTGCTCAAGGGTTGGTCGAGAAGTCGGGAGCCTGGTATGCCTACCAGGGCAACAAGATCGGCCAAGGCAAGGCTAACGCAGCCAAGTACCTGCAAGAGAACCCGGCCATTGGTGCCGAGATCGAGAAGCAGATTCGCGAGAAGCTGCTCAAGGCGGGTGTTGTTGCCGAAGCGGGCAAGGCTGCTGCAGCCGATGCCAAAGCCGACGACGTGGCTGACGCCGACGCCGGTTATTGATAGCTGCTTGGCCGATCATGTCCGTCGTACTCGACACCCCCGTCGCCGTTCGGCGGACAGCCATGGACCTGCTTGCGCGCCGCGAGCATGGTCGCGTCGAGCTGACGCGCAAACTGCGTCAGCGCGGCGCTACGGATGAGCTGATCGAGCCCGCGCTTGATCGGCTCGCCGAAGAAGGGCTGCTCAGTGAGGCCCGCTACCTTGAAAGCTTCATCAGGTACCGTTCCAATGCCGGCTATGGCCCGGCGCGTATTCGCGAGGAGCTGGGCCAGCGTGGCCTGAACCGTGGCGATATTGACCAGGCACTGCGTGACTGTGGTGTGAACTGGGCAGAGCGGCTACAGGATGCCTGGCAGCGCAAATATGCCGGGCTACGTCCGCATGACCCCCGCAGCCGTGCCCAGCAAACCCGGTTTCTCGCTTACCGTGGGTTTCCCTTGGACATGATCGGCCGCCTGCTCAGCGGCCGAGACTTGGACGACTACTGATCTAACAGCCACATCGCAGGCGCACTCAGCTGACCTTCAACGCCTCCCGCGCCCGCTGCGTGGTATGCATCGGCTGTGGCTTTGCCCAGTTCTCCGACAGGTTGATGAAATCCACCAGCTCACGCAGACGCCCTTGATTACGCCCATTGAAGGCAAAGGTCAGACGGGTCAGATGGTTGTAGTTGCCTACTTCATGCTCTACGCCACTGTCGGCATGTTGATGGTACTTCCCGCTCAGTCGTAAATCGGCAAAGGCTTCCTGAATCTCATGCAGTGCCGCGTCGCTGAGCCGATGGTGCATGCGGATCACAAACTGGTTCTTCAGCCAGCGGCTGGAGTGGTAGTTGCTGTAGAACTGGTTGATTTCCTCCACTGCCTCGTCGGCACTGTGTACCAGGCGCACCAGCTTGAGGTCACTGGGCAGGATGTAGCGGTTTTCTTCCAGTTGCCTGCTGATGAAGTCCAGGCAGTCACGCCAAAAGCTGCCACCTGGTGAGTCCAGCAGGACCACCGGCACCAGTGGGCTCTTGCCAGTCTGAATCAGCGTCAGTACTTCCAGTGCCTCATCGAGCGTGCCGAAACCTCCCGGGCAAAGGACCAGGGCGTCGGCTTCCTTGACGAAGAACAGCTTGCGAATGAAGAAAAAGTGGAAGGGCAGCAGCTTGTCAGTGCCATCCACCGTCGGGTTGGCGTGCTGTTCGAAAGGGAGGGTGATGTTGAAGCCCAGGCTATGATCGCTACCCGCGCCTTCGTGCGCTGCGGCCATGATGCCGCCGCCTGCGCCGGTAATGACCATGAGGTCGGAGCGGGCCAGTGTGGCACCCAGTTCGCGAGCCAAGGCATACATCGGGTGTTCCAGCGGTGTGCGGGCCGAGCCGAAAACAGTGACCTTGCGCCGGCCCTTGTAGCGTTGCAGGCTGCGGAAGGAGTGGTCCAGCTCGCGAAGGGCCTGCAAGGTGATCTTGGCACTCCAGCGATCGGTGTCGTCGTGGGCCATGCGCAAGATGGTCAGCATCATGTCGCGGTACAGTGGCAGGTTGGGGCTGTCCGGTGCGACCAGTTGCAGTTGTTCATCGAGTTTACTCAGGTCGATACCACTGTCCCTGAAGTGATTGAACAGATACTCATTGGGTTGGTAAGGCATTCAACGTCTCCTTCTGCAGCAAAACCTCTGACCGAGCTGATGGCTGGGCTCGGCCGCGACACTACGTGCGTCGCTGGCTGCTCTGGCTCGAGTGTGCGTCCCGAGCATTGCAGTAGGCCTTCAAGGCCCTGATGCAGGTGCGTAATTCATCTTGTCGTTTTTGTGCGCTTCGCTATCAATCTAGACCCTCGCGCCACTTCATGCAGGCACTATCACCAAGGCCACTCGTCGGTACGCGGCCATTGATG
Source organism: Pseudomonas sp. M2 (assembly GCF_015751845.1). Lineage (NCBI taxonomy): Bacteria > Pseudomonadati > Pseudomonadota > Gammaproteobacteria > Pseudomonadales > Pseudomonadaceae > Pseudomonas > Pseudomonas sp. M2. Next base: position 3,718,973 of record NZ_JADOUD010000001.1, read on the forward strand.
GCAAGGGTTTGGTTAACTGGAGAAGCGAAACGTGTCGATGCAGGAGGTGGCGGTATGCATCGCTTGGTCATCGAGGTAGACCGGCAGCTCTATCAGCAGCTGGAACATGCGGCACAGGTTCATCATGTGAGCCTGGAGGCGGAGTGCCTGCGGCGGTTGGCTGCGTTGGAATGCCAGTCACCTTACCTGCAGGCGCTTCTGGCAGAGATGCGCGCCGAGGAAGAGCCGCGGCGCGCGGAGGATGAGCGGGTCAGTTGATTACTTCTTCTTGTTTCCGGCAGTGCAGCTGGCAGCGTCAAAGGCCTGGTCCATGACCGGTTGATTGGTCTTGTAGACGGTGAAGCGATAGACCATCACGGCGCCTTTTGACATCAGGTTGCGGTAACCGCTGTTCCGGCAGACGCTGTCACCTAGCTGGCTGCGCACCTGCTCTGCGTTTTGCTGCATGCGTGCGGCGTGCTCGGCGCGCACGCTCAGGTGGTTCACCAGTGCCTTGCCTTCAACGGTATAACCCTGGTCGAGGATATCTTCGTTGATGGCTCGCGGGGTGCCGACGCTGCTTTCCTTGGCGACCTTTTCCAGCATCTTGTTCAGCTCGAACTCCTGCTTGGAGGCCGCCTGGGCTGCCAGTGGCAGGGTGAGCAACAGGCTCAGGGTCGGGACGATAAGACGCAGCATGAATCTCTCCTGGTTCGGTGACTGGCGCTTCGACATGCGCAGACGGCTGGTGTTCCATGAAACCCGCAGAATCGCGGGCAGGCTCGCGGCCACCAAAACGCTGATTATAAAGGACCAGCCGGTCCAGCTGCACGGCAAATGACGCCCGCTCTGGTAGACTGGCGCTTTGTTTTCATCGAGTTATCGCAGTGTCCAGTCACAACCTGTCCCGAGGCTTGCCAGCATGAGCCATGCGGTAGCGCGCCTGCGCGCCGAACGGCTGGCCCGCAGCATCAAGCCGTTCATTGCTCGTGGTTCACGTGCCGAACGCTGCCCTGACTGTCGGGTTATCGCCACCCATTGCCTGTGTGCCTGGAAGCCCAAGGTGCACGCCGACTCTGGCGTATGCCTGTTGATGCATGATACCGAGCCATTGAAGCCGACCAACACCGGCTGGCTGATCGCCGACCTCATCGAAGATACCTCTGCCTTCGGCTGGTTGCGAACGTCGGTGGACGAACGCTTGTTGACCTTGCTGGCAGACCCACAGTGGCAGCCGTACATCGTCTTCCCTGGCGAATTCGTCGCCCAGGAGCGGGTGGTCAGCGAGGTCGTGCGTGAGCCGGGCAAACGCCCGCTGTTCATCCTGCTGGATGCCACCTGGACCGAAGCCCGCAAGATGTTCCGCAAGAGCCCTTATCTTGACCGCTTCCCGGTGCTGAGCCTGCAAGCTGAGCAGATGTCGCGCTATCGCCTGCGCCGCTCCAAGCGCGATGATCATTTCTGTACTGCGGAAGTTGCTGCCATGTGCCTGGACCTTGCGGGTGACGACCAAGCCTCCCAAGCCTTGGATGCGTATCTGGATGTGTTCAGCCTGCACTACCTCAGTGGCAAGCGTCGCCTGCCTCTGGACGAGCAGGACGCGACCCACCAGCGTTTGCATACCTTCCTATAGTCCAAGGGGCACAAGCCCCACTTTGGTTCATAATGACGGGGCTGGCGGCCAGGATGAAGCGAGGCGGCAGGGCGAGTGGTTTGACCTGCCCGGCCGTGCTCGGCACCTTGGCGCCGATTCCCCGCCGGGCGCTATTCCTCCGCCGCTGCGCCTGGCACAGAACAGGATCCTTAGATCGATGGCCATGTACGAAATCCTGATTGCCGATGACCACCCGCTGTTTCGTAGCGCTCTGCGCCAGGCCGTCACCCTCGGCCTGGGCGCGGATGTGCGCCTGGTCGAGGTGGCGAGCATCGCCGAGCTGGAAAGCCGACTGAGCGAAAAAGCCGACTGGGACCTGGTCCTGCTGGACCTGAACATGCCGGGTGCCTATGGTTTCTCCGGGCTGGTCCTGCTGCGTGGCCAGTACCCTCAGATCCCGGTGGTGATGGTCTCGGCCCAGGAAGAGGCTGCCGTTGTAGTCAAGTCCCGCGAGTTTGGGGCCAGTGGTTTCATTCCAAAGTCCAGTGGGCTGGAAGTGATTCAGGATGCAGTGAGGAAGGTGCTCGATGGCGACGTCTGGTGGCCGCCTCAGGCATTTGAAAGGGTCGATGTCTCGGCCGAGGCCAAAGCCGCCAGCGAAGGCCTGGCCAGCCTCACGCCACAGCAGTTTCGCGTGTTGACCATGGTCTGTGAAGGCTTGCTGAACAAACAGATCGCCTATGAGCTGAATGTATCGGAAGCGACCATCAAGGCCCATGTGACGGCCATTTTCCGCAAGCTGGGTGTGCGCACTCGGACCCAGGCGGCCTTGTTGCTGCAACAACTTGAATCCGTTGCGAGCAGCTAAATGCTTGCCGCTTCACGCTTTTTTGACTCATTTTGAACTAGTCTGCTGGCCTTTCATCGGTGAAGTGACGCACATGTCGCCATTCAAAGGCCAGACCGGCCTCAAACGTATCTTCAACGCCGCCGGCTATTCGCTGGACGGCCTGCGCGCCGCCTTCAAAGGCGAGGCTGCTTTCCGTCAACTGGTACTGCTCAATGTGCTGCTCATCCCGATTGCCTTTTGGCTGCCGGTAAGCCGCGCCGAGCGGGCCATCATGATCGCCGTGTGCCTGCTCGGGCTGATCGTCGAACTGTTCAACTCGGCGGTGGAGGCGGCCATCGACCGCATTTCGCTGGAGCGCCATCCGCTTTCGAAAAACGCCAAAGACATGGGCAGTGCTGCGCAATTCGTAGCACTGACCATGGTGGCGTTGGTCTGGGGCGTTATCCTGCTCTAAGCGATCGGTGGCAAGACGATCTCGTCACTGCGCGTAAACCCTGCGGTGAAGTTGCGGCACAACTCGAGAAACTCGCGCATGGCCGAGGTCTGGTATTTTTGTTTGTGCCAGATGAAGTAGAACTGGCGCATCAGGTCCAGCTCCGGGGTTTCGACCGGCACCAGGCTGCCACGCCGGAAGGCATCGCGCAGGGCCAGGCGCGATATGCAGCCAATACCCAGGCCTGATTCCACGGCACGCTTGATCGCTTCGGTATGCTCCAGCTCCAGGCGTATGTTCAGGTTGGCGCGATGATGCCGCATGGCCTGATCGAATGTCAGGCGGGTGCCGGAGCCTTGCTCGCGAAGAATCCAGGCTTCCTGGGACAGGCTTTCGATATCTGCGCGGCCCACCTTGGCCAGCGGGTGTTGCGGCGCGCAGAACACTACCAGTTCGTCCTCAACCCAAGGCTGTACCTCCAGGTCCGGATGGTTGCAGTCGCCTTCGATCAGACCCAGATCAATTTCGTATTGTGCAACCTGGTGCACGATATGGGCTGTGTTCTGCACGTGCAGCTTGACCTGGCTTTCCGGGTGTACCTGCATGAAGCTACCGATCAGCAAGGTGGCCAGGTAGTTGCCAATGGTCAGTGTGGCGCCGACTGCCAGTGAGCCAAAACCGGACTTGCCGTTGAGCAGGTCTTCGATCTCCTTGGCCTGGTCGAGCAGCGCAACCGCTTGCGGCAGCAGCTGATGCCCCAAGGCGTTGAGGGCCAGACGTTTGCCTGCACGGTCGAACAACTGGCAGCTCGATTGCCGCTCCAGTTCAGTGATGGACGTGCTGGCAGCCGACTGCGACAGGGCCAGCACACTGGCGGCTCGAGAGACGCTCTGGTGCTGGGCCACGGCGACGAATACCTGTAGCTGACGAAGTGTGAATCGCATATCTATATAACCGATAACACATATCTTGATAATTCAGTTAACAGATATTGTCGCTGCCCCTAAACTATCGCGCAACTGTGCGCTGTGCGCGCTGCGTTTTCTTCAGGAGCCCCATCGATGAGCAACATGAACCACGAACGTGTCCTCAGTGTGCATCACTGGAACGACACCCTGTTCAGCTTCAAGTGCACCCGCGACCCGGGCCTGCGCTTCGAGAACGGTCAGTTCGTGATGATCGGCCTGCAGCAGGACAGCGGCCGTCCGCTCATGCGCGCCTACTCCATCGCTTCGCCCAACTGGGAAGAGCACCTGGAATTCTTCAGCATCAAGGTGCCTGACGGCCCGCTGACCTCCCAGCTGCAGCACCTGAAGGAAGGCGACGAGATCATCATCAGCAAGAAGCCTACCGGTACGCTGGTCCTCGACGACCTGAACCCGGGCAAGCACCTGTACCTGCTGAGCACCGGCACTGGCCTGGCGCCGTTCATGAGCGTCATTCAGGACCCGGAAACCTACGAGCGCTTCGAGAAAGTGATCCTGGTGCACGGTGTGCGCTACGTGAACGAAGTGGCCTATCGCGAGTTCATCACCGAACACCTGCCACAGAACGAGTTCTTTGGTGAGGCGGTGCGTGACAAGCTGATCTACTACCCGACCGTTACCCGCGAGCCGTTCGAAAACCAGGGCCGCCTGACTGACCTGATGCGCAGCGGCAAGCTGTTCAGCGATATCGGCCTGCCACCGATCAACCCGCAGGACGACCGCGCCATGATCTGTGGTAGCCCGAGCATGCTCGACGAGACCAGCGAAGTTCTCGACAGCTTCGGCCTGAAGATCTCCCCGCGCATGCGTGAGCCGGGTGACTACCTGATCGAGCGTGCTTTCGTCGAGAAGTAATCGACCGGCAATGAAGGCGCAGGCTTGGCCTGATGCCAGTCAGTTAAGCGTTTTGGGGCCGCTTTGCGGCCCATCGCCGGCAAGCCGGCTCCCACAGGTACAGCGCAGACCTCAAGAACTGTGCGGTCCCGGTAGGAGCCGGCTTGCCGGCGATGGGCTGCGTAGCAGCCCTGACAACGCTAACTGACTGGCATTAAGGTAAGGCCTGCGTTTTTTATGCCTGTGCGACTGAGGTTGCCAGTGCTTTCAGTTTTCCGGCACGACCTCAAGCACGCGAATTACATCCGGCTGCGGGTAGTGCCACCTGACCTGCACATCCCAGAACTTCACCCCATACACCCGCTCTGGCGGCGGCACCTGATAGGCCGGTCGTGGGTCCTGTGCCAGGCACTGTTCGATAAGCTCCACCAGTGGTTCGCCCAGGCGCAGGGCGTGTTCGCGGGCCTGGGGCAGGGCGCTATCGCCCCAGTGCACGGCAATCGCGGCAGGCGCATCGCTGGCCATCAGGTTGCTCGCCCCGGCGATGCTGTCGGCATAGGGAACATACGGCTTGATATCCAGCACCGGCGTGCCATCGAGCAGATCGATGCCGGACAGCAGCAGCCGACCCGGCTCCACAGCCTCCAGGCGTACCACCGACTGGCCGATGCCATTGGGCCGATGGGTCGCTCGCGTAGCGAACACGCCCATGCTTTTGTTGCCGCCCAAGCGTGGTGGGCGCACTTTAAGGCGTGGCTTGTCTTCCAGGGCCTGATGGAACAGGAACAACAGCCACACATGGCTGACCTGCTCCAGGCCCGCCACGGCCTCGCCTTGGTCGAACGGCGGCAGCAACTCAAGTACCCCGCGTGCAGCCGGCGCCAGCTGTGGCTGCCGCGGGATTGCGAACTTCTCCTTGAAACAGGAGCGCACGATGCCGACAGGCGAAACCGTATGTTGCATGGCGAGTCAGCCGCGCACGCGCAGGGTCAGGCCCTTGAGGAAGTTGCGCAGCAACTGGTCGCCGCAAGGCCGATAGTTCTCATGGCCCACCTTGCGGAACAGCGCGCTGAGTTCGGGCTTGGAAACCGGGAAGTTGACCGACTTGAGGATCACATGCAGGTCGTCTTCCTTGAGCTCAAAGGCTACGCGCAGCTTCTTGAGGATGGTGTTGTTGGTCACCGGCAGCTCTACAGGCTGTGGCGGACGGCTATCGTCCTTGCCGCGGCGGTGGAAGACCAGACCGTCGAGAAAGTGCGCCATGACCCGCTCGGGGCAGCGCACAAAACCGGGCTCGTCCTCTTTCTTCAGGTAGGTGGCGAGCACCACCGGATTAACCTCCAGGCCCGAGAGCGCGATGATCTCGGCCATCTTGGCGTCGTTCACCTTGAGCATGTAGCGCAGGCTGCGCAGTACATCGTTGTGGTTCATTGCTGCAAAATCCTGTTCAGATGCCACGCCTGGGCGTGGCGCATCGCTTAGAAACGTTCAGTGCCGGCCAGGTAACGCCAGTTGCCCACAGGCAGCTTGCCCATGGATACACCGCCCAGGCGAATACGGCGCATACTGAGTATTTCCAGGCGCAGGTAGGCGCAGATCTCGGAGATCTGCCCGGGTTGTGGGTTCTTCAGGGCCAGGCGCAGGTGGGTCTCGTTTTGCCAGCTGGCCTTGGCCTTGGGCAGTTCCCGATCATTGCGCGTCGCGCCGCGCGCCAGGCGCTCCAGCGCCTGTGGCGTGGTCTCGCCGCGCACTTCAATGATGTATTCCTGTTCCAGGCGACGCAGGTCGGCCTCGATCTTGCGGGTAACCTTCCAATCCTGGGTGAACACCTGCAGGCCACTGGCACCGCGCTCCAGGGGCGCCGAACAGGTCAGCCGGGTGAAGTGCCCGTGCAGCGGCCGCACGCCTTCGCGATGTGCTTCGCTGAGGCTGGCCATGTTCATGCTGGCGCGGGCCGTATCGATATCGACACCCGCAGGCTGGTTGAGCAGCAGGGTAACCGGGTCAAGCGCCTCGGCATTGGCGCCCGGCAACAGCTCGACAGCCTGGTGTTCGACCTTGAACTGAGGCTGCTCGACTACAACGCCATCGACCGTGACCCAGCCTCCTTCGATATACAGCTCTGCCTCTCGGCGTGAGCAGCCGAGCTGCTCGATGAGGCGTTTGGACAGGCGGACGGGTTCGGACATGGCAGGCAATTCGCAAGGCAGGGAAAGTCTTACATTGTACCTGCCCATTCGCGGTTGATGACGGGAATCTGTGCCGAATGCACCATTTCGGAAGTATTGCACGGCATCCTGCGACAAAGTCCTAGGACGCTGTACGAATCAGCTTCATATGAAGCAATGGATAGGGCTGCCCCAGGCCATCTGTTTCGGAGCGCCCGATCACTTCGAAGCCCTCGTGCAGGTAGAAGCCCAAGGCTTGGGGGTTCTGTTCGTTGACATCCAGGCATTGCGCGTTCAGTTCGCTGATGGCATAGCGCAGCAAGCGCCTGCCCACGCCTCGGCCACGGTATTGGGGTGCTACGAACAGCATGTCCACACGCCCATTGGCGACACCGGCAAAGCCGCAGATGCGCTGACGGTCCTTGCAGCAGACCAGCATGACGGCGTCCAGGTACTTGCGTAGCACATGGTCGCGCAGCAGCAGGATATAAGCGTCTGGCAGAAAGTCGTGGGTCGCGCGCACCGAGTTTTCCCAGACCTGAACCAGTTCCGGGTAATCACGCAGGTGAGGTGTTTGCAGCGTCAATGCCGAATGCATACCGGTGTTCCTCGGTGGTCATTGAGGAAACCATAGATGCAAAAAGCCCCGCCAGTGGGGCGGGGCTCTTTCTACGCACGCAGCCTCAAACAGGCTCGGCCCACATGTCGTACTCGTCGGCATCGACCACCCGGCAACGGACCTTGTCGCCCGGTTTGAAGCCATGGTCGCCATCAATGAACACGCTGCCATCGATCTCAGGTGCATCGAAGAAGCTGCGGCCAACCGAGCCTTGCTCTTCGACTTCGTCGATCAGCACTTCGATTTCCTTGCCGATGCGCAATTGCAGGCGTGCGCTGCTGATGGCCTGCTGGTGGGCCATAAAGCGATCCCAGCGCTCCTGCTTGACGTCATCCGGCACTTCTTCCAGGCCCAGGTCGTTGGCAGGCGCACCTTCGACCGGCGAGTACTGGAAGCAGCCGACACGGTCGAGCTGGGCTTCGGTCAGCCAGTCCAGCAGGTACTGGAAGTCTTCTTCGGTCTCACCCGGGAAACCGACGATGAAGGTCGAGCGGATCACCAGTTCCGGGCACTGTTCGCGCCAGTTCTTGATGCGCGCCAGTGTGCGGTCTTCGAAGGCGGGGCGCTTCATCGACTTGAGCACTTTCGGGCTGGCGTGCTGGAACGGGATGTCCAGGTACGGCAGGATCTTGCCAGCGGCCATCAGCGGGATCACGTCGTCGACGTTCGGGTATGGATAGACGTAGTGCAGCCGCACCCAGGCGCCCAGGCTGCTCAGCGCTTCGCACAGCTCGAGCATGCGGGTCTTGACCGGGCGGCCGTTCCAGAAATCGGTCTTGTACTTGACGTCGACGCCGTAGGCGCTGGTGTCCTGGGAAATCACCAGGATCTCCTTGACGCCGGCCTTGACCAAGCGTTCGGCTTCGCTCAACACTTCGCCGACCGGGCGGCTGACCAGCTTGCCGCGCATCGACGGGATGATGCAGAAGCTGCAGCTATGGTTGCAGCCTTCGGAGATCTTCAGGTAAGCGTAGTGGCGCGGGGTCAGCTTGACGCCCTGCGGTGGTACCAGGTCGATCAGCGGGTTGTGGTCCTGGCGTGGCGGTACCACTTCGTGCACGGCATTGACTACCTGCTCGTACTGCTGCGGGCCAGTGACCGACAGCACGCTGGGGTGCACGTCACGGATGCTGCCTTCCTCGACACCCATGCAGCCGGTGACGATGACCTTGCCGTTTTCCTTGATCGCTTCGCCGATCACTTCCAGCGACTCGGCCTTGGCGCTGTCGATGAAGCCGCAGGTGTTGACCACCACCACGTCGGCATCCTCGTAGGTGGGCACGACTTCATAACCTTCCATACGCAGCTGGGTCAGAATGCGCTCGGAATCTACCAGGGCTTTTGGGCAACCCAGGCTGACGAACCCTACCTTGGGGGTGGCGGGAGTGGTGGACATGACTAACCTCGGTATTGAATACAGGTCGCCCGGCCGGAAACGGCGGCGATCCTGACGGGCGCTTCTGGGCGCTTCTGATCAAAAAGTGCGCAATTCTAGCGAGCGCAAGGTCGCTTGACCAGCACAAATGCGACGAACGCTGCGCTATGCTTCGCGCCGTTGCGTCGGGGCATGTGCGATCCCCTGGCGCGAGGCAGAATTCTACCGGTCTAGATGGCCGTTTGCGGGAGTGGTCGATGGTTCAGGCAAGCAGTCACGCCGAGGGCGGGCAGGGGGCGACGCGGTCGCTGAGCCTGTTGGTGGCAGCTGTTGGGGTGGTCTACGGCGATATCGGTACCAGCCCGTTGTATACCCTCAAGGAAGTCTTCACCGGCGGTTACGGGGTGCCGGTCAATCATGATGGTGTGCTGGGGATCCTGTCGCTGATCCTCTGGTCGCTGCTGTGGGTGGTGTCGTTCAAGTACGTGATGTTCATCCTGCGCGCCGACAACCAGGGTGAGGGCGGTACCATGGCCCTGACCGCGCTGGCGCGGCGGGCCACGGCGGCCTACCCGCGCCTGCGCACGCTGATGGTCATCTGTGGCCTGATCGGCGCCTCGCTGTTCTACGGCGACAGCATGATCACCCCGGCGGTGTCGGTGCTGTCGGCAGTAGAGGGCATGGGCCTGGCATTCGACGGTATCGACCATTGGGTGGTGCCGATTTCGCTGGTGGTGCTGGTGGCGCTGTTCCTGGTGCAAAAGCATGGCACCGAGAAGATCGGCAAGCTGTTCGGCCCGATCATGGTCACCTGGTTCGTGGTGCTGGCGGCGCTGGGGGTGCATGGCATCTCGCAGAGCCCCGAGGTGCTCAAGGCGTTCAACCCGGGCTGGGCGGTGAACTTCTTCATTGTGCACCCGGGCATGGGCGTGGCCATTCTCGGTGCTGTGGTGCTGGCCCTGACCGGTGCCGAGGCGCTGTACGCCGACATGGGCCATTTCGGTCGCAAGCCGATTGCCCGTGCCTGGTTCGCCCTGGTGCTGCCAGCATTGGTGCTCAACTATTTCGGCCAGGGCGCGATGCTGCTGCAAAACCCTGACGCTGCGCGCAACCCGTTCTACCTGCTGGCGCCGGCGTGGGCGTTGCTGCCGCTGGTGGGGCTGGCGACCATGGCCACGGTAATTGCTTCGCAGGCGGTGATCTCGGGTGCTTTCTCCCTGACCCGCCAGGCTATCCAGCTGGGTTATATCCCGCGTATGCATATCCAGCACACCTCCAGCGACGAGCAGGGGCAGATCTACATCGCAGCGGTGAACTGGACGCTGATGGCAGGCGTTGTGCTGCTGGTGATCGGCTTCGAATCATCCGGTGCGCTGGCGGCCGCTTACGGCGTGGCGGTGACCGGCACGATGCTGATGACCACCATCCTGGTGTCGGCGGTGATGCTGTTGTTGTGGAAGTGGCCGCCGGTGCTGGCGGTACCGATTCTGATTGGTTTCCTGCTGGTCGACGGGCTGTTCTTCGCCGCCAACGTGCCGAAGATTGTCCAGGGCGGCGCCTTCCCGTTACTGGCCGGGGGTGTGCTGTTCCTGCTGATGAGCACCTGGAAGCGCGGCAAGCAGATTCTGGTCGAGCGAATTGATGAGGGTGGGCTGCCGTTGCCGGTATTCATCAGCAGCATTCGCGTACAGCCACCGCACCGCGTCGAAGGTACTGCCGTGTTCCTCACTGCGCGGCCGGATGCGGTGCCGCATGCGCTGTTGCACAACATGTTGCATAACCAGGTGCTGCACACCCAGGTGGTACTGCTGACGGTTGTGAGTGAAGACCGGCCACGGGTGCCCGAGCAGGAGCGCTTTGAAGTGGAGGCCTATGGTGATGGCTTCTTCCGGGTGCTGTTGCACTTCGGTTTCATGGATGAGCCGGATGTGCCGGCGGCACTGAAGCTATGCCACCTGGACGGCCTGGACTTCAGCCCCATGCGTACGACTTATTTCCTAAGCCGCGAAACGGTGATCGCGTCGCGTCTTGAGGGGATGTCGCGCTGGCGGGGCAACCTGTTTGCGTTTCTGCTCAAGAACGCCAACGGTAACCTGCGTTTCTTCAACCTGCCGCTCAACCGGGTGATCGAGTTGGGTACACAGGTCGAGATCTGATCAAGGCGAGGGGCCGCAACGCGGCCCCTCGCTACGCCTCAGTTCTGTTCTGCCACGCTGGACTTGCCCTGGCGTATTTCAATTTCATCGATCAAGCGCTTGGCCAGTGCCGGATAGTTCTCGTCGAAGTGATGCCCACCGGGCAGCTTAATGCGCTCGCCCACTGCAGTCTTGTCGGTGCAACCGCTTTCATCGGCCTCTTCCACACCGTATATGCATACCACTTTGGGCGCCGGCAGTTTGGCCATCTCCGGCCCGGTAGGCGCCTCCTGACCTTCCTTGCCCAACCAGCCCTCGACCTCGATCTCAAAGCTGCCACTGCGGGCGAAGGCCAGCAGCATCACCGCATCGATACGTTGCTGGTCCTCGGCAGGCAGGCGGTTGTAGATCGCCGGCAGCACGTCGGCACCGAACGAATAGCCGGTCAGCACAAAACGCTTGGTACCCCATTTCTGACGATAGTGCTGCATCAGTTCCGACAGGTCGGCAGCGCTTTGCTCGGGTGTCTTGTGCTGCCAGTAGTAACGCAGGGTGTCTATGCCGACCACCGGGTAACCAAGCTTGGCCATTTCACCGGCCACATCGCGGTCCAGGTCGCGCCAGCCACCATCGCCTGAGAGGAACAGGGTAACGGTGTCGGTGGTTTGCCCGGCAGGCACTTCCACTACCGGGATTGCCAGCGCGTTGCCATCGTGGCCGACCAAGGCCTGGGTCAGTTGCGCCTTGAGTAGTTGTGGCAGGTGGATGTCGTAGTCGCTGATGCTGGTGTCGGCATTGCGCTGTTCGCGCACGAAGGCGGCGCTGGCGTCATCCGGGTTGTCGTTCCAGGCGACGCTCCAGTGACCATGAGGGGCGGACTTGGGCAAGGCTGCAGCGCAGCTGGGCTGTTCCATGTTGAAATTCACGGAGATGGCGCGGGCCTTGTCGTCATTCTGTGTGGCCAGCCAACGCCAGGCCTGGCTTGCACCAGGGCCGATACCGGCTACCAGGGTCGGTTTTTCGGCCAGAAGGGTCATGGCCTTATCCATCGATTGCTGCTGGTTACTGCAGGCCCCCGGCGGCAGGATGACTTGCGCCAGCTGAGCCTCACCGGCCTGGCTCAAGTCAAGCAACTGTTTATCGGTCAGCGCCTGGTCCTGGGGCACGCCGATGGCCACCCAGGCTTTGGCATGCACGCCCGGGATGACGCGGGTGATGCGGGTGTCATTGACGGTCAGTTGCTCAAGGCGTGCTTCTGGGGCCGGTCGGGCCCCCAACCAGAAGGCAGTGGCCCCAGCCAATGCGGCCAAGAGCAGGGGTATCAGTAGGTACAGCCAGTAGCGTCGGATCATCAACGTTTCACCAATCCAGTCAGGCCGCCCGCAATCAGGGCGGCAGTGTCGGCCAGTGCCACCAGCGGGTCGAGCCCGGCCGGCACGGCCATATAGCGGGGTTCCCAGTCCGGTTGGAACTTGTCCTTGAAGCGGCGTAGCCCCTGGAAGTTGTAAAGCTGTTCGCCGCGACGGAACACCATCGAGCCCAGGCGCTGGGCCAACGGGGCGCCGCGCCGTGGCTGCAAGCCGGAAAGCGGTACCATGCCCAGGCTGAAACGGCCGTAACCATGGCTTTTGTAGTGCAGGATCAGGCCGATCATCATGAATTCCATGGTCAGCTTCGGCGCCTGGGGGTGGGCACGCATCAGATCGAGGCTGGCCAGTTCGTTACTGTGAGTTTCAAGCAGGTTGGCAAACGCCACTGGCCGGCCCTGGTAGCGAATCAGGGCGATGCGAAAATGCTGCAGGTACTCAGGGCTGAAGCGCCCGAGCGAGAAGCCTTTTTCGCGCACGTTCTTGCCGCCGAGCCAGGCATCCGAGATCTCTTTGAGTTCAACCATGGGGGCCTGGCCCGGTTCATGGATCTCCAGGCTCAGGCCATCGCGGCCGCCGCGGTTCCAGGTGTAGCGCAGGTCTTTCATTTCCTTGCCTTTGGCTTCGATGTCGAAGCGGCGCAAGTCGACTCGGGCTTCTTCGCCGAGCTTGAGCGCGGTCAGGCCGATGTCCATGTAGAACGGCAGATTCTCGGCACGCACCTGGTAGAACACCGGGCGGGCGTGGTGCAGGTCGCACAGATCGCGGAATTGCCAGATCATCTCGGCACGTTCCTGGGCCGGGCCGATCGGGTCGTACAGGGCCACCAGGCTGCGGCCCCGGCGCGCGTACATCAAGAAAGCGTTGCCATTGGGGTGGAACAGCAGGGCTTTGTCACCGGTCAACGCCAGGCCGCCGTCAGGTTGGTCGGAAACCTGCAGGATACGGTTGGCGCGCTGTATCTCCTCGTCGTCTGGCAGGTGGATGACTGGCCGGGCAGTGCGCAGCAGCCAGGTCAGGGCCACGACCAGCAACAGTACTGCGCTGCCCATGGCGGCGCGCAGGCCGCGTGGGGCATCGGCGTCAAGGGTGAATTGCCACCACAGCTGATGGCTGTAGGGCACGTCTTGATAGGCAAACAGCAGTAACCACACTGAAGCACCGACCACGCAGGCACTCGCTGCCAGGTACACCGGGGAAAACGGCAGCTCCAGCAGCCTGCTTGGGCGGTAGAACGAACGGCGGAACAACGCGAGCAGGGCAGCGGTGAAGGTCAGCAGGCAGGCCTCTTCCCAGTCGAAGCCTTTGAGCAGCGACAGCAGTGCGCCAACCAGGAGCAGTACGGTAGTCAGTAGCCAGGCGGCAGACAGGCGTCGGCGCAAGCCCTGGGCCAGCAACAGGCACAGCACGCCAATCAGGCTGGCACCGAAATGCGAGGCATCGATGAGGCGGTGCGGTACCAGAAAGCCCATGTGTTCCAGGCGGGTGTCGATTTCCGGTGTTGCGCCGGAGAACAACAGCACCACACCGGAGAGAAACACGAGTATCGCCAGCACCGGTGCAGCCAGCCCGGAGGCGGCCTTGAGCGCCTGCTGCGCAAACAGCAGGCGCCTGGCTTCATTGGCCAGCAGCAGCCCACAGGCCAGCAGCAATGGCAGTACCACATAGATCAAGCGGTACAGCAGCAGTGCGGCGGCCAGTGGCGCGGCGCCGAGCTGATTGGCGAAGGCTGCGAGCAGAATCGCCTCGAACACCCCGACGCCGCCAGGCACATGGCTAAGTACACCGGCTGCAAGTGCCAGCAGGTAGACCAGGACGAATGTGCCAAACGGAGGGGCTTGCGGGAGCAGCAGGTAAAGGACGGTCGCGGCGGCGGCTATATCCAGCGCGGTGATTGCCAGTTGCAGTGCAGCCAGCCGTGCGCCGGGCAGGCGCAGCGTCCGGCGCCCCAGTTGCACCAGCAGGCTGTCTGGTAGCGGCTGCTCTGCCAGGCGTCGGCGATACAGGCCAGTCACCAGGACGGCGGTCAGTGCAAGCACGCCGATAGCGACTGTGGCCAGTACAGGGGTGGGCAGGTGCAGGGCGGTAGCCGCAGCTGGCAAGTTGCTCAACGTGGCCAGTGCCGCCAGAGGGGGCAGGGCGCAGCCCAAAGAAAGGCTGGCAAACACTGTCATGCGCGCGACTTCGGCAGCGCCCAGGCCTTCTCGAGCATACAGGCGATAGCGTACCGAACCGCCCGAGAGCATCGACAAGCCAATGGCGTTACCAATGGCAAATGCGCTGAAACCGCCTAACAGAAGCGTACGCCCAGGCAACTTCACGGCGGCATAACGGCAGGCCGACCATTCATATCCCAGCAGGATCAAGAACCCGATAACCGCAGCGAGTAGCGCGCCGGCCAACGAGCGGGTGGGCACGCTGAGCATCGCATCGTGCAGAGCATGGATATCCAGTTCACTGAGCAAGTGGCGGCAGGCTATCAGTGCCATTGCGAACAGCGCCAAGGTAACTGCCAGGGTGATGGGCTGGCGATAGCGGCTCACCCGCTCCAGCCACGGCAAGCGCTGGGCAGCTATGGGCAGGGTTGAGGCTATGGGTGCCTGGTGTTCTGGGTTACGGTCGGTCATGAGTTACCCCGGGCAAGCAGCGCGAGGTAGGGGGAGGGGGCGGCCAAGTGAAAGTCCCTATGGAAACGTATCCAGATATTACTCCGGGCAACGTGACTTTCAGTCCTTTGGCAGGGTTAAAGATAGTTCATCCAGAAAGCGGCCTCACAAGGCCGGGGCTTGGCTGAATGAATCCAGATTTTCAGGCGGGGAAAAACAACAAACCCCGCGCTGCTGTTACACAGGCGGGGTTTGTTCTGACGAATATGGTTGCGGGAGCCGGATTTGAACCGACGACCTTCGGGTTATGAGCCCGACGAGCTACCAGACTGCTCCATCCCGCGTCAGAGGTGCGCATTCTACAGCTTTGAAGGGGGTGGTCAAGCATTACTTTTGATTGACCAGTAATTAACGCGTTGCCCGCTTTTCGAGGGCAAAAGAAAAAGGCCACTGCGTTAACAGTGGCCTTTTCTCGAATCTGGTTGCGGGAGCCGGATTTGAACCGACGACCTTCGGGTTATGAGCCCGACGAGCTACCAGGCTGCTCCATCCCGCGCCTGTGGAAACGAATTCTACAGTGAAAGCGCGGAGTGTCAAGCGTTACTTATTGATTTTCTTGAGTTTTCAATCGCCGACTATTTTTCAGGCAAAAGAAAAAGGCCACTGCGTTAACAGTGGCCTTTTCTCGAATCTGGTTGCGGGAGCCGGATTTGAACCGACGACCTTCGGGTTATGAGCCCGACGAGCTACCAGGCTGCTCCATCCCGCGCCTGTGAGATCGAATTCTACGGATTTAACCGCCCCTGTCAAGCATTTAGTTAAAAAAACCGTTTTCGTTCAAACCCTTAGCCTTTCAATAAGGCAGGCAGCTCAGGAGCACCGGGGCTTTCAGGCCAATTGTCGCGCGCGCTCCTGCGCCGGCTGTCTCGCTGACAGAGCATGCGGTACTATCTGTATGAATTTACAGTGCTGACGGTCATCCATGTCTTTGCGCAAGATCATTCACATCGACTGCGATTGTTTCTACGCCGCGATCGAGATGCGTGATGACCCGCGCCTGGTCGGCCGCCCCATGGCTGTGGGTGGTTCGCCGGATCATCGAGGGGTGATTGCCACCTGCAATTATGAAGCGCGTGCCTATGGGGTGCGCTCGGCCATGTCCTCCCGCCATGCACTGAAGCTTTGCCCTGACTTGCTGATCGTCAAACCGCGTTTCGAGGCCTACCGCGAAGCATCGCGCGAGATCCACGGCATCTTCCGCGACTACACCGAACTGATCGAGCCATTGTCACTGGATGAGGCCTATCTGGATGTGAGCGACAGCCAATGGTTCGCCGGCAGCGCCACGCGCATCGCCGAAGATATTCGCAGGCGTGTTGCGCGCACCCTGCACATTACTGTCTCGGCTGGGGTGGCGCCCAACAAGTTCCTGGCCAAGATCGCCAGTGACTGGCGCAAGCCCAACGGTCTTTTCGTGATTACGCCTGATCAGGTGGAGGCCTTTGTCGCCGCATTGCCTGTCGCCAGGCTGCATGGTGTCGGAAAGGTTACCGCAGACAAGCTTGCCCGGCTGGGTATCGACACCTGCCTGGACATGCGTGACTGGTCGCGGCTGGCGCTGGTGCGTGAATTCGGCAGTTTCGGTGAACGCCTCTGGGGGTTGGCGCGGGGTATCGATGATCGCGCCGTGCACAACGATAGCCGTAGGCAGTCTGTAAGCGTGGAGAATACGTACGATACGGATCTGCCGGATCTGGCCAGTTGTCTGGAGCGCTTGCCTGAACTGCTGAACAGCCTGAATGAGCGGATCGCTCGTATGGACAGTAGCTATCGGCCGGACAAACCTTTCGTCAAGGTCAAATTCCATGACTTCAGCCAGACCACCCTGGAGCAGGCAGGGGCGGGTAGGGATCTGGACAGCTACCGGCAGTTGCTACGGCAAGCATTCGCCCGGGGTGGCAAGCCGGTGAGATTGCTAGGGGTAGGGGTGAGGTTGCGCGACTTGCGTGGGGCTCACGAGCAATTAGAGTTGTTCGCGGACAAATGAAAGAGGGGCTGCATTGCAGCCCCTCTTTCATTAATGTGCGCCTGGGTCAGCCACCAACCGGCCGGTAGCCTTGGTCAGTGCCTGCAGAAACTCCTGCTGCAGCTCCGGATCGTTGCGGGTCAGCTCGATCAGGCTCTGCTCCATCTCGCTGGCTTCCTCTTCCAGGCCTAGCTCCGATAGGCGCTTGACCCGGTGAACCCACTGGCCGACATCGTCGTCTTCCAGGTCATCGAAAATCAACTCATGGGCTTCACGCAGCTTGTTGCGCAGGGTGGCGCTGACCAGCAGGCTGGCGTCGCCCCGCACTGCGTTGTCTTCATCGACCACTTGCAGGTGCAGGGTGCCGACGTGGTTCAGGTGCTGCTCCGAGAATGGGCTGTCCAGCAGGTTCAGGCGTAGCACGCCGTTTCTGTCGGTGGTCAGCGCGTGGGTCATCTTGCCGGCCTTTACCTCGACCAGGCGTTCGCTCCAGGGCAGGCTGGTGAACTCCTCGCGCTTGTCCTTTTGCAGCTCACTGATCCCTGCCAGGTTCTGCTGGGCGCGACCGTTGGACTGCACGTTCATGAACGGGTTGAGCCCGGCCACGCCATAACTGAGCCAGTCGTGCGTGATGCTCTGCGGCAGGTTGCCCAATGCAAACACGTTGACCACGTTGGCGCCTACGCCGGCCACCACCGCCACCGCGCCCAGCGGGATTTCGTAGACTTCCCGCCAGGGTTGGTAGGGCGTATACCGGTCATAGCGGCGGGTAACTTCGAACTCGGTGACCTCGAAGCGCCTCTGTTCATTGACGCGTACACGTCGCTGCGGAAGCTCCATCACCTTGGGCTCGCCGACATCAATCTGCAGTGTGTGTTCGAGCAGCTTGCGCTCGACGCGCTCTTCGTGCTCGCTGCGCTGGGACATCTGGTTGGCGCAGCCGCTGAGGAGCAGGGCGCCGCACAGTGCGGCGCCCCCCAGGGTAAAGGTACTTCGCTTGGACATGATCACTCGTGCATTGATTATCAGCGGCGAACGCGGGCCTGCAGGAAGGTCAGCACTTCATTGAGTGGCAGCGCTTGAGCATCCTGTTCGGTGCGGTGCTTGTATTCCAGGTTGCCGTCGGCCAGGCCGCGGTCGCTGACGACGATGCGGTGCGGAATACCGATCAGCTCCATATCGGCGAACTTGATGCCTGGGCTGGTCTTCTTGTCACGGTCGTCCAGCAGCACTTCGAAGCCTGCGGCCGTCAGTTCGGCGTAGAGCTTGTCGGTGGCCTCGCGAACCACGTCGGTTTCGTAGCGCAGCGGTACCAGGGCGATCTGGAACGGGGCCAGGGCGTCATTCCAGATGATGCCTTTGTCGTCATAACTCTGCTCGATGGCGGCGGCGACCACGCGGGATACGCCAATGCCGTAGCAACCCATGGACAGCACCACTGGCTTGCCGTTCTCGCCCAGTACCTGGCACTTGAGTGCCTCGCTGTACTTGGTGCCGAGCTGGAAGATGTGGCCGACTTCGATGCCGCGCTTGATCACCAGGGTACCTTGGCCATCCGGGCTCGGGTCGCCCTCGACGACGTTACGCAGGTCGGCAACCTGTGGGACCGGCAGGTCGCGTTCCCAGTTGACGCCGAAGTAGTGCTTGTCATCGATGTTCGCACCGATGCCGAAGTCGCTCATCAGGGCAACCGAGCGGTCGATGATGCATTCCAGCGGCAGGTTCAGCGGGCCGAGGGAGCCGGCGCCGGCACCAATGGCTTCGCGCAGCTCGGCATCGGTGGCCATGACCAGCGGGTCGGCGACCTGTTCCAGCTTGGCGGCCTTGATCTCGTTGAGCTCGTGGTCGCCGCGGACGATCAGGGCGACCAGCTTGCCTTCCTCGGCACCGCGCACGATCAGGGTCTTGACGGTCTTTTCGATCGGCAGGCCGAAGTTCTCGACCAGTTGGGCGATGGTCTTGGCGTCCGGGGTATCGACCAGGCGCAGTTCTTCGGTTGGGGCCGGGCGCGCGGTTTCGCGGGGGATGGCTTCGGCCTTCTCGATGTTGGCGGCATAATCGGAGCTGTCGCTGAAGATCACGTCGTCTTCGCCAGACTCGGCCAATACGTGGAATTCATGCGAGTAGCTGCCGCCGATGGAGCCGGTGTCGGCCTGCACTGGGCGGAAGTCCAGGCCCAGGCGGGTGAAGATGTTGCTGTACGCCTGGTGCATGCGGTCGTAGGTTTCCTGCAGGGAAGCCTGGTCGGCATGGAAGGAATAGGCGTCCTTCATGATGAATTCGCGGCCGCGCATCAGGCCGAAACGTGGGCGGATCTCATCACGGAATTTGGTCTGGATCTGGTACATGTTGAGCGGCAGCTGTTTATAGCTGGACAGCTCATTGCGGGCCAGGTCGGTGATGACCTCTTCGTGGGTCGGGCCGACGCAGAAGTCGCGCTGGTGGCGGTCTTTCAGGCGCAGCAGCTCAGGGCCGTACTGTTCCCAGCGGCCGGACTCCTGCCACAGCTCGGCGGGCTGGATGCTGGGCATCAGCACTTCCAGGGCGCCGGCGGCGTTCATTTCCTCGCGCACCACGGCTTCGACCTTGCGCATTACCCGCAAGCCCATCGGCAGCCAGGTGTACAGGCCGGAAGCCAGCTTGCGGATCATGCCGGCACGCAGCATGAGCTGATGGCTGATGACCACTGCGTCGGCAGGGGTTTCTTTCTGGGTGGCGAGCAAATATTGACTGGTGCGCATGGTTAGCCGTGTCGATTGCCTAAGACATTGAAATGACCCCGCATTGTACGGGGGCGAAACGAAGGCGTACAGGATGCCCCAGGGCGTGGCAAATGTCAGCCAAGAAAAAGCCCGGCAAGCGTGCCGGGCTTTTTCAGGTGCGGGGCACTATAAGCGTGGCTTACAGGATGCTCAGCGGGTACTCGACGATCAGGCGCAGTTCGTCCAGCGACGGGGAGCCGTAGTAGACGCCGTCGGAGGAGCGGTAGGTGGCCTGACGGACGCGGAAGCTGAGGTCCTTGGCGGGGCCTTCCTGCATCACGTACTTGATGTCGATGTCGCGTTCCCATTCTTTGCCGTTGGTGGTGCCTTCGACATTGGCGTCGGTACCGCGCACGTAACGGGTCATGAAGGTCAGGCCGGGTACGCCGAACTCAGCGAAGTTCAGGTCGTAGCGTGCTTGCCAGGACTTCTCGTCTTCAGCGTTGAAGTCGGAACGTGCAACGGAGTTACCCAGGAAGACCGTGCCGCCGCCGTCGACGCCATAACCGTAGTCACCATCACCGTGAACGCGCTGATGCACGATGGTGAAGGTATGAGCGCCGATATTCCACGCAGCCGACAGGCTGAAAGCGGTGTTGTCGAGCTTGTCGCCGTCGTACGCTTTGTACAGGGCGCTGCCTTCGCTCTTGGTGTCATAGATGTTGAAGTCGAACACCAGGCCTTGCTTGTCCGAAATCGGCAGTGCCCAGTTGACATTGCCGTAGTACTTGCGCCAGTAGTCTTCGACCTTGGAGTAGTACAGGCTGGTGCTGAGGCTGTCGGTCAGGGCATAGGTACCACCGACGATGTTGGCTTCAGTCAGGCGCAGGCTGTCGCGGTAGGTCTGGGCCTGGGCGTTCATGCCGGTGAAGTGGCCGGCGTGCAGGGTCAGGCCTTCGATCTCGTCGCTGGTGATCAAGGTGCCTTCGGCAACTTCCGGCAGCAGTCGGCTGTCGTCGGTAGCGAATACCGGCAGGGCGGTGAACTGGTTACCGTACTTCAGCACAGTGTTGGAGAAGCGCATTTTCACAGCGCCGCCGGCTTCGGAGTAGTCGTCTTGCGAGCGGCCGTCGGAGCCTTCCGGGAACAGGCCGGTACCGGCACGGCCTTTGCCGCTGTCCAGTTTCAGGCCGAGCATGCCGATGGCATCGACGCCGAAGCCTACAGCGCCTTGGGTGAAGCCCGATTCAAAGGTGCCGAGGAAGCCGAGGCCGGTTTCTTCCGTGCGGCTCTGGCGATCGCCGGTAATAGGATCCCGATCATTGTTGCGAGCGTCACGGCTGAAGTACAGCATGCGAGTCTTGACGTTCAGCTGGCTGTCTTCGATGAAACCCTTGGATTCGTCCTGTGCAGAGGCAAAGGCCAGCTGCGAGGTCCCTGCCGAAACGGCCAGGGCGATCATGCTCCACTTCATCACGCGCATCGTGATTTGCTCCTTTGGTTTTTAGGAAGAGTACCGCTGCGCCCAAGTCTTTTAGTTATATGGGGCAGCTCTTTCTTGTTATGTCGGCGGAAATGTATAGCACGCAGACTGTTGTTGGCGATATGGGCATATACAACGTTTCGAGAAGTTTACGGCCATGTCGCTTTCAGGTAGTTCCATGTCGCAAATCACGCCCCGATTAATCGGTTCGTACAACGCCAGCGCTGTTCCTGTCACCGTAACGATTCTGTAACTATCGATTCCGGTTGGGGAAACTCCCTGGTGGATCCAAAGCGGCTGTTGTTATTTGTTGCGTCCATCGCTTTATGCAGATGTCGTGCCGACTTGGTGTGGGGAGAATGCAACAAGCGTGCTCAAAATTAACAACGGTTCATGAAATTTTCACAAATTCCGCCGGCGCAGCTCGAAAGTGCCCGTAAATACAGGCCGGCCCCCGTCTGGCGGTGTGCCGGGCCGCAGTCCGGTTGCAAACTAAAAAGCTGCCTTGCAAGTCAAGGTGTTACCGCCCACTGTTCAAGTTGAGTCTTTTATGTGTGTCGAAGCGTAGTGGTGTACTCGTTTGCGGCCTCATTTTGGTGCGAAAAGTAGCGATGTGTTACCGCGCCTGTGCAGCCTGGATCAATTACTGAGCTATAAGGGTGCAGCCAGAGGGCGTGCAGCATGCTTGCGCAGACGAAGCAGGGTATCCTTGCGGCATTGACCCGCACGCCGGGGCCCTTTCGTTGGTGGAGGTTTTCAGTGTTTGAGATGGATTCGCGTTTGCAGCAGGACTCTTTGATTCTTGGGGATTTTCCGCTGTGCCGTCTGCTGCTTAGCAAGGATGCCAATTACCCTTGGTTCATCCTGGTGCCCAAGCGTGCCGGCGTGAGCGAACTGTTCGACCTGAGCCAGGACGATCAGGCGCAGCTGTGGAAAGAAACAACCTGCCTGGCCGAAGCGCTCAAGGGCGAGTTCGCGGCGGATAAGATGAACGTTGCCACGCTGGGGAATGTGGTCGGCCAGCTGCACATGCACGTGATTGTCCGTCGCCATGGGGATGCCGCCTGGCCGGCGCCGGTCTGGGGCAAGGTGCCCCCTGTCGAATACGGGCCGGGGCAGGTCGATGCCATTCGCCAGCGCCTGCGCGCCCTGCTCAATGATGCATATGAGGAGGCCTGACATGTCGCCGGAATCGCGCATTGTCGAACTGGAAACCCGTCAGGCGTTTCAGGACGATACCATTCAAGAGTTGAACGACGTGGTGGTCGAGCAGGGGCGGGTGATTCAGCGTCTGCAGTTGCAGATGGCCGAGTTGATCAAGCGTTACGAGGAAATGGTCGGCCAGTATGGCAGTGAGGGTGAGGAAGCGCCGCCACCTCATTACTGATTGGTGCCAGCCCTGGGCTTGCCCCAGGGCTGCAAAGGGTCAGCGGCGGGTTACCGCGACCACATCTTCGGCCTGCAGGCCCTTGTCGCGGTGCATTACCGAAAACTCCACGCGCTGGCCTTCGACCAGGATGCGATGGCCTTCGCCGCGAATGGCGCGAAAGTGGACGAAGATATCGTCACCCGAATCGCGGGAAATGAATCCAAAGCCTTTAGAGGTGTTGAACCACTTCACAGTGCCGGTATCGCGCATGCCGGTCTCCAGCGGCGCGCCCTGGCTTGGCCGGTTTTTTCTGGGGCTGCGGGCCAAGCCTGCGGCCAGGTGCAGAATGACGGCGAGGCCTGCGCAGACCAATGCCGCCAGGTTGCCCATTTCGGGGCGGGCCAGCAAGGTCAGGGTTTGCAGGACCACGGCCACCACCAGCAAGGCGCAGGCCAGGTGCTGCAATTGCTGGCGGGCGCCGCGGTAGTACAGCGGCACGACAGGTGCCAGCAGCAGGTTGAGCAGGCCGAGCAGGGCCAGGTAGACCGCCTCCGGTTGCTGCAGGAAGGGTGTTGCGTCGTATTTCAGGCTGGGTATGAGCGATAGCAGCAAAGCTGCAGCGCCCGTCAACAGATGGACGATCTTGAACATGGGTTGGCTCGCAATTGATAAGGCCGATCACAGGAAGAGCTGGCGACACGGTGCGCATGAGGTGTAGGGCGCGAACACATGTTGGGCCAGCCTATGCACCCGGCAATGACAGCACGCACGGGTGGCACGGTGCCTATTTAACAGCAAACGCGGGGCCTTCTCAAACCGCAGGTGGCTGTCGGCGATGAGTTGCCCTGCGTCATGGGCGCGTGGCGCCAAGTATTGATACAGTGTGTGGGGCCCGCTTGATCATCATCAAGCCATATGAAAAAGGGGAACTTCATGGCAATCGATATCGGTATCAGTGAAGAAGATCGCAAGTCCATCGTCGAAGGGCTGTCCCGCCTGTTGTCGGATACCTACGTGCTGTATCTGAAAACCCACAACTTTCACTGGAACGTCACCGGTCCTTCGTTCCGTACCCTGCACCTGATGTTCGAAGAGCAATACAATGAACTGGCGCTGGCGGTCGATTCCATCGCCGAGCGGATTCGCGCCCTGGGCTTCCCCGCGCCGGGTTCCTATGCTTTTTATGCGCGGCATTCGTCCATCAAGGAAGAGGAAGGGGTGCCCGCAGCGGACGAGATGATCCATCAGCTTGTCCAGGGGCAGGAGGCGGTCGTGCGTACCGCCCGCAGTATTTTTCCGGTAGTGGACAAGGTCAGTGACGAGCCGACTGCAGACCTGCTGACCCAGCGTATGCAGGTACACGAGAAAACTGCCTGGATGCTGCGAGTGCTGCTTGACGGTAAATGATCGGTCGCTTGTATAAATAGCGGCCTGCCAAGCCCGGTCGAGTGACGCTCACCGGGCTTTTCCGTTTGTGCGGGAAGGCTTTGCCGCTGCTTTGCGTCCGGCTGTACGCGCTTCATTGAGCCTCTGGTTCCTGCGCCCGTGCCTGTCTTGCGGTGCAGGGAAAAATACCTGTGGCGAGGATGTGGGCGCATGATGCAAGCGAGCAAGCGTGTAGTAGGCAAAGGGCGCTGCCTGGGCAAGCAGTGCATTGATCCGTTCAAGGCGGATTTCGACATGATGCAGATTCAGCCGGTATCGCGCTCGGTCCGGCTCAACGGTTTTTCCACCTGTTTGCGCCTGGAAGCGGTCTATTGGCGCATCCTCGAGCGCATCGCCGAGGCCAATGAGTGCTCCGTCAGTGCCGTGCTTTCCTATGTGGATCGCGAGGTGCACCTGCGCCAGGGTGGGGTGCGCAACTTCAGCGGCCTGATCCGGGTGATCTGTGTTGCCTGGCTGCAGGAGCCGCCCAGTGTGCGCTGATCGCCAGGCGGGCTGCGCAGTGCCTGTTAACCATATATAATCCCGCTTTTTGCTGCCCCGGGCAGCCTGCGTAATGGTTGACGAGAGACACCCATGCCCCTTTATGACTATCAATGTGCATCCTGCGATCACCGGATGGAAGCGTTGCAGAAGATCAGCGCAGCGCCGCTGACCGACTGTCCGGCCTGCCAGGCGCCGGCATTGAAGAAGCTGTTGTCGGTCCCTGGCTTTCGCCTGAGCGGTAGCGGCTGGTACGAAACCGACTTCAAGACCGGGGCGAAAAAGAATCTGGCAGGCGGCGACAAGGCCGACTGAGTTGAATTGCAGTAGCCGGGTCTTGCAGTATTAGCCCCCTGGGGCGGCCAAGGCCTCCATCGAATACACGAATCACGAGAAGCGAAACCACCATCATGATGCGCAGCCATTATTGCGGCCAACTGAACGAGAGCCTGGACGGCCAGGAAGTCACCCTTTGCGGCTGGGTCCATCGTCGCCGCGACCACGGCGGGGTGATCTTCCTCGACATCCGTGACCGCGAGGGCATGGCCCAGGTCGTCTTCGATCCCGATCGCGCCGAAACCTTCGCAGCGGCCGACCGCGTGCGCAGCGAGTACGTGGTGCAGATCACCGGCAAGGTGCGCAAGCGCCCTGACGGTGCGGTGAATGCCAACATGGCTTCCGGTGCCATCGAAATTCTCGGTTATCAGTTGAACGTGCTCAACGAAGCTGAAACCCCGCCGTTCCCGCTGAACGAGTACTCTGACGTCGGCGAGGAAACCCGCCTGCGCTACCGCTTCATCGACCTGCGTCGCCCGGAAATGGCCGACAAGCTGCGCCTGCGTTCGCGCATCACCAGCAGCATCCGTCGCTTCCTGGACGAGAACGGCTTCCTCGACGTCGAAACGCCGATCCTCACCCGCGCAACGCCGGAAGGCGCGCGCGACTACCTGGTGCCCAGCCGTACCCACGCCGGTAGCTTCTTCGCGCTGCCGCAGTCGCCTCAGCTGTTCAAGCAGCTGCTGATGGTCGCTGGCTTTGACCGTTACTACCAGATCGCCAAATGCTTCCGTGACGAAGACCTGCGCGCTGACCGTCAGCCGGAGTTCACCCAGATCGACATCGAGACCAGCTTCCTCGATGAGTCCGAGATCATGGGCCTGACCGAAAGCATGATCCGCAAGCTGTTCAAGGAAGTCCTGGACCTGGAGTTCGGCGAATTCCCGCACATGACCTTCGAAGAAGCCATGCGCCGCTACGGTTCCGACAAGCCAGACCTGCGTAACCCGCTGGAACTGGTAGACGTTGCCGACCAGCTCAAAGATGTCGACTTCAAGGTCTTCGCAGGCCCGGCTAACGATCCGAAGTGCCGCGTTACCGCGCTGCGCCTGCCAGGTGGCGCCAGCATGCCGCGCAGCAAGATCGACGAGTACACCAAGTTCGTCGGCATCTACGGCGCCCGCGGCCTGGCGTACATCAAGGTCAACGAGCGCGCCAAGGGCGTTGAAGGCCTGCAGTCGCCGATCGTCAAGAACATCCCTGAAGCCAACCTCAACGTGATCCTCGATCGCGTAGGTGCGGTAGACGGCGACATCGTGTTCTTCGGTGCTGACAAGTTCAAAGTCGTCAGCGAGGCCCTGGGCGCGCTGCGTATCCGTCTGGGCCACGACTTCGAGCTGCTGACCTGCGAGTGGGCGCCGATGTGGGTCGTCGACTTCCCGATGTTCGAAGAGAACGAAGACGGCAGCTTCACTGCGTTGCACCACCCGTTCACCGCGCCCAAGTGCACCCCCGAAGAGCTCGAGGCCAACCCGGCCACCGCGCTGTCGCGTGCCTACGACATGGTGCTGAACGGCACCGAACTGGGTGGCGGTTCGATCCGTATCCACCGCAAAGAGATGCAACAGGCGGTGTTCCGCCTGCTGGGTATCGAAGCGGCAGAACAGGAAGAGAAGTTCGGCTTCCTGCTCGACGCCCTGAAGTTCGGCGCACCGCCTCACGGTGGCCTGGCCTTCGGCCTGGACCGCCTGGTCATGCTGATGACCGGCGCCCAGTCGATCCGTGAAGTGATTGCCTTCCCGAAAACCCAGAGCGCCGCGTGCGTCATGACTCAGGCTCCGGGCTTGGTCGATGCCAAGGCCCTGCGCGAGCTGCATATCCGCCTGCGCGAACAGACCAAGGTCGAGTAAGCGGGCCCCGGGCGCATCCAGATGGATGCGCCTTTGCGTTTCGGCGCAGGTATTTGTCGTTTCGCCCCTCTCGGGGCGCAATTGTTTGTGTTTCAAGAGTTTGGAGTCGTTATGGCTGGTCATTCCAAGTGGGCGAACATCAAGCACCGCAAAGAGCGCCAGGATGCCAAGAGAGGCAAGATCTTCACCAAGTGGATCCGTGAGCTGACCGTCGCTGCCAAGCAAGGTGGTGGCGATCCGGCCTCCAATCCGCGCTTGCGCCTGGCGCTGGACAAGGCCCTGGGTGCCAACATGAGCCGCGATATCATCGATCGCGCCGTGGCCCGAGGTGCCGGCACCAACGAAAGCGATAACGTTGAAGAGCTGAGTTACGAGGGCTACGGCCCGGGCGGCGTGGCGATCATGGTCGAGGCCATGACCGACAACCGCAACCGTACCGCAGCCGCCGTGCGGCATGCCTTCACCAAGTGTGGCGGCAACCTCGGTACCGATGGCTCGGTGGCCTACCTGTTCGAGCGCAAGGGGCAGATCAGCTTCGCCCCGGGTGTGGACGAAGATGCCCTGATGGAAGCCGCCATGGAAGCCGACGCCGACGATGTCGTGGCCAACGAAGACGGTTCGTTCGAGGTGTTCACCTCGTTCAACAGCTTCTATGCCGTGCGTAATGCCCTGGAGGAGGCCGGCTTCAAGGCTGCGGATGCGGAAATCGTCATGCAGCCGACCACCAGTGCCGAGCTGGATCAGGAGGGGGCGGAGAAAGTGCTCAAGCTGATCGACATGCTCGAAGACCTGGATGACGTGCAGAACGTCTATTCCAATGCGCAGATTTCCGAAGAGATCATGGAAAAACTCGGCTAAGGTGTCGCCAGCAAGGTTGTAATTGGGGCCGCTGCGCGGCCCATCGCCGGCAAGCCGGCTCCCACAGGTAAGCGCACCCGCCGAGAGTTGCGCTGTGCCTGCGGGAGCCGGCTTGCCGGCGATGGGTTGCGCAGCGGCCCCAATAGCCTTGAATTGAGCTCAGGCTTTCAAGCATCCCCCCTACACGACAGGCGTTATGACTCTGATTCTTGGTATCGACCCCGGCTCGCGCATCACCGGTTATGGCGTTGTGCGCCAGACTGCCCGTGGTTGCGAGTACGTGGCGTCGGGTTGTATCCGTACCGGCAGCGGCGAGCTGCACGAGCGCTTGCAGATCGTTTTTCGCGGTGTCAGTGAAATCATTGCCCAGCATGGCCCTGTGACCATGGGCATCGAGCGCGTGTTCATGGCGCGCAACCCCGACTCGGCGCTCAAGCTCGGCCAGGCTCGCGGCGCGGCCATCGTCGCCGCCGCCGAGGCCGGCCTGGAAATCGCCGAATACAGTGCGACTCAGGTCAAGCAGGCCGTGGCCGGCACCGGTGGGGCTAACAAGGAGCAGGTGATGCTGATGGTCATGCACCTGCTCAAGCTGACCCAGAAGCCACAGATCGATGCCTCTGATGCCCTGGCGATCGCCTTGTGCCATGCCCATACCCGTTCCAGCCTGGTGCCGCACGGCCTAGCCACGGCGCGGCGGCGCGGTGGGCGCTTGCGTCTGTAGCTGCTTCATGAGCTGATACACATTTTGTCCGGGTGGCACGTTCACCCGACGTATTTGCTGATAGGGTTGAGCGGTCTTTGATCGGCTCCCCGAGAGGAAGGATCGAAACGTGATTGGACGTTTGCGCGGCACCCTGGCGGAAAAGCAACCGCCGCACCTGATTATCGACGTCAACGGCGTGGGCTATGAGCTTGAAGTGCCCATGACCACCCTGTACCGCCTGCCGAAAGTTGGCGAAACGGTAATCGTGCATACCCATCTGGTGGTTCGCGAAGATGCCCACCTGCTGTATGGCTTCCATGAGAAGCGCGAGCGCGAGCTGTTCCGCGAGCTTATCCGCCTCAATGGCGTGGGCCCGAAGCTGGCGCTGGCCTTGATGTCGAGCCTTGAGGCCGACGAATTGGTGCGTTGCGTACAGGCGCAGGACACATCGGCGCTGGTGCGTGTGCCTGGCGTCGGCAAGAAGACTGCCGAGCGCCTGCTGGTCGAGCTCAAGGACCGCTTCAAGGCCTGGGAAACCTCGCCCGCCATGTTCACGCTTGTATCGGATGGTCCGGTACCGGTCAGCAGCGCCTCCACAGCCGAGGCCGATGCCGTCAGTGCCTTGATTTCCCTGGGCTACAAGCCGCAGGAAGCCAGCAAGGCAGTATCCGCTATCAAGGACAAGGCGGGCCTTGGCAGTGAGGAGCTGATCCGTCGCAGCCTCAAAGGGATGATTACCAAGTGATCGAAGCCGACCGCCTGATTGCCGCCAGTGGCCGCGACCGCGAAGAAGTCCAGGACCGTGCCATCCGCCCGCTGCGCCTGGACGAATACATCGGCCAGCCGGTGGTGCGCGAGCAGATGGCGCTGTTCATCCAGGCTGCGCGGGGGCGCAATGAATCGCTCGACCACACCCTGATCTTCGGCCCGCCAGGGTTGGGTAAAACCACCCTGGCCAATATCATCGCCCAGGAAATGGGCGTATCGGTCAAGAGTACCTCGGGGCCGATTCTCGAGCGCCCGGGCGACCTGGCAGCCATGCTGACCAACCTCGAACCGCATGACGTGCTGTTCATCGACGAGATTCACCGGTTGTCACCGGTTGTCGAGGAGGTGCTGTACCCGGCCATGGAGGACTTCCAGCTCGACATCATGATTGGCGAAGGCCCGGCTGCCCGCTCGATCAAGCTCGACCTGCCGCCCTTCACCCTGGTGGGGGCCACAACCCGCGCCGGTATGCTCACCAACCCGCTGCGCGACCGCTTCGGTATCGTCCAGCGCCTTGAGTTCTACAGCGACAAGGACCTGGCGACCATCGTCAGCCGGTCGGCCAACATTCTGGGGCTGGTCATCGAGGACCAGGGGGCTTACGAAATCGCCCGCCGTGCCCGCGGCACGCCGCGTATCGCCAACCGCTTGCTGCGCCGCGTGCGTGACTACGCCGAGGTGCGCGGCAAAGGGCAGATCACCAAGGCAGTGGCTGATTTGGCGCTCAACCTGCTGGACGTCGATGAGCGTGGTTTCGACCATTCCGACCGCCGCCTGCTGCTGACCATGATCGAGAAGTTCGATGGTGGCCCGGTGGGGGTGGATAACCTGGCGGCAGCGATCAGCGAGGAGCGTCATACCATCGAGGATGTGCTCGAACCCTACCTGATTCAGCAGGGCTATATCATGCGTACGCCCCGTGGTCGTGTGGTCACTCGGCACGCCTACCTGCACTTTGGCCTAAATGTTCCCGGGCGCCTGGGTGAGGGGGCAGATTTTTCCGAAGCAGGCGATGAATGACAGATCGAAACCCGCTTTTCGTGGTCCTACCGCTGGCATGCCTCAGGTGCGCTGGCAATACGACATTAATGAAGAAAAAACAGTTGCCGCAGCGGATTGGCAAGCTGAGGAGTAAGCACTAGAGTATGCGCGCGCAAAATGGCCTGGAACCTTTCGCACACCGTTGTCGCGTCTATTACGAAGATACCGATGCCGGTGGCGTGGTGTATTACGTCAACTACCTGAAATTCATGGAGCGCGCGCGGACCGAGCGCCTGCGGCACCTGGGGTTTTCCCAGCAGCAACTGGCCGGGGAGAACCTGTTGTTCGTGGTCCACTCGAGCGAAGCGCGCTATCACGCGCCGGCGCGCCTGGACGATGAACTTCGGGTGACCGCGCAAGTACTTGAACTCAATCGCGCCAGCCTGCGTTTCGTGCAGCAGGTCTGGCGGGAAAAGGATGAAACGCTGCTCTGCGAAGGGCAGTTCCTGGTGGCCGCCGTACGCGCCGACACTTTCAAACCCCGAGCCATACCCCCCAAGCTGCGCGACGCCTTTGTGGCGGACGGCTCGGGTACTCAATCGAATGCAGGAGAATAAGCGTGGAAGCTAACGTCGTCGACCATACCTCCATGTGGAGTCTGGTCAGCAATGCCAGCGTGGTGGTACAGCTGGTAATGCTGACCCTGGTGGCCGCCTCGGTCACCTCATGGATCATGATCTTCCAGCGCAGCACCATGCTGCGCGCCGGTCGTCGTGCGCTGGATGCCTTCGAGGAACGCTTCTGGTCGGGTATCGACCTGTCCAAGCTGTACCGTCAGGCAGGCAGCAACCCGGACCCGGATTCGGGCGTGGAGCAGGTCTTCCGGGCCGGTTTCAAGGAGTTCTCGCGTCTGCGCCAGCAGCCGGGTGTGGACCCCGACGCGGTCATGGAAGGCGTTGGCCGGGCCATGCGCGTAGCCATCTCGCGTGAGGAAGAAAAACTCGAGCAGAGCCTGCCGTTCCTCGCCACCGTCGGTTCGACCAGCCCGTACATCGGCCTGTTCGGTACCGTGTGGGGCATCATGAACTCCTTCCGCGGCCTGGCCAGCGCCCAGCAGGCGACCTTGGCCACCGTGGCCCCGGGTATCGCCGAAGCGCTGATCGCCACCGCCATCGGCCTGTTCGCGGCAATCCCGGCGGTTATCGCCTACAACCGTTTCGCCGCGCGCAGCGAAGTGCTGATCGGTCGTTACTACACCTTCGCCGACGAGTTCCAGGCGATCCTGCACCGCAAAGTGCACACCAGCGAAGAGTAATCAGGTACAAACCCATGGCCCGAGTTCGCCACAAACGCAAGCCGGTCGCCGAGATGAACGTGGTGCCCTACATCGACGTGATGCTGGTGCTGCTGGTCATCTTCATGGTGACCGCTCCCATGCTCAATCAGGGCGTGAAGGTCGACCTGCCCAAGGTTTCCAGCGAAGCCTTGCCGCAGGACAACAATGTCCAGATCCTCACCATCTCCATCAAGGCCGACAAGACCTATTACTGGAACCTGGGCAGCGAAGTCGACACCGACAAGCAGATGGACAAGGCCATGACCTTGCCCGAAATGACCGGTGCAGTGACCAAGATCATTGCCGCCGGTCGCGACCAGGGCAAGCAGACCCAGGTCTTCATTCGTGGCGACAAGGCTGTCGACTACGGCGCGGTCATGGGTGCCATGGGCGGGTTGCAGAAGGCCGGTGTCGGTAACGTTGGCCTGATTACCGAGGCGCCCTGATGCAACAGCGAGAGCCATCCGCCTCGGAAAGCTACTTCTGGCCCAGTGTCTGGGCCATCGGCCTGCATGTGCTTGTGTTCGCATTGCTGTTCGTCAGTTTTGCCATGACGCCAGAATTGCCGCCTTCCAAGCCGATCGTTCAGGCTACGCTGTATCAGCTCAAGTCCAAGAGTCAGGCGACCACCCAGACCAATCAGAAGATTGCCGGGGAAGCGAAAAAAACCGCGTCGCGTCAGACCGAAGTCGAGCAGCTGGAACAGAAGAAGGTCGAGCAGGAGGCCGTAAAGGCTGCGGAACAAAAGAAAGCCGATGCCGCTCAAAAGGCCGAGGAGGCTCGCGAAGCCGCCGAGGCGAAGAAGGCAGAAGACGCTGCCAAGGCCGCCGAGGCCAAGAAAGCCGCTGAAGCCAAGAAGGCCGACGAAGCGAAGAAAGCCGCTGAAAAGCAGCAGGCCGACATCGCCAAGAAAAAGGCTGAGGAAGAGGCCAAGAAGCAGGCGGCCGAAGAGGCCAAGAAACAAGCCGCCGAGGATGCCAAGAAGAAGGCAGCCGAGGAGGCCAAGAAGAAAGCGGCCGAGGACGCCAAGAAGAAAGCGGCGGCCGAGGACGCGAAGAAGAAGGCAGCTGAAGAGGCCAAGAAAAAGGCCGCTGCAGATGCCCAGAAGAAAAAGGCACAGGAGGCGGCCCGCAAGGCGGCAGAAGACAAGAAAGCCCAGGCCCTGGCCGAGCTGTTGTCCGATACCACCGAGCGGCAGCAGGCGCTGGCCGACGAGCAGGGTGACCAAGTGGCCGGCGACTTCGACGACCTGATCCGCATGCGCGCGGCCGAAGGCTGGGCGCGTCCACCTTCTGCGCGCAAGGGCATGACGGTAGTCCTGCAGATCAACATGTTGCCCGATGGCACCATCACCAGTGTCAGCGTGTCGCGCTCCAGTGGCGACGGTCCGTTCGACAGTTCTGCGGTGGCAGCAGTGAAGAACATCGGTCGTCTGACCGAAATGCAGGGCTTGAAGCCGAGCGAGTTCAATCCGTACCGTTCGTTCAAGATGACATTTACACCTGAGGATCTAGCGTTGTGATTAAACTCCTTCGAGGACTGCTGGTCATGCTGTGCTGCGTGGCAGGCATGGCCATGGCAGAGGAAAAGAACATCCTGGTCACCAGCGGCAGCGATCGGGCAACGCCCATCGCGGTAGTGCCGTTCGGTCTGCAGGGTGGCAGTGTGCTGCCGGAAGACATGGCCGATATCATCGGCAATGACCTGCGCAACTCTGGCTACTACGCGCCCATCCCACGGCAGAACATGATCAGCCAGCCTACCCAGGCCAGCGAAGTGATCTTCCGTGACTGGAAAGCCCTGGGCGCCCAGTACGTGATGGTCGGCAGCATCGTGCCGTCGGGCGCTCGCCTGCAGGTGCAGTACGCACTGTTCAACGTCGCCACCGAGCAGCAAGTGCTGACCGGCAGCGTTGCCGGCAGCGTCGACCAGTTGCGCGACATGTCGCACTACATCGCCGACCAGTCGTTCGAGAAGCTCACCGGCATCAAGGGTGCGTTTTCCACCCGCATGCTGTACGTGACCGCCGAGCGCTTCTCGACCAACAATACCCGCTACACCCTGCAGCGTTCGGACTACGATGGTGCGCGTGCAGTGACCTTGCTGCAGTCGCGTGAGCCTATCCTGTCGCCGCGTTTCGCGCCGGATGGCAAGCGTATCGCCTATGTCTCGTTCGAGCAGAAGCGGCCGCGCATTTTCATCCAGCACATCGACACCGGCCGCCGCGAACAGGTCACCAACTTCGAAGGCCTCAATGGTGCTCCGGCCTGGTCGCCGGATGGTTCGCGCCTGGCATTCGTGCTGTCCAAGGACGGTAACCCGGACATCTACGTGATGAATGTGGCTTCGCGCCAGATCAGCCGTGTCACTGCCGGCCCGGGTATCAATACCGAGCCGTTCTGGGGCAAGGATGGCAACACCCTGTACTTCACCTCCGACCGTGGCGGCAAGCCGCAGATCTACAAACAGTCGGTCAGTGGTGGTAGCGCCGAGCGTGTGACGTTCGTAGGTAACTACAACGCCAACCCGAAACTTTCGGCGGACGAAAAGACGCTGGTAATGATCCATCGTCAGCAGGGTTTCACCAACTTCAAAGTGGCGGCACAGGACTTGCAAAGAGGAAGTGTAAAGATTCTCTCGGAAACAAGTCTTGATGAGTCTCCCACTGTTGCGCCAAACGGCACCATGCTAATCTACGCCACCCGCCAGCAGGGCCGGGGAGTCTTGATGCTCGTGTCGCTTAATGGCCGCGTGAGGCTCCCACTTCCTACCGCTCAAGGCGAAGTCAGAGAACCGTCCTGGTCCCCTTACCTGAACTGATTGCGGCGTAATACGTTTTGCTTAACACACTGGGGTTTCATTAGGAGTTTCACGATGGAAATGCTGAAGTTTGGTAAATTTGCTGCGCTGGCTCTGGCCATGGCTGTAGCTGTAGGTTGCTCCTCGAAGGGCGGTGACAACGCTGGCGAAGGCGCTGTTGACCCTAACGCTGGCTACGGTGCCAACACTGGCGCTGTTGACGGTTCCCTGAGCGAAGAAGCCGCCCTGCGCGCAATCACCACCTTCTACTTCGAATACGACAGCTCGGACCTGAAGCCAGAAGCCATGCGCGCTCTGGACGTTCACGCCAAGGACCTGAAGTCCAACGGCAGCCGTGTTGTTCTGGAAGGCAACACCGACGAGCGCGGTACTCGCGAGTACAACATGGCTCTGGGCGAGCGTCGTGCCAAAGCCGTTCAGCGCTACCTGGTTCTGCAGGGTGTTTCCCCTGCTCAGCTGGAACTGGTCTCCTACGGCGAAGAGCGTCCAGTTGCCACCGGCAACGACGAGCAGTCCTGGGCTCAGAACCGCCGCGTAGAACTGCGTAAGTAAGTTCTTATGCGTATGTGCCGTCGTGCTGTAACCGTCCTCGCACTCAGCCTTCCGCTTTCGGCGTGGGCTGCGGTTCCTGTAGTAGATGACAACGCAGGTGCTTACCCACCTTCGGGTTATGGCACGAGCGGCGCCTATGCCGGGGCAGGGGCTTCGACCCCTGCCTCAGCACAGGGCCAGCTGTTCATGCAGCTGCAACAGATGCAGGACCAGATATCCCGCCAGCAAGGCATCATCGAAGAGCTGCAAAACGATGTCGCCCGCATGAAGCAGGAAAGCCTGGAGCGTTACCAGGATCTGGATCGCCGCATCAACAGTGGTGGCGCGCCTGCCGCGACCCCCGATAATTCCTCCACCGGTGGTGCACCCGATGCCGCCGCCGGTGCAGCAGCAGGCGCCGCTGGCGCTGCTGCACAGCAACCGGCCGCCAACAGCGAGCCGGCTGATCCTGCGAAAGAGAAGCTCTATTACGATGCGGCTTTCGACCTGATCAAGCAGAAGGACTTCGACAAGGCCAGCCAGGCGTTCGGCGCCTTCCTGCGCAAGTACCCGAACAGCCAGTACGCAGGCAACGCCCAGTACTGGCTGGGTGAGGTGAACCTGGCCAAGGGTGACCTGCAAAGTGCCAGCCAGGCTTTTGCCCAGGTCAGCCAGAAGTACCCCAAGCACAGCAAGGTACCGGACTCCCTGTACAAGCTGGCCGACGTCGAGCGCCGCATGGGCCATACCGACAAGGTCAAGGGCATCCTGCAGCAAGTCATCACCCAGTACCCCGGCACATCCGCCGCTCAGCTGGCGCAG
The DNA here is from genome assembly GCF_015751845.1 of Pseudomonas sp. M2. Lineage (NCBI taxonomy): Bacteria > Pseudomonadati > Pseudomonadota > Gammaproteobacteria > Pseudomonadales > Pseudomonadaceae > Pseudomonas > Pseudomonas sp. M2. Next base: position 3,754,430 of record NZ_JADOUD010000001.1, read on the forward strand.
CGTGACCTGCAGAAGCTCTAAGTAGCACCGTTCAAAAGAAACCCGCGCCAGGCGCGGGTTTTTTCGTTAGAATCATTGCCCTTTTTCTTAAACACGCTGCTGCGGATAACGCCATGTCGAGTCCGCGACAGTGCCTGACGGAGGCGGACAGCCTGTTTAGCTGTCACGCCCGTGGCGATCATGCAAGACACATTACGTATCACCGAAGTCTTTTACTCTTTGCAGGGTGAAACACGCACGGCTGGGCTGCCCACGGTATTCGTGCGCCTGACCGGTTGCCCCCTGCGCTGCCAATACTGCGACAGTGCCTACGCCTTCAGTGGCGGTACTGTGCGTAGCCTGGATTCGATCATGGAACAGGTGGCCGGCTTCAAGCCACGCTATGTGTGCGTGACTGGCGGCGAGCCACTGGCCCAGCCGAATGCCTTGCCACTGTTGCAGCGCCTGTGCGATGCCGGCTATGAGGTTTCGCTCGAAACCAGTGGTGCCCTGGATATCTCGGCTACCGATATTCGCGTCAGCCGCGTGGTCGACCTCAAGACCCCGGGCTCTGAAGAGTCCCACCGCAACCTCTACCAGAACATTGAGCACTTGACCGGCAATGATCAGGTCAAGTTCGTCATCTGTTCACGCGAGGACTATGACTGGGCGGTTTCCAAGCTGATTCAGTACAACCTTGCCGAGCGCGCCGGTGAAGTGCTGTTTTCGCCAAGCCATCACCAGGTGAAGGCCAGTGACCTGGCCGACTGGATCGTTGCCGACAACTTGCCTGTGCGTTTCCAGCTGCAGCTGCACAAGCTGCTGTGGAACGACGAGCCCGGACGTTGATTAGGAGCAAAAGTACATGACTGAGAAACGCGCAGTAATCCTGCTGTCCGGCGGCCTCGACTCGGCCACTGTCGTCGCCATGGCCAAGGCCGAAGGCTACAGTTGCTACACCATGAGCTTCGACTATGGCCAGCGCCATCGTGCTGAATTGAACGCTGCTGCGCGGGTCGCTCGTGACCTGGGCGTCGTGGAGCACAAGGTCATCGGCTTGAACCTCGATGGCATCGGGGGGTCGGCACTGACCGACAGCAGCATCGATGTGCCGGAAACCCCGGGCGAGGGTATTCCGGTGACCTATGTGCCGGCACGCAATACCGTATTCCTGTCGTTGGCTCTGGGCTGGGCAGAAGTGCTGCAGGCGCGCGACATCTTCATCGGCGTCAATGCCGTGGACTACTCGGGCTACCCCGATTGCCGCCCTGAGTTCGTCGAAGCGTTCGAACGCATGGCCAACCTCGCGACCAAGGCCGGTGTCGAGGGGCAGGGCTTCCGGATCCAGGCGCCGCTGCAGAACATGAGCAAGGCGCAGATCGTACAGGCCGGTATGGCCCGTGGCGTGGACTACAGCCTGACGGTCTCCTGCTACCAGGCCGACGATGAGGGCCGCGCCTGTGGCAAGTGCGACAGCTGCCGCCTGCGCGCCGACGGCTTCAAGGCCGCCGGGGTAGACGACCCAACCCGTTATTTTTGAAAAAAGTTTTGATGGGGTGTTGATTTCCCGTTAGAAATCAGTATTATACGCGCCATCCAACGGGTCGTTAGCTCAGTTGGTAGAGCAGTTGGCTTTTAACCAATTGGTCGTAGGTTCGAATCCTACACGACCCACCATACGCTGTAAGTCAAAGCCCGCTACCGGAAACGGTGGCGGGCTTTGTCGTTTTTGCCCCTCCTTATTCAGCCCACTCAGGGTCTGCGGTAAACACTACCGTCAACCAGCGATCCGGTCCTTCACCGCCAATCGCATCACCGACTTCGCAGCGCAGCGCATCCCACTCTTCAATGCTTTTGGCTGGAAGGTGCTTGGGCACGATGAAATACAGCTCGATTTCCCGAGAGCGGCCGACCTTGGCCACGTAAGCCCGATAGGATTCCAGTCCGTGGCGTGCCACGAACGCACCGGCCACCTCATCCACGTGCAGCATCAGGTCGCCAGGTGTCACCAAAAAGATATCCGCCATGGCTTGGCGCACCACCGACAGCGGCAAGGGGATGATGACCAGGCACACCAGCGCCAGCACCGCCGGGTCGATGTACGGCGATACCCACTCCCACTGCGTGCCCTGCACGGCAAAGCCAAAGCAGAAGGCGATGAGCAACGCTGCGGTGATGCTGGCCGACATCACCCAGCCCTTGACGTCCATGCGCACGAAATCCGAGTTCAGCTCGCGGTTGGCCCGCGCTTCGACTGCAGCGATGGTCGCGCAGGCGATCACGGTCAGCGCCGCATAAACCATGGCGATGCCGAACTCCAGGTGGCGTCCGCCTTCGAGCAGGCTGCTGACGGCGTTGATCAGGGCGTAGAGCGCCACACCGCTGAGCAGGATGCCATTGAGCGCCAGCACCATCGGCTCCAGGTGCCAGAAGCCCATGGTGAAGCGCTCGCGCAGCTTGCGTGACACGTGCCGGCTGGTGGCGTGCGTAGTGATCAGCTTGACCACCACCAGCGACAGGCCGCTCATGCCGGCGTCGGCCAGCGAGTAGACACCGTCGAAAATGATCGAGAACGAGCCGGACGCCAGGCCGAAGGCAATGCCGATGGTGGCGATGAACAGGGTGACGGCGATCGAAGTGCGTAGCAGGCCCTGTTCGCTGGCAAGGTCGAAGAAGGGGGATTTGTTGGGTGTTTCCATGGGTAAAACTCTTTCAAAAGGTGGGTGCCTGTACGGGCCCAATCGCCGGTAGCCGGTAATTGGGCCCGTACGGGCTAAACGCGAAACTGCTCCATCAAAGCCTGCTGCTGATTGGCCAGGCGGTTCAGCGCTTGGCTGATGCGCGCCGACTCATCAGCCTGGCCCGATAGCGATTCAGTCACATCGCGGATACCGGCCACGTTACGGTTCACTTCCTCGGCCACAGCGCTCTGTTCTTCAGCGGCCGAAGCGATCTGCAGGTTCATGTCGCTGATCACCGCCACCGCTTCACCGATCCGCTGCAGCGTCGGCAGTGCCTGTTCCATCTGCAAGGCGCTGGCCTGCGCCTGTTTCTGCCCAACATGCATGGCGCCGACCACATCCTGGGTGCCTTGCTGCAGGCCCTCGATGACCTGGCGGATTTCTTCCACCGACACCTGGGTGCGCTGCGCCAGGCTGCGTACCTCGTCAGCCACCACGGCAAAACCCCGCCCGGCCTCGCCAGCGCGGGCCGCTTCGATGGCGGCGTTTAGGGCCAATAGGTTGGTCTGCTCGGCAATGGCGCGGATCACCTCCAGTACCGAGCCGATCTGCTCGCTGCGCTGCTCCAGTGCGCGGGCCTCGTCCATGGCGGCATCCATCCCGACTGCCAGGTTGTCAATCGCCTGGCGGGTGCTGGCGATCAGTTGCAGGCCTTCGCGGCTCGCCTGATCGGCGCCACGTGCTGCCTGGGCGGCTTGCGCCGCGTTGTGGGCGACATCCTGGGCAGTTGCGCTCATCTCGTTGGCGGCGGTGGCCACCTGCTCGATCTCGCGCTGTTGCTGCTGCATGCCGCTGCTGGTCTGGCTGGCGATGGCAGCGGACTGATCGGCGGTACCGCGGGCTTCGAGCAGCGAGCCTTTGACCTGGGCAATCACCGGTTGCAGCTTGTCGAGGAAGCGGTTGAACCAGCCGCTCAACTGGCCCAGTTCGTCCTGGCGCGCGTAGTCCAGGCGCCGGGTCAGGTCGCCCTCACCGCTGGCGATATCCTCGAGGCGTGCGGCTACGGCCAGAATCGGCCGGGTCACGCCACGTGCGGTCAGCCAAACCAGCAGCAGGCCGACGATCGCGGCACCCAGGCCGATCAGCAGGCTGGTCAGATTGGCGCTTTGGTTGTGTTCGCTCAGCCTCTGATTGAGAGCGACGGCGGGTGCTTGAAGCACAGCTTCGGGCAGCTCCAGCAGTACCTGCCAGGGAGCGGCGCCGGGGATCGGGGCGAACGGGCGGCCGACGCGCAACAGGCCCTGCGCCACGTCGTTGTCCAGGACAGTGCCCAGCTTGCTGGCGTCGCGGCTGTGCCCGGCCAGCAAGCCGGTAGTGCTGACGATGCTCACCTGGCCCTGGCCATCGAACAGCTCCTGGCGGCCGTCCAGGCTCAACTGCTGCAGGTTGTCTAGGCCGATGTCCAGGCCCACTACGCCTACTACCTTGCCGCCCTCCAGCAGGGGCAGGGCGATGCTCGTCATCAGTACCTGGCGGCCATTGACCTCGTCGAGGTAGGGCTCGACCACACAGGCCTTGGCCGTTTCCTGAGGGCAGGTCAACCAGCGGTTCTGTGCCGCCCCGTTGGCGCCAACCGTGCTGTCGGCCAGCATCGCTTCAGGCATGGCCTCCCGCTCAAGGTTGCCCGGGCTGGGCTGCGACCAGTACAGCGAAAAGCGCCCGCTGTCGTTGCTGCCGACTGCCTCCTGGGCGACGAACTGGCTGTCCTGGTGGTCCAGGGCGTTGGGCTGGAACACCACATAAAGCCCGATCAGGTCCGGGTTGCCCGCCAGGCTGGCGCGTGCCTGGTGGGTCAGTTCGGCGCGCAGGTCGCTGCCACCGTGGGCTTTGAGTACCTGAACCAGGCGTGTAAAACCGTTCGCGTACTGGTAGGCGTCCATGAAGTAGCGCTGAATGCGCAGGGTCTGGGTTTCGGCGAGGGCCTGCAGGCGCAGGCGCGCGCTGTGGTCGAGCATTTCACTGTTGGCCTGGCTGACCAAGGCTGCACTGCGCTGTGCCTGGGTCAGCGAGGTGGCCACCAGTAGCGCGACGATGGCCAGCAGGCACAGGCCGGCGAGCAAGGTGATCTTCCACTGGATAGAAAGGCGACGCAGCGGCATGAGAGCTTTCCTTTTCGTGCAAGGACAACGCCCGCGTTCAGGCGCGGGCGGTGTAGAGGGCAAGTGTCATTCGGCAACGTAGTTCGGGGGGGCGGCAGTGAAGGCCTTGGTCAGCCAGGCCAGGTACACCAGGCCAAGTAGCGCCCATACCCCGCCGAACATCAGCGAGTGTTCGTTAAGGTCTAGCCACAGCGACACGATGATGCAGAAACCGATGGTCGGCAGTACCAGGTACATGAGCTTGTTCGCCAGCCCTTGGCGATTGCCTTCACGCACATAGCAGTGGTTGATCACCGACAGGTTGACGAAGCTGAACGCCACCAGTGCTCCGAAGTTGATGATTGAGGTGGCGGTAACCAGATCGAAGAAGATCGCCGACAGGGAAATCAGCCCGACCACTGCGATGTTCAGCACCGGTGTTTTGTAGCGTGGGTGCAGGCGAGCAAAGATGCCGGCCGGGATCACCTTGTCACGCCCCATCACATACAACAGGCGCGAGACGCTGGTCTGCGAGGCCAGGCCCGAAGCGATGGTGTTGATCACCGTGCAGGCGATGAAGATCGACTGGAACAGCTTGCCACCCACGTACAGGGCAATTTCCGGCAGGGCCGCTTCCTGGTCATGGAAGCGTGCCATGGTCGGGAAGTAGGCCTGGATGAAGTACGACACGGTTATGAACACCAGGCCGCCGATCAGTGCGGTCAGGAAGATCGCCCGTGGGATGGTCTTGGCAGGGTCGCGGGTTTCCTCGGACAGGCACGTCACGGCGTCGAAGCCCAGGAACGAGAAGCACAGGATGGTCGCACCGGCCGCCAGGGCGCTGAACTGGGTCTGGCTGTCGGCGAACGGCAGCAGGCTCCACGCGGTACCCAGGCCTTCACCCTGGTCCAGGCCACGCACGCACAGGTAGATGAACACAGCGATGATCGCCACCTGCACGGCCACGAACAGCAGGTTGAAGTGTGCCACCAGGTTGACGCTGCGCATGTTGATCAGGCTGATCAGGGTGACGAAGCCCGCTACCCAGATCCACTCCGGCACCTCGGGGAACATGGCCGACAGGTAGAGCTTGGCCAACAAGGCATTGACCATCGGCAGCAGCAGGTAATCGAGCAGCGACGACCAGCCGACCAGAAAGCCCACATGCGGGTTGATGGCGCGCTGTGTGTAGGTGTAGGCCGAACCCGATTGAGGGAAGCGGCGCACCAGGGTGCCGTAGCTCACGGCAGTGAACAGGATGCCGGTCAGCGCCAGGATGTAGGCGCTGGGCACATGCCCTGCGGTAATCCCCGAGACAATGCCGAAAGTGTCGAACACGGTCATCGGCGTCAGGTAAGCCAGGCCGATGATGATCACGTGCCAGAGGCGCAGGGTTTTGCGGAGTTGACCGTTGCCGGTGGCGCTGTGGTCAGGCTGCATGCTGGCGTGGCTCCTGCGGCTGGGCGTGAACGGCTGGCGGGTTGTATTGCGCATGCGGCAATGGCGAGCGGGTGGGCTCCATGTTGTTCACCTTTATTGTCGGAGCAGAGGTAGGCGCAGGCGATGCGCCGGGGGCGAGCTGGCAGAGCCTGGGCTAGGAAGGTGGGGCGTGCGGGCAGGGGCGGTGAGGCATCATGACGGCGCGTCTGTTCTTCTTCGTGGGTGGCGCTGGGCAAGGCGGTGAAAATAAAAAACGATGGGTAGGTGGCTGTCAAGTTAAACATGACAAGATGTTACTAAATTGAAATATTTATCGATTTATTAGCCGAAATGTTCGGTTTTTGCGCGCTTTTTTGCGGTTTTGATCGATGCGGATGTTCGTAAAATTTAACGAGTGGGAAGTTTCCCACGCTAGCGTCAGGTAGGTCTCGATTGCCCATTTCGTCCGCGTGTCGACCGTCGTCCAAGGGGTGGGAGTGATACTATTCTGCTCCCCCCGCAGCTCATGGCTGCGAACACGCCAATATGGACATCAATCGGTTCTATTCATGAAGAAATCAGTAGGCATCCTTTCCGGCCTGGCCATCGCCATTGCCGTCGTAACCACCGCTGGCGCCTGGTACACCGGCAAGCAGTTGCCTGCGCAGCTGGAGCAAGCCGTCAATCAGGGCAATGCCCAGTTGAAGAAGGCCCTTGTCGGGGTTGGCGGCAGCATGACCATCGAAGTGGCCTCGCTGGAGCAGCACTTCTTCACCAGTACCGCACGCTATCGCCTCAAGGTCCGTGACATTCGCCTGTCTGACGGTGAGCCGATCAGTTTCGATGTGGGTGTAACCGATCAGATCGAGCACGGCCCGTTCCCTTGGTCGCGGGTCAAGGCCTTCAGGCTGATGCCGGTGCTGGCAGCCAGCAACAGTGCGCTGGACAAGGACGACTTCACCGCGCCCTGGTTCGCCGCCGCCGGCGACAAGGTCCCGGTCAGCTCGCAAACCAGCCTGGGCTTTGACGGCAGTGTCGATGGCAGCATCTTCCTGGCGCCGGTCAAGCTGGCCGAAGACAACGGCACGACCCTCGATTTTTCGGGTATGCAGCTGCAGATCAGTGGCGACAGTGAAGGCAAGGCGTCGAAATTCCATGGTGCTGCCGATCGCTTCGAAATGAAGCTGGTCGGGGATGATCACCCGCCGGCCACGTTCGAGCTCAAGGGCCTGAAAATCGGCGGTAACCTGGCCGCTACCCAGCATGACGCGATCTATGTCGGTAACGTCGATGTGCTGCTGGCCGAAGCCAAGGCGACGCTGGGGCCCAAGCAACAGGTACTGTTGCTCAAAGGCCTGGAGCAGCACGTCCTGCAAACCCTCGATGGCCCCGATACCGTCGGTGGCCGCGTGGATTACAAGGTCGCGGACATCAGCTGGGATGGCCGCGCAGTCGGCAGCGGGCAGATGGCGGTCAGCATCAAGTCGCTCAACGCCCCGGCCTTGCAGTCGCTCTCGCAGTGGTACCAGGCCCATCTGCCGGAGTTCGAGCAGGCCGCCGCGGCAGGCCAGCCGATGCCGCAAATCCAGATGGGTGAACAGGAGAAGGCCAAGTTCCAGGGCGACCTGAAGCAACTGTTGGCATCCAAGCCGCAGGTGGCGGTGGAGAACCTTTCGTTCAAGACGGCCAACGGCGAGAGCCGGTTCAACCTGTCGATGGACTTCGCCAGCCCCACCTCCTTCGACCTGCCGCCTGACCAGTTGAGCAAGCAGCTGATCACTCAGGTGAAGAGCAAGCTGTCGCTGTCCAAACCGATGATGGGTGACCTGGCGACCTTGCAGGCGTTGCTGGAAGGGCAGACCGATGCCCAGGCGATTGCCATGCAATCCAGTCAGGCGGGTGAGATGGTCGGGATGATGGCGCTGCAGAGTGGCATGGCCACCGTGCAGGGCAATGACGTGGTGGCTAGCCTGCACTACGTCGATGGCATGGTCGACTTCAATGGCAAGAAGATGACCGTTGAAGAGTTCGCCATGATCCTCGCGGCGCACTTTGCGGCGATGCAGCCGCAGGGCTGATTGATTGAGCCTGTACCGGCCTCATCGCCGGCAAGCCGGCTTCTGCAGGATGGCTACAGCCTCATGGCCTGTGTACACCTGTGGGGGCAACTGTCTTGCCGGCGATGAGGCCAGTACTGGCCACACAAAAACCGCTTTAGAAATCCCTTGATTGTCTGTAGCCTTCGGCGTCCGATAATAATCCGCGCCCGCAGAGGGCCGTGGCGGCTTGCCTGCCGTCCGGCGCCCTTAGCCGATCTGTCAGGGCCGGGTGATACACTCGATTTGACGCGCATGCGCGCCTGCAGGTCCAGCGATCATGACCCAGATATCCGAACGCCTGTTGGTTCAGGCCCACCTCGACGCCAAGCAGCCCAACCCGCTGACAGCCGAGCAGGAGGCCGAATACCGTGCGGCCATTGCTGCCGAGCTCCAGGCGCAGAATGCCGTGCTGGTTGCCCATTACTACTGTGACCCGGTTATCCAGGCGCTTGCCGAAGAGACCGGCGGTTGCGTGTCCGACTCGCTGGAAATGGCCCGTTTCGGCAAGAACCACCCTGCCCAGACGGTGATCGTCGCCGGTGTGCGCTTCATGGGCGAGACCGCGAAGATCCTCACCCCGGAAAAGCGCGTGCTGATGCCGACCCTGGAGGCTACCTGCTCGCTCGACCTCGGTTGCCCGGTCGAAGAGTTCTCGGCCTTCTGCGACCAGCACCCCGAGCGTACCGTGGTGGTGTATGCCAATACCTCTGCCGCCGTTAAAGCGCGTGCCGACTGGGTCGTGACCTCGAGCTGCGCGCTGGAGATCGTCGAAAGCCTGATGGACAACGGCGAGACCATCATCTGGGGCCCGGACCAGCACCTGGGCCGTTACATCCAGAAGCAGACCGGTGCCGACATGCTGCTGTGGGACGGTGCCTGCATCGTCCACGAAGAGTTCAAATCGCGCCAGCTGGCGGACATGAAGGCGCTGTATCCGGATGCGGCGATCCTGGTGCACCCGGAGTCGCCAGAGGCAGTGATCGACCTGGCCGATGCGGTGGGTTCCACCAGCCAACTGATCAAGGCCGCGCAGACACTGCCCAACAAAACCTTCATCGTCGCCACAGACCGCGGCATCTTCTACAAGATGCAGCAGCTGTGCCCGGACAAGGAATTCGTCGAAGCCCCCACCGCCGGTAACGGCGCGGCCTGCCGCAGCTGCGCGCACTGCCCGTGGATGGCCATGAACACCCTGGAGCGGGTGCTGGATTGCTTGCGCAAAGGCAGCAACGAGATTTTCGTTGACCCGGCGCTGGTGCCGAAGGCGATCAAGCCTTTGAACCGCATGCTGGACTTCACCCAGGCTGCTCGGCTCAAGCTGTCGGGTAACGCCTGAGGGCCAATCGCCGGCAAGCCGGCTCCCACAATATCTGCAGCGCTGCAGAACCTGTGAGAGCCGGCTTGCCGGCGATTGGGCCGCAAAGCAGCCCCCTTAACGCCCCATCATCTCCTGCACCATGCGCCGTTGCTCCATGATCTCGCGCTGGCGCTGGTCGATCTGTGACGCCAGCGGGAAGTTGCTACCGGCACGACGCTTGGCGTAATCCAGCTGCTGGATCGCCTGGTCGAAGTCACCCACCAGGGTAAAGTACTCTGCCCGAGCCCGGTGCAGGCCTATGGTGTTGCCCGACAAACCACGCACTTCGGCCATGTCGTACCACACATCCGGATCATCCGGGCGGTTCTTGAGCAGGTCGTTCAGTACCTTTTCGGCCTCGGCGGGCTTGTTCTGCTTGATCAGCAGGTCGGCACGCACCTGCTTGAGCGGGTAGTTGCCCGGATACAAACCTTGCATGCGCTCCGCCCGCTGCTGCGCATCGGCCAAGCGGTTGTTGGTGATGTCCAGGTCGATCTGCGCCAGGTTGTAGGTGATGTCGTTGGGCGCCTTGGCCAGCAACGGCTTCAGGTTCTCACGCGCTTCGTTGAGCTGGCCGCCTTTGATCTGTGCCAGGGCAAGACCATAGCGGGCGGCGTCCAGCTTGGGGTCTTCGTCCAACTGCGCACGGAAGCGTTTGGCCGCCAGGCCCGGCGTGCCTTCGTAGATGAGGGCCACGCGGGCGCGGATCAACTGATAACGCTGGCTGTCCTCGACGCCGCCCGGGGGGGCCTGTTCGGCCCGGTTGCGGGTGTCGGCGATACGCGATTCGGTCACCGGGTGAGTCAGCAGGAATTCTGGTGGTTTGGCGTCGTAGCGGTATTGGCGCGCCAGGCGCTCGAACATGGTCGGCATGTTGCGCGGGTCGTAACCGGCCTTTTCCAGGTTCTGGATACCGACGCGGTCGGCTTCCTGCTCGTTCTGCCGCGAGAAGCGCCGCTGCTCCTGGATCGCCGCCGCCTGGGTGCCGGCAATCATGCCGATGCCGGCATCGCCGGCGCCCCCTGCCGCCAGTACGATACCGGCCAGCAGCGCCGCCATCATTGGCAGTTGCATGCGTTGCTGGGCCTCGACGCCACGGGCGAAGTGGCGCTGCGACAAGTGCGCCAGTTCGTGGGCCAGTACCGAGGCGTATTCGCCTTCGGTCTGGGCGTTGAGGAACAGGCCGCCGTTGACGCCGACGATGCCGCCGGGGGCGGCGAAGGCGTTCAGCTCTCGGCTGTCGATGAGGATGAATTCCAGGCGCCGGTCCTGCAGCTGGCTGGTTTCGGCCAGGCGGTACACGGTGGTTTCGACGTAGTCCTTGAGCTGCGGGTCGTTCAGCTGGTTGACCTGGCCGCGCAGCAGGCTGAGCCAGGCGCGCCCGAGCTGGTGCTCCTGCTGCGGCGAGACGATCGCGGAACTGGCGTCGCCCAGTGAAGGCAGGTCGCTAGCATGGCCGGGTAGGGCCATCAGGCAGGCCAGCGTCAACAGGGTAGGGCGCAGTAGATTCATGCACGAAGCTCGCGTCGGGTCAAAGCCCCTACTGTAGCCCGCTCACACGTTGGCGACCAGTGGCGGTATGCTAGCCAGCCTGTTACCAAAGACGTCTGCCCCACGTTTGGAGACCCCTGATGACTAGCACCCCGACCTGCGACGCCGAACTCGACGCCAGCGGGCTGAACTGCCCCCTGCCTCTGCTCAAGGCGAAGATGGAGCTCAACCGTCTGGCCAGTGGCGCGGTGCTGAAGGTGATTGCGACCGACGCAGGCTCACAGCGCGACTTCCGCACTTTTGCCCAGCTGGCCGGTCATACGCTGCTGCATGAAATGGCCGAGGCCGGCACCTATACCTACTGGCTGCGCAAGGCCTGAGCCCCAATCAAGGATCGTCAATGTTCAAAGTGCTTCGCGACTGGATAGAGCGCTACTTCTCCGATGAGGAAGCGGTGGTGCTGGCGGTCCTGCTGTTTCTGGCCTTTACCGCGGTCCTTACCTTGGGCGGCATGCTCGCGCCGGTGCTGGCGGGCATGGTGCTGGCTTTTCTGATGCAGGGGCTGGTCAATGCCCTGGAGCGCCTTCGGGTGCCGACGCGGCTGGCGGTGATGGTGGTGTTCGCCCTGTTCATGGGCGCGCTGGCGGTGTTCCTGCTGGTGCTGGTGCCGTTGCTGTGGCACCAGTTGATCACCTTGTTCAACGAGTTGCCGGGCATGCTCGGCAAATGGCAGTCGCTGCTGTTGCTGCTGCCCGAGCGCTACCCGCATCTGGTGTCTGATGAGCAGGTGCTGCATGCCATCGAGTCGGTGCGCGGCGAGATCGGCAAGTTCGGCCAATGGGCACTGACCTTCTCGCTGTCGAGCCTGCCGCTGCTGGTCAGTGCCATGATCTATCTGGTGCTGGTGCCGATTCTGGTGTTCTTCTTTCTCAAGGACCGTGAGCAGATCGGCCGCTGGGTCAGTGGCTACCTGCCGCGCCAGCGGACCTTGCTGAACCGGGTAGGCACTGAAATGAACCGGCAGATCGCCAACTACATCCGCGGCAAGGGCATCGAGATCCTGATCTGCGGTATTGCCACTTACATCGCGTTCATCAGCCTGGGGCTCAATTACGCCGCGCTGCTGGCGCTGCTGGTAGGCCTGTCGGTGGTGGTGCCGTATGTAGGGGCGGTGGTGGTGACTGTGCCGGTGACGCTGATCGCGCTGTTCCAATGGGGCTGGGGTGATCAGTTCATCTACCTGATGACGGTGTACGCCATCATTCAGGCGCTCGATGGCAACGTGCTGGTGCCGCTGCTGTTCTCAGAGGCGGTGAGCCTGCACCCGGTGGCGATCATCTGCGCGGTGTTGCTGTTTGGCGGGTTGTGGGGCTTTTGGGGGATCTTCTTCGCGATCCCGCTGGCGACGCTGATCAAGGCAGTGCTCGATGCCTGGCCGCGGCAGGAACCTGCTGTGGCGCCGATGTTGTGATGCATGGGGCCGCTTTGCGGCCCTTTCCCGGCACAAGGCCGCTCCTACAGACGAACGCAACCCCCTGTAGCGGGCTTGTGCCGCGAAAGGGCTGCGCAGCAGCCCCAGTCAATCTCAAGCCTTGTTCAGCGCCTGGGCCGCCGCGAGTACGGCATCCACATGGCCCGGCACCTTCACGCCACGCCATTCCTGGCGCAGCACACCGTCCTTGTCGATCAGGAAGGTGCTGCGGTCTACGCCCATGTACTCCTTGCCATACAGCTTCTTCAGCTTGATCACATCGAACAGCTGGCACAGGGCCTCGTCCTTGTCGCTGATCAGCTCGAACGGAAAGCCCTGCTTGGCCTTGAAGTTCTCATGCGACTTGATGCCGTCGCGCGACACGCCGAACACCACGGTGTTGGCCGCTTCGAACGCTGCATGCTGGTCGCGGAAGCCCTGGCCTTCGGTGGTGCAGCCTGGGGTGCTGTCCTTGGGGTAGAAGTACACCACTACCTGACGGCCCTTGAGCTCGGCCAGGCTGACGGTCTGGCCGCCGGTGGCCTGGGCCTGGAAATCGGCGACGGGTTGGTCGAGTGCTACTGCCATGGATGCATTCCTTAAACGGGGTTCTGTGGGCGCCAAGGCTCGATCAGCGCGTCCAGGTTGAGGGCGTCGGCAAAGTCGAGGAACTGGTCGCGCAACCAGCTGATCTGGGTGCCGGCCGGCAGGATCACGGTGAACTGGGCGTTGAGCATGCTGCTGCCAGTCTGCGGCGCCAGGTAGGTGTCGCAGGTCATGGCTTCGAGCTCGACACGGTGGTCGAGGAAGAACTGGCACAGCTCGTTGATGATGTCCGGGCGGTAGGCCGCACTGACATAGGCCACATAAGGCAGGGCCTGCGGGCGCACTTCCTGGTCGGCGCTGCGCACCACGTCGAGGGTCAGGCCGTGCTTCTTGCCCAGGCCGGGGAGGGTGGACTCCAGGCGCGCCAGGGCGTCCCAGCTGCCACCGACCTGCAATACCAGGGCGCTGGTCTCGCCATGGCGGCTCAGGCGCGAGGTGACGACCGCGCAGCGGTTCTCGAAGGCAGCGCGGCTGAGGACGTTGGCCAGCTCCATGGGATTGGGGCCCAGGGCACTGATGACAAGGAATTGTTCGCGGACGGTGGGGGTGGACATGCAGCATTCCTAAAGCGATGAGCGGTCGGCACAGGACGGGCGAAAGCCTCCTGTCGGCAGGGCCCGGGGCTCGCATGCGAGGACGTGGACGCTGGCCGGGGAGCAAGGTCGACGGCCCGGCGGGCCGCGCTGCACCGATCAAAGGATCAAGGGTAGCGAAATAAGGCGCCGAGGGGAATGCTCCACCCGCCTGCTTCGCTTGTGCAAGGCCGATGCCCCCAGTACCATTACCGCTCTCTTTTTCCGGCAGGAGCAGTTACATGATTGCGGGCAGTATGGTGGCATTGGTCACACCCATGGATGCACAAGGGCGTCTTGATTGGGGCAGCCTCGGCAAACTTGTAGACTTCCACCTGGAAAACGGCACCCATGCGATCGTCGCCGTCGGCACCACCGGCGAGTCGGCCACCCTGAGCGTCGAAGAACACATCGAGGTCATCGAATTCGTGGTCAAGCGGGTCGCTGGCCGCATTCCGGTCATCGCCGGCACCGGTGCCAACTCCACGTCCGAAGCCGTGCACCTGACCCAGAACGCCAAGGACGCCGGCGCCGACGCCTGCCTGCTGGTGGTGCCGTACTACAACAAGCCGACCCAGGAAGGCCTGTACCTGCACTTCAAACACATCGCCGAAGCCGTCGACATCCCGCAGATCCTCTACAACGTACCCGGCCGCACCTCCTGCGACATGCAGGCCGAGACCGTGATCCGCCTGTCGACCGTGCCCAACATCATCGGCATCAAGGAAGCCACCGGCGACCTGGTCCGTGCCAAGGCCATCCTCGATGGCGTCAGCAAGGACTTCATCGTCATGTCCGGCGACGACCCGACTGCCGTCGAGCTGATCCTGCTGGGTGGCAAAGGCAACATTTCGGTCACCGCCAACGTCGCCCCGCGCGAAATGGCCGACCTGTGCGAGGCCGCCCTTGAGGGCAACGCCGAGAAGGCCCGCGCAATCAACGAAAAACTCATGCCGCTGCACAAAGACCTGTTCTGCGAAGCCAACCCGATTCCGGTGAAATACGCGCTCGTCGAAATGGGCCTGATGCAAAAAGGCATTCGCCTGCCACTGACCTGGCTGAGCGAAGGCTGTCACGAAAAAGTCCGTACTGCCTTGCGCCAGTCCGGCGTACTGGTTTAATCGAGGAAGTACACCGCATGAAGCGACTGGCTGGTCTTTCCGCGCTCGCCCTGATCATTTCCAGCACCAGTGGGTGTGGCTGGCTGTGGGGCGAGGATGGCTATTTCCGCGACCGCGGCAGCGATTACCTGCAGGCGCACCCGACCGCACCGATGCAGCTCCCGCAGGACGCCAGCAACGTCAAGCGCCTTGACCCGCTGCTGCCGATCCCGCGCAACGTCGCCGACGATACCGCCAAGGGCGAGTTCGAAGTGCCGCGTCCGCAACCGCTGTCGGCTGGCGCCGACGTCAGCGATTTCAGCCTGCAGCGCAGCGGCAGCAGCCGTTGGGTGCTGGCCCAGCGTTCGCCGGCCGAAGTCTGGCCGGTAGCGCATCAGTTCTTCGAAGACAACGGCTTCCGTATTGCCGAAGAGCGCCCGCAGACGGGCGAGTTCACCACCACCTGGCAGCGTTTTGACGAGCTGTCGGCATCGCTCGGCCAGCGCCTGGCGAGCACCGCCAGCAATGGTGACAGCGAAGTGCGCGTGCGTGTGCGCATGGAGCCTGGCGTACAACGCAACACCTCCGAGGTGTATGTGGTCAGTGTCGAGCGCCCGGCTGGCAGCACCGCCGAGCCTGCATTCCCGTCCGCGTCCAGCAACACCGCCGCCGATGCGCTGCTGGTCGACGAAATGCTCGCCAGCATGAACCGCAGCGCCGAGAAGGGCGGTTCGGTGTCCTTGCTGGCTGCGCGCGACTTCGATGCGCCGAGCCGCGTCAGCCTGAGCGAAGACGGCAGCGGTAACCCCGTGCTGTTCCTCGGCGCCGACCTGGACCGTGCCTGGTCCGGCGTGGGCCGTGCCCTGGAGCAGGGTGGCGAATGGCGTGTGGAAGACATCAACCGCAGCCTGGGCCTGTACTACATCAACCTGTCTGAGAAGCCTGACGACAAGCAGAACCAGCCTGGCTTCTTCAGCCGCATGTTTGGCAGCGAGCCAACCAAGGAAGAGCTTGAAGCCCGCGCCGAGCGTTACCAGGTGCGCCTGAGCAAGGTTGGCGAAAGCGTGCAGGTTACCGTCGAGAAGAACATCAACACCGTGGCCCCGGCCGATGTCGCTCGCCGCGTGCTGAGCGCCATTCAGGACCACCTGGGTTAAGTGCGCTTCGCGGTACTGGGAAGCGGCAGCCAGGGAAATGGCACGCTGATCGCCAGTGGTGACACGTTCATCCTGGTCGATTGCGGTTTTTCCCTGCGTGAAACCGAGCGGCGCCTGGCGCTGCTCGGGGTGCAGGCTGCACAACTGAGCGCCGTGCTGGTTACCCACGAACATGCCGACCATGTGCATGGGGTGGGGTTACTGTCGCGGCGCTACAATGTACCGGTCTACCTCAGCCAGGGCACATTGCGCGGCATGCGCAAGCCGGTGGAGGCGGCCGGTTTTCTTGCCTGTGGCGACAGCCTGAGTATCGGCTGCCTGCAAGTGAGTGCGGCGCGGGTCGAGCACGACGCCTACGAGCCGCTGCAGTACGTCATCAGCGACGGTCGCCGGCGCTTTGGCATGCTCACTGACCTGGGTTCGTACGACGCGCTGTTGCTTGAGCGCTATCAGGGCCTGGATGCACTGCTGATCGAGGCCAATCATTGCCGTGACATGCTGGCCCGCGGGCACTACCCGTACTTCCTCAAGCAGCGGGTCGGCGGCATGCAAGGACATTTGAACAACCACCAGGCCGCGCGCCTGGTGGACGAGTTGGGGTGGAGCAACCTGCAGCACCTGGTGCTGGCCCACCTCAGCAGCAAGAACAACCTGCCACATCTGGCCCGCCAGTGCTTCGTCGACACCCTTGGGTGCGACCCGGACTGGCTCCAGGTGGCGAATCAGGAACACGGGCTCGACTGGCGCGAAATCGCCTAGCCCAACCACTCAAGCAAGCGGAGCCCAATCATGGAAAAACGCGAAGAACTCTACCGCGGCAAGGCCAAATCGGTTTACAAGACCGACGACGCCGACCGCTTGATCCTGCTGTTCCGCAACGACACCTCGGCGTTCGACGGCAAGCGCATCGAACAACTGGACCGCAAAGGCATGGTGAACAACAAGTTCAATGCCTTCATCATGCAGAAGCTCGAAGAGGCCGGCGTGCCGACCCAGTTCGACAAGCTGCTGGGCGACAACGAGTGCCTGGTCAAGAAGCTGGACATGATCCCGGTCGAGTGCGTGGTGCGTAACTATGCCGCCGGCAGCCTGGTCAAGCGCCTGGGCGTGGAGGAGGGCATCAAGCTCGAGCCGTCCACCTTCGAACTGTTCCTGAAGAACGACGAGAAGGGCGACCCGTTCATCAACGAATCCCACGTTGTCGCTTTCGGCTGGGGCACCGCCGAGCAGCTGGCAGAGATGAAGAAGCTGTCGCTGAAGGTCAACGAGGTGCTGAACAAGCTGTTCGATGACGCCGGCCTGCTGCTGGTCGACTTCAAGCTGGAGTTCGGTGTATTCCACGGCCAGATCGTCCTGGGTGACGAGTTCAGCCCGGACGGCTGCCGCCTGTGGGACAAAGAAACCCGCAAGAAGATGGACAAGGACCGCTTCCGCCAGGGCCTGGGCGACGTGATCGAAGCCTACGAAGAAGTTGCCAAGCGCCTGGGCGTGCCGCTGTAAGCGGCGCATTCACGCAAGCGCCTGATACCACGCGCTTTTTTTGAAAATAAAGGTTTGCGTTTTCAGAATTCGCTGGTATGATGCGCGGCATTGGAGAGATGCCGGAGTGGTCGAACGGGACGGATTCGAAATCCGTTGTACTGGCAACAGTACCTAGGGTTCAAATCCCTATCTCTCCGCCATACATGTGGTAGATAAAGCCCCTGAAAACGATAAGTTTTCAGGGGCTTTTTCGTTGTGCCCGAGTTAAACCTCAAAGCATCGCCGTGCGCATGGCCGGGCCCTTTCGCCGCTAGCGACGGGGCCTGCCGGATCGGATCAGAGCGCCAGGCCGACCTTTGCGGCACTCCCGGATTTTTCGTAGCTCGGCCCTAGTGCACGGTCTGTGGCTCCGTGGGCGAATCCGCTTGCCTGTGCAGCTGCATCAGCGCTGATTCCAGCAGCGCATGCGCAACTTCCATTTCATGGATGACCGCCCGCATCACGATCGAGTTGTGCGAGGTCGGTGTCAGTCGCACGGACTGGCGGGCTACGGACAAGGCGCAGATCACGTATTCCGAGGTCTGAACCAGGGTGTCCTGCAGCATGTACGAGGGATCGAGGGGGGAAGGTGGATCGGGGACTATCTTGCGCATGAATGCTCCTTGAGTCAGGTGGAGCTACCTTTAAACGCTGTCAAACGAATGGAGGCAGCTATACACGGGTTGACAGACCGGTGACCCAAGGAACCCGGCGCACACGAAGGTGCCCCATGTACAGCTGCCATGAAGCGCTGCAAAGGACCCTTGAATCGGTCAGCCTGTCAAAGCCGGTCGCTGAGGTGTCAACGACGAACCGAGACTAGGCCGCAATCCGAGCACTCGCAATGGGTTGGCAGCGCCGGCAATATAATTCGGAAATGGACTACAGGGAATGGGAAAAATCGGAGTTAAATCTGTAGGACCTTAGGCGCACCAGGCGTGAATATTCTTCCCAGGCACGAATGCAATAAAGCCCCTGAAAGCGATGAGCTGTCAGAGGCCTTATCGTTATGCGTTTCCCCTCCCGATGGGGCGTGCTCAAGCCCACAAACGTTGTGCGATAAGCGCCTCCAGTTTGCTCTGGTCCGCCGCAAACCCTCGAATCCCTTCGGCCAGCTGCGCGGTTGCCATTGCGTCCTCGTTCATCTGCCAGCGAAAATCGGCCTCGCTCAGTGGCGGTGGCGGCGCCTGATGGTCGGCGGGGGCGGCGAGCGCGGCCTGCAGGCTGCCCTCGGTCACTGCCAGCTCTTCCAGCAGTGCGGGGCTGATCGTCAGCCGATCGCAACCTGCCAAAGCAACGATTTCACCGACGTTGCGAAAGCTAGCCCCCATCACCGAAGTCGCGTAACCGTGGCGTCGCATGAAGCGGTAGCTGGCCGCCACCAATTGAACCCCAGGCTCCGACGCCGGCGCGTACTCCTTGTTCGGGTAAGCGCGGCGATGCCAGTCCAGCACCCGGCCAACAAAAGGCGAGATCAGGAATGCGCCGGCTTCGGCGCAGGCGAGTGCCTGGGCGAGGTTGAAGATCAACGTCAAGTTGCACTGGATGCCCTCACGCTCCAGTTCGCTGGCCGCGCGAATGCCCTCCCAGGTGGCGGCGAGCTTGATGAGGAAGCGCTCACGTGGAACGCCCGCCGCCTCGTACAGTGCGACCAGGCGCCTGGCCTTGGCCAGGCTTGCCTGCTTATCGAAGGACAGCCGCGCATCGACCTCGCTCGATACCCTGCCGGGCACGTGCTGCAACAGGTCGCAGCCCAAAGCAACGATCAGTTGGTCGGACAGTTGATCGATTGCCTGCGCATGCGGCAGGCCGGCAGCTTTCGCCAGGGCGCAGAGGTCATCGAGCAATGTGTCGTAGTGGCCCGACACCACGGCCTTGAGCACCAGTGAGGGGTTGGTGGTTGCATCATGAGGGGCGAAGCGGCGAACGGCCTGAAGGTCGCCGGTGTCGGCGACCACTGTGCTGTACTGCTCCAACTGGCTGAGCAAAGTTGGCATGCTGGAACCCTCTGGTGGTTGATGTCAGACGGCCATGGGCTGTGCGGGGTGCGATGGCTCGGGCAGGGGCGTGGCCTGGTCTGCCAGCCCATGCATGATGGGTTTCAGGGCGTGGTAGGCCGCGCAGTAATGAACGAACATCTGGTCATACAGGGCTTTGTTCGCGGGGTTGGGATCGGCCCGTCGGCGCAGGGTGCGCCAGTTGCGGATAGCTTCGACGTCCTCGATGGCGCCGATTGCCAGTGCCGCGAGCATGGCGCCACCCAGCGGCGCTTCGACCTGCTGCTCGATGGTGAACACGGCGTGGCCGGTGATGTCGGCGATGATCTGCATCCACAGGTTCGACGCCGTGCCACCGCCTACCACGATCAAGTGCGGATCGAGCTGCAGGCCTGCCTGGTTGCCCATTTGCATGTTGTGACGCAAGGCAAACGCCAGCCCCTCCAGTACTGCGCGGTACAGATGAGCCTTGTGGTGGAACAGCGACAGCCCTATATAGGCCCCCGATGCCTTGGCATCCCAGATGGGGCTGCGCTCGCCCATCAGGTAGGGCAGGAACAACAGGCCGTCTGCACCGGCGGGCGTCTTGGCAGCGTCCTGCTCCATCAGTTGGTGCACCTCGGCGCCGGGTGACAGGGCAGCGGCCTGCTTTTCCTGTGCACAGAACTGCTCACGGAACCAGCTGATTGCGGCACCGGCGGTAATGGCGCCGCCGAAGCTGTAGGTGTTGGCGCCAGCGTCGTAGACGTAAGGCATGTTGATCAGCCCTTTGCAGGCAGCGCTGCGCTGCTTGATGAAGCCCCAGCACATGCTGGTGCCCAGCATCGCGACATGGTTGCCTGGCGCAATGACCCCTGCGGCCAGTGTGGCCATCGCTGCATCGACTCCGCCTGCAACTACCTTGGTGCCTGGCTGTAGCCCTAGCCGCTGCGCCGCAGCCGGTAGCAGGCTGCCAATGACCTGCCCGGGCGCAATCAGGCGTTGCGGCATCAGGTGGGCGTCGATGCCCAGGGCATCGAGCATCAGAGGCGACCAGCCACGCGTTGCGAGGTCGTAGATGCCGCCGATATTGCCCGCTGAACTGTGGTCCACGGCCAGCTCGCCGGTCAGGTGGTACTGCACAAAGCTGTTGGGCGGCAGCAGGTAGCGTGCCTTGGCCCAGACCTCTGGCTGGTTGCGCTTGATCCACAGCATCTTGGTATAGCCGTAGTAGCTGTCGACACCGTTGCCCGTTATGCGCTGCAACTGTTCCACATCCACATTTTCGCGCACCCATTCGGCCTCGGCGATGGCCCGGCGGTCCATCCAGATGAGGCAGGGGTGAAGGGGGTTGATGTCGGCGTCCACCGGGATGCCCGAGCCCCCGTAGAGGCTGCTGATGCAGATGGCTTTGATCTGGGCGGCTGGTACTTGGCTGCGGCGGATGCTGGTCGCGACCGTTTCGTAGACAGCGTCCAGCCACACCTGCGGCCATTGCTGCGCCCACAACGGCCGAGGTTGCTCGACCTGGTAGCTGACGCAGGCCTGGGCCAGCATTCCACCCTCGGTTGACATCAAGAGAGCCTTGGTACTTTGCGTGCCGATGTCGACACCAATCACGTAGTCCATTGTTGTCCCTTTTATTATTGGCGTGGTGGTTTATGTAGACGTGAACATTTTTTTGGCGATTTTATCCGACGGCAGTTTCAAGTCGCGGCTGATCAATCCATGGTTGCAAATGTTAACGTCAACATTTCGGGACGCTAGCACAACACGATTGTCACCACAATACGCATGCACGGTTGTGGCCTGGCGTACAATCGCTGAAAATCACGGCGCCCGCAGCCAGCCACCATCGAGCGTTCATGACCAGACCAGGCAAAGCCACCATCACCGACATCGCCAAACGCGTGAACATGACTACCGTCACGGTGTCGCGGGCGCTCAACCAGCCAGAGAAGGTCAAGAAGCAGACGCTGGAGCTCATCCTCAAGGTGGCCAAAGAGCTCAACTACGTGCCCAATGCCTTTGCCCGCAACCTCAAGAATCGCGAGAGCCGGCTGCTGGGCCTGGTCACGGCAAGCCTGGAAAACCCGTTCTACGGCGAGATCATCAAGGCGATAACGCGCGAGGCGAAGAAGCGCGACTACACCTTGATGCTGTTCGATACCGATGGCTCGCCAGAGCTGGAGGCGCGGGCGATCGATACGCTGCTCAGCTATCAGGTCGCAGGGGTGATCCTCTCGGTGATCAGCGACGACGACCAATACCAGCCGAGCTATCTGGCCAAGCTGGAGATGGCCGCCATCCCGGTCGTCCAGATCGACCGCCAGCTCACAGGTGCGCCGTTTGCCGGCGTCTACCTGGACAACGAGCAGAGCGGCTATCAGGGCGCGCGCGCCTTGTTGGCACAGGGGCGGCGCCGGCTGCTGGTCGTGGCGGGGCCGCAACGCTCGAAGATTTCCCTGGCGCGGCTGGCAGGCATTCGACGCGCATTGGAGCAGTGGCCAGAGCCTACCGTGCTGGAGGTCGTGCATGGGGACTACACCCAGGCGCCGGCACGTGATGTGGTGCGTAGTTACCTGCAAAGTGGCAAGTGGCCCGATGTCATCTTTGGCCTCAATGCGCTCATGACCTTGGGTGCGCTGCAGGCCATGCGCGAGGTTGGCTTGAGCCGCAATGACATAGCGCTGTTCAGCATCGACCAGGTGCACTATGCCGAGATCTATGGCCAGCCCATCCCTTGCATCAGCCATAGCAGCGTCGAGTTGGGTGTTGGCGCGATCAACCTGTTGCTTGGCCAGATCGACGATCCTTCGCAACCCCTGCGCGATCAAGTCATTGAAGGGCAGCTACTGCTCTGACCTGCCAACCATTGGCGGGTACGTACATATCTGGTTAAAAATGTAGACGTTGACATTCAATGCTGAGCTGGCGTCAGATTGGGACCGCACACGAGTTAAGCGATATGTAAACGTCTACATAAAAATAATCAAAGTGCCCTTTGTTCGTCAGGGGGCCAGGGAGGTGGCGAATGGCAACGCAACTCGAAGGTAAAGTGGCAGCGGTCACAGGTGCTGCGTCGGGAATAGGTCTGGCATCGGCCGAGGCGATGGTGGCAGCCGGTGCCAGGGTGGTCATGATCGACTGGGATGAAGCCGCCTTGGCCAGCGCGTGTGAACGCCTGGGGGAGGCGGCCATGCCGTTGGTGATCGACCTGCTGGTGCCTGAGCGCTGTGCAACGCTGCTGCCGGGTGTGCTGGCGAAGGCCGGCCAGCTCGACATTCTGTATGCCAACGCCGGTTGCTACGTGGGCGGTGATCTGGTTGATGCGGATGTGGCGGCGATCGACCGCATGCTGAACCTCAACGTCAATGCCGTGATCAAGAATGTGCATGATGTGTTGCCGCACATGATCGAGAGGGGGACGGGCGACATACTGGTCACCGGCTCGGTGGCCGGGCATTTTCCGGTTCCCTGGGAGCCGGTGTACTCGGCCTCCAAGTGGGCGGTCAACTGCTTCGTGCAGACGGTGCGCCGCCAGGTCAAGGCTCACGGTATCCGTGTCGGCGCCGTGTCGCCTGGCCCGGTCAGCAGTGCACTGCTGGCCGATTGGCCGGAAGAAAACCTGAAAAAGGCCAAGGCGAGCGGTAGCCTGATCGAACCATCCGACATAGCCGATGCGGTCATGTACATGCTCACGCGCCCGCGTAACGTGACGATTCGGGACATGATCGTGCTGCCTTCGGCATTTGATATGTAACGGATGCACTCAACATCAACCGCTGCAGGCGTGACCTTGTCGAGGCAGCCTGCAGCGTAAGTTGGTCTGCGGTGGTGTCTTATTTCAAAGCACTACCGAAACCCGCTGCTGGATTGGATGGCGGCCTATCTTCGAATGCGACTTGGATCCAATACTCCGGTTCTGTATCATCCGGCCGCCATCAGAATGATGGCCGATGATTATTTAAAGGACTGAAGTAATGAAAAAGCTGTTCAAGGCCACCGTAGCCGTTGCTGTCGTTTCGGGCGTTGCCCTGCTGTCCGGTTGCACTGGCCAAGTTTACAACCAGCAGAAAAACTGCTCGTACGACTACCTGTTCCACCCATCGGTTTCCATCTCCAAGGTCATCGGTGGCTGCGGCCCGATCGATAAACTGCCTCAGCCGCAGTAAGCTTGGCGATACCCTGATCGCGTCACCTGTGACCTGATCCAAAGCCCCCAGTCATGCATATGGCTGGGGGCTTTTGTTTGTCTGGCGTGACAACCTGCCGCTGGGACAACCTGCCGCCTTGCTTGTACGCCCGCAATTTGTTTGTGCTGGCATTTCAGATACAATCAGCGAAACGATTCAGCCCTGTCGGTCAATACGACAAAAGCCTGGGTCGTTTTCTGGTTCTTTAAGCCGCTGAACAATGATCACAAAAAGCCTGCGCACAAGAACACGAAGCACCTGGGCCAGCCACAGGCCCGTCCTCCGTTCTACAGACTGGAATTGATCAATGTTCAAGAAAGCTGGCAAGACCTTGCTGGGTCTGGCTGTCGCTGCGAGCTTCATGCAAGCGCACGCCGCAGAAACCAAGAAAGTCGATGTGCTGCTGGTCGGCGGCGGCATCATGAGCTCCACCCTGGCCGTGTGGCTGCACGAGCTGGAGCCAAGCTGGTCGATGGAAATGGTCGAGCGCCTGGATGGCGTCGCCGAAGAAAGCTCCAACGGCTGGAACAACGCCGGCACCGGCCACTCCGCGCTGGCTGAGCTGAACTACACCCCGGAAGACAAAGACGGCAACGTCAACATCACCAAGGCCATCGAAATCAACGAAGCCTTCCAGATCTCCCGCCAGTTCTGGTCGTGGCAGGTCCGTCAGGGCGTGCTGAAGAATCCGCATTCGTTCATCAACACCACCCCGCACATGAGCTTCGTGTGGGGCGATGACAACATCAAGTTCCTCAAGAAGCGTTATGACGCGCTGCAGGCAAGCCCGCTGTTCCGCTCGATGCAGTACTCCGAGGACCACGCGCAGATCGCCAAGTGGGTCCCGCTGATGATGGAAGGCCGCGACCCGAACCAGAAGCTGGCGGTGACCTGGACGCCACTGGGCACTGACGTGAACTTCGGCGAGATCACCCGCCAGTTCGTCGGCCACCTGAAGACCCAGGACAACTTCACCCTGAAGCTGTCCAGCGAAGTCCAGGACATCACCCGCAACGAGGACGGCTCCTGGCACGTCGAGTACAAGAACCTGAAGGACGGGACCGAGTCGGCCACCGACGCCAAGTTCCTGTTCATCGGTGCCGGCGGCGGCGCGCTGAAGCTGCTGCAGAAGTCGGGCATTCCTGAAGCCAAGGAATACGCAGGCTTCCCGGTCGGCGGTTCGTTCCTGGTGACAGAGAACCCGACCATCGCCATGCAGCACATGGCCAAGGCCTATGGCATCGCCTCGACCGGCGCGCCACCCATGTCGGTACCGCACCTGGACACCCGTGTGCTGGACGGCAAGCGCGTGATCCTGTTCGGGCCATTCGCCACCTTCTCGACCAAGTTCCTGAAGAACGGTTCGTACCTGGACCTGCTCAGCAGCACCACCATGCACAACGTGTGGCCAATGACCAAGGTCGGCATCGAGCAGTACCCGCTGGTCGAGTACCTCGCTGGCCAGCTGATGCTGTCGGACGACGACCGCTTCGAAGCGCTGCGCACCTACTTCCCGAACGCCAAGAAGGAAGACTGGAAGCTGTGGCAGGCCGGTCAGCGCGTGCAGATCATCAAGCGTGACGCAGACAAGGGCGGCGTGCTGAAGCTGGGTACCGAAGTGGTGGCCTCGCAAGACCGCACCATCGCCGGCCTGCTGGGCGCATCGCCAGGCGCCTCGACCGCCGCGCCGATCATGCTGAACGTGCTGGAAACCGTGTTCAAGGACAAGGTCGCCACCCCGCAATGGCAAGCCAAGATCAAAGAGATCGTGCCTAGCTACGGCACCAAGCTCAACGATTCGGCAGCGGCCACGCAGAAAGAGTGGAACTACACCGCTGAAGTCCTGCAGCTGGAGAAGCCGCCGGTCATCGACCAGAGCGTCGGTACCAGCACGGGTGCTAGCCAGCCGGTTGAAAGCAAGCCAGAGAACGACATGGCGCTGTAAGCGTCAGCGTTGTGATCGAAAGCCACGGGGGTGACCTCGTGGTTTTTTTTTGCCTGTTCCGGCCCCACCGCCAACCTTGGCTCACCGCTGACGCAAAATGCACTCCAGCAAACCGGGGAAGCGTGCATCGAGCATTTCGCTGCGCAGTGAGTTCATATGGGTAGTGCCCACATTGCGCGTTTGCACCAGCCCCGCATCGCGCAACACGCGAAAATGATGGGACATGCTGGACTTCGGCCGGCCGCCGTCCAGCTCGCCACAGCTGGCTTCCGCCACGCCCGCCAGGTGGCGCACGATTTCCATGCGTACAGGGTCGCTCAGCGCATACAGCAGGCGCTCGAGGATCAGGTCTTCAGGGGTGGGATGTTTGTAGGCTCGCATGGGCGTCATGATAACGGGGGTTTCATTAATTGCCATAGTTCGATTATGATCGAACTATCGTATTCAGATGAACCCGGAGTTCTCCATGTCCGCACTGTTCGAACCCTATACCCTCAAAGACGTCACCTTGCGCAACCGCATCGCCATTCCGCCGATGTGCCAGTACATGGCCGAGGACGGCATGATCAACGATTGGCACCAGGTGCATTACGCCGGCCTGGCCCGTGGTGGCGCCGGCCTGCTGGTGGTCGAAGCCACTGCGGTGGCGCCGCAAGGGCGTATCACCCCCGGTTGCGCCGGTATCTGGAGCGACGCCCATGCCCAGGCCTTTGTGCCGGTGGTGCAGGCGATCAAGGCTGCAGGCTCGGTGCCGGGCATCCAGATCGCCCACGCGGGGCGCAAGGCCAGTGCCAACCGCCCGTGGGAAGGTGACGACCATATCGCCGCGGATGACGCGCGAGGCTGGGACACCATCGCCCCGTCGGCCATCGCCTTCGGCGCCCACTTGCCGAAAGTGCCCCGTGAAATGACCCTGGACGACATTGCCCGGGTCAAGCAGGACTTCGTCGATGCCGCACGTCGGGCGCGTGATGCGGGCTTTGAATGGATCGAACTGCACTTCGCTCACGGCTACCTGGGGCAGAGCTTCTTCTCCGAGCATTCCAACCAGCGCACCGATGCCTACGGTGGCAGCTTCGAGAACCGCAGCCGCTTCCTGCTGGAAACCCTGGCAGCCGTGCGCGAGGTGTGGCCGGAAAACCTGCCGCTGACCGCCCGCTTTGGCGTGCTGGAATACGACGGCCGTGATGAGCAGACGCTGGAAGAGTCCATCGAGTTGGCCCGCCTGTTCAAGGCGGGTGGCCTGGACCTGCTCAGTGTCAGCGTCGGCTTCACCATCCCGGACACCAACATTCCATGGGGCCCTGCCTTCATGGGGCCGATCGCTGAGCGTGTGCGTCGTGAGGCAGGTTTGCCAGTGACTTCGGCGTGGGGCTTCGGTACGCCGCAGTTGGCGGAAGGGGCGTTGAAGGCCAATCAGCTCGACCTGGTGTCGGTGGGGCGTGCGCACCTGGCCGACCCGCACTGGGCGTATTTTGCGGCCAAGGAACTGGGCGTCGATAAAGCCTCGTGGACTTTGCCTGCGCCTTACGCGCACTGGCTTGAGCGTTATCGCTGATTCCTGGAGGGGCCGCACAGCGGCCCCGGCTCAAAACCGATCCAACCGGTAACCCTTCAACTCGGCACGAAGCTCCCGTTCAGCCAACCCAGCCACCCACTCCGCTGTCACCGCCGCCTGGGTCAACCCCAGGTGCTGATGCCCAAACGCTAGCAGCACGCGCCCATCACACACCCGGTCGATCACCGGCAGCGAGTCCGGCAGCGAAGGCCGCAAGCCCATCCACGGCGTCGCCCCTTCGGCATTCAGTTCACGTTGGAACAAACCCTTGCTCAACCGGTGCAACTGCCACGCCCGCTGCATGCTCGGCGGTGCATCGAGACCGGCGAACTCCACCGTGCCAGCCAGGCGCAAGCCCTCGGCCATCGGCGTCATGATGAACTTGCGCTCCAGCGAGGTGACGGCGAATGGCAAGCGCTGCTGCTCGCCAGGCAGCATCAGGTGATAGCCACGCTCGGTGTCCAGAGGGACTCGTTTGCCGGTCAGAGCCGTGGTCAGTTGCGCTGAGTGCGCGCCGCAACTGATTAGCACCTGGCGCGCATGGAACGTACCTTGGCCGGTGTTGAGCTGCACGCCATTGCTATTCAGTTGTCCGCCATCGACCTGCGCCTGGACGAAGCGCACGCCACAGGCCTTGGCGGCTTCGAACAACTCGATTACCACGCGGTAAGGGTCGATGAAATGCCCGGTACGGGGGAAAAACAAGCCGCCCAAGATCGACGAGGTCAACTCTGGCGCAGCGGCGCGCACCGTGTCGGCCGACCAGAATTCAGCCGGCACCGCCTGCTGTTGCATGCGTGCCTGCAACGCCTCCAGTGCCGGGCGCGACTCGGCGCGCTCGAACACCAGCAACGAGCCGTCCTCCTTGAACAGCTCGCTGCGCCCGATGGAGCCGAGCAAACGCTGCCAGGCGCCCAGGCTGCCTTCGTTCAGTGCACGGATGCCGGCCACGCTGCGCTGGAACGGCTCCGGGCGCAGGTTGAGCAGCAGCCGGGTGAACCAGGGCAACGCCTTGGGCAGGTACTTCCAGTCCAGCCGCAGGGGCCCCATCGGGTCCAGCAGCATGCGCGGCAGGCGCTTGAGGATCGACAGGTCGGCAATCGGGAACACCTGCTCGGTAGCCAGGTGTCCGGCATTGCCGTAGGAGGCGCCGTGGCCCGGCGGTTGGCGGTCGATCAGCAGCACGCGACGGCCCTGGCGGGCCAGTTGCAGGGCGCAGGCGACACCGACAATGCCGGCGCCGACCACAGCGATATCGGTCTGGGAGGGGGCGTGGGCCATGATTCAGTGTTCCCGCTTGCCGTCGAGCAAGCGCCGCACCTGCAGCGGGTTTGCGTGCTTCAGCGCCTGCGGCAGCAAGGCATCGGGGAAGTCCTGATAGCACACCGGCCGCAGAAAACGCAGGATCGCAGCAGTGCCCACCGAGGTGCTGCGCGCATCGGACGTTGCCGGGAACGGCCCGCCGTGGACCATCGCATCGCATACCTCAACCCCGGTCGGCCAGCCATTGACCAGCAGGCGCCCGGCCTTGCGTTCGAGGGTCGGCAGCAGGCTGCGGGCGCTGTCGAGGTCGGCATCGTCCAGGTGCAGGGTCGCGGTCAGTTGGCCCTCCAGGTGCTCGGCCACCTGGCGCACTTGTTCATCGCTGTCGCAGGCCACCACCAACGAAGCGGCGCCAAACACCTCGGCCTGCAAGCCCGGGTCGGCGAGAAACGCGCTGGCCTGGGTGACGAACAGCTGAGCCTGGCACTGGTTCGGGCCTTGCGGGGGTTGGCCGCAGGCCGCGACCTTGGCATTGCTGTTTTCGGTCATGGCGCCCACACCCGCTGCGTAGGCATTGAAAATGCCCGGGGTCAGCATGGTCTGCGCCGCTGCATGGCGTACTTGCTCGCTGGCGGCGGCGATAAAACGCTGCAGTGCCGGGCCTTGGCGGGCGACTATCAGGCCGGGGTTGGTGCAGAACTGCCCGGCGCCCTGGGTCAACGAGGCAACGAAACCTTGGGCCAGTACCTCACCACGCGCCTGCAAGGCTGCGTCGAACAGGAACACCGGGTTGATCGAGCTCATCTCGGCATACACCGGGATCGGTTCCGGGCGCGCCTGAGCCGCGTGGCACAGGGCCAAACCGCCGCTGCGCGAACCGGTGAAGCCAACGGCCTTGATCCGCGGGTCGCTGACCAGGGCGATGCCCACTTCACGCCCAGCACCATACAACAGCGAGAAGACGCCCTCTGGCAGGCCACACAGTTGGACGGCGCGAGCGACGGCCTGGCCGACCAGCTCACTGGTGCCCGGGTGCGCGCCGTGTGCCTTGACCACCACCGGGCAGCCGGCGGCCAGGGCCGAGGCGGTGTCGCCACCGGCCACCGAGAAGGCCAGGGGGAAGTTGCTGGCGCCAAACACCGCTACCGGCCCCAAGGCCACCTGGCGCTGGCGCAGGTCGGCGCGCGGCAGGGGCTGGCGCTGTGGTTGGGCGGCATCGACGCGCACATCCAGCCATTCACCACTGCGCACCACGCGGGCGAAGGTGCGCAGTTGGCCACAGGTACGGCCCCGTTCGCCCAGGATACGTGCCTTGGGCAGGCCACTTTCGGCCACGGCACGGCCGATCAAGGCATCGCCCAGCGCTTCTATCTGCTGGGCGATGGTTTCGAGAAAGATTGCGCGTTGCTCCAGTGAGGTTTCGCGGTAGGCGTCGAACGCAGCCCAGGCCAGTTCGCAGGCGTGGGCCACGTGTTCCCCGGTACCGCCGGCATAGGCGGGTTCCAGGGGCTGGTTGGTAGCCGGGTCGATGGCGCGGATCGCTTCGCGGCTGCCGGGTACGGGGCGTTGGCCGATCAGCAGTTTGCCTGTCAGGGGCATGGAGCCTCCTTCATAGTCGGGTTCTGGGTCGGGGCTGCCAAGCAGCCCCAGGGTTCAGGCCAGGTTCTGCTCGGCCGACCAGCTGGAGTACCACGTGCGGAACAGCGCGTACTGCTGTTCGGCGTAGTTGCGCTGGGCGTCGGTGAGCGCATCGGTTTCGTTGAAGTGCAGGCTGTATTCGCGGTCGCCGTTGAGCACCATCAGGTGTTTGTAATACAGCACCAGGTCGCAGCCCTCATCGAACGACGACAGCACCGCCAATGCCGACTCCAGCTCGCGTGCCAGGCGGCGGGCCCTGGCGTCACCCTTGGCCGCTTGCTTGCTCAGGCTCACCAGTTGCAGCACTTCACGCGGCAGGGCATTGCCGATGCCGGTAATGGCGCCGGTGGCGTTGCAGTTGACGAAACCATGGACTACCTGGGTATCCACGCCGACCATCAGGGTCACATCGTCGTCTTTGGAGGTGATGTGCTCGGCGGCGTAGCGCAGGTCGGCACCACCACCGAACTCCTTGAAACCGATCAGGTTCGGGTAGTCGCGGCGCAGTTCGAAGAACAGGTCGGCACGGGTGGCAAAGCCGTAGTAGGGGCTGTTGTAGATGACTGCAGGCAGCTTCGGCGCCGCTTGCAGGATCGCGGCGAAGTGGTGCTTTTGGGCGATCAGGGAGGCGCCACGCGACAGCACGCGGGGGATGACCATCAGGCCGGCGGCGCCGACCTTGGCGGCATGGGCTGCATGGGCCACGGCTTCACGGGTGTTCACCGCGCCGGTGCCGACGATGGTCGGGATGCCGGCGGCAACCAGGCGCGCCACGCCCTCCTGGCGCTCGGCTTCGGTCAGCAGCGGCCAGTCGCCCATCGAGCCGCAGTAGACCACGGCGCTCATGCCGGCCTCGATCAGCTCGCGCCCTTTGCGCACAAGGGCGTCGAAGTCTGGTTTGCGCTCGGCGGTGCAGGGTGTCATCAGGGCAGGCATGCAGCCGGTGAAAATATTGTCGCTCATGGGTATCACTCCTTGCAGTATTCAGTCTGGGTTGCGAAGAAAATGGCCTGGGCAGTCAGATGCCCCAGGCGAAAGGGTCTTGTTCGTCGATCAGCAGGGTACTGTCGGCGGTCATGTAGGCGCGGCCGGTGATGAACGGGCGAATATGCTCACCTTCGCGCTCGTAGCGGCCGTGGAACTGGCTGCCGGTAATGCTGGCCTGGACCCAGGTCTGGCCTTCGGCGAGCTTGCCGTCGGCGGCCAGGCAGGCCAGCTTGGCGCTGGTGCCGGTGCCGCAGGGCGAGCGGTCATAGGCCTTGCCGGGGCACATGACGAAGTTGCGGCTGTCGGCATCAGGGTCGGCGGCAAACAGCTCGATATGGTCGATGGGGGCGCCGTGCTCGCCGGTGATGCCTTGGGCCTCCAGGGCCTTGAGCATCGCCCAGGTGAACGCGGTGAGAGCTTCGCGGTTGTCCAGCTCGATGCGCTGGCCGTGCTCTGAAACCAGGAAGAACCAGTTGCCGCCCCAGGCGATGTCGCCGTGCACCACGCCATGGCCTGGCACGTCTACCGACACCTGCCGGCGGTAGCGATAGGACGGCACGTTGCCGACGGTGACCGCGCCGTCCTCGTGCAGGGTGGCGCTGACCTGGCCGACCGGCGTGTCGATTTTGTGCACGCCCGGCTGGATCAGCCCCAGGTGCCGTAGCGAGGCGACCAGCCCGATGGTGCCGTGGCCACACATGTTCAGGTACCCGGCATTGTTGAAAAAGATCACCCCACAAGTGGCGTCTTCCGACACCGGGGCGCAGTACAGCGCACCGACCAGCACATCGTTGCCGCGTGGCTCCAGCAGGCAGGCGCGGCGCCAGTGGTCGTGCAGCTCGCGCAACTCATCGCGCTGCTCGGCCATGCTGCGGCCATTGAGTTGCGGGAAGCCATTCATTACCAGGCGGGTCGGTTCGCCGCCGGTGTGCGAGTCGATGACGTGAACGTGTTTCATGGGCATGTCCATTCTCTAGTGAGCCTGCTTTTGTGCTGGTTGTGCCGGCGACAGGGCCAGTAGCCTTCAGGAGGCCAGTGCAGCCGGGCGAGTGGCGGCCTGGGCCTCGTGGCTTGTTTCGCTTTCGTCTTCGCCTTCCAGGCGCACCAGGTGGGCCGGCACGCCGGTGGCAGCACCCCAGTAGTAGATGCCCAGCGCGCAGGCCGCGACGACCACGGTATCGAACGGGTGGCCGATCACGCCCAGGCCGCCGAAACTGCCCAGCCAGGAAAGCAGGATGGTCACCGCGTAAAAGCCGATCAGCCAGGCGCTGGAGCGCACTTGCTGGGCCAGCGACAGGTGCTGGGTCGGCACGAAGCGGCCGCACAGCAGGTACAGCACGAACATCACGATCTGCAGGGCCAGTAGCCACGACACGGTGTTCCAGCCGGACCAGTAGACGATCAGCGCGGCGATGATGAACGACAGCGGGCCCAGCACGCCCATGCCCTTGACCCGGAACGGGCGTGGCATATCTGGCGCATTGCAGCGCAGGGCGGCGACGGTGACCGGCGCTACCGCATAGCTCAGCACCAGGGCTGCGGACACCACGTTGATCAGCGCTTCCCAGGACGGAAAGGGCAGGGTCCAGAACACTGACAGGCCGAAGGTCAGCCACAGCGCCGGGCGTGGGATGCCCGATTGCTCGTCGATGCGGGTGAAATACTTGAAGAAGGTGCCGGTCTGGGCCCAGCCATAGATCACCCGCGGGGTGGCGTTCATGTAGATGTTGCCGCAGCCGCTGGGGGAGATCACCGCATCGGCCACCACCAGGTAGGCCAGCCAGCCTACGCCCAGGGCCAAGGCGATGTCACGGTAGGGCAGGGCCAGTTCCTTTGTCACCGAAGCCCAGCCGTTGGTCAGCATTTCGGTTGGCACGCTGCCAAGGAAGGCCAGTTGCAGCAGGGCATAGATCGCGGTGGACAGCAGCACGGAGAGGATCAGCGCGATGGGTATGGTGCGCTGTGGGTTCTTGACCTCGCTTGCCACCGAGATAATTGGTGTCAGGCCCAGGTAAGCGAAGATGATGCCGCCAGCCGAGACGGCCATTTCCACACCGGACATGCCGAAGGGGGCGAAGCCCTGGACCTCGAAGTTCTCTGGCTTGAAGAAGGTGAACAGCACACCGATCACCAGCAGCGGCACGATGAACTTGAACACGCTGACCAGGTTGTTGGCCTTGGCGAAGGTCTTGACGCTGCGGTAGTTGAGCAGGAAGAACAGCCCCAGCAGCGCAAACTGCACTAACCAGCCGAGCACGGTGGGGTCGCTGGAGCCGGCCTTGGTCAGGCCAGGGAACCAGGCCGCGGCGTACTGGCGTGATGCGACCACTTCGATGGCGATCAGGCTGGAGAAGGCGATCAGGGTGATGAAGCCCATCAGGTAGCCGAGCAGTGGGCCGTGCGAGTACACCGGGTAGCGCACCACACCCCCGGCGCGTGGCAGCGCGGCGCCGAGCTCGCAGTAAACGATGCCCAGTAGCAGTACGGCGAAGCCGCCGAGAAACCAGGAGAGGATGCCGGCCGGCCCGGCAATGGCCGAGACGTGGCTGGCGGCGAACAGCCAGCCGGAGCCGAAGATGGCGCCGAGGCCGATGAAGGTGAGGTCCAGCAATGACAGCTGTTTCTTGAATTTGCCTGACATGGGGTCGCCTTTTTGTAGGTTTTGGATAGGCAGGTCTGATGTCACCAGGTGCGGCTTTTGGGGCCGCGCTCTTGTAGGTTTTGGGCGGCTTGCTTGGGAACTAGAGTGGACCGAACGGGGCCACGGTTCTTGATGGTTTTCTGCAGGGCAGATGACGAAATCGGCACAATTGCAGAAAAGACTGGCGCGCCGGTCGCCAGGCTGGATAGGCTGGAGGCCTTGCTGTGCAAGGGTTTGAGAGTTTTGCCGGTGATGGCGCCGGTGCAGACACTAGAGAATTGACTGATGGCCGACGCCACCTTGGCAGCCCTGTACCAGAACTTGGACCAGCACCGCCCCGCCAGCCTTGAGGCACTGCTCGCCGGGGTATCCCTGCTGTTGCCGATCCTCGATGCCATCCCCAACGCCGCGATCTTCATCAAGGATCCGGATGCCCGCTATGTGCTGGCCAACAACACCCTGGTTCAGCGCTGCGGCCTCAAGCGCCTGCAACCACTGTTGGGCAAGACCAGCGCCGAAGTCTTCCCGGCGCAACTGGGCCCCGGTTATACCGAGCAGGACCGTCGTGTGCTCAAGGATGGCCTGGTGCTGGAAGACCAGCTCGAGCTGCACCTGTACGGCAGCCGTGAACCGGGCTGGTGCCTGACGCACAAGCGCCCGCTGTACAACCAGGCGGGCGAGATCCTCGGCTTGGTCGGCATTTCGGTCGACCTGCAATCAGCCGCCGACAGCCACCCCGCCTATCAACGCCTGGCCGCGGTGGATGAGCACATTCGCAAGCACTTTCACCAGCCGATCAGCATGGGCGAGCTCACCCGCATCGCCGGTATTTCCGTGGCCCAGCTGGAGCGCTACTGCAAGCGGGTGTTCCACCTCACGCCCCGGCAGATGATCCACAAGGCACGCCTGGAGCACGCCCGTCGTCTGTTGCATTCGGAGCTGCCCATCACCGACGTGGCGATGTGCTGCGGCTACACTGACCACAGCGCCTTCAGCCGCCAGTTCAAGCAACTGACCGGCTTTACGCCGCGCCAATATCGGTTGGTTCGGTGTAATGAAACACAGGGAAGAGATGCCGGCGCTAAACTACGTTGGGTAGGAAGGTAGGTATTATTCTCAAGTATTTTATTGTTGGAAGCGACGGTGCGGAGGATAACTGATGGTCAATAATAGAGTGTCTAGCAGTCGGGTGCACAATACCAAACGAGACGCGCTGTTTGTGAGTTTCGCGCGATCTTATTGTCCGTACGGTTATCTCAGAGTTGCGCAGCCTAGCACTGGGTTTGTGGCGTTTAATGGTGAATGGTGTGGTCTTG
The DNA here is from genome assembly GCF_015751845.1 of Pseudomonas sp. M2. Taxonomy (NCBI): domain Bacteria; kingdom Pseudomonadati; phylum Pseudomonadota; class Gammaproteobacteria; order Pseudomonadales; family Pseudomonadaceae; genus Pseudomonas; species Pseudomonas sp. M2. The sequence goes on from NZ_JADOUD010000001.1 coordinate 3,789,541, forward strand.
TTGCGGGCGGATACTTGCTCGGTAATGGTCATCGATTGCTGAATACGCAGATAATGAGGTTTGGCAGCCCAGACTTGCTAAGCCCTTTCGGACGAGGAGGCATCAATGCTTATAGTTTTTGTTCCGGAGATCCTATAAATAATACAGACCCGAGTGGGCGCTTCGCCCTGTCCATGATAAAACCCCTGAAGCGTCTCCAGCATGGAATCAAGGCCATCCCGCGAATAGCAGCTAGTGAACGTCTTAATTTCAAGAGTCAGCAAAAAACGAAGGTCAGTGTTTTTAGTCAGTATCCCAAATTGAGTAATCGGAAATTATCCAAGTTTGGAACGGAGTTCGAGCAATTTCAAGAAGCCTCTGCAGATCAAGGTTTCAAGCCGATTGTTATTAACAGTAAAAGCGATCTTAAATATGTGTCGGGCTATCACTCAAGGCGATTTGTATTAACAGATCGAGGGGAGCTTCTGGTCGATGGATCGGCTGATTTGAACCGACATGGTATGAATCATGCCATACTGGCAACGTACGGTTCCAAAGGGGGCGGCGTGATTGCAGCAGGTATGATTGCAGCCCCAAAGAGTGGTCACGTTATGCTTTGGAATGATTCAGGGCATTACCATCCCAACTTCTCTACACTCTTCCCTGTGGAGTTCAAGCTGACTGGCATGGGGGTTGAGGTAGAAAGGATCAGAGTATTGGCGAGTCTCGGCTAACTTAATGATAAACAAATCGGTTTTAGCTATGGATTATGCATAACTATTCGGGCCTCTGCGAAGCACTGTTCGGCTATTGACGAGCGCGGCTCGCTGCGGCGCAGCAGCAGGCCGACCGGGCTGTGGATGGCGGCGTCGGCCACCGGTACGATGCGCAGGTGCTCGCTGAGGTCTTCCAAGCCACAGTCCAGCGGCATGATCGCGCAGCACATGCCGGTGTTGATGGCCTGGATCAGCTGGAAGGTTGAGTCGCTTTCCAGCACCGCATGCTGCTCCAGGCCACGGCTGCGGAAGCTCAGGTCCAACGATTGGCGGTAGTGCATGCCTTTGCTTAGCAAGCCCAGCGGTATATCGCTGAGTGAATCCCAGCGCAGCGGGTCGCCGGCAAACTGGAAGTGCCGGGTGTCGTGCAGCAGGCCCATGGTGGTCGTGCCCAGTTCGATCACTTCGAAAAAGCTGGTGTTGACCTGGTCCATGTAGCAGATACCCAGGTCGAGTTGGTTGCGGCTGAGCCCGTCGATGACTTGCTCCGAGCTCAGCGAGCTGAGCTGAAACTGCAGCTCGGGGTATTTTTCGCGCAGCGGCAGCAGCAGCTGCATGGGGTTGAAGCTGGCCAGCGGCACGGTGCCCAGGCGCAAGCTACCAACCACTTGGCCGCGGCAGCTGGCTGCCTCGGCCTGCAGGCCATCATGGGCGGCGAGCAGGGTGCGGGCCCAGGCCAGGATGCGCTCGCCGGCTTCGGTGAAGCCCTCGAAGCGCTGGCCGCGTTTGACCAGCACCAGTTCCAGTTCGTCTTCCAGGTTGCGCAGGCGCATGGACAGGGTCGGCTGGGTGATATGGCACAGCGCCGCAGCCTGGCCGAAGTGGCGGGTCTGGTCGAGGGCGATGAGGAACTTGAGCTGCTTGATGTCCATGGGAGTGCCTGGGGTCTGGTTGTGCTGACCTTAACCAAGTCAGCGATAGATGTCATTGATCGGGCGGTACGGCATATCGATTGGACGCGCTCTGGTCATGTCTCTAGCGTAACGACCATGCCATACAAGGAGCTTCACTGTGCGCGTTCAATCCGACGCGGTCTTCGTACCGCTCAATATCGCCGTACTGACGGTCAGCGACACCCGCACCTACGACAACGACACTTCGGGTGAGCTGCTCGCCAGCCGCCCGGTGCAGATCGGCCATCGCCTGGTCTCGCGTGCGCTGCTCAAGGACGACCTGTACAAGATCCGCGCCCAGGTGGCCACCTGGATTGCCGATGAGCAGGTGCAGGTGGTGCTGATCACCGGCGGCACCGGTTTCACCGGGCGGGATAGCACACCGGAAGCGGTGGAGTGCCTGTTCGATCGGCGTATCGACGGTTTCGGCGAGCTGTTCCGGGCGTTGTCCATTCTTGATGTCGGTACCTCGACCGTGCAGAGCCGGGCGTTGGCCGGCATGGCCAATGGCACTCTGGTGTGCTGCCTGCCAGGTTCTACCGGTGCCTGCCGCACGGCGTGGGAAGGCATCCTGGTGGAGCAGCTGGATGCGCGGCACCAGCCTTGTAATTTTGTGAAGCACCTTAAGCCCATCGCGCCCTGCGACACACGCGGTTGATCAGTTCCGGCCCTATCGCCAGCTTGCCGGCGATAGGGCCAGTCAGCTCAACACATGCTCCACCGGCTGCAGCGCCGGTGGCAGCGGCTCCACGCCCAAGGCTCCCAGCACATCCCGTTCAACGGTGCGGACCATGGCATCGGTCGGCAGGTCGTTCTCGTCTCGCCCGAACGGGTCTTCCAGTTCATTGCCGATCGCATCCAGCCCAAAGAAGGTGTACCCCACAATGGTGGTAAACAGCGGTGCCAGCCAGCCCAGGGGCTCGGCCAGCGCGAACGGCAGCAACAGGCAGAAGATGTAGATGGTCCGGTGCAGCAGCAGGGTATAGGGGAAGGGCAGCGGTGTGCCCTTGATCCGCTCGCAGGTGGCCTGTACCTCTGACAACCCGACCAGGCGTTGTTCCAACAGGCTGTAGCGCCAGTCGCTGATCTGCTGCTGCTCGGCCAGGCGTGAGCAGCGGGCGCCAACTTCCTGCAAGATACCGTCGCAGACATTGTGCGGGCGGATCGCAGCGGGGTTGGCCAGCCACGGCCGGGCGGCGGCCACATCATCCTCATTGCGCAACCGGGCATTGAGCGCATGGGCAAAGCCGCACAGGCTGCGCAGCACCTCGGCGCGCAGCTTTTCATCGGCGATCACCACGCTCTCACGTATGAACGAGCGGGTCTCGATGATCATCCTCCCCCAGGCCTTGCGCCCCTCCCACCAACGGTCGTAACAGGCATTGTTGCGAAAGCTCATGAAGATCGACAGCGACAGGCCAAGCAGCGTGAAGGGGGTGGCGCTGACGGGGTAGAAAAACGCCGGGAAGTGGCGTTCGACCAGCACGATCAAGGCGGCGAGCAAGGTGACCATCAGGCAGCGCAAGGCAATGCGCTTGACGATCGAACCCTTGAGGGTGAACAGCACGCGCAACACATCGGGGCGAGAGTGAACGATCATGGAAGTCCAGAGACGGCCGGTCAGCCGCCGGTCATGTTCATGAAGCGCAGGATCTGCACATCGCCACCGACCTCGAAATGATGGCGGTAGGGCTTGAGGTGCAGTGAATCGCGGATGGCTTTTTCCAGCCGCTCGGCATCACCCGGGTGGGCACGCAGCACCTGTTTGAGGTCCATCGAATGTTCATTGCCCAGGCACAGCAGCAGCCGGCCTTCGACAGTCAGGCGCACACGGTTGCAGGTGGCGCAGAAGTTGTGGCTGTGCGGCGAGATGAACCCGACACGGGTGCTCGCCGCTTCTGCCAGGCGCCAGTAACGCGCCGGGCCCTGGGACGACTCGGTCGATTCGATCAGGGTGAATTGCTCGGCCAGCCGCGCGCGCACTTCGTCGCTGGAGCAGAACGACTCGCCGCGTTCATGCTCGTTGATCACGCCCAGCGGCATTTCTTCGATGAAGGTGATGTCCAGTTCGCGGTCGATGGCAAAGCGCACCAGGTCGACCAGCTCATCGTCGTTGCGCCCCTTGAGCACCACGCAGTTGAGTTTGATGCGCTGAAAACCCGCGCGGCGGGCCGCGTCGATGCCGGCAATCACCTGGGCCAGGTCGCCGGTGCGGGTCAGTTGCTTGAAACGTTCTGCATCGAGGCTGTCGAGGCTGATGTTCAGGCGCGACAGGCCGGCGTCGAACAGCGGCTGAGCCAGGCGGTGGAGCTGCGAGCCGTTGCTGGTCATGCACAGTTCACGCAGGCCGGGCAGGGCGGCAATGCGCCCGCACAGGTCGACGATGCCCTGGCGGACCAGCGGCTCGCCGCCGGTGAGGCGAATCTTGCGGGTACCCAAGGCGACGAAGCGTTCGGCCACCTGGAACAATTCCTCAAGGCTGAGGATCTGCTGGCGCGGCAGGAACTGCATGTCTTCAGCCATGCAGTAGACGCAACGGAAGTCGCAGCGGTCCGTGACCGACATCCGCAGGTAGTCGATTTTCCGGTTGAAGCCGTCGATCAGGGCCCGGCTGTTCTGTTCCACGTTCGCGCTCGGCAGGGGAGGAGTACTGGTTCCACGCTATAACCTGCGGTGTTCGCCGTCAAATTGCTTTGCCCGACTGCTTGATCAATCTCATCTATCACGGCTGCAGGGCCAGTACTCCAAGGCCTTGATCGGATGGTCGCGTTTGCGTGATTACCCGCGGAGGGAACGCTGCCAACACCAGCCCATCATCGAAACGGCCTATCACCCCGTAAGACATTTCGATTGGACGGCCCCCTGTCGGCCTCCATAGGCTGGAAAACAAGCACCGGACGACACGATCCGCTGCACTTTTCGATGCCCGCGTGAGGATTGACCGCATGAGCCAGGACGACCATATCAGGGACTACAAGGGGCCGGCCGCCGGCTGGGGCGCGCTCAAGAGCGTGACCAAGAGCTGGCTGGGCAGTGACAACGCCTTCAAGAACCTGCGGGCCATGCTCAAGACCAACCAGAACGGCGGTTTCGACTGCCCCGGCTGCGCCTGGGGCGAGTCGCCGGAAAGCGACATGGTCAAGTTCTGCGAGAACGGCGCCAAGGCGGTCAACTGGGAGGCCACCGGCCGTTCGGTCGACCCCGCGTTTTTTGCCAGGTACAGCGTCAGCGCGCTGGCCGAGCAGACCGACTACTGGCTCGAATACCAGGGCCGCCTGACCCACCCGATGCGCTACGATGCGGCTACCGACCATTACGTCGAAACCACTTGGGAAGAGGCCTTTGCCCTGGTCGCCCGGCACTTGCAGGCGCTGGATTCGCCCGATGAAGCCGAGTTCTACACCTCCGGCCGGGCCAGCAACGAGGCGGCATTCCTGTATCAGCTGTTCGTCCGCGCCTATGGCACCAACAACTTCCCTGACTGCTCGAACATGTGCCACGAGGCCAGCGGCGTGGGCATGTCGGAAACCCTCGGCGTAGGCAAGGGCACCGTGGTGTTTCACGACCTGGAGCTGGCCGACGCGATCTTCGTCATCGGCCAGAACCCCGGCACCAATCACCCGCGCATGCTCGAGCCGCTGCGTGAAGCGGTCAAGCGCGGCGCCCAGGTGGTGTGCTTCAACCCGCTCAAAGAGCGTGGCCTGGAGCGCTTCCAGCACCCGCAGCACCCGTTCGAAATGCTCAGCAACGGCTCCGAGCCGACCAACACCGCCTACTTCCGCCCAGCCCTGGGCGGCGACATGGCGGCCATGCGCGGCATTGCCAAGTACCTGCTGCAGTGGGAGCGCGAAGCCCAGGCCAAGGGTGAACCAGCGGTATTCGACCATGACTTCATCGCCGCGCACACCAGCGGTGTGGACGCCTACCTGGCGGCAGTGGATGCCACCTCGTGGGACCATATCGTCGAGCAGTCCGGCCTGACCCTGGCCGAGATCGAGCTGGCCGCGCGCATGTACCGCAAGGCCGAGCGGGTGATCATGTGCTGGGCGATGGGCATCACCCAGCACCGTCACTCGGTGCCGACCGTGCAGGAGATTGTCAACCTGCAACTGTTGCGCGGCAACGTCGGCAAGCCCGGGGCGGGCCTGTCGCCGGTGCGTGGCCACAGCAACGTGCAAGGCGACCGCACCATGGGCATCGACGAGAAACCCAGGGCGGCGTTGCTCGATGCCTTGGAAAAACGCTTCCAGTTCCGCGTACCTCGCGCCCATGGGCACAACGCGGTGCTGGCGATCCAGGCCATGGAGCAACAGCGTGCCAAGGTGTTCATCGCGCTGGGTGGCAACTTCGCCCAGGCGACGCCGGACACCCCCCGCACCCACGCGGCCCTGCGCAACTGTGCGCTGACGGTGCAGATCTCCACCAAGCTCAACCGTTCGCACCTGGTCACTGGCCGCGATGCGCTGATCCTGCCCTGCCTGGGGCGCACCGAGATCGACCTGCAAGCCGGCGGGCCGCAGGGCGTGACCGTGGAAGACACCTTCAGCATGGTGCATATCTCCCATGGCCAACTGCGCCCGCGTTCCCCCCACATGCGGTCGGAACCCTGGATCATTGCCGGCATGGCCAAGGCCACGCTGGGCAACAAGCCCATCGATTGGGAATACGCCGTTGCCGACTATGGCCGTATTCGCAGCATGATCGCCGATGTCATCCCCGGCTTTGCCAACTTCAACCAGCGCCTGCAGCAGCCAGGCGGTTTCCACCTGGGCAACAGTGCCGCCCAGCGCAGCTGGCGCACGGCGACCGGCAAGGCGCGTTTCAGTGCCAGCCCGTTGCCAGAGCATCTGGTCAATGCCCAGGTGCTCGCCCGTGGCGACAAGCCTGACCTGATCCTGCAGACGATGCGCTCGCATGACCAGTACAACACCACGCTTTATGGGCTAGATGATCGTTATCGGGGCGTGTTTGGCCTGCGAGAAGTGGTGTTCGTCAGCGAGGCGGACATCCGCCGCCTGGGCTTTGAGCCGGGTGAGCACGTAGACCTGGTGTCACTGTGGGAGGACGGTGTGGAGCGCCGGGTATCGGGCTTCCGCCTGGTGCCCTACGACATTCCCGATGGGCAGGCAGCGGCCTACTACCCGGAAACCAACCCGCTGGTGCCGTTGGAAAGTTACGGCGAGGGCACCTATACGCCGACGTCGAAATTCGTGGCGATTCGGCTTGAGAAGGCCAAGGCCGGGAACCGGATCGAAGCGGTGGCGGCGCAGTGATGGGGCGCTAAGGCAGGCACCGATCAGGGCCTGTGTACCGGGAAAGCCGTGGTGTATTTCATCTGCTCCATGGCAAAGCTGGACGTGATGTTGGAGAGCCCATCGGTGCTGGTAATCAGCTTTTTGTAGAACCGGTCGTAGGCGGCGATATCCCCCACCACCACCCGCAGCATGTAATCCCAGTCCCCTGACATGCGATAGAACTCCATCACCTCCTCGAAGCCTTTCACCGTCTCGGCAAACTGCTCAAGCCAGGCGCTGTCGTGGCGCTGGGTCTTGAGCTGGACGAATACCGTCAGGCCCAGGCCCAGGCGTTCGGGGTCGAGCAGGGCGACGCGGCCGAGGATGTAGCCATCCTCTTCCAGGCGTTTGACCCGCTTCCAGCAGGGGGTGGTGGACAGGTTGACGGCTTCGGCCAGGTCCTTGAGCGAGAGCGAGGCGTCGCGCTGGAGCAGGGTGAGGATGTGCTGGTCGAAACTGTCCATGAGGATCCGCTGGCGGTCAGGAAAATATTCCCCAGATTACCCCAACGATAGAAAAAATTCCCGCAACCGCCGGCGTTGTGGCGGCAGGTGATTGTGCGATAGTTGCGCACTTACATCTGCCAATGGGCCCGACCATGTCCGACAAGCCGCGCAATTTCGCCACCCGTACCATCCACGCCGGTGAGCAGTTCAGTGTCGCCGACAACGCGATCTTCCCGCCTATCTACACCGCCAGCTCGTATATCAAACGCAGCCTCGATGACAACCCCGAGTACGCCTACAGCCGCGTCGGCAACCCGACCCGGCATGCCTATGAAAGCTGTGTCGCGGCGCTTGAAGAGGGTGTTGGCGCGGTGGCCTGTGCCTCGGGTGTAAACGCCACCGCCACGGTGCTGGAGCTGCTCCCCAAGGACGCTCATGTGGTGGTGATGAACGGTGTCTACGGCGGTACCTTCCGCATTCTTGAAGACTACCGCGCACGCACGTCGGGCCTTACCACCACCTATGTCGACCTCAACGATGTCGCGGCCGTAGCGGCGGCGATCAAACCCGAAACCCAGTTGATCTGGATCGAGTCGCCGACCAACCCGTTGCTGCACCTGGTCGACATCAAGGCGGTCTGCGACCTGGCGCGGGCGCGTGGCATTCTCACCTGCATCGACAACACCTTCTGCTCGCCGTGGAACCAGCGGCCGATCACCCTCGGTGTGGACCTGGTGATGCATTCGGCCAGCAAATACATTGGCGGCCACTCCGACCTGACCGGCGGCGTGGTGGTGGCTGCCAATGACGCCTTGCTGGGGCGCCTGCGCAAGATCAGCATGGCCGTGGGGGCAATCCAGGGTCCGTTCGACTGTTACCTGGCCCTGCGTGGCCTGAAAACCCTCGACGTGCGCATGGAGCGCCAGTGTGCCAATGCCCTGCAGGTGGCACGCTTTCTGGAAAGCCATCCGCAGATCGAGCAGGTGTATTACCCGGGCCTGGAGAGCCACCCGCAGCACGCGCTGTGCAAACGCCAGATGCGCGCTGGCGGGGCGGTGGTGGCAATGAAGGTCAAGAACGGTGACCGGGCGGCGCTCAACCGCCTGGTGGAGGCATTGCAGATCTTTGTCCTGGCCGATTCGCTGGGCGGCGTGGAGAGCATGATCAACCACTCCTGGAGCATGTCGCACAACTCACTGAGCCCCGAGCAGAAGGGGGTGATGGGCATCAGTGAAAGCCTGTTGCGGCTGTCGATCGGGATCGAGGATTACCGGGACCTGATCGAAGACCTGGACGGGGCTTTGAACGCATCGGCTGCTGTGTAACGGGTGTTGGGCCTGTCGCCGGCAAGCGGGCTTGCCGGCGACAGGCCGATTGATTCAGCAGAGAGCCATCAGGATTTCGGCGGATGAATGATTCGCTCGATCTTGTCCTTGATCAGCAGGCGCTCCTTGCGCAGGCGGTTGACGGTATCGTCGTTGGTCCCATTGCCTTCGGCGGCCACCACCTCCTTGTCTTTGGCGTTGTATTCCTTGTGCAGGGCATGCAGCGTCTGGTCCTTGTCTATCAGTGCCTGGAATGCATCGGCGGTAACGTGCAAGTCAGCGAGCAGATCATGCGGAACTGGCATTTCTTCACCTCTGTCAGGGTTGTCAGTAAGGTCCTGACCTTTGAGGATAGCCGCCTTTGCGCGGGTAGGGGACTGGGGTAGGCTGTCGCTTCCCCCAACGCCTGGAACCTGTGCCATGCCTCACCTGAACCTGGAATACAGCGACAACTTGCGCGAGCTGAATGTCGAGGTACTGCTGTTGCGCCTGAATCACGCCCTGGTCGGCAGCGGCCAGTTTGCCGATGAGGCGGACATCAAAAGCCGCGCCCAGGCGTTCGCCCATTACCGGGTGGGCACAGCACCGGCCGAGCGGGCATTTGCCCATGTGCGCCTGGCCATCCTCAGCGGGCGCCCGGCGGAGGTAAAGAAGCAATTGTCCGCCAGCTTGCTGGAGGTACTGCGTGAGGCCATACCTGAGCATGCGGGCGTAGACCTGCAATTGTGCGTGGAAGTGCTGGATATCGACCGCGAGCCTTACGCCAAGCTTCGCTTGCCAGGCTGAGCGGTAGCGCAAGCTTCCCGGTAGTCGGCGCAGATGTTCGTCAGGTTTCACCCGCAGGGCCCGCGCCGTATATACTGCGCGCCAATGTTTGTGGGAGAGCCTCGTGGCCATCGAAATACACTGGATCCGTGACGACCAGACCCTGGCCGAACTCTGCCAGAGGTGGCGCACATTGCCCTTTGTGGCGCTCGACACCGAATTCATGCGGGTCGACACCTTTTACCCGAAAGCCGGCCTGATCCAGATCGGTGACGGCGAGCGGGCTTATCTCATCGACCCGTTGCTGATCGGCGACTGGCAGCCGCTGGGCGAACTGCTAGAGGATGCCGGCGTGGTCAAGGTGCTGCACGCCTGCAGCGAAGACCTCGAAGTGCTGCTGCGCCTGACCGGCAAGCTGCCCCAGCCGCTGTTCGACACGCAGTTGGCCGCGGGCTACCTGAACCTGGGCTTCTCCATGGGCTATTCGCGCCTGGTCCAGGAAGTGCTGGGCCTTGAGCTGCCCAAGGGTGAAACCCGCTCGGACTGGCTGCAGCGCCCGCTGTCGGACACCCAGGTCAGCTACGCCGCCGAGGATGCCGTGCACCTGGCCGAACTGTTTGCGGCCTTGCGCCCCCGGCTGTCCGACGACAAGTACGCGTGGGTGCTGGAAGACGGTGCCGAACTGGTGGCGGCGTTGCGCCGTGAGGTCGAGCCCGAGACCCTGTACCGCGATGTCAAGCTGGCCTGGAAGCTGGGCCGCCAGCAACTGGCGGTGCTCCGCGAGCTGTGCGCCTGGCGCGAGCGTGAAGCACGCAGCCGCGATGTGCCGCGCAACCGTATCCTCAAGGAACACTCGCTGTGGCCAATGGCCAAGAGCCAGCCGGACAACCTGTCGGCCCTGGCCAAGATCGATGAAATGCACCCACGCACCATCCGCCAGGATGGCCCCTTCCTGATCGAGCTGATCAAGCGTGCCGCCAGCCTGCCGCCTGAGCAATGGCCGGCCTCGTTGCCCGAACCGCTGCCGATCGAAGCGGCCGGCATCCTCAAGCGCCTGCGCGCCATCGGCCAGGCCGAAGGCGAGCGTTTGGGCATTGCCCCGGAGCTGATGCTGCGCAAAAAGGCCCTGGAAGCCCTGCTCAAGAGCGGCTACCCCAATGGCCCCTATCAACTGCCCGATTCGCTGCGCGGCTGGCGCCGTGAGCGGATGGGCCAGGCCCTGCTGGACGACCTGGCGGGCGCCGGAGAAACCCGATGAAACGTATCTGCTCGATCTACAAGAGCCCCCGCAAGAACGAAATGTACCTCTACGTACTCAAGGCCGAGGGCCTGGAGCGCGTGCCCGAGGCGCTGCTGCCGTTCTTCGGCACGCCCGTGCATGCCTTCGACCTGGTGCTGAGCCCCGAGCGCAAGCTGGCCCGCGAGGACATCGTCAAGGTGCTGGACAACCTCGAAAACCAGGGTTACCACCTGCAGATGCCGCCGGCCGAGGACGAGTACATCGAGCATTTGCCGGAAGAACTTCTGCGCCGAAACGACCCGGTCTGACCCGGCCACTCTCCCTTCACTCCCCAAGGTGGCCCGCATGCCGGGCCGCCTTCGTTGTCTGCCAAGGTTGTCACTTTGATGCGCGTTCTGATCGCTGAGCAGGATCATGCCAACTACGCCCGCCTGCTGGCTGAAGCGGCCCCGGACCTGGAAATCCTGACCAGCGGCGATTCCGCCGAATTGGCCTTGCAGGCACCCCAGTGCCCGGTCTGGCTGGGCCAGCCAGACCTGCTTGCCAGTCTGCTGCGCCAGGGCCACAAGCCGGCCTGGATGCAATCGACCTGGGCCGGCATCACGCCCTTGCTGGCCGATGGCTTGCCGCGTGATTACCGCCTGACCCGTGCGGTCGGCATCTTTGGCCAGGTGATGGCCGAGTACATGCTCACCTATATGCTGGGGCACGAGCGCGAAGTGCTGTCTCGGCTGGTGAGCCAGGTGGAGCGCCGTTGGGACGACCGCCCGGGGCGCACGCTTGAAGGGCGCAAGGTGTTGATCGTGGGTACTGGCGATATCGGCCAACGCGTGGCCGAATTTCTCTTGCCGTTTGGCGTGACCCTCTATGGCATCGCCAGCACGCCCCGCGAGCAGGCGCCGTTCGTCGAGGTCGCCGGGTTGGCTGATTTGCCACGGATGGTCGGGCAGGCCGATTACGTGCTCAACCTGTTGCCGGATACCCCGGCAACCCATGACCTTTATGACGCCGCGCTGTTCAAGTGCTTCCGGCCCAGTGCGCTGTTCCTCAATGCCGGGCGTGGGGTGGCGGTGGTCGATGCTGACCTGGTCGAGGCGCTGAAGCAGGGGGATCTGGCGGGCGCGGTGATCGATGTGTGCCGGCAGGAGCCGTTGCCGCAGCGTCACCCGTTCTGGACAGCGTGGGGGTTGTTGCTGACCGGGCACAGCTCGGCACCGACTTCGCCGGCGGCGATGGTACGGCTGTTTGTCGAGAACGTGCGGCAATACCAGGCAGGGCAAGGGTTGCGTGGCGAAGTGGATTTCGCGCGGGGCTATTGAGCTGCAGCCGGTCGGTACTGACAAGCGGTCTGGCATTGCCGAAGGCCAGGCTCTAGACTGGCGCCGCCATGGCGCCCAGCTACAAACACTCAAGCTGCAAGCCACCAGAAAAAAGCCATACGCGCCGCAATTGCCTGGAGCTTCCAGCATGAAGCCTGGCGCAGGCCCAATGCAGGAAACCCGTGTGATGATCGCTGAAAGCGCGCCGTTTTGGCGGCGCAAGACCCTCGAACAACTCGACCCGCAAGAGTGGGAGTCGCTGTGTGACGGCTGTGGCCTGTGCTGCCTGCAAAAGCTCGAGGACGAGGACGACAACAGCGTCTATTACACCCGTATTGCCTGCAAGCTGCTGGACATGAACACCTGCCAGTGCAGCGACTACCCCAACCGTTTCGCCCAGGTGCCCGATTGCATCCAGCTCACCCCTGGCAAGGCTGACCAGTTCAAGTGGCTGCCGAGCACCTGCGGGTATCGTCTGGTCAGCGAGGGCAAGGACCTGCCGGCTTGGCACCACTTGGTTTGCGGCGACCGCAGCCAGGTGCATGAACAGCGCATTTCCCAGTCGGGGCGTATGCTCAGGGAGCAGGATGTGGACGAAGACGACTGGGAAGACCACCTGATTTTTCGCGCCAGCTGAGCGGCATCCTCCGTCGCCTCTGGGAAACAAGGAGTTTCTGTATGCGTTGCCAGCTGTTGCTCCTGCTGGGCCTTGTGGCCAGCTCGCCTGCCTGGGCGAAGAAAGTCGACCTCGACTACCAGGTGCGGCTGTTGCCTGCCAGTGGCCAGGCCGAAGTGCGCCTGACCCTGGCAGACGGCAATGCCGTGCGTAGCCTCGACTTCGACCTGGGCAAGCAGGGGGCTTACAGCGGTTTCCAGGCGGACGGCCAGTGGCAGGTGCAGGGGGAGCGCGGTGTGTGGCACCCGGCGGCGGGCAAGACCAGCCTCAGCTACCGGGTCAAGCTGGACGAGAAAGTACGCAGCGGTGCCTATTCCTCGCGCATTACCCCTCACTGGGCGTTGTTCCTGGGTGACCAGCTGGTACCACCGGCACGCCTTGACCAGCAAGACGGCACCGAACTGGTGGCGCGCTTGTCGGTCGACCTGCCTGAGGGCTGGAAAAGCATCGAAACCTCCTGGCCGCGCATCGGCAAGGACAAATTCCGTATCGACAATGTATCGCGCCTGTTCGATCGCCCGACTGGCTGGATGCTGGCCGGCGACCTTGGCAGCCGACGTGCGCGTCTGGGCGAGACCGAGGTGACGGTGGCGGCCCCGGTGGGGCAGGGCATGCGCCGCATGGACAATCTCACCCTGCTGACCTTCGTCTGGCCACACCTGCAGGCGGTATTCCCACGCAATCCGGCAAAGCTGCTGTTGGTGGGGGCACGTGATGGCATGTGGCGCGGAGCAATGGCAGCGCGGGGCTCGATGTACCTGCACAGCGCCCGGCCCATGGTCAGCGAGAGCGGTAACAGCCCTTTGCTGCGTGAACTGGTGCAGCTGTTTGCGCAGGTTCATGTGAGTGCTGACAGCGACTGGCTTGGCCAGAGCCTCACCGATTATTACGCCAACGAGTTGCTGCGCCGGGCCGGGGGTGTGAGCGATGACCGCTACCAGGTGTGGCAGGCGCGTTTGCAGAAGCAGGGTGCCAAGGTCACCCAGTTGCGCGGCGAGCGGGCAAGCCCGGCCCAGGTTGCCCGCGGGGTTTTGCTGTTGCAGGCGCTGGACAAGGAGATCCGCATCCACACCCAGGCCAAGCGCTCACTGGATGATGTGACGCAGGCGCTGATGCGCTTGCCGAAGGTGAGCACCGAGGAGTTCGTGCAGATCAGTGAGAACGTGCTGGGGCGGCGATCCGAGGTCTTGCAGAGCAAGGCGTTGCGTTAGCTTGCAGGCTGGCCCTGCTGGCGACAGGGCCATTAAAAACAACTGATCAACTACCCGTGAGCGGGTCTTTCCCCGTTACCGTCACCCCGCGCGTCGCCGCCTCGGCACTGCGTTTGAGCGCCTCCAGCTCCGTCGCACTGCGTTCGATGTCCGAGCGCAAACGGTGGTATTCCTGGCGATGTTTCTGCCACCAGGCCTTGGTCGAGCAATGGCCGCTGACTCCGCGAGCCACCGCAAGGCCACCGACCGCCATCTGCAGCAGCCCGACCAGCCCGCCGTGGCGCATACCCTTGGTGAACATCAGCGCACCACCGGCCAGTGAACCGACCCGTTCCAGGCCCTGTACGTTATGGTCCTGTGACGCCGTAGTGGAATGAATATCGAGCATGGCAAGCCCTCCATCTGAAGTGTAAGCAGCTGACCAGATGCTTGCTGCACACGTTCAGTCGGGTTGCCAAGTGGTCGCAATTGCCAGTGTTGGGAGGGCGCTGCGCGTTGCCCGGCTACTTGAACTTGGGGCCCGAGCGGGTATTGAGCCCCTTGGCCAAACGGTCGTATAGCACCACATTCACCGTCGCGGCGAGGTTCATGCAGCCTTCGGTAGGGATGTAGATGGTTTCTTCACACCATGCGCGCACGCTGGCATCGAGACTGCCGTCTTCCGGCCCGAAGATATAGATGGCGCGATCAGGGTGGGTGTATTCAGGCAGGGGCCGTGCACCTTCCACCAACTCCACTGCAACGGGTGTGCAACCCAGCGGGATGATGCGCTGCAGGTCGTCGATGCCGATCAGCGGAATATCGTAGTGCACGCGCTTGGTGTCAGTGACGAAGTCGCGGGCGCGCTCGTAGCGCTTGCCGGTGTAGAACACCGAGTTGACGCCGTAGCAACCCGCTGCGCGCATCACCGAACCTACGTTCTCTGCAGATTTTGGGTTGAACAGGCCGATGCAGCTGTACCGTTTGTTTGCCACGTGCCGGGGCCCTTCGCAAAAAAAGCGCGATTATACGGGCTCGCCGGCAGCAGCGGGGGGCTGTGTCGACAGTCAGTCTTTCTTCAGCAAGCCAGCCAGCCCGGCGAACGGGTTGTGCGTAGCCTTGGCGATGCTCGGGGTGCTGGTGGAGCCTTCGCTGAAGTACTGCTGGTCGGTATAGCGCGAGTGCTCGTTGTCGTGGCAGTACAGGCACAGCAGCTCCCAGTTGGAGCCGTCCTGGGGGTTGTTGTCGTGGTTGTGGTCACGGTGATGCACGGTCAGCTCGCTCAGGCGCTTGCCGGCGAACTCACGGGCGCAACGGCCGCACACGTGCGGGTACATTCTCAAGGCTTTGTCGCGGTAGCCCATCTCTTTGTCGCGCTTGGCGTCGGCGAGGATGCGGTCGAGGCGGGCGGTGGCGGCGGACGTGGATGCCGAACTCATGGTGTTTCCTTTGTTCTGATCAGGCAGGTAACGGTTATGCCAACGAGTCTAGCGCGCTTGCAGGGCAAGCGGACAGGCGGAAACGTGTATTAAGGCGTAGCCTGTAGGAATGTTCAGACAGGAGGTTGCTGATGTTTCATGCGATCCTCGCCGCGCTGCTGTTAGCCGGCCTGCCCTTGGCGCATGCCGCCGGCACGCCGCCGCGTATCACTACACCGGTGCCCGGGGCGCCTGGCACGGCAACGCCCACGCCGTACCCTCAGATTACCCCGAGCACTGTACCCAAGGCCTACGACAGCCAGCCCGGCGCGCCGCTGCTGCCGCCCATGCCGGTGCCCGGGCCGCCGAAGGATCAGCCATTGCCTGGTTTGCGTACGGAGCCGGCCAAACCGCCGGCGAATGATGACTAAAGCGCCAGGCGCTGCCCGTCCTGCATCCGCAGGCGTTTCGACAAGGCTACGGCCAGTGCGCGGATGATCCGCGCGGCGATGCGTGGGGCTTCGTTGAGCATCTTTTCCAGCGAATCCTTGCCCAAGGTCAGCAGTAGGCAGTCGCTGGCGGCCAGGCAGCTGGCCGAGCGGCGCTCGCCGTCGAGCACGGCCATTTCGCCGAAGGCGCGGCCACTGCGCAGCGTGGCGATTTCTACCTGGGCGCCGTGGGCGTCGGTCTTGCGCACTGAAACCACACCGTGGTGCAGGATGCACATGAAGGTGCCGGCGTCGCCTTCGTTGAAGATGGTTTCGCCTTCGACCAGGGTGGCGAGGCTGAAGTAGCCTGCGGCGGTATGGAAGTCAGCGGGCTGCAAGGTATCGAACAGGTCGCAGTCCATGAGCATGTCGCGGATTTCGGCGCTGAGATGGGTCTGGTCGGGCATGTGTCGTTCTTCTTGGCGGGTGTTGTCCGAAAGTTTCTGGGCGGCCCCGATCGTCGGCTTGCCGGCAATCAGGGCCATTGGCCCTGCGAACCTATGACAACGAAAAGCGCGTTTTACACCACGCCCAGCTCATTGAAGACGAACGCATATTCAAGTGCCACGTCTCGCAACCCCTGGTAGCGCCCACTCATACCGCCGTGGCCGGCCCCCATTTCGGTCTTGAGCAGCAGCAGGTTGCTGTCGGTCTTGCGCGTACGCAGGCGCGCCACCCACTTGGCCGCCTCCCAGTACTGCACGCGGCTGTCGTTGTAGCCAGCGACCACCAGCATGGCCGGGTAGGCCTGGGCGCTGACGTTCTCGTAGGGGGCGTAGGCCTTGATCCGCTCATACACCTGCGGCTCTTGCGGGTTGCCCCATTCGTCGTACTCGGTGACGGTCAATGGCAGCTCGGGGTCGAGCATGGTGTTGAGCACATCGACGAACGGCACTTCGGCGATGGCGCAGCGGAACAGATCCGGGCGCAGGTTGAGCACCGCGCCCATCAGCAGGCCACCGGCGCTGCCACCACTGATGGCCAAGCGGTCGGAGGCTGTCACGCCTTTAGCGATCAGGTGCTCGGCGCAGGCGATGAAGTCGCTGAAGCTGTTGTGCTTGTGCTCCTGCTTGCCGGCGCGGTACCAGGCTTCCCCCAGCTCGCCGCCACCGCGCACATGGGCGATGGCAAAGGCCACACCGCGTTGCAGCAGGCTCAGGCGGGCGTGCGAGAACCACGGGTCGAGGCTCTCACCGTAGGCACCGTAACCGTACAGGTAGAGGGGGACCGTCTTGCCCTGGTCTTGTTTGCGGCGCACCAGGCTGATCGGCACCTGGGTGCCGTCGGCGGCGGTGGCCCACAGGCGTTCGCTGACGTAGTCGTCGGCATCGAACTCGCCCAGCACCGGGGTTTGCTTGAGCACTGTCTGCGCGCCCGTGGCCAGGTCCAGCTGACGCACCTGGGCCGGGCGGTTGAGTGCCTCGTAGCGCAGGCGGATGCGCGTGCTGGCGAACTCCAGGCTGTCCTGTACGTACAGGCTATAGGCCGCGTCAGGCAACTCGACGCGGTAGGCCGGCGTGCCTTGCGGGCGCACTTCGATGATCGGCAGGCCGCCTTCACGCAGGCTCAAGGTGAGGGCGCTGGCGTTGAGGCTAAGGCCTTCGAGCATGATGTCGTCGCGGTGCGGCACCAGCACCTGCCATTGCTCGCGGGTGGGCACCTGGTCTGCCGCTGCCTGGTACAGGGCGAAATTGATGCCGTCCTGGTTGCTGCGGATGAACCAGCGCCACTGGCCATCGAGCTGGCCGTGGTCGGGGAAATACTCGTGGCCCTCGGCGCGCGGTGCCAGGCAGGTAAATGCCGCCCGTGGCGTTTCAGCGTCCAGCACCCAGGCTTCGCTGGTGGTCTTGCTGTTGAGCAGCAGGACCAGCTGGCGCTCGGAGCTGGCGCGGTAGCAATGCAGGAAAAAACGCCCGTCCGGCTCTTCGAAAACGGCCTGCGCGCCGGTTTCGCCCAACGTGTGACGGCGCAGCCGCCACGGGCGGTGGGTGTCGTCCAGTTCGGCAAAGAACAGCGTCTGGCTGTCATTGGCCCAGGTCAGGCTGCCGTCGCAGTCGTCGAAGGGCAGGGCGGTCAGGTTGCCGCTGGCCAGGTCCTTGACGTACAGGGTGTAGACCTCGTCGCCGCTGGTGTCGAGGCTGTAGGCCAGCAGGCGGTGATCGGGGCTGACGCTGAAGCCGCCAAGGGCCAGAAAGCCGCCGTTGGCCAAGGCGTTGGGGTCGAGCAGCAGCTGTTCCTGGCTTTCGTCCACCGTGTTGGCGTCATCCGCAGGCCGTGGGCAGCGATAGTGGCGCGGGTATTCATCGCCTGCCGTGGTGCGGGTGTAATAGAGGTACGGGCCCCAGGGGGAGGGCAGCGACAGGTCGGTTTCCAGGATACGGCCCTTGATCTCTTCGAACAGCTGTTCGCGCAGGGGCGCCTGGTCGGCCAGGCAGGCTTGCTGGTAGGCGTTTTCGGCCTGCAGGTACTCGAGCACCTCAGGGGTGTCGCGCTGTTGCAACCAGGCGTAAGGGTCGGTGGCCTGGTCTTGGCGGGCGATGGGGGGCTGGAGCGCGTTGGGCATCGGGGATCTCTTGGCTGGGGGGCGCCTGCGCCCGGAAAAGTGTTTATCATAGGCAACTCTTTGCCTGGCTTGCACGATCACCATGACCGAGAACGACTATACCCTCGCCTGGGGCCTTTACGCTGTTGCTGCCCTGGGTTGTCTCTGGGTGGGTTTCAAACTCACTGGCTGGATGTGGCGCTGGCTGCGTGAGCCGCTGCGGGTGATCCTCGCGGTCCTGTTGTTGACGCCGACCGTCGTCGACCCGGGCAAGGATGCCATGGCCCCGGCCATCGCCATCACTGCCCTGGACGTTGCCTTCAAGGTGGGCAACAACGCCTGGCGCGCGGTATCGGACTTTGCCATGTACGGCCTGATCGCCTTTGGCCTGTACCTGGCCTTCGTGCTGCTGCGCTGGCCGCTGGAAAAGCGTGCCCGCGAGCGTCGCGAGCAGCAGGAGGCCGCCGCCAAACGCCTGGCTGCCGAGGATGACCAAGTGGGCGTCGGGGCGCCGCTGGCCGCCGAACGCGGTGACCGTTACCGCAATGACCCACCGCCTGCCGCACCTTCTGGTGGCCGGGTCGAGCCACGTCTGTAAGCGGAGGCATCACCATGTGCGAACTGCTGGGCATGAGCGCCAACGTCCCCACCGACATCGTCTTCAGCTTCACCGGCCTGATGCAGCGCGGCGGCCGTACCGGCCCGCACCGTGACGGCTGGGGCATCGGTTTCTACGAGGGCCGCGGCCTGCGGCTGTTCCAGGACCCGGCAGCGAGCAGCGAGTCGGAAGTCGCCAACCTGGTGCAGCGTTATCCGATCAAGAGCGAAGTGGTCATTGGCCACATCCGCCAGGCCAATGTCGGCCAGGTGTGCCTGTCCAATACGCACCCGTTCGTGCGCGAAATGTGGGGCCGTAACTGGTGCTTCGCCCACAACGGCCAGCTGGGGGCGTTCAAGGGCGAGGCGACCTTTTACCGGCCGGTGGGCGACACCGACAGCGAAGCAGCCTTTTGCGACTTGCTCAACCGCATCCGCGCGGCTTTCCCTGAGCCGGTCGCAGTGGAACAGCTGCTGCCGGTGCTGGTCGAAGCCTGTGCCGAGTATCGCGGCAAGGGCGTGTTCAACTGCCTGCTCAGCAATGGTGACTGGCTGTTCTGCTTCTGTTCGACCAAGCTGGTACACATTACCCGTCGCGCCCCCTTTGGCGCGGCGCGTTTGAAGGATGTCGACCTGATCGTCGACTTTCACACCCAAACCACCCCCAATGACGTGGTCACGGTGATTGCCACCGAGGCCTTGACCGAGAACGAGACCTGGCGGCGCTACGAACCCGGCCAATGGGGCCTGTGGCGGCACGGAGAGTGCGTTTCGCAAGGCCAGAGCTAAGGACGCTGCATGTTCAGAAGTTACCTGCGGTTGCTGCTGTTCACCTTCGGCCTGCTGGCCGGTATCCAGGTGCCTGGGCTGGTCAAGGATTACAGCCAGCGGGTCGAGGCGCACCTGTTCGAATCGCGCCAGGCACTCGATGGCTTCAAACAGACCGCCGAACGCTTCTTCAAGGGCGATTTGCAGGCGCTGGTGCGGCATTACCGCAGCAGTGACGATGTGGTGTTCAACAGCGATGCCAACAGCATAGAAAGCCTGCTGATCCGCAATCAGGTGCTCGAGAACGAGTGGCAGGCGCTGCAAGGCTCGTGGGTCAGCCGCACCTGGCATGTGCTGGTGCAGCCCGACCCGCAAATGCGTGAAGAGACGCTCAAGGGGTACAGCTATCAGATTCTGCTGGTGCCGGAGGCGATTGGCTGGGGCGTCGGTGCAGGGTTTGTGCTGGCGTTTGTCGTCGAAAGCCTGTTGCTGGGAATTGCCTGGGTCATTCTCGGTGGGCGGCGCAAGGCGGTGAAAGAGAGCTGGCGTTGATCCCTGCTGGGTCAGGCCCGGCTCTACCGCCGGCAAGCCGGCTGCCACAAATAAATCACTGTCCGTGAGAGCTGTGAGAGCCGGTACAGATACTAGCGTTTGTCAAACCAACACAATCCGCTGCCCTCCCACATCCCGCGCATAGCGCTCCAGCACCTGCCGGCACACCCCGACCACCTCATCCACCAGCGCCACCCCGGTCTGCCAGGCCACCACCAGTTCCAGGCTCGGCGGCGGCTGCAAGCCTTCGAGCAGCACCAGTTCGCCCCGGCTCAGTTCGGCGTCCACCAGCGCGGGCGGCAGCGCACCAATGCCGAAGCCGTCGCGCAACAGCCGTGTGATCGCCGCCACCGAGTTCACGCAGTTGAGCCGTGGGGTTTCGGCCCCTGCGGCCTGCAACAGGCTGAGCACTTCCTGGTGCGGCCGTGAGTTCTTCGAGAACGTGACGATCCGCTCACGCCCAAGCTCGGCCAGCGAGGCGTAGTCGCGGTGTTGGGCTGAGCCGGCCGCCACCACCCAGCCCATCGGGTAGCGCGCCAGGTCCAGGCTGCGGATCGACTGTTCGCGCAGCAGGTCGGTTTGCAGGATCACGTCGAGAAAGCCTTTTTGCAGCTGTTCGCGCAAGTTCAGTGCAGTATCGGCCACCAGCTCGATTTCCACCTGGGGGTAGCGTTCGCTCAACTCGGCCACCAGCGCACTCATCCAGGTGTGGATCACGGTGTCCATCACGCCAAGGCGGATGCGCCCGACCTTGGCCCGGTCGCTGTCCAGCGACTGTTTCATGGCCTTGGCGGTGTCGAGCATGCGCTCGGCATACTCCAGCACCTTGCTGCCCTCCGGGGTCAGGCTGACGCCGCGTGAATCGCGCAGCAGCAGCTTGACGCCCAGGTCGGCTTCCAGTGCCGCGATGCGGCTGGAGACCGACGCCTGGGTGGTGAAAAGTTTCTCGGCGGTGAGGCGGAAGCTCTTGAGCCGGGCGACCCAGACGAAAGTTTCGAGGAAGCGTAGGTTCATGATCAGTTTTTCTTGTTCCAGACCGGCGGTTTTTCTCGTTGGACTCGGGCGCTGCGGGCTCTGAACATGACGCACAGGCCGCGACGCCAGACGTCGCCCATAAAACAATACCAACAAGCCGAGGCAAGCATGAACCCAAGCGGCGTGCAGCAACAGGTGCAATCCCCACCTTCGACCGGGCCGTTCGCCTGGTACCGCGACATCGACTCCCAGCAACGGCGCACGTTCTGGAGCTGCAAGATCGGCTATGGCCTGGATGGCATGGACACCCAAATGCTCAGCTTCGTCATCCCTACGCTGATCATGCTGTGGGGCATCACCACGACCGAAGCCGGGCTGATCCACACCAGCACCCTGATTGCCTCGGCCATCGGCGGCTGGGTCGCCGGCATCCTCTCCGACCGCATCGGCCGCGTGCGCACCTTGCAACTGACGGTGCTGTGGTTCGCCTTTTTCACCTTCCTCTGCGGCTTCGCCCAGAACTACGAACAGTTGCTGATCGCCCGGACTCTTATGGGCTTTGGCTTTGGCGGCGAATGGACCGCCGGCGCGGTGCTGATCGGTGAGGTGATCCGCGCCCAGGACCGTGGCAAGGCGGTGGGCATGGTGCAGTCCGGCTGGGCCATCGGCTGGGGCCTGACGGCGATCCTTTATGCGCTGCTGTTCTCCTGGCTACCGGCGGAGCAGGCGTGGCGCGCGCTGTTCCTGCTGGGGCTGGTACCGGCCATTTTCGTGATTTTCGTCCGGCGCCTGGTCAAAGACCCTGAGGTGTATCGCCAGGCCAAGGCAGTGGAGAGCGCCGAGGCGCCCTCGCAGTTCTACGAGATCTTCGCCCCCGGCATGCTCTGGACCACAATACGTGCGTCGCTGCTGACCACCGGTGCGCTGGGGGGCTACTACGCCATCACCTCGTGGCTGCCGACCTTCCTCAAGAACGAGCGCGGCTTGAGCGTGCTGGGTACCGGTGGCTACCTGGCGATGGTGATCGTCGGCTCCTACATCGGCTATGTGGTCAGCGCTTACCTGTCTGACATTCTGGGGCGCAAGAAGAACTTCATCCTGTTCGCCGTGGGCTCGTTCATCATCGTGCTGCTGTACACCCAGATGCCGGTCAGCGATGGCGTGATGCTGTGGCTGGGTTTCCCGCTGGGCTTTTTTGCCTCGGGCATCTTCAGCGGCATGGGGGCCTTCCTCACCGAGCTGTTCCCCACCCGCATTCGTGGCTCGGGGCAGGGCTTCTGCTACAACATCGGCAAGGTCATCGCCGCGATGTTCCCCTTGCTGATCGGCCTGCTTGGCCAGAAGGTGCCGCTCGGGCTGGGCATTGGCGGGTTCGCCGCGGTGTCGTACGGTGTGGTGATTCTGGCGGCCTTGAGCCTGCCGGAAACCCGCGGCAAACACCTCCAGGCGCGTTAAGGTAGGCACATGAACATCGACACGGGAGCACGCCAGGTGAAACGCCTGCTACTCAATTGCGACATGGGTGAAAGCTTCGGCAGCTGGCGCATGGGCCTGGACGCCGAGGTAATGCCCTACATCGACTGCGCCAACATTGCCTGCGGCTACCATGCCGGCGACCCCGGCACCATGCGCCGTACCGTGGCCCTGGCCCTGCAGCATGGCGTGACCATCGGCGCCCACCCGGCGTACCCGGACCTGGTCGGCTTCGGCCGACGCTCCATGGCCTGCAGTGCCGAGGAAATTCGCGATCTGCTGCACTACCAGATCGGCGCTCTTGACGGTATCTGCAAGGTCCAGGGTGGCCGGGTGGCCTACATCAAGCCCCACGGCGCGCTGTACAACGACATGATGGCCGACCCGCTCAAGCTGCGAGCCGTGCTCGAAGCCGTGGCGGCGTATGACGCTGGCTTGCCCTTGATGCTCATGGCCACTGCCGACGACAGCGGCGCACAAGCCTTGGGTGACGAGGTTGGCGTGCCGCTGTGGTTCGAAGCGTTCGCCGACCGCGCCTATACCGCCAGCGGCCATTTGCTGTCGCGGCGCCTGCCGGGTGCGGTTCATCACGATTCGGCCGTGGTGGTCGAGCAGGCCTTGCGCCTGGCCCGTGGTGAAACGCTGGTGGCCGACGATGGCAGCGCCTTGCGCCTGCACGCCAGTACCCTGTGCGTGCACGGTGACAATGACAGCTCGGTGGCGGCGGTGCGGCAGATCCGCCAGGCCCTCGATGCGCTGGGGCCGGCATGAAGCTGCGAATCGAAGTGGTTGCGATCGACTGCCTGATGGTGCGCCTGTTCGACCGGATCGACGAGGCCAACATGCCGTGGCTGCTCGCCGCGAGCCACCGTTTGAGTGCCGCCTTCGGTGAGCACCTGGTGGACCTGGTGCCGTCCTACACCACGCTGATGGTGCAGTTCGATATGCCGCCAAGGCAGGCGAGTGCGTTGATCGACCAGGCGCTGGAGGGGCTGCAGCCAGACGCGGGCACCAGCGGTCGCCGGCACGAGATTGCTGTGTGGTACGACGCCAGTGTCGGCCCTGAGCTGCCGCTGCTGGCCGCACGCAGCGGCTTGAGCGAGCAAGAGGTGATCCGCCTGCACAGCGAGCGCGAGTACCCGGTGTTCGCCCTTGGCTTCGCTCCGGGGTTCGGTTTCATGGGGCTGGTGGACGAACGCCTGGCATCCCCGCGGCTGAGCACTCCGCGCAAGCGCGTGGCGGCCGGCAGTGTCGGCATTGCCGAGCGCCAGACAGCCGCCTATCCCGCCGTGTCACCTGGCGGCTGGAACCTCATAGGGCGTACCCCGGTTCGCCTGTTCGACCGCGAGCGTGAAGGCTACAGCCTGCTGCAGCCGGGCGATCGGGTGCGCTTCGTGGCGGTGTCCCATGCCGAGTTCCTGGCATTGGGTGGTGACGACAGCCCGTTGGAGGCACAGGCATGACGCAATTGAAGATCGAAGCCAGCACCGCCTTGTGCCAGTTGCAGGATGCCGGGCGCTTTGGTGTGCGGCACCTGGGGGTGACCCAGGGCGGTGCGCTGGATTGGGTGGCGATGAATTGGGCCAACTGGCTGCTGGGCAACCCGTTGGGCGCGCCGGTGGTCGAGGTGGCGCTGGGCGGCTTCACGGTAGTGGCCGAGCAGGATTGCATACTCGCCCTGGCCGGTGCCGACCTGGATGCTCGTGTCGATGACCAGCCGCTGGCCCCCTGGCGCAGCTTTGCCTTGGCCAAGGGCCAACGGCTGACCTTGAAGCAACCGAAGCAGGGCGTGCGTGCTTATCTTGCGGCGCCGGGCGGGTTTGAAGGTGAAGCCGTGCTGGGTAGCTGCGCCACTGTTGTGCGTGAAGAGCTGGGTGGCACCGATGGGCGAGGGGCCGCGCTAGGCAAAGGGCAATTGTTGGTGTTTGCCGGCACGCAGCCGGCCCTGCGCGAAGTGCCAGAGGTGCTGCGCCCCCATTATCGGCAAAAGCCCGTGCTCGATCTGGTGATGGGCGCGCAGATCGGTGATTTCAGCGGTATGAGCCTGTTCGAGGCGTTCAACCGTGACTGGACGCTGGACAGCCGTGGCGACCGCATGGGCATTCGTTTGCTCGGGCCGCAGCTTGTTTATCAGGGCGCGCCGATGATTTCGGAGGGTATTGCGTTAGGGGCGGTGCAGGTGCCCCCGGACGGGCAGCCGATCGTGCTGCTCAATGACCGGCAGACCATCGGTGGCTATCCGCGGCTGGGGGCGTTGACGCCGTTGGCGTTGGCGCAGTTGGCCCAGTGCATGCCGGGGGCGGCGGTGCGGTTCAGGGCGGTGGTGCAGGAAGAGGCCTGGCGGGAGCAGCAGGCTTGCCTGAACGGTTGGCGGTGACGCTACCGGCGCTACCGCCGGTAAGCCGGCTCCCGCGGGTACCCCACAAGGCTCAAATGCTGAGGTGTATCTGTGGGGCCCGCCGGCGATAGGGCCGGTACAGGCGAAACTACTTGGACAGATACCGCATGCCATCCTCCAACCCTTGCAAGGTCAGCGGATACATCTTGTCCTCGATCAGGTCACGCACCAGGTGTGTCGATGCCGTGTAATCCCAGGCCTGTTTCGGATACGGGTTGATCCAGATGATCTTCTTGAATTTCTCCATGAAGCGCTGCATCCACACATACCCGGCCTCTTCGTTCCAGTGCTCCACACTGCCACCGGGCTGGGTGATCTCGTAGGGCGCCATGGCCGCGTCGCCGACGAACACCACCTTGTAGTCATCGCCGTATTTGTGCAGCAGATCGAAGGTGGAGAAGCGCTCCGAAGTACGCCGCAGGTTGTTCTTCCACACCGATTCATAAACGAAGTTGTGGAAGTAGTAGTACTCCAGGTGCTTGAACTCGGTCTTGCAGGCCGAGAACAGCTCTTCGCAGACTTTGACGTGGGCATCCATCGAGCCGCCGATGTCGAACAGCAACAGCAGCTTGACCGTGTTGCGCCGTTCGGGGCGCATCTGGATGTTCAGCAGCCCGGCGTCACGTGCGGTATGGTCGATGGTGCCGTCGATGTCCAGCTCCTCGGCGGCACCTTCGCGGGCGAACTTGCGCAGCCGGCGCAGGGCCAGCTTGATGTTGCGCGTGCCCAGCTCGACCTGGTCGTCGAGGTTCTTGTACTCGCGCTGGTCCCAGACCTTCACCGCCTTGCCCTGACGTTTGCCGGCGTTGCCCACGCGGATGCCTTCAGGGTTGAAACCGCCAGAGCCGAACGGGCTGGTGCCGCCGGTGCCGATCCACTTGTTGCCACCGGCGTGGCGTTCCTTCTGCTCTTCCAGGCGTTTCTTGAACTCCTCGATCAGTTTGTCCAGGCCGCCCAGTGACTGGATCTGTGCACGTTCCTCATCCGTCAGCGAGCGCTCGAACTCCTTGCGCAGCCAGTCTTCAGGGATCAGTGCTTCGAGGTGCCGGTCGAGGTTTTCCAGGCCTTTGAAGTAGGCCGAGAAAGCCCGGTCGAACTTGTCGAAATGGCGCTCGTCCTTCACCAGGATGGCCCGTGCCAGGTAGTAGAACTCGTCCATGTCGGCGAACACCACGCGCTGTTGCAAGGCGTTGAGCAGGTCGAGCAGTTCGCGAACCGATACCGGCACCTTGGCCGCACGCATTTCGTTGAACAGGTTGAGCAGCATGGCCAGCTCCTGTCAGCGGTTGCCGCGCCGGCTCATGAAGGCCAGGCGTTCGAGCAGTTGAACGTCCTGCTCATTCTTCACCAGGGCGCCGGCCAGCGGCGGAATCGCCTTGGTCGGGTCGCGTTCGCGCAATACCGCTTCGCCGATGTTGTCGGCCATCAACAGCTTGAGCCAGTCGACCAGCTCGCTGGTGGAGGGCTTTTTCTTCAGGCCCGGCACCTTGCGCACGTCGAAGAACACGTCAAGCGCTTCGCTGACCAGCGATTGCTTGATGTTGGGGTAGTGCACATCGACGATCTGCTGCAGGGTGTCGCGGTCCGGGAAGGCGATGTAGTGGAAGAAGCAGCGGCGCAGGAACGCGTCGGGCAGTTCTTTTTCATTGTTCGAGGTGATGATGATGATCGGGCGTTGCTTGGCCTTGATGGTCTCGTCGATTTCGTAGACGTAGAACTCCATCTTGTCGAGTTCCTGCAACAGGTCGTTGGGGAACTCGATGTCGGCCTTGTCGATTTCGTCGATCAGCAGGATCACCCGCTCCTCGGCCTCGAAGGCTTCCCAGAGCTTGCCCTTTTTCAGGTAGTTGCGCACATCGTGGACTTTTTCAGTGCCCAGCTGGGAGTCGCGCAGGCGGCTGACCGCGTCGTACTCGTAGAGGCCCTGGTGGGCCTTGGTGGTGGATTTGATGTGCCAGGTGATCAGGCGGGCGCCGAAGGAGGCGGCCAGCTGTTCGGCAAGCATGGTCTTGCCGGTGCCTGGCTCGCCCTTGACCAGCAGTGGGCGTTCGAGGGTGATGGCCGCGTTGACCGCCAGTTTCAGGTCGTCTGTGGCGACGTAGTCGCGGGTGCCTTCGAACTTCATCGGGAGTGTCCTCTGCGGGGGCCAGTACAGGTACGGCATGTCTTCATTTGTTGTCAGCGACTATACCCCGGCCCCAGGCGGCTGCAAACGCAGACCGGATATTCAGTCCCTGAATGGCTCGTCACGCCTGTTCAGTCGGAATCGGGCGCAGGTTGCTCATAGCGTGCATTGAACGCCTGGACAAACCCGTTGCGCAAAATCTGCAAAAACGCCTCGAAGGCGCTGATGTTCTGTTGGTGCACACTGCCGCTGAGTTCCACACGGGTGGCGAACTGGTTTTTCGGCTGGTTCTTCAGCACCGTTTCGCTGGCCCCTACCAGCGCTTCCCACACCGAGCGGAAAAAACCCTTGTTCTTGTCCTCGATGTCCTGCTGCCAGTTGAACACGTCCACGTCGCGCAGCAACGGCTTGATGTAGCCATTGAGCCGGCCGTTTTCCGCCTGGGCCTCGATCACCACATCGCCGTGCCCGGCATTGAAATCGAACTTGCCATAGGCACTGGCGAAGTCGTTCAGCCTGCGCAGCTCCATGCCGGTTGCGCGCAGCCGGAACTCGAAATCATCGAAGTCGCTGAACGGGTCGAAGGTCGCGCGGCTCTGCACCCTGGCATCGCCCAACAGCAGGGCTTTAGCCTCGAAGCTGGCGTCGCGCCGGCCTTTGTCGTCCCGTACGTTGGTCAGGTTGCGGATATTGGCGTCGAGCCGGGTGGCCTTGAGGTCGACCGGCGGCTTGGAGTTGAAGTTGTGGAAGGTCAGCGTGCCGTCATCGATGCGCACATCGTTGAGGGTGATCGGCAGCAGTTTTTCCAGCTGCTGGCGCCAGTCTGTACCCTGACCGGTCTGCGAGGCCTGTTTGTTGCCGCCGTCGACGAAGTTGAGCACCGGTCGTAAAAAGGTGACTTCGGCCACCACAGCATGGTCATACCACAGCGCTTGCCAGCTCACCGAGAGGTCGATCAGTGGCGCATCGAGCAGCGGCACCGGAACCTTGCCGCTGGTCTTGACGATCTTCAGCCCATCGATCTGGTAGGCCCCGCGCCACCAGGCCAGTTCCACGTCCGTGACCTGGCCACGGTACTCCCCCATGTCCGCCAGCTTGTCGTTGAGGTAGTCGCGCACCAGGTAAGGCAGCGCCAGGTGCAGGGCCACCAACAGCACGACCAGGCTGGCCAGGCCGACCAGTGGCCAGCGATAACGGGCTTTCATCGCAGTGATCTCCAAGGCGGGTTGTGCGGTTGACCGCAGGCCGCCCGGGCGAGTTCGAACGGGCTTTACGGGCCAACGGGGCAGGCTTACCCTTTAAGCCTTTCCCCGCCACTTCATGCCAAGGACCCTGCCATGAGCCGTATCTACGCAGACAACGCCCATTCCATCGGCAATACGCCGCTGGTGCAGATCAACCGCATCGCCCCGCGCGGTGTGACCATCCTGGCCAAGATCGAAGGGCGCAACCCTGGGTACTCGGTCAAGTGCCGTATCGGCGCGAGCATGGTCTGGGACGCCGAGGGCAGCGGCAAGCTCAAGCCCGGCATGACCATCGTCGAGCCCACCTCGGGCAACACCGGCATTGGCCTGGCCTTCGTCGCCGCCGCCCGTGGCTACAAACTGATCCTGACCATGCCGGCCTCGATGAGCCTGGAGCGTCGCAAGGTGCTGAAGGCCCTGGGCGCCGAGCTGGTGTTGACCGAGCCGGCCAAGGGCATGAAAGGCGCGATCGAGAAGGCCAACGAGATCGTTGCCTCGGACCCGGCGCAGTACTTCCTGCCAGGCCAGTTCGACAATCCGGCCAACCCGGCCATTCATGAAAAGACCACCGGCCCGGAGATCTGGAACGACACCGACGGTGCAGTCGACGTGCTGGTGGCCGGTGTCGGCACCGGTGGCACCATTACCGGCGTGTCGCGCTATATCAAGCACACCCAGGGCAAGTCGATCCTCTCGGTGGCGGTCGAGCCTGTGGCCTCGCCGCTGATCAGCCAGACCCTGGCCGGTGAGGAGCTCAAGCCCAGCCCGCACAAGATCCAGGGTATCGGCGCCGGCTTTGTGCCGAAGAACCTTGACCTGTCGATCGTCGACCAGGTCGAGACCGTGACCGATGAAGAGGCCAAGGCGATGGCCATCCGCCTGATGCAGGAGGAGGGCATCCTTTGCGGCATTTCCTGCGGCGCGGCGATGGCTGCTGCGGTGCGGCTGGCGGAAAAGCCGGAGATGCAGGGCAAGACCATCGTCGTAATCCTGCCCGACTCCGGCGAGCGCTACCTGTCGAGCATGCTGTTCGCCGACATGTTCAGCGAGCAGGAGAACCAGCAGTAAGCGGCAAGCGGCAAGCTGCCCCTGCGCTCGGGTTTATTGCAAAATCTTCATGAGTGAGTTCCCGCCCGGGTTGTTTTTACCTGGGCGTGATGGGTTTATGATGGCAGGATGATTTTTAATGGGGGCAGGCAGCGCTGGCCTGCTCCCTTTCCAAGGAGTGTTGCATGACCTTTTCCTTCGTCGCCAAGGCAGGTGTCCTGCTGGTTTTTTTTGGCAGCGTGCTGTTCGTCCACCTGCGCGGCAAGGCGCGATTGCCAGTCCTGCGCCAGTTCGTCAACCATTCTGCGCTGTTCGCACCCTATAACAGCCTGATGTACTTTTTCTCCGGGGTGCCGTCCAAGCCGTACCTGGACCGCCAGCGTTTCCCTGAGCTGGACGTGCTCAAGGACAACTGGCAGCAGATCCGTGAGGAGGCCATGCGCCTGTTCGATGAGGGCTACATCCGCGCCGCCGAAAAAGACAATGACGCAGGCTTCGGGTCGTTCTTCAAGAAGGGCTGGAAGCGTTTCTACCTGAAGTGGTACGACAAACCGCTGCCGTCGGCCGAGGCGCTTTGCCCGAAGACCGTCGAGCTGGTCAGCGCCATCCCCAACGTCAAGGGCGCGATGTTTGCCCTGCTGCCCGGCGGCAGCCACCTCAACCCGCACCGCGACCCCTTCGCCGGCTCGCTGCGCTATCACTTGGGCTTGTCCACGCCGAACTCCGACGATTGCCGCATCTACGTCGACGGCCAGGCCTACGCCTGGCGTGATGGCGAGGACGTGATGTTCGACGAGACCTACGTGCACTGGGTCAAGAACGAAACCGACGTCACCCGGGTGATCCTGTTCTGCGACATCGAACGCCCGCTCAGCAACCCGCTGATGGCCCGCATCAACCGCAAGGTCAGCGCCTTCCTGGGCCGCGCCACTGCACCGCAGAACACCGATGACGAGCGGGTGGGCGGGATCAACCAGGCGTATGCCTGGAGCAAGCGCTTCAGCAACAGGATCAGCACCCGCGTGAAGCAGTTCAAGCGTGCCAACCCCAAGGCCTACCGCATCCTGCGGCCGGTGCTGGCGGTGGCTGTGGCGTACCTGCTGTATCGCTGGTTGTTCTGAAGTTTCGGTGCCTGCAGGGCCCTATCGCCGGCGACAGGGCCCAACAGGCATCACAGAAGCCAGCTATTGTCCTGGCCCTGATTCACCGCTATATTCCAGAGCATTCACCTCCCCGAAGACCTGCTCATGCCTGCCATCCTGTCCACCGCAAGCTTTGCCATCGCGCCAGTCGCGGGCGGGGCCGTGCGTGGCAGCCAGCAGCCGGCCATGATCAGTCATTACCCACCACCTGTCAGTGGCGTTGTAGGCGGCGTAGCTCCGCCTCGCTGCGTGGTTGTGCCGGGCTGACCGGCCTTTGGCCGCATCCCGTCACACGCGCAACCTACTGAACACGGTCGGCGGCTTCCCTAACTGAAGTTCACGCCCACCGTTCGGCTTATCTGCCCGAATACAGGTGCATGCATGTCTGTCTTTTCCAAAGCATCCGTGGCCTCGGCGGCCACTACCAGCCTGTTCGTCCTGCTGTGGAGCAGTGGCGCCATCGTCTCCAAACTTGGCCTGGCCCATGCCAGCCCGTTTGCTTTCCTGCTGCTGCGCTCAGCGCTGGCACTCGCCGGGTTGCTGCTGATCGGCCCGTTGCTGGGCCTGCGCTGGCCGCGCACACGTGGGGCGATGTTCCGAGCCCTTGGCACCGGCTGCGTGTTGCTCGGTGCCTACCAGATCTTCTACCTGCTGGCGCTCAATACCCACGTGACCCCCGGCGTGATGGCCACGGTGATGGGAGTACAACCGATCCTCACTGTGGTGCTGATGGAGCGCCAGCGCTCCTGGCGCCGGCTGTTCGGTCTGGGCCTGGGGCTCGGCGGGCTGGTGATGGTGGTCTATCAGGGTATCAACCTCGGCGGAGTGTCGCTGGCCGGGATGCTGTTTGCCTTGCTGGCGCTGGGCAGCATGACCTTTGGCTCGATCCTGCAAAAACGCATCACCGACAACCCCATGGGCACGCTGGGCCTGCAGTATCTGGCGGGGTTTGCCATGTGTGCTGTGTTCGCGCCGCTGCAGCCGCTGCACGTTGCATGGAGCGGCAGTTTCATTGGTGCGCTGCTGTGGATGGGGCTGGTGGTTTCGCTGCTGGCGACCATGCTGCTGTACCGCCTGATCGCCAAAGGTAATCTGGTCAACGTCACCAGCCTGTTCTACCTGGTGCCGGCGGTGACTGCGGTGATGGACTTCCTGATCTTCGGTAATCGCCTGGCACCGCTCAGCCTGCTGGGAATGGGGCTGATTGTGGTCGGTTTGCTGTTCGTGTTCAGCAAGCCTGCCAGTCGCATGGCCCAAGCATAGGCCGTCAGCGAAACTCTTCGGGGATGGCGTGGCGCAGCACGCCTTCCTCGAAGTCCAGGGTGCCGGCTTCGCGCTGCGTCAGCAGGTAGTAGAGCAGGGTGTCGAGTGAGCGCGAAGGCGGGACTTCGACGGCCAGCATCCTGACCGCTTTTTCGACTTCGCTGGGGCAGCCGAAATCTTCGAGTGCCGCACGAACCTGCTCCAGATCACCGCCTGCCTTCACAAGAACGCGAAATACCGAAGCGCCGCCACTGTGCAGCAAGCCTTCGAACCAGGATTGCTCGCCCTCTTCGCTGATGCTGATGGTGTCGCCAGGTGCGATGCCGTAGGCATAGAAGGGGATGCTGTCGACCTGGTAGCCAGCCGCGGTACGTTTTGCCCAGAGGCCTTCGACCGATGCGGGTGGGTAGCCTTGGGCATCCTGCTCCAGGCGCCAGAGCACGATCTTGTAGGCTGCGGTTTGCTCGGGGGGCATGGGGCGTTACGTGTCGTGAGGGCTGCTTATCGTAATGCCCTTTGGCGTTGTTGTCTGTACTGGCCCTATCGCCGGCAAGCCGGCTCCCATCGGTAGTGCGCTGCGCAGCTCCTGTAGGAGCCGGCTTGCCGGCGATAGGGCCGGTGCAGGCCACCCAGGCTGCTAGAAGTAATACCCAATGTTTATATTGGTCCGGTAATACCAGTCATTGCTGCCCACCGAGCTGGTGCTGGTCCAGCCTGTGCCATTTTCCGCCCCACCAAACGGGTTGGCATTGCGCGCCCAGGTCAGGTCGACCCAGGCCATGATCGGCATGGCCAGGAACTGCGCGCCAACGGTGAACATCTGCGAATCGTCCCAGCTCTGCTCATCTTTCATCATCCGGCTGTAGTCGGTATAGAGCTTGATCTTTTTCAGTTGCCCAAGCTTCGGGGTCAGCACGTCATAGCCGACGTTGACCGCTGCGATGGTGGCCTTGGAGGCGATCAGGTATGCAGGGGTCAGGCCGTTGCCGCCCATCAGCACTGCGTCGTTGCTGACGCCTGCCGGGTTCTTCGGATCGTACTCATAGCGGATGGCCTGGCCCGTCACCGTCCAGGGGCCTCTGTTGAGCAGCGCGTGGACTCCGCCTGCCCAGTAATCGCCGTCGTCATGGGTGGTGGCGTTGTACAGCTCGGCAGCTGCCAGCGAGGCACCCAGCTCGGTCTTCCAGCCATCGCCGCTGAAGGTACGGGCGACACGGGCGTTGACCTGGTTGTGTTTCTCGTTGTCTTGGCGCGATTGGGTAAACGGCACGGCGTTGTCGTCGAGGTCGGCATAACGCCCGACTTCCGGTGAGTAGCGCAGGCTTGAAGGCAGCATGCGCGGGAAGTAACCCAATTGCAGGTCCCACTGCGCATCCTTGTAGCTGTATTTGAGGCCTTTGCCTGCGCTGACGCCGTAGCCCATGAAGAACGGTATGTGATAGCTCCAGCCAAACTGTGGATACGGCTCCAGGCCGAACGGTTTGAACGGCGCCCCGATTTGCAGGTTGGCTTGGGGGCTGAAGCGGTAGCCAATGTAGCCACGGTCGATCGAGCGCTTGCCGTCGTCCTGGAACCAATAGCCGACATCGCTGAACAGCTGGCGATGGTTGGCCTGCACGTCGAGGCGGAAGGTATCGAAGAGGAAGCGGCCGTTGTTTTCGGTGGTGTCCCAGTGTTCGTCGCGGTAATTGACGCGCAGGGCGCCGCCGATATCCAGGCTGCTCTGGCCGTCGTCGCTGCGCCAGGCAATATGCGGGAAGGGCTTTTTCGCGGTGGGTGGCTGGTCGGGGGCGGCGGGGCCGGGTTCGAAAGCGAAACTTGCGCAACTGCCGAGAATCAGACCGAGGCTTATCACATATCTTTTCATGCCATGCCCTGCAAGGTTGGGAGGTTTTCCGCAGGCAAAGGGGGAGCGTCGCCCGTACTGCGGGTTTTTTGTTTTATGGGTGAGATGTTGTTTGACAAAGGAAATGGAGCAGGTTTTGTGCCAGGTTCTTTTGTTTAATAAAAACTGATTTAAAACAATTATTTATATTTGAAACGGCTTGGTTTGTACCGTATCTGGAACAGGCTGAAAGTTTGGTTACTGTTATGCCCAGGCATTGTGCGTCGATGCACTACTTTGTCTTGGGTTGTATCAGTACATGCCTTATCGCTGGCAAGTGGGCGATAAGGCAGGAATGAACAGTACAAAACCAGGTCAAAAAAAACCGGCCCATGAGGGGCCGGTCAAATTTACGCGTGAGCGAATGTTCAATTCACAGATCAAGCACCAACCGCCGGCTCTTGCACCCGGACACACAGACCATCATCGATTTGTTCGCCGCCCGCTCAGCCTTGGTCAGTACCCCGTCGCGGTGGTCCACATCCCCCTCCAGCACTCGGGTCTCGCAAGAGCCACACACACCCTCACGGCAGCTGTACTCGATATCGCAGCCGGCTTCGAGCAGCACATCCAGCAGGTTCAACCCGGGTTCGACGCTGACCGTCCTGCCTGACCGGCTCAGCTCGACGCTGTAGCTGGCCTGGGCATCGTCCGATGCCGCCACTTCGGCTGCGGTAAACCGCTCGATATGCGCATGGGGGTAACCCAGGCGTTCGCAGGTCTGCTCGAAGGCATCGAGCATCGGCGTCGGCCCGCAGCAGTAGAAGTGCGTGTCCGCAGGCCGCCCGGCCAGGTAGCCGGCCAGGTCCGGCAGTCCGCCTTTCTCGTCGTTGAAGTGGTAGACCACCTTTGCCCCAAGCCCGCTGATCTCCTCCAGCAGTGCGGCTTCGGCACGCGAGCGTGCACAGTAGATCAGCTCGGCCGAGCGCCCCAGCGTCAGCAACTGGCGGAACATGCAGTAGATCGGCGTAATGCCGATGCCGCCCGCCACCAGTACGCTGTGGCTGGCGCGGGTGTCGAGGGCAAAGTTGTTGCGTGGCTGGGAGATCTGCAGTTGCGTGCCCACGCGCAGTTGCTCGTGCACATAGCGCGACCCCCCGCGGCTGGCTCGGTCACGCAGGATGCCGACCACATAACGGCCCTGGTCGCTTGGCGCGTTCAGCAGCGAATAGCTGCGCACCAGGCCATTGGGCAGGTGCAGGTCGATGTGCGAACCGGCGTCGAAGGGCGCGAACACAGTGTCACCCCAGGGGCGCAGCTCGACGCTGATGATGCCTTCGGCTTCATGGCGCAGGGTGTGCACCCGTGCACTGATGGTGGAGGAGTTGGACATCGGTCACCTCAGGCCAGTTGCTTGGTTTCGATCAGGGCCAGCTGTTCCTTGGCCTTGCCCTTGAGGTAGCGGCGCAGGCGCACCACGCCCAGGTCGTGCTGGTAGAGGTTTTCACGTTGGTTGGCGTCGAACTCCATGAATTCCAGCAGCACCCGGTCCTGCTCCAGTACCGCCCAGTGGCGCGCCTCCAGGCGGTTCTTGTAGAGGAAGCGCCAGGTGTCGCGTTGCCAGCCGGTCAGCGGCCGGGCGCGCCAGTGGAACACGGCCGACAACGCTCGGCTGCTGGGCGTGTAGCTGCCGATGATGGTGAAGTTGCCGCCCGGGCCACCGGTCTTGGGGTAGGGAATCTCCAGGCGCAGCCAGTGGCAGCCGTTGTCGAGGAATTCGGTCCAGTCGAAGTTGACCCCGCGCTGGCCTTCTTTCTCGAAGAAGAAGCCTTGTTCGGTATCGCGGGTGACGAACCTGGCGGTGGCTTCGCCCTCGCTCATGGAATGCGACATCTTGTGCAGGTAGGTGCCGTGCATCGGGTCCATGACGTTGTCGAGCACGTAGCGGTAGTCGCCTTTCCATTCGGTGTAGCAAAGGAAGCTGCTCCACTGGGGCGAGGTCAGCTGCTCGGGCAGTACCAGCTCCGGTGGTGTGTCCAGGTGCGGGTCGGTGGCGTTGAACAGAAAGATCGCCCCCGCAGCCTCGCGGGTATGGAACATCCGCGTCGGGCGGCTGCCTTCGAGCTTGCAGCCAGGGCTGCCGGGCACTTTGGTGACAGTGCCGTCGCAGCGTACTTCAACGCCGTGGTACGGGCACTGCAGGCGGTCACCCAGCACCGGCCCTTGGGACAGCGGCGCGCCGCGGTGCGGGCAGTGGTCCTCAAGCGCGTGCACGCTGCCATCGTTGTCGCGCCACAGGGCGATCTTGTAGCCCAGGCGACGGATGGAAACCGGTTTGTCGCTCAACAGTTCCGACGGCAGAACCGGGAACCAGAGGTCTTTCAGGCCATTGGCCAGGTGTTGTTCAACAGGGTCGACGGTTACATGCATGTTCATCTTGTTCTTCTCCGCAGGGTCATTCGCCCAGCCGTGCCATCAGGGTTACAAAGGCGTCTTCAGTCCACGCTCCGCTGGTCAGCGGGCAGGGCGGGCCGGCCAGGTTGAGGTGGGCGAGCAATTCCCCCAATTCGCTCACGCCGTTGCCGTAGGCGCGTTCGATGGAATCGCCGAGCAGGTCCTCGAACGGTGTGTTGGGGCGTTTGCGTGCCTGGTGCGGCTGCAGGTAAACCTCGGGTGTGTTCATGGGATCGACCTCAGTTGTGCTTGGGCTTGTCGGTGAGGAATTTGCCTTGGGGTGCTTCTGCGTGCTGCTGGCGCCGGGTGTTGCCATCGATGCCGCCGGCAATCGCCCATTCGGCGAATACGGTCGGGCCGGGTTCGAACGCGCGTGGCTGCCATTCGGCGGTCAGTTGGTCCTCGTCGGCGTAGTACTCGACCAGCGCGCCGGCCGGGTTCTTGAAGTACCAGAAGAACGCCGATGACACCGGGTGGCGGCCCGGGCCGATTTCGGTGGCCCAGCCGCAGCGGGAGATATGCATGCCGCCGCCGAACACCTCGTGCAGGTCACGTACGGTGAACGCCACGTGGTTGAGGCCGGCGCGCGGGGCCGGCAGCTGGAGCATGAACAGGTCGTGGTGGCCGCCTTCCTCGGCGGTGCGCAGGAAGGCGCCGCGGTTGGGGTAACGGTCCGATGCCTGGAAGCCGAAACGTTCGTGGTAGAAGGCCTCGCAGGCGTTCACGTCCTTGACGAAGAACACCACGTGGCCCACTTCGATGGGCGTGGCACGGTCGTAGATCGGCGCCGGCTTGTTGATCCGGCCCTTGGTCTGCCAGGTGTTGTGGCCGCTGCACTCGATGTCCAGCGTGCGTTTGCGGGTGACCTGCAAGCGGATCGCCAGGCCGTTAGGGTCGGTGCAACCGATGCGGCCATTGCCTTCGACAAAGCCCGGGTCGTTGGCGATGCGCTGGCTGTACAGGGCAAGGTCCGCCTGGCTTGCGACACCCCACACCACTTCACGCACGGTCGAACCGGGCTCGATGGCCGGCGGCAGGCCGGGTTTGTCGAGGGCGGCCAGCACCACGCGGCAGCCATTGAGGGTTTCGAAGATCACCTCGTCAGGCTGTTCGCTGACTTTGCTCAAGCCCCAGTCGGTGAAGAAGCGGACGCAGGTGGCGAGGTCTTCCACGCCATAGGTGACTTCGTCGATGCCCAGTACGCTCATTGCCCTGCCTCCACGCCGGCCCAGGCCAGCGGCTGTTGGTTCATGCCCCAGTAGAGGCTTTTCTGTTCCATGTACTGCAGAATGCCCAGGCGGCCTTTTTCACGGCCCAGGCCGCTGTCACGCCAGCCGCCGAACGGCGTCGAGATGGAGAACTGCTTGTAGGTGTTGATCCACACCGTACCGGCCTGAAGCTTGCGGCCAAGCGCCCAGGCACGCTTGTAGTCACGGCTCCAGATACCGGCGGCAAGGGCGTACAGGCTGTCGTTGGCCTGGGCCAGCAGGTCTTCTTCGTTGTCGAACGGTAGGGCCACCAGCACCGGGCCAAAGATCTCTTCCTGACAAACCTGCTGGTGGTTGCCCAGCCCTTCGAGGATGGTCGGCGGGTAAAAGTAACCCTGCTCGTACAGGCCGCCGCTCGGGCGCTCACCGCCCAGGCGCAGGCGGCCACCTTCGGCCAGGCCCAGGGCCACGTAGCGCTCCACCGACGCGCGGTGGCCAGCACTGATCAGCGGGCCCATCTGCGTGCGCTCGTCGGCCGGGTCACCCAGGCGCAGTTGCGCGGCGGCAGCGGTCAGCCGGGCCATGAACGGCTCGTACAGGGCACGGGCGACGAACAGCCGGGAGCCGGCGATGCATGCCTCACCCGAGGAGCTGAAGATGCCGTACAGCACACCGGCCACGGCGTGGTCGAGGTCGGCGTCGTCAAGGACGATGGTCGGCGACTTGCCGCCCAGCTCCAGCGACACCGGCATCATCTTGTCGGCGGCGATATGGGCGATGTGTTTGCCGGTACGGGTGCCGCCGGTGAACGACACACGTTTGACCAGCGGGTGGCGGGTCAAGGCGTCACCCAGCAGTGAACCCTTGCCTGGCAGCACGCTGACCAGGCCTTTGGGCAGCCCGGCGTCCTCACAGATGCGGGCCAGTTGCAGGGCCAGCAGGGGGGTGATTTCCGCCGGTTTGATCACCACCGCATTGCCACCGGCCAGGGCCGGGGCTAGCTTCTGCGCCTCGCTGGCGATGGGCGAGTTCCATGGCGTGATCGCCGCGACCACACCCATCGGCTCGTACACGCTCATGCTGACGAAATCGCCGCGCGACGGGGTGATGGTTTCCTCCAGCGTTTCGCAGGCAGCGGCGAAAAACTGGAACGTCCCTGCCGCGCTGGCGACCAGGGCGCGGGTTTCGTTGATCGGCTTGCCGTTGTCCTGGCGTTGCAGTTGCGCCAGCTCTTCAGCGCGCTCGCGGATCAGCCCGGCGATGCGGTACAGCACAGCGGCACGTTCGTGCGGTTTGCGCTGGGCCCAGCCGCTGTGCAGGAAGGCCTGATGGGCCCCCTGCACGGCGGCTTCGACATCTTCAAGGCTGGCCGCATTGAGCCAGGCGACCGGCTCACCGGTCGCCGGGTAGCACGAGGCGTAACGCTCGCCGCCGCCCAGGCGCCAAGTGCCGGCGATGCACAGCGGTAAGGTCTGTTCCAGAGTCATTGGCAGTCCCCTAGATGGAAATGGCATGGGCGTGGTTGCCAAGGGCGCGAACCACGCTGTAGACGGTCAGTGCCGAGGTCTTCGGGTTGGCCGGCAGCGGTTTGCCGCGCAGGCTCATTTCGAAGCGGCCGAAGGCGCCGCGGGCCTCGACCTGGTGCACGTTTTCTTCGCTGAGCGGGTCAGCGATCAGGGTCACGCGGGTGCGGTCAAGGCCCAGCCCGGCCAGTGACAGCGTGGCCGCGACGTTGGCGTTTTTCGGGTACAGCCGCGCTGCCTCACGGGCGCTGCCGTCGAAGATCACGGTCGCTTCTGTAAGGGCGTCCAGCGTACACACCTGCTCGGCGGGGGTGCTTTGCCAGGCGCGCGCCGGTTTGCGGCCGGTGTAGCTGACCGCGTCGAGGCCGCCGACCTTGGCTGCTGACAGTGCGTCGATGCCGCCAATGGCGCCGGGCAGCAGTTCGATACGCGTGTTGCCGTGTGCCGCTGCCGCTTCCAGGCGCTCGACCAGGCCAGGCTCGGACAGCGCACCAACCGAGACGATCAGGCAGGCAACCCCGCGCTCCAGCGCTGGCAGCACGTGCTCTTCGATTGCCTTGTGGCCGGCGCATTCGACCAGCAGGTCGGGGCGCGCGTCGGCCGGCAGGGCGGTGAGTACCTGCGGCGGCCGGCGCAAGCTCGCCAGGCGCTGACGTACCAGCGCTTCAGAGCCGGCCGAGGCAATCACCGCATCGACGCACAGCAGCGGGTCTTTCTCCAGCAGCTCGAGCACGCCGACGCCAATGGCACCGCAGCCGATCATGGTGATATGCAACATGGCGTGGTCCTCAGGCCGTGGCCTTCTGCGCCTTGGTTTCGCTGTTGGGCGGGCCGGCGAACTGGGTAGCGAAGCCGCCAACGCTGAGCATGTCCACTTCCAGCAGGAACGGGCCTTGCGCGCCCAGGGCGCCTTCGAGCACCTCGCCGAAGTGTTTCAGGTCGCTGACCAGGCCATGGCGCAGGCCGAGCGATTCGGCCAGCTTGCTGTAGTTCGGCGTGTGCAGTTCGACGTAAGCGTGGCGGGCGCCGTAGATGGCGTCCTGGATGTTGCGGATAACGCCATAGCGCTGGTCGTTCATCAGCAGGATGACCACGTTGGCGTTCTCCTGCACCAGGGTCGCCAGCTCACCCAGGTTGAGAATGAAGCCACCATCGCCTGCCAGGGCGAACACTTTGCGCTCCGGCGCTGTCTGCGCCGCTGCCACGGCAGCGCCGATGCCCATCGCCAGGCCCTGGCCGATGCCACCGCCGAGTGCGTGCACGCCGGACAGGGGGTGATAGAGATTGAGCAGGCGGTTGCCCCAGATGCTGTTGGACAGCGTCACGTCGCGCACCCAGGTGAAGTTGCGCCCGGTCTGCGTTTGCAACTGCTCGACCAGCGACGCATACGGGCCCAGGTCGGCGACCAGCTGTTTGCGTGCCTGCTCGCGCACATTCTTGAGTTCGGGCAGAAAGTTCGGGTCGATGTTCAGGCGGCCCTGCAGGCGGTCGGCCAGGCCCTCCAGGGCCAGTGCCGCATCGCCACAGATGAACAGGTCGCTGGGGTAGCTGCGGCCTTCGATGGCCGGGTTGACGTCGATGCGCAGGGTAGTGCGCGGCAGCTTCAGGGCGTACTTGAAGGTCTCGTTGCTGCGCAGGCGGGAACCGGCCACCACCAGCGCATCGCAGGTCTGCATGAAGCCTTCGACCAGCTTGTTCTGCGAGAAGGCCCCCAGGCAGCGCTCATCGTCTTCGTTGACCACGCCGCGGCCTTGGGTCGAGGTGATCACCCCGACGCCCATGTCCAGCAGGCGCTTGACCTGCGCGCCGGCATGCCGGGCGCCGCCGCCCAGCCATAGCAGTGGGCGGGTGGCGCTGGCCAGGCGTTCGGCAACCAGGTCGAGGGCTTCGGCGGCCGGTGCGGCGACCGGGATAGGCAGTGGCGACAGGTCGGTCGGCATGGCGATGAAGGCCGACTGGATATCGATCGGGATCTCCACGCTGACCGGGCCGGTGGGGGCGGTGAGGGCGGTCTGCACGGCCAGCTTCAAGGTGCTCAGCGCGGTTTCGACGCTGCGCACGCGAAACGCTGCCTTGGACACGGCCTTGAGCATGGTCAGCTGGTCGCGTGCCTCGTGAATGTAGGCCAGCTCCTGGTCCAGGTACGGGGTTTCGATCTGCCCGGTGATGTGCAGCAGGGGGGTGCCGGCGGTCAGCGCTTCGACCATGGCCCCGGCGGCGTTGCCGGCGGCAGTACCGGTGGAGGTCAGGCATACGCCCAGGCCACCGATGCTGCGGGCATAGGCATCGGCCATGTTGGTGGCCCCGGCTTCACCGCGGGCCATGACGAAGCGGATGTTGCCGCGCACAGCGAAGGCATCGAGGATCGGCATGTTGTGGATCGAGATCACGCCGAACGCCGCCCTGACGTCGCATTGCTCGAGGAACGCGGTGATGACGGCACCGACGGTGACAGTGTTTTCGTTACGCATGGCGGGACAGGCCTCCGGATACATCGATATGACTGCCAGTGGTGTAGGCCGACAGAGGCGAAGCCAGGAACAGGATCGCCTGCGCCGCTTCCTTCGGCAGGCCAAGGCGGCCCAAGGGAATGTGTTTGCGTTGCGCCAGCTGTGCGGTCCATTGCGACCAGTCCAGCTCGCGCTCTTCGCGGGCCTCGAAGCGGCGGCGCCATTGCCCCGACTCGACCAGGCCGATGAGGATGCCGTTGACCCGGATGCCGTGTTCGGCGAATTCGAAGGCCATTGAGCGCACCAGGTTCTTCAGCCCGGCACGGGCGGCCGAGGTGGCGACCATATGCGGTTCGGGCTGGCTGGCCAGCAGCGAGTTGACGCACACGATCGAGGCGTTAGGCTGGCCCTGCAGTTGTGCCATGAACGCGCGTACCGGGTGGATGACCGAGAAGAATTTGAGCTGCAGTTCTTCGTTCCAGGCCTGGTCGGTGGTGTCGGCAAACGTCGACACGCGGCCCTGGCCCGCATTGTTGACCAGCGCCTGGGCCGGGCCCAGTGCGGCCAGGCTGGCGGCGGCAAAGGCCCGCACGGACTCGGCGTCGAGCACGTCGCACACCTGGGCCAGCAGGCCCGCCTCTGGGAAGCGTTCGCGCAGCCGGGTTTCGGCACTGCGCAGGCGGTCTTCGTCGCGCCCGCAGAAGGCTACGCGGGCGCCGGCTTCGAGCAGCAGTTCGACACAGGCGTAGCCGATGCCGGACGAGCCGCCGGTGACGATCACCGTGCTGTCTTGAAGTTGGTAGGGGTTCATCTCAGTCCCTCATCAGCGCGGTGACGCGGCCGTGACCGGTGTTGGGCGTGTAGTTGAGCAAGCGCGACAACTCATCGGCACTGCCCCGCACCTGGCCCAGCAGGTTGTCGAAATTGACGTGGCCGATCTGCACGGTCGGGATGGTCAGGCCGAGCGCTGCGACTACTTGGCCGCTGTCATCACGCACGGGTGCAGCCACCGTGGAGATGGTCGACTCGAAGAAGCCTTCGCCGCTGACATAGCCGCGCAGGCGATCGGCCTGGACCAGGTCGAACAGCTCCAGCACGGTCTTGGGCGTGCACGGCGAAAACTGCTCCAGATGCTCTTCGGGATACAGCTCGCGCAACTCGCTCAGGCTCAGGTCGGCCAGCAGGATGCGCCCCAGCACCGTGGCGTGGGCCGGCAGGCGCGTGCCGACGGTAACTGCGCTGGAGAACACCGAGGGTGGTGAAACCTTGGCCACGTAGACGATCGAGCGACCGTCGCGTACCACCAGGTTGCTCGGGTAGTTCAGGCGATCGCACAGCCGTGCCAGCAGTGGCTGGCCCAGTTCGGTCAGCTCCAGCGAGGCCAGGTATTCG
Source organism: Pseudomonas sp. M2 (assembly GCF_015751845.1). Lineage (NCBI taxonomy): Bacteria > Pseudomonadati > Pseudomonadota > Gammaproteobacteria > Pseudomonadales > Pseudomonadaceae > Pseudomonas > Pseudomonas sp. M2. The sequence goes on from NZ_JADOUD010000001.1 coordinate 3,832,328, forward strand.
AAGCCCAGGCGCAGTACCGACATGCCCAGGCGGTATTCGTTGCCGCTGCGGGTGACGAAGCCCATGGTTTCCAGGGTGGTCAGCAGGCGGAAGATGGTCGAGCGGGGCAGTGACAGGCGCCGGGCCAGTTCGGGGGCGGTCAGGGTACGGTTCTGCCGGCTGAATTCGCACAGCAGCAGCAGGCCGCGTTCCAGGCCCGGGACAATGTACTTGTCCTGGTTTTCCTTCAACGGATCCATTTCGTTCATAGCGCGCTACCTGTGAGAGAGGCGTCCAGGGCGCGGGCCAGCAGGCCCGTCACCGTGTCAGGTCGTTCGATGGCGCAGGCATGGCCAGCGCCGGGTATCAGTTTGAAAGGGGCGCCCAGAGCATCGGCCAAGGCCTGGCAGTCGTCCGCGCGGGTGATGCCGTCGGCGCTGCCGCAGTGCACTTCGCAGGGCACTGCCTGCGGCGCGTGGCGCAACAGGTGGTCGCCGCACAGCAGCTCGATGGCTTGGCGGTAGCCGTGCGGCTGTAGCCGCGCCATGTTCCACTGCACCCAGGCCAGCGCCTGGGCACCGGCGTCTGGCGACAGCAAATGTGCACTGCGCTCGCGGGCCATTTGCCCGATGCCCATGTGGGCCAGGCTGTGCAGGCGTTTGCTGCGCACGGCAAGACCTTGCTCGGGTTGCGCCCCGTAACCGCGTGCCGGGCTGAGCAGTACCAGGCGGTTGACCCGCTGCGGGTGGGCCTGGGCGAACGCGGCGGCAGTCAGCGCCCCCAGGGAATGGCCCACCAGCACACAGCGCTCGATGCCCAATGCGTCGAGTGTCTGCAGCAAGCGCCCGGCATAGTCGCGGGCGCCCGGCACAGGCCTCGGCAGTGGCGCGGACTGGCCGTAGCCGGGGGCATCCCAGGCGATCACCCGTGCCCGCTCGCTCAAGCCCAAGGCCACTTGCAACCAGCTGGCCGCGCCCGAGCCGATGCCATGCAGCAGCACGATGGCCTCGCCGCTACCGGCCTCACGTACCGCCTGCAGCCCTTGGTCAAGGCGTAGCAGGCGTTCGGCAAAGCGCTGGTCGAGCTGGCTTAACAAGGGGGCGATGAGGGTGATCGGCATCATCGGCTTACCCGCGCTTGATCGATGCCAGCGGGTGCGCTGGTGGGTAGGTCGGGGTCACCGGCTTCTTGGCACCGAGCATCACGCACATCAGTGCGTCCTCGTCACCCACATTGATCTCTTCGCGGTACACCCCTGGCGGCACCGAGATCAGGTCGCGGTCGGTGAGGATGGTTTCGAAGCGCTCGCCGTCTTTTTCGATGACCACCTTGAGCTTGCCGCGCAGCACGAAGAACACTTCCTCGACGTCGGTGTGCAGGTGCGGCGGGCCTTCGTGGCCGGCCGGGATGACCATGGTGGAAAAGGTGAAGTGCTCGGACGCGATGGTGTTCATGTCACTGCCAACCCCCGTGCCGCCGGTGCCCACGTAGCGCATCTGCGCGCGGCGGAACTTGGGGTCGTAGTCGGCCTGGAACTTCAGCGCATCCCAGTCGTAGCGGCGCGTCTGGTAGCGCGCGATGCGCGTCTGCATCCAGCTGGCCAGGTCGGCGTCGGCGGGGCGGTCCCAGGATTTCGGGGCGTCGTGTTGCACAGAGAGGTCAGTCATGGAGGTCTCCTTTGCTCAGGGCATGACGAACCCGCCGTTGACCGGCAGGGTTTGTCCAGTGATGAAGCGCGACAGGTCGGACAGGGCGAACAGCACCGCGCCACTGACGTCGTCGGGCAGTTGCGGGCGCTGGATGGCCCGTTGTTCGGTGTACAGCCGGTGGCGGGCCTCGGGCACATAGGCGGTGGCTTCGACCAGCACCAGGCCGGGGGCGATGGCGTTGACGGTGATGTTGGCGTTGCCCAGCTCGCGGGCCAGGCTGCGGGTCATGGCGATCACCGCGCCTTTGCTGGCGACATAGGCCAGCAGGTTCGGCGCCCCCCACAGCGGGGTGTCGGAGGCCAGGTTGATGACCGCGCCACGGCCGCTTTCGCGCAATGCGGGTAGGGCGGCGCGGGTCATCAGCCAGGTGCCGCGCACATTCACCTGCATGACCTGGTCCCAGGTCTCGATGTCCAGTTCCTCGCAGCTCTTGCCGCCGGAGTTGGTGATCGAGGCGTTGTTGACCAGGCCGTCCAGGCCGCCCAGGCGCTTGACCGTGCGCTCGATGCAGGCCTCGATGGACTCGGGGCTGGCAAGGTCCAGGCTGACGCCGCTGACATCCAGGCCCATACCGCTCAGCTCACAGGCAGCCTGCTGCACGCGCCCGGCGAGCACATCGGCTATGACCACCCGGGCGCCGGCCTGGGCAATGGCCTGGGCAAAGGCATAGCCCAGCCCGCGGGCACCACCGGTGACCAGCACGCGGCGGCCCTGGAGAAGGTTGTGGAAGCTGCTCATCATTGGCTACTCAGCATGGCTTTGGGGAGGTAGTGCAGGACGCGCTTTTCGGCCCACATCACGGCGCCGTAGGCGAGCACGCCGATCAGCGTGAGCATGACGATGGCGACGAACACGCCCGCGGTGTTGCCCTGGCCTTCGGCATCCACCAGCAGAAAACCCAGGCCCTGGTTACCGCCCACCAGCTCGCCGACGGTGACGCCGATGACGGCCAGGGTCGAGGCGATGCGCAGGCCGGAAAACAGCGCGGCCATGGCCGAAGGGAACTCCACCAGGCGGAAGATCTGCCAGCGGCTGGCATTCATGGTGCGCACCAGGTTGATCATGTCCGGGTCGACGGTGCGGATGGCCGAGAGCACGTTGATCATCACCGGGAAGAACACGATCAGGATGGCGATGAGGATCTTCGGGTAGATGGTGTAGCCCAGCCACATCACGAACAGCGGGGCGAAGGCCACCTTGGGTGCGATCTGCAGCGCCAGGATGTAAGGCGAAAGCATCGCTTCGGCCGAGGGCGACAGCCCCAGCGAGACGCCGATGGCCACCCCCAGCAGAGCACCAAGGGCGAAGCCGACGATGATTTCGAAGGCAGTGATCAGGGTATGTTCCAGCAGGCCGCCGGAGTGCCACATCAGCACGCTTTCCTGAGCCACCCGGCTCAGTTGCGGCATGACGAACTCGGGCATGCCGACCAGTCCCGGGCCCCATTGCCAGAGCGCCAGGAACAAGACCAGCAGGGCGATGCTGCCGGCCACGGAAGGATTGATATTTCTCATCGGGTGCTTACCTTGTCATTGCCGGGCCGTCACTGGGCCGCGGTACGGGTTTCGATGAACTGGTTGCTGTAGAGCTCGTCGAGCTTGGGTTCGCGGTTGACGATGCCCTCGCTGACGTAGAACTTGCGCACGGTGTCCAGGCGCTCAGGGTCGATGCGGCCGAGTACCGGCTGGCCGGCGTAGACGTATTCCACGTACAGGCGCAGGGTCTTTTCCAGCGAGGCCTCTTTGCCGGCGTAAGCCGGGACTGCACGGGCGAAGGTGGCGGCGGCGGCCTTGGGGTCATCGATGATGTCCTGCAGGCCGCGCAGGGTGGCCTGAACCACACCGCGGACGATCTGCGGGTGATGTTCGATGGCGTCGTCTGAAGCGAGGATCGCCTGGGCCATGCTTTCAAATACCTGCTCGCGCGGGATCAGCGCGTACTTGAGCCCGGCGTCTTCGGCGTTGACCACCCAGTCCGGCACCCCGGCCATGGCCTGGGCCTTGCTGGCCGAGAACAGTTGCCACACGCCCGAGGGGCCGGCTGCCTGGATATCCACATCGTCCTTGCTCAGGCCAGCCTTGCGCAGCGAAGCGAGCAGGGCGTAGTAGGTGGTGTCGGAGTAGGACATCACTGTCAGGGTCTTGCCCTTGAGCTGGCTGACCGAATGGATGTTTTCGCTGGCGTTGGTAGCGATCATGGTGACCCCGCCGCCACCGAGCACCGCCACTGCACGTACCGGGATACCGTTGGGGCGCACGATGATCGGCGTGTCGCCGATGGCGCCGCCAACCAGGGCGTTGCCCGCACCGATCTGCTTGGCCACGTCGACTCCGCCTTTGGCGGCGATGAAGGTCAGGTCCAGGTCCTGGGCCTGGTAGTAGCCTTTTTCCTTGGCGATGATCCAGGGCGCGAACGCTGGCAGGCTGGGTGGAGCAGGCAGCAGGTAGGTGACCTTGGTGGGCTCGGCCTGGGCCTGGGCTGCCAGGCTCAGGGCCAGGGTTGCCAGGGCGGTATGAGCCATGCGCTTGAGGTGTGTGGTGAACATGCTAACTCCCGAGTGGTGAGTGGGGCGTCGGTCAGTGCAGGTCGAGGTCTTCGCCGACCTTCAGCAGATCCATCAGGCGGCCGGCCAGCGGGCCGATTTCCGGCAGCTTTCGGCGTTCCAGCGGGTTGTTGCGATAGGGCAGGTCGATCTCGATTTCTTCGATGATCGTGCCAGGGCGGGCGCTCATCACCAGCAGGCGGTCGGACAGCGCAATGGCCTCGACCAGGTCGTGGGTGATGAACAGAGCGGTCTTCTTTTCCTCGAACAGCATCTGCGCCAGGTCCTGTTGCAGGATCATCTTGGTTTGCGCATCAAGGGCCGAGAACGGTTCGTCGAGAAACAGCACCTGCGGGTCGATCGCCAGGGTGCGGGCCAGCGCAGCGCGCTGGCGCATGCCGCCGGACAGCTGGAACGGGTAGTGGTCGGCGAAGCCTTGCAGGTGGCAGCGCTTGAGCAGATCCTCGGCGATGACCTTGCGCTGGCTGGCAGGCATTCCCTGGATTTCCAGGCCCAGTTCGACGTTGCGGCGGATGCTGCGCCATGGCATCAGCAGGTCTTTCTGCAGCATGAAGGCAACTTTGGGGACGGGGCCGTTGACGGCTTCACCGCCGACCAGCACTTCGCCTTCCGTGGGCCGGTACAGGCCTGAGCCCATGTTGAGGATGGTGCTTTTGCCACAACCGGAAGGACCGATGATCGACACCACTTCGCCGCGACGGATCTGGAAGTTCACGCCTCGGATGGCGAATGGTGCATCCGTGTTGCCCTTGGCGGGGAAGGCCTTGCCGACATTACGGAATTCGATTTCCGTGGGGGCCGGGTCTTCGTTGCGCTGCGGTTCATGCCATTGCGGGGCGATTGCGTACATCTCTTTCACAGCCATGGGCGCGGTCTCTGGTCTGTTTTATAGGTGATACGCCGTTTAGTGCATGAACAATGCCAGGTGAGTAATTTCCAAAATTAAATATGAAAGTGCTTAGTTATTAAGAGTTTGCGAAGTTATGACCCGTTTTGCTTTGTTTTATATATGAAACGTAGTTTTCTATGTGGCACAAAAATGCCCAGCAACCGCGCATGAATTTGGCTTCGTGCGTAGTTGCCGGGCATTTGGGGTAACGTCAAAGTGTGTGGTTTTACTGGTGAAACGGTGTTGGATTGATCGCCGACAAGCCGGCGCCTACAGGGTTGCTGTATCAGGCCTGAGCGCGGCGCGCGGGCTTGAGCACGAGCCACAGCGCGGCAGCGATCAGCAGGCCGCCATACAGGTGGCCCATCGACAGCGATTCGTCCAGCAGCCACGCGCCCCACAGCACACCGAAGACCGGAATCAAGAAGGTCACGGTACTGGCCTTGACCGGGCCAATCTCGGCCAGCAGGCGGAAGTACAGGATGTAGGCGAAGGCCGTGCACACAAGGCCCAGGCCCAGCAGCGACAGCCACACCTGCCAGCCGCCCCAGCTGGCAGGCGGCTGGGTCAGCGCACTCCAGGCGAACAGTGGCGTCATCATCAGCGTGGCGCCGAGCATGCTGCCCAGCGCCGAGAGGCGGCTGTCCAGGCCGCTGATCCAGCGCCGCGCCAGAAAGCCTGCGAAGCCATAGCAGGTGGTTGCCGCCAGGCAGGCCAGGGCGCCTTGCAGCAGTGCCATGTCCAGTGCCACCGGGCCCGCGCCACTGAGAATGCCGACACCGAACAGGCCAAGGAAGATGCCGCACAATTTGGGCAGGGTCATGGCCTCGCGGAAGAACAGTGCGCCGATCAGCACCCCCATCAGTGGCGTGGTGGCGTTGAAGATCGCCGAATACCCCGCCGGCAGTACCTGGGCTGCCACCGAATAGAAGGTGGCGGGGATGCCTGAGTTGATCATGCCCAGGACCAGGCAAGCGCCGAGTTTGCCCTCGAAGTTCCAGCGTACGCGGGCTGCGGCGAGTATGGCGATCAGGCCGAGGCAGGCGATGGACACGCGAAAGAAGGCGGTAGGCACGGTGCCCAGCTCGGGGGCGATGATGCGCATGAACAGAAAGCTCGCCCCCCAGACGGCGGCAAGGGTCAGCAGGCGGGTCAGGGCGATGGGGCTCACGGTGGTCTCCGGGTACAGGGCAGGGCGCGAGTGTACGCGATGGCGCACGGGCGGTTCTTGTCCTTTCTTGCGGTGTAAGCCGGTAGAGGCTCCGCAAAGTTGCACAGGCGACTAAGCTGTCTAACTCACCCCGCACCGAGGTGTCCTGCATGACCCAGCACTGGCCGGCCGGCGAAATCGCCCGGATGATCCTCGATGGCTTCGACGACTACCGCGAACACTTTCGCCGCATCACCCTGGGCGCCCGCGAGCGCTTCGAGCAGGCGCGCTGGCAGGACATCCAGCGGGCAGCGGCGGCGCGGATCAACCTCTATGAGCAGAAGGTCGGTGAGGTCAACGGCTGGCTGCGTGACGGGTTCGATGAGGAAGTGCTGCTGGAGGCCGAACAGTGGCCCTTGGTGAAAAGTGCCTATATACGCCTGATCGACCCGCGGCTGGACGATGAGTTGTCGGAGACCTGGTACAACTCTTTGTTCTGCAGCCTGTTCAGCCATGACCAGATCAGCGATGGCTGCATGTTCATCCACACCACCCGGCCGTCGATACGCAGCCACGAGCGCGCTGCCCAGACCCGCACCTATATGCCCGATGGCAGCCTCAAGAGCGTGTTGCGGGCTATCTTGCGCGACTATGCATTCGACTACGGTGACCTCGAGAGCGACCTGTCGCGCCTTGAAGAGCAACTGCGCGACTGCCTGCCAGACTGGGTGTGCAAGGACCCGGCCCTGGCCGTTGAACTGTTCGTGCCGGTGCTGTACCGCAACAAGGGCGCCTACCTGGTGGGCCGGCTGTACAACAGCGATGAACAGTGGCCCCTGGTGATCCCGCTGCTGCACCGCGAGGGCCATGGTATCGAGGCGGATGCGCTGATCACCGACGAGGCCGAGGTATCGATCATCTTCTCCTTCACCCGTTCGTACTTTATGGTCGACGTGCCAGTACCGGCGGAGTTCGTCAATTTCCTCAAGCGCATACTGCCAGGCAAGCACATTGCCGAGTTGTACACCTCGATCGGCTTCTACAAGCACGGCAAGTCGGAGTTCTATCGCGCGCTGATCAACCACTTGGCCAGTACCGACGACCGTTTCATCATGGCGCCCGGTGTGCGCGGCATGGTCATGAGTGTGTTCACCCTGCCGGGCTTCAATACCGTATTCAAGATCATCAAGGACCGCTTTTCGCCGTCCAAGACGGTCGACCGTGCCACGGTGATCGACAAGTATCGCCTGGTGAAGAGTGTCGACCGGGTTGGGCGAATGGCCGATACCCAGGAGTTCGCCGACTTTCGTTTCCCCCGGAGCAAGTTCGAGCCTGAGTGCCTGGCCGAGCTGCTGGAGGTGGCGCCGTCCACCGTGGCTGTGGAAGGCGATACGGTGCTGGTCCGCCATTGCTGGACCGAACGGCGCATGATCCCGCTCAATCTGTACCTGGAGCAGGCCAGCGAAGGCCAGGTGCTCGAAGCGCTGGAGGATTATGGCCTGGCCATCAAGCAGTTGGCCGCAGCGAACATCTTTCCAGGCGACATGCTGCTGAAGAACTTCGGGGTTACCCGCCATGGTCGTGTGGTGTTCTACGACTATGACGAGATCAGCTACCTGACCGAGGTGAATTTCCGCCATATCCCACCGCCGCGCTACCCGGAGGACGAGATGTCGGGGGAGCCGTGGTATTCGATCGGGCCGCACGATGTATTCCCGGAGGAGTTCCCGCCGTTTCTGTTTGCCGATATGGGCCAGCGGCGTTTATTCAGCAGGTTGCATGGGGAGCTGTATGACGCGGATTACTGGAAGGGGCTGCAGGCATCTATCCGCGAAGGCAAGGTGATCGATGTGTTCCCGTATCGGCGCAAAGGGCGCTGAGGCGGGTTATCGGGCGGACACCGATTGACCTGCCTATCCCTTAAGGCACTTGAGCTCACTGAAGTCGGTACGCACCTTGGCCAGCCGCCCCTGAAGATACTGCCGCTGGGCCGGGCTGCTCTGTTGCAGCAGGTCGATCAACAGGCTGCGTGTCTGTTGCTCGCTGTTCTCGAAGGCAGCGCGGTATTGCGCAGTCCACAGGCTTTCCTTGCGCTGCAGCAATTGCGCCAGGCGCGGTTCGAAGCTTTCGTCGCTGCGCTGGTTCATGGCCATCATCAGCTGTTGTTGCCAGTGCGCACGGTTGGCGATCCACTGGCGGTTCTGGTCGCCCAGCGCCTGTGCCCAGGTTTGCACGCGCTGGCGTTGTGCTGCGGTGAGTTCGCCGAACCAGGGTGTCAGGCGTTTTTCCATGCGCTCGGCGCGGCGGGCGACCTGTTTGGATAGGGGTGTATCGACGTATTTCTCTTGCCGTTCACTGATGTCTTCACGCAAAGCTTCGCCCAGCTGCGCGACCTGGGCATCGCTCATGCCGCGCAGCAGCTCGGCGGCCGACGGGGTGATGGCTTCTGCAACGCGACCGATCGCCTGCCGGGCTTCGTTCATGCGCTGTTGCAGCGCCTGGTCGGTCACTTGCCCATCGGCGACCATGCTGCGTACGCGGTCGAGCCAGTCGAGGTACCCGGGCAGTTCGGTCGTGCAATGCCAGGCCAGGTGCTGCTTGAGCCGTTCGTCGAGCAACGACCTCTGGTCACGGTTCATGGCAAGGTAGTCGTCCAGCGACCACGGGACCAGCCGGTCGAGGTTGCGGTAGGCCAGGTCTATACGGCTGCAGGCCACCAGTGCCAGCGCAAATGCCGTGGCGATGATCAGGGCTTTGGACAGGCGTAGAAACATGTGCTGATCCCTTGCAGATGGCTGGCCACACGGTAGACGCGAGTACTCCACGACGGTTCCGCCGAATCAGCGGTCGGGCGGCGCGCTGGCTTCAGGTGTAGAATAGCTGCCTTGTCTTGAGGAACATCGGAAATGGCTCTGCTTGGGCGTTACAACAGTTTGCAAATCGTGAAACACGTGGACTTCGGCCTCTACCTGGACGGCGGCCCCGACGGCGAGATCCTGCTGCCCGGGCGCTACATCCCGAAGAACGCCGAAACCGAGGTCGATGACTGGCTCAACGTGTTCCTCTACCTGGACAGCGAAGACCAGCTGATCGCCACCACCGAGAAGCCCAAGGTGCAGGTTGGCGAATTCGCCAGCCTCAAGGTCAAGGACATCAACGGTGCGGGCATCTTCCTCGACTGGGGCCTGTCCAAGGACCTGCTGATGCCGTACTCGGAAGAGGCGCGGCCGCTGAAGATCGGCGACTACTGCGTGGTGCATGTCTACCTCGACAAGCGCACCCGGCGCATCACCGCCACTTCACGCCTGGACCGCTATCTGGACCGCACCCCGGCCGATTACCAGGTCGGTCAGCCGGTCGAGCTGCTGGTGGCGGGCGAGACGCCGATGGGCTTCAAGGCCATCATCAACAACCGCCATTGGGGCCTGATCCACAAGAATGAGATCTTCAAGTTCATGCGTTCGGGCATGCATGAGAAGGGTTTCATCAAGGAAGTGCGCCATGACGGCAAGATCGCGTTGAGCCTGCAACCGGTTGGCCAGGCGCTGGCGGACGGCTTGCATGAGCAGATCATGCAGCGCCTGGAGGCCGAAGGGGGCGTGTTGCCGGTGTGCGACAAGAGCGACCCAGAGGTGATCAGCCGCATGTTCAACGTCAGCAAGGGCAACTTCAAGAAGGCCATCGGCGCGTTGTTCAAACAGGGCCGGATCGTCATCCATGACGATCGCATCGAGCGGGCCTGAGGTCAGGCCTGCACGAATGTGCTGAAGTCGAGCTGCTCGCCGCCTGGGCGGGTGTCGCGCAGCAGCGAATCACGGTCGGCGCTCAGCGCCAGGCTGATGGTTGAGCGGCGCTTGCCGGCATTGCGCACTTCCATCTGCTCCTGATGCGCCTTGAGGAAGTTGGTCGGGACCTTCAGGTGCTGCAGTTCGTCGCTTTCTGGGGTGTGCAGCAGCAGGTTGACCCAGTCGGGCTGGCCCTTGCGCAGCAGCGCCACCGGCACTTCGAACCACCACAGGTTGCGTTTGGGGTCGAGGATGGCGAACAGCGTGTTGGCACTGGTGAGCACCGGCTTGGCCAATGCTTCGTTGCGCCGGGCGATGGCGGCGGGTTTGTCGAGTTTCATGCAGGTTCCTGCGGTGTGACGCTATGAAGGGCTGCATTGTGAGGGGTGGCGGGTAGCGGAGCAAGGTTTGATGGCCCCATCGTCGGCGTGCCGGCGATGGGGCCAGCTACCCTAGCGGCGAAGTGGCTGGCTCAACTCGGAGGTCGCGCCATCGGCCGTGGTCACGGTGGCGGTAAAGCTGCGCAGTCCATCGGCATTCTCCAGCACCTGGGCAAACTGCGCCTGCCCCTTGGCATCGCTGTTCACCAGCACTTCCCCCAGGTACTGCTCAGCCTCCGTGCCTTGTGCCTGGGCATTGCCGAACAGCTCGACCCGCAGCAGGCTCGATGCCGGCCCCTGCACTTCGCCGCGCAGCACATTGTCGTTCAGGGCCAACAGCCGTGGTGCCTGCTGGTTATGGTTGGGCAGCGGCTGGCAGGGCTTGGGCTGGCCCTTGGCATCGCAGATCACGGCCTGGTCCTTTTTCGGCAGGTCGGCACCGACCCCGCGAGAGCCTACGTACAGTGCATGGGCCTGGGCTGGCACGCCAAAAACGATGGCGCCCGTGCGCTGATCCGGTACGCAAGAGCCGCCAGCTTCGCAGCGGCGGATATCCAGGCTGTTGCCCCAGATCCGGTTACCGGTCAGGCGCGTGGTGGTGACTTCCGGCTCCGGGCGCAGCGCCACGCCGATGCGGTTGCCGTGGATCAGGTTGCCGTCGAGGATATTGCCTTGGCCGGTGACGCTGACGCCGATCGAGTTGCCGCTGAAGGTATTGGCGCCCAGGTAGTTGCGCTTGCCCCAGTTGATCTGCAGGCCGTCGGAGTAGTTCTCGAAGCGGTTGCGTACCACGCTGTTGTCGTTGCCCAGCAGAATCTCGATGCCCTGGGACGGCTCCGGGTTGGCTGCAGTCGAACGGAACAGGTTGTCGGCCACCAGGTTGAACGCCGCGCCGCGGGTCAGCTCCAGGCCATCGCCATTGTCGATCAGCTGGTTGCGCAGCACCTTGTTGTTGACCGTGGTGGTGGCCGTGGGGTTACCGGCACCGTCATCGCCGGTCAGCATGATACCGGCACCGCCCTTGTTGGCGACGATGCGGTTGTCTTCGATGACGTTGTGGCTGGCGCGGTTGACCAGGATGCCGATGCAGAAGTTGCGCACTTCCAGGCCACTGAGGTGCACGCCCTGGGTGTCGCGCAGCACCAGCCCGGGGTTGGTCGTGGTGCGCACGTTGGTGCCGAACTGGCCGGGCAGGGCGCCGGGGCAGGTGCGTACTCCCTGGTCCTTGATATAGCCGGCGCCGTCGATGGCGACGTATTGGCCGTCGCGCGCCCAAGGCAGGCCGGTGATCTGCACCGGGCCTTTGATTTCAGGCAGGGCGCGGGTCGGCCGGATGACAAACGGGGCTTGGCCGACTGCGGCGATGTCGATGCGGTAGTGGCCGGGCTTTTGGTTGCTGGTTTCGATCGCCCAGCGCAGGGTGCCTGGCTGGCTGTCGTCGGTGTAGCGGTCGACCCGCAGGGTTTCGGTGGCCGGTGCGCCAGCGATCGCGGGCAGGGGCAGCAGCGGCAGCAAGGCTGCCAGCAGGGGCATCAAACGCATGGGTGCAGGTTCCGTAAGCTGTTGTTTTTATAAGCATGCAACCTCTATAGGGCTGCCGTTTGCCCGCGATTCTAGGGCAGCAGGCCGGCATTGCGCAGACGTAGGTAGCCGATTCAGTGCGGTATTCGCCCGCAGATTTACCGCTCGGCTTGAGATTGCAAAAATGTTTGAAACTCCTGAACTGGCCGCTGGGTCCACCTTTTGTCGACACGGATCACGTGTCTCCATTTGCAGGAGATTTGCCATGAGCGGCACTAAAGACAAAGTCAAAGGTATGGCCAACGAAGCAGTGGGCAACATCAAGCAAGGTGTTGGCAAAGTCACCGACAATGACAAGCTGCGCGCAGAAGGCAAGGCCCAGGAAATCAAGGGCGAAGGGCAGCAGGTCAAGGGCGACGTCAAGGATGCTGTGAAAAAGCCTTGATCACGGTATGACTACAGCCCCGTCGCCAGCAGACGGGGATGGGGCTGTTGATCAAGACGGCGAATTTTTCTTCAAGTCCAGCAGGGAGCAGCACACCAGTCGCGTGGTCTATTAGACTTCCCTGATGTACTGATCAAGCGGCGAAAGGAGACGCTATGATTTTTCCCGACCTGGGTGGCTTGCCCCTTCACCGCATCCTGGTGCGCACCGTCAAGGAATTCCTTGACGACGAGATGTCCACCTACGCCTCTGCGCTTGCTTACCAGATGCTGTTTTCGTTGTTCCCGTTCCTGCTGTTCCTGATCGCACTGATCGGTTTTCTGCACCTGCCGGATTTCTTCTCGTGGCTGCGCATGCAATCGGAGCTGGTACTGCCGCCCCAGGCGTTGGAACAGGTCAACCCCGTCATCGATCAGTTGCAGCAGTCCAAAGGTGGCCTGCTGTCGGTGGGTATCGTCATCGCGCTGTGGACCGCCTCTGCAGGCGTACGGCTGATGATGAGTGCCATGAATGCCGCCTATGACGTGCCCGAAGGGCGCCCGGTGTGGAAGCGCATACCATTGTCGATTGTCTATACCGTCGGCATTGCCGGTATGCTGCTGGCGGCGGCAGCGTTGATGGTGCTGGGGCCTCAGGTGATGGAGTGGATCGCGGCTCAGATCGGCATGCAGGAAGTGATCGTCACGGTGTGGACGATCTTGCGGTGGCCGGCGATCATCATCCTGATGATGGTGGCGGTGGCGGTGATCTACTACGTGATGCCCGACGTGAAACAGAAGTTTCGCTTCATCACTCCAGGCTCAGTGCTGGCGGTGGTGGTCTGGATCATCGCTTCGCTGGCATTCGCTTACTATGTGAAGACTTTCGCCGACTACAACGCCATGTATGGCAGTATCGGTGCGATCATTGTATTGCTGTTGTATTTCTACATTTCTGCCGCCGTATTGTTGCTGGGCGCGGAGATGAACGCTGTGATCGAACATATGTCCGCTGAGGGCAAAGACCCTGGCGAAAAGGATTTCGAGGGCGATAAAGCCAAGGAAACCCTGACCGTGCTCGGCCATGAACATCCCGTCGAGCCCCAGCCTACCGAGCAGAACCCGCGATGATCCGTGACATCCTGAAGATGGGCGACGAGCGCTTGCTGCGCGTCGCAGCCCCGGTGCCAGAACACCTGATCGGCAGCGCCGAACTGCAGCAGTTGATCGACGACATGTTCGAAACCATGCGCCATGTCGGCGGCGTGGGGCTGGCCGCACCGCAGGTCGGCATCGACCTGCAACTGGTCATTTTCGGTTTCGAGCGCAGTGAGCGTTATCCCGATGCCGAGGCGGTGCCACAGACCATTCTCCTCAACCCGGTGATCACTCCGCTGTCCACCGAGATCGAGGAGGGGTGGGAAGGCTGCTTGTCTGTGCCTGGCCTGCGCGGGGTGGTGCCTCGCTACAAGCACATCAGCTATGAGGGCATCGACCCGCAGGGCAACCCGGTCAACCGGGTTGCCGACGGGTTTCATGCGCGCGTGGTACAGCATGAATGCGACCACCTGATCGGGCGGCTGTATCCTTCGCGGATTCAGGATTTCGCCAAGTTCGGTTACACCGAGGTACTGTTCCCTGGGCTGGACGCCAGCGACGACTGACCATGCACCATCGCCATCAGGCGTTTGCTGCGTTGATAGCGGGCCAGGCGTGCCCCCAGCGCTTCAGGCAACCTGCTCGCCGGGGAGAAACCCAGACGTTGGTAAAAGGCTTCGAGGTCCGGGTGGCAGAACAGCCACGTTGGGCCGCGACCTTCGGCCAGTGCTGCGTTGACCAGGTGCGCGGCCACACCCTGGTTTCGCCACTCTGGGGCTACCAGCAGGCCGGTGAGCCACCGGCCACTGGCAACAGCGCTCAAGCTCAAGCCCGCAACGATTGCGCCGCTGCGCGCCACCCACAACTCACCCTCGCTGGCTGCACGCATGCGCGAGCCCTGCTGGCGATAGAAGTGGTCTAGCAGCCGCCGCTCAAGGTCGGTCAGTGGGGTGCAGAGAAGTGGCGTCATGGTATTCCGCTGGCAAACAGCTCTAGCCCAATGATTTCGGGCCATCAATCCGTTTCGCTTTGTCGCAGATTGTTGCAAAAGCTGCAAGGGTGAATGTCCGAGTTCGGGGTTCAACTATTCCAGGCCGGGAGTAGAATTTCACGTATCCCCCCTGGCAGTACGACAAAGCGGGATCGGTACTTCGTGTCATCTTCGCAGTTGATGACAACTTCTCCGCGCCATTGACGGCATATGAAGTCAATCGATCAGCTTGATTGATTTAAAGGCCAAACATCCATGAAACCATTACTGATTCTTGCATTGGTCGGTATGTCCTCGTTCGCCCTTGCCGATGAGGCCAAAGCCGTCTCCACCGAGCCTGTGGCCCAGCAGTACGACTACTCCATGAACCTTGACATCAAACGGGTGATCAACCTGTCGACCATCCCCAATGTCTGCGAAGTGGTGCCTGCGACCATGACCTATGAAGACCATCAGGGCCAGGTGCACACCATTCAGTACCGCGCCATGGGCGAAGGTTGCCAGCAGGGTTGATGCTCCTGCGTTAGCGGCCTTTTCGCACCGGGCAGTAGCGAAGAGGCTGCTTTCGTCACCCTGGGTTCATTGAGCAGACAGTACCTGCCGTATTACCTCCAGGCCGCGTTTCAGTTCAGCCCGGCTGCCTGCCGCGGACAGGCTGATGCGCACGGCCTGCACCTCACTTGCGCCAATGGCGAAGACACTCGCCGGGACGACTTCCACACCTTGTTCCCGACATTGCTTTACAACCGCCTCAGCCCCCTGCGGCGTGCCCAGCCACGCGTGGGGTGAAGGCTGGCCTGTGTTGTGCAGCCCACCAGCCAGCAGCCTGCGTGCCAGGCGCCAGCGCTCGCAAATTTCTGCTCTCTGCCAGGCCAGCCGCCGGGCGGCGGTACCGTCATCGATCCATTGGCAAGCGACATGCAAGCCCAATGGCGACACCGGCCAGTGGCTGGCCTGGGCATGCGGGTCGACCTGTGACAGCAACTTCGCGCTGGCCACGATCCACCCCAACCTCAAGCCTGCAGCCACCGTCTTGGACAGGCTGCTGATGTAGATCCCTTGATCGCCCAATAGCGGGTAGAGCGGCGGCCGGTCGCTGAGTGCACCATACACATCATCTTCGATCACCAATAACCCCAGGCGTTTGACTACCCCAGCGATTGCCTCGCGGCGAGCATCATCCATGCAGGCGCCCGTGGGGTTGTGCAGGGTAGGTGTGGTCACCAGCACGCGGGCACCGCTGGCGCGCGCCACCCGGTCCAGGTCATCGGGCCGCAGGCCTTGGTTGTCCAGTGCGACGCCATGCACGGGCAGACGCAGTTGCCGGCAGGCGGCCTTGATGCCCGGAGCGGTCAGGGCTTCAAGCATGACGGGCTCACCCGCCTGGCAGAATGACTGCAGCACCAGTGCCAGCGCCTGCTGGGCTCCGCCGCACAGCAACAGTTGGTCCGCCGACAGGGCCAGGCCGCGATTGCCCAGCCAGTGGGCGCCGCGGATGCGCCCCAGCAGCAACTGTTCGGGGCCCAGGTAATGGTCGAGCAAGCCGTGGTTCTGACCTTCCAGCAGCCTGCGCAAGCTGTCGTGCAGATCATGATTGTGCGGATCGGCAACCGGTACATTGGTCGACAGGTCGATCAGCCGCGTTTGCCCTTCGCAGTGTTTCAGGCGAAACAAGGTCGCTTCCTTGCTCCCCGCCAGCACATAGGTACCGCGGCCCACTTCACCCGCCACCAGGTGGCGAGCGGCGGCTTCACGGTAGGCCTGTTGGGTGGTGCTGGGGTTCAGGCCCAGTTTCCAGGCCAGGCGCCGTTGCGGCGGCAGGCGGTCACCGACCTTGAGCACGCCGCTCTCGATGGCGTTGCCTATAGCGTCGACCAGTGCCAGATACCGGGGTTGGTCATCCTCGACGAGCTGCGGGATCCACACGAAATTGCTACCCATGCAATATAAGGTTGTACCCATACAATGCCCGGCGCTTAGGATCGGATCAACCACCTACCGAAAAGGGATTATCGCCATGTTCGACCTTGCCGCCCTGCGCGAAGCCGCCGCTTTCGTTCACCAACATGTACCCGCCACGCCCCAGCACGCCTGGCCGTTGCTGGCTGAGCGGCTGGGCTGCGAGGTGTGGGTGAAGCACGAAAATCACGCACCCACCGGGGCTTTCAAAGTCCGGGGCGGTCTGGTCTATGTGCGCTCGCTGCTGGCGGGCGGCAATCCACCCCGCGGGCTGGTCACCGCAACCCGTGGCAACCACGGCCAAAGCATGGCCCTGGCGGCACGGCAGGCAGGCATTGCGTTGGTCATCGTAGTCCCTGAGGGCAATTCCACAGAGAAGAACGCCGCCATGCGCGCACTGGGGGCCGAGTTGGTCGAGCACGGTGCGGATTTCGATGTGGCCCGTGAAGAAGCCGCGCGGCTGGCCGAGGTGCTGGGGTATGCCATGGTGCCTTCGTTCCACCCGGAGTTGGTGCGGGGCGTGGCCACTTATGCCCTGGAGTTGTTCGAGGCTGTGCGTGACCTGGACTGCGTTTACGTGCCGATCGGCATGGGGTCAGGCATTTGCGGGCTGATCCAGGCGCGTAACCTGCTGGGTTTGAAAACCCAGATCGTCGGTGTGGTGTCCAGCGCCGCTGATGCCTATGCCCAGAGCTTCGAGCAGGGCCATATCGTCACCACTGCCACTGCCGAAACCTTCGCCGATGGCATGGCTTGCCGGGTACCCCATCCGCAAGCCTTTGCCCTGGTGCGCGAGCATGCTGCGCGGATCGTGCGGGTCACCGACAGTGAAGTCGCCGAAGCCATGCGGGTTTACCACGAGGCCACGCACAACACTGCCGAAGGTGCAGGTGCCGCAGCCCTGGCGGCGTTGATGCAAGAGCGCGAACAGCAGGCCGGCAAGCGCGTGGCTGTGGTGTTGAGCGGAGCGAACGTGGACCGGGCGCGGTATGCGCGGATTCTGGCGGGCAATGAAAGATCCTGAATGAATATCTTGGAATAAGTGCTATCTTATTTTGATAGCATTTTTCCATGAATACTCGATACCGAAAAATTCTCGACGCTATCCTGAGGACGCCAACCACGTCGTCACTAGCCTTTTCCGAGATTGAAACGCTGGTGCTGCACCTCGGGGGGCAGGTGCTGGAGCGGCAAGGCTCCCGGGTCAAACTGGTGCTTGGCGGCCAGTGCTGGAGGTGCCATCGTCCCCATCCAGGCAAGGAGGCCAGGCGGTATCAGATTGAAGAGGCCCGCGAATTCTTGCTGCGGGCAGGAGTGAAATGATGAGTTGCATGCGCTACAAGGGCTATGCCGCCCGTATTGAATATGATGAGCGTGATGATATTTTCGTCGGCCGCGTGCTGGGGATTCGCGACATCATCAGTTTCCACGCAAGTTCTGTCCCGGAACTGCATGAGGCCTTCCGTCATGCGTTGGAGGACTACCTGGCCGATTGCGCGGAACAGGGCATCACTCCCGAAAAGCCGGCATCGGGGAAGGTCATGCTGCGTATTCGGCCCGAAATCCATGCCGCTGCCAGCGTTGCTGCCCGTGCGGCAGGCAAAAGCCTGAACCAGTGGGCCGACGAGGTGTTTGAACAGGCGGCGCTGGCCTGATCGAACACTTGTTCTTCCAATCCCGCAATCACTCATGGCAGGCTCTACGGCGCTCATTTACCCGTCATCGAGTATTCAATGCCTTTCTCCAACGGTTTTCTCCTCAGCCTGTCCCTGTGTCTTGATATCGGTGTGGCCAATATCGCCATGATCACCCTGGCCATGCAGCGCGGTTTCCTGCAAGGGTTCTGGCTCGGCCTGGGCACGTGTGTCGGTGACCTGGTGTATGCGATCGCAGCGCTGGCCGGCATGACCGTGTTGCTGCAGTTCGAGAGCGTGCGCTGGGCCTTGTGGCTGGGTGGTTCGGCGCTGCTGGTGTGGTTCGCGCTGAAGATGCTGCTGGCGGCCTGGCGCGGCGGGCATATGGAAGCGCGCAGCGAGGTGGTGGCGGAATCGGCCTGGCGCGAATTCATGCGCGGTATCTTCCTGGCCATGTCGTCGCCCACCGCCATTTTGTGGTTCGCCGCTGTCGGTGGCGTGCTGATTTCCCGTTCCGGTGGCGGTAGCCTGCTGGAGGCCGGGTTGTTTCTCGGCGGCTTTTTCGCTGCAGGGCTGGTCTGGTGCCTGAGCCTGTGCGGCATCGCCAGCCATGGTGGGCGTTTGCTCGGTGACCGTCTGCTGACGTGGTCATACCTGCTCTCGGCAGCGATTTTCTGCTATTTCGCGGTGTACGTGATCGTTTCGGGCTATCGCGAATTCATACTGGCCAGCCCGGGCGTGTAGGCAGTTACAGGGGGCCGCCGCGCCTGTCAGCCTTTTTCCTCCCTGTTGTCGATTTCCCGCTCTCTCGTTCGACCAGTGTTGAAGGCGCCGAGTACCGGCGCCACCCGCACTTCGGAGAGCCCCTCATGAATACCCAGGCCGAAAGCGAAATCCGTGAACTGATCGAACGCTGGATGCAAGCGGTGCGCGATCGTGACATCCCAGGTATCACCGCCCCCTATGCCGACGACATCGTCGCCTTCGATGCGATCAAGGAACTGCAGTTCAAGGGCAAGGCCGTGTACCAGGCACATTGGGAAATGTGCATGGGTTTTTGCACCGGCCCGATGACGTTCGAGTTGGCCGAACTCACGGTGTACGCCGATGGCGAGCTGGGCCTGGCCCATTGGCTCAACCGCTGCGGCCCGTCGGATGACGAAAGCCAGTGCGGTTTCATGCGCGTCACCGTGGGCTATCGCAAGACCGCCGGCCAGTGGCGGGTCATCCACGAGCACTGGTCGGCGCCTTTCGATGTGGAAACCCAGAAAGCGCTGTTTGATCTCAAACCCTGATCAGCTATCGCCAAACGCACTTTGCCAATGCCGTGGAGATCACCATGAAATACCTGTGCCTGGTCTATTGTGACGAGGGGCTGCTGCACAGCCTGCCCGACAGCCCCGAAGATGCCGAATGCATGGCTTACGCCGAGTCGCTGCAGCGCTGTGGGCGCATGCTCGCGGCCGAGGCGCTGAAACCGGTGCAGACCGCCACCACGGTACGCATGCGCGGTGGCCACATGAGCCTGACCGATGGCCCGTTCGCCGAGACCAAAGAGCAGCTTGCGGGTTTTTACCTGGTCGATGCCCGCGATCTCAACGAGGCATTGAACATTGCCAAAGGCATCCCGGCCGCACGGGTCGGCAGCGTTGAAGTAAGGCCCGTGCGCGAACTGCAACCCTGACCGCAACGGAGAACAACAAGAATGAGCCTTGCCCAACCTGCGCAAGTGCAACACGAGTTGGCCATCAGCCGCCTGATCGACGCCCCGCCCGCCAAGGTGTTCCGTGCCTGGACCGAACCCCAGTGGCTGATGCAGTGGTGGGGGCCGCATGGCATGACCACGCCTGAATGTGAAATGCAGCTCTGGGTCGGTGGCCTGTTTCGTACCTTGATGCGCGCCCCCGACGGTACCGACTACCCCACCCAGGGTGTGTTCCTGGAGATCGCCGCGCCACGTCGGCTGGTGTTCACCGATGCGTTCGGGCCAGGCTGGGTGCCGTCTGCCAAGGCCTTCATGACCGCAGTGGTGACCTTTGACGAGGAACACGGCAAGACCCGTTATACCGCCCGCGCTTGGCACTGGAGCGCTGCCGACTGCACGGCCCATGAAGAAATGGGTTTTCACCAGGGGTGGGGAGAAAGCCTGGACCGCCTGGTGGAGGTGGTGACCCAGCGGATGCCGGACTGATGGCAACGCTGGTGCAGGTACGCGCCGAGATCGAGGGGGTTTACCGGCGGGACTCGCGGCGTATCCTGGCGACGCTGATCCGCCTGCTGGGGGATTTCGACCTGGCAGAGGAGGCCATGCATGATGCCTTCTTCATTGCCGTCGAGCGCTGGCAGCGTGACGGTATCCCCCAAAACCCACGTGCATGGCTGGTGTCGACCGGCCGTTTCAAGGCCATTGACGCGGTGCGGCGGCGTGCGCGTTTCGACCGTTCGCAGGCTGACCTGATCATGCTCATCGAGGGCCAGGGGCAAGACCCCAGTGATGAGGCATTGCTCGCCGACGATCGCCTGCGGCTGATCTTCACGTGCTGCCACCCGGCTCTGGCTGCCGATGCGCAGGTGCCTTTGACGTTGCGCGAAGTCTGTGACCTGACCACTGAGCAGATCGCCCGTGCCTTCCTGCAGAGCCCAGCGACCATTGCCCAACGCATCGTGCGCGCCAAGGCCAAGATCCGCGACGCACGCATTCCTTACCAGGTGCCGGAGCTGCACGAATTGCCTGAGCGCCTGGAAAGCGTGTTGCGGGTGATTTACCTGGTGTTCAACGAGGGCTATTCGGCGTCTTCGGGTGAGGCGTTGGTGCAACAGGCGTTGAGTGACGAAGCCATTCGCCTCGGTCGCTTGCTGGTGCAGTTGTTACCGGACCCGGAGGCGGTCGGTTTGCTGGCGCTGATGTTGCTGCAGGCGTCACGCCAGCACGCGCGTAGCGATGCCCAAGGCAATCTGGTGCTGCTCGAGCAGCAGGATCGCAGCCTGTGGGACGGTGCGCAAATCAGCGAAGGCTGTGAATTGGTGCAGCTGGCGTTGCGCAGCCGGGCGTTCGGTGCCTACACGGTGCAGGCGGCGATTGCAGCGGTGCATGCGGAGGCTGCGAGCGCAAGTGAAACGGACTGGGCGCAGATTGTCGGCCTTTACGATGTGCTGCAGCGGCATTGGCCGTCCGCAGTGGTGGCGCTCAACCGAGCGGTGGCATTGGCCAAGCGGGATGGGCCGCGGGTGGGGTTGGCGGAGATTGAAACAATTCTGGCGACTGGCGAGTTGCGCGACTATCACCTGGCGCATGCGGCAAGGGCGGAGCTGCATTACCAGTTGGGTGAGGCAGAACAGGCCCGTGCGGCCTGGCGGCAGGCGCTGGAGTTGACGCATCAGGCGCCGGAACGGCGGCATATCGAGGGAAAGCTGCAGGCGTTGGAATGACCCGGCAGCACCGGCCCTGTCGCCGGTACTGCCTGAAGCCATCAGCTGGCGACAAAATTGGGCGGCGATACCAGCTCTACCGTCTGCTGCTTGCGCGGCGCCAGGATCTCTGCCTCGCCCTCTACAACCAGCTCATCGTTCTGGTTGTACACGTTGGTGGCGATGCGCACTTTGAACTTTGGCAGCTTCTCGAGGATTTCCAGGCGCACGGTCAGGGTGTCGCCGATTTTCACCGGCTTCTGGAAGCTCATCTTCTGGCCCAGGTAGATGGTGCCGGGGCCGGGCAGGGTGCAGGCTACTGCCGCGCTGATCAGCGCGCCGCTGAACATGCCATGGGCAATGCGCTCACGGAACATGCTCTTGGCGGCGAATTCGGCATCCAGGTGCACCGGGTTGTGGTCACCGGACATCGCGGCGAACAGCTGGATGTCGCGTTCTTCCACAGACTTTTCGTAACTGGCCTTCTGGCCGACTTCTAGAGCTTCGTAAGGCGTGTTGGTGACCTGGGTCATTGGCGCTTCCTTGATGGGCGGACAAGGCCGTTATCATTCGCTGCGGGCAGGGCGGCCAAGGGCCAGCGCCTGCTCCAGCCACGCGAGGATATCGGCGGTGACCTCGTCCCGATTGAGTTCATTGAGCACTTCGTGCCGCGCCTTGGGGTAGACGCGCAGTTGTACATGTCGATTGCCGGTCGCGCGCAGGGCGTCGGCCAGATGGGTGAGACGCTTGCCGGCACTCACCGGATCACATTCACCGCCAATCACCAGCAACGGCAGGTTCGGATCGATCTGCGCGAGGTTCTTCGCCTGGCTGATCTGCGCCAGGCCGTGCAGCAAGTCTAGCCACAACTGGTTGCTGCAGCGAAAACCGCACAGCGGGTCGCTGACGTACCTGTTTACCTCTTCAGGGTCGCGGCTTAGCCAGTCGAAGGCGGTACGGGTGGGTTTAAAGGCTTTGTTGAACGAGCCGAACGACAGCCACTCGATCAGCGCACTCTTGCCTTGCGGGCCTTGGCGCAACGCCTCCAGCCGGGCGATCAGGCGCGCCATGCGGTACAGCGCCGGCGGCTGGAAATTGGAGCCGCTGAGGATCGCCCCGTGCACGCTGCCACTGTGGTGCATCAGGTAAGCCTGGGCGATGTAGCTGCCCATGCTGTGGCCGAACAGGAACAGCGGTGTGCAGGGGAACTGCTGGCCGATGTGCTGTGTGAGCAGGGCCAGGTCGTTGACCACGGCATTCCAGCCATGTTGCCGGGCGAACAGGCCGAGGCTACCCCGTTCGGCGGTACGGCCGTGGCCGCGCAGGTCCGCAGCCAGCAGCGCATAGCCGGCAGCGCTCAGCGCCTGGCCCAGGCGCTGGTAGCGCCCGGCATGTTCGGCCATGCCGTGCGCCAGCAGCACCACGGCCTTGACCGGCGTGGCCGGCAGCCATTGGTGCACGTACAGGCTGCAATGCTCGCTGGCCGGCAGCCAGAAGGCGTCGTAAGGCATGGCGGATCCTTTGCGCTGGGGTACGAGCACAGTGTATGCGCAAGCGGCCGGATTGCAGGAAGGGCACAAATAAGATTCACAATGTTAATGGCGGCACTTGGCATATATGCCACCTCAGGCTTACCTGCTAACGTCGGTTGAACGCCTTTTTGCCATCAGGCAAAGGGATTACAGGCTAAGAGCGGGTTCAGGCAGAGGAACAATAATAAATGCAAGCCGACTTCTGGAATGACAAGCGCCCGGCGGGCGTGCCTTCCACCATCGATATCCATGCGTACACCTCGGTCGTCGAAGTTTTCGAGCGATCCTGCAAGCGCTTCGCCGACCGCCCGGCGTTCAGCAACCTGGGCAAGACCCTGACCTATGGCGAACTCGACCGCCTTTCGGCGGCCTTTGCTGCCTGGCTGCAGCAGCATACCGACCTGGTGCCGGGTGACCGCATCGCCGTACAGATGCCCAACGTGCTGCAGTATCCCATTGCGGTGTTCGGCGCCCTGCGCGCCGGGCTGATCGTGGTCAACACCAACCCGCTGTACACCGAGCGTGAAATGCGCCACCAGTTCAAAGACGCCGGTGCCCGCGCCCTGGTGTACCTGAACATGTTCGGCAAGCGGGTCCAGGAGGTGCTGCCCGATACCGGCATCGAATACCTGATCGAGGCGAAGATGGGCGACCTGTTGCCCATGGCCAAGGGGTGGTTGATCAACACCGTGGTCGACAAGGTCAAGAAAATGGTCCCGGCCTATCATCTGCCCCAGGCCATCTCGTTCAAGCAGGCACTGCGCGAGGGCGCGGCGCTGAGCCACAAGCCGGTAACGCTGAGCTTGGACGACATCGCCGTGCTGCAGTACACCGGCGGCACCACGGGCCTGGCCAAGGGCGCCATGCTCACCCACGGCAACCTGGTGGCCAACATGCTGCAGGTGCTGGCGTGCTTTTCGCAGCATGGCCCGGACGGGCAGAAGCTGATCAAGGAAGGCCAGGAGGTGATGATCGCGCCGCTGCCGCTGTACCACATCTATGCCTTTACCGCGAACTGCATGTGCATGATGGTCACCGGCAACCATAACGTGTTGATCACCAACCCGCGCGATATCCCTGGCTTCATCAAGGAACTGGGCAAGTGGCGGTTCACCGCACTGTTGGGGTTGAACACCCTGTTCGTGGCGCTGATGGATCACCCGGGCTTCCGGCAGCTGGATTTCTCGGCGCTCAAGGTGACCAACTCTGGCGGTACGGCACTGGTCAAGGCCACCGCCGAACGTTGGGAGAGCCTGACCGGCTGCCGCATTGTCGAGGGCTACGGCCTGACAGAGACTTCGCCAGTGGCCAGCACCAACCCTTATGGCGAGCTGGCACGCCTGGGTACCGTGGGCATACCGGTGGCAGACACAGCATTCAAGGTCATCGATGATGAGGGCAATGAACTGCCGCTCGGTGAGCGGGGCGAGTTGTGCATCAAGGGCCCGCAGGTGATGAAGGGGTACTGGCAGCAACCCGAGGCTACGGCGCAGACCCTGGATGCTGATGGCTGGCTGAAAACCGGCGACATTGCAGTGATCGACCCGGACGGCTTTACGCGTATCGTCGACCGCAAGAAGGACATGATCATCGTCTCGGGCTTCAACGTGTACCCCAACGAAATCGAAGACGTGATCATGGGCCACCCGAAGGTGGCCAACTGCGCCGCCATCGGCGTGCCTGACGAGCGTTCGGGCGAGGCCGTCAAACTGTTCGTGGTGGCCCGTGAGGGCGGGCTCAGCGTCGATGAACTCAAGGCCTACTGCAAGGCCAACTTCACAGGTTACAAAGTGCCCAAGCACATCGTGCTGCGCGAGTCGTTGCCGATGACCCCGGTGGGCAAGATCCTGCGTCGCGAGCTGCGCGACATCGCGTAAGGGGGGCGAGCTTCAAACTTCAAGTTTCAAGCTGCAAGAGGGGGCGTGCGCCGCTCTAGCTTGCAGCTTGCCGCTTGAAACTTGGCGCTCTAAGTCAAATACTCTAAAAATGACTTGTATCCTTCATTGAGTCATTTTTGTGACCGTAAGGCCCGTTTTGGCCTCTAGGCGACCCTTTGCAAAGCTGTTACTCTCGGCCCGCTTTCAGATGATTCGGTTTGCAACGAACCGCCATCTCATATCAATAATAAACGCATCGACGCGTAAATCGAACTTCGCTGTTGCTGAAGGAGTGGGCTTCCATGATCGACCATTTTTGGAAGGATAAATACCCAGCCGGGATTACGGCGGAAATCAATCCTGACGAATTCCCCAATATCCAGGCGGTACTCAAGCAATCCTGCCAACGCTTTGCCGACAAACCGGCCTTTAGCAACCTGGGCAAGACCATCACCTACGGCGAGTTGTATGCCCTGTCGGGCGCTTTTGCGGCCTGGCTGCAGCAGCACACCGACCTCAAGCCGGGTGATCGCATTGCCGTACAGCTGCCGAATGTCCTGCAGTACCCGGTAGCGGTGTTCGGTGCCATGCGCGCCGGCCTGATCGTGGTCAACACCAACCCGCTGTATACCGCACGGGAAATGGAACATCAGTTCAACGACTCCGGTGCCAAGGCGCTGGTGTGCCTGGCCAACATGGCGCACCTGGCCGAGAAAGTGGTGCCCAAGACCCAGGTCAGGCACGTCATCGTCACTGAAGTGGCCGACCTGTTGCCACCGCTCAAGCGCCTGCTGATCAACAGCGTGATCAAGTACGTGAAGAAGATGGTGCCGGCCTATAACCTGCCGAACGCCGTGCGCTTCAACGATACCCTGGCGCTGGGCAAGGGCCAGCCGGTGGCCGAGGCCAACCCGCAAGCCAATGATGTTGCCGTGCTGCAGTACACCGGCGGCACCACAGGTGTGGCCAAGGGCGCAATGCTGACGCACCGCAACCTGGTGGCCAACATGCTGCAGTGCCGGGCGCTGATGGGTTCGAACCTGCATGAAGGTTGCGAGATCCTCATCACGCCGCTGCCGCTGTACCACATCTATGCCTTTACCTTCCATTGCATGGCGATGATGCTGATCGGCAACCATAACGTGCTGATCAGCAACCCGCGTGACTTGCCGGCAATGGTCAAGGAGCTGGGCAAGTGGAAGTTCAGCGGCTTCGTCGGCCTCAACACCCTGTTCGTTGCCCTGTGCAACAACGAGGCGTTCCGTGCGTTGGACTTCTCGGCGTTGAAGATCACCTTGTCCGGTGGTATGGCGCTGCAACTGAGCGTGGCCGAGCGCTGGAAAGCCGTCACCGGTTGCGCCATTTGCGAAGGCTATGGCATGACCGAGACCAGCCCGGTTGCGGCGGTCAATCCGGCCGAAGCCAACCAGGTCGGCACCATCGGTATCCCGGTGCCCTCGACCTTGTGCAAGGTCATCGATGACAGTGGCACCGAACTGCCGCTGGGCGAGGTGGGCGAGCTGTGCGTCAAGGGGCCGCAAGTGATGAAGGGCTACTGGCAGCGTGAAGATGCCACCGCCGAGATCCTCGACAGTGACGGTTGGCTGAAGACCGGGGACATTGCCCTGATCCAGCCGGACGGCTACATGCGCATCGTTGACCGCAAGAAGGACATGATCCTGGTCTCGGGCTTCAACGTGTATCCCAACGAGCTGGAGGACGTACTGGCAGCCCTGCCGGGTGTGCTGCAGTGCGCTGCGATCGGCGTGCCGGATGAAAAGTCGGGCGAACTGATCAAGGTGTTCATCGTGGTCAAGCCGGGCATGACCGTCACCAAGGAGCAGGTGATGGAGCACATGCGTGCCAACGTCACCGGCTACAAGGTGCCGCGTTACATCGAGTTCCGCGACGCGCTGCCAACGACCAACGTGGGCAAGATCCTGCGCCGCGAGTTGCGTGATGAAGAGCTGAAGAAGCAGGGTTTGAAGAAGATCGCCTGATCGCTGACCATTGCCTGGCTATATCTGCATCATGCTGAAAATCTGGGGCCGCTTTGCGGCCCTTTCGCGACACGAGGCCGCTCCTACAGGGGGAGCGCAATCAACGCAGTTTTTCCAGCATCTGGTAGTACCACATCCCTGCCGCCAACAGCGGATTGCCCAGCAGATCCCCCATCGGCACCTTGATGTGCTTGCACCCGGCAAAGGTATCGAACTTCTCCAGCGTTCCAGTCAGCGCCTCGGCCATGATTTCGCCCATGATGTGGCTGGTGGCGATGCCGTGCCCCGAATAGCCCTGGCAATACCAGACGTTGTCCGAAAGCTTGCCCAGCTGCGGTATGCGATTGACCACGATACCCATCGCGCAGCTCCACTGGAACTCGATCGGCACCCCTTTGAGGGCCGGGAAGGTGCGCTCGATGCACGGGCGCAGTTCACCTGCGATATCACGGGAATCCTTGCCCGAATAGTTGGCGCCGCCGCCGAACAGCAGGCGTTTGTCGGCAGTGAGGCGGTAGTAGTCGAGCACGAAACGGCAGTCGTACACCGCCAGGTCCTGGGGGTTGATCTGTTCGGCCAGTTCGCCCAGCGGCGCGGTGGTGACGATGCCACCCATGGCGGGGAAGATCTTGCCCTTTAGCTGGCGCTTTTCCAGTTTGTGGTAAACGTCGCCGGCCAGCATCACCTGGCGTGCTTCGATTCGGCCTTGGGCAGTGACCACTGCAGGGCGCGGGCCGTGCACGATGTCCAGTACCTCGGAGTTCTCGAAGATCAGCGCGCCCAGTGCATGGGCGGCACGCGCCTCGCCCAGGCACAGGTTGAGCGGGTGCAGGTGCAGGTTGCGCAGGTTTTTCAGCGCGCCCAGGTACAACGGGCTTTGCAGGTGTTCGGCAACCGAGTTGCGGTCGAGCATGTGCACCTGATCACCCATGCCGCGGCGCTGCGCTTCGGCCTCGAAGGCGCGCAGCTCGTTGAGGTGTGACGGTTTCATCGCTGCATGCAGGTGGCCGCGCTTGAGGTCACAGTCGATGCCATAGCGCTCGACCCGCTGCTCGATGATCTGGTGCCCGCGCCAGCGCAGGTGCCAGATGAAGTCATCCACTTCACTGCCCAGGCGGTCGCGCATCTGCGTGCGCATGGCTTCGTCGCCCGAGAGGCTGCCGGTGACCTGGCCGCCGTTGCGGCCGCTGGCGCCCCAGCCGATGCGGTTGGTTTCCACCACCGCCACTTTCAGGCCGCGCTCGGCCAGCTCCACGGCGGTGGCTACGCCGGTGAAACCGCCGCCGATAATGGCTACGTCGACCTGCACGGTGCCCTTGAGCTGCGGGTACTGCGTGTGGTCGTTGAGGGAGGCACTGTAGTAGGACGGCGCGCGCTGGGCCGGGCCGTTGTTCACTGCTGCGTTCATGGGTGTTCCTTATTCTGAATAGGGTGAGGCTCAGGCCTGGTGCAGGTACCAGCGCCAGTCCTGTTCGCTGACTTCGGCCATGAACTGGCGATACTCGGCGCGTTTGACCTTCAGGTACACCCCGAGGAAGTCCGCGCCGAGTGCTTCGCGTGCCCACGCCGAACGCTCCAGTGCGTCGAGGGCGGTCAGCCAGTCGGTGGGCAGGTGCTCGGTGGCCTGGGCGTAGCCGTTGCCTTCGACCGGTGCGCCCGGGTCGAGTTGTTCGCGGATGCCGCGGTGGCTGGCAGCGAGAATCGCCGCAGCGGCCAGGTACGGGTTGGCGTCGGCGCCACAGATGCGGTGTTCGACATGGCGGCTGTTGGCTGGCCCGCCGGGCACGCGCAAGCTGACCGTGCGGTTGTCGACACCCCAGGTTGGCGCCAGCGGTGCATAGCTGTTGGCCTGGAAGCGACGGAACGAGTTGGCGTTGGGGCAGAACAGCAGCAGCGAGTCGCGCAGGTGGCGTAGCATGCCGGCAACCGCTTGGCGCAGAAGGGGAGTGCCGGCCTTGTCGTCGCTGGCGAACAGGTTGTTGCCGGCGCTGTCGGCCAGGCTCAGGTGCATGTGCATGCCGGTGCCGGCCAGTTGCGCGAAGGGTTTGGCCATGAAGCACGCCTGCATGCCGTGGGCGTGCGCCACGCCTTTGACCAGGCGCTTGTAGCGCACGGCCTGGTCCATCGCTTCCAGGGCATCGCCATGCTCCAGGGTGATTTCCACCTGGCCTGGGGCGTACTCCGAAATCGCCGTGCGGGCCGGGATGCCCTGGGCTTTGCAGGCCGCGTAAAGGTCGGCGAGAAACGGCTCTATCTGCTCCAGTTCACGCAGGCCATAGACCTGGGTGCTGCGCGGGCGGCCGCCATCGTTGTCCAGGGCCGGTTGCGGCCGGCCCTGGGCATCACGCTGCTGGTCGAGCAAGAAAAACTCCAGTTCGCACGCCATCACCGGGTGGTAGCCGTCGGCCTTGAGCGCTTCGATGGTGCGCAACAGCACATGGCGCGGGTCGGCGACGCTGGCCGGTAGGCCTTCGCTGGGGTGCATGCTGACTTGCACGGCGGCGGTCGGCACGCGGCGCCATGGCAGGCGTACCAGGCTGCCCTCCAAGGGGTAGGCGCGGCAGTCGATGTCGCCGACGTCCCAGACCAGCCCGGAGTTTTCCACGTCATCGCCATTGAGGGTCAGGCCCAGGATGGTACTGGGCAGCGGGCGGCCGCTCTGGTAAACCGCCAGCAGCTCGTCGCGGTGCAGCAGCTTGCCGCGCGGCACGCCGTTGGCGTCGAGGATGAACAGTTCGAACAGCTCGATATCGGGGTTTTCGGCAAGGAAACGTCGGGCGTGTTCAACGGGGGCAAAGTGCATGAGGGATTCGCTCGTGTGCATACAGGACCGCCGCTTGGCGGCGGTCCGGCTGAGTCAATCGGCCGAAAGGTGGCCGGGCTTTGTCAGATGCGCGAGTGAAGTGTCCGGTGGGCGGGCGTGGCGGCAATGCCAGAGGGCCCAGAAGGCCAGAATCACATGGACCAGCGGATTTTCACCGGCGCAGGTTCGGGCCTTCGGTAGCGAAGGGCGCGAAAGCGGCGGGGCGATGGGCTGGACGGGGATCATGCATTGGATACTCACATGCGACGTCACGTTGATTAAAGCAGTGAATGGCAACCTTCACTCTGGTAACGGCTAAACATTGGCGGGGGCCGGTACAGACAGCAAAAAGCCGGCAAATCTGCGACAATCGCGCATCCTTCGAATGCCGATCATGCAAAAGCAGGCTCACCTGCATCACTAAAAAGCCCCATGACTGACCACGCCATCGACAAACTGCTGCAAAACCTCGACCACGCCATGATCGCCGACCGCCATCGCCTGCGCCGGCAACTGCATGAGCTGCGCAAGCGCCCCGACGAGGCCAAGCTCGCGCAGTGGGTGGAGAAGGTCCAGGCGTCTTGCGCCCAGGTGACCGCGCGTCAGCACAGTGTGCCGCGCATCCGCTACGACGACAGCTTGCCGATTGCCGCCAAGCGTGACGAAATCAAAAAGGCATTGGCCGAAAACCAGGTCCTGGTGATTGCCGGTGAGACCGGTTCGGGCAAGACCACCCAGCTACCCAAGATCTGCCTGGAGCTGGGCCGCGGCAGCCACGGCCTGATCGCCCACACCCAGCCACGGCGGATTGCGGCGCGCAGCGTTGCTGCCCGTGTGGCTGAAGAGCTGGGTACACCGCTGGGCGCCCTGGTCGGTTACCAGGTGCGGTTCGAGGACCAGAGCGACGCCAACACCTTGGTCAAGCTGATGACCGACGGCATCTTGCTGGCCGAAACCCAGCATGACCGCTTCCTCGAGCGCTACGACACGATCATCGTCGACGAGGCGCACGAGCGCAGCCTGAACATCGATTTCCTGCTCGGCTACCTCAAGACCCTGCTGCATCGCCGCCCGGACCTGAAGCTGATCATCACTTCGGCGACCATCGACTTGGAGCGCTTCTCCAAGCATTTCGACGGTGCGCCGATCATCGAGGTATCCGGCCGTACCTACCCGGTGGACACCTGGTATCGCCCGCTGACCAGTGAACAGGACGAAGAAGGCAACCAGGTCGAGGACGACCTCACCGTCGACCAGGCGATCCTCGCCACCCTCGATGAGATCGCCCACCACGAGCGCAGCGAGGGCAAGGGCCCCGGCGACGTGCTGGTGTTCCTGCCGGGCGAGCGCGAGATTCGCGATGCCGCCGAGATCCTGCGCAAGGCCCAGTTGCGTCATACCGAGATCCTGCCGCTGTATGCGCGCCTGTCTCCGGCCGAGCAGCAGCGTATCTTCCAGTCGCACACTGGCCGCCGTGTGGTGCTGGCCACCAACGTGGCGGAAACCTCGCTGACCGTGCCGGGCATCCGCTATGTGATCGACACCGGTACCGCCCGCATCAGCCGCTACAGCTACCGGGCCAAGGTCCAGCGCTTGCCGATCGAAGCGGTATCCCAGGCCAGCGCCAACCAGCGCAAAGGCCGTTGCGGCCGTGTCGAGCCGGGCATTTGCATACGCCTTTACAGCGAAGAAGACTTCAACGGCCGGCCAGCCTTCACCGACCCCGAGATCCTGCGCACCAACCTGGCGGCGGTGATCCTGCAGATGCTGCACCTGCGTCTGGGCGCCATCGATGCCTTCCCGTTCATCGAGCCGCCGGATGGCAAGGCCATCAGCGACGGTTTCAACCTGCTGCAGGAGCTGTCGGCGGTCAACCGCGAGAACCAGCTGACGCCCCTGGGCCGTCAGCTGGCGCGCTTGCCGATCGATCCCCGGCTGGGCCGGATGCTGCTCGAAGGCGCACGTCAGGGCAGCCTGCAGGAAGTGCTGATCGTCACCAGTGCATTGTCGGTGCAGGACCCGCGCGAGCGCCCGCCGGAGCGTCAGCAGGCAGCTGACCAGGCGCATGCGCAGTGGAAGGATGTGGATTCCGATTTTGCCGCACTGGTCAACCTGTGGCGAGGCTTCGAGGAGCAGCGCCAGGCGCTGACGGCCAACCCGCTACGCAACTGGTGTCGCAAGAATTTTCTCAACTATTTGCGCCTTCGCGAATGGCGTGACGCCCATCGTCAGTTGGCGCTGATCTGCCGTGACCTGCAACTGACGGTGAACAAGGACCCGTCCGACTACCAGAAGATGCACAAAGCCATCCTCAGCGGGCTGCTCAGCCAGATCGGCCACAAGACCGAAGACGGCGACTACCAGGGCGCGCGTCAGCGGCGCTTCTGGGTGCACCCGTCCTCGGGCATTGGCCGCAAGCGCCCGCAGTGGGTCATGGCCGCCGAGCTGGTGGAGACCACCAAGCTGTATGCGCGCATGGTGGCCAAGATCGAGCCCGACTGGATCGAGCCGCTGGCGACTCACCTGGTCAAGAAAAACCACTTCGAACCGCACTGGGAGAAGAAGCGCGGGCAGGTGGTGGCCTACGAGCAGATCACCCTCTACGGGCTGATCCTGGTCGGCCGCCGCCCAGTGCATTACGGTCCGATCGACCCGGTTACCTCGCGTGAGCTGTTCATACGCGAAGGGCTGGTTGGGGGCGAAATCCAGTCGCGGGCCAAGTGCCTGGCCGCCAACAAGCGCCTGCTTGAAGAGCTCGACGAGCTGGAAGCCAAGGCGCGTCGGCGCGACATTCTTGCCGATGAAGAAACCCTCTACGCCTTCTATGAGGCGCGCCTGCCAGCGGAGATCCACCAGACCGCGACCTTCGACAGCTGGTACCGCATGGGCAGCCAGAAGGATGCCAGCCTGCTGATCATGCGTGAGGAAGACGTGTTGGCCCGTGAGGCCAGCGAAGTCACTGCGGCGCAATACCCGGACAGCCTGCAGGTCGGCGAGCTGCGCCTGCCGCTGAGCTACCACTTCGAACCGGGCCACCCACGTGACGGCGTGACGGTAAGGGTGCCCGCGCCGCTGTTGCCAAGCCTGCCGGGCGAGCGCCTGGAGTGGCTGGTGCCGGGCTTGCTCGAAGCCAAGTGCGTGGCGCTGGTACGCAACCTGCCCAAGGCCCTGCGCAAGAACTTCGTGCCGGTACCGGACTTCGTCAAGGCGTCGCTGGCACGCATGACGTTCGGCCAGGGGGCCTTGCCTCAGGCCTTGGGGCAGGAGCTGTTGCGCATGACCGGTGCCCGTGTGTCCGATGAGGCCTGGGCAGAGTCGGTAGGCCTGGTCGAAGGGCATCTGCGTATGAATATCGAGGTGGTCGATGGCCAAGGCAAGTTCCTCGGCGAGGGCCGCGACCTGGCCGAGTTGACCGCACGCTTTGCCGCCGCCAGCCAGGCAGCGCTGGCTATGCCGCGCGACGACAAGGGCGCGCAGCCGGTGCAGGCCAAGGCCTTCAGTGAAGTGAAACAGACCGCCCAGCAGAAGATCGCCGGGCTGTCGATGACGGTGTACCCGGCATTGGTGGAAGAGAGCGGCAGCGTGCGCGAGGGGCGTTTCTCGACCCAGGCCGAAGCCGAGTTCCAGCATCGCCGTGCCTTGCAGCGCCTGTTGCTGCAGCAGTTGGCAGAGCCTGCCAAGTTCCTGCGCGGCAAGCTCCCGGGGCTGACCGAACTGGGCTTGCTGTACCGCGAACTGGGCCGTGTCGAGGCGCTGGTGGAGGATATCCTGCTGGCCAGCCTCGACAGTTGCATCCTCGAAGGGGAGGCCACGCTACCGCGCGATGGCGCAGCATTGGCCGGGCTTGCCGAGCGCAAGCGCGGCAGCTGGGCCGAGCATGCCGAGCGCCTGGCCCGCCAGACGCTGGAAGTGCTCAAGCTGTGGCACGGCCTGCAGAAGCGTTTCAAAGGCAAGATCGACCTGAGCCAGGCGGTGGCGCTGAACGACATCAAGCAGCAGTTGGCCAACCTGGTGTATCCGGGCTTCGTGCGCGAGACGCCTTCGGCCTGGTTCAAGGAGCTGCCGCGCTACCTCAGGGCGGTGGAGTTGCGCCTGGAGAAGCTTGGCAGCCAGGTGCAGAAGGACCGGGTGTGGAGTGGCGAGCTGACCAACCTCTGGGCCCAGTACAAGGCCCGTGCCGACAAGCACGCCCAGGAAGGCAAGCGCGACGAGCAACTGACCTTGTACCGCTGGTTGCTGGAAGAATATCGGGTGTCGCTGTTTGCCCAGCAATTGGGCACGAAAGTACCGATTTCTGACAAACGTCTCAGCAAACAGTGGTCTCAGGTGGAAGCCTAAACCCCGCAAGTTGTGGCAATATTGAGGCAATTTGGGGCCGCATTGCGGCCCCTTGCGGGTTCAACCTGCGCCTTGAACTTGGTACTAAAGTGCTATTACTCCAGCCAGCGCCCTGTGGCGATGGCCTTTGACCAGAGGAACGATCGTGCATAACGTCGTGATCAGCGGCACCGGCCTGTATACCCCGGCCCAGAGCATTTCCAACGAAGAACTGGTGGAATCCTTCAACACCTGGTCGCAACAGTTCAACCGCGACAACGCTGCCGCCATCGAGCGCGGCGAGGTCGAAGCTGCGCCGCTCTCCGACGCCGCCTTCATCGAGAAGGCCTCGGGCATCAAGAGCCGCTTCGTCATGGACAAGGCCGGCATTCTCGACCCGCAGCGCATGAAGCCGCGCCTGCCGGAGCGTTCCAACGACGAGCAGTCGATCCTTTGCGAGATGGGCGTGGCCGCTGCCCGTCAGGCACTCGAGCGCGCAGGCCGCACCCCTGCCGATGTCGACGGGGTGATCGTCGCCTGCTCCAACCTGCAGCGCCCGTACCCGGCCATCGCCATCGAAGTGCAACAGGCGCTGGGCATCCAGGGCTTCGCCTTCGACATGAACGTGGCTTGCTCCTCGGCCACCTTCGGCATCCAGACCGCAGCCAACAGCGTGCAACTGGGCCAGGCCCGTGCGTTGTTGGTGGTCAGCCCGGAAATCTGCACCGGGCACCTGAACTTCCGTGACCGCGACAGCCATTTCATTTTTGGTGACGCTGCCACTGCCGTGCTGGTCGAGCGTGCCGACCAGGCCACCTCGGCACACCAGTTCGATATCCTCGGTACCAAGTTGCAGACCTCGTTCTCCAACAATATCCGCAACAATTTCGGCTTCCTCAACCGTGCTGCGGAAGAGGGCGTCGGTACGCGGGACAAGTTGTTCGTGCAGGAAGGCCGCAAGGTATTCAAGGAAGTCTGCCCGATGGTCGCCGAGCTGATCGGCAAGCACCTGGGCGAGAACGATCTGCAGCCCTCCGACGTCAAGCGCTTCTGGCTGCACCAGGCCAACCTGAGCATGAACCAGCTGATCGTCAAGAAGCTGCTGGGGCGTGAAGTGGCCGAGGAAGATGCACCAGTCATTCTCGACCGTTATGCCAACACCAGTTCGGCGGGGTCGGTGATTGCCTTCCACCTGTACCAGGATGACCTGGCCAAGGGTTCGCTGGGCGTGCTGAGCTCGTTTGGTGCGGGCTACTCGATTGGTAGTGTGATTCTGCGTAAACGCTGACAGTCAGCCCTGCGCCGGCTTGCCGGCCGCAGGGCCAGTGCGTTTCTCGCAGGCAAAAAAAGGCAGGAAATGCCGGATGGGGTCGGCATTTCCCGCCTTGAGTGAAGCTCAGGCGTTGCAGCTTAGAACTTGGCTTCCAGGTCCACCTGCAGCGTGTCGACATCGGCATCGCTGTTCGGCAACTGCGACAGGTCGGTCTTGGCCATCAGGTAGGCAGCGCCCAGCGAGAAGTTCTTGTCAATTTCATAACCGACCTTGAACTTGTGGCCGCGCGAGCCGGTGTAACCGTTGCCGAAGTCGGAGTCGGTGAACAGGCTGACCACGGCGTTGCGCTGAACATCGCGGTAGTTGTAATCCAGGCTCCAGGCGCCGACTTTGGTCTTCAGGCCAGCCAGCCAGGCCTGGTCTTCGCCATCGGTGCTTTCGGTGTTCTTCACGTACTGGCCATACGCCGACAGCGGGATGGCCAAGCCGGTGAAGTCCACCTGGCCGAAGCCTTCCACCAGGTTGAACTCGTTGGTGGTATTGCCGAACGACTGCAGGATGGTCGCTTCCTTGTCGTTGTCGTAGCCATAGATGCTCGCGCCGACGGTGAGCTTGAGCACATCGGCCGGGGCGAACTTGGCGCCCAACTGGCCGTGGTAGACCTGGGCGTCGTGCTTGTACTGCACGCCGTCGCCGTCCACGTTGTCCTTGAGCGTGTACTGGCCCGCGCTGGCGAAGACTTCGGCGCCGCCGAGGTCGGCTTTGTAGGTGGCGGCAACGCCTTCCGGGTTGATGTCGCCGTCCCAGATGATGTCACCCATGCTCACCCAAGGCTGTGCCATCTTGCCGCCGATCAGGTGCAGGTTCGGTACTGCGCTCGGGTGCCAGTCGAGGTAGGCCTGGTCGACCCACAGCGATTTTTTGTCGAAGTAGTTATCGAAACTCTGGTTGGTCGAACGGCGGTCTGCGCTGCTGCCGGTGGCGATGCGGATGCCTGCGTCGACTTGCGGGTTGATCTCGCTGTAGAAACCGACGCGGGCGCGAACGCGCTGGCGGTCCTGGTTGCCGCTGCTGCTGTTCGGGTCGTCGACGTTGACGTCCTCGTAGCGCAGGCGGATATCGCCTTTGACCTGGGTCTTGGCGGCCCAAGCCACTTTCTGTTCGAAGGAGCTCATGCGTTCTGACTGAGCTTTCTGGTCGGCCTTTTCCTTGGTTTCTTTTGCCAGGTCACCTTGCAGTTCGTTGTACTGCGCCTGGTTGATCGAGCCGTTGGCGCGGAGCATTTCGAGCAGCTTGGCGTCGACAGCCGCACTGGCCGGAGTACTCAGAGCCAGCATCATGCCGGTGAGGCTCACTCCGGTAAGTGTAGAAACAAGACGCATAAGGTTCTCCCTACTGAAAAATATTGGGGAGGCTCAGCGTCCACCCCCATGTTGGCATGTCTTCGGAAAGGGCCTGAATAGACAGGTTCTAGGGTTCCGGAAAACAGGCGCAAGTATTGCGGGGGCGAATGACAGAATAATGTCTATTTGGTGGCACTGCCGTTAAGTAATTGAGAATGAAAGGATCGGGCCGGCATTCGGCATTTGAGTGAGAGGCCGGTATTCCCTGATACTGATGCCCTCACTCCGCGAGTCGACATCGTGACCAGCCTCTATAGCCTTGCCCATCTGCGTGACCTGCCTGCCGCGACCTGGGACGCCTTGGTACCTGCCGGCCAACCCTTCCTGCGCCATGCGTTCCTGAGCGCCCTGGAGGACAGCGGCAGTGTTGCGCCAGCCACCGGCTGGGCGGCGGAACACCTGGTGCTGGAGCGTGACGGGCAAGTGCGTGCGCTGTTGCCGGCGTACCGCAAGTGGCATTCGTACGGCGAGTACGTGTTCGATCATGGCTGGGCCGACGCCTGCGAGCGTGCTGGTATTGCCTATTACCCCAAACTGCTCGGCGCCGTGCCGTTCAGCCCGGTCAGCGGGCCGCGCCTGCTCAGCGTTGACCCGGCCGATGGCCTGCTCATGCTCCAGGCATTGCCTGAGTATCTGGGCAAAGGCGGGCTATCCGGGGCTCACATCAACTTCACCGACCCTGGCCTGGATGCACAGATGGCCGGCCTGCCGGGCTGGATGGAGCGCCTGGGATGTCAGTTCCACTGGCGCAACCATGGCTACCGCGACTTTCAGGACTTTCTCGACAGCTTGAGTTCGCGCAAGCGCAAACAGATGCGCAAGGAACGTGAGCAGGTTGCAGGGCAGGGCATCGACTTTCGTTGGTACCGTGGCGATGAACTTGATGAGGCCCAATGGGATTTCGTCTACCTCTGCTACGCCAACACCTACGCAGTGCGCAGGCGTACGCCCTATCTGACCCGCGAATTCTTTAGCCTGCTGGCGCAGCGCATGCCCGAGGCCCTAAGGGTCGTGATGGCGCGTCAAGGCGGTCGCGATGTCGCCATGGCCCTGAGCCTGGTGGGTGGCGACAGCCTGTTTGGGAGGTACTGGGGCTGCCTGGATGAGTTCGACCGGCTGCACTTCGAAACCTGCTTCTACCAGGGCATGGACTTTGCGATTGCCGAAGGCTTGCAGCGCTTCGATGCCGGCGCGCAGGGCGAGCACAAGCTGATTCGTGGCTTCGAGCCGGTGCTGACCCGCTCCTGGCATTATCTGCTTCACCCAGGCCTGCGCCGGGCGGTGGACGATTTCCTGCAGCAGGAGCGGGCAGGGGTTATGGGCTATGCCGAAGAGGCACGGGGGATGTTGCCTTACCGCCGGGATTGAAACCCGACAGGCCTCAATCCACCCCGACGAACCCGCCCGTCTGGTGATGCCACAGCCTGGCATACAAGCCTTGTTGCGCCAGTAGTTCACTGTGGCTGCCACTTTCGACGATATGCCCCTTGTCCAGCACCACCAGGCGGTCCATCCGCGCAATGGTCGAGAGGCGGTGGGCGATGGCGATCACCGTCTTGCCTTGCATGAGGGTTTCCAGGCTTTCCTGGATCGCCGCTTCGACCTC
Source organism: Pseudomonas sp. M2 (assembly GCF_015751845.1). NCBI lineage: Bacteria > Pseudomonadati > Pseudomonadota > Gammaproteobacteria > Pseudomonadales > Pseudomonadaceae > Pseudomonas > Pseudomonas sp. M2. The sequence goes on from NZ_JADOUD010000001.1 coordinate 3,870,628, forward strand.
CGAGTCCAGTGCTGACGTGGCCTCGTCCATGATCAGGATGGGCGCGTTCTTGAGCAGCACCCGGGCTATAGCGATGCGCTGGCGCTGGCCACCGGACAGCTTGACCCCGCGCTCGCCCACATGCGCGTCGAAGCCCGTGCGGCCCTGGGCATCCGACAACTGAGGAATGAATTCGTCGGCACGGGCCCGGCGCACCGCCTCGTGCAGCGCTTGCTCGCTGGCATCCGGGCGGCCGTACAACAGGTTGTCGCGGATCGAACGATGCAGCAGTGAGGTGTCCTGGGTGATCATGCCGATCTGCGCCCGCAGGCTGGCCTGGCTCACCTCGGCGATGTCCTGCCCGTCGATCAGGATACGCCCGCCCTGCACGTCGTAAAGGCGCAGCAGCAGGTTGACCAGGGTCGACTTGCCGGCGCCGGAGGGGCCGATCAGGCCGATCTTTTCGCCCGGGCGGATGTCCAGGTTCAGCCCGTCGATGACGTTGCGGGCCTTGCCGTAGTGGAAGTCGACGTTATCGAAACGCACCGCGCCACGGCTCACGTCCAGCGGCGCTGCCTTGGGCTTGTCGGTGACGGTGACCGGCTGGGCGATGGTCTGCAGGCCGTCCTGCACCATGCCGATGTTCTCGAAGATGCCGTTGACCACCCACATGATCCAGCCCGACATGTTGACGATACGGATCACCAGCCCGGTGGCCAGGGCGATGGCGCCGACGGTGATCAGCGACTGGCTCCACAGCCACAGGGCCAGGCCGGTGGTGGCGACCACCAGCAAGCCGTTGAGGCTGGTGATGACCACGTCCATGCTGGTGATCACCCGCGACGCCAGCTGGGTCTTTTCGGTCTGCTCGCGGATCGCTTCGCGGGCGTACTGCTGCTCGTGGTCGGTGTGGGCGAACAGCTTGAGGGTGGCGATGTTGGTGTAGCCGTCGACGATGCGCCCCATCAGCCTGGAGCGGGCATCGGAGGAGATCACCGAGCGCTCTTTGACCCGTGGCACGAAATAAAACAGTGCGGCGACATAGCTGGCAATCCAGACCAGTAACGGCAGCATCAGGCGCCAGTCGGCCTCGGCGAACAGCACCAGCGAGGTGATCGCATAGATCAGCACGTGCCACAACGCGTCCACCGCCTGCACGGCCGAGTCGCGCAGCGAGTTGCCAGTCTGCATGATGCGCTGGGCGATACGCCCGGCAAAATCGCTCTGGAAGAAGTTGAGGCTCTGCTTGAGCACATAGGTGTGGTTTTGCCAGCGGATCAGGCTGGTCATGCCCGGGTTGATGGTCTGGTGCACCAGCAGGTCATGCAGGCCAAAGAAGATCGGCCGCAGCAGCAGGACCACCACCAGCATCCAGATCAGCTCGCCGCTGTGCTCGCTGAAGAAATTGGCATTGGGCGTGCCCTGGGCCAGGTCGATGATGCGGCTCAGGTAGCTGAACATCGCCACCTCGATCAGCGAGGCAACCAGGCCGACCACCAGCAGGGCGAGAAAACTCGGCCACACCTGGCGCAGATAATAGAGGTAGAAGGGCCACACCTGGGTTGGCGGCGACTCGCTGGGCGCGTCGCGGAAGATGTCGATCAGTTGCTCGAAACGGCGGTACAGCATGGGTGACAACACTCCTGTTCAACCCGACCCTCAGGCGGTTTCACGTCCTTGTGAAGCCTGCAGTCAGTCGATGCGTTTGGCGGACTTGATGAACACCGGATCGGCCGGCACATCGCTCATGCCTTTCTTGACGGTAGTGCGCGAGTTGACGATCTGGTCGACCACCTCCATACCCTTGGTCACTTTGCCGAACACTGCATAGCCACGGTCACGGCCCGGGTTCAGGAAATCGTTGTCGGCCACGTTGATGAAGAACTGGCTGGTGGCCGAGTTCGGGTCGGAGGTGCGTGCCATCGACAGGGTGCCGCGGGTGTTCTGCAGACCGTTGCCGGCTTCGTTGCGGATCGGGTCACGCGTCGGCTTTTGCACCATCTGCTCGGTGAACCCACCGCCCTGGACCATGAAGCCCGGGATCACACGGTGAAAAATGGTGTTGTTGTAGAAACCGCTGTCGACGTATTCGAGGAAGTTCTTGGTACTGACCGGCGCCTTCTCGGCATCGAGCTCGATTTCGACCTGGCCGAAGCTGGTGTCGAGCACTACGTGAGGGGTCTTGTCGGAGGCCATGACGGTGGTGGCAAAGGCGACCGAGCAGGCGGTGAGCAGAAGTTTTTTCAGCATGGGCTCAAAGATCCTTGAGAGGTGGAAGCGGCTGCGAGGAACCGCAGCAAAGTCTGGTTGAAGACTTCGGGTTGATCGAGGGGTGTAGCGTGCCGGGAATCATCGATGACTACCAGCCTTGCCTGCGGCATCAGGGCAACGTAGCGCTCTTTGAGTTGTACCGGGGTGTAATCGTGGTCGGCAGCGACCACCAGCGTGGGGCAGTGTATCTGGCCGATGCGTTCCTGCACGCCCCAGTCCACGATGGCGTCAAAACTCTTGAGGTAGGCGCGTTTGTCGTTGCGCGCCCAGCGTTGCGCCATCTTCTGGCGCAAGTCGGCTTGCTCCGGTTTGGGGAACAGGCGCTGGGCCAGGCCCTTGCCGACCGTCTCGACACTCAGGATGCGCGCAAGGCCCCAGCGCTTGGCCCACCAGACCCAGTCGTTGCGCGTACGGCGCTTGACCTCGGGGGCGCTGTTGACGACGCACAGGCTGCGCAGCCACTGCGGATGGTCGACGGCGAATTGAAACCCGACCATGGCGCCCATCGACAGCCCCACGAAGTGCACCGGGCCGGTCTGCAGGTGTTCGAGCAGGGCCAGCAGGTCTTCGCTGAATGTGGCGATCTGGTAGCCATCATTGGGCTTGTCGGAGCGGCCGTGGCCCCGGATGTCCATGAGGATCACCCGGTAATGGCGGCTGAGCGCGGGTACCTGCAGCTCCCAATCCTGGCTGCTCGAGCCCAGGCCGTGCAGCAGTACCAGGGGTTCACCCTGGCCGTATTCCTGATAATGCAGCGAGCATCCTTCATGTTCGAAATAGGCCATGGGCGCGGTTCTCTCAGGCTTGCGGGGGGGCTGCGAAGGGCACGTCCAGTGGCGCGGTGTCGAAATTGCGCAGCAGGTCGATGAGAATCTGCGTGGCCGGGCCCAAGGTCTTCTCTTTGCTCGAATAAAGGTAGAACAGTGGATGACGGCTGCCACCCTGGTCCAGTGGCAGCGGCTTGAGCACGCCTTCGCGCAGTTCGCGATCGATCATGTGCCGCGGCAGCCAGGCAAAGCCCAGCCCGCTGCTGACGAAGGTCGTGGCGGTACCCAGGCTGCCGACGGTCCAGCGCTGTTCTGCGCCGAGCCAGCCGACATCGCGGGGTTGGGCGCGGCCGGAGTCGCGAATCACCACTTGCAACTGGCTTTCCAGGTCCTGGAACGTGATCTCCCGGCCCAGGCGGTGCAGGCTGTGCTCGGGGTGGGCGACAGCCACGAACTCCACGGCACTGAGCTCGGTGCCCAGATAGCCGCCAATGCTGTAGCTGCTGATGGCAAGGTCGGCGATACCTTCATGCATCACCTCCTCGACGCCGGACAGCACTTCCTCGCGCAGGCGCACCCGGCAACCGCGGCTCTGCGGCATGAACGCGGCCAGGGCACGTACCAGGCGGGCACTGGGGTAGGCGGCATCGACCACTACACGTACCTCGGCTTCCCAGCCTTGCTCCATGTGGTGAGCCAGGTCTTCAAGCTGGCTGGCCTGCTTGACCAGGTGCCGTGAGCGGCGCAGCAGCACGTTGCCCGCCTCGGTCAGCACGGCTTTGCGGCCATCGATGCGCAGCAGTGGTACGCCGAGCTGCTCTTGCATGCGCGCCACCGTGTAACTGACCGATGACTGCGAGCGGTGCAGGGCTTCGGCTGCCTGGGCAAACCCACCGTGATCGACCACTGCCTGCAAGGTTCGCCACTGATCCAGGGTTACGCGCGGCGCTTTCATCTTTGGCTCCTGTTGACCTAAGCTGCGCTCTTTCAAGGAGAGCGCCCCATGAAGAAATGTTGTGCGGCAATACTGATGTGCCTGCCCCTCGGGGCCATGGCTTACCCCATCGACGTGGAGAAGGAACTGGCCGGAGTCAAGCTGGACTACACCGCCTACGACACCGCGTACGACATCGGAGCCATCACCCTGAACAACTATGGGCAAGTGCCGGCGGCCTGCAAGGTGACGTTCCGCAACGGCCCGGAAGCGCCACGGGTACGCCGGGTGAATGTACCGGCGGGCAAAAGTGTGGACGTCACGGCCAAGTTCAACCGGCAGATCATCAAGCTGCGCATCGCAGTGAACTGCAAAGCGGAATAAAACTGATTAATCGATAGATTGCACCCACTTTTTACGCTTTTTTATCGATAGGTCAAGCCTTAATCTCACCTCCATCGAATCGCAACCCATTTTGCCGTTGGAGGCACCCATGTCCCGCGTACTGATCGTCGAAAGCAGCGCCCGCCAGCAGGATTCCGTTTCCCGTCAACTGACCCGTGACTTCATCGAACACTGGCAAGCAGCGCACCCGGCCGACGAGATCACCGTTCGCGATCTGGCGGTGACCCCGGTGCCGCACCTGGACGCCAACCTGCTCGGTGGCTGGATGAAGCCTGAAGAGCAGCGCAATGCCGCTGAACTGGAGGCCCTGGCCCGTTCCAATGAGCTGACAGATGAGCTGCTGGCGGCCGACGTGCTGGTGATGGCTGCACCGATGTACAACTTCACCATCCCCAGCACGCTCAAGGCCTGGCTTGACCACGTATTGCGTGCCGGCATCACCTTCAAGTACACCCCGACCGGCCCGCAAGGCCTGCTGACCGGCAAGCGCGCCATTGTCCTGACAGCCCGTGGCGGCATCCACGCCGGCGCCACCAGCGACCATCAGGAGCCGTACCTGCGCCAGGTGATGGCATTCATCGGCGTTCACGATGTGAACTTCATCCATGCCGAAGGCCTGAACATGAGCGGTGACTTCCACGAGAAAGGCATCAACCAGGCCAAGGCCAAGTTGGCTGCGGTGGCCTGAGCGTCAACCAATTCCCAACCCTGACACCTTGTTTGCTCCTTTGGGTGTACCTGCCCGGCCTCGATGGCCGGGTTTTTTTTTGTGTGTGAATCACTCACGCCCATGAAATGCGCAACCCCCACATTGCGCATGGTTGAACACATCGGTCGCAACCCGCTAAGGTCGCGGCCTTGATTTACGAGAGGCAACCATGGGCTACCTGATAATCGTCGCGCTGATCCAGGCGTTTTCCTTCAGCCTGATCGGCGAGTACCTGGCCGGGCACGTCGACAGCTACTTTGCCGTGCTCGCACGCGTGGTGCTGGCGGGCCTGGTTTTCCTGCCGCTGACCCGCTGGCGCCAGGTCGAGCCGCGCTTCATGCGCTCGATGCTGCTGATCGGTGCGCTGCAGTACGGCATCACCTATGTCTGCCTGTACCTGAGTTTCCGCGTGCTGACCGTACCTGAGGTGCTGCTGTTCACGATCCTCACGCCACTGCACGTGACCCTGATCGAGGATGCGCTGAACCGCCGCTTCAACCCATGGGCCTTGCTCGCGGCCTTGGTCGCGGTCGCAGGGGCGGCGGTGATCCGCTTCGACAGCATCAGTGGCGACTTCTTCATCGGCTTTTTGCTGCTGCAGTTGGCCAACTTCACCTACGCTGCTGGCCAGGTGTTGTACCGCCATCTGGTTGCCCGCCACCCCAGCGACCTGCCGCATTACAAGCGTTTCGGCTACTTCTACCTGGGGGCGTTGATCGTCGTGCTGCCGGCTTTCCTGCTGTTTGGCAACACCCAGCATTTGCCGAGCACCGACGTGCAATGGCTGGTGCTGCTGTTCCTCGGGCTGTGCCCGACAGCGCTGGGCTTGTACTGGTGGAACAAGGGGGCCTGCATGGTGTCCGGCGCTACGCTGGCGGTGATGAACAACCTGCACGTGCCGGTGGGGCTGCTGCTCAACCTGCTGATCTGGAACCAGCACGAGCCATTGGGGCGCTTGCTCATCGGTGGCGCGATCATCCTGGCCTCCGTGTGGCTGAGCCGCCTGGGCAGCCGCACGGATGCACCGCTGGTGCGCAGGGCCTGACATGCACACCATCCTGGTCATCGTCGCGCCGATCTTTGCGTTGATCCTGGTCGGTTATCTTTGCCGCCGGACCAACAAGCTTGGCGACAAGGCTGCGGCCGAGATCAACAAGATGGTGGTCTGGCTGTGCCTGCCGGCCCTGCTGTTCAAGGTCACAGCCACCGCAACCTGGAGCGAGGTATGGCACCCAGGGTTCATCGTGGCCTTTGGCGCAGGGGCGCTGGCGATGTTCGTGGCCACGCTGGCCTGGCGGCTGTTCAGCGGCCACGGGCTGGTCGCGGCCAGCATCGACGGGCTCAGCGCGGGGTATGCCAACACCGGCTATATCGGCATCCCGCTGTGTTTGCTGCTTTTCGGTCAGCCCGGGCTGCAGCCTGCGTTGATTTCTTCGTTGATCGTGGTCTGCCTGGTGTTCGCGATATCGCTGACGCTGATCGAAATTGGCCTACAGGAAGAGAAGCGGATCGGCCGCGCCATGTGGGTAGTGGGCAAGGCGCTGGCGAAGAACCCCCTGGTGATTTCGCCCGTGGCTGGGGCCGCTTGGGCAATGTCCGGGTTGGGGTTGGCGGAGCCGGTGATGCATTTTCTCGACATGCTGGCCTTGGCCACCACGCCCTGTGCATTGATTTCGCTGGGGGCGTTTCTGGCAGAGAAACGCAGCGGCGCTCAGGCCAGCCCATGGCCACTGGTTGCGATGAAGCTGGTAGGGCAGCCAGCGCTGACTTGGGTGTTGGCGTTCAAGGTATTCAGCCTGCCGAACATGTGGGCTGTTTCAGCGGTACTGCTGGCGGCGCTGCCGACGGGGACCGGGCCCTTCATGCTGGCGGAGTATTACAACCGGGAAGCGGGGCTGATATCGCGGACGATCTTGTTGTCGACGGTAGCTTCTTTAGTCACCTTGACCGGGTTGTTGTACCTGCTGGGTTATGCGGGGTGATTTGGGGCTGCTGCGCAGCCCTTTCGCGACACAAGGCCGCTCCTACGGAGAACGCAAATCCCCGGTAGGAGCGGCCTTGTGTCGCGAAAGGGCCGCAAAGCGGCCCCAACAATCTCAAGCCTCGCTCATTTCTTCCAGGCGACGCGGCACTGGCTCTACCGAAGCGCGCCCCGCCAGCCCCACGCGCATGTCATTGCCGCTCGGCTGCTGATACAAGCTCAGCCCAAACTCCGGCAACACCGCCAGCAGGTAATCGAAGATATCCCCCTGGATCCGTTCGTACTCGGCCCACACGGTCGTGGTGGTGAAGCAGTAGATCTCCAGCGGCACCCCCTCGGCGCCGGTCTGCATCTGCCGGACCATGCAGGTCATGCCCTGGTGCACGTTGGGGTGGTTCTTCAGGTAGGCCAGGGCAAAGGCGCGGAAGGTGCCGATGTTGGTCAGCTGGCGTCGGTTGGCCGACAGCTCGGCCACCGGCCCCAGGGCTTCGTTCCATTCATGGAGCTCCTGGCGCTTGCCGGCCAGGTAGTCAGCGAGCAGGCGCACTCCGCTCAGGCGCTGTTCTTCTTCTCGGGTGAGAAAACGCACGCCCGCCGCATCGATGAACAGGCTGCGTTTGATCCGCCTGCCGCCCGATTGCTGCATGCCGCGGTAGTTGCGGAACGACTCGCTCATCAGCCGCCAGGTGGGGATCGAGACAATGGTCTTGTCGAAGTTCTGCACCTTCACCGTGTGCAGGGTGATATCGACCACATCGCCATCGGCGCCGACCTGGGGCATTTCGATCCAGTCGCCGACGTGCAGCATGTCGTTACTGGTGAGCTGCACGCTGGCGACGAACGACAACAGGGTGTCCTTGTACACCAACAGCAATACTGCCGACATCGCACCCAGGCCTGACAGCAGCAACAGGGGTGAACGGTCGATCAGGGTGGCGACGATGACGATGGAGGCGAAAATCCACAGCATCATCTTCGCCAGTTGCACATAGCCCTTGATCGAGCGGGTGCGGGCATGTTCGGTGCGGGCATAGATGTCGAGCAGGCCATCGAGCAGGCACGACAGCGCCAGGGTCATGAACAGCAGGGTAAACGCCAGCGCCATATTGCCAAGGAAGTGCTGGGCGGTATCGGACAGCTCCGGTACCAGTTTCAGCCCGAACTGGATGACCAGCGACGGTGTGGTCTGCGCCAGGCGGTGAAACACCTTGTTGTGGCGCAGGTCGTCGAGCCATTTGAGCGCAGGCTGGCGGGCCAGCAGGCGCGTGCCGTGCAGGATCAGAAAGCGCGCCAGGCGGCCGATTACCAGGGAAACCAGCAGCAGCACGGCCAGGCCGATGGCGGCGTGGAGCATCGGGTGTTGGTCGAGGGTGCCCCACAGGTCGAGGCTGTCGCGCCAGAGTTTTTGCATATCCATGAGCTTGAGTACGGTCTTTGCTTGCGAAACGAAGCGCCATTAGAGCGCGGATGGCGACAAAGTTGCCAAAAGAAATTCGGCTCCGGCTGCAGAAAACGTTACCCTATGCAACTGAATTTCCCGCACTTGCCTGAGGTTACCTCCGTGTTCTCCCAATTCGCCCTGCATGAACGCCTGCTTAAAGCCGTGGCCGAGCTTAAATTTGTCGAGCCAACCCCGGTGCAGGCCGCGGCCATCCCCTTGGCCCTGCAAGGGCGTGATCTGCGTGTGACCGCGCAGACCGGCAGCGGCAAGACCGCGGCCTTCGTCCTGCCGCTGCTCAACCGCCTGGTCGACCTGAAAGGCGCGCGCGTCGAGATCCGCGCGCTGATCCTGCTGCCGACCCGCGAGCTGGCCCAGCAGACCCTCAAGCAAGTGCAGCTGTTCTCGCAGTTCACCTACATCAAGGCGGGCCTGGTCACCGGCGGTGAGGACTTCAAGGAACAGGCCGCCATGCTGCGCAAGGTGCCGGACGTGCTGATCGGCACCCCGGGCCGCCTGCTCGAGCAGCTCAATGCCGGCAACCTCGACCTGTCCCACGTGCAGGTGATGATCCTCGACGAAGCCGACCGCATGCTCGACATGGGCTTCGCCGAAGACATGGAGCGCCTGTGCAAGGAGTGTGAGAACCGCGAGCAAACCCTGCTGTTCTCGGCCACCACCGGCGGCGCGGCCCTGCGCGACATCATCGGCAAAGTGCTGAAAGACCCTGAGCACCTGATGCTCAACAGTGTTTCGCAGCTGGCGGAAGGCACCCGCCAGCAGGTCATCACCGCTGACCACGACCAGCACAAAGAGGCGATCGTGCAGTGGCTGCTGGCCAACGAAAAATTCGACAAGGCGATCATCTTCACCAACACCCGCGTGCTTGCCGACCGTATCTACGGCCACTTGGTCGCCAAGGACGTAAAAGCGTTCGTGTTGCACGGTGAAAAGGACCAGAAGGACCGCAAGCTGGCCATCGAGCGCTTCAAGCAGGGCAGCTCCAAGGTGCTGGTAGCCACCGACGTGGCGGCCCGTGGCCTGGACATCGACGGCCTGGACCTGGTGATCAACTTCGACATGCCGCGCAGCGGCGACGAGTATGTGCACCGCATTGGCCGTACCGGCCGTGCCGGCGGCGAAGGTCTGGCGATCTCGTTGATCACCCACAATGACTGGAACCTGATGTCCAGCATCGAACGCTACCTCAAGCAGCAGTTCGAGCGCCGTGTGATCAAGGAAGTGAAAGGCACCTACAACGGGCCCAAGAAGGTCAAGGCGTCGGGCAAGGCTGCCGGCACCAAGAAGAAAAAGACCGAGAAGAAAACTGGCGACAAGAAGGCCGTGAAGCGCAAGCCTACCGCCAAGCCGAAGGCCAATGCACCGCTGACCAGCTCCGATGGCCTGGCACCGCTGAAAAAGCGCAAGCCTGCTGCTGAGTAATCAGTCAATGCTGGCCCTATCGCCGGCAAGCCGGCTCCCACAGGTACTCCATCAGCCTCAAGGGCGATGCGATCACTGTGGGAGCTGGCTTGCCGGCGATTGGGTCTTGATGTAATAGATCAATCCGCCTTCTTCTCCGCCTCCTTCAGCTCCTTGATCCGCTTGTCGATCAGCTGACACTTGTCGGGCAAGTCCTTGCTCGCCGTCCCCAGCTCCATCCCCTGGAGCTCATCGTTAATTTCCTTGGCTTTCTGCGGGTTCTGTTCGGTCAGCTGGCTCACCAGCCCGGCCAGTTCTTCACGTTTCTGGGTGGCCTCTTCCGGCGTGCAGGCCCAGGCGGGCAGGGCGCAGAACAGGGCGGTCGCACAGGCGATGCGCAGCAGCGGTTTCATCCTTTATACCTCCGGCGGTGGGGATGCCCGGTGGAGGCGCCTGCATGCCGGTAAGTTCCGCCTCCACGACCGGCGGAAGCCCCTGTGCACCTGGCCTATACCCCTGGGTATATGGACCCCGACTGCCCTCGGCTCTAGTTTGGAGCCACAACCAGAACAACCGAGGAGCAGACCCATGGATCGATTGAAAGGCAAGGTGGCACTGATTACCGGCGGGGCAGGGGGATGTGGCCTGGCAGCGTCGGAGCTGTTTGCCGCCGAGGGCGCCAAGGTGGCGATCCTCGACTTGCCCAGCAGCCAAGGTGAAGCCGTAGCGGCGCGCATCAATGCAACGGGCGGACAAGCCCTGTTCGTCGCGGCAGACGTTTCCGTGGCCGATCAGGTGCACCGCGCCGTCAGCCAGGCCCAGGCGCACTTCGGGCCGATCACGGTGCTGATGAATCACGCAGGCATCATCGCTGCCGGGCCCTTTCTGGAGACCAGCGAAGCCGATTGGGACCGTTTGATGAGCGTCAACGTGAAAAGCATGTTCCTGGTGACCAAGGCAGTGCTGCCGGGCATGCTGGCCGCCGGTGGCGGCAGCGTGATCTGCACGTCGTCGATTTCGGCCGTGGTGGGCACGCCGATGGAAGTGCTCTACTGCACCACCAAGGGCGCCTGCCACATGTTCGCGCGCGCACAGGCCGCAGCCATGAACAGCGACCACGCCAACCGCCTGGCCACGGTGATTCGCAGCATCGGCAGCGACGCACTGGGCCCGGCCATCGACACTGCGCTCAAGGGCGTAGTCGATTTCGACATGAGCTGCGCTTACCTGTTTCGCTTCAACCAGCCGGCGCTGTTGGTGCACGATGGCTACAACCAGCGGGTGACCGAGCGTACGCTCAAGGCGTATCTGCGCGGGGGCTATTTGCTCGACCCGTTCTACGTCGCTTGCACCAACAATCACCCCACGGGGCTGTGGCGCATGAGCGAGCTGGCGCCGGACAGCTTCTTCGCCTCGGGCTTTTCCATCTTGCCCGACATCCACCCCTGTGTCTCGTCGCACCACGGCAGCTTGATCGAAGAAATCGGCTTCATCGTCCCTGTGCGGCCACGCACGGCGCTGGTGTTTTCCTTGATGCGCGGCTTGCACAAGGGGGCGTTCGAAACCGATGAAACCCAACGCCTCGCTGCGCTGACGCCGCTGATCGATGCCATTTTCAGCCAGCACCTACACCTTGCTCATGCCGAAGACCTGGCCGACCCGCAGGACTCGGACAGCCAGTTGGAAGACGCCTTCGTCAATATCCTCCAGGGCCAGTTGACCGAAACCCAGCGGCATGTGGCCAAGCTGATTTTGCAGGGGCACAGCAGCCAGTCGATCTCGCGGGCGCTGGGGATTTCGGAAGGGACGGTCAAGGTGCACCGGCACAACATCTGGCAGCGGTTGGGGATTGCCGGGAATGCGGAGTTGTTTCGGTTGTTTATTGGCTATCTCACGAAGCAGCAATGATCTGAAGGCTATGGCCTGTAATGGATCTGTGCGGCTTTTCTATCTTGGCTGTAATCCCTTTCCGAAACTGGCGTTTAACCTCCTGGCCCCATTGATGCGCGAGTGACCTCGTCCTAGTCTCGCGATGAAAGAGGAGGTATCGTATGTACATCTGTAAATACAGGGCGCCCCATGATATTTGAGTGGGACGCAACGAAAAATCAAACCAATATCCGAAAGCACGGCATCGATTTCGCTGATGTGCCCGACATGTTCAACCATCCCATGTTGACCCGACGGGACGACAGCGCACAATACGCTGAGGAGCGCTGGGTAAGCTTGGGATGGCTCAATGCCTTGCTTGGGGTAGTCGTGTACACGGAGAGGCAGGGTGAGGTAATCCGCATCATTTCCGCACGTAAAGCCACCAGATGGGAGGCCAAACACTATGACCAAAGCATCGAAAACTGATTGGAGCCGCCTGGCTCAAATGGACGATAAAGATATTGATACCTCGGATATCCCCGAGTTGGACCAGGCTTTCTTCCAGCAGGCTGAACTGCGTGTCCCGGCGAAGCAGGCAGTAACCATTCGCCTGGACGCTGATGTCCTCACCTGGTTCAAGGATCAGGGGGCGGGTTATCAGACGCGGATTAATCAGTTGCTGCGCCAGTACATGCAAGCCCAGCAGCGCCAGCGCTGAGATCTTTTGGAACGCACCAGACCCGCGACCGGTCCCAAGCTGTGTACCCCATGCGTCCACAGCAAGAGGCCATAGCCATGAGCATTACCTACGACTGGGACCTGATCGAGCGCTTGCTGCACGAAGTGCAGAACGGCGCCGGTCACAGCTTCACACCACGCCCCTATGCCGAGCAGCACGCTGCGGCTCTGGCCGCCGAGGGCCAGCCGGTGGGGGATGTGGACCATCTGAAAACCCGTGCCTGCGAGTACGAGAAGCTGCTATTCGAGCGCGGCTTCGTCGAGAGCCGGCCGCCAGAGGATGGCGGCAATGGAGAGAACTTCGTGCTCACCGAGCGCGGGTCGCGGCTGTTGAGCCTGATCGACAGCAGCATCCCGGGCTTCGAGCACCCGCGCCAGGTACTGGATGACCAGGAAGATGCGCTGGACGAAACCACCTTCGAGCAGGTGTCGGCGAAGGCGCAGATCGCTTGAGGTCGTATTGAGGCTGGCAAGGCCTGCCCGGAAAAACCGATAATCGGTCTTTTCTGAATACTGCCGAGCCTTGCCCATGCCATCGATCACCCAAGAGGGCCGCCCATGAGTGCGGCCCGCAAGAATCCCGATGCCTTTGCCTTCCAGGTCATGCTGGGGCTGTGCCTGATCTGGGGTTGCCAACAGGTACTGATCAAGTCTGCGGCGGTTGATATTGCGCCGGTGATGCAGGCAGCTCTGCGCAACGGCCTTGCGGCGGTGCTGGTCGGCTTGATGATCTGCTGGCGCGGTGGCTGGGGGCAGGTGGGGAGCACCTGGCGTGGCGGGTTGCTGGCCGGCGGTTTGTTTGGCCTGGAGTTCCTGTTCATCGCCGAGGGGCTGAAGCTGACATCGGCGGCGCACATGTCTGTGTTCCTCTATACCGCGCCGGTGTTCACGGCACTTGGGCTACATTTCATGCTGCCCAGCGAGCGGCTGCGCCTGCTGCAGTGGCTGGGCATTCTGTTGGCGTTCGGCGGAATTGCTACTGCGTTTGCCGGGGGCGTGTCGTTCGAAGAAATGGACGGGCGCATGCTGCTCGGCGATGCCTTCGGTGTGCTGGCCGGGTTAGCTTGGGGGGCGACGACCGTGGTGGTACGGGGTTCGCGCTTGTCCGAGGCGCCTGCGACGTTGACCCTCTTCTACCAACTGGCAGTAGGTTTTGTCGGGTTAGTGCTGATCGCCTTGCTCAGCGGGCAGATCGACAAGGTCTCGTGGACGCCCTTGGCGGTCGGCAGCGTGCTGTTCCAGGGCATTGTGGTGTCGTTTGTCAGCTACCTGACGTGGTTCTGGTTGCTGCGTAAGTACTTGGCCTCGAATTTGGCGGTGTTTTCTTTTATTACCCCATTATTTGGGGTGACGTTTGGCGTGCTCTTGCTGGATGAACCGCTTAGCGTGAATTTTGTGCTCGGGGCCGTAATGGTTTTGCTCGGCGTGGTGCTGGTCAGTGCCGAGCCTTGGGTGAAGCAGCAATTGCGCAGGTTTGTGGGATAGGGGTTGCTGTTACTGGCCCTATCGCCGGCAAGCCGGCCCACAGGTACCCCACTAAACCTGAGGGCAGTGGGGCATCTTTGGGAGCCGGCTTGCCGGCGACAGGGCCGGTATTGATCAAGCTTGATCAATCACGCAACCCGCCCTGCAATTTGGCAGTTCTGGTTGTTGCGTGTGCCGGTAAGAACCAATACCCCCGCCAGCCCCAACCCAGCCGCCGCCATTACCAGCGCCGGCTGCAAGCTCCCGCTGTAATGGTTGCTCAACGCCGCCAGCAACGGCCCGCTCAATTGCCCCAGCGCAAAGCACGCAGTCAACAGCCCGGCATTGCGCTGCGTCGCATGCGGCGCGAGCTCCCGCGAGCGTTGCATCACCAACTGCATGCATGCCAGGAACGGCGTACCGCAGAGCACTACGCCCAAGGCGAGGCCAAGGCCACCGCCCATCAGGCAGGCCAGCACGCCAAGGCCTTGCAGCCACAAGGTCGCGCTCAGCCAGGCCGAAGTGCGGCCGGCGCGTCGCACACTCACCAGCACCACGCCCATCGCCGCCGCCACACCAAACGCTGGCCAGAACAGATCGGCCATCCAGTTGCCCTGGAACTGTTGGTTGGCCATTTGCGAGAGGAACGTGGCCGGCAGGATGTAACCCACGCCATACAAGGCATACACCAGGCCAAGGCGGCCAATGCCAACGCTGCGCGTCGCCCCTTGCTGCACCGTGCTCGGTACCACGGCGGGTTCCAGAGCGCGAGGCAGCCAAGGGTACACCGCCAGCAGCATGACCAGCGCGGCAACGGCATACACCAGCCATAACGCTGCCGAGCTCATACCGAGCAAGTGAGCGAGCAATGCCAGCAGGCCGGTGACGGCGATGCCCAGGCCGGGCCCGGCGAACACCAGGGCGCCCAGGCGCGGACGGTTGTTGGCGTTGGCCAGTTGCTGGCTGAGGCTGGTGATCATCACCAGCACCCAGGCACTGGCAACACCCGTGCCGAAGCGCAGCAGCAGGTGGCTCCAGAACCCGTCCGCAGCCCAGGACGCCAGGGTCAGCACTGCGCAAAGCCACAGGCCGCCATGCAGGCGCAGCCTGACCTGGGCGGGGGTGCGGGCGAACATGGCGTCTGCCGCGCCAATGAAATAACCCAGGTAGTTGGCCGCCGCGACCAGGCCGGCGGCGGTCAGGTCGAACTGGCCTTCGGCGATCAGTTGCGGCAGTTGTGGGGTGAGAGCGAAGCGGCCGATGCCCATGGCCATCATCAGGGCTACGGCGCTGGCCAGCAGTTGTACGAACGGCGACATGAGGACACTCCTGCGCGGGTGTAAACGATGGATGGCAGGTTAGGGCGCTTTTGTTTTCAATAAAATTGAATAATGATGATCAAGTTGTTCTGTTTTGGAGAATGTCATGGAGTTCAGCCAGCTGCGTATCTTCCAGGCGGTCGCAGAGGAAGGTTCCATCACACGCGCCGCCGAGCGCCTGCACCGGGTGCCGTCGAACCTGTCCACGCGCTTGCGCCAGCTTGAAGAGCAACTGGGCGTGGAGCTTTTCTTGCGTGAACGCCAGCGCCTGCAGTTGTCCCCCGCTGGCAAGGTGCTGCTGGATTACGCCAACCGCCTGGCGGCGCTGCGTGACGAAGCCATGGCGGCGGTACAGGGCGGGCAGCCGGCCGGCGACTTCGTCCTGGGCACCATGTACAGCACGGCGGCCATTCACCTGCCCGCGCTGTTGGCGCGCTACCATCAGGCCTATCCGGCCGTTAACTTGCAGGTGCAGGCTGCCCCCAGTGGCGAGTTGCTCGAGGGGTTGCTCAGCCACCGCCTGGACGCCGCACTGGTGGACGGGCCTCCGAGCCTGGCGGGGCTCGATGGCGTGCCCTTGTGCGAAGAAGAACTGGTACTGATCACCAGCCCTGAACACCCAACAGTGCACAGCGCCAGGGATGTGGCGGGCAAGGCGGTGTTCACCTTCCGCCAGGGCTGTTCCTACCGGATGCGCCTGGAGGCGTGGTATGCCCATGCACATACGCCCATGGGGCGGGTAATGGAGATCGAGTCTTACCAGAGCATGCTGGCCTGTGTGATAGCCGGCGCGGGCGTGGCGCTGATGGCGCAATCGATGCTCGACAGCCTGCCGGGGCGTGACCGCGTGCGGGTCCATCGCCTGCAGGCGCCGTTCGATCAGGCGGTGACCTGGCTGATGTGGCGGCAGGGGATGCGAGGGGCGAATTTGCAGGCGTGGGTCGATTTGCAACAAAGCGAAACGATTAACCAGCCGTCGGAATCCACCGTTTCCGCTTGATCCGCGTCAAACTTGCCCCTATCTGTAAGTACAAGGGCATGCGTAATACAGGACATCGGGCTATGATCTGTATGAAACATCGCAGGATTGATTGACCGAGAGGCTGACCCGTCAAGGGGGCACTATGAAAAACCAAATGTTCAACTGGCTCCACGACTTGGCTGTCGCCCTGGGGCTGATACCACCACCCTTGCAGCCGGTGCCTATCCCGACTGATGAAGAGCAGCGCAGGCGCCAGCCGCGTCGTCGTTGAAACCAACAAAAGCCGCGATATCAGAGATGATGCCGTGGCTTTTTTGTTGGTTGTTTTCGGGGCGTTGTGCATGCGGTCGAGCGCATGCTTGGATTGCGCCGGCACCTTTGGGATCGAGCGCTGCCTGGGCGACGCTCGATCTCACCCTCAAGCCAGCGTCACCACCCCCACCGGTTTACGCGACAGCAGGCTGACCAGCACGAAGCTCACCAGGCCAACCGCCAGGCTGTAGTAGATCGGCGTATTGGCGTCCAGCCCGTCCTTGAACATGAACAACAGCGCCGTGGCAAAGCCCAGCGACATGCTGGCGATGGCCCCTGCAGTGGTCGCACGTTTCCAGAAGATCGCCCCGATCAGCGGGATCAGCATGCCGCCGACAAGCAGGTTGTAGGCCAGCGTCAGTGCGCTGATCACATCGTTCACCGCCAGGGCGATGCCCAGCACCACCAAACCGGTGAGCAGGGTGAACAGGCGGCTGACACCCAGGCTCGACTGCTTGCCGCCACGCAGTTTTGGCAACAGGTCTTCGGTAATGGTGGTCGAGGCAGCCAGCAGGCCGGCGCTGGCGGTCGACATCATCGCTGCCAGGGCAGCGGCCATCAGCAGGCCACGGATACCATCAGGCAACTGGCTCTTGATCATCTCGGCGAACGCGTTGTTCGGGTTGGCCAAGTCCGGCATCAGCACATGCGCGGCCATGCCGATCAGGGCGCAGGCCAGGCCATATAGCACGCAGTACAGGCCTGCAGTCGTGCCGGCACGTTGGCAGACCTTCTCGTCACGGGCGGTGAACACCCGCTGCCAGATGTCCTGACCGATCAGGATGCCGAAGAAGTAGATCAGGAAGTAGGTGATGATGGTGTCCCAGCCGATGGTGGTCCAGGCGAAGCTGGCCGCCGGCAGCTTGGCTACCAGGGTGTCCCAGCCACCGGCGTTGTACAGGCACACCGGCAGCAGGATGAACATCAGGCCCACGGTCTTGATCACGAACTGGACGATGTCGGTCAGGGTCAACGACCACATGCCGCCGATGGTCGAATAGACCACCACCACGCCGCCGCCGAGCAGCAGCGACATCCAGAACGGCAAGTCCAGCAACACCTGCAGGACAGTCGCCATGGCCAGGGTCGAGGTGACGCCGATCATCAGCGCATAGGCCAGCATGATTGCCGCACTGGCCTGGCGCGCCATGGGGTTGTAGCGACGTTCCAGTACCTGGGTCACGGTGAAGATCTTCAGGCGCAGCAGCGGTTTGGCGAGGAACAGGTTGAGGGCGATGATGCCCAGGCCCAGGGCTGCGCACAGCCAGAAACCGGAGATGCCATGCACATAGCCAAGGCGTACGGTGCCGACGGTGGAGGCGCCGCCGAGCACGGTTGTGGCCATGGTGCCCATGTACAAGGTCGGGCCCAGGTTGCGCCCTGCCACCAAGTAGTCTTCGTGGGTTTTTGCGCGCCGCATGCCATACCAGCCCAGCCCGAGCATGCCGGCGGTATAGATCATTACAACAATGATGTCCAAGGCCATTGGGGGTCTCCCGATTATCTTTATTATGGCGAGATCGACCGCTCAGGCGGCTTCACGGCGCCTGGCGGTCTTGTCTTGTGTTGGCGGGCCTCTGTGGCCCTCCCTCATGGCTCCTGCCGGGGTGCAGCAAGTTTCAGCGGCGCACGACGCCGGGCAGCACGCAGAGCATTTCGAACAGCAGGTTGGCACCGAGCAGCGAGGTGTTGCCGGTGGTGTCGTAAGGCGGGGAGACTTCGACAAGGTCACAGCCGATCAGGTCCAGGCCGTGGCAGCCGCGAATGATCTCCATCGCCTGGATGGTGGTCAAGCCGCCGATTTCCGGGGTGCCGGTGCCCGGGGCCCAGGCCGGGTCGATACCGTCGATGTCGAACGACAGGTACACCGGGCCGCCGCCGACTTTTTCGCGCACTTCGGCCATCAGCGGTTCCAGTGACTTGTGCCAGCACTCTTCGGCCTGCACCACGCGAAAGCCCTGGCGGCGGCTCCAGTTGAAGTCGTCGGCGGTGTAGCCCTGGGCGCGCAGGCCGATCTGGACCACGCGGTCGCAATCGAGCAGGCCCTCTTCCACCGCGCGGCGGAAGGTGGTGCCGTGGGCGATTTTCTCACCGAACATGTGATCGTTGACGTCGGCGTGGGCGTCGATGTGCACCAGGCCGATCTTGCCGTGCTTCTTGTGCAGGGCGCGCAGGATCGGCAGGGTGATGGTGTGGTCGCCACCCAGCGTCATCGGGATGACATTGTGCTCGACAATCTCGTCGTAGGCTTCTTCGATGATGCGCACGGCGTCGAGCAGGTTGAAGGTGTTGATCGCCACGTCACCGATGTCGGCCACCGACAGCGAGTCGAACGGGGCGGCACCGGTGGCCATGTTGTACGGGCGGATCATCACCGATTCGGCGCGGATCTGCCGTGGGCCGAAGCGGGTGCCGGAGCGCAGCGAGGTGCCGATGTCCAGCGGCACGCCGATGAACGCGGCGTCCAGGCCTTCGGCGCTTTGCAGGTGGGGGAGACGGAGCATGGTGGCGATGCCGCCGAAACGCGGCATTTCGTTGCCGCCCAGTGGTTGATGGAGAACTTTGTCCACGGTGGGCCTCATCAGTCGGTCGATTGTTTTGTTTGTTCGAACCTGTGCCGCCGCGCGCCTTGAAATGTGGTTATGCCGGCGGGCAGGGACATTTCGGCCAAGTCTGCTCAAGGTAGTGCGTGGGAAAAATCGCTACCGGCAAATACTTACTTCAGGAATTTCTGAACTAAACGCCATCGCAGCGGTTAGACTGCGCGCAAATGACACAGCGGAACCGTTGCACCATGGCCTCGACCTTGCCCGACCTGAAACTGCTGCGCATCTTTGTCAGCGTGGTGCGCCACCAAGGCTTCGCCAATGCCCAGCGCGATCTCAACCTGTCGACCTCGGCCATCAGTACCTACATGAGCCAGCTCGAAGGCGCCTTGGGCATCGTGCTGTGCCACCGCGGGCGTGGCGGTTTCAGCCTGACCAGCAAGGGCGAGCTGTTCCATCAGGAGACCTTGCGCCTGCTGGCGGAGCTCGATGGCTTCGAGCAATACGCCGCAGCGCTCAAGGGTGAGCTGCGCGGTACGCTCAACCTCGGGGTAATCGACTCGACCGTGGGCGACCGCGCGCTGCCGTTGGCTGAAGCGATCGGAGCCTACAGCCAGGAGCACCCGGCGGTGCACCTGCACCTTTCGGTATCCAGCCCCTATGAGCTGCAGCTTGGCGTGCAGGACAACCGCCTGGACCTGGCCATCGGGGCGTTCTCCTCGCGCATGAGTGGCCTGGTTTACCAGCCGCTGTACCGCGAGCAGCACTGGTTGTACTGCAGCAGCCGCCACCCGTTGTTCGCCGAGCGGCGTATCCCCGAACCGGTGGTGACCCAGCAGCGCATGGTCGGGCGCGGTTACTGGAGCCAGGCGGAGTTGGCCCGGCATGGCTTCAAACACAGCGCGGCGACCGTCGAAAGCATGGAGGCGCAGCTCATTCTGATCCTGTCAGGTGCCTATATCGGCTACCTGCCCGAGCACTATGCCCAGGCTTGGGTCGACAAGGGCGACCTGCGCGTATTATCTCCGGCCACTTTCGGCTATCAGGCGCCATTTTCGCTGATCGTCCGCCGCGGTCGCAGCCGTGAACCCTTGATTCAGACCTTCCGTGACCTGCTCAAAAGCCAGCTCAATGTTGGCTGATGAACAGGACGTTTTGGTCATTCCGTCGGCATGAATAAATTTCCTACAAACCTGACTACTAGGCTGATGGCGTTCTGCTAAACCTCTACTTGCTTTGATGATTTTCCCCTTCATCTATACAAGCAAGGACCGCCCAGATGCGCATGAATTTGCCCGTCACTGAGCATGAAAGAACGTTTTCCAGCGACCAGCGGCTGATCTCTACCACCGACCTGAACAGCCGCATCACTTACTGCAACGACGCGTTCGTGGCCATCAGCGGGTTCACCTACGACGAGCTGGTGGGCCAGACCCACAACCTGGTGCGTCACCCCGACATGCCACCGGCGGTTTTCGGGCATATGTGGGACACCATCAAACAAGGCAAACCCTGGATGGGCGTGGTGAAGAATCGCGCCAAGAACGGTGATTTCTACTGGGTGAGTGCTTATGTCACCGCCATTTATGAAAACGGCCGCATCAGCGGCTACGAGTCGGTGCGTTCGGTGCCCAGCCGTGAGCAGATCCGCCGCGCAGAACGGCTGTATGCGCGTCTGCGCGCCGGTCGCCCGGCTGTAGCCTGGGCCGCGCGGCTGGGGCGTGCCGTTGGCGATGGCTGGCCGCTGATCGGCGCAGGCCTGTTGTCGGCCGCCGGCTACCTCTGGTTACCGCCCTATGCAGCGCTGGGCGTGCTGATGGCCAGTATGCTGTTGGCCTGGTACCTGATTGAACAACGGCATAACCAGGCGATCCGCCGCACACTGGCCGAACATCCCAAAGCCTTCACCAGCCCGCTGGTAGCGCTGACGTACAGTGACAACCCGGGCCTGCACGGCCAGCTCGACCTGGCGATCATCAGCGAGGAAGCGAGGCTGCAAACCGCCCTGACACGCCTGGTGGACGCCGGCGTCGGCGTGAAGTCGCGGGCAGCCCAGTCAGCCGACCTGTCCGATGCCCAGGCGCAGATGCTCGATCGCCAGCGCAGTGAGACCGATCAGTCGGCCACCGCCATTGCGCAGATGGCGGCGACCATTCAGGAAGTGACGCATAACGTGCAAAGCACCGCGCATGCTGCGGGCGATGCCGATCAGTTGGCGCAGCAGGGCAGCGAACTGGCCCGGCAGAGCCTCAAGGCGATGGGCAGCATGAGTGAGGCGGTCAGCGACATCGGCCAGGCGGTCAATGCCCTGGCTGAGCAGACCCAGTCGATCGGCAGCGTGGTCGACACCATCACCTCGATTGCCGAACAGACCAATTTGCTGGCGCTCAATGCCGCGATCGAGGCGGCGCGGGCGGGTGAGCAGGGCAGGGGCTTTGCCGTGGTGGCCGATGAGGTGCGCTCGCTGGCGCAGCGCACGCGCACCTCGACCGAGGAAATCCACCAGATCATTGCCTCCCTGCGCACGGGCGCCGAGCGGGCGGTAAGCACTGCCAGCCGCGGTGAGCAGATCTCGCGGGATAGCGTGCACAGTGTCGAGGCGGTGCAGTCGGCGCTGGCCGGGATTGCCCAGGCGGTCAGCCGCATCACCGGCATGAGCCAGCAGATGGCGACGGCGTCGGAGCAGCAGAGCCACGTGGCCGAAGACATCAACCAGCAGATCGTGCGCATCGCCCAGCTGTGTGACCAGACGGCAGGGCAGGCCAAGCAGGGGGCTGAAATCAGCCAGGACCTGGAGCGAATGGCCGAGTATCTGCACAGCCTGGCAGAGCGCTTCAACCGCTGATTTATCGCCTCTCCCACAAGGATGTGGGGCTTTTCCTCAGGGCTGTGGCACACTGCGCCCGGTAAGGAGAAACCGATGTCCAGACCCCGCTGCGAGCGTTGCCTGCGCCCGCTCGACCACTGCCTTTGCCCACTGATCCCCTCGCTCGACAGCCGCACCCGCGTGGTCCTGCTGCAGCACCCCAGTGAAACCTCGCACGCCCTGAATACCGCACGCCTGGCTGCCCTTGGCCTGGTCAATGCCGAGTTGCGCGTCGGCGAGGTGTTTGAAGACCTGGGTGATTTGCTGGATGCACCTGAGTATCGGCCGGTGCTGTTGTTCCCAGGTGAGCAGGCCCAAGTGCTTGCAGCCTACGGCGATACAGACGACAGGCCGCTCATGCTGATTGTCCCTGATGGCACCTGGCGCAAGGCTCGCAAGCTTTTGTACCTCAATCCGCTGCTCGAAGCGTTGCCCAGGGTGACGCTGGCGCAGGTGGCGCCCTCGCGCTACCGCGTGCGCAAGGCGCCGGAGCCGGGAGCGGTGTCGACCATAGAGGCGGTGGTGCAGGCATTGAATGTGCTGGAGCAGCCGGCCTGTTTCGATGAGTTGCTGCGCCCGTTCGAAGTGTTGATCGAGGGGCAGATCAGGGCAATGGGGCCTGAGACGTTCCAAAGAAATCACGGTGAAGGCTGACACCTGCACTGTCAGTGCCGTTCTCTCCTCACGATTGCAGGCGCTTTGTGTGTGCCCGCAGCTTCGTGCCATTGCGGCTGTGCGTGGGAGGACTTCGGGTCTGCCGGGTTCCAAGGTCCCGGTTCGCCGATCTGCGTACAGCAGTGTCCCGAATGGGGTGGTTCGTTAATCGCTAAGCCGAAGAACCATTGGTGAGGCAAATCGAGTGGATAAACGAATCAAGCGTCCGGGACACTAGGCATTTAAAATGGCCGTCTACTTTTTCAAGGCCAGGCTGATGCCTTCATCCCCACTCTCGTAGCGGCAAATCACCGACGTTTTTGTATCTTTCTTGTTCTTCAGTTCAAATGCGCTGAGATCCGACTCCGACGCGTTAGGGGTGAAGCCAGCCCATTGACCGTCGTTATTTTTTACGCTGTAAGCGATGCCTTCCATACCGTCTTGTTCATCGGCAGATTGAGTGATGCTTGTAACTTTCGGGCAATCTGCTGCAAATGCATTACCCATTGCCAGCACTGTTGCGATACCTACTGCGGCGATAATGCGCATGTGACCTACTCCTTCAGGTGATTGAGCGTTCAGCATGGTGGCTCTCGTTACATATCGCTACTGGCAAAAATGCCGGGTTGACGTGGCAACAGTCGTTGGCTGTACCGGCCTTCGTCGCCTGCAAGCTTGGCCTTGAGCCGCTTGAAGATGCGCCTACCGGCGAAATTACGGTGGCGCGGTTGCGTCCGTTCGAGGTGTTGATCGAGAGGCAGGTCAGGGCGATGGGGACTGAGGCGTTCCAGAGAAATCATGGTGAGGGCTGACACCGGCACTCGGAATTTAACTGATAATTTTGCTAGTTTGCGCGGCGATCGGGTTCGGTGATGCTGGGAGGCATTCTTACTTGGCATCCGAGCAACCATCATGATCAGAATCTGGTATCAGAATCAGGGTGTAGCCTTTACGGTTAAGGCCGGCAAGCACGTCTACTCCCTGATGCGGGGGCAGGGTTTCGTTGTGGGGCAGGTGAGTGGGAGTTCCACCGGTGTCGCCAACGCGCGCTTGATCGGCACCGATGGCATGGGGTCACCTTTATTGATTCTGGACCCGCTGTGCAAAGAGCGTCACAGCTATACAGCGTATGGGTACGATGCATTGCTGACTGAAAGTACCGTACTGGGATTCAACGGCCAGCTGTCTTGTATGTTGAAGCATGCCTATTTGTTGGGGAATGGTTACAGGGTCTACAGTACCGCGCTGATGAGGTTCTTTTCTGCGGACCGATTGAGTCCCTTTGCGGCGGGCGGTTTGAACGCATACGCCTACGTGCAGGGGGACCCGGTCAATCGAGATGATCCTACCGGCCGAATGTTCAGATGGGTCAAAAAACTTATACCGGGCAAGTCGGTAGCCATTGACGTACAAAACTCTGACGTAGAAAACCCTGCCATCACGCTCCCGGCAATGAGCTCAAATCCACCGGCCTCGGTCAGTTTTGTTAATGAAATCTCGTCTACGCCACCTCGTATGGCGCCTTTACTGGTCATTCTGAAACAAAATAGTCCTGCTACTGACCTGTTGCTGGGGCACGTGGGGAACAAGGGTCTGATGCAACTAGGGCGTGTATCACGCGACGCGTCGAATGCAGTGAGCCTTCATTTGTCCAGAACTCACGCCGGGCCGCAACAGGTTGCCATGGCAAACCAGTTCGCGCTGACCGAGCGGGCACGCATCTTTGCTGGTTTGGCCGCACAAAAGCTGATGAATAGAGAGGTGCCGCTTGCGCCCATGACTCCAGCTCAAGCGATGGAGCACGTCCGACTCAACATTGTGTGAGCGTTTGCGCAAGGCGCCGAAACAAACGCAGCATCGCGATGCGCCGGGGCCTATCAGTTCTTTTTTTGTGTGCGGGCCGGTAACGGCCTGCCTTTCACCGCTCCCGCAACGCCTCGGTCCGTGCCTTGAGCACCGGCTTGAGCAGATAATCCAGCACACTCTTCTGCCCGGTGATGATATCCACCGTGGCCACCATCCCGGGGATGATCAGCAGCGGCTTGTTATCGCCGCCCAAGTGGTTCTTCTCGGTGCGCACCTGAATCAGGTAAAACGCATTGCCCTTGTCATCGGTCACGGTATCGGCACCGATCAACTCAAGCTTGGCCTTCATGCCGCCATAAATGGTGTAGTCATACGCACTGAACTTCACCATCGCCGGCTGCCCCGGGTGCAGGAATGCCACGTCCTGTGGCCGCACCTTGGCTTCGATCAGCAGGTTGTCCTCGATCGGCACGATCTCCACCAGGTCGCTGCCTGGCTGCACCACCCCGCCAATTGTGTTGACTTTGAGCATCTTGACGATGCCATGCACCGGCGAAACCACGGTAGTGCGGTTGACCCGGTCGTCGATGGCGATGCTGGTGGCGGTGATCTTCGATAGCTCCGTGCGTTTGTCGTTGAGCTCCTTGGCGGCCTCGGAGCGGAAGCTGGCGTCCGATTCCTGGATCTTGCTCCTGATCTCGGCCACGGCTGCCTCGGCGCGGGGGATGGCCAGGCTGGTGGCGTTGAGCTGGCCGCGCGCTTCCACGGTACGTTGCTTGAGGCGCAGGATTTCTACCGGTGAAATGGCACCCTTGCTAACCAGAGGCGCGGACATGTCCAGTTCCTGCTGCAGCAGGCCTACCGCCGAACGGTACTGTTCGACCTTGGAACGGAACTCGGCCAATTCCTGGGTCTTTTGTCGCAACTGCTCGTTGAGGGTCTGCTTTTCACTGGCCAGGCGGCGCTGGCGCGAGTCGTACAGCGACAGTTCGTCCTCGGCTACCTGGGGCGCCTTGGCGCGGACCTCCTCGGACAGCACAAAGGGCCGCCCTTCGGCTTCGGCGGACAGCCGCTCGACCTGGGCGGTCAGGGCATAGCGGTCGGCCTCGCTTTCACCTTTGTTGGACTTGAACCGCGTGTCGTCCAGGCGCAGCAGGGTGGCGCCTTTGTCCACCATCTGGCCTTCGCGCACGAAAATCTCAGTGACGATGCCGCCCTCCAGGTTCTGCACCACCTGCACCTTGCTCGAAGGGATCGCCTTGCCTTCGCCGACGGTTACCTCGTCGAGCACTGCCAGGCTCGCCCAGGTCAAGGCCGCGAGCAGTAGCGCCGCTGCCAGCCACACGGTCAGGCGTGACAGGCGCGGGGAATCTTGCAGGGTGGCGCTGGCCAGCTCTGGCATGTAGTCGTGTTCGGTGCGCTTGTCGGCGCTGCTGTGGGAACTGCGCACGCTGTGGCCGATGGGCATGGAAACCTCCTAGAGAGCTGCGCCGATGCGGCCCTTGCGCAGGGCATCGATAACCGCATCCTTTGGCCCGTCGGCGACGATCTTGCCGTTGTCCAGTACCAGCAGCCGGTCCACCAGGCTAAGCATCGAGGTGCGGTGGGTGACCAGCAGCAGGGTCTTGCCGGGCACCCAGTTCAGCAGTCGCTGGCGCAGTTGCTCTTCGCTGCTGTTGTCCATGTGGCTGGTAGGTTCGTCGAGGATCAGGATGGGTGGCTCCAGCAACAGCGCGCGGGCCAGCAGCACGGCCTGGCGCTGCCCGCCGGAAAGCAATTGGCCACGTTCGCCCACCGGGCGGTCGAAACCCTGCGGGTGCTGGCGGGCCAGCTCGCTGACGCCGGTCAGTTCGGCCACTTCGAGCATGCGCGCATCGCTTACGTGGCGGGCACCGAGGGTCAGGTTGTCACGCAGGCTGCCGGCCAGCAGCGGCAGGTCATGGGCGACGTAGCCAAGCTGGCTGCGCAGGTCGGCGATGTCCAGTTGGCGCAGGTCGAGGTTGTCCAGCAATACCTGGCCTTCTTCCGGGTGATGGAAGCCCATCAGCAGGCGGCCCAGGGTGCTTTTGCCCGAGCCGCTGCGGCCGATGATGCCAATCCGCTCACCCGGCTTTATGGCCACGTTCACATCCTGCAGTGCCGGGCTGGTCTGTGCCGGGTAGCGGAAGCTGACATGGCTGAGGGTCAGGCCGCCCTTGAGCGCGGTGTGCTCCAGGGCTTGCTGTTCGGCCTGGCGTTCTTGCGGCAGGGCCATCAGGGCATCGGTGCTGCGCATCGTCAGTTGCGCTTGCTGATAGCGGGTGATCAGCCCTGCAATCTGGCCGAGCGGTGCCAGCACCCGGCTACCGAGCATGTAGCTGGCGACCAGGGCGCCGACACTGAGGTTGCCAGCGATGATGCTGTACACCCCGGCGACGATGGTGGCCATGCCGCAGAACTGCTGGATGAACAGCGTGCCGTTGCTGGCCAGCGACGACAGGTTGCGGGCGTGGGCGTCGAGGCGGGCCATGGCGCCATTGGTGTGTTCCCACTGGTACTGGCGCTCGCTCTCGGCACCGCAGGCCTTGAGGGTTTCCAGGCCGCCGAGGGTTTCGATCAGCAGTGCCTGGCGTACCGCACCGAGGCTGAGGCTTTTTTGCACGGTGTCGCGCAGGCGTGCCTGAATGAACAGGGCAAAGCCCACCGCCAGCGGGAAGGCGATCAGTGGGATCAGTACCAGCCAGCCGCCCAGCAGGCCGATCACCAGTAGCATGAGGGCGACGAAGGGCAGGTCGATGATGCTGGTCAGGGTGACTGCGGTGAGGAATTCGCGCAGGCCCTGGAAGTCATGGATGCTCTGGGCGAAGCCGCCGATGCTGGCAGGTTTGGCTTTCATGGCCATGCCGGTGATGCGTTCGAACAGGGCGGCGGAGAGGATCAGGTCGGTCTTCTTGCCGGCCTGGTCCAGCAGGTGGGCGCGGACCATGCGCAGCACCAGCTCGAAGGCGGTGCCGATGAACAGGCCAGCGACCAGCACCCATAAGGTCGAAAGTGCCTGGTTGGGTACCACGCGATCGTAGGTCTGCATCACGAACAGCGGCACCATCAGGCCCAGCAGGTTGATCAGCAGGCTGGCCAGCAGGGCATCGCCGTACAGCCAGCGGGAATGGCGCAAGGTATCGCGGAACCAGGCCTCCACCCGCGGCAGCAGCGGTGAGCGGACTTCCTCCAGGGTATGACGGGGTCGTGCGAACAAAGCGTGACCTGCGTAGGCCTGTTCCAGCGCCTCGCGCTCTACCCATTGTTCGCCGCCCTCAGCCTCGCAGGGCAGGATCAGCGCCCGGCCATCTTCGCCCCAGCGCTGCAGCACGGCGCTGCGGCCGTCGTTGAGCAACAGCAGCACCGGCAGGTTGAGCGGCGAAATGGCCGCCAGCTCACGCTGCAGCACACGGCCTTGCAAACCGGCACGCGCCGCAGCGCGTGGCAGCAAATCCGCACCCAGGCGTTGCTGGAGCAGTGGCAGCCCACTGCTCAGGCTGGCGCGGCTGGCCGGCCGACCGTGCAGGCGGCACAGAATCAGCAGGCCATCGAGCAGGGGGTCATCGACATCGGGGCGCGGTTGTGCGCTTTGCATACTGGTCACGATGAACTACTCCCGCCACGGTGTAAGGGGGATGAGGCGCGGTGCTGAGTGCCAGTTGCGTGGGGCTGGCTCAACGCATGTCGGGCAACCTGGCCTCGGTGCGTACGTCGTTGTTGGCGATGGCCTCCGGCGGCAGTGAAATACGCTGTTTGCTCAACAGCTCACCCATGGTCGCCAGCACGCGATACATCGAGTACTCCTCGGTGTAACGCACCTCGGTGTAACGGCGGTTGGCGTTGTACAGCTCATTCTCGCTGTCCAGCACATCGAGCAGGGTGCGTTGGCCCAGGCCGAACTGGTCCTGATAGGCGGCGCGCACACGTTGCGTCGTTTCTGCGTACTCGCGGGCGGTAGGGGTCTGTTTACGGGCGTTGTTCATGGCGTTCCAGGCCAGGCTGAGGTTTTCGGTCAGCTCGCGCAGCGCGTTGTTGCGGATGTCCAGTGCCTGGTTGATCTTGTGCGCGTCGGACTGCAGGCGGGCCTTGTCGCTGCCGCCGCGGAACAGGTTGTAGCTGAGTTCGACGCCGGCCTGCCAGTCGTTGTTGCTGTGGCCTTTTTCGCCACCGAGGTTGTTGTTGGCGCCGGTGGCCAGCACCGCGTCCAGCCGTGGGTAGAAAGGCGATTTGGCCACTTCGTACTGCTGCTCGGCGGCATTGACGTCGGCCTGGGCAGATTTCAAGTAGGGGTTGTTCTGGCGCATGCCTTCGCGCGCCTCGTCCAGAGTGCCAGGCATTTCCACCTTGACCGATTGCGGGCCTTCCAGCTCATCCGGCAGGCGGCCGACCACGCTGTAGAAGTTGGCCTCGGCATCGGCCAGGTCGACCTCGGCGGTGTCCAGGTTGTTTTCCGCCAGAGCCCGGCGTGCGCGGGATTGGTCAAGGTCGGCGGTGCTGCCTACGCCCCGCTCGCTACGCAGGCCTATCTGATCGCTGACGCGCAGGTGCGCCTGCAGGTTGTTCTTTGCCAGGGTCACCAACTCTCGGCGCTTCAGCACTTCCAGGTACACCTCGATGGCGCGCAGGGCGACATCTTGTGCGACGGCCTGAGTGTAGTAGGCGCGGGAGGTGGCCACCGCCTCGGTACGGCCCACTTCGTTGGCTGTGTTGAAACCATCGAAGATCATTTGCCGAAGGCGCAACTCCGACTGGGTGTAGTTCAGGGTTTCTTTGTTGTGGTTGCGGGTACCGTCAGCGTTCAGGCCGCGGGTATTGATGTTGTCCGAGCGCTGTCTGCCGTACCCGGCTACCAGGTCCACGGTTGGATAGTACCCACCACGGGCAAATTTCACGTCCTCGTCGGCTGACAACCTGCTGTTGCGGTTGGAGCTTATTTCCGGGTGGTAGTCCACGGCGCTCTGGACAGCCTCGGTGAGCGACATCGCCTGAACGTTGGCGCACGCCATGGCCAACAGAATTGCA
The DNA here is from genome assembly GCF_015751845.1 of Pseudomonas sp. M2. Classification (NCBI taxonomy): domain Bacteria; kingdom Pseudomonadati; phylum Pseudomonadota; class Gammaproteobacteria; order Pseudomonadales; family Pseudomonadaceae; genus Pseudomonas; species Pseudomonas sp. M2. Next base: position 3,900,133 of record NZ_JADOUD010000001.1, read on the forward strand.
CTGGTGATGGGGTTGAACCTGCGCATGGGGTACTTCTCCCTGATCTCAAAATGGCCCTGCTTCTTCTCGCCAAAAAAATGACGATTTTTATCGTTCAAACCGTTTCATGTTTGTAACAACAGAGCTAAGAACATTTAGCGCGCGAGCTAAGAAGATTTTTTCATAAGTGATATGCGAAAAAAAACTTATGCGGTCTATCGAAACCAAGACATTGTTTCATTCAAGTGATTTCGGAAGCCGCTGTAGCCTGCGAGTTTCCTGCATCGCAATGAGTTCCAGATTTTTTATGGCTAAGGACGTGGGGTAGGTAGGTAAAAGCGGAATTTGGCGACAAAAATTTGGCATCCGGTGGTGGCAAATTTACATTATGACTATCGCCAAATCAGTGACCTTCGCGCACGATTCTCACGGTTGAGACATTTGGGCGCGAAGCCGTTGACCTCCATCTGCCATGTTGTTGGCTGTGTAGCCAATAGGTTAGGGAGGCGTGCGCTCATGGCTAAGTCAGTCGGTGTGGTCAGCAAGGTGGTGGGGCAAGTATTTGCCGTTGGCAGCGATGGCAGCCGACGCCCTCTGATCGAGGGCGATCGCCTGTACGCGGGCGAGCAGTTGCAAACGGGTACCGCAGGTGCCGTGGCTGTGCGCTTGCATAATGGCGCCGAGCTGACACTCGGCCGCGACAGCAGCCTGGCCATGACTGAAAAGCTCCTGGCTAACCAGGCCGCCCCTGTACAGGCTCAGGACGTTGCGCCGAGCGAGGCGCAGCTGAGCGATGTCGAGCGCATTCAGCGGGCGATTGCCGCCGGCGATGACCCTAGCGTCAACACCGAAGCCCCTGCCGCTGGAAATGGCGGCAACGGCGCGCCAGGCGCACTGGGCGGTGGCCACAGCTTTGTGTTGCTTACCGAAGTGGCGGATCGGGTTGACCCGGTGGTGGGCTTTCCCACGGCTGGCTTCAATGGCATTCCTGAATTGGCCAACCGCTATGTGGGTGGCCTGGATGGCAGCGGGCGCGACTCCTTGGGGGCTGGCAACGGTGGCAATGGTGGCCTGCCGCCTGGTCCGCCCAATCCGCCGGAGCAGCCCAATCCACCCATCACGCCGATCGACGAAGACAGTCCGGTAGCGTTGCGGGGGTTGAATGTCAGCCCTGGCGAGCTGAGTCTGGATGAGGCCAATCTACCCCAGGGGTCGGCCAGCAACCCCGCAACCCTGACCCAGCAAGGCAGTTTTACCGTGCTGGCGCCAGACGGCGTGTACAACCTCAGTGTGGGTGGCATCAACGTGGTGACCGCTGGTGTGGTGACCGGTGTTGGCCAATCGATCACCACGGGCCTGGGCAACACCCTGACCATTACCGGGTACAACCCTGCCACGGGCGTGGTGAGCTACAGCTACACCCTGACCGGTGCCGAGCAGCACGTTGAGGGCGCGGGCAACAACTCACAGGGCGAACAATTGCCGGTACTGGTCAGCGACAGCGACGGCGATGTTGCCCAAGGGTCGCTGGATGTGATCGTCCGTGACGATGCGCCCCAAGCCGTGGATGACAGCAATGCGCTAGCCGCCACCGAACAGCAAACCGAACTGACCGGGAATGTACTGGGCAATGACGTGCAGGGCGCCGACCGCGTGCCCGGTGGCCCGGTAATCGCCGGGACCTTCACCGGTACTTACGGCACCTTGGTCCTGGCCGCAGACGGTTCCTACACCTACACGCTGAACACCAACGACCCGGACTTCACAAGCCTGGGCGGCGGTGGCCAGGGCGTGGAGAGTTTCACCTACACCATCAAGGACGCCGACGGCGACACCAGCAGCGCGACCCTGACGCTGAACGTGACCAACCTGAACGACCCGGTGACGCTGGATGGGCTCGGCGTGCAGGGCGGCGAACTGACGGTATCTGAAAGCAACCTGCAGGACGGCAGTGCACCCGATGCCGGCGCCCTGACCCAACAGGGCACCTTCAAGATCACCGCGCCAGACGGCTTGCAGAGCCTGAGCGTGGGTGGCATCAGCGTGGTCAGTGGTGGCGTGGCGGCGGGCTTCCCGCAATCGATCGTCACGCCTGAAGGCAACACCCTGACCGTGACCGGCTATGACCCGACGACGGGTGTGGTGAGTTACAGCTACACCTTGGTGGACAACGAAAACCACCCTGGCGGGGAGGGCAGCATCAGCGAAGTGTTCCAGGTGGTCGCCACGGATGTCGATGGCAGCACTGCGACCGGCAGCCTGGATGTGACCCTCCGTGACGATGTGCCCCAAGCTGTGGATGACAGCAATGCAGTTGCTGCCACCGAACAGCAAACCGAACTGACCGGCAATGTACTGGGCAATGACGTGCAGGGCGCCGACCGCGTGCCCGGTGGCCCGGTAATCGCCGGGACCTTCACCGGTACTTACGGCACCTTGGTCCTGGCCGCAGACGGTTCCTACACCTACACGCTGAACACCAGCGACCCGGACTTCAAGAGCCTGGGCGGCGGCGGCCAGGGCGTGGAGAATTTCACCTACACCATCAAGGACGCCGACGGCGACACCAGCAGCGCGACCCTGACGCTGAACGTGACCAACCTGAACGACCCGGTGACGCTGGATGGGCTCGGCGTGCAGGGCGGCGAACTGACGGTATCTGAAAGCAACCTGCAGGACGGCAGCGCACCCGATGCCAGCGCACTGACCCAACAGGGCACCTTCAAGATCACCGCGCCAGACGGCTTGCAGAGCCTGAGCGTGGGTGGCATCAGTGTGGTCAGTGGTGGGGTGGCGGCGGGCTTCCCGCAGTCGATCGTCACGCCTGAAGGCAACACCCTGACCGTGACCGGCTATGACCCGACGACGGGTGTGGTGAGTTACAGCTACACCTTGGTGGACAACGAAAACCACCCCGTTGGCGAGGGCAGCATCAGCGAAGTGTTCCAGGTGATCGCCACGGATGTCGATGGCAGCACTGCGACCGGCAGCCTGGACGTGACCCTCCGTGACGATGTGCCCCAAGCTGTGGATGACAGCAATGCGGTAGCCGTCACCGAACAGCAAACCGAACTGACCGGCAATGTACTGGGCAATGACGTGCAGGGCGCCGACCGCGTGCCCGGTGGCCCGGTAATCGCCGGGACCTTCACCGGTACTTACGGCACCTTGGTCCTGGCCGCAGACGGTTCCTACACCTACACGCTGAACACCAACGACCCGGACTTCACAAGCCTGGGCGGCGGTGGCCAGGGCGTGGAGAGTTTCACCTACACCATCAAGGACGCCGACGGCGACACCAGCAGCGCGACCCTGACGCTGAACGTGACCAACCTGAACGACCCGGTGACGCTGGATGGGCTCGGCGTGCAGGGCGGCGAACTGACGGTATCTGAAAGCAACCTGCAGGACGGCAGCGCACCCGATGCCGGCGCCCTGACCCAGCAGGGCACCTTCAAGATCACCGCGCCAGACGGTTTGCAGAGCCTGAGCGTGGGCGGCATCAGCGTGGTCAGTGGTGGCGTGGCGGCGGGCTTCCCGCAGTCGATCGTCACGCCTGAAGGCAACACCCTGACCGTGACCGGCTATGACCCGACGACGGGTGTGGTGAGTTACAGCTACACCTTGGTGGACAACGAAAACCACCCCGGCGGGGAGGGCAGCATCAGCGAAGTGTTCCAGGTGATCGCCACGGATGTCGATGGCAGCACTGCGACTGGCAGCCTGGATGTGAATATCGTCGACGATCTACCTCAGGCTGATGACGATCAGGCCGCCGTGGCTAAAGGCGGTGTGGTGTATGGCAATGTGATGTACAACGACGTGGTGGGCGCTGACGTCCGCGGCGACGGCCAATATGTGGTCGGTGTGCGCGCGGGCAGCGATACCTCCACGTCGGCTATCGGCCAGCTCAACACCCAGGTCAACGGCCAGTACGGCTACCTGACCATCGATGCCCAGGGCAACGCCGAGTATCACTCCAACCCGAACGTCACCTCACCACGGGATGCCGTCGATACCTTCGTCTATACCATTCGCGACGCCGATGGCGACGAAAGCACCACGACCATCACCATCAACGTGCACAATTCGTTGATGGCTTGCGAAGATCGTGACATCACGGTTCACGAGAAAGCCCTGGACCTGCAAAAGGACGGTAACGACCTGGCCGCCGGCAATGTCACGGGGAGCGACCCGGCTTCGAGCCAGGAAACCACATCCGGCACATTGGTCGGCTCAGCCAGTGGCGGGGTCGGTGCGCTCACGTACACACTGGTCGGAAATGCCGTAGGCCAATACGGCCAGATTCAGCTCAATGCTGATGGCTCCTACACCTATACGCTGACCTCGCCAGCGAACTCCCCGACCCATGCCAACGACGGCGCCAATACCGTGACCGAAACCTTCACCTACCAGGTGCAGGACTCGCTGGGCAATTCGACCACCAGCACCATCGTCATAACCATCGTCGACGACGTGCCGACAGCCAGCAGCGATTTCGTCAGCGTGGCCAAGGGCGATGTGGTGTATGGCAACGTGATGTACAACGACGTGGTGGGCGCTGACGTCCGCGGCGACGGCCAATATGTGGTCGGTGTGCGCGCGGGCAGCGATACCTCCACGTCTGCTATCGGCCAGCTCAACACCCAGGTCAACGGCCAGTACGGCTACCTGACCATCGATGCCGAGGGCAACGCCGAGTATCACTCCAACCCGAACGTCACCTCACCACGGGATGCCGTGGACACCTTCGTCTATACCATTCGCGACGCCGATGGCGACGAAAGCACCACGACCATAACGATCAATGTGCATAGTGCGCTGATGACCTGTGCGGACCACGACGTCACGGTCTACGAGAAAGCGCTGGACCTGCATAAGGACGGTGGCGACCTGGCCGCCGGCACCGTGATTGGCAGCGACCCAGCATCGCACCAGGAAACGGCCTCTGGCACCCTGGCCGGCTCGACCAGTGGCGGGGTCGGCGCACTGACCTACACCTTGGTCGGCAATGCTGTCGGCCAGTACGGTCAGATCCTGCTGAACGCTGATGGCTCTTACACCTACACCCTGACCTCACCGGCGAATTCGCCGACCCATGCCAACGACGGCGCCAATACCGTGACTGAAACCTTCACCTACCAGGTGCAGGATTCTCAGGGTAATTCGACCACCAGCACGATCGTCATCAGCATCGTCGACGATGTACCGACGGCCAACGCCGATTTCGTCAGTGTCGCCAAAGGTGATGTGGTCAGCGGCAATGTCATGTACAACGATGTGGTCGGTGCCGACACCTTGAGCGATGGCAAGTACGTGGTAGGCGTGCGCGCTGGCAACGATACCTCTAGCTCTGCGCTCGGCCAGCTCGACAGTCAGGTGCATGGCCAGTACGGCTATCTGATCATCGATGCCCAGGGCAATGCCGAGTACCACTCCAACCCCGATGCCGTCGCGCCGCGGGATGCGCTGGATACTTTCGTCTACACCGTTCGTGATGCCGACGGCGACGAAAGCACCACGACCATCACCATCAATGTGCACAACCCTTCACTGCAGCCATGTGGTGACGGGGGCGTCACGGTGTTCGAAAACGCGCTGGACCTGCACCGCGATGGTCACGACCTGGCTGTTGGAACCGCCACCGGCAGCGACCCAGAGTCGACCCGCGAGACCGCTTCCGGCAGCCTGGTCGGCCAGGTTGCAGGAGGCGTGGGGGCGTTGACCTACACCTTGGTCGGCGATGCCGTTGGCCAATACGGCCAGTTGCTCCTCAATGCTGACGGTTCATACACCTACACCCTGACCTCGCCGGCGAACTCGCCGACCCATGCCAACGACGGCGCCAATACCGTCACCGAATCCTTCAGCTACCGGGTGCAGGACACGGTGGGCAACTGGACCACCAGCAGCGTCAGCATCACCATCGTCGATGACGTCCCGCAAGCCCATTGCGACTTCGTCAGCGTGGGCAAGGGCGACATCGTGCGCGGCAACGTGATGTACAACGATGTGGTGGGTGCCGATACCTCGAATGACGGCGCCTATGTGATTGGCGTGCGCGCCGGGCATGACACCTCCACCGCTGCCAACGGTCAGCTCGACAGCCATGTGTATGGGCAGTACGGCTACCTGACCCTCGATGCCCAGGGCAACGCCGAGTATCACTCCAACCCCAATGCCGTAGCGCCGCGGGATGCGCTCGACACCTTTGTTTACACCATTCGCGATGCCGACGGCGACGAAAGTACCGCTACCGTGACCATCAACGTGCATGACCAGTCGCTTCAGCCCTGTGGCGACGGTGGGGTCACGGTTTACGAAAAAGCGCTTGACCTGACCAAGGATGGCCAGGACCTGGCGGCCGGAAATGTCAACGGCAGTGAGCCTTGCTCGACTGCCGAAACGGCTGCAGGCAGCCTGGTCGGACAAGTCGGTGGCGGCGTCGGTGCATTGACCTACAGCCTGATAGGCAATGGCATAGGCGAGTACGGTCAGATCCACCTGAACGCAGACGGCTCCTACACCTACACCCTGACTTCACCAGCGAATTCGCCGACCCATGCCAACGATGGTGCCAATACCGTCGGGGAGTCATTCACCTACAGGGTGGAGGATACGCAAGGTAACTGGACCACCAGCAGCGTCACCATCACCATCGTGGATGACGTGCCGCAGGCCCATTGCGATTTTGTAAGTGTCAGCAAAGGCGAGGAGGTGCGTGGCAATGTCCTGTCCAACGATGTGATCGGCGCTGACGTGCCGGGCGATTGCGGCTACGTGGTGGGCGTGCGCGCTGGCGATGACACCTGCACCTCGGCTATCGGTCAGCTCGGCAGCCAGGTGGTTGGCCAGTATGGCTACCTCATACTGGACGCCAGGGGGAATGCGATTTACCACTCCGACCCGAGCGTCGTGGCACCGCGGGATGCTACCGACACCTTCGTCTACACCATTCGTGATGCTGACGGTGACGAAAGCACCGCGACCATCACGATCAACGTGCACGACAATTCGATAGCCGAATGTGGCGCCGGGTACGCCAGGGGGCAGGAGCAACGGGTTGTCGATCGCAGCGCGTTCACGCTCGATGCCAGCAGCATGACCGCGGCGCTGGTGGTGCTCGGCTATCTGGGCGCGTCCGGCATGGTCAACGCCCAAGGCAATGCCGAAGAAGTGATCAATGTCACCCTGCGCAAAGGTGAAGCCTTGCAGCTGAATCACACGCCCGATGGCGGCGACCTGGCAATGCAGTGGAAGGATGCCGGTGGCAGCTATCAGTCCATCGCCTCGGGAGACAGCTTCACGGCCAGCCATGACGGGGTGTACAGCATTCACCTCAGCGACCCGTTGGGTGCAGCCAAAGGCGGCGAAGGCTACAAACTGAACATGGTCCTCGACTACGCCAATGTGCAGGACGCGGCCCCGCTCACGGGCGCAGGCAGTGAGCATTTCACTGCTGGAGTTATCGACATTGCTTCGTTTGAAGCCCATGCTGCCGCTGGCCATGGGGTGAGCGCTACGGCTGACTACGCTCAGGCCGAGGGTGCGGTCACCGTCGACCTAAGCCTTGAAGGGGCGCAGGACACTGGAGGTGCGGGGGTTGAAACCTTGAGTGGCATTTACAACCTGGTCGGCTCGGACTATGACGATACCTTGATCGGCAACAGTGCCAACAACGTGCTCAACGGCGGTGCAGGCAATGATGTGCTCAAAGGGGGCGGCGGCAATGACATTTTGATCGGTGGCAATGGCAGCGACACTTTCGTCTGGCAGAAGAACGACAGCGGCCATGACACGCTCAACGATTTCACCCCAGGCAGCGACAAGCTCGACCTGTCGCAGCTGCTGACGGGGGAACACGCCACGGCGGCGTCCCTGGATGAATACCTGCACTTCAAGGTCAGTGGCGCCGGGGCGACAGTGGTCTCGACCATTGAAGTCAGCAGCGTGGCGGGGGCGGCGCCGACGCAGACGATCGACCTGGCCGGCGTTGACCTTGCGCAGCACTACGGCGTGACGGCGGGGGCGGGCGGGGTGATATCGGCGGGGCCGGATACGGCGACCATCATCAACGGGATGATCGATGATCATTCGTTGAAGGTGGACACGGTGTGAGCTGCGCGGCCTGCAAGTTTGCTTGAAGCTTGTGGCGCTATCTCCGGATTGCCGGCGATAGCGCCAGAGCTGGCTGCGCTGTTCAGCCTGGCCGGTGCAATGTCTTCTGCTTGAGAATGTACAGGCTCACAAGCACCGCACTGGTCAGCATGAAGGCCCGTGCCCAGAACAGGGGCACCAGGTAGCAGGACAGGCCGATGCTCGCCCACATCAGGCCGATGGCGTATACCTTGCCCTTCAAGGGGATACCTTCACCGCTCAGGTAGTCGCGGATCCACGGCCCTAGCGTGGGGTGGTTGACCAGCCAGTGATGAAAGCGTGGCGAGCTGCGGGCGAAGCAGGCCGCCGCCAGCAGCAGGAAAGGGGTGGTGGGCAACACCGGCAGGAAGATCCCCAGCACCCCCAGCGCGACGCTGAGCCAGCCGATGGCCAGCAGCAGGTAGCGCACAGCCGACTCAGTGGTGGCGTGGTTTGAGCAGCGCAGGCTTCTCGTCAGGTGCGTGCAGCAGCAGGAACAACGCGCTCAGCGCCTCTGGGATCTGCACGATCATGTCGTCCTGCAGGTTGGCGTTGCTGGCGATGTCGGCGAATTCCGGTTGTTCGTCGAACAGGCCCGAACCGACCATGATCGGCAGCAGCATCTCGCTGACTTCTTCTTCGGCGTTCTCGAACCAGGCCTCTTCACGCAGGAAAACGCCTTCCATGAAGCCGATGCACCAGCCGCGCAGGTCGGAGTCGTCCGGCTCGTCGGTCAGGTCCAGCTCGCACGGCAGGTCGAATTCTTCGTCGCTGGCCAGCTGACGGGCGATATGGCCCTTCAGTGCCACCAAGGTAGCTTCGATCTCGGTGCGCTGGGCATCGCTGGCGTAATGGGGCTCTTCGGCGAACAGCGCGTCGATCCATTCACGTTCGGGGACGTCTTCCGAGCAGATCGACAGCGCGGTCAGGTAGCCGTGGGCGGCGACGTAGTCCAGCGCTTCTTCGTGCAGCTCATCGGCGTCGAGGAAGGCTTGCAGGCGGGTCAGTTGCTCGGCGAAGGACATTACAGGGCTACCTTGGGGAATAAACGATAGTGAATTCTAGCACCTTGCGGCGATGGCGGGGCAAAGGGAACGTCTGTCACCGGGCATCCTGCACAGCCTGGCACTGGGGTATACTTCGCGGTTTTTCACCCAAGGGGCGGGTTTCCCCGGCCTCTGGCAAAAGCCGCTTACGCATTTGGCGTGTGCGGAGCGGGTTTTTCGTCCAGCCTGTGTCCAGGATGGTACGGCGATTTGTGGAGTTGCACATGCTCGAACAGGCTCAGCGCGTTCTCAAGGATATCTTCGGCTACGACAGTTTCCGTGGGCGCCAGGCAGCAATCATCGAATGCGTGGCCAATGGCGGCGATGCCCTGGTGCTGATGCCCACCGGTGGCGGCAAGTCGCTGTGTTTCCAGGTACCTGGGCTGTTGCGCCCGGGCCTGACCGTGGTGGTGTCGCCGCTGATCGCGCTGATGGACGACCAGGTCGCCACCCTCGATGAACTCGGGGTCGCGGCGGCTGCCCTGAACTCCACCCTCAGTGCGGAACAGCAGCGTGACCTCGCCGGGCGCCTGCGTCGCGGTGAAGTGAAGATGCTTTACCTGGCGCCTGAGCGCCTGGTACAGCCGCGGATGCTGGATTTCCTTCGCGGCCTGGACGTTTCCCTGTTCGCCATCGACGAGGCCCACTGCGTTTCGCAATGGGGTCACGATTTCCGCCCGGAATACTTGCAACTGGGCCAGCTGGCCGAGCTGTTCCCGCACGTGCCGCGCATCGCCCTGACCGCTACCGCCGACATGCGCACCCGCGAGGAAATCGTCCAGCGCCTGCACCTGCAGGGCGCCGAACGCTTCCTGTCGAGCTTCGACCGGCCAAATATCTTCTACCGCATCGTGCCCAAGGAGTCGCCGCGCAAGCAGTTGATGGCCTTCCTCGGCGAGCGCCGCGGCAACGCCGGCATCGTCTACTGCCTGTCACGCAAGAAGGTCGATGAGACCGCTGCCTACCTGTGCGACCAAGGCTTCCCGGCGTTGCCGTACCACGCCGGCCTGGCTGCTGAAACCCGTTCGGCCAACCAGCACCGCTTCCTCAACGAGGAAGGGCTGATCATGGTCGCCACCATCGCCTTCGGCATGGGCATCGACAAGCCCAACGTGCGCTTCGTCGCCCACCTCGACCTGCCCAAGTCGCTCGAGGCCTATTACCAGGAGACGGGGCGTGCCGGCCGGGATGGCCTGCCGTCCGATGCCTGGATGGCCTACGGCCTGCAGGACATGGTGATGCTCAAGCAGATGCTGCAGAACTCCGACGGTGACGAGCGCCACAAGCGCGTCGAGCAACACAAGCTCGACGCCATGCTGGCGCTGTGCGAGGAAACCCGTTGTCGCCGCCAGGCGTTGCTGGCCTATTTCGATGAAGTACTCGAACAGCCCTGCGGGCATTGCGACAACTGCGTCGACCAGGTCCAGACCTGGGATGCCACCGAGCCTGCGCGCCAGGCGCTGTCGGCGGTGTTCCGTACCGGCCAGCGTTATGGGGTCGGCCACCTGATCGATGTGCTGCTGGGCAAGGATACCGAGAAAGTGCGCAATTTCGGCCACGAAAAACTCTCGGTGTTCGGTGTTGGCAAGGCGATGGCCGAGGTTGAATGGCGTTCGCTGTTCCGCCAGTTGGTGGCCCGCGGGCTGGTCGACATCGACCTGGAAGGCTACGGCGGCCTGCGCCTGTCCGACAGCTGCAGGCCGCTGCTGCGCGGCGAAGTGACCTTGCAGTTGCGTCGCGACCTCAAGCCGCAGACAGTGGCGAAAACCTCTTCCGGCGGCGGCAGCCCGGCCAGCCAGCTGGTGCGCGCCGAAGAGCGCGAGCTGTGGGAAGCGCTGCGCACGTTGCGCCGCAAACTGGCCGAAGAGCACAGCGTGCCGCCTTATGTCATCTTCCCGGACTCCACGCTGCTGGAGATGCTGCGCAGCCAGCCGGCCAGCCTCAGCGACATGGCCCAGGTCAGCGGTGTGGGTGCGCGCAAGCTGGAGCGCTATGGCCAGGCCTTCCTCGAAGTGCTCAATGACGCCGGTGGCACCACCGAGGCGCCCAAGGTGGTACTCGACCTGCGCCACGAACTGGTCAGCCTTGCCCGTGCCGGCATGACCCCGGCACAGATCGCCGGCCAGCTCAATTGCAGCGAAAAGAACGTCTACAGCTTGCTGGCCGAGGCCATTGGGCGCCAGGAACTGAGCTTGGACCAGGCGCTGGACCTGCCTGAAGACTTGCTGATGGAGGTGCAGGATGCCTTCCTCGATGGCGAAGGCGAGCTGCCACCGGTATCGGCCATTGCTCCGCTGTTCGGCGCACGCATACCCGAGGGTGTGCTGTACTGCGTGCGTGCTGCGCTGGCGGCGGAATTCGAGCTCTGACGATGGAAGACATTTCGGACATCCGCTGATCAATGTCATCCTTTTTGACGATTTTCAGGGCTTTGCGGGTGGGGCAGCCTTGCCTGATGGCCCGGGGCATGGTTAGCTGACTAATAATTAGTTCTAGTCAATGAGTTGTTTATGCCCCTGACCGACAACCAACACCGTTTCGGCATGCAGCTGGCCCAGATGTCCCGTGGCTGGCGTGCCGAACTGGATCGCCGCCTGGCCGGGCTCAACCTGTCCCAGGCGCGCTGGCTGGTGTTGCTGCACCTGGCTCGTTTCGAAGAAGCGCCGACCCAGCGCGAGCTGGCGCAAAGTGTAGGCGTGGAAGGCCCGACCCTGGCGCGTCTGCTAGACAGCCTGGAAAACCAGGGCCTGGTTCGACGCCAGGCGGTGCTTGAGGACCGGCGGGCGAAGAAGATCCAGTTGTGTCCACCGGCCAAGCCCCTGATCGAGCAGATCGAAACCATCGCCAATGCCCTGCGCCTGGAATTGTTCACCGGGGTGGATGAGGCTGACCTGGATGTGTGCATGCGGGTGCATGCGAAGATTCTGGCCAACCTGGAAAAATCCTGAGGCCCGGTTCGGGCTTCAGGCTCAGAACGTATTGCCCAGGTTCAAGTAGATTGCCTGCTCATCCGCGCTGTTGGCCCCATAGCTGAGGCTCAACGGCCCCAGTGGCGTGTCCAGCCCCAGGAAGATACTGGCGGCATTGATGTAGCCACTGTCGAACTCATTGTCGTTGTTCCACGCCCGTCCGCGCTCGAGTGACCCGCCTATGTACAGCGGGAAGTCCAGCGGCAGATAGGAACGCGGTGTGAGGCGGCGGTAATAGACCATGCGCAGCAGGCTCACGTTCTGCCCGGATACCGAGTCCTGGCGGAACCCGGACAGTTGCCGCGCCCCGCCAAGCACAAAGCTCGACGTCACGACTTCAGTGTCGTCGAGCGTGCGTCCATACCCACCACCGAGCACCAGCGTGTTCGGCCCGCTGCTCAAAGCCTTGTCCAGATTGAACATCCACTGGCGATAGTCCGCGTCCGAGTCCAGCGATTTGTCGTATTTGCGCAGGGTCAGGCCTATGTTCTCGCCACTGTGCGGGAAGTACACATTGTCGAGCGTGTCGAACGAGTATTTCAGCTCGTAGAAACCTTCGTTGAAACTGACCTTGGGCAGGTCCTGTTCACCAATGCGCACCTCGGCCTCGCCCCAGGCCTTGCCCGCACCCAGGCGCACTTCGCCATAGGTGCCGATCTGGCGGCCGACGTTGAGACCGAAACCGTAGCGCTCGAGGCGGTATTCGGCTACTGGGTCGCTGTCCAGGGTGGCTTCGATGTTCTGCGAGCCGAAGTCCAGATAGGGGGCGATGAAGTAGCGTGAGCCCACGTCAAGCGGCTGGTAGAACTCGCTGTAGAGCTCCTGCTTGTCACCGATCTGCGCGCGCGTCAGCCACTCGGCGCCCAACTGGTTGATACCATTGACCCGATAGCTGGCGCCCAGGTTGAAGGCGCTGTCGCCGCGCAGGTCGTCCGACAGGTTCAGGCCCAGGCGCAGGTAGTCGGTGCCGCCGCGCTTGCCACGGGCGTTGATCACCAGGGTGTTGTCGTCGCCTTTATGGACCACGCGGTATTGCACGCGGTCGAAGTAGTCCAGGCCATACAGGGTGCCCATGTCGGTTTGCAGGCGGTCGAGCTCCAGCGGTTCGCCGATTGGCTGGCGGATGTAATAGCGGATCACGTCATCGCTGACCTTGGAATCGTTCTCCACCTTGATGGCCGTGATCACCGGGGTGCGCTGGCGCGGTGAGCGTGCCATGGCCAGTTCGGCATCGCCTTCAGGCTGGCGCAGGGTGGCCAGGCGAGGGTCGAGCAGGCGGGTTGCACGGTAGCCGGCCTCGATCATGTCGCGCGCGCGGCCGAAGTCGGTGACGCCGAACGCGGCCAGCTGTGGCTGGATGAGGATGTCATCCCTATGCAAACTGGCCAGTTGTTCTTCGGAATTGCGCCGTGTCATCAGGGTGATCGACTGGTTGAGTACATCCACCACCGTGGCCAGTTGCTTGCGGTCACGCAGCGGGGTGCCGATATCGACGACGATGGCCAGATCAACGCCCATGTCCCGGGCCACATCCACGGGAATGTTGTCGACCATGCCGCCGTCCACCAGCAGGCGCCCATCAAGCTCGACAGGGGCGAACACCGCCGGGATCGACATGCTGGCGCGGATCACCTGGGGCAGGTAGCCGCGGCGGAATACCACCTTCTCGCCGCTGGCGATGTCGGTTGCCACGGCGCGGAACGGTATTGGCAACTTGTCGAAATCGCGGGTATCGGCGGTGTGGGCCAGCTTGCTTTCCAGCAGCAGTGCGAGGTTCTGGCCCTGAATCACCCCAAGTGGCAGGCCAAGGCTGCCGTCGTCTCGAAAACTCAGCTTCTGCTTGACCAGAAAGTCGCGGTCATCCTGCTTGCGCCGGAAGGGCACGTCCTTGCGCGGTGGGGCATCGGACAACGCCTGCTGCCAGTCGAGCGTAGTGGCGAGTTTTTCCAGTTCCTCGACGCTGTAGCCGGACGCATACAGGCCGCCAACCACCGCGCCCATGCTGGTGCCGGCGATGGCGTCGATGCGCACGCCCTGTTCCTCCAGGGCCTTGAGCACGCCGATGTGGGCCAGGCCACGGGCAGCGCCCCCGGAGAGTACCAGGCCGACCTTGGGGCGTGCCGCCTCGGCGAGCACGGTGAAAGAGCTGAGCGTCAGCAAAAGGCAGAACAGCAGGCGGCGCATCGTGAGTCTCAAACAGGGGGTTAAAGACCGCTAGTATAAGCGGCCCCTACCTGGAGAAAGCGCACCATGGCCGACAACAAGCCGGAAATCGTCATAACATATTGCACGCAGTGCCAATGGCTGCTGCGTGCCGCCTGGCTGGCCCAGGAACTGCTCAGCACCTTCGCCGACGACCTGGCCCGGGTGGCGCTGGAGCCCGCTACCGGCGGCACCTTCCGCATCACCTGCAATGGCGTGCAGATCTGGGAACGCAAGGCTGACGGTGGTTTCCCAGAGGCCAAGGCGCTCAAGCAGCGCGTGCGTGACCAGATCGACCCGCAGCGCGACCTTGGGCACAACGATCGCTGATCAGGCGCCCTCGGCCACGGTGCGTGGCTTGGGCGGCTGCTCGGCGCCAAGGCGGCTGGAAAGCACAATGGCGAAGATGATCAGTGCACCGCCCAGCAGCATGCGCAGGGTTGGTGTTTCGGCGAACACCATCCAGGCAACAGCGATGCCGTAGACCGGTTCCATGCCGAAAACCACCGCGGCAGTGCGTGCCTTGATCACTGCCAGGCTGGCGACGAACAGGCTGTGGGCGACGCCCGTGCAGAAAACCCCTAGCAGGGCGATCCACAGCCAGTCCATCGGCTTCACCGCGCCCAGGCCATGCACGGCGAACGGCAACAGGCACAGGCCGACCACGAGGTTTTGCCACAGCGCTGCCTGTACGGCGGGCAAGCGCCCCGAGCCTGCCCGGTTGGTCAGCGACAGCAGCGAGAACAGCAAGCCGGAAAGCAGCGCCCACAGCAGTCCGCCCGTGGCTTCGCTGGCCAGGTCGAAAGACGGCGTCACCAGAACCAGGCCGATGCTCACCAGCAATACCAGCAGTGCTTCGTTGCGGCGGATGCGTTCACGGAACAGCACCCCTTCGAGCATCACGGTAAACGCCGGGAAACTGGCGAAGCCGAGGGTGGCGATAGCCACGCCACCGACTTTGACGGCGATGAAGAAGCTGACCCAGTGGCCGGCCAGCAGCACACCACCCAGCAAGAGGCGCTGTACGTCCTGGCTGCGCAGGCGCTGCCAGCCTGGGCCGGCGAGGCTGGCGAACAGCGCAAGGGCGAGCACGGCGAAGGCGGCACGGCCGAAGACGATGATGGCCGGGCTGGCGCTGGCGGCCAGTTTGCCAAACACGCCGGTCAGGCCGAAGAACAGTGCGCCGATGTGCAGGGCGCCCAGGGCTGTACGGTGGTTCATGGTGGTCCTTTGAAATGCGTTTGTTCAGTCGCGGACTTTTTGTGCGTTTACCCGAAGAGGCCTGCCCCTTGGCGGGCGATCAGCGGATCGTCCACCGGGCTTGCCGCCAGCCAGTCCACCAGTTGCTGCTGGCGAGGGTCCAGGCCCAGCGCGGCAGAGCGGTCCAGCAGGCGCCGGCTGGCGTTGGCATGCTCGCCGAGTTGCTCGTCCAGCCAATCATCGCTCGGTACATCGAGGACCAGGCAGTGGCTGCCGGCATCGCTGCCACAGGTGTGATGGGCGCCGGCCGGCACAACGATCAGGCCTTGACGGTCGATCCGTGCCCCATGCCCTTGCACCTCGAAGTCCAGCCGGCCACGCAGGCCGAACACCAACTGTGGGTGGTCGTGGCTGTGGGCGATCACGTCGTCGCGGTAGTGGCGAAGGGAAAGAATCGGGCCGGCGGTCATGGTGGGTCCTCGCAGGGCAGAGCGCCATTGTGCCGTATTCCTGGCTGGCCAGCACCGATCACATCGCTGCCACCAGCCTGTCATGTGCGGATGCCAGTCTCCAGCAAACAGCGCCGGAGCCCGCCCATGACCCATGCCGAACTCTCTCGCCCGTCACGCAAGCAGCGCGTACGCACCCTGTGGATATCTGACGTGCATCTGGGCACCCGCGACTGTCAGGCCGAACACCTGTCGCGCTTTCTCAAGGGCTACCAGGCCGACCGTATCTATCTGGTCGGTGACATCATCGATGGCTGGAAGCTGCGCGGCGGTATCTACTGGCCGCAGGCCCACACCAACGTGATCCGCCGTTTGTTGACCATGAGCAAACGTGGCACCGAGGTGATCTACGTGACGGGCAACCATGATGAGTTCCTGCGGCGCTACTCCAGGCTGGTCCTGGGCAACATCCAGTTGGTGGACGAGGCCGAGCATCTCACCGCTGATGGTCGTCGGCTGTTAGTGATCCATGGTGACCAGTTCGATGTGATTACCCGTTATCACCGCTGGCTAGCTTTTCTCGGTGACCGTGCCTACGAATTCACGCTGGTCCTCAACCGCTGGCTCAACCACTGGCGGGCCCGCTACGGTTATGGTTATTGGTCGCTTTCGGCCTACCTCAAGCACAAGGTCAAAGGCGCGGTGAACTTCATCAGCGATTTCGAGGATGCCATTGCCCATGAGTGCACCCGTCGCGGCTTTCACGGGGTGGTGTGCGGGCATATCCACCATGCCGAAATCCGCAAGGTCGGGGATGTGGATTACCTCAACTGTGGCGATTGGGTGGAATCCTGCACTGCGCTGATCGAGCATTGGGATGGCAGTATCGAGCTGTACCGGCTGGCCGACGCACAGCTACGGCAGGCAGAGGGCGTTGCGGGGTTGCGCGAACCTGCGTGATAGGCATCCGAGAAACTATAGGCTGATCCTGCCCAGCAGAATGTCGCGGAACATGGCGAAATCGCCAATCAGGCTGTACAGCGGATGCTTGAAGGTTGCCGGCCGGTTTTTCTCGAAAAAGAAGTGCCCGACCCAGGCAAACCCATAGCCGAACAGCGGCACTGCCAGCAGCAGCAGCCATTTGCCGCTGCCGATCGTGTACGCCAGCAGGGCGATCACCAGGCTGGTACCGACAAAGTGCAGGCGCCGGCAGGTGGGGTTGCTGTGCTCCCCCAGGTAATAGGGGTAGAACTCGGCAAAACTGCGAAACTGCGCTGTGCTGTTCATGAGCAGTGCTCCAGGATTGACACTTTTTGACAGGATACACGGCGTGGAGCCTGAATCGAGTCTAGAGTCATTGGCGGAGCCTACCAGTGACAATAGGCGCCAAATGAGTATCCTTGAGGTTAACCGCATGAAGCGGTCAGGATAAGAAGCCTGTCATGAGTGAGAGAACCACGTCAGCCAGCTGGGCATCAGGGATTGTGAAGGCGCTCGAGCTGGAAGGGCTCGACTGCCCGGCCATGTTCGAGCAACTCGGCCTGGATTTCGCTGCCCTCGACGACCCCGATGCGCGGTTCCCTCAGGATTCCATGACCCGCCTTTGGCAACTGGCTGTAGAACTGTCGGGCAATGAAGCGATCGGCCTGAACATGGCGCGGGTGGTCAGGCCGGCTTCGTTCCATGTGGTGGGCTACGCCTTGATGTCCAGCCGCACCCTGGCCGAAGGTTTCGAGCGCCTGGTGCGCTACCAGCGCATCATCGCTGAAAGCTCCGACCTGAGCTTCCGCCTGGGGCCTGAGGGGTATTCGCTGATCCTCACCGTGCACGGTGATCACCTGCCACCGACGCGGCACAGTGCAGAGGCTTCGCTGGCCTGTGCGCTGGCGCTGTGCAAGTGGCTCAGCGGGCGGCCCATCCAGCCGCGGCGGGTGCTGATCCAAGGGCCTCAACCCAAGAACGTCGAGCCCTACAAGGTGGCTTTCCATTCCCCGCTGGTGTTCGGTGCGCCGCACGACGCGCTGGTGTTCGAGCGCGCCGACATGGAAGCTGCGCTACCGACCGCCAATGAGGCCATGGCCATTCTGCACGACCGGTTTGCCGGGGAATATCTGGCACGCTTCTCTGAAAGCCGGGTGACCCACCGGGTGCGCCAGGTGCTTTGCCGCATCCTGCCTCAGGGCGAACCCAAGCGGGAAACCCTGGCCCAGGCGCTGCACCTGTCCCAGCGCACCCTGCAGCGCCGCTTGCAGGAAGAGGGCACCAGCTTTCAGGCATTGCTGGACGACACCCGTCGCGAGCTGGCAGAGCAGTACCTCGCCCAGCCCGGCATGACCTTGCTGGAAACCGCCTACCTGTTGGGGTTCGCTGACCCGAGCAACTTCTACCGGGCCTTCCGCCGCTGGTTCGACGTCACCCCCAGCGAGTATCGCGCCCGTCTGGGCGCGGACCCCGAAGTGGTCAGTGACGCCAGAACGCCGGCATGCACAGCACCAGCACCGTGATGATCTCCAGGCGGCCGAGCAGCATGCCGCCGGCAAGAATCCACTTGGCAGCGTCTGGCAGCATGGCGTAGTTGCCTGCCGGGCCGATCACATCACCCAGGCCCGGGCCAACGCCCGAAACGGTTGCGGCGGCGCCGGTCAGTGCGGTCATCCAGTCCACGCCCAGCAGCGACAGTAGCAACGCCATGACGCAGATGGTGATCGCGAAGAAGAACGAGAAGGTCAGGATCGAGCGCACGATCTCTTCGTCCAGGCGATGGCCGTTGTATTTCTGTTTGATCACGGCGCGTGGGTGAATCAACTGGTTGAGGCTGGCCTTGAGCAGGATGTAGGCCACCTGGAAGCGGAAGATCTTGATACCGCCGGCGGTCGAACCAGAGCAGCCACCGACGAAGCCCAGATAGAAGAACAGCATCAGCGAAAAATTGCCCCACAGGCTGTAGTCGCCCAGGGCGAAACCGGTGGTGGTGATCACCGAGGTCACGTTGAACGCCACGTGGCGCAAGGCATCGAGCCAGTGCAGGTTGGTAGTGGCCCAGTACCAGGTGCCCAGCACCAGCCAGGTGACCACCAGCAAGCCAAGCAGCCCCTGGACCTGCTGGTCGCGAATCAGCGCCTTGCGGTTGCCGCGCAGGGTGGCCACGTACAAGGCGAAGGGCAGGCTGCCAAGGATCATCACTACCACCGCGACCCAGTGCACGGCAGGGATGTCCCATTTGGCGAGGGACTGGTCGGAGGTCGAGAACCCCCCGGTGGAAATGGCCGACATGGCATGGTTGATGGCGTCGAACGGCTTCATGCCGGCCCACCAGAAGGCCAGGGCGCCCAGCACCGAGAAGCAGACGTACACCCCGACGATCGACTTGGCGACCATGTGCGAGCGCGGCATGACCTTCTCCGAGCGGTCGGACGATTCGGTCTGGAACAGGCGCATGCCACCGATGCGCAGCAGCGGCAGGATCGCCACCGCCATGGCGATGAAGCCGATACCGCCGAGCCAGTGCAGCATCGAGCGCCACATCAGGATGCCCGGCGACATGGCGTCCAGCCCGCTGAGCACGGTGGCACCGGTGGCAGTGATGCCGGACATGCTTTCGAAGAAGGCGTCGGTGTAGCTGATGTGCTGGGTCAGCAGGAAGGGCAGGGCGGCGAACACGCCTACCACCAGCCAGCTGCTGACAGTCAGCAGGTACATGTCGCGCGGGCGCAGGTGCACATGCTCCGGGCGGCCCTGGATGATCAGGAGCAAGCCTGCGACGAAGGTGATCAGGCTTGACCAGAGGAACGACGGCATGTCGCCGGTACGTTCGAAGACCACCAGCGTCGCCATGGGTACGACCATGCTGACCGCCAGGGTGATCAGGAAGATGCCGATGATGAAACCAATGATCCTTAAGGTCGGCAACGCCATGTGATCTGCTCTGACTCTGAACGGAAGGGCGCCATTCTACCTATGGGTCTGGCAGCTGCAAGCTGCGAGCTACAAGCTGGAAGAAATGGCCGTGTGCACCGGGCGGCTTCTGCTTGGCGCTTGCAGCTTGCAGCTTGCAGCTTGAGAATGGCCGCACATTCAACTGCCAGGAGGGTAGCCGATGGAGGCTCTCGACGCATTGCTCAACCGTGTATCCGTGCCACGCCTCACTGAACCTGCGCCAAATGCCGCCCAGCGCGAGGCGCTGTTCCAGGCTGCGCTGCGCGCGCCCGATCACGGCCAGCTGCGGCCATGGCGCTTTCTGACCATCGAAGGCCAGGGCCGCGAGAAGCTCGGCGAGCTGTTTGCCGAAGCGGTGCAGAACAAGGGCGATGCTACCCAGGCTGCGCTGGACAAGGCCCGCGCCATGCCGTTGCGTGCGCCGCTGCTGATCGTGGTGATCGCCAGGCTGCAGGACCACTACAAGGTGCCGATGTCGGAGCAGCGCCTGGCGGCAGGCTGTGCGGCGCATGGCATCCTGATAGCCGCACATGCCCAAGGTATCGGTGCAGTGTGGCGTACCGGCGACATGGCCTTCGATGCCCATGTGCACAAGGGCTTGGGGCTGGGCGAGAACGAAGAGTTGATCGGTTACCTGTATGTCGGTACGCCGATGGCCGAGCCGCGTACTGCACCGGTTCTGCAAACCGCCGAGTTCGTCAGCGCCTGGGGCGAATGACGCCAGGGGCCACTGTGCGGCCCAATCGCCGGCAAGCCGGCCCACTGGGTTTGCGCTGAGCTGGAGAGCAGCGAGGTACCTGTGGGAGCCGGCTTGCCGGCGATTGGGCTGCAGCGCAGCCCTCTCGGATTCAACTGCCAATCTCCACTTCCAGCGGCAATTCCAGCCGGGCGACAAAACCGCCCTGTGGGTGGTTCTCCAGTACCAGCCTCCCGCCATGGCGCTCCGCCGCCTTGCGCGCAATCGCCAGCCCCAGGCCATGCCCGGGTGCCTCCTGCCCGGGGGCACGGAAGAACGGCTCACCCAGCTGCGCCAGGTGCTCCGCCGACACCCCCGGCCCATGGTCACGCACACTCACGACGATGCGCCCTTGCTCACGCCCGGCGCGCACCTCGATCGGCTGCCCCTGCGGATTGAAACGCAAGGCATTGCGCAGCAGGTTGTCAACGGCACGCTCGATCAGCGTTGGCCAGCCTTGCAGCGTCAAGCCCGGTTGCGCCTCCAGCCGAACGTCCTGCTCCGGTGCGCTGAGCTGTGCGTCCTTGCGCACGCTGCCCAGCAGGGCGTTGAGGTCGACCGTTTCGGCGTGAGACTGCTCAGCATCGACCCGGGCCAGCGTCAGAATTTCGCTGATCAGGTCTTCCAGCCGGTCACATTCGCGGGTCAGACGCGGCCACAAGGCTTGGCGCTGCTCGGCTTCAGCCCGTTCGGCAAGCGCCAGGGCGATGCGCAGACGCGCCAGCGGTGAGCGCAGTTCGTGGGAAACGTCGCGCAGCAACTGGCGCTGGCTGCCGATCAGGCTCTGCAAGCGGGCACCCATCTTGTTGAAGTCCTTGGCCAGCACGCCGAACTCATCACGCCGTGCAGCCAGGCGCGCCAGGCTGTTTTGCTGGTAGCTGGCCTGGCCAAGGTCGTGCACCGCACTGCGCAGGCGGCTCAGCGGGCGGGTGATGGACAGGGTCACCAGCAGGCTGAACAGGGTCAGCACCACCAGGGCTATGCCCAGGGCGCTCAGGGGCCAGAGCAGGCTCTCGCGGTGCCAGGCGTCCAGTTCCGGGTGCGGAATACGGTAGATCAGCAGGTACGTCTCACCGCTTTCGGGGCTGGTGTATTCCTCGGTCAGACGACGCCAGGGCAGGCGGCGCTCGTCATTGTGCTGGCGCGCCTCGAAGGCTGCGGCGCGGCGCGGGAAGGTACCGGGTACCACGGCCTCGCCACTGTCGTCGAGCACCTGTACATCGATCTTGAAGCGCTGCTTGCGACGTTCGAGGAAATGCTGAGCCGACGCCAGGCCTTCGTGTTCATAGTGCTTGACCCAACGGCTGGCGAGCGTACTGAGACCGGGGTGGCGGCTGAGTATCCAGGCATCCTGGTTGAGCATATGGCCCAGTAGGATCGACAGGCCTGCGACCAGGGTGATAGCCAGCCAGAAACTGGCCAGGATGCGCCAGAACAGAGAACGCAAGAGCACCTCCTAAACGGGAAAAGCCCGGCCCGCTTGTGGGCGGGCCGGGCATTGGTGGGACAGCTTACTGGGCCTTGTCGGCTTTTTCAGCTTTCCAGGCCTGGAATTCCTTCCATTCAGCCTTGCGTGCTTCACGCGCTTTTTGCAGTTCGTCGAACTTCTTCTGCTGCTCTGGCTTGAGCAGGGCGCGGACCTGGCTGTCGGTCTTGTCGTGGTTGGCCTTGAGTTCGTCCTTCATGGCCTTCTGGTCTGCTGCCGGCAGTTTGGCCAGATAGCGTTCGGTGATGTCGTGGCGGTTTTTCATCTGCTCGCCCATCAGCTTGCCAATCTGCTGGCGCTGGTCGCGGCTGAGGTCCAGTTGGGCGAAAGGCGCGTTACCGCGATGATGCGGGCCGTCGTGACGCGGGCCGCCTTCTGGCATGGCCATGGCCACGGTCGGCAAGGCAGCGGCGAACATCAGGGCGATCAAGGTCTTGCGCATGGTGTCTCTCCTGTCATGGGCCGGTGGTTACCGGATGAGCTCAGTCTAGGGAGATCAAGGTCAAGCGCAGTCAGCGAACGGTAAAGGCTGGGTAAAGAAAGCGCTGCGAGCTTCAAGCTGCAAGCTTGCAGCTGCCCCTGCCTACAGGCTGTAGTAGTAGCCGCGGCTACGCAGTGCGACGATGCGCGGGCGGCCGTCGGCGTGCGGGCCGACCTTCTTGCGCAGGTTGCTGACGTGCATGTCCAGGCTGCGATCGTAAAGGGTCAGCTTGCGGCCCAGGCCGATCTGCGCAAGCTCCTGCTTGTCCAGCGGCTCGCCCGGCTGGCGCAGCAGAGCTTCGAGGATACGGCTTTCAGACAGGGTAAGGGTCATCTCGCGGCCATCGATGCTGACCACGCCGCGCACGGGGCTGAAGGCCAGGTCGCCGATCTCCACCTGTGTAGTGGTAGCGGTCGGGTGGCTGCGGCGCAGCACTGCGCGCAAGCGGGCGGTCAGCTCACGCGGGTCGCAGGGCTTGGCCAGGTAATCGTCAGCGCCCAGTTCCAGGCCGAGAATGCGGTCCAGCGGCTCGCCGCGGGCCGACAACATCAGCACCGGCAGCTCTGCATGCTCGCTGCGCAGCTGTTTGAGCAGCTCAAGGCCGCTACCGTCAGGCAGCATCACGTCGAGCACTACCGCTGCCGGTGCATGTTCGGCCAACGCCCGGCGCGCGCTCTGGCCATCATGGCAGGCGCGAACGGCAAAACCTTCCTGGGTCAGCCAGCTGCCGAGCAGCTCGCAGAGTTCCTGGTCATCATCAATCAGTAACAGCTCGCTCATGACTCACTCAATTCAAATCGACGGCGTCTGACGCGCTCGCCAGTGGCAAAGATACCGCAGACGCCGACAATTTATCGATCAGGGCAAGACTTGCTTGAAAGGTTTGACGATGACCTGGTCGTAAACGCCCGCTGCAATGTACGGGTCGGCATCGGCCCAGGCCTGGGCAGCGCTGAGGGAATCGAACTCGGCGACGATCAGGCTGCCGCTGAAACCGGCTTCACCCGGGTCGTTGCTGTCGATGGCCGGGTGCGGGCCCGCCAGTACCACCCGGCCTTCGCTTTGCAGCTGCTTGAGGCGTTCGATGTGCGCCGGGCGTGCGGCCAGGCGTTTTTCCAGGGAATTTGCGACGTCGCTGGCAATGATGGCGTAAAGCATGTCAATCCTTGGGTTTGGAGGTAGACGGAGTGTCGTGCAGGTGGCGCGACAGGTACACGCCCTGCGCCACCAGGAATATCACGGTCATGCCCAGGCTGCCGAAGACTTTGAAGTCGACCCAGAACTCCTGGAAGGTGAAGGCGACGAACAGGTTGGCCGCGCCACAGAACAGGAAAAATGCGATCCAGGCCAGGTTGAGTCGGGTCCAGATGGCATCGGGCAGGGTCAGGGCGTGGCCCATGATGCGCTTGATCAGCACCCGGTCCCCGATGAAGTGGCTGCCGGCAAAGCCCAGGGCGAACAGCCAGTTGACCACCGGCGCCTTCCACTTGAGGAAGGTCTCGCTATGGAAGGTCAGGGTCAGGCCGCCGAATACCAGGCAGGCGACCAGCGTCAGCCATTGGCCTTTCTCCAGCCTGCGCTGGCGCAGGAACAGCGCGCCATACACCACCAGCGAGCTGACGATCAGCATCGCCGTGGCGCTATAGATACCGCCGAATTCGAAGCTGTGCCCTGCCACTTCCATGGGGCGGGGGTCGAGCTTGTAGACGATGAAGAACAGTAGCAGCGGGATGAAATCGATGAATTGTTTCACAATGGCAGCCAGAATCGGGATGTGGCGGCATAATAACAAACATCGAATCCAGCGGTAGCGCTCCTCTATGAATGTTGATCTGCACTGTCACAGCACGGCCTCCGACGGCGCCCTGGCGCCCGCGGTCCTGGTCGCCCGGGCCCAGGAGCACGGGGTGCAGACGTTGGCACTGACCGACCATGACACCCTTGAAGGCCTGTCCGAGGCCCGCCAGGCCTGCGTCGAACGGGGCATGCGCTGGGTCAGCGGGGTGGAGCTTTCGTGCACGTGGGGGGGCGCGACCATCCATGTGCTGGGGTATGACTTCCCGCTTGAAGCCCCGCCGCTGCTCGAAGCGATCGAATCCCTGCACCGTGGCCGCTGGCTGCGCGCCGAGGAAATCGACAAACGGCTGGCGGCCAAGGGCATGCCAGGTACCCTCGAGGGTGCCCGCGCCGTGCAGCAGGAGTTGGGCGACAGCGGTAACGCACCGGCACGGCCGCATTTTGCCGAGCACCTGGTGCGCGCAGGCCACGTCAAAGACCGTGGTGAAGCGTTTCGCAAGTGGTTGGGGGCCGGCAAGCTGGGTGACGTCAAGCTGCATTGGCCGACGCTCGAGGAAACCGTTGCCACATTGCGCCAGTCCAACGCCTGGGTGAGCCTGGCCCATCCGATGCACTACGATCTGACCCGCAGCAAGCGCAGGCGCCTGATTGCCGACTATATTCAGGCAGGTGGGCAGGCGCTTGAAGTGGTCAATGGGATGATGCCTGCCGAGCAGGTGGGCACGATGTCCATCCTCACTCGTGAGTTCGGCCTGCTGGCAAGCGCTGGCAGCGATTTCCACGGCCCCGGCACCTGGGGCGAGATCGGTGCCTACCGGCCATTGCCTGAGGATCTGCCACCTCTGTGGCGCCGATTCAGCCATGAACAACCTATGGCGATATGAACAGGAAGACTTCGTGAGCCAATTTTTCCAGATTCATCCGGAGAACCCCCAGCCGCGGCTGATTCGCCAGGCGGTGGAAATCATCCGCAAGGGCGGTGTGGTCGTCTATCCGACCGACTCGGCCTACGCACTGGGGTGCCAGATCGGTGACAAGGCAGCGATCGAGAGGGTTCGGCGTCTGCGCGGTTTGGACAAGACCCACAATTTCACCCTGATGTGCTGCGACATGTCGCAGTTGGGCCTGTACGCGAAGGTCGACACCGGCACTTTCCGTCTTCTCAAGGCGCATGTGCCCGGCCCCTACACGTTCATCCTCAATGGCACCCGCGAGGTGCCGCGGCTGTTGTTGCACGAGAAGCGTCGCACCATCGGCCTGCGGGTTCCGGACCACGGCATCACCCTGGCACTGCTGGCAGAACTGGGTGAGCCGCTGATGAGCGTGAGCCTGATCCTGCCCGGTGATACCGAGCCGATGACCGACCCCTATGAAATTCGCGAGCGCCTGGAGCATCACGTGGACCTGGTCATCGACGGCGGTTTCGGCGACCTGAAGGCCTCGACCATCATCGACCTGTCTGGCGACGAGCCCGAACTGATCCGTGAAGGCTGCGGCGACCCCACGCCATTTCTGGTCAACGCGTGAGCCAGATGGAGATACCCGAGGCTGCGGCCATCGAAGCCGAACTGCCTCAACAATTGCAGTTGGCCCTGGTTTACGGCGAAGCCCTGACCGAGATGCCGGTGGACCTTTACATTCCACCGGACGCGCTGGAGGTCATCCTCGAGGCCTTCGAAGGCCCGCTCGACCTGCTGCTTTATCTGATCCGCAAGCAGAACATCGACATTCTTGACATCCCCGTGGCGGAGATTACCCGCCAGTACATGGGGTACGTCGAGTTGATGAAAAGCGTGCGCCTGGAGTTGGCCGCCGAATACCTGGTGATGGCAGCAATGCTCGCCGAGATAAAGTCGCGCATGTTGCTGCCACGTTCCGCCGAGGTCGAGGAGGAGGAAGGCGACCCGCGTGCCGAGCTTATCCGCCGCCTGCAGGAGTACGAGCGTTTCAAGGCCGCGGCCGAAGGCATCGACGAACTGCCGCGGGTTGGCCGTGACGTCGTGGTGCCGCGCCTTGAGGCGCCCCAGGCCAAGGTGCGCAAGCTGTTGCCCCAGGTCAGCCTGGAAGAGTTGCTGGTTTCGATGGCGGAGGTCATGCGCCGCAACGACCTGTTCGAAAGCCACCAGATCACCCGTGAGACGCTGTCTACCCGCGAGCGCATGAGCGAAGTGCTCGAACGGCTGAAGGGTGGCGGGTTCGTGCCTTTCGTGGAGCTGTTCACGGCTGAGGAAGGCAAGCTGGGTGTGGTGGTCACCTTCATGGCAATTCTCGAGCTGGTGAAGGAATCGCTGATCGAACTGGTGCAGAATGAGCCTTTCGCCGCGATCCATGTCCGGGTGCGCGCCGAGTCTGTCGAAGAACCTGATGAATCTGAATGAACCCCGCGACCTGGCGTCGCTGATCGAGGCGTTTCTGCTTGCCTCAGGCAAACCGCAATCTCTTGAACGGCTGTACGAGCTGTTCGAGGAGGCCGAGCGCCCTGAGCCGAAGGTATTCAAGAAAGCCTTGGACGTGCTCGGCAAATCCTGCAGTGGCCGGGCCTTCGAGCTCAAGGAAGTGGCCAGCGGCTATCGCCTGCAGATTCGCGACAATTTCGCGCCGTGGGTGGGCCGCCTGTGGGAAGAACGCCCGCAGCGCTATTCCCGTGCGCTGCTCGAAACCATGGCCTTGATCGCTTACCGCCAGCCCATCACCCGTGGCGAGATCGAGGACGTGCGGGGTGTTGCGGTCAACAGCAACATCATCAAGACCCTGATGGAGCGTGAGTGGATCCGGGTAGTTGGCCACCGCGAGGTCCCTGGGCGGCCGGCGATGTTCGCCACCACCAAGGCGTTTCTCGATCATTTCAACCTCAAGAGCCTGGACGAGTTGCCGGCCTTGGCCGAGCTGCGCGAAATGGAGCCGGAGCCGTTGCTAGACCCGGATGATGCACCGGTGCCGGCGCATTTGCAGGCGTTGGCTGATGCCAGCCTGGCCGACGAGGAGGCGGTCGCCGAACCTAAGGAGGAAACGAGCTTCCGTAGCCTGCTGGTGGAACTGGATGCGATGGAGGAGGGGCTCAAGACCGATTTCGATGATTTGCCAGAGGAAGATGCGCCAGAGCCTGAGGTCGCGGTTGAGGATCAAAACAAGGTGCAGCCCTGAGGCTTGGGCGCCGGGATTACAGGTGCTGCGCGGCGTGGTGGGTGCAGGCTGGCCGGCGATGAGGCCGGCCCTTTCATTACAAAACCACTGGGCAGAAAACCACTCCACCCCCTGAAAACCCTCTAAGCTCCAGTGCGTTCCCCTTTGGAACCGCGTATGATGCGCGACCTTTTGGCGCGTTCGTCGCCAGAACCTCTGTTTTCATTCCTACACCGGGAGGTGCCCAGATGAGTGAGCAAGACCTGCAAAATACCGAAATCACCCCGCCAGCCGGCGAAAAGCTGCAGAAAGTGCTGGCGCGCATCGGCGTGGGTTCGCGCCGTGACGTCGAAGCCTGGATCAGCCAGGGCCGCATCAAGGTCAATGGCGTCGCGGCCACCCTCGGCCAGCGCGTCGACCTTCACGATGCCATCGCTGTCGACGGCAAGCTGATCAAGCGCGAAGAGGCCGCTGAGGCCACGCGCCGGGTGATCATGTACAACAAGCCCGATGGTGAGATCTGCACCCGTGACGACCCGGAAGGCCGCCCGACCGTGTTCGACCGCCTGCCGCGGCCGAAGGAAGGCCGCTGGATCAACATTGGCCGACTCGACATCAACACCACCGGTCTGCTGCTGTTCACCACCGACGGTGAACTGGCCAACCGCCTGATGCACCCGTCCTACGAGATGGACCGCGAATACGCGGTGCGTGTGCGTGGCGAGGTCGACGACGAGATGATCGAACGCCTGAAGGCGGGCGTGATGCTTGAAGACGGCCCGGCCAAGTTCACCGACATCCAGAAGGCCCCGGGTGGTGAAGGTTTCAACCACTGGTACCACTGCGTGGTGATGGAAGGCCGCAACCGTGAGGTGCGCCGCCTGTGGGAATCCCAGGGCATGGTGGTCAGCCGCCTCAAGCGCGTGCGTTTTGGCCCGGTGTTCCTCAACTCCGATCTGCCGATGGGCCGCTGGCGTGAAATGACCCAGGGCGAAATCGACATCCTGGCCGCTGAAGTGGGCCTGCAGCCGGTGGCGCTGCCTGCCATGAACCTTAAGGCCAAGGACAAGATGGAGCGCCTGCAGCGCAAGTCGACCCGGCCCATGGGGCGCAGCGAGCGTGTGCGCAGCCTGCGCCCGGCGCAGGAAGCCGCAGCTGCCGAGCGTCCGGCTCGCCAGCCGCGTGAAGAAGCGCCACGCAAAGGCAGCCGCGGCAGTGCGGTGGCTGAGCGTCCAAGCGAGATGCGCAAGCGCCCGGCCAAGCCCGACGGTGACAAGCCGGCAGGGCGTGGTCGCGGCAAACCGCGTGGCTGATCGGCTCAGGCCGTGATCAAAGCGCCAGCTTTCGGGCTAATGCCAGTCAGTTAAGCGATTTGGGGCCGCTGTGCGGCCCATCGCCGGCAAGCCGGCTCCCACAGGTTACAGCGCAAACCAAGAACTGCGCGGTTCCTGTAGGAGCTGGCTTGCCGGCGATGGGCTGCGTAGCAGCCCCAATAACGCTGACTGGCAGGCACTAGCCTTCGGGCTGGCTTTTTTTCGTCTGCAGTTTTGTGTGGGCCTCACCGCGCGCCAAGATGTTGAAGAAAAAGAATTTTTCGGACGACTGGCAAGTTTTCAAACCGCCCTGTAAAGAAAACTGTACGAATTGCCCCGGTTTCTCTTGCTGGGCACCTTCTCTGTAAACAGATCTTGCCGCTCCCGCAGCTCAAGAGCCCCGCCTGCGCCGCCAGCCCTATTGCTCAACCCCCCGTCCCACGCTGATATAGCGACCATTGCCGTGTGCAAAAGCCCGTCCGAAGAGCCGGGCCTATAGAACAACAAATGGAGGCGCCATGTACGCCGATCACTCCGCCTTTCAGGGCTTCCTACCACAGGATCGCTGCGTTTTTTCCGAGGAAACGACGCAACGCGTTGACGCCTGCGCGCTTGCAGGGGTATACAGTGCGCCGCGTTTTACCTGTGACCCTCTTGCGTACCGCGCACTCTTGCTCACACCTGGCTGATCCGCTGCGGCGGCGACTGTGTTCAAGAAACCAAGGTAACCACCTTGCCCATTCCGCTGCGCCACGAGCGCGGTGGGTCCGATTCCGTCACAGATAAAAACAATGCAGGTGACTTCGTTCATGAGTGAACACAACATGCATTCAGGCGAGCTCAAGCGGGGCCTGAAGAACCGCCACATCCAGTTGATCGCCCTTGGCGGCGCGATTGGTACCGGCCTGTTCCTTGGCTCGGCAGGCGTGATGAAATCCGCCGGCCCGTCGATGATCCTGGGCTACGCCATCTGCGGCTTCATCGCCTTCATGATCATGCGCCAGCTTGGTGAGATGATCGTCGAAGAGCCGGTGGCCGGTTCGTTCAGCCACTTTGCCCATAAGTACTGGGGCGGTTTCGCCGGTTTCATGTCGGGCTGGAACTGCTGGGTGCTGTACATCCTGGTGGGCATGTCGGAGCTGACGGCGGTCGGCAAGTACATTCACTACTGGTGGCCGGAGATCCCGACGTGGGTCACGGCAGCGGGCTTCTTCCTGCTGATCAACGTCATCAACCTCATGAACGTGAAGGTGTTCGGCGAAGCCGAGTTCTGGTTCGCCATCATCAAGGTCGCGGCCATCGTCGGCATGATCGGCCTGGGCGCCTACCTGCTGACCAGCGGCAGCGGCGGCCCCGAGGCTTCGGTGACCAACCTGTGGGCGCATGGGGGCTTCTTCCCGCATGGTGTCAGCGGCCTGGTCATGGCGCTGGCGTTCATCATGTTCTCCTTCGGGGGCCTGGAAATGCTCGGCTTCACTGCAGCCGAAGCCGACAAGCCGAGAACCGTGATCCCCAAGGCCATCAACCAGGTCATCTACCGCATCCTGATCTTCTACATCGGTGCGCTGGTCGTTCTGCTGTCGCTGACCCCGTGGGACAGCCTGGTCGCCAGCATCGATGCTTCTGGCGGCAGCTACGGTAGCAGCCCGTTCGTTCAGGTGTTCTCGCTGCTGGGCAGCGATGTGGCCGCCCACCTGTTGAACTTCGTGGTCCTGACGGCGGCACTGTCGGTGTACAACAGTGGTACCTACTGCAATGCCCGCATGCTGCTGGGCATGGCCGAGCAAGGTGATGCCCCCGCAGCCCTGGCCAAGGTCGACAAGCGCGGCGTGCCGGTGCGTTCGATCCTGGTGTCGGCAGCCGTTACCCTGATTGCCGTGCTGCTCAACTACTTCATGCCGCATGATGCGCTGGAGCTGCTGATGTCGCTGGTCGTGGCGACCCTGGTGATCAACTGGGCCATGATCAGTTACTCGCACCTGAAGTTCCGCCAGCACTTGGACCGCACCGGCCAGAAGCCGCTGTTCAAGGCCCTGTGGTACCCCTATGGCAACTACATCTGCCTGGCATTCGTGGTACTGATCCTGGGCATCATGCTGCAAATCCCGGGCATCCAGGTTTCGGTGTATGCCATTCCGGTGTGGGTGCTGGTGATGTTCGTCTTCTACATCATCAAGTCCAAGCGTCGTGAGCTGGGCAATGGCGCAGCAGCCGGCACCGCTACCAAGTAAGCGCAGCGGGCGGTGAACGACACCCGATGTCAGGTGGCTGGCATCGGGTTTTTTATGCGCCGCCTCGCCGGCGACAGGGTCTGTGAACGCAGGAAAGCACTCAGATCTGCTCGAGCAACCAGCCACGAAACGCCCGCAGCGAGGGCAACGCTTCGTTCCTTGGCGGATAGATCAGGTAATAGCTGCGCTGGCTGGCGAACGCCGTACCAGGGCTGAACAGCTCGCCTTTGGCCAGCTCCTCGTCCACCAGTATCCGCGGCACCAAGCCGATGCCGATCCCTGCACGTACCGCCTGGATCAGGTGTGACGTCAGCTCGAAACTCGGCCCCAGGCGCATCGCTCGGTGCGGCAGACCATGGTGTGAAAACCACTCGCCCCAGGCATGTGGATTGTTGGCAACGTTGAGCAGCACCTCGGCGCTGATACGTGCCGGGTCCCAACCCTGGTCGTCGACGTTGGCTTGCGGTGGCAGGATCACCACCAGTTCCTCGGCATGCAGCCGATGGCAGATCAGCCCCGGCAGGTCATGGCTGGCCACGCCGATGGCGGCATCGATCTCGCTGGTGTCGAAGTTGATCGCTTCGATCCGCGAATGAATATGCACCAGCATGCCCGGGTGGGCGCTGTAGAAGGCATGCAGGCGCGGCAGCAGCCACTTGGAGCCGAAGGTGGGCAAGGTCGCCAGGCGCAGCGTGCCGACCCCGGACTGGTAAGCCAGGGCCTGCAAGGTGGCGCTGCGGATGCGGCCCAAGGCTTCGCTGAGCTCGCGCTGGTACAGCCGGCCCACGTCGGTGAGCTGTACCTGGCGGCCTTCGCGGCGGAACAGGGTCAGCCCGAGTTGCTGTTCCAGCGCCTGCACCTGGCGGCTGACCGCGCTCTGGGTCAGGGACAGTTCGGCAGCTGCGCGGGTGTAGCTTTCATGCCGGGCGGCAGCCTCGAAAGCCAGCAGCAATGACATGGAGGGTGTGAGGTGGCGGTAATTCATTCATAAAAGTCATTGATAGCGGCAGGATTATCCGTTTGCCCCTGGGGCGAAACTACAGGAACATTGGCCTATTCGTCATCCTGGCATGGCTCAACCCATGCCAGGGCGACAGGATTCCCGTGAATTAGCCCATATCAAGAGGCCATCCTTCGATGATCGCCCAGCTGCCGACCACTGCGCCGACCGCCGCCTACCCAGAATTCCTCGAAGCCCTGCGCAGCAGCGGCTTCCGTGGCCAGATCAGCGCCGATTACGGTACCCGTACCGTGCTGGCTACCGACAACTCCATCTACCAGCGCCTGCCCCAGGCGGCGGTGTTCCCGCTGGACGCCGACGATGTGGCGCGGGTGGCCGCGCTGATGGGCGAAGAACGCTTCCAGCAGGTCAAACTGACCCCGCGCGGTGGCGGCACCGGCACCAATGGCCAATCGCTGACCGACGGTATCGTGGTCGACCTGTCGCGGCACATGAACACCATCCTCGAAATCAATGTCCAGGAGCGTTGGGTGCGGGTGCAGGCTGGCGTGGTCAAAGACCAGCTCAATGCCGCGCTCAAGCCGCACGGGCTGTTCTTTGCGCCTGAACTGTCCACCTCCAACCGCGCTACCGTTGGCGGCATGATCAACACCGACGCCAGCGGCCAGGGCAGTTGCACCTACGGCAAGACTCGCGATCACGTGCTGGAACTGCACAGCGTGCTGCTCGGTGGCGAGCGCCTGCACAGCCTGCCGATCGACGACGCTGCACTGGAGCAGGCTTGTGCTGCGCCCGGTCGGGTGGGTGAGGTCTATCGGACTGCCCGCGAAATTCAGGAAACCCAGGCCGAGCTGATCGAAACCACCTTCCCCAAGCTCAACCGCTGCCTGACCGGCTACGACCTGGCGCACCTGCGCGACGAACAGGGCCGCTTCAACCTCAACAGTGTGCTGTGCGGCGCCGAGGGTTCGTTGGGTTATGTGGTCGAAGCCAAGCTCAACGTGCTGCCGATTCCCAAGTATGCGGTGCTGGTCAACGTCCGCTACACCAGCTTCATGGACGCGCTGCGCGATGCCAATGCGCTGATGGCGCACAAGCCGTTGTCGATCGAGACGGTGGACTCCAAGGTGCTGATGCTGGCGATGAAAGACATCGTCTGGCACAGCGTTGCCGAGTACTTCCCGGCCGACCCGGAGCGCCCCACCTTGGGTATCAACCTGGTGGAGTTCTGTGGCGATGAGCCGGCCGAGGTCAATGCTCGGGTTGAAGCCTTCATCGACCACCTGCAGCGCGACACCAGTGTCGAGCGCCTGGGCCATACCCTGGCCGAAGGGGCCGAGGCCGTGACTCGGGTCTACACCATGCGCAAGCGTTCGGTGGGCCTGTTGGGCAACGTCGAGGGCGAGGTGCGCCCGCAACCTTTCGTTGAAGATACCGCAGTGCCGCCGGAGCAACTGGCCGACTACATTGCCGATTTCCGCGCGCTGCTGGACGGCTATGGCCTGGCCTACGGCATGTTTGGCCACGTCGACGCCGGCGTGCTGCACGTACGCCCGGCACTGGACATGAAAGACCCCGCCCAGGCGGCACTGGTCAAGCCGATTTCCGACGCCGTGGCGGCGTTGACCAAGCGCTATGGCGGCTTGCTATGGGGCGAGCACGGCAAGGGGCTGCGTTCGGAATATGTGCCGGAGTACTTCGGTGAGCTGTATCCGGCGTTGCAGCGGCTCAAAGGTGCCTTCGACCCGCGCAATCAGCTCAACCCCGGCAAGATCTGTACCCCGCCAGGCAGCGCCGAAGGGTTGACCAGGGTCGATGGCGTAACCTTGCGTGGCGACCTCGACCGCACCATCGACGAGCGTGTATGGCAGGACTTCGGCAGTGCCGTGCACTGCAACGGCAATGGTGCTTGCTACAACTATGACCCCAATGACGCCATGTGCCCCTCGTGGAAGGCTACCCGTGAGCGCCAGCATTCGCCCAAGGGGCGCGCCTCGTTGATGCGCGAATGGCTGCGCCTGCAGGGTGAGGCGAACATCGATGTGCTGGCTGCGGCGCGCAACAAGGTGTCCTGGCTCAAGGGACTGCCGGCACGGCTGCGCAACAACCGTGCACGCAACCAGGGCCAGGAAGACTTTTCCCATGAGGTCTACGACGCCATGGCCGGCTGCCTGGCGTGCAAGTCATGTGCAGGCCAGTGCCCGATCAAGGTCAACGTGCCGGACTTCCGCTCCCGTTTCCTCGAGCTGTACCACGGCCGCTACCAGCGCCCGCTGCGTGATTACCTGATCGGTTCGCTGGAGTTCAGCATCCCCTACCTGGCCCATGCACCAGGGCTGTACAACGCGGTGATGGGGTCGAAGTGGGTCAGCAGTTTGTTGGCGGACAAGGTCGGCATGGTCGACAGCCCGCTGATCAGCCGCTTCAACTTCCAGTCCACCCTCACGCGCTGCCGGGTTGGCGTGGCCAGTGTGCCGGCGCTGCGTGAACTGACCCCGGCCCAGCGCGAGCGCAGCATCGTGCTGGTGCAGGATGCCTTCACCCGTTACTTCGAGACACCACTGCTGGCCGCCTTCATCGAGCTGGCCCATCGCCTGGGCCACCGCGTGTTCCTGGCGCCTTACAGTGCCAATGGCAAGCCGCTGCACGTGCAGGGCTTTTTGGGGGCCTTTGCCAAGGCGGCAATCCGTAATGCCACCCAGCTCAAGGCCCTGGCCGACTGTGGTGTACCGCTGGTGGGCCTTGACCCTGCCATGACCCTGGTCTACCGCCAGGAGTACCAGAAGGTGCCGGGCCTGGAGGGCTGCCCGAAGGTGTTGCTGCCCCAGGAATGGCTGATGGATGTGCTGCCCGAGCAGGCGCACGCCGCGCCCGGCAACTTCCGCCTGATGGCGCACTGCACCGAGAAGACCAACGTGCCGGCCAGTACCCGGCAATGGGAGCAGGTGTTCGCGCGCCTGGGCCTGAAGTTGGTGACCGAGGCCACGGGGTGCTGCGGCATGTCCGGTACCTACGGGCATGAGGCACGTAACCAGGAGACGTCGCGGACCATCTTCGAACAGTCCTGGGCGACCAAGCTGGACAAGGAGGGCGAGGCCCTGGCAACCGGTTATTCGTGCCGTAGCCAGGTCAAGCGCATGACCGAGCGGCAGATGCGCCATCCGCTGGAAGTGGTGTTGCAGTACGCCCGCTGAAACAAGGCCGCTCCTGCAGAGGTACGCGGTTACCCGTAGGAGCGGCCTCGTGTCGCGAAAGGGGGGCGTAGCGCCCCCCACATGCGCTCAAATATGCCTGAAACGCCGCGCCTGACGGTACAGGTACAGGCTCAACACCAGCCCGCAGCACGCCGCCGCTGCCGCAAACAGAAACATCGAAGCAAACCCGAACCCCGACGCCACCGCGCCCACCAGTGGCCCGGTAATGCCCAGTGACAGGTCGATGAACAGCGAGTATGCCCCCACCGCCGCCCCGCGGTTGGCTGCCGAAACCTGATTCACCGCTTCCACGCCCAGCGCCGGGAAAACCAGCGAGAAGCCGAAGCCACTGAGCGCCGCTCCGGTCAAGGCGAGCTCTGCGCTGGGTGCCAGCCACAGCATCAGCAGGCCCAGTGTCTCGACCGACAAGCACACGATCGCCACCCTGAACCCGCCAATCCTGTTGATGAGATTGCCGAACAGCAGCCGCGCACAGATGAAGCTGGCACCGAACAGGCTCAGGGTCAGTGCTGCATTCGCCCAGCCACGGCTGGCGTAGTACAGGGTGATGAAGGTGGCGATGGTGCCAAAGCCGATCGAGCCCAAAGCCAGCCCCGAACCATGCGGGAACACTTTGCCCAGCACCCGCAGAAACGGCATACGCACGCCGCTGACAATCGGCGCAGCGCGTTTTGGCCATGCCAGCAGCAGGCCTATCGCGCATAGCAGGATGATGCTCACCCCCATGCTCCACAGTCCCAGGTGCTTTACCATCAGTACGCCCAGTGGGGCACCGATGGCCAGCGCACCATAGCTGGCGATCCCGTTCCAGGAGATGACTTTAGCGGTGTTTTCAGCGCCGACCCTGCCAATCCCCCAGCCTATCGAACCCGAGCCCACCAGGCTTTCTGCACTGCCCAATACCAGGCGGCCGACCAACAGGCAGGCCAGGCTCAGCCAAGGCAGGTGGGTGAGGAAGGCGCAGGCGAGCATGAAAACACCACTCAGGCCGCAACCGGCGAGGCCATACATGACGGCTTTCTTGCTGCCCAGGTTGTCGATGATGCGGCTGGCTGTGGGGCGGCTGAGCAGGGTGGCGAGGTATTGCACACTGATCACCAGGCCGGCGACGACGGTGCTGAAGCCCAGGTCGTTGTGCACGTAGCCAGGCAGCACGGCGAGGGGTATGCCGATGTTCAGGTAGCCGATAAAGGTGAACAGGACGATGGAGACGACTTGCAGGGTGACCGCAAGGGGGCGCGGTGAGTCGGGCATGGGGGCCTACGTGGCAGAAGTTCTGGACGGTGTGAAAACGTGATGACAGCGGTAGTCCGAAAGTCAGCCGTTTTCACACAGTCGGGGGGATGCGCGGTTATTCCTGGTCAGCGCTGGATTGATCGTCGCCATCCTCGACGGCAGGCGCCGGTTCGGAATGAGCGGCAACGGTTTGCTCTTCGGGGTTCAGGCTTGGGAAGGGAAGATTCGGGATTTCGTGCATCTCGTCGTTCCTCGCAAGTGTGAGTCAAAAGGCTGCGCCAGGCGCGTTTGGAGCTTCGCAAAGCTGAGGCAGGATACACAAGTCTGGATGACAGTTTGTAATTTTTCCCGGTCGCTTGTCGGTTTTGCGGGCGGATACCGGACATTTTCCTGACACAACAAGGCCGCTGCGCGCCCCGCGAACAGGGCGCGCAGCGGCCTTTTGCAACGTGTTACTTGCGCCCTTCAGCGGTATCGGCAACCTTGTCGGTCCGCGCGCACATGATGAAGTCGTTGCGGTGCAGGCCCTTGATGGAGTGGCTCCACCAAGTCACGGTGACCTTGCCCCATTCGGTCAGCAGGCCTGGGTGATGACCTTCGGCTTCAGCGATTTCGCCTACTGCGTTGGTAAATGCCAGGGCGTGCTTGAAGTTCTTGAACAGGAACACACGCTCCAGCTCCATATGACCGTCACGTACTTCGATGTTCCAGTCCGGAATCTCGCGGATGAGTTCGGCCAGTTCCTCGTCGGTGACTTTCGGCGCATCGGCGCGGCAGGCTTCGCAGTGGGCTTGGTTCAAGGCATTCATGAGGTGTTTTCCGATTCGAGTTGTTGTCGGCAAGGTCGCTCAGGCGGCGACCTTGGGTGGAAACTTCGGCGCATGCAGCCCCAGCTGCATGGCTTGCTGGACCATGCCCATGATGTCTTCGTGGGCCAGGTCGAACAGGCGCTTGAGGTTCGGCAGCACGAAGTACAGGGGCTGCAGGATGTCGATGCGGTAGGGGGTGCGCATGGCCTCGATCGGGTCGAAGGCCTGGTGCTCCGGCTCACCGGACAGACTGTAGACGGTTTCTTTTGGCGAAGAGAGGATGCCGCCGCCATAGATCTTGCAGCCTTGTGCGGTCTCCATCAGGCCGAACTCAATGGTCATCCAGTACAGGCGCGCCAGGTACACGCGCTGTTCCTTGGTCGCGGCCAGGCCCAGCTTGCCATAGGTGTGGGTGAACTCGGCGAACCAGGGGTTGGTCAGCAGCGGGCAGTGGCCGAAGATCTCGTGGAAGATGTCCGGTTCCTGCAGGTAATCCAGCTCTTGTGGGGTGCGGATGAACGTGGCGACCGGGAAGCGTTTGCTGGCCAGCAGCTCGAAGAAGGTCTGGAAGGGGATCAGTGCCGGCACACGGGCAACCTGCCAACCGGTGGTGGCGCCCAGCACTTTGTTGATCTCGCCCAGTTGCGGAATGCGGTCATGGGGCAGCTTGAGCTGATCGATGCCATCCAGGTACTCCTGGCATGCCCGGCCTTCGATGACTTTCAGCTGGCGGGTGATCAGCGTGTTCCATACCGCATGCTCTTGCTGCGGGTAGTCGATGAAGCCTTGCGCATCGGGCTCGCGCGCCACGTATTGCGTCTGTTTCATGTGGCTCTCCTGGTGAGGGCTTTTATTGTTATGTCCACGACATACCTAAGAAATATCCCTTCATCTGCCCGATTGCACCCGGTGTCAGAACGCCTGAACTGCAGTTTCAAGGCGTTTTTCGTAACGATAATTTTACAAACATGGCGGCATCGCGGAAAATTCGGTGTGTCGAGCTGGCCCTTGCTGTGTTTTTGTCAGCTTTTCTTTACGAATATTATGCGGCCGATTTAAAAACTTCGCCGCTTCGAGAGCTTTCATGCGTATCAAAGTGCATTGCCAGAACCGCATCGGCATCCTTCGCGACATCCTCAACCTGTTGGTGGAGTACGGTATCAACGTGCTCCGTGGTGAGGTCGGTGGCGACCATGGCAATGCCATCTACCTGCATTGCCCGAACCTGATAAACCTGCAGTTCCAGGCTCTACGCCCGAAATTCGAGTCCATCGCCGGGGTCTTCGGGGTCAAGCGTGTCGGCCTGATGCCCAGCGAGCGACGGCACATGGAGCTCAACGCGCTGCTGGGGGCGCTGGATTTCCCGGTGCTGTCGGTCGACATGGGCGGCAGTATCGTCGCCGCCAACCGCACCGCCGCGCAGTTGCTGGGCGTGAGGGTCGACGAGGTGCCGGGCATCCCATTGGCGCGCTATGTCGAGGACTTCGACCTGCCGGAACTGGTGCGGGCCAACAAATCGCGAATCAATGGCCTGCGGGTCAAGGTCAAAGGTGACATTTTTCTGGCCGACATCGCACCTTTGCAGTCCGAGCATGACGACAGCGAGGCATTGGCTGGCGCGGTGTTGACCCTGCACCGTGCCGACCGCATCGGCGAGCGCATCTATAACGTGCGCAAGCAGGAGCTGCGCGGTTTCGACAGCATCTTCCAAAGCTCGCGTGTGATGGCGGCGGTGGTGCGTGAGGCGCGGCGCATGGCGCCGCTGGATGCACCGTTGCTGATCGAAGGCGAGACAGGTACCGGCAAGGAACTGCTGGCGCGTGCCTGCCACCTGGCTAGCCCGCGGGGGCAGGCGCCTTTGATGGCCCTCAATTGTGCCGGCCTGCCAGAGTCCATGGCGGAAACCGAGCTGTTCGGTTATGGCCCCGGTGCGTTCGAGGGCGCGCGCGCCGAAGGCAAACTGGGCCTGCTGGAGTTGACCGCTGGTGGGACACTGTTCCTCGATGGGGTGGGGGAGATGAGCCCTCGCCTGCAGGTGAAGCTGCTGCGCTTTCTGCAGGACGGCTGCTTCCGTCGTGTAGGCAGTGATGAGGAGGTGTACCTGGATGTACGGGTGATCTGCGCAACCCAGGTGGACCTTTCCGAATTGTGCGCTCGGGGCGAATTCCGCCAGGACCTGTACCATCGCCTCAATGTGTTGTCGTTGCACATACCGCCGTTGCGCGAGTGCATGGACGGCCTGGAGGGGTTGGTGCAGCACTTTCTCGATCAGGCCAGCCGGCAGATTGGTTGTGCCATGCCGCGCCTGGCGCCTGCGGCGATGGACAAACTGGCGCACTACCATTGGCCGGGCAATGTCCGGCAACTGGAAAACGTATTGTTCCAGGCGGTATCGCTGTGCGAAGGCGGAATAGTGAAAGGCGAGCATATCCGCCTGCCGGATTACGGCGTGCGGCAACCCTTGGGTGAATTTACCCTTGAAGGTGATCTTTCGCAGATTGTCGGGCGCTTTGAAAAGGCTGTACTGGAAAGTCTGATCGGGGAATATCCAAGTAGCCGGGCGCTGGGCAAGCGACTGGGTGTTTCACATACAACCATTGCCAACAAGTTGCGGGATTATTCGTTGGGCAAGTCGAATGAGTGACGGAGTGGCGGGTGGATTAAACTCAACACTGTTCATCGTGGGGTTGTTGACGAATGGGCCCCGCAGGGCCCAAATCATTCATCAGCCGTTGGAGCAGCCGTTACCCATGACGCGGTATTCGAGAATGTGCTTCTGACCCTTGGAATCCTCGTAGGTCATGCGGGCCGGCACGACTTCGCACACGTTTGGCACTTCGCTCATGGAGATGACGCGGGCGATATCCAGGTGCTGCGAATAACTGTACTGTTCAACCGGAATCTGCTCGGCATCCTTTGCTTCATCGGCCATTGCCGCGCTGCAAAGACTACCAAGTACCAATACCAGTAACGCTTTCATTTTCTATTTACCTGTCTAAGGTCGTGAGGGGGCACGCGGCGCTTGTGGCACCGCGAATACAGCCAAGTTTTCAACTATCGGATTAGCGCGCGATTAACGAGTTGCCTTCGTGGGGGCTGTGACTGTTACCAGTTGTTAATCGCCTTTGCCGTTGCTGGCGTAGTGAATCTTATGCTTCGGTAATTAAGGGAAACAGTGGGCGTTTTGATAAAGTTTTTTCGCCTTTTGACAGAAACTGTAACAATCCCCCGGGAAAATCTTTTGCTTTCCCCTCTCGCCGGGTTGCCAGCTGCGGCCTAGAGCCTTTCCGGCCGTCCACAAGGTGCGCAACCTGTCGCGTTACTACCATCGTCGTATGGCTTTTGCCGCTCTGGTACAGTTACAAACGGTTCCATACAAAAACAACTATTACACCGAGGTAACACAGATGAGTGCGGCTCCACTGTATCCCGTTCGTCCCGAGGTTGCGGCCACTACCCTGACCGACGAGGCCACCTACAAGGCCATGTACCAGCAATCGGTGATCAACCCGGACGGCTTCTGGCGTGAGCAGGCCCAGCGCATTGACTGGATCAAGCCTTTCACCAAGGTCAAGCAGACTTCCTTCGACGATCACCATGTCGATATCAAGTGGTTTGCCGACGGCACTCTCAACGTCTCCTCCAACTGCCTGGACCGCCACCTCGAAGAGCGCGGCGACCAACTGGCAATCATCTGGGAAGGTGACGACCCTTCCGAGCACCGCAACATTACCTATCGCGAACTGCACGAGCAGGTCTGCAAATTCGCCAACGCCCTGCGCGGGCAGGACGTGCACCGTGGGGATGTAGTGACCATCTACATGCCGATGATCCCTGAGGCCGTGGTTGCCATGCTGGCCTGTGCCCGCATCGGTGCGATTCACTCGGTGGTGTTTGGCGGCTTCTCGCCTGAAGCGCTGGCCGGGCGCATCATCGATTGCAAGTCCAAGGTGGTGATCACCGCCGACGAAGGTTTGCGCGGTGGCCGCCGTACTCCGCTCAAGGCCAACGTGGACCTGGCGCTGACCAACCCTGAAACCAACAGCGTGCAGAAAATCATCGTGTGCAAGCGCACCGGTGGTGACATTGCCTGGCACCAGCACCGAGATATCTGGTACGAAGACCTGATGAAGGTGGCCTCCAGCCATTGCGCGCCTAAGGAAATGGGTGCCGAGGAGGCGCTGTTCATTCTTTATACCTCCGGCTCAACCGGCAAGCCCAAGGGCGTGCTGCACACCACCGGTGGTTACCTGGTGTACGCCGCGCTGACCCACGAACGCGTATTCGACTACCGCCCCGGCGAGGTCTACTGGTGCACCGCTGACGTCGGTTGGGTCACCGGCCACAGCTACATCGTCTACGGGCCGCTGGCCAACGGTGCGACCACGCTACTGTTCGAGGGCGTACCTAACTACCCGGACATTACCCGGGTGTCGAAGATCGTCGACAAGCACAAGGTCAACATCCTCTACACCGCACCTACAGCGATTCGCGCCATGATGGCCGAAGGGCAGGCGGCCGTTGAGGGTGCCGACGGCTCGAGCCTGCGCCTGCTGGGTTCGGTCGGTGAGCCGATCAACCCTGAGGCCTGGAACTGGTACTACAAGACCGTCGGCAAGGAGCGTTGCCCGATCGTCGACACCTGGTGGCAGACCGAGACCGGCGGCATCCTGATCAGCCCGCTGCCGGGCGCCACGGGCCTCAAGCCGGGTTCTGCGACCCGTCCGTTCTTTGGTGTGGTGCCGGCGCTGGTGGACAACCTGGGCAACCTGATCGATGGTGCCGCCGAGGGCAACCTGGTGATCCTCGATTCCTGGCCGGGCCAGTCTCGCTCGCTGTATGGCGATCATGACCGCTTCGTCGATACCTACTTCAAGACGTTCCGCGGCATGTACTTCACCGGTGACGGCGCGCGCCGTGACGAGGATGGCTACTACTGGATCACGGGCCGGGTGGATGACGTGCTCAACGTTTCCGGCCACCGTATGGGTACCGCAGAGATCGAAAGCGCCATGGTCGCCCATGCCAAAGTGGCCGAGGCTGCGGTGGTGGGGGTGCCGCACGATATCAAAGGGCAGGGCATCTATGTGTACGTGACCCTCAATGCCGGCGTGGAGCCTACCGAGCAGTTGCGCATGGAGCTGAAGAACTGGGTGCGCAAGGAGATCGGCCCGATTGCCTCGCCGGATGTTATCCAGTGGGCACCAGGGCTGCCGAAGACGCGCTCGGGCAAGATCATGCGACGTATCCTTCGCAAGATCGCCACGGCGGAATACGGCTCGCTAGGTGATATCTCCACCCTGGCCGACCCGGGCGTGGTGCAGCATTTGATTGATACCCACAAGGCAATGAACCTGGCGTCGGCCTGATGAAATGAGCGGGACTGCAGGGCAGTCCTGCTTCGCACGAAAACCCCGCACGGGCAACCGGCGGGGTTTTTGCTTTACTGTTACCCGACATTCATCGGTAACTCTTCTGTCACCGATTACGCACAGCTGCGGGGCGAGCGGGAACACTCATGACCCGTTTCGGTGCGTTCGCGGCGCCATTTCTTGCAGTGCAGCACGCTACACTTGCCGTCGTACAAGGCTTTGCCAATAATAGGCCCAGTAATTGCTAGTTCTATAGGTTATTTTCCTTGCGCTCTTGCATATCTTGCAAAGGCTGTCAACCTCGCCCGCTGCCGTTTCAAGCGCTTCTGTAAGTAGTTGTCGCTTTGAAGAAATATCGACTACCGGGCTGTCGTTAAAATGCCACTCACTCGCTCGTGGTCTGCGACCTTGGTCGAACCCTGCGCGGCTCGCGTTGTACCCATTCGCATATCGGGCAGTTGTTACTCCTGCCTTGTAATGCCCCGTACCGATGGAGTTACCTGATGAAGAAGCTCGCACTGCTTGGCGCCCTGGCGCTTTCCGTGTTTTCCCTGGTGTCGCAGGCTGATGAAAAACCGTTGAAAATCGGTATCGAAGCGGCCTACCCACCCTTCGCCTTCAAGCAGCCCGACGGCAGCATCGCCGGTTTCGACTACGACATCGGCAACGCCCTGTGTGAAGAGATGAAAGCCAAGTGCACCTGGGTCGAGCAGGAGTTCGACGGCCTGATCCCGGCGCTGAAGGTGCGCAAGATCGACGCCATCCTGTCGTCCATGTCGATTACCGATGACCG
The DNA here is from genome assembly GCF_015751845.1 of Pseudomonas sp. M2. Taxonomy (NCBI): domain Bacteria; kingdom Pseudomonadati; phylum Pseudomonadota; class Gammaproteobacteria; order Pseudomonadales; family Pseudomonadaceae; genus Pseudomonas; species Pseudomonas sp. M2. The sequence goes on from NZ_JADOUD010000001.1 coordinate 3,943,603, forward strand.
CAAGAAATCGGTCGATTTCACCAAGCGCTACTACCTGACCCCAGCGCGCCTGGTGATGAAGGACGGCGCTACCGTCAGCGACAGCCTGGATGAACTCAAAGGCAAGAAGATCGGCGTGCAGCGCGGCTCGATCCACGACCGCTTCGCCAAGGAAGTGCTGGGCGCCAAAGGTGCCACCGTGGTTCCGTACGGCACCCAGAACGAAATCTACCTCGACGTGGCCGCTGGCCGCCTCGACGGCACCGTGGCTGATGCCACCCTGCTGGAAGACGGTTTCCTGAAAACCGACGCCGGCAAGGGCTTTGCCTTCGTTGGTCCTTCGTTCACCGACGCGAAATACTTCGGTGACGGCATCGGCATCGCCGTGCGCAAAGGTGACGATGCCAACCGCGAGCGTATCAACAAGGCCATCGACGCGATCCGTGCAAACGGCAAGTACAAGCAGATCCAGGACAAGTACTTCAACTTTGACATCTACGGTCCAGACTCGAAGTAACACGTCGAGTTTCACCTGTGCAATGGTGCAAACAGCAGAGGCTCTGAGGTTTGCACCATTTTTCATTCTTTAGGTCGAGGACCTCATCATGTTGAAAGGCTACGGGGCAGTCATCCTCGACGGGGCGTGGCTGACGCTGCAGCTCGCCCTGTCGTCGATGGCCCTGGCCATTGTGCTCGGCCTGATTGGCGTGGCGCTGCGCTTGTCGCCGGTGCGCTGGCTGGCCTGGTTGGGCGATATGTATTCCACCGTGATCCGGGGTATTCCGGACCTGGTGCTGATCCTGCTGATCTTCTACGGCGGGCAGGACATCATCAACCGTTTGGGGCCGCTGGTGGGCTATGACGACTACATCGACCTGAACCCGCTGGTCGCAGGCATCGGTACCCTGGGCTTCATCTTTGGCGCCTACCTGTCAGAAACCTTCCGAGGTGCGTTCCTGGGTATTCCCAAGGGCCAAGCCGAAGCTGGCGCGGCCTATGGCATGAGCAACCGGCAGGTATTCTTCCGTATTCAGGTACCGCAGATGATTCGCCTGGCGATCCCGGGCTTCACCAACAACTGGTTGGTACTGACCAAGGCGACGGCACTGATTTCGGTGGTCGGCCTGCAGGACATGATGTTCAAGGCCAAGCAGGCGGCAGACGCCACCCGCGAACCCTTCACCTTCTTCCTGGCGGTGGCGGCGTTGTACCTGGTGCTGACCAGTGTCTCGCTGCTGGCACTGAAGTATCTCGAGAAGCGCTACTCGGTGGGCGTCAAGGTGGCTGAGCTATGATTTTCGATTACAACGTCATCTGGGAGGCCATGCCGCTGTACCTCGGCGGCCTGCTGACCACCCTCAAGCTGCTGGCGATATCGCTGTTCTTCGGCCTGCTGGCGGCTGTGCCGCTGGGCTTGATGCGGGTGTCCAAGCAGCCGGTGGTCAACCTCACGGCCTGGCTCTACACCTATGTGATCCGCGGCACGCCGATGCTGGTGCAGCTGTTCCTGATCTACTACGGCCTGGCTCAGTTCGAGGCAGTGCGCGAAAGCATCTTCTGGCCATTGCTATCGAGCGCCACGTTTTGTGCGTGCCTGGCATTTGCCGTCAACACCAGTGCCTACACCGCCGAAATCATCGCCGGCAGCCTCAAGGCTACCCCGCACGGCGAGATCGAGGCGGCCAAGGCCATGGGTATGTCCCGCATGAAGATGTACCGTCGCATCCTGCTGCCGTCGGCCCTGCGCCGGGCGTTGCCGCAGTACAGCAACGAAGTGATCATGATGCTGCAGACCACCAGCCTGGCGTCGATCGTGACCCTGATCGACATCACCGGTGCCGCACGTACGGTCAATGCCCAGTACTACCTGCCTTTCGAGGCCTACATCACGGCGGGCGTGTTCTATCTGTGCCTGACCTTCATCCTGGTGCGCCTGTTCAAGATGGCCGAACGCCGCTGGCTCGGCTACCTGGCGCCGCGCAAGCACTGAACGCTCTGTGAGAACCGACAGCATGTACAAACTAGAAGTCCAAGACCTGCACAAGCGCTACGGCAGCCATGAAGTGCTCAAGGGTGTGTCCCTGGCGGCCAAGGCAGGCGATGTGATCAGCATTATCGGCTCCAGCGGTTCGGGCAAGTCGACCTTCCTGCGCTGCATCAACCTGCTCGAGCAGCCGCACGCCGGCAAGATACTGCTCAACAACGAAGAGCTGAAGCTGGTCGCCGGCAAGGACGGCGCGCTCAAGGCTGCCGACCCGCGCCAGCTGCAGCGCATGCGCTCGCGGCTGTCGATGGTGTTCCAGCATTTCAACCTGTGGTCGCACATGACCGCGCTGGAAAACGTCATCGAGGCGCCGGTGCACGTGCTTGGCGTAAACAAGAAAGAAGCCCTGGAAAAAGCCGAACATTATCTGGCCAAGGTGGGCGTCGCCCATCGCAAGGATGCTTTCCCGGGGCATATGTCCGGCGGTGAGCAGCAGCGTGTGGCGATTGCCCGAGCGCTGGCGATGGAGCCTGAAGTGATGCTGTTCGACGAGCCGACTTCGGCGCTCGACCCCGAACTGGTCGGCGATGTGCTAAAGGTCATGCAGGCCCTGGCCCAGGAAGGCCGGACCATGGTGGTGGTGACCCATGAGATGGGCTTTGCCCGCGAAGTGTCCAACCAGTTGGTGTTCCTGCACAAAGGCCTGGTCGAAGAGACCGGCTGCCCGCGCGAAGTGCTGGCCAACCCGCAATCGGAGCGGCTCAAGCAGTTTCTCTCTGGCAGCCTGAAGTAAAGGCTGCACCTTCGCACCAGAATAGGGCATGCTGCGCAGCAGTGCGCAGTCTGCCTTGGCGCCACAGACTCGAACGACTTCAGGTTTCGGACCTTACCCTATGACCACCCAGCGAATCGGTTTTCTCATCTGGCCAAGCACCAAGCCCTTGACGTTGGCGCTGGCGGAGGAAGTATTGCTGGTGGCCCAGCGGGTACATCCTGATGTGGTTTACGAGCTGGCCTTTCTGCAGGCCGAACCTGCGCAGGATGGCGCCTGGCGCCTGCCCGGCGAGCCCTGGAACGGGCGCCTGGAGGGTTGTCACAAGCTGTTCCTGCTCGCTGACGAGCTGCCCCAGGCGCTGGGGTCGGCGCTGTCCTCGGCCCTCAAGCAATTGGCCCGTAGCGGCTGCATTATTGGCGGGCTGTCTGCGGGTGTGTATCCGTTGGCCATGCTCGGCCTGCTCGATGGTTACCGCGCTGCGGTGCATTGGCGCTGGCAAGACGATTTTGCCGAGCGCTTTCCCAAGGTCATCGCCACCAGCCATCTGTTCGATTGGGACCGTGATCGCCTGACCGCTTGCGGCGGTATGGCGGTGACCGACTTGCTGCTGGCGGTGCTGGCGCGTGATCACGGGGCTGAGCTGGCTGGTGCGGTTTCCGAGGAGCTGGTGGTCGAGCGCATTCGTGAGGGGGGGGAGCGCCAGCGCATTCCGCTGCAGAACCGCCTCGGCTCCAGCCATCCGAAGCTGACCCAGGCGGTGCTGTTGATGGAAGCCAACATCGAAGAGCCGCTGACCACTGACGAAATCGCTCAGCATGTATGCGTGTCGCGCAGGCAACTGGAGCGTATCTTCAAGCAGTACCTCAATCGGGTGCCCAGCCAGTATTACCTGGAGTTGCGGCTGAACAAGGCGCGGCAGATGCTGATGCAGACCAGCAAATCGATCATCCAGATCGGCCTTTCCTGTGGTTTCTCCTCCGGCCCGCATTTCTCCAGCGCCTACCGCAATTTCTTTGGCGCCACGCCACGGGAAGACCGCAACCAGCGGCGTAACAGCAGCCCCTTCGAATTGAGTTCGGCGCCTGCCGAAAAGGGCTGAAAGCTTCCCTGCGCAATGCGCTTCCATCGCCGGCAGGCCGGCTCTCATACTGATCGGGTTGCCGCCGGTACAGCCGGCATGTCTTCTTATGTGAACACCCGTTCACCCAGTCCCGCTCTGCCGTTACACTGCGCGATTGCGACAGTGTTTGTCGCATTGCCGAAAGCCTGGGTAAAACTGGGTTTTGCGCTGTAACAAGTTGTCGCTTGGCCGCAAGGACAGGCGCAGATCAGTCCTTACAATCCCCCCATCGCTCGCCACTTCCAGGCCAGCGTTCCTCTTCAGGAGACTCAGATGTCCGTTGAGCAAGCCCCGGTGCAACGTGCCGATTTCGACCAGGTCATGGTCCCCAACTATTCTCCGGCGGCCTTCATTCCTGTGCGAGGCGAGGGTTCCCGCGTATGGGACCAGTCGGGTCGCGAGCTCATCGACTTTGCCGGTGGCATTGCGGTAAACGCCCTGGGCCACTGCCACCCGGCACTGGTCAAGGCCCTGACCGACCAGGCCAATACCCTCTGGCACGTTTCCAACGTCTTCACCAACGAACCGGCACTGCGCCTGGCACATAAACTGGTCGATGCCACCTTTGCCGACCGTGCTTTTTTCTGCAACTCCGGCGCTGAGTCCAACGAGGCCGCCTTCAAGCTGGCCCGTCGTGTGGCCCATGACCGCTTCGGTCCCGACAAGCACGAAATCATCTCCGCCGTGAACAGCTTCCACGGTCGCACCCTGTTCACCGTCAGTGTCGGCGGCCAGCCGAAGTACTCGGACGGTTTCGGCCCGAAGATCACCGGCATCAGCCATGTGCCCTACAACGACCTGGAAGCGCTGAAGGCACAGATTTCCGACAAGACCTGCGCCGTGGTGATCGAGCCGATCCAGGGCGAGAGTGGTGTGGTCCCGGCCGACAAGGCGTACCTGGAAGGCGCCCGCAAGCTGTGTGACGAACACAACGCCCTGCTGATCTTCGATGAAGTGCAGACCGGTGTGGGCCGTACCGGCTCGCTGTACGCCTATCAGCACTACGGCGTGACGCCGGACATCCTGACCAGCGCCAAGAGCCTGGGTGGTGGTTTCCCGATCGGCGCCATGCTCACCACCAGTGAGCTTGCCAAGCATCTGGCGGTCGGCACCCACGGCACTACCTATGGCGGTAACCCGTTGGGTTGTGCCGTTGCCTGCGCGGTGCTGGATGTGATCAACACCCCAGAAACCCTGGCCGGTATCAAAGCCAAGCACGAGCGCTTCAAGGTGCGTCTGGAGAAGATCGGCCAGCAGGCCGGCCTGTTCTCTCAGGTGCGTGGTGTCGGCCTGTTGATCGGCTGCGTGCTGACCGAAGCCTGGCAGGGCAAGGCCAAGGACATCCTCAATGCCGCCGAGAAGGAAGGCGTGATGGTACTGCAGGCCGGCCCGGACGTGGTGCGCTTCGCGCCGAGCCTGGTGATCGAAGATGCCGATATCGATGAAGGCCTGGACCGCTTCGAGCGGGCTGTGGCCAAACTGACCCAGGCCTGATTCGCCGGCGGTCCTTTCGCCGGCCCCGAGCGGGCCGGTGATAGCAGAATTCCAGTGCGGGCGCGTGCTTGCAGACTCAACACGCGCCCGCCGTTTTTCCGTGCCGCGAAAGCGGCCAGTTTTTCCAAAGGAGTGACACCATGCTGGTGATGCGCCCCGCGCAAATGGCTGATCTGAACGAAGTGCAGCGCATGGCTGCCGACAGCCCCGTTGGTGTCACTTCGCTGCCGGACGACGCTGCCCGTCTGGGCGACAAGATCGCCGCCTCGGAAACGTCGTTCGCTGCCGAAGTCAGTTTCAATGGCGAAGAAAGCTACTTCTTCGTGCTCGAGGACAGTGTCACCGGCAAGCTGGCCGGTTGCTCGGCAATCGTCGCCTCGGCGGGCTACTCCGAGCCGTTCTACAGCTTTCGCAACGAAACCTTCGTGCATGCCTCCCGCGAACTGAAGATCCACAACAAGATCCACGTCTTGTCGCTGTGCCATGACCTCACTGGCAACAGCCTGCTGACCAGCTTCTATGTCCTGCCTGAACTGGTGAACAGTGGCTGGGCCGAGCTGAATTCGCGTGGCCGCTTGCTGTTCATGGCCTCGCACCCGGAGCGCTTTGCCGACTCGGTGGTCACCGAAATCGTCGGTTACAGCGACGAGCAAGGCGAGTCGCCGTTCTGGGATGCCATCGGGCGCAACTTCTTCGACCTCAACTATGCCCACGCCGAGCGTCTGTGCGGCCTGAAAAGCCGTACCTTCCTCGCCGAACTGATGCCGCACTACCCGATCTATGTGCCCCTGCTGCCGGACGCTGCCCAGGAAGCCATGGGCCAGGTGCATCCGCGCGCGCAGATCACTTTCGACATCCTCATGCGTGAGGGCTTCGAGACCGAGCACTATATCGACATCTTCGATGGAGGCCCGACCTTGCATGCGCGTGCCTCGGGCATCCGCTCGATCGCCCAGAGCAGGGTGGTGCCGGTCAAGCTCGAGGAAGGGCCGGTCAAGGGCGGGCGCCCGTACCTGGTGTGCAACGGCCAACTGCAGGATTACCGCGCGGTGCTGGTCGAACTGGACTGGGTGCCGGGCAAGCCGGTCAGCCTCAGTGCAGAGGCTGCCGAGGCGCTGGGTGTGGGCGAGGGCGCCAGCGTGCGCCTGGTCGCGGTCTGAGGTCTGGGAACAGAGAGTTTTGCGGTAGCTACAGTTGCCGCACAAGGAGATAGCATGATCGTTCGTCCTGTACGCAGCAGCGATTTACCTGCGCTGATCGAATTGGCACGCAGCACCGGTACCACCGGGCTGACCACCTTGCCGGCCAACGAGGAGCGCCTCGGGCATCGTGTCGGCTGGGCCGAGAAGAGCTTCCGTGGTGAAGCCGAGCGCGGTGACACCGACTACCTGTTCGTGCTGGAGAACGACGAAGGCCTGGTGGTCGGCATCAGTGCCATCGCCGGGGCCGTCGGCCTGCGCGAGCCCTGGTACAACTACCGGGTCGGCCTGACCGTCAGCGCCTCGCAGGAGCTGAACATCTATCGCGAAATCCCCACCCTGTTCCTGGCCAACGACCTGACCGGCAACTCCGAACTGTGTTCACTGTTCCTGCGTAGCGACCACCGCTCCGGGCTCAATGGCCGCTTGCTGTCGCGGGCGCGCATGCTGTTCATCGCCGAGTTCCCGGAACTGTTCGGCAACAAGATCATCGCCGAAATGCGTGGCATGTCTGACGAGCAGGGCCGTTCGCCGTTCTGGGAGAGCCTTGGGCGGCACTTTTTCAAGATGGAGTTCAGCCAGGCCGACTACCTCACTGGCGTGGGCAACAAGTCGTTCATTGCCGAGCTGATGCCCAAGTTCCCGTTGTACACCTGCTTCCTGTCGGAGGCTGCGCGCAGCGTCATCGGCCGTGTGCACACCGACACCGAGCCTGCCCTGGCCATGCTCAAGCAGGAAGGCTTCAGCTACCAGGGGTATGTCGACATCTTCGACGCAGGCCCGGCCATCGAGTGCGAAACCTCGAAGATCCGTGCCGTACGCGAGAGCCAGACCCTGGTGCTGGCCGTCGGTACGCCTGGCGATGACGCAACCCCTTACATCATCCATAACCGCAAGCGCGATGACTGCCGTATCACTGCCGCGCCCGCACGTCTGGCTGCGGGCACCCTGGTGGTCGACCCGCAAACCGCCAAGCGCCTGCGCATGGGCGCTGGCGACAATGTGCGCGCCGTGCCGCTGTCGGCAAGCCGGGAGGCCCAGTAAATGACCACGCATTACATCGCCGGCAGCTGGCAGGCCGGCCAGGGTGAAGCCCTGCAGTCGCTCAACCCGGTCACGCAAGCCGTTGTCTGGCAAGGGCAGGGCGCCGATGCCGGCCAGGTCGACGCTGCCGTGCAGGCCGCGCGTCAGGCTTTTCCGGCCTGGGCGCAACTGAGCCTGGAGGCGCGCATCGACGTGCTGGAAAAGTTCGCCGAACAGCTCAAGCAGCATTCCGAGGCACTGGCCTACTGTATTGGCGAGGAAACCGGCAAGCCGCTGTGGGAGTCGGCTACCGAAGTCACCAGCATGGTCAACAAAGTCGCGATCTCGATACAGAGCTACCGCGAGCGCACGGGTGAGAAAAGCGGCCCGCTGGCCGATGCTACCGCCGTACTGCGGCACAAGCCCCACGGAGTGGTGGCGGTGTTCGGCCCCTACAATTTCCCCGGCCACTTGCCCAATGGCCACATTGTACCGGCGCTGCTGGCCGGTAACTGTGTGGTGTTCAAGCCCAGCGAGCTGACCCCCAAGGTCGCCGAACTGACAGTCAATTGCTGGATCGCCGCGGGCCTGCCTGCCGGCGTGCTCAACCTGGTGCAGGGCGCACGTGAAACGGGCGTGGCGCTGGCTGCCAACCCAGGTATCGATGGCTTGTTCTTCACTGGCTCCAGCCGTACCGGCAACCTGCTTCACCAGCAGTTCGCCGGCCGTCCGGACAAGATCCTCGCCCTGGAAATGGGCGGCAACAACCCGTTGGTGGTGGATGAGGTCAAGGACCTCGACGCGGCGGTATACACGATCATCCAGTCGGCGTTCATCTCCGCTGGGCAGCGCTGCACCTGTGCTCGCCGCCTGCTGGTGCCGCAGGGCGCATGGGGCGATGCGCTGGTCATACGGTTGGTCGAGGTGTGCAAAAGCATCACGGTCGGCGCTTTTGATCAGCAGCCGGCACCCTTCATGGGTTCGGTGATTTCGCTGCAGGCTGCGCGGGCGCTGGTCGCGGCGCAGGCTGAGCTGCTCGCCAAGGGCGCTACCCAGTTGCTGGAGATGACCCAGCCCCAGGCCGATGCCGCACTGCTGACCCCGGGCATCATCGATGTCACCGCCGTGGCCGACCGGCCCGACGAAGAGTTTTTCGGCCCGCTGCTGCAGGTGATTCGTTACACCGACTTCGATGCCGCCATCGACGAGGCCAACAACACCCAGTACGGCCTGGCAGCCGGGCTGTTGTCAGACTCCCGTGCCCGCTACCAGTACTTCTGGCTGCGCAGCCGCGCCGGCATCGTCAACTGGAACAAGCAACTGACCGGTGCCGCCAGCAGCGCGCCGTTCGGGGGGGTAGGCGCCAGTGGCAACCATCGCGCCAGCGCCTATTACGCCGCCGATTACTGCGCTTACCCCGTGGCTTCGCTGGAGACTGCCAGCCTTGCCCTGCCGGCGACCCTGACGCCGGGCGTCACCCTATAACAACAGGTCACGGAGCCTAGCCGATGAAATCCTATGAAGTGAATTTTGATGGCCTGGTGGGGCCTACCCACAATTACGGCGGCCTGTCCTACGGTAACGTGGCCTCGCAGAGCAACAGCCAGCAGGCCTCGAACCCGCGTGAAGCGGCGCGCCAAGGCCTGGCAAAGATGAAAGCGCTGGCCGACATGGGCTTCAAGCAGGGTGTGCTGGCGCCGCAGGAGCGCCCCGACGTAGCGGCGTTACGTCGCCTGGGCTTCAGCGGCAGCGATGCCGAAGTCATCCAGCGCGCGGCCAAAGAGGCCATGCCGCTGCTGGTCGCCAGTTGTTCGGCATCGAGCATGTGGGTGGCCAACGCGGCCACCGTCAGCCCCAGCGCCGACACCGCTGATGGCCGCGTGCATTTCACCGCGGCCAACCTCAACTGCAAGTACCACCGCAGCATCGAGCATCCGACCACCAGCCGTGTGCTGGCCGCCATGTTCAGCAATGAGCAGCACTTTGCCCATCACCCGGCGCTGCCTGCCGTGGCGCAGTTCGGCGACGAGGGCGCGGCCAACCATACGCGCTTCTGCCGCAGCTACGGCGAGCCGGGCGTTGAGTTTTTCGTCTACGGTCGCAGCGCGTTCGACAGCCGCTATCCCGCGCCGCAGAAGTATCCGGCGCGCCAGACCCTGGAAGCTTCACAGGCCGTAGCACGGCTTCACGGTCTGAGCGAGGACGGTGTGGTCTACGCTCAACAGAATCCGTCAGTGATCGATCAGGGTGTATTCCACAACGATGTGATTTCGGTGGGCAATGGCGAGGTGCTGTTCTACCACGAAGATGCTTTCCTTGAGACTGACGCGGTGCTTGGCCAGCTGCAGGCTAAACTGGCCAGCAAGGGTGGCAACTTCCAGGCCATCCGTGTACCACGGGCAGCGGTGGCGGTAGAGGATGCGGTGCGTTCCTACCTGTTCAACAGCCAGCTGCTCAGCCGCGACGACGGCTCGATGCTGCTGGTGGTGCCAGAGGAGTGCCGCAACAATGAGCGCGTCTGGGCCTACCTGCAGCAACTGACCAGCCAAGGTGGCGCGGTGAAGGAGGTCAAGGTGTTCGACCTCAAGCAAAGCATGCAGAACGGCGGCGGCCCGGCATGCCTGCGCTTGCGCGTGGCTTTGAAGGAATCGGAACTGGCGGCGGTCAATCCAGGCGTTATCATGACCGCCCCGCTGTACGACACACTGTTGCAGTGGGTCGACAAGCACTACCGCGACCGCCTGGGCGAAGCGGACCTTGCCGACCCGCAGTTGCTGGTCGAATGCCGTACGGCGCTGGATGAGTTGACCCAGATTCTGAAGTTGGGCTCGGTCTATCCGTTCCAACGCCAACCTTGAAGAGAGATTTTGTAATGACCGACGCCCTGCGCCTGATCCTTGAAGATGTAGACGGCACCCAGCTGGAAACCTCCTGCACCCGCTTTGCCGTTGTCTGGCAGGGCAAGGAAGTGTGGATTCAGCAAGACGGCCGTGGCCAATTGCTGATCGGTGTCGACGTCGATGAGAACGACACCGAGTACGCCAACCTGCTGCTGCGCCCGATGGCTACCAACCTGGTCAGCCTGCAGCTGGAGATGGAACCGGCAGAAGTCGGTGAAGACGATGACCACGTCCATGGCCCCGACTGCGGCCACGACCACTAAGGAAGCGCCTATGCTCGCCCTTGGCAAATTGCTTGAGCTGACCCTGACCGATCATGAGCCGGCCGAGAAGACCCAAGTCACACCCAAGGGCGTGCGTTTACGCTGGCTGGGGGAGGGCGCACTTGAGGTGCGTCCGCCCGAAGGCGACGATTGCGGGTTGGACCTGCTGTTGTCGGCCGGTATCCATGGCAATGAAACGGCCCCGATCGAATTGCTCGAACGGCTGCTGCATGGCGTGGCCAATGGCAAGATCAAGCCGCGTTCTCGTGTGATGTTCCTGTTCGGCAACCCTGCGGCCATCCGCAAGGGCGAGCGCTTCATCGAGCAGGACATCAACCGCCTGTTCAATGGTCGTCACGAGCTTTCCAGTGGTTTCGAGGCATTGCGTGCCGCGGAACTTGAGCAGTTCGCCCGGGTGTTCTTCAGCAAGCCGGAGCGTACCCGCCTGCATTACGACCTGCATACCGCCATTCGTGGCTCCAAGATCGAGCAGTTTGCCCTTTACCCCTACAAAGAGGGGCGCAAGCATTCCCGCCGCGAGCTGGCTCGCCTGGCTGCTGCCGGCATGGAGGCGGTGCTGCTGCAGAGCAAGTCATCGATCACCTTCAGTGCTTTCACCTATGAGCAGCTAGATGCAGAGGCGTTCACCCTGGAGCTTGGCAAGGCACGGCCGTTCGGGCAGAACGAGCAGGTCAACCTCGACAAGCTGGAGGAGCGCCTGATCCAGATCATCGAAGGCAATGAGCCTGAGGCCGAAGATTCGCTCGATGGTCTTAAACTGTTCAGTGTGGCTCGCGAGATCATCAAGCACAGTGAGGGCTTCCGCCTGCACCTGCCGGTGGATATCGAGAACTTCTCCGAGCTGAGCAAAGGTTATCTGCTGGCCGAGGACCTGGCCGAAATGCGCTGGGTGGTGGAGGAGGAGGGGGCGCGGATCATCTTTCCCAATCCCAAGGTCAAGAACGGGCTGCGCGCCGGCATTCTCATCGTCCCGGACTCGGGGCAGCGCCTGGGCTGAGATTGCGCATTGCCTTGCAGGAGCGGCCTTTTGTCGCGCAAGGGCGCTTCTACAACGGCCAGTCGTCGCTGAATGCTGCCCATGAAAACCATTTAATTCACCGCCTGTTCCATTTTCCCTTCCCTTGAGCGGTAATTGGCTTGCCAGCGGCAAAAGCCTGCATTTAGCATCCGGTCATGTCATTTTCGTTTGCATGAGCCTTAAAAGCCGTCCAATCGACGCTTTGCATCGCATAAACACACTGCACCGAGATTGCAGGACCGATATAATGCGGCCCTTTGCCGTCGTTTCGTCGACGCGTTTGCCCACCAGGGCCGCCGTTTCCGTGGAAGAACCTATGAAAAGCGCAGAAATCCGTGAAGCCTTCCTTCGCTTCTTCGAAGAGCAGGGCCATACCCGAGTCGCCTCCAGTTCGCTGATCCCGAACAACGACCCGACCCTGCTGTTCACCAACGCAGGCATGAACCAGTTCAAGGACTGCTTCCTCGGTGCCGAGAAGCGCGCCTACACCCGTGCGGTCAGCAGCCAGAAGTGCGTGCGCGCCGGCGGCAAGCATAACGACCTGGAAAACGTCGGTTACACCGCGCGTCACCATACCTTCTTCGAGATGCTGGGCAACTTCAGCTTCGGCGACTATTTCAAGCGCGATGCGATCACTTTCGCCTGGACCTTCCTGACTTCCGACAAGTGGCTGAACCTGCCCAAGGAAAAGCTCTGGGTCACCGTCTACGCCAGCGACGACGAAGCCTACGACATCTGGACCAAGGAAGTCGGTGTGCCGGCCGAGCGCATGGTGCGTATCGGTGACAACAAAGGCGCCCCTTACGCCTCCGACAACTTCTGGACCATGGGCGATACCGGCCCGTGCGGGCCTTGCACCGAGATCTTCTACGACCACGGTGCCGATATCTGGGGCGGCCCACCCGGTTCCCCTGAAGAAGACGGCGACCGCTACATCGAGATCTGGAACAACGTCTTCATGCAGTTCAACCGCACTGCCGATGGCGTGCTGCACCCGCTGCCAGCGCCGTCGGTGGATACCGGCATGGGCCTGGAGCGCATCAGTGCGGTCATGCAGCACGTGCACTCGAACTACGAGATCGACCTGTTCCAGAACCTGCTGAGCGCTGCGGCCAAGGCCATCGGCTGCAGCAACGACGGTCAGGCTTCGCTGAAAGTCGTGGCAGACCACATCCGCTCTTGCGGCTTCCTGATCGCAGACGGCGTGCTGCCGTCCAACGAAGGCCGTGGCTACGTGCTGCGCCGCATCATTCGTCGTGCCTGCCGTCACGGTAACAAGCTGGGCGCCAAGGGCAGCTTCTTCTACCAGATCGTCGCCGCCCTGGCTGCCGAGATGGGCGAGGCGTTCCCGGAGCTCAAGAGCCAGCAAGCGCACATCGAGCGCGTGCTCAAGGCCGAAGAAGAACAGTTCGCCAAGACCCTCGAGCAGGGCCTGCGCATCCTCGAGCAGGACCTGGCCCAGCTCAAGGGCGACGTAGTGCCGGGTGACGTGGTGTTCAAGCTGTACGACACCTACGGCTTCCCGATGGACCTGACCGCCGACATCGCCCGAGAGCGCGAGCTGACCATCGATGAAGCGGGCTTCGAGCGTGAAATGGATGCCCAGCGTGAGCGCGCCCGTTCCGCCAGCGCCTTCGGCATGGATTACAACAGCCTGGTCAAGGTCGACACCGCTACCGATTTCGTCGGCTACAACACCACCGAAGGTCAGGGCAAGGTCATTGCGCTGTACAAGGACGGCCAGTCGGTCGACCAGTTGGGCGAGGGCGAGCAGGGCGTCGTGGTGCTGGACCGCACCCCGTTCTATGCCGAGTCCGGTGGCCAGGTTGGTGACACCGGCTACCTGCAGTCGGGCGCCGTACGCTTTGACGTGCAAGACACCACCAAGACCGGCGGCGCTTTCCTGCACCATGGCGTGGTCGCCAGCGGCGCGCTGGTGATCGGTTCTCCGGTCCAAGCCAAGGTCGATGCCGAAGTGCAGCACGCCACCTCGCTGAATCACTCGGCCACTCACCTGCTGCACGAAGCGCTGCGTCAGGTGTTGGGCGAGCACGTGCAGCAGAAGGGCTCGCTGGTCGACAGCCAGCGTCTGCGTTTCGACTTCAGCCACTTCGAGGCGGTGACGCCTGCGCAGATCAAGGCTCTGGAAGACATCGTCAACCGTGAAGTGCGCAAGAACACCCCGGTGGAAACTGAAGTCACTGATATCGAAACCGCCAAGCGCAAAGGCGCGATGGCCCTGTTTGGCGAGAAATACGGCGATACCGTGCGCGTGCTGAGCATGGGTGGCGATTTCTCCGTCGAGCTGTGCGGCGGGATCCACGCCAAGCGCACCGGCGATATCAGCCTGTTCAAGATCATCAGCGAAGGTGGCGTGGCCTCTGGCGTGCGCCGTATCGAAGCGGTTACCGGCGCTGCCGCGCTGGCTTACCTGAACGCTGCCGAAGAGCAGGTCAAGGAAGTCGCGCAGTTGGTCAAGGGCAACCGTGACAACCTGATCGACAAGCTGTCGGCTGTGCTCGAGCGCAACCGTCAGCTGGAGAAGCAGCTGGAACAGCTGCAGGCCAAGGCCGCCAGCGCCGCAGGGGATGATCTCTCCAGTGCGGCTGTTGAGGTCAAGGGTGCCAAGGTCCTCGCCGCCCGCCTGGATGGGCAGGATGGCAAGGCCTTGCTGGCCCTGGTCGATCAGCTGAAGAACAAGCTCGGCCACGCAGTGATCCTGCTGGGCAGCGAGCATGAGGGCAAGGTCGTGCTGGTGGCCGGCGTGACCAAAGACCTCTCCAGCCAACTCAAGGCTGGTGACCTGATGAAACAAGCCGCTGCGGCAGTGGGTGGCAAGGGCGGTGGCCGTCCGGACATGGCTCAGGGCGGTGGCGTCGACGTCGCTGCGCTGGACCAGGCCCTGGCGCTGGCCGTGCCGTTCGCAGAGCAGGGACTTTGAGATGGAGGGGCCGGTGGTCTAGTCACCGGCCCCTCCATGTTGGATGGTTTTTTTGAGGCCCTGTATGGGCTGAGGCACCATTGAAATGGCGTTGATCGTACAGAAATTTGGCGGCACCTCTGTCGGTTCCATCGAGCGGATCGAGCAGGTTGCCGACAAGGTCAAGAAACACCGTGAAGCGGGCGACGACCTGGTTGTTGTGCTGTCGGCCATGAGTGGCGAAACCAATCGCCTGATCGACCTGGCCAAGCAGATCACCGATCAGCCGGTTCCGCGTGAGCTGGACGTGATCGTGTCCACCGGCGAGCAGGTCACCATTGCCCTGCTGGCCATGGCCTTGATCAAGCGTGGCGTGCCGGCGGTGTCCTACACCGGCAACCAGGTGCGCATCCTCACCGACAGCGCGCACAACAAAGCACGCATCCTGCAGATCGACGACCAGAAGATTCGCGCCGACCTCAAGGAAGGGCGCGTGGTGGTTGTAGCCGGTTTCCAGGGGGTCGACGAGCACGGCAGCATCACTACCCTGGGCCGCGGCGGCTCCGATACCACTGGCGTGGCCCTGGCGGCCGCGCTCAAGGCTGACGAGTGCCAGATCTACACCGACGTCGATGGCGTCTACACCACTGACCCGCGCGTCGTGCCGCAGGCGCGCCGCCTGGAGAAGATCACCTTCGAAGAGATGCTGGAAATGGCCAGCCTCGGGTCCAAGGTGCTGCAGATCCGCTCGGTGGAGTTCGCCGGCAAGTACAACGTTCCGCTGCGCGTGCTGCACAGCTTCAAGGAGGGTCCAGGTACCCTCATTACCATTGATGAAGAGGAATCCATGGAACAGCCGATCATTTCCGGTATCGCCTTCAACCGTGATGAAGCCAAGCTGACCATTCGCGGCGTGCCGGACACTCCGGGCGTCGCTTTCAAGATCCTCGGCCCGATCAGCGCCTCGAACATCGAAGTGGACATGATCGTGCAGAACGTCTCGCACGATAACACCACCGACTTCACCTTCACCGTGCACCGCAACGAGTACGAGAAGGCCCACAGCGTGCTGGAGAACACCGCACGTGAAATCGGTGCCCGCGAAGTGATCGGCGATACCAAGATCGCCAAGGTATCGATCGTCGGTGTTGGCATGCGTTCCCACGCAGGTGTTGCCAGCCGCATGTTCGAAGCTCTGGCCAAGGAGAGCATCAACATCCAGATGATCTCCACGTCCGAGATCAAGGTGTCGGTAGTCATCGAAGAGAAGTACCTGGAGCTGGCCGTTCGCGCGCTGCATACCGCGTTCGAGCTTGACGCTCCGGCCCGACAGGGCGAGTAAGGCGTTGCCTTGAGGGGCGCGGCTTGCCGCGCCCTTCGCGTTTCTGCTCGTCACGCAGGCCCTGTCCTGCCAGCGTGACGCGCTATGGGCCCCTGTGTCGTCGTCCACGACCAGGCCCGGTTTTTCCCAGACTGTTATCCCTGAATGTCTTGCGTAAGGAGAAAGCTATGTTGATTCTGACTCGTCGGTGCGCCGAGAGCCTGATCATTGGAGATGGCGAGATCACCGTGACGGTGCTCGGCGTCAAAGGAAACCAGGTGCGCATCGGCGTCAGCGCCCCCAAGGAAGTGGCTGTTCACCGCGAGGAAATCTACCTGCGGATCAAGAAAGAGAAGGATGAGGAGCCAAGCCTTTAATTTTTTTGAAGTTTTTTTCAAAAAAAGGGTTGCAAACGAGGAAGAGCCTGTTTAATATTCGCCTCGTGTTGCGGTGAGGTGGCCGAGTGGCCGAAGGCGCTCCCCTGCTAAGGGAGTATACCTCATAAGGGTATCGGGGGTTCGAATCCCCCCTTCACCGCCATTATTCGCTTAGGGCGCTGTAATCGGTAAGAACGCTAAGTCGTTGAAGTTAAACGAAAAAGTTCTTGCAAAAATGTTTCAGCGACCTATAATGCGCGGCAAGACACGGACTCATAGCTCAGCTGGATAGAGTACTCGGCTACGAACCGAGCGGTCGGAGGTTCGAATCCTCCTGAGTCCGCCACTTTTGAAGTGGCTTTGCTTAAAAAGCTGCTTCAAGCAACCAGTGGTAATCTGGTCTAAAACTACCAACTACGGACTCATAGCTCAGCTGGATAGAGTACTCGGCTACGAACCGAGCGGTCGGAGGTTCGAATCCTCCTGAGTCCGCCACTTTTGAAGTGGCTCTGCTTGCAAAGCGACTTCAGTAAGCCAGTGGTAATCTGGCCTAAAACTACCAACTACGGACTCATAGCTCAGCTGGATAGAGTACTCGGCTACGAACCGAGCGGTCGGAGGTTCGAATCCTCCTGAGTCCGCCACATATCAAGAAGCCCGCTCAATTGAGCGGGCTTTTTGTTTTCTGCCGTTCACTGATTTATCAGTGATGCCCGCTAGACTGAAAATAAACCCCCCGACACTTCTTTGCGCGCCGCATGTGTTTTTTCTTTGGCTCGTGCCGTCGCACACATGGCTTCGAGCGTTGTCATAGCTTTATCGCGCAAACGATTGTTCTGGCCAAAATTTTAAGCGATCTGACAGCTTAGGCAGTGTATGATTGCGCCCGTCAGCCCCGCCGGGGCTTGTGGAATACCACCATGGACTTACCCAGTAGTTACTTCTTAACAAGATTCTTACAGCCTGATCTGACCGATTGATTCCCCCGGCGTGCTCCGCTGCTGGGAGTGGAGTTCGCCTATGACTGAAGTAGAAGTAAAGAAAGCACAAGAGAGCCTGCAGGATCGCCTGGCCCAGGTGGTCGAACTGTTGCAGCGCCAACGCGTGGTTGAGGACCTGACCCACCGTCAGGAAGGTCATCACCACGACCTGGTGGAAAACCTCGTCCACCGTCAAAACCTCGTCGAGTTGCAGCGCAAGCTCGACGACCTGCACCCTGCAGATATCGCCTATATCCTCGAAGCATTGCCCCTGGAAGACCGCCTGACGGTCTGGCAGCTGGTGCGCTCGGATCGTGACGGCGACATCTTGCTTGAAGTTTCCGACTCGGTTCGTCAATCGCTGATCGCCGACATGGACGATCACGAGATCCTCGCTGCGGCCAAGGAAATGGACGCCGATGAGCTGGCGGACCTGGCGGCGGAGCTGCCGCGTGATGTCGTTCACGAGCTGATGGAAAGCCTCGATGCGCAGCAGCGCGAGCGTGTGCGCTCGGCGTTGAGCTACGACGAGGAGCAGGTCGGTGCGCTGATGGACTTCGAGATGGTGACCATCCGTGAAGATGTCAGCCTGGAAGTGGTTCTGCGTTACCTGCGTCGCCTTAAAGAGCTGCCCAACCACACTGACAAACTGTTCGTAGTCGACTACGACGGTATCCTCAAGGGTGTGTTGCCGATCAAGCGTCTGTTGGTCAACGATCCGGACAAGAAGGTCGCGGAGGTCATGGCGATTGATCCGGTCTCCTTCCACCCCGACGAAGATGCCTACGATGCGGCGCAGGCTTTCGAGCGCTATGACCTGGTTTCGGCGCCGGTGGTGGACAAGAGCGACCGCCTGATCGGCCGTTTGACCATCGATGAGATGGTCGACCTGATTCGTGAAGAGAGCGAGAGTGAAGTTCTCAACATGGCTGGCCTGCGCGAGGAGGAAGACATCTTCGCCTCGGTCTGGCGTTCATTGCGCAACCGTTGGGCCTGGCTGGCGATCAACCTGATAACCGCGTTTCTGGCCTCGCGTGTGATCGGCCTGTTCGAGGGCTCGATCGAGAAGCTCGTGGCACTGGCGGCGCTGATGCCGATCGTGGCGGGTATTGGCGGCAACTCTGGCAACCAGACCATTACCATGATCGTTCGCGCCATGGCGTTGGACCAAGTGTCGCCGGGCAATACCAGCCGCCTTATGCGCAAGGAGCTGGCGGTGTCGCTGCTCAATGGCCTGATCTGGGGTGGAGTGATCGGTGCTGTGGCGTTCTGGCTGTATGACAGCTGGTCGTTGGGGTTGGTGATGACTGCGGCCATGACCTTGAACCTGCTGCTGGCCGCGCTCATGGGGGTGTTGATCCCGATGACGCTGACGCGCCTGGGGCGCGACCCTGCCATGGGGTCCAGCGTGATGATCACTGCCGTGACCGACAGTGGTGGGTTCTTCATCTTCCTGGGGCTGGCTACGCTGTTCCTGCTTTGATATTGGGAAGTGCACGCCAGAGCGATCAAGGCATGCGCCTGGCCGCACCACCAAGGCCTGTGCGCAGCCCAACAAAAAAGCCAGCTTACGCTGGCTTTTTTTGTTCTCGCTACGCGCCTCAGGAGGCGTCGGCTGCCATTTCCACATCGTGAGCGATGAGGGCGACCAGCGCGTTCTGCTGTCGATGGGACAGCTGACGGAAGCGTTGCAGCAACTCGCGCTCATGCAGGGACAGCTCGGGGCTATCCAGGCGCATGCTCAGCTCGTCGCCCAGCGCACCTTCCTGGATAAGGCTCTGCTCCAGGCGTGCGATGATCTCGGAGTTCATGCTGCGGTGATGGTTGCGCGCTACCTCGGCAATGCGCTCACGCATTCCGTCTGGCAGGCGGACGACGAACTTGTCAGCGGTGCGGCTCGAATAAATAGCCTGTTTCATTGGGCGCATATAAATTAACCGGTTTTTGGTTCAGGGGAAGCGGTTCACAAATTGGCCGCACGGGATGCAGGTACGACCGTGGCGACGACAAAATGTTCAACCGCCTGGAAAATTTGGTGCTCATCTTGCCTCAAGGTCGCCGTTTCCTTGGCGTCAATTCTGTGACAAATAGTGATCCCGGTAAAGGCTTTTTGCCAGTACCAATTATCAGAAATGAGTACTGGTTGGAAAAGTTTTGCATTTCCAGGTTCGCCTTACCGTCAGCCCTTTGCCGTCAAAAACCCGTAAAACGCGGCAAAGGGTAGAGAAAACCCTTAAAATGCGCAGGTTTCCTTCCATAGAGCATAGTGGCTATGCAACATGACGCAAGCTCCCAAGATAAAGCCTCAGGCGTGCTGATATATCTGATGGGACCCTCTGGCTCGGGAAAAGATTCCCTGATCGAGGCCGCTCGCGCGCAACTGGCTGGCGCGGGTGTGGAAATTGCCCGGCGAGTCATCACACGTTCCGCAGAAGCCACAGGTGAAGCGGCGCAAAGCGTCACGCCAGAGCGCTTCGAAGCGATGCGAGCGGCAGGGGAATTTGCCATGCATTGGCAGGCCAACGGTCTGGAGTATGGGATCCCCAAGCAAGTGGACGTTTGGCTCGCGCAAGGGCGGTCGGTGCTGGTCAACGGTTCCCGTAGCTATCTGCCCGAGGCGCGTAGGCGCTATCCCGGTCTGCTGGCAGTACGCCTGGAGGTTGACCCAGAGGTGTTGCGTGCGCGCCTGATTGCCAGAGGCAGGGAGACACCGCAAGAGATCGATCAGCGCCTGGCGCGTAGTGCCAGGCTCCAGGGCTGTCCCGATCCCGGCGTGCATGCGCTGGACAACTCCGGGTCACTGGCCACGGCGGTCAGCGCATTGTTCGACCTGCTGCGTCAACAGGGAGTGTCCGTTTGACACGAGCATCGGAAAAGCCCTACGTGCAAAAAGCCCGATAGATGCATGACAAACGGCTGCCCTCTGGTTAACATGCTCGCCGTCCAGCTGTGCAGCGTTCGCTGCCGGTTCTTGTGTCTCAGTAGCTCAATTGGATAGAGCATCCCCCTCCTAAGGGGAAGGTTGCAGGTTCAAATCCTGCCTGGGACGCCATATTTATCAATGGGTTAGAAGCATTCACTGAGAACGGATTTTTCTCTGCGGGTGCAGGATGGGTGCAGTTGAGCATTCTCTATCACTACACAAGCCAGCATGGATTGCTCGGGATTCTCAGCTCTGGATCAATCTGGGCTACCAATACTCACTATCTGAACGACCACACTGAGTTCGTTCATGCTTTGTCGTTCGCGTCCTCTGTTGCGAGCTATTTTTTTGATACGGATTACTGGCACTCCTTCAGCCTGATGCTGCACAAAGCCCTTGGCGAGCTACGGGGTGAAAGCGTGTATGTGGCATCCCTTAGTGAGAAACCCGATCTGCTCAGTCAATGGCGAGGCTATTGCCCTGGAGGTAATGGTTACTGCATCGGCTTTGATCAGAATCTCTTGGCCGAGTATTGCGAGGAGAAGGGCTTTCGCTTTGAAAAATGCCTTTACAGGCACGACGATCAACAAGCCGAGGTGACTGGTATTATCACTTCGTGTATGGGCCTTTTCCCCTCCATCCCCTACACCCTTGAGCAGTTCCATGACATGGGCTTGGAACAGCAAGCCGGTGTGATGGAAGAGTTCCATAATCGGTTATCTGGTGATCTCAAAGCTCAAGCTGAGGAGGCTCTCAGCGTGATTTGCGAGTCTCTGATTGAGTTCGCTCCGAGGTTCAAGAATGAAGGCTTTCATGAGGAGGCCGAGTGGCGAATCATCGTCAACGAGCCTCATGATGAGGTGCAATTCCGGCCTGGTCCTTCCTACGTCATACCCTATATTTCCATGGACTTGATCGAGGCTAAGCCTGGGATCCTGCGCAAAATCATTGTTGGGCCTAACCCCAACCAGTCGCGGGCTCTCAAAGCGGCAGAATTCCTAGTCCAAAAATATGGCTACAGCCCTGACATCGTCACTAGGTCAAACCTGCCGTTTAATTTCTGGTGATCATCCCGCGTCTCGGATACGCAGGACAGTTGTTGTTGAACAGCTGGCGTGCCTGGCCGTGGCTCGGATACCCAGGCCGGCGCCGAGCAGTTCCTTGACCCGCTTGTGGAGTTCCTCGTCCACCGGCCGGCCTTGGTACTTGCCGGCCGCTTTAGCCTTCTGGATACCTTGAGCTTGTCGCTCGCGACGCTGCTCGTAGTCCTTCCGAGCGATCGCCGCCATCATCTCCACTAGCATCGAGTTGATCGCGGCCAGCATCCGGCCGGTGAACTCGTCGCCGTGTGTGTCGCGCATACCCTGGTGGCTGGTTGGCAGGTCGAGTGCGACTATGCGCAGGCCCTTGGCGTCGATCGCACCCTTGAGCTTGGCCCAGTCGTCAGCGGGGAGGCGAGAGAGGCGGTCGATGGATTCGACCAGCAGCACGTCACCCTTGCGGGCGTCCTTGAGCAGGCGCAGCAGCTCCGGCCGATCTGCGGCTGCACCGCTGGCGTTCTCCAGGTACTCACAGGCGATGACCTTGTTATGGTCGCTGGCAAACTTCTCCAGGGAGGCCCGGGCGCGGCCGGCGTCTTGCTCGTCGGTGGATGCTCGGAGGTAAGCGCGGATAAACATAGTGCAACCTGTATCAGTTAGGGTGTTGTCCTATCACTGTTGCACTTTGGGTGTTACTTTTCAAGCGGAAAGGCTGATAAAGGCTCAAATTGCCCGTATCAGCCAAGGCATACTTAACGAGCAGCACTGCTTCAAGCATGATGGCCATTTCACCATAAGGACCACCAAGATGAGTTCCCAGATCCAAGCGCCAGGCTATCGCCTCGCAAGTTTTACTTGTATGCACTGTGGGGTGATCTCGCAGATGCATTGGGCCGACCTGGCGATTCCTCAGTTCGGATCCTTTAACTCAACAAATTGGGTTGTATGCGCGTGCCAGCATTGCAAAGGCGAGAGCATTTGGCGGAAATCGGGGAATGTAGGCAAGGGAACACTGGCTTATCCCAAGACTCTGATAGCCCCTCCAGTACATGAAGATCTGCCGCCCTCCTGCCTAGCTGACTTTGAAGAAGCCAGACTCATCTGTGGAGTTTCTCACCGCGGCGCAGCCGCTTTGCTGAGGCTGTGTCTTCAGAAGCTTCTCGGTGAAATCGGTGGCAAGGGCGAGCACATTGACACTGACATCAAGACCTTGGTGCAAGGTGGGTTAGACCCCCACATCCAGCAAGCGCTGGACGTAATCCGGGTGACTGGAAACAACGCGGTCCACCCCTTGGACATGAGCCCGGAAGATCTTCGCGACTACGTGCCGGTGATGTTCGATATGATCAGCCTGATCGTGGAAGAGCGCATCGCCAGGCCTAGAAAAATTGCGGAGCGCTTCGCCGGCTTGCCCGAAAAAGCGCGTCAGGCTATTGAGAAACGGGACCGACCTAAAGTCTGAGGTGGGTCATAAACAACTTTGAGTGGAGCGCTCTAGAGAATGCTTGCCGGCGCCGAAATCGGCATACGCTCGCCGATACAGCGCTACAGAGCTTCCTGAGACGTTGGCGTCGACCTGCAGGACCTCGCTCGCGCTGAGGCCGTTGGCGCTTATCAGCCTATAGCCTGACGTGGTCTCGGACAATGTCGCATCAGGCCTTTGCTCTTGCCATTGGGGAAAGACGCAGAGCGCATACTGCTTCGGCGATTTGAGGGTTGTGCCCGTAAAAACCGGGCCTTGTTTGATGAGTTCACTAGGTGAGTAGCAGCCGCTAGAGAGAAGGCTTATCGCAGCTAGCAGGCCGATGTGGATATAGCGCATGATCAGATCATCCATTACCAGGTCAGCAGGCAACCTATCATGCGCCACAGAGTTTCCGCACTTCTAGGATTTGTCCTGGGCCTCAATTGAGGCCGAGATGATCGCCCCACCCCAGCGCCGCTCGCCGATGCAGATGGGGACAGGGTTTCCGCTGGCGGTGGTGTTCTTGGCGCTCCCGAACGCATACGACGGCAGGTTTTCCGGCGCGGCGCTCTGAGACAGGCCGCCGGCCTGAGGGCTCAGCATCTGGATGACGCCGCCGGCAGTTGCGCCAATGCCGGCACCGAGGAATGCTGCTTGGGAGCCTGGCGCAACGAAGAATGATGCGACGATCAACACAATCCCGACGATCGTTTGCATAACGCCGGCGCGTTTGCTTCCCTCAACTACGGGCACGATCCGAACCTCACTGGCGCCGGCACGCTCAAAATCTTCTTCGCCAACATTCTGCCTGTTGCGGAAAATGGCGAACCGCATACCCAGTGCTTCCAACCGCTTGATCTCCTGTTCAAAGCCTTCCAGCGTTGCCTTCAACGCTCGGAATACCTCCCAGGTGTTTTGGCTATCAAGCAGGTAGTCCTTCTTGCGGAAGAATTTACGAATCAGTGGGCCGGACAGGTAAACGGTGGTGAGGGCAGGTGAATTTCGGACTTGGGCGGCCATCATGGATTCTCCTTTGGCATTGGCAGGTACACGCCGAGTCGGCGAGCTAACATCTCACGACTCTGCAGGCCCTGGATGCGAATAGCCTTCTCGCGGGCAGGATCAGGGTTCCAGGCGGCGCAGTGGCAGGCCGATACCGCCTTGACGCCGCGGTAAGACCCGCGCAGCAGATCGGCAGAGATGCGCGCCTCTTCTTCGGTGAAAAATGGGCCGTCTATGTCGACTTGGCGACCACGCTGCACGCATTGCACATTCCAGACGTCATAGCCGCTCACAGCTATGGGATTGACGGCGAAGTCGCCGGTTTTGCACGCCTCGCTGAATCGATCTTGGTAGCTCATCAGGCCCCCTCCACAGAAGTCTGCTGCTTCATCCGCTCAGCCATCTCGGGCGGCAGGGGGTTGTTGCTTGGCAGTTCCAGCGGAATCGGCTTGAGCCACTCGATCAGGTCCATCAGGCCCTGGCTTACCTTAGTCAGGGAGCCGATCTCTGCTGTCTTGCTGTCAAGCTCTACCCCGGCCCGGATGACGTCATTGCCCAGGGTCTGCACCATGTGCAGAAGGTCGCGCATACCACCCGCCAGGCGGCCCAGCGTAAGCACGGCATCAGCGTGATGGACGGCAATGCCGGCGGCGCCGAGCTGGATCAGCTGTTGATTGGAAAAGCCGCTGAGACGGGCTGGGCCGCGCAGGATGGCTGCTGTAATGCGCTGCTCCCGGCCCTGGCGCATTTCGGCCATCAGGTCACTTCGGTCCTTCGAGTTCAGGTCATAGACATAGGCCCTGCACTCGGCATCCATCGCCGCGCCCGCTGCGTCAGTCGACGCCAGTGGCTGAACGGGCAGCAACTGGGTGGATGCGAAGGTGTGAAGGTTGGTCGCTGTTTCGACGATGCTGGGCAGAGCCGCTTTAGCGGCGTCGGCGAATAGAGTGTATGCGTCGAGCGACTGGCGGGCCTTGGCAGCGTTCGTCAGATCGACGTTCTCCCGGATTCGCTGAGCCTTGGCGAGCGCGGTCCCGTGCTGATCCATGATCAGGTTTTGTAGGCGCATGAGTGGGCCAACGTTCGGCCAGAGTGCCCACTTAGTGCCCGGCAGGTTCTGACCTTGATACTGGACGAAGTCGTTTACGAAGGCGCTCGCGTCGCCGATGCGGGTGAGGGTGCCTACAGCGTGATTCAGTTGCATGGTTTGATCCCTTTTTGGGTGGTTTTCTGCTCTGCCTCCAGGTCGGAGAACAGGGTTGCTAGGTCGTTTGTCTTGGCGCCGCTTCCGCCGGCGGCCGCGGCGCTTAGCTCATCCATGATCTTGCTGATCTCCATCACGGTCTGGTCCTCGCTCAGGGTAGAGACCTGCCTGCGCAGGCCATCAATGCGCTTGCGTGTACTCATGGCGTGCCTC
Source organism: Pseudomonas sp. M2 (assembly GCF_015751845.1). Classification (NCBI taxonomy): domain Bacteria; kingdom Pseudomonadati; phylum Pseudomonadota; class Gammaproteobacteria; order Pseudomonadales; family Pseudomonadaceae; genus Pseudomonas; species Pseudomonas sp. M2. The sequence continues at coordinate 3,968,824 of NZ_JADOUD010000001.1, forward strand.
GATGGCTTGTTGATAGAGGGCGGCCGCGTAATCGGGAATGGAGGCGCCTGCTGGGAGCTGTTCGGCCGTAACCGCCCCAGGTGAGGGGAACGTCATATCGAGAAGACCGGCCGGGCTCCTGCGACCCAGCCGCTCGGTCTTTCGGGCGTGCTGGACAATCGCCAGGGCTAGTTCCTCTGCCTGAGCGCTGCTCATCGCCGAGAAGGGGAAGAAAAACGATGCGGGGTGCCCCTGGATTCGATAAGCCAAGACGTGGCCCGTTTGGTCAGGTAGATCCATCTGCCCGGCGGACGCGTCCACAACGGTCAGCGTGACCAAGTGCACCGAAACCTCATCTGCTCCGATCAGCGACGCCAGGCGTTTCACCTCGGAACGGAGGCTGCGCGCATTCATCGCTGCATCTCCTCGATCTGCTCTCGCAGCTCTTCGACGGCTTTCTGCAGCTCCTCCACTTCAATCACCTTGGCAACGGAGCTGAGGGCTTCGATCAGGTGGCGACCTTGATCCGGCGGCAACTCGCCTGAAGCGATGGCCCGCAGGATGGATTTCGCCGCGCTGGGCAGGTCGGAGTCGTCCAGGTCGAAAAGCACGGGCTCAGAGGTGGCTTTGATTGGCGGCACCAGGCGTTCAAGGATCAACCGGCACGCCTGCATATCACCCTTCTTGGCAGCGGCCAGTACTTTCTTGGTCACCGCTTCAGCTCCCTCTGCGAGCTTCGCGCGGATGGCTTGCGTTTGACCCGAGCGCCCGCCAGGGTTGCCGGAATGGCCTGGCTTGAACTGCCCGCGAGCACTGCGCTCTGGCTGATTAACTGACTCGTGCAAGACCGCCCTCCATTGAGAAGGCCGGTTTGTTCTCGGCAAGGGCGATCAGCAGTGCGTTTGCTTCGATGTGGCCCTGCTCAGCGGCAGCGCGAAGGCGCGTCCAGGCGGCGGAAATCTCTGCCTTGGTGGGCCGTACCTGCTGGCCGCGCAGCTTCGTAGGCGAAGTCATGTGGGGTCCTCAAATAGAGACTGTGAGAACCCACATTAGGGCTGATCTGAGCGCATAACCAGTGTTTTATGGGTGCACCTTAGGTGCTACACATAACGGGACAGAACGGGACGAATAAGCCTGATTTTCGGGCCTCTGAGAGCGGCGTTTTCGTTCCACTATATTAGAACCACCCTAAGTGATACGGGTCGCCAAACTTCGAAGTTTTCGTGGTATGCCCAGGTTCGCACCGCCGGTGGAAACCTCGCGCCACGAAATGACGAAGTTCGGTTTTGTGGTGCGCCTGCGGCTGGGGTCTCCTCATTTTTGAGGCCCCCCCCCCCCGGCCACCAGGGGAACGATTCGTTCACCCCCAACGGGGAATACCAGGAGATCAGGAGGGGTTCGATTTGAAATCGCGCCCCGCACCCGGCCTAGCTGTAGCGAAGTGGGATTTCCTCGCATCGAGACAAAGGCGGGGGGCGCACTTCGCTGGCTCCCATGGCTTACATGTGAGCCACGATCACCTGTTCTGGCCTGCTGTCAGGGCAGTGCTACCAGGCCTATCTAGAGGTCAGAATCGGACGACTTGGTCTGTCTCGGCTGGAGGTCCGGCTTTCGACTCAAATCCAGAAGTGGGCGAGCTAAGCCGGAATCACGGCTTAGCCAGGGCGGGAATTCCCGCGTTGGGGATTGGCTTGGGGGTGATGTAGGATCGCTACTATCACTCACGAGCGAGGTGCGGGTATGGACGAAGAGATGCTGCGCAAGATGCGGGAGGCGATCGAGAACTTCCCGCCTCGACCGGACCTGGACGCGCTAATCGAAAGCGGCGATATCGTCAAGGTTCCTGGTGGGTACCAGGCGCCGACTGAGAAGGGGCGCAAAGCGATTGAGAAGTACGCGATCGGCATCACGATCAGCAACAAGGGCAAGCCCCCGATTTACCGCCTCAGCATTCGCAGGGCGCGCAAACCTTCCGCCTGATGCGGCAGCGCCTCCACCGTGTGGAAAACGACACACTGTGTAGAGATCAACACTGACGAGCTTTTACGACCAAGTCGCTAAAGGGGATTGGCTGAGGTTTCAGCCGATCTTTGGTTGTCGAGTCGACTGATTTTGGTAGTTTCGGGCACCGGCGAGAGATGGCGGATAATCTACCGGCATCTCGTGTGCTCAGATCTGAGCGCATCTCCCGGCGTGGTAATGCCCTCAAACTTGAGGAGATCTGAGCAGCTGTGCTCACATCTCACCGATCTGTTCCCACAGAGATCCGTTCAGCTGAGTGGATATATCCTCAATCTGAGGAAGTGTGAGGGTGCCAGGCCTGATGGCTGGGCCTGGCTGGCCAACTTAACCTCGGGCGTCTCGCCCAGGCTCGTCCTCAGCTACCCGGAAGCGCCAGTAGCGGTCAGGTTTTACCCAGACCACATTGTCAGGGGTGAGCTTTCGGAAGGCAGCAAGAACACCTTTGCTGAGTACTTGGTTGCCGTCGGCGTTTTCGATCAGCAGCTCCTCGTGGCCTGCCTTGATGATGTGGTCAACCACATCGTCCTGATAAACACACGCTTCAGCTTGAACCTTTGACAGCATCCAAGAGGCGACCGAGTTAGCATCCATCAGTCTTCCTCATCAGCAGTTATCCGCACCAAGCCCTCAGACTTGAACTCGCCTTGCTCAAGTTTTTTTCCGGCAAACCACTGACATATATAGATCTCACTGCTCGGACGATAGGCCTTAACTGACATATCTGGCCCGCCCACGTTCAGCTTGACCATGGCCCCGATCTCGAACTCTTGTTGGCTCATTCCTTACTCCTTGCGTTCTTAGAGGAGGATCCCTCAGTCGGTACTTGGGGGCTGGCCATTTGCTTTCAAGGGAGCGACAGCCAACATTCACCATTGGTGGGGTAACGCTGCCAGCGTTAGCCGTTCATCGGGGTGAAACTAATTGCATCGTAGCACTTGCGTAACTAGTCACGATGACGCAGTATTGGTCCGTCGTAACTAGTCACGGAGAATTTGATGACCGACGAGCAGAAACAGCCTCGCTCAGCGGCAGAGCGCCAGAGGCTCTACAAAGAGCGTCAGCGCGAAGCTGGGTTTCGGCTTACCGCACTGTGGATTCATGAGGAAACGGAGCAGGAAGGGCGCCAGGCGGCGTTAGACGGTAAGCCACTCAAGCCCCAGGGGAGCAAAGACCCGGTGAGCTGGGCGATCGGGTGGTTGAACGAGAAGGGCAAGCAGTAAAGGGTGGGTTTTTTCCACATTTGGAGGTGGCCAACCCGGTGCTCGAACACCGGGAGGGCCCATCACACGACGACGCTATGAGGCACACGTCATGCAATTTATGCAAGATACCAGCACCACGCAACAACACCAAGTGCCCGTAGGCACTGCAGGCTCGATCGAGCGCCGGAAGGCCTATGCGACTCACTTGGTCAAAACGGCCCTGCGCTATGCCGATGAGGCCGAGCTGCGCCAGATCATCAGCGCGGTCGAACTTCAAGTGGCCACGATGCTGGCCAGCCGGTTCAATCCCGGCCTCAACGATGCGAGCTATGAGGTGTATCGCAAGTTCTGGCTGAATGGGGGTGCGAAATGAGCCGCCTACCACAGCCGGTAATAATCGAGGGGGAGGTCCTGGGCGAAGCGGTCCTGGATGCACGCGAGATGTGCTCGATGAACTTCGCCAGGGATGAGTTCCACAAACTTTACGCGCTGCTCTACCCAATGTGCTCTAGCCATGAGGAAGGGCCGATGTGCGATATTGCGCGGCATCTGGAGCAGGTCATCATCTTCACCGGCAACTTCATGTGGAAGCATCGCCACCTTGGCGCCTCGCACGGCGTAGTGGGTGAAGAGGGAGGTGGTAAGTGACTGTCTCTTTTGCCGATGCACTACAGGCCGAACGCTCTCACTCCGACTCATGGTGGCTTGCGCTGAGCCAATTACGCAGTGACGGGCAGCTGCCCAGATGGGTCGACGGGCTTGGCACGACGGGGGATTTGCATCTGGCCAGGGAGCTCCGTTTGAGGTTCGACATTGCCTTGCGCGATCAGTTGGCCCTGGGTAAAGGGCGAGCATCCGATGATGCTGGACGACAGATGCTGGTGGACCTCATCGAGACGGAGCGAACTCTTTACCTGCGCTGGTGGGAAGCCTTACGCAGGCTGCGACGCCAGAAGAGCGCGCCGCAGTGGGTGATGGATCAATCGCTTAGCCGTGGACCCGATTGGGATCGATTCGATGAGAAGCGCAGCCAGGTCAACATGATCATGTTCGGCGTGACAACTGTTCGTGGCCAGAGCGGTGAGATTACGCGCTAGTCCCTAACTGGCTTGAACGGGCACTACCCTGAACCGGGGTGGTGCCTTTTTCGTTGTGCGGTAGATGATCCAGATACGGGCCAGATGCTCGTGCCGTCGAGGTGCAGTGCACGCAATCAGAGCCCATGGGGATGGTAAATTATAAAGACTGGGAGTTTTTCCGTTCACAGGGTCCCCGCAACCCCAGCAAAGCCGGCGAGTGACTGGGAAAAAATCCCAGTCGGTCGCAGGGGTGTCAACACAACCGGACGCAACCGGAAAGCCGTATGGGAAAAATTCCCAGTCGATGGCGGAAAAAATCCCACCGAAAAAATCGAAATCAGGTGAACTTGAATGGCGCCGGGCCTGGGGATATTTCTAGGTTCTTCCCTGGACACTCGTCGATGTATGCCCAGGCGAGCGCATACAGCGCGCACTGAGCCATACCAGGTTCACGGCCACCCTTCCTGTAGGTGCGAGTTCGGATAATCAGGCCTGCGTCGATCAGTTCCTGCAGCGCTGATGCGAGCGTTTTGGCGTCCATCTTGCGCCCCTCGGCCATCATCTCGACAGTGCAAGCCAGGTCACCATTGTTGCGCCCGTTGTAGTGCCGCCCAAGCTTGATCAGGACGGTAACCGCCTTGGGGCTCAGGTTGTCGAATGCTGGGTGCATGAGCAGTCGATGGGGCAGGGCGAACACCCGCCCCCCAAAGTCGACCTTGTACTGTTTCTTTCTTGCCATTCGGCGACTCACACCAGGGCGCCGGGGGCACGAGCTATAGCGCCCCCGGCTGCTGCCTTAGTCGATATCCGTGTGCAGGACGTACAGTCCTACACGGTGCGGGCGCCGGCCTGGCGCTGCAGCTTGGTAGCACCACCTAGTCAGGATGCCCCAGCCCTGCCGCCGCAGGTGCCGGATCGTGGAGGGCGGGTGGACGATATCCAGCGACTGCGCCGCCTCGATGGACGATACAGGGCCCTTGCGCAGCGCGGCGATCATTCGCGATGCTTGGGCGTGGGTTGAATGGTTGTCAGGCAGATCAGCATCTGCGATAGTTTCGGCCGTCATATTGGCTCCTTTCAGTAGGGGTCAGGCCCAGGTGGTGGTAGTGCACTGCCTGGGCAATTTCTCTCTCCTCGTATCCATCCCTTCGCTACGCCCCACGGCCATCTATCGCCGCAATCCCTTCAAGCAGACGCCTAAGGTAATGCTGGCTGGTAGCAGCAGCCTTCGCCGTCGAGTCGGCCAGCTTCCTGACTTCCTGAGCGCTGCCGTAGCCGCTGGCGATCATTCGCATACCCGTAGCCAAAAGGCTGAGCATTGCGTGGGCTTCGTCCACGGCTTCTCGCAAGTCGTCGTAGGTAGGTCGGTAGGGAGTAGCGCCCAGTGTGGGCGGATGGGTAGAATCGAGGCGCTGCGGGCTGTCTCCAGATTGCTTTGCGGCACGCTGGGCCAGTGCCTCTAACACTGGCTCGGCACCACCCTTCACCAGCGTCAGTTCTGGCGCATCCTTGTTTCGAGCCATTACCGACCACCTTCCTTAGCTGCCCGCTCGATGAACGCCTTTAGCTCCGACATCAGAGCCAGGCGGCGGCGCCCGATCTTGAACGTCTTGATTTCTCCCTTTGCAATGAACTCGTAGGTGGCCGATCGGGAAATCCCGAGGATGCGGCCGGCCTCCTCAACGCCAACGGACAGAGGGGTGGTTTGTGGTGCTTGTTCCATGATGTCTCTCCTGCGGCCCGCGACGCGGGGTCGAGAGAATGCTAGGTGAGAAAGCTAATGCACGTCAACTGATGTGCAGCACTGTTTGTGAGTGCATGGACTTCTATGGACGTGCCGTATACGCTGCTTGGTCTCAGATGGAGGTGCGTTATGACCAAAAACAAGCCCAACCAAGGTGCCCGGAAGACCGAGGCCTTGACGTTGCGTCTAGACCCCAAGGTGCGATTCCTCATCGACCTATTGGCGAGGCAGAAACGACAGTCAATAACAGGCGTGATTGAGTCGGCGATTGAGACTTACGCAACGAATTTCCACATTGAGGCGGATCTGTGGAGTGAGGAGGATGGAGAAGATAAAACGCAGACAGTGTCGATGTATAAGCTCTCTAAAGAGCTATATACCACAGACGATTCTTTCCGCTTCATGATGCTTGTGTGGCATTGTCCGAGACTTTTAAGCTATGAAGAACTCAGGCTTAAAGAAACAATTTACAGCTCGAAATTTTTCTGGGACCAATATCCAGATAGTACAAATGCTGTGGACGACATAGATACTGATCTTCTTCGAGAACATTGGGTCAGCCTACTAAAACACGTTGAAGAGCATAAGAGTTCGCCGACCGTAGTGCCCTACGAATCTAAATGAGTTCGACGGCAGCAGCCTTGCTGTCCGGAGCAAGGTGCGCGTAGCGCAGGGTCATCTTGATATCCGAGTGGCCCAAGAGGTCGCGCACTGTATTCAGGGGTACGCCGGCCATCACCAGGCGCGAAGCAAAGTCGTGCCGCATATCGTGCCAGCGGAAGCCGGTTATCCCTGCGCGCTCCAGTAGCCCGAGCCACGCGCTTTTGACGTCCTCGAGCCGTCCTCCATCATATGACGGGAATACGAATCCCGACTTCTTTCGGCATTCCTTCTGCCAAACCTGAAGAGTTTCGAGAGCCTCCTTGTTCAAAGGGATGTGGCGAGTCTCATTGGTCTTGGCTGTATCGCCGATGATAGTAAGTGTCTTGGTCGCAAAGTTGACTCTTGGCCATTCGAGGTTGAATAGCTCGCCGCGCCGGATACCGGTGTTGAGTGATACCAGCACCATTGGCTTTAGATGGTCAGTGAATACCCGGCCTGCAAATGAAGGGAGCAGTTTTCGGCCTCTATCAGCTCGCCACCTATTGGCGCTTTCTCGATCTGCCCGGGCTTCATCTTGGCGATCGTCCAGGGCCTTGCGCAGTTGTAGGTTCTCGTCGGCGCTCAGGTACCGCACGACCCCCTTGCTGTCGACCTTCAGCTGTTTGAGTTTGGCCATTGGGTGGGTAGTGATGATTTCCCATTCCACCGCTCGACTGAATACACCGCTGATACTGCCCATCTTCCGATTCACAGTGGCCGGTTTGTTGCCAGCCTGCAGCCAGGTAGTGCGGATCTTCTCCAGATCGTGGCCGGTGATGGCGTCGATGCGCTGGGGCATGATCGTCTCGAAGTTGTTGGCGAGCGTGTGGGCAGTCTTTTCGTAGCCCCGGTGGTGCGCCTTGAACCACGGGAGATAGGTGTCGGTGATGAAGCAGCGCAGGGAGGGTAGGGTGGCTCCTCGGCGACCCTGTGAGACGGCTGTGGGCTCGCCGTGCTTGCGAGCTTCAGCAAGGTACTGGGTCGCTTCTTGGCGGGCCTGTTCGAGGGTGAGGATGCCCACCCGGCCCAGGGTTTTCTTGCGGCCCCTGGCCCAGGTAACGACATAGGACCTCGCCCCCGCGGCGGTCACGCGCACGTAAAGCCCGGTGATGGTAGTGTCGTGGACTTCGTACTCGCGACCGGTGACCTGCAGGCCGGCCAGCAACTTGGCGGTTAGCTTCTCTTTCACTTCGTCCCCGTGGGTGCATTGTGGGTGCAGAAATGAATATACGGGTGCGTCTGGTTAGACGCAACTGGACGAAAAGCCTAGTAAATGCTGGCGTGTTTCCATTGCTGTGCTGGTTAAAATGGCCCTCCTAAGGGGAAGGTTGGCAGTTCGAACCTGCCCTGGGACGCCATATTTTCTCTCGCTCCATACGCTTACTTGCAGTTACCCGCCTTGCGGTAACCTGCACTCTGCGCTTCTGCTTCACTGCCAAATGCCACCTGATTTTTCTGAGCGACCTGGCTGTAACCGGGGCAACCGCTGGCCAAGTGGTACACGTGACTGTTGCGGTTGCCAATGATCGCACCGTCAGTCGACGCACTCGCCAGGGTCGGCTTGCCGATATCTCTCGCAGCCGTTTTCGGGGTTGCCGAAGCTACCACGTCCATAGCCCCGGCAGGCTTGTAGCCCAGCGTCCATTTCCGTTCGCCGGTGACGAATGGGTTCGAATGCCCCATGATCGCGGCGATTCGCTGATTGCGCTGCTTTTCCCACGCAGAAACCGGGTGCTGTTTATCCCAGGCCATAAGCACCTGCTGCTGTTGTCTCGACATGCTCAACTTGTACCGGTCGAACATGTAGAACGTGGTGCGCGCAACCAGCCCTTTGACTTCGTCACGCGGCTCGGCGGTTTTCTGCTGGAAGTCGACCTTGGTGGTGCACTGCCCGTACTGGGGCGCAACGCCTGAAACCATGCCGTAGTTGAAATTGCTGCGGTCACCGTTCACTTCACCCACGGACGGATAGAGGTTGAACAGGTCGGCTTCCATGGCGCGGAAGGTAGGGTCTTCATTGACGCAATGCTCGCGACCGCCGTTCTGCCAGCATTTGCGCTGGTGGCCAAAGGTCCAGGCCGGCACGATGTGCTCCCATTCGGTACGTTCGGCGCGGGTCTGTACCTTGCGGGTTTCGTAGCCGCAGGATTTGGCGTCGACCCGGCCACCGGATTTGCCGACCCAGGTCCATTTACAGCCACAGTACAGTTCGCCCATTGGGCTGTTTGCCTGGTCGAGGAAGATTTTCTGCTTGGCGACAACCTTGGCTTCGGTAAACGTTGCGGGGGGATTGGCGAAGGCGGCAGGGATGACAGAGAGGGCGAGGGTAACGACGTACAGCAGTTTCTTCATGAGAAAGCATCATCGGATTTCGGGGGCAGAATTATACGGTGTGCTGACGTCAATTGAAGAAATGTCCTATCGCATCGCCGTAGTGTGCCTATTGCGCGACGCTGATGGGGTTTCTCGATTTGGGTCTACGCCTGTTGCATAATGTCCCGAAACCAACGGTCATGATTTGAAGCGCGCGGCCGATAACGGGGTTGCTGCACTACGCCCTTGTTGACCCCTTCGAAGCGAATACCATGCTCCCCATCTATTTGAACCTAGGTTGCGCCGATCATCCTCGCCAAGGCTTTATCAATATTGATGTGGAGCCCACAGGGGCCGATCTGCAATGGACGCCGGGCCAGGCTTTGCCGTGGGAACAAGGCACGGTGCCAGGAATCTACAGTGCTCATCTTCTGGAGCGACTCGGGCGTAACCAAGGTATTCGCTTGCTGCACGAATGCCGTCGAGTCCTGCAGCCCGGCGGGGTTATCCGTCTCGTCTGCGCCAACCTGGAAACGTTGGTCGACGATTATCTGAATAACCGCACACGCCCTGAGGCGCCAGGCATCGGTCGCGCCGAATGGCTGAACAAGGCCCTGCGCCAGCATGCCTGGACCTTCGACGCCGAGGAGCTGACGCGAATCTGCAAGATGGTCGGCCTGGAACCGGTAGCTATCACCGCAGAAGGCAACAGCAGCGATCCGCACCTGAGTGGGCTGGACGCTACGGTGCCGGGCCAGTTGGTGCTTGAGTTTTGCAAGCCGCAGCGCCAATTGGCGGCCGATGCCCAGCCGCTGGTCAGCATTGTCATGCCGACCTACAAGACCGAACACCTCTACGACGCCTTGGGCAGCGCGCTGAACCAGACCTACCGCAACCTGGAAATCCTGGTGTGCGACGACTGCCCGACTGATGAGATCGAAAGGATCTGCGCCGACCTGGGCCAGGACGACCCGCGCGTGCGTTATGTGCGCAACCCAGATGCTGGAAAGGACATTGGCCGTCTTAACCATGTCCTTTGCCTGAAAGAGGCGCGCGGCGAATTCATCAAGTTTCTCAACGACGACGACCTGCTGGAACTCGAATGCGTGGAGCGGATGCTCGACAGCTTCCGCAGTTATCCAGACGTTACGCTGGTAACCTCCAAGCGCCAGCGCATCGACCAGTACGGCGAGCCGCTGGCCGATATCGCCGCAACCCAAGCCCCCGTGGCAGACGATGCGATGATCGAAGGCCTGTCGCTGGGCACCGCACTCATGCAGTCGCAGATCAATTTCGTTGGCGAGCCGAGCACGGTCATGTTTCGCCGCGCCGATATGCTGGAAATCACTCCGGACTTCATGTCGGTAGACGAACAACCCATCGCCTGGGCCTCCGACGTGGCGATTTTTCTCAACCTCGCACTGCGCGGCAACACCGTTTATCTGGTCCAGCCACTGAGTAGCTTCCGCATTCACGGCGAGCAATGCCAGGTGCTTTACGGCGCCGCCGCACAAGGTGAATCCCGACGCTCCTGGGCAATCATGCGCGACTTCTGGGCGCGGCATGAATTCGACAAGGCGCTCTGACATTGCGCAGTATGCCCACGCCTGAACAACACAAGGCCGGCCAACGCCGCCAGCCGCAGGAACACCGCTCATGAATGGTCGGCCCCCCGTTTTCGTGACCCAGCCCGCATTGCCCGAGCTGGAGGCTTTCTTGCCATACCTGCGGGAAATTTGGGACAGCCGCATGCTGACCAATGGCGCAGCCATGCACCAGCGACTGGAAGCGGCGCTGTGCGCTTACCTGGGCGTGGAACACATTTCGCTATTCTGCAACGGTACCCAGGCGCTGATAACGGCGTTGCAGGCGGCCGGGCTCAGCGGTGAGGTGATCACCACGCCGTACTCCTTTGTTGCCACTGCCCATTCGCTGCTATGGAACAATCTGACGCCGGTGTTCGTCGATATCGACCCGCACACCCTGAACCTAGACCCGGCACGCATCGAGGCGGCCATCACCGACCAGACCACAGCCATCCTGCCGGTACACTGCTATGGCCATCCCTGCGATGTGGAGGCGATACGCGCGATTGCCGAGCGCCATGGCCTGCAGGTGATCTATGACGCGGCACATGCTTTTGGTGTTCAGGATACAAACGGCAGCCTGCTGCGCCACGGCGACCTCGTGACCCTGAGCTTCCACGCTACCAAGGTGTTCAGTACCTTCGAGGGCGGCGCTGTCATCTGTCGCGACGAGGCGACCAAGCGGCGCATCGACCAGTTGAAGAACTTTGGTCTGTCTACCGACGGAAGCACCGTAGAACTGACCGGCACCAACGGCAAGCTCAGCGAAATTCACGCAGCCTTTGGCCTGTTGCAACTGGAGGGCCTGGATGAAGCGCTGGGGAAGCGGCGGCTGATCGACCAGCGTTATCGCGAAGGGCTTGCGGGGATTGCGGGTATTCGCTGTATCGAGGGCAGGGGCGAGGCAGTCGCCAATCATGCGTACTTCCCGATACTGGTAGGGCCTGAGTTTGCTCTTGGCCGTGATGCGCTGTTCTCGCACCTCGCCGCTCACGACATTCATGGGCGGCGTTATTTCCAGCCCCTGATCAGTGGCCTGCCGATGTACCGTGGGTATCCATCGTCCAGCGCCGACAACCTGCCGGTAGCGCATCAGGCGGTGGAGCAGGTGATCTGCCTACCGATCTATCCTGACCTGGATTTCGGCACCGTGGACTTCATTGTCGGTTTGATCGCCGGGGCCGGTGCATGACCAGGGTGGCGATCATGCAGCCGTACCTGTTTCCCTACATTGGCTACTGGCAACTATTGAAGGCCGCAGACTGCTTCGTAGTCTACGATGACGTCAACTTCATCACGCGGGGGTGGATCAACCGCAATCGCATCCTGATTAACGGGGCGCCAGGGATGATCACGCTGCCGTTGTTGCAGGCCTCGCAAAACCGCAAGATCAACGAAATAGAAATTGCACCTGCTGCTCAGTGGCAACGACGCATGCTACGCAGCGTGGAAATGGCCTATCGCAAGGCACCCTGTTTCGATCAGGTATTTCCAGTGATCGAGCATATTCTGGCGCACGAAGACAACAACCTCGCGGGTTTTCTGAGTCATCAAATTCAGGTGTTGGCCAACTTCATGGGCCAATCGACGCGGCTCGTTACCAGCAGCCAGGTCTACGGCAACGCTCAACTTACGGCGCAGGCGCGGATTCTGGATATCTGCCGCCATGAAGGTGCAACCTGCTATATCAATGCCCAGGGCGGGCGCTCGCTCTATGAGCCGGAGAGGTTCGCCGACGCCAATATAGATCTGCGTTTCATCGGTATGCGGGTACTGGCCTATCGCCAACGCTGCGAGGGTTTCACACCGTACCTGTCGATCATCGATGCCCTGATGGAGGTTGGCGCCGAGGGCATCGGGCCGCACTTGGCGGCCTACGATTACCTCTGAGGTTCAAGCCTGGCAGACTACATAGATACTCGCAGTGAGGTCCGGGTATTTCATGCCCATCTTGTAACAGCCTTCGAAGAACGCCTGGTCGATGATGCCGGCACGCAAGGCTGCATCGAACTGAAAGTTGGCCATCGGCTTGAACAGGATGCCGCCGCGCTGGGTCACCTGGAAGCCGGCCTGTAACGCCTCGTGTTCCAGGGTGTCGAGGCTGTAGGTGCAACGGTGGCCGTGCTTGCGCTCGCCATCGGTAACAGCCGCATTGAAGTCGATCAGCCCCATGCCCACCGCGATCTGCCGTGACGCCGCATTGGCATTGGGCACGACGATGAACAGCCGGCCGCCCGGCGCCAGCCACTCGCGTATCTTCTTGAGTACCGGCTGTGGCTCGGTGAGATGTTCGAGGGTATGGATCAGGAAGATGTTGTCGAACCGACGCTCCAGGGTAGTGTCTTCGAACCGACCCAGGATGAATGTTGCGCGCGCATCGCCAACGTTCTTGCGGGCGACTTCGATCAGGTCGGTGGCCCCTTCAAGCACGGTCACGTCATCGAAGACCTGCAGCAACTTTTTGGTGAACTCGCCGTGATAGCATCCCATTTCCAGCGCATTTCCAGGGCGAAACTGCCCGTTGAGCGCCTTGAGCATGTAGTCGCGGTGGATGTAGTCGAAATCGTAGGCGTACAGGCGGTTTTCCGTGTCCTGGTACTCGGTGTTCAGGTCGCGTGACATGGTTAACCCTGGTTGGAGTGATACATGCGCCTGGCCGGTGGCTGATACCACTCGTCCAGCGTTGCGGGTACCCGCGCGTTATAGCCGATGACCTGGCGCATCATCGGGTCGAGGTTTGGCCCCAGGTCATAACCCAGGGCCCGCGGGTAGTCGAATTGCTGCTTGATGAACGGCTTGGAAAACATCGGCGTGACCGAGCGGCGCACCCGGTCGGTAACGTTGCTGCCGCCGGCGTGCCAGACATTGGAATTGAACATCAGGATGCTGCCGGCCGGGGCGATAGCCTGTTCGGCGTGGGCCATGAAATAGTCGTCGGTCGGCTTGGCTTCGGCCTTGTGCGAACCGGAGAGCATCCAGGTCGCGCCATTGGCGGCGGTGAAGTCGTCGAGCATCACCAGTGTGTTCAGCAGCAACGGCATATCACCGGAAAAAGAACGGATATCCCGGTGAACGCGCTGGGCGTAAGACTGGCTGTCGCGGGTGTTGATGGCCCCGCCATAGGAGTTGAGGATGAACTGCCCACCGAAATAGCGCTCGATGAAGGCATAGATAGGGTAGGCCTTCAGGCAGTCGAGAAAACTGCCAAACTGGCCGATCAGGTGGTGCACGGTGTAACTGGTGTCCTGATCGATGCCGTTCTTGATCTGGTAGTCGCGGCAGATTGCATAGGCCTTGTGGATGTCTTCACGCATCTGCTCGACGATAGCGATCGGGATGGCGCTCTCGAAGATAACCCAGCCTTGCTCCGCCATGCGCCGGTCGAATACCTCGCTGGAAATCATGGGCGCTTCACCTGATCGTGACGATGCATTTGGAGGGGTACAGCTCGCACTTCTCCAGGGTGTATTCGGAAGGGGTGAAGACTTCTTTGAAGGCCAGTGCTTCGCCGGGTGCTTGAGCCCATGTCAGCTCGTCCATCAGTAGCATGCTGCCGGAAACCAGGTGTGGCTTGATCGCCTTGAGCGCTGCCAGTGTCGGCTCGTACAGACCCATGTCGAAGTAGGCGAAGGCGACGATGGCCGAGCCGTTGTTCTTGAAGAATTCGGGCGCGGTCTGACAGACGTCCCCCGCAACCAGTTGATGTACTCCGCGCTTGTGTCCCAGCACGTTGTTGCCTTCGTGCACCTGCAGCAGTTCGCTCAGGTAATCCTTGTAGCTGGCTTTGGTGGAGTAGGAGTTCTCAACCCACACACCGCTTTCCTTGCAGTCTTTTTCACCCGGTGCGCAATAGCCTTCAAAGGTGTCGAAGCCGACGATCTGCCGCTGTTTGTTGAACGGTTCGTACATGGCCCTCAGGTTTTCCAGCAGCACCAGGTTGTGGCCGTACCAGGTGCCAAACTCGCAGATCATCCCCGGGATATGCTTGAAGCGTTTGTACAGGTCGCTCAAGACGATGAACTTCACCAATACTGAGCTGCGGGTATACAGGCCGATATTGAAAAGCACGTCGTCGTCAGAGAGCGGGCTGTTCAGGTACATGTCGCGCAACTTGTCACGAAAGGCGTACTGCAAATCCGATGCGGTGGATTCGAGTTTGTAGACTTCGTTTTGAAGCTGTTCGTTATTCATCATCACTCCACTGGGCCAGGCCGAAGCCGCTGGTCCCGAAACGGTTGCCGTTGTACAGCATGTAGGTGCGCTCGCCGCTCTGGAAGATGAACGGGTAGCAGGTCATCAGCGAGTCCCAGCCTTCGGCTGACGGTGCGATACCCGCATCGTCATGGCGGGTCCAGGTCCTGCCGTCGGGCGACTCTGCGTAGCGGATGCGGTACGAGCCTGCGCCGTTGCGGTAGTCCTGCGATGCGCGGGAGCAGTACCACATCTTGTAAATCCCGTTTTCCTTGATGACGCAGGGGCGGGAAAAGGCTTCGGTCTCAAAGCGCGATTCCAGGCATTGCGGCGCGAAGCGGGTGAACTCGAATCCGTCCTTGGATTCGGCGTACTTGATCACGTACAACGGCTCGTATTTGCCGTCCACCTCCAGCCAGCGTGTACCGGACACGTACCACATCTTCCACAGGCCTTGGTCGAACAGCACGGTGGGCGTCACGGCCAGGTAGGGCTCGGTTGCAGTGCGATCCATGATCGGGCCTTCGAACAGTTTTTCGAAGTGCAGCCCGTCGTCATCAGAAACCGCGACGCCCATGGCATTGTGGTAGGGCACGGTCAGGCGCTGGTTCCACCCGCTGTAGTACAGGTAGGTACGGCCATCTTTCTTCAGGGCGTAGCTGGGCATCACGCCTTCGTCATCGAAGGTGCCGGGAGCGCCGAAACCCAGGCAAGGTTCTCGGTGGCGGGCAACGACGGTGCGCGGGTCCTGCTTGTCCAGGTCTACCGCGTAACACAGGCTTTTGCCTGCGCTGTTGCGGGTGGAGATGAATACCCGAATCACATCGTCCAGCACCAGCGCGGTGGGCACTTGGGCGTGGGAGCCGACCCAGTCTTTATCGGGGTCGAAAGTTCTACCGAGTTTTTTCCAGGCCATGCTCTACCTAAAAATCCAGTTCCTGACTGCTCTTTACCGCGCGCGCGGGTGCGCCGATGTAGAGCTGCCAGGGTTGAGTGTCTTTTGAAATCAGCGCACCCATGGCAACGCAGGTACCTGCGCCGATGGTGCAATTGTTGGTGATGGTCGCGTTGACGCCGAACCAGGCGTAGGGCTCAACCAGGCAATGCCCGGAGAGGACCACATGGGAAGCAAAGAACACATGGTCGCGGATCTCGCCATGGTGGCCGATGTGGTTGCCGCTCCACATCACCACATTGTTGCCGATGGTGGTGAAAGGTTGCAGTGTGTTGTCTTCGAGAATGAAGCAGTTTTCACCGATGACGTTGTCGTTCACCGTGGCATTGGGGCTGACATAGCTAATGAAGTCGTAGCCCTTTTCCTTGCCCTGAATGTAGACCGACTCACGTAGGCGGTTCATCTTGCGCCCGGTCATGGGCGCAAACAGCTTGTAGTCGGTGCTTGGGAAATAGTCCTGCAGGGTTTCGAAGGGCACCACCGGCAGCCCTTCGAACATTCTCGATTCTGGCAGGTAGCGTTCGTGCACGGTAAAGCCGACCACGTCCACTGCAGGGTCTTTTTTCAGGTAGTAGTGCGCCAGTTGGGCGGTGTCCAGCACTCCGAAAATGACAACTTTTGGCATCAGGGTATCCAGGGTGTTCGAGGATGAGTCAGGTCAACCGGAGCTGAGCGTACGCTGTGTATACTGCTGGCCACGATAGCACCTCCGCTTGCGTAACAAAAAAGGGCACCGGGCCGATGGGAAAGATTCTTGATCGAAATCAAATCCGCTTTTATCGCGAGCAGGGTTACTTGGTTGCCGACGGCATTTTCGACCCGCTTCATCTCGATGAAACCCTTGCCCACTTCAATCTGGCATTTGCCCAACAGTTGGACCGCATGGCTCTGCCTGTCGCTGGTGGCCCTACCCTTGAAGCCCTGCACCTGAACATGGCCGCACTGCTGGGGGCGAGCGTTCCTCTCTATCTGGCGACGCTGCGCATGTGCTCCAAGCTGTACGGCGTCTACCGGCTGATGACCGCCGAGCGCCTGCGCGACGCAGCTGCCGACCTGGGCGTCGTCACTCCGTTGTTCCAGACCACCCCTGTGTTGCATCTGATGTCGAAAAAATTGGTGATCCCGGGAGGTTATCAGGGGTTCGACGTGCACCAGGACTGGACTTCAGTCCAGGGCAGCCTGGATACCATCACCACCTGGATCCCGTTCATGGACATCGACCCGCAGTTGTTCACCATGGAGGTGATGCCCGGCAGCCATTTGCTGGGCCTGCTTAGCGGCGACCAGGAACAGCATGTGTTGAGGGTCGACGAAAAGCACTTCAAGGAAGATGACTTCGTTCCTGTCTGTGTCGGCAAGGGCGGCGTTTGCTTGATGTCGAACTTCACCATTCATCGGTCTTCCCGTGAAGGGGATGAACGTTTGCGGATTTCCGTGAGTGGGCGCTATGAAAATGCCAGTGAGCCCACGTTCATCGAGCGTGAGTATCCGTTCACCCAGCACAAGACTATACAGCGCGGGTTGATTACCGAGCACTTTCCGAGCGTGGAACAGGTACGCGGCGTGTATGCCAGCGAAGGCCACCAATAGCCGACATATGGCCTGCATCGGCTGCACGCACGCTTAAAGTTTCCTGCCGGCATGCCGATCACTGAAGCACTGGATACAGGCAATGCACCTGTATCGCCGTGGTTGGAGTTCCCGCCCTCAGCGGCTGGATGCGTCGCCTTGCGTCCGCTTCAATCCATGCACCGCTGCCAGTCGACGTAGTTCGTGGTGGGCATTGGTCTCAATGAGGTCCTGAAGGGGCAAGTATGAATTTTTATGTCAATCAGGTGAAGAACAAGCCGGACTACCGGGGCTCGCTGTTCAGGGGTGATATCTTCCTGGAAACCGGCCTTGGCAATGCACATGAGCTGTGTGCATTGGCCCGGCAGAGCATCACCGCCGCCTTTGATGGCGAAACTGACCACCAGTCGCTGCACAAAATGATGCCGGTGGAGACTTTCGTAGAGCGCGTCACGGCGCTCAAGCGGCAGTTTACCAATGGCCCGCAGGCCAAGGCGTTGATCCGCGATTTCATTCGCGAGATTGGGGCCGACCCCAAGGACTATATCTTCGACGTGCCTCGTGTGCGTGTAGTGCCCAACTACGAATACCTGCATGCAGGTGTGAGTTACGCATACAAGCCCCACCGCGATACCTGGTACGGCAGCGTGGAAAGCCAGGTGAATACCTGGATGCCGGTGTACAGCATCGAGCCCGAACAGACCATGATGATCAACCCGGCCTATTTCGAGCGGCCGGTGCGCAACAGCTCCGCCGATTGGAGCCTCAATGACTGGATCCATGTGCAACGGCACAAGGCTTCGCAGAACATCACCGAAGAAACCCGGGTACACCCGGTGCCGCTGGAAGACATCGATACCAGCGGCGAACTGCGTGTGGCTGCCAACAGTGGCGAAATGCTGATTTTCTCTGGTGCCCATCTACACGGCACCGTAGCCAACTTCACCGACAAGGTACGGTTCAGCGTGGACTTCCGCCTGATCCACCTGCAAGACCTGCTGCATAAGCGCGGTGCACCGAACGTCGACAACGGTTGTTCGGATGCAGAGGCCGGCTTCAAAGACTTTTTCAATGCCAGCGACTTTTCGCAATTCCAGGGAGTTAAC
This sequence comes from Pseudomonas sp. M2, assembly GCF_015751845.1. NCBI lineage: Bacteria > Pseudomonadati > Pseudomonadota > Gammaproteobacteria > Pseudomonadales > Pseudomonadaceae > Pseudomonas > Pseudomonas sp. M2. The sequence continues at coordinate 3,987,212 of NZ_JADOUD010000001.1, forward strand.
CCATGACCAAGCGTCGTCTGACTGCTGCCGAGGTCGAGTACAACGAAAAGCGCGCCAGCGTGCTGAGCCGTGTCGATGCCCAATACGTGGCTGATGCGCCGTTCGTGTTTGCCAACCGTATCGCCGTGACCGCTGCGCTTTCGCGCATCGAACTGTTCAAGATGGTGCAGGACATTCCGGGCGCTATCGTCGAGTGCGGCGTATACAAGGGCAACTCGTTGATGCTGTACATGCAGCTATCGATGATTCTGGAGCCCTATGCGATCAACCGTTCGATCATCGGTTTCGATACCTTCGGCGGCTTTGCCAGCATCGATGCCGAGCAGGATCCAGCCGACATCAATGAAAGCATGTTCTCCGACACCGACGAGACCCTGATTCAGGACATGATCGAGGCCAACGATCTGATTCGCCCGGTCAATCGGATCCCGCGCTGCGAGATCGTCAAGGGCGACATTCTGGAAACCGTGCCTGCTTTTGTGAAAACCCGCCCCGATCTGGTAGTGGCCATGCTGATCCTCGACACGGACCTGTATTCGTCCACCAAGGTGGCGCTGGAGACTTTCCTGCCTTACATGCCTAAAGGCGCGATCGTGGTGCTGGACGAAGTCGCCTACCGCAACTTCCCTGGCGAGACTGCCGCGCTGCGTGACGTGCTGGATCTGAACAAGATCGAACTCAAGCGCCTGCCGTTCGATTCGTCGGTGGGCTACTTCCGCGTTTGACCTGATCATCGGCATGTCTGCAGGCCAATGCAGCATCGCCGAATGAAAAAAAGCCCGCAGCGCCGAGGGCGCTGCGGGCCAAATCGGCCGAAGCCGCTTCAGTGTCAGATGTGCAGGGCGTGGCCCAGCGCGCGCAATGCCGCTTCCTGCACCGCTTCGCCCAGGGTCGGATGAGCGTGGATAGTGCCCGCGATATCCTCCAGCCGCGCGCCCATTTCCAATGACTGGGCAAACGCTGTGGACAGCTCTGAAACCGCCACGCCAACCGCCTGCCAACCCAGGATCACGTGATTGTCACGCCGCGCCACCACGCGCACGAAGCCGGTTTTCGACTCCAGGCTCATGGCGCGGCCATTGGCGGCGAAGGGGAACTGCGCGACGATGCAGTCCAGCCCTTGCTGGCTGGCCTGTTCCGGGGTCTTGCCGACCACAACGACTTCCGGGTCTGTAAAACACACTGCTGCAATTGCGCAGGGTTCGAACCGTCGTGCCTTGCCGGCAATGATTTCGGCGACCATTTCACCTTGCGCCATTGCGCGGTGTGCCAGCATCGGTTCGCCGGCCACGTCACCGATGGCCCAGACGTTGCGCATGCTGGTCTGGCAGCGTTCGTCGATGGCGATGGCCGCACCGTTCATCTTCAGTTCGAGGCTTTCCAGATTGAAGCCCTGCGTGCGCGGGCGGCGGCCAACAGCCACCAGCACCCGGTCGGCCTCCAGGCGCAGCTGTGCACCTTGAGCATCGCGGGCCAGCAAGCAACCGCTGTCGTAACCTTCGACGCTGTGCCCAAGGTGCACAGCGATGCCCAGCTTCTTCAGCGATTCGGCCACCGGCGCGGTCAGCTCGCTGTCGTAGGTCGGCAAGATGCGCTCACGCGCCTCCACCACGCTCACCTGCGCGCCCAATTTGCGGTAGGCGATGCCTAGCTCCAGGCCGATATAGCCGCCGCCAACCACCACCAGATGCTGGGGCAGTGTTTGAGGGGCCAGGGCTTCGGTCGAAGAGATGATCGGCCCGCCCAGCGGCAGCATGGGCAGTTCGACGCTGTTCGAGCCGGTGGCCAGCAGCAGGTGCTCGCACTGGATGCGCTGGCCATCGACGTCGACGTGCTTGCCGTCGAGGATCTTCGCCCAGCCATGGATGACCTTGACCCCGTGTTTTTTCAGGAGTGCAGCGACGCCAGTGGTCAGTCGGTCAACGATGCCGTCCTTCCAGGCCACGCTGCGGCCGATGTCCAGGCGTGGCGTGGAGACGCTGATGCCAAGTTCGGACGGCTCGGTGTAGCGGGATGTCTGATGGAACTGCTCGGCCACATGGATCAGTGCCTTGGACGGGATGCAGCCGATGTTCAGGCAGGTGCCGCCCAGCGCCTGGCCTTCCACCAGCACGGTGGGGATGCCCAGTTGCCCGGCGCGGATGGCGGCCACGTAGCCGCCAGGGCCGCCGCCGATGATCAGCAGGGTGGTGTCGATAGTCTGTTGCATGCTCACTCCACGAACAGGCAGGCGGGTTGTTCAAGCAGGCCACGTACAGCCTGGATGAACAGCGCGGCATCCATGCCATCGACCACACGGTGGTCGAACGAGCTGGACAGGTTCATCATCTTGCGAATAACGATCTGGCCATCGATCACCATCGGCCGCTCGACGATACGGTTGACCCCGACGATCGCCACTTCCGGTGTGTTGACCACCGGTGTGCTGACGATGCCACCCAAGGCGCCCAGGCTGGTCAGGGTGATGGTGGAGCCGGACAGTTCCTTGCGGCTGGCCTTGTTGTTGCGTGCGGCGCTCGCCAGCCGGGAAATCTCGCCGGCGTTGCCCCACAGGCTGCCCGCTTCGGCGTGGCGCAGCACCGGTACCATCAGCCCGTTGTCGCCCTGTGTGGCGACCCCCACATGCACCGCACCATGGCGGGTGATGACCTGGGCTTCGTCGTCGTAGGTCGCGTTGATCTGCGGGAAGTCGCGCAGTGCCACGACCAGGGCGCGGACCAGGAATGGCAGCAGGGTCAGCTTGCCGCGGCTGTCGCCGTACTTGCTGTTGAGCTCTTGGCGCAGGGCTTCGAGTGCGGTGACGTCGATTTCCTCGACATAACTGAAGTGCGCCACACGGCGCTTGGCATCCTGCATGCGCTGGGCGATCTTGCGGCGCAGGCCGATCACTTGCACCTGTTCGCTGTCGGTGCGTTTCGCGTAGCCTCCTGGCGCCTGGCCCGCAGGGCTCTGCGGCTTGCTGATGAATGCATCCAGGTCTTCGTGCAGGATGCGCCCGGCCGGGCCGCTGCCATGCACGTAACGCAGTTCGATGCCGGCATCCAGGGCGCGCTTGCGCACGGCAGGCGAGGCCAGAGGTTTTTCGTCGGCCTGGCGCGCCACGATCGGCGCGGCGGTGTGCGCCGAGACAGCCGGGCTGGCTACCGGTTGCGCTTCGACACGCGGTTCTGCCTTGGCGGCTGCTGGGGCTGCCGGGGCTTCTACCGGTTTGGCCTGCGGCACATCCACATGGTTGCCGCTGCCTTCCACTTCGATGCGGATCAGCTCGCTGCCGACCGCCATCACTTCACCCGGCTGGCCGCCCAGGGCCAGCACCTTGCCGCTGACCGGCGAAGGGATTTCCACGGTGGCCTTGTCAGTCATGACATCGGCCACCACCTGGTCTTCGGCGATTACATCGCCGACCTTGACGAACCATTCGACCAGTTCGACTTGCGCGATGCCTTCGCCAATGTCCGGCATCTTGATGACGTGCGTGCCCATTCAGACCTCCATGACCCGTTTCAATGCCGCGCCTACCCGCGAAGGGCCTGGGAAATACGCCCATTCCTGTGCGTGAGGGTAGGGCGTGTCCCAACCGGTGACGCGCTCGATGGGCGCTTCGAGGTGATGGAAGCAATGCTCCTGCACCAGCGCTACCAGTTCGGCGCCGAAGCCGCAGGTACGGGTGGCTTCATGCACCACCACGCAGCGGCCGGTCTTTTTCACCGACGCGACGATGGTGTCCAGGTCCAGCGGCCAGAGGCTGCGCAGGTCAATCACTTCGGCATCCACACCGGTTTCCTCGGCGGCCACCTGGGCCACGTAGACGGTGGTGCCGTAGGTCAATACGGTGACGTCGTTGCCTGGGCGGGTGATGGCCGCTTTGTCCAGCGGCACGGTGTAGTAACCGTCTGGCACGGCACTTTGCGGGTGCTTGGACCACGGCGTCACCGGGCGGTCGTGGTGGCCGTCGAACGGGCCGTTGTACAAGCGCTTGGGCTCCAGGAAGATCACCGGGTCATCGCATTCGATCGAGGCGATCAGCAGGCCTTTGGCGTCGTACGGGTTGGAGGGCATCACCGTGCGCAGGCCGCACACCTGAGTGAACATCGCTTCGGGGCTCTGGCTGTGGGTCTGGCCACCGTAGATGCCGCCACCGCAAGGCATGCGCAGGGTCAGTGGCGAGATGAATTCGCCGGCCGAGCGATAGCGCAGGCGCGCCATTTCCGAGACGATCTGGTCGGAGGCGGGGTAGAAGTAATCGGCGAACTGGATTTCCACCACCGGCCGCAGGCCATAGGCACCCATGCCCACGGCGGTGCCGACGATACCGCTCTCGGAGATCGGCGCGTCGAACACGCGCGACTTGCCGTACTTGGTCTGCAGGCCCTCGGTGCAGCGGAACACGCCGCCGAAGTAACCCACGTCCTGGCCGTAGATCACCACGTTGTCGTCGCGCTCAAGCATGACGTCCATGGCCGAGCGCAGGGCCTGGATCATGGTCATGGTAGCGGTGGCCATGGCGGTTTCCGGTTTGATGCTGTTGTTGTGGTCGTTCATCTCAAACCCCCAGTTCCTGGCGCTGACGGCGCAGGTGGTCGGGCATTTCCTTGTACACGTCCTCGAACATCGAGGCTGCACTCGGGATGTGGCCGTTGGCCAGGGTGCCGTATTGTTCGGCTTCCTTTTGCGCGGCGATGACGGCCGCTTCGAACTCGGCGGTGACGGCCTGGTGTTCTTCCTCGGACCAGTGGCCGATCTTGATCAGGTGCTGCTTCAGGCGGGCGATCGGGTCGCCCAGCGGGAAGTGGCTCCAGTCGTCGGCAGGGCGGTATTTGGATGGGTCGTCGGAGGTTGAGTGCGGGCCGGCGCGGTAGGTGACCCACTCGATCAGGCACGGGCCCAGGCCACGGCGGGCGCGTTCGGCGGCCCAGCGCGAGGCGGCATATACAGCGACGAAATCGTTGCCGTCCACACGCAGGGAGGCGATACCGCAACCCACGCCACGGCCGGCGAAGGTGGTCGATTCGCCGCCGGCGATGGCCTGGAAGGTGGAGATCGCCCACTGGTTGTTGACCACGTTGAGGATCACCGGGGCGCGGTATACGTGGGCGAAGGTCAGCGCGGTGTGGAAGTCCGACTCGGCCGTGGCGCCGTCGCCGATCCAGGCCGAGGCGATTTTGGTATCGCCCTTGATCGCCGAGGCCATGGCCCAGCCGACCGCCTGTACGAACTGCGTCGCCAGGTTGCCGCTGATGGTGAAGAAGCCGGCTTCGCGCACCGAATACATGATCGGCAGTTGGCGACCTTTGAGCGGGTCGCGTTCGTTGGACAACAGCTGGCAGATCATTTCCACCAGCGACACGTCGCGGGCCATCAGGATGCTCTGCTGGCGGTAGGTGGGGAAGCACATGTCGGTGCGGTTCAGCGCCAGCGCCTGGGCGCTGCCGATAGCTTCTTCGCCCAGGCTCTGCATGTAGAAGGACATCTTCTTCTGGCGCTGGGCGACCACCATGCGGCTGTCGAATATCCGCGTCTTGAGCATGGCGCGCATGCCTTGGCGCAGCAGCTGCGGATCGATGTCTTCGGCCCACGGGCCAAGCGCATCGCCGTGCTCGTCGAGCACGCGGACCAGGCTGTTGGACAGGTCGGCGGTGTCGGCAGCATCGACATCGATGGGCGGTTTACGGACTTGACCCGCGTCGTTCAGGCGCAGGTAGGAAAAATCGGTCTGGCAGCCTGGCCGGCCGGTAGGCTCGGGCACATGCAAACGCAGGGGGGCGTACTCGTTCATGCTTTTTACGCTCGCTCGGATGTTGTTTTTGTGAGCTCTGAAGCGGCCGCCGCTGATCACCGGCTTGTGACTGGCAGGTCAGCGTCAATTACATAGTAGTGACACGCCGGGAGAATTTTTCTCTCAAGTTGATTGCCTTTAGCGAGCGGCGCAGATAAACATTCCGCATAAACACAAAAAACCGGTGATTTTGTCTCATGCGCAAACTCGATCGTACCGATATCGGCATTCTCAACAGCCTTCAGGACAACGCCCGCATCACCAACGCAGAACTTGCGCGGTCGGTGAACCTGTCGCCCACGCCCTGTTTCAACCGGGTCAAGGCCATGGAAGAGCTTGGCGTGATCCGCCAGCAGGTGACCTTGCTGTCGCCAGAGGTGCTGGGGCTGGATGTCAACGTGTTCATCCATGTCAGCCTGGAGAAGCAGGTAGAGCAGGCGCTGCACCGCTTCGAGGAAGAAATCGCCGAGCGGCCGGAGGTGATGGAGTGCTACCTGATGACCGGCGACCCCGATTATTTGTTACGGGTGCTGTTGCCGAGCATCCAGGCGCTGGAGCGGTTTCTCGATTACCTGACGCGGCTGCCGGGGGTGGCGAACATACGGTCGAGCTTTGCCTTGAAGCAGGTGCGGTATAAAACGGCGCTGCCATTGCCGTCCAATGGCATGACCCTGCGCGAGTGAGGGGGCAAGAACTGCATCGTTGCGGATGCAGGTGCTTGATATTTTAAACACCCCCAGCCTATGTTGTTGCCAGCCCATAACAACAAGGACAAGCGTCATGACCACCGCAGCCCCGCGCTCGCTCGCCGAGCACCTCCAGGGCATCGACCAGATCGAATGTGTCACTCCCGACCTTAACGGTGTCCCTCGTGGCAAGGTCATGACTGCCGAAGGCTTCCTCGAAGGCAGGCGCCTGCAAATGGCACGTGGCGTCTTGTTGCAATGCATCATGGGGGGCTACCCGCCAGCGAAATACTACGGCAGCGACGATGGCGATCTGGCCCTGGTGGCGGAGCCTGCGCAGATCCACCGCTTGCCCTGGAGCGAGGAGGGCCTGGCGCTGGCGATCTGCGATGCCAATGAGCTCGATGGCCGGCCGTCAGGGCTGTCCACCCGCGGGCTGCTCAAAGCGGTGATCGCCCGCTACGCCGCTTTGGGCCTGGCGCCGGTCGTTGCAACCGAGCTGGAGTTCTTCGTCTTTGCGCCCAACAGTGACCCTGTACAGCCATTTTTGCCGCCGTTGGGCAAGGATGGCCGCCGCGAGCTCGGCCACTCGGCATTCAGTGTCAGTTCCAACAACGGCCTGCGGCCGTTCTTTCAGGAGGTTTATCAGTGCATGGCGGCGCTGGGCCTGCCGCGCGACACCTTCATGCATGAAATGGGCGTCAGCCAGTTCGAAATCAACCTGCTGCACGGTGACCCCTTGTTGCTGGCCGACCAGACCTTCCTGTTCAAGCACCTGCTCAAGGAAGTCGCGCTCAAGCATGGCCTGACAGTGGTGTGCATGGCCAAGCCCCTGGCGCATACGCCGGGCAGCTCGATGCATATTCATCAGAGCCTGGTGGAGATCGCCACGGGGCGAAACGTGTTCAGCGATGACCAGGGGCGGCCGAGCCAGACCTTCCATCATTTCATAGGCGGCCTGCAGGCGTGCATGGCCGATTTCACCGCGCTGTTCGCGCCCAATGTCAACTCGTACCAGCGGCTGTGCCATCCGTATGCGTCGCCGAACAATGCCTGTTGGTCGGAGGACAACCGCGCTGCGGGGCTGCGTATTCCGGCCAGCGCCCCCGTAGCGCGGCGGGTCGAGAACCGCCTGCCGGGTGCAGATGCAAACCCCTACCTGGCCATTGCCGCCAGCCTGGCAGCCGGCCTGCACGGCATCGAGCAGCGCCTGGAGCCTGCACCGGCCATCCAGGGTGAGTTCGAGGTGCCTGAGCACCTGAGCCTGCCATGCACCCCGCATGCGGCGCTGGAGCGTCTCAAGCGCAGCGCCTTGGCCCGGGAACTGTTCGGGGCTGAGTTCATCGAAGGTTACGCTGCCACCAAGACGCTCGAGTTGACTGATTTCTACAACGAGATCACGCCGTGGGAGCGGCGAGTGTTGGCGGCACAAGCCTGAGCGCGACACGAACGCTACTGCGCGCGCCCCTGTTCTGCTATTTCGCAGGCAGGGGACTGCGCCGCGGCTGATTTGCTTTTATGCTTGCCAGCAAGCCAACGCCACCTGACCAGGGAGCCCGACGGGACGTATGCGAAACATCTGGAAGCCGTTTCAGTCGTTGTATTTCGCTGCCTTGATGATGCTTATCGGCTCGGGTCTGCTCAGTACTTACCTGGCACTGCGCCTGGCGGCCGATCATGTCGACAGCCTGTGGGTCGGTGCCTTGATGGCGGCCAACTATTTCGGCCTGGCTGTTGGCGGCAAGGTTGGCCACCGACTGATCGGCCGGGTAGGGCACATCCGGGCCTATACCACCTGCGCCGGAATCGTCTGCGCGGCAGTGCTGGGCCATGGCATGACCAACTGGCTACCGGCCTGGGTCGGGCTGCGGATGCTCGTTGGCCTGGGCATGATGTGCCAGTACATGGTCATCGAAAGCTGGCTCAACGAGCAGGCCGACGCCAAGCACCGCGGCGCGGTGTTCGGCGGCTACATGATTGCCTCCTACCTGGGGCTGGTGCTCGGTCAGCTGATTCTGGTGGTGCACCCCGAGCTTGGCCCTGAGCTGTTGATGCTGGTCGCGATGTGCTTCGCCCTGTGCCTGGTGCCGGTGGCGATGACCCGGCGCATTCACCCGGCGCCGCTGCGCCCGGCACCGATGGAGCCTAAATTCTTCATCAAGCGCGTGCCGCAGTCGCTGAGCACCGTGCTCGGTTCGGGTTTGATCGTCGGCTCCTTCTACGGCCTGGCGCCGCTGTATGCGTCCAGCCAGGGGCTTTCTACCGAACAGATCGGCTTGTTCATGGGTAGCTGCATCTTTGCCGGGCTGCTGGTGCAGTGGCCGTTGGGCTGGTTGTCCGACCGTTATGACCGGGCCGTGCTGATCCGCAGCGTGGCTGTGGGCCTGGCGCTGGCGGCGGCGCCGCTGGCGATCCTGCCCAATGTGCCACTGGAGTTGCTGTTCGGTATCGGCTTTCTGATTTCGCTGCTGCAGTTCTGCCTTTATCCCCTGGCTGTCGCTTTTTCCAATGACCACGTGGAAAGCGAGCGGCGTGTCTCCTTGACCGCCATGCTGCTGGTCACCTACGGCGTGGGGGCGTGCATCGGGCCGCTGGCGGCGGGGGTGCTGATGAAGGTGCTGGGCGCACAGATGCTGTATGCCTTCTTCGTGTTCTTCGCGCTGGTGCTGGTGTGGCGGATTCGCCCGAAGGCGGTCACCGGGCTGCACCAGGTACAGGATGCGCCGCTGGGGCACGTGGCCATGCCGGCGGCGGGTTCGCCGTTGTCGGCGGCGCTCGACCCGCGTGTGGATGAACAGACCGTGCAGGAGGTGATGCAGGCGCCGGTGGCGGCTGAAGATACCGAGGCGGAAGAGAAGGCCGAACCGGCTGACCCGGGCGAGGTTAGCAAGCCGGTTTGAGGCGGGGCCGGGGTAGGCACAAAAAAATTAGCTTTATTAGGGCTGCTGCGCAGCCCATCGCCGGCAAGCCGGCTCCTACAGGTACAGCGCAGACTTCAAGAGCTGCGCAGACCTGTGGGAGCCGGCTTGCCGGCGATGGGCCGCAAAGCGGCGCTAAATCGCTTGAAAGCCTGGCATTAGTCTTGAGGTGGCGTTTGCGCGTTCGGCAGGCGATCAATAATCGTCTTTATCGAACCGCCGCGCTTCGCGCTGCAACTGGTATACGAAGCTCTCTATCTTGCGCTGCGCCTGCCCATTGAGGTTATGGAAACGCACGCCGGCAAAGGTGGTGTTGATCCGCTCTTCGTAATGCAGGTGGCGCAGCTCGACCATGGTGTCCACCAGCCCCAGCGGGCTGCTGGCCTTGAAGCGCTCGTAAACCTGGCCCAGTTGCAGGCGCTCCTCGACATTGCCTTCAAAGCGCAGTTTGCAGCCCGTGGCGGAGATGTCCAGCAGCTTGCCGCGCAAGGCGCCATTGCCCTTGAGGTGGGTGCCGTCGAGAATCACATCGACCAGCTGCGACAGCTTCAGCGCGGCGCGAAATGCATTGCGGCGCTGGTGGTAGGTCATCTCGTCCGGCAGGGCACCGCGGTATGAGCGGTGGCCATCGACCTCGGTGATCCTCAGTTCGTGGTTGCACTCCCACGCAATGCGTACGCCGTCGTGGAAACCTTCGACGCGGAACGGCTCGCCGTTCTCGATGAATTTTTCGCCATCGCGCGGGATCATCTCGTCCAGCGCCAAGGTATTGCTGTCACGGTCCACATGAACCACGTAGCTCTGAAAGCGCTGGCTGCGCTCATGGAAGGTGATGATCAAAGGATCATGGCTCTCCATCAACTGGCGCAGGTTGGCCGCAATCTCCAAAGGAGTGTTCAGCACCTTTGGCGGCTGCGGAGCATCGGTCTCATTGAACACGGGTTATCAATCTCCAGGCAAAAACGACACACGCAAGTAACGGCATTTTGCCAGTATGTTCCGTGCCTTGATAGAACTAATCACACTTGGCTGAGCGCCCGGGGCTTGGCCAATGGCGAGGTGGCGCCACGGCTGTCGTAGAGCGACGGAGAGTCGCCGCCCATGAGGATTCTGATCTGGTTGGCTGTGACGTGCTGTTGTACCTGAACGATCCTGCCATTGGTCTCGTTGACCTTCTGACAGGTTTCCATCAATTCGGTCAGCACGTTGAGTTGTTGCATGATGACTTCACCGTTCGGCGACTGCGCAGCGACGGCCTGCACCCCGGCGCGGTCGGCGCTGAGGCCGAGGCTGGTGAGCAGGTTATGGCGGCGGATGCCTTGCTGCTCGAGCAGAACGATCAGCGATTGCTTGCGGGCCAGGATGCCCTCCAGCGGCGCCATATCGCGCCCGTGCAGGGCGACTGCCTCCTGCTCAAGCAGGTCGAGCAGCTCCTGGGTAGGGGCGATGTCGTCTTCGATCAGTTGCAGCAATGTGATGTCGTGCATGGCTAACTCTTGGCTTTTCAAGCGTCCGTGAAGTCAGCGCGCCGAACGGTCAGCGCTGGGCTTCGAAATCGAGCAGTTTGCTGGCGACCCGGCCGGCATCGACCTGGTAGCTGCCATCTGCGATCGCCTGTTTCAACTGTGCCACGCGGGCATTGTCGACAACGGGCTGGTCGCGCAGCTTGTCGCTGACCTTTTGCAACTGCTGGGCCTCTTGGCTGAGGTGTACCGCTTCTCCGCTGGCGCTTGCGCTTTTCGGCGCGGTGGTTTCGCCGGACTTGTCGGCGTTGCCGGGCGCGGCATTGCCGCGAACGCCGCCCGTGATGGACGGAGAGTTATTCAAACGACTGAAGTCGATGACCATGATCAGAAACCCCTGGGTATTTGGACGCTTGCCATGTTTTCGGCCATCCCGAAAGAAACTTTAGGCACAAATGCTTAGCCGCCTGTCGGCAAGCCCGCGAACCCGTTCTGACACAGTTTAGGAAAAGCGGTTGCACACCGCCAGCCCAATCTACATGGCGACCTCCACTTGGCCGGGGGCCGTGACCCGGGCCTTCACTACCCGCTGCGAATTCAGGTTGCGCACCCGGATCTGTTCGCCCTGGCCGCCCTTGCTGAGGGCCTCGCCGGGCATACGTACGGCGAGGCTGCCGCTGCGGGCGATGATCACCACATGATCGCCCTTGCGTATCACTTCGGCCTGCTCCAGGTGCTGCGGGGTCAGCACCTGGTCGATCACCGTCGGGCGCAGCATCTTCATGCCGACCGCCTGGTCGAGGTCGGTGAGAAAGCCTTGGGTGAGGGTGCCAACGTCACGTTCGCGCAGGGCCACGTCACCTTCGCCAACGATATTCTGGCGCTTCAGCGGGCGGGTAACCACCACCACATCGCGGAACAGCCGCACTGTTGCCGGTACGAAGACGGTCCACGGCGCGGCGCCGTTGCAGGCTACACGTATCGTTACACGCCCCAGTGGCTGCGCCGGGCTTTCCAGCGAGGCGTCCAGTTGCTGGCTGCACAGGGGCATGCGCAGGCGCGGGTCGAGCGAGTTGACCTGTATTTCGTAGCGGCCTGCTGTCTGGGTCGTGGCCAGGTAATCCTCTACGGTGAATTCAAGAAACCCTTGGGTGACACCGATAAGCTGTTCAGGCAAGGTAACCGCGTCCGCCAGCGTGCGAGCGCCGGGTGCCAGCAGGCACAGCGCAGCCAGCGAGCCGCTCAGCAGGTGCGTCAGTCGTCGGAAAATTGTCGTTTTCGTGTACATGACGCTCAAAAAAGCAAAGCCCGTGCCGACTCGCTGTAGGAGTGGCTACGAAATGGCAGAAAGAAAAAGGAGTCAGGCATGGCGGGGGTTATGGATTCAGTCAACCAGCGCACACAGCTGGTTGGGCAGAATCGCCTGGAGTTGCTGCTGTTCCGCCTCAATGGCGCGCAGCTTTACGGCATCAACGTGTTCAAGGTCCGCGAGGTGCTGCAATGCCCTGAGCTGACCGTGCTGCCCAAGTCCCACCCGGTGGTGCGTGGTGTGGCCAACATTCGTGGGGCGACCATTCCGATTCTCGACCTGTCGATGGCCACCGGTTTGCCCGGGCTGAAGGAAGAGACTCGCAACAGCTTCGTGATCATCACCGAGTACAACACCAAGACCCAGGGTTTTCTGGTGCACTCGGTGGAGCGCATCGTCAACATGAACTGGGAAGAGATCCACCCGCCACCCAAGGGCACCGGCCGCGATCACTACCTGACTGCGGTCACCCGGGTGGACAACCGCATGGTTGAAATCATCGACGTGGAAAAGGTGCTGGCCGAGGTGGCGCCGTCGTCCGAGTCGGTGTCAGCCGGTGTGGTCGATGCCGAGACGCAGGACAAGGCCGTACTGCTGCGTGTGCTGACCGTCGATGATTCGTCGGTGGCGCGCAAGCAGGTCAGCCGCTGCCTGCAGACGGTCGGTGTCGAGGTGGTGGCGCTCAATGATGGGCGCCAGGCTCTGGACTACCTGCGCAAGCTGGTGGACGAGGGCAAGCGGCCGGAAGAAGAGTTCCTGATGATGATTTCGGACATCGAGATGCCAGAGATGGACGGCTATACGCTGACGGCCGAGATCCGCAGTGACCCGCGCATGCAAAAACTGCATATCTGCCTGCATACTTCGTTGTCCGGGGTGTTCAACCAGGCGATGGTCAAGAAGGTCGGTGCCGATGACTTCCTGGCCAAGTTCAAGCCGGACGACCTGGCCCAGCGCGTGGTCGACCGGATCAAGGCAACGCATTGAAGTAGCCGGGAGGCGACTCCCGGTACCTGTGATTGAAAAGAGGCCGCAGTAGTGTCTACGGGTAATTTGGATTTCGAACAGTTCCGGGTATTCCTGGAGAAAGCCTGTGGCATCCTGCTGGGTGAGAACAAGCAGTACCTGGTCTCCAGCCGACTGAACAAGCTGATGGAGCAGCAGGGCATCAAGAGCCTGGGTGAGCTGGTGCAGCGCATCCAGGCCCAGCCACGTGGCGGCTTGCGCGAGCAGGTGGTGGATGCGATGACCACCAACGAAACCTTGTGGTTTCGCGATACCTACCCATTCGAAGTGCTGAAGAACAAGGTCATTCCCGAGTTCATCAAGAACAACCCCGGCCAGCGCCTGCGCATGTGGTCGGCGGCCTGCTCGTCGGGCCAGGAGCCGTACTCCATTTCGATGGCCATCGATGAGTTCGAGCGCGCCAACCTGGGCCAGTTGAAGATGGGTGCGCAGATCGTTGCCACCGACCTGTCCGGTTCGATGCTGAACAACTGCAAGACCGGCGAGTACGACAGCCTGGCGATCGCCCGTGGCCTGTCCCAGGAGCGCTTGCAGCGCTACTTCGACACCAAGGGGCCAGGGCGCTGGGCGGTGAAACCGGCCATTCGCAGCCGGGTCGAGTTCCGCTCGTTCAACCTGCTCGACAGCTATGCCGCGCTGGGCAAGTTCGACATCGTGTTTTGCCGGAATGTGTTGATCTATTTCTCGGCACAGGTGAAGAAAGACATCTTGCTGCGTATTCACAGCACCCTGAAGCCGGGTGGGTATCTTTTCCTGGGGGCGTCCGAGGCGCTCAATGGTTTGCCGGACCATTACCAGATGGTGCAGTGCAGCCCGGGAATCATTTACCAGGCCAAGTGATGGGCTGCGGGCTGTTTTGGGAAGCCTGACATCGAGCGCCGCCAGCGCGGCGTTCGATCTCAAGAAACCCGCACTCTAAAAGCAGGCCTTTTGCACCCCGTCGCCACTCACGCCGCTTGACGTCAATTTTTTGTTTTGCCGCTTTTGCCGCCCGGCAATTGCCGCTTTCCCTTCTCCAGGCGGAAGCCTTTTGCCGCTTTTCTGGCATCGCGCCATCAGCCATCCCTGCTCCAGCCCAATGTTTCCGGCCTTTCAAAACATTGGCACAGCCCTTGCTATAGCTTGGCCAACGATATTCCGGTCAACCTTCGAAGGTTTCCCCGACATGAGCATCAGTTTCGACAAGGCGCTTGGCATCCATGAAAAGGCCCTGGGCTTCCGCGCCCAGCGCGCCGAAGTGCTGGCCAACAACATCGCCAACGCTGACACGCCCAATTACAAGGCGCGTGACATGGACTTCTCTTCGGTGCTCGCCGCCGAAAGCCAGAAGCAGCAGAGCGGTGGCCGCTTTGCCATGGACCGTACCAACAGCCGCCACATCGAGGCCGAAGGCCTGGCAATGGCCGACGACACGCTGCAGTACCGCACGCCGACGCAGCCGTCGATCGACCAGAACACCGTGGACGCCCAGATCGAGCAATCGAACTACACGGAAAACGCCATTGGCTTCCAGGCCAGCTTTACCCTGCTCAACAGTAAATTCAAAGGGCTGGTATCGGCCCTGCGCGGAGAATGACCATGTCCCTGTCCAGTGTTTTCAACATTGCCGGTAGCGGCATGAGTGCGCAGAACACCCGCCTCAACACCGTTGCTTCCAACATCGCCAACGCCGAGACCGTTTCGTCGAGCATCGACCAGACCTACCGCGCGCGGCACCCGGTGTTTGCCACCACCTTCCAGAATGCGCAAGCCGGCGGCAGCCAGTCGCTGTTCGAAGATCAGGGTGAGGCAGGGCAGGGTGTGCAGGTCAAGGGCATCATCGAAGACCAGAGCAACCTCGAAGCACGCTACGAGCCCAACCATCCGGCGGCGAACAAGGACGGTTACGTCTACTACCCGAACGTCAATGTGGTCGAGGAGATGGCTGACATGATCTCCGCCAGCCGCGCGTTCCAGACCAACGCCGAGCTGATGAACACCGCCAAGAACATGATGCAGAAAGTACTGACCCTGGGTCAGTGATAAGGAATCCAGACCATGGCAGTCGATAGCACCAGCGGTGTGAACCTCAATGATGTCCTGACTGCGTCGGGCGTCGGTGGCACCGCCAAGAAAGCCACCGATACCGCGTCCAAGACCGGTACCGACGCGCTTGGCAAGGACGCGTTCCTGCAGTTGCTGGTTACCCAGATGCAGCACCAGAACCCGCTGGACCCGCAGGAGAACGGCGAGTTCGTGGCCCAGTTGGCGCAGTTTAGCAGCCTGGAAGGCATCACCTCCCTGAACGAATCGGTCAGCAGCATCACCAATGCCATGGCTTCGTCCCAGGCCCTTCAGGCCTCGTCACTGGTCGGCCGTTCGGTGGTGGTGCAGAACGACAAGGCGGTGGTCGATACCACCCAGAGCTTCAATGCGCAGTTCGTCGTGCCGCAGGCAATCAGTGAAGCGAAGATCACCATCAAGGACAAGGACGGCAACACCGTCAAGACCATCGAGTTGGGCGAGCAGGCAGCCGGTTATGCCGATTTCATCTGGGACGGCACCAACAACAGTGGCGAGAAGGTCGACCCGGGTACCTACACCTTCACCGCCAGCACCACCGTGGATGGCCAGTCGGTGCAGATGAGCACGCTGCTGCCAGCGAAGGTGACCAGTGTCAGCTTCAATGCCACCGGCGAAATGGTGCTCAACCTTGCGGGCGTCGGCAAGGTCTCCCTCTCTGACGTACAAACCATCGGTATCTAAGGCCCGCTAGCGCGGCACAGGAGCGAATTCATGTCTTTCAATATCGGCCTTAGCGGTCTGTACGCAGCCAACAAGCAGCTGGACGTTACCGGCAACAACATCGCCAACGTCAATACCACCGGCTTCAAATCCTCGCGTGCCGAGTTCGCCGACGTCTATGCTGGCGCCAATCGCCTGGGTGTGGGCAAGAACCAGGTCGGCAACGGCGTGCGTCTGGCGGCGATCTCGCAGCAGTTCTCCCAGGGCGACGTCAATAACACGGGTAACGTGCTGGACATGGGTATCCAGGGGCAGGGCTTTTTCGTCCTCTCCGACAACGGCTCGCGTGTCTACACCCGTGCCGGTGCTTTCCAGGCCGACAAGAACAACTTCGTGGTCACCTCGGACGGCCTGCGCCTGCAAGGCTACGCTGCCGATGCGACCGGCAAGATCCAGAAGGGCGTGCTGACCGACCTGCAGATCGATACGTCGGCGCTGCAGCCCAAGGCCACCTCGCTGATCGACCAAGGCATCAACCTGAATTCGTCGGCCACCGACATTCCGTTGGAAATCGATGATGGTACGGGCGCCATGGTGCCGAACCTGCCGTTCGATCCTACCGACGAGACGACCTATTCCAAGTCGTTCCCGACCAAGGTGTACGACAGCCAGGGTAACGAGCACACCATGGAGCAGTTCTACCGCAAAACCGGTACGAACGAATGGACCATGTACACGTTGGTCGACGGTCGTAACCCGTTCGATCCTGCTTCCACCACGCCGCTGACCGGCACCATCAGTTTCAGCAGCGATGGTTCTGTCAGCAGCATGACTGCCGATAACACAGGGCACCCGGCGGGTGCATCGTTCACCGTGACCAACAACACCTTCACCATGACTGGTTGGGTGCCGGCGGTGGAAGATGCGGCGGGCAACTGGGCGTCCAATGGCGCTGCCGGCAACGCCGACGGCATGAAACTGTCGATGAACAGCACCACGTCCTACAACACCGAGACCGCGCGCATGTCGCAGTCCCAGGATGGCTACGCCACCGGTATCCTCTCGAGCCTGAGCATCGACTCCACTGGTGTGCTGTTCGCCAGCTTCAGCAACCAGCAGTCGCGCGCCATTGGCCAGGTGGCACTGGCCAGTTTCGCCAACGAGCAGGGGCTGCAGCAGATCGGTGGCACCCGCTGGACCGAAACCTTCTCTTCCGGCATTCCCGGCATCGATGAGCCCAAGACCGGTACGCTGGGTAGCGTCGAGTCCAATGCGCTGGAGGCTTCGAACGTCAACCTGACCCAGGAGCTGGTCGAGCTGATCAAGGCGCAGAGCAATTACCAGGCGAACGCCAAGACCATCTCCACCGAAAGCACCATCATGCAGACCATCATTCAGATGACTTGATGGTCGCGGGTTAATGGTGTGAAGGCGAACCCCTTTGTCGTGAAGGGGTTTGTCGTTTTTGCAGGAGTGTTTCATGAAAAGGTTGCTTGTCGCGTTGCTCGCTGCCTTCTGCCTGTATCAGGCGCAGGCCGGTACTGCGCCCTGGTGGCGCTGGGAAAGCCAGGTGGATGGGCGCTTGGTGTGCTCGCAGTGGTCGCCGGGGGATGGTTGGAAGCGCTTTGCCGGGCCCTACAACAATGGCGGTTGCCGCGATCGGTGATTGCCTGCACCGGCCTCATCGCCGGCAAGCCGGCTCCCACAGGAATTGCGTTAACTTCTAGAAATTGGGTAAGACATTTGCCCCCACAATATCCGCAGCGCTGCTAAACCCTGTGGGAGCCGGCTTGCCGGCGATGAGGCCGGTGCAAGCACCTGCTTTGCCGCTACCGGCAACCCGGCGCCGGATAACCGGCGTTCTCATGGTCGGCAGCTCCCCTCAAAGCCTGTATTTACGGGCTATTCCACGATTTCAAAAAGTTGGTTCGGAACTTGCTTGAGTGCCTGCACAGCAACGGCGAGCGGCAAGCAATCGCCAGTGCAGCGGAGGATGACTGTGGACAAGATGCTTTACGTGGCCATGACCGGCGCCAGCCAGAACGCGCTGGCGCAGAAGGCCCATGCCAACAACCTGGCGAACATTTCCACCAATGGTTTCCAGCGTGACCTGGAGCAGGCGCGCTCGATGCCGGTGTTTGGTGACAGCTTTCCGTCGCGGGCGTATGCCATGACCGAGCGTCCTGCCACCGACTTCAGTGAAGGGCCCATGGTCGAGACCGGGCGTGACCTGGATGTGGCGGTGGCGGGGCAGGGCTTCATTGCCGTGCAGGCCCCCGATGGCAGCGAAGCCTACGTGCGTACCGGTAGCCTGAACATCGATGCCCTCGGCGTGCTGCGCGCCGGCAATGGCATGCCGGTGATCGGCAACGGCGGCCCGATCGCCATTCCGCCAGAGCAGAAGGTCGAAGTCGGCGCTGACGGCACCATCAGCATCCGCTCCATGGGTGAAGACCCGCGGGTGATGGCTGAAGTCGACCGGATCAAGCTGGTCAACCCGGACACCAAAGGCCTGACCAAGGGCCTGGACGGGCTGATCCACACCGCCAGCGGCCAGCCGGCTGCTGCCGACGTCAACGTCAAGGTCGTATCGGGCTTCCTGGAGGGCAGCAACGTCAATGCCGTCGAAGAGATGACGTCGGTGCTGGCGCTTTCTCGCCAATTCGAACTGCACGTGAAAATGATGAACGCGGCCAAGGAAGGCGACGAAGCCATGGCGCGTGTTTTGCAACTCGGCTAACCACACTTGAACGGGTGCCGTAAAACAGGCGCACGAGGAGAATACTGATGCTTCCGGCTCTTTGGGTCGCTAAAACCGGCCTGTCCGCCCAGGACACCAACCTGACGGTCATTTCCAACAACCTGGCCAACGTGTCGACCACCGGCTTCAAGCGTGACCGCGCCGAGTTCCAGGACCTGCTGTACCAGATCAAACGCCAGCCAGGCGCGCAGTCCACCCAGGACAGCGAACTGCCGTCGGGCCTGCAGGTCGGTACCGGTGTGCGCATCGTCGGCACTCAGAAAAACTTCCAGACCGGCAGCCTGCAGACCACCGAAAACCCGCTGGACATGGCGGTCAACGGCCGTGGTTTCTTCCAGGTGCTGCAGCCGGACGGTACGGTTTCGTACACCCGTGACGGTACCTTCCACCTGAACTCCGACGGCCAGATCGTCACCGCCAATGGCTTTGCGCTGGAGCCTGCGGTGGTCGTGCCGAACGACGCCCAGACCTTCACCGTCGGCCAGGACGGCACCGTGTCGATCACCACTGCTGGCAACCCGGCAGCGCAGGTGATCGGCAACATCCAGACCGCCGACTTCATCAACCCGGCCGGCCTGCAGGCGATCGGCGACAACCTGTTCCTGGAAACCGCTGCCAGTGGTGCCCCACAGGTCGGTACCCCAGGCCTGAACGGCTTCGGCACCACCCTGCAGCAGACCCTGGAAAACTCCAACGTCAGCACCGTGGAAGAGCTGGTGAACATGATCACCACTCAGCGCGCCTACGAGATGAACTCCAAGGTCATCTCCACCGCCGACCAGATGCTGTCGTTCGTCACCCAGCAGCTGTAAGCCCAAGTCCCTGTTACACCGTGAGGTAAGCGTCATGAATCGTCTGTTGTCCGTGTTCGCCCTGGGGGGGGCGGTGTTGCTGGCTGGTTGCGTCGCACCGACGGCCAAGCCCAACGACCCGTACTACGCGCCGGTTTTGCCGCGCACCCCGTTGCCGGCAGCGGCCAACAACGGTTCGATCTACCAGGCCGGTTTCGAGCAGAACCTGTACAGCGACCGTAAGGCGTTCCGCGTCGGTGACATCATCACCATCACGCTCAACGAACGCACCTCGGCCAGCAAGAATGCCGGTTCGCAGATCCAGAAGGACAGCAGCGCCAACATCGGCCTGACCTCGCTGTTCGGTGCCACGCCGAGCACCAACAACCCGTTCGGCAGCGGCGATCTGTCGCTGGAAGCGGGCTACAGCGGTGAACGCGCCACCAAGGGCGACAGCAAGGCTACCCAAGGCAATACGCTGACGGGTTCGGTCACTGTCACCGTCGCTGAAGTGCTGCCCAACGGCATCATCGCCGTGCGTGGTGAGAAGTGGATGACCCTGAACACCGGCGAAGAGCTGGTGCGCATCGCCGGCCTGATCCGCGCCGACGACATCGCCACCGATAACACAGTGCCGTCCACCCGTGTGGCCGATGCGCGCATCACCTATTCGGGTACCGGTTCCTTCGCCGACGCCAGCCAGCCTGGTTGGCTGGACCGTTTCTTCCTCAGCCCGCTTTGGCCCTTCTGAGTACGGATGAACATGTTCAACGTCAGGCAACTGATTGCCGCAACCTTGCTTCTGTCCTGTGCGTTCGGCGCCCATGCCGAGCGCCTGAAGGACATCGCCAGTATCTCGGGCGTGCGTTCCAACCAGTTGATCGGTTACGGCCTGGTGGTGGGGCTCAACGGCACGGGTGACCAGACCACCCAGACGCCATTCACCCTGCAGACGTTCAACAACATGCTGTCGCAGTTCGGCATCAAAGTGCCCGCCGGCTCCGGCAACGTGCAGCTGAAAAACGTCGCTGCGGTGTCGGTGCATGCCGACCTGCCGCCATTCGCCAAGCCGGGCCAGGTGGTGGACATTACCGTGTCCTCGATCGGCAACTCCAAGAGCCTGCGCGGCGGCAGCCTGCTGATGACGCCGCTCAAGGGTATCGACGGCAACGTCTATGCGATCGCCCAGGGCAACCTGGTGGTCGGCGGCTTCGATGCCGAAGGCCGCGATGGCTCGAAGATCACCGTCAACGTTCCGTCAGCTGGCCGTATCCCGGGTGGCGCTTCGGTGGAGCGTGCAGTACCGAGTGGTTTCAACCAGGGCAATAGTCTGACGTTGAACCTCAACCGGCCCGACTTCACCACCGCCAAGCGTATCGTCGACAAGGTCAACGAACTGCTGGGCCCAGGCGTGGCCCAGGCCGTGGATGGCGGCTCGGTGCGCGTCAGCGCGCCGATGGACCCGACTCAGCGTGTGGACTACCTGTCGATCCTTGAAAACCTGGAGATCGACCCGGGCCAGGCTGTTGCCAAGGTCATCATCAATTCGCGTACCGGCACCATCGTGATCGGCCAGAACGTCAAGGTCTCGCCGGCCGCGGTGACCCACGGCAGCCTGACCGTGACCATCACCGAAGACCCGATCGTCAGCCAGCCGGGGCCGTTCTCCAATGGTGAGACGGCCGTGGTGCCGCGCTCGCGGGTCAACGCGCAACAGGAAGCCAAGCCGATGTTCAAGTTCGGCCCGGGCACCACGCTGGATGAAATCGTCCGTGCGGTGAACCAGGTGGGCGCAGCGCCCAGCGACCTGATGGCCATCCTCGAAGCCCTGAAACAGGCCGGCGCCTTGCAGGCCGACCTGATCGTGATCTGAGGACGCCACGCATGAACTCGAAAAGCCTGGTTTCCAGCGCGGCCGACAGCGGCGCCTACACCGACCTCAATCGCCTGAGCTCGCTCAAGCACGGTGATCGCGACAGCGACGCCAACGTGCGCAAGGTGGCCCAGGAGTTCGAGTCGCTGTTCATCAGCGAAATGCTCAAGGCCTCGCGCAAGGCCAGTGATGTACTGGCCGATGACAACCCGATGAACAGCGCGACGGTCAAGCAGTACCGCGACATGTACGACCAGCAGCTGGCCGTGAGCATGTCCCGCGAGGGCGGCGGTATCGGCCTGCAGGACGTGCTGGTGCGCCAGCTGTCGAAGAACAAGAGCGCGCCGGTCAACACCAGCCCGTTCCCGCGTATCGAGGGCAGTGCGCCGGCGCTGTGGGGCAACAAGGTAGCCGAGCCGGTACATGCCGCGCAGTCGGCTGCCAGCCGCAACGACGTTGCCGCGCTCAATTCACGGCGCCTGGCGTTGCCGGGCAAGCTGACCGACCGCTTGCTGGCCGGTATCGTGCCCTCGGCGGACAATCCGGCGGCGGCCACCAATACCGCCGCCGTGCCGGCCCGCGATGGGCAGCAGGTGGCCCAGAGCTTTGCCGTGCCCGAACGCGGCCTGCGCATCACCGGCCGTGCCGTGGCGCAGCCACCCTTGGCGCCGAACAAAGCGTTCGCCGACAGCGACGCGTTCGTCGCCACCATGCTGCCGATGGCCGAACAGGCCGCCAAGCGTATCGGTGTCGACCCGCGTTACCTGGTGGCCCAGGCCGCCCTGGAAACCGGTTGGGGCAAGTCGGTCATGCGCAACAGCGATGGCAGCAGCAGCCACAACCTGTTCGGCATCAAGGCCACGGGCAATTGGGAAGGCGATTCGGCGCGGGCGATCACCAGCGAGTTCCGTGACGGCCAGTTCGTCAAGGAGACGGCAGCGTTCCGCTCGTACGATTCCTATCAGGACAGCTTCCACGACCTGGTGAGCCTGCTGCAGAACAATTCCCGCTATCAAGAAGCGGTGAAGGCGGCCGATAAGCCAGAACAGTTCGTGCAAGAGTTGCAAAAGGCCGGGTACGCCACCGACCCGAATTACGCCAGCAAGATCTCGCAGATCGCAAGACAGATGAAGTCGTACGAGAGCTATGCATCGCTCGGTACCACAACACCACTTTAAGGGTATGGAAACATGGCGAGTTTGATCAACATTGGCATGTCGGGGTTGTCGGCCTCCCAGTCGGGTCTGCATACCACAGGCAACAACATCGCCAACGCCGATGTCGCCGGGTACTCCCGTCAGCAGAACATCCAGCGTGCCAAGGGTTCGCTTCAGGAAGGCCAGTTGTTCATGGGCACCGGTACGACGCTGGCGGATGTGCGCCGGGTGTACAACGCCTTCCTGGATGCACAGTTGCAGACCGCCACCTCGCTCAACAGTGACAGCACCGCCTACCTGAATCAGGTCACGCCGCTCAACAACTTGTTGTCTGACAGCAACACCGGTATCACTGGCGCGCTGACCAACTTCTTTTCTGCCTTGCAGAGCGCCGCCAACAAACCGACCGAAGATGCTTCCCGCCAGCTGTTGTTAAGCAATGCCGATGCGTTGGCCAATCGTTTCAACAGCCTGTCTGCCCAGTTCAAGGAGCAGAACACCAACATCAATGGCAACTTGAGCTCGATGACCGCCCGGATCAACGAGCTGACCTCCAGTATCGCGCAGTACAACGAGCAGATTTCCAAGGTTTCGGCAGTCAATGGTCAGCCCAACGACCTGCTCGATCAGCGCAACGAGGCCGTGCGCCAGCTCAATGAGTTGGTGGGCGTGCAAACCGTCGAGCGTGACGGCAATATCGACGTCTACCTGAAGAACGGCCAGTCGCTGGTACTGGGCAAGACCACCAACAAGATGAGCGCTGAACCCAGCGCCACCGACCCTACGCAGTTTGCGATCAAGCTCGATCGTGGCAGCACCACCATGGACATCACCAACAGCATCACCGGTGGTGAAATGGGTGGGCTGTTGCGCTACCGCAGTGAAACCCTGGCGCCGGCCATGAACGAGCTGGGTCGTATCGCGCTGGTGGTGTCGCAGCAGATCAACTCGCAGCTCGGCCAAGGTATCGACAAGAACGGTGAATTCGGCGCTGCTCTGTTTGGCGACATCAATAGCGACAAAGCCATGTCTGCGCGCAGCACTGCCAAGATTGGCAATGCTGGCGACGCCGCCCTGAACGTTGTCATCCGCGATACCGGCAAGCTGAGCACCAGTGACTATCAGGTGACGTTCGTCGGCCCGACCGCGGACAAGTTCCAGGTCAAGAAGCTGCCTGACGGCACGGACATGGGCACCTACAGCACCAACGACGACCCGGCACCGGTGATCGACGGTTTCAGCATCGACCTCAAGAGCGGTACTGCTGCAGTGGGGGACAGCTTCAAGATCACCCCGACCCGCAATGCCTCGGCAGAAATCGATGTGGTGCTCACTGACGCCAAGCGGCTGGCCTTGGCCGCACCGCTGACCGCCACATCCGGCAGCGGCAATTCCGGTACCGGTGTGATCACCCAGCCGGTTCTGACCTCGGTGCTGGACATCGCCGACCCTGCCCAGCGTCTGGAGCTGCAAACCGGCATAAAGTATTCCACCCCGGTGCGCCTGGTGTTCGGTGACGAAACCACCTCACCGCAAACCTACGAAGCCTTCGATGCCAAGGGCAACAGCATTGGCACCGGCACCTTCATTCCGGGGCAAAGCAATACCCTGAAGCTCGATGTGCCAATGATCGATGCCTCGGGCAACCCGATCAATGACGCCAGCGGCGTCCAGAAGTCATTCAGCTTCGAGATGGATGTAGCCGGCTCGCCCAAGAATGGCGACAGCTTTACCGTATCGTTGACCGGCGCAGGCTCCTCGGACAACCGCAATGCACTGTCCCTGCAGGAGCTGCAGACCAAACAGACGATGGACATCGGTTCGACCAAGGGCATCAGCATTACCGATGCCTACGGCAAACTGGTGGAAAGTGTGGGTGCCCAGGCCAAGCAGGGCCAGATGGATACCCAGGCAACCGGCGTCATCCTTACCCAGGCTGCCGGTGCCCGTGATTCGTTGTCCGGCGTGCAGCTGGATGAAGAAGCCAGCAACCTGATCAAGTACCAGCAGTACTACACGGCCTCGTCGCAGATCATCAAGACGGCGCAGGACATCTTCAACACCCTGATCGCTGCGCTTTAAGGAGTATTGATCCATGCGTATTTCCACGGCCCAGTTCTACCAGACCAGCGCGGCGAACTACCAGCGCAACTATTCCAACCTGATCAAGACCAACGAAGAGGCCAGTTCCTTCGTCAGGGTCAATACCGCTGCCGATGATCCGGTGGGGGCTGCACGTCTGCTGCAGCTGGGTAATCAGGCAGACATGCTGGCCCAGTACAAGACCAACGCGACAAACATCACCAACTCGCTGAACCAGACCGAGACCACGCTCAATTCGATCAACACGATCCTGACGCGGGTCAACGAGCTGGCGATCGAGTCGGGTAATGCCGGCTACACCGACACCGAACGCAAGGCCAAGGCAGCCGAGCTGGGGCAGTTGGAAGACCAGCTGTTGAGCCTCATGAACAGCCGTGATGAGAACGGCCAGTACCTGTTTGCCGGTTCCAGTACCGACACCGCGCCGTTCGTGCGCAATGCCGATGGTACCTATTCTTATCAAGGTGACCAGACCCAGCTGGAGCTGCAGGTTGGTGACATGCTCAAGATGGCCGGCAACAGCTCTGGCTATAGCGTATTCGAGCAAGCCCTCAACACCAGCCGCACCGAAACCAGCCTGAGCGCCCCCGCGGTGGATGATGGCCGCGTGAAGCTGTCCAATGGGCAAGTGTCCGGCAGCGTCACGTACAACGATCGCTTCCGCAGTGGTCAGCCGTACACAGTCACCATGCTCAGCAGTACCGAGTTCAGCATCACCGACAGCTTGGGCAACGATGTGACCGCCGAGGCCACCCAGGGCGGTAAATTTGATCCCGATACCGTAGGCGGATCGATGATCAGCTTCCGTGGTGTGGACATGCGGCTGAACATCAACCTTCAGGACGGCGACGTTCCGGATGCAGCGGTGGCAGGTCATACCTTCACCCTGCAAAGCAAGCCCGATACCATCACTGCGACCCGTAGCCCGGGCAACCCGTCGAGTGCTCAGGTATCGTCGATCAGCATCACTGATCCGGCCCAGTACAAAGCGATGTTTCCCAATGGCGGTGCGGTCATCAAGTTCACCAGCGCCACGGACTTCGAACTCTATGCCCAGCCGCTGACCGCTGACAGCCGCCCGGTGGCCAGTGGTGCCATGACTGGCAACGTCGCCTCGGCTGCCGGTGTGGACTTCACCTTCACCAGCACGCCCGCGCAGCAGTCCGGTGACCAGTACGTGGTGAACGTCGACAACCACCAGACCCAGAACGTTCTGGACACCGTCGCCCAGTTGCGTACGGCGTTGAGCAAGCCGATCGACGGCGACAACGCGGCCTACCAGCAACTGCGTGCAGACCTGGATTCGGCCATCGCCAATATCCAGAGCGGTCAGGACGCGCTCAACACGGCAGTCACCGATATCGGTGCCCGTGGCAAGGCGCTGGAAATCCAGCAAAACACCAACGAGAGTCTGAGCATTGCCAACAGCACCACGCAGTCGTCGATCCGTGACTCGGACCCTGCCACCGTGCTGGTCCGCCTTACCCAGCAGCAGACCTTGCTTCAGGCTTCGCAGGCGGCTTTCGCACGCGTCAGCCAGCTGAGCCTGTTCAACGCCATCGGTTAAGTGCGCCCGTCGCCTTCACCGCTTATCCCTCGGGTACGCGGTGAAGGCGCATTGATTTCCCCGTAGTATCGACTGTTCTGAATTCCCTGCGGGCAGTCATCGGTCGAGAGATTTCCTCGTGAACCCAGCCCCTCTAGTCAGCCTCGTCATTCCCGCCTGCAACCCCCGTTACTTCCGTACTGCTCTGGTCAGCGCCCTGGCTCAGGATTACGCAAACCTCGAAGTCATCGTCTGCGACGACAGCCCAGGTACGCAGATCGAGGCGGTGGTCGATGAGCTGCGCAGTCTTGCACGTCATCCACTGATTTACTTGCGTAACCCGCAACCGCTGGGTTTTGCCGGGAATTTGCAACACGGGCTGGAGCAGAGCCAGGGCGACTACATCAAGTTCCTCTGTGACGATGACCGCCTGATGGCCGATTGCGTGTCCAGCCAGGTGCGACTGTTCCAGGCCCATGACGATGTCAGCCTGGTCGCGGCCAGGCGCCACCAGGTCGATGCTGAAGATCACATTTTGCCGCAGCGTCTGGAAACCAGCCCGGTCACGTTTGGCGACACACTGTTCAACGGTGACGACCTGCTGGATTTCTTCGAGACCCGCCAGCTCAACTTCATCGGCGGGCTGAGCAGCGTGCTGGTGCGTACCCGCGATCTGCGTGAATTGCTGCCTGCGCTGGCGCCGGGCTTTGTGGCAATGCTCGATTTCGTGTTGTTCGTGTGCCTGCTGCGTCGCGGCCATCTGGGCGTGACCGCCGGGGTGCACTGTGTCGAGCGGGTTCATCCCGACCAATTGCGTCGCCAGAGCGATGTGAAGGCTGCCGCTACCAGTGAATCACAACACCTGCGCGACATGTTCGCCGCGCGCACTGCAGTACGTGAGCCGTTCTCCGGTTGGGTGCGGGTGCAAATCCTCCAGGGCGACGAGGGCGATACCCAGCGTATCTGGGAGAACCTGTTCCTGATCCATACCCTGCGCTGCTTGCAGGCGATCCAGGAATCTCATGTCGGCAGCGACAGCGACAGTTTTGCCGAGCTGTACAGCAAATGGCTGGCCTGCCGACAGGATCCGCTGGTGCTCGCGCGTCTGATGCGCCTTAGCGAGCACTGGCCAACTCGTCCGCGAATCGTGCCCGTGGTTATCGACAGCGAGGGTGATGCACAAGCTCTGCAGGTTACCCTGGACAGCATTGAGCGCCAGGCCTATGGCGCAGAGATGACGCTGGTATTGTCCAGCGCGCCGCTGCCAGGCGGCCCAGATGTTCGCAGGGTCCACCAGCCATTGCAGGCCGACTGGGCTGAACAACTGAACACGGCGTTTGACCAGTTGGGCGAGGTGGACTGGATCTACCTGCTGCGTGCTGGCGACCGGCTCAATGCCTTCAGCCTGATGCTCCTGGCCGAGCGGGTCGTATCGCGCCCGCAGATCGCCTGCTGCTATGGCGATGAGGGGGGCGTGCGGGATGAGGCGTCCGTAGAGCCGGTGTTCAAGCCCGACTTCAACCTCGATTTGATGCGCGGCTACCCCTATACCGGTCGCATGCTGGCGTTCTCGCTTGACGCCTTGCGGGTACTGGGCGGTTTCACGCCCGGATATCGCGAGCTGGCGCCGCACGATCTGCTCTGGCGTCTTGTGGAAAGCCGCGGCCCCCATGCCATCGAGCACATTCCGGAAGTGCTGGCCGAAAGCGCGTTCAGCTACGCTGCCTGGCTGTCTTCGCAGGCAGTGGTTGAGGAAAATCCGAAACTGCTGGATGCCCACCTCAAGCGCTTGGGCGTGACCTACCGGCTGCAGAACAGTGGCGGGGCAATCAACCAGGTCCGCTACCTGCACGCCACCCAGCCACTGGTAAGCCTGGTGATCAGTGCCCAGGACCAGTTGCCTGCCCTCGAGCGCTGCCTGGAAAGCGTGCTTGAGAAGACCGCCTACGGTCACTACGAAGTGCTGATTGTCGACAATGCCAGTCAAGGTGCCGAGACTCACGCCTGGCTCAGCGCCCTTCAACAGCTGGGCGAAGACAAGTTGCGGGTCCTGATGCTGGGCGAGCAGGCCAGCTTCGCCGCTGTGCAGAACCTTGCCGCGCAACACGCCCGGGGTGAATACCTGCTGATGCTGAGCCCGTTCGCTGTGGTCACCGAGCCAGACTGGCTCGACGCACTGCTCAGCCATGGCCAGCGCCCTGAAGTCGGAGCGGTGGGTGCCAAGCTCTGCAACGCCCACGGTCTGATCGTGCATGCGGGCGGCGTGCTGGGCCTGCGTGGCGCCGTGGGGTCGCCGTTCGTGGGCGAGCCGATGGAGGCGGGCGGTTACATGCAGCGCTTGCAAGTGGCGCAGAATTATTCTGCTGTCGGGGCTGATTGCCTGTTGGTGCGCAAAGAGCTGTTCCTGTCGTTGGGCGGGCTCAATGAAAGCGTCTTCAGCCTGGCCTTCAGCGATATCGACCTGGGCCTGCGCCTGGGCGAAGCCGGGTACCTTGTGGTGTGGGCGCCGGATGCCCGGCTGGTACTGGACCCGCCAGCGCCGGCGGCGATCGATGCGCAGGCTGAAGCCGAGCGCCAGGCCCGGCTGGCGCAGCAGCATGATGCCTTCTTCAAGGCCTGGATGCCGGTGGTAGCGCGTGACCCCGCTTACAATATCAACCTGTCCCTGAACGGCTCCAGCTTCTGCCTGGATCCGGGCCTCAAGGCCGCCTGGACGCCTTTCGTCAGCCGTCCACTGCCCCATGTGCTGGCGTTGCCAATGAACAAGACTGCGGTCGGGCATTACCGGGTGATCCAGCCGCTGGTCGAGCTGGAGAAGGCTGGCTGGGTGACCCAGCAGCAGTACTTCGAGATACCGAGCAACGTCGAGCTGGAACGCAGCTCGCCGGATGTGGCAATTCTGCAGGGGCGTTATACCGAAGGGTTCGTCAAGGAGATCGAGCGCCTCAAGACCTTCTCCAAGGGCTTTTGCATCTACGAGCTGGACGACTACGTGATTGATGTGCCGAAGAAGAACGGGCACCTCAAGCACACGCCAAAAGATCTGGAAAAATCCCTGCGCCGAGGTATCGAACGCTGTGATCGGCTGGTGGTGTCGACCCAGGCGCTGGCGGATGCCCTGCATGACACCCATAGCGATATCCGGGTAATGCCGAACATGCTGGCCGAGCAGCTCTGGACCGGTTTGCGTAGCCAGCGCCGCAGCGCGCGCAAGCCGCGGGTGGGTTGGGGCGGTGGCACCAGCCATACCGGCGACCTGGAAGTGATTGCCGAGGTGGTCAAGACCTTGGCGAACGAAGTCCAATGGGTGTTCTTCGGTATGTGTCCGCCGGCATTGCGGCCCTACATCAGCGAGTTCCATCCGCCGGTGCCGCTGGAGCTGTACCCGGCCAAGCTCGCCAGCCTGAACCTGGACCTGGCCTTGGCGCCACTGGAGTATCACATCTTCAATGACTGCAAGAGCAACTTGCGCTTGCTGGAATACGGCGCGTGCGGGTACCCGGTGATCGTCACCGATACCCGTGCCTATGAAGGCTACTTGCCGTGCACGCGGATCAAGACCAACAGCACCGCCGAGTGGCTGGAGGCGATCCGCATGCACCTGGCGGACCCTGACGAAAGTTTCCGCCAGGGCGACCGTCTGAAGCAGGAAGTGCTGCGTGACTATGTGCTGCGCGAAGAGCACGTTCAGCATTGGTACAGCGGCTGGATGCCGGGCTGACTGCGGGGTGTATGGACGACACCAGTAAAGCGCCTTCTGGCGCGTTTCCTGCAAGCCCCCCGTCATATCGCCATAAATCGTGCAGCCACACGACTTATGGCCGGTGACGAACACGAGGGGACGACATGAAGGCGGTAATTCTGGCGGGTGGACTGGGCACGCGTATCAGCGAAGAGTCTCACCTCAAGCCCAAACCCATGATCGAAATCGGTGGGAAGCCAATTCTCTGGCACATCATGAAGCAGTACTCGGCTCACGGCATCCACGACTTCGTGATCTGCCTGGGCTACAAGGGCTACGCGATCAAGGATTTCTTCGCCAACTACTTCCTGCACACCTCGGACGTCACCTTCGACATGCGCGAAAACCGCATGGACGTGCACCAGAACTACAGCGAGCCATGGCGCGTGACCCTGGTCGACACCGGTGAAGAAACCATGACCGGTGGCCGCCTGCGCCGCGCCGCTCGCTACCTTGAGGGCGAAGATGCCTTCTGTTTCACCTACGGGGACGGTGTTTCGGACCTGAACATCGGCGCCCTGGTGGATTTCCACCTGGCCCACGGCAAACTCGCCACCGTTACTGCGGTACAGCCTCCTGGCCGCTACGGCGCGCTGGCACGCGACGGCGACAGCGTCACCGGTTTCGTCGAAAAGCCCCGTGGTGACGGTGGCTGGATCAACGGTGGCTTCTTCGTGCTTTCGCCCAAGGTGCTCGACTACATCGCCAACGATCAGACTTCCTGGGAGTCGGAGCCGCTTGCCTGCCTGGCCGCTGAGTCGCAACTGAACGCCTTTGAGCATGATGGCTTCTGGCATCCAATGGATACGCTGCGTGACAAGAACCATCTGGAACAACTCTGGCAAAGCGGGGAGGCTCCATGGAAGCAGTGGGCCTGAGTCCAGCGTTCTGGCAGGGCAAGCGTGTTCTGCTCACCGGTCACACGGGTTTCAAAGGCAGTTGGCTGGCGCTCTGGTTGCATGAGCTCGGCGCTCAGGTCACAGGCTTCGCGCTGGACCCTGGCACCGAACCAAGCCTGTTCGAACTTGCCCAGGTCGGCAGCGACATTGCCGACGTGCGCGGCGACCTGCGCGACCTCGGCGCGCTGCTTGAAGCTGTGGCCCAGGCCCAGCCGGAAATCGTCCTGCACCTGGCGGCTCAGCCACTGGTGCGCGAGGCCTACCGTGACCCGCTAGGTACCTATTCCAGCAACGTGATGGGCACCCTTAACCTGCTTGAAGCGGTGCGCCAGGTTGGCGGGGTGCGTGCGTGCGTCCTGGTCACCACCGACAAGGTCTATGCCAACCAGGAATGGCCCTGGCCGTACCGCGAGAACGAGGCCCTGGGCGGGCATGACCCGTACAGCAGCAGCAAGGCCTGCTGCGAGCTGCTGGCGCAGTCCTATGCCGCGTCATTCTTCCCGGCCGCCGAGCACGCAGAACATGGCGTGGCCCTGGCCACCGCGCGCGCCGGCAACGTGCTGGGCGGTGGAGACTTTGCCGCAGAGCGGCTTGTACCCGATGTGCTCAAGGCTTGGTCGGCCGGGTCGCCGGTCACCCTGCGCTACCCGCAGGCCGTGCGCCCCTGGCAGCACGCCCTGGAACCGCTGGCCGGCTACCTGCAGTTGGCCGAGCGCCTGTATACCCAGGGGCCGGCCTGCGCCGGTGCGTGGAACTTCGGCCCGAGCGAAGGCGACATGTGCAGCGTCGGTGAGGTGGTCGACCGCCTGGCCCGGCAATGGCCGCAGGCACCAGGGGTGCGGGTCGAGCCAAGCGAGTTGCATGAAGCCGGGTTGCTACGCCTGGACAGCTCTCGCGCCCGCCAGGTGCTGGGCTGGCGTACACGCTGGTCGTTGCACGAATGCCTGCAGCACACGCTCGACTGGCACCTGGCGTGGCAGCGTGGCGACAACATGCGCGCCGTCACGCTGCACCAGCTGAACCTGTACACGGAGTTGCCGTGACTGATCTGCTGCTGCAAGCCTTGCCACTGGGTGGCCTGTTCAGTGTCCAGCACAAGCGCCATGGCGATGCCCGCGGGCAGTTCGCGCGGCTGTTCTGCGAATCCAGCCTGGGCGCCCTGGGTGCGCCGTTCCATGTGCGCCAGATCAACCACTCGCACACTCAGGGCTCAGGTAGCGTACGTGGCCTGCACTACCAGACCGGCGACACCCCGGAGGCCAAGCTGATCACCTGCCTGCGCGGTGAGGTGTGGGACGTGGCAGTGGACCTTCGCGAAGGCTCGCCAACCTTCCTGCACTGGCACGCCGAGCACTTGCGGGCCGGCGATGGCCGCAGCCTGTTGATACCGGCCGGCTTTGCCCATGGTTTCCAGGTGCTGAGC
This sequence comes from Pseudomonas sp. M2, assembly GCF_015751845.1. Lineage (NCBI taxonomy): Bacteria > Pseudomonadati > Pseudomonadota > Gammaproteobacteria > Pseudomonadales > Pseudomonadaceae > Pseudomonas > Pseudomonas sp. M2. The sequence goes on from NZ_JADOUD010000001.1 coordinate 4,019,409, forward strand.
GAGGATGCCGAGCTGCTTTACCTGCACAGTGCCGACTATGCGCCGGGCCGCGAAGGCGGGCTGTCGGTACTCGATCCGAAATTGGCCATCTGTTGGCCGCTCGCTGTCAAGAATCTGTCGGCCCGGGATGCCGCTCATCCCTGGCTGGACCTGTCGTTTACCGGAGTGCGTCCATGAACTGCCGTGGCTGTGGTACCTGCCTGAGCCTGCCCCTGATCGACCTTGGCACTGCGCCGCCGTCCAACGCCTACCTGCGCGCTGACCAACTGGCCGCGGCCGAGGCCTGGGTGCCGCTTAAAGTGGCGGTGTGTGAGCAGTGCTGGCTGGTGCAGACCGAGGATTACACCCGCGCCGAGACGCTGTTCGATGCCGACTATGCGTATTTCAGCTCCTATTCCAGTTCGTGGCTGGCCCATGCCCGCGACTATGTCGGGCAGATGGTCGAGCGTTTCGGCCTGAACGGCGAGAGCCGGGTGGTGGAAATCGCCGCCAATGACGGTTATCTGTTGCAGTATGTGGCCGAGCGCGGCATTCCGTGTCTAGGTGTCGAACCCACCCGAAGCACTGCGCAGGCGGCCCGGGAGAAAGGGCTGCAGATTCGTGAGGTGTTCTTCGGCGAACAGGCCGCCCGTGACCTGGCGAGTGAAGGTTGGTCGGCTGACCTGATGGCCGCCAACAACGTGCTCGCCCACGTGCCGGACATCAACGATTTTCTGCGCGGTTTCGCGACCCTGCTCAAAGCCGATGGTGTGGCCACTTTCGAGTTTCCGCACCTGCTGCGCCTGATGGCCGAGCAGCAGTTCGATACCCTTTACCATGAGCACTACTCCTACCTGTCGCTTACGGCGGTCAACACGCTCTGTGCTCGCAACGGCCTGGTGATCTTCGATGTCAGCGAATTGCCGACCCATGGCGGATCGTTGCGGGTTTTCGTGCAGCGCGCCGATGGCCCGCGCCCACGCCAGGCCAGTGTCGACGACCTGCTTGGCATCGAGGCGCGGGTCGGTGTCAGCACGGCGGCGTTCTACAGCACCCTTGCACCGGCGGCGCAGCGGATCAAGCACCAGCTGCTGCGCTTCCTGTTGCAGGCCAAGGCCGAAGGCAAGCGAGTGGTTGGCTATGGCGCCGCAGCAAAGGGCAACACCCTGTTCAACTACGCAGGCGTGAAGCCCGACCTGCTGGCCTGGGTGGCCGACGCCAACCCGCACAAGCAGGGCAAGTTCCTGCCGGGCAGCCGAATTCCCGTGGTCGCCCCCGAGCGCCTGGCCATCGAGCGGCCGGACTATGTGCTGGTACTGCCGTGGAATCTGCTCAAGGAAGTCAGCGAGCAGCAGGCGCACATCCGCAAATGGGGCGGGCGCTTTGTGATCGCCGTGCCTGAGCTGACCGTCCTGTGACCGCGATGAAGGTGCTTGTCACCGGTGCCACAGGCTTTGTTGGCCGGCATCTGGTCGCCGCCTTGCTGGCGCGCGGGTACCGGGTGCGTGCGCTGGCACGTCGTCTGGAGCCGGCTCAAGCCATGCCGTGGTTCGGCCAGGTCGATTTCGTCGGCGCCGATCTGCATGACCCGCAGCTGGACGTCAATCAGTTGTGCGACGGCATCGATGCGCTGGTGCACCTGGCCTGGCCAGGCCTGCCGAATTATCAAGGGCTGTTCCACCTGGAGCGCAACTTGATGGCTGACTATGCCTTCATCAAGCGTGCCGTCGCAGCCGGTGTCGGCCAGGTGCAGGTGGCCGGCACCTGTTTCGAATATGGCCTGCGCAATGGCGCGCTGGACGAGGCGCTGGACTGCCAGCCGGCCAACCCTTATGGGCTGGCCAAGCACAGCTTGCGCCTGTTCCTCGAAAGCCTGGCCCGCCAGCAACCGTTCAACCTGCAGTGGGTGCGCTTGTTCTACCTGTTTGGCGAGGGGCAAAACCCAGGCAGCCTGCTGGCAGCCTTGGACCGCGCAATCGACCAGGGGCAGCCGCATTTCGACATGTCAGGTGGCGAGCAACTGCGCGACTACCTTGCCATCGAAAGCGCCAGTACATACCTGGCCGACCTGCTCGGGCAGCGCGATTTCAGCGGCGTGGTCAATTGCTGCAGCGGCCAGCCGATATCGGTACGCAAGCTGGTGGAAGCCCGCATCGCCGAGCGCAACGCCACCCTTGCGCTGAATCTTGGCCATTACCCTTATCCTGCCCACGAACCCATGGCGTTCTGGGGCGATGCCCGCAAGTTGCAGGCTCTGCTGGGAGCACGCCATGAAACATGAGTTGTATCGCGCTACCGGCCTGCCGGTGCTGCAGAACCGCACATTCGCCGATGCCCAGTCGGCCCGTACCTCTGCCTGCGCCGAGATGCGTCTGGTGCAGGACAGCCGCACCGGGTTGGTCTACAACGACGCTTTCGATGCCGACAAGCTCAGCTACGACAGCGACTATCAGAACGAGCAGGCGCATTCGGCGCGCTTCCAGCGCCACCTGGACGATGTCGAAGGTGTCATCGCCCGCCACTTCAAGGGCCAGCGTCTGATCGAAGTGGGCTGTGGCAAAGGCTGGTTCCTCGAACTGCTGCGCGAGCGCGGTTATGCCGTCACCGGCATCGACCCGGCCTACGAGGGCGACAACCCGGACGTGGTCAAAGCGCCCTTCACCCGTGAGTTGAACCGCCAGGCCGAAGCCATCGTGTTGCGCCATGTGCTCGAGCACATTCAGGACCCGGTCACGTTCCTTGCCGCCATCGCCGATGCCAACGGCGGGGCAGGGCAGATATACATCGAAGTGCCCTGCCTGGACTGGATCATCGAGCACAAGGCCTGGTTTGACCTGTTCTACGAGCATGTCAATTACTTCCGCCTGGCCGACCTGCGCCGCTTGTTCGGTACGGTCGCCGAGGCCGGTCACCTGTTCGATGGCCAGTACCTGTACATCGTTGCCGACCTTGCCAGCCTGCGCACCACGCTCGAGCCCGTGCCGCCGCTGTCGTTGCCGGCAGATTTCAGTGCCAGCCTGCAGCATGCCGCACGTCTGGTGCGCCGCGATGCCGGACGTGGTTCGGCGATCTGGGGGGCATCGTCCAAGGGCGTGATCTATTCGCTGTTCCTGCAGCGTGCCGGGGCTCCGGTGGACCAGGTTATCGACATCAATCCTGCCAAGCAGGGTCGCTACCTGCCGTTAAGTGGCGCGCGGGTGTCATCGCCGCAAGAGGCGATGCAAAGCCTGCCGGATGGCGCCCACCTGTTCGTGATGAATTCCAATTACCTCGAGGAAATCCGCCGCATGACCGATGGCCGTTTTGTCTATCACGCCGTCGACAATGCCGATTTCACCGACCAGCCAACCGAGTAAAGAACCATGACCGACACGCCGATCAAAGCCTTCGAAGCCGAGTGCAACGCGCAGATCGCCTCCCAGGGCGAAGACAAGGAGCTGCAGCAACTGTCTCGCGACTTCTTCAACAAGTCCGCCGAGCACAAGTACAGCTACCATTTTTCGTGGATGGGCCGGCCGATCATCCAGTTGCCCCAGGACATGATGGCGATGCAGGAGATCGTCTGGCAGGTCAAGCCTGACCTGATCATCGAGTGCGGCATCGCTCACGGCGGTTCGATCCTCTACTACGCCTCCCTGCTGGAGCTGCAGGGCCATGGCGAAGTGCTTGGCATCGACATCGACATCCGCCCGCACAACCGCCAGGCCATCGAGGCGCACCCGATGAGCAAGCGCGTGCGCATGATCGAAGGCTCGAGCATCGATGCCGAGATCGCCGGGCAGGTCAGGGCGCTCGCCGAAGGCAAGAAGGTCATCCTGGTGCTCGACTCCAACCACACGCATGAGCACGTGCTCAAGGAGCTGGAGCTGTATGCGCCGCTGGTGGCCGTGGGCAGTTACTGCGTGGTGATGGACACCGTGGTCGAGGACATGCCGGCAGACTTCTTCCCCGATCGCCCGTGGGGGCCTGGCGACAACCCCAAGACCGCAGTTTGGGAATACCTCAAGGGTAACGACAGCTTCGAAATCGACTATCAGCTGCAGAACAAGCTGCTGGTCACCGTGGCACCGGACGGCTACCTGCGCCGGGTTCGCTGAGACATTCAACAGAGTTCGATTTCTTCGGCGGCAACGCCAATGGTGGGTAAGACTATGCAAGGCAATTTCTCGGCAGACCAGGCAGCCACACTGCGCGAGCGGTTCACGCTGGTATTGATGACGCACAACCGGCCGGCGTTCCTGCAGCGCACGCTGCAGTATTACAGCGGCTATCGGTGCTCGATCCTCGTGCTGGATTCCTCGGGCGAATCGGCCGAGGTGATGGCCGCGCAGTACCCCGGCGTCGAGTACCTGCACCTGCCACAGTTTTCCTACCAGGGCTTCCAGGCCAAGCTGGCCTATGGCGTGGGCCGGGTGAACACGCCGTTCATGGCCTTCGCCGCTGATGACGATTTCCTGCTGTACGACGGGCTGAACCAGTCGCTGGACTTCCTTGAGGCCAACCCCGATTACGGCCTGTGCCATGGCTACTGTCTGAACTACCTGGCCGAAGCCACCCAGGTGAAGTACTACCGGCGTAACAAGAAGGTCCGTGAGGACTACAACGCTCCGCGCGCTGAACAGCGCCTGCTGGACTACATGGGTGAGTTCATCCCGCCCTTCTTCGCTGTCACCCGCACTGCATTGCTGCGCCAGTGGTTTGAGCTGCTGCCCGAGGGCACGAGCTTCGAGTGGCAGGAAATCGGCCACGCGTACTTCCTGCTGACCAACGCCAAAGCGCGGATTCTGCCAATCCCCTACGCGGTACGTGAAACCAACTACGGTGTCTCCGAGCATCAGACCGAGGTCATTCATGTGCTGGCCTTCACCGACGCCAAGTCGGTGGCCGAGCGCGAACAGTTTGCCGACTTCCTTGCCGGCCTGCCGACCGCCATCGAGGGGCTGGACCACGAGGCGCGGCGCCAGCTGGCCCTGGACAGCTTTGCAGTCACTGCCGAGGGGCTGTTCAAAGGCCGGGCGATGACCCTGGAGCTGATCTGGGAGTCAAGCTGGACCGACCCGCTGAACCCGCCGGTGCGTACCTTCCAGCCGTCCCAGTACGTGGAAATGCCGTTCTACAACCAGGCATTCTTCGATCAGCTTACGGCACTGGAGTTTCTGATCCATGCCATGCCGGCCGGGCGCCTGCAGTTGCAGCAACTGGAGCCGCTGCTATTGCGCCAGGAACAGCTGCTGCTGGCACAGCCCAGCGACACTTCGGGCACCGTACGTACCCGCTTGTGGGAGGCACTGCAGTGCAACGCGTTCAACCGTGAGGTGGTGCGGCACCTGGCCGGACACCTGCGTGACAGTGATGAGGCCGAGGAGAGCGAGGCGCTGTTCGCTTGGCTGGCACGGCTTGAAGGCGTATTGAAGCAAAGCGGTCGCGAACTGCTTGGGAGCATGCATTCGGGTCGCCTGCTCGACTGGCTGGAGGCGCGCAAGCCGGACACCGCCGCGCTAGCGGCGGTCAACGAGCACCTGGCGCTGCATCAGGGTGGTCCGCAGTTCGGCATCCTGCTGTTGGACCTGGACAACAACATGGCCAAGCTCCAGGACACGTTCGACAGCCTGCTGGGCGGCCTGAGCAAGGCGTTCCGGATCATGGTCTTCACCACAGGCGAGCCGCCTGTGGCCACCTCGCTGCAGAACACCCTGCATTTCATCAAGGTCAGCCGAGAAGACTACGTCGAGCGGATCAACCAGATCGCCCGGCAGACGGCCTGCGAATGGCTGTTGCTGGCTGATGCGGGTGACCGTTTCACCGCCACCGGTCTTTTGCGCGCCAGCCTCGAGCTGCTGAACGCTCCCGATTGCCGAGCGGTCGCGGTAGACGAGATCCAGCAACAGGCCGATGGTGCCTGGCGAGAGCTGCTGCGCCCGGGAGTAAACCTGGACCTGCTGCAGGCCAATCCCGCGCTGATGGCACGCCATTGGCTGCTGCGTCGGGAGGTGCTGGTGGAGGCGGGTGGCTTCGATAAGGACTTTGCCGAGGCGTTGGAGTTCGACCTGCTGCTGCGCCTGATCGAGCAGGGCGGCCTCAACGGGCTGGCCCATCTCGACGAGCCGATGCTGATCACCCCGGCACCGCAGGCCAAGGACAGCGAGCATGCCCGCCAGGCCTTGATGCGACACTTGGCCGGCCGTGGCTACAAGGCCCAGGTCAGTACGCCGCTGCCTGGCACCTTGCGTATCGACTACAGGCATGTCGAGCGGCCGCTGGTGAGCATCGTGCTGCGCAGCGAGGACAATCTGGACGAACTGCAGCGCTGCCTGAAGAGCATCCTGCAGCGCACTCGCTATGCGCGCTACGAGGTACTGATCGCCGACAACGCCAGTCAGTCACCGCAGTTGCTCGAATGGCTGGCGCAGCAGCAAGTTGGCAAGGTGCGCGTGCTGCAAAGTGCCGAGCGCCTGAGCGCGGCAGCGCTATGCAACGCTGCCAGTGCCGAGGCCAAGGGGCAATACCTGATATTGCTGGCGGCGGACGCCGAAGTGGTCAATGCCAACTGGATCGAAGCGTTGCTCAACCAGGCGCAGCGTCCGGAAGTAGGCGTGGTCGGTGCCAAGCTGCTCGATACTGACGGCAAGCTTGCCCAGGCGGGCTTGCTGCTGGACGCCGAAGGCGCAGTTGCGCCAGCTTTTGCCGGTGAGGCCGCAAATGCCATGGGTTACCTGAATCGGCTGGCGGTCGAGCAGAACTGCCCAGCGGTCTCGGCGAGCTGCCTGATGGTCCGTAGCGAAGTCTTCCGTGCTCTGGAGGGGCTCGACGAAACCACGTTCGCCCATGCCCATGGTGATGTCGACCTGTGCCTGAAAGCAGCCGCGGCCGGCCTGCTGACAGTCTGGACGCCACAGGTGCAGGTGATTCACCCCGGCGTGGTCGCCGAGGACGAGGCGGCGCTGGCGGCATTGCGTGCCAAATGGTCGGCGCAGTGGCAAGGTACAGTCCAAAGCCAGGTGCTTGCCCCCGGCAAGGCGGCGCTGGACTGGGCCGGGCTGATCGCCTGACGCGGGACTGGCCTGCATCTTGCTTCGAGCTGGTTCATTGGGGGCGCGAGTCAGAAATCTGTACGCTGTGCGCCCTGCCTTACAGTGCAATCGGGCGCCTTCGTCAGCTGACGGCGCCGCCCCTAGGAACCAGGTATGTTCGACGACAAGTCCATTTTCATCTCCGGGGGGACCGGGTCGTTCGGGCGCCGCTTCATCGAGCGGTTGCTTGAGCGCTACCGCCCGCGGCGCGTCGTGGTGTTCTCCCGCGACGAGTTGAAACAGTATGAGATGCAGCAGCGTTTCAACGCGCCGTGCATGCGCTATTTCCTGGGCGATGTCCGTGATGCCGAGCGCGTGCGCCAGGCCATGCGCGGTATCGACTATGTGGTTCATGCCGCCGCGCTCAAGCATGTGCCCGCGGCCGAATACAACCCCACCGAATGCATCCGCACCAACGTCAATGGTGCCGAAAACATCATCGCCGCGGCGATCGAGAATGGCGTGCAGAAGGTCGTCGCACTGTCCACCGACAAGGCGGCCAGCCCGATCAACCTGTATGGTGCGACCAAGCTGCTGTCCGACAAGCTGTTCGTGGCCGCCAACAATTTTGCCGGCCAACAGGACACCCGCTTTGCGGTTGTGCGCTATGGCAATGTGGCGGGCTCCCGGGGCTCGGTGGTGCCATTCTTCAAGCGCCTGATCGAGGAGGGTGCCCACGAGCTCCCCGTCACTGACCCGCGGATGACGCGCTTCTGGATCACCCTCGACCATGGCGTACAGTTCGTGCTCGACAGCTTTGCCCGCATGCACGGGGGGGAAGTGTTCGTGCCCAAGATCCCATCCATTCGCATCGTCGACCTGGCGCGCGGCATGGCCGGGCACTTGCCGCAGAACGTGGTCGGCATCCGCCCGGGGGAAAAGCTGCACGAACTGATGATCCCGCTGGACGATGCGCGGATGACCCTTGAGTTTGGTGATCATTTCACCATCGTTCCGTCGATCCGCTTCAACCATACGGATGTGGATTTTGCGATCGATTGCGTGGGTGAAACCGGGCGCTGGGTTGCCGAGGACTTCGAGTACCGTTCCGATACCAATCCCGCCTTCCTCACCGTGGACCAGCTGGCAGACCTGCACGCAGGCTTGCCAGCATGATCCCCTATGCTCGGCAGAGCATCGATCAGGCGGATATCGCCGCGGTCGTAGAGGTGCTGCAGTCCGACTGGCTGACTCAGGGGCCACTGATCGAGCACTTCGAGCAGGCTATGGCCCAGCGTTGTGGCGCAACGCACGCGGTAGCTGTGTGCAACGCCACTGCGGGGCTGCACCTTGCCTGCCTCGCCGCTGGCCTGGGGAGCGGGGACTGGCTATGGACCAGCCCCATCAGTTTTGTCGCATCAGCCAACTGTGGGCGCTACTGCGGCGCCGGTGTCGATTTCGTCGATATCGACCCGCACACCTGGACTATCGACGCCCAGGCACTTGCGCTGAAACTCGAGCAGGCCGCCCGGGAGGGGCGCCTGCCCAAGGTAGTAGTCGCCGTGGCCTTTGCCGGGCAAAGCGCCGACATGCGTTCGATCGCGGTGCTGGCCCGGCAGTATGGCTTTACCCTTATCGAGGACGCTGCCCACGCGGTCGGCGCACGTTACGCGGGCAAGCCGGTCGGCTGTGGCGAATATGCCGACATGACGGTGTTCAGCTTTCACCCGGTAAAGATCATCACCACGGCCGAGGGCGGCATGGTGCTTACCGCGCGTGACGATCTGGCCGTGCGTTTGCGCAGGCTGCGCAGTCACGGGATCAGCCGTGACCCGGGCCAAATGACCGAAGAAAGCCATGGTGCCTGGTACTACCAGCAACTTGAACTGGGCTTCAACTATCGCATCACCGACCTGCAAGCTGCCCTGGGGCTGTCTCAACTGACCCGGCTGGATGCGTTCCTTGCCCGTCGCCGTGAGTTGGCGGCTCGCTATCAGCGCTTGCTGGCGCACCTGCCCGTGAGCGTCCAGGCACCTCAGCAGGATGCCGAGTCCGCCTGGCATCTGTTCGTGGTGCGCCTTGAGTGTGATCGTATCCTGCGTTCACACCGGGAGATTTTCGATGGGATGCGGGCTGCAGGAGTTGGGGTCAACCTTCATTACATTCCCATTCACCTGCAACCCTATTACCGCGACCTGGGCTTCAAACAGGGCGATTTTCCGCAGGCCGAAAGTTACTACGCACAAGCCCTGAGCCTGCCAATGTACCCGCAGCTGACTGACGCTCAGCAGGATCAAGTGATCGCCAGCCTGTGCGGGTTGCTGAAGTTGCCGGTGGGCTGCGTGAATGCCTGAGCGAATGGAAACCAACGTCGCGATCATCCCGGCCCGTGGAGGCAGCAAACGGATCCCTGGCAAGAACCTCAAGATGTTCGCCGGGCTGCCGATCATTGCCCACTCGATCCGCGTGGCACTGGCCAGTGGCTTGTTCGACCAGGTGGTGGTCAGCACCGACGACCCTGAAATAGAGGCGGTGGCACGGGAATACGGTGCGCAGGTGCCGTTCCGTCGGCCGGCGCACCTGGCTGACGATCATGCCACCACCCAGGCTGTGGTCAGCCACGCCCTGCAGGCACTGGCCAGCCAGGGCCATGTCCTGACCCATGCCTGTTGCATCTACGCCACTGCGCCTTTCGTGCAGCAGCGTTACTTGCAGCAGGGGTTGGCGTTGTTGCGGCAACACCCTGAGCGCTCTTTCGCCTTTTCGGTGAGCAGCTTCGGTTTCCCGGTACAGCGGGCGCTGTCGCTCGACGATCAGGGTGCGCTTGTGCCTCTGTACCCACAGTATCGTGAGACCCGGTCTCAGGACCTTGCACCGGCCTATCAGGATGCTGGCCAGTTTTACTGGGGGCGGGTGCAGGCCTGGTTGCAGAACGAGGCCCTTCATTCCGAGCGGAGTTTGCCAGTGATCATCCCCCGGCATCTGGTTCAGGACATCGACAGCGAGGAAGACTGGTTGCGCGCGCAGTACCTGTACGCAGCGCTCAAAGCTGGCGGGGAGCTGGCGCCATGAAGGTGCTGGTACGTGCTGATGCCTCTTCATCGATTGGCGTCGGCCACACGGCGCGCTGCCTGACGCTGGGCAAAGCCCTCCGAGAGCTCGGTGCGCAGGTGAGCTTTGCCTGTTGCCTGCTTGACGGTCATCGCCGGGCCGCCATCGAGCAGGAGGGTTTCGAGGTCTTTGCATGGCCGCAGCGCGAGGAAAAAAAACCGGGCATCGAACCCTGGGCCGCGGATATCGCGGCGCTGCGTGATGTGCTGCCGGCACAGGCCCGATTCGACTGGCTAATCGTCGATCATTACGCCTTGGACGCCCGCTGGGAGCAGGCAGCCCGGGCGTTCGCCCGGCGCATCGCGGTCATCGATGACCTGGCTGATCGTGATCATGCCGCCGACCTGCTGCTGGATCAGAATTTCAGTGCCAGCGAGGCGCTCTACGCGCCGCGGCTGGCAACGGAGTGCCGGCGCTTGCTGGGGCCACGCTATGCGCTGGTGGGGCCGGCGTTTCAGGGGGCGGCGATATCGCCGCCCCTGCAGGCACGAAGGGTGCTGGTGAGTTTCGGTGGCTTCGATGTGGCTGGCATGCTGCCCAGGACCTTGCAGGCGCTGTCCGGGCTGGAAGGGTTGCAGGTCACCTGCATCGCTGGGCTCGGGCATCGGCAGGGTGAGCTGCTGGCCCAGTTGTGCGACGCGCGGGCGGGTTGGGAGCTGCATGACTATGTCGACGATCTGCCAATGCGGATGGTTGCGGCAGACTTGTTCATCGGCGCCGGCGGCGGTACTACCTGGGAGCGCGCCGCGCTGGGCTTGCCGAGCCTGTGCGTGAGCGTGGCAGACAACCAGCGGGCTAATGCCCAGGCCATGGCTCGGGCGGGCATGCACCTTTACCTGGGGGAGGCTGGGCAGGTCCAGGTGCCTGCGCTGCGCCAGGCGATTGCCCTGTTGCTGAGCAATCAGGCACTGCGCCAGAGCTTCGCCGAGCGCAGTCGGGCACTGGTCGATGGCCTGGGGGCGCAGCGGGTGGCGGTGGCCTTGCTGGGGGAAGGGCTTGCGCTACGTCCGGCCAGCAGTGAAGACGCGCGGCTTTTGTTCGACGGGCGCAACGCGCCCGAGGTACGTCGCCGTTCGCAGCAGGCGCGGGAGCTGGACTGGGCGGGGCATCTGGCCTGGCTGGCTGCTACGCTGGCTGATCGGCAGCGTTTGCTGCTGATCGCCGAGGCAGCCGGCGGGCCGGTGGGCTGTGTGCGCTACGACCGCTTGCCCGGGCAGCGGGCGAAGGTGTCGTTGTATCTCTTCGCGGGGCGTTGCGGGCTGGGTTGGGGCAGAGCGTTGCTCGCCCGTGGCGAGGCCTGCGTGCGTGAGTTCTGGCCGGACCTGCGTGCGATCGAGGCCCAGGTGCTGCCCGACAATCAGGCGTCATTGCAATTATTCGCGGGTGCCGGCTTCGCTCAGTCGCCGTGCTCGTTCGAGCGGGTATTCCAGGAGTAGCCCATGAACAGATTCAACATCGGGCACCGCTGTGTCGGCCCGGACCAGCCACCGCTGGTGATCGCGGAGATGAGTGGCAATCACAACCAGTCGCTGGCCCGGGCACTGGAGATCGTCGAAGCGGCCGCCGCCGCCGGCGCCCATGCGCTGAAGCTGCAGACCTACACTGCCGACACCATGACCCTGGACCTGGCGCATGGTGAGTTTTTCATCGCCGACCCGAACAGCCTCTGGTCTGGCTCATCGCTGTATGCGCTGTATGAAAAGGCCCATACCCCCTGGGAGTGGCACCCAGCGATCTTCGAGCGCGCTCGTGAGCTGGGCATGCTGGTGTTCTCCACGCCGTTCGACGAAACGTCGGTGGATTTCCTCGAAAGCCTGGATGTGCCGGCCTACAAGATCGCCAGCTTCGAGAACACCGATCTGCCGCTGATACGCAAAGTGGCGGCCACTGGTAAACCTATGATCATTTCCACCGGCATGGCCAGCCTCGCGGAACTCGAACGTACCGTGCGGGTGGCGCGCGAAGGAGGGTGTCGCGACCTGGTGCTGCTCAAGTGCACCAGTACCTACCCGGCCAGCCCGCAGAACAGCAACGTACTGACCATCCCGCACATGCGCGAGCTCTTCGGTTGTCAGGTCGGGCTGTCGGATCACTCCATGGGGGTGGGGGTTGCCGTGGCGGCAGTGGCCCTGGGGGCGACGGTGGTGGAAAAGCACTTCACGCTTGACCGTGCCGATGGCGGCGTGGATGCGGCATTTTCCCTGGAACCCCAGGAAATGGCAGCGCTGGTGCTGGAAACCGAGCGTGCCTGGCAGTCGCTGGGGCGGGTGCACTATGGCGCGACCCAGGCCGAGGAGGCCTCGCGGCGTTTCCGCCGCTCGCTGTATGTAGTGCGTGACATGGCTGCTGGCGAGGTCTTCGACCGTAGCAACGTGCGCGCCATCCGCCCAGGTTTGGGGCTGGCGCCAGGCCATCTCGATGCGGTGCTTGGCCGCAAGGCCAGGCAACCACTCAAGCGCGGTACGCCCCTGGACTGGCAACTGCTCGACTGAAAGTTGGCTCCAGCCGGGGCCAGGTTTGCCCTGCATGGCAAACTCGCAAGCGCTATGACGACGTGACGCGGCCAGGCAAAATATGCGATTGTCTTGAAATATTCGTGACCTATCGGTCAGAGCGGGCATCTCCTTCTGTAACCGTTAATGGGGCAGGTGTGCAATTGCCGCCTGCCACCCTGCCTGTCGCCACGCCACCTGGGCGGCAGATCCCGTTCTTCAGGCGCCGCTCGAGTCATCCGGGCGGTGGTATTGAGCTGTTATTTATTGGGAAGCCATGATGATCGGCATTAAAAGCATCGCGAGCTATGTGCCCGCTTCCGGCCTGGACAACTATGTACAAGGCGCGAAATTCGGCAAGGACGAAGAGTTCATGTTCGGCAAGATCGGCGCAAGCTTCCTGCCGCGCAAGGACGATGAGCAGGAGACTTCCGATCTGTGTGTCGAAGCGGTCAACAACCTGTTCGCCGCTAACCCGCAACTCAAGCGCGAGGCGATCGATGCGCTGATCGTCGTCACCCAGAACGGTGACGAGGAAGGCTTGCCTCACACCGCTGCCATCGTCCAGCACAAACTCGGTCTGCCGACCCATGTCGCGGCCTTCGACATTTCCCTGGGCTGCTCCGGCTACGTCTATGGCATTTACGCGCTCAAAGGCTTCATGGAAGCCGCAGGCCTGAAGAATGGCCTGCTGGTGACGGCCGATCCGTACTCCAAGATCGTCAACACAGAAGACCGCAATACCACCATGTTGTTCGGCGACGCGGCCACTGCCACCTGGATGGGTGAGGGCGCTACCTGGCAACTGGGCAAGGCGAAGTTCGGTACCGACGGTGCTGGTGCGCCGCACCTGAAGGTGACTGATGGCGAGTTCTTCATGAACGGTCGTCAGGTCTTCAACTTCGCTCTGATCAAGGTGCCGGCGCATCTGCATGAGCTGCTGCGCGAGTCAGGGCTGGAAAACAAGGATATCGACGCCTTCTGCATCCATCAGGGCAGTGCGGCGATCGTCGATGCCGTGGCACGACGCTTCGAGGAAGACCCGGAAAAGTCCCAGGCCGACAAGTTCATCAAGGACATGCTGGAGACCGGTAATACCGTGTCATCGAGCGTTCCGCTGCTGTTGCAGAAGCACATGTTCGACAGTGCCTGGAAGCGCGTGGCCATTAGCGGCTTCGGTGTCGGCCTGTCGTGGGGCTCGGCGGTTCTCTACAAGGCTGAATAAGCGCTGCCAGTCGGGTACTCTTCGGTGTTTCGCAGGTAAGGGAAGCTCAACCCATGAGCGAGTTTTTCCAGCGTAACGCTGAAGTGCTGCAGGCCCGCTGGCCGGCACTGTACGAGCGCCTGCAAGGCGAGGCGTGTAGTGCGCTCGAGGTCGAGCTGGTGGAGGGGCTGGGGTCTACCCTGAGCGTGTGTGGCATCCAGCTCACAAGTCGTCACGATCGTCTTGCCGAGGCGCGCCTGCAGGCCGCGAGCCTGCCTGAAGACAGTTCCACTCTTCATCTCTATGGCAGTGGGCTGGGTGACTTGCAGCGTGTGCTGCTGGAGCGGCCTGGGCTCGTGCGGTTGCAGGTGTACCTGCTCAACGGCGCACTGTTCCAGCTGGTGCTGCAACTGCTGGATCAGTCCGACTGGCTTGCCGACCCGCGCGTCGAACTGGCCTATGCCGGCGACAGCGCGGAAATCGCCTTGCCGTTCTTCGCCTTGCCTTCCGAACGGGTGCTGGCCGATGACTTCAATGCGAAGGTGCGCGACCGTCTGATCAGCGAGGCCCACCTGGCAGACAACAATCGCGCTTTCGATGTGGCCGACCCGCGCTTGCAGAAGCTGCTCGAAGACAGTTTGCCATTGCTGCGTCTCGACCCCGATGTGGCCACGCTGTTCGGTAGCCAGGCCGGGCGTGACTGCTATGTGATTGCCACCGGGCCAACCTTGGCCGGGCACCTGCCTGCGTTGGCAAGGGTGCGCGCTCAGGCCGAGCGGCCACTGTTCATCTGCGTCGACACCGCTTATATCCCCCTGCTGCGCGCCGGAATCCAGCCTGACATCGTGGTCAGTGTCGACCATAAAATCCGCCTCCATCACTTGCCGCCGCAAGACTCGGCTGCGACCACTCTGGTCTACATGCCGATGCTGGACGTCGAGCTGCTCGGTAATTGGCGTGGGCCACGCTACACAGCCTATTCCGGCAGTGCGCTGTATGCACAGGTGCGCCAAGCCATACCGCGCGCCGAGTTGTTCGTTGGGGGAAGCGTGATTCACCCTGCTACGGACCTGGCTGTGAAGATGGGGGCCGTGCGCATTACGTTTTTCGGCGCTGATTTCGCCTTCCCGGGTGGTCGCACCCACACAGGCTGGGACGATGGCGTACTCGGCCCGGCGATTGCGGCGGCGCAGCACTGGGTGCTGGATGGCCATGGCCAGCGTGCACGAACCCAGCTTAACTTCCGCAGTTACCTGATCGAGCTTGAGCGGTTCATTGCGCGCCATCCCCAGGTGCGGTTCCACAACACCAGTCGTGCCGGCGCGCACATCGCCGGCACCACTTTCGATCCGGAGTTCTGTTCATGAATGCTGCCGATCAAGGGCGCGCGGCGCGCGAATGCGCCACGCTGTTACGCCTTGGGCGGGATGTGGAGGCGGCGTTGCGTATGGTCGAGCTGTTCGATGAGGTATTGCCGCAGGTCGATCCAAAAGCGGGGGCGGTGGTCATGCAGGCCATGCTCGATGCCCAGCAGCGCCAGGACTGGCTGGCGCTGGCCGATTACCTCGAATATGAGCTGCTGCATCTGATCGAGCAGGCGGCCTCGCGCTGAAGTGTGAGCTGTATCACACTTCGTGGTTGGCGAAAGCATCGCGGGGAACGGCTGTAAAGCCCGGTTTGCAAGGGGGTGGCGTGGTGATGGCATTTTTTTTTGGAAAAGCCCTAAAGCAACTTGCAAACCCGACGATAACCATTACGAAGGTTCTCTAGGCCACACCCGGCGGACGCCAGGGCCGGAAGCCGCAGTATCCATCCAACGAGGAATTCGTCATGGCTTTAACCGTAAACACCAACACCACTTCGCTGGGCGTGCAGAAGAACCTGAACAAAGCTTCCGACGCGCTGAGCACTTCGATGACTCGCCTGTCTTCCGGCCTGCGTATCAACAGCGCTAAAGACGATGCTGCTGGTCAGCAGATCGCCAACAAGCTGCAGACCATGGTTACCGGTACCACCGTTGCCATCAAGAACGCCAACGACGGTAACTCGATCACCCAGACCGCTGAAGGCGCGCTGTCGGAAATCACCAACATCCTGCAGCGTATGCGTGAACTGGCTCTGCAGGCACGTAACGACTCCAACGGCACCACTGAACGCGCTGCTCTGAACAAAGAATTCGCGGCCAAGTCCGACGAGATCACTCGTATCGCGACCTCCACCACCTTCGGTACCAGCAAGCAACTGCTGAACGGCACCGCTGGCACCATGGAGTTCCAGGTTGGCGCGATGACTGGTACCAGCCAGATCCTGAGCGTTTCGATGACTTCCTCGTTCGCTGCTTCGACCCTGGCTGTCGGCACTGGCACCCTGGCGATCTCGGGTACTTCCGACTCCGCCGTTCACACCTCCGTCGACGCCGCCATTACCGCGATCGACGCTGCTCTGCAGACCGTTGACACCAAGAAGTCGGACCTGGGTGCTATCCAGAACCGCTTCCAGTCGACCATCAACAACCTGCAAAGCATGAACGAAAACTCGGCTGCCGCCATGGGCCGAGTTCAGGACACCGACTTCGCCGCAGAAACCGCTCAGCTGACCAAGCAGCAGACCCTGCAGCAAGCTTCGACCTCTGTTCTGGCTCAGGCTAACCAGCTGCCATCCGCCGTACTGAAACTGCTTCAGTAATAGCGCGATGAAGTTCGGCGAGGGAGTGCTCATGCGCTCTCTCGCTTTTTACTTTTTAAAGGTGATGTGCGATGGACATAAGCGTCAAGTCAAGCCCGTCGTATCCGGTGTCGTCGCTGGTTGGCAACACCGAGCACAATACAGCTGCTGACAAGGTTTCAGGTCAGCTGCGCAAGACATTGCAGCAAGACGCTCCCAAGAGCGAGGCCGAGTTACAATCGGCCGTCAAGGAAATTCAAGATTTTGTCCAGTCGTTGCAGCGCAACCTGGAGTTTTCGGTGGATGATTCCACCGGCAGGTGGATCGTCAAGGTCGTTGCCCGCGATAGCGGTGAGGTGATCCGTCAGATCCCGTCGGAAACAGCGCTGGAGCTGGCCCGAAGCCTGCAAGATGTCAATAGTTTGCTCTTCGATGAGAAAGTCTGACAGCCGGCCGGTCATTTGAATTGTTGCACCGGCGCTGATCAGGCAACTCTGCGTTTGGGCGTTAACCAGAAAGGAGGATGTAATGGCAAGTCCAATTCTACCGAGTTTGGGGCTGGGTTCCGGTCTCGATACCTCGGCCATTGTGAAGGCCCTGGTTGATGCCGAAAAGACTCCCAAGCAGAGCCAGCTCGACCGCCGCACGTCGGCGAACACCGCATCGATTTCGGCGGTGGGTAGCCTCAAAAGTGCGTTGACCGCCTACAAGACGGCGCTGGAGAAGCTTAACGACAGTGCCAACCCTGCGTTTCTCGGGTCGACGGCAGCCTCCTCCAACGACAAATACGTCAAGGCCACGGCAGGCAGTGCGGCAGTCAACGGCAGCTATTCGATCCAGGTTACCCAGCTGGCCACGGCGTCGCGCGTAGCCAGTCAGCGTTTCACCGACAGCAGCTCGGTTGTTTCCGCCAGTGGTGGCACGTTGACCATCACCCAGAATAGCGTCGACTTCGATGTGACCATTCCGGCCAACGCTACGCTGCAGCAGGCGCGTGATGCGATCAACGCCCAG
Organism: Pseudomonas sp. M2; assembly: GCF_015751845.1. Lineage (NCBI taxonomy): Bacteria > Pseudomonadati > Pseudomonadota > Gammaproteobacteria > Pseudomonadales > Pseudomonadaceae > Pseudomonas > Pseudomonas sp. M2. The sequence continues at coordinate 4,036,883 of NZ_JADOUD010000001.1, forward strand.
GCGAGCGGCAAGGGCTTCACCGCCAACATCGTTAACGACGGTACCGGTTCGCGGTTGGTGTTGAGCTCCGAAACCATGGGCGAAGGTTCGGACATCTCTACTTCGGGGATCGCTGACCTGACCATCGACCCGGCAACGCAGATGGCCGATGCGGGCGGTGCTGGCCGTATCGGCGAACTCGCAAAAGATGCCGAGTTCGATATCGATGGCATGAAGCTCACCAGCAAATCGAACAAGGTCGATAACGCGATCAGTGGCATGACGTTCGAACTGCTGTCCAAGACCGAAACGCTCAGCCCGGTCAGCGTCACCGTGGCTGCCAACACTGAGGGCCTGAAAAAGTCGGTGCAGTCGTTCGTCGATGCCTATAACGCGTTGGTGAATACGATAAACAGTGTGAGTGTGTCGACCAAGGCGGCAGACGGCAGCTGGAACACTCCGGCTCTGTCGGGTGACCCGGCAGTGCGCAGCATGCTGTCGGCCATGCGTAATGAACTGGTGGTCTCCGGTACCGGTGGTTCGGGGCAATTGACGGTACTTTCGCAGTTGGGGATCAATACCGCTCAGAGTAGCGGCCTGCTGGAGTTCGACAGCACCAAGTTCACCAAGGCGATCAATGATCAGAAGCTTGGTGGTGAGGTGCAGAACCTGTTCAATGGTGACGGCGGCCTGCTCGATCGCATGGTCAAGACCATGGAGCCGTTCTCTGCGTCCGGTGGTGTGCTGGATGAGCGCAACAAGTCGCTTGAGGTTGCCAAGAAAAGCCTGAGCATGGAGCAGAGCTCTCTGGATGCCCGCATCAAGGACCTGGAAGCGTCGCTGACCAAGAAGTACAACACCATGGACACCCTGGTTGGGCAGCTCAATGCTCAGCGCGACAGCGTCGTTTCCATTTTTGAAGCAATGGCAGCGCAACAGAAGAACTCCTGATCTGCCTGAGGCTTCATGGCAAGGTCGCGGCGTCACACTGTATGGCGCCGCGCGCGTGTTACGATGTAGGCACGGTAAACAAACGCCAAAAGCCCGACGAAGCGTGACGCTTGGTCGGGCTTTTTTGTATTCTCCCTAAAGTTTTTTGACGCCGCGCCGATAGCCCGGTCATACAGCAACCCCGTGGTGACGAGGTACCCCATGAATCCAATGTTAGCCCTTCGGCAGTACCAGAAGATTGGCGCCCAGGCGCAGACCTCTGAAGCGAGCCCGCATCGTTTGGTGCAAATGCTGATGGAGGGTGGCCTGGACCGCATTGCCCAGGCCAGTGGCGCGATGCAGCGCAAGGACATCGCCGGCAAGGGCATCGCGATAGGCAAGGCTATTGGCATCATTGGCGGCCTGCGCGAAGGTCTGGACCGTGACAACATGACTGACGAGCTCAATCGTCTCGACAGCCTTTACCTGTACATGACTCGTCGTCTGAGTGAGGCCAATATCCAGAACGATCCGGCGATCCTGGACGAGGTCAGGGACTTGCTGAGCACTGTCAAGGAAGGCTGGGACGCGATCGGCCCACAGTCGATGGTCCCCTGAGCCGGGAGGTTTTATGAGCAAGGTGATCGAGGGTATCGAGCGGACTCGCAGCGAGTTGCTTGCCGCATTGGCCAGCCGTGACTGGGATGCGGTAGGTGAGCTTGACCTGAAGTGTCGTCTTTGTGTCGAGGACGTTCTGGCTGAGGCGCTCAGCAATGAAGACGCGGTACGCTCGAGCCTTGAGGGCCTGCTAGCGGTCTACGGGAAGTTAATTGAAGTTGCAAGCGGTGAGCGTCAATCGATAGTCGACGAGATGGTGCAAATCCGTCAGGCGAAAAACGCCGCTAAGGTATACCATCTGTTCACTTGACCACAGATGTCCTAAAAGCCATGCGCCATTAATTTGACTGCATGCTTTTTTTTGACTTTACTAGTGGCTGTTTTCGAATTTCAGACGTCCGAACACTGACCATTCAGTCTGAATGATGTCGAGCACGCCCTCGGGCGCCGATATGACTAGGGAAGTTGCTATTGCATGTGGCGTGAAACCAAGATTCTCCTGATCGATGACGACAGCGCCCGCCGCCGCGATCTGGCGGTGGTTCTGAACTTCCTCGGCGAAGAAAACCTGCCCTGCTCCAGCCTGGATTGGCAGCAGGTGGTGGGGGCATTGTCTTCCAGCCGTGAAGTGCTCTGCGTGCTCATCGGAACCGTGAATGCTCCAGGCAATGTGCTTGGGTTGCTTAAGACAGTGGCCGGGTGGGATGAGTTCCTTCCGGTATTGCTGATCGGCGAAATTTCTTCTGCGGATTTCCCCGAAGAGCTTCGCCGTCGCGTGCTGGCCAACCTTGAGATGCCGCCCAGCTACAGCCAGCTGCTCGACTCCCTGCACCGTGCCCAGGTCTATCGCGAGATGTACGACCAGGCCCGTGAGCGTGGCCGTCAGCGCGAGCCCAACCTGTTCCGCAGCCTGGTGGGCACCAGCCGCGCCATCCAGCATGTTCGGCAGATGATGCAGCAGGTCGCCGATACCGACGCCAGCGTGCTCATTCTTGGTGAGTCCGGTACTGGCAAGGAGGTGGTCGCGCGCAACCTGCATTACCACTCCAAGCGCCGCGAAGCGCCGTTCGTGCCGGTCAATTGCGGGGCGATCCCGGCCGAATTGCTGGAAAGCGAACTGTTCGGCCACGAGAAGGGTGCTTTCACGGGCGCCATCACCAGCCGTGCCGGGCGTTTCGAACTGGCCAATGGCGGTACGCTGTTCCTTGACGAGATCGGCGACATGCCGCTGCCGATGCAGGTCAAACTGCTGCGTGTGCTGCAGGAGCGTACCTTCGAGCGGGTGGGCAGCAACAAGACCCAGAGCATTGACGTGCGCATCATCGCCGCGACCCACAAGAACCTCGAGACCATGATCGAGGGTGGGACCTTCCGCGAAGACCTGTACTACCGCCTCAACGTGTTCCCGATCGAGATGGCGCCGTTGCGTGAGCGTGTGGAAGACATTCCGCTGCTGATGAACGAGCTGATTTCGCGCATGGAGCATGAGAAGCGCGGCTCGATACGCTTCAATTCTGCATCGATCATGTCGCTGTGCCGGCATGGCTGGCCGGGCAACGTGCGCGAGCTGGCCAACCTGGTCGAGCGCATGGCGATCATGCACCCGTACGGCGTGATTGGCGTGTCGGAGCTGCCGAAGAAATTCCGCTACATCGACGATGAAGACGAGCAGTTGGTCGACAGCCTGCGCAGCGACCTCGAAGAGCGCGTGGCGATCAACGGCCACGCGCCGAGCTTTGCCAACCATGCCATGCTGCCGCCTGAGGGCCTGGACCTGAAGGATTACCTGGGCAGCCTGGAGCAGGGGCTGATCCAGCAGGCGCTGGACGACGCCAACGGTATCGTGGCGCGGGCGGCTGAACGTTTGCGTATTCGGCGTACCACCTTGGTGGAGAAGATGCGCAAGTACGGCATGAGCCGCCAGGGCGGTGAGGAGCAGGCTGAAGATTGACTTCGCCTGTACCGCCACAATCGCCGGCAAGCCCACATGGATTTGCGCCGGCTTTAAGAAATTTTGCTTGCACAGGTAAAGCGCAAACCTGAAGAGCAGCGCGGTCGTGGTGGGAGCCGGCTTGCCGGCGATAGGGCCCGAGCAGGCAGCACAAACCCCCATCCCCGGCACGGCTATTGCTACACCGCTGGCATCACACCGTTTTTATGACGGTCAGCCACGCGAGAGAGCACGATGCCCCAGGCCGCCCATGTTTCCCGAGTCCCTGATCCGCAGGGGCCTACCCCCGTCGAACAGGAGAGTCGACAGGGGCTTGAGCAGGCGTTCGCCCTGTTCGACCAGGTCTCCACCCAGCTCAACCAGTCCTACAGCATGCTCGAGGCCCGCGTCAGCGAACTCAAAGGCGAGTTGGCGGTGGTCGGCGCCCAGCGCATGGCCGAGCTGAACGAGAAAGAGCGCCTGGCCAATCGCTTGCAGAACCTGCTGGCCCTGCTGCCCGGCGGGGTGATCGTCATCGATGACCAGGGCCTGGTGCGCGAAGCCAATCCGGCGGCCTGTGAACTGTTGGGTGAACCCTTGCTCGGCCAGTTGTGGCGCCAGGTGATCGCCCGCAGCTTCGCCCCGCGCAAGGATGACGGGCATGAGGTGTCACTGCGCGATGGCCGTCGCCTGTCCATTGCCACGCGTTCGCTGGATGCCGAGCCAGGCCAACTGGTGCTGCTCAATGACCTGACCGAAACCCGTCGCCTGCAAGACCAGTTGGCACGCCATGAGCGCCTGTCGTCGCTGGGGCGCATGGTTGCTTCGCTGGCCCATCAGATACGCACGCCGCTGTCGGCAGCCATGCTCTATGCCAGCCACCTGGCGCAAGACGAGCGTGAGCTTGCGCCACAGACCCGCCGGCGTTTCGCCGGAAGCCTCAAGGAACGTCTGCACGAATTGGAGCACCAGGTGCGCGACATGCTGGTGTTCGCCCGCGGCGAGCTGCCACTGGGTGACCGGTTGAGCCCAAAGGGCCTGTTCCAGGCCTTGCAGCAGGCTGCCCAGCCTCATGTCCAGGGCCATGCCGTGCGTTGGCAGTGCGACAGCCACCTGGGTGAGTTGCTGTGCAATCGCGACACCCTGGTCGGTGCCATGCTCAACCTGATCGAGAATGCCCTGCAGGCAAGCGTTGGCGCTGCGCGGCTCAAAGTGCACCTGTATCGGCGCGCGCACACCCTGCACCTGTGCGTCAGCGATGCCGGCAGCGGCATCGATGCCGACCTGTTGGGTCGGCTGGGTGAGCCGTTCCTGACCACCAAAGCTACCGGCACCGGGCTCGGCTTGGCGGTGGTCATGGCCGTGGTGCGGGCGCACCACGGCAAGTTGCAGCTGCGCTCCAGGGTAGGGCGTGGCACCTGCGTCAGGGTGGAGTTGCCGTTGATCGGCGGGCAGCCTGCGGAGGTCGCATGATGCTCATCAAGGTGCTGCTGGTCGAGGATGACCGCGCGTTGCGCCAGGCGCTTGGCGATACCCTGGAGATCGGCGGTTTTGCCTATCGCGCTGTCGGCAGCGCGGAAGAAGCGCTGGAGGCGGTGCAGGGCGACGCGTACAGCCTGGTCATCAGTGACGTGAACATGCCGGGGATGGATGGGCATCAGTTGCTGGCGCACCTGCGCCGCCAGTACCCGCAATTGCCGGTGCTGCTGATGACCGCTCACGCTGCCGTGGAGCGCGCTGTCGAGGCGATGCGCCAGGGCGCTGTGGATTACCTGGTCAAACCCTTCGAGCCCAAGGCGCTGCTGAGCCTGGTCGAGCGTCATGCCGCCGGGCGCCTGAGTGCGGTCGAGGACGAAGGGCCGGTGGCCAGCGAGCCTGCCAGCCGCCAATTGCTGGAGCTTGCTGCACGTGTGGCCCGCAGCGATTCGACCGTACTCATCTCGGGTGAGTCGGGCACCGGCAAGGAAGTGCTTGCGCGGTACATTCACCAACAGTCGCCGCGTGCAGCGCAGCCATTTGTCGCGATCAACTGCGCGGCCATCCCGGACAACATGCTCGAGGCGACCTTGTTCGGTCACGAGAAAGGAGCCTTCACCGGCGCCATTGCGGCGCAGGCCGGCAAATTCGAGCAGGCCGAGGGTGGCACCTTGCTGCTCGACGAGATTTCCGAAATGCCTCTGGGCCTGCAGGCCAAGCTGTTGCGTGTCTTGCAGGAACGTGAGGTCGAGCGGGTAGGGGGGCGCAAGCCGATTGCCCTGGACATCCGCGTGCTGGCAACCAGCAATCGCGACATGGCCGGTGAAGTGGCGGCCGGGCGGTTCCGCGAAGACCTGTTCTATCGCCTGTCGGTGTTCCCGTTGGCCTGGCAGCCGCTGCGTGAGCGTGCCGGTGACATCCTGCCGCTGGCCGAGCGCTTGCTGGCGCGGCATGTGGCGAAGATGAAGCATGCGCCGGTGCGCCTGTCTGCTGCGGCGCAGGCCTGCCTGCAGGCCCATGCCTGGCCAGGCAATGTGCGTGAGCTGGACAACGCTTTGCAGCGGGCGCTGATCCTGCAGCAGGGCGGGGTGATCGAGGCGGCGGATTTTTGTCTGGCCGGCGCCATTCCCTTGTCGGCGGTTGCACCAGCCGCGGCGTTGCCCGTGGCGGTCGAGCCGGCAGGTGAGGCCGGTGGCCTGGGCGATGACATGCGCCGCCATGAGTTCCAGATGATCATCGACACCTTGCGCGCCGAGCGCGGTCGCCGCAAGGAGGCTGCCGAGCGGCTTGGCATCAGCCCGCGTACCCTGCGCTACAAGCTGGCACAAATGCGCGATGCCGGGCTCGACGTGGAAGCCAGCCTGTACGGGTGAGCTACAAGCTACAAGCAAGCGCAAGAGCACCGCAGCCTGGCTTGAAGCTTGAAGCTTTCAAAGGCTGGCACTGTTGTTGCTTAGAGAGGCTATCCGCCGCATGAGTGTCAAAAAAATGCGGCCGCCGGAGAGAGAAGTTCATGAGCCAAGGTGTTGAATTCAATCGTCTGATGCTGGACATGCGTGCCATGCAGGCCGATGCCATGTCGCTGCCAAAAGCCACTGCTGCCCCCGAATTGGCAGAAGGCCAGAGCAGCTTCGCTGACATGCTCGGCCAGGCCATCGGCAAAGTGCACCAGACCCAGCAGGCGTCGACCCAGCTCGCCAATGCTTTCGAGATCGGCAAGAGTGGTGTCGACCTGACCGACGTGATGATCGCCTCGCAGAAAGCCAGCGTTTCCATGCAAGCGCTGACCCAGGTACGCAACAAGCTGGTCCAGGCGTACCAGGACATCATGCAGATGCCGGTTTGAGGACGGAAGTAAGTCATGGCTGAAGCAGTCGTCGATAACGCCCCCGCCAAAAGTGGCCCGCCAGCGTCCAAACCGCCGCTGTTCGGCATGGCGTTTCTGGAAAACATCTCGCAGATGCCCATGCTGCGTCAGGTCGGCCTGCTGGTCGGGTTGGCGGCGAGCGTGGCGATCGGCTTCGCCGTGGTGCTGTGGTCGCAACAGCCGGACTACCGCCCGCTGTATGGCAGCCTGGCGGGCATGGACACCAAGCAGGTCATGGATACCCTGGCCGCTGCAGACATCCCCTACAATGTCGAGCCCAATTCCGGTGCTCTGCTGGTCAAGGCCGACGACCTCTCCCGTGCGCGCCTGAAACTGGCAGCCGCCGGCGTTGCGCCAAGCGACGGCAATGTTGGCTTCGAACTGCTCGACAAAGAGCAGGGCCTGGGTACCAGCCAGTTCATGGAAGCTACCCGTTACCGTCGCAGCCTGGAAGGCGAGTTGGCCCGTACGGTCTCCAGCCTGAACAACGTCAAGGCGGCGCGCGTGCACCTGGCGATTCCGAAAAGCTCGGTGTTCGTGCGCGATGAGCGCAAGCCAAGCGCCTCGGTCCTGGTCGAACTGTACCCGGGCCGTTCGCTGGAAGCCGGCCAGGTGATGGCGATCGTCAACCTGGTCGCCACCAGCGTGCCCGAGCTGGACAAGTCGCAGGTCACCGTGGTCGACCAGAAGGGCAACCTGCTCTCCGACCAGTTGCAGGACACGGCGTTGACCATGGCTGGCAAGCAGTTCGACTACAGCCGCCGCATGGAAGGCATGCTCACCCAGCGTGTGCACAACATCCTGCAACCCGTCTTGGGTAACGACCGTTACAAGGCCGAGGTGTCGGCCGACCTTGACTTCAGTGCGGTGGAGTCCACTTCCGAGCAGTTCAACCCGGACCAGCCGGCGCTGCGCAGCGAGCAGTCGGTCAACGAGCAGCGCGCCAGCAGTTCGGGGCCGCAAGGTGTGCCGGGCGCGCTGAGCAACCAGCCGCCGGCAGGTGCCGCAGCGCCTGAAAACGCCACCGCCGCAGCCCCTGCTGCCGGTGCCATCCAGCCTGGCCAGCCGCTGGTGGATGCCAATGGCCAGCAGATCATGGACCCGGCCACCGGCCAGCCAATGCTCGCGCCATACCCGGCCGACAAGCGTCTGCAGACCACCAAGAACTTCGAACTGGACCGCTCGATCAGCCACACCCGCCAGCAGCAGGGTCGCCTGACCCGTCTGTCGGTGGCGGTAGTGGTCGATGACCAGGTCAAGGTCGACGCCGCCGGCGAGACCACCCGCGCGCCGTGGGGCGCCGAAGACCTGGCGCGCTTCACCCGCCTGGTACAGGACGCCGTTGGCTTCGATGCCAGCCGTGGCGACAGCGTGACGGTGATCAACGTGCCGTTCGCCGCCGACCGGGGCGAAGAAATCGCCGACATCGCGTTTTACCAGCAGCCTTGGTTCTGGGACATCGTCAAGCAGGTGATGGGCGTGGTGTTCATCCTGGTACTGGTGTTCGGCGTGCTGCGCCCGGTACTCAACAACATCACTGGCGGCGGCAAGCAGGCTGCTGCAACGGACAGCGACATGGAGCTGGGCGGCATGATCGGTCTGGATGGCGAACTGGCCAACGACCGCGTCAGCCTGGGTGGCCCGACAAGCATTCTGTTGCCAAGCCCGAGCGAGGGTTACGAGGCACAGCTCAACGCAATCAAAGGCCTGGTGGCCGAAGACCCGGGCCGTGTCGCCCAGGTCGTGAAAGAGTGGATCAACGCCGATGAGTGATAACCGAGCCGTTACCGCCAAGCTGAGCCGCACCGACAAGGCGGCAATCCTTTTGCTCTCGCTGGGTGAGACCGATGCCGCCCAGGTACTGCGGCACATGGGCCCCAAAGAAGTGCAGCGGGTCGGTGTGGCCATGGCTCAGATGGGCAACGTGCACCGCGAGCAGGTCCAGCAGGTGATGAGCGAGTTCGTCGAGATCGTCGGCGACCAGACCAGCCTGGGCGTAGGTTCCGACGGTTATATCCGCAAGATGCTCAACCAGGCCCTGGGCGAGGACAAGGCCAACGGCCTGATCGACCGCATCCTGCTGGGCGGCAACACCAGCGGCCTGGACAGCCTCAAGTGGATGGAGCCACGGGCGGTGGCGGATGTGATCCGCTTCGAGCACCCGCAGATTCAGGCCATCGTGGTCGCCTACCTCGACCCCGATCAGGCTGGCGAAGTGCTGAGCAACTTCGACCACAAGGTGCGCCTGGACATCATCCTGCGCGTGTCGTCGCTCAACACCGTTCAGCCTGCCGCGCTCAAGGAACTGAACCAGATTCTCGAGAAGCAGTTCTCGGGGAACTCCAATGCCGCACGCACCACCCTGGGTGGCATCAAGCGCGCCGCCGACATCATGAACTTCCTCGACAGCTCTGTGGAAGGTGCGCTGATGGACTCGATCCGCGAGGTCGACAACGACCTGTCGGAGCAGATCGAAGACCTGATGTTCGTCTTCAACAACCTGGCCGATGTCGACGACCGCGGCATCCAGGCGCTGCTGCGCGAAGTGTCCTCCGATGTGCTGGTGGTGTCGCTCAAAGGTGCCGACGAGCGCGTCAAGGACAAGATTTTCAAGAACATGTCCAAGCGTGCTTCGGAACTGCTGCGCGACGACCTCGAGGCCAAGGGCCCGGTGCGCGTCAGCGACGTGGAAACGGCGCAGAAGGAAATCCTCACCATTGCCCGACGCATGGCCGAGGCCGGCGAGATCGTGCTGGGCGGCAAGGGCGCCGAGGAAATGATTTAAGCGGCAAGCCACAAGCTGCAAGCTACAAGGGAAAGCCAGACGCTGCACAGCCTGCTTCTTCTTGCAGCTTGCAGCTAACAGCTTGCAGCTCATCCCGCTTTCAACACCAGGCATGCCAATGTCCAGCAAAGAAACTCACCCCAGCGACCTGATTCGTGCACGTGACCTGGAAGGCGTCGATGTGTGGGCACTGCCCAGCTTCGACCCTGAGCCGGAACCGGAGCCGGAACCGGAACCCGAAATCATCGAGGAAGAGGTCGAGGAAGTGCCGCTGGAGGAAGTCCAGCCCCTGACCCTTGAAGAGCTCGAAGCGATCCGGCAGGAGGCCTACAACGAAGGTTTCGCCACCGGCGAGCGTGAGGGTTTTCACAGCACCCAGTTGAAGGTGCGACAGGAGGCCGAGGAGGCGCTCAATGCCCGGCTGGCTGACCTGGAACAACTGATGGCACACCTGCTCGAGCCTATCGCCGAACAGGACACACAGATCGAGAAGACCCTCGTTCACCTGGTGGCGCACATGGCGCGCCAGGTGATCGGTCGCGAACTGCGCAGCGACTCCAGTCAGATCACCCAAGTACTGCGTGAAGCGTTGAAGCTGCTGCCCATGGGTGCGGACAATATCCGCATTCACCTCAATCCTCAGGATTTCGAGCTGGCCAAGGCCCTGCGCGAACGCCATGAGGAGAGCTGGAAGCTGCTTGAGGATGACGCCCTGTTACCCGGGGGGTGCCGCATCGAGACCGCGCACAGCCGCATCGACGCGACCATGGAAACCCGTATCGAAAAGGCCGTGGCCCAGCTGTTCGACCAGTTGCACGACCAGTCCCTGCACCCGGCGGCGCCGGATGTATCGATCGAGTTGGGCGCCAACGATGCGCCTTGACCGCACCAGCTTCGGCAAACGCCTGGGTGGCTACGCCGAGACGATCAAGCTGCCCGTGCAGCCGGTGGTCGAAGGCCGCCTGCTGCGCATGGTCGGCCTTACCCTGGAGGCCGAGGGGCTGCGCGCCGCAGTGGGCGCACGCTGCCTGGTGATCAATGACGACTCGTACCACCCGGTGCAGGTCGAAGCCGAAGTCATGGGCTTTGCTGGCAGCAAGATCTTCCTCATGCCGGTCGGCAGCATCGCCGGTATCGCGCCCGGGGCGCGGGTGGTGCCACTGGACGACAGCGGCCGTTTGCCCATGGGCATGAGTATGCTCGGCCGGGTGCTCGATGGCGCCGGTCGCGCCCTGGACGGCAAGGGCGGGATGAAGGCCGAGGATTGGGTGCCGATGGACGGCCCGATCATCAACCCGCTCAACCGCGACCCTATCAGCCAGCCACTGGACGTGGGCATTCGCAGCATCAACGGCCTGCTCACCGTCGGCCGGGGCCAGCGCCTGGGACTGTTCGCCGGTACCGGTGTCGGTAAGTCGGTGTTGCTCGGCATGATGACTCGCTTCACCGAAGCCGAAATCATCGTGGTCGGCCTGATTGGCGAACGGGGCCGCGAGGTGAAGGAGTTCATCGAGCATATTCTGGGTGAAGAGGGGCTCAAGCGATCGGTGGTGGTCGCATCCCCGGCCGATGACGCGCCGTTGATGCGTTTGCGCGCGGCTATGTATTGCACGCGCATTGCCGAGTACTTCCGCGACAAAGGCAAGAACGTCCTGCTGCTGATGGATTCGCTGACCCGTTTTGCCCAGGCCCAGCGTGAAATTGCCTTGGCAATCGGCGAACCGCCAGCGACTCGTGGCTATCCGCCATCGGTGTTCGCGAAACTCCCCAAACTGGTAGAGCGCGCCGGTAACGGTGAGCCGGGTGGTGGTTCGATCACGGCCTTCTATACCGTATTGTCCGAAGGTGACGACCAGCAGGATCCGATCGCCGACTCGGCGCGGGGCGTGCTCGATGGCCACTTCGTCTTGTCCCGGCGGCTGGCCGAAGAAGGCCACTACCCTGCTATCGACATCGAAGCCTCGATCAGCCGGGTGATGCCCCAGGTGGTCGATGCCAATCATCTGCGCCAGGCGCAAAAATTCAAGCAGCTGTGGTCGCGCCTGTCGCAAAGCCGCGACCTGATCAGTGTCGGCGCTTATGTGCCAGGCGGCGATCCTGAAACCGACCTGGCCATTGCCCTGCAGCCAAAACTGGTGGACTTCCTGCGCCAAGGGCTGGACGAAAATGTCGGCATGGACCAGAGCCGACAGCAGTTGGGGGCGATCTTCACGCCTCCGGCGAACGGTTGATAGGCCATGAGTACGCCAAGCCGTGCCGCGCGCCTGGCGCCAGTGGTGCAGATGGCCGAGGAGGCCGAACGCAAGGCAGCCCAGCGGCTGGGGCACTTTCAGCAGTTGGTGGCTCAGGCCCAGGCCAAGCTGGCCGAACTCGAGTCGTTTCGTGAGGGCTACCAGGCGCAATGGATCGACCGCGGTGGCCAAGGCGTCAATGGCAGTTGGCTGGTCAACTACCAGCGCTTTCTGGGGCAGCTTGAAACGGCCATGACCCAGCAGCGCCAGAGCCTGACATGGCACCAGAGCAACCTGAAGAACGCCAGGGGCACCTGGCAGCAAGCCTATGCCCGGGTAGAGGGCCTGCGCAAACTGGTGCAGCGTTACCTGGAAGAGGCGCGGCGGGCCGAGGACAAACGCGAGCAGCGCTTGCTGGATGAATTATCACAGCGGTTGCCAAGGCAAGGCCACATCTAGCTTGCAGCTTGCAGCTCTGCCCCCCGCCTGCTAAACCTTGAACTGTTGCATTCGCCATCATCGAAGGAATCGCTAGCATGGCAGTCGAGACTGATTTTTCGCAGGACGAGAAAAAGCTGACGATCAAGATCAAAGGCCGCTTCGATTTCGGTAAGCATCAGGAGTTTCGCGATGCCTACGAGCGCCAGCCCAAGCGCCCGGACTCGGTGGTGGTCGACCTCAAAGACACCACTTACCTGGACAGCTCCGCCCTCGGCATGTTGCTGCTGCTGCGTGATCACGCCGGTGGCGATGAATCGGACGTGCGCGTGGTGCATGCCAGTTCAGATGTGCGCAAGATCCTTGCCATCTCCAATTTCGACAAACTGTTCGCTATCAGTTGAGCGTCATGACGCCGGCCGAACAGCCGTTGACTGTGCTGGTGGCCGAAGACGGGGCCACGGATAGGCTGTTGCTGGCCCAGATCGTCCGGCGCCAGGGGCATCACGTGTATACCGCCGAAAACGGCCAGCAGGCCGTTGAGCTGTTTGCCGAAAAGCGCCCGCAGCTGGTTCTGCTCGATGCCCTGATGCCGGTCATGGACGGTTTCGAAGCTGCGCGGCAGATCAAGGCATTGGCCGGCGAGGCCCTGGTACCGATCATCTTTCTTACCTCGCTCAACGAGGAAGAGGCCTTGGTGCGCTGCCTGGAGGCCGGTGGTGACGACTTCATGGCCAAGCCCTACAGTGCGGTGATCCTTGGTGCCAAGATCCGCGCCATGGATCGCCTGCGCAGGTTGCAGGCCACGGTGCTGGAGCAGCGTGACCTGATCACCCGGCATCACCATCACCTGCTCAACGAGCAGCGGGTGGCCAAGGCAGTGTTCGACAAGGTTGCCCATTCTGGCTGCATCACGGCGCCGAACATTCGGTACCTGCAGTCGCCTTACGCGTTATTCAACGGCGACTTGCTGCTGGCCGCGTTCACTCCATCCGGCGACATGCATGTGCTGCTGGGTGACTTTACCGGGCATGGGCTACCCGCCGCAGTCGGTGCCATGCCCCTGGCAGAAGTGTTCTACGGCATGACTGCCAAGGGCTACGGCCTGGCGCAGATGCTGCGCGAGATGAATGCCAAGCTCAAGCGCATCCTGCCGGTAGACATGTTCTGTTGCGCACAGCTCCTCAGCCTGAGCGTGCAGCGCGGCTCGGTGGAGGTCTGGAACGGTGGCATGCCGGATGGTTACCGGCTGTCGGCCGGCGGCGAGGTGCTTTCCATGCTGGGTTCGCGCCACCTTCCGCTGGGCATCCTGGCGCCGGAGCGCTTCGATGACAGTACCGAGGTGTTGCCGCTGGCGCCGGGGGAGCGGCTGCTACTGCTGTCCGATGGCGTTGTGGATACAGCCGACGAAGCGCAGACGTTGTTCGGTGTCGAGCGCTTGCGCGCGGTGCTGGCGGCCAATCGTGACCCGGCGCGGCTTTTCGACGAGGTGATGGAGGCGCTGGAGCGCTTCGGCGGGTGCCCCAGAGATGACATCAGCCTGTGCGATATCCGCATGTTCACTGCGCAGGAGCGGGTGCCGGCCCCAACCATCTATTCTGATAGTGGGCGCTCCAGCCCGCTGGACTGGTCGCTGGGCTTCGAGTTGCGCGGTGAGAGCCTCAAACGTTTCAACCCGGTGCCGTACCTTGTGCAGTTGCTGCAGGAAATCCACGGTTTGCGGCCCCGCACCGGCGCCCTGCACAGCGTGCTAAGCGAGCTGTATTCCAATGCGCTGGAGCACGGTGTGCTGGGCCTGGATTCGCGGCTCAAGCGCGATGTGCATGGGTTTGCCGACTATTATCAGGAACGCACCCGCAGGCTCGGTGTGTTGACCGAGGGCAGCGTGCGCATCGATCTGAAGGTGGAACCGATGGCTGCAGGCGGTCGTCTGATGATCGAAGTTCGTGACAGTGGTGCTGGGTTCGATGTGCAGCGGGTGCTGGCGCTTCCTTCCCGTGAGCATGGATTGAGTGGTCGAGGGTTGCACCTGGTACGGCGCCTTGGTAGTAGTGCCGGGTGGCGGGACGGTGGCCGTTGCGCATGGGTGCAGTTCGATTGGTGAGCTGTTTGGCGCTTGAGGCATAATTCTGCTTGATCAAGGAGTGAGCAAGTGACTGACATGCATATTGATCACAGGGTGCTCAGTGAGCTGCAGGAGGTCATGGAAGATGGCTACCTGCAACTGCTGGAAACCTTTCTGGAAGATTCCGGGCGGCGTCTTGACGAACTTCATGGCGCCAGGAACGCCGATGAGTTGTGCGTGGCTGCGCACAGTTTCAAGGGCAGCAGCAGCAACATGGGTGCGGTCGGGCTGGCGCAGCTTTGCCATCAGTTGGAGGAGCGGGTCAAGCAGCGCTCGCTGCATGGCATAGAAGAGCTGATCAACCGCATCGACCAGGAGTATCTTGAGGTGCAGCGTTTCTATCAGGGCGAGCGCAAGCGGGTTTCCGCAGGCTGATCGGCCAGTTGGCTCGACTTTTGCCTGTATGTGCCTGAACGATACCTTTGTTTCTGGCGCGGAGACCCTTCAATGCCTGTCGCACCTAATCCTTTGTTGCAAACCAGTACGCTGAGCAAGCCGTCGCGTGCAGGTGCCTCGCAGGTGGACAAGCCGCTGCAGGCCTCGGGCGGGCAGGGCAGCGGCTTCGATCAGGTCATGGCCAAGCAGGGCAATGACAAAGCGCCGGTACGCGATGACAAGGTTGCCCAGGCCAAGCCCAAAGACAAACCCGAGGTCGCCCACGGCGGCAAGAAAGAGGCGGCCGACAAACCGGCGGTTGCCGATGACGGCAATAAGTTGCCAGCTGACGATCAGGCGCAAGCCGGTGCCGATAGTGCGCCTGGCAGTGAATCGACCTCGCTGGACGCCAGCCTGGTGGCGGGCCAGGTGACCGATGCGCAGCCGGGGGCGCAGTTGCTGCAAGCCCAGGCTGAAGCCGTGGCGCCGGTGCTTCAGGCAGCGGTCCAGTTACCGCAAGCCCCGACAACCGAAGAGCTGCCCGAGGACCCGGCAGCGCAGGCCTTCGACCCTGATGCCGACCCATTGGCCAACTTGCCGACCCTGCGCCTGGCGCTGGAGCAAACTGCCCAGGCCAAGGGCACGACCTCGGCCCACGCCGCCGATCCTTCCCAGGCCGGCGCCGAGGATGGTCAGCCAGCCGTCAATCCCTTGGCGACCTTGATGGACAAGGTCGAGGCTGAGGCAGGGCAATCGGAGAGCGGGGACAAGGCGTTTGGTGCGTTGCTCGAAGATGGCCTCAAAGACACCAAGAGCGCCTCCAGCGACACCCGAATCGACGATTTCGCCAACCGCTTGGCGAGCCTGACCCAGGCTGCCACGGCCAAGACGGCCAATGCCGTGCCGGTGACCGGCAATCCGCTGCACCAGCCGTTGCCGATGAACCAGAACGCCTGGGCCGAAGGTTTGGTCAACCGCGTCATGTACCTGTCCAGCCAGAACCTGAAGTCGGCGGACATCCAGTTGGAGCCGGCCGAGCTTGGCCGCCTGGATATCCGCGTCAACGTGGCGGCCGACCAGGCCACCCAGGTGACCTTCATCAGCGGCCACGCGGGCGTGCGTGATGCGCTGGACAGCCAGGTGCATCGCCTGCGCGAGCTGTTTGCCCAGCAGGGGCTGGCGCAGCCGGACGTCAACGTGGCTGACCAGTCGCGCGGGCAGCAACAGCAAGCCCAGCAGGACGGTTCACAGCTGTCCGGCGTTGCCGCACGGCGGGCGCAGGATGGCGGTGGTACCGAGCAGGGTGAGCTTGCCGATGCCTCACGGCCGGTGGAGCAGCAGGTGGTCGTTGGCGACAGTGCGGTCGATTTCTACGCGTGAGTTGCTGATGGCCCTTTCGCAGGCGATAGGGCCGGTACAGGCAAAAATTCCCAATCTGGCATAACACTTGCTCAAGCCACGTCATCCTCATTTGAAACCCCGATGGACGACGGATTATTGGCATGGCGAAGAGCGACGCAGTGAAAGACCCCGCCACTAAAGGCAAACTCAAGCTGATCCTGCTGTTGGTGCTGGCCCTTCTGCTGGCGGTCGGCCTGTCGGTAGGCGCGACCTGGTTCTTCATGCACAAGAGCGAGTCGGCACCCGCGGCCGACCCGGCAGCGGCCAACGTCAAGCCGGCGGCGATCTACGAGCCCCTGGCGCCGGCCTTCGTGGTCAACTTCAACCAGAACGGCCGCCAGCGCTACATGCAGGTGAGCATCACCCTGCAGGGCCGCAACCAGGCCGACCTTGATGCCCTCAAGGTGCATATGCCGGTGATCCGCAACAACCTGGTGATGATGTTCTCCGGGCAGGGCTTCGACACCTTGGCCGCCAGCTCCGTGGGCCAGGAAATGCTGCGCCAGAAAGCCACCGCAGTGGTTCAGGAAGTGGCGCAAAAGGAAGTCGGCAAGCCGGTGATAGACCAGCTGCTGTTCACCAATTTCGTATTGCAGTAGGAGTCCGCAATGGCCGTACAGGACCTGCTGTCCCAGGATGAGATCGACGCCCTGTTGCATGGCGTCGATGATGGGCTGGTACAGACCGAGAGCGCTGCCGAGCCTGGCAGCATCAAAAGCTACGACCTGACCAGCCAGGATCGGATCGTGCGGGGGCGCATGCCGACCCTCGAAATGATCAACGAACGTTTCGCCCGCTACACCCGTATCAGCATGTTCAACCTCCTGCGCCGCTCCGCCGACGTGGCGGTTGGGGGTGTGCAGGTGATGAAGTTCGGTGAGTACGTGCATTCGCTGTACGTGCCGACAAGTCTCAACCTGGTCAAGATCAAGCCGCTGCGCGGCACTTCGCTGTTCATTCTGGATGCCAAGCTGGTGTTCAAACTGGTGGACAACTTCTTCGGTGGTGACGGTCGTCACGCCAAGATCGAAGGCCGCGAGTTCACCCCCACTGAGCTGCGGGTTGTGCGCATGGTGCTGGACCAGTGCTTCATCGACCTCAAGGAAGCCTGGCAGGCGATCATGCCGGTCAACTTCGAGTACATGAACTCCGAAGTCAACCCGGCCATGGCCAACATCGTCGGGCCGAGCGAAGCAGTGGTGGTGTCGACCTTCCATATCGAACTGGACGGTGGCGGCGGCGACCTGCACGTGACCATGCCCTACTCGATGATCGAGCCGGTGCGCGAAATGCTCGATGCCGGTTTCCAGTCCGACCTGGACGACCAGGACGAGCGCTGGGTGAAGGCCCTGCGCGAAGACGTGCTGGACGTTTCCGTACCGCTCAGTGCCACGGTTGCCCGCCGCCAACTCAAATTGCGCGATGTGCTGCACATGCAGCCGGGTGACGTGATCCCGGTGGAGCTGCCGGAGCACCTTGTGCTGCGTGCCAATGGCGTACCGTCGTTCAAGGCGCGCCTGGGTTCGCACAAGGGCAACCTGGCGCTGCAGATCATCGACCCGATCGAACGCCGCTGACGGCGTGCCGGTCGCTCACTACGAATTGAATGCCTGTCGAGGACATCATGGCTAACGAAAACGAGATCACCTCCCCGGAAGACCAGGCCCTGGCCGATGAATGGGCGGCGGCGCTGGAAGAAACCGGTGATGCCGGCCAGGCTGACATCGATGCGCTGCTCGGTGGCGACGGCGGTAGCGCCGGTGCCGGCCGGTTGCCGATGGAAGAGTTCGCAAGCTCGCCACGGCCGAAAGAAAACGTCAGCCTGGAAGGCCCGAACCTGGACGTGATCCTGGACATTCCGGTGAACATCTCCATGGAAGTGGGCAGCACCGAAATCAACATCCGCAACCTGCTGCAGCTCAACCAGGGCTCGGTGATCGAGCTCGACCGCCTGGCCGGCGAGCCGCTGGATGTACTGGTCAACGGCACTTTGATCGCCCATGGCGAAGTGGTTGTGGTCAACGAGAAGTTCGGCATCCGCCTGACTGACGTGATCAGCCCCAGCGAACGTATCAAGAAGCTGCGCTGAGTGAAGGGCACGATACGGGCCGTCACGGCCCTTGCCGCGCTGCTCGCCAGCGAAGTGGTGATCGCCGCTGCCGCGCCGGCCGTGGTGGCCACGCCGCCAGCTGCGGCGCCCGGCAGCCTGGGTGGGCAGCTGGCGCAAATGGTGCTGGGCTTGCTGCTGGTGGTGGGCCTGATCTTCTTCCTGGCCTGGTTGCTGCGCCGTATGCAGGGCGCGGCACCCAAAGGTGGCCAGGTGATCGAAGTGATCGGCAGCCGCGCCATCGGCCCGCGTGACCGGCTGTTGCTGGTGCAGGTCGGCAAGGAGCAGATCCTCATCGGCCATACCCCGGGCAGCATCGAGGCCTTGCATGTGCTGGCCGAGCCCGTGGAAGTACCTGCCAGCGCCCGCCAGGCGACGCCGGAGTTTGCCCAGCGCCTTATGGAGCTGATGGGCAAGGATCATAAGGACAAGAAGTGATGAGCGGCGCGCTACGTACCCTGTCGGGCCTGTTGTTGATGCTGGCGCTGCTGTTGGCCGCGCCGCTGGCCTTGGCCGCCGACCCGCTGTCGATCCCGGCCATTACCTTGTCCAACGGCCCGGACGGGCAGCAGGAATACTCGGTCAGCCTGCAGATCCTGTTGATCATGACGGCGCTGAGTTTCATACCTGCGTTCGTCATCCTGATGACCAGCTTCACCCGAATCATCATCGTGTTCTCGATCCTGCGCCAGGCCCTGGGCTTGCAGCAGACACCGTCGAACCAGGTGCTGACCGGCATGGCGCTGTTCCTGACGATGTTCATCATGGCCCCGGTGTTCGACCGGGTGAACCAGGATGCACTGCAGCCGTACCTTAAGGAGCAGATGACCGCCCAGCAGGCGATCGACAAGGCCCAGGGGCCGCTCAAGGACTTCATGCTGGCGCAGACCCGGCAGAGCGACCTTGACCTGTTCATGCGCCTGTCCAAGCGCACCGATATCGCCGGGCCTGATCAGGTACCTTTGACCATCCTGGTGCCAGCGTTCGTCACCTCGGAGCTCAAGACGGCGTTCCAGATCGGTTTCATGATCTTCATTCCGTTCCTGATCATCGACATGGTGGTCGCCAGCGTGCTGATGGCCATGGGTATGATGATGCTGTCGCCGTTGATCATCTCGCTGCCGTTCAAGATCATGCTGTTCGTTCTGGTCGATGGCTGGGCGCTGATCATGGGCACCCTGGCCGGCAGTTTCGGCGGCGTCTGACGCCGTCAAGGAGAGCCTTGCATGACCCCTGAAGTTGCCGTCGACCTGTTCCGCGACGCCCTGTGGCTGACCACGCTGATGGTGGCCATCCTGGTGGTGCCGAGCCTGCTGGTCGGCCTGGTGGTGGCGATGTTCCAGGCCGCCACGCAGATCAACGAACAGACCCTGAGCTTCCTGCCGCGCCTGCTGGTGATGCTGGTGACACTGATCGTCGCCGGGCCGTGGCTTACGCAGAAGTTCATGGAATACATCACGGGCCTGTACACCAGCATCCCGCAGCTGATCGGTTGAGGCGGCCATGCTGGAGCTGACCGACGCACAGATCGGCACCTGGGTCGCCACCTTCATCCTGCCGCTGTTCCGGGTGACCGCGGTGCTGATGACCATGCCTATCTTCGGTACCCGCATGCTGCCGGCGCGCATACGCCTGTACGCGGCCGTGGCCATTACCGTGGTGATCGTGCCAGCGTTACCGCCGTTGCCTGAATTCGACCCGCTGAGCTTGCGCGGCCTGTTGTTGTGCGGTGAGCAGATCATCGTCGGGGCGTTGTTCGGTTTTTCGTTGCAGTTGCTGTTCCAGGCGTTCGTCATCGCCGGGCAGATCATCGCGATACAGATGGGTATGGCCTTCGCATCGATGGTCGACCCGGCCAACGGCGTAAACGTGGCGGTGGTCAGCCAGTTCATGACCATGCTGGTGAGCGTGCTGTTCCTGGTGATGAACGGCCATCTGGTCGTGTTCGAGGTGCTGACCGAAAGCTTTACCACCTTGCCGGTGGGCAACGCGCTGGTGGTCAACCACTTCTGGGAGATGGCTGGGCGCCTTAGCTGGGTATTTGGTGCCGGTCTGCTACTGATCCTGCCGGCAATCGCCGCGCTACTGGTGGTGAACATCGCCTTTGGCGTGATGACCCGCGCCGCGCCGCAGTTGAACATCTTCTCTATCGGTTTCCCGCTGACACTGGTGCTGGGTATGGGCATCTTCTGGGTGGGCCTGGCCGATGTTCTTTCCCACTACCAGGCATTGGCCAGCGAAGCGCTGCAATGGCTGCGTGAACTGGCGAGGGCGCGCTGAGCATGGCTGAGAGCGAGAGTGGTCAGGACAAGACAGAAGACCCCACCG
Organism: Pseudomonas sp. M2; assembly: GCF_015751845.1. NCBI lineage: Bacteria > Pseudomonadati > Pseudomonadota > Gammaproteobacteria > Pseudomonadales > Pseudomonadaceae > Pseudomonas > Pseudomonas sp. M2. Next base: position 4,057,473 of record NZ_JADOUD010000001.1, read on the forward strand.
ACAAGCGCAAGCGCGACGCACGCGAAAAAGGTGAGATCGCCCGGTCCAAGGAGCTGAACACGGTGGCGGTGACCCTGGCGGGTGCCGGCGGTTTGCTGGCGTTCGGTGGGCACCTGGCCGAGACGCTGCTGGAAATGATGCGCCTCAACTTCAGCCTGACCCGTGAAGTGATCGTCGACGAGGGTGCCATGGGCGCCTTCTTGCTGGCCTCGGGCAAGATGGCGATCTGGGCAGTGCAGCCGGTGCTGATCTTGCTGTTCGTGGTGGCATTCATTGCGCCCATCGCGTTGGGCGGCTTTCTGTTCTCCGGCAGCCTGCTGCAGCCAAAATTCAGCCGCATGAACCCGCTGGCGGGGATCAAGCGCATGTTCTCTATGAATGCCCTGACCGAGCTGCTCAAGGCCGTTGCCAAGTTCGTCGTCATCCTGGTGGTGGCGTTGGTGGTGCTGGCCAACGACCGCCAGGCGTTGCTGGCGATCGCCAACGAGCCGCTGGACCAGGCGATCATCCATAGCGTCCAGGTGGTGGGGTGGAGTGCATTGTGGATGTCGGCGGGGCTGTTGCTGATTGCCGCAGCAGACGTGCCGTTCCAGCTTTGGCAGACGCACAAGAAGCTGAAGATGACCAAGCAGGAGGTCAAGGACGAGTACAAGGACAGCGAAGGCAAGCCTGAGGTCAAGCAACGGATTCGCCAGTTGCAGCGCGAGGTGTCGCAGCGGCGCATGATGGCTGCCGTACCCGATGCGGATGTGATCATCACCAACCCGACCCACTATGCCGTGGCGCTGCAGTATGACCCCGAGAAGGGTGGGGTGGCACCGCTGCTGCTGGCCAAGGGTACGGATTTCATTGCCTTGAAAATTCGCGAGATCGGGGTCGAGCACAAGGTGCAGATTCTAGAGTCGCCTGCGCTGGCGCGTGCGATCTACTACTCCACCGAAGTCGAGCAGGAGATTCCCGCAGGGTTGTACCTCGCGGTGGCGCAGGTGCTGGCGTATGTGTTCCAGATCCGTCAGTACCGGTCCGGCAAGGGCAAGCGGCCGGAGCCGTTGAAGGAAGATTTGCCGATACCGCCGGATTTGCGGCGTGATGGTTGAGGTATACAGGTAATTGGCCTCTTTTTTGTAGGAGCGGCCTTGCGTCGCGAAGGGGCTGCGATGAGTCCCCTGGTTGTCAGCGGCGCTGCATGAATTGCCGGGGCTGCGATGCAGCCCTTTCGCGACGCAAGGCCGCTCCTACAGGCAAATAAAAGTGACCTGAGCAAAGTTGGAAAGCTTCTTGCAAAGCCACGCCCAAGCGCCCCTTGGGCGTCAAAGTTTTGCTTGAAGAGGGCTCTCGGTGGATCGCAGTCAGTTAATCAACAACGCACGCCACAACCTGGCCGGCCTGGGCCGGGGCAACCTGGGTGTGCCGCTGTTGCTGCTGGTGATGTTGGCAATGATGATGTTGCCGATACCGCCGTTCCTGCTCGACGTGTTCTTCACCTTCAACATCGCGCTGTCGATCGTGGTCCTGCTGGTCTGCGTGTATGCCTTGCGGCCACTTGATTTTGCCGCCTTCCCCACCATTTTGCTGGTCGCGACGCTGCTGCGACTGGCGTTGAACGTCGCCTCCACGCGCGTGGTCATGCTCCATGGTCAGGAGGGCCATGGTGCCGCAGGCCAAGTGATCCAGGCTTTCGGTGATGTGGTGATCGGCGGCAACTATGTGGTCGGTGCGGTGGTGTTCGCCATCCTCATGATCATCAACTTCGTGGTGGTCACCAAGGGTGCCGGGCGCATCTCTGAAGTGAGCGCGCGTTTCACCCTCGACGCCATGCCCGGCAAGCAGATGGCGATCGACGCCGACCTCAACGCCGGCCTCATCGATCAGGCCCAGGCCAAGGGGCGGCGCGCTGAGGTCGCCCAGGAGGCCGAGTTCTACGGTTCGATGGACGGTGCCAGCAAATTCGTGCGCGGTGACGCCATCGCCGGCCTGTTGATCCTGTTCATCAACCTCATCGGCGGCATGCTCATTGGCATGCTCCAGTACAACATGTCCTTCAGCGAGGCCGGCAAGGTCTACGCGCTGCTGACCATCGGTGACGGTTTGGTGGCGCAATTGCCATCACTGCTGCTGTCTACCGCTGCTGCGATCATGGTGACCCGTGCCTCCGGCTCCGAGGACATGGGCAAGCTGATCAACCGGCAGATGTTCGATTCGCCCAAAGCGCTGGCGGTGTCTGCAGGCTTGATGATCGTCATGGGCCTGGTGCCAGGCATGCCGCACTTCGCTTTCATCAGCCTTGGGCTGTTGGCCGGCGGTGGTGCCTATCTGGTGTGGAAGAAGCAGCAGAAGGCCAAGCTCGCCGCGCAGCAAGAGGTGCAACGCCAGCAGGACCTGTTGCCGTCGCCGCAACGGGCGATGGAAACCAAGGAGCTTGGCTGGGATGACGTGACGCCGATCGACATGATCGGCCTGGAGGTCGGCTACCGCCTGATCCCGCTGGTCGATCGCAACCAGGGTGGGCAGTTGCTGGCCCGGATCAAGGGGGTGCGCAAAAAGCTCTCCCAGGACCTGGGCTTCCTCATGCCCACCGTGCACATCCGCGACAACCTCGACCTGCAGCCCAGCGCCTACCGCCTGACGCTGATGGGCGTGATTCTGGCCGAGGCCGAGATCTACCCGGACCGCGAGCTTGCCATCAACCCGGGGCAGGTATTCGGCACCCTCAACGGTATCGCCGCCCGTGACCCGGCCTTCGGCCTGGAAGCGGTCTGGATCGATATTGGCCAGCGCGCCCAGGCGCAGTCGCTGGGCTACACCGTGGTCGACGCCAGTACCGTGGTTGCCACGCACCTCAACCAGATCCTGCAGAAGCACTGCCATGAACTGATCGGCCACGAGGAAGTGCAGCAACTGCTGCAGGTGCTGGCCAAGGCTTCGCCTAAACTTGCCGAAGAGCTGGTGCCTGGTGTCATTTCCTTGTCGGGGCTGCTCAAGGTCCTGCAGGCACTGCTCGCCGAGCAGGTGCCGGTGCGTGACATCCGCAGCATTGCCGAGGCCATCGCCAATAATGCCGGCAAGAGTCAAGATACCGCCGCGCTGGTGGCGGCAGTGCGCGTCGGATTGTGTCGCGCCATCGTGCAAAGCATTGTCGGCGTTGAGTCCGAGCTGCCTGTGATCACTCTTGAGCCAAGGTTGGAACAGATTTTGCTCAATAGTCTGCAAAGGGCCGGGCAAGGTCAGGAAGACGGTGTTCTTCTGGAGCCGAGCATGGCCGAAAAGCTGCAGCGTTCGTTGATCGAAGCGGCCCAGCGTCAGGAGATGCAGGGCCAGCCGGCCATCCTTCTGGTTGCCGGCCCGATCCGAGCCATGCTGTCGCGCTTCGGCCGCCTGGCTGTACCGAATTTGCATGTTCTGGCGTATCAGGAAATACCGGATAACAAGCAAGTCACCATCGTTGCCACCGTGGGCCCCAACGGCTGAGGTAGTGGGTTATGCAAGTTAAGCGTTTTTTCGCCGCCGATATGCGCCAGGCCATGAAGCTGGTCCGTGATGAGCTGGGCTCCGACGCCGCCATCATCGGTAACCGGCGCATCGCTGGCGGTGTCGAACTGACGGCCGCGCTGGACTACAAACTGTCCGCGTTGGCCCCGCGCGTGCCCAATGCCGAGCTCGAGCACGAGCTGCGCAAGACCCAGACGCGCATCGCCACTGCCCAGGCCGAGCTGGACAACCGCAGTGATGCCACCGAAGGCAGCCGCCAATTGTTCGCCGGCCAGTCGCTGACCGCCTCGCAGCCGTTGATCGAACCGCATGTGGATGTACCGGCCCCTGCAGCACCTGCTGCACCGGCACCGGTTGACCCGCGCCTGTTCGATGCCATGCGCTCTGAGCTGTCGGGCCTGCGCGAGCTGCTGGAAGTGCAGCTTGGCTCGCTGGCATGGAGCCAGCTGCAAGGCAGCAAGCCGGCGCAGGCCAACCTCTGGCGCCGGCTGCAGCGCATCGGCCTGTCCGGGCCGATCGCCCGCGAGTTGCTTGACCTCACCGCCGAAATCGAGGAACCGCGCCAGGCTTGGCGCATGCTGCTGGCGCACTTGGCACGCATGATCGAAGTGCCTGAGATCGAACCGATCGAAGAGGGTGGTGTGATCGCCATGGTCGGCCCCGCCGGCATGGGCAAGACCACCACCCTGGCCAAGCTGGCGGCGCGCTATGTGCTCAAGTACGGCCCGCAGAACCTGGCCCTGGTCAGCATGGACAGTTTCCGCATTGGTGCCCAGGAGCAGCTCAAGACCCTGGGGCGCATCCTCAACGTGCCGGTGACCTATGTAGACCCCGGCCAGTCGCTGGCCCAGGCGTTGGAGCCGCTGCTGCGCAAGCGCGTGGTGCTGATCGATACCGCCGGCCTGCAGGCCAGCGACCCGGCCCTGCGCATGCAGCTGGAAAGCCTCGCCAGCCGCGGCATCGCCTCGAAGAATTACCTGGTGCTGGCCACCACCAGCCAGAAGCAGGTGCTGACGGCTGCCTATCACAGCTACAAACGCTGTGGGCTGGCCGGCTGCATCCTGACCAAACTCGATGAAACGGCGAGCCTCGGCGATGTGCTGAGCCTGGCCATCAGTCATGAACTGCCCGTTGCCTATCTTACCGATGGCCCGCGCATTCCTGACGACCTGCACTTGCCGCGGGCGCACCAACTGGTTACCCGCGCGGTCAATGTGCAGTTGCAGGACGAGCCCAGCGAAGAGGCCATGGCCGACATGTTCGCTGATCTCTATCACAACCCAAGGAGAGCGGGTTGATGATCAAGCGTATGCAAAATACCTACACCAAGGGGGCCGCAGTCATGCCCCACGTGTGGCTTGGGTCCAAGCGAGACAAGGTGAACAACGAACATGGGTAGCATGCATCCCGTACAGGTGATCGCCGTAACCGGTGGCAAAGGTGGCGTCGGCAAGACTAACGTTTCAGTGAACCTGTCCCTGGCGCTGGCCGAGCTCGGCCGCCGGGTCATGCTGCTGGACGCCGACCTGGGCCTTGCCAACGTCGACGTATTGCTGGGCCTGACCCCCAAACACACCCTGGCCGATGTCATTGAAGGGCGCTGTGAGCTGCGCGACGTGCTGCTGCAAGGGCCGGGCGGCGTGCGCATCGTGCCGGCGGCCTCTGGCACGCAGAGCATGGTGCACCTGGCCCCGGCCCAGCATGCCGGGCTGATCCAGGCCTTCAGCGAGATCGGCGACAACCTCGACGTGTTGGTGATCGACACCGCTGCGGGGATTGGTGACTCAGTAGTCAGCTTCGTCCGTGCAGCCCAGGAAGTGCTGCTGGTGGTGTGCGATGAACCCACCTCGATCACCGATGCCTACGCGCTGATCAAGCTGCTCAATCGCGATTATGGGATGAACCGTTTCCGCGTGCTGGCCAACATGGCGCAGAGCCCGCAGGAAGGGCGCAACCTGTTCGCCAAGTTGACCAAGGTCACCGACCGCTTCCTCGACGTTGCCCTGCAATACGTCGGCGCCGTGCCGTACGACGAGTGTGTGCGCAAGGCGGTGCAGAAGCAGCGGGCAGTCTACGAAGCCTTCCCCCGTTCCAAGTGTGCGCTGGCCTTCAAGGCCATTGCGCAGAAGGTCGACAGCTGGCCGTTGCCGGCCAACCCGCGCGGGCATCTGGAGTTCTTCGTCGAGCGCCTGGTGCAGCCCACCAGCGCAGGGCCGGTCCTATGAGTGCGAGCGGGTTCAAGATGTACAGCAAGGCGTCCAAGGACGCCCAGTACGATCTGGTTGAACGCTACGCGCCGCTGGTCAAGCGCATTGCCTACCACCTGCTGGCGCGCTTGCCTGCCAACGTGCAGGTGGAAGACCTGATCCAGGCCGGCATGATCGGCTTGCTTGAGGTGGCCAACAAATACGACGCCAGCAAGGGCGCCAGCTTTGAAACCTATGCCGGCATCCGCATCCGCGGCGCCATGCTCGATGAGGTACGCAAAGGTGACTGGGCACCGCGCTCTGTGCACCGCAACACCCGCATGGTCAGCGATGCGATGCGCGCTGTGGAAGCAAGAACCGGCCGTGACGCTAAAGATCATGAAGTTGCGGCCGAACTCAAGTTGAGTCTCGATGATTACTACGGGATTTTGAACGATACCCTGGGTAGCCGCCTGTTCAGCTTTGACGACCTGTTACAGGACGGCGAGCACGAAGGGTTGCACGAGGAGGGCGCCAGTGGCCAGGTCGAGCCGTCGCGCGACCTGGAAGACGAGCGCTTCCAGGCCGCACTGACCGATGCCATCGCCAACTTGCCGGAGCGCGAGCGGCTGGTGCTGGCGCTGTACTACGACGAAGAGCTGAACCTCAAGGAAATCGGTGAGGTACTGGGGGTCAGCGAATCGCGTGTCAGCCAGTTGCACAGCCAGTGCGCCGCGCGACTGCGCAGCCGTCTTGGGGAATGGCGGGCGCGTTGAGCCCGGGGTCGTTGCAGTCGTTTTCACGTTGTACCGAATTGATTGAATGCGCGCTCGGGGCCGAGCGCGTTTGAGACTGCTTGGAGGTCTAATTGAACAAAGACATGAAAATCCTCATCGTTGACGACTTTTCGACGATGCGGCGGATCATCAAGAACCTGTTGCGTGATCTGGGCTTCACCAATACTGACGAAGCCGACGACGGCACCACGGCATTGCCGATGCTCGAAAGCGGCCATTACGACTTCCTGGTGACCGACTGGAACATGCCTGGCATGTCCGGCATCGACTTGCTGCGCAAGGTACGTGCCCACGACCGCCTGAAGGCCATGCCGGTACTGATGGTGACGGCCGAAGCCAAGCGCGACCAGATCATCGAAGCGGCTCAAGCCGGCGTGAATGGGTATGTGGTCAAGCCGTTCACCGCCCAGGTGCTCAAAGAAAAGATCGAGAAGATCTTCGAACGCGTCAACGGCTGAACAAAGTCAGGGGGCGCCATGGAATCAACACAAACGTCTTTGGGGGAGTTTGAGTCAACCCTGAAGAAGCATGCCCAGGAACTGGTCGAAAGCCTGGAACGGGGCCGGTTCGGCGAGGCGGTGCAGCTGATTCATCAGCTCAACCAGACCCGCGACCGCGGCTTGTATCAGGAAGTCGGCAAGCTCACCCGCGAGCTGCACAGTGCGATCGTCAGCTTCCAGATCGACCCGCGCATGCCGCAGGCCGAGGAAGTCTCGCAGATCACCGACGCCACCGAACGTTTGTCCTATGTGGTCAAGCTTACCGAAGGCGCCGCCAACCGCACCATGGACCTGGTGGAGGAGAGCACGCCCGTGCTCAACGACCTGGCCGCTGAGGCGCAGAACCTGAGTGTCGACTGGCAGCGCTTCATGCGCCGCGAAGTCGCTGCGCCGGAATTCCGCGAGCTGGTCAAGCGTGTCGACAGTTTCCTGACGCACAGCGCTGAAGGTAACCGCAAGGTATCTGGCCACCTCAATGACATTCTGCTGGCTCAGGACTATCAGGACCTGACCGGCCAGGTGATCAAGCGGGTGACCGCGCTGGTGACCGAAGTCGAAAGCAATCTGCTCAAGCTCGTGCTGATGGCCAGTCAGGTCGACCGTTTTGCCGGTATCGAACATGACCACCAACAGCTGCGCGCTGAAAAAGATGAAGAAAAATATCCGGCTCGGGGTGAAGGTCCGCAGATTCATGCCGATAAGCGTGAAGACGTTGTGTCCGGTCAGGACGATGTCGATGATCTGCTGTCCAGCCTGGGTTTTTAAGGAGCACGTTTAATGAGCTTCGGCGCCGATGAAGAAATCCTTCAGGATTTCCTGGTAGAAGCCGGCGAAATTCTTGAGCAACTGTCCGAGCAACTGGTCGAGCTGGAAAGCCGGCCCGATGATGCCGACCTGCTCAATGCGATCTTTCGCGGTTTCCACACTGTAAAAGGGGGCGCCGGCTTCCTCCAGCTCAATGAGCTGGTGGAGTGCTGCCATATCGCCGAGAACGTGTTCGACATCCTGCGCAAAGGTGAGCGCCGGGTCGACGCGGAACTGATGGACGTGGTGCTCGAAGCGCTGGATACGGTCAACAGCATGTTCGGCCAAGTGCGCGAGCGCAGTGAAGTGACCCCGGCCACGCCCGAGTTGCTGGCGGCCTTGGCCCGCCTGGCCGAGCCGGGTAGCGTCGAAGCTGCTGCGCCGGTGGCCGAGGCTGTGCCTGCGCCGGCCGAGCCTGCCGCCGAGGCAGACATCACCGACACCGAATTCGAGCAGTTGCTCGATTCGCTCGATGCGGTCAAAGCCCAAGCAGCGGCTGCCGAACAGCAGCTGCAGGGCGAAACGTTGGCCGGCTCCGGTGACGAGATCACCGACGACGAATTCGAGTCGTTGCTTGACCAGTTGCACGGCAAGGGCCAGTTCTCGGCCGAAGTCGTTGCCACTGAGCCCGTGGCCGCTGCAGCCAGCGCGCCAGCCAGCGACGAAATCACCGACGAAGAGTTCGAGTCGCTGCTGGATCAGCTGCACGGCAAGGGCACGTTCCAGGCGGACGCGCTGCCTGCTGCCGTTGCTCCGGTGGCCGGTGAAGTGCCAGCTGCCGGTAGCGGCGATGAAATCAGCGAGCACGAGTTCGAGGCATTGCTCGATCAGTTGCATGGCAAAGGCAAGTTCACCGGCGATGCCGTGACCGCTGAAGCGCCCGCCGCCGTTGCCACCCCTGTCGCCGCCAAGCCGCAAACCCAGCCTGTGGCCAAGCCGGCACCGGCACCTGCTGCTGTGGCCAAGCCTGCCGCGCCGGCCCGCGCGCCCGCACCGGCTGCCGAGAAGCACGCAGTCAGCGAAGCGGAAACCACCGTGCGCGTCGATACTGCGCGCCTGGACGAGATCATGAATATGGTCGGCGAGCTGGTGCTGGTGCGTAACCGCCTGGTGCGCCTGGGCCTGAACAGCGGTGACGAGGCCATGTCCAAGGCCGTGTCGAACCTCGATGTGGTCACGGCCGACTTGCAGACTGCGGTGATGAAGACCCGCATGCAGCCGATCAAGAAAGTCTTCGGCCGCTTCCCGCGCCTGGTCCGCGACCTGGCCCGCCAGTTGAAGAAAGAGATCAACCTGGAACTGGTCGGTGAAGAGACCGACCTGGACAAGAACCTGGTCGAGGCATTGGCCGACCCGCTGGTGCACTTGGTGCGCAATGCGGTTGACCACGGTGTCGAGATGCCTGAAGAACGTGAAGCCTCGGGCAAGGCGCGTACCGGCCGCGTGGTGCTGTCGGCCGAGCAGGAAGGCGACCACATCCTGCTGTCGATTTCCGACGACGGCAAAGGCATGGACCCTAACATTCTGCGCGCCAAGGCCGTGGAAAAGGGCTTGATGGACAAGGACGCCGCCGACCGTCTGAGCGAGTCGGACTGCTACAACCTGATCTTCGCTCCGGGCTTCTCGACCAAGACGGAAATCTCCGATGTGTCCGGCCGTGGTGTCGGTATGGACGTGGTCAAGACCAAGATTTCCCAGCTCAACGGCTCGATCAACATCTTCTCGGCCAAAGGCCAGGGTTCGAAGATCGTCATCAAGGTGCCGCTGACGTTAGCGATCATGCCGACCCTGATGGTGATGCTGGGCAACCAGGCGTTCGCCTTCCCGCTGGTCAACGTCAACGAGATTTTCCACCTGGACCTGTCGCGCACCAACGTGGTCGACGGCCAGGAGGTGGTGATCGTACGCGACAAGGCGCTGCCGCTGTTCTACCTCAAGCGCTGGCTGGTTCAGGGCCAGGTGCATGAGGAGCAGCGCGAGGGCCACGTGGTGATTCTGTCTGTGGGCACCCAGCGCATCGGCTTCGTGGTCGACCAACTGGTCGGCCAGGAAGAAGTGGTGATCAAGCCGCTGGGCAAGATGCTGCAGGGCACCCCGGGCATGTCCGGCGCCACCATCACCGGCGACGGTCGCATTGCGCTGATTCTCGACGTACCGAGCATGCTCAAGCGTTACGCGGCGCGGCGTATTTGATTTCGGTGGCGCGCCCTTGCCGGCTGCGCCACCTAATGGAGTGTTTATGGCAGTCAAGGTCCTGGTGGTGGATGATTCGGGTTTCTTCCGCCGCCGCGTCTCGGAAATCCTCTCGGCGGACCCGACGATCCAGGTCGTCGGTACCGCGACCAACGGCAGGGAAGCGATCGACCAGGCGCTGGCGCTCAAGCCCGATGTCATCACCATGGACTACGAAATGCCCATGATGGATGGCATCACCGCAGTGCGGCACATCATGCAGCGCTGCCCGACGCCGGTGTTGATGTTCTCCTCGCTGACCCACGAAGGCGCCCGGGTGACCCTCGACGCGCTGGATGCCGGTGCGGTGGATTACCTGCCGAAGAACTTCGAGGACATCTCCCGCAACCCGGAGAAGGTCAAGCAGATGCTGTGCGAGAAGGTTCACACCCTTTCGCGCAGCAACCGTCGTTTCGGTGGTTACGCAAGCCCCGCTGCGGCGGCTGCGCCGGCACCTGCCAGCGTTGCGCACACCGCCACCAGCAGCCTGGCCAGCCCGGCGCCAACGCGCAGCGTGGCGCCTGCCCGTGCGGCGGCGGCGTCAACCCATTCGCCAGCGCCCAAGCGCAAGCCCTACAAACTGGTGGCTATCGGTACGTCGACCGGTGGCCCGGTCGCCCTGCAGCGGGTACTGACGCAACTGCCTGCCGGGTTCCCGGCGCCGATCGTGCTCATCCAGCACATGCCGGCGGCGTTCACCAAGGCTTTTGCCGAGCGCCTGGACAAGCTGTGCAAGATCAGCGTCAAGGAAGCCGAGGACGGCGACTTGCTGCGCCCAGGCCTGGCCCTGTTGGCCCCCGGTGGCAAGCAGATGATGATCGATGGCCGGGGCACGGTGAAGATCCTGCCCGGTGACGAGCGCTTGAACTACAAGCCCTGCGTGGACATCACCTTCGGTTCGGCAGCCAAGTCGTACGGTGACAAGGTGCTGTCGGTGGTGCTTACCGGCATGGGCGCCGACGGCCGTGAGGGCGCGCGCCTGCTCAAGCAGGGTGGCAGCACCGTGTGGGCCCAGGATGAAGCCAGTTGCGTGATCTATGGCATGCCCATGGCCATCGTCAAGGCCAACCTGGCCGATGCGGTGTACAGCCTGGATGAGATCGGCAAGCACTTGGTCGAGGCGTGTGTCTGATGGATGTCCTTAGCCTGATCGGTCTGATCCTGGCCTTCGTCGCCATCGTCGGTGGCAACTTTCTCGAAGGGGGCCATGTCGGGGCGCTGCTCAATGGCCCGGCAGCCCTGATCGTGTTGGGCGGTACCCTGGCGGCGGCGCTTTTGCAGTCACCGTTGTCATCGTTCAAGCGTGCCTTGCAGATCTTGCGCTGGATCATCTTCCCGCCACGGGTTGACCTGGCTGGCGGTATCGACCGGGTGGTGAACTGGAGCCTGACCGCACGCAAGGAAGGCCTGCTGGGCCTGGAGGGTGTGGCCGATGGCGAGCCCGACCCGTATGCCCGCAAGGGCTTGCAGTTGCTGGTCGACGGCGCCGAGCCCGAGGCCATCCGCAGTATCCTCGAAGTCGATTTTCTCACCCAGGAAGGCCGCGATATCCAGGCTGCCAAGGTGTTCGAAAGCATGGGTGGCTATGCGCCGACCATCGGTATCATCGGTGCGGTGATGGGCCTGATCCACGTGATGGGCAACCTGGCCGACCCGTCGCAGCTGGGCAACGGCATCGCTGTGGCGTTCGTTGCCACCATCTATGGCGTGGCCAGTGCCAACCTGATCCTGCTGCCGGTCGCCAGCAAGCTCAAGGCCATTGTCATGCGTCAGTCGCGCTACCGCGAAATGCTGCTCGAAGGCCTGTTGTCGATTGCCGAGGGTGAGAACCCGCGTTCGATCGAGTTGAAGCTGCAAGGCTTCATGGAGTAACCCATGCGTCGCCGTCGCCATACCGAAGAACACGAAAATCACGAGCGCTGGCTGGTGTCGTACGCCGACTTCATTACCTTGCTGTTCGCTTTTTTCGTGGTCATGTACTCGATTTCCTCGATCAACGAGGGCAAGTACAAGGTCATTTCGCAAGCACTGCTCGGGGTGTTCAACGACCCTGAGCGGAGCATGAAGCCAATCCCTATCGGCGATGAGCAACCGCTCAGCATCAAGCCGGCCGAGCCGTTGATCAAGGACAGCGAGCAGACCGACGCAGGCCTTGCGCAGAGCAGCGTCGACCCACTCAAAGCCATCAGTGACGACGTACGCGATGCCTTCGGTGACCTGATCAAGTCCGACCAGATGACCATCCGCGGAAACGAGCTGTGGGTGGAGATCGAGCTGAATTCCTCGCTCCTGTTCGGCAGTGGCGATGCCATGCCCAGCGACAAGGCTTTCGACATCATCGAGAAGGTGGCGAATATCCTCAAGCCGTTCGCCAACCCGGTGCACGTCGAAGGCTTTACCGACAACCTGCCGATCCGTACCGCGCAATACCCGACCAACTGGGAGCTATCTTCGGCGCGGGCGGCGAGCATCGTCCGCCTGCTGGCGATGGAAGGCGTCAACCCGGCGCGCATGGCCTCGGTGGGGTATGGCGAATATCAGCCTGTGGCCGGCAATGACACTGCTGAGGGCCGGGCGCGAAACCGCCGTGTGGTGCTGGTGATCTCCCGCAACCTTGAAGTACGCCGCAGCCTGACCGGCTCCGGCAGTGCCAACGCCACACCGGACGCTGCCTTGCGCCGCGCTGGCACACAAAGTGCACCGGCAACCCCAGCAGCGATGGCGGGGCAGTGACTCGTCAATTCTCTGTCACCGCAAACCCATTGCGGTCCGGAAAACCGGATCGCACAGGGGTCAGCGGCCTCCATGAATCAAGAGTTGTCCTATGAGAGTCTGGGCAGTAGCCAATCAGAAAGGCGGGGTCGGCAAGACCACCACCACTATCGCCCTGGCCGGTTTGCTGGCCGAGGCGGGCAAGCGCGTGGTCGTCGTCGACCTCGACCCGCATGGTTCGATGACCAGCTATTTCGGGCACAACCCCGATGCGTTGGAGCACAGCTGTTACGACCTGTTCCTGCACAAGGGCCAGGTGCCGGACGGCTTGCCCGGGCAACTGCTGCTGCCCACCAGCGACCAGCGTATCTCGCTGCTGCCCTCGAGTACCGCATTGGCGGTGCTGGAGCGTCAGTCGCCGGGGCAGAGTGGCCTGGGCCTGGTGATCGCCAAGAGTCTGGCGCAGCTGTGGCAGGACTTCGACTTCGCCCTGATCGACAGCCCGCCGCTGCTCGGGGTGCTGATGGTCAATGCACTGGCCGCCAGCCAGCAACTGGTGATTCCGGTGCAGACCGAGTTCCTCGCGGTCAAGGGCCTGGAACGCATGATCGGCACGCTGGCCATGATCAACCGTTCGCGCAAGCAGGCCTTGCCGTACCAGATCGTGCCGACCCTGTTCGACCGCCGTACCCAGGCCTCGCTGGGTACGCTGAAAGTGCTACGTGATGCCTATGAGCATCAGGTATGGCAGGGCTACATTCCGGTCGATACGCGCCTGCGCGATGCCAGCCGCAACGGCGTCACGCCGTCACAGTTCGATGGCAAGAGCCGCGGCGTGATCGCTTACCGGGCACTGCTCAAGCACCTGCTCACCTACAAGACTGCAGTACAGGTGGCTTCATGACGGTGAAGACCGGTACCCTGCCGCAACTGGCCCTGCAATCCTATCTGGATGGTCTGCTGCAGGAAGCCACCGAGGCTGAGGGCATTCTTGACCTGCCGGCTGCGAGCGACGAATTTGCCGCTGCCGTGCGCGAAGAACAGGCCCGAGATGCGCAGCCGCAGGTCCAGAGCCCTGCAGTCAGCATCCCGGCAAGGCCTTTTGCCGAACCGCAGGCCGGGGTGCTTGCGACCGTCTTGCCGGTCGAAGCGCCGGTCGTGGCGGTGGTCGAGACCAAGGTGGTGGCCGAAGCCGCCATTCCTGTACTGACCCAGGTTCAATCGCCCGAGCCCGTCGCGCCGCTGGTTGAAGTCAACCTGCCCGCGCCGAGTGCGCCCGTGCCACCGGCAACGGTCGATGGTCGCCCGGCCTGGGCGGCCGAGCCCTTCGAGTGCCTGCTGTTCGACGTCGCCGGGCTGACGCTGGCGGTGCCGCTGGTGTGCCTGGGCTCTATCTACAGCCTGGAGGGCCAGGAGCTGACGCCGCTGTTCGGCCAGCCGGACTGGTTCCTTGGCATCCTCACCTGTCAGGCGGGCAACCTGAAGGTGCTGGACACGGCGCGCTGGGTCATGCCGGATCGCTACCGGGACGATTTCCGCCAGGGCCTGCACTACGTCATTTCCGTTCAGGGCTACGAATGGGGGCTGGCGGTGCATCAGGTCAGCCGTTCGCTGCGCCTGGACCCGTCCGAGATCAAATGGCGCAGCCAACGTGGCCAGCGACCGTGGCTGGCCGGCACGGTGATCGAACACATGTGTGCGCTGCTGGACGTCGCCGAACTGGCCGAGCTGATCGCCAGTGGCGCGGTCAAGCAGTTGCATGCCAAACACAAATAACTGCGAACACACCGCCATCGGCGGAATTTGAGGGCTAGGGGAATGAAAAAGTCGTCTGCACAAGGTTCGGAAGATCCGATTCTGCAATGGGTAACCTTCCGTCTGGACAACGAGTCCTACGGCATCAATGTCATGCAGGTGCAGGAAGTCCTGCGCTACACCGAGATCGCCCCGGTACCGGGTGCGCCGAGCTACGTGCTGGGTATCATCAACCTGCGTGGCAATGTGGTGACAGTGATCGATACCCGTCAGCGCTTCGGCCTGATGCCTACCGAGGTGACCGACAACACCCGTATCGTCATCATCGAGGCTGACAAGCAAGTGGTCGGCATCCTCGTCGACAGCGTCGCCGAGGTGGTCTACCTGCGTCAGTCGGAGATCGAGACTGCGCCGAACGTGGGTAACGAAGAGTCGGCCAAGTTCATCCAGGGTGTATGCAACAAGAATGGAGAACTGTTGATCCTGGTCGAGCTGGACAAGATGATGACCGAGGAAGAGTGGTCCGAGCTGGAGAACATCTGAGTTGATTTTCGAGGTTGCTGTCATCTTCCTGGCGCTGTTGTGGGCGCTGAGCCTGTGGTTCTTCCTCAACTACAGCAAGCGCCAGCGCGAACTCGCTGCCCAGCAGGCCCTGGGCGATGCGGTGCGTGACCAGCGCATCAAGGACCTGGCCAAGCGCCTGGATGACTACCAGAACGGTACCGTGCGCATGGGTGAAGCCATCCATGAGTTGCGCGCGGTGGTGGCCACCTTGCCAGACCGGTTGGAGCGTCTGGAGCAACGCGACCCGAGCAATGTCACCTTCAGCCAGGCGGCCAAACTGGTAGGGATGGGGGCGAGTGTGTCGGAGTTGACCGAAAGCTGCGGATTGACGCAAGCCGAGGCCGAGCTGATGAGCAAGTTGCATCGCAGCGAGTAGTTGAAGCAGCGAGTAGTTGAAAAGGCGACCCAGGTCGCCTTTTCCTTTTCTGTACCGGCTCGTTCAAGCCAGTCTGCGGCTCACACAAACCCTAATGAATATGCCGCTCAGGGCCTGACCCAGGAATTGAATCCGCCGATCCTGGCAATCCGGTCAAGCGGGAGCATCTGCCTTTGCACCGCCCGCAAGTCAGTAAGGTTCACGAACTGCCATGAGTGGGTTCGGGGGAAGGCGTACAGGTTGATGATCTGGCGCATGACGCCGAGCTCTGGCAGGTGGCGATCGACCATGTCGGTGAGCAGCCTCGGCCCGGTGAGGCGGCAAAGGGTCTGGGCATATTGATAGAAGCCGTGCGGGTCAGTTTGCAGGGTAGGCTTGCTGTCGTAGAAGCCTGGTTCCTCCAGGTAGCGCGCATGCATCTCTTCGAGGATTGCCCTTAGTGTCGGATTACCCGCATGGCTGCCTATCAGGCTGCTGTTATAGAGGGTGTTCATGCCCATTTTTTCATTGGACACAGGGGGGTAGAGCAGCAGGCCGCTTTCGGTGGTGGCGAGTGTCACGTCATCAAGCCGCTCACCCGGCTGCCCCCTGGGTACACCGTCGATGACCGAAGGGTACTCACCCGGTGCCAGCAATGCATCGTCGATGTCCATGTACAAGCCTCCCTCGTGCTCTAGCAGGGCAAAGCGCAAGATGTCTGCGGCGGAGGCAAAGTTGCTGGCCACGCCGCCGTTCCCGTCGATCGCCGCCTGATACTGGGTGTAGTTGTCGCTGCCCCGCAAGCTTGCATAGAACGGCTGGTCTTCAAGTGCCAGTACCTCGACCCCCGGGGCATGCGCTGTCAGGCGAGCCAGGTTTTCCTGGAAGGCAGCAGGCTCGGCCCTGGAAAGATAGAGACGCAGCGCGTACTGCGTATCCTGCACTTTCAGGGCGTTGCTGGCGACGTTGTCGATCAACAAGTCCGGAATGACCTTGTCGCCCACCCACACGTTGAGGATCTGCTTGGGGATCGGGCGCAGGTCTGCGGCGTGTGGCGCGGGCAAATCGATGGGGAGCTCCAAGTCCACGCCCAATGCACGCAGGGTTGCCATGCGCATGGCATTGGTGACCGGACGCGTTCGCACATCTACTTCAACCAGGTTGAGCGAGCCCGGCGTTGCGATGTAATAGGTCGGCTCGACCTCATTCAGATCGCTTTCCAGGCGAAAGGCATCAGCCTTCATGTCATAAATCACTTCTGCGTGGTAACCACCGATCATTGCTGCGAGCAGGTCAGGCGTGCCGTCGTAGCGAGGCGTCCTGACAATCGCCCCGGCAACGTCAGTGTTTGCCTCAGCAAGCGGAGCAATAGGGTCCGGTATATGGAAATAATCAGCCACTTCGGCCAGCGGCAGGTGGGGTGGCGTGGTGGGGCTCAGGGGGTAGCCAAGTTTCCCGTTTACTCTGCTGGGTAGCACGAAACCATCGTTTTTGATGCGCAGCAGCGTGGGGGCTTCGGACAAGCCGGCAGTGATCAGCGGCGCGGCATTGAGCAACCCGAAGACCGACGTACTGACGCCTTCGGCTTTCTGTTGTGCGCTCTTGCCTTCAATGGCCTGGTCCAGGCCCAGGCCAAACTGGGCGACGCCGCCCAGGGCGAACAGCGGGGCCAGCTCGGGTACCACCAAAGCCAGAGGGGCCAGCAGGTTGATCGCTGAGTTCAGGTAGCCGCGCCACCTGGCCTTGGTCACCTCACGGTCGCTGGTGATGATGAAACTCGCATCCTGGTAGCTGCGCTGCTTCTGGCGTTTGGCCAAGGTAAGGAACAGGTCGCCCTGGATCAGCGGGCTGTAGTCCTTGGCCTTGTAGTTGATGTAGTCCTTTGGTGGCCAGATGCCTTCTGCCGTGAAACCGGGGCGGTTGCTGTCCAGGTGATAAGGCTCTGGATAGCTGCCAAGGCCGCACAGGGCAGTGTGAAGGCCGCTGTAGCTCAAGCCGTCTTCGCGGTCAGCGAGCGTGAAGTGGGCTTGAAGTGCATCGCGTTTGTCGGGTGCGCGGCATTGTTCGGCGAACCAGTCCAGCAGGGCCTGTTTGCCCCTGAACTCATGCAGCGGCGAAGCGTTGCCCGGAATGTAGAGCAGAACCAGGTCGCTGACGGCGTCGTTGATACACAGCAGGTCGGTGGCCGCATAACCGTACACATTCAGCAGCCTGGCCCGCACCCTCGGTTTGCTGCTGGCCGTGCCGTCGCTGCGCAGTACCGGGGCCGCAGCTTCCAGGCCGCATGCCTGCCAGGCCAGTTGCCTGCCAGCGTCAGTGAGGCTGCCTTCGGCCACTTGCTTGTTGCAGGCGGCGATGAAGTTGATTTTTGCACCGATGCGGTAGTGGTCCAGGTGAGCATCCCAGTAGCTGTCGAGCATCGACTTGTAATGCCCGTGCAAGTCCAGTTCCCAGATAAAGGACTCAAAGGCCTCGGCGTCCAGTGGTACATGGGTGCTGGCGTTGTATTGCTGCTTGTCGCTATGCCTGAACAGGCCGTTGTAGACGCCATACGGTGAGTGGTTGCCCAGCAGGCTTTGGTCGCGCAGGCTGTCGACGATGGTCAGCGGGCCATCGGGTAGATGTCCGGCCCAAGGCGCACCGATTGCCGCGCCCAGCCAGTTGTTGGCCGATTCACCTTGCCAGTTCGACAGCACCGCTTGGGTCAGTGTCATTTTCTGCGCAATGACGGCAACCCAGCCGAGCTTGGGGTTGAACTGGCAGTGCAGCGTGACGGCATCGACCCTGTCAGGGTCAAGGTCTATGGCGCGTTCTTTGGCCCACTGGCGTATGGCGTCGGCTGCTGCCCGGTCCGGGCGCGGAAAACCGGCGAGGCTGTCGCGCACATATTGCACACCCTTGGCATTTACGTATCGGTTCTTCATGGTATTCACTTTCGCAGCGGGGAAGGGCTGGCAAAAGTGACTTGTGCAGAGAGGGGGGTGGGGCTAATTAATTGTGGGGTTGTTCACCGGCCTTTACCGATGCGCCCGCGCGCCTCACCGTATCAACCCGAGGGCAGACGCAATGTTTGCGGGGTGATATCACGGCTTGGGGCTGGCTCGTCGTCGAAGCCAACAGGGACTTTGCCGCGCAATTGCCAGGCGAAGGCGATGATCTCGGCGATGGTCAGGTACAGCGCTTCGGGAATCTGCTCGCCCAGCTCCAGGCGAGCCAGCAGGCGCACCAGCTCGGCGTTCTCGTAGATCGGCACTTCATGTTCACGTGCCAGCGCCAGGATGGCCTCGGCCAGTTCATCGTCGCCTTTGGCACTCAGGGTGGGGGCTTGCTGGCCATCGTAGCTCAGGGCGATGGCCTGACGCGGTTGCTTGCTGCTCATGCGGTTTCGTCCACCCAGCGTTGTTCCACACGTGTGCGCGGCCCTTGAGGCGGGATGCCGGGATGACATTCGAGGTCGCCAACGTCCAATCCGCGGGCCAGAAGGCGTTCACGCAGCGCGCCGAGCTGGCTGTCGATCAGTCGGGCGGTTTGTTCACGTTCAGCCCACAACTGGCCGGACAGCCGGCCCTGGCTCAGTTGCGCCTGGACCTGCAGGGGGCCGAGCGGTGCCAGGTCGAAGGCCAGGTCGATGCGCCACAGGGCCTGCAGCGGGTCCTGATGTTCCCGCTCCCGGTCGGCTTGTTGCTGCGCGGTTTCCTCGCGCTGCAGCTTGACCTGAAGCGGAATGAAGTCCAGGCCATGGCGCACGGGTATCTCGGTTTGCCAGGTGGTCTGCAGGTTGCCGTTTTCCAAGCTGCCGGATTGTTGCAGGCTGCTCAGGGCGTGGCTTTGCAGGCGCGAGATGGCCGCAGCGGCGAGGCGCAGCAGCTGCTGCAGGTCGCCTTCGTGTTCCATGGCCTGCAGCAACCGGGAGGGCAGCGGAAACCCGCCTGGCTGTTGCTTCGGGCTCGCCCGCTCGAGCATGCCCAGGGCGCCGCGTGCCATGGTTGGCAAAGCCTGGGCCAAGGTGGTGGAGGCGACGGCTGGACTTGCCGGTGCGTACGCCGAGGCCTGGGCCACCAGCCTGATCAGATGGGCCTTCAGGTCGGTTGCCACGTGTGCGCTCTGGCCGCCAAGCAGTTTCGCTTCAAGGAATGCCCCGCTGTTGCTCAAGGCCTGGGCAAACGCTTTGCCATCGCCCAGTTGGCGAGCGTCCGGCAGGCTGGCCAGCAGGCGCTCGGCGCTGGTGCGCAGTTCGCCGTTGCCGCTCTGGTCGCTGGCTATTCGCTGCAAAGCGTTGAGCAGGCCGGGCAAGGAGGCCTGGCGGCCCTGTTGGGTGAGCAGCTGCTGGGCGATGTTCAATTGCTCCTGACGGCCGCTGAGCGGCACGAAGCGTAGCGACTGGTCGCCTTGCACCAGCGCGCTGAGCAGGCTGCCGACCGGCAACGGGCGCGGGCTGTCGATGGTCAGGACGGCGCCTGCCTGTGCGCTGTTGAGCAAGCTCACCAGCGCGCGAAAGCTGGTGGCGGCACCAGGGCCAAGGGCAAGTGCCTGGTTGGTCAGGACCTTGCCTTGCAGGAGGGTGCCGACAGGCACCTTGCTGGTATCGAGTTGAGTGAGGAGGGTGACGTTGCTGGCGCTGGCCTGTTGCACCATTACCGCGAGGCGGTTGCTCTCTGGCTGGCTGACGGTGATCTGGCTGCCTTGGGGGATGGGTTGGCTGGTGGTGACCTGCAGCTGGTCCTGCTTGCCGTTGGCCTGGATCAGCTTGAGCACCAGTTGAAACTCGCCACCTGACTGGCGCAGCGTCAGTACCTCGGCCTGGGCGGTCTCGCCAGGCTTGAGCAGCCCGGGTTGTGCCTGGGTCAGGTTCAGCAGCTCGCCGGTCAGCGCCGCCTTGATCGCCTGCGGGTTGACGACGTTTTGTGCGCCGAGACTATTGATTTCAGTCATGATTGTATACAACCTGTCGAGCCCGCCCTCTTGGCAGCGGGGCAGCGCATGTAATAATGCCGGCCGTCCGCCACTGCCAGTATAACGGCAGCCAGGGGGGCGACTTGAGCCGTAAACTGGATAAGGCGAAACCGTGACCCTTCACCTCCAAGCCGTGGGCCTGGCCTGCGAGCGCGACTGGCGCCTGCTGTTCGAGCACCTGGATTTCGAGCTGCGGCCAGGCGACATGCTGCAGATCAGCGGCCCCAACGGCAGCGGCAAGACCAGCCTGCTGCGCCTGTTGGCCGGGCTGATGCAGCCGACTGCCGGGCAGATCCTGCTGGGCGGCAAGCCGTTGGCCGAACAACGCCATGCGCTGGCCAGCATCCTGCTGTGGATCGGCCATGCTGCCGGTATCAAGGACTTGCTCAGCGCTGAAGAAAACCTGGCCTGGCTGTGTGCCTTGCACCAGCCTGCCACAGCCGAAGCGATCTGGGCTGCTCTGGAAGCGGTCGGCTTGCGCGGTTTCGAAGATGTTCCCTGCCATGCCTTGTCTGCCGGGCAGCAGCGCCGTGTAGCGCTGGCCCGGCTGTACTTGCACAGCCCGCCGTTGTGGATCCTCGATGAACCCTTCACCGCGCTGGACAAGCAAGGGGTCGCGCAGTTGGAGGCCCATCTGGCACGCCATTGCGAGCGCGGCGGCACGGTGGTGCTGACCACCCACCACACGCTTGACCAAAAGCCCTCCGGCTATCGCGAACTGAACCTGGGGCAATGGGCGGCATGAGCGTATTCATTCTGTTGTTGCGCCGTGAAGCGCGCCTGTTGTTCCGCCGCCCGGCGGAACTGGCCAACCCTTTGGTGTTCTTCGCTATCGTGGTGGCGCTGTTCCCGCTGGCGGTTGGGCCGGAAAGTCAATTGTTGCAAACCTTGTCGCCCGGCTTGGTCTGGGTGGCGGCCCTGCTGGCAGTGCTGCTGTCGCTCGATGGCCTGTTTCGCAGCGATTTCGAAGACGGCTCGCTGGAGCAGTGGGTGCTGTCGCCGCACCCTCTGGCAGTGCTGGTGCTGGCCAAGGTGCTGGCGCACTGGATCTTTTCCGGGCTGGCGCTGGTATTGTTGGCGCCACTGCTGGCACTGATGCTGGGGCTGCCTAGCCATTGCCTGCCGGTGCTGCTGGGCTCGCTGTTGCTGGGTACGCCGGTGCTGAGCCTGCTGGGTGCGGTAGGTGCGGCGCTGACGGTTGGCCTCAAGCGCGGTGGGTTGCTGCTGGCATTGCTGATTCTGCCGTTGTATATCCCTGTATTGATCCTGGGCAGTGGTGCGTTGCAGGCGGCGTTGCAAAATATGCCGGCGACCGGCCATCTGCTCTGGCTGGCCAGCCTTACGGCCCTGGCGGTGACACTGGCACCCTTTGCGATAGCGGCCGGCCTGAAGATCAGCGTCGGTGAATAACGAGTCCCGGGCTCTCAAGCCCGGCTAATACCCTGGATGTACCCTGATGAAAATTAGCTGGACGTGGTTCCACAAGCTTGGCTCCCCAAAATGGTTCTATGCCATCAGCGGCCGCATGCTGCCGTGGCTGACCGTATCGGCCATCCTGCTGCTGGTGACGGGGGTGATCTGGGGCCTGGCCTTTGCCCCCCAGGACTACCAGCAGGGCAACAGCTTCCGCATCATCTATATCCACGTGCCGGCGGCCATGCTTGCACAATCGTGCTACGTGCTGCTGGCGGTGGCTGGCGTGGTGGGGCTGGTGTGGAAGATGAAGCTGGCGGATGTCGCCCTGCAGTGCGCAGCGCCCATCGGCGCCTGGATGACTGCCGTGGCGCTGTTGACCGGGGCCATCTGGGGCAAGCCGACCTGGGGCAGCTGGTGGGTCTGGGATGCGCGGCTCACGTCCATGCTGATTCTGCTGTTCCTGTACTTCGGCATCATCGCCCTGGGCCAGGCAATCAGTAACCGTGACAGCGCGGCCAAGGCCTGTGCCGTGCTGGCCATCGTTGGGGTGATCAATATCCCGATCATCAAGTATTCGGTGGAGTGGTGGAACACCCTGCACCAGGGCGCCACCTTCACCCTGACCGAAAAACCGGCCATGCCCGCCGAGATGTGGCTGCCGCTGCTGTGCACGGCGCTGGGCTTCTACTGCTTCTTCGGCGCCGTGCTGTTGCTGCGCATGCGCCTTGAAGTACTCAAGCGCGAAGCGCGCGCCAGTTGGGTCAGGGAAGAAGTATTGAACAGCCTGGGCCGGAGGGCCGTGTGATGAGCTTTTCTTCATTCGGCGATTTCCTCGCCATGGGCCACCATGGCCTGTATGTCTGGTCGGCCTACGCCATCTGCATGGCAGTGCTGGCGGTCAATGTCGCCGCGCCGTTGCTGGCCCGCCGTCGCTATCTGCAAGATGAGGCGCGCCGTCTGCGCCGGGAGAACAACCAGTGAATCCGCAGCGCAAGAAACGCCTGTTCCTGATACTCGGCCTGCTGGTCGGGGTGGCGGTTGCCGTCGGCTTTGCCCTGAGCGCCCTGCAACAGAACATCAACCTGTTCTACACACCGACGCAGATCGCCAATGGCGAGGCGCCGCTGGACACCCGCATCCGCGCAGGCGGCATGGTCGAGAAGGGCTCGCTGCAGCGCACGGGCGACTCCCTCGATGTGCGTTTCGTGGTCACCGACTTCAACAAGTCGGTGCCAATCACCTACCGCGGCATCCTCCCCGACCTGTTCCGCGAAGGGCAGGGCATCGTCGCCCTGGGCAAGCTCAATGCCGAGGGTGTGGTGGTGGCCGATGAAGTGCTGGCCAAACACGATGAGAAATACATGCCGCCGGAAGTCACCAAGGCTCTGAAGGAAAGCGGCCAGGCCGCCAGTGGCGCGGAGGCCAAACCATGAATCCGGCGTTGGTGATCCCTGAACTGGGCCAATTGGCGATGATCCTGGCGATCTGTTTCGCCGTTGTGCAGGCGACCGTGCCGTTGCTCGGCGCCTGGCGCGGCGACAGCCTGTGGATGAGCCTGGCACGCCCGGCGGCCTGGGGCCAATTTGCCTTCCTGGCCTTTGCTTTCGTTTGCCTGACCCACGCCTTCATGACCGACAACTTCTCGGTTGCGTACGTGGCCAGCAACTCCAACAGCGCCTTGCCCTGGTACTACAAGTTCAGTGCCGTGTGGGGCGCGCACGAAGGCTCGTTGCTGCTGTGGGCGCTGATTCTCGGTGGCTGGACCTTCGCCGTGTCGGTGTTCTCGCGCCAGCTGCCGCAAGTGATGCTGGCGCGGGTGCTGGCGGTGATGGGCATGATCAGTGTGGGCTTCCTGAGCTTTTTGATCATCACCTCCAACCCGTTCCAGCGCTTGCTGCCGCAAGTGCCGACCGATGGCCGCGACCTCAACCCGCTGCTGCAGGACTTTGGCCTGATCGTTCACCCGCCGATGCTGTACATGGGTTATGTGGGCTTTTCGGTGGCCTTCGCCTTCGCCATCGCCGCGCTGCTGGGCGGGCGCCTGGATGCTGCGTGGGCGCGCTGGTCGCGGCCCTGGACCATCATTGCCTGGGCGTTTCTCGGCGTGGGCATCACCTTGGGCTCCTGGTGGGCCTATTACGAACTGGGCTGGGGCGGCTGGTGGTTCTGGGACCCGGTGGAAAACGCTTCTTTCATGCCTTGGCTGGTGGGCACGGCACTGATCCACTCGCTGGCGGTGACGGAAAAACGCGGCGTGTTCAAGAGCTGGACCGTGCTGCTGGCGATTGCCGCGTTCTCGCTGAGCCTGCTGGGGACGTTCCTGGTGCGTTCCGGCGTGCTGACCTCGGTGCATGCCTTCGCCTCCGACCCTTCACGTGGCGTGTTCATCCTGATCTTCCTGCTGTTCGTGGTCGGTGGTTCGCTGACCCTGTTCGCCCTGCGTGCCCCAGTGGTCAAAAGCCAGGTGGGCTTTGCCCTGTGGTCGCGCGAGACGCTGCTGCTGGCCAACAACCTGGTGCTGGTGGTGGCGGCTTCGATGATCCTGCTCGGCACCCTCTACCCGTTGGTGCTCGATGCCCTGACCGGGGCCAAGCTGTCGGTGGGTCCGCCGTACTTCGATGCCTTGTTCCTGCCGCTGATGGCACTGCTGATGGTGGTGCTCGGCATCGGTGTGGTGGTGCGCTGGAAGGACACCCCAGGCAAGTGGCTGGCGAGCATGATGACGCCGGTACTGATCGCGAGCGCAGTGCTGGCGCCAGTGGCCGGGTTCATCGTCGAGGACTTCGACTGGCCGACCCTTACCGCTTTTGCCCTGGCAGCCTGGGTAGTGCTCAGCGGGTTGCGCGACATTTTCGACAAGACCCGCCACAAGGGCCTGGCCAAAGGCGTGCGTGGCCTGACGCGCAGCTACTGGGGCATGCAGCTGGCGCACTTGGGGCTTGCGGTGTGCGCCCTTGGCGTGGTGCTGTCGAGCAACAACAGTGCCGAGCGTGACCTGCGCCTGGCCCCGGGTGAAAGCGTGGAGCTGGGTGGTTATCAGTTCCTGTTCCAGGGCGCCAAGCACTTCGAAGGGCCGAACTTCATTTCCGACAAGGGCACCGTCGTCGTCAGCCGCGATGGCCGTGAAGTGACCACGCTGCACCCCGAGAAGCGGCTCTATACCGTGCAGCAGTCGATGATGACCGAGGCCGGCATCGATGCCGGTTTCACCCGCGACCTGTACGTTGCCTTGGGCGAGCCGCTGGACAACGGCGCCTGGGCCGTGCGCGTGCATATCAAGCCTTACGTCCGCTGGATCTGGCTGGGCGGTCTTCTGACCGGCCTGGGCGGTTTGCTGGCGGCCCTCGACCGGCGCTACCGCGTCAAGGTCAAGACCCGGGTGCGTGATGTCCTGGGCGTGTCTGGAGCAGCTGCATGAAGCGTTGGATCATGGTGGTGCCACTGGCGGTATTCCTGCTGTTGGCCGTTTTCCTCTACAAGGGCCTGTTCCTCAAGCCCGACGAGCTGCCCTCGGCAATGATCGGCAAGCCGTTCCCGGCGTTTTCCCTGGCCTCGACCCAGGGCGATCGCACCCTGACCCAGGCCGACCTGCAAGGCCGCCCGGCGCTGGTCAACGTATGGGCCACCTGGTGCCCGTCGTGCAAGGTCGAGCACCCTTACCTCAACCAGCTTGCCGGGCAGGGCGTGGTGATCTACGGCATCAACTACAAGGACGACAATGCTGCCGCCCTGAAGTGGCTGGCCGAGTTCCACAACCCGTACCAGCTGGATATTCGCGACGAGCAGGGCAGCCTGGGCCTGGACCTGGGCGTCTATGGCGCGCCGGAAACCTTCCTGATCGACGCCAAGGGCATCATCCGCTACAAGCATGTGGGCGTCGTCGATGCCACCGTGTGGCGCGAGCAACTGGCACCGCTGTATCAGGGCCTGGTCGACGAGGCCAAGCCATGAGGCGCTGGCTTGCGGCCGTTGTACTGGGTTTGAGTGTTGCCGGCGTGGCCAGGGCGGCCATCGATACCTACCAGTTCCGCGACGACGCCGAGCGTGAGCGTTATCAGCAACTGACCAAGGAACTGCGCTGCCCCAAGTGCCAGAACCAGGACATCGCCGACTCCAACGCACCGATTGCCGCCGACCTGCGCCGCGAGATCTTCCGCATGCTGGGCGAAGGCAAGAGCAATCAGCAGATCGTCGACTTCATGGTCGACCGCTATGGCGACTTTGTGCGCTACAAGCCAGCCCTCACTGGGCGTACCTGGCTGCTCTGGTTCGGCCCGGGCATTCTGCTGGTCGGTGGCTTTGCGGTGCTGGCGGTGATTGTCCGCCGCCGCCGTGTGCCGGCTACCCAAGGCTCGCACGAGTTGTCCGTCGAAGAACGCGAGCGTCTCGCCAAACTGCTGGATAAAGAACAGAACCATGACTGAATTCTGGCTTGGTGCGGGCCTGCTGCTGCTCGCCGCCCTCGGCTTTCTGCTGATCCCGACCCTGCGTGGCCGTCGCCAGCAGCAGGAAGAAGACCGTACTGCGCTGAACGTGGCGCTGTATCAGGAACGTGTCGCCGAACTGGCTGCCCAACAGGCCGCCGGTGTGCTGGATGACGCGCAACTGGCCAACGGCCGCGATGAGGCCGCCCGTGAACTGCTGGCGGACACCGAAGGCGCCGAAGCGCCGCGCCAGGGGCACCTGGGCAAGGTGCTGCCACTGCTGGCCGCAGTACTGGTGCCGGTGGTGGCGCTTGGTCTGTATCTGCACTTTGGTGCTGCGGACAAAGTGGAGCTGACTCAGGAGTTCGCTGCTGCGCCCAAGTCGATGGAAGAAATGACCACGCGCCTTGAGCGCGCCGTCCAGGCTCAGCCGGATTCGGCCGAAGGCCTGTATTTCCTGGGCCGCGCCTACATGGCCGAGCAGCGCCCGGCAGATGCGGCCAAGGCTTACGAGCGCGCCGTGGCCCTGGCCGGTCGCCAGCCCGAATTGCTCGGCCAATGGGCCCAGGCCCTGTATTTCGCTGCCAACAAGCAGTGGAGCGCACAGGTGCAGGCGCTGACCGACGAGGCGCTCAAGGCCGACCCGAACGAAGTGACCAGCCTTGGCCTGCGCGGCATTGCGGCCTTTGAAGGCGAGCGCTATCAGGAAGCCATCGACTACTGGAACCGCCTGCTGGCGCAGTTGCCTGAGGGCGACGCCTCGCGGGCGGCCTTGCAAGGCGGCATCGACCGTGCGGCAGAGCGCCTGGGTGGCAATACCGGCAAGCCCGAGACCCCGGTGGCGGCACGCCTGAAGGTGCGGGTAGAGCTGGCACCGGCGCTCAAGGACAAGGTCAAGCCCGACGACACTGTGTTCATCTTCGCCCGCGCCACCAGCGGCCCGCCCATGCCGCTGGCGGCCAAACGGGTGACCGTTGCCCAATTGCCGCTGGAGGTAGAATTGTCTGACGCCGATGCGATGATGCCGCAGATGAAACTGTCCGACTTCGCCGAAGTCCAACTGGTTGCAAGGGTATCGCGCGCCGGCCAGCCCACCCATGGTGAGTGGATCGGCCAGGGCGCACCGCTGCCCAGCAAGACCCAGGCCACCCAGCTCCTGACCATCGACAGCCCCGACCCGTAAGAGAACCCTGCCATGCGAAACGCCGTCCGCCTGACCCTGATCACCCTGGCCCTGGGTTTGTCTGCGTGTACGGTGCGTGAGCCGTACGAACAGCCGGCGCCACCGATCGAAACGGTGCCGCCGCACAAGGGGCCGGTGGTCAAACCACTGCCTGGCGGCCAACCGGCCACGCAGCCGAGCAAACCGGCAGCGACCCCCAAACCGATGCCGCGGACCTCCGCAAGCTTTGCACCGCCGCCGGGGGGCGCCAGCCATTGGGATCCGAAACTGGGTGTTTATGTATTGGAGAAGAAGCCCAATACGTTCTATCGGCAGCGCACCTACTACCGTTATGACAATGGCTGGAGCTGGTCTTTGAGCCCGGATGGCCCGTGGCAGGAGACCGACAGCAGTGGTGTACCCGGTGGGCTGGGCCGGGCGTTCGCTCAGTAATGGTTTTGCCGTTTTCGGCCAACCGATACAGTACAGTTGACCCGCGATTTACAGATTGACTGTACCGCCCGCCGACTCCGCATAATGCCCCTTCGAATTTGAGCCGGAGGGGTGCATGAGCAAGACAGTCCTGGTGTTGGTGGAAACCGTCGATGATTACCTGCCCCTGCTCGAACAGGCCGGCTACCGGCTGATCCGTGCACCGTCCGCGCCACTGCGTGCCGACGCCATCCAGCGCCAAGGCGCTGAGATCGATGCGGTGCTTACCCGCGGCCCGCTGGGCCTGACCGCTGTGGAAATCCAAGCGTTGCCCAACTTGCAGATCATCTGCGTGATCGGCGCCGGTTACGAACACGTCGACCTGGCCGCCGCCGCTGCCCGTGGCATTACCGTCACCAATGGCGCGGGTGCCAATGCCGCCGCCGTGGCCGACCACACCCTGGCGATGCTGCTGGCCCTGCTGCGCGACATTCCCCGCGCCGATACCGGTATCCGCCGCGGCGAGTGGCACCGGGTCATCAGCCCCTCGGTTAGTGGCAAGCGCCTCGGCATCCTCGGCCTGGGCGCAGTTGGCCTGGCTATCGCCAAACGTGCCAGCCTCGGGTTCGACATGAACATCAGCTACCACAGCCGCACACCGCGCCAGGGCGTGCCTTACACCTGGTACGACAGCCCGTTGCACCTGGCCGATGCCGTCGACATTCTGGTCGTGGCCACCCCAGGCGGTGCCAATACGCACCATCTGGTCGATGCTCGGGTGCTCGAGGCTTTGGGCCCCGAGGGCTATTTGGTGAACATCGCCCGTGCCAGCGTGGTGGATACCCAGGCCCTGGTTGGCGCGCTGCAGCGCGGGCAACTTGCGGGTGCAGCACTTGATGTGTTCGATGACGAACCGGCCGTGCCCGATGCCCTCAAGGCCCTCGGCAATACGGTGCTCACCCCGCATGTGGCCGGGCAATCCCCTGAAGCGGCGCGCGACACGGTGGCCTTGGTCCTGCGCAATCTACAGGCCTTCTTTGCCGGCGAACCGGTACTCACACCAGTCCATCCGTAACCTTCGTTTAAGTTTCTGCCCGGCGCTGCCCGGGCCACAAGGAGTGTTCGCATGCAACTCGAGATCTTCCAGGTCGATGCCTTTTCCGCCGAACCGTTCGGTGGCAACCCGGCAGCAGTGATCGCGCTTGAAAGCTGGCTGCCTGATGACGTGCTGCAGCGTATCGCCGAAGAGAACAACCTCTCCGAAACCGCCTATTTCGTGCGCAATGGCGAAACCTTCGACCTGCGCTGGTTCACCCCGGCGGTGGAGGTCGAGCTGTGTGGCCATGCCACTTTGGCGTCGGCCTATGTGCTGTTCGAGCAGTTGGGCGAGCAGGCAGAAGTACTGCGCTTCAACACCCGCAGCGGTGAATTGCGGGTTAGCCGCGGGGCCGACGGCTTGCTGGCCATGGACTTCCCGGCCAAGCAGCCGCTGGCCGTCGAGGCGCCCGCCGGTTTGCTGAAGGCGCTGGGGTTGAGCGGGGCGAGTGCGGTGTATCAGTCCGACGACTATGTCGTGATGATCGATGACGCCTCGCTTTTGGACCCGCTGCAGCCTGACTTCGTCGCCTTGTCGGCCTTCGATGTGCGTGGCATCGCCGTGACCGCGCCCGGGCGCGGATACGATTTCGTCACGCGCTGGTTCGGCCCGCGAGTCGGTGTCAACGAAGACCCGGTCACAGGTTCTGCGCACACCTCGCTTGCGCCTTTGTGGGCGCAGCGGTTGGGCAAGCGCACCCTGACCTGCGAGCAGGGCGGCGCGCGCAAGGGCCAGCTGCACTGTGAGGTGCCAGGTAATGGCCGAGTGATCATCAGCGGGCGGGCGGCGTTGTACCTGCGCGGTACTGTCTACATCTAGACGTTTGTGTAGTCCACTGTAGGAGCGGCCTTGTGTCGCGATGGGCTGCAAAGCAGCCCCCTGGTTTAATGATGATTGCGTAACTCGAGAGGCCGCGTTGCGGCCTGATCGCGACACAAGGCCGCTCCTACCTGGCATCTATAATTGCTGGCCCAATCCTCGCTAATGGAGCACCCCATGGTCATGGAGAAACAAGGCACCTGCCTGTGCGGCGCCACGAAGCTCACGGTCACCCTCGACAACACCCATATCAGTGCCTGCCATTGCAGCATGTGCCGCAAGTGGACCGGTGGGCCGTTGCTGGTCGTTCACTGCAGCCAGCCGCCGGTCATCGAAGGGCGTTCGCCCGGCGTCTACGATTCATCCGACTGGGCCCAGCGCGGCTTTTGCGGGCGCTGCGGCACTCACCTGTATTACCGGCTCAAGGCCAACGATTTCTACGCGGTGCCGGTGGGCCTGCTGGACGGCGATGAGGCTTGGGATTTCGACCTGCAGATATTCGTCGAGCAGAAACCTGCCTGGTACTGCTTTGCCAACCAAACCAAGGAATTGACTGGACAGCAAGCCTTCGAGCAGTTGGGTTGAGCCTGGCGGCTTGCCAAACCCGTGCATTCCTGAGAAAAGGGCGGCCTTGAATTTCAGCGTTGGAGCATGCCCATGAGCAGCGAACTGCAAATCACCGACCTCGTCGAAGGCGACGGCAAGGCCGCCGTCAAAGGCGCCCTGATCACCACCCAGTACACCGGCTGGCTGGCCGATGGCAGCGAGTTCGACTCGTCCTGGTCGCGCGGCAAACCGTTCCAGTGCGTGATCGGCACGGGCCGCGTGATCAAGGGCTGGGACCTAGGCCTGATGGGCATGCGCGTGGGGGGCAAACGCACGCTGCAGGTGCCGGCGCACCTTGGTTATGGCGAACGTAGCGTGGGCGCGATCCCGCCGAATTCAGACCTGACGTTCGAGATCGAATTGCTCGAGGTGTTGACACGGGATGACTGAGTGTCGGATGCGGCCGGCAGGCTTTAAATAATTCGGCAACATGTATGCCTTAACGTAAGTCTTGCCCAGGGAGGAACCAAACGCGTTGAGGGCACTCTGACCCCTACTCGTTGGCCAGGGATGGCATTCACTACAAGGATGCCTTGCGGCTTGAGCCTCAGGGCAATGTGGCGGGTCGACCCGAAACTGTCTGCCACAAGAGCCTGCCTACATGAAGTTGCCACCGTTTGTTCGCCGTAGTCGCCACCTGCTGCTGAGCCTCGCACTCGTCGCTGCGGCGGTGCCCTTGGCACTGGAAGTGGTCGAAAGCCGCGCTCAACCGGTCGATGGCACCCAGACCCTGGTGTTTCTGCGCCATGCCGAGAAACCCGGCGAAGGGTTGGGGCAGTTGAACTGTCAAGGCCTCAACCGTGCATTGGACCTGGCCACGCTGCTGCCCGAGCGCTTCGGCAACGCCGATTTCGTCTTCGCAGCCAACCCGACACGAGAGGTCGAGGAAGGCAGCAGTGACCAGAGCTACAGCTACATCCGGCCACTGATGACCATCACCCCGAGTGCGATACGTCTCGGCCTGCCGGTGAATATCGATTACGGTGCAAACGACACCGATGAGCTAGCCGATGAATTGCTCAGTGGCAAGTACCGCAACGCCACCGTCTACACTGCCTGGTCCCATGGTTACCTGCCGGAGCTGATCAATACTGTCGCCGGCAAGGCGCTGGGTGAGGACCGGGTGATCACCGAAGATTGGCAGGGCGATGACTTCGACACCCTGTATGTTCTGACCTTGACCTGGCGCGACGGCAAGGCCAGCCTGCTCAGCCGCAACATACGCCAGGGCCTGGATGGCGGTGCGCATAGCTGTCCGACCTGATCTGCTGTTACTGTCTTGGCAAGCAAGCCGACTCCCACTGGGTTGAGCTGAATTTGAGAGCAGCGGGGCAACCTGTGTGAGCCGGCTTGCCGGCGATAGGGCCGGCGAAGACCCCTGAGGCTTTACCGCCCGAACCGCATCGGCCAGCCCACCACTTTCTTCGCCCGCGGGGTGGCATAGGTCCGCACCTTGGACGTGCTCAGCCCCATCCGCACCAACGATTCGGCAATGGTCACCGCCGCGCTCACGCCATCGACCACCGGCACCCCGGTACGTTGGCGAATCTGCTCGTCCAGCCCGGCCATGCCGCCACAGCCAAGGCAGATCACCTCGGCCTTGTCTTCGCGCACCGCCCGTTCGGCCTGTTCGACGATGGCCTGTACCGCACGCTGCGGGTCTGCCTCCAGTTCCAGCACGGCCAGGCCACTGGCGCGCACCGAGGCGCAGCGGTCGTATAGCCCGGAAAGCTTCAGGCGGTCCTCGATAAGTGGCACGGTACGGTCCAGGGTGGTCACCACCGAGTAGGCGTGGCCCAGGTACATCGCAGTGCTGGCGGCGGCATCTGTGATGTCCACCACCGGCACGTTCAGCAGTTCCTGCAGACCTTCGCGGCCATGTTCGCCGTAGCCGGCCTGGATCACGGCATCGTACGGGCCCTCGTAGGCCAGCACGCGGTCCATCACGGCAATGGCGGCCAGGTAGCTCTCGAAATTGCCCTCCACCGACTCGGCACCGAACCATGGGGTCAGGCCGATGATCTGCGTGCCGGGCGACGCCACGCTGCGGGCCTGTTCGGCGATGGCCTCGGTGATGGCTTCGGTGGTGTTGACGTTGGCGATCAGAATACGCATGAACACTGCTCCTTGATCAGTGGCTGCTGTGGTCGACGGCGATGCATTCGCCGCTGACATCAGCGTAATGGCGGTTGCGCGGGGCGATCAGCAGGTACAGCGCAGCGGCGATGCCGGCACCGATCAGCCAGGAAAAAGGCGCGATGGCATGGAAGTTGGGCACCAGCGCCAGGACGATGGCCAGCAGCGCGGCCGGCAGGAACGCGGCGACGGCCCGCAGGTTGATGCCCTTGCTGTAGTGGTAGGCCCCGGCCGGGTGTTCGCTGTACAGCTCCGGCACGTTGATGCAGCCTTTGCGCAGCAGCCAGTAGTCGGCCATGATCACCCCGTACAGAGGGCCCAGCAGGGCGCCCAGGCCGGACAGGAAGTAGACGATCACCAGCGGGCTGTTGTAGAGGTTCCATGGCAGGATCAACACGGCGAGGGTGGCGCTGATCAACCCCGCGCGGCGAAAGTTCAGGTGCCGCGGCGCCAGGTTGCTCAGCACGAAGGCCGGGGCGACGAAGTTGGCCATGATGTTCACCGCAACGGTGACGATCAGGAAGGCCAGGCAACCGAGCACCAGGAAAGCGGTGTTGGGGATGCTGGCAACGATCTGGGTCGGGCTGTCGATGATCTGGCCATTGATCTGGAACTGTGCGCCGCACAGCACCACGGTGATGACCGCGAAGACCAGGATGTTCACCGGCAGGCCCCAGAAGTTGCCTACGCGGATGGTCTTGCGGCACGGCGAGGAACGGGCGAAGTCGCAGAAGTTGAGCACCAGGGTGCCGTAGATCGCCAGCCACAGCGCGCCGCCGGCGAATATGTTGCGCCACATCTCGTAACCGGTCAGCGGCTCGGCCACCGACCAGGCGATGCGCGCATCGGCCTTGAAGTACATGAACACCGCCAGGCTGGCCACGGTCAGCAGGATCACCGGGCCGGCGAATGCCTCGTAGCGGCGCACCATCTCCATGCCGTAGGCGAGGATCACCAGTTGCACCAGCCAGATCGCCACGAAGCACACCCAGCCCAGGCTCGACAGGCCGAGGATGCTGTCCTGGTCATAGCTGGCGAGTTGCGGCCACACGGCCGTGAGTAGCACGCGCAGCACTACAGAGGCCAGGTAGGTCTGGATGCCGAACCAGGCGATGGCAATCACTGCACGGATCAGCGCAGGGATCTGCGCGCCATGGATGCCGAAGGCGATGCGGCTGATCACCGGGAACGGCACGCCGGTCTTCTGCCCCATGTAGCCGGACAGGTTCATGAAGAAGTACACCAGCGCGGCGCCGATCGCCAATGACAAGAGTATCTGCCAGCCGCCCAGGCCCAGGGCGAACAAGCCCATGGCGAATGAGTAGTTGGCAATGTTGTGCACATCGTTGGTCCACAGCGCGAAGATACTGTAGCGCCCCCAGCGGCGGCCCTCTATGCGCGTCGGGGCAAGGTCGCGGTTATGCAGGCGCGGGCTCAGTTCAAGTTGTGGCGCATGGCCGGCCAGGGAGGAAGCGGGGGTGGTGCTGGCGACGGATAGTTCAGGGGCAAGGTCGAGGCTGGTACTCATTCCGGCAGGCTCCTGATGCACGTGGACTGCGATGAGCGGGCATGCGCACGGGCTCGCCATCTCGTCAGTGCAGCGTTGGCATCACTGGGTTCTGGGCGCGGCGGCCGGTTTGGGGCGGCGTCGCGGGTTCTTGTGTATTTATGTTCTGTCTAACTTGTATACAAAACACGAACACACAAAAGCGAGTTCCATGCCACTCAAAAACCGTACTTCGAGTTGTCACTATCTCGAATCTATCTCTCTGAAAGCTAAGTTGATGAATTAAAGAAACTATAAATTGACCAATTGAACAGGTTTAATTTTTTGTTCGGATAATTAGTTGATCATTTGGTCAGATTAAGTTGCGCGAACTGTGTAACGTAATGGGGCATTGCTAGCACTTATGCACACAAAAATGGCACCTAAGGTGACATTTATGTGTACATGGGTGGGTCAGGTTTTTCAGGTGCCTCAGTCCATCGGCGGCAAGCGCCGCTTTACCGGGCTCTTCTTGATGATCGCCGTGTTGGTGTCTGCTAGCACATTGATACGGTCAAGCAGGGCGTCGAGCTGTTCCATCGACCGCACATGCAGCCGGGCAATGAAGCAATCCTCGCCCGTTACCTTGTCGCACTCGGTGAACTCGGGAATCGCGACAATCTGCCGTTCCACCTCCTGCAACTGCCCCGGCAGCGGGCGAATGCGCACGATGGCCTGCAATTGGTAACCAAAGCTGCGCGCATCGACATCCACGGTGTAACCCCGCAGCACGCCGCGCTCCTCCAGACGGCGCAGGCGCTCGCTGACACTGGGTGCAGAAAGGCCACTGATCTGCGCCAATGCTTTCAGTGAGCGGCGGGAATCTTCCATCAGGGCATTGATCAGGAGTTGGTCGATGGCATCGGTCATATACGCCTCATTAGGTTAAGGAGAGATTTCCCCTTGATAGTAAAGGCGCACTGGCCATTTTGCCTTGGTTATCCGCTGGTAGGTTAATCGTCAGCCTCTGCATACTGTGGCCATCATCAATGGGAGGTGTGAGATGGACAGTTCGTTGCGCCGTGGCTCGCTGGAAATGGTCGCTGCCATGCTGATTTCCGGGACCATCGGCTGGTTCGTGCTGGTATCCGGGCAGCCGGTGCTGGACGTGGTGTTCTGGCGTTGCGTGTTCGGTACTGGCACGTTGCTGGTGATCTGCGCGGCGTTCGGGTTCCTCAAGCCCGGCGTGATCAGCCGCACGGCTTTGCTCTTGGCCATTGCCAGCGGCGTGGCCATCGTCGGCAACTGGGTGTTGCTGTTCGCTTCCTATTCGCGGGCGTCGATCGCCATCGGCACAGCGGTGTACAACGTCCAGCCGTTCCTGCTGGTGGGGCTGGCGGCAGTGTTTCTGGGCGAGAAGATCACTATGGCCAAGCTCACCTGGCTGAGCGTGGCGTTCCTTGGCATGCTGGCCATCGTCAGCGCCCATGGCGCAGGGCAGGGCAGCGGTGAAGAGTACTTGGTGGGCATTGCGCTGGCGCTGGGGGCGGCGTTTCTGTATGCCATTGCCGCATTGATCATCAAGCACCTGAGCGGCACGCCACCGCATCTGATTGCCTTGATCCAGGTAGCGACCGGCGTAATGCTGCTGGCGCCGTGGGTCAAGCTGGGTGGGGTGCCTGGCGAGCCTTCGGCGTTGGCCAGCCTGGTGACGTTGGGCATGGTGCACACGGGGCTGATGTACGTGCTGCTGTACAGTGCCATCCAGCGCCTGCCCACGGCATTGACCGGTGCCCTGTCATTCATCTACCCGATTGCCGCGATCCTGGTCGACTGGGTGGCCTTCGGGCACCGCCTGGCGCCACTGCAGTGGCTCGGTGTGGCGCTGATCTTGCTGGCGGCGGCGGGCATGCAGCAAGGGTGGTGGTTCCGTTCGGCGCCGATCATTGCCAAAAGATAGTGAGGACGCTGTATGACCTATCGCCGAACAAGCCGGCGATAGGGCGCGCAGCGGCCTCGCGGGGTAGAATGCTCCCTTTTATCTGCTTGCGACCCGCCATGACTTCGCCGATCCACACCCTCGAACAGCATCTGCTCACTGCCCTCGACCCCGCCCCGCAGGAAACCCGCCGCCTGTTCCATGGCCGCGGCCGTTGCTGGCCGGGGCTGGAGCAGGTCACCGTCGACTGGTTGCAGGGCGTGCTGTCGGTAGCGTTGTTCCGTGAACCACCCGAGGGCCAGCTGGCAGAACTAGAGGCCATGCTGCGCAACCTCGCCGAGCACCCACAGTGGGCCGGCCAAGCGATCCTCATCCAGCACCGTTACCTGCCGGACAGCCCGGGCCAGTGGTTGTGGGGCGAGCCGTGCCAGCAGCGCGAGGTGGTCGAAGATGGCCTGACCTATCTGCTCGACCTGGGCGTGCGGCAGAACAACGGCCTGTTTCTCGACATGCGCTACGGCCGACGCTGGGTGCGTGAGCAGGCGGCGGGCAAGCGCGTGCTGAACCTGTTCGCCTACACCTGCGGCTTCTCGGTGGCAGCGATTGCCGGGGGCGCCGAGCAGGTGGTGAACCTGGACATGGCCAAGTCGGCGCTGTCCCGTGGCAGAGACAACCATCGCCTCAATGGCCACGATGCATCGCGGGTGGCGTACCTGGGGCATGAACTGTTCAAGTCGTGGGGCAAGGTGCGCAAGTACGGACCCTACGATTTGATCATCATCGACCCGCCCACCTTCCAGAAAGGCAGTTTCGTGCTGACCCAGGATTACGCGAAGATCTTGCGGCGCTTGCCAGAGTTGCTGACCGAGGGTGGGACTGTGCTGGCGTGCGTGAATGATCCGGCGATCGGGCCGGAGTTTCTGATCGAGGGCATGGCTGAGCAGGCCCCGGCGTTGGCTTTCGTCGAGCGTCTGGATAACCCGCCGGAGTTTCCGGATGCCGATCCGGCGGGGGGCTTGAAGGCCTTGGTATTCCGCAGTAAATCACCAGCCTGATGCTGGGGAACCTTCACTTGGGCGCAATGGTGGCGCACAAGTGAAGGTAGAACTCAATTACTGACCGGTATAGATCTGGTCGAACACCCCACCATCGTTGAAGTGGGTCTTCTGCACGGTGCGCCAGTCACCGAAGGTTTTCTCCACCGACAGGAAGTCGACCTTCGGGAAGCGGTCGGTGTACTTGGCCAGTACGGTTGCATCACGCGGACGCAGGTAGTTCTGTGCGGCGATTTCCTGGGCTGCTGGCGACCACAGGTACTTGAGGTATTCCTCGGCCACGGCCTGGGTGCCCTTCTTCGCTACCACTTTGTCGACCACACTCACCGGTGGTTCGGCTTCGGCCGACACGCTCGGGTAGACCACTTCGAACTGGTCGCGGCCGAATTCGCGGGCGATCATTTCGGCTTCGTTCTCGAAGGTCACCAGCACATCGCCGATCTGGTTGGTCATGAAGGTCGTGGTCGCGGCGCGGCCACCGGTATCGAGTACCGGTGCCTGTTTGAACAGCTTGCCGACGAAGTCCTTGGCCTTGTTCTCGTCACCGCCCTGCTTGAGCACATAACCCCAGGCCGACAGGTAGGTATAGCGCCCGTTACCTGACGTCTTGGGGTTGGGCACGATGACCTGTACACCATCCTTGAGCAGGTCAGGCCAGTCTTTGAGTGCCTTGGGGTTGCCCTTGCGCACGATGAACACAGTGGCCGAGGTGAACGGGGCGCTGTTGTTGGGCAGGCGTGTAACCCAATTGTCTGGCACCTGCTTGCCGATATCGGCCAGCGCATTGATGTCGGTGGCCATGTTCATGGTGATGACATCGGCTGGCAGGCCATCGATCACTGCACGTGCCTGTTTGCTCGAACCGCCGAAGGACATCTGCACGTTGACCTTCTCGTCGTGCTCGGCTTCCCAGTGTTTCTGGAACGCTGGGTTGTAATCCTTGTAGAAGTCGCGCATCACGTCGTATGAAACGTTGAGCAGGGTCGGAGCGGCCTGAGCGAGGGTGCCGAACGCCAGGCCGGCGGCCAGCAGCGAAGCAGTGAAGAGTTTTTTCACGATGCGTCCTTGTTCCGGAGTGTTTGGTAACTTATGCGCGACTATAGCGTTTCGTTATTGAACGACTAAAGACCAAATGGCTCTTTGCTTATTCTGTTTTCGGGAACAGCAGGTTACCGCAGCGCGAGCAAAATGCAGCGCCGTGTTCATGGGCCTTTTTGCTGCACCTTGGGCAGTCGTGCTGCAACTGTTCGGCGCGCATGGCATTGGCCAGTTCGGCGGTGAAAATCCCTGTGGGCACGGCAATGATCGAATAACCGGTGATCATCACCAGTGAGGACAGCACCTGGCCCAGCGGTGTTTTCGGCACGATATCGCCAAAGCCCACGGTCGTGAGCGTGACAATGGCCCAGTAGATGCCTTTGGGGATGCTGGTAAAGCCGTGCTCGGGGCCCTCGATCACATACATCAAGGTGCCGAACACAGTGACCAGGGTCGACACGCTGAGCAGAAACACGATGATCTTCTGCTTGCTGCCACGCAGTGCCGCCATCAGGTAATTCGCTTGGTTCAGGTACTGGCCGAGCTTGAGCACACGGAAAATCCGCAGCATGCGGATCACCCGGATGATCAGCAGGTACTGCGCGTCGCTGTAGTACAGGGCGATGATCCCCGGCACGATCGCCAGCAGGTCGACCAGGCCGTAGAAGCTGAAGGCGTAGCGCATGGGCTTGGGCGAGCAGTAAAGGCGAGTGATGTACTCGGCCAGGAAGATCGCGGTGAAGCCCCATTCGATACCGGCCAACAGGCCTGCGTAGTTCTGGTGAATCTCGTCGATGCTGTCGAGGATCACCGTGACCAGGCTGGCCAGGATGATCAGCAGGAGGGTCTTGTCGAAGCGCCGGCCGGCGACGGTGTCGGTCTGGAATACGATGACGTAGAGCCGTTCGCGCAGGCTCGCAGGGTTGTTCATGGGCTCGTTCCACAAAAGCGATGGGCTGAGCCTAGGGGTTGCGTTTCAGCTGTGCAAGCGCCTGGCATTGCGCTGCCTGGGCTGGGCCAGGTGGCTGCCCAAGTGCATCAGCCAGCAGGCGGCGACGAACGGGGCGGTCAGGCCGGGCACCGGTAGCAGCTTGAACAGCGGTTGCAGCAGTAGAGCCAGGGCAATCGCCAGCAGGGTCACCCAAGGCTTTTCACCCTGTCTGCTGAAGGCCAGCGCCGCCAGTGCCGCGTTGAAGCCGTACAGACCCAGCCAGGCAGATTGCGCTTCGGCAAACAAGGCTACGCTGCCACCGATGGCCGAGCCGATCACCGCCCACATCGCGGCATAGGGGTTGGCGATGAACATGCCTAAGATGATCAGCAACCCGGCCAATGGCTGGTCGAGCAGGAAAATCTGGCCTACGCCCCGCGCCAGAGCATACAGCGGGTCGGCTTCGACGAAGCCGCTGGGTGAGGGGCTGGCGAGCAGCAGTGTGCCCCAACCCAGCAGCACGAAAGGGGCGGTGTAGGCGATCAGCAGTTTGCCCCCGCGCTTGCGCCACTGGTGGGTAATGATGCTGGACAGCCCACCGGCAGCGATGATCAGCGGCGGCATGATTGCCGACCAGGGCAGTACCGCGCAGATCAGGATGCCGATCAGCACGCCGTTATAGCAGTAAAGCCCGGCCTGGCGGTCGGCGCGGTCATAGCCGCGGCGCTGGGCGGTGAGCAGGCCGGCGAGGGCGCCGAGCAGGGCGCCGCCGACCAGGTCGGGGGCGGTCAGCAGGATGGCCAGCAGGCAGCACAGGCCGCACAGGGGGCTGCGCAGCAGCAGCACCTGGCTGAAGCCGTTGAGTAGCGCCGTGGCCCAGTCGGGGCACGGGTTGACGAAATTTTTGGTGTACATGGGCAGTCGGTAAGGTTGAGGGAGGAGCGGTGGGCCTCTTTGGGCCTCGGTTTTCCGCGTGTCTGTTGTTGGGGGCAAGGGGAGGGCTTTGCCCTCCTTTCGCGACGCAAGGCCGCTCCTACAGGGTTTCGCGTTCGCCGGTAGGAGCGGCCTTGCGTCGCGAAAGGGGCGCAAAGCGCCCCCGGCAATCTCAGACCAAGGTCTCGATCCGCAGGCTGTTGGTCGAGCCTGGCTTGCCGAACGGCACACCGGCAGTGATCAGCAATGTGTCACCACGGCTGGCCATGCCTTGGGCCTGGGCAATTTCCAGTGCGGTGGAGACCACCTCATCTACCTGGCGCAAACGGTCATTGACCACCGAGTGCACGCCCCAGGTCACGCTCAAGCGGCGGGCAGTGACCAGGTTCGGCGTCAGGTTGAGGATCGGTGCCCGTGGCCGCTCGCGTGCGGCGCGCAGGGTCGAAGCCCCCGACTCGCTGTAGTTGACCAGCACCGCCACCGGCAGGATGCCGCTGATCCGGCGGATCGCGCAGCTGATGGCGTCCGACACGGTGGCTTCAGCTTTGGGCCGGCCAACGTCGAGCTGGGCCTGGTAATCCGGGCCGTTCTCCACCTGGCGGATGATCTTGCTCATCATCTGCACGGCTTCCAGTGGGTAGTCACCCGAGGCGGTCTCGGCCGACAGCATCACCGCATCGGCACCTTCGGCAACGGCATTGGCGACGTCGGTGACTTCGGCGCGGGTCGGGGCTGGCGAGAAACGCATGGATTCGAGCATCTGCGTGGCCACCACCACCGGTTTACCCAGCTGGCGGCAGGTGCCGATGATGCGTTTCTGGATCTGCGGCACGCTCTCGGCCGGCACTTCCACACCCAGGTCGCCACGCGCCACCATGATTGCATCGGACAGTTCGGCAATCGCCTGCAGCTGCTCCACGGCCGACGGCTTTTCGATCTTGGCCATCAGGTAGGCACGGTCGCCGATCAGCTGGCGGGCCTCAAGGATGTCTTCGGGGCGTTGCACGAACGACAGCGCCACCCAGTCCACCCCCAGTTCCAGGCCGAAGGCCAGGTCGCGGCGGTCCTTTTCGGTGAGCGGGGAGAGGTCAAGCACCGCTTGCGGCACGTTGACACCCTTGCGGTCGGACAGCTCGCCACCGGCCAGCACTTCGGTGTCGATGGCATCGCTGTGCTTGGCGGTCACCCGCAGGCGCAGCTTGCCGTCGTCCAGCAGCAGGTCCATGCCGGGCTCCAGCGCGGCGATGATCTCCGGGTGCGGCAGGTTGACCCGGCGGCTGTCACCCGGGGCCTTGTCCAGGTCCAGGCGTAGCGCCTGGCCGCGTTGCAGCTGCACCTTGCCTTCGGCAAAGCGGCCAACGCGCAGCTTGGGGCCCTGCAAGTCCATGAGGATGCCGAGCGGGTAGTTCAGTTGCTGCTCGACCTCGCGGATCCACTGGTAGCGCAGGGCGTGGTCGGCGTGTTCGCCATGGCTGAAGTTGAGGCGGAAGATGTTCACCCCGGCTTCTACCAGCTGGCGGATATCGTCGATGCCATTGATCGCAGGGCCGAGGGTGGCGAGGATTTTGACTTTTTTATC
Source organism: Pseudomonas sp. M2 (assembly GCF_015751845.1). Classification (NCBI taxonomy): domain Bacteria; kingdom Pseudomonadati; phylum Pseudomonadota; class Gammaproteobacteria; order Pseudomonadales; family Pseudomonadaceae; genus Pseudomonas; species Pseudomonas sp. M2. The sequence continues at coordinate 4,098,872 of NZ_JADOUD010000001.1, forward strand.
AGGCGTCATGATTGTGCAGTCTCAAGGATCAGGATGGCGCGGAAGTCGTTGACGTTGGTGCGGGTCGGCTCAGTGACGATCAGCGCATCGAGTGCGGCGAAATAGCCGTAGCCGTTGTTGTTGTCCAGCTCGTCACTGGCCGACAGGCCCAGTGCCTCGGCGCGGGCGAAGCTGGCTGGCGTCATGAAGGCGCCGGCGTTTTCTTCCGAGCCGTCGATGCCGTCGGTATCACCAGCCAGGGCGTACACGCCCGGCAGGCCCTTCAGGCTTTCGGTGAGGCTGAGCAAAAACTCCGCATTGCGCCCGCCACGGCCATTGCCGCGTACGGTGACAGTGGTTTCGCCGCCAGAAAGGATCACGCAAGGTGCTTTGAGCGGCTGCCCGTGCTGGACGATCTGCCGGGTGATACCGGCATGCACCTTGGCCACTTCGCGCGATTCACCTTCCAGGTCGCCGAGGATCAGCGGGCTGAAGCCGGCCTGGCGGGCTTGCACTGCAGCGGCTTCAAGCGATTGCTGGGGCTTGGCGATCAGCTGGAAGTGGCTGCGGGCCAGGGCCGGGTCATCGGCCTTGACGGTTTCCGAGGCGGGGTTGTTGAGCCAGTCGATGACGGCCTTGGGCGCTTCGATGTTGTAGCGCTTGAGGATCGCCAGGGCATCGGCCGAGGTGCTCGGGTCGGCCACGGTGGGGCCGGAGGCGATGACCGTAGCCAGGTCGCCGGGCACATCGGAAATGGCATAGGTGTAGACAGTGGCGGGCCAGCAGGCTTTGGCCAGGCGGCCGCCCTTGATCGCCGAGAGGTGCTTGCGCACGCAGTTCATCTCGCCGATGGTGGCACCGGATTTGAGCAGCGCCTTGTTGATCTGTTGCTTGTCGGCCAGGGTCAGGCCTTCGGCTGGCAGCGCCAGCAGGGCCGAACCACCGCCAGAGAGCAGGAAGATGACGCGGTCGTCTTCGTTCAGGTTGCTGACCAGTTCCAGCACACGTTTGGCCACGGCCAGGCCAGCGGCGTCGGGGACCGGGTGGGCGGCTTCGACCACTTCGATCTTCTGGCAGTTGGCGCCATGACCGTAACGTGTGACCACCAGCCCGGACACTTCACCCTGCCAGCTCTTCTCGACCACTTCGGCCATGGCCGCTGCGGCTTTGCCGGCGCCGATGACGATGACCCGGCCGCTACGGTCGGCGGGCAGGTAGGGTTCGAGGACTTGACGGGGGTGGGCGGCAGCGATGGCTGTGTCGAACAGGTCGCGGAGAAGTTTTTGCGGATCGACCGACATGGCAGGCTCCCAATTATTGTTGTTCTGCAGAATCGAAAACGCCCCTGGAACTGCCTCCGTGCAGGCCGAACCAGGGGCGGTCCCCAGAGCTGCAAGCTTCAAGCTACAAGCCGCAAGTAAAAGCAGACCTGCTTTTACTTGCCGCTTGAGGCTTACAGCTTGAAGCTTATTTCTCGCCGCGGATCGAGAAGTTGGCCATGTGCTCCAGGCCTTTGATCAGCGCCGAGTGGTCCCAGTTGCCGCCGCCCAGTGCCACGCAGGTGCTGAACACTTGCTGGGCGTTGGAGGTGTTGGGCAGGTTGATGCCCAGCTCCTTGGCGCCTTGCAGGGCCAGGTTCAGGTCTTTCTGGTGCAGGTTGATGCGGAAGCCTGGGTCGAAGGTGCCTTTGATCATGCGTTCGGCATGCACTTCGAGGATCTTCGAGGAGGCGAAGCCGCCCATCAGCGCTTCACGCACCTTGGCAGGGTCTGCACCGTTCTTGGCCGCGAACAGCAGAGCTTCGCTGACGGCCTGGATGTTCAGGGCGACGATGATCTGGTTGGCGACCTTGGCCGTCTGGCCGTCACCGTTGCCGCCGACGCGGGTGATGTTCTTGCCCATGGCTTCGAACAGCGGCAGGGCGCGTTCGAAGGCGTTCGGGCAGCCACCGACCATGATGCTCAGGGTCGCGGCCTTGGCACCGACTTCACCACCGGACACTGGTGCGTCGAGGTAGGCGGCACCGGTGGCCTTGATCTTCTCGGCAAAGGCCTTGGTGGCGGTCGGCGAGATCGAGCTCATGTCGATCACCACCTTGTTCGGGCCCACGCCTTCGGCGACACCGTTCTGGTCGAACAGTACGCTTTCGACCTGCGGGGTGTCCGGCACCATGACGATGATGAACTCGGCTTCCTGGGCAACCTCTTTCGGGTTGGCCAGCGCCACTGCGCCAGCGGCGATCAGGTCAGCCGGTGCGGCCTCGTGGTGGGTGGAAACGAAAATGCTGTGACCTGCTTTTTGCAGGTTCTGAGCCATGGGCTTGCCCATGATGCCGGTGCCGAGGAAACCGATTTTAGCCATGAGAAATTACCTCTTTTATATTTATGTAAGCAGGCGACTCGGCCCCCTGTAGGGGCGGCCTTGGGTCGCGAAGGGGCGCGCAGTGGCCCCTCGATCTCAGTTGCGCAGGCAATCTGCCGGGGCTGCTTTGCAGCCCTTCGCGACACAAGGCCGCTCCTACAGCAGGTTCTGCGAGCGTTCTTAGATTGCGTTGTGTGTCTTCAGCCAGCCCAGGCCTGCTTCGGTGGTGGTCAGCGGCTTGTACTCCGCGCCTACCCAACCCTGGTAACCGATGCGGTCCAGGTGTTCGAACAGGAAGCGGTAGTTGATCTCGCCGGTACCCGGTTCGTTACGGCCCGGGTTGTCGGCCAGCTGGATGTGGTTGATCAGTTTCAGGTTGGCTTCCATGGTGCGAGCCAGGTCACCTTCCATGATCTGCATGTGGTAGATGTCGTATTGCAGGAACAGGTTGTCGCTGCCCACTTCGGCCTGGATTTCCAGGGCCTGCCGGGTGGTGTTCAGGTAGAAGCCCGGGATGTCGCGGGTGTTGATCATTTCCATGACCAGGCGAATGCCAGCGGCTTTGAGCTTGTCGGCAGCGAACTTCAGGTTGTCGACAAAGGTCTTGCGCACGTCGGCGCACTGCAGGCCTTGCGGGCGAATGCCGGCCAGGCAGTTGACCTGGGTGTTGCCCAGTACCTTGGCGTATTCGATGGCCTTGTCGACACCGGCGCGGAATTCTTCGACGCGGTCGGGATGGCAGGCGATTCCGCGCTCACCTTTGCCCCAATCACCGGCCGGCAGGTTGAACAGCACCTGGGTCAGGCCGTGGGCGTCGAGCTGCTGCTTGATTTCGGCAGCGCTGAAGTCGTACGGGAAGAGGTATTCGACGCCGCTGAAACCAGCATCGGCGGCAGCCTTGAAGCGGGCCAGGAAGTCCTGTTCGGTGAACAGCATGGACAGGTTGGCAGCGAAGCGAGGCATGATGTGTCTCCTTGCGATGAAGGCCCCCGGCGCCCTCAGGTAGGGCGCAGCACGGGGGCGTCAGGCGATCAGTCCAGCATCGAGATGGCGGTTGGCGCGTCGTTGCCGACCAGCGCCAGGTCTTCGAACTCATTGACCGCGTTGATCTCGGTGCCCATGGAAATGTTGGTCACACGCTCCAGAATCACTTCCACCACGACCGGTACTCGGAACTCTTCGGCCATCTTCTGTGCCTTGAGCAGGGCCGGGGCGATCTCACCTGGCTCGAAGACACGGATGGCTTTGCAGCCCAGGCCTTCGACCACGGCGACGTGATCGACACCGTAGGTGGCGGCGTCGGTGGAGTTGATGTTCTCGAACGCCAGTTGTACACAGTAATCCATGTCGAAGCCACGCTGCGCCTGACGGATCAGGCCCAGGTAGGCGTTGTTCACCAGCACGTGTACGTACGGCAGGTTGAACTGCGCGCCCACGGCCAGCTCTTCGATCATGAACTGGAAGTCGTAGTCACCCGACAGTGCCACAACCTTGCGTTTCGGGTCGGCCTTGACCACACCCAGTGCCGCCGGGATGGTCCAGCCGAGCGGGCCGGCCTGGCCACAGTTGATCCAGTGACGTGGCTTGTACACGTGCAGGAACTGTGCACCGGCAATTTGCGACAGGCCAATGGTGCTGACGTAGCAGGTGTCCTTGCCGAACACCTGGTTCATCTCTTCGTAAACGCGCTGCGGCTTGACCGGCACGTTGTCGAAGTGAGTCTTGCGCTGCAGGCTCGATTTACGCTGCTGGCAGTCTTCCAGCCAGGCCTTGCGGCACTGCAGCTTGCCGGCGGCTTTCCACTCGCGGGCCACTTCGATGAACACGTCCAGCGCCAGGCCTGCGTCGGAAACGATACCCAGGTCCGGGGTGAACACGCGGCCGATCTGGGTGGGCTCGATGTCGACGTGAACGAACTTGCGGCCTTCGGTGTAAACGTCAACGGAACCGGTGTGGCGGTTGGCCCAACGGTTACCGATACCGAACACCAGGTCGGACTTGAGCAGGGTGGCGTTGCCGTAGCGGTGCGAGGTCTGCAGGCCGACCATGCCGACCATCTGGGCGTGGTCGTCCGGGATGGTGCCCCAGCCCATCAGGGTAGGGATCACGGGCACGCCGGTCAGTTCGGCGAACTCCACCAGCTTGTCGCTGGCGTCGGCGTTGATGATGCCGCCACCGGCCACCAGCAGCGGGCGCTCGGCGTCGTTGAGCAGGGCCAGGGCTTTTTCAGCCTGTACGCGAGTGGCGGACGGTTTGTTGACGACCAGCGGCTCGTAGGCGTCGATGTCGAATTCGATTTCGGCCATCTGCACGTCGAACGGCAGGTCGATCAGCACAGGGCCTGGGCGGCCGGTACGCATTTCGTAGAAGGCTTTCTGGAAGGCATAAGGCACTTGGCCTGGTTCCAGAACGGTGGTCGCCCACTTAGTGACGGGCTTGACGATGCTGGTGATGTCGACAGCCTGGAAGTCTTCTTTGTGCAGACGGGCACGTGGCGCCTGGCCGGTGATGCAGAGAATCGGGATGGAGTCGGCCGATGCGCTGTACAGGCCGGTGACCATGTCGGTGCCGGCGGGGCCGGAGGTGCCGATGCACACGCCGATGTTGCCTGGGTTGGCGCGGGTGTAACCCTCGGCCATGTGCGAGGCGCCTTCAACGTGACGAGCGAGGACGTGATCGATGCCACCGACTTTTTTCAGGGCCGAGTACAACGGGTTGATGGCAGCCCCTGGGATGCCGAACGCGGTATCTACACCTTCACGGCGCATGACCAGAACGGCTGCATCGATTGCTCTCATTTTGCTCATGGGTTGTGCCTCATCGATTTTGTAATTGTATACAACTTGCTTTGTGCCAGAGTGTATTCACGGCTGGCGGTTCAGGTCAATGGGTTTTCATCGGGGGAGGTTGCTTTCGTCCGAGCGCCCATGAAAACGGCGATTTGCGTCATCGCATACGATCGTTTCAATTTATTGTATACAAAAGTGGTTGCAGTTGTGTTCTATTTGAGTGATCGATTTTCAACTGCCCTCCGGGCTTCTCACAACAAGAAGAGGACCTTTCCATGAACGCTTTGAACCTGAAAGTCGCTGTCAGCCTGGTGAACGCAGCGCTGGCGGCGGGCCGCAAGATCAATGCTGCGCCGTTGACGGTGGTGGTGCTGGACGCCGGTGGGCATGTGCTGGCCCTGCAGCGCGAAGATGGCGCCAGCCTGATTCGCCCTGAGGTGGCCACGGGCAAGGCCTGGGGCGCGATTGCCCTGGGCAAGGGCTCGCGCTTGCTGGCGCTGGATGCGCAGCAGCGGCCGGCGTTTTTTGCTGCGTTGAATGGTGTGGGTGAGCGGCCGGTGGTGCCGGCACCAGGTGGCGTGCTGATCCGCGATCAGGACGGCAAGGTGCTGGGTGCCGTAGGGATCAGCGGCGATACGTCGGATATCGACGAGCAGTGTGCGATCAGTGCGATCGAAGAGGCGGGGTTGACGGCGGATGCCGGTGTAGCTGCGTAAGGCTTTAAATTGCCGGGGCCGCGTTGCGGCCCTATCGCGACACGAGGCCGCTCCTACAGCGGCCTTGTGTCGCGAGAGGGCTGCAGAGCAGCCCCACTGGCCTTGTCAGGCCGCCTCGGGTTCACAGCCTTTGAGCACCAGCCGAATGATGGTCTCGGCTGCTGCTTCGTAATCACTGTCGGCCAGCTTGGCCTTGCCGGTGATCACCGAAATCTGCCAATCGAAATCGGCATAGGTCTGAGTCGCCGCCCAGATGCTGAACATCAGGTGGTGCGCGTCGACCTTGGCAATCTGCCCGCGCTCGATCCAGCGCTCGATGCACTCGATGTTGTGGCGGGCCTGCTCGTTGAGCTGTTCCACCTGGTTGGGCGAGAGGTGCGGCGCACCGTGCATGATCTCGCTGGCGAACACCTTCGAGGCATGCGGCAGGTCGCGCGAAATGCGGATCTTCGAGCGGATGTAGGCACTCAGCACTTCCTTGGGGTCGCCGTCGGCATTGAACGGCGTGGACGCCTGCATGATCGGCGCGATGATGCTCTCCAGGACCTCGCGGTAGAGGTTGTCCTTGGACTTGAAGTAGTAATACACGTTCGGCTTGGGCAGGCCGGCCTTGGCCGCGATATCGCTGGTCTTGGTGGCGGCGAAGCCCTTGTCGGCGAATTCCTCGCTGGCCGCGCGCAGGATCAGTTCCTTGTTGCGCTCGCGAATGGTGCTCATGGTCAGGGATCTTCCTCGTGTCTGGCCACCTCTAAGAGGGATCGGGCATGGTAGCACCGGGCTCGAGGGGCGCTCAAGGCAGCGACTTTGGGCTAGACTCCGGCCCATTCATTTCACGGGAAACAGGCAGACATGGCAGGAAGCAGTTTACTGGTACTGATCGACGACATTGCCACGGTACTCGACGATGTCTCTTTGATGACCAAGGTGGCGGCGAAGAAAACCGCAGGTGTGCTGGGCGACGACCTGGCACTCAACGCCCAGCAGGTCACCGGTGTGCGCGCCGAGCGCGAGATCCCGGTGGTGTGGGCGGTGGCCAAGGGCTCGTTCGTCAACAAGGCGATCCTGGTGCCGGCGGCGCTGCTGATCAGCGCGTTCATCCCATGGGCGGTGACGCCGCTGCTGATGATCGGTGGTGCGTACCTGTGTTTCGAAGGCTTCGAAAAGCTGGCGCACAAGTTCTTGCACAGCAAGGAGGAGGATGCTGCCGAGCACAGTGCGCGCAGCGAAGCCGTTGCCGATGCGAACGTCGACCTGGTGGCCTTTGAGAAGACCAAGATCAAGGGGGCGGTGCGCACCGACTTCATCCTATCGGCAGAAATCATCGCCATCACCTTGGGCACTGTGGCCGATGCGCCGCTGACTCAGCAGATCATCGTGCTGTCGGGCATTGCGATCGTCATGACCGTGGGTGTCTATGGGTTGGTGGGCGGTATCGTCAAGCTCGATGACCTGGGCTTGTGGATGACTCAGAAAGCCTCGAAAGCGGCCCAGGTGGTGGGCAACGGCATTCTGCGGGCGGCGCCCTACATGATGAAAAGCCTGTCGGTGATCGGGACTGCGGCGATGTTCCTGGTCGGTGGCGGGATTCTGGTACACGGTGTTGCGCCGCTGCATCATGCCATCGAGGCGTTCAGTGAAGGGCGGGGTGGGGCGCTTACTGGAGCGTTGCTCAATGGTGGGGTGGGGATTGTTGCGGGGGCCGTGGTGTTGGCGGTGGTCAGCGGATTGGGCAAGTTGTGGCGGGTACTGCGCCCGGCTTGATGAAGGTGAATTGGGCCGCTTTGCGGCCCTTTCGCGACACAAGGCCGCTCCTACGGCGATCATTGTAGGATCGGCCTTGTGTCGCGATGGGGCTGCACAGCAGCCCCCAGGATCAGAAGTGAACCTTGACCAGGAAGCTTGCAGTGTTCTGGTCGGTGGTGAACCCGTCGGAATCCTTGATGCCGTACTTGTTCTTCCAGTAGTCGTACTCAAAGCCCACATACAGCTGCTTCTCGCCCAGGTGCAACGCCTTGCCCAGGTCATATTTGACCTGCGGGTTGAAGTGCAGGTTGGCCTGGTAGGTACCGCGGCGGTTCTCGTCGTTGTCGACCACCCAGTCCATGAAGCCGTCGATGAGGATGTCGGAGGAGCCCACAGGGATGGTGTACGACCACACCGGGGTGATCTGCCAGACGTTGTCACCGGCCCGGCTGCCGTCGGTGGTGCGCTGGTAGAAGTTCAGCTGGAAGTAGTCGAAGCCCGGGATGTCCAGGTCGAAGCCAGGGCCGATCAGGTAGGACTCGGTATCACCCTCGCCAAACTCATAGGTCATTGCCAGCAGCACGTCCTTGACCGGGCCGAATGCCAGCTTCTGGTCGAAGATCTTGCCGAACGACAGGCGCGGGCTGATTTCACCGTAGTAGGTGTTGTCGCCGTTACCCGAGTCCTTCTTGCCGTTGTAGAAGATCTTGTCGACGAAGACGAAGTTGTCGCCGTACTTCCAGCCATCGGCGTGCTCGAAGGTGACGGTTTGCTGGATCGCCGGGTTGACCTTGAAGTTCTTGCCCCACAGGTAGGTCAGGCTGTTGTTCTGCCACTGCAGCAGGTCATCGGCGTAGGTGGTGCCGCAGGCCAGCAGGCCGCCCGCGAGAATCAGGCTATTGATGGTACGCATTGCGAGTGTCGCTCCCTTGATTGGTCTGTTGTCAGCGCTCGGTATTGGCGCTTTTTTTGTCTTTTGAGTCAGCTTTTTTCGATTGGCCACAGTTGTTTGGCAAGAGCTGCGCCAACTTCCCAGATTGGCTACAACCTTCCTGCTCGACTCGTTCTGAACGGCTGAAAATGGGTATTTCCGGCTGGCAACGCGTTGGCCAACCGCCCGAATTCATTGACTGAGCGGTCAGTAAACGCGGGCAGGATCCATCCTGCCCTGTTCGAGGGGGCGCGCAGATTACTGGCTTGCGCGCCTGGCCTCAAGTGCTCCGTCCTGGAGCAGCGTGTATCAAACTTGGGCGTTTGATCAGGTTTTCAGAAATGTACCTTGATCAGGGCGCTGGCGACACTCTGGTTACTCTCCAGATTGCCGCGGCTGTCGATGCCGTACTTGTCCTTCCAGTAGCTGTACTCAAAGCCTACATACAGCTGTTTGGCGCCCAGGTTGAGCGCCTTGCCCAGGTCGTATTTGACCTGCGGGTTGAAGTGCAGGTTGGCGTGATAGGTGCCGCGGCTGTTCTGGTCGTTGTCGGGCACCCAGTCCATGTAGCCGTCGATCAGAATGTCCGACCTGCCCACGGGAATGGTGTACGACCAACCGGGGGTGATCTGCCAGACGTCATCGCCAGGGCGGCCGCCTTCGGTGTTGCGCAGGTAGAAATTGAGGGTGAAATAGTTGAAGCCGGGAATGTTCAGGTCGAAACCGGGGCCGATCAGGTAGGCCTCGTTGTCGCCTTCGCCACGCTCGTAGGTCATTGCCAGCAGCACGTCCTTGATCGGGCCGAAGGCGAGCTTCTGGTCGAAGATCTTGCCGAACGACAGTCGCGGGCTGAACTCACCGTAGTAGGTGGTCACGCCTTTGCTGGCATCGGGCTTGCCGTTGTAGAAGATCTTGTCGACGAACAGGAAGGTGTCGCCGTACTTCCATTTGTTGGCGTGCTCGAACGTGATGGTCTGCTGAATGTCTGGGTTGACCTTGAAGTCCTTGCCATACAGATAGGTCAGGCTTTCGCCGTGCCACAGCAGCCATTCGCCTGCATGCGAGGGGAGGGTGGCCAGCAGGCTGCTGCCCAGCAACAGGGTTGATGCGATGCGCTTCATGTTGTGATTCCCGGACTTATTGTTTTTGTTGGCGGATTTTTTGGCGCGCAGGCGCCCCGGGCGGCCCATTCCGGCGGGCCGACGGTGTGGCAGTTACAACGGACAAGAGCAGGGGCGACGCACGGCGCCGCCCCGCTTGGCTCAATGCTGGTGACAGGCGTCGTTGTGCGCCGCGCGGTCGGCACCACCGAGGATGTTGAACAGCACGTTCAGCACCAAGGCACTGACCGTGGCCATGGCGATACCACTGTGGGTGATGGGTTCCATCCACTGCGGCATCTGTGCGAAGAACTCCGGGCGGACCACCGGGATCAGGCCGAAGCCGACGCTGACCGCAACCAGCAGCTGGTTGCGGCGGTCGCCGATGTCTGCCTCCTGAAGGATCTTGATCCCGGTGGCGGTGACCATGCCGAACATGGCAATGGACGCACCACCCAGCACTGCAGGCGGAATCGAGGCGATCAGGTAAGCCGCCTTGGGCAGCAGGCTGAGCAGGATCAGCAGCGCGCCTGCCACCACGGTGACATAGCGGCAGCGTACCCCGGTCATCTGCACCAGGCCGATGTTCTGGGCGAACGAGGAGTGGGTGAAGGTGTTGAAGAACCCGGCGATGAACGACGCGCCGGCATCGCACAGCAGGCCCCGGCGCAGCATCCCTGGGGTGACTTCGCGATCGGTCACCTTGCCCAGGGCGAGGAACATGCCCGTGGACTCGACGAAGATGATCACCACCACCAGGCACATCGACAGGATCGGTGCCAGGCTGAAGGTCGGCATGCCGAAGTGCAGTGGCGTCACCACTTGCAGCCACGGTGCCTGGCTCAGGCCGGACAGGTCGACCATGCCGATGGAACCGGCCAGGATGTAACCCAGGCCCATGCCTACCAGCACCGATACGTTGACCCAGAAGCCACGCATGAAGCGGTTGATCAACAGGATCACGGCCAGCACCAGGCCTGCCACCATCAGGTAGATCGGCGAGCCGAAGGCTTCTGCCTCATGGCCGCCACCGGCCCAGTTGACTGCGACCGGGAACAGCGAGAGGCCGATCGAGGTGATCACGGTACCTGTGACCAGCGGCGGGAAGAAGCGTACGACCTTGGACATGAACGGCGCGATGAGCATGCCGAAGAACCCGGCGGCGATGGTCGCACCGAAGATCCCCTGCAGGCCTACGCCAGGCATGCCGGCCATGGCCACCATGCTGCCGACGGCAGCGAAACTGGCGCCCATCATCACCGGCATGCGGATCCCTACCGGGCCGATACCGAACGACTGGATGATGGTGGCTACGCCTGCGACCAGCAGGTCGGCGTTGATCAGGAAAGCGACTTCTTCACGGGACAATCCGGCTGCCTGGCCGATGATCAAAGGCACGGCAATCGCGCCTCCGTACATCAGCAGAACGTGTTGCAGGCCGACCAGGATCAGTTGGAACAGGGGCAGAGGTTCGCGCGGTGGCGCCACAGGAATGTACGCCTTGCGTGACTCGGACATGCAGCACCTCGAGTTTTGTTTTTATTCTCGGATCCAAGCGGCAAGCTCCAAGCGGCAAGCTTCAGGAAGAAGCTTGGTGATCCGCGTTGGAGCCTGACGCTCGATGCTTGCTTGTTACTTGGGACTTACAGCTTGAAGCTTGAAGCGTGCGGCTTCGATCAGTTGACCTGGGCACCTTTGGCGATCCAGTCACCGACGAGCTTGCGCTCCTCGACGGTCATCTGGGTGATGTTGCCCAGCGGCATGATCTGGCTGGCGACCGCTTGCGCCTGAATGCGCGCGGCCTGGGCCTGGATCTGCTGCGGGGTGTCGAACACCACGCCGCCAGGGGCGGTGCTGAACAGCGGGCTGGTCGGTTTCGACGAGTGGCACACTGTGCAGCGTTCCTGGATGACGGTGTGGATCTTGTCGAAGGCGCCGCCACCGGCCTGCGCAGTCGCCTGGGCTGGGGCTTGAGCCGGTGCGGCAGGCGCTTGGGCCGCCTTGGCAGCGTCCTCGGCGCGCTGTTCGGCAGCGGTCTTGCCACCTACTGCCGTCGCTGGCAGTGGCTGGTACTCGACCTTCGCTGCGGCCTGCTCAGGGGCAACAGCCATCGGTTTCGGGCCGGTGACGTAAGCCAGGCAGATCATCGCCAGGGCACCGGCCGGCAGGGTCCAGGCGTACTTGCTGCTGTCGTGGCGGGTGTTGAAGTAGTGGCGGATCAGTACCGCGGCTACGGCAATGCCGGCCAGGATCAGCCAGTTGTACTGGCTACCGTAGGTGCTCGGGAAGTGGTTGCTGATCATGATGAACAGCACCGGCAAGGTGAAGTAGTTGTTGTGACGCGAACGCAGCAGGCCTTTGGCCGGCAGGCGCGGGTCGGGGGTGGTGTTGTTCTCGATCGCTGCCACCAGCTGGCGCTGGGCCGGCATGATGATGCGGAACACGTTACCGACCATGATGGTGCCGATGATCGCGCCAGTGTGCAGGTACGCGCCACGGCCGCTGAACACCAGGCTGAAGCCCCAGCAGGCGGCGATGATCAGTACGAACAGCACGGCGCCAAGCAGTGCCGGGCGTTTGCCCAGTGGCGAATCGCAGAGCAGGTCGTAGATGAACCAGCCGGCCACCAGCGAACCGATACCGATGGCCACGCCCTCGGCACCGCTCAGGGTGCTGCCAGGGGCCAGCAGGTACAGGGTCGGGTTCCAGTAGAACACCACGCACAGCAGGGCGATACCGGACATCCAGGTGAAGTAGGCTTCCCATTTGAACCAGTGCAGGTTCTCGGGCATTTTCGGCGGCGCCAGCTTGTACTTCTCAAGGTGGTAGATACCACCGCCGTGGATGGCCCAAAGGTCACCCGACAGCCCGTCACGCGGATTGCTCCGGTTCAGGTTGTTTTCCAGCCAGACGAAGTAGAACGATGCACCGATCCAGGCCACGCCGGTGATCATGTGAACCCAGCGAATGCTCAGGTTCAGCCATTCGTGAAGGTGTGCTTCCACAGTATGTACCTCTGCCGATCACCGAACGATGATCGACCTTTTCTTATTGGTGGGGATTGAGGATCAGCATCTGTTCCTCGGTGAAGTAATGCTCATCGCAGTTGTTGCCGGAACCACTGCGATCAACCACCAGGAAATCATCCCGCTTTTCGATCGTAAGCACCGGGTGGTGCCAAACGCCGCGATGGTAATTGACGCCCTGCCTGCCATTACTGCGGAAGGCACGGACCAAGCCTGATACAGGTGCATCGCCAACGGGCGCGACCACGATCAGAAAGGGGTTGCCGAGCAGCGGGATGAAAGCCTGGCTGCCCAGCGGATGGCGTTCCAGCATGCGCACGGTCAGCGGCATGTCCAGCGCGTCGGCGCGGAAGATGCTGATGATCGCTTTGTCTTCAGGCTCGGCGGTCTCGACCGTGGCGAGCTTGTGGAAGCGCATGGTCGAGCCGTTGTTGATCATGAAGTGGTCACTGCCATCGGTTTCGATCACGTCACCGAAGGGGGCGAAGGCTTCTTTGGTCAGGGGCTCGATCATCAGGGTGCGCATGCGGTTATCTCTTCTATGTTCGTTGTTCTGGATAAGGCTCTAACGTTGCCGCGCCGGTTACAGCTGCAGCAGACGGAACAGGGCGATCAGGTTGATCTGCGCCAGGGCTTCCTTGAATTCGGCATCGGTGTCGTTGTGGATGCGCTTTTCGAAAGCGGCGAGGATCTGGTGCCGGTTGCTGCCCTTGACTGCCATGATGAACGGGAACTGGAACTTGGCCTTGTAGGCATCGTTCAGTTCGGTGAACCGGGCGAACTCTTCGGCGGTGCACTGGTGGATACCGGCGCCGGCCTGTTCGTTAGTGCTCGATTCGGTCAGCTCGCCCTGGATGGCGGCTTTACCGGCCAGGTCCGGGTGAGCGTTGATCAGCGCCAACTGGTCGGCGTGGTTGGCACTGAGCAGGATGTCGCTCATGCGCTGGTGCAGCGCTTCGATCTCGTTCAACTCGTCCAGCTGGCCCAGGTCGTAGGCTTTTTCGGCGACCCATGGCGAATGCTCGTAGATGTCGGCGAAGACCTTGACGAAGGTGTCACGGTCCAAGGTCGATGGCTTGAGGGTCTTGAAGGCGGTCATCAGGCGTTCTCTTTCTTGTACGGGTGGGTGGCGTGCCAGTGGCGGGCGATGTCCGCGCGACGGGCGAACCAGACCTGGTCATGGCTCTTGGCGTAGTCGACGAAACGCTTGAGCGCGGCCAGGCGCGCCGGGCGGCCGACCAACCGGCAGTGCAGGCCGATGGAAAGCATCTTCGGCGCTTCGGCACCTTCGGCGTACAGCACATCGAAGGCGTCCTTGAGGTACTGGAAGAACTGCTCGCCGCAGTTGAAGCCCTGTACCTGGGTGAAGCGCATGTCATTGGTGTCCAAGGTGTAGGGGATCACCAGGTGCGGCTTGCCGGTCGGGTTGTTCGGTTCCCAGTAGGGCAGGTCGTCATCGTAGGTATCGCTGTCGTAGAGGAAGCCACCTTCCTCCATGACCAGGCGGCGGGTATTGGGGCCGGTGCGGCCGGTGTACCAGCCTACCGGGCGTTCGCCGGTCAGTTCGGTGAGGATGCGGATGGCCTCGAGCATGTGCTCGCGCTCCTGGGCCTCATCCATGTTCTGGTAGTCGATCCAGCGGTAGCCGTGGCTGCAGATCTCGTGGCCGGCTTCGACCATGGCGCGGATCACGTCCGGATGGCGCTGGGCAGCCATGGCCACGGCGAACACGGTCAGCGGCACGCCGCTGTCCTTGAACAGCTTGAGCAGGCGCCATACGCCGGCCCGGCTGCCATATTCGTACAGCGACTCCATGCTCATGTTGCGCTGGCCCTGCAACGGCTGGGCAGCGACCATCTCGGACAGGAAGGCTTCGGATTCTTTGTCGCCGTGCAGGATGTTGCGCTCGCCACCTTCTTCGTAATTCAGGACGAAAGACAGCGCGATGCGGGCATTGCCCGGCCATTGCGGGTGAGGTGGGTTGTTGCCGTAACCGATCAGGTCGCGAGGATAGTCAGCGCTCACTGCAGTCTTCCTTCTTGTGCGTTAGTGCGGGGGGTGGGCGGGCCGCGTCGGGATGTCGCACCACCGGATGGGCTGATTGTATACAACTTCTGAAATCATTTGTAAGCCTGTTTTTCCGCATTTCTTCCCTTTTGTCGCCTGAGAATCTGTTGCAAGAAACCTGCCTGATTGGTCAGTTAATGAGATTGGCGTCGGCACAGCGCCTGTATTTGCGACTATTGACCCGTTCGAGCGGGCCTCGACGGAAGGGCTCAAAAAATTGTGTACAATCTGCCGACGAAATGTCTTAATAACGGCATTCCCGCCCATCGCAGGTTCCTTGCCGTGCGAATGGCTGTGTATTTTTTGCCCACAGATTGAACAAGAGGCGACAAGCAATGGGACGTTTGACTACACACGTACTGGATGCAGCTCACGGCTGCCCGGGCAGCGCGATCAAGGTCGAGCTGTACCGTGTCGAAGGCCAGCAGCTTGAGCTGGTGAACACTGCCCTGACCAACAGCGATGGCCGCGTCGATGCGCCGCTGTTGCAGGGTGACGATTACCGTACTGGCGTTTACCAGCTGCAGTTCAGTGCTGGCGCCTACTACCGTGCTCGCGGCGTACAACTGCCGGAGCCGGCGTTTCTGGATGTTGTTGTGCTGCGCTTTGGCATCGACGAGAAGCAGGAGCACTACCATGTGCCGCTGCTGATCTCGCCGTATAGCTATTCGACCTATCGCGGGAGCTAGTTGGTCGCTAGAAGAATCTTCGTAGGTCCTTGGCCCGCTCTCACACTGGCGGGCTTTTTTTCGTCTGCTGTTTTGTGTTCTCTCCACTGGCTTCATCGCCGGCAAGCAGGCTCCCACAAAAGGTACGGCGCCGGCCTTATCGAATGGCATCCAAGCGATTTCGCCACTCTCCCGGGCACTGACCTATTCAACTTCTAAAGCTGACGCCACTCCAGTAGAAGCCGGCTTGCCGGCGATGAGGGCGGTGCTAACAGCACAAAAAGGGCGCCGAAGCGCCCTGTTCTGGTGCAATTGTCAGCTCAGAGGAACACGAACTTGGCAATGAAGATCGCGCACAGCACCCACAGGCTGGCCGAAATCTCTTTGTACCTGCCGGTACCGGCCTTCAGCGCCACATAGGTGATGAAGCCCATGGCAATACCGTCTGCCACCGAGAAGGTCAGCGGCATCATGATCACCGTGACGATCGCCGGGATGCTGTCGGTGGCTTCATCCCAATGGATGTGCGCCATGCTGCCCATCATCAGCATGGCCACGTAAATCAGTGCACCTGCAGTCGCGTAGGCTGGAATCATCCCGGCCAGCGGTGCAAAGAACATCGCCGCCACGAACAGCAGGCCAACCACCACCGCGGTCAGGCCAGTGCGGCCACCTGCGGCAACACCCGCGGCACTTTCTACATAGCTGGTTACCGGCGGCACCCCGACCACGGCACCGAACACGCTGGATGCGCTGTCCGCCTTCAATGCCTTCGACAGGCCTTCGATGCGGCCGTCCGGTGCCACCAGGTTGGCCCGCTGGGCGACGCCCATCAAGGTGCCGGCGGTGTCGAACATGTGCACGAAGAGGAACGCCAGCACCACGCTGATCATGCTCACGTTGAACACGCCGGCCACGTCCATGGCCATCCAGGTGGGGGCCAGGCTCGGAGGCATCGACATCACGCCGCCAAATTTCACCAGGCCCAGGCCCCAGCCTGCCAGCGTGACGCCGATGATGCTGATCAGGATGGCGCCGAACACGCGTTTGTAGCTGAGGATGGCAATCGACAGGAAGCACAGGGCCGCCAGCAGCGGGCCTGGTTCATGCATGGAGCCCAGCTTGATCAGCGTGGCCGGGCTGTCGACGATGATGCCTGCGGTCTTGAGGCCGATCAGCCCGAGAAACAATCCGACGCCGGCCCCCATGGCATGTCGCAGGCTTACCGGGATGCTGTTGAGCAGCCACTCGCGGACCTTGGACAGGGTCAGAAACATGAACAGCACACCGGATACGAATACCGCGCCCAGCGCTGTCTCCCAGTTGTAGCCCATGGTCCCGACCACGGTGTAGGTGAAAAACGCGTTGAGGCCCATGCCCGGCGCCAGGCCCACCGGCCAGTTGGCGTACAGGCCCATCAGCAGGCAGCCCAGTGCTGCGGCAATGCAGGTGGCGACGAATGCTGCGCCGTGATCGATGCCGGCGTCAGCCATGATGTTGGGGTTGACGAAGATGATGTACGCCATGGTGATGAAGGTGGTCACCCCGGCGATCATTTCGGTTTTGACGGTACTGCCGTGTTGCTTGAGTTTGAAAATCCGCTCCAGCCAGCTCGTTTCGAGCGGCGGAGCGAGATCCAGCGTAGGTGCGTCGGATTTGCGGCTTTCCACAGCGGTACTCCTCAAGTCTTTCTTGTTGTTCTTGGAGCCAGTGACCTGCGCAATGCACTTGGTGGCTCCGCGAGGGATGGCAGACGTCTGACGCCGCTTTGTTGACTTACGGGTCAAGAAGTTGCTCGATGGATTATGCTTTTGTGTACAAAGAAAGCAAATAATGTTTTATCTTTTGTGCGCACAATATGCCGCGCATCGGCTATATAGCTAAAAGCCCACCTGCAGAAACGGCTCAGCCTGTGTACAATGCCGCCATACTTTCCTTCGTGCCTCGAGAGCCCATGAACGAACAGCTGCAACCTCTGAAGAAACCTGCACGTACCGGCAAGGCTGGCCGCAGCGGTACCCAGGACGATATCGTCTATGCGCATATCTTCGAGGCGATCCTCGAGCAGCGACTCGCACCGGGCACCAAGTTGAGCGAGGAAGCGCTGGGCGAGATATTCGGCGTCAGCCGTACCATCATCCGTCGTGCCTTGTCGCGCCTGGCCCACGAAAGCGTTGTGCTGCTGCGGCCCAACCGCGGTGCCGTGGTGGCCAGCCCGACGGTCGAAGAGGCGCGCCAGGTGTTCTTCTCCCGGCGCATGGTCGAACGCGCCATCACCGAACTGGCCGTACAGCACGCCACCCTCGAGCAGCTCAACGAACTGCGGCACATGGTGCGTGAAGAGCGTGACAGCTTCTCGCGGGGCGACCGTGGTGCCGGCATCCGTTTGTCCGGCGAGTTTCACCTGAAGCTGGCCGAGGCGGCCGGCAATGCCCCGCTGGTCAGCTTCCAGCGCAGCCTGGTGTCGCAGACGTCGCTGATCATTGCCCAGTACGAAAGCGGCAACCGCTCGCACTGCTCTTACGACGAGCACATGCAACTGATCGATGCCATCGAGGCGCGTGATGCCGAGCAGGCGGTCAGCCTGATGATGCATCACATGGACCATATCGACAGCAAGCTCAACCTGGACGAGGAGAGTGCCTCGGACGATCTGCATGCGGTGTTTTCGCATCTGCTGAAAAAACCCAAGGTTTCGCTCAAGGGTTGATCGTTTGCCTGGCTGAATGAGTGGCCATAAACCAAACGTCTGCTAGATTCTTGTGAGCAAACCTTCATCAAGTAGTTGGGCTTGCGCAGTCTCCTGCGTTCAACTACATGAGGAAAGGTTCATGTCGACGTCTTTGGGTGTGCGCATGGGAGCCGAGCTGATCGGCACCTTCTGGTTGGTCCTCGGCGGCTGCGGCAGTGCGGTAATCGCAGCCAGCTCTCCCCTCGGCATCGGCGTTCTCGGTGTCGCCTTCGCTTTCGGTCTTACCGTGCTGACGATGGCATTCGCCATTGGCCACATCTCCGGTTGTCATCTGAACCCTGCCGTTTCCTTCGGGTTGGTAGTGGGCGGGCGTTTTCCGGCCAAAGAGTTGCTGCCTTACGTCATCGCTCAGGTGATCGGTGCGATCTGCGCGGCAGCGGTGATCTACTTCATCGCCAGTGGCAAGGCCGGCTTCGAGCTGTCGGCGGGCCTGGCGTCCAACGGCTATGCCGACCACTCGCCAGGCGGTTACTCGTTGGGCGCAGGTTTTGTCAGTGAAGTGGTGATGACGGCGATGTTCCTGGTGGTGATCATGGGCGCAACCGACGCTCGGGCCCCGGCGGGTTTTGCACCTATCGCCATCGGCCTGGCCCTGACCCTGATCCACCTGATCTCGATCCCTGTGACCAATACCTCGGTCAACCCCGCGCGCAGCACGGGGCCGGCGCTGTTCGTCGGTGGCTGGGCCTTGCAGCAGCTGTGGCTGTTCTGGCTGGCGCCGCTGATCGGGGCAGCGATCGGCGGTGCACTTTACCGGGGCCTGGCGAAAGCGCCTTAGCGCTGGTGCACGCAGCGCCCGGCGGCGTAGGTTTCGCGCACGGTGCGATCATCGCCCAGGGTGGTGAGCACGAACAGGGTCTCTTCGATGCTGCCTGACTGCTGGATACGGTAGTCAAGCAGCGGCGTGGCCTTGTAGTCGAGCACCACGAAGTCGGCATCGTTGCCGGGGCGCAGGCTGCCGATCCGGTCATCCAGGCGCAGCGCACGGGCACCGCCCAGGGTGGCCAGGTACAGCGACTTGTAGGGGTGCAGGCGCGCGCCTTGCAGCTGCATGACCTTGTACGCCTCGTTCAGGGTATTGAGCAGCGAGAAGCTGGTGCCGGCGCCGACGTCGGTACCCAAGCCTACGTTTACCTTGAAGCGTTCGGCCTGGGGCAGGTTGAACAGGCCGCTGCCCAGGAACAGGTTCGAGGTCGGGCAGAAGGCGATCGCCGAGCCGGTCTCGGACAGGCGCTGGCATTCGTCGTCGCACAGGTGCACGCCGTGGGCGAAAACGGAGCGCTCGCCGAGCAGTTCGAAGTGGTCGTAGACGTCCAGGTAACCTTTCTGCTCAGGGAACAGTTCCTTGACCCAGTCGATTTCCTTGAGGTTCTCGGACAGGTGGGTGTGCATGTAGACGCCCGGGTGCTCCTTGAGCAACTGCCCGGCAAGCTTCAATTGCTGCGCGGTGCTGGTGGGCGCGAAGCGCGGGGTTACCGCGTAGTGCAGGCGGCCCTTGCCGTGCCAGCGCTCGATCAGCGCCTTGCTGTCGGTGTAGCTGGTTTCGGCGGTATCGGTCAGGTAGTCGGGGGCGTTGCGGTCCATCATCACCTTGCCGGCGATCATGCGCAGGTCCAGGCGCTCGGCCTCCTCGAACAGTGCATTGACCGACTGCGGGTGCACACTGCCGAACACCAGCGCAGTGGTGGTGCCGTTGCGCAGCAGTTCCTTGAGGAAGATCTTCGCCACTTTGTCGGCGTGATCCTTGTCGGCGAACTGCTTTTCACAGGGGAAGGTATAGGTGTTGAGCCAGTCCAGCAGTTGCTCGCCGTAGGAACCGATCATGCCGGTCTGCGGGAAGTGAATGTGGGTGTCGATGAAGCCCGGGGTGATCAGGGCGTCCTGGTAATGCACCACTTCGATGTCGGCATCCAGCGTCGGCAGCAGTTCGCTGGCATGACCCAATGCACTGATGCGACCCTCGTCGATCACCAGCAGGCCGTCCTCGTAGTACTCATGGGAGGCGTCCAGGCCCACCTCGGCCGGGTCGGCGATGCTGTGCAGGATGGCGGCACGGTAGGCTTTGCGGGTAACGGTCATAACTCACTCGTCAATTGGCTTGGCTGCGCCGGGAGGGCGGCAGCAACTGGGCGATGGGGCCCGCATTGACGCCAGCGTCATGCTGGCCAAAGCAGGCGTTGTAGGTGGCAATGATTTCGCCGGCGATGGACACGGCGATCTCGATCGGCAGCTTGCCCTTGACCTCGGCGATGCCCATCGGGCAACGCATGCGCGCCATCACGGCCTCGTCAAAGCCGCGCTCGCGCAGGCGGTGTTCGAACTTGACCCGTTTGGTCTTCGAGCCGATCAGGCCGAACCAGGTGAAATCGTTGCGCTTGAGAATGGCGGCGGTCAGCTCCAGGTCGAGCTGGTGGTTGTGGGTCATGACGATGCAGTAGCAACCGGCTGGCAGCTCGGCCACTTCGTCGACCGGCTCTTCGCTGACCACCTTGGTCACCCCGTTGGGGATGAGCTCGGGGAATTCCTGTTCACGCGAATCGATCCAGCGCACCCGGCAGGGCAGGGCGGCGAGCAAGGGTACCAGAGCCCGGCCGACATGGCCCGCGCCGAACACGGCGATTTGCGCCTGCACAGCGGTCATGGGCTCGAACAGCAGCACGGTGACGCCGCCACAGCACTGTCCGAGGCTGGCGCCGAGGCTGAAGCGCTCCAGGTGCGGCGTGGTGCGGTGTTCTTCGAGCATTGCCCGGGCAATGTGCAGCGCCTTGAATTCCAGGTGGCCGCCGCCGATGGTGTCATACAGGGCTGTGGCACTGACGACCATTTTCGAGCCGGCATTGCGCGGGGTCGAGCCGCGCTCCTCGATGATGGTCACCAGTACGCAGGGTTCGCCGCGGGCCTGGTGGTCGGCGAGGGCGTTGATCCATTGGTGCATGATTCAAAATCCTCTATGGGCGACTCGGTCCTGTGGTAGGAGCGGCCTTGTGTCGCGAAAGGGTCGCGCAGCGGCCCCAAGAATCTCCATTGCTGCACAGATCTTGGGGCCGCTGCGCAGCCCTTTCGCGACACAAGGCCGCTCCTACACAGGTCTGCGGCGTCAGTGAGTGGAGGTTTCCAGTTCCTGCAAGGCAGGCTGCGCGGCAGTTACTTGCTTGCGCATCTGCTCGCACCCCCACAGCACCCGCTCCGGTGTCGCCGGTGCGTCGATGTTCGGTTGCAGCCGGTAATCGGCAATGCTGGCCACGGCATCCTTGATCGCGCACCAGGCGGCGATGCCGAGCATGAACGGTGGCTCGCCAACCGCCTTGGAGTGGAACACGGTGTCTTCCGGGTTCTTGCGGTTTTCCACCAGTTTCACCCGCAGGTCCAGCGGCATGTCGGCCACGGCCGGGATCTTGTAGCTGGCCGGGCCATTGGTCATCAGCTTGCCCTTGGCATTCCACACCAGCTCTTCGGTGGTCAGCCAACCCATGCCCTGGATGAAACCGCCTTCCACCTGGCCAATGTCGATGGCCGGGTTCAGCGAATCGCCGACGTCGTGCAGGATGTCGGCGCGCAACATCTTGTACTCGCCGGTCAGGGTATCGACGACCACTTCGACGCAGGCGGCGCCGAAGGCGAAGTAGTAGAACGGCCGGCCGCGTGCCTGGCTGCGGTCATAGAAGATCTTCGGCGTGCGGTAGAAGCCGGTACTCGACAGCGACACCTGGGCGAAGTATGCCTGCTGCACCAGTTGTTCGAAGCTGACGATCTGGTCGCGTACGCGCACATGGCCGTTGCGGAACTCGACGTCCTCCTCGGTAACCTGATAATGCCGCGCGGCGAACTCGGTCAGGCGCTTTTTGAGAATCTCGGCGGCATTCTGCGCCGCTTTGCCGTTCAGGTCGGCGCCGCTGGATGCCGCCGTTGGCGAGGTGTTGGGCACCTTGTCGGTATTGGTGGCGGTGATCTGGATGCGGCTGAAATCAACCTGGAAAATCTGTGCAACGACCTGGGCCACCTTGGTGTTCAGGCCCTGGCCCATCTCGGTGCCGCCGTGGTTCAGGTGGATGCTGCCATCGGTGTAGATATGGATCAGCGCGCCGGCCTGGTTGAGGAAGGTGGCGGTGAACGAGATGCCGAACTTGACCGGGGTCAGCGCCAGGCCTTTCTTGAGGACTGGGCTGTTGGCGTTGAAGCGGCGGATCGATTCGCGGCGTTCTGCGTAGTCGCTGCTGGCTTCCAGCTCGGCCGTCATCTCCTCGAGCATGTTGTGCTCGACGGTCTGGTAATAGTGGGTGACGTTGCGCTCGGTCTTGCCGTAGTAGTTGGCCTTGCGCACTGCCAGCGGGTCACGGCCCAGGTGACGCGCAATGTGGTCCATCACCTGCTCGATGGCAACCATGCCTTGTGGGCCGCCGAAGCCGCGGTAGGCGGTGTTGGAGGCGGTATTGGTCTTGCAGCGGTGGCCGTGCACGGTGGCATCGCCCAGGTAGTAGGCGTTGTCGGAGTGGAACATGGCACGGTCGACGATCGAGCCGGAAAGGTCGGGCGAGTAGCCGCAGTTGCCGGCCAGGTCCATGTTGATGCCTTGCAGGCGCCCGTCGTCATCGAAGCCGACGTCGTACTCGACATAGAAGGGGTGGCGCTTGCCGGTCATCATCATGTCTTCGACACGCGGCAGGCGCATCTTGGTCGGCTGGCCGGTCAGGCGTGCGATCACCGCGCACAGGCAGGCCGGGCTGGCGGCCTGGGTTTCCTTGCCGCCGAAGCCGCCGCCCATGCGGCGCATGTCGAGCACCACCTTGTTCATCGGCACGTCGAGCACTTCGGCGACCAGCTTCTGCACTTCGGTAGGGTTTTGCGTGGAGCAGAAGACGATCATGCCGCCGTCTTCGGTGGGCATTACCGAGGAAATCTGCGTCTCCAGGTAGAAATGCTCCTGGCCGCCGATATGCAGGGTGCCCTGCAGGCGGTGCGGGGCGCTGGCCAGGGCAGTGGCCGAATCACCGCGCTGGTGGGTGTGGCTGTCGAGTACGAAGTGCTTCTTGCGTAATGCCTCGACCACGTCCAGTACCGGCTCCAGGTCTTCGTATTCGATGATCGCCGCCATTGCTGCACGGCGCGCAGTGTCCAGGTCGCGCGCGGCCACGGCGAGCACCGGCTGGCCGAAGAACTCGACCTTGTCGATAGCCAGCAGCGGGTCACCGGCCACCACCGGGCCTATGTCTTTCAGGCCAGGGATGTCCTCGTGGGTGATGGCGATGCGCACCCCTTCGAAGGCATAGCAAGGTGTGGTATCGATGCGCAGGATGCGTGCGTGGGCACGGTCGGCGGTGCGCGCATAGACGTGCAACTGGTTGGGAAACTCCAGGCGGTCGTCGATGTACACCGCTTCACCTGCCACGTGCTTATCGGCGCTGTCGTGCTTGACGCTGCGGCCGACCCCGGTGGTCAGGTCCTGGCTGAACAGTTCGGCCATCTCGGCCTGGCTCTTGACGGCGTGATGGTTAGACATAGTCGGTCACCCGGGTTTCGATGTGCGGCGTTTGCTGTTCGATGAAGTACTTGCGCAGCAGGTTCTGCGCGGTCAGCAGGCGGTATTCCTTGCTGGCGCGGAAGTCGCTGAGCGGGGTGAAGTCCTCGGCCAGGGCCTGGCAGGCGCGCTCCAGGCTCGCCTGGTTCCAGGGCTTGCCGCGCAGGGCTGCTTCACAGGCGCGGGCACGTTTGGGGATCGCGGCCATGCCACCAAAGGCAATGCGCACGCCGCTGACCACGCCGTCTTCGATGCTCAGATTGAAGGCGCCGCACACGGCCGAGATGTCGTCATCCAGGCGCTTGGAGACTTTATAGGCGCGGAATGCCCAGTCATTGCTGGCACGCGGTACGATGATCTTCTCGATGAATTCGCTGTCCTGGCGGGCAGTGATGCGGTAGTCGATGAAGTAGTCCTCCAGCGGCATCGTGCGCTGGCGGTCGCCCTGGCGCAGAACGATCTGCGCATCGAGGGCGATCAGCAAGGGCGGTGAGTCGCCAATCGGTGAGGCGTTGCCGATGTTGCCGCCGAGGGTGCCCTGATTGCGGATCTGCAGCGATGCAAAGCGGTGCAGCAGGTCGCCGAAATCGGGGTATTCCTCGTTGAGCGCGCCATAGCAATCGGTGAGCGGCGTGGCGGCGCCGATTTCCAGGTGGCTGGCGGTCTTGTCGATGCGTTTGAGTTCGGCCACGTGGCCGACATAGATCATGACCGGCAAGGTCTTGTGGAATTGGGTGACTTCCAGTGCCAGGTCGGTGCCGCCTGCCAGCAAGCGCGCTTCGGGGTGCGAGCTGTACAGGTCGGCGAGGTCGGCCACGGTCAGCGGCACCAGGCAGCGCTTGTCGCCGCTGTTGAGCTCGCCGGTCTGGGTTGGTGTGATGGCTTTCAGGCGGCTGATGGTCTGCGCTTTTTGCGCGTCGAACTGATCACGGCAGGGTTGGCGGCAGCTCTGTTCGGCAGCATCGAGAATCGGCCGGTAGCCGGTGCAGCGGCACAGGTTGCCAGCCAGCGCCTCCTGGGCCTGATGCAGGTCGTGGCCCTGGCTGTTTTTCTGCAGGGCGAACAGCGACATGACGAAGCCTGGGGTACAGAAGCCGCATTGTGAACCGTGGCAGTCGGCCATGGCTTGTTGCACGCTGTGCAGTTCGCCCTGGTGCTTGAGGCCCTCGACGCTGATCAGTTGCTTGCCGTGCAGCGACGAAACGAAGGTCAGGCAGGAGTTGAGGCTGCGGTAGCGCAGGCTGTCCTGGCCTTGATCATCCTGGGTCAGCTCGCCGACCACCACGGTGCAGGCGCCGCAGTCGCCGCTGGCGCAGCCTTCTTTGGTGCCGGGTTTGCCCAGGTGCTCACGCAGGTACTGCAGCACCGTCATGTTCGGGTCCAGGGCGTGCTCGCTGCGCAGCTCCTGGTTGACGAGAAACTGGATCACGGGGATGGCCTCGCAATGGTTTTATTGTTGTTGAGCGGACAATAAGCAGAGCTGACACGATGGTCAATAATTTTCTGACTTGAAGGTCAAGAAATTCTCCGCACGGTAGTCTGGCCGCCCAGCCTGCCCATATACAAAGCATAGATCGGGCCGCCTTGACCGTTGTCTGGCGGCTCAAATAAAGGCTGTCGCCCCTCTGCGCGACTGCTGGCCAAGTGCGCTACAATCGTCCGCTTGTGCCCAGTTCAATGATTTTGAAGGAAAACCATGACGTTCAAGGCGCCGGACAGCCTCTCCGAGCAGATTGCCGACTACCTGGCCGAACGCATCATCCGCGGCGAGCTCGAGCCGGGTGAGCGCATCCAGGAGCAGAAGGTCACCCAAGCGTTGAATGTCAGCCGCGGCTCGGTGCGTGAAGCGTTGTTGATCCTCGAACGTCGTCATCTGGTTGCGATCCTGCCGCGCCGCGGCGCCCATGTGACCAGGCTCGACGAGCGCAGCGTGCGCAGCCTGTGCGCCCTCATGGGCGAGTTCTACATTCTGCTGGGTAACGCCGTTGCGCAGAAATGGCGCACCGACGCAGACCTGCGCCCGTTCCTGGACATCCAGCAACGCCTGCAGCAGGCCCGTGAACAAGGTGACATCAAGGCCTTCGTCGCCGACAGTTTTGCCGTGATGCGCGCCGCCTATCCGTTTGCCGACAATCCTTACCTGCAGGAAACCGTCGAAAACCTGCAGCCGGCCATGAGCCGGGCCTATTATCTGGCCCTCGACCAGCGCCAGGCCAACATGCTCGATTACCTTGACCTGTTCGCCCACCTGCTCGACGCCGTGGTCGCCCGTGATCTGCCGCGCATCCGCGAGGTACTCACCGCCTATTGCCAGCGCAGTTGCGAGCTGGTGCTGGCGGCGCTGGCCCGAGGCTGACCGATGCGCCTGAAGTGCATTCGCCTGGCCGGTTTCAAGTCGTTCGTCGACCCGACCACCGTCAACTTCCCCAGCAACATGGCGGCCGTGGTCGGGCCCAATGGCTGCGGCAAGTCCAACATCATCGATGCGGTGCGCTGGGTGATGGGCGAAAGCTCGGCGAAGAACCTGCGTGGCGAGTCGATGACCGATGTCATCTTCAACGGCTCCACCAGCCGCAAACCGGTCAGCCAGGCCAGCATCGAGCTGATCTTCGACAACAGCGAGACCACGCTGCTGGGCGAATATGCCGCCTATGCGGAAATCTCCATCCGCCGCAAGGTCACCCGTGACGGGCAGAACACCTATTACCTGAACGGCACCAAATGCCGCCGCCGCGACATCACCGACATCTTCCTCGGCACCGGCCTGGGCCCGCGCAGCTACTCGATCATCGAACAGGGCATGATCTCCAAGCTGATCGAGGCCAAGCCCGAGGAGCTGCGCAACTTCATCGAAGAGGCGGCGGGCATCTCCAAGTACAAGGAGCGCCGCCGCGAGACCGAAAGCCGCATCCGCCGCACCCAGGAGAACCTGGCGCGCCTGACCGACCTGCGCGATGAGCTCGAGCGCCAGCTCGAACGCCTGCACCGCCAGGCGCAGGCCGCTGAGAAATACCGTGAGTACAAGGCCCAGGAACGGCAGCTCAAAGCACGCTTGGCGGCGCTGCGCTGGCGTGACCTGGATGAACGCGTACGCCAGCGCGAGTCGGTGATTGGCGATCAGGATGTGGCCCATGAGGCGCTGGTTGCCGAACAGCGCAATGCCGATGCGAGCATCGAGCGGCTGCGTGACGGCCATCACGAACTGTCTGAGCGCTTCAACCAGGTGCAGGGGCGCTTCTATTCGGTGGCCGGTGACATTGCCCGGGTCGAGCAGAGCATTCAGCACGGCCAGCAGCGCCTGCGCCAATTGCAGGACGACCTGAAGGAAGCTGAGCGCACGCGCCAGGAAACCGAGTCGCACCTGGGGCATGACCGCACCCTGCTGGCGACTCTCGGTGAAGAGCTGGCGATGCTCGAACCGGAGCAGGAAATGACCTTGGCCGCAGCCCAAGAGGCTGCCGCCACCCTCGAAGAAGCCGAGTTGGGCATGCACGGCTGGCAGGAGCAGTGGGACAGCTTCAACACCCGCTCCGCCGAGCCGCGGCGCCAGGCCGAGGTGCAGCAGTCGCGCCTGCAGCAACTTGAAGCCAGCCTGGAGCGCATGGCCGAGCGCCAGCGCAAGTTGAGCGAGGAGCGCGACCAGTTGGGCGCTGACCCGCAGGACGGCGCCATGCTTGAGCTGGCCGAGCAGTTGGCTGCCAGCGAGATGCTGCTTGAAGAGCTGCAGCTGTCCGAAGAGCAGGTGGTCGAGCGCCTGGAGGGCGTACGCGCGCAATTGCAGCAGGCGGCCCAGGCTCAGCAGCAACAGCAAGGCGACTTGCAGCGCCTGGGGGGCCGTCTGGCATCCCTGGAGGCACTGCAACAGGCCGCGCTCGAGCCCGGGGCCGGTGCTGCCGAGTGGCTGCGCGGGCAAGGTCTGGAGCAGCGGCCGCGCCTGGCGCAAGGGCTGCGTGTGGAACCGGGTTGGGAGCTGGCGGTGGAAACCGTGTTGGGCGCTGACCTGCAGGCCGTGCTGGTGGAGGACTTCACCGGCCTGGATTTTGCCGAGCTGGAGCAAGGCGAGCTGCGTCTGTTGGTGGCGGGGCAGGAAGGTGCACGCCGGCCCGGCAGCTTGCTCGACAAAGTCGAGGGGCACACCGACCTGGCCCCTTGGCTGGCCCAGGTCCGGCCAGTTGAAGACCTGGCTCAAGCCCTCGCTGAACGCGCCGGGCTTGGCGAAGGCCAGAGCCTGGTCAGCCGCGATGGTTACTGGGTTGGTCGGCATTTTTTACGCGTCAGCCGGGGGGGCGAATCCCAGGGTGGGGTGCTGGCGCGGGGCCAGGAAATCGAGCGCCTCGGCCAGGAGCAGCTGGAGCTGGAAGCTACGCTGGAGCAGATGGAGCAACAGCTGCAAGCCTTGCGTGAGCAGCAACTGGGCCTGGAAGAGCAGCGCGAGCAGCTACGCCGTAGCACCCAGGAAGAGAGCCGCCAGCATGGCGAGCTCAAGGCCAGCCTTTCGGCAGGCCGGGCCCGTGCCGAACAGGTGGAGCTGCGTCGGCGCCGGCTGCAGGAAGAATTGAGCGAACTTCAGGAGCAGCGCGCTCTGGAGCATGAGCAACTGGGCGAAGCCCGCCTTGTGCTGCAAGAGGCCCTGGACCTGATGGCCCAGGACACCGAGCAACGCGAACAGTTGATGGCCCGCCGCGATACCCTGCGCGAAGGCCTTGACCGGATCCGCCAGGAAGCTCGCCAGCACAAGGATCACGCTCACCAGTTGGCTGTGCGCCTGGGATCACTGCGCGCCCAGCACGACTCGACCCGCCAGGCACTGGAACGCCTGGAGCTGCAGGCGGCACGCCTGAGCGAGCGGCAGGAGCAGCTGAGCCTGAACCTGGAGGAGGGCGAGGCACCGCTGGAAGAGCTGCGCCTGAAGCTGGAAGAGCTGCTTGAGCGGCGCATGAGCGTCGACGAAGAAATGCGCCAGGCGCGTCTGCACATGGACGAAGCCGATCGCGCCCTGCGCGACGCCGAAAAGCGTCGCACCCAGGCCGAGCAGCAGGCGCAGTTGCTGCGTGGCCAGCTCGAGCAGATGCGCTTGGAGTGCCAGGGGCTGGATGTGCGGCGCAAGACCTTGCAGGAGCAATTGCTGGCTGACGGCTACGATTTGCAGGGTGTGCTTGCCACCGTCGAGGCCGAGGCCAGCGAACAGGGTACCGAGCAGGAGCTGGAACAGATCGACGCCCGTATTCAGCGTTTGGGCGCGATCAACCTGGCCGCGATCGAGGAGTACGAACAGCAGTCCGAGCGCAAGCGCTACCTTGATGCCCAGGACGCCGATCTGGTCGAGGCGCTGGAGACGCTTGAAAACGTCATCCGCAAGATCGACAAGGAAACCCGCAACCGCTTCAAGGATACCTTTGATCAGATAAATGCCGGATTACAGGCACTTTTCCCAAAAGTTTTCGGTGGTGGCAGCGCTTATCTGGAACTGACGGGCGAAGATCTACTCGATACAGGGGTGACGATCATGGCGCGCCCACCGGGCAAGAAGAACAGCACCATCCATTTGCTGTCCGGCGGCGAGAAGGCACTGACCGCATTGGCGCTGGTGTTTGCCATCTTCAAGTTGAACCCCGCACCGTTCTGCATGCTCGACGAGGTCGATGCGCCGCTGGACGATGCCAACGTCGGCCGGTATGCCCGGTTGGTCAAGGAAATGAGTGAAAGCGTGCAGTTCATCTACATCACCCATAACAAGATTGCCATGGAGATGGCGGATCAATTGATGGGGGTAACCATGCATGAGCCTGGGTGTTCACGTCTTGTTGCAGTGGATGTGGAGGAGGCATTGGCCATGGTCGACGCCTGATGAGCGAAGAGAAGGCGGATTGTGCAGGTAAATGCCCCCGCCATGTGCGACAGACGGTGTAAAGTTGTCTTTGGTCGTGCTAGCTTAATGTCACTCGTTTTTTGCGTGGGTAAAACGCCTGTCAGAACATAGAGTTGGCGCCACGTGTTAAAGGGCTTTGAAGCCTTTGTTTTCAAGCATATTTTTATAGAGGCACGGGATTACATGGAAATCGGTCTGCGCGAGTGGCTGATCCTCATCGGCATCATTGTCATCGCCGGTATTCTTTTCGACGGCTGGCGCCGTATGCGCGGCGGAAAAGGCAAGTTGAAATTCCGTCTGGATCGCAGTTATTCCAACCTCCCGGACGAGGAAGGCAGCGCTGAGGTGCTCGGCCCGTCGCGGGTGCTCGATACCCAGAAGGAACCGGAGCTGGACGAAAGCGACCTGCCGTCGCTCAGTGCGCCGGCGCGTGAACGCGAGCGCGAGCAGAAACCGGCCAAGGCCAGCAAGCGTGGTAAACGTGCCGCTGAACTGCAGCCGCAGGGCGACCTGGACCTGGTGGCCGAGCAGCGCGAGCCCGACCTGTTCGCCGATGCCGATGACGATTTTGCTGGCGACAACAACCGCAACAGTGGTTTTGCTGATGCGGGCGGTGCTGCCAAGGAGCTGCCGCCGGTCGAAGAGGTGCTGGTGATCAGCGTGATCTCCCGCGACGAAGGTGGCTTCAAGGGCCCGGCGCTGCTGCAGAATATTCTTGAAAGCGGTTTGCGCTTCGGTGAAATGGACATTTTCCACCGTCACGAAAGCATGGCCGGTCACGGCGAAGTCCTGTTCTCCATGGCCAACGCGGTCAAACCCGGCATTTTCGACCTGGACGACATCGACCACTTCAGCACCCGTGCGGTGAGTTTCTTCCTCGGGTTGCCAGGGCCGCGTCATCCGAAACAGGCCTTCGATGTGATGGTCGCTGCGGCGCGCAAGCTGGCCCACGAGCTCAATGGCGAGCTCAAGGATGACCAGCGCAGCGTGCTCACCGCCCAGACCATCGAGCATTACCGCCAGCGCATCGTCGAGTTCGAGCGCCGCGCGCTGACCCAGAAACGCTGATGTCATTGAGCGAGCGGACCATGCCCTGGTCTTGCTCGCTTCGTTTCAAGCGCAAGAGCAGCCTGGGGCTAATGCCAGTCAGTTAGCGTTACCAGGGCTGCTTCGCAGCCCATCGCCGGCAAGCCGGCTCCCACAGATACCATGCAGTTCTTGAGGTCTGCGCTGTGCCTGTGGGAGCTGGCTTGCCGGCGATGGGCCGCAAAGCGGCCCCAAATCGTTTAACTGACTGGCATTGAGCCTAGGGCTGCTCTTTTGCTTTGCAAGAGAACCTGAAGAATGAACGCCGAATCCCGAATCCACGCACTGCGCGCCGAACTCGACCAGCACAACTACCGCTACTACGTACTCGACGAGCCCAGCGTGCCGGACGCCGAGTACGACCGCCTGTTCAACGAGCTCAAAGCCCTCGAAGCCGAACATCCTCACCTGATCACTCCCGACTCGCCCACTCAACGCGTCGGCGGCGCTGCCCTGGCCGCGTTCAGCCAGGTGCGCCACGAAGTGCCCATGCTCAGCCTGGGCAACGCCTTCGAGGAAGCCGACCTGCGTGAGTTCGGCCGCCGTGTGGTGGAAGGCCTCGACCAGCCGGGCGCGGTCGACTACAGCTGCGAGCCCAAGCTCGATGGCCTGGCGGTGAGCCTGCTCTATCGCGATGGCCAACTGGTCCAGGGCGCGACCCGGGGTGACGGCACCACCGGCGAAGACATCAGCGCGAACGTGCGTACCGTGCGCAACATCCCGCTCAAGCTGCAGGGCAAAGGTTGGCCGGCTGTGCTCGAAGTGCGTGGTGAAGTGTTCATGAGCAAGGCGGGGTTCGATCGCCTCAATGCCGCACAGGCCGAAGCCGGGGGCAAGACCTTCGCCAACCCGCGCAACGCAGCTGCCGGCAGCCTGCGCCAGTTGGACTCGAAGATCACCGCCAGCCGCCCGCTGGAATTCTGCTGCTATGGCGTTGGCCAGGTCTCGGCAAGCATTGGCGAGAGCCACATCGGTATCCTCGAGCAGCTCAAGGCATGGGGCTTGCCGATCAGTCGCGAGCTCAGGCATGCGGCTGGTATCGAGGAGTGTCTGGCTTACTACCGCGATATCGGCGAGCGGCGCAACAGCCTGCCGTACGAAATCGATGGGGTGGTGTTCAAGGTCAACAGCCTGGCCTCCCAGCGCGAGCTGGGCTTTCGCGCCCGCGAGCCGCGTTGGGCCATCGCCCATAAGTTCCCGGCCATGGAAGAGCTCACCGAGGTGCTGGATGTGGAATTCCAGGTCGGGCGTACCGGTGCGGTCACGCCGGTTGCACGCCTCAAGCCGGTCAAGGTGGCTGGCGTGACCGTGTCCAACGCCACCCTGCACAACATGGACGAGATTGCCCGGCTGGGCCTGCGCATCGGCGATACGGTAATTATCCGCCGTGCCGGTGACGTGATCCCGCAAGTCATGCAGGTGGTGCTTGAACGCCGTCCTGAAGACGCCCGCCCGGTGCAGGTGCCAAGCGCGTGCCCGGTGTGTGGCTCCCAGGTTGAGCGTACTCAGCTGGTCAAGCGTAGCAAGGGCAAGGAAACCACCAGCGAAGGCGCGGTGTACCGTTGTGTCGGCCGCCTGGCGTGTGGTGCCCAGCTCAAACAGGCGATCATTCACTATGTTTCGCGGCGAGCCATGGATATCGACGGCCTGGGCGAGAAGAGCGTCGAGCAGTTGGTGGACGAAGGCCTGATCGGTTCGCCGGCGGACCTCTACAAGCTGCAATTCGACCAGATCGTCGGGCTGGAGGGATTTGCCGAAGTCTCCAGCAAGAAACTGCTGGATGCCATCGAGGCCAGCAAGCGCCCGAGCCTGGCGCGCTTCATCTATGCCCTGGGCATCCCGGATGTGGGGGAGGAGACCGCCAAGGTTCTGGCCCGTTCGCTGGGCAGCCTGGCCCGGGTGCAGCAGGCGTTGCCGCAGGTGCTGACGTACCTGCCGGACATTGGTCTGGAAGTGGCCTACGAGATCCACAACTTCTTTGAAGACGAACACAACTGCAAGGTCATCGAACAGTTGCTCGGTTGCGGCATGCAATTGCAGGACGAAGGTGAGCTGGCTGCCGAATTCGCTGCCAGCACTACCCTGGCCGGGATGATCGCCAAGCTCGACATCGCTTCGGTCGGGCCCACGGGCGCGGAAAAGCTGGTCGCCAAGCTGGACAGCCTGGACAAGATCATCGCGGCCGACGGCATCGACCTGCGTCAGGCGCTGGCAGCGAAACAGGCCGAAGCCGTGCGCGAATTTTTCAAGGACGAGGCCAACCAGAAACTGGCCCGAGACATCGAGGCTCAGTTGCTGGCGTTCGGCATGCACTGGAGCAGCGAAAAGAAGGTCACCGAGGGCTTGCCCCTGGCTGGTCAGACCTGGGTGCTGACCGGCACGTTGGAGCGCATGAGCCGCGACATCGCCAAAGAGAAGCTGGAAAGCCTGGGGGCCAAGGTGGCCGGTTCGGTGTCGGGCAAGACACACTGCGTGGTCGCTGGCCCTGGCGCCGGTTCCAAGTTGGCCAAGGCCAGTGAGCTGGGGGTCAAGGTGCTGGATGAGGATGCGTTCGTCGTGTTCCTGGGCGAGCAGGGCATTGCCATCTGATTGGCCTGGCCCCATCGCCGGCAAGCCGGCCACAGGTATTGTGTTGCCCTCAGGCTTGGTGCGGTCCCTGTGGGGGCCGGCTTGCCGGCGATGAGGCCGGGCCAGACATCTCGATCTGGACAAGTCATTGAGAAATGATGACTTTTTCTCCGGTTAAAGGTTGTAACTTCGCCCCAGACCGGTACAATGGCGCGGCTCGCTGCTTGGCGAGCCGCGTAGTGGTGGCCCCATCGGTCCCCCCGCATTGATTACCCGTTAACCTGGTCAGGCCCGGAAGGGAGCAGCCATAGCGGGAACATCGAGTGCCGGGGTGTGGCTGGTGGGGCCGCCTCCATTACGCAAGTCCTTAATTCTAAAGGACTTTTTTCTCTAAAAATCTCGAAGTGGACCAGTGCCTTAGTACACCTAAGTGGTGCACTCTGCTGAGCATTCTAGCTTCGTCATCTTGCCTCTCCAATACCCCTCTCCGGTTACGCCAATATCGGCGCTGCCCTCTCATCCGCTTATGTGGCGGTTTCTTTCTGTCTCTCGCAGTGATTTGCAATTGCCAGTACGGCAGCAGTGCTACTAGGATGTGGTATCTGAGCGAGGAGCGAGACATGGAATTCGTAGAGCGACTGAACGCGTTATCCGCCAAAATCCGCCAGCAGGGGACTGCAATCCAAACGGAAGAGGCGACCAAGATCGCCTTTGTTATGCCCTTCATCAACTCTGTCCTAGGTTACGATGTCTTCGACCCCTCTGAGGTGACGCCAGAGTACGTCTGCGACGTTGGGACGAAGAAGGGGGAGAAGATCGACTATGCCATCATGAAGAATGGCGAAATCCAGATCCTTATTGAGTGCAAGAAGATTGGTGAGCCGTTGCATATCAATCACGCGAGCCAGCTCTTCCGTTATTTCCACGTCACCAGTGCTCGTATTTCGATCCTCACTAATGGTCAGGTGTACCGCTTCTTCACCGACCTCGATGCTCCTAACAAGATGGACGAGAAACCATTCCTTGAGCTGGACCTTCTGGATCTGGATGAGCATGCGCTACCCGAGCTTCAGAAGCTGACGAAGTCCGCATTTGACGTCGACTCAATCATTAATGCCGCTGGCGAATTGAAGTATGTTGGTCAGATCAAGAAGGAAATGGCCGCGCAATTCAGTCAGCCAAGTGATGACTTTGTTAAGTTCTTCGCAGCTCGTGTGTACGATGGAATTATCACCCAAAAGGTCCGGGAGCAGTTCACCACCTTGACTAGGAAGGCAGCAATTCAATTCCTAGGGGATCAGATCAACGACCGCTTAAAGTCCGCGATGAGCGGGGCTGTGGAGCCCTCCTATGCAATGATGGCCGTTCAGCAGAGCTCTGTAAGCGAGCCGGCTGAAGAGGATGCTGATGATCGAGTCCAAACCACTCTCGATGAGCTGGAAGGATTCCACATTGTCAAAGCGATAGTGCGAGCTGTCGTCGATGCCAAGCGCATTGTGCAAAGAGATACTCAAAGCTACTTTGGGATTCTGCTTGATGACAACAATCGTAAGCCTATTTGTCGTTTACACTTCAATCGTAGTCAGAAGTATATCGGGCTTTTTGATGCTGAGAAGAACGAAACTCGCCATCCGATTACCTCGGTTGATGATATCTATGGTTTTGCAGATCAGCTCAGAGGAGCAATTGCTCTGTACGAATAAGGTTAGCTAAAGCTGCGAAAGCTGGTGCCTGAGGTTCGGGTTTGTTGTTCTGCGTGCATGGTGCTAGTGTCGTGAGCGGTTAGTTCATTTTCTAACGAAATAGATATACTGCTTGCCATCACCCCTCGCCTGGTTTCTCGGGTGCCTCGACCCATCGCTTCCTTTTCACTGCAACCTGCTGAAGTCATTACGCTTCACACTGGCTACGCAGGAGTACACTGGAGCAATGCCTCGGGCAACTGGCGCGGATACTCCTTTTACTCGCTGAAGGGGTGACACCCAAGGCCATATGTGTGCAGTTACAGATGACCTCACCCACGGTGTTCAAGTGGCGAAAACGCTACCTTGAATCGGGCATCGAGGGCCTGAATGACCTGCCGCGCAGCGTCCAGCCGCTGAAGCTGGGAGCTGATAAAGTCAGAGAAATTCTGACCCTGGCCACTCAGCGGGTACCCAATGGAGCGACACACTGGAGCGTTCGGCTGATGGCCAATACGCGTGTGTTACTACCTGGCAAGTTCGGCAGATCTGGGCGGCGTCCGATCTCAAGCCGCACCGACTGAAGACATTCAAAACCAGCAATGATCCGCATTTCGCCGAAAAGGTTATTGATGTCGTCAGGCTCTATCTGAGCCCGCCGGACAACGCCACGGTACTCTCGGTTGACGAGAAAACCCAGATCCAGGCGCTGGTGGGTAATTGCACTGATTTGACCACCTGTTTGCATTCGACTTGACCAGCCATTTGCATCGGATGTGACCAGCGCACGACTACATCTTGACCGGCAGCTTTCGACCCAGGCTGTGTGAAAACGCAGTAAATACATCGAAAACTCAGAGTCGAGCTGACTGCCTGTGGAATCAGCACGCGAGAGCGCGAATAGCCTCACCCAGCGAAAAAGACGTTTGCAGCGCTATATGGGCCGCGTCAGCGGCCCATATAGCTGTTTGCGGGCCAGCAAACAGCGGGGTTTACGCCCTGATCGCCTCAAGTAACCCTGCGATGCCGAAGATGCTCATCATTCGTTTGAGGTTGTAGGCGAGCACGTGAAGGCTCATTTCGGTGCTTACCCTCGGCAGGGTTTTGGTCAGGAAGTGGGTACTTCCCATCCAGAATTTGAGCGTGCCAAAGGGATGCTCCACCGTCTGCCGGCGAACCTTCATCTTCCCCGGATCATGCTCCAATCGAATCTGCACTCCTTCGACTACGGCTTCATGCTCCCAGCGCTTTAATCGCCGCTCTTTACCGGTCGTACACTGCTTCTGCATCGAGCAGCTCTGGCATCCTGAAAACCAGTAGCAGTGCAGTAGCATGCCGTCTTCCACTGAGGAATGCCGGCGCGTCAGCAACTGACCCGCAGGGCATCGATATTCGTCCGAAGCAGCCATGTAGATGAAGTCCTGCTTGCCGAATCGGCCTTCCGCTTTGCTGCTCGATGTCAGTGGTTTAGGTACAAAGGTGGTGATGCCAGCTTGCTCGCAAGCAAGGATTTCCGGGCCTTTGTAATAGCCTCTATCAGCAACCACCGTCAGCGCCTCAACACCGATTTCTTCCCGTGCCTGGTTAGCCATATTGCTCAGTTGCCCGCGATCATTACCAACGTTGGTCACCTCATGGGCAATGATCAGATGGTGTTTGTCGTCGACTGCTGTTTGTACGTTGTACCCAACTGTGCCGGAGCCTCGGCCGCTTGTGGCCATTGAACGGGCATCTGGATCGGTAAGCGAGATTTGCTGATCGGGACTGGCTTGAAGCTGCGCCTCGATGTCCTTGAGTTTTTGCATCTGCTGTTTCAGTTTTTCGACTTTGTCTTTCAACCGCTCAGTCTTGGCCTCGGCCACTTCCGGCGCTGCCCGATCCGCTGAATCCATTGCCGCTAGATAGCGGTCGATGCTCTGCTCGATCTGCTGCATGCGCGCCTTCACTTTGCCTTGAGTGAAATTGCGGTCGCGGTTATTCACGGCTTTGAATTTGCTGCCGTCGATGGCGATGATCGATTGGGAGAAGAGATTGAGGTTGCGGCAAAGTACAACGAACTGCCGGCAGACACTGCGAATGGCTTTACCATTGTCTCGGCGAAAGTCGGCAATCGTTTTGAAGTCAGGCGCCAATCGGCCTGTCAGCCACATCAGCTCGACATTACGCTCGGCCTCACGCTCAAGCCGGCGGCTGGACTGAATTCGGTAGAGATAGCCGTAGATGTAGATTTTTAGCAGCACTGCTGGATGGTAAGCCGGACGACCCGTTGCCGCAGGATCGACACCCTCGAACCCGAGTGTTCCAAGGTCGAGTTCATCGACAAAAACGTCGACTACCCGAACTGGGTTTTCTTCGGTGATGTAGTCGTCCAGGCACTCCGGCAGCAACGTGACTTGCGTCCGAGACTCACCTTTAATGAATCGCTTCATGATCGTCCCCGCCGCGATCTCGACGATCAGAAGGTTAGACAATCGCAGGCGTTTTCACACAGCCTGGACCCAAAGCCGCCATTCGTGAAGAGCAGCGCCAATAGCTGCCTATGGAAACGGCTGAAAGCGTGGTGATCCACATTTTCTGGCTCTAGGCAGTGCCAGCAAGCGACTATCAATCCTTGCAGACTCGACTACACCGTAGACATGAGCCAGCGTGGATTGAGAGCGCTTATTCAACAGATACCATACACCGCTAGCAGATTACTGAGTCAAGGCCTCGCGGTAGGTCTTTTATTGCTTAAGGCAGCTTGCATAGTGCTGTATCGCCATTCGATAACCATCGGTGCCGAACCCCGCGAGCACGCCCTTGGCAACGCGTGACACGTAGGAAAAGTGCCTAAAATCTTCACGCCTGTGGACATTTGAGATGTGAACCTCAATCACCGGTACCTCGGCTGCGATCAACGCATCGTGGATGGCGGCCGATGTATGAGTCCATGCTCCTGGATTGATCACAATCCCCGCTATCCTTGTGCGGGCCTGGTGAATCCATTCAATCATTTGCCCTTCGTGATTGGTTTGCTGAAACTCAATTACAAGCCCATGTCTTTCGCCGTACTGACGACACGCCTGCTCAACGTCCGCCAATGTCTCCCGCCCATACACCTCGGGCTCTCTCAGTCCCAACATGTTCAGGTTAGGGCCGTTCAAAACTAGAATGGTGTTCATCATTTGATCCTCGTGAGTCGCTTCAATTCTTTGCGGGACTCATGGCTGCCAGCCGTGCCTTATGATATTCACCGGCTTCTGTGGATTGGGCATCGCGGTTACCGAGGTCGGCTGTAGGAATTCGAGAGGTCTCAGGTGCGCACCAGGCCGCAATGGCAGCTATCAACGTGCACACACAAGCGATCCCACCGACAATCAACGGTATGTTTTCAGTACCAGGGCCAGCGATCAGGGCAAACAGAGCAGGTAACATTGCGGTGATGAACAGTCCGCTGTTTTGCGAAATTGCCATCCCGGACACTCGGTAGCGCGTTTCAAATTGCTCTGGGAAGAAGGATGGGAACACCGCGTTGTAGCCTTGGTAGATCATTCCCCACATCAGCAGTGATGCGCCGAAAGCGAGCGGGAGGTTGTGAATGCTGATTGCGTATAGATAGGCAAAGGACATCAGCCCGCAACCAAAGGCGCTTGCGATAATCAGAGGGCGGCGCCCAACCTTGTCAGAGAGATTGCCCACGAAAGGGATGCACAGCACGGCCACGATATTGCCAACGACCGGGATCCACAGGTACACGCTTTTATCGAAGCCGATGCCATAGGCAGGTTGCACCGCATAGGCCGCTCCGAACACGGTCGTAATGACTGGAATAACATTCATCAACGAAACCCCAACTACAACCAGCATGCCTCTCCAGCTGTGTTTGAAGGCTCCGATAATCGGCGATTCAGACTTCTCATCCTTGGTTGTTTGCTCTACGAATACTGGCGGTTCCTCAACTTCCCGGCGAATGATGAAGCCAGCGATCAGCACCACAGCGCTCAAAAGAAAGGGAATGCGCCAGCCCCAGCTATTGAAGGCTTCATCGGACATGAAATAGGCGAGAGGCAAAAAAATGGCTGCTGCGAGTACCTGACCTGCCTGTACCCCTTGAAGTGTGTAGCTGCCGAAGTATCCTCTTCGCCCTTGGGGTGCATGCTCCAGAATCATTGAGCTGGCTCCCGAGATTTCTCCCGCTACAGCAAACCCCTGCACTAGTCGCAGTACTACAAGCAGGATAGGTGCCCATATACCAATCTGATGGTAGGTCGGCAGCAGGCCTACCGCCATGGTGGCGAATCCCATCAGGAACATGCACAGCAGCAGTACGTTCTTGCGGCCACGGGTATCACCCCAGTGACCCAAGAAGAATGCGCCGATAGGGCGAGCAATGTACCCAACCCCGTAAGTCGCCATAGCCGCCACGATGGCAATTTTTGGATCGGTTGAGGGGAAGAAGAGTTGTGGAAAGATCAGTGCTGCCGCTTGGGCATAGATGAAAAAGTCGTAATACTCCAACGCGGAGCCAATCCAACCACTCGCTGTGGCTTTCTTCGCTTGCTTGGAGCGGTGCTGCTCTGTCGCTGTTGCTGTGTTCATCTGACTACTCCAGATATTGTTTTTATAGATCTGGCAGGGCAGCAAAAACCGCCCCGGTACACGTAAAACAGGGCATGACTGGAATCCATGCCGGGCTTAAATACGGTCGATTTCTACGATCGAGCCGCTTTTTGCGGCCTGTGAGATAGCCTCAGTGATGATCAGATTCCGCAGTCCGTCGCGCACGGAGACCAGAGGCGTTTCCGTGCCTCGTATGACGTTGCAGAAGTGCTCAAGCTGGATCTCAAGGGGGTCTTTGCGGTCTACAGCGCATTGGCCCGTTTGGAAGGGCTTCCACCATGATCTGTCTTCGGCCTTCATGTAGTATTTGAGACGCATTGTGGGCACTGACAGTGAGCCGTTCTTTCCACTGATGACGTAGCAATCCTCATCCTCGTAGGACGGATAGCTCGCGTTTTCTTGTGATGTTTGTTCCCAGCTGCGGGCACATCCGGTGCTGTCGGAAAGCAAGAAGGAACCGAGTGCTCCATTTTCAAAGCGCAGGCCGATACACACGGTATCTTCGACAGGAAATCCACGTGCGACACTGGACTGCATTGCTTGAACAGCAACAATTTCACCGCACAGCGAACGCAGGTTGCCGATCTCATGGATCATATTGATCAGGATAGGGCCACCGCCTTCCTGGCGTCGCCAGATGGCAGCGTCGAAATAGTCATCTGGTTTGTAAAACAGAGCGCTGCCTTGTACAGCAACGATGTCTCCAAGAATGTCGTCTCGGATGATCTCTCGCGCCTTGGCAAGAATTGGGCTATGCGCCCGATGATGTCCTACGAGCAGCTTGGCGTCAGCTGCATCGGCGACAGCGAGTAACCGCTTGCCCTCCTCAACGCTGTGCGCCACCGGTTTCTCGATCAGCGCGGCAACACCAGCCTCAATGCACTGCAATGTCTGTGCGACATGTAGGGCGTTTGGAGTGGCGAGAATCACGCCATCAGGCTTGTCCTCGGCGAAACAAGCCAGAAGGTTTTCATACTGCGAGGCGCCCAGCGAGTCTAGGTAGGAGCCATCAAGTTCGAACGGATCGATAACGGCTGCCAGTTCGCAAGAAGAACTCGC
This sequence comes from Pseudomonas sp. M2, assembly GCF_015751845.1. Taxonomy (NCBI): domain Bacteria; kingdom Pseudomonadati; phylum Pseudomonadota; class Gammaproteobacteria; order Pseudomonadales; family Pseudomonadaceae; genus Pseudomonas; species Pseudomonas sp. M2. The sequence continues at coordinate 4,139,382 of NZ_JADOUD010000001.1, forward strand.
TTGGATGAGTTCGATATGGCGTCGACCGATGAGGCCGGCACCCGCTACCGCAATTCTGATTTTGGACATGCTTTGATCTTCGCGAGCGTTATTGTTTTGAATCTCGACGTCTTGAGGTCGTGATTCGATCTGCTAGGATCAAGGTTACTATCAACCTTTAAGGCTATAATTGAGCCATATGGAAAATCAGAATTCTCCCATAGTGAATAATGATCCCTTCCTTAGGGATCTGCTTCTGTTCTCCGTAATTGCGAAACGCGGGAGTTTTAGCGCTGCCGGGACAGAGCTTGGAATTTCCCCCGCGCATGTCAGCAAGCGTGTTTTGGCGTTGGAGGAAACGCTTAGCTGCAAGCTCTTTAACCGGACAACCAGGCGGGTTTCGATCACCAAAGATGGCGAGACGATGCTCGTTTGGGCGCAAACGATCATGGACAACGTCAATGGAATGCTTGAGACATCACTGGGAGACCGGGTCGAGCCCAGAGGCACGTTGCGTATCAGCACAAGCCAGCGAATGGGACGATTTCACATCGCTCCAGTTCTGGCCTTGCTTCGTAAACGCTATCCAAAATTAGAGGTCTGGCTTGAGCTGGTTGACCGTCGAACTGATCTCATTGGCGAGCAGTTCGACATCGACATCCGAGTTGGAGAAGTTAACGAGCAAAATCTGATTATTCACAAAATCGCGGAAAGCCAGAGGATACTCTGTGCGGCTCCGAGCTACCTGGAAGAGCGCGGTAATCCAAGCTCTCTGAGCGAGCTTCAACGCCACGATTGTCTGTTGTTTCGTGGGAGGGATCAAAGCTTTGGTGTATGGCGGCTTGAGGGGCCAAACGGTCTTGAGTCGGTGAAAGTCACAGGGCCAATGGCGTCCAACCACAGTGATGTCGTTCGAGAGTGGGCACATGATGGTTTCGGCATCATCATGGCATCAACCTGGGATGTGGCCCCGAGCATCAGGAATGGGACGCTCATTCGCATCCTGCCTGAACACTTCCAGCCGGCGGATGTGTCCGCAGTCACTACGATTCGGGCTTCTGGGTCGATGAAGATCAGGGTATGCCTGGAGTTTCTGAGTGCACACCTGAGTTCTGGCCCTTACGCGCTACGAAATGGTTAAATCCCAGAGGGTTTTGCTACGACAGGCAGCTATTGGCCGATTCCTGCCCTTCGCGAGAGACCGCTTAGGGTCGATTCCTGCCGGTCAAGACGTTCCCGTACACTGGTCACATCCGATGCAAATGGCTGGTCAAGTCGAATGCAAACAGGTGGTCAAGTGGGATGCAAACGGTTGGTCAAGTCCGGTGCAATTTCCCAGCTGGAACGTACTCAGCCAATGCTGCAACTTCGACCTGGGCAGATTGAGCAGCGCACCCATGATTACAAGCGCCATGGCACCGCCAGTCTCTATGCCGCGTTCGACATCATGACGGGCGAAGTCATGGGCCGGATTACCCAGCGGCACCGGGCCAAAGAGTTTCTGGACTTTCTGCGACAGATTGATAGCAACACACCTGCCGGGCTGGATTTGCATGTGATTCTGGACCACAGCTCAATCCACAAAACTGCTGCGATAAAGGCTTGGCTGGAAAAACACCCGCGCTTCAAGCTGCATTTCACACCGACCAGCGCGTCTTGGTTGAACGCAGTAGAAGGCTGGTTTTCGCAATTGAAGAGACGAGCGCTGTATCGCGGGGTCTTCACAAGCGTGACTGATCTGAAAACGGCGATCCGTCAATTCATCAAGGCTAACAACGAGCATTCAGCCAAACCGTTCAAGTGGAACAAGACGGCAGAGGCCATTATCAGCTCAGTGCATATGGCAAAGCTGAGCGTGGTGAAAAATAAGCTAATGAATTGAGCGCTTGGGACACTAAAACAGACGCGCAAGTAGTTCACTCGAATAATCCTTGAATGGTATGTCAGTTCCACAAGACAGAAGCCATACGTCATGTATGGCCTCAGAGGTTTCAACGTCCGCGCTGAGCGGCATCATCGGAATGTGTATTCCTCATGCCGAGGGTTGCGCTGATGGGCAGCCCTTACAGATTGTACTTTTCATCGATCCTGCGTTTGTCGAGCGTGTACCGCTTGAGGTCGATCGCGTCGGACTCCAGCTTGGCATCTAGCTCGTCCATGTCATGCTTCTTAAGCGTTGCAACGTGAGCTTTGGTGGCCTGGTAGTTGATGAACTCTGCAGCGTCATGCCCGCTCACTGGGTCCCAGAGAATGGAAAGAGGCCAGAACAACAGGTTCACGACGCCAAAACCGTATGCGCGACCATAGAACGAACCTCCCCCTGGAAGCAGGCCGAGGCCGGCAGCGAGCCCAGGGCTTTTTTCTTCCACCGCGAGGTTTTTGGCGCGGTAGCTGGCAAGTTCCGACTCTTGGGCCGAATTGAGGCCGGTAGCGCAACCAGTAGTTAGCGCTATCAGGGCGGCAGCGGTCAGATTTCTAATTGTAGACATGCAACATTTCCTAAGTGTAAGTGCTGTACTCGCACACGGCTGGGCGTCGAGGCGCGTAACTTTACACTGAGTAGTGGCGCATTATAATCATTGTGCTATCATCTTTTTAAAGCAGTGCAGCCCCTGCTTTTCCCGAGCCCCGCCGCCGAGAGCTTCATCAGTCGCTGGAATTTCGGGCATGCCAGATGATCTTGTTCAGGACACTGCGCCGCATGCCGCAATCCCTTGCTCATCGCTTGCAACCGCCTGATTCGCGCATCCAGTTCGTCCGCCTTGGCCGCCAGCATCTGCCGATCGACCTGCTGGTCCACCAGCATCGCCCCCACTTCATCCAGAGAAAATCCCGCAGCCTGCCCCAGGGCGATCAGTGCCAGCCTGTCTGCAACATCGGCTGCAAACTGTCGCCGCTGGCCGCGTCCGGCCAGTGACTTGAGTAAGCCTTTCTTCTCGTAATAACGCAGTGTCGATGCGGGTACGCCTGTGCGTTTGGCGACGTCGGCAATGTCCATTTCGGGCCCTTGACTTGAAGTTGACTTCAAGTTCTATGCTGCGTGGCATGGTAATGACCGTCAACCTTCGAGGGCTTGTTCAATGACGTTTACTGCGATGTTTCTAGCTGCATTGCCGATTGGCGTAGGTGCCACTGTAGTGATGGACCTGTGGGGGTTACTGCTGAGGCGGTTGGGTATCGCAACGCTGAATTTCGCCATGATCGGGCGTTGGGCGGGGCATTTGCGGAATGGGCGTCTGCGGCATCAAGCGATTGCCAAGGCGGACCCGGTGCGGCATGAACTGGCGTTGGGGTGGGGGATTCATTACGCCATCGGTGTGCTATTCGCGATGTTTCTACTTGTGGTGGTGGGAGAGGGCTGGTTGCTGGCGCCTACCTTACTGCCTGCAGTGGTAATAGGTGTGGTTACCGTCGTGGCGCCTTTGTGCTTTATGCAGCCGGCGATGGGCGCGGGTTTCTTTGCGTCCAGAACGCCTGCGCCAGCGCGTAATTGCCTGAAGAGCCTGATCACGCATTTTGTGTTTGGTGTAGGGTTGTTCTTGAGTGCGGGTTTGCTTGCGTTAGTGTGAGGGCAGGGAGTTGGATCAGAGCGAGCGCAAAACCAGCATGCCTGCTATCAGCAATACCCCCGTAGAGATCGCGCCGAGGTAAAACAGGAGCACACCTGTCCATGGCGAAGATGCTCTAAGGTTGCGCATTTCTTCAGCGAACGCTTCCGCTTCATTTAGTGATCTCCTATTGTGATCCTGGGCGGCGTGGTGCATTTGCTACTCCTTGTGGCTGGATTAATCGAAGCTCAGAGCTTGCTGGCCAGTGCCATTACGCCAACGATGGTCGTGACAACTGCTGAACCCGTTGCGATTGGGTACCAGAACGCCTCCTGCCTGAGCTTACGCGCTTCTGCTACAAATTTCTGTGCCTCGGCCCTTAACTTGCGGCCTTCATTTTGTAACTTCTCAAGTTCGAGATGTTCACGATCATCCTGATGCATCGGGTTGTCTATTCTGTTGCGGCGAAGGTGCCAGGGGTCGTGCATGATTGTGTGCGGTTTGGGTTGGGGGCGAAACTGCCGTCTTGCAGCGAGTGTTGTAGTCCAATTTCGCTCAAGATCGTGAGGGCCAGCAAATTTTGCAAAGGCGTACCCTCCCTGAACAACGCGCCTGCCTCAACGCTGAGACGACGCGCGCAGGGTGCAATTTCGGCCCCGCTCCGCTAGCATTAGCGATCTTCCGCTCGATCAGGCTACGATGGTTTTTCGATGAGTTATCAGGTTCTTGCACGTAAATGGCGTCCGCGCTCGTTCCGCGAAATGGTCGGCCAGGCCCATGTGCTGAAGGCCTTGATCAATGCCTTGGACAATCAGCGCCTGCACCACGCCTACCTGTTCACCGGTACCCGGGGCGTGGGCAAGACGACCATCGCCCGTATTATCGCCAAGTGCCTGAACTGCGAAACCGGCATCACCTCCACGCCATGTGGCACCTGTTCGGTGTGCCGGGAGATCGATGAAGGCCGTTTCGTCGACCTGATCGAGATCGACGCCGCCAGCCGCACCAAGGTCGAGGACACCCGCGAACTGCTCGACAACGTGCAGTACGCCCCCAGCCGCGGGCGCTTCAAGGTCTACCTGATCGACGAAGTGCACATGCTGTCCACGCACTCGTTCAACGCCTTGCTCAAGACGCTGGAAGAGCCGCCGCCCTACGTCAAGTTCATCCTCGCCACCACCGACCCGCAAAAGCTGCCGGCCACCATCCTGTCGCGCTGCTTGCAGTTCTCGCTGAAGAACATGAGCCCGGAGCGGGTGGTCGAACACCTGAGTCATGTTTTGGAGGCCGAGAACGTTCCGTTCGAGCCTGATGCCCTGTGGCTGCTGGGCCGCGCTGCCGATGGTTCGATGCGTGACGCCATGAGCCTCACCGACCAGGCGATCGCGTTCGGTGAGGGCAGGGTGTTGGCCGCCGATGTGCGGGCCATGCTCGGCAGCCTCGATCACGGCCAGGTCTATGGTGTGCTGCAGGCGCTGCTGGAAGGGGATGCGCGGGCGCTGCTGGAGGCGGTGCGCAACCTCGCCGAGCAGGGGCCGGACTGGAGTGGCGTGCTGGCCGAAATGCTCAATGTGTTGCACCGGGTCGCCATTGCCCAGGCGCTGCCCGAGGCGGTGGACAATGGTCAGGGTGATCGCGACCGAGTGCTGGCGCTGGCGTCGGCCTTGCCTGCCGAAGATGTGCAGTTCTATTACCAGATGGGCCTGATTGGCCGACGCGACCTGCCCTTGGCACCCGACCCGCGGGGCGGTTTCGAAATGGTCCTGCTGCGGATGCTGGCGTTCCGACCGGCCGATAGCGACGATGCGCCGAAACCGGTACTAAAGCCGGTGGGGATCAGCCAGGCCACAGCTGATCCTGCAACCCCGGTGGCAGCGCCCACGGTGGTCCCCGACGCGCCTGTCGTTGCTGCCGCAGCACCCGCTGCAGTGGTTGCGGCCCCGCAAGCCGAGCCTGCGGCTGCCGTCGAGGCAATGTCGGCTGCGCCACCACAACCTGAGCCCAAGGCCGAGCTGGCCGAGCCCGAGCCGGCACCGGAAGAGGAAGTCATCGACCTGCCCTGGGAGGAGCCTGCTGCCAAGCCTGCTCCCGTTGCCGTTGAGCCGGAGCCGGAGCCTGCGCCTGCGCCGGCTGCCGCGCCCCAGCCCTCAGTCGCTGAGCCGCAAGATGCCCAGCCGGCCTATGACGAGCCGCCATTCGATCCGTCTGCCTACGCCTCGGCGGGCATGGAGCGTGATGACGAGCCACCGATGGATGAGGACTACTATGGCGGCGAAACCGACCCGGTGGGCTTCAGCTATCTGGACGAGCTGGTCGAGCACGTTCAGGAAGAGGCCCCCATCGCTGCGCCCGAGCCGCTGCCGGCCGCCAAGCCCGCCACCGGGCTGGCCCTGCAATGGCTGGAATTATTCCCACAGTTGCCTGTGTCCGGGATGACAGGCAACATCGCCGCAAACTGTACGCTGATGGCTGCAGACGGTGACGACTGGCTGCTGCACCTTGACCCGGGTCAGGGCGCCTTGTTCAACGCCACCCAGCAACGCCGGCTGAATGAAGCGCTCAACCAGCACCTGGGGCGCACGCTGAACCTGCGCATCGAGCTTATCCTGCCCGAGCAGGAAACCCCGGCCCAGGCAGCCTCGCGCAAGCGTGCCGAGCGCCAGCAGGACGCCGTGGCGTCGATCGAGCAGGATCCGTTGATCCAGCAGATGATCAAGCAGTTCGGTGCGACCGTGCGGCAGGATACTATTGAACCTGTAGAAGCCCTGGTCAGTCAGGGTCAGTAACGGATAACCATGCGGCCGGCCTGCGGCGGGCTGCATCACACGACCCAATCGAGGTATACCCCCATGATGAAAGGTGGCATGGCCGGCCTGATGAAGCAGGCCCAGCAGATGCAGGAAAAAATGGCCAAGATGCAGGAAGAGCTGGCCAACGCCGAAGTGACGGGCCAGTCTGGTGGCGGCCTGGTCAGCGTGGTGATGACCGGCCGTCATGACGTCAAGCGCGTCAGCATCGATCAAAGCCTGATGTCGACTGAAGAAGACGACAAGGAAGTGCTCGAAGACCTGATTGCTGCTGCACTGAACGATGCCGTACGTAAGGTCGAGCAGAGCAGCCAGGAAAAAATGGGTGGCATGACTGCAGGCATGCAGCTGCCGCCGGGCTTCAAGATGCCGTTCTAAGGCATTTGCAGTTGAAAAGCCGCCGCTGGGTTCCAGGGCGGCTTTTTTTGTGGTGTTGTTTACAGGTCGTTGCTGATGCTGCCGGGCGCATGCCTGGATTGTTCTGGCGGCCTTTGGATCGAGCGCCGCTTGTGATAGGTGAGATTTGACGCTGTCAGGCTGCGCCGGTATAAACCGCCTCTCATAGAATTATCAGGCCTTTCCCATGAGCTTCAGCCCCCTTATCCGCCAACTGATCGACGCCCTGCGCACGCTGCCGGGCGTCGGCCAGAAAACCGCCCAGCGCATGGCCCTGCAGTTGCTGGAACGCGACCGCAGCGGTGGTGTGCGCCTGGCCCAGGCGCTTAGCCTGGCCATGGAAGGGGTTGGCCATTGCCGCCAGTGTCGCACCTTGACCGAGCAGGAGTTGTGCCCGCAATGCGCTGATACGCGCCGCGACGATACCCAGCTGTGCGTGGTGGAGGGGCCGATGGATGTGTATGCGGTGGAGCAGACCGGCTATCGCGGTCGCTACTTCGTGCTCAAGGGGCACTTGTCGCCGCTTGATGGCCTGGGGCCTGATGCTATTGGCGTGCCGCAGCTGATGGCGCGGATCGAGGAGCAGGGCAGCTTTACCGAGGTGATCCTGGCCACCAACCCGACTGTGGAAGGGGAGGCGACAGCACATTACATCGCGCAGTTGCTGGCCGAGAAGGGGCTGGTAGCCTCGCGGATTGCCCATGGCGTGCCGCTGGGCGGCGAGCTGGAGCTGGTCGACGGCGGCACCCTGGCACATGCCTTTGCGGGGCGTAAGCCGATTTCCCTTTGATTTGAATTGCTGGGGCCGCTGTGCGGCCCTTTCGCGACACAAGGCCGTACGCGGTCCCCTGTAGGGGTGGCCTTGTGTCGCGAAAGGGGTGCAAAGCACCCCAAGAATCACTCAGTACTCGCTCAGCGAAAACTCGGTCAGGCAGAAGGTCGGCACACCCGCCGCCTGCAGCCGGCGCGAACCGTCCAGCTCAGGCAGGTCGATGATCGCCGCCGCCTCGAACACCTGTGCACCGGTGCGGCGCACCAGGTTGGCTGCGGCCAGCAGTGTGCCGCCGGTGGCGATCAGGTCATCGAAGATCAGCACCGAATCGCCTTCGCACAGGCTGTCGGCATGCACTTCCAGGAAGGCTTCACCGTACTCGGTCTGATACCCCTCAGATAGTACGTCAGCCGGCAGTTTGCCTTGCTTGCGGAACAGGATCAGCGGCTTGTTCAACTGGTGGGCGATGATCGAGCCGATCAGAAAGCCCCGGGCATCCATGGCGCCGATGTGGCTGAACTCCGCCTCGACATAGCGTTCGATGAACTGGTCGGCGACATAACGCAGCCCGCGTGGCGACTGGAACAGCGGGGTGATGTCGCGGAAGATCACACCCGGCTTGGGGAAGTCCACTACCGGGCGGATCAGGGCTTTGAGGTCGAAGGCTTCGCTGTGCATTGTTGCAGGTATCCTGAAAAACGAATGCGCCAGTATACCTTTTTCAAGCAGGCTTTCAGGCCTCCATCGCACCACCGGCCAGCGCACACAGCTGGATCGGGTCGAGGATGTGCACTTCCTTGCCCTCGGCGCGCAGCAGGCCGTTCTGCTGGAAGCGGGTGAACACCCGCGACACGGTTTCAACGGCCAGGCCCAGGTAATTGCCGATTTCGTTGCGCGACATGCTCAGGCGGAACTGGTTGGCCGAATAGCCGCGGGCGCGGAAGCGTGCCGACAGGTTGACCAGGAAGGTGGCAATGCGCTCATCGGCGGTCTTTTTCGACAGCAGCAGCATCATTTGCTGATCGTCACGGATCTCACGGCTCATCACCCGCATCAGCTGGCGGCGCAGCTGGGGTAGTTGCACCGACAGCTCATCGAGGCGCTCGAACGGGATTTCGCACACCGAGGTGGTTTCCTGCGCCTGGGCCGAGACCGGGTAGGCTTCAGTGTCCATGCCGGACAGGCCGACCAGTTCGCTGGGCAGGTGGAAGCCGGTGATCTGCTCCTCGCCGCTGTCGCTCAGGCTGAACGTCTTGAGGGCGCCGGAACGTACGGCGTAAACCGAGCCGAAATTGTCACCCTGGCGGAACAGGAACTCGCCCTTTTTCAGCGGGCGTCCGCGTTTGACGATTTCATCCAGTGCATCCATGTCTTCCAGGTTGAGCGAAAGAGGCAGGCACAGGGGGGCCAGGCTGCAATCCTTGCAATGGGCCTGGCCGTGGGCGCGCAGTTTGACTGGCTCGGACATTTGAATCGATCCTTGTGGGAAAGCACACATAAGTCGTAAGGGTAACCTACGGCATAGGGTGTAGGCCAGTGTGCGCGAGGATGATGCGCCTTGGCCGAACCCCAGCTGCATCATGCCGGGGGTCCGTTCTTGCCCATAGTGTGCCTGGCAAGCGGGCTTGTCCACACGGTCAACGATTCGCTTGGCTAGATCACCCGCGAGAATCGCTGACGGTCGTGCATCGCCAGATACGCGTCGAACACCATGCATACCGAGCGGGCCAGCAGGCGCCCGGCCGGCAGGATGCGGATGCCCTTTTCGTCGAGGCGGATCAGGCCGTCCCTTTGCATGTTCAGCAGCGCTGGCCAAAGATCGTTGAAATAGCCCCGAAAATCGATGGTGAAGGCGCTTTCGATCGGCTCGAAGTCGAGCTCGAAGTGGCAGATCAGTTGCTGGATCACTGCCCGTCGCAGGCGGTCATCGTGATTGCACAGCAGGCCGCGCTGGGTTGCCAGCTGGGAGCCGGACAGCGCGTCCTGATAAGTATTGAGGTCGCTGCTGTTCTGGCAGTACAGGTCGCCGATCTGGCTGATTGCCGAAACCCCCAGGCCGATCAGGTCGCAGTGGCCGTGGGTGGTGTAGCCCTGGAAGTTGCGCTGCAGGGTACCTTCTTCCTGGGCGACGGCCAGCTCGTCGTCGGGCAGGGCGAAGTGGTCCATGCCGATGTAGCGATAGCCGGCGGCGGTGAGCTGCTCGATGGTGGCCCGGAGCATCTCCAGCTTGGCTGCCGGGGCCGGCAGGTCGTTGCTGTCGATACGCCGTTGCGGCATGAAGCGCTCAGGCAGGTGAGCATAGTTGAAGACCGAGAGGCGGTCGGGCTGCAGGCGGATCACTTCCTCGACGGTGCGGGCGAAGCCTTCCGGGGTCTGCTTGGGCAGGCCGTAGATCAGGTCCAGGTTGACCGAGCGGAACTGCAAGGTGCGCGCCGCCTCGATCAGGGTGCGGGTCTGTTCCAGGCTCTGCAGGCGGTTGATCGCGCGCTGCACCGCAGGGTCCAGGTCCTGCACACCGAGGCTCACGCGGTTGAAGCCCAGTTCGCGCAATAGGCCCATGGTCGACCAGTCGGCCTCGCGCGGGTCCAGTTCGATGCCGTAGTCGCCGGAATCATCGTCCAGCAGGTTGAAGTGCTGGCGCAGGGTGGCCATCAGCTGGCGCAGTTCCACATGGCTGAGGAAGGTCGGCGTGCCGCCGCCCAGATGCAACTGTTCAACACGCTGTTTAGGGTCCAGGTGGCAGGCGATCAGCTGGATTTCCTGCTCCAGGCGCTGCAGGTAGGGTGCGGCTCGGCCACGGTCCTTGGTGATCACCTTGTTGCAGGCGCAGTAGTAGCAGATGTTGGCGCAGAACGGCACGTGTACGTACACAGACAGCGGGCGCACGGCCCGGCGGCTTTCGCGCAGGGCGTGGAGCAGGTCGAACGAGCCGACTTCGCTGTGCAGTTGCACCGCGGTCGGGTAGGAGGTGTAGCGCGGGCCGGCCAGATCGTAGCGGCGGATCAGGTCGGCATCCCAGCGTAGATCTTCGAGCATGTGGGCGGTCCCCGGAATGAGCAGCAGTGCCCCGGAGTCTATGGTCGTCTGTAGGAATCTGTGTTGATTTGTATCAAGAGCTAGGGGGCCGCTGCGCAGCAGCGCCTGTCAGTGCCCCATCAGCCAATGCTGGTGCGGCCCCGGCAGTGTCCACAGGCCGAACAGGATGACCAGCAGTCCTCCTGCCATGCGCACGCTACGCCGCCGCAACAGGCTGTTGACCCGCTCCGCCGCCAGCCCCGTGGCCAGCAGCACCGGCCAGGTACCCAGCCCGAACGCCAGCATCAGCGCCGCGCTATACCCCGCATTGCCCTGGCTGGCTGCCCACAGCAAGGTGCTGTAAACCAGCCCGCACGGCAACCAGCCCCACAGCGCGCCAAGCAGCAGGGCCCGTGGCAGGCTGGAGACCGGCAACAGGCGCGAGGCCACTGGCTGGATATGCCGCCAAAGCCCTCTGCCCAGTGCTTCGATGCGTGTCAGCCCGCTCCACCAGCCGGCCAGGTACAAGCCCATGGCGATCAGCAGCAACGCGGCCACCACTCGCAGTGCCAGGGCGGCAGGGCTGCTGGCTACCGCCCAGCCGGCCAGGCCCAGCAGCAGGCCGGCGCAGGCATAACTGAGGACCCGCCCAAGGTTGTACGCCAGCAGCAGGCGCAGGCGCCGGCCGCGTTGCTCCGGCGGGATCGCCAGGGTCAATGCGCCCATCAGGCCGCCGCACATGCCCAGGCAGTGGCCGCCGCCGAGCAGGCCGAGGACCAGCGCGGAGCCGAGCAGGGGAAGCAGGTCAGGCACGGGGTGGTTGGTCCTTGTCTTGCGGCTCGTCGGGCTCTTGTTTGACAGCAGCCTGGTGGCGTGGGTCCTGGTCGTCGAACAGGATGCTGTGGGCAGGGCTTTCAAGGTCGTCGTACTGGCCGCTGTCCACCGCCCAGAAAAAGATGTACACGGCGACGCCGACGAGCAGCAGGGCGGCCGGGATCATGACATAGAGGGCTGGCATGGGCGGCTCCTGATCAGGCAATGGCAGGTTGTGGGGCGCTGGCGGTGGCCGCCACGCCCGGCAGCCGGGTCAGGCGCAGGGCATTGAGGACCACGATCAGCGAGCTGACCGACATGCCGACGGCGGCCCATACCGGGGTGATCCAGCCGAGCGCGGCAAACGGCAGCATGAGGCCATTATACAGGGTCGCCCAAAGCAGGTTCTCGAGGATGTTGCGGCGGGTGCGGCGGGCCAGGTCGAAGGCATGTACCAGCGCTTGCAGGCGGTTGCTCAACAGCACTGCATCGGCACTGGTCTTGGCAAGGTCGGTGGCACTGCCCATGGCAATGCTGATATCGGCGGCGGCCAGCACCGGCACATCGTTGACCCCGTCACCCAGCATCAGCACCTTGCGTCCTGAAGCCTGCAGAGCCTTGAGCCGGTCCAGCTTGTCGTCCGGGCGCAGGCCGCCGATGGCCTGATCGATACCCAGTTGGGCGGCTACTTCGGCGACCATGGGCGAGCTGTCGCCCGACAGCAGCAGGGTGCGCCAGCCACGCGCCTTGCAGGCCGCCAGCAGGGCAGGGGCGTCCTCGCGCAGGCGGTCGTCCAGGCCGAACCAGGCCAGCGGGCCTTGGCGATCACCCAGCAGCAGCCATTGGCCGCGGGGCTCCGGGACAGTCGGGATTTCGGCGCCGCTGAGGGCGCAAACGAACGTGGGCTGGCCGATGCGCAGGCGTTGCCCGCCGACCAGCCCTTCCAGGCCCAGCCCAGGTACCGTTTGCACATCCTCCGCAGGCTCGGCATTGCGACCGAAGGCGCGGGCGATGGGGTGCTCGGAGCGGTTTTCCAGGGCGGCGGCAAGGGCCAGGCAGCGGTCGGCGGCCACCGCGCCCAGCGGGCGAATGCTGCGCAGCGTCAGGCGGCCCTCGGTGAGCGTGCCGGTTTTGTCGAAAATGACCGTGTCGATCTGGTTGAGGCCTTCCAGTACATGGCCGCGGGTGACCAGCAGGCCGAGCTTGTGCAGCGTACCGGTGGCGGCGGTCAGTGCAGTAGGGGTGGCGAGCGAGAGCGCGCATGGGCAGGTGGCTACCAGCATGGCCAGGACAATCCAGAACGCCCGTGTCGGGTCCAGGTGCCACCACCACAGGCCTATGACGATGGCGGCCACCAGCGTGAACAGCAGGAACCATTGCGATGCACGGTCGGCAATCTGCGCCAGGCGTGGCTTTTCCGTCTGCGCGCGTTCCAGCAGGCGGACGATGGCCGACAGTCGCGACTCCTGGCCAAGGGCTTCGATTTCTACGTTCAGCGTGCTTTCGACATTCAGGGTGCCGCCGGTGACCCGGTCGCCGACCCGCCGCGGTTGCGGCAGGTACTCACCGGTCAGCAGCGACTCGTCGACGCTGGAGCGGCCTTCGACAATGCGCCCGTCAGCCGGGATCACTGCGCCGGGCAACACCTGCACGGTGTCGCCGCGTTGCAGTTCGCTGAGCAGGATGCGCTCGCTGCGGCCAAGGCTGTCCAGGCGCAGGCAAGAGGCCGGTAGCAGGTTGACTAGTTGCGCGGTGGCCGCTGCCGTACGCTCGCGTGCGCGGCGTTCAAGGTAGCGGCCGGTGAGCAGAAACAGTGCGAACATGCCCACGGTGTCGAAATACAGTTCGCCACTGCCGGTGATGGCCGTCCAGATCCCGGCACCAAAGGCCAGGGCGATGGCCAGCGATACCGACACGTCCATGGTCAGGTGGCGGGTGCGCAGGTCGCGTGCGGCCCCTTTGAAGAAGGGCGCGCAGCTGTAGAACACGATCGGGATGGTGAGAAACAGCGCCACCCAGCGCAGGATGGTGTGCAGCTCGGGCGACAGGTCGATGTTGAATTCCGGCCAGGTGGCCATGGTCGCCATCATCGCCTGGAACCACAGCAGCCCGGCCACGCCCAGCCTGCGCAGGGCGCTGCGGTTTTCGCGGGCCAGTTGCTCGGCGGCCTGGTCTGGCTGGTAGGGGTGGGCGGCGTAGCCGATCTGGCGCAGCTCGGCCAACAATCGCGAGAGCGGCAGGCGTTGGTCTTCCCAACTGAGCAGCAGGCGATGGTTGGACAGGTTAAGGCGTGCGTCGGCCACGCCGGGCAGGTTGCGCAAGTGCTTTTCGATCAACCAGCCGCAGGCGGCGCAGCTGATGCCTTCGACCAGCAGGGTGGTTTCGGCCAGGTCGCCTTGGTGACGGACGAAGGTCTGTTGCACGTCACTGCGGTCGTACAGGGCCAGTTCGTCCTGCAACTGCTTGGGCAGGGCCTCGGGGTTGGCGCTGTTGTCGCTGCGGTGCTGGTAGTAGTGCTCCAGGCCACCGGCGACGATCGACTCGGCCACTGCCTGGCAGCCGGGACAGCAGAACTGCCGGGGCTGGCCGAGGACCACGGCGGTGAAGCGGCTGCCCGGGGGGACGGGCAGGGCGCAGTGGTAGCAGGGGGTGGGCTGGGTCATCACATCATTGCCTTACATATATCGGCTGGCCGGCGCGTTCCCCTGTAGGAGCGGCCTTGTGTCGCGAAAGGGGCGCGAAGCGGCCCCAAATTTTGAGCTTCGCAGCATAGACTGCTCAGCTTGGCAGCATAGGTTGCTGGGGCCGCTTCGCGCCCCTTTCCGACCGGTCCGGCGCCCCGGCAAGGCCGCTACAAGTGTTCAGCGCCCTGGATGGCTTCATCGCCCAACTGCAAGGTCACACCATGCGCCACTTTTTCCTCCTCGAACAAGCGCCACACCTGGCCGCTTTCGCTACCCAGCAGCTCGACAAAGCGGCGCCCGTCCACCTTGTCTTCCAGTTGCCCCACATAGCGCCCTGCCTCGACCCGGCTCAGCAGCACCTTACGGTCCTTCTCTGGCTGGGTAGGTGAAATCAGGTTCAGCTCCAGGCTCTGCGGGTCGCTGCTGCCGGCCAGGCGCAGGTCCACTTCGCCCGTCAGCTCGTCCAGGTGCACGCTGGCCTTCAAGCCCAGGTTCTGCGCCAGCAATTCACGGTCCAGCGAGCGGTTGATGCCTTTGCCAGCCTCGTAGTAGTTGTCGTTGACCAGGTTGTCGGGGTTGTTCACGGCGATGCTGACCATGGTCAGGCTCAGGCATACCGAGGTAGTGAGGATGCCGATGATGATCCAGGGCCAGAGGTGCTTGTACCAAGGGCTGGTGGCGGTGGCGGCAGGCATGGTTCGCGTTCTCTCTCAGCGGATCTGTGGGCCGATGAAGCGGCTCTTGGCTTCGACCTCGGCAGCGCTGTCATCGGCGCTTTTGAGGGTGAAGGTGATTTCGTTGGTGGTCGAGGGCAGCTTCTCGGGGGCGACCGACAACTGCACCGGCAGGCTGACGATATCGCCGGCGGCCACGCGGATTTCCCGCTGGCCTTCGAGCCGCAAGTCAGGCAGGCCAGCGGCGTCCAGCACGTAGACGTGATCACGCTGGTCCTTGTTCATGACCTTGAGGCTGTACACGTTCTCGATCCGCCCCTGGGCGTTCTCGCGGTACAGCACGCGGTCCTTGCTGACGTCGAAGCCCACCAGCGAGCGGGTGGCGAAGGCGGTGGCCAGGGCGCCGATCATCACCAGCAGCACCAGTGCGTAGCCGATCAGCCTTGGGCGCAGCATGTGGGTCTTCTGCCCCGACAGGTTGTGTTCGGTGGTGTAGCTGATCAGGCCTTTGGGGTAGTTCATCTTGTCCATGATGCTGTCGCACGCGTCGATGCAGGCGGCGCAGCCGATGCACTCGATCTGCAGCCCGTCGCGTATGTCGATGCCGGTGGGGCAGACCTGTACGCACATGGTGCAGTCGATGCAGTCGCCCAGGCCCTGGGCCTTGTAGTCCGTGTCCTTCTTGCGCGGGCCGCGGGTTTCACCGCGGCGCGGGTCGTAGGAGACGATCAGGGTGTCCTTGTCGAACATCACGCTCTGGAAGCGTGCGTAGGGGCACATGTACACGCACACCTGCTCGCGCAGCCAGCCGGCGTTGCCGTAGGTGGCCAGGGTGAAGAAGCCGACCCAGAAGTAGGCCCAGCCATCGGCCTGGCCGGTGAAGAATTCGATGGCCAGTTCGCGAATCGGCGAGAAGTAGCCGACGAAGGTCATGCCGGTGACGAAGCCGATCAGCAGCCACAGGCTGTGCTTGGTGAACTTGCGCAGGAACTTGTTGGCGCTCATCGGGGCCCGGTCAAGCTTCATGCGCTGATTGCGGTCGCCTTCGGTGACCTTTTCGCACCACATGAAGATCCACGTCCACACGCTTTGCGGGCAGGTGTAGCCGCACCATACGCGGCCGGCATACACGGTAACGAAGAACAGGCCAAAGGCGGCGACGATGAGGATGCCCGAGAGCAGGATGAAGTCTTGCGGCCAGATGGTGGTGCCGAAGATGTAGAACTTGCGCTCGGGCAGGTTCCACCAGACGGCCTGATGGCCGCCCCAGTTCAGCCAGACAGTGCCAAAGTACAAAAGGAACAGCGCTGCCCCGCCGACCATTCGCAACCTGCGGAACAGGCCGGTGAAGGCGCGGGTGTAGATTTTCTCGCGAGAGGCGTAGAGGTCGACGGAATCCTTCCCTTTGCTGGCAGGCGGGGTAACGTCATGTACCGGAATTTGCTTGCTCATCATCAAGTCCCACGGCAGTGGAGAAATGCCGCGGCCAGTGCGTGCCGGCCGCAGTCTCGCGCATTCTGCTAGCGCTGCGCCCCATGATACGCCGCTGATGGCACGCCGGGGTCGCTCTGCGACCTTTAGTCGCGTTGGGTTCGGGGTGTTAATCGTGTTAAGGCGGGTGTCAATTGATCCAGGTCATCTAGCGCTGAATCTACCGGCCCTATCGCCGGCAAGCCGGCTCCCACGCCGTGCGGGGGCCGGCTTGCCGGCGATAGGCCAGTGCAGGCATCACTCGGCCTTTTCAGGCTCCTGCTCCTGATGCGACAGGCTGTACACATAAGCCGCCAGCAGGTGAACTTTGTCATTGCCTTGCAGTTGCTCCTGCGCCGGCATCTGCCCCTGGCGACCATAGCGGATGGTCTGTTGCAACTGAGCGAAGCTCGAGCCGTAGATGAACGCCTGCGGGTGGGTCAGGTTCGGCGCGCCCATGGCGGGTGTGCCTTTGCCTTCAGGGCCATGGCACGCCACGCAGTTGGCGGCGAAGATCTTCTGCCCGTTCTCGACATCGGCCTTGGCGCCTTCAGGCAGGCTGCGACCATCGAGCTTGCTGATCACGAAGGCTGACACGTCGGCCACGCCTTGCTCGCCGATCACCTCCGCCCACGCCGGCATCACGCCATGGCGGCCGCCCATGATGCTGGCCTTGATGGTTTCCGGCTCGCCGCCCCAGCGCCAGTCGTTGTCGGTGAGGTTGGGGAAGCCGTAGGCGCCCTTGGCGTCGGAGCCGTGGCACACCGAGCAGTTGGACGCAAACAGCCGCGCGCCCATCTTCAGCGCTTGCGGCTGCCTGGCCACTTCTTCGATAGGCATGGCCGCATACTTGGCGAAGATTGGCCCGAAGCGGGCATCGGCCTTGGCCATTTCTTTTTCCCACTCGTGCACGCCGGTCCAGCCGGGCTGACCGTTGGTGAACTCGGTCTGCTTGTCGTTATCCAGGTACGAATACCCAGGCAGCACGCCTTTCCAGTTGCCCAGGCCCGGGTACAGCACCAGGTAGCCGAGGGCGAAAATGATGGTGCCGACGAACAGCCAGAACCACCATTTGGGCAGGGGGTTGTCGTATTCCTCGATGCCATCGAAGGCATGCCCGACGGTTTCGTCGGTGACCTCTTCGCGCTGGCCCTTGCGGGTCGACAGCAGTAGCCAGGTCAACGCGAAGATGGTGCCCAGGGTCAGGACGGTGACGTACAGACTCCAGAAGGTTGTCATTGTTGTTTGCTCCCAGAAGCTTTTGCTTGCGCTTGCTCGACGTGCGTTTTGGCCTCGGGGTCATCGGCGAACGGCAGTTGGGTTGCCTCGTCGAACTCCTGTTTGCGCCGTGGGTTGAACACCCACAGCGCCAGGCCCACGAAGGCCACCATCACCACGACGGTGCCCAGGCCGCGAATCATCCCGATATCCATCAGCGTCACCGTTTGCTTTTGATGATGGTGCCAAGACCCTGCAGGTACGCGACCAGTGCGTCCATTTCGGTCTTGCCCTTGACCGCGTCGCGGGCACCGGCGATGTCGGCATCGGTGTACGGCGTGCCCAGGGTACGCAGCACTTCCAGCTTCTTCGCGGTGTCTTTGCCGTCGAGCGTGTTTTCCACCAGCCACGGGTAGGCCGGCATCTTCGACTCCGGCACTACGTTGCGCGGGTTGTACAGGTGTGCGCGGTGCCAGTCATCGGAATAGCGGCCGCCGACGCGGGCCAGGTCCGGGCCGGTGCGCTTGGAGCCCCACAGGAACGGGTGATCCCACACGCTTTCACCGGCCACCGAGTAGTGGCCGTAGCGCTCGGTTTCAGCGCGGAACGGGCGGATCATCTGCGAGTGGCAGCCCACGCAACCTTCGCGGATGTAGATGTCACGGCCTTCGACTTCCAGCGCGGTGCGCGGCTTCATGCCTTCGACGGGTTTGTTGGTGACGTCCTGGAAGAACAGCGGGACGATCTGGGTGAGGCCACCGACGCTCACGGCGATGACCATGAAGAAGGCCAGCAGGCCGATGTTCTTCTCGACAGCTTCATGCTTCATCAGTGGGCTCCCACAACGACGATCTTGGCGGCTTCATCCGCTTCTGCCGGGTTGGCGGCGCGTACGGTGCGCAACACGTTGTAAGCCATCAGCAGCATGCCGGAGGCGAAGAACGCACCGCCCAGTGCGCGGACGATGTAGCCCGGGTGGCTGGCCTGCAGGGCTTCGACGAAGGAGTAGGTCAGCGTGCCGTCATCGTTGATGGCGCGCCACATCAGGCCTTGGGTGATGCCGTTGACCCACATCGAGGCGATGTACAGCACGGTGCCGATGGTCGCCAGCCAGAAGTGCGCGTTGATCAGGCCCACGCTGTGCATCTGATCGCGGCCATACAGGCGCGGGATCATGTGGTACACGGCGCCGATCGAGATCATCGCCACCCAGCCGAGCGCGCCGGCGTGTACGTGGCCGATGGTCCAGTCGGTGTAGTGCGACAGCGAGTTCACGGTCTTGATGGCCATCATCGGGCCTTCGAAGGTGGACATGCCGTAGAACGCCAGCGATACCACGAGGAAGCGCAGGATCGGGTCGGTGCGCAGTTTGTGCCAGGCACCGGAGAGGGTCATCATGCCGTTGATCATGCCGCCCCAGCTCGGCGCCAGGAGGATGATCGACATCACCATGCCCAGCGACTGCGCCCAGTCGGGCAGCGCGGTGTAGTGCAGGTGGTGCGGGCCTGCCCAGATGTACAGGGTGATCAGCGCCCAGAAGTGGACGATCGACAGGCGATACGAGTAGATCGGCCGCTCGGCCTGCTTGGGCACGAAGTAGTACATCATCCCCAGAAAGCCGGTGGTGAGGAAGAAGCCCACGGCGTTGTGGCCGTACCACCACTGGATCATCGCGTCGGTGGCGCCGGAGTAGGCCGAGTAGGACTTGAACAGGCTCACCGGCAGCGAGATGTGGTTGACGATGTGCAGCATCGCGGTAACCACGATGAAGGCGCCGTAGAACCAGTTGCCGACGTAGATGTGCTTGGTCTTGCGCTTGACGATGGTGCCGAAGAACACCAGCCCGTAAGTCACCCAGACGATGGCCAGCAGGATCGCCAGTGGCCACTCGAGCTCGGCGTATTCCTTGGTGGTGGTGTAGCCCATCGGCAAGGTGATCAGCGCACCGACGATCACGGCCTGCCAACCCCAGAAGGTAAAGGCGGCCATGCTGTCGGAAATCAGCCGGGTCTGGCAGGTTCGCTGCACCACGTAGTAGCTGGTGCCGAACAACGCACAGCCGCCGAAGGCGAAGATGACCAGGTTGGTGTGCAAGGGGCGCAGGCGGCCGAAGCTGGTCCAGGGCAGGTCCAGGTTCAGTTGCGGCCACACCAGCTGCGAGGCGATGAAAACGCCCAGGCCCATGCCAAGGATCCCCCAGACCACCGTCATGATGGCGAACTGGCGGACGACCTTATAGTTATAAGCAGTCGGACTGATTGCTGTGCTCATTCTAAGGTTCCACGGTTTTGGTGTTCTTGTTGGTTGAAAAATCGGCGCCAGTATCGATAACCGCCAGGGTTATGGCAACGCAAGGAGCCCTGCGCCGACCCGTGTCCGGGCCCTTATGCCGGTGTCCCGCGGCAATAGGGTTCGGGCGATTGTACACAAATAAATATTTGTAATGTGTACCGTTTTTCATCTTTTTCTGATCGATCGGTCAAGCTTTTTTTCCAGGCGGCGTCAGGCGATGCACCGCGTCTGCTTCGCTGGATTGACAGCGAAGGCCACTGTGGCAACAAGCTTAGTTCTGTTCGGAGGGGGTGCAAGGCGGGGCTAGGGGCGGGGAGGTGCTGGGGCCGCTTTGCGGCCCCGGGGTGTTACTTGGCAGTCACGGTTGCAGGCATATCACCCTGCGAAAGGCTGTACACATAAGCCGCCAGCAAATGCACCTTGTCGTTGCCCTGGATATCCACCTGGGCCGGCATTTGCCCCTGGCGGCCATAGCGAATGGTCTGCTGCAGCTGGGCAAAGCTCGAACCGTAGATGAACGCCTGCGGATGGTTCAGGTTAGGCGCGCCCATGGCTGGGGTGCCATTGCCCTCGGGCCCGTGGCAGGCCACGCAGTTGCCGGCGAAGATCTCCTTGCCCTTGGCCACATCAGCCTTGGCGCCTTCCGGCAGGCTGCGGCCATCGAGGTTGCTCAGCACGTAGGCGGCTACATCCGCCACGCCCTGTTCGCCGATCACCTCAGCCCAGGCGGGCATCACGCCGTGGCGGCCATTCATGATCGACGCCTTGATGGTTTCGGGCTCGCCGCCCCAGCGCCAGTCGTTGTCGGTCAGGTTGGGGAAACCATAGGCGCCTTTGGCGTCCGAGCCGTGGCACACCGAGCAGTTGGAGGCGAACAGGCGGCCGCCCATCTTCAATGCCTGCGGGTCCTTGGCCACTTCCTCGACCGGCATGGCCGCGTATTTGGCGAAGATCGGGCCGAACCTGGCGTCGGCCTTGTCCATTTCCTTCTGCCATTCGTTCGCGCCGGTCCAACCATTCTCGTAGCCGGGCAGGACGCCCTTCCAGTTGCCCAGGCCCGGGTAGAGGATCAGGTAGCCCACCGCGAACACCAGGGTGCCGACGAACAGCCAGAACCACCACTTGGGCAGCGGATTGTCATACTCCTCGATGCCGTCGAAGCTGTGCCCCATGGTCTGGTCGGTGGTGTTGCTGCTCTGGCCCTTGCGGGTCGACAGCAGCAGCCAGGTCAGGCCGATCAGGCTGCCGATGGTCAGTACGCAGATGTACGTACTCCAGAAGGTAGTCATTGGGGATTACTCCTCATGCCAGTGTCCTGCCCGGCAGGGGGCAGGCGGTCGTCGACGAAGGGCAGCAGGCGCGCTTCGGCGAAATCATGGTCGCGGCGGCGGTTGAACACCCACAGCGAAAGGCCGATGAAGGCAATCATCACCACCAGGGTGCCCACGCCGCGGATCATGCCGATATCCATTTCCATCGCACTCACCTCTTGTTCTTGATCGCGGTGCCGAGCACCTGCAGGTAGGCGACCAGGGCGTCCATCTCGGTCTTGCCCTTGACCGCATCACGCGCACCGGCAATGTCCTCGTCGGTGTACGGCACCCCCAGGGTGCGCAGGGTGCGCATCTTGGTGTCGGTGTGGCTGTTGTCGACCTGCTGGGCGACGAGCCATGGGTAGGACGGCATCTTCGACTCCGGTACCACGTTGCGCGGGTTGTACAGGTGCGCGCGGTGCCAGTCGTCGGAGTAGCGCCCGCCGACCCGGGCCAGGTCCGGGCCGGTACGCTTGGAGCCCCACAGGAACGGGTGGTCCCACACACTTTCACCGGCCACCGAGTAGTGGCCGTAGCGTTCGGTCTCGGCGCGGAACGGGCGGATCATCTGCGAGTGGCAGCCCACGCAACCTTCGCGGATATAGATATCGCGGCCTTCAAGCTGCAGCGCGGTGTAAGGCTTCATGCCTTCGACCGGCTTGTTGGTGACGTCCTGGAAGAACAGCGGGACGATCTGGGTCAGGCCGCCGATGCTGACGGCGAACACCATCAACAGGGCCAGCAGGCCGACGTTTTTTTCGATGACTTCATGTTTCATCAGGCAGGTCTCCTCAGGCCAGCTGGGCGTTGGCAGGGGCGGCCTCGGTGGCCGGAGCACGTACGGTGCGCCAAGTGTTCCAGGCCATCAGGAACATGCCACTGAGGAAGATCGCACCACCGACGAAACGCACGATGAAGCCCGGGTGGCTGGCCACCAGGGTTTCCACGAACGAGTAGGTGAGCGTGCCGTCGCTGTTCACCGCGCGCCACATCAGGCCCTGGGCGATGCCGTTGACCCACATCGAGGCGATGTACAGCACGGTGCCGATGGTCGCCAGCCAGAAGTGCGCGTTGATCAGGCCGATGCTGTACATGCGTGCCTTGCCGAATACTTGCGGAATGGTGTGGTACAGCGCGCCGATGGAGATCATCGCCACCCAGCCGAGGGCGCCGGCATGCACGTGGCCGATGGTCCAGTCGGTGTAGTGGGACAGGGCGTTGACCGTCTTGATGGCCATCATCGGGCCTTCGAAGGTGGACATGCCGTAGAACGCCAGCGATACCACGAGAAAGCGCAGGATCGGGTCGCTGCGCAGTTTGTGCCAGGCACCGGACAGGGTCATCATGCCGTTGATCATGCCGCCCCAGCTGGGGGCCAGCAGGATCAGCGACATCACCATGCCCAGCGACTGCGCCCAGTCGGGCAGCGCGGTGTAGTGCAGGTGGTGGGGGCCGGCCCAGATGTACAGGGTGATCAGCGCCCAGAAGTGGACGATCGACAGGCGATAGGAATACACCGGGCGTTCGGCCTGCTTGGGCACGTAGTAGTACATCATCCCCAGGAAGCCTGCAGTGAGGAAGAAGCCCACGGCGTTGTGGCCGTACCACCACTGCACCATGGCGTCGGTGGCCCCGGCGTAGACCGAGTACGACTTGGTCAGGCTGACCGGCAGTTCGAGGTTGTTGATGATGTGCAGCATGGCCACGGTCAGGATGAAGGCACCGAAGAACCAGTTGCCGACATAGATATGCTTGGTGGTGCGCTTGATCAAAGTGCCGAAGAACACGATGGCGTAGCAGACCCAGACGATGGTGATCAGGATGTCGATCGGCCATTCCAGCTCGGCGTATTCCTTGGAGCTGGTGTAACCCAGCGGCAAGGTAATGGCCGCCAGCAGGATGACCAGTTGCCAGCCCCAGAAAGTGAACGCGGCCAGCCCTGGTGCGAAGAGGGTGGTCTGGCAGGTGCGTTGCACCGAATAATAGGAGGTGGCGAACAGTGCGCAGCCGCCGAACGCGAAGATCACCGCATTGGTATGCAGTGGGCGCAGGCGGCCGAAGCTGGTCCAGGGGAGGTCGAAGTTAAGGGAAGGCCAGGCGAGCTGGGCGGCGATGAAGACGCCGAGCCCCATCCCGACGATTCCCCACACCACCGTCATGATGGCGAATTGGCGGACCACCTTGTAGTTATAGGCGGTACTGCTGGTTGTGTTCATGTATGGGTTCCCATCCACGGTTATTGGCAGGCTTTACAGCGAGGCAAGCATGATTAATGGGCAACGTGCCGGTATTGACGGGGATCAATGGGCGAAGATCGGAAATGTCCCAGGCTTGCACTGCAATCCGGCGCAGAATCAGCAAGATGGCAGTGCTGCGGCGTGCCTGATCCTGGCCCATGGCGCTGGCGCGCCGATGGACAGCGGGTTCATGGATGAAATGGCGCAAAGGCTGGCGGCGCTTGGCGTAGGGGTGGTTCGCTTCGAGTTTCCCTACATGGCCGAGCGCAGGGCAGGGGGTGGCAAGCGGCCACCCAACCCACAGAAGGTGTTGCTCGAATGCTGGCGCGAGGTGTACCGGCAGGTGCGACCTTTGGTCACGGGCAAGCTGGCGATTGGCGGCAAGTCAATGGGCGGGCGCATGGCCAGCGTGCTGGCCGACGAGTTGGGTGCTGACGCGCTGGTGTGCCTGGGCTATCCGTTCTATGCCGTGGGCAAACCGGAAAAACCACGGGTCGAGCATTTGGCGGGCTTGCAGACGCCTGCGTTGATCGTGCAGGGCGAGCGGGATGCGCTGGGTAATCGTGACGCAGTGCAGGGGTATGCGCTGTCACCGTCGATCGAGGTGAGCTGGCTGGTGGCAGGCGATCATGATCTGAAACCGCTGAAGGCTTCGGGGTTCAGCCATGAGCAGCATTTGCAGGCGGCGGCTGAGAAGGTAGCGGGGTTCCTCAGAGGCTGACTACCTGTAGGAGCGGCCTTGCCGGGGCGCCGGACCGGTCGGAAAGGGCTGCGAAGCAGACCCAGGATTCAGCAGCGCAACAACAATTGCTGGGTCTGCTTCGCAGCCCTTTCGCGACACAAGGCCGCTCCTACAAGCGACCGTGTGTGCAGCAACAGATCAGTCGCGATACTCGCACAGGTAGGCAGTATCCACCGCCACTTTCAGCTGGAACTTGCTGTCGGCGGCCACATTGAACTTGTCGCCGGCGTTGAAGGTTTCCCAGTTGTCGCTGCCCGGCAGCTTGACGGTCAGCGCACCGGAAACCACGTGCATGATTTCGCGCTTGGCGGTGCCGAACTCGTATTCGCCCGGTGCCATGACGCCGACGGTGGCCGGGCCTTCAGTGCCTTCGAAGGCGATCGACTTGACGGTACCATCGAAGTACTCGTTGACCTTGAACATGGGGCGACTCCTGAAAAAGAGGGGATGAAAAAGGGCTGGCCAGTATGCCCAAGCCCATCCGCCCCGTCATCTGCTTTCAGGCGGCCCAGAGCTCAAATGCCCGGCAGGCTCAAGGGCAATAGCCGCGCGGTATTGCGGGCATCCTCCAGCGCCCGGTGCTGTTGCCCGCAAAAATGCATACCGGCCAGTTGCAGGGCACCGTTGAGGCCCGTCGGACGCTGCAGGTGACGAGCCTTGGCGAAGCGCTGCTTGAGGTTGATATGCGGCAGGTCGCGCAACAGGCTGTCGAGCTCATGTTGCTGCCATTCCTGCAGTAACTGCTGGCGGTCGTAATCACCCCAGCTGACCCAAGCCTGCAATTGCCCGCGATGGTGCCCCAACCAGCGTTCGAAACGCGCCCATACCTCGGGAAATGGCGCTGCGCTATCCACATTGGCCTGGCTGATGTGCGTCAGTTCGCGGCAGAACGGCGTCAGTTGCGGCCGCCGCCTGGGCCGCACGAAGCGCTGGAAGTGGTCCACTTCGCGGCCTTCACGGGTCACCAGGCTGGCGCCGATTTCAATGATTTCCATCTCCGTCACCGGCCAGCCACCGTCATCGGTGGTAGCTTCCAGGTCGATCACCAACCAGTGGCCCATACCAGGCTCCCTCGCCATACATGCCAAAGCAGCGTAGCCAATGTCGGGCGTCACGGCATCCCCTGGCAAAATGCCCTCACTTTGGCATAACCAGCAGTTGTGCCTTGCCAGGAAAACGCCTAGCTTAGGCGCATCCAGGTATGAACCGTGATGAGTGTCCGTCTTGACTCCAGCGCCCGGCCTGAAGGCTTTGACCACCCTGTTGATGCTGGCCGCGGTATGGCTGGCGGCACCGGTCTGGGCTGCCGACGCCATCGAGGTAAAGGTCGGCGCTGCGCATTTTCCGCCTTATACGGTTCGCCCCGAGCAGGGTGCCGACACCGGGCTGCTGCCGCAACTGGTCGAAGCGTTGAACCGCCTGCAGCAAGATTATCGCTTCGTGCTGGTGCCCACATCGATTCAGCGGCGCTTTGGCGATTTCCAGCAAGGCCGTACCGATATGGCCATCTTCGAAAACCCGCAGTGGGGCTGGCAACGGATACCGCATCAGGCGGTGGATATGGGCCTGGAAGATGCAGAGGTGTTCGTGGCCAAACAGGCCGATGGCCGGGACCAGCATTATTTCGATGATCTCGCCGGCAAGCGCCTGGCGCTGTTCAACGGCTACCACTATGCATTCGCCCGTTTCAATCCGGACCCCAACTACCTGCGCAAGACCTACAACGCCACGCTGACCTATTCGCACGACAGCAACCTGCTGATGGTCCAGGCTGGCCGAGCCGACATCGCGCTGGTGACGCGCTCTTACCTCAGTGATTTCCTGGCGCGCAACCCGGCCAGTCACAGCCGGTTGATCGCCTCCACGCGCATCGACCAGGTCTATCATCACTATGCTTTGCTGCGCCCCGGCGCGCCTATCAGCGATGCGCAATTGGCCGCGCTGCTGCGCCATCTGCGTGATACCGGCGAACTGGCCCGCATCTTCCAGCCTTACCGGATCACCGTCGAAGCCCCCCATGACTAAATTCCCCGATTGCAGTGACGTTTTCAGAAATGAGCCTTTCTTTCATTTTCTGTGAGCCCTGACCATGCCGTTCGATGCCGCTTCTCAGCCCTTGTCACAGCCTCGCTGGCGCAGCCTGAGCGCTGAAGAGGGCGATTGCTGGTTGAGCCTGACCCTGGAGGGTCGCCCGCTGATCCAGGTGCGCCTTGCGCCAGCTGCTACCCTGGCGGTGCATATTGAACGCCTATGCCCCGAACGCCCACAGCAGGCCCTGTGGGCCGCCTGTTACTGGTTGTTGTCGCGGGATCCAGCCTGTCAGCGCCTTGCCTGGCACCTGCCGCAGCCTGTACCTGAGACCCTCGCCAGCGGCCTGTTGCTCAGCACGGAACAGCCAGGCGTGTACCTGTGCGAGCGCGCTATGTTCTGGCAGTTGCCACAGCCTTGGCTTGGCCAGTTGGTCAGCGGCGCATACCCACAACAGATGCAGATCAGCAATGGCAAGCGCCACCCGCGCCGCGCACCCAAGCCCCATGGCGAGGTGTATCGGCGCTTCGATGCGCGCCTGGGGAGTTGGGTGTCGCTGCGCACCCTGGAGCTCGAACAGGACCTGGAGCGCTTCAATCGCTGGCAGAACGATCCGCGTGTGGAGCAATTCTGGCAGGAGGGCGGGTCGTTGGAGCAGCACAGGGAATACCTGGCCAAGCTGGAAGCCGACCCGCACACCGTGACCTTGATCGGCTGTTTCGACGATCAGCCATTTGCCTACTTCGAGGCTTATTGGGCCAAGGAGGACCGCATCGCGCCGTTCTATCAAGCCGACGACTACGACCGCGGCATCCACATGCTGGTGGGTGAGCAGGCGCATCGCGGTCCGCACAAGGTCGCCAGTTGGTTGTCGGCGCTGGTGCATTACCTGTTTCTGGATGACCCACGCACCCAGCGGGTGGTGGCCGAGCCCCGTGCCGACAATGGCAAGATGATCGGCTACATGCACGACCAGTGCTTCCATTGCGACAAGGAGTTCGATTTTCCGCACAAGCGCGCAGCGTTGATGATTCTGGGGCGGGAGCGGTTTTTCGATCGTTGCAGGCTGGCTTAGGGGGGCTTCGAGCTGCAAGCTGCAAGAGAAGGGCGCGTCGCCGCTGATTCATCTTGCAGTTTGCAGCTGCTTCAGGCCTGGCGGCTGGCGGTCTTGCGGCAATGAACCAGCGCATCACGGATCATGAAGTTGACCAGCGTGGGCGACACGCCCAGCTCCTTGGCGATGTCTTTCTGCGGCACGCCGTGCAGGCGGTACATCTCGAAAGCGTAACGGGTGCGCTGGGGTAGCTCGTTGAGCGCCTCGGCAATGTGCTCGAGGGCCGCCAGGTTGATGTGCGTGGCCTCGGGCGAGGCGTTCTGGATGACCACGTTCAAACCTTCCTCTTCGCTGCCTGAGTACCTCAGCTCCATCGCCTGCTTGCGGTAATGGTCGATGGCCAGGTTGCGCACGATCTGGAACAGGTAGCTGAGCTGGGCCTTGAACGACGAGGTGATCTGGGGGGCGGCGCCGAGCCGGAAGAAAGCGTCCTGCACCACGTCTTCGGCCCGTGAGCGGCAGCCGGTGATGCGGGCTGCGATCTTGACCAGGATGCTGCGGTTGTCGACGAATGCCTGGAGTAATGGTGAATCGCACTTACTTGTGGATAGTTGTTCCGCCATGGAAATCACCTTGTCACAGAGGGGAATAGGAGCACCCCACATGGGGAAGCTTCCTACGACGTGCGACAAACTATTCAGAATGATAATGATTGTCAAATACGAAAGTTAATGAGTATCTATTAGTTTCAGTTCTAAGCAGGCGATCGTGATGCGCGTCACTTTCCGTGTGCCTGATCGCTGCGACATCCCGGTAATTTCTTGCGCTGCCCATCCGTTCCCCTGTGTACATCCGGCCGCCGGACGCTGCCCGCCGAACCACGCGCGGCAGCCGGCCCGACTTACCCAGACACTGGCAGGAACACCCCATGACGGACGCCTTCGAACTCCCGCTCTCGCTGGTCCAGGCCCTGGCGCAACGTGCTGCGCACACCCCTGACCGCATCGCCTTGCGCTTTTTGGCCGATGCTCCCGGCGAGCAGGCGGTGCTCAGCTATCGGGACCTGGACATGCGTGCGCGCACCATCGCAGCAGCCTTGCAGGCCCGCGCCGCGTTCGGTGACCGCGCCGTGCTGCTGTTCCCCAGCGGGCCGGACTATGTGGCGGCGTTCTTCGGCTGCCTGTATGCCGGTGTCATCGCCGTGCCGGCCTACCCGCCGGAGTCTTCGCGCCAGCATCACCAGGAGCGCCTGCTGTCGATCATCGATGACGCCGAGCCCCGCCTGCTGCTGACCGTCGCAGCGCTGCACGACAGCCTGCAGGGCCTGCAAGCACTCGCCGCAGACAGCGCCCCTGAGCTGCTTACGGTGGATGGCCTGGACCCGGCCCTGGCCAGTGACTGGCGCGAACCGGCGCTGGCCGGCGACGACATCGCCTTCCTCCAGTACACCTCCGGCTCCACCGCCCTGCCCAAGGGCGTGCAGGTCAGCCACGGCAACCTGGTGGCCAACGAGCAGTTGATCCGCCATGGGTTTGGCATCGACCTCAACCCCGATGATGTGATCGTCAGCTGGTTGCCGCTTTACCACGACATGGGCCTGATCGGCGGGCTGCTGCAGCCCATCTTCAGTGGCGTGCCGTGTGTGTTGATGTCGCCAGGTTACTTCCTCGCACGGCCGCAGCGCTGGCTGCAGGCGATCAGCGAATACGGCGGGACCATCAGCGGCGGGCCGGACTTTGCCTACCGCCTGTGCAGCGAGCGGGTCAGTGAGGCGGCCCTGGCCAGCCTCGACCTGAGCCGCTGGCGTGTGGCCTATTCCGGCTCCGAGCCGATCCGCCAGGACAGCCTGGACACCTTCGCCGAGAAGTTCGCCCCCTGCGGTTTCACGCCCAGCAGTTTCTTCGCCAGCTATGGCCTGGCCGAAGCCACCTTGTTCGTCAGCGGCAGCCGCCGTGGCCAAGGCATCGGCGCGCTGGAACTCGACGCCGACGCCTTCGCCGCCAACCGTGCAGAAGCCGGCAAGGGCAGCGTGCTGATGAGCTGCGGCTACCCGCAGCCAGGGCATGCGGTCCGTATCGTCGAGCCACAGTGCCTGGACGTGCTGAGTGACAATCGGGTTGGCGAAATCTGGGCCGCTGGCCCCAGCATCGCTTCGGGCTACTGGCGCAACCCTGAGGCCAGCGCGCGGACCTTTGTCGAAATGGACGGCCAGACGTGGCTGCGCACCGGTGACCTGGGCTTCATGCGTGAAGGTGAAGTGTTCGTCACCGGGCGCCTGAAGGACATGCTGATCGTCCGTGGCCAGAACCTCTACCCGCAGGACCTGGAAAAAACCCTGGAACGTGAAGTCGATGTGCTGCGCAAGGGCCGTGTAGCGGTATTTGCCGTGGACGACCAGGGTGAAGAGGGGATCGGTGTTGCGGTGGAAATCAGCCGTAACGTGCAGAAGGCGTCCACCCCCGAGGCGCTGATCAAGACGCTGCGCCAGGTCGTCGCCGACGCCTGCCGGCAGGCGCCTGCCGTGGTCCTGTTGCTCAACCCGGGGGCCTTGCCCAAGACCTCCAGCGGCAAGCTGCAGCGATCGGCCTGCCGCCTGCGCATGGACGATGGCAGCCTGGACTGCTATGCACGCTTCCCGACGCCCGTCGAAACCGGTGAAACTGCCGCTGCCGGCGACGGCCTGCAGGCACGTATCGCGGCCCTCTGGTGCGAGGTGCTCAAGGCCGAATCAGTCGCCGCCGATGATCACTTCCTGCTGCTGGGCGGCAACTCCATCGCTGCCACCCAGGTGACTGCGCGTCTGGCCGATGAACTGGGTATCGCGCTGGGCCTGCGCACCCTGTTCGAAGCACCGACCCTGGCGCAGTACAGCGCTGCCGTGGCGGCAATCCTCGCCCAGGGGGGTGGCGAAACGGCGACCATTGCCCGCCTTGACCGTGGGCAGGCCCTGCCGCAGTCGTTGGCGCAAAACCGCCTTTGGCTGCTGTGGCAGCTGGCGCCGCAGTCGGCGGCCTACAACATACCTGCCGGCCTGCACCTGCGCGGCGAGCTGGACGAAGCTGCGCTGGATGCCGCATTCCAGGCGCTGGTGGCGCGCCACGAATCGTTGCGCACCGTGTTCAGCGAAGAACACGGCCAGGCGCTGCAGCGCATCCTGCCCCGGCAGGCGTTCACCCTGCTGCACCTGGACCTGCAAGGGCTGCCAGCCACCGACGTGGCCGAGCGCCGCGAAGCCGAAGCACAGCTACCGTTCGACCTGGGCCAGGGCCCGTTGCTGCGCGTGACCCTGGTGCGGCTGGGTGACGAAGACCATCAGCTGTGGGTGACCTTGCACCACATCGTCGCCGATGGCTGGTCGCTGAACATCCTGCTCGACGAATTCGCCAAACTGTATGCCGCCCGTTGCCAGGGCCTTGAGGCTTCGCTGGCGCCTTTACCACTGGGTTACGCCGACTATGGCAACTGGCAGCGCCAATGGCTGGCTGAAGGCGAAAGCACGCGCCAGCTTGAATACTGGAAAGCCCGGCTGGGCGATGCGCTACCGGTGCTCGACCTGCACCCGGACCGGCCGCGTTCCAGCCAGCAGGCAAACCGTGCGGCACGCTTGAACGTCAAAGTACCGGCCAAGCTGAGCGAAGCCCTCAAGGGCCTGGCCCGCGAACATCAGGCCAGCCTGTTCATGGTGCTGCTGGCAGCCTGGCAGGGCCTGCTGCACCGCTACACCGGCCAGCACGACATCCGTGTCGGTGTACCCAATGCCAACCGCCCGCGCCAGGAAACCCAGGGCATGGTCGGTTTCTTCATCAACACCCAGGTGCTGCGAGCGCAGCTCGATGGCCGCCAGCCGTTCGCGCAACTGCTGGCTCAGGTAAGGCAGGCGACCCTCGATGCCCAGGCCCACCAGGACCTGCCGTTCGAGCAACTGCTCGAAGCGTTGCCCGACGCCCGTGAGCAGGGCCTGTTCCAGGTCATGTTCAACCACCAGCAGCGCGACCTCTCGGCCCTGCGCCGCCTGCCGGGTTTGCTGGCAGAAGAGTTGCCGTGGCACAGCCGCGAAGCCAAGTTCGACCTGCAGCTGCACAGCGAGGAAGACCACTTGGGCCGTCTGAGCCTGGCCTTCGACTACGCCGCCGAGCTGTTTGCCGAAGATACCGTCACCCGCCTGGCACAGCACCTGCTGGCGCTGCTCGAGCAAGTGTGCGCGGACCCGCAACTGGCCTTGGGCGACGTCGCTTTGCTGGATGAGCAAGCCCGCCAACAATTGCTGGCCTGGGGCCAGGCGCCGGCGCCGGCACTGCAGCGCCTGGTGGTCGAGCAACTCAATGAACAGGCGCGCCAGACCCCTGAGCGCAGGGCGCTGGTTTGGGAAGGCGGCAGCCTGGATTACGCCGAACTGCACCAACAAGCCAACCGCCTGGCCCATTACCTGCGCGACAAAGGCGTCGGCCCCGACTGCTGCGTGGCCATCGCCGTGGAGCGCTCGCCGCAACTGCTGGTCGGTCTGCTGGCGATCCTCAAGGCGGGCGGTGCCTATGTGCCGCTTGATGTCGACTACCCGGCCGAACGCCTGGCCTACATGCTGCGCGATTGCCAGGCCAGCCTGCTACTGAGCAACAGCGGCATGCTGGCCAACCTGCCGCAAGTCGATGGCGTCAGTGCCATTGCCCTCGATCAGCTGCACCTGGACAGTTGGCCAAGCCACGCGCCTGGCCTGCACCTGCACGGCGACAACCTGGCCTATGTGATCTACACCTCCGGTTCCACCGGCCAGCCCAAAGGCGTGGGCAACACCCATGCAGCTTTGGCCGAACGCCTGCAGTGGATGCAGGCCACTTATGCGCTGGATGCTGGCGATGTGCTGATGCAGAAGGCGCCGATCAGCTTCGACGTGTCGGTCTGGGAGTGCTTCTGGCCGCTGATCACCGGTTGCAAGCTGGTGCTGGCCGGCCCCGGCGAGCACCGTGACCCGCAGCGCATCGCCGCGCTGGTGCAGCAGCACGGGGTCACCACGCTGCACTTCGTGCCGCCTTTGCTGCAGGTGTTCGTGCAAGAGCCGCTGGCCGCTGGCTGCAGCAGCTTGCGCCGGCTGTTCTGCGGTGGCGAGGCGTTGTCGGCGAGCCTGCGCGACCGCGTGCTGCAACGGCTGCCGCAGGTCCAACTGCACAACCGCTATGGCCCGACCGAAACCGCCATCAACGTCACCCATTGGCACTGCCGGGCTGAAGACGGCGAACGCTCGCCCATTGGCCGGCCGTTGGGCAACGTGATCTGCCGTGTGCTCGATGGCGAACTGCAACTGGCCGCACCGGGCGTGCCAGGCGAGCTGTACCTGGGAGGCGCGGGGCTTGCCCGCGGCTACCTCGGCCGCCCTGGCCTGACCGCCGAACGCTTCGTGCCGCAGGCCGATGGCAATGGCGAGCGCCTGTACCGCAGTGGCGACCGTGCCCGCTGGCAGTTACAGGCCCAGGCTCTGGAATACCTCGGCCGCCTGGACCAACAGGTGAAAGTGCGAGGTTTTCGCGTCGAGCCCGAAGAAGTCCAAGCCTGCCTGCTTGCTCAGCCGGGTGTCGAGCAAGCGCTGGTGCTGATCCATCAGGACGGCGTGGGCGCGCAGCTGGTCGGCTACTACAGCGGCCCGGGGCAAGCCGAGGCATTGCTCGCCAGCCTGGCCGAACGCCTGCCTGCCTACATGGTGCCAGCGCAACTGATCGCGCTTGAACACATGCCGCTGGGGCCCAGTGGCAAGGTCGATCGCAAGGCGCTGCCGGCACCGGTCTGGCAGCAGCGCGAACATGTCGCGCCGCAGACAGCGTTGCAGCAGCAGGTTGCGGCCATTTGGTGCGAGGTGCTGAACCTGCCGCGCATCGGCTTGCACGACGATTTCTTCGCCCTTGGCGGGCACTCGCTGCTGGCCACCCAGATCGTCTCGCGCACCCGCCAGGCCTGCGATGTCGAGCTGCCCTTGAAGGTGCTGTTCGAAGCCAGCGAGCTGGGCGCCTTCTGCGCCGAGATCGCCCGCATCCGCGAAGCCGGCGAACGCAACCTGCAGGGCGAGATCACCCGCGTCGACCGCCGCCAGGCTGTGCCGCTGTCGTATTCGCAACAACGCATGTGGTTCCTATGGCAGATGGAGCCGGACAGCCCGGCCTACAACGTCGGCGGCATGGCGCGCCTGCGCGGCACGCTGCATGTGGATGCGTTCGAGCGCGCACTGCAGGCGTTGATCGTGCGCCATGAAACCTTGCGCACCACGTTCCCCGCCATTGACGGTGTGCCGTACCAGTGCGTGGCCGGCGAAGGCGCCGTACACCTGGACTGGCAGGATTTCAGCACCTTGCCAGCAGCCCTGCGCGAGCAGCGCCTGCAGCAACTGGCCGACGCTCAGGCGCACCAGCCGTTCGACCTGGAGCGTGGCCCGCTGCTGCGTGCCTGCCTGGTCAAGGCCGAGGAGCGCGAGCACTATTTCGTGCTCACGCTGCACCATATCGTCACCGAAGGCTGGGCCATGGACATCTTCGCCCGCGAACTGGGCGAGCTGTACGAAGCGTTCGTCGATGAGCGCGAGTCGCCACTGACGCCGTTGCCGGTGCAGTACCTGGACTACAGCGTCTGGCAGCGGCAGTGGCTGGAAAGCGGCGAAGGGGCGCGCCAACTGGCCTACTGGAAAGCCCGCCTGGGCGATGAGCACCCGGTCCTGGCCCTGCCGGCTGACCGGCCACGCCCGACCGTGCAGAGCCACCGTGGCGAGCTGTACCGCTTCGAGCTGGACCCGGCGCTGGTTGCCCGCGTGCATGCCTTCAACAGCCAGCGCGGGCTGACCTTGTTCATGACCATGACCGCCACCCTGGCCGCCTTGCTGCACCGCTACAGCGGCCAGCGCGACCTGCGCATCGGTGCGCCGGTGGCCAACCGTATCCGCCCCGAAAGCGAAGGGTTGATCGGCGCCTTCCTCAACACCCAGGTGCTGCGCTGCGAGGTGGACGGGCAGATGATCGCAGCCGCATTGCTCGACCAGGTGCGCCGGGCCGCCATCGAAGGCCAGTCGCACCAGGACCTGCCATTCGAGCAACTGGTAGAAGCTTTGCAGCCACCGCGCAGCAGCGCCTACAACCCGCTGTTCCAGGTGATGTGCAACGTGCAGCGCTGGGCCTTCCAGCAAAGCCGTGAGCTGGCAGGCATGCAGGTGGATTACCTGGTCAACGATGCCAGCGCCACCAAGTTCGATCTGTACCTGGAGGTGACCGACCTAGATGGCCGTCTCGGTTGCTGCCTGACCTACAGCCGCGACCTGTTCGATGAACCGCGGATCGCGCGCATGGCCGAGCATTGGCAACAGTTGCTGGTCGGCTTGCTGGACAACCCGCATCAGCGTCTGTGCGAGCTGCCGATGCTGGCCGGGGCCGAACAGCAGGTATTGCTCGACCAGTTGCAGGGTGAGCATGATCTCGCCCCTGAGCAGACCCTTCACGGCCTGTTCGCCGCCCAGGCTGCGCGTACGCCACAAGCCGGCGCGCTGACCTTCGCCGGCCGGCACCTGAGCTATGCCGAGCTCGACCAGCAGGCTAACCGCCTGGCCCGAGCCCTGCGCGAGCGGGGTGTCGGCCCGCAGGTGCGCGTGGGCCTGGCGCTGGAGCGTTCGCTGGAGATGGTCGTCGGCCTGCTGGCCATCCTCAAGGCCGGTGGCGCTTACGTGCCGCTCGACCCGGAATACCCGCTCGACCGCCTGCGTTACATGATCGAGGACAGCCGTATCGGTCTGCTGCTGAGCCAGCGTGCGCTGCTCGAAACCCTTGGCGAACTGCCCGACGGCGTAGCGCGCTGGAGCCTGGAGGACGACGCCGCAGGCTTGTCCGCCTACAGCGATGCACCCTTGGCCAACCTCAACCTGCCGCAGCACCAGGCCTACCTGATCTACACCTCGGGGTCCACCGGCAAACCCAAGGGTGTGGTGGTCAGCCACGGCGAAATCGCCATGCATTGCCAGGCGGTGATCAAGGCCTTCGGCATGCGCAGCGACGACTGCGAACTGCACTTCTATTCGATCAACTTCGACGCGGCCAGCGAGCGCCTGCTGGTGCCGCTGCTGTGCGGCGCCCGCGTGGTGCTGCGTGCCCAGGGGCAATGGGGCGCCGAAGACATCTGCCAACTGGTACGCGAGCAGCAGGTCAGTATCCTCGGTTTCACCCCAAGCTACGGCAGCCAGCTGGCCCAGTACCTGGCCGGGCAGGGCGAGCAACTGCCGGTACGCCTGGTGATCACCGGCGGTGAGGCGCTGACCGGCGAGCACCTGACGCGTATCCGTCAGGCCTTCGCCCCCCAGCAGTTCTTCAACGCCTACGGCCCGACCGAGACGGTGGTCATGCCCCTGGCTTGTCTTGCCCCTGACACCTTGCCCACCGATGCCGGCAGCGTGCCGATCGGCCGGGTGATCGGTGCCCGCAGTGCCTATATCCTCGATGACGACCTGGCGTTGCTGCCACAAGGTGGCATCGGCGAGTTGTACATCGGCGGGGTAGGGCTTGCCCAGGGCTATCACGACCGCCCTGGCTTGAGCGCCGAGCGTTTTGTCGCCGACCCGTTCAGCCATGACGGTGGGCGCCTGTACCGCACCGGTGACCTGGTGCGCCTGCGCGCCGATGGCCTGGTGGAGTATGTCGGGCGTGCCGACCAGCAGGTGAAGATCCGCGGCTTCCGTATCGAGCTTGGCGAAATCGAGAGCTGTCTGCAGGCGCATGCAGATATCGAAGAGGCTGTGGTCCTGGCTCACGATTTGCCCGGCGGCAAGCAACTGGTCGGTTACCTGGTGTGCAAGCGGGCCAGCGCTGACAGTGAGGTCCAAGCCCGGTTGCGCGAAGCGGTCAAGGCGCACGCCCGTCAGCACCTGCCCGATTACATGGTGCCGACGCACCTGGTACTGCTGGGCAGCCTGCCGCTGATGGGCAACGGCAAGCTGGACCGCCGTGCCTTGCCGCTGCCAGACCTGGAACAGGCCCGCGAACAGTACCAGGCACCTGCGAACGCGCTTGAGGAGCAACTGGCGCAGATCTGGCGCGAGGTGCTCAACATCTCCCGCGTGGGCGTGCAGGACAACTTCTTTGAACTGGGCGGTGATTCGATCCTGTCCATCCAGGTGGTCAGCCGGGCCCGTCAGCTGGGCCTGCAGTTCACCCCGCGCGACCTGTTCCAGCACCAGACCATCCAGACACTGGCCGCCGTGGCCAGCCGCAGCGAGGTGGCGAACAGCATCGAGCAGGGCCAGCGCCAGGGCCGCAGCGGCCTGACGCCGATTCAGCACTGGTTCTTCGACAGTGAGGTGGCCCAACCGCAACACTGGAACCAGGCCGTCTTGCTTCAGGCGCGCGTGCCGCTGGACAGCGCCCTGCTGGAGCGGGCCCTGGCCACCCTGGTGGCACACCACGACAGCCTGCGCCTGCGGTTTACCCAGGCAGATGGCCGCTGGCAGGGCGAATACGCCGCAGCGCCTGGCGAGCAACTGCTATGGACTGCCACGGTGGCCGATTTCAATGCCTGTCAGGCGCTGTACACCGACGTACAACGCAGCCTGGATCTGGAACAGGGGCCATTGCTGCGGGCCTTGCTGGTCAGCGACGGGCAGGGCGCCCAGCGGCTGTTGCTGGCGATCCATCACCTGGTGGTCGATGGAGTGTCCTGGCGCGTGCTGCTCGAAGACCTGCAGGCGCTGTACCGTGGTCAGCCGCTGGTGGCCAAGACCCACGCCATGGCCGACTGGGCTGCGCGCCTGGCAAGCTACGCCGGCAGCGATTCGCTGCGCGATGAGCTCGGCTGGTGGCAAGACCAGCTGGGGGATGTGCGCCATGAGCTGCCATGCGATCACCCGCAGGGCGGCAACCTGCACCGGCATGCCGATACCCTGGCCATCGCCCTGGATGTGGAGCAGACCCGTCAGTTGTTGCAACAGGCCCCCGCGGCGTACCACACCCAGGTCAACGACCTGCTGCTGACTGCCCTGGCGCGCACGCTGTGCCGCTGGACCGGTGACGACGAGGTGCTGGTGCAGCTAGAAGGCCATGGCCGTGACGGGCTGTTCGAAGACATGGACCTGACCCGCAGCGTGGGCTGGTTCACCAGCGCCTACCCGCTGCGCCTGAACCCTCAGGCGGGTGAGGACGACAGCGCCCGCGCCACCTCGATCAAACGCATCAAAGAACAGCTGCGCCAGGTGCCGCACAAAGGCCAGGGTTACGGCGTGCTGCGTTACCTGGCTGATGACGCCAAGCGCGAGAGCATGGCCGCGCTGCCGCAAGCACGCATCACCTTCAACTACCTCGGCCAGTTCGACCAGCAGTTCGACAGCGCGGCGCTGTTCCAGCCGCTGGATGCCCTTGCGGGCCTGGCCCACGACCTCGACGCGCCACTGCCGAACTGGCTGAGCGTCGACGGCCAGGTCTATGGCGGTGCCTTGCAGTTGCGCTGGACCTATAGCCGCGAGCGTTTCGACGAGCAGACCATTGCGCGCCTGGCCGAGGCTTATCGCCACGAACTGTTGGCCCTGGTCGGCCACTGCCTGGCCCAGGGTACGGGCAGCTTCACGCCCTCGGACTTCCCACTGGCGCACCTGACCCAGGAACAGATCGACGCGCTGCCGGTTCCGGCTGCCGAAATCGAAGACGTCTACCCGCTGACCCCAATGCAGGAGGGCCTGCTGCTGCATACCCTGCTGGAGCCGGGTACCGGCATCTACTACATGCAGGACCGTTACCGCATCAACAGCGCCCTCGACCCGCAGCGCTTCGCCCAGGCCTGGCAGGCGGTGGTGGCGCGCCACGAGGCACTGCGGGCATCGTTCAGCTGGAATGCCGGCGAAGCGATGCTGCAGATCATTCACAAACCGGGTAACACCCCTGTCGACTACCAGGACTGGCGTGGCCTCGACGACGCGGCCCAGGAACAACGCCTGCAAGCGCTGCACAAGCAAGAGCGCGAGGCCGGCTTCGAGCTGCTGCGCCAGGCGCCGTTCCACCTGCGGCTGGTCCGCGTGGACGATGAGCGTTACTGGTTCATGATGAGCAACCACCACATCCTCATCGATGCCTGGTGCCGCTCGTTGTTGATGAACGACTTCTTCGAGCTCTACCAGGCCCTCGGCGAAGGCCGCCAGGCCCAGCTGCCGGTGCCGCCACGCTACCGCGACTACATCGGCTGGCTGCAACGCCAGGACCTGGGCGAAGCACGACGCTGGTGGCAGGCCAACCTGGCTGGCTTCGAGCGCGCCACGGCGATCCCAAGCGACCGCCCGCTGCGTCATGACCATGCCGGTGACGGCATGCTGGTCGGTGACTGCTACACCCGCCTGGAGGTGAGTGATGGCGTGCGCCTGCGCGAACTGGCCCAGGCTCACCAACTGACCATCAACACCTTCGCCCAGGCGGCCTGGGCCCTGGTGCTTGCCCGCTACAGCGGTGAGCGCGACGTGGCCTTTGGCGTGACCGTGGCCGGGCGGCCGGTGAGCATGCCGCAGATGCAGCGCACCGTCGGCCTGTTCATCAACAGCATCGCCCTGCGTGTGCAATTGCCCGAACCGGGCCAGCGCTGCAGCGTGCGCCAGTGGCTGCAAGGCCTGCTGGAGCGCAACATGGAGCTGCGCGAGTACGAATACCTGCCGTTGGTGACGATCCAGGAGTGCAGCGAACTGCCCAAAGGCCAGCCGCTGTTCAACAGCTTGTTCGTGTTCGAGAACGCCCCGGTGGAAACCGCGGTGCTCGACCACGCCCAGCACCTCAACGCCAGCTCGGACTCAGGCCGTACTCACACCAACTTCCCGTTGACGGCGGTGTGCTACCCGGGCGACGACCTTGGCCTGCACCTGTCGTTCGACCAGCGCTACTTCGACCATTCAACCGTCGAGCGCTTGCTGGCCGAGTTCAAGCGCCTGTTGCTGGCGTTGGTGCAAGGTTTCGACGGGCAGGTCAGCGAGCTGCCGTTGCTGGGTGAGGCAGAGGAACGCTTCCTGCTTCAGGCGTGCAACCGCACCGAACGGGCCTATGCCCTGGAGCAGAGCTACGTCGCGCAGTTCGAGGCACAGGTCGCCGCGCACCCAGAGCGCACGGTGGCCCGTTGCATGGAGGCGAGCTATGACTATGCCGGGTTGAACCTGGCAGCCAACCGCCTGGGCCATGCGCTGGTCGCTGCGGGTGCTGGCATCGATCAGCCGGTCGCGCTGCTGGCCGAGCGGGGCCTGCCACTGCTGGGCATGATCGTCGGCAGCTTCAAGGCAGGTGCCGGTTACCTGCCCTTGGACCCTGGTCTGCCGTCGGCGCGCCTGCAGCGTATCGTCGAGCTCAGCCGCACGCCGGTGCTGGTGTGCAGCGCAGCCTGTGCCGAGCAGGCGCGCCTGTTGCTGGACGAACTGGCCGGCGTGGCGCGGCCGCGGCTGTTGATATGGGAGGAGGTGCAATCGAGCAACATCGCCAGCCACAACCCGGGTATCCACAGTGGGCCGGACAATCTTGCCTACGTGATCTACACCTCAGGCTCCACTGGCCTGCCCAAAGGCGTGATGGTCGAGCAGCGCGGCATGCTCAACAACCAGCTGAGCAAGGTGCCGTACCTGGCGCTGAGCGAGCAGGATGTGATTGCCCAGACCGCCTCGCAGAGCTTCGATATCTCGGTCTGGCAGTTCCTTGCCGCGCCATTGTTCGGCGCCAGGGTCGAGATCGTGCCAAACGCCATCGCCCACGATCCGCAGGGCCTGCTGACGCATGTTCAGGCCACCGGCATCACGGTGCTGGAGAGCGTGCCCTCGCTGATCCAGGGCATGCTGGCCAACGATCATCAGGCGCTGGGCGGCTTGCGCTGGATGCTGCCGACCGGCGAAGCCATGCCGCCGGAGCTGGCCGCGCAATGGCTGCAGCGCTACCCGGGCATCGGCCTGGTCAACGCCTACGGCCCGGCGGAGTGCTCCGATGACGTGGCGTTCTTCCGCGTCGACCTGGCCTCGACCCGTGGCAGCTACCTGCCGATCGGCACGCCAACCGACAACAACCGCCTGTATCTGTACGGCGAGGACCAGGCCTTGGTACCGCTGGGCGCGGTGGGCGAGCTGTGCGTAGCCGGTACCGGCGTGGGCCGGGGCTATGTCGGCGACCCGGTGCGTACCGCTCTGGCCTTCATCCCCCACCCGCATGGTGCGCCGGGCGAGCGCCTGTACCGCACTGGTGACCTGGCACGGCAGCGCCCGGATGGCGTGTTCGAATATGTCGGTCGCATCGACCACCAGGTGAAGATCCGCGGTTACCGGATCGAACTGGGTGAAATCGAAGCCCGCCTGCACGAGCAGGTCGAAATCCGCGACGCCGCCGTGGGTGTACAGGACGGTGTCAACGGCAAGCACCTGGTCGGATACCTGGTGGCTCATCAGGGCGTTACCGCCGATGCCGCGCTGCTGGAGCAGGTCAAGCAACGCCTGCGTGCTGATTTGCCGGAATACATGGTGCCGCTGCACTGGGGCTGGTTCGACAGCCTGCCGCACAACGCCAACGGCAAGCTTGACCGCAAGGCTTTGCCGGCCATCGACATCGGCGGCCAGCATGGCCAGGCCTACCTGGCGCCACGCGACGAGCTGGAAGAGGTGCTCGCCGCTATCTGGGCCGACGTGCTGAAGGCCGAGCGGGTAGGGGTGCACGACAACTTCTTCGAGCTGGGCGGGCATTCGCTTCTG
Source organism: Pseudomonas sp. M2 (assembly GCF_015751845.1). Classification (NCBI taxonomy): domain Bacteria; kingdom Pseudomonadati; phylum Pseudomonadota; class Gammaproteobacteria; order Pseudomonadales; family Pseudomonadaceae; genus Pseudomonas; species Pseudomonas sp. M2. The sequence goes on from NZ_JADOUD010000001.1 coordinate 4,180,123, forward strand.
GCAACGCAGATTGCCTCGCGGGTGCAGAAACAGTTGCAGCTGAACGTCCCGCTGCGGGCGATGTTCGAGTGCAGTACGGTTGAGGAGCTGGCGGAGTATGTGCGTGGGCTGCAGGGCAGTGCGCTGGATGAGGGCAAGGTGGATCGGTTGAGTGATCTGATGGCGGAGCTGGAGGGGTTGTGACAGCCACAGCTTAGTCTGTAACGGCCTCTTCGCGGGCTACCCCGCTCCCACAGGTTTTGCGTTGTATCACATACAGCGGCGAGCCTGTGGGAGTCGATTTACCCGCAAAGAGGTGGCTGCGGTCACCCAGTATTCGATACGTTTCGGGAGGTTTTCTTCATTGTTTTGAATGGTGGCGTTGATGATCGTGTAGCCAATGAGCTGAGTGCACAATAATAGAGTGATGTTTGTCCTCTGGCATGGCCGAGGCGGGGAGGTCCGGTGCTTTAGGTTGTTGTTTGGGGGTGGTTCAAAGTTAAGTATTTCATAGTTGTAGGTTCTTATTGTTTTCATTTCGTCTCTGGGATGCAATTCAAGTGCTGTGACTGAAGCCAGCCAGGCTGCAGAGTAAGCCTGCGTCAAGAGTTGCTGTAGGGTTGGCAAATGTCAACCTGTGTTAATCCGGCCCTGAGCGAGCGAAACTGATGCGGCGGTTTATTGGGGTTTTTAAATGTAAGAATAATGCTTAGGTGTTTTCCTACAGAGACTAAGTAGGATGGGTGGATCTTGTCGTTTATTGAGATGTTCTGGCAGGTTTTCTTGAGGTGGTGTAGTCCTTTTCGCTTTTATTCTTTGAATTGATTGCGATGCGTTTATAGCGTTTTTTTGTGATTAGTGTTTCGTGATGTTTTCGGCGGGCAACTCAATAGCCGGGTGGAAGGGGACCTGCTTTGTCCCCCTTCTTTCAGGGAGGGGTATTGTTGCGCTTGCGAGATCGAGCGCCGCCCGCGCGGCGCTCGATCTCAGGAGCACCGAGAACCCGAAATCTGCAACATTTAACGCTTGCCGAGAATTTTCCCCAACAACTCCGGCCGCGGTGCCCCTTGCTGGCTCTGCAGGTTGCCCTGCTCATCCTGATAGAAGATTGCCGGGGTGGCCTGCAGGCCCATTTCTTCCATCAAGGCCAGGTTCGCCGCCAGTTTCTGCTGCACTGCCTCTGGCACCTTGTCCAGCGCTTTCAGCGTGCTGGCCTTGCCTGCTTTCTCATGCTCTTCCAGCGCTTTGGCCGGGTCCTTGGCGGCCAGCAGTGCCGCCGACTTGCCTGGGCTGTCCTCGCGGATGATGCCGACCATGATATGGCGCAGCTGCACCTTGCCCGACTCTACCCATGGCCGTGCCTGCTGCCAGAACATGTTGCAGTATGGGCAGTTCGGGTCACTGAACAGGTATACCTTGCGCGGTGCATCGGCTTTGCCGTCAGCGATCCAGCTGGTTTTTTCCAGCTTCGCCCAGATGGCCTTGGACATGGGCCCGTACACCAGCTTTTCCAGGGGGGCGGCACTGAGGTCCTGGCCCTGTTCGTCAAACAGGCTGCCGACCAGTACATGCTTGCCATCGGGTGTGAGGTACAGGGCGATGCCGTTGTTCTGGTACTCGGCGGCGTAACCGCGCAGGCCATCGGGTGCATCGAAGCTGCCTTTGATCACGGCGCCCTTGGCTTGCAGTTGCTCGATTGCCTTGGGCAGGGTTTCGGCATGCGCCAGCGGGGTGGCCAGCAGGGCCAGGGACAGGGGCAGCAGTGCAGTCAGTCGCATGTCATTTTCCTTGTGCGGCAGGGGCGGGCGCAGCGGCCCGTTCGAAAGGTTCCAGGGCATGGCGCAGGCTGGCCCGGGACAGCTCGCCCAGGTGGCTGCCGATCAGCCGCCCGTTGGCGTCGTAGAACAGGGTGGTGGGCAGGGCCATCGAACCTACCCGCTGGGCCAGGATGCCGGTGCCGTCGAACAGCACATGGGTCAGGCTCAGGCCGGTGGTGGCGAGGAAGGTGCTGACGTTTTCCGGCGTCTCGCCCTGGTTGACGAACAGGAAAGTCACGTGAGGGTACTCACCCTGGGCGTGTTGCAGCACCGGCATTTCCCGGCGGCACGGCGGGCACCAGGTCGCCCAGATGTTGATCACCAGCGGCTTGCCGCGGTAGCTGTGCAGCGCAACCGATTGCCCGCTGGCATTGCGCAGGCTCAGCTCTGGCAGCTCGGTGCCCTTGCTGTACAGATGGCTGCCAAGGCTGGCCAGGCCCCAGAACAGCGCGCCACTGAACAGTGCCCAGCCCAGCGGGCGGCGCAGCCCGGGGTGGCGCCAGCCTTGCCAGAGGCTGGCGAGTACGACGCCGATCAGCCCCGACCAGAGCAGGAAGCCACCGTCGCGGATGTCGATCACCTGCACCAGGTCATCGCGGTACATCGGCCAGTAAACCAGCACGAAACCCAGCCGAGCGCACAGCAGGCCGATCAGGAACAGGTTGAATAGCGCCGACTCCGGGCTTTCGCCGCCACGCCGGGCGACCCACCAGCCGACCACGCTGGCGATGCCCAGGGCGGCGAGCATCAACAGATGATTGAGGGCCATGGTCAGGGGCCCCAAGGTTACAGTCAGCATCAACCTTGGCTCCTGGTCTGGGCCCAATGTTGCAGGAATGCGGCCGCATCCACCTCGCCGGTGATGCGCCGTGCGCGGCGTTCCTCGCCTTCCGGGCCGAGCCAGATGATGCTGGGTGGGCCGGGTACCTGGTAGCGTTGCAGCAGCGCGCGGCTGGCGGGGGCATCGGCGGTCACGTCCAGGCGCAGCAGGTGCACGCCGGCCAGGCTGGCTTGCACATCGTCACGGGCAAACACCTGCTTTTCCATGACTTTGCACGATACGCACCAGTCGGCGTAGTAATCGACCATCACCCATTGGCCACGGGCTTTGGCCGCATCGAGCTCACGTTGCAGGTCCTCCGGGCGGCTGACGGTGACAAACGCATCTTCGGCGTGCTGAGTGGCCGAAGGTGCGGGGCCACCGGCAAACGGGCGCAACGGCTGCCAGAGGTCATCGCCACCGGCGGCAGCGCCTATCAGCAGCAGCCCACCCCACAATGCGCCCAGCAGCGGTACGGCGCGCAAGGCAGGCAAGCGCTGCAGGGCCGGCCACGCGGCCCAGCCCAGTGCAATCAGCCACGCGCCGCTCAAGGCCAGCAGCAGCGGTGCGGCGAGCAGGCTGCGTACGGTGTACAGGGCCATGGCCAGGAACACGAAGCCGAACACCCCCTTGACCCGCTCCATCCAGGCGCCCGGGCGCGGCAGGTAGCGGTTGCCCAAGGTCACCAGCAACAGCAGTGGCACACCCATGCCCAGGCCAAGGCTGAACAGCACCAGCGCGCCTTGCAGCACATCGCCACTCTGCGCGATGTAAAGCAGGGCGCCGGCCAGCGGGGCGGTCATGCACGGCCCGAGCAGCAGGCCGGACAGTGCCCCCAATAGCGCCGCACCGTAGAGGTTGCCGCCCCGGGTGCTCTGCCCGGCACGGTCCAGGCGATCACGCAGGGCGGCTGGCAATTGCAATTCGAAAGCGCCGAACATCGGCAGGGCAAGTAACACGAACAGCGCCGCCAGGCTGCCCAACAGCCAAGGCTGCTGCAGCCAGGCTTGCAGGCTGGCGCCAAGCAGCGCGGCGACCACGCCGAGCCCTGCATACACCAGCGCCATGCTCAGCACGTAGACCCCGGCCAGCACCCAGCCACGTCGTGCGCTGGCGCCGTTGCCCATGACCAGGCCGGCGAGGATCGGCAGCATGGGCAGCGAGCAAGGGGTGAACGCCAGCAGCAGGCCGAGGCCGAAGAACGCCAGCAGGCTCCAGCCAAGGCTGGCGCTTTGCAGGCCGCTGGCCAGGGCTTGGTCGCTGGCCTGGTCAGTGGCAGGCGCGGCGCTGCCGCCCAGGTCGATGACAGTGGTTTGCGGCGGGTAGCACAGGCCGGCGTCGGCGCAGCCCTGCCAGCCCAGGCGCAACTGGCCTTGGGCGTTGGCGGGCAGCAGCAGTTCGAGTTGGTCGCGGTACACCGCGCTGTCGCCGAAGAATTCATCGTGATGGTTGAGGGCCGGCGGCAGTTGCGGGTGCTGCTCGACGGGTAGGCCGTCGAATTTCAGGCGCTTCTGGTAGAGGTAGTAACCCTGTTTGATCTGGAAATAAAGGCGCATCTGGCCGTCGGCCTGGCGGTCGTGGGTCAGGACGAACGCCTGGTTCACCGGCAGGAAGTCGGGCTTTACGTCGAACGGGTTGGCCTGCAGCGGGCCGGCCATAAGGAATGTGAGGAAGAGCAGGAGGACGCGCATGTCTTCGCCTTGGCAGATTTGAACGGGGCCATGCTGGCCTGAGCCGATTAACCCAAGGTTAACCTGTGGCCCCGTTCGTGCGAGCTGAGCGTGGACATACCGCGACATACTGTCTGCTTGACTTTGCCAAAACCTACTTGAGTGCTGTAAAGTTGACGTGAAAGTCAGTTTTTGTGAGCGCCCTGTGTCGGCGCTCACCTCCTTCCGCGTTTCCAGCACAAGAATCAAAAGATGGGCAGGCAGCGGCCTGCCCAGAGGATCAAGCATGTCCAACCGTGATATTTCCCGGCGCTCCTTCCTGCAAGGTGGCCTGATCGCCGGTGTCGGCGTGAGCATGGCGCCGCTCGGCAGCCAGGCCTTCGCCGCACTGATGGAAGATCGTGTCACCACCTCGCCGCAGAAGTGGATGAACCACGACGGCAAGGCGCGTTTCCGTAACGACGCGTTGTCCAAGGTGTGCGGCAACAAAGTCTTTGCCCGCGACATCCGCGCCAAGGACATGCCCGGCTGGCCCGAGCAGCAAGGGCACGCCATGTTGCTCAAGACCACCAAGGCCGACCGTATCTACGCCGGTTACGACCTTGAGTGGCTCGGCGCCGGGTTGCAGCCAGACCGCATCGTCACCTCCGCTGACCTGGAAAAGGACGGCATTGCCTGGCCCGAAGCCCATTCGCCCGACCCGCTGCTGCCACCTGGCAAGGTGCCGATGTTCATTGGCCACCCGGTGGCGATCCTGATCTGGAACGACTTCGAGCGCTTCCGCCAGGCCAAGCGCAAGCTGCAGTTCAACGACAAGGCGATCCGCTACGGGGCCCAGGCCCCGCTGTATCAGCGCGACCCCTATGGCAGCTTCCGCTTCGTCCGCGTTGGTGGGGCCACGCCGTTCGACGACGATGAGTTCTCCAGCCTGAAGAACGCCATGCTGTTCCCCACCATTCTCAACCGTAAGCCGGTGTGGTCCAAGCAGCCCAACCAGCACGGCGACCTCACCGAGCAGGGCCTGTTCTACGCCAAACGCATCGGCGAGCAACTGGACAACCCGCCCGAAGACTGGCTGGTGTTCGATGAGCGCTACAAGACGCCTTCCATCGAGCCGGCGGCGCTTGAGCCCGACAACGGCAATGGCTGGTACGACGCCGGCACCGGCACGCTGCACTTCGTGGTCGCCACCCAGTGCCCGTTCGAAGTGGCGCAGGACTGCGTGCACATGATCAAGCCGTCGCGCTTCGCCCTCAAACACCTCAACATGCACCCGGGTTACACCGTGGGCTATGGCTCCAAAGACAACAACATCTTCGTGTTCTATGCCGCGGTTGCCGCGCTGTATGGCGCTGGTGTGCCGGTCCGCCTGGCCAACGACCGCTATGAGCAGTTCCAGAGCGGCATCAAGCGTCATGCCTTCGACATCCGCTATCAACTGGCCGTGGACAAGAAGGACAACAGCTTCAGGATCTTCCGCGCCGACATGAGCTGTGACGGCGGTGGCCGCATCAACTACAGCCCGTCGGTTGCCGCAGTCGGGGCCACGGCGGCGCAGTCTATCTACTACATGCCGCAGAACGACCTGTCCGTCACCGCCTACCACTCGCGGGGCGTCGAGGCAGGGTCCATGCGTGGCTACGGTACCCTGCAGACCATGGCGGCCACCGAAATGATGGTCGACGAGGTCGCCCAACGCCTGGGTGTCGATGCCATCGACCTGCGTCGTGCCAATGCGCTGAAGTCAGGCATGAAGAACACCCAGGGCGCAGTGCCTGCCGGCGCCCTGCGCCTGCACGAGATCCTCGACAAGGCTGCTGCCCATGACTGGTGGCGCAACCGTGATGCGCGCAAGCGACAGATGGACGCCAAGGACCCGGACCACTGGTACGGCGTGGGCTTTGCCATTTGCCAGAAGGATTTCGGCACCGGTTCCGAAGCGCCGATGGCCAGCGTCGAGTTCACTGCCGATGGCCGCATCAGCCTGCGCCACATCGGCACCGAACTGGGCACCGGCATGTCCACTTCCCAGGCCCTGGTGGTCAGCGACTTCCTCGGCCGCTCGGCCGACGAGGTGAAGACCGCAGTGACCGAGTGGCCTGAACTGCAACTGGCCACCAGCGGCAACCCTTACCTGATCAGCCAGGCCGAGCAGGATGCGGCGCTGCGCAACCCGCGCTGGGTCGGCAAACTGGCATCGCCATCGTCGGCGACCAACTCGGCGTTCTATTTCAGCCACGCCACCCGGGAAGCGGCGCGCGTGCTGTTCAATCATGGCCTCTGGCCGGCGGCCATGGCCCTGTGGCGCCAAGGCCCGTTCGGCGGGCAGGCCAACCCCTTGGTGGTGCGCCGCGAGAACGCGGTGTGGGTCAATGGTGAGCTGACCGGCAACGGGCTGGCGCCCATTCCCTTCGCCGAGCTTGCGAAGAAAGCCCACGAAATGGGCCTGGTCACCGGCGTCAGCGTTCACGGTTTCAACCGTTGGAGCTGGGCAGAAGCCGACTTCGTCATCGACGGCGTGCGCGAGCGCTTCCCGCTCGATGCCGTGGCCGTTAAGTACGGCGACGGTGCGCCCAACGCCAAGAAAGCGCAGATGAGCAGCAACGGCTACCACTTGCTCGACCGGCAGAACGCCGCCTACCCGGCCACCCAGTTGAACAACGCCATGGTCACTTACTACAGCCCGGTGGCCACTATCGTCGAAGTGAAAGTGAACAAGGGCACCCATGAAGTCCAGGTGCTCAACCATCACAGCTGGGTCGAGTGCGGCCGGGTGTTGGTACCGGAGCTGGTCAAGGGCCAGCTCGAAGGCGGCATCGCCATGGGCATTGGCCATGCGCTGACCGAAGAGATGCCACTGCATGAGGGTGGCCCGGGGGAGGGCGACTGGAACTTCAACCGCTATCGCCTGCCGCATGCCAAGGACGTGGCCGTCTGGAAGCAGACGTCCGAGATCCTCCCACCGTTGTCGCCCACCGACCCGTCCAAGGGCATTGCCGAGGTGGTGATGATCCCGGTGGTCGGTGCCATCGGCAACGCCGTGGCCCATGCCATTGGCAAGCGTGTTCGCGATCTTCCGATTACTCCAGCCCGCATCAAGGAGGCCCTCAATGGCTAACCGTCCGCTTCAACTGACCCTCAACGGTCAACCTGTCGGTCCGGTCGAGGTCCCCGACGACCTGGCGATGATCGATTACCTGCACGAACACCAGAACCTCACCGGCTCGCGCCTGGGTTGCGGCCAGGGTATCTGCCATGCCTGCGTGGTGATCGTCGACAACCCCGATGGCACCAGCGAAGAAGTGCGCACCTGCATCACCGGTGCCCACTACTTTGCCGGCAAGAAGGTCCGTACCATCGAGAGCCATGCCAAGCAGGACGAGGCCGGCAACTTCACGCTGAACCCGATCCAGCAGAAGTTCGTCGACCTGTTCGCCTTCCAGTGCAGCTACTGTGCACCCGGCTTCGTCAACGCGGCGACCGTGCTGGTGGAAAATGCCCAGCGCCAGCCGGTGAAGAAGAGCGAACTTGAAGACCGCATCGAAGAGAGTCTGGGGCATCACATTTGCCGCTGCACCGGCTACGTACGCTATTACGATGCTACCCGCACGGTCCTCAACGACCTCGGCCTGGTCAAGGAGGGTTGAGCATGGCGTTCGTTCGTTCCGGTCTCACGCTGGCGCTGGGCCTTGCCGTCGCCATGGTTGCCCAGGCAGATGACCAGGCGCTGGTCAAACGTGGGGAATACCTGGCTCGCGCAGCCGACTGCATGGCCTGCCACACCGCCGAAGGCGGCGCGCCGTATGCCGGCGGCCTGCCGATCCACTCGCCGTTCGGGACCATCTATGGCACCAACATCACCCCGGACAAACAGTACGGCATCGGCAACTACACGGCCGACGAATTCTTTGCGGCCGTCACCGAGGGCAAGCGCAAGGACGGCGCCAACCTGTACCCGGCCATGCCCTACACCTCGTACCACCTGATCTTGCGGGAAGACTCGGACGCGATACTTGCATACCTGATGACCGTGCCGCCGATCAATCGCCCGGCACCGCAGACCAAGCTCAGCTTCCCGTTCAACGTGCGCATGGGCCTGTCGGGCTGGAACATGCTGTACGGCAAGAGCGTGCAGTTGCAGCCCACCGACGGCAAGAGCCCGGCATGGCAGCGCGGGCAGTACATGGTCGAAGTCATGGGCCACTGCGGCGAGTGCCATACCCCGCGTAACCCGATTGGTGCGCTGCAGCAGGATCAGCGCCTGACCGGCGGGCTGCTCAATGGCTACCTGGCACCGAGCCTGCTGGCCAAGGACCTGGCCGAGCGTGGCTGGACCCACCCCGACCTCACCACCTTCCTCAAGCACGGTATCAGCGCCCAGGGCAGCATGTTCAACGAGATGTACCCGGTGGTGCACCATAGCACCCAGCACCTCAAGGACGCCGACCTGGCCGCCATGGCCACCTACCTGTTGGGTGAACAGCCACCGCCTTCCAAGGTCATACAGGAAGTCCCCCTGGACCGGCTCAGCGACAGCGCCAAGCGCGGCCGACAGCAGTATCTCAACGTCTGCGCCGGTTGCCACGGTGTCGACGGCGAAGGCAAGCCGCATATCGCGGTGGCCATGCAGGGCAACACGGTGCTGCGTCAGGGGGACTCGCGCAACCTGGTCAAGGCCATCCTCGACGGTATCCGTGAGCAGCAATTCACAGGCTTCGAACGCATGCAGCCAATGCCAGGCTTTGCCGACAAACTCAGTGATGAGCAGGTCACGGATATGGTCAACTACCTGCGTCAGGCCTGGGGCGGATTGCCGGGTGATTTGAGCGTACAGCAGCTAGCTGAGCTGAAGGCGGAGTAATACGTGCAACATCTTGATCTGCAGGTCGTACACCAGGCGATGCAGTGGTCGGGCAACGGCCAGCGGGTCTGGTTGTGCACGGTGCTTGCCACTTACGGGTCGGCGCCTCGCGCGCCGGGCTCGCTGCTGGCGGTGAACGAGGCAGGGCAGTGGGTGGGCTCGCTGTCGGGCGGCTGCGTCGAGGAAGACTTCCTTGAGCGCGTGGCCCTTGGCGAGTTTCCCGAGCCGGTCGCGATCGTGCGTTATGGCGATGGCAGCGACCGGCGCTCGAGCATTCGTCTGCCCTGTGGCGGGGTGCTGGAGGTGCTGGTGGAAAACCTGCCGGCCGATTGCGAAGTGCAGGCGCATCTGCGCGCCTTGGCTGGTGCGTTGCAGGGCCAGCGGCGGCTCTTGCGCGAGGTGAGCCTGCCTGACGGCACGCGCCGGCTCAGCGACGACTCGTGCCAGGGCCCAAGGGTCGAACGTGATAGCACCCGTGTGCGCCTGCGTGTGGGCGCTGCCCAGCGGCTGCTGTTGGCGGGGTATTCCAGCGTTGCGCATTATTGCGCCGAGTTCGGCAAAGGGCTGGGTTTTGAAGTCATCCTCTGCGACCCGCGTGACGAGGTGCTCGAAGGCGTGGTGCTGGACGGCATCGAAGTGCGCCGCGAGCTGCCGTCGGAATTCATCGCCAACGGTGGTTGCCATGCCGACACGGCAGTGGTTGCATTGACCCATGACCCCAAAATCGATGACTTGGCCATGCTTGAAGCAGTGCGTACCGAGGCGTTTTACATTGGCGTGATGGGCTCGAAGGCCACCTCCGACAAGCGTCGCGAACGCCTGCAGCGCATCGGTGGCCTGGCCAGCGGCGAGCTGGCGCGCATCCACGCACCGATCGGCCTCAACCTGGGCAGCAAGACCCCCGCAGAGATCGCCCTGGCAGTGCTGGCCGATATCCTGCGCATGCGTAACGGCATCCAGCGGGCGGCGCTGTGAGCATCGTCGCGCTGGTGCTGGCGGCGGGCAGCAGCGTGCGTTTTGGTGGCGACAAGCGCCGGGCCACGTTGGGCGACGGGCGCAGCTTGCTGGTGCACAGCGTCGAGCGGGCTTGCTCGGTGTTCAGCGATGTTCGCGTGGTACTGCGCGATGGCGAGCGGGGCGAGGACCTGGGCTTGCCGGGCGCATGCCGGATCATTTCCAGCCCGGATGCCGGATTGGGGATGGGGCATAGCCTGGCGGCTGGGGCTGCGTCGTTGATCGACAGTGAGGCACAGGCAGTGGCGGTGCTGTTGGGCGATATGCCCTGGATCGCTCAGGCTACGTTGGGCCAGCTTGCCGCGGTTGCCGATTTGTCTAGGATCGTCTTGCCAGAACATGACGGACAACAGGGGCACCCGGTGTTGTTCGGGCGCGATTTCTGGCCGGCGCTTTCACGCCTGACGGGTGATGAGGGGGCGCGCTCGGTGGTGAAGGCGCACCCGGCGAGTTGCATCAGGCTTGAAGTGCAGGACGCCGGGGTGTTGCAGGATGTGGACCGGCCAGAGGCGGTAAACCGCTGAGCGCGGGCGGCACTCGATCTCACCGGCGCTAGAATTCATGCGTCGGGCCTCAAACAACCGACACACCCGCTACCGGAAAAAAGCCCATAATCCCCCCTTAATCCCCCAATAGTGCAATGCCAGCCACACCACTCCGGGAGCACCCACCATGCACGTTCTGCTCTGCGAGGACGACGACCTGATCGCCAGCGGCATCTGCGCCGGCCTCACCGCCCAAGGCCTGACCGTCGACCGCGTGGCCAACGCCGGTGCCGCCCGGGCCATGCTCCAGGCGGCGCAGTTCGACGTGATGATCCTTGACCTCGGCCTGCCCGATGAAGACGGCCTCAAGCTGTTGCGCCGCCTGCGTCAGCAGGGCATCGACCTGCCGGTGCTGGTGCTCACCGCGCGCGATGCGGTCACCGATCGGGTCGACGGCCTGCAGGCCGGTGCCGACGACTACCTGCTCAAGCCCTTCGACCTGCGCGAGCTGGCCGCGCGCCTGCACACCTTGCTGCGCCGGGTTGCCGGGCGGGCGGTGAACGTGATCGAGCATGGCCCGCTGCGCTACGACCCCAGTAGCTGCGAAGCGACCCTGGCCGGCCAGCCGGTCGACCTGTCGCGGCGTGAGCAGGCCTTGCTCCAGGCGCTGCTGCAGAACCCGGGCCGGGTGCTGTCCAGTGAACAGCTCAAGGACTGCGTGTACGGCTTCAGCGACGAAGTCGAAAGCAACGCCCTCAACGTGCATATCCATCACTTGCGCCGCAAGCTTGGCAACAGCATCGTCGAGACCGTGCGCGGCCTGGGCTACCGCCTTGGCCCGGCGCAGGCGCCAGAGGAAGCCGCATCATGAGCCTGCGGGTACGCCTGAGCCTGATTCTGGGCAGCGCGTTCATCATCATTTGGGTGCTCGCTGCTGCCTGGATGCTGCGCGACCTGCGCCAGCAGATGATGTTCTCCCTCGACCAGCGCCTGGTGGCTTCGGCGCGCATGGTTGCCGGGCTGATCGACCAGTTGCCCAAGCCGCTGACCGCCAAGGGCGAAGAGGCGCACTTTTCCGCCGACCAGTTCACCGTGCCCGACGGCATGGCCTGCCAGGTAAGTTCGCTGCGCGGCGAGATTCTTGCCAGCAACCACAAGCATGATGGGGGCATGGACGATGAACAAAGCGGCTTCCGCGACCAGACCATCGACGGTGCACTGTGGCGTACCTTCACCTACAACCATGGCGATGTGCGCATCACCACTGCCGACCGTCACATGGAGCGCGAGGCACTTAACCAGTCGATCCTGCTGGCAGCTTCGGCGCCGGTGCTGATGGCCTTGCTCGGCAGCCTGGGGCTGGTGTGGATCGGCCTGGGCAAAGGCCTGGAGCCGCTCAATCGCATGCGTGACGCCTTGCGCAGGCGGCGTGCCGACAGCGTTGAGCCGTTGCAGGTGGCGGGCTTGCCCAGTGAGTTGCAACCTTTGCTCGACACCCAGAACCAGCTGTTTCTGCGCATCGCCCAGACCCTTGAGCGCGAACGGCGGCTGACCGACGACGCCGCGCATGAACTGCGCAGCCCGCTGACGGCGATCAAGACCCACCTGCAGGTGGCCCGCATGACCGATGGCGCAGTGCGCGAACAGGCGCTGGAACATGCAGAACAGGGCACCGACCGCATGCACCGGACCCTGGAACAGCTGCTGCTGCTGGCGCGGGTCGAAGGCAGCCTGTCGTTCGAAGATGGCGTGCAGTGCAGCGCCGAACAGGTCGCCCGGCAGGCCGTGCAGGATGCCGGTGGGGGTGACAACCGGCGCATCGTTCTGCGCCTGCCCGAGCAGGCCACGCAGATCTACCTCGGCATGCCGGCCCCGCTGGCGGTGGCGGCGCTGCGCAATCTGCTGGACAACGCTCTGCGCCATGGCGGTGATACTGAAGTGGAACTGGAGGTGCAGATGGCCGACGGGCAGATTGGTTTCATGGTGCGCGACCATGGGCCTGGTATTGCCGCTGATGACCTGCAGCACTTGACCGAGCGCTTTTGGCGCAACGGCCAGAGCGGTGGCTGCGGGCTGGGGTTGGCGATTGTTCAGGCGATCGTGCAGCGCTGTGCCGGCAGCTTGCGCTTCGACAGCCAGAGCGATGGCTTGCGGGTGGTGCTGCAAGTGCCGGCGCGCTCGGGGGCTTGATCTTCGCCGCCTGTACCGGCCCCATCGCCGGTACAGACCCCAAAAAATCCCATAACAAGCGCTAAATCCTCCCCCCAGCCAAGCGTTTTCCAAGCGACAACTACCCGCACATTCGCTTGCTTGCGAGGATTTACCCATGTCGACTGCTTCCAGCCTTGCCCAGGTCCCGCCGGCCAGTGCGCCGCAACCGCTGTACGAGTTCACCGAGTCGCCCCTGCTGCAACGCCAGCAGCAACAGGAATCCAACGCCCGCAGTTATCCGCGGCGCATCCCGCTGGCGCTCAAGCGCGCCCGTGGCATCCATGTCGAAGATGTCGAGGGCAGGCAGTTCATCGACTGCCTGGCGGGCGCCGGCACCTTGGCCTTGGGCCACAATCACCCGGTGGTGATCGAGGCCATCCAGCGTGTACTGGCCGATGAAATACCCTTGCACACACTCGACCTGACCACGCCGGTCAAGGACCGCTTCGTTCAGGACCTGTTCGGCATCCTGCCCGAAGCATTGCGCCGTGAAGCCAAGGTGCAGTTCTGCGGCCCGACCGGGACCGACGCCGTGGAGGCAGCGCTCAAGCTGGTGCGCAGCGCCACCGGGCGCAGCACCGTGCTGGCCTTCCAGGGCGCCTACCATGGCATGAGTCAGGGCGCGCTGAGCCTGATGGGCAGCCATGGCCCCAAGCAGCCGCTGGGTGCCTTGCTGGGCAACGGGGTGCAGTTCATGCCGTACCCCTACGACTACCGATGCCCGTTCGGCCTGGGTGGCGAAGCCGGGGTCAAGGCCAACCTGCATTACCTGGAGAACCTGCTGCTCGACCCTGAAAGCGGCGTGCCGCTGCCCGCTGCCGTGATCCTGGAGGTGGTGCAGGGCGAAGGCGGGGTGATTCCTGCCGATGTCGAATGGCTCAAGGGGGTGCGCCGTATCACCGAGCAGGCCGGTGTGGCACTGATCGTCGATGAGATTCAGAGCGGTTTTGCCCGTACCGGGCGGATGTTCGCCTTCGAGCACGCTGGCATCGTGCCGGATGTGGTCACCCTGTCCAAAGCCATTGGTGGCAGCCTGCCGCTGGCGGTGGTGGTGTACCGCGACTGGCTCGACACCTGGAAGCCGGGCGCCCATGCCGGCACCTTCCGTGGCAACCAGATGGCCATGGCGGCGGGTTCGGCGGTGATCAACTACCTGGTCGAGCATCGGCTGGCCGAGCATGCCCAGGCCATGGGCCAGCGCCTGCGTGATCACCTGCAGCGGCTGCAACGCGACTATCCGCAGTTGGGCGATATCCGTGGGCGTGGCCTGATGCTCGGGGTCGAACTGGTCGATGTGCAAGGCCCGCGCGATGTGCTGGGCCATCCACCGGCCAATCGCGAACTGGCACCCAAGGTACAGCGCGAATGCCTCAAACGCGGGCTCATTCTGGAGTTGGGTGGGCGCCACGGTGCGGTGGTGCGCTTCCTGCCGCCGCTGATCATCAGCGCGCAGCAGATCGATGACGTGGCGCAGCGCTTTGCCGAGGCACTGGCTGCGGCGGTCTGAGCTCACGAGGGGGCGCGTTGCGCCCCATTTCTCGGCAAGCCCGCTGCCACGGGAGTTGGCGCGGCATGCCTGCCGCGTCCTGTGCCGCTTACCAGCCGCGCCCGGAGTTGACCCAGAAATTCACCGACAGCGATGTCGACACCGACTCCACTTGGTGAAACCAGCCTTCGGGCAGGAACAACAGGTCGCCGGCTTGCAGCAGCACGCGCAGGAAGGTCACCCCGCGCGCGTCAGGGAAGCGCTGGTAATCCGGTGCATCGGGGTTGAAGTCGCACCCGTCCAGGCCGCCCTTGGGTGAGGTCGACCAGGTGCCGAGTGCCGGGCGATGGTGCGGCGCTGCCAGGATGAACGACTTGTCCCCCCACACCTGGGCGAACAGGTTGTCGGCATCGTCGCGGTGCAAAGGGGTGAGGGTGCCTTTGGGGCCGATCCAGATGCGCGGTGCGATGTACAGCGAGCGCTCGAAGTAGGGCGGGTACTGGATCAGCTCAAGCAACTGCGCAGGCACGATGTTGTTGCCCATGTAAGCCGGTGGCTCGCCGTTGCCGGTGCGTGGCTGCGGGTTGTCCAGCGAGTTGATGAAATCTGCCATGGAAGTGGAGCGAAAGTCGCGCTCGGTGGAGAAGGTCTTCTTCACATAGTCGCCATGGCGGGTGATGCCCTGCAGTTCGGCGAAGTGCTCCAGCGAAGCCTGGCGCTCGAGGTTGAACAGCTTCCACTCACGCAGGGCGTCACTGATCACCACCGGTGTGCCGTACGGCAGGAAGTTGCGCTGGAAGCGCTCGGCATCCAGCTGCGCGGCGGGGATTCTTTCTACCTCGGTCAGCTGTGGCAGGCTGGCCGACACACGTTCGCTGTAGCGCGGTGGCGTGACATGGCGCTGGTTCATGTCGGTCTTCTGCGCCGTCACCCCCTTGCGCGCCAGGTCGATGATTTGCGGCAGCAGGGTGGCCAGGCCCAGGTTGCCGCCGATTTTCAGCCGGCCGCCAGCAAACAGCTCTTCGACGTTGGCGCTGCCGGCCATGATGCCCAGCAGGTCTTGCTGGGTGACTTCGATGGTGACATCCGGCGTGGCATGCCGACCGGCCTCGGTGCGCGGCTGGGTACCAGCTTCGCACCAGTAGGCCTGCTGCGGGCCGAAGATGAATTGGAAGGTGCCTTCGACGCCGACGGCACCGGCATTGGCGAACAGCTTGCTCAGCAAAGGTTGCAGTTCCACGGCGCAGCCTCTTCGTGGGGGGAGGGGTGTGAGAACGGAACGAAGGGCGGGCTGCGAAATTTAGCGCGCCGCCCGGCGCTGGCCAGGGGGTTGGCGGTGTTAATTTTTTGCAGGTTGTATCCGTTTCGTAGGGATAGCCGGGCACTGCCCGTGGTACCCCACTCGTACGGAAAGCAAGCTGATGAATCCCGAAAAGTCCCTGCAACTGGCCCGCCGTTTCATTGAATTGCCGCTGGAAAAGCGCCGCCTGTTCCTTGAAACCCTGGCCAGAGAGGGCATCGACTTTTCCCAGTTCCCTATTCCGGCCGGGGTGGCGGCTGACGACCGTCTTGCACCCTCGTTCGCCCAGCAACGCATGTGGGTGCTCTGGCAGCTGGATCCGCACGGCGGTGCCTATAACCTGCCAGGTGCGGTCCGCCTCAAGGGGGCACTTGACGAGGCCGCCTTGCAGCAGGCGTTCAGCCACCTGCTCGAACGCCACCAGAGCCTGAGCTGTGTGTTCCAGCAGCAGGCCGATGAGCGCCTGTGCCAGGTGCACCGCCCGGGCGCGCCGCAGATCCAGCGCCTGGACCTGCGCGAGCTGGCCGAAGACGCCCGCCAGGCACGGGTGCAAGCCGAGGTCGAGGCCGAGTCGCTGTGCCCCTTCGACCTGGAGCATGGCCCGTTGCTGCGCATCCGCCTGCTGCAACTGGCTGAGCAGGACCACGTGTTGCTGCTCACCTTGCACCACATCGTCGCTGACGGTTGGTCGATGAATGTGCTGATCGACGAATTCAGCCGCTGCTATGACGCCTGCGCTGCTGGCACACAGCCGCAACTGCCGGCGCTGCCGATCCAGTATGTCGATTACGCCCTGTGGCAGCGGCGCTGGCTTGAAGCCGGCGAACTCGAACGCCAGCTGGCCTACTGGCAAGCCACGTTGGGTGAAGAGCAGCCGGTGCTGGAGTTGCCGCTCGACCGCCCACGCCCGGCCGCGCCAAGTTTCAAAGGCAGCCGCCAGGAGCTGGTGGTGGACACGGCGCTTGCTCAGCAATTGCGCAGTTTTGCGGCGCAACACAACCTGACGCTGTTCATGGTTCTGCTCGGTGCTTTCGGCGTGCTGCTGCAGCGTTACACCGGCCAGTGCGACCTGCGCATCGGCAGCCCGGTGGCCAACCGCAACCGCGCAGAAGTCGAGGGGCTGATCGGCCTGTTCGTCAACACCCAGGTATTGCGCCTGCAGCCGGATGCCCAAGCTGACGCACTGGCCTATTTGCAGGCAGTGCGGCAAACCGTGCTGGGCGCCCAGGCCCATCAGGACCTGCCCTTCGAGCGCCTGGTCGATGCGTTGAAGGTGGAGCGCAACCTGAGCCACGCACCGTTGTTCCAGGTGATGTACAACCACCAGCCGCAGGTGGCCGACCTGGCTGCGGTCACGCTGGGCTCTGGCCTGGAGCTGTCCGCACTGGAGTGGCGCAGCCGCACCACCCAGTTCGATCTGAGCCTGGACACGTACGAGCAGGGTGGCGTGCTGCGCGCTGCGTTCACTTACGCGACCGACCTGTTCGATGCGGCGACCATCGAACGCATGGCGGGCCACTGGCTCACCGTGCTGCGTGAGTTGGTGGCTGACCCTGCACGCCCGCTGTGGCAACTGCCCATGCTCGACCCGGCCACCCGCCAACGGGTGCTGCAGGACTGGAACGCCACGGCTGCCAGCTACCCGCTGCAGTATGGCGTGCATGAGCTGATCGAGGCTCAGGCGCAGCGCACCCCGCACGCGCCGGCACTGCTGTTCGCCGACAGCCTGCTCAGCTACGCCGAGCTCGATGCCCAGGCCAATCGCCTGGCCCATTACCTGCGTGGTCAAGGGGTGGGCAGCGACAGCCTGGTCGGGGTCGCGGCTCAGCGCAGCATCGAGATGGTCGTCGCCTTGCTGGCGATCCTCAAGGCCGGTGCGGCCTATGTGCCCCTGGACCCGGAGTACCCTGAGGAGCGCCTGGCCTACATGATCGAGGACAGCGGCATCGGCCTGCTGCTGACCCAGCAGGCGCTGCTCGACAGCCTGCCGCTGCCGCACGGTGTGCAGTGCGTGGCGCTCGACGCCCTGGTGCTGGACACGATGCCGGACAGCACCCCGGGTCTCAAGGTCGAGCCGACGCAGCTGGCCTATGTCATTTATACCTCCGGCTCTACGGGGCGCCCGAAGGGCGCGGGTAACAGCCACCAGGCGCTGACCAACCGCCTGTGCTGGATGCAGCAAGCCTATGGCCTGGATGCCAGCGATACGGTGCTGCAGAAAACCCCGTTCAGCTTCGACGTGTCGGTGTGGGAGTTCTTCTGGCCGTTGATGACCGGCGCCCGCCTGGCCATCGCGGCGCCGGGCGAGCACCGCGATCCGCAACGCCTGATCCGCGCCATCGAGCACTACCGGGTGACCACGCTGCACTTCGTGCCTTCGATGCTGCAGGCCTTCATCCATGAGCCCGGTGTGCACGCCTGCAGCACCCTGTCGCGCATCGTCTGCAGTGGCGAAGCGCTGCCGGTGGACGCCCAGCGCCAGGTGTTCGCGCGTTTGCCTGCAGCGGGGCTTTACAACCTTTATGGCCCCACCGAGGCTGCCATCGATGTCACCCACTGGACCTGCGTCGAAGAGGGCAAGGACAGCGTGCCTATCGGCCAGCCGATCGCCAATATCCGCACCTATGTGCTCGACGCCGGCCTTGAGCCCGTCGCTGTCGGTGTGGCCGGTGAGTTGTACCTGGGCGGGGTGGGCCTGGCGCGCGGCTACCACCGCCGCCCAGGGCTGACGGCCGAGCGCTTCGTCGCCGACCCGTACGGCACCGGCGAGCGCCTTTACCGTACCGGTGACCGTGTGCGCCAGCGTGCCGACGGTGTGATCGAGTACCTGGGGCGCTTCGATCACCAGGTGAAAATCCGTGGTTTGCGCATCGAGTTGGGTGAGATCGAGGCGCGTCTGGCCGAGCACGCGCTGATACGCGAGTGCGTGGTGCTGGCCCTCGATGGTCGCCGGTTGGTGGCTTACCTGGTGCTCAATGCAACGCCTGAGGGCTGGCAAGGGCAGCTCAAGGACTGGCTGCTGCAAAGCCTGCCCGAATTCATGGTGCCCAGCCAGCTGATGCCACTGGACGGCCTGCCGCTGACACCCAACGGCAAGCTCGATCGCAAGGCCCTGCCACAGCCCGAGGCCGGGGCACAGGGTACCCATGTTGCGCCTCAGAGCGCGGCCGAACGCCAGCTGGCAAAGGTCTGGTGCGAAGTGCTGGGCATCGCCCAGGTGGGCCTGGACGACAACTTCTTCGAGCTTGGTGGCGACTCGATCATTGCTATCCAGGTCGTCAGCCGCGCCCGTCAGGCCGGGCTGGCGCTGAGTCCGCGTGACCTGTTCCAGCACCAGACGCTGCGCGCTCTGGCCCAGGCTGCGGGCAGCGTGGACAGCCGCCAGGCCGACCAGCGCCCGGCTGAGGGCGAGGCACGCCTGACCCCGGTGCAGCTGCAGTTTTTCGACACGCCCATGCCGGTGCGCCAGCACTGGAACCAGGCCGTGCTGCTGGTGCCCCGCGAGCCGCTGCAAGCGGCGCAGCTGCAGCAGGCCCTGGCTCAGATGGTGGCGCAGCACGACGCCTTGCGCCTGCGCTTCACCCAGGCTGATGGCCAATGGCAGCAGCAACACGCGCCGGCCTCTGCTGGCGTGCCGCAGCTCTGGCATCGCCAGGCAGACAGCGAGCAAGCGCTGGCTGCATTGTGCGATGAGGCCCAGCGCAGCCTGCGGCTCGATCAGGGGCCATTGGTGGCGGCGATGCTGGTGGCCATGGCCGACGGCAGTCAGCGCCTGCTGCTGGTGATCCACCATCTGGTGGTCGACGGCGTTTCCTGGCGCATCCTGCTCGAAGACCTGCAACGTGCTTGCCTGGGCCAGCCGCTGCCTGCCCGGACCAGCAGCTACCAGGCTTGGGCCGAGCGCCTGGCCGGGCATGCCGACGCCTGTGCGGGGCAGCTCGATTACTGGCTGGCACTTGGCGAGGCCGGGGCGCAGGCGCTGCCACGTGACCGTGCGGTAACGCAGACGCGCGTGGCGGATGAGCGCAAGGTACGGGTCAGTTTCCCGCCGGCCTTTACCCAGGCCCTGCTGCAACAGGCGCCGAGTGCCTACCGTACGCAGGTCAATGACCTGCTGCTGGCGGCCCTTGCCCGTGCCCTGTGCAACTGGAGCGGCAATCAGCAGGTACTGGTGCAGCTCGAAGGGCATGGCCGTGAGGAGCTGTTCGAGGATATCGACCTGACCCGTACTGTGGGCTGGTTCACCAGCCTGTATCCGGTCGCCTTGCGCCCGCAAGCACAGCCCGGTGCCTGCATCGCGGCCATCAAGGAACAACTGCGCGCCGTACCCCAGCGTGGCCTGGGCTATGGGGTGCTGCGTTATCTGGGCACACCGGCGCAACGCGAGCAACTGGCGCGCCAGGCGCAACCGCGGGTGACGTTCAACTACCTGGGCCAGTTCGACAGCCAGTTCGAGAAGGGTGCGCTGTGGCAGCCCGACCCTCAGGGGGCCGGGCAGGGGCAGGATGGCGACGCGCCGCTGGCCAACTGGCTGAGCGTGGAGGGGCAGGTCTACCAGGGCGAGCTGGGCATCAGTTTCGGCTACAGCCAGGCGATGTACGACGAGGCCACCATCGATGCCCTGGCCAGCGATTTCGCCAGCCAGCTACGCGCCTTGGTCGATCACTGCCTGCAACCGGGGGTTGCCAGTGCCACGCCGTCGGACTTCCCGCTGAGCAACCTGGACAGCACCGGGCTTGCTGCCCTGGCAGTGGACTTGGCCCAGGTCGAGGACATCCTGCCGCTGTCTCCCTTGCAACAGGGCCTGCTGTTCCATTGCCTGCATGCGGCCGCAGCCGGCGACTACATCAACCAGTTGCGCCTGGATATCGACCAGCTCGACCCGCAACGCTTCCAGGCCGCCTGGCAGGCGGCGCTGGACACCCACGCGGGGCTGCGTGCCAGCTTTCACTGGCCGGTCGACGTGCAGCAACCCGTGCAGGTGATCCGCCGCCAGTTGCAACTGCCGTTCAGCCAGCTCGACTGGCGCGACCAGGCCGCGTCGTCCGACCACCTGCAAATCCTGGCCGAGCAGCAGCGCCTGGCCATGGCCGCGACTGATCAGGCGCCCTTGCTGGGCATCACCCTGGTGCGCCTGGGCGAACAGCGCTGGCACATGATCTACACCCATCACCACCTGCTGCTCGATGGCTGGAGCCATGCCCGGTTGCTGGCTGAAGTGATGCAACGCTACCGTGGCCAGGCACCCCGCCAGGCACCTGCGCATCCACGTACCTACCTGGCCTGGCTGGCCACGCGTGACCGCCAGCAGGACCAGTCGTTCTGGCAGGCGCAGCTGCAGGGCATGCAGGCGCCAACACTGCTCGCCAGCCAGCGCCGCAGCGTTGAAGCGGCCGGCTACGGCCTGTGGCAGCAACGCCTTGGCAGCGCTGCATCGGCGCAGATCAAGGCGGCGGCGCGGGCGCGCAAGGTTACCGTCAATACATTGGTGCAGGCGGCCTGGCTCTTGCTGCTGCAACGGCACTGCCGTCAGGACACCGTCTGCGTCGGTGTTTCGGTATCGGGGCGGCCTTCTCAGTTGCCGGGCATCGAGGCGCAACTGGGGCTGTTCATCAACACCGTGCCGTTGGTGGCCGCCCCGCGCCTTGAGCAGCGCCTGGACGACTGGCTGCAACAGCTGCAGGCCAGCAACCTGGCACTACGCGAGCACGAATACACACCACTGGCCGACATCCAGCGCTGGGCGGGCAGGGCTGGCGAGGCACTGTTCGACACCTTGCTGGCGTTCGAGAACTACCCCGTGGCCGAGGTGCTGCAAGGTGGCGGTGACGGGCCGCGCTTCGGTGTGCCGGACAGCCACGAGCAACCCCACTACGCCTTGACCCTGTCGGTGGGCATGGGTGAGCAGTTGCAGGTCGACTATCGCTTGCGCCACGACGCTTTCAGCCTGGCCGACGTGCAGCGCCTGGCCGACCAGTTTGGCCACCTGTTGCAGGCGATCGCTGGCGCTGGCAACCCATGCCTGGCTGAGCTGAGCCTGCTGGATGCCGCCAGCCATCAGCGTTGCCAGGGTCAATGGCAGGCCGCTGAAGGTACTGTTCCGGCACTGGGCGTACACCAGCTGATCGAGGCCCAGGCGGCGCGCAACCCGCGGGCCGTGGCGGTGGTTGCCGAGGACGGCACGTTGGATTACGGCCAGCTCAACGGCTTGGCCAACGCCTGGGCGCAACAGTTGATCGCGCGGGGTGTCGGCCCCGAGGACCTGGTAGGGCTGTGCAGTGAGCGAGGCCTGACGATGGTTGTCGGCCTGCTGGCGATCCTCAAGGCCGGTGCCGGCTACGTGCCGCTGGACCCGCAATACCCGCGTCAGCGTCTGCAGGACATGCTCGACGACAGCGCCGTCAGGCTGGTGCTGGGCACCCGTAGCGCCGCGCAGCCACTGGCGCTGGCAGGCACGGCCCAGTGGTTGTGGCTGGACCAGCCCCTGGCGCCGCAGGACGATAACCCTGCGCCGCGAGCCACCGCCGACAACCTGTTGGGGTTGATCTACACCTCCGGCTCCACCGGTCGCCCCAAGGGTGTGGCCCTGACCCATGGCGCCATCGCCGCGCACATCGCGACCATGGTCGGCCAGTATCAGGTGACGGCGCAGGACCGCTTCGTGCACTTCGCTTCGATCAACTTCGACTGGGGCACTGAGCAATGGTTGTTGCCGTTGAGCCAGGGCGCCTGCTGCATCGTGCGTGGCGATGAGATCTGGACCGCGGCCCAGGCATTCGAGGTGATCGAGCGCGAGCGCGCCAGCGTGGTCTACTTCCCCACCCAGTACGCCTGTCAGTTGGCCGAGTGGGCGCATCAGCAGGGCCGGGCACTGCCGGTGCGCTGCATGAACGTGGCCGGGGAGGCGCTGGCGCGTGAAGGCTTCGAGCGAATCCAGGCCCACTTGCAGCCGCAGCGTATCGTCAACGGCTACGGCCCTACCGAAACAGTGATCACCCCGCTGCTGTGGCAGGCCGACGGGTCTACCCGCATCGACACCGGCTATGCGCCGATCGGAACGCCGGTGCCGGGGCGTACCGCTTACCTGCTCGATGCAGCCTTGCAACTGCTCGATACCGGCACTGACGGCGAGCTGTATATCGGTGGCCCCTGCCTGGCGCGTGGTTACTTTGGCCAGGCGGCGCTGACCGCTGAACGTTTCGTGCCCGACCCCTACGACACGGTCGGCGGGGGCCGCCTGTACCGCAGTGGTGACCTGGTGCGGCAGCAGGCCAATGGCGAGCTGGTGTTCATCGGCCGCCTGGACCACCAGGTGAAAATCCGCGGTTTCCGCGTCGAGCCCGGTGAAGTCGAAGCCTGCCTGCTGGCCCTGCCTGAGGTGCGCGAGGCCGTGGTGATGCCGGGCGGTCAAGGTGCCGACCTGTACCTGGCCGCCTGGTTGGTACCGGTCAGCGGTTCGCAGGCCGATGCCGGGCTGCGTCAGCGCATTCTCGACGCGCTGCGCGCCGTGCTGCCGCCCTACATGGTGCCGTCACGCCTGCAACTGCTCGACAGTTTGCCGCTGAACCCCAACGGCAAGGTCGACCGCAAGGCATTGCCGTCGATCGAGGTCGACACCTCTGAAGCAGCGTTCAGTGCGCCCCTGGATGCGCTCGAACGCGAGGTCGCCCAGGCCTGGGCCAGTGTGCTGGGCAGGCACGAAGTGGGCCGTTTCGAGCACTTCTTCGAGGCCGGTGGCCACTCACTGCTGGCCACGCAGGTGGTGGCGCGGCTGCACCGCGACGGCCACACCGGGGTCGGTGTACGCGACCTGTTCAGCGCCCCGCGCTTATGTGATTTCGCTCAGCGCCTGCGCCAGGCGCAGCCGGTAAGCGATGCCGGCCCGCAACTGCGCGCACTGGGCGTCAAGGCCAGCGCACCGCTGTCGCTGGCCCAGCGCCGGTTGTGGATTGCCGAACAGTTTGCCCAGGGTAGCGGGGCGTACGGCATGCCGCTGGGCCTGCGCCTGGACGGGCCGTTGCAGCCCGCATGCCTGAAGCAGGCCTTGCAGGTGCTGGTGCAGCGCCACGAAGTGCTGCGCAGCGCGGTGGCCTGTGACGACGAAGGTGAACCGCTGCTGGTGATCCAGGCGGCGGTCGACCTGGACCTGCCAGTGGACGACCTGAGCCTTTTGGCTGCCGCCGAGCAACAGCTGCGCGTGCTTGAAGCGCAACTGGCCAACGTGCGTCAGCCGGTGCCCCTGGACCAGGCGCCGATGCTGCGTGCACGCCTGCTGCGCCTGTCCGGCGACGCCCATGTGCTGCTGCTCAACATGCATCACATCATTTCCGATGGTTGGTCGATGGCGCTGATGGTCAACGAACTGATCGCCAGCTACAGCGCCCTTGCCCGTGGCCAGGCGCCCGTGCTGGCGCCGCTGGTGCTGCAGTACTCCGACTATGCGCTATGGCAGGCCGAGCGCGAGCGTGCCGGGCTGCTGCAGGCCCCGGCGCAGTGGTGGCGCACGGCCTTGCACGGTAGCAGCGGGCGCTTGCAGTTACCCACTGACTTGCCGCGCCCGGCCAAGGCGTCCCAGGCGGGGGAGAACCTCTATCACGAGCTGCCGCCGACTACGGTCGTGGCGGTACGCGAACGGGCCGCGCAATTGGGCGTGACCCCCTACATGCTGCTGCTGGCGGCGTTCCAGCTGCTGATGCACCGCGCCAGCGGCCAGCACGACCTGCTGCTCGGGGCGGATGTCGCCGGCCGCGAACACCCCGACCTTGAGGCGCTGATCGGCTTCTTCGTCAATGTTCTGCCACTGCGCTCGCAACTGGACGAACAACTGGACTTCGCCGCGTGGCTGGCGCGCACCCGCACCACCTTGCTCGATGCCAGCGAGCAGCAGGCGCTGCCGTTCGACCTGATCGTCGAGGCTGCTGGCGCGCCGCGCCACCCAGGCATGAACCCGCTGGTGCAGGTGCTGTTCGTGATGAACGACATGCCGCTGGCGCATGGCGGCCTGGCCGACCTGAGTGTGCAGGTGCTGCCGCAGGCGGGCGGCTATTCGAAATTCGACATGGCGCTGTTCATCGACCCGGTCGCGGACGGCTGGCGCGTCACCTGGCAGTACGCCACACAGCTGTTCAAGGCAGAACGGGTCCAGGCACTGCTGCGTGGCTGGCTGGACATCCTGGGCCAGGTGCTGGGCAACCCACACATCCAACTGAGAGAGATCACTATGGCGGTTCACAGTGAAATCGTGGCGGCGCCTGCCGCCGCCGGCGGGCAACCCAAAAAAGACAAGCTGGGCAGTTTCCTCAAGCGCGGCGCCGGCACGCCAAGCCGGCCGGCCAGCGCAGTGCGCGAGGCTGCGATGGTGCCGGGGCAGGCCTTTCCGTTGCTGATCGAACCGGTCGATCCCGGCGTGAGCCTGACCGACTGGGTGGTGAAGCACCGTGCCGAGATCGAACGCAAACTGGTGGCTCATGGCGGCATTCTGTTCCGCGGTTTCGGCTTGCAGACCCCGCAGGACTTCGAGGCCTTCGCCGAGGCTGTGCAGCCTGGGCTGTACGGCCAGTACGGTGACCTGCCTAAGAAGGAAGGCGGCAAGAACACCTACCGCTCTACGCCGTATCCGGAGCAGAAGATGATCCTCTTCCACAACGAAAGTGCCCACCAGGACCGCTGGCCGCGCAAACAGCTGTTCTTCTGTGAACTGCCTTCGCCGGTTGGCGGTGCCACCCCGGTGGTCGATTGCCGGCAGATGTATCAGCGCCTGCCCGCTCCCCTGCGCCAGCGTTTCGAGGACAAGGGCCTGCTCTACGTACGTACTTTCACCGACAAGCTGGACGTGTCCTGGCAGCATTTTTTCAAGACCGACTCGCGTGCGGATGTCGAGCGCCGTTGCCAGGCGTCGGGTATCCAGTGGCGCTGGCTGGACAACGACGAACTGCAGATCCGCACGCCTTGCCCGGCGGTGATCGAGCACCCGGTCAGCGGTGAGAAGAGTTTCTTCAACCAGGTGCAACTGCACCACGTGTTCTGCCTGGATGCCGACGTGCGCGAGGACTTGTTGGCGCTGTATGGCCTGGAGCGCATGCCGCGTCAGGTTTACTACGGCGATGGCAGCCCGATAGAAGACGCCGACATGGCGTTGATCGGTGAGCTGTACGAGGCGTGCGCGGTGCGTTTCGACTGGCAGGCCGGTGATGTGATCCTGCTCGACAACATGCTGGCCGCACATGCCCGCGACCCGTTCCAGGGGCCACGCAAGATCGTCGTCGCCATGGGCGACATGATGCAACGTGCCGACCTTGAAACCCTCACCTTGAACCGCACAGGAGTGCAAGCATGAACATCACCGTTGAATCGAGCGGCCTGCCGTTGTTGCCCATGCAGGTGCTCGAGCTGACTGCACTGCCTGCCCGCTGGCAGGACGCGGCGCGCTGCATCACCTTGCAGCTCGACAGCGTGCCGGCGCCCGCCGCGCTGCGGGCTGCCCTGCAGCTGTGGCAGGGCCAGCACGACGCGCTGCGCCTGCGCATCGGCCAAGCCGCCGGTTATCGCGGCCTGCGTCAGTTTTTTCAGCGCGAGGCGGCAGCGGTGGACCTGACGTGGCTGGCGGCGGGCGATACCGCCGGCCGCCAGGCCTGGTTCGAGCGTGAGGTGGATGTGCAGGCCGGGGCGGGCGTCGCCGTGCTGGTGTGCGAGCAGGCCGAGGGGCGCTGCCAGTTGGTGCTTGGTGTGCTCGCTGCGCTGGTTGACGCTGCCAGCCTGCCGGCCCTGGCTGCAAGCCTTGCGGCGATCTGCCAGGGCGCACTGGGAACAGCCGAAGACGGCGATTTCGAACAGTACCTGCAGTGGCGCAGCGAGGTGGTGGTGGATGAAGACGCCAGCACTGCGCGCAGCTACTGGAACGCGCTGAACGGCAAGCCCGCAAGCGCCCAGCAACTGCCCCGGCGCCCCCCGCAAGGCAGCCCGCGCGGTGAGCGCGCGCAGGCCCGCGCCGCGCTTGATCCGGCCGTTGTGCAGCACCTGGCCGGCCTTGGCCTGCCCTTGGACATGGTGTTGCAGGCAGCCTGGTGGCTGCTGCTGGCGCGGCTCGATGGTCAGCCTGCGCAGGTGGTGAACTGGTGCCACGACAGCCGCGGCGACTACACCTATTTCGCCGACAGTGCAGGGGTGTATCACAAGCAGCTGCCGGTGCTTGTCGACTACCAGGCCGAGCAGCCACTGCGTACCTGGCTGCACGGCCTGGCCGCGCAGTTGGAGCAGCATGCCGTTTGGCAGGAATACTTCACCCCCGAGCAGACGCCCGCGCTGGAGCCTGCCGCCATCGGTTTTCGCCTGATCCCCGCCTGCCCGCCGCTGGCCGGAGGTTGGCAGGTAGTGGGCATGGACGCGCCGAGGGTCGGCCCCGACCTGCTGCTGCAAGTCGACAGCGACCGCGCAGCGCCACAGGCGCTGTTGCAGTACTGGGCCTCGTGGCATAGCCCGGCACTGGCGCAGCTACTGCTCGAGCAGTACGTAACGCTGCTGGCAAGCATCGCTCAGACACCAGACGCGGCCTTGGCCAGCCTGGGGCTTGTCGGTGAGCAACAGCGTCGCCTGGTGCTTGAGCATAACGCCCAGGCTGCACTGCCAGCGGTCACCGAACTGCTGCCGGAACGGGTCGCCCGCTGGCTGCGCGAACAGCCCCAGGCGCTGGCGATCATCGAGCAAGGGCAGGGGTGGAGCTGGCAGCAGCTCGACCAGCTGGCCACTGCGCTGGCCGCGCACCTGCAGGCCCAGGGCGTTGGCAGCGCCAGCGTTGTCGGCCTGGCCCTGCCGCGCTCGGTGCACTGGCTGGCGGCGGTGCTGGCCTGCTGGAAGTGTGGCGCTGCATACCTGCCGCTGGACCCGCTCTGGCCCGCAGCGCGACGCGAGCAGGTCAGCCGCCTGGCCGGCGCGCAGTTGCAGATCGATGCCACGCTGTTCGAGCAGTTGGCGGACACCTCTGCGCCGTTCGAGGCGCAAGCGCTCACGGCCAGTACGGCGGCCTATGTGCTGTTCACCTCGGGTTCGACCGGTGAGCCCAAGGGGGTGGTCATCGAACACGGGCAACTGGCCGGGTACCTGCAGGCCGCTGAGCAGGCCTTGGAGCTCTCGGCCTGCAGGCACTTTGCGTTCAGCGCCACGGTGGCGGCTGACCTCGGTCATACCAGCCTGTTCGGCGCCTTGCAGGTTGGCGCCACCTTGCACGTTGCCAGCGACGCAGTGATGCAGGACCCGGCAGCCTTTGCCGCGTTCGTGCGCAACGAAGGTATCGATTGCCTGAAGATCGTGCCGTCGCACCTGGCGGCGCTGCTCGACAGCGCGCAGCCCAGCCTGCCAGCGACCCTGGTACTGGGCGGCGAAGCGCCGAGTGCGCAGTTGCTGGCGCGCATCGCACGGCTGGCGCCTCAGGCTCGGGTGTTCAACCACTATGGCCCGACCGAGGCCACCGTCGGCGTGCTGGTCCAGCCACTGCGGGCCGAGGCGCCGATGGCGAGCCTGGGCCAGGTGCTGGCCGGCAACCGCGTTTACTTGCTGACGCCTGCAGGGCAACTGGCGGGCGTGGGTGAGCTGGGTGAACTGCATGTGGCCGGGCGCCAGTTGTGCCGGGGCTATCTGGGGGACGAGCAGGGGGCGTCGCGCTTTATCGACAACCCATTGCAAGCCGGCGAGCGCCTGTACCGCAGCGGTGACCTGGCCCGTTACCAGGCCGATGGCAGCATCCTGCTGCAGGGGCGGCAGGATCACCAGGTGAAGATTCGCGGGTTCCGTGTCGAGTTGGCCGAAGTGGAAGCGCGCCTGCTGGAGATCGACGGGGTGGCGCAGGGGGCGGTGCTGGCGATCGAAACCCAGCCCGGGCAACTGGAACTGCTGGCTTGCTACGCCGTGCACGGCGAAGCCGAAGGGCTCGATGAATCCTCGCTGCGTGCGCGGCTTGCCGAGTGCCTGCCAGCGGCCATGGTACCGACGCAGCTGCGTTGCCTGCCGAGCCTGCCGCGCCTGGCCAACGGCAAGCTCGACCGTCGCGCGCTGCTGCAGCTGCCGCAGCAGGGCGGCCAGCAGGATGCCCCACAGGACGCATTGCAGGCGTTGCTGGCCCAGCGCATGGCGCAGTTGCTCGGGCGCGACAGCATCGGTATCCACACCGACTTCTTCGCTGCCGGCGGCCATTCGCTGCTGATCATCAAGCTGGTGGCTGGGATCCGTAAGTTGTTGAACTGTGAAGTGGCGCCGGCGCTGGTCTTCGAGCACCCCACAGTGGCGGGGCTGGCCGAGGCATTGCAGGCCAGCGAGGCAAACCGCGGGCAGTTGCTCAAGATTGCCCAGGCGCGCCTGCAACTGGAGCGCATGAGCCCTGAGGAAAAGGAGCAGATGCTGGCCAAGGCGAAGAACGTTACGGCATAGCTCAGACAGCGTTTGATAGGGCTGCTACGCAGCCCATCGCCGGCAAGCCGGCTCCTACAGGTACAGCGCAGGCCTCAAGAACCACGCTGAACCTGTAGGAGCCGGCTTGCCGGCGATGGGCCGCAAAGCGGCCGCAAATCTATTGACCGACTGGCATTAGCCTTCCGGTTTTTCATGAGTGCGAGGTTAGGCAGCCCCGAGCCATCGACCAATTGAACGCAAATGAAAAAAGTTATCAGTTTTTTTCACGTTCGTGCGTCTTACCTGTAAGCCGCTGAAAACGCGTCGCTCGAACGCGTAAGGCCCTTATAGAAACGGTACGTCGAGACCGTCACCTACACACTCATAGAACAGTCGGAGTCAGTTGCGCACATGAAGTCCAAACGTATGCGAAACAAGGGGGCAGCCTTGGCCGCCGGGCCATCGAAGTGGAGCCTGCGGGCTTCGGCACTGGTGCTGAGCCTGGCCATGGCCCATGCCCATGCCCAGCCGGTTGCGGTGGACATCGCAGCCCAGCCATTGGACCAGGCCCTGATCGCCCTTGGCCAGCAGACCGGCCTGCAGATGGTCTACTCGCCCGACCTGGTCAGCGGCAAGCGTGCACCCAAGGTCAGCGGCACCATGGAGCCGGACCAGGCCCTGGCGCAACTGCTGGAAGGCGCAGGCCTTACCTACCGCATCGAGAACAATTCGGTCCTGTTGATCAGCACCGACACCAGTGATGTCGGCGCCGGTGCTCTGGTTATCGGCGAAACCACCATCATGGGCCAGGGGATGGGCCAGGCTACCGAGAACACCGGCTCCTACACACCGGGCCTGACCAGCGTCGGCTCGAAGAGCCCGACCTCGTTGAAGGAAACCCCGCAATCGGTGTCGGTGATCACCCGCCAGGTCATCGAAGACCGCCAGTTCACCGACATCAACGATGCGATGAAGGCCGTGCCGGGTGTGACCGTGCAGAGCAACACCTTCCGTATCCAGGACTTCTATTCACGCGGCTTCCCGATCCAGAACATCCAGCTCGACGGCGCCGCCCCCATGGCGTTGGGCACCACCGCCGGCAGCTTTTACGCGTCGAACATCTACGACATCGCCGAGTTCGACCATGTCGAAGTGCTGCGTGGTGCCAGCGCACTGTTTGGCGGCACCGGTGACCCGGGCGGTATCATCAACCTGGTGCGCAAGCGCCCGCTGGACTTCTACCAGCTCAAGTTCACCGCCTCGGCGGGCAGCTGGGACAACTACCGCAGCGAGCTGGACGTGACCGGCCCGCTGGGCTTCGATGGCAAGCTGCGTGGCCGTATGGTGGTGGCCTACCAGGACCGCCAGTACTTCGTCGACAACCGTGCCACCGACAAGCCGTTCTTCTATGGCGTGCTTGAAGCCGATGTCACCGACGACACCATGCTCACCGCAGGCTTGCGTTTCAACAAGGTCCACGAGACCGGCACCGCCTCGGCCGTGCCACGCTACAGCAACGGTGCAGACCTTGGCCTGCCGCGCCATACCGGCCTGTCTACCACTTGGGCGTACGCGGACGGCTTTTCCCGCGAGTATTTCGCCAAGATCGACCATCGCCTCAATGATGATTGGAAGCTCAACCTCAGCTACACCAACATCTACGACACCATCACCACCAACAACGCCACCACGCTGGGCTCTGTTAACCCGGTCACCGGCACCGGCGTGACCCGCTACGGCACCTACAACACCCAGTGGAGCGAGCAGAACCTCTGGGACGTCAACGTCTCCGGCGACTTCAGCATGTTCGGCCTCGACCACCGCCTGGTGGTGGGTGGCGACTATCAAGAGATCGACAGCCGCTGGCGCGGCACTGGCCGCTTCACCACTGCCGGCGGCCCGGTCAATGTATTCGATCCCGATTCCACCCCATGGGATGATCCAGGCGCCCGGCCGGTCATCAGCCGCGACTACAAGCCCAACAGCCAGACCCAATACGGCCTGTACTCGAGCCTGCGCCTGCAACTGGCCGAGCCGTTGCACCTGATCGTCGGTGCCCGTGCACAGCGCTACAAGTTCGACCAGACCTACCAGACGGCAGACGCCACCGGGTCGACCTGGACCCAGCAGTCGCGGGTGGACATGCGCGAACCGACCAAAGTCACCCCGTTTGGCGGCATCGTCTATGACCTGACGGACGAATGGGCGGCCTATGCCAGCTACGCCGAGATCTTCAAGCCACAGCAGAACCTGCTGGCCGGGCCTGCGACCTCTGGCAGCACCCTCGACCCGATGACCGGCAAAACCTACGAGACCGGCATCAAGGGCGAGCTGTTTGGCGGTGCGGTCAACACCAGCATTGCGCTGTACTACACCAAGCGTGAAGACCAGGCGGTGCAGGACCCGAACTACCCGTTGAGCCAGGTGGCATTCGGCGGTAACTGCTGTTACGTCAATGGTGGGGAAACCATCAGCAAGGGCATCGACATGGAAATCTCCGGCGAAATCCTGCCGGAATGGATGATGATGGCCAGCTACACCCTCAACATCAACAAGAACCGCGACACGGGCTCTGCGCTGAGCACCGTCACGCCCAAGCACATGGCCAAGCTGTTCACCACCTACCGCTTGCCGGGTGTGCTGAACGACTTCCGCGTCGGGGGTGGCGTGGACATCCAGAGTGCGACCAAGGTCAGCGGCACCGCAGCGACCTACGACAGCCTGGGCAACGTAGTGCAGTCCGATGTGCCTTTCGAATACCAGCAGAGCGGTTATGCGATCTGGAACGCGATGGTCGACTACCGTATCGACGAGCACTGGAACGTGACCCTCAACGGCAACAACCTGTTCGACAAGAAGTACTACCAGACAGTCGGTACCTCGACCTACGGCAACTACTATGGCGATCCACGCAACTTCATGCTGACGGTACGGGCGACGTACTGATTTCAGTCAGCGTAATCAGGGCTGCTGCGCAGCCCATCGCCGGCAAGCCGGCCCCCACAGGTACAGCGCAGTTCTTGAGGTCTGCGCTGTACCTGTGGGCCGGCTTGCCGGCGATGGGCCGCAAAGCGGCCCCAGATTCGCATCAGGCCAGCACCTGCTCCAACCAGCATCCTGCCGCGGCATACACCTCGCCAGTCGCTCCGGTGATCCCCCACATGCGCAGAAAGTCGTGGGTCAGCCCCGCCTCTATGCGCAGGGTGGTCGGTGTGCCGCTCGCCTCAAGCTTGCGCGCATAGTCCAGGCCTTCATCGAACAACGGGTCGTACTGGGCCAGGTTCACATACGCCGGCGCCATGGCCGGCAGCGCCGGGTGCAGCAGAGGCGAGGCGCGCCAGTCATTGTGCGCCTGGGCGGCGCCCAGGTAATGGTCATAGAACCAGTCCAGTGTGCCGCTCTCCAGCAGATAACCCTCGGCATACCGCTGGTGCGAGGCGCGCCGGGTATTGCTTTCGGCCACAGGGTAAAACAGCAGCTGCGCTTTCACTGCCATGGCCTGCGGGTGTTGCGCGGCTTCGATCGCCAGCACCGTGGCCAGGGTTGCCCCCGCGCTGTCGCCGGCCAGCACCAGCGCGCTCGGCAGGCCCAGTTCGGTGGCGCTGTGCTGCAGCCAGCTGGCGGCGTCCTGGCAATCGTGCAGGGCCGTCGGGAACGGTTGCTCCGGCGCCAGCCGGTAGTGCGCAGCGAACACCGCATAGTCACCCAGGCAGGCCAGGCGCCGGCACACGCAGTCATGCGAGTCCAGGCTGCCGACCACATAGCCACCGCCATGCAGGTAGAGCAGGGTGGCCTTGGGCGTGACGCCCGGGCGCACGTAGAGGCGGGCGGGCAACTGCGCACCATCGCGGCAACTGAACTGCAGGGCGCGCACCTCGACGTGGGCGGGAGGGTCGGGGTCGAGCAGGCGCGAGGCGTTTTCAAATTCCGCCCGCGCCTGGGCGATGCCCAACTGATGCATGGGCTGGCTCTTGCCCGTCAGGCGGCCGAGTTCGGCCAGTTCCAGGAACGCTTCCAGATCGCCATCCAGGGACATTCGGGTTTCCTTCACATTGTTGGATAAGGGCCCGGCCGCGCAGGGCGGCCGGGCGCAGGCTCACAGGGTTGGTGCGGCCACCGGCTGCAGGCGGTGAAGCACGGTTTCGAGCAGTGCACCATGGCTGACGATGGCGTAGTGATCTGCGGCCAGGCACTGGCTGGAGTGGATCGCGTGGCGCGCTTCGAAGGCCTGGCAGACGCCCGCTTCGCTGCTCTGTGCCCACCAGCAGTCCAGGCTGGCGCGTACCGCAGGCAGGGCGTGCACTTGCAGCGACAGGGCCTTGAGGGTCATGGCGACGGTAAACGTGCGCGCCAGATCCTCGCTGCTTTGCAGGCCGTCCATGGCCTCTGCGCCCAGGCTCCGCTCGATCAGTGCCTGCAGCTGCGTGGCATCGGCATTGGCCGCTACCGGGAACAGCGGCAGGCTGTCGGCCGGGCGGCCACTGACCACGGCGAGGAAGGCGCGCAGGTCGCCGCCGCAGTCTTCGTCCAGCGCCGCACCTGGCTCACCCGGTACATACGGGTCAACCAGACCAAGCAGGTCGATCTGCTGGCCCTGGCTCTCCAGCTCGCGGGCCACCAGTAGCGCCAGGGTGCCACCCAGCGACCAGCCCAGCAGGCGGTAGGGGCCTTGGGGCTGCTTCTGGCGGATGTACTGGGCGTAGTCGATGGCCATGGCTTCGAGCGACTCGTCTTGCCACTGGCGGTCGAGCAGCATGCGGTTCTGTAGGCCATAGACACTGCAAACGCCGTCCAGCCGCTGAGCCAGTGCGCGGTAGTCGAACACCGTGCCGAAGCCTGCATGCAGGCAGAACAGCGGTGCCTGGCGTTCGACCTTGCGGTTGAGCAGCAGCAGTGGGTCGAGCGCCGCCTGCTCGCGCGCCTCGGCCGGGCACAGTTCGGCGATGGTCGGGCGGGCGATCAGGTCGCGCAGCTTCAGGTTCAGGCCCAGTTGCGGTTGGTTGCGCAAGCGCGAGAGCACCTTGAGCACACCCAGTGAATCGCCCCCCAGTTCGAAGAAATGATCACTCACCCCAACCTGCTCCAGGCCCAACACATCGGCCCATATCGCCGCCAGCGCACGCTGGCGGTCATCCGCCGGTGCCTGGTACTGGCGTTCGCACATGAGAGGCTCGGGCAGTGCGCGGCGATCGACCTTGCCATTGGGGGTTAGCGGCAAGGCATCGAGCACCATCAGTTGCGCCGGTACCATGTAGTCCGGCAGTACCTGGCGCAGGTACTCGAGCATCGGGATGACAGCCCGCTCGCCGTCGCCACGTACCACGTAACCGACCAGCTGCTTACCGTTGGCACCCTCGCGCGCCACCACCACGGCATCGAGCACGTTGGCGATATCGCGCAGGCGCGCCTCGATCTCACCCAGTTCGATGCGAAAACCGCGGACCTTCACCTGATTGTCCAAACGCCCGAGGTAGTCGAACACCCCGTCCGGGCGCTGGCGTACCAGGTCACCGGTGCGGTACAGGCGCCCGCCAGTGGCGCTGAACGGGTCGGCGACGAAGCGCTCGGCACTCAGCCCCGGGCGGCGGTGATAGCCACGGGCAAGGCCCTCGCCACCGATGTACAGCTCGCCGGCCAGGCCTGCCGGCAGCGGGTTGAGGCAATCATCCAGTACATGCAGCGTGCGGTTGCCCACGGCCACGCCAATGGGTGCATACACCGCTTCGCAGCGCGCCGTCACCGGCACCTTCCACAGCAGTGGGGTGACCACGGTTTCGGTAGGGCCGTAGCCGTTGGTGAGGTACTGCGGTTTGAGCACCTGCTTGACCTGCTCGAAGTTGGCATCGGCCACTGCATCGCCTCCGAAGCAGTAGATGCGCACAGGGGGCGGGGCCGGTTGTGCCTGGCCATATTCGGCCAGTTGCTGAAGATAGGCCGGCGGGAAGCAGGCGATGCTGATGGCCTCGGCATGCAGCACGTCCCAGGTCTGCTGCGGGGTCCACAGGGTGTTGCCACGCACCACCAGCAAGCCCCCGCTGATCAGGGTCGACAGCCAGCGCTCCTGGGCACCGTCGAAGGCGAACGACAT
Organism: Pseudomonas sp. M2; assembly: GCF_015751845.1. Lineage (NCBI taxonomy): Bacteria > Pseudomonadati > Pseudomonadota > Gammaproteobacteria > Pseudomonadales > Pseudomonadaceae > Pseudomonas > Pseudomonas sp. M2. Next base: position 4,215,234 of record NZ_JADOUD010000001.1, read on the forward strand.
GAACAGCAGTTCGCGGGTCGACGGGCCCATTTCATAGCGTTCGATGATCGCCTGGCAGTGCATGCGCAGCGGGCCTCGGGCCACGGCCACGCCCTTGGGGTTACCGGTGGAGCCGGAGGTGTAGATCATGTAACTGAGCTGATCGTCCAGCGCCTGCTGTTGCGGCGCGTGACGCTGCGCGGACAGCTCGCACCGGTCCAGGTCCAGGCGGCGCTCGGGGGCGATGCCCAGGCGCTCGCCGATAACGCTGTCGGTCAGCAACAGGGTCACGTCGGCGTCGCCGATGATCCACTGCAGGCGTTCGGCGGGGTAATCGATGTCCAGCGGCACATAGGCCGCGCCAGCCTTCATCACCGCGTAGAAAGCAACGATGGTGCGCACCGAGCGGTCCAGGGCGATGCCCACCCGGTCCTCGCGCCCGATACCGCGTTCGAGCAGGGTCCAGGCCAGGCGGTTGGCCTGCTCTTCCAATTGCCCGTAGGTCAGTTGCACCCCGTCGCAGCGCACTGCCACCTGGTCTGCACGCTCCTTTGCATGACGGCCGATCAGGCTGGCCAGGTCATGCTGTGCTGTATCGCAGGGCTGTGCGTGTGGCTGCACGACGGTGTCGAGCAGGCCGAGCGTGCCGACTGCCGCCTCGGGGTGGCTCAGCAGGCGTTCGAGCAAGGCTTCGAAGTGGCGGCGGATGGCCTGCACCTGCTGCGCCTGGAAATGGTCCAGGCGGTAGAGGAACTCGATACGCAGGCGGGTATTGAGGTGCACCGCCAAGTCCATCGGGTAGTTGGTGACGTCGCGCAGTTGCGCTTCGCCGAAACGCAGGCCGGCGGCACCGGCCGATTGCAGGCGTTCATCGATGGGGTAGTTCTCGAACACGATGATGCTGTCGAACAGCGCCTGGCCGTTGCTCTGGGCCCAGCGCTGGATGTCCACCAGCGGCGTGTGCTCGTGGTCGCGCACTTCCAGGTTGCAGGTCTGCAACTGTTGCAGCCAGTCCTGCACCGCTTGTGCCGGGTGCGGTGCCTGGATGATCGGCAAGGTGTTGATGAACAGCCCCAGCAGGCTGTCGGCACCCGGGAGGCTGGCCGGGCGACCGGACACGGTGGCGCCGAAGCACACGGTCTGTTGGCCGGTGTAACGTTGCAACAGCAGCACCCAGGCAGCCTGCACCAGGGTGTTGGGGGTTACGCGCAGGCGCTGGGCCTGCTCGCGCAGCCAGGTGGTGCGCTGCTCGTCCCAGTGCAGGTAGAGCGCGCCGTGGCCTTCCTGGGCGCTGCGGCTGCCGGCCGCACCGGCCAGCTGGGTGGGGGCCTGCAGCTCGGCCAGGCGTGGCCGCCAGAAGGCTTCGCTGGCCTGTTGCGCCGGCGCCTGCAGCCAGCGGATGTAGTCGCTGTAGCGGCCTTGCTGAGCCGGCAACGGCTGGCCGGCGTAGCACTGGAACAGTTCACCGAGCAGGCGTGACTGGCTCCAGCCATCCATGAGGATGTGGTGGCTGGTCAGGATCAGTTGGTGGCGCTCGTCATCCAGGCGCACCAGCAACAGGCGCAGCAGGGGCGGGGCGAGCAGGTCGAACGGGCGGCGGCGCTCGGCTTCGGCGGCGGCGGTCAGGCGCGCCGGCTCGACGGCCTGGCCACGCCAGTCCAGCTCCCGGGCGTCGAGCTGGCCCTGGCGCAGCACCACCTGCAGTGGCTCGCTCAGCTGTGGCGCCTGCCAGAAGGCACTGCGCAGCATCTCGTGGCGCTCCACCAACCGGCCCCAGGCGGCGATGAAACGCGGCGCCTCCAGGCCTTGGACCTCGACGCTGGTCTGGTTGATGTAGAAGTCCCCGGCACCGGCATCCTGGGTGTGGAACAGCATGCCCTGCTGCACGGTGGACAGCGGGTAGATGTCCTCGACCTGGTCGCAGGCGAAGGGCAACAGGGCCAGTTGGGCCTGGCTCAGGCGGGCCAGCGGCACGTCCGAAGGGGTCAGGCCCCGGCGCACGCCCTGGCCGCACAGGGCCACGACCTCGCGCAACTCGGCGGCGTAGTCATCGGCCAGGCGCTGCAGTTGAGCCGGCTCGAACATGCGCTGGCTGAAGCTCCAGTTCAAGCGCAGCTCGCCGTCGAACACCTGGCCATTGAGTGCCAGCCAGTTCTGCAGCGGTGCATCGGCGCTGTGTTCGCGGCCTTTGTCTGCCGGGATCGGCCGCATCAGCGTGGCGGCATCGTCGTTGCCACTGTCGAACTGGCCCAGGTAGTTGAAGGTGATACGCGCAGCGGGCAGCGCGGCCAGGGCCTTACGTATTGCCGGGCTGGCGAAGCTGCGCAGGGCACCGAAGAAAGCACCTTTGCCCGGCAGGGCGCGCAAGTGTTCCTTGGTCAGCATGATCGCTTCGGCCAGCGAGCTGCCGGCGCTGATGCGGGCCGGGTAGAGGCTGGTCAGCCAGCCGACGCTGCGGGTCAGGTCGGCCTCGAAGTCGGCGAAGGCTTCGCGGCCATGGCCTTCGAGTTCCACCAGATGGTCTCCGGCGCCGGTCCAGCGTTGCAGCACGCGGGCGAGGGCGGCCAGCAGCAGGTCGTTGATCTGCGTGCGGTAGGCGGCCGGGCAATCCTTGAGCAGGCGCGTGGTGGTCGCGGCATCCAGATGGGTGGTGACGCTGCGGCTGTCGCACAGGCGCAGCGTAGCGTCGGCATCGATCACCGGCAGCGTGCTGTCGATATCGGCGCACTGGCGTTGCCAGAAGGCGGCTTCCTGCTCCCCGGCCGGGCTCTGTGCGTGCGCTTGCAGGCGCAGGGCCCAGTCCTGCACCGACAGGGTACGCGGTGGCAGCGCGCAGGCCTGGCCGGCAGCCGCCTGGGAATAGGCACTTTGGAGGTCTTCAAGCAGGATGCGCCAGGACACACCGTCAACGGCCAGGTGGTGGATCACCAGCAGCAGGCGCTGCTCACCGTCGACCACCCCCTGCACTGCGCGCAGCAACGGGCCTTGGGCCAGGTCGAGACTGCCCTGAGCACGGTCGCACAGGCCCTGCCAGCTGTCGCCCTGGCTTGGCTCGAACAGCCAGAGCACGTCGTCGTCGGGCACGTGCGGGGCAAAGTGTGCCTGCCACTCGTCTTGCACCTGGCTGAAGCGCAGGCGCAAGGCATCGTGGGTGGCCAGCAGTGCAGCGAGTGCCTGGCGCACATGGGCCGGGGCCAGCGCCTGGTTGGCCTTGAGCATCACCGACTGGTTCCAGCGCTGCGCCTGCGGTACGGCCTGGGCGAAGAACTGCTGTTGCATCGGCAGTAGCAGGCTGCGACCGCTGGCGGGCAGGTACGCGGCTTCGCGCGGTTCGGCCTGGGTCAGGGTGACGTGGGCCAGCGTGCGCACGGTCTGGTGGCTGAACAGGTCTTTGGGGGTGAAGTGCAGGCCGTCGCGTCGAGCCTGGCTCACCAGTTGGATGGACACGATCGAGTCGCCGCCCAGCTCGAAGAAGTTGTCATCAATGCCCACGTGCTCACGCTTGAGCACCCGCTGCCAGACCTGCACCAGGCGTGCCTGCAGTTCATCTTCGGCGGCGCTGTAGCTGGCCTGGGCCTGAGCCAGCCCCGGGGCGGGCAGGGCCTTGCGGTCGAGTTTGCCATTGGGGCTCAGCGGCATGCGCTGCAGGAACAACCACTGGTTGGGCACCATGTAGTCGGGCAGGTGGGCCAGCAGTGCCTGGCTCAGTTGCTCGCGCTCCGGCAGCGGTGTGCCGGCCTTGGCCACCAGGTAGGCGACCAGCTGGTTGTCCACGGCCAGCACGGCGGCCTCGTGGATGGCGGGTTGCTCCATCAGGCGCGCTTCGATCTCGCCGAGTTCGATGCGCAGGCCGCGGATTTTTACCTGGTGGTCGATGCGCCCGCAGTACTCGATCACGCCGTCGGCGCGGTAGCGCGCCAGGTCGCCCGTGCGGTACATGCGTGCGCCAGGCTGGAACGGGCAGGCAACGAAACGCTCGGCGGTCAGTGCCGGGCGTTGGTGATAACCGCGGGCAAGGCCCACGCCGCCCAGGTACAGCTCGCCGATGACGCCCGCGGGTTGCGGCTGCAGGCCGGCATCAAGGATCCAGCAGGCCAGGTTGGCGATCGGATTACCAATCGGTACGCCGGTCTTACCCTCGTCACGGCAGGTCCAGTGGGTGACGTCGATGGCCGCTTCGGTGGGCCCGTACAGGTTGTACAAGCGGGCCTGCGGCAGTTGCGCGAATACTTGCTGCTGCGCCTCCACCGGCAGTGCTTCGCCACTGCAGACGATGCGCTGCAGGCTGCTGCAGCGGGCAACCTGGTCGTCGAGCAGGAAGGCCTGCAGCATCGAGGGCACAAAGTGCAGGGTGGTGACCTGATGCTGGACGATCAGTTGTACCAGGCGCGCCGGGTCGCGGTGGTCACCCGGCGCGGCGATGGCCAGGCGGGCGCCGGTGATCAACGGCCAGAAGAACTCCCACACCGACACGTCGAAGCTGAAGGGGGTCTTCTGCAGCACTGTGTCGCTGGCATCCAGGCCGTAGGCCGCCTGCATCCACTGCAGGCGGTTGGCCAGGGCCTGGTGGCTGTTACCCGCGCCTTTCGGCCGGCCGGTGGAACCGGAGGTGTAGATGACGTAGGCCAGTTGCTCGGGCGCGCACGGCAGCTGCGGATCGTGCTCGGGCTGCGCGGCCAGCGCCTGGTCGAGCAGGAGCACGGGCAGCCGGGGCGGCAGCGGCAGGCGATCGCGCAGGTGCGACTGGGTCAGCAGCAGGCCGATGCCACTGTCTTCGACCATGTAGCTCAGGCGCTCGGCGGGGTATTCCGGGTCGAGCGGCACGTAGGCGCCGCCGGCCTTGAGGATGGCCAGCAGGCCAACCACCAGTTCCAGGCTGCGCTCGGCGGCGATGCCGACCGGCGTGTCCTGGCGCACGCCTTGGGCGATCAGGGCGTGGGCCAGCCGGTTGGCCTGACGGTTGAGCTGGGCGTAGCTCAGCGCGCTGTCGCCGAACAGCAGTGCGGTGGCATCGGGTGTGCGGCGTGCCTGGGCTTCGACCAAGGCATGGATCGACGGCGTGGCAGGGTAGGCGTGGGTGGTGGCGTTCCACTGGGTGAGCAAGCGCTGGCGTTCTTCATCGGCCAGCAGTGTCACCTCGCCAAGCGCCTGCTGCGGGGCATGCACCACTTGCGCCAGCAGGCGCAGCCAGTGGTCGCCCAGGCGTTGGATGGACGTGTGGTCGAACAGGGCTGTGGCGTAGGTCAGGCTCGCACTCAAGCCCTGGGCGTCCTCAAAGGTGTTGAGGGTCAGGTCCAGCTGCGCGGTCTCGCCTGCCAGTGGCAGCGGCTCGATGGCCAGGCCGTGGCCGAGGGCCGTTTCGTTCGGCTGGGGCGCGCCGACCTGATGGTTGAACATGACCTGGAACAACGGGTTGTGGCTGAGGTTGCGCTCGGGCTGCAAGGCCTCGACCAGTTGCTCGAAAGGCAGGTCCTGGTGGGCCTGGGCCTGCAAGGTGGCGGCTTTGACCTGGTCGAGCAACTGCTCGAAGGACAGGGTTGGCTGGCACTGGGCATCGATGACCAGGGTGTTGACGAAGAAGCCGATCAGGTCTTCGGCCTCGACCCGGTTGCGGTTGGCGCTGGGCACGCCGACGCGGATGTCCTGCTGGCGGGTATAGCGGTGCAGCAGGGCCATGAACGAGGCCAGCAGCACCATGAACGGTGTGGCCTGGCGTGCCTGGGCCAGCTGGCGCACGGCCAGGGCCAGGGCCGGCGGGATGGCCAGCGGCAGGCGCGCACCGTCGAATCGCTGCACGCTCGGGCGTGGCCGGTCCAATGGCAGTTCCAGCACTGGCACTGCGCTGCCCAGGCGCTGGCGCCAGTAGTCGAGCTGGCGTTCCTGCTCGCCGGCTTCCATCCAGTGGCGTTGCCAGATGGCGTAGTCGGCGTACTGCAGCTGTGGTTCTGGCAACTGGCTGGTCAGGCCCTGGCTGAAGCGGGCGTAGCAGTGGGTCAGCTCCTTGACCATCACCTGCATCGAGCGGCCGTCGCTGATGATGTGGTGCTGCACCAGCAGCAGCACATGGTCATCGCAGCCCACTTGCAGCAACTCGGCACGCAGTAATGGGCCGCAGGCCAGGTCGAAAGGTTCACGTACCCGCGCCTGGATATGGGCCTGTACGGCCTGCTCATCGAGCGTGGTGAGCGTCAGTGCCAGCGCGACGGTGCTGTCGACCTGCTGCGCGACGCCTTGCTCGTCTTCGATGAAACGCGTGCGCAGGCTGTCATGGCGGCGCACCAGCGCCTCAAGGCTGGCCTGCAGCGCAGCGACGTTCAGGGCGCCGCGCAGGCGCAGGGCGCAGGGGATGTGATAGGCGCTGGCCTGGCGGTCGAACTGCCAGAGGAACCATTGACGTTGCTGGGCGAACGACAACGGCAGGCGGTCGAACGCTTCACGTACCTGAGGGATCGGCAGGCTGGCCACCGACAGGCCTTCCTCGCGCATCTTCAACAGGTACTGCCGGCGCTTTTCCAGCGGCAGCAGGACAAAGCGCTTGGCAATTCTCGAAGCGGCAGTGCTGTCCATCAGTGTTCCTCCATTTCGTCGAGCCAGGCTTCGAGGGTGTCGAGCTTGTTTTCATCGACCGCAGTTGTAGTGGTGTCCAGTTGAAGCGCCAGGGCTTGAAGGGTCGGATGCTGGAACAGGGCCTGTGGGGTCAGCTCGCGGCCCAGCTCCAGCTGGATGCGCGAGACCACGTTGATCACCAGCAGCGAATGGCCGCCCAGCTCGAAGAAGTCGTCGTCCAGGCCCACGGCCTGCACGCCGAGCACCTGTTGCCAGATGCCGGCCAGTTGCTCCTGCAACGGTGTGTGGGGGGCGCGGAAGGTGCGTTGGGCGTTGCTGTCGGCTGGTGCCGGCAGGGCACTGCGGTCGAGTTTGCCGTTGACGGTCAGGGGCAGCTGTTCGAGCCACATGCAATGGGCCGGCACCATGTAGTCGGGGAGCTGCGCCTTGAGCGCGGCGCGCAGGGCGCCGGTGTCGCCGCCCTGGCCTGCATGCGCCACCAGGTAGGCGAGCAGGCGGGTGCCGGCGGGCCCCTGGTCGGCGATCACCACTGCCTGCGCCACCGTCGGCTGCGCTAGCAGGCTGGCCTCGACTTCGCCCAGTTCAATACGGAAGCCGCGGACCTTCACCTGTTGGTCGATGCGCCCGATGTATTCGAGGGTGCCGTCGCTACGGCGGCGCGCCAGGTCGCCGGTGCGGTAAAGGCGGCTGCCGGGCTGGGTGGAGAACGGGTTGGCGATGAAGCGCGTGGCGCTCAGCCCGGCGCGGTTGAGGTAGCCTCGGGCGAGGCCCGCCTGGCCGATGTACAGCTCGCCGACGCAGCCCGCCGGAACCGGCTCGAGTTCGCCGTCGAGCAGGTAGCCGCTGAGGTCGTCGATCAGTTCGCCGATCGGGCTCACCGTGCGGTTCAGGTCATCCAGGCCAATCGGTCGATAGGTGACGTGCACAGTGGTTTCGGTGATGCCGTACATGTTCACCAATTGTGGCCGCTGTGCGCCGAAGCGCTCGAACCAGGGGCGCAGTGCAGCCACGTCGAGCGCTTCGCCGCCGAAGATCACAAGGCGCAGGGCAAGGTCTGCCGAGGTGGCGCTGCACGCGGCCTGGGTCAGTGGTTTGAAAGCCGAAGGTGTCTGGTTGAGTACGCTTACACGCTCGTCCACCAGCAGTTGCAGGAAGCCCTGCGGGTCGCGGCTCAAGGCCTGCGGCACGATCACCAGGCGGCCTCCATGCAGGAGCGCACCGAAGATCTCCCACACCGAAAAGTCGAAGGCAAAGGAGTGGAACAGGGTCCAGACGTCATTGTGGTCGAAGCGGAACCAGCGATCGCAGGCGCTGAACAGCCTCAGGACATTGCGCTGGCTGAGCAGCGTACCTTTGGGCAGGCCGGTGGAGCCGGAGGTGTAGATGATGTAGGCGAGGTTGTCGACGCTGCTGCGCGGCTCGGGATTGTCCACCGGCTGGTCGTCGTAGCCGGCCTCCAGGTTCAGGCGCAGCAGCCCGTCGTACTCTGGCAGTTCGGCGAGCAGGCCGGGCTGGTCGAGTAGCACCTTGATGCCGCTGTCGCGGACCACGAAAGCCAGGCGCTCTGCTGGGTGCGCGGGGTCGAGCGGCACGTAGGCGCCGCCGGCCTTGAGGATGGCCAGCAAGCCGACGATCATCGCGAAGCCGCGCTCTGCCACCAGGCCCACCGGCACCTCGGCGCCCACGCCCGCCGCGATCAGGCGGTGTGCCAGGCGGTTGGCGCGCTGGTTGAGCTCGGCGTAGCTCAAGGCCTGGCCCTGATAGCGCAGGGCAACAGCCTGCGGCTGCCGTTGTACCTGGGCTTCGATGCGTGCCGCCAGCGCTTGCGTTTGTGGGTGGGCGACCGGCGCGCCGTTCCAGGCGTCCTGGACCTGCGAGCGTTCGGCCGGGTCCATCAGGGCCAGTCGTGCGAGCGGCAGCCCTGGCTGGGCCAGGGCCTGTTCGAGCAGGTTCAGCCAGTGCCTGGCCAGGCGTTGCAGGGTGGTGGCGTCGAACAGTGTGCGGTCGTAGGTAAAGCTGGCGCTAAGGCCGTGTTCACCCTGGGCCGTGCTTAGCGCCAGGTCGAACTGGGCCTCCTCCGGCTGGCTGTCCAGTGCCTCCAGGTGCAGCGCACCCAGTGGCGCGGCATCGGCCGCCTGGTGGTGGTTGTACAGCACCTGGAACAAGCCCTGTTGCGGGCCGCGCTGGGGCAGCAGGGCTTCGAGCAGTTGCTCGTAGGGCAGGTCCTGGTGGTCTTGGGCTTCGACCATGGCCTGGCGGGTCTGCGCCAGCAGCCCGGCAAACGACAGGTCGGCCGTGCAGTCGGCGCGCAGCACCAGCGTGTTGACGAAGAAGCCGATCAATTGCTCGGTTTCCAGGCGGTTGCGGTTGGCCACCGGTACGCCGATGCGGATGTCCGGCTGGCCGGTGTAGCGGTGCAGCAGGGCCTGCCAGGCCGCCAGCAGCACCATCGGAACTGTCGCCTGGTGCGCGCTGGCGAAGCGTTGCACGGTTTCGCCCAGTGCCGTGGGCAATACCAGATGCAAGCGTGCTGCCGGGCGCTTGGCGTTGTCGCGACGGGGGTGATCGCAGGGCAGCTCGAGCACCGGTTGCTCGCCGGCCAGGCGTGTGCGCCAGTAGGCCAGCTGGCGCTCGCGCTCGCCGTCATCCAGCCAGCGACGCTGCCAGGCAGCGAAGTCGGCGTATTGCAGTGCCAGTGCGGGCAAGGCCTGGCCTTGATAGAGCGCGCACAGCTCGCGGACCATCACCTGCATCGACCAGGCGTCGGAGACGATGTGGTGCTGCACCAGCACCAGCACGTGGTGGTCGGCCGCCAGGCGCGCCAGCCCTACACGCAGCAGCGGGCCGTTGGCCAGGTCGAAGGGCTGGCCGAGCAGGCCTGCGATAAAGGCTTGGCACTGGCTCTCTTCAAGTGACTGGCACTGCAGGTTCAGCGACCAGGGGGCGAGGATGTGCTGGCGCGGCCGTTCACCTTCGAGGGTGAAGCAGGTGCGCAGCGCTTCATGGCGGGCAATCAGCTGGTCGAATGCTCGGCTCAGGGCGGTGACATCCAGCGGGCCGCGCAGGCGCAACACGCTGGGAATGTGGTAGGCGCTGCTTTCTGGGGCCAGCTTCCACAGCAGCCACTGGCGCTCCTGAGCGTAAGACAGCGGCAGTTGGTCACGCGCGGTTTGCACCGGCAGGGCCAGCGGCGTGGCCCTTTGCAGCTGCGACAGGGCCTGGCAGAAGTCGCCCAGGCGCGGCTGGTCGAACAGCAGGCGCAGGGGGAAGTTCAGCGCCAGCTCATGGCGCAGGCGCGAGACTGCCCGCGCCACCAGCAGCGAATGGCCGCCCAGGGCGAAGAAATCATCACCCAGCCCGACGCGTTCGGCCTTCAGCAGCTCGGCCCAGGTGGCCGCAACCTGGCGTTGCAGGTCAGTGGTCGGCGCCAGGTAGCGAGCCTGCGCCGGGCTTTCATCGACCACCGGCAGGGCCTTGCGGTCGAGCTTGCCGTTGGGTGTCAGCGGCATGGCCTGCAACAGGTGCAGGCGTGCTGGCAACATATAGCCCGGCAGTTGCTCACGCAGCGGCGCCAGGCAGTGTTCGGTGAATGCCTGGATGTCGGCGGGCCTGCTGGCGGGTACCACATAGGCGACCAGTTGAGCGCCATCGACGCCGTCGCGGGCGACCACTGCGGCTTCGCGCACCGCGTCCAGGGTGAGCAGGGCCGCTTCGATCTCGCCCAGCTCGATGCGAAAACCACGGATCTTCACCTGATGATCGACCCGGCCAAGGAAGTCCAGGCTACCGCTGGCGTGGCGGCGCGCCAGGTCGCCGGTGCGGTACAGGCGCTCGCCGGGCTTGCCATAGGGGTGCGGCACGAAGCGTTCGGCGGTCAGGCCGGGGCGCTGGTGGTAACCCTGGGCCAGGCCGTCGCCGCCGATGTACAGGTCAGCCGGCACCCCCGGGGGGCTGGGCAGCAGGTTGCCGTCGAGCAGCAACAGGCCGGTGCGCTCGATCGGCTGGCCCAGTTCGGGGCGGGCGCTGGCGCGGGCCAGTGCGTGGCGCGCCGACCAGATGGTGGTTTCGGTCGGGCCGTACAGGTTCCACAGCGCGGCGCAACGGGCCAGCAGCCTTACCGCCAGGTCATCGCCGAGCGCTTCCCCGCCGCATAGCGCGGTCAGTGCAGGCAGGCGTTGGTCGGGGTCATTGTCGAGCAGCATGCGCCATGTCGACGGGGTGGCCTGCAGCACGTCGACGTGCTCGCTGATCAGCAGGTCGAGGATTGCCGCCGGGTCCTGCACGGTGTGCTTGTCGGCCAGCACCATGCACGCCCCGGTGCACAGTGGCAGGTACAGCTCCAGGCCGAAGATGTCGAAGGAGCAGGTGGTGATGCTCAGCAGGCGCTGGCCCGGGTGCAGGCCGGGGGCTTTGGCCATGGCCGCGACGAAATTGGACAGTGCGCCATGGGGCACCATCACGCCCTTGGGGTTGCCAGTCGAACCGGAGGTATAGAGCACGTAGGCCAGTTGCTGCGGTGGGCAGTCCAGGGCCAGGGCCGGTTCGGGCTGGTGCGTGGCCTGCAGGTCGAAGTCATCGAGCAGCAGTACCTGCTGGCCTGGCGTTGGCAGGGCAGCCAGCACCGAGGCCTGGCTCAGCAGCAGGGGGGCGCCGCAATCTTCAAGCATGTAGGCCAGGCGTTCGGCGGGGAACTGGGGGTCCAGCGGCACGTACGCCGCGCCGGCCTTGAGGGTGGCCAGCAAGGCGACGATCAGCGGTGCGCCGCGCTCCAGGGCCACCGCCACTCGCTCGCCCGGGCGGATGCCGGCGGCTTGCAGCCGGCGGGCAAGGCGCTCGGCGGCGTTGTCGAGGGCGCGGTAGCTCAGGTGCGAGTCGCCGGCGACCAGCGCAACGGCCTCGCCGTGGCTGCGCGCCAGGCGTGCGAACTGCTGGTGCACGGCCAGGCCGTCGAGGGCATCGCCAGCGGGGCCCTGTGCGGCCGCCAGCCACTGTTCACGCTGCAAGGCAGGTTGCGCATGAAGCTCACCGATAGCGCACTCGGGGTGGTCGAGCATGGCCTGGAGGATGGCCAGCCAGTCCTCGCCCAGCCGCTCAGCGGTGGCTGCCTCGAACAGCGCGGCATCGTAGTCGAGGCTGATGCCGAGCCGCTCGCGACCCGCCTGAACGTTGAGGCTGAGGTCGAACTTGGCGGCAGTCGGCGCACTGGGCAAGGGCTCGATGTGCAAACCTGCGAAACCGGCCGGGGGCTGCTCGGCATTGTCGCTGGTCCAGTTGAACAGGCAGTGGAACAGTACGCCGTTGGTGCTGTGGCGTTGTTCGGCAAGCGCTTGCTCAAGCGGATAGTCGGCATGTTCCAGGCACGCCAGGGCGTGCTTGCGCACCTGCTCGAGCAGGCCGGCCACGGACTGGCGCGGGTCCAGGCGTGCCCGGTGGATCTGGCTGTTGACGAAAAAGCCGATCAGGTCCTGTACCTGTTCCTGGGTGCGCCCGGCATTGGGCACACCAACGATGAAATCCTCCTGCCGGGCATGGCGGCCAAGTACCAGTTGCCAAGCGGCCAGCAGCACCATGAACGGCGTCAGGCCATTGGCCCGGCAGGCTGCCTGCAGCTGGCTGAACAGCGCGGCGGGCAACGCCAGGGTGCAGGTCCCGGCGGCGGTGGCGGGGCGGCTGTCGCGCGGGTGATCGGTGGGCAGTTCCAGCCGTTGCAGGCCACCTTGCAGGTACTGGCGCCAGTAGCTGGCGGCGCGTTCGTGGGCCGGGCTGGCCTGGTAGACGCCGCGCTGCCAGTGGGCGAAGTCCAGGTACTGCACCGCTGGGCGAGGCAGCTGACAGTCACTGCCGGCGCAGGCGTTGGCGTAGGCCTGCGAGAGGTCGCGCAGCAGCACCGGATTGGACCAGGCATCACTGACGATGTGGTGGCTGGTCAGGGCCAGCACATGGCGTTGCGCGCCCAGCTGGTACAGGCAGGCGCGCAGCAGTGGGGCCTGGGTGAGGTCGAACGGGGTGGCGGCTTCGGTGTGCAGCGCCTCGCGCAGCACGTGCTGTGGTTGGCTGCGCAGGTCGACGCAGCGCAGGTTCAGCCGCGCTGCGCGGTCGACCTGCTGGCGTGGCTGGCCCTGCACCTCGTTGATGCGGGTACGCAGGATGTCGTGACGGTCGATGACCCGGTCCAGTGCCTGTTGCAGGTCTTGCGCCTGCAGCGGGCCCTGGAGCAAAAAGGCGCGCGGCTGGTTGTAGGTGGCGGCATCGGGGTCGAGCTGATCGAGCAGCCACAACTGCTCCTGGGCGAACGACAGCGGCGCGTGGTCGGCGCCGTGGGCAACGATGCCGGCAGGGGCAGCGGCGGTTTCGTCGAGCTCGCAGAGCAGGGCCAGCAGCGCGTCATCGGTGGATTGGTTCTGGGGTGTCATCTCGGTCTCGCCATCACTGGAGAATTAAGCGTACTGAGAGAGACGAAGGGGCAGGGGGGTGATTTAGGCAGGTGACGAAACAGCTGCACCCGGCGCGCGTGGGGCGCGCCGGGTGGGGCTCAGGCGAGGGCGGGTGCGTGTTCGACGACGACTTTGCCGGCCTGCAGCCGCACCAGCTGGTCGGCGATGTCGAAGTAGCGGTCATCGTGGGAAATGACAATGATGGTCTTGCCCAGGCGCTTGAGGTCCGGCAGCAGCTCGGTGTAGAAAATCCGCCGGAAGGTCGGGTCCTGGTCGGCGGCCCATTCGTCGAACACCAGCACCGGGCGCTCTTCCAGCCAAGCGTTGATCAGCGCCAGGCGCTTGCGCTGGCCGGTGGACAGGTCGGTGGTGCTGAACGCACCGTCCTTGACGCTGACCTTGTGGGCGATTTCCAGGCGCTCCAGGTAGCGGTTGGCGTCTTCGGGGATGTGCGTGTCCCCCTGCACCACATCATCGAACAGGTAGTAGTCGGCAAACACCGTGGTGAACAATTGCCGGTAGTCGTCGCGAACCTGTGCGTCGACGGCCTGGCCGTTGAGCAGGATCTGCCCCTGTTGCGGCGTGTACAGGCCCAGCAGCAACTTGATCAGGGTGGTCTTGCCACAGCCGTTTTCACCGACCACGAAGACGATGTCGCCCTGGGCGATGCGCAGGTTCACCGGCCCTACCTGGAACGGTTGGGCACCGGGGCTGGCTTGATAGGCATAGCTCACCTCGCGCAATTCCAGGCTGTCGACCACGACAGGCTTGTTGCCGTGGTCCTCCAGCAGCAGGTGCGCTTCAGGCGAAGAAAACTGCTCGGAAAGCTCGGCGATACGGCGAAAGGCGATTTGCGCGCGGCTGACCACCGGCAAGGTACCGATCAGGTGTTCCAGCGGGCCTTTCATGTACAGCAGCACCAGCACGAAGCCGCTGATGGCCTTGGGGTCGGCGCTTGGCCAGAGGAACTGCAGGGTCAGGCCCAGGCCGATGACCACGAAGAACAGCATGGAGCCGAAGCTCTTGGCAATGACGAACGTGTTGATCGAGCGGACCTGAGTGGCGCAGATCGCGTCGGCGGTGTCCTGGATGCCTTGGCGGAACATGCGCTGGCGCCGCGGGCGGTGGATGCGCAGCTCCTTGGCCCCCTCGGCGATGGCGTGGTAGTGCTTCTGCAGCCGGTCTTCCGCGTCGCGCGCCGCCATGAAGCCTTTGATGCCACGGCCTCGAGCGATGTACTGGACGACACTGCCGATACCGATTGCCAGCAGCATCATCAGGAACATCGGCAGTGACAGGGTGGCCAGGTAGCCGAGGCAGCCAAGGGTTACGGTCAGCGAGATTGCCAGGGGCGCAAAGGCGAAGGCGAAGTCGCTGATGGTATCGACGTCATGGGTCAGTACCGGGATCAGGCGGTGGCTGCGGAAACGTTCGATCTGCTCGATCGGGGCCGACAGCACCTTCTCGCCCAGGGCTTTGCGCAGTTTGGCGATGATGTGCTGGCCGACGTAGTTGGTGCCGATGTCGGAGCAGATCGAGCTGGCCAGAGCCAGCGCACACAGCCCGGCGAAGCCGAGGATCACGCTGTTGCTCAGGCCGCCGTCGGCGTGCAGGCCACTGTTGATGGTGGCCAGCAGTGCGGTAACGCTCAGGCCGCCGACCATGCCCATGACGACCGACAGGGTGACGATCGGCCAGAACGGTTTGAGCAGGGTGAATAGCTCGCTCAGCGCCCCGCGGGTTTTGGAGGTCATGTTGAATTCCTGGATCAGAGGCAAAAGTACATCGTTATGACGAGTGGCCCGCGGGGCAATTTAACCGCGTACCGTCACAGGTCGCGGACCACCCGCACACCCAGCCAGTCACCCAGGCGGCCCGGGAAATTGGTGTTGCGGTTGCCGGAGCGGGAGAAGATCGGCGCCTCGCCCCAGTCGTTGCCGCGGATACTTACCACCTTGCAGCTGTCCTTGGCCCGGCTGGCCTGGCCCCAGGCACTGCCGTCGGCCGGGGCGCCTTCATAGCTGTTGTGGTAGCAGTCGGCGACCCATTCGTAGACATTGCCGTGCATGTCGTACACGCCAAAGGCGTTGGCCGGGTAACTGCCCACGGGCGAGCTATAGCTGTAGCCATCCTTGGGGCCATAGACGTTGGCGTGCTGGCTGATTTCCAGGGTGCTGTCCGGGTCGATCGGGAAGGGGAACATACCGGTGCTGGCGCCGCGTGCGGCATATTCGCGTTGGGCCTCGCTGACCATGCGGTAATGCTTGCCGGTCTTTTTCGACAGCCAGGCCACGTAGTCCTGCACATCGTGGTAGCTCATGCACACTGCCGGTTGCTGCGGGCCCTGTTTGTAACTGGGCTTGCTGGCGGTGCAGCGGCGGCCAGGGCGATCGTCGCCGTCGGCGATGCGTGTGCCCGTGGCCTTGAGGTAGCCGTCCCATTGCTCGGCGGTCACCTGGAAGCGGCTGATGGCGAAGGGCTTGGCGAAGGTCACCGCATGCTGCGGACCTTCGTCATCCTGGCGCCCCATTTCGTCGGCCGGGGTGCCCATGTTGAAGGTGCCGGCGGGCAGTACCACCATCTCCGGGCAGAGCTTGTCGCAGTCACGGAACACCGTGCCTGGGGTATCGGCGGCTTGTGCTGCCAGGGCCGGCAGGCTGCAGGCGGCCAGCAGGCCGGCCAGGGTCAGGCGATGCAGGGAAGCGGTCATGGTGATGCCTTGTCAGAGTTGTTGGGTAATCAGGGCCATGGCCCGGTCGATCTGCTGCTCGTCATTGAGCAGGCTGGGGGCCAGGCGGATCACCGGGCCGACATCGCGATACACCGCATCGCACATCACCTTGTTGGCAGTGAGGTGGGCGGCGACGGCGTCGGCGTCGCGGTCCTTGATGCGGAAAAACGTGAAACCGGCCGAATAGCGCTCGCTGCGCGGTGTCACCAGCTGGACCTGACGGTGCTCGGCGAGGCGCGCCTTGAGCAGGCTGTTGAGCTGGTGGATGCGCTGTTGCACGTCGGCCTTGCCCAGCGCCAGGTGCAGTTTGAAGGCCTCGTTGGTGGCCCAGCGGTGTTCGAAGGCGTGGTAGCCGCCAGGGGTCATGATGGTGGCGAAGTCTTCATCGCGGGAGAACGTGGCGATGGTCGGGGTGAGATGCTCCATGCCGGTGGAGGCTGCGCAGATGATGCCCGTACCGCGCGGGCCGAACATCCACTTGTGGGTGCCGGCGATGAAGTAGTCGCAGTTGAAGTCGGCAAAACGCACGTTCTCCACACCGAAGCCGTGCACGCCGTCGACCACATAGAGAATGCGCTCGGCTTCGCTGCGGTTGCGGTTGTGCTGGCGCACCAGCGCGCCGATCTCACCCACCGGCAGCTTGACGCCACTGCCGGAGTGCACCCAGGTCATGCCCAGCACGCGGGTGTGCGGCTGGATGGCTTTGTCCAGGGTGCTCAGCACCTGGTCGGTGGAGACTGTCCATGGGTCGTCGAACAGGCGGATCTTGCGGGTCAGGGTGCCCTGGCGCTGGGCGCGGAAGGCCAGCGCCTTGTGGGTGGAGTAATGCTCGTGCTCGGTGACCAGGATTTCCTGGTGGGCGCCGACCTTCAGGCCGCCATAGATCATCGCCAGGCCTTCGGTGGTGCTGCCGGTCAGGGCCACCTGGCGCGGCTTGACCTCAAGGTAGCGCCCGGCCCACTCGCGCACCTCGTCCTCGCGCTGCCATTCGTACTGGCTTTCCCAGTCCATCAGGGCGGCGGGGTTGCGGTCCAGCGCGGCACGGTGGCGGTCGATCGCTGCCTGTACCGGGCGCGGGTGGGCGGTCACCAGGAAGTTGGCGAAGTGCGCGACCTGTGGGTCGAGCGGGAACAGCGTGCGCAGGTTGCGCCATTTGTCGGGGCCGCTCAGTGGTGTGCTGGCGCCAGCCAGGGCCTGGGGCAGCAGTGGCAGGCTCGCGGCCAGCAGGCCGGCCTGTTTCAGGAAACTACGGCGGTTGCTCATGGTAGGCAGGGCTCGGCTCAACGGTTGGCGACAGGCTGGGCAGCGCTCTGGACTTGCTCCCAGGCGCGCAGGAAATTGCCCGCCCAGAGCTTTGCAATGTCCGTTTCGCTGTAGCCGCGGGTCAGCAGTTCGGCGGTGACGTTGCTAATTTCGCTGACGTCCTTCCAGCCCTCCAGGCCGCCACCATCGTTGAAGTCCGAGGCGATGCCGACGTGGTCGATACCCACCTTTTTCACGGTGTAGTCGATGGCGTCGACATACTGTTTCAAGGTTGCTTTGGGTTCGTCTTCGAGGATGGCGTACAGCGAGCTTGCATACTCGCCGAAGCGTGCCTCGGGCCAGATGGCGATCACCGCGTCGCCCGGCATCAGGGCATTGGTCAGGCCTTGCAATGGTTGCAAGTCGAAGCGCGCACGCAGGGCATCGAGCTTGTCCACCACCGGCTGGGTCAACGGCTTTAGGTACTGACCGAAGCCGACCACCTGGATCACGCCGCCGCTCTGCTTGATCAGTTGCATCTCCTTGTCGGAGAGGTTGCGCGGGATATCCACCATCGCCCGCGGTGCCGAGTGCGAAGCGATGATTGGCGCGCGCGACAGGCGAGCGACATCTTCGAGTGCCAAGGTGGACATCTGTGACACATCGATGATCACCCCCAGGTCGTTCAGGCGTTTCACTGCCTGCTCGCCCAGCGGTGACAGGCCGCCGAGGGCGTCGGCGGTGTCGTTGAAGAACGGCAGCGGCCGCGAAGAATCGGCCCAGTCGTTGTTGCCGACGTAGCTGAAGCCGAACATGCGCATGCCACGTGCTGCCCACAGGTCAAGCTGCGACAGGTCGTGGCCCAGCGGGTAGGCATTGAGCATGCTGATGAAGATGGCGAACTTGCCTTCGCCGTTGAGGCGCCGGAAGTCGTCAGGGGTGTAAGCGATACCGACCTGGTTGGGGAAGTCGCGGACCATGCCGGTGATGATCTTGTAGCGCCCTTCCTGTTCTTGCCGGGCGGCATCGACGAAGCCGGGGGTGGGGCGGTGCGGGGCGTTCGGGCCGTTCCAGATTTCCGGCCAGCCGAACACGGTCAGGGCGGCACCAGAGAGGCGGCCGCGGTTGGCCTTGACCAGGTCGAACTGGCCCGGGCCATCCTTGTCTACTTCGTGCCCCTCGCTGCCCATGCTCAATGGCACGGTGATATGGCTGTCGAACGAGAGCATGTGCTCGTGCAGCTCCTCAGCCTGCTGCACGATCTTCAGCGGGTAGCCTGCGTGCAGGTGCCGCCAGTAGAAGTAGCCAGCGGCACTTGCCAGGGCAACGGTCAGGGCCAGGGGCAGGCCGATGTACAGGGCTTTGCGGGAACGGGTCTTGGTCATTGCCATCTCGTTGCGCGGTGATCGGGGCGGCTGCCGGCTCAGGGTTTGCTGCGCGGGCAGGGCTTGGGTATCAGGTGGACGAACAACGGCGGGGCAAATTTATCGTTGGCTGCGTCACAGGCCGTCTGCCTGCGGCGGTAAATTTTGCGTACTGCACAACGTTCTAGCCTTGGACGGGCCGTGCTCCATGGCCGCAATGAATGCTCAGGTAGTGCAATGACGATTTCTCGACGCGGGTTCATCGCCGGTGTGGCATTGACAGGCATGGCGGTGCCCGGTGCGCTGTATGTGCGGCACGTGCAGCGCCAGCAGTTCGACGAGCAGTATCCTGAAACCCCGGGCGAAGCCGTTGTCGAACTTGCCGATGCGCCCCTGCAGCAGTTGGGCGACACCTTGCGCGGGTGCTGGCTCTGGACAGCGCAGGGCAGGGACGCAGGGCTGCACGGTTTGCCTGATGGGGAGCTGGAGCTGTTGCTGGACGTTGCCCACAGTGGGCGTGGCCTGCGTGGTTACTTGGACACGCCCGAGCGCCTGCGTGGTCCGCAAGAGCCGCGCTATCGCGTGATGGGCGACCTGCTGGGGGACAAGCCAGGGACACTGCGCTGGCGGCTGTTTTCGACGCAGCCGGGCCAGGAGCAGGCGAACTATGAGTGCCAGGTGGTCCTCGACGAAGCCTGGGGCGGGTTCGGCAACGCCGGTCAGGCGACACTCAATGGCCGCATCCTGCCGCTGAACCGCGCATTGACGCTGCCCGAGCAGGACAACCGGTTTCTAGCGCTCAAGCGGCCTTTCCCCGAGGCCCGCGAACGGGCGCCCCTGGCACCGGCCTTGCTGGCGAGGCTGATCGCGCCGGAGCATCGATTGTTCCACCAGCTCTGGCATGCCGCGCGCGACAAGTGGCACAAGCTGGACGAGGACAAACAGGCAGCGCTGCGCGGCCTGGGCTGGCAGCCAGGGCCGCGGGGCCATGAACGCGATGCGCGGGGCCGGCACAAGGACCGCAACGGTTCGGGCGTGGATTTTTTCTTCATGCACCGGCACATGCTGGGTGCTGCCCGGGCCCTCCAGGACCTACCCTCCTGGCCGCGTTTTCCGCTGCCGCAGCCGGAGCTTGAGCGCGACCGTATCGGCTTCGCCCGCTATTTCGACAACCATGATGGCAATGCCCTACCGCCTACCTGGCTGGCTTCGGACGATGCCGCGTACACCCAATGGGTGCGCGATATAAAGACGCCCGAAACGTTCCATGCCAACTTCCAGGTCTGGGAGTCGAAGTACACTGATCCGCACTACCTGAGCACGCTTACGCTGGGGCAGTTCGGTTCGGAAATGGAGCTGGGTTTGCACGACTGGCTGCACATGCGCTGGGCTTCGGTGCCGCGCGACCCTTCCAGTGGCCTGCCAGTGCCTTTCGCTCGCAAACCGGAGGATTTTGCCGCGCGTTGGTTCCAGGCCGAGAACGACTTCCTCGGCGACCCGTTTTCATCCCATGTGAACCCGGTGTTCTGGCACTTCCACGGCTGGATCGACGACCGTATCGAGGATTGGTTCCGTGCCCATGAGCGGGTCCACCCGGGCCAGGTCAGGCGCCTGGAAGTCAATGGTGTGCCGTGGTTCGCGCCTGGGCGCTGGGTCGAAGTGGCCGACCCGTGGCTGGGGCCAGACACCCACGGTTGCTCGACGGTACCGGGGCTGCGGCCTGGGCGCAGCGTGGAGATGGACCCTGAGACCATGAAGCTGGCGTTGCGCATCATCTTTGGCGACGATGACCTGTTCGCCAAGCTGCGGCCGAAAGTCCCGCAACGCCCCTGGTACGCGCGCAATCTGAAACTGGCTCAGCGCTGAACACACTGGCCGCAAGCCGTGCGCGGCCTTTTCAGTGCGGTACCTGCCAGCCGCCCCCAAGCGCCTTGTACAGCGCCACGCTGCCCTGCAGGCGGGCCAGGCGCAACTGCGCTTGCTGGTCCTGGGCCAGGTAAAGCGTGCGCTGGGTTTCCAGCACGGTCAGCAGGGTCTCGGCGCCAGCCCCATAGCGCTGTTGTGCCAGGTCGAAGGCCTGGCGTGCCTGCAACACTTCCTCGTCCTGCCACAGCCGTTGACGCTCCACACCCTCAATGGCGTTAAGGGCTTTTTCAACATCGGCAAAGCCGGCGAGGATGCTGCTGCGATAGTTTTCCAGCAGTTCGTCCTGCTCGGCTTCGGCCAGCGCGCGTGAGGCGCGCAGCCGGCCGTTGTTGAAGATGGGCGCGACCAGGCCGGCGGTGAGTGTGTAGTAGGAACTGTCGAGCACCTGGGCAAAGGTGTTCGCGCCCGTGCCAAGGTTGGCGCCAAGCGTCAGCTTCGGCAGCATGGCCGCCCTGGCCACCTGCACATTGGCGTTGGCGGCGGCCAGGCGCGCTTCGGCAGCGGCGATGTCGGGGCGGCGAGTCAGCAGTTCGCTGGGAACGCCGCTGCCGATTGCCGGCCACTGCACAGTGGTGATCGGTTGGTGGCTGACCGGCAAGGCCTGCACCGGGTCACCGAGCAAGGTGGCGAGGGTGATGCGGCTGTCTTGCCGCTTTTGCTCGAGCAGCGGCACCTGGCGCTCCTGAGCCGCCACCAGGCTACGCTGCTGGGCCAGTTCAAGGCGGGTGGCGGACCCTGCACGCTGGCGGGTTTCGACCAGGTTGAGCACCTCACGTGCATTGCGCAGGTTAAGGCGTGCGATGCGCAGCTGTTCTTCCAGGGCGATGCCTTGCAGGTAGCTGTCGGCAACCGCACTGACCAGGGTCAGCTCCACTGTCTGGCGGTCGAAGCGGCTGGCGTCGAGGCCGTGCAGCGCGCTCGCCCGAGCCGCGCGCAGGCCGCCCCAGAAGTCGAGTTCGTAGCGGGCGGTAAGTTGCAGGCCGAAGGCTGTGTAGGTGGGCTCGCTGCTACTGACGTCCAGCTGGTCAGACCCTTCGCCGTGCAGCAGGCGTTGGCGGCTGCCATCGAGGCCCCCTTGCACCTCTGGCAGCAACGGCGCGCCAGCGATCACGGCGCGGGCCTGGGCCTGGCGTACGCGGGCCGCGGCAGCGGCGAGGTCATGGGCGTTGTGTTGTGCGCGCCTGACCAGTTGGTCCAGCTCGCTGCTGGCGAACGCCTGCCACCAGTGCCCCGATGGCAGTGCGATGGCGGGCGCAGCTGCCTCGCCTTGCCAGTGTTGCGGTGCGCTGATGCCGCTTGAGGGCGCAGGGGGTGTATTGCAGGCGGTGAGGCCCAGGCACAGGGTCAAGAGGCTGATGCGGCTTGGCAATGTCATGGATTATTCGCTGGTAAGGGCTTTGACCGGGTCGAGTCGGGCGGCCTTGCGTGCTGGCATGAAACCGAACACCACGCCGGTGATGGCGGCGCAACCGAAGGCGCCAAGGATGGCGGGCAGGGCGAAGGCGACGGCGACTTCGGCGAGTATCAGCGCGCCGCCGATCAGCAGCGCCAGCACGATGCCGGTCAACCCGCCGACCATCGACAGCATGACCGCCTCGCTGAGGAACTGGCGCAGGATGTCGCGCTGGCGTGCGCCGGTGGCCATGCGGATACCGATTTCACGGGTGCGCTCGCGCACGGTCATGAGCATGATGTTCATCACGCCGATACCGCCGACCAGCAACGAGATCGCAGCGATCGCCCCGAGCATCAGCGACAGGCTGTTTTGTGTGCGTGCCTCGGCCTGGATCAGTGCCGCATCGTTGGTCAGCTCGAAATCGTCCTTGCCTTGATGGCGCTTGCGCATCAGGCGGTGGATCGCTGTTTCTGTCTCGGCGACCCGGGCCGAGTCGGCTGCGGCGATGATCACGTATTCCGGGTCGTGGCTGCCGAACAGGCGCATGGAGGCGGCGGAATAGGGCACCACGATGCGCTCATCGCTCTTCTGGTCACCCGAACTTGCGCCCTTGCCGGCGAGCAGGCCGACGACCTGGAACGGCACGTTGCCGATCAGCAGGTACTGGCCCAGCGCGTCGGTGCCGGGTGCCAGCAGTTTGTCGCGGACTTTCTGGCCGATGACCGCCACGGCAGCGCCACTTCGTTCGTCGGCTTCGCTGAAAAAGCTGCCCTGCACGACCGGCCAGTTGAGGATGGCGGGGAATTCGACGTTGTTGCCGCCAACGTAGAACCTCTGGTTGTTGTTGCCGTGGCGCACCATCAGGTCGCCGCCGATGACCGGCATGACGCGCCGAACCTGGGGCAGTTCGGCGATGGCGGCGACGTCATCGAGGGTGACGATGCCGCCTGGCTCGCGCAGCGTCGGCGGGCGACCGTTGAGGTAGAGGATGTTGGAGCCGAACGCGGCCATCTGTGCCATGACCTGGCGTTTGCTGCCTTCGCCCACGGCCAGCATGACCACGACCGAAGCCACGCCAATGACGATGCCAAGCAATGTCAGGGCGGTGCGGAACCGGTTGATCCACATGACCCGCCACGCTGCCTGCAAGGCCTCGAGCAGCTCGCCTTTCCATGCGCCACGCACGGTCGCGCCGCGGTCCAGGCGCTGGCGCAGGTCATCGGCCTGCAGGCCTTGTTGTGCAGCAGCGGGAGGCTGGTCGCAGGCCGAGTCGCTGATCATCAGCCCGTCGCGGATTTCCACCACCCGGCGTGCCCGCGCCGCCACCTCGCGGTCGTGGGTGATCAGGATGATCACATGGCCCTGGCTGGCCAGCTCGTCCAGCAGGGCCATGACCTCGGTACCGCTGTGGCTGTCCAGGGCGCCGGTCGGCTCGTCGGCAAGGATGATATGGCCGCCATTCATCAGCGCGCGGGCAATCGACACGCGTTGCTGCTGGCCGCCGGACAACTGATGCGGGCGGTTGCCGGTGCGGCTGGCCAGGCCAAGGCGCTCAAGCAGGGCGGCTGCGCGGGCGTGGCGCGCGGCGGGCGGGGTGCCGGCGTAGATGGCCGGCATCTCGACGTTTTCCTGGGCTGAGCCTGAAGGGATCAGGTGGTAGCCCTGAAACACGAAACCAAAGGCTTCGCGGCGCAGCCAGGCCAGTTCGTCACTGCCCAGGTGGGCAACGTCCTTGCCGGCGAACAGGTAGTGGCCCGAGGTGGGGCGGTCGAGGCAGCCGAGGATGTTCATCAGCGTCGACTTGCCCGAACCCGACGCACCGACGATGGCGATGAACTCGCCGGGGTGGATGTTCAGGCTGATGCCGCGCAGTACGTCGACCTTGGGGGTGTCGATACCACCGTAGGATTTGCGGATGTCGCGCAGTTCGATCAGGGGAACGGCCATTCAACCTCCGCTGGCCAGGGGCGCACCGATGACCAGGCGCTCGCCTTCGCTTAGGCCATCGAGCACTTGCGCCCGCAACCGGTCGCTGAGGCCGATGCGCACTGTGCGTTGTTCGACCTTGCCATCCTGGCCCAGTACCTGGGCCAGGCGCAGGTGATCGGCCTCGGTGTCGTCCAGTGCTGCCAGCGGCGCTGTGAGTACCTGGCTGGCCTGGCCGGCGACGAAGAACACCTGGGTGGTCATGTCGGCCATCAACGCTCCATCGGGGTTGTCGACGTCGAGCAGCACGGTGTACTGCACCACCTGGCTGCCTGTCGTACCGGCGATCGCGCTGGCAGGGCCGCCGCCGCCCTGGCTGGTGTGCGCCAGCGGCTTGGGCGGAATCGGCAGGATCTGCCGCACGGTGCTGTTCCAGCGGCGTTTGCCGCCGGCCAGGGTGGTGAAATAGGC
This sequence comes from Pseudomonas sp. M2, assembly GCF_015751845.1. Classification (NCBI taxonomy): domain Bacteria; kingdom Pseudomonadati; phylum Pseudomonadota; class Gammaproteobacteria; order Pseudomonadales; family Pseudomonadaceae; genus Pseudomonas; species Pseudomonas sp. M2. The sequence goes on from NZ_JADOUD010000001.1 coordinate 4,239,270, forward strand.
GGTCATTCCAGGTTTGACTTTGCCGATGTCGGCTTCGGACACCTGGGCCCACACGGTCATCGGCGAGAGCTTGGCGATTCGCAGAATCAGAGGCGTCTGCTGCTGGGCGTTGAGGGTCTGGCCTTCACGGGCATCCACCGCTACCACGGTACCGTCCATCGGCGCGTAGATGCGTGTATAGCCAAGCTCCGCCTCGTCGCTGCGCAGGTTGGCCTGGGCCTGACGGATCTGCGCCTGGATCATGTCGATGCGGGCCTGGGTGACCTTGAGCTGGGCGTCGGCCGCCTGCAGGTCTTCCTCGCGTGTGGCGCCTGCACCAGCCAGTTCGCGCTGGCGTCGATACTGCTGCGTGGCCAGCAGGTACTGTGCGCGCTGCTCGGCCAGTTGCGCCTTGAGGTTGTCGATCGAGAACCGTCCGGCGTCCAGCCTGGCCTGCTGGGTAGAGGGGTCGATCTCTACCAGCAACTGCCCCGTGTGCACCTGATCGCCAGCCTCCACGTGCAGCTTGCGGATCTGCCCGGAGGCCTGGGCGCCTACATCCACATACCGTCGTGGCTGCAGTGTACCCAGGGCGGTGACGCTGCTTTCGATGTCCGCGCGGGCGACTGCGACGGTACTCACGGGCAAGGCGCCCAAAGGGAGCACCTTCCAGGCCAGAAGGCTGCCAAGGGCCAGCAAGCCGAGGCTGCCGGCCAGCAGCTGGCGGCGGGTGTTGGGTATGCGTCTCATGCGGACTTCCAGCCAAAGGGTGGCCACACGCAGCCAGGTCAAGGTGCGCACGGAGGTGCCAGTTAAACGAAGGCGCGCGGGGCGGATTTAGATGGGCTGGCGCTGGGGGGAGGAGAGTTGCTGAGAATCATTATAATTTGTAAGATCCCACACTGATATCACATGACCCTGTCCGAGCCTGTCAGGACGTACCCCAGGTGCCGTCGTGGAACATTACTATCGCGAATTGGTGAGCTTCCTCTCCGCGCGCCTGGGCAGCCGCCAGGCCGCTGAAGATGTGGCTCACGATGCCTATCTGCGGGTGCTCGAACGCACCGGTACGCAGCAGATCGAGCACCCGCGCGCGTTCCTTTACCGCACGGCGCTGAACCTTGTGATCGACCGTCATCGCCGCCACCTGCTGCGCCAGTCCGAACCGCTGGAGGTGCTGGACCTGGACGAGCGCTGGCACACCCCGGCCCCCACCCAGAACATGCAGTTGGACCAGCGCCTGGCGCTGATGCAAAAAGCACTCGATGAATTGAGCCAGCCCTGCCGTGACAGCTTCCTGTTGCGCAAGCTCGAAGGCCTGTCGCATCAGCAGATCGCCGAGCACCTGGGCATCTCGCGCAGCCTGGTGGAAAAGCACATCGTCAACGCCATGAAGCACTGCCGCGTGCGCATGCGCCAGTGGGAATCCTGAAAACCGGTGGTGTGCCGGTGAAAATTCTGTGTGCTGGCAACTTGATTTCTAACTGTTTCAAGACAACTATCTAGATTGACCCCGCCAGGCGCCGCCCTGGTGGTTGCCTGTTACTGGCGCAGTTTGGTCAGGGAGTGTGTCCCTATTCACCTGACTGCCCAGGTCCGACAATGACCAACAAGACCCTGCGCATCCTGATCGCCGACGAGCATCCGTCCCAGCGCTTGCAGCTGGAGAGGCTGCTCAATGGCCTGGGCTATTACCGGATTGCCCCGGTGGACTCCTTCGACGAGCTGCAGCGCCTGGTGCACTGCGCGCTGCAGCCGTTCAACCTGCTGGTGGGCAATATCGAACTGGCCAGCCATGCAGGTGTCGACCTGGCGCGCTTTTGCCGGGTGAGCACGCAGATTCAGCATGCCTTGCTGTATCACTCGCGGCATCTGAAGGTCCCAAGCGTGCCGCAGACCGAGCGCCAGGCGGTGAATGTGAGCCTGCCGCAGGTGCCGGACAACGAGGCCCTTGAGTCCTTCATGGCGCTCATCGATGGCCCAGTGGTGGTCGGCAAGCTGGCCTTGCCGTCCGGCCTTTCCAGTAGTGGCCCGCCGGCCTACCCGCGCAGGAACTTCGCCCACACGGTCTTCAGCCGATAGCCGCAGCGGACGGGGCAAGGGGGCAGCTATTTGCTATCCTCTTGCCCTTTGCCGATTTGCGGACCTGTGCCATGACTGCCATCGATACCGCTCGCCCGCCCCGGTTCAGCCGTGGCGACCACCGGACCCTGGGCCTGGCGGCGCTGGGCGGCGCGCTGGAAATCTATGATTTCATCATCTTCGTGTTCTTCGCCCTGACCCTCAGCCAGCTGTTCTTCCCACCCGAAATGCCTGAGTGGCTGCGCCTGCTGCAAAGCTTCGGGATTTTCGTCACCGGCTACCTGGCGCGGCCGCTGGGTGGCATCGTCATGGCGCACTTCGCCGATCACCTGGGCCGCAAGCGGGTATTCAGCCTGAGCATCCTGATGATGGCGCTGCCGTGCCTGCTGATCGGGGTGATGCCGACCTATGCCGAGATTGGTTACGCGGCGCCGCTGATCTTGCTGGCGTTGCGCATTCTGCAGGGCGCTGCGGTCGGTGGTGAGGTGCCCAGTGCCTGGACATTCGTTGCCGAACACGCACCGCAAGGGCGGCGGGGTTACGCCCTGGGCTTCCTGCAGGCCGGGCTGACCTTTGGCTATTTGCTGGGGGCACTGACCGCGACACTGTTGGCCCAGGTGTTTACCGCCCAGGAAATCCTCGATTACGCCTGGCGTTACCCGTTCCTGCTTGGCGGGGTATTTGGTGTGATCGGCGTGTGGTTGCGCCGTTGGCTGAGTGAAACACCGGTGTTTCTGGCCTTGCGCGAGCGCAAGGAGCAGCCGGTGAAGTTCCCGCTGCGACGGGTGCTGGGCGAGCATCGTGGGGCGTTGATCCCGGCTGCGCTGCTGACCTGCGTGTTGACGTCGGCGGTGGTGGTGCTGGTGGTGATCACACCGACGGTAATGCAGCAGCGCTTCGGCATGACCGCCGCGCACACGTTCGCCCTGAGCAGCGTAGGTATCGTTTTTCTCAATATCGGTTGTGTGCTCGCCGGGCTGCTGGTCGATCGCCTGGGCGCCTGGCGGGCGCTGATGATCTACAGCGTGCTGCTGCCGCTGGGTATCGGTGCCTTGTATGCGAGCCTCGTGGGCCAGTGGGGCATGACGTGGCTGGCTTACGCGTTGGCTGGGCTTTGCTGTGGTGTGGTGGGTGTGGTGCCGTCGGTAATGGTCGGGCTGTTCCCGGCCCAGATCCGGGTGTCGGGCATTTCCTTTACCTACAACGTGGCCTACGCCTTGTGGGCCAGTACCACGCCGTTGGCGTTGATAGCGTTGATGCCGTGGAGCCCGTGGGTGTGCGTTGGCTTTTGTCTGCTCATGGGCGCGGTGGGGCTGCTCACGGCCCTCTACTTTGGCCGCCGGGAACCTTTGGCATTCGCGGCCGAGCCCATGCCGCTCATGTGCGGTGACAAATGAACGGGTAACGCCTGGCGGGCAGTGAGGCAGACTTCCGGGTGGGGGCTATTGGAATAACCTATTAGCCAAATTTAACCTGGAAGGTTAATTTCTCATGGAAAAGAGAACGCCTCATTGTTCGCTGGAGCGGATCAGGGCCTTGGTCAGCGCTGGGCGCATCAGCCCGACAACCGCCTCTTTGCGGGGCGCCCAGGCACTCGGGATGGATTACCCGGACATGCTCGAGATAATCAACGGTCTGGAGCGCAGAGACTTTCACAAAAGCATGACATGTCACGGTGATTACCGCGTATGGCAGGACGTTTATCGCCCCCTTACGGGCAAGGGATACGTGTACCTGAAACTGTCTGTGGTGGATGACGTGCTCATCGTGTCTTTCAAGGAGTTGTAATCATGAAGTGTCCAGTTTGTGGGGGGGCGGAGCTTGCACCTGATACCCGGGACATGCCCTATCGATACAAAGGTGAAGCGACCGTTATCCCAAATGTCAGTGGCGGATACTGTACAGCCTGTGGGGAGGCGGTTCTCAGCCATGATGAAGCGATGCGCATCAGTACTTTGATGTCCGCATTCAATCGCCAAGTCAATGCCGCGGCAGTGGACCCCGACTTCATTGTCGCTGTGCGCAAGAAATTCGACCTCGACCAGCGTGAAGCCGGCGAGATCTTTGGCGGTGGGGTCAATGCGTTCTCTCGCTACGAAAATGGGAAAACCAGGCCGCCGGTTGCTCTGGTCAAACTGTTCAAGCTGCTCGACCGTCATCCGGAGTTGTTCGAGGAAGTCCGTACGGCCTGAGGCAGCCCTGAACGAGAAAGCCCCCGGGCCGTGAGGCCAGGGGGCTTTTTCTTGCTGCAAGGGCCGGGCTTACATGTTCGGGTAGTTCGGCCCGCCAGCGCCTTCAGGGGTAACCCAGGTGATGTTCTGGGCCGGGTCCTTGATGTCGCAGGTCTTGCAGTGCACGCAGTTCTGCGCGTTGATCTGGAAGCGCTTGCTGCCGTCTTCCTGGCTGACCACTTCGTACACGCCCGCCGGGCAGTAACGCTGGGCTGGCTCGTCGTACAGCGGCAGGTTGCTGGCGATCGGGATGCTCGGGTCGGTCAGCTTCAGGTGGCAGGGTTGTTCCTCTTCATGGTTGGTGCTGGAGAGGAACACCGAGCTGAGCTTGTCGAAGCTGAGCTTGCCGTCTGGTTTTGGGTAGTCGATCTTTTTCGAGTCGGCCGCAAGCTTGAGGCAGGCGTAGTCCGGCTTGGTGTCGTGCAGTGTGAAAGGCAGCTTGCCAGCGAACCAGTTCTGGTCGATGTAGTTGAACGCACCACCGAGGATCGGGCCGAACTTGTGCAGCGCCGGGCCGAAGTTGCGGCTGGCGAACAGTTCTTCATGCAGCCAGCTGGCTTTGAAGGCGTCGACATAGGTAGTAAGCGCATCGCCGCCTTCGCTGCCAGCGATCAGCGCATCGGCCACGGCTTCGGCCGCGAGCATGCCGGACTTCATGGCGGTGTGGCTGCCTTTGATCTTGGCGAAGTTCAGGGTGCCCAGGTCGCAACCGATCAGGGCGCCACCGTTGAACACCATCTTGGGCAGCGAGTTCAGGCCGCCCTTGCAGATGGCGCGGGCGCCGTAGCTGATGCGTTTGCCGCCTTCGAGGTACTGCTTCATCACGGGGTGATGCTTGAGGCGCTGGAATTCGTCGAAAGGCGACAGGTAAGCATTGCTGTAGGACAGGTCGACGATCAGGCCGACCACCACCTGGTTGTTTTCCAGGTGATAAAGGAACGAGCCGCCGGTGTTTTCAGCGCTCATCACGTCCAGCGGCCAGCCGGCGGTGTGTACCACCAGGCCTTGTTCGTGCTTGGCCGGGTCGATTTCCCAGATTTCTTTCAGGCCGATGCCGTAGTGCTGGACGTCGGACTCGCTGTCGAGGTTGAAGCGCTTGATCAGTTGCTTGCCGATATGGCCGCGGCAACCTTCGGCGAACAGGGTGTACTTGGCGCGCAGTTCCATGCCCGGGGTGTACAGGCCGTCCTTCGGGTTACCCTCGCGGTCGACACCGAGGTCACCGGTGACGATGCCGCGGACCACGCCGTTTTCATCGAACAGCGCTTCCTGGGCGGCGAAGCCCGGGTAGATTTCCACGCCCAGGTTCTCGGCCTGCTGGGCCAGCCAGCGGCACAGGTTGCCCAGCGAGATGATGTAGTTGCCCTGGTTGTGCATGGTCTTGGGCACGAACAGGTCAGGGACCTTGGTCGAGTTGCCGGCGTCCTTGAGCACGTAGATGTCGTCGCGCTTGACCTCGGTGTTGAGCGGTGCGCCGAGTGCTTTCCAGTCGGGGAACAGCTCGTTCAGGGCGCGGGGCTCGAACACTGCACCGGAGAGGATGTGGGCGCCGACTTCGGAGCCTTTCTCGACCACGCAGACGCTGATCTCGCTACCGGCTTCGGCGGCCTTCTGCTTCAGGCGGCAGGCGGCTGACAGGCCTGCCGGGCCAGCGCCGACGATGACCACGTCGAATTCCATGTATTCGCGTTCCACTGGTTCTCTCCTACTCATCAAGGCTCGTGCTGTTGCTTTGTCTTATGGGTGTGGCGTGATCATGCGCGCCGCGCTTCACGGGAGCGGAGCTGTAGCGGCACAGAGGATGGACTACACCGTTTTGTCTTGGCCGCGCATTATATCTACACCACTTGGCGGGTCCAATACAAACGTTTGTTTGAATTTGCCGCAGGCCAGTAAAATCAAAGGAACGCGGCTGGAGGGTGACCGATTTGCCGTATTGACCGGATTGGGTGTTGCGGTCAAGATACGAGCGGTTTTACGTTCGCCGTAGGCTCATCGCCGGGCGCAGGTACACCTCTAAAGACCAGGTGTGGGGTAAGGCTTTCGGGCCAAAACACGGTTTGTAGTGGAGTTTACACGCCACCACAGGAAATGACCCGCGGGTATTTGCCGCAAGAGTCTCAACAGGACTGATCGGTCACCGTGAAGATTGCACCTCGCGCATCGTTTTCAGAGGTGCCCTTGTACCCACGCGCATCGCAGGGCTTAGCCCCAGGCGACTATCTATTCACCGGAGAGTAACGAGGAATCCATGAAGGTTCTTGTAGCTGTCAAACGAGTGGTCGACTACAACGTCAAGGTTCGCGTCAAAGCGGACAACTCCGGCGTCGACCTTGCAAACGTCAAGATGTCCATGAACCCCTTCTGCGAAATCGCCGTGGAAGAAGCCGTGCGCCTGAAAGAGAAGGGCGTGGCAAGCGAGATCGTCGTCGTCTCCGTCGGCCCGGCCACTGCTCAGGAGCAGTTGCGTACTGCCCTGGCCCTGGGCGCCGATCGTGCCATCCTGGTCGAAGCTGCTGACGAACTGAATTCCCTGGCCGTGGCCAAGGCGCTCAAAGCCGTTGTCGACAAAGAACAGCCGCAGCTGGTGATCCTCGGCAAGCAGGCCATCGACAGCGACAACAACCAGACCGGCCAGATGCTGGCGGCGCTGACTGGCTACGCCCAGGGCACCTTCGCCTCCAAGGTTGAACTGGCTGGCGACAAGCTGAACGTCACCCGTGAAATCGATGGCGGCCTGCAGACCGTATCGCTGAACCTGCCAGCGATCGTCACCACCGACCTGCGCCTGAACGAGCCGCGCTATGCGTCGCTGCCGAACATCATGAAGGCCAAGAAGAAGCCGCTGGAGACCCTGACTCCAGACGCGCTGGGCGTATCGCTCGCCTCCACCAACAAGACCTTGAAAGTCGAAGCGCCTGCTGCCCGCAGCGCGGGTATCAAGGTCAAGTCGGTGGCCGAACTGGTCGAGAAGCTGAAGAACGAAGCGAAGGTAATCTAAATGACTATCCTGGTTGTCGCTGAATACGAGAACGGTGCCGTAGCCCCGTCCACCCTGAACACTGTCGCCGCAGCCGCCAAGATCGGTGGTGATGTGCATGTGCTGGTCGCTGGCCAGAACGTCGGTGGCGTTGCCGAATCCGCTGCCAAGATCGCTGGCGTTGGCAAGGTACTAGTTGCCGACAACGCAGCCTACGCCCACGTCTTGCCCGAAAACGTCGCGCCGTTGATCGTCGAGCTGGCCAAGGGTTACAGCCACGTACTGGCCCCGGCCACCACCAACGGCAAGAACATCCTGCCGCGCGTTGCCGCGCTGCTGGACGTCGACCAGATCTCCGAGATCATTTCGGTTGAATCCGCCGACACCTTCAAGCGCCCGATCTATGCCGGTAACGCCATTGCCACCGTGCAATCGAGCGCTGCTGTGAAGGTGATCACCGTGCGTACCACCGGCTTCGATGCTGTGGCCGCCGAAGGTGGCTCCGCTGCCGTTGAAGCGGTAGGCGCCGCGCACGATGCCGGTATCTCCGCCTTTGTTGGCGAAGAACTGGCCAAGTCCGACCGTCCAGAGCTGACCGCTGCCAAGATCGTCGTTTCCGGTGGCCGCGGCATGGGCAATGGTGACAACTTCAAGCACCTGTACAGCCTGGCCGACAAGCTCGGCGCTGCCGTGGGTGCCTCGCGCGCTGCGGTCGACGCAGGCTTCGTACCCAACGACATGCAGGTCGGCCAGACCGGCAAGATCGTTGCCCCGCAGCTGTACATCGCCGTCGGTATCTCTGGCGCGATTCAGCACCTGGCCGGCATGAAGGACTCCAAAGTGATCGTTGCGATCAACAAGGACGAAGAAGCGCCGATCTTCCAGGTGGCCGACTACGGCCTGGTCGCTGACCTGTTCGAAGCGGTTCCGGAGCTGGAAAAGCTGGTCTGATCCGCCTGCTTCACTTATAAAGAAGCCCGGCCCTTGTAACGAGGGCCGGGTTTTTTTATGCGGGCAAGGAGTGAAGGATGGCGTTTCGTGAAGCAGGCAAGGTGCTGGTGTGCACGATGGCGATGCTTTCACCGCTGGCGATGGCGGCTGGCAAGTGTGAGCGTCTGGTGGCGACTGGCAGCCCGGATGCTCCACCTTACTCCTGGCAAGACCCGAAAGACCCGAAACACCTGATTGGCGCCAACGTCGATCTGTTGCGCAAGGTGGCCGGGGAGCTGGGGCTGAAAGTGGAAGTCCTCAATGCCGGCAGGCGCGATCAGGCGCTGGAAGAGGTGCGCAGTGGGCGCATGGATCTGTTGCTCGACACCCCCCTGCAGGTGGAGCAGTTGACCGCACTGGATTACATCCACCCGCCCTTGCAGCTCAATGAATACCTGGTCTGGACGCGGCATGATGCTGACGTGGAATTCAACGGCCCCGCGGATCTGGCCAGATACCAGGGTAGCCTGTCGGAGCGCGCCCGCCTGACCCCGGCTTTCAGTGCATTCGCCAAGGCGCAGTTAAAGCTGGTACCGGCGCAGAACCTGACCCAGGCATTCCAGAAGCTGGTGCTGGGCCAGGTCGACTACGTGCTGGCTGGGCGTTACTCGGGCATGGCCATGACCCAAAGCCTGGGTATGAGCAATGACCTGATCGCCCGCGGCCTGCCGGTCGACCGGCCAGGGCTGTACTTGGCTGTGTCGCACAACTCGGCTTGCAATGACACCTGGTTGCGTGGGCAACTGGCAAAAAAGCTGACAGAATTGCCGATCTCTGGTGCGTCTGAAGCCGTGCTGCAACGTAATGTCGAGCGCTGGAAAGCGCAGATGGACGTGCAGGCGGACGCCCCCAAACAGTAGGAAGAGTGCGTGAGAACCCAATCACTGATCCTTGCCGTGGCCATGCTCGGCCTGGCCGGCTGCGCCAACGACCCGGCGCCCAATGAACAGATGCGTATTTCCGAGCAGGCGCTGGAACAGGCCAAGGCGGTCGGTGCCACCGACCAGGTCGAGGCGCTCAAGCTTGCCGAAGACAAGCTCGCCCGAGCCAAGAGCGACATGCTGACCGAGGACTACCGCAACGCCCGCATGCGTGCCGAGCAGGCCGAACTCGACGCCCGCCTGGCCGAGGCGCGCGTACTGAACCAGAAGAGCGAGGAGCAGCTTGACGTATTGCAGTCGCGGGTCAAGCGCTTGCGCAAACAACTGGAGATGCAGCCATGAAGTGCTTCAAATCCATGGCGGCGTTGGCATTGCTGGCGCTGGCTGGCGGGCTGCAGGGGTGCGCCAGTCAGCGCAGTGCAGCGGCGCTGGACGATGCTTCCGTGGCCTTCCAGAAGGTCAAGGATGATTCCGCTGTGCTGCGCAGCGCACCGCGTGATGTGATCCGCGCCGGTGAGTCGCTGGCCCGCGCCGAGCGCTTGTCCAGTTACATCGGCACCGGCAGTGACGTGCGCCACTATGCGTATCTGAGCCAGCGTTACAGCGAAATTGCCGGTGAGCACGCGAAGTTGGCGCTGAGTCAGGAGCGTCTGGCCAAGCTCGACCTTGAGCGTCAGCGCCTGCAGCTGGCCCTGCGCGAGGCCAAGCTGGCCAGCGTGCAGCAGCAGGGTGAATGGGTGGAAGCGCAGATTGCGGCGCTGGCCTCGCAGCAGGCTGATCGCGGGCTGGTGATGACCTTGGGTGATGTGCTGTTCGACACTGGTCGTGCGGACCTCAAGAATTCGGCCAGTCGCACGGTGCTCAAGCTGGTCCAGTTCCTTCAGCTCAACCCGCGCAGGGTGGTGCGGATCGAGGGCTATGCCGACAACACCGGCGCGCCGGAAGATAACCTCAAGCTGTCGCGCGACCGGGCGCAGGCAGTGGCCGACATGCTGGTCGACCTGGGTGTCGACGAAAAGCGTCTGCAGGTTGAAGGGTATGGCGATCAGTACCCGATCGAGGCCAATGCTTCGGAGCGGGGCAGGGCGCAGAACCGCCGGGTGGAGATCGTCTTCTCCGATGACAAGGGCAGGCTTGCTCCGGCACGCTGACCGCTGGCGCCTCTTCGCGGCTTGAGAAGAGGCGCGCTGGTTAACCCTTTCGATAGCGGCCACGCCACTGTAATGTCGACTATTGTGCAATCTGTCCCAGTACACTTTGCAACTGTTACGGTATCCTCTACCGTAAGTGAGTCGTACAAGAACAATGAGCCGTCCGCGCGTCGAGATATCGCCATGACCAACCTGCTGCTGTATCAGCGTATCGCCCAGCAACTGGCCGATGACATCCGCCGTGGTGTCTATCAGCCAGGCGAGCGCGTGCCGTCCGTGCGCAAGATGAGCGCCCAGCTCAACGTCAGCCATGCCACGGTACTGCAGGCCTATGCCAATCTCGAAGACCAGGGGCTGATCCGCGCCCGGCCGCAGTCTGGCTACTACGTGCACCAGACCCCGGCGTTGACTGCGCAGACGCCGGATATTGCCAGAGTCGAGCGCCCTGGCCTGGTCACCCGCGCGAGCATCATCCAGCAGGTGCTGACCGAGGCCCGTCGTGATGGCGTGTTTGCGTTCGGCGCCGCCGTTCCTCATGTCGACTACTTGCCGGTGCGGGCCTTGCATCAGCAGATTGCCAAGGTCACCCGTTTTCACAGCCCGCGTGCTTTCAGCTACATGTTCAGCCCGGGCTTCGAGCCGTTGCGCCGGCAGATCGCTATCCGCATGCGTGATGCGGGCGTGCTGGTCGATCCCAGTGAAGTGATCGTTACCCATGGCTGTGTCGATGCCCTGCAAATGTCACTGCGCGTACTGACCCGCCCGGGGGATCTGATTGCTGCGGAGTCGCCCACCTATTACGGCCTGCTGCAGCTGGCTGATTTGCTCGGGCTGAAGGTGATCGAGATCCCCAGCGACCCGTCCACCGGCATCAGTCTGGAAGCGCTGCAACTGGCGGCCAATCAATGGTCGATCAAGGCGCTGGTACTGACCACACGCCTTAGCAACCCGCTGGGCGGCACTATCCCCGAAGAGCGGCAGAAGCAGTTGTTGCGCCTGGCTTCGGACTTCGACATCCAGATCGTCGAGGACGACATCTATGGCGAGTTGATGTTCGAGCAGGGCAAGACCAAAGCGCTCAAGGCATTCGACCGGCTGGACCGTGTGATCTACTGCTCGAGCTTTTCCAAGACATTGTCACCTGGCGTGCGCGTTGGCTGGATGGTAGCGGGGCGATACCAGGACGAAATCCAGCGGCTGCAGACCTTCACCACCCACTCGGCCTGCAGTGTCACGCAGATGGGGGTGGCGGCTTACCTGGAGAACGGTGGCTATGATCGCCACCTGCGGTATATCCGCCAGGAGTACCGCAAGAACCTCAGTGCCTACCAGTTGGCGGTGCAGCAGCACTTCCCTGAGGGTACGCAGATGACCCGGCCCACGGGGGGCTTCATTCTGTGGGTCAGCCTGCCGGGGCGGGTCAACACTCAAGAGCTGCATGTGCGTGCGCTGGAGCAGGGGATCAGTATCGCCCCTGGGCTTATCTTCAGTAATACCGAGCAGTTCAACCACTGCATCCGTCTCAACTGCGGTATTCCATGGAACAAGGAAGCCGAACGGGCGGTGATGACGCTGGGCATGCTGGCCCAGCAATTGTGCAGGGAGTCTGTAACTGCGCTTTTGTAAGGCTTGCCAGGCGCAGGCGGAACAGAGAGCATACGCACTCTTGAAGCCTGCCTATCGATGTCCATGAAACTGTTGCGTCGTATTGCCCTGGTTTTTTGCCTCACGCCAGTGTGTTTGACCTCTGGTGTGGTCCACGCTGCGCAGCCTGCCAAAGCGGACAACGCCAAGGCGTCGCCTGCGCACAAGCCAGCCAGCAAGGCGGCAACCCAGCAATTGCCCGCGGCGCACCTGGATCTGAGCCTGCCTGCCGAGATGGTCAACCAGCTTGAGCCCAGCGTCGGCAGTTCGGCCGTGCGCCGAAAACCCTTGCTGCCGGCCATGTTTACGGACAAACCGCACGCCGGTGACAGCCCGTTCCAGCTCAATGGTCGCTTGATCAGCAACGAGATGCAGCTGCAGTTGCGCAATGACAGCCGGCGTGATGTGGAAGGGGCGGCGATCGAGTTTGAGTTCCGCCAATAGCCTGGGCGAACTGACTGCCGGGTCACTGCAGATTTCATCGGGCCAGCAATTTCAAACGTATGTTTGAGCGGTTAGTATCCAGGGACGTTCGTCCCGTTTTGTTTCAGGGAGTCCTGATTTTATGAAATGCCGTGAGGGTTGCGGTGCCTGCTGCATCGCCCCGTCCATCACTTCCGCAATGCCGCGCATGCCAGACGGCAAGCCGGCTGGCATGCGCTGCCTGCACCTGACCGCCGACAACCTCTGCGACCTGTTCGGCAAGCCCGAGCGGCCGGCGGTCTGTGGTGGGTTCAAGGCGGATATCGAGGTGTGCGGCAATGATCGCGACGAGGCAATCAGGATTCTCGGTTGGTGGGAGCAGATGACGGCGGCGTGACAAGGCTGGATCTTCGACAACAAGGATAAAGATGATGAGATCGTTCAAGCGTATTGCACTGCTATGTGGCGTGGGCTTGCTGATGGCGCCGGCCGCCTGGGCCGAGAACTGGCAAGTGGCCAAGGACGAGGAGGGGATCAAGGTCTCTCTCAGTGAAGTGCCGGGTTCCAAGTACAAGGCCTACCGTGGTGTGACCTTGATCAAGGCGCCTTTGGCCAAGGTGCAGGCATTGCAGGAAGACGTGGCAGGCGCATGCACCTGGATACATGAGTGCAAGTCTCAGAAGCTGCTCAAGCATGAAGGTGATCAGAGCTGGACCTACACCCAGTTCAACACGCCTTGGCCGGTAACGCCGCGCGATTCGGTGTTGCATGTCACTAACGTCAAAAGCGCTGATGGCAGCCTGACGCGTAACCTCAAGGAAGAGCCGACCTATTTGCCCGAAGAGAAGGGGTATGTTCGGGTGGCGAAAGTCGAAGGCTTCTGGAAGTTGGTGCCCAAAGGGGAGAGTACAGAAGTGACCTATCAGGTACATACCGAGCCGGGTGGCAGTGTGCCTGCGATGGTAGCCAACAAGTTTGTAGTGGATGCGCCGTTCAATACCCTGAAAAGCTTGCGTGAGCGGGCAGAGAAGAACTGAAGCCAGGGCAGGGGCAAAGCAATGAAAAAGGCTGCCCGAGGGCAGCCTTTTGCGTTCGGCTTCAAAAGCTTACTTGCGGTCCTTCAGCTCAACGATGTCACGCGGCAGTTCGCCGGTGTACAGCTGGCGCGGGCGGCCAATCTTGTACGGGCTGGAAAGCATTTCTTTCCAGTGCGAGATCCAGCCCACGGTACGTGCCAGGGCGAAGATCACGGTGAACATGCTGGTCGGGATGCCGATCGCCTTCAGGATGATGCCCGAGTAGAAGTCGACGTTCGGGTACAGCGAGCGCTCGATGAAGTACGGATCGGTGAGCGCGATCTCTTCCAGGCGCATCGCCAGTTCCAGCTGCGGGTCGTTCTTGATGCCGAGTTCGCCCAGGACTTCGTCGCAGGTTTTCTTCATCACGGTGGCGCGCGGGTCGCGGTTCTTGTACACGCGGTGACCGAAGCCCATCAGCTTGAACGGGTCGTTCTTGTCCTTGGCCTTGGCGATGTACTTGTCGATGTTCGAGACATCGCCAATTTCATCGAGCATGGTCAGCACGGCTTCGTTCGCACCGCCGTGGGCAGGGCCCCACAGTGCGGCGATACCGGCGGCGATACAGGCGAACGGGTTGGCACCCGAAGAGCCGGCCAGGCGGACGGTGGAGGTGGAGGCGTTCTGCTCGTGATCGGCATGGAGGATGAAGATCTTGTCCATTGCCTTGGCCAGCACCGGGCTGATCGGTTTGATCTCGCACGGGGTGTTGAACATCATGTGCAGGAAGTTTTCCGCGTATGACAGGTCGTTGCGCGGGTACATCATGGGCTGGCCCATGGAGTACTTGTAAACCATCGCGGCCAGGGTCGGCATCTTGGCGACCAGGCGCACCGCGGAAATTTCGCGGTGTTGCGGGTTATTGATGTCCAGCGAGTCGTGGTAGAACGCCGACAGGGCGCCGACTACGCCGCACATTACGGCCATCGGGTGGGCGTCGCGGCGGAAACCGTTGAAGAAGGACTTCAGCTGCTCGTGAACCATGGTGTGGTTCTTGACGGTGCTGACAAACTGGGCCTTCTGCTCGGCGTTGGGCAGTTCGCCATTGAGCAGCAGGTAGCAGGTTTCCAGGTAGTCCGATTGCTCGGCGAGCTGCTCGATGGGGTAGCCGCGGTGCAGCAGTACGCCCTTGTCGCCGTCGATGTAGGTGATCTTCGACTCGCACGAAGCGGTCGCCATGAAACCAGGGTCGAAGGTGAAGTGACCAGTGGCCCCCAACCCGCGGACGTCGATTACATCAGGACCAACGGTGCCGGTTAAAATGGGCAGCTCGACGGGGGCAGCGCCCTCGATGACCAACTGCGCTTTTTTGTCAGCCATGTGGCCTCCTATTAATGCTTGAAATCATCAGACAGACCCCCCACGCAGGGCCCGCACCACTATAGAGAAGTAAATTCGAATGTCAATTTGCCTAAAGGCTGGTTGAAACCCGCTCTGAGGCCTGATTTTTCACGAAATTCTCGCCCATTTACGCCTTTTGCTCGCTAAAGGCAATGCGCTATTTGGGCTACCCCGTCACGTTGTCATAAGCAGCCTAACTGTCTATACTCGGCACCCGACCGCCAGGGGCTTGCAAGCCCGAACTGCTGGGGGTCGCCGTTCCCTGGGTGGTGGGTACCTGACCAGTACACTTACCAACAACTTTGCCCTGATTCGCTAGGGGCTCTTCAGTGTGAAAAAAGCCGTGAAAAGCCAACGACCTGTAAACCTAGACCTAAGGACCATCAAGCTCCCTGTCACAGCGTACACGTCCATCCTGCACCGTATCTCCGGCGTCATCCTGTTCCTCGGCCTTGCCATCATGCTTTATGCACTGGGCAAGTCGCTGGGTTCCGAGGAAGGCTTCGGTGAGGTGAAGGCGTGTCTGACCAGCCCGCTGGCCAAGTTCGTGACCTGGGGCCTGCTATCCGCCCTGCTTTATCACCTCGTGGCAGGTGTGCGTCACCTGATCATGGACATGGGTATCGGTGAGACGCTGGAAGGCGGCAAGCTGGGCTCGAAAATCGTGATCGTCATCTCCGTGGTGCTGATCGTTCTGGTGGGAGTTTGGGTATGGTAACCAATGTCACGAACCTGTCGCGTTCGGGCCTCTATGACTGGATGGCGCAGCGCGTCTCGGCGGTCGTTCTCGCGGCTTACTTTCTCTTCCTGATCGGCTACGTGGTCGCCCACCCAGGCATCGACTACACCCAGTGGCATGGTCTGTTCTCCAATAACGCGATGCGGATCTTCAGTCTGCTGGCCCTCGTTGCCCTGGGCGCTCACGCCTGGGTCGGCATGTGGACCATTGCAACCGACTACCTGACGCCAATGTCGTTCGGCAAGTCGGCAACTGCGATTCGTTTCCTGTTCCAGGCGGTATGCGGCGTTGCGATGTTCGCTTACTTCGTCTGGGGTGTGCAGATTCTCTGGGGTATCTGATCCATGGCTAGCATTCCAACCATTTCCTTCGACGCCATCATCATCGGTGGCGGCGGCGCCGGCATGCGCGCAGCGCTGCAGCTGGCCCAGGGCGGTCACAAGACTGCCGTGGTCACCAAGGTCTTCCCGACCCGTTCGCACACTGTTTCCGCCCAGGGCGGCATCACCTGCGCCATCGCTTCGGCCGACCCGAACGACGACTGGCGCTGGCACATGTACGATACCGTCAAAGGTTCCGACTACATCGGTGACCAGGACGCTATCGAATACATGTGTCAGGAAGGCCCTGCTGCGGTCTTCGAACTGGACCACATGGGCCTGCCGTTCTCGCGTACCGAAACCGGCCGCATCTATCAGCGTCCGTTCGGCGGCCAGTCCAAGGACTTCGGCAAGGGTGGCCAGGCTGCACGTACCTGTGCTGCTTCCGACCGTACCGGCCACGCCTTGCTGCACACCCTCTATCAGGGCAACCTGAAAGCGGGCACCACCTTCCTGAACGAGTACTACGCTGTTGATCTGGTGAAAAACCAGGACGGCGCGTTCGTGGGTGTGATCGCGATCTGCATCGAAACCGGCGAAACCCTGTACATCAAGTCCAAGGCCACCGTATTGGCCACTGGCGGTGCGGGCCGTATCTACGCCTCGACCACCAATGCCCTGATCAACACTGGTGACGGTGTCGGCATGGCCCTGCGTGCCGGCGTGCCGGTGCAGGACATCGAAATGTGGCAGTTCCACCCGACTGGCATCGCCGGCGCTGGTGTACTGGTCACCGAGGGTTGCCGCGGTGAGGGTGGTTACCTGATCAACGCCCACGGCGAGCGTTTCATGGAGCGTTATGCTCCGAACGCGAAAGACCTGGCTGGTCGTGACGTGGTCGCCCGTTCCATGGTCAAAGAGATCATCGCTGGCAACGGCGTGGGCCCGAACAAGGACCACGTACTGCTGAAGCTGGACCACCTGGGCGAGGAAGTGCTGCACAGCCGCCTGCCAGGCATCTGCGAACTGTCCAAGACCTTCGCTCACGTCGACCCGGTTGTAGCGCCGGTGCCGGTCGTGCCGACCTGCCACTACATGATGGGTGGTGTTGCCACCAACATTCATGGCCAGGCCATCACCATGGACGCCGAAGGCAAGGATCACATCATTCCGGGCTTGTTCGCCGTGGGTGAAGTGGCGTGCGTATCGGTTCACGGTGCCAACCGCCTGGGCGGTAACTCGCTGCTCGACCTGGTCGTATTCGGCCGCGCCGCCGGCCTGCACCTGGAGAAGGCGCTGAGCGAAGGCGTCGAGTACCGCGATGCCAGCGATACCGATGTCGACGTCGCCCTGAACCGCCTGAACAAGCTCAACGAGCGTACCACTGGCGAAGACGTCGCAAGCCTCAAGCGTGAGCTGCAAAGCTGCATGCAGAACTACTTCGGTGTATTCCGTACTGGCGAATACATGCAGAAGGGTATCGAACAGCTGGCTGGTCTGCGTGACCGCATCGCCAACGTGAAGATCAACGACAAGTCCCAGGCCTTCAACACCGCGCGTATCGAAGCGCTGGAGCTGCAGAACCTGTTGGAAGTCGCCGAAGCTACCGCCATCGCGGCCGAAGCCCGTAAAGAGTCCCGCGGCGCTCACGCCCGTGAAGACTTCGAAGACCGTGACGACGAAAACTGGCTGTGCCACACCCTGTACTACCCGGGTGAGAAGCGCGTGGCCAAGCGTGGCGTCAACTTTGCGCCGAAGACTGTTCCAGCCTTCGAACCAAAAGTCCGGACTTATTGAGGGTGACTGCTATGTTGAAAGTCGAAGTTTATCGCTACAACCCGGATACCGACTCGGCGCCCAAGATGGAGTCGTTCGACGTCGATACCGGCGGCAAGGACCTGATGGTGCTGGACGTGCTGGCGCTGATCAAGGAGAAGGACGAGGGCTTCTCGTACCGTCGCTCCTGCCGTGAAGGCGTTTGCGGTTCCGATGGCATGAACATGAACGGCAAGAACGGCCTGGCCTGCATCACGCCGCTGTCCGGCGTGGTCAAGGGCAACAAGCTGGTTCTGCGCCCGCTGCCTGGCCTGCCGGTCATTCGTGACCTGGTCGTCGATATGAGCATCTTCTACAAGCAGTACGAGAAGGTGAAGCCATTCCTGCAGAACGACACGCCGGCCCCGGCCATCGAGCGTCTGCAGTCGCCGGAAGATCGCGACAAGCTGGACGGTCTGTACGAGTGCATCCTGTGCGCTTGCTGCTCGACTTCCTGCCCATCGTTCTGGTGGAACCCGGACAAGTTCCTGGGCCCCGCCGCCTTGCTGCAGGCCTATCGCTTCCTGGCCGACAGCCGTGACACCAAGACCCAGGAGCGCCTGGCGTCCCTGGATGACCCGTTCAGCGTCTTCCGCTGCCGCGGGATCATGAACTGCGTCAACGTTTGCCCGAAGGGTCTGAACCCAACCAAGGCAATCGGCCACGTACGTAACATGCTGCTGCAAAGCGGCACCTGATTCAAAGCGTTGTAACTGCAGTAAGCCGAGGTGCGGGTGGTGAGCCCGCACTGAGGTAAAACCTGAGCAAGGGCCCAAAAAGCCCGCGCTCGATACCTATGAAGATATGAGACCAGCAGGGGCTTTCCGGGCTGGTACCCGGAAAATCAGCAGGATCCAAGTGGCGTGGTTCAGTCGCTGTGTTCGGACTTTTCCAGGTTTGCTGTGGCTCTCGCCGATCAGTCCCCTAACCGAGGGTGACCAAGCATGCAAGAAAGCGTGATGCAGCGCATGTGGGAAAGCGCCCACCTTTCAGGTGGTAACGCTGCATATGTGGAAGAGCTCTACGAACTCTACCTGCACGACCCTAACGCTGTGCCAGAAGAGTGGCGCACTTACTTCCAGAAGTTGCCCGCCGACGGCAGCACCGCTACCGATGTATCGCACTCGACAATCCGCGACCATTTCGTACTGCTGGCAAAGAACCAGCGCCGCGCCCAACCGGTATCTGCCGGGAGCGTGAGCAGTGAACACGAGAAGAAGCAGGTTGAAGTTCTGCGACTGATCCAGGCCTATCGTATGCGCGGCCATCAGGCTGCCAAGCTCGACCCCTTGGGGTTGTGGCAGCGCCCTGCGCCCGTAGACCTGTCGATCAATCACTACGGCTTGACCAATGCCGATCTTGATACGACCTTCCGTGCCGGCGACCTGTACATCGGCAAAGAGGAAGCGAGCCTACGCGAGATCGTCGAGGCGCTCCAGAAGACATATTGTCGCACCATTGGCGCCGAGTTCACCCATATCGTCGATTCCGAGCAGCGCAGCTGGTTCCAGCAGCGCCTGGAAAGCGTGCGCGGCCGCCCGGACTTCTCCGCCGACGTGCAGGCCCACCTGCTCGAGCGCGTGACGGCCGGTGAAGGTCTCGAGAAGTACCTGGGCACCAAGTACCCGGGCACCAAGCGTTTCGGCCTTGAGGGTGGCGAAAGCCTGATCCCGATGCTGGACGAAATGATCCAGCGTTCCGGCTCCTACGGCACCAAGGAAGTCGTGATTGGCATGGCCCACCGCGGCCGTCTGAACGTGCTGGTCAACACCTTCGGCAAGAACCCGCGCGAGCTGTTCGACGAGTTCGAAGGCAAGAAGATGAACGAGCTGGGCTCCGGTGACGTGAAGTATCACCAGGGCTTCTCCTCGAACGTGATGACCACCGGTGGTGAAGTTCACCTGGCCATGGCGTTCAACCCGTCCCACCTGGAAATCGTCTCCCCCGTGGTCGAAGGTTCGGTGCGCGCCCGTCAGGACCGCCGCAACGATACCGCCGGTGACAAGGTGCTGCCGATCTCGATCCACGGTGACGCTGCCTTCGCAGGCCAGGGCGTGGTCATGGAAACCTTCCAGATGTCGCAGACCCGCGGTTTCAAGACCGGCGGCACCGTGCACATCGTGATCAACAACCAGGTCGGTTTCACCATCAGCAACCCGCTGGACTCGCGTTCCACCGAGTACGCCACCGACGTTGCCAAGATGATCCAGGCGCCGATCCTGCACGTGAACGGCGATGACCCGGAAGCTGTGCTGTTCGTGACCCAGCTGGCCATCGATTACCGCATGCAGTTCAAGCGTGACGTGGTCATCGACCTGGTCTGCTACCGTCGTCGCGGCCACAACGAGGCCGACGAGCCCAACGGTACCCAGCCGCTGATGTATCAGCAGATCAGCAAGCAGCGCACCACCCGTGAGCTGTACGCCGAGGCGCTGATCCAGGCCGGTCGCATCGATGCCGAGCGCGCCCAGGCCAAGATCGACGAGTACCGCAATGCCCTGGACAACGGTCTGCACGTGGTCAAGAGCCTGGTCAAGGAGCCGAACCGCGAGCTGTTCGTCGACTGGCGTCCGTACCTGGGCCACGCCTGGACTGCGCGTCACGACACCCGTTTCGACCTCAAGACCCTGCAGGACCTGTCGGCCAAGCTGCTCGAGCTGCCAGAAGGCTTCGTCGTCCAGCGTCAGGTGTCGAAGATCTACGAAGACCGTCAGAAGATGCAGGCCGGTGGCTTGCCGATCAACTGGGGTTACGCAGAGACCATGGCCTACGCCACCCTGCAGTTCGAAGGTCACCCGATCCGCATGACCGGCCAGGACATCGGCCGTGGCACCTTCTCGCACCGCCACGCGGTGCTGCACAACCAGAAGGACGCCAGCACCTACGTGCCGCTGCAGAACCTGTTCCCGGGCCAGCCGCGCTTCGACCTTTACGACTCCTTCCTGTCGGAAGAAGCGGTACTGGCCTTCGAATACGGTTACTCGACCACCACGCCGAATGCGCTGGTGATCTGGGAAGCTCAGTTCGGCGACTTCGCCAACGGTGCGCAGGTGGTGATCGACCAGTTCATCACCAGCGGTGAGCACAAGTGGGGCCGCCTGTGCGGTCTGACCATGCTGCTGCCTCACGGTTACGAAGGGCAGGGCCCGGAGCACTCCTCCGCGCGTCTGGAGCGTTACCTGCAGCTGTGCGCCGAGCACAACATCCAGGTTTGCGTACCGACCACCCCGGCACAGATCTACCACCTGCTGCGTCGTCAGGTCATCCGTCCGCTGCGCAAGCCGCTGATCGTGCTGACGCCCAAGTCGCTGCTGCGCCACAAGCTGGCCGTCTCGACCCTGGAGGACCTTGCAGAAGGTTCGTTCCAGACCGTGATCCCGGAAATCGACACCCTGGATCCTGCCAAGGTCGAACGCCTGGTGCTGTGTGGTGGCAAGGTCTATTACGACCTGCTGGAAAAACGCCGTGCCGAAGGCCGCGAAGACATCGCAATCGTGCGTATCGAGCAACTGTACCCGTTCCCGGAAGACGACCTGGTCGACATCCTGGCGCCGTACACCAACCTCAAGCATGCCGTCTGGTGTCAGGAAGAGCCGATGAACCAGGGCGCCTGGTACAGCAGCCAGCACCACATGCGCCGTATCCTGGGCCGCCACAACAAGGCGCTGGTCCTGGAATACGCCGGCCGCGACGCTTCCGCCGCGCCAGCCTGTGGTTACGCTTCGAAGCACGCCGAACAGCAGGAAAAACTGCTGCAAGACGCCTTCACTGTCTAACGCCTTCGCGCACCTGAAACCGAATTTAAGGAAACACTGATAATGGCTATCGAGATCAAAGCCCCAACCTTCCCGGAATCGGTTGCCGATGGCACCGTTGCCACCTGGCACAAGAAGCCGGGCGAAGCCGTCAAGCGTGACGAGCTGATCGTCGACATCGAGACCGACAAGGTCGTCCTGGAAGTACTGGCTACCGCCGATGGCGTGATGGGCGACATCGTCAAGGGCGAGGGCGATACCGTCCTGTCCGACGAAGTGCTGGGTTCGATCGTGGAAGGTGGTGCTGCTGCCGCCGCGCCTGCTGCCGCTCCGGCCGCCGCTGCTCCGGCAGCCGTTGCCGCCGATGCCGGCGAAGACGACCCGGTTGCCGCTCCGGCCGCGCGCAAGCTGGCTGAAGAGAACGGCATCGACCTGGCTACCGTTGCCGGTACCGGCAAAGGTGGCCGCGTCACCAAGGAAGACGTGGTTGCTGCAGTTGCCAACAAGAAGTCCGCGCCTGCCGCTGCTCCGGCTGCCAAGCCTGCCGCTGCCGCCCCGGTTGTGGCCGCTGCTGGCGATCGCACCGAGAAGCGTGTGCCGATGACCCGCCTGCGTGCCAAGATCGCCGAGCGTCTGGTTGAAGCCCAGTCCAACATGGCGATGCTGACCACCTTCAACGAAGTCGACATGACCGAAGTCATGGCCCTGCGTTCGAAGTACAAGGACCTGTTCGAGAAGACCCATAACGGCGTGCGCCTGGGCTTCATGTCGTTCTTCGTCAAGGCCGCTACCGAAGCGCTGAAGCGTTTCCCTGCTGTCAACGCCTCGATCGACGGCAACGACATCGTCTACCACGGTTTTGCCGACGTCGGCGTTGCCGTCTCCAGCGACCGTGGCCTGGTGGTGCCAGTACTGCGCAACGCCGAATCGATGAGCCTGGCTGAAATCGAGAACGGCATCGCCACCTTCGGCAAGAAGGCCCGTGACGGCAAGCTGTCGATCGAAGAAATGACCGGCGGCACTTTCACCATCACCAACGGTGGTACCTTCGGCTCGATGATGTCGACCCCGATCGTCAACCCGCCGCAGGCCGCCATCCTCGGCATGCACAACATCATCCAGCGTCCGATGGCCATCAATGGCCAAGTGGTAATCCGCCCGATGATGTACCTGGCGCTGTCGTACGATCACCGCCTGATCGACGGCAAGGAAGCGGTAACCTTCCTGGTCACCATCAAGAACCTGCTGGAAGATCCGTCCCGCCTGCTGCTGGACATCTAATCGCGCAGCTGTAAGCTGCAAGCCGCAAGCTTCAAGCCGAAGCCTGCTGGACTTGCGGCTTGCAGCTTGCCGCTTGAAGCTAAAAAGGAATCTTTTATGACCCAGAAATTCGACGTAGTGGTGATTGGTGCAGGTCCTGGCGGTTATGTGGCTGCCATCAAGGCTGCCCAACTTGGTCTGAAGACTGCCTGTATCGAGAAGTACACCGACGCCGAGGGCAAGCTGGCCCTGGGTGGCACCTGCCTGAACGTAGGTTGCATTCCGTCCAAGGCGCTGCTGGACAGCTCCTGGAAGTACAAGGAAGCCAAAGAGAGCTTCAACGTCCACGGCATCTCCACTGGCGAAGTGAAGATGGACGTGGCCGCGATGGTTGGTCGCAAGGCTGGCATCGTCAAGAACCTGACCGGTGGCGTTGCCACCCTGTTCAAGGCCAATGGCGTCACTTCGATCCAGGGCCACGGCAAACTGCTGGCTGGCAAGAAAGTCGAAGTCACCAAGGCTGATGGCACCACCGAAATCATCGAAGCCGAGAACGTGATCCTGGCCTCCGGCTCGCGTCCGATCGACATTCCGCCGGCTCCGGTCGACCAGAACGTCATCGTCGACTCCACCGGCGCCCTGGAATTCCAATCGGTTCCCAAGCGTCTGGGCGTGATCGGTGCTGGCGTGATCGGCCTGGAGCTGGGCTCGGTGTGGGCTCGCCTGGGTGCTGAAGTCACCGTCCTGGAAGCCCTGGACACCTTCCTGATGGCTGCTGACACCGCAGTGTCGAAAGAAGCCCAGAAGACCCTGACCAAGCAAGGCCTGGACATCAAGCTGGGCGCTCGCGTCACCGGCTCGAAAGTCAACGGCAACGAAGTCGAAGTGACCTACACCAACGCCGAAGGCGAGCAGAAGATCACCTTCGACAAGCTGATCGTCGCGGTCGGCCGTCGCCCGGTGACCACCGACCTGTTGGCCTCCGACAGCGGCGTGAACATCGACGAGCGTGGCTACATCTTCGTTGACGACCACTGCGCTACCAGCGTACCGGGCGTCTATGCCATCGGCGACGTTGTCCGCGGCATGATGCTGGCGCACAAGGCCTCGGAAGAGGGCATCATGGTCGTCGAGCGCATCAAGGGCCACAAGGCCCAGATGAACTACGACCTGATCCCTTCGGTTATCTACACCCACCCGGAAATCGCGTGGGTCGGCAAGACCGAACAAGCCTTGAAGGCCGAGGGTGTTGAGGTTAACGTAGGCACCTTCCCGTTCGCGGCCAGCGGCCGTGCGATGGCGGCCAACGACACCGGTGGTTTCGTCAAGGTCATCGCTGATGCCAAGACCGACCGCGTACTGGGTGTACACGTGATTGGCCCGTCGGCTGCCGAGCTGGTTCAGCAGGGCGCAATCGCAATGGAATTCGGCACCAGTGCCGAGGATCTGGGCATGATGGTCTTCAGCCATCCAACCCTGTCCGAAGCGTTGCATGAAGCAGCGCTGGCAGTGAATGGCGGCGCCATTCACGTGGCCAACCGTAAGAAGCGTTAATTATAAGAAACCACGGCGGGCTGCCCGTCGTGAGTCTTGCGTGCATGACTCACCGCGGAACGTCCGCCGGACCGGATCACACGGGAAAACCCGGGGTCAACGGTCACAGGTGGTGCGGCGCCAGTAATGGCGCAGCGCCGAAGCGCAGTACCTAACGAAGACGGTAAAAAGCATGAATCTTCACGAGTATCAGGGTAAGCAGCTGTTCGCTGAGTACGGCCTGCCAGTTTCCAAGGGTTTCGCTGTCGATACCCCTGAGCAAGCTGCAGAAGCCTGCGACAAGATCGGCGGTTCCGAGTGGGTTGTCAAAGCCCAGGTCCACGCTGGTGGTCGCGGTAAAGCGGGCGGCGTCAAGCTGGTTCGCAGCAAGGAAGACGCCAAGGCGTTCGCTGCACAGTGGTTGGGCAAGAATCTGGTTACCTACCAGACTGATGCCAACGGTCAACCCGTCTCCAAGATTCTGGTCGAATCCTGCACTGACATCGCCAAAGAGCTGTACCTGGGCGCTGTAGTGGATCGTTCGAGCCGCCGTATCGTGTTCATGGCGTCCACCGAAGGTGGCGTGGACATCGAGAAAGTCGCTCACGAAACGCCTGAGAAGATCCTCAAGGCTACCATCGACCCGCTGGTCGGCGCTCAGCCGTTCCAGGGTCGTGAACTGGCATTCCAGCTGGGCCTGGAAGGCAAGCAGGTTCAACAGTTCGCCAAGATCTTCGTTGGCCTGGCCAAGCTGTTCAAGGATCACGATCTGGCCCTGCTGGAAGTGAACCCGCTGGTGATCAAGGCCGACGGCGACCTGCACTGCCTCGATGCCAAGATCAACATCGACGCCAACGCCATGTACCGTCAGCCCAAGCTGAAGACCTTCCACGACCCGTCGCAGGACGACGCTCGTGAAGCCCACGCTGCCAAGTTCGAACTGAACTACGTTGCCCTGGAAGGCAACATCGGCTGCATGGTCAACGGTGCCGGCCTGGCCATGGGTACCATGGACATCGTCAACCTGCACGGCGGCAAGCCAGCCAACTTCCTCGACGTAGGCGGCGGTGCTACCAAAGAGCGCGTTACCGAAGCGTTCAAGATCATTCTGTCCGACAGCAATGTCGCGGCCGTACTGGTCAACATCTTCGGCGGCATCGTTCGCTGCGACATGATTGCCGAAGGCATCATCGGTGCAGTGAAAGAAGTCGGCGTCAAGGTTCCGGTCGTCGTTCGCCTTGAAGGCAACAACGCCGAACTGGGCGCAAAAGTACTGGCAGAAAGCGGTTTGAACATCATTGCGGCAACCAGCCTGACCGACGCTGCTCAACAAGTTGTCAAAGCTGCGGAGGGCAAGTAATGAGCGTCCTGATCAATAAAGACACCAAAGTCATCTGCCAGGGCTTCACCGGCTCGCAGGGTACTTTCCACTCCGAACAGGCCATTGCCTACGGCACCAAGATGGTCGGCGGCGTTACCCCGGGCAAGGGTGGCACCACCCACCTGGGCCTGCCGGTGTTCAACACCGTCAAGGAAGCCGTGGAAGCTACCGGCGCTGACGCTTCGGTGATCTACGTTCCGGCTCCGTTCTGCAAAGACTCGATCCTGGAAGCAGCCTTCGGCGGCATCAAGCTGATCGTCTGCATCACCGAAGGCATTCCTACCCTGGACATGCTGGATGCCAAGGTCAAGTGCGACGAGCTGGGCGTTACCCTGATTGGCCCTAACTGCCCAGGTGTCATCACTCCGGGCGAGTGCAAGATCGGCATCATGCCAGGCCACATCCACCTGCCAGGCAAGGTCGGTATCGTTTCGCGTTCCGGCACCCTGACCTACGAAGCGGTCAAGCAGACCACCGACGCCGGCTTTGGCCAGTCGACCTGCGTGGGCATCGGCGGCGACCCGATCCCAGGCTCGAACTTCATCGACATCCTGAAGCTGTTCCAGGAAGACCCGAAGACCGAAGCGATCGTCATGATCGGTGAGATCGGCGGTTCGGCTGAAGAAGAAGCCGCGGCCTACATCAAGGCCCACGTGACCAAGCCTGTCGTTTCCTACATCGCTGGTGTTACTGCACCTGCGGGCAAGCGCATGGGCCACGCTGGCGCCATCATTTCCGGCGGCAAGGGCACTGCGGACGAGAAGTTCGCGGCCCTGCAGGACGCTGGTGTGAAGACCGTGCGTTCCCTGGCTGACATCGGCAAGGCCCTGGCCGAGCTGACTGGCTGGGAAGCCAAGAAGTAAGTAACACAAAGTAATATGTAGTACCCCCACGCGCACAAAGGCCACCTTCGGGTGGCCTTTGTCGTTGTGCGGCTGTGAAGGCTGCGCCCCCACCTTCGGAAAGTTCGATCACCCTGATCAGGATTTTCAACCAGACATCCGCTCGAATCAGCAATAAATTGTCGTCGAACACGGTCAACCAGACGACAAACATGTACGCACATCGGACAAGCAGCACTGTGCCAGTGCGTTTGGCGGGTAAAACGGTTAATCTACGCGTTCACTTTGTGCCCGTACCCCAAAAGGGAACGACACGCTAAACGGGTCTGGCCTATCAAGCCGGGCAGCATTTCCCTCACTCAAGGGGAAATCCCTTCTCGAATCCCGATTTCAGCAGTGTGGTACTACCCTAAATGAAAGTTTTAAAAGGCCAGGATATCCTGGCGCTTGGCTTTATGACGTTTGCGCTTTTTGTGGGCGCTGGCAATATCATCTTCCCGCCCATCGTCGGTCTGCAGTCCGGGCCGCATGTGTGGATGGCCGCTCTGGGCTTCCTGGTAACGGCTGTGGGCCTGCCGGTCATCACCGTGGTCGCACTGGCCAAGGTCGGTGGTGGCATGGATGCGCTCAGCAGCCCGATCGGCAAGTTCTTCGGCGGCCTGTTGGCGGCGGTATGCTACCTGTCGGTCGGCCCGCTGTTCGCAACCCCGCGCACCGCGACCGTGTCGTTCGAAGTGGGTGTGGCACCGCTCACCGGTGAAAGCCCGTTGGCGTTGTTCCTCTACAGCCTGGTGTACTTCATCGTGGTACTGGCGGTGTCCATGTACCCGGGCAAGTTGCTCGATACCGTGGGCCGTTTCCTCGCGCCGCTGAAGATTATCGCCCTGGCGGTACTTGGCATCGCGGCGTTCGCGCTGCCGGCCGGCACCATTGGTGAAGCACAGCCTGCCTATGCAGCTGCGGCCTTCTCCAAAGGCTTTTCCGATGGCTACCTGACCATGGACACCCTGGGTGCGCTGGTCTTCGGTATCGTGATCGTCAATGCCATCCGTTCGCGGGGTGTCGAGTCGCCGAAGCTGATCACCCGCTATGCCATCATTGCCGGCCTGATTGCCGGTGTAGGCCTGGCGCTGGTCTACATCAGCCTGTTCCGCCTGGGAGCCAGCAGCCATGATATCGCGGCTGGAGCCACCAACGGTGCAGCGGTATTGCACGCCTACGTACAGCACACCTTCGGTTCGCTTGGCAGCGGTTTCCTGGCGGTACTGATCGCGCTGGCCTGCCTGGTGACTGCCGTAGGCCTGACTTGCGCATGCGCCGAGTACTTCAGCCAGATCCTGCCGCTGTCGTACCGTGCGCTGGTGGTGATCCTGGCGGGCTTCTCGCTGCTGATTTCCAACCTGGGCCTGACCAAGCTGATCATGTTCTCGATCCCGGTGCTGACCGCCATCTACCCACCGTGCATCGTGGTGGTAGGGCTGAGCTTCGTCAAAGACCTGTGGAATTCGCCAACACGTATCCTGGCGCCGGTCATGCTGGTGTCGCTGTTGTTCGGCATGGTTGACGCGATCAAGGGCAGCAGCATTGCCCACGTGCTGCCGGACTTCATGGCCCACCTGCCGCTGAGCGATCAGGGCCTGGCCTGGCTGGTGCCGTCGGTGGTGACACTGATGGCGGCTGTGGCGTGCGACCGCATGCTTGGCAAGCCGCGCGAGGCGCTGGCCTGATAGGTTGACGCCTGCCGTTGGCACCGGCCACAAGCCGTAGGGTGCCCGCGAAGGCCGATACACCAAACCCCGCATCCTCAAGGGTGCGGGGTTTTTTATTGCGCCGATGTGCCTTTGCGTGCTTGCAAGCGTCGAAATGCGGTCCCTATCCTTGTCTGCCCTGGCCTTCGGGAAAACTGCATGAATTTCATCCAAAGCAACCTTCACAACGTGTTGGCCCTCTGCTGGTTCGCCCTATGCTGGGGCGGCTATACCCGCTATGCCATCTGGAAGGGCCGCGACACTGCCTGCCTGGCTAGTGTGCTGCATCTGTACCGGGAAGACTGGATGCGCCGCATGCTGCTGCGCGACAACCGCATCGCCGATGCCAGTGTAATTGGCAATCTGGAGCGCAACGCGTCGTTCTTTGCCTCCAGTACCCTGATCATTCTGGCCGGCATCCTGACTGTTCTGGGGGCCTCTGACCGCGCCCTGTCGCTGCTGGCCGACCTGCCTCTGGTGCAGCAGGCCTCGCAAGGCATGTCGGAAATCAAGCTGCTTTGCCTGGCGATGGTTTTCGTCTATGCGTTCTTTACGTTCAGCTGGTGCATGCGCCAGTACAACTTCGCAGCAGTGCTGGTGGGGTCTGCGCCCATGATAGGCGAGCGGCTGGTCAGTGAGCTTGAGCGCAAGGCTTTCGCTTCACGGGCGGCGAGGGTGTTGTCGCTGGCGGCCAATCAGTTCAACTTTGGCTTGCGGTCTTATTACTTCGGCATGGCCATGCTCACCTGGTTCATCAGCCCGTGGTTGTTCATGGTCGTGAGTGTAGGAGTGGTATTGATCCTGTATCGCCGGGAGTTCCACTCCGATGTGCTGGAAGTGATGGTGTTCACGCCAACGGAAAGTGCGCCTACCGAGACCAGCAAGGAAGGCCTCGGTACAAACACATGAAACGTTTAACCTATAACTGGCAGGCACAAAAAAACCCGACAATGTCGGGTTTTTTTGTGCGTCGCGATTACTGCTTGGCAGGCTCAGCCGGTGCAGTAGCCGGAGTTGCCGGAGCGGCTTCTTCAGCAGCCTTCTGCTCGGCTTCAGCCTGATCTTTGGCAGCTTCGGCGTTTTCCTCGGCGGCGTCGTTCATTTTATCCTGAGCTTCGCCCATTTTTTCCTGGGCTTGCTCGGCATGTTCCTGTGCGTCTTGGGCTTTGTCTTCGCTCGCTTTATCGCAAGCAGCCAGGCCCATGGCAGCAGCCAGCATCAGAGCAAAAGCAAATGGTTTACGCATTGGGTGTTTCTCCTTGGTGGAATAAGTGACTTGTTCCTTCGAGTTCAGCCATGCGGCAATAGTTCCGTATCAGTTACAGATATATAACACCGCATCGCGGATAGACTTTTTATCACACTTATGCAGATGTCGCAGGCGCCAGTGGCTGTGAAGAGGAGTGTACCGATGACCGATTCAAGCTTGATGGCCATGGCCGAGCGTTTCTTGTCGGCACTGAAACATTGTCAAGTGTTGCAAATGCGCGTGGAGCATGCGGACGCCGATGGCATGACGCTGCTCTTGCCCTGGTCGCCAGCCATCGTTGGCAACCCGCAGACCGGCGCAGTGCATGGTGGTGCCCTGACCACGCTGATGGACACCACCTGCGGGATGGCCACCCTTTGCGTGCTGCCGAGCTTTGAAGTATGTCCAACGCTGGACCTTCGTATCGACTACATGCATCCGGCAGAGGCGGGAAAGCCCATCTATGGTCATGCCCAGTGCTATCGGGTCACCCGAGACGTGATTTTCACCCGTGGCATGGCCTATCAGGACGACCCCGCCCAGCCGATCTGCCAGGTTGTCGGTACCTTCATGCGCCTGGGGCAGGAGGTCAAGGGCGGCATCCGGTTCGGCAAGGGGCTGAAGGAGGGCGGGGCATGATTCCACAAGACGTACGTCGACAGCTCAACGCGGCGCATGCCGTGGGCGATTACCAGCCATTGCTGGCGTTGATACCCTACGCCAGCCTGATCGGCATCACCTGTGAGCGCCAGGGCGATGACCTGCTGTTCCGCTTGCCGGCCAGCCCGGACAACATCGGCAACCCGTTGCTGCCGGCCATTCATGGCGGTGTGATTGCTGGGTTCATGGAGCTTTCTGCCGCCTTGTATCTGCTGATCTACAGCGAGAGCGCCAGCATCCCCAAGATCATCGATTTTTCCATCGACTACCTGCGCGCCGGGCTCTTTCGCGACACTTACGCGCAGTGCCAGCTCTGGCGCCAAGGCCGGCGGGTGACCAATGTGGCGATCACCGCCTGGCAGGGCGATCGACAATCGCCGATCGCCACTGCCCGTGCGCATTTCAAGATTGAGCCCCAAAAGCCCTTGAAATCGTCGGGGCTGCCCCCATCTGCATGACATCCGCCATTAATGCATGCCGATTCGGCTGCCGGCGCCCACTGCCATCAGATCGGAGTTTTGAAGACCATGAGTGTGGAAACACAAAAGGAAACCCTGGGCTTCCAGACCGAGGTAAAGCAGCTGCTGCACCTCATGATTCACTCGCTGTACTCGAACAAGGAAATCTTCCTGCGTGAGCTGATTTCCAACGCTTCCGACGCCGCCGACAAGCTGCGTTTCGAAGCCCTGGCCAAGCCAGAGCTGTTCGAAAACGACGCCGACCTGAAAATCCGCCTGAGTTTCGACAAGGACGCCGGTACCGTGACCCTCGAGGACAACGGCATCGGCATGAGCCGCGAAGATGTGATCACTCACCTGGGTACCATCGCCAAGTCCGGCACGGCCGACTTCATGAAGAACCTCACCGGTGACCAGAAGAAGGATTCGCACCTGATCGGCCAGTTCGGTGTGGGCTTCTACTCTGCCTTCATCGTGGCCGACAAGGTCGACGTGTTCAGCCGTCGCGCCGGCCAGCCGGCTGCCGAGGGCGTGCACTGGTCGTCCAAGGGCGAGGGCGACTTCGAAGTTTCCACCGTCGAAAAACCACAGCGCGGTACCCGTATTGTCCTGCACCTGAAGAAGGACGAGCAGGAATTCGCCGATGGCTGGCGCCTGCGTAACGTGGTCAAGAAGTACTCCGATCACATTGCCCTGCCGATCCAGCTGCCCAAAGAGCAGGCGGCGGCCGAAGGTGAAGAGCAGCCGGCCGAAGAATGGGAAACCGTCAACCGCGCCAGTGCCCTGTGGACCCGCCCGCGTACCGAAATCAAGGACGAGGAATACCAGGAGTTCTACAAGCACATCGGCCATGACTTCGAAAACCCGCTGGCCTGGAGCCACAACAAGGTCGAAGGCAAGCTCGAATACAACTCGCTGCTGTACGTGCCGGCCCGCGCGCCGTTCGATCTGTACCAGCGTGAAGCGCCGCGCGGCTTGAAGCTGTATGTGCAGCGCGTGTTCATCATGGACCAGGCCGAGTCGTTCCTGCCGCTGTACCTGCGCTTCATCAAGGGTGTGGTCGACTCCAATGACCTGTCCCTGAACGTCTCCCGCGAGATCCTGCAAAAGGATCCGATCATCGATTCGATGAAAACTGCGCTGACCAAGCGTGTGCTGGACATGCTGGAGAAGCTGGCGAAGAACGAGCCTGAGCAGTACAAGGGCTTCTGGAAGAACTTTGGTCAGGTGCTGAAGGAAGGCCCGGCCGAAGACTTCGCCAACAAGGAGAAGATCGCCGGCTTGCTGCGCTTTGCCTCCACCCATGACGAGAGCGGCGAGCAGAGCGTCTCCCTGGCCGATTACCTGGCGCGCGCCAAGGAAGGCCAGGACAAGGTCTACTACCTCACCGGCGAGTCGTACGCGCAGGTCAAGAACAGCCCGCACCTGGAAGTCTTCCGCAAGAAAGGCATCGAAGTGCTGCTGCTGACCGATCGCATCGACGAGTGGCTGATGAGCTACCTCAACGAGTTCGACGGCAAGGCCTTCGTCGATGTCGCGCGTGGCGACCTGGACCTGGGCAAGCTGGACTCCGAAGAGGACAAGAAGGCCCAGGAAGAAGTCGCCAAGGAAAAAGAAGGCCTGGTCGAGCGCTTGAAATCTGCGCTGGGTGAGAGCGTCGCCGAAGTGCGTGTGTCGCACCGCCTGACCGATTCGCCGGCAATCCTGGCCATCGGTGAGCAGGACCTGGGCCTGCAGATGCGCCAGATCCTCGAAGCCAGCGGGCAGAAGGTGCCGGACTCCAAGCCGATCTTCGAATTCAACCCGACTCATCCGCTGATTGAAAAGCTGGACAACGAGCAGAGTGAAGACCGCTTTGCCGAACTGTCGCACATCCTCTTCGATCAGGCGGCCCTGGCGGCCGGTGACAGCTTGAAGGATCCGGCGGCGTACGTTCGTCGTCTGAACAAGCTGTTGGTCGAGCTGTCTGCTTGAGTTGATGCATCGATAAGCCCGCTTCGGCGGGCTTTTTTAATGGTGAATGCCCAAGGAGTGCTTGATGAGCAAGGTAATCGTCGAATCGCTGGTTTATCACCTGTCCGGCAAGGCCTATGAAAGCCGTCTGGTGTATGAGCCAGGTGCGTTGGGGCGACCGGGCCTGGTGATGGCGCCGAACTGGATGGGCATTGGCGAAGGTGCCGAGCGCATCGCCAAGGAAGTGGCCGAAAAAGGCTATGTGGTGCTGATTGCCGACCTGTACGGGCAATCGGTGCGTCCGTCCAATGCTGACGAAGCCGGGACGGCGATGATGCCGTTGAAGAATGACCGTGGCGAATTGCGCAAGCGCATGAAGGAGGCGTTGGCGCAGCTGCTGGCACAGTCGAAGGCGTTACTGGAGCCTGGCAAGGTGGCAACCTTCGGCTTCTGCTTTGGCGGCTGCTGCGCCCTGGAGCTGGCCCGTACCGGTGCAGACCTGAAGGCTGCGGTGTCGTTCCATGGCACGCTGGATACCCCGAACCCTGAAGATGCCAAGCACATCAAGGGCTCGGTGCTGGTGCTGCACGGCGCATCCGACCCGCTGGTGCCGAGGGAGCAGCTGCCGGCCTTCGAGGAAGAGATGAATGCGGCCAAGGTGGATTGGCAGCTGCTGAGCTATGGCGGCGCGGTGCACTCGTTCACCGACCCGAATGCCAATGTGCCGGGCAAGATGCAGTATGACCGCAGGACCTCGGAGCGGGCGTTCCGCTCGATGCACAATTTGCTCACTGAAGTGTTCCAGCGCTGACGGTGCAGTGGGGCCGCAAAGCGGCCCCACTTTAACGCGGTAGCTCGATCCGCGAAGTCTCCCCCGGCACCACCGGCCAATCGCCGGCAGCCCATTTCGCCCGGGCGTGTTCGATCAGTTGCGGATCACTGGCCACGAAATTCCAGTTCATCCGCCGTGGCCCATCCAGTGGCTCGCCGCCGATCAATACCAGCTGGCATTCACCCTCGGCATACAAGGCAATCTCTTCGCCCTCAGGCAGCACCACCAAGCTGCACGCCTCGACTTCCTCATCATTCATCATCAGCTCGCCGTCGAGCAGATACAGCGCCCGTTGCGCATGCTCATCAGGTACCACCAGCGTGGTCGCCGATTGCATCTGCACATGCGCGTAAAGGGTAGGGGAGAGGACTGGCACCGGCGATTCCAGGCAGAAACCGCTACCTGCAATCATGCAGATGCGTACCCCCAGGTTATCGCTCACTGGCAGGCTGGCCGCGGCGTGATGGCTATAGCTCGGTGCGCCTTGCTCGAGCGCGCGGGGCGACGCCAGCCACACCTGCAGCCCATGCAGGCGCGAACCGTGTGCCAACGCCTCGGCCGGGGTGCGTTCGACATGCGCCACGCCGCTGCCGGCCGTCATCCAGCTCACATCGCCAGGCAACACGCGCTGATTCGAGCCCAGGCTGTCCTTGTGCAGGATCGCCCCTTCGAACAGGTAGGTCAGCGTCGACAGGCCGATATGCGGGTGCTGGCGAATATCCATGCCGTGGCCCGGCGCATAGTCGGTCTCGAGCATGTGGTCGAAGAACACGAACGGGCCGACGCTGCGGCACTGCGCCGACGGTAGTGGGCGCAGGATCGGTTGGCCCTCGACCGACTCGGCGCGCGGGCGGATCACCAATGGGCTGCTCATGCTGTGCTCCAGGCGGCGGGAAATAGCACCAGCATAGCGGTTTGCCGTGCATGGCTGAACCGCTGGCTTGGCCGCCAGGTCTACTCTGTTCATACACAGAGAAGGATGCTGCCCATGATCGCCAGAGCGCTGGCCTGCCTGCTGTTGAGCGCAACGTTGTGCCAGGCGGCACAGGCGCGTGATTACCGCTACAGTGACGCCCACCTGCACTATGTGGACTTCTTTCAAGAGACCGAGGGTATGGCTGCCCTGATCAAGGCCATGGATCAAGCGGGTGTCGAGCACTCGATGATTTCTGGCATTCCGGTGGCCAAGAAATGGCACGAGGATGAGCCCAAGCGGCCGCGCTATTACGCCGGTGACGATGCCGACGCCTACTGGTACAGCGCCACCGATACCTACGTGGCGGCGGCGCTGCAGAAGCTGCCGGCCGAGCAGCGCAAGCGCTTTCATCCTTTCCTGACCGGTTTCAATCCGGTAGACAAGAATGCGGTCAGCCATATCGAGCGCATGCTCGATCTCTACCCTGGCCTCTGGCAGGGCATAGGTGAAGTATTTACCCGGCACGACGACCTTACTGCGCTGACCAGCGGTGATACGCCGCGCGCCAACAACGAGGCCATGACCCGTATCTATCACCTGGCAGCCGAACGCGACATGCCGGTACTGCTGCATTCGAACATCACCTCCAAGCGTGAGCGCAACCCGCTTTACCTGGCCGAGATCGAGGAACCGCTGCGCAATCATCCGCATACCCGGTTCATCTGGGCGCACGCGGGCACGAGCATGGAGATTCATCGGCATCAGACGCAGATGGACTTTCTATTGCCGGTGCTGACGCGCCTGCTCAACGACTACCCGAACCTTTACATCGACTTGTCGTGGACTGTGCTCGAGCCCTACCTGCTGGATGACAAGGGTGTGCCGCGCAAGGAGTGGCTGGCGCTGGTCGAGCGCTTCGCGCAGCGGTTCATGCTTGGGTCTGACGTGGTGGGCAAGTTTGGCAGCGTGGGGGAGCAGATGCACAGCTTCAAGCCGTTTCTGGATGCCTTGCCGGAAGGGGTGGCGAAGCAGGTGGCGCGGGACAACTTCCTGGCGGTCTTGCCCAAGGCTCGCTGACGGTCTGCCCGAACGCTACGCGGCACAGGCAAACACAAAAGAAAACGCCCCGAACCAGTCGGGGCGTTTTCATTTACCGCATCAAGGCATTACTTGCCAGTCCAGCGCTTGAGCACCAGGGTGGCGTTGGTGCCGCCAAAGCCGAAGCTGTTGCTCATGACCGTATCGATCTTGGCGTTTTCTTCGGTTTTGCGCAGGATCGGCAGGTCAGCGACTTCCGGGTCCAGCTCGTCGATGTTGGCGGAGCCGGCGATGAAGTTGTTCTCCATCATCAGCAGGCAGTAGATCGCCTCGTGGACGCCGGCAGCACCCAGCGAGTGGCCCGACAGGCTCTTGGTCGAGCTGATCTTCGGTGCCTTGTCGCCGAACACGGCGCGAACACCTTTGATTTCGGCAACGTCGCCGACCGGAGTCGAGGTGCCGTGGGTGTTCAGGTAGTCGATCGGGGTGTCGACAGTGGCCAGTGCCTGCTGCATGCAGCGAATGGCACCTTCGCCGCTTGGGGCAACCATGTCGTAGCCGTCGGACGTCGCGCCGTAGCCGACGATTTCGGCGTAGATCTTGGCGCCACGGGCGAGGGCGTGTTCCAGTTCCTCGACCACGACCATGCCGCCACCGCCAGCGATGACGAAGCCATCACGGTCGGCGTCGTAAGCGCGCGAAGCCAGTTCCGGAGTATCGTTGCGCTTGGTCGACAAGGCGCCCATGGCATCGAACAGGAACGACTGGCTCCAGTGCTCTTCTTCACCGCCACCGGCGAAGACGATGTCCTGCTTGCCCCACTGGATCTGCTCCAGGGCGGTGCCGATGCAGTGTGCCGAGGTGGCACAGGCCGACGAGATCGAGTAGTTCAGGCCCTTGATCTTGAACGGGGTGGCCAGGCACGCCGAAACGGTGCTGCCCATGGTGCGGGTGACGCGGTAGGGGCCGACACGCTTGACGCCTTTCTCGCGCAGGGTGTCCAGCGCTTCCATCTGGTTCAGGGTCGAGGCGCCGCCGGAGCCAGCCACCAGGCCGGTACGCGGGTTGGAAACCTGCTCTTCGGTCAGGCCGGCGTCCTTGATCGCGTCCTGCATCGCCAGGTAGGCATACGCCGCAGCGTGGCCGACGAAGCGGTAGACCTTGCGGTCGATCAGTTCTTCGAGGTTGAGGTCGATGGAGCCGGAAAC
Organism: Pseudomonas sp. M2; assembly: GCF_015751845.1. Classification (NCBI taxonomy): domain Bacteria; kingdom Pseudomonadati; phylum Pseudomonadota; class Gammaproteobacteria; order Pseudomonadales; family Pseudomonadaceae; genus Pseudomonas; species Pseudomonas sp. M2. Next base: position 4,275,755 of record NZ_JADOUD010000001.1, read on the forward strand.
CTGGCTACGCAGCCCCTGTTCCTTGTATTCCGGGTTGTAACGGATACCCGGACGGCTGTTGCGCAGGTTTTCGGTGACGGTAGCTTTGTCATTGCCCAGGCACGATACGATGCCCAGACCAGTGATAACGACGCGGCGCATGCGAATAACCCTTAGAAATTGTCAGTGGAGGTGAACACGCCGACCCGCAGGGCTTCGGCAGTGTAGATCTCGCGGCCGTCAACGCTGACCGAGCCATCGGCGATGGCCATGTTCAGCTTGCCCTTCAGGACGCGCTTGATGTGAATGTTGTAGGTGACTTTCTTGGCAGTAGGCAATACCTGGCCAAAGAATTTCACTTCACCCGAGCCCAGGGCGCGGCCACGGCCAGGCAGGCCCTGCCAGCCCAGGAAGAAGCCAACCAACTGCCACATGGCGTCAAGGCCCAGGCAGCCCGGCATTACCGGGTCGCCTTCGAAGTGGCAGGCGAAGAACCACAGGTCCGGGGTGATATCCAGCTCGGCGACCAATTCACCTTTGCCGTACTTGCCGCCTTCTTCGCTGATATGGGTGATGCGATCGACCATCAGCATGTTCGGCGCGGGCAGTTGCGCATTACCTGGGCCGAACAGCTCACCGCGACTGCAGCGCAGCAGGTCTTCCCGAGTAAAGGCGTGTTGTTTGGTCATGCGAGCTCCTCAATAACCCCCTGTGGCAGGGGATGAATCTTCCCGGCCAACCCGGCATCAGTCCGGGCGGCAGCCTACAGGTAGACTATTGCGTTGTGGTGAAAGTCACAGCGCACCTGGCGAAAGAAGTACAGGTGTGCACTGAAACGTCTATTTTCAGGGCCGATGAAGGTCCTGTCCAGTCCTTAAGACTGCCGCACTTTAGCATTTATCGCCAGTCGCGGCTGTCCGGCCGGGTAACCAGCGTTGCAACACCTGCTGCAGGTCAGTGCGGCGCAACGGTTTGCTCAGGTAATCGTCCATGCCGGCGGCCATGCAACGTTCCCGGTCACCCTGCAGGGCGTTGGCGGTCAAGGCGATGATCGGCAACTGGCCGCCGTTGGGCAGCAGGCGTATGCGTCGGGTGGCTTCATAACCATCGACCTGCGGCAGGCGGCAGTCCATCAGGATGGCAGCAAAGTGCTGCTGGCTGACCTTTTCCACGGCCTGGATGCCGTCATGGGCCACGCTGACCTCCAGCCCCAAGCTGCGCAACATGGCTTCGATGACGCTCTGATTGACCGGGTTGTCCTCCACCAGCAGGATCCGTTCGCCTTTGGCGAGCGGTGTGTGAGCCGCCAGCGCGCCGGGCAATGTCGCAGGCGCAGGGCTCGCCAGGGCTAGCGGCATTTCCAGGGTGAAGGTCGAGCCCAGCCCTTCGTGGCTTTCGCCACGCAGCTTGCCGCCCATGCGTTCAGCAAGGGTGCGAGCGATGGACAGCCCCAGGCCAGTACCGCCATAGCGCCGGGAAATCGAGCTGTCGGCCTGCTGGAAGGCGACGAACATCATTTCCAGGCGTTCGCTGTCGATGCCGATGCCTGTGTCGCGCACGCTGCACGTGAACCACAGCGTCTGACGATCGAGCGCCTGCCAACGCGCTTCGACCTGCACCTGGCCGCGTTCAGTGAACTTCAGGGCATTGCCGACCAGGTTGAGGAGGATCTGGCGGATGCGCGTCGGGTCGCCCACCACCTGCAGCCGCTCGCTCTGGGCCGGTAATTGCAGTTGCAGATCCAGGCCCCGTTGTTGTGCGCTGTGCTGGAAGGACTGCACGCTGCTGGCGATCAGCTCGCCGAGATTGAAGTCGATATGCTCCAGTTGCAGCGTGGTGCGTTCGATCCGTGAGAAATCGAGAATGTCGTTGATCACCTTGAGCAAGTGCCCGGTGGATTCGCTGGCCACAGCCGTGTACTCGGCCTGCTCGCTGGTCAACTGGGTGGTTTCGAGCAGCTGCAGCATGCCCAGCACGCCATTCATGGGGGTGCGCAGCTCGTGGCTCATCATCGCGAGGAATTCCGACTTGGCGCCGTTGGCCTGCTCGGCCTCCTCGCGGGCCTGGATCAACTGGGCAATGGCCTGTTTCTGTTCTGCGCTGGCCTGTTCCAGTGCGCTGGCCAGGTTGTTGATGTGGCGTGCCAGGTGGCCCAGCTCGCTGTCGTCGACCACCGGCAGCGGGGTGTTGTAGTCACCTTGCTGGATGGCCTTTACCGCATGGCCCATGTCGCTGATCGGCTTTGCGAGGCTCATGGCCAGGCGCCGTGCGAGCAGGAAGGTGAACAACAGGGCGAACAGCGCCAGGATGCCAGCCTTGATAACGATCTCCTGTTGGCGCTGGCTGAAGGCGTCGTCCGACATGCCGACGATCACCCGCCCCAGATAATCGTCCCCGATCGCCGGCGACGGCGCTTTGCCCTGCTGCAGGAAGTCGTTGTCCAGGCGTATTTGCTGAAGCCGGATCGGCGCCTGGAACACCTCCACGCGTTGTGCCCGGTTAGCGCTCTCGTCTGACTGCTCGACGTACACCAGGATGTGGTTGCGGCTGTCCTGCACTTCCAGAAAGCGCACGTGGGGGATGCTCAGGGTGGCGCGCATCAGGCCTTCGAGCACTTCGTTGTTACCCGAGATCACACCGTACTCGGACGCTGGAGCCAACTGATTGGCGATCAGCTGACCGGTATGGTTGAGCTCCTGGCGCAAGTCCTGGATGCGCACGAAGGTGAAGAAGCTGATCAGCAGCAATGTCAGCAGCAGCGCAGGGCCCAGGCTTATGATCTGCGTACGGGTGTGGATATCCCAGCTCAGGCGTCTAGTCATGGGGTGGGTTCTCCTTCAGCCAAAACCTTGGCAGTGGCGTTCGGATCGATCGGTTCAAGGCCCAGGGCGCGAGCCACCTGCTGGTTGCCGCTGACCCCGAAACGTGCGGGGTAGAGGCTGCGCGGCCATTGCGCTGGCGGGCGGTCGAGCAGTTGGTCGAGCACCGCCAGCCAGTCCTCCTGGTCGCTGTAGGTACTGGCCAGGGCACCGGCGCGGACAAAGCCGGCGTTCGGGCCGATCAGCGCCATCTGCCGGCCGTAGGTGCTGAGCAGCAGGTTCTTGGCGGTCTTGGAGTTGTAAAGGTCGGGGTCTTCCAGGCCCAGTAGCACGTCGCTATTGCCCAACAGATCCAGCAGCGGCCGGCTGTCGCGCGGGTCCGGCCATTGCTGGGCGACGATTTCCAGCCCCAGTGGCCGGGCTGCCTGGCGTAGTTCATCAAGCAGAAAATGGCTGTGTTCTGCGTACAGCACGCCGATGCGTTGGGCCTGCGGCAACAGGTAGCGGGCCAGGCGCAACTGGCGGGCCAGGGGCGGGTCACTCCACAGCAGCGTCAGGTACGCCGGTCGCGACTTTCCCAGGCGCTGCTCGGCCTGCACGCGGCTGATGCGCATGGCCAGGGCCGCCGGCCCTTTGCTTTCGGCCAGGCGCCACTCCAGTGCGGCGCTGTCAAGCAGCACCAGGCGCAGGTCGGCCTTGAGCTTGCCTGGGCGCGGCAGTTCGGCGACGGTCTGAAACCGTACCTGATCTTGGTTGCGGCGGCTTTCGAGGGCCGCGACAAAGCTACGGATGCCGGGCTGTTCCTCGCCACCGACCAACAGGATTTCGCTGGCGGACAGCGAGCCTAATGGCCAAAGGCAGAACACCAGCAGGCGCAGCAGGCGGGCCATCAGAACTCCAGCTCCGCGCTGACGCTCAGGCGGTGACGGCTGTCATAGCGGTTCTGGAGGGTGGTGGTCGGCTCGTCGTCCAGGCGCTGCTGCCACAACGCAGCCAGCTCAAGGGTGCTGCCCTCGATCCGAAAGCGTTTGGCCAGACGCAGGTCGAGGCGCTCGTAGCGATACTGGTTAAGGGCATCGTCGCCGTAGTAGAACAGCGCACTGGACCAGCCATCACCCCATTCGCGCATCCAGCCCGCCGAGCCGCTGTTGCGGGCGGTGTTGGCGCTGTCGGCGGGGTTGCTGGCCCAGGCATCGACATAGGCATATGTGAAACGCAGGCGGTCGCGCCGGGTAGGGCGCCAGTCCAGCTGTGCCTCGCTGCCGCTGAATCGGGCCTTGTTGGCGTTACTGGCGATGTACTGGTTGTTCCTCAGGGGCTCGCTGATCATTCCGGTGATCTCGTCGTAGAACAGTTTCACATCCATGTTCAGGTCGATAGCAGTGAACTGGCCGTTGTAGCCCAGCTCGCGTGAACGCATGCGTTCCTGGTCGAGGTCGCCCGGGCCGCGGGTCTTGACGAAATACTCGCCGTTCTGCTGGCCGAACGCAGTAGGGGTCAGGTTCTTGACCGTGTAGCTCCAGTTGACGTTGTTTTCGAACATGTCCGGCGAGCGCACTGCCTCGGAGTACACCGCACGCAAGCCGTGGCGCGGGGTGATCAGGTAGTTGACTGCCATGCGCGGGGAAAGCGAGCTGCCGGACAGTTGCGAGTCTTCGAACATCGCGCCGCCCTGCAGGATCCAATGATCGTCCGCGCGCCACTCCAACTGGCCGAAGAGGCGCCAGGTCTGATCGTCCAGGCCGCCGTCGAAATACGTCTGTGAGTCGGCGCGGTCATAACGGTAGTTCATGCCGCTGAGCAGGCGCAGGTTGTCGGTCAGGCTCAGGGTATCCTGGATTTCCAGGTCGTAGCGGGTTTCACGGGTGCTCTGGTCGACATCGCCGCACACCACGTTGCTGCCGCCCTGGTTGTTCCACTGGTCCTTGATGGCATCGACCAGCGCCTGCTCTTCGGGGTTGCTGCTGTTGGGCGGGTTGTTGGCGCCGCGGGCGACCTGCTCGGCAAAATTCGGGTTGAGCTGCCACAGCCGGGTCAGTTCCGGGCTGAACGACAGCGCTGCGTCGCAGGCGCGCCAGACCTGCTGGCGGTCGAAGTGCTGGGCCGAGCCCTGCACGTACAGGCTGTGGTCAGGGTTGAAGTCGATGTTCCAGCGCACGGAGCCTGCGTAGTCCTTGGCGTTGACGTCGGCGTTGTTGCCGCTTTCGGTGACGAAGGGGAATACGGGCTGGTAGGTATAGGGCCGCTGGTTGCTGCCCTCTTTGGCTGCCAGTTGCCATTCCAGGGTCTGATTTGTCGCGAGGCTATGGCTGACGCTGAGGTTGAAGCGGTTCAGGCGGCGGCTGTCGCGGTAATCCTGGCCAAACTGGTTTTCATCGAAGCCGTCATCTTTCTGGCCCGACACCGACAGGCGCAGATCACCGCCGTCCCAGCCGAAGCCGTGGCTGAGGTAGTAGTCATCGATGCCATCCTGGCCGCGGGTCAGCTTCATGCGCGTGCCATGGCTGTCCGCCGGATTGCGGGTGAGAATGTTGACCACCGCCATCAGTGCATTGGCGCCGTAGCTGACGGTGTTGGGGCCGCGGAATACCTCGATGCGTTCGATGTCCTCCAGCGCCACCGGGATGTCGCTCCAGTCCACCGTGGCCAGGCCCGCACGGTACACCGAGCGGCCGTCGATCAGCACCTGCATGCGCCGGGCTTCGTTGACGTTGGTGCCGTGGTAATTGACGGTTGGCTGGTTGCCGGCGCCGTAGCCGATCATCATCCCCGGCACCAGGCGCAGCAGTTCGGGGATGTCGCGGGCGCCGCTGGCACGGATCAGTTCGCTGTCGAGCACGGTCATGCTGCCCGGCACGGCGGCCGGGGATTGTTTCAGCCGCGTGGCGGTCAGAACCTGTGGCAGGTCGGCGTTGTCGATGAACAGGTCGTCGGCCACGGCCGGGCTGCCGAGCAAGGCAGTCAGCAGCAACAGGCGAGGGTAGGGAGGCGTGCCATGGAACACGATACGGCCTTGTATCAGAGTTGAAACAGGCATGTTAACTGACCATGGGGGTTTTGCCAGCCACAGGCAGCAAGCTGCAAGCTACAAGAAAACCTTGTGGCCAATGAGGGCGCTGTGTCTTGCAGCTTGCAGCTTGCAGCTTGCCGTATAATGGCCCGGTCGCCACTTAACTTATGGCTTTAACGGATTGAATATGACTGAACAGCAACCTGTTGCAGTTCTGGGAGGCGGCAGCTTCGGCACCGCCGTGGCGAACCTGCTGGCGCAGAACGGCGTGCCGGTACGCCAATGGATGCGTGACCCTGAGCAGGCCGAGGCCATGCGCGTCAATCGCGAAAACCCGCGCTACCTCAAAGGCATCCGTCTGCATGACGGCGTCGAGCCGGTCAACGACCTGCTGGCCACGTTGCACTACAGCGACCTGATCTTCGTCGCGCTGCCCTCCAGCGCCTTGCGCAGCGTTTTGGCCCCGCATGCCGGGTTGCTGCGCGGCAAATGCCTGGTCAGCCTGACCAAAGGCATCGAAGCGCAGAGCTTCAAGCTGATGAGCCAGATCCTCGAAGAGATCGCGCCCGATGCGCGAATCGGTGTGTTGTCCGGGCCAAACCTGGCCCGCGAGATCGCTGAGCATGCGCTCACCGCTACCGTGGTCGCCAGTGAAGATGAAGACCTCTGCCAGCGCGTGCAGGCGGTATTGCACGGGAGTACCTTCCGGGTCTACGCCAGCAGCGACCGCTTCGGTGTCGAGCTGGGTGGGGCTCTGAAGAACGTCTATGCGATCATTGCTGGCATGGCCGTGGCGCTGGGCATGGGCGAAAACACCAAGAGCATGCTGATTACCCGTGCGCTGGCCGAAATGACTCGTTTCGCCGTGAGCCAGGGCGCCAACCCCATGACCTTCCTCGGCCTTGCCGGGGTCGGCGACCTGATCGTCACCTGTTCTTCGCCCAAGAGCCGCAACTACCAGGTCGGTCACGCCCTGGGCCAGGGCTTGACGCTGGAGCAGGCGGTCAGTCGCCTGGGCGAGGTGGCCGAAGGGGTCAATACCCTCAAGGTGCTCAAGGCCAAGGCTGAAGAGGTCCAGGTCTACATGCCGCTGGTAGCAGGGCTGCATGCCATCCTCTTCGAAGGCCGCACGCTGAACCAGGTGATCGAGCGCCTGATGCGCGCCGAGCCCAAGACCGACGTCGACTTCATTTCCATCAGCGGTTTCAACTGAGCCTTTAGCGGCTTTGAACAGAACAAGGAGCGACACATGAACGATACCCCTGAGCGCGCCCAGCGCGAGTCGATCATCCTGCGCGTGCTGTGGATGCTGGTGTTTCTGGTGGTGTGGCAACTGGCCGAGCTGCTGCTCGGCGGCCTGGTGCTGGTGCAGCTCATCTACCGTCTGATCTACGGCGCACCGAGCGCCAGCCTGATGAACTTCGGCGACAGCCTGAGCCAGTACCTGGCGCAGATCGGTCGCTTTGGCACCTTCCATACCGACAGCAAGCCGTGGCCTTTCGCAGACTGGCCCACACCGCGTGCGCCGGAAGGCGAAGCGCCGCATGCCGTTGCCCCTGCACCCCACCCGGTGCGCGATGAGGAGCCCAAACTGTGAAGCTGTGGGTATTGCGCCACGGTGAGGCAGAGCCCAGGGCCAACACCGACGCCGAGCGGCGCCTGACTGCCCACGGCCGCGAGCAGGTGCTGCACAGTGCTGCGCATCTGCTCGGCCAGCCGCTGCAGGCCATCATTGCCAGCCCCTACGTGCGTGCTCAACAAACGGCCGCCCTGGTGCATGACACCCTCGGTTTCGCCGAGCCGGTGCGCACCGTGCCCTGGCTGACGCCCGACAGCAATGTGCAGGAGGTGATCGCTGAACTCGAACGCCTGGGGCTTGAGCACGTATTGCTGGTCAGCCACCAGCCGTTGGTGGGTGCGCTGGTCGGCATGCTGGAGCATGGCCACGCGCAACAGCCTGCGCCTTTGAGCACCGCCAGCCTGGCGCAGCTTGAAGGCGACTGGCCGCTGGCGGGGCTGATGACCCTGCAGGCCCTGCAGCACGCCCCTTGATTGATCGGCAACGGGCGTTTGCGCCTGTTGCCGTGCCCCAGCCGATTACTCGCAGCCCGGCTTCGTCAGCGCCTGGTGACCTGATCGCCCTCGCCGATGACCTTTACGGACGTTGCCGAGCGCCCGCGGGATGCCGACAATGGGCCATCATCCTCGTACCGGACCAGGTGCCATGTCGCAGCAGATCTTCTTCGCCCATGCCAACGGCTTTCCGTCGGCCACCTACGGCAAGCTGTTCGCGGCCCTGGCGCCGGATTACCAGGTGCAGCATCTGCCCCAGCATGCCCATGACCCCCGTTTTCCGGTGAATGAGAACTGGCAGAGCCTGGTGGATGAGCTTTTACACCACCTGGCCAGGCAGGATCAGCCGGTGTGGGGTGTCGGCCACTCGCTGGGTGGTGTGCTGCACCTGCATGCAGCCCTGCGGTGTCCTGCTTACTACCGCGGTGTGGTCATGCTTGACTCACCGGTGCTGACCCGCGCCGATCAGTGGTTGCTGCGCACCGCCAAGCGCTTTGGCTTCATTGACCGCATCACCCCTGCAGGCCGCACGCTGGGCCGGCGCGAGGCGTTCAGCGACCGCGCCAGCGCACGGGACTATTTCGCCAGCAAAAAGCTGTTCCGGCATTTCGACCCCGACTGCCTGGAAGCCTACCTCGAGCATGGCCTGCAAGACATGGAGCAGGGGGTACGCCTGCGCTTCGATCCGGCTACCGAAATCAGCATCTACCGCAGCATCCCTCACGCAAGCCCGGCCCCTGCGCGGCAGCTTCAGGTGCCACTGGCGATGGTGCGGGGTGAGCGCAGCAACGTGATTCGTCGCCACCACACGCTGGCTGTGCGCGGCATGCCCAAGGGCGAGTACCACAGCGTACCCGGTGGGCACATGTTCCCCCTGGAGCGGCCGACGGACACTGCCAGCCTGATCAAAGGCCTGTTCGACCGCTGGGGCCAGGCATGAGTGCCCACGTGGAGGAAGTCCGCCTCAGCCTGGGTCATATCGAGCTGGCTGCTCACCTGTTCGGCCCCGAAGACGGCCTGCCGGTGATCGCCCTGCATGGCTGGCTGGACAATGCCAACAGTTTTGCCCGCCTCGCACCGCAATTGAAAGGCCTGCGCATCCTCGCCCTGGACCTTGCCGGGCATGGCTACTCGCAGCACCGCCCGCCAGGCGCCGGCTATGCGCTGGCCGACTACGCCCATGATGTACTGCGGGTTGCCGAACAACTGGGCTGGCAACGGTTTGCCCTGTTGGGGCATTCGCTGGGGGCGATCATTTCTGTGCAGCTGGCCGCCGCCCTGCCAGAGCGGGTCAGCCATCTGGCGCTGATCGACGGCGTCATCCCGCCGACCGGCGCCGAAGCGGATGCCGGCGAGCGCCTGGGGTTGGCGCTGCAAGCCCAGTTGCGCCTGGATGGCAAACGCAAGTCGGTCTACAAGACCCTGGAGGAGGGCGTGCAGGCGCGCATGAAGGGCATGGTCGCGGTCAGCCGGGACGCTGCCGAGTTGCTCGCCCAGCGCGGCCTGATGCCGGTGCCTGGCGGTTACAGTTGGCGCAGTGACAGCCGCCTGACGTTGCCATCGCCGGTGCGCTTGAGCCATGCCCAGGCCATGGCCTACGTGCGCCGGGTGAACTGCCCGGCGTGCCTGGTGGTGGCGGCCGACGGCATGCTGGCGCGCCACGCTGAGCTGCTGCAACAGCTACCCTTTGAACAGAAGGTGCTGCCCGGTGGCCATCATCTGCACCTGAACGATGAACACGGCGCGGCCCTTGTCGCAGACTGTATCAATCGCTTCTTTGGCTTTGCTTGACTTGAGCCGGACAAGTGTCGAGGCTTGGCGGGTTGAACAGGGAGACAACCATGCAACTGCCAGACATCCTGGAGCTTCATTACGGCGCTCGCCGCCGCGCGGGTCGCCGATGAGCGTGCCCGTCATGATTCGTACTGCCGGCGCCTGCCTGGCGCTCGTAAGCCCGCTGCTGTGGGCCGGCGCCCTGCCCGTGCCCGTGGATGCCAAAGTGGTCGAACAACGCCCGGCAGTCGAGCAGGAGCGGGTCTACCCAATGGGCCCGCTACGCAAGATCAGCGGCCGTCTGCGCGTGGATGACAAGGTCGAGAGCCGAGGGCAGGTAAGTTCCATCACTTACGAACTGCCGGCCGAGCGTACGGCTCGTGAAGCCTTCACCAGTGCCCGCGAAGCGTTGCAGCGCGATGGCGGTTACCCATTGTTCTGGTGTCAGGGCCGCGATTGTGGCGAAGCCAGCCTGTGGGGCAATGAGGTATTCGGCAGCGCGCGGCTCAATGGCGGTGACGAGCAGCAGGCGTTCATCCTCCTGCGCCGCTCCGCCAAAGAGGCAGACACCCTGGTAGCGCTTTACAGCGTTACCCGCGGCAACCGCCGCGCCTACCTACACGTGGAAGAGTTCGTCGCCAGCAGCCCGCTGGGTGAACTGATGCCTACGCCGGCTACGGTGCTGCGCGAAATGCGCGACACGGGCAAGCTCGACTACCCCGACCTGGCTGTGCCGCAACCTTCCTGGGTGACCTTGTTGGGTCGCAGCCTGAACCTGGACAGCACGTTGCGTGCAAGCCTCAGCGGTCCCCAGGCTGAGGTCTGGCGCGAGCAGCTGGTCAGGGCCGGTGTACGCAGCAACCGGCTCGAAGTCGGCAATGCCCCCACCGATGGCCTGCACCTGGAACTGATCCGTTGAATGAGCGCCACCATGGCCAACAATGATCGCCTGCTGATCCAGATTATCCTGCTGACCTTGCTCGGCGCTGCGTTGTGGGTGATGGCACCTTTCATTTCCGCGTTGTTGTGGGGGGCTATCCTGGCGTTTGCCAGCTGGCCGCTGATGCGCCTGCTGACACGCGCACTGGGTGGGCGTGAAACACTGGCGGCAGGCCTGCTGACCTCGGCCTGGATACTCATCGTGGCCTTGCCGTTGGTGTGGTTGGGCTTCAACCTCGCCGACCATGTTCGGGACGCCACCGCCTTCGTGCGCGACGTGCAGGTCGATGGCTTGCCTGATGCCCCCGCGTGGCTGGGCGGCATTCCCCTGGTCGGTGAACGCCTGGTCAGCGGCTGGCAGTCTCTCGACCAGCAGGGCGCCGCGCTGATCGCGTCGGTCAAGCCTCACCTGGGCCAGGTCGGCAACTGGTTGCTGGCACGCAGTGCGCAGATCGGCAGTGGTGTGCTGGAGCTGACGCTGAGCCTGGTCTTCGTGTTCTTCTTCTATCGTGACGGCCCGCGCCTGGCGGCGTTCGTCCTGCGTTTGCTGAACCGCCTTGTAGGTGAGCGCGCCGAGTATTACCTGGAGCTGGTGGCGGGCACCGTGCAACGGGTGGTCAACGGGGTGATCGGTACTGCGGCGGCACAGGCACTGCTGGCCTTGATCGGCTTCCTGATCGCCGGTGTGCCGGGGGCCATCGTGCTGGGCCTGGTCACCTTCATGCTCAGCCTGATCCCCATGGGGCCGCCACTGGCGTGGATACCCGCAACTGCCTGGCTGGTATGGCAGGGTGAGTACGGCATGGCGGTGTTCCTGGGTATCTGGGGCACCTTCGTCATCAGTGGCGTGGACAACGTGCTCAAGCCTTACCTGATCAGCAGGGGCGGCAACCTGCCGCTGGTGATCGTGCTGCTCGGGGTGTTTGGCGGTTTGATTGCCTTTGGCTTCATTGGCCTGTTCATCGGGCCAACCCTGCTGGCGGTAGGGTATAGCCTGCTGCTGGACTGGAGCCGCAACGCCGGGCAGCCAACGCCACAACGTTAACCTTGCGTCGGCCCGGGCGGGCTTGCCCTGCGCATGGGCCGGTGCAGGTAACACGACAAATCTGATCTTTACGCATTCTTTATTTCCAGCCCCACCCCTCGATCTCGCCCCTTTACGCCCCTCCCTTGGACAATTCCCCCAAAGCGGCCCAAGCCGTAACCAGGGGAGATCCACACATGAACATGCTCGACGGGCTGTCACTGCTACTGGCAGTGGCGTTGGCGGTTTACCTGCTGATGGCGCTGCTGCGCGCCGATCGCAGCTAGGGAGCGGCCATGCACAGTTATGACTTCGCGTTGCTGCTGGCGTTTTTCGCCATCGTGCTGCTGCCGGCACCCTGGCTCGGGCGCTTCTACTTCAACGTCATGGAGGGCCAGCGGACTTGGCTGACGCCGCTACTTGGGCCGGTGGAGCGGGGCTGCTATCGGCTGGCCGGCGTGCGCGCCGATCAGGAACAGAACTGGAAGCAGTACGCCCTGGCGCTGCTGGCGTTCAACCTGGCCGGTTTCGTGCTGCTCTTCAGCGTACTTTTACTGCAAGGCTACCTGCCGCTCAACCCGCAGCACCTGCCCGGCCAGGAATGGTCGCTGGCTTTCAACACTGCGGTGAGTTTTGTCACCAACACCAACTGGCAGGCTTACAGCGGTGAAGCCTCGGTCAGTTACCTGAGCCAGATGCTCGGCCTGACCGTGCAGAACTTCGTAAGCGCCGCTACCGGGCTGGCCGTGCTGGTCGCCTTGTGCCGCGGCATCTCCCGGCGCTCGACCAGCAGTATTGGCAACTTCTGGGTCGACATGACCCGTGCCACCCTTTACGGCCTGCTGCCGTTGTGCCTGGTGCTCGCGCTGCTGCTGGTCTGGCAGGGTGTGCCGCAGACCTTCGCCGACTACGCCCACGCGGTGACCCTGCAAGGTGCTGACCAGACGATACCGCTCGGCCCTGCCGCCAGCCAGATCGCCATCAAGCAATTGGGGACCAACGGCGGCGGCTTCTTCGGCGTCAACTCGTCACACCCGTTTGAGAACCCAACGGCCTGGAGCAACCTGTTCGAGGTGGCTTCGATCATCCTGATCCCGGCCGCCCTGGTCTTCACCTTCGGCCATTACGTCAAGGACCTGCGCCAAAGCCGCGCGATTCTGGCCTGCATGCTGGGCCTGTTCCTGATTGGCGGCGCGACCGCGCTGTGGTCGGAGCACCAGCCCAACCCGGCGCTGGACAGCGCGCAGGTTCAGCAGAGCGCACCCCTGGAGGGCAAGGAAAGCCGCTTCGGCACGACCGGCTCGGTGTTGTGGACGGTGACCACCACCGCAGCGTCCAACGGGTCGGTCAACGCCATGCACGACAGCCTCAACCCGCTTACCGGCATGGTCGCCATGGTCAACATGATGGTCGGCGAGGTGATCTTCGGCGGCGTTGGCGCGGGGCTCTACGGCATGTTGCTGTTCGTGCTGATCGCGGTGTTCCTGGCAGGCTTGATGATCGGCCGCACCCCGGAATACCTTGGCAAGAAACTGCAGGCCCGGGAAGTGCAACTGTTGGTGGCAACCTTGCTGGTGATGCCGGTCGGCGTGCTGGTGCTTGGTGCCATCGCCGCCAGCCTGCCGGGCCCTGCCGGCGCGGTCAGCAACCCAGGTGCACATGGTTTCAGCCAGTTGCTGTACGCCTACACCTCGGGCGCCGCGAACAACGGCTCGGCGTTCGCCGGGTTCGGTGCCAACACCGTGTTCCACAACGTGATGATCGGCCTGGCCATGCTCATCGGCCGCTTTGGCTACATCCTGCCGATCCTGGCCTTGGCTGGCAGCCTGGCCGCGAAGAAAAGCGCGCCGCAAGGGCTGAACAGCTTCCCTACCCACGGCCCGCTGTTCACCGGCCTGCTGCTGGTGACCATCCTGCTGGTGGGCGGCCTGACCTTCCTGCCGGCCCTGGCCCTTGGGCCAATCGCTGAACACCTGAGCCTGGGTTTCTGAGGAACCGACCATGAACATGCCCATTCCTGAAGTGAACGCCCGGCACAGCGCCAAGGACCAGACCCGCTTCACTGCGCTGTGGCGCCCGGCGCTGGTGCAAGCATTCGTCAAGCTTGACCCGCGTCAGCTCAAGCGCTCGCCGGTCATGCTGGTGGTCGCGCTGACCGCCGTCCTGACCACCGTGCTGTGCTTTGCCCCCGGCAGTGACGTGAGCACCGGCGTTGCCGTGCAGATCGCGGTGTGGCTGTGGTTCACCGTGCTGTTCGCCAACTTTGCCGAAGCCCTGGCAGAAGGCCGCGGCAAGGCCCGCGCCGACAGCCTCAAGGCCGGCAGCCAAGGGCTGACCGCAGAGCGCCGCATGCGCGACGGCACGTTCGAGACCGTTGCCGCTGCACAGTTGCGCAAGGACGACGTAGTCCGTGTCGTGGCCGGTGAGATGATCCCGGGTGATGGCGAGGTGCTCGAGGGCATCGCCGCGGTCAACGAAGCGGCCATCACCGGTGAGTCTGCGCCGGTGATTCGCGAATCCGGCGGTGACCGCTCGGCCGTCACTGGCAATACCCGGTTGGTTTCCGACTGGTTGCTCATTCGCATCACCAGCAACCCTGGCGAGTCGACCCTGGACCGCATGATCGCCCTGGTCGAAGGCGCCAAGCGACAGAAGACGCCCAACGAAATCGCGCTGGACATTCTGCTGATCGGCCTGACGTTGATCTTCCTGATCGTAGTGGTCACGCTGCAGCCATTCGCCCACTTCGCCGGCGGCAGTCTGCCACTGATTTTCCTGGCTGCACTGCTGGTGACGCTGATCCCGACCACCATTGGTGGCCTGCTCTCGGCCATCGGCATCGCTGGCATGGATCGCTTGGTGCGCCTTAACGTGATCGCCCGCTCGGGCCGTGCCGTGGAGGCGGCCGGTGACGTGCACACGCTGATGCTCGACAAGACCGGCACCATCACCTTTGGCAACCGCCGTTGCAGCGCCCTGCATGCAGCCACCGGGGTGACCGCCAAGGAGCTGGGCGAGGGCGCCTTGATCGCGTCGCTGGCCGATGACACGGCCGAAGGCAAGTCGATCGTCGAGTACCTGCGCCAGTTGCATGACTTCGTCGAGCCGGGCGTGGGGCAGTTCGACGCCATTGCCTTCAGTGCCGAGACACGCCTGTCGGGCATCGATTTCCAGCAGCATCGCTACCGCAAGGGCGCCGTTGATGCCGTCCTCGCCTTCGTCGGCATGCAGCGCCTGGAAATGCCGCTGGCGCTGGCCCGCGAAGTTGAACGCATCGCCCAGAGTGGTGGTACGCCGCTGCTGGTGTGCGTGGACAAGCGCCTGCTCGGTGTGATCCACCTCAAGGACGTGGTCAAGCCTGGCATCCGCGAACGCTTCGCCGAGCTGCGCAAGCTGGGTATCCGCACGGTGATGGTGACCGGCGACAACCCGCTGACGGCCGCGGCCATCGCCGCCGAGGCCGGCGTGGATGACGTGCTGGCCGAAGCTACGCCGGAGAAGAAGCTGGCGCGCATCCGCCAGGAGCAGAACGACGGCCGCCTGGTGGCCATGTGCGGCGACGGTGCCAACGACGCCCCGGCCCTGGCCCAGGCTGACGTGGGCATGGCCATGAACGACGGCACCCAGGCCGCGCGCGAAGCCGCCAACATGGTAGATCTGGACAGCGACCCGACCAAGCTGCTGGACGTGGTCCAGGTCGGTAAAGAGCTGCTGGTGACCCGTGGCGCGCTGACCACGTTTTCCATCGCCAACGACGTGGCCAAGTACTTTGCCATCCTGCCGGCGTTGTTCGCCGCCATTTATCCGCAACTGGGCGTGCTCAACCTGATGCAGCTGGCCAGCCCGCAGAGTGCGATCCTCTCGGCCATCGTGTTCAACGCGCTGATCATCATCGTACTGATCCCCCTGGCGCTGCGTGGCGTGCGCGTGCAGGCGGCCAGTGCTGCCCATCTGCTGCGGCGCAACCTGCTGATCTACGGCCTTGGCGGCATCATCGTGCCATTTGCCGGGATCAAGCTGATCGACCTGTTGCTCAACGCTTTGCACCTGGTCTGAGGAGGCCACCATGAACACATATGTACGCCCGGCGCTGAGCCTGATCCTGTTGTTGGCGGTGGTCACCGGCGCGCTGTATCCGCTGGCGGTGACCGGTGTTGCCCAAGTGGTTTTTCCGGAACAGGCCAATGGCAGCCTGGTCCGCGATGAGCAGGGCCAGGTGCGCGGCTCGGCACTGATCGCCCAGGATTTTCAGGGGGATGGCTGGTTTCATTCGCGGCCTTCGGCGGGGGCTTATGCCACCGTGGCCAGCAGTGCCAGCAACCTGTCGCCAAGCAACCCGGCGCTGGCTGAACGGGTAGCGGGCGATGCCGCGAAGCTGTATCAGGCAGGGCAGGGGCCGGTGCCCCAAGCCTTGCTGACCACCTCGGGCAGCGGCCTGGACCCGCATTTGCCACCGCAGGCCGTGGCCTACCAGATTCCGCGGGTGGCGGCGGCGCGCCAGATACCGGTAGAGCGCTTGCAAGCCCTGCTGGAAGGGGCCACCCTCCACCCATTGATCGGGCCGCCTGTGGTCAACGTTCTGGCTCTTAACCAGGCCTTGAGCAAATTGGCGCGATGAAGCAGGCCCGGACAATGCCGATCGTGGCACCACTGAAGGATGAAGCATGAGTGACGCAGCCCGCGCAGACGCGTTGTTGGCCAACCTGCCGCGCGAAGGCCGTGGCAGGCTCAAGGTATTTCTCGGTGCAGCCCCTGGCGTAGGCAAGACCTACGCCATGCTCCAGGCCGCCCACGCCCAACAGCGCCAGGGCGTGCAGGTACTGGCAGGCGTAGTCGAAACCCACGGTCGTGCCGAAACCGAATCACTCCTCTCAGGCCTCGCCCAGCATCCTCTGCTACGCAGCGAATACCGGGGTGTCACCCTGGAGGAAATGGACCTTGACGGCCTGCTGAAAGCCGCCCCCGGCTTGGCCCTGGTCGATGAACTGGCCCACAGCAACGCCCCGGGCAGCCGCCACGCCAAACGCTGGCAAGACGTTCAGGAACTGCTGGCCGCCGGGATCGATGTGTACACCACGGTCAACGTCCAGCACCTGGAAAGCCTCAACGACAAGGTGCGCGACATCACTGGCGTGCACGTGCGTGAAACGCTGCCGGACTGGGTGCTGCAGGAGTCTTTCGAGCTGGTGCTGATCGACCTGCCGCCACGCGAGCTGCTCGAACGTCTGCGTGAGGGCAAAGTCTACGTGCCCGAGCAGGCTCGGGCTGCGATCGATGCCTATTTTTCCCAGACCAACCTCACCGCGCTGCGTGAGCTGGCCATGCAGGCCGCCGCCGCGCAGGTCGATGCCGACCTGGCCCACGGCTACCGTCAGCGTGGGCAAGAGGCGCCGGCCCTGCGCGGGCGTCTGCTGGTGGGTGTCGATGGTGACGATCAGGCCGAACGCCTGGTGCGCCATGCCAGCCGGGTTGCGCAGCGTCGGCATTTGCCCTGGAGCCTGGTGCATGTGGACAACGGGCGGCTGCGCGACGAAACCGCACGGCAGCGTTTGCAGGCGGCTCAACAACTGGCTGAGCGCCTGGGCGGGGAAGTGGTGCTGCTGCGCGCAGGCGAGGTGGCACGCACGCTGATCCAGCATGCCGGCGAGCGCCGAGCCAGCCTGGTGCTGGTAGGTCAGTCGCGGGACCGCCTGCGTCGTCGACTGTTCGGCGCAGGCGTGGCTGCGCGGTTGCTGCGCGAAAGCCACGGGCTTGAGATCAACGTGCTTGACCGCGATGCCCAGCCGGCACCGACAAGTTCGGCCGCGCGGCGGGTGTGGGTATGGCGCCACTATCTGTTGGCACTGGCCGCGACCGTGCTGGCGACGGGGTTGTCCTGGGTGGTGTCGAGCGTGTTGGCGCTGCCCAATATTTCGCTGGTGTTCCTTGCCGCCGTACTTCTGGTTGCGGTGCGCAGCAGCCTGGGCCCGGCCTTGGCCTGTGCTGCCTTGTCATTCCTGACCTACGACTTCCTGTTCATCCCGCCGAATTTTTCCTTCAGCATCCAGCGCGAAGAAGACGTGCTGACGCTGGTGTTCTTCCTGTTCATGGCTGCGCTTACCGGCAACCTCGCTGCGCGTCAGCGCCGGCAGTTGCAGGCCCTTCGCGAAACCCAGGCGCAGACCAACCAGCTGCTTGACCTGTCGCGACGGCTTACGGTCGCCACCGACCGGCAAGCCGTATTCAACGCCGCCGGCCAGCACCTCAATGGCTGGCAGGACGTGCACGTGTGCCTGCTCGAACGCAATCCCGAAGGGCAGTTGCACGTGGCCAGCGGCCAGGCCCAGGCCCTGAGCGACAACGAACGCGCCGCCGCCGAATGGGCCTGGCAACATGGGCAGGCCGCCGGCCATGGCAGCGACACCCTGCCTGATGGCCGATGGTGGTGGTGGCCGTTGACCGTCGACGATCATCCCTTGGCCATGCTCGGTGTCCGCCCCCAGTCCGGCGAACCTCTCAGTGCCCAGCGGCGCCGGCTGCTCATGGCGCTTGGTCAACCGCTGGCCCAGGCCCTCGCCCGGGCTCGCCTGGCCGAACAACTGGAAGCCGCCCGTCTGCACGGCGAGACCGAGCAGTTGCGCAGCGCGTTGCTGGCCTCTGTCTCCCACGACTTGCGTACTCCGCTGACCGCCATGCGTGGCAGTATCGACAGCCTGCTGGCGCTGGGCAAAGCCATCCCCACCGAAGACCGCCGCGAACTGTTGGAGGGTACCCGCAACGAAGCCGAACGCCTTGACCGCTATATCCAGAACCTGCTCGACATGACCCGTCTGGGCCACGGCGGCCTCAAGCTGGCCCGCGACTGGGTCGCTCCGGCCGATATCGTCGGCAGTGCCCTGAACCGCCTACGCGTGGTGCTCGCGCCCCTGCGGGTGCACACCGAGGTGCCCGCCGAGTTGCCGTTGCTGTTCGTGCACGCCGCGCTGATCGAGCAGGCGCTGATCAACGTGCTGGAAAACGCAGCGCGCTTTTCGCCCGCCCAGGGCCGCCTCGAACTGCAGGTGTCGGTGCACGACGAGCAATTGCGGTTCGCGGTCAGCGACCAAGGGCCTGGCATCCCCGTGCCTGAACGCGAGAAAATCTTCGACATGTTCTACACCGCGGCCCGCGGCGACCGAGGCGGGCAGGGCACCGGCCTGGGCCTGGCGATCTGCCAGGGCATGATCGGCGCCCATGGTGGGCAGATCCTGGTCAGCGAAGGCATCGATGGCCATGGCACCTGCATCACTTTATGCTTGCCGCTGCCCCCACAACCCGAAGCCGAAAGCGAAACCCCATGAGCCAGTCCGCCACCCTCCTGGTCATCGACGATGAACCGCAGATCCGCAAGTTCCTGCGCATCAGCTTGGCCTCTCAGGGCTACAAGGTGATCGAGGCGGCCACCGGTAGCGAAGGGCTGGCTCTGGCTGCCTTGGCCAAGCCTGACCTGGTGGTGCTTGACCTCGGTTTGCCTGACATGGACGGGCAGCAAGTGCTGCGCGAGTTGCGCGAGTGGAGTGCAGTGCCGGTAATGGTGTTGTCGGTGCGCGCCAGTGAAGTGCAGAAGGTCGATGCGCTGGATAGCGGGGCCAATGACTATGTGACCAAGCCGTTCGGCATCCAGGAGTTTCTGGCCAGGGTGCGCGCGCTGTTGCGCCAGGTGCCCCAAGCGGGTGGGAGCGAGGTGACCGCGAGTTTCGGGCCTTTGACCGTGGACTTCGCGTTTCGCAAGGTGACGCTTGAGGGCGCTGAGGTGGCGCTGACCCGCAAGGAATATGCGTTGCTGGCGCAACTTGCCGGGCACCCGGGGCGGGTGATTACCCAGCAGCAGTTGCTCAAGGATATCTGGGGCCCGACGCACGTGGAGAACACCCATTATCTGCGGATTGTAGTGGGGCATTTGCGGCAGAAGCTGGGGGATGATCCAACCGCACCGCGGTTCATCATTACCGAGGCCGGGGTGGGGTACAGGCTGGTTGCGCCTTCCTGCTAGGGCCATTGCCGGTCAAGCTGCACCTTTGTTGTTGCACACCATGAGACGCCCTCCCTTGCGCCCTCTCCTCTGAATGGTCGCAGCCATCAGCCAACTGAGCGTTCTCGCTCAGCAACATCGCCCCCATTTACGCTTCCGTGTCAGGCGTTGCCTTAGGGCAACGCCGTTCTTTTCTTTGTACGCCAATTTTATTTTGTACAGGTATGCAGCCGGGAATTTGCCGTATTCACGGCGAATAAGTCTTTGCTAAGAATAAAAAATTGTACAACGCTCTGGATTTGTACAGGTTTTGTCGGTACTGTTGATTTCCTCGCAGGAGCGCGGAACGTTCAAAGGAGTGATGAAGTCTCAGTAATGGCCCATAGCCATAACCTTGTTGCCATTCCGATAGGGGCAGGTGAAATGAACATGAATGTCGCCCCTATGCCGTCCAATGAAGAGCAGCGCTTGGCTGCGGTCGCCGAATGGTGTGTTGCGCACCAGGACTGCAGCACCGAACTGCGCACACTGGTCGAATGGGCCGGCCGTTACTTCAATGCGCCGATGTGCCTGATCTCGATCGTCAGCGAGTGCCAGCAGTGGTTCATGGCCAAGACCGCATTGGAGGCCGACAGCACGCCGCGGGATGTGGCGTTCTGTGCCCATACCATTCTTCAGGCGCAGCCGCTGGAAGTACTGGATGCGACGCAGGACCCGCGCTTTGCCGAAAACCCGCTGGTCACCGGTGCACCCGGCATTCGCTACTATTGCGGCGCTCCGCTGTTGGTGGACAAGCAGGTCGCGATTGGCAGTTTCTGCATCATCGATACGGTCCCGCGTGAGGCCATGGATGATGCTCAGCGCGGGATGTTGCAGGCGTTCGCAGACATGGCAGTGCAGATCATTGCCGGTATACGCCATCGAAATTTCTACGACCAGCCGACCGGGCTGTTCAATCGGGTAAAACTTGAATGCGACGTGCAGACGCGCCTTGAACGCCATGATGCCCTGACCGTGGTGGTGTTCGACATCATGCCGGCGCAGGTGCTTACGCACATGATCAAAGTGTTGGGCTACAACTTCGCCCACGACCTGACCCTTCAGGTGAAAGACCTGATCGTCAGCCAGCTTGACCCGGACCTTGCGTTGTACAAGATCAGCCCCACCCGGTTTGCCGTCATCGTGCATCAGCACCCTTTGGCAATGTGCGCGCGGGTAATCGGTGCGCTGAGCGACCCTGTGCAGTGTCATCAGATTCCCGTGCTCCTGGACGCCGCGGTCGGTATTTCGCCGGTCACCCGCTGCGACGACGATGGCAGCCTTGACTGGTTGCGCCGTGCGGTCGGCGCCGCTGACGCAGCCCGTGGCAACCCTGGCCGCTGCGCGCACTATCAGCCGGAGGTGGACGCCGCGCAGCGCAGGGCATTCTCCCTGTTGACCTCACTGGGGGCGGCGCTGCAGAGCGATGACGAGCTCAGCCTGCACCTGCAGCCGCGAGTCGAACTGCAAGGCCATACCTGCAACAGCGCTGAAGCGCTGTTGCGCTGGCGTCATCCGCAATTGGGGGATATTTCCCCTGCCGAGTTCATCGCCCTGGCCGAGAAAACCGCGCTGATAGCGTCGATCAGTCTGTGGGTGATGCGCGCGGTGTTGAACATCCTGCAACACGCTCAGGCGCCAGACTTGCGCATCAGCATGAATGTCACCGCGCGCGACCTGGAGAGCGCGGCATTCATGGACACCTTGCTTGCCGAGCTCCAGCACAGGGCCATCGCGCCGTGGCGCCTGCAACTGGAGTTCACCGAAAGCGTGCTTATCGAGCATCCCGAAGAAGTACGGCGGCAATTGCTGCGTGCACGTCAGGCCGGGATCGACATCGCCATCGATGACTTTGGTACCGGTTATAGCAACTGGGCTTACCTCAGCCGCATTCCTGCCACCCTAGTGAAACTGGACCGCTCGTTGATCCAGAAAGCCACGCACAGTGCCAAGGACCTCCTATTGGTGCAGTCGCTGGTGGGGTTGGCTAACCAGCTCGGTTACCAGGTTGTGGCCGAAGGCATCGAAACCGCTGAACAGCTCACCTGTGCCAAGGCCTGGGGTTGTACCCAGGCGCAGGGCTATTACCTGGCAAGGCCCATGCCGCTGGCCGCCTTCCAGACGTGGTACTGCAACAACCGGCTCCGCTGGTCGCAGATTTGACTTATTCGTCGCTATTCTCAGCAGGTGCCAGCATGTTCAACCGGCAATTGAAAACCACGCTCGCCGAGCGTGAACGCGAACTGGAAAGCCTTCGGCAATGCCTGGAGCAGATAGAGCAGGCGGGTTTTTTTCTGCGGCTCGACGCCGATTGGCGGATCGTCGACTGCAACATTTCCAGTGCTGCTGCGTTCGGCGTCACTGTGGATGCCTTGACCGGCACTTACCTGAGGCAGTGGCTTCCCGCTGAGGCCTTGCGCGGGTTGGCCAGCGCGCTTGCCAATGGTGTGCCGCTGCACGATGACATGAGCCTGAATGCGGCCAATGGCAAGTCGGCGTGGTGGCGCCTGGGCTGGTATCCGCGGTTGGATGCACAAGGGCGGGTATGCGAGGTCCGCGCATACGGGCGCGACGTGTCCAAAGAGGTCGGGCTGGCTCGGGAGAACCAGGCGCTGCTCGACGCGTTGTTGCGCTCCAGCGCGGTCATCCAGTTCGATCTGGCAGGCAATGTGCTGGCCGCCAATGACACCTTCCTGGCGGGCATGGGATACCGTCTCGATGAAGTGGTGGGTAAGCATCACAGGATGTTTTGCTGCGCAGAAGATACCGCCAGCCCGGCATATGCAGAATTCTGGCGAACGCTCAATACCGGCCGCTACGTCACCGGCCGTTTCCGCCGCCTGGACCGGCACGGGAACGAAGTGTGGCTGGAAGCGAGTTACAACCCGGTGAATGATGCGCAGGGAAAATTGGTGCGGGTGGTCAAGTTCGCCTCGGTGGTTACCGCACAGGTCCAGCGCGAAGAGGCCATCAAACAGGCCGCGCAGATGGCGCTTGAGGTGTCCCGCAATACCGTTGGCGGA
The DNA here is from genome assembly GCF_015751845.1 of Pseudomonas sp. M2. NCBI lineage: Bacteria > Pseudomonadati > Pseudomonadota > Gammaproteobacteria > Pseudomonadales > Pseudomonadaceae > Pseudomonas > Pseudomonas sp. M2. The sequence continues at coordinate 4,298,424 of NZ_JADOUD010000001.1, forward strand.
GCGTCTGAGGGCGCGGCGGTGGTGCAGCAAGTGGAGCAGACCATGCAGGGCATGACCCGGCAACTGCAATCGGCCGGCACGACGATCACTGCACTGGGCGAGCAATCGGTGTTGATCAGTTCGATCGTCCAGACCATCGGCGGCATCGCTGCGCAGACCAACCTGCTCGCGCTCAATGCAGCCATCGAAGCGGCCCGCGCCGGCGAGCAGGGCAGGGGGTTTGCCGTGGTTGCCGACGAAGTGCGAAAGCTGGCGGCGCGCACCAGCATGGCTACCGATGAGATCGTCTCGGTGGTGGCGCATAACCAGACGCTCGCCAGCCAGGCCGTTGGCGAGATAGAAACCAGCCGGGATCACGCCACGCAGAGCCTGCAGCTTGCTTCGCAGGCAGGTGAGGCGATTGGCGTGATCTTGCAGGGCGCGACGGGTGTGGTGAACGCTGTAGAGCGAGTGAGTCAGGATTTGCGTTGAACCGGGCCAGCGTACTGCTTACCGGGCATCGCTCGATATCAGCGCGGTAAATGGTGGCAGACGATGCGCAGTTCCCCCTCTAGATTCGTGTGGCGTGCTGGAAGCCCCGAACAACAATAACGAGGGACCTGACTATGCCGACCGCCATCCAAGCGAATAACGCCTGGCGCATCCTGTTCTTGCTGTTCCTTGCCAACCTGTTCAATTTCTTCGACCGCACCATACCCGCCATCATCATCGAACCGATTCGCCTGGAGTGGCACCTGAGCGACTTCCAGATCGGCCTGATCGGCACTGCCTTCACCCTGGTCTATGCCATCGCTGGCCTGCCGTTGGCACGGCTGGCCGACACCGGCTCGCGCAGCCGGCTTATGGGCTGGGGCCTGATGGCATGGAGCGGGCTGACGGCAGTCAACGGCATGGTCGGCAGCTTCTGGAGCTTTCTGCTGGTGCGCATGGGGGTGGGCATCGGTGAAGCCAGCTATGCGCCCGCCGCCAATTCGCTGATCGGTGACCTGTTCCCTGCCGAGCGGCGGGCAAGGGCGATGGGTATCTTCATGCTTGGCCTGCCGTTGGGCCTGTTGCTGGCCTTCTTCACCATCGGCGCCATGGTGCAGGCCTTCGGCAGCTGGCGCGCACCGTTCTTCATCGCCGCTGTGCCGGGTGTGGTGCTGGCACTGTTCCTGTTCCTGATCCGCGAACCCGCACGCGGTGCGGCAGAAACCGTAGCCGTCTCCCAGGCTCCACTGGACCGGCCGCTGCGCCGCGTACTTCACGTACCTACCTTCGCCTGGCTGGTGCTCGCCGGCCTTACGTTCAATTTTGCTTCGTACGCCTGCAACTCGTTCATGGTGCCCATGCTGCAGCGGTACTTCGAGCTGCAACTGCAACAAGCCGCAGTGGCCACCGGGGTCATAGTCGGTGTGACCGGCCTGGTAGGCCTGACCCTTGGTGGCTGGGTGGCCGACAAGGTGCATCAGCGCTTTGCCAACGGCCGGCTGATGTTCGCCGTGCTGAGCATGCTGGTCGCCACGCTTGCCACCGCTTGGGCGCTGCACGCCGGGCGGATCGAGCTGGGCCTGTTCGTGGCGTTGTTCGGCGTGGGCTGGCTGTTCTCGTACAACTTCTACACCTGCGTGTACACCGCCATCCAGGACGTGGTGCAGCCCCGCCTGCGCGCCACGGCCATGGCGCTGTATTTCGCCGGGCTGTATCTGCTTGGCGGTGGATTAGGGCCGGTGGTGGTGGGCGGGCTTTCGGACCATTTCGCCGTCGCTGCCATGGACGCAGCGGGGGAGGTGGTGATGAGCGAGGCGTTCAAGGCCCAGGGGTTGCACGACGCGATGTACCTGATACCGGTGGCACTGATGTTGACCATGGTGTTTCTGCTGGCCGCGTCGCGGTGTTTCAGCCGCGATGCGCAGCGCATGCGGGAGGGGATGGTGGCTGACAGCGAAGCACTGGAGGGCCGCGCTGTCCAAGCCTGAGTAACATTGGCCGCGATTGGTTTCTGAGGGTGGCCAACGCTCAGACGTGGCGCCACGTCTGAGCGGCAAGGCCGTTCCGAAAGGCTGTCATGACAGCGTCAGCATCAGAAACTGGCTTTGACCGATACCATGAAGTTGCGTGGCTCACCGTAATAGTTGCCGAAGGTTTCGGTGCCGATGCTGGCGTAGTAGCGCTTGTCGAACAGGTTGTTACCGTTGAGCGCTACCGACCAGGTGTCATCGATGCGATAACCGATACGCCCATTCCAGATCGCATAGCCCGCCTGGTCGATTTTTTCGCCACTGGCGGGCGAGACGCGGAAGTTGTCGCTTTGCGCGTTGACCCCGGCACCGATAGACAACCGCTCTAACGCGCCGCTCAGGGTGTACTCGCCCCACAGGCGCAACACATGCCGAGGCACGTAGCTGTTGAACGCCGCTCCGTTCAGGCTGCTGTCGATGTCGTCCAGGGTCTTGGTCTGGGTGTAGGTGTATCCCGCAAGCAGTTGCAGGCGCTCGATGATTTCCCCACTGAGCTCCGCCTCGAAACCTTGCGCACGTACCCTGCCGGCGTTGACGTAGCAGTAACCATCGGATGACGGGCATGACGAGTTGTAATCGGTCTGCGCCTGGTCTTTCTGAATAGTACGGAACAGGTTGAAGGCGCCGTTCAGTCGCCCCTCCAGCCAGGCCCCCTTGATCCCCAATTCATAGCTCTGGCCCACAAGCGGCTTGAGCGCGGAACCGTCTTCAGACCGGTAGTTGCCTTGCGGAGTGAAGATGTCCGAGTAACTGGCGTAAGCGGTAAGGTTTTCGTTCAAGTCCAGCAGTACCCCGGCGAAGGGCGTGACCTGCCCGGTCTCGCGGGTGCTGGAATGCTCCGACGTACCGGTGTTGATAAAGTCGGAGTCGGTCGTGGAGGTGTACCAGCTCACCCGGCCGCCAACCACCAGGGTCAGTGGGTCGGCCAGTTTCAAACGCAGGGTCGAGTAGAGGCCTTTTTGTGTAGTCTTGGACTTCACCGGCCCGCCGCGAGATGAGTTGTCGATGAAGTAGCTGTCGTCGGGCTCAGGGATGAACTTGTCGGGGTTGAATACATTCTGGCGCTGCGGCAGAAAGGCCACTGAGTAGAAGTCGTCCTTGTTCGAACGGCTCGCATTCATGCCTAGCACCAGTTCATGTTGTTGGCCAAACGCATCGAATGTGCCATCGACGTAGGCGTCCAGGCCGTAATCGACCTGGTCGTAGTCATACATGCTGCCCAGCATGCCAGTGGTATTGGTACCGGGCGTCACTGCACCTGAGGCAAACGCGTACTTGATGTCCTGGGTGTTCTTCGTATAGACGCTGGCAACCTTGAGTTTCCAGTCTTCGTTAAGCTGATGGGACACATCACTGAACACGGTGGTGCGCTGGCTGCGCCAGGTGTTCCATGAGGGGTCCAGGCAGGTTGAGCGGCTCAGCTTCAAGTCGCTGCGATCGCGGTAGCGCGGCAGGCCACCCCAGCATGGGTTGGCATCCACGTCTTCATAGGCAACGCCCAGCCCCAGGGTGGTGTCGGCATTCAGATCGAAGTCGAGCGCACCGTAATACACCTGATCTTTGCGGTTGGCGTCGTCCACGAAATAGTGGCGGCTTTGTTCGGCGATCACTGCCCGGCCGCGCAGAGTGCCGGATGCGTTCAGCGGGCCGCCGGTGTCCAGTTGCCCGCGGTAGTTGTCCCAACTGCCGCCGGACAGGGTGATGTCGGTATGCGCAGCTGCCCGGCCGCGCTTGCGCACGAAATTCACCCCGCCGGCAGTGCCGCCGGAGCCTTTCATCATGCCCGCTGCGCCGCGCAGCACTTCGACCCGGTCGTAGTACGCCATGTCGCTGCTGAAACTGTCGGCCTGGACATAGAGGTTGCCCATGTCCAGCGGCACACCGTCGTACTGATACTGGCCCGACATGCGGAACCCGCGTGAATAGAAGTATTTGCCACCCATGGTCGAGTCGTACACGGTAATGCCGGGCGTCTTCTCCATGACCTGGTCGATGGTGTACAGGTTCTGGTCGTCCATCATCTTGCGGGTCATTACCGTCACCGACTGTGGCGTCTCTTTGAGCGAGTGCTCACCTTTGCCTATGGTGACCGCGCCCGTGGTGTACGAGCCGCTGTTCTCTGTCGTGGCGCCCAGCACCTGGCCGGTGATGTTGGTGGCACCAAGTTCCATTGCCGAACCAGCGGAAGGCACTTCCCGCAGTACATAGGTGCCGTTGGACTGCGCCTGGGCTTGCAGGCCGCTGCCGGCCAGAATCCGGCTAAAGCCTTCAATGACACCGAAGGTACCTTTGAGCCCCGAGGAGCTAAAGCCGTCTGTTTGCCTGGCATCAAACGAAATCGCCGCCCCCGCCGCGCTGGCGAAGTGGCCAAGGACTTCGGTCAGGCTGCCACCAGGGATGTCGAACGACCGCACTGCGCTGTGCTGGGCCGCCACGGCTGCCTCGACCGTTGCTGTGGACCAGGCTCCGACAGTGGTTACTGCCAGCAGCGCGACTTTTACCGCGGTCGCCAGACGACCACGCTTGAATACCTCAGACATCCTAATCCCCCCCTGAAAATGATCGATGACACCCAATGGGGGATGAGCCGAACGATGCGTAAGAAAAGTGCAAAAAAGAATTTTTTAATTACTGAGGCGGGACGACAGGAGGCGACACATTGACCCAGAAACGGCTGTAACGCGTGACGCGTAATGAAAGCCCGCTTTCCAGCGCAGCCAACGCCAGGTCGGTGTCATCGATTGGGAACGCGCCAGAGACCCTCAGTTGCGCAATACGCGGATCACAGCGCAGCACGCCGGTGCGGTAGCGCGACAGGTCGGAAAGCAGTTCGACCAGGGGGCGATCAATGGCAATGATGCTGCCGTGTTGCCAGGCTCCCACCGTAGCGTCATTACGCCGTAGCTGCCCCACCGTGAGGTCGGTGAAGGCGATGGATTGCCCGGCCTCAACGCGCACTGTCAATGCGCTGCTGGACGCTCTGACTTCTACCGCTTTCTCCAGGACTGCCACCTCACCGCCCAGCGCTTGTGTGCGAACGATAAAGCGCGTGCCCAGCGCCCGGACCTCGCCATGTGTGGTGCTTACCTTGAATGGCCGCTGTGCTGGGTCGTTAGCGGTCGATACCAGAATTTCACCGCGAAGCAGTTCCAGCACCCGTTGCTGGCCGTCGTACTTGAGGTTTACAGAGGTGTCGGTGTTCAGCAGCAGTGAACTGCCATCGGCCAAACGAAAGGTACGGCGCTCACCCACTGCGGTGCGGTAATCGGCAAACAGCTGTTGCGAGCTGTTGCTACGCCACCCCAGCCAGCCCAGCGAGGTGGCTGGCACTAATACCAATACGCTGCGTAACAGCTGCCGGCGGGAACGTGCGGCACCACGCAGGGCGGGTGCGGCCAGCGCACCCGGCACGCTTGCCATCTGCTCCCCCACAGCGGTCATCCGCTGCCAGGCTTGGCGATTGACCGGGTCGGCAGCCAGCCAGTCGTTCCAGGCGCTGCGATCGGCGTCGGTGGCGATGCCAGACTGCAGCCGCGCGTACCAGCGGGCTGCTGCACTGATGGCCTGCAACTCGGCGGGCGAAAGGCTCATGCCAATTGCATCTGCATCAAACAGCAATGCTCCATTGCCTTTGCCATGTAGTTGTTGACGCTGCGCACGCTGATGTTCAGCTGCTCGGCAATCTGCGGGTAGGTCAGCCCGTCGAATTGCGACAGCATGAACACCTGCCTGACCTTCGGCCCCAGCCCTTGCAACAGGCGATCGATTTCTACCAGTGCCTGCAACATGATCGCCTGCTCTTCCAGCGACGGGTGCTGTGCTTGCGGCAAGGCTGCCAAGGTTTCCAGGTATGCCTGTTCCAGTGAGCGCCGACGAAACAGGTCGATCAGCAAGCCCTTGGCGATCCTCGACAAGTACGGGCGCGGCTCGCGAATGTCCAGTGCGCTGCGTGCCTTGATCACCCGCACGAACGTATCCTGCGTCAGGTCCGCGGCATCGAATGCGTTGCCAAGCCTCTTGCGTAGCCAGCCATTGAGCCAGCTGTGATGCTCGCAATACAGGTGATTGACGGCGCTACGCAGAGAGAGGTCGTTGGCGGGCATTTTGGATGGAATGGTTCGCGATTGGTAATGAATCTTATTGTCGTGCGTGGTGGAGGTGTTTGCAATAGCAAAGGTTTGCCCGAAGGCTACGCCTTTCGCGCCTTAGGCCCACGGGCGTTGTCGTACACCGTGACAAGCACGTAGGCCACCTTCCTGATTGCTTTGCCAGAGGCTTTTAGCTGGTAAAACAGCTCCTCCAGGGATTCGAACTCATGCATCAAGGCTATTATCAGAGCCGAGACGGGCGATCTAGGCGGCAGCGAAACAGCCTGCTGCTCCGTGCTCTGGGCGCACAACCTCTGCCTTGATACGGGTAAAACCATCAGGCCCTGGAAGGCAGTCACCGTTCAGTGTCATGACGCAAAAACGCCGCCTCCAGCAGTTGCTGCGTATAAGCATGCTGGGGTGAATGGAAGATCTGCTGAGCCTCGCCTTGCTCCACAACATGCCCCTGCTTGATCACCATCAGTTGGTGACTCAACGCTTTGACCACGGCAAGGTCATGGCTGATGAACAGGTAGGTGAGGTTGTACTTGTGCTGCAAGTTGCGCAGCAATTCCACCACCTGCCGCTGCACCGTACGATCCAGCGCAGACGTCGGCTCATCCAGCAGAATCAACGCCGGCTTGAGCACCAGCGCCCGGGCGATGGCGATACGTTGACGTTGCCCACCCGAAAACTCATGCGGGTAGCGGTGGCGCGTGCGTGGGTCCAGGCCTACCTCTTCCAGCGCCGCGATAATTGCCGCTTCCTGTTCTGCGGCTGTACCAATCTTGTGAATCCGCAGCCCCTCACCAACGATATCCGCCACACACATACGTGGGCTGAGGCTACCAAAGGGGTCCTGAAACACCACTTGCATCTCACGTCGCAGTGGCCGCACCTGCTTCTGGTTCAAGCCTTCCAGCGCCTGGCCATGGAAGCGGATGCCCCCCTGGCTCGAAATCAGGCGCAAGATCGCCAGCCCCAGCGTCGACTTGCCAGATCCCGACTCACCCACGATCCCCAGTGTCTGCCCTTGCGGCAAGCTGAAGTTGATCCCGTCCACCGCCTTCACATGGTCAACCGTCTTGCGCAGCAAGCCTTTCTTGATCGGGAACCATACCTTCAGGTCGTTCACTTCCAGCAGCGGTGCGCCAACCGGGTTATGTGCCGGCAAGCCGCTGGGCTCGGCATTGATCAGCATCTGTGTGTAATGGTGCTGCGGCGCACTGAACAGCGTCGCGCAATCGGCCTGCTCGACAATCTGCCCACGCTGCATCACGCAAACACGGTGGGCAATGCGCCTTACCAGGTTCAGGTCATGGCTGATCAGCAGCAATGCCATGCCCAACCGCGCCTGCAGTTCCTTGAGCAGCTCTAGAATCTTCAACTGCACGGTCACGTCGAGCGCAGTGGTGGGTTCATCGGCAATCAGCAACTCCGGCTCATTGGCCAGCGCCATGGCGATCATCACCCGCTGCCGCTGGCCACCGGACAGCTCGTGGGGCAGGGCCTTCAGCCGCTTGCGCGGCTCGGGAATGCCCACCAGCTCCAGCAACTCCAGCGTGCGCGCAGTGGCTTGCTTGCCGGTGAGGCCCTTGTGCAGCAGCAGGATTTCGTTGATCTGCTTTTCGATGCAGTGCAGCGGGTTCAGCGAGGTCATCGGCTCCTGGAAGATCATCGCGATGCGGTTGCCGCGAATCTTCTGCATGGCCTTCTCACCTTGCTGCAGCAGGTCCTTGCCTTCATAGCCGATGCTGCCGCTAGGGTGGCGTGCCAGCGGGTAGGGCAGCAGGCGCAGAATCGAGTGGGCGGTAACGGACTTGCCCGAACCGCTCTCGCCGACCAGCGCCAGGGTCTCACCCTTGCGGATGTCGAAGCTGATGCCATCGACCACACGGTTGACCTGTTCGCCGGTAACGAACTCCACCGCCAGGTCGCGCACTTCGATCAGGTTCTGTTCACTCATCTCACTTCCTCGGGTCGAAGGCATCGCGGGCGGATTCGCCGATGAATACCAGCAGGCTCAGCATGATCGCCAATACGGCAAAGGCGCTGATGCCCAGCCATGGCGCCTGCAGGTTGGACTTGCCTTGGGCCACCAGTTCGCCCAGCGACGGCGCGCCCGGTGGCAGGCCGAAACCGAGGAAGTCCAGGGCGGTCAGGGTGCCGATGGCACCGGTGAGGATGAAGGGCATGAAGGTCATGGTTGAAATCATGGCGTTGGGCAGGATGTGCCGGTACATGATCGCGCCATTGCGCATCCCTAGGGCACGGGCGGCGCGCACGTACTCGAGGTTGCGCCCGCGCAGGAACTCGGCACGCACCACGTCGACCAGGCTCATCCACGAAAACAGCAGCATGATGCCCAGCAACCACCAGAAGTTGGGCTGCACGAAGCTGGCAAGGATGATCAGCAGGTACAGCACCGGCAAGCCGGACCAGATCTCCAGAAAGCGCTGGCCGGCAAGGTCCACCCAGCCACCGTAAAAGCCCTGCAGGGCACCGGCGATGACGCCGATGATGGAACTGAGGATGGTCAGGGTGAGGGCGAACAGCACCGAAATGCGGAAGCCGTAGATCACCCGCGCCAGTACATCGCGGCCCTGATCGTCGGTGCCCAGCAGGTTGTCCGCCGAGGGTGGCGCAGGGGCGGGTACGCGCAGGTCGTAATTGATGCTCTGGTAGCTGTACGGGATCGGGGCCCACAGCACGAAGCTGTCTTTTTTGGCCAGTAGCTCCCGGATATACGGGCTCTTGTAGTTGGCCTCCAGTGGGAACTCGCCGCCGAAGGTGGTTTCCGGGTAGCGCTTGAAGGCCGGGAAAAACCACTCGCCGTCGTAGCGCACGGCAATCGGTTTGTCGTTGGCGATCAGCTCGGCGCCCAGGCTCAGGCCGAACAGGATGAGGAACAGCCACAGCGACCACCAGCCGCGTCGGTTGGCCTTGAAGCGCTCGAAGCGCCGACGGTTGAGAGGGGACAAGGCCATGTCAGTGCTCCCGGCTGGCGAAGTCGATGCGCGGATCGACCAGGGTGTAGGTGAGGTCGCCGATCAGTTTCACCACCAGCCCTAGCAGGGTGAAGATGAACAGGGTGCCGAACACCACCGGGTAGTCGCGGTTGATGGCCGCCTCGAAACTCATCAGGCCCAGGCCGTCGAGGGAGAAAATCACCTCGATCAGCAGGGAGCCGGTGAAGAAGATGCCGATGAACGCCGAAGGGAAGCCCGCGATCACCAGCAACATGGCGTTGCGGAACACGTGGCCGTACAGCACCCGCGAGCGGCCCAGGCCTTTGGCTTTGGCGGTGACCACGTATTGCTTGTTGATCTCGTCGAGGAAGCTGTTCTTGGTCAGCAGGGTCATGGTGGCGAAGTTGCCGATCACCAGGGCGGTGATCGGCAGCACCAGGTGCCAGAAGTAGTCGAGCACTTTGCCGGTGGTGGACAGCTCGTCGAAGTTGTTCGAGGTCAGGCCGCGCAGCGGGAACCAGTCGAAGTAGCTGCCGCCGGCGAACAGCACGATCAGCAGGATGGCGAACAGGAACGCCGGGATGGCATAACCGACGATGATCGCCGAGCTGGTCCAGACGTCGAAGTGGCTGCCGTGGCGCACCGCCTTGGCGATACCCAGGGGGATCGACACCAGGTACATGATCAGCGTGCTCCACAGCCCGAGCGAAATCGACACCGGCATCTTCTCGGCGATCAGGTCGATGACCTTGGCATCGCGAAAGAAGCTCTCGCCGAAGTCCAGCTGGGCGTAGTTCTTGACCATGATCCATAAACGCTCGGGGGGCGACTTGTCGAAACCGTACATGCGCTCGATTTCGGCGATCAGCGCAGGGTCGAGGCCCTGGGCACCGCGGTAGTTGGAGCCGGCCACGGAGACTTCGGCGCCGCCGCCGGCAATCCGGCTGGTGGCACCCTCGAAGCCTTCGAGCTTGGCGATCATCTGTTCCACCGGGCCGCCGGGGGCGGCCTGGACGATGATGAAGTTGATCACCAGGATGCCGAACAGGGTCGGGATGATCAGCAGCAGGCGACGCAGGATGTAGGCCAGCATGTCAGTTGGCCTCTTGCGCAGGCGCTTCGGACACGGCTGGCGTCACCTCGGGCTTGATCCACCAGGTGTCGATGCCGATGTCGTACTTGGGCGAAACCTTGGGGTGGCCGATGTGGTTCCAGTAGGCCACGCGCCAGGTCTTAATGTGCCAGTTGGGGATCACGTAGTAACCCCACAGCAGCACGCGGTCCAGGGCGCGGGCGTGGTTGATCAGGCTCTGTCGGGAATCGGCGTTGATCAGCGCTTCGACCAGTTGGTCGATGGCCGGGTCCCGCAGGCCCATGAAGTTGCGGCTGCCGGGGTTGTCGGCAGCGGCACTGGACCAGAACTCGCGCTGCTCGTTGCCTGGGGAGCTGGACTGCGGATAGCCACTGACGATCATGTCGAAGTCACGCGAGCGCAGGCGGGTGATGTACTGGGAAACGTCGACGCGGCGGATGTTCAGGTCGATGCCAAGGTCGGCCAGGTTGCGTTTGAACGGCAGCAGGATGCGCTCGAATTCGGTCTGGGCCAGCAGAAACTCGATGGACACCGGTTTGCCGTTCTTGTCGACCATCTTGTCGTCGACGATCTTCCAGCCAGCGTCCATCAGCAGCTTGTAGGCCTGGCGCTGCTGTTCGCGGATCATGCCGCTGCCGTCGGTGACCGGGTTGTGGAAAGCCTCGCTGAACACCTGTTCGGGGACCTTGCCGCGCATAGGCTCGAGGATTTTCAGCTCGTCAGGCGAGGGCAGGCCCTGGGCGGCCATTTCGGAGTTTTCGAAGTAGCTGCCGGTGCGGGTGTAGGCGCCGTTGAACAACTGCTTGTTGGTCCACTCGAAGTCCAGCAGCAGGCTCAGCGCCTGGCGCACGCGGATGTCCTGAAACACCGGTTTACGCAGGTTGAAAATGAAACCCTGCATGCCTGTGGGGTTGCCGTTGGGCAGCTCTTCCTTGATCAGGCGGCCATCGCGTACGGCGGGAACGTTGTAGGCGGTGGCCCAGTTTTTCGCGCTGGTCTCAAGGCCATAGTCGAACTGGCCGGCCTTGAGTGCTTCCAGCGCGACGGTGTTGTCGCGGTAGGAGTCGAAGGTCATGGCGTCAAAGTTGAACTGGCCGCGGTTGAGCGGCAGGTCCTTGGCCCAGTAGTCCTTGACCCGCTCGTAGCGGATCGAGCGGCCGGGCTTGACCTCGGTGATCTTGTACGGGCCGCTGCCGAGCGGGATTTCCAGGTTGCCGCGGTTGAATTCGCGGCCTTCGTACCAGTGCTTGGGCAGCACGGGCAACTGGCCGAGGATCAGCGGCAACTCGCGGTTGTTCTTGTGCTTGAAGGTGAACAGCACGCGCAGCGGGTCTTCGGCGACGACTTGGGCGACATCGCCATAGTACTGGCGGTACAGCGGTGCGCCGTCCTTGATCAGGGCGTTGAAGGTGAACACCACGTCTTCGGCCCGCATCGGGTGGCCGTCGTGGAAGCGCGCCTCGGGGCGCAGGTAGAAGCGCACCCAGCTGTTGTCCGGGGCCTTTTCGATCTTGCCGGCAACCAGGCCGTACTCGGTGAACGGCTCGTCCAGGCTCTGGCGCATCAAGGTGTCGTAGATGGCGCTGAGGTTTTCGGCGGCCACCCCTTTGTTGATGAACGGGTTGAGGCTGTCGAAGCCGCCGAAACTTGACTGGCGGAAGGTGCCGCCCTTGGGCGCGTCGGGGTTGACGTAGTCGAAGTGCTTGAAGTCGGCCGGGTACTTCGGCGCTTCATCATAAAGGGTCAGTGCGTGTTGTGGCGCGGCCATTGCCGGTAGGCTCAGGCAGGCAAGCAGCAGGCTGCCTGCCAGCTGGCGCAGGCGGTATGTTGGCATCATTGGGCTTTCTCCGAAGTCTTTAGCCACCAGGTATTCAGCCCCAGGGTATAGGGCGGTGTGGTGACGAAACCGAACCGGTTGCGGTAGGCCAGGCGGTGATTGTCGAGATACCAGTTGGGGATCATGTAGTACTGCCAGGACAGCACGCGGTCCAGGGCGCGGGCGGCGGCGACCTGGTCATCGCGGGTGCGTGCGGCGAGCAAGGTGTCGAGCAGGTGGTCGACCACCGGATCCTTGACCCCAGCATAATTTTTGCTGCCCTTGGTCGCAGCCTGGCTGGAATGGAAGTACAGCCACTGCTCAAGGCCGGGGCTCAAGGTCTGGCTCAAGGTCATCAGAATCATGTCGAAGTCGAACTGGTCCAGGCGTTGTTTGTACTGGGCACGGTCCACGGTGCGCAAGCGCGCATCGATGCCGATGCTCGCCAGGTTTTCGACATAAGGTTGCAGGATGCGTTCGAGGTTGGGATTCACCAGCAGCAGCTCCATGCGCAATTGCTGGCCTTGTGCGTTCACCAGGCGCTGGCCGTCGAGCTTCCAGCCGGCGCGACCGAGCAGGCTCAGCGCCTGGCGCAGGCTCTGGCGGTCGATGCCGCGGCCATCGGTGTGGCTGACCTGATAGGGCTGGGTGAACAGCTTTTCCGGCAATTGGTCACGGAACGGCGCCAGCAGCAGCCACTCCTTGCCCGTGGGCAGGCCGCTGGCGGCAAACTCGCTGTTGGGGTAGTAGCTGGTCGAGCGCCGGTAGGCGCTGCTGAACAGGGCGCGGTTGGTCCACTGGAAGTCGAGCATCAGGCCCAGCGCCTGGCGTACCCTGGCGTCGCTGAAGGTGGCCCGGCGGCTGTTCATGAACAGCCCCTGGGTCTGGGTCGGGATGCGATGGGGGATCTGGGCCTTTATCACCTCGCCACGGCGCAGTGCCGGGAAGTTGTAGCCGTTGGCCCAGTTCTTTGCCTGATGCTCGATATAGATGTCGAACTCGCCTGCCTTGAAGGCTTCGAACGCGACTGTGGCGTCCCGATAGAACTCGTATTCGATGCGGTTGAAGTTGTACTTGCCGCGGTTTACCGCCAGGTCCTTGCCCCAGTAGTTCTTTACCCGCTCGAACACCAGGCGCCTGCCGGGCTGCACCTGAGTGATGCGGTAGGGGCCGCTGCCAAGCGGCGGCTCGAAGGTGGTGGCCTTGAAATCGCGGTTTTGCCAGTAGTGTTTGGGCAGCACCGGCATCTCGCCCAGGCGCAGGATCAGCAGCGGGTTGCCAGCGCGCTTGAACACGAAGCGGATGCGCAGCGGGCCAAGGATATCCACGCGCTGCACTTCCTGCAGGTTGGTGCGGTAGATCGGGTGGCCGTCCTTGAGCAGCGTGCGGTAAGAGAAGGCGACGTCTGCAGAAGTGATCGGTTTGCCGTCATGCCAGCGCGCTTGCGGGCGCAGGTTGAACACCACCCAACTGCGGTCCTCGCTGTACTCCACCGAGCGGGCGATGAGGCCGTAACTGGAGGTGGGCTCGTCCCCGGAAGGGTCATACATGCCGGTGCCGACCATCAGTGTTTCGTTGAGCTCGTTGACACCGTACTGCAGGAAGTTCGGCGTTGTGACCGGGCTAGAACCCTTGAAGGTATAGGCGTTGAGCGTGTCGAAGGTGCCCAATGCCATGGCGCGCAAGGTGCCGCCCTTGGGCGCTTGCGGGTTGACCCAGTCGAAGTGGGTGAATGTGGCTGGGTACTTGAGCGTGCCGAACTGCGCGTATCCGTGGCTTTCGCTCACCATCGCGGCTGCGGGAAAGCTCAAGGCCAGGCTGAGTGACAGCAGGAGGGGACGTATCAAGTCGGCATCCGATCCAGAGGCGTTGGGCTTTGGTCGGGCTACAGTAACAGCTTGGCGGGGTTGGAAAAAGGGTGTGTCTGGAAGGAGATCAAGGGGCTGCGGAGCAGCCCCGGGTTGCCATCAGTGCCCCAGGTAGACGGTCAAGGTCTGGCCTGGCTTGAGGGCGTGCCCGCTGCGCGGATTCCAGCGCTTGAGGTGCTTCATCTCAACATTGAAACGTTTTGCCACCAGATACAGCGAGTCACCCTTGCGGACCTTGTACTGGGTAGAGCGCTTGGAGGATGCCGCCACCCGGTTGCCTGCCGCACTACCACCACGCAGTGCCAACACCTGGCCGGCCTTTACACGGCTACCCGATAGTTTGTTCCAGCGCTGGATATCCTTGACCGAAACCCGGTTGGCCCTGGCAATGGTGCTCAGGCTGTCGCCGCGCTTTACGCGGTAACTGCGCGCTCTGGCAGGTGCCTTGGCTTCGGCCACGGCGCGTGCGAACACGGCTTTGTTCGGCTGCAGGCTGACCAGTTGTTCAGGCTTGAGGTTGGACAGGCTGTCGGACAGCAGTTGCGCCTTGGCCGTCGGTACCAGCAATTGTTTGGGCCCATCCACGGTCATGCGCTTCTTGAATGCCGGGTTGAGCTGGATCAGTTCGTCTTCGTCGATGTTGGCGAAGGCGGCTACCCGCGACAGGTCCAGGCGGTCCTTGATGGCGACAGCTTCGAAGTAGGGCTCGTTGGCGATCGGGTTGAGGTTCACGCCGTAGGCTTCGGGGGTCAGGACCACCTGCGACAGGGCCAGCAGCTTGGGCACGTAGTCGCGCGTCTCCTGTGGCAGTGGCAGGTTCCAGTAATCGGTGGGCAGGCCGAGTTTCTCGTTGCGCTCGATCGCCCGGCTGACGGTGCCTTCACCGGCGTTGTAGGCAGCCAGTGCCAGCAGCCAGTCGCCGTTGAACATGTCGTGCAGGCGGCTCAGGTAATCCAGCGCGGCGTTGGTCGACGCGGTGATGTCGCGGCGACCATCGTAGAAATTGGTCTGGCGCAGGTTGAAGTGGCGCCCGGTAGAGGGGATGAACTGCCACATGCCTGCAGCATGGGCGCGCGAGTAGGCCATGGGGTTGTAGGCGCTTTCGATCGCCGGCAACAGGGCCAGTTCCAGCGGCATGTCGCGTTCTTCCAGGCGCTCGACGATGTAGTGCAGGTACAGGCTGCCGCGCTCACCGGCGTTTTCGAGGAACGAGGGGTTGCTGGCGAACCACAGCCGCTGCTGCTCGATGCGCGGGTTGACGTCGATGGTGTCTTGCAGGGCGAAGCCCTGGCGCATGCGCTCCCACACATCCTGCGGCGCCTGCTCGGCGGGTTTGACCGCGAGCGGAACGGGTTTGTGTTTGATCCGCGCCTGGTAGCTGTGCGCGCGAACGCTGTCGGATTCGTCGAGCTGACGGGTGCTCTGGCAGCCCACCAGGGTGGCGGCCAGCGCCAGCGCACTGATTTGGGCCAGGCGCGTCAGGGCGACTGAATGAGCGGTTCTGCGGCTACGGGAAGACATCGGCGGGGACGGGTATCCGGGCAAAAAATTTCGGCGATTCTAGAAACCGCATCCCGCCGGGTCAACCTTCGAGCACATGTTGCGATATATCTTCAGGTTATCAGAAGGTGTCCTTCCAAGACCTCAAGGCAGCAAAAACAGCGACATGCGTGGTGTTTGAATGTCCCTTCCATTCGTCAGCTTTTTGTTTAACTAATGTTTCAGAGGTACGCAGAAAGGGGTTGGTCAGCCGTTCCAGGCCGATGGTTGATGGCAATGTGATGCGATTTTCGGCGCGCAGCCGGGTAACATCATCGAAACGTTGCAGAACGTGCGGGTTTTGTGGCTCCACGGCCTTGGCGAAGCGCAAGTTGCTGAGGGTGTACTCGTGGGCGCAGTACACCTCGGTACGCTCCGGCAGCGCGGCCAACCTGGCGAGGGCAGGCTGCATCTGCTCTGGCGTGCCTTCGAACATCCGCCCGCAGCCAGCGGCGAACAACGTGTCGCCACTGAATAGCACCGGTGTCGCAGGTTGGTCGCTGAAGAAGGCGATATGACCCAGCGTGTGCCCCGGTACTGCCAGAACCTGGAAGGTCACGCCCACCGCGGTCACTTCGTCACCTTCGTCCAAGGCAAGGTCGCGGCACGGAATACGCTCGTTGGCCGGGCCGCTGACCCGCGCACCGGTCAGTTTTTTCAGCCGCTCGACACCGCCCACGTGGTCATTGTGGTGGTGGGTGACCAGAATATCCTCCAGCACCCAGTCGGGATTGGCGGCCAGCCATGCCTCCACGGGGGCGGCATCACCAGGATCGACCACCGCGCAGCGGCGTTTGGCAGTATCCTGTAACAACCAGATGTAGTTGTCGGAGAAAGCGGGGAGAGCATCGATCTGTATCATGGTGCGGATCCGTATCGCCTAGCGTGGCACATGAGGCCATCTTAGCCGCGATGGCGCGGTGCGAGAACCTTCGAGGGAGAGCGCAAATGACCGACCAACCCTTTGCCCAGGCCGACCCGGCCTGGATCGAGCTGATCAGCCTGGCCCGTGACTGGTTCCACGGCCCGCTCGGCCAGCTGATGCTCAAAGAAGAGGAAAAATTGTTGGAGGAGGAGCTCGGGCGCTTCTTCGGGGGTTACCTGGTGCATTACGGCCCCTGCGCCGAGGCTCCGCCCAGCGCCCCCCAGGTACAGCGCAACGTGCGTCTGGGCGCGCCGCTGCCGGGGGTGGAGATCGTCTGCGAGGAGCAGGCCTGGCCCTTGAGCGAGCACGCTGCCGACGTGGTGGTGCTGCAGCACGGCCTGGACTTCTGCCTGTCGCCCCATGGCTTGCTGCGCGAGGCCGCCAGTGCCGTCCGCCCCGGCGGGCATCTGCTGATTGTCGGGATCAACCCCTGGAGCAGTTGGGGCATACGCCACTTTTTCAGCCACGGCGCGCTGCGCAAGGCCCGCTGCATCTCGCCGTCACGGGTCGGCGACTGGCTCAACCTGCTGGGCTTCGCGCTGGAGAAACGCCGCTTCGGGTGCTATCGTCCGCCGCTTGCCTCACCGGCCTGGCAACAACGCCTGGCGGGCTGGGAACGGGTAGCAGGCGGTTGGCAGAGCTCCGGTGGCGGTGTTTACCTGCTGGTAGCGCGCAAGATGGTGGTTGGCCTGAGGCCGCTGCGCCAGGAGCGCCGCGAACCGATGGGCAAGTTGCTGCCTTTGCCATTGGCCAAGGTCAACCGCACCGCGGTCAGCCCGGATACCGAAAAGCACTGAACATGAGTGGTACATGAGCGATAGCGTCGAGTTGTATACCGATGGTGCCTGCAAGGGCAATCCAGGCCCTGGTGGCTGGGGGGTCCTGTTGATCTACAAGGGCGTCGAAAAGGAGCTGTGGGGCGGCGAACGCGAAACCACCAACAACCGCATGGAACTGATGGCCGCGATTCAGGGCTTGATGGCGCTCAAGCGCGAATGCGAGGTGGTGTTGACCACCGACTCGCAGTACGTGATGAAGGGCATCAACGAGTGGATGGTCAACTGGAAGAAGCGCGGCTGGAAGACCGCCGCGAAGGAGCCAGTGAAGAACGCCGACCTGTGGCAGCAGCTCGACGAGCAGGTCAACCGCCACAAGGTCACCTGGAAGTGGGTGCGCGGGCACATCGGCCACCCCGGTAACGAGCGCGCTGACCAATTGGCCAACCGTGGCGTCGACGAGGTACGCGCCAAACGTTGAGCTGCGGTACAATCCTCGGCTTTGTAACTGATGCAAGTTGGAGCGCCCCGCGTGGAGCAGCAGCAAGATAAACGCCTGGTCATTCTCGATACCGAAACCACCGGCATGCCGGTCAGCGAAGGCCACCGGATCATCGAGATCGGCTGCGTCGAAGTCATTGGCCGGCGCCTGACCGGTCGGCACTTCCACGTCTATCTGCAACCGGACCGCGAGAGTGACGAGGGCGCGATCAATGTCCACGGCATCACCGACGCGTTCCTGGTCGGCAAGCCGCGCTTCGGCGATGTGGCCGAGGAATTCTTCGAATTCATTCAGGGCGCCACGCTGGTCATCCATAACGCGGCGTTCGACGTCGGCTTCATCAACAACGAGTTCGCCCTGCTCGGTCAGCGCGACCGCGCCGACATCTCGCAGCACTGCACCATCCTCGACACACTGTTGCTGGCCCGCGCCCGGCACCCGGGGCAGCGCAACAGCCTTGACGCGCTGTGCAAGCGTTACGATATCGACAACTCCGGCCGTGAACTGCACGGCGCGTTGCTCGACTCGGAGCTGCTGGCTGATGTCTACCTGGCAATGACCGGTGGCCAGACCAGCCTTTCGCTGGCTGGCAATGGGGCGGACGGCGACAATGAAGGGCAGGGCAGCGGTGGCAGCGAGATCCGCCGGATTACCGGGCGTGCGCCTGGGCGGGTGATCATGGCCACTGCCGAGGAACTGGAGGCGCATGCAGAGCGCCTGGCGGCTATCGCCAAGTCGGCGGGCGGGCCGTCGATGTGGCAGGTATTGACCGAAACGCCTGCCGGTTGATGCTGAGCCTGCCCTGGCCTTATCGCCGCAACCTGGCTCCCACAAGCTCTTTACTGAACTGCAAATTCGCGTAGGCACCGGCGTGCCTGCGACAGGGCCGTACTGAGAGCACCAGGCTCTACTACCCTGTGAAAGACGCTCTGTCCTTCGGAGGTTGCAGCCTGATGTACAAGGACCTCAAGTTCCCCATCCTCATCGTCCACCGTGCCATCAAGGCCGACAGCGTTGCCGGCGAGCGCGTGCGGGGGATTGCCGATGAACTGCGTCAGGACGGCTTCGCCATTCTCGCCGCGGCAGACAATGCCGAAGCCCGTCTGGTCGCGGCCACCCACCACGGCCTGGCCTGCATGCTGATCGCCGCCGAAGGCATTGGCGACAATACTCACCTGTTGCAGAACATGGCCGAGTTGATCCGCCTGGCCCGCCAGCGTGCTCCTGACCTGCCAATCTTCGCCCTGGGCGAACAGGTCACCTTGGAAAACGCTCCCGCCGAAGCGATGAGCGAGCTCAACCAGCTGCGCGGCATCCTTTACCTGTTCGAGGACACCGTGCCGTTCCTCGCCCGCCAGGTAGCACGTGCCGCACACAACTACCTCGACGGCTTGCTGCCGCCTTTCTTCAAGGCTTTGGTACAGCACACCGCGCAGTCCAATTATTCCTGGCACACACCCGGCCATGGCGGTGGCGTGGCCTACCGCAAAAGCCCGGTGGGCCAAGCCTTCCATCAATTCTTCGGCGAGAATACCTTGCGCTCGGACTTGTCCGTCTCGGTGCCGGAACTGGGCTCGCTGCTCGATCACACTGGCCCTTTGGCAGCGGCCGAAGCCAGGGCGGCGCGCAACTTTGGCGCCGACCATACCTTCTTCGTGATCAATGGCACCTCCACCGCCAACAAGATTGTCTGGCATGCCATGGTCGGCCGTGATGACCTGGTGCTGGTGGACCGTAACTGCCACAAGTCGGTGGTCCATGCCATCATCATGACCGGCGCCATTCCCATCTACCTATGCCCCGAGCGCAACGAACTGGGCATCATCGGGCCGATCCCGCTCAGCGAATTCAGCGCCGAGTCGATCCAGGCCAAGGTGCTGGCCAACCCCTTGGCCAAGGGGCGCGAACCGCGCATCAAGCTGGCGGTGGTGACCAACTCAACCTATGACGGGCTGTGCTACCACGCCGGGCTGATCAAGCAAGCTCTGGGCAGCAGCGCGCAGGTGCTGCACTTCGATGAAGCCTGGTTCGCTTACGCGGCGTTTCATGAGTTCTTCACGGGGCGCTATGCGATGGGTACGGCCTGCACCGAGGGCAGCCCGTTGGTGTTCAGCACGCACTCGACGCACAAGCTGCTGGCGGCCTTCAGCCAGGCGTCGATGATCCATGTACAGGACGGCGCCCAGCGGCAACTGGACCGAGATCGCTTCAATGAAGCCTTCATGATGCATATCTCGACGTCACCGCAGTACAGCATCCTGGCTTCTTTGGATGTGGCTTCGACCATGATGGAGGGGCCCGCGGGGCGTTCGCTGCTGCAAGAGATGTTTGACGAGGCACTGAGCTTTCGTCGCGCCCTGGCTAACCTGCGTGCACATATCGCGGCCACCGATTGGTGGTTCAGTATCTGGCAGCCGCCTGGGGCAGAAGGCGTCGATCAGCTCGCTGCGCAGGACTGGCTGCTGCAGCCTGGGGCGCAGTGGCATGGCTTTGGCGAATTGGCGGGCGATTATGTGCTGCTTGACCCGTTGAAGGTCACCCTGGTGATGCCGGGGTTGCGTGTCGACGGCGTGTTGGACGAGCAGGGCATTCCGGCGGCAGTGGTCAGCAAGTTTCTCTGGGAGCGCGGGTTGGTGGTGGAGAAGACCGGCCTTTACAGCTTCCTGGTGCTGTTCTCGATGGGCATTACCAAGGGCAAGTGGAGCACGCTGCTGACCGAGTTGCTGGAGTTCAAACGCCATCATGATGGCAATACTCCGTTAAGCCAGTGCCTGCCGAGCATCGTTGCAGTCGACACGGCACGCTACCACGGTATCGGCCTGCGCGACCTGTGCAACCAGCTGCATGACTGCTATCGCGTCAATGCCACGGCCAAGCAGCTCAAAGGGTTGTTCAGTCGCTTGCCGGAAGTGGCGCTCAGCCCGGCCCGGGCATATGACCATATGGTGCGCGGTGAGGTGGAAGCGGTGCCGATAGAGGCATTGCTCGGCCGTGTCGCGGCAGTCATGCTGGTGCCCTATCCGCCGGGCATACCCTTGATCATGCCGGGGGAGCGGTTCACTGAAGCTACCCGCTCGATCCTCGACTACCTGGCGTTTGCCCGCGCCTTCAACAGCGGTTTTCCCGGCTTTGTCGCCGATGTGCACGGCCTGCAGAGCGAAGCCGGAAGCTATACGGTCGATTGCGTCAAGGAATGCGAATGATCTCGACGCCGGTCTGTACCAGTTCAAAACGGTCTTCACCCAAGTGGTTGACTCGGTCGCCGATGGCCAGGCGATAGGTGGTGACCGGTGCGCCCTGTACGCTGCCGTCGGTCTGCAGGGTGGACTCTTGGAACTCGTGGACGGGGTAGATACGGCCTTCGGCGTCACGGGCGTGGAATTGGCCGACCATTACTGCTGCCATTTAAGTGAAAACCTCTGAATTGCGTAGGAAATGTCTGCAGGAATAGACCGTGGATGGTACCTGGAAGTTTTCTGGTGGAGGAAAAAAACCTAAGCGCCGAGCAATGGTCATCTATAACTACAACGTCTCTTAACCCAGCAAAGGTTGGAAATCGCCATGAGCCAGGTGTATTCGGTAGCGGTCGTCGTCGGCAGCTTGCGCAAGGATTCGTACAACCGCAAGGTGGCCCGTGCCCTTTCAGAGCTGGCACCGTCCAGTCTTGCCTTGAAAATCGTCGAAATCGGCGATCTGCCACTGTACAACGAGGATGTCGAGGCTGCGGGTGTGCCCGAGCCGTGGAGGCGCTTTCGCGACGAGATCCGGCGCAGCGACGCGGTGCTGTTCGTCACCCCGGAGTACAACCGCTCTGTACCGGGCTGCCTGAAAAATGCCATCGATGTGGGCTCACGTCCCTATGGGCAAAGCGCCTGGGGTGGCAAACCTACGGCGGTGGTGAGCGTCTCGCCCGGTGCCATTGGCGGGTTTGGGGCCAACCATGCCGTGCGCCAGTCGCTGGTGTTTCTCGACATGCCGTGCATGCAGATGCCCGAAGCTTATATCGGTGGGGCGGCTAGCCTTTTCGAGGACAGTGGCAAGCTCAATGACAAGACCCGGCCGTTTCTGCAGGGTTTCATCGACAAGTTTGCCTCCTGGGTGAAGCTGAACCGGGCGGTTTGAGCCGGCCTTGTCGTCGGTAAGCCGGCCCCACAGCTACCCCACCGTTCGTGAAAACGGCGGGGTAGCTGTGGAAGCCGGCTTGCCGGCGAAAGCTGCAACACAGATCGGTCAGAACGCCTGCGGCATCTCTCCCTTGGCCAACCGCCGGTTGATATCGGCGACCACCTCGGGCAGTTCATTGATGGTGTCGATCAGGTAGTGCGGGCGTGACCCTGCGAACAGCGCATGAATGCGCTTGCGCTCACTCTCCAGCTTCTCAGCGCTCAACGCCTGGTACCCCTCCCAGGTCAGCCCGAGCGCGTTGCCCGAGCACACCAGAGCCACGGTCCACATGCCGGCACGGCGGCCTTCGAGGATGCCCGGCACGGTGTCGTCGACCTTGACGCAGGCCGCCACGTCGTCGATGCCCAGGGCGATCACGTTGGCCAGTGCCTGTGCCGGCCACGGGCGGCCGTTCGGGGTTTCGTCGGTGGCCACCACATGATCGGCGACATAGCCGTTCTGGGCCGCCAGCTCCACCACCTTGTCCATCACCACTTTCGGGTAGCCCGAGCATGAGCCGATTTTCAGGCCGTCCCGGCGCAAGCCGGTGAGGGTGTCCAGAGCACCGGGAATCAGCGCCGAATGCACGGCGATCTTCTCGATCTGCAGCGGCATGAAGCGGTTATAGATGGCAGTGACGTCCTCGTCGGTCGGCGTGCGGCCGAACACGTTGCGATAGCGTTCGGCAATTTCCGGCACGTCACATAGGGTGCGAATATGGTCCCACTTGCCCATGCCCATCGGGCCGCGGGCTTCTTCGATGGAAACCTGGACGTCGAACTCGGCGAAGGCTTCGACGAAGATCTGGGTCGGGGCGAAAGAGCCGAAGTCGACCACGGTGCCGGCCCAGTCGAGGATGGCGGCTTGCAGCTGGGTGGGGTTGCTGTAGTTCATGTGCGCTATTTCCTGAAATCGGATGGGCAGAGGGTCAGATGTCCAGTACTTCCATTTCCCGCAGCACGTCGGCCACGGCATTCACAGCGGCTTGCATGCCGTCCGGCCCGACCACGCCGATGCAGCCGACGCGGAAGGTCTCGACCTGGGTCAACTTGCCGGGGTAGAGGATGAAGCCCTTGGCCTTGACCCGTTCGTAGAAGTCCTTGAACTGGTAACGGGCGTTATTCGGGGCGTGGAAGGTGACGATGATCGGCGCCTGGATGTCGGCTGGCAGGAAGCTGCGCAGGCCGATGGCGGCCATGCCGTCGAGCAGGGTCTTGCAGTTGTCGGCGTAGCGCTGGTGGCGCGCCGGCAGGCCACCTTCTTCGGCGTACTGCTGCAGCGCCTCGTGCAGGGCAGCAACCACATGGGTGGGCGGGGTGAAGCGCCATTGGCCGGTTTTGGCCATGTAGGCGTGCTGGTCGTGCAGGTCCATGGCCAGCGAGTGGGCATTGCCCTCGGCGGCGGCCAGTGCGGTTTTCTCGGCGAAAACGAAGCCCATCCCGGGGACGCCTTCCAGGCATTTGCCGGACGCGGCGATCAGTGCCTCGAAGGGGATTTCGCGGGCGTCGATCGGCAGGGCGCCGAACGAGCTCATGGCATCGATGATCAGGCGCTTGCCGTGGCGCTTGATCACCTGAGCGATCTCGTGCAGCGGGTTGAGGATGCCGGTGCTGGTTTCGCAGTGGATCAGCGCCACGTGGGTCACGCTGGGGTCCGCCGCCAGCAGGCGGTCGACGTCGGCAGCGGTGGTCGGCTGGTCCTCGGCGGTTTCGAAGGTGCTGAAGTTGCGCCCCAGCACTTTGCAGATTTTCGCCAGGCGCTGGCCGTAAGCGCCGTTGATCAGCACCAGTACCTTGCCATCGCGCGGTACCAGGGTGCCGATGGCGGCCTCCACGGCGAAGGTGCCGCTGCCTTGCAGGGGAACGCAGTGGTGGCTGGCGCTGCCGTCGACGATCCCCAGCAGTTGCTCGCAGACGCTGGCGGTCAGTTGGTTGAAATCACGGTCCCAGGAGCCCCAGTCCATTAGCATGGCTTGTCGGGTGCGCAGGGAGGTGGTCAGTGGGCCGGGGGTCAGCAGGATCGGGGCGTTGCTCATTGCGTGGTTCCTCACAAGCTGCAGGTGGTCAGCCGAAAAAGCTGGCGCTGAAACTACGGGGGCTAGGTTGCAATTGACTAAGCTATCAATCAAATTGTTTGTTGTTATGCCAGCCATAAGTCAGGCCGATAAATATGAACCTGTTCCAGCTTCGCGCTTTCGACGCCGTCGCCCGTGAGGGCAGTTTCACCCGTGCCGCTGCGCGCCTGTTCATCAGCCAGCCGGCGGTGACCGGGCACGTCAAGGCGCTGGAAGAGCACTACCAGATCACCCTGTTACGGCGCACGGCGCGGCGGGTCGAGCTGACCGAGGAGGGTACCCGCCTGGCTGCCATCACCCGGGCGATGTTCGGCCTGGCCGAAGAGGCGCAGGCGATGCTCGAGGCCAATCGCCAACTGCTCACTGGCCGCCTGGAGGTGGCCGCAGATGGGCCGCACCGGGTCATGCCGATGCTGGCGCTATTGCGTGAACGCTACCCGGGCATCACCGTCAACCTGCGCCTGGGCAATGCTCAGGAGACCTTGGCCGCCTTGTTGTCAGAGCATGCCGACGTGGCCGTATTGACCGAAATCGAACCGCGCAAGGGCCTTTACTTGCAAAACCTCTGCGAGTCGCATTTATGCGCACTGCTGCCGGCAGGCCATGCCTGGGCCAGCGGGCAGGGTGACTTGCCACTGGCTGCTTTGCATGAGCAGATCATGGTGCTGCGCGAACCCAGTTCGACCACCCGGCGTACCTTCGACAAGGCGTGTGACCAGGCGTCGGTCAGGCCCAGGGTGTTGCTGGAGCTGGACAGCCGTGAGGCAGTCACCGAGGCAGTGGCGTCGGAGCTTGGGATTGGTGTCGTTTCCTCGACCGAGGTGGCCAATGACCCACGTGTGGTGGCGCGGCCGCTGGCCGGGCACGGTTTGCGCAACCAGCACCTGGTGGGGTGCCTGGAGCGGCGCCGCGAGCTGCGGCTGATCCAGGCGTTCCTGGCCCTGGCTGCCAGCCTGTAATCCAAGGCTGGTGTTTTTTCCATGCGGGCCTAACATGGGCGGCACGCAACAGCCAGGAGGGCCGATGAGCGAGAAAGACACCATCTCCATGCAACTGGTGCGCGAAGCCCTGTTGCAGACCTGCCCGGCGGGTGAGCCGGATGCCGGCCTGCTGGCGCAGGCCGGCATCGACATCGGTCAACTCGACCAGGCTGATGCGCGCGTCAGCGCCGAGGCCTACTCCCGGCTCTGGCGCTTGCTGGCGCAACGCTGCAACGATGAATTCTTCGCCATGGACCCGCGTGGGCTGCGTACCGGAAGCCTGGCATTCCTGTGCCGGGCGAGCATGGCCCAGCCCACCCTGCAGGCTGGCGTGGAAACGGCGTTGGTGTTTCTTTCGCTGATGCTGCAGGACCTGCAACCGGTACTGGTGCGCCAGAAAAGCCTGGCCGAAATCGTCATCGTTGAACCCAATGCTCAGCCTCGGCGTGCGTTCACCTATTTCACCTTCTGGATGATCGTCCACGGCGTCGCCTGCTGGTTGGCAGGGCGGCGTATTCCGATCCTTGCGATTGACTTGCGGTGCGCCGAGCCGCCTTTCTGTGATGACTACCGGGTGATGTTCTCGGAAAACCTGCAGTTCGAACGCCCCTTGACCCGCATGATCATTGCCGGGGACTGCCTTGACATGCCGATGCGCCGCAGCGAGGACGAGCTTCAGCGTTTTTTGGCAGAGGCACCTGGCAACATCCTGGTGAAGTATCGCGACCCTAACAGCCTGGCCCGCCGTATCCGCCAGACGCTGAGCCAGCAAACCCCCAGCCAGTGGCCTGCCGCCGAGCAACTGGCGGCAACGTTGTGCATGTCGGCGTCAACCTTGCGGCGCCGTTTGAGCGAGGAGGGCCAAAACTACCAGGCGCTCAAAGACAGCATTCGCCGCGAGTTGGCGATTGCCTGGCTGGCGCAGCCGCAGCTTGGGCTTGGCGAAATCGCCGAGAGGCTGGGCTTTGCCGACAGCAGTTCGTTCTACAAGGCGTTTCGCAAATGGTTCGGGTGCAATCCGGGGCATTACCGCAGTGTCTTCCTGCAGGTGTAAACCGGCCCTGCACCAGCAATGCTCCGGCGGGCGCTTGGCGCATCGCGAAGGCTGAGAAGCCACGCGGCCAAAACGCTCATTCAGATTGACAGCTTTGGCCATTGCCCAGGTAGGCAGGCGGCGCGAACATCGTCAGACCGATGGTGCACTCCAACAATAAGAACCCAGGAGTCTGACGATGCGCGAGTATGGCGACGCCGTCCTTTCATTCAATCATGCCGAGGCCGCAATGGGCCTGCACGGCAGTCTTGCAGCCCTCAATGCCTGCGTCGAATGCTGTGACCGCCATGTGGCCCAAGGTGGTATCGCCCTGGTCTACGAGGACCGCGAGGGCAATGGCAGGCTCTACACATTCGGGCAGATGCAAGCCATGGCGTCCCGCTTTGCCAATGTCCTGAGGGCCCAAGGCGTGCAGGCCGGTGACCGGGTAGCAGGGCTGATGCCACGCACCCCCGAGTTGCTGGTGACCATCCTCGCCACCTGGCGCCTGGGCGCTGTTTACCAGCCGTTGTTCACTGCCTTTGGCCCCAAAGCTATCGAGCACCGCCTGGAGCAGTCGCATGCCAAGGTGGTGGTCACCGACCGTGGCAACCGCGCCAAGCTGGACGATCTGGCCGTGTGCCCCGTGCCGATCATCGTCGGCGCTGAGGAGGGTGAACTGGACTTCCAGCGCCTGCTCGATGCCGCCCCTGCCGATTGCGAGCCAGTCATGCGCTCGGGCGACGATCCCTTCCTGCTGATGTTCACCTCGGGCACCACTGGCCCTGCCAAACCCCTGGAAGTGCCGCTACGCGCGATCGTCGCGTTCCAGGGCTACATGCGCGATGCCATTGGCCTGCAGCCACAAGACAACTTTTGGAACCTGGCCGACCCAGGGTGGGCCTATGGCCTTTACTACGCGGTCACCGGGCCGTTGTCGCTGGGCCACGCCACCACCTTCTACGATGGCCCGTTCAGTGTCGAAAGCTGCGCGCGGGTGATCGACAAGCTGGGCATCACCAACCTGGCAGGTTCGCCCACCGCATATCGCTTGCTGATCGCCGCTGGCAAGGCGTTCTCAACGCCGGTCCAGGGCCGCCTGCGGGTCGTCAGCAGTGCCGGTGAACCGCTCAACCCCGAGGTGATCCGCTGGTTCGCCGATGAGTTGGGCGTGACCATCCATGACCACTACGGGCAGACCGAGCTGGGCATGGTGCTGTGCAACCACCACGGCCTTGAGCATCCCGTGCGGGCAGGGTCTGCCGGCTTCGCCATCCCAGGTCACCGCATCGTGGTGCTGGACGAGCAGGGCGCCGAATTGCCCGCCGGGCAGCCTGGCATTCTGGCAGTGGATCGGGAGCAGTCGCCGCTTTGCTGGTTCGGTGGCTATCACGGCCTGCCCACCAAGGCCTTCGTCGGCAAGTATTACCTGAGCGGCGATACCGTCGAGTTGAACACCGACGGCAGCATCAGCTTCGTCGGCCGCAGCGACGACGTGATCACCACCTCTGGCTACCGCGTCGGGCCGTTCGATGTGGAGAGCGCACTGATCGAGCACCCGGCGGTGATCGAAGCCGCAGTGATCGGCAAACCGGACCCGGAGCGCACCGAACTGATCAAGGCCTTTGTGGTGCTGGCCAGCGGTGTGCACGGTAGTGTCGAGCTGGAAGAGACCCTGCGCCAGCACGTTCGCCAGCGGTTGTATGCCCACGCCTATCCCAGGGAAATCGAATTCGTCAGCGAGCTGCCCAAGACCCCGAGCGGCAAGCTGCAACGCTTCATCCTGCGCAATCAGGAAGTTGCCAAACAACAAGCGCAACAGGCCACCCCTGCCCGCGCCTGAAAGGAACCCGATCATGCACATCGCCAACAAACACTTTATCGTCAGCGGCGCAGCTTCCGGGCTGGGGGCTGCCACCGCGCAGATGCTGGTCGAGGCCGGCGCCAAGGTCATGCTGGTTGACCTCAATGCCCAGGCCGTCGAGGCCAAGGCCCGCGAGCTGGGTGACAACGCCCGCTTTGCGGTCGCCGACATCAGCGACGAGCAAGCGGCCCAGGCCGCCGTCGATGCCGCTGTAACGGCTTTTGGCAGCCTGCACGGGCTGGTCAATTGTGCGGGCATCGTCGGTGCCGAAAAAGTGCTGGGCAAACAAGGGCCACACGGCCTGGCCAGTTTCGCCAAGGTCATCAACGTCAATCTGGTCGGTAGCTTCAACCTGCTGCGCCTGGCCGCTGCTGCGATGGCCGAAGGCGTTGCCGACGAAAGCGGCGAGCGCGGGGTGATCATCAATACCGCCTCGATCGCCGCCTATGACGGTCAGATAGGCCAGGCTGCCTACGCCGCCTCCAAGGGCGCCATCGCCAGCCTGACATTGCCGGTTGCCCGCGAGCTGGCGCGTTACGGCATTCGTGTGATGACCATCGCCCCGGGTATTTTCGAAACCCCGATGATGGCCGGCATGACCCAGGAAGTGCGCGACTCCCTGGCCGCCGGGGTGCCGTTCCCGCCGCGCCTGGGGCGGCCAGGCGAATACGCGGCGCTGGCCCGCCACATCATCGAGAACAGCATGCTCAACGGCGAGGTGATCCGCCTCGACGGTGCGCTGCGCATGGCTGCCAAGTAAGGAGAGACCCTAATGACCCTCGCCAATGATCCGATTGTCATCGTCAGCGCCGTGCGCACGCCCATGGGCGGCCTGCAAGGCGAGCTGAAAAGCCTTACCGCGCCGCAATTGGGCGCTGCAGCGATTCGCGCTGCGGTCGAGCGTGCCGGGCTGGATGCCGCCAGTGTCGAGCAGGTGCTGTTCGGCTGTGTGTTGCCGGCAGGCCTGGGCCAGGCCCCCGCGCGCCAGGCTGCGCTGGGCGCCGGCCTGGGCAAGCACACCACGTGCACGACCCTCAACAAGATGTGCGGCTCTGGCATGCAGGCCGCGATCATGGCGCATGACCTGCTACTGGCCGGCACTGCCGATGTAGTCGTGGCGGGCGGAATGGAGAGCATGTCCAACGCGCCCTACCTGCTGGACAAAGCCCGTGGCGGCTACCGCATGGGCCACGGCAGGATCATCGACCACATGTTCATGGACGGCTTGGAAGATGCCTACGACAAGGGCCGCCTGATGGGCACCTTTGCCGAGGACTGCGCCCAGGCCGGCGGGTTCAGCCGCCAAGCCCAGGACCAGTTCGCCATCGCCTCGTTGACCCGCGCCCAAGAGGCGATCAGCAAAGGCCGCTTCAGCGCCGAGATCGTTCCGGTACAGGTCAGCGAAGGCAAGGAACAGCGCCTGGTCAAGGACGACGAGCAGCCTCCCAAGGCGCGCCTGGACAAGATCCCTCAACTCAAGCCGGCGTTCCGTGAGGGCGGCACCGTAACTGCCGCCAACGCCAGTTCAATCTCCGACGGCGCTGCGGCACTGGTGCTCATGCGCCGCTCCCAGGCGCAGCAGCGCGGCTTGACGCCCTTGGCTGTGATCCATGGGCACGCTGCCTTCGCCGACGCGCCGGCACTGTTCCCCACGGCGCCTATCGGCGCTATCGACAAACTGATGAAGCGCACTGGCTGGAATCTGGCCGAGGTCGACCTGTTCGAGATCAACGAAGCCTTTGCCGTGGTCACCTTGGCCGCCATGAAGCAACTCGACCTGCCTCACGAGAAGGTCAACATTCATGGCGGTGCCTGCGCCCTGGGGCACCCGATCGGCGCGTCGGGCGCGCGGATCCTGGTAACCCTGCTGTCGGCCCTTCGCCAGAACAACCTACGCCGCGGCGTTGCGGCCATCTGCATCGGCGGTGGCGAGGCCACGGCCATGGCTGTCGAATGTCTGTATTGAGGTGAACCATGCTGGTAACTGACGAGCAACAACAGATCGTCGATGCGGTCCGGGCTTTTGCCCAGGAACGCCTCAAGCCTTTTGCCGAACAATGGGACAAGGAACACCGCTTCCCCTGGGAAGCGATCCAGGAGATGGCCGAACTCGGCCTGTTCGGCATGCTGGTACCCGAGCAGTATGGTGGCAGTGACACCGGCTACGTGGCCTATGCCATGGCCCTGGAAGAAATCGCTGCTGGCGATGGCGCCTGCTCGACCATCATGAGTGTGCACAATTCGGTAGGGTGCGTGCCCATCCTCAAGTTCGGCAGCGAGCTGCAAAAGCAGCAGTACCTTGCACCGCTGGCCAGCGGGTCGATGATCGGTGCCTTCGCCCTCACCGAGCCCCAGGCCGGTTCCGATGCCTGCAGCCTGAAAACCCGTGCGCGGCTGGATGGCGACCACTATGTGCTCAACGGCAGCAAACAGTTCATTACCTCCGGGCAGAACGCCGGTGTGGTGATCGTTTTCGCTGTCACCGACCCAGAGGCAGGCAAGCGTGGTATCAGCGCCTTCATCGTGCCTACCGACTTACCGGGTTACCAGGTGGCGCGGGTCGAAGACAAGCTCGGCCAGCACGCATCCGACACCTGCCAGATCGTTTTCGACAATGTGCGCGTTCCAGTTGCCAATCGTCTGGGCGAGGAGGGGCAGGGTTACAAGATCGCCCTGGCCAACCTTGAGGGCGGGCGTATCGGCATTGCCTCGCAGTCGGTGGGCATGGCCCGTGCTGCGTTCGAAGTGGCCCGTGATTACGCCAAGGAACGTTGCAGTTTCGGTAAACCCTTGATCGAGCACCAGGCGGTAGCCTTCCGCTTGGCGGACATGGCCACCAGAATCGCCGTGGCACGGCAGATGGTGCTGCACGCCGCAGCACTGCGCGATGCCGGGCGCCCTGCGCTGGTGGAAGCGTCGATGGCCAAGCTGTTCGCCTCGGAAATGGCCGAAAAGGTCTGTTCGGATGCCTTGCAGACATTAGGCGGTTATGGCTATCTGAGTGACTTCCCGCTGGAGCGGATCTACCGCGACGTGCGGGTTTGCCAGATCTACGAAGGCACCAGCGACATTCAGCGCATGGTCATTGCGCGCAATCTTTGAAGGAGCAGTCTGCATGGCATTCGAAACCATCCTGTTGGATATCCACGGCAAGGTCGGCCTGATTACCCTTAATCGGCCCCAGGCGCTCAATGCGCTCAACGCGCAGATCGTCAGTGAGATCAACCAGGCCCTGGACCAGCTCGAGCGTGACCCGAATATCGGCTGCGTGGTGCTGACCGGTTCTGCCAAAGCCTTTGCCGCCGGTGCCGATATCAAGGAAATGGCCGAGCTCAAATACCCGCAGATCTACGTCGATGACCTGTTCAGTGATGCCGATCGTATTGCCAATCGCCGCAAGCCGATCATCGCTGCGGTATCGGGTTTTGCGTTGGGCGGTGGTTGTGAGCTGGCGATGATGTGCGACTTCATTCTGGCGGCCGACAACGCAAAGTTCGGGCAGCCGGAAATCAATCTGGGCGTACTGCCGGGCATGGGTGGTACCCAGCGCCTTACCCGGGCCGTAGGCAAGGCCAAGGCCATGGAGCTGTGCCTGACGGGGCGGCTGATGGGGGCTGAGGAGGCGGAGCGTGCAGGCTTGGTTGCGCGCGTGGTGCCACAGGCCGAACTGGTCGAGGAGGCATTGAAGGTGGCTGCCACCATTGCTGGCAAGTCGATCCCGGTGAGCATGATGGTCAAGGAAAGCGTCAACCGGGCCTTTGAAGTCACTCTCAGTGAAGGCGTGCGCTTCGAACGTCGGGTGTTTCATGCGGCGTTTGCAACTCAAGACCAGAAGGAAGGTATGTCTGCCTTCATTGCCAAGCGTGATGCGCAGTTTAAGGACTGCTGACCATGCCGGCAGGTGCAGCGAAACTGCCCCTGCCGGAGATCACGGCTAATGGTTGAAGAAGTACTGCTTGGCCGCAGCCAGGTCGATCGGGCTGCGGTACACCTCGACCGCAGGCCCGGACGCGTCCTTTATGAGGCGGCCCTGTGCATAGCGCTGTTCTGCCGCTTTCAGATGCCCGGCGGTGTAGGCGGTTCGCTCCGCATCAATGTCCGGATAATGGAAATGTGCGAACCAGAGGTCAGTGCCATCATGGCTGATGGCGTATTCTTGCAGGTAATCAGCAGGCCGCCCTGCAACCTTTGCCAGTTGCCGCCTAGGTCCAGTGCTACGGATTAGTACCTGATGATGTTCGAGCAAAAAGCTTAGCTCACCCATCCGTGGCTTTTGCAAAAGCGCTACACGTGTTCGCTGCTCGACCGCCTGCTTCGTCAGCGTAGCCGACACGTCTTCGATGTCTTTTATGATCAGTGCGGCATCTTCACCGTGAGTGCTTTCGTCAGTCTGGTTGTCGCGGGTCAAGCGCAGCTCGATCGCCGCGCGTTGACGGTCAAGTTCATCGCGATGCTGCAGTAGTATCTCCTCGATCTCCACTGGCAGGCAGGTGTCGGCCCTGATGCCTTGCATGACGGCCAGGCTCTTTCTGGCGCTGGCCAGGCGCTTGTTGCTTTCCTTGAACAGTGTTTTGAGCTTCCTGGGGGGCTGAGGCCCCGGCCTGTGCTGCTCTGCAGGAGTAGGCAGCCATTGCTCATTCTCTCGCTTGTAACTGCGTACAACCGCGCCGTCATCGCTGCCAGGAATATCGATGATGGTGTTGTCGTCGGTACGCGGTTGGCCCAGCAGCAACCCATCATCGCGGGTTTCGATAAGGCCGGGCAAATGCTGGCTGAGCTGCCTTACGGAGCTACTTTGGGGCAGCTCGGGGTATTCTGCGAGCTCGCTGACCGTGTTTGTGGTCAACTCCCTGATATCACTACGTAAAGTAATCAAGGCCGGGGGGATCGCAGGCTCGTCGAACTGACTTTGCAGGTTCAGCCCCTGGCGTTTGGCACTTTGCAGATGCTGTACGATATTTTCCAGCAAGCGACGCTTGGCTTCGTCACTGGCGTTGATCCGTTTGTTCAACTGCAACTGCTGGCCGATGGCCAACTCCAGGTTGCCCCATGTACGGTTGAGCCAGTATTGGCCCGCATCGTCCAGTGGCTCCAGCGCCAAGCGGTTGATACAGTTTTCGATGCGCATCAGGCGCCAGTGCAAGGGCGACGATCTGCCTTGCGGGGTTTGCTTCAACTGCTGCAGTTTTTCCACCATCTTCATTGCACTGGGTAGCGAAGGGCTGGCCAGCTGCCGTAGCTGTTCCAGGGTCAGATTGAACGCGGTGGCGTTGTCGAACAGGCTATCGATCAGTGGTGCCAAGTTACCCAGCCGCGTTGCAAGAATGGCCTGGTCCTGCGGTGTCTCCTTGCTTTTGTGCTCGATCATGTCCAACAGATGAGCTCGCTCGGGTTTGTATAGGCGCATTAGCACATCACTGACTTGCAGTTGGCAATTGAGGTGATGATAGAGCGTGCCGGCGCGCTTGGACTTGTAGTCGGCCACAGGCGCCAGTTCATTCAGTTGCTCAAAGCGCTGAATATGTTCATTTACCAACGTTTCAAAGGCCTGCAATTTGGCGAGGCAGTTTTGTAGCACCCTCCGTTCATCTGAACGCTTTGCCAGATCGCGCAATTTGTCCAGATAAGGCAATTGGTCTGCAATGCTCTTAGAGTCGTTCGCCACGCGTTCGATCATCTCCTGAGTCTTCTGTTTACGCGCTTCCCGAAGCTGGGCGATCCGCTTGGAAGGCGGCATGCCGCCACGCAGACGCAGGCGCAGGTCCAGTTGCCAGCGCCCCGCCTCGTCGCGTCTTAGCAATGGTCCTGGTTTCTCATCCTTCTCGCCGCCAACAATACGCAACTGGTCAAGCGTCGTGTCCAACTGAACCTTGAACACCGCGGCCTCGATCTGCACCAGGAGGTGACCGCCATGCACGTACAAGCCACGCATCGGTCCACTCGGAGTCGGCGAGCCGAGCGCCGTTGGTGATACATCTGAACGCAGGGCGGCAAGCGCTCGGGCCTGGTTGTTGTCAAGCCTGAGCGTGGGCTGAGCCCAACTGAAGTCGAGTTGTGCCGGAGTCGGGCGGGTAAGCACCACAGGAGCCGATACTGATACATCAGGTTGGCCAGGCGCATGAAGTGCGTCCAGCGGGTGATCCAGTTCCTGCCGCTTCATGGTATGGGTGAAGATCAGAAAAGCAACATTGACCAACAGTTGGATCCAGTCGCCCGTGTGGTTATCTGCCCCGGCTTGATCACTGGCAACAAACAGGCGAGCGAATGCAGTTTCCATCTGAGCCAGCCAGGCTGCTTCGGCCAGCGGCCCTTCGACAAACGGTAATACGGTGTTGAGCAGCAACCAGCCCAGTTCCTCCCAGCGCTGCCAGCGGGATTGCGCGCTGCTTGCCGATTGCGCCTTGAAGTTGCTCAGGGTCTCCAGCACGCAGGCCTGGTAAATGACACGCGCAGGATTGGCTATGGCGGCTTCGCGCGACAAGGTAACGGGTGCTGGCTTGCCCCACGGTACCGCCCAGTCATCGTCCAGAGGGTGGAACAGGTGTGGTTCCCTGAAGCCACCGTGGGCATAGATGCGCTGGTCCAGCTCAGGCAGGCGATGAAGCACATCATCCTGCAGCTCGCCGGCCTCCCCGATAGCCACCAGTAATGCGGTGCGGTCGGCGTATTCCACTACTGGCTCGCTGTGCAGGGGGCGGTACAGCAGGCAACGTGTGCATTTCAGGGAGTCATCCTCGATGAGCCAGGTGTTGAGCGGATGATCGGCGGCCGCGTCCATCGTTCGCAGCAGACCCAAGGGCCGCAATACCCACGTGCTGTGCTCGTTGGGCAGGGGCGCGAAGACCTGCTCCGTTGCCAGCACTGCCGTCGGCGTGGGCCGACCATGCTCAAGGTAACTGCTCATGATCTTTGTTGGCAGTTGTGTGCTCAGCTGTTTTGCGAACAGTCTTTCGCGGCTGGCGCGCGTCTTCACGTCATCGAGCAGCAGCGCGCGTAACCGCGCAGGGTAGGTGGCACCAATGTCCGCCTCGGTTATCAGGGCGCGCAGTGCCAGCGTGTCGAGCCAGCCAGGTATGGCTTGACCGTCTGTGGTTTCCAATGTGACTTCGCCAGGTCGGAGCAGCCCTAGATTGGCGATGGCCAGCTGTGCCAGGGTAAAGCTGACAGGTTTGATGGCCCCACCGTTGGATATTTCGCCAGGAAGCGGGATCCCGGTCGAGGTAACCTGATGATTGATCACGCGCACAGCTGCTGGAACCAAGGTGGACTCCGGGTGATCACGGCGGATCAGTTCGGCCAGGCGCTCGCAGGCAAACGCCTGTGCGTTTGGCACGCCGCTCAACCAAGTCCTGCCCTCGGCCTGGAAGGTGTTACGAGCGACATCCCTAAGCATCGAGCTATAAACGATCAAGGCCAGGGGCGCTGCATTCTGTATCCAGCGTGGCAACTGGTTGGCTAGCGCTTCCTGGCGGGCCTGGTCTTTGATGCTGCATATATGCGCCATGGAGGTGAGGCGATCCAGGGCGTCGGCAAGCTGCTGCGCGCTGCTTTGGTCATTGAAGGCAGAGGCGGCCAGGTCCATGCCTTCCAGTTGTTGCTGCAGCAGGTTTGCGGCTTGGGCGTGGAACAACTGCCCCTCGGGAGTGCCCAGGTGCACGGTTGGCGGCGACTTGGCCAAGACTGTTGGCCAGTGCCGAGCGATGCCCTCCAGCAACTGTGCGCGCGAAGAAAACGACAGTAGCCGCCCCACTGGGGTAAACAACAGGGTAAAGGGCTGTTGGCCAGGTGCCTCGGCACGTTCGATCAGCAGAGCGCTGGCGAGGAAGGGGTCTTGCTGCCAGTCGGCGGAAAAGTTGCATGCCAGTGTCTTGATGGAAATGCCTTGGCTGCTGGAAAGGGTGAGCAGGTCGGCAGGCCCGGCCGCTCCTTTGGACAAGGACTTGAGTGCTGGTTCTGCAGCGACCAGCCGGTCCTCGGCGCTGGCTTGTTCGGCGGCACTGCGCAGCAGCCCCTGCAGGTGCCGGGCGAGCCACAACCAAGGGGTTTCCCCTTGGTTGTCTGCGTCGCACCAGTAGTCAATGATCGCGCTGCGGTAGGTATCCAGTAGGATGGGCCCGCAGTCGTTCAAGAGCTTTTCGAGCGCATGTAGGTCAACCGGAACGGGGTGAGACGGGTCGACCATATGGTTGCGACAGAGTACGTCCTGCTTTGCAGTCAGGTTGAGTGTTTCGCGCTGGCAATAGCGCTCTACCAGCACCTGGTACAAAGGGCGTATGTAGGCTGTATCCTCCACCTGCCCGAAACTGGCCAATTGCAGGGACAATGGGTCGAGGCGGGTATCCAGGCCATAGTCATGCCAGTGCTCGACCAACAGTCGTGCAGCCACTTCGAACAGAGTGGGGCGGCTTGCGAACCTGTCGGCAACGGCGCAAGGCAATGTGGGGCTGCGTGGGAGTCTGATAGAGGGCGTCATGGCTGGGATCTTTGTGTGAGAAGGGCGCCATGAAACCGTCTGAGGGATGGGTCGGGGCTATACAGATGTACTGCCAGCAGTACCGCGAATCGGCAAACCGCCCCCGTCAGGCGCAAACCACGTCATTTCGCTCAATTACCCCGTCATTGGTGTTGCCCCTTGCGACGAGGGGCCTTAGACTGCCGCCCCCTGCAAAAGAGTGCCGATTGGCGCTTGAAGAATTCTGGTGCCGATGCCCAGGTGTCGGCGACACACGAATCGCCCAAATGCACATTTTTTCATAGAGAAATCGATGACCAAGGAACAGTTGCTGGCCATGTCGGCCGATGACTACATGAACGCTGAACAACTGGCCTTCTTCACTGGCCTGTTGCAGGCGATGAAAGTAGAAACCCATGAACGCATCGAGCTGAGCCGTGCCACTATCGAAAGCCTGGATACCCCGTCGGATCCTGCCGACGTGGCCTCGGTCGAAGAAGAACGTCACTGGCTGGTAAATGCCATCGAGCGTGACCAGCGCCTGCTACCGCAGTTGGAAATGGCCTTGGGCCGTATCGCTGACGAAAGCTTCGGCTGGTGTGACGACAGTGGTGAGCCGATCGGCCTGCAGCGCCTGCTGATCAGCCCGACCACCAAGTACTGCATCGAAGCCCAGGAGCGCCACGAGCAGCTCGATCGCCACCAGCGCCAGATCTGACCGAGCGTTGTGTGCCAGGCCCCACGGAGCGATCCTTGGGGCTTTTTGCGCTTGCTACCTTGTACCGGCCACTTTGTTGCTGCTGGCGCAATACTGCTGTACCAATGTTGGCTTTCTCCGGCGTGTTGGCGGGCGTATCATGGCTCTATCGTTAGGTTGCTAAGTAAATTCCGGAGGGAATGATGAATAGCCGAGTCGATGTGGCCGTGATGATTGGCTCAGGTGTGCCCGCTACCCTGCAGGCGCTGGGCCGCCGAGTATGTTGGGTGGTGCTGGTGAATGGCGAGCGTCGCGGCACTGCGTATGCAACACGTGGTGAGGCGCTGGAGTGTCAGGCGGCCTGGCTTAAACAGCTGGAGAAAGGCCGCGCTGCCTGACTGTGGTTCAGTTTTCGAGGCTACGGGCCAGTTCGCAGGCTTCATGGTGACGACGTCGAAACCCCTTTACTCTGCCGGTAGCGCTTTCAGTGACGTGGAAGAACTCGATGCCGGCAGGTATGACGACGTAACGCGGTATGGAGCGAGAATAAATGCGCTTTGCCTCTCGACGTGTTTCTGTGTTTTCGTGCATATTTCTTTCCCAGTAATGCGCTGATGGATTGCAGAGCCCGTTCTGCCGAAGGGCCTGGCGTTATCTATCGCATCTTTTCTGACGGAATAGTTGTAGGGCATTACGCTTCCCGGTTGGGGAATGTGCCTAAACCCGCCATTTGGGCAAAGTCTGGCAAGCAGGAGTAAAGTTTCCTCCATGCTGTATAGCCAGAAGGCACAGACGTTATGCACATCGCTTCATTACTCTTTTCGCCTATCGAAATGAAAGGGCCGTGCCTCACCGGTGGTGAGTGGGGGCGGATGTTACCGGTTTGAGGATTACTTCATTGGCAGTCAGTACTCTGGATACCCACGCTTTGTTCGCCCTTGGCGATTTGCGCGGTAAGTTGGCCAAGCTGTTTCAGGGCCGCTTCGTTTATGTCACCGAGCAGAACCCTGAAGGCCTCTATATGGCCGAAATCGACACCGAGAGTGCGTTGGTGGTCGATGACAAGCAGCGTTTGGAATTGAAGGTGGGTGACCACTTTCGTGCTGCCGTATTGCCCAGTCGTGAAGGCGGCAAGTTGGAAATGCGCTTTCGTGAGATCAAACTGAACGTCTACGGCGTGGGGGACTATGCCTTTGTCTCGGTGCCGGAGGGTGAAGGTATCGTGTTCCGTGAAGGCCAAGGCGTAATGCTGGTGTTCGCGGCTCAACAGCAAGTCCAAGAGGGCCTTGGCAAGCTGCTCAAGGCCGTGACCGGTAAGGTCGCAAAATGGCGCAAGGGCGAGTTGACCACGTTCAAGGCGAGTGAATGAACGAGGGGCAGGAGGCGGATGGCAGCCGTGCCGCGTTCCATCGACAACATAAGGCCATGGCCGTGGCTCAGGCAGAACGTTTGCTGGCGCGGCGCGATGAGATGCAGGCCGCCTGGTTGACTTGGGTGGCGGCCCAGCTCTATCAATCAGGCCCGCCTCCCTACGTCGCCATGGTGCGCCGGGAGTTGCAGCGGATCACCCAGGAATGAGCGTGCCGCACATCAATTGCCCCCCGCTTGGCCGCTACTGACTTCTTCGGGTACTGCTTCCCCGGACATGCGTTTGCGAAACAGTGCCGCCCTGGCCAATAGTAGCGTAGTGACCGGTAATGTGATCGACAGTAGAACTGGGATCAACCAAGCGTGCAGTACAGGGCCTTGCTTGAGCCATGAGAAGTAGATGATCGAAGCCAAGGCAACGCACCAGGCCCCGATGGTCGAGGCCAGTGCTGGTGGGTGCATGCGCTGGAAATAATCCTTGAGGCGCAGCAGGCCAATGGCCCCGATCAACGCGAACAGGCTGCCGAGCAGCAGCAGGGCAGCGGTAACTAGCTCGAGCCAGAGCGGTAGTTCAAGAACTTCGGTCATTCTATTACCTCACCACGCAGCAAGAACTTGGCCAGGGCAAACGAGCCGACAAAGCCGAAAAGCGCAATCAGCAGAGCACCTTCAAAGTAGGTATCGCTGGCATAGCGGATTCCCAATACCAGCATCATGAGCATGGCCAGGATGTACAGGTAGTCCAGTGCCAGTACCCGGTCCTGGGCGGAGGGGCCGCGAAACAACCGGATCAGCGTCAGGCCCATGGCCAAGGCGAAGATGAACAAGCTGGCGAGCACTGCATAGGCTAGCAGGCCTGTCATTGGAAAATCTCCATCAGCGGTCGTTCATAGGTGTGTTTGAAGTGCTCGATAAAAGCGTTCTCATCCTTGAGGTCGAACACGTGCAGCAACAGGACGCTGCGGTCCAGGGCCAGTTCTGACCAGACGGTACCGGGCACTACGGTAGTGATCATCGATAGTGCCGCCAGGCCGTGGGCGTCGCGCAGGTCCAGCGGGATATGGACAAAGGCAGAGCGAGGCGGATGTTGCCCGGCGCGCAGCA
Organism: Pseudomonas sp. M2; assembly: GCF_015751845.1. Taxonomy (NCBI): domain Bacteria; kingdom Pseudomonadati; phylum Pseudomonadota; class Gammaproteobacteria; order Pseudomonadales; family Pseudomonadaceae; genus Pseudomonas; species Pseudomonas sp. M2. The sequence goes on from NZ_JADOUD010000001.1 coordinate 4,337,736, forward strand.
CGCGCAGGGCTACTTGCAGGTTGGACTGGATGACATCGATACCCACCCGGCCAATCAGGCTCGCTATCACCAGCGGCCTGCGCACATGGGCGTGCTGGGGGCGCAACGGTGCCATCAGCAGTGGCGCCAGAAAGCCAAGCGCGGCTGCGAGCAGCAGATTACCCGGGCTGACCGAGAGGTTCAGCAGCAACCACAGTATGAACAGTGCTACAGACAACAGCGGTGCGGGGAAAAGTCGGCTCATGGCTGCACCTGTGCGTCGAGCGTGGTCGGGCCAGGGATAGGCTGTACAGCCATTACGGCCCTGATGTAGGTGTCAGGGGTCTGCAGGCTGGCTGCAGTGTCCTGGGTGTAACGTAGCAGCGGCTCGGCTCTGAAGCTGAGCATGATGCACAGGCCCAGCAAAATGACGATCGGCAGGCATTCGTAGTGTCGCAGCGCGGGGGAGGGCCGCTCTTCAGGCTTCCAGAAGCGCTGGATGCCCACGCGGCCGAAAGCGATCAACGAGGCCATGCCGGACAGGATGAGCAGGGCTACCAGCGCCCAGCCGGCTGCTGACAGTGGTTGCTCGGCCGGCACGCCCAACCCCAGTGGGTTGAACAGCGCGCTGATCAAGCTGAGTTTGCCGACGAAGCCGGAGAGCGGTGGCATGCCGATGATCAGCAACGCACAGGCAATGAAACTCAGGCCCAGGAACGCCATGGTCCAGGGAATGATCTGGCCTATGACTGCCTTCTGCTCATCGTCGAGGTTGATGCCTTTGGGTGGGTGCAACGACTCGAGTGGCGAGGGCATGCTGCCTTCTTCGTCCTCCAGTGGTGGCTCATTGGCCGAGCGAGAGCGCTCCACCAGCTCGGCGAGCAGGAACAGTGCACACAGTGCCAGGGTTGAATTGACCAGATAGAACAACGCTGCACCGGTCAGGGCTGGCTGAGCAAAGCCGATCGCGCCAAGCAGGGTGCCTGCCGAAACCAGTATGCTCAGTGCTGCCATGCGCTCCAGGCGTTGTGCGGCAAGTATCGACACGGCTGCGATGGCAAGCGTGACCAAGCCCCCATAGATCAGCCATTGCCCGCCGAAATGCGCCGATGCACCGGCTTGACCCGAGAACAACAGGGACCAGAGCCGTAACACAGCGTACAGGCCAACCTTGGTCATGATGGCGAACAATGCGGCTACGGGTGCGCTGGCCGAGGCATAGGCCGGAACCAGCCAGAAATTCAGCGGCCAGATGCCGGCCTTTGCCAGGAAGGCTATGGCCAGGATTGCCGCGCCCGCGTGCAGCAAACCACGGTCGGCTTCGGGCACCAACGGTACTTTCAGCGCGAGGTCGGCCATGTTGAGGGTGCCGGTTACGCCGTAAAGCATCGCGGCGCCAATCAGAAACAGCGAAGAAGCGAACAGGTTGATGGCAATGTAGTGCAGGCCGGCCCGCACCCGCGCTCGCCCCGATCCGTGCAGCAGCAGGCCATAAGAGGCCGCTAGCAGCACTTCGAAAAAGACGAACAGGTTGAACAGATCGGCTGTCAGGAAGGCACCATACAGGCCCATCAGCTGGATCTGGAACAGTGCGTGGAAGCTGGCGCCGGCGCTGTCCCAGCGGGCGCGAGCGAACAGCAGGGCGCTGATGCCGATGACCCCGGTCAAAGTCAGCAGCAGCGCCGACAGGTGATCAACCACCAGCACGATGCCGAAAGGCGCGGGCCAGTTGCCCGGCAGGTACACACCGATCGATTCCGCCTGGCCCTGGACGCGCACCCACAGCAGCAGGCTGACGGCGATGACCAGGCCGCTGAAGGTGGACAGCAGGTTGAGGCGCGCCTTGAGCAGGCGGTGCTTCTCGCCCAGTATCAGCATCACTGCTGCGGTCAGCAACGGCAGCAGGATGGGGGCGATGATCAGTCGGCTCATCTCACTCATTCATCACGCTCCCGGCCATCCACGTGGTCGGTGCCGGTCAGGCCGCGAGATGCCAGCAGCACCACCAGAAACAGGGCGGTCATGGCAAAGCTGATGACGATGGCCGTCAGAACCAGCGCCTGGGGCAGTGGGTCGGTGTAGTGCAGCAGGTCCTGTGTCACGCCTTCCTTGATGATCGGCTCCTTGCCGATGAACAGGCTGCCCATACTGAAGATGAACAGGTTGACGCCATACGACAGCAGGCACAGGCCCATGATCACCTGATAGGTCCGTGGGCGCAGGATAAGCCACACGCCCGATGCTGCCAGTACGCCGATGGCGACTGCGATGACTTCTTCCATCAGGCGGCTCCTGCTTGGCTGGGTTTGGACGGATTACCCGGGCGGTAGGCTCGCACCGACTGGTGTGCCAGGGCTGTGAGGATCAGCAGGGTCGAGCCGACCACAACGGTGTACACGCCCACGTCGAAGAACAGCGCGCTGGCCACATGCACATCGCCCAGCACTGGCAGGTGCAGGTGGGCGGTATGCGTGGTCAGGAACGGGTAGCCCAGCAGCATGGCGCCGACCCCTGTCAGTGTTGCGCACAATAGCCCGGTGCCCATCCAGCGCAGTGGGCGCAGGCTCATCTGGGCTTCGACCCATTGGGTCCCTGCGACCATGTACTGGAGGATGAATGCCACCGACATCACCAGGCCAGCGACAAAGCCACCGCCAGGCTGGTTGTGGCCCCGCATGAACAGGTACATCGAGATCAGCAGGGCGATCGGCAGCAGCAGTCGTACCAGCACCGCAGGCACCATCATGAAGCCCAAAGCTGTGTCGGTGGCATGGCGCGGGTTGATCAGGTCGGTGACCACGTCGGGTGCAAGCTGGCGCTGCTGAGCTGGCAGTTGCATGCTCTCCTTGGGTGGGCGGAAGCGGCGCAGCAGGGCGAATACGGTCAGGGCGACGGCCACCAGCACGGTGATCTCGCCCAGGGTGTCGAAGCCGCGGAAGTCAACCAGCATCACGTTGACCACGTTGGTACCGCCACCTTGTGGCAAGGCTCGGCTCAGGTAGAACGAGGAAATGTCGTTCGGCGTTGGTCGTGTCAGCATGGCGTAGGACAGCAGCGCCATGCCGCCGCCGACCAGGATTGCCAGCAGCAGGTCGCGCACGCGCCGCATGCGGGCACGGTCGAGGCTGCCGGGCAGCGGTGAGACGCCCTCGATACGCCGCGGCAGCCAGCGCAGGCCGAGCAGGATCAGTACCGTCGTGACAACCTCGACGACCAGTTGGGTCAGCGCCAGGTCAGGTGCGGAGAACCATACGAAGGTGATGCAGGTCATGAGGCCGCAGACGCCAACCATGATCAAGGCGGCCAAACGGTGATACTTGGCTTGGTAGGCGGCGCCAATGGCGCAGGCGATAGCGATCAGCCAAAGGGCGACGAACACGCCTGAGCCCGGTATTTTAGGGCGGTCACCCCAGCTCAGGCCGCTGTACAGCATTGGTGTGAGCCCCGCGAGGAAGGCGGCAAGCACCAGCATGAACAGTTGTGCCTGCAGGCGGCGAGTGGTCAGCAGCCCCTCGATGCGCCGGGCCAGTAACATCAGGTGCACCTGGCCGTGCTCGAACAGGCGCTTGCCATTGAAACGCTCGATCAGGGGGGGATACGGGAACCGCCCTCGGCGCAACTGGTTGCGCAGCAGCAGGTAGAGCACGATGCCGCCGCTCATGGCCACCAGGCTCATGATCAGCGGGGCATTCCAGCCGTGCCAGATGGCCAGGCTGTACTCCGGCAGAGTACCACCCACCACTGGAAGGGCTGCAGCGGCCAGTAACGGGCCGACCGACTGGGCAGGGAAAATACCCACCACCAGGCAGGTAAGCACCAGCAGTTCGACTGGCGCGCGCATCCAGCGTGGTGGTTCGTGAGGTGTGTGAGGCAGGTCTTGGGCTGCAGGGCCAAAGAACACGTCAACGGTGAAGCGCAAAGCGTAGGCAACGCTGAAAGTGCCGGCCAAGGTGGCTATTACCGGCAGCGCGGCCTCGACCCAAGCGGTGGAGCTGATGAACACGGTTTCGGCGAAGAACATTTCCTTGGACAGGAAACCGTTCATCAATGGCACGCCGGCCATCGAGGCGCTCGCCACCATCGCCAGGGTCGCGGTGTAGGGCACCAGACGGATCAGCCCGCTGAGGCGGCGGATGTCACGGGTGCCGCTTTCGTGGTCAATGATGCCGGCGGCCATGAACAGCGAGGCCTTGAAAGTGGCATGGTTGAGTATGTGAAACACGGCGGCCACTGCGGCGAGTGGGCTATTCAAACCCAATAGAAGCGTGATCAGGCCCAGATGGCTGATGGTCGAGTAAGCCAGCAGGCCCTTGAGATCATTCTGGAACATCGCTGCGAAGGCGCCCAGCAGCAGGGTTATGGCTCCCGCACCACCGACGATCCAGAACCACTCCTCGCTGCCCGAAAGCACCGGCCACAACCGTGCGAGTAAAAACACCCCGGCCTTCACCATGGTTGCCGAGTGAAGATAAGCCGAAACCGGGGTTGGTGCTGCCATGGCATGAGGGAGCCAGAACTGGAAGGGGAACTGCGCGCTCTTGCTCAATGCTCCGACCAGGATCAGGGGCAGCAGCACTGGATACAGCGCGTGCTGGCGAATGGTCTCGCCGGCAGCCAGCACTTTGTCCAGGTCATAGCTGCCCACCACATGGCCGAGCAATAACGCGCCGACCAACAGGCACAGGCCGCCGGCGCCGGTAACCATCAACGCCATGTAGGCCCCGCGTCGGGCGTCGGCGCGGTGGTGCCAGTAGCCGATCAGCAGGAACGAGAACAGGCTGGTCAGCTCCCAGAAAAACACCAGCTGGATCAGGTTGCCCGAGATCACCAGGCCGAGCATGGCGCCCATGAACGCCAGAAAGAAGGCAAAGAAGCGTGGTACCGGGTCCTGTGGCGACATGTAGTAGCGCGCGTACAGCGACACCAGGGTGCCTATGCCCAGTACCAGCAGCGAGAATAGCCAGGCGAAGCCGTCCATGCGCAGTACCAGGTTCAGGCCCAGGCTGGGCAGCCAGAGGAACTCCTCGCGGATCACACCGCCGTGGGCAACCTGGGGGTACAGCAGTGCTACCTGGACGGTGCCGACCAGGGCCACGAGCCCAGCCAGGATCGACTCGGCATTACGTGCGTTGTGCGGCAGCACAGCTGCCAGGCAACTGCCCAAGAACGGCAGAAGCAGTAGCACTATCAAGGACATAGCATTCTATTCTGGAAAGGTTTGCCAAGGATCATACGTGCCGCGCAGGTGATCACCAACACGCAAGCTGTCGCAGAATCATACAAACAGGGTGTGACAAGCCGTTTTTTTATAACAGTTTTTTACGAGCATAGCTGTTGTTCACTGCTTTACAGCCCGCCTTCGCGTTCGCCCTCTAGCTTGAGCTCTTCGCTTTCATTGCGTAGGCGTCGAACTTTAAGTTCGCTGACCACCACGGCGATGACGATCAATAGGCCGCCTATAAGCGCCACACCGGGCAGACGCTCGCCGGCGATGCGGCCGACGATGCCCGCCCACACCGGCTCGCCGGCGTAGATGAGCGTGGCGCGGGTTGGCGATACCGATTTCTGCGCCCAGTTCATCGCTACCTGGATCACTGCGCTCATGGCACCCAGCCCCAGTGCACTGAGCAACAATAGCCAAGAGAAGTCGGGGATGCGCTCCTGAGTCGGTACGATCATCAGGAACGACAGCAGAGATGCGGTGGCCAGTTGCACAACGGTGACGCGGCGCACATCGACCTGTCCGGCATACCGGCTGATCAGAATGATCTCGGCGGCGATGGCCACGGCGCTCACCAAGGTCACGACTTCGCCTTCGCTGAAACGCAGGATGCCGCCGTCGGGGCCGGCGAGCAGCATCAGGCCGAGGAACGCCAGGCAGATACCCAGGCTTGGCATCAGCCCTGGACGACGGCCAAGCACCAGCCACTGCAACAGCGGTACGAAGGGCACATACAGTGCAGTAATAAAGGCCGACTGGCTGCTGCTGATGGTTTGCAGACCCATGGTTTGCAGACCATAACCTAGCATGATAGTGGCACCGATCAGCACGCCGGCCTTCATTTCGGTGAATGTCAGCCCAGGCAGCGCGCGTATCGAGACAAGGCCCACGAACAAGGCGGCAGCAGCAAACCTCAGGCCGACGAAGAACATCGGGCCACTCACGGTCATGACGTTGTGCACCAGCAGGAAGGTGCCGCCCCACAGCATGGTGATGAACACCAGTACCACCTCGGCCTTGCTCAGGCGCAAGGATACGGTGGTCTGCTGGCGGTTGATCGGTTGGGTCATTGTCTTGCTTACTCGGAAGTGGCAGCGCACAATCGCCGCAAAGTGGGCAGTATACTGCGCAACCTTTAGAAGTGAGCAATATAGTGCACAAAGATTCCGCGCACCGTGCTTCGGTGCTGCAGCATGTGAGCTTCAACGTTCGCGCCCTGCGCAATGCAGTGGGGATGAGCCAGAGTGCTTTGGCCGAGCGCTCTGGTGTCAGCCGGCGCATGCTGGTGGCGATCGAGGCCGGTGAGAAGAACGTCAGCCTGACTACCCTCGACCTGATAGCCGAAGCGTTGGGGGTTGCCTTCAGCCGGCTGATCCAGGCGCCCGACCTGCGTGATACCAGCCGCATCGACGAACTGGCCTGGGCAGGTGAGCATCCCCAGAGCAAGGCGGTGCTGCTGGCCAGCAGCGCCGCTCGGCGAGAGGTTGAGATTTGGGAGTGGACCCTGGCGCCGGGTGAGTGCTACACCAGTGAAGCCGATGCCGAGGGCTGGAGCGAGCAGATCTATGTGGCTGAAGGGCAACTGACGCTGATCATCGAGCAGATCGAGTACTGCCTGCACGTCGGTCAGTTTCATGTGTTTGCCAGTAACTGCCTCTATGCCTACCGCAACGATGGTGCGGTGCCGACGCGTTTCGTACGCAACGTAGTAATTTGAACGGTCAGTTTTTCAGAAGGTCATCGGTCTTCACCACTTTGGCGTACGCAAAGGCGAGTGCAGCCATCACCGAATCGTGCACCTGGGCCGCCGGTATTTGCTTGCCATTGAACTCAAGAGGCAGGGTGGCGCAGGCATCGTGCGCCACCGTGACTTCGTAGCCAAAGTCAGCTGCTGCTCGCGTGGCGGCATCGACGCACATGTGGCTCATGCTGCCGACTATGGTGAGTGTTTTTACACCTTGGTCATCGAGCTTGCGCTTTAGATCGGTATCAAGAAATGCATTCACCTTGTGCTTGAGCACGACGGGCTCGTCATCCAGCGGCTGGACTTTTGCGTGAATCGCAGCGCCTTGGGAGTCGGGAGTGAAGAACGGCGCGTCTTCGCTTTCGAACTCATGCCGCACATGCACCACAAGGTCGCCTCGCTGGCGTGCCGCGGCCAGCAGCTTTGCCGCATTGTCGGCCGCCGAGTTGGCGCCTTCCAGGGGCCACTTGCCTCCGGGGAAATAGTCGTTCTGGATGTCGATGACGATCAGCGCCTGCTTGCTCATGCTGCCTCCTGGGTCAGTAGCATCGGGTGCCATTAGTTATAGGCGGTGCGCGGGATGAATGCGTAGTTCAGGGCAGATGCGGCCCGGGCCCCTCGCCGGCGAGGTGATCCTGGCGGTTGCGAAGCGGGCAGTCCTTCAGCGACATGCAACCGCAGCCGATGCAGCCGTCAAGTTGATCGCGCAACAGGATCATTTCGCCAATGCGCCGATCGAGGTCTTCGCGCCAGCCTTCGGACAATCGTCGCCAGTCCTCGGCGGTAGGAATGTGATCATTTGGTAGCGTCGCCAGGGCCCTGGCGATGTTGGCCAGCGGGATGCCCAAGCGCTGAGCCATCTTGATCACCGCCACGCGGCGCAGCATCGCCCGTGGGTAACGGCGCTGGTTGCCGGCGTTGCGGGAACTCTGGATCAGGCCTTTGGTTTCATAAAAGTGCAGAGCGGTTACCGCCACACCGCTGCGCGCGGCCAGCTGGCCGACACTGAGCAGCTTTTCGTGGGTGGTCGGCGTATGTCTGGGCATGCGAAAAAGCTCTTGACCTTGAGTTAACTGGAGGTTTTACCCTGCCGATCATCGCGCTGCAAGCGTCCGGAGCAAGGAGACTGCCCATGTTGGCCATGCCGCAACCGCTGTGGTTCACCCAGATGATCGAATATGAAGTGCCTGCCACCCGCCAGGAGGCACTTGCCCACGCATTGGTAATTCGCGCTGAGGAGCTGGCCTCGCGTTTTGAGGGACTGCAAGAAGTCAGCATCCAGGCCAGCGATGACGGTAGCCGCGTATTGCAGTGTCTACAGTGGCAATCACGACAGGCTTGGGTAGCGGCAACTGCGTCTTTTGTCGAAGAGCCCTTCCTCGAAATCGTGCGTCGACATCAGGCGCGCAGCGTCAACTTTGCCGCTTATCAGGCGTTACGAAGCCTGGCGCGGGGTGTCGACGGTGGCCTGCACTGCCAGGTCGGCGCGCCTCAGGCATACCAAGGGGCATAGTGGGGATAGCGGTCCAGGCGCGCGCCTATCACCATCTCGCTGATCCACGATGCGAGGATCGAACTGTAGGCTTTCTGGCTTTGCTCGCTCGATAGTGCGTGGTCGGCGCCGTCGACGATGCGGTGGGTAAGCGAGTGGGCGCTGACGAAAGCCGAACGGTAGCTCATCAGCGTGGTGTGCGGCACATAGTCGTCCTGTTCCGACTCGACCAGCAGCACATCGCCAGCGAACTCCGCGCAGGCAGCCAGGGCGCGATTGTCACCTGGGCCAAGCAGGCGCTGGCGGTAGGCTTTCAGGCGCTGACGGTCCAGGGTCTGTTTGGGCTTGTCCCATTCGTCGTCCCAGTACATCGCAGGTACGCGCAGAGCCAGCCACTTCACTGGGCGGTGCAGGGTCAGCAAGGTGGCTAGGTAGCCGCCATAGCTGCTGCCGATGATGGCGATCGCACAGTTGTCCACCGCGGGGTGGCTGACCAGGCGGTCATAAGCAGCCAGCAAATCTTTGAGGTTCTGCTCGCGTGTAACCGTAAGGCGCTGGCTTTCGGTTTTTTCGTGGCCCCGCAGGTCAAAGGTCATGCACACGCAACCGAGCCCTGTGATATGCCGGGCCCGTGCAAGGTCGCGTTGCTGGCTACCGCCCCAGCCATGTACGAAAAGGATCCCGGGCATCTTGCTTCCGGGGCTGACCAAGGTACCGGCGATGCTGTCGTCGTCGACCTGCAATTCGACGGTTTCACTCTGAATGGCCATACTCGCGAATCCGCGCGTACTTGCAGAATTGTCCGAGTTCACTGTCGTTTCCTTGATAGAAGAGGGTGGCGTCAGTGGGAAGGTTGGGTGTACCGAATATTTCATGGGTGGAGGCTCGCACCCGTTGCAGTGCCGGGTCATCGGCAAAGGCCTGCAGGGCCAGCAGCTCAGCGCTGCTGGCCCCACCCAAACGCCAGGATTGTTCAAGTACGCCACTGCGCAGGTGGCCCTCAGGGTTTTTGCCGCGGGCGATGTCGTAGTTGCGCCGGGAGGCGATGAAGCCTGGGAAGTGCTGCTCGGCTGCATGCTCATAGGTCAGGGCCTGGTTGATGGCAAGGCGCAGGTGGTCCTCCAGTGGCAGTTGCAACAAGGCCTGGTAGTCGCCGCGCACCACCAGCAGGTCGGAGCCTCCGTATACCTCGGTACCTTGGTGGTCCTGGGTCAACTGCTGGGTGCCGAGGTAGCTGCAGGTCAGGCCGGCGACACGCACTTGGCCAACGCTGAAGGTTTCCACTTCACTGAGGTCCTCCTCCAGCACCAGCCCCCACAAGGCCAGGCCCTGATCATCAATGTTGGCCAACAATGGTTCCAGTTCATCCAGTTGAACGATCACCTGTTGCCCACGCCCCGCGCATGCCAGCACCGGCTTGAGCCGTACTGCGCCATCGCGCAGCAGTAACTGCGCGGCCCGCCGGGCATCGGCTTTGCTGAATACGGTGTAACCGCACAGCAGGGCATCGCTGGCCTGGCGGGCGAAGTCGTCAGTCCAGCCTGGGGGGAAGGTGGCATTGGCAGGCAGCGGGTGGGAGATCGCTTTGGTTGCCATATAAGGATGACTGACCAAGCCCCCGAACAGGTCATGTTCCGTTCGGATGCCGAGGTGGGCATAACGTTGCGGGTCGATGAGGGTTTCAGTGGGTAGGTAGTAATAGTGGTCGGCGGCTTTGGGTGGCAGATCAGGGGTTGCTCGCGCGCACCCTAGAAGCTCGGCCAGGCCATCAGCCAGCTTCAGGTGCACTGCGTGTTCGTGCTCAGGGGTGTGATCGCGAGCATCGAGGAGGACGACCCCCGCTTTTGATTCGCAGGTGCTGGGCATGGGCATCAGCCTGTCTGCAATGAATGTACTGATTGTGAAGCCCATGGTTTGGGGAAGTTCAGGTGGAAGCGATCGATGGTTCGTAGTGGCAGGAACCGCTGTTCCTTTGCACGCGCAACGATGGCTTGCAGGCCGCGAGTCAGTCGTCGCGATTGCAGGGTGAGGTTGGCTGTTCCATTATCGTGCATCTGGATCAACCAAGATGTTACCGCAGGAGTGCGAATGAACGTTCATACCACCCGTGAGCAGAGGGTTCCCGAGCGCCTGATGCGTGTGCGCGAGGTAATGGCCAGGGAGGGGGTCGATGCCCTGCTGGTGCCCTCAGCCGACCCTCATCTTTCTGAGTACCTGCCGGGCTATTGGCAGGGGCGGCGGTGGCTGTCGGGCTTCGATGGTTCGGTGGGTACGTTGGTGGTCACTGCAAATTTTGCAGGGGTGTGGGCCGATAGCCGTTACTGGGAGCAAGCTATCAAGGAGTTGGCGGGTAGCGGCATCGAACTCATGAAGCTGCAGCCGGGTAAGCCGGGTGCGCTGGAATGGCTGGGCGACAATGTCCCGGCCAAAGGAACAGTGGCCGTGGATGGGGCGGTCATGGCGCTGGCGTCTGCGCGCCAGCTCGAGGAGCGCCTCAGGGGGCGCGGCATTCGCTTGGTAACCAGCCAGGATTTGCTTGCCGAGGTTTGGGAAGAGCGCCCTGCGCTGCCGAGTAACCCTGTGTATCAGCACCTGCCGCCTCACGCCACAGTCAGTCGGTCGGAAAAGCTTGCCCAGTTGCGCCGCACCATGGAAGAGAAGGGCGCAGACTGGCACTTCATTGCGACCCTGGATGACATCGCCTGGCTGTTCAATTTGCGCGGTAGTGATGTCTCCTACAACCCGGTATTCGTTTCCTTTGCGTTGATCAGCCAGCAGCGCGCCGCTTTATTCGTTGGCGCTGGAAAGCTTGACGCGCATTTGCGCCATGTACTGGAAGCCGATGGTATCGAGGTGCGTGATTATTCGGAGATCGGCGAAGCGCTGTCACAGGTACCTGCCGGCGGCCGGCTTTTGGTCGATCCTGCGCGCGTGACCTGTGGCCTGCTCAAGAACCTAGGCCCCCAGGTTTCGCTGATTGAAGGGCCGAACCCGACCACATTGAGCAAATCACGCAAGGGTGAAGATGAGCTGGTCCATATACGCCACACCATGGAGCAGGATGGCGCAGCGCTGTGTGAGTTCTTCGCCTGGTTTGAGGCGAGTCAAGGTAAGGAACCCATCACCGAACTGACCATCGATGAACAACTGAGTGCTGCGCGTGCACGGCGCCCCGGCTTCGTCTCGCTGAGTTTCTCGACCATTGCAGCTTTCAATGCCAATGGTGCAATGCCCCATTACCGTGCCACCGAGCAATCTCACGCGGTCATTGAAGGCAATGGCTTGCTGCTTATCGACTCGGGAGGGCAGTATCTGGGCGGAACCACCGACATCACGCGGATGGTTCCGGTGGGCACTCCGACGTTTGAGCAGAAGCAGGATTGCACTCGGGTGCTCAAGGGTATGATCGCTCTGTCACGCGCCACATTCCCGCGCGGTATTCTTTCGCCCTTGCTCGATGCTATCGCGAGGGCGCCGATTTGGGCGGATCAGGTCGACTATGGCCATGGTACCGGGCACGGTGTCGGCTATTTCATGAATGTGCATGAAGGGCCGCAGGTCATTGCCTATCAGGCTGCTACCGCGCCGCAGACCGCTATGCAGGAAGGGATGATCAGTTCCATCGAGCCAGGGACCTATCGCCCTGGCGCTTGGGGGGTGCGCATCGAGAACCTGGTGGTCAACCGGGCATCGGGCAAAAGTGAGTTCGGTGATTTCCTCGATTTCGAGACCCTGACGTTATGCCCTATCGATGCACGCTGCCTGCTCACCGAGTGCCTCACCAAGGATGAACTGGCGTGGCTCAACGGCTACCACGCGACGGTTCGCGAGCGCCTTGCTCCCCTGCTGTCAGGCGACGCATCGGCTTGGCTTGAAGCTCGCACAGCAGCATTGTGAGCAGCCGCGGTGGGCAGTAGATAAAAGAAGGGCAGCTCACGAGCTGCCCTTTCTGTTTACTTGCAGATGACGATCATGCTGCGGCTGGTATACCCGGCTGGGTTGATGCCGAAGAGGTAATCACCCGGCTCTTCGTCGGTGTCTCCAGAACGGGCGATGACCTTGTAACCGCGTGTGCTGCAGGCCGTGGCGGCCTTGCTGTAGCACTTGTCCCAGGATGAGGAGAGGCCGGAGCAGTTGATGTGCAGGCCCTTCTTCCCTTTTTTGACCTCAGTCTTGGCCGTTGCGGCACATCCGGCAATGGCCAAGACGGCCAGGATGAGCAAAATACGTTTCATTCCTGTCCTTAAATGCAGGGTTGATCAGTTGTCTGACCCTGTCGTTATCGCTTCGGTTCTTCCTGAATAGCCTTTGACATCCGTGTGCATGCAAGTAGATAGCGTAAAGATTATGGTTTTGTGACAGCTTAATCAGCAGGACTGCGCGCTACAATGGCCAATTCCGGGTCAAATGAAAATATTTCTCAAATCAGTCGGCTGCAACAGGGGGCTTCGCGTCGCGGCGCATGGACAGCGTGGCACCCACTGATGCGGCAATGATGGCGAGAATGGCCAGCCACTGGGTTACGCTCAGCAACTCGCCCAGGAACAATAAACCGGAAAGGGCACCAATGGCCGGTTCTATGCTCATCAGAGTGCCGAATGTGCGGGCTGGCATGCGGGTCAGGGCGACCATTTCCAGGCTATAGGGCAGGGCGGTCGAGAGTATTGCGACCCCTAGGGCCAGTGGTATGAGCGCAGGTGTCAACAGTGCGGTGCCGGCATGAACGATACCGATCGGCGCAACAAATATCGCCGCGACCACTACACCCAGTGCTGCGCTCTGAATCCCGTGTTCTGCTCCGGCGCGTTGGCCAAAGAGGATATACAGGGCCCAGCACACGCCGGCACCCAGTGCATAGGCGGCTCCCGTGAGGTCGAGGGGCTGGCCGCCATGGCCGACCGGGATCAGCAGCAGCAGGCCGCTGACTGCCAGTGCAATCCACAGGAAATCAATGGCGCGCCGCGACGCGAAAAGCGCTACGGCCAATGGGCCGGTGAACTCGAGGGCTACGGCGATGCCCAGTGGTGTTGTCTGCAGTGCCATATAAAAGAGGAAATTCATCCCGCCCAGGGCCATGCCGTAGATGATCACATTGCGCAGCGTCTTGGTGGTCATCCGTACGCGCCAAGGGCGCAGAATTAGAAGCATGATGATGCTGGCGAAGATCAGGCGCAGGGTTGTGGTGCCTTGTGCGCCGATGATCGGGAACATGCTTTTGGCCAGGGAGGCACCGGACTGTATCGATGCCATGGCGATAAGCAGCAGGCCTATAGGAAACAGCATGGTGGCCAAGCTGCGGGGCTGGGTGTTCATTTGTACGCGGCAATCCTTTTAATGATGGGTGTGGGTGTGCAATATAGTGCGCAATTGCAAGGGTGAGGTGCAAGGTGCCCGCCAAAACACCTTCTTGCATGTATGTTCAGTGATTTGAAATAAAGCCTTGACGCCCTCTTGAATCCCCTTATAATGCGCCCCACTTCCAGCGTAGTCGGAATGAGAAACTCCTTGAAATTCAAAGAGTTGCTTAATCCAGGTAGTACTGGTGGTGCTTCGATCGCCTGATCGATAGCGGTTGAAATGGTGGTTGACAGCGCTTCTAAGTGCTGTATGATTCGCCTCCCGCTACGAGAGATCGCAGCGAGCCAAGTGTTTGAAGTTGAACGAGTTTCTCGCAAAAAACTTCAAAATAAACGCTTGACAGGCTCTGAGGAAAGCGTAGAATGCGCGCCTCGGTTGAGACGAAAAGCTCTTAACCAAACGCTCTTTAACAAATCGAATCAAGCAATTCGTGTGGGTGCTTGTGAGTACGGACTGATAGTCAGAAAGATTATCAGCATCACAAGTGACCATGCGAGAAATCACATAGTCATTTGAGATTGCTGAGCCAAGTTTAGGGTTTCTTAAAAACCCAAGCAGTATTGAACTGAAGAGTTTGATCATGGCTCAGATTGAACGCTGGCGGCAGGCCTAACACATGCAAGTCGAGCGGATGACGGGAGCTTGCTCCTTGATTCAGCGGCGGACGGGTGAGTAATGCCTAGGAATCTGCCTGGTAGTGGGGGACAACGTTTCGAAAGGAACGCTAATACCGCATACGTCCTACGGGAGAAAGCAGGGGACCTTCGGGCCTTGCGCTATCAGATGAGCCTAGGTCGGATTAGCTAGTTGGTGGGGTAATGGCTCACCAAGGCGACGATCCGTAACTGGTCTGAGAGGATGATCAGTCACACTGGAACTGAGACACGGTCCAGACTCCTACGGGAGGCAGCAGTGGGGAATATTGGACAATGGGCGAAAGCCTGATCCAGCCATGCCGCGTGTGTGAAGAAGGTCTTCGGATTGTAAAGCACTTTAAGTTGGGAGGAAGGGCATTAATCTAATACGTTAGTGTTTTGACGTTACCGACAGAATAAGCACCGGCTAACTCTGTGCCAGCAGCCGCGGTAATACAGAGGGTGCAAGCGTTAATCGGAATTACTGGGCGTAAAGCGCGCGTAGGTGGTTTGTTAAGTTGGATGTGAAAGCCCCGGGCTCAACCTGGGAACTGCATCCAAAACTGGCAAGCTAGAGTACGGTAGAGGGTGGTGGAATTTCCTGTGTAGCGGTGAAATGCGTAGATATAGGAAGGAACACCAGTGGCGAAGGCGACCACCTGGACTGATACTGACACTGAGGTGCGAAAGCGTGGGGAGCAAACAGGATTAGATACCCTGGTAGTCCACGCCGTAAACGATGTCAACTAGCCGTTGGAATCCTTGAGATTTTAGTGGCGCAGCTAACGCATTAAGTTGACCGCCTGGGGAGTACGGCCGCAAGGTTAAAACTCAAATGAATTGACGGGGGCCCGCACAAGCGGTGGAGCATGTGGTTTAATTCGAAGCAACGCGAAGAACCTTACCAGGCCTTGACATGCAGAGAACTTTCCAGAGATGGATTGGTGCCTTCGGGAACTCTGACACAGGTGCTGCATGGCTGTCGTCAGCTCGTGTCGTGAGATGTTGGGTTAAGTCCCGTAACGAGCGCAACCCTTGTCCTTAGTTACCAGCACGTTATGGTGGGCACTCTAAGGAGACTGCCGGTGACAAACCGGAGGAAGGTGGGGATGACGTCAAGTCATCATGGCCCTTACGGCCTGGGCTACACACGTGCTACAATGGTCGGTACAGAGGGTTGCCAAGCCGCGAGGTGGAGCTAATCTCACAAAACCGATCGTAGTCCGGATCGCAGTCTGCAACTCGACTGCGTGAAGTCGGAATCGCTAGTAATCGCGAATCAGAATGTCGCGGTGAATACGTTCCCGGGCCTTGTACACACCGCCCGTCACACCATGGGAGTGGGTTGCACCAGAAGTAGCTAGTCTAACCTTCGGGAGGACGGTTACCACGGTGTGATTCATGACTGGGGTGAAGTCGTAACAAGGTAGCCGTAGGGGAACCTGCGGCTGGATCACCTCCTTAATCGACGACATCAGCCTGCTGATGAGCTCCCACACGAATTGCTTGATTCTTTGTATAAAGACGATGCTGTAACGCGACCCTGTTATAGGTCTGTAGCTCAGTTGGTTAGAGCGCACCCCTGATAAGGGTGAGGTCGGCAGTTCAAATCTGCCCAGACCTACCATTACATGGTTCAGCCGTAGAATACGGGGCCATAGCTCAGCTGGGAGAGCGCCTGCCTTGCACGCAGGAGGTCAGCGGTTCGATCCCGCTTGGCTCCACCACTTTTGCAGTAACTTGTCAGAACTTAGAAATGAACATTCGGCTTGAATGTTGATTTCTGGCTTTTGTCAGATCGTTCTTTAAAAATTCGGATATGTGATAGAAATAGACTGAACACCAGTTTCACTGCTGGTGGATCAGGCTAAGGTAAAATTTGTGAGTTCTGCTCGAAAGAGCAACATGCGAATTTTCGGCGAATGTCGTCTTCACAGTATAACCAGATTGCTTGGGGTTATATGGTCAAGTGAAGAAGCGCATACGGTGGATGCCTTGGCAGTCAGAGGCGATGAAAGACGTGGTAGCCTGCGATAAGCTTTGGGGAGTCGGCAAACAGACTGTGATCCAGAGATCTCTGAATGGGGGAACCCACTCAGCATAAGCTGAGTATCTTGTACTGAATACATAGGTGCAAGAGGCGAACCAGGGGAACTGAAACATCTAAGTACCCTGAGGAAAAGAAATCAACCGAGATTCCCTTAGTAGTGGCGAGCGAACGGGGACCAGCCCTTAAGTTGATTTGAGATTAGTGGAACGCTCTGGAAAGTGCGGCCATAGTGGGTGATAGCCCCGTACACGAAAATCTCTTATCAATGAAATCGAGTAGGACGGAGCACGAGAAACTTTGTCTGAACATGGGGGGACCATCCTCCAAGGCTAAATACTACTGACTGACCGATAGTGAACCAGTACCGTGAGGGAAAGGCGAAAAGAACCCCGGAGAGGGGAGTGAAATAGATCCTGAAACCGTATGCGTACAAGCAGTGGGAGCCTACTTTGTTAGGTGACTGCGTACCTTTTGTATAATGGGTCAGCGACTTATATTCAGTGGCGAGCTTAACCGAATAGGGGAGGCGTAGCGAAAGCGAGTCTTAATAGGGCGTTTAGTCGCTGGGTATAGACCCGAAACCGGGCGATCTATCCATGGGCAGGTTGAAGGTTAGGTAACACTGACTGGAGGACCGAACCGACTACCGTTGAAAAGTTAGCGGATGACCTGTGGATCGGAGTGAAAGGCTAATCAAGCTCGGAGATAGCTGGTTCTCCTCGAAAGCTATTTAGGTAGCGCCTCATGTATCACTGTAGGGGGTAGAGCACTGTTTCGGCTAGGGGGTCATCCCGACTTACCAAACCGATGCAAACTCCGAATACCTACAAGTGCCGAGCATGGGAGACACACGGCGGGTGCTAACGTCCGTCGTGAAAAGGGAAACAACCCAGACCGTCAGCTAAGGTCCCAAAGTCATGGTTAAGTGGGAAACGATGTGGGAAGGCTTAGACAGCTAGGAGGTTGGCTTAGAAGCAGCCACCCTTTAAAGAAAGCGTAATAGCTCACTAGTCGAGTCGGCCTGCGCGGAAGATGTAACGGGGCTCAAACCATGCACCGAAGCTACGGGTATCACCTTTGGTGATGCGGTAGAGGAGCGTTCTGTAAGCCTGTGAAGGTGAGTTGAGAAGCTTGCTGGAGGTATCAGAAGTGCGAATGCTGACATGAGTAACGACAATGCGAGTGAAAAACTCGCACGCCGAAAGACCAAGGTTTCCTGCGCAACGTTAATCGACGCAGGGTTAGTCGGTCCCTAAGGCGAGGCTGAAAAGCGTAGTCGATGGAAAACAGGTTAATATTCCTGTACTTCCAGTTATTGCGATGGAGGGACGGAGAAGGCTAGGCCAGCTTGGCGTTGGTTGTCCAAGTTTAAGGTGGTAGGCTGAGATCTTAGGCAAATCCGGGATCTCAAAGCCGAGAGCTGATGACGAGTTGCCTTTAGGCGACGAAGTGGTTGATGCCATGCTTCCAAGAAAAGCTCCTAAGCTTCAGATAACTGGGAACCGTACCCCAAACCGACACAGGTGGTTAGGTAGAGAATACCAAGGCGCTTGAGAGAACTCGGGTGAAGGAACTAGGCAAAATGGCACCGTAACTTCGGGAGAAGGTGCGCCGGTGAGGGTGAAGGACTTGCTCCGTAAGCTCATGCCGGTCGAAGATACCAGGCCGCTGCGACTGTTTATTAAAAACACAGCACTCTGCAAACACGAAAGTGGACGTATAGGGTGTGACGCCTGCCCGGTGCCGGAAGGTTAATTGATGGGGTTAGCGCAAGCGAAGCTCTTGATCGAAGCCCCGGTAAACGGCGGCCGTAACTATAACGGTCCTAAGGTAGCGAAATTCCTTGTCGGGTAAGTTCCGACCTGCACGAATGGCGTAACGATGGCGGCGCTGTCTCCACCCGAGACTCAGTGAAATTGAAATCGCTGTGAAGATGCAGTGTATCCGCGGCTAGACGGAAAGACCCCGTGAACCTTTACTATAGCTTTGCACTGGACTTTGAATTTGCTTGTGTAGGATAGGTGGGAGGCTTTGAAGTGGGGACGCCAGTTCTCATGGAGCCATCCTTGAAATACCACCCTGGCAACTTTGAGGTTCTAACTCAGGTCCGTTATCCGGATCGAGGACAGTGTATGGTGGGTAGTTTGACTGGGGCGGTCTCCTCCCAAAGAGTAACGGAGGAGTACGAAGGTGCGCTCAGACCGGTCGGAAATCGGTCGTAGAGTATAAAGGCAAAAGCGCGCTTGACTGCGAGACAAACACGTCGAGCAGGTACGAAAGTAGGTCTTAGTGATCCGGTGGTTCTGTATGGAAGGGCCATCGCTCAACGGATAAAAGGTACTCCGGGGATAACAGGCTGATACCGCCCAAGAGTTCATATCGACGGCGGTGTTTGGCACCTCGATGTCGGCTCATCACATCCTGGGGCTGAAGCCGGTCCCAAGGGTATGGCTGTTCGCCATTTAAAGTGGTACGCGAGCTGGGTTTAGAACGTCGTGAGACAGTTCGGTCCCTATCTGCCGTGGACGTTTGAGATTTGAGAGGGGCTGCTCCTAGTACGAGAGGACCGGAGTGGACGAACCTCTGGTGTTCCGGTTGTCACGCCAGTGGCATTGCCGGGTAGCTATGTTCGGAAGAGATAACCGCTGAAAGCATCTAAGCGGGAAACTTGCCTCAAGATGAGATCTCACTGGGATCTTGAATCCCCTAAAGGGCCGTCGAAGACTACGACGTTGATAGGTTGGGTGTGTAAGCGCTGTGAGGCGTTGAGCTAACCAATACTAATTGCCCGTGAGGCTTGACCATATAACACCCAAGCAATTTGCTTCTGCAGATTGTGGTGGTGAAGACGAAAGAACCGAAAGTTCGCAACATCACAACTATCGCATATCCGAATTTGCTGGGCTGTCCATCTGGACATTCTGGCTACAGAATTTCTTGACGACCATAGAGCATTGGAACCACCTGATCCCATCCCGAACTCAGTAGTGAAACGATGCATCGCCGATGGTAGTGTGGGGTTTCCCCATGTGAGAGTAGGTCATCGTCAAGATTCATTTCGCAAAACCCCTATCTGCGCAAGCAGGTAGGGGTTTTGTCTTTGTGCGCAAAAAAATTCTAGCCTCGGGCCAATTCAGCCAGGTGCGCGAGCGCCTCTTCACTTTTAAGTACCAGTACATCACCTACCAGCGTATCGAGCACGACTTCAGAGGTATTGCCAATCAAGGCACCTGAGATGCCCGTGCGCGCGACAGTGCCAATGACCGTGACCACTGCATCGAGCTTCTGCTCGGTATGAGGTATCAGCACATCCGCAGGGCCCTCTGCGACATGCAGGCGATCTTCGCTGATATCATATTCGGCCTGGAAAGCACTGCACGCCTCTCGGTAGCGTTTTTCGATGGTTTCACTGAGTTGATAGACCGGATCGGATGCCGCCAGCATGGGGGAGGGATGCGCACTGATCACGTGCAGTTCACCTTTTGCCAGGCTGGCAATGTCATAGCCATGGTCGATGATGCTGGTATGCAGCCGCCGATGATCTTCGTCATCGTTACCGACATCCACTGCTGCCAAAATCTTGCCTCCCGTCCAGGGCCGCTCGCTCTTGACCATCAACACGGCGCAAGGGCACTGGCGCAGAAGTTTCCAGTCACTTGGCGTCAGCAATGCCTTGCGCAGGGGGTTGTCCGGCCGGTGTTCCTTGATCACCAGGTCACAGCCTTCAGCCTGCTGAACGGCGATGATCGACTCGTGCAGGGTCTCGTTCCAGTTCTGTTCATGAGAGACGTTATCGTAGCCATCGTCGTGTAGCTGACTGCCAAGCAGGCTGAGTAGTGCACTGTGATCCTGTTTTTTGTCGCACATGAGCAGGTGCAGGCGCGCACCGGTTACGCCGGCTATAAGCTTGGCACGGGTCAACGCACGGCTATGGGCATGATCGGGATCGAGTACCACTAGAATGCTACGGACAGCTTGCATGGGCATGAACTCCCCTCAAAAGATGGTGGCCTATGCCTGACTATAGTAGGCGAGCCTTGCGTCGCCGCTTGATGTACATCAAGCATAGCTACTGGCGCTCATGATTGGCGCCGGTATAATCGCCCGTCCTGCCTGCTGTGTGTGGTTGTACGTTATGTCCCTGATCCCCGAAATCGATGCCTTCCTAGGTTGCAAGACTCCAGACGCCTGGATCGAAGCGGCCATCGCCGACCAGGAAACCTTGCTGATCGACCACAAGAACTGTGAGTTCAAAGCTGCCAGCACTGCGCTGAGCCTGATCGCCAAGTACAACACCCACCTGGACCTGATCAACATGATGTCGCGCCTGGCCCGAGAGGAACTAGTACATCATGAGCAGGTTTTGCGCTTGATGAAGCGCCGTGGTGTGCCTTTGCGGCCAGTGTCGGCAGGGCGCTACGCCTCTGGCTTGCGTCGCGTGGTACGTGCCCATGAGCCAGTCAAGCTGGTGGATACGCTAGTGGTAGGGGCATTTATCGAAGCACGCAGCTGCGAACGCTTTGCAGCATTGGTCCCGCACCTTGATGAAGAGCTCGGCACTTTCTATCACGGCTTGCTGAAAAGCGAAGCGCGTCACTACCAGGGCTACCTGAAACTCGCCCATCAGTATGGTGATGAAGCAGATATAGCCCAGCGGGTTCAGCAGGTGCGCGATGCGGAAGCGGAGTTGATCCTGTCTGCTGACCAGGAATTGCGTTTCCACAGTGGTATTCCGATGGCGCAGGCCGCCTGATTTGAAGCAGCCGGCACTACGCCTGGGGAACGGTTTAGTGACGGCGGTCTAGCAGCAGGCCAATTACCAGGCCAAACCCGGCAGAAACCGCAACGGTCTGCCATGGGTGGCCGCCGATATAGTCTTGGGTTGCGTCTACTACCGGTTGTGCCTTGGCGCGCACCTGCCCGGCCGCCTCTCGAGCCTGGCGAAGTTTCAGGCTGACCTGCGCGCGCAGCGTGTCGGCTTCTTCACCTACCAGAGAGGCGCTGTCGTTGAGCAGCTTCTCCGACTCTTCGATCAATGCCTGCAGCTCACTGAACACCTGATCCTTGATCTGCTCGCTGTTAGCTGCAATGGCTGATTTTCGGGCCATGAACATGTCCTCGTCGATAGGGGGGTAAGCAATGGATGCCGGTGCGCCGGGAAAGTTGCGCCGGCTTAGCGATGAAGCAGCACTACGGTGTAAGATAGCGGCCATTTCAACTGGCAGGTACTTTCATGAGTTTCAATCTGGCCAACAGGAGCTTCGAGGAACGGGCACAGATCGAGGCAGAAAAGGCGCGGCTGTTCGAATTGTGGCAGAACAACCTGGGCAAGGCGAAGGGCGACGCAGCTCGGCTGATTTCGGAAAAGCCGCGCCGCAAGGGCAAATGGGCCGAATGGGTACGTGCCGAACTGGACGGCATGTCGCCGCCTGAATACGCCAGCATGGTACGCAGCGAGGTCAACAAGATGATGGCCGCCGCCAGCACCAACCGTTGATGATCCGCAGCCTGTCACCAATACAGGTTGCCCCCTTTGGGCAGGTCCAGCTTGCCCTCATCGGTGAAGCGCACGGTGCCCAGGGGGCCGCCAGCCAGTTTCCCGCGCAGTACATAAGGCATCCCTTGTAGCGAGTCGAGCCTGCTCAGACCATAGGCCTGGCGCAGGAATGCAAAAGCCGTGACGCTCACCGGTACCACCACCACCGCTTCACTGTAACGGCCAATATGCCCCTGCTGGTCGCTAACCCCAGAGGCCAGTGCCTGGCCATTGACCTCCAGATTCAGCGCGATGCCGTTGTAGTCGACTGGGGCCTCGTTAGGATTTTGTACACGCATCTTTACCGCCATGCGCATCTCCAGCTCTTGCCCCGCCAGTGGTTCGATGCCGATCACGCTGATGTTCAGCGGGTCGCGCGCCTGCAACAAAGCGCAGGCGTTTAACACGCCAGCCAGCAGCAAGACCAGCGATAGTCGGGCGTAGCGTTGCAAAGCGGCAGTCATGCAAATGGACCTTGCCAATGGAAACTGGCCTTAAGTGTGGCAAATGTAAGTCAGTGTTGAAAGCAGCGGTTCTACTTCTGAGGATGCCGCAATTTCACCCTTCGAGCATCGAAGGCCCATGCCTGGCATAGTCTTCAAGGCGAGCAGGGCTGCCTGAGGTTCATACTGAAACATCACGAATCGCATTCACCCTTTTTCTGCGAACGCCTCGCGCCTTACGCTATCAAACGCATGAGGCGCACCTTTTCGTACACGAGGTGGAGTATGAATCTTACATTGCCAGCCCTGGCCGTCGGCTTGTTGCTGGGCTTGTCTGCACAGGCGGCGCCCGTGCAGCCCTTGCTGCTCGCTGCCAGTAACAACAACCCCTACAACAGCCCGATCCAGCGCGCCAACCCCAACAGCCGCCAAGGCAGCCAACCTGTCACACCACCGGTGCGCGGCCCTTCTACCCAGCCCATCCAGCGCACACCTTCCCTGGACAACCGCGGCATCGGTAATGGTGAAAACCTGCGCCGCCAGCAGCAGACGCCGAATCTGGAACCCACCCGCCCACCGCGTGACACCCGGCGCGCGCCCTGAGTACCACTGAAAGGAATCCTGCATGATCAAAGCTACCTGGCTGACCACGCTTACCGCTGCCACACTGCTGCCACTGCTCGCGCACGCCGCCGCCGAGGAGCACTTCCCCAGCGAGGAGGGGCAGGTAACCGTCAGCACCGTGGCCGACGGCTTGCGCAACCCTTGGGCGCTCGCGTTCCTGCCAGGCGGCAAGGATATGCTGGTGACTGAACGCTCCGGTAACCTGCGTGTGGTCAATGCCGAAGGCAAGGTCGGGCCCCCCATAAGCGGGGTGCCCAAGGTCTGGGCAGAGGGCCAGGGCGGTCTGCTCGATGTGGTGTTGTCACCCGAGTTTGCCCAGGACCGTACCGTATACCTGTCGTATGCCGAAGAGGGCAGTGATGGCAAGGCCGGCACTGCCGTTGGTCGTGGCCAACTGTCCGAAGATCGCGCACGCTTGGAGAACTTCGACGTGATCTTCCGTCAGCAACCGAAGCTTTCGGTGGGCAATCACTTCGGCTCGCGCTTGGTGTTCGATCGCCACGGCTACCTGTTCATTGCGCTGGGCGAGAACAACCAGCGCCCCACGGCGCAGGACCTGGACAAGCTGCAGGGCAAAATCGTGCGCATCCTGCCCGATGGTGAAGTGCCCAAAGACAACCCCTTCGTCGGGAAAAAAGCAGTTCGCGCCGAGATCTGGTCATTCGGCCACCGTAATCAGCAGGGGGCGGCCCTCAATCCTTGGACCGGTAAGCTCTGGACCCACGAACATGGCCCCCGCGGCGGTGACGAGATCAATATCCCGCAGGCGGGGAAGAACTACGGTTGGCCGATCGCCACCCACGGCATCAACTACTCGCTGATGCCGATCCCTGAGGCCAAGGGCGAACATGTCGACGGTATGGTCGACCCGCATCATGTTTGGGAAAAGTCCCCAGGCATCAGTGGCATGGCTTTTTATGACAGCCCCACGTTCAAGGCCTGGGACCACAATCTGTTCATCGGTGCGCTGGCTACCCAAGAGCTGATTCGCCTGCAGCTAGAGGGCGACAAGATCGTCCATGAGGAGCGCTTGCTAGGGGACTTGAAGGCGCGAATCCGCGATGTGCGGGTTGGGCCGGATGGCTACCTGTATGTGCTCATCGATGAAAAGGACGGGTCGCTGCTCAAAGTGGGTCTGAGCGAGGGCTGAAAGCTATTCCGGGCTTTACCGGCCCTATCGCTGGCAAGCTGCCTCGCTAAGGTGCAAGAGCGGTGATGCATGAGGGGGCGCAGGCTTGCTGACGATGGGGCCCTTCAACATAATGCTGCATGGCATTTGACCCCAAAACGCTCTATCAGCAGGCCCTTGCCGATCAAGGCTACGTCCCCGACCCGCAGCAAGCGCAGGCCGTCAATGCCTTGCAAGCCTGTTTCGAAGCCCTCGAGCGGGGCAGTCCCGCCCAGGGGCTTTACCTGTGGGGGCCGGTCGGCCGCGGCAAGACCTGGCTCATGGACCTGTTCCACCGCGGCCTGAGCATTGCCGCCCGGCGTCAGCACTTTCACCATTTCATGGCATGGGTCCATCAGCGGCTGTTCCAGCTCAACGGCACCGCGGATCCGTTGCAGGCTCTTGCCCGAGAGCTGGCAGGGCAAATCCGCGTGCTGTGCTTCGACGAACTTTTTGTCAGCGACATCGCAGATGCAATCATTCTCGGCCGCCTGTTCCAGGTGTTGTTCGATCATGGCGTGGTGGTGGTTGCCACCTCCAACCAGCCGCCGCATCTGCTGTACCAGGACGGTTTCAACCGCGATCGTTTTCTGCCGGCCATCACCGCCATCGAACGGCACATGCAGGTCCTGGCGGTGGCAGGCGAGCAAGACCATCGTCTTCACCCTGGGGCCGCACACCAGCGCTACTGGGTGGCTGAAGCTGGTAAGGCAAAGGCGCTCGAGGCGGTTTTCAAGCAGCTCAGCCCCGACGATCCGGGCAGTGCGCAGCCGTTCGCAGTGGGTTCACGGCAAATCCAAGTGATCCGGCGTAGCAGCCAAGCGATCTGGTGTCGCTTCGCCGACCTGTGCGAGCAACCACTGGCGGCGATGGAGTTCATGGCGCTGTGCGATCAGTTCTCGGCAATCCTGGTCGAAGGCATTCCAGCCCTGAGCGGCGAGCAGCGGGCCGGGCGTATTGCCCGTGGTACCGAGGATGGAGTCGCGCGGGTAGAGGCGGGGGATCGGCAACTGCCAGCGCTGGCTGCCAAGGATGACGCCGTCCGCCGCTTCATTGCCCTGGTCGACGAATGTTACGACCGTAGGGTGGCGCTGTACCTTGAGGCGCAGGTTCCGCTCGAAGCGCTCTACACTCAAGGGTATCTGGCGTTCCCGTACCAAAGGACCCTGAGCCGGCTACGGGAGATGCAACTGCAACGCTTCGCCTGAAGGAGCCGAACCATGGAGCCGCTGTCGCATCATCTGCTGACCCAGGCCTACAACAATGGCTGGGCCAATCACCGCCTGTACAAGGCCTGCCTGCAACTGACCCAGGACGAGTTCGTCGCGCCTCGGTGCAGCTTCTTCCCATCGATCAAGGCCACCCTCAACCATTTGCTGACGGTGGACTGGTTCTACCTGCACATGCTCGAGTGCGAGCAGCGTCGCGAGGCGCCTGAGCCCGACGGCGAACGCTTCTTCGAGCCGGAGCAACCTTTTGCCACATGCACCGACCTGCACGCCGAACAGGCCCAGGCTGACCACCGGCTGATCGCCTACTGCAGTGTGCTGAGCGACGACCAGCTATCGCGCTACGTGAGTATCGTAAGGCCCGACCGTGTGCAGCGTGAACAGCGGTTGCGCTTGCTTGCCCACCTGTTCGAGCACCAGATCCATCACCGTGGGCAGGTCCATGCCATGCTCAGCGATACAGCGGTGCGACCGCCCCAGCTGGATGAGTTCTTCTGTGAGGAAGAGGCCGGTTTGCGGGCGCATGATTTTGCCGAGCTTGGCTGGAGCGAGGATCGCGTCTGGAGGTGATGCCGTGCTGTTGTGGATGGCTATTCAGTTGGGGGCCTTGCGCCGAGGCTGCCGGGCCTTGCTGCCCGTGGCCTTGGCGCCGTTAGCTGCAGGCTTGCCTTTGCCCCCGCTCCTGCGCTTTTTCTTCCACGGCGCCGCCTTGCCCACCGCTGGCCCGTTTATCGTCATGCGCATGCCGCTGCAGCGCTCCACCAGCTTGCCCATCCATGCCGACTGCCGCGCCACGAAGTCCTCCAGGCTCATTTCACCACTTTGCACCATGTCCAGCGCCTGCTCCCAGATTGCCGTGGTACCTGGGTCGGCGATGGCGCGTGGCACGGCGTCGATCAGGCTGAAAGCCGCTGGGGTGGCGGCCAGTGCCTTGCCGTTCTTGACCAGGTAGCCGCGGTCGAGCAGGCCCTGGATGATGCTGGCACGGGTCGCCTCGGTGCCGATGCCGGTGGTTTCCTTGAGCTTCTGTTTCAGCCGCGGGTCGTCCACCAGTTTGGCGACGTTCTTCATGGCCTTGATCAGGTCGCCTTCGGTGAAGGGTTTGGGCGGTTGGGTCCACAGGTCTTTCAACTGCAGGCCCTGCACCGAGCAGTCCTGGCCCTCACGCAACGTTGGCAGGACTTGCGCCGGCGGCGCTTCGCGGCCTTTGGCCGGGGCCAACGCTTCTGGTAATGCGCGACGCCAGCCCGGCTCCGCGATCTGCTTGCCCACGGCGCGCAGGGCATGGCCTGCACAGTCGAACTCGGCCTGGGTTCGATCGTACTCGTGGTTGGGCAGGAACTGGGCCAGGTAACGGGCGCGGATCAGGGTATAGACCGCCTTGTGCTTGGCTGGCAAGCGTGACGGGTCGCTGGCGGCCGCAGTAGGGATGATGCCGTGGTGCGCGGTGACCTTGGAATCGTTCCAGGCCCGCGAGCGGCGGTGCGGCTCAAGGTGCGCTTGCAACGGCGCCAGGCTGCTATCGGCGCGCTGTAATGCAGTAAGGATTGCCGGCGCTTCGCTGTGTTGGCTGACAGGCAGGTAGCCGCAGTCGCTTCGTGGGTAAGTGATCAGCTTGTGGGTTTCGTACAGGGCCTGGGCAATGTCGAGGGTTTCCTGGGCGCCAAGGCCGAACTTCTTTGAGCACAATTCCTGCAGGGTGCCGAGGTCGAAGGGCAGGGGTGCTGCCTCGCGTACACGTTCGGTGGCCACCTTGAGCACCCGTGCAGTGCGGGCGTTGCCGATATCTGTTGCGGCCTGTTGGGCCAGCGCCTGGTTAAGGCAGCGCCCATGGTCGTCGCAGGTATCTTGCGGTGCTCGCCATTGGGCGTTGAAGCCAATGTTGGCATGCTCGAGTTGCACGTCGATGGCCCAGAACGGTAGCGGTACGAAATCAGCGATGCTACGGTCGCGGTCCACCACCAGGCGCAGGGTGGGTGTTTGTACCCGGCCAACGGGTAGCACACCCTGATAGCCGGACTGGCGGCCCAACAGGGTGAAAAGCCGGCTCATGTTCATGCCGATGAGCCAGTCGGCGCGTGAGCGGCCCAGCGCCGAGTGATAGAGGTTGAAGGTATCCTGCCCCGGCAGCAGGCGTGCCAGGGCCTTGCGAATCGAGGCATCGTCCAGAGCGGACAACCACAGGCGCTGAATGGGCCCACGGTAGCGACAATGTTCGACTAGCTCGCGGGCGATCATTTCGCCTTCGCGGTCGGCATCGGTGGCGATTACCAGTTCGCGTGCTTCGCCGAGCAGGCGCTTGACGGCCTTGAACTGGCTGGCAGTCTTGGGCTTGACCAGCATCTTCCACTTTTCCGGAATGATCGGCAGGTCGGCGAGGTTCCAGCGCTTGTAGCGTTCGTCGTAGCTGTCGGGCGGAGCGGTTTCCAACAGGTGGCCGATGCACCAGGTGACGCAGACGTCGGTGCCTTGCCAGCAGCCGTCGCCCCTGCGGTTGGCGCCAAGGATCTTGGCGATGTCTTTTGCCTGGGAGGGTTTTTCGCAGAGGAACAGGCGCATGGCCGGGACGCTTTATCGAGGGTGATAGGCAGTAGGATGCGCAAGCGGGGGCGCGGTGGCAAGTTTTATCTGGATGGATGTACAGGTTTGTTATTGCATGGTTTACCCAAACAACGCAGTTGCCGTAGGAGCGGCCTTGCGTCGCGAAAGGGCTGCGAAGCAGCCCCGACGTTACAGACGGCGCTGCAATAAGCCCGGGGCCGCTGTGCGGCCCTTTCGCGACACAAGGCCGCTCCTGCACGGGTTTAGCGCAAGTTTGAAGCTTCAGGCGATCTCGCGGGAGTCGCGCACCATGTCCACATGCGGGATGCCGGCTTCGAGGAATTCCTCGCTGACCACGCGAAAGCCCAGCCGCTCATAGAACGGCGTGGCATGCACCTGAGCACTCAGCATCTGCTGCTTGAGGTCGCGGTTCTGTGCCTCAAGGATTACCGCATTGACCAGCGCGTCGCCAACCTTCAGCCCGCGCCAGTCCTTGAGCACCGAGATGCGCCCGATGGTGCCGTCCGCCAGCAGGCGGGCCGTGCCAATAGGGTAATCACCTTCCAGCGCCAGAAAGTGCAGCGCGTCCTGGTCTTCCGAATCGAACTCCAGCTCCGGCGGAATGTGCTGTTCGGCGACGAACACCGCTTCACGGATACGACGGATATCGGCGTTGTCTTTCTGCCAGTCGGCGAGGCGCACACGAATCTTATTCATTGGCGAATCCCAAGCTTCCTTGTTTGATCAATTGCTGTACCAGCATAAGGCCATCTTCATCCTCCAGCCACTGTGCAAGGTTGTCGATGTGTAACGCGTCGGCGGCACAAACCAGCTTCAGCAGCTCGCGCAGTTTGGCTGGCAACGGGCAACTGCGGCCGCTGGCGAACAGCATCAGGTCGTCGCCAAGCTCCGACCAGGCCATGCGTGCGCTTGGGTTGCGGATCAGGATGGCGCCATCTTCGAGCGCTTCGATCAGCTCCTGCTCGTCCAGTTCTTCACCGACGACCTGCTCGGGGTAGCGCGGCTCGGTCATGAACTGGCCGAACCAGGTCAGCAGCAGGTCCTTGTCGTTCATGTGCTTGTCGAGCAGGCCCTTGAGGCGGTCGAGGGCGTCGTGCTGGATCTGGTGTGGGTCGCTGGCAGGCTCGGCGTCGGCGTCGCTGTAGCGCTCCTCGTCCGGCAGGAACTGGCCGAGGAAGTCGGTGAAGTGGGTCAGCACTTCGGCGGCACTTGGGGCGCGGAAGCCGACCGAGTAGGTCAGGCAGTCGTCCACGGCTACGCCGTAGTGGGCCAGGCGCGGTGGCAGGTAGAGCATGTCGCCTGGCTCCAGGGTCCATTCGCCGCTCTGTTCGAATTCGGCGAGGATGCGCAGGTCGGCATGGTCCAGCAGCGGGCTGTCGCTGTTGCACATCTGGCCGATCTTCCAGTTGCGCTGGCCGTGGCCTTGCAGCAGGAACACGTCGTAATTGTCGAAGTGCGGGCCTACGCTGCCACCGGGGGTGGCGAAGCTGATCATCACGTCGTCGATGCGCCAGCTTGGCAGGAAGCGGAAGTGCTCCAGCAGTTCGGCCACTTCCGGTACGAACTGGTCGACGGCCTGAACCAGCAGGGTCCAGTCCTTTTCAGGCAGGTCGGCGAAGGTGTCTTCGTTGAACGGGCCGCGGCGCAGCTCCCACGGGTGGGCGCCGTGCTCGAGCACGATGCGCGACTCGACTTCCTCTTCCAGGGCCAGGCCGGCCAGCTCGTCGGGGTCGATCGGGCTTTCGAAGTCCGGGAATGCCTGGCGCACCAGCAGCGGCTTCTTCTGCCAGTAGTCGCGCATGAATTCGCGGGCCGAGATGCCGCCGAGCAACTGCAGTGGAGTATCAGGATTCATGTTCAACCTATTGAAAAAACGTAATTTTCGTCCGGGAATAAAAACGCCCGGCCAGGCCGGGCGTTGAAGGCGACGCTCAGCTTAGATGCGTTTGGCCTGCGCTGCGGCGTTACCGATGTAGCTGGCAGGGGTCAATTGCTTGAGCTCGGCCTTGGCTTCGGCTGGCATGTCCAGGCCGTCGATGAAGGTCAGCAGCGCTTCTGGGGTGATGCCCTTGCCACGGGTCAGCTCTTTGAGCTTCTCGTAGGGGTTCTCGATGTTGAAGCGGCGCATCACGGTCTGGATTGGCTCGGCGAGGACTTCCCAGCAGGCGTCCAGGTCGGCGGCGATACGCGCGGCGTTGACTTCCAGCTTGCCGATGCCTTTCAGGCTGGCTTCATAGGCGATGACGCTGTGGGCGAAGCCCACACCCAGGTTGCGCAGCACGGTGGAGTCGGTCAGGTCACGCTGCCAGCGCGAGATCGGCAGCTTGCTGGCCAGGTGCTGGAACAGGGCGTTGGCGATACCCAGGTTGCCTTCGGAGTTCTCGAAGTCGATCGGGTTGACCTTGTGCGGCATGGTCGACGAGCCAATTTCGCCAGCGACGGTCTTCTGCTTGAAGTAGCCCAGCGAGATGTAGCCCCAGACGTCGCGGTCGAAGTCGATGAGGATGGTGTTGAAGCGGGCGATGGCGTCGAACAGCTCGGCGATGTAGTCGTGCGGTTCGATCTGGGTGGTGTACGGGTTGAACACCAGGCCCAGTTCGTCTTCGATGAAGGCGCGGGCGTTTTCTTCCCAGTCGATCTGCGAGTAGGCCGACAGGTGGGCGTTGTAGTTGCCCACGGCGCCGTTGATCTTGCCCAGCAGCGGCACGGCGGCCACTTGAGCGATCTGGCGCTCCAGGCGGTAGACGACGTTGGCCAGCTCTTTGCCCAGGGTGGTCGGCGAAGCCGGCTGGCCGTGGGTGCGCGACAGCATCGGCACGTCGGCGTGGGCATGGGCCAGGGCACGAATGGCTTCGGCGATCTGACGCATCAGCGGCAGCAGCACGTCGTCGCGGCCAGCACGCAGCATCAGCGCGTGGGACAGGTTGTTGATGTCCTCACTGGTGCAGGCGAAGTGGATGAATTCGCTGACCTTTGCCAGCTCAGGCAGTTGCGCAGCCTGCTCCTTGAGGAGGTATTCGATCGCCTTGACGTCATGGTTGGTGGTGCGCTCGATTTCCTTGACGCGTTCAGCGTGCTCGAGCTTGAAGTCGGTGGCCAGGCCGTCCAGCAGGGCGTTGGCTTCAGCGGAGAACGCCGGCACTTCGCCAATTTGCGGGTGAGCGGCCAGGCGCTGCAGCCAGCGCACTTCGACCAGGGCGCGGAAACGGATCAGGCCGAATTCGCTGAAAATGGGGCGCAAGGCCTGGGTTTTGCCGGCATAACGGCCGTCTACAGGGGAAACCGCAGTGAGCGAAGAAAGCTGCATGGGGTGTTCTCGGACAGTCAGGCTTTTGGAAGGGCGCATATGATACATGAAAAATGCCTGTAGGAGCGGCCTTGCGTCGCGAAAGGGCTGCGCAGCGGCCCCCAAATCGCCGCCCCAGCATAGATTGCCGGGGCTGCTGCGCAGCCCTTTCGCGACGCAAGGCCGCTCCTACCGAGGGTTCAGCGCCGCCTTCAGGAAGGTGTGCGCATCATATCGTACAGTTCGTTGAGCAACTTGCGCCGGCTGAACACCAGCTGCCAGCGATGCCCGCCCAGCTGGCGCCACAGGCGTGCGGCGCGGATGCCTGCCAGCAGCAGGGCGCGGATCTTCGACGCGTTGCTGGCCTGCTGCAGGAAACGCATGTCGCCATGCACCTGAATGCGCTGGCGCAGTGTGCTCAAGGTGTCCTGATACAAGGCGCCGCTGGAGGCGATGACGTTTTCGTGAACCAGGCCGAAATGGTCGGCCTGTGACTGGATTTGCGGCAGGCGGTTGCCGATGGTGTCGAGCAGGTCGCCACGCTTGTTCAGCTGGCGTTCCAGCCCGAGCATCGACAGCGCATAACGCAGCGGTTCGCGCTGTAGGCTGCTGGGGTCGCGTTCCAGGGCGCCGACCAGGGCGCGGTAA
This sequence comes from Pseudomonas sp. M2, assembly GCF_015751845.1. Taxonomy (NCBI): domain Bacteria; kingdom Pseudomonadati; phylum Pseudomonadota; class Gammaproteobacteria; order Pseudomonadales; family Pseudomonadaceae; genus Pseudomonas; species Pseudomonas sp. M2. The sequence continues at coordinate 4,369,711 of NZ_JADOUD010000001.1, forward strand.
CCGTCGCGCAGGTTGAGGTCGTCGCCACCGAATACCTCCAGGGTGTCCTTGGGGTCGCGCACCAGCAGGCTGCCCAGCATGCAGCCGATATCGGCCTCGCTGGCCTGGCCGGTGCGGGCGATGCGGTCGACCAGCACGGCGGCCTGAAACACCCCACCCAGGGCAATCAATTGCTCCTGCAGTTTGTTCATGCGCGCGGGCTCCACGGCTCGGCCGTCTCGATCACGCCGCCGCCCAGGCACACCTCGCCGTCGTAGAACACTACCGACTGGCCAGGGGTAACGGCGCGCTGCGGCTCGTCGAACACAGCGCGGTAGCCGCTTTCGGTCAGCTCCAGGGTGCAGCGCTGGTCGCTCTGACGGTAGCGCACCTTGGCAGTGAGCGTACGCGGGCTGCTGAGGTCGATCGGGTTGACCCAGAAGATCTCCGAGGCGAGCAGGGCGCGGGAGAACAACCAAGGGTGTTCGTTGCCCTGGCCGACCACCAGCACATTGCGGGTCAGGTCTTTGTGCAGCACGTACCACGGCTCGTCGCCGGCGTCTTTCAAGCCCCCGATGCCCAAGCCCTGGCGCTGGCCGATGGTGTGGTACATCAGGCCGTGATGGCGGCCGATGACTTCGCCGTCGGTGGTCTGTATCTCACCTGGCTGGGCCGGCAGGTACTGCTTGAGGAAGTCGCTGAAGCGGCGCTCACCGATGAAGCAGATACCGGTGGAGTCCTTCTTCTTGGCAGTGGCCAGGCCGTGCTTTTCGGCGATGGCGCGAACCTCGGGCTTTTCCAGTTCGCCGACCGGGAACAGGGTGCGGGCGATTTCCTTGCCGCCGACGGCATGCAGGAAGTAGCTCTGGTCCTTGTTCGGGTCCAGGCCCTTGAGCAGTTCGGTGATTGCGCCGGTGTCGCGGCGGCGCACGTAATGGCCAGTGGCGATCAGGTCTGCACCCAGCGACAGTGCGTAGTCGAGAAACGCCTTGAACTTGATTTCGCGGTTGCAGAGGATGTCCGGGTTGGGTGTACGGCCGGCCTTGTACTCTTCTAGGAAGTGCTCGAAAACGTTGTCCCAGTATTCGGCAGCGAAGTTGGCGGTGTGCAGCTTGATGCCGATGCGGTCGCACACGGCCTGGGCGTCTGCCAGATCTTCACGGGCAGTGCAGTATTCGGTGCCGTCGTCCTCTTCCCAGTTCTTCATGAACAGACCTTCCACCTGGTAGCCCTGCTCCATGAGCAGAAGGGCGGAGACGGAAGAGTCCACGCCGCCGGACATGCCGACGATGACGCGGGTCTTGGCGGGGTCTTTGAGTGCTGGGCTGGTCATGGCTACCGATGTGTATCAAGGGGGAAAAGCGCCGAGTCTACCAAACCCGAGGCTGCGCGTCAGTCGCGCAGCAAATCAAGGCTATGCAGCGGGCCTGCAAGGTAGTCATCCAGGCAGCGTGGTACCAGCTCGCTGCGCCAGCGGTCGGGGGCAGCCAACAGTTCCTCGCGGGTGAGCCAGACGGCACGGACGATGTCGCTGTCCAGCGCAAGGTCGGCGTGGTGGTGCACGGGGCGTGCGGCAAAGCAGATGCGCTGGTAGGTCACGCCGTTGCTGGGTGCGGTGTACAGGTAGATGCCGACCACGCCGGTAAGCTCGACTTCCCAGGCGGTTTCCTCCAGGGTTTCGCGCAGGGCGGCCTGGGGCAGTGTTTCGTTTGGCTCCAGGTGGCCGGCGGGCTGGTTGAACACGTGCTGGCCGGCTTTGAACTCTTCGACGAAGAGAAATTTGCCTGCGTGCTCGACGATGGTGGCGACGGTGATGTGGGGTTGCCAGGACATGGGCATTTCCTATGGTTGGCGCGGGCCGCTCCTACACAGCTGGCGCGTCTGTGCTTCAGAAAGCACAAACCCCGGTGCGTGGCCGGGGTTTGTGCTGTTACCTCAAGCGAGCCTTACAGGGCGGCAATGGCGCTGTTCAGGGTCTGGCTTGGGCGCATCACCTTGGCGGTCAGCTCGGCATCCGGAGCGTAGTAGCCACCGATGTCGGCCGGCTTGCCCTGCACGGCGTTGAGCTCGGCGACGATGGTCGCTTCGTTCTCGGCCAGGGTTTTTGCCAGTGGTGCGAAGCGCGCCTGCAGGGCGGCGTCGTCAGTCTGGGCGGCCAGCGCTTCTGCCCAGTACAGGGTCAGGTAGAAGTGGCTGCCACGGTTGTCGATACCACCGACTTTGCGCGAAGGCGACTTGTTGGTGTCGAGGAACTTGCCGGTGGCCTGGTCCAGGGTGTTGGCCAGGACCTTGGCGCGCGGGTTGTCGTAGGTGTTGCCCAGGTGCTCCAGGGAAGCGGCCAGGGCCAGGAATTCACCCAGCGAGTCCCAACGCAGGAAGTTTTCTTCAACCAACTGCTGCACGTGCTTGGGTGCCGAACCGCCAGCGCCGGTTTCGAACAGGCCGCCGCCGTTCATCAGCGGCACGATCGACAGCATCTTGGCGCTGGTGCCCAGCTCCATGATCGGGAACAGGTCGGTCAGGTAGTCGCGCAGCACGTTGCCGGTCACCGAGATGGTGTCCTTGCCTTCGCGGATGCGGGCGAGCGAGAACTTGATGGCGTCGACCGGCGCCAGAACGCGGATGTCCAAGCCTGCAGTGTCGTGATCCTTCAGGTACTTCTGCACCTTCTCGATCATCACGCCGTCGTGGGCGCGGGCTGGGTCCAGCCAGAACACCGCCGGGGTGTCGCTCAGGCGGGCGCGGTTGACGGCCAGCTTGACCCAGTCCTGGATCGGCGCGTCTTTGGTCTGGCACATGCGGAAGATGTCACCGGCTTCGACGTTCTGCTCCAGAACGACCTTGCCCTTGCCATCGACCACGCGCACGACGCCGTCAGCCTTGACCTGGAAGGTCTTGTCGTGGGAGCCGTACTCTTCGGCCTTCTGTGCCATCAGGCCGACGTTCGGTACGCTGCCCATGGTGGTCGGGTCGAACGCGCCGTTGGCCTTGCAGTCTTCGATGGTGGCCTGGTAGATGCCGGCGTAGCAGCGGTCCGGGATGATCGCCTTGGCATCCTGCAGCTCGCCAGCGGTGTTCCACATCTTGCCCGAGTCACGGATCATGGCCGGCATCGAGGCGTCGACGATCACGTCGCTCGGCACGTGCAGGTTGGTGATGCCTTTGTCGGAGTTGACCATGGCCAGGGCCGGGCGCTCGGCGTACAGGGCCTGGATGTCGGCTTCGATCTCGGCCTGCTTGTCGGCTGGCAGATCCTTGATGCGGGCATACAGGTCACCGATGCCGTTGTTGGCATTGAAGCCCACTTCGGCCAGCGCGGCAGCGTGCTTGGCCAGCACTTCGCCGTAGAAGGCTTCGACGATGACGCCGAACATGATCGGGTCCGAAACCTTCATCATGGTGGCTTTCAGGTGCACCGACAGCAGCACGCCGGAGGCCTTGGCATCGGCGATCTGCTCGGCGATGAAGGCTTTCAGTGCCTTGCGGCTCATGGTTGCGCAGTCGATGATTTCGGCGGCTTTGACGGCGGTCTTTTCTTTCAGCACGGTGGTGCTGCCGTCTTTGGCGACCAGCTCGATGCGCAGGCTGTCGTCAGCCTCGATCAGTGCGGCCTTTTCGCTGCCGTAGAAGTCGCCTTGGGTCATGTGGGCAACGTGCGACTTGGAGTCGGCGGCCCAGGCACCCATCTTGTGCGGGTGCTTGCGCGCGTAGTTCTTGACCGACAGGGGTGCGCGGCGATCGGAGTTGCCTTCGCGCAGTACCGGGTTCACGGCGCTGCCCTTGATGCGGTCGTAGCGCGCGCGGGATTCTTTTTCTTCCGCGGTGGCCGGCTCGTCGGCGTAGTCCGGGATATTGAAGCCCTTGCCTTGCAGTTCCTTGATCGCGGCCTTGAGCTGCGGTACCGAGGCGCTGATGTTCGGCAGCTTGATGATGTTGGCTTCAGGTGTGGTAGCCAGTTGGCCCAGTTCCGCCAGGTGATCGCCTACCTGCTTCTCGGTGCCCAGTTGCTCCGGGAATGCCGCGAGGATGCGGCCAGCCAGGGAAATGTCGCGAGTTTCGACGGCGATGTCAGCCGAAGCGGTGAAAGCTTCGACGATCGGCAGCAGCGAGTAGGTGGCGAGGGCGGGGGCTTCGTCGGTGAAGGTATAGATGATCTTGGAACGGGTGGGCATGCGGGTTAACTCTCTATGTGCTGAGCGTACTCGAGTCTCGAGGTGCGCAGGGTAGGCGCTTCGCCCTGGCGACGCCATGAGCGGAAAGTCGAGAGGCTGCGAGCGGTGATGGTGGATGCATCAGTCGAGCGTCAAGTGCTGAACTGCGGTAACAGCTCAGGCTTTTTGGCCAGTTACTGGCCGAGGGCGAGCCGCATTTTCCTGGGATTCGCCCCGATGACCCTTCGGTCGCGGCGCAGTATATCAAACCAATCGGGCTATTCAGCAAGGCGAAGTGACATCGGCGCCATTTATAAGACCAAAGACGTAGCGGCAATGTGGCGTGATGTCGCAGCGCTTGCAGGTCGGCAGATGTGGTTTAGGCTCAGTGGGATCGCATGATGTCCAATCACACCCGAAAGCGGAGTAGTGCAAGCATGGGATACCAGAAAATCAAGGTTCCGACCGACGGCGCCAAGATCACCGTCAATGCAGACCATTCGCTCAACGTGCCCGACAACCCCATCATTCCCTATATCGAAGGCGACGGCATTGGCGTCGATGTCTCACCGGTGATGATCAAGGTGGTGGACGCTGCCGTGCAGAAGGCCTACGGCGGCAAGCGCAAGATCGCCTGGATGGAGGTGTACGCCGGGGAAAAGGCTACCCAGGTCTATGACCAGGACACCTGGCTGCCGCAGGAGACCCTGGACGCGGTGCGCGACTATGTCGTATCGATCAAGGGGCCGCTGACCACTCCGGTCGGCGGGGGCATCCGTTCGTTGAATGTGGCGCTGCGCCAGCAACTTGACCTCTATGTGTGCCTGCGGCCGGTGCTGTGGTTCGAGGGCGTGCCTAGCCCGGTCAAGAAGCCCGGCGATGTCGACATGGTGATTTTCCGCGAGAATTCCGAGGACATCTACGCCGGTATCGAATGGAAAGCCGGCTCGCCCGAAGCGAACAAGGTCATCAAGTTCCTCAAGGAGGAAATGGGCGTCACCAAGATCCGTTTCGACCAGGACTGCGGCATCGGCGTCAAGCCGGTTTCCCGCGAGGGCACCAAGCGCCTGGTGCGCAAGGCCCTGCAATACGTGGTGGACAACGACCGTGAGTCGCTGACCCTGGTGCACAAGGGCAACATCATGAAGTTCACCGAAGGTGCCTTCAAGGACTGGGGTTACGAGGTGGCCAAGGATGAGTTTGGCGCCGAGCTGCTCGATGGTGGCCCTTGGATGAAGTTCAAGAACCCCAAGACCGGCCGCGAGGTCATCGTCAAGGACGCCATTGCCGACGCCATGCTTCAGCAGATCCTGCTGCGCCCGGCCGAGTATGACGTGATTGCCACCCTCAACCTCAACGGCGACTACCTGTCCGATGCACTGGCGGCGGAAGTGGGTGGGATCGGTATCGCGCCAGGCGCCAACCTGTCCGACACCGTGGCCATGTTCGAGGCCACCCACGGCACTGCGCCCAAGTATGCCGGCCAGGACAAGGTCAACCCGGGCTCGGTGATCCTCTCTGCAGAGATGATGCTGCGCCACATGGGCTGGACCGAGGCGGCCGACCTGATCATCAAAGGCACCAATGGCGCGATCGGGGCCAAGACGGTTACCTACGACTTCGAGCGGCTGATGGAAGGCGCGAAGCTGGTGGGTAGTTCAGGCTTCGGCGACGAAATGATCAAGCATATGTGAAACAATTGAAAACCGGCCGCCCCTGTTAAGTGGGGCGGCCGGTTTTTTCGTATGCCGACGCAAAGCAGGGATCAGGCTTCAGCGGTCGATGATTGCGAGGCTCCTGTTGAGGTGCTGGCAACAGCGTTGGCGATCTCGGTCGCATGCAGGCCCTTGGGGCCCTGCACGATCTCGAAAGTCACGGCTTGTCCGGCCTTCAGGGTTTTGTAACCGTCCATCTTGATCGCCGAATAATGGGCGAACAGATCGTCGGTTTTGCCGTCTTCATTGATGAATCCGTAGCCCTTGGCATTGTTGAACCACTTGACTTTACCGCTTGCCATCCCTATGTCCCTCTGCAAAGGACTCCATCACTGGAGTATCATCCACTTCATCCGCATACGAACCTTGCGAAAAATCTGGTTGACTGCGCGGATCTTTATCGACCACGGTGGGTTCTTATTGGTTGTAACACCGTTTTGCCGATAGTCAAGGTCGCCCCGTCTTCGCGCGGGCTGCGGCTTGAGCGGTCAACTCACAACCTTAACCTGTCGATCATGATGAAATTCTTTCCATGCATGCACGTAGCGAGATTCGACTAACATTCAATCAGGATCGCCCGCAATCGAATGAGGACGACGGCTCAGGGCTTGCGGTACAGGAAGCCAAGCCGATCCTGCAGGCGCCACCGATGTACAAGGTGGTTTTGTTCAACGATGACTACACGCCGATGGATTTCGTCGTCGAAGTGCTCGAAACGTTCTTCAGTCTGAACCGCGAGCTGGCGACCAAGATCATGCTGACCGTCCATACCGAAGGGCGGGCAGTGTGCGGATTGTTTACCCGGGACATCGCCGAAACAAAGGCCATGCAGGTCAACCAATACGCCAGGGAAAGCCAGCATCCGCTACTCTGTGAAATCGAGAAGGACGGTTAATCGCCGACCACTTGGGTATGAGGTGAAGCTATGTTAAACCGCGAGCTCGAAGTCACCCTCAATCTTGCCTTCAAGGAGGCTCGTTCGAAGCGTCATGAGTTCATGACAGTCGAGCATCTGCTGCTGGCACTCCTTGACAATGAGGCTGCTGCGACCGTTCTGCGCGCCTGTGGCGCCAATCTCGACAAACTCAAGCATGACCTGCAAGAGTTCATCGATTCCACCACTCCCCTGATTCCCGTCAACGACGAGGATCGCGAAACCCAGCCGACCCTGGGCTTCCAGCGTGTGCTCCAGCGTGCCGTGTTCCACGTGCAAAGCTCTGGCAAGCGCGAAGTCACCGGTGCCAATGTGCTGGTGGCGATTTTCAGCGAACAGGAAAGCCAGGCCGTGTTCCTGCTCAAGCAGCAGAGCGTGGCCCGTATCGACGTGGTCAACTACATTGCCCACGGCATTTCCAAGGTGCCGGGCCACGGCTCGCACAGCGACAGCGACCCGGAAATGCAGGACGAGGAGGGCGGCGAGACGTCGTCCTCGAGTAACCCGCTGGATGCTTACGCCAGCAACCTGAATGAACTGGCCCGCGCTGGGCGGATCGACCCGCTGGTAGGGCGCGAGCAGGAAGTCGAGCGCGTGGCGCAGATCCTTGCCCGTCGGCGCAAGAACAACCCGCTGTTGGTCGGTGAGGCTGGTGTGGGCAAAACTGCCATCGCCGAAGGCCTGGCCAAACGCATCGTCGATGGCCAGGTGCCCGACCTGCTGTCGCAGAGCGTGGTGTATTCCCTCGACCTTGGCGCACTGCTGGCGGGTACCAAGTACCGCGGCGACTTCGAGAAGCGCTTCAAGGCGTTGCTCGGTGAGCTGCGCAAACGCCCACAGGCCATCCTGTTCATTGACGAAATCCACACCATCATTGGTGCCGGTGCTGCGTCGGGCGGCGTGATGGACGCGTCCAACCTGCTCAAGCCGCTGCTGTCTTCCGGCGAGATTCGCTGCATTGGTTCGACGACCTTCCAGGAGTTTCGCGGCATCTTCGAGAAGGACCGTGCCTTGGCGCGGCGCTTTCAGAAGGTGGATGTCAGCGAGCCGTCCGTCGAGGACACTGTGGGCATTCTGCGCGGCCTCAAGGGGCGCTTTGAAAGCCATCACAACATCGAGTACAGCGATGAAGCCCTGCGCGCCGCCGCTGAGCTGGCATCACGCTACATCAATGACCGCCACATGCCGGACAAGGCCATCGACGTGATCGACGAGGCCGGTGCGTATCAGCGCCTGCAGCCTGAGGCGAATCGGGTCAAGCGTATCGATGTGCCGCAAGTCGAGGATATCGTGGCCAAGATCGCGCGGATTCCGCCGAAGCACGTCACCAGCTCCGACAAGGAGCTGCTGCGTAACCTGGAGCGTGACCTGAAACTGACCGTGTTCGGTCAGGACCAGGCGATCGATTCGCTGGCTACGGCAATCAAGCTGTCCCGTGCAGGCCTCAAGGCACCGGACAAGCCGGTCGGCTCGTTCCTGTTCGCCGGCCCTACCGGGGTGGGCAAGACCGAAGCGGCACGCCAGTTGGCCAAGGCACTGGGCGTTGAGCTGGTGCGCTTCGACATGTCCGAGTACATGGAGCGGCACACTGTGTCACGCCTGATCGGCGCTCCTCCCGGGTATGTGGGGTTCGACCAGGGTGGCCTGCTGACCGAGGCGATCACCAAGCAGCCGCATTGCGTGCTGCTGCTCGATGAAATCGAGAAGGCGCACCCCGAAGTCTTCAACTTGCTGCTGCAGGTGATGGACCACGGTACGCTTACCGACAACAACGGGCGCAAAGCGGACTTCCGCAACGTGATCCTGATCATGACCACCAATGCCGGCGCTGAAACTGCGGCACGCGCTTCCATCGGTTTCACCCATCAGGACCATGCGTCCGATGCGATGGAAGTCATTCGCAAGAGCTTCACGCCGGAGTTCCGCAACCGTCTGGACACAATCATCCAGTTCGGCCGCCTGAGTCACGAGACGATCAAGAGCATCGTCGACAAGTTCCTCATCGAGCTTCAGGCGCAGCTGGAAGACAAGCGTGTGCTGCTCGAAGTCAGCGATGCCGCCCGCGGCTGGCTGGCGGCTTCTGGCTACGACGTGCAGATGGGTGCGCGGCCGATGGCGCGGCTTATCCAGGACAAGATCAAGCGGCCGCTGGCCGAGGAGATCCTGTTTGGCGAGCTGGCCGAGCATGGCGGTGTGGTGCACATCGACCTGCGCGATGGCGAGTTGGTGTTCGACTTCGAGACTACGGCAGAAGTAGCGTGACGCAAGGGGCCGCTTTGCGGCCCCAAGCAATTTTAGGGTACAAAAAAGCCCGGCACATGGCCGGGCTTTTTCATGGCTGGAGCTTAGCGCGCACGGTAGGTGATGCGGCCCTTGCTCAGGTCATAAGGCGTCAGCTCGACGCGGACCTTGTCGCCAGTGAGAATACGGATGTAGTTCTTGCGCATCTTTCCGGAGATGTGCGCGGTTACGACGTGCCCGTTTTCCAACTCCACGCGGAACATGGTGTTGGGCAGGGTGTCGACGACAGTACCTTCCATTTCGAAGCTGTCTTCTTTCGACATGCAGTTGAGCCCTCGGTGTCCAGTGTTGGCCCGACGCATAACCGCACCGGGCAAAAAAGTGGCGTGGATTATGCCGGAAAATAGTGTGTCAAGCCAATGCTTTCAGTTGAGGGTGACCCAACGCTGGTTGATCAGCAGTTCGATCGGGCGATACTGGGTCTTGTAGTTCATCTTCTTGCAGTTCTTGATCCAGTAGCCGAGGTATACCGCTTCGAGGTCCTGGCGCAGGGCTTCGGTGATTTGCCAAAGGATGGCAAAGCGCCCCAGGCTGCGCCGTTCTTCGTCGGGCTCGTAGAACGTGTACACCGCTGACAGCCCGTTGGGCAGCAGGTCGCACACCGCCACCGCCAGCAGGCGGCCTGCCAGGCGGAATTCGTAGAACCAGCAGAACGGCAAGTCGCGCACCAGAAAGGTGGAAAACTGATCGCGGCTTGGCGGGTACATGTCGCCATCGGCATGGCGGGTTTCGATGTAGCGCCGGTACAGGTCGAAATATTCTTCCTTGAACGCCGGCCGGGCAGCCGTCACGGTGAGGTCGGCATTGCGCTTGAGGATGCGCCGCTGCTGGCGGTTGGGGATGAAGCGTGCGGCCGGAATGCGGGCTGGAACGCAGGCATTGCAGTTCTGGCAATGTGGGCGGTACAGGTGGTCGCCACTGCGCCGAAAGCCCATCTCCGAAAGGTCGGCATACACATGCACGTCCATCGGCTGGCTGGGGTCGAGGAACAGGGTGGTCGCCTGCTCGTTCGGCAGATAGCTGCAGGAGTGGGGCTGAGTGGCATAGAACTTCAACCGCGCCAACTCTGTCATGGTCGACCCCTTCGGTGAGACTTTGCTTTAAGTGTAAGCCAGCTCTCGGAACTCGCCTAGCTGCGCCAGCTGGCACTGTTGGGCTGGTCGAGGTGGTGGGCCAGGTAATCGGCGAAGCTGGCGCGGCTGATGGCGCGGGCGCCCAGGCTATGCAGGTGTTCGGTCGGCATCTGGCAGTCGATCAGCACAAAGCCCGCCTCTTGCAGGTGCTTGACCAGGGTCACGAAGCCGACCTTGGAAGCATTGTCGGCGCGGCTGAACATCGACTCGCCGAAAAACAACCGCCCCATGGCCAGGCCGTACAGGCCGCCCACCAGTTCGCCGTTGTGGCGCACCTCCACCGAATGGGCGATACCGCGCCGGTGCAGCTCGCAGTAGGCGTTGCGCATGGTGTCGGTGATCCAGGTGCCATCCGCGTAGTCACGCGGTGCCGCGCAGGCGTCGATCACGGCGGGGAAGTCGCTGTCGAAGCTGACCTGATAGCGCCCCTGGCGCAACAGCTTGGCCAGCGAGCGCGAGACATGCAGCTCGTCCGGGAACAGAACGGTGCGAGGGTCGGGCGACCACCAGAGGATGGGTTGGCCGTCCTGGTACCACGGGAAGCAGCCATGGCGATAGGCCTGCACCAGGCGCTCGGGGCTGAGGTCGCCACCAGCGGCGAGCAAGCCGTTAGGATCCTGCAGGGCCTTTTCCAGGGGTGGGAAGGTCAGCGAGTCGCGAGTCAGCCAGGTGAGCATGGTCTATCGTGCGGTGGGGGAGGGGAGGGGCAGCATGGCAAGGAGGGCGCTTTGGGTCAATGCTGGCCCATGTGGGGCCAGGCCTGCCTGCGTGTGCGTTCAGTCAGGCGATATGGTCGGCAATTTCCTACACAATCGTGAGGTTGCAGGCACCATCTGGCACATTTGCTGTCACACCTGTGCAAAAACACAGCATAAGCCTTTGTCACAAAAGAAAATGCATGCTCAAATTGCACCTATACGAAAGTCGCCCCCACCCAAACGCCATAGGGCGTGCCGCCATGGCGGCCGGCGGGCAGTAATGTTAAAAGTAGTGGTTCATTGGCCCGTTATCGGCCAATCACTACTGGACGCGCAGCACGCGCAGGAATAGACGCGTTTTGAAGAAATCCACCGCAACTCCAGCTCCTCTGCCTGTGCCCCTGTGGCGGCAGCAGCTGCATTACCGCCTCAAGGAAGGTGCGTTGATCGCTGTCGGCGCCCTGTGCCTGTACTTGTGGATGGCGCTGCTGACCTACGATACCTCCGACCCAGGCTTCAGCCACACCAGCAACGTCGACCAGGTGCAGAACGCTGCCGGGCGTGCCGGTGCGTACTTCGCCGACATCATGTTCATGGTGCTGGGCTACTTCGCCTACATCTTCCCTTTACTGCTGGCCATCAAAACCTGGCAGATCTTCCGCGAGCGCCATCAACCCTGGCAGTGGAGCGGCTGGTTGTTCTCCTGGCGCCTCATCGGCCTGGTGTTCCTGGTGCTGTCGGGTGCCGCTCTGGCGCATATCCATTTCCACCCCCCGGCGAGCCTGCCGTTCTCCGCCGGTGGTGCCTTGGGCGAAAGCCTCGGCGACCTGGCGCGCAACCTGCTCAACGTGCAGGGCAGCACGCTGATGTTCATCGCCCTGTTCCTGTTCGGCCTGACCGTGTTCACCGACCTCTCGTGGTTCAAGGTGATGGACATGACCGGCAAGATCACCCTCGACCTGTTCGAGCTCGTGCAAGGCGCGGCCAATCGCTGGTGGGAGGCGCGCAACGAGCGCAAACGCCTGGAGGCGCAGCTGCGCGAGGTGGACGAACCAAGGTTCGACGCGGCGCCGGCGGCTGCCGAGAAACGCGAACCGGCCAAGGCGCAACTGCGCGAGCGCATCGGTGAGCGCGATGAGCCGCCCGCGCGCCCTGTCGTAGCCCAGCGCGAACCCATTGCCCCGCGCGAGACTGTTGTCCCTCGTGAACCCTCGATTGCCCCTGTGATCATGCCGCCGGCAGCGCCGGCCAAGGCAGTGGAGCCGAGCAAGCGGGTGATGAAGGAAAAGCAGGCGCCGCTGTTCGTCGACAGCGCCGTGGAAGGTACCTTGCCGTCCATCTCCATCCTCGACCCGGCCGAGCAGAAGAAGATCGAGTATTCGCCAGAATCACTGGCCGGCGTCGGTCAGTTGCTGGAAATCAAACTCAAGGAATTCGGCGTCGAAGTCTCGGTGGACTCCATCCACCCGGGCCCGGTCATTACCCGCTACGAAATCCAGCCTGCGGCCGGGGTCAAGGTCAGCCGCATCGCCAACCTGGCCAAGGACCTTGCACGGTCGCTGGCCGTGACCAGTGTGCGGGTGGTCGAGGTCATCCCCGGCAAGACCACCGTGGGTATCGAGATCCCCAACGAAAACCGGCAAATGGTGCGCTTCTCCGAGGTGCTGTCGACGCCGCAGTACGACGAGCAGAAGTCGCCCGTCACCCTGGCCCTGGGTCATGACATCGGCGGCAAGCCGGTCATCACCGACCTGGCCAAGATGCCACACCTGCTGGTGGCCGGTACCACCGGCTCCGGTAAGTCGGTGGGTGTGAACGCGATGATCCTGTCGATCCTGTTCAAGTCCGGCCCTGAAGACGCGCGCCTGATCATGATCGACCCAAAGATGCTCGAGCTGTCGATCTACGAAGGCATCCCGCACCTGCTGTGCCCGGTGGTCACCGACATGAAGGACGCCGCCAACGCGCTGCGCTGGAGCGTGGCCGAGATGGAACGGCGTTACAAACTGATGGCGGCCATGGGCGTGCGTAACCTGGCCGGCTTCAACCGCAAGATCAAGGATGCCCAGGAGGCTGGCGAGATCATCCACGATCCGCTGTTCCGCCGCGAGAGCATGGAAGACGAGCCGCCGGCCCTGAAGACCCTGCCGACCATTGTGGTGGTGGTCGACGAATTCGCCGACATGATGATGATCGTCGGCAAGAAGGTCGAAGAGCTGATCGCCCGTATCGCCCAGAAGGCGCGGGCCGCCGGTATTCACCTGATCCTCGCCACCCAGCGCCCATCGGTGGACGTGATCACTGGCCTGATCAAGGCCAACATCCCGACCCGCATGGCGTTCCAGGTGTCGAGCAAGATCGACTCGCGCACCATCATCGACCAAGGTGGCGCCGAGCAGTTGCTCGGCCACGGTGACATGCTCTACATGCCGCCAGGTACCAGCCTGCCGATCCGGGTACACGGCGCATTCGTCTCCGACGATGAAGTGCACCGCGTGGTGGAAGCCTGGAAGCTGCGTGGCGCCCCGGACTACAACGACGACATCCTCAACGGCGTCGAGGAGGCCGGCAGCGGCTTCGAAGGCGGTGGTGGCGGTGGCGGCGACGAGGATTCGGAAAGCGACGCGCTGTATGATGAGGCGGTGCAATTCGTCCTCGAAAGCCGTCGGGCGTCGATTTCGGCCGTGCAGCGCAAGCTCAAGATCGGCTACAACCGCGCTGCGCGCATGATCGAGGCGATGGAAATGGCCGGCGTGGTCACCCCCATGAACAGCAACGGCTCGCGGGAAGTGATTGCCCCGGGCGGCCCGCGCGACTGATGAACACCTTGCCGGGCGCCGACGGTGGCGCCCGGCTTCTTCAATGCTCAATGAGGATTAACATGCGCGCGATTCGCATGCTGTTGGTTTCTGCCCTGACCCTGGGTTCGCTATCGGCCACACTGTCGGCTCACGCTGGTGAGCAGGACGTGCAGCGCCTGACCCAGTTGCTGGAAAAGTCGCAGACCATCGAGGCCAATTTCTCCCAACTGACCCTGGATGCCGGCGGCACCAGCCTGCAGGAGACAACCGGCAAGATGACGGTCAAGCGCCCGGGCCTGTTCTACTGGCACACCGATGCACCCCAGGAGCAGGTGGTGGTGTCCGACGGCAAGAACGTCACCCTGTGGGACCCTGACCTGGAGCAGGCCACCATCAAGAAGCTCGATGTGCGCCTGAACCAGACCCCGGCGCTGCTGCTGTCCGGTGATGTGTCGAAGATCAGCCAGAGCTTCGACATCACCTCCAAGGAGCAGGGCGAAGTGATGGACTTCACCCTCAAGCCAACGACCAAGGACACCCTGTTCGATTCGCTGCGCGTGTCGTTCCGCCGTGGCCTGATCAACGACATGCAGCTGATCGACAGCGTCGGCCAGCGCACCAACATCCTGTTCAATGGCGTCAAGGCCAACCAGGCGGTGCCGGACAGCACCTTCAAGTTCGACATCCCGAAAGGCGCGGACGTCATCAAGGAGTAAGCAGAGCGCACCATGGACCTGTTTCGAAGCGAACCCGTTGCCCAGCCCCTGGCTGCCAGGCTACGCCCGTCCAACCTGGACGAGTATGTCGGCCAGGAGCACCTGCTGGCGCGTGGCAAACCGCTGCGTGAGGCGCTGGAGCAGGGTGCGCTGCACTCGATGATCTTCTGGGGGCCGCCGGGCGTGGGCAAGACCACGCTCGCACGGCTTCTGGCACAGTTTTGCGATGCGCACTTCGAGACGGTTTCTGCGGTACTGGCGGGGGTCAAGGAAATCCGCCAGGCCGTCGAGGTGGCCAAGCAGCAGGCCGGCCAGTATGGCCGCCGGACCATCCTGTTCGTCGATGAGGTGCACCGCTTCAACAAGTCCCAGCAGGATGCCTTCCTGCCCTTTGTCGAAGACGGCACGCTGATCTTCATCGGCGCCACCACCGAGAACCCGTCCTTCGAACTGAACAATGCTTTGCTCTCGCGGGCGCGGGTGTATGTGCTCAAGAGCCTGGACGAGCCTGCCTTGCGCAAGCTGGTCGACCGCGCACTCAACGAAGAACGCGGCCTGGGCAAGCGCAACCTGAGCGTGGGCGACGACGCCTTCAAGATGCTCATGGCCGCCGCCGATGGCGATGGCCGGCGCATGCTCAACTTCCTCGAAAACGCCTCGGACCTGGCCGAAGATGGCGGCGAGATTGGCGTAGACCTGCTGCAGAGCTTGCTCGGTGACAGCCGCCGGCGCTTTGACAAAGGCGGCGAGGCCTTCTACGACCAGATTTCCGCCCTGCACAAGTCAGTGCGCGGCTCCAACCCGGACGCCGCGCTGTACTGGTTCGCGCGCATGCTCGATGGCGGCTGCGACCCGCTGTACATTGCCCGCCGCGTGGTGCGCATGGCCAGCGAGGACATCGGCAACGCCGACCCGCGGGCCCTGAGCCTGTGCCTGGCGGCCTGGGACGTGCAGGAGCGTCTGGGCAGCCCTGAGGGCGAGCTGGCGGTGGCTCAGGCCATTACCTATATTGCCTGCGCGCCAAAGAGCAACGCCGTGTACATGGGCTTCAAGACTGCCCTGCGCGAAGCCGCCGAGCACGGCTCGCTGGAGGTGCCCCTGCACCTGCGCAACGCCCCGACCAAGCTGATGAAGCAGCTCGGCTACGGCGAGGAGTACCGCTATGCCCACGACGAGCCCGATGCCTATGCTGCGGGTGAAGATTACTTCCCCGATCAGCTCGAGCCACGCCAGTATTATCAGCCCGTGCCCCGAGGGCTCGAGCTGAAGATCGGCGAGAAACTGCGTCACTTGGCCGACCTTGATCGCAGCAGCCCGCGTCAACGGAGAAAGCCGTGAGCGCTCTGTTCCATGGGCTGTTCCTGCGCTTTGGCCTTATCGTCGGCTTCATCGGTGGGCTGACGACGTTTTCCTCTTTTTCGCTCGATACCGTGCGCCTGATGGAAAGTGGGCAAGCGCCCCTGGCCGTGGGCTATACCGGTATTAGCGTGATGGGCGGGCTACTGGCCACCTGGGCCGGCCTGTCCCTGACCCGACTCTGAACCAACCTACACACATAACGAGAGAACGACATGCTCGATTCCAAACTGTTACGCGGCCAACTTCAGGAAGTGGCGGACCGCCTCGCCTCCCGTGGCTTCAGCCTGGATGTCGCGCGCATCGAATCGCTGGAAGAGCGCCGCAAGGCGGTGCAGACCCGCACCGAGCAGCTGCAGGCCGAGCGTAACGCCCGCTCCAAATCGATCGGCCAGGCCAAGGCCAAGGGCGAGGACATCGCGCCGCTGATGGCTGACGTCGAACGCATGGCCAATGAGCTGGCCGCTGGCAAGGTCGAGCTGGACGGCATCCAGGCCGAACTGGATGGCATTGTCCTGACCATCCCCAACCTGCCGGACGCTAGCGTGCCGGTCGGTGCCAGTGAGGACGACAACGTCGAAGTGCGCCGTTGGGGCACGCCGAGGGCATTCGATTTTGAAATCAAGGACCACGTCGCCTTGGGCGAGATCAGCGGTGGCCTGGACTTCGAAGCAGCTGCCAAGCTGTCGGGCGCCCGCTTTGCCGTGCTGCGCGGCCCGATTGCCCGCCTGCACCGTGCCTTGGCGCAGTTCATGATCAACCTGCACACCGGTGAGCATGGCTACGAAGAACACTACACCCCCTACCTGGTCCAGGCTCCGGCCTTGCAGGGCACCGGCCAGCTGCCGAAATTCGAGGAGGACCTGTTCAAGATCACCCGCGAAGGCGAAGCCGACTTCTACCTGATCCCGACCGCTGAAGTGTCGCTGACCAACCTGGTGGCCGGCGAGATCATCGACGCCAAGCAGCTGCCGCTCAAGCTGGTCGCCCACACCCCGTGCTTCCGCAGTGAGGCTGGCGCTTCGGGCCGTGACACGCGCGGCATGATCCGCCAGCACCAGTTCGACAAGGTCGAGATGGTCCAGGTGGTCGAGCCGTCCAAGTCCATGGAAGCCCTGGAAGGCCTCACCGCCAACGCCGAGCGCGTGTTGCAGCTGCTGGAGCTGCCCTACCGCGTACTGGCCCTATGCACCGGTGACATGGGCTTCGGCGCCGTGAAGACCTACGACCTGGAAGTGTGGGTGCCAAGCCAGGACAAGTACCGCGAGATCAGCTCCTGCTCCAACTGTGGTGACTTCCAGGCGCGCCGCATGCAGGCCCGCTGGCGCAACCCGGAAACCGGCAAGCCGGAGCTGGTGCACACCCTCAATGGCTCGGGCCTGGCCGTAGGCCGTACCCTGGTCGCTGTGCTGGAAAACTACCAGCAGGCCGATGGCTCCATCCGTGTGCCGGAAGTGCTCAAGCCCTACATGGGCGGTGTCGAGGTCATCCGCTAAATGGATTACCTGCCGCTGTTCCACAAGCTGCAGGGCGGCCGCGTGCTGGTCGTCGGCGGCGGCGAGATCGCCTTGCGCAAGGCGCGCCTGCTAGCCGATGCTGGCGCCGCGCTGCGGGTGGTGGCGCCCGAGGTCGACGGCCAACTGGCTGCGCTGGCCCGTGAAGGTGGCGGTGAGGTCCTGGTGCGTGGTTATCAGGCGGCCGACCTGGTCGGCTGCCGCCTGGTGATCGCAGCCACCGACGACCCCGGGCTCAATGCCCAGGTGTCGGCGGATGCGCAGGCGCTTTGCGTGCCGGTCAACGTGGTGGATGCACCGGCCCTGTGCACGGTGATCTTCCCGGCCATTGTCGACCGCTCGCCCCTGGTGGTTGCGGTATCCAGCGGCGGTGACGCCCCGGTGCTGGCGCGCCTGATTCGCGCCAAGCTGGAAACCTGGATCCCGTCCACTTATGGCGAACTGGCCGCCTTGGCGGCGCGCTTCCGGCACAAGGTCAAGGCGCTGTACCCGGATGTCAATCAGCGGCGCGGCTTCTGGGAGACCGTGTTCCAGGGCCCGATCGCCGAGCGTCAGCTGGCCGGGCAGGGTGCCGAGGCCGAGCGGCTGTTGCAGGCCATGGTCGACGGTGCGCCGGTGCAGCAGGGTGGTGAGGTGTATCTGGTGGGGGCGGGGCCGGGTGATCCGGACTTGCTCACCTTCCGTGCCTTGCGCCTGATGCAGCAGGCCGATGTGGTGTTGTATGACCGCCTGGTGGCGCCGGCAATCATTGAAATGTGCCGCCGCGATGCCGAACGCATCTACGTCGGCAAACGCCGCGCCGAGCATGCCGTGCCGCAGGACCAGATCAACCGGCTGCTGGTCGACCTGGCCCGCGAGGGTAAGCGCGTGTTGCGCCTGAAGGGAGGCGACCCGTTCATTTTCGGCCGTGGTGGCGAAGAGATCGAAGAACTCGCCGAGCATGGCATCCCGTTCCAGGTGGTGCCCGGTATTACCGCAGCCAGTGGTTGCTCTGCCTACGGCGGCATTCCGCTGACCCACCGCGATTATGCCCAGTCGGTGCGTTTCGTGACCGGCCACCTCAAGGACGGTACCAGCAACCTGCCTTGGAATGACCTGGTGGCGCCGAACCAGACCTTGGTGTTCTACATGGGCCTGGTAGGGTTGCCGACCATTTGCGCCGAGCTGATTCGCCATGGGCGTGCATCGAGCACGCCGGCGGCGTTGGTGCAGCAGGGGACTACGCGCAATCAGCGGGTGTTCACTGGCACCTTGGCCGACCTGCCAGCACTGGTGGCCGAGCATGAAGTGCATGCGCCGACCCTGGTGATTGTCGGGGAAGTGGTGCAGTTGCGCGAAAAGCTGGCCTGGTTCGAAGGTTCGCAGCAAGACCAGTAATAGCGGGGCCGCTTTGCGGCCCATCGCCGGCAAGCCGGCTCCCACATGTACTGCGCAGCTCACCACCCTGTGTGAGCCGGCTTGCCGGCGATGGGCTGCAACGCAGCCCCAACTTTCTCAGCCCCAGATCCCTTTGCCTGGCAACCGCTCCCGATCATGCGGCAGATTGAAGTCCTGCAGCGGCCCCTTGGGCACGATTCCGTTCGGGTTGATGGTCTTGTGGCTCATGTAATAGTGCTTCTGGATGTGCTCCATGTTCACCGTCGGCGCCACACCCGGCCACTGGTACAGCTCACGCAGCCAGTTTGACAGGTTCGGGTAGTCGCTCAACCGGCGCAGGTTGCACTTGAAGTGGCCGTGATACACCGCATCGAAGCGCACCAGCGTGGTAAACAGGCGCACATCGGCCTCGGTCAGGTGCTCGCCTGCCAGGTAACGTTGGCGGTCCAGCAGCGCTTCCAGGTAGTCCAGCTCGTTGAACACTTCGTCGAACGCAGCCTCGTAGGCTTCTTGCGTAGTGGCGAAGCCTGCACGGTAAACACCATTGTTCACCGCTGGGTAAATGCGTGCATTGAGCGCTTCGATGGTCGGGCGCAGCGGCTGCGGATACAGGTCGAGGGTATTGCCTGTCAGTTCGTTGAAGGCGCTGTTGAAGATACGGATGATCTCCGCCGACTCGTTGTTGACGATGCGCTTTTCCTTTTTGTCCCACAATACGGGCACGGTCACGCGGCCTGTGTAGTGCGGGTCATCTTGGGTATAGCGCTGGTGCATGAATTCTAGGGCGTCGAGGTGATCGCCCGTGGAGCCCTGTTGCTGGTCGAAGGTCCAGCCGTTTTCTTGCATCAGCCAGCTGACCACCGACACATCGATCAGCGGCCCCAGGCCTTTGAGCGCACGCACGATCAGGGTGCGGTGAGCCCATGGACAGGCCAGCGACACATACAGGTGGTAGCGACCGGCTTCGGGGGCGGGCAACTGATTGCGGCGCTGGGCGTTCTCGCGCTTGAAGGCGCCATCCTTGCCGTTTTCGTACCACTGGTCGTGCCAGCGACCGTCGATCAAAAGGCCCATGGTGAGCTCCTCGGAACAAAGTTGTTTGTCGTTGGAGCCCAGTCTAGGGCAAAGCGTTCGAATAAATAGCGCAAAGACTGCGCAAAAATGATCTAGTTATTCGATTGGTTTCGAGCGCCCCAATAGCCGCGTGCGGTCGCGAACGCCTGCTCCCGGTCCTGCCCCAAGCCGCGCAACGCCAGGGCCATGGTCGCCACCACGGCCATTTCCCCATAGCTGTCCTGAGCCTCGCCACGCCAAACCGCCAGCAGTTGTTCGGGCTGCAGGCTTGCAGGTTTTACATGGCGCCGCTCACTCAGCGCCGGCCACTCTTCGTCCCAGTTTTCACCTGCGCTGGTGCCGTACAGGTGGCTGATGACATCCGGGTTGACTTCGATTTCGCCGCCATCGCCCTTGATGACCACCGCATGGTCACCCAGCAGCCGGCTGGCCTCGCGGTGTACGGCCTGGTAGCCGGGGTGGAAGATGCTCTGCAGGCCGCAGCGGGCGCTCAGCGGGTTGAGCACGCGGGCCAGCGAATGGATGGGGGAGCGCAGGCCAAGTATGTTGCGCAGGTCAATCATGCGCTGCAGTTGCGGGGCCCAATCGTGCAGCGGGAAAAACGCCAGGCGTTGCTGGTCCAGTGCTTGCTCGACAGCAGACCAATCGCGGCACAGCGCAATGTCCAGCAGGGCCAACAATTGCTCGGTGTACATGCGCCCGGCGGTGTGGGCGCCACCACCGTGCATCAGGATGCGCACGCCGTTGGCGGCCAGGCATTTGGCGGCCAGCAGGAACCAGGGCAGGTGGCGCTTCTTGCCGGCATAGCTGGGCCAGTCCAGGTCGACAGCGATGCGTGGTGCATGCAGTTGGGCGCGCAGGGCCTCGGTGAAGCCGGCCAGCTCCTCGGCGCTCTCTTCCTTGTGCCGCAGCAACATGAGGAAGGCACCGAGCTGAGTGTCTTCAACCTTGCCTTCAAGCAGCAGGGCCATGGCGGCTCGGGCTTCCTCACGGGTGAGGCTGCGGGCACCGCGTTTGCCTTTGCCAAGGATGCGCACGAATTCGGCGAACGGGTGTTCGGCCGGGGTTTGAAGGGTGAGCGGGCGAGCGTCTGTCATATGCAATTGGTCGGCTTGGGCAGGCCCGCCAGCTTGGCGGCGAGTTTGGCGGGGGTGCCGTTGAACAGGCGGTTGAGGTGCGGGCTGTTGCCCTTTTCAGGGCCCAGCTTTAGCGCTGTGTACTTGATCAGCGGGCGCGTGGCCGGAGACAGCTGGAATTCCTCATAGAACTGGCGTAGCAGTTCAAGCACTTCCCAGTGTTCGGCGGTCAGGGCAATGCTTTCGCGCGCGGCCAGTGCCTCGGCGACGGCGTGGGACCAGTCTTGCAGGTCGACCAGAAAGCCGTCCTTGTCCAGGACGATTGCCTGGTTGTCTATGGTCAAGGTGTTCATAGCCAGCTGTTGACCTTGTCATAGTGCAACGACAACGCGACGAACGCTGGGTAGTCCACGGTCTTTGCCAGCCCGCTGCTGACGCTGCGCGCCTGCAGGTCTTCGTCGAGGGCGAACAGGCGTTGCTCCAGCGCTGCCGCCTGCAGCAGGCGCTGTGGTTCGCTGCCGTCACGCAGGGCATAAACCGCATCGCCGCACAGCAGCAAGGCATCTTCGCCGCCGAGCAGGCGCAGGCAGCTGCCCAGGCGATCATCGCCGAAGGGCGAGTGGGATATCACATGCAAGGTCGGCATCAGAGCGTCACCACTTGGTCGAAACGGGCAATCAGTGCCTTCAGGGCCGCGTCGTCCAGCACCTCAACGGGCAGGGCCAGGGTGTCGGCAGCAAGCCCGCGAAGGGCCAGGCTGTGCTGGCAAGCGAACAGCTCCTCCACACCGAACATCGGCAGTGCCTGCAGGTTGGCGGCCAGATTCTTTTGTTGCACGGCAACCGGTTGCTGATCAGGGGCAAGCTGGAACACGCCGTCATCGAGGAACAGCATGCCCAGTGGCAGATCGAAAGCGCCGCCGGCCAATGCGATGTCCAGCGCTTCGCGGGCAGACGGGCCGGTCCAGGGCGCCTGGCGGCTGATGATCAACAGGGATTTGGCCATTTCAATCGCCTCCAAAGCAGACCAGGCGGTCGGCCAGCTGTGCCGCTTCATGCAATTGGCCCAGGCCGGAGAGCTCCCACGGCTTGGGCAGGTTCACCGCTTGGCGCTGGTAGCGGCTGGCTTCGGTCTCATCGAGCACGCCGCGGCGCAAGGCAGCGGCGATGCACACCACGGCGTCCAGCTGGTGCTGCTCGACAAAAGCGCGCCACTGGGCGGCGATGTCCTGTTCGTCCTGGGGCGCGACCACGTTGGCCGAGGCGCTGTGAACACCGTCCTGATAGAAGAACAACCGGGCAATCTCATGCCCGCCGGCCAGCACCGCCTCGGCGTAGCGCAAGGCGCGCCGCGAGGAGGGCGCATGGGCCGGGGAAAAAACCGCGATAGCGAATTTCATGGGCAACTCGTGTAAAGGAATGCGGCCATGATAAAGCAAAAAGCCCGCGCGGGTGGGCGCGGGCTGGTTGGCCGGGGAGGGGCTATCAGGTGTGTTCCTTGCTCTCTGGCAGGAACCAGTTCAGCACCAGGGCGCAGATGCCACCGGTGGCAACGCCCGACTCCAGTACGTTGCGAATGGCCGCCGGCATGTGCGCCAGGAACTCCGGAACCTGGGCCACGCCCAAGCCCAACGCCAACGACACGGCGATGATCAGCAGTGCACGGCGGTCCAGGCGCGTGCTGGCCAGAATGTTGATGCCCGAAGCGGCCACGGCACCGAACATGACCATGGCCGCGCCGCCCAGCACAGGCTCAGGCACAGCCTGAATCACGCCGGCAACACTCGGGAACAAGCCCAGTACCACTAGCATCACGGCAATCCAGATACCGATGTGACGGCTGGCGATGCCGGTCAGCTGAATCACGCCGTTGTTCTGCGCGAAGATCGAGCTGGGGAAGGTGTTGAACAGGCCCGCCAGCAGCGAGTTGGCGCCGTTGACCAGCACGCCGCCCTTGATGCGCTGCATCCACACCGGGCCTTCGACCGGTTGGCGCGAGACCTTGCTGGTGGCTGTAACGTCGCCGATGGCTTCGAGCGAGGTCACCAGGTAGATCACCAGCATCGGGATGAACAGCGCCCACGAGAAACCGAGGCCAAAGTGCAGCGGCGTCGGTACCTGGAACAGTGCAGCTTCATGCATGCCGGTGAAGTCCAGCCGGCCGAGGTAACCCGCCAGGGCGTAACCCACCGCCAGGGCGATGACGATGGCGCAGCTGCGCATCCACACCACCGGGATGCGGTTCAGGATGACGATGATTGCCAGCACCACGCCCGACAGCAGCAGGTTCTCACCATTGGCGAAGGTGCCATTGGCCATGGCGCCAAAGCCGCCGCCCATGCTGATCAAACCGACCTTGATCAGGGTCAGGCCGATCATCAGCACCACAATGCCCGTCACCAACGGCGTGATCAGACGCTTGACGAAGGGCAGGATGCGCGACACGCCCATCTCGACGAACGAGCCGGCGATCACCACGCCGAAGATCGCTGCCATCACGCTTTCGACAGGCGTACCCTGTTTGACCATCAGCGCACCACCGGCAATCAGTGGGCCGACGAAGTTGAAGCTGGTGCCCTGCACGATCAGCAAGCCCGCGCCAAACGGCCCAAACCGCTTGCACTGCACGAAGGTGGCGATACCCGAGATGACCAGCGACATCGACACGATCAGGTTGGTATCACGCGCCGAAACACCCAACGCCTGGCAAATCAGCAGGCCCGGGGTCACGATCGGCACGATGATCGCCAGCAGGTGCTGCAGCGCCGCCAGCAGGCCGATAAGCAGCCGTGGCTTGTCCTCGAGGCCAAGCACCAGTTCGTTGGCAGGCGCATCCGCGCCCGGGCTGTGTTCGTGTGAGCTCATCGGTGAAGCTGCCCCGGAAGAAAAAAGGAGCGCATTCTACGGGGTGAAGGGGGATTGCGGTAGTGGCGCGCACGATGGCAGCAAGATCGGCGAGCATTCGGGTAATAACCTGACTTTTAGGTCAGCTGGCGCGGAAAGGGTGGGCTACAGGATACAGGCCTGCACGTACGCACAAAAAAGCCCGCCGAAGCGGGCTTTTTCAACGGGCTCAAGCAACCGGTATCAGTCGTCGCGACCCATGATGCCGAACAGTTGCAGCAAGCTGACAAACAGGTTGTAGATCGATACATAAAGGCTGATGGTCGCCATGATGTAGTTACGCTCACCGCCGTGGATGATCGCGCTGGTCTGGAACAGGATGCAGACCGACGAGAACAGCACGAAGCCAGCGCTGATCGCCAGTTGCAGGCCGCTGATCTGGAAGAAGAAGCTTGCTACTACGGCGCCCAGCAGGACGAAGAAGCCGGCGGTGATGAAACCGCTGAGGAAGCTCATGTCCTTGCGCGAGATCAGCACATAAGCCGACAGGCCACCGAACACCAGGGCCGTCATGGCGAAGGCCGAGCTGACCACCTCAGCGCCACCGGCCATGCCCAGGTAACGGTTGAGGATTGGGCCGAGGATGAAGCCCATGAAGCCGGTGAGAGCGAAGGTGGAAACCAGGCCCCAGACCGAATCACGCAGTTTGTTGGTGAGGAAGAACAGGCCGTAGAAGCCGATCAGCACGACGAAGATGTTCGGGTAGCCGACACGCATCTGCTGGGCAACGAAAGCCATGACACCGCTGAAGGCGAGGGTGAGTGCCAGCAGGCTGTAGGTGTTGCGCAGGACCTTGCTGACCTCGCGCTGCTCGACCTGTTGGCCGCTGTGTACGGCATAATCCTGTTCGCGCATGGCGACACTCCTTGGTAAACCTGTGGTTTTGGAACGTTCAGATGCTAGGAGTCTATCAGAGCTCCTGCAACCGGCGACATAGAGAGTTTGACAGCGTGTTTCATTACGGTATTATGGCGGCCGCAAAACGAGCTGGAAGCGTGGCCGAGTGGTTTAAGGCAACGGTCTTGAAAACCGTCGATGGGCAACTATCCTAGAGTTCGAATCTCTACGCTTCCGCCATATTCTCAGCAAAAGCCCCGATTATTCGGGGCTTTTGCGTTTCTGGGGTTGGGGATGCCGATAGGCGTGAGCCTTTAAGTTAAAGGCGGGAAATGCTTTGTCTACACATCTCGTGTCGTGCCTCTTTCTCAGCGCATCATGCCCAACTCGGCATCATCCATCAGCGCCTTGGCCAACGCACTCAGGTAATGCGCTGCCCAGACCATCATCGGTTTTTCATCCATCACACCGATGACCGTCAATTCCCGCACATAGCCCATCAGTTCCGAAGCTTGCTCCCGGGCATCCTGGCAGGGAATGCCGGCTTCGATGCGAAACAGTGGATGGGTCTGGTTTTCACCTTGAAAGAACGTGGTCTTGCCTACAGTGGTTTTTACGTTCGGCTCATCGCTAGTCATTGATCTCTCCCAAGCATCCAGGGCCTGGGCGGGCACCTTCGCGGGTAAGCTGCGCCCTTTGTCGCGACACCGGCCTCACTCAATGCCGCGCACCCGTGGCAGCCGGCTTGCCGGCGATAGGGCCAGCCCAGGCAACACAGGGTTGTCGACTTAGTGCAGCGTTCGCGGCTCAGTCGGCATCTGGACCTGAATCAATGCCGCCTCGAGCAGCACACGCAGCGAGTCGAGTTCATGTGTCGACGCCATCAGCAGGGCCGACGCAGGCGACCGCGGCTGAACCAGCATTGCCTGATGCGTAACGGCTAGCGCGCAGTTAGCGAAGTCTGCGGCCTGGATGAGCGTATCTTCGAGAGAGTGAAGGGTGTGGGGTGGATCAGGGACTATCTTTAACATTCCTATATCTCCAAAGGAAGCGCACCTATCCTGCTGTCAAACAGTTTGGGTGGCAGCTGTGTGCAGGTTGACAGACCGGCGGACATAGGAAGTTCCGGCGCACGCAAGCGTGCCCCACACACAGCCGCCATTGAAGGCGCTGCCTACCTACATACCGTTACGGCCTGTCAAAGCCATGTCGCTGACGTGCAGCAACAGGCCGAGACTAGAGCGCCAGCAGGGCGACCGCAACGGAAAACAGGCGGCTGAAGTATGTTTGGGAAATGGACTACAAGAAAGGGAAAAAATCTGATTTTCTGACACAAAGACAAACCGGTATCGCGCCTGTTATCCATTGGCATCCACAGTTACGCTCATTTACAGAGTTTGGGGGCTGCCAATACAGCCATTTCAATGCGGAGGCGGACGCATTTGGCGTACCGCCTGGCACGTCAGGGAATCAGTGCATCATCCCCAACTCGGCATCATCCATCAGCGCCTTGGCCAACGCACTCAGGTAATGCGCTGCCCAGACCATCATCGGTTTTTCATCCATCACACCGATGACCGTCAATTCCCGCACATAGCCCATCAGTTCCGAAGCTTGCTCCCGGGCATCCTGGCAGGGAATGCCGGCTTCGATGCGAAACAGTGGATGGGTCTGGTTTTCACCTTGAAAGAACGTGGTCTTGCCTACAGTGGTTTTTACGTTCGGCTCATCGCTAGTCATTGATCTCTCCCAAGCATCCAGGGCCTGGGCGGGCACCTTCGCGGGTAAGCTGCGCCCTTTGTCGCGACACCGGCCTCACTCAATGCCGCGCACCCGTGGCAGCCGGCTTGCCGGCGATAGGGCCAGCCCAGGCAACACAGGGTTGTCGACTTAGTGCAGCGTTCGCGGCTCAGTCGGCATCTGGACCTGAATCAATGCCGCCTCGAGCAGCACACGCAGCGAGTCGAGTTCATGTGTCGACGCCATCAGCAGGGCCGACGCAGGCGACCGCGGCTGAACCAGCATTGCCTGATGCGTAACGGCTAGCGCGCAGTTAGCGAAGTCTGCGGCCTGGATGAGCGTATCTTCGAGAGAGTGAAGGGTGTGGGGTGGATCAGGGACTATCTTTAACATTCCTATATCTCCAAAGGAAGCGCACCTATCCTGCTGTCAAACAGTTTGGGTGGCAGCTGTGTGCAGGTTGACAGACCGGCGGACATAGGAAGTTCCGGCGCACGCAAGCGTGCCCCACACACAGCCGCCATTGAAGGCGCTGCCTACCTACATACCGTTACGGCCTGTCAAAGCCATGTCGCTGACGTGCAGCAACAGGCCGAGACTAGAGCGCCAGCAGGGCGACCGCAACGGAAAACAGGCGGCTGAAGTATGTTTGGGAAATGGACTACAAGAAAGGGAAAAAATCTGATTTTCTGACACAAAGACAAACCGGTATCGCGCCTGTTATCCATTGGCATCCACAGTTACGCTCATTTACAGAGTTTGGGGGCTGCCAATACAGCCATTTCAATGCGGAGGCGGACGCATTTGGCGTACCGCCTGGCACGTCAGGGAATCAGTGCATCATCCCCAACTCGGCATCATCCATCAGTGCCTTCGCCAACGCACTCAGGTAGTGCGCTGCCCAGACCATCATCGGTTTCTCATCCATCACACCGATGACCGTCAATTCCCGCACATAGCCCATCAGTTCCGAAGCTTGCTCACGCGCATCCTGGCAGGGAATGCCGGCTTCGATGCGAAACAGTGGATGGGTCTGGTTTTCACCTTGAAAGAACGTGGTCTTGCCTACAGTGGTTTTTACGTTCGGCTCATCGCTGGTCATTGATCTCTCCCAAGCGTCCAGGGCCTGGGCGGGCACCTTCGCGGGTAAGCTGCGCCCTTTGTCGCGACACCGGCCTCACTCAATGCCGCGCACCTGTGGCAGCCGGCTTGCCAGCGATAGAGCCAGCCCAGGCAACACAGGGTTGTCGATTTAGTGCAGCGTTCGCGGCTCAGCCGGCATCTGGACCTGAATCAATGCCGCCTCGAGCAGCACACGCAGCGACTCGAGTTCATGGGTCGACGCCATCATCAGGGCCGACGCAGGCGACCGCGGCTGAACCAGTATCGCCTGATGCGTAACAGCTAGCGCGCAGTTAGCGAAGTCTGCGGCCTGGATGAGCGTATCTTCTAGAGAGTGAAGGGCGTGGGGTGGATCGGGAACCATCTTCAACATCGCTTATTACCTCTATGGATGCCGTCACCTCGCCGCTGTCAAACAGAAGGGTGGCAGCTGTACGTGGGTTGACAGACCGGCGGAATAAGCAAAGTTCCGGCGCACGCAAGCGTGCCCCACGCACAGCCACCATAGAAGGAAAGCCATGTGCTTAAACCGTTACGGCCTGTCAAAGCCGTGTCGCTGATGTGCAGCAACAGGCCGAGACTAGAGCGCCAGCAGGGCGACCGCAACGGAAAATAGGCGCCTGAAGTATGTTTGGGAAATGGACTACAAGAAAGGGAAAAAATCTGATTTTCTGACACAAAGACAAACCGGTATCGCGCCTGGTATCCATTGGCATCTACAGTTACGCTCATTTACAGAGCTTGAGGCTGCCAATACAGCCATTTCATTGCGGAGGCGGACGCATTTGGCGTACCGCCTGGCACATCAGGATATCAGCGCATCATCCCCAACTCGGCATCATCCATCAGCGCCTTGGCCAACGCACTCAGGTAATGCGCTGCCCAGACCATCATCGGTTTCTCATCCATCACACCGATGACCGTCAATTCCCGCACATAACCCATCAGTTCCGAAGCTTGCTCCCGGGCATCCTGGCAGGGAATGCCGGCTTCGATGCGAAACAGTGGATGGGTCTGGTTCTCACCTTGAAAGAACGTGGTCTTGCCCACAGTGGTTTTTACGTTCGGCTCATCGCTAGTCATTGATCTCTCCCAAGCATCCAGGGCCTGGGCGGGCACCTTCGCGGGTAAGCTGCGCCCTTTGTCGCGACACCGGCCTCACTCAATGCCGCGCACCTGTGGCAGCCGGCGTACCGGCGATAGAGCCAGCCCAGGCAACACAGGTTTGTCGATTTAGTGCAGCGTTCGCGGCTCAGTCGGCATCTGGACCTGAATCAATGCCGCCTCGAGCAGCACACGCAGCGACTCGAGTTCATGTGTTGACGCCATCATCAGGGCCGACGCAGGCGACCGCGGCTGAACCAGTATCGCCTGATGCGTAACGGCTAGCGCGCAGTTAGCGAAGTCTGCGGCCTGAATCAGAGTGTCTTCGAGAGCGTGGAGGGCATGGGGTGGATCGGGGACTATCTTTAACATTATCCAATTCCTTGTAAGTGCGGCGACCTCTCTGCTGTCAAACAGAAGGGTGGCAGCGGTACGTGGGTTGACAGACCGGTGGAATTGGCAAGTTCCGGCGCACGCAAGCGTGCCCACACGTACAGCCGCCATAAAGATAGCTGTATGCCAAATACCGTCGCGGCCTGTCAAAGCCATGTCGCTGATGTGCAGCAACAGGCCGAGACTAGAGCGCCAGCAGGGCGACCGCAACGGAAAACAGGCGGCTGAAGTATGTTTGGGAAATGGACTACAAGAAAGGGAAAAAATCTGATTTCCGAACACAAACAGAAACCAGCCGGACCCAGAACTGACCTTTACTCAGGGCAGCCAAAGGTACAAGCGCTGCCTCATGCCGTGTTCGCGACGCTGTTTCGTACAGCTACAGCGTCCGTAGCATCTCCCAGAACGATGCCCCTACGCCCGTGATACTTTCACCTGCAATCAACCCAGCTGCCGCTGTGATCGCAAAGCGCTCCGTGACGCTCGGCCATCGGCAGTTGACCAGCCAGGTAAGTACTGCGCCAAAACCCATCATCATCGCGATCGACGCCGGCAATATGAATGCCAGCCCCAGTGCGGCGGTACTCGGCAGCCAGCGGGCCACCCGTTGCGGTAGCAGGCTGTCCAGCGTGCCCAACAGCACGCCTACAGCGCTGCCAGCCAAAATCGCCCAGCGAATCTCCGACGACAGCGCTCCCAGCCCAACTGTCAGCGTCTGGGCCACCGCTTTCCAGGTCGCGACAGCCGGCGCAGGCCACTCCTCGGTAAGCAGCATGGCCTGCGGATCCGGTATCAGCATCAGGTAAACCAGCACGCCGACCGCGCTGCCGATGAAAATACCGATGCATTGGGCAACGAGTTGCTTGTGCGGGGTCGCGCCGATCGCCAAGCCAACCTTGAAGTCGTTCATCAGGTCTGTGGATTGCCCGGCCGCGCCCCCCGCCGTGTTGGCGCTCATCAGGTTGATGGCCACCTGGCCGGGGGCGATCAAGCCGAAGCCGAGCTGCGACAGTTTGCCAATGGCGCCAATCGGTGCGATGCCGGTGGCCCCCACGACGCGCGCGGCGACGACGGCAAGGCAAATCGCCAAAGGAATGCTCAACAACGCCATCCACCAGTCGATCCCGAACAGCAGCGCCTGCAGGGCGACGACCAGAGCGACGGATAGCAGCAGGCCGGATGCAGGCCCTGGCGAAAACCGTATCCTGGCGCGCGGCGCCCGATGTGCAAGCGCATTTGCAGGCAACCGCCGTGACACTCGGAGCAGACGAACTGCCAATGAAGTCAAGGTCGCACAGACCATCAGGCTAACGCCCGGCCACAACAGCCACTCCACCAGCGCGGCGAACTGGGGGCCGCTGGCGTTCGGGGCGATCACTACCAATGCGTGGTCGATCAGCCACGGCGCTAGCCCGCCCCAGGCCAGCGCGGCGCCGAACAGCAACGTCAGGCCAACTCGAATGCCGATGATGCCGCCAAAGCCGATGAGCAACAGCGAAGGATCGACAGTAAAGGTCAGGCGCTCGAGCGCAGGCGTGGGTGCCCAGCGTGGTAGCGCCCAGACGAAGCCGTCAATCCACTTCACCAGCCCTGACAGCAGCGCGGCACTGCACAGAACCTTGATGCGAGACATGGCTTCGCGCCCATGATGGTAGATCTGCTGCAGCGTTTCCAGGGTCGCCATGCCTTCGGGGAACTTCAGGTCATGGTCGTTGAGCAAGGCGGGGCGCAGGTACCAGGCGATCCAGATGCCCAGGAAGCTTACGGAGAAAACCCAGGCCATCATCGGCGCCGGGTCCAGTTGGTGGCCGGTGAGCAGCGTATAGGCCGGGATCGGCGCCACCAGCCCGCCGGAAATGATGGAGGCGGCGGCCGACGCCACGGTCTGGTTGATGTTGCTTTCGTGCAGCGTCCAAACGGGCCGCTCCTTCTTGCGGCCCGCGATACCCTGCCACAGGGCGAAGCCGACCAGCAAAGCGATGATCGACATGTTGAATGACCAGCCGATCTTGAGCCCCGCATAGACATTCGATGGCGTGAGCAAAATGCCCAGCATCGCGCCGGTGAGTACAGCCCGCAGGCTCAGCTCACGTTCGATGCGAACCCTTGGGAGGGCGGCGGCTGGAGCATGTCCCATTACAAATCCCTTTCTAGATGGCGCAAGCGTTGTCTGCACAACTGAGCCCGGAAAGCCACGAAGGTTCAGTGGCAGCCAGTGTGACCCGGCTGGCAAAGAGATTTGAAAAATTTTTGGCCCGGTTTGGCTATCTGCCAGTTATTGCGGTGCGCCGATGGGTAGCGCTTTTGAAATGGACGGTGCAATGGGCGATGAGACAAGCCACTGCAAATCGTGAGCAAAAGAAAGCCCGCCGGGAGGGGCGGGCAAAGGAGCGTCTATCACGTAGGGATAGCTTTAGTCTCTGCCTAGTGCCGTGAAAATTGAGTGAAAGAAAAGTCAGTGCGATGTGACGGGCGTCACTCCCATAACGCCTGCTGCACCTGTCATCGCTCTTGGCGCTGCTGCAGCGCAGTGCCAAAACCTCTCTGGCATGAAAGGCCTGTGTGGGCTCATTCGAGCCGGGGAAAACCGATTTTCTGAAAACAACCAGGCTGAACTAAAAAGCCCGGGGCTTTCACAAGCCCCGGGCCCTTTCTTCAGCAGCAAATCACTATCAGTGGAACTGCTCTTCTTCGGTCGAACCGGTCAGTGCCGTCACCGACGATGCGCCACCCTGAATCACGGTGGTCATGTCGTCGAAGTAGCCGGTGCCCACTTCCTGCTGGTGCGCCACGAAGGTGTAGCCTTTGCTGGCGTCGGCGAATTCCTGCTCCTGCAGCTTCACGTAGGCGGTCATGTCGTTGCGGGCGTAGTCGTGCGCCAGGTTGAACATGCCG
Source organism: Pseudomonas sp. M2 (assembly GCF_015751845.1). Classification (NCBI taxonomy): domain Bacteria; kingdom Pseudomonadati; phylum Pseudomonadota; class Gammaproteobacteria; order Pseudomonadales; family Pseudomonadaceae; genus Pseudomonas; species Pseudomonas sp. M2. The sequence continues at coordinate 4,401,530 of NZ_JADOUD010000001.1, forward strand.
TGCCACATGTTGTGGATACCAGCCAGGGTGATGAACTGGTGTTTGTAGCCCATGGCCGACAGCTCGCGCTGGAATTTGGCGATGGTGGCGTCGTCCAGGTTCTTCTTCCAGTTGAAGGAAGGCGAGCAGTTGTACGACAGCAGTTGGTCCGGGTATTCCTTCTTGATCGCTTCGGCGAAGCGGCGGGCTTCGTCCAGGTCTGGCTTGGCGGTTTCGCACCAGATCAGGTCGGCGTACGGCGCGTAGGCAAGGCCGCGGGCGATGGCCTGGTCGAGGCCGGCGCGGACCTTGTAGAAGCCTTCACGGGTACGCTCACCGATCACGAACGGCTGGTCGTACGGGTCGCAGTCGCTGGTCAGCAGGTCGGCGGCGTTGGCGTCGGTACGGGCCAGGATGATGGTCGGTACGCCCGATACGTCAGCAGCCAGGCGCGCTGCAACCAGCTTCTGCACGGCTTCCTGGGTAGGTACCAGAACCTTGCCGCCCATGTGGCCACACTTTTTCACCGAGGCCAGCTGGTCTTCGAAGTGCACGCCGGCGGCGCCCGCTTCGATCATGTTCTTCATCAGTTCGTAGGCGTTCAACACGCCGCCGAAACCGGCCTCAGCGTCTGCCACGATTGGCGCGAAGTAGTCGATGTAGCCTTCGTCGCCCGGGTTCTTGCCGGCTTTCCACTGGATCTGGTCGGCGCGGCGGAACGAGTTGTTGATGCGCTTGACCACAGTCGGTACGGAGTCGACCGGGTACAGCGACTGGTCAGGGTACATGGACTCGGCGGAGTTGTTGTCGGCGGCCACCTGCCAGCCAGACAGGTAGATGGCCTGGATGCCGGCCTTGACCTGCTGCACTGCCTGGCCGCCGGTCAGGGCGCCCATGCAGTTGACGAAATCTTTTTCTGGGCGGAAGGACGGGTGGGCACCCTCGGTGACCAGCTTCCACAGTTTTTCTGCACCCAGGCGGGCCAGGGTGTGCTCCGGCTGCAGGGAGCCACGCAGGCGAACGACATCGGCGGCGGTGTAGGTACGGGTCACGCCTTTCCAGCGCGGGTTTTCGGCCCAGTCTTTCTCGAGGGCTGCAATTTGCTGTTCGCGTGTCAGTGCCATGGAAATAAACCTCGTCGCATCGATCTTGGGGTAATTGTGCTGATGCTCACGAAGCGAATCAGGGGTGTGGCGGCTGTCCTGTTCGGGGGAGTGCGGCGGCGAACGCGAAGGCTCGAAGGGGGAAGGAGTTGCAGTCTGGGCGAGGGCATGCGCCGGCAGGTCGGCTCGTGGATGCCTTGCTGCGGTGCTACGCGATTGCCAGAACTGCGGTGATGCGCTTCCGTCCCTCGGGACAACTTCTTCGTTGCAGTCGCAATCCCGTCGAACCGCCTTGTGGGCCGTATAGACACGAGGTGCCTCCAAGGGTGGGAGGAGGGGCGCCTCGAAGGCCCTTGCCAGGGCCCCTGATTAGCGGGAGCGAGGCCATCATGCCCTTGGGAAAAAGAGCCTGTCAAATGTTTTGTAGTGCTTTTTTGGGCTTACTACATCTTTGGTCTAATGCGACTTGCTGGTCAGTTTCAAGGCCTTTGGTCGAGGCCTTGATTTGCCTGGGATCAGTCGAGAAGGTCGACTTTGACACGTAAAGTCATGTTTTCACCCCGTTGGGTGCTGTAAGTGCGGCTTGACGGGCTGAGATCGGCCTGGCTCTGCTGGTTGAACCCAGCCAGGGTAATCCACTCACCGAGCTTGCCGGTGACCGTCGTGTCGGTACTTTGTACTTTCACTACATCAGCACGTTCATGGCTCATTCGGTCATTATTGGTGCTTATTTGCAGGCGAACGGTTTCGCCGATCAGGCTTGGGGTCACGTAGAAACCCTGGGTCACATTACGGTATTCGGTGTTGCTCTGGATGCGCCCATAGCCGTCGGTGCTGGTACTGGTGACCGGGATGCTCTGGCCGACCTGGATCAGCGCCGGTTGGCCTTCGCTGGCCTGGACCTGTTGCAGGCCACCATCCCGGTTGCTGGTGCCGTAATGGATGATGCGCGCATTGCCTCGGTTGTCCTGATAGTTGCTGTCGTTGTTGTCGACGCTGATCATCAGGCGCTTGGGCGCGGTGTCCAGCTGTTGCAGCAGGGCGCGCAGGTCGTCTACGCGTTCGGGGCTGGCAGTGACGATCAACTTGTTCTCGAAGGCGCTGACGCTACCGTCCTTGCCAATGAACGACTGGGCGGCGGGCAGCAGTTCGGCGCTGCTGCGGTGCTGCAGCGGCAGCACTTCGGTGGCGGCTTGGGCGGCCAGGCTGGCGGCCAGCAGCAGGGAAGTTAGAAAGGGGCGTAGCGCCATGTCCATGATCTCCGCAGGTGGAATCAACATGATGGCAAAATTGTGCGACTCGTGCCGGTTGTCCATCACAAGGTGTCTTTTATCCTGCTTTTATTCTATAAGATATAAATTATAGTCATCTGGATAATTCAGGATATTGCCATGAGCCTTGCCCGCCCGATCTTCCGCCGCGAACAGTTGGCTCAAGCCCTGGTACGGGACCTGGCCGGCGAATCGTTCGTCGACTACAGCTCGGGTATGTTCCTCGCTGCACCAAGGCGCACGGGCAAGAGCACCTTCCTGAATAACGACTTCATTCCAGCCTGCCTGGAGCGTGGCTGGCTGCCGGTGTATGTCGACCTGTGGTCTGACCGTGATGCCGACCCTGCCGAGTTGATCAGCGGTGCCATCGGCAGCGCTCTGGCGCGTTTTGAAAGTACCTTGGCCAAAACCGCGAAGAAGGCGGGTATCGACAAGATCAACCTGCTGCGTACGCTCAGCTGGGATTTCACCCGCCCGCAACTGCCCGCCGGTACCACGCTGGCACAGGCACTTGCGGTGCTGCATCAGGTGTGCGGGCAAATGGTGGTGCTGGTGGTGGATGAGGCGCAGCATGCCCTCAACAGCGAGGGTGGGCTGAACGCCATGTTCGCGCTCAAGGCGGCGCGCGATCACCTCAACCGGGGTGACCGCCCCGATGGCCTGCGCCTGGTGTTTACCGGGTCCAGCCGGGACAAGCTGGCCAATCTGGTGCTCAAGAGCAAGCAGCCATTCTATGGCGCCAGCATCACTGCGTTTCCGCTGTTGGGGCGGGACTTCGTCGACTTCGTGACCGGTGTCTGGAATGGCCGTCTGGCGGCCAGCAACCAGTTCAAGGCCGAGGACCTGGAGTATGCCTTTGAGCGTGTTGGCCGGCGCCCGGAGATGCTCGGCAAGTTGCTCACCGAGGTGAGTATCGGGCTGGGCGAGGCAGGCAACCTTGGCGAGCTGCTGCGCACCGGTGCGCTGAACCATCAGGCCGGGGTGTGGAGCGACTACGAAAGTGCCTGGAACGAGCTGTCTGCCTTGCAACAGGCGGTGCTGGCAGTGATGGCCGAGCGCACGCGGGCCCGGCAGCCGTTCTCGCCCTTCACCGAACAGACCTTCATCGACGTCAATCGCAAGCTGGAACAGGCTGCTGCCGAAGCCAACGCCACCACACCCAATGTGCAAAAAGCCCTGGATGCCCTGCGGGAAAAGGAGCTGGTGTGGAAGGCCAATCGCGGCGAGTACGCTCTGGAGGATGTAGCAATGGCCGAGTGGCTGGCGCGCGGCTAGGGCTGGGCTGCTCGCGGTGGCCACTGCCAGACAAATTCCGTAACATCCCGCCCTTCGATTGTTTTCAGTACCGGCCGCCTGGCCCTGCACCACAGGACACCCATGAAACCCGCCCGACTTCGCGCCGACCTGCTCGCCGGCCTGACCACTTCATTCGCTCTGGTGCCCGAGTGCATCGCTTTCGCCCTGGTGGCGCACCTAAACCCGCTGATGGGCCTGTACGGCGCCTTCATCATCTGTACCCTCACCGCGCTGTTCGGCGGCCGCCCGGGCATGATCTCCGGTGCTGCCGGCTCGATGGCGGTGGTGATCGTCGCTCTGGTGGTGCAGCACGGTGCGCAGTATCTGCTGGCCACCGTACTGTTGGGTGGTGTGGTGATGATCCTGTTCGGCCTGTTGCGCCTGGGCAAGCTGGTGCGCCTGGTGCCGTATCCGGTGATGCTTGGCTTCGTCAACGGCCTGGCGATCGTCATCGCCATGGCCCAGCTGGAGCATTTCAAGACGGGTGAGCAGTGGCTCAGCGGCACGCCCCTTTGGCTGATGATCGGCCTGGTGGCACTGACCATGCTGGTGGTGTACGTGCTGCCAAAGCTGACCCGCGCCGTGCCGCCAGCGCTGGTGGCGATCCTCGGCGTTGGCCTTTTGGTGTACCTGCTCGACCTGCCAACCCGCACCCTTGGCGACATGGCGCACATTGCTGGTGGGCTGCCGGCGCTGGCCCTGCCGGATGTGCCCTGGAACCTTGAAACGCTGAAGATCATCGCCCCTTACGCGGTGCTGATGGCCATGGTCGGCTTGCTGGAGACCCTGCTGACCCTGAACCTCACCGACGAGATCACCGAGAGCCGCGGCTACCCGGACCGCGAGTGCGTGGCCTTGGGTGCGGCCAACATGGTTTCCGGCTTGTGCGGTGGCATGGGCGGCTGCGCGATGATCGGCCAGACGGTGATCAACCTCAGCTCCAATGGCCGCGGCCGGCTGTCCGGCGTGGTGGCGGGGGTGATGATCCTGCTGTTCGTGCTGTTCCTGTCGCCGCTGATCGAGCGTATCCCGTTGGCGGCGCTGGTCGGGGTAATGTTCGTGGTCGCCCAGCAGACATTCGCGTGGGCGTCCTTGCGCGTGCTGCACAAAGTGCCGGTGAGCGATGTGCTGGCGATCATTGCCGTGACGGTGGTCACGGTCTTCACCGACCTGGCCACGGCCGTACTGTTCGGCATCGTCATCGCTGCGGTGAACTTTGCCTGGCAGCATGCGCGGGAGCTGTATGCCGACAGCCATGAAGACGCCGAGGGGGTCAAGCATTACCAAGTGCACGGCACGCTGTTCTTCGCCTCGGTCACGCCGTTTCTCAACCAGTTCGACCCTGCGGGTGACCCGGCCAAGGTTACCCTGGATTGCCAGCACGTGAGCTTCGTCGATTACTCGGCAATTGCTGCGTTGAAGACCTTGCGCGAGCGGTATGCCAAGGCGGGCAAGCAGCTGCGGGTGGTGCATCTGTCCGAGCGCTGCAAGAAACTGTTGAAGCGGGCAGGCGAGCAGCACTGAGTTTTTGCGGGGGCTGTGCTGGCCCTATCGCCGGCATAGCCCTCGCGGCTTCACTCCCCGCGATTCTTCTTCACAATGCCGTCAGCAATGCTCGCCGGCGCCTCGGCATAACGGGTGAACTCCATCGTGTAGCTGGCCCGCCCTTGGGTCATTGAGCGCATCGAGGTGGCGTAGCCGAACATTTCTCCCAGCGGCACTTCGGCACGGATCACCTTGCCGGCAGGGGTCTCGTCGCCATCCTGGATCATGCCGCGGCGCCGGCTCAGGTCGCCCATGATGTCGCCCTGGTATTCCTCGGGCGTGACCACCTCGACCTTCATTACCGGCTCCAGCAACACCGCTCCGCCTTTTTGCGAAAGCTGCTTGGTGGCCATGGAAGCGGCGATCTTGTAGGCCATCTCGTTGGAGTCGACGTCGTGATAGGAGCCGTCGAACACCGCAGCCTTGAGGCTGATCAGCGGGTAGCCGGCAAGCACGCCGTTCTTCATCTGCTCCTCGATGCCTTTCTGGATCGCCGGGATGTACTCGCGGGGTACCACGCCGCCAACGATCTCGTTGATGAACTCCAGGCCTTCCTTGCCTTCATCGCCCGGTGCAAAGCGGATCCAGCAGTGCCCATACTGGCCGCGCCCGCCGGACTGGCGAACGAAGCGGCCCTCGATCTCGCAGGTGTTGCGGATCTTTTCGCGGTAGGCCACCTGGGGCTTGCCGATATTGGCCTCGACGTTGAACTCACGCCGCATGCGGTCGACGATGATGTCCAGGTGCAGTTCGCCCATGCCTGAAATGATGGTCTGGCCGGTCTCCTCATCAGTGCGCACGCGGAACGAGGGGTCTTCCTGGGCCAGCTTGCCCAGGGCGATGCCCATTTTCTCCTGGTCGGCTTTGGTTTTGGGTTCTACGGCCACGGAGATCACCGGGTCCGGGAAGTCCATGCGCTCGAGGATGATCGGTTTGTCCATGTCGCAAAGCGTGTCGCCGGTCGTCACGTCCTTCATGCCGATCAGGGCGGCGATGTCGCCGGCGCATACATCCTTGATTTCTGCACGTTGGTTGGCGTGCATCTGCACCATTCGGCCGATGCGCTCCTTCTTGCCTTTGACCGAGTTGAGCACTGCGTTGCCGGAACTGAGCACCCCGGAGTACACCCGGGCAAACGTGAGCGTGCCGACGAACGGGTCGGTCGCGATCTTGAACGCCAGGGCCGAAAACGGTTCGTTGTCGTCGGCGTGGCGCTCCAGGTGTTTCTCTTCGTCGTCCGGGTCGGTGCCCTTGATTGCCGGGATTTCGGAGGGCGCGGGCAGGTAGTCGATCACCGCATCGAGCATCAGCGGCACGCCTTTGTTCTTGAACGAGGAGCCAAGGATGGTCGGCACGATTTCGTTGGCAATGGTGCGCTGGCGCAGGGCGGCCTTGATCTCGTCGATGCTCAGCTCCTCGCCATCGAGAAACTTGGTGGTCAACTCATCATTGGCCTCGGCCGCCGCTTCGACCATGTGCGCACGCCATTCGTCGGCCAGTGCCTTGAGTTCGTCCGGGATTTCTTCTTCGCGGTAGGTGGTGCCATGGTCGGCGTCGTTCCAGTAGATCGCCTTCATCTTCACCAGGTCGATCTGGCCGATGAAGTTCTCTTCGCTGCCGATGGCCAGCTGGATGGGTACCGGGTGATGCCCCAGGCGCTTGTCGATCTGTTTGACCACGCGCAGGAAGTCTGCGCCTTGGCGGTCCATCTTGTTGATATAGGCCAGGCGCGGGACGTGATACTTGTTGGCCTGGCGCCACACCGTCTCGGACTGCGGCTCTACCCCGTCGGCACCGCTGAACACCACCACGGCGCCATCGAGCACGCGCAGCGAACGTTCCACCTCGATGGTGAAGTCGACGTGGCCGGGGGTATCGATGATGTTGAAACGGTACTTGTCGGCGAACTGCTTGGTCGAGCCCTGCCAGAAGGCCGTGGTCGCCGCCGAGGTGATGGTGATGCCGCGTTCCTGTTCCTGGGCCATCCAGTCCATGGTCGCGGCGCCATCGTGCACCTCGCCCATCTTGTGGTTGACCCCGGTGTAGAACAGGATGCGCTCGGTGGTCGTGGTCTTGCCGGCATCCACGTGGGCGACGATACCAATGTTGCGGTACAGCTCGATGGGCGTTGTGCGGGCCATGACGGACTACCTGAGGATGAGCGGATTCTCCCAAGGTAGCAGAGCGGGAGAATCCTGCTTTACCGCCGGGCCGTCAGTCGGCCTGGGCTTGCAGCAGCCACTGGCCGTCCACTTCGCGGGCAACGCCGCTGGCGGGCAGCAGGGCCAGCAGGCGCTCGTGCAGAGCCGCTTCGGTGAAGGTCTTGAGGGTGGTCAGGTCCAGGGCACCGACCGGGTTCAGGTCTGCCTTGGTGTACGACAGCCAGGCTTTTTTCAGTACCTGCGCCACGTCGCTGCCGGCTGTGGTGGCGAAACGGCGGTGCCATTGGCGACCATCGAGGGTGAAGCTGTGGGCGTGGGTATAGGTGCTTTCGTCGCCACCTTCGGTGCAGCGGTGGCAGCGGCACGGGCCTTCGCCGAAGGCGTTGCGCAGGTAAGCGTTGAAATCCACGACGGGCTTGAGGGTCAGGCGTTTGTCGACCTCGAACAGGTCGGCGATCAGGGGTTCTTCGGCGCTCACTCGGTGTCCTCGTGTGGTGTGGCGTGCATCGGCGGGCACCCTAACAGATCAGGGCGGGGGAGGCCATTAGAGACAACTGCGCACAGCTGCCGTACTCTACGCGCCCGCAAGCCTGCATCCAACACCGAGGTAACCCCGCTTGAGCACCCAGTTCCCGTACACCGCCACCGTCACCATCAGCGCCGAAGACCGTGGGGGCGATATCGAGGCCTCGGAAAACCCCAGCATGCGTGTTGGCCTGGAAGCCGTGACCGAAACCCTGAAGAAGGTGCATTTCGTCGGCACGCTCGCGGCTCCGGAAAAGCCGGCCACGCATATCTGTGTGACGCTGGAGAACGGCCTTACCTACTACGGCCCGATCGTCAACGGCCACGCCGAACTCGAAGGCGGCTGGATCGCTTTCGAGTCCGACATGCTCACCCCGGAAGAACTGGGCCTGTAAGCCTCAGTTCAACTCGACCAGGCACTGCTCGAAGATGTTCAACCCTTCTTCGAGCACCTCGGCTTCGATGGTCAGTGGCGCCAGCAGGCGAATGATGTGTCGCGCCTTGCCGCTGGGCATCAGCAACAGGCCTTTGGCCCTTGCTGCATCCATGACCTTGGCCAGCTGAGCGGGTGCAGGGCTACCGTCTGCATTGACGAACTCGATCCCGCGCATTGCGCCGACGCCTGTCAGGCGCCCGATGAACGGGAAGCGTTGCTGCCAGTGTCCAACCCGGCTGACGATGGCCTGCTCCTGGCGCTCGCCCCATGTGGCGACGTTCTCATCGGTCATCTGCGCCAGGCTCGCCAGCGCCGCTGCACAGGCAATCGGATTGCCCGAATAGGTTCCGCCGAGGCCGCCCTTGGGCAGCGCCGCCATCAACCCCTGGCGCCCGACCATCGCCCCCAGCGGCATGCCGCCGGCGATACTCTTGGCCAACAGCAGCAGGTCTGGCTCGATGCCCAGCCGCGGGAAGGCGAAGCGCTGGCCGGTGCGGCCGAAACCCGACTGGATCTCGTCGATGATGATCAGGATCCCGCGCTCGTCGCAGAAACGGCGCAGCGCCTGAGCAAAGGCCGGGTCCAGGGCGAGGAAGCCACCTTCACCTTGCACGGGCTCCAGGATGAACGCCGCCACGTCCTCTACTGCCAGCTCGACGCTGAACAGGCGGTCCATGGCCTTGAGCGCCTGCTCGCAAGTGACGCCGGTATCGGCGCTGGGGTAGGGCAGGTGGTACACCGGCCCCGGCAGTTCACCTACGCGTTGTTTGTAGGGGGCGACCTTGCCGTTGAGGTTCAGGGTTGCCAGGGTGCGGCCATGAAAGCCGCCATCGAAAGCGATGATGGCGCGCTTGCCGGTGGCACCGCGGGCGACTTTGAGGGCGTTTTCCGCCGCTTCTGCGCCGCTGTTGGTAAGCATGCCGGCCAGCGGGTAGCTGACCGGCACGAACGCGCGCAGGCGCTCCATGAGCTCCAGGTAAGGGCCGTGAGGCGCCGCGTTGAAAGCATAGTGGGTCAGGCGCGTGGCCTGGGCCTGGATGGCCGCGACCACGGCCGGGTTGCAGTGGCCCAGGTTGAGCACGCCGATGCCGCCGACGAAGTCGATGTAACGTTTGCCGTCGGTATCCCAGACTTCGGCATTACGGCCATGGGAAAGTGTAATCGGATGAACGATGGCAATGGATTGGCTGATACTTTCCAGATTCATGGGCACGCGGACCTTGTTCGAGTTTCTTAATATCGAAGCGCGCCGAAGTGTCGTTCCGCAAACGAATTATTCGATTGCGTTCATTCCCTGGATTCGCGAACTTGGTCAATCTCCCTCTGCCACGCGTTCACCAATCCACTGCACGAAGGCCCTGATCTTCGGCACCTCTGCCGCATGCTCGGCATGGGCGATGAAGTGCCGGCCATTGCTCGCCACCGGGTGGTCCCACGCCACTACCAGCTTGCCTTCGCTCAACTCCTCGGCCACCAGATAGCGCGGGATCAGGGCGATGCCGCAACCGGCGATGGCCGCACGGATGCACAGGTAGAACGTGTCGAAGCGCGGCCCGTGGTAGCTGTTCTGGCTGTGCAGGCCCAGCCCCAGAAACCATTCGTGCCAGGCCTCCGGGCGTGATGCGCATTGCAGCAAGCGGTGTTCGGTGAGGGCTTGGGCACTGTCGAAGCGGTGCCTGGTCTGTAGCTGCGGGGTACACACCGGCACCACCTCTTCGCTGAACAGTTCGATGCAGGTCGCCCCTGGCCAGGTGCCCTGGCCGAAAAAGAAGGCGATGTCGGCCTTGGCCTGCACCAGGTCGAACGGCTCCAGTTCGTTGCGGATGTCCAGGTGGATGCGCGGGTAGCGGTCACCGAAGCCTTTGAGCCTGGGCACCAGCCAGCGCGCACCGAAGGTGGGCTGGGTGGCGATGCGCAGCACTTCGGTTTCGTCGCCATAGCTGAGGATGTAGCGGCTGGAAATGTCGATCTGGTTAAGGATCTTGTTCACTTCGGTCAGGTACAGGGCGCCCGCCGGCGTCAGGTGCAGGCGCCGGCGAATGCGCTGGAACAGCGAGTGCGCCAGCATTTCTTCAAGTTGCGCGACCTGCTTGCTGACGGCGCTCTGGGTCAGGTGCAGTTCCTGTGCCGCCCGGGTGAAGCTCAGGTGGCGGGCGGCCGCTTCGAAGCACTGCAGGGCGGTAGTCGAGGGCATCAGGCGTTTGGACATGGCAGGCGCGTACCGAGCAAAAAAGGAAGGAGTTCATTCCATATTGGAATCATGTGCTTCGAAAAGGTCGTTTGTTGACCTCGCCCTATAGATTAATACTGACCTGGATCAACGATTACAACCGGTACTGCGAAGAGGAGGCAAGTGCACCGCCGGCGACTTCAAAACAAGAAAAAAGAGCATCACCACTTACAAGAATTCTGCTCCAACTTTTTCAGCCGTCCCTGCGGCGGCCGACCCATTCGAGGGTTCTCCATGGCTTCGCTAGAAAACAAGAAACAGCGTTCCCTGCAGCACGGCCTGACCTCCCGTCAGGTGTCGATGATTTCCATTGCCGGCATCATTGGCGCCGGCCTGTTCATCGGTTCCTCCAACGCCATTGCCACCGCTGGCCCGGCCATTCTCATCTCCTACGCCATGACTGGCCTGCTGGTGTTGCTGGTGATGCGCATGCTTGGCGAAATGGCCATCGCCAACCCCAACAGCGGCTCCTTCTCCACGTACGCCTCCGAGGCCATCGGCCCCTGGGCAGGGTTCACCATCGGCTGGCTGTACTGGTGGTTCTGGGTGCTGATCATCCCGGTCGAAGCCATCGCCGGGGCTGACATCCTGCATGCCTACTTCCCGGCGGTACCGTCCTGGCTGTTCGCCTTCCTGATCATGTTTGTGCTGTCGGGCACCAACCTGGTCAGCGTGAAGAACTTCGGTGCGTTCGAGTACTGGTTTGCCCTGGTCAAGGTAATCGCGATCATTGCCTTCATCGTGGTCTGCAGCCTGGCTGTGTTCGGCTTCTGGCCGCTGGCCGAAGTCTCAGGGGTGAGCCGGCTTTGGGACAGCGGCGGGTTCATGCCCAATGGCTTCGGTACGGTGCTCGGTGGCGTGCTGATCACCATCTTCTCGTTCTTTGGCGCCGAGATCGTCACCATTGCCGCTGACGAGACCGCCAACCCGAAAGACAAGATTCGCCGCGCCACCAACCTGGTGGTGTACCGCATCGCGATCTTCTACCTGGCCTCGATCTTCCTGGTGGTGTCGCTGGTGGCCTGGAACGATCCGCAACTCAAGGCCGTGGGCTCGTTCCAGCGGGTACTTGAGGTGCTGAATGTGCCCGGGGCGAAACTGCTGGTCGACCTGGTGGTGCTGGTGGCGGTCACCAGTTGCATGAACTCCGGCCTCTACACTGCTTCGCGGATGCTGTATTCCCTGGGTGCCCGCGGCCAGGCACTGAGCATGACCAAGCGTATCTCCGGTGCCGGCGTGCCGACGGTGGCGGTTATCCTCTCGACCCTGGCAGGCTTTGCCGGCTGCTTCGTCAACTACGTATTCCCCGGCAAGGTGTTCGGCTTCCTGCTGTCGACCACCGGTGCGATTGCCTTGCTGGTGTACCTGGTGATTGCCGTCTCGCAGCTACGCATGCGGGCCCGGGCTGATCGAGAGGGGCGGCCGCTGGAGTTGAAGATGTGGTTGTTCCCCTGGCTGACCTGGCTGGTGATCGGCACCATCGTGATGGTACTGGGCTACATGCTGTTCAGTGATGCGTACCGTTATGAGACGCTGATGACGGCCGGGGTGACGTTGTTCATCGTGCTGGTTTCGCTGACCCAGCGGCGTGCCAGGGCGGTGGCGCAGCCTGCCTGACCCTTGCGGGGCGCTTTGCGCCCCGCATTTTCATTGGCCCATGCCCAACGCGGCGCTACCATGCAGCTTGCATCCCTTCCCATTCCAAAAAGCACAGGAAGCGTATGACCGAACAAGCTCTCTCCCTGCAGGCGCTGGCCGCACCCGACGGCATTTGCTACGGCTGCGGCGTTGCCCACCCCAGCGGCCTGCATGTGCAGAGCCATTGGGACGCCGACGGTATCCATCTGCTGTGCCGTCACACGCCCGACACCACCTTCACCGGCTGGCCGGGGCTCGTCTACGGCGGCCTGCTGGCGATGCTGGTCGATTGCCACTCCAACTGGGCTGCCATGGCTTACCACTACCGGGCCGAAGGGCGTACCCCCGGCAGCCTGCCGCGTATCGACTGTGTCACCGGCAGCCTGGGCCTGAACTACCTCAAGCCCACACCCATGGGGGTCGAGCTGCTGCTCAAGGCGCGTGTGGAAGGTGAAGTCGGACGCAAGACACGGGTAGTCTGCGAGGTCTGGGCGGGGGATGTGCTGACCGTCTGCGCCGATTCGGTGTTCGTCCGTGTGGATACCGACAAGCTCAAGCTCAAGGCCCATGGCCAGGTGAGCTGAGGACGGCAGGTGGTGGTCAGCCGCCCATGATGTTACTAAAGTGACAGGTCCATTCCCCTGGCACAGGTTGACCATGACCGATCTCAGCGCATTTCCCGTTACCCGCAAATGGCCTGCGCAACACCCCGAGCGCCTGCAACTGTACTCGCTGCCTACGCCCAATGGCGTCAAGGTATCGATCATGCTGGAGGAGATCGGCTTGGCGTACGAGCCGCACAAGGTCAGCTTCGAAACCGACGACCAGCTGAGCCCTGAATTCATCTCGCTCAGCGCCAACAACAAGATCCCGGCGATCCTCGACCCCGATGGCCCTGGCGGCCGGCCTTTGCCGTTGTTCGAGTCGGGCGCGATCCTGCAGTACCTGGCGGAAAAGAGCGGGCAACTGCTCAGCCGTGACCCGGCGACCCGCTACCAGACGCTGCAGTGGCTGATGTTCCAGATGGGCGGCATCGGGCCGATGTTCGGCCAGGTCGGGTTCTTCCACTTCTTCGCTGGCAAGGAATACGAAGACAAGCGCCCACGCGACCGCTATGTCAACGAATCCAAGCGCCTGCTCGGCGTGCTGGACCGGCACCTGCAAGGGCGGCAGTGGATGGTCGATGAGTACAGCATCGCCGATATCGCCATCTTCCCTTGGGTGCGTAACCTGGTGGAGCGCTATAACGCAGGTGAGCTGGTCGGCTTCGATGAGTTCAATAACGTGCAGCGCGTGCTGGCCAGCTTCCTTGAGCGCCCCGCTGTTCAGCGGGGGCTGAAAATTCCGGGCTGAGGCAGCAATGGGGCGTGACCTCGGCCACTGAATTACCTAGGCTTCAGGCGACAGGCCAATGCAGGAGAGCCCCATGACCCGCTGTAAGTGCGAGCTGCCCGGCCACCGTTGGTTGTGCACCTGGACGGTGTGTGATGCCCATTGAGCTGATACCTGCCACCGACGCCCACCGCACCTTCGCCCGTGACCTCACGCGTCGGGCCATGCTGGCGTACTACCGGGAGTTTGATCTGTTGTGGATCGAAGAAGCGTTCGATCAGGCCTGGGATTGGCGGGAGCAGTGGCTGGTCGTAGACGGGGACCGCGTGCTGGGCTTCTGCAGCCTCAGCAAGGACCGCCAGGCATTGTTCATTCGCGAGCTGCACCTGCTGCCTGAGCATCGCGGGCAAGGGGTTGGCAGTTGGGTACTGCAAGCGCTGGCCGCCAAGGCGGCGCAGCTGAGGCTGCCGTTGCTGCGCTTGATGGTGTTCAAGAGCAACCCGGCGCGGCGGCTGTACCGGCGCGAGGGGTTCGTCGAAATGGGTGAGGATGAGTGTTTTGTGCGTATGCAGAAGGTGATCGGCTGATCTTTGCAGATCAAGCTTGCGGCCCTAGGTGCTGGCTCAATACTGGCTTGCGACCCCGGCGTGCGATGGGCATAGTGACCGAGCAGTCTGCAAGAGCCCACAGGGTTGTGAGCAGTATCCGACGATGGCTAGGGAAGCAGGAGAAACATCAGTATGAATGGGCTCGGTCCGCGTCTTAGGGAAGAGCGTGAACGGCTGGGGATGACCCAGCGGGTGTTTGGTGATATCGGCGGCGTCGAACCCAATGCCCAGGGCAAATATGAGAGTGGCGAACGCACACCGAGGGTCGATTACCTGGCTGCCCTGGCGGCTAGAGGAGTCGACGCGCTCTATGTGCTCAGCGGTGTGCGCACCCCGGCGCCGCTGGAAAGCCTGACGGCGGATGAAACCGGTTTAGTGGCTGCGTTCAGGCGCCTGGCGGCCGACGACAAAGCGGCGTTTGCGCATTTGTTGGAGCGCCTGATGGGCGATGGAGGCCGAAGTGATGCGATGCGGCCACAGTGGCGTGAGCGTAGGACATTTCCTAAGGAAGTTTTGCGCTAGGCCCGTCTTGAAAAATTTTGTTAAGGTGGCGGGATCCAATCGCCCTGTTGACGAGGTGTCTGCTTGATTAGGGTCCTAGTGGTCGATGACCACGATCTGGTGCGAACCGGTATTACACGCATGCTGGCCGACATCGACGGCTTGCAGGTAGTGGGGGAGGCGGACTCGGGCGAGTCGGCGCTCAAGCTGGTCCGGGAGCTCAAGCCGGATGTCGTGCTGATGGACGTCAAGATGCCTGGCATTGGTGGCCTTGAGGCTACCCGCAAATTGTTGCGCAGCCACCCTGACACCAAGGTGGTGGCCGTGACCGTGTGTGAAGAAGACCCGTTCCCCACGCGCCTGATGCAAGCCGGGGCGGCCGGCTACCTGACCAAAGGCGCGGGGCTGGACGAGATGGTCCAGGCCATCCGTCTGGCGTTTGCCGGGCAGCGTTACATCAGCCCGCAGATTGCCCAGCAACTGGCGCTCAAGTCGTTCCAGCCGCAAGGTTCGCCGTTCGACGCCCTGTCGGAGCGGGAAATCCAGATCGCCCTTATGATCGTCGGTTGCCAGAAGGTTCAGCTCATCTCGGACAAGTTGTGCCTGTCGCCCAAGACCGTCAATACTTACCGGTATCGGATCTTTGAAAAACTCTCGGTCACCAGCGACGTCGAACTGACCTTGCTGGCCGTTCGCCACGGTATGGTCGACGCAAGCCTCTGAACCTCATGTCCCAAGTCTTTGATGCCAGCGCGTTCCTGGCGACCTGTAGCGCTCGCCCGGGCGTCTACCGGATGTTCGATAGCGAGACTCGGCTGCTCTATGTGGGCAAGGCCAAGAACCTCAAGAAGCGTTTGGCCAGCTATTTCCGCAAGACTGGCCTGGCGCCTAAAACCGCTGCGCTGGTGGGGCGCATCGCCCAGGTCGAAACCACCATCACCGCCAATGAGACCGAGGCGCTGCTGCTCGAGCAGAACCTCATCAAGCAGTGGCGGCCGCCGTACAACATTCTGCTGCGCGACGATAAATCCTACCCGTATGTGTTTTTGTCCGACGGCCAATTCCCACGGCTGGGCATTCACCGTGGCGCGAAAAAAGCCAAGGGGCGCTACTTTGGGCCATACCCCAGCGCCGGAGCCATCCGCGAAAGCCTCAGCTTGCTGCAAAAAGCCTTCTCGGTGCGCCAATGCGAGGACAGCTACTACGCCAACCGTACCCGCCCATGCCTGCAGTACCAGATCAAGCGCTGCAAGGGGCCGTGTGTGGGGCTGGTCGACGCAGAGGAATATGCCGAGGACGTGCGCCATTCGGTGATGTTCCTCGAGGGCCGCAGCCAGCAACTGGGCAATGAGCTCAATGCCGAGATGGAAAAGGCCGCGATGGCCCTGAACTTCGAGAAGGCAGCCGAACTGCGCGACCAGATCGCCTTGCTGCGCCGGGTTCAGGACCAGCAATATATGGAAGGCGGGTCCGGTGATGTGGATGTGGTCGCCGCCTTCGTCAACCCCGGTGGCGCCTGCGTGCACCTGATCAGCGTGCGCGGTGGGCGGGTGCTGGGCAGCAAGAACTTCTTCCCGCAGGTAGGTATTGAAGAAGAGGTGGCCGAAGTGATGGCCGCCTTCCTGTCCCAGTACTATTTAGGCAATGCCGAGCGCGAATTGCCGGGTGAGTTGATCGTCAACGTGGTGCACGAGGACTTCGCTGCCATCAGCGAGGCGCTGCAAACCCTGCGCGGCCGCGAGCTGACCATCAGCCACCGCGTGCGCGGCACCCGCGCCCGTTGGCAGCAACTGGCGGTGACCAACGCCGAACAGGCGCTCAATGCTCGCCTGGCCAACCGCCAGCACATGGCTGCGCGGTTCGAGGCCCTGGCCGAGGTGCTGGGCCTGGACGAAGTGCCCCAGCGCCTGGAGTGCTACGACATCAGCCACTCCAGCGGCGAGGCCACGGTAGCCAGTTGCGTGGTATTCGGCCCTGAAGGCCCGCTCAAGTCCGATTACCGTCGCTTCAACATCGAAGGCGTGACCGCTGGCGACGACTACGCGGCCATGCACCAGGCCCTGACGCGCCGCTACGGACGTATCAAGGACGGCGAGGGCAAATTGCCTGACGTGCTGCTGGTTGACGGCGGCAAGGGCCAGCTGAACATGGCTCGCGAAGTGATGCAGGAGCTGGCGTTCACCGACCTGACCCTGCTCGGCGTGGCCAAGGGCGTGACCCGCAAGGCCGGTTTCGAGACCCTTTACCTGAATGACGTAGCTCACGAGTTCACCCTCAAGGGCGACAACCCGGCGCTGCACCTGATCCAGCAGATCCGCGACGAAGCCCACCGTTTTGCCATCACCGGCCACCGCGCCCGCCGCGGCAAGGCCCGCCGAGTGTCCAGTCTGGAAGACGTTGCCGGGGTAGGGCCCAAGCGCCGTCGCGACCTGCTGAAACATTTCGGCGGCCTGCAGGAGCTCAACCGCGCCAGTATCGATGAAATCGCCAAAGCCCCCGGCATCAGTAAAAAGCTTGCCGAGTCGATTTATGCCAGCCTGCATAGCGAGTAGAATGCCGGGCTCAACCCGCAGCCAGTCGTACCGATGAATATTCCAAATCTGCTCACCGTTCTACGCGTCCTGCTCATTCCGATCTTCATCTTGCTGTTCTATATGCCCTATCACTGGAGCTATATGGCCGCCAGCACGGTGTTTGCCATCGCCGCCGCCACCGATTGGCTGGACGGCTATCTGGCCCGTCGCCTGCAGCAGAGCACGCCGTTCGGCGCGTTCCTAGACCCTGTGGCCGACAAGCTGATGGTCGCCGTAGCCCTGGTGCTGCTGGTGCAGGTGCACGCCAACTTCTGGCTGACCCTGCCGGCCGCCGTTATCATCGGCCGCGAAATCGTCGTTTCGGCCCTGCGCGAGTGGATGGCTGAACTGGGGGCGCGGGCGCATGTGGCGGTGTCCAACCTCGGCAAGTGGAAAACCGCAGCGCAAATGCTGGCGCTGATCATCCTGCTGGGCAATCCGCCACTGGTGACCTTCTGGGTGATTCTGGGCTACGGGTTGCTGCTGGTTGCCGCTGCGCTGACGCTATGGTCCATGGCCCATTACCTGCTGGCCGCCTGGCCGCACCTGCGTGAAGGTTCGGAACAAAAATAAAACTTTTTTGAATCAAGGGGTTGACGCCGTTTTAGATATCGCTAGAATGGCACCCATCACGACGCGGGAATAGCTCAGTTGGTAGAGCACGACCTTGCCAAGGTCGGGGTCGCGAGTTCGAGTCTCGTTTCCCGCTCCAAATTCGATCCTCAGTGCGTCGCTGGGATCACAAAAAAAGAGGCCTAAGGGCCTCTTTTTTTGTGCCTGCGATTTGGCAGGTTACCTGCGTGCCGGCGACAGCGCCCGCTCAGGCGAAACAGGCTTAACGGCCTGGCGCACGGTGCGCGGCTCGGTCGGCATCTGCATGCGGATTCCACGACACTTGGACACCCAGCCCACGATCATTTGGACGCTCATTCCACGCTCGCTTGGACAGGCAGTCGGAGCGCAGCGACGCAGGTTTGAATTGTTCGTCTGAAGTCCCTGCCGCCGTCAATTTTGTTGCGCGCCTGCGCATCGATTCGCCCTTCAGTTCGTTCCGATAAGCGTTTTGCACCAGCCGGTCGAGGATCGCATCGCCCAAGGTCGGATAGCCGATCAACGCATGCCATTTGTCCACCGGCATCTGGCTGGTGACCAGCGTCGAGCTGTTGCCGTAGCGGTCGTCCAGCAGTTCGAGCATGTCGCGACGTTGCGCTGCGGTAAACGGTGCCAAGCCCCGGTCGTCCAGGATCAGCAGGTCAGTCTTGGCGTATCCGGCCATCAATTTGGCGAAGCGACCGTCGCTGCGGGCAAGGCCCTGGCCCCAGGGCGACGCAATCCGGTGTGTACCCATGCTCATTCAGGCATCGGTCGCTGATCGGTCGGCACTGGCGCTGCCGGTGGAAACAGCCGTCGATTCAAAGGTTGCGTTTTCGCCACTTGAACACTGTGGTTGAAGTGATCTCTAACTGCTCACAGATGGCCTTGGGGTCACCCCTTCAGCGAGTAAAAGAAGTATCCGCGCCCGTTGCCCGAGGCTTCGCTCCAGCGTCCTCCTGCGTAACCAATGTTGAAGCGTAATGGCGTCAGCAGGTTGCAGTGAAAAGGAAGCGATGGGTCGGGGCATCCGAGAAACCAGGCGAGGTATGAAGGCAGACAGTATATCAATATTCGTTAGAAAATTAACTAACCGCTCACGGCGCTAGTACATGTTTGCTATTTGCGGCTTTGGTTTGGGGTGGCGCTTTTGAACTTGTAGGAATTTTCTGTTCTGGTGCGGCTTGGTGGAAATAACTTGCATTTTATGCATGTTGATCATTATTTCGTCTGAGGTTGTTTTTGTTGATTTGGGTCAATGCGTCGATGGCGGTCGGGTTGCTCTTATTAAATGCATCAATGTTGGCGCTCTAGTGTGCGGCTTCGAACATTTGTTGTCATCTTAGGTATGCCTTGTAGGACGCTTCCTTATTTTAGAAAGGGGGTGGCGCGGCGCCAAAAGATGCGCCATGGTTATCGGGGAGGCACTTCCGGGTAGCGCTTCCGCCCAAGTAGTCGTACGCAGTGGTTCGACTGGCCTTGATTAATTTTGTTGGGGTTCGGTGGCGCTCATTTGGGCGTTGGCTCCCGCTAGAAATCCCGGTTCGCAGGAGGTGGTATGGCTTCAAATAGCTTTCAGAATGAAGTGCCGAAGGCACGTGTCAATATCAAGCTTGATCTGCATACAGGTGGCGCCCAGCGCAAGGTGGAACTTCCCCTTAAACTCATTCTGATGGGAGACTACAGCAATGGGAAGGAAAAGCGCCAGCTATCAGAGCGGCCGAAGGTAAATATCAACAAGAATAATTTTGACAGCGTGCTGTCCGATCTCTCTCCGAGTCTCAAGGTTATTGTTGACGATACGCTGTCGGGCGAGGGTGGGGAAACACCGGTCGAACTGAGCTTTCAGCGCATGAAGGACTTCGAGCCAGAACAGGTTGCTCTGCAGATTCCTCAGTTGCGTGCACTGTTGGCGATGCGAAATTTGC
Source organism: Pseudomonas sp. M2 (assembly GCF_015751845.1). Taxonomy (NCBI): domain Bacteria; kingdom Pseudomonadati; phylum Pseudomonadota; class Gammaproteobacteria; order Pseudomonadales; family Pseudomonadaceae; genus Pseudomonas; species Pseudomonas sp. M2. The sequence continues at coordinate 4,421,248 of NZ_JADOUD010000001.1, forward strand.
TGCGCGAATTGAAGGCCAATCTTCTGGATAACGCAACGTTTCGTGCTGAATTGGAGCGGATACTTAAAGATGAAGCACTGAGTGACGAGTTGCGTAAGGAACTTGCTGCCCTTGCACCGCCAAGCGAGCGCTAGAAAACCATCATCTCGACAGACTGGAAGCTAATAAATGTCCGAAGAACAATCTTCTGCGCAATCGCGTGGCGCCACCGTGCAGGTGGAAGAAAACCAGAGCGTCTATCACGCGCTGTTTGAAAGAATAAACCTTGAACCGCTTGATCAGATGGGTGGCATTGAGGTGTTCCAAAGTATCGATGCGTTGTCAGAAGCGACAGCTAATGAGCGCGTTACTGCTTCGGTGAGCGTTTTTCTGGACCGTCTCAAACAAGTCTCTCCGAAGGTGGAGAAGCTGGACAGGGCTCTGCTGGATGAGCACATCGCCTCGATTGACGCTCAGATCAGCAGCCAGCTGGACGCGGTCATGCATCACCCGGATTTTCAACGGGTCGAATCAATCTGGCGCGGCGCGAAGTCGTTGATTGACCAAACGGATTTCCGTCAAAACGTCCGAATTGAGCTGCTCGATATCAGTAAGGAGCATCTGGCGCAGGACTTTGAAGACGCGCCGGAGATCGCGCAAAGCGGTTTGTATCTGCATACCTATACCCAGGAATACGATACGCCTGGTGGTGAGCCTATCGCGGCGGCAGTTTCGAATTATGAGTTTGGGCGAGGGGCGCAAGATATCGCATTGTTGCGCAATGTTTCGAAAGTGGCGGCTGCATCCCATATGCCGTTTTTGTACTCGGTTGGTCCGGCCTTCTTCGGAAAAAACACCATGGAGGAAGTGTCTGCGATCAAGGATATCGGTAACTACATGGATCGTGCGGAGTATATTAAGTGGCACGGCTTCAGGCAAACTGACGATGCTCGTTATGCGGGCGGGATAACACCCCGCACATTAGGGCGCTTGCCTTATGGGCCTGATACGAACCCTGTGCGATCTTTCAACTATGTGGAGCGAGTCAAGGGGCCGGATCACAGCAAGTATTTGTGGGTAAGCTCTACATTCGCGTTCGCGGCGAACATGGTCAAGAGCTTTATTGCCAATGGATGGTGCGTGCAGATTCGAGGGCCACAGTCGGGTGGCGCGGTTACCGACCTGCCGATTCATTTGTACGACATGGGGACGGGTAGTCAAGTCAAGATCCCCTCGGAAGTTATGATTCCGGAGACCCGAGAGTTTGAGTTTGCCAATTTGGGCTTGATTCCGCTCTCGTATTACAAGAATCGTGACTACGCATGTTTCTTCTCGGCCAACTCAGCGCACAAGCCGGCAATCTATGACACGGCGGAGGCCACGGCAAATAGTCGTATCAATTCGAGGTTGCCCTATGTGTTCCTGCTTTCTCGCATTGCACATTATTTGAAAGTTATCCAGCGGGAGAATATCGGTACAACTAAAGACCGTCGCCTGTTGGAGTTGGAGCTCAATAGGTGGGTCAGTGGCCTGGTCACCGAGATGACCGATCCGGGAGATGACTTGCAAGCTTCCCACCCGCTGAGAGAGGCAAAAGTGGTTGTCGAGGACATTGATGACAACCCGGGCTTCTTCAGGGTCAAGTTGTTCGCTGTGCCGCATTTCCAGGTTGAAGGTATGGACATCAACCTCTCATTGGTTTCGCAGATGCCCAAAGCAAAATCTTGATTGCGGTTGCAGGAGTGTATGTCGTGAAAATCGACCGGCCTTTATGGGCGTCCGGAGTGGTGTTGTCTGCGCAGCAGTTTCAACAGCAGGCCCGCTTTGAATCGTGGACCAACCAGAGTATTGCCTCACTGGGCTTGGTCCACCCTTGGGGCATCCGAAATGTGGCGTTTGATGCAGATGCGCTGAGGTTGGGTAAGCTGAAGGCCACTCGGCTTCAGCTGTGCCTACCAGACGGTACTTTGATCGATACCGATCGGCTGGATCGACTACCCAGTGCCCTGGAACTCTCTCGGGTATTGCCCGGAGATATCCAGACGGCAACGGTTGTGATCGCTTTGCCACTGGAACAGGCCAATGGTAACAACTGCCTGTTTGAGGGTGGCAGCGCTGAGCGGCCCGTCAGATATCACCAGGTATGGCGTGATACCAAGGATCTCTACACCAGTGAAATACAGTCAATCAGCGTGCTCGAACATGCGCTGAGCTTGCGTCTGGCTGATGACGATAATGCGGATTATCTGACCTGCCCGGTGGGTCGTTTGCTGCGTGATGGCAAGGATGGGTGGGCCATTGATGATACCTACATCCCGCCGTTGCTGAAGTTTGATGCTCATGCTGGGTTGTTGCTTCAACTCGACAACCTGCTCACCCAGCTGTCCGCCAAGCGTGAGCGTTTGATGGGAATGCGCCGGGAGAGCAACCAGCGAATGGCGGATTTCGCTGTTGCAGATGTCACGTTGTTCTGGTTGCTCAACGCACTGAACACTTATCAGCCGGTGTTGGCAGACCTAAAAGCGCAGCCTGCTCGCCATCCGGAGCAGGTATATCAACAGTTGGTGAAGTTTGCAGGTGGCCTGCTGACCTTCTCGTTAGACCAGCACATAGAGGACATACCCGCCTACCAGCACGCGGACCTTGAGGCGGTTTTCCCGCCCTTGATGCGTACCCTATCCACATTGCTGGAGGCGAGCCTGCCGTCCCGCGTGCTGGCGCTGATCCTGGAGGCGCGCAGCGCAAACCGCTGGCAGGTTTCTCTGAGCGATCCACGTCTGCTTGAGCCTGAAGGGGCTGACTTCTATTTGTCGGTCCGTTGCCGGCTGCCAGCCGTACAAGTTCAAAGCCAATTCCCACGGCTGTGCAAGATCGGTTCCCCCGATGATGTGGACCATCTCGTCAATGCGGCACTCGATGGCGTTCCACTGAAACCTTTGAGCCATGTGCCCGCCGCGATACCGCTGCGGCTGGAGAATCAGTACTTCGCGCTCGACCTCGGCCATGCAAAGGGCCGCGCCATGCTGGCTGATGGGGTCTGTGCCCTCTATGTCCCGAGTGTGTTTCAGGGTGTCCAGCTCGAATTGTTCGCGGTGCTTCGCTCATGAGTCGCACAGTGCAGAAGCACACCGCAGCCAAGGTGGACATCGACGCGTTGCTGCAGGACACCTATCTGTTGGTTGTCGAGTTGCGACACGGTACCGATGCGCACAGTAGTCCGCAGCTGTGGTCAAGGTGCGTGGCTGATGTCGAGCATGTACGAGCCATGCTTCAGCAGGAGGGTCTGGACCGCCGCAGCGTCGATCTGATCAGTCATGCGCAGTGTGCGCTTCTGGACGAAACAGTACTTGCCCGCGCCGAAGGCAGTGCCCATGAGGATTGGGCGATGGAGACCTTACAGGCAAGGTTTTTCAGCAGCCATCAGGCGGGGGAGTCGCTCTACGAAGATATGCGCTCTGCGCTGCAGGAAGCCTCTGTGTCCCCTTGCGTACTCACAGTATTTCATCGAGTCCTGATGCTTGGATTCCTGGGGCGCTACCGAGAGGCAAACCACCCGGAGCGGCAGCAGTTGTTGACTGCCATCTCCGCGCAAGTGCCGCCTCTGGATACAAGTCAGTCGCTGGTCGTTCAGTTAGGCAGTGGCCCACGGATGCCGATGTGGGGTTGGTTGCGATCTCCTCTGCTTCACATCGTGATGGCAGCTGCTCTGTTGGTAGGTGCTTGGTGGGCGCTTGATCACGCGTTAGGCGAGGCAGTGGCCTCGCTCTTGCCGGTGCAGGAATGAGCGCAATGGCGCAGGTACACAAACAGGGGCTTTGGCTATGGGCCGGTGCGCTGTCCTGGTTGTTGATTGCCACGTTGCCGCTGGCTGTAGAGGTTCAAGCCATCGCTACTCTGGTAGTCACTGCCTTGCTGGTGTTGGGCTGGCGCCGGACTCAGCGTGCTGCCAAGAAACATACACCGTTGCAGTGGGGCAGCGGTGTCCGCCTGCCTGCTGGCTCGTATCGTCATCCTGTCGTTCTAGCGGTCGGCGATTGCTTGGCTGAGCTGTTTGGGGCCTCGTCTGCTGAGCAGCTGGCGCCACGGGTAACAGTGGAGGGGTGTTATGTGCCAGTGCCCGATCTCTTGAAGTTGTCCGCAACCGTGGCCGATCTGCTGCTGGAGCGGCCAGAGTGGGACGGGCAGCTCAGTGTCATGTGGCTGGTCAATCCCAGTGCCCATAATGACGGCGCAGTGCTTGCGAACCAGATACAAAGCTTGTGCCATCAGGTTGCGATATTGCGCAAGCGAGGTAGACCGCTGCCGCTGCTGATTGTGGGCTACTTCCCGAGCGCAGTTGGGGTGTCGCCCTGGTTCAGCTGGGAAACTGAAGCATCAAGTGTGCGAACGCGTGAGGTGGGTGAGTGCCTGACGCTGGCCGAATGGGAGCGCAGGGGCACAGAACCTGAGAACCAGGCTGATCGATTCCGAACCACGGTGCAGTTGAGCGCTGCTGTGGGTTGGTTGAATCAAGCGTGCTTGCCGGAAATTGGCAAACGTAATTCCCGCGAGGGGATCGTAACAGCGGACGCCGTTGCGGTTGCATTTTGTCCCAAGTCTGAGGGCGCGCGTGATGGCAACCTCTGGCACCGTTGGCTACAGGAGCGGACTGGCCTTTCCTTCGCAGGTAGTGGGCCTAAACATACAAACGCGTCGTTACCCTTTCCTGATGCACTGCTCCATGTGTTGCCTGGCAGTACTCCACACAGTCGGCGAAGTAGGGCTGTGGTGATTGGAGTCTGGTTGTTCGTACTGACGGCTTGCGTTGCGCTGATTAGTTCGGCGAGGCAGAACACGCTCTTGATCCGTCAGGTCACCGATGATTTGCGACGCTACAGCACGGCTTCGCTGAGCCCCGATTCGGACAAAGTATCGCAACGCCAGGTGGCACTGATGGTGCTTCGCCAGGAGGCGCAGCGACTGGACCGCTACTATCGCCAAGGGGAACCGTGGTCGTTCGGGATCGGGCTCTATCAGGGCGAAAGGCTGCGTCCTTCGTTGTTGGCCGCAATCAACGGCCATCACATCCCGACGATGCCTCAGGGAGTGGCTGACAAGCCACGCACGGTTCGCCTGGACAGCCTGTCGCTCTTCAACAGTGGTAGCGCGCAGTTGAAGCAAGGATCGACCAAGTTTTTGGTGAATGCACTTGCAGACATCAAGGCCCAGCCAGGCTGGTTGATCGTGATCACGGGCCATACGGACGCGACGGGTAATGACGAACAGAATTTGCGTTTGTCGCGAACACGCGCGGCGGCGGTTCATGACTGGATACAACACATGGGTGACATACCCAGCAACTGCTTCGCAGTTCAAGGCTTGGGTGCAAGCGAGCCCGTTGCAAGTAATGACACGGAACAAGGACGGTCGGCTAATCGCCGAGTTGAAATTCGCCTGGTGCCGGAGGCGGGGGCTTGTCAGCCCTCGGCTACGGCCTCAGGAGTGCAACCCAAGTCGCACTCTGCGACTCCCAAAGCTTGAAATGAGGAGCTTCTAAATGGCTATTCCTGTTTATCTGTGGCTGAAAGACGATGGTGGAGCCGATATCAAAGGCTCGGTGGATGTAAAGGGCCGTGAGGGTAGTGTTGAAGTAGTCGGTCAAGATCATGATTTGTATATCCCTACCGATAACAATACCGGCAAATTAACGGGTACGCGTATCCATACGCCTTTTGTTTTTACCAAGGAGATAGACGCCTCCTCTCCTTATCTCTACAAGGCCGTGACGACTGGGCAGACGCTTAAAGAGGCGGAGTTCAAATGGTACAAGATTAATGATGCCGGGCAGGAGGTGGAGTATTTCAACACCAAACTGGAAAACGTAAAGGTCGTGAAAGTTGCACCGAAGATGCACGATGTCAAAGATCCGGCGAAAGAAAAACACAATCACTTGGAACTAGTCGAGCTGCGCTACGAAAAAATTACTTGGGCATTCAAGGATGGGAACATCATCCATTCGGATTCCTGGAATGAGCGCCCTAGCGCCGCTGCCGCTGGATGAAACCGGACTGTCAACCGAGGTTGGTTGACAGCCTCCAGTGTCTTGGGTTGAGCGTCCGTGCGCGGGCGTTCAGCCAAATACACCTCAGCTATTCAGATGCGCTCGCACTTGTGGCGGCATGTTGATTATTGACGACAAGGATGCCCTGTATGGCACACGATCCTACCCGCCTGCTTCGCCGGCTAAACGCCTACTGTACCCAGGCACTCACGGCAGCGGCTTCACTTTGTCAGGCGCGCGGGCACAGTCATATCACTGTTGAACATTGGCTGTTGAAGTTGTTTGAGCAGGGCGAGGGCGATCTCGTGGTCCTCGCCCGCCGATACGAGTGGGATATGGATGCCATCTGGCAAGGGCTGCTTGACCACTTCCATACATTGCCGCGCAGCGTTCTCAGTAAACCTCAGTTGAGCGGTGAGGTGCAGCAGCTGATCACCAATGCCTGGTTGTTGGCATCGCTGGATCGTGACTGTGAGCAATTGCGATCCGTTCACTTGCTGGGGGCGTTATTTGAAACGCCTAACTTGCTCAAATGTTCCGCCGCCTGGCCTCTATCGAGCGTCGGTCCGACGCAGTTCAAGCAAATGGAAACGCTGCTTGAGTTTGACTCGCAAGAGCGTCAACCGGGGCAGACATCACTGTTCAAGCCAGAAGTGTCAGGAGAGGCTAAGGCGGCTGTCGTCTTGAAGGGGGACGAAGCATCAGTCGCTGTCCTCGATCAGTTTAGCCATGACGTCACCACCCAGGCAGCAGCGGGGCAAATCGACCCGGTGTTCGGCCGCGACGATGAGATCCGTCAAATGATCGATGTGCTGAGCCGTCGGCGCAAGAACAACCCTATCCTTGTTGGCGATCCAGGTGTTGGAAAAACCGCTCTGGTCGAGGGGCTTGCTTTACGCATCGCCAGCGGGGATGTCCCCGATAGCTTGAAACCGGTGTGTATCCGTACTCTGGACCTAGGGTTGCTCCAGGCGGGCGCAGGGGTCAAAGGCGAGTTCGAGCAACGGCTGAAGAACGTAATTGATGCCGTCCAGCGGTCAGAGACGCCGGTGCTGCTGTTCATCGATGAAGCGCACACCTTGATCGGTGCTGGCAATCAGGCAGGGGGCGCAGATGCGGCGAATCTGCTGAAACCGGCTTTGGCGCGTGGCGAGCTGCGCACCATCGCTGCCACCACGTGGAGTGAATACAAGCAGTACTTCGAGCGCGATGCGGCGTTAGGGCGTCGCTTCCAGATGATCAAGGTCGATGAGCCGGATGATGCCAATGCTTGTGTGATGCTGCGAGGGCTCAAAGCGCGTTATGCCAGCTACCACGGCGTGCATGTTCAAGACGCTGCGGTGCAGGCGGCGGTCAGCTTGTCTCGCCGCTTTTTGACCGGGCGCCGTTTACCGGACAAAGCTGTGGATCTGATTGATACCGCCTGCGCGCGTGTTCGCATGAGCTTGGACTGCGAACCTCAGGCCTTGGTCCAGCTGAAGTCGCAGAAAATGGCCTTCACGGCAGAGAGGGTGGCGCTGGAAGAGGACGCGCAGCTTACCGGTATTACGCATGAATCTCGCTTGGCGAAGATCACTACCCAGCTGGTGCAGCTGGAGAGTCAGCAAGCCGCGTTGGAGCTGCAGTACCAACAAGAACTCGACCTCACCCACCAGCTGCTCAATGCTCGCCAGGGCGAGCAGGTTGATACAACTGTCTGCGCTCAGCTGCAAGAACACCTCAGCTACGTGCAGGGGAGTCGGCCACTGCTGTCCCTTGATGTGTGCGCACGCAGTGTGGCTGAGGTGATCGCAGACTGGACGGGCGTGCCTCTCGGTAGTCTGCTGAAAGACGAACACGCCAGCTTGTTGAACCTGGAAGATCAGTTGGCCGAGCGTGTTGTTGGTCAAGACCCGGCGCTGGTTGTACTTGCCCAACGGTTGCGCGCCGCCCGAACGGGCCTCACTGACGACAAGGCACCGATGGTTGTCTTCCTGCTGGTCGGTACCAGTGGCATCGGCAAGACGCAGACGGCGCATGCACTGGCCCACAGTCTGTTCGGTGGCGAGAAGTCCTTGATCACCCTCAACATGTCGGAGTACCAAGAGGCGCACACCGTCAGCCAACTCAAGGGTTCGCCGCCGGGTTATGTGGGTTACGGCCAGGGCGGCGTACTCACCGAAGCCGTCCGCCAGCGTCCCTATAGCGTGGTGTTGCTGGACGAAGTCGAAAAGGCCCACCGTGATGTGCTCAACCTGTTCTATCAGGTGTTCGACCGCGGCTTCATGCGTGATGGAGAAGGAAGGGAGATCGATTTTCGCAACACGGTCATCCTCATGACTTCGAACCTGGGAAGCGACCTGCTGCAAGGTAGTATCGAGCGGCAGCCAGGCATTGAGGAAGCGGCACTGCATGAACTATTGCGTCCCGTGTTACGCGAGCACTTCCATGCTGCACTGTTGGCTCGCTTCCAGACATTGATCTTCCGCCCATTGGGGGCCGATGCACTCAAGCGCATTGTCGCCATCAAACTCGATCAAGTGGCCAAACGCTTGCTGCGTCATTACGGCCTGCAATGTGAGGTTGATGACTCGCTCTACGAAGCGCTGGTCGCCGCCTGCCTTTTGCCCGATACCGGCGCTCGCAATATCGATAGCTTGCTCAATCAACAGATCCTGCCGGTGCTCAGTCAGCAGTTACTCCAGCGCCAAGCGCTCGGACAGCCCACCCAAGCCGTGACGCTTGGATACTGCGAAGACGCCGGCATCAGCTTGAGCTTTCCAGATGAACACCACGCAGCCGTGGCGGCTGCCGAGGGGGTTTGATGATGGCGAAGCCAATAATGGGTTTCACCCATAACCACTACCAGCTTGAAGTCGACCAGCTTGCTGTTGAGCTTGATGTACTGTCGTTCAAAGGTGAAGAGTGGCTGAGCAAACCGTTCAAGTACACCGTGGCATTCACTTCCCCGGAGCAGGATATCGAGGCTGCGCAGATCCTCGGGAAGGATGCCAGCTTTTATCTGGGCAAGTCTCAACCCACCGTCCAGCTCTCAATGATCAACGCTGCTTCACGTACGCTGCATGGCGTGATCACCGGTTTCAAGCGTGTCTCCGGTTCCCGGGATGAAGCCCGCTACCAAGTCACACTCGAAGCGCACCTGGCATTGCTCGGGCGTGGCAAGCAGTACCGGATCTACCAGCATCAGTCGGTGCCGGAAATCGTTGAAAGTGTTCTCCGTAGTCGCCACCAGTTCGAAGGGCAGCACTTCTTGTTTGACCTGGCGCGCGAGTATCCCAAGCGTGAACAGGTCATGCAGTACGGTGAGAGCGATCTGGCCTTCATCAGCCGTCTGCTGGCGGAGGTCGGCATTTGGTATCGCTTTACCCACGATGATCGCCTTTCCATCGATGTGGTCGAGTTTCACGACCATCAACGCCATTACCAGTTTGGACTCACGCTGCCACATCGCCCGCTGTCGGGTTTGACCAGCAATGGGCAGGAGGGCGTATGGGCGCTCCAAGTTGAGCATCAGGTGGTGGAGCAGCACATCAATGTGCGGGCTTATCACCACCGGGACGCGGCCGCCTTCCTGGATGGTGAGGTTGATCACAGCCGAGGTGCCACCACCACCTATGGCGAAGGCTATCACTACGGCGAACCCTATACCGCGCTGGGTGACGCCATTGACAAGGATGAGGACCTGCTCAGCGAAAGTGGCTACTTCTATGCGCGCCTGAATCATGAACGCTTTCTCAACGACCAGACGCGTTGCAATGGCGTCAGCAGCAGCGTGACGCTTGCCCCAGGGCAAGTGCTGACGGTCTCTGACGGGGCGCCGCAGGTGTTCGAGCCTGGGGTGGTCATTACACATTTGACCGTCGAGGCAGCACGCGACCGGAGCTTGGAGGCCAGGTTCGACGCGATTCCCTATTTGGAGTCGATAGGCTTTCGGCCTAGATTGCTGGGCAAGCCACAGATCGCCGGTACGGTGCCGGCGCGCGTCACCAGCCCACAGGCTAACGATCCCTACGCGCATATCGACCTGGAAGGGCGCTATCGGGTGAGTTTTCTGTTCGATCGCGACAGCTGGAAAGCCGGTGAGGAAAGTGCCTGGCTACGCCTGGCCCGACCCTACGCCGGCGACACTCATGGCCTGCATTTACCACTTATCGCCGGCACTGAGGTGGCTATCGCCTTCGAACAGGGGGACCCGGACCGGCCCTACATCGCCCATGCCCTGCACGACAGCCGGCATGTGGACCACGTTACCCTACGCAACGACAAGCGCAACGTGCTGCGCACCCCGGCCAACAACAAACTGCGCATGGACGACGCCCGCGGGCAGGAGCACATCAAGCTCAGTACGGAGCACAGTGGCAAGACTCAACTAAATCTCGGGCATCTGGTCGATGCCGAGCGCCGGCCTCGCGGGGAGGGCGCGGAACTGCGCACTGATGGGCATGCCGCGATCCGTGGCGGCAGTGGCATCTTCATCAGTGCTGACGCTCAGCCTCAAGCCCAAGGGACAATGCTGGAGATGGGAGCAGCGTTGGCTCAGCTCAATAACGCTCTGGCATTGGTGAACGCACTGGCGCAAAGCGCAGCTGTGTCGGGAGCATTACCAGCTGATAATCAGGCCCAACAGAGCCTGCGGGAGGCATTGGCGCGGCTCAAAGATGCGGGACTCCTTGCCTCGGCACCTGCCGGGATAGCTATGGTTACACCTGCAAACATCCAACTATCGGCAGAAAACTCTATTACAGCTACGGCTGGTGACAGTGCTGACTTCAGCCTATTCAAACGTTTTAGCGTAGCCGCAGGTGAGGCTATCAGTCTGTTCGCTCAAAAGTTAGGGCTCAGATTAATTGCGGCTCGTGGCCCTGTGGACATTCAGGCACAAAGCGATGCGATGACGTTACAAGCAGACAAGGAACTCGCTTTAAATAGCAGTAATGGCGAGATCGTTCTCAATGCCCAACACGGCATCACTCTGGTTAGCAGAGGTGCCTATATCAAGATAAAAGACGGATCTGTTGAGATCGGTGCCCCGGGTGAACTGCATATCAAGAATGACAATATCGCTTGGGGAGGCACTGCCTCATTGGAAAAGGCCCTGGCACCGATGATTCTGGAAGATCCTGTTTACAGCAGTCCCATGCAAGGTGGCTTTCAAGTTAGAGATAAAGTTAGTGACAAGCCAAAACCTTACGTACGGTATCGAATTGAAGCTGCCGATGGCAGCGTGCTGAGAGGCATGACAGATGGGAATGGTTATACACAATCCCACTATGGAATTGATCTTCAAAGCATAAAGTTATTCTTTGAGTAACTTCGGAGCGATAATCGATGAGCGATGCGGATATCTCAGTAGCAGAGAGCAGGATTTGCAAAAGTAAACCCGTTGTAGTGGCTCACCATCAATCGGCACAGTGTTATTTTTGTCCGGAAACCGAGGAGTTGGTTTTTATTGCTGATAGTGAGGCTGCAGAGTTTGAGGCGCATTGGAAGGAAATGCAGCAGTGCGTAAATGATTTTCATCAGGAAAAAATTAATTACTCCGTTGCAATTGAAGAATATGGAATTGCTGCAGAAGCCACAGCAGCGCCTGAGGCGTCATTTCATGACGCTGTAGTGCGAGCTGAGGAAGATTTGGAGTTGAAGCGGAAAGAGTTAAAAGAAAAAATTGGTGAGTTTTCTATCCAAGGCATGAAATATAATGATGTTGTGGAGCTTGTTCCTGTTAGTGGTCAGTCTGCTAAAAGAAAAGCTGGTGAGAAACGAGCGCCTGTAGTTTATGTAAAAAAAGGTTACTACAGTCAAGGCAAGGATGGCAGAAAACTCCATACTGTGTCGTTGAAAAGTCGTGACAAAAAAGGCGGCGCTGAAAGTATCTTTGAACGACGCAGTGATGGAAAAATTCGTCGCATAGACGACAAAAAGCTTAAAAGGCAACTTGCCGGATTGAATTGGCCAAAAATAAAATTTGATCTGAAGGATGTTGTTAAATGGGCAGGCCTTGGTTTTGATCCTGAGGCGCTGAGTATGGATTGTTCACTTTTTGACTGGGCAGATAGCTGGAATGCTGCCGCACAAGGTGAGGCAAAGTGGGGGGATCATATTGATTTTGAGGGCGGAGCACAGTTTATGCGCTTTGTTTCCAATTTTGGCGCAAATGTTGAAATTGATCCACGTAAGCAACAATTCTCCATCAAAGGAGAGGGTGGCGGCAGCTTAACAGCGGCTGCCGGCATAGCGTCCTTTTCAATTTACGCCCCGGATCGCATCGGATGGGCGCTTACAGTTAACCCCTCTTATGAGAACGAGGTCCCGTTTGATTTAGGAATGATGCGCCTAAGTTTGAACGTTCGCTTGGCCGCATTTATCGGTGCGACGCTTCAGGTGGAGGCTCAATTCCAGGTGGTCAGTAGTGGTGACCAGCAAACCGTCATGGGCCAACCTGGTCGTTTGAGGCGTTTCAGTGAAAGAAGAAGCCGAGCTTACGATTTTCATCAGCAGATGAACAGTGAAGATGAAGGGATAAAACTTTCGGCAGAAGCTTTTGCGGGTGCGAGGGCGGAAGGAACACTGACGGGATCACTGCAATGGTTAAAGCCGACAGCGGCAGGGGAAACAAATGGCGGTATACTGGAGACTACTGGAGAGTACGTCGATTTTTGTAAAATAGGACCCAGTATTGCAGGGTTGGCGGGGGTGGGTGCCGGCTTGAGTTTTCATTGTACTTTTATTAATGGGAAGTTTTGTTTTCGTTTTGCAGCCTCTCTATGCAAAGGGTTGGGGGCCAAAGGTGGCTTTATTTGTGAGGTGAATGGCAATACCTTTCTGGAGTTTGGTGCTTGGTTGATTTATCAACTGAATCAAAGGGATTATGGTTTTTTTAAAGTAATGGATGAGGCCGCATTTAGTGTGTATACGAAGTATTGTGTTATGCAAATGGAGGTCGTTGAAGCTAATGTATATGAGTATTACTCATTCGCAAAGGGGTCGATTGAAAAAGTTGCAAATGATTTCAAAAAAAAGATTGGTGAATTGGCTGATGAGACGAAAAAGAGTATTGATGCTTCGCAACGACGGAATCAGTTAGCTAAAAATATTATCACCCGAGAGTCGGATCTGTTGCGCTACACACCTGAAGCTAAGGGTATATTGCTTTACCTTCTAACGCGGCATGGTAAATGGGATAATATAGATCCAGGGAACATAGAATTTCTCGATCGTTACGGTGAACGAAAAGAAGCGGTGCTTTGTGTGCTTAGAAGTATTCAGACCAAGCCGGAGTGGCATAAAGTATTGTCTCGTGTCAATTCGCAAGGGCATGGCCCATCAGAAGGTTACTCTGAGTTGGATGCCGTCGAGCGGCATGAGCGAAGCTTGGTTGACTTTCTTAGGTTAGGATTAAAGGATCGAGATAGAGAACTCTATAAAATAAAATATGAGCGAAGCGAACTGGCCATAATTTATGATCGGCTGAAGGAATTTAGTTCTTCTGGTTATGCGCTCGCTATGAATGATACGGTCTATTATAAGCTAAACGTTGGTCGTAATCCGAATTACCCGCGACGCTGCAAGTTTGGTGATTGTGGTGCTGATATTGTCTGAGTAAATCTAATTGGAGTGGTCGTGAAGATTTTTAAGGTGTCTATATTTTTTTTGGTTTTTTTGAGTTTGTCAGGCTGTGACCAGTTGGCGAGTGATATTGATTATAAGGAGCTCAAGATAACTCCGAGAGAGATGAAGCATTTTGTCGAAGAAGTAAAAAGGGACTTGGTGTTTGTTGAGGGTGGTGAGTATTTGATGGGGGATTATGGCTTGCAGTATGGGGCGGAGCAAATGTCTTATGATGGTGATGAAGACAGTCGGCCAGTACATAAGGTCAAGTTGAGCACCTTTTCTATTGCAAGATTTAAGGTCTCAAATAAAGAGTTTGAGATGTATCTTAAAAGCAATGGTCTTGATTTGCGTTCTTTTGAGGAAGGGGATAGACAGGAGGATTGGAAGAATATTCATTCTTTACCTAATTTGCCAGCGCATATGGACTGGTATGAGGCCGATCGCTATTGCAACTGGCTGGCTAAAGTGTCCAATCTTCCTTTCTCATTACCCACTGAGGCTCAGTGGGAGTACGCGGCACGCAGCCGCGGTCAGTTTTTGATGGTGGCCACTGATGACGGTACTTATAGGCAGACAAATGATGGTTTTACTAAAGATGGGGGAGGGCCAAAAGGAATTAACATTTCTACTTCTCGAGATCGTAAGGAGTTTGCTAGAAAAATGGGGTGGAGAACGGGCGTGCTTACGCCCTTGCCGGTAGACAGGTTTCCTCCCAATCCGTTGGGCCTTTATGCCATGTCGGATAATGGGCTGGAGTGGGTTAAGGATTGGTATGACGAAAATTATTATCAGTACTCCCCTGAAATTGACCCCCAGGGGCCGGAGACACCAGTTACCAAGGACTACTTTGGCCGGGATACAAAAGTTGTACGTGGTCAGGCAAATGCCAATCCAAGCTGGGGAGGAGGAGTGAATGTGCACAGAACCTCTGCGAATCCGCATGGTTATGCATTTGAACATGACATGATTGTATTGGACGATAAAGCGGCTAGATGTGTTGTTAATAGTTCTGATCAAATTTAACAGTAATGAGGGCTGTGCCTCAGGGGGATTTGAATAAGTTCGTGAGCCGGCTGATGAGGCGAAGACGAATGTTGACGCTTCAAAGCGAAGGAATCTGTTAGCTAAAAACATTATAGAGCGAGAAACGGATCTGTTGCGCTACACACCTGAAGCTAAGGGTATAAGGTTACTTTGAGTTGGAGGCCGTCGAGCGGCATGAGCGAAGCTTGGTAGACTTTCTTAAGTTAGGGAAGGATCGAGATAGAGGATTATATAAAATAAAATATGAGCGAGGCGAACTGGCCATAATTTATGATCGGTTGAAGGAGTTTAGTTCTTCTGGTTATGCGCTCGCTATGAATGATACGGTTTATTATAAGCTAAATTTTGGTCGTGATCCGAATTATCCGCGACGTTGCAAGTTTGGTCCTTGTGGTGCGGATGTTTTTTGAGGGAATCTAATTGGAGTGGTCGTGAAGATTTTTAAGGCGCCTATATTTTTTTTGATTTTTTTTAGTCTGTCAGGCTGTGACCAGTTGGCGAGTGGTGTTGGTTATAAGGAGGTCAGGATAACTCCGATAGAAATGAAGCATTTTGTCGAAGAAGTAAAAAGGGATTTGGTGTTTGTTGAGGGTGGTGAATATTTGATGGGGGATTATGGCTTGCAGTATGGGGCGGAGCAAATGTCTTATGATGGTGATGGAGATAGTCGGCCAGTACATAAGGTCAAGTTGAGCACCTTTTCTATTGCAAGATTTAAGGTCTCTAATAAAGAATTTGAGATGTATCTTAAAAGCAATGGTCTTGATTTGCGTTCTTTTGAGGAGGGGGATAGACAGGAGGATTGGAAGAACATTCATTCTTTACCTAATTTGCCAGCGCATATGGACTGGTATGAGGCCGACCGCTATTGCAACTGGCTGGCTAAAGTGACCAATCTTCCTTTCTCATTACCCACTGAGGCTCAGTGGGAGTACGCGGCACGCAGCCGCGGTCAGTTTTTGATGGTGGCCACTGATGACGGTACTTATAGGCAGACAAATGATGGTTTTACTAAAGATGGGGGAGGGCCAAAAGGAATTAACATTTCTACTTCTCGAGATCGTAAGGAGTTTGCTAGAAAAATGGGGTGGAGAACGGGCGTGCTTACGCCCTTGCCGGTAGACAGGTTTCCTCCCAATCCGTTGGGCCTTTATGCCATGTCGGATAATGGGCTGGAGTGGGTTAAGGATTGGTATGACGAAAATTATTATCAGTACTCCCCTGAAATTGACCCCCAGGGGCCGGAGACACCAGTTACCAAGGACTACTTTGGCCGGGATACAAAAGTTGTACGTGGTCAGGCAAATGCCAATCCAAGCTGGGGAGGAGGAGTGAATGTGCACAGAACCTCTGCGAATCCGCATGGTTATGCATTTGAACATGACATGATTGTATTGGACGATAAAGCGGCTAGATGTGTTGTTAATAGTTCTGATCAAATTTAACAGTAATGAGGGCTGTGCCTCAGGGGGATTTGAATAAGTTCGTGAGCCGGCTGATGAGGCGAAGACGAATGTTGACGCTTCAAAGCGAAGGAATCTGTTAGCTAAAAACATTATAGAGCGAGAAACGGATCTGTTGCGCTACACACCTGAAGCTAAGGGTATAAGGTTACTTTGAGTTGGAGGCCGTCGAGCGGCATGAGCGAAGCTTGGTAGACTTTCTTAAGTTAGGGAAGGATCGAGATAGAGGATTATATAAAATAAAATATGAGCGAGGCGAACTGGCCATAATTTATGATCGGTTGAAGGAGTTTAGTTCTTCTGGTTATGCGCTCGCTATGAATGATACGGTTTATTATAAGCTAAATTTTGGTCGTGATCCGAATTATCCGCGACGTTGCAAGTTTGGTCCTTGTGGTGCGGATGTTTTTTGAGGGAATCTAATTGGAGTGGTCGTGAAGATTTTTAAGGCGCCTATATTTTTTTTGATTTTTTTTAGTCTGTCAGGCTGTGACCAGTTGGCGAGTGGCGTCGATTATAAGGAGGTCAGGGTAACTCCGATAGAGATGAAGAATTTTGTCGAGGAAATAAAAAGGGACTTGGTGTTTGTTGAGGGTGGTGAATATTTGATGGGGGATTATGGCTTACAGTATGGTGCGGAGCAACTGCCTTATGATGGTGATGAAGACAGTCGGCCAGTACATAAGGTAAAGTTGAGCGCCTTTTCTATTGCGAGATTTAAGATCTCAAATAAAGAGCGTGAGATGTATCTTAGAAGCAATGGTCTTAATTTGCGTTCTTTTGGGGAGGGGGATGAACAGGAAGATTGGAAGAATATTCATTCTTTACCTAGTTTGCCAGCGCATTTGGACTGGTATGAGGCCGACCGCTATTGCAACTGGCTGGCTAAAGTGTCCGATCTTCCTTTCTCATTACCCACTGAGGCCCAGTGGGAGTACGCGGCACGCAGCCGTGGTAAGTTCTTGATGGTGGCCACTGATGACGGTACTTATAGGCAGACAAATGATGATTTTACTAAAGATGGCGGAGGGCCAAAAGGAATTAACATTTCTACTTCTCGAGATCGTAAAGAGTTTGCTAGAAAAATGGGGTGGAGAACGGGCGTTTTTACGCCCTTGCCGGTAGACGGGTTTCCTCCCAATCCGTTGGGCCTTTATGCAATGTCAGATAATGGGCTGGAGTGGGTCAAGGATTGGTATGATGAAAATTATTATCAGTACTCTCCTGAGGTAGACCCTCAGGGACCTGAGACGCCTATTACTAAAGACTTTTTTGGCCGTGATACAAAAGTTTTGCGTGGTCAGGCAAGGGCTAATCCAACCTGGGGAGGGGGCGTAAATGTGCATAGAACCTCTGCCGAGCCACATGGATATGGGTCTGAAAATAAATTGATTGTGTTGGAAGATAAAACGGCTAGATGTGTTGTTAATAGTTACAAGCGGATTGAGTAGTAGTGAGTTCTATATTTCAGAGAGAGCATTTAAATGTAGGCTGCCTGAAAGGCGGGTGATGATTTTATTATTTGGTGATTAATTATATGCGCGGAGTTATTCGTGTTGGCGACAAACTGTCTTCGGGAGGCAAGGTACTTGCCGGCACCAGTGGATTGAAATTTATGCAGCTTGATGTCGCTTGCGTAGGTGATGCTGTTTTTTGTCCAATACCTGGGCACGGCGTGAATGAAATAGCAGAGGGGGATACAGGTTCGAAAGTTAAAGGTCGGCCCATTGCTTTAGACGGTCATTGCTGTTCCTGTGGTTGTGAGTTAATCACGTCGCTTCCTCAAGCAGGTAGGCTGTGAGATGGCAGTTGACCTGAGCTCATTACCCGAGAGGCGAATGCTACCCCGGCAACCTCGGCACTGGCGATGGGGTGTGGTCATCTTGCTTTGTTCGCTCGTAGTTGGCGGGTTGATGGTCCTGCTTTGGCGGGTGGACAGTTGGCATACATCATTTTGGTTTTGGATCTGCGCTTTATTAGGGGGTTTGATTACCGGGTTAGTGTTCTACGCACTGCGTTTGTTGGCGTACGAGAAACATCGAGATTATATAGGGAGTTGGAATGAGAGTCGCGATGAGTTGGAGCAGTCACTCATTCGGCGCGGCCAGCGTACGGTTGCCGTATTGGCCGTGTCCTATTGTTCGGGGGCGGGTAATAATAAACTTGCTCAGGCCCTGCGTTTGGGTAGTAAGCCTCTCCAACCTATTTATCTGGAAGGACAGGCCTTGACAATGCGGTTGAGCCAATTAAAACCGCCGGTACAAAATCACTCAAAGTCCGAATACGCTAAGCGTTTACGTGGATTTTTACAGCAAGTTGTACGTGGGTTGGAGTCTGATTTAGAGATGGGGGCGCGCAGTCTTGCTGTGGATGTTCGTATCAGGCATAACAAAGTACTTTGCAATGAAGAGCTTCTGTCCATTTGGTCTGCAGTTACCACCAACCACCGTTTAACTGATAGCGTGGTCTTTGCGATGGACGATGATGGCATAATGTGGCTGGACGCTTGGTTGGATGCGCCGGAACGACATCCATTGTTAGTGTCCGTCGAGATTAATCTTTTTCTAAACCCCGTTGCTGAACAGGCTGAGGCCGTGACAGCTGTGTTGTTGGGCTCTTCGCAGTGGTGTAACACGCAAAAAATTGATTCGATCGCTCTGGTTCATCGTCCTGTCCAACTTGAATGCCCTGGTCGCTCGATCAAGGATGCAGTTACCGATGCATTTCTTTGGGGGCAACTGCGTGCCGGAGAAGAAACGTACTTCAGTTGGCAGGCTCAGGTGCCTGGTGACGTTTTACGTGAGACAAGTATCGCTGTGAATGCAGCACGTTTCCCTTTTAACGTGGCCAGGTGTCATCGATTGGATGATTCGTTTGGTTTGCCGGGATGTGCAGTAGGTAATGTCGCATTAATCGTTGCTAGTGAGTGTGCCAAGGCAGAAGACGGTCCTCAGGTGGTCCTGCTACAGGATGCCTCTGCTCAAATTTTTATTGTCCGGCCTGCATGAGATCTTGAAATAGGGATTGATCGTGAAAAAGAAGAGAATCAGCGTCTGGATAGTGATCCTGTGTTTGCTCGTTGCGGGTGGGGTATTGATCTGGGTCGATAATCCCGTAGTGCAGGTGAGGAGTGAGACTGCACGCTTGCAATGGTCAGCAGTGTTGTTGATCGGCTGTTTGATATTTCTCTTTCTCGATGGCGTCGGCGAATTGGCTATCCGAATGTTGGGCGCGAGAGATTTTATTGCTCTGATGGGACAAAAGCTCGGAGTCAACTGGACTCGTTCGACTGGCAGTAACGTGGTTTCTAATGCTGAGGATCCATTCGGCGTACCCGAGTTGAGGGCGCATTTGAATGGACGCTACGGCTTCTTCTGGCGGCGCAAAATTCGACTGTTGTTGGTGGTCGGTGAGTCTGAGCAGATCGAGGCGATTGCCCCTGGGTTGAGCGAGCAGCGTTGGCTGGAAGGGCAAAACACCGTGCTGCTGTGGGCCGGCAGCATCCAAGGTGAACCGCAAGACGCGTTGCTTTTGCAGTGGCGCGGCCTATGTCGCAGCCGTGCGCTCAATGGGGTGGTCTGGGTGTTGAACAAAGACCAAAGCAATAACGTGAGCGCGATGAACGATAGCGTTCGTCGTTTGCAGAATCTGGCCAAAACCCTTCGCTGCCAATTGCTGCTGCATGTGTGGCAGGTCTGCGACAGTATGTGGCCGCAGCACGCGCGCGAAATCGGGGCGGTAGGCTGCATGCTCCCGGTACCATTAACGCCAGTGCGGCTCGCCGACCACTTAGGCATGCTCGCACAACCCTTACGTGAGCAGGGTCTATCGCAGCTTCAAAAAGACTCTGATCATGATTTCTTGCTTCGGTTGTCACGCGATGTTGCGACCGAGGGTGTCTCCGGATGGAGCGCTGCATTGTCCGCGCTGTTCCGGCGACGCGACGTTTGGTTGCGTGGAGTGTGGTTCAGCTTACCGCTGCGACTCCAGAACAACCTTCGCGTGGATCATCACTGGCCTGAAGACCCTGCATGGTCAGGGATCCTCAGCGATCGCTCTGCCCGAGCCCGACGACTGGGTTGGCACCCAGGCAGAGTCGCCTACGTTTCTGCGCTTGGCCTGGCTTCCATCTGGGGCATCGGCTTGCTGTTGTCGTTTGCCAGCAACCGTGCCGAGGTCGTTCAAATAGCGGCGGCGTACAGCGCTTTGCAGCAACCTGTAACAGGCACCGACACTCAACAGGCACTGGGCGAGCTTGTACGCGAACTCTCCCGCCTGGACTATCGATCAGAACACGGCGCACCGTGGTACCAGCGTTTTGGCCTGAACCGGTCCCACGACCTGCGCGAAGCGGTGTGGCCGCTCTATACGCAAGCCAATAACCAACTGCTCCGTGACCCCGCCGTCTCTGAACTGGAAAAACGGCTCAAGGCGTTGGTCAACTTACCTCCGGCGAGTCCCCAGCGCGCCAAGCGGGCCCAGCTGACGTACAACTACCTCAAAGCCTATCTGATGCTGGCGCGCCCGGAAAAAGCCGATGCGGCTTTCTTGGCCGAGACCTTGGGCGCTGCCGAACCGGCACTGTGGACGTTCTACGGCCAGCATCTGCCCGATCACCCGGATTGGGCGATCAAGGCCGACCCCAGGTTGATCGCCCAAACGCGTCACGTGCTGCTGCGCGAACTGGGCCAGCGAAACGCCGAAAGCAGCCTGTATCAGCAGGTCCTCGACACCGCGGCGAACCACTACCCGGCGTTGGGCTTGCAGCAGATGGTCGGCGACACCGATGCAACCGCCTTGTTCGCCAGTGCTGAACAGGTCCCCGGTGTGTTCACCCGCCAAGCGTGGGAAGGGCGGGTACGTGCAGCCATTGAAGAGGCGGCGCAGGCGCGCCGCGAAGAGATCGACTGGGTGCTCAGCGACAACCCCAACGACATTGCCAAGGAGCTGAGCCCCGACGAACTCAGCGAGCGGTTGACCACGCGCTACTTCCAGGATTACAGCAGTGCCTGGCTGGGCTTCCTCAACAGCCTGCGCTGGCAGCAGAGCCATGGCCTGAGCGATGTGATTGCACAGTTGACGCTGATGAGCGATGTGCGTCAGTCGCCATTTATCGCCCTGATGAACACGTTGAGTTACCAGGGCCAGGCAGGCGTTCGTGGCCAGGCCTTGGCCGATTCCCTGATTGAATCCGCACAGAAGTTGGTGGGGCAAAAAGCAGCGCCGATAGTCGATCAACTTCCCCAAACACCAAACGGCCCGCTCGACAGCACCTTTGGCCCCTTGATGGCGTTGCTGGGAAAGGAGGCGGAAGGGCGATCGGGCGATGACCGTTTGAGCCTGCAAACCTTCCTCACGCGGGTCACCGGCGTGCGCTTGAAGCTGCAGCAGGTGGTCAATGCGCCCGATCCTGAAGCAATGATCCAGGCCTTGGCGCAGACGGTATTCCAAGGTAAAAGCGTGGACCTGACCGATACCCAGGCCTATGGCAACCTGATCGCCGCCAGCCTGGGCGCCGACTGGGGCGCGGCTGCCAATACGCTCTTCGTGCAGCCGCTGGATCAGGCCTGGCAACAGATTCTGCAGCCGTCGTCGGCAGGCCTCAACAGGGCGTGGCAGCGCTCGATCGTCGACGAGTGGCAGGGTGCTTTCAGCGGCCGGTATCCCTTCGCGGCCACCAGCAGTGGCGCCTCGTTGCCCATGCTGGGGCAGATGATCCGCGCCGACTCCGGGCGGATCGAACAGTTTCTGGCCCAGCAGCTCACGGGGCTTCTACGAAAAGAAGGTAGCCGCTGGGTGGCAGACCCGCGGCAAAGCCAGGGGCTGCGTTTCAACCCGGACTTTCTGACAGCGATCAATCAGCTCAGTCGTCTGGCCGATGTGTTGTACACCGATGGCGGTATGGGCTTGAGCTTCGAGCTGCAAGGCAAACCTGTGCGTGATGTGGTGCAGACCACGTTCGTGCTCAATGGTGAAAAGCACCATTACTTCAACCAGCGAGAAAGCTGGCAACGCTTTCACTGGCCCGGGCAGGGTGACCACCCCGGCATCAGCCTTACGTGGAGCAGTGTCTACACCGGCGAACGTCTCTTTGCGGACTACCAGGGCACCTGGGGACTGATTCGTCTGCTGGAGCAGGCCAATGTCACGGCGTTGGACGACGGCGATAGCCGCTTCCGGGTCGTGTTGGATGCGCCAGATGGTTTGCGCCTCACTTGGCACTTGCGCACCGAGTTGCGGGAAGGCCCGCTTGCGCTGCTCAAATTGCGAGGGTTCAGCTTGCCGCGAGAGATCTTTCTGGTCGATGGCCGTGACACACCGCAGTACGCGCAGAATGGGGGCATCGAATGAGTCTGAAAAGCCTGATCGAAAGCTGTTTACCCGGTTGCGAGCCACTGGCCGTGGCGCGCGAGCACAGCGAGTGCTGGAAAACCTGGTTGACCCCCATCCGTGATGACGCGCCCGTAGGCGAGGATCCGGTTTATGACGACGACTTCCAGCATATGCGCGAGGAGGTCAACAAGCTTTCCGGGGCGGATGTGGAGCTGGTGGCGCAGCTGGGGCAGAAGCTGCTCCAGCACTCGTGTAAAGACCTTCGCGTTGCCACTTACTACCTCTGGGCACGCTTGCACCGGGACGGAGAGGCAGGCTTGGCGGATGGCTTGAACTTGTTGGCAGCGTTAATGGAACGTTATGCCGACGGCATCCTGCCTGTGCGTGGCAACAGCCGCAAGATGGCCTTGGAGTGGCTTGCCGGCAGCAGGGTCCTGGCAAGCTTGTCGCTGTACCCACAGGTGGTCAAGGCTGAAACCGAGCGAACGGTGGCTGCTTTGGTATGGTTGGAGCACTGCTTCAGCCATTGGCCTGAAGACCAACTGCCAGGACTGGACGCGTTGTACGGTGCCCTCACTGCCCGACTCGCTGTGTCGGGAGGTGTTGATGCAATCGTCCCTCAGACTGGCAGTGATTCACCCGTAGACAGTAGGGCGGCAGGCCCGAGCCCAACACCCATAAAGTCGGGCCGAGATCTGCTGGACAGTGGTAGAGGGCTAGCCAGCTATCTACGTGATCAACCAGAAGGGTGGTTGGCGGCGCATCGGCTGATGAAGAGTTTGCGTTGGGACACCGTGCATCAACTGCCGCCGCAAACTGCGCAGGGGGTTACCCGTCTGGCACCGCCTCGCGGCGAGTATCGCGCTCAGCTCAAGCGCTTGCACTTGCAGCAAAGCTGGAACGAGCTGATTGATCAGGTCGAGCAAATGTATGCCGAAGGCGTCAACCACTTCTGGTTGGATTTGCAATGGTATCTCCATCAGGCCCTGAGCAAATCAGCTGAACCCTCCAAGAGCTGGGCGGATGTGGTCAAACACGATCTGGGCATGCTGCTGCAACGCCTGCCGGGCGTGGAGTTACTGTGTTGGAGCGATGGCTCGCCATTCGCCGATGAAGCCACGCGTGAGTGGATCAACCAGCAGGTCAGCGGTAATCGCCCAGAACAATGGCTGCCCACAGCGGCCCCCGCATCGTCGGCGGCTGCATGCGAAATATTCGCCTTGGAGCCCGAGGCACTGGCGCAAGCGGATGCTGATGGCGTGGAGCACGCGCTGGCGTGGCTGGCGAGCCGTCCAGACGTGCAGACCGGGCGGCAACGTTGGTTACTGCGTTTGCTGATGGCGCGAGTGGCCGAACAGTGCGGCAAGGCCGAGCTGGCCATTCATTTGTTCACTGAGCTGGACGCTGCCGCGCAACGCCACACATTTGCCGACTGGGAGCCCGACCTGCTCTTCGAGGTCAAGGCGCGTTTACTCAAGCTGCTGCGTTTGAAAAACCAGCGCAACGATGCTGACCGGCCTGCGTTGGCGCGGCAAATGGAACACCAGTTGGCAGCACTCGTATCCATTGACCCGGTACGCGCTGCAATCCTGTGCAGTTAATTCACTTTGATCAGGAATCTGTTTTGACTACGGACAACCTAACCCTGCGTTACTTCGACGCTGAAATGCGCTACTTGCGGGAAGCAGGTAAGGAGTTTGCCCAAGCTTTCCCGGATCGGGCGGCGCAGCTCAACCTGGATAAACCCGGCGCTGAAGATCCCTATGTGGAGCGCTTGTTCGAAGGCTTTGCGTTCTTGATGGGGCGTCTGCGTGAGAAATTGGACGATGACCTGCCTGAGCTGACGGAGGGGCTGGTCAGCCTGCTGTGGCCGCATTACCTGCGTACCATCCCATCGCTGGCCATCGTCGAGCTTATGCCAGATGTCAATCAGATGAAGGGCAGCGAGGCGGTCGCAAGAGGCTTTCAGGTGCTATCACAACCGGTGGGTCAGCACCGTACCCGCTGCAGCTACTCCACCACGCAGGATTTGACGCTACGACCGCTCAATCTGGAAACCGTGCGACTTGACCATGAGCCCGATGGACGTGCAGTTCTACGTCTACGCTTCGCGCGTGGAGCACTGGCCAGCTGGGATCAACTCGACCTCGCGCATATCCCCTTGTATCTGAATGGCGACGCGGCGCTTGCCAGTGTACTGCACCAGGCGCTGACATTGAACGTGCAGGCGCTGCATGTGCGCTTGCCAGGCGAGGCGCAGCGCAAGGCATTTGCGGGGCAATTCAAGCCAAAGGGGTTTGCGGACGATGATCGCCTTTGGCCTAAAGGCGATAGCGCATTCAGCGGTTATCAGTTGTTGCTGGAGTACTTTACGTTCCGCGAGAAGTTCATGTTCGTGACGCTCTGCGGCCTGGAATCGCTCGTGCTGCCTGCGCACGCGCCGTGGTTCGAACTTGAAGTAGTACTCAGTGAGAACTGGTCGCATACGTTTACGCCGACGCAAGAGCACATTCGTTTGCACGCGGTCCCCGTGATCAACTTATTTGCACTAGAGGCTGATCCACTCATCTTGGACCCGTTGCAGAATGAATACTTGCTTCGCCCAATGCGCTTGCAGGACGGTCATACAGAGATCTACTCGGTAGACAAGGTTTCTGGAGCGAAAGACAGCGTTCGTCAGGATTACGTGCCGTTCAGCAGCTTTCGTCACAAAGGGGGGATGCTTCGCGATGAGGCCCCCGAGCGCTATTTTCATACCCGCCTGAGACGCGGCGCCAATGGTCTTCATGACACTTGGCTGATTCTTGGCGGGGAGGGCTTTGACAAAGATGTATTGCTCAATCGCAAAAGCCTGTCGTTGCGCCTGACCGGTACCAATGGCCAGCTGCCGCGAAAAGCATTGCGCAGTACGTTGCTCGACGCTGCGGCGCAGTCCACACAGGCAGGCTTGCGAGTGCGCAACCTGACCGCGCCGACCCTACCGTACTACCCGCCGAATCGCGACCGTTTTCACTGGCGGGTACTCAGTCACCTGGGGTCGAATTTTCTACCGATGCTCAACAGTGCAGAAGTACTGCGTGGCACGTTGGCCTTGTATGAGTGGACGGGTAGCGAAACCAACCGCCGCCGTCTGGAGGCCATTGTCGACGTCAAGCATCACCTGATCCAGCGCTTCGAGAAAGGCTTCTTGCTGCGAGGTGTGGATATCGAAGTGACGGTCGATAGCAATGGCTTTTCAGGCGAGGGGGATATCTGCCTGTTTGGTGAAATGCTCAGCCGGTTCTTCGCTCTGTATGCGGACATTCATTTGTGCACTCAACTGACGATGATTTTGCAGCCGACGGGGAGGTGCCTGCGATGGAGCGAACATCACAGTCAGCGTATTCCCGGTTGAAGGCCGAGGGCATTGTGCATGTGTTGGCTGAACAGGTGTCGACGGCTAACGTCTACCGCTTCTGCCAGGTGCTGGAGCAGGTGTTGGCTGAACAACCACCGTTGGGCAGCACTGCACATCCCGGCGATGACCTAATCAGGTTCCGGCCAGATCCTGGAATGGGATTTCCAGCAGGCGAGTTGAAGGCCATTGAAATCGACGAGTCTGCTCCACACCGACCGCTGACCGTGCGAACCCGGCTGCTGGGTTTGTATGGCGTCGACTCTCCTTTGCCCACGGCCTATCTGGACGATATCGCCCTGCGACGCGAAGGCCATGAGGCGGTGGAGCACTTCCTCGATATCTTCAACCATCGAATATTCACCCAGTTCTATCGGATCTGGCGCAAGTACTCCTACCCGGCAACGTTCGAACCGGGTGGGCGCGATGCCACTTCACAGTGTTTATTGGGCTTGATCGGGTTGGGCATTCCCGGTACGGCAGAGCGTATCGCCACACCGATGTCACGTTTTCTGGCCCTGCTTAGCGTCATGCGTCTTCCCACGCGCAACGTGGAGGGGATTGGTGCGTTGGTGAAGTTGCTGGCGCCACACACGGATACGCACGTGACCGGGCATTGGCCGCAGAGTGTTGTGCTTGAGCAGCCCGCCAGCCTTGCACCAGAGCGTCCGGTGACTTTGGGCCAGGGCATGCCGTTGGGCGCTGTCGGGCACGACGCGAACAGCCAGCTGCGCCTGCGGCTGTATACCGAGGACCAGGATGAAGCGCGTGAGTGGCTTCCTGGTGGCCGGCTGATAGCCGATTTGTGGGTGTTGCTTGAGGTGTACCTGGGATGGCGTTGCACAGCGCTGCTACAGCTCTCAATTCCACGCGAGATGGTGCCGGCTCCTGTACTAGGACGCACTCGGTCGATGCTTGGCATGACCGCTGTATTGAAGCGGGCAGAGGGCGTACTCGCATCGGCTCAAGACGACACGATCACGATTAACCTGGGCCGATATCAAGGTCTGCAGCCGAACCCTTGCAGGAAGGAGGTACAGCATGTGGCGTACCGTTTTTAAATGCTTCACGGCATCGACACTTGTTGCAGTACTGAGTGGGTGTGGCTTTGCACAAAAGGTTGCAGACGGTACGGCGTCTACTGCCCAAGCGATCTTCTACAAGCAAGTAAAGACGCTGCATCTGGATCTCAACGGCCGGTCAGCGATAAATACCGATGTCGAAGAGATGAGCGGATTGTCGGTGCCGGTGCTGGTGCGGGTCTACCAGTTGAAGGACAGCAAGGCGTTGGAGAACGCCACCTATGACGAACTGGTAAGTCAAGGTGAGCGAGTGCTTCGCGATGATCTGCTCGATGAGCGCGTGGTGGTGATAAAGCCCGGCGAGGCGGCGCAGCTGAGTACACCTCTACAAGGCGACGCTCGGTATGTTGCTGTGGTTGCGCTGTTCCGAAGTCCAGACGTTATCGAAAATACGTGGCGCGTTGTCTTGCAGCGTGACGACCTCGAACCGGATCAGGCCAGAGTGCTGGAATTGGGCGATAACCGACTGACGCTTCAACATCGTGCGGAGGGCTGACTGCATGCCTGAGACCAGTCCTTCTCTTTACGAAATCCTGTTGCAGAACTTTTGCGGTGAGCTAGCGCTGGACCAGGTGAATGAAGATGACCAGCTGACCCTCTCGGTGCTGGACAACATTCAGCGCATTCTCAACAGCCGTGCAGGATCACTCTCGCATCTGCCCGACTATGGCTTGCCGGACATGGGCACAGTGCTGCAAGGGCTACCGGCTTCAGCACATGGCTTGATGAACGACATCGCCCGCACGTTGCGCCGCTATGAGCCCCGGCTGGCGCAGGTGAGCGTTCAGCTGATACCTCAGTCTCGCCCTGGCCATCTTGACTATGCCCTTGACGTGGTCATCAAGGGCGGCGGCAGGGCGTCCTTTGGGACCACACTCGGCGCCGAAGGCAGGGTTGTGGTGCGTCACCTCAAGCAGGAAGGCTACCTTCCCGTGCAATGGAACTGACAGGGGGCCAGATGACGGCACTTTTTGGGATGCGTGTTCGCTTGGGTGGGGATCCAGGCAACTTCGATGAGTTCAAGGTGTTGCACGGTGAGCTGGCCAAGCTCACGCACCCCGCCTGTCCCGATGTGGACTGGGCAAAAGTTGAGGGGTTGTCTTTGCGACTCTTCGAGCTGAACGGGATTGAGCTGCAGACGGCGGTGGCGTTCGTACTGGCGCGTAGCTACCGCACGGGTGTGACGGGCTTGACCGAGGGTGTGGCGCTGCTCGCTACACTGAGCGATGAGTGGCCGCGCGTATGGCCAGTGCAGGCGTCAGCTCGCATCGATCTCATTGCATGGCTGTTTACTCAGTTGCATCCCTTGGTTCGCATGGTGGCGTGGGGCAGGTCGAGTTCGGCGGGGTTGAGCGAACTGATTGTCGAGTTGAACCGCCTGGAGCACCGCTTGGAACGCCTTGGCCATGCACCTTTGGTTGCGCTGCAGGTCTTCCGAAACCAACTGGCCAGCCTCCTGCAGCGTATGCCAGGAGGCCGGGTGGCGGCGATGCCGCTTCCTCTGCAATCCTGGGCGACGATTGCTGAGCCATCCATCACGCCTCAAATGGCTGCTGCCGTTTCTGCCCCTTCGACCTACACATTTGTAGTCGAGCCTCCGGCGCAGAAGCGTGTCGTGTTGCCGTGGTTGCTGCTGCTGATGGTCACTATTGCATGCTTGGGGTGGTTAGGTTGGCAAGAGTGGTCATCCAGGCAAGCCAAAGAACCCCCTACGTCCGATCCAATCCAACTCGACAGCTTGAACCTGTTCGATCCTGGCAGTGCCGAACTCAAGCCGGGTTCAACCAAGCTGCTGGTCAATGCACTGGTTGGAATCAAGGCCCAGCCTGGCTGGTTGATCGTTATCTCCGGGCATGCGGATGCGCGAGGCGATGCAGCCAAGAATCTCGATCTTTCTCGTGCCCGCGCTTCCGCTGTTCGCGACTGGATGCAGCGTATGGGCGATATCCCGGACAGTTGCTTTGCTGTCCAAGGTGTTGCCGCCAGTCAACCGGTCAGCAGCAACGACACCGTGAATGGTCGCGCAGAAAATCGTCGGGTGGACATTCGATTGGTACCTCAGGGAGATGCATGTGGCGAGCTGGAGGCCGTAGGGCGTTCGTTTCGGGGAAGAGAGGCTGCGTGATGGCGTACCTGCAAGGCGATGTAATGCTGAACTGCGCCAATGTGCAGCATTGCTGACATCGCTGCCCCGAGTCTGCTGAACAAGAAGCGTAAGGCTAAGGGCAAGCCGCTGTTCTTCAACAACCACTTACTTAGGTTGAGGCGCCTCGAAGCGGTTCGCACGCTGCGGGAGATCTTCACGCTTCTCCTGAGGGCATCTGCGTCGCGGGGGGGGGGGGCAGCTGTACGTGGGTTGACAGACCGGCGGTAAAATCACGAAAAACTCCGGCGCACGCAAGCGTGCCCACACGCACAGCCACCATAAAACTGAGACTGTCTGTGGGATTTACCGTCACAGCCTGTCAAAGCTGTATCGTTGATGAGCAACGACATGCCGAGACTGGAGCGCAGCTACAGTGGCCGCGACGGAAAAAAGCGCAGTGCGAGTATGTTTGGGAAATGGGCTACAAGGACGAGGGAAAATCTGATTTCCTGGTGTTTCCAGCGCTCAAGATGTGGGTGTTTTGATCGGTCTATGTCAGCCTATGGCGGGCAGCAATCCAATGCTCTGTAATCAGTATGGGCCACATCGCCGGAAAGCCGGCACGGCCGACACCTATCCAGAAACCGGGGTTTTCTATGGGAGAACGGAGAACCCTGTGATAATGGGCGCAATTACAAGGGCCATGTCATGCTGACCATCTCCAATAACGTGCATCTACCGGATGCCGAAATCGAACTGACATACATCCGCGCGCAGGGCGCGGGTGGGCAGAATGTCAACAAGGTGTCCAGCGCCGTGCACCTGCGCTTCGACATCCCGGCCTCATCGTTGCCCGAGTTCTACAAAGAGCGGCTGCTGGCGTTGCGCGACAGTCGCATCACCGGCGAGGGTGTTTTGATCATCAAGGGCCAGCAGTACCGCACCCAGGAGCAGAACCGTGCTGACGCACTGGCGCGTCTTGCCGAGTTGATCATCGCTGCCGGCAAGACCGAGAAGAAACGCCGTCCCACCAAGCCGACCCTCGGTTCGAAGACCCGCCGTCTGGAAGGCAAAGCCAGGCGGAGCAATGTCAAGGCGGGTCGGGGCAAGGTGGAGTTCTAGTCCTGGGATTACCTACATCACCTGCGGCGAAGTTCTGCAGCAAACTGCGACGCCTCGAGTTGCAACTGCGCAGGCCCGCCCCAGAACGCGCCGTGGCGCACGATCACCCTTTCATGCAGCGCTGCCGCCACCGCAGCGGCAGCATTCGGGGCTTTGAACAGCACAAAACTCGCTTCGTTGCCTACCTTCAGCCCATAGCCCTTTTTACCCATCACCCCGGCACTGGCTTCGGTCGCCATGTGCAGCGCTACCCGCAGTTCCTCGTCAGTGTTGAAGCCCGAGCGATAGCTGACCAACATGGCCCGTTGCAGCATGTCGCCATTGCCGTAGGGCCACCAGGCGTCCTGGATGTTGTCGTTGCCGGTGAACACCCGCACGCCGCCTGCGCGCAGGCGCAGCACGGGCGGGAAGGCGTGCTCGCCCGGGGCGTTGGTCATGATCGACACGCCTGCACCGGCCAGCACTTCGGCGGTGCGGTCCACCACGCTGTCGACAACATCACCCAGGCCATAGGCATGGCTCACCGCCACCAAACCTTGCATGCCCAGTGCCTGGGTACGCGCGGCGATGCGTTCGAGCTGGGCTATGCAGATGTCACCTGGCTCGTGCAGGTGAATATCAACCTTCACCCCGTGCCGGTCGGCGATGCCGAAAACAATGTCCAGCTGCGCTTCGGCGTCACCGTCCAGGGTGGTCGGGTCGATACCGCCCACCACCTGCACACCTTCGCGTACGGCAGCCTCCATCACTTCGGCAGTGCCGGGGCAGGTCACCACGCCGGCCTGGGGGAAAGCCACCAGCTCGATGTCGATCAGGTCTTTCCACTTCTCGCGGGCTTCGAGGATGGCGCGCAGATTGGCAAGGCCGGTGGTGGCGTCCACATCCACATGGCAGCGCATGGCCAGGGTGCCGAAGGCGGCGGCCTGACGAATCAGGGCATCGGCGCGTTCGACAATAGGCGGGGCGCTGGCGAGCTCGCGCTTTTCCACCGCCAGCCGTTCACGCAGGGAGGCCACGCTCTGGTGCGGGCGCCAACGGTCGCCGACGAAACTCTTGTCCAGGTGAATGTGGCCATCGACGAACCCAGGCAACGCCAGCAGCCCTTCAAGGTCGATGGTTTCGCGGACCGGCTCGCTGGCGCGCTGCGGGCCGATATGGGTGATGCGCCCGTTCTTTACGGCAATGTGCAGGGGCAGGCCATCGGCGTCGATGGCATTGATGAACTCGCGGTCATTCATGGTCGGGCCTTTTTCCCAGGCTTGAGTGATGACACACGGTAGGCAGGATCCGCACACGCCACAAATTAATTATCAGGATCGATTGCAGTGCATTTCTGGATGCAGGCAGCGCTAGGGGTAATGCCTGTCAGTTAGCGTTATCAGGGCTGCTACGCAGCCAATCGCCGGCAAGCCGGCCACACAGATACCATGCAGTTCTTGAGGTCTGCACTGTGTCTGTGGGAGCTGGCTTGCCGGCGATGGGCCGCAAAGCGGCCCCAAATCGATATTCAGCCCGCAGTGGTTGACGAGCGAACATCGGCACAGGGAAGGGCGTGCTACTGCAGCGTCGGCGGCTTCATCTCCAGGGGCATCCCTGCCAGCGTAGCCTCCATCCCCGCAATTTTTCGCGTAAGCCGTTGCGCCTCCTCATCTTTGCCCTGTGCTTTCAGAAGATCCCGCTCTTTGCGTAATGCGAGCAGGCATTTTTGCAGACCCAGGCCAGAAGTATTGAACTGGTCCATGTTTCCCTCATGCTGAAGGCTTCCGTGCCGTTGTAGGAAAAATGGACCCTAGCAGTTCGATATTGCTGCGGAAACTGAGGTTTCATACAGCAGATACTCGGCACCCAGATGCAGCCTACAGTAAGGGGGAAAACTTCCTACAAATTAACTTAGAGGCTGTTTCTATTCGTGTAGATCAGGCTTGCGTCTGATGCCCGTAATTGCTGAGCCTGTGATGACCTGACCGTTGAAAGAGGCATCATGCTGCTGGCAGGCTGGCCAGCTATGCACTGAAACTTAAAGTTGCAATTGTATGCCGGTATCGACAACTCAAACGCGCTCTTGTGGCCTCCCACGACCACTGCCACATGGTGAGCACGCTTGGCTGGATGCGTGGCCGATCGCATCTGATACGCCTTTTTTCATCAAACCTGAATCTGTATCCGTATCAGCGCTGCGCCGATAATGCTTTTCATCCCTGCTATCACATTGAAGAGGTTCTGATGGGCAAGCTCGCGCTATTTCTGGGTGGTTTTCTTCTGCTCACCCTTTTGGTAGGCCTACTGGGCACCATCCCTCCTGGCTGACAAAACTCCCCCCTCCGGCCCGCCCTTTTGCCAGGGGAGCCAGCGTCGGGCCGTTGCGGCAATGGTCCTTGGTATACCGTTAGACTGGCGGTAGCTGCAAGTCGTTCTCAAGTGAAAAGGCCTCGTGTACTCTCCCGCTCGCGTCATAATGAGTCGCGGCAGTGGGCCGGCCTTTTACCTTGGAGTCGACATATAGATGGAATGCAAGAAGGACCCTTCAGCGCTGCTGGAGTGGCGTAGCCGCTTCCTGACCGCAGGCATTCTCGAAGAAAATGAATACGACCAGGCGTTGCGCAGTGCCGATGCGCTTGAGCAATCAGGCGTGATCAGTGCGGTTGAGTGGATCGAGCTGGTCAAGGCGGCGAATGCAGCGCTACTGCGCGTGCGATAAGTCCTTCTTTACGCGGGGAAATCTGTCCACAAAAAACGTGGGTAGGTCTGTGGATAAAATGCTGTAAGCCAAGCCGTTTGCGGCTTCTGTTGAATTGAGCAGAATTTGAACAGATGTCAGCGAGCCTGCCGGTTGCCCCCATTGCCCGCCTGGCGCAGGGCCAGCAGCAGCTCACGGACCCGCGCTGGCAACTCGCCGGCAGGATACACAGCGTGCATTTGCGGGTCTTGGCCGGTACTGGATGTCAGTCGGTAATCTGCGCAAACACGCACCAGCCGGCCGGCACCGACTTGTGCCTCGCCCACCCAGTCGGCCAGGCGGGCAATGCCGGCACCGGCCAGTGTACTGTGGTAGACCGCATCGCCTGAGCTCAGTCGCAGCCTTGGATGGGGGCGCAGGCTGGTGATTCGGCCACCTTGGCAAAAGTGCCAGGCCTTGAGTATGCGCGGGGCGGTATGCAGGATCAGCGAATGGTCAGCCAGGTCCTCTGGCCGCTTGGGTATGCCATGGCGCGCCAGGTAGTCCGGGCTGGCGTACAGATGGCGCTGGTAGCGCCACAGTGGGTAACCGATCAGCTCGCTTGATTGTGGAAACGCACCGCGGACCACGAAATCGAGCTTGCCCAGCAAAGGGTCAAGCGCCTCGTCACGGTAGTGGACGTCCAGCGTTACCTGGGGGTGGCGGCGGGAAAATGCCGCCAGCACACCGGGCAGCACATGTTCGCCAAGCAATTGCGGCACGCCGAAGCGGATCCAGCCCTGTGCGCTGCCACTGAGTGCGGCCAATTCATCGGCGGCATCACGTTGCACATCGAGCAAGCGTTCGGCGTGGGGCAATAACCGCTCGCCAGCTTCGGTGAGGGTCACCGCATTGGCATTGCGGTTGAGCAGCTTGCACCCGCTGTTGTCTTCCAAAGCCTGTACTGCCCGCGTCACGGCGCTGGGCGAGCGGCCCAGGGCGCGGGCGGCGGCGACGAAGCTGCGTTTGTGCGCGACGCTGACGAAGGCCTGGATTTCGCGCAGCATGTCCAATGCCATGAAGGTCTCCTGGTTGCAGTTTTTGCAATATGGCATTTCAACACAGGCGCGCCGATTTGATTAGCCTTGCGGTCTGCTTTCACTGCCTGGAACCGCGCCATGATGGATATCGCCGTACTCTCCCTGTTCGCTTTTGCCGCCGGCCTGATCGATGCTGCGGTAGGAGGTGGTGGGCTCATTCAGATCCCGGCGCTGTTCAACGTATTGCCCACGGCGCAACCTGCGGCCTTGCTTGGCAGCAACAAACTGGCATCGGTGTGCGGTACGGCTTTCGCGGCGCGCTCGTTCATTCGCAAGGTCACCCTGGACTGGGGGTTGATCGTGCCGGCGGCGCTCAGTGCGTTCATCATGTCGTTTGCAGGGGCGGCCACGGTGTCGCTGGTGCCGCCCAGCGTGATGCGCCCGGCAGTGCTGGTGCTGATCGTGCTGATGGCGATCTACACCTTTTGCAAGAAGGATTTCGGCACCTTGCACGCGCCGGCGAAGATCGGCCGCAAGGAGCAATGCCTGGCGGTACTGATCGGTGGCGCCATTGGCTTCTACGACGGCCTGTTCGGGCCAGGAACCGGCAGCTTCCTGATCTTCCTGTTCATTCGCTTTTTCGCGTTGGACTTCCTGCACGCCTCGGCCTCTGCCAAGGTGGTCAACATCGCCACCAACCTCGCGGCGCTGGTGTTCTTCGTGCCATCGGGCAATGTGCTTTATGCCATTGCCTTGCCCATGGCCGCATGCAACGTGCTTGGGGCGCTGACCGGGACCTGGCTGGCCGTGCGCAAGGGCGCAGCCTTTGTGCGCGGGCTGTTCCTGGTCTTGCTGTGCGTGCTGATCGCCAAGTTGTCCTGGGATTTTCTGATGGGGTGAGTCAAATTACCCGGCGCCCTGTGCCTCTGCCAGTTCGACACGGTTGCGGCCGTGGGCCTTGGCGCGGTACAGCGCCTGGTCCGCACGGGCCAACAGCTCGTCCAGACCCGGCGCCGGTTCATGCCCGGCGCAGCCGTCCAGGCCGATGCTGACGGTGATCTGCAGGCGCTCGTCGCCCTGCGCCAGGTGTAGGTCCTGGACCGCTCTGCGCAAGCGCTCAGCGGTGAAGTTGGCCCGGTCTGGCGCGAGGCCCGGCAGCAGGATTACAAACTCTTCACCGCCCATGCGCGCCACCAGCTCGCCTTCATGCAACTGGTCTTGCAGGGTGTGGGCGAACTGGCGCAGCACCTGGTCGCCTACGGCGTGGCCATGGCGATCGTTGATCGACTTGAAATGGTCGATGTCGAGCATCATCAAGGTCAGCGGCAATGCCTGGGCATGTTGCTGGCGGCTGTCGAGCAGGGCATTGGCGCGGCGGGTGAAGGCGCTGCGGGTCAGTGCTCCGGTCAGGTGATCGATGGTGGCCTGATGCGCCAGGCGCGCCAGCAGGCTACGGTTGGCCTGGCTGACGCAAGAAACCACCAGCGGCCCGAGCACCAGCATGGCGATGCCCAGACGGGCCGACATCAATGTGGTGACCCCAAGCTCGC
Organism: Pseudomonas sp. M2; assembly: GCF_015751845.1. Lineage (NCBI taxonomy): Bacteria > Pseudomonadati > Pseudomonadota > Gammaproteobacteria > Pseudomonadales > Pseudomonadaceae > Pseudomonas > Pseudomonas sp. M2. Next base: position 4,456,648 of record NZ_JADOUD010000001.1, read on the forward strand.
TTTGCGGCGCGCTGAAATGCATCAGGTTCTGCGCCACCGCAACGATCAGCGTACTGCCGGTAGTCAGTGTCAGCAATGAAACCAGAAACGGTGAGTAGGTCCATGCGCACCACAGCAGTGCTGCGATCGGGAAGGCAATGGCCCCCGGTCCGCCGAAGGCGATACTGAAGACCAGCGAGGCCAGCAGCACCAGCAAGGGGGGCAGGCTTACGGCCTGGGCTCCACTGCGGACCAGCGCGCGCGCCGATGGCGCCGTCAGCAGCACCGGCAGCACCAGCACTGCGGTCGAGAACTGCTCGCTGAACCACGCCAGCCAGGTGGTGCGCAGCGATTGCTCGAACCACGGGGCAGCCACCACGCAGGCCATGCAAGCCGCCACCATGGCACCGGCCGCGCAGGCACCGAATACGCTGAGCACTCCCTGCGGGCTGCGCATGCGCCGGTGCAGGCGCGGTAAGCGTGACAGCAAGAGCCACACCGTCACCACTACGCTCAGGTTGCACAGGTTGAGCCACAGCGCCGAGAGCCAGGCGCTGCCGCAAGCCAGGTCGGCGGCGATCATGGCCAGCCAGGCCAGGGTGAAACTCACCGGGGTGGCGTGGCGCGGGTAGCGCAACAGCACACCGGCCAGCACTGCATTGACGGGCCAGAACAGGGACAAGGATTCGATTGGCCGTGCCAGGATGCCGCCCAGGGTCAGGGCGAAGGTCAGGCCGAACACGGCGAAATAGGGCAACAAGCGCGACTGGGCTGGAAAAACCATAGGCTCGACCGACAAGCGGAGACGAAATCCAGGACAACGGCTGTGGGCACCTGGGGCAATAACACCCCAGTTTGTTTGCGCAGGCCACTCAATGTCAATCTGCCGAGATCGCGCAGGATAATGGCCAATATCCTCTGGCGTCATAAACCGTGGAACCATGGCACCATCAGTACCGTCACCAGCATCACCAGCACTGTGAAGGGCACGCCCACCTTGACGAAGTCGGCAAAGCGGTACTGGCCCGGGCCGAGCACCAAGGTATTCACCGGTGAGGAAACCGGGGTCATGAACGCCGCGGATGCCGCCAAGGCCACAGTCATGGCGAACGGATAGGGCGAGAGGCCCAGCTGTGTTGCCGTGCTGATGGCAACGGGCGCCATCAGTACGGCGGTGGCGGTGTTGGAGATGAACAGGCCGATCACCGCTGTGACCATGAACAGGCAGGCGAGCATGGCGATCGGCCCGGCGGCGCCCAGCAGGCTGACCAGCCCGCCCACTGCTAGGTCGATACCCCCGGTCTGCTGCAGCGCCTGGGCGAAGGGCAGCATGCCGACGATCAATATCAGGCTTGGCCAGTGAACGGCGCGGTAGGCGCTGTTCATGTCGATGCAGCGCCCGGCCCCCATCAGCAGGCAGCCGATCAACGCGGCGATCACATTGGGTACCACGCCGCTGACCATCAGCCCGACCATCACCGCCAGGCTGATCAGGGCATAGGGTGCCCGGGTACGGGCCGGGGCCACTTGGTCGATCTCGGCAGGCAAGCTCAGTACCAGGAAGTCCTTTGGCTGGCTTTGCAGCTGGCGTACCGCCTTCCAGGGGCCGACGACCAGCAGCGTGTCGCCAAGGCGCAGCGGTTCTTCCACCAGTTGCTCGTCGATCGCCGCCTGCTCACGGCGCAAGCCAACCACGTTGAGGCCGTAGCGGGTACGAAAGGCAAGGTCCAGGATGCTTTTGCCGATCAGTTGCGAGCCGGGGGGCAGGGACACTTCGGCCATGCCCAACTCCTGGGACTGGTCGATGAAATAAGCGGCCTTGAAATGAAGAGGTTCCAGTTGCATGGTTTGACACAGGCTGCGCAGGTCATCGCGATTGGCGAACAGGTCGAGCAGCAGCACGTCACCCTGCTGCAGGACGGTGCTCGAATCGGCGGCGATCACCCGCGTGGTGAACTTGTGCTGGCGCTCGATACCGATCACGTTGGCGCCATGCCGGGTGCGCAGCTCAAGCTCCCCGAGGGTATGGCCGATCAACGGCGATTGCGCCCGAATACGTAGCCGCCGCTCCCGGCCGTTGAGCTTGTAGTCCAGTACCAGGTCGAGCAGGGTGCGGCGGCTCTCCACCCGGCCGTCCTTGCGTACTTCGCCGTTGAGCCAGTGGCGTGTCAGCAGCATGTAGCCAATCCCCAGCACCAGCACCACCAGGCCGAACGGCGTGAAACTGAAGAAGCTGAAACCTTGCTCGCCTTGGCGTACCAGTTCGCTGTGCACCACCACGTTGGGTGGTGTGGCCACCAGGCTGAGCATGCCACTGATCAGGCCGGCGAAGCTCAGCGGCATCATCAGGCGGCTTGGCGAAATCTGCAGGCGTGCAGCGATGCTCAGCACCACCGGGATGAAGATCGCGACCACGCCCGTCGAACTCATCACCGAGCCCAGCCCGGCCACTGACACCATCAGCAACACCAGCAGGCGCGCCTCGCTGTTGCCTGCCCGGTCGCTCATCCATTCGCCGATGCGATAAGCGATGCCGGTACGCACCAGCCCTTCGCCGATCACGAACAAGGCAGCAATCAATACCACGTTGGGGTCGCTGAAGCCGGCCAGGGCCTGCTCCACGGTGAGGATGCCCGACAGTGGCAGGGCGAGAATCACCAGCAGCGCGACGACGTCCATGCGTGGTCGGTTGATGACAAAGAGCACGATGACGACAGCCAGCAGGCCGAGGACCCAGAGCAGTTCCTGGTTCATGGGGCGGGGGTGTTCCTTCACTCAAGGGGGCACGAAAGACAGTAGCAGTCAGTGTGGCAGCTTGTGGTGAAGAGGGTGTTGATGAGGGTCAGCGGGGAGAGGGTTTGCCTTGTTAAGGCAGCGGGAGACTGGGTGATCGATGCAGGAGCCGGCAAGCCGGCCCCTGCAGAGGCTGCGCTGAATCAGTGACGGTGGCGGCGGTGCTTCTTGCCGTTGTTGTCACCCAGGTGGTTGCCAATCGCACCACCTGCCGCGCCGCCCAGGCCGGCGCCGATGGTCGAGCCGGTCGAGCCGCCGACCTTGCCGCCCAACAGCGAACCGCCTGCCGAGCCCAGGCCACCACCGATGGCGGCTTCGGTGCGGTTGCCCTTGCGCGCAGCCACCGCGCTGCCGGCGGCACCGCCAAGGCCTGCGCCGACAGCTGCACCAGTGCTGCCGCCGAGCTGTTGGCCGACAACATTACCCAGGACGCCACCCAGGCCACCGCCGATGGCGGCGGTACCGTCACCGGCGAAAGCGCCTTGGCACAGCAGCAGGCCAAGGGCAAGGGAAGGCAAAGTCAGACGCATGATAGGGAGCCTCGAAGAATCATCAGGTTAAGAGTGGATTGCAAAGACGTGTCAGCGATAGCCGCGGTCACGGTAGCGGCGATCGTCATCGTCGCGGTCATGCCGGTGATGGTGGCGGTGATCACGGTCGCCATCGCGCCATCCGCCATCGTCATCGTGGTAGCGATGATGGTGGCAGCCGGCAACCAACAGAAAAGCGGCGATCAGAGAAAGGCTTGCAAGGCGGGTCATCACGATATAGGTCCTTGATCCGCATAGGTTTACGGGACACTTGCTGAGACTGTGATCGATCCGTTTGGTTTCCTGGGCGGGCAATTTTTTGCCGCGGTGACGACGAGTGGCGTGCCTGCCGGCTGCTGTTCTGTCCCGCTCGGTCATGGCTCGACTGCGGCTGGGCGCTTAGACTTGGCACAGGCCGCAACGAAGACGGCCATCTGCCACACGGTGAATCATGATGATCGCCCATACACCCACGCTGTTCGCCGCCGTTGCACTGGTCGCGACCATCCTGGCGTTCTGCCTGTTGCTGGTCGGCCAGTCCAATCGCCAAGACAACCTCTGGCTTACCGCTTGCGGTTTGCTCGCCCACGCGTTGGCCTACGTTTGCTACACCGTTTATGGGCACGCCCCGCTGTGGTTCAGCTACGGGGTGGGCAACAGCCTGCTTTCACTGGCCCTGGCCTTCTATTCGGCCAGCCTGTTTCGCGTGCGCGAGCAGGCTGTGCCGTGGCGGCAGGTCTTCATCATTCCCGCCTGCATGCTGGTGGGCCTGATGCTGCTGCTCGACACCGTGGAGCCGCGCATGCTGCTGGCGACGCTGGTGCTGATGCTGCAGTGCACGTTGATCCTGTACTGGGTGCGGCGCCACGTCGAACGGCCGGGCAGGGCGCACCTGTTGCTGCAGATTGGCGCCCTTGTCAGCCTGGTCGGGCTGGGCATGCGTGCGCTTGCAGTGGTCAATGGCACGGCCGTGGAAATGCGCTACGACACCAGCAACCTCAAGCAGAGCATTTCCGTCGCCATCGGTACGGTAACGGTGATGATGTACTCCATCGGCCTGGTGCTGATGGCCAAGGAGCGCAGCGAATCACGCCTGCAGCACCTGGCCTTGCGCGATGTGCTGACGGGTACCTACAACCGGCGGGCGATTCTGGAGCGCTTTGCCTGCGAGCTGGACCGCGCCCGTGGCGAACGCAGCAGCTTGGCCGTGGCGATGATCGACCTCGACCATTTCAAGCGTATCAATGACCTGTATGGGCACTTGGCCGGTGACGAGGTGTTGTGCCATTGCGTGCGTCAGTTGGAGCAGCGCCTGCGCAACGGCGACAGTCTTGGCCGCTATGGGGGGGAGGAGTTTCTGCTGCTGTTGCCACGCACCGATCGTGACGGCGCGATGGCAGCCTTGCAGGGCCTGAGGGAGGCCATTGCCCTCAGCCCGGCGCACTTTGCCGGTGGCCAGATCACGCTGCGCTTCAGCGTGGGGCTGTGGTGCGGCGTGCCTGGCCCGCACGACACTACCGCGAGCCTGCTCGCCCAGGCTGACGCGGCGCTGTATCAGGCCAAGGCAGCCGGGCGCAACACGGTGCACATGGCGGCGTTGACCGCTGCCGGTTGAGTCAGGACGCCGGGTGGATGGCCAGCACAACGCCATTGGTGATCTGCACCAGTACATAGTGGTCGCCCATGCGTACCCAGTGGCTTTCTTTCTCCGGTGCTGGCAGGCCCTTGGCCTTCCAGTCGGTCAAGGCTTCGTCGTCGCGTTTGTACTGGTCGGGGGCCTTGTCGCCCACTTTGAGTTCGCGGTTGTGAGTTTCTGGTGCGGTAACGCTCTCTTCAGCCGAGGGTGCGGCTGACGCCATCATTGGCAGGCAGGGCAGGGCGGCGAGTAGCAGTGAAGGCAAAAGACGAGGTACTTTCATGACAATCTCCTGTTGGCGGCATGCCTTATCTGCGACAACAGCCCCCGTGTGACAATTCACTCGCAATGCTGCGCAGTGCTAGAGTCGCTTTCTTTTTTGCCCCGAGGATGGAACATGCGAGCAATTCTGCCGATGGCTGCGGCGCTGGTATTGGTCGGTTGCGCTTCTGCAGCCATGGATACGGCCCGTGGCGGCAAGCCGACTGCACAGCTCGATTCGCAAAAGGCGCCGGAGCTGGTGGCCCAATGCATCCAGTTCAGCTGGCAGAAAGAGGATGTGTTCGGGGATGACGCTAGCGGCTATCTGGAGTCGCGCAAGCAAGGTGGGCTGACGGTGTATACCCGCGAAGCGGAATCGTTCGTGGATGTCTACCCGCAGGCGGGTGGCACGCGGGTGGATTACTACGCGCAGAAGAACGACGGTGTGGCGTTGCAGCGGCGGGCGGCGGCGGCCACCTGCCTGTAACGCTTGGAGCTATTGGGGGCTTTGCCGGCGCCTCGCTGGCAAGCCCGCCAAGGGGCCGGGGACCGCAACCTAAACAACAAGGACGTACAATCATGGACCGATCGCATCAACTCAACCGCGCCAGCTGGGATGAGCGCGCGCCGCTGCATGCCGCCTCGAAGGACTACGAGGTCGAGCTGCTGGTCCAGCAGCCCGCGCACCTTTCCGAGACCGTACGCTTCGACTTGCCACGCCTTGGCGATATTCGAGGCCTGCGCACAGCTCATCTGCAATGCCATATCGGCACCGACACCTTGTCGCTGGCGCGGTTGGGCGCGCTGGTCTGCGGCCTGGACTATTCGGCAGCTTCGCTGATGCAGGCGCGGCGCCTTGCCGGGCGTTGCAATACGGCCATCGACTACGTAGAAGCCGATGTCTATCAGGCCGATCAGGCACTGCAGGCAGGCACCTTCGACCTAGTCTACACCGGTATCGGTGCATTGTGCTGGCTACCGCGCATCGAGCCTTGGGCCCGTGCAGTGGCGGCCTTGCTCAAACCTGGCGGACGGCTGTTTCTGCGCGATGGGCACCCGATGCTGATGGCCGTCAATGAAGACCACCAGGACCGGCTGCAACTGGAGTATCCCTACTTCGAACAAGAAGCACCGACGGTTTGGCACAGCGACCAGACCTACGTCGACAGCGATCAACGCCTCACCCAGACCGAAACCCATGAGTGGAACCACGGCCTGGGCGAAGTCATCAGTGCCTTGCTGGCGCAAGGGCTGCAACTGGCGGCCTTGGTCGAGCACCAGAGCATCCCCTGGGAGGCGTTACCCGGGCAGATGGACAAAGGCGCCGACGGCGAATGGCGCCTGGGCCTGGCGCCCGAGCGCTTGCCGCTGAGTTACACCCTGCAGGCGATCAAGGCCTGATCAGGACAGGTAACCACCGTCGACATTGAGTGCGGTGCCGGTGGTGTAGCTGGAGGCATCGCTGGCCAGGTACAGCACGGCGCCGGCCATTTCCTTGGGGTCGGCCACGCGTTTGAGTGGGATCTGCTGCAGTGCGGCGTTGAGGATTGCATCGTTTTTCACCAGCGCCGACGCGAATTTGGTGTCGGTCAGGCCCGGCAGCAAGGCATTGCAGCGGATGCCGAATTGCGCGCATTCCTTGGCGAAGACCTTGGTCATGTTGATCACCGCTGCCTTGGTCACCGAGTAGATACCTTGGAAGTGGCCCGGTGAAACCCCATTGATCGACGCCACGTTGATGATGCTGCCAGCGCCGTTTTCACGCATCAGCTTGCCGGCTTCGACCGACATGAAGAAATAGCCGCGGATATTGACGTCGACGGTCTTCTGGAACGCACCTGCGTCTGTATCCAGCACATTGCAGAACTGCGGGTTGGTGGCGGCGTTGTTGACCAGCACGTCCAGGCGCCCGAACTGTTCGCGGATACTGGCGAACACCTGCTGGATCTGTTCCAGTTCACCGATGTGGCAGGCCACTGCAGTGGCCTTGCCGCCTGCGGCGATGATCGCATCGGCCACCTGCTGACAGCCCTCCAGCTTGCGGCTGGAAACGATCACATGGGCGCCTTGCTGGGCCAGCAGGTGCGCGATGGCTTCGCCAATGCCACGGCTGGCGCCGGAGACGAAAGCGATCTTGCCATCGAGGTCGAACAGGTGGGTCTTGGACATGCTGTTTTCCTTGTTGTCTGTCGTCAGAGCGTGGACTTGGCCATTACCTGCAAGCTCATCTGCTCCAGCAGCCGGTTCATGTGGATGAACTGGGCGAAGCGCTTGTCCTGGGTCTGGCCGTGGTAGAAGCGGTAGTAGATCTGCTGCACGATGCCCGCCAGGCGGAACAGGCCATAGCAATAGTAGTAATCGAAGTTGTCCAGGCGTATGCCCGCACGCTCGGCGTAGTAATCGACGAACTGGCGGCGGGTCAGCATGCCGGGGGCATTGCTCGGCTGGCGTCGCATCAATTGCACCGGCGCCGGGTCGCCTGCCTCGATCCAGTAGGCCAGGCTGTTGCCCAGGTCCATCAGTGGGTCGCCGATCGTGGCCATCTCCCAGTCCAGCACGCCAATGATGCGCATGGGGTTTTCAGCATCGAGGATCACGTTATCGAAGCGGTAGTCGTTGTGCACGATGCCTGGGCGAGGGTGGTCGGCCGGCATCTTTTCACGCAGCCAGGCAATGACCTGCTCCCAGCGCGGCGCATCGGGTGTCAGGGCCTTTTCGTAGCGGCCGGTCCAGCCTTCGATCTGGCGCTGCACGTAGCCTTCAGGCTTGCCCAGGTCGGCGAGGCCGCAGCTTTGGTAGTCGACCTGGTGCAGCTCTACCAGGCGGTCGATGAAGCTTTTGCACAGGGCCTCGGTACGGGTGGCATCCAGGTTCAGTTCGGCGGGAATGTCCGAACGCAGGATGATGCCGTTTACCCGCTCCATTACATAGAACTCGCCGCCGATCAGGGTTTCATCGGTGCAGTGGGTGTAGGCCTTGGGGCAGTAAGGGAAGCCGCTGTTGAGCTGGTTGAGGATGCGGAACTCACGGCCCATGTCGTGGGCCGACTTGGCTTTCTGGCCAAAAGGCGGGCGCCGCAGCACGAACTCACGGTCTGGGTAAGCGACCAGGTAGGTCAGGTTGGAGGCCCCCCCGGGGAACTGGCTGATGCGCGGTGCGCCTTCAAGGCCCGCGATATTGGCCTTGAGGTAAGGGTCGATGACGGCCGCATCGAGTTCTTCGCCGGGGCGTACCTGGGTGGACTGGTCGGTGAGCGTCATGCGTTTACCTTATTATCGATCGCAAGGATTATTGGCTAATCTAATGGCCTCGATGCGCTGGTACAAGCGTGCCAGGTGCCATATAGGTTTGGGTGTTGCCGGCCGATCACTGCACCGAATGCACACTGGCGGGCAAAAAAAAAACCGAAGCCGGTCAGGCTTCGGTTTTCGTCTCGCGCGGTGCGCCCATCACTCAGGAAGGGAACAGCTCGCTGAGCTTCATCGACAGCATCATGTCGCCTTCAACGCGCAGCTTGCCGCCCATGAACGCCTGCATGCCGTCGGTCTCGCCACTGACGATGCCTTTGAGGGTTTCGCTGTCCATGACCAGGGTGCAGTTGGCGTCCGGGTTCTCGCCTTCCTGCAGGTCGCAGGTACCGTCCTTGACGATCAGGGCGTATTTCTTGCCTTCGTCGGTGATGTCGAAGCCGAACACCAGGTCAAGGCCTTCGGCTGCAGACGGATTGAACTTCTCTTGCATCTTTTTCACGGCATCAGCTACGGAGGTCATGGCGCATTCCTTATTGAGTGATTTCACGTCCCTAACAGGGACACAACAGGCCGGGCTCATCTAAAGGTAATGAGCTCCGGCACCTTCAACAACTGCACATGGGCCTGGTTATTGAAGGAAGCCAGTGCCACGTCACGGCCGCGGAACTTCAGCTGGCTGAGCGACGTGTTGATGATCTGCCAGTTCAGCGCGAAGGCCTGGCTGGGGGTAATTCCAGTAGTCAGGTGAAGCAGGGCGGCAATGGTGCCTCCCGAGGTGAATACCGCGATGTTGTCGCCACTGCCGGCGCTGTCCAGCACACGTTGCAACCCGGCCTGCACCCGCGCGGTAAACGCCTGCCAGGTTTCCAGGCCGTCGTCGGCATGTTCGCCGGCGTGCCAGCGCTGCACCATCAGGGCGAACAGGCGCTGGAATTCGCTGCGGTTCTGCGCGCCATTGCGCAGGATGTGCAGGGCCTGCGGCTCTTCGGCCAGCAGGCCGGGCAGCAGGGCACGGATAACACCGTCGGCATCGAACTCATTGAACGCAGGGTCGGTCTCAATGGCGGGCACCGCGCAGCCATTACCCTGCAGTGCCTTCAGTGCCAGCCGCGCAGTGTCTTGCTGGCGGCGCAGGTCACCCGCCACGCATCGGTCCAGGCGCAGGTCCAGCCGGGCGAGGTGTTCACCCAGTGCCTGGCTTTGCCGCACACCCACCGGCGACAGGACGTCATAGTCGTCGGCACCGAATGAGGCTTGGCCATGTCGGATGAGGTAGAGGTTGCCCACGAAGGTATCCGGCCGCTTGAAGGTTGCTGCGAGGTTAGGATGCGCCACACGGGCTGTCAACGAAAAACATACAAGCGTTTGAAAAGGTCGTTTGAACTGTGTTGCCAGCGTTTACCGCAGCTGGCAGCGCCACGGGCGCACCGGTATGCTTGCTACAGTTTCGCGCCGTACAGGCGCAGGTTCATAAGGAGTCAACGTGGAGTTTCTTGCCGAATACGCAAGCTTTCTCGCTAAAACCGCCACCCTGGTGATTGCCATCCTGGTGGTGCTGTCTGCCATCGCCGGCTTGCGCGGCAAGGGGCGGCGCAAGGCTGGCGGGCAGTTGCAGGTCACCCGTCTCAACGAGTTCTATAAAGAGCTGCGCGAGCGGCTGGAATCCGGCTTGCTCGACAAGGCCCAGCTCAAAGCCCTGCGCAAGCAGCAGGCCAAAGCGGAAAAACAGCAGAAAAAAGGCAAGGCCGAAGAGAAAGGCCGGGTGTTCGTGCTCGACTTCGATGGCGACATCAAGGCGTCCGCCACCGAAAGCCTGCGCAACGAAATCACGGCACTGCTGACCCTCGCCACGCCACGTGACGAAGTGGTGCTGCGCCTGGAAAGCGGTGGCGGCCTGGTACACAGCTACGGCCTTGCGGCCTCGCAACTGGCGCGTATCCGCCAGGCCGGCATCCCGCTGACCGTGTGCATCGACAAGGTGGCCGCCAGCGGTGGTTACATGATGGCCTGTATCGGCGAGAAAATCGTCAGTGCGCCGTTTGCCGTGCTCGGTTCGATCGGCGTGGTCGCGCAGTTGCCGAACGTCAACCGTCTGCTGAAAAAGCACAATATCGATTTCGAAGTGCTGACTGCCGGCGAGTACAAGCGCACCCTGACCGTGTTCGGCGAGAACACCGAGAAGGGCCGCGAGAAGTTCCAGGAAGACCTGGACATCACCCACCAGCTGTTCAAGGACTTCGTCGCCCGCTACCGCCCGCAGTTGCACATCGACGAAGTGGCCACCGGCGAAGTCTGGCTGGGTGTTGCTGCGCTAAACCGCAAGCTGGTGGACCAGTTGCAGACCAGCGACGAGTACCTCAGCGAGCGTGCTCGCAACGCTAACCTGTTCCATGTGCACTATGCCGAACGCAAAAGCTTGCAGGAGCGAATCGGCATGGCGGCGAGCGGTGCGGTGGAGAACGCCGTGGTGGGGTTGTGGAGCAAACTTGGCCGCTTGCGCTAACACCTTGAACCCCTTGAATATTTTTTCTGTTCAGGGGGTTGCAAGGTTGGCGGAATGCAGACATAATGGCGCCCATCGAAACGCAGCAAACTTTGAAAAAGGTTCTACGTTTCAAGGAGATAGAAGCGCAAGCAACTAGATCCGAACTTTGAGGCCGAGTAGCAAAGTGGTTATGCTCCGGATTGCAAATCCGTCTACGCCGGTTCGATTCCGACCTCGGCCTCCACATTCGAAAGCCCCGCAGATTAACATCTGCGGGGTTTTTCTTTGGACGCAAGAAAAGACCGAAGTCCCAAAACTAATTGATGCCAGTCCCAAAACTTCATCATTTTGAAGGCTTGGCGATGGCGCCGACGCGCCGGTAAACGCGTTCGGTGATTCCCTCTTTCGAGTGCCCAAGCAGCACGCTTGCTTCGCTCAGGTCGTTGATCTCCGATGCCGCCTTCGGCCGGATGTCGCGGAACTGGAACTGGGCGATTCGATTGGCCAAGTCGGGCTTCTTCTCGGCCTCGGCCTTGACCCTGGCATCCTCTCGGGCGTCTGCCCATCGGTTGCGCAGCATCGGCCAGCTCATGCGCTTGCCGTGCTCATTGACGATGAAGAACGGCGACAGGTGCTCGCTGGTCCTGCGCATGATTCGCTCGAGCAGTTGGCCCAGGCTGTTCTTCACCCCGTCCATCTCCAAGACGATCCTCAGTCGCTTGCCGGTTTTACCTTGGCTTACCAGCAGGTAGATCCCCTCCATATCGTCCTTTCGCATGGACAGCACGTCCGACGGCCGTTGGCCAGTCAGGTACGCGAGGTCCATCGCATCCTTCAGCTCCGGTGGAGCCTCCTCATACACCGCCTGCCAAACTGTTTCGTTGGCGTAGAAGTCGCGAGGTTTCTCCTTGTTCTTTCTCACGCCCAGGCACGGGTTGTCCCGGGTGGTGAGCCCCCATTCCCTGGCCGTGTTGAATACGTGAGAGAGCAGGGCGATTTCCCTGTTCGCCCTGGTCTTCGCCGACCGCGAGTCGCGGTACTGGGCGATCATCGCTGGCGTGATGGCGTCAATCGGCGCCGAGTCGAACACGGCGCGCAACTGCTTGAGCTCGTAGATGTTGTCTTTTTGGGTCCTGGCGGCCTTGCCCGGGATGATCTTTAGCAGGTACTCGTCGAAAATTCCCCTCATAGTGGTCAGTTCCTTCGGCACCGACTTGGCCTCCAGTTCCGCCCACTTCAACTTGGCCTTCACCAGGTCATTGCCGAGAAAGATATCCTTGCCAGACTTGTCTCTGTAGTACAGGGCCTCCCACACCTTGCCATTAGCTTTTTGTCTCTTGCGGCGATACATGCCTGGTGGCAGGTCGCGATTTTCAGTCTTCCTTGGGCGCATTTCACTTCACTCGGGAAAAATCAGGGGTCCAGGCGGGCGCTGGTGGAGGGGCGGCAGCGACCGGCACGGTGTCAATCACCACGCCGCTGAGCTTCTGGCGGGCGTACTGGCGGCCAACCAGTGGCCGGCCGCCGCGGCTCTCGACAAAGTGCCAGCCTTTTTCTGTGAGCCAACGGCGCTGCCACGCCCGGGGTTTGTAGCCGGTGATCGCCACCAGCTCTTCGTCCGAAAGGATTTCGGTTTCCATGGGATGGTCTCCACGCCGCCGGTGGCGGCAGGTTGGTGGTCAGGCGCGGTGCAGCCGGATCATTGCGCGGGCATTTTCCAGGGCGGCCAGGTGTTCTTCCTTCGCCCCGATCTGGCCATTGGCATCAGGAGTGGTCACGGTAACCAGATGCTCAAGAGCCGCCACTAGGTCATCGCGCTGCTGGCCCTCGGCCCGGCCGATATCCCAGAACCGCTCGCCCCAGTGACCTTCGGGTGGTGGGTTGTTGTTCTGCTTGCCCATCGCCATGGCGCCGATGGCCAAGTCGCATACGGCCTCTTTGTAGATATTGGCGCCATCGATGCTCAGGCCTGGGCGCCGCAGCGCATCGAGGACGTTGTTCAGGTTCGCCTCGGGCGACGGCAGGACCAGATCATAATCAGCTTTGCCGGGGCGGCAGGCGATGACGAACAGTTCGCAGTCGGTCGGCAAGTGCTGGGCCATGTCGGAAATGCAATCCATGGCGACTTCGCGAAGCAATGCTTTAGGCATGACAGATCCTCGCCCGCGCATGTCGGCGAGCTTGAGTAGTTGGGGGGGGTTAGGCTTCTGGTTCGAAGCAGCGTTTGTAGCGCGCGCGGTAATCGTCGCGCTCCAGGTTGTCGAGCAGCTCTTGCTCGCGGCCGTCGGCCCACATCTGCTGGTGGCGCTTGTTGCATGTGAAGCCGGTGTCCGACTCGCTTTCACCGTCAACCCACTCCAGCCATTTGCAGGTGTTGCAGTTCTTGCTCATCGCGGCCCCCTGTAGATCAGGTGGGCCATGTACATCAGGGGCAGGATCATTGGCATAGCTCCCTCGGTACTTTGATGGTTTCGCCGCGGGCGTGGTGCACGACCGCCCGGGCTGCAGCTTCGGCCCGCGTATCACCGGGCTGGCGGTCCAGTGGGTGACCTGACACGCAGGCCAGCCAGGGCCAGCTGTAGCCGCAGTCAATCCAGATGCTGTGCTTTTCGATGAGGTACTCGCCGGTCGCGTCGTCGATGGCCTGGCCGCTGAGTGGCAGTTGCAGTTGGCCGGCCGGCGGCGGGATCGGTCCGTCGACCATCTCGACAGCCCAGAGCAACGCCTTTCCAGCCAGGTCGCAGGTGTGCACTTTGATCAGTTTGGGCATGACAGCAGCTCCTTGGGCACTTGGACGGTATCGCCGAACTCAGTGGCGACTACTGCCTGGCTCGCAGCAATCAGGGCGGTGTCGCAATAGTCCGTGCCGTAGTGCTCGCCTGCCTTGTAGTAAACGCTGGCCCGCCAGCGCTCCGACATTTCAGTGCCCTCGGGCCCTTCATGTGCTTCCGGGATGAGCGACACCTGATACTTCACCGCCAGTGGTCCGCCCAGCGCCCAGTCTTCCCACGGGTTGTAGCGTTTGGTGTGCTCGACGGCCTGGCCCTGGTACCGGGCGAACACCCGCCAGGGGTTGCCGTACTGCGGCGGGACCAGTTCAAGGTTCAGCCCTTCGGCTTTGCCAACGGCCCAGCCCAGCGCCTCGCCGGTCAGGTGTGCGGTCCTCACTTCGATCAGGTCGGTCATGGCTGCACCTGCGCCGGGTAGGGCGGCTGGGTTGATATGGACAACGAACCGATCAGCGGAAGCCGCGCCCAGGCGCCGAAGTGGCCATGGCCCACGAAGTACTTGGTGCCTGCCGCCATGGATGGCCCGAAGGCCGGAAGGCACAGAACCTTCTTTGGCTTTCGCCACCAGATTGCCCAGCGCCAGTAGCCGCACTTCAGGCTCCAGCTGGCGACCACCGCCTCTTCCTTGCCGCCGTAGCACCAGTTCACTCCAAGAAAAAGCTTTCCGATCTTCACAGCTGATACCTCTCATCAATCCAGCGCCCAGGCGCCAGAGCGGGTGTAGGTTCGGGTTGGGTTTCGTGCGGGGAGAGCTGGCGCTCGTTGCCGGCCTGCAGCTGGCTGTCGGGGATGCAGCTGATGCCGATCCCCATGCCTGCGCTGGCTACCCAGCAGGTGACAGCACGCTCGCTGTCGTGGATCCGCTCGACGTACCGTGGCAATGGGGCTGCGCTGGCGCCGGTGGCCAGCAGCAGGAGGCAGAGGGCGAGGCGGGTCATGGCTTCACCACTCGGCGACCCCACCAGCACACCGGACCGTCGTCGGTATCGTGGATTGCCAGGCAGAACCAGCCATCGCCATCGGGCCGGTATGGTTCCCAGTAGCTGCAGTCAGGGTCGTGGCTTTCGAAATACCGATCAGCAATGGCCTCGTCGGCGTATTCCAGGCTGACCTTGCCGACCTCCAGGCCCTGCTCAGCAATCCAGGCTTTGCACTTGTCGGCGTCACCCTCCTCGAAGTCAGGGAGGTCAGGGTGCTGGAACATTCCGTATTCGTCGCGCACGACCGGCGCCGGCTGGATCAGCTTGATTTCTTCAGGCATGACGATTCCTTGGCCGCCATATCGCGGCAGTGAATAGAGGGGAAAGGGATTAAAGCTGGGTGGAGTACAAATGTGCTCCGATCAGGATTTCGCTACCGGGCGTTGTTCGGCTGGAGAGCGAGACCCTTCACGGCCTCGCTGTAGATGAATTTGATTTTGTCCCAGGGGATCATGTGGCGCTGGCCGTACTCACCCTCGCCATCGCAGATCTCGCAGCCTTCTACCGGCTCATCCAGTTCGCGGCATTCCGGGCATTCCTGGGTGACCTCCAGCTTGAACTCACCTAGTAGCAGTGCCTTGGCGCCGTTTTCGGCGGTGAGCCGCTTGGGCATCAGGCAGTATCCGTCAGGGATGGATACCAACGGCCCAACAGGGACAATCGGCAGCCCGGCCGCCGCCGAATCCCTCTCTGCCTCTTCTTTGGTCCACCAGATGGCAGTATCAACCATCCAGGCTATTGGCTCGGGGTGGGGCTGCTGGACCGGCTGTGCAAGAAGGCCGGAGATGCGCGTAACTGCGCGATCAATCGGCGCTTGTATGAAACCAGGCAAGGGCTCACCAGGTGGCGGCTTCATACCGGTGACGCCGGAAACCATGCCGACAAGGGCTTCGGTGACGATCTTGCTCAGTTCGGTGTTGCTGGATCGGTTTTCTGTGGGCATGGGGATACCTCGCGGTTATAGTTCGCCGCATATCGAATGGAGGTGGTTGTGAGTCAGCGAGAATTGGGCGTTGTGGTTGCTGAGTTTCGGTCGGCGCTGAAACAACTAGTCGAAGAGGGTCACTGGTTCGGAGTCAGCATTACCAAGAATTTCCCGCACGCCTCATGCGATGATTCATCTTTGCTGTTGGCCGCGTACCTATCTGAACAAGGTTATCCAGGCGCGCTGAGAGTTCATGGGCGAAATGGCGGGAAAAAGGGCGAGCTTGGTTCGCACGTATGGCTCGACTTGAGCGGAACGATCATAGACATCACTGGAAGCCAGTTCGACGACTACGCGCAACCAGAAATCGTAATCGCTCAGAACGACCCCTTTCTCGCAACCTTCAGGCCTGATCGAGAGCGTAGAATTGCGGATTTTCGGGAGACAGAGTTTCTGCCCAAGTACTATTTCTATGAGGCTTACGACGCTATCTGCGAACGCATCAGCAGCCTGAAAGGCTAGTCCCCGCAGAAGCAGTCGATGTCTTCGGTCAGGCCGCGGTTGATAGTCATGCGCTTTCCAGCCTGTACTGATCCTGCCCGCCCGAGGCCAGCCCAGCGTTGAGCTCGACATGCTGCCCGGCGAGCGTCCCAGCGATCTGGGCTGCCATGTCGAGCTCGATAGGGCGCGCTTTGCGTGGCTTGCCGATTTCCCGACCGGCCAGGTACTGCTCGATCAGTGCATTGTCCTGACTCTCCACCGTGACGAGGTCGCGCCCATTGGAGTGCTGTTCGATGGCTGGATCTTCCTCGCCGCGGGGCACCAACTCATGGATCTTGCCGTGCACAACTGAAACCCAAGCGATTGCGAAGTGATCGCCGGCAGTCTCTGGCGAGTAGGCGCTGCGGCTCTTGCCGGACCGGACCCGTGCCACATAGTCGCGCCGGTCCTGCGTCAGCTTGGCAAGCAGGGTTTCGTAGGCGTACATCGCGATCTGGGGTGCTGGTGTTACGCCGATAAACAAGGTCCGCTCCACCATGCGTCCGGAGGTGGCGCACCAGTGGCGATACGAGAGCGGTCGGCATCCAAACACCCTGGCCACGACCCCGCTTAGGTGTCGATCCCAGGTTGGCCGGCGGTTCGCCCTGAACTTCTCCGACTGGACTTCATCCACATCGCTCAGGCGGACATCCAGCTCGGTGAGGCGGTACTCTCGCATCAGCGCTTGGGCCTGGCGCATTGCCGTGGCCGCCTCGTTCTCGTTCGAGCTTTTCGAGAGGGCCAGGCAGCGCTTAATCTTGCGGATGACTCGCTCTAGCTTGCTCTCGTCGTGCTGTTGTTCGGTCATGTTGTGGTCCTTGCGTGCAGGCGCCGCCCTCGCCGGGGAGGCGTTATCGTTGAATAGGGGAAGGCGCTGACTGATGGCACAGCGCCACGTTTTGCGGGAGGTGTGGATCTTTGCTATAACGCCCGGCCATTTCACAGGAAGGAACCTCATGAAACGCACCATCATTGGAGCAATTCTTGTAGCTATCACTGCGCTGTCGCTTAGCGGCTGCTGGGATTCCGAGACTGAAAAGCCGGCGGCCGGCGAAAAGCTCTGGAACATCCCCAAGCCAGACCGGAGCAAGGACGAGGGCTTCACGCCATGAAGCGCTCTATTGCACTCGCCATGCTGGCATTGGTCAGTTCCGTAATGCTCAGCGGATGCTTCGAGTCAGAAGCCGAGGAAAAAGCCAAGGCCCAGCAGGATTCTAGCGACAAGCTCTGGGACATCCCGCCTCCAAAGACCCCAGATCAAGGTTTCAAGCCATGATGCGCTCGCTTGCCTTTATGCTCACGGCGGCGGTCACTACAGGACTTGCCGGCTGCAAAGAAGACGCCGCCGACACTGCCGCCTACGAGCCGACTACTGAACACTGCCAGCCCGATTACCTGAAAACGCTTCCAGACAACAAGGCTCGCGAAGATCTGGTCGAGAAGTGCATGACTGGTGGTTCGTACAAGAAGTCAGAGCCGAAGACCTGGTAACGTCGGTTCTTCGTCATCCAGCGCCGCCTCATCAGGCGGCGTTTTCGTTTGCGGGCAGCGCCGGAGGGTCAGGCCGTAACGCGCTCGCCGATGACCTTTGTGCTGAAGGTGATCTCGTAGTTGAGGGTCAGCTCGAATTGGCCATCGCACACGTCGCAGGCCATCGTTTTGTCGCCGTAGTCCTCGGTTTCGATGTGCATGACTGAGGCGCAATGCGGACACTTGCAGTCGTCCTGATACTCGAAGTCTGAGTCGTCGTACTCCGCTTCAGCAAACTTGGCCAGGGCCCCTGCTTTGGCAGCAGCGTCCAGACGCTCCTGGCAAGGCTTGCAGTTGAACCCATCTCGTGTACCCCATGGGATGTCCGTCAACTGGGAGCGGTGAGTTCCGCAGCAGCTGCATACGTTGTGCGCGTCGCAGACGATGTAGCTCCACTTGCCCGCTTCACCGTTGCACTTATTGCAACCGGAGACCCAATACCAGGCGCCGTCGATGCGTTCGGCATACAAACCCTTCTCTGGCGGCTCAAGCTTCACCTCGGGCAGGCCGTTACGATGCGGACGATCATGATCCTTGCCATTCCAGATGTTCGTGTGGCCGGAGCGGGTGCGCTCGGTCCATTCGCCCGGGATCTCGGCGATGAGGATCTTGGTGTTCTTGTCCATGGCTTTCTCCATGCATGCGCCGCCCTCCGTGGCCGGATGCGGCATGGTGGCAATTTGGTTTGGGATGGGGTATTACGGGTGACCGGCATGGGGCCGGCCAGCGAGGGAACAATGGAAATTCATAGGCAAGGCGCTAACCGAAAAGAAGGATGGACTCGGCTGAAGGCGAAAAAGCCGAAGGCGCCAGTTTTAGGGATTTCGCCTGGAATCCAGACACCCGGAACTTCGATCAAGGGCCCGGATCCAGTTGTTACGGTAGGCCATCGCAAAGTTAGACATTCGGACGCGAGTGGTGAATACGACTATGTGATCGAGCTTGAGCTGACAGAAGTCGCCCAACTTATTGACTGCCTCGCTACTAAGGGATTGGAGCGGTATGGCGAGTCAATCTCGGGAGCGCTTGCTGGTTCCGTCCGCTCCTTGAACAGACTAACCGCCGCAGCATGTGGAATTGCTGTTTCCAGCGATAGAGACAAAGACTGATCTCGCTGCACCAAGCCGATGGGCGGCAGATTGATGTGCTGCTGGCGCCGGCCGTGCCGGACGCGCGCGGTGATGCGTTTCATGCTTGTCTTGTTGCTCGCTTTTCGGCGGTGGTTGGGAAGCTGATGCCGAAGTCCCGGAGAAGACGGCTGAGTTGCTTAAAGGAGATCTGCAGCTCGCGAACAACGTCAGCCCGGGTCATCCCGACGTTGCGATATGCAACGATCTGTTCAGCCTTGGCCCTGTCTTCTGCGGGATCGCTGAGCTTTTTGCCCTGGTTGCCCTTGCCCCAGTTCGGGTCGGGCTGAAACTTGAACTTGCCGGCTGCAGCAGCGCGGACCAGTGCTGATTGCGAAAGCCCTGTATGAGCCATTGCTTGGGCGTAGGTCATGGTCTGGGCTAAAGCCCGAATCGCTGCAAGGTGCTCGAGCCGCTTGGCCACTCGCTTACTCAGCGGCGGCTCCGCTGGAGCTCGTACTGGTTCCAGTTCACGGCGCGGCCGGTGTGGCACGTACTGGCTGCCTGGCAAGGTCTGCACGCTTCCACCTTCCAGGAAGAAGCTATCGATGCTCGCGTTGAGCTGCGCCAGCACCGCTTCACGATGGTCGGGGATTAGCGTGCCATTCACTGCAGGCCACCCCGCTTTGTCGCTGCACCTGCCTCCATCGCATCCACAAAACGCATGGCTGTTTGGTAGGTGAACGCGAAGCCTTGCTTGGCGCCGGTGGCGATTTCGACCACATCCCAAACTTTGCCTTTTCCCGAGGCTTGATAGCGCGGCGCGCCCTTGCCGATCTTGGCAAATGCCTCGTCACGTGCCTCCCGGGTGCGCGCCAGAAGCGCATTGAGCATGTCCACCTTCTCTTGGAAGGCCGGGTGCATTGGTGTCTGCATGGGTGATCCTCGGGTAGGTCAGGCGTGGAGCTCGAAGGCCTCGGCCTTGCGAACGATTCGAACTTGGGCGGTACGCCGCTCCGGTACTCGGCGGTCGCGGCGCATCGGGTCGCTGTCGTTGATCAACGCATGCGATGCGATCAGGGCGGCGAGGGCGATGCAGAGCGGGCTGATGATCTGTTGGCGCATAGCCTTGGTGACCGCCTCGATGCGGCGTCCGGCTTCCAGCTTGAACAGCGCGGCCTCGATTCGGTTGGCCACGGTGCCGGGGCTGACGGCCATTTCGCGGGCGATTTCTTTTGTGGTGAGGCCTTGGGCCACCCACAGCAATGCTTCAAGCTCGCGGGGGGCCAGCGCCTTGCCGAGCTGGCCAATCCATGAGCCGCAAGTGATCGTTTCCATGAGTTGTCCTCGGTGGGCTGCATTGGTCGTGACGCTCGCAGCCACGTACCTCCCGGACCAGGGGAGGGTGAACGTCACGACCGATGCGGCCTGGTGATGGGGAACCAGGTGGATCGGGCAGTTTTCGTCAGGCTGACGCGGTGCTACTGCTGGGTGCGAATTTCGTTGCGTGGCACCCATCCACTGCTGGTCTTCACCATGCAGCCGACGAATGCGGCGTAGCGGGTGTCGCGCTCGGTTTGGTGGCCGTACCAGGCGCAGGTCCCGTAGTCGATGCCGCGCATAACCAGCCACACGACGGCGACAGCGACGATCGCGAACGACGCGATACGGATCACAGGTAGTCCTTCAGGCTGAGGCCCATCAGCTTCGCCGCCTTCTCAAGGACGGCCATTTCCTTGTCGTCGATCTCGCCCGAGGCCTCGGCGATAGTGAGCATGACGTTGATGACGATGGCCGCTTCTTCCGGCGAGTGGGCCAGGTCCTTCAGTTCCTTCTCGGCGTTC
This sequence comes from Pseudomonas sp. M2, assembly GCF_015751845.1. Lineage (NCBI taxonomy): Bacteria > Pseudomonadati > Pseudomonadota > Gammaproteobacteria > Pseudomonadales > Pseudomonadaceae > Pseudomonas > Pseudomonas sp. M2. The sequence goes on from NZ_JADOUD010000001.1 coordinate 4,477,258, forward strand.
ATGCGCAGGATGCGATGGCCGCCGTCGTGGAAGTCCTTCTCGGCGCGGTCCATGGTGTTGGACAACTCCGGCCCGAACCCTTTGAGCTGAGGCGTGTTGGCGATCAGCTTCTCGGTCTTCTTGATCTCGTCTTCGCCGATATCGCCGTCGGCAGCGGCGACGTAGAAGGCGCCGTAGACGATCGCCTGCATCAGGTCGCGGTTCTGAACCACCTGCATAGCAGCGCGGGCTTCACGACCTTTCTTACCGAACAGTTTTCCAAGCATGGGGTGTTGCTCCGTGGGGTTGATTTCCCGTTTGCCCCTGTCGCCAAGGCCAATCGGTGAAACCGCCCCGGCCTCGCTACTGGCGACAGGCCAGGGATGCTGCATCAGCGGTGATTCGTCGTTTCGGGTGGGCTACCGGATATCCGGCCAATGCGCGGTGACATCGACGCCACAACTTGCCGCTGCCTGTCATGGTTACGGGTGCAGCCTTCAGGCTTCCTGCACCTCACGGGTGAATCGCTACCTACTTCATGGCGAGGGTTCTCCTCTGTACGTGGTTAAGGGTTTGCCACCAAGATCCGAGGTCGATACGGCATCGCTCAGGGAGGCTCCTGCCTATGAGCGTGCTAGCTACCTTTCCCACCTGGTGGTGTATTGCGCCGAGTTGTGTAAAGAGCGGTGGCTGCCGTAGCTGCCAGTCTTGCTGGCCGGGTTTGAACCGGCGATGAGGCAAATATAGGGGAACACATATTTGTTGTCTATGGGCAAACACATATTTTTATAGGTGGGCGATAAAAAGCCCGCGTAGTGCGGGCCCTGATCACATCGTGTCGATGAATTCTTGCCAGGCAATCCTTACAACCCCTGGCTCTAGTCGCTCCACCCGGATTCCATTCGTTTCCTCAAGTGCATCAAGCAATTGGGCCCAATCGGCTTCTGACTCCTCGGGCGCTAGCTTGACATCCACGTATTGGCGCTTTTGAACATGCGGCGACGCGATGAGCGTCTGCAATCGGTAACCTAGGCGCTCATAGGATCGCGAAGGGGAGCTTGAAAAAGCGAGGGGGAGCATGTCTGAAATTCCTTTCACTGTACATGCATACAGTTATCCTTTCTGTAGGAAATTTTCAATCCTCCTACATGTGTAAAGTTTTATTACAGGACAAGAATTCGCTCAGGCTACAAAAGTCCAGGCAAAAAAAAGCCCGGCGATAGGCCGGGCGGGTACGGATCTCAAGGCTACAGCTTCATCATTGCTCGGACGACTACTCCAACGATGCGACAACCTTCCGCACATACCTCAACCGGATACGCGGGGTTCAGTGGCTTGAGGAAGCGTCGGCCGCCATCCTCGACTAGCTTTTTGAAGGTGGCTTCGTTGCTGTCCGCGAGCTTTGCTACCACAAGCTTTCCGGAGATAGCGTCTGCCTCGGTGTCGACCAGGATCATCATGCCTTCTGTGATGCTTGTGCCCACAGGGGACGTCATAGAGTCCCCCTTGACTTCAAGCCAAAACGCCACTCCCTTTGAGTCGTAATCAGACAGCTCATATCGATCGGAGAACCCGGGCGGAAATGGCTCCACCGCCTCCGCCCAAGCTCCGGCTGCAACCCAGCTGATGACCGGGTACCGGAAGGATGGTTGCTCTACAGGAGACACGTTTGAGGGCTCGCCTGGGTTGGCGAGCATTTCACCCGAACCTTTTTCAAGCCATAACGCAGACACACCGCACGCTTTGGCGATGGAGGCGTTGTAGGAAGAGCGCCCCGATCGACCTCTTTCCAAGTCGGAAATGGAAGCCTGGTCGATCCCGACGAGCTTAGCCAATTCTACCTGGGTCAGTCGGGCATGCTTTCTGGCTGCTTTGACGCGGTCTTTGTATTCCATCTGCTGATTATTACGGGCCTGCCCATATTGTTGCAAATAGGTATCCCTATGCCCTAGGATATGGGTATTCACATATGGAGAGGCAGCATGAACGCCATCTTTAAGGACCTCGTTGCCTTCTTCGGAACGCAGGAGGTGACAGCCGAGAAGCTCGGTGTTGACCAAAGCACAGTCTCCGGATGGGTGCGAGGAAAGCACGGAATGTCCCCAGTAGTAGCGAAACGAGCAGAAAGGCTAACCCAAGGCAAGTTTAAAAAAGAGGCGATGTGCCCAGCTTTTCCCTGGGACGACGTTGCCTGACGAGACGAATTATGAGTTGCCTGGCACTCCGCCAGTAGATGACCAAAACACCTGCGAATCCATCCAGTACCGGAATCGCAGGCGAAAAAAAACCGCCTGGCAGGGCGGCTTTCTCTACAGCTTCATTACGGGTTTAAGCATGACAAACATAGTCCCACTTGACAAGTCCAGGGGGTTCACCCGGATGGACAACCAGCTCATGGATGGCCTGCTGGCTATCGATCTCCCGGCCAGGGAGATGAAGATTGTGCTGTACGTGGCCAAGGCCACCATCAACTTCGGTGCGGGCGCCCAGCGCATCCCGGCTACCGACATCGCGAAAGCCATCCACGCTCACCCCGACACCGTGTCGAAGGCGGTTTCCAGCCTGCTGCGCCGCCGCGTGCTGTTCCGGGATGGCGGTGCCCGTGGTGACATCGGCGTAAACGACCCGAAAGACTGGGTCTATGTCGTTGAGCCGAAACAGACCAAACCAGCCGACTCGGCTCAAGTGGTCCGAATCGGCGAAGAGTCGAAACAGACCAAAACCGCCGAGTCCCTTCTTTATTCTAAGAAAGAAACCCCCTATGTAACTCTTCCTACGGAAGAGATTACATGCCCCCCCAAGGCTGAGCTTGATCCGGTCCCGGATGGCAAGCCTGACCGCAAGAAGCCTTTCGGCCTTCGCGATCTGCTGGCCAACAACCCACACGATCTGCCTGAGCCGCTGCTCAAGGACTGGATTGCCCTGCGCAAAGCGAAGAGCGCCGGCGTTACTGAAACCGTGTGGGGCTCGCTCAATGACGAACTGACTGCGTGCTTGGCACTGGGAATCAGCGCGTCCACCGCGTTGACCGAGGCGCTCTCGGCTGGATGGCAGGGGTTCAAGGCTTCCTGGGTCGCCAAGCGTCTTGCAGAGCAAAACACCCAATCGTCCTCACAGGGCAAGCCAAACAGCCGTCATCACGGCTTCAACGAACGCGATTACACCGCCGGCCTGGCCGCGCGTGAGGACGGCACCTATGCGATCTGAATCGGTGATCACCATGTCCGAGGTGAAAAACGCCGCTGGCTTCCGTATCCAGCCAGCGGACTGTGAGCATCACGGGGCCTTCGAGCAGCGGGTGACCATGCTGATGGGTCGCGAAATCGTTGGGCGCTGCCCGGAGTGCGAGAAGGCCGCCATTGCTGAGCGTGAGGCCAAGCAACTGGCGGAGGAGACGCGCCTGAAGCGGGAGGCTATGGCCCGCAAGCTGGGCTCGGCGCTGATCCCGAAGCGCTTCGCCGACCGCACCCTGGCCAACTACCGGGTCGAGCACGAAGGTCAGCGCAAAGCGCTGGCGTTCTGCACCCGCTATGTCGCCGCATTCGAGGACATCGAGCGTACCGGGCGCTGCCTGATGCTGCTGGGCAAGGTCGGCACCGGCAAGACGCACCTCGGCGCGGCAATGGCCAACGACCTCATGTGTAACACCTCGGCCACGGCCGTCTACCGGACGGTGGGCGCGGTCCTCCAGTCCATCCGCGCCACTTACGACCGCAACAGCGAGCAGTCAGAGGCCGACATCCTGTCCAGTCTCATCGCGCCTTCGCTGCTGGTGCTGGACGAGGTCGGCGTCAGCAAGGAGCAGCCGAGCGATTTCGAGCTGACCACCCTGTTTTCGATCATCAACGGGCGCTACGAGCAGATGCGCCCCACGGTGGTGATTTCCAACCTGGAGGCCAGCCAGCTGCGCCACGCCATGGGCGAGCGGTGCTACGACCGTCTGCGCGAGGGCGGCGGGGTGATTGTGCCCTTCGAGTGGGAATCGCACCGTGGCAAGGAGGAGTCCTGACCATGCGGCAAACCAAACTGACCAAGGCCGCGCGCGGTCGGGAGTGCCAGGTGCGAATTCCGGGCGTGTGCAACGGCAATCCCGAGACCACCGTCCTCGCGCACTACCGAATGGCAGGCACCTGTGGCGTTGGCAGCAAGCCCCACGACTTGCAGGGCGCCTGGGCATGCAGTGCTTGCCATGATGTCTGTGACGGTCGCAGCCGCGCTGTCGATCGCGACACCGCCCGCCAGTACCACGCCGAGGGCGTGATGCGCACTCAGGCGATTTTGCTGGCCGAGTCCGTGGTGGTCGCATGAATTCGCCCGCCCTTCGCCCGTTCAAGGCCAAGCCGGCCCGCGCCAAGCCCATCGACCGGGAAGGGCAGGAGCAGGCCGCGCTGATGCAGGAGCTGCAGCTGCGCTACCCGCAGGCCTACAAACTGATCTACCACGTCCCGAACGGCGGGCACCGGGTCAAGGCCGTGGCCGCCAAGCTGAAGGGGCAGGGAGTGAAGGCCGGTGTGCCTGACTTGGTGTTGCCCATGGCACGCGGTGGGTATTTCGGGCTGTACATCGAGTTCAAGGCCATGCCGCCATTCGATGCGCCGGTATCGCCCTGCCAGGACGCCTACTTGCAGGCGCTCGGCGCCCAGGGTTATCTGGCCATCGTGTGCCGGGGCAACATCGACGCCGTCGAAGCCATTCGTGCCTACCTGCTGCTGCCCGCCACGGTGGCCGCATGAGCGCGACCCGGGAAGTGAAGCTGAGCGAGGCAGAGGTGCGCCGACAGGCCGCCGACAAGTCGGTGCGCGACCTGCGCGACCCACGTCACCCAGGCCTGTACCTGCGCTTCTGGAGCAACCGCGAGCGCGGTACCTGGCACCTGGTGCGCGGCAAGAAGTGGGTGCCGATCGCCCGTTGGCCCGACCTCACCGTGGCAGCGGTGCTGGCCGAACTGCCCGCTCTGCGTCAACGGCTGATGCGCAGCCCGGCCACCGCGCCGGTTGCCTCGGGCATGACCACCGTGGGGCAGTTGCTCGACTGGTACGGCAGCCGCATGGCCCGCGACCGCTCGCTGTCGGCCAAGCGCAAGGCCGGCGCCCGTTCCGCCATCGCCCAGCACCTCAAGCCGCGACTGGATGACCTGGCCCTGGTCGAAGTGACCGCCGACGCGCTGGACAAGCAGCTGATGTGGCCGTGCCAGGTGGAGGTGTCGCTGTCCTACTTGCGGCAGATGTTCGCGCTGCTGCTGACCGCGTTCCGCCAGGCCCTGCAGCTGGGCCTGATCGACCGCAACCCGATGGCCGGGATGCGCTTCAGCGACTTCACCAAGGCCAGGATCCTGCCCAAGGCTGCACGCCTGCGCGACGTGCAGCTGCCGGAGCTGATGCAGCAGCTGGCCAAGGCCTTCGATGTAGGGCCCGGTGACGTCATGCTGGCCCTCATGATGCTGGCCCACGGCACCCGGATCGGCGAGACCCGCATGGCCCGCTGGAGCGAGATCTCCCTGGCCGGTGCCGAGTGGTTCATCCCGGCAGCGAACACCAAGACCCGTACCGAACATCGCCTGCCGCTGACTGCCCAGATGAAGGCGTTGCTGCTCCGGTACCGGGCTATTCAGCAGGACCAGGGCTACGAGGGTGTGTACCTGTTCCCGAATCGGCGCGGGCTGCCATTGAGCGAGACCCAGGCCAGCATGGTGTTCACCCGACTGGGCCAGGGCGAGTGGACCAGCCACGACCTGCGCAAGGTGTCCCGCACCACCTGGACCGACCTCGGCATCGACGGTCACATCGGCGAGATGCTGCTGAACCATACGCTGGGCAAGATCGCCAGTACGTACATCAACACCCAGGCCATGCAGCAGCGCCGGGCGGCACTGGAGAAGTGGCACGCCTGGTTAGACGGCATCGGCTTTGGTGCCATTCACGGCCTTACCAAGGCCTTATCCGGAATTTCACAGAATTCGGTTGAACCAGCGGAACACAAGGCCTCCAGCGACCTTGCCGAATTTGTAACTAGCGAGGATTCGAAATGACTGAAAAGCACCCTGGGCCGGCCATGACCGACTTGAACACGATGTCTCCAGCGGCCCGCTCGGCGGCAATGCGCGGCGGGATGGAAGGTTGGGGTTTTGTCGGCGGGCTGCCTGGGCAGATCTGCTATCAGGAGCAGGTTGATTCGAAGTCGCGCCGGCGCTGCAGCTGCGGCTGTGGGCGTCGAGCGTCCCATCGGGGAATGGCCAACGGGGTCTGCTTGAAGATGGGGTGCGAGCTGTCGGTACGGCGCTGGGTAAAGGCGTCCAACGCATGAGGAAGAGCCACGGCCCAGCCTTCAAGAAGGCCGTGATCGAGCTGGAGGAATGCCCTTTGTGCCGTGGGCGAGCGGTCACAAAGGGTTTGTTTCACGAACTGCCATGTGGTCACTGCCATGCCTCGGGCTTTGTAGCGGCTGCAACAGGCGAGGCCCTGGCCCTGGATGAACTGGTCACCCAGCTCAGTATGAGGCTTCGGGCATCGCTCCGGCAGATCGAGCAATTGAAGAACCCTCAGGCATCAGGGCCTGAGGCGACATATCAGGGAAGCAACCGGCGCGGCGCCGGCGGCACCAACTACACCGGGGATTGAGGGGGAAGGACCATGGTTTACAGCAGCGTTTCGGGTGCAGTAGTTGCCGCTCTGGCGGCGGGCGAGAAGGGATCGGCAAAGGCCCAGGCGTGGCAGAAGCTGTACAAATCGGCGGAGGAGGAGGGCGGATGCTTGGCCTCGCTGGGTGGACGATCAGACGGCATCGATCGCACCCAGGTCGATTACTGGCTGTCGGCGCGCCTGCACCACATGCTTAGGGGCAGGCACTGGGATGCTTTGGTCGCCAAATACAGCACCAACAAGGTGAAGAAGGTTCAGGCGATCACGCTGGTCCGTCCGTTAATCGCTAGCCCAGCACCGGCATTGTTCATCTACAAGGCGGTGACTGCCTGGGCGATTCCAAAGCTTAAGGGGGCACGCCGCAAGGCTCCGCAATCTGTTTCGGTGGATATCCCGTTGGATGCGTCGTCTTGGCGTCGCGAGGCCACTGTGAATGCTGCAGTTGCCGCTGGCCAAGCAGCGAAGAAGCGCATCGAGGCACTCGAAGAGGATGTGATCATACTGCCTGACAGCTTCTACGACATGAACACTTGGGATCTCGACGCCACGCCGGAGTCCACCCGCCGGCGTTGGAGGCTGGAGATCAACGAAAAGCTCGACGGCATGATTGACGACGCGTTGGCAGAGGTTCGGGTGATTCTGGAGGCCGAGGGGCTCTTGATGAAAGAGGTTGCATGATTGCCTGTTGACATCAGTGAGCGACTGAGCGAAATTACTTCCATCCTGTCATTCCTGCGCGTGTTGAGGAGTGAGAACTAAAAGCCCGGCCTAGCGTCGGGCTTTTTGTTGTAGTGGCTTTTTGATATATTCCGCGCCCTCACCTGGAGGGAACCCATGAAAAAAGCCATCTTCACTGTTATTGTCGCCGCCGCTGTCGCTTCGGGCTGCACTGTTCGAGTAGCCGACATGACTGTCGCGAGCACCAAGAACTACAACATCAATTCTTCGAAATTCGTGAAGGGCTCCCGAGTCACTGGCGAAGACACCTACCCCGTTATCCTCTTTCCGTTCGGCATTCCCAACATGAAGACTGCTATGGATAACGCCATTCAAAAGGATGGGTGTGCAGTTGGTCTCTCGGATGTTGTGATGAGCCAGCTCAACCACGCCTTCCTCGTGGGCTCCATCGGATATCGAGTGGAGGGTGATTTGATTATCGACACCTCCCGCCCAGGCTGTGAAAAACGAGCCTAAAGAGTCAGTCTGATCGCTGACACCCTGAGCCCCGCCATTGTGCGGGGCTTTTTCATTTATGGAGCAGTGCTTATGGCCGAGCCAAGTACCGGCGCCCTCGCAGTGACCGGCGTACTTGCCAGCGTCGGACTAGGTGCTGCATTTCCCCAGCTGGATCTCGCTGCACTAGTCGGCGCATTCGGTGGAGCTTTCTTCTATGTGGTGTTCGCCAAGGACATCAGCACCTGGCGTCGCATAGGCTACCTTCTGGCCGGTTGGATCGGCGGCTACTTCGGTGCGGCTGAACTGATGGGGCGGGCCTGGACCCAGACCGCCGGTTTCAGCGCCTTTGTCTGCGGTGTTCTCTGCGTGGTCACGTTCTCCGGGTTACTGGAGTGGATGCAGACCGGCCGCATGCCGACCTGGCTGCAGTGGGTCTTCCGCCTGCGAGCCAGGAAGGAGGGTTGAATGGTTGCCTTTATCCAGGCCGCGTTGTGTGCGGTCATCTTCGTGATGATCGGCCTGCGCTACCGGCCTTACCCGGACGCCCGCTACAAGCTGGGTGTATCCCTGATGGCCTGGGCTGCATGTGCTGTTACCGGCATGCAGTTCATCAGCCTTGTCGGGCGGATGGTGATGCATGACGACTTCGCCGATGCCTCCTGGTTCAACACCGCGTTCTATCTATTGGCCGCCGTTCTGGTCTGCAGGGCCAAGGGCAACGTGGCCAAGATCGTGCGGGTTGATTGATCCGCGCCACAACGTGAGGTTGGTGATGGCTCGCATGACTGCAACGATCGTGTGTCGCCAGAGCTGGTGGCTTAAGTACTACCTGGCTGGCGTCCTCGCAATGGTCCAGATCACTGGTCATGAACCGGATCCTGGTCGCGTCTCCAGCTGGATCGAGCGCGGCATAAGGGTCGAGGTGAGCTGATGGGTAGGCTCAGAACGCTCGGTTCGCGCATCAAGGAAAGCACAAGTTCGCGAGTCAAGGTGGTTACACCTGGCAGTTGGCGGAGCGGCATGACCAGCTCCCAACGTGGCTACGACTACCGATGGCAGAAGGCGCGAGAGCAGTACCTCAAGGAGCATCCGCTCTGCGTCTACTGCGAACGAAACGGCCGAACGACTGCCGCCCGGGTGGTCGACCACATCGTTGCTCACCGTGGCGACATGGTTCTCTTCTGGGATCAGAACAACTGGCAGGGCCTCTGCAAGCCTTGCCACGATTCCGTCAAGCAGGCTGAGGAGTCGGCGGGGCTGGGTGGCTGAGGCGTCAACGGGTCACCGAAACCTCGCGCGGCGCCATAGAGGCACGCCAGTGACGTGCTGCGAAGGGGTAGGGGGGCAAAAGCTAGGGATTCTCATCTAGCTAGACCGCCTCCGACCCCACGTCTACATTTTTCTCCCCCCTAAAGGTTTTTGTTAATGGTGTTAACAGACAAACAGCGACAGTTTGTTGACGCTAAGGCCCGGGGTGCGTCCAACAAAGAAGCGGCGGAAGCCGCAGGCAGCAAGCCTTCGACTGCTGCTGCAGCCGGTTCACGTTGGGCCAATGATCCGAAGATCGCATCCGCAATTTTGGCTCGCCGAGCCGAGCTCAGTGTTAACCCTGAGCCGAAAAAGCGTAGAACCAAAGCGAAGGTTGATGAGGCTACCGAAGACCCTGTCGAGATCAACGAGCGCGACGGGGAGTTCCTGAGTTGCCTGCCGTCTACTGACGATCCGCTCATGTGGTTGCTCGCGTTGATGAACGAGCCCCGGGCGAAGGTTTTCGATCGGCGCAACGCTGCGCAGACAGCCGTCCCTTACATCCACGGGAAGAGGGCCGAGGCAGGCAAGAAAGAGCAGAAGGCGGAGGCCGCTAAAGAGGCCGGCAAGGGCAAATACTCCCAAAGCAAGCCGCCCCTCACTGTCGTCAAGGGGTAAACCATGCTCTGGACTACGGCCTGCCCTGACTGGTGGCGGCGCCTAGCTGCCAGCGAGTCCATCATTCCCGAACCGCTGTTCCCTCAAGAGGCCCAGGAGAGCCTGGAGGTTTTCAAAGGGCTTCGTATTGTCGATGCCCCTGGTAGCCCAACCATTGAGAGTACTTGTGCTCCGTGGGTGCTGGCTTTCGCAGGAGCTGTGTTCGGCAGCTACAACAGCGAGACCGGTGAGCGCCTGATTCGGGAATTCATGCTTTGCATCCCGAAAAAGAACAGTAAGTCGACCATCGCTGCCGCGATCATGTTGACGGCTCTGGTCCGTAACTGGCGTATGTCAGCTGAGTTCATCATCCTCGCACCGACCAAAGAGATTGCCGACAACGCCTTCGTACCGGCCAAGGACATGGTCAACAACGACGAAGAGTTGAAGGATCTACTTCACGTGCAGCCGCACCTTCGGCTGATTACTCACCGGGAAACGGGCGCCACGCTGAAGGTCGTAGCCGCTGACAGCGATGTTGTGGGCGGCAAGAAGGCGGTTGGGGTGCTGATCGACGAGGCCTGGTTATTCGGCAAGAACCCGAAAGCGGCTGACATGATCCGAGAGGCCACTGGTGGATTGCTGTCCAGGCCCGAAGGCTTCGTCATCTGGCTGACCACGCAATCGAACGAGCCGCCCGCTGGTGTGTTCCGGTCGAAACTGAACTATGCGCGCGGCGTGCGTGATGGTCGTATCAACGACAACCGCTTCCTGCCGATCATCTACGAATTTTCGAAGGAGATGATCGACAGCGGCGCAGCCCGCAAGCCCGAGAACTTCCACCTGGTGAACCCCAACATGGGGTTCTCGGTCGACCGCCCGACCCTTGAGCGTTTGTTCATGCAAGCGGAGATCGACGGTGAGGCAGAGTTGCGCGGCTTCCTTGCGAAGCATCTCAATATCGAAATCGGCTTGGCGCTGATGTCGGACGCCTGGGTCGGTGCCGAATTCTGGGAGTCACAGGCGGCCACTTGGCTCAGCCTGGATGAAATCCTTGATCGATGCGAAGTCATCGATGTGGGTGGTGATGGCGGTGGGTTGGATGACTTGCTCGGTCTCGCAGTTATTGGCCGAGAGGCAGGAACCCGCCGCTGGCTCCACTGGGCCCATGCCTGGGCACACCCTTCAGTGCTTGAGCGGCGTAAGTCCGAAGCCCCACGGCTAAAGGATCTTGAGGCGATTGGCGATCTTACTCTCGTCAAGCGGATCGGCGACGACGTTGAGCAATTCGCGGCCATCGTCAAACGCATCAACGAGACCGGCCTGCTGGACAAGGTCGGGCTCGACCCAGCGGGTATTGGCTCCGTTCTCGATGCCTTGGCTGATGCCGGTGTCGAGGAAGACAAGATCGTTGGTATCTCTCAGGGATGGAAGCTCACCGGTGCGATCAAGACGACAGAGCGCAAGCTTGCCGAGGGCACGCTGCTGCACTGCGGGCAGCCGCTTATGGCGTGGTCCTGCGGCAACGCAAAAGGGGTGCCCTCGGCTAACGCCTTCTTGATCACCAAGCAGGCATCGGGTACCGCAAAAATCGACCCGCTGATGGCAACTTTCAACGCCGTGTCTCTGATCAGCCTCAATCCTGAAGGCCGCGGAGGGATGGACAACTTTATGGCTGGCATTCGGGACCCACTGATCGCATGAACGCACTTTACATTTTCATCGCCTGCGCTCTGGTGGCTTTCTGCCTGGCATGTGCCGGGGTATGGGTTCTGGTCGGCACTGGCTGGGCCTTGCTGGCAGGATCGGTGAGTTTCTTCTGCATCGCCGGATTCCTTCGCCGAGGACTGACCAGTGATTAAAACCCTTTCTCAGGCGTTAGGGGCGGCGGCCGCCAAGCCGTCAGCCAGCATGAGTGAATGGCTGGGCAAGAGCATCAAGCTGTCTGATGGCGGCTTCTGGGGGGCTTTTCTCGGCGCGCAGTCCAGTAGTGGCAAGTCGGTCAGCGTGGATAAGGCCATGCGCCTTTCTACCGTGTGGGCTTGTGTCCGTATCATCTCGACCTCGGTGGCTGGCTTGCCGCTGAGTATTTACAAGCGAATGCCAGATGGAAGCCGCGAGAGTGCCCGGGACTTCCCGCTGTACGACGTGGTGCACACCAGTCCAAACGAGGACATGGCCGCCTTTCATTTCTGGCAGGCAGTAGTTGCCTCAATGTTGCTGTGGGGGAACGCTTACTGCGAGATCCACCGCTCTGCAGGACGCGTCATTGCGCTGGACTTCCTGATGCCGTCCCGGGTCGACCTCGAGTTCGATGATGATGGTCGGTTGAGGTACTTCTTCAGGCCGCGAAAGGGCGCGCGCCGAGAGATAGTGCGGCAGAACATGCTGCACATCCCGGCTTTTACCCTGGATGGCAGGGTGGGCCTTTCCGCCATTCGATATGGCGCGGATGTGTTCGGTTCTGCGATGTCCGCAGACGACGCAGCCAACAGTACATTCCGCAACGGCATGATGCCCACGGTCGCTTTCTCGGTGGACAAGACGCTGAACCCGGCCCAACGCGTGGAATTTCGGGAGTACGTGAAGACGATCTCCGGGGCGTTGAATGCCGGCAAGAGCCCTGTGCTCGAGCAAGGCGTTAAGCCGGAGATGATCGGTATCAATCCTGCCGACGCGCAGTTGCTGGAGTCGAGAGGTCACAGCATCGAAGAGATCTGCCGCTGGTTCGGCGTCCCGCCCTGGATGGTGATGAAGACCGATAAGGGCAGCAACTGGGGAACCGGCCTGGAGCAGCAGCAGATCGCGTTTCTCACCTACTGCATCATGTCTTTCACGGCGCCGATCGAGCAGTGCGTGAACAAGTGGTGCATGACGGCGGTGGACCGGATCAACTTCTATTCGGAGTTCTCGCTTGAGGCGTTCCTGCGGGCCGACAGCTCCGGGCGCGCAGCGTACCTGAGTACCATGGCCCAGAACGGGTTCATCACCCGCAACGAAGGCCGGCGCAAGGACAACATGCCTCACATGCCTGGCGGCGACGTTCTCACGGTTCAGTCGAACCTGGTGCCACTGGACCAGCTGGGCAAGCAAAACAACGATGGTCAGGCCGCTCGGGCCGCACTGATGAACTGGCTGCAAGAGCCGGACAGCAAATCACGGGAGTAATCCATGAAACACAAGATCCAGTCTCGCGGCCTGCGCAGCGAGATGAGCCCCCGCGCGCTCGATAAATGGAACCCCGCGATCCAGGCGGCCGTTGAGAACACCTCGGACACTATCACGGTATACGGCGTGATCGGCGAAGACTGGTATGGCGAAGGTGTCACCCTGAAGCGGATTGATGCCGCGTTGCGTGCTATCGGCGAGCGTGACATCACCGTCTACATCAACTCGCCAGGCGGTGACATGTTTGAAGGCATCGCCATTTATCACCGTCTCCGCGAGCACAGTCATACCGTCACCACCAAGGTGCTCGGCATGGCGGCCAGCGCTGCGTCGATTGTTTTCCTCGCGGGCAGTAAGCGAGAGGTGGCCAGCAGTGCCTTCCTCATGATCCACAACTGCTGGACCTGGCTCGCCGGTAATCGCCATTACCTCCGGGATATTGCCGCTGACATGGAGGAGTTCGATGCCGCTATGGCCGACCTCTATGCCGAGACCAGCGGCCAGCCGGCAGAGGACATGGCCGAACTGATGGACGACGAAACCTACATCCGTGGCAAGCGTGCCGTGGAGCTTGGTCTGGCTACTGGTCTGTTGTCGTCCACTGAGGTCACCGAGCGCGAGACTGAAGACGCCACTCAGGCCAATGCGCTCAAGGCCATGGATGTAGCCCTGGCCAAAGCGGGAATGACTCGATCCGAGCGTCGCGAACTTTTCGCCAATTTCAAGTCCGGCATGCCTCGCGCTGCCGGCGGGGGCACGCATAACGCTGCCCCGACCGATAAGCCCAGCGCTGTCGCGCCAGACCTCTCCGCCTCACTGAGCGCGGCAACCAATCTTCTCAATTCTCTGAAAGGAAAGTGACCATGGACTTTGAAGCCCAAGTCAAAGAACTCAATGCCAGCCTGAAGGGCATTGGTGATCAGATCAAAGCCCAAGCTGAGGCGACCGACAAACAGATCAAGGCCTCCGGCGAGATGACTGCCGAAACCCGTGCCAAGGTCGACGAACTGTTGACCAAGCAGGGCGAACTCAACGCCCGCCTGGGAGAGGCCGAGCAGAAGCTGGTGAACGCAAGCCGTGACCGAGGCAATCAGGATGAGCCGCAGAAGTCGGTTGGCGCCCTGGTGATCGGCAGCGATGAAATGCAGGACATGAACTCGTCCTTCCGCGGGTCTCGCCGCGTGTCCGTGCCGCGCGCGGCCATTACCACCGCAACCGGCGGCGATCTGGTTCCTACGCAGCGCCTGGCCGGCGTCGTCGCACCACCTCAGCGTCGGCTGACTATTCGCGACCTGGTGGCGCCGGGCGAGACGGAGTCGAACTCCATCGAGTACATCCGTGAGACTGGTTTCACCAACAACGCCAGTACCGTCGCGGAGAACACCGCCAAGCCGTACTCCGACATCACCTTCGCCCTGACCACCGCGAACGTCCGCACCATTGCCCACCTGTTCAAGGCGAGTCGGCAGATGCTCGACGATGCCAAGGCACTGCAGAGCTACATCGACGGTCGCGCTCGCTACGGCCTGAACATGGCGGAAGAGGCTCAGCTGCTCTACGGCAACGGCACGGGCGCCAACCTGCAGGGCCTCGTCACGGTCGCTCAGTTGTATGCGCCGCAGGCCGGTCTGACTGTGGTGGGTGAGCAACGGATCGACCGTCTGCGCCTGGCGCTTCTGCAAGCTGAACTGGCCGACTTCCCCTCGGATGGCATCGTGCTGAACCCCATCGACTGGGCAGCGATCGAGCTCACCAAAGACGGCGAGGGCCGCTACATCATCGGCCAGCCGCAGGAAGGCACCAATGCCAAACTCTGGAACCGCCCGGTGGTGTCCACTCAAGCCATGACGCAGAACGACTTCCTCGTCGGCGCGTTCAAGCTCGGCGCACAGATCTTCGACCGCATGGAAATCGAAGTGCTGATCTCGACCGAGAACGACAAGGACTTCGAGAACAACATGGCGACGATCCGCGCCGAGGAGCGCCTGGCGTTCGCGATCTACCGCGACGAAGCGTTCGTCACTGGCCCGCTGGTCACGCCTTAACCCTTCCGCAACGCGGCGCCAGAAATGGCGCCCCAATGGAGTAATCCAATGGCACGTAAACAGGAAACACCAGCACTCACGACTGATGCGAAGGATCCGGTCTCGACCGTTGATACCAGCACCGGCCCGTCTGAGGCTGCCGGTTCGCCCCCCTCGCCTGGCGGTGCGATCGTTCCAGCTAGCGGTGACCCCGGCAATTCGGGTGTCTCCGCAGTTGCTCCAGGCCAAGCGGAAGGCTCGGGCCTGGTACCGCCAGAAGGACAAGCAGTCGCTGGTACGGTGCCGGATGTCGCCACGGGCGATCAAGGGGCCAGCCCAGGCGTCGCTGCGACTGACGCTGCGGCATCCGAAGACGCCAGCCAGGCCGCATCATCCTTGTCCGACAGAAGCACCGGCGCTGATCAGTTGGCACCAGAGGATCAGGCGAAGCTTAATCCTGCGACTCTTCAGATCTATCCGTTGCGGTCATACATGGATGAAGGCGAGCTTCGCCGTCGCGGCGGCCCGGCGTATACAGTGCCACGCAGGCACGCTGAAGAGCTGGTGCAGCGGAATCTGGCATCCCTCGAACCGCTGAAGGAGTGAGGGTATGTCGGTCATCAGTTTGACCATTGCCCGTCATCACCTGCGGGATCCCGACGACGATGACGCATACCTGGAGCTCCTGATCGAGGCGGCCGAAGGGCAGGCGATGGACTATCTGAACCGTCGCTTCTATGTCGACCAGCAGGCGCTGGATGAGGCTGTCGCCGCCGGAGATGCGGGCGACTCGCCCATGGTCAGCAACAAACAGATCAAGGCCGCATGCTTACTGATCCTCGGCCACATATACGCCAACCGTGAGGACGTTGTGATCGGGACCATCGCCACCGAATTGCCGCAAGGTTCGAAGGCGCTTCTGACCCCACATCGTGTCGGGTGGGGCATATGAGAGCCGGCCCGTTACGTCATCTGCTCCAGGTGACCCATCGACATGAGCAACGCAATAAGTCCGGGGGAGCCACCGTGACGTGGCTACCTGCAGCTCGTCCTCAAATGTGGGGCGAAGTCCGGACTCCTAGCGGCCGAGTAACGGCAGTTGCTGAAAAGCTGAATGCCGTTGTCGCAGCCGAGATCATCGGCAGGCCGCGCTCTGACATCGTTGCCGGATCGCGCCTGACACGCCGTGGGATCACGTACCAGGTCGAGGCAGTTTTGCCGGATAACGAGAACACCCTGATGAGGCTGCTTTGCTCATCGGTACCGAATCCATGAGGTGTGCCATGAAAGTTCAAGCACTGGGCCCGTTGACCGGCGCTTCTGGCGAGCGCGAGAAGGGCGAGATCTTCGAGGTAAAGAAGGAGTACGGCGAAGGGCTGATCGCTCGTGGCTACGCCGTGAAGATCAAAGACGAAACCGCTTCCACTGAAAAGCTAGTGAAGTCGCCGACCCCGGCCAAGGAGTAGGCCATGGCCCGCCGGTCCAGCATTCGCGGCGATATCCGGCTGCGCCGGACGTTACGCAACATCCACAAAACGATGGACAACGAGCTACAGCCGGCGATGCTCAAGGCTGCCAACCGCATCTTGGAAACGCAGCGTCAGCTGATTCCGAAGGACACCGGTGCTGCCGCCGCTGCGCTCAAGGTATATGTCTCGCCTAGTGGCTTGGACGCGCAGATCGGCATACGTGGCAAGCGCGACAATCGACGGTTCTTCTACCTGCGCTTCATCGAGTACGGGACCAAGGGTTACACCGGCGGCAAGGGAGCGGGCAGTCGCAACCGTCGTGAAACCAACAAGAGCGACGGTGAAAACTTCTTCGGCAAGCACCCTGATATCCCGGCGAGGCCTGCGCACCCGTGGCTTCGACCGTCCATGCAGGTAAACCGGGAGTACGTCATGGCTGATATCGAAGCCGCCGTGCGTCGCACGCTCCGCAAAGCGAGCCAGGGGGTAGGCAATGACTGATCCATCCTTGGCCCTGCAGGAGGCCATCTTCGCCAGGCTTGAAGACGAGGTCAGTTGCCCCATCTACGACGGCGCGCCGCTTAATGCGGACATGCCGTATGTGTCCATCGACCGGGAGGTTTCGGTCAACAGCAGCCCGATCTCGGGCCGCAAACGCCAAACGCGCCTCATCTACCTGTCGGTCTGGTCCGATGCGGTAGGCCAGGCCGAGGTCAAGCGCATCAACGGCGAAGTCATCGCCGCTCTGGACGAGCGCCGCCTGCCGCTGGAAGTGGGGCGCGCCGTTTCCGTCCGGGTGGAGCAAGCCGACGCCCAGCGCGACGCCGACGGCATCACCTATCAGGGTTCGATCACTGTCCGCGTGATCACCACCCACTGAATCACTTATCGGCCGCGCCGCGGCTTTTATCCAATGTGCCTTTGGAGGATCCCCCATGGCCGAAGACAACCTCAACACAGCCGCCGGCTGCCGCCTTGCCATTGGCGGCAAGACCGGTGCAGGCACCCTCACTGAGTACGAAGCCGACACCTATGTCCAGGTGGGTGAGATCGAAGACTTGGGCGAGTTTGGCGATACCTTCAGCGCCGTTAACTTCACTGCGCTGAGCGATGGCCGTGTGCGCAAGTACAAGGGCACAGCTGACGCCGGCAACATGACCCTGACCGTGGGCCTGGACAGCGGCGATGCCGGTCAGAAGGCCGTGTCGGTAGCGCACAAGGACCGATCCAAGGGTAACTACAACGTCAAGGTCACGCTCAACGACGGCGACCCGGACGCGGCCACTCCGATTCTGCCAACCACTTTCTATTTCGGTGTGAAGGTGATGAACAACACGGTGGCCCCTGGTGCGGCCGACAACGTCGTGCGCCGCAACATGACGTTTGCGATCAACACCGACATCATCGAGATCCCAGCCGGCCCGGCTGCCCCGTGACCAACGGGGCTGAGCCCTGTTCTTTTCTGCGAGAAACCCAATGAGCGAAGCCTTGCACGGTACCGTCACGCTGGTGATCGGCGGCCGCAGCTACACCCTGAAACCCACGCTCGACGCGGCGCTGCGAATCGAAGCCCGCTTTGGCGGATTGCGGGCCGCGCTGGAGTCCATGCGCCTGATGAGCATCGCGGCCTGCGCGGACATCGTCATTGCCGGCGCGGATCTGAAGCCTGACCAGCATCCTGTGATTGCTGGGGAGGTCTTCCACACCGGCGTTGCCAAGGTATCGGGGCAGCTGACCGAGTACATCACCGTCCTGCTCAACCCGGTACCGCCGAGTGTGGCTGCCCGGGGAAAGGACGAGGCGGCCAGCACAGCGCAGTGAAGAACGGCAGCTACGTCGACTATCTGTTCGGCGTGGCGACCGGCTGGCTTGGCTGGCCGCCCGACACTGCCTGGCACACACCCATCCCGCAAATCATGCTCGCGCTTGATGCCAGGCTCGATTGGACTGGGCGCGGGCATGGCCAAGGGCAAAGTCCGGCTTCCCCCCAGAAGCGTGAAAGTGTCGCGGATAAATTGAAAAGCTTCCTGCGAGGGCGGCCTAAACAGTAGACAGCGTGCCGCCTCTGGGCGGTTTTTTTGTGCTTGGAGATTTGCATGGCCGACCAACAAGTCCAGGGGATGCTGGTCCAGATCGAGGCCACGACGGCACAGCTGCGTCGGGAGCTGGCCAGCGCTGACCAGGTGGTGGCACGCACCACTCAATCGATCGACAGCAACCTGGCGCAAGTCGACTCCGCGTTCGATAGCACCGGAGTTGCCGCTGAGAAAGCCGGTGTGCTGATGCGCGGCGCCTTTGCCGCCGTCGCAGGTGCTGGCTTGATTGGCGGCATCATCCAGCAGGTAGACGCCTATGGTCAGATGTCCGACCGCATGAGGGCCGCCGCCGGCAGCGCTGGTGAGTACCAGACGGTGCAGGAGCACCTGCTGCGCACCGCGCAGGAAACTTACCGGCCGCTGGCTGAAGCGCAAGAGCTTTACATCCGCACCGCAGACGTCATGCGCAGCCTGGGTTTCAATACCCAGCAGACCCTCGACATCACCGACAGCTTCAGCTTCCTGCTGGTGACCAACGCGGCTGCTGCCGACAAGGCCGGTTCCGCTCTTGATGCCTATTCCAAGGCTCTGCAGACCGGCAAAGTCGAGGCTGATGGCTGGGTGTCCATTCAGGACGCCATGCCCACCATCGTCACAGCGATCGCGACCGCCACCGGCAAGAGCGCCGAGGAAATCCGCAAACTGGGCGTAGAGGGCAAGCTGTCGCTCGACGACATCAATACCGGCCTGCTGCGGACCGTCGAGGTGAACCGCAAGGCAGCGGCCGATATGTCCACCAGCGTGCAGGATGCGATGGTGAACATCAGCAACGCCGTCCAAACCTTCCTGGGTGGCATGGAAGAGCAGACCGGCGCCGTTGCTGGCCTGTCGAGTGTGCTGATCACCCTGGCCGACAACGTCGATCTGGTGGCCGTGGCCATGGCTGGCGCGGGTGTTGCGGCGCTGACCAACTATGTCGCGAAGTCTGGGCTGGCTGCGAAAGCCGCGCTGGCGGACCGCGCGGCGCGTATCGCCCAGGCCGAGGCCGTGCTGCAGGCTGCACTCGCCGACCAGCGTAAGGCCGAAACCGCTACCATCCTGGCGGCCCGCGAGGCAGCTGCCGCGCGCGGCACGGCGGTGCAGACGCAGATGTCGATTCAACTGGCCCAAGCCCGCCAGCGCGAAGCGGCGGCCACCGCCGCAGTAGCAACCGCCCAGGCTGGTCTTCGCACCGTGAGTGCTGGCCTGCTCGGCATCTTGGGCGGGCCGATGGGTCTGGCGTTACTGGCCGGCACGGCGGCGGCCAGCTTCCTGCTGCTGAGCAACAGTGCCGATCAGGCAGGAGTCAGTCTGGATGACCTGCACAAGCCGGTTGCGCAGCTGCGGGAGGAGTTCGCAAAGCTCAACAAGGACCAGCGGGAAGCATCGTTGGTCAAGTGGCAGCAGGAGCAGGTCACTGCAGCCGACAAGGTCAAGGACGCTTACGGTGACCTCGCTCAGTCCATTCGTTCGAGCGTGGTCACGGCGCCGGCGCGTGACTCGGGCGGCCAATACAACCGGCAGCTGGCCGAATACCAAGGTCTGATCGACCGTCTCAACGAAGCGCGTTCGGCAGGGCAGGGACTGTCGCCTGTGCTGCAGGAAGTCGGTAACCGTCTGCAATTGCCAGCCTCCACCGTACAGCAGTGGATTACGCAGGCCGGCGCCGTGAGCGATGCCGATCAGCGATCTGGTCTGATTGCCGAGACGCTGCGGGTGCTCACCGGGGTGACCGAACAAAACACGTCGGCCACCCAGGCGAACAACGCTGCGAAGGCCGGCATGAGCTCGGCGGGCCAGACCTACCTGGAGACGCTGCAAAAGCAACTCGCAGGTCTGCAGGACAATGGCGATGCGACCAAGATCGCCAACCGCTACCTGGCCGAGAACGCTGACCTCACCGAGACGGACCGCCAGGCAATCCTGTCGGCAGCCAGTGCAATTGAGGCGCAGAAGAAGGCCAACAAGGATGCGACCGATGGCAGCAAGGATCGCACGAAGGCGCTGAATGACGAGATCAAGGCTCTCGATGCGATCATCGACCGCGCGCTACCGGAGAAGAAACGACTCGAGGATCTGGCGGAGGGCGTGCAGGGGCTGCGCAAGGCCCAGGCTGCCGGCAAGATCACCGCGGCCGAGATGGAACTCGGCATCAAGAACCTCAACATGGCCTACGCCGATCCTGTCTTGCAGAAGCGTGCTGAGGAGGAGAGGAAGCTTGCAGAAGTGCGCCGCAACAGCGCCGAGGCTTATCGCAAGGCGATGGAAGTGGTGCTGCAGACACGGCAGGAGGCGATCAGCGCGGACGTGGCCGGTGTCGGCATGGGCGACGACCAGCGCGAAGAGGCTGACCGACTGAATACGGTGCGGCAGAAGTACGCCGAGGCACGCCGTCAGCTGGAGGAACAGCAGGAGGACGTGTCACGCCGCCTCAGCCAGGACGCCTACCAGCAGCGGCTGGCCGACTTGGCCGACTACCAGGCGCGTGAGCTGCAGATGGAGGTCGACGGCTTCGAGGCCAGGCTGCAGGCGCAGCGCGACTACCGCAACGGTGCCAAGCGCGCATGGGCCAACATACAGGCTGATGCGGCGAACGTGGCCGGCGCAACCGACGACATGCTCACCACCGGTTTCAACTCTGCTCGCGATGCTGTGGCCGAGTTCGCCATGACAGGGAAGGCCAACTTCAAGGACTTCGCCACCAGTGTGATCTCGGACATGGCGAGAATTGCAAGCCAGCAGGCCGCGAGCTCGCTCTTGAGTGGGCTGGTCGGCATGGGCATTTCCGCTGCCGGTAGTTTCTTCGGCGGCGGTGGCGGCAATGGCCTTCCGGCAGGATCGGCAGGGGCAACTTCCTCGAATCTGGGCGCGTCCCAGGCTGGCTACGGCAGCACCTACTTTCCGCAAGCCTTGGGCGGCGCCTGGTCGAACGGCGTGCAGCTGTTCGCAAAAGGTGCCGGGTTCGCTACCAATACCATTCTGAACACGCCAACGATGTTTGGCATGGGCGATGGTGGTCTTGGTATCGCTGGTGAGGCTGGGCCGGAGGCAATCATGCCGCTGGCGCGCGGTGCAGATGGATCGCTCGGCGTGCAGATGGTAGGCGGAGCGGTTGGTGGCTCTACCGTTGTTCAGGTCAGCGCGCCGGTGGCCGTGACTTTGGAAGATCGGAGCTCTGATGGAATGGAGCTGGATAGCACAGCCCTGCAGCAGAACATCCAGCAACAGATGCAAGGTGTGGCTGAGCGGGCTATTGCCGCGTCTTGGCGCGCCGGCGGCATGAGCTATCGAAACAGCAACGGGAGACGCTGATGGCGATCGAAACTTTCACCTGGACACCGGACGATGAGGCCAGCGGCGACAGCACCCTACGCACCAGAAAATCGCAATTCGGCGATGGCTATGTCCAGGTATCCAGCGATGGATTGAACGGCGAATCGGACAGCTGGGCGCTTTCATTCGGCGGGCTGGCCGATGAGATTGCGCCGGCTATCGCGTTCATACGTCGCCATCGAGGCGCTAAGTCCTTCCTCTGGACCAATCCAGAAGGCGTGCTTGGCATGTACCGCTGCGAGACCTTCCGGCAGCAGCGCAAGCCGGGAGGTGTGGTGATGCTGACGGCAACCTTTGAGAGGGCGTTTCACCCATGAGTTTGATCACGCAGCTGCAGAAACTGGAGCCGGGCGCGGAGATCCTGCTGTTTGAACTGGACGGTTCGGACTTCGGGGCGGACACGCTCCGGTTCCACGGGCATGCAATCCCGCATTCGCCCGAGGAACTGGCCGCCGCTGGCGCAAACGCCGACCAGCTTCCGGCCAAGTCGATTTGGTGGCAGGGCAACGAGTATGGTGCCTGGCCTATGCAGATAGATGGTATTGAAGCGAATTCGGACGGTACGGCAGTGCGACCCACGCTGACCGTGGGCAACGTCAACGGCAGGATTACGGCGCTGTGCCTGGCCTTCGACAACCTGCTCGAGTTCAAGCTGACCATGCGCCACACCATGGCGGGCTACTTGGACGCGGTAAACTTCCCCGCCGGTAACCCGGAAGCTGACCCGAGTGAGGAGGCCATCGAGGTCTGGTACATCGATCAGAAGGTGTCCGAGAACGGCACCACGGTCGCTTGGGAGCTTGCCAGCCCCGGCGATGTTGGCGGCGAGACCATTGGCCGGCAAATGACCCAACTATGCCACTGGGCAATGACCGCCGGTTACCGTGGCCCGAACTGTGGCTACACCGGTCCGTACTTTGATCTCGACGGCAATCCAACGGACGATCCGGCCAATGACCAGTGCAATGGCTGCCTGGACTCGGGCTGCACAGTTCGCTTTGGCCAGGGCAACCAGTTGCCCTTCGGGGGCTTCCCGGCCGTTTCCCTGATCGCACGGAGCTGACCATGCGCAAACACATCCTCGCCGCCGTGCAAGCGCACGCCGCGGCAGAGTATCCGCGCGAGTGCTGCGGGTTGATCATCGCCGTGGGCCGCTCCCAGCGGTACCTACCGTGCGACAACACTGCGACCGATCCGGCCGAGGAGTTCCGCATCTCGCCGGAACAGTATGCGGCAGCCGAGGACCAGGGCCAGGTCATCGGCATCGTGCACTCGCACCCGGACGCTACCAGCAGGCCGTCGCCGCGTGACATGGCGATGTGCGAAGCAACAGGATTGCTCTGGTACATTCTGTCGTGGCCCGAGGGAGACCTGCGCACAATCACTCCGACCGGTCACACCCCGCTGCTGGGGAGGCCTTTTGTGCACGGCGCCTGGGACTGCTGGCAGGTCTGCGCGGACTGGTACAAGTGCGAGTGGGACTTGGAGTTCCCGGCTTACGCTAGGGAGGAGGGATGGTGGGAGCAGGCAGAAGGCCCCAGCCTTTACGAGCAGGCCTACGAGGCCGCTGGATTCTACCAGGTCGGCCACCCGCAGCGCGGCGACATGATAGTCATGTCCGTGGGGCGTACCGCTCACCCGAACCATGCTGGCATCTACCTGGGCGCTGACGCGAAACTTCCCGAAGAGCATGCTCAGATCTTCGGTTCGGGACCATTCATGCTGCACCACCTGCTTGGCAGGCCATCAGAAATCGTCGTGTTCGGCGGGCCGTGGCTCGATCGAACGCGTCTTGTGTTGCGTCATCGGGACGCGAAAAGAAGCGGCCAGGCCGCAGGAGAGGGGATATGAATCGGGAGCTTCTCACCGCAGCAAAGGCGCCGTTTCAGCCTGAAGACATAGTTGTCTCGAAAGCAATGATTGAGGCCGGTCTGGCTGTTTTGGAAGAGACAGACGACCGACCCCTGTCACGATCTACGGTCGAAAGAGCTTTTCAGCAGATGTGTCACTGCGGATTTCAAGAATCTGCTGCCTGGTCATGCGTCCTGACAGCACCTCAAGACCAAGAGAAATAGCTTGCATAATCTTCATCAGGGTGAAGCAGTGATTTCGAAGGTCTTCCAGCGATAGTTCAGCATTAGCCTTCTCTGGCGCTCTGGGTTTGATTAGGTCCGTTAGGGTGGCGCTCTCACCCTCATTCAGCCCCCACTGCCAGTGCACGATTTTGTGGCGAGTCGGTGAGATCTTCTCAAAGGCCTCAATGCTGAAAACAAGATCCTTTGCTGTCACCTCATTAATCCCGCTGACCTCAGCGAGCTTGGACTTAGTGTATCGGACCATTCCAGCGATCGACATGTTGGTCTCTACACATATTCGTTGGGCCTCTGCTACTGGCTTGCCCATTGTTAAAGCAAAGAGCTCTGCCATTCGCCACTCAACTGCTGAGTAGTTGGCAATGAATTGGCCGATGGCGTGAAGATGAGGATCCGATGGGCCGCAGTCGTACTGACGAACCCAGTCGATATTGAATGCTGGTCTTGGCTCAAATTCTTGATCCTTCAAAGGATACTCCTTGTCATCATGCCCCAGTCCATGGGCTTTCCGGCAACGGACCGGGGCGGTCGTAGGAGGCGCCGCGCTACTACGCAGGGTGATAGCGCGATACTGGCTTTCCATCCATGCTGGATGGGTGATCAGGTTCGGTGGTCTTAGGTGAAGACGGCGTTTTGCCAATGGCCTTCTGAAACGATGGCTATTGGTGCGCCGGCTTCACGAAGCTCCACAGCCTTGAGGATCTTCGTTCCATACGATGCATGGCGCCACTGTTCGTTACCTACGCTGCCAACAATTAGATAGTCCACCTTCTTACTGATGGCTCCGCCAAGAATGCCTCCTCGATCAGTAACTAGCTGCTGGCAATCCTTGCGCGGTCCGAAGGCCATTA
This sequence comes from Pseudomonas sp. M2, assembly GCF_015751845.1. Classification (NCBI taxonomy): domain Bacteria; kingdom Pseudomonadati; phylum Pseudomonadota; class Gammaproteobacteria; order Pseudomonadales; family Pseudomonadaceae; genus Pseudomonas; species Pseudomonas sp. M2. Next base: position 4,501,969 of record NZ_JADOUD010000001.1, read on the forward strand.
TCCCAGTGAAAACGAAGTTTTTGCCCTCAAAGCAGAGCGATGGCGCAGGAGCGCAGAAGGGTAAGTCAGTGGGCCGTGAGTAGATTGAGGCGGTAGTGTTGGATGAGGCCGCATGGGCGGAAACCCCACCGAGGCCCCTCAGCATACCCAGCAGGTCGGCGGACTCATCTGTATCAAGCGTGCCGTCAGCTAGCATACTGCTCAGTCGGCGGTAGAGAAGATTTATCACCGGGTCTTCCAAATGAGCAAGGTTACGCTCGATCCAATCTTTGAGGAAAACGGCCTCCTCTTGAGTGACTACATTATCAGCAACGAGTCCGGCTGCTAGGCCTGCCAAGGCGTCGGCGCTGCGTCTGTCGATTCTTTCGGCGTTGAAGTAGCGGCTTGCTGCGAATTCGTTATGAAGATCTGTCAATGAAATGGCTCCCTGCTCAATGGATAGAGGGCAAAACGCTACTACGGTTGCGTTTGAGGCGGTTACTGGCTTTTCGTCCAGGGTGGATGGGCGGCCAGGGCCTAAGTCTCAAGCTGTCGCGTCGATCATAATGAGCGTATGTTCAGGCTGTGAACTGGTGGTGCGTTCAGCCGTCTCATCTATAGTCACTGTGTGCGCGCCACAGAACCGTTAGCTGAGGTTTCGCGGCGCGGATTTCAGTTGACAGGGATGACAACGTAGCGATAATCGCGAGCCGGTAGTCTATTTACCGGGTTATCATCGAGGACCATATGATGAATTCGGCAAACCACCACCACTTAGCTGATGCGCTTACCGCCGCAGAGCTCATGGGTGTTGGCGCTGTTCGATCTCTCGATCTGCTGCGAGATATCGACGGCACGATTGACGCCATCTCCCATCACTGTCAGCTGCTTCATGCAGCAGAAAGAGCGTTTTGTGCGGTCAAAAAGTCAATCGCCTCGGGCGATGCTTCAAGGCCGATACCAGAAGAAAACGTAGTGCCAGTCCTGGAAAACCTTCAAGACAGCCTGGTCAGGACTTACTCTGAGTCCAAGGAAAAAATGCAATGCGCAATCGACGATCCGCGCCTCAGCGATGAAGACGGAGTTGTTGATGCCTATGCAGGCCTTCTGGAGGCGCTGATCACGCTTAATACAACCACAGAAGCGTTGCGTTGGAGCATTCTGGAAAGCAACGCAGACAAGGAGGCTGGCCATACTCCAAAGGTTCTCAGTGAGCCAGCGGACATTGATAAGTTCCTTGACGAGCTGTGAGGCTTCAGATTACGGCAATCGACATCGGCCGAAAGTCGTTTCAGAATTCCTACAGCGCGCTTTCTGAAGAAGTTAAAAGCGCGTTCAAGGAAGCATACCGTCTTCTTCTGCATGATCCGCAGCCAAAAAAGCTACGCCTTGAAAAGCTTTCTGGTTATAAGCGTCCGGGAATCTATACGATCCACATCACGGCAAATCATAGTCACAAGCTTAGCTTTGAGCTTGTCGGAACAGTGGCGGAGCTGAGGCGCATCGGCACGCACAAAGAGATCGACCGCGCGCCTTGATGTGAAATAGCACAGCCCCGTGCTGGGCTTTTTGCGTCTGGTGCAAACCTTCTGTCTGGCTGTGCTAGATTCCAGGCTCCAACATGGAGGTGGCAATGAGCAACAGAGGGAAGGATAGCCAGATCGACAACATTGAGTTCAACGTCAGCGACATCAAGCTCAGCAAGGACTTCTATGGCGCAGTGTTCGGTTGGAGCTTCGTTGACTATGGCCCAACATACACCGAGTTCAATGACGGTCGGTTGACCGGTGGCTTCACCACTGGTGAGCCAGTCAGGCCAGGCGGCCCATTGGTCATTTTGTACTCAGACGACCTTGCTGGCGCCGAGAGCAGGGTTGTGGCTGCTGGCGGCATGATCAGCCGGGAGGTTTTTTCTTTCCCTGGCGGGAAGCGATTCCATTTCGTCGACCCAGACGGTTATGAGCTTGCTGTCTGGACAGCGGCAGTCTGAGGGAGATAACGCCCAGCCCAGCGCTGGGCTTTTTGCATTTGGCTGCCGGGCTAGGTCCGCGCTACAGTCACCCATTTCAAGGGAGGGACTCATGCGAATTCTGATCGGGGTGGTGGGGTCGGCGTTGCTGGCGGGGTGCGTGACGACCGCAGATCTGGAAGGCAACGATCCTTCGATTAGCGCGGTAACCAAGAAAGACCCAAAACAGTATGCCTTGTGCGTTTTCCCTAAGTGGCAGGCTGCCAGGACCGAGTCCTCAATGGTGGAGACCGAAAATGGCTACCGCCTATGGGTTTCGAATAGCAGCATGGCAGACGAGCTTCTCGATATCACCAGAACGTCTACTGGCAGTTCAGTAACTCTTCGACAGCGCATGCCCTGGTCGGCCATGCCGGGTCGTACGGCTGTGGAACGCGCCGTCCGGTCATGTCTTTGATAGATCACCACAAAACCGCCTTAGGGCGGTTTTTTTATGCCTGGAGGAAACATGGCAGCCACAGCGGCCAGTTATCAACCAATGACCATCATCAAGCTATCCGGATCCTTAGCGCAGAAGTTCGGACGCACCCATCATAGACAGCTTGACAGCGGTGAGGTCTGGGAGGTCTTCAAGGCTCTGAAAGCTACGTTACAGGGGTTCGAGGAGGAGATCAGGCGACTTGATGGATTGGGGTTACGCTTCGCCATCTTCCGTAACCGAAAGAACATTGGCCTGGACGAAATGAACCTGCGCGGCACTCGGGAGGTTCGTGTTGTTCCCGTTGTCCATGGCAGCAAACGTGGCGGAATACTACAAACCATCATTGGCATCGCTTTGATGGTATCCGCCATATGGCTGGGCCCATCCGCATTTTATGCTGGCCTTTCCATGACGCTTGGCGGGGTGGTGCAGATGCTCAGCCCGCAGGCCCAAGGTCTGTCTCAAAGTGCGGCTCCCGAGAACCTACCGTCCTACGCCTTCGGCAGCGCCAAGAACACCACAGCTAGTGGCAACCCCGTCCCGATCTGCATCGGCGAGCGGCGGTGGGGTGGGGCGATTATCTCTGCCTCGATTGAGGCGCAAGACAAGGCTTAGGGCCGATTCAGCGTACAGACCGCCTCCGGGCGGTTTTTTATTGCCCGGAGGAAAACATGGGCCCCGTAGATCACCTGGAAATCAACGGCGCCAAGGGCGGCGAAAGCAAGCCGAAGACCCCTGTTGAGGCGCCGGATAGCCTGCAGTCGACGAACATTGCGAAGATCCTGCTGGCTGTGGGCGAGGGCGAGTTCGACGGCACGCCCACCGACCGCGACATCTACCTCGACAACACGCCGATCATGGATGCCAGCGGCAACGTTAACTTCCCGGGCGTGAAGTGGGAGTGGCGCCCTGGCTCCGTTGAGCAGGACTACATTCAGGGAATCCCTGCGGTGGAAAACGAGACCACCGTTAACGTGGAGCTGCGCAGTGACAACCCGTTCACCCGGTCGCTGAGCAATACGCAGCTGTCGGCGGTGCGCGTGCGCATGTCCTGGCCGCGCCTGGCCAAGCAGGACAGCAGCGGCAACACAAACGGCTACCGCATCGAGTACGCCATCGACATCGCCACTGACGGCGGCGCGTATGTAGAAGCCCACCTGGGCGCCGTGGATGGCAAGACCACCAACGGCTACCAGCGCTCAGTGCGCGTCAACTTACCGAAGGCGACGTCGGGCTGGATGCTGCGCGTGCGCCGCATCACCCCGAATGCCAATAGCGGTACCGTGGCCGATACGATGACCATCGCCGGCTACACCGAGATCATCGACGAGAAGCTGCGATATCCGAACACCGCGCTGCTCTACATCGAGTTCGACGCCCAACAGTTCCAGAACATCCCGGCCGTGACGGTCAAATGCAAGGCCAAGCGCTGGCCGGTGCCGACCAACTACGACCCCGTGAACCGCACCTACACCGGCGTATGGGACGGCACCTTCAAGCAGGCTTGGACCAACAACCCGGCGTTCGTGACCTACGGCCTGTGCGTCGAAGACCGTTTCGGCCTGGGCAAGCGCATCAAGTCGTGGATGGTCGACAAGTGGGAGATGTACCGCATCGCCCAATACTGCGACCAGCTGGTGCCGGACGGGATTGGCGGGCAAGAGCCGCGCTATCTGTGCGACATGAACCTGCAGGGTCGCGCTGAGGCCTGGACCCTGCTGCGCGACCTGTCGGCCATCTACCGGGGGATGGTGTACTGGGCCCACGGCTCGCTGTTCATGCAGGCGGACATGCCGCGCGCCCAGGACATCGACTACGTGTTCACCCGGGCCAACGTCATCGACGGCGACTTCGTCTATGGCGGTGCCGAGCGCAACACCCATTACAGCCGGGCCTTGGTCAGCTATGACAACCCGGCGAACAACTACGACACCGATGTGATCCCGGTGACCGACAACGCGCTCCAGCGCCGGTACCGGGACCGTCCGGTGGAAATTTCGGCCATCGGCTGCACTCGTGCGTCCGAGGCTCAACGCCGCGGTAAATGGGCATTGCTGAGTAACAGTCAGGATCGTACCGTTACCTTCAAGACCGGGATGGAAGGCCGCATCCCGCTGCCTGGCTACGTCATTCCCGTGGCTGACGAGCTGGTGGCGGGCCGCCCGAACGGTGGTCGGATTGCTGCCGCTGCCGGCCGGGTGGTCACCCTCGATCGCGACACGCCGATCAAGGCCGGCGACCGTCTGATTCTGAACCTGCCGAACGGCACCGCCCAGGCACGCACCGTGCAATCGGTCGCTGGGCGTGCGGTGACGGTGACCACCGATTACGGTGTGCAGCCGGAGCCTGAGCTGCAGTGGGCGATCGACTACGACGACCTGGCGGTGCAGCTGTTCCGAGTGCTGAAGACCACTCGAACTCAGGAAGGCGAGTACGAGATCACTGCGCTCGAGTTCAACCCAAGCAAGTTCGCAGCAATCGACACCGGCGCTAAGCTGGACGAGCGCCCGATCAGCGTCATTCCGATCACTGTCGTACCGCCACCCGCGAGCGTAACGCTGACTTCTGCCTACGCCATTTCCCAGGGAATCGCGGTCAGCACCATGACGATCGCCTGGCCAGCTGTGCAGGGCGCGGTTGCCTATGACGTGGAGTGGCGCAAGGACAACGGCAACTGGATACGCCTGCAGCGCACCGGTACCACCTCCGTGGACGTGGTCGGTATCTACGCCGGCGCTTATCTGGCTCGCGTGCGCGCCGTCAGCTCGTTCGACATCACGTCGATGTGGCGGGATTCGGTACTGACCGAGTTGAAGGGCAAGGAGGGTGCACCTCCGGCGTTGGCCTATCTGAATGCTACTCCGGAAATCATGGCCATCCGGCTCAACTGGGGGTTTCCGCCAGTTGCAGAAGATACTGCCTATACCGAAGTCCAAATGGCGTCCGAGTCAACCGGACAGAATCCTCTCCCACTCGGCCAGTTCGCATACCCGACACCGACCTACCTGCATAGCGGGATGGCGGCTGCTGTGGTGCGGTACTTCCGCGGCCGCCTGGTCGACCGGTCGGGCAACATCGGACCGTGGTCGGACTGGGTCTACGGGCAGTCCAGCGCTGATGCCGATGCGATTCTTGACTACATCACCGGCAAGATCACTGAAACTCAGCTTGGCCAAGACCTGCTGAAGGAAATCGAGAAGATTAGCGGGGAGGGACCTGGTTCGATCAACGAGCGGCTGACGGCAGGGGACATCGCCCTGCAGAACCAGATCGACTCGCTGCAGGCTCAGCTGGCGGACGTGGTCGGTGCCCCGGACTGGGATGCGGCCCAGGCCTACTTGGCGGGCTCCCTGGTGAAGCAGGGCGGCAAGCTGTACCGGGCCAAGCAGGACGTGCCGGCCGGAACGCCGGTCACGGATGCCGGCTACTGGGAATACATCGGCGACTACGCATCCCTTGGCGAGATGGTCACGGCGCTGGCGTTGCGGGTGGATGCCGTGGAGACGAGCGTCGAGGAGATCGACGGCCAGCTGGCGGCTATGGCGACCCGGATCATCGGTGTGGAGACCCAGGTCTACCCGCGGATGGCCGGTGCTACCGACTGGAAGGCTGGCGATTCGGCTGTACGGGCAACGTCCACCTCGATCTACAGCGCTTTCAGCAGCGGCGATATGGCGCTGGCGCGGCGTATCGACTTGGTCGAGGCGCAGATTGGCGACGACCTCAACGCCAGGTTCGAGCAGGAAGCCTATGCGCGAGTGACCGCTGACGAGGCCCTGGCCACTGAGGTGACCAAGGTTTCGGCCAAGGTCGGGGACAACGAGTCGAAGCTCCAGCAGGAGATCACGGCGCGGACCAGCGCAGACGAAGCACTCACGGCGCAGATGACCTCAGCGACATCGAGGATCGGCCAGGCTGAGGCAGGGCTCGCCACGGAAGCGCAGACACGCGCTTCGGTCGACCAGGCAATCAGCACCTCGGTCACCCAACTGACCAGCCGGGTTGGCGACAGCGAGTCGGCGATCGTCAACGAGGCGCAGACCCGGGCGAACGCCGATCAGGCGATCAGCAGTTCGGTAACGCAACTGAGCAGCCGGGTAGGGAGCACCGAGGCCTTGGTGCAGGACACGTCCGAGGCCCTGGTCGATCTGGAGGGCAACGTGTCGGCCACCCGTAACATCAAGGTGGGTGTCGACGTGAACGGTCGCTATTACGGCGCCGGCATGGGCATTGGAGTCGAGAACACTCCGGACGGCATGCAGTCCATGGTCATCTTCCTGGCCAACCTGTTCTCCGTCATGCACCAGCCCGGCGGCACGCCGAAGTCGGTGTTTGCCATCCAGAACGGCCAGGTGTTTATGAACAGCGCGATCATCAACCAAGCCGACATCATCAACCTGATCATCACCGGGGAGCTGCGCAGTTCCAACTACGTTGCAGGCTCTCAGGGCATCCGCATCAACTTCGTGACGAATGAGTTTGAGATAAACGGGGTTCGGCCTGGAATGGGCCGGATGAACATCACCAATCAAGCACTGACCGTCTACGACACCGCACGTATGCGGGTTCGGCTCGGGCTTTGGGGGTAACGATGACCGCAGGTTTACAGGTTTGGGATGAGGCCGGGAACATAGTCGTGGATATCACCGACCGGCTGGCCAAGATGCTCGGAACGGTCTACACGGGAGCATCATCGGGCTCTGCTTCTGTGCCTGGTTTGAGTTCGGGAACACCGTTTTTTGCTGCGACGCCAGTGTCCTCTACTCAAGGCTCACTGGCTTTGTTTGTGCCGGCCATTTCGATCAATCAGGCGGCGGAAACGATCACTTGGACCTTTGAGGCTAACAAGAACCAGTCGCCCTCATACATAACGGTTGGGGTGTTCTGATGCCTGCAGGTCTTCAAGTCTTCACGCCCGATGGACTGGTTCAGATTGATGACAGCTGGGTCAACTTCGCGATGGTCAGTAAGCAGTTAATAACCTCCGCCGACAACATCCCGTTCGATGGCTTGTTTGTGCGCGGTGTCCAGTTCTATGTGGCATCACCGCAAGACCTTGTGTTTGTTCATTGCACGAGTGAGTTCGGCTTTATGGTCCGGCGGATCGAAACCAATGGCAACAACCGTTGTATTGTCGTGACGAGGGCCCTGGGGGTTACGGTTGAGATCTTTGTTTTCCGCAAGCAGCCGCCGGCAGCATCTCTATACGGCCTGCAAATATGGAACCCGGCTGGTGAGCTTGTATTTGATGCTGCATCCAAGTTTTGCAAAGTAAAGGGGGTTATCCCGTCGTTCACCGGCAGTGCGAGCTACAACCATCCCGCCGGGAAAAAATATGCGGTTAATTTTCCGCAGTTCATGGGTAGATGGACATCTGACTTCATCCCATCTTCCTCCGGAGAGGTTCCGTACTATTTACATGCTTGGTACACCTATCTCCTCTATTGCAGATCGGATGGGGTGACTGTGACAAGTCTATATCCGTACATGGCCATGGAGGCACCGTGGTATGCCCCCGTGCCGCCTGCGCCACCGTCTTACGACCGTTACTACACCGGCGGCAGTTCGCTGATTGCCGATGTGACAGGATTATAAATAGGAGGCCAGATGGCCAAGCAAGTTATCGCCCTTGGTTCAGCCCCCAATGGCCTGGACGGGGATGATGCCCGTACGGCGTTCCAGAAAACCAATGCCAACTTTGACGAACTCTATGGCGGCACTATTAGCCAGCCGACCAATGCCAAGTTGAGTGCGATTGCCGCTTTGGTGTGGTCGGCGAATCAGATGATGTACACCACTGGCACCAACACGCTGGCCATGGCCCCGTTGACGGCGGCGGGCCGCGCACTACTCGATGACGCCAACGCCGCTGCCCAGCGCGTCACGTTGGGGTTGGGCACATTAGCTACGGTCGACGCTCAAACTGCCGCCAACGATGCGACTGCCGGTCGTGCCCTGTTGGTCGGCGCTTTTGGGTTGGGCGGTTCTCAGGGTGTCGCAGTGCCCAACAGCGATCTGAACGACTGCGGGTTGACCGGCTTTTACAACATCGCCAGTAACACCGTGAATGTGCCGGTAGGTGCGTCGTCCGGCTCTGTTTGCTTCACTCAGTGTTTCAACGGGGCGTCTTCTGCGCATCAACTAGTATTCGGCTACGCCGCCAGCCGTCTCTGGTTCCGTCGACGCAACAACGGCACGTGGTCCGATTGGGAAGAGACCGTCAAGAGCTCCTCTATCGGTACTTCCGCTGGCGGAACTCTAACCACTTCTACGCTAGATAATACCCTAGGGCGCGTGTTGCGTGTAGGCGACTTCGGCATAGGTAATACCTGTGTATTGCCCCCCACACCAACCAGTCTTGCAAGCATCACAGCATCGGGCTTCTACTACTGCGGCGCCACGGTCGACGACGGACCGCTCGGCTCTGGGACCGGGGCGTCGCAAGGGTACATTCACCACTACCGCCACCCTACCTCGGGTTATGCGAAGCAGGTATTCACGAGCGTTCAAACACCGCACCGAACTTATGAGCGGGTACAGGTAGGTGGTGTCTGGCAACCTTGGCAGTACATGTTAAAGACTGTCGATATCGTCGGCACAGTGTCGCAAAACGGTGGCGTTCCGACAGGTGCAATCGTTGAGCGCGGTAGTAATGCGAATGGCGAGTATGTTCGCTTTGCGGACGGAACTCAAATTTGTTGGGGCTTGAAAACATACTCTTCGGGCATCACTTCCGTGGCGGGGGGTGTCTATATTAGCCCTGCCGGCGACCTGATCACGTGGCCTGTTCCATTTTATTCAAACTTAGTAAGTTTGAGCGGAGGCGTGTGGTCAGGCTCCTACAGGGTAACCATCTTGCCTTATAGATCAAACACCTTGAATGGCACCTTTACGTTCGAACTTTATTCATCCGTGCCATCCGGTGTTGATGTTGTTTACACTTGGCATGCAATCGGCCGCTGGTATTGAGGGTGTTTCATATGATCATCAAGTTGTCGCCCGTCCGCATGGACGAGGAATTGATGGTAGATCGCGAAGGCGATCTACTTTACGTGAACGGCGACGTGTTCGACTTCGGTCCGCTATTGGAGGGCGCGACCCTGCCGGCTGAGGCTATATCGTCGAAATGGTTCTCTGGACAAGTCGACCGCATTAACGGGGAGCTTCACTTGACCCTCATTCTTCCTCACGGCGCTGACGCCCCGGAGGAAACAAGATTCCCGCAGCCGATTGTCCTGACTGATGACGGCACGGTGGACCTACCGCAGCCCAGCCTCCGTGCCCCCGAGGAGCCCCCTTTGGCTGAGGACGAACCTAACCCAATCGAAGCCGAGGTGGTTGACGATGAGTGACATTGATTGGTCCATGATGGTCACGGCCGAAATGAAAGAGGCCGCTGCCGCTGCTGCTTTGCTGGAGCAAGTTCAGGCAGAGATCGCCGGATTACGCAAGGTGGCAGACGACGCTATTGCCCCGCTGCAGGATGCGGTCGACATCGACGAAGCAACGACGGACGAAGAGGCCCGTCTCAAGCTCTGGAAGAAATACCGCGTTGCGCTGAGCCGAGTTCCTGAGCAGGGCGGCTACCCCGAAATCATTGATTGGCCCGCCCCACCAACGGACTGACCATTGTTGATAAGGAGTAAATTCCCTCAGCATTAAATTACGCAGGCTGCAGCAAGGGTGAAGAATCCGCTAAATGGATAGTAATTCTCCACATACTCGTTCAGTTTGTCCCATCGCTTATCGGTCTCCTTCCATTTCATGCTAGACCAACTACCAACATGCTCTTCTTGGGCGAAGAGGGCTAAGCTTTTGTAGCAGATTGACTCCTTAAGGTCAGGGAGCTTCTTGGCGACAAATTTCTTGAATGACGCCTCCCCCTCTTGCGGGAACCCGCTTTGGTAAAACGCGATCGCCATGCTGAGTGCGTCCATAAGCTCTGCCTTTTGGATCGTTGATTGTTCCATTTACTCTCCACAGCGTTGCATTAAGTTTGGTATTTGATAAGGGGCCAAATCGAGAGTGCAATCTCATACCAGAGATCTGACAAAGGTCACTTGTTGACTGGTTCCTGATCCGCCCCTGTGGCAGATCCTACCCAAAGACCGCCGCAAGGCGTTTTTTTTTGCCTGGAGAAAACTCATGACCCAATCCCAGCCCCGGGGCGTGCGCAACCGCAACCCCGGCAATATCGATTTCAACCCTCGCAACAACTGGCAGGGCCAGATCGGCAAGGAACCTGGTGGCCGCTTCGCCATCTTCGACACCCCGGAGAACGGCATCCGCGCTTTGGGCAAGCTGCTCATCAACTACCGGGGCAAAGACGGTATGCCAGGCGTGGGCGGGAAGGGTATCGATACCGTTCTTGAGACTATCAACCGCTGGGCGCCGAGCAACGAGAACGACACCCAGGCCTACGCTGCAGCCGTGGCCAAGTGCCTGGGCGTGCGCACCACCGACCCGATCAACATCAAAGATCCGGTCACGCTGCGCGGGATGGTGGTCAGCATCATCATTCATGAGAACGGCGGCAACCCTTATACGCCGGCGATCATTGACGAAGGGGTAAGGAGGGCGCTGGCATGACGATCAAGACGATTGGCCGGTGCTTGGGGCAGGCCGAAGATGGCTCGCCCTGGTTTTTCTGCAATGGCTGCAATCTCCCCCATAGCCTGAACGTGGGTGCAGGCAATGGGCCGCGCTGGGGCTATAACGGCGACGCCGAGGCCCCGACCTTTACGCCGTCCGTTCTGTCTCGGTATCGGATGGGCAGCAAGGAGACTATCTGCCACTCCTTCGTAACCGAAGGGCGCATCCAGTACCTGGCGGACAGCACCCATCAACTGGCCGGCCAGACGGTCGACCTTCCCGACTGGGAGGCAGCATGGAACAACTGGTAGCCAGATACAGCGCGCCCCTGCGCTGCATTGTCCTGTTGCTGTTGTTGGCATCCTATTGGGGCGTCTACCAGCATGGCAGATCGGTGGAGCGGGCCGAAGCCGACCAGGCATCAGCAGAACGAGACAGCGGCGACCGCCTGGCCGAGGTGCTCGGCGAGCGCGGTGCCCGGCAGGAAGAACAACGGCGCGCCACGGCGCAGGAGGAGGTGAGAGCGCATGCTCAGGAAGAACGAACGATTGCTGATGCTGGCGCTGCTGGCGCCGATGCTGCTGGCCAGCGGCTGCAGCACGAAGGCGCCAAGCTCGCCGCCACCGTCAGTTGCACCGGCACGGATACCGCCGCTGTCGCCCGAGGCCAAGCAGCCACCCGCGCCGCAATGGTGCTCTCCGAACTGCGCGACCGGGCTGATGCTCGAGCGGGAGAGCTGGCGAAAGCTTATGACCGTGCCCGAATAGCCGGCCTGGCCTGCGAAGCATCCTATAATGCGCTGACCAACTGATCGGAGCAGGGTGGTGGGGAAGCGCACTTTTATTGGGCTGGTGGAAGCGGGTGAGCCGCTGATCAAACAGGCTATCGATGCTATGCGGGAGTATCACGAAGCGGAGGCCGCTGGCTTGCCTTCGAGTGAAATCCAGCGGTTGCGTCTACTGGCGGATTCGCTACACCAAGCGGTTATCGATTACCAGTTAATCCAAGCAGGACGGGCACCGTCTACCATTCAGTGATGGCCGCCTCAGAATGGAGCTCCGATGAACCGTAAGCCGCCGATCCTCTACCCTGATCATCCCATGTACACCAACGCCGTACAGGCATGGAAGCGTTACCATGAGGCACAGGCTTCGGGTGAGCCAGCGGAAGAGCTGGAGCGTCTGCGCCTAATTGCCGAGGCACAGTACCAGGCGGTCACCGACTACCAACTTCGTGCTATGGCCGCAGCTCGCGGTGAAGAGCCGCCGCCCGTTCATTAGGTCCGCTGATCGACAATTGCCCGCAAGACGCCTGCTCTATACGATACTGTTTTTTTATACAGTATAGGTGCCCCATGTACTTCCTCCTCGTTCGACGCCGCGAGAATGGCGTGGCCATCCCCTCTGATCGCCTCAGGAAGATCAAGCCCCTGCGGGCTGACGTCCATATTGGTGACCATCACAGCGAAGTGCTGGGCCGAGTCGCGACCCAAGCGTGGGTGTTCAACCCGACACCCGGGCCTGACATCATCCCGCGCTTGCTCGATGCCAAGGTCAACGGCATGGCCCAGCTCGGCATGAACATCAATGGGGTGGAGGAAATCGACGGCGTGATCTATGCGCAGTCGTGGTGGTGCAGGACTGAATGATGAGCGGAATACCACGGGCTTGGCTGGCTGAGCTTGACGACCGGTTTGCCCTCGTCACGGACCCCGACGGACGCGCGGCCGTGCTCAGCGAGATGGCATTCGCCGCGCGCCGGCGCCGGGAAGTTGATGATGGCTGCCTATGCGACATGCTCGAGCTTGCGGAGGCGGCAAGGGTGTGGGCTCTGCTAGAGCACGAGGATGCTTGGCACATTGGCCTTTTTGAATATGAGGGTTGGGTTGAGCACGAGCCAGGACGGATCGTAGTTGGCAGAACGCCAGGGAAGGGTGCTTCGGATGTCTAAAACTGCGGTAAAGCTACGTGGTTTTACTGGGCCAAAGTCGACCAAAATCGCTAATGCATATTAGACACACCCGATGCATAGGCCGCGAAGTGCGCGGCCTGAGGTGCGTTTCTCACACTACTGCTGCAGTACTGGAAATTCAGTAGCAGCCGTAGCTGTTGCAGGTCGAGTGATAGGCGTTCCCACGAGAGTCAACACCACGATTGATAACTGTATTGCCGATCTGTTGGCTCGTCCCGTTCCATGAGTTGCCGTTGGCAGAGGTGCCGTTGTGGAAGGTGGTGTTTCCCATGGTAGTGCTGTGCTGATTCCAAGAGGAGCCATTGCCAGCATTGAATCCTTGCACGTTCGTGGTGTTGCCGAAGCGCTGAACGTTATACGTGTTCCCGCTGTTATCGGTGCAAGTCTTGAAGGTACCAGTGCCGTAACATCCCGCAAATGCGGCGGGAGACAGAGCGATCAATACGATTGCTACAGCTAGCCTCTTCATGGTGGCGCGTCCTGGTCGGTGATGTGGCGAGGCACAAGGATAATGCCTTTGATGTCACGGTGCTATGTGCTAGGGCGTCTCCCGGATGGAAGGTAAAAACGCTCTAGAATCGGTTCCAAAACTGAAATGGCGACCCTTGCAGTATGCGGCCTGTAGCCGTGCCGTTTCGCCTTTGTTTTGGAATCGATCTTGCCCCTGAAACCGCATGGATTGGGCGCTTATACCACGGTCTTGAAAACCGTAGGCAGACTTGGCAACGCACAGCCTCTGGTGAAGCAGTAGATGGCGCAGAATGACAGGTGGCTATATGATGGCTCGCTGCGACCGGCTTTCAACTCATAGCGCCCTTGGCGACCGTCCGCATACGACCCAAGCGGACGGTCATCGCGGACACCTGTCGACCAAGAGAAGTCATGACTGAGCAGTGCCCGCCACCGATTGCCGATAGTCATCGCCTGGTAGCGAAAGGGGGGCATCGGGTCACGTCTGCCCTTGAACCAACAGTTATTCGCTGAAAGCCGAACTTAAATCCGTTCACGTACCGGGTTTAGCCGTGTAGGCTTGCGAGCATGCTGAATAACGCTCTTGTGCGGTATTCACCCGTTAGGCTCTCTACAAACATGGAAGTCACTGTGAGCGGTTTTATATGTAACACCTGCGGCAAGCCGCACGATGAGTTGCCGATGTGCTTTGGCCCGAGCGCGCCAGACCTTTGGTACTCAATACCAGAGACCGAGCGAGATGAACGAGGCGAATTGTCATCTGATCAATGCGTGATTGATGGCGAGCATTTCTTCGTCCTAGGACGTATTCTCATCCCTGTAACCGACGGTGTCGGTCCATTTGCCTGGTTGGCATGGATCTCATTGAGCGAAAGCAATTTTCTTCGAATGTGTGAGCTTTGGGAACGTGATGGCAGGGAAGCCGAACCGCCGTACTGCGGGTGGCTGCAGAGCGATTTGCCCTACGAGCCGTCAACGTTGGGTCTTGAAATTCAAGTTCAAACTATGCCTTTGGGTGAGCGTCCACTTATCTTATTTGATCATACAGTTCACCCCCTCTCTGTAGAGCAATACACCGGTATAACGATGGCCCGAGTCCAGAGCATTGTCGAGGCGGCGCTTCATGGTTAAGCAGACGCCCGGTTCCCCCATCAAGGAATGGTTGTCCGCATTGTCGTATCTATTAGTCAGTGACGCTCTAAAAGTCGATGACTACCTCCAGCTAGTTTTTTGTGGGCGGCGCCGTGTTGTCTATATATAACCCTTGTCGGTTTGAAGGTCTAATCTTTTCCGATCTCATTGGCTGTGCGCTTAAAGAAATACGTGCAGACGAAGAGGCCGACGTTATTGTATTGGTCTTAGATAGAGGTACTCTCCATGTCAATGTGCACCCTGACGCCTGGACAGGGCCTGAAGCAATGGTGCTCCACGGGCCAGAGAATCTAATCATGATTTGGTAATGACCTCTGCTGAGTGCTCTGTAGCGGCGGTTTGCGGCTGTCAGTTATCCTCTTTGAAGGACTGCTTCGGGTCGACTGCAGTCGGTCGCGACTGACCGCTGTCGACCCATAGCGGCCTCTGGCTTTGGCCTGCAATCGGCCGCCCGCGCCATTGATCACTAGGGGGGGCAGTATGCTTCGTGAGGACACTAACTGCCGACAGAACTGGGCGAGATTTACTTAGGAATATGGTGGCCACTTAGTCAGTCTTTGACTTCATTCCGAGACAAAACATCTTCCGATAATCAGATGGCGATGTGCCCAGATGAGCGCCAAATTGTTTTCTTAAAGATAGGGGCGTTCCAAAACCTACTTCACTCGCGATGCATTCAATCGGTAGGTCAGTCTTTTCTAATAACTCCTGCGCTCTGGCAACGCGTTCAGCGCTCAACCATTTGGACACGGTAGTGCCGGTGGTCTCCTTAAACCGACGAGTAAAGGTGCGCCTACTCGTTTTCGCCATGTCTGCCATGACGTCGAGCGACAAATCATCGGCCAGATTGATGCGAGCCCACGCTAGTACATCAGAGAAATGAGTCTCGCTAGGTAGCTGCGGCACAGGATGCTCTACGTACTGAGCTTGGCCTCCCTGCCTATGCGGCGGTGTCACCAGCATCTTAGCGGTGCGATTCGCCACATCAGCACCGAGCCGCTGGCGTATGAGATGTAGGCAACAATCGATTGCCGCCACGGTTCCGGCGGAGGTCATTATATTGCCATCACCTACATAGAGCACCTCAGGCCGAAAATGAACCTCAGGGAAACGTCGCGCAAACTCGTCACGGGCCATCCAGTGAGTCGTTGCCTCTTTCCCATCAAGTAGTCCGGCATCGCCGAGCACAAATGCGCCCAAGCATAACCCTACTATCAGCTTGCCTTTGGAATTGGCGACCTGCAGCGCCCTCATTAGCTGTGCAGATGCAGTGACCGATTGATCGCCCCACGCTGGAATGACAATTACATCAGACCCCTCCATCAGTTCCAGGCCGTGGGTTACCGCCAGCGCGATGCCTTGGTCACTGCTCACCAGTCCCGGCACCTCAGCACAGTAATTGATCTCGTAAAGAGGCTCATCAGGCGCGGCTCGCGCTGCACCTAGTACGACGCCCGGCACAGATAGATGGAACAGGCTTACGCCATTAAACGCTAGAACAGCAACACGTATGGATTGCATCTGTCAGCCTCAGATTCACCCTGTATGGCTCAAGCCTATCGCACACAGGAGTTATGGACGACCGCACACGCTGATCGCGTTGTCACGGATGGAAAGGGCACGCCGACCACCATCGGCTTCCACCGATAATGCCCATCATTTGGCCCAATTATATCGAAATATGTCATTCAGGCCACTGTTTGACACGCCAGCGTTAAGCAAAAATGGTGTCCTTGATGAATCAACAGGATCAATTTGATGAAATATAGAGCTCTGGCTTTTGCCATCAGCATCGCTGCCACTTCGCCGGCCTTCGCAGCTACAGCCGCCTCCGCAGCGCCTGACGCATCTCATAAAGTGGCTTTTGAGCAAGTGCGTAACGCAACGGCAAAAATCACCTATGGTGGGACGACATTTTTGATAGACCCGATGCTTGCAAAAAAGGGCGCATATCCGGGATTTGAAAATACCTACCGTAGCAACCTGCGCAATCCACTGGTTGACCTCACCGAGTCGCCGGAAAAAGTGATCTCTGGTGTCGACGCTGTCATCGTCACTCATACGCATCTCGACCACTGGGATGATGCTGCGCAGAAAGCACTACCTAAGGATATCCCTCTGTTCGCTCAGCATGAAGAAGACGCGCAGCTAATTCGCTCCCAGGGTTTCAAAAATGTGCGCGTGTTGACTAATGAAGCTGAATTCGGCGGAGTCAAAATTACCAAAACTGGTGGTCAACATGGCACAGATGAAATGTATGCGGTGCCCGCACTCGCTAAGCCGCTAGGAGAGGCCATGGGTGTGGTTTTCGAAGCGCCAGGCTACAAGACCCTTTACCTCGCTGGCGATACTGTCTGGCGTAAAGAGGTGGATCAGACCATCGAAAAATATCATCCACAAATCATCGTACTTAATGCCGGCAAGGCAATGATGACCGGGTACAAGGGCTCAATCATCATGGGCGAGGAAGATGTATTGCGCGCCTCAAAAACTGCCAAAGACGCGAAAATTGTCGCCGTGCACATGGACGCAATCAACCATATGTCCCTGTCCCGTGAGCAGTTGCGTACCTACATCACGAAGCACGGTATCGAAAGCCAAGTCGATATTCCGGAAGACGGCACTTCGCTGAGGTACTAATCAATTGGGCCGTAGATGACGCTGGATTACCTGTCCACGAAATCTCGGCCTTCTACATCAGTTCATTGATAATTTGACTGGAGATTCCTCATGAAGCGAGCCCTAGTTGTAGTTGACCTGCAAAACGAATACCTACCCACTGGCAAGCTGCCTTTGACCGGCGTTGACACCATTGTCGAGAATGCAATCCGGGTGATCAGCCACGCCCGTGATACGGGATTTCCTGTTTTTCACATACGGCATGAGTCCGCTGAAGGCGCTCCAATCTTTGCAAAGGGGTCGGCTGGTGCGGAAATCCAACCCGATGTAGCTCCACAAGGTAATGAATCTGTAATCGTAAAAAAACACATTAATGCCTTCAGGGAAACTGATCTGAAGCAGCAGTTGGAAGCCGCTAACGTCGATGAAATCGTGGTCATAGGTGCGATGAGCCACATGTGCATTGATGCCGCAGTTCGCGCTGCCGTAGACATGGGGTATAAGGTCACTGTGCTGCATGACGCCTGCGCCACGCTGGATCTGACATTTCGCGGAGTGGCTGTACCTGCCGCCCACGTACATGCAGCGCTGATGTCAGCCTTTGAGTTCGGTTATTGCACTGTTGAGTCAGTCGACGATTATCTCTCGGCGTAAGCTCATTTAAACTCATTTTTGTATTAAACCTCCCTATGACCGTATGCAGCACATGGGTCGATAGCGGATATTTAGCCATGGGGACCAGGGGATACCAATGATGGAGATTGAGGGGGGCGGAGGGGTGTTTAGCCCAATGAAATCAATCCTTTACCACCACCCAACACCCCTTAAAAACTGCATGGTGATGTTGGCAGTAGATACCGAGGAGGCTTCCAATCAGTGCCGACCCTATACCGGATCAAGCGCGGCTTGTTGTCTGCTTTTTGCGCTACTCCATTACTGGAGGGTGGCGGGAAGATGGCCAAAAAACGGTTCCAAAACTGAAACGACGACCCTTTTAGAATGCGGGTTGTAGGCGAGCAAATCCAGTTTCGTTTTGGAACTGATTTTTCGATACAGTCCGCATGAAACGGCAATTCTTAGATCGGATTGCAAATCCGTCTACGCCGGTTCGATTCCGACCTCGGCCTCCACATTCGAAAGCCCCGCAGATTAACGTCTGCGGGGTTTTTCTTTGCGCGCTAGAAAACCTGATCGTTTCCGCATCACAAGGCATCGTTTGCGCATCAGACCGTTACTTGGTTGGGCTGACCACCTCGCTGACGCGACGATAAACTCGCTTGGTGATCTTCTCATTCGCAGGCCCGGAGCCGTCGGTGATGAGCCGAGAGTCGCGCACGCCCTGGAGCTTGCGGCGTTCAAGCAGTGTTTCAATGAGCAGGTCACGGCCGGTCGGCTCACTTTCGATGCGCCCTGCGCGCCCTTTCTATTCGCTGACCGGCCAGGGATTGGTTCTTGTTGAGTACCAATTTATGAGCCGAACAGCTCTCTATCCCAGGCAAACGGGTGGGTAGCATGGGCGCGACTTCCAGAAGGAACCGTTATCCCTAGCCGTTAATGAGGTGTGCCATGCCCAAGGTCGTTCACTTTCACCGTACCGGTGACGCTGATGTTCTGATTCTCGATGAAGTCGCTGTACCCGCGCCGAAAAGCGGCGAGGTTCAGATCGAAGTAAAAGCTATCGGCTTGAACCGTGCGGAAATCATGTACCGCACTGGGCAGTACGTGATTGATCCGCAGTTCCCGGCGAAGCTCGGCTATGAAGCGGCCGGGATTGTCCGCGCGGTTGGTAGTGACGTCAGCGATGTTGTTCCCGGTGACGTAGTTAGCGTCGTGCCGTCGTTTTCATTCGCTGATTACGGCATGTATGGCGAGGTGGTCAATGCGCCCGCGCATGCTGTCGTCAAGCATCCGTCCAACCTCAGCTTCGTGGAGGCAGCGGCCAGCTGGATGATGTTTGTCACTGCATACGGCGCCCTGGTTGAGTACGGCAATCTAAAGGCTGGCGAAACCGTGCTCATCCCGGCTGCGTCGAGCAGTGTCGGCCTGGCAGCGATCCAGATCGCCAACATGCTAGGCGCCATCCCGGTGGCCCTTACTCGCACAAGTGCCAAGCGCCAGGCGTTGCTGGATGTTGGTGCAAAATATGTAATCGCCACCCAGGAAGAGGATCTGATTGCCGAGGTGGCCGCGATCACCGAGGGCGAAGGCGCGCGTATTGTTTTCGACCCCGTTGGTGGCCCCGAGGCAACCAAGTTGATCAAATCCATGGCCAATACCGGGATCTTCTTCCAGTACGGCGCTCTCGATCATCGCGATATCCCGGTTCCGGTCTTCGACATTCTTGGCAAACACCTGACCGTGCGCGGCTACGAGCTGTTCGAAATCACCACAGATATTCAAAAGCTGGCCAATGCCAAGGCATTCGTTGGCAAAGGCTTGGCAGGTGGTCAGCTCAAGCCCGTCATCGACCAGGTCTTCCCGCTCAATGAAATTGCGGCAGCACACCGCCGAATGGAGTCGAATGCGCAGATCGGCAAGATCGTCGTCGTGGTTGACTGAATAGCATCCTGCGGCCGTCAGCCAGGCTGCGGTATGCCATCGCTGCTTGCTACCAAGCAGTGATGGCATATTTTGTTTTGGTGTATGAGAGAGGCGCCTGGCTTCGCTATCGTCCTTAGTGCAGAGTACGTCTGGCCCAATGCACAGGTAACTGGAAGATCGCGATGAACCTGATCGAAGCCATGCAAATGTTCGTGGCAGTTGTTGAGCATGGCAGCTATACCAAAGCGGCCGAGGCGCTCAATGTGCATCGCCCGGCACTCTCCAAGCTCATCCAGAATCTTGAGCACGAATTGGGCGTTCAGCTGTTACACCGCACCACGCGCAGGGTGAACACTACGCCCGCTGGCGATGAGTTCTATGAACGAAGCCTGAAATTACTCGCTGAGCTAGCGGACACGCTGGACTGGTTTTCGCCGACCCGCCCGCCGCGAGGCAAGCTCAGGATCGACATGCAGACCGTACTCGGCCAGGCGGTGATAATCCCGCGATTGCCCGAGTTCATGGATCGCTACCCTGGCCTGGAAATATCTCTGGCAACCTCTGACAATCTGAACGACCTTATCGCGCAAGGCATCGATTGTTCCGTGCGGCTCGGTGATCTGGATGATTCGAGCCTGGTTGCCAAACGTATCGGCGAGGTTGCTTTGGTGACCTGCGCGGCTCCCGCCTACGTAAAGAAACATGGGTTACCCGGCACGCTGGATGATTTACAGGCGCACCTGGCAGTCAACTTCATGGTTGAGCAGCGCCGCCAGATCATGCCTTGGCGATTCAGGGGCAACGGTAAAATGATCAGTGTAAAGATGCGCAGCGCCATCGTCGTCGACAATGCCGGGGCGTTACTCTGCTGCGCGCTGGCGGGGGTCGGGATGGTGCAGGGGTTGCGCCCGGCGTTGCAGCGATACATCGATAGCGGGGGCCTGGTGGAGGTTCTGCCGGATGTTCCAGTCGAGCCGAAGACCGTTTCCGTGCTGTTTCCGGATCGCCGGCGCCTGTCCCCCAATGTGCGCGTATTTGTCGAGTGGGTAAGTGCGTTATTCCAAGAGGAAAGGGATTCTCCGATCAGGTCAGCACGCTAGACGAGGGCAAAATCAGTTACGCAGCCCTTTGCGTCGATTGCCACCGTAAGTACCTGAGGGTCGCTCAGGCCCAGGGCCCCCTCAGTGTAGACAAACACCCACCTGAGCAATCTCAGGTCACCCAGGCTCTCGCAATTCTCATATGGGCCAAGCAGCACCTCTAGTTCGCCTGATGTGGATTGCCCGCAAACGATGTATTTCAGTTGCTCCTCAATCCGGGTAGCGCTGATGCTGAAATTCTCAAGCAGCATCTTGTGCTCCAGAGCGGTCATCAGGCGATTTGAATCCGTTTGCATCGTCTCAATACACTCCATGACCAGATCGTAGGTTTGTAGGGCAATTGCCAGTCGTAGTGGATTTTACCCATGGAATGTACTGATTAGTACAAAAAGTTGACCAAGGGTCGTGCGTGAGCTTGTTGGGCGCTGCGGCACCCGATTGTCTGAAAGTCGGCTGCATCCCTCAGCAGGGTGGCTTGATCAACAAGCACCCGCTACGGTGAGGTAATGAAGGAGATGCGGACATGGCAGATAAATATGTCGGAAAAATCATCGGTGTCGGCACGGACAACGTGCGGTACGTGATCAACATTTATCAAGATGAAACCGTTGAGCGCTCGCCGCACGGCATGGTTCGGCATGAGGGCTTGAAGCATTTCGAAATGCAGGCTGGGGGGGATGTGAAAAAGATTTCTGAAACAGAGTACGAGGTTTTGGCTACGGGTGTGAGGGTGACCGTTCTTGACGCTCCGGTCTGAGCGCCCGTCAGTAGTTTTTGGCGCGCGAGCCCGGCCAGTCGTGCGACCCCCAAGGCACCAGAAAAAGAAAACCCGCCAACAAGTGGCGGGCCTAAAGAACGTACGAAGCAATGTCAGTGTGCCTATGCACTTGTCATAAATTTGTGAAGAGCTTGTTCGCAGCCTGTCATGGCTGGCTCACTCATGGCTCAGTTCAAGTGCGCTGATCACGCACACCGAGGCATCCTCTGCCGGCGTGTCATCGCTGTAGTCCACCTGGTTGTAGACGCCGCCGTGAAAATTCAGCGTCTGCGTCGCCCAGGATGGCGCCAGTTGCAGTGCGGTCGTGGTGCCGCTGCGGCCATTGCTGCTTGCACTGACCATGCAAGCGCCACTTTCGCTCACCTCGATGCTCACATCGAAACGCGTACCCAGCGGCACCTCGGCCAGCACGGTGCTGTTGACTGGCGTGGCCTGGTTAAAATCTGAACGAAAGCCGACAGTGATTTTGCCTTTGTTCCAGAACACCTTGATTGGCGGGCTGTTATTGTCTTTCACATGCAACTGGGCAATTACCACCTTTCGCGCCAGATTTACCTTCTCAAGGGTCATTGTCTGGTGATTGCGGTGGCGCGCTGCGCTGCCCAGTGACCAATACACGGCTTCTTTCCATTCGCAGCGTGTTCGGTGAGTACTTTTGCTGGAAGCACCCTTGGTCGGCGCGGTCATGCGTATCGAGCCGTCACTCTGGCGTGCAACAACGTGGGTCAGGCTAGCCAATGCCTGTGCGCCAGTGACTTCCAAGGCGACCGGGTTGGAGGCGGATTTCGGCACCGGAGTGGTAATGATGAGACTGTCGATGTTTACTGCCATGAGATTTCTCCTTGAAAATTCCGGGTCCTGCAAGGTTTGCGAGCGTGGCAGGTGGGGGAGAAGTTCCATCGAAGAAGTCTGTCACTGATGAAGGGCAGTGCAAAAAAAGCCCGCCATTAAGGCGGGCAAGTCACGTTTGAAGGGAGAGCTTGCAGGATGAAGGTTACCGGTTAAGTCAGCATTAACCCCCGCCCCATCCATTGACCATGCCACCCGATGCGCTTATACAGGCGTGCCACTTTCCCAGGAGCGATCATGCGCCACGAAGACGACCTGCACGAGCCTGAACACGATCACCTGCTCGACCACGAATTTCTCTACGACGGCTTCGAACCCGAAGCGGACGCTCAGGGTGCCGAGGATGAAGTCGAGGAGGACGATGCGTTGCTGGATGACCTCGATGACGACGAGCGCGACCACCCAGCCTGGCACGACGACCTGGAAGACTGACTCAACGCCCGTCCAGCGAGAAGCGCCCCGGGCCGCTCACCGCCAGGAGCAGCAAGCCGCCAACAATGCTCAGGTTTTTTAGGAACTGGGTCATGTTGGCGGCCCGTTCAGGGTCGACCATGTTCCAGAATGGATGTCCGATCAGCGCGGTGCCCAGCACGAACAGGGCGAACAGGAAGGCCAGCGGGCGGGTGTAGAAGCCGAGGATCAGGATGATGGCGACGAAGAACTCCATGATCACGGCGATCGCTGCGGCAACCATGGGCGCGGGGGCGCCCAGCGAGGTCATGTAGCCGACCGTGCCATCGAAGCCGGTCAGCTTCGCCCAGCCGGAAATGACGAAGAGGATCATCAATAGCACACGGGCGATCAGGATGATCACGTCGCGTTGGCCAGCGAACAGGGAGTAGCGCATGGTGGCATTCCAGTGGATGCAGACAAGCTCCACTTTAGCAGCTGCATGGCGAATTTCCGCCGGGCAGCAAAAAGGCGCCGCAAGGGCGCCTTTCCTGGAAGTATGGTGCGAGTGGCGGGACTCGAACCCGCAAGGCTCACGCCGACAGATTTTAAGTCTGCTGTGTATACCAATTCCACCACACTCGCACGCGTGATGCCGGCACGCTTCTAAGCAGAAGGCCCTGGCAATCAAGCGCGCTTTATAACCCATTGTTATATTTGAGTCAACTATAGCGCCTATGATCTAAGAAGTGGGGTGGCTTTGGCACAGGCGATTGACACCTTACTGTCATTAGGCCACTGTGCCGTTCCTGACTGGATCCAATGAGTGCTGCATCCATGTCCCAAGCCTGTCCTCACCGTGCTGACGGGTTCATCGTCCGCCCATGCTTGGGGGCTACTCTGGCCGAACTCATTGCCGCCCAACCGCTGTGCCTGTGGAGTTTGCATGGTTTCAGCCGACTGCATCGCCTCGCCTGTAATGACCGCCAACCGCTACGAGCAGTTGGTGCAGGCTGTGGTGGACTATGCCATCTACATGCTCGACCCCTCTGGCCATGTGGTGTCGTGGAATGCAGGCGCCGAGCGGATCAAGGGTTACCGTGCTGACGAAGTTATAGGCCGGCATTTCTCGCTGTTCTTCACCCCCCAGGACTGCGCCGAAGGGCGTCCTGACTATTTGCTCAAGCAAGCCCTTGAACTGGGCGTGGCGCAGGATGAGGGCTGGCGGGTACGCAAGGACGGTACGCAATTCTGGGCGTTGGCCGCCCTCGATGTGATCCGCGATGATCTGGGGCACATCATTGGCCTGGCCAAGGTCACGCGCGATATTACAGACCGGCGCGAATCGGCACTGCAACTGGACGCCATCCGCGCCCAACTGTTCCAGGCGCAAAAGCTCGAGGCGCTGGGCCAGTTGACCGGTGGGTTGGCGCATGATTTCAACAACCTGCTCACTATCATCATGAGTTCGGCCAAGTTGGCACTCAATAGCCAGGACCCGGCGCGTGTGCAGCGTATGCTGGAGCACATCGTGGATGCGGGCCGGCGTGGTACCCAGCTGACTCAGCAACTGCTGACGTTCGCTCGGCATCGGCAGATGGATGTCACGATGGTCGCACCCGCCACTGTGCTGGCTTCGACGCGCAGTTTGCTGGAGCACGCCTTGCCGAGCGATGTCGAGTTGCAGGAGCACCTGCAACCTGACTTGCCCGTGATCGAAGTGGATGCCGGGCAGTTACAGATGGTATTGCTCAATTTGCTGTTCAATGCCCGCGATGCAATTGGCGAGCGGGGTGCGATCTGCATTGCGCTTGATGCTGTGGTGCTGACGGGCGAAGTGGACGGGCTGCACGGCCCGTTCGTGTGCTTTGAAGTGCGCGACACCGGTGCTGGCATCGACCCCCAAGTACTGCCACGCATCTTCGAGCCATTTTTCACCACCAAGCCTTTTGGCAAGGGTACAGGCCTTGGGCTCAGTCAGGCCTACGGCTTTGCCAAGCAAAGCAACGGCGCAATCACTGTGCAGAGCACGGTCGGCAAAGGCACCTGCATACGCCTTTACCTGCCGACGTCGGAGCGCGCTGCGGCCCCTCAACTCCACAGGTAATCCTCATGGTTCAGGCACTCAAGCGGCTGTTGACGGGGATCGAAGGGCTCGATGCCCTACTCAAGGGCGGCCTGGTCGCAGGTGGCTCATACATCGTTCAGGGGCCGCCTGGCGCCGGCAAGACCATTCTCGCCAACCAATTGGCCTGTGGTCATGTGCGCAACGGCGGCCGAGTATTGGTTGCCACCTTGCTCAGCGAGTCCCATGAACGGCTTTTTCAGTACCTGGCGACCTTGAGGTTCTTCGACTCGACGCTGATCGGTGACCAGGTCCAATTCGTCAGCGCCTTCGATACCCTTGAACAAGAGGGGCTCGATGCGGTGGTCAAATTGCTCCGCCAGGAAATCGGCCGGCAGCAAGCCAGCCTGCTGATCGTTGACGGCGTGCTCAACGCCCGGGTCCGCGCGGAAACGGCACTGGACACCAAGAAGTTCGTTTCCGAATTGCAGGGGCATGCCGCTTTTGCCGGCTGTACCGTGCTGCTGCTGACCAGTGCCCGGCTCGATGAAGGCAGCCCCGAGCACACCATGGTCGATGGCGTGATCGAACTGGGCGAACAACTGCTGGGCAGCCGCGCCGTGCGCCATGTGCAACTGCGCAAAACGCGGGGTAGTGGGGCGCTGTCCGGGCGCCATGAATGCCTGATCGACGAGGCCGGGATCCATGTGTATCCGCGCCTGGAGGCGCTGTACAGCCACCCCAGCCAGCTGGGCTCGGCCACGCTGAGCCAGGTGACCACGGGCGTATCCACGCTGGATGAAATGCTGGGGGGCGGGCTGGCCAGTGGCTCGGTCAGTTTGTTGATGGGCCCCTCGGGCGTTGGCAAGACGTCACTGGGCCTGGCCTTTCTTGGCGCAGCAACTGCCCAAGGCCCCGCGCTGCATTTTGGCTTCTATGAAACACCTGCAAGGTTACGCCTGAAGGCCACCTCCTTGGGTTACGATTTCGCCGCGCTGGAACGGCAAGGTGCTTTGCAATTGAGCTGGCAGCCGACTACCGAGGGTTTGCTCGACCAGGTTGGTGCGCGCCTGCTGGAACAAGTTCAGCAGCAGGGCAGCAAGCGTGTCCTGATAGACAGCCTGGGCGCATTCAGCCGCCTGGCAACTGATCCGGCACGGCTCAACGCGTTCTTCCGCGCCTTGACTGGCGAGCTGCGCGCACGCGATATCAGCGTCATGCTCACCTGGGAGATGCGCGACCTCTTCGGCTCGGAAATCACCGCCCCGGCCCCCGATCTGTCGAGCATCGTCGATAACCTCTTGCTGATGCGTTTTGTCGAACTGGATTCGCAACTGCGGCGCATGTTGTCTGTGCTCAAGGTGCGTGACAGCCATCACGACCCCGCGCTGCATGAGTTGCGTATCGGGCCGCAGGGCATCCACCTGGACAAGACTTTCGAGGGCGCATCCGGTGTGCTCTCGGGTACTCCGGTGCCCCAAGGCAGCGGGTGAAGGGCCTGCTGATGAACACTATCCTGATCGTCGATGACGAATATCTGATCGCCGATATCCTGGGCTTTGCCCTGGAGGACGAAGGCTTTTTGGTGGAAAAGGCGAGCAATGGGCGCAAGGCCCTGGAAGCGTTACAGGAAAAACGCGTGGATCTGGTGATCACCGATTACATGATGCCGGTGCTCAACGGCGAAGAGCTGGTGCTGGCGATCCGCAAAGAGTTGCAGTTGCCCGACCTGCCCGTGATCCTCATGAGCGGCGCGCAGGCCAGCCAGGGACGCCCGGAGCTGTTCGCTGCGGCGTTCGACAAACCGTTCGACGTGGACAAGTTGATCGCCAAAGTGCGCGAGCTGCTTGGCGCCTGAGGCTCGGGCTGCGGTGTGTGTACCCAATCGATCAAGCGCGTCCGTGCGGCTTGAAGTGTCGCAATCAGTGTTGGTCGTCGTGCTTTTCCGGGGCCGGGCTGCCGGCCTGGATACGCTTGAAGATTTCTTCCCGGTGCACCTGGACATCCTTTGGTGCATCGATGCCAATCCTCACCTGCATCCCCTTCACGCCCAGAATGGTGACTTTGATGTCATCGTTGATGACGATGCTTTCGCCAACCTTACGGGTGAGTATCAGCATGTAGTTCTCCTTGGTGATATCAAAATCCACCCGGCAAGTGCCGCAGTGGTGGGAGCCTGTCCCTCTTCCTTCTCATTAAAGACGCTTTCGGCGGATATTAATTCCCCGTCAGACAAATTCTGTTGTGTGTCTTTAGTTGCAGGTGCCGTTGTAAAACGCGGTAAGCGTCCCGGCGAAGGTGCTCGGTGGCAAGGATAGGGGGCTTCGGCCTTAATGGGAAATTTCTCTGCATGATTGCAGGCATAGGTTCGCTCAATTGGCTTGCGCTTGCTCCAGTGCCTGCAGAAACAACAGCAACGCTACCTCTTCGGGATCAAGGCCTTTGCGCACACGGCTGCCTGGCAGCTCTGCCAGGCGCCCCAAGGCGTAATGCTCCAGCACTGCAGGGTGGATGTAGCAGCGCCTGCACACGGCAGGGGTATTGCCCAGGCGCGCGGCCACCTGCTTGACGATACTCGCAACCTGGCGCTTTGCCTCGCTCTCGGGCTCCCAGGCCAGCGGCCTGAGCAGGCTCAGCGCCAGGCTGCTACCTGCCCAGGTGCGGTAATCCTTGGCAGTGAAATCGGCCCCGGTCAGTTGTTGCAGGAACTGGTTGATCTCACTGGACCCAATGCTGTGCCGCTGGCCTTCTTCGTCCAGATACTGGAACAGCGCCTGCCCCGGCAGCTCCATGCAGCGTTTGAGCAGGTTGGCCAGGCGTCGGTCGCGCAGGGTGACATTGTGTTCCACGCCGCGCTTGCCGCGGAACTGGAAGCGGATGGTGCTGCCCTCGACCTTGACGTGGCGGTTGCGCAGCGTGGTCAGGCCGTAGGATTTGTTGTCGCGCAGGTAGCGCTCGTTGCCGATGCGGATCAGTGTGTGGTCCAGCAGGCTGACCACCAGTGCCATTACCTTTTCCCGGTCCAGCCCCGGGCGCGCCAGGTGTGTCTCCAGCTGTGCGCGAAGCTTGGGCAATGCCTGGGCAAAGGCCAGCATGCGCCCATATTTGTGTTGATCGCGCAGCTCGCGCCACTGGGCGTGGTAGCGGTACTGCTTGCGGCCACGCGCATCGCGCCCTGTGGCTTGCAGGTGGCCTTGCGGGTCGGCGCAGATCCACACGTCGGTGTAGGCCGGCGGGATCACCAGGGCGGCGATGCGCGCCAGCGTTTCACTGTCGCGCACACGTTGGCCTTGGGCATCCAAATAGATGAAACGGTCACGCCAGCGGCGCCGGCTCAGGCCGGGCTGGCTATCGTCAACGTAATGCAGGCTGGCGGGCAAGTTGCAGTCAGGCATGGGCGGCAGGCCTCGTTCAGGTCACTGATCAATGGACAGCGGCCGTGCGAGCGATGCTCAGCCCAATAGCGCTACCGACTTTATTTGCGCAAACAAAGCCTGCCCCGGGTGCAGGCCGAGCTGGTCCGCCGAGAAGCGGGTGATGCGCGCCAGCAGGGCATTGCCGCCGGCATCCAGGCTTACCAGCACATGCGCCGGGTTATCCGCCGGGTGCACTTCGCGTACGCGCACCGCCAGCCGGTTGAGGATGCTGGAGGTACCATCTGCCGTTAGCGTGAGGCTGACGTCGCGGGCCTGAACCTTCACGCGCAAGGCGCTGCCCATGCTGTGTGCCGGGTGGGCAATGCGTAGTAAAGGCGCTTCGTGGCCAGCCAGGCGCAGGTCCAGCAGGCCGTACTGCGGGTCGTGGCCAACCACAAGGCCCTCGAACACCACGCCGGCATCGTCGCCCTGGGCCAGCGACAGGTCCAGGCGCGCGAGCGTCTGGCCAATCGGGCCACTGGCCGTGGCCTTGCCTTGCTCCAGCAGCACCAGGTGATCGGCCAACCGCGCCACTTCATCCTGGGCATGGCTGACGTACACCAGCGGGATGTCCAGTTCCTCGTGCAGGCGCTCCAGGTAGGGCAGGATCTCGCGCTTGCGCGGCCCGTCCAGTGCGGCCAGGGGCTCATCCATCAATAACAGGCGCGGGCTGCTGAGCAGCGCCCGGGCGATACCCACACGCTGGGCCTCGCCGCCGGACAGGGTCGCGGGCCTGCGCTCGAGCAGGTGGCCGATGCCCAGCAGCTGGCAGGCCTGGTCGAGGCTGACCTTGCGCTGGCCTGGTGCAATTCGCCGCCAGCCGAATTCCAGGTTGCCGCGCACCGACAAGTGCGGGAACAGGCTGGCCTCCTGGAATACGTAGCCGACCGGGCGCAGGTGCGGCGCCAGGAAGTGGCCACGTGTGCTGTCTTCCCAGACTTCACCGTTGACCTCGATGTACGCGCTCGCAGCCCGTTCCAGCCCGGCCAGGCAGCGCAGGCACGAGGTTTTGCCCGAGCCGGAATGGCCGAACAGCGCGCTGATGCCGCGCCCTGGCAGTTGCAGGTCGACATCCAGGGTGAAGTCGTCACGCGCAAGCTTGAGGCGCGCCACAATCGATCCGGTCATTTCAGCTCCAGCCAGGCTTGCCACGGCGCCCCGCGTACAGCAGGAGCAGCACCAGGAACGAGAACACCAGCATGGCACCTGCCAGCCAGTGGGCTTGCGTATACTCCATGGCTTCGACGTGATCGAAGATCTGCACCGAGACCACGCGGGTCTTGTCGGGGATGTTGCCGCCAATCATCAGCACCACGCCAAACTCGCCTACGGTGTGGGCGAAACCGAGAATGGTGGCGGTGATGAAGCCAGGCCGAGCGAGCGGCAGTACTACATGCACGAAGGTGTCCCACGGGCTGGCGCGCAAGGTGGCGGCAACTTCCAGCGGGCGCTGGCCGATTGCTGCGAAGGCGTTCTGCAGCGGTTGCACCACGAACGGCAGGGAGTACACCGTCGAGCCGATCACCAGGCCAGTGAAACTGAACACCACGCTTCCCAGGCCCAGCGCCTCGGTGGCCTGGCCTATCCAACCCTGCGGGCCGAGGGCGATCAGCAGGTAAAAACCGATCACCGTCGGCGGCAGCACCAGTGGTAGCGCCACCACCGCACCCACCGGCCCGCGCAGCCAAGAGCGCGTGCGCGCCAGCCACCAGGCTATGGGCGTGCCGATGAGCAGCAAGATCAGGGTGGTCAGGCTGGCCAGTTTCACCGTCAGCCAGATGGCACCCAGGTCACTGGCGTCCAGCGGCATCAGCGTTCATAACCATAGGATTTGATCAGCGCAGCAGCTTTTGGGCCTTTGAGGTATTCAACCAGTGCCTTGGCCGCCGGGTTGTCTCTGCCCTTGTTGAGAATGACGGCGTCCTGGCGGATAGGGTCGTGCAGTTCGGGCGGTACGACCCAGGCCGAACCGCCGGTGACTTTGCCGTCTTTGTAGATCTGCGAAAGGGCGACGAAGCCCAGCTCGGCATTGCCGGTGGAGACGAACTGGAAGGCCTGGGTGATGTTCTGGCCTTCGACGATCTTGCCCTGGGTGGCTTCGGCCAGGCCAAGCTTGGCCAGCACCTGAGTGGCGGCCAGGCCGTAGGGTGCCGTCTTCGGGTTGGCGATGGACAGGTGCTTGTACTGGTTTTTCTTCAGTACCTCACCATGGGCGTCAACATAGCCTTCCTTGGCCGACCACAGCGCAAGGGTGCCGATGGCGTAGGTGAAGCGCGAGCCGGGGACGATGTCCTTTTCCAGCTCTAGCTTGGCCGGGGTGCTGTCATCGGCGGCGAGGAACACCTCGAACGGTGCGCCGTTCTTGATCTGTGCGTAGAACTGCCCCGTGGCGCCATAGGCGGCGATCAGCTTGTGGCCGGTGTCTTTCTCGAAGTCCTTGGCGATGGCCTGGATCGGCGCGGTGAAGTTTGCCGCGACCGCAACCTGCACCTCGTCGGCCCAGGCGCTGTTGAGTGATAGCAGGCAGGCGAGGGCAGTGGCGGTGAGGTGGGGCAGGCGGATACGCATGAAAACAGCTCCCTAGGAGTGCAGGTTATCGTTATAGCGGTAACTATATAGCGATAGGCCCCAAGCCGGAAGGTGCTGTCTGGCTTGCAATCCTTGCAGGAGCCGGCTTGCCGGTAATCACCGGCACAGCCGGTGCCATGCCCCGCAGCCCCTGCAAGCCGGCACCCCCGATAAATTCCTAACGCCCAACCAGCGCCAACGCCCTCTCTGCAATCTCCCGGGTCAACTGTTCAGCCGGCATTGCCTTGCCCAGCCGCAACGCTTGCCCCGCCCACAAGTTGCTGAAGTCGCTGTTGCCTTGCGGGTCGGTGATTGCCCGCAACGGCATCAGCGCGCCGCCTGCCAGGGGGAAGCGTGGCGCCAGTTCACTCATCGGCCCCAGCTCGCGCATGACGCGGTTGTTGATGCCGCGCGCCGGGCGCCCGGTGAACAGGTTGGTCAGGGCCGTGTCGCTGGCCGGTGCACTGTCCAGCGCGCGTCGATGGGCCGCAGCCACCTTGGCTTGGGGGCAGAACAGGTAGGCCGTGCCGATTTGCACGGCGCTGGCGCCCAGGGCCAGTGCTGCAACCAGGCCACGGTGGTCAGCGATGCCGCCAGCGGCGATCACCGGCACGCCCACTGCATCGGCAACCTGCGGCACCAGGGCGAAGGTGCCGATCTGGCTGTTGATGTCTTCGCTGAGGAACATGCCGCGATGGCCACCGGCTTCACTGCCCATGGCAATGATCGCGTCGCAACCCTTGGCCTCCAGCCACAGCGCTTCTTCCACCGTGGTGGCACTGGACAGCACCTTGGCCCCGGCTGCTTTTACCCGCTGCAGCAATGCAGCCTCAGGCAGGCCGAAGTGGAAACTCACCACCTCAGGGTGCAATTGTTCGACCAGCCGGCAGCTGTGCTCGTCGAACGGTGCACGGTTGGAAACCGGAGTGGGAGCCTCGAAGTCGGCGCCAACTTCTGTGTAATACGGTTTGAGTGCCAGCTTCCAGCGCGTTTCGCGGTCGGTGTCTGGGGTGGGCGGCTGGTGGCAGAAAAAATTCAGGTTAAGCGGGGCGCCCGGGCAAGCGCTGCGAAAGGCTGCAATCTCGCCGCGCACCTGCTCGCCCGTGAGCATGGCGCAGGGCAGGGCGCCCAGGCCACCGGCTTTGGCCACGGCGATTGCCAGGGGCGAGCCGCTGGCGCCGGCCATGGGCGCCTGGAGGATGGGCAACTCGATGCCCAGCAGATCGAGAATACGATGGTCGGGCCAGTTGCTCATGCAGTCCTCCCTGCGGTTTTACAGTGCCTTGCTGACCTGGATGTCGCTGATCTTGTCGGCGTCGTCGCCGTGGATCTTGCGCAGGGCATCGAGTGCCTGCTCGTGCGAGGCATCGGGCATGACGGCGAAATCCCAGCGGCGTTCGCCGTCGAGCTTGTATTTGATGACGTACTTGATGTTCTGGGTCATGGCGGTCTTATCTGAGTTTGGACGACGAACGACGGATGATCTTGATCTTGTGGGTCAAGGTCGGCTTGCGCGTTACCGAGATGGGACGGGTGGTGACGGTGTCGATGGTGATGTTCCAGAAACCGGTGCTGGGTACCGTGATCTTGGCCGGGAACCGCTCGAAGTGGCCGCCGTGGTAAGTGTGTCGGCCGCCATTTTTGAAGCTGCGGAAGTTGGCGTCGTTCATCAGGCGGATGTTGCAGCGTTGAGAGCACTCGACGACAACGATGTCGTCCTCGTTGAGATGCTCGCGCTGGTGTACGAATTTCATGGGGTGCTCCGCAAAGTCGGGTTCTGCAAACGCGAACGATACCACGATGTCGGGATTGGCTGGCGCGCCTGATGGCATGGGGCTAGATAAATCTGCCAAAGCACGGAGCAAAAGTGCCTGGCCGTGGTCTGATGCATTCCTGATAGGTGAGGTGTGCCAAATGAAGTGGATGGTGGCGGCGTTGTCCCTGACGCTGGGTGGTTGTGTCAGCGTTTCCGAGCTGGAGCAGTCGCACGAAACGATGGATGTGATCTCTGGCAAGACGCCCCGCGAGTATGCCGACTGTGTCAAGGCAGAGCTGGCGAACACCCGTGATCCCTTGGTCGAAGAGCAGCGCGACGATGGCCTGCGGTTGATCGTGCCGCAAAAGTTGACTGCCGGCGCCGGGCCAGCGGCACTGGTGGACATCGAGGAACGTGGCAGCGGCAGCAGCATCAAGCTGCATGAACGCTTGAACAACTTCCCGCTGCGCCTGGGTGATGTGCGTACGGCGGCGACCAAGTGCATCTCTGGCGGTTGATCTGGCTCAAGTAAAACGCGCTTAACAGGCCAATTGCCATCTGTTGGTCGGGTTGGCGTTGTTGGCAATTCCCTGGCGGGGCTAGTATCCATTTGCTTATGTGTTTTAAGCCTAAGCTTATAACAAAAGAAATGGAGATTCGTGATGACCCCGTTGAGTCGAGTCCTGGTCGGCAGCCTGCTGATCCTGGCCTGGCCCATGGCGCACGCCGCCGATGGCCAGAAAATCTTCACCCAGGGTGGCGCCAACCCTGCCGCCATGGCATGCCTGGGCTGCCATGGCCCGGACGGCAAGGGTATAGCCGCCGCTGGGTTCCCCCGCCTGGCCGGCCTGCCGGCCGGCTACCTGAGCAAGCAGTTGCATGACTGGCGTGCCGGCAGCCGCAAACAGGCGGTGATGGAGCCGCTGGCCAAAGCCTTGACCGAGGATGAGATCACGGCCGTCAGCGACTACCTGGCCAGCCTGCCTGGCGAGCCGGCCCCCGGCTTGCGCCGCCAGCAAATCGCAGACGACCCCACCACCCGGCTGGCCCTTTACGGCGACTGGAGCCGCAACATCCCCGGTTGTGTGCAATGCCATGGCCCCGGTGGCAGTGGTGTCGGCGAGCACTTTCCGCCCCTGGCAGGGCAGCCTGCCAGCTACCTGGTGGCGCAACTCAACGGCTGGCGCGACGGCAGCCGCAGCAACGACCCCAATCAGCTGATGGTCGGTGTGGCCAAGGCCATGACCGACCAAGAGGTCCAGGCAATCGCAGAATTCTTTGCCAACCCTGCCAGCCAGGAGGTCAAGCCATGAAAGCCATGAAAGCCATGAAAGCATTGATGCCAGCGTTGCTGCTGTCGGCCATGGGGCACGCCGTTGCGGCGCCCATCGCCATGGAAGACCAGTCGCAGTTGAACGTTCCTGCTGCCCAGGCCTCAGCGCAGTTCGCGCCTCCCGCTGAGCGTGAGCTGCCGGACAACGCCTTCGGCAAAATGGTACGCGAGGGCCATGCGCTGTTCGTCGACACCCGCCGACTGATGCCCGAGGCGGTGGGTAATGGCATGAACTGCAGTAACTGCCACCTCGACCAGGGCCGCCTGGCAAACTCCGCGCCGATGTGGGGTGCGTACCCTATGTACCCGGCCTATCGCAAGAAGAACGACAAGGTCAACACCTACGCCGAACGTATCCAGGGCTGCTTCCAGTTCAGCATGAACGGCAAGCCCCCGGCCGCCGACAGCCCGCAGATGACTGCGCTGTCGGCCTATGCCTACTGGCTGTCCACCAAAGCGCCTACCGGTGTGGAGATCGCCGGGCGTGGCTACCCTGAGGTACCACAACCCCAGGGTGGCTACGACTTCAAGCGCGGCCAGCAGGTCTACCGCGAGCAGTGCGCCATCTGTCACGGGGACAATGGTGAAGGGCAGAAAGTGGCCGGCGAATACGTGATGCCGCCCTTGTGGGGCAAGGATTCCTACAACTGGGGTGCCGGCATGCACCGGATCAACACCGCGGCCTCCTTCATCAAGCACAACATGCCGCTGGGCCGGCCAGGCAGCCTGAGTGATCAGCAGGCGTGGGATGTGGCAGCCTGGGTCAATCGCCACGAACGGCCGCAGGACCCTCGGCTGGTGGAGGGCTCTGTCGAGAAGACCCGGCTCAAGTTCCATGCCAACGACGGGGTCAACCTGTATGGGCAGAAGGTCGAGGGGGTGCTGATCGGGCAGGGAACAGGTAGCTGACGCGCTCACCGTTGGCCTCACGGTTCTGTCATCCGGCCGTCACCGCTTTGCAACCCCTGCGGGGTAGCAATGTCCGCTATCTCACTCAAGGAGCGCGGCCATGGACCTCTGTGTGATCGGGGCAGGGTATGTAGGGTTGGTGACGGCAGCCTGTTTCGCCGGGATGGGCAACCGGGTGGTGTGCCTGGAACGCGACCCGCAGCGCCTGGCACAACTGCGTCAGGGCCAGTGTCCGATCCATGAACCGGGGCTGCAGGCACTGTTGCAATCTGGGATCGGCCAAGGGCTGCTGAGCTTCAGCGACCAGTGGGAGCCGTCGCTGGCCAAGGCGCAGGTGGTGTTCATCGCTGTCGGCACGCCCAGCCAGGAAGATGGCTCGGCCGACCTGCAGCACGTGCTGGCCGTGGCCGACAGCCTTGGCCGCCATTTGCCGCGCAGTTGCCTGGTGGTCAACAAGTCGACCGTGCCGGTGGGCACCGCAGAGCGCGTGGCCCGGCACGTGATGCAGGGCCTGCGCGACCGCAGCGCCGGTTTTACCGTCGAGGTGGCGAGCAACCCGGAGTTTCTCAAGGAAGGCAGCGCCATCGACGATTTCATGCGCCCGGACCGCATCATCATCGGCACGGACAACGAGGCAGCACAGCAGTCCTTGCAACGCCTCTACGCGCCTTTTGTGCGCAATCGCGAACGTATCCTGGTGATGTCCCCGCGTGCGGCCGAATTCAGCAAGTACGCAGCCAATGCCTTCCTGGCGACCAAGATATCGTTCATCAATGAATTGGCCGGGCTGTGCGCACACTTGGGGGTGGACATCGAACAGGTGCGCCACGGCATCGGTAGCGACCGGCGCATCGGCAGCCATTTCATCTATGCCGGCTGTGGTTATGGGGGGTCATGCTTCCCGAAGGATATCCGCGCGTTGGTCCGCACCGCCGAGCAGCAAGGTTATCAGCCTGCCATCCTGCGGGCAGTACAAGCCCGCAACGATCAGCAGAAGACCCTGTTGTTCACTGCGTTGCAGCAGCATTTCGGTGGGTTCATGCGCGGGCGTACCGTGGCGGTATGGGGGCTGGCTTTCAAACCGGGCACCGATGACCTGCGCGAGGCCCCCAGCCTGGTGCTGCTCGATGCCTTGCTGGCCGCAGGGACGCGCGTGCAGGCCTGCGATCCGGTGGCGCTGGCCGGGGTTGCCGAGCGCTATGCGCAGGCGCTGGCCAGTGGCCAACTGAAACTGACCGATGACCCCTACGCCTGCGTGGAGGGTGCCGATGCACTGGCCCTGGTGACTGAATGGAAGCAGTTCCACCAGCCGGATTTCAGCCGTGTGCGCGGGTTGATGCGCATGCCGGTGATATTTGATGGCCGTAATATTTACGATCCCTTGGAACTATCTACACTGGGTTATCTCTATCATGGCATCGGTCGGCCGCAGGCGGGGCATTGTAAGGTGACAGCCGCCTGATTAGACTGCGCCGAATTCCACAGGCTCTGCCTTTGTTTAAGGACGTTTATGATCAAGAAATGCTTGTTCCCGGCAGCCGGTTACGGCACTCGCTTCCTGCCTGCTACCAAAGCCATGCCCAAGGAAATGCTGCCAGTGGTCAACAAGCCACTGATCCAGTATGGCGTTGAAGAGGCCCTGGACGCTGGCCTGAACGAGATTTCCATCGTCACCGGCCGCGGCAAGCGCGCCCTGGAAGACCACTTCGACATCAGCTACGAGCTGGAAAACCAGATCAAGGGCACCGACAAGGAAAAATACCTGGTCGGCATCCGCCGCCTGCTCAACGAGTGCTCGTTCTCCTACACCCGCCAGACCGAAATGAAAGGCCTGGGCCACGCCATCCTGACCGGCCAGCCGCTGATCGGTGACGAACCGTTTGCTGTGGTGCTGGCGGACGACCTGTGCGTAAACCCGGAAGGTGACGGCGTACTGACCCAGATGGTCAAACTGTACAACCAGTTCCGCTGCTCGATCATCGCCATCCAGGAAGTCGACCCGCAGGAAACCAACAAGTACGGCGTGATTGCCGGCGACATGATCCGCGACGACATCTTCCGTGTGACCAACATGGTCGAAAAGCCTGCGCCGGAAGACGCGCCATCGAACCTGGCGATCATCGGCCGCTACATCCTGACCCCGGATATCTTCGATATCATCCGCAACACCCCACCGGGCAAAGGCGGCGAGATCCAGATCACCGACGCACTGATGCAGCAGGCACAGAACGGCTGCGTGATTGCCTACAAGTTCAAGGGCCAGCGTTTCGACTGCGGTGGCGCCGAAGGCTATATCGACGCGACCAACTTCTGCTTCGAGAACTACTACAAGACCGGCAAGGCTTACTGATAAGCCCCTACAGGTCGACGAGCCACCCTTCGGGGTGGCTTTTTTGTTTGTGGCGGCCAACGGCGGTATGCTGAGCGCCAGCCAAGGAGACTGAATACATGGCCTACGATTTTGATCTGTTCGTGATTGGTGCCGGGTCCGGTGGTGTGCGAGCGGCACGCTTCGCAGCGGGCTTTGGTGCAAAAGTGGCGGTGGCCGAGAGCCGCTACCTGGGTGGTACCTGCGTCAACGTCGGTTGCGTGCCCAAGAAGTTGCTGGTGTATGGCGCCCACGTCGCTGATGAGCTGGAGCAGGCTGCCGGCTACGGCTGGTCCCTGGAAGAGGGCCACTTCGACTGGGGTACCCTGATCGCCAACAAGAACCGCGAAATCGAGCGCCTCAACGGCATCTATCGCAACCTGCTGGTCAACAGCGGCGTGACCTTGCTGGAAGGCCATGCGCGCATCACCGGCGCCAACGAAGTGGAAGTGCAAGGCCAGCGCTACAGCGCCGGGCACATCCTCATCGCCACCGGTGGCTGGCCTCAGGTGCCGGACATCCCGGGCAAGGAGCTGGCCATCACCTCCAACGAGGCGTTCTACCTCAAAGAACTGCCACGCCGGGTGCTGGTGGTGGGGGGCGGCTACATCGCGGTCGAGTTCGCCGGCATTTTCCAGGGCCTGGGCGCCGCCACCACGTTGCTGTACCGCGGCGAGATGTTCCTGCGCGGCTTCGACGGCTCGGTGCGTACCCACTTGAAGGAAGAACTGGAAAAACGCGGCATGGACTTGCAGTTCAATGCCGATATCCAGCGCATCGAGCAGCTTGAGGACGGCAGCCTGAAGGCCACGCTCAAGGATGGCCGCGAGCTGCTCACCGATTGTGTGTTCTACGCCACCGGCCGACGCCCGATGCTCGACAATCTGGGCCTGGAAAACACCGGTGTGGAGCTGGATGCCCGCGGTTATATTCGCGTCGACGAGCAGTACCAGACCACCGCCCCGTCGATCCTGGCCATTGGCGATGTGATTGGCCGCGTGCAGCTCACCCCGGTCGCCCTGGCCGAAGGCATGGCCGTGGCGCGGCGCCTGTTCAAACCCGAGCACTACCGCCCGGTGGATTACCAGAACATCCCCACCGCGGTGTTCAGCCAGCCACCGATCGGTACCGTGGGCCTGACTGAAGAGCAGGCGCTGGAAGCCGGGCACAAGGTGCAGGTCTTCGAGAGCCGCTTCCGCGCCATGAAACTGACCCTCACCGACATCCAGGAAAAGACCCTGATGAAGCTGGTGGTGGACGCCGAGACCGACAAGGTGCTGGGCTGCCACATGGTCGGCCCTGATGCCGGCGAGATCATTCAGGGGTTGGGTGTTGCCCTGAAGGCTGGCGCTACCAAGCAGCAGTTCGACGAGACCATTGGCGTGCACCCGACGGCGGCGGAAGAGTTCGTCACCATGCGGACCGTTACGCGCTAAACCTCACGGACCCTATCGCCGGCAAGCCGGCTCTCACAGGTACGGCCCAGCTCTCAAGCTCGGCGCCGTACCTGTGTGTCCTGGCGTGCCAGTGATAGGCCCCTCAAATGCTTGCGCAATCCTTTGCTCAGCCCAATCCCTTCTATTAATAAACCTCGCTTATAGCCAAAACCAATCGCAAGCATGAGGTTTGCCAATGAGCCTTCGTGGCGACCAGCGGTTAGGATTCTCTCCGTCAACTGATTTCAACCCCATGAAGGAGCGTCTCTCATGCCTATCATCAACAGCCAGGTCAAACCGTTCAACGCCACCGCCTTCCACAACGGCGAATTCGTTCAGGTAAGCGAAGCCGACCTGAAGGGCAAGTGGTCTGTCGTGTTCTTCTACCCGGCCGACTTCACTTTCGTCTGCCCGACCGAGCTGGGTGACCTTGCTGACAACTACGCCGAGTTCCAGAAGCTGGGCGTGGAAATCTACGGTGTGTCCACCGACACCCACTTCACCCACAAAGCCTGGCACGACACTTCCGACACCATCAGCAAGATCAAGTACCCGCTGATCGGTGACCCGACCCACGTCATCTCGCGCAACTTCGACGTGCTGATCGAAGAAGCCGGTATGGCCGACCGCGGTACTTTCGTGATCAACCCGGAAGGCCAGATCAAGATCGTCGAAATCAACGACGGTGGTGTAGGCCGCGACGCCAGCGAGCTGCTGCGCAAGGTCAAGGCTGCCCAGTACATCGCCGCTCACCCAGGTGAAGTCTGCCCGGCCAAGTGGAAAGAAGGCGAAGCTACCCTCGCGCCATCCCTGGACCTGGTCGGCAAAATCTAAGACCGTGCGCCAGTCGTGGGCGGTGAGCAGCCGCCAAAGCTGAAGTACTCACTGCCCCGCCAAACGCCCGGGCGCTATTGCCTGGGCGTTTTTGTATCCGAAGATTGAAAAAGGAATCGCCCGTATGTTGGACGCCACGCTTAAATCGCAACTGAAAACCTACCTGGAGCGGGTCACCCAGCCGATCGAGATCGTTGCTTCCCTCGACGACGGCGCGAAGTCCCGCGAATTGCACGACCTGCTGGTGGAAATTGCCAGCCTGTCGAACCTCATTACCTTGAGCGCGGACGGTACCGACGCCCGTCGCCCGTCGTTCTCGCTCAACCGCCCGGGCGCTGACATCAGCCTGCGTTTTGCCGGCATCCCCATGGGCCACGAATTCACCTCCCTGGTGCTGGCGCTGCTGCAAGTCGGCGGCCACCCCTCCAAGGCCAGTGCCGAAGTGATCGAGCAGATCCAGGCCTTGGAAGGCGAGTTCACCTTCGAGACCTACTTCTCGCTGTCGTGCCAGAACTGCCCGGACGTGGTCCAGGCGCTGAACCTGATGGCGGTGCTCAACCCTAACGTACGCCACGTGGCCATCGACGGTGCGCTGTTCCAGGACGAAGTCGAGTCGCGCAAGATCATGGCCGTGCCCAGCATCTACCTGAACGGCGAAGTGTTCGGCCAGGGGCGCATGGGCCTTGAGGAAATCCTCGGCAAGATCGACACCAACGCCGGCGCCCGCCAGGCCGAGAAGATCAATGCCAAGGACGCCTTTGACGTGCTGGTGGTCGGCGGCGGCCCCGCCGGTGCCGCGGCTGCCATCTACGCAGCACGCAAAGGCATCCGTACCGGTGTCGCTGCCGAGCGTTTCGGCGGCCAGGTGCTCGATACCATGGCCATCGAGAACTTCATCTCGGTGCAGGAAACCGAAGGGCCGAAACTGGCTACTGCACTGGAAGAGCACGTCAAGCAGTACGACGTCGACATCATGAACCTGCAGCGCGGCGAAGCACTTATTCCGGCCACCGACGGCGGCCTGCACGAAGTACGCCTGGCCGGCGGCGCCTCGCTCAAAGCCAAGACCGTGATCCTCGCCACCGGCGCCCGC
Organism: Pseudomonas sp. M2; assembly: GCF_015751845.1. Classification (NCBI taxonomy): domain Bacteria; kingdom Pseudomonadati; phylum Pseudomonadota; class Gammaproteobacteria; order Pseudomonadales; family Pseudomonadaceae; genus Pseudomonas; species Pseudomonas sp. M2. The sequence goes on from NZ_JADOUD010000001.1 coordinate 4,542,639, forward strand.
TGGCGCGAAATGAACGTGCCGGGTGAGCAGGAGTACCGTGCCCGTGGCGTGGCTTACTGCCCGCACTGCGATGGCCCGCTGTTCAAGGGCAAGCGTGTGGCGGTGATCGGTGGCGGCAACTCCGGCGTGGAAGCAGCCATTGACCTGGCCGGCATCGTCGCGCAGGTGACGTTGATCGAGTTCGACAGCCAGCTGCGTGCCGATGCCGTGCTGCAGCGCAAGCTGCACAGCCTGCCGAACGTCAAGGTGATCACCAGCGCGCTGACCACCGAGGTGGTGGGCAATGGTGAGAAGGTGACCGGCTTGCGCTACAAGGACCGCACCACCGACGAGCAGCATGAGCTGGCGCTGGAAGGTATCTTCGTGCAGATCGGCCTGTTGCCCAACACCGACTGGCTCAAGGGGACGATCGAGCTGTCGCCGCGTGGCGAGATCATCGTCGATGCCAAAGGTGCGACCAGCATCCCGGGCGTGTTCGCAGCCGGTGATGTGACCACCGTGCCGTACAAGCAGATCGTCATTGCGGTGGGCGAGGGTGCCAAGGCATCGCTGGCGGCCTTCGATCACCTGATCCGCACCTCGGCGCCGGCGTAAACCTGAAACCCGGGGGTGTCTATGCTTACTGCCGACACCCTCGGGAATTCAAGCCATGACCCTGATCAGCCGCGAACCCTGGTGGCTAGTGCCACCCCAGCCCGGGCAGCAGGAGCAGGACCTGCACTGGGGTTACCTGGAAATCTACGCAGACGGCCGTACCGTGTTCGTCGACCAGCGCCCCAGTGAGCGGGAAATGGCCGAGCGCAAAAGCTGCCGCAACTTCCCTGAACCGGAACACTGAGTGGCTTAGCCTTCAAGCTCGGCCAGGCGCGCCTCCAGCGCGGCAATCCGGGCCTCCAGGGCTTCGATCCTTTCTTCCGACACATTGCCGCCACTGTTGCGCGCCCCACCTTCCTGCTGGCGAGCGGCAAGAATCGCCTCGATTTCTGCCGGATCCCCCAGTGCATGGGTGTAGCGGTCTTCGCGCTGCCCGGCCTGGCGTGGCAGATGCAGTGCCAAACCACGCGAGATCAGGCGCTCCAGCTGGTGCTGGATCTGTTCGGTGTCATCGAAGTCGTGCAAGCGGTTGCTGCGGGTCAACAGCTCGTTGAGGGTTTGCGGCCCACGCAGGAACATCAGGCCCATCAGTATCAGCTGGGCCGGTACCAGCTCCAGTGCCTTGTCCACCCGCTGTTCCCAACGGTCTGCGCGGCTGCCCATCTGCAGCCGGGTCATGCCCTGGCTTTCCAGGGCACGCAGCGCCTGGCCGACCTGGCCCTGGGACAGGTTCATCACCGGCTCACGGCTGGTCTTCTGGTTGCAGGCCAGCACCAGGGCATTGAGGGTCAGTGGGTAACTTTCAGGGCTGGTGGCCTGTTTTTCGATCAGCGCGCCGAGAATGCGGATCTCGGTACTGCTGAAGCGGCCTTCGTCTGCGGTTTGATTTTCTGACATGGCCAAGTCTCATTGCGAGGAAAAGGCCACTAGCGTAGGTAAAGCGCCTGGCTTAAGCAATCACTGCCCCATCGCCGGCAAGCCGGCCCCCACAGACTGGCCCTGAACTCAAGGCATGTGCAGAGCCTGTGGGGCTGCAGTGTTGCTTGATTTCAAACCTTGACGCCATCCCTATTGTGGGAGCCGGCTTGCCGGCGAATGGGCCGCTACGCGGCCCTGGCTATCTCAAGCGCTACGGCGCTCTTGCGCTTGGCAGGCCGCTGCCGTGAACAGCACATCGGTCGAAGAATTCAGCGCAGTCTCTGCCGAATCCTGCAGCACGCCAATGATGAAGCCAACAGCAACCACCTGCATGGCAATCTCGCTGGGAATGCCGAACAGGCTGCACGCCAGCGGGATCAGCAGCAACGAACCGCCAGCCACGCCCGACGCACCACAGGCGCAGACCGCCGCCACCATGCTCAGCAGCACCGCGGTAGGCAGGTCTACCGGGATGCCCAGCGTGTGCACGGCTGCCAGGGTCAGCACGGTGATTGTGATGGCCGCGCCCGCCATATTTATGGTCGCTCCCAGCGGGATCGACACCGAGTAGGTGTCCTCATGCAGGCCCAGGCGCTCGGACAGTGCCAGGTTGACCGGAATGTTGGCCGCCGAGCTGCGGGTGAAGAAGGCCGTGATACCACTTTCGCGCAGGCACAGCAGCGTCAATGGGTAAGGGTTGCGGCGGATCTTGCAGAACACGATCAGCGGGTTCATCACCAGCGCCACGAACAGCATGCAGCCGATCAGCACCCCCAGCAGGTGCAGGTAGCCAAGCAGGGCATCGAGGCCAGACTGGGCGAGTGTCGAACTGACCAGGCCGAAAATGCCCAGCGGGGCGAAGCGGATGACTACCCGCACGATCAGGGTTACGCCATTGGACAGGTCCTCGACCACGGTTCGGGTGGTTTCGCCGGCATGGCGCAGCGCCACGCCCAAACCAATGGCCCAGGTCAGCACACCAATGAAATTGGCGTTGAGCAGGGCGTTGATCGGGTTGTCGACGGCGCTCAGCACCAGGTTTTGCAGCACTTCACCAATGCCGCCAGGCGCGCTCAGGGTCACATCGCTGGCGCTTAGGGCAAGTTGCGAAGGGAACAGCATGCTGGCGACAACGGCCACCACCGCAGCCGAGAAGGTGCCCAGCAGGTACAGCCAGAGAATCGGGCGGATGTGGGTTTCCTGGCCATGGCGATGGTTGGCGATCGAGGCCATGACCAGAATGAACACCAGCACCGGCGCGACTGCTTTCAGGGCGCTGACGAACACCTTGCCGAGAAAGCCCAGGTCGAGGGCGATGGCTGGCGCAAGCAAGGCCAGGACAATACCGGCGATCAGGCCGATGACGATCTGGGTCACCAGGCTGGTGCGGTTGAGGACGCGAAGGAGGGGGGACATGTGCTGCGCTATCTCGGTATCTTGAAAGGGCGTGACTTTACCATAGACCTTGGTAGGGTCGTCCCGGCCTGTTTGCGCTCACCAATGGAACAGCTCCCGACGCGCCCCCTCGGTAATGGCAACGATCCCGGGGTGCTTGACCTTGCGTTCAACCGAAATGGCATAGAACGACTCGTGCACCGCCTCGGTCTGCCCGATCAGCTCCACCCCGTACTGGCGGCACACTTCCTCGGCAATCACACTGGGAGCCACGAAGATACCGCTGCCCGACTGGCCGAATGCCTGCATCAAGGCGCTGTCGTCGAATTCGCCGATTATCCGCGGTTGCACCTGCTGCTCGCCAAGCCAGCGCAGCAGCCGGCTGCGCACTACCGTTTCCTGGCCCGGGATCAGCAATGGTGCATCGTGCAGGCAGCCAGGAAAGACGCCAGCGTGGCGTTGGGCCAAGGCTTTTGTAGCAAAGAAGCTCAAGCCGCATTCCCCGAGCTTCTGGCTGTAACCCTTGATATCCAGGTGGTTGGGCATCGGGCTGTCGGATATCACCAGGTCCAGGCGCTGGATCGCCAGGTCTGCCAGCAGGCGTTCGAGTTTGTCCTCACGGCAGTTGATGCGCAGCACATCGTCCAGCTCCATGGTGGGCGCGAGCAGGCGATAGACGATCGATTTGGGCACCACGTCGGCAACCCCCACGCGAAACAGGATCTGTTCCTGCGGGCCGGCGCGCAGCATGGCCTCCAGTTCACCGCCGATCTGGAACATCTGCTCGGCGTAGACCAAGGTCTGGCGACCGGTTTCGGTCAGCTCCAGCTGCCGCCCGACCCGTTGGAACAGCTCCAGGCCGTAGGTCTGCTCGAACAGGCTGATCTGACCGCTGATGGTCTGCGGGGTCAGGTTCAGTTGCTCACTGGCGCGGGCGATGCTGCCGGTCTTGGCCACGGCCCAGAAATAGTGAAGCTGTCGATAGTTGAGCATCACAGCGTTCCCGATTCGTAAAAACCGAAGTATAACCGCTGAAAATACGAATTTTCCTGATGTATCGGCATCTTTAGAATTCGACGCCATCAGGCGCATTGCGCGCCGTCGGGATATCGACAAGCGAGGACCCCATGCTGCAATTCAAATCCATTGGCACACCCTTGGTGCTAGCCTTGGCACTGATGAGCCTGGCAGGCTGCGACCAGGCCGAGAAATCTGCCCAGCAGATGCTCGACCAGGCCGCCAAATCGGCCAAGCAGGCCATCGATGACACCAACGAAGCGGCGCAGCAGGCGCTGAGCGACGCTATCGGCACCGAAGGGCAGAAGCCCAAGGACGCCGACCAGCAAGACAAAACCCAGGACATCTGACCCAGAAACGTTGCAGGACTGAAAAATGGAATATTTGCTGGAACTCGCCGCAAGCCCCACCGCCTGGGTAGCCCTTGCCACACTGGTGGCCATGGAAGTCGTACTGGGCATCGATAACCTGATCTTCATCTCGATCCTGACCAACAAATTACCGGTCGAATACCGTTCCAAGGCACGCCGTATCGGTATCAGCATGGCCTTGATCATGCGTTTGGCGCTGCTCAGCACGGTGGCGTGGATCGTTCAGCTGACCGACCCGGTATTCGAAGTGTTCGGTAATGCCTTCTCCTGGAAGGACGTGATCCTGATTGCCGGTGGCCTGTTCCTGCTGTGGAAAGCGACCAAGGAAATCCACGAAAACGTCGACCCGCACGGCGCCAAGGAAGAAGCCAAGGTGTCCTCCACGGTTACCCTGGGCTTCGCGGCCGCGATCTTCCAGATCCTGCTGCTGGACATCGTGTTCTCGGTTGACAGCATCATCACCGCTGTGGGCATGACCGAGCACCTGCCGATCATGATCATTGCCGTGATCACTGCCGTGATCGTCATGATGGTGGCCGCTGACCCGTTGGCGAACTTCATCAACGACAACCCGACCGTGGTCATGTTGGCCCTGGGCTTCCTGATCATGATCGGCATGACCCTGATCGCCGAAGGTTTCGGTGCCCATGTGCCAAAAGGTTATGTGTATGCAGCGATGGCCTTCTCTACGGCGATCGAAGTGCTCAACATCCTGGCCCGCCGGGCACGGATGAAGCGCGAAGCGACCGAAGGCTGATTCATGGCGGGGGGCGCTGTGCGCCCCATTCGCCGGCGGGCCCCCTTCCAGGAAGGGGGCAACTGACGCTTACTGCGCTTCGACCTTGCGCGGCGCCATGAAGTACAACCACACCAGTGCAATGAAATACATCGCCGGGATCATGGTGAACAGCACTGCGTAGTTGTTATTGGTAACCGTCAGCACGGTGCCGACGATCTGCGTCATGAACATGCCGCCAATGGCCGCACACATGCTGCCAAAGCCGAACACCGTGCTTATCAGGTGCTTGGGCGTGTAATCCATCAGCAGGCTCCATATGTTCGCCGTCCAGGCTTGGTGCGCGCCGACCGCCACGGCAATGGCAAGCACCGCTACCCACAGGCCACTGGCGTTGGCGGCGAAGGTCACGCTGATCATGGTGCAGGCGAAGATCAGCATCGATATCAGGCGTGCCCGTATGGCGCGTACGCCACGGCCTATCAGCCAGGACGAAAGGATGCCGCCGCCAATGCTGCCGAAGTCGGCCGTGAGCCAGATCAGGATCAGCGGGATGCCCATCTGGGTCACGCTGATGCCCAGGTTGTACTGCTGGTTGAGAAAAGGTGGCAGCCAGTACAGGTAGAACCAGAACACCGGTGCGGTGATCGCGAATGCCACGGCGAAGGCCCAGGTGCCGCGCATGCGCAGGATGCGGCTGAAGGGCACACGTACCGCCTCAGGCTCGGCTTCGCGCTGGATGTACTCCAGTTCGCTCTGGCGCACAGTCGGGTGCTCTTCAGGGTTGAAGTATTTCAAGCCCCAGAACACCACCCAGACCAGGCCCAGGCAACCCATGGCGATAAAGGCGGCCTGCCAGCCCCAGGCCGCCAGGATCACTGGCAGCAGCGCCGGGGTGATCATCGCGCCAACGTTGGTGCCGGCGTTGAACAGCCCGGTGGCAATGGCCCTTTCACCCGCGGGGAACCACAGTCGTGTGGTCTTCACACAAGCCGGATAATTGGCGGCTTCGGTCAGGCCGAGGATGAAGCGGCAGACCATGAAGCCTGCGGCCGATGTCGCCAGGCCATGGGCTCCGGTGGCCAGGCTCCAGAGCAGTACCGCCATGAAAAATGCACGTTTTACGCCGATTTTGTCGATCAACCGGCCCTGCAACAGGAAGCCGATGGCGTAACCCACCTGGAACCAGAAGTTGATGTTGGCGTAGTCCATCGCCGTCCAGCTCATGTCCTTGGCCAGCATGGGCTGCATGATGCCGAGGGCGGCGCGGTCGATGTAGTTCAGTGTGGTGGCGAAGAACACCAGGGCGAGCATGCCCCAGCGCGTCTTGCCGACAGCAAAGGCGTCGCGAATCTTGCTGCCCATGGAAGCATGGGGAATAGGAGGCATGGCCGATGTACCTGTTTCTTGAAATTGTAATGAGCTGCTGGATGCTTCTGGCCCGCGGGTTTGGCTCAAGGCAGTGAGCACCCGCAAGGCCGTGGCATGGTGAGCAGTGAAGCAAGGACCGTCAATGCCAGAAAACGCGCTACCGTTCGATAACCGAACGATTGCCGTCCGTCATTATTTTGCGTGAAAGACTCGATATCTCTACATAAAGTTGTACATGAAAATATACTTGTACAATATTTGAGTATTCCGGTCTCCAGAGTATGGCCATGCGAAGCACTGTCACAGCCCTCAACCTGTTCGTGCTTGCCGTTGCGCTTGCCGTCATGCCACCCGCCGTGGCGGACTGGCGGTCAGCGGTGCCCGAGGCGCGCAGCGTCGGCAGCGGTGAGTTCACCTGGTTTGGCCTGCGTGTCTACACCGCCCGTTTGTGGAGCGCAGGCTCGCCGCAGGGCTGGAGTGAGCCTTTTGCCCTGGACCTTCTCTACCACCGGAGGTTGTCACGCGAGGCGCTGGTGCAGGCCAGTCTGGATGAAATGCGTCATCTGAGCGACCGCCCTTTGCCCGAGGCCACGCTTGAGCGTTGGGAGCAAGCGATGAACGAGGCGTTCGTCGATGTGCGCCCGGGCATGCGCATCACCGGGGTGTACCTGCCGGGGCAGGGCTCCCGGTTCTATGTCGATGGTCAACTGCGTCGCGAAATTGCCGACCCGGCATTTGCCAGGGCATTTTTTGCCATCTGGCTGGACCCGCGGGCCCGGGACCCCGAATTGCGCCAGCGCCTGCTCGGCCTGGCCGGTAATGATCAAGGAGATTGAACATGCGAAGAGTGTTGCTATTGGTCGGCTGCCTGCTGCTGGGCAGTTGCGGCAATGTCGAGGTCGACCATTACGCCGGTGAAAAGCCGGCGCTGGACCTGGTCACGTTCTTCTCCGTGCCGGTGCAGGCCTGGGGCATGTTCCAGAATCGCTCGGGGGAAGTGGTCAAACGCTTCGATGTGCGCATCGACAGCCGCCGCGAAGGTGACCGGCTGATTCTTGACGAGCACTTCGTGTACAGCGACGGTACGCGCCAGCGGCGCATCTGGACCCTGACCCCGGACGGCCCCGGGCGCTGGCGTGGTCGTGCGGGCGATGTGATCGGCGAAGCCCGCGGCGAGGTGGCGGGCAACGCCCTGCACTGGCGCTACCGCCTGGACCTGCCGGTCGACGGCCGGCATTGGGAAATGGACATCGATGACTGGATGTACCTGATGGATGAGGACACCCTGATCAACCGTTCGAGCATGCGCAAACTGGGTGTGGAGGTCGGGCAGATCACCCTGTTTTTCCGCCGCCTGCCAAAGGCCTCGCAGTGACTCAGGCCGCTCTCGCGAGCCGTAGCATCAACGGAAATGCCACCGCCCAGATCGGTGCCAGCAGCAGGGCGGTAGGCAGGGGACCCATTGGTAGTTCCACCCCGGCCAGCCGCGCCCCCGCCAGGTAGGCCAACGGCCCACCGAACAGTCCAAGCAGCCCTCCTAGCCACAGCGGGCGGGTAGCCCAGGCCAGGCTGTGGCGCAACCCGCTTGCCAGCACCAGCCACATCAGGGCCAGCCAGCCGGGCAGCGGCCATTGGGCAAAAGCAAATACCCCCAGTGCCCCCAGCAGGCTGTCCAGCAGACAACCTGCAAGCCCTATCGCCAGCAGCGCACGCAGCTCTGCGCGCCGCTCATGGCAATAACCCAGGTGCAGCGCCACGCCTATCGGCACCAGGGCAAGCAGCCAGGGCGTGTGGGCGCCGAGTACACATACCCACCAGCCAGCCTGCAACCACACTGCATTGGCGATAAGCCAGGTACGTGACATGTTCAGGCACCTGGCAAAGGCGCCCGACGGGCTTGCGGCGCGGCCCACAGCAGTTGCGCCACGCCAATGGCACGTTCCTCGAAGCCGCCCTGGCAGTAACACAGGTAGAACTCCCACAGGCGCTGGAAGGTTTCGTCGTAACCCAGTTCCTTGAGTGCCGTGCGCGCCTGGCGCAGGTTATCGCGCCAATGGCGCAAGGTGCGGGCATAGTCCTGGCCAAAGTCCTCCATATGCACCAGGTTCAACCCGGTCTTGCGGCTGGCGGTGTCCAGCAGCACGCTCAGTGATGGCAGCGCACCGCCTGGGAATATGTAGCGCTGGATGAAATCCACCGAGCGCCGCGCCTGGGCGTAACGTTGATCGCGAATGGTGATGGCCTGCAGCAGCATCAGGCCATCCTCCTTGAGCAGTGCGGCACACTGGCGGAAGTAAGTGGGCAGGTAACGGTGGCCGACGGCCTCGATCATCTCGATCGAAACCAGCTTGTCGAAGCGCCCGCTCAGGTCGCGGTAGTCCTCGCGCAGCACCGTGATGCGTTGCGTAAGGCCCAGCGCTTGCACCCGTTGCAGGGTGTGGGCGTACTGCGCCTCGGACAGCGTCGTGGTGGTGACGCGGCAGCCATACTGGGTGGCAGCATGGATGGCCAGGCTGCCCCAGCCGGTGCCGATTTCCAGCAGGTGTTCGTGGGGTTTGAGCTCGAGCTTCTGGCAGATGCGTTCAAGCTTGTTCAGTTGCGCCTGCTCCAGGGTTTGCTCGGCGCTCTCGAACTGCGCCGCCGAGTACATCATGGTTGGGTCGAGCAGGCGTTCGAACAAGGCGTTGCCCAGGTCGTAATGGGCCAGGATGTTGCGCCGTGAACCGCGTCGGCTATTGCGGTTGAGCCGGTGCAGCAGGTGCAGGGCCGGGCGTGCCAAGCGTGCCAGCCCGCCCTCCATGGCATCGAGCACCTCAAGGTTGGCGACGAACACACGGGTGACTGCGGCCAGGTCGGGGGTGCGCCAGTAGCCATGGATATAGCCTTCCCCGGCGCCGATCGAGCCGTTACTGGCGACCAGGCTCCAGGCGGCCTCGTCAACGATTTCGACCTGGGCGTGCAGAGCACTGCCGGCTTCACCGAAGGTCCACTGACGATCGTTGCAGATCACCCGTAAACTGCCGCGGGCCAAGCGGCGCAACTGGGCCAGCACGGCCGTCCTGGCCAGGTTGCCAAGCAGCGGTGTCAGGCCGGTGGACTTGCTAACGCTCAGGGTGGGCTCGGTCATCATCTAACTCCTTGGAGGCGGCTTGGCCCAGGCTCAGGTTACCCAGGCTGGCGCTATGGTCGTGGATGGGCGTGCGCTTGAGCAGCAGCTGCAAGGCCTGCCAGTAGATGGCTGCTACGGTGCGCAGGCTCATCCAGGGGAAACTCAGGATATGGCGGTGCAGAGCGGCGCGATCCAGCGGCCCGCGTTGCAGCGCGAGGTCGGCATCGAACACCTTTTGCCCCTCGCGCCAGTTCTCCATGTGCACGTGTACGCGTCGCGCATCGAGCAGAAAACGCAGGCGGTACTCCATGTCCAGGGGCATGAACGGCGACACATGGAACGCCTTGGCCACGCAAAACCCGGTAGACAGGCCGTCTTGCACCGGCAACACGTAGTGAAAGCGCTGGCGCCATGGCGTGTTGCGCACCTCCAGCAGGATCGCCTGCAACTGGCCGGCGGGGTCGTGGCAGAAGTAGACACTCACCGGGTTGAACGAAAGGCCCCAGCAGCGCGGCTGGGTTAGCAGGTGCACGGCGCCTTCAGGCGTTTGCCCGGTGGCCTGGCCGACCAATTGCCGAGCGGCCTGGGCCAATGGCATGCCATTGCGGGTCAGCGCCGGCAGGTAATCGCTTTCGCGCCAGCTCAGCGGCGCCAGTCGCGACCGCCCCAGCCAGCGGCTGAGGCTGAGCAGGCGGGGTTGCTCGTCCAGGTCCAGGTAGAACATGCCGATCCGATAGCGGAAGGCATGCTGGCGTGGTGTCAGGCGCCTATGGCTGACCCAGCCGTGGCACAGGCTGCTGATCACAAGCCTTCCCCAAAAAACTCAGCCACTTTCAAGGCGCTGACCACGCCGTCCTCGTGGAAGCCGTTGGCCCAGTAGGCGCCGCAGAAGTAGCTGTGCTGTCGGCCCTGCAATTCAGCCTGTCGGGCCTGGGCAGCGAGGGCGACGAGGCTGTACTGCGGGTGCGCATAGTTGAAGCGGGCGAGGATCTGCGTCGGGTCCACCAGTGCGGTCTGGTTCAGGCTCACGCAGAAGGTCACCGGCGCTTCGATACCTTGCAGGATGTTCATCGCGTAGGTCAGCGCGGCCGGTGCCTGCTGCGGGCCGCCGAGGCGGTAGTTCCAACTGGCCCAGGCTTTGCGCCGGGTTGGCAGCAGGCGGGTGTCGGTGTGCAGCACCACGTCGTTGCTGGCGTAGGTGATGGCGCCGAGTATTGCGCGCTCATCGGCACTGGGCGCCTCCAGCAAGGCCAAAGCCTGGTCGCTGTGGCAGGCGAACACCACATTATCGAAGCGCTCGCTGCCGGCCGCGCTGAACACGGTCACGCCGCCTTCGTCACGGCTGACACGGTCAACCGGGCAGTTGAGGCGGATGCGCTCGGCGAATGGCTTGCACAACGGCGCCAGGTAACTGCGTGAACCACCCTCGATCACCCGCCATTGCGGGCGGTTGCTCACCGAGAGAAGGCCGTGGTTACGGCAAAAGCGCACGAAGAACTGCAGCGGAAAACCGAGCATGTCGGCGCGTGACATCGACCAGATAGCCGAGCCCATCGGCACGATGTAGTGGTCGATGAAGCGCTGGCCATAGCCCTGCGTCTGCAGGTAGCCACCCAGGGTGGTGGCTTCGTCGATACGCTGGCTGTCCAGGTCGGCAAGGACCTTGCGGTTGAAGCGCAGGATATCGCGCAGCATGCCCCAGAAGCCTGGCGATAACAGGTTGCTACGCTGGGCGAACAGCGTGTTGAGGTCATGGCCGTTGTATTCGAAACCGTTACGCGGGTCATGCACCGAAAAGCTCATTTCGGTGGGCCTGGAGGCAACCTTGAGCTGGTCGAGCAGGCGGATGAAGTGCGGGTAGGTCCAGTCGTTGAATACGATAAAACCGGTATCCACTGCGTACTGCCGGCCACCCCATTGGACATCGACGGTATGGGTGTGGCCACCGATCCAGTCGGCGGCCTCGAACACAGTGACTTCATGCCGCCGAGAGAGCAGATAGGCACAGGTGAGGCCGGCAATACCGCTGCCGATGATTGCGATGCGCATGTCTGTTTCAGTCCTGTTGCTTGCGTGCCAGGCGCTGGCCTAGCTTCAGTCGCCAGCGCACCGGCATTGCGCCCAGCAGGCGCAGTACCAGAGTGAATACGCCGGGGAAGTTGATTTCTAGCGGGCGCTTGGGCAAACGCACGGCAATGTGCCTGGCGGCGCGTTCTGCACTCCAGATCTGGGGCATGGGGAAGTCATTGCGGCGGGTCAATGGCGTATCGACAAAGCCAGGGCTGATTAGCGTGACATCGATGCCCTCGTTGACCAGATCGATGCGCAGCGACTCGATCAGGTAGCGCACGGCCGCTTTGGAGGCACCGTAGGCCCCGGCACGGGGCAGCGCCAGCCAGGACACCGAGCTGCCGATCACCACTAGGTGCGGGCGTTGGCCACGGCGCAGCAAGGGCAGGGCAGCGTGCAGGCAGTGACTGACGCCGATCAGGTTGGTGCCCACCACGCGCTCGACCAGCTCTGGGTCGAAATGGCCCGGCTCCAGGTATTCACAGGTGCCTGCATTGAGAATCACCAGGTCGAGCGCGCCCCAGCTGCGTTCGATGTGCGCGGCAACATCAGCGACCTGCCGAGGGTCACTGATATCGCCGATGGCCAGCAACGTCTGCTGTGGAAACTGCGCGGTCAGCGGCGCCAGGTTTTCGGCCTGCCGGCCACCCAGCGCAACCTGATGGCCCTGTTCCAGCAGCTGTTGCGCCAGCGCGGCGCCGATGCCGCTGCTGGCACCGGTCAGCCAGCAGCGGCTCATGCCAGCCGCCCCTTGAGCCAACGCACAGCGCTGCCTACTACTGGCACATGCTCGTAAAGCAGTGCACCGGCGTCGAAGTAGTCTTGATGAAAGTGCACGCGTTCGTGCCAGCGAAGGTGGCTGCAACCCTGCAGGCTGATCAGGCGCCCGTTGGCCAGGCGTGGGTGGCGAAAATGCAGGGTCCAGCGAATGTAACCGTGGCCCGGTTGGACCTCGTCGGTACCCTCGAAGGTGTAACGCACCTCCTGGGTGTTGGCGTAGAGCTCAGCGAAGTAGGCACGCAGGTCGCTCAGCCCGTCGATCTTGTGCAGAGGGTCGCGGAAGGTGACATCCTCGCTGTACAAGTCACCCAGGCGGTCGAGGTTGTCCGCATCGAGGCTGGCAAAGCGTTCGGCGAAGGTTTGCAGGTAGCTGGACATGCGCGGCCCTGTACAAAAATGGTTTCTTGTACAGGTATAGTCGATCCCGCTGCATAAAGCTATACAGGGTCATAATTTTGTACAGTTTTGCGCGGGGGTGTCAGCTGTCCCTGTCATCCAGTTGTCGCCGCAATTGGGCGACCTCCGCTTCCAGCTCTCGTACTCTCTCCTCGGCGAACACCTGGGCCGTGACATCACGCTGTATGCCAATGTAATACGTCAATTGATCGGCCTCGTTTCGTATCGGCGAAATCGACAGTTCATTCCAGAACAGGCTGCCGTCCTTGCGGTAATTGCGCAGCACCTGGCAGCACGGGCGCCCGTCCAGGATGGCCTGGCGAATGGCATCCAGCGCTTCCTGGTCATGGTCCTGGCCCTGCAGGAAGCGGCAATCCTGATAGAGGATGTCATCGGCCGCGTAGCCGGTCAGGCGCTCGAAGGCGGGGTTGACGTAGATGAGGATGCTGTCGTTTCCTTCCTGCTCGGCAATGACGATGCCGTCGTTGGACGCCTCGACCATCAATTGCAGGAGTTTTGCGTCGATCATGGGGCCTCCTCGAAGTGGTTGCGTATGCTTATGCGCAGCTTAGCCTGCATGCAGCTATAGGTTTAGTATGTGTAACCGTCCTGATGACCCGCCGCAATGAACGAAGCGACCTTCACCGACCTGTTGCCAATGCGTGACGTTGTCAGCCTGACCGGGGTCAACCCGGTGACCTTGCGTGCCTGGGAGCGTCGTCATGGCCTGATCCGCCCGCAGCGCACCGAGGGCGGCCATCGCCTGTACACCGCACAGGATGTCCAGCACATCCGCGACATACTGCGCTGGACCGCCAGTGGCCTGCCGATCGGCAAAGTCAGCGAAATGCTGGCCAGACGGCGAGACGCATACGAGCAAACGGTTGAACCGGCTGCTGATGGCTTTGCCGCGTGGCGTGCTGCCGTGCTACGTGCAACCCAGACGTTCGATGGCCAGGCGCTCGAGGGTATTCACGGGCAGCTGTTCACCCTGTTCCCCAAAACCACGGTGTTGCTCGACGTACTGATGCCTGTGTGGTGCACATTACAGTCGGGCAGCTCTTACGGCCAGCGTAGCCAGTGGCTGTTTCTCGATGCCTTTCTGCGCGCCCGGTTGCTGTTGCGCCTGCAGTTGAACCAGGCCAACGCCCCGCGCGTGCTGTTGGCCGGTACCGGGGGCAGTGCTGAGCTTGAACTGCTGTGCCACGGCTTGCTGCTGAGCGGTGAGCAGCAGCGTATCGACGTGCTGAGCAGCGAACAACCACTTGAGGAGTTGCCACTGCTGTGTGCAGCCATTGCGCCTGCCGCGCTGGTGGTTCTGGTGCAGCCCCCAGTGAGCAGTGGCCTGGCAGATCGTCTGCGCGCCTTGCAGATGGATATCGCCTGCCCATTGGCGCTGCTGGGTGATGGCCTGGCCGAGTCGGCCACTGCACTGAAGGGAATTCCGCTGAGGCTGTTGGAGGGGCGGGGTGGCGAGGCAGGCGCGATGCTCAATGCCTTGCTCAGGGGGGCGCTGGAGCTCTCGACCACCCAGCCTGCAGAAGGGGAGCAAAGCGCTGAGCAACCCCTCTAGCCGGCTTTGGCTGCTGCTTGCTGGCTCAGCCTGGCGCAGATCACATCGACCAATGCGGCTACTTTAGGAAGCGACTGCCGGCTTTTCAGCCATGCAACGTTGATAGGCAGGCCGATGGTGCTCAGCTCAGGCAGGATCTGGACCAGCGTGCCAGCGTCAAGATGTTCCTGCACCAGCCAGGAGGGCAATTGGGCCACCCCCAGCCCGGCCAGCACCATGGCAAGCTGGCCTTCTGCGTTGCCGATTGCAATACGGCCCGAGACCACCCGCTGCTCGCTGTCACTGGCATGAGCGCCCGGGAAGTGCAGCGGATACACACCGCCGTCGGTCCTGCCGTAAAGCACGCACCCGTGCTCATGAAGGTCCCGCTCCGTTTCAGGCACTCCCCGTCGTTGCAGATAACCCGGTGCTGCGCAAAAGATGTGCTGCTGGATGCCAATCAGCCGCCGTTCTACACCCTGGGGCCAGGTCTGCGGCCCGCCAATGCGCACCAGGATGTCGATGTCATGCTCGATGGGATCGACGAAGCGGTCCGTGAGCGTGATGTGTGGCATCAGCAGTTCATGCTCGGCAATGAACTCGATGAGCAGCGGTAGTACCCGCAGTTTGCCGTATGACGCCGGCAGGTCAATGCGCACCCGGCCGCAGGGCTCGGTCTGGGCACTGTGCATTTGCATTTCGGCCTCTTCCAGGCTGGCCAGGATCTGCTTGCAGGTCTGGTAGTAATTGGCCCCCGTATCGGTCAGTGCCAGGCGCCGTGTGGTGCGTGCGAAGAGCTTCATGTTCAGGCGCTGCTCCAGCCGCGCCACGCTTTTGCTGACTGCGGAGGTGGTCAGGCTCATGCGTTCGGCCGCAGCAGTGAAGCTTCCGGCCTCTGCCACGCAAATGAAAACCGCAATGCCCTTCAAGCGTTGTTCACTGAGCAATGGCGCCTCCAACTGTTGAATAAATTTCTTAAGTATCCTTGCTTAAATACCAAAGATGATAATTTTATTCCAGTATAACCTCCTGCTCCATTTTCCTGTTCTGGAGTATTCGCTCATGCATGCCAACCCTGCGTCCCTGTCGGGGGCAGCAGATGCCCGTGCAGGCACCAGCATTCTGATCCTCACGATGGCGGCGTTCGCGGTGCTGACCACCGAATTCATCATTCTCGGCATCTTGCCCGGGCTCGCCCGGGATCTGGGCATTACCGTGCCCAAAGCGGGTCAGTTGGTCACCGTGTTCGCCTTTACCGTGATGCTTGTCGGGCCGTTTCTCACCGCTGCGATATCCCACTGGGATCGCAAAAAGGTGTTTCTCGGGGTTCTGCTGATCTTCGCCGCATCCAATGCGCTGTCGGCGGTCGCTACTGACTTCTGGACCATGGCATTGTCGCGCATCCTGGCTGCTGCGACGCTTCCCGTGTTCTGGGGCACCGCCAGTGAATCGGCAGCCCAGCTGGCGGGTAAAGGCAATGAAGGCAAGGCGGTCGCCCGGGTCTATCTGGGCATCACGGCGGCGTTCGTGTTCGGCATTCCCTTGGGCACACTGGCAGCCGATGCGCTCGGCTGGCGGGGCACCTTCTGGTTGATCTCGGGCCTTTGCCTGGTCATTGCGCTGCTGATGTGGGTGTTCCTGCCACAGCTGCCGGAAGCCCCCAAAAGGGCGGGCGGCGAACGCCAGACGGTCATCCTGCGGGATCCGAAGTTCGTCTTCCACGTCGCGCTCTCGGTGGTGGTGTTCACTGCCATGTTCAGCGCATACACCTACCTGGCTGACATGCTCGAGCGCCTTGCCCATGTGCCCAGCGCGCAGGTCGGCTGGTGGCTGATGGGCTTCGGTGCGGTGGGCATGATTGGCAATGCCATCGGCGGGCGGCTGGTCGACCGCAGCCCGCTTGGCGCGACCATCGTGTTGTTGACGGTGCTGGGCGCCGGCATGGCGGGTGCACCACCCGCGGTCGATACGCTGTGGTTGCTGGTTGTGGCCCTGGCCGCGTGGGGTATTGCGTATACCGCGTTGTTCCCTGTTTGCCAGGTGCGCGTGATGATCGCAGGCGCCAAAGCGCAGGCCCTCGCCGGCACGCTGAACGTCTCTGCGGCGAACGCGGGCATCGGGTTGGGCGCTGTGATTGGCGGCGTCACCATTGAGCAGTTGGGGCTGGCTGCGCTGGGCTGGGTGGGTGCGCTGATTGCAGTGCTGGCGGTGGGCTTGTCACTGCTGTTGTGGATGGCAAGCGATCGGTCCGGTAATGCTGCTAAATGCGCTCGCGCAACGGCACCCGCGCCAGTGAAAGAAAGCTGAGGTTGAACACGGTCTACTCAAGGGCATATCGATATACCCTTTAATTCTTTGTTTACTGAGCCCGCCTGCTTTCAACTAACGCCTTTTTGAGCGAGCGATACTCAGTGGAGCACTGCGAAGTAGTCGTCATCGGGCTTGGTGCCATGGGGGCCGCCACCGTTTATCAATTGGCCAAGGCGGGCGTGGATGTGGTGGGGGTCGATCGCTACCACCCACCGCATACCTTTGGCTCGAGCCACGGTGATACGCGCATTACCCGGCTTTCCGTAGGCGAGGGTGCCCAGTATGTTCCCATCGTGAAGAGGGCTCAGCAAATCTGGCGTGAACTTGAGGCGCTGTCTGGCGAATCGTTGTTCGAGCAGTCCGGTTTGCTGGCACTGACCTCCAGTCCCGACTTCGATCCGGACGATATAAGCGATTTCACCCTGCGCACCATAGGCCTGGCCCAAGCCTACGGAATCGAGCACGAAGTGCTTGGCGCTGCACAGATCCGTCAGCGCTTCCCGCAATTTGCCAACGTGCGCGACGATGCGATCGGCTACTTCGAGCCCGGTGGCGGCTTCGTGCGCCCCGAACGGTGCATCGACGCGCAGTTGCGCCTGGCAGTGCAACACGGGGCAACGCTGCACACAGGTGAAACGGTTACTCAGATCAGCTCGGATGAAAGCGGCGTCACGGTCTGCACCAACCTGCGTACGTTAAAGGCCCGCAAACTGGTGTTCAGTGCCGGCAACTGGGCGGGTGGTTTGTTGGGCGAGCCGTTCGACCGTTTGCTGCGTGTCTACCGGCAGAAGCTGTTCTGGTTCGAGCTCGAAGCCCAGGCGGGCCTTGAGGGTGCATCGCCAACGTTCATCCTGACCCATGGGCGCGGGGACGACAAAATCAATTACGGTTTCCCTGCGCTGCCGGGTGAGGGCAGCCTGAAAATCGCCACGGCCCAATACCACACGGCATCGCTGCCCGACCTGCTGGACCGGACCGTGAGCGCGGCAGAAGAGCGCGAGATGTACGAGTTGCAAGTACAAGGCCGTATCGCCGGGGTGACCGACAAGGTCGTCAAGTCTGCCGTTTGTGCCTACACCGTCACTGCAGATCGCCACTTCATTATCGACGAACACCCTGCGCTGAAGCACACCTTGGTGGTGTCAGCGTGCTCTGGCCATGGTTTCAAACACTCCGCCGCCTTGGGCGAGGCATTCGCCCAGTGGTGCATCCGGGGCTCGACCGACCTCGATCTTTCATCGTTCACCCTCCAACGATTCCAAGGAAAACTCTCGTGAAGCGCATTGCACTTTCGCTGGCTCTGCTGGCTGCCACGCTCGGTACTGCACAGGCTGAAACGCTCAAGATCGCTGTGGTGCCTGTGCCTCACGCCGAGATTCTGGAATTCCTCAAACCTGAGCTGGCCAAGCAGGGGGTCGAGCTGGATATCAAGGTCTTCACCGACTATATCCAGCCTGACCGCCAGGTAGACGAGGGCCGGCTGGATGCCAACTACTTCCAGAGCAAGCCCTACTACGAGGCGTACAAGAAAGACCGGCCCAATAGCGACCAGGTCCCGGTTGTTGCTGTACACATCGAACCGTTCGGGGCCTACTCAAGCAAGGTCAAATCTGTGGCCGAGTTGCAGGACGGCGCCATCGTTGCAATTCCCAACGACCCCACCAACTCCGGGCGCGCACTGCTACTGATTGCCAAGCAGGGGCTGATCACGCTCAAGGACCCTGGCAATATCATGGCGACCGCCGCTGACATCACCAGCAATCCGAAGCATCTGAAGTTCAAGGAACTTGAAGCCGCCATGCTGCCGCGCGTCCTTGGTCAGGTGGACCTGGCGCTGATCAATGCCAACTACGCGCTGGAGGCCAAGCTTGAGCCGCACAAGGATGCGTTGTTCATCGAAAGCTCGGAATCGCCGTACGCCAACTACCTGTATGTACGCAGGGACAAGGCTAGCGACCCGGCTGTACAGAAGCTTGGGGCATTGTTGAATTCGCCTCAGGTGAAGCAGTTCATCCTGGATCGCTACCACGGCGATGTTGTGCCGGCGTTCTGATTTTTGGCCTTTGGGGATTGCTGTGGCGTCCACCTCCCGATATCCCGCCCCCGGACAATCCGTTAAAAACCTGACTCTTGAGTAACCCCAACCGATCAACGGTTCGGCCACTTCTCCAGCAAAATGGAAACAAACTTCTCTGCCGCTGGTGAAAGCGAGGCCCCACGTCGATACACCAGCCCGAGCGTGCGCGTCACCTCGGGCTCCATCAGCGGAATGCTCACCAGCGTTGGATGGTCGGCAGCCGGCATGGCCAGGCTTGGCATGGCCGACACCCCCAGCCCGGCTTCGACCATGCCCAACGAGGTGGAAAGGTGCTGCACCTCATAGAACCACTTCGGCCGCCAGCTGAGCCCGGACAGCGCATGGTCCAGCAACATGCGGTTGCCACTGAGGCGGCCGACGCCGATGAGCCGGTAATCGGCAAGCTCTGTCCAGGTGACCGAAGCGCGATCGGCCAGCTCGTGGTCGCGCCGGCAGGCCAGCACGAAACGCTCCTGCACCAGCGACACGAACTCGATATCCGGATGCTGGCCGCTCATCATGTTGATGCCGAAATCGGCTTCGCCGCGCAGCACCGCCTCCAGCCCCTCGTTGGCACTGAGGTCCAGCAGCCGAATCCGGATTTTCGGGTACTGCTCGTTGTAGTCCCGAATCACCGAGGGCAGGAAGTAGAACGCGGCGGTTGGGATGCAGGCCAGGGTCACCTGGCCGGTCTGGCGCTCTGCAAGTTCACGAATGCTCAGGATCGAATCTTCAAAATCATCCAGCAGGCGCCTGGCCTTGGGCAGAAAATCGCGGCCGACGGTGGTCAGGCTCACGCGACGGGTGGTCCGCTCGAGCAGGGGTGTTCCCAGACCCTCTTCGAGCTTTTTTATCCGCCGGCTCAACGCAGGTTGCGAGAGGTGCAGCACCTCAGCCGCCTCGTGAAAGCTGCCAAGTTCGGCGATTTTCACGAAAGATCTTATGTCTTGCAGCTCATATTCCATGATGTTTTCCTAAGGGAATTCACCGCTTTATTGTTTTGTTAAACGCAACAATGGCGACGATATTTGCATTGGATCGATTTATCAATCTTTGTCACTCTTGTGTCCAGAACATCAATTTCCCCAATTGATCAACAAGAGTCAGTAGTCATGCAACGAATTCCTTGTGTGCTCATGCGCGGCGGTACCTCCAAAGGCCCGTTCTTTCATGCGTGGGATCTGCCAGCCAATGTGGTCGAGCGCGACGAGCTGCTGATCAACCTGATGGGCTCCGGTCACGAGCTTGAGATCGACGGCATCGGCGGTGGCAGCCCGCAGACGAGCAAGGTGGCCATCATCAGCCCTTCGCTGCATGCCGACGCCGATGTCGACTACCTGTTCGTGCAAGTGATGGTTGCCCAGCGCCGCGTCGATACCGCCCCCAACTGCGGCAACATGCTGTGTGCCGTGGGCCCTTTCGCCATCGAGCAAGGGCTGGTCAAGGGCAATGACGGCAAGACCCTGGTGCGTATCCGCAACCTCAACACCAACACTTTCGTCAATTCGCTGGTGGAGACACCCGGCGGCATCGTGCGCTACGAAGGGCGTACGGCGATCGACGGCGTGCCGGGCACTGCCGCCCCGGTTCACCTGACCTTCCTCGATGCCGTGGGTAGCAAGACCGGCAAGCTGTTCCCGACGGGGCAGGCCAAGGATGTGATCGACGGTATTCCCGTGACCTGCATCGACATGGCCATGCCCATGATGATCGTCGATGCCGCGCAACTGGGCGTAACGGGGTCGGAAACCCCAGCGCAACTGGATGCGAACACGGCCCTGCTGCAGCGCCTGGAAGCCCTGCGCCTGAAAGCGGGCAAGGCCATGGGCCTGGGCGACGTCAGCGGCATGGTGATCCCAAAGCCCGTGCTGATATCGGCACCACGCTTTGACGGTACGCTGCAGGTCCGGTATTTCATGCCGCACAACTGCCACCGGGCGCTGGCCATCACAGGGTCCATCGGGCTGGCAACTGCCTGCGTCAGCCCAGGCACTGTAGTGATGGACATGCTCGGTGATACTGCCGAAGCACTCACCCAAGTACGCCTGGAACATCCCAGCGGCGGTATCGATGTCGCGCTTTCGCGCGGTGGCCCTGATGGCCAGACCATTCAGGCCTCGGTGGTACGCACTGCCCGCAGGCTGTTCTCCGGTTTTGTATACGCCCCTGGTTTTCAGCGTATGGCCGGTTGAAACCCGGCCTGGCGTCAAACCGTGGTAACCCAGGCAACAAAGCGCATCCGCACAATTTCAACAATGGGTGATGCCTCATGAAGATCGCAAAATCACTGTACTTCCAGATTCTCTGCGCCGTCGTGCTGGGCGTAGTGGTCGGGCATTTCTGGGCGCAACAGGCCGTTGCGCTCAAACCGCTGGGCGATGCCTTCATCAAGCTGATCAAGATGATGATCGCGCCTGTCGTGTTCTGCACCATCGTCACCGGGATTGCCGGCATGACCGACAAGCGTTCGCTGGGGCGCTTGATGAGCAAGACCTTGCTCCTGTTCCTGGGGTTGACCGTTGTCAGCCTGATCATCGGCCTTGCGGCGGTCTACCTTTTCCGTCCCGGCGAGGGCATGAACATCGACCCCGCCACCCTCAGCACCGAGGGGCTCAGCCAGTATGCGGCGTCGGCGGCGAAACTGAGCGTGGTCGACTTTTTCATGCACATCATTCCCGATACCTTCATCGGCGCATTCAACAAAGGCGAAGTGCTGCCGGTGCTGTTCATCGCGGTACTCAGCGGTTTTGCCCTGTCCTCGATGGGTGAGAAGGGCAAGCCGGTGCTGGATGTGCTCGAATCCGCTTCGGCCATGGTGTTTCGCATTTTTGGCTACCTGATGCGCTTCGCGCCGATCGGTGCGTTCGGTGCCCTGGCCTTTACCGTAGGCCAGTACGGCATCAGTTCGCTTGGCGCCCTGGCGAAGCTGGTAGGCACCTTGTACATCGCCTGCGCCTTCTTCGTCATCGTCGTACTCGGTGGCATCTGCCGCGCGCATGGTTTCAGCCTGTGGAAACTGCTGCGTTATTTCCGTGAGGAGTTTCTGGTGGTGCTCGGTACTTCTTCTACCGAGCCGGTGTTGCCGCGCATGCTGGAGAAGCTGGAAAAACTGGGCTGCAAAAAAGGAGTGGTGGGGCTGGTGCTGCCCACCGGTTACTCCTTCAACCTGGACGGCACGGCGATCTACCTGTCACTGGCGGCCATCTTCATCGCCCAGGCGTGCAACATCGACCTGACCTTGGGGCAGACCATCACCATGCTCGCCATCATGCTGCTGTCTTCCAAGGGCGCTGCCGGTGTGACCGGGAGTGGCTTCGTAGCCCTGGCCTCGACCCTGACCGTCATCCACGACATCCCGTTGGCAGGCTTGGCGCTGCTGATCGGCGTCGATCGTTTCATGTCCGAGGCGCGCGCCCTGACCAGCCTGGCCAGCAATGCAGTTGCCACCGTGGTGGTCTCGCTTTCGGAAAATGCCTGTGAGCGGGATACCTTGATGCGCACCCTTAACGGTGAGCGTGAGCCGCTCGCCGGGCAGGCCGCGCCAACAGCGCCCAGTTGGCCTGCAGAGCCCCGTCATCACGGCTGATCATCACCCGTAACACCCTTCGTTGACTTGAACCCCGCTCAGCATCACTGTGATGCCGAGTGGGGCAGGGGGCCGCCTGCGCGCCAGATGGCCACGCCTAGAATAAAAACAAGAGAACCCAATCATGCTCGCATTGCTTGGCCTGATCATGGTGGTGACCTTCACCTACCTCATCATGAGCAAACGGCTGTCGCCGATCGTTGCGCTCACCGTAGTCCCCATCGTGTTCGCCGTGATCGGCGGGTTTGCGCCGACAACCGGCAAGATGATGCTCGACGGCCTGAAGATGGTTGCCCCGTCGGCTGCACTGCTGTTGTTCGCCATTCTGTTCTTTGGCCTGATGATCGACGCAGGGCTGTTCGATCCGCTGATCCGCAAGATTCTCAAACGCGTCAATGGCGACCCGATCAAGATCGCCATCGGCACTGCACTGCTTTCGCTGCTGGTGGCGCTCGATGGTGATGGCACTACCACCTACATGATCACCTGTGCGGCCATGTTGCCGCTGTACAAGCGCATCGGCATGAACCCGATGATCCTGGCAACGGTGGCGATGCTTTCGCTGAGCATCATGAGTGGCCTGAGCCCATGGGGCGGGCCGGCGACACGGGCCATCGCCGCGCTGGGGCTCGATGCGACCGAGTACTTCATCCCGATGTTGCCGACCATGATCGGTGGGGCTGCCTGGGTAGTCTTCACCGCGTTCCTGCTGGGCCGTGCCGAACGCAAACGCATCGGCAACATCAAGCTCGAATCCGGTGGCGGCAATTGCTACATCAAGGCGATTCTCGAGGACACGCCGCACAAGCGTCCGCGGCTTGCCTACGTCAACCTGTTGCTGGTGGTGGCGGTGATGATCGCGCTGGTCCTGGGCGTGATGCACGCAGCGATCCTGTTCATGATCGGTTTTGTCGCTGCCTTGATGATCAACTACCCGCAACTCGAGGTGCAGAAAGAGCGCATCCTGGCCCACTCCGGCAACGCCATGACGGTCGTGCTGCTGGTGTTTGCCGCAGGGATTTTCGCCGGCATCTTCTCCGGCACGAAGATGGTCGATGCGCTGGCGCAGACACTGGTGGACTGGATTCCGCAGTCCTGGGGCCACTGGTTCCCGCTGGTGGTGGCGATCACCAGCATGCCGCTGACGTTCGTCCTGTCCAATGATGCCTACTACTTTGGCGTAGTCCCGATCCTGGCCAACGCGGCTGCCGCCTACGGCATCGACCCGGTAGAGATCGCCCGCGCTTCGGTGCTCGGCCAGCCGGTGCACCTGATGAGCCCTCTGGTGGCTTCGACCCTGTTGCTGGTGGGCATGGTCGACCGCGATATAGGCGACTTTCAGAAGGCCACCGTCAAATGGGCAGTGCTCACCTCGCTGGTGATCACCGCGCTGGCCCTGCTCACCGGTGCCTTGTCCTTCTTCGTCTGATCCGCCCAGGGCGCCGCCGGGCGCCCGCTTTCTACTCATTCAAAAACAACAACAGAGTACCGAACATGTCTCCAACTGCTCTGCGTGCGGCGGCCGCCTGTGGCCTGCTCTGCGGCTGCCTGCCTGTTGCCGGCGCTGCCGGTTTTGTCGATGACGGCAAGCTCAAACTGCAACTGCGCAACGTTTATTTCAACGAGAATTTCCGCGACGAGCAGGGTATGAGCGCCCGCGCCGCCGCCACCGCCAAAAGCGAGCGAACCGAGTGGGCGCAAGGCTTCCTGCTCGACTATCAGTCGGGCTTTACCCAAGGCACGCTGGGCCTGGGGCTCGATGCGATGGGGCTCTTGGGGGTCAGGCTGGACTCCGGCCGTGGCCGCAGCGGTACGGGCCTGTTGCCGGTGCATGACGACGGTCGCGCCGCCCAGGAGTTCGCCAGTGCCGGGGTAACGGCCAAGGCCCGCCTGGGTAGTACGGTGGTCAAACACGGTACCTTGCTGCCCAAGACCCCCGTACTGGTCTACAACGATGCCCGAGTACTGCCCCAGACCTACCAGGGTACGCAGCTGACGAGTACCGATATCGAGGGGCTGACGCTCACTGCCGGGCATCTGGACCGGTTCAAGCAACGCGACTCGTCCAACAGTACCGGCTTGTACCTGGACGGTTATGGCGGCGCCGAGTCTGGCGACTTCAGCTTCGCCGGCGCCGACTACGCGTTCAGCAAGCACTTGCGCTTGAGCTACTTCCACGGTCAGCTCGAGCATTTCTACCGCCAGGACTTTGCCGGCCTGGTACATGACCTTGCGCTGGCCGGCGGGGTGCTGACCACCGACCTGCGGTATTTCACCAGCCGTGACAGCGGCGCGGCGTACGGCGGCAGCATCGACAACGACATGTTCAGCGCACAGGTGTCCTACGCCCATTCAGGGCACACCTTCGGCGCCGGGTATCAGGTGCTGGACGGTGAAGCCGGCCTGCCGTACATCAGTGGTGCCACGGTGTATTCGTTCAGCAACGTTGGCATCGGCAAGTTCATCGAGGAAGAAGAAAAGACCTGGATGGCAAGCTATGCCTACAACTTTGCCGCCGCAGGCGTGCCTGGGCTGACCTTCATGACACGCTACCTGAGCGGCGACAACGGCCGCTCCGGGGCGCAGGGGTTGAGTGAATGGGAGCGTGACGCCGAGCTTGCGTATGTGGTGCAGGGCGGGGCACTCAAAGGGCTGGGGGTACGGCTGCGCAACTATGTCTACAGGTCTGACTATTCCCGCGGTCGGGACAGCAACCGCCTCTACCTGACCTATGACATTGCCATCTGGTGAAACTGGCCTGTAAACGCCAGTGCTGGGGCAATGCGCCAACGGTTTCAGGCGTTTGTCCGATGCCAGCCAAATTCGTTATGGCCGGCATCGGAAACTGGTATTACATCCGCCCGCGCCTGGCTGTTTAGCATCGTCGATGTCTTCCTGTCGACGAGAACAACAACGTGAACCTTGGAAAGATCATTACCCGCAGTGCCCGCTACTGGCCGGACCACACTGCCGTGGCAGACGGCCAGACGCGCCTGACCTATGCCCAGCTGGAACGGCGCAGCAACCGCCTGGCCTCGGGGCTGGGTGCACTGGGCGTTGCCAGCGGTGAACATGTGGCGATCCTGGCTGCCAACCGCGTGGAGCTGGTAGAGGCAGAGGTGGCGCTGTACAAGGCGGCGATGGTCAAGGTGCCGATCAACGCGCGGTTGTCGCTGGATGAAGTGGTACGGGTGCTGGAAGACTCCTGCAGCGTTGCGCTGATCACCGATGCCACCTTCGCCCAGGCGCTGGCTGAACGACGCGAGGCCTTGCCGATGTTGCGCCAGGTGATCGCGCTGGAGGGCGAGGGCGGTGACCTGGGTTATGCCGCGCTGCTTGAGCGCGGCAGCGAGGCACCGTGTAGCCTGGACCCTGCCGACGACGCCTTGGCAGTGCTGCATTACACCTCCGGCAGCTCCGGTGTACTCAAGGCGGCCATGTTGTCGTTTGGCAACCGCAAGGCGCTGGTCCGCAAGAGCATCGCCAGCCCCACGCGGCGTTCAGGCCCTGACGATGTGATGGCCCATGTGGGGCCGATCACCCATGCCAGCGGCATGCAGATCATGCCGCTGCTGGCGGTGGGCGCCTGCAACCTGCTGCTCGACCGCTACGACGATCGCCTGTTGCTGGAGGCCATCGAACGTGAGCGGGTGACGCGGCTGTTCCTGGTGCCGGCCATGATCAACCGGCTGGTCAATTACCCCGACGTCGAGCGCTTCGACCTGTCCAGCCTCAAACTGGTCATGTATGGCGCCGCGCCCATGGCCCCGGCCCTGGTGAAAAAGGCCATCGAGCTGTTCGGGCCGATTCTCGTGCAAGGTTATGGTGCCGGCGAAACCTGTTCGCTGGTCACGGTACTGACCGAGCAGGACCACCTGATCGAAGACGGCAACTACCAGCGCCTGGCCTCTTGCGGGCGCTGCTATTTCGAAACCGACCTGCGGGTGGTGAACGAGGCATTCGAGGATGTGGCACCGGGCGAGATCGGCGAAATCGTGGTCAAGGGGCCGGACATCATGCAGGGCTACTGGCGCGCGCCGGCGCTCACCGCCGAAGTCATGCGCGACGGCTACTACCTGACCGGCGACCTGGCCACGGTCGATGCGCAGGGTTACGTGTTCATCGTCGATCGCAAGAAGGAAATGATCATTTCCGGGGGCTTCAACGTGTACCCCAGCGAAGTGGAGCAGGTGATCTACGGCTTCCCAGAAGTGTTCGAGGTGGCAGTGGTCGGCGTGCCTGACGAGCAGTGGGGTGAAGCGGTGCGCGCTGTGGTGGTGCTCAAGCCCGGCGCACAGCTTGACGCCGCCGAGCTCATCGAGCGCTGCGGCCGCGCCCTGGCCGGTTTCAAGAAGCCGCGCGGCGTGGATTTTGTCACCGAACTGCCGAAAAACCCCAATGGCAAGGTGGTCCGCCGCCTGGTCCGGGAAGCCTACTGGCAACACAGCGATCGTCGTATCTGATCAGGGAGCATGACCATGTATCAACCGAGTGCAAAAGCTGCGCAGATCATCGAAGCCATCGAAGGGTTCGTCCGCGACCAGGTTCGCCCGCTGGAGCAGGAAATGCAGCTGGACTGGGCGCGCCCACACCCTCAGGCGGTCTTGCGGCAAGTATGGAAACGCTCCAGCGAGCAGGGCCTTTACACCCTCATGCTGCCTGAGGCCATGGGTGGTGCAGGTTTGAGCGTGGCTGACCTGTGCGCCGTGAAGGAAGCCACGGTACTGACCGGCTCGATGCTGGCCCCGCATGTATTGGGTGAGCTGTCCGGGCCGCCGCGGGTGGGCCACCTGCTCAAAGTGGCCAGCCCCTATCAGGTGGAGCATTTCCTGCAGCCGGTGTGCCGCGCCGAGAAAGCCGTGTGCTTCGCCCTGACCGAGGCCGAGGCAGGTTCGGACGCCACTGCCATCCGCACCCAGGCGCGCCGCGACGGTGATCACTACGTGCTGAGCGGCAGCAAGCGTTACATCTCTGGTGCCACTTACGCCGACCTGGCGGTGTTGCTGGCCGTGACCGGGCCCGGGCAGGGCGCGCAGGGCATTTCGGCGTTCTTCGTCGACCTCAAGGCGCCGGGCGTGCGTGTCGAAAGCGACTATGCGGTGATGTCCGGTGGTGGGGCTCATGGCGACATCGTGCTGGATGAGGTGCGCGTGCCAGCGGCCAACCTGATTGGCGAGGAGGGCCAAGGGTTCAAGCTGGCCATGGGGCGCATTACCCTCAACCGGCTGCTGCATTGCCCGACCTTGCTGGGCATGGCCGGCTTGGCCCTGAACCTGTCGATCGAGCATGCCCGTAGCCGCAAGCAGTTCGGCCAGCCGATCGCCATGTTCCAGGCGGTCAACCATATGATCGCCGACATGGCCACCGAGCTGCATGCAGCGCGCAGCATGGTCTATGCCACGGCACAGGTGAACGATGCCGGCGGCGATATCCGGACCCAGGCGCCGATGTGCAAGCTGTTCGTCTCCGAGGCCGCATTCCGCATTGCCGACAAGGCCGTGCAGGTGCATGGCGGTGCCGGGTTGATGCAGGGCCACCCGGTGGAATGGATTTTCCGTGCCACCCGAATGATGCGCATCCTGACCGGTACCAGTGAAATCCAGCGCAACACCATCGCCAAAGGCGTGCTGATGCCCGCGTGACCCTCGGGCCGCCACTGCGGCGGCCTTTTGTTACATTCCACAACAATAACAAGAGTAATCGCCATGACTGTGGATGCTTCCCTGCCCAACCCCCGTACGGCCTGGATGGTGGCCGTGCTGCTGGCCCTGCTGATGCTGGTCAATTTTCTCGACAAGGTGGTGATCGGCCTGGTCGCGGTGCCGATGAGCGCCGAACTGGGCCTGACGGCGACTGAGTTCGGGCTCATTGGCGGTGCTTTGCACTGGTTTTTCGCCCTGTCCGCCGTGGTCGGAGGCTTCATGGCCAACCGGCGCCCCACTCGCACACTGCTATTGGGCATGGGCCTGTTCTGGGCGGTGATCCAGTTGCCGATGCTGTTCGCCACTTCACTGTGGGCCATCGTTGCCTGCCGCGTGCTGCTGGGCATCGGTGAGGGGCCGGCATCGCCGGTCGCCACTCATGCGCTGTACAAGTGGTTCCCCAATGACCGTCGCAACCTGCCTGTGGCGCTGCTGCATGCCGGTAGCGCCATGGGGCTGCTGGTGGCTGGCGCGATGATCCCCTGGGTCAGCCTGCACTACGGCTGGCGCACCAACTTCATCATCCTTTCGCTGATCGGCCTGGTGTGGTGCCTGTTGTGGTGGCGGCTGGGGCAGGAGGGCACCCTTGAGCGCCTGCGCGCCAGCCAGCTCAAGAGCGATGAGCCGGCCATACCGTATCGCAAGCTGCTGAGTGACCCCAGCGTGATGGGCAACTACCTCTGCCACTTCGCCGCCAACTGGTCGCTGGCCCTGACGCTTACCTGGGTGCCCAGTTATCTGCAGGTCGGCCTGGGCATCGACCCGCTGCAGACGGGGCGGATCTTTGTGATGTTCGTGGTGGTGACCACGCCGTTGAGCCTGTTGATGGCCTGGTTGTCACAACGCCTGATGCGCCGTGGCGTATCGTCGCGCGTGGCGCGCGGCGTATTCGTCTCGCTGTGCCTGATACTTGCCGGGCTGCTGTCTGCGTCGCTGGTGTTGCCAGGCCTGAGCACCGCCGTGCGGGTTGGCGCACTGACTTTAAGTGGCGGGCTGGCACTGGTCATGTACTCCGTGGGGCCGGCCATGCTCGCCGAGTTCACCCCGACGGCCCAGCGGGGCGGGGTGCTTGCGATCGGTAACGGTATCGCTTCGCTGGCCGGCCTGGCTGCGCCGGTGGTAACCGGGTTGCTGGTGCAAGGAGCGGGCGCCGAGCATCCCGCAGGTTATGCCCAAGGCTTTTTGGTCTGTGGCGCAGTACTGGTCGTGGCCGGGCTGGCGGGCCTGGTGACCTTGAACCCGCAGCGCACCCTGAAGCGCCTGGGTGAACCGGTTGCGGTCGAGCATGGCGTGCCGGTGCGCTCTCAGACAGCCAGCTGAACCCCCGGCACCGACCCGAGCGGCGCGTCATCGCCGCCGATCAGCTCACCACGCCAACGGCCGCCGAGTACCAGTTCGATCAGCAGCCCGCGCACCAGGTCGTGCAAGCAACCGGCGGCAAACGACAGGGGCTTGTGCCGTGAGTGCGCCAGGGCAATGGTGCGGCTGATGCGTGGCTCGACGATGAGCCGTGCCTGCGTAGGTTCCAGCAGCTCGCACAGCGGCGGCCAGTTGCTGATGGTCGCCGCCAGCCCTGCGCGCACCAGGCTGGCGATGCCGGGTGCCGACTGCTGCTCGTAGGCGGCCGCCAACGGCACGCCGGCTTCCATGGCCGCCTGTTCGATGCGCCGGCGCAGGTGCAGTGCCTTTGGTGGCAGCACCAGCCGCGTGGCGGCGGCTTCGGCCAGGGTAATGGTGTCGGCGGCGCCGGCAGCTGAAGGGCCGACCCAGTACAGCGCCTCGGTAAAGATCGCCTCGGCTTCGACATGTTCAAGCTCCTCGGCGTTGGGCACCACGCCGAAGTCAACCTTGCCCAGTTCGATGGCCTGGCCACCGTTGCGGCTCAGGCCATCCCACACGGTCAAGGTCACACCGGGAAAGCGCTGTTCGGCACGCTTGAGGATTTCCGGCAGCAGCAGGTCTGCGGCAGTGGCCGGAATGGAAATGGCGACATGCCCCTTGGGGTCACCGCGGCTTGATTTGAGGTCGTCCTTCACCGAATCGAGTTTCTGCACCACCTGGCGGGCCACCTCGTAAAGCTGCCGCCCGGCGTCGGTCAGAACGATGCCGTCGTGCTGGCGGTCGAGCAACTGCATTTCCAGTTCACTCTCCAGCAGGCCGATCTGCCTGCTCAGCGCCGGCTGGGCGATGTAGGCGCGACGCGCGGCCGAGGAGAAACTGCCGGCTTCGACGATTGCGATCAGGTAGCGGAGCTGTTTGAGGGTCATCGCAGCGGTTCCAAGGGTATGCCGAACTGATATGGCACGTATCCGAACACGTTATTTGTGGGGTTCGAAGCGTGGCTCCTAGTATCACCCGGAAAGGGCGTGCCAAGGCAAGCCCGCCCGGCCAGGTCAGCCAACAACAACAAGAGGCCAAACCCATGAAACCTGTCGCCCTGCTGCGAAGCATTCTGTTCGTCAATGCCAGCCTGCTGGCCCTTCACCTTGGCGCCACGCCACTCGCGCCACTGCCCCCGCAGCTGACACCCGTGGGTGCCGAGCGTGCACCCAGCAGTGATGGCCGCATACCGGCCTGGAGCGGGGGGCTGCAACCGGGGCAGGTCTCGCTGGCGGTCAACGGCACGCCACTGGACCCCTACGCCGATGAGCAGCCGCTGTACACCATCACTGCGCAGAACTACCCGCACTATCGCGAGCAGCTCACGGCAGGCCAGGTGGCGCTGTTCGAGCGTTACCCCAGCTCTTTTCGCCTGCCGGTCTACCCGTCGCACCGCAGTGTCGCGGTGCCCGCTCGGGTGAGCGAGTGGGCCAGGCACAACGCCGCCAGCGCCCATCTGGTCAATGACGGCAACGGCGTGCAGGGTTTTGCCGGGGTACTGGCGTTTCCGCTGCCACGCAATGGCCTGCAGGTACTGTGGAACCACCTGACGCGGCCACGCAACGGCAGTTACAGCTTGGCGTCGGACAGCATCACCCCGCGTCGTGATGGTCGCTTCGTCATGTTCAGCGCGCAGCAAACCTTCGCCCGGCCCGATGTGCTGCCCGGCGGCCAGGCAAGCAACGTACTGTATTACCTGAGCTACCGCATGACCGCGCCATCGCGCCTGGCAGGTGATGCCTTGGTGCTGCACGAAACCCTCGACCAGGTCGCCCAGCCGCGCCTGTCGTGGTTGTACAGCAGCAGCCAGCGGCGCGTCAGGCGCGCGCCTGCAGTGGCCTATGACAACATCAGCCCGGGCACTGCCGGGCTGCGCACCGCCGACAGCCGCGACATGTTCAACGGTGCCCCCGACCTTTACCACTGGACCCTGGTCGGCAAGAAAACCCTGCACGTACCCTACAACAGTTATCGCCTGGCTTCGCCACAGCTCAGCTACACCGCGCTGATCGGCCAAGGCCACGTCAACCCGCAGCCAACACGCTACGAATTGCACCGGGTATGGGAGCTGGTCGGTACCCTCAAGCCTGGGGCCGAGCATATCTATGCCAGCCGCCGCTATTACCTGGACGAGGACAGCTGGGCCATCGTCGAGGCAGACTTCTTCGACCACCAAGGGCGGCTGTGGCGCACGGCCCAGGCGCACAGTTACTACCATGTCACCGGGCAGGCACTGGTCAACGCCATGGAGGTGATCTACGACCTGCGCAGCGGGCGTTACCAACTGTCGGGCCTGACCAACGAGCAACCCAAGCCGTTCACCTTCGATCTGCGCACCAGCGCTTCGTACTTCTCACCTGGGGCGCTGCGCAGCCAAGGGCTGCGTTGAGCACCCAGGGCCACACACAGGACAGCCGATGAGTTCCGATCACCATTACAGCGCCTGGGAGCGCTGGTTGCTGGGGCCTGGCAAACCACCTGACCCGCGCTTCACCCTGGCCAATGAACGCACCTTTCTGGCATGGCTACGCACCGCCCTGGCACTGCTGGGTGGTGCCATTGCCCTTGAAACCTTTGCCGCGCATGCCTGGCCACAGTCCGGGCGCCTGGCCATGGAGTTCGCGTTGCTGCTGGCGAGCCTGCTGGTAAGCCTGGGGGCTGGGTGGCGCTGGCTGGTGGTGGAGCGCGCACTGCGTCGCGATGCGCCATTGCCGCTGCCACGGCTGGTACCGCTGCTGAGCGTGGCTTGCGCGCTGGCCTGCGCGGCACTGGTGCCGCTGTTGTGGGGGCGTTGGCATGGCTGACGGCACTGTCGACACCGGTTTGCAGGCCGAGCGTACGGTGTTGGCCTGGCGACGAACACAGTTGTCTTTACTGGTGCTGGCTTGCCTGGCCTGGCGCGGCGGCATGGAGGCTGGGGCCGGCGCGGCACTGTGTTTGGCGCTGCTGGGCAGGGTACGCGAACGCGCCATCTACCGCCGCGGCCTGGCCATGTTGCGCAGCGAGCGCGGCTGGGCCGCGGCGCGCACCGTACCGCTGACTGCGTTACTGGTGGCCGGGTTGGTGCTAGGGGTGTGGTTGCGCCGCACTGCTTAGCGCGGCGCTATTGGGTGCTCAGGGCGTGACGATATTGAAGCGCCCGTCAGGCTCATCCAGCCCAGCCATGAAGCGCATGAACTTCATGCGCTCACCGCTGATGTCGATACCTCCCGCTTTGGCTTCCTTGAGAAAACCGGTCTGCTTCAGTGCGATGCGGTCCAGGGTGGCCTTGCTCATTTTGATCTGCACATCCGCTTTGGCGTGTTGCGCGTGATCGCGGTGGGTGAGCACGCCGTTGCGCAGGGTAAGGGCGTAGTCTTCGTTGAGGTCGGTGAAGCGCCAGTTGATGGTCAGGTCCTGCTCTGCCGCCTTGGCTGCATCGACGCGCACACCCAGGTAGTCGAAGAACAGCGTCGGGGTCAGTGCGCGTACCAGGTCGTCGGCGCTGCCGCCTTTGCTGGCACCGGCCGCTACGCCGTTGCGCAGTTCCTGCGCACCGGTCAGGTAAGCATTGCGCCAGGTGGCGTTCTCGCTCTGGTAGCCCAGTTGCTCCAGGGCATCGGCTTGCAGGTCACGTGCAGCGCTGTTATCGGATTGGGCGAACACCAGGTGCCGGGTGAGCTCCGCCACCCAGCGGTAGTCGCCCTTGCCGTACGCCTCGCGCGCCAGTGTCAGCACCCGCTCGCTGCCGCCCAGCGCCGCCACATAGCGCTGGCCTGCCTCGCTTGGCGGCAAGGGGTTGAGGGTCGCCGGGTTGCCGTCGTAGAAGCCCATGTAGCGCTGATACACCGCCCGCACGTTGTGGCTGAGCGAGCCGTAGTAGTCGCGGCTGTACCATTTGCTCGCCAGCCGGGGTGGCAGCGAGGTCAGTTCGGCCGCGATCTCGGTAGGGGTCAGGCCGCGGTTGAGCAGGCGCAGCGTCTGGCTGTCGAGGAAGGCGTACATGTCACGCTGATCGGCCAGGTACTCACGGATCGCCGCGCCGCCCCAGGTTGGCCAATGGTGCTGGGCGAACACCACCTCGGCCTGATCGCCGTAGCGCAGCAGCGACTGGTCCAGGTAGTGCGCCCAGACCTTGGCATCGCGCACCTGTGCGCCACGCAGGGTCAGTATGTTGTGCTGCACATGGGAGGCGTTTTCGGCCATGCACAGGGCTTTGAACGCAGGGAACCACAGGTTCATCTCGGCGGGTGCTTCAGTGCCGGGCGTGAGCTGGAACTCGATATCGACGCCATCGATACGCAGGGTTTCGAACGGTTTTTCGATCAGCCGAGTCGGGGCGATAAGGCTGACTGTGGCATTGGCCGGCACACCCTTGCCCAGCCCCGCGTCAACCTGGCCGCGTGGCCCGCGTGGCAGCGGCGCACCATACATGTACTGCGCCCGGCGCTTCATCGCCGGCCCGGCCAGTACGTTCTCGCTGATGGCATGTTCGAAGAAACCTTGAGGGGCAATGACCTGGACCTTGCCGGCCTTTACGTCGGCCTCGTCGACCACCCCGCGCACGCCGCCGAAATGATCGACGTGTGGGTGGGTGTAGATCACCGCCACCACCGGGCGTTGCGGGCGATGCCTGAAGTACATGGCCAGCCCGGCCCGGGCGGTCTCGACCGACAGCAGCGGGTCCATCACGATCAGCCCGTGCTCGCCTTCGATCAAGGTCATGTTGGCCAGGTCCAGGCCGCGTACCTGGTAGATGCGGTCGGTGACCTTGAACAGCCCGGCGATGGTATTGAGTTGGGCGATGCGCCACAGGCTCGGGTTGACCGTTGCCGGTGCCTCGCCCTTGAGGAAGGCGTAGCGCTGCAGGTCCCAGACCGTTTTGCCATCGGCATTGAGCACCGCCTGGTCGACGCTTTCCAGCAGGCCGCGGCGGGCGTTGTCGAAGTCAGCCCGGTCGTCGAAGGGCAGGCGCTGCAGCCATTGCTGGTTGCTTTGGCGCGTCAGGTCGGTGGCATCGTTGGCCGGCGCCTGGGCAAGCACCGCAGAGGGCAGGGCGAGGGCCAGCAGGGTGGGCAGGTAGCGTAGGCGCATGGGGTGGTCCTTGTTGTTATGGGGGCAACCACTCTAAGGACAGAGGTTGCCGGCAAACCAATACCACTCTTGCATGGGTGGCCATACCTGAATGCGATGGCTCAGCCGCCGCGAATTTCCATGATGCGCGCTACCAGCCAGGCCAGTGCCGGGTCGTGCTGACGGTGGGCAAGGTACACCAGTTCCAGCTCGAAGGGCTCCAGGGCGAAAGGCAGGTCAAAGACCTGCAAGGGCAGTAGCTGGGCGAAATGGCGGGCCAGTGCGGTGGGCAATACCACGCACAGGTCGGAGCTGGCGGCCAGGTGCGCGGCCTGCAGGTAATTGGGCGTGGTGTAGGCAATGCGCCGCGCCAGGCCCTGTTCGGCCAGCCACTGGTCGACCATGCCCCGGGTCTGGCCGCCGTGCACCCACAAGTGACGCAAGCCCAGGAAGGCTTGCAGATCGAGCGCGCCATCGACCTCTGGGTGCCCCTGGCGCACCGCCACGTGCAGGGTTTCGCTGCGCCAGTGGCGGCGCTCGTAGCGCGCCGGCACATCGTCGAAGCGCCCCAGCACCAGGTCGAGTTCGCCACGGTCGAGGGCTTCGGCTGGCAGGTTGGGTGCCAGGTGCAGCACATCCACGCGCAAGTGCGGCGCCTGGGTTTGCAGGGTGGCGAGCAACCTGGGCATGCACAATTGTTCGGCGAAGTCGGTCAGGGCAATGCGCAGTTGCCTGTGGCTGCGGCCCGGGTCGAAGCTGTCGCCGGCGCCGAGCGTCTGCTCGATCTGTTGCAGCGCCGCGCGAATCGGCCCTTCCAGGGCCAGGGCGCGGGGGGTGGGGCGCATGCGTCGGCCGACCCGCACCAGCAGCGGATCACCGAGCACGTCGCGCAGGCGCGCCAAGGCGTTGCTCACTGTAGGCTGGGTCAGGGCCAGACGCTCGGCAGCGCGTGACACGTTCTGTTCACGCAGCAGCATGTCCAGCACGCGGAGCAAGTTGAGATCGAAGTTGGATATATTCATGTGAAAAATACATGGGATGGAAAATTAGAATTTCAAAAATAGTAGGCGCCTGACTAGGGTGAGGGCAATGCCTTCACCTACCGAATCAGGAGTGTCACGCGTGAGTACTTCCTACAACGTTCAGCAGACGGCCGTGATCGGGGCCGGGACCATGGGCCGCGGCATCGTCATCAGCCTGGCCCGTGCCGGGCTGCCTGTGCTGTGGCTGGACAACGACCCCAGCGCCACCGAGGCTGGCCTTGCCATGCTCGCGCAGACTTGGGCCCAGCAGGTCGCCAAAGGCCGTATCGACCAAGCCCAGGCCGATGCCTGCCTGGCGCGGGTGCGGCAGGTAACGGCCTACACCGAGCTGGCCGAGGCCGACCTGGTGATTGAAGCGGTGTACGAAAACCTGGCGCTCAAGCAAGAGATCTTCCGCACCCTGGACAGCACGCTCAAGCCTGAAGCTATCCTGGCCAGCAATACCTCGGCGCTGGACATCGATGCCATCGCCGCCGTCACCGGGCGGCCTGAACAGGTGTTGGGGCTGCACTTTTTCAGCCCGGCGCATGTGATGAAGCTGCTGGAGGTGGTGCGCGGGCAGCTTACCGCGCCCGCAGTGCTGGACGCGGCTGTGGCGCTGGGCCAGCGCATGGGTAAGGAGGTGGTGGTGGCAGGCAACTGCCCCGGTTTCATCGGCAACCGCATGCTGCGTACCTATGTCGCCGAGGCCCGGCAGTTGCTGCTCGAGGGCGCCACACCGCGGCAGGTGGACGAGGCGCTTCAGGGGTTCGGCTTTGCCATGGGCCCGTTCCGCATGTATGACGTGGTCGGCATCGACCTGGAGTGGCGCGCACGTCAACTGGCCGGGGAGGGGATGGATGCCCCGTTGGTCCAGGTCGACAATGCCTTGTGCGCGCTCGGCCGTTTCGGGCAGAAGGTTGGCCAGGGCTATTACCGTTACGCACCCGGCAGCCGCGAAGCCTTGCATGACCCCGAGGTCGATGCCTTGGTGCTCAAGGTCGCTCAGGACCTGGGCGTGCGTCGGCGCGCGATCGACGACGAAGAGATCCGTGAGCGCTGCCTGCTGGCGCTGGTCAATGAAGGGGCGAAAATTCTCGAACAGGGCATAGCCAGTGGTAGCCAGGACATCGACCGGGTCTACTTGCATGGGTATGGCTTCCCGGCAGAGACCGGCGGGCCGATGTGCTGGGCCGATCAACAAGGGCTGGGGGTACTGCTGGCCAGGCTGGAGCGGCTGCAGGGCCTGTTTGGCGAGCACTGGCGACCTGCTGGCCTGCTGATGCGCCTGGTCGCGGCCGGCAAGCGGCTGGCTGACGTGAGCGAGGGCCGCGCATGAACTACCGAGCCCCCCTGCGTGACATGCAGTTCGTCCTGCATGAAGTCTTCGATGTGACGCAACATTGCGCCCGCCTGGGCAACGGCCTGGACCGTGAAACCATCGATGGCATCCTTGAACAAGGCGCCCGCTTTGCCAGCGAGGTGGTGGCCCCGCTCAATCGCCAGGGCGACGAGCAGGGCTGCCGCCTGGAGCAGGGGCAGGTGCTGACCCCCGAAGGCTTCCGCCAGGCCTACCGGCTGTATGTCGAGCAGGGCTGGGGCGGCATGACCGGCCCGGCCGAACACGATGGCCAGGGCCTGCCGCAGATGGTTGCAGCCTGTTTTCACGAAATGCTGATGAGCGCCTCGCTGGCGTTTCGTATCTATTCGGGCCTCACCGAGGGTGCTGTGCTGGCCCTGCACCGGCATGGCAGCCCGGCGCTCAAGCGCGACTACTTGGGCAAACTGGTCAGCGGCGAGTGGGCCGGCACCATGTGCCTGACCGAGCCGCAGGCTGGCACCGACCTGGCGCTGCTGCGTACCCGTGCAGAGCTGCAAGGCGATGGCAGCTATCGCATCAGTGGCAGCAAGATCTTCATCAGCGGCGGAGACCAGGACCTGACCGACAACATCATCCACCTGGTGCTGGCCCGGTTGCCCGATGCGCCGGCCGGAGTGCGCGGCATCAGCCTGTTCCTGGTGCCCAAGTTCGAGTGCGCGGCTGACGGTGGCCCGGGGGTGCCCAACGCCCTGGGCTGCGGTGCCCTCGAGCACAAGATGGGCATCAAGGGGGCTGCCACCTGCGTGATGAACTTCGACGGCGCCCGCGGCTGGCTGGTGGGTGAGGCCAACCAGGGCCTGGCCTGCATGTTCACCATGATGAACGATGCGCGCTTTCAGGTGGGGCTGCAGGGGCTGGGCATTGCCGAAGCGGCGTTCCAGGGCGGCCTGACTTATGCCCGTGAGCGCTTGCAGTCGCGCAGCCTGGCCGGCCCGGTGGCGCCCGAGCGCAGCGCCGACCCGATCATCTGCCACCCTGACGTGCGGCGCATGCTGCTGACCCAGAAGACCCTCAGCGAGGGCTGCCGGATGCTAGCGGCCTACGCCGCCCAGGCTCTCGACCTGGAACAGGGTGCGGCGCAGCCTGAAGTACAGGCCGCCGCCGGGCGTCGGGCGGCGCTGTTGATTCCGGTGGTCAAGGCCTTCCTCACCGATGTTGGCCAAGAGGTCGCCAGCCTGGGCGTGCAGCTGTATGGCGGCCATGGCTACATTCGCGAGTGGGGCATGGAGCAGTTGATGCGCGACAGCCGGATCACCCAGCTGTATGAGGGCACCAATGGTATCCAGGCCCTGGACCTTGTGCGCCGCAAGGTACTGGCCGATGGCGGCGAGCAGCTGCGCCTGTTGATCGATGAACTGTTGGAGGCGGCGCAAGAATGCCGCGCAGATGAGCTGACAGGGATGGCCGAGGCGGTGACCCTGCGTTTGCAGGAGTGGCGCAACCTGAGCGCCGAGGTGCTCGATGCCTGCCGCTGCGACCCCCAGGAAATTGGAGCGGTGTCGGTCGATTTTCTTGCCTATTCAGGCTATGTGCTGCTGGCTGCGCTTTGGCTGCGGGCGGCCGAGCGGGCCAGTGCGGCACTGGCTGCCGGCAGCGGCGACAGCGCGTTCTACCAGGCCAAGTTGCACGCAGCGGACTTTTACTGGCGGCGCATCCTGCCGCGTGCAAGTGCCCACTGTGAGGCGTTGCGTGGCGGCGCCCCGTGCCTGATGAGCCTGGATGAAGCGCACTTCGCCTTCTGATCGCTGTGCCGTTCACCCACAAGAACAAAAGGAACATGAACATGCAGCCATTCAGTTTTGCCACCACCGCCCAGCTGCTCTGTGAACCGGGCGCCGCTGGCCGCCTGGCCCAGCTGTGCCAGCAACGCGGCGTGCGCCGTGTGCTGATCGTCACCGACCCCGGTATCGTCAGCCTGGGGATGCTTGACGATGTACTGCCTGGCTTCACCCAGGCGAACCTGAGCGCGGCGATTTTCAGTGATGTCAGCGCCGACCCCAGCCATGCCTGCGTGCTGGCCGCCGTCGGCCGGGCCCGGCATATCGGTGCCGAGCTGATTGTCGGTTTCGGCGGCGGCAGCTCCATGGACGTCGCCAAACTGGTGGCGCTGCTGGCCCACCCAGGGTGCGACCAGACCCTGGAGGCGGTGTATGGCATTGACCAGGCCAAGGGCCAGCGCCTACCCCTGATCCAGGTGCCCACCACCGCCGGCACCGGCTCGGAGGTCACGCCCATTGCCGTGATCACCACCGGCGAGTGCGCCAAGATGGCGGTGATTTCACCGCTGCTGCTGCCTGACCTTGCGCTGCTCGATGCCGAACGCACCCTGGGCCTGCCACCGGCGATCACCGCCGCCACGGGCATCGACGCGATGGTCCATGCCATCGAAGCCAGCACCAGCAAGTTCAAACGCAACCCACTGTCCAGCTTGCTGGCTCGCGAGGCCTTGACACTGCTGGCAGGCAACCTCGACCAGGCGGTGCACAACGGCGGTAATCTGCAGGCCCGTCAGGCCATGCTGCTGGGGGCCTGCCTGGCGGGCCAGGCATTCGCCAACGCACCGGTGGCTGCGGTGCACGCCTTGGCCTACCCGCTGGGGGCGCGTTTTCACGTACCGCACGGGCTGGCCAATGCCTTGGTGCTGCCGCATGTTATGCGCTTCAACCGTAGCGAGGCATTCGCCGACTACGCGGCGCTGGCGCCGGCGCTGTTGGGCGAGCGGCTGGTGCCTGGCGGCCCCCATGAGTTGTGCAGCCAGTTCATTGCCGAGCTGGAGCAATTGGCACCACGCTGCGGCTTGCCGAGCCGGTTGCGTGATGTCGGCGTGCCCCGCCACAGCTTGCAACAGCTTGCTGAAGAGGCCCTGCAGCAGCAGCGCCTGCTGGTGAACAACCCGCGCAAGGTCACCCTCGCCGATGCTGTCGAACTCTACCAGGCGGCGTTCTGATCATGGCCAGGGAACGCCCGCTACGCGGCGCCTATCGCCACTTCCAGCCGATCACCACGCGTTGGCACGACAACGACCTGTATGGGCATGTGAACAATGTCGTCTACTACGGGTTTTTTGACAGCGCCGTGAACACCTGGCTGATCGAGCATGCCGGTCTGGATATCCACCGCGACCCGGTCGTGGCCTATGTGGCCGGGTCTGCTTGTGACTACTTCGCCGCGGTCGCCTTTCCGCAACGCATCGAAGTGGGTATCGCGGTCACGGGCACAGGTAACAGCTCGGTGCACTACGCGCTGGCCGTGTTCGTCGAGGGCGAGCCTGAAGCGTGCGCAGCCGGTCGCTTTACCCATGTGTTCGTTGACCGTCGTGAGCAGCGCGCGGTTGCCATACCAGGCAAGGTGCGCAGGGCCTTGGAACTGTTGGCTGTTTGAGGTCATCTGGGGGCGCTCGATTGACGCCCCCCCACCCCAGTCAGGCCCCCGAACGCCTCGCCCAACCTCCGCCCAGGCCATAACAATCCGGCATGGCACTGATCCGAAGACGCTATTTGTGAGCCCGCTTTCACTGCCCCGATAATCCACATTACCGATTCCGCCAGCCTGGGCGGCCGGTACCTCATCTGTGGTACCCCACCTTTCACTCTCGAATAAAACAACAAGAGGTTAAGAGTGAGCGTATACATCCATTTCTGCCGGCGCCAAGCGCCGCTGGCGGCTCTATGCTGCCTGCTCGCCACCCCGGCGGCTGCCCTGCAATTCCAGGCCGGCCCGCTCGAAGGCCGCTTCGATACGGCGCTTTCGTTCGGCACCGCCGTCAGTACAGCCAACCCCGACAAGCAACTGTTGCAGGCCGCCAACAGCAATGACGGCCGGCGGAACTACCGCTCGGGTGATGTGTTCTCGGCCATTTTCAAAGCAACCCATGACCTGGAACTGCAGCGGGACAACGTTGGGGTGTTTCTGCGCGGCACCTACTGGTATGACACGGTGCAACGCGACCACAGCCAGCGTGCTGTCGACATCGACGACCACAACCGCCAGGCATCGGCCAAAACCGCCGCAGCGGAACTGCTCGATGCGTTTGCCTATGCCCTCTACGACATCGACGGTGAGCCCGGCTCAGTGCGCCTTGGCAATCAGGTGGTGAACTGGGGCGAAAGCCTGTTCATTCAGGGTGGCCTGAACGTGATCAGCCCGTTCAATCAGGCCGCACTGCGCCGGCCAGGCTCGGAAGTCAAAGACGCGCTGGCGCCGGTCAACCTGTTGTATGTCACGCAAAACCTCAACCAGGCCCTGTCATTCGACGCCTTCTACCAACTGGACTGGGAGCAGACCCGGTTGGACAACTGTGCGACCTTCTTCTCCGGCAATGACTTCATGCCCGAGGGCTGCCAAGGCCTGGATGTCGGTGGGCAGATGGTCACCAACCCGGGGGTTTCCCAAGCGCTGGCGTCCATGGGCGTGACGCTTGCCGATGAGGGCGTGCGCGTGCCGCGCGGGGCCGACCAGGATGCGCGCAATGGAGGCCAATGGGGTTTTGCCTTGCACTGGTATGTCCAGTCGCTGGATACCGAGTTTGGCCTGTTCGCGGCCAACTACCACAGCCGCTCTCCCTACCTGGGTACCGTCAGCAGCCGCTACTTCGCCAATACCGGTTTTGCCAGGGACTTGTGCGGCAACATTGGCGTGCCCCTGTCCGGCTGCGGTGCCTTCCTGGCTTCGAGCGCGGGGCAGACCTTGGCCGGCGCCCTGCGCATGGGAACCTCGCAGTACCTGGCGCAGTACCCTGAGGATATCCGGCTCTACGGCATCACCTTCGCCACCACCCTGCACAACGGTACCGCTGTGCAGGGGGAGTTGAGTCACCGCCCCAACCAGCCGGTGCAGCTCAACGGCAACGATGTACTGCAGTCGCTGCTCAACGCCCCGGGCCGCAGCCCGCTCAACGCCGAAGGCCTGCGCCCTTCGACCGACGATACGTTGTTCGACGGTTATCGACGCAAAGAGGTGACCCAGGCCCAAGTGTCGGCAGTGCAAGCGTTCAGCCAGGTCATGGGGGCCAACCAGCTGCTGTTGATGGGGGAGGTGGGCGCAACCTATGTGGGTGGGCTCGAGGGGCGTTTCGGGCCGCGCTATGGCCGCTCCGGGGCCTACGGCAACGGAGAGCTGGCCGACAACAGCCTTTGCCAGGCGATTTCGAAAAGCCCTGGCGACTGCAACGGCGAAGGGTTCGTCACGCCGTTTTCCTGGGGCTACCGCCTGCGCGCGACCTGGAGCTATCAGAACCTGGTCCCGGGCGTGGACATCCGTCCCAACCTGGCCTGGTCCCACGATGTGAAAGGCTATTCGCCTGCCGACGGCTCGGGCTTCAATGAAGGCTCGCGCTCGATCAGCCTGGGCGTCGACGTGGCGCTGGCCAGCAAGTACTGGGCAAGCCTTGCCTACACCGATTATCTCGATGGCGATTACGGCACCCGCGGCGACCGCGACTATGTGGCATTCAGCGTGGGCGCCAACTTCTAGACCAACCCAGGAGCAAGACAATGTCCAAACGCAGCATGCACGCTTCACCCGCCAACCTGCCGGCCATCGCTCTGATGCTGGCCAGTACACTTGCCCCGGGCATGGCCAGCAGCGCACCGGCAGAGCAGGGCGTGATGCAAGGGTTTCCACCCGCACCGCAGTTGCGCGTGAACCAGGCCAACGCGTTCCAGCCACCTTACCTGCGCTGGTCCATGCGCCACGCCCGCGAGGTTTCGCCGACCCGGGGCATCGGCCGCGCTTCCACACCGTTAGCCTTGCCAGCAGGCACTGAGCTGCCACTGGACCAGGTGGCGTTCAATGCCGGCGAGCAGCCCCTGACGTTGGCGAGCTACCTGCAACAGACCAGCACCGACGGGCTTATCGTGCTGCACCGTGGCCAGGTGGTGTACGAGCGTTATCTGGAGGGCTTCCAACCCGGCCAGCCGCATATCTGGGCCTCGATGACCAAGTCGGTGACTGGCCTGATCGCCGCCCAACTGATCGCCGAAGGCACGCTGGACCCGCAACGTACACTGGCGCATTACGTGCCGGAACTCAGCGGCACGCCGTTTGGCGAGGCGACGGTGCAAGCCAACCTCGACATGCAGGTGGCTGTGGAGTACCCGCCGCAAGTGCCGCCGGACCTTGGGCTGTTTGCCGCTACCGGGTTGATACCTCGGGCCGAGGGCATGCCGGGGGATATCTACAGTTTCCTCCAGCACGCACGAAAGGCGTCCGGCTCAGGCGCCAAACCGTTGTTCTTCTACCAGAACGGTTCACCCGAAGCGTTGGCCTGGGCGCTGCGGCGCATCACCGGGCTGAACTGGGCCCAACTGGTTGAACAACGTATCTGGTCACGCTTTGCCCAGGACGATGCCTATGTTCAAGTCGACCCGCTCGGTACCGAGATGGCCAGCGGCGGTATCAGCTGCA
This sequence comes from Pseudomonas sp. M2, assembly GCF_015751845.1. Taxonomy (NCBI): domain Bacteria; kingdom Pseudomonadati; phylum Pseudomonadota; class Gammaproteobacteria; order Pseudomonadales; family Pseudomonadaceae; genus Pseudomonas; species Pseudomonas sp. M2. The sequence continues at coordinate 4,585,863 of NZ_JADOUD010000001.1, forward strand.
ACCTGCGCGACAGCGCGCGCTTCGCCGAACGGGTGCGCCGTGAGCTGGCCCGTGACGTCAAGGATGACAGCTTCAACCAAGCGGTGCGCAGCACTTTCCAGCCCGCCGACCCGGCGTTGTTTGCCCAAGGCAACCTTGCCCCCGGCCGCCCGGGCTACGCTTATCGCAACTACTGGTTCCAGAAAAATGATGGCGACGGCTCAGTCGAGGCCAGCGGGCGCTTCGGCCAGAAAATCTATATCAACCCGCGCCGCGAAGTGGTGATCGTCAAGCTCTCGGCCACTGCCGACCAGGCCCGGCGCGCCACCCGTGCCGACGGTGAGGCGAAAGTCACTGCGCGCGTGGTGGACTCGCCGGCGACGTTCAACGGCATGGTCACTGCGGTGTTGGCGGCGCTGCCGGGTTGAGCGGTGTGGGGCGCCTGGCAAATCGTTATCATGCCTGCCATGTTGATGTGCTGTTCAACGCCCTTTACCAGCTTCACTGCGCCGGAGATGCAACATGAACATTGATTGGATCAACTTCACACCCTGGAGTGCTTTGGGGGGAGGGGCCTTGATCGGGCTGGCCGCCAGCCTGTTCATTCTGGCCAATGGTCGCATCGCCGGCATCAGCGGCCTGCTTGCAGGTGTGATGCAATGGGGCAGTGAGGGCTGGGGCGAGAAGGCGCTGTTTCTTCTCGGCCTGCTGATCGCGCCATTGGTGTGGGGGCTGTTCGCCGTGCTGCCGGAAATCGAGATCGACACCTCGTGGCCGGCGTTGGTGATTGCCGGGCTGCTGGTTGGCCTTGGGACACGGTACGGCTCAGGCTGTACCAGTGGCCACGGTGTGTGTGGAGTCTCGCGCTTGTCACCCCGTTCAATCGTGGCCACGGTGTGCTTCATGGCCAGCGGTTTTGCGACCGTGTACGTCATCCGCCATGCGCTGGGGGCCTGAGAATGAGCAAGTTGACAGCTTTTTTCGCCGGCTTGATCTTTGGTCTTGGCCTGTTGTTGGCAGGCATGGCGAACCCCGCCAAGGTGTTGGCTTTTCTCGATGTGGCCGGGGCCTGGGATCCGTCACTCGCACTGGTGATGGCAGGGGCCATCGCGGTGGCGGCTGCTCCGCTGAACTGGGCACGCAAACACAAGCGGTCGTTGCTTGGCGCCCCCATGCAGATACCTGTGAAAAGGGAGCTGGACGCCCGCCTGATCGGTGGCAGCCTGGTGTTTGGCGTAGGCTGGGGCATTGCCGGCATCTGCCCGGGGCCTGCGGTCGCCATCTCGCTTACCGGGCACTGGCAGGTACTGGTATTCGTAGTGGCAATGCTGGCGGGGATGTATGCGTTCACTGTGCTGCAGGGGCGTACATCTTGATGAGGTCTGCGTTCTAATTTTTACGTCGCTATCGGCGTTCGCCCCAGCGCCTCACGCAGCCAGGTACCCGCTTTGCCCAAACGCAAGCCTGACGACCAGACAAGGTCGACGCCTACCGTCCAATCGGTGTACGGGTAAGCTTCCAGCTGCAGTTCCACAAACTCCCCATTGGGACCCAGCGCTTGTATCAGTTGCCTGGGCACTGTGGCCCATCCCATGCCTGCGCGCAGCATGTCCATCAAGGTCAAATAGCTTTCTACACGCCAATGGTTGGGTGAATTCAGGTATTCGCTGGTGGGCAACCGGTCCTGGAAGGGGAGGTAGATCAACTGTCGGTAGTTGCTCAATTGATTGAAGCTGACGGTGGGCATTGCGACCAGAGGGTGTTGGCGGCCGACGACGTTGCTGAACGTGATGCTGCCAAGGCGTATGAATTGCAGATTTCGCGGGTAATGAGTGCGGGTACACATCATGGCAAGCAATAGTTTTTTGTCTTCGATCATTGTCAGTACATCCTGCCCGCAAGGATGCAACACAGTAAGGTCGACATGGGGGAATCGGCGGGAGAATTCCTCTAGAACAGGTGCAAGGGACTGATAGGGGATCGCCTCGTCGATGCTGATCACTAGCTCAGTCTCCAACGCCTGCGCCAGGCTGCTCGCACGACTTTCCATGTTGCAGCACTGACCCAGAATCGCCTCGGCGTCACGCAACAAGGCCCTGCCTTCATTGGTGAGTTGTGGATAGCGCTGACTGCGATCAAACAGGGTAATTCCCAGATCGATTTCCAGGTTGCCAACGGAAATGCTCACAGCGGATTGCGACTTGCCCAATTTGCGTGCTGCGGCCGAAAAAGAGCGCTCACTGACGACCGCAGAAAAAGCGGCCAGTTGTTCAAGAGACAACCTCATCGCTGCTCCATAAAAAAATTAAATGGGACCCATTTTTACAACGGGTACGGGCTGGCGCATGGTGGTGCTGCGCTACCCATAACCACAATAACTATTTATTTCATCACTGCCTCGACAATACGTTTCAGGAGAGGACAAATGACCCCTAGCGTGCACCCGGTAGATCAGCGCTTACCGCTGATACAAACTGCAGTACTTGGCTTTCAGCATGTGCTGGTGATGTATTCGGCCTGCATTATTGTGCCGCTGATCCTCGGCGCTGCACTGAAACTTCCCAAGGACCAGTTGACCCTGATCATAAATGCCGATCTTTTTGCGGCGGGCCTGGCGACGCTCTTGCAGTGCGCGGGCAACCGTTTTTTCGGCATTCAGCTGCCCATCATGATGGGCGTGACCTTCGCTTCGGTCACGCCGATGATTGCCATCGCCGTGACCCCCGGCCTCGGCCTGCCGGGCGTGTATGGTGCGATTATCGCGTCGGGTCTGTTTGGTTTTCTGTTCGCCCCGGTGATGGGGCGGCTGCTGCGCTATTTTCCGCCGGTGGTGACGGGGACTGTGTTGCTGGTGATTGGCATCAGCCTGATGCGCGTTGGCATCGACTGGTCAGCCGGCGGACAACCAACGCTGGCTGATGGCGGGCCCAATCCGGATTACGGCAACCCGGTCTACCTGGCTATCTCGCTGGCTCAGTTACTGTTGATTCTAGGGCTCAACCGATTCGCTAAAGGCTTTATTGCCAATATTGCAGTGTTGCTGGGTGTATTGGTCGGTTTTGTGATTGCCTTCATTCGCGGGGATATCGTCCTTGATGGCATCGCTCAAACGCCTTGGTTCTCCACCATCACGCCCTTTGCGTTTGGCCTGCCGACGTTCGACGCCGTTGCCGTGATCTCAATGTGCATGGTGATGTTGGTGACCATGGTCGAGTCGACGGGGATGTTCCTGGCATTGGGAAGCATGGTCGACCGGCCCACCAGCCGCCAGCGCCTGGTGCGCGGACTTCGTGCCGATGGCATGGGCGCCATTGTCGGCGGCGTATTCAATGCGTTTCCCTACACGTCGTTTTCGCAGAACATCGGCCTGGTCACCATGACCGGGGTCAAGAGTCGCTATGTGTGCATAGCCGGTGCGCTGATCCTCATCGCCCTCGGGCTCTTTCCAAAACTGGCGTATGTGGTGGCGTCGACACCGCAATATGTGCTCGGCGCCGCCGGCATGGTGATGTTCGGCATGGTTACGCTCATGGGGGTGCGCATCCTGTCTACGGTTGACTTCGAGCAGTCGCGCTACAACTTGCTGATTGCCGCCACCAGCGTTGGCATTGGCATGATCCCGATGGTTTCCCCGCTGTATTTCCACCACCTTCCCCAATGGAGTCGGGTGTTCACCGAAAGCGGGATCATTCTCAGTGTGCTCACTGCACTGATCCTCAACCTGGTGTTCAACGGACCTACCAAAACAGATGAAGCGCAGGCCAGTGCGGCGCGTAACGCGGTACTTGGCGAAAGCTGAATACCGGCCCTCCAGAAACATTCATAAAAGGTCGAACATGATGATCAGTGAACTCCTGAGGGCTGACGTGGTGCTTACCATGGACGCCTTTAACACCGTCATTGAGGATGGCGCCGTATTGATTTGCGACGGCGTGATTGCCGACGTCGGCCCGGCAACTGAGTTGCTCACGCGGTATCCCGAAGCCAAGGTCCGGCGCCTGACCGATCGGCTGCTGATGCCCGGGCTGGTCAACACCCACTGCCATTCCGGCATCCTTCGCGGTACGGCGGAAGGTTTGCCGGTTTGGGACTGGCTGCAGCAGTATATTGACCCCATGCACCGCGTTCTGCTGCCCAGCGAAGCACGCCTGGCTTCCATGCTCTGCTATAGCGAAGCGCTGTTGTCCGGCACCACGACTATTGTGGACATGTGGCGGTACATGCACGGTAGCGCCGAAGCGGCCAATGAGCTCGGCATCCGGGCGGTGCTCGTGCCATACGTAGCAGAGCACCCGGACCATGACTACTTCGAGACGTTGGACAGTAATGAAACCTTGATCGAGCGCTGGCATGGTGCAGCCAATGGCCGCATCAATGTCTGGGTCGGCCTGGAGCACCTGTTCTATGCAGTGCCCAAGGCCTGGCAACGAATTGCTGATATCTGCAAAGCCAATGACGTCGGATTCCACACCCACAGCAACGAAAGCCGCTTCGATGTTGAAGAAACCCTTCGCCGCCATGGCATCAGGCCCGTCCAGGCTTTGGAAAAGTTTGGCCTGCTCAATGCCAGGAAGGTGTTGCTCGCTCACTGTGTCTGGGTGGACGATGCCGAAATTGCTTTGATGGCCGAGCGCAAAGTCGGAGTGGCACACAACCCGGTCAGCAATATGAAACTGGCCTCGGGTGCCGCACCGGTGGAAAAAATGCTGGCGGCCGGCGTCGCGGTCGGTTTGGGGACCGATGGCGAGAAAGAAAACAACAACCTGGATATGTTCGAGGAAATGAAAGTGTCATCGCTGTTGGCCAAGTTCGTCAGCCTCAATGCTGCTGCCCTCGACGCATGGTCGGTTTGTCGCATGGCGACCATTGACGGCGCCCGCGCGCTGGGTATGGACAAGCAGATCGGCTCCCTGGAAAAAGGCAAGGCAGCGGACATCATCGCGATGCGCATTGATACGCCAAGAATGACACCGTTGATCACCCAAGGACCGCTGGCCAATCTTCATCACAACCTCGTCCATGCGGTCCAGGGTGGGGATGTCGACCTGACCATGGTGGCCGGGCGGGTACTGGTCGAAAACGGGCACTTGAAAAATGCCGAGCTGGATGTGTTGATCACAGAGGTCAACGTCATCGCGCCTGCATTGTTTGCCCGACGTAAAGCCTGGCTCGAGCAAACTGGCGTATCGGTCAATGAGCTCCAGCGCGTAGCGGCTTCATAAGGTCGGCTCCAGGCAGACGGCCGACATACAGGGCACGGCCAGGGCCCCATCCTGACGCGAGCGGTGCGGTGGTATCCCTGGGCGTGGTCGAGTCGGATCTGGCGGCTTTCGGTATCGAGCTGGAGCACCAGTGCCTTGCGGCTTTCGCTCAGTCTACCGATTGCACGTAAACCACCCGGTCCCGCCCATTCTGCTTGGCGCTGTAGAGCCCGGTGTCGGCGCGTTCCAGCGCCTGGTCGAGGTGTTCGTCATCGTTGAGCAGCGTGCAGCCGATGCTCACGCTGGCCCGTAGCGGGCCGGTGGAAAGTTGTACCGGCTCGCTGCCGATCATCTGCCGAACCCGCTCGGCAATCCCCTTGAGCTCTTCGCTGTCGTTGACCCTGACCAGAGCGACGAATTCCTCACCGCCCTGGCGCACCACGAGATCGTCCGGGCGCAGGGCTGCGCGCAGGCGGCGGGCGCATTCGCAAAGCACCTGATCGCCGCTGGTATGGCCATACCTGTCGTTGATGCTTTTGAAATGGTCAAGGTCCGCATAGATCGCCCCCAGGCGCAGGCTGCTCTGTGCTGCCCGGCGCCGCTCGTGGTCCTGAAACGCTGTCAGACCGTTGCGGTTCCACAACTGCGTCAACGGATCAAGCATGGCCTTGCGCTGCTCTCGGTCCATTTCCAGGCGCAAGTCACGGTTACTCTGGATCAGGCCACGCAGCTGCAGATAACCCTCTGCAAGCGTGGCCAGGTCCTTGAAGTTCGCTTGCTGCGTTTCGTTCAGCGTGCGCGGGCGGGGGTCGAGCATGCACAATGTCCCTATGGCCTTGCCATTCCCCGCGCGCAGGGGGTGCCCTGCGTAAAAGCGGATATAGGGGGCGCTGAGTACCAGCGGGTTGTCGACGAAACGCGGGTCACGCGTGGCATCGGGCACCAACAATGTGTCCTCCCCAAGGATGGCGTAGCCACAGAAAGAAACGTTGCGCGGCGTCTCGCTGGCCGCCAGCCCGATACGTGCCTTGAACCACTGGCGCTCTTGGTCGATCAGGCTGATCAGCACCGTGTCCACTTGTGCCAGTTGCTGGGTAAGCCGTACCAGGGTGTCGAGGTAATGCTCGGCCGGCGTATCGAGCAGGTGCATCTCATCCAGCGTGCGCTGGCGAGCTGCTTCGTCGGTGGGGAGGGGGCAAGCTGGCATGGGACTTCCTTTTTCTGGGGGCGGGCGGCGCCTGTCAAAGGCCGCAGCGCTCTCTGCGAGGTCAGGATCGGCTGGCGATTGTCTACCAAAACCGGCTGTTCTGGTATAGGAGCCAAACCGCTCCGTTTCCAGGCCAAGTGCGGAAATCTGGCGGCCACGCCCCAAGCCAGCGCTTCGCTCTACCGACAAATCATCATTGCCGCTTGAACCTTACTTGAGACGCCCAGTCTGAGCCGAGCCCCTTCAAGTGGCTTTGCTGCCGTCATCCTTCTTGAGCCGTTCGCCCATGCGCCACGCTGTCCGCTACTCCGCCATTTTTTCGTTTTGCCTCGTTGCCTTGCTCTCCTTGTTCGTCAGCCCCGCCCATGCCAGCGGGGAGCGGCAACTGGTAGAGGCCATCAACGACTACCGCGCCCAACCACAGCGCTGCCAGAGACGCCTGGTTCAGGTGTCGACGCCGCTGGCATTAAAGTCGAAGCTGGCGTTGCCTGCCGGCTATAGCGGTGGTTTGCGGGAAGGGTTGAAGGCTGTCGGCTACCAGGCGGTGAGGGTGCGGGCCATCCGTCTGGTCGGCGCCCGGGATGCCGAGGAGGCCTTTGACATGCTGCGCAGCGACTACTGCGCTGCTTTGCTCGATAGCCAATTTGCCGATATTGGTATCAGTCGTGACCGGAACGTGTGGCGGGTAGTGTTGGCGCGCCCCTTGCTCGATGCCCAGCTCGGCAATGGTCAATCCGTTGGCAAAGCGTTGCTGGCACAGGTCAACGCAGCACGGTCGAAGCCGCGTCTGTGTGGCCGCCAGCGCTTCGCCGCTGCACGTCCGTTGGCCTGGAATACCGCCTTGGGCGCGGCTGCGCAGAGACACAGTCGGGCGATGGCCAACGCCAATTTCTTTGCGCACCGCGACCCCAACGGCGATCTACCGGCAGACCGGGCGCGCGATGCCGGGTACCGTGGACGCCAGATCGGCGAGAATATTGCTGCCGGGCAGGGGGCTGCAAGCAAGGCGATGGCAGGCTGGCTGGCCAGTCCCGGGCATTGTGCCAACCTGATGAACCCGATGTTTACCCAAGTGGGCGCTGCTTTTGCTGCGAACTCGCGTAGCGATGAGGGTGTGTACTGGACGATGCTGTTCGGCGCACCTTGAAAGTGGGCGCGCCTTTGGGGGCAAATTCACCTGCGGTAGGTGCTGGGGCCAGGATGATGGCTTAGCTCGCCATCACTTCGTCGATCGCCTGCTCAAGGGTGCTGACCGTGCGCTCGATATTGTGCAGTTTTTCGAGCCCGAACAGACCGATGCGGAAGGTCTGGAAATCGGCGGGCTCGTCGCATTGCAACGGTACCCCGGCGGCGATCTGCAGGCCGTGATCGGCAAATTTCTTACCGGTCTTGATACCCGCATCGTCGGTGTAGCTCACCACTACGCCAGGGGCCTGAAAACCGGCAGCAGCCACGCTTTTGATGCCTTTACGGGTCAACATGGTGCGCACCCGATCGCCCAGGGCCTGTTGTTCGCCGCGGACCTTATCGAAACCGTAGGCCTGCATCTCGTTCATCACGTCGTTGAATCGCGCGAGCGAGTCGCTAGGCATGGTCGCATGGTAGGCATGCCCGCCCTGTTCGTAGGCCTGCATGATCTGAAGCCACTTTTTCAGGTCGCAGGCAAAGCTGCTGCTACGCGTCTGCTCCACGCGCTCCAGGGCCAACGCGCTGAACATCACCAAGGCACAGCAAGGGGAGGCGCTCCAGCCTTTCTGCGGTGCGCTGATCAGCAAGTCCACTGCACATTTCTGCATATCAACCCAAAGCGTGCCGGAGGCGATGCAGTCCAGCACGAACAAGCCACCCACTTCATGCACGGCGTCGCCGACGGCCCGGACGTATTCGTCGGGCAGGATAATCCCTGATGAGGTTTCAACGTGGGGGGCGAAGACCATCTGCGGCTTCTGCGCCTTGATGGCTGCCAGGACTTCGTCAAGAGGTGGTGGGGCGTAAGCCGCTTGGCGACCCGTGTCTATCGGTCGGGCTTTCAGCACCGTTGTGGCTGCCGGAATGTTGCCCATCTCAAGGATCTGGCTCCAGCGATAGCTGAACCAGCCGTTGCGTATCACCAAGCATTGCTGGCCGGTGGCAAACTGCCGTGCCACCGCTTCCATGCCGAATGTGCCGCTCCCTGGTACCACCGCAACAGCCTGGGCGTTGTAGACCTGTTTCAGGGTCTTGGAAATGTTTTTCATCACGCCTTGAAATGCCTGTGACATGTGATTGAGCGAGCGGTCGGTGTAGACCACCGAGTACTCGACCAGCCCCTCAGGATCAATACTGGGATAAAGCGTTGACATAGGTGACTCCTTTGGCATGGATGTCAGTGGTATCGACCCCGCCCCAAGCTTTGGCAGATGACAGGACGGGGCGGTACTGATGTGGCGTCAGTTAAACGGCAGTTACCACCATAGCTTGGGGAAGGCACATTGCGATGCGCTAAGCTGTAATTCTTCAGGATTGAGGTCTCAGCATGGAATGTTACTTCGTCCCGCCACGAGCAGAGATGCAGCAGCGATTAGCCGCGTAGTTCTAGCCGCCCTGCGTGAGTCAAATTCACAGGACTACCCGCCTGATGTGATCGTTAAGGATTAGCCCAGACTATCTATGCTCATCGCCTCGATCTGGGGCTGCAACTGCAACGCTTGCGCTCTTGGCGTGATGAAAGCTGGCAGCGTTGCCGCCGGCTGCTCTTGGTAGAGCGGTAGGCATTTACGGATGACGTTGGCATTGATGCCGTGGCTGATGGCGAGACTGGAGTTCGCCGTACGCCTACCCGGTTACAGATGTCTGTTACGGCCCGACAGCAGTCGGTCGCGACTGACCGCTGTCGACCCATTATAGATAGTCCGTTCCACCGTCAACGATACTGGTATCGGTTGGCAGGTAGCTGTCAACGAGGGTGGAACATGCACCCGTAGACTACGAATATTTCGACCCAAACGCATGACGTTTGCCGCTTTAGCTTCGAGTCTACAGGTGCGCTTGCGCTCGATAACGAATACTCAGGGTTCGCCGTCGCACCGGCTCACTATATTGCCTTCGCTGAACGCAAGCATGCATGTCCCTGGCAGCTATTTTATCGCTTGCGGAGGCTCACATGACAGCGTCCATGACTCAGCATTTTGTCGCCTACGTTGATATCGACTGGGCGGATACCAAGCATGATATTTGCGTACAGGCTGGCGATGGAAATCACCGTGAGTTCGACTGTATCCCTCACAAGGTTGACCGTATTGATGAGTGGGCTAAGGCGTTGCATCAGCGCTTGGGTGGGCCCATCGCAGTGGCTGTCGAGCTTGCTAAAGGGCCGATTGTCTCAGCCTTGCTGAAGTACGATTTTCTCGTGCTTTTCCCCATCAATCCGTCGACGCTTGCCAGGTATCGTTTGGCATTTAAACCTAGTCGTGCCAAGGACGATCCCTCCGATGCAGAGTTGGCACTCGATATGCTGCTTCGCCACCCAGAGCAGTTCACCGCACTCAAGCCACAGAGCGTGGCAATGAGATCGCTACTGAGCCTGATTGAACAGCGCCGAGATTTGGTCAACGACAAAACGCGCTTCACCAACCGACTGAGTAGCACCCTTAAGCAGTACTACCCGCAAGCACTGGAATGGTTTGAGCAGCGGGACACTCTGTTGTTCTGCGATTTCCTAGCTCGCTGGCCGACACTCCTGTCAGCCAAACGGGCACGTAAAACCACGCTTGAGGCGTTCTTTTACTCGCACAACGGACGCTGAGCCGCATTGATCCAGACGCGCGTGGCATCGATCCGTGCAGCCTCTGCGCTCACCGATGATGCCGGTATCATCGAGCCATGCCGTTTGCATGTCCTCGCGCTGGTTGAGCAACTGCGTACCGTTCTGATGGTGATTGATCGGTTCGATACGGAAATTGAGCGGGTAGCTTCTGCGCTACCTGACTACGCGTTGTTTCATAGCTTGCCAGGCGCAGGCCAGCATCTGGCACCACGCCTACTTGCAGCTTTTGGAGAACAACGTGAACGCTTCCATGGCGCAGACGAGCTACAAAAGTATTCCGGCATAGCCCCGGTCACAGAGCGCAGTGGAAAGAAAAGCTGGGTGCACTGGCGATGGCAGTGTCCAACGTTTCTCCGCCAAACCTTCGTTGAGTGGGCAGGTCAGACCATCAACAAGTCCTTCTGGGCTGGAGCCTATTACCGGCAGCAGCGCGCCAAAGGAAGCAGTTACCAGGCCGCTGTACGCGCACTTGCGTTCAAGTGGATTCGGATTTTGTACAGGTGCTGGCAAACCAGGACGCCTTACGATGAAACCACCTATTTGAATGCGCTGAGGAAGCGCGGCTCACCGCTTCTCAAGACCCTCGATTTGAGTTGACTGACTTCCTCAGGGCGTGAAGCTGCCCTTTGCGGAGGGCAACTAACGGCCAAGAGCTGCTGATGCCGGGTAGAACAGGCCAACAAGCGCTCCGTCTTTTCTACTGGATCGTAGGTCGCAGCTTATCTCGGAGACGCAGGAAAACCATGATCTTTTGCTGCCCATACAACAACCAGTGTTGCCGCCAGCAGCACCAGCAGCGCAGGCGCGAATGCGGCCACGCCAAGGCGATCCAGCAGGACGCCACCGATTATGCCGCCGCCCGCGATTGCCATGTTCCAGGCAGTGACCAGCATTGACTGCGCAACGTCGGCCGCGTCGCCAGCAGTCTTAGCAATGGCAGTCTGGAACAGAGTTGCCGCGCCGCCAAAGGCCAGGCCCCAGGTCGCCACCGCAACATAAATCACTGCCGGTGCATCAGCAGCTACGCCCAGTGCCATCGCCGCCAAGCCGAACAAGGCCGTACTGGTGAGTGTCAACGTACGCAGATGGCAGTCGATCAGCACGCCGACGATCCAGATTCCCAGCAGGGAGGTGACGCCGAACACCAGCAGCGCCAAGTCCGTGCGTTCGGCCATGCCCGCTGCCGTCAGGAACGGCGCGATGTAGGTGTAGAGGATGTTGTGCGCCAGCACAAAGGCCAACACCACGAAAAGCACCGGAAGCACACCAGCCACAGCAAACACATGACCCAGCGACAACCGCTTGCCCACTGCCTGCCCGGCGAAGTCCGGCACCTTGACGCGCACCCACACCATGAGCACCAGTGCCAGCCCGCTCATGATGCCAAAGCAAGTCCGCCAGCCCACCAACTTCCCAAGGAAGGTTCCAGCTGGCACGCCAAGCGACAGTGCCAATGGAGTGCCAACCATCGCAATGGCGATGGCTCTGCCTTTTTGATGTTCGGGCACCATGCGCGCCGCATAGCCGGCCAGCAGCGCCCAAAGCAGTCCGGCCGATACACCCGCCAGGAAGCGTGCAATTATCGTCAGCACATAACTGTCGGAAAACGTGGTCACGGTATTAGCGACCACGAAGCCCGCGATTGCCGCCAGCAGCAGCGGGCGGCGGCGCACGCCCTGCGTGGCGGTGGTCAAAGGAATCGCCGCTAACAGCGAACCGACGGCATAGATGGTTACGAGCTGCCCGGCTAGTGCTTCGGAGACTCCCAAGCCGGCGCTGATCTGAGGTAATAAGCCCGCCGGCAAGGCTTCCGTTAGGATCGTGACGAAGCCGGCCAGCGCTAGGGCCAGCAGTGATGTAACGGGAAGGTGTGCGCTTGGGGCGCCACAGCCAAGAGTTGTTGTTGAACGTACCATAGGACTGCCTTGTCGGGTGTCGATTGCGGACTCAATGGCACGGAACCGGCACAAAGTGAATGTGGGCAGTCATCTTGTTGTTATTTCCGTTATAAAACCATAATGCTTATATTCAGAACATATCGGACTAATTTTCCTAGATAGGCGCGACGATGGAGTGGCTGAGCGGCATCGCGATTTTCATACAGGCAGCGGATACCCGCAGTTTCTCGGAGGCTGGGCGCAACATAGGGATATCATCGTCAGCCGTGGGAAAAAGCGTGTCCCGGCTGGAGGAACGGCTGGGCGTGCGTCTGTTCCACCGAAGTACGCGTAGCATTACGCTGACCGCCGAAGGTGGCCTGTTCTTGGAACGCTGCCGGCGCATTCTCTGTGAAGCCGAGGCGGCCGAGCTTGAGCTGTCCCAAATCCAGCAAGCGCCCAAGGGTCGGCTGCGCATCAGCCTGCCCTTGGTCGGAATGCTGGTAATGCCCGCGCTGACAGCCTTCATGCATCGCTATCCAGCTATTGAGCTGGACGTGGATTTCTCAGATCGGCTGGTGGACGTGATTGATGAAGGCTTCGACGTGGTGATGCGTACCGGCGAACCGACCGATTCGCGCCTAATGTCGCGGCCGCTCGGAAGCTACTGCCTGCAATTAGTCGCCTCGCCCAGCTACCTGGCGAGCCAAGGATCGCCCGAGGTTCCCGCTGACCTGGCGCACCATGTCTGCTTACAGCATAAGTTCCCCTCCACGGGAAGGTTCGAGGCTTGGCCGTTGGCGCGCGGCGAAGACGCGCCGGAATGGACGCTGCCGGCCTCAATGGTGTGCAACACCACTGGGGCGTTGATGGACGTGGCCATCGCGGGCTTGGGCATCGCGTGCCTACCGGACTTTATGGTGCGACAGGCCATCGAACGGGGCGAGCTGGTTTCGGTGCTGGACGCGCATGTCGAACACCAAGGCACATTCCGTCTACTGTGGCCGTCGAGCAAGCAGCTTGCTCCGAAGCTTCGCGTGTTCATCGACTTTATGGTCGATACGCTTTTTGCACAAAGGGCCGTGGCCTAGACAAACGCGTGGGGCTGACTAGCAGCTGCTCGCCAAAGCGAGCTTGCGTCGTTCCCAAGTGTTCGCTGGCCTACCCCGTTTCATGGATCTCGACTGGCAGCTTATGGCCGATAGCTGTTCTCCACGAAGGGCACCAATGGGTCGTTAACGGTCAGTCGCGAATGGCTGCTAACGACCCAGGCTGTGTGAAAACGCTTGGCGCGATCCGGCTGGTTAGAAAATGACCAGAATTTCGCGCTCCTGCGCGAAATCTGGGTTAGCTGAATAACCAAGCCATTTCAGATTTCACGTACGCTCGCGATCTTCAGAGACCCGTTTGAGTTTTCACACAGCCTGGACCCATAGTGGACACTCGCCTTAATATTATTCGCGCCCAGGGGCCGGGAATTGAGTACCAGACGATCAGGTCAGAGCCGCAGCCAGCGCGCAAAGGATCTAGTTTCGATGCTTGACAGCAGCACTGCATGTGATGGGGAAGTTGACCGAATTGGCAATAAAACACTCATGGTGAGCATCGTCATGGAGACGTTTTGCCAGATCCAGATCCGATTCGTTACTGATGATGACCTGAGGCCTTAACTCTGCGCTCTTGAAATGGCCTTTGCGCTGGCCATCAGCTTCAACCATCCGGCCCATCGGGTGGTCGACGTATTCCAGTACGTTCACCTTGTTGACTGCGCACAGATGAAGATACCAAAGCTTGTGACAGGCCGAGATAGAGGCCAGCAACATGTCTTCCGGGTTCCAGCGTTCGGGATTTCCGCGAAAGGCAGGGTCGGCGGAGCCCAGGAAAGGTGTTTTGCCTGGAGCTTCCACATTGAAGTCTCTCTGGTAAGCCGTGTAGCTGGCAGTACCATCACCCGTGTTGCCTATCCAATTTACGGTGACAGCGTAACTGTGTTCTTTCATGCTCACTCCTGTGACGAAAGATGGCCAGAAAAACTCCGCGCCGCTTGGGCACAGTTATTGTGCACTCCCTGGATGGTTTTCCACTAGCCCTGCATTTTCAGCGGTGCATGAGAAAGTCGTACACCAAGCAACGAACCGGGAAGAGGACAGCTATCAATGTCTGTTATGGGTCGATAGCCAGCGCCCCCCACGGTAGCCTCAGGAGATACACGTAGCATGTCCTTTACAGCAATCGTAATTCTTGGCATGTGGCTATATGCGATAGGATCACTGGCCACATTGCCGTGCAAGATCATTGGCATGAAGCGGCGATCCGAGGACATTCGGACCTTTCTGACGCGGCGGCGACTTCTCTTTCTTGGCGTGCTCTACCTGATCACTGCACCGTTAGTAGGACTGCTCATCATTGGCATCAGTGCCGCCGGGATAAGCGGGAGCGACGCATCGGGCGTATCCGATACGTTTGTATTTTTTGGCTGGCTGAACCTATGGACGCTCCTGACGGCCGGCTGCTTTGCCTTGGTCGGTGCCTGCCTGTGGCGTCGCTCCTGATAACTCCGCGAAAGCGACGGTTCTCAGGCAAACGTCAAATGATAACCAAGGCTCACCAACTTCCTGGCACATCCCAAGCAATCAGGCCGTTCCAGCATCGCCCCCAAAGGTGTTTACCTGACAGGCTCCATTGCAGTTGCTCAATACCACTGCATTTGGCGTCGTCGGTTTTCAGTGTCAACGATCGCCCGCTTTGCAGGTTCCATAGCACTACCGCATCTTCAGGGCCGCCGGTGCCCATTGCCAGCAGTTGACCGTCAGGCGAGCCCACTGCGGTACCCAGGGAGTCCTGCCCCGGAAGTGTCAGCGAATAGCGAATCTTGCCACTGGCGATGTCGACAACATGCAGGCCAGGCTTGCGCCGTTGGCCCTCCATCAACACGAAGCCGACGGCAATCCATCCGCCTTTGGCCGAACCAAATGGCTCCGGCGTCCACTGTGCCATGCCGCTGTCATCCCGCAAGTCGACCTCACCAAAACGCCGAGGCAGCTTCACCACGCGCAGCACATGGCCCGTCTTGCCATTGATTTCGGTGAGCCCGTAAAGGTCTTCAACCCATGCGTTGGGCGTAGGCCCATCCCAATGCACGGGCTTGATCTGACTGTTGGTGCGCGATGGTCCCTTCATCATGTCCTGACGTGAAGAAGCATAGCGCAGCGTATACGACCATTCGCTACCCTCTTCAGCGGGTTGTGCAGCGGGCTCCCACACTTCCAGCGTATCCCGATTGCCGCGATAGTTGTGGCGGTAAGTCAGCGGTACGCCATCTCCGTCATGCACGTAGTCAATGTAGTCGTAGCCCAGCCGGTCGGGTGTGTCGTAGGCCATCGGGTGTGTGGCCACCGTTGTGCTTTTCGCGTCAAAACGAATGACCAGACCTTCCAATGCCAGGTACGCCGAAGCCCCACTGACATCACGGGCCAATTGCGACTTGCTGTAACTCCCCGCAGACGTCCAGACCTCGCGCGGCTCGCCACCCGTGGCTGGCGACCAGTAAAGCAGTGCGCGTGGGTAGTTGCGGTATAGCAAAACGCTGTCATCGGCCAGTACGGTGAATTTGTCCGTGCTGCGCACAGCGAACACGGCGGCTGCCTGGAGTATCTGCGCATGGCTGTCCGGAAGGGTGAGTTTGGGCTCGCTAACCAGCGGGGTTGGGGTTTGTGTTGCAGGCGCGCGCCACTGTTCCGGGTTTGCTCCCAGTTGCAGATTGGCCTTGGGCATTGCACTCAACGCGCCGTAAACCGGGCTGAGCAGTTCCTCTGGCACGCTTTGCCGATGCAATCGATCTGGGGCGGTAGGGCTGAAGATGTCGAATTTGGCAAGTTCCCGTAGCCGGCCGATGAAGTTGGCCTTGGGATTGGGAAACTCGTCGACTCGCGTCAGGTAGACTGCGCTGGCAGGCCGCCCAAAGACAGCGTCGAGTTGCTTCACGTCGGCAACGAGAATGCTTGTACTGCGCCCAAGTGCGCCGTGAGTACGTCGCACGCTGCCGTGCCAGTGTTTGAATGGCTCCGTCAAAGGCCCCATGAGCGCGTTGCCTGATTGAAAGCGTATAGTCCTTTCGATACGGGCAATATGATTGGGAATTTCGGAACTGGCCAACGCCCCCTCACGAACACCCTGCTGCAACTTGGGTAGAACGACCTGGTCGACCAGGTTTTTCACCAGATCGGGTCGACGCGACAACAGTACCTCGCCCCAGTCGTCGTTCAGGCGCGACAACGGTTGTTGAACAATCTCGTCGTCGACAGGGCCAAGTTGCCTCAAGGCCGAAGCGACTATCGGCATAACCTGGGTGTACGGCAGATCCACGACGATTTCTACACTGGCAAGCCTGCGCCCGTCTTTGGCCAATTCCTGCGACTGCAAAGCCGACGGCAACCCACGTTCGAGGTCCTCGGCCGCAGGCGGGCGGATCTGCCATCCCTGTGGTAACGCTGCCGCGTGGCTTGAACCACAGCAGCCGATTGCTGCAATGCACAATGCGTGCTTCCAGAAATTTGCCGGTTTCATACAGATTGCCTCCTTGGCAGTTTGGCGCTACGGGCTAGCTCTATGTTGAGACTGCTTAGCCGTACAAATGAACTGATTAGAAGAATGGAATCAACGTGGCAACTGCCACAACGGCTTGAACCAAGAGCGTTACCGAAAGCCATTTTGGCTCCCGCCGGATAAACCAGTAAATCGCGTTCAATATCATTGAAATCAGGTTGGTGAGCCCCAAGACGGCGAACGCAAGGATGCCCGAGATTTTGACAGGGGAAGTGGTTGGCGATTGCAGCATGTAGAGCGCCAGGATTAGGCCCAGGATCACTGTTGTGATCGAAAGCCCAGCGACCGTGCGGGTAAATCGTAAAGCTTCGTCAGGCGTCATGCCTTGGGATGTCCTTCTATGACCAGGCTTGGGGTATCACTGCCATCTGGCCTATTCTGCGACGTTCATAGAAGGGTTCACAAGGACGTCCATGATTCCTGTCGATATGCCACTCATGTTGCTCGGCTACATGATCTACATTTTTTCCGAAGTTTCTCTCTGGCTTTTCATCGCCGGCCTGATCGCCTTGCTGATTCCGCGAAGCCGTAGTTATATGGCGGCGCGGCGCTGGAGGTGCGGCTTGTTGCTGGTGTTGCTTGCAGCCGGCAGTGTGCCTTACATCGAGTCCACCAACAGCCTCTGGCAGGATTGGCGTGCGCACAATCCCCGCCTCGAACACGAGGAAGTGATCGGTGATTTGGTGCTTCCAGCCGGGACGCGAGTCCATTTGCGAAACCTGGAGCCTTTCAACGACCTGTCCGGCGATCCCGTGCCCTATGGCATGCAGAGTCTGGAGCAGGCTGATTTCGACCGCACGCCAGGTCACATCATGGGCATGCCTGTGCGTCGTCTGAAACTGGCGCAGGGCCATGGATTCGCGACGGTCGAGACCCTGTCGGCCCATGACCTGGCAGGATGGAAATGTGAGCCTGGGGAGATCGAGTTCGATTTTCCGTTCGGTGCTCATTTCAAGTTTTCCGAATGGAAGATGAGTCGATGCACGCTGGCGCCAGGTACAGACCTGGGCGGCATCGTCTGGCCTGGGCCGGTGAGGGTATCCACCAACACTCCTGGTTGGCTGGCTAGGTCCGAGGAAAGCCCGGTCAAGGTACAGGGGATCGAACTGCGCTCACTGATCATGATTCTGGACAGGCCCTACGGGGAAGGTCGCTCATGGGAAGGCTACTCGAACCAACCCTTCGACTTCGGCCCTGTTCACTATCCTGCCGACATCCAGGTCAGCCGTTATCAAGGCCAAATGCTGTTCAGCCTGCCACCGGACGCACAAGCCAAGGATCGATGTACTGGAATGCCCATAGAAGGCGGGCAGACGGTGGTGCAGAGCATGGCCGGTGAGGTTTTAGGAGTACGCCCCAACCGCTCTGTGGGCGTTTACTTCCCTGACGAAATCATAGTGCGCTGAGGCTCAATGAACTGAGGCGGGCCGCAGTTTCCGCAATGGGTCGAGGGCGGACAGTGGTGACCGGCTGGTTTCGACGTAATGCAGACACTTGATACTGGGGCCGCTTAGTAACCCATCGGTCATCCAGGAATGGATATACCGATATGTAGTAGTGCCGCGATAATAAACGGAGACTTTTTCTCCAGATACTCAGCCATCCCACCCGTATTGCTCGACTCCAGTTGGAGCTTCAGTGCTTCATACTGCTGGCGCATTGAGGCATTGCATCTAAGCAAATCTCTGAACCCCAGCATCTGGGTGATCGCAAGATGGCCACGGGCACAAGCGTGGAGCTTGTGCGTGCGAATCCCATCCACATTACGCCGATAGAAATGATGCCCTTCCGATAGATCACTTCCTCGTACATATCCCAAACCCATCAACACCTCGTCCCGCGCCGAGGCGTTATTATGATCGTGAACCTCGATGAGTACATCGATCTCTGGCTTCGCCGCGAGCCCTGGAACGGAGGTGCTTCCAATATGCTGTATGGCAATCAGTTCATCGCCAAAGGCCGAAGCGATGAGTGGCTTGTCTGCCAGAAAGCGGGCGGGCCAAGTGGGGTTGTAGGGAGTGATCTTGCTGGTCAGTGCCATTTCCGTTCCTTGGCGGCTAGTACCTAATGCCCGAATGGTCCCTCAAAAATTGTGCGCTCGCCAGCGACTGATAACGAGACCCCGGCAGTACGGCAATTTAGCAGATCGATTTCGAATCTGGTCGAGGTTGGGTAGCTGTCCTGTCCAGCGTCTACTTCTGGCCGACTGCCGCCCCATGCGACTCGCAACTATCGACCCGAAGCAGACAGCGATCCAAAGCTCTGTGTTCAGTACTGGCCTCATCGCCCGCAAGCCGGCCACAGAATGGACTGCCCCCAGGAAATCACCAGCCTTCAGCCATGCGCTGTACCTGTGGGAGCCGCGCTTGCCGGCGATGGGCCGCGAAGCGGCCCCGGTTACAGATGTCCGCCAGGGTCAGGCAGTTCAGCCCTTAGTGCATCATGCCCAGCTCGGCATCATCCATCAGTGCTTTGGCCAACGCACTCAGGTAGTGCGAAGCCCAGATCAGCTGTGGTTTATCGTCCATCAAGCCTTCGATGGTCAGGTCCCGCACATAGCCCATCAGCTCTGAAGCCTGTTCGCGGGCATTCTGGCAAGGGATGCCCGCTTCGATGCGAAACAGTGGGTGGGTCTGGTTTTCACCCTGGTAGAACGTAGTCTTGCCGACAGTGACTTTGGTGTCATCTGGGGTCATTGCGTCTTCTCCCTGAAGGTTTAGGGCCTGGGCGAACGTCATGACGGGCAATCCGCCTTTAGCTCAGCACCGGTCTCACGCAGCGCGCTGTGCGTATGGGCTTGCTGGCGACAGCGCCCACCCAGGCAAAACAGGCTTAACGGCCTAGTGCAGGGTGCGCGGCTCGGGCGGCATCTGCAGTTGGATCAGGGCTGATTCGAGCAGCACGCGTAGCGACTCGAGCTCATGCATCGAAGCCATCATCAGAACCGAGGCGGGCGTTCTGGGCTGTAGCGAAACAGCCTGCTGCGCCACGCTCTGCGCGCACAGGGCGAACTCCGCAGCCTGGATGATCGTGTCTTCGAGGGAGTGGTGGTTGTGGGGTGGATCGGGGACCATTTTGAGCATTGCATAGTACCTTCAATTAGGCGGTCACCTATCCGCTGTCAAACAGAAGGGTGGCAGCTGTACATGGGTTGACAGACCGGCGGACTATGCAAGTTCCGGCGCACGCAAGCGTGCCCGCACGTACAGCCGCCATTGAAGGCAAGCCGTATGCATAATACCGTCGCGGCCTGTCAAAGCCGATCGCTGAACAACAGCGACCCGCCGAGACTAGAACGCAGCCCAAGCGACCGCAACGGAAAAAGTGCGCCGAGAGTATGTTTGGGAAATGGACTACAAGGAAGAGGGAAAATCTGATTTCTTGGTGTTTCCAGTGCTCAAGATGTGGGGGTAGTGATCGGTCTATGTCAACCAGTCTCGTGATGAATCGATGTTACTGAAACGACGGCCATCCGGCGCTGCTGGCGCTGGACGTCACCACCCTGGCAGGCGGTCAGCCGATCGTGGTCGATGGGAAGGTGATCGGTGCGGTGGGCGTGAGCACCCCGGTAGGGGCCCACGATGATCCGATCTAGCAAGCTGTTGTGGTGTCTCACCCAGCGCAACGCAGCCGGTCGAGCCGTTAACGCTACGCTGTAGTGGACCACCGAAAGATCGATAGCGGTCACCCCTGACTGCTATCGATAGCTGCCCATGGTAGTGGGCTGCTGGCGAACGCCGAAGTACTTGATTTCGTCAGACGTGATGCCGTGTTTTTAGAATTTCACTGTGTAATCTACATTGACTCTCGTTTCGTTGTCGTCTCTGAAGGTTGCCGCTGAGCTCAGATCGTTTCGGTAAAATGCATGCCGGACGCGAAACGCTAAATCTCTGGCTGGTCCAGACTGTACGACGTAAGAAAGCTCCAGGTCTTTCGATGACTCTGTAAGGTCGCTGCCTCCGAGATGGGGCAAATCAATATTCGTTCCCCTTAGATAGCGGATCATGCCCGTGAGCCCCGGAATACCCATCGCCACAAAGTTGTAATCGTATCGCAGAAGCATTGTGCGTTCTTTGGGGTTCACGAAATCCGCGCTCATGGTCCCATCACTCAGAACGACAGGCTCGCCTCCAGCGAGATAGGCGAAGGCCGTATCTCCGGTTTGATACATGTAGCCCATTCCAAACGTATGCCCACCCGTTTGGTAGCTCATCGTCAGGCCGGCATTAAGGTTGTCTACTTTGCCAGCCTCTGCACGCCCGTTCTCTCGGCTGTCGAACACTCGCAACTCCGTTTTCAACTTACCCCGCCCAGCTGCAATAGAATGAATACCTCCAATGAAGTCCTGCTCATAGATATTTTCAAGATTTGCGTGGTAATAACGCGCTGTGAAATTTTCTGAAACGCGGTATTCGCCACCCAGGTAGTCGAAGCGATCAGAGAATACGCCAGGCTTGAACCGTCCGTTCGGTGAAGCCATTGCGATGAGCTGGTTGTTTGTCGAGTCTCGAAGGTTGACTCGATCCATCCGCCCGGCCTGTAACGTGAGGTGCTCAATTTCTGAGCTCGTTATTGACGCGCCCCTGAAAGTTTGAGGCAGGAGGCGTGCAGGGCTAGCAGTGATCACGGGAAGCGCGGGAAGTTGCGTGCCTACTGAAAGGTTCGTTTGTGAGAATCGAGCTTTCACCGCAACGCCGAGTTCAGAGTACGCGTCTTGTGCTCTGCGCGTCTGTGGATCTATAGGCAGCAGTTGGGTGCTCGATCGTTCAGGTGACGAATCAAGTTTCACCCCAAGCATCCCTGTGAGATCCAGGCCCAAGCCTACGGGGCCATCGGTGTAGCCAGAGTTCGCTTTGATAATGAAGCCTTGAGCCCATTCACGAACTGCCGAAACGGATGAGTCCCCTTTGTAATCTCGATCGAGATAGTAGTTTCGGGTGGTCAGGGCAACCGTACTGTCTTCAAAAAAAGCTGCTGAAACAACAGTGCTCATGCAAAGCGATGGCACGCCTAGCGCAAACAGCGGCAAGCAATCGGTAAAACGTCGCATCGGATTTACCTTCTTGTTTTGGTTTTTTGGTATTTCAGAGGCTTGTGGCAGCGTGTAGTGCTTTGGGTGGAGTTATTTTCAGCAGGGCGACAGCTATAGCTGCGAGAACGAACGTCATTGCGAACAGCATGTACAAATCAGAAGGGGTCCATTGCGCGTCGATCAGACGTCCAGCTACAAGAGGGGAGGCAATTGCTCCCGCACGGCCGATGCCGATACCCCAACCCAAGCCAGTCACACGCTGGCTAGCGTCGTATATGGAAGGTGTCAGCGCGTAAAGCCCCGCCACACAACCATTCACGAAAATGCCGATCAGGATGGCCAGCGCAAATGCCAGGTTCAGCGTATTTGTAAATTTGACAAAGACGGCGAGCAGCAAGGCGTTTGCAAGGAGGTAGATCATCAATATTTTGGACAACCGGAAGCGTGCGGCCAATAGCCCTACCAACGCGGTGCCGAATATACCCCCCACGTTGAGAAGCACGCCTCCGGTGATACCTTGCTCATTGGACAGCCCCGCAGTGACAAGCAATCTTGGGGTCCAGCTCATTACAAAGTAGAAACCGAACATGACCAGAAAGAATGACGCCCAGATCAGCAACGTTGAGCGCAAGAGGGCGGGGGAGAACAGCTGAGCGAACGATGCTCGCAGTGATGGGCGCTCAACCTGGCTCGTTTCAGGCATTTCGGCAAGTGGTGCGAGTTTCACCTTGAGGCGCAAGTGGTTGATCCGCTTGATTGCGCTTTCGGACTTGCTCGACATCAAAAACGCGAGCGATTCTGGCAGCCACAAAAACAACGCTGGAAGGGTTGCGAGCGTGACGAACCCACCATAAAGAAACACGGACCTCCATCCCAGCGCAGGAATCATTTTTGCTGCGATTAGCCCACCAATGGTGGCGCCAAGCGCGTAGGCAGTCGATTGCAGGCTGATTGCGAGTCCCCGCCAGCGCTTGTTGGCGTATTCGCCAGCGATGACATAGCTGCTGGCCAAGATGCCACCGATTCCCAGGCCGGTCACGAAACGGAAGGCTGCAAGCATCTGTGGGCCGGTGGCCTGCGAGGATAGGACCATGCCTGTCCCTGCCACGCCTACACAGACAAGAATCAGCGGCCGACGGCCGAAGCGGTCAGCCCAAGGGGCAATGAACAGTGAGCCAATTGCCATGCCGACCAAGCCAGCGCTCAGCAGATAACCAAGCCGCAGTCCGTTGAGCCCCCAGTCAGCGGCGACGGAGGAGGCTGTGAAGGCCATCACCAGAACGTCGAAGCCGTCTAGCATGTTGATTACGAAGCAGAGCGTGATGACCCACCATTGGAAGGCGGACATCTTTTTCTCATCGAGCTGGTGCCCGGCGTAGTTACTCATGACGGCAGGCCTCTTGACTGATGAAAGGCCTGTACGTCAGGTGCGCGGACAGGCTCTGCAGCATTGCCTGGGCGGCGAGTAGGAGAGACATGGAGTAATCATTTTTTTGTACCTCAACCTTACTGGTCCCGAGATACACAACACCACGATTTCCGGACATAGCTAGGCCTCGCTCTCTTGTAGTTATCATTGAACAAGTTGCACGCTGGTGCAGGGTGTTTCAGAGCGCCCCAAGAGGGGCGGTATTGCGTTTGCGGCGTGTAAAAAAAGTGCATAGATACCCGCACGATATAAATGCACTGCGCACTCAACTAACGGAGTTGCAAAGTTTTTCGATGATGCGACGGGCTCTGTTGGCGCCAGCATCGACATGGATGTCGATCATGGGCCGCTCACCGAACCGGCACATGTTCTTGTATTGAGACTCGATGACGACCTTGTCTTCATCGAACGTCATCATCGTTTGCTGGACGACCTTCGCCTTGACCTCTTCGTGATTGCTTTTCGGGTTGGTGGCGATTGTCCAGAAGTAGTGGCTGGTGGTCTCGGTTTCTGGGGTCACACCGTGGAAACCGCGCATATGGAAGCCACCACGTTGTGGATTGTCCAAGGACTCGGTCCCCGCATCAGTGGCACCTGTCCAAATACGCAGGTGGCTGACATGGAATTCAATTTCCTGCCATCGGTCGACAGTGTCTTTGAACGGATAAGCGGCCACGTACGTCGGCGGCGGCACAGAGCCGGGCATGTGCCGAACCACACGAACATGATTGTCGTCACCTTCTACTGTCATTTTCGCATTCATGTGAATGCTGGCATTCCCGCCAATCGTGCGTAGGTGCACATAGCCCAAATGGCTCAGATCCATCAAGTTGTCGTGAATGAGCTGATACGGGGCATCGTAGTGATACACATCACCGTCAAAAAGATAGTCTCCACTGCTGTGGATATCGTAGGAGGGTGGTTCAGTTGTAGGCTCAGGATGTTCGGGGCTTGCGAACCAGATCCAGACAATCTGATCTTTTTCTACGACGTGGAAGGCCGCCACCTTCGCTTTACTCGGAATTTTTTCTTGCCCAGGAATCTCGATGCATTTGCCTTCATCGTTGAACAGGAGGCCATGATAGCCACAGCGAAGCCCCCCCGCCTCAAGTGTGCCGTCGGAGAGAGGCAACGCCCGATGGCAGCAGCGGTTCTCAAGGGCCGCTACCTTGCCATCTGCGGTGCGGAACATGACGACTGATTTATTCAACAAGGTTCGGCCTACGGGGCGATCCTTGAGTTCCCAACCCAAAGCAGCCACATACCATTGGTTGAGCGGAAATGTGGAGGGTTTGGCAGGCAAAATGTCCTGGGCCAACGACTGGAGAGAAGAGGCAGTCATAGGAGTCTCCGTTAAACAGTTAGTTTTTGTCTGACACTAGAGATCAAGCACGAGTCGATGGGACTTCGCCCGAGAGCAACACGGGGTGAAACAATCATTTCTGGCGTGCTCATCGGCCGTCATGAATTGATCCCTGTGATCGGGGATACCTTCCAGTACGCGTGTCACGCACGTCCCACAGACGCCTTGTTCACAGGACGTTTCTACTTCGACTCCCGCTTCGTCCAATACCTCGAACACGGTGCGGTCTGCCGGAATACCGAATGATCTGCCGCTGCGGGCGAGCACGACTTCGAAGGGTGCATTGGCACCTTGGTCAATGACTTGTCCGGCGAAGAACTCTCTGTGCATCCGCTCTTGCGGCCAGCCGGCGGCCTCACCTGTATCAAGGATGTGATTCATGAAGCCGGAGGGGCCGCAGACGTAGAGATGGCGTCCCTCATCGACTGCGTCGAGAATTGCTGCCGCATTCAGTTTTTGCTGTTGTGGACCGTT
The DNA here is from genome assembly GCF_015751845.1 of Pseudomonas sp. M2. Lineage (NCBI taxonomy): Bacteria > Pseudomonadati > Pseudomonadota > Gammaproteobacteria > Pseudomonadales > Pseudomonadaceae > Pseudomonas > Pseudomonas sp. M2. The sequence continues at coordinate 4,610,835 of NZ_JADOUD010000001.1, forward strand.
GTCATCGTGCAGCACTACGCGGTCGGCGAAGGGGGCGTCAGCGAGTGCCTTGACGAAGGCTGCGCGGTCGCAGGAGCGAAAGCAGTAATGAAGCTCGAAGTCAGCTTTGCGATGGGCAAGCTCATACGCCATGGCCAGGATCGGGGTAATGCCGATACCACCTGCAAAAAGCAGATGACGTGCAGCGCCATGATCCAGTTTGAACAGGTTGCGCGGCGCACTGATGGTCAGCTCATGGCCTTGGCCGACAATCGAGTGCATTGCCTCTGATCCGCCACGGGAGTTGGGTTCCTTGAGGACACTGATCAGATAACGATTGCGCTCTCGGGGGTCATTGCACAGCGAATACTGGCGAATGAGCCCACCCGGGATATGGACATCGATGTGAGCACCGGCCTCGAAAGGTGGCAGGGTTTCACCCTTCACGGGGCTCAATTCAAAGCTGCAAACACCTTCAGCTTCGTTTGCCTTGCGGCTAACGTTTACTTGAAGCATTACTCATCCCCCCACAGTTAAGTGGCTACAAAAAGAATACGGGTGGTTAATTCAACGGTGAGGAGGTCAGCCTGGAGCGAACGGCGGCCGCTCAGGTTTGCAGCTAGACACGCGGAAGGCGAGTGGATCGCGGATTTTCATGGCACTACCTGATAATTATTTTTGTGAGGTGCTTTGACGGCATATCATGCTGGGCTGGCCCCAGCTATTGGTTGAGTTAATCCTCGGATCAATTAGTTGCGGTGTCAACTAATTTTTCGAGAACTCGATTGGAGGTGTGCGCTCAATGGCCTCGGAACCCCAGCTGGACCTCGCTCGCTACGTGCCAGCGCAGCTGAATTTTTTATCCAACAAGCTCTCGTCAGGCGCTTCCCAGTGCTATCGCAAACACTTCGAGATTGGTGTTGTGGAGTGGAGGATGCTGTCCATGCTGGCTGTGGAAAGCGGGATCACTGCCAATCGGATCTGCCAGGTGATCGGTCTGGACAAAAGTGCTGTGAGCCGCGCGCTGCACGCTTTAGAGGTGGCAGGGCGAGTTCGCACAGAGGCGGATCCTGCTGATGGACGACGCTACACCGTGTCGCTTACAGAGAGCGGTACGCAGTTGTACAAGCGGGTCTTGAAGGTTGCGCTTGAGAGAGAGCGCCGTTTGCTCAGTGGCCTTTCACCTTCGGAAGTGGACACGCTGATCGACCTGCTCGGTCGCCTGAACGCCCAGGTCGCCAACGTCAATGAGTACGATCCAGATAAACCGTGAATCGATTGCCTTTGTGGGCATGTCCTGTGGCTGAGAAGGGGTTGGCTCACTGGCGATAATCCACAAGCCAAACTCTCGGCCGTGATGAGCTACACCACTTCCTGGGACGGAACCTTCATAGACTTGAAATTGCTGCAGCGTGGAACTGCCACCGTTACCCGGTACGGGGGCAGTTCCAAGTCCTGGAGACCGCTCAATGGGAATGTCGCGGCATCCCTCCTTCGCGGGCAATCACACGCATGTACAGGGTGGCCGGTTCCAGGCAGCCACCGGTGGACAATTGCCCGACCAATTGGCGGTAGAGCTCTTGCCATGGTGTCTGAGAGACTGGGATGTTCGGCTTCCAGGCTGCGCGACGGCGCTCCACTTCCTTGTCGTCTACCAGCAGGTCGACGCGACGTTGGTTGAGGTCGACGCGCAGCAAGTCGTTGGTCTGAAGCAGTGCCAGGCCGCCCCCGACCGCCGCTTCCGGCGACATGTTGAGAATCGACGGGCTGGCCGAGGTGCCGCTCTGGCGACCGTCACCCAGGCAGGGCAGCGAGTCGATGCCCTTTCTGATCAGCGCCGCCGGTGGCGCCATGTTGACCACCTCTGCACTACCCGGGTAACCCACGGTGCCGGCGCCACGGATCACCAGGATGCAACGCTCGTCGATGTCCAGTGCTGGGTCATCGATGCGCGCGTGGTAGTCCTCGGGGCCCTCGAACACGATGGCCCGTGCCTCGAAGCTGTTTTCCTTGCCGGGCTCTGACAGATAGGTCTTGCGGAAGGCTTCGCCGACTACCGATATCTTCATGATCGCGCTGTCGAAGAAATTGCCACTGAGAACGATGAACCCAGCGCTGTGCTTGAGCGGCTCGTCGAACGGCAGAATCACGTCGCGGTTGCTGGTGACAGTGTCGCTGACCACCTCACCGATGGTCTTGCCGCTGACCGTGGCGCAAGCTTCGTGCAGGCGGCCTGCCTTGCGCAATTCGTGCATCACCGCCGGTACGCCACCGGCACGGTGGAAACCTTCGCCCAGGTACTTGCCCGCTGGCATGCAGTTGACCAGCAGCGGCACGTCTTCGCCAATGCGCTGCCAGTCGTCGAGCGACAGCTCGATGCCCATGTGTCGAGCGATGGCGATCAAGTGTGGTGGGCAATTGCTTGAGGCGCCTAGCGCCGAGGCTACAGCGATGGCGTTCTCGAATGCTTCTCGGGTCATGATTGATGAGGGGCGTACGTCTTGCATCACCAACTCGCAGATGCGCCTGCCGGTGGCGTAGGCCATCTGCCCGCGTTCCCGATAGGGCGCGGGGATACTGGCGCAACCGGGCAGCGACATGCCAAGGGCTTCGGCCAGAGCGTTCATCGACAGCGCCGTGCCCATTGTGTTGCAGTGGCCAACCGACGGCGAAGCGGCGGTAGTCATTTCCATGAAGCCTTCGTAGTCGATTTCGCCGGCAGCCATCAGATTGCGTGCGTGCCACAGCACCGTGCCCGAACCGATCAGCTGGCCCTTGTGATGGCCGTCGAGCATTGGCCCGCCGGACAGCACAATGGCCGGCAGGTCGGTGGTGGCGGCGGCCATCAAGCAGGCTGGCGTAGTCTTGTCGCAGCCGGTGGTCAACACCACGCCATCCAGCGGGTAGCCATGAAGGATTTCCACCAACCCCAGGTATGCCAGGTTGCGGTCCAGCGCGGCGGTGGGCCGACGGCTCTGTTCGGCTATCGGGTGCACCGGGAATTCCATCGGAATGCCTCCAGCATCACGGATGCCGGCCTTGACCCGCTGGGCCAGTTCCAGGTGGTGGCGGTTGCAGGGCGTCAGGTCGCTTCCGGTCTGTGCGATGCCAATGATCGGCCGCCCCGATTGCAGTTCATCGCGGGTCAGGCCGTAGTTCATGTAGCGCTCGACGTACAGCGCGGTCATGTCGGCGTGGCTCGGGTCGTCGAACCATTGCTGACTGCGCAGCGGGCGTTTCGGGGTATCGGTCATATCGCTCTCTCTTGTATTTATTGGCCACCGGTCAGCGTTGCGGTACACCCGCGCCTGCATGGCTGTGTAGGGGGGAAGCACCGCTTGCCACTGCGTCGTCCAGTGCAGTCAGGTCGCGGCCACGGGTTTCGGTCGACAGCCAGGTGCCGATCAAGGTCAGCCCAGTCAGAACCAGGGTGTAGAGGGCCAGCACCCAGTAGGCACCACCGGCCAGACCGACCAGGAATATACCCAGGATCGGCGCCAGGCCGCCGGATAGCATCGCGCCGATTTCTCGGGCCAGAGCCACGCCGGAGTAGCGGTAGCGATTGCCGAACAGTTCGGTGAAATGCGCGCACTGGGCCCCAAGCATGCTATTGGCGGCCAAGGCGAAGCCACCTACTACTGCGATGCACACCAGTGTCGAGTCGCCGCTGTCGATCATCCACCACGAGGGGAATGCCCACAACGCGCCGAACAACGCCCCGCCACGGTACACCGCCAGGCGTCCGAAGCGATCGGACAACGCACCGAACAATGGGGTGGTGAACACGCTGAGGATACTGGCGGCCAGCACCGCATTGGTCCCTACGGTGGCCAGGTTGGCGCCATCCTGGCCGAGATGGCGGCTGGCGAAACCGGTCAGGAAGGCTATGGAAACAGTGGCATAGAGGGTCGAGCAGCCAGTTTCGGCCATGCGCATCAAAGTAGTAGCCGCCAGTGGCCGACGGGCATTACGCAGCACGGCGCGCATCGGCGATTCGATAACCTGCTGGCTCTGGCTGAGCTGCTGGAACACCGGGCTTTCTTTGAGCTTGAGGCGGATCCATATGGCCATGAATATCAGCACCACGCTGGCCAGGAAGGGTATCCGCCAGCCCCAGTCGAGCAATTGCTCCTGTGTCAGCGAGGTCTGCATCACTTGGAAAGTGATGGTGGCAAGGGCCAGGCCGCTGAACACCCCGATGAAGGGCAGGGCGGCGTAGAACCCTCGCCGCTCACGCGGAGCCAGCTCGGCCATCAGCGTCGCCGCGCCGGTCTGTTCGGCACCAGCACCGAAACCTTGCAGCAGGCGCAGCAGTACCAGCAGCACGGCCCCAGTTGCGCCGGTCGGTAGCAGGCCGATCAGGGTGGTCGCTGTGCCCATCAGGGCAATGGTCAGCAACAAGACCAGCTTGCGCCCTTTGCGGTCACCCAGCGAGCCAAAGAAAAGGCCGCCGAACGGCCGCGCCAGGAAGCCTGCGCCGTAGGTGGCGAAACTGGCGAGCAGGGCGCCAGTCGTACCGAGGGAGGGAAAGAATATATGGCCGAAGACCAGCGCCGAGGCTAGCCCATAAATGGCGAAATCGTAGTACTCGAGGGCACTGCCAATTGCGCCGGTATAGATCGCCCGTCGCAGCTGACGCGGGTCGGGCACTGTGTCCTTGGCTTGGGTTTGCATGTTTTGCCTCGCTTTTTTGTTGTTATGGGCCCGGCAGGAATCGTTTGTTTTACGGCTTCAGGAGCCCTCGAGCGGCTAGGTTTTGCATCATCGCGGCGAGGCCAAAGGTCCAAGGGTGGGCTTGGTCGCTTGTTGTGACTTGGTTATGCAGGTGGCCCAGGAACGTGCTGGCAATGCGTACTCGGTCGCCGGGTTTGTGAGTGAAGCCGGCGCCTGGCTGGTCGCGGTCCTCGGTGGGAGCGAAAAGCGTGCCGAGGAACAGCATGAAGCCGTCGGGGTACTGGTGGTTTTCGTTGAGGGTCTGGCGCACCAGATCCTCGGGGTCGCGGCTGATCTGGTCCATCGAACTGTGGCCAAGCAGGCGGTAGCCATCGCTGCCTTGGACTTCCAGATCGACCACACAGCGGCGCACTGTGTCTAGGTTGAAGGTTTCGTCGAACAGGCGAATGAACGGGCCGACGGCGCAAGAGGCGTTGTTGTCCTTGGCCTTGCTCAGTAGCAGCGCGCTACGGCCCTCGAAGTCGCGCAGGTTCAAGTCGTTGCCCAAGGTCGCGCCATGAATCCGCCCGCGGCTGTTGACTGCCAGTACCACCTCCGGTTCGGGGTTGTTCCATGCCGATTTTGGGTGCACGCCGATAGCGCTGCCGCTGCCGACAGCTGCCAGCACCGGGGCTTTAGTGAATATTTCCGCATCCGGACCGATCCCGACCTCCAGGTATTGGGACCACATGCCCTTTTCTTTCAGCAGTGCTTTCAACGCCATTGCCTGAGGAGAGCCGGGCCGCACCGCACGCAAGTTGTCACCGATCACTGTGCGCACTGTGGCACGTACTGCTTCGGCTTTGCTGGCGTCGCCGCCTGCCTGCTCCTCAATGACCCGCTCGATCATGCTGGCGGCGAATGTCACTCCTGCGGCTTTGATTACCTGCAGGTCGACTGGCGCGAGCAGATAGGGCTTGCTCGCATCGAAGGCCGCACCGCTGTTGCTCAGCAGCGCCTCGACGCTACCCATAAATCGGCCTGGCGTGCTGCGTACAGCCTGCAGTGGATCTTCGTGCTCGAGCAACTGACTAAGGGTGGCGAAGCATTCGGACAGGTCGAACACGCCGTCACTACGCAGAACTATCGGCGAGGGGCCGCCGGGTTCACCGGGTGTCCAGGCGCGGCCGATAAGGGTACCGGCCAGGCCGTCGTCGGGAAGAGTATTGGCGCAAGTGAGCGTTATCGGCATGGCAGCTAGGTCTCTTGGATTTGAAAGCTGCACGCTAGGGCAAACCGTGCGATAAACTCCAATGGCATCTTTTCACTATTCGATAACATCAGGTTATTGCACCAAAGGTGGATTCATGTCGGACCTTTCTTTTTCTCACGTCTGCAACTGGCTTAAGTTCCGCCACCTCCTGCTCATCGACACACTCGGCCGCACCCACAACATGCATCTGGCAGCACAGCAGATGAACCTCAGCCAGCCGGCGATCAGCAAGATGCTCAAGGAGATCGAGAACCTGCTCGGCTTTCCCCTGTTCGAGCGTCTGCCACGAAGCATGCCGCCCACCGCCTTGGGCGAGCAGGTGGTGCGCTATGCACAGATCGCTCTCAATGATGCTCGGAACTTCGTCGACCAGATCGACAGCTTGCGCCAAGGAGGCCACGGTCATTTGAAGGTTGGCGGCATCTTTGCCGCCACCGCCGTGGCATTGCCCGATGCCATTGTCGAGATCAAGCAGCGCAAGCCGTTGCTTTCGATCGAGGTGGTGGAGCAGACCAGCGACCATCTCATGGCAATGTTGGAGGACAAGAACCTTCACTTGGCGGTAGCGCGATTCACCGATGTTTCACAGTGCCAGCGCTTCGACTTCCAGCCGCTGGCGCCGGAGCCGTTCTGCTTCGTGGTTAACGACCAGCACCCTTTGAGCGAAGCCGGGCCGGTGACGCTACCTCAGTTGCTCGAGTGGCCGTGGATCCTCTACCCCAAAGGCACGCCAATTCGCGGTCGCATGGAGCGCGCGTTCGCCGAGGCGGGCGTCGCAGTGCCACGCAACACGATCGACACCATTTCAATGCAGACCTTCCTCAAGGTGCTGTTGGGTGGCCCGATGATCGGCATGTTGCCCCAAGCGATGGTCGAGCCACATCTTGCCAGCGGGGTACTCATCAACCTCGACACGCCGCTGCACCTGCCTCCCCAGGATTACGGCATCCTGACCCGCAAAGGCGAGCTCTTGACCGGTGTGGCGTTGGAGTTTGCCGAGATATTGGTGAACAACGCAGGAAGGGCGCAGACGGACTGATAACACATAGTTATCGGATGATCCCCAAAAGCCATTGGGCAAGAATCGCAGAGCCGCATAGATTAGCGACCACTGTCTTACGCAAGGCGAAGGGACCATTCATGACTTCATTTGCAGGCCAACAATTCATCGGCGGTAGCCGCCGTGCTACTGGAACCGCGACGTTGCACAGCGTGGATGCGCACACCGGGCAGGCGCTACCTGGCGAGTTTTTCCAAGCTACCGAACAAGAAGTGAACGCTGCCGCTTTAGCGGCTGCCGCTGCATATCCAATCTACCGGGCGTTGTCCGCTCTGCGTCGTTCTGAATTCCTCGACGCCATCGCCGAAGCGCTGGATGGTCTGGGCGATGATTTCATTGCTACCGTGTGCCGCGAGACAGCCTTGCCACCAGCGAGAATCATGGGCGAGCGGGCGCGGACCAGCGGGCAGTTGCGGCTGTTCGCCTCGGTGCTGCGCCGTGGTGATTTCGCCGGCGCGCGTATCGACCGCGCGCAGCCCCAGCGCACCCCGCAGCCACGCTTGGACATCCGCCAGTGCCGCATGGGCCTGGGGCCAGTGGCGGTATTCGGCGCCAGTAACTTTCCTCTTGCATTTTCCACCGCCGGTGGCGATACAGCCGCAGCGCTGGCTGCGGGCTGCCCAGTGGTGTTCAAGGCGCACAGCGGCCACATGGGTACTGCGCAATGGGTGGCCGAAGCCATCGTAGGGGCCGCCGAGCGTTGTGGCATGCCTGCCGGGGTGTTCAACATGATTTTCGGCGGCGGCGTGGGTGAGGCTTTAGTCAAGCACCCTGCAATTCAGGCTGTTGGGTTCACCGGCTCGCTCAAAGGAGGCCGTGCCCTTTGCGACCTTGCCGCGGCACGACCACAACCGATCCCCGTTTTCGCCGAAATGAGCAGTATCAACCCGGTGCTGGTATTGCCCGGAGCCCTGGCGGTTCGCGCCGAGGCCGTGGCCCGTGAACTGGCTACCTCGGTGGTGCTCGGGTGTGGGCAGTTCTGTACCAATCCCGGCTTGGTACTGGGGGTGCGTTCTCCTGAGTTCAGCGCTTTTGTCGAACACTTGCGTGCGCAGGTAGCCGACCAGGCACCGCAGACCATGCTCAACAAAGGCACCTTGGCCAGCTATGCCCGCGGCGTGGCCACCCTCAAGGCACAGCCCGGCATTCGCCACCTGGCTGGTGCCGAGCAGCAGGGGAACCAGGCTTGGCCGCAGCTGTTCGAGGCAGATGCGCGGTTGCTACTGGATGGTGAGCCGTTATTGCAAGAAGAAGTCTTCGGACCGGCCACGGTGGTGGTCGAACTGGCCGACCAAGCCCAGTTGCTTACCGCACTGCATGCACTGGGGGGGCAACTGACCGCCACGCTGATCGGCGAGCAGAGCGACCTGGCCGCTGCCGCGCCACTGGTAGCCGTGCTGGAGCAGAAGGCCGGTCGGATACTCGTCAACGGTTACCCGACCGGTGTCGAGGTCTGCGACGCCATGGTGCACGGTGGGCCGTACCCGGCCACCTCTGACAGCCGTGGCACCTCAGTCGGCACACTGTCGATCGACCGCTTCCTGCGCCCGGTGTGCTACCAGAACTTCCCTGATGCGCTGCTGCCCGAAGCCCTGCGCGACTCCAATCCACTAGGGCTGCTGCGACTGGTCGATGGTCAGCCCAGCCGCGAACCGATTCGCTGACAGGCTCCACCATCGGGCGCCTGGGTGCCCGATGCTACCCAAATAACAACAATCAGGCGTGCCCGACATGCCAAGAGGCTGGTTATGGACCATCAAGTTGTCGACCCCGTGCGCGATCGCGATCAGGCTTTTGAAGATCGCACCTATCGCAAAGTAATCGTACGAATCCTGCCGGTCCTATTGCTGTGTTACATGGCTGCCTATCTCGACCGGGTGAACATCGGATTCGCGAAACTGAGCATGCTGGAGGATCTGCAATTCAGTAATACCGTCTACGCCCTGGGCGCCAGCGTTTTCTTCTGGGGCTACTTCTTGTTTGAGGTCCCGAGCAATTTGTTGCTGCATCGATACGGTGCGCGGTTCTGGATCGCCCGCATCATGCTGAGCTGGGCCGTCATCTCAATGGCTGTCGCATTTACCCAGCCACTTGCCTCGTTCTTCCATGTCGAGTCCAGCACCATGTTCTACGTGCTGCGCTTCCTGCTCGGCATCTGTGAGGCGGGCTTCTTCCCAGGGGTGATTCTTTACCTCAACTACTGGTTCCCGACCCATCGTCAAAGCCGGGTGATGTCTGGCTTCCTGATGGCAATGCCGGTCAGCCTGACGCTAGGCGGTATCATGTCTGGCTGGCTCATGACCAGCATGGATGGCTGGCACGGTATGGCGGGCTGGCAGTGGATGCTTCTGGTCGAGGGCGTTCCGTCGGTGATCATGGCGGCAATCGTTTTTTGCTGCTTGTGCGACAACATCGACAAGGCTGCCTGGTTGACCCCGCATGAAAAGGAGCTACTCAAAGCCAACTTGAAGCAAGATGAGCACGGCAAAGTTTCACGCCTGAAAGATGTCTTCTTCAGCCCACGTGTCTGGCTGCTCGTATTCATCCTGCTGACTTTCAACACAGGTTTTTATGGCCTGGCCTTCTGGATGCCTTCGATCATCAAGAGCGCGGGTGTGACCAGCAGTCTGGAAATCGGCTTGCTGACCGCCATCCCCTATGGCGTCGCGTTGATCGCCATGTTCCTCAACGCACGCCACTCCAATCGCACTGGCGAACGTCGGCTGCATGCCGCGATCCCAGCGTTTATCGGGGGCTGCGGGTTGATCCTCAGCGCGGCTTTCGCACATGACGTTGTGCTTTCAATCGTATTTCTGACCGTGGCTGCATCAGGGGTGCTTAGCCTGATGCCAATCTTCTGGACGCTGCCGGGCACGGTGCTCTCAGGTGTCGCAGCTGCGGCAGGCATTGGCATGATCAACGCTTTCGGCAACCTGTCCGGTTTTACAGGTTCGATGATTACAGCAGTGGCGGAGAACCTCACCGGCGACATTAACAACGGCACCTATGTGCTGGGCCTGTGCCTGTTCATCAGTGGAGCATTGATCATGGCGATCCCGGCCGCGATGTTGAAGCGGCCCGATTCGCAGCCCCGCACGCAGTTGAAGCTGGAGGCTGCATGAGCATCAGCCAAGGAGCAAGCCAGCGCCAGGCGCTGCTGATGTTGGCGCCGTTGCTCGACGAACACGAAAAAAAGCTCGCCAAGCAATTTGATTTGGTACGAGCGTTTGATTCGAAGGCCCAAGAGGCTGTTCTGGCCGACCGGCCGGAACGTTTCCGCGCGGTGGTGACCAACGGAGTGATGGGGGTGCCAACCACGGCCGTTGGCGCGCTGGTCAATCTTTCATTGATCGCCGTGAACGGTGTTGGAGTTGATGGCATTGATTTGGACCAGGTGAAAGCCCGCGGCATTCGGGTTGAGACGACGATCGATATCCTGACGGATGCGGTGGCGGATCACGCAGTGGCTTTGCTTTTGAGCCTGCTGCGCCAGGTCTGCGTGGCTGACCGATTCGTCCGGGCAGGCATGTGGCGTGAGGGCGCGTTCCCTTCGCTAGGTACCACGTTGCGAGGGCAGCGCGTCGGGATAATAGGCCTCGGACGTATAGGACAAGCGATTGCCAGTCGCCTGTTGCCGTTCGGAGTCAAGTTGGCGTACCACAACCGCAATGAGGTGCATGGCTGCAATTATGCCTACCACCCCAACGCCTGCAGCCTAGCCGCCCACAGCGACATTCTTATCGTGGCTGCCGCAGGAGGAAATGCCACGTCGCGCCTGGTCAATGCGACAGTGCTGGAAGCGCTTGGAGCGAAAGGCTTCATCGTCAACGTGGCGCGGGGCAGTGTGATCGACGAAGCGGAACTGGTTGCGCGATTGCAGGACGGGCGGCTTGGAGGGGCGGCCCTGGACGTTTACATAGATGAGCCACAAGTCCCCCCCAGCTTGTTTGGCCTGGACAACGTAGTGCTTCAGCCGCACATAGGCAGCGCGACTCTGCAGACAAGGAAGGCAATGGGAGACTACGTCGTTAATGCGGTTTGTCGATGTACGCGGTGAAGGAACGGCGATACGTAAGCGCCCGGGGACGGCACATTGCGATGCGCTAAGCTGTAACTCTTCAGGATTGAGGTCTCAGCATGGAATGTCACGTTCGTCCCGCCACGAGCAGAGATGCAGCCGCGATTAGCCGTGTAGTTCTAGCTGCCCTGCGTGAGTCAAATTCACAGGACTACCCGCCTGATGTGATCGCCAAGGTGGAACAGAGCTTTTCTCCTGAAGTCATCACCACACAGCTCGCCAAGCGCACGATGTTCGTAGCCTTGCTGGACGAAAACGTTGTTGGCACTGCCGGTCTCGACGGTGACGTGGTCAGAAGTGTTTTCGTTGACCCGGCTCACCAGAAAGGCGGTATAGGTCGGCATTTGATGGATGTCATTCATGCAGCCGCTGCCCGCGCAGGAATTGGTGCTGTGCGTGTGCCATCGTCGATTACAGCTGAAAGGTTTTATACCGCGTTGGGTTATCAGAAAATCCGCGACGAGTTTCATGGGGCGGAGCGCACCATCGTCATGGAAAAGCGGCTCTAGGATTAGGCCAGACTATTTATGCGCATCACCTCGACCTGGGGCTGCAACTGCAACGCTTGCGCTCTTGGCGGGATGAAAGCTGGCAGCGTTGCCGCCGGCTGCTCTTGGTAGAGCGGTAGCCATTTACGGATGACGTTGGCATTGATGGCGAGACTGGAGTTCGCCGTACGCCTACCCGGTCGCGACTGACCGCTATCGACCCATTGCGGCCATTCGCGGAGGCCAATACACGGCCTATTGCGCCCCTTCGACCCTATCGCTCGATAGGTGATCATGGCGCACTTCGATACAGATATGGCCTAGTTCGAAGCTACTATCTTGGCCCTGTGGGGCTATTCCAAGCGTTGCTACAGTGGGCTCCATCAACCATCCACCCACTACGAGCAACTACCCATGAACAACCGCCTTGATTACTTCAAACTGTCTCCCCAAGCGTCCAACAAACTGGTGGAGCTCACCCTGCAACTGAGCAAGAAGCCGCTACTGGCCGATCTCGCCCACCTGATCATGTTGCGCGCTTCGCAGCTAAACGGCTGTTCGTTCTGCGTGGATATGCATGTGAAAGAGGCCAAGATCCATGGCGAGCGCGAGCTGCGTCTTCACCACGTGGCCGTCTGGCGTGAGTCACAGCTGTTTTCGCCAGCAGAGCGGGCGGCGCTGGAGTGGACTGAAGCCCTGACCCAACTGCCGCCTCATGGTATCTCCAACAGCCTGTATGCGAGTGCGCGTGAGCAGTTTTCCGAGCAGGAGCTGTCGGATTTGTCGTTCCTGATCGTCGCCATCAATGGCTGGAATCGCCTCAATGTGGCTTTCCAGGCGATCCCGGGCTCGTCCGATGAACTGTTCGGCCTGAACAAGGCCAACCTCAACTGAGTAACTTGCTGATCAACGCGCCAAGCTGCTCGCCTGGAGCAGTCGTGGCGCAGTTGGTAAAACTCAGGAGCAGACCTGACTGACGCTGCGATGAGGCAGCCCAGCGCGACAACGCTTGTACCGACATGCCCCTCGCCAGCACCTGCTCGGCCAGGGCGGTGTCGCTTACGTCCTCCGGCAAACGCAGTACCAGGTGCATACCGCCTGGCGAGCGTTCCACCTGCATACCCTTCGGCAAACTCCGCTCCAGTGCTTCGATGGTCAATGCCCGTCGTTCGTTGTAGAGGCGGCGCATGCGTTGGATGTGCCGAGCGAAGTGTCCCTCGGCAACGAACTCCGCCACCAAAGCCTGGGTAATTGACGGTGACCCGGCAGCAAACAAGGCCCGTCCGACGCGCTCGAACGCTGCCACCTGCGCCTGCGGCACCACCAGATAAGCCAGGCGAATACCGGGAAACAGCACCTTGCTGAAGGTGCCGGCATACAGCACGCGCCCATGGCGATCCAAGCTGGCCAGCGCTGGAAGTGGACGGCTGACGTAGCGGTACTCGCCGTCGTAATCGTCCTCGACAATCCAGCCACCGGTGCGGGCAGCCCAATCGAGTAGCAGTTGTCGGCGTGGCAGCGACAGTGCCATCGACAGCGGGCTCTGATGCCCTGGTGTCACCATGACGACCTGAGCAGCCCGAGAACCCGCGATGGCGTGTTCTACGTTCATGCCTTCGGCATCAACCGGCACCGCTTCCAGGTCCAGGCCGAACTGGCGAAGCACCTGGCGCGTAGTGGGATAGCCCGGGTCTTCCACCCAGGCGCACTCGCCTGGCTGCAACAGGGTATGTGCGACTAAAGACAGGCTATTGCGCCAACCGCTGGTGATAAACACCTGATGGGCACCGCAATCGATACCTCGGGACACCTGCAGATACGAAGCAATGGCGCTGCGCAACGCTGCCAGGCCGTGGGGTGCTGGATAGTCCAGATCTCCCAGACGCATCCCACGGAGATACCGAGCACCGAGACGCGCCCATATCTTGCGCGGAAATGCATCCAGCGCCGGTACCCCCATCTGGAACGGCAACAGCTGCGGTGGGCGCCAGAGCGAATCAGGCGCGTCTTCGATCACTTGGCTGCTGACTGGTAATACGGTGGCCGCTGACACAGGCTTCTGCAGTTCAGGATTGATTACGGTGCCTTTCTGCCCGAGCGCCAGGAGGTACCCTTCGCTGGCCATCAGCGAATAGGCCAGTTCGACGGTGCCACGTGCCACCCCCAGCTCCTTAGCCATGGCGCGCGCCGACGGCAAGCGGTCACCGGGGGACAACGTGCCAGCGGCAACGGCGGCCAGCACGCGGTCGTACAGTTGACGATACAGGGGCAAGGCGGACTGCTCTTCCAAGGGAGCAAAAGGCGGCTTGGTGGAGGTCATCATGGCCTAGTTCATATCCCATTTCTTGGCTCAATCAAGTGGGTCAATGGTAGTCCAATATAGCGCCATCACCTACTGACGAGGGCAACTCCCATGAAATTCCCTTTGCACAACTTCATACCCAGCGTGCTCGACCTGGCCGACACCGCCCTGCGTCCCTTGGACAGCACCCATGACCTGTGCAGCGCATTCCCGGTAATGCAGCAATTGCGCCCTCATCTAACGAGCGAAGCCGACTTCGTCCGCCGCATCGAGCGTATGCGCCTTGAAGGCTATCGCCTGATTGGCGCTTATGACGCAGGCGTTCTTGTAGCACTGGCTGGTTATCGCTTACAGGAAAACCTGGTCTACGGCGCATTCCTGTATGTCGATGACCTTGTAACCGCCGAGGCTCAGCGGGGTGGCCAGTGGGGGTCGCGCTTATTGCAAGCCTTGGAACGACTGGCGCGCGCCAGCGGTTGTGCACGCCTGGTGCTCGACACGGGTTTGGCCAACGCCCGCGCGCAACGTTTCTACTTCCGTGAAGGCCTGTTGACGGGTGCACTGCGCTTTCAAAAACAGTTCGATACGCCATAACCCGCATGCACACCCAAGGAGGCAAACCTCATGACATCGTCCCAACAGCCACTTGCTCCTTTGCGCATTCTTCGCCTGGTCGCCAGCCCCAATGCAGAGGCTTCGGAAAGTCTGAAACTGTCCCAGCAGATCCTATTTGCCTTGGCCAGTCAGGCCGGCAGAAGGGGTATCCAGTTGACCGATTTAGACCTCAACACCTTGGTCCCAGTTGATTCGCCTTACGCCCAGGCGTTGGCCAATCAGCGCGTAGTCATAGCAAGCGGTCAGAAGGGTACGTTGAGCCGTTCCGACGAGTTGATCGACCAACTACAGGCATGCGACGTACTGCTGATTGCCACGCCGATGCACAACTATAGCGTGCCCGCCCCACTCAAGATGTGGATCGACCACGTGGTACGCGTGGGCAAAACGTTTTTGGGCACCGCCAAAGGCAAAGTCGGAAATCTGACGGATCGTCCGGTTTACGTCGCAATCGCTAGCGGGGGCTATATCAGCGGCCCACAGGCCCGTCAACCGGACTTTCTGCGCCCCTACCTGTCCGCCGTCCTTGCCACCATCGGTCTCACTCAGGTGCATTACTTCACCGTTGAGGGTACCGCCAAGGGGGGGGGAGTCACTGAATACTGGAAGGGCAACAGGGTACGGTGATGTGCAGGCGTACTTTGTTAGGCATAGCCGTCGAGTGGATCAAGTCTAAAGTCCGCTTCAGGGCCGACATCTACTCCAAGCGTTAAGGTTTGCATCTCAACTGGGCCGTATGCCAACAAGCGGCCACGCTCTTCATCGCTCATACAAAGGAAAAGAAATCATGAATCGTCTCAATTGGTTTGAAGCTTCGCCTGGTGCAGCTAAGGCCCTCGGCGGCCTGCATCATTTCGTGACCACCGCGACAAATTTGCCAGCCTCGTTGATCCACCTCGTGTTTCTCAGAGTGTCTCAAATCAACGGCTGCGCTCATTGCATTGATCTTCACTCACGCGATCTGATCAAAGCAGGTATGTCAGTGGACAAGGTGCTGTTAGTGCCGGTATGGCATGAAGCGCAATATTTGTTCTCGGATCAGGAGCGCTCAGCACTGGCTTGGGCGGAAGAAGTCACCAGGGTAAGCGAGACACAGGTATCCGACGAAGCTTATGCAGCCGCATCGGCGATGTTTGCAGAAAAGGATCTTGTTGACCTGACAGCGGCGATTGCCGCAATGAATGCGTTCAACCGTATGGGCGTCAGCTTCCGACTCAAACCTGCGGCTAGGGCTTGATGACCTAGTGACTCGGCCTGGAGAGGTAATACTTCGAAGACGGCACCTCGCTCCTATCGCGTACCGTCTGCTTCAGGCCATTTGCTGACCTTTCCGAACGACCGCTTCACGCCCTGAGGAAGTCAGTCAACTCAAATCGAGGGTCTTGAGAAGCGGTGAGCCGCGCTTCCTCAGCGCATTCAAATAGGTGGTTTCATCGTAAGGCGTCCTGGTTTGCCAGCACCTGTACAAAATCCGAATCCACTTGAACGCAAGTGCGCGTACAGCGGCCTGGTAACTGCTTCCTTTGGCGCGCTGCTGCCGGTAATAGGCTCCAGCCCAGAAGGACTTGTTGATGGTCTGACCTGCCCACTCAACGAAGGTTTGGCGGAGAAACGTTGGACACTGCCATCGCCAGTGCACCCAGCTTTTCTTTCCACTGCGCTCTGTGACCGGGGCTATGCCGGAATACTTTTGTAGCTCGTCTGCGCCATGGAAGCGTTCACGTTGTTCTCCAAAAGCTGCAAGTAGGCGTGGTGCCAGATGCTGGCCTGCGCCTGGCAAGCTATGAAACAACGCGTAGTCAGGTAGCGCAGAAGCTACCCGCTCAATTTCCGTATCGAACCGATCAATCACCATCAGAACGGTACGCAGTTGCTCAACCAGCGCGAGGACATGCAAACGGCATGGCTCGATGATACCGGCATCATCGGTGAGCGCAGAGGCTGCACGGATCGATGCCACGCGCGTCTGGATCAATGCGGCTCGGCGTCCGTTGTGCGAGTAAAAGAACGCCTCAAGCGTGGTTTTACGTGCCCGTTTGGCTGACAGGAGTGTCGGCCAGCGAGCTAGGAAATCGCAGAACAACAGAGTGTCCCGCTGCTCAAACCATTCCAGTGCTTGCGGGTAGTACTGCTTAAGGGTGCTACTCAGTCGGTTGGTGAAGCGCGTTTTGTCGTTGACCAAATCTCGGCGCTGTTCAATCAGGCTCAGTAGCGATCTCATTGCCACGCTCTGTGGCTTGAGTGCGGTGAACTGCTCTGGGTGGCGAAGCAGCATATCGAGTGCCAACTCTGCATCGGAGGGATCGTCCTTGGCACGACTAGGTTTAAATGCCAAACGATACCTGGCAAGCGTCGACGGATTGATGGGGAAAAGCACGAGAAAATCGTACTTCAGCAAGGCTGAGACAATCGGCCCTTTAGCAAGCTCGACAGCCACTGCGATGGGCCCACCCAAGCGCTGATGCAACGCCTTAGCCCACTCATCAATACGGTCAACCTTGTGAGGGATACAGTCGAACTCACGGTGATTTCCATCGCCAGCCTGTACGCAAATATCATGCTTGGTATCCGCCCAGTCGATACCAACGTAGGCGACAAAATGCTGAGTCATGGACGCTGTCATGTGAGCCTCCGCAAGCGATAAAATAGCTGCCAGGGACATGCATGCTTGCGTTCAGCGAAGGCAATATAGTGAGCCGGTGCGACGGCGAACCCTGAGTATTCGTTATCGAGCGCAAGCGCACCTGTAGACTCGAAGCTAAAGCGGCAAACGTCATGCGTTTGGGTCGAAATATTCGTAGTCTACGGGTGCATGTTCCACCCTCGTTGACAGCTACCTGCCAACCGATACCAGTATCGTTGACGGTGGAACGGACTATCTATAATGGGTCGATAGTGGACAGTGGTGACCGGCTGCTTTCGACGCAATACAGACACTTTTTACCGGGGCCGCTTAGCGACCTATCGGTCATCCAGGAATGGATATACCGGCATGTAGTAGTGCCGCGATAATAAACGGAGACTTTTTCTCCAGATACTCAGCCATCCCACCCGTATTGCTCGACTCCAGTTGGAGCTTCAGCGCTTCATACTGCTGGCGCATTGAGGCATTGCATCTAAGCAAATCTCTGAACCCCAGCATCTGGGTGATCGCAAGATGGCCACGGGCACAAGCGTGGAGCTTGTGCGTGCGAATCCCATCCACATTACGCCGATAGAAATGATGCCCTTCCGATAGATCACTTCCTCGTACATATCCCAAACCCATCAACACCTCGTCCCGCGCCGAGGCGTTGCAATGATCGTGAACCTCGATGAGTACATCGATCTCGGGCTTCGCCGCGAGCCCTGGAACGGAGGTACTTCCAATATGCTGTATGGCAATCAGTTCATCGCCAAAGGCCGAAGCGATGAGTGGCTTGTCTGCCAGAAAGCGGGCGGGCCAAGTGGGGTTGTAGGGAGTGATCTTGCTGGTCAGTGCCATTTCCGTTCCTTGGTGGCTAGTACCTAATGCCCCGAATGGTCCCGCAAAAATTGTGCACTCGCCAGCGACTGATAACGAGACCCCGGCAGTACGGCAATTTAGCGGATCGATTTCGAATCTGATCGAGGTTGGGTAGCTGTCCTGTCCAGCGTCTACTCCTGGCCGACTGTCGCTCCATGCGACCCGCAACTATCGACCCGAAGCAGACAGCGACCCAAAGCTCTGGGGTCAGTACTGGCCTCATCGCCGGCAAGCCGGCACCCACAGAATGGACTGCCCCAGGAAATCACCAGCCTTCAGGCATGCGCTGTACCTGTGGGAGCCGCGCTTGCCGGCGATGGGCCGCGAAGCGGCCCCGGTTACAGATGTATGCCATGGTCAGGCAGTTCAGCCCTTAGTGCATCATGCCCAGCTCGGCATCATCCATCAGTGCTTTGGCCAACGCACTCAGGTAGTGCGAAGCCCAGATCAGCTGTGGTTTATCGTCCATCAAGCCTTCGATGGTCAGGTCCCGTACATAGCCCATCAGCTCTGAAGCCTGTTCGCGGGCATTCTGGCAAGGGATGCCCGCTTCGATGCGAAACAGTGGGTGGGTCTGGTTTTCACCCTGGTAGAACGTAGTCTTGCCGACAGTGACTTTGGTGTCATCTGGGGTCATTGCGTCTTCTCCCTGAAGGTTTAGGGCCTGGGCGAACGTCATGACGGGCAATCCGCCTTTAGCTCAGCACCGGTCTCACGCAGCGCGCTGTGCGTATGGGCTTGCTGGCGACAGCGCCCACCCAGGCAAAACAGGCTTAACGGCCTAGTGCAGGGTGCGCGGCTCGGGCGGCATCTGCAGTTGGATCAGGGCTGATTCGAGCAGCACGCGTAGCGACTCGAGCTCATGCATCGAAGCCATCATCAGAACCGAGGCGGGCGTTCTGGGCTGTAGCGAAACAGCCTGCTGCGCCACGCTCTGCGCGCACAGGGCGAACTCCGCAGCCTGGATGATCGTGTCTTCGAGGGAGTGGTGGTTGTGGGGTGGATCGGGGACGACCTTTAACATAATGATTTTACCGTTAGCGGGGCCGTCACCCACCTGCTGTCAAACAGTGGGGTGGCAGCTGTACGTGGGTTGACAGACCGGCGGTAAAATCACGAAAAGCTCCGGCGCACGCAAGCGTGCCCACACGCACAGCCACCATAAAAAGGAGACCGTCTGCGTGATTTACCGTCACAGCCTGTCAAAGCTGTATCGTTGATGAGCAACGACCCGCCGAGACTAGAATGCAGCCCAAGCGACCGCAACGGAAAAAGTGCGGCGAGAGTATGTTTGGGAAATGGACTACAAGGAAGAGGGAAAATCTGATTTCTTAGTGTTTCCAGAGCTCAAGATGTGGGGGTATTGATCGGTCTATGTCAACCAGCCTCGCGATGAATCGATGTTACTGATGCTGGGAAAGCGATGATCGAAACACAAGTATGTGAAGGATTCCCCAGGCTGGAGTGTCGGCCTCACGGTCCCTCTGACTCAGAGATGGTCTGCCCGCACCGTCAGGAAATGTTTCTTGAAGAGGGCGGAGTCTTGAAACACCACAGGTCATGGCTCAGCACTTTCACCGATGGCTGGAGGAGCGGCTCGGTGACGGTCGGTATTATGGATTCAAGCTCTTGGACCTTGACCAGCCGGCCTACCGCCGCCGAGGCCTAGCCTTGGCCTTGATGCAAGCTGCTGATGCCGAGTTCGCTCGCCGGTGACCTCTCTATATCGCTGGAGACCACGCATGCGGTAGTTGTGCCAACGCCGGCATGATGTGCGACCTCATTTTTCAGTGCTGATCGTAACGTCAATTTGATCCAATCGTTCTGGCCAAGCGCCTGCTGGACTGTGCGCTGAATGGCCAGCTTCAGATCATTTGCCCGATCTGGGAACTGCATGATATAAATGATATTCACTATCAATTGGATGCCGTCATGGCCTCGACTGACAACGATCTCTTGCAAGCCTTGGCCTTGCACTATGACGATCTGGTCGAGCATATCCGTCGACGCTTTTCCAACCAGCATTTCGCCCGTGACGTGGTCCATGATGTTTGCGTGCAGATCCTGGAAAAACCACCGGTCAAGGCCATCAGCGTACCCATCGCCTTTCTGCGCCGTGCCACGCTCAACCGCGCCATTGATCGGCGCCGCGCCGAAAGCACCCGCTCGTTGTACATGCAGAGCCAGATAGCCGTGGTCGAGCAGCATCGCGACGACCTCGACGGCGCGCTGGCACTGGAGTTCGAACAGCGCCTGAAGGCGTTGCTGGCGGTGATCGAGTCGTTGCCAGCGCGCCAGCGCCACGTG
Source organism: Pseudomonas sp. M2 (assembly GCF_015751845.1). Lineage (NCBI taxonomy): Bacteria > Pseudomonadati > Pseudomonadota > Gammaproteobacteria > Pseudomonadales > Pseudomonadaceae > Pseudomonas > Pseudomonas sp. M2. Next base: position 4,631,095 of record NZ_JADOUD010000001.1, read on the forward strand.
TTTCTTCTGCACCGCATCCACGGCATGCCTCAACATGACATCGCAAACGAGCTAGGCATTTCCGTCAACATGGTCGCCCAGCACTTCATGCGGGCCATGCGCACCCTTGCGCAGCGCTGGCAGCCGGAGACCTGACCATTGCAACGCAAAACCCCACCCACCGCCCCCATCAGTTCTGATGACCTAGAGCCTTACGCCAAGTCGCTGCGCGCCCTGGTGCCCAGTCGCGAAGCCCTGCTGGCCGAAGCCAGGGCGCAGAGCACACGCATTGCCAGTCGTCGGCGCAAGGCTGCCGGCACAGCCTTGCTGCTGGCTCTGGCCGGCTGGGCCTGGCTGGCCGACCCGGCGCTCGGCTACCGCCAGATCGAAGTCGCCAGCAGTGGACGCGAAGTGCTGCACCTGAGTGACGGCAGCCGAATCGAGCTGGACGCCGGTAGCGTGCTGCGCATCGAGTACCGCCTGCGCAGCCGGCAGTTCGAACTGCTCGACGGCGAAGGTCTGTTCAGCGTGGCACATGAACCCAAGCCATTCATCGTGCGCAGCCAAGGTGTGACAGTGCGCGACATCGGCACAGTGTTCGATGTGCGCAGCGACTTGCGCGGCGTGCGGGTGGCTGTGCTGGAGGGTGCGGTGGAAGTGGACAACGGCGAGGCCCGCAGGCAGCTCACCGCCAAGGAGCAGTTGCTCGCCAGCCCGCTGGCCCTTGGCCCGATCGAAGCGACGAGGCCCGGTGAACTGGAGGCATGGCGGCGTGACCTGTTCCACTTCGACGGCACGCCGCTGGACGTGGTTGTCGCTCAACTACGGCGCCATCGCGCCGCGCCTATTCAACTGGAAGGTGCACCCGCTGGGGCGTATCGACTAAGCGGCGAGTTCCTGACTGGCAACGTCGAACAGCTGATCGACACGCTACCCCGGCTGGCTCCGGTAACCGTGCACCGCGAAGATGGCGGTGTGGTGAAGGTAGTTGTGCGTCACTGATAATTATTTTCAGCCACACATCAAAGTTCGCCATGGCACAAACGCCAATCCCTATGAAACTCATTCTCATTACATTTCGATAGGGATTCCATGACGCTCTTTGTCTACCCGCTGCGCCAGACGATGTTCCTGGCGACTTTTGGTTTCCTGGCAGCCGGCCCCTTGCAAGCTGAACAGGCACACTACCGCATCGACCTGCCTGCGCAGCCGCTGGACCAATCGATCAGCGCCCTGGCCCGACAGACTGGCACCCGTATCCTTTTCAACACAGACGCCGCCCACGCCGTGCAGGCGCCGGCGTTGCACCAGCAGTTGAGCGTCGAGCAGGCACTGCGCCAACTGATCGCTGGCAGCAACCTGACCCTCGGCCAGACTGCCGACGGCCAGTATCTGATCGCCCTGCCAAGCGAGCCCGGCAACGGCGCGCTGGAGTTGGAGGCCTCGAGTGTCATCGGCCGCGCCCCACTGACTACAACCGAGGGCAGCCATTCCTACACCTCCGGCGCCGTGACCTTGGGCAAGGGCGTGCAGAGCCTAAAGGACATCCCGCAGTCAGTCACCGTCATGACTCGCCAGCAGATGGATGACCAGAACACCCAGACCATCGCCGATCTGGTCAGCCGAACGCCTGGCCTGACCGCTACCAAGTCACCAGGTTCGGGGTTGTTCATCTACTCCCGCGGCTTCAGCATCGACACGCTGCAGTACGATGGCGTGCCTGTACCGCGCAACACTTACTCGCTGGGCAGCTATCTGACCGAAGATCTGAGTTTCTACGACCGCGTCGAAGTGCTGCGGGGCCCGGCCGCGCTGCTGCAAGGTGGCGACAGCCCGGGCGGGGCGATGAATCTGGTGCGCAAGCGTGGTCAGGAAAAGGCCACTGTCAGCCTCACTGGCAAGGCCGGCTCCTGGGACCGCTACGGCCTGCAGCTGGACGCCGGCGGTCCGCTGAACGCCGAGGGCACCCTGCGTGCACGCACCGTTATCAGCCAAAATGACAGCGGCTCGTTCATCGACTACGTGCGTGGCTGGAACCAGACTGTCTATGGTGCAGTCGACTACGATTTCACGCCCGACCTTACGGTAGGCCTGGGCGTTGCCAACCAGAAGGGCCACTCTCGTCCAGCCATGCTCGGCTTGCCGCGCTACGCCGACGGAGGCAACCCGGACTGGTCGCGCTCGACCTATGTCGGCGCCGACTGGAACCGAGCCGAGAATGACCAGACCAGCGTGTTCCTGGATGCCACCTATCGGCTGAGCAACGATTGGCGGCTAAAGGCTGCCGGCGTGTATATAAGCGAACACAATGGTGCCACCTACCAGGCGCTGTGGGATGCCCTGCCGGCCAATGGTTCTACAGATAACACCTTTATAGACTGGAGCACTGATTTCACCACCCACAGCAAGGGCCTGGACCTTTACCTGGATGGCAGCTTCACCGGTTTCGGCTTCGAGCAGACCTTCCTGATTGGCGCCAACTACTCACGCATCAACACTGATGACCGCTGGGCACGGGCACCCACCTTCGGTGCGGACTCGTCGAATGTCGATCATCATCGACCGATGCCGAACATCTACGAACTGGCCAGCCGCGGCCGTGGCCAGTTGACCGAGTACCAGGTAGAGCAGAAGGGTTTCTACACGCGCTGGTCGATCAATCTGACCGACCCGCTGAAGCTTATTCTCGGTGCCCGCACCAGTTGGTACGACTTCAGCTACGCCGCCGAATTCTTTGACCACAGCGGTTACAGTGAGTCCACCACCAGCAGCAGCGGCAAAGTATCGCCCTATGCGGGGCTGGTGTATGCGCTGGACAAACAGTGGTCGATCTACGCCAGCTACACTGACGTGTTCCAGCCACAGACCGCGCGCACGGTGTCGGGCTCGGTGGTCGAGCCGATCATTGGCAGCAACTATGAACTGGGTCTCAAAGGTGAGCTGTTCGACGGTGCGCTGAACACTTCGATTGCACTGTTTCGCTATGACCAGGAGCATCGCGCGGTGCTCGACCGCAGCGGCCCTATGGACTGCGATGGCTGGTATTGCTCCACGGCCTCGGGCAAGGTGCGCAGCCAGGGCCTGGAAGCGCAGGTCAGCGGCGAGGTACTGAGTGGTCTGCAGGTGATGGCCGGCTACGTCTACAACACCACACGCTACTTGGAAGATGGAGACTACAAGGACAAGGTGTACAGCACCTGGACGCCAAAGCATCAGTTCAAGCTGTGGGCCGACTACACCTTGCCGGGTGACTGGAGCCGAACTTCGGTGGGCCTCGGGACCACGGCGGTCACCGGCACCACCTCCTACGACCACGTGTTCGACCTGCCGGGCTATGCGGTGTGGGATGCGCGGGTGGCGTACAAAGTCAGCGACGAAGTCACCGTGGCGGCGAACCTGAACAACCTGCTGGACAAGAAGTATTACGTGCCGGCTTACAACACCATTGACTACAACAACTACTATGGTGACCCGCGCAACGTGATGTTCAGTGTGAAATACACGCCTGAATTCTAGTTAGGTTGCGTTGTGGAAGGAGCCGCTGTGATTGGCTCAGCGAGCCTGGCGCGAGCAGGCGTTCGGCATAGGCCGGAAAAGGTCACTCATGTGTGGCCGTTTTCGAGCCTGCCTTCTGGCAGGTAGTGAATAGCGCTTTCGACCCGAAGCTGCCCCTCACCACAGAAAACAAACGGCCAGAAGTGGATCCGCAAACCACGCCTCCACAAATCTCACTCTGGACGTGAGTGCTGCGTTCAGACTGGGTCACTGGCCACCTCATTGCATGTTCACCCTCAGTGCATGCGTCAATGCAAAAAAAGAGGTCGCTGCGACTTGGTTGACTCATCAACCCTCCAGCACATTGCAAACCATGGCCCGATCAGTATTGATCGAGACCGGAGGTGATCACTACCACAATGCATTGAAGACGGTATTTTCTTCTATCCCTGTGCACTTGTTAGCGGAGAGCGCTCCCGAGCTGAATGGGATGTGCCTGACTGGGCGATAGCACAGGCGACCAGCATGACCATCATGCCTGAGGTGGGCCATCTGATGATGCTTGAGCAGCCACAGGTACTTGCACAGGAGATTGCCCAAATACTCCATAGGGTTTGATCGGACTCGCGAACGACTTCCTGGGACACGATCGGCAAACTTCGACCCGAAGCAGACAGCGATCCAAAGCTCTGTGTTCAGTACTGGCCTCATCGCCAGCAAACCGGCCACAGAATGGACTGCCCCCAGGAAATCACCAGTCTTCAGGCATGCGCTGTACCTGTGGGAGCCGCGCTTGCCGGCGATGGGCCGCGAAGCGGCCCCGGTTACACATGTCCGCCAGGGTCAGTCAGTTCAGCCCTTAGTACCTTCAATTAGGCGGTCACCTATCCGCTGTCAAACAGAAGGGTGGCAGCTGTACATGGGTTGACAGACCGGCGGACTATGCAAGTTCCGGCGCACGCAAGCGTGCCCGCACGTACAGCCGCCATTGAAGGCAAGCCGTATGCATAATACCGTCGCTGCCTGTCAAAGCCGATCGCTGAACAACAGCGGCCCGCCGAGACTAGAATGCAGCCCAAGCGACCGCAACGGAAAAAGTGCGGCGAGAGTATGTTTGGGAAATGGACTACAAGGAAGAGGGAACATCTGATTTCTTGGTGTTTCCAGCGCTCAAAATGTGGGGGGACTGATCGGTCTATGTCAACCAGTGATCGCGATGAGTCGATGTTACTGATGCTGGGAAAGCGATGATCGAAACACAAGTATGTGAAGGATTTCCCAGGCTGGAGTGTCGGCCTGTTGATCCCTCCGACGCAGAGATGGTCTGCCCGCATCGTCCGGAACATCTGTAACCGGGGCCGCTTCGCGGCCCATCGCCGGCAAGCGCGGCTCCCACAGGTACAGCGCATGCCTGAAGGCTGGTGATTTCCTGGGGCAGTCCATTCTGTGGGTGCCGGCTTGCCGGCGATGAGGCCAGTACTGACCACAGAGCTTTGGATCGCTGTCTGCTTCGGGTCCAGGCTGTGTGAAAACGCTTGGCGCGATCCGGCTGGTTAGAAAATGACCAGAATTTCGCGCTCCTGCGCGAAATCTGGGTTAGCTGAATAACCAAGCCATTTCAGATTTCACGTACGCTCGCGATCTTCAGAGACCCGTTTGGGTTTTCACACAGCCTGGGTCGACAGCAGCCGGTCGCGATTGACCGCTACCGACCCGAAGCTGCCCGTCACGAAGGCTAAGATTCGGCCAAAAGCAAACACTCAAGCTTATATGCCGCATAGGGAGATTGCGATGTACCCCAACAAGGCCTGTCCCGTAGTTCTCTCGACTTCGCTACCCATCAAGATTCTCCTATTCAGGCACCCTTTGGCTGGCACGCAACGGGTGAAGGGCACTATCGAGAATGGAGAAACACCTGGTGCGGCTGCATTGCGTGAGCTGCAAGAGGAGTCCGGCATCAGTGACGCAGTGATCGGGCTTGATCTGGGATGCTGGAAGTCTGACCACCAAGATCAGGTATGGTCGTTTCACCTTTGTCGCGCTGGGAGGGTGCTGCCTGAGTGCTGGGTTCATCAGACGTTGGATGACCATGGCCACCTCATCGAGTTTTTCTGGGCGTCGCTCGACAATCTTCCCTATGCCGACTGTCATCCGGTCTTCCAGCGGGCACTGGAGTTTTTATGCGAAACACTGAATACGTCCGGTCATTGGGGGGGAGGGGCGAATGGACCGTAATCGTTCCCACGATTCAATTGTTCTCGCTCAATCTGCTTCCAATTAACGAATGCCGCTAATGCTGGTATAGAGACTGCTGCAAACGTATTTGCCAGCAGGAGCCGTCCCATGCAACTCAGCCGTGCCAATCTGGCCGACTTCGTCTACTTCCTGGCCATCGTCCGCCACCAGAGCTTCAACCGGGCCGGGCTTGAGGTGGGTATCAGCGCATCGGCACTTAGCCATGCGATCAAGGGGCTGGAGACTCGCCTTGGTGTTCGCCTGCTAAACAGAACCACCCGCAGCGTAACGTTGACCGCCGCCGGCGAAGAGTTGCATACGCTGATCAGTGGGCCTATCGATGAAATCGGCCAGGCGATGGAGGTGCTCAATCGCTACCGCGATGAGCCTACCGGGCGTATTCGTTTGAATACCTTGAGCGATGGCGCGGACTTTCTGCTCGGCCCCGTATTACCCCTTTTCAATGACCGCTACCCCGACATCGAAATCGACCTGACGGTAACCAACCGTTTGGTAGATGTTATTGGTGGTGGGCATGATGCGGGCATTCGTTACGGTGGAACGGTGCCGGAAGACATGATTGCCCAGCGCCTGTCGCCGGACATCCGCTGGGTGGTGGCGGGCACTGCCAACTACCTTCAGCGCTTTGGCGAGCCGAAACATCCGCAGGACTTGCTTAAGCACCGCTGCTTACGCATTCGCCTGGGCAATGACCATATGTACGACTGGGAATTCGAGAAAGATGGCGAGCAGTTGGCCATCGCTGTTCCGGGTGCGATTACCATTGATGAGACGCGCATTGGCGTGTCATTGATTCGTCATGGCGCGGGGTTGATGTACGCACCGGAGCCAGTGATCGCGCCGCTGGTGGCCAGTGGCGATTTGGTAACGGTGCTGGATGACTGGTCCAGCGTTGCACCGGGTTTTCATATGTATTACTCGAGCCACCGGCAATTGCCGGTGGGCTTGCGGCTGTTGATTGATCTGATTCGCGAGGTTCAGCCGTTGGGGCCGATCAGCCCCTGATCAGGCCGGTTTGGATTTGCTGAAACACCGCAAGCAGGCGAAGCGCGCCTGTTCTCAATGAAAAGACTCATTTGCCCGGCTTACTCCCGGCACCACGAGGCCCTGCCAAGCGCGCCCGGCGAGTAAGCGGTAGCGTTTTTGAGGTCAGCCTTTGTTACGGGTGGCGAACACATCTTTGACGACTGGCACGGCAGAAAACACGTTTGGCCAGCCTGCATAGAACGCCAGCTGGGTAAGCATTTCAGCGGCCTCTGGCTGGGTCAGGCCGTTGTCCATTGCGCGATTGAGATGGTAGGTCACCTGGGCCACCTGGCCGTTGGCAATCAGGGCGCTGACGGTGATCAGGCTGCGGTCGCGGGGCGCCAGATCGGGCCGCAGCCACAGGTCGTGGAACAGCGCGTCGCCGGTGTAGTGCACCAGCCCAGGTGAGACGGGGCCGACATTGTTGGCAACCGCTTGCGCCCGCACGTTCTCGGCGGCTTCGTTGATGGGCAGCCGCGTAGGTGCAACCGGCGGTAACTGATCAGCCCCGATCCCTCGGCTGGCAAATACCGCTTTGGCAGCTGCCACGCTGGCAGTGGCATTGGCCCAGCCGGAATAGAAGGCCAGATGGTTGATCAGTTCGGATAGCTCAGCCGGTTTCACGCCGTTATCCAGGGCTAGATTCAAGTGATACGCCAACTCTACAGTCTGGTTACGGCTGATCAACACCGCGAGTGTGATCAGGCTGCGGTCGCGGGGTGAAAGGCCTGGTCGCTTCCACACTTCGTCCAGCAGCAACATCTCGGTGTTGTGCGCCAAGGCGGGCGAGACTGCGCGAACGTCGTCCAGGCTCGGTGCGCCGGGGCTTTGCGCAATGCCGGTGGGTGTAGTTTTGTCGGCGGTGGAGCAGGCGGCCAACAACAGGGAAAACGAGGCGAGGGCGGTCTTAAGCAGTTTCATTCGGCGGCCTCGTATTGCGCCTCGCTGACGGGTTCCAGCCATTCGACGTTCTTGCCGTCGAGGGACTCTTGAATGGCCATATGAGTCATGCCGGTGGTAGCCGTTGCGCCGTGCCAGTGTTTGACGCCAGGGGGCGTCCAGATCACATCCCCCGGTTTGATCAGCTGTTTTTTACCGCCCGCTTGCTGCACCCAGCCGGTACCGGCGGTAACCACCAGGGTTTGCCCCAGCGGGTGGGTGTGCCACATCGAGCGTGCGCCCGGTTGGAAATTGACGTAACCAGCGGAAACCCTGGACGGCGCACGGGCTGGAAAAAGCGGGTCTATGCGTGCGCTGCCGACAAAGCTTGTGGCCGGCCCGTTGATGGAAGGCTGCTCACCGTTCCTTACAACCAGCATCGTTTGATCGGGTGCAGGGTCGGAGGCGATGGCTGCCGCCGGGATCAGAACAGTAGCCAGGGCAAACCCAGCAACGATTTTTGGCATCAGCAGGCTCCTGAGGTGATGGCCGATTCAGTGGCCAAGTTAGTGCAGCGCAAACGCGGTGACTACCGGCCTCAGGTCGCATGAAGTTGTGAGTAGGGCTCATCAATTGCTGAAACGGTCTGATTATAAGCCCACTCATTCATGAGCTTGGCTCATCGGAACATCCTGCCTTCTCCGGCTAGTCCGCACGCCCTTGACGGAATATGCTGCTAACCATCTGGTTAAATTTTTGTAACGGAGATCATCCATGAGCTTTGAATTTCGCAACCAAGTCGCACTGGTCACCGGCGCGGTGTCCGGCATTGGCTTGGCCACCGCCAAGATCGCTGCCCACAGCCACTGAGGAAACAGGATGAAAATTCCGACCTTGATAGGGGCCTGCGCAGTGGCTTGCTTAACCGCCGCTCAAGCGCTTGGAGAAGACATGCAGACGGTAGTGCGCATTGCCCAGCTTGAAATAGACCCAGCCAAACTGCAGGAATACGAGGCGGCGGTTAAAGAGGAAATGGCCGAGTCGATCCGCCTTGAGCCTGGCGTGCTGGCCATCTATTCGGTGGCGGAGAAAGACCAGCCGAACCGGCTGCACTTCTTCGAGATATACGCGAGCGATGAAGCCTATCGGAGCCATATTGCCTCAGCGCATTTTCAGAAGTACGCGGCGGCGACCCAGTCGATGATTCTTTCAAAGCGATTAATCGAGACCACGCCCGTTCAACTGAGCGTCCAAGCTGGAAAGTGAGGGTAGGGTGGGTTCGCAGAAGCGAGAACGGCCAGATTCCCTCATCCCCACACGCCAAATGACAGGGCCCCGCAATAGTGCACATGAACATCTGGACGATCATGAAGCCAAGGGCTGCTCCCAGAAATGCAATGCCTGCAACAAGCCTTGGTAAGGTCGCGCTCATGCGTTACTCCAATAGCCATGCAGACATGCCTGCGCCCAGCAACATGCCGGGCATGGAAAACAGGTGCCCAAGTGCAAGTAGCCCATCGAGGCTTGTCAGGCTGTTGATTTCAATATTTTAACTGGAGTCAAGAGGAAAACTTCTCATCCGCGTCTACTCTCTCTAAGCGACATGAAATCCTGGCTGGTAGTTGCCGAATCGGTACAGCGCATTGGTCAAAAGGAGCTGGCAATGACTGTGTTCGTAAAAACGTTCAGAAACCAAGGCCGCACTGCCTCGGTGGGCAGAATCTGGAAGCTTAGCTCTACCTTCTTTTTAGCCACCGCCATCACGATGGCATCACAGACGTGGGCCGAAGAGAAAGCGAAACCCGCAACAGCAGCAACCAAAGAAGCCAACGATGCGTTGCTCAAAGAGTTGCCGTTCAATGACAAGACCTCCTTCGAACTGGCCCATAAAGGGTTTATCGCCCCGCTTCCGAAAGAGCCGATCAAGGGCGCCTCGGGCAACCTGATCTGGGACCCGGCCAAGTACAACTTCATCAAGGAAGGCGAGGCCGCACCCGCTTCCACCAACCCCAGCCTCTGGCGGCAGTCACAGCTGATCAATATTTCCGGCCTGTTCGAAGTCACCGATGGCATCTATCAGGTACGCAACTACGACTTGTCGAACATGACCATCGTCGAGGGCAAGGAAGGCATCACCATCTTTGATCCGTTGATTTCGGCGGAAACTGCCAAGGCCGCACTCGACCTTTACTATCAGCATCGGCCGAAGAAACCCGTGGTCGCAGTGATTTACACGCACAGTCACGTCGACCATTACGGCGGTGTTCGTGGTGTGATCGACGAGAAGGATGTCAAGGCAGGCAAGGTCAAGGTCTATGCCCCCAAAGGCTTCCTGGAGCACGCCGTTGCCGAGAACGTGATGGCCGGCACCGCCATGAGCCGCCGGGCCAGTTACATGTACGGCAACCTGCTGCCGCCGAACGAAACGGGCCAACTGGGCGCAGGGTTGGGCACCACGACTTCTGCCGGCACGGTCACCCTGATCCCGCCGACCGACATCATCGAGAAAACCGGCGAGAAGCGCACGATCGATGGGCTGACCTACGAGTTTCTCTACGCGCCGGGCAGCGAGGCGCCAGCCGAGATGCTCTATTACATCCACGAGAAAAAAGCCCTCAACACGGCCGAAGACTCCACCCATACCATGCACAACACCTATTCGCTGCGCGGAGCAAAAATTCGCGAGCCGTTGCCGTGGTCCAAGTACCTCAACCAAGCGCTGAAGATGTGGGGCAAAGACGTCCAGGTCATGTATGCCATGCACCATTGGCCGGTGTGGGGCAACAAGGAGGTCAAGGAGCAACTGTCGTCGCAGAGGGACATGTACCGCTACATCAACGATGAAACGCTGCGCTTGGCCAACAAGGGCCTGACCATGACCGAGATTGCCGAGCAGGTGAAGCTGCCGAAATCGATCGCTTCGCGCTTCTCCAACCGTGGGTATTACGGGGCTTTGAACCACAACGTCAAGGCCACCTATGTGCTGTACATGGGCTGGTTCATCGGCAACCCGGCGACGCTGCATGAATTGCCGCCTGAAGAATCGTCCAAGCGCTACGTCGAGATGATGGGCGGCGCCGACGCGGTGCTGAAGAAGGCCAAGGAGTACTACGACAAGGGTGACTACCGCTGGGTAGCCGAGGTGGTCAACAAAGTGGTCTTCGCCGACCCCAACAACCAGGCAGCGAAAAACCTGCAAGCCGACACACTCGAGCAGTTGGGTTACCAGGCTGAAAGTGGACCATGGCGCAACTTCTACCTCACCGGCGCCAAGGAATTGCGCGATGGCGTGAAACAGTTGCCGACGCCAGACACGGCCAGCCCCGATACGGTCCGGGCGATGGACCTTGACCTGTTCTTCGACTACCTGGCCATGCGCCTGAAAGGGCCGGAGGTCGAAGACAAGCACATTACCCTTAACTTCGACTTCACCGACCTTAAGCAGAAATACCTGGTGGAAATGGTCAATGGCGTGCTCAACCACACCGAAGGCTCGCAAGCCGAGAACGCCGACGCCACGGTCAGCCTGACGCGCGACACCTTGAACAAACTGATGCTCAAGGAAACCACGCTCAAGGACGCGGTGGGCGCAGGTGACGTCAAAGTCGAGGGTGCCGAAGGCAAGCTTGAGGAGCTGATGAGCTACATGGACAACTTCGACTTCTGGTTCCCGATCGTTACACCTTGATTGCTCCCTTGGCGCAGGTTGCGTCAAGCAGGACATCGAGCCATCGGTGTCCTGCTCTTTTCAAAGTGAGGAGTCAGGGACTATGACCACGACGAATCGTATGGATCACACCAAATGGTGGATGCCTGCAACGCTTATTCTGTTGTTTGCTCACAGCACCAACGTGTCTGCCGGAGGCATCTTCATTTATGAAGCCGGCCAGGAAAGTAACGGCCTGGCCAATGCTGGCTCGGCTGCGCTCGCCACCGACCCCAGCGTGTTGATGTCCAACCCCGCAGGCATCGCCCTGCTGCCTGGCACGCAGATCAGCGCCAATGCCCAGGTTATCCTCGGCGACCTGCGCTATTCACGTGACAGCAGCAACCAGTTCGATGGCAACGAGGGCGGTAACGCTCTGCAATACCTGCCGGGCGCCAGCTTGTTCATCAGCCACCAGCTCGATGACCGCTCAGCCATCGGGTTCGGCATGTACGGTAACTTCGGCTTGGCGCTGGACTACGACGATGACTGGGCCGGGCGCTACTTCACCCAGGAATCGGCGGTGATTGGCGTCTCGTTCCAACCCACCTTTGCGTACAAGTTCACCGATGACCTTACCGTCGGCATCGGCCCACGCATGATGCTCGGCTATTACCGCACCGAGGTGGCCATCAACAACAGCCTGCTCGGGTTGGTCGAGCGCCCCGATGGCCAGCTCGAATACAAGGACACTGACTTCGGCATTGGCGTGAACCTGGGCCTGCTCTACCAGCTCGCCCCCCGCACACGGATTGGCCTGGCCTACACCAGCAAGGTGAAGCTGGAGTTCGAGGACAGTCCACATGTCAGCGATATCAACAACCCCCTCATCAATGCCGCACTCAACCGCCTGGCGGTGGACACGCTGGAACTGGACATGAACGTGCCGCAGACCGCGACATTCAGCGTGGCCCACCAGCTGGACGAGCAGTGGACATTGCTGGGAAGCCTGGGTTGGCAGGACTGGAGCGAGTTCGGTGACATCGGGGTAGAGGTGGATGCCAATGCCGCCGGGGTTAGCCGCACGGTCGATCGCAAGTACAAGGACACCTGGCACGCCTCGGTGGGTGCCCAGTATCAGGCGACCCGCCAGCTGCGCTGGAGTTTTGGGGTGGGGTATGACAGTTCGGCCGTGGATGACAAGGATCGCACCGTGGACAACCCGATGGGGGAGGCGTGGCGCTTCGCAACCGGGGTGAACTATCAGGTGGAAGAAGGATTGGACCTGCATCTGGCTTACACATTGGTCTGGCTCGGCGACATGGACGTGGAGCAGACCAAGGCACGCTCCGGCGACACGTTGTCAGGTACTTTCGATAACGCCGCCTTGCACATCATCGGTGGCGGTGCGACTTGGCGATTCTGAAGGTTTTGATCCTTGGACAATGCTTATACGTGGAAGGAGAAGTTGCATGAAAAGTAAGGCGCTTATTGCAACGGTGTGTCTCACATCGCTTTTACTGCATGGTTGTGCGAGCAAATACGTTGAGCCCGACGAATACTCCGGGTTTCTGAAGGACTACAGCAAGCTCAAGGAGGATGAATCGCCTTCGGGCGCGAAGGTTACGCGCTGGATCAAGCCTGGCATTGATGCCAACCAATTTACCAGCGTGTATGTCGAACCCAGCCAGTTTTACCCCAAGCCGCAACCAACCGCGAAGATTCCGCAGCAAACCTTGCAAGGCATAACCCAGTATTACGATCAGTCGTTGAAAAACCAGTTTTCCAAGGTCCTGCCGCTTGCTACGAGCCCCGGGCCAGGTGTACTGGTGGTGCGCCCGGCGATCACTGGGGTGAGTGCCAAAACCAAGGGGCTGCGCCCGTATGAGGTGATCCCGATCGCGCTTGTGGCAGCCGGCATCAGTACGGCCACGGGTATTCGCGACCAAGACACCAGCGTGGCTACCGAGGCTGCATTCCTTGACGGGAGTACCAATGAGGTGGTGGCCGCAGTGGTGCGCAAAGGTGCAGGCGCTGAACTGGACAATTCCTCGCAAATCATGCAGGCCTCGGACGCCCGCGCCGTGCTCGATGGCTGGGCCAGGGACATGGTCAGTTCATTCCAGGCCCTGAAGAAGTAGCCCCCAGGTTCCCCCTGCCGTGGATGTGCGCCAGGGGGCACCGCAATTTCATGCCGAGATTTGATGGCCTAAGGATGCCCCGATGAATACGGTCATGCTCAAAATTAAACATGAATTCCTGAAAGTGCTTCCTCCCACCGTGTTTTTCTTCGTGATTCTGCACATCGTTGCCCTGATCCGCGCGCTCATGATCAAAGGGTCAGGGGTGGAGCTGCCTGTCTCAGCGTCGGTACTGATCGCCGCTCTCATATTGGGCAAGTCTGTTCTGGTTGCCGATATGCTGCCCTTCATCAATCGGTTTCCCGACAAGCCGCTGATCTGGAACGTCACCTGGAAAACACTCATGTATGCCTTGGTCGCACTGATCGTTCATTACTTGGAGCGTCTGTATGACTACTGGAAAGAGGCGCCCGGCCTGCTCGATGCGAATGCGCTGTTATGGTCATCGATGAACTGGCCTCGTTTCTGGGCAGTTCAGATCTTACTGATCACATTGATATTCATGTATTGCGTCATCGCGGAACTGGCACGCGTCATTGGCCGCAAGCGCTTAAAGCAAATGTTCATTGGCCCGCTGCCGCCAAAGCAGACCGAGATGTCGAATCACGCTTGATCGCCGAAAACCCGGGCCGCTCAAAACGACGTGGCTTTCAGTTGACGGGAGATACAATGTTGAAAAGGAAATGCTACCCGCTTTACGCACTTGCGTTGCTGGGGCACACCGGGCAAGGGCAAGCAGAGGACTCGGCAGAGCTTGCCAAGAAAGCGCTGAACCCGGTTGCGGCCATGTACAGCTTGCCGGTGCAATATAATTGGGACCAGAAAATGGGCCCCGACGGCGATGGCAAGCGCAGCCTGACCAACATCCAGCCCGTTCTGCCTTTCAGCTTGAATGATGACTGGAACCTGATCTCCAGGACTATCCTGCCAGTCGTCGACCAGCACGGCCTGGGTGGCGCGGCGGACACCTCTGGCGTAGGCGATGTCACCCAGAGTTTTTTCTTCTCACCGAAACAACCCACTGCCAGTGGCTGGATACTCGGCGCAGGCCCGGCGCTATTGATACCAACGGGCAGCAACGACGTGCTGAGCAGTGAACAATGGGGGCTCGGACCAACTGCGGTAGCCTTGAAGCAAGCCAACGGTTGGACGCACGGGATACTGGCTAACCATATCTGGGGGCTAGAGGGCAGCCCCGCAGATGGTAAGGAGAAGGTAAACCAGACCTTCATGCAGCCGTTTCTTTCATACACGAACAGCTCGTTGACCACATTTGGCATCAACAGTGAATCGACCTACGACTGGCAATCCAAAGAATGGGCCATTCCGGTCAACCTGACGGTAACCCAGTTACTGAAAGTTGGTGGCCACCCCATCACCCTCCAAGCCGGGCCACGTTACTGGCTCGATTCACCGGATAATGGCCCGGAAGGTTGGGGCTTTCGCTTTGCTGTGACGCTGCTGTTCCCGCGCTGATCCTGAAGCACGCACTGCTTTGCTTTTCCTCAAGCTCCCCAATCAGCACAGGTGCGTCCTCTATGGCCAGCTGCCAGTCGTGACCGCCCGCTTTCGGCCCAGGCTGTGTGAAAACCCAAACGGGTCTCTGAAGATCGCGAGCGTACGTGAAATCTGAAATGGCTTGGTTATTCAGCTAACCCAGATTTCGCGCAGGAGCGCGAAATTCTGGTCATTTTCTAACCAGCCGGATCGCGCCAAGCGTTTTCACACAGCCTGGACCCGAAGCAGACATCTGTAACCGGGGCCGCTTCGCGGCCCATCGCCGGCAAGCGCGGCTCCCACACGTACAGCGCATGCCTCAAGGCTGGAGATATTCCAGTGGGAGCCGGCTTGCCGGCGATGAGGCCGGAACTGACCACAGAGCTTGGGATCGCTGTCTGCTTTGCGTCGAAAGCGGCCGGTAGTGGATGGCCTCTCCCGATCCAGTGCTACGGTTGATGGAGAGCGGCTAACGACCTGTCGATCGATTCAATCGGGGCGATTTCGCTGGCTTACTTACGGTCGCACGCAGAGGCATCCGCGTATGCGCCGCCAGCTGACAACTGTCCACCCCGCAGAGCGTGATGACACAACTCAACCAGCTAGAGGTTCGTCATGACTAAAAACATCGATCTGACGATCACCCCGGATTACCTCAATCCATTTGCCTCGCCGGACAATCCCAAGCTAAGCCCCGAGCTGGTGGAATACCTGTCAGATAGTGCCTGGTATCACCCAGCGCTGAGTCTGCAGATCCGCTGCCCGGAAGAGGAGCGAGAACGCCTGCAGCAAGCCATCAGAAATACCTTTGCACAAAAGAGCGAACAGCTCAGTGGGGATATCCGCACGCAGCGGCTGGTAGCGCTGACACTCCTGGGCTTGGCGCTAGCCTTGGTGCTCGCAGGCACGGCGCTGGGCATTGAAGGCACCATCCCCGTGGGAGTCGTTACCGTCACCGCTTGGATGCTGCTATGGCGCAGCGCAGAGATATTCTTTCTGGATATCCGCAGCGTCAACCGGCAGCTGCGTAAGTACCAGCGTATCGCCAGCGCTTCACAGCAGTTTCGATAGAGGTTGATCGCTCCCACACTACTACTGGGCGTATCTCTTTGCCCCGGCAACACAGATGACAGCACCCAGCGTTACGACGAGCATCACCCAGCTGACTTGCTCGTGCAGAAGCAACGCGGCCAGTCCAAGCCCCATGAACGGCTGAAAGAGTTGCAGTTGGCCCACTGCCGCAATGCCGCCCTGAACGAGCCCTTTGTACCAGAACACAAACCCGATCAGCATGCTGAACAGCGAAACGTAGGCGAAGCTGAACCACGCAGGGGCGCTAACTCGGGCGAAGGCATCGGGCGCTGGGAGATTGACGATAGTCAGCAGCAGCATGAACGGCAACGCTACCAGCAATGCCCAACTGATCACCTGCCAGCCCCCGAGAGTCCGTGACAGACGCGCCCCTTCCGCATAGCCCAACCCACAAACAACTACCGCAGCCATCATCAGCAGGTCTCCTAGCGCCGACGCATCTCCTCCATTCATCAACGCATAGCCAACGACTAGCCCAGCACCGAACAACGAGAACAACCAGAACAGTGGCCCAGGTCGCTCGCCGCCGCGCAGAACGGCGAACCCTGCGGTACACAATGGCAGCAGCCCGACAAAAACGATGGAATGGGCAGAAGTGACGTGCTGTAGGGCCAGTGCCGTCAGCAGCGGAAAACCGATAACGACGCCAAGCGCTGTTACAGCCAGTGACGACAGGTCACCGCGCTTGGGTCGCGGCTGGCGTAGCACGATCAAGAACAGCGCACCCAACAGCGCGGCAATGGTTGCCCTGGCACAGGTCAGAAACGTAGGCTCGAAGGCCGTCACTGCCACGCGGGTGGCCGGCAACGAGCCGGCAAAGATGGCGACGCCTATGAAGCCGTTTATCCATCCGCTTGTTGTTTTTTCCATCGGTGCGTCCTCGATAAGCCAGGGCTCAGTACATCACTGACGGGCTCACCAAGGCCATGTACACTCCACTACAATTCAACCGAACTGTTATGCATATGAATCCAGCACAGTTGAGGGTGCGATGAAACGGGACGGAACGCGAATCCGAGCTGTGATGGGGGAGGTCCAGGCCAGGATAGCCTCTCGAAGCTACACACCAGGTGCGAGAATTCCTTCAGTTCGCGCAATGGCTCAGAGCATGCAAGTATCGGTTTCTACCGTCCTGGAGGCCTATGAACGGTTAACCGCAGAAGGTGTACTTAGCGCTCGCCCTGGCTCCGGTTTTTACGTGGCTGGCCCAGTTGCGCCATTGGCCCTGACCGAGCTCGGCCCCAAACTTGATCGTGATGTCGACCCGCTGTGGATCTCGCGCCAGTCTCTGGAAACTTCCAGTGATGCGTTGAAACCAGGATGCGGGTGGCTGCCCGCATCCTGGCTGTACGAAGCAGGCTTGCGTAAAGCTCTTCGAATGGTTGCGCGTTCTGACACGTCGAAATTGACTGAGTACGCTTCACCGCTTGGGCATCCGCCTCTCAGGCAATTCTTGTCGCGACGACTGGCAGGCGTTGGTATCGAAGCCCCTCTGGAACAGATCATGCTCACTGAGTCCGGCACTCATGCTATCGACCTGATCTGCCGTTTTCTGCTGCAACCGGGTGACACTGTCCTGGTCGACGATCCCTGTTATTTCAATTTTCACGCATTACTCAAAGCACATAGGGTGAACATCGTCGGAGTCCCCTACACCGCAACGGGTCCAGACATCGAGGCGTTCGGCGCTGCCCTGCGCGAGCACGCGCCGCGGTTGTACATAACGAACTCCGGCATCCACAACCCGACCGGGGCCACCTTGTCACCAGTCACAGCACACAGGCTGCTAAAGCTGGCCGACACCTCCAGCCTGGTAATTGTCGAGGACGACATCTTCGGCGATTTCGAGAGTACCCCCGCGCCACGACTGTCTGCCTTCGATGGCCTCGCTCGTGTGATCCAAATCGGTAGTTTTTCCAAGACCATTTCCGCTTCAATCAGATGCGGCTACATCGCTTCGCGCAGGGAGTGGATCGAGAGCCTGGTCGACCTCAAGATTGCGACCACATTCGGGGGTGGGCGCATGGCTGCGGACATCGTTCATCAAGCCATTACCGATAGCGGGTACCGAAAGCACATGGAAGGTGTCCGCTTCAGGTTAGCCCAGGAAATGGGCAAAACAGTAGCGAGGCTTCAGGCGATTGGTATCAAGCCTTGGATGGTTCCCCAGGCAGGCATGTACGTGTGGTGCCAACTCCCTCAGGGTAAGGATGCAGCGACGCTGGCCAGAGCTTGTTTGAAGGACGCAGTGGTGCTCGCGCCCGGAAATGCTTTCAGCCAGTCCATGACTGCGGGAGATTTTCTGCGTTTCAACGTCGCTCAATCTGGCGACAGCAAGATCTACGAAGTGTTGAAACGGGCTCTGAATGCATAGTCTCGGGACCGATCCAGCGGCGACTCATCCTGTTCTAGCTGCTTTCAAGGCGTGCATGGCATATCCTTACGCCACGCAATCAACTTCGAAGCAGTGAATTGAACGATGGGTTTTGAACAACTAGCAGAGCTACGTGACCGTCTCCGGTCGGAAAAAGAGCAGGTAAAGGCTGAGGGTGGTAAACACCCCAAGCGTAAGCCTTCCCCGCAGGCGAAGCCTCGCGACCTTGATCCGGCAGTGCAAGCGATCTGGCCCTTGCAGAAGCATTTTCCCTTGGCCTTCCCCGTCAATCCGGCGCCCAAGGTGCCGCTCAAGGAGGGTATTTTCAAGGATGCCGAGCAGCACCTCGAACTGCTCGGCTTGACCCGCGAACAGCTCAAGCTGGGTATTTCTACCTGGTGCAAGGGAGCTCGATACTGGGCAGCCATGGTGGAGAATGCGCCGCGCCTGGACTTGAATGGGCAACCGTCTGGCATTGTGACCGCCGCTCAGGCGCTGCATGCCAAGCAACAAGCTTCGCGCCAACGTAGCCAGGGCCGACGCAAGCGTGTGAAGTCAGAAGCGAGTGCCCCGGCCTCTACCGCCGATAGCACAGCGGAGCAGGTTACCGACTGAGGCCGGTCAGGCTCTGCCCTGTGCTTTCCCGGCAAACTACGCTGGGGGAGGACCTATTGTCACTTCGTGGGTATGCGCTGTAGCCGTGGGAGCTGGCCTGCCGGCGATGGGCCGCAAAGCGGCCCCAATCGCTTGACTGACCGGCATCAAGGCATACCCCCGTCAACAGTAATCATCGTTGTACTTAGGTGCCCGAGGGTTGATGAACACATACTCGAGCTCATCAGCAAGCAGCCGGGCTTCGCGCGTGAGCAGTTCCTGGTTTCGATAAACCAGTGAGATATTGAGCGCGGGCACTTGCTCCTCAAGGTTCAGTATCTCCAACCCCTGGTCGGTGCGGTTGACGTAGTCGAGCATGCGAAGCGGCCAATAGCTGATCACATCAGTGGCGCGCGCCAGTTCGCAGAAGATGATCCCGGCGGAGCACTCAAGGATGTTTTCAGGTGGCGCAAGCCGATACTGCTCGAACATCATGCCGATCTGAGAACTTTCCAGCGGCTCCTGCAACAGCCAGCGTTGTTCGCGTAGCTGCTCAAGACAGCGTACCTTGCGCAGCGGGTGGCCTTTGCGCACAGCCAGCGCGGTGGGTTGATTGTACAGCTCGGTCCATTGAAACCCATCGCCGTAGCGGCTTGCCGGCTGGCATGACAATGCCAGGTCCACCTGCCCTTCACGCAGGCTTTCCATCAGTTTTGAGGGGCGCATCTCGTGAATGCGCAGGCGCACCAGTGGGTAGCGCTCGCTGTACTGATTTATGGCTGCGATCACCTGCGCCCTGGGTGTCGCCGGTGACAGGCCGATCGAAACCCGGCCATGGGTTTGGCCCTTGAGCGCCGCAATCTCTTCACGGGCGCGGCTGGCCTCTTCAAGCATCAGGCGCGCCCTGCGCACCAGGCGTTCGCCGTACTCGGTGGTGGTGATGCCGCGGTTGGAGCGTACCAGCAGCGGCACCCCCAGGGACGTCTCTAGTTCCTTGATGGTCCTGGAGAGCGCGGGCTGGGAAAGATGCAGCAAGCGTGCGGTTTCCTGAAAGCTGCCGCTCTCGCAGATGGTGACCAACACTTTCAGTTGATGGAGCTTCATAGGCTATGCACATCGGCTAGGTGGAGCAGCGTTGGCGTCCTGCCGGCCGCCCGCTGCCCGGGGCTTTCAGGACTCGCGTGAGAGTGCTTGTGAACGGGAATGTGCGGCCTGCACGGCGGCGTCGACCAACCGACGCAAGCCGTCATTGTGTTCAAACGAGGCGATCGCCGCCGCCGTGGTGCCATTGGGCGAGGTGACTGCGGTGCGCAACTCTACAAAGTCTGCGCCTGGCTGGGTTTGCAGCGCCGCGGCACCCAGCGCTGTCTGCGCTGCCAGGGTCTTTGCCAGTTCCGGGCTCAGGCCAAGTGCTACACCTGCTGCGGCGAGGGCTTCGCTGAAAAGGTGGTAGTAAGCAGGGCCGCTGCCGGACAACGCCGTCACGGCATCCAGCAGGCCCTCGTGCTCCACCCAGCTGGCGCTACCGACGGCTTCGAACAGCCGAGTCACCCGCTCGCGCAGGTTTGCATCCAGGTCAGGGGTGGCGAACAGGCCGGTGCAGCCCGCGTTGACCAGTACCGGCGTGTTGGGCATCGCGCGTACCACCGGGCAGCTGTGGCCCAGTGCCAGGCTGAGCTTGTCATGGGGTACACCTGCTGCGACAGAAATCACCACGGCGTGCTCGCGTACTGCGCGGGGTAGGGCGGCCAGTACCTCGCACGCGTAGTTCGGCTTGACCGCCACCACGATAATGTCAAAAGGCAGTGCAGGCAGGGCTTCGACGTTGCTGTAGAGGGTGACTTGGCTGGCTGTTTGCAGATAGGGGTCAACGGCGCTGACATGGTTGACCAGGCCGGCCTTGAGCCAGGCTTGGCCAATGGCGCTGCCCATGCGGCCGTAGCCCAGGAAAAGTGCGTTCATGGTTGTTCCTCGTGGTGGTGCGAAGGTGCGCAGCGCAAGGATGCGCTGCGCCAGTTCCGATCGTGGGCCTAGCAGATGGTCATGAGATTGGCGTTACCACCGGCCGCAGCTGTGTTGACGCTAAGGGCATGCTCGATCAGCAGGCGTTCCAGTGGAATGTCAGTGTCTCCCCGCCCCAGGCCGTGCACGCCGACGATGGCGCCGCGGCGCCGTGCAGACAGCTGGCTGACGTGGCGCAATTGATCGCTATCGCCATGGTGCAGAATCGCGTCGAAATGGGCGTCCGGGTCGGTCCAGTCGCTGATGCTGTCGATGCGCGCTTGCACCGATGCTGGCAGTTCTGCGCGTAGGGCCTGATGGCTATCGAGCCATAGCGCGCGGCTGCCGACCGCCAGGCTGGCGGCGAGTTGGGCGAGCAGGTCCAGGCGGTTTTCGGCCAGGTTCAGCACCACCTCCCGCGGCAGCAGGGTGTAGCTGTTGCGCTCACCGGTGGGGCCGGCGAGCAGGTGAGTGGTGTAGCTTTGCGACTGCTCCAGATAGCGGGCGAACAGGTTGGCGATTTCCGGTTCTTTCTGCTCGGCCCAAGCGGCAAAGGCCGTGCGCGCATTTTCCAGGTCTGTGGGGGCTGCAACCGCATGCCCATCGCCGTCAGCCAGGGCCTGCGCCACGGCATCGTGCGGGCGGGTGGCGAGCAGGCGATACAGGTACAGCGGGCCACCTGCCTTCGGGCCGGTGCCGGACAGCCCTTCACCGCCGAACGGCTGTACGCCGACCACGGCCCCGACGATGTTGCGGTTGACGTAGAGGTTGCCCACGCGGGCGGTATCGACCACCTGGGCGATGGTCTCGTCGATGCGGGTATGCACGCCAAGGGTCAGCCCGTAACCGCTGGCGTTGATCTGCTCCAAGAGTTGGTTGAGCTGGCTGCGCTCGTAGCGCACCACATGCAGCACGGGGCCGAAGATCTCCCGTTCCAGTTCGTCGAGACTGTCCAGTTCGATCAGGGTCGGCAGCACGAACGTTCCCCGTTGCAGCACCTGGCCGTCGGCCCGGGCAGCCTGGAAGACGGTACGGCCTTTACGGCGCATGTGCTCGATGTGGTTGACGATGTTGTCCCGGGCTTCGCGGTCGATCACCGGGCCTATGTCGGTATCCAGGCGCTCTGGCGAACCGACGCGGTATTCGGCCATCGCACCACGCAGCATCTGGCAGACGTGGTCGGCCACGTCTGCCTGCACGCACAGCACCCGCAGCGCTGAACAGCGCTGGCCGGCGCTATCGAACGCAGAGCTGATGACATCCACGACCACCTGTTCGGCCAGTGCCGAGGAGTCGACGATCATGGCGTTCATGCCGCCTGTTTCGGCGATCAGCGGCAGCGTCTGGCCCTGGCCATCCAGGCGGCCGGCAAGGTTGCGGCTGAGGATGCCGGCGACCTCGGTGGAGCCGGTGAACATTACCCCCCTGATTTTGCTGTCACCGACCAGGCTCGCCCCAACGGTCTCGCCCCGGCCTGGCAGCAGTTGCACGACGCCGGTCGGCACGCCGGCTTCATGGAGGATGCGCACGGCCTGGGCCGCGATCAGCGGCGTCTGCTCGGCAGGTTTGGCCAGCACTGTGTTGCCAGCGGCCAGGGCGGCGGCGACTTGGCCACTGAATATCGCCAGCGGGAAGTTCCAAGGGCTGATGCACACCACAGGGCCCAGTGGGCGATGGCTGTCGTTGCTGAAGCTGCCAGCCTGGGCACCGTAGTAGCGCAGGAAATCGACCGCTTCACGGACTTCGGCGATCGCATTGCTGAAGGTCTTGCCAGACTCGCGTACCAGCAGGCCCATCAGTTGCTGCATCTCGCTTTCCATCAGGTCGGCGGCGCGCTCCAGAATGGCCGCGCGCTCGGCGGGCAGGGTCGACTGCCAGATCGGGCCGCTGGCCTGGGCGCACAGAATGGCGTTTTGCACATCGCTTTCGTTGGCTTCGTACACCTGACCGATCAGGTCGCGATGATCCGCCGGGTTGCGCACGGCGGTGACGGTGCGCGGGTGGCTGCAATCGTTGCTTGACGTTGGCCCGGCAGTGTAGGGCTGGTTGGCGCTGGCGAGCAGCGCCGAGGACAATGAGCCAAGCCGGTGCTCATTGGACAAGTCAAGGCCGCCGGAGTTGAGGCGGGTGGTGCCATACAGGTTGCGCGGAAGCGGGATGCGCGGGTGCGGCAGGCCTAGCGCGCCTTCCTGACCGGCCATCTTCTCTACCTGCAGCACCGGGTCTTCGACCAGCTCATCAAGGCTAATGGAGCGATCGGCGATACGGTTGACGAACGAGGTGTTGGCGCCGTTTTCCAGCAGGCGGCGCACCAGGTAGGCCAGCAGGGTCTCGTGGCTGCCGACCGGTGCATAGATGCGGCACGGGCGGTTCAGCTTGCCATCGGCCACTTTGCCCACCACCTGCTCGTACAGTGGCTCGCCCATGCCATGCAGGCACTGGAATTCGTATTGACCCGGGTAGTAGTTTTGCCCGGCGATATGGTAAATGGCCGCCAGTGAGTGAGCATTATGGGTGGCGAACTGCGGGTAGATGGCCTCCGGTACCGACAGTAGCTTACGGGCGCAGGCAATGTAGGACAGGTCGGTGTAAACCTTGCGGGTGTAGACCGGGTAGCCTTCCAGGCCGTCGATCTGGGCGCGCTTGATCTCGCTGTCCCAATAGGCGCCCTTGACCAGGCGGATCATCAGGCGGTGGCGGCTGCGCTTGGCCAGGTCGATGACGTAGTCGATCACGTACGGGCAGCGCTTCTGGTAGGCCTGGATGACGAAGCCGATGCCGTTCCAACCGGCCAGTGATGGCTCGAAGCACAGGCGCTCGAGCAGGTCGAGCGACAGCTCCAGGCGGTCGGCCTCTTCAGCGTCGATGTTCAGGCCGATGTCGTACTGCCTGGCCAGCAGGGTCAGCGACAACAGGCGCGGGTACAGCTCTTCCATCACGCGCTCGTACTGGGCGCGGCTGTACCGCGGGTGCAGCGCCGACAGCTTGATCGAGATGCCCGGGCCTTCATAGATGCCGCGCCCGTGCGAGGCCTTGCCGATGGAATGGATCGCTTGTTCGTAGGCGGCAAGGTAGTTCTGCGCGTCGTGCTCGGTCAGTGCGGCTTCACCCAGCATGTCGTAGGAGTAGCGGAAGCCTTTTGCTTCACGACGTGCCGCGTTGGCCAAGGCCTCGCCGATGGTTTCACCGGTGACGAACTGCTCGCCCATCAGGCGCATGGACATGTCCACACCCTTGCGAATCAGTGGTTCGCCACTCTTGCTGATGATGCGGTTGAGTGAGGACGACAGGCCTGTCTCATTGTGGGTCGACACCAGTTTGCCGGTGATCAGCAGGCCCCACGAGGCGGCGTTGACGAACATCGACGGGCTCTGCCCCAGGTGCTGGCTCCAATTGCCATTGGCGATCTTGTCGCGGATCAAGGCGTCACGGGTGCCCTTGTCGGGGATGCGCAGCAGGGCCTCGGCCAGGCACATCAATGCCACCCCTTCCTGCGACGACAGCGAGAACTCCTGCAGCAGGCCTTGTACCAGCCCCTGACGGCCGCCGGCGCTTTTCTGGTTACGCAGCTTCTGGGCGATGCTGTAAGCCAACTGGTGAGACGCTTTCGCCATCTCTGCCGGCTGGCGCGCCTGCTCCAGCAGCATCGGTACGGCGTCCGCTTCGGGGCGGCGGTAGGCGGCGGTGATGGCAGCTCGCAGCACCGATTGCGGAAGGACGCTTTCGGCGAAGTCGAGAAATACCTGCAAGGCGCCCTCATCCAGGTGTTCTGCCTGTTCTTCGCCTGCAACAGCGGCCAGGCCAGCCTGCCGAGCGGGCGTCATGCCGCCTTCGATCTGCTCCAGGTAGTTGAAAATGGCCTGTTTGATCATCCAGTGCGGCGTCTGGGCGATTTGTTGTGCAGCCTGTTTGAGTCGCTCGCGAGTGGCGTCGTCAAGCTTTACGCCAAGTGTGGTGGTTGCCATGTTGTTATCACCGGGTAGGTAGTTGGCTAAACGGAACGGTGCGCAGATTAAACCCGGAATCAATAAAGGTGCAACCTAGTGCAACCCAATAGTTCCAATGAACTTTATTGGATGTTTGTTCAATAAAAATAATTATGTGCCGGCCCAAGGCAGCAAACGTTTGGCACGTGCATGGCGCGCACTGCAATGGTGCATTTTGGTCTCATTCACCCATTTTGTTATACCTATAGCAAAATGTGTGGTTGCACCTTGTGCCCGATGAAAACTAGGATCGGTGCTACCCAGTGATACTTGGGTCATTGTGGCCCAACCAAAAAAAATAAGGCATAACACATGAGCAATTCCCTCGCCGAGGCGCAATCGGCCAAGACCCGTCGCCGCGCGTTGGTCGCCAGCCTCACAGGCAGTTCGATCGAGTGGTTCGACTACTTTCTTTACGGAACAGCCGCCGCGCTGGTGTTCAACAAACTGTTCTTTCCTAACTTCGATCCGGTCGTTGGGCTGTTACTGGCTTACTTGTCGTTTTCCCTGACGTTCTTTATTCGGCCTATTGGCGGCGTACTGTTTGCCCATATCGGCGACCGCATCGGGCGCAAGAAAACTCTGGTCATCACGTTGTCGCTGATGGGGGGCGCAACCGTGTTGATCGGCTGCCTGCCTACTTATGAACATATCGGCGTCTGGGCACCGATCCTGTTGATCCTGCTGCGGGTGGTCCAGGGCCTTGGCATTGGAGGCGAGTGGGGTGGGGCTCTGTTGCTGGCCTATGAATACGCACCGGCCAACCGCAAGGGCCTGTTCGGCAGCGTGCCGCAAGTGGGCGTGACCCTCGGCATGCTGCTCGCCACCATGGCCGTGAGCCTGATGGCGATGCTGCCCGAGGAAGACTTCCTGTCCTGGGGCTGGCGTGTGCCCTTCGTGCTGAGCGCCGGCCTGGTGTTCCTCGGCCTGTGGATCCGCCACGGCCTCGACGAAACCCCGGACTTCAAGAAAGCCAAGGCCAGCGGTAACGTTTCGAAAATGCCGGTGGTGGAGACGCTGCGCAATCACTGGCGTGAAGTGCTGATCGCTGCGGGCCTGAAAGTGGTCGAGACGGCGCCGTTCTATATCTTCTCGACCTTCGTGGTCAGCTATGCGGTAAACAACCTCGGCTACCAGAAAGTCTCGGCGTTGAACGCCGTGATGATCGGTGCCCTGGTGGCCTCGCTGCTGATCCCGGTCATGGGCTGGCTGTCTGACCGCATCGGCCGCAAGCGCGTGTACATCGGCGGCATCCTGGCCATTGCGCTGTACATCGTGCCGTATTTCATGCTGCTCGATACCCGCACCCAATGGGGCATCACCGTCGCCACCGTCATCGGCTTCGGCGTGCTCTGGGCGCCGGTAACCGCCGTGCTCGGCACCTTGTCTTCGGAAATATTCTCCACCCGCGTGCGCTACACCGGCATCACCCTGGGCTACCAGCTGGGCGCTGCACTGGCGGGCGGCACGGCTCCACTGATCGCAACCTGGCTGCTGTCCGAGTACAAGGGCGACTGGCAGCCGGTGGCCCTGTACATGCTGGCAACCGTAGCCATCTCGCTGGTCGCCATCCTGTCCGTTGGTAAACGTCGCAAAGACGACGAAATTCAAGGCGGCGCTCGCGCTTCCTGAATGCAATGACCGGAGCCTGCGCGCTCCGGGTTCTATCTGTCGCCACTCCGTATCCGTTCCCCGGGCCTGCCTTGCCATGGCAGCCCCGCGGTGGCGTGCGTCCTAATAAAAGCAATACACAAGGGAGAGTCGCTTCACATGAAGAGAAAACTATTGAATCTGGCCATTCTTGCGGCCATGGGGAGTTTCGGCGGGCAGGCACTTGCCGCAGGGTTCATCGAAGACAGCACGGCAAAGCTGGAGCTACGCAACTTCTATTTCAACCACGATTTCCGTGACACCGATACCCAGACTCAGGACGAGTGGGGCCAGGCCTTCCTGCTCAACGTGCAGTCCGGTTTCACCCAGGGGCTGGTCGGCTTCGGGGCAGATGCCACCTACACCCTCGGCGTGAAGCTCGATGCACCGGGTGCGCGGTCCATTTTCCCGGCCGACAGCGACGGCGAGGCCGTGGACAACTTCAGCC
This sequence comes from Pseudomonas sp. M2, assembly GCF_015751845.1. Classification (NCBI taxonomy): domain Bacteria; kingdom Pseudomonadati; phylum Pseudomonadota; class Gammaproteobacteria; order Pseudomonadales; family Pseudomonadaceae; genus Pseudomonas; species Pseudomonas sp. M2. Next base: position 4,658,159 of record NZ_JADOUD010000001.1, read on the forward strand.
GCGGTGGCCTGACCGGCAAGGTACGCCTGTCCAAGACCGAGGCCCGCTATGGCATCCTCACGCCGAAGCTGCCCATCCTCTGGTCGAACGACGGCCGCATGCTGCCGCAGCTGTTCGAAGGCGGGCAGATCACTAGCAACGAGATCGACAACCTGACCCTCACTGGCGGCCAGATCGAGCATGTGGTGGGCCGTATGTCGAGCAACTTCACCGGCATGTCGATCGCCGGCGGTAGCCAGGAAAGCAACCATCTGCGTTTTGCCGGGGGCGACTACAAAGGCATCAAGGACCTGACCCTGCAGTATTACTTCGCCAACCTCGAAGATTATTACGACCAGCACTTCCTCGGTGCGTTGCACAGCCTGGCACTGGGCCCCGGCGTGCTCAAGACCGACCTGCGCTACTTCCGCACCACCTCTGATGGCAAGAATGCCGACCGTGCTGCAGGCTACCTGGCATCGACCAATGCCAGCGGCAACGATGGCGAACTGGACAACTCGACCTGGAGCGCCAAGTTCACCTACGCCCTGAGCGGCCATGCCCTGACCCTGGGTTACCAGCAGGTGTCGGACGACAGCGTCTTCACCCAGTTGAACCAGGGTGGCCTGGCCAACGAGGGCGCCGGCGGCACCAGCACTTATGTGATCACCGACAGCCTGGTGCAGAACTTCACCTACGCGGGTGAGCGCACCATCCTGGGCGGCTACGCCTACGACTTCGCCGCGCTCGGCGTACCAGGCCTGAACGCCAGCGTCACCTGGCTCAAGGGCGACCAGATCAAGACTGCCGTTGGTTCCGACCGTGAAGAGTGGGAGCGCGACATCGTACTGAGCTATGTGGTGCAAGGCGGGCCATTGAAAGGCGTGGGCGTCGCCTGGCGCAACGGCGTACTGCGCAGCGACGTGCTGGGCGATATCGATCACAACCGCCTGACCGTCAGTTACACCGTGCCTATCTGGTAAGGGCTTCGAAGCGATGCAATGAATTTTTCCTCCTCCCGCAACCCTCGGGAGGACCGGAGCGGTGCGTCCGTGATTTGCCACGAGCGACTCAGGGAGCATCGGTGCTTGAGCTGTTTTGCCCCGCTGGCGCAGGGGGCTGCATGACGCAGTGAGCGACGGCGACGCCGTCACGATCATTCCAAGGAGACAGTTATGCCTTTCAAGTTCCGCTCCATGCTTATTTCGACTTCGATGTTATTTACCCTGGCCACGGCCGCGCCGTTCGCGTCTGCCGCTGACGCTGTGCAGATGGGCGCCGTGCTCTCCCTGACGGGCGCCAACGCCACCGTTGGCGAAGACGTGCGCCGCGCCGTGAAGCTGGCTGAAGACAAGGTCAACGCCGACGGTGGTGTGCTCGGCAAGCCATTCCAGGTCATCGTCGAAGATTCCGGCGGCAATCCCACCACCGCCATCAACGCCGCACGCAAGCTGGTCAGCGTCGACAAGGTGCCGGTGGTGATCGGCGAATACTCGTCGGGTATCAGCATCCCGATGGGCCAGTATCTGGTGAAAGAGGGCGTGGTGCATATCAACATCGCCAGCACCAGCGTGAAGATCCGCGACCTGGGCAGTAGCTCGTTCAACCTGATCGGCCTGGAAGACAAGGGCAATAAGTTTTCTTCCCAGGATGCCTGGGACCTGGGCTTTCGTAACGTCGCCGTCCTGGCACCGAACAATGCCTACGGTCAGGGCGTAGCACACGGTTTTCGCGCCGAGTTCGAAAAGCTCGGCGGCAAGATCGTCAACGAGACGCTCTACACCGCCGGCCAGTCAACCTACCGCCGCGAACTGCAACAGATCGCCCGCAGCAAACCGGACGCATACATCTACACCGCCTATGGGCAGGAGTCTGCGGTCATCAACCGCGAGGCACTGGAGCTGGGGCTGCGTGAACAGCCGTGGTACGCGATCCTGTTGTCCATGAGCCTGTCGGACACGCCGGCCAACATCGCCCAGGGCCAGTTGGGGATGGAGGTTGGGTCGTTCGTTGGCCCGACCGGCAAGGCCTACGCCGATGCCTTCGCCGCCAAATACAAGGAAGGCATGAAAACCTCCTACACCGGCTATGCCTACGACGCTGTGCTGATGGCGGCCAAGGCGATCGAAAAGGCCGGCAGCACCGAGCCGGCCGCAGTACAGGCTGCGCTCAAGGAAGTGGGCAAGGGCTATGACGGCGTGACTGGCACAGTCGCCTTCGACGACGGCCGCCAGCGGCTCGACCCGCCCTACGCCAAGCTCAAGTATGACGGCGGCAAAGTCGTACCTCGATAAGTACGCGATACGCCCGCCCGGTTCGCCGGGCGGGCTTGTGCCTGCTCTTGCGGAGTGTTTTCCATGTTGCAGTTCCTGATCGATACCTTGCTGCGGGCAACCGACCTGGCGCTGATCGCCTTCGGCCTCAGCCTGGTGTATGGCCTGGTCAAGTTTCCCAATATCGCCCACGTACAGTACGCCATGCTTGGTGCGTACCTGACCTATGGTCTGGATGCCGCCGGCGTGCCCTTGCCGCTGGCCTTGCTGTTTGCTGCACTGCTGGTCGGTGTCCTGACCCTGGTGCTGCAGCGCCTGGTGTTTCAGCGCCTGCTCAAAAGTGGCCCGGCCATCGCCATGATCGGCTCGCTGGCCATCGCCATGCTGCTGGTCGCCGCGCTCCAGGGCAGCGCGGGTACCTTCCCGCGGATGTTCGAGCTACCCCTGAAGGCGCCGATCCTGTTGGGCGATGCGCGCATCACCCACACCCAGCTGTACTTCTTCGCCACCACCCTCGTTCTGCTGGCAGCGTTCACCGTGGCACTGTTCCATACCCGTCTGGGGCGTGCCATGCGCGCGCTGGCCGGCAACCCGGCACTGGCCAACGCCAGCGGCCTGCACGCTGCCCGGATCACCCTGATGGTGACCTTCGCCAGTGGTGCCATCGCAGGTCTTGGCGGCGGCCTGCTGGCATTGTCCACCGGTGCCCACATCAACCTGGGGCATGACCTGCTCCTGCCGGTGTTCGCTGCGGCCATCCTCGGTGGCCTTGGCAACCCCATGGGTGCGGTCGCCGGCGCCTTGTTGATCGCCTTCACCGAAACCCTGGTCACCAACCTGAACTTCGGTTGGCTGGTGGGCCGGGAAATGGCCTTCCTGCCGGTGTCCTACATCAGCGGCGCTGCGTTCCTGATCCTGCTACTGGCATTGCTGTTCAAGCCCTACGGCCTGTTCGACCGGGAGGTGCGCCGTGTTTGATTTCCTTGTTTCCGCGCTCACCTTCGCCAGCCTCTATGGCCTGATGGCACTGGGGCTCAACCTGCAGGCCGGCTATGGCGGCCTGCTCAATTTCGGGCACATCGCCTTCGCCGGCCTGGGCGCCTACGCCACCGGCATCGCGGTCCAGGCTGGCTATTCGCCATGGCTCGGCATGGCCTTTGGTGTGCTTCTGGCCATGGGTCTGGGCGGGTGCGTGGCCCGCCTGGGGCGCAAGCTGGCTTCGGACTACTGGGGTATCGCCACCCTGGCAATTGCCGAAATCCTGCGCGTGGTGGCGACCAACGAGGGCTGGCTTACCGGTGGGGCGCAAGGCATCGGCGCGATCCCTACGCTGTTCGACGGTGTGGGCTTTCTGGTGATGATGCTGGTGCTGCTGGGGATCGCCACGCTGCTCTGCCAGCGGCTTGCCGATGGCCGTTTCGGCCGTGCCCTGCGGCTGATGCGCGAGGAACCGCAACTGGCCGCCTGCATGGGGTATGACCTGACCTCGCTGAAGTCGCGGGCGATCATGGCCAGCGCTGCGCTAACCGCCATCGCCGGTTCGCTGTACGCCCACTTCATGAGTTATGTCGGCCCTGACTACCTGCTCGCCTCCGAGACCTTCCTGCTCTGGACCATGTTGATGATCGGTGGCCTGGGCAACCTGCGCGGCGTGCTGCTGGGGGTGTTGTTGGTACAGGCCGCCTACAGCCTGGTGCCTTTCGCCAAGGATTACCTGGGCTTTGATTCCGACCTTGCCGGCGCCCTGCGCCTGGGCCTGATCGGCGCGATCCTGCTGGCCTGCCTGATGTGGCGCAGCGAAGGTCTGATCCCTGAAAAAGTAAGGAAGATCGCATGAGTGCTTCGCGCGAATACCTGCTCAATGTGCAATCGGTAGCCAAGGCCTTTGGCGGCAACCAGGTGCTGCGTGACGTGAGCTTCAACGTGCAGCGCGGCGAAATCGTCGGCCTGCTTGGGCCCAACGGCTCCGGCAAAAGCACCTTGCTCAACTGCATCACGGGTTTTGAAGCGGTGGATGGCGGCGCCATTGCGCTGGGAGCACGGCGTATCGAGCGGTTGCAGGCCCACCGTATCGTCCGCCACGGCATTGCCCGGACTTTCCAGCTGCCTTCCATGCCCACCAAGATGTCGGTCATCGAGGTGGCGATGGCAGCCTGCACCCGCCAGCACGGTGTGTTCGCCACGCTGCTCGGCCTACCGGCGCTGCGCCGGGCGGAGGAGCAGGCGCGGGCCAAGGCCGAGCGGCTGATCGATGAGTTGCTGCTCAGCCCTGTGCGCGACCTGCCGGCTTCGGCGCTGTCGGGTGGGCAGAAGAAACTGCTGGGCATTGTCTGTGCCTTGATGGGCGAGCCTGAGCTGGTGCTGCTCGACGAGCCTACCGCCGGGGTGCACCCCAACCTGCGCCGTGACTTGGTGGAAGCGCTCAAGCGCCTCAATGCCCAGGGCATGACGCTGGTGATCGTCGAGCATGACATGCACTTCATCCGCGACGCCTGCAGCCGCTGCGTGGTGCTGGACCGCGGCGAGATCGTCGCCAGTTGCAGGCCGGACAAGCTGGCCTCCAACGCGCGGGTGATCCAGGCCTACCTGGGTGGCCGTCATAGCCCGCAAGCCATCGAGGAGAACGCGCCATGATTGAAGTGAAGGACGTCGTCGCCGGCTACACCGCCGAGGTGGACATCCTGCGCGGCATGACTTTGCATGCCGAACAGAAGGAAATCGTTACCTTGTTGGGCCCCAATGGTTGCGGCAAGAGCACCTTGCTCAAGACCATCGCCGGTTACCTGCTGCCGCGCAAGGGGCAGGTCCTGCTGCAGGGGCAGGACGTGTCGCGGGTACCGGTGCACGAGAAGATCCGCCGCTGCCGGCTTGGCTTCGTGCCGCAGACCGACAACGTGTTCGCCAGCCTGAGCATCCGCGAAAACCTCCACGTGGGCGGGCACTACCAGCGCCCCCAGGACAACCAGCGACGTATCGATGAACTGTGCTCGGCCTACCCGATCCTGGCAAAGAAGTTCAACGCACCCGCGGCGTCCATGTCCGGTGGTGAGCGGCAGATCCTTGCCCTGGCCCGGGCGCTGATGCCCAGGCCCAGCCTGCTGCTGCTCGATGAACCCTCGGCGGGCCTGTCGCCCAAAGTGCTGCTGGAAGTGTTCGAAGCCATCCAGCAGGTCCGCGACCAGGAAGGCGTGACCATCCTGATGGTGGAGCAGAACGCGATGGAGGCGCTGCGCATCTCCGACCGCGCCTATGTGCTGTCGATGGGCAGTGTGGCGTTGACCGGCAATGCTCGGGAGCTGATGTACGACCCGCAAGTCAGCGAACTGTACCTGGGAGGGCGGGTCGCCTGAGACTCTGCCTGCATTCGCGTCCTCGCGCTCCTGGGGCCGCGAATGGCGTAGAGCGTGTTTGGCCGCGCAGGGTTTACTGCGCGGCCCTTTTAGAGCCTTGATGATGAAATTCAGCCACAAGATTCTGTTGGCCGCTGCCCTGGTCGTGGTCAGCGCCTTCGCTTCGTTCACCCTGTACAACTACATCTGGCAAAAGCGCCTGCTGGCCCGAGAGCTGCAAAGCCAGCTGCGCGAGGTTGGCGCCCTGGCCGCCGACAGCGTTCACAACTGGCTTGGCGGGCGAGTGCTGCTGGTGGAAAGCCTGGCACAGCGCTTGGCCGCCGATACCCGCGAAGCCGCCGTCGAGCAGGCCTTCGGCCAGGATGTGCTGAAAAACACCTTCAACATGGTGTACCTGGCGCGCGCCGATGGCAGTTTCAGCATTCGCCCGCAGCAAGATATGCCCGCCGGTTATGATGCTCGCCAGCGCGATTGGTACCAGCGTGTGCAGGCGCGCAACGACAGCGTCCTCACCGAGCCTTATGTCAATGCCGCTACCCAGGAAATGATCATGGCCGCCGCTGCCCCGGTGGTGCGTGCCGGCGAATTGCTTGGGGCGGTGGGCGCGGGAATGCCGATCGATACGCTGGTCCAGATCATCGGCAGCGTCGACCTGCAGGGCAAAGGCTATGCCTATCTGGTCAATGGCGCTGGAAAGATCCTGGTGCATCCCCAGACTGACCTGATCAACCGTCGTCTCAACGAACTGGACCCGGCGCAACCCCTGAAAGTCAGTCGTGACCTGCAAGAGCACGAGGTGAATGGCCAGGTTCGCATCGATACCTTCGTCCCGGTACCGGGGCTGCCGGGTGCTGACTGGTATGTCGGGCTTTCGGTGGATCGTGACCTTGCTTACCAGCAACTGCGCGACTTCAGTGGTTCGGCGTTGATCGCCATGCTGGTGTCAGTGCTGCTGGTGATGCTCGCCCTTGGTGTGCTGCTGCGTTTGCTGCTAAAGCCGCTGCTGCGCATGATCGTCGCCATGCAGGATATCGCCGCCGGTGAAGGCGACCTTACCCAGCGCCTGCCTGCCACCGGCCGGGACGAGCTGGCCCAGTTGGCCCAGGCGTTCAACCTTTTCGTCGAGCGCATGCAGCGCACCATCGGGCTGGTCGCCAATGGCAGTGTCGGCGTCGATGAAGGTGCGCGCAGCGTGGTCCAGGCCAGCCAGGCTACCCTGCGCCAGTCAAGCGAACTGGTGCAGCGCAGCGACACGGTTGCCGCTGCCATCGAGCAATTGGGTGCCGCCGCCCAGGAAATCGCCGGCAACGCCGCCAATGTTTCGGTGCAAAGTGCTGCGGCGCGCAACCAGGCCGAGCAGGGCCAGCGTATTCTCAGCGATGGTTCCACGGCACTTGGTGCGCTCGCGGCGCAAGTTGAAACCGCCCGCGCGAGCATGGAGCAATTGGGCGGCCAGACCGAAGCCATCGGCCGCATCCTCGAAGTGATTCACAGCATCGCCCAACAAACCAATTTGCTGGCGCTCAACGCAGCCATTGAAGCTGCGCGAGCAGGGGAGTCTGGCCGAGGTTTCGCGGTGGTGGCGGACGAGGTGCGTCAACTGGCACATCGCAGCCAAAGGTCGGCCCAGGAGATCCATGCCATGATCGAATCGCTGCAGGTCGGCGCCCAAGCGTCGATCGCCTCGATGGTAGCCAGCCACCAGCACGCCGAGCGCAGCGTTCACGTCATCGCTCAGGCCTGCGAGGGTATTGATGCAGTGATTGGGCGTCTGGCCGATATCGATGACATGAACCAGTCCGTCGCTGCCGCCACGGATCAGCAACGTGCAGTGGTCGAGTCGATCGGTCGCGAAGTGGGCGAAATCGTCACGCTCAATCAGCATGTGCAGGCGGGCCAAGAGCAGACGTTGGGAGTGTGTGAAAAGCTGGATGGGCGTTCGGGGGAGTTGCGTCGATTGGTGGCGAGCTTCTGTATCGAGAAATAGTCCAGAGGCTTGTGTGGTCGTTGGGATGTTGACCTGCGGTTTGCGGTGCTGCGCGAGTCGAGCGCCGGTGCGGCGCTCGATCTCAAGGGTGCGCAAGAAATTGGCCTGTCAGGCGACCATCACCCCAGCGCCGGTGTCCGTGGCGGGATCATGCGGCGTGAGCCGGTCGCTTCGAAGGCTGCCGCAAAACTCAACAGCGCATTGTCGCTGTAGGCACGCCCGGCGAAGGTCAGCCCCACCGGCATGCCGATGTCAGCCATCACGCCCATTGGCACGGTGACGGTCGGTACGCCCAGGTGGCGGATGGCGAGGTTGCCGTTGGCTACCCAGATGCCGTTGCTCCATGCGATGTCCGCCGAGGCCGGGTTCACGTCGGCATCGGCCGGGCCAACGTCGGCCACGGTCGGGAACAGCACCGCATCGAGGCCTTGGGCGTCCATCCAGTCTTCCAGGTCCAGCTTGCGAGTCTTTTCCAGCCCGCGCAGGCCGTCGGGCAGGGTTTCGATCTGGTCCCAGCGCTTCAGGCCGCGTTTGGCCATGTTGACGTACTCGTCCATGCCGGCAGCCAGATCGTCCTCACGGTTGGGCAGGGTGCCTGGGTCGTGGGGGAAGATCTGCAGGCCGTCGACATCGGCCAGGCGGTTGAGCTTGGGGTCGTTGTTGGCACGCAGGAAGTCGTCGAAGCCCCAGCCGGACAGTTCCCACAGCTCGTCATGCAGGAACGCCTTGCTGACGATACCGCGGTTGTAAACGGTCGGTGCGCCGGGCCGATCGCCTTCGCAGTTGGAGACCAGTGGGAAGTCCACTTCAACCACTTCAGCGCCCGCTGCTTCCAAGGCCTGGCGCGCCTGTTGCCACAGGTCGATGACCGTGGCACGGGTGTTGATGCGCTGGCCGGTCGGGCCACCGATGCCAGGTTTCTCGGACGTACCGGCCTCGGGGTCGGCGTTGATGTACATGCGCGGTACGCCGAAACGCTTGCCCTTGAGCGCGCTGGCGTCAACCGCCAGGTCCAGGTAGGACGCCGGGCGTACCGAAGAGGCGGCCGGGATTGGCACCCAAGGTTGCAGGCGCCAGAGGTCGCCACGCTTGTCGGCATCGTCGGCAACCACCACATCCAGCACTTCCAGCAGGTCGGCCATGGTGCGGGCGTAGGGCACTACCACGTCCATGGTCGGTGTCAGCGGCCAGTTGCCGCGTACCGAAATGACCCCGCGCGATGGGGTGTAGGCGCACAGGCCGTTGTTAGAGGCCGGGCCACGGCCACTGGACCAGGTTTCCTCGGCCAGGCCGAAGGCGCTGAAGCTGGCAGCGGTGGCGGTGCCGGCACCGTTGGATGAACCGGAGGCGAACGGTGCGGTCAGGTAGTCGGCGTTGTACGGGCTTTCGGCACGGCCGTAGACGCCGCGCTGCATGCCACCGTTGGCCATGGGCGGCATGTTGGTCTTGCCCAGGCAGATGGCGCCGCCGGCGCGCAGGCGCTCGACGGTGAACGCGTCGCGCTGGGCCACCAGGTCTTTGAACGCCGGGCTGCCGGATGCAGCGGTCAGGCCCTTGACCAGGTAGCTGTCCTTGGCGGTGTAAGGGATGCCATCGAGCGGGCCGAGCAGTTCGCCACGGGCGCGGCGCGCGTCGGAAGCCTCGGCCTCCTTGAGCGCCTCTGGATTGCGGACTACCACCGCGTTCAGCGCGGTGGGGGTATCGGCTCCATCGTAGGCATCGATGCGCGCCAGGTAGGCCTTGACCAGCTCGACCGCCGTCGTGCGGCCCTTTTCGAGCGCGTCGCGCAGCTCGGCAATGGAAACCTCGGTTACCTCGATCATGCTTTCACCAAAATTTGTGCAGGTGGGGGCTTTTGCGAGGAGTGTACAAGAAGGGCTGGGCGGAAGCAGGTTTGCGCAGGGGCAAATGGTTTTTTGCAGCGGGGCATTGTCTGGCCCTGCGGCTGCCGGCTTGCTGGGCAAAGGGCCGCTTGGCGGCCCATACGCGCTTAATCCAGATCTGCCGCCCAATGGCGCTCGGGCACCTGGCTGGCTTCATCTCCCCAGGTGCGGTTGACCCGGGTGCCCCGCTGCACGGCCGGCCGCTGCGCGATTTCTTCGGCCCAGCGCTGCACCTGCGGGTATTCATGCACGGCAAGGAACTCTGCTGCGCCATACAGGTTGCCGCGCACCAGTTGGCCATACCACGGCCATACGGCGATATCGGCAATGCTGTACTCATCGCCACCCAGGTAGCGGCTTTGCGCAAGGCGCCGCTCAAGCACATCCAGCTGGCGCTTGGCTTCCATGGTGAACCGGTTGATGGCGTATTCGAACTTTTCCGGGGCATACACGTAGAAGTGGCCAAAGCCCCCACCCAGATAAGGCGCCGAACCCATCTGCCAGAACAGCCAGTTCAGGGTTTCGGTACGCGCGGCCGCACCGGTGGGCAGGAAGGCTGCGAATTTCTCGGCCAGGTACAGCAGGATCGAACCCGATTCGAATACCCGAACCGGTGGCTCGACGCTGCGATCGAGCAGGGCGGGGATCTTCGAGTTGGGGTTGACCTCAACGAACCCGCTGGAGAATTGGTCGCCTTCGCCGATGCGGATCAACCAGGCGTCGTACTCGGCGCCGCTGTGGCCCAGGGCCAGCAGTTCTTCAAGAAGGATGGTGACTTTCACGCCGTTGGGGGTTGCCAGCGAGTACAGCTGCAACGGGTGCTTGCCAACAGGCAGCGCCTTGTCGTGGGTAGGGCCGGCGATCGGGCGGTTGATACTGGCGAACTGGCCGCCAGAGGCTGACTCATTGCGCCAGACCTTGGGCGGAACATAGGGGGACTTGCTCATGCAGGGGCTCCTTGAGTGGCGCAGACGGTCACATACAGGCGTTGACCCGCATCTATGCCACGGGTTCGCAGAAAAGTGCAAATCCGGTGGCGCCGGCCAGGGTATCAACGCGTTTAGCGGCCACGCCGCCGCGACACGCGCGCCTCGATGTTCTTGCGGCCAATCAGCAGCGGCGGTTTTTCCACTACCGGCTCGTCGGCCAGCCATTTGTACATCACCAGGCAGTCCACCAGGCCCAGGCGGGCGTGGCGGTAAGCCTTGGGCAAGCGGCCGACGGTCTCGAAGCCCAGTTTGTGCCATAGCGCCACGGCCACTTCATTGCTGGCCACCACCGAGTTGAACTGCAGCGCCAGGAAGCCTTCCTGACGCGCCAGTTTCTGTGAGTGTTCGCACATCAGCCTGGCCACGCCGCGACCACGGGCGGCTTCGGCGACCATGTAGCCGCAATTGCCAACATGGGCACCGGGGCCGGCGGCATTGGCCTTGAGGTAGTATGCCCCCAGCAACTCACCGTCCTGCTCGGCCACCAGCGTGTGCAAAGGCAGCTCCAGCCATAGCTGGCGTGCCTGTTCGAAGCTCAGGGCAGGGTCGTAGGCGTAGGTTTCGCGGGCCTGGACAACGGCCTGGAAGGTGGGCCAGAAACGCTCGAAGTCCTCGGGCGTCATGGGGCGGATGTGGATCATGGCGGCAAAAGGCTCCCGGCCTGCTCAGATATAGATGAAGGCCAGCACCAAGGCCGCCACCACCAGCCACTTCTCCAGGTAGTAGCGCATGCGGTTGCGTTTTTTCAGTGCCTTGCCCCGTTCACGAATCTTGTAGATCCGGGTGAACAGGCGGTTGATGCCGCCAGTCTTGTCATTGGCATTGTTCGGCGCTGCCGCGGCAGCCATCACATTGCGGCTGAACCAGCGGTTGAACGCAGTCGCCCAGCGGTATTTCAGCGGGCGCTCGATGTCGCAGAACAGAATGATCCGGTTGTGCTCGGTGGTGTTGGCGGCGTAGTGGATGTAGGTCTCGTCGAACACCACGGCTTCGCCGTCACGCCAGGAATACTTCTCGCCATCCACATCGATGTAGCAGCCATCGTCGTTCGGTGTGTCAAGGCCCAGGTGGTAGCGATAGGAGCCGGCATAAGGGTCGCGGTGGCGCACCAGCTTGGCGCCCGGCGGCAGGGTCGCGAACATGGCTGCCTTGACCGTGCCGATGCCCTGCAGCAACTCGGTGGTGCGCGGGCACAGGTTCATCGCAGACGGGTGGCTTTCGCCGTACCATTTCAGGTAGAAGCGCTTCCAGCCGGTCTTGAAGAAGGAGTTGAAGCCAACGTCGTCGTAATTATCGGACTTCTTGATCTCGCCCACATGCAGCAACTGCTGGGCCTCCTGGCGGATTTCCTGCCAGTGGTCCTTGAGCGGCTGCAGCTCGGGGAACGCTTCTACCGGCAGATAGGGTTTGGCCGGGTGCCTGGAGAACAGGTAAAGGAAGCTGTTGACCGGGGCCAGGAAACTGGAGTGGTCACCCAATTGGCGGGTGAGCTTGTGGCGTACCCGACCGCGCAGATGAACATAGGCGATCGAGAGGGCAAAGATCAGTACGAGTGCAATTTTCATGGACGATTACTTGTCGAAAAATGGCCATGCGCCATGGCATAAGCCCGCCAGCATAAACAATCATGGGGGGAGTTTGTACAGATAGTTTGTACCGAGGTTGGCGAGATTTGCGGCCGACCAAGGTGTAATGGCCGCAGTTTGCGCAAACGTTTAAGGTAAAGGAGCACGCATGGTTCAGGACCCGCGCCGCAGTGGCGCCCCCTTCAAACGGCTGTTTTTCGCCCTGCCGGTAACCGACGCCCAGCAGCGTGCGATAGGCCAGTGGCGGCGTGGCCTCCAGCTGCGTAGTGGCAAACCGGTGCCCAGTGCGAACTTCCACCTGACCCTGATGTTTCTAGGCGATGTGGATGCAGCGCAGGTACCGGCGATTTGCGCTGCGGTGGACAACCTGGCGCGCCCTGATGCACCCCTGCGCCTGCTGCTCGATCAGCTCAAGGTCTGGCCGCGGGCAAACGTGCTGGTGCTCGAGCCGCAGCAGGCCCCGGCTGCGCTGCGCCAGCTGGCCTATGGGCTGCAGCAGGCACTGCTGCCCATGGGCTTTGCCGAGCAGGCCCATGATTACCGGCCACACCTGACCCTGTCACGGGACTTTCGCGGCCAGGCGCCCGAGGCCAGCGTGGCGCCCGACTTCTTCATCGTCGCCCGGTACTTCGCGCTCTACGAGTCGCGCAAAGGCCAGTACCTGCCGCTGGCGCAGTGGCCGTTGACAGCGTGAAGCGGGTTCAGCGCGTATCGATGTCTTGGTCGACGGCCTTGGCTGGGCCCGCTTGTCGCCCGTACAGTCAGGCAGGCAAACTCTGATAGGCCTGCTCATCCCCCGGGCTACGGGCAAACTGGCGTTTGTACTCGCGGCTGAACTGTGAGGTGCTCTGATAGCCCACCCGGTGCGCCGCCTGCGCCACGCCCAGCCCTTCGCCGATCAGCATCTGTTGCGCCTTGAGCAGCCGTAGGCGCTTGAGGTACTGCATCGGCGCCATGTCGGTGCAGCGCTTGAAGTGCTCGTGGAAGGTCGACACGCTCATGTTCGCCCGCGCAGCCAATGCCTCGACGCTCAGCGGCTCGGTGTAGTGTTCACGCAGGTGAGCGAGGGCGGCGCCGATGCGCGCGAAGTGCCCCTGCTGCTCGACCAGCGCCCGCAACACCCCGGCCTGGGGCCCACGCAGTGCGGTGTACAGAACCTCGCGCACCCGCGCCGGCCCGAGCACCTTGGCGTCTATCGGGTCCTGCAGGCAGCGTAACAGCCGCTCGACGCATTCGCGCATGGGCACATCCAGCGCTGCCGAGGTCATCGACTGCGGTGTCTGCGCCTGCACTGCGGGGTCAGGCGCCAACGCCATGCTCTGTACCAGTTCACCCAGCACGCCACGGTCGATGTCCACAGCCACGCCCAGCAACGGCGCTTCGGCGGTGGCGAAGGTTTCGCACATGAACGGCACCGACAGCGCCTGCACCAGGTAATGCCCGGCGCCGTACTCTAGGGTGCGCGGGCCAAGGCGCGCCAGCTTGCTGCCCTGGGCCAGGATCATCAGGCTGGGCTCGTAGATCTGCGGGCTGCTGGCCACGTAATGGTCCCAGCTCAAAACCTGGACCTGTGGCAGATGAGTGGGCACGAAGCCCGGGCGTGTGGCCAGGCTGCGGATCAGGGCGCACAGCGTGGCGTTGGCGTCGACGTGGCGGGTCAGTTGCATGATGGACCATGGGCAGAGAATCAGACACTTGCATCATCTCAGATTTGAGGCTTGGCGCCAGGTGGCTCTGGCCAGGTTCGGAGAATCAGGCATTCACCTCGGAGGATCTGCTGTGGCCGGGGAGGGCGAGGATGCGGAAAATGTATCGACTGAATCGTTTCACTTTCACCTGAGGTCTTGTATGTACACTGCTATCGGTTACGCCGCCCAAACCCCGACCAGCCCCTTGGCACCCATGACCTTCGAGCGTCGCAGCCCGCGCCCGGACGATGTCGCCATCGAGATCCTCTACTGTGGCGTTTGCCACTCCGACATCCATCAGGCCCGCAATGAGTGGGGCATTGCCGTGTACCCGCTGATGCCCGGGCACGAGATCGTCGGCCGCGTCACCGCGGTGGGCGAGAAGGTATCGGCGCACAAGGTCGGTGACCTGGTCGGCGTTGGCTGCATGGTCGATTCCTGCCGCCACTGCGAGGCCTGTGCCAAGGACCTGGAGCAATACTGCCTGGAAGGCCCGACCATGACCTACGCCACCCCGGACCGGGTCGATGGCAGCAATACCATGGGCGGTTACTCCAGCAGCATCGTGGTCAGCGAGCACTTTGTGGTGCGCATCCCGGCCGGGATGGACCTGCCCAGCGCGGCGCCGATTCTCTGCGCCGGTATCACCACCTATTCGCCGCTCAAGCACCATGGCGTCGGCCCTGGCCACAAGGTCGGCATCCTTGGCATGGGCGGCCTGGGGCACATGGGTATCAAGCTGGCCAAGGCGTTGGGCGCTGAAGTGACATTGTTCACCCGCTCGCAGGCCAAGGCCGAGGAAGCCCGTCGCCAAGGCGCCGACCATGTGATCGTGTCCACCGATGCCGAGCAGATGCGCGCCGCTGCCGGCCGCTTCGACTTCCTGCTCGACACCATTCCGGTGCAGCACGACCTGAACCCGTACCTGGAGACGCTGAAGTTCGATGGCGTGCATATCCTGGTGGGCCTGATCGAGCCGATCGACCCGGCGCTGCACGCGGCCAACCTGGTGATGAAGCGCCGAGTGCTGGCCGGCTCGCTGATTGGTGGTATCGCCCAGACCCAGGAAGTGCTGGATTTCTGTGCCGAGCACGATATCCGTTGCGATATCGAGATGCTGGATATCCGCAATATCAACCAGGCTTACGAGCGCATGATCGCCGGTGATGTGAAGTACCGTTTCGTCATCGACATGGCGACGCTGCAGGGCTGACCCATCCCAGCCAAGCATTGCCCCCCAGACCAGATGGGCGATCTGGTCTGGGGGCTGCGCCCATTCCCCTGCGCACGTCTGCGCGTCTGGTTGTGAGGCGCGCTGTTGACGCGTACCATGCCGGCATTCCCTCCAATAACAAACCCGTGCCTCAGCGCGGCCGATACTTGGCCCCTGACGCGCGTCCTTTCGCCTTGCCTGCGGAGAATAGAATTCGCCCCATGAACGGACCTGTCCCCACCAACCTTGCGCCAACCACCGGTGGCGGCAGCTGGCTGAGTGTGATCGCCCTGGCCCTCGCGGCTTTCATCTTCAACACCACTGAGTTCGTCCCGGTGGCGCTGCTCAGCGACATCGGCCGCAGTTTCGACATGAGCACCGCTCAGGTCGGCCTGATGCTGACCATCTATGCCTGGGTGGTGGCCTTGGCCTCGCTGCCGATGATGCTGCTCACGCGCAACATCGAGCGTCGACGCCTGCTGTTGTTCGTGTTTTTGGTGTTCGTGGTCAGCCACCTGCTGTCGTGGCTGTCGCAAAGTTTTGCCATGCTGCTGCTGAGCCGCATCGGCATCGCCCTGGCGCATGCCGTGTTCTGGTCCATCACCGCCTCGCTTGCGGTGCGTGTGGCGCCGCCAGGCCAGCAGGCCAAGGCGTTGGGCTTGCTGGCTACCGGTACGACCCTGGCAATGGTCCTGGGCATCCCGCTGGGGCGCGTGGTGGGCGAGGCGCTGGGCTGGCGGGTCACCTTCCTCAGCATTGCCGGAGTGGCGCTGGCCACCATGCTTTGCCTGATGAAATCGCTGCCGCTGCTGCCCAGCCAGAACTCCGGTTCGCTGCGCAGCTTGCCGATCCTGTTCAAACGCCCTGCACTGGTGATCACGTATGTGCTGGTGACCCTGGTGATCACTGCGCAATTCACGGCGTACAGCTACATTGAGCCGTTTGCCCTGCAGGTGGCACAGATCAGTGGTGAGCGCATCACGTTGTTGCTGCTGCTGTTCGGCGGTGCAGGGGTGTTTGGCTCGGTGCTGTTCAGCCGCTACAGCGACCACTTTCCGCATGGCCTGCTGGTAGGCTCGATCGGCTTGCTGGCGGCTTGCCTGCTGCTGCTGTTGCCGCTGGCGAGCAACTTCTATCTGTTTGCCGGGCTGAGCATGTTCTGGGGAGTCGCGATCCTGAGCTTCAGCCTGTCGCTGCAGTCCAAGACCCTGAAGCTGGCGTCCGATGCCACGGACGTGGCGATGGCGCTGTTCTCGGGCATCTATAACATCGGCATTGGCGGTGGGGCGTTGCTGGGCAGTATCGTCAGCAGCCAGATGGGGGTGGCCTCTGTCGGGTGGGCCGGCGGCAGTGTGGCGGTGGTCGGCTTGCTGCTGGCAATGGCCAGTACCCGGCGCTTTCGCGAGGCCCTGAGTCATTGATTGACGTTACCGGCCCTATCGTCGGCAGTTGCCGACAGGGCCGGTACAGCCCACCTTCAACTCAGCCAAGCAGTGCAGCCCAGGCCGACACCAGCAACATGCCCGCCAACCCCCGGTTGAACCATAGCAACCGCCCCGGCGCCTGCAGCCAGCGCGCACTGCCTACCCCCAACAGTGCCCAAGTTGTCATGCACGGCAGGGCGATCAATAAAAACACCAGTGCCAATTGCCACACCGGCAGCGACGGCGCTGCAAACACGCCGATCACCGCCACAGCCATCATCCACACTTTCGGGTTCACCACTTGCAGCGACGCTGCGCTGAGGGCGTCGAAAGGCTTGGCTGCGCTGACATCCAGGGGCTGCCCCGCGCTGCGCAAAATGCGCCATGCCAGCCAGCTCAACCACAGCACTCCGGTCCAGCTCATCACCTGCTGGGCCAGCGGGTGACGCACCAGCAAGTCACCAAGGCCCAGGCCGACCAGCAACACGACCGCTGCCGCCGCGCCGCAACCCGCCAGGATCGGCGCCACGCTTGCGCGCAGGCCCTGCCGTGCGCCATGGGCAAGGATCAGCAGGTTGGTAGGCCCGGGGCTGATACTGGCGACCAGGGCGAAGAGCATGAACGGCAACAACGAATGCGACATGGTGAACGGCTCCTATTGAACAGGGCACCATGCTCGGCGATCGCTGCGTGTCAGTCTGGAAGGTTTGAGCAGCGGCGCCGGTAGTCCGCTGGGGTGAGCCGGTAGGCACGGCGGAACCAGCGCCCCAGGTGGCTCTGGTCAGCAAAGCCGAGCGCCATGGCCACTTCGGTCGGTGTCTGGCCTTGGGCAAGCAAACGCCGGGCACGGGCCAGGCGCAGCTGGATCAGATAGGCGTGCGGCGCCAGGCCGAATGCGGCCTTGAACGCACGGGTCAGGCGGAAGCGGTCCACGCCGCAGGCCAGTGCCAGGTCGTCCAGGCCGATGTCTTGGTCGAGGTGGGCATGCAGGTAGTCGCGCGCCCGCTGTGCCGTCAGCGGCAGGCGCGGGTCGGGGTTCAAGCGCTTGCGCCAGTGCAGGTGGCCGGTGAGGCAACTGAGCAGGTCATCGGTGGCAGTTTGCCGCACGATGCGCATTTCGCCACCATGCACCGCCTGAAAGGCGAGGGTAGTTGCGCGGGCAAGCTGGCGATCATCGCACAGCGTATCGGCGAAGCTTGGCAGGCTGTCACTGGGCGCCTGCTCGAACAGCACGCGTAGCTCGGCCTCAAGCCATTTTGGCTCCAGGTACAGGGTCGAATAAGTAAAGCCTTCTGCCGTTGGCGCATCGCCGTCGTGAATGTCGCCAGGCTCGAGCAGAAACACCTGCCCGGGTGTGCTGTGATGGCGTGTACGGCGGCAATTGAACTGCTGCACACCCTGCTCGGTGACCCCGACCAGAAAGCTCTCATGCCAGTGCGGGTCGTAGGCGTGGCCAACGAAATGCGCACGCACCGACTCGATGCCGGTGTCGGCGTCTTGCTTGAGGTCGATCCAGTCGGGCATGGCGGCGAGGCTGCAGAGGGTAGGGCAGTTCACCTTAACGCAGAACTCTGCCTGGGTTTAGAACAATTGTGCACAGCCGGCTTCAGTGCGGCTGCTGTGCCGCGAAACGCTCCCGCAGCCACAGGTGCAGCTGCGATACCGCAGGCGACAGCTGTTTGCGGTGTGGGCATACCAAGGTTACCGGGCTCAGCTCGCCCGGGTGTTCCGGCAGCAGCACTTCCAGCTCGCCAGTCGCCACATTGGCGCTGACATCCAACCACGATTTGTAGGCAATGCCCTCGCCGAGCACGGCCCAGCGCCGCACCACATCGGCATCGTCGCTGAACAGCGGGCCGCTCACCTGCACGGTACGGTTGCCCAGCCGCCACTTGTCGTAGGTTCGCCCCTGTTGCAGGTAAAGCAGGCACGCGTGCTGCTGCAAGTCATCCAGCATCTGCGGCCGCCCATGACGCGCCAGGTAGGCCGGCGAGGCCACCAGCACGCGGCGATTCCACGGTGCCAGTGGCAGGGCGATGTAGTTGGCTTCTTCGTTCAGGCCATAACGTATGGCCACGTCCACCGGGTCGCGGAACAGGTCGGCAACGTGGTCGGACAGGTGCAGCCGCAGGGTCAGCTCAGGATGCTCACGGCGAAAATCACTCAACCACGGCAGCAGGATGTTGCGGCCAAGGTCCGAGGGCGCCGACACCTGCAGCACCCCACGCAGGGTGCTGTGCGCGCCGTGCAGGTTATCGCGGCCCTGGCGCAGGCTCTGCAGCACGCTGAGCGCGGTGGGCAGGTACAGCTCACCCTCGGCTGTCAGGCGCAGGCTGCGGGTGGTACGTGCGAACAGGCGCACGTCCAGGTCGCGCTCCAGGCGTTTGATGGCGGCTGCGACCTGCCCGGGCAGCAGGTCTGCCTCGTGGGCAGCGGCGGTGAAACTTCCCAGTACGCTGCTGCGCACGAACAGTTCGAGGTCGGCGATGCGGAGCATTTTCACTCCATGGGTGAAAGTGTTGCTGCATTTTGCCGCTTTTTCTGGTTTGTAGGAAAGATAATATGCGCCACACGTCCCGTTCCGCTTAAGGAGTTGCAACATGGATACCGTTTCTCTGGCCAAGCGCCGCTACACCACCAAGGCGTACGATGCTGCCCGCAAGATCCCTCAGGCCACCATCGACGCCTTGCTCGAGCAGCTGCGCCACAGCCCATCCTCGGTCAATTCGCAGCCATGGCACTTCATCGTGGCCGACAGCGCCGAGGGCAAGGCACGTCTGGCCAAGAGCACGCTGGACGGTTTTGCCTACAACACGTCGAAGATCCTTGATGCTTCCCATGTGATCGTGTTCTGCACCCGCACCGACATGACCGAAGCACACCTGGACGCCGTGCTCGACCAGGAAGCGGCTGACGGACGTTTTCGTGATGATCAGGCCCGTGCCGGCCAGAACCAGAGCCGTCGCCATTATGTGAACCTGCACCGCTACGATCAGAAAGACCTGCAGCACTGGATGGAGAAGCAGACCTACCTGGCCCTGGGTACTGCGTTGCTCGGCGCTGCCGCCCATGGCCTGGACGCAACGCCGATCGAAGGTTTCGACAGCAAGATCATGGATGCCGAACTGGGCCTGCGTGAGCAGGGTTACACCAGTGTGGTGCTGCTGAGCCTGGGTTATCGCAGCGAGTCGGACTTCAATGCCGGGCTGAACAAATCGCGCTTGCCGGTTGCGAAGGTATTTACCTTCCTTTAAGGCAAGCGTCGTCAGTACCGGCCTCTTCGCGGCCCTGCCCGCAAAGAGGCCGGTTCAGCAGGCGGTAAAGCCCGGGTTCACCACAAGGCCGGTGAAGCGCCCGCAACTGTGCGTTCAAACACCTCGATCGCCTTTTCCACCTCGGCTTCGCTGGTAAACCGCCCGATGCTCATGCGCACGCTTTTGCGCGCCTGCGCCTCATCCAGCCCCAACGCCAGCAGCACATGCGACGGCGCGTGGCTCGCCGAATTGCACGCCGAGGTGGTCGACAGCGCCAGCTCACCGGCCAGCGCCATGCTGTTGAAGCCCGGGGCCTCGATACACAGGTTCAAGGTATGCGCAATGCGCTGGTCGGCGCAGCCGTTAAGCTTGACCCCTGGCACTGCCAGCAGCCCCTCGCGCAGCCGCCTGGCAAGCCGCTCGATGCGCTGGTGCTCGCTGTCGCCAGGCTGGCCGGCCAGGGCGAAGGCGCTGCCCATGCCAACGATCTGATGGGTAGGCAGGGTGCCTGAGCGCAGCCCACGCTCATGGCCACCACCGTGAATCTGCGCACGCATCAAGGCACGTGCGCGAGCCCCGACATACAGCGCACCGATGCCTTTTGGCCCATAGACCTTGTGGGCAGAAAACGACATCAAGTCTACCGCCATCGCCCGCAAATCGATGGCCAGCTTGCCCACCGCCTGGGCTGCATCCACGTGCAGCAGGGCGCCATGGGCGCGCACACGTTCGCCAATGGCAGCGAAATCGGTGACGGTGCCCAGTTCGTTGTTGACCGCCATCAGTGACACCAGGCGGGTATCGTCGCGCAGGGCCGCTTGTACGTCATAGGGTTGAATCAGGCCGGCAGCGTCCGGTGCCAGGCGGGTGACTGCCCACCCTTGGCGCTCCAGTTCGCTGACGGTATCGAGCACGGCCTTGTGCTCGAGCTGACTGGTAATCAGGTGGCCTGGCTGGCCCATGCCCTGGGCGATGCCTTTGAGTGCAAGGTTGTTGGACTCGGTGGCGCCCGATGTCCAGACCAGGTCCTGCGCGCTCGCCCCGACGCAGTCGGCCACTTGCTGGCGAGCTTGCTCGACGGCATCGCGGGCGCTCTGGCCGTAGGCGTGACCGGAGGAGGCGGGGTTGCCGAAGTTCACCTGGCGGCCGAGGCAGGTGAGCATGGTTTCGATGACGCGCTCGTCTACCGGTGTGGTGGCGGCGTAGTCGAAATAGAGTGGGGAGCTGGGCATGGCGGTGGGTCCGTCGCTGTCGCCGCGGGTTCGGCGATCCTGACAGCAAGCGTACCCTCGGCGCTGCGAAAATTTTTGCCCTTGATTTCATGATTTAACAGGTTTTGTAGAAAAATATTCTCCAAAGGCGGTTGATCGTAGGCCATTTAGAGGGTGCCGGAGGGGTCACACGGGTTTCGGCGCCCGTTCTTCTTCCGCTACCACCCGTTGGCACAACTCGATGATCTGCTCGCGCATCCAGCGGTTGGCCGGGTCCTGGTCGGTGCTTTCATGCCAGTACAGGTGCGTTTCAAGCGCAGGCACTTCCACCGGCAAGGGCTGGTAGCGCAATTGGTGGCGACGGGCAAACCGTTCTGGCACGGTCATCGCCATGTCGGTCTGTTGCAGCACCTGTGAAGCCATCAGGTAATGTTGCGAGCGCAGGGCGACCTTGCGTTGCACGCCCATTTTGCCTAGCGCCAGATCGACATAACCCAGGCCGTTTCGACGGCTGGAAATATGGATATGGGTCATGCCCAGGTAGCTCTCGACGGTGAGTTTGGCGTCGGCCAGCGGGTGGCCCTGGCGCAGGGCGCAGACGTATCGGTCCTGCATCAGCTTGACATGGCGCACCTGCGGATCTGTGTTCAAGGGTGCGTCGACGGCGAAGTCCAGGCGCCCTGCAGCCAGCTCCTTGGTAGTTTCGCGGCGCTTGCACAGGAAGCTCTCGATCAACACCGCAGGCGCCAGCCGCCGCAGGCGCTGGAACAGCGGGGGCAGGATCACCGCTTCGGTAAGGTCGGTCATGCTGATGCGGAAGGTCTTGTTGGCCTGCTGCGGGTTGAAGATGCGGCTTTCCTGCACCGAGGTGCGCAGCAGCGCCAACGCGTTGCGCACCGGGCCGATGATGTTCTGCGCCATGGGGGTGGGCACCATGCCCTGGGCGGTGCGCACGAACAAAGGGTCGTTGAAGGTTTCGCGCAGGCGCGAGAGAGCGTTTGACACCGCTGGTTGGGTAATACCGACGATCTGCCCGGCGCGGGTCAGGTTGGCTTCGGTGTAGATCGCATCGAAGACGATGAACAGGTTCAGGTCGACCTTGCTGAGGTTCATGGGCGCCGCTCTTTGTTGGAATTATCGGCCGATCATATATCGGTTATGAATGTTTATACACGCAGAAAATAGACTAGGTGGATTGAGCTGCGCTGCTCTAGGCTCTGCCCATGTACTTCGAACCGTGAAGGTAGCCCCGATGGATTTCGCCTATTCACCCAAGGTCCAGGCTCTGCGCGAGCGCGTCACTGCGTTCATGGATGCCCATGTCTATCCCGCTGAACCGGTGTTCGAGCGCCAGGTCGCCGAGGGTGACCGCTGGCAGCCCACCGCAATCATGGAAGAACTCAAGGCCAAGGCCCGCGCCGAGGGCCTGTGGAACCTGTTCCTGCCCGAGTCGCAGTACGGTGCCGGCCTGAGCAACCTGGAATACGCGCCCCTGGCCGAGATCATGGGCCGCTCGCTGCTGGGGCCGGAGCCCTTCAACTGCTCGGCGCCGGACACCGGCAACATGGAAGTGTTGGTGCGCTATGGCAGCGAGGCGCAGAAGCGCCAATGGCTGGAGCCTCTGCTGCGGGGCGAGATTCGCTCGGCTTTTGCCATGACCGAACCGGAGGTGGCCTCCTCGGACGCCACCAACATGGCCGCCACTGCCGTGCGTGACGGTGATGAGTGGGTGATCAACGGCCGCAAGTGGTGGACCTCCGGGGCCTGCGACCCGCGCTGCAAGGTGATGATCTTCATGGGCCTGTCCAATCCTAATGGCCCGCGCCACCAGCAGCACTCGATGGTGCTGGTGCCGACCGACGCAGCGGGGGTGAAGATCGTTCGGCCGTTGCCCGTCTTCGGCTACGACGACGCACCCCATGGCCACGCCGAGGTGTTGTTCGAGAACGTGCGTGTGCCCTACGAAAACGTGATCCTTGGTGAGGGGCGCGGCTTCGAGATCGCTCAGGGGCGCCTGGGCCCAGGCCGTATTCACCACTGCATGCGTTCGGTGGGCATGGCCGAACGGGCGCTGGAGCTGATGTGCAGGCGCTCCGTCGAGCGCACCGCGTTCGGCCGGCCGCTGGCACGGCTGGGCGGCAATGTCGACAAGATCGCTGACTCACGCATGGAAATCGACATGGCGCGGCTGCTGACCCTCAAGGCGGCGTACATGATGGACACGGTCGGCAACAAGGTGGCGCGCAGTGAGATCGCCCAGATCAAGGTGGTGGCGCCGAATGTCGCATTGAAGGTGATCGACCGTGCGATTCAGCTCCATGGTGGGGCAGGGGTGAGTGGGGATTTCCCGCTGGCGTACATGTACGCGATGCAGCGTACCTTGCGCCTGGCTGATGGGCCGGATGAGGTGCACCGGGCGGCGATTGGCAAGTATGAGATCGGCAAGTATGTGCCGGTGGATATGTTGCGTAGCGGGCGGTGAGGGCCCGCTCGACGAACTTTTTCTGGGTGTCTTTGTAAGTAAGGTAAGCGGCAGATGTAGGAAGCGTCTCGTTTTCAGTTTCAGGCACTGGAAGCCCTGTTGCAGGTGTTAGGTTTCGAAACCTCACCAATGCACAGGGAACTTGCCAATGCGTTTCAACCTGGATGGGAAAGGCCAGGCGGTAGATGGGGACACCACTACCACTGGCGCTGTTTGTATCGCTACCGGGGCCAGGTCTTTGACTAATGGGCGCATGGTCCTCAGGGTGGGAGACAGCACAACACCCTGCCCCCTCTGCGGCGAGGCAGGGACCGTCGCCGAAGGTGTGTGGCATTTCATTTCCGACGGTCGTGCCGTGGCCATGGATGGCGCACGGGTCAATTGCGGCTGCCCGCCCGGTAGCAATCGGGTCGTTGCACCGCTGGGCGAGGCACCCTCAGCCAGGCAGGCATATGCCGCCAATCGCGGGCTTTCCCCCGCAGTATCGCCTGCTGCTTACTCGCAGAGCTTTTCGCAAAGTTTTGCAACTGCAATGCCCGGTTCACTGGAACCAGGTTTCTTTATCGTCCCCCGAAGCATGTCGTTCTCCCAGGTGTTGCTCAAACTGTTCGAGCATGACGCTACGTTGCCGATTTCCCGTCTGCAGCGGCTGAACCCCACGTTCGAACAAGGTTTCAAGGCCGGAGAAATCTTCGTCATCGCAGACCCGGACAATGGTGATGCCTGTACCCGCGAGGAAGCCACACTGATGGCGGCCGCTCAACAGGTGCGGCACGCGTTAGCGGCACTTGATTTTGCGGAGTCGGATTTCATGGTGCAGCACCAGGCTGAGATTGCCGGGTTGCTCAGTAGCGCGAGCCAGTCGATGGGGGTGGGCAAGGACATGCTGGACCAGGGATTGAAACAGGTAAGGAATACTCTGACCCAGATAGAGCAATTGCACCAACGCGAATTTTTGCGACATGGGCATTTGAACAGTCGAGAGTTTTTTGCGTCGCGGCGCCAGTTGTTGCAGCAGTTGGACAATCAACTGAAGGTGGCGTTTCTAAATAAACAGCTGAATCTTGGCAGTTACGAGCGGCTGAAGAAAAGCCTGAATATTTCGACGAAAAGTCTTGTTCATCATTGGTCGAAGGCGGGTGGGGCCGGGCAGATACCGGGGTATGCAACGCATCTGGACAAGGTGGCGAAGCTATCCAAGTATCTCAAGCAAGGTGGCAATGTAGCCATTGGGCTCGGTGCGACATCGTCGTACCTCAACGTGAGGGAGGTCTGCCAAGCCGGGAGCACTGAGGCGTGCAGGAAGGCCCGCTTCGTAGAGTCTGGAAAGTTTGGCGGCGGGGTAGGGGGTGGAATGGCGGCTTCGGCACTGGCGACATGGGCTGCCGGAGCAGTATGTGCTGGATTTGCCGTTGGGACCGGCGGATTAGCGGTGCCACTGTGCGGTGTTTTAGTAGTCGGAGGAAGCGGTTTTGCTGGCGGAAAGTTAGGTGAGTGGGCCGGTGAGGGTATTGGCGAATACATTTTTGAGTCTTCAGATGATGAGTTTTGATGCTTGGCCCGTAGCCGTAAAACTAACATTCTTGATTATGCCGTTTGTGATTTCTCTGGCCGGAATTGCGATGAATGCATATATCACTTTGACGCGCGACTATGATGTTGTTTGCTCTTCCATTACAAGCAATTCATATGTTGAGGCCTTAAAGGTTACTTGGGGTACTTCCAGTTTCAAGTGGCGTTTTTTATTGGTGTGTACGATCGGCAATCTGATCAACTTCCCAGGTTTTGTATTGCGTCGCGGGCAGGTGGATGCTGAGGAGCTAAAAGCATTCCCCGCCGCGCTAAAACGCCGGCTGGCCATATCTGCATGGCTGACCATCATTGGTTTCGGTTGGTTAACAGTTGCAGCGTTAGTGATGAAGTTTTCCAAAATGAATTGATCCGGCTGTCCTGAGTTTATCGAGGAAACTCAGGGGAAAGGGGAAGGTCAGACCCGCAATTGCGGGTCTTCTTCCTTCTTGGCGCTCTTGGTCTGTGCGGATGGGGGCTGTTCCCCTTGCGCTTCATCCATGACCGCTTTCTGCCCACGCGTCTTGATCAGCGACACCACCACCCCACCGAGCAACAACCCGAACGTCACGCCCAGCGACAGCAGTGCTGGCACCTTGCCCACCATGCCGTGGTAGAAGATCTTGCAGCCGATGAAAATCAGCACCAGCGCC
Organism: Pseudomonas sp. M2; assembly: GCF_015751845.1. Lineage (NCBI taxonomy): Bacteria > Pseudomonadati > Pseudomonadota > Gammaproteobacteria > Pseudomonadales > Pseudomonadaceae > Pseudomonas > Pseudomonas sp. M2. The sequence goes on from NZ_JADOUD010000001.1 coordinate 4,683,700, forward strand.
AGTGCGTACTTGAGGTAAACGAAGCGGTGCATCAATGCCGACAAGGCAAAGTACAGTGAACGCAAACCGAGAATGGCAAAGATGTTCGAGGTGTAGACGATGAACGGATCCTGCGTGATGGCGAAGATTGCAGGCACGCTGTCGACGGCAAACACCAGGTCGGCCAGCTCGATCAGCACCAGCGCCAGGAACAGCGGTGTGGCATAGCGCAATGCCTTGCTCTCGCCTGGCGGGGTGAGGCGCACGAAGAAGTGTGAACCGTGAATCTGGTCGGTCACGCGCATGTGCCGCCTGACAAACTTGAGCACCGGGTTGTTGGCCAGGTCGGGGTGGCTGTCTTCTTTCGAAAACGCCATTTTTACCCCGGTAAACAGCAGGAATGCCCCGAAGATGTACAGCACCCATTCAAAGTTTTGCACCAGTGTTGCGCCCACGCCGATCATGATCGCACGCAGGAACACCACCCCCAGGATGCCCCAGAACAGCACCCGATGCTGGTAACGACGGGGGATGGCGAAGAAACCGAAAATCATCGCCATGACGAACACGTTGTCCATCGACAAGGACTGTTCGACCAAAAAACCGGTGTAGAACTCAAGCGCCGACTGCGCGCCCAGTTGGTACCAGACCCACGCGCCGAACAGCACGCCCACGCTGAAATAGCCCGAGTACAGCAGCAGGCTTTCGCGCATTTCGATTTCACGTTCTTTGCGGTGCAGCACGCCCAGGTCGAGTACCAGCAGGCCGATGACGATGGCCATGAACACCAGCCACAACCAGGTGCTGGTACCGAGGAATGGTGTTGTGAGAAATGTGTGTAGAGCTGTCATGAGCCCCTCCTTGATTGTCGACGTTGCATGGCAACAGTGATCCGACATGGCGGCGCGGTAGCCGTCAGAGGGGCCCGGTATCACATGGGTTTGAGCCTAGACCCATTTCCCCGTGATGCCGAATGGCGCGCTGTTACAAATTTTTGCCTGAGCCTGTGCGCGGCTGCCTGCCTCAGTACACCCAAACCTCCACCCGGCGGTTACGCAAGCGTCCCTGTTCCAGCTCGTTACCCGCAACCGGCAACTCGTCGCCCATGCCGGTCACCTCCAGCACTTCGACGCCATCGCGCGCCAGCTCACGGCGTACCGCCTGTGCTCGCAGGCGCGAGAGCAGGGCGGCACGGCCCGGTGTTGCCTTGGTGTCGCCAAAGCCGACCAGCACCGCCTTGCTGTGCAGCTTGCCGGCCTGGCGCAGGTAGTCGGCGACGCGCTGTATGTCGCGCAGCGCTTTGTTGTCGAGGCTGGCACTGCCTTCCTGGAAGCGGAAGTTGACGCTCAGGCGCTGGGCCTTCTGCGCCAAGTTGCGGTAGCGCGGCGGCATGTCGACCTGCGCCGGTACAGCCAGGGACTTGACCTGCTGTGAGACGAACCCTTGCTCGGCGACGATGGCCTGGCCGGCAGGGCTTTGGGCGAATTCTGCCAAGGCCCTGGCCTGGGGTTTGGCGTTGGCGGGCAAATAGAAGTACAGCCGGCGTGACAGGGGGTAATCCTCGCTCGCCACCAGCGGGCGGTCCGGCAGCATGGCTGGCGCATCGCCTTCGGCGATCGCCAGCACCTTGGCTCCGTGCACCGCTGCCAGGCTGCTGAACCCGATGGCCTGGCGATCTGTACGTACCCGATCGGCCAACTCATCACTGGATTCGAAACGCTGCGCCTGCTGGGCCAGTTCACTCTGGTGCGGTTCCAGCACCAGTGCCTTGAAGGTCTCGAAGGTACCGGAGCGGTCGTCGCGTGCATAGAGGTGTATCGGGCCGCCTGCCAAGCCCAGTTGCTCCCAATACTGGATCCGCCCCGAGAAGATGTGTGCCAATTGTTCGGTGGTGAGCTGTGGCAGGGGATTATCGGGGTGGACGAACACTGCAACACCATCCAGACCGATCACTTGCTCGGCACCGGCTGCACGCAAGTTACCCAGCGCCTTGAGCTGGCGCACCTCGGCATCGTTGATGGGGCGAGACGCTGCGGCCAGGTCGGCCTCGCCACGGCCAAGCGCGATAAAGCCGGTGCTCGAGCCGTGCGCCGCGATGTCGATACGCAGAGGCTGGCCCTGGGCATCAACGGCGGTTATCACGGTCTCGTTGGCCACAGCGCCTGGCCGTTGCTCGATCGCCGTTGCCTGTTGCGCCCACAAATGCCCCTGCACCAGCGCAGGCAAGAGGGCCGCGCCGATGGTGTTGGAACCTTGCACGCGCAGGTGCACAGGCTCGGCCACGGCCGTCAGGGGGAGCAGGGGAAGCAGCAAGAGCAACAGACGGAGCATGCCGGGCGACCTTTGGCACAGAGTTGCCCGGCAGATTACGACAGTGGCGTGACCGAAATGTGACCATGGGCGTGCCAGCGCTAAGCTGTCGGGCTGCCTCAGGTGTGCGGAGCCTGCTTGAGCACTGCACCACCGGCATACTGCGGTTTCAGGTGCCCTTGGTCATCCAGCAGGTAAGCATCCATCACCTCGCGCACGACCGGCCCGGCCACCCGGCCGCCGGCCTCGCCGTTCTCGATCATCACGGCCACCACCACGCTCGGGTGCTCGGCAGGTGCAAAGCCGACGAACAGGGCGTTGTCGCGGTGGCGCTCCAGGGTCTTGTTGCGGTTGTAGCGCTCCCCCTGCTTGATCGCCACCACCTGCGCGGTGCCGCTCTTGCCGGCGATGCGGTATTGGGCGCCGGCGGCGGCGGCGCGGGCAATGCCGCGCGGGTCGTGCATGACCATCTGCATGCCCTGGCTGACCTGGTCCCAGGCATGCCGGTCGTGCAGCACGATGTCGGGCATCGGGTTCGGGTCCACCGGGGTTTCACCCCCCACGGTCATGGCCAGGTGCGGGCGGTGCCAAACGCCCTTGCTGGCCAGCAGGCTGGTGGCCTGGGCCAGTTGTAGCGGGGTGACCTGCATGTAGCCCTGGCCGATGCCCAGGATCAGCGTTTCGCCGGGGTACCAGGCCTGGCGGCGGGTGGCGCGTTTCCACTGGGCAGACGGCATCAAACCCGAAGCCTCTTCGTTCATGTCCAGCGAGACCTTATGGCCAAGGCCGAATTCGGCCATGTAGTCGTGCAGGCGGTCGATGCCGAGCTTGTGCGCCAGGTCGTAGAAGTAGGTGTCGTTGGAGCGCATGATGGCGGTGTACATGTCTACCCAGCCATCGCCGCTGCGGTTCCAGTTACGGTACTTGTGTTCGTAGTTGGGCAGCTCGTAGTACCCGGGGTCGAACACCCGGCTGCCGGGGGTGATCACGCCACTGTCGAGGCCGGCGATGGCCACTTCCGGCTTGATCGTCGACCCCGGTGCATACAGCCCACGCAGCACGCGGTTGAACAGCGGCCGGTCGATGGAATCGCGCAGGGCCGCGTACTGTTTGAAGCTGATGCCCTTGACGAACAGGTTGGGATCGAAACTGGGGTTGCTGACCATTGCCAGCACGTCGCCGTTGGCCGGGTCGAGCACCACCACCGCCCCACGGCGGTCGCCCAAGGCTTTTTCTGCAGCCACTTGCAGGTGGGCGTCAAGGCTCAGCACAATGTCTTCGCCTGGGGTAGGGGCCTGGTGCTTGAGCACGCGCATCACCCGGCCCTGGGCATTGGTCTCGACCTCCTCGTAGCCGACGTGGCCGTGCAGCTGGCTTTCGTAGAAGTGTTCGATACCGGTCTTGCCGATCGATTGGGTGCCGCGATACTCGGTGCTGTCGAGGGTCTTGGCTTCCCTTTCATTGATGCGCCCGACATAGCCGACCGAATGGGCGAAGTGCTCGGCCAGCGGGTATTCACGGATGAACTGCGGTTCTACATCCAGGCCCGGCAGGCGGAACTGGTTGACCGCTACCAGGGCGATCTGCTCCTCGGTCAGGCCAACCATCAGGGTGACCGGTTCAAACGGCTTGCGTCCACGGCGCAGGTCCTTGTCGAACTGCTTGCGGTCATCCTCGCCCAAGCTCAGGACCTGGGTCAGGGTGTCGAGCACCTTGGCCGAATCGCCGGCGCGCTCACGGGTCATGGTCAGGTCGAAACTGGGCTTGTTGTCAGCCAGCACCACACCGTTGCGGTCGTAGATCAGCCCGCGCTCGGGTGCGATGGGCAGTACGTGTACGCGGTTGTTTTCCGATACCGCGCTTTGCTGGTCGTGTTGCAGCACTTGCAGCACGTAGAGACGGCCGATCAGCACGGCGACCAGGCAGAAGACCAGGGCAGCGCAAGCCAGGAGCCGGCGGTTGACCAGGTGCTTTTCCTTTTCGTGGTCCTTGAGGGGGATCGGTTGGGGCATGGGCGGTGGTGTGTCGGTCGAACGCAAACCTGTGGGAGCCGGCCTGCCGGCGACTACGCCAGGCCAGCCAACATGGATGTAGACGAGTGCCATGCACTCGAATCGCCGGCAAGCCGGCTCCCACAAGGATGCGGGGCGGCGATGCTACGCGTGCCGGGGGCGCGCCTCAAGACAGGCGCGATGCGCGAAGCCGGGCATCCGGCGTTTCATCCCGCAACACGGGCGCTCACAGCCACTATGAAGATTTGTTCATGCGGTACCGGTGTGCCGTCTACTTGCCTGCCGCCAACAGGTTGTCCCGCGTCTGTTGCTCGACCGTTCGTTGAATCTCCTGCGCCAGGGTCTTCACGTCATGTTGCTCGATTTCCTTGGGCATGACCTGGAAGCCGATCGAGTTGTACAGCCGCCCCCAGGCAGCCTGGGCATCGGAGTAGGCAGCCTCGCGCTGATAGCGCGAAAGCAGCAGCCGGCCCTCGGCGCGGATCAGTTCCAGCTCGCTGCCCAGTGCTGCGTTGCGCGATGACTGCGCGTAGTTGAGCAGGCTCTGGTCAACGCGCAGGCTTTCGTCGGCAAACTCCACTTCCTGACGCGCCAGCTGGTAGCGCAGCAGGCCGACGCGGACCTGGGTGAGAATCGCCATGGACAGCGCTGTGCGGCGCATGTCATCGGTTTTTTCCTGGCTTTTTTCCGCCGCTGTGATGTCCGGGTACTGCAGCAGGCGCAGCAGGTTCATCGAGACGTTGATGCCGGTCTGGTTCCAGTCACTGTTGTACAGGTATTTGTTGGAGTCGTACTCGTAGCCGTAGTTGAAACTCACGTTTGGCCACAGCTGTGCCTTGGCGATCTTCAGATCGTTCATGCTGACGCGTTTGCGATACCACTCCTCCATGATTTCCGGGCGGCGCTCCAGGGACAGACGCTCCAGCTGTTCGACGTTGCTGGTCAGCAGTGGCAGCGGCTGCTCGGTGACGTCGGCCAGCACCATGCGGGTGTTGGGTGGCAGCGACATCAGCGCGGCAAGCTCGGCGCGGGCGAACTCAAGGTCCTGGCGGCGCACGGTGAGCATGTACACCGAATCGAGCAGGGCGCGCTGGTAGGCCAGGATGTCCTGGCGCGGCAGCAGGCCTTTGCCTTCGGCTTCGCGGGCTGAGGTCAGGGCGCGGTGAGTGCGCATCAGCAGGCCGTCCACCTCGGGCAGCAGACGCTGTGCGCCGAGGGCGCGCCAGTAGGCGTTGCGCACATCCTGCAGCACGTTCTGCGCGACCTTTTCACGGCGCTCCTCGGCCATCAGCATCTGGTCGTTCTTCTGCTGCGTGCGGAAGTAGGCGACCCCGAAGTCCAGCAGGCTCCACGACAGCCCAAGGCTGTAAAGGGTGCGGTAACGTTCTTCGGAGGTGGACGGACGCAAGCTGACCTGGCGGTCCTCGATGCCGATCGATGTGCCACCGGAATCATTGTTGCGCCCGGCGTAGCCGGCGGAGGCTACCAGACGCGGCAGCATCTCGTGGCTGGAGACATCGCGCAGGTCCGATGCCAGCGCGCTTTCCAGCAGTTTCAAGCGGTAGTCGAGGTTGTACTTGAGGGCGCGCGCCGAGGCCTCGTAGAAGGTGATTGGTCCATTGACTGGCTCCTGCTCCTTGTACATGCGGGCCTGGTCTTCGATCACCCGCTGGCGCATCTGGTCCTCGGTGTAGGGCTTGGGTTCGAAGGCCGAGCAGGCGCTGAGCAGAACGCTGAATGCAGTGAAAGTGCTCAGGGCTTTAAAGTTCGATACGGGCATAGGCTGTCCTTGGTCCATCCGTGTATGTATCGGCGTCAGGGGGCAACGCTGCCGCGACGCTGCGCGGCTTCTCGCAGTTGCGCACGAAAGCCCTGCGCTGGCTGTGAGCTTTTATCCGGTTGCGCCACCATGTCGGCTTCCACCGTTGCCCATACCGAAGGGTCGGGCAAAAGGCCGTCTGCGGTGAGGCTGATGACGCCGTGGCGGCCGTCGATCCAGTTCTGGTCCTCGGCGCTGGCGCGCCGGCTTTGTGCGACGGCGCTGGCAACGAATTGCCCGTTGACCTGGCCCAGCTGGCTGCCTATCGACTGGCTTTCGATTTCTGGCGTGGCGAACAGGCGCACATCACTGCCATCGGAGCTCCAGGCGGACAGGGTCAGGCTTTCGTCGATCCGTTCTACCACCGGTGCGACGAAGATCGCCGGGTTGACATCCGGCAGCGGCAGGCCTGTCAGGCTGTCCCTGCCGTCACGGTCCTGATGGGGGCCTGCGGGGATGAATGGGCTGGAAATATCCAGCGTGATGACCAGTTCAGCCTGGTCGGTGGCTCCCGCCAAGTCGCTGAGGGTGTAGGTGAAGTAGTCCTTGAGTACTTGCCCAAGGCCCGCAGCCGCCAGCACGTCGGGATTGCTCAGGTCGATGGTGTAGGTGTAGCTGCCGTCGGCATTGAGCACCAGGGTGCCGTACTGGCCGGCGATGGGGCGGCCGATGACGCCGGCCGCACCGGCGCCGGACTCTTGCCCGGCACGGATGCCGGTCACGGTCAGCCCGTCGCCGGCATCCACATCGCTGTCATTGGGCAGCACGTTGCCGCTGGTGTGCGGTGCCGGTACCTGGTCGCTGGCCGCATTGGCATCGTCGCGGGCCACCGGGTTGTCGTTGGCGCCCTGCACAGTCACGCTCAAGCGCGCGTCCGAGGTCACACCGGCGGTATCGCGCATGCGGTAGGTGAACACTTCCCGCAGCGACTGGCCTGCGCTGCGCATGGCCTGCACGGTCGGGTTGCTGTTGTCGACTACGTACCGGTAGCTGCCGTCTGCATTGATCAGGAGTGTGCCGTACAGGCCCTGCAGCACCTGGCCGGCGACTGCGGTGTTGCCGTTTTCGCCGGTGTACTGCACCACTGTCTTCGTCTCGCCGTACTGCGTGCCGTCGACATCGGTATCGTTGTCCAGCACATTGCCATTGGGGTCGACGCCCGCCGTCCCGTTGTTCACGCCGCCAGCTTCCACCGCGTTGGCGGTATCATCATTGGCCGCAGGGTAGTCGTTGCGCCCGTCGATGGTGATGGTCAGCAGGCCGTTGGTGGTACCGCCCCAGACATCTGCCAGCAAGTAGGTGAAATTGTCCACCACGGTCTGGCCGCTGACGCGCAGTGCTTGCACTGCCTGCAGGCTGTTGTCCAGAACGTAGCTCCAACTGCCGTCACCATTCAATGTAAGGTCGCCATACTGGCCGCGCAGGGTTTGCCCGACCAGGCTGGCGTTGTCTGGCAGCGGGCCGTCACCAGTCCAGAACGCCAGCACTTCGAGGACTTCCGGGAACAGGATGTTGACGGCGTCCGGGTCGCTGTCGTTGTCCATCACGTTGCCGCTGGGGTCGCTGCCCGGGATGTTGTTGTCCATGCCGCCGGCCTCGACCGCCTGGCCCTGGTCGGGGCCGGCAACGGGCGGCTGGTTCTCGCCGCGGATGAGAATGGTCAGCGTCGCGGTGTCGCTCAGCCCCCCAGCGTCGGTAACCTGATAGGTGTAGCGCTGGATGACAAAGCCCAGCGCGCCGAGGGCAATGATGTCGGGATCGTTGGAGTTGACCACGAAGCGGTAGCTGCCATCGGCGTTGAGGGTCAGGGTGCCGTAGCGTGTGGTGACGGTCGCGCTGTCGACCAGTGGGTCGAGGCCAGGGTTGCTGCTTTCGGCGCCCACGCCCACGGCGGTGACCGCCTTGGTATCGTTGGCATCCACGTCGGTGTCGTTGTTCAGCACATTGCCGGTGGGGTTGCGCCCACCCGTGCCATCGTCGTCCACCGCTACCGCGTAGGCGAGGTCGTCGCGGGCCACCGGGGTATCGTAACGGCCTTCGACAGTGATGTTGATCTGCGCCTGGGCGCTGGCACCGGCAGTGTCATGCATGCGGTAAACGAAGGTTTCGCGCAGTTGCTCACCGGCCTTGAGTGCTTGCACGGCAGCCAGGCTGTCATTGACGGTGTAAATGTAGTTGCCATTGGCATCGATGCTCAGCGTGCCATAGGCGCCGGCCACCACGGTCGTGCCTGCGTTGACCTGGATGAAGGTACCGCCGGCTGCGAGGGTACCCAGGTAAATGCCATCGACCGTCTTGGTGTCGCCTGCATCCACATCGCTGTCGTTGCCAAGGGCGTTGCCGCTGCCTGGCTGCCCTGGTGTAGCGTTGTTGCTGCCACCGGCTTCAATGGCAATGGCGTTGTCGTTGGCCGCGATCGGGGTGTCGTTGCGGCCATGGATGACCACGGTGAAGGTGGCCGTGACGACCTTGCCGTTGCCATCGCTGACGCTGTACTGGAAGACCTCGGTCAGCCTGTCAGCATCGCTGCGCAGGGCCTGCACCGCGCTATTGCCGTTGTCCACCACATAGCGGTAGTTGCCCTGGGCATCGAGCACCAGGCTGCCATAGTTGCCGGCCAGGGCTTGGCCAGGCGCGCCGTTGATGCCATTCGGGCTGATTACGCCGCTGATGGTCAGGGCGTCGCCGTCCGGGTCGTTGTACGCTGCACGGATGCTGCCGCTCGGGTCCAGGCCGGGACTTGCATTGTTCAGCCCGCCTGCCTCGATCGCATCGACGCTAACCGGGCTGACCACGGGAGGGTCGTTGACCCCGGTTACCGTGATCACCAACTGCGCCTGGTCGGTAAGCCCGCCACTGTCCTGGACCTGATAGGTGAAGATCACATTCAGGCTTTGCCCGGCGGCCAGTGCGCGGATGGTGGGGTCGGCGCTGTTGACCACGAAGCTGTAGGTGCCGTCATCGTTGAGGGTGAGCTGGCCGAAGTTGCCATTGATCAGGCTGTTGTCGGCCAAACGGGCCACCGTGCCGGTGATGGCGGCGGGAGCGCCGCTGGCCACCGGCGTGAGCGCGCCTCCTGTGCTTTCCAGCCCGCTACGCACACCGTTGACCTTGAGTTGGGTGGCGGGTGGCTGGTCCAGATTGTCAACGTCGGTATCGGCACCCACGCCACCAGTGCCGGTGATCACGTTGCCCGCGGCATTGACCGGCGCCGGGCTGTTGTCGCTGGCCCCTGCACTGGCACTGCCCCGATCGTCCACGGCCACCGGGGCATCGTTGGCGCCTTGGACGGTGATCACCAGCACGCTTATGGAACTCAAGCCACCGGCATCGGCCATCTGGTAAGTGAACTGCTCGACCAGTGTCTGGCCGGGGGAGAGCGCCTGCACGGCGGCGTTGCCGTTGTCGATGACATACCGATAGCTGCCGTCGGCGTTGATGGTCAAGGTGCCGAAGGTCGCCGGCACGCTGGTGGACTGGCCGCTGGCAACCGGGATGATCCGACCGCCGCCCGGGCCGTCGTAGCGTACTGCGCTGAGCTGTTTGGTTTCGCCCAGCGCCACGGCATCCACGTCAGTGTCGTTGTCCAGCACATTGCCGGTGGCGTCTTGCCCGGGCGTGCCGTTGTTGGTACCGCCGGCCTCGAGGGCGGCGGCGGCATCGCCCTGTGCCACGGGAGTGTCGTTGGCGCCATGAATATCGATTTGCAGCACGGCGCTGCTGGTCAGGCCGCCGCTGTCGACGATGTCATAATTGAAAGATTCGCTGATGAAGTTGCCCGCCGTGCGCAGCGCCTGCACCGCAGGATTGTCGTTGTCGACGATGTACTGGAAACCGCCGCCGGCAGTAATCGACAAGGTGCCATACAACCCCTGCAAGGTGGTGACCCCGTTGGCCGCGACTGCCACGCCACCGGGCGTGGCGGTGTTGGCGATACGGGTTACGGTGAGCACGTCGTTGTTGGTCTGGATATCGACGTCGGTATCATTGCTCAGCACATTACCGGTCGGGTTCACGCCCGGGTCGGCGTTGTTCAGGCCACCGGCTTCCAAGGCGGAGGCCAGGTCGGCGTTGGCGATCGGTGCATCGTTGACCGGGTCGATGACGATATTCATCACGTCCGTGTCGGTTAGCGCATCGGCGGGGTTCTGCCCAGGGGTGCCATCACCGTTTAGCGGTGCATCGCCGAAGTTGCCCTGGTCATTGGTGACCATGGTCAGGGTTTCCCGGTCGCGGAAGGTATTGAAGTCCTGGTCGCCTTTGTAATAGAGCTGGCTCAACAGTACGTTCAGTTCGGCCAGAGTGCCGCTGAGTACCAGGCTGCGGCCCGCGCCGGCCGGGGGAGTGGCAGTGGCCGCAGGCGGGGTGGCGGCCTGCCAGATGACCCCATGCACTACCGTCAGGGTGATGGTCATGACGCCATCGGCAGTGCCTGCGTTCACATCCACGTCACTGGTGGCCAGGCCGCCGATATGCAACACCGTGTCTTCCTGGCCGCGCTGATCGGAGACGGTGTTGATCGGCGCCTCGTTCACATGCACATAGCCTGCATCGGCCGTGCCTGTCGAACCTTCAGCGAGGGTGAGAGCTACGCTGCCCAGGCCGACTGCTGCGGCGCCGCTGTCGGTATCGATGCGCACATGGAAGTTGTTGTTGGCACTGGCCTGATGGTCCTGTGCCACGGCGATGAGGTAGCTGCCCGAAGGCAGCAGCGCAAACTGATAGAGGCCGCCACTGGCGGTCACGGTGTTGAAGGTACGGTCATCGGCACTGCCGAACACGCCATCCTCGCCGGCCCAGGTCAGGCTGACGCCGATGCCGTCCAGGCCAGGGCCGTCAGGGGTGACGTTATCCGTGGCGCTGCGGGTGTCGTCCCATAGTGTGCCTTGGACCACGCCCATGCCGGCACCTTCGCTGAGTATGTAGTTATTCAGCCCTGTGGCGCCGTCTTGCCCGGTACGCTCGCCGGTAGCACCACCAGCTGTTGCTGGGAGCGAGCCACCCCAGCCGGTGGTTTCGAAGTCGGTGGGCAGGCTGGTCCAGGTCAGTACGGCGGCACTGGCGGCGTTGTCGGCGATGGTGACGTTGGGCAGGGTGACGGTATAGATCACCTGGACCGAGTCGTTGGGCGCGAGCCGGGCGAAGTCCACGGCGATTGCCGTGCCATCGCTGAAGGTCACCCCACTGGGCAGGTTGCCAAGGTCCAGTGCCACGCCGTTGAGGAGGATGCTCTGCACCTGGTAGTTGCTGCCACTGGGGAACTGGTCGGCCAGGTGGGTGTTATAGGCCGGCGCACCGCCGTTCTGGGTGAAGCTCACCGATACTGTGGCATCGGTGGTGCCGCTGCCTGGGGACACGTCTATGACCGATTTGTCCAGGTTGCTGAAGCTGGGCTCCACGATGCGCTCGAATACGGTATCGCTCTGGCCACGGTCCACACCGCCGTTTTCACCGACGTGTTCGAACACGGTCATGCCCAGCTGGCTGCTGGCCTGGTTGCCCGCTACGTTGCTGACCCGCACGTTGAACTCGAGGATCACGCCCTCGATGTCGCTGTCGTTGGCCTCGGTATTGGTCAGGTTGCCGAGGTTGAAGGTGATGGTCTGGCTGCCGTCGGCGTTGGTGGTGATCACCAGCCGCCCATTGTTGCCGTCGAAGGTGCCCGACGGTGTCGTGCCGCTGAGGTCTGCCTGAATCGGCAGAGCCACATCGCTGTCCTGGTTGCCGGTCATGTACAACGTACCGCCGCTGAGCAGGTCGGTAGCGTCCGTGGTAAGGCCGCCCAGTTGGCTCGATACCATGGCAATCAGGATATTGTTGAGGTCGGCGGGTATGAACTCAAGGCCCGCGGCCAGTTCGATGCGGATCTGGTAATCGGGGTTGTCGCCGGTGGGCACCAGCACCGCCACGCGGTAACGGACGATTTCACCGACCACCACGGTTTCCAGCAAACCACTGGTGTCGGTAGCGCCGCTGCTGTTGGTGGGCGGTGGCGTGTCGGCCACACCGCCTACGCGAGATACCTGAATGCCATTGGTGACCGGGATCAGCAGGGCACTCAACACGCGGTAATCGTTGAGTGCGCCTGAATTGAGCCGGCCGTCGTCGCCGCTGCGTTCGCCATTTACCGTGTCGGTGGTGTTACTGGTGCCGTCCAGGCTGCTCCAGCGCACTTCGACATTGTTGGGGATTGCTGCTTCGCCTGCGGCAGTGGCGTTGACCACGCCGGACAGGGTAATGACGATGCTGCCGCCGTTGGCAATGTCGATGTTGGCACCACTGGCGGTCACCAGTTGGCCGTTGAGAATGACGAAATCGACGCCGCCGTTGTTGCTGGCCCCGCCGTTGTACTGAATCGTGCCGCTGATCACCAGGTTGTCGATCTCGGTCGGCAGCACGTCCAGCAGGCTGATGTCGAACGCATCGGTGCCTGAGTTGTTGGCCACGGTGATGGTGAAGGTGACGGTATCGCCTTCGTCGAATCCGCCGAAGGTCGGGGTCGAGGTTACCTGCTGGGTGACGCTCAGGGTGGGTTCGACGATGGCCACGCCAGGTTGCTGGGCACTGCTGATGCTGCGATCCACCGCAGTGGCGCCATTGGGCGTGTCGCCGTCAGGGTCGCTGTAGACCAGCTGCGCGCCGTTGTTGAGTGTGGTGCCTTGCTGGTTGCCGGCCACGTTGCTGGCCACCAGCACCAGGCGGATGACGAAACTGTTGTTGCCAATGATGTTGTCGGCTGTGCTCCCGGCGCTGCCGAACACCAGCAGCAGGTCGGCGCCGTCGCTGCCGTCCAGGGTCACCGGGTTGACGTTGAGTACGCCGTTGAAGTTCGCCGTCAAGGCCGCGCTGCCTGCCGTGGTAGTGATGATTTCGTAGCCCAGGTTGCCATTGAAGCGCGGATCAAGCCGCAGCCCGGGGGGGATCAGGTCATTGATGCGCAGGCTGCCCGTGGCTCCCTCCGGCAAGGTGACCACGATGTCGTAGGTGATGCTTTCGCCGATCACCAGGTTGCTGCCGGTGGTGTGCGTGGCGCTGGAGTCATCTTCGCTGAGGGTGCCGTCCTTGTAGGTCTTGCTGATGGCCGGGGCGGCAACCTGCTGGCTGGCGACCTCGACCAGGTCGGTCGGTGTGAAGTCCTGGCCGCCGTCGACGCTGGCGTAGTTGGTCAGTGCCGCAGTGCTCTGCAGGGTACTGGAGGCGAGGATGGCGTTGGCCACGGTCACGTCATAGGTGATGACCACCACGTTGCTGCCGGAAAGGTCGGCGGCGGTGCCGGCGCGGCCGGCCAGCAAGGTGGCCTGACCGTTGGCGTCGAGGAACGTGATGGTGTTGCCGTTGACGCTGTAGTCGGTGCCCTGCACCAGCAGGGTGCCGTCACCGCGGTAGATCTGCAGGTTCGCCGCACCCAGGCTGCCGCCGGCAAATGACAGGCCGGCGGGCAGCGTGATGCTGGTGCTGACGTCGTAAGCACCGCCACCGCCGCTGTTCTTCAGGGCGGTGGCCAGGCGCAGGATGTCAGCGCCATCGATGCCGCTGACGTTGCCGTCCACCGCTGCCAGGCTGGTGACGCTGCCACTGAACGGCACGCCGCTGGTACCGGGGGCCGCCCAGCTCCCGGTGGTGCCGGTGACTGTGCCGTTACTGCTGGCGACCACGCCGTGCTTGATGTCCAGCACCGGTTCGGCGACCGACGCGATCACCGCCACATCCGACGACGTGAGCACGGTCTTGTCGACGGTGGTGGTCTGGCTCGATTGCGCCAGCACGTCCAGTGCACGCTGGTCGGCATAGGGTTGATCACCCACGACCATGGTGAAACGCACTTGCACCGTGCCGCCGTCTAGCCCCCCGGACACGTAGTTGCCGAAGTCGAAGACGATCGCGTTGCCGGGGCCGGTAGTGACACTGTCTGGCACGTCGAGAATGGTATTGCCGCTGCCGAACGTCCATTGGCCAACGCCTGTGCCAAAGCTCCAGCTGATGCCGGCCGCGTTGAGCAGGGGCAAGGGCAGGTAGGCCGTGAGCTTGAAGTTCTCGTAGTCGGCTACCAGCAGGTCGTAGTTGATGGTGAAGGTCACCACGTCCCCCGGGCGCAGTTCGCCGTTGCTCGGTGGGTTGCCGCCGTTGACCTGGGTAAGCTCGATATCGACGGTGGAGGACTGGATGGTGCTGGTGGTGGCGGAACCGTCGGTCTGAGTGCCCCCGATGTTGACCGCATCACGCAGCACGGTGGCATCCACTGTGGCGTTGTTGCCGACGCTGTCGCCTTCGTTGAGCTGGTCGTGGGGCGGGTGGTCGGTGGTGTAGGTGGCGTCGATCAGGGCGTCGTAGACAATGCTCAGGCGCGTGGCGCCTTCCTGCAAGGTGTCGTCGTAGAGGTCGCCGAACAGCGCCGCAACGCCGGGGCCGGCTACCGCTTGGCGAATGGATTCGGCAATGTCGAAGACCAGCGTGGTGCTGCCGTCGGCATTCACTGTCTGGGTGTAGATCAGGGTAATGCTCTGTGTGCCGCCATGCTGCTGGATGACCAGGGTCGGCGGGTTGCTTGGGTCGAAGGTCTGGCCATCGCTGAGCAGGTCGGTCAGGGTGAACTGGCCTTGTTCGAGGATGTTCTCACCGAAGGCAAAGAAGTCGGAAATCGCCACGCCCAGGGTGTAGCGCAAGGTATCGCCGGGCGTGAGGCCAGTGGTGCCAACGTCGTTCTGCAGGTTGACCTGCTTGAGCAGGGTTATCGACTTGGCGACGAACGTCGCGCCTTGACCGTTGCCGGTTTCGTTGAATGGGTAGCCTTGCGGGTCAGTGGGGCGGTCGCGCGGGTCCAGTGGGTTCCAGTCACCCGTCACGCTAGCGGTGCCGAAGTTGATCGTTACCGGGTTACCGGTGGCCGGGTCGATCACGGGCCGGCCGTTGGCGTCGATTTCCGGTACATAGAAACTGACTTGCGTGGTGCTGGCGGCGCTGAGGGTGTCGTAGTGGATGTCATAGCTGGCCACGAAAGCATTGGGGTTCGCCAGTGCCAGAGCGATGAGTGCCGGGTTGGTGAGTACGGTACCGTCATGCAAGGTGATCGACGTCAGGGTGCCGCCCGGCCCTGGCGTGATGGCGCTGACGTGTACCTGGTCGGGCACGGTCTGGGTGATGGTGACATTGCTCAGCGTCTGCCCGGGGGCCGGGGTGACGGTGACGGTCTGGGTGCGGGTGAAGTTGGGCCCGGTGACCGTTTCGCCCTCCGGCATGTTCAACGTCTGCGAGACTTTCAGCAGGGTGGGCGTGACGATGAAACTGTGCAGCGCGCTCTCCACCAGGCTTGGGTCTTGCACAGGGTTGTTCAGCGAATCGTTACCGTATTCGAAGCCCGCACGGGTATTGATGGTGAGGTTTGGCGTGCCGTCGGAATAACTGGTGTCGGCCAGGTTGCTCAGTTGCGCGGTAATCTGGATGTCGATGCTGGGCTGGCCGTTGGTGACGCTGGCGTAAGGCAACTGCAGCACCACCATCTGGTCACCGGGCTTCATGCCCACGCTGGCGGCATTGATGACCAAGGCGTTGCCGCTGGCGTCCTTGGCCAGGGGGTGGGTCGCATTGCCGTTGGCATCGAACGTGATCACGAAGCTGTTGACCGCCTGGCCCAGGTAGGTGGCGGAGACAAAAGTGGCACCATCATCGCCGTCGCGGCCGGTGGCAGGCAGGAATACGTCGATGAATGGGGCGTAGCCTTCCTGGGTCGAGGGGTTGTTGAAGCTTACGGTGAAGGTGAATTGTTCGCCCAACTGCACCTCGGCCCCACCGCTATTCAGGCTGGCCGTAGGGCTGGCATCGGCCAGCAGGCCCTGGAAGCTGTCGAGGGTGGTAGCTGCCAGAGCGATGGCTTTGTCGACATCGCCATTGCTGACCTCAAGGCGCCAGTCGCCGCCGGCCAACGAATTGCCGGTCGCATTGCTCGATGCGCCAACGTCGGCACCCGTCCAGCGTGCCAGTTCGTTGACCAGAGCCTGGCCAGCGCTGCCGCTACCCACATCACACCCATACAGCTGAATATCTGCACCGGCGTTCAACTCACTGCTCCAGGCACTCAGGCGGTCACCCAACTGTTCGACCGTCTGGCTGGTGAACACCTGGTTGCCGAGGGTGAACTGGCCTGAAGCGCCATGGGAGAACACCTGAATGGCGTCGACCTTGCCCAGTTGCGCCAAGGCATTGCTGATGGCAGCGATGGCATCCTGGCCAGGGTCCACCACCAGCGCAGTGGTGCCGGCCGGCAGGTTGGCAGCCAATTGGTCGCGGTTTTCCACGCGCGCATCGATCACTACCAGGTTGCGTGGCGTGGTTGCTGCAGTTGTGGTCTGCGCTTCGCTGGCGGTAGGCGCAGGGTGGCTAGTGTCCTTGCTCTCGGCAGCACTGGCATCGCTGTGGTGCTGTTGATCGACAGCGGTGGCTGCAGCGCCATCGAAGAGAATGCGTTGCTCAAGGGCAACGGTGTGCGACCGAGGGCGCGAGGCAGTGGCAAAGCCGGCTCTGCTCTTGATGTCCATTTCCATCCCTGCTCAGAAGTTCGTCGCCAGATTCGAAGCTTTAGCAATCGTAGTCGGGTTTTCTCGGGGCGGGGGAGCAGGCGCCGGAAGGCAATGTTCAGAAACCGCTCTCACGCAGGCCAACGCCCAACAGCCATTTGCCCACCTCGCCCAGCACGCTGCGCTTTTCCCCATCGATCTTCAGCTTGCCGCGGGTTTCGCGCACGCTGGCCAGCGGTTCATCCAGGGCCACCAGCACTTGAAAAAGTGCATGGTTGGGTACAAGCGCTTCACCGCTCGTTTGCACCGGGCCGCCAAAGTGTGAAGAGAGCATGCGGTGGGCCAAATGCCCGGCGCGTGTGCTGCCAATCGCCAGCACCTTGCCGCGCAGGGCGATGGCCTGGCCTTCAGGATAGAATTTCACCGGGTTGCCGACGGCAAGGAGGTGCACCTGGTCCTGGGCGACGTAGGCATCGATCTGCCAGTGACGGGGATCTATCAAGATGCCCAGCGGTTGCTGGCGGTTGAACCACTGGCCAGGCTGCCAGTCGGGTTCAAGGTCCAGCCAGTGACCGGCGAATGGCGCCTGCAGGTTGAGCCGGGCAATCTCGCTGCGCGCGGCGCGTGCTTCCTCGTTCTGCACCATCAGGCGCTGTTGGGTGGCAGCATCCTCGGCCAGCCCCGCAGGGTCGGCCAGCAGCCCCGACAAGCGTGCCTCATAGCTGCGGGCGCTGGCCTCACTGCTGCGCATGCGTGAGTTCAGGTCCGGCTCCTCAAGCACTGCCAGTACGTCGCCGGCCTTGACAGGGCCCGCCTGGTGCAGGCTTTTCAGCCGTGCAGGGTAGGGGGTGTAGACGCGCAGCTGGTGCTCGGCACGGGCCACACCTACGGCATTTACCTGGCTGTGCCAAGGTACTGCCAGGGCCAGCAGGGCCAGGCCAAGGCACACATAGAATATCCGCTTGCGCTGCCCCGGAATGCGTGCCCGCTGTTGCCACCAGTGGCTCAGCTCACGTTTCACCGGCAGCGCGATGAACCACGCCAATTCGACCATGAACAGCACGATCCCCAACAGTTTGAAGAAAAACAGGTAGACCGCCACGGCGATGCCGAGAAACAGCACCAGGCGATATAGCCAGGTAGCGAAGGCAAACGCCACCAGCAGGCGTCGCTGGCCAATGGGAAAAGGCTCCGGCCAGGCTTCGTCGAGCCCCAGCAGGGTGCGCCGCATGGCTACACGAGCCAGCGCAGAAGAGCGTTCGTGCAGGTTGGGGAAGTCAAGCAGGTCGCTGAGGATGAAATAGCCGTCGAAGCGCATGAAAGGGCTGGCATTGAGCGCAAGGGACAGGACCCAGCTGGTGGTCGCCAGGTACAGCAGGGCGTTGCGCAGGGCGCCATCGTCGCACACGGCCCAGCCAAGGGTCGCCAAGCCCGCCAGGGAAAGCTCGGTGACGATGCCCGCCGAAGCGATCGCCAGGCGCTGGTGGGCACGCTTGAGCTTCCAGCTTTCGCCGGTGTCGGTGTAAAGCATTGGCCACAACACCAGAAACGCCACACCCATGTGCCCGACGCGCAAGCCCAGGCGCGTGGCTACCAGGGCATGGCCGAGCTCGTGCAGGGTTTTTGCCACCACCAGCGCCAGGGCAAAGCTGAACAGGCCTTCGGTGGAGAATGATTCCACCACGGCATGAGTGAAGCTGTCCCATTGTTGCATCACCAGGATCACGCCCAGGATGGTCAAGCCAATCACCGTTAGCCCGGTCAGCGGATGGAACAGCCAGCCCAAGGCAGCGGCCAGGCGCTGCAGGCCCGCTTGTGGGCGCAGCAGCGGCACGCGAAAGAACAGGTAGTGGTGCAGCCACCAGCGCCAGCTCGACCAGGTGCGCGTCTCGTTGGCGGTTTGCAGCCTGGCCAGTTGCTCGGGGCCTGGGCGCAGCAGGTGGTGTTGTTCGAGAAACGCACGCAATGCCAGCACCTGCTCGATATCCGGCTTGAGCGCGCTGTCGTGCGACACCTGCTCGCTGATCTGGCGCGGTGTCTGGCCCCAGCGCAGCAGGCATTCGAACTCCAGCCAGCCGATGCGGTAGAAGCGGTTCAGCACGGTGTCGTGGATCATCCACGCCGGTTCGCCTTCTCGGCTGTCGGCGGCTTCGCACAGGCGCAGGTCCTCGCGCAGTGGCGGCAGCGGCAGGTCGCTGGGATCCAGCATCACCAGCCGCTCCAGGCTCGGAACGTGGCCAGCGGGCGACGCAGCAGGTAGTAGCCGAGCATGACGCGGTCGCCATAGAGCTTGGCGGTGCCATGCAGGCCCAGGCGGGCATGCTCGGAATGCTCGTCGATGCTTGCCAGCAGACGGTAGGCGACCACGCCATCGTCGCTGGGTTTGGCCTGATAGCTGGTTTCGAGGATCTTGCCCTTGAGTGGGCTGAGCGGATAGGCAGTGAGGAACAAGGTCACTTCGGCGCCAGGTTCCAGGGCTATGGCATCGGCCACGGCGAGCTGGATCTGCATGGCCGGTTGCGCAGGGTCGGCAACGTGCATGATGCGCTCGCCGGTTGTCACCGGTTTGCCGAGCCAGTCGTTGGGGTCGCTGAACACCGTCACCCCGGCGCGTGGAGCCAGCACCTGGGTGCGCCGCAGTTGCGCTTGTACAGCGGCCAGTTCGGCCCGTCGCTGCTGGACGCGGCCTTGCAGCAGGGTCAGTTCGTTTTTGCTTTGCGGGTTGTCGAACGCCCGCTGGTTGGCAGCCTGCAATTCGGCATCGGCCACGGCGACCTCCTTGCCGAGCACCTCGGCGCGGCTGCGCAAGGTGGTTTCGTCAAGGGTGAACAACGGCGTGCCGGCTTGCACCGGCTGGTTGGGTCGTACCGATACCTGGGCGATCACGCCGTCGATCGGAGAGCTGACAATCTGTGCCTGGCGCGAGACGATCTGTGCCGGTGCCAGTGCCGTCTGACGCACTGGCACCAATAACAGCGACGCTGCTACCAGCAAGGTCACCAGCACCTGACGCCGGCTGGGGCGCCATCGACCGAGCCGGCGGCGCCGTGTCAGCGTGTTCCAGCAGTACGCCCAGGTGCGTATCAGGCCATCGAGTTGCTGATGCACCACCGGCGGCGGGGCTTCTTCAAGCAGCAGTACAAGCACGCCCAGGCGCTCGCCGGCAGGGACGTGCAGCGGTATACACCACAGCCCCGAAGGCCACCATTCGGTCCAGCCCTGAGCGATGTCTTCGGGCGGCGAGGCGTTGTCCAGGGTCAGCCAGGTAGGCTGCGCATCGGCCAGACGCCCGGCCAGCCAACGGCTGGCGCGCCTGAGCCAGACCAGGTAGGGCGAGTCTTCGCTGGGCCGCGCCAGGCCCGACACGCACAGCAGTTCAAGGCCGGCCTTGCTTTGGCCGAACACCAGCGCCTGGTGAAAGGGCAGCAGCGGGTACAGGTCGTTGGCCATGCTGAACGCCAGTGCGCCCAGCGTCTCGGCGGCCATGGCCTTGTCGCGCAGGGCGTCCAGCTGCAGCAATAGCTGTGGGTGAGGTAGCGGCCTATTCACGGTCATGGTCGAACCGCGCGGTGCCGCTCATGCCGGCCATCAGTTCGGGAAAGCGTTGATCGAAGCGCGCCTCAAGCTCCACCGTCTGTGCCACCGCATCTACCCTGGCATTGATCACGCTGACCTTGGCCGGGTAGGTCTTGCCCGTTTCGTGAACGTTAACCGTCAACGGCTGGCCGGGGCTGAGCGTTTTCAACTGGCTGGAAGGGACATTGAGGCGCACCTTCAATGCACCATCGCTGACCAGGTCAAACAGCGGTGTACCTGCGCTGACAGTTTGGTAGGGCTTGACGTAAACCTTGGCCACATGGCCCGAAAACGGCGCCAGGACCCGACAATAGCTCATCTGCGCCTCACCCATGGCGCGGGCCCCATCGGCCTTCTGCACTTCGGTTTTGGCTGCGGCCACTTCGATGTCGCCCACTGCGTCCAGCTTGCGCAACTGTTGCTTGGCCTGCAGGTTCTGCCGGGCCATGGCCAGTTCAGCCACCGCGACCTTGCTACGGGCCTGGGCTTCGTTACAGTTGAAACGTGCCAATGTGACGCCTTTGGCCACCTGGTCGCCGAAGTGCGTCTGGATTTCGCCCAAGGTGCCACTCATCTGGCTGGACAGGGTCGTTTCCAGTTCGGCAGCCAGCAGCACGCGAATCAGTTGCGGGTCCTCGGTTGGGGCGCCTTGCTCGGCCTGGGCGGCAGCGCTGGCCAAGGCCAGTAACAAGGTAAGGTACCGCTGAGCAACGACAGGCAAAGGCATTCTCGACTCCTTGTAGAGAGGCATCCAGCAGGCACGCAACGCAATCGCTATAACGTCTTCATACTAGGAACGAATTCGCAATCTGCCCAATATTCCGGTTGCAAATGTGTCGCAGTTGCTGTGCCGCGGGCAGGCGTTCAGGTGGCTGCAACCAGGCGTTGAAAGACGCTTTCGTGCACAGTATCCAGGTTTTGCGCTAGAATCCCCGCCGGGTGCTAGCTGCATGACGCAGTGACGCAGGTTAAATAACTACGCAGGTCGGGCCGCCGTGCGGGAGTTCTTGTGCCCATGCAAAAACACGTAATGCCCCGTGCCCAGCAAATTGCCCAACGCGCATTCGCCAACTTCGAACGCTTTCTGCATATCGAGGCCGTGAGCGGCGTCGTACTGTTGATCGCCGCCGTTGCAGCACTGATCTGGGCGAATTCGCCCGCTGCCGAAAGCTATGACGCCCTCTGGCACACGCCGATAAGCTTCGGTGTCGGCTCGCTGGTCTATTCCCAGTCACTGCATTTCTGGATCAACGACGGCCTGATGACCATCTTCTTCCTGGTCGTCGGTATGGAGATCCGTCGCGAAATTCATGAAGGCGCGCTGTCCAGCCTGCGCCAGGCCACGCTGCCGATGGCGGCGGCTGTCGGCGGTGTGGTGGTACCCGCGCTCATCTACCTGGCGTTCAATCATTCGCCTCCCGCGCAAGAAGGTTGGGCAGTGCCGACTGCCACCGACATCGCCTTTGCAGTGGGTGTGCTGGCGCTGCTGGGCAAGTCGATCCCTTCCAATGTGCGGGTGTTCCTGCTCGCCCTGGCGATCATCGACGACATCATCGCGGTGCTGATCATTGCCTTCTTCTACTCCGGTGGCCTGGATTACAGCGGTTTCGGCGTCGCCGCCATCGGCCTGCTGCTGGTGCTCGGCCTGCAGAAGATAGGTGTCGGTTCGGCCTATGCCTACATCATCCCCGGGTTCATCACCTGGCTGGGCATGTTGATGACCGGTGCCCACCCCACCTTGGCGGGCGTGGTGCTTGGCCTGATGACACCGGTTCGGGCCATGCCTTTGGGCGAGCGCCCACTGGAGGCCGTCACCCGCTTCACCGACGACCTGCTAGGCCGCGCCAAGGCACCGCAGATCGATGACAGCGAACTCATGAGCCCGCTGAAAAACCTGCGTGTGGCGCAGCGCGAGCTGGTCGCCCCAGTGCTGCGCGTGCAAGGCCATCTGCACCCTTGGGTGGCTTTCGCGATCATGCCGCTGTTCGCCCTGGCCAACGCCGGTGTCGGGTTGTCTGGTGTCGACCTGTCTGCCGATGGCCCTCACTGGGTGATGACAGGCGTCGCTGTGGCGCTGGTCCTGGGCAAGCCGTTGGGTATCGTGACGATCAGCTGGCTGATGGTACGGTTGGGCTGGTGCGCGTTGCCGGCGGGCGTTACCTGGCACGGCATCACGCTGATCGGGCTGTTGGCAGGCATCGGCTTTACCATGTCGATCTTCATTGCCAACCTGGCGTTCTCTGACCCTGGCGTTCTGGGTGCGGCCAAGCTTGGCGTACTTTCGGGCTCGGTCATTGCTGCTGTGATCGGCCTGGCATGGGGTGTGTGGAGCCTGCGCAAAGCAGCCAAGACGGCACCGGCCCAGGTAGGCTGACAGGCAAGCCGGGCAACGTACGGGTGGATGCACAATTTTTTTCCACAGGTGCATCCAATCTGCAACCTGGCGGGTATTACAGGTAGCGCGACTTCGCGCTGTCGATTACTCGCCAGGAGATTTGCACCATGAACAGCCCAGTTACCATGCTGATGCTCACAGGCGGTCTTGTCCTGATCGTGGCCAGCCAAGCCGCTCACGCTCAATCCGCCTTGCCCGACGCGGTCAAGGTTCCGGATGGCCACGCCGTCATGCTGGAAACCGTCGGTGTGGGCCAGGTCACCTACGAATGCCGCGACAAAGCCAATGCCCCCGGCCAGACCGAGTGGACATTCGTCGGCCCCAAAGCGGTACTCAAGGACAGGTCTGGCAAGGCGGTGGGCGACTATTTCGGGCCGCCCGCCACCTGGCAGGCCAAAGACGGCTCGAAGGTCACCGGCACCCAATTGGCCGTGGCGCCAGCGGCCAAGGGCGACCTGCCTTACCAGCTGGTTCAGGCCAGCCCGGCCGAAGGTAAAGGGGCCATGACCGGTGTGAGCTATATCCAGCGCGTGGCCACCCGCGGCGGTGTTGCGCCGGCAACTGCCTGCTCGATGCAAAACAAAGGTGAGCGCAAAATCGTTGATTACCAGGCTGACTATATCTTCTGGGCGGCAAAATGATGGCAGTGCGCATAGGCAGGTGAGCCACTGACGTCTACGCTGATCGACAGCCCCCCGGCCCAATGGCTGGGGGAACCGTCCAGGGACTATAGGGCTGACCTTGCAGTGAACTCACCTTTGCCCCCTTTCGACTTTCAGCGTTGCCTTGAAGCCTGCGCACGGGGAGACCGCCGAGCGCTGCATGCACTCTACGAGGAGGAGGGCGCACGCCTGCTAGGTGTGGTGCGCCGTATCGCCCGCGACCACGCTACAGCAGAAGACATCCTGCACGATGCCTTCATTCGGATATGGTCCGGGGCTGCCAGCTTCGACCCTGCGCGCGGCTCTGCGCGGGGCTGGATCTATAGCGTGGCCCGGCACCTTGCGCTCAATTACATACGCGACACCCGGCGCGAAGTCGTGCTGGATGAAGGGGCGTTTGGCAGTGCACAAGTACCGTTGCCCTTCGCGAGTGATATCGATCTTATGGCGGACTCGGCCAAGGTTCACCGTTGCCTCGAGCAACTGGAACCCTCACGCAAGCTGTGCATCCTGCACGCGTATGTCGACGGTTGCAGCCATGCCGAAATCGCCGGGTTGCTGAACACACCGTTGGGTACCGTCAAAGCCTGGATCAAACGCAGCCTGAAGGCGTTGCGGGAGTGCATGGGATGAAGAAGCCACTGGGCGAAACCGCCGAGGCACTTGATGAGTTGGCCGGGGAGTATGTGTTGGGTACCTTGTCGGCCGAACAACATGAGGCCGTGCGCCAGCGCCTGACGGGGGATCAGCAGTTGCGTGGTGCCGTGGATGCCTGGGAGCAGCGGCTATTGGCGTTGAACGCACTCGCAGAGCCTTTGCCACCCAACCCACGTTTGTGGGGGCGGATCAGCCGCAGCGTCGATGCACAGTCACAGTCACAGCCACAGCGCAAGGCGGCGTCAGCACAGCCAAGGCGCTGGTGGCATCGCCTGGTGCTATGGCAAGGCCTGGCGGGTGCAGGCCTGGTTGCCAGCCTGCTATTGGCCTTCACGCTGCTGACCGCCAAGGCGCCGGAGCCTTCCTACCTTGTGGTGCTGGTTGCGCCGGCAGACAGTGCCCCGGGGTGGGTGGTACAGGCAAGCGATGCCCGCAGCATTCAACTGATTCCCTTGGGGCAGTTCGCGGTACCGAGCGACAAGGTGCTGCAGTTCTGGACCAAGGGCGAACAGTGGCAGGCGCCACTGTCGCTGGGCCTGGTCAAACCTGGCGAGCAATATCGCGTGCCCGCGCATGACCTGCCTCCCCTGGAGCCCAACCAACTGTTCGAACTGACCCTGGAAAGAGCGGGCGGCTCGCCGACCGGACGCCCAACCGGGCCTGTGCAGTTCATCGGTCGAGCGGTGAAGGTGCTTTGACAGCGCCTTGCACAGGGGCAGTAAAAGCGGCGCCTGCGCGCCGCTCTACAGGCTTGCAGGCCGCCATCAATCGCCGGTAACCAACTGACGGGCCAACTGGTTGTGGCGCTCCAGCACCAGCGGAAGGTCGACGGTGGTGATGCGGCCGTCCTTGACCACTACACGGCCGTTTATCACGCTGGTATCGACCTGGGTCGGGGTGCAGAACACCAAGGCCGCAAGCGGGTCATGGTGGGCGCCTGCGTAGGCGACATGGCCGAGGTCGAAGGCGACGAAGTCGGCGACCATGCCCGGCGCCAAGGCGCCGATGTCATTACGGTTGAGCACCTTGGCACCGCCGAGGGTGGCGATTTCCAGCGCTTCGCGTGCGGTCATCGCATCAGGGCCGAAGCCGACACGCTGCAGCAGCAGCGCCTGGCGCACTTCACCGATCATGCTGGCGCCATCGTTGGAGGCCGAGCCGTCGACGCCCAGGCCTACGGGCACCCCGTGGTCGCGCATCTTGCGGATCGGTGCAATACCCGAGGCCAGGCGCATGTTCGAGCATGGGCAGTGGGCCACACCGGTGCCGGTACGGGCGAACAGCTCGATGCCGTGCTGGTCGAGTTGCACGCAGTGCGCGTGCCACACATCGTGACCGACCCAGCCCAGATCCTCGGCGTATTCGGCAGGGGTCATGCCGAACTTTTCGCGGCTGTAAGCGATATCGTTGACGTTTTCAGCCAAATGGGTGTGTAGCGAAACCCCGTAGTTGCGTGCCAGCACCGCCGCTTCACGCATCAGGTCGCGGCTGACCGAGAACGGCGAGCAGGGCGCCACGACCACGCGCAGCATCGAGCCATGGCTGGCGTCGTGGTAGTCCTCGATCAGGCGCTGCGACTCCTTGAGGATGTCGCTTTCCTTTTCCACCACCGAGTCTGGCGGCAGCCCGCCTTGGCTGCGCCCCACGCTCATGCTGCCGCGTGCGGCATGGAAACGCATGCCGATTTCCCCGGCGGCGTGGATGCTGTCGTCGAGCTTGCAGCCATTGGGGTAGATGTACAGGTGGTCGCTGGAGGTGGTGCAGCCGGAGAGAATCAGTTCGGCCATCGCGGTCTGGGTCGATACCGCGATCATTTCGGGCGTCAACCGTGCCCAGATCGGGTAAAGGTTGGTCAGCCAGTTAAACAGTTCACCGTCCTGGGCCGCCGGGACCACGCGGGTTAGGCTTTGATACATGTGATGGTGGGTGTTGACCAGCCCCGGGATGACCACCTTGCCGGTCATGTCCAGAATCTCGTCGGCGTGCTGGGGCAGCTCGTCGCTGGGGCCGACCTGCTTGATCAGGTTGTCTTCTATGAACAGGCCGCCGCGTCTGATCTCGCGGCGCTCGCCGTCCATCGTCACCAGCAGTTCGGCGTTCTTTATCAGCAAAGTCTTGGGCATAGGTATTCCTTCCCGCCAATGGCGGGGTGCAATTCGTCAGTGCGGACACCTGGTTTTTTCTCGAGGGCAACCAGGCTCGGTGTGTAAAACACGGCGTGGGCAGCAGGGCCAGTCAGCGCAGCCGCGCACGCGCCGACACCGCTGAGTCACGAAGACCAGGCGCGAGACGGCGGATGGGTGCAAAGGGCAACGGGTGAACGGCGAATGCGTCGATTCGCAGAGGGCGCTCGAAGGGAATGAGCAGATAGGGGTAATGCATGGCTTTAGCCTGTCGCAATACGCAGCGGCGATTACCACTGTCGTAGGCGCGGGTTGATGTAACCAGAAATGTTCATTTTTGTATACGAAAAATTCTGCATTGAATGTCGAGGTGGTGCCACGGCGCTTTGCGCAGTACATGGCCTGGTTTATGTTGGGCGCCCAAGGCATGCACTTCGACAGGACGCCACCAATGCCATCGCCAACCCGATTGATCAGCACCCTGTGCCTTGCCCTGGCCAGCCAATGGGCTTGGGCCGACCAGCCGCTGCCCGCGCCCCCTGAGCTTGGGTCAGGTTACCGCTCCGGCCTGCACCCGGTTCACGCCACCCGGCACATGGTGGCGGCTGCCAACCCGCTGGCCAGCGAAGCCGGGCGGGCGATGCTGCGCGCCGGTGGCAGTGCCATCGATGCGGCAATTGCCATGCAAATGGTACTCACCTTGGTCGAGCCGCAATCGAGCGGCATTGGCGGTGGGGCGTTCATCCTGTACTGGGACGGCAAACGGGTACAGGCATTCGACGGCCGCGAGACCGCGCCGGCCGCAGTGACGCCAACGCTGTTCCTGCAACCGGACGGCACCCCGATGCCGTTCCGCGCAGCGCAGATCGGCGGGCGCTCGGTAGGCGTACCAGGGGTGCTGCGTGCCTTGAAAATGGCGCACGAGCAACATGGCAAGCTACCGTGGCATCAACTGTTCGCGCCGGCCATTGCCTTGGCGCGCAGTGGCTTCCCTGTGTCCGAGCGCCTGCATGCGTTGCTGGCGGGTGACCCTTTCATCGCCGGTTCACCCACCATGGCCCGCTATTTCCTGGATGAGCACGGCCAGCCGCTGGCGGTGGGGGCGCTGCTGCGCAACCCCGAACTTGCGCATACCTTCGAACGCATCGCACAGCAGGGCGTCGATGCGTTCTATACCGGTGAAATTGCCGAAGCGATCGTCACCCAGGTACAGGCGCATGCCAATGCCGGGCTCCTGTCACTGGAGGATCTGCGCCAGTACCAGGCCAAGGAGCGCACGCCGTTATGCGGCCCTTACAAGGCCTGGCAGATCTGCGGCATGCCGCCGCCATCTTCAGGTGCAGTGACCGTGCTGCAGACCTTGGGCATCCTCGAGGCGCTGCAGCACGCCATGCCACAACGCGACCTTGCAAAGCTACCGCCCAGCGTCAGTGCTTCGCCGGCAGGCCTTGAGCCTGCGCCGCTGGCCGTTCACCTGATTGCCGAGGCCGAACGGCTGGCCTACGCCGATCGTGCCCAGTACCTGGCCGACAGCGACTATGTGCCGATACCGCTCAAGGCATTGACCGCCCCGGCGTACCTGGCCGGGCGGGCCGAGCTGATCGGCGACTTCAGCATGAAACATGCGCGACCGGGCAAGCCGCAGGGCGCGGACCTGGCCTTGGCCCCGGACCGCTCGCCGTTGCGCATTTCCACCTCGCACCTTTCGGCGGTGGATGACAGCGGTCAGGCGCTGGCCATGACCACTTCGGTAGAGGCGGCATTCGGTTCGCATCTGATGGTCAAGGGCTTCCTGCTGAACAATCAGTTGACCGACTTTTCCTTCATCCCACAGGAGAAGGGCAAGCTCGTTGCCAACCGGGTTGAACCGGGCAAGCGGCCGTTGTCGGCGATGGCTCCGACCCTGGTGTTTTCGCAGGCGTCCGGGGAACTGGTGGCCAGCCTCGGATCACCCGGTGGCTCGCAGATCATCGGCTACGTCAACAAGGCGCTGGTGGGTTTGCTGGACTGGCGGCTCGACCCGCAACAGGCTAGCAACCTGCCCAACTTCGGCAGCCGCAACGCCGGTACCGAAGTGGAAGCCGGGCTGACCAGCCCGGCGCTGGTCCGGCAATTGGCGGCCTGGGGCCATGAGGTGACGCCCATGACCATGACCAGCGGCATGCAGATCATCCAGCGTACCGGCCCAGGCTGGTCGGGTGGAGCCGACCCGCGGCGCGAAGGCGTGGCGCTTGGCGATTAGCCATGGTAGAAGACAACCTTACCATTCAAATGTTGAATACCAGGATGTCTATCAGCGTTAAATCGAATAGGGCTCTGTTCGACCTCGACCTGCTGCGTGCCATCGTCGTCGTGGCCGATTGCGGCAGCTTCACCACCGCTGCCGCACGCCTGCATTCGACGCAATCGACCATCAGTCAGAAAGTCCGCCGGCTCGAGGATATGGTCGGCCATCGCCTGCTGGTGCGCGGGAACCGTGACGTGTTGCCGACCGACGCCGGCCAGACCTTGCTCGGCTACGCCCGGCACATGCTGGCATTGAACGACCAGATGCTCGAGGCTTTGGCCGGTGCCATGGTCGGCGTCACCGTACGTTTGGGCGTTCCCGAAGATTTCGTCGGCGGGCGCACCACCAACGCGCTGTCGGCATTCAGCCGGCTGCACCCGCAGGTCAAGCTGGAGGTCACCAGCGGCCTGTGCCGCGACCTCAGCCAGGCCTATGACAACGGCGAACTTGACCTGGTGTTGCTCAAGCAGCGACGCAACAGCCGCGAAGGCGTGGCGTGCTGGCCCGAGCGTCTGCAGTGGATCGACAGCGCACGCATGCCGTCCTTCGAGCTCGACCCGATCCCGCTGGTGACCTTTCCGCCACGCGGCTTGTACCGCGATGACATGATCACCGCCATCGAAGGCATGGGCCGGCGCTGGCGCATCAGTTTCACCAGCTCCAGCCTCAGTGGCATCCAGGCAGCGGTGGCCGACGGCATGGGCATCAGCCTGTTGCCACCACGGGCGGCGACCCCTGAGCATCGGGTGCTTGGCAGGCAACACGGGTTGCCTGAGGTGGACAGCTACGAAATCGTCATCGTCCACCGGCCGACGGCGGATGTGATGGTCACGGCATTGGCCAAGGTCATGTCGCAGGTGCTGGAGGGTGGAGGGATCTGATGCCTGCACTGACCCCATCGCTGGCGATGGGGCCCGGAAGATCAGTGCATTACGGCATGCCCAACCACTGCGGCAGTGCCAGCGAAATGAACGGCACGTAAGTCACCAGCACCAGGAACAGCAGCAGGATCGACAGCCACGGCAGCGCGGCGCGAATCGTCTGCCCCAGCGTCAGGCCCGTCACCGCTGAAGTCACGAACAGGTTCAGCCCCACCGGCGGATGCACCAGGCCGATCTCCATGTTCACCACCATGACGATGCCCAGGTGAATCGGGTCGATCCCAAGCTTCATGGCGATCGGGAAGAAGATCGGCGCCAGGATCAGGATGATCGCCGACGGCTCCATGAAGCTGCCCGCCACCAGCAGCACCACGTTGACCATGATCAGGAAACCGATCGGCGTCAGGCCCTCGGACAGCACCCACTGGGTGATCTGCTGAGGGATCTGCTCGGTGGTCAGCACATGGGCAAACAACATGGCGTTGGCGATGATGAACAGCAGCATGATGGTCAGCCGGCCCGACTCCAGCAACACCTTCGGGCAGTCGCGCAGGCGCATGTCCTTGTACACGAACAGTGCGATGAACGCCGAGTACACCGCTGCCACGGCGGCCGCCTCGGTGGGGGTGAACATGCCGCTGTAGATGCCGCCCAGGATGATCACCAACAGCAACAGCCCCCAGAACGCGCGCCTGGCGGTGCTCAACCATTGTGCAAAACTGGCACGAGGTTGTGCGGGCAGTTTCTTGATCCGGGCGACGATGTAGATCGTCACCATCAGCGCCAGGCCCAGCAGGATGCCTGGCACCACACCGGCCATGAACAGCTTGCCTACCGAGGTCTCGGTCGCCGCCGAGTACACCACCATGACGATCGATGGCGGAATCAGGATGCCCAGGGTGCCGGCGTTGCAGATGATCCCGGCCCCGAACTCGCGGGGGTAACCGGAGCGCACCATGCCGGCAACGGCAATCGAACCCACCGCCGCGACCGTGGCCGGCGACGAGCCCGACAACGCGGCGAACAGCATGCATGCCAGCACCGCGGCAATGGCCAGGCCGCCACGGATGTGCCCCACACAGGCGTTGGCGAAGTCGATCAGCCGCTGGGCCACGCCACCGGTGGTCATGAACGCGCCCGACAGCAGGAAGAACGGGATGGCCAGGAAGGTGTAACTGTCGGAGGTCTCGAACAGCTTGATCGCCAGCGAGCTGAGGGAGTCCTGGCTGAACATCAGGATTGAAAGTGCGCCCGACAAGCCCAGCGAAATCGCGATCGGCACTCCCAGGAACATGAACACGAACAACAACAGGAACAGGCAGATAACCGTCATCAGTGATGCTCCTCACCCGGGTTGGCCAGCTTGCTCGCCTCTGCAGCCTCGTCGGCCAGGCCCAGGCCATACTGGCGATGGGTGAACAGGCGATAGAGGATCTCCAGGTAGCGGACAATGACCAAGGCGAAACCGAAGGGCACGATCAGCGCGATATGGCCGACCTTGATGCCATAGCGGTCCAGGTCTTCGGCGCCGATGCCGGCCACAAGCACGGCGCTTACCCATTTGATGCTGGCCACCAGGAACAGCCCGGCATACGCCAGGCAACAGGCACAGGCGATCATCGCCAGTACCCGTTGCACTGGCTTGCGGGTGCGCCGCACCAGTACGTCGACACCCAAGTGGCCAGCGGTGCGCACGCCATAGGCGATCCCGAAAAAGATCAGCCAACCGAATAGCGCCTTGGTCAGGGCGATGCTCCAGGTCATTTCCTGGGCGTAGCCCATCAGGTGGTCGCCGATGCCCAGCAGCAGCTCACTGGCAAAAGCCCAGTGGTCACTGAGCGTGTAGAACACGGTATAGAGGTTGTTCAGTGCTACGTAGACGAAGGTCACCAAGGTCATGGCCGCCAGGAGAAAGGCGATCATGCCCTCCTCGAAGTGCTCCCAGACACGCCTGAGCGATTGCATAGGAATTCTCCAGACAGAGAGAGGGCTGGCCACCTGTGCGCAGGTGGCCGGGGCAGGGCGTGCGGCTGTCAGGAAGCCTTGTTGGCGGCCTCGGCTGCCTTGATCAAGTCAGCGCCGATCTGATCGGAGAACTTGTCCCACACCGGGCGCATGGCCTCACGCCATTGCTGGCGCTGCTCGGCAGTCAGGGCATCGATCTCGCTGGTCTTGGCATCGATGATTTTCTGCCTGGAGGTCTGGTTCAGGGCTTCGGCCTGTTTGTTCACCTCGACGGTGACCTGGTCCATGAGCGTTTGCAGCTCGCCACGCACATCCTCAGGCAGGCCGTTCCAGAACTTGGCGTTGGTGATCACCATGTAGTCGATCAGGCCGTGGTTGGTCTCGGTGAAGAACGGCTGCACCTCGTTGACCTTCTGGCTTTCGTAGTTCGACCAGGTGTTTTCGGTACCGTTGACCGTGCCGGTCTGCAGGCCCTGATAAACCTCGGCAAAGCTCATCTTGCGCGGGTTGGCACGGATCGCCTTGAACTGCTCTTCGAGCACGCTGGAGGCTTGCACGCGGAATTTCAGGCCGCGGGCATCTTTGGGCAGGATCACTTTCTTGTTGGCCGACAGCTGCTTGAGGCCGTTGTGCCAGTAGGCCAGGCCGTGGATGCCTTTGTCGTCCATCGACGTCAGCAGTGCCTTGCCCTGCGGGCCTTGCTGGAAGCGGTCGACGGCCGCCAGGTCGTCGAACAGGAACGGCAGGTCGAAGATTTGCACCTGCTTGTTGTAGTGCTCGAACTTGGCCAGCGAAGGCGCCAGCATCTGCACATCCCCCAGCAGCAACGCTTCCATCTCCTTGCCGTCGCCGAACAGTGACGAATTGGGGTAGACCTCGACTTTGACCTTGTCCTTGAGCTGCGGGTCCGCCGCCACCAGCTTCTGGAACATCAGCGCACCCTGGCCTTTGGGCGTACTGTCGGCCACGACGTGGGCGAACTTGATGATGATCGGGTCGGCAGCCTGGGCGAGGCCTGCCATGGACACTGCGGCGGCGCAGAACAGCGCCTGGGTCAGCTTGAACATCGATGTCACCTCAGATTTATTTTTGTAGGAGGATGGATGTAACGATGGACCAATGGTTTGCGTGTGGTGAATTAGCATTTGTGTAAGGCGGCATTCGGTTTAGCCGAACGCCGGCTCAGTTCAGCCGGACGCCTGTGCCAACAACCGTTGCGCCCGCAACACCACCGGCGCATCCACCATTTGCCCGTCCAGCTGAAACGCACCGGCCCCGTTAGCTGCGGCGCTCGCCGCCAGCACCCGTCGGGCCCAGGCCAGCGCTTCGGCGTCGGGCGCGAGTGCCGCGTGAATCACCGGCACTTGCCTGGGGTGAATGCACAACGCCCCGCCATACCCCAAGTCGCAGGCATGCCGTACAGCCTGGTGCAAACCTTCGGTGTCGCCAATGGCAGGAAATACGCCATCGAGCGGCGGCAGCAGGTCGGCACCCCGCGAGTGTAGCTGCACGGCCATGCGCGCCTGGTCGAGAAACTGCCTGGCAGCAGCGCTGTCGGTGTTCAAGTGTAGATCCAGCGCCAAGTCGAGGCTGCCGAACGACAACCGCTCGACCCCCTCGGCATGGGCGATCTGCTCCAGCGCGAGCAGGCCCTTGGCGCTTTCGATAATGGGCCATACCGGTTTGCCGGTGTGCCGGGCAACGGCCACCTGTGCGGCGTTTTCCACCTTGGGCAGCAGCACGCCGGCGATGCCAGGCTGCTGCGCGCAGAAGGCCAGGTCTGCCGCATGCTCGGCGTGCTGCGGCGCATTCACCCGGACCCACACCGACGCCAATGGCGTGGCCTGCAGGAACGCCTCCAGGTGGTCCCGGGCCTGGCGCTTGAGGGGTTCCTCCACGGCATCCTCGAAATCGACGATGACGGCATCGGCCCCTGCCGCCAGCGCCTTGGCGAAACGCTCAGGCCGGCTGCCGGGTACGAACAGTGCAGAGCGCACACTGTTCATACCACACCACCTGCGGCCAGGCTGGCTTGCTCTGCCGGGCTGAAGCCCAGCTCGCCGAGGATGCCCTGGGTGTGTTGCCCCAGCGCCGGCACGGCGTCCATGCGCGGGGCAAAGGCCGCGTTGCGCCCTGGTGGCAGCAGCGAGGGCAGCTTGCCGGCCGGGCTGTCCACTTCACGCCAGCAGCCGCGGGCCTGCAACTGCGGGTGTTGCCACACCCCGTGCATGTCGTTGACCCGGGCGTTGGCGATTTGCGCATCTTCAAGGCGTGCCACTACCTCGTCCAGCGACAGGCTGGCGAAGCCCTCGATGATGATCTGCCGCAGCACCTCGCGGTTATCTGAGCGCTTGAAGTTGGCATTGAAGCGGTCATCACTGGCCAGCGCCGGGTCAAGCAGCACCTTTTCGCAGAACAAGGCCCATTCCCGTTCGTTCTGCAGGCCAAGCATGATCGTGCCGCCACCGCCGGTTGGGAACGGCCCATACGGGTAGATGGTGGAGTGCGAAGCGCCGGCGCGCGGGGGAGGCGGCGCGCCGTCGTAGGAGTAGTACATCGGGTAGCCCATCCACTCCACCAGGCTTTCGAGCATCGACACGTCGATGCGGCTGCCGATGCCGGTCTTGTCACGCAGCAGCAACGCCGAGAGCACGCCGGTATAGGCGTACATGCCGGCGGCGATATCGGCGATCGAGCAGCCGGCCTTGGCCATGTCGTTTTCGCCAGGGCCACCGGTTACCGAGAGAAAGCCGCCTTCGCTCTGGATCAGCAGGTCGTAGGCCTTTTTCTTTTCATAAGGGCCGCCTTCGCCATACCCGGAGATATCGCACACGATAAGCCCTGGGAAGCGGGCGTGCAGGGCGTCGAACGACAAGCCCATGCGCGCTGCCGCGCCCGGTGCGAGGTTTTGCACCAGCACATCCGCCTTGGCCAGCAGGGCCTCGAGAATACCGTCGGCGGCGTCCTGCTTGAGGTCCAGGGTGAGGCTTTCCTTGGAGCGGTTGGTCCATACGAAGTGCGAGGCCAGGCCATCGACACGCTGATCGTAGCCGCGGGCGAAGTCGCCGCTGCCAGGGCGCTCGACCTTGATCACGCGGGCGCCGAGGTCGGCCAGTTGGCGGGTGCAGAAGGGGGCCGCGATAGCGTGCTCCAGGCTGATCACGGTGATGCCGTCCAGCGGGCGGGGCGTTGTTTGGGTCATAGGGTCACCTGTTGGTGTTCAGTGCAGATCAGCCAGCGAGCGGGCGTCGCGCAGTTGCCAGACGCGCTCGATCAATGCCTGGCCCTGGGCCGGGCTGCGCGCGCCGGAATACGCCAGCAGGCGCTGAAACTTGGCCTCAAGCTCCGGGCGCGACAGGGTGTTGCCGGGGTCGCCTTTAGGTTCGTCGATGGCGGCGCTGAAGCTGCGGCCATCGGTGCAGGTGACGTCCACGCGGCCCAGCCACCTCTTGGGGTAGGCGGCGTCCACTTCGGCGTCCAGTTGCATCTCGACGTGCTCGCGAAAGTGCGCGACCTGTGGGTCGGTCAGCGCCAGGTCACGGAAGTCGATGAGTTGCGCGCTGCCATGCACCGCAATCAGGCCAAGTACGGTACCCATGGAGAACTTGGCCTGGTGCACGGTGGCAGGTGTGGTGACGCGGCCAAGCACATCGATCGCGCCCTGATGCACGCGGGTGACGACCCTGGCGATCTGTTCATGGCCAAGGCCT
Organism: Pseudomonas sp. M2; assembly: GCF_015751845.1. Classification (NCBI taxonomy): domain Bacteria; kingdom Pseudomonadati; phylum Pseudomonadota; class Gammaproteobacteria; order Pseudomonadales; family Pseudomonadaceae; genus Pseudomonas; species Pseudomonas sp. M2. Next base: position 4,718,587 of record NZ_JADOUD010000001.1, read on the forward strand.
TCGCGCTGCATCAGCAGCAGCAAGGCATCGGCGGCGGGGTGGGTATGGCGACACGAAGCGTGGTACTTGAACGAGGTTTCCACCAGCGCCCAGCGCGTGCCCAGACGGTCGCTCAGGCGCGCCGGGTCGGCATCGCTGGACATGCCGGCGGCCATGCCCTGTTCGCCTTCGAGGATATTGCGTGCACCGCTCAGGCCATCGGCGGTGAGGTAGGCGGCCAGCAAGCCGTCGGCGGCGGCCTTGGCGGTATGCAACTGCTTCGAATCGGCGGCGTCGCGCAGGAACTCCCAGAGCCCGGCGGCCTGGGTGCCGGCGCTGCCGAGCAGGTTGATGAACTGCGCCTGGTTGAAGCCCAGCAGTTTGCCCACCCCGACGGCTGCGGCCAGGGTGCCGACAGTGGCGGTGGTATGGAAGATGCGGTAATGCGAGCGACCGAGGAATTCACCGATGCGGATGCCGGCTTCATAGCCGGCGACTGCAGCCAGCAGCAGGTCCTGGCCAGACTTGCCAAGGTCCTGTGCCGCCGCCAGTACGGCAGAAAACACCACGGTCGCCGGGTGCAGCACCGAGCTGTTGTGCAGGTCGTCCTGCTCGACCAGGTGAGAGGCCGCGCCATTGACCAGGGCAGCGAAGTAGGGGGATGACGTGCGCCCGCTGGTCAATACTCGAGCATTGCCCTGCGCAGGCCCCATGCGTTCGGCATAGCGCTCGAACAGCGGGATCGGGTGCGCGCCTTGGCTGGCAAAGGCCGAGCCAAGCCAGTCCAGGAACAGGTCTTCAGTGCGGTCCAGCACGTGGCCGGGCAGGTGCGTGTAGCGCAGGTCGGCGAGAAAGCCGGCCAGGGCGTGGGTATGCTGCATGCTCAGGCCCTCAGAAGCTGCGCGGCAGTTCGAGCAGGTGCTCGGCCACGTAGGACAGGATCAGGTTGGTGGAAATCGGCGCCACCTGGTACAGGCGGGTCTCGCGGAACTTGCGCTCGACGTCGTATTCGCAGGCGAAGCCAAACCCGCCATGGGTTTGCAGGCACGCATTGGCGGCTTCCCACGAGGCCTTCGCCGCCAGGTACTTGGCCATGTTGGCGCTGGCCCCGGCATTCTGCCCGCTGTCGTATTCGGCGCAGGCGCGCCAGCGCATCAGGTCGGCGGCTTCGATTTCGATGTGCGCTTCGGCGATGGGGAACTGCACGCCCTGGTTCTGCCCGATCGGCCGGCCGAACACCACGCGGTCACGGGCATAGGCGCTGGCTTTTTCGACGAACCAGCGGCCGTCACCGATGCACTCGGCGGCAATCAAGGTACGTTCGGCGTTGAGGCCGTCGAGGATGTACCTGAAGCCTTTGCCTTCTTCGCCGATCAGGCTGCTGGCCGGCAGTTCCAGGTTGTCGAAGAACAGCTCGTTGGTCTCGTGGTTGACCATGTTGGCGATCGGCTGCACGGTCAGGCCCTTGCCAATGGCGTCGCGCAGGTCGACCAGGAAGATCGACATGCCCTCGGACTTTTTCTTCACCTCAGGCAAAGGCGTGGTGCGGGCCAGCAGGATCATCAGGTCGGAGTGCTGAACCCGCGAGATCCACACTTTTTGCCCGTTGATCACGTACTTGTCGCCCTGGCGCACCGCGGTGGTCTTGATCTTGGTGGTGTCGGTACCGGTGGTGGGCTCGGTCACACCCATCGACTGCAGGCGCAGCTCGCCACTGGCCAGCTTGGGCAGGTAGTGGCGCTTCTGTTCCTCGCTGCCATGGCGCAGCAAGGTGAACATGTTGTACATCTGCCCATGCACGGTGCCGGAGTTGCCACCGCAGGCATTCACTTCTTCGAGGATGACCGAGGCTTCAGCCAGGCCCAGGCCCGATCCGCCGTACTGCTCCGGAATCATCGCCGACAGCCACCCGGCATCGGTCATGGCTTTTACAAAGGCTTCAGGGAAGCCTTTTTCTTCATCGATTTTGCGCCAGTAGCTGGCGTCGAATTCGGCGCACAAGGCGCGCACGCCTTCGCGGATGGCATTGAGGTCATCACTGTCGTACGTATGCATGCGGGGTTCCCTGTCCAGTTCTCAGTCGAAAAGCACGTCGGCGCTCTGCGCCACGCCGTCGGCATTACCGGCCCACAGTTGCGCCTGGCCCGGTGCGCCGATGCGCCCGGCCACTTCGAATGGCGTGGGCACGGTCAGTGGGCGTACGCCGCGGTAGGCGAATTGGCGCAGGCGCTTGCCAGGGTTGGCGCGCAGGAAGGCGCGCAGGGTGAGGGTGGCGATCAAGGGACCGTGCACGACCAGGCCGGCGTAGCCTTCGGTGCCGGTGACATAGGGGTGGTCATAGTGGATGCGGTGGCCGTTGAAGGTGACGGCGGAGTAACGGAACAGCAGAGTCGGGGAGGGCGTGACGGCCTCGCTCCAGTCGCCAGGGGCGGTTGGCGCGGCGCTGCTCAGTTTGGGCGGGTTCGGTTCGCGGTAGACGATATCCTGCTCTTCACGTACGCACAGTTCGCCCTGCTGGGAGTACTCGTGGCGCACCGTGACGAACAGCAATGCGCCCGTGCGGCCGTGCTTCTCTTCGATATGCACGATGGTCGACAGGCGATGGGCCTCGGCGCCGACCTTGAGCGGGGAAATGAACTCGACACGGCCCCCGGCCCACATGCGGTTGCGGTTATCGGCGGGGGGCAGAAAGCCGCCGCGCGCCGGGTGACCATCGCTACCCAGTAGCGTTTCGGCCACCGGTTCCTGGAAAAAGCACCACATCCATAGCGGCGGCAGGGGCTGCCCCACGGCGGGGGCGGCTTCGCCGAAGGTGGCGGCGATACGTTTGATCAGGTTGCGGCTGAGCTCATCGACGGCCTCTTCCGTGCGGCCGATCCAGGCGCTGTAATCCGTGGGCGGGTGCGTAGCAGTCATAACCATTGGCCTCTGCATTTGTTGTTATGCAGCGATCATGCGAGGCACCTGGCATTCTGTGAATTTGCATTTATGTAAGGCAGCGTTCATGTATGCTGAACGCCTGCTCCACATTCGGATAGGCCCATGCATTTTGATCTGGCAGACCTGAGGCTTTTCATTCATATCGGCGAGTCACCGAGCCTGACCCAAGGCGCGCGGCGCGCATTCCTCTCGCCGGCAGCTGCAAGTGCGCGCGTCAAGGCCCTGGAGGCGCAGCTCGACACGCGCCTGCTGTACCGCGACAGCCGGGGTGTCGAACTGACACCGGCCGGGCAAAAACTGCTCATGCACGCGCGGTTGATCATGCGCCAGGTGGACTACCTGAAAGCCGAGTTCGCCCAGTTCGGCACCGATTCGGCCGGGCATATCCGCATTTTTGCCAACACCACCGCAGTGACCGAGTTCCTGCCCGAAGTGCTGGCCGGCTTTCTCGCCAAACGTCCCGGCGTGACCGTGGACCTGCAGGAGCGCCTGTCGCGGGATATCGTGCGCGGTGTACTCGATGGCAGCAGCGACATGGGCATCATTGCCGGCCCCGTGGAAGCCAGCGGTTTGCAGGTGCTGCACTTCAGTACCGACCGGCTGGTACTGATCGTGCCTGCAGGGCATGAGCTGGCTGCCAGCAGGCAGGTCACGCTGAAGCAGACGCTGGCGTTCCAGCATATCGGCCTGCACGACGGCAGCACTTTGCTCAGCTTCCTGCGCGACCATGTCGAACGCATGGGCCTGAATCTGTCGCTGCGTATCCAGCTGTCGAGCTTCGAGGCCATATGCCGGCTGGTGGAGGCGGGCGTGGGGATTGGCATCATCCCCGAGTCGGCGGCTGTCCGGCACAGCCAGACCATGAACCTGGTCACCATCGAGCTGGATGAAGCGTGGGCGGTGCGCGAGCGCAGCATTCTGGTGCGCGAGCTGGATGCGTTGCCAGGGACGGTGAGGGCGTTGATCGCCACCTTGATGCCTGAGGGGGCAGACAGCGCACTGCAACCGCCCCCGGCCCCCTAGAAGAAACTGCGCTGAGCCTTGAACGTCAGCATGCTCTCGCAATACGTGTTGATACCGGCATAGGCACCGCAGCCCCCGCCGTTGAGGTCGGAGTTGCTGTAGATCAGGTTCAGGTCGATGCCCAGCCAGGGGCGCGACAGCTCCAGCGACCAGTCGGAGAACGCATTCACCTGGCTGCCGTCGCCGATGGTGAAGGGCGTGCCCAGGCGGTGATGGGCGAGTTTGACCGTGAGGTCGATGTCGAACAGCGGCAGTTGGCCAAAATCGGCGAACAGGGTGCCGGTGCGATTGTCCGGGTTGTCACGCCAGGCCCCGCCGATTCGGCTGCCCATGACCGAAATGCCGCCATACAACGCATAGCTGTCCGGCCCTGCGATGTTCGGCTGGCTGTAGTGGATCAGGCCTACTTCGTAACCCAGTGTGCTGTCGAAGTGGTGCTTGTAGCCCAGGTAGCTGTCAAGGCGCAGTGTGGAGTCAGGCGTCACGCCCATGCTCGGCGCATACTGGCCCACGTACCAACCGCTTGGGTGGCTGAGGTCCAGGCCACCGTGAAAGGCGCCGCTGGCGCTGGGCGAGATCAGCCCCTGGGCCATGCTGCGTGAAGGCGTGGTGCCAAGTTTGAAGTCGAAATCGCCCAGTTGGCGTTGGATCTGCTGCGCTTGCAGCACCGGGCTGAACAGCAGGGCCGCACTGAGCAACAGAAGGGGCCTGGTCATGGTCACCGTCCTGGAAGGCTTGCGCTTGAGCGGCACAGGATACCCGTGTTGGCTGGCGGGGAAAACAGCGTGGTCTGCTTCAAACGGGTGGTGATGTCGATCAGGGGCCGCACGTGAGCGTATGGCCTGGCTTTCAATTCAACCTTTTATCGCCCCGGCCGGCTCCGCCACCTCGGTCACCACCTGTTCGCTGGCGGCGCGCAGGATCACGCGTTTGCGCAGCTCGTACTCATCCAGGGAGAGTGCCTGGCGCTGGATGGCTTCGAGCTGCAGCTGGCGGGTTTCTTCTGCGGTGTAGGGGCGCAGTTCGGGGTGGGTGGCGCAACCGCTGAGCACGGCAATGGCAGCGGCGGACAGGGTGGCGAACAGCAGGCGGGCCGTAGTGTTCATCGGCAAGCTCCAGGATTCGGGAGATGGGTGTGTGACGAATCGATGGAGCAAGATTATTGAGCCGACGCGATCATTAGAAATTGCCATTCTCGATAGTGACTATCGATAGCACCGTGTGAGAACGGCAGCCTTTGCTAACCTTAAGTTCCACGCGGTATGGGCCAGAGGGATACTGTGATGCGCATGCCATTGTTATGTGCCGTGGCGCTTCTGCTTTGCCTGGGTGGTGAACCAGGCCTGGTCCAGGCGCAAGAGCCTGCACCGGCCGCCGAGGCGGCACCCGCCAAGCAGGCAGTGTTCAACCCCGAGCAACTGGACCAGATGCTCGCGCCGATTGCGCTGTATCCCGACGCGCTGCTGGCACAGGTACTGATGGCCGCCACCTATCCCGGTGAAGTGGCCGAAGCAGTGACGTGGTCCAAGGCCAATCCCAAGGCTCAGGGGGATGAGGCTGTCAAACAAGTGGCGACGCAGGCCTGGGACCCGAGTGTCCAGGCATTGGTGGCGTTCCCGCAGGTGCTGGTGGTTCTCGGGCAGGACCCGGTGTGGGTGCAGCGCCTTGGGGATGCGTTTCTGGCCCAGCCTGATGATGTGATGGGTGCCGTGCAGCGTCTGCGCCAGCAGGCCAAGGCCGCAGGCAACCTGCAGAGCAACCAGTACCAGAACGTCACGGTGCAGGCTGCCCCGGCAGCCGCGCCCAGCTCGCAAGCGGCGCCGGCCAGCAGTTCGTCCTCCAGCACCATCATCATCCAGCCGGCCGACCCGCAGGTGGTGTACGTGCCCACCTACAACCCGACCACCGCTTACGGAACCTGGGCCTACCCCGCATCACCGCCGGTGTATTACCCGCCATCGCCGCTGTACTACGCCGGCAGCGCGCTGTTGGCCGGGCTGGCGTTCGGTACTGGCGTTGCGATCGTCAACTCGCTGTGGGGCGATTGCGACTGGGGGCGCAACGACATCGATATCGACGTCAATCGTTACAACAACATCAACGTCAACAACCGCATCGCCAACAACCAGAACACCTGGCAGCACAACGCCGTGCACCGCGATGGGGTGCCGTACCGTGACAACCGCAGCCGCCAGCAATTCGGCCGCCAGCTCGACGGTGCCAGCCAGCGTGCAGCTTACCGTGGCGACGATGCCCAGCGTGCACAGGCACGCGATCGCGCCCGTGCTTCGATGGACCGGGCGGGTATCGAACGCCCGGCCACCAGCAATCGTGAAGCCCGTGACCGGGCTCGCGAAGCCCAGGCCAGCAGGCCCCGTGCTGCGGAGCACCGGCAGGCAAACGGCCAGGCACGCCAGGCGCTGCACAACAAACCGGGCAATAGCGCTGGGAGGGCGAAGAACAATGCGTTCGACGGCGTGCGATCCCCCTCACGCTCTGCGGCGCAGGCCAACCGTGGCCGCACCAGCCAGGCGCTCGCCAAGCGGCCGAGTGCATCGCGTGCGGCGGGCCATACCATCTCCCGGCCCAGTGCGGCCATGCACCGTGGTGGAGGGGGGCGTCGATGAACATGAGCCAAAGCAAGTCGTCGCTGGGCCTGTGGCTGTTTGCCCTTGGCGCCGCCTGGTCATGCCTGGCCACTGCGCAGCAGGCATTCCCCACGCCAGAGAAGGCCGCCGCAGCCTTCGTCGAGGCGCTGGGGGTGGAGCAGGCAGACCAGGCGCGCCTGACGCAATTGCTCGGTGACGACTGGCGCACCTACATCCCCCGCGAAGGTGTGCAGCGCAGCGACGTGGATGCGTTCGTGCAGCAGTACCACCAGCAGCACCAGATCCAGATGCACGGTGACCGGCAGGCCATTCTGGCGGTGGGCAGCGAGCAGTGGACCTTGCCCATTCCGCTCACTCGAACTGCCAGCGGCTGGCGCTTTGACCTCAAGGCCGGCAGTGCCGAGATTCGTGCCCGGCGCATTGGCCGCGACGAGTTGGCCGCTGTGCAGTCGCTGCTTGCCTATCACGATGCGCAGATGGACTACGCCACGCAGGACCATAACGGTGATGGCGCACTGGAGTACGCCCGGCAGGTTTTCAGCACACCCGGCAAGCGCGACGGCTTGTACTGGGCGGACGAAACGGGCGGGCAGGTCAGCCCGCTGGGCCCGCTGTTCGGCCAGAATGCACCCGGTGATGACTGGTACGGCTACCACTTCCGCATCCTCGAGGCTCAAGGCCCTTCGGCACCGGGTGGTGCGTACAGTTACCTGATCGGCAAGCATATGAGCCGTGGCTTCGCCATGGTCGCCTGGCCGGCCAGGTACAACGACACCGGCGTGATGAGCTTCATGGTCAGCCATGATGGCCAGGTGTTCGAGAAGGACCTGGGGCCCCAGGGCGAAGCGTTGGCCCAAGGCATGAAACGTTTCGATCCGGATGACAGTTGGCAGGTTGTCGAAGCGGGCCACGATCAATAGACGTTCTACCCCGGCGCTTTGTTGGCCTGCCAGTCTCGCTCATTGGCTGCCAAAAGGGGCTCGCATTGGCCGTCACTGGGGCGTGGAACCGCCCACCAGCAATTGCTGCACCAACCATTGCCCGGCGGGGCCCAAGGCTCGCCTGCGCGACCAGGCAACATCCATCGCGACTCTGCGTGGGTAGCCTGCCACGGGCAATTCCACCAGGCCACTGCCGAAGCGCGCCACCAGCGCCCTGGGCAGTTCCGCCCAGCCATAGCCGCGCACCGCGAACTCCAGCAGGGTCAGGTAGTCCGGCGCCGACCAGGCCTGGCCGCGCCCGTGGTGCAGGCTCGGTGCGTAGGTCCTGATGTATAGCTGACGCTCGTTTTCCAGGTGCTGTGGCTGCACGCCAGGCTGCTTTGCCAAGGCGTGGCCTGTGCTGACGTAAACGGCGAATTGCGCATGTTCCGGCAGGCGTGCCACGGCGATGTCGGCCGGGTAGCGCTGCTGCGCTGCAAGGATGCCGATCTGCGCCATGCCCTGCTGGATCAGGTCGATAACGTCGGCGTCTTCCGAAGGCCCGCAGCGCAGTTCGGTGTGCGGGTAGCTGGCGGCGAAGCCACCTATCACCGCGCCTTGAAAGGTCACGCTGTAACTGTCGGACATCACCACCGACACCAGCGGCTCTACCTGTTCGGCCAGCCTCACCGCCAGCGCATCGAGCCGGGCGCTGGCATCGAGGATCGCCTCGACGTGGGTCAAGACCTGGCGGCCGGCCTCATTCAGGGTGGGGTGGCGGCCTGCACGGTCGAACAGTTCGCAACCTATGTCAGCCTCGAAGTTGGCGATTGCGATGCTGATGGTCGACTGGCTCTTGCGCAGTTTGCGCGCTGCGGCGGAAAACGAGCCAAGGGCAGCGGCTTCTACAAAGGCAACGAGGGCTTCAGGTGAGTAGCGCACAGGTATTGATAAAACCGATAGGAGATATGTCGCGAGTATCAGTTCCATCAAAGAAAATGTGAAGCACAAGTTCACTACTGGATGGAAAATGCCGTGAAAAAAGTCTCTTTTACCGAGCGCCTGGTCCATGCCATCGGCTATGAAGTGTTTGCCGTGCTGCTGTGCGCGCCGCTTTTGTCCTGGGTGATGGACAAGTCGTTGGCAACGGCCGGTGGCCTTGCGGTCACCCTGTCGCTGATCGCGATGGTGTGGAACATGCTCTACAACGCGCTGGTCGACCGTTGGGTGCGTACCGCACGCATTCACTGGAAGGCCGCGGCACGCTTTGCCCACGGCCTGGGTTTCGAGTTGGGGCTGGTGGTGTGGTGCCTGCCGGTGGCGGCCTGGATGCTGGATATCTCGCTTTGGCAGGCGCTCATGGTTGAGCTGGGCTTCTTCGTGATCATTTTGCCCTACACCGTGCTGTACAACTGGGCATTCGACCAGGTTCGGCACTGGATAACGCAGCGTTGGACCGCCGCCTGAGCAGACAAACGAGCAAGACGCATCAGCCTGTGAGAGGATGTTCGCCAACCCAGCCATAAGGCCAGACAGGACCCCGAACACAAGCCTGATGAAGACGCCAAAACGAATCGAACCGCTGATTGAAGACGGACTGGTCGACGAAGTACTGCGACCCTTGATGAGCGGCAAGGAAGCAGCCGTCTACGTGGTGCGTTGCGGCGCCCAGGTACGGTGCGCCAAGGTCTATAAAGAGGCCAACAAACGCAGTTTCCGCCAGGCCGCCGAGTACCAGGAAGGCCGCAAGGTACGCAACAGCCGCCAGGCCCGGGCGATGGCCAAGGGCAGCAAGTACGGCCGCAAGGAAGCCGAGGACGCCTGGCAGAACGCTGAAGTGGCGGCGTTGTTCCGCCTGGCCAATGCTGGTGTGCGGGTGCCCAAACCCTATGATTTCCAGGATGGCGTACTGCTGATGGAGCTGGTGACCGACGCCGATGGCGATGCGGCCCCGCGCCTTAACGACGTTCACCTGGAGGCTGATGAGGCGCGTGAGTACCACGCCTTTGTCATTCGCCAGATCGTGCTGATGCTGTGTGCCGGCCTGGTGCATGGCGACCTGTCCGAATTCAATGTGCTGCTGGGCCCCGATGGCCCGGTTATCATCGACCTGCCGCAGGCGGTGGATGCCGCCGGCAACAACCATGCCTTCAGCATGCTGCAGCGTGACGTGGCGAACATGGCCCACTATTTCGGGCGCTTTGCACCGGAATTGAAGGACACACGCTTCGCCCAGGAAATGTGGGCGCTGTACGAGGCAGGTGAACTGCGTGCGGACAGCCCGTTGACAGGCGAATTCGAGGATGATGAGCATGTCGCGGATGTGGGAGGCGTGATGCGCGAAATCGACGCTGCCCGCCTGGATGATGTCCGCCGCCGAGCTGCGCGGACAGAAGCCGAGCATGGGCCGGTCAAGGGCGAAGAACCGCCGCCGCCCTGGCTGCAGTAATCTCGCATGGGGGCTGGCCCTATCGCCGGCTTGCCGGCGATAGGGCCAGCCAAGTGGTGATGAAGATGCTGATCGCAGCGGCTCAGTGTGACAGCAGTACGGGCATTTGAAGGGCTTGCAGAACCCCGTGGGTAGCGCCACCCAGGATGAATTCTTTCAAGCGCGAATGACCAAAGCCGCCCATGACCAACAGATCGGCGCCGGCGCTGAGTGCTTCTTGCTGCAGGCACTCAGCGATTGATCGCCCGGCCAGCTTCACGCTCAGCGGCCGAGCGTTCAGGCCTCTGTGTTGTAAGGCATGTGCCATGTCCTGCGCGATGTTGCCGTGCTCGAGTGGCTTTTCCCCCTGCACGGTCAGGACCGTGATCAGCATGTCTGAGGTCATCAGGTGTGACGCGTCGGCGAGCGCTCGGGCCGCGACGCGGCTGCCGTCCCAGGCCAACGCCATGTGCCTGACGGGCTTGATGGGCAAAGACGGAACGAGTACGCATGGCTTGCCAGCGCCGAAAATTACCGACTCTGCCAGCTCCTGGATGACTGGCTTGTCGACTGCCCATGGCAGGATGGCCAGGTCGAAATACCTTGACGCCTCTGCCGCCGCAGTACCCGTCAGCCCTGGCACCACTTCTCTGGTGGAGAATTCCACACTGCTCTGGCCGTGTTCGAGGCCGCTCACCATGGCCTGCAGCGCTTTGCACTGGGTTCGGCTGTTGCTTTCGGTTGTTCGAATCATCTCGGGGATATTCAGGAGTGTGCTGCCAACTGATGGCGAAAGGTAGGGGATCCTTACCGAAAAGGTCATGACATGCAGGTCGTAACCCAGCGCGATGGCCAGCTGTACACCGGCTGCCACAGCGGCTGCGGGGAGCACATCCGGATAGGTGACCAACGGCATGTAAGCCAGATGAAAATTCGACATGTCCGACACCTTCAGCTGTTGCGAGGCGATGCGCGTTAAGCCAGGCGTCTAAGTCACTCAAGCGACTGGCAGTTCAGTGAGGCGAGGGCTGCCCGGGTAACCCAGTTCCAGGGCCATCAGCGCAGGCATGTCCAGAATCTCCACCAGCCGGCCATGCAGGTTGACGATACCCAGGGCGCGCAAGTGGGCGACCGAGCGGCAGATGGTTTCCAGGCGCAGCCCCAGGTAGGACGCCATGTCCTCGCGCGACATGCGCAGCATGAAGCCATGGGAGGAATAGCCGCGGCTGACAAACCGTCGGGACAAACTCAGCAGAAAACTGGCCAGCCGCTGCTCGGCAGAGAGGTTGCACAGCATCAGCACGCGCTCATGCTCGCGGATGATTTCCCTGCTCATCAGACGGTTCAAGCTTTGCTGCAGCGTGGGGAAATCACGCGCCAGGGCCTGCAGCCGATGGTAAGGGACGGGGCAGACTTCGCTGTCTTCCAGGGCAATGGCATCACAGACATGGTGCTCGGTGGCAATGGCATCTAGGCCCAGCACGTCGCCCGGCATCCAGAAGTTGATGATCACACCCTGGCCTTCGGCATTGTTCAGGTTGGTCTTGAAACTGCCTGAATGCACCGCATACAAGGCACTCAAGGGTACATTGGCATTGAACAGCGCAGCACCCTTCCTGATACGGATGCGCGGGCCGATCAATGTGCCCAGGCGAGTGCTGTCGCGTAGGGGCAAACCCGTGGGCAAGCACAAGCCGTTGACCCGGCACTCGTTGCAACGGGATGCCAGTGGTTTCAAATGAATGGGCGGGGGCGTGCGCACCTGCACAGGCTGGCTGAGCAGCTGAGCGTCGATCAGGCCCGACATTTCAGGCTTCCTTCGCAGGTCTGAGAGCGACGGTGGCGATCTTGTTCAGTGAATGAGGCGCATTGAGGCGGGCAGTCAGCACGCCCAAAAACTGTTCGGCTTCTTTGGGTGTTCTGAAACTCACCCGCCACTCGTCCATGTGGACCCACCAGCGGCTGTCATTCGCGCTTTTCTCGACGTAGACGTTCATCGGAACCTCCAGTGCCTGCATGCGCAAGCAATAGCTATTGATTCGAGGAGCAATGGCGTCCTTGTCGGCAGCGAGGCTAGGTACAGCGTGCGCCCAAAAAACCGATAAGTCTTGATCCGTGTCAATTGCCCGGTAAGCGGTGACAGCCGCTGGTCGGCTCGCGTGCACTGTTGACAAACATCAAACCGGGCAGCCCCCGGCGGCAGATCATCGAGGTACTCATCGAGCCCGCAGAGGTGTGCCATGACCAACCCGCAAAGACTTCTTCTCATCGCATCGCCCCTGATGCGCCGCACACCGGTCTATGACCGTGCAGCGGCGCTGGCCAAAGCCAAGGGCATGCCCTTGCACATCGTCGCCTTTGACTACCTTGAGGGCCTGGCCACTGCCGGGCTGGTCAACGACCAGGCCTTGGCGGTCATGCGCGAGGGCTATGTGCAGCAACACCGTGAATGGCTGGAAACCCAGGCATTGTCGATGCGCCGCAATGGCGTGACGGTGACCACCGAGGTGTTGTGGGTTCAGCACCCGCTGGACGAGATTGAGGTGCATCTGCGTGAGCAGCCGTTCGCCATGCTGATCAAGGGGCTCGAGCATGAACCGTGGTGGATGCGAGCCATGTTCACCTCGCTCGACGTACAGTTGCTGCGTGACACCAGAATTCCACTGCACCTGGTACACAACGCCAGCAATGCCCTGCCGCGCCGGATACTTGCAGCAGTTGACCTGTCGCGCCCGGAGGACCAGTTCGAAGGCTTCAACGACCATATCATCAGCGAAGCGCTCAAGCTGGCGTTGCAATGCAATGCCCAGATCGAACTGCTGTATGCCTACGATATGGGCTCGATGTACCTGGACGCCGAAGGCAGCCGGGAACATTCGTTCCTGTTCGATTCGAACCTGTCACGGACACTTCATGAGGCTCAGGCCGATGCCTTCCAGGAACTGGCCGAACGCAACGGCATTCCCTTCGAGCACCGCCACATGCGGGTGGGGGACCCGACCAAGGTGCTGGCGCTTTTCATGGACAACAACGACATCGACGTGCTGGTGATGGGGAGCTACCACCATCACGGCATCGGCTGGTTCATCGGCAGTACGGCCGAGCGGATCCTGCATCGCTCAGCACCAGTGTGCTGGTGTTATCACCCGAGCATTCGCAAGGTTAGACGTGCAAGGCCCGCAAGGGCCTTGTTTCAGGCGCGCAGATCAAGCTCGTGGAGGATTTCGCTGACATCGCCGCCCAGGTAGCGCGAGGTGAAGCCCAGCGCCTTGGTCAGCCGGTGCATGGCGTAGTTGTTCGAGAGGTCCCTGGACACCATGCACTGGTAACCATTGCGCCGTGCCGCTTCGATCAGGTGCTGCAGCAACAGCTTGCCCAGCCCCTTGCGCTGCCATTGCTCGCCGACAGCAACGGCACATTCGCAATTGTGGCTACCCGGGATCGCGGCATAGCGGCTTACGCCAAGCTGATGCAGCTGGCCATTGTCATGGGCCAGCGCGACGTAGGCCATGCGCTGGTGACCGTCGACCGGCATCAACTGCGCGTCCAGGGCGGGCAAGCCACCGCTGAGTCCGGCGAGAAAACGAAAGCGCCTGGCCTCATGGCTGATCGTGCTCACAAAGCGACTGTCGCGTTCGTGATCATCATCGCGCAGCGGGCGAATCAGCACGGCTGTGCCGTCAGCAAGGGTGTCTACCCAGTGCTCGCTGGTGTCTTCGGGTTCCAGCAACTGCTTGTTCATAGGGCCTCCAGAGGGCTTGATCAACGTGGGCTTTACCGGTTGTACCGTGAGACGGCGTTCTGGTTCTGACATTGATCAAGTCGGTGCGCCAGTGGTGACTTTCTGATCTGCATCAAACGCGCAAGGGCAGGGGGTTCGAAGATCGATGCTACTTGCCATCGCCGCGTGCGGCCGGAGGTTTGCCATGGGTCAGTATCGACAACTGCTGGTGCTGCTTTGCGACATCGACCCGCACTCGGCGGCTTTACGCCGGGCGCTTGCCCTGGCGCATGTCAGCGGCGCAGCGGTGCATATCGTTGGGCTGTTCGAGCCATACGAGGCGCATTCGTTACGCCAGGAGCGGCTGAACGAAGCCGAGCTGCAGCGCCAGTACGGTCTTTATCGCAAGCAGCTTGAGGAACTGGTCGAACGTCACCGGTCGAGTAATACCTGTCTGACGCTCGATACCGTCAAGGCAGAAGACCTGCGCGACCAGGCCGCCGATTACATCCGCGAGCTCAAGCCCGATATGGTCATCAAGGACACCGAAACGACACCGGCACTGGCCCGGTTTTTCGGCACGCCGCTGGACTGTGCGCTGATGCGCGCGTACCAAGGCTCGATGCATTTCGTGCCCCGGGCAGCCGCGTCCTTGCCAAAACGCATACTGGTAGCCGTGGACACCGCCCTGCGCGATGACCCCGATGCCCAGATGCTATTCAACCGCGCCCTCATCCGCGCAGCCGATGCCCTGGCGCTGCAATGCGATGCGCAGCTGCACCTGCTCTCGGCCTATGACCTGGTGGGTGTGTTTGCCCCTGACATGGTGGTTGCGCAGACCTGGGTCGAGGAGATGCGTGATGCCTTGCAGGTGCCCTTCGATGCATTGGCCGATGCCGAAGGTGTGCCCCCCGATTGCCGGCATTTCATGGAAGGCGGGGCAGTGCAGGTGATTCGGGACCAGGTGGCGGCCCTGGATATCGACGTGGTGGTCATGGGGGTGGTGCAGCCCAGGGGGTTGAGCAAGCTGCTGGGTGATACCACCGAACGTATTGTCAGCGATCCACCGTGCAGTGTGCTGGCCGTTCACCCCTGTGTGATCGATACCTGGGAGCCGATGCCATGCAACTGACCTTTTTCGGCGGGACGGGTACGGTGACGGGCAGCAAGTTCTTGCTGACGCATGACTCGACACGGGTGCTGATCGACTGCGGGCTTTTCCAGGGTTACAAGCAACTGCGCTTGCGCAACTGGGAGCCACTGCCGGCGGCACTGCGTACGGTCGATGCGGTAGTGCTCACGCATGCCCACCTGGACCACAGCGGCTACCTGCCGGTGTTGGTGCGCGAGGGCTTCAGCGGGCCCGTGTATGCCACCCCGGCTACCTGTGCCTTGGCTGAAATCCTGTTGCTCGACAGCGCCCGATTGCAGGAAGAGCAGGCCGAACATGCCAATCGGCATGGCTATTCCAAACATTCGCCGGCCCGCCCCTTGTACACCGAACACGATGCCAAACGCGCACTGCAGCTGTTCAGGCCCGTCGCATTGCACCATCGCACGCAGATCGCGCCCGGTGTCGAACTGTTGCTGCGCACGGCCGGGCACATTCTGGGCGCGGCGACCGTGCAACTGACGTTGGACGGCCAGACAGTGGTTTTCTCAGGCGACCTGGGCCGGCCCAACGATCCCGTCATGCGTCCGCCCGAACTGATCGGTGCAGCCGATGTGCTGTTGGTGGAGTCGACCTATGGTGACCTGTTGCACCCTGCACAGCCCCCGGAGCGTTACCTGGCCGATGTGATCAACCAGACCCTGCTGCGCCATGGCATCACCCTGGTGCCGTCGTTCGCGGTTGGCCGAGCGCAATTGCTGATGTATTACCTGTACATGCTCAAACGGGACGGGCTGATACCGGACATTCCGGTGTATCTCAACAGCCCCATGGCAACCGATGCCACGACCCTGTACCAGCAGTTCAGGAGCGAGCATCGCCTTATGGCGCTGGAGTGTGCCCAGATGTGCAAAGGCACGCAAATCATCCGCACGGTCGACGAATCCAGGCACCTGGATCAGTTGCGCGAACCTGCGGTGATCATTGCCGCCAGCGGCATGGCCACGGGAGGGCGGGTGTTGCACCACCTCAAGGCGCTGGCGCCCAATCCGCACAACAGCATTCTGTTCTCTGGCTTTCAGGCAGGCGGTACCCGGGGCGCCGATATCGTTGCCGGGGCGCGCAGCGTGCGCCTGCATGGCGAAGACGTGCCGATCCGGGCGCAAGTCTTTGCCATGGACAACCTGTCGGCGCATGCCGATGCGGACGAAATCATGGAGTGGTTGCGCGGTTTTACCCGGCCACCGCGGCAAACCTACGTCATTCATGGCGAACCGCATGCTGCGGACACCTTGCGTCGACGGATAAGCCTTGAGCTCGGCTGGCAGGTGTGCGTGCCCGAGCACCTGGAAACGGTTGCCATAGACCCCGTGCGCTGACACGGCGCTGGAGGCTTGCATGAACATGCAAACAAGGGCAAAGCTCAGCGCCTGGGCAAAACGACCCAGGGGCAGCCTTGGATGGATCGCAGCCATCGCCACACTGGTGGTTGCCGCCTCGATCTATCAGGTGTTGGGCCCGGCCTGGCAACTGCCCATGCGCGCCCCGGCCATTGTGCTGGCGCTGCTGGCGCTGAGTGCGGCGGTCGGGTTGGCCGTGCACCGCAGTTTCAAGAGTACGGTGGGCAAGACCATTTTTTCCGGGCAGGGGAGAGGTTGGCAGGCGAGGCTCGCCATTGTCCGGGACGTAGCCAGAGAGTCGAACATTTTGCTGGGCATGCTGCTACTGCTGGCAGTGTTGGGCTTAGGCTCACTGATACTCGCCAGCCGCTCCGTGCAAGGCATCGTCAGCGAATGCGAGACCAACCTGCAGGCCCAGGTTGATCTGCCAGAGGACCAGGCGCTCGCCGCGTTGGTCGCCCAACCGGTCTGCCAGTGCCTGGCGCAAACGTTTCTGGAACGCAATGGCGTCATCCGCCTGGCGCTGTTCAATACACCGTTGCTTGAAGTCAGTGCCTTCAAGGGGGTGACCGAGGCCGATGAGCGGCGGTGCCTGGAGCAACTGGACCTGCTGCCGGAGGCTACCGCCGGGGCACCGCCTCAGGCCAGCGAAAGCCGGTGAATCAGCTGGCTTGGGTCATCCGGGTCTCTGGCAGTGGTAAACCCTGCCGCCTGCGCCAGGTCGCGCATCGCCACATTGGCTGCAGCGTCGATGGAATAAATCTGTCGCAGGCCCTTGGCGCGTGCGTGGTCGATCAGGTGCCGGAGCAGCAATGTGCCCAGACCGTGACGCTGCCAGCTATCGAGCACGGTGACGGCGCATTCGCATTCCTGGTTATCCGAACCGGTGGCGTAGCGGGAGATACCGACTTCCTGCAGTTCACCGTCGACATGCGCGAGGGCCACATAGGCCATGTGCTGGTCCTGATCAACCACCATCAGTTGATCCAGCATGGCTTCGCCAGGCTCCTTGAGCTGTGACAGAAAACGGAAGTGGCGCGATTGAGGGGACAGGCGTTCGATGAAGTTCTTCTCGCGCTGACGGTCCTTGGGCTGCAAGGGCCTGATCAGCACATGGGTGCCATTGTCGAGCGCTTCGATCCAGTGTTCGCCGGTCGTGGCAGGAAATGCCGGTGCTGCTTGTGGGCGGGGTGTTTCGGCGGGTGCCATGGCAAGCCTCCTTACATTCAGGGGTGTACAAAGGAGGTTCAGTTTCAGCGCCTCGCCTTCTGCGCGCTTGATAGTTGTCAATTGCCGCGCCTTCAGGCCCACGCCTCGCTACTTGGCCTTCCAGTACTTCTGCATTTCCAGAAACAGAAAGGAGGCCGTCCAGGTGATCATCACCAGGCCCGTGAGTGCCTGCAGGCCTGTGAGGTATTTGAGGTCGCCGCTGGGCGAAATATCGCCGAAACCGATGGTGGTATAGGTGGTGAATGAGAAGTACACGCAGTCCATGAACGTGCCGTCGAAGTTGCCGCTCAGGGTGCCCCAGCCTTCGGCACTGGCCATCAGATAATAGACCAGGGCAAAGCACCAGACTTCCAGCGCGTGGGCCACCAGCGCGCCGAGCACACCTATGACGATGCGAAACCGGCTCCAGAGTTTGAGCCGCGGTAGCCAGTCGTTCAGGCGCAGCAGGCATTCGTAATGAATCACCACCACCAGCACCACGACCAGCGCGTTGATCAGCGTGACAGTAAGCATCGACGGCTCCCTTGTGGCCCTGACAGAAGTTTGGCCGGTAATGGCCATCGTGTCGGTTTTACACCTGAACATCAGTGGATGATTGATAAAGATCACTGCGCGGGCCCTGTAGGAGCCGGCTTGCCGGCGATGGCTGCGTAGCAGCCCAACAACGCAGGTCGAATCCGTCACTTCAGATTACCTTCAGATTGACCACTGATACTCACCCCATCAAGCCCAAACGGGGGGAGTTTCATGACCCAGTCTCAGTGGAGCAGCCTGCTCCCATTGCCTATCGGCAGCCACGTCGACCATCACGCCCACTTGTCGCTTCATTTGCACAAGGACCCAGGGCGCGATGAGCTTGAGCACTTCATCCACCAATGTTTTGCCAGCGTGCATCACGCTGATGTGCACCATTACCTGCCAGAACTGCTGGCGCTGCAGGACAGCCAGGGTCGGCTGGTGGCTGCCGCAGGCATGCGCCCGGCCAGCAGCGGGCCGCTGTTTCTGGAGCACTATCTGGACGAGCCGCTGGAAGCTGCAGTATCACGCGTGGCGGGCTGCACCCTTGAGCGCGCGTGCATGGTCGAAGTCGGCAACCTGGCTTCGCTCAGTGCCGGTAGCGCGCGAATCATGATCATAGCGGTGACCTGGTTGCTGGCCACACGCGGCTTGCGGTGGGTGGCGTTCACCGGCGCGACGACATTGATCAACAGCTTTCAGCGCCTGGGGTTGGTGCCATCGGTGCTGGCGTCGGCCGACCCGGCCCGGCTGAATGGGCAGGTGGACCAATGGGGTACCTACTACGCCCAGCACCCACAAGTCTTTGCCGGCAATATTGGTCATGGCTTCGATGCCTTGAGCAAGGCCGGGGTGTTCCAGCGCCTGGGGTTGCCAACGGCCCTTGAGGAGACTGGTCATGCCGCATGAGCTGGAGCGCTTTCATCAACTGCTGGTCACGTTTGCACGTGATCACGGTGACGCGATCGCCATACAAGATGAGACACAGCGCTTCACTTACAGGCAATTACTGGCAGAGGTGCAGTTGCGCACGCACAACTTGCGTAGCCGCTCGCCAGGCACGCTGGTACTGGCCCTGGATAATGGCCCGCAGTTGCTTTTCTGGGATCTGGCGGCGCTTTTTTCCCAGCGTCCCTGCGTGATCGTGCCCTCGTTCTTCAGTGCCGCTCAATTCAGCCATTGCATCGAGCAGAGCGGCGCCAGCCATGTGCTGTGCGACCCGCAATGGCGCGGTACGCTGGCCGAGCTGGGGTTCGCCCAGCAGGACGGGTTCTGGGTTCGCCAGGCACAACCCGCTGCGGCGCTGCCTGCCGGTACCGCCAAGATCACCTACACCTCCGGCAGCACGGGCAAGCCCAAGGGCGTGTGCCTGTCGTCCGAAGCCCTGCTGCGTGTAGCCCGGGAACTGGAGGTGGCCAGCCGGCCCAGTGAACCTCAGCGTTACCTGGCGGTGCTGCCGCTTGGTGTGCTGCTGGAAAACCTCGGTGTCTACGCCGCCTTGATGGCCGGGGCGAGTGTGCTGCTGTACCCCCAGGCGCTTCTGGGCATGGGCGGTGCGAGCCAGGTCGATTTCAAGCGCTTGCTGGGGGTAATCGCCCTGAGCGGCGCGCAGAGCCTGATTCTGGTGCCGCAGTTGTTGATGGGGCTGATCGCTGCCATCGAGCGCGGGCTGATGCGCGTGGGGGCGCTGCGGTTCGTTGCCGTCGGCGGTGCCCGGGTGGCGCCCAGCCTGTTGGCCCGCGCCGAAGCGATCGGCCTGCCGGTGTTCGAAGGCTATGGCTTGTCCGAGTGCGCATCGGTGGTGGCCTTGAACCGGCCTGGCGCAACCCGCCGGGGCAGTGTCGGCAAACCGCTGCCCCATGTGCAGGTGCGTATCGCCGAAGACGGGGAGGTGCTGGTGGCTGGCTCGGTGTTGCTCGGCTATCTGGAGGAACCACCCGTCTGCGATGGCTGGTGGGCCACAGGCGACCTCGGCCATTTCGACGAGCAGGGCTACCTGTACCTCGATGGCCGCAAGAAACACCAGTTCATCACCAGCTTCGGGCGCAACGTCAACCCGGAATGGGTGGAGGCCGAACTGACCCAGAGCGGTGTGATCGCCCAGGCGTTCGTGCATGGCGAGGCCCTGCCAAAGAACCTGGCATTGCTCTGGCCGCTGGACCCTGCTGCCCCCGACACACTCATCGACCAGGCCGTGCAGCAGTGCAATGCCTTGCTGCCGGACTACGCCCGGGTACATGCCTGGCGTCGCCTGCCGTGCCCACTGTCCAGTACCGACGACACACTGACCGCCAATGGCCGCCCGCGACGCGAGGCCATCCTGCGGCGTTACCACTCCCAGTTATCCGATATCCCGTTGTGAGGTCTGCCATGTCTTTTTTCGACACGCTGCAACTGCAAACCACCCAGGAGCGTCAGGCCCTGTTCGCCGTGCCGGTCATACGCGATGCGTTGGCGGGGCACGTCAGCCTCGACAGCTATGTGGCCTTCCTGACCCAGGCCTACCACCATGTGCGCCATACCGTGCCGCTGATGATGGCGTGCGGCGCGCGCCTGCCTTCGCGCCTGGAATGGCTGCGCGGCGCCGTGTGCGAATACATCGAGGAGGAGTACGGCCACGAGCAGTGGATCCTCGATGACATCAAAGCCTGCGGTGGCGACTGGCAAGCGGTGCGTGACGGTCGGCCGGCACTGCCGATCGAGCTGATGGTCGCCTACCTTTATGACGTGATCGCCCGGGGCAACCCGGTCGGGCTGTTTGGTATGGTCAACGTGCTCGAAGGCACCAGCATTGCCCTGGCCACCCAGGCCGCCGGCACGATCCAGAGCACTTTGGCGCTGCCGGACCGGGCCTTCAGCTACCTCAGCTCGCATGGCGCGCTGGACCAGGACCACATGGTCACCTACAAGCGGCTGATGGACCGCCTTGATGATGCTGATGACCAGCGGGCTGTGATTCATGCGGCCAAAGTGGTTTACCGCCTGTATACCGACATGTTCCAGGGGCTGCCGCGTGCGGGCCTGCAAGAGGTGCGTCATGCGCTTGCCTGAGTGTGTGGTGATACTCACCGGCGCCAGCGGCGGCATCGGCCTGGAGCTGGCCGAACAGTTGTGCGCAGCCGGTGCCCGGGTACTGGCGGTGAGCCGGCAGATGGGCAAACTCGCCGGCCTGATGCACCGTTACCAGGGCAGGCTGCTTTGGCAGTCGGCCGACCTGCGCAGCCATGAGGGGCGTGAGCAGGTGCTTGCCCGTGCCCGGGAGATGGGTGGGGTCAATGTCCTGATCAATGCCGCGGGCGTGAACCGCTTTGCCCTGCTTGACCAGATTGACGAGCAGGCGCTGGACGAGCTGCTGGACATCAACCTCAAAGCCGCTGTGCAACTGACGCGTGTATGCCTGCCGCTGCTGCGCGCACAACCCCGGGCGCTGGTGGTCAACGTCGGCTCCACCTACGGCTCGATCGGTTACCCCGGTTATGCCACCTACTGCGCCAGCAAGTTTGCCCTGCGCGGTTTTTCTGAGGCGCTGCGCCGCGAGCTGGCCGATACCTCGGTGAATGTCATGTACGCCGCACCCCGGGCGACCCGCACCGCGATGAACAGCACCGCCGCCACGGCGCTCAACCAGGCGCTGAAGGTCGGCATGGACGACCCGGCAGATGTGGCCCGCGCCGTGCTCAAGGCCGTGCAGTCAGAACGCAGCGAGCTTTACCTGGGCTGGCCGGAAAAGCTCTTCGTGCGCATCAACGGCATGTTGCCCGGCGTGGTCGACCGTGCGCTGCGCAAGCAACTACCGGTGATCCATCGTTATATCGCGAGCCATTCCAAGGAGTCGATCAAATGAAACGTCTGTTCATCGCAGGTCTGCTGGCGTTCGCACCGCTCACCTGGGCGCTGGACCAGGCTGGTAGCCAACAATTGGCCAACCTGCAGCAGCGCTGGGCGCAGATTCAGTACCAGACGCCTGAAGGCAAGCGCGCCGATGCGTTCGAGAAACTGGCAGCCGACGCCTCCATACTCGTTCATCAGCACCCGGGCTCGGCCGAACCTTTGATCTGGGAGGGCATCATCAACAGCAGTTGGGCGGGTGCCACTGGCGGGCTGGGGGCGCTGGGCAAGGTCAAGTCGGCCAAGGCCAGCCTGGAAGAGGCGATCAAACTCGACCCCAATGCCCTGCAGGGCTCGGCGTATACCAGCCTGGGTACCTTGTATGACCAGGTGCCTGGCTGGCCTATCGGTTTTGGTGACAGCGACAAGGCCGACACCTTGTTGCGCAAGGCGCTGCAAATCAACCCCAATGGTATCGACAGCAATTACTTCTGGGCCGATCATCTGTTCCGCCAAAAACGCTACGCACAGGCCGCAGCAGCACTGGAAAAAGCCCGCCAGGCGCCACCACGCCCGGGGCGCGAGCTGGCCGACCAGGGCCGGCGTGGCGATATCGATGCTTTACTCAAGGCCATCAAGGACAAACAGGACTGAACATGCGGCTGCTACTGGTTGAGGATGATACCGCTCTGGGTGAGGGGATCTGTGACGGGTTGCGCCAGGAGGGCTATACCCTCGACTGGTTGCGCGATGGCCTGAGCGGGCTGCATGCCCTGCAACACGAAATGTTCGACCTGGTGATCCTCGACCTCGGGCTGCCGCGGTTGGGTGGCATCGAGCTGCTGCGACGGGTAAGGGCGGGGGGCGACAGCCTACCGGTTCTGATCCTTACCGCGCGCGATGCAACCGAGGACCGTATCACTGGCCTGGATGCCGGTGCCGACGACTACCTGGTCAAACCCTTCGACCTCAACGAGCTCAAGGCCCGCCTGCGCGCCTTGCTCAGGCGCAGCGCCGGGCGGGCCAAGGTGCTCATCGAGCACGCAGGCGTAAGCCTTGACCCTGCCACTCAGCAGGTGCACTACAACGGTGTGCCCGTGGTACTGACGCCCAAGGAGTACCGGCTGCTGCACGAGTTGCTGGCGCAACCGGGCAAGGTATTCACCCGTGAGCGGCTGACCCAACTGCTGTATGGCTGGGACGAGGAACCTGAGAGCAACACGCTGGAAGTGAATATCTATCACTTGCGCAAGAAGCTGTTCAACGGCCTGATCCGCACGGTGCGCGGTATCGGTTATCTGGTCGAGGGCAAGCTATGAGCTCACTGCGCCAGCGTACGCTGTGGCGGGTGATGGCGCTGATGCTGCTCGGCACCGGCTTGTTGGCGCTGTACAACTATCACGACAGCCGGCGCGAGATCAACGAAGTCTACGATGCCCACATGGCTCAGAATGCCCGGCTGTTGCAGGGGGTGATGAACCTGCCGGTGCAGGATGGCAACCGCGAAAAGCTTTATCGGGCGTTCAACGAGGCGCTGGGCAAGGCCGGGCGCCATCGCGTGGGCCACCCCTATGAAAGCAAGCTGGCGTTCCAGGTATGGGGTGATGGAGCACGGCTGCTGGTGCACACGCCCAGTGCGCCGACGCTCGACCCACCGCCCACGGCCCCGGGCTTTTATGATTTCGCCAGCGGCGGCGAACAATGGCGCGGCTTCGTTCTACCGGTGCCCGAAAAGCAGTGGGTGATCTGGGTGGGTGAGCGCGACGATGTGCGTTACGACCTGATCGACCGCATCGTACGCCATACCCTGTTCCCGTTTCTGCTTGGCAGCCTGGGCCTGGCGCTGCTGGTCTGGGCAGCTATCGGCTGGGGATTGCGCCCGTTGCAGAACATGGCCGATGTGATTCGCGCGCGCCATGCCGACTCCCTCGAACCGCTGCAGCTGGTGCCGTTGCCGACCGAGCTCGAGCCCATGCAGGCGGCCATCAACCGCCTGCTGGCGCAGATCGAGGACCTGCTGCGGCGCGAGCATCGCTTCATTGCCGACGCCGCCCATGAGATGCGCACCCCGCTGGCGATCCTGCGCCTGCATGCGCAAAACGCCCAGGCCGCCAGTACCGATGCCGAGCGCCAGAAAGCCCTGGGTTTTCTGATTGGCGGCGTGGACCGGCTGACTCGGGTGGTCAACCAGTTGCTGACCCTCGCCCGCGTCGAGCCGCGCCTCGGTCAGCGTCCCACCACCCTTGTCGACCTGGGTGAAGTGGTCACCGATGTGCTGGCGGATCTCACGCCCTGGATACTGGATCGCGGCCTGGAGCCTTCGCTGGATATCAGTGAAGGTGACCATGGCCTGATGATCGATGCCGGTGCGCTGGGCATCGCCTTGCAGAACCTGGTTTCCAATGCAGTGGAGCACTCACCGCCGGGCGGGCGCATCACCGTATCACTCAGGCGCCTGGCCAATCGCTTCGAACTGGTTGTCGAAGATGAAGGGCCGGGTATCGACGAGGCGAATCTTGGGCGGGTGTTCGAGCGCTTCTATAGCCGCAACAGCCCCAATGGAGCAGGGCTTGGCCTCTCGATCGTGGCTACCATCGTCGAGCGGATGGGCGGGCAGGTACGCCTTGAAAACAGGGCCAGTGGCGGGCTGGCAGCTACCCTGACGTTTGCGTTGCAGTAAGCAGCCAGCCGAAGAGGCCGCAACCCAGCACAACCAGCCAGGGAGGCATCTTCCAGAACATCAGGGCCACGAGGGCGGTCAGCGCAAAAGCGAAGTCCGATGGCTTGGCAATGGCGCTCGTCCAGACCGGGTGGTACAAGGCGGCTAACAGCAGCCCCACTACGCCTGCGTTTACACCACCCAGCGCGGCCTGGCTACGAGCGCTGCGCCGCAGTTTTTGCCAAAAGGGCAATACGCCGATCACCAGCAGGAAGGAGGGGGTGAAAATGGCGAGAATGCAGACAGTCGCGCCCACCCAGCCGGATGGCTGCACGCTCATGGACGCCCCCAAAAATGCTGCAAACGTGAAGAGGGGGCCGGGTACGGCCTGCGCCAAACCATAACCCGCCAGGAAGGTGTCATTGGCGACCCAGCCATTGGGTACTGTCGCCGACTGCAGCAGCGGCAGAACCACATGCCCGCCCCCGAAGACCAGTGAGCCTGCACTGTAGAAGGCGTTCACCATCGCCATGGCCTGCGACGGCCAGAAGTGGGCCATCAGCGGCAGGCCGAGCAACAGACCAAAGAACAGTGTCAGCGCGATCAGGCCGGTTTTACGGCTGACTGAAAACGGCAGCTTCTCCCCTGCTGGAGGCGGGGTGGACTTGAACAGCAGCAAGCCTGCGACGGCGGAACACAAAATCACGCCTATCTGTCCCATTGCATTGGGCCACACAAGCGCAGCGCAGGCGGCGAACAAGGCGATGGTCACGCGCGGAACATCGGTGCAAAGGCTGCGTGCCATGCCCCACACTGCCTGGGCGACAACAGCGACCGCGACGATCTTCAGGCCGTGCAGCAAACCACCAGGGACGGTACCTCCCCATGCCGAGATGCCCTGAGCAAACAGAACCAGGATGATGGCCGATGGCAATGTGAAGCCTGCCCACGCTGCCACAGCGCCCGCTAAACCAGCGCGTGAGAGGCCCAGGCCTATGCCTACCTGGCTGCTCGCCGGTCCGGGAAGCAGCTGGCACAGGGCGACCAGCTCGGCATAACTGCGTTCACTGAGCCATTGGCGGCGGGTTACCAACGCTTCGCGAAAGTAGCCCAGGTGCGCAATGGGGCCACCGAAAGAGGTCAGCCCCAGGCGCAAGAACACCAGAAATACCGACCAGGCAGAGTCGCAAGAGGTCACGGCGCTGTTACTGCGTTCTGACAATGCAGGCTCCTTGAAGTATTGCCGTTGAGGTGCAAGAGGGTACGCAGATCAGAGCTTGCCTTCCGACCCGGTGTAACTGGCGCCTTGTACCTTGCCATTGGCATCGGCCAGGCATGACCATGGCGCTTGCGCGCCGGGTACCTGGATATTCACGCCGATGCCCGCTTCGCTGGTCAGCACTTCGATCACCGATAGCGTGTTGCGTGCCATGCCGGTTATTTTCGCGACCTCGTCCAGGCAGGCATTGCGGGCCTTGGCAGTGCCGGGCACCGCCGCGGCGTTGGCACCCTGATCTGCTGAGCTGGCCGCTGTGGCGAACAACAACAGCACAGCACCAGCCAGGTAGTTGCGCTTCATGACGGTGACCTCGGTCGATAGGGCAGAGAAGAGAATAGCCGGTCAGGCAGGTATTTTTCGAGAATCGCTGCTGCCCGGCTACGCTTGCCAGAGCAATGGCTTACAGGAGGTAGCATGAGCAATTTCCCAATCGTCGCCACTGTCTTATCGATGATATTGGGTTTATCCGTCACCCGCCTGCTTCTGGGCGCGCTGACCGTCTTCCGCATTCGCCGCAGCGCTGCCCCGGATTGGGTTGCCCTGGTCTGGGCGGTCATGCTCTTCACCACACAGATGGATTTCTGGTGGGCGGTCAATACGCTGCCGCAAATAAGGGCGACCTTCTCGTTCCAGGAATTTTTGCTGCTGGTGCTGCTGGCGCTTTCGCTGTTCGTTTCCTCGGCGCTGATGTTGCCCAGCCGGAGCGAGGACGAGCTCGAAGGGCTTCGCGTGTATTTCGAGCAGGATGGCCGATACGCGCTGCTGTTTCTGTCGGGCTATTACCTGCTTGGCTTCATCGTCAACGTTCTGTTGTTCGGCGTTTCGCCCATGGCGCTTTGGGGTGCCTTTGACGTGATCATGATCGTGATCCCGCTGTGTGTGTTTGCAGCCCGCTCGCACAAGGCCTATGCCCTGCTGACCGTGGCATTCGTGCCTATCAATATTGCGGACCTGGTGATATCGCTACTGGCGTGACCGAGGGAAGGCCCCGGCTCATTCGGCCATGAACCCCGGCGGTGGCGGCGTCAGCTCGCCCAGCAGGCTTTTCAAACCGTCGCTCCATTGTTTGCGGATGTGGCTGTAGTAGGGGTCGTCTTGATGGATGCGCACCGGCTCTCTGGCCTGTAGGCTGTCCTTGCCATACACCAACAGGTCCAGTGGCATCCCGACCGACAGGTTGCTGCGGATGGTGGAGTCGAATGAGATCAAACCGCAGCGCAGTGCTTCGTCCAAGGGGGTGTCGTAGGTGAGGTTGCGGTCGAGAATCGGCCTGCCGTACTTGCTCTCGCCCAGCTGCAGGAAGGGTGTGTCTGGCGTTGCCTGGAAGAAGTTGCCTTGGGCGTAGACGTTGTAGATGCCCATGGCGCTGCCCGCGATCTGGCCGCCCACCGTGAACGAAGCGCTCAGGTCGATCTGGGCCGTCAGCTTGCTGCGGTCACGGGTAATGACTTCGCGAAGGGTTTCGGCCACCAGCACCGTTGCATCGTAGAGCGTGCCGACGTTCAGCAGGTGGGTGCCGGTGCCTCGGCTGCGTTGTTCAAGCAGGTTGACCACCGATTGCGAGGTGGCTAGGTTGCCGGCGGTCTGCAGGACGATCAGCCGGTCCCCCGGCACGCTGAAAACGAACAGCTTGCGAAACGTGGATATCTGGTCGATACCGGCATTGGTGCGTGAGTCGCAGATGAATACCAGCCCGTCCGCCAAGTGCATAGCGACGCAGTAGGTCATGCTGTCTACCTTGTTCCTGGAATGGAGCGGCCCCGCCGCGCATGGCACGACGGGGCCCGCTTGAGTTGCGCCAGGTGATTACTGGCGGTGTACGTGGACGCTTGCCTGCATGGATTCGACGCCGCCACCGCGGCGCACGCCTCGGACCGGGCAGGCGTCGAGGTAATCCAGGCCTACCGCCAGCTTCAGATGCCGTTCGGGCCGGGTGAGGCGGTTGGTGACGTCGAAGCTGTACCAGGCTTCATCGATCCAGGCTTCGGCCCAGGCGTGGCTGGCCAGGTGGGTTTCGTCTTCGGTACACAGGTAGCCCGACACGTAGCGTGCCGGGATGCCGAGGCTGCGGGCGCAGGCCAGGAACGCGTGGGTATGGTCCTGGCACACCCCGGCACCGCCGGCGAATGACTCACTCGCGGTGGTGCCCACGGAGGTAGCACCTGGGCTGTAGGGCATATGGTCGGCCAGGCCTTGCATAAGTGCGGTCAGCGCGCCCCGGTCGCGGCGCTCGCCGCACTGCTGGGCGGCGAAGGCCTTGAGTGCGTCACTGGCCTGGGTGAGGTGGCTGCTGCGCAGGAAAGGCAGGGGCGACTGGCCGCCGGCCTCGTGTTCGCAATCCGGGTCGATTTCTACCTGGCCACTGGCGGTAAGGGCGAGGTGGCCATGGGGTTTTTCCAGGGTCAGTACGTGCAGGATATTGCCATACGGGTCGATCTGGCTGTTCACCTTGCAGGGCAGGTCCAGTTGCCATTCGAGGATGCGCTGACGCTCGCTGCTGCGCGGTGTCAGGCGCAGGAACTGGATGCTGTTGCACACGTCACTGGCATAGCTGTAGGTGGTGTCGTGGCGGATGGACAGTTTCATACGACCTCCAGATAGGAATTGTGGACGGTCTGGCCCAGTTGGTGGATGCGGCCGATGAAGTCGGTCAGCCACAGGTGCAGCCCGGCTTCGAGAATCTCGTCGATGGCGGTGTAGCGCAGTCGCGCATTGAGTTCGGCAGCCATCCGTTGTGCAGGGCGGCCGGTAGTGCCAGGCAGGCCGGCGAGGATCTGGTCGAGCTCTTCGATGCACGCATGCAGCGAACGCGGCACGTCAACGCGCAGCAGCAACAGCTCCGACACCGGGCGTGCGCTGGGTGCATTGCGGTAGATTTCGTTGAACGCTTCGTAGGAGGTCAGTGCGCGCAACAAGGCGCTCCACTGGTAGTAACCCCTTGCAGAGTCGTCGCTGACTTCCTCGGAGGTTTCCCCGAACATTTCGTAGCGTGCATCGAGCAGGCGCAGGGTGTTGTCCGCCCGCTCCAGGAAGGTCCCAAGGCGAATGAAGCTGTAGGCATCGTTGCGCATGATGGTGCCGGAGGTCGCGCCGCGGAACAGGTGGGAGCGTTCTTTGACCCAGTCGCAGAACTGGCTGATGCCATAGCGCCCAAGGCCATTGCTGGCGATGTTGCGCATTTCGATCCAGGTGGCGTTGATGTTTTCCCACATGTCGGCGGTTATTCGCCCGCGCACCGCATGCGCGTTGGTGCGCGCCGCCTGCAGGCAGCAATAGATGCTGCTGGGGTTGTTCGCGTCCAGCGCAAAGAAGTGCAGCATGCGCTCGGTGTCCAGCTCGCAGTGCTTGCGGATGTAATCGTCCAGCGTACCGGAGGCCAGCAGCGACATGGCAAGCTCCGCGTGGCCATCGGAGCGGCCGTCTTGCGGCATCAGCGACAGCGAGTAGCTGACCTCGAGCATGCGCGCGAGGTTTTCGGCGCGCTCCAGGTAGCGGGACATCCAGTACAGGTCGGAAGCGGTTCTCGAAAGCATGGCTCAGTCCTCCACCACCCAGGTGTCCTTGGTGCCGCCGCCCTGCGACGAGTTGACCACCAGCGAGCCTTCCTGCAGCGCAACGCGGGTCAGGCCGCCGGGCACCAGGCGCGTTTCGCTGCCTGACAGTACAAACGGGCGCAGGTCGATGTGGCGCGGCGCGATGCCGCTTTCAACGAAGGTCGGGCAGGTGGACAGGCACAGCGTGGGCTGGGCGATGTAGGCGTGCGGGCGCGCCTTGATGCGGGCGCGGAAATCCTCGATCTGCGCAGCGGTTGCGGCGGGGCCGACCAGCATGCCGTAGCCGCCGGAACCTTGGGTTTCCTTGACCACCAGCTCGGGCAGGTGCGCCAGGACGTGCGACAGGTCCTGCGGCTTGCGGCATTGCCAGGTGGGCACGTTCTTCAGGATCGGCTCCTCGCTCAGGTAAAAGCGGATCATCTCGTCAACGTAGGGGTAGATCGACTTGTCGTCGGCAACGCCGGTGCCCACCGCGTTGGCCAGCACCACGTTGCCTGCCCGGTACACCGAGATCAGCCCAGGTACCCCCAGCATCGAATCAGGGTTGAACGACAGCGGGTCGAGGTATTCGTCGTCCAGGCGGCGGTAGATCACGTCCACTTGCTGCGGGCCTGCGGTGGTGCGCATGTAGAGGTGGTCGTTGCGCACGAACAGGTCGGCGCCTTCGACCAGCTCGATGCCCATCTCCCGCGCCAGGAACGCATGCTCGAAGTAGGCGCTGTTGAAGCGCCCCGGGGTAAGCACCACGGCGGTCGGGTTGTCCAGCGGGCTGGCACTCTTGAGTGTGTCGAGCAGCAGGTTGGGGTAGTGGTCGATCGGGGCGATGCGCTGGGCGGCGAACAGTTCGGGGAACAGGCGCATCATCATCTTGCGGTCTTCGAGCATGTAGCTGACGCCGCTGGGCGTGCGCAGGTTGTCTTCCAGTACGTAATACGTACCATCACTGTCGCGTACCAGATCGACACCGGCGATATGCGCGTACAGCCCCCGGTGCAGGTTCAGGCCTTGCATGGCGACCTGGTAACCCTCGTTGGCCAGCACTTGCTCGGGTGGAATGATGCCTGCCTTGAGAATGCGCTGATCGTGGTAGATGTCCTGGAGGAACAGGTTCAGCGCCTGAACCCGCTGGATACATCCGCGTTCGACAATGCGCCATTCGCTGGCGCGGATGCTGCGCGGGATGATGTCGAAGGGGATCAGCCGCTCGGTGTCCTGCTGGTCACCGTACAGGGTGAAGGTGATACCGGCCCGGTGGAACAGCAGGTCGGCTTCGTGCCGGCGTTGTTCCAACAGTTCCAGCGGTGTGTTCGCCAGCCAGCGGGCGAACTCCTGATAGTGCGGGCGGCAACTTCCGTTTGCCTCATACATTTCGTTGAAAAAAGCCCGGGACATACCCACTCCTTGCCACGACTCGTCGGCAGTTTCGTTTCTCGCTTGCCAAGCGATCCACTGGAGCTTTGCAATGACAATGCCGGAACGGGCAGGGCGCAAGGGGCAGGAAGAAAAATGGCTCTGAAAAAGCGAGAGAGCGCTTTTTGATATCAATAAAACGACGGAATCAGGCGAATTGTCGGAGATTTGCGTAGATCAGCCGCGGCGAAGGCAGGGGCTCACTGCATCAAATGGGTGCAGGACTTGGCTTGGTGAAAAAGGCGAACCAAATCAGGGCAAGCGATGAGTACGTAAGGACCCTGGCCAGCCGTGCCATCAGGCGGCGGCATGCACATGGTCGACGATCGTCACCCGGTTACGGCCCGATGCCTTGGCACGGTACATGGCCTTGTCGGCGCTGCTGAGCAACGCATCGAGTTCACTGGCGGGTGCTTTGGCGAAGGCCAGGCCTATGCTGGCGGTAACCGCGAATTGCGTGTCGACGTTCAGCATTGCGATCAGGGCCCGCAGGCGCTCGGCAATCTCGCTGGCAGTGACCAGAGGCGTATTGGGCAGCAGGATGGCGAACTCCTCGCCGCCCAGCCTGCCGGCGATGTCGTCGTCACGCAGGCTGGCGCTGATGGCTGCACCGATCCGTTGCAGCACCTGGTCGCCCGCCGCATGCCCGGCGGTATCGTTGATCTGTTTGAAATGATCGACGTCCAGCATCAGCACGGCTACATACGTGTGCCCCTCCTTGCACAAGGTGTGCTGCGCCAAGGCACAGTCAAAAAAGGCACGGCGATTGTTCAGGCCGGTCAGTTCGTCCGTGCACGAGGCCACGATGGCAAGCCGGTGTGCGCGTTCCATTTCGTGCTTCAGGCGCCAGGCGGTCACCAGCGCTGAAGACAGGCTGTTCGTCGCATTGACGACGAACGAAGCGAACACCAGCACCGCCAGCGCGATCCCCTGCTGCAGCGCGGCTGGCTGCAGCAGCAGCCAGCCGGTGCTGGGCAGCAGCACCAAAGCGATCGATACCAGGGTCATGTTGCGGTACGAGGAGTAACACGAGACTGCGCTGACAGACATGCCCACGGCAAACAGCATGATCAATGCCTGCCCCAGCAGGTCGTCGGCAGGCATCACAGCCAGTGCGCCCAAGCCCCAGACTGCCGCCGACAGCGCCAGGGTGGTCCAGTAGCGCCACTCCCAGCGTTCGGCCGTGCGCTGGTTGGCCGGTGCCCGCAGATAGGCGACGAACATGGCGGTGCGCAGGGCCGTCGACAGGCTCAATACCGTCATCCAGGCGGCCACTTTTTGCTGGTCGAAACGCTCCCAGCCCAACCAGCACAGCATTGCGGCAGCCAGGAAGCTGCCAAGCACAGCGGGCGCCGACTGGACGAACAGCTGGTGCAGGCGGTCCGTCCTTACACAGTGCGCTATTTCATCGCCAGGATTGAGCTCTGTCATGGCATTCGCCGCAATTCGTGATCGGTGGCGCATTGTGGCACTTTGCCTGCGCCCTGGAAAAGCGTTCTGGCGTTCACGCGGGATGCCCTCTGTTGTTGGCGTCAGTGCATACCCATTGGCAGCGCTTGTCTTGCCTGGCTCTTGTCGGGGCGCGTGGGCAACATGGCAGACTGTAGCTGCTTTCCCACTGGATGCTCGAAACCAGTGCAGTGCGTGACGGGCCGATCCTCGACGATGCAGCCGTTGTCCAGCAGCACGACCCGCTGGCAGAAGTACTGCACCAGGCTCAGGTCATGGCTGATCAGCACGAAGGCGGTGCCGCTGCGCTGGCGTAGCGCCTCCAGCTGCTGCAGCAACTGCAACTGCAATACCCGATCCAGGTTCGACAACGCTTCGTCGAGCACCACCAGTTGCGGCGAGACGGCCAGCGCCCGGGCGATGTTGGCACGCTGCAACTGGCCGCCACTCAACTGCTGCGGCAGGCGCTGGGCATGCTCGGCGCGCAGGCCCATTGCCTCCAGCAGTTCAAGGGTGCGAGCTTGTCGGCCGGCTTCATCCAGGTCGGTGAGGTGGCGCAACGGCTCGGCGATGCTCCAGCCGATGCTGCGCTGGGGGTTGAAAGCGCCGGGGGCGTCCTGGAACACCAGTTGCACTGTGCGCTGGAAGTCGCGCGCCTGCTCACCTCTTAGCTGGCTGACATCCTGCCCGGCAAAGCTCACCTGGCCCTGGGTGGGTTTTTCCAGCCCGAGCAGCAGCCGCGCCAGTGTGCTTTTGCCGCTGCCGCTGCTGCCTAGCAGCCCGATCGACTCGCCAGCGTGCAGGTGCAGGTCGATACCGTCGAGCACCTGCAGCCAGCCCCGTTTGCGCAACAGCCCCCCGGTGCGATAGCGATGGCCAACGTGGTGGACGTGCAGCAGGCTCATGGTTGGCTCCGGCAGAGTATCTGGTGGGCGTGAAGGAGGGTGCGGGCAGCGGCGCTGGCAGGGTTCTGGAAAAGCTCATGGACCGGCTGGCATTCGACGATGCGGCCGGCTTCCATCACCGCGACCTGGTCTGCGCAGCGCGCCACCACGCCCATGTCGTGAGTCACCAGCAACACCCCCAGCCCATGCACCTGCACCAGTTCCATCAGCAGGTCGAGAAAACGCGCCTGGCTCAGGGCATCGAGGTCACTTGTGGGTTCATCAGCCAAGAGGAACGGGGTTTCGGCCATGAGCGCCAGGGCGATCATCATCCGTTGCAGCATGCCCCCGCTGAGCTGAAAGGCGAACGCTTGCAGCACCCGCTCACGGTCTGCCAGGCCCACCGCATCCAGGCAGTGGGCCATCCGCGCACGGGCTGCTGCACCGGTGACGCCGCGCTGCCTGAGCGTCTCCAGGCCGTGGCTGGCCATATTGCGCACCGGGTTGAAGGCGCTGCGCGGGTTTTGCAGTACCAGGCTGGCCAGGCGGCCACGGACACTGCTTGCAGCCAGCGGCTGGCCGTCGAGCAGCAGTTGCCCGTGGGTGCGGTTAAGGCCTGGCGGCAGCAGGTCGAGCACACCCAGGCAACTGAGGGATTTGCCCGAGCCACTGGCACCGACCAACGTGCAGACTTCGCTGCGGCGCAGTTGCAAGTCAACGCCGTGCACCAGCACGCCGGCCTGAGCCTCGATGCGCAAGCCGCGGATTTCAAGTACTGAGGGGTTCATTCAATGGCGCTCCTGTGTGGGGTCGAGGCGGTCGCGCAGCGCATCGCCCAGCAGGTTGAAGGCCATCACCGAGAAGAAGATCATCAGCCCTGGCAACAGCAGCAGTTGCGGGTGCGTCCAGATGAATTCCTTGGCGTCGTTGATCATCACGCCCCATTCGGCGGTGGGCGGCGCCACCCCAAGGCCAAGGAACGACAGGCCGGAGACGTGCAGCATCATGTGGCCGATATCCATGGTCGCCAGCACCAGCAATGGGCCGGCGATATTGGGCAGCACATGCTGGCGCAGCCGCGCCCAGCGTGAAGCGCCGGCCAGGCGTGAAGCCAGCACGTATTCGCGGCCGCGCTGGGCAATCACCAGGCCGCGCACCATGCGCGCATACCAGGCCCAGTGGGACAGGGCGATGGCGATGATCACGTTGCTAAGGCCGGTGCCCAGCAAGGTGACGAAGAAGAATGCCAGTACCAGCGTGGGGAAGGTCATGAACATGTCGCACAGGCGCATCAGCAACAGGTCGGTGCGCCCGCCGACGAACCCGGCCACGCCGCCGACCGCGAGCCCAAGCGCCAGCACCAGCGCCAGGGTCAGCATCACGCTGCCCAAGGACAGGCGCGTGCCGACGATCAGCCGCGAAAGCAGGTCGCGCCCGAGGTGGTCGGTGCCCAGCCAGTGGCTGGCGTCGGGCGCCTGCAGGCGCTGGCCGAGGTCGACCAGGTCGGGGTCATGCGGGGCAATCCAATGGCCGAACAGCGCCAGCGATGCCAGCAGGCCGACCAGGGCCAGGCCGATCATCAGGCTGGGGCGGCGCAGCAGCAATGGCTGCGGCAGGGCAGACTGCACACTCATGCGTTCACCCCTTCCAGCCGGCTGCGAGGATCAAGCCAGGCGTAGCAGACATCGACGATCAGGTTGCAGACCATCAGCAGACCGGTCAGTAGCAGGGTGAAGCACTGCATCACCGGGAAGTCGCGGTTCAGCACTGCAGACACCGCAAAACGGCCAACGCCGGGCCAGGCGAAGATGGTCTCGATCACCAGTGCGCCACCGATCAGTTCGCCGATGTGCATGCCGGTGGCCGTCACCAGCGGCAACCAGGCATTGCGCAGGATATGGTCGCGCCAGACGTGCCGTTCGGGCAGGCCGCGGGCACGGGCATAGGTGACGTGGCGCTGCCCGCCGGCTTCCAGCAGGCTGGCACGCAGCAGGCGGGCGTTGATCGACATCGACATCAGGGCGATGGCCAGCACCGGCATAACCAGGTGCCCGGCCCCTCCACGCCCCAGCGGCGGCAGCCAGCCCAGCCACAGGGAAAACAGCGCGATCAGCAGAAACGCCAGCCAGAAATTGGGCATGGACACCCCCAGGAACGTCACTGCCCGCACGGCGTGGTCGGGCCAGCGCCCTTGCCAGCGGGCCGCCAACAGCCCCAAGGGGATCGACAGCAGCAGCGTGCAGGCCAACGCCAGGCCGCCGAGTTGCAGGGTGGCGGGCAGGTAGTAGAGCAGGTCATCAAGCACTGGGCGGCCGGTGATATAGGAGATGCCGAAGTCCAGATGCACGGCGTTCCACAGCCAACTCAGGTATTGCGCATACAGCGGGCGATCCAGCCCCAGGGTATGGCGCACCTCGGCGATGGCTGCGTCGGTCGGTGGGATGTGCGAAAGCCGGAGGTAGTCCAGCGCCGGGTCGGTGCTGCCCAGGTGCAGCAGCACGAACACCAGCAACGAAACGCCAAGCATGACCGGTACAAGCAGCGCCAGGCGCAACAGGATGTAGCGCAACATGTCAGTCTTCCTGTTTGGGTGTCATGGTTTCGAACGGCACATCGAACAACGTGCTGCCGAACTGGACCTTGGCCACCGAGTCTCGGCGCACGCTGATGGCCGTGAGATGCGAGATGGGCAGGTAGACGGCCTGTTCGTGCAGGGTGGTGAGGATGAAGCGGTACTGCTCGGCACGCTGCTGCTCATCCGTGCTGGACAGCACCTGGCCTATGCGCTTGTCCAGTTCGTCCTTGATTGCCAACCCACGCTGAGCCATGTAGTCGGCATGGCCGGCGTAGCGCATGGAACTGACGAACGAATGCGGGTCGTAGGGCGCACCCCAGGTGTCAGCGAAGATCATGCCGAAGTCGCCGTCGCGCTGGCGCCGCACCAGCGCCCCTTCCTCAACCGCACGCAGGTCGATGCGGATGCCGATTTTCGCCAGCTCGCCCTGCAGCACTTCGGCCAGGCTCTTCTGCAAGGCGCTGGTGCCGAGGAACACCAGCTCGATGGCCAATGGTTCGCCGCCTTTGCTGCGCACTGAAGCGCCTGGCGCCAGCGCCCACCCGGCAGCTTCGAGGCTGCGGGCGGCGAGCGCAGGGTCATACGGGTAGGGCTTGAGGCCGATATCGGCGTAGGGCATGTTGCTGGCGAACAGGGTATCTGCGCGGGGCTCAAGGCCGTAGAGGATCTTGTCGATGATGGCTTGCTTGTCCACCGCCTCGTTGATCGCCTGGCGTACCGCCAGATCACGGGTAGCGCCACGGCCGGTGTTCATCGCCAGGGTGCGGGTGGCCAGCGGTGCCGACAGTGCGGTGGCAAAGCCCTGGTCACGCAGGCGTACGAACGTGCCGGCCGTGATTTCGCCGGCGGCGCCCTGGATCAGCTCGACTTCGCCGGCCTGCAGGGCCAGTGCGCGGCTGTTGGGGTCTGGGATGACCTTGACCATGACCTCGCCGTAGGCCGGCTTTGGCCCCCAGTAATGAGGGTTGCGCACGAAGCGGTCGTATTCGCCCAGGCGCGATTCGGCGCGCATCCACGGGCCGGTACCGGCGGGTTGGCCGGGTTTAGCCTGAGGCGAGGCAAAGCGTAAGGGACGAACCTGGGCCAGTTCCATCAGCGTCGGGTAGTAGGGGTGCTTGAGGACCAGGCGCAGGGTCAGGCGTTCAGGTGCTTCAACGTGGTCCAGGGTGGTCACCAGCTCCATCCAGCGGTGGCGCTGAGCGTTGGCCAGCACTGCATCGAGGTTGGCTTTGGCCGCAGGCGCATCGAACGGTGTGCCATCACTGAAGCGCACGCCGTCACGAAGCGTGAACGTGTAGGTCTTGCCGTCATCGGAAACCTGCCAGGCCTCAGCCAGCCAAGGCTCCAGCGTACCCGCAGCGGTATAGCGCACCAGGGGTTCATAGACCATGGCCTGGGCGTACATCTGGTTCGGGGAGTAGCCACGCGGGTCGAGCGGCCCGGCATTCACAGGCCATGAGTACACCAGCCTTGGCCCTTGCTCGGCGGCGCTGCTGGCCGGTGCAACAGTGCACGCAGCTAGTAAAAGGATGCCCCATAGGGCGGGCTTTCGTTTAGCTGGCTGCTGCTTCACACTGCGTTCCCCACTTTCACGGAGGCCGTAGGCTAAAGCGCGGTGGGTATGATGTCTACGTGAAATCATCTTACCGGAAGTTACAGAATGCAACGAATCACCATCACGCTGGATGAAGAGCTGCTCGACGTCATCGATCGGCGGGTGGCGAGCCAAGGCTACCAGGGCCGTTCGGAGGCCATTCGCGACCTGCTGCGTGCAGGCATGCGCGAGTCTGAAGCATTGCCGGACGATGCCGCCTGCGTGGCCGTGGTCAGCTACCTGTACGACCACAGCACCCGCGAACTGCCCAGGCGGCTCAACCAGACCCTGCATGCCCACCACGATCTGACCCGGTCCACCCTGCACGTGCACCTGGACGCCGGCCACTGCCTGGAGGTCTCGGTGCTGCAGGGCGAAAGCGGCCGCATTGGCGAGTTGTCTCGCCAATTGATGGTCGAGCGTGGGGTGGAGCATGGCCAGGTGCAGGTGATGCCGGCGCCGGGGCATGCGAAGGTGCGCTGAGGGTCCGGATCGTTGCCCCAGGGCCAATGACAGGCAGTCGGCGCCTCAGAGCAGGATGTAGTCGCTGTATTGACGCAGCCCGCCATGCGCACCTTCGATCAAGTGCACATAACGCCCGCCCACCAGGTCGACAGGCAGGCAATCGTCTACCTCAAGCACTGCATCGGTATGCGGCTTGAGCCAGCCTGCCTGCATGCGTTGCTTGCCCAGTTGCTTGGCCTGGGCCTTGTCCCTGGCCACTACCAGCAGGTAGCGGTGCGCCTCACCAAACACCTGCGGCTCGTAGCCGCCCAGGTTGATGAAGAACAGCCGCGGGTCATCCGCCCCTGGCGCCAGTTGGCTGAACGCGACACGGTAGCGATCGATACCGTCGACCTCCAGCCACGAGTCGATGTGCAGGCCTGCACGGCTGCCGAACCAGCCCTCGCGCAGTTGCGGGTACGCCTGCTGCAGTGAGTCCGCCTGTGCGAACAGCACGTCGTGTACCTCGATACTGGCCCGTGGGTGGCGGCCACCGAGCATGACTACGTACAGCATGAGCAATTCCTTCAGGTGGCGCAAGACGCCGTATTCTGCGGGTTATGGCGTCTGTCGACCACCGTCTCTTTAGGCGCCTTTACCTGGCGGCTCTGGCGCCGCATGCGACGCCAGGCCCATCAGTAACGCCACTGCACAGCGACTTCCAGGCTGCGCGGCTCACCCAGGTAGTACTGGGTGTTGCTCTGGTGGATGAAGCGGGCGTAAACCTCGTCGGTGAGGTTGCGCAACCGTGCGCTGAGCTGCACATGCTTGTCCAGGTCGTGGGTCATGGACAGCCCGTATAGGGTGTAGGACGGCACCCAGGCGGTGTTGGCGGTATTGGCGTATACCGAGGCCACGTAGCGGGCGTCGGCCCCCACCTGCCAGCCCGGCGCCAGGTCGTAGGTCAGCCAGAGGTTGGCCACGCGGTCGGGGATGTTCACCGGGTTCTTGCCCTTGCGCGAATACACCACACCGCCAATGGTCTCGTTGAACTCATCGTACTCGGCATTCACCCAACTGAAGTTACCGGCCGCCAGCAGCTTGGGCGTGACCTTGAACGACGCCGCCAGCTCGATACCGGTGGAGGTTTGCTGGCCTGCCTGCTCGGTGGTGTTGGGCACGGTCGAAGAGGGCACCGAGATGTTCTTGCGCACGATGCGATAGGCCGCTGCGGTGGCCGAGCCGCGGCCGTCGAGGAAGTCGAACTTGCTGCCCACCTCGACCTGGCGGCCAGTGCTCAGGTCGAAGTCACCAACCTGGCTGATCGACGCACTGGTCAGCGTGCCTCCTGGTGGTTCGGCCGAGGTGCTGTACTGGGTATAGAGGCTGACGTGCGGGGTCAGGTCGTAGACCAGGCCCAGGCGACCAGTGACCGCGTCCCAGCGCCGGTCGAGTTTCGAGCGTGCGACATGGTCGACAACGTCGAAGTCGATGTGGTCGTAGCGCAAGGCGGTGATCAGCGACAACTGGTCGGTCAGGCGCGTGCGGTTCTCGACGAAACCCGAGGAGGTGCCGGTGGTCGTGCTGCGGCCTTTGCTGCGCGGTGCGTCCATGCCAGGGATGTCGAGGAAGTGATCGGGTTCGAAACCGTTCGGATTGACGGTGTCGAAGGCCCCTTTGGACAGTGGGTAGTTGGTTTGCTGGTTGCGGTTGTAGTCAACGCCAAATGCCCAGTCGCTGGCCAGGCCGAACAGTTGGCCTTGGTGGGTCAGCTCCAGGCGGTTGCCATTGACCTCCTGGTCGTGACGTTGGCGGTAGCCCCCGGAGCGGGCAATGGCGCTGTTGTCGGCGTTGTAGCGGTACACCTCGAGGTTGCGGTAATCGCGCTGGCCGTCGTAGTGGTAGAACGTATTGCGCAACTGGGTGGTGTCGTCGAAACGGTAGTCGGTGATCGAGCGCAGCCAGCGGGTGCGCTGCTCGTAGCGGCCGTCTTCGACGTTGTAATTGTTGAAGCGGTTGCCTTTGTCGATGTGCAAGGTCCCTGTCAGCGGTTGCAAC
This sequence comes from Pseudomonas sp. M2, assembly GCF_015751845.1. Classification (NCBI taxonomy): domain Bacteria; kingdom Pseudomonadati; phylum Pseudomonadota; class Gammaproteobacteria; order Pseudomonadales; family Pseudomonadaceae; genus Pseudomonas; species Pseudomonas sp. M2. Next base: position 4,758,198 of record NZ_JADOUD010000001.1, read on the forward strand.
ACCGGCGTACCCCAGTAGGGGCTGTCTTCCTTTTCTTCCAGGTATTCAAGTGCCAGGGTGTGCGACCACTGGTCGTTGATGTCACTGAGCAGCGAGAAGGCCAGGTTGCCGGCACCGTTCTCTTGGCGGTCGATATAGCCGTTGGTGTGGGTGCGGCTGTAGTCGAGCCGCGCATAGTGGCGTGTGCCGTCGCCACTGTTGAGCGCCTTGTTGAAGCCTACCGCGGTTTCCCAGGTGTCGTAGCGGCCATAGCTGACCCGGCCTTCGAAGGTGTCCTCATCGTGGCTGGCCAGCTTGGTGATCACGTTGAGGCTGCCGCCCACGGCGCCACTGCCGTTGAGGAACGACGACGGGCCACCCAGCAGTTCGACGCGGTCATAGATCCAGGCGCCGACCGGGCGTGCCGCTGCGCCGTACTGCAGGTTGATGCCGTTGAACAGCTGGCTGACCTGGGCACCGTTGAAACCCCGGTACGCCACATAACCGCCCCAGCCGGGCGGCGCCGACGCATTCACCCCCGGCAGGGCGTTGGCGGCGTCCTGGAAGTTGCGCGCGCCGATACGCTCCATCGTCTCGCGGTCGGCCACACTGACCGAAGCAGGGTTTTCACGGGCGCTGAGGTTCAGGCGCGAGCCGCTTTCGATGGGGGTATCAAGGTTCAGGCCGGTGGCCTGTTTCGGTTGGTCGGCGCTGGCCGTCACGTTGCTGGCAGGCAGTGTCAGGGTTTGATCCTGCGCCCACGCGCAGGTTGCGCTGCCAACGAGCAGCGCCAAAGTGGTCATGCGGAACATGCAAGGCTTCCTGGCTGAAATAGATTAACGCCCGCCGCAGGCGATGCCGCGGCGTGGCGATGTCAGAGCACGGGAAGGGGGGCGGGTGAGGCGCGGGGGTTGACTAACGGCCAGCGGTGTTTGGGCAGGCGCGGCGGCGGTTGCCTGGGCAAGGGTGTGCGCGACTCGCCAGCGAGCAGGGCCAGCAGGCCGAAGAAGGCGGCAAGCAGGCTGGCGCAGAACAGGCTGGTGATCACACAGTCGGCGCCGGTGGGCGGCATCGGGTCGGTGATGTCCTGGTCACCCTTGAATGCACCGCTGCTGTCGCCGGCGCACCAAGCGGCGTCGTCCAGGCCGCTGAGGCGCAGCCCGGCCATCTGCCCATGCCCCATTGCGCAGAGCAACGAGCCGAACAGGATGCTGAAGTACAGCATCCAGGCAACCAGTGCTTTTTCGGGGCGGGCCAGGTTCAAAGGGTAGCTCGGGGACGGGTGAGGGGATGAGAACGCGATTCTAACGGTTCTGCAGTATCTGAAAAGAGGTGTGTGCACACAAAGGGCACTGGATGAACGCTGCATCGTTTCATCTGCTGAACGCGGCTCGCGCACGGAGGATAAATATATAAAAGCCCAAAACCTGTACAAGAAGCTATTCTTGTATAGGATTTAGCGAGCCTAAACGTTTGCAAATGCCCCCGCGCAGGTGATGCCTGCCTTATGGAGTACACGCCATGAATCTGCACAACCTGACGGAGCTGGCAGCAGCCGGTGACGTTAAAGAACTTGAGCTGCTGTCGCTGGAAGGCGGCTTTTACATCCTGCGGGCGCTGACTGACGCCGGGCCGCTCACGCTCAGCGATGCAAACGGCCAGGCGGTGCGCTTTCGCTCGACCACCGAGCTGCGACAACTGCTGGCCGATCTGCCGCCTGTGCCGTGCATGCTGGTGCAGCAGGTGGTGCATGACGAGATGTGCGGGCAGCGCAACGGCCCTGTCGAGCCTCTGCGCGTGCCGGTGACGCTGGCCAGCCAGTGGTAGACCGTGCATTGCGCTTGGGCCTGGTGCTGGGGGATCAACTGTCGTTCGACCTGGCAAGCCTCGCCGCGCTGGACCCTGCACACGACGTGATCCTGATGGCGGAAGTGCAGGGCGAGGCGCGCTACGTGCCGCATCATCCGCAAAAGATCGTGCTCATTTTCAGCGCCATGCGCCATTTTGCCCAGGCGCTGCGTGAACGCGGCTGGCGGGTGGAGTATGTGGAGCTGAACGCACCCGGCAACAGCGGCAGCATTGCTGGTGAACTGCGACGGTGGCAGCAGGCGCTGGGTGCGACGCACATCCACCTGACCGAGTGTGGTGAGTGGCGCCTGGAGCAGGCTTTGAATGACGCCGGCTTACCACTGGTATGGCATCGCGATACACGGTTTCTTTGCTCGCGTGATGCTTTCGCACGCTGGGCAAAAGACCGTCGCCAATTGCGTATGGAGCACTTTTACCGCGGCATGCGCAAGCGTTGCGGCCTTCTGCTGGAGCCCGATGGCAGCCCGGTGGGTGGCACCTGGAACCTGGATGGTGACAATCGCAAACCCTTGCCACGGGGGCTGCGCGGACCGTTCCCGGCGCGCTTTGCCCAGGACGAAATCACCACGGCGGTCGTGGCGCTGGTCGGCGAATGCTTCAGTGACCATTACGGGGCGGTAGAAGGGTTCGACTATCCCGTGACCCATGAACAGGCCCAGCAGCTCTGGGAACATTTTCTCGAGTTTGGCCTGGCCGCGTTCGGCGACTACCAGGACGCCATGGCCGAGGGCGAGCCGTTCCTGTTCCATGCGCGTATCAGTGCGGCCCTGAACATCGGGTTGCTGGATGTGCGGCGGTTGTGCGAAGACGTGGACAATGCCTGGCGTGAGGCGCGGGTACCGCTCAACGCGGCTGAAGGTTTCATCCGCCAGCTGATCGGCTGGCGCGAGTATGTGCGCGGCATCTATTGGCTACGCATGCCTGAGTATGCCGGGCTCAATTACCTGGGCAACGACCGTGCGTTGCCGGAATTCTACTGGACCGGGCATACCCGCATGCGCTGCATGGAGCAGGCCATCGGCCAGACCCTGCAGTTGGGCTATGCACACCACATTCAGCGGCTGATGGTCACGGGCAACTTCGCACTGCTCGCCGGCATTGAGCCCAGCGCGATATGCGAGTGGTACCTGGCCGTGTACATGGATGCCTTCGACTGGGTGGAACTGCCCAACACGCTCGGCATGGTGATGCACGCTGACGGCGGCTACCTGGGGTCCAAACCGTATTGCGCCAGTGGCCGTTACATCCAGCGCATGTCCGACCACTGCAAGGCCTGCAGCTACAAGGTCGAGCATGCGGTAGAGGAGGATGCCTGCCCGTTCAACGCGCTGTACTGGCACTTCATCATCCGCCATCGTGACCTATTGGCTGGCAACCCCCGCCTGGCATTGGTCTATCGCAGCCTTGACGGCATGTCGGTTGCCAGGCGCGAGGGCGTTTGGGCGCGTGGCGAAGCCTTGTTGGCCCGCCTCGACAGTGGCCAGAGCCTATGAAATAACCGTTCGATAAGCGACCACTTTTCCCTGATCTGCAGATACCGCCAAGCAGCCATCATGCACATTTGTGATTCTCTTTGGCCAACCGCTCGGCGCAAACCTGAAACCCGCCGCTCTCGATAAGGTGTTCACGCTTGAAACTTCATCAGCTCAAGGCGCTCGTTGCCATTCACCAGGGGGGAAGCATTCTCGAGGCCTCCAAAATCTTGCACATCACGCAACCTGCCCTGAGCCGCTCGATCAAGGAACTGGAGCGGGAGTTGGGGTTCACCCTGTTGCAGCGTTCGTACAAGGGCATGGCGTTGACCGATGAGGGCAAGCGCATCATCCGTCATGCCAACCTGGTGGTGGAGAGTATCCGCCGTTTGCAGATCGAGGCGGCAAGCATTCAGGATGCCGCATTGGGGGCGGTGTCGATCGGCGTCACCTCGCTGACGGCGATGCTTGACGGGGTGGATGAAAGCATCCTGGCGTTTCGGCGCAAGTACCCGCGGGTGAAAATCACAATCACCGATCTGCGTCCCAGCCAGATCCTGCAACGCCTGCGCGACGGTAGCCTGGACTTTGCCATCACCTCCCAGCAACCCTTGAGCCGTCTCAATCTGGATTGGGAGGCAGTGGGCAGCATCAAGGGCAAGGTGATCTGCCATGCGTCCAACCAGCAGAAGTTTTCCCAGTCACTGCGTTCGCTGCAATACGCCAACTGGATCAGCCTGGACGAGCTGACCGATCAGGCATCGCAGTTTCACCAGTTGTTCGAGGTCAACGGCCTGCGCGTGCCGCAGAGCGCGGTGGAGTGCACGTCGATAATGATGGCCCTCAAGCTCCTAAAGAACACGGAGTCGCTGATGACCATCAGTGAACTGGCCGTAAACGATGCCTTCACCTTTACGACCCGGCCGGAGTTCATTCAAGTGGCGGTGCAGGAGTTGGTACCAGACTATCCAATCAATCTCGTCTGCATCGACCGTGATAGCCTCACGGCCCCCGCTCAGGAACTCTTCCACAGCTTGCGCGCAAGAGTCCTCAAGACGCTGCCGCGGGACGTTTCAGAAGTGGTAGTACATGCCTAGTGAAATATTGCTTGGGTCATCTCCCACCTGATCAACCGGAGTGCCTGCGTAGGTCACTGAGGACGCGCCTTGGTTGGCGATCACACCCAGGCGCGCATAGGCGGCCCAGCGCGGGTTGAAGAAGTGGTCGTAGCCAAGCACTACCCCCAGCGCGTCCTTTTCGCGGGCCGATACCATCCGCTGGACCACCGCCAGCCTGAGCACGTCAAGCTTGCCCACCGGGGCCATCAGGCCGAAGGTGTACACGGTGGTAGTGGGTGTGCCCGCTTGGTCTACATCCTGGCGTTGCCAGGTCAGGCTGGTGGCCAGCGGGCCGAAATCATAGAACGCCGACAGGCTTGTGTAGTGGTTGGCAGTCTGGCGAGAGCTGCCACCATCGTCCCATGGGTCGCTGTAATACAGGTTGTAAGACCCCAGCAGCATCACACGGCTATTTCGGTACTGCAGCTTCGCACCGCCACCACGCACCGTACGCCCCTGGCTGGCGACATCATCGAAGCCGAAGCTCAAGGCCGTTGCCAGGCTGAAGCCGTTCATGCTCGGGCTGGTGTAGGCCAGGGTGTGCTTGGGCCGCAGGTCGAGATAGTAGGCGCCTTTGCCGGCCGCAGGTATGGACAGAAAGGTATACGGTGAGCCGTATGCCGCCAGAAACGGGTCGGCGTAGGTCGGGGTCCCCACCCCGTAGGTTTTGCCGAACTCAAGCCTGCCCAGGCTCCGCGAGCGCAGGGCGAGCGTTGCCAGGCGCAGCGTGCCGATGTTGTCCCAGGTCCCTTCCAGGGCCTTGCCGTTCAGATTGAAGCCTTCTTCGACGTCCAGTTCCATCACCGTATCGGGGTCAAGTGCCTTTCGGGCATACACCCCGAGTTTGTTGGTCCAGGCGCCGCCGCCCGCCATTTGGAAACCTGAGTGGTGCTGAGAGTCGTGGTAGCTGGCGAACGCATCCACGGTACCGTAGATCTTCAGCTTGTCATCGAACCCCTGATCCACCCCGTAGTAACCGAACCCGGAGGCTAGCCGGTTGAGGGTAGGGAAACCCTCGGCCTGTGCCTGCATGGCAAGACAAAGCCCTTGGCTCATCAACAGCAACGACACAGTGCGAGTGATGCAAGTATTCATTCACGACTCCAGGCACGGGATGCGGTCGCGCTAGATTCGATGAACAGCAGGTTGCAGCGTGATTGCTTGTTTGGCCAACGTATGTCTTTTGGTTAATAAGGTGGGCGGGATCTCGCTGGGCCAGGAAAGTTGCCCGCAAAGCTGCTACATGGCAGTGACCAATGTTTGTTTCCATCCCCCTGAGTGGCCAACTTCGATGACCCCTATCGGGGCACAAGGACGATGCCAGGGCATCTGTGCGCCATCCCAAGGCAAAGCGGCCACGCCAGCGCCCGGTCAATTAACCATTGGTTAGTTCATTGCCAAAACCGCAAGTGTGTTGGCTGCGCGATTGGCTGATAGTCACTGCATGCCGTGATTCGCCATCGGAGATAACAATGAACAGACCGCTACCTGCACCTACGATCATGGAGGCCGGCTCGAAGCGTCACGCGCAGGCATCGTCCTCACGCAGAACCCTGATAGCGTGCTCACTGGGCAACGCGCTGGAGATGTACGACTTCACGATCTACAGCTTCTTCGCCGTGCTGATCGGCCGGCACTTCTTCCCTTCAGAGTCGGCACTGGCATCGCTCCTGATGTCGCTGGCAACCTTTGGTGTGGGCTTTTTGATGCGGCCAGTGGGGGGCATCATCATCGGCCGCTACGCCGACAGGCATGGCCGCAAAGCCGCCTTGAGCCTGACGATCGGCCTGATGACCTTGGGCACTGCCTTGATCGCCTTCGCGCCTACGTATTCGCAGGTCGGTATCTTTGCAACGTTCATGCTGGTCGCCGGTCGGCTGATTCAGGGGGTGTCGGCAGGTGGCGAGGTCGGTACCGCATCGGTTTATCTGATGGAGTCCAGTACTGCCTCCAAGCGATGCCAGAGTGTGAGCTGGCAGGCGGCCAGCCAGGGTTATGCCGCGCTGGTCGGGGCGGGGTTCGGGTTCAGCCTGAGCCAGTTGCTGGACCCGGCCAGCCTCGAAAGCTGGGGCTGGCGCATTCCATTCATTTTCGGCCTGTTGATCGGCCCGGTAGGCTTGTATATCCGCAACCGTCTACCAGAAACCCACGAGGCCGCGGCGGCACAGGAGGGCAGGCAGCCGCTGGACCCGGAGTTGCTCAAACGCATCGGCCTGGGCATCGGCCTGATGGCCAGTTCCACCATCGGCATGTACCTGTTCGTGTTCTACATGCCCACCTACCTGACCACCGCCATGCACTACCCGCAAAGCAGTGCCATGGCGATCGCCGGCATCAGCAGCGGCTGCATGGCGATCATATGCCCGCTGGCCGGCAAGTTCGCCGACAAGTACCAGCTCAGGAAACGCCTGCTGGTCTGGACCATTCTCGCGCCCGTGGTGTTGACGCTGCCGGTGTTCTACGTGCTTGGGCACGTCGAGCACATGGGCCTGGCAATGATGTGTGTCGCGGCGTTGATTCTGCCCACTTGCATAGGCGCCGGAGCGTACTTCGCGTTGATCATGGAAGGCTTCCCCAAGGCGCAGCGTGCCTTTGGCACCTCGGTCAGCTACAGCCTGGGGGTGACACTTTTCGGCGGGTTTTCGCCACTGATCGCTACCTGGCTGATTGCCGCAATGGGCACGCCATTGGCACCGGCCTACTACCTGTTGGTGGGGGGCGCGGTAAGCCTGGTCTGCCTCAAGTACTTCCCTGAAAACAAAGGATGCGAGTGACATGGGTACCTTCGAGCGAAATCAAACCCCGCAGCTGGCTGAAGAGCTGGACACGTTCATCAGGATCCGCCGCCAGATCCATGCGGCGCCAGAGCTCGGCGGCGACACGCCTGACACGGCTGCCCTGGTGGCTGAAAAGCTGCAGGCCTGGGGCTACGAGGTGCACCGGAATGTGGGCGGGCACGGCCTGGTAGGGGTGCTTAAAGTGGGCGACAGCCCCCGCAGCATCGGGCTACGGGCAGACATGGACGCTCTGCCCATGAGCGAGAAGAACCCCTTCGAGCACGCCAGCAAGATCCCCGGGCGCATGCATGCCTGTGGCCATGACGGGCATACCGCGATCCTGCTGGCGGCGGCTTCGCGATTGGCTGCGACGCGAAACTTCAACGGTACCTTGAACCTGATCTTCCAGCCCGACGAAGAAGGTTTGGCCGGCGCCAAGGCCATGATCGACGACGGTCTGTTCGAGCGTTTTCCGTGTGATTCGGTGTACGCGCTGCACAACATGCCTGGCATGCCGGTGGGCACTTGCGTGGTGCAGAGCGGGCCCACCATGGCGTCTTCCCAGCGCGTGAGCATTCGCATTTGCGGCAGAGGCGGGCATGGCGCGATGCCGGAGCTTGCGGTGGACCCCATCTCGGCCCTCAATAGCCTGATCAGTGCCATCCAGACCATCAAGTCGCGCAACCTGAGCGTTGAAGAGTACGCGGTCATCAGTATCGGCATGATCCAGGCGGGCACGGTCTACAACATCATTCCTGATGAAGCGAGCATGTTGCTCAGCGTGCGCACCGATACGCCCGAAACCCAGTTGAAGATAAACCAGCGTATCGAGGCGCTGGTCAAGGGGCATGCCGAGAGCTTTGGGGTAGAGATCGCGCTGGACTTTACCCAGCTGGCGCCTGCGCTGAGCAACAGCGATGCGCAAAGCGCACAGCTGCGTGAAAGCCTGCGCCCTTTATTTGCCGAGGGGCAGATGCTGGCGAGGATGCCCAAGAAGGTGATGGGCACTGAAGACTTCGCCTACATGCTCCAGGCGCGACCGGGGTGCTACTTCATGTTGGGTAACGGCACAGGTGAGTTCCACGGTTGCTCGGTACATAACCCGCACTATGACTTCAACGATGCACTGGTGAAGATCGGCTCCGATTGTTGGGTGAAGTGGGTCGAGGATTATCTGAGTTGACGGGGCGCAGGCTACGTAGCCTGCTCACGGCGATAGGCATAGGTTTCGGCGAAGCGCGACAGCATGTAGGCACTGCACGAAACCGGCGGGTATTTGGGCGGGTTGTCGGGGCTGGAGCAGTTGGGCAGGCAACTGATCATCGTGTCCGGGTGCGGTTCGGCAAAGAACGGCATCGAGTAGCGGTGCGCGCCCTGCGGGCTGACCACCCGGTGGGGCGTTGAGGTGTACCTGTCGTTGCTCCACCGCGCCATCATGTCACCGATGTTGACCACATAGGTGCCCTCGATCGGTGGCGCATCGATCCACTGGCCATCCACGCTCTGCACTTGCAGGCCGCCGGTGCTGTCCTGGTACAACAAGGTCACGCATCCGTAGTCGGTGTGCGCGCCGGCGCCTTGCTGGTCGGTGCTGCTGGCGGCCTGGCGCGGCGGGTAGTGGATCATGCGAAACACGCTGATGGGGTTGGCGAAGCGCTGGTCGAAGAAGTCGTGCTCGATACCCAAGGCCTGCGCCATCGCCCGCAGCAGAGTCAGGGACAAGGCGTGCATGTCCTGGTAATGCGTTTGCAGCAGCGCCTCCCACCCGGCAATCGCGGGGTGCCGGTTGGGACCGCGCAGTGGCTTTTTCGCGAGCACGTCGGGATGTTCCGGGGCCATGTGAAAGCCCATGTCGAAGGTTTCCTTCAGGTCGCTTGGCCGGCTCGGGTCCAGTTGCTCGGTGGCGATGGCGCCGTAGCCGCGATGGTGCTCGCTCTGGGTGATGTCGATGCGCAGCTTTTCTTCGGCCGGGCAGGCGAAGAACTGTTCGGCGGCCGCTTTCAGTGCGCCAATGCGCGTGGCCGGGATGGGGTGCCCCTTGATGTAGTAGAAGCCCCACTGCCGGCAGGCGGCGTCGATCTGCCGGGCTACAGCCAGGCGTGCGGCGGGGTCGTGCTGGTAGAGCGGGCTGATATCGATGATCGGCAGGGTGTTCATGAATGGCTCCGTGAAATGGCGGTGCAAGCGGGAGCGGCTGGCGCTCCCACCCGGCGTTTATTTGGGCAGTTGCGCCGTAATGCCTTTGACGTAGTAGTTCATGCCTGCCAGTTCGGCATTGCTGGCCACGGCACCTGCGGGGATCTTGACTGCGCCAGCCTGGTCCAGGATCGGGCCGGTGAAGGGGTGGAAAGAGCCGTCCTTGATACTGGCGATGATCTGTTCGGCGCCGCTTTTGACCTCGGCCGGCACCAGGTCGCTGATGGGCAGTTGTACGGTGCCATCGGCAAGCCCGCCCCAGTAGTCCTGGGGTTTCCAGGTGCCGTCCATGACCGCCTGAGTGCTCTTGATGTAGTGCGGCCCCCAATTGTTGACGATGGAGGTCAGCACCGCCTTGGGCCCGAAGTGGGCCATGTCCGAGGCGTAGCCGACGGCGTAGATGCCGCGGCGTTCGGCGGTCTGGATCGGTGCAGGGCTGTCGGTGTGCTGGAACAGCACGTCAACGCCCTGGTCGATCAGGGCGTTGGCGGCATCGGCCTCTTTGCCCGGGTCGAACCATGAGTTGACCCACACCACCTTGATTTCGGTGCCGGGGTTGTATTTGTCCAGCGCCAGCTGGATGGCATTGATATCGCGCAGCACTTCCGGAATGGGGAAGGAGGCGACATAGCCGATCTTCTTGCTCTTGGTCATCTTCGCGGCCAGGTAGCCGCCAACGTAACGGCCTTCGTAGGAAGTGGCCAGGTAAGTACCAAGGTTCTTGTCCTGCTTGTAGCCGGTGGCATGTTCGAAGGTGACCTTCGGGAACTGCTTGGCGACTTTGGCGGTGGGGTTCATGTAGCCGAACGAGGTGGCGAACACCAGGTCGTAGCCGCCCTTGGCCATGTTGCGGATGACCCGCTCGGCATCGGCGCCTTCTGGCACGTTCTCGACGAAGCTGCTGTCGACCTTGTCACCGAACTGCTTGATCAGCGCCTGGCGGCCCTGCTCATGCTGATAGGTCCAGCCATGGTCGCCGATCGGGCCGATATAGACGAAGCCGACTTTCAGCGGGTCGGCGGCGGCGGCAGACAGGGCGGTGCTCAGGCCAATGGCGGCAGCCAGGGCGCGCAGCAGGTATTTGCTTTTGTTGTGAGGCTTCAAGGTGTGGCTCCTGTAGGTCTTCATTTTGGCTGTGTAGGGCGCGTTGGTAATGCAAGAAAACAGAACAGAGGGGCATGAATTGCGGTGCACGGTGCGGCCAGGCGCGAGGCCTCAGCGCCCGGTCTTCCACGGCTGACCCAGTGAAACCGGTGCATACAGGCGGGTTTTGATGGCATCGCGCGACAGCACCACCAGCACCAGGATCGTGGCCACATACGGCAGCATGGCCAGCAGGTTGGCAGGGAAGCTCACGCCGATACCCTGGGCCACCAGGTGCAGGATGCTCGCCAGGCCAAACAGGTAGGCGCCGAGCAGCACACGCAGTACTCGCCAACTGGCGAACACCACCAGCGCCAGGGCGATCCAGCCGCGACCTGCGGTCATGTTTTCTGCCCACATCGGTGTGTAGGCCAGCGACAGGTAACCCCCGGCCAGTCCGGCCATGGCGCCGCCGAACAGCACCGCCAAGGTGCGCACGCGTAGCACGGGCAGGCCCATGGCGCTGGCGGCGTCGGGGTTTTCACCGACGGCCTGGAGGATCAGGCCGGTGCGGCTTTTGAGCAGCGTCCAGGCAATCAGCACGAACAGGCCGAAGGACAGGTAAACCAGCACATCCTGGTTGAACAGCATATGGCCGATGACCGGAATGTCCGCCAGCAGTGGTATGGCCACCGGCTCGAAGCCGCTCAAGGGCTTGCCGACCCAGGCGGTGCCGACGAATGACGACAGGCCGACACCGAAGATGGTCAGTGCCAGCCCGGTCGCCACCTGGTTGGCCTGGCAACCGAGTGCTACCAGGGCGAACAGTGAAGCCAGCAGCATACCGGCCAGGCACGCCATCAGGACGCCCAGCCAGAGGTTGCCGGTGGCGTAGGCGGCGATGAACCCTACCACCGCACCGAACAGCATCATGCCTTCCTGGCCGAGGTTGAGTACGCCGCTCTTTTCGCACACCAGTTCGCCCAGGGCGACCAGCAGCAGTGGGGTACCGCAGCGCACCATGGCGTAAAGAATGTTGCCAAGCAGATCAAGATCCATAGTCGAAGCCTCAGCCTGCACGCGTTGAGCGGCAGGTAAACGAAAGGGTCATGGGAATTCAGGCACTGGCGGTTTTTGCCAACGGCGCTCGGCGGTGCCCTTTCAGCTTCAGGCGCAGCCGGTAGAGGATCAGCACGTCGCAGGCCAGCAGGTAGAACAGCATCATTCCCTGGAACAGCCCGGTCAGCGATTGCGGCAGGTTCAGGCTCATCTGCGCGTTCTCGCCGCCGAGGTAGAGCAGGGCCATCAACAACCCGGCGACCAGAATGCCAAACGGGTTGAGGCGCCCGAGAAACGCTACGGTGATCGCCGCATAGCCATAACCTGGGGAAACCTGCGGCACCAATTGGCCGATCGGCCCACTGACTTCGCTGACCCCGGCCAGGCCTGCCAGGCCGCCGCTGATCAGCAGCGCCAGCCAGACCAGGCGCTTTTCACGGAAGCCGACGAAACCGGCAGCGCGCCGGTCCAGGCCGAGCACTTTGATCTGAAAACCGAGGAAGCTCTTGTGCAGCAGCACCCACACCGCCACCAGGGCCATCAGCACGAAGTACAGCCCGACATGCAGTCGGCCATCCTCGAACAGTGCCGGCAGGCGGCTGGCATCGCCGAACATCGCCGATTGCGGGAAGCTGAACCCTTCGGGGTCCTTGAGTGGCCCGTGGACGAAGAACAGCAGCAGGTTCAAGGCGATGTAGTTGAGCATGATGGTGGTCAGGATTTCGTTGGCATTGAAGTGCGTGCGCAGCCAGGCCGCGAGCGCCCCCCACAGCGCACCGGCCAGCGTGCCGGCGAGCAACACCCAAAGCAGTGCCCAGCGGCTTTCCCAATCGATGAGGTGGATCGCCACGGCACTGCCGGCCAGGGCGCCCATCAGCAACTGCCCTTCGGCGCCGATGTTCCAGATCCGCGCCTGGTAGGCCACGGCCAGGCCGAAGGCGCAGAGCAGGATTGGCAGGGCTTTGAGCAGCAGCTCAGAGAGGCCGTAGAGGTCGCTGATGGGTTCGATCAGCAAGGTGTGAAATGTCTGCAAGGGGGCATGCCCCTGGGCGCTGAACAGGATCGCCCCGCTGAGCAGGGTCAGCAGGGCGGCAAGCAGGGGTGACAGCACGAGCATGGCACGGGACTGCTGGGTACGGGGTTCGAGGGATAGCAACATGAAGGGCTCTCGTCAGGCGGCGTCTTGCGGGGCATCGAACTGGCCGGCCATCCAGCCGCCGACCTCCACGGTATGGGTCTGTGCGGTGGCCTTGAGCGGCGACAGGCGGCCACTGCACAGCGCGCCGATGCGGTCGCTGATCTGGAACAGCTCTTCCAGGTCTTCGGAGATCACCAGGATTGCCGCACCGGCGTCGCGCAGGGCAATCAGCGCACGGTGAATCGCCGCGGCGGCGCCGACATCCACGCCCCACGTCGGGTGGGCAGCGACCAGCAGCTTGGGGGCCTGGAGGATTTCGCGGCCGAGGATGAACTTCTGCAGGTTGCCCCCGGACAGGCTGCGTGCCGTGGCCCGGGCATCCGGGGCCTTGACCGCGAAGCGCTGGATGATCTGCTCAGCCAGCGCCTGCACCATGCCCGAGCGGATCAGGCCGCGGTTGACCAGGCCGTGCTGGAAAGCGGTGAGCAGGGTGTTGTCGGCCAGGCTCATGTCCGGCACCGCGCCGTGCCCAAGGCGCTCGGCCGGTACGAATGCCACCCCCAGGGCGCGGCGGGCGTCGGGGTACAGGTGGGCCATTGGCCGGTTGTCGAGGGTGATGCGTTCGCGCTCGCCTGCGGGCAGGCGTGTTTCACCACTGAGCAGGGCCAGCAGTTCGTCCTGGCCATTGCCGGCGACCCCCGCGATGCCGACGATCTCGCCGCTGCGCACTTCCAGGCGCAGGTGTTCGAACGACGTGCCGAACGGGTCCTTGTTGCGCCAGGTCAGGTCGTCCACGCGCAGACGTGGCAAGCCGCCGGCGCTTTTCGGGTAACTTGCCTCCAGCCCTTCGGCATCGCCGACCATCATCCGCGCCAACTGCAGATCGCTGCATTGCGCCGGGCTGCAAGCGCCGGAAACCCGTCCGCCGCGCAACACCGTGGCAGCATGGCACAGGGCACGCACTTCGTTGAGCTTGTGGCTGATGAACAGGATGCTGCAGCCCTCTGCGGCGAGTGCGCGCAAGGTGACGAACAGTTCGTCGACCTCTTGCGGGGTAAGCACCGAGGTTGGCTCATCGAGGATCAGCAGCTTGATCGGCTGCATCAGGCAGCGCACGATCTCCACCCGCTGGCGTTCACCGATCGACAGGCTGTGCACCAGGCGCTCCGGTTCCAGGCCCATGCCGTAGCGTTGGGACACTTCGCGGATACGCGACGCCAGCTGCTTCGGCGTTCCGGCATCGCGGCCAAGGGCCAGGGCAATGTTTTGCGCGACGCTCAGGGTTTCGAACAGGGAAAAGTGCTGGAACACCATGCCGATGCCCAGCGCACGGGCACGGGCGGGGTCGCGCACGTGCACGGGCTGGCCTTCCCACAGCACCTGGCCGGCATCCGGCGCGGTAACGCCGTAGATGATCTTCATCAGGGTGCTCTTGCCTGCGCCGTTCTCGCCGAGCAGGGCGTGGATTTCACCGGCAGCGATGCGCAGGTCGATGCGGTCGTTGGCCAAGGTGCCCGGGTATCGCTTGGTAATGGCACGCAGCTCAAGGCGCAGTTGCGAGGGGGATCTGGACATGGGACTGCTCGGGGTCAGGGTGATGAGCAGTTGCACAGCAAAAACATGGCCAATTGGTCAGATTATTGTTCAAGGGCTTGTGTTAGAGGGGCTGCAGGCCGAGAGCGGGGCACGCTTGGTGAACGTTGCGGCAGCGGCGTGTGTGGTTTTGGGGCGCCAAGGTGCCAAGTTGGGGCGCCGTGTTCAGCGTGGTCGCCATGTTCGGCCGGCTACGACACGGGCGTCACTGCTGGAGCGCAGTGCGGCCCTTCGCGGGCAAGCCCACAGGTACCGTGCTGGTCCCTTAGGCGTGGTTGGTTTCACGTTTTCAGCATGCGCACTACGGCAGTCATTGTTTGAACTCCCCGAAATTCTGGATGCCTGGGCTGGCCCTATCGCCGGCAAGCCCGGCTCCCACAGGTTTCACCGGGCGCCTAAGGGTCGTCTACAACCTCAGGGGCGGTGCTGTGCGAGGAAGCTAGCCGGGGAAAGAGCCAGGCCAGGCAGATCATGATGAGGACTAATGCAGCGTCTGCGGGTCGGCTGGTTTCTGTATTTGTGCCAGAGCTGACTCGAGCAATTTGCGCAGGGCATCAAGCTCGTGCATCGAGGTCATGATCATCAAGGACACGGGTGCTTTGGGCTGCATCAACATCGCCTGTTGGGCAACGACCTCGGCGCAGAGCGCGTAGTCGGCAGCCATCATCAGCGTGTCTTCGAGGGAGTGAAGGGTGTGCGGGGGATCGGGGACTATCTTCAACATGCTTTGGTATCCATTTTCAGGGCCGCCTGCTACCTGCTGTCAAACAGTTAGGTGGCAGCTGTGCATAGGTTGACAGACCGGCGGATACCAGAACCGGCGCACGCGAACGTGCCCCATACACAGCCGCCATTAAAGGCAAAGCTCTGCAAAGTATCTCGTCGCGGCCTGTCAAAGCCGGTCGTTGATGTGCAACGACCCACCGAGCCTAAAACTCAGAAATAACGACCGCAACGAAAAACAGGCGTAGCGAGTATCTTTGGGAAATGGACTACAAGAAAGGGGACAAATCTGATTTTTTTGCGGTCGGGCGTGAGTGCTTGTAATGCCGGCCGGCTTTCCTGCATGTCTCGTCATCCTGCATCCGCTCGATAACCAGCCTTTCCAATAATCCGTGAATAACCATTGCCTAAGATCAGCGCCGACGCTCCTTCGCACTATTCTTGACATTTGATAACCACTGCAGCCGACGCATTGCTAGTGTGGTTGCACAAGCTTTGTGTGATGGGCAATACCCTGTATCAGGCTCTGCCCCTCCTGGGTTGGGCCGGGGGGGGCAGTCGCACCGTCAGAAACGCTATCGAAGCCGGCTTGTTTTCTCGGAGGTCATTCCTGTGCGCGATCCAGCAAAGAAAATGGGTTTGGTCGGGCTGACCACTTTGGTCACCGTCAACATGATGGGCTCCGGTATCATCATGCTGCCCGCCAGCATGGCGCAGATCGGTGCTGTGTCGCTGCTCTCGTGGGTGGTGACGGCTGTGGGTTCGATGGCCATCGCCTACTGTTTCGCGCAATGCGGCATCTATTGCACGCGCTCGGGCGGAATGTCGGCCTACAGCGAAGAGGCCCATGGCAAGTCCGCATTCTTCCTCTGCTCCTACCTGTATTTCCTCTCGCTGATGATCGGCAATGTCGCCATTGGTATATCCGCGGTGGGTTATCTGACGCCTTTCCTGCCCTGGCTTGGCACGGGCCCAGGCCCGCTGGTGGCAGGGACGGTGATGCTGATCTGGTTCAGCACCCTGGCCAATGTCGGCGGTGCCAACATAACCGGCAAGCTAGGCGCGATCAGTGTCTGGGGCGTCATCATTCCTGTGGCCGGCCTGAGTTTCGTGGGTTGGTACTGGTTCAACCCACAGACGTTTACCGATGCCTGGAACCCCGACAGCATACCGGTGAGCCAGGCGATCACCGCCAGTATTCCCCTGACGCTGTGGGCCTTTCTGGGCATGGAGTCGGCCGCGCAAAATTCGGATGCGGTAGAGAACCCCAAGCGCAACGTGCCGCTTGCATGCCTGTTCGGCACACTGGGCGCGGCGGTGATCTACATCCTGTCGACCACCGTCATCCAGGGGATCGTGCCAAACCCCGAACTTGCGAACTCCAGCGCACCCTTTGCACTGGTCTATGCACGCATGTTCAATGACACGGTCGGTAACGTGATCATGGGGTTGGCAGTCATCGCCTGTGTCGGTTCATTGCTGGGGTGGCAGTTCACCCTGGCCGAAACGGCCAAGGTTACCGCCGAGCAAGGGCTGTTTCCCACGTTGTTCACCCGCGTTACTGCCAGGGGCGCGCCACTGGCGGGCATGCTGACCTGCGCGGTCTTGCAGAGCCTGATTGCGTTGTCGACCATTTCGCCCAATGCCAGCGCCCAGTTCAGCAAGCTGGTCAACCTGGCGGCAGTGACCAACATCATTCCCTACATCACCTCCCTGACCGGGTTGCTGGTGATCATGTACAAGGCCCAGGTGGATATAAAGATCTTCCGCCGTAACAGCGCAATCATGCTGGTTGCGGTGTGCTATTGCTTCTATGCGCTCTATGCCTCGGGCCTGGAAGCGGTGTTTGGCGCTGCGCTGATCATGGCGCTGGGTTACCTGCTGTTCGGCTTCATCGCCAAACGTTTCGTCAAGGTGCTGGACTTGATTGGAGGTGCGCCATGATGCGCAGGTCGAAATGGGTTGCCCTGTGCCTGGCCCTTTCGGTGCCGTTTGCGGCGGTGTGCAGCGTTGAAGCAGCGACCGACAAGCTGAGCCGGCTGCGCGACAGTCAGGTCCTCAATCTGGGTTTCATCGCAGACCTTGCCCCGTTTTCCTCAGGCAGTATCCAGTCACCTCAAGGGTATGGCATCGAATTGTGCCAGGCAGTGGCTCAACACCTTCGCCAGTCACCTGGCCTTGCCGACTTGCAAGTGCATTGGCATGTGGTGCCGCAGGAGCAAGCCGTCCGCGCCTTGGGCGAGGGAACGGTTGATCTGCTGTGCACGCCGATGGTGGAAACGATCACAAGACGGGAAACCCTGAATTTTTCCATACCGGTATTCACCACCGGCCTTGCGGTGCTGGTGCGGCGTGATGCACCGGCCAGCCTTCTGGAGCCACTGCGTGGTAAGCCTGTCGATACCGGCCCCAGGTGGCGCGCAACCCTCAATGCGGGGTTGAGCAAGCACAGTTTTGCAGTGCTGCGCGGCACGCTGAGCAGTCAGTGGGCGCGGGAGCGTATTCGCAAGCTTGGCCTGCAGTCCAGGCTTGAAGAGGTGTCCAGTTACCAGGAGGGTGTGCGCCGGGTGGTCGAGCGCAAGGTCGATGCGTTTTTTGGCGAGAGGATGATTTTGCTTTCCCTGCAGAGCCAGCAGCCTGAGCGCGATAGGTTATGGCTCCCGGATCACCTGTTTGTCACGAGCCGTGTCGCACTGCCCATGGCCCGTGGCGATGATGGTTTTCGCCTGTTGGTGGATACCGCGCTTAGCCAGGCGCTGTCCGGCCCGGATGGAGAAGCCTTGTTCGTACGCTACCTGGGGGTACAAACAGCGCAGGACAAACTGTTGCAGAGCCTTTATGTGTTGCCGGATGACCGTGAACGGCTGGCGCCGCAACATTAGTCTTCTTCGCGCAGTGCCTTGATTCTTCCTTTTTTCTCAGCGCTGATCAGTGCCGCGTAGTCCTTCGCATTCTGCTCGGCGTAAGCGAGTGAAAAATCACCTATGGCCTGATCGAAGGTGTTCGATTTACCCAGGTAGCCACTGATCAAGGCGGCGTCACCTGATTTTGCATGTGCGCGCGCCAAGGTAATGCCGCATACCTCGGCGTACATCATCATCTGTTCGAGTGATGCACCTTCTACAGGTAGTGACATTTTCATGTCGCGCAATTGCCGGACAAAAAACTGCCGGCCCTTGGTGCTCTCGGTCCATCCGAGAAAAATGTCACTGGCAGATTGCATAAGCCGTTGGCCCGTGACCACCCGTTGGCCCTGGTTTACAAATTCGCTCTTGCCCGCATAGGGTTCAAGCACAGAAGGACAAGCCTGCTTGAATTGCAGGAGCAATGGGTTGTTTTGCGCTGAAAAGAACAAACCGACGAAGCAATAGGTGCCGACGCTGCCGATACCCACTGCCTTCATGGCAAAGTCTTCCAGGCGATAACGGTCATACAGGACCCTGCGTTCAGGCAGCAGAGAAGTACGATAATCCTCCAGCGCAAGGTGCACCCGGTTGATGAAGTCGGCTTCATCGACATGAAAAAGAATCGGCGGCTGATCGACCAGGCGTCGCCGGCCGCCCACTTCGTCACTGATTTGTGGGTACAGGTAGTCGCCGATGCGAGTCCTGGCCTTGGCCATCAACTGTTCACGTGCTTTACGGTATTTGAGACTAGGGGCCATATCGATGAGCGTTTGTGCATCGAGGCGGTCGTACCAGATTTCCAGCGGGCTCATCGTCGTCAATTCGCGCATGCGTTCCCGGTAGGCGCGAACGCATTCCATAGCCAGACGCCTGGCATCTTCATCGATGAGGCGGTTATCGCGGGCGGCTACGGCAAAACTGGTTGCCAGACGCTTTATATCCCACTCCCAAGGGGCGGGTAACGTTTCGTCAAAATCATTGATGTCGAAGATCAGGTTGCGTTCGGGGGTGGCGAACAATCCAAAATTCAGCAGGTGGCAATCACCGCAGGCCTGAACGCGAACACCTGTGTGGGGAAGTGTCGCGAGGTCGCGTGCCATCAAGCCTGCAGAGCCCCTGAGAAAAGTGAACGGGCTACGCAACATGCGCCCATAGCGCACGGGCACCAAGGCCGGATGCCGGCTGCGGTTGGACTGTTCGAGAATGTCGACAGGGTCGCGATGCTTGTGCGTCGGTTTCCAGAATGCATGGGATGAGCGCGGCACCGTTTCGCGCAGTTTCTTTCCTGCGTCCAGGCGCTCTTTTCGTGACGCGAAGCGCTTGTGTTCCCGAAGGCCGGGCTCATCTGCTTGCAGGTGCGAGCTGGCCTGTTTCCTGATCTCGGGCATGTGAGCACCTTTGGTGATCAAAGGCAGAAGGGCAGGGCCTTGTTTTTAGCGCCAAGACACTGTTCACAGCTGATTCAAGCGTAGCATGCGCTGCGTCCAAGCTTGCACCGGGTGACCAGATCGTCCTTCAGCGCTCATCCCAGGGTGCTCAAGATTTTGCGGCAAGTACCCAGAGGAACCTTGACAGATGATTGGTTAACAAAAATAATCATTAACAATATTATCCATCAACAATAACAAAGGATATCTGCACTCATGAAAGCGCCTATAGCACGCCCCCCAGCAAACTGGGTCGCATCACCAGGCCCGCACCCGACAAATCCCGATGCCCGGTCACTGCAGGAGGCAGCATGATGAGCCTTCGCAGAGGATTGCTTGGCCTGCTGCTTGGCGTTTGCACCGGCCTTGCCCAGGCTGCCAGTTATGCTCCGCCCCCGCTCAAGCTCGAACCCCTGGCGCGTTTTACGGTGGACCTGGTGGCGCCGGTGTGGGAGCTGGGCGAAACCAGCGCGCAGGGCAAGCGGCGTATCATCCCGATCACAGGCGGCCGTTTCGAGGGGGCCAGGCTCAAAGGCACCATCCTCAATAACGGCGCGGATTGGCAGATTGTCAGCCCCGAGGGTGTGGCGATCATCGACACCCGCTACCTGCTGCAGACCGACGATGGCGCACTGATCTACCTGCGCACCGAAGGCTACCGTTATGGGCCGGCTGCGGTCATGAAGAGGGTGGCCGCTGGCGAAGACGTCGACCCCAGCCTGTACCAGTTCCGCATCACCCTGCGTTTCGAGACATCCGCGCCCCAATACGCATGGCTCAATCGTACGGTCGGCGTGGGTAGCGCAATGCGCTTGGGCAATGCAGTGGTCTACGACGCGTTCGAAGTGAAATAGTTATCTATATGGCTTGGGGTCGCGCCAGTCGCTACGCGCAACTGAAATCAGCGCATCCCAGTCATCAGGAGGATTGCCGCGGCCCAGCATCTTCTCGAATACGGCGTAGGGATCGGATTTGCTGCCTGCAGACCGTAGGGTGTTTCGTCGTTGACCCATGCATAGACGATAACCTTGGACCTTGAGTCGTAGCGAAAGAACAGGCGAAAGCGCCTGCCGATTTTTGCGCGGCGCCAATGTCTGTAGGCGGTGCCCAGCGTGTTGCCTTGGCGGAACTCATCACAGCCTGGGTCGGCAGGCACAGCCTCCAGGATCAGATGGCTCAATGCCCGAAACAGCTTGACGTTGGCGTTGCACTCAAAACCTTGCTGGTCGTTCTGCTCGGCCCGGGCGGCGGCTTCTTGCAATTTGCGTAGCTGTAAAATCACACCTTCATGGAACAACAGTGTCCAGCCATGTCGCAGCATCAGATCGCGACCTCACCATCGATATCTTCGTCCAGGTTTACGGAGTGCTTTGCGTTGGCGAGCATGGTTTGCGCCAGGTCTTCCGGCAGGGTGGTGAGGTTGCGGCCGCTTCGGATATCAGCCTCCAGCAAACCCAGGAACGCACCAATGGCAGGGTCTTCGTGGGTGGTTTCTACGCGGCTGACCACGATTTCACCCCCGCGTACGTCGAATGCAATCTTGCCACCAGTGTCAATGCCCAAAAGCTGGCGAACGGATTTGGGCAGTGTGACCTGCCCCTTCGAGGTCAATGTGGCGATTTCGTGGATGGCAGGCATGAGCGTTCTCCCGGATGTACAGATTGAGTGGTAAGGAATAATCCTTACCTGGTCAATCTTGGTTTTCTGCTGATCAGGCACAAGTAGGGTTGAGGCTCAGAAATTTAACAGAATGAGTTTCACCGCTTCCCGGGACACGATGCTCGACGGTGGCGTCGTTGGACAGAAACACGGTGACCAGCGTGCCCACCAGGAACACAAGGTCGAACAGCCGTTGCCCTGAGCCACGAGCGTGCCGGCCAGCAGCACTGCGCCACCCATGGCCCAGACCTATTCGGGCACTCGCCAGGGGTGCAGGATGACGCCACAGGTGGCCAGGGTCGCGATGGCCCAGATGATCGGTGCATTTTCGCTGACAGGCATGGGGTGTTCAGTGTCCAGCAGGCTTGGGCTTAGGCGTAGACGAGGGCGACGGCGAAGCGCCTGGGTGGGTTTCCGGCAGCGCTACCAGCACCAGCATGAAAGCGGCCCCGGCAATGGCCGCCAGGGTCAGGAATGCCGTATCGTAGCCAGCGTTCTGGACTACCAGCCCGGCAATCCCAGGGCTCAACGCAGCACCCACCCCGAACACCGTCGTCAGCGCGCCGAGGCTGACACTGAATCGTCCGGTACCTTCGGTCAAGTCCTTGACCACGATCGGGAACAACGCACCGAAAATGCCCGCGCCGATGCCGTCGAGCAGTTGCACACCCACCAGCCAGAACGGGTTGTCGGAAACCATGTAAAGCACACCTCGCAGCGGCAGGATGAGAAAGCCAGCCAGCAGGAACGGCTTGCGTCCCCAATGCTCGGCCTTAGCCCCTACCAGCAACGCCATCGGCACCATCACCAACTGCGCCGCGACGATGCAGGCAGAGGTGAACGGCGTGGCGAGGCGCAGATCAATCTGCGACAGCTTCTGGCTAACCAGCGGTAGCATCGCCGCGTTGGCCAGATGGAACAGCGCACAACACACGGCAAATACCAGCAGGGTGCGGTTGTGCAGCAGCAGCTTCAACCCGGCAGGGTGGTCATCACCCCCGGGGCCATGGTCAAGGCCACGTGCCAACTGGTGGTCGATGGCTGCGGCGTCTACCCGGGCCACGGCCACGATGCTGGCCACGGTCATGAAGGCCATCAGGTAGAACACCACCACCGGGCCGAACAGGTAAGCCAACCCTCCTGCCAGCAAGGCCGAGCAGGCATTGCCGGCGTGGTTGAACGTTTCGTTGCGGCCCACTCGGCGTGTGAATGCCTTGGGGCCGCTGATGCCCAGCGAGATGGCGGCGATTGCCGGCGCGAATACCGAACCCGCCAGGGCACCGACCGTCTGCGTAATGGCCACTGCAGCGAATGACGATAGCCACGGCAGTAGCAGGCAACTACCGGTCAC
The DNA here is from genome assembly GCF_015751845.1 of Pseudomonas sp. M2. NCBI lineage: Bacteria > Pseudomonadati > Pseudomonadota > Gammaproteobacteria > Pseudomonadales > Pseudomonadaceae > Pseudomonas > Pseudomonas sp. M2. The sequence goes on from NZ_JADOUD010000001.1 coordinate 4,780,548, forward strand.
CAGCAGGGCGGCGACCACCACCACTGCGCGCTTGGCCTTGGTGCTGTCGGTCAGCGCTCCGGCTGGCGTTTGCGCCAGCAATGCCGTGATGCCCGCCAGGCTCATCACCAGGCCGATTTCGGCCGGCTGCCAATGGTGCACGGCAAGCAGGTAGATGGCCAGGTAAGGGCCGAGCCCGTCGCGCACGTCGGCCAAGAAGAAGTTCAGCCAGTCCAGAGCGCGCCGTTGTGAGGGGAGAGGCTTTGTGTTCAAGCACGATACCTCGGACAAGCCAAATGCGTGATTGGCGATGGCAAGCCCCGCTATCAGGCAAAGCCGATGCTCACCGTTATCTGTGAACATTGACTGTGAAGGCGAGTGACAGGTTCCGGCTGGCTCGTACTGACCTCTGGCCCCCCAAATTTCGGGCGTCTGACGCGGGCTCAGAGGGGCCAAGTGGATAAAATCGTAGCGCTGCGATTAATAATCCAGTAGGCTCTCTGGAAAAATCGTAGCGCTACGATTTTGCTTCGTAGCGCTGGTTGATCAACCCTCAGGAGGTCGCCATGTCCACTGCTGTCACGCCCCCCACCTTCACCCCTCTGCTGAAACGCCAATCTGCACCGCTCGGTACCTGGCTCATGTCCGCATCGGCCAGCACGGCAGAAGCGCTGGGTTACGCAGGCTTCGACTGGCTGCTCGTGGACATGGAGCACGTACCGATCGAGTTCCGCGACCTCTGGCACATTCTGCAGGCCATCCAATGCACCGGTGCGCAGCCGATCGTGCGAGTGGCCGCCAATGATCCGGTGCTGCTCAAGCGCGCACTGGACCTGGGGTCGACCAATGTGATGGTGCCGTTCGTGGAGAATGCCGAGCAGGCCAGAGCAGCAGTCAGCGCGGTCAAGTATCCACCGATGGGCACCCGTGGCTTCGCTGCCGTGCACCGCGCCAGCCGCTACGGCACCTGGAAGGGCTATGGCCAGCAGGCCAATGATTCGGTGTGCTGCATCCTGCAGATCGAGACCGCCACCGCGTTGGCCAACCTCGAGGAAATCGCAGCCGTGCCGGGTGTCGATGCGCTGTTTCTCGGCCCAGGTGACCTGTCCAGTGTCTGTGGCCATATCGGCAACCCGGCGCACCCTGATATCCAGGCCATGATCAGCGATGCGATCGTGCGCTGCAAAGCCATCGGCATGCCCATCGGCATCGTCGGCGGCACGCCGGAGCTGGTCGGTAGCTACCTGGAGCAGGGCTACGCCTTCGCCGCCGTGGCCTCGGATATGGCGATGATGATGAGCAAGGCCAATGAACTGCTGGTGGCCCTGAAAGGCCGCCAGGCGCCCGAAGCGGTAGCGACAGCCTACTGACCGCTACCGTTCCACCCAGCGCAGGCTACCTCCGTGTTGCGGTAGCCGATTGAGCATCCCTACAAGAACAACAAACCGGTGCCATCGCGCGCCGGAAGGACTCTCGATGAATCAGGCACCCATTTCCGGCCACGTCGCGGCCAGCACCGCGGCAACAGCGACGCCTTCACGCACGCGCTACTGGATCATTCTCATCCTGTTCCTCGTGTCGACGCTGAACTACGGCGACCGCGGCATCCTGTCGATCACCGGCTCCGCCATCCAGGGGGAGTTCGTGCTCAGCCCGGTGCAGATGGGCTGGATATTCTCGGCGTTCGCCTGGGCCTATGTGCTGGGCCAGTTACCCGGTGGCTGGCTGCTGGACCGCTACGGTTCCAAGCGCACCTATGCCGTCAGTATTTTCTGCTGGTCGCTGCTGACGTTGGTCCAGGCGTTCAACGGCGGCTCGAACGTCAGCCTGGTGGTGACGGCATTCTTTGCCCTTCGCTTTCTGGTGGGCCTGGCCGAAGCGCCTGCGGCACCGGGCAACAGCCGGATGGTCGCCTCATGGTTCCCGGCCAGTGAGCGGGGCACGGCTTCGTCGATCTTCAACTCCGGCCAGTATTTCGCGATCGTGCTGTTCGCGCCGGTCAGCGGCTGGCTGATCCACGCCTATGGCTGGCGTTCGGTGTACCTGATGATGGGCGTGCTGGGGTTCATCATGGCCTGGGTCTGGGTACGCAAGGTGCATTCGCCGCTGGAACACCCGCGTATCAATCAGGCCGAGCTGGACTACCTGCGTGAAGGCGGTGCGGTGGTCGACATGGATGCCCACCTTGGCAAGCAGCGCAAAGCCGACGGCGCCCTGAAACTGCCGGCGATCCTCAAGGGGTTGCTGACCAGCCGGATGATGGTGGGGATCTACATAGGCCACTACTGCTTCTCCACCATTACCTATTTCTTCACCACCTGGTTCCCGATCTACCTGGTGCAGGAGCGCGGCATGTCGATCCTGCAGGCCGGCTTCCTGGCCTCGATCCCGGCGATCTGCGGTTTCGTCGGCAACCTGCTTGGCGGCCTCTGTTCCGACGGCATCATGCGCAAGACCGGCTCATTGAGCCTGGCGCGCAAGGTGCCGATCATCGTCGGGCTGCTGGCCTCCACCAGCATGATCATCTGCAACTACGTGTCCTTGCCCTGGATGGTCATTGCGATCATGGCGTTCGCCTTCTTCGGCAAAGGCTTCGCCTCACTGGGCTGGGCGGTCATGGCCGACGCCGCGCCACGGCAGGCCGGAGGGGTGACGGCCGGGCTGTTCAACACCTTCGGCAACATCGGTGGCATCACCACCCCCATCATCATTGGCTTCATCGTGCAGGCCACCGGTTCGTTCAACATGGCACTGGTGTTCGTTGCGGCCAATGCGCTGCTGGCGATGTTCAGTTATCTGGTGGTGGTCGGCCCGCTGCGTCGCCTTGAACTGACCGCAGCTATACCTGGCAAGAGAGAGAATCGTGATGTCTGATGCAAGACCGTGGGTGCTGACCGTTGGCCCACTGCTGCCTGCCTTGCAGTCACAGCTTGAGCAGCACTATCGGCTACTGGATCTGTGGCGCTGCGATTCGCCTGCCGCGCTGCTGGCCGAGCAGGGCGCACACGTGCAGGCGGTGGTGACCACGGGAGTGCACGGTGCCAGCGCGAACCTGATCGAGCAGTTACCGGCCTTGCGCGCCATCGTCTGCTTCGGTGTGGGTACCGACGCCGTCGACCTGAAAGCAGCCAGCGCCCGGGGTATCCAGGTCAGTAACACACCGGATGTGCTCAACGATTGCGTGGCCGACGCCGCCATGGCCCTGCTGCTGGCCGTCGCCCGGCAAGTGGTGGTGGCTGACCGCTTCGTCAGGGCCGGGCGCTGGGGTGCAGAGCGCTTTGGTCTGACCACCGCGCTGGGCGGCAAGAGGTGCGGCATCCTTGGCATGGGGCCGATCGGCCAGGCGATTGCCCGGCGTGCCAGCGCCTTTGGCATGCAGGTGAGCTATTCGAGCCGTAGGCCAAAGCCGCAGTTGGCATACGCCTACCACGAGTCGTTGCTGGCACTGGCCGAGCGCAGTGATTTCCTGGTGCTGGCTGTGCCCGGTGGCACTGCCACCGACGGGCTGGTCAACCAGCAGGTGCTGGAGGCACTGGGCGCCAATGGGATGCTGGTCAATGTGGCACGTGGCTCGGTAGTGGATCAGCCTGCGTTGATCGAGGCGCTGCGCAACGGCCGGATTGCCGGGGCGGCACTGGACGTGTTTGCGGATGAACCGCACGTGCCTGCCCCCTTGCGTGAACTGGATACGGTTGTGCTGTCGCCGCATGTGGCCAGCGGCACCCTGGAAACACGTCAGGCCATGGCCGATAGGGTGCTTGCCAACCTGGCAGCGCTGTTTGCCACCGGCCGGGTGTTGCACCCGGTGCGTGAGGGCGCGCAGTGATGGAGCTGTGGCAGCATTTTGGTTTCATGTTGTGTGTCGTCGTCGCCACCTTTGCCCAGAACGCCACCGGCTTTGCTTTTGGCCTGTTGTTGCTGGGACTGACGGGCATGTTGGGCCTGGCGCCCATGGAAACCGTGGCGAACGTGAGCTCGATTCTGACACTGGCCAACGCGCTGGTTATGGTGCGCAAGTGGCCGGAGCTGCCGCGCCGCCTCGTGCTGCTGGTGCTGGCCTGCAGCCTGGTGGGCGTCGTGGGAGGCGTGCAGTTGCTGTCATTGCTGGGCACGCATGAGCGAGACCTGCTGGAGATCATCCTCGGCATCACCATCATCGTCTGCAGCTTCATGCTGGTGCTGCAGTCCCAAGGTCGCCAGCAGATGTCGGGGCGGGTTGGTTTCGCCTTTTTCGCCAGTGTTTCCGGGGTGATGGGCGGGCTGTTTTCCAGCGCCGGGCCGCCGTTGGTCTACCAGCTCTATCGCCAGCCACTGGCCGTGCAGGTCATCCGCGACACGCTGATCGTGGTGTTCGCGGTCAATGCCTTGATGCGCCTGAGCGTGGTGGTGGCGACACACCGGTTCGAGCTGCAGGCGGGCTACCTCGCGCTGGAGGCATTGCCGATTGTGTTCCTGCTGACCTGGTGGATGCGCCGCCACCCGCTGGCCATTTCACCGCGGGTGCTGCGCCTGGCGGTGTTCGGCCTGTTGCTGCTGGCGGGCGCGAGCCTGATCGGCAAGGTGCTGGTGGCCGCTTAGCCTGGCCGGTGGTACTGCGTGCGCCTGTTACTGGCGCACACTGCTCTCGCGCACGACCAACTCGAAGCCCAGGTCAACGACCTGGGGTTGATCGGGGAGGGTGCCCGCTTCAATCCAGGTCAACAGCTGGCTGGCCACGGTCCGCCCGATCTCGGCAGGGTAGGGGCGTACGGTGGTCAGGCGCGGCGCGCTGAGCTTGCTCAGTGGCAGGTCGCCAAAGCCGGCGATCGCCAGTTGTTCCGGCACGGCAATGCCGCGGCGCTGGGCTTCGAACAGTGCCGCGATGGCCAGCACATCGTTCGAGCAGCACAGCCCTTGTGGCCCGTCGCCGTGGCGGGCGATTTCATCGAACACTTCGCTGAGCTCGGCTTGCGAGGTGTTCTGTTCCAGTGCGATCACTTGCGCGGTCTGCCCCTTGTCGGCCAGCCATGCACTGAACCCTGCGGCACGCTGACGGGCGCGGTGGTCGAGGTGCATGCGCGTGCCGACATAGACGAAACGCTCCAACCCTTGGGCATACAAGTGCTCGGCCAGGGCCGCGCCGACGGCCTCGTGGTAGAAGCCGACTTGCAAGTGGAACGGGTCGTTGCCCAGCTCCCACATCTGTGCCACCGGAATGCCGGTGGCTTCGAGCAGCGGGCGGGCGGCAGTGTGGTCACTGCCGGTGACGACCAGGGCCGACGGCGACCAGGACAAGTGGGCGCGCAGCAGTTCCAGCTCACGTTCCGGGTCGTAGTCGCTGTTGCCGATCAGCAGCTGGTAGCCACGGCTCTCGAACACTTCCTGCATGGCGCTGAGGGTTTCCGAGAAGAACGCGTTGACCATCGAGGGCACGATCACGGCGACTGTCCGGCTGTGGTTGCCTGCCAGTGCGCCGGCCAGACGGTTGATGGTGTAGCCGGTGTCGGCGATGGCCTGGCGGATTCGCTCCGCACGTTTGCTGGAGACCGCTTCGGGGTCACGCAGAAACAGCGAAACCGTGCTGGGGGAGACCTTGGCCTGTTCAGCAACCACACCCATGGTCACCCGGTTGGCTCGGGGGCGGCGTGCTTCGCCGATGCTGATTTCGCTGTCTGATCTGTCGCTCATCGCCACCTCATTTTTCGAAGGCAAAAGCATGCGAGCGCGGCGATGCCAAGTCAATCGCAAAAGCGCCTCGTTGGCCCACAGGTGTTCGTTTTCGAAAATCAGTGTGTCATTTCGAATAAAATCGTAGCGCTACGATTTTGCCTGCGATAAGCTCATCGGGTAATTTTGCAGCGCTGCGATTTTGCCGTTGCAACGCTGCCCAACCCGCGTTGGAGAACAAATATAAAAATGAGCACTTCCCTTTTTACCTTCCTGAGCATGCTGTTTTTCACTGTGCTGGTTGCAGTGATCTCCTATCGGTTCACCCGCCAGGCCAAGGACGTCGGCGCCCATGGCTACTTCATGGCGAGCGGCGGCCTCAATGGCTGGTTCATTGCCGGCTCGATGATGCTGACCAACCTGTCGATCGACCAACTGGTCGGCCTCAATGGTGACTCTTACGCCCACAACCTAAGTTCCATGGCTTGGGAAGCGACTGCTGCCGTTTCGACGATCGCCCTGGCCCTGTTCTTCCTGCCACGCTACCTGCGCGGCGGATTTTCGACCCTGCCGGAGTTCATCGAGAAGCGTTACGACCGCACCACCCGCCGGGTGGTCAGCGCGCTGATGGTTGCCACCTACACCTTGGTGCTCAACCCGGCCTCGCTGTACCTGGGGGCGATCACCTTCAACCAGATTTTCGATCTGCAGGGCATTCTCGGCTGGTCCTACCCGGCCACCATCAGCCTGCTGATCGTCGCCACCGGGGTGATCGGCGCCGCCTATGCGGTGCTGGGCGGGCTGCGGGCGGTGGCGGTGTCAGACACCATCAACGGCATCGGCTTGCTGGTGGTGGTGATACTGATTCCGATCATCGGCCTGTGGACGCTGGGGCAGGGTGACGTGTTGTCCGGTGCCCAGACCCTGTTGCACGACAACCCACAGAAGCTCAACGCCATTGGCGGCAGTGAAGACAAGGTGCCGTTCGGCGCGGTGTTCACCGGGATGATCTTCGCCAACCTGTTCTACTGGTGCACCAACCAGGCCATCGTGCAGAAAAGCATGGCCGCCCGAAACCTGGCCGAGGGCCAGAAGGGCGTGCTGCTGTCGGGTTGCCTGAAGCTGCTGGTGCCGCTGGCCATGCTGATGCCTGGGGTGATTGCCTGGCACCTGTTCCGCGACCAGCCACTGGCCAACTCGGACCTGGCCTATCCGGCACTGGTCGCGGCGCTGATGCCCTGGTGGATGAAAGGGTTCTTCGTGGCGGTGATCTTCGGCACCGTGATGAGCCATTTCAACGCGATCATCAATGGCACGGCCACGCTGCTGACCTATGACTTCTACAAGTCGATCCGGCCCATGGCCTCGGACGAGGCACTGGTGCGCTTCGGCAAACGCGTCAGTGTGATTGCGGCACTGGTGTCGCTGGTGGTGGCACCGATGCTGATGTACACCCCGGAAGGCATCTATGCGGTACTGCGCCGCTTCACCGGCTTCTTCAACATGCCGATCATTGCCATCATGCTGTTCGGTTTCTTCAGCGCCCGTGGCGGTGCGACACCGGCCAAACTGGTGCTCGGCCTGCATGCGGTGTGCTACGCGGTGCTGGTGCTGGGGCTGAAGATCGACACACGCCTGGGCATCAGCTTCATCCATGTCATGGGCATCATGTTCGCCATCGAGATGGCCTTGCTGGTGCTGCTGCGCAAGCACTTCGACCGCGCTACCCCGTATGTCTCGCCGACCCCGGCGCGCACCGTTGACCTTACCCCATGGCGACATGCCGGCAGCTTCAGTGTGGTGCTGTTCGCAGCCTTGGTCTCCATCTACCTGACCTTCTCACCGCTGGGGGTCGCCCGTGTCGGCGGACCTTCCGGCCTCTACCTGCCGCTGCTGGCGCTGACCTGGCTGCTGGCCTTTGCCGGCGTCGCCCTGTGCCGCCGCCGTTTTCGACATCTGACTGTCACCCATGCCCTGCCTGACTATGAGACCAACCCACGATGAATAGCGTATCCATCCCCCAGAACGTGAACCTGCACCAGGCAGGTGAGCAGATCCGCCTGGAAGTGGACGGGCGCCTGCTGTGGTGCCACAGCCCGCTGCAGCCGGCGGTGTTTGCCGGCTACGGCGAGGCCGATATTGAAATGCAGCGCGGCAATTTCCGCATCCGTGACTACGTGCAGGAGCGGGTTGCCCTGCGCCACGCCCGGCTCGATGCGCAGGCGGGGCTGATCGAGCTGCGCGCCTGGGCCGAGGGGCCGCTGCTGCTGACCCTGCGCCTGGACTGCCAGAGCGAGCGCGTGCGCCTGCTCATGCAGGCGCCGCAGCCAGGTTGCAACCGCCTGTGGCTGCGCCTGCCGGCCGAAGCGGATGAGCAGGTCTGGGGCTGCGGCGAGCAGATGTCTTATCTGAACCTGCGCGGGCGCAACTTCCCGCTGTGGACTTCCGAGCCGGGCGTAGGCCGGGACAAATCGACCTGGCTGACCTTGCAGGCCGACAACGAAGCCAATGCCGGTGGTGACTACTACCACACCAATTACCCGCAACCGACATTCATGTCCTCGCGCCGCTATTGCGCGCACCTGGTCACCTGCGCCTACGCCGATTTCGACTTCCGCCAGGGCGATTTCCACGAGCTGCAGGTGTGGGCGATACCGGAGGCGCTGGAATTCTTCGTCGGCGACAGCTACATCGATCTGGTCGGTGCGTTGAGCCGCTATTTCGGCCGCCAGCCACGGCTGCCGGAGTGGGTGCTCGACGGGGCGATTCTCGGCCTGAAGAACGGCCGAGCGCATGCGGAACAGCACCTGAAGACCGCGCTCGAAGAGGGTGCGAAAGTCAGCGCACTTTGGTGCGAAGACTGGGAAGGGTTGCGCATCACCTCGTTCGGCAAGCGCTTGTTCTGGGACTGGCAGTGGAACGCCGAGCGCTACCCGGACCACCAGGCCTGGGTCGGCAGCTTGCATGAGCGCGGGCTGCGTTTCCTCGGCTACGTGAACCCTTACCTGTGCAATGACGGCCCACTGTTTGCCGAAGCCCAGGCAGCTGGCTACCTGGCCACCACTGCCGAGGGCGCTACCTACCTGGTCGACTTCGGCGAGTTCCTCTGTGGGGTAGTCGATTTCACCCTGCCGGCGGCGGCGCAGTGGTTCGAAACCCGGATCATCGGTCAGGAAATGCTCGACAAGGGGCTGTCAGGCTGGATGGCGGACTTTGGCGAGTACCTGCCGATCGATGTCAAGCTGGCCGGCGGTGCCGACCCCATGCTCGAACACAATGCCTGGCCGGTGCGCTGGGCCGAGATCAATGCCCGCGCCATTGCCGCGGCTGGGCGCACGGGGGATGCGCTGTTCTTCATGCGCGCCGGGTACAGCGGGGTGCAGGCGCAATGCCCGTTGCTCTGGGCGGGTGACCAGTCGGTCGATTTCAGCCGCCACGATGGCCTGCAGACAGTGATCTGCGGTGCATTGTCTTCAGGCCTGCTGGGCAATGCCTATCACCACAGTGATATCGGTGGCTACACCAGCCTTTATGGCAACTGCCGTACCGCCGAGCTGTTCCAGCGCTGGGCGGAAATGGCGGCGTTCACCCCGGTGATGCGCACGCACGAAGGCAACCGCCCGGACCAGAACCTGCAGTTCTGGCAAGACCCGGCCACCCTGGCGCACTTTGCCCGCATGACTCGGCTGTTCGCCGGCATGAAACCCTATGTCGAAAGCCTGATGGACGAAGCCCAGGCCAGCGGCCTGCCATTGCAACGGCCACTGTTCCTGCATCACGAACAGGACACCGGCTGCTATGGCGTCCAGGACCAGTACCTGTATGGGCGCGATCTGCTGGTGGCTCCCGTGCATGCCGAGGACAATACGCGCTGGAGCGTCTACCTGCCGGCTGGCGAGACCTGGCAGCACTGGTGGAGCAGCGAGCGCTTCGAGGGCGGCCAGCGTGTCGAGGTGGCGGCGCCACTGGGGCAACCGCCGGTGTTCAGCCGGGTGGGCAGCCGCTGGCAAGCCTTGTTCGAGAGCCTGACCGTGCTCTGATCCGGCACGGCTACCTGGATTTTTCCCAATGCGCGCCTGCCTTGGCAGGCGCGTCGGCCCACTGCGGCCATGAAAGAGCGCTGCTGACATGAATAACAAGAATCAACGTGTCCTTGGCTTCACCCTGCTGGCCAGCGTCTGCGCGCTGCCCAGTCATGCCGCGCCGATCGTGTGGAAGGCCGGCAACCTCAGCATCAACCCCTACGGCATTTTCGATCTGAACGTGCAGACGGGCTCGTTCAGCAAGACCGCCCCCGACCACACTATGGTCTCGGACGGCAACCTGCAGGCCTCGCGCTTCGGGGTAAAGCTTGACTATGCCCTGGGCGACAGCGGTTACGCCCTGCAGGCGTTTGGCGAGCGCGGGCTGGTACTGCGCAGGATCTGGAAGGGCGGGCAGGTCTCGACCAACCGTGGCTATGGCGTGGGGGTGAGTGGCCCGTTCGGCTCGGTGGCCATGGGTAGCCTGTACATGCCAATCTACTGGGTGTTCCTGGATTCGGACGTGGCCTTGTACGGGTTGTCGAACATGGCGGCGATCATGAGCCTGGAGCACACCGCGGTATTGGGCAAAAGCGGCACCGGTGGTTTCTACGACACCACGGTGCGCTACCGTTCGCCTGAAGTGAACGGGTTTTCCACCGAGCTGGGTTACTCCTACGGCAATTCCAGCATCGAAAACGGCCCCAACCAGAATCGCACCAGTGGCTTCAACGTGCGCTATCGCAATGGCTTCACCAAGCTGGGTTATGGCTTCAACCGCCATGAGTCGGCCCCCACCGAAACCAGCAGCGAGCTGTATACCCAGACGACCCACGTGGTGTCGGGCAACTACCAGTGGGGCGGTGTGATCTGGGGCGCTAACTACATGTATACCGAGCGTGATACCGACGCACGCTGGTTCGCCTCGGCGAAGATGGTCAATGCCAGGATCGTCCTCGACGAGCACAATGACCTGACCTTCGGCGTTTCTCAGCGTATCGGCGCAGCCGACGCCCGGGCCTGGGCCGCTCATGCCGGCTACATCTACTCGTTCAACCCTAACACCCAGCTGTATACCTATGTGTCCCACATCAACAACAACAGCCACTCCACCCAGGGTTTCTCGCTGCTCAGCGAAGATTACCCGAGCGTGGCGGCCGGCTATGACCCTTGGGCAGGCACCTTGGGTATTCGCTGGAGCTTCTGAGTCTTGATACCGATGAATCACACCGTGCACCCGTTGCTGAAACTCACCTGCGGTGCCTTGAGTGCCGGGGTGTTGCCAAGCCTTGGCGGCGCGCTGGGTTACCTGCGCCTGGGCCGCTTCGAGCTGTTGCGCCCCTGGGACGGCAGCGACAGCGTGCGGCGCAGCGCCTGCTTTCCGCTGGTACCGTACTCCAACCGGATCGCCCACGGGCGTTTTAGCGTCAACGGCCAGGCGCAGCAACTGCGCGGCAACTTCGGCGACCATCCGCACCCGCTGCACGGCCTTGGCTGGCAGCGGGCGTGGCAGGTCGATGCCCACTCGCCGCAAAGCTGCAAGCTGAGCTTGCGTCACACTGCCTTGGGCATCGATGCCGAGGATTGGCCGTGGGATTTCGTTGCCTGGCAGAGCATCGTCCTGAGCGAGGAGGGGCTGCACCTGCACCTGGGGCTCACCAACCTGGGTGAGCAGCCGATGCCGGCAGGGCTTGGCTGGCACCCGTACTTCGAGTGCCAGGGTGAGCTGCAGCTGGGCTTCAGCGCCGCGCAGGTCTGGCAGGCCGGGCCGGATGGCCTGCCGCTCAAGCGTACGGCGCTGCCCGAGGCCTGGGACTTCAGCCAGCCCCGCGCGGCAGGTGCAGTGGGCCTGGATAACTGCTTCGAGGGCTGGGATGCTCGCGCCAGCCTGTATTGGCCCGACGCTCAGGTCGGCCTGCGCCTGCAAGCCGGCCCAGGGCTTGGGCACCTGGTGGTGTTCACGCCGCCGGCGCCAGCGGACTTCATCGCGGTCGAGCCGGTCAGCCACTTGAACAATGCCATCAACTTCCCTGAGCCCACGGCGCACGGCCTGGTCTGGCTGGCGCCGGGGGCGTCGATCGAACGTGAGTTGCGCTTGCTGCCTGCCAGCGGCGACCTGGAGAACCCTGCATGAATGAAACGTTGAGCTGTGTGGTCCGGCAACCATCGGAGCTGGGCGAGTGCCCGGTCTGGTCGGTCCGTGAACAGGTCCTGTACTGGGCCGATATCCTGGCCGGGCGGCTGCATCGCCTTGATCCTCGCGATGGCAGCGTGAGCACACTGCAATTGCCCGAGGAACTCGGCTGTTTCGGCCTGCGCGAGCAAGGCGGCTTCATTGTCGCGCTGCGCAGTGGCATCTACCTGCTCGATGCCCATGGGCAGCTGGGCGAGCGCCTGGCCGAGAACCCGACGGGCGCCGAGCACAGCCGTTTCAACGATGGCCGCGTCGACCCCTGGGGTCGCTTTTGGGCCGGCACGTTGTGGCAGCCGCGTGACCGTAATGGCGGGCAACTGCTGCGGGTCGATGCCGAACATCGCGCCCAGGTCATGGCGGGCGATGTGATGGTATCCAACGGGCTGGCCTTCAGCCCGGACCGCGCGTGGGCCTACCACAGCGACACGCCGAACCATGTGCTTTACCGCTACCCACTGGATGAGGATGGCCAGCCCGGCCCGCGGCAACTGCTGCGCGAGTTTGCGCGGGGCAGCGGCGGGCGTCCTGATGGCGCGGCTTTTGACAGCGCCGGTTGTTACTGGAGCGCGCAGTTCGACGGCGGCCGGGTGTTGCGCCTGAGCCCTGACGGGCAGGTGCTGGACGAAATCCAGCTGCCGACGCGCTGGCCGACGATGGTCGCCTTCGGCGGTGAGGACCTGAGCACGCTGTACATCACCAGTTCCCGCGAAAACCGCAGTGCCGAAGAACTCGCTGACTGGCCGTTGTCCGGCTGTGTGTTCGCCACTCGGGTCAATGTGCCCGGCTGCGCGGAGCCGCTGTTCGCAGGCTGAACCTTTCCCACGCATTCACGAGCTTCCTATCATGAACCGTCATACCGATACGCATTACCCAAGCCTCGCCGACAAGGTGGTCCTCATCAGCGGAGGTGCTTCAGGCATCGGCCGCGCCTTTGTCGAAGCCTTCGTTGCTCAGGGCAGCCGCGTGGCCTTTCTCGATCTCGATGCCGAAGCGGGGCAAGGGCTGGCGCATGCGCTGGGGGCCAACTCGCTGTTCCTGCCTTGCGATGTACGCGACATCGAGCGGTTGCAGGCCTGCGTGGCAGAAGTGGAGCGTACCTGGGGCGCCGTCGATGTGTTGATCAACAACGCCGCCCGCGATGACCGTCATGCCTTGGCCGATGTCAGCGTCGAGTACTGGGACGAGCGCATGCAGACCAACCTGCGCCACGCCTTCTTCGCGGCACAGGCGGTTGCGCCCGGCATGGCGCGTCGCGGCAGCGGGGCAATCATCAACATGGGGTCGATCTCCTGGATGCGCGGGCGCCCCGGGATGGTCTGCTACACCACCGCCAAAGCGGCGCTGAATGGCATGACCCGTACCCTGGCCCGTGAACTGGGCGGGCAGGGCATCCGGATCAACAGCCTGGTACCGGGCGCCATCCGCACCGAGCGCCAGGATGCCATGTGGGCCGCAGACCCCGCCGGCCTGGAGGCGGCCAGCCAGGCCTTCATCGACCAGCAGATGCTCAAGTTCCGCCTGGATGCCAGCGACTGCGCGCGCCTGGCGCTGTTCCTGGCCAGCGACGACAGCCGTGGCTGCACCGGCCAGAACTTCGTTGTCGATGCAGGGTTGTCGATTCAGTAATCCACCCTGATTGACGTCAGGGCACTTCTTCACAAAAAAATCGTAGCGCTACGAAATCGATCTGAGTATGCTCCTGAAAGAAATTTTCGCAGCGCTACGATTTTTCGTCGCGCGCTTGTTCAAAGGCTCAGCTCATGTCCGAAAAGCACAAGAAAATCGAAGAACTGCGCAGCCAGCGGTGGTTCGCTCCAGACACCATCCGTGCGTTCGCCCACCGTCAGCGTCTTCAGCAGATCGGCCTACGCCGTGAAGAGTTCATGGGCAAGCCGGTGATTGCCATCCTCAATACCTGGAGCGAGATGTCGCCCTGCCATTCGCACCTGCGTGACCGTGCCGAAGCGGTCAAGCGCGGTGTCTGGGCAGCGGGCGGTTTCCCAGTGGAGTTGCCGGTGCAGTCGGTGGGCGAGGTGATGGTCAAGCCGACCACCATGCTCTATCGCAACCTGCTGGCGATGGAGGCCGAAGAATTGCTGCGCTCGTTGCCGATCGACGGCGCCGTGCTGCTGGGTGGCTGCGACAAGTCCACCCCGGGTTTGCTGATGGGGGCACTGAGCATGGATCTGCCGGTGATCTACTGTCCGGCCGGGCCGATGTCCAACGGCCAATGGCGCGGCGTCAAGACCGGCGCTGGCACCCACACCAAGAAGTACTGGGATGAACGCCGCCTGGGGCTGATCGACACGGTCGCCTGGGAAGAGCTCGAAGGGGCCATGACCCGCTCGATCGGCACCTGCAATACCGTTGGCACGGCCTCGACCATGACCAGCATTGCCGACGCCATGGGTTTCACCCTGCCCGGTGCGTCGAGCATTCCCGCCGCTGACGGTGCGCACCCGCGGATGGCCTCGCAGTGTGGTTCAGCCATCGTCGACCTGGTCTGGCGCGACCGCCGTCCCTCGACCTGGTTGACCGACAAGCATGTCGCCAACGGCGTGGCGGTGTACATGGCCATGGGCGGCTCGACCAACGCGGCGATCCACTTGATCGCCATTGCCCGGCGCGCCGGCCTCGACCTGACCCTCGACCAGCTGGCAGCGGCGGCCGCGAAGATCCCGGTGCTGCTCAACCTGTTCCCGTCCGGCACGGCGCTGATGGAGGACTACCATTTCGCTGGCGGCCTGCGCGCACTGATGCGCAAGATCGAACCCCACCTGCACCTGGAATGCGAAGGTGCCACCGGCCAGAGCTGGGACAGCCTGCTGGCCGATGCACCGTGCTACGACGATGACATCATTCGCTCCCTCGACAACCCGGTGGTCAGCCTCGAGCAAGGCGAGACCCTGGCGCTGCTGCGCGGCAACCTGTGCCCCGATGGCGCGGTCATGAAATCCTCCGCGGCCGACCCGCGCCTGCGCCGCCACAGCGGCCCGGCACTGGTCTTTGACGACCATAAAACCCTCAGCCGGATGATCGACGACCCGGCCCTGGAGGTCACTGCGGACACCGTGCTGATCCTGCGCAACGCCGGTCCCGTAGGCGCGCCGGGCATGCCTGAGTGGGGCAACCTGCCGATCCCCAAACGCCTGCTGGAGGCCGGGGTGCGCGACCTGCTGCGCATATCCGACTCGCGCATGAGCGGCACCCACTATGGCAGTTGCGTCCTGCACGTGGCGCCTGAAGCCGCCGTTGGCGGGCCGCTGGCACTGGTGCGCACAGGCGACATCATCGACCTGGACGTCGCCGCCGGCACGCTGAACATGCGCGTCAGTGACGACGAGCTGGCCCGCCGCCGCGCCGGGCATGTGCCACAGCACAAGACCTACGGTCGCTCCTTTGCTGCGCTCTACCAGCAGCACGTGACCCAGGCCAATGAAGGCTGCGACTTCGATTTCCTGCAGGCCGGCGAAGCCGTGCCCGAGCCACCCATCCACTGAACCTGCCCAGGACAACTGACCGATGCTCGAACTCAAAGACCCTTCTTTGCTCAAACAACAGGCGTTCATCGACGGCCTCTGGGTGAGTGCCGATTCCGGCGAAACCTTTGCTGTCACCAACCCTGCCACCGGCGACGAACTGGCGCGCATTCCGAAAATGGGCGCCGCCGAAGCCGAACGCGCGGTACTGGCTGCGCACCGTGCCTTCAAACCGTGGAAGCGCAAGACCGCCAAGGAGCGCGCCGAGCTGCTGCAGCGCTGGTACGCGCTCATGCTCGAAAATCAGGAGGACCTCGCCCGCCTGCTGACCGCCGAACAAGGCAAGCCACTGGCCGAAGCCCATGGCGAATTGGGCAACGGCATGTCCTTCGTGCAGTGGTTTGCCGAGGAAGCCAAGCGTGTCTACGGCGACACCATCCCGCAGCCCTCGGCAGACAAGCGCATCATCGTCACCAAGGAGCCGATCGGCGTCACGGCGGCCATCACGCCGTGGAACTTCCCCCACGCGATGATTACCCGCAAGGTGGCCCCGGCCCTGGCCGCCGGTTGCTCGATGGTGCTGCGCCCGGCCAGCCAGACACCACTGTCGGCCCTGGCCCTGGTGGCCCTGGCCGAACGCGCCGGTATCCCCGCTGGCGTGTTCAGTGTGGTCACCGGCAGCGCGACCCAGATCGGCAGCGTGCTGACCGGCCACCCGCTGGTGCGCAAGTTCAGCTTCACCGGCTCCACGCCGGTGGGCAAGCTGCTGATCGGGCAATGCGCCGAGACCGTGAAGAAGGTGTCCATGGAGCTGGGCGGCAACGCGCCGTTCATTGTCTTCGATGACGCCGACCTCGACCTAGCCGTGGAAGGCGCGATGCTGTCGAAGTTCCGCAATGCCGGGCAGACCTGCGTCTGCGCCAACCGTATCTATGTGCAGGACGGTATCTACGAACGGTTTGCCGAGAAGCTCGCCGCTGCTGCCTCGGGCCTGCGCCTGGGTAATGGCGTCGAGGCCGGTGTGACCCAAGGCCCGATGATCGATGAGAACGCCGTGCGCAAGGTTGAAGAGCACATCAGTGATGCCCTTGAGAAAGGCGCACGGCTGATCGCAGGCGGCCAACGCCACGCGCTGGGTGGCAGCTTCTTCGAGCCGACCGTGCTCACTGAAGTTACCGCGCAGATGAAAGTGGCCCACGAGGAAACGTTCGGGCCACTGGCGCCACTGTTCCGCTTCTCCAGCGAGGACGAGGTGGTCGAACTGGCCAACGCCACGGAGTTCGGCCTGGCCAGCTACTTCTACAGCCGCGATATCGGCCGCGTGCTGCGCGTCAGCGAAGACCTCGAATACGGCATGGTCGGCGTCAACACTGCGGCAATCGCCAACGAGATGGCGCCGTTCGGAGGCGTCAAGCAATCGGGCCTTGGCCGCGAAGGTTCGCGCTACGGCATCGAAGACTATCTGGAAATCAAGTACGTGTGCCTCGGCGGCATCGACCGCTGAAGCCTGACACAGGGGGCAGGCGCTGCCCCCTGTGCCTGAGCACCCATAAGAACAACAAGACCCGCATAGAGTAGCCCCATGTCCGATACCCCCAATGCGCGCCGTCACTTCCTGCAAGGCGGCCTGGCGCTAATCCCGCTGGTGACGCTAGCCAGCCACGGCGTTCCGACCGTTTTCGGCGATACACCTCGTCAGCCAGCCACCACGCAACTGCCGCCGGACGACTATCGACCACGGTTCTTCACCGACGTTGAATTGGCGTTCGTGCAGGCGGCCTGTGAACAACTGATCCCCACCGATGAACTTGGGCCAGTGCCGATATTCCTCCGCGCAACGTCTGTTGGCGCAGCCTGGTTTTCGAAGATGGTGAGCTTAAGCGGCGGTCTTACTCTCGGGAGCACTCTGGAAAGCGAAAAATCACTGCGAATACAGTCTTCGGCACCAAGAGGAACACCGCGGTCGGCATATTACCGAAAGCGCTGAGCGTCTTCGGTTGGGGGCATCCTTTTCAAACCATCCAAAGCATGCCCTCAGATGTGCCCCCAATTTAGCAATCCACCGGAAGTGAATGGATCTCCATGGCCTATGAAAAGCCAGAAATGATCAGTTAAACAGCCTACCCGGCAAAGCCTAAAGACTTTCAGGATCCCCAAAAAACATCTGTATCCGCGACCTTAACCAGCGCTCCGCCGGGTCATTGTCCTGCGCCCCTCGCCAGGCCATGTGCAACTCGAAGCTGCGCACCGCTATCGGCAGGTCTTCAGCCCGCAACCCGCCCGCAGCAGTCAGCGCATCAGCGGTGTAATCGGGCACCGTGGCAACGATGTCGGTCCCCGCCAGCAGGCTGCCCAGGCCGTTGAATTGCGGCACGGCCAGGACCACATGGCGCTTGCGGCCGATCTCTTCCAGTGCTTCGTCGATGAAACCGGACAAGTCACCTGCGAACGACACCAGTGCATGCGGCCGTGCGCAGAAGTCATCGAGGGTGATGCTGCCCGGCACGCTGTCGGCGCGCAGCAGCTTGGGCATGCTGCGGCGCAGCACCTTGCGCTTGGCGTTGGCGGGCAGTTCGCTGGTGTAGCTCACCCCCACCGAGATTTCGCCGGAGGCCAGCAGGGTAGGCATCAGCAGGTAATTGACCCGGCGCACCACCAGCACGATGCCGGGTGCCTCGGCGCGGATGCGCTTGAGCAGCTGCGGCAGCAGGGCGAATTCGGCGTCGTCCGACAGGCCGATGCGGAACACCGCGTTGCTGGTGGCCGGGTCGAATTCGGCGGCGCGGCTGACCGCGGTGGAGATGGAATCCAGCGCCGGCGACAGCAGGGCGAAGATTTCATGTGCCCGCGCTGACGGCTCCATGCTGCGGCCGGTGCGCACGAACAGCGGGTCGTCGAACAGGTTGCGCAGGCGCGACAGCGCCGCGCTGATCGCCGGCTGGCCGAGGAACAGCTTCTCGGCGGCACGGGTCACGCTACGCTCATGCATCAGGGTTTCGAACACGATCAGCAGGTTGAGGTCTACGCGACGCAGGTCGTTTCGATTCATCGGTGCGCTTCGCCTAAAGTGGGGCAGGGGTGAATCTTAAGGCCAAAGGCTGTTAACCTGCACCGATTTGTGGGGCCAATGCACAGAAATGTAAGGTGCCCAATCGATGACAGGCATGTCGACTATTAATAGCCACTGATGGTCTAACGGCAAAAGCCCGGATAAAGTCCGTGGTAATACGAGATTCACAAAGGCGAGGTATGCGATGTCCCGCATGATCCGGTTCCACAAGTTCGGCGCTGCCGAAGTGCTCCGCTGCGAGGAGCAGGCCGAACCGTCAGCTGCTGTCGGCGAGGTGCAGATCCGCGTCGAGGCCATTGGCGTGAGCTGGTACGACGTGCTTTGGCGGCAGAACCTGGCGCCGTCCCAGGCCCGCCTGCCAGCGGGGATCGGCCACGAGATGGCCGGTGTGGTGACTGCGGTGGGTGAGGGTGTCGATGACATTGCAGTGGGCGACCGGGTGGCCAGCTTCCCGGCTACCAGCGCCAATGATCACCCGGTGTATGGGGATGTGATCGTCCTGCCGCGCACGGCGATTACCCGTTACCCGGACATCCTCACACCGATCGAAGCCAGTGTGCATTACACGCCACTGCTGATCGCCTACTTCGCTTACGTCGACCTGGCCAGGGCCAAGGCCGGGCAGACCGCGCTGGTCACCGATGCCAGCCATTGCGCAGGGCCCGCCTTCGTGCAGCTGGGCAAGGCCTTGGGGCTCAAGGTGTTCGCTGCCACCAAGGAGCCGGAGCAGCGCGAATACCTGCTGGGCCTGGGCGCTGACAAGGTGATCGTCACCGAAGAGCAGGACTTGCTCCTGCAGGTGGGCAAGTACACCGACGGGCGCGGTGTGGACATGGTCCTGGACGGTATGGGTGGCCCGCAGATGTCACTGCTCGGCGATGTACTCGCGCCACGCGGCAGCCTGGTGCTTTATGGCCTGCAGGGTGGTAACCAGACACCATTCCCGGCCTGTGCGGCGTTCCAGAAGAACATCCAGTTCTACGTTCACTGCATCGGTAACTTCACCGGCAAGCCGGAACTGGGCATTAGCCAGGACCAGGTTGCGCTGCAGCGTGCCCTGCGTGATATCAACCAGTTCACGGCAGACCAGTTGCTGACACCGCAGATCATCAAGGTGTATCCGTTTGATCAAGTGGTTGAAGCGCACCGGTATATGGATGAGTGTCCTTGTGGCGGCAGAGTGGTGCTGGACTTGGCGGCGGGCTGATATACGCTGGATCTAAAGGAAACCCGGGCTTGGCTCGGGTTTTTTTTCGAGTGTTCACAGCTTGATGGTCCTCCCCGACAATCCGTGAATAGTCTCTTACTAGGACTTTTCCTACGATTAACTAGTATCCGTCCTACATAAAAAAATATTGCCACCTCGCGTGCATGCAAATGCCTTGAAAAGTCTTTCTCTTTGAAAACTTCCCCGTGTCGAGCGCACAGTGAGTTGCCATTCGGCTGAATGGTTTTTTTACCGGCGTCTGTATCTGTTAATCGTTGAGCAACGCTTGATAATGGCGTAATGATGCTTTACGCAAGGAGCGTGCAATGGAGAAGATCAACCCTGGTTTTTGGTGTTTTGGCGCGGCGGAGGGCTCACGCAGGGGTTCATTTCTCTCAATGGCATGGCGACAGTAATTCGTCACTTCAATTTCTCTTAAAGTTTTGTAGGAAATTTCTTCAGGCTTGATTCGCCACCTATTGATTCATGAAAAAGTGCATTGTTGGCGGTGGAAAGAATGAAGTAGTGAGGTGACATGTGAGCAATATCCACGACCAAGCTATGCACCATATTTACCAACAGGTGCTGGATCGCGTGTTGGGCCATATGTCCCAGGTCCAGCGCGCCTCTTTGCAGCTGTTGGTCCAGCGTTTGCTGGTAGCCGCAGGTGGCCCGGAATATATCGGTACGTTCAGGTTGCTCGTGCTGCTAGGCGCAGACTGCCATAGCGCCCGGCTGCTGGCGGTCTTGCGTGCGGCCCAGTTGAGCATTGCCCAGCGTGCACCTGTCACCTTTCAGTTGCAGGTAGTGGCGGTGTGCTTACCTGCGGCCAGCAACGCGCTTCTTGAGCAACATGAGCGTGTGTTCAGTACCTTGTTTCTGCATGACGATCCACGGGTGCAGCTCCAGATGCTCGAAGCCGGGCAGGTGGTTTCGTTCAGCCGAAGGCCCTATCTGGCGGTCGAACCCTGGGCGCTGGCGCGCGACGCCTTGCTTGTGTTCGGCCATCTTGTCGATGCGCGGCCCGAAGCACTTTTGGGCAGTCGCATGCACCTGGAACTGGGTGCAGCGCTGTGTCTGGCGCTTGACGGCCAGCCGGCAGTCGATGCAATGGTCACCGCCATGCCTGCGCGACAGCGCCTGCGTTACCTGGCGTGGGCCCGCAGGGGGCTGCGCCAGGCCGGTGACGGAGGGAGGGCGAACCTGCATCAGTGCATGGCGACGCTTGCCGAGCGGTTGAGTCAGTTGCACAACACTGCCGGCACTTCGCTTGGCGAGCCGGAAAAACCGGTTACCGAGCGTCACTCGGACCTTCCGGTCAGGCTGATTACCCTCGACGACCTGTTGCCCCAGCTACTGAGTGAAGGTGAGCTGGACTTGATGATGGAGTGCCACTTCGAGCCTGTGCAGAAGGCCATGCCACTGGCCAGTTTTCTCGACCCGCTGGCGTTGGCCCAGTTGCATGAGCTGCGGTCGCGCTGCAATGCTCCTGTTGAGTCAGGCCCGGCGCCGCGTCTGCATTGCGAAAGGGCGCTAGCACAGGCATCGCAGCAAAGCCGTTTTGCCAAGGCCTATGGCCTTGAGCACACTCAGCTCGTTTGCATGTTCCACAGCCCATTCGCCAACAAGGGGCGCAGGTTGGAGCGCTTTCTGCAATGCTGCCACGCCGATATGCTGGTGGCACTGCCTTATCTGCATCGCGTCATGCAGGGCAAACCTTGTCCCGATCCCGTCAAGGATTGGTTGGTAAACATCAGTGGTTTGTCCCTTGCTCAATTGCGAGCTATTTACGAAGGGCGTTTGCATCACAGCGCCTGGCCCTTGCTGGCAAACCTGGCACGGCGTGATGTGCATCTGGCGCTACTGGCCTGCCGGCCCGCTGCTGGTTTGACTGCCTGTGGGGGCTTACCTGATGGGGCGTGAATTCGCTTACCAGTCGGTGTATCGATATCTGCAAGCGCTTATCGATGAGGCCGCGCGGGGAGGGGAGCGCCGTTTGCCCTCACTGCGTGCCCTGTCGCGGCACCTGCGCGTTTCACTGGCCACTGTACAAACAGCCTACGGGTTGTTGGAACATGAAGGGCGGGTGCTGTCGGTGCCTAAATCCGGGTACTTTGTGCCGGCCGGTGCCATCACCGGCGTGACGGCCACTGCAGAGTCGGACCAGGCCATGCTGGCGCATCCGGCGATGGAGCGTGCGTTGTTCGCTCACGAAAGACGGCTGGCGCGACAGCGTGCACGTTCATTGCCCGGTACCCAGAGCTCGGGAGAGGTTCGCCTGCGGCATGTATTGGCCGAACGTTACACTCGATCGTCCCGGCAATCCTGGCGTGCTGAAGATGTGCACCTGGGGCCCGACATGCAGGCTTTGCTGGAAACGCTGCTCGAAGCATTGGCGTTGCATGGCAGCACGGTGCTGGTCGCATCGCCGTGCTGCTGGCGTTTGCTGAGGGTTTTGCAGCGCTTTGGCTTGCATGTGCTGGAGATGCCCGTCGACAACCACGGCAGCCCTGACCTCGGCAGCCTGGCTCGCTTGTTGGGGCGTGAGTCGGTGCGCATGATGGTCATGCCGTCATGCCTTGGCATGCCTACGGGGCGGTTGATGTCGCAACAGGACCAGCGGCAGATTGCCCATTTGCTGGCCTCGCATCCTGTCTGGCTGCTGGAAAACGATCTGGACAGCGAGCACTGTTTCGACACCCCTCCGGGGGCACGTTTGCGTGACTGGGTCGACCAGCGGTGGCTGTTGGTGCTGGGGTCGCTGCAAGCGTTGGTCGGTGCCGAGGCCCCCTATGCGTATGTGCTGGGCCTGCATGGCACCCTTGGCGAAAGGTTTTCCCGACGAGCCTTCCAGCTACCTCCTGTGCGTCAGCAGGCCTTGGCGCAGATGCTCAGCAACGGCGAGGTCGACGGGCAATTGAGCCGACGTCGGCTGGAGCTGCGCAAGCGTATGGAGCATTTATGCCATCAACTCAATGTTTGCCTGGGCGGGAAGCTGGCCTTTGACATGCCTGACGGGGGGTATGTCCTGTGGGTGCGCATGCTTGAGCCAATCGCCTTGGATCGCGTTTCGCCAGCTTTGTCTGGTCCGGCCTTGCAAGTACTGGCAGGTGCGCGGTTCAGCGTGCAGGGGCGTTATCAGCACTACCTGGCGCTCACCTGGGCAGGCGACCGACCAGAAGCGCTGAGCGAGGCGCTCTACCGGTTGAAACAGGTGCTGGCGCCGCGTCGAGGACGGCAGGCTGGCAGCAAAAGCTGATCGCCAGCCCTGGCGTGTCACGTATCATGGCGCCCTGTTCATTCATATTCAGGAGCCTCTGCATGGGCACCCCACATTTTCGCCAACCTGTTCCCCAGGATGCCGAACGCTGCTACGAGATTGAAATTGGCGCGTACGAGGGGGATGAAGCCGCGACCCTTGAAAAGATCCGCACCCGTATCGCGCAGTACCCAGAGGGTTTCCTCCTGCTTGAGGTCGACGGCAAGGTCGTGGGCTTCATCAACAGTGGCTGTGCCCACGAGGTGGTGATGTCCGATGAGGCCTTCAAGGAGCTGGTAGGCCATGACCCGGCGGCCGCGAATGTGGTGATCATGTCCGTCGTGGTGGACCCGGCTTGTCAGGGCAAGGGTTACGCGAAATTGCTGATGAATACGTTCGTGCAGCGGATGGCTGCGCTCGAGAAGCGCACCATCCACCTGATGTGCAAGCAGCAGCACGTCGAGTTGTACCGCAAGATGGGCTACCAGTACGTGAAGCCATCGCCTTCGGACCACGGCGGCATGGCCTGGCATGAGATGGTCATGGCGCTCTGACGTGGCTCAAGCGCCATTGGTCGGTTGTTTGCCAGCCTGACCCACGGGGCTTGCCAGTAGGCGTTATCTGTATGTATAAACAGTGTCCGTTCCTGCTGCCCGACCCCGCCCTGTGATCGCCCATTCCGTCGACGACCCGCTCTACTACCTGCATAACTTCCGCCAGGTGCTGCTGTGGGTCGAACACCGCTATGCCGACCTGCTCGATACCCAGGAGCTGGCTTTCATCCATGCATTTGCCAGGATCGAAGAGCCAGCCCAGGCGCTGCTGGTGCGCATGGTGATGCGCAAGGGCGAGCTGTTTCGCAGTGACCGGCTGGACTATGCCGAGATCGGCGATACGCATGCGGCCTTGCAGCCACTGCAGGCGTTGGGCTGGGTGCGTGAACCCGAGCAGTTGAGCCTGGAACAGTTGTTCGCCCTGCTGCGCAAGGAGGAACTGGCCAGCGGTTTTGCAGGCCTTCTGAGCCGACCGCGTGCGGCCAAAAGCGATCTGCTCGCGCAACTTCAAGCCTTGGAGCTGGCGCCCAGGTCACTGTCCGATTGGTTCGCCAGTGCCCCGGTGGGCATCGTGCAGTGGTGCCTGCAGCCGCTGTGCGATCGCATGCGCCTGCTGTTCTTTGGCAACCTGTACCAGGACTGGTCCGATTTTGTCCTTGCCGACCTGGGCGTGCTGCGTTTCGAGCAAGTGCCATTCAGCCCCGCCTCGCGTGCCTTGCAGCAGCGCAGCGACGTTGATCTGGCCATGGCTTTGCACCAGTGCGCCGAGCGTCTGGAGTTGGCTGAGGCACCTGCGTCGATCCTTCAGGCGTTGGCGGGCTGGCGCAGCGACAACCCCTGGCTGGCCCGCCGTCACGCGCGCTTGCTGTTTGCCCTGGGCCAGCAGTGCGAGCGCCTTGGCGACTGGGACCTGGCATTGACGGTGTATGCCCAGAGCAGCCATGCCCAAGCGCGCATCCGCCAGGTGCGGGTGCTGGAGCGCAGCGAGCGCTGGCAAGAGGCGCATGCCCTGGCCCTGCACCTGGCCCAAACGCCTGCCAATGCCCTGGAAGTGCAGGCGCTTGAGCGCATGGTGCCGCGCCTGGTGCGCAAACTAGGCGGGCCGGCGCAGCGCCGGCGGCGTGCCACACCCGCGCAGGTGATCGAGCTCGAGCTGCCTCGCGAGCAGGCCGCGTTGGGTGTCGAGGAGGCTGTTCGGCAGCACCTGGCGCAAGCAGGCGGGCAGGTTCACTACGTCGAGAACACGCTGCTCACCAGCCTGTTCGGGCTGTTGTGCTGGGACGCGATCTTCGCCCCGATTCCCGGCGCGTTCTTCAACCCCTTCCAGGCTGCACCGCAAGACCTGCACGACTGCGACTTCCAGCAGCGGCGCGCCGTACAGTTCGATGCTTGTCTGGGCCGGCTCGACGACGGCTCGCATCAGCAGGCCATCCTCGACTGCTATGCCGCCAAGCAAGGGCTGCAATCGCCGTTCGTGTTCTGGCAGATGCTCAACCATGCCTTGCTCGTGCAGGCATTGGCCTGCCTGCCCGCGGCGCACCTCAAGCAGTGTTTCCTGCGCCTGTTGCAGGACATACGTAACAACCGCACCGGCATGCCTGACCTGATTCAGTTCTGGCCGGAGCAGGGGCGTTACCGCATGGTCGAGGTCAAAGGCCCGGGCGACCGCCTTCAGGACAACCAGTTGCGGTGGCTGGAATTCTGCGCCGAGCACGGCTTGCCGGTGGCTGTCTGTCATGTGCGCTGGAGCGAGGGCGAGTGAGCTATCGCGTGGCGGTGCGCGCTTTGTGTGAGTTCACTGCCAAGGCCGGTGACCTCGACCTGCGCTTCACGCCGTCGCCCACTGCCCAGGAGGGCATCGAGGGCCATCGCCGGGTGGTGGCCAGGCGGGCCGCCGGGTACGAGGCGGAGGTCGCACTCGAAGGCGCTTATCAGGGCTTGCAGGTGCGCGGCCGCGCCGACGGTTATGACCCCGCCGCAAACCGTCTTGAAGAGATCAAGACCTACCGTGGTGACCTGGCCCGCCAACCGGCCAATCATCGCCAACTGCACTGGGCGCAGGCCAAGGTCTATGCCTGGCTGCTGTGCCAGGCGCGGCAGTTGCCCGCCATCGAGGTGGCGCTGGTTTACCTGAACGTGGACAACGACGGCCAGACCTTGATCAGCGAGCATTACAGCGCCGTCGAGCTGCAAGCTTTTTTCGAAACCCAATGCCTGTGTTTTCTGGCCTGGGCCCAAGGGCAAACGCAGCGCCTGGCCGAGCGTGACCGCGGGCTGCAGAGCCTGGGCTTTCCTTACCCGCAGTTTCGCCAAGGCCAGCGGCAACTGGCCGAAACCCTGTACAAGGCGGTCAGCACCGGGCGCTGCCTGATGGCCCAGGCCAGCACCGGTATCGGCAAGACCCTCGGCACGCTGTTCCCGTTGCTCAAGGCCATGGTGCCGCAACAACTCGACAAAGTGTTTTTCCTGACCGCCAAGACCCCAGGCCGAGCACTGGCGCTGGATGCCCTGCAACAGATTACCCGGGCCACGCCGCAGCCCGCGCTGCGCACTCTGGAGCTGATTGCCCGCGACAAGGCCTGCGAGCACCCCGACAAAGCCTGCCATGGCGACGCCTGCCCATTGGCCCAAGGCTTCTACGACCGCCTGCCGGCGGCGCGTGAGGCTGCTGCCCGGTTGCCGTTGCTGGACCGCGCGAACCTGCGCGAGGTGGCCCTGCAACACCAGGTCTGCCCGTACTACCTGGGGCAGGAAATGGCGCGCTGGGTCGATGTACTGGTGGCCGACTACAACTATTACTTTGACGCTCATGCCCTGCTGTTCGGCCTGACACAGGCCAACCAATGGCGCGTTGCGGTGCTGGTCGACGAGGCTCATAACCTGGTGGAGCGTGGCCGCGGCATGTACAGCGCCAGCCTCGACCAGGGGCAGTTGCTGGCGCTGCGCCAGCGCAAACCGCCAGGGCTGGCCAGCGTGCTGGACCGGCTGAACCGCCAATGGAATGCCTTGTACAAGGCGCAGCGAGCGCCTTATCTGGCCACCGAGCAGTTGCCGGACGCCTTTCTACGTGCGCTGCAGCAATGCATCGGGCTGATCCAGGAACGCTTGAACGAGTCGCCCGTCGAAGTGGATACACACATCCTGCAGTTCTATTTTCAGGCGCTGCAGTTCAACCGGGTTGCCGAGCTGTTCGATGAGCATTTCCTGTTCGATGTGAGCCTGCGCGAAGGCCCGCGCCAGCGGCGCCTGGCCACCTTGTGCCTGCGTAACGTAACGCCCGCCAAACTGCTCGGCCCGCGCATGCAGGCAGCGCGCAGCGTGACGTTGTTCTCAGCTACGCTCAGCCCCCGGCATTTCTACACCGACCTGCTCGGCATGCCACCGGATACAGCCTGGCTTGAAGTGGCGGCGCCGTTTCGCGCCGAACAGCTCGAAGTGCGCATCGCCAGCCAGGTCTCTACCCGTTATCACGAACGTCAGGCCTCGCTGGCACCGATCGTTGCGCTGATCGCCGAGCAGTACCAGCGCCAACCCGGCAACTACCTGGCGTTCTTCAGCAGTTTCGAATACTTGCAGCAAGTGCATGCGCTGCTGACCGAGCAGCACCCGGCGATAGCAGCCTGGGCCCAGGCGCCGGGCATGGACGAAGCCGCGCGTCAGGCCTTTCTGGCACGCTTTGCCGCCGACGGGCAGGGCGTTGGCTTTGCCGTGCTGGGCGGGGCTTTTGGCGAAGGCGTCGATCTACCGGGTACCCGGCTGATCGGTGCATTCGTCGCCACCCTCGGGTTACCCCAGGTCAACCCGGTCAACGAACAGTTCAAACAGCGGCTGGGCCGCCAGTTCGGCGCTGGTTTCGACTACGTCTACCTGTACCCCGGCGTACGCAAGGTGATCCAGGCTGCAGGCCGGGTGATTCGCGGCGATCAGGACCGCGGCGTGCTGGTGTTGATCGATCAGCGCTTCGCCGAGCCGCATGTGCAGCAGATGTTCCCCAGCTGGTGGCAGATAGCCCGCGAATAATCCTCGGCAAGGCCTTCGCACCTCGTTGCAACTCCCAGTACACTGCGTGTTCCAACTCCAACATCCGTTGAACTCGAGGTTTCTGCATGACGCTCAGTCCTTTGGCAGGCAAGCCGGCTCCGGCCAGCGTGCTGGTCGATATCCCCCGCCTGCTCACCGCTTACTACACCGGCCGCCCCGACGCTGCCGTAGCGGCCCAGCGCGTGGCCTTCGGCACCTCGGGCCACCGGGGCAGTTCGTTCGACCTGAGTTTCAACGAAGACCACGTGCTGGCGATCACCCAGGCCATCTGCCTGTACCGCCAGGAAAAGGGCATCGACGGCCCGTTGTTCATCGGTGCCGATACCCACGCGCTGTCCGCGCCGGCAGCCGCCAGTGCCCTGGAAGTGCTGGCCGCCAATGGCGTGCAGGTAATGCTGTCCAAGGACGATGAATACACCCCGACGCCTGCGGTGTCCCACGCCATCCTGTGCTACAACCGTGGCCGCGATGGCGGGCTGGCCGATGGCATCGTCATCACCCCCTCGCACAACCCGCCGCAGAGCGGTGGCTTCAAATACAACCCGCCCAACGGTGGCCCGGCTGACAGCGATGTGACCAAGTGGGTCGAGGCCAAGGCCAACGAACTGCTGGCCGCAGGCCTTGCCGGCGTCAAGCGCATGGACCATGCGCAGGCCCTCCAGGCCCCGACCACCCAGCGCCACGACTATGTCAGCCACTACGTTGCCGACCTGGAAAACGTCATCGACTTCGACGTCATCCGCAGCGCCAACCTGCGCCTGGGCGTTGACCCGCTGGGTGGGGCAGGGGTGCGTTACTGGTCGGCGATCGCCGAGCACTACAAGCTGAACCTGGAAGTGGTCAACACCGAGGTCGACCCGACCTTCCGCTTCATGACCGTCGACTGGGACGGCCAGATCCGCATGGACCCTTCGTCGCCATACGCCATGCAAGGCCTGATCGGCCTGCGCGAGCGCTTCGATGTGGCGTTTGCCTGCGACCCGGACCACGACCGCCATGGGATCGTCACCGCCGATGGCCTGTTGCAGCCAAACAACTACCTGGCCGTGGCCATCGACTACCTGTACCGCCACCGTCCGCAGTGGCGCAGTGACGCTGCCGTGGGCAAGACGGTGGTGTCCAGCGGCCTGATCGACCGTGTTACCGCGCGTCTGGGCCGTGAGTTGTATGAAGTGCCGGTGGGCTTCAAGTACTTTGCCCAAGGGCTGTTCGACGGCTCGTTGGGCTTTGGCGGCGAAGAAAGCGCCGGCGCCTCGTTCCTGCGCAAGGACGGTACGGTCTGGGCTACCGACAAGGATGGCTTGATTCCGGCGCTGCTGGCCGCCGAGATGACTGCACGCACCGGCCGTAATCCAAGCCAGGCCTATGCCGACCTCACGGCGGCGCTGGGCAAGCCGTTCGCTACCCGTGTGGAAGCGAAGGCCGATGCGCGGCAGAAGGCATTGCTGAGCAAGTTGGCGCCGGAGCAGGTCAAGTCGACCGAGCTGGCTGGAGAGCCCATCGAGCAGATCCTCAGCCACGCGCCCGGCAATGGCCAGGCCATCGGGGGCCTGAAGGTGATGACCGCCAACGGCTGGTTTGCCGCGCGGCCTTCGGGCACCGAGGACATCTACAAGATCTACGCCGAGAGCTTTATCGACGAGGCGCACCTGCAACGCCTGGTGGCAGAGGCGCAGGTACTGGTGGATGCCGCGATTGCCTGATTGACCTGTGAAGCAGGGCCGCAGCGCGGCCCTGCTTGTTCAAGCCACATCGACCAGCACGATCTCACTGTCCTCGATTGCGGTCACCCGCAGCACGTCTTCCTGCTCGATCGCCACGCCATCGCGGCCTTTGGCCCGCAGCCCATTGACCTCGACCAGGCCCTTGGCCGGCACCAGATACCCTCGACGCCCTGCATCGAAGCGGTACTCGGCCGTTTCGCCTGCCCGCAGGGTTGCCGCTACCAGACGCGCATCGGTGCGGATCTGCAAGCTTTCTTCATCGCCCGCCCGGCCGCTGGCCAGGGTCACGAAGCCTTCACCGCGTTCGCCTTTGGGGAACGGCCTGGTCCCCCATGACGGCGCATCGCCAACGCGTTCCGGCACGATCCAGATCTGGAAAATACGGGTATCGACGTCTTCCAGGTTGTACTCGCTGTGCACGATGCCGGTACCGGCACTCATGACCTGTACATCGCCGGCCTCGGTGCGGCCTTTGTTGCCCAGGCTGTCCTGGTGAGTGATGGCGCCTTCACGCACATAGGTGATGATTTCCATGTCGCGGTGTGGATGCGGTGGGAACCCGCTGCCGGCGGCGATCAGGTCATCGTTCCATACCCGCAGGTTGCCCCAGTGCATACGCGCCGGGTCATGGTATTCGGCAAACGAGAAATGGTGATGGGCATCGAGCCAGCCGTGGTTGGCGTGGCCAAGGCCTTCGAAAGGTCGCAGTTGCAGCATGATCGTGCTCCTTGAATGGGTGGAATGGGCTCATGATGCTTCAAAGAAAGATCGAAAATAAGCGTAAATATCGGCTAATTATAATCGCCTAATTAGATTGGTCTGATCGATGTGAATTGTGCGATTCATCGCCTAATCCACTGATCTGCAAGCATTCGCTGGCGATTTTTTGCCGATGCGGCGAACATGCACGCTGATTCGATTTTCAACGGAGTGACCGTGGCCCACGAGCAACCCCAGGCCCCTGCCGAACTGACCCCGCCCGCACAATTGCCCTGGCTTCGCCGCCTGGCTGCACGGCTTTTGGGCCGTGGGCTGAGCCGCTTGCAGGCGCAACACCGCGACTCCTGGTTCCTGGGCCATGCCACCGGCCAGCGCAGCGGCCACGCTGATGGCATGCGCGAAGGTTTCGAGCGTGGACGGGTGGAAGGCTACGAGGCGGGTCGCCAGGTACTGGTGATTCGCGATTCACGCCCTGATGCCGCCGCCGTACCCGGTCAGGATGACCGGTTGTTCGACGACTGGCGCCTACCACTGACCACTGAGCTCAAGAAGCGCTTCAAGGCCGATGTAGCCCAGCGCCTGCCCGCCGAGGCACAGCCCAGTGCCGCCCAGTGGAAGCTGATATTCAGTGACACGCCGTCCACTTGCGTGGTGGCCGGGGCCGGGGCTGGCAAGTCCACTTCGCTGGTGCTGCGCATCCTGCTGTTGCGCCACTACCTTGGCTATGAGCTGGACGCGATGACGGTGGTCACCTTCACCCGTGAGTCACGCAAGGACTTCATCAAGCGCCTGGTGCAGGTGTTCTCGCTCTGGCAGCTCGACCTGCCACCGGCGCGTGCGCGCGAGCTGGTACGTACCTTTCACTCGCGCATTCTGCCGCTGGTCCGCAGCCTGCCGGGTTTCGGCCAGGTGCGAGCATTCGAGACCCTGGGCAACGACATGCCAGAGGGCCGCGAAGCGGACGCCGAGAGTAACCCGTTTGACCTGCGCCTGAACGATGCCCAGCGCCAGCAGCTCAATCTTTGCTATCGCGACCTGCTAGCCGAAAGTCCGCGCTTTGCCGAAATCATCGCGACCCTGCGACGTGAAGCCTTGCAGCTCAAGCCGCTGGACCCGGACCACCCCGATGTGCAGAAGCGCGTGCAGGTGACGCAACTGGCTGCCCAGCGCGACGAAGAGCTGTGCGACGTGATCGAGGACCTGTGGTTCGCGGCGGGCGTGTGGCCGATCAAGGGCATTGAGCCGTGCCGTGAAACGGTCGACATCCGGGGCAGCCGCTTCCATGTGCATGGCCGTCTGGAAGGCCTGGATGCCTGGGTTGTGCTTGGTTTCGACCCGTCGGAAAGCGCACAGTACCAGCGCCCGGGGGCCAAGCTTGCGGTGCGCGCCGAATGGGCGGTCAAGCGCACGTTGCTGCAGGCGTTCTGCGACAGGCCGCTGATCTGGCTGGACAACTATGCCATGGCCCGGCGCCTGGCCGCCTCGCTGGCAGGCGACGCGGTCGCGGGCCCTGGATTCGAGTACAAGGTCAAGGGCGAGTTGGCCCCGGCACCGTTGCTCGATGCTTTCGTCGGTGCCGCCAACTTCATCGAAAACCTGGGCCTTGAGGTCAACAGCGCCGTGGCGGCGATGAGTTTCCCGTCCGGCGACAGCGATGCCTTGTTCTTCGAGGCCCTGGCACTGTACTGGAAAGCCCTCGAGGCGCACCTGCTCAACCAGTCGCCGCCGGTGATGAGCTACAACCGCATGTTCGCCCTGTTCGGTGAGAACAACCCGGAGAACCTGCAATTGCTGCCAGACCCGATGCTCAGGCCGTTGGCGCATCTGATGATCGACGAATTCCAGGATGTATCGCCGCAGATCGTCAGCTGGCTGCGCGCCAGCCTCGCGGAGATCCGCCGCCGCGGAGCGGCCATGCACACCGGCCGTAACGCCCAGTACTCTTCGCTGCTGTGTGTGGGTGACGATTGGCAGTCGATCTATGGCTGGCGTGGCAGTTCGCCCAAGTACTTCATGGAGTTCACCAAGACCTTCCCTTCGCCGGCCAATACCCGGGTGATGCTGGTCGACAATTACCGTTGTCAGCAACTGGTCATCGATGCTGCCGAGCATCTGGTCAAGGGAGCGCCATCGATCACTGGCAAGAAGGCCCGGGCCGCGGGCCCTGCTGCCGAGTTGCCGGTGTCGGCAGTCAAGGTGTGCGAACGTGACGAAGCGGTGCTTGGCCAGACGCTGATCGAGCATTACCAGCGAGGCGAATCGGTGATGATGCTGTACCGCAAGGGCGCCGATAAAGCCTTGATGAGCGAGCATCTGGCCGGCGTGCTGCAAGGCGAAGCGGCATTGCCGCCCGAACAAAGGCGTCTGCGCCAATTGACGTACCACAGCGCCAAGGGGCTGCAGGCCGATGCAGTGTTCATGCTCGGCGACTGCCAGTACCTGACCAGCTCGCCGTACAAGAACCAGGTGTATCGCCAGGCCGGCCTTGGCCGTGCCGGTGATGCCCAGCCGTTCGATACAGCGCAGAAGGAAGAGGTACAGCGCCTGGCCTACGTGGCGGTCACTCGCGCCGCCAGACACTGCTATTGGCATGTCGAGGCAGCCAGCGGCGAAGCGGCCGCTGCGCCACGGGCTTCGAGCCAGGTGGATGGCCGGCAGGCCTTCTTCGAAGACTTGCGCGGCCAATGATCGCGGCTTAGCCAGCGAGGGTTTCGGCCTGCCGGGTGAGGCTGAGCAGCAGGCCGTGCTCGACCTTTTGCTGCTCCTCGTTCAAGGCGCGCATGGCGTGGTCGAACTGGCCGTCATTGAGCGGCACACGCCGCAGCAGTCCGTTTTCGTCCAGCGGGTTCTGCGGCAGCACAGGCAACAGGGCTTCAAGTACCGAGCTGTCCAGGCGGGCTACCGGTTCATGGCTGCCGTCCAGGCAATGGAACAGGTAGTCATGGCCCACTCGCCAGAAATCGGTGAGCAGGCTGAATGCTTCGGCATTGTGACGCTTGAGGTAGTGCACCCAGCCGGCCTGCCCAAGTATCCACGCCTGCCGAGTATCGGTTCTGGCATCCTGGGCAAGCACTGCGCTGTGTACCTTCTCGATGATGGTGCTGTTGATCCTGGCCGTGTCCCGGTAGAGCATGCCGCGGCTGGGTTCAGGGAAGTCCAGCCGGGTTGCAAGGGACTGGCGCAAGGCGAGGCGGACTTCTATATCGTCGACCAGCCCGGTTTCCAGTTCGACGTCAGGAAACGCGGCCGGATCATCCAGTGAGTCGTACTGTGGCAGATCCGCATCGAACATACCCTCTTGCAGCGCCTGCTTGCGCAATGTCCTTCTCAGGCTGATGCGGTCGGCCAGTTCGTTGACGATGTCCCGGCGATAGAGCTTGCGGTATAGCGCGAGCAGGGTCTTGGCCTGCTCGCCGGTATGGCCTGCGGCTTCGTGCGCCAGCACTTCGATCTCCAGTGCGCTGAAGGCGTCGGCACCTGCGTCACCGCAGGTTGGCGGATACGCATGCGCCACGTCGGCAAGCCTTTCGCGCAGTGCCGTGTCCCGGCCGGCTTTCTCCAGCAGGGCCCAGACTCGGCGGCTCAGGCTGTCTGGCTCATGCCGCGCCTCGGCTGACTGTACCAGGC
Source organism: Pseudomonas sp. M2 (assembly GCF_015751845.1). Classification (NCBI taxonomy): domain Bacteria; kingdom Pseudomonadati; phylum Pseudomonadota; class Gammaproteobacteria; order Pseudomonadales; family Pseudomonadaceae; genus Pseudomonas; species Pseudomonas sp. M2. The sequence continues at coordinate 4,814,070 of NZ_JADOUD010000001.1, forward strand.
GTTCGAGAATCCCCAGCAATTCACCGTTTTCCCCCTGGTCGAACAGATCGGTCCAAAGCTGGTCCTGGTGGGTGGAGGCGGTACTGCGCCACAGTGTCTGCCATTCAGGCATATCGGGTGCGTGTTCAAAGACCTGGACGCCGCTGGCGCGCAGTTGCGCACGGGTTTGCGCTTCAAGCGTGTTGTAATTGAGGTGCCAGCGCCGCTCGGGTGCTCGCGCAGCGACGTCCCGGGCGAACGGGGTGCGCAGGATGTCCGCGAGATTGGGCAGGGTGCGAATGCGGTTGAATGACAAGTCCAGGTGACGCAGTTGGTACTGATGTTGGCTCATCAGCCGCGTCAACCCCTCGGGCCATTGCCGCAGGTCGCAGTTGTTCAGGTTCAGGGTGCGCAGGCGGCCCATGTAGCTGACGTCGGGAGCATGGCCCAGTGTGTTGAAATCCAGCAGCAGTTCCTGGGGATGGATCATGGCCTGGAAGGCCGAGGCCAGGGTTTGGTCGAGGGTAATGGCATTGCTGCCCAGGTTCAGTACATCCAGCCGTAGGCCAGCCAGCAAGGCGAGGCTGGCAGCGTCCAGCTGCAGCCGGTTTCTGCGCAGGTTGAGGTTGCGCAGGCCGGGCATGGCCGCCAGGGCCTCATGAGCCAGGGGCGAGAGGGCCGGCAAAGCATTGCCGTTCAGCTTGAGCGTTTGTAGTCCAGGTGCCGATTTCAGTGCCTGGAACAAGGCCTCGGCGTCCATGTCCGGGTTGCCGGCCACCTCGAGTGTGCGCAGGCCAGGAAAGCATGACAGAAAATCCCCTTCCAGGCGCTCGAGCCTGAGCCCTTCCAGTGTAAGGGTGCGAACATGTGGCAAGCGTGCCGTGAGCGTTGGCAGCGTGCGTAACTGCATGCGGTCCAGCGTCAGCGTCTCGCGGGCAGCGCCACCTTCGCGGCCCCAGGCGGCCAGCATCCGCTCGGCAAAGTGTGAGCGATCGAACCGCTCGTCCAGCTCATTCGCGCCGCCAACCCACCTGTGCAGGTCCTGGCGCAAGGTGCGTTGCTCGGCTTCCAGTCGGCTGATCTGAATACCCAGGTTGCCCGCCTGGGCCAGTTCGGATTGCAACGTGCCGAGTTCTCTGTGGTCGAGCTCTGGGTAGAGCGCGCGCAGGCGCTGCGTCGCGCGCCCGGTACCGCGGCCACTGAGCGGGTAGCCGATACGGCCGGCGGCAAGGCGCAAAGGTGAACGGTAGCCAGGTTTGATGGGCTGCTGGCCAATCAGCGCGGCGCAGTTTTCGCGGTCGGCGAGCGCAACCTCAAACAGTTGCGCGGCGCTTGCCTGCGGATGCTGGCCCAGCAGGCCTTCGGTCAATTGCTGGCTGTCGCTATTGGCCAGATGCGGACGGTATAGACCAATGATCGCGCGGTCCAGCCGTGTGCGGGCTTGCAACTGGCGCGCTTCTTCGGCTATCCGTAACGGCACACGTCCAGTTGCCAGGCGTGCGCGTTCGGTATGGCTGGCCGCCTGGATGACCTCTTCCAAGGCACCAGGTGGTACACCGGGGAACTGCCTGCGCAATGGCTGTGTCGCGTCACTTGCAGGCTGGGCATGGTTGCGCAGCATACTGTGGTATATCGCCTCGCGCTGGCTCTGCAGCTGTTCACCCAGCCTGGTGTTCAGGGCCGATGCCCACAGGTCGGAAGGCAGGTCGCCGAGCATGGCTCGCACGTGTCGCTCGTCCAGCTGCGTTACGACTGCATGGCCCAGTTGACCATTCTCCAGATCCGAGCGGGTCATGCTGATTTCAATCTCGCCTGGGGTGTCGAGCGCCCCATACCGCACCGCATCGCCCCACGGTTCGGGGCCGATGAATACCTTGAGCACGTGATCCTGCGGCCAACCTGGCAGGCGCACCAGTTCCGGCAGCGCATAGTTCTTGTAGGCCGCCATTGAGAGGCCGTGCCGCACACGGTGGATCAGGTTCTGCACCTCGTTGTCCAGGCGTATGCGCAGCAGCATGTCCTCCAGCAGAGCCGGCGGGCGCAGCCCTTTGGCATGCATGCGGCGCAGCACACTGGCGTCTGTACCCGTACTGCGCATCGCCGTGATCAGCTCGCTGCTGTCGAGCCCCAGGCTTGAGTGGCCAAGCCGCTGCAGCAACTGCGTATCGTCCCACTGCAAAGGCTGCTCATGGGCCAGTTGCCAGCGCCCGTCACCCTGATGATGTAACAGGGGCGCGTAGGCTGCTGGGGCGCTGGGATGGCGGATGCGCCATTGCTGGTCAGGATCCTGGAACGTTTCATAGGGCGTGCCTTCCAGCATGAGGTAGCGTTTGCCCTCGAGCTCGTAGTGCCCAAGTGCATCGGGCTGGCCTTCTGTTGGCAGGGTGACCGGACTGGTATAGGGGCCCATGTCCGGATGCCACAGTTGCAGGCGGTCTTCATGCCATACCGCTTGCATGGCATCGACGAAACCTGACGCTTTGATGACCTTGGCTGCGCCGGCAAAACCGGCGATCGCGGCAGCATTGATTACCAACGATTCAACCTGGGCCAGTGCTTGTGCAGTGTCACTTTCTTCCCAGGCCTCAAAGCCGGTAAACACCGAATCCATCAGTTGATAAGCGAAAACGCCGGTCATTACCGCGTTCAGGCCGGGCACGAAGAAGGCGGCGATGTTCAGCACGTTCATGCCCATATCTAGCCAGTACCGCAGGTGCCTCTGATGAACCTCGGCGTCGACATCGGCTGTGGGGACAGCCAGGACCCTGGCGTCGGCCTTGAGGCGGACAAGGTGGGCGAGGTAAAGGGTTGGCCACAACTCGGTTCTTGTTTGCGATGGCAAGACGTGAAAGCTCGGCGACTTGCATGGCCGTTGCCTGCCTTGCTCATCGATCTCGAACAGTGCGTCCCGTAGCTTGCCCGCCAGCATGGGCTGGTCGCGTTTATAGGCAAGCCCGATAACGGTTTCGCGGAACGTGCTGTGCAGCAGCCGCTGTCGGAAATGCTTGGCAGCAGCCTGACGGGAGGGGTATTCGCGCACAGGGTGTTCTTCGTCGCCCGGGAGGTGGACGATGCAGGGGGTGATTGCATCCGGTATATCGGCGCCGATGAACAGCATCTCGTGCAACGGGATGTCGAACAGGCTCAAACGCCAGCTATGCAGGCGATGGCCGTCGTAGGCGGGCTGAGGTACGTCATTGCACAGGTCGTTGATCGCGGCGAGGCCTTTTGCGCTCAGCAGGCCCTTGAGCGAGGCGATGTACGCCTGAACGCGCAGTTCCTCTTGGCTGGCCCGCATCGACAGCTGACTGATTTGCGCCTTGTGCGGGCCTTCATAGATGGCCTGCAGGTGATCCTGATATTGCTGGCCAAGGTCCAGTGTGCGGCAATGCCGCACGAATTGCGCCAGGGACAAGCCGGCCAAGGGCGTGTCGTCGCCGGGCGCGCAGGTCAGCCCGCTGTAAGGCCCGACTTGTTCGATGCCTTCGAAGTTGTGCAGGGCGGCTTCAAGCAAGCTGCGCGACTGACGAGGGCCTACGGGGCGGGTCACAAAGGTCTCTTCCTGCAGGTGCGCACCCAGCGGTACTTCCAGGCTGCCGGTGCCCGGCCCGTAGTTGATGACCGTCTCGAAAGGCTGGAAGTTGTACTGGGCCTTGTCCACGGCCACTTTCAGACCCAGCCGGCTGCTCAGCAAAGGGCTGCAGAACGTGGTGATGTCCTTGAAACCCACAAGTGCGTTGCTCAGTTGGGTAACGCAGCTGTCACGTCGCCCGATGAGCATGCGCAACTGCTCACGATGCTCTGGCTGCGCGGTCGCATACCAGCTGTAAGGCGCGCCATCTTCATCCACGTAGGGCGCGCGTGCGCGTTGCACGATGCCTCTGGCATGCGTGGGATGCAGGGTGCGGGCCCATTCGGGCAGGGCTTGAGTGATCAGGTCTTGGTGCAGGGCAATCGCATTGTGCATGGGATGAGCCTCGTATGAGTGGAGGCGGTAGTCGACACCGCTGGCGAAGCGGGCGTGCGGTAGATAGTTGCCCGCAAGGGTCGGTCTCGTGCATGCATGGGTCGGTAAGAGGCCAGCAAGGCAGGCCACGCTGCGAGATGGTGGGGTAAAGGCATGGCGCCAGTGTTCAGCGAAGGAGAGTGCGATGCGTTCGCTATGCAGTCCCAAGGATCATCTGCTTGACCTCGACGGTATTGAAATAGCGGTACGCACGTGGGGAGCCGAAGACGGTATACCGGTGCTGGCGTTGCATGGCTGGCTGGACAATGCCGCCTCGTTCGAGCGGCTGGGCCCGTTGCTCGATGGTTGCTTCGTGGTCGCCCCCGATCTGGTCGGGCACGGCCGCTCCGATCACCGGCGCCACGACAGCGGCTACTACCTGTGGGAGCATGCCGAGGACATGCTGGCGGTGGTCGAAAGCCTTGGGCTGGCGCGGTTTCATGTACTAGCCCATGGCATGGGCACTGGCATTGCCTCGCTGCTGGCTGCCATGACCAGCGGCATCGCCAGTATGACCTTCCTCGACGGCATGGGAGCGCCGTTCACGGTTGCCGAGGATGATCGCGTGCAGCACCTGGCCCGTGCCTATCGGCTCAAGCGTATGGTGCAACGCAGCCAGTTGCACGGCTTTGCCGACGTCGCCGGGAGCCGCTTCGACGATCTGGAAACTGCCCTGGAGCAGCGACGCAAGCGTCTCGATGGCGAACTTGCCGACGACGCCGCACGGTTGCTGGCCATGCGTGACCTGCTGCAGTTGGCGCACGGCTACTGCTGGCGCCATGACCCACGGCTGGTGTTGCCCGAGCCGATGCCACTGACCGAGCGCGAGGCGTGTGACCTTCTCCGGGAAATCCGCTGCCCGCTTTACCTCATGCTGGGCAGGCAGGGGGCGTTTGTTGGCGGTGCCTTCGCGCAGCGCGAGGCTGCATTGCCCAGCCATGCCAGGGTGTCATGGCACCCCGGTGGGCATCACTTCCACTTGGAAGCGCCGGACCGAACAGTGGTCGAGCAGATACTGCGCACCCTGGCCCGCCATGATGCCGGCCTGCTGCAGCGCCTGGTGAACGAGTAGCGGGGGATGCGCTGCTGGGCTATGGTGGCCGGGACCTCTGTGCAATCGCCTCAAGGAGCGCCGGCATGAGACCCTTCGCCATCAAGCACATCGACCACCTGGTGCTGCGCGTCAGCGACCTGCAGCGCAGCGTGGCCTTCTACCGTGACCTGCTGGGCTGCACGGTCAGCAGGGAGCGCGAGGACCTGGGGATGGTCCATTTGGCAACCGGTACGGCCATGATCGACCTGGTTACCCTCGATGGCCCGCTTGGGCGCCCCGGTGGTGCTGCGCCGGGGGTAGAAGGGCGTAACCTTCACCACTTCTGTCTGCGTATAGAACCGTTCGATGAACAAGCGCTGACCGCCTACCTGCAAGCGGCCGGCGTGGCGGTGGAGCCTGCCCAGGTGCGCTATGGCGCCGAGGGCGAGGGGCTGTCGCTATACTGCTATGACCCCGATGGCAACCAGGTCGAGCTCAAAGGGCCAGTGCCAATGCAGCAGGGCGCATGACCGGGCTGTGAGGAAATGATATCCGCCGATGCTGACAACCTGGCTGTCCCGTACCAGCCGATTCTGCCTGGAATATTTTGCTGTCACTTTCGCCCTGCTTACCTGCGCTGCAAGCTTGAGAGCAATCAGTCGAAGTAACCACGCAGGGTAAAGGCATACCCGATATCCACGTCCTTGGCCTCACAGCGGCTTGAGCGCTTGGTCAACACGAATTCGAACGCTGGCTCGTACAGCCCCTCACGCACGACCGCGCCGCCCAGTACTTCGACGTCATACCAGCCGTTATCCAGCTCGATGATCGGCCGCCCCGGCACTTGGTAGCGGGCGAGCAGGTCACCGAGGGTCTTGTTGGTGAAATGCTGGAGGATGCGCCAGGTGTACACCATCACCGCACGGTTCTCGACCCGTAGCACATAACCGTCGCGTCGGTGTTTCAGGCGGCTGCCGGGCTCGAGCAAGGCGGGAGTGTCACCTTCGAGGGTGAAAATGATGTGGTAGGGCAGGTTGTCGATGCCGGCCAAGGGTATGACGATGCCTTCGCGCACGGCCCTGTCGCCGCTGTCGGTGTGGGTGAATTCGCTGGCCAGGTCATCGGGCAAGTCATTGTCGTGCTTGAAGCGGTCGAGCAACTGAATGTCCCCGACCAGAAAGTAATCGATCAGGTCGTTGAGCACTTCGCTGAATTCGTGGCGCATTGTTTTTCCTTGTTTTAGCGCACCGGGAATAACGGCAACTTTAGCCAATGGCAGCCTGGCCTGCCATGGGCCAGGGTCAATGTTTCTGAGCGATCTGTATCAGGTTGCCGCAGGTATCGTCGAACACCGCAACGGTGACCGGGCCCAGGTCGGTGGGTTGTTTGGTGAACCTGACCCCGGCCTTGCACAAGCGCGTGTACTCGGCCTGAATGTCGCGCACGCCGAACGACGTCGCCGGGATACCGTCCTGGTGAAGCGCTGCCTTGTAGGTCTTGGCCGCTGGGTGGGCATCGGGTTCCAGTACCAGCTGAACACCGTTGGGCTCGTTGGGAGAAGTGAGGGTCAGCCAGCGGTACTGGCCCATGGGGATGTCGTCCTTGGGTTCGAAACCCAGTACGTAATGGTAGAAGGCCAAGGCCTTGGCCTGGTCGTCGACGAGGATGCTGGTGACAACGATTTTCATAGGCTCACACCGTTCCTGCGGCTGTTTACCTTCCAGTAAAGACGTTTTGCAGCCGGGCGTGGCAAAGCAAGAATATGTTCAAGCCATAGGCAAATCCTTCATCACCGCGCCGCCCGCCACTGCAACGGCACGGTAAAGTGGCAGGATAATTCAAAAGGGCGCCCCAACCGGCGCCAGAGAGGTGCCTGTGGCTTCCTATACCTTGCGACAACTCAAATACTTCGTCACCACCGTCGAGGCCGGCAGCGTCGCTGAGGCATCGCGCCAGTTGTACATCGCGCAGCCGTCCATTTCCACAGCGATCAAGAGCCTGGAAGAGAGCTTTGGTGTGCAGTTGTTCATCCGCCACCATGCCCAAGGTGTTTCGCTCACCCCCAGCGGCAAACGCTTCTACGCCAAGACCAAATCGTTGCTGCAGATGGCCCACGAGTTCGAGCAGAACGCGCTGGCCGACAACGATACCGTGGCCGGCCAGATCGATATTGGCTGCTTCGAAACCGTGGCCCCGTTGTACCTGCCACGCCTGATTGCCGGTTTTCGCGAACGCTACCCGGGCGTAGACATCCGCTTGCGCGACGGCGAGCAGCAGGAGCTGATCCAGGGCCTGACGGCGGGTACGTTCGACCTGGCGTTTCTCTACGATCATGACCTGGATGGCACCATCGAGGCTGAGCCGCTGATGCCTCCTCAAAAGCCCTACGTATTGCTTCCTGAAAAGCACCGCTTTGCCGGCCAGTCGCAGGTGTCACTGCGTGACTTGTGCCCGGAGCCAATGATCCTTCTGGATGTGGCGCCGAGCCGTACCTACTTTGTCAGCCTGTTCAACGAGATGGGTCTTACGCCGAACATTGTCTTCAGTTCGCCGTCGATCGAGATGGTGCGCGGGATGGTGGGGCAGGGGTTCGGCTTTTCACTGCTGGTGACCCGGCCGCATTCAGAATGCACGTATGACGGGCAGAAGCTGGTGACGGTGGACATTGCCGAGCCGGTGGCGTTGTCGGGGTTGGCTGCGGCGCGTTTGAAGCGGGTGCAGTTGACCAAGCCGGCGCAGCTTTTCGTGGAGTTTTGCCGGGAAGAACTGGGCAGGATGTAGATGACCGGGGCGCAGCGCGCCCCAGCACCTCACTCAATCAAGCGTGATCCGGCACCACCGCAATCACATCGATTTCCATCAGCCATTCAGGCTGGGCCAGGCCCGCCACTACCAGCCCGGTGGAAATCGGGAACACGCCCTTGAGCCACTTGCCCACTTCTTTGTACACCGGCTCACGGAAGCGCGGGTCGGTGATGTAGGTGGTGGTCTTGACGATATGCGACAGGTCGGAGCCTGCTTCTTCAAGCAGTTGCTTGACGTTCTTCATCGCTTGCTCAGCCTGCGCCCGAGGGTCGCCCAGGCCCACCAGGCGGCCCTCGAAATCGGTGCCGACCTGGCCGCGCACATAGATGGTGTTGCCGGCGCGCACGGCTTGGCACAAGTCGTTGTCCAGGGTCTGGTTAGGGTAGGTGACCTTGGTGTTGAACATGCGGATGCGGGTATGGGTAGGCATCAGTGGGCTCCGAGGGTGCTGACGTTGCTGATCGAGGTAGTTTGCTGCTCATCCGCTTCACGCTGTTCGCGGTCGCGGTAGGCCAGGTAGGTGCGCTGGGTGGCGATGTGGCCGGCGACGTGCTTGGCGTCGTGCCAAACGCCCCAGATGAACGAGGAGCCGCGGCGCGACAGCCAGGGCAGGCCGAGGAAGTACACACCCGGCTCGCGGGACACGCCGCGCTGGTGCTGGGGCTTGCCATTGGCATCGAAGGTGTCGACCTGCAGCCAACTGAAGTCCACGCCGTAGCCGGTGGCCCAGATGATGCTGGTGACATTGGCTTCGGCCAGGTCCAATTCCAGTAGCGGGTTGCTGACGCAAGCCGGGTCCGGCAGGCGCTTGCGTGCTTCGGGCTCTTGCGGCAGGTCCAGGCCGTTGCGTTCGACATAGGCATCGGCAGCGTCCAGCAAGGCCAGGTAGTTTTCGTCGCCGCGGCGGATGTTGTCGGCCAGGTTGTCCTGGAAGCGTGCAACACCGTTGTCGAACGATTGGGTCAGGCCGACCAGGGTCATGCCCTGATGGGCGAGGGCGCGGAAGTCTACGGTGTGGCCGCCACGGGCACCGCTGACGGCGATGGTCACGTGCTCACGGCCTGGCTTGGCGATCTCGGCATCCCATTCGCCCAGCACGCCCAGCCACCAGCAGAAGTCGCGGTTGCGATAAGCCCGTGGCGGACGATCGTGGGCGCCGACCGACAGGTACACCTGGCGCCCGGCGCGCATCAGCTCTTCGGCGATCTGCACGCCGGAGGAGCCGGCACCTACCACCAGCACTGCGCCCTCAGGCAGTTGCCCGGGGTTGAAATAGGCGGCGGAGTGGATCTGGTGCAGGTGCTCGTCCTTGGGCGCGATGGCCGGGATGACCGGGCGCTGGAACGGGCCGGTGGCGGCCACCACACGGTTGGCACGGATCACCCCCTCGTTGGTTTCGATGGTGAACCCGGGGCGGTCGGCATTGCGCACCACCTTCTTCACCTCGATGCCGGTGCGCACCGGCAGGTTGTACTTGCGTACGTATTGCTCGAAGTAGTCGGCAACCTGGTCCTTGCCGGCGAAGGCGTCGGCGTCGAGGTTGAATTCAAGGCCGGGGAAGCGGTCATGCCAGGCCGGGCCATTGGCGACCAGCGAATCCCAGCGGCCAGTGCGCCAGGCCTCGGCGATACGCTTGCGCTCCAGCACCAGGTGCGGCACGCCGAGCTTGCTCAAATGTTCGCTCATGGCCACGCCGGCCTGGCCGGCGCCGACGACGAGGGTGTCGATTTCGATTGTATTCAGTGTCATGTCCGAGCCCTTGTTCAGGCGGTTTTTGTCAGGTCGGTTTGGAGGACCGCCGTTACCTGGGGCCAGACTAGGGATGCACGGAAAATCGCGAAATTAGTATTTAACGAGTACTTGCCGATAAAACGGCGAAGGCCTTGCTGCACAAGGGCTACAGGAAGGGTGGCAGGGGTTTCGGGCTGTTTTGCGTGGCTGTGCGCGGCCTTAGTTTTTTCCTGCTCAAGGCACAGGAAAAAGGTGGTTTCGCTCACTAAAAGGTTCTGCCCAGAATGCCTGCAATCGCCCAGAACAACAGGAGCCTTTTCATGACCTTCTCCATCATCGGACGCTGCCAGGAAACCGGCCAGGTCGGTATCGCCATCAGTTCGTCGAGCATCGCCGTAGGGGCGCGTTGCCCTTGGGTACGTGCAGGCGTCGGCGCCGTTGCCACCCAGAACATCACCTTGCCGGCGCTTGGCCCACAGATCCTCGATGCCTTGGAGCAGGGCCAGCTGCCGCCTGCGGCAGCGCTGGACCGGGTGCTCAGCGCCAATGGCTGGAGCGAGTACCGCCAGGTCACGGTGATCGACAGTAATGGCCAGGTGGCGCTGTTCACCGGCAAGCAGGCGTTGGGTGTGCACAACGCCGTGGCCGGTGAGCAATGCGCGGCGGCCGGTAACCTGTTGTCTTCGGTACAGGTCATCGAAGCCATGGTGCAAGCCTTCGAACAGGCCGGCGGGCACCTGGCTGATCGCCTGCTGGCGGCCATGCATGCGGCAATGGCTGCAGGTGGCGAGGCAGGCCCGGTGCACTCGGCGGCGCTGAAGATCGCGGGCGAGCTGACCTGGCCGCTGGTGGACCTGCGCGTGGACTGGGCCGATGAAAACCCGATCGGCGTGCTCGATGGTCTGTGGCAGGCGTACCGCCCGCAGATGCAGGACTACGTTACCCGCGCGCTGAACCCGACGACTGCACCGAGCTATGGGGTGCCGGGTGATGAGTGAGTTCACCAGCCGCGCCCTGTTGGCCCGGCTGATCGGCTATGCCACGGTCAGTCGCGACTCCAACCTGCAGCTGATCGACTTCATCCGCGACTATCTGGCCGAACAGGGTGTGGACAGCGAACTGTTCCATAACCCTGAAGGCACCAAGGCCAACCTGTTCGCCACCATCGGCCCCGCTGATGTTAGTGGCGTGGTGCTGTCCGGGCATACCGATGTGGTGCCGGTGGATGGCCAGGCCTGGACGGTCGAGCCGTTTGCCCTGAGTGAACGCGATGGGCGCCTGTATGGCCGTGGCACGGCGGACATGAAAGGTTTCATTGCCTCGGTCTTGGCAGCAGTACCCGCATTTCTTGCGCAGCCGCTGCGCATGCCGGTGCATTTGGCGTTTTCCTATGACGAGGAAGTGGGTTGCCTGGGTGTGCGCTCGATGCTCGCCGCGCTCGAACAGCGGCCTGACAAACCGCGGCTTTGCCTGATTGGCGAGCCTACCGAGCTAAAACCGGTGCTCGGCCACAAAGGCAAGCTGGCCATGCGTTGCCAGGTGCACGGCGCGGCGTGCCATTCGGCCTATGCGCCGTATGGTGTGAATGCCATCGAATATGCCGCCAGGCTGATCGGCAAACTGGGCGAGATTGGTGACGCGCTGGCGCTGCCCGAACAGCACGACAAGCGCTTTGATCCGCCGTTCTCGACGGTGCAGACAGGCACCATCAAGGGCGGCAGGGCGCTGAATATCGTGCCCGAAGAATGTGCATTCGACTTTGAGGTGCGCGCCTTGCCAGGCTTTGAAGCGCAGACGGTGGCCGATCAGTTGCAGGCCTATGCCGAGGCCGAATTGTTGCCGCGCATGCGCACTGTGAACGCGGCCAGTGCCATTCATCTGGAGCCGCTGAGTGCTTATCCAGGGTTGGCCACACCTGCCGACGGCGAGGCGGCGCGGTTGGTCGCATTGCTCAGCGGGTCGGATGAATTCGGTACGGTGGCGTTCGGCACCGAAGGCGGGTTGTTCGATCAGGCAGGCATCCCCACCGTGGTGTGTGGCCCGGGGAGCATGGAGCAGGGGCACAAGCCGGATGAGTTTGTCAGTGTCGAGCAGTTGCAGGGGTGTGATGCGATGCTGTCGAGGCTGGTGGATTACCTCAGGCAGGATTGAAAAGGGGCCGCACAGCGGCCCCGGGGGATCAGAAGGTCGCTTTGACCTGTAGCCCCACCACCAGCGCATTGTCGATGTCCTGGCCGGAGAAGGCACCAGGCTCGATGATGTACTGCACATCCGGACGCAGGTTCAGCCATGGCGTTGCCTGGTAGCCGTAGCTCAGTTCGATCAATTGCTCGGCGCTGTCGATGTCCGGGAACTGCTGCCCGGCATCGAACGCGGCATCTTCCAGGACGTCACGGCTGCGCGGGTTCGGCACGGCGCGGCCATAACCCAGCGCCACGGTGTCACGCGGGCGGCCTTCGAACGGCTTGTACAGCACCACACCGGCGCCATACCACTTGGTAAATGGCGAGGCTGCCTTGCTCGACGCCGAGTACTGGCCGAAAGCATGCAGGCTGCGCCCCGGCAAACCGGCATCGTTCCACACCGCCTGGTCGATCAGCAGGTAATGGCCGCCACGGCCGGACACTTCGTCATCACTGCCAATGCGTTTGACGTCGGAGCTGTCGTAGTAGTAGCCCAGCTTGTATTCACCCGGCAATTCACCCTGCAGCTTGTAGATCAGCTCGACCGGCACCACGGTGCCTGTGGTGTGCTTGGGCCCCAGGTGCCAGGCGCGGCTGGAGTTGCCGTTGCTTTCGGGGTCGACGTTGAACGCCGCCACGCGCAACTGCCAAGATGGCGACAGGTCGTACTTCACGCGCACGCCCAGGTGGGCGTTGGGGTAGTTGGCCCAACCGCTGCCACCCGACATGTTCAGCGGGTGACCGCAGAAGCCGGCGTTCATGAAGTTGCACAGGATGCCGCTGTCCAGGCCGCCGAGGTCGTTGCCCATGGCCATGTAGCCGAGCTTGACGTTGAGCGCCGGGGTGAACAGGGTGCGCTCGTAGCTCAGTTCGGTCAGGCGGGTGTACAGGCCGCCGTAGTTTTCCTGGATCGGCAGGCGGTTGCCCACCAGGTCTTCCGAGGCGCTGTTGCCGCGACGGTCGTTGATGGTCAGCTGGACCTTGCCGCCGTTATCCAGGCCATACAGTTTCGACAGGTCGAACTGCACGCCGAACTTGAGGTTCTGCGAATAGCGCGCCGAGCGGTGCAGGCCACCGTGGGCGTTGTACGCGGTCTCGCCGCTGTAGTCGCCAGTGACCTTGATGCCGTCTTCTTCAAGCTGGTGGCGCAGGCCGCCCCAGTCACCGGTCATGGTGCTGCGCGTCATGAGGTCGCCGTCGGCCAGGGCGGTGGTGCTGGCCAGGGCCAGCAGAAGGGGGGAGGTGATGCGAATAGCGGATGGCATTGCGGGGTCTCGAATTGATCTTTCAGGGCCTCATCGCCAGCAAGCCGGCCCCCACAAGGTATTTCAACGAACCTGTGGAAGCCGGCTTGCCGGCGATGAAAGCGACGCGGTTTACGGCAGTGCGTAAGAAATCACGTAGTCGCCACGGTCAGTCGACTGGCGGGCGCCGCCGGCAGTGACCACCACGTACTGCTTGCCAGTCTTGGGCGAGACATAGGTCATCGGGCCACCCTGGCTGCCGACTGGCAGGCGGGCTTTCCAGATCTCGTTACCGTTGCTGCTGTCATAAGCGCGCAGGTAGAAGTCCTGGGTGCCGGCGATGAACACCAGGCCGCCTTGGGTGGACAGCGTGCCGCCCAGGGTTGGCAGGCCGATCTTGATCGGCAGGTGCATGCGGATACCCAGCGGGCCGGTATCTTCGACGGTGCCGACCGGTACCTGCCAAGCCACCTGGCGGGTCTTCATGTCGATGGCGGTCAGGGTGCCGAACGGTGGTGCCTGGCAAGGGATGCCGGCGACCGACAGGAAGCGGTTCTTGTTCACCGCATAAGGGGTGCCTTTGAGCGGTACGGCGCCCATGCCGGTGTTCAGCGCTTCACCACCGCCAGCGGCCTGGCCTTTGTTCTGCGACGGGATCATCTGGATCCACAGGCCCAGGCGCATATCGTTGACGAAGATGAAACCATGGACCGGGTCGGTGGAAATGCTGCCCCAGTTCATGCCACCCAGCGAACCGGGGAAGCTCAGCGACAGGTCGGTGCCCGGTGCGGTGTACAGGCCGTCGTAGCGCATCTTCTTGAAGTCGATACGGCACAGCAGTTGGTCATATGGCGTGGCGCCCCACATGTCCGACTCGGTCAGGGTCTGTGCGCCGATCTGTGGCATGCCCACCGATTTAGGCTGGGTCGGGGAGTACGGCTCGTTCGGGATGTTGCTTGGCTTGACCGGAACTTCGTCAACCTGGGTAAGCGGCTTGCCGGTGGCGCGGTCGAGCACGTAGATCTGCCCGGCCTTGGTGCCGATCACCACCGCAGGTACCGACTTGCCGTCGTCCTTGGTGAAATCGATCAGGCTTGGCTGCATCGGCAGGTCGAAGTCCCACAGGTCGTTGTGCACGGTCTGGAACACCCACTTTTCGTTGCCGGTGGTGGCGTCCAGGGCCAGCACCGAAGCGCCGTAGGTGTGGTCCAGCTTGCTGCGCTCGACACCGTAGATGTCGGTGGACGAGGAGCCCATCGGCAGGAACACGGTGTTCATCGCCGGGTCGTAGGACATCGGCGCCCAGCTGTTCGGGGTGCTGCGCACATAGGTGCTGCCGTCGGCCGGAGCGTTGCGGTCTTGCGGGTTGCCCGGGTCGAATGCCCAGCGCATGGCACCGGTGAACACGTCGAAGCCACGGATCACGCCGCCTGGCATGTCGGTCTGGACATTGTCGGCGACACGGCCGCCTACCACCACGGTGGTACCGGCCATCAGCGGTGCGGACGACAGCTGGTAGTAGGAGTTCGGTACGTCACCCAGGCCGGCCATCAGGTTGACCTGGCCATTGTTGCCGAAGCCTTGGCAGAACTCACCAGTGTCGGCGTCGACTGCGATCAGCCGGCCGTCGATGGTGTTGGTCAGCAGGCGACGCTGGCAGTTGGCGCCAGCCGGTACGCTACCGACGGTTACCGGCGAGCTGTTTGGCTGAGTTGGCTGGGCCACTGGCGCGGTAGCGTCGAAGTAGGCCATGCCACGGCAACGCTGCCACACTTTGGACTGGGCGTTGATCTCGTTTTTCCACAGCTCTTTGCCGGTGTCGGCATCGAGGGCGATCAGGTTGTTGTGCGGGGTGCAGATGAACACCTTGTTGCCAACCTGCAACGGGGTCAGCTGGTCTTCGGCACCGTTGCCATCGCTGACGGCGACGTCACCTGTGCGGTAGGTCCAGGCGACCTTGAGCTTGTCGACGTTGTCGCGGTTGATCTGGTCCAGTGCAGCGAAGCGGCTGCCACCTTCGGTATTGCCATAGTGGGCCCAGTCCTTCTGCTCCTTGCCGGCTTCGACCGGGGTCATGCCCGGGCCTTTGCCGGTAGGCGCGACGCTTGGATGGGCAACGAACATGTTGCCCGCAGCGATCACCAGCACCACGGCCAGCACGCCGGCGATGCCGTAGGCACCACGGCCAGTGCTACCGCCATTGGCACGTACCAGCTGCGGGTAGACGAGCGCCACCACCATGCCGATAGCACCGAACATGAACAGGCGCGAGAACAGCGGCCAGAACACCAGGCCGGCGTCGATCAGTGCCCACAGTGCGGTGCCGATCAGGAATGCAGCGTACAGCCAGGCACCGGCTTTCTTGCGTCGGGCAATGAGTACGCCGGCGATGGCCATGGCCAGGCCGCCGATCAGGAAGTACCAAGAGCCGCCAAGGCCCGCGAGCTTGACGCCGCCGGCAGCCAGGAGGAGGCCGAGCAGGGCGATGATCACGCCCAAGCCGACCAGGATGATGTTTGTGGCGCCAGAGGCGCGCGGTGTTTCGTTCATGCCAGGGATCTCAGCAGGTGGAATGTGCGCAGTTTAAGCCCTTAGCAAGCTAATTAACAAGTTGGTACATAATGTTCTGAGTCTGATTGTCGCAGGCTTGAACTTGCGGGGTTGTCGCGAAAAGTCTAGATCAGGCAGCGAAAAGTGCATAAAAGGTTGTTGCAGCCGGCAGTCAAAAACATCCGCGTCCCGATAACCTGGCGCCCCGATAGCGTGTGGAGCACAAAAAAAGGAACCGCAACGCCAGGGAGAGAAGCGCTGCGGTTCAAGGGGGAGCTGCTTAGCGCTGGGTGGCGGTGGCCGTGTTGCCGTTGCCCATCTGGGTGATGGTGGCGGCCTGGTTGGCCCCGCTCTGGTCGACGAACGCCATGTTGCCGGCGCCGCCCTGGGTCACGTAGGCGACGTTGGCGGTATCGGCCTGCTTGATGGTGGCGCTGTTGCCACTGCCGTACAGCTGGGTGGTGAAGCTCTGGTTGGCGTAGCCGGACTGGTCCAGGGTGATGGTGTTGCCGGTGCCGGTGGTGTCGCCGGTGGCATAGTTGTCGATGCCGCGCTGGTCAGCGATCAGGATGTTGTCGGTGCCGTTCTGCTCGAAGTACAGCTCGTTGTTGCTGTCGGCCTGCTTGGTTTCCATCGAGTTGTTGGTGCCTTTCTGGCCCAGGGTGGCCAGTTGCAAGGTACCGTTCTGGGTCAGGTTGACGCTGTTTTCCGTGCCTCTCTGGTTGATCACGGCGGTCTGGTCGCTGCCGAACTGCCCGCCAAGTTTCTCGCCTTTCCAGTTGCTGGCCATGACCTTGTTACCGGTACCTTGAGTGGTCACGGTCAGGCTCTGGTTGTCGCCGGTCTGGTAGGTGAAGTGCAGGTTGCTGGTGCCGGTCTGGGAGATGCTGGTGGTCGAGTTGGTGGTCTCGAACTGATCGGACCAGCTGGCGTTGGACTTGCCTTGTTGATACAGGCTGGCAGTGTTGTCCTGGCCCAGGCTCTGGTCGATGTAGCCTTCGTTGAGCTGGCCATTCTGGTTGACGGTGGCCTGGCTGCCGACTTGAGTGTCCTGCCAGACTTCCACCGAGTTGCCCGTGCCGTTCTGATCGATGCCTATGAGGCCGCCGGTGCCGTCGCGCTGGTCGCCATAGGCCCAGTTCTGCTTGCCTTGCTGGTAGATCTCGATATTGCCGTCGTTGTGCGTCAGGTGTTCGGCAGCGGCATAGTTGTCCTGGCCGTCCTGGTTCACCAGGCTCTTGTTGTTGCTGCCGCCGAACAGCTGTTCGACGAAGGCTTCGTTGCGCTGGCCGCTCTGCTGGGTGGTGGCCTGGCTGCCCAGCTGGGTATCCTGCCACACGGTCGAGCGGTTCTCGGCGCCTTGTTGCATCTGCAGCGCCTGGTTGTTTTCACCCAACGACTGGCTGGCGAAGGCGTCGTTGTAGGTGCCCTCGGCTTGCTGGGTGATCTGGCTGCCATTTTCGACCAACTGCTCGGCGTAGCCGGCGTTGTACGAGCCACTGGCGGTCTGGTCGATGTAGCTGGTGCTGGTGTCCTGCACCGCCAGGTGGTTGTGGCCCTTGCCGGTCTGGTTCTGGGTGGCGGCGGCGAAGGGCGCGACGGTCTGGCTGACTTCGGCGATGTTCTGGTTGCCGGTCTGCGACTGGGTCGAGGTGCTGTCGTCCGCCATGACCTGGCCGGCCACGGCCAGGAGGATAGCGGCACTTAGGGGAGCGAGCTTGAACATGGTGGTGCCTCCAGGTCTATCGGTATTGAGTGATCTGAACATGCTGGCCATTGCCGGCCTGGGTCACGGAACTGTTCAGGCCCGAGCCGGCTTGCACAATGCTGGCGCTGTTGTCGTTGCCGATCTGCTCGATGCTGGCGTTGTTGCTGGTGCCGCTCTGGCGGATCGACGCGCTGTTGCCATTTCCCTGTTGGCTGATGCTGGCCATCAGGTCACTACCTTCTTGCAGGATGTACGCTTCCTGTGCGCCCCCGGCCTGGACGATGCGGCCCAGCAGGGCCTGGCCGTTCTGGTCGAGGGCGGCGCGGTTGCCCGAACCCAGCTGCTCGATCACCGCCACCTGGCCGGCACCTGCCGGTAACAGGCGGATGATCACCGGGTCACCGAGGTCGCTGCCGGCGGCAAGGTCGGCGTTGTCCATCAGGTCGTCGGCCTGAGCCTGACCCGCCAGGGCCAGGCTCAGCAGCAGTGGGTGAAGGCGTTTCATGACGTTCTCCTGGCCTTAGCGCACAACGACGTTGATGGTGCGTGTGGTGCCTTGGCTGCTGGTTACGGTTGCCGTAGGCGCGGCAGTCGGGATCATCGTGGTGCTGTTGCCCACTGCCAGGCGCCAGCGTCCGGTTATCGGTACCGTGACGGTGCCGAGGGTCTGCTCACCCGTGGTGGTGGTCACGCGCACGGTGACGGTGTTGCCGGTGGTGACCGACGAGGTGCCGCTGATGTCCCAGTTGAAACGGTTATTGGAGCGCGCCGTGACCGTTGCCGCGGTGACCGCAAAGGTTTCTGCGGCCGGGCGTGGCGACACGTTGACGGTGATGGTGCCGGGGTTGGAAAGCGAACCGAGCGAGTCACGCACCTGGAAGGTGAAGGTGGTGGTGAACGCTGTGGTGACCGTCGCCGGTGGCGTGTAGGTCACCGTGCTGCCGTCGGTGCTGACCGTACCGCGGCCGGCAGCGGGTTGCGTGACGTTGTCGACCACCAGTGGTGCGTTGCCTTCCGGGTCGGCGGCGCCTGCCAGTACGTTGATGCTCAGGGGTACGCCCAGTGTCGCGACGGTCTGGGCTGCCACGGTTGGCGGCTGGTTCGGTGCAACGTTCACGGTCACGGTGGCCGGTGTGGACTTCAGGCCCTTGGCGTCCACCGCCTGATAGCTGAAGGTGGCGACCAGGGGTTGTGTGGCGCCGGCTGGCGGGGTGTAGGTGACCGACGTGGTGCCGTTTAGCACAACACCGCCAAGGCCGGTACCCGGTTGGGTCAGGTCGCTGATGGTCAGCGGTACGTCACCGTCCGGATCGCTGTCGTTCTGCAACAGGTTGAGGGTCAGCGGTACACCGACGCTGGTACTGCCGGAATCGGCCTGGGCCAGCGGCGCCTGGTTTTCGGCTTCGATCGGTGCGTTGCCGACCACGATCACCGGCTCCTCATCGCTGCCGCCATGGGCGGACTTGATGGTGACAGTGGCTGGCGGCTGGCTGAGGTCGTTGACGGTCAGGCTCTGCAGGGTGCCGGATTTGGACAGGCGGCCGTAGCCTTGGGCAACCAGGTCGGGGACTACCACCTCGTCGCTGGAGCGTGCTTCGATCACCAGGCGCTTGTTGGTCCAGTCGTAGCGGGCAGTGTCCACTTTCACCACATCTGTCAGCTTGCTCGACAGTGAAGTAGGGCGGGTGCCGCCGGTAGCCGTGCTGCCGGTGACCACCACTACCGGCGGCGGCGCGGTCTGGCTCAACTGCTGGGTGAAGAACAGCCCGTTGTTATCCGCAAGCAGGCTGAACTGGCAGGGCGAGGGTGGAGTCCCGACCAGGGCCAGGCCATTGCGCATGCATACATCAGCATCGTTCGGCGCCTTGGCGAAGACTTCGACCCGGGTGCCGGCGCCGTTGCGCGAGTAGGTGGCGCGCTCCAGGGTTACCGGCGTTTGCGCACGCTGGTCAAGCACCTTGCCCGACACCGTGAACACATTGGTCTGGATGGCCCCGGCTGGCCCTTCGATGCGCACGAAGTTGGTATTGAACGGGCTACCGGTCACCGCTTCGGTGAGGTTCGGATCGCCGATGAAGGTTTCGCTGGCTCCCGTGTCCGGGTTGACTTCGGTATAGGGGCCACCGACCCCGCGCAGCCACGGCCCGATGTTGCCGTTGAGCGCTCCGCTGAAGTCGCCCGGGGCGCCGATGCCGATGTCGCGGGTGACGTTGATCGCCCGCCGACCGGCTGCGGTCACGTTGATCGTTTCTACACCGTAAGGGTGGGTGATGACATAGGTGCCGGTCGTCGGTACCGAGGCGCGGATACGGATGCGGGCAAAGCTTTGCTGGTCACCGTCTACCGGGTTTTCTGCGGCGAAAGCGGCTTCTATGCCTGCTACGTAGACTTCCAGTTCATAACCACTGTTGCCCACCTGCGGGATCGAGGTTTCAGCCAGGAACCAGAACATCTCTGGGGGCCAGTTGTCGGGGAATACCAGTGGCAGTGCGTCGTCGTAAACGCCCGGCTCAGGCAGCAGGGTGCACATGTAAGCCGGTGCGCCCGGCGCACCAGGGAACCGGGTGCTGGTAGCGCGCGACTGGCACAGCTCCAGGGACAGGTTGTCGGTGTCCTTGTACCACATCGGGTATCCACCGGTGGCAAAGGTGTAGGGGCCCGGATCGACCTCCGACAGTGCGGCCCAGGCCGCGCTGGTCACAGTGAGGGAGAAACCGGCGGCCAACAGCGCACGGCGTTGCCAAGTGTTCATGCTGCCTCCTTGAAGGCGGAGCCTTTGTCTGTTCATGGCACCAGCACCACGTCTTCGCTGTCGCTACCGCCATTGGCACTGGTGACCTGCACCTTGGCCGGCGGGATGGGCGACAGGGAGGTGCTCAACGTTTTCACCGCACCGCTGCCAGCGAGGTCGCCGATCAGCGCACCGTTGCCGGTGTGGGCGGTGAGGACCGGTGGGCTGGTCTCGTCACTGGTGCTTGCCACCAGGGTCAACTGGCCGCTGGCCAGGCTGAATTCGGCACGGGTGATGGTCACCAGGTCGGTCAACGGCAGGTTGACGGTGGCCAGGCTGCTGGTGGGGATCGCCACACTGTTGTCAGCGGTCAATGTCAACGAGGCCGGCAACAGCGGGTTGAGGACTGACTGGGCATACCAGGCGCCGGTACTGTTGGCTTCGGTCAGGCTCAGGTTTGGCGTCTGGCTGGTCAGGGTGACGGTGGCCGGAGGCGGCGGGGCCATCACGAAGACGTCCTGCTGGGCACGCAGGTCGCCGTCCTCGGTGTGCCGCGAATAGGTACTGCGCAGTGGCATCAACGGGGTTGGCCGGGCAACGTCGGAGAGCTTGCCGGAGATCGAGAACAGCTCGGTGCGCAGGTCGATGCCACCGGGGCCCTCGATACGCACGTAGTTGGTGTTGTACGGGCTGCCGGTGACAGGCTCTTCCAGGTTCGGGTCGCCGATGAAGCGCTCGCTGCCCTCGGTGTAGGGGCCGTTGACGCTGCGCAGGAACGGCCCCACGTCACCTTTGAGCGCGCCGCTGAAGTCACCGGCGCCAGCGATGCCGATATCGCGGGTCATGTTGATCGCCCGATCACCGGCGGCGGGCACGTCGAACACGTCGACGCCGTAGGGGTGCGTGACGATGTAGGTGCCGGCGGTCGGCACATCGACGCGGATACGGACCCGGGCGAAGCTGACCTGATCGCCTTCGACGGGTTCCTCAGCGGCGAACGCCGCTTCGATGGCCGTGCCGTAACTCAGGTCGATGCCGCGGGCGGCATCGACGATGGCGGCGTCGGCGGTGAACCAGAAGGCTTCGTCAGGGAAGTTGCTGGGGAAAACGATGGGTTGTGTGTCGTCGAATACGCCAGGCGTGGGCAGCAGCGTACACATGTACGCCGGTGCCCCCGGGGCGCCAGCAACACGTGAGCTGACGGTTTTGGTCAGGCACAGGTCAAGGGTTCGCCCGTGCGTGTCCTGGTACCAGGCGGCGAAGTTGCCATTGGCGGGGTTATAGGGACCGGTGTCGACGGCATACAGCGCTGCCTGTGCCGGGAGCTGGAGCATGCTGGCGAAAATCGCCACGGCCAGCGGTGTGGGTATCGGTCGGTGCATGAGTCATTCCTCCTGCAAACGGGCCCATGGACTTGGGGCGTCTGGGAGGACATCGGCAACAGCCGTGCCAAGTGCGCGAAATGGTGCTGCAGGGTTTATAGCGCAAGGGGTGCGGTACTTCGCGCGTCGTTGTTTGAAACGTGTTGTTTGGGTGCTGTTCCCCAGGGTTGGGGGACGTGGGGCTAGAGGGTGTGGGGCGAAAGTCAGCTGCGCAGAGGGCCTGTATTGCGCACCACAGCCTGGCAATTTTGCCAGTATCGGCCAACAGCAAAGGGCGCCCATAGTTGAATAAATGACACGCTGAAGGGGGTTACATGGAAACAGTACTGGCTCTGACGATGCGGGATGACTGCCTTTATGTAGAACCTTACACAGGAGATATTTCTCAACATTTCCGGGTGGTGCCGCAGAACGATGGATCAATAGGTATCCGTGCTCTGCGGTATGACGCAGCACTCACGATGTCGGAGGACGACGTCTGGGTGTCGCCCTATGGTGGGAATGCATGGCAAAGCTTTGAGTTGCAAGCATACGACGATGGTACGTACACGCTGCATTCAATGAACTATCCCGCCGTACTCGAAATGACGGATGCAGGGGCAGCAGCCAAAGCCCATGCGCAGAAGGACAGAGCCCAGAGGTTTTATCTGGAGAGCAGGCCTGATGGCGGGGTGGTGATTTATAAAGCCAGCGTGGTTTTTGATACCTGCGGCAACACCAATCATTTGCAGGGCTCATTGGCAGCCCATGTAAAGTTTGCTCAGAGTCAGATTGTTCCTGTGACGCCCAGTGTCGGGGACGAGCAGCCCCATCTGGTGGCAGGGCGCACAGCATTGCTCTTGGTAAAACCGTTAGGAGCATTGAAAGACCGGATTGAAAGCCTTGAGGTCAGCGTTGTCGATAGAGACGGCCGTTTATCAGGGGTGCTCCAAATGAACAGCCCCTATGATTTACCTGAGACGGTGTACAGTGTCGCAAGCGATGCGGGTGATCTTGACTTTTCCCTCCCGCCAGAGGACCCCTATGTCATCAATAGCAGCAGCGAGTTGGATCGCCTTGATGATCCCGCAGCTACTTATTTGAAGGCAACGTTGAGGTCGCACGATTGGGTGGTGATTCAGACGGGCGATGGGAGTTGGGTGAGTGGTATTTATTTACCCACACAAGAAGTGGTTTGCGGGCAGCGGGTGAGCTTCAACTCAGCGGCTGGCTACAGTTCGACTGTGTTCTATAGCGGTCGCTCAGTCGTTGTCTCCAAAGGGGAAGAATGCCAATTCATCTTCGCTGCTGGGCAATGGATCAGTGATCACGAATGGGCAAATCGAATGCTGGTCTATTCGGAAAATACCTGGAGTATCGAAATTCCAGGCGCATGGTTGAACCCCGGTACATCAATGCGTTTCAGCGCTGGAGATCTGCTTGGGACACTGGGCAGCGTAGCGGTGGGCGGGCGTACTGAGTTGCTGATTCATACCATCGATATTGGCATGCTCACGCCGCCACGTGACGAGTACGCGTTTGCAAACGAACCGGATGCCCACACTGAATATTTCCAAACCATTCCCGTGGCCCGGATGATCGTAAGCAACTATCAATCTCTGCACTTGCCGGAAGTCATGTTGCCAGATGGGCAATTATTGACTGACTTTGACCCAAGCGAGGGTGGTTGGCATAGCGGCACAATGCGACAAAGGATCGGTAAGGAGCTGATATCTCTAGGCATCAATAACGCTAACTATGGGCTCCACAGTACGCCCGGGGAGGGCGAGCAGAGCCCCTATGTTGCAGCACAGCTCACCGCACACAATAGCCAGGGGAGATACGTGAATGGTATTCAGGTGCACGGCGGGTCGGGAGGGGGAGGCATCGTCACGCTGGATGACTCACTGGGCAATGAGTTCAGTCACGAGGTTGGGCATAATTACGGACTGGGCCATTACCCTGGCGGGTTCGGCGGCTCCGTACATCGCCCCGCGCAGGCTTTGAACGCGACGTGGGGCTGGGACATGCGCCTTGGTCAGTTCATACCCAACTTCCGGGCGAACATTACGCAAGAACCCACCTGCGTCGAGGATCAGTGC
Source organism: Pseudomonas sp. M2 (assembly GCF_015751845.1). Taxonomy (NCBI): domain Bacteria; kingdom Pseudomonadati; phylum Pseudomonadota; class Gammaproteobacteria; order Pseudomonadales; family Pseudomonadaceae; genus Pseudomonas; species Pseudomonas sp. M2. The sequence continues at coordinate 4,837,503 of NZ_JADOUD010000001.1, forward strand.
CAGGCGCCTTTTCATGGCCATGCCTTCGGTCTCGACCCGATGGCGGGCGGCGCACCGATGTCCCATTTGAACCGTTTCACGTTGCACACGCCTCATACCGCGGCAATCACTCAGGAATTCTTTGAGGGAAAGGCAGTTTTTGCGTCTGATTCAGCGACAGGCTTCCGCCGCTGGAGTGCCCTTGCTCAAGGCATGGAACCTTACGCTCACAGAGTTGACTTACGCCCCCAACTAACAGCTCCCAACAACGACTTGAGCGACGCTGCCCTGTCGGCCTTGTTCGACCTCAATACCGTGGTGAGGGTCGAAATGGAGGATGGAAACTGGGCGCCGCGTATTGAAGTTCCGCGTGCTGCATCCTCCAATGCCAACTGCGTGATCACCTTCAATCATGACGCCGGTTACAATAGCCAACTGTCCATCAATGGTCAGACGTTGAACATCGGGCGAGGGTTTTTCAAGAGCTATCGCTCGAACGGGGCAACCTGGACAGAGACGATCCTGTTAGACACGAGCATGGCGCGAATCACTGTGCCAAACAATGACTTGAGTCAGGCTAACCTCCAGAGCCTGTTGGCCGGTTTCGCCGTGCTCAATGTCGTGATGCGCGACGGGGACTGGGGGCCTGCCATCCACGTGCCTCCTGCCTCTGAGTTGAACGAGCGCCGGGTTATCAGCATTGATCAGGGGGCCGCGTACCAGACGCAGCTTCATATCAATGGCCTGATTTTGCCGCTCTCCCAAGGCTCCCTGAGACTGTATATGTCTGAGGGGGGAACCTGGCGTGAGTACACCCATGCAGAGGATGTGAGTGTTGAGCGCGTGCCGCAAAAGTTCGGTGTACCCATCACTACGCTGGTGGGTTACTACGACCCGCAGCGTGAGTTACCACACTATATTTATCCCGCTTTGCATGGTGCCTACGGCTTCGTCTACGAGGATGACAGTGGTGCATCCGCAAACCCTGGCTGGCAGCTTTGGGTAGTCACGGTAGCTGGGGTGCGGCGCTACAATCTGCCCGGCATCCGTCTGCAGGCGAATGTGATGAACAAATTCCATGTCAATCTCGATACTTCTGATCGGCCCGAGAAAGTGCAGCTTGTGTATCGGGGTGAAACGCTGTTCACGCGTACTCTGGAGCCCCCCAGGAGGAACTGGTTTACACGATCAATGGTGAATGAGGCGTGTGCGCAGTGTAGATAGCAACCAGGTCGCTTGCGCATCGCCGGCTCAAGCGACCTGGCCTAGTCCTGCAGCAGATCTGGGCTATTGAAGTTGCTCAAGCGTGGGTCACCCACGGGGTATTCCAAACCCTCGACCGGCGCGTGCAGCAGGGCCTTTTGCAGGCTCCTCTCTCCATCCGCCCAGGCCTGCCTGAGCAACGGCAGCAGCCTGCGCGGCAGCACGCTGAACATCGGCTGCCAATACCCACCCTGACGCGCCATGACCGCACTGTCATTGGCCACTGCCAACTGCAGCAAATCTTCGATCAAGTGGGGGTCGATCAGCGGTGCATCGCATGCCAGCACCACCACCCACGCATGCCTCGCCGCTGTCAGGCCGGCAATCACCCCAGCCAACGGGCCTGGGAAGTCCGCTTCTGCATCGCAGACCAGCTGATCGGAGAACGGACGATAAACGTTGTGGTTGCGATTGCAGGAGATCACCACATCGTCGCAAAGGGGCCGCACCACCCGCTGCACATGCGCCACCAGCGGCTCGCCGCGCCAGAGAACCAGCCCCTTGTCACGGCCACCCATGCGCTGGCCACGGCCACCGGCGAGGATCAACGTGGTGAAGGGCGGTAGGGGTTTGGTCATTGGGCCGGTTCCTGAACGTAGGGCAGCGAACCCTCCCACGGTGCAGTGCAATTGTCCAGGCTGGGCGGTAAGCGGCGACCTGGCATTTTTGCCAGTTGTGCTGATTGGTCGATCTTCATTCAATGGTATCAGTGGCAGGCAACGCACAGGCCCATTCAGGTACGCCAAGGAGCAAAGACTTGAACAAAAGTGAATTGATAGCGGACGTAGCACTCAAGGCTGACCTTACCAAGGTCGAGGCTGGCAATGTTGTCGAAGCGCTGATCGAAGCCATTACCGAGTCATTGGTCAAGAAAAGGGAGGTCAGGCTGGTTGGATTTGGGTCTTTCACAACCGATGTACGGCAAGTGCGCAAGGGGCGTGATCCAAGAACGGGTAAAGAGATCCAGATCAAGCAGGCCACCGTTGTCAAATTCAAGCCTGGTAAAGGGTTGAAAGACGCCGTGATGGGACAGGATCAGGACAGTCAATAGCCGCCTGCACCGCCCAGTGGAGGGGGGCAAAGGGGGCTGGCAATGCAGCCCCACTGGCCTCACAGATTCTCGACGTTTGTCAACTTGCCCTCGGCCGGTTCTTGGCGAGTTCGGCCTAAACGCATCACCACCACAAAAAACACCGGCACGAACACCACCGCCAATGTGGCGCTGAGCATCCCGCCGATCACCCCGGTGCCAATCGCCTGCTGGCTCGCCGAACTGGCGCCGGTGGCGATGGCCAGTGGCACCACGCCGAGGATGAATGCCAGCGAGGTCATCACGATCGGCCGCAGGCGCAGGCGGGCGGCCTGCACGGCGGCGTCGACGGCATCCACGCCCTGCTCCACCAGGCTTTTGGCGAATTCGATGATGAGGATGGCGTTCTTCGCCGACAAGCCTATCAGGGTGATCAGGCCGACCTTGAAGAACACATCGTTGGGCATGCCGCGCAGGGTCACCGCCAGCACTGCGCCAAGCACGCCGAGCGGTACCACCAGCAGCACTGCAGTGGGGATCGACCAGCTTTCGTACAGCGCCGCCAGGCACAGGAACACCACCAGCAGAGACAGCGCCATCAACAGCGGTGCCTGGCTGCCGGACAGGCGCTCCTGCAGCGACAGGCCGGTCCATTCCAGGCCGGCCCCGGCCGGCAATTGCGCGACCAGACGCTCGACTTCGGCCATGGCCTCGCCCGAGCTATAGCCGGCCGCCGGCTCACCAGAAATCGACACGGCCGGGTAGCCGTTGTAGCGGGTCAGTTGCACCGGGCCACTGACCCATTTGGCCTGTACGAAGGCGCCTAATGGCACCATCTTGCCGCTGCTGTTGCGCACGTGGATCTTCAGCAGGTCCTCGACCTGGCTGCGCTGGTCGCCTTCGGCCTGCACCACCACCCGCTGCATGCGGCCCTGGTTGGGGAAGTCGTTGACGTAGTTGGAGCCCACGGCGGTGTCCAGCACCGCGCCAATGTCGGCGAACGATATGCCCAATGCATTGGCTTGGCGGCGGTCGATTTCCAGCTGTACCTGCGGGCTTTCGGCCAGCGAAGCTTCGCGCACGTTCACCAAGACCTTGCTTTTCCCGGCGCCGGCCAGCAGTTCGTCACGTGCCGCCATCAGCGCGGCATGGCCCATGCCACCCCGGTCCTGCAGGCGGAACTCGAAACCGGTGGACTCCCCCAGCCCGTCGATGGGAGGCGGCAGCACAGAGAACGCTACCGCATCGCGGATCCGGGAAAATGCGGCGCTGGCGCGGTCGGCAATCGACTGGGCGCTGTCGTCGGCGCCACGCTCGGACCAGTCCTTCAGGGTGGTGAAGGTCAGCGCCGCATTCTGCCCGCTGCCGGAGAAGCTGAAACCGAGGATCACCGTGGTGTTGCCCACCCCGGGCTCCTGGGCATTGTGCGCCTCGATCTGTGCTGCTACCTGCTCGGTACGCATGCGGCTGGCACCTGGTGGCAGCTGGATGTCGGTGATGGTGTAGCCCTGGTCTTCAGTGGGCAGGAACGCCGTGGGCAACTGGCTGAAGCCGTAGCCGAGCACCGCCAGCAGCACGCCATACACCAGCAGGTAGCGGCCGCTGCGCTTGAGAGCCTGCACTACCCAGCGCTCATAGCCGTTGCTCATGCGTTCGAAACTGCGGTTGAACCAGCCGAAGAAGCCCTTGCGCTCATGGTGCTCGCCTTTGGCCAGCGGCTTGAGCAGGGTGGCGCACAGGGCAGGGGTCAGGCTCAGGGCCAGAAACGCCGAGAACAGGATCGAAACCGCCATAGACAGCGAGAACTGCTGGTAGATCACCCCGACAGAGCCTTTCATGAAGGCCATGGGCAGGAACACCGCCACCAGCACCAGGGTGATACCGATGATGGCGCCGCTGATCTGGCCCATCGCCTTGCGCGTTGCTTCCTTCGGCGGCAAGCCTTCCTCGGCCATGATCCGCTCGACGTTCTCCACCACCACGATGGCATCGTCGACCAAGATGCCGATGGCCAGGACCATGCCGAACAGTGTCAGCACGTTGACCGAGAAGCCCAGCGCCAGCATCACGGCGAAGGTACCCATCAGCGCCACCGGCACCACCAGGGTCGGGATCAGCGTATAGCGCAGGTTCTGCAGGAACAGGAACATCACGGCGAACACCAGCAGCATGGCTTCGAACAGGGTGCTGATGACCTGCTGGATGGAGACCTTGACGAACGGTGATGTGTCATAGGGGATGTCGTACTTGACTCCCTCCGGGAAATAAACCGACAGCTCTTGCATCTTCGCCCGTACCAGGGTGGCGGTTTCCATGGCGTTGGCGCCCGGCGCCAGCTGCACGCTGAAGGCGCTGGCCGGCTTGCCGTTCAGGCGTGTGCCGTACTGGTATTCCTGGGCGCCGATCTCGACCCGCGCCACATCGCCGATGGTCACCGTCGAGCCGTCGGGGTTGGCCCGCAGCACAATGGCGGCAAATTCTTCCGGGGTGCTCAGCTGGCCCTTGACCACCACATTGGCGGTGATTTCCTGGGTGCTGCGGGCAGGCAGGTCGCCGATGCTGCCGGGCGCCACCTGGGCGTTCTGTGCGGCGATGGCGTTGGCCACATCGTTGGGCGTAAGGCTGAAACCGATCAGCTTGCCCGGGTCGATCCAGATCCGCATGGCACGCTCGGAACCGTACAGCTGGGCTTTGCCGACGCCCTTGAGGCGGCGGATTTCGTTCATCACGTTGCGGGCAAGGATGTCCGACAGAGCGGTTTCATCGAGGCTGCCGTCTTCAGAGGTCAGGGTGCCGAGCAGCAGAAAACCGGTGGACACTTTTTCCACCTGCAGGCCCTGTTGGGTCACCGGGCGCGGCAAGCGCGACTCGACCACCTTGAGGCGGTTCTGCACGTCGACCTGGGCCAGGTCCGGGTGGGTCCCCGGCTCGAAGGTGGCGGTAATGGTGGCGCTGCCCAGGCTGCTCTGCGACTCGAAGTACAGCAGGTTGTCGGCGCCGTTGAGCTCCTGCTCGATCAGGCTGACCACGCTCTCGTCCATGGTGGCTGCGGACGCCCCCGGGTACACGGCATAGATTTCCACCTGCGGCGGGGCTACGTTGGGGTATTGGGCCACCGGCAGTTGCGGGATGGCCAGGGCGCCGGCCAGCAGGATGAACAGCGCGACCACCCAGGCGAATACCGGGCGGTCGATGAAGAATTGCGGCATGGGTCAGGCCCTCACTGGCCGTTGTGCTGGGCGATGGGTTGGCTGCCCTGGGCAGTGTCGACCTGGACCTGGTCACCGGCCTTGACGTGTTGCAGGCCCTCGATGACCACACGCTCGCCGGCGGCCAGGCCTTCACTGACGATCCAGCGGTCGCTTTGGGCGTTGCCCAGTACCACCTGGCGCTCGCTGATGCGTGCCTGCGCGTCGACCACCAGCACCTTCGGCACCCCGGCGCTGTCACGCAGGATGGCGCGCTGCGGTACGCTGATGCCTTTGGGCTGTACGGCCTGCTCCAGGCGCACGCGCACGTAGCTGCCGGGCAGCAGGTCCAGGTCAGGGTTGGGGAACTCGCTGCGCAGGGTGATCTGGTTGGTGCTTGGGTCCACGCTGATGTCCGAGAACAGCAGTTTGCCGGGCAACGGGTAGGCACTGCCGTCATCCTGGATCAACGTGGCGCTTGCCTCCCCATTGCCTGCCTGCTGCAACTCGCCAGCACGCAGCGCACGGCGCAGGGTGTTGAGCTCGCGGGTCGACTGGGTGACGTCGGCGTGGATAGGGTCCAGTTGCTGGATGGTCGCCAGTGGCGTGGTCTCGTTCTGCCCCACCAGCGCGCCTTCGGTGACCAGGGCGCGGCCGATACGCCCGGAGATCGGTGCGGTAACCGTGGCGTAGCCCAGGTTCAGGCGCGCCCGTTCAAGCGCTGCCTTGGCAGCGGCCACTTCGGCGTCGGCCTGAAGGAACGCCGCGCGGGCATTGTCGTACTCCTGGCGGCTGACGGCCTTGTCGTCGACCAGTTCGCGGTAGCGTTGCTCCTGCAAGCGGGCCTGGTACAGGTTGGCCTGGGCCTTGGCCAGTGTGGCGCGGGCGCTATCGTGGTCGGCCTTGAACGGTGCCGGGTCGATCAGGAACAGCACGTCGCCTTGCTTGACGTCGCTGCCTTCGCGGTAGACCCGCTTGAGCACCACGCCCGCCACCCGCGCGCGCACCTCTGCGGTACGCGGGGCGAGAAGGCGCCCGCTGAGTTCCGTGCTGATGGCCAGGGGCTGGAGCTGCAGGGTTTCTACCCGGACCTGGGGTACGGGGGGCTTGGCGTCCTGCTCTTCGGTGTCGTTGCACCCGGCAACGGACAGGGCCAGAAGCGCCACGAGCGCCACGGGGCGCAGGCGATGGATAAGGATGATAGGCATACGGATCTTCCGATGATGACCGGCCGTATGCTAAGGCAGGCAGGGCACGGGTGCCTGTTAATACCTGTAGGACGTGTGTGAAAAAGTGTGAAGAAAAATCCTGCACTCGTGGGGATTCTATATTCTTGCCGCTACATGCCTGTATTGGCCTCCCTCTGCTCGTACCAAGCCCTATGCCAAACATTCTTCTGGTAGAAGACGACAGCGCCCTGTCTGAATTGATCGCCAGCTATCTGCAACGCAACGACTTCCATGTGCGGGTGATCGCCCGGGGCGACCATGTGCTGGACGCGTTCCGGCAAGACAAACCCGACCTGGTCATCCTTGACCTGATGCTACCGGGTATCGACGGCCTGCAGGTGTGCCGCCTGCTGCGCCAGGAATCCCAAAGCCTGCCGATCCTGATGCTGACGGCCCGCGACGACAGCCACGACCAGGTATTGGGACTGGAGATGGGCGCCGACGACTACGTCACCAAGCCGTGTGAGCCGCGGGTGCTGCTGGCGCGGGTGCGAACCTTGCTGCGCCGCAGCAGCGTCCATGAGCCGCGGCTGGACAGTGAGCAGATCCTGATCGGTGGCTTGCGCATCGACCTGGCCGAGCGCCTGGTCTGTTGGCGCGGCGAAGAGGTGGAACTGTCCAGCGGTGAATACAACCTGCTGGTGGTGCTGGCGCGCAACGCCGGGGAAGTGCTGAGCCGTGACCGCATCCTTCAGCAACTGCGCGGTATCGAGTTCAACGGCACCGACCGCTCGGTGGATGTGGCCATTTCCAAGCTGCGGCGCAAATTCGATGACAGTGCCGGCGAAGCGCGCAAGATCAAGACCGTGTGGGGCAAGGGTTACCTGTTCAGCCGCGTCGAATGGGAGTGCTGAAGCGACATGCTGAAGATTCTGGTGCGCCTTTACCTGGTGATCATCGTCGCCTACGCCGGTGCGCTGCTGTTGATTCCTGACGCCATCGTCGGCCTGTTCCATGACCGCTTCGTGGCCTACAACCTGGACCAGGCCAAAGGCGTGCAGTCACTGATCGTGCGCCAGTTCCGCCAGGCCCCGCGCGAGCAATGGCCTGCGGTGGAACAGGAGCTGGCCGAGGCGTTCGCGCCGCTGCAGGTGACCCTGTTGCGTACCGATCAGGCCAGCTTGAGCGCGCCGGAGCAGGCGCGTCTGGCGCATGGCCTGTACGCAGTGCGCATCGGCGAGTGGGGCTATTACGAAACGGTGCTGGCGCCGCTGGAAGAGGGCTGGCTGGTGAGCCTGCACTCGCCACCGGACCCGCTGGACATCAACGTGCTGTCTTGGGGCGTGACTGTGCTGATCGGCGCCGCCATGCTTGGCTGCCTGCTGTTGTGGGTGTGGCCGCACTGGCGCGACCTTGAGCGGCTCAAGGAAACGGCCAGGCGTCTGGGCCAGGGGCAGATGGCCGAGCGTACGCACATTTCTCCGCATTCGAACATCGGTGAACTGGCCGGTGTATTCGACACCATGGCCGGCGACCTGGAGCGCCACGTCAATCAGCAGCGTGAGCTGCTCAACGCCGTGTCCCATGAGTTGCGCACGCCGCTCACTCGCCTGGACTTCGGCCTGGTGCTGTTGTTCGACGAAGTGCCGTCCACCAGCCGCAAGCGCCTGCTGGAGCTGGTCGGGCACGTGCGCGAGCTGGACGAACTGGTGCTCGAACTGCTGTCCTACAGCCGGCTGTACAACGCCGACCAAGCCCGTGAGCGGGTCGAGGTGTCGTTGCTTGAGCTGGTCGACAGTGTGCTCGGCGGCTTTGCCGAAGAGCTCGACAGCCGTGGCATTGAGTGGGAGGTACGCGCCGAAGGTTCTCTGCCGCGCTTCGTGCTTGACCCGCGCCTGACGGCCCGCGCGGTGCAGAACCTGGTGCGCAATGGCATGCGCTATTGCGATCAGAGCCTGCTGCTGCGTTTGCGTCTGGAAGAGAGCGGTGCTTGCCTGTTGACGGTAGAGGATGACGGTATCGGCATTCCGGTCGAAGAGCGTGAGCGCATCTTCCAGCCGTTCTACCGCTTGGACCGCAGCCGTGATCGCAATACCGGCGGGTTCGGCCTGGGGTTGGCGATCAGCCGGCGAGCCATCGAGGGGCAGGGTGGCTCGCTGACGGTGACGCAGTCGGCCTTGGGTGGTGCACTGTTCATGATTCGCTTGCCAGCAGGTTAGTCCATGGCACCGGCTTCGCCGATGATCGCCGGCAAGCCGGCTCCCACTGGGTTTGCGCTGAGCTTGAGAGCAGCGGGGTACTTGTGGGAGCCGGCTTGCCGGCGATGAGGCAGGTGCAGGCAGTCTCAGTTCTGCTGCAGAACACCCCGAGCCCAAGGCCGGTAGCGCAGGGCAAACACCGCCTCGGCATGGCATCCGCCGGTCAGCTTCGGTTGCGCAGCCTGCGCCTTGAAAGCCTGCCCCGGCCCACTCACCTGGCGAAATGCTTCACGCACCACGCCCACGCGGCAAGGCAAGGCCTGTTCATAGCTTTGGCGCACCAGCGCCGGCAGCCGCCCGGTGCCAGCGCCGTCCTGCCACCAGACGCTCACGCCCAGGCCTGCGAGCTGGTCCAGCCAGGCGCCGTTGACCCGCGGCGCCAGCTTGCCGGCACTGAAGGCACTGATGTGCAGCGGTTTGTCCAACTGCCGGCTGAACGCCTGCAACTGGCTGTACAGCGCCTGACGACGGGCCGTGTCGCGAAAGTGCAGGTCGTCCAGCTCCATCGGCAGGTACCAGCCAGCCACCTCTATTTGCCAGTGCTGGCGCACCTGCCGGTACTGGCTCAGGGACCTGCCCAGCTGGGCTTTCCAGTAGCTGCTCAGCCCATCACCGTCGAGTGCTTCGATGCGCTGATAATAGGCCGGGTCCATGTACAGCCCGAGCACCAGCTGCAGGCCTTGGGCATGCGCCTCGCGCAAGCTGTTGGCCAGCCAGCCTTGGGCACCACCGAAATCGCTGTCGCCATAGGCGCTCCACTGCACGATCACGGTCTTGCCGCCCTGGGCCACGGTGGCACGCCACAGTTGCTGCCATTGGGCGGGGCTGACGCTGGCGTCGCGGTTCAGCGGTTGATAGAACAGGCGCTGGTCGGCCACGGCCGGCAGGCTCAACGCAAACAGGCAGATGGCCAGAAAGGTACGCATCAGAAGTTCATCTCCGCGCCGACCAGCACACCATTGGCGCGCTGGTAAAGGTTGCCACCCAACGACTGCTGATACTCGGCGCGTACTTTCAGCGAGCCGCGGTAGGCGTTGTAGCGGTCATCGTCGAACCACCATTGCCAGCGCACGCCCACGCCGGCGCGGGCATCCTGGCGCCAGTCGTTGCTGGGGTCCTGGCTGGAAAACTCGAGGAAGCCATAGGGCATCAGGGTTTGCGGCGAAGTGCCGGGCAATTTCCAGGCATGGCCCTGCTGGTAACGGGACAGCCAGGCATGGTCACCGGCACGGGTCCACCAGGCCGCGTCGAGGTAGAGGAAACGCTCGTTCCAGTCGTCCTCGTCTACCCGCCAGTCGTTGCGCCAGTCGCCTTGGTCGAGAAACGAGGCAGTGGCGCGCAGCAGCAGGTCGTTGCTCGACTCGGCGTTGTGGCGCAGGTCACCCCAGTTGCCACCGACCTTGACCGGGCTGAGCAGCTCACCCAGGCTCAGCCCGCTGTAGTGCTCGGTGTCGATCTGCCGTTGGTGGTAGAGCTCGGCGTACAGGTTGAGGTTGGCCTGGCCTATCGGTTTGTAACGCAGGCCGACACCGGTGCCCATGCTTTGCGCGTAGTCGCTACGGCTTTGCCCGCCGAACAGCACGCGGCCGTACACCGACAGCGTGCTGCCATTGCGGCTGGGCTCTTCGCCCAAGGCATGGTCCCACATGGCCAGTTGCACGTTCTGCGACTGTGCCCGGCGCGAGCTGCCGCTGCGCACGCCGTCGTCGAGGAACCTGTCGTTGGTCGAGATGCCGGCTGGCGACCAGGTGCTGGCCAGTGTCACGGTGTCACGCCGCGCCAAGGTTTCGTGGGCGCGCCGCTGGCGGTATTTACGGGCATCGAGGCTGCCGTATTCATCATCGCCGTCGACAAGGTCCTGCTCCACATCGATCACCCGGCGCAGCTCGCGGCGCGCCGAGGCGCTGTCTTCGGTTTCGTCGTAGCGCACGACCAGGGTTTCGCCGAGGCGGTAGTCCTCGGGGAAATCGCGGGTGGCGCGCTGCAGATACGGGATCGTCTGGCGGCGGTCGGTCTTGTCTGGCGAGCTGGCCAGGCGCATGCCGTAGTCGGCGCGATAGCGTGGCTGGTTGGGGGCCAGGCGCACCGCTTCGGCCAGCCAGGCAGTGCTCTGGGCGCTGTCGCCGGCCTGTTGTGCGGTGTTGGCGGCTGCGTAGTAGTGGTCGGCGCGCGGGTTGTGTGCCAGTGCCTGGCGCTGAAAGCCAAGGGCGGCCTGCAGGTCACCCTGGCGCTGGGCGATGGCGGCGCCCAGCGCCCAGTCATCAGCGCGGGTGTGCGCAGCGGCGTCCCAGTAGCGGCGGGCGGCTTGCGGGTCGCCCGCGTTCAGCGCGCCGGCGGCGGCGGTCAGGCGGGCGTTGTCGTTCCAGGCGCTGTCCGGCAGGCTGCGCCAAATGGGCAGGGCTGCGGCAGAGTCACCTGCAGCTTCCAGGGCATAGGCCAGTGGCAGGCGGTTGCCACTGTCGCCCAGGCGCTCGGCGGCCTGGTAATAGACCACCGCTTCACCCGGCTGTTCAGGCATGGCGCAGCGCCCCAGTGCACGGTATTGCCCGGCTTCGCTGGGGCTTGCCGGCACGGCCTGGCGCACGGTGTCGCATTGCCCGGCCTCGGCCAAGCGGCCGAGCAGTTGGGCACGGCTATTGGCATCCACCTGGGGGATCAGGCTGAGCATTCTGCGGCTGTCCAGCTGGCCGTCCTGGCGAGCATAAAGATTGCCCAGGCGCTGCAGCAGTGAGGGTGTCAGCCGTCCTTGACGCCGGTCGTAGGCCTGTTCCAACAAGGTTCGGGCGCGCTCGTCGTGGCCTTGGCGCACCAGCAGGAAGGTCGCTTGCTCAAGTGCGGCCAGCTCGCCCGTGCGCCGGTAACGGTGCTCCCACCCGGCGGCGGTGCGCGGTTGTGGCGGCGCTGCCGGGTCGCCGTAAAGGCGCTGCTTGAGTATTGCGTAGGCGCGTGGTTCGGCGCCTGCAGAGCAGTCCTTGAACTGTTCTCGGGCAATGTTCGGGTCGTGCCGTGAAAGCCAGTCGACCGTTTCCAGGCAGGGCCGCTGCAGCTCGTTGCTCAGGCGCCTGAGCAGCGGCGCATCGTTGCCTTCGCGGGCCAGCTCCCAGAGCTGCTGGCGCTGTTCGGGCTGTTGCAACTGCTCGGTGGGCAGCATTTGCAGCCAGCGCTGGGCCTGCTTGCTGTAGCCCATTGCGATGGCGCGGTTGGCCATGGCCAGCCGGGTCTGGGTGGCCATCTCGGGGGAAGGCGCGCTTTGCAGCAATCGGGTCAGGCCTTTTTCATCGACCTGCTGGACGTAGGCGTTGGCCAGGCGCTGCCAGGCATCCACCGGCAATTGCCCCTTGTCGGCCAGAGGCTGCAGCTGATCGATGGTGGCGTTCCAGTTGCGCAGCTGTTCGGCGAAATTGGCCCTGGCCAGGCGCAGCACCTGGCCATCGCCGCGTGGTGGCAATTGGTTCAGCCAGTCCAGGGCCCTGCCGGCGCCGCCGAATTTGGCCAGGCTCAGGCTGTAGGCCTGCCACAGGCGTACCCGGTGTGCGCCGTCAGCTGTGGCCAACCAGCCCTCCACCTGGCTGGCCGCGGGTGGGTCCTGCTCGATCCAGGTCAGGCGCAGTTCAAGCAGGGCGTCGGCATGCTCCGTGCCGCTGCCAAGCTGCTCGGCCAGTGCTTCTGCTTCCTTGTAGCGGCGCTGGTGGGCCAGGGCCTCGACCAGCAGCGCGCGCGCTTCGTCGTTGTTCGGCACCCGCCCGAGTACATGGCGGGTCAGGCGCTCGACTTCGGCCCAATTGTCCTTTTTTGCTTCGCGGTAACCGCGCTCCATGAACGGGTAGCTGGTGAACCGCTGGAAATCGGTCATGGGCGCGGCCAGGGCAGGCAGGGCGGTGGTGCACAACAACAGGCCGGTGAGTGTGAGGGTAACGCGCGGCTTCATGCCACCTCCCTGATCAGGTCAAAGGCGGCCTGCTGTTCGCTGGCCTGTTCTTCGAGCGCCTGCTGCAACACGAGCTCGGTGATGATGCCGCGCGCGATCAGGTGTTCGCCAAGGCTCTGCTGCTCGGGATCGAAGTCGATCAGGGCCTGGTTGAACAGGGTCACCGGGACCATGCCGCGCACCTGCAGCAACGCACCGAGCATGACCTGGTGGATACTCACCTGCTCGATCAGTTCGGCGTTGTCCTGGTGCCGTTCGAGCACTTCGAGCATCTGCCGGGTCTGGTCTGTCTGCCAGGGGCTGGGGTAGTGGTAGCGCAGGCCCAGGGTCACCCGGCCTTGGGGTGCCAGGCGGCAGCTGACCGGGCGTTTGAGCTGGCGGCTGATCACCCCCAGCGAGACCTGGCTGACCGGGCTCTCGCTGGCCAGCACCAGCGTATTGCCGTCTTCGGCCACCGGCAGCACGCCGTAGTGCGTAGCCAGCCGGCGCGGCAGCAGGGCGATCAGTTGCGGGTCGAGTTTGAACGGGTTGAGCGGTGCCCATGGCAGGTCGAGTTGCTCGGCCAGGGTCTGCACCAGCTGTTCGCTGGTCAGCCAGCCACGCAGCAGCAGCTCGCGGCCCAGGCGCCGCCGCACCGGGCTGGTGATTGCCTGCTCGAGCTGCGCTTCGCTGATGTAGCCTTTGGCGACAAGGCGGTGGCCCAGCGGAGTGCGGGCCGGTGAGGCGATGGCGGGGAACTCGTGGGTGGTCTTGTCCCAGGCCACTCGGCGTGAATCGCCCATCTCCATCACTTGGCGAAGGGCGCGCAGGTTGGCAAAGAAGTTGACGAAGTTGCTCCACATCATCCTGGGTGCCGACAGCAGCCCCTCGCCGATGCCGTAATAGCGGGTGACGAACCAGCCGCGCTGGAACAGGCGGTTGATCAGCATCAGGCCGTTGAGCCAGAGCAGTGTGGTCAGCAGCTGGCTGTCGCTGAGGATCGACATGAAGCGCCAGGACTGCGGCGCAATCACCGTAACCAGCCACATGGCCAGCAGCACCAGCAGCAACAGGTTGACCAAAAAGCCCAGCAGGTAGGCGAACAGGCCCCGGCGGTCCCGCCAGAGGAAGTAGTTGAGCGCACCTGTTCGGCTCCAGCCCAGGTTGCTGGTGCCCTGGAACACGATGCCGACGATCCACCGGGACTTTTGCCGGATGGCATGCTGCCAGTCACGCGGGAAGTGCTCGCGCACGCAGATCACCTGGGCGAACTCGCGGCTCATGCCGGGGCGCCACTCGTGCTTGAGGGCCAGTGCAGGGTCGGTGACCGAGTAGCGGGCAAATATGCACTTCATGCCTTTTTGCTTCAGGCGAAAGCCGATGTCGTAATCCTCGGTCAGGCTCTGCACGTCGAAGGCGATGCCGTCACCGTCTTCGAGCAGGGCGCTGATGGCGCGGCGGCTGAAACAGGTGCCGACACCGGCACTGGGCACCTGGCCGGTCAGCGCTTCGCGGACGATGACGTCCTTGCCGTGGTTCTCGGCGAACTCGTCCACGTAGTGCCCGGCGGTGAAGCCTTTCCACTCCGGCGCATAGGGGTACACCGGGATCTGGATCATGTCCTTGGCGGGCAGCAGGTAGTTGAACAGCCTCAGCTCCATGGGCGAGATAACGTCCTCGGCGTCATGCAGGATGAAGCCTGCGAACTCGATACGTGCGTCGTCCTGGAAGCGCAGGATGGCATCGATGATGTTGTTCAGGCAGTCAGCCTTGCTGGTGGGGCCGGGGCGGGCGCAGACCACCTTGTGCACGTTGGGGTAGTGCAGGCACACGGCATCGACGTCGGCCTGGGTCTGTGGGTCGTTGGGGTAGGTGCCGACAAAGATCTGGTAGTTCTCGTAGTCGATGGTCGAGGCCGCCAGGCGCGCCATTTCACCCACCACGCCCACTTCGTTCCAGGCCGGGACCATGATCGCCAGGGGTTTTTCCGGCACCTCGAACAGGCGCTTCTCGTCGGCCCTGGCGTACTTGTCATAGATGCGCAAATGACGGAACAGCTTGCGGCACCAGTAGCACAGGTCGATGAACAGGTCGTCCAGGCCGAGCAGGAACATCAGTGCGGCGAGGATGATCGCCAGGATCTTGAGGCCAAACAGTACGTAAGTAACGAAATCGATGAAAGCCAGGCTCATGCGTCATCCCGTTTGGTTACGCTTTCCTCGAACCAGCGGCTCAGGCGCTCGGCGATGATTTCGCTGGCGTGGCCGTCACCAAAGGGGGTGAATACGCGGGCCATGCGCGCGTAGGCCTGGCCATCGTCCAGCAATTGGCTGGTTTCCTTGACGATGCGCTCGGTCTGCGTGCCGACCAGCTTCACCGTACCGCCTTCGAGCACCGACGGCCGTTCGGTGACCTTGCGCAGCACCAGCACCGGCTTACCCAGTGCCGGGGCTTCTTCCTGGATGCCACCGGAGTCGGTGAGGATGATGTGGGCGCGGTTCATCAGCCATACAAAGTGCTGATAGTCCTGCGGGGCTACGAGGTGGATGTTGTCACGCCCCGAGAGCAGGCCGTAGACCGCTTTCTGCACTTGCGGGTTGAGGTGAACGGGGTAGACGAACTGCACATCGGGGTAGCGCAGTGCCAGTTCGGCCAGGGCCAGGCAGATACGTTCGAAACCGGCGCCGAAGTTTTCCCGACGATGGCCGGTGATCAGCACCATGCGCTGATCGTCGTGCAGTTTGTGCAGGGAGGAGTCAGCGGCGGGCTGCCACGCGGTTTCCATCAGGTATTCGCGCATCCACAGCAGGGCGTCGATGACGGTGTTGCCGGTGACCTCGATCTGTTCCAGCGGCACGCCTTCGCGCAGCAGGTTGTCGCGGGCCTTGGTGGTGGGCGCAAAGTGCAGGTCGGCGATCACCCCGGTCAGGCGCCGGTTGGCTTCCTCAGGCCAGGGTTGCTGCAGGTTGCCGGTGCGCAGCCCGGCCTCGACGTGGCCGATGGGGATGTGCCGGTGGAAGGCGGCAAGGCCGGCGATGAAGCTGGTGGTGGTGTCGCCATGGACCAGCACGATCTCTGGCCTGACCCGTTCGTAAGCCTTGTCGATCGAGTCCAGCAGGTCACGGGCAAGGCCGTTCAGGGTCTGATTCTGGGTCATTACCTTGAGGTCCTGATCGACGCTCAGGCCAAAGGCGGTCAGCACTTGTTCAAGCATCTCGCGGTGCTGGCCGGTGGAACAGATGTGCAGGTCGATGTCGGGCCACTCACGCAGGACCCTGGCCAGTGGGGCCATCTTGATCGCTTCTGGGCGGGTACCGAATACCATCATGACAGTGTTGGCCATCGTGTTGTTCCTCGTACGATTCCCTGGACGAAGGTGTACGACCTCGTGCCACTTGCAATGGGTAGATACAAGCAGTCAGGTGCCGGGTTGTCCAATGCACGGTTGTGCGTGGCCAGGCCAGGTATTCAGGCTTTTGCTTGCCAGCGGCTTCTAGTAACGTGGTAGGCCTTTTCGACAGGGAGCTGAAGATGCAAGGCAAGGCACGCAAGATCGTCCAGGCCATCCTCTACGAAGCCATCGCCGTGGCCTGTGTGGCGCCGGCACTGGAACTGGCGTTCGGTGCCGGCATGGCCCAGTCGACCGTGCTGTCAGTGTTGATGTCGGGCATTGCGATGAGCTGGAACATGGGCTTCAACTGGGCTTTCGAGCGCTGGGAGGCGCGCCAGCACCAGCGTGAACGTACCGTCATGCGCCGGCTGCTGCATGCCTTGGGCTTCGAAGGCGGGCTGGTGGTGATCCTGCTGCCGCTGGTGGCGTACTGGCTGGATGTCAGCCTGTGGGCAGCGTTGCTCACCAACATGGCGTTGTTCGTGTTCTTCTTCGTCTATGCCTTCGTGTTCCAGTGGGGTTTCGACAAGGTGTTCGATGTGCCGCTCTCGGCACAGCAAGCCAAGTGTTGACACGCCAAGGTACAGCGGGATAAGTTCCCACCCCATGAACACTTTCCCGCATGTGAACGCCATTATTATTACCGCCATTATCAGTTTGGCGGGCTAGCGCGTACGTGCACCGAACCCGCCCTGGAGGCGGGTTTCTACTCTTCGACTCCTGGGCAACGTGAAAACAGCCAAGGAGTTGCACCCGATGACCAGCCTCAACGTCAGCCCCCGTACCCCGCTTACCCCTCAGCAGCTGCTGTCGGAGCAGGTGCGGCGCATCTTGTCTGCGCCGGTGTACGACCTGGCCATCGAGACCCCATTGCAAGCGGCGCCGGCGTTGTCCGCCAGCCTGGGCAACCAGGTATTGCTCAAGCGCGAAGACCTGCAGCCCACGTTCTCGTTCAAGATCCGCGGTGCCTACACCCGGCTGGCGCGCCTGACCCCCGCTCAGCGCGAGCGTGGGGTGATCACCGCATCGGCAGGCAACCACGCCCAGGGTGTGGCGCTGGCGGCCTCCCATCTGGGCATCAAGGCGACCATCGTCATGCCGACCACCACGCCTTCGCTGAAAATCGAAGGTGTACGTTCGCGGGGTGGGCATGTGGTGCTGCACGGTGAAAGCTTCCCCCACGCCCTGGCCCATGCACTGACCCTGGCCGACAGCGAAGGCGCTACCTTCGTGCCACCTTACGATGACCCCGACGTGATCGCCGGGCAGGGCACGGTCGGCATGGAGATCCTCCGCCAGCAGCCGGGTGCGCTGGATGCCATCTTCGTGCCGGTCGGGGGCGGTGGCCTGGTGGCAGGGATCGCCGCGTACGTGAAGTACCTGCGCCCCGAGGTCAAGGTGATCGGTGTCGAGCCGGAAGACTCCAATTGCCTGCAGGCCGCCATGGTTGCGGGGGAGCGGGTTATCCTGCCGCAGGTAGGTACCTTCGCCGATGGCGTGGCGGTCGCCCAGGTCGGTGCGCACTGTTTTGAACTGTGCCGGCATTTCGTCGATGAGGTGGTGACCGTCAGCAGCGATGAGCTGTGTGCGGCAATCAAGGACATCTATGACGATACCCGTTCGATCACCGAGCCGTCCGGCGCGCTGGCGGTCGCTGGCATCAAGAAGTACGTGGCCCGCGAAGGCGCACGGGGGCAGACGCTGGTGGCGATCGACTCCGGTGCCAACGTCAACTTCGACCGCCTGCGCCATGTGGCCGAACGTGCCGAGCTGGGTGAGCAGCGCGAGGCGATCATTGCCGTGACCATCCCCGAGCAGCCAGGCAGCTTCCGGGCCTTCTGCCAGGCGCTGGGCAAGCGCCAGATCACCGAGTTCAACTATCGCTACTACCCCGGCAAGGAAGCGCGCCTGTTTGTCGGGGTGCAAACGCACCCGCTGCACGACCCCCGGGAGAAACTGCTGGCACACCTCGCCGAGCAGGGTTACAGCGTGCTCGACCTGACCGACAACGAGCTGGCCAAGCTGCATGTGCGCCATACCGTGGGTGGCCATGCGGCGCCGGGAGCCGATGAGCGGGTGCTGCGCTTCGAGTTCCCGGAGCGTCCGGGAGCGTTGTTGGGCTTCCTGGAGCGGCTGGGCAAGCGCTGGAACATCAGCCTGTTCCATTACCGCAACCACGGCGCGGCCGAAGCCCGGGTGTTTGCCGCGCTGGAGGTGCCCGAGGATGAGCAGGCAGGGCTGCCGCTGGCGCTGGATGAGATGGGCTATCGGTACTGGGATGAGACCGAGAATCCTGCTTACAAGCTGTTTCTTGGGTGATCGGGCGCTGTTGCGATCGAGCGCCGCGCGGGCCGCGCTCGATCGCAACAGCCCAGCAACATCCTGGCCATAGGCCGGCCCGCCTCGACTGCTAGCTCAGCGCTCGCGCATGAAGAACCCGGCCACAAACTTGCGGAATGTCTCCAGGCTCTTGAAATCGGCGTACCGCTTGAAATTCTCGGCATCCGGTTCCGGCCCGACCGGCTGCTCCAGCAGCGATACCGACAGCACGCGGTCCTGGTCGGAGGTCAGCACCAGTTCATCCATCACCTGGCCACCGATCACGGGCCTTCGCATCTGCACCTTGACCCCCTTGCTGGCCATCCAGTCGATCAACGACACCAAGGCCTTGAGCGGTTCACGTTCCTCGTCGCGGTAAACCGGGAACAGGTGAGCGCGCGACAACACTGGCACGCTGGCCACGTGGATCAGCTCGTAGAAGTGACTGCCTGCGCTGGTGGGCGAGTACAGGATCATCGCCAGCAGCGGCCCTGACACCCGGCTGCCACCCCAGTACAGGTGATGCCCCTGGAAGTCGAAGCCATCCTCACTGCGGTTGTTGAACAGCTTGCGCCCCTTGATCTGCTCGACGCAGTCGAGCAAAAGGCCATGGCGGCGATGGTTGCCGAATACGGTAGCTTCGCGCAGGCGGGCCTTGAGCATCATCATGTGCTTCATGTCCAGCCGGGTTTCAAGGTAGTTGCTGGCGGGCACGCGTTCGAGCAGGGGGTAACGGCTGGCGACACTGCGCAACTCGGCAAACTGCGCGGTGAGGTCCTTTTTCAAGTGCGTGGCATACAGGTTCAGGCCGCTGGTTTCGATCCAGGTCAGCAGCAGCGAGAGCAGGCGCTGCTGCTCTCGGCGTTCGTTGCCATCCTGGGCAGCGCCACTGTTTTCGCTGGCCTTGCGAAAATCACCGAGCAGGCGCAGTGGCGTGTCAGGGGCCAGCCAGGCGGCGGGCGGGGCGGGGTCTTGCTCGCGTTCGGCGGCCTCACGCTCGTCTTTGCTGAACGGGCAGCCGGGCGCATGCTCGGCGGTGCCGGGGTTGTTCTTGAGAAACAGTGTGCCGGTGTTGCCATTGAGGGTGACATTGAGCACCGGCAGGGCGTCCTTGCGGCAATCGCAGGCCAGCCACTGGTTGGCGCTGCGCACCTTCATCAGTAGCTGGTTGGCCTGTAACAGGCCGGGGCCAATGAGGGTGCCTGTGGCGAATGCCTGCAGCAGTTCCTCTTCGGCCGGGGTCAGGCTACGTACCTGCGCGGCGGTTTTGTCGATGATTCGCATGAAGCAGCTCCAAGCTACGAGCCACAAGCTTCAGGCAAAGTCGCGCCGCTTTCAACCAGTCGCTTGGTTGCCTGCGAACAGTTTGGCGGCGCGGGCGCGGATTTCGTCGGGGCTGAGGTCTTCTTTGTGGGTAGAGACGAACCACATGTTGCCGAACGGGTCTTTCAACGTGCCGCTGCGGTCGCCGTAGAACTGGTCCTTTACCTCATGCAACGGGGTGGCCCCGGCGGCAATGGCCTGGGCGTAGACCTTGTCACAGTCCTCCACGTACAAGTGCAGGCCAATGGCGACACCGCTGAGTGACTGGCTGGAGGTCAGGCCGCCCGCCATGTCGCAAGGGTCGGCGAGCATCAGCGACGAATCGCCGATCTTCAGCTCGGCGTGCCCTACGCGGCCGTCCGGGCCTTCGAGGCGGAACATTTCGACCGCGCCGAAGGCTTGCTTGTAGAAGTCGATGGCCTTGGCGGCATCCTTGATGCCCAAATACGGGGTAATGCTGTGCTGGCCTTCGGGAATGGGGCGGGCTGCCATGTTCGACACTCCTCTGAAATGAATGCGAAAGGGGCAGGTTGCGCCCCTGTTGCATAAAGTCGGTCAGGCAGCTCGAAAATCGACAGCTCAGGTAGATCGTTTGTCTATAAGCAGGGCCCGTTCAGAAGATGTAATCGGTGGTGAGGAAGGTCGACTGCCGATTACGGATGATCTCGCTGATCAGCTCCTTGTTGGCTTCCTGGAAGCGGGTCGCGACCAAGGTGCGTATCGAGAACACACGCAGGGCGTCATGCACCGACAAGGTACCCTCGGCGCTGTTCTTGCGACCATTGAAGGGGTAGGTGTCAGGGCCGCGCTGGCACTGGGCATTGAGGTTGATACGGCCCACCTGGTTGGCAAAGATGTCGACCAGGCTGCCGATGGTCTTGGGGTCGTTGCCGAACAGGCTCAACTGCTGGCCGAAGTCGGAATCGAGCACGTAGTCGATCACCGTCTGCAGGTCGCGGTAGGGCACCACCGGTACCACGGGGCCGAATTGCTCTTCGTGGTACACCCGCATGTCACCGGTTACCGGGTAGAGCAGGGCAGGGTAGAAGAACGAACCGCGACTGTTCCCGCCACCCTCGTTGACCACCCGCGCGCCTTTGGCCGTGGCATCGGCCACCAGGGCGTCGAGGTAATCGACCTTGCCCGGCTCCGGCAGCGGCGTCAGGGCCACATCCGGCTCCCAGGGCATGCCAGGCTTGAGCGCGGCGAGCTTGCGCTGGAACTTGTCGAGAAACGGTTCGACCACGTCTTCATGGACGAACAGGATTTTCAGTGCGGTGCAACGCTGGCCGTTGAACGACAGCGCGCCGGTGACCGCTTCTTCGACCGCATTGTCCAGGTCTACCTGGGGCAGCACGATGCCGGGGTTTTTGGCATCGAGCCCTAGCGCGGCGCGCAGGCGGTGCGGGCGCGGGTGGAGCTTTTTCAGGTCGCTGGCGGCCTTGTGCGTGCCAATGAAGGCGAACACGTCGACCTTGCCGCTGGCCATCAAGGCACTGACCGTTTCGCGGCCGCGGCCATAAATGACGTTGATCACCCCCGGCGGGAAGCTGTCACGGAACGCTTCGAGCAGCGGGCGAATCAACAGCACGCCGAATTTGGCCGGTTTGAACACCACGGTGTTGCCCATGATCAGCGCGGGGATCAACGTGGTGAAGGTTTCATTGAGCGGGTAGTTGTAAGGCCCCATGCACAAGGCCACGCCAAGCGGTGCGCGGCGGATCTGGCCGAGGGTGCCCTGTTCGAGTTCGAAGCGGCTGGAACGGCGGTCGAGGTCTTTCAGGGCGTTGATGGTGTCGACGATATAGTCGCAGGTGCGATCGAACTCCTTCTCGGAGTCCTTGAGGTTTTTGCCGATCTCCCACATCAGCAGCTTTACCACGGCCTGGCGCTGTTCGCGCATGCGCGCAAGGAAGGTTTCGACATGCTGGATGCGTTCGGCGACACGCATGTTCGGCCAGGCGCCGCGGCCTTTGTCATAGGCCTGCACGGCGGCGTCCAGTGCCGTCAGTGCCGTATCAGCATCGAGCAGCGGGGCGCTGCCGAGGATGACCTGTCGCTCGCCGTCACCTTCTTTTAGCCAAACCGGGCTGCGCACGGTGGCCAGCGGGCCGTCCCAGCGCCTCAGTTCGCCATTGACGAGGTAATCGCGTTGCTCCAGGGGTTCACCCAGCTGCCAAGGCGTGGGGACATCCCCGGCAGCAGGGAACAGCGAATCGAGCAGGTGGTCCATGTGTACTGCACCTCACAAGTCTGGGTAGGTGAATCGCTTCAGCTTCGAGGATGCACCCGGCGAAAGAAAAATACCAGTCTGGCTCAATATTGCCCGCAGTGCGCCGATACATAAGCAATCGAGCGCATACGAAGGCCTATGACCCCGTCCAATACCCCACTACCTGATGAACCGCCGCCCACCGGCCAGCTGCGCCGCTTCCTTGGCAGCCTGATGCCGGTGGGCTTTGCCCTGGCCGGGATCGCCCTGTCGGTGCTGCTGGGCCATCTGGACGTGCAGCGCCAGCCTGACGGCCTGATGGCCAGCCCTCTGGTCTCGCCGCTGCTCTGGTTCGCCCTGGCCTGTACGGGCTTGACCAGCCTGTTCCTGGCCCTGATCAACCGCAAGCAACGCCAGTTGCAGCAACGCAATCGAGAACTGCGCAGCTCCCAGGCGCAACTTGAGCGGCTGGCCCACTACGACACCATCACCGGCTTGCCCAACCGCGTGTTGTTCCAGCAGCAACTGGCCGATGCCATTCTCAAGGGCGATGGTCTGGCTGTGTTGATGCTGGACATCGATGGCTTCAAGCAGGTGAACGACAGCCTCGGCCATGCCATGGGCGACCTGTTGCTGCAGCAAGCCACCGCGCGTTTTTTGCAGGAGCTGGACGCGCCTGACCGGGTGTGCCGCCTTGGCGGCGACGAGTTCGTTTTCATGTTGCGCGGCACCCAGGGCCAGGTGAGCCACCAGGTGGCTCACCTGCTGCGCTGCCTGCAACGCCCGTTCGATCTCAATGGCAGTACCGCACTGGTGACCGGCAGTATCGGCCTGGCCAGGTGCCCCCAGCACGGTGAGGATGTCGGCAGCCTGCTGCGTCACGCCGATACGGCGATGTATGCAGCCAAGGAAAGCGGGCGCAACGCCTGGCGCCCCTACCACACCGACATGACTGCCCGCCTGCAGCAGCGCCTGGAGCTTGAGCGCAACCTGCGCCGTGCCTTGCAGGCGAACGAGTTCGAGCTGTGGTATCAACCCAAGGTCGACCTGTTCAGCGGCTGCCTGCAGGGTGTCGAAGCATTGCTGCGCTGGCGGGACCCTGTTCATGGCCTGGTGTCACCGGCCGAGTTCATCCCGCTGGCAGAGCGCACGGGCCTGATCATTCCGCTGGGTGAGCGCGTGTTGGCGCTGGCTTGCGCGCAGATGGCCGCCTGGCGCGACGAGGACCGCGTACCCGGGCCAATGGCGATCAACGTGGCGGCGCTGCAGATCGAGCGCAGCGACTATGTCTCCAGCCTGGCCCAGGCGCTGGAGTGTCATGGCCTGGCGCCGAGCCTGCTGGAAGTGGAAATCACCGAAAGTCTGCTGATGGAAAGCCAGCAACAGGCCTGTGAGGTACTGGCCCAATTACAGGCCATGGGCGTGACCACGGCGGTGGACGACTTCGGCACGGGTTATTCGTCACTGGCTTATTTGCGAGCGCTGCCGATCGATCACCTGAAGATCGACCGTGCGTTCATCAAAGACCTGCCGGACGATGACGATGCAGTGGCCGTGGCCCGGGCCATCATCGACCTGGGCCATGCGTTAGGCTTCCGGATCACTGCCGAGGGCATTGAAACCCAGGAACAGTATGACTTCTTGCGCAACGCCGGTTGCGACCAGGGGCAGGGCTATCTGCTGGCCCGGCCAATGCCGGCGGCGGACCTTGCGCGCTGGCTGGCGACCCGTGCCGAGCGGGGCCGCCAGGGCAGTGCCTGAAGCGGCTCAGAGATCCAGCAGCAAGGTAGCCGGCGAGTCTAGCGCCAGATCGCGAAAAGCGGGGTCTGCATCCATGCGTTCGAGGCAGCGCCACAGTGCCTCCAGGCCTGCATCGAAGTCATCGAAATCGGCGATGTCCTCGATCAGCTGGCGCAGCTCTCGCCGGTAGTGCAACGGCACGCGCGCCCACAAGCGTAGTCGCTGTGCGCTGGCATTGGCCAACAGCGGCTGGTAGTCGATATCGGATACCAGAAGGTCAGCTCCATGAAGCTGGAAATAATCCTCAATCTGCTCGCGAATGGGCAGCCCTAGCGCCGGGCTTTCCAGGGCCAAGGCATTGGCGCTGGCCGCGGGCAGGGTGAACCCCTGTGGAAGGCGCTGGAACTGGTTCTCGGACAGGTCGATGATCAGCACCGACTCCAGTCGTTGAAGGCCTTGTGGGAGTTCGGTCAAGCCGCAGTTGACCATGAACACCGAGCCGAGCCCTGGAAGGTTCTGCAGGTTCGGCGCGTGGAGCAACGGGTTCTCGGAGAGATCCAGCACCCTCAACCCGTCCAGTCGTTCCAGTGCTGCCTGTGAGCGTGCGTCCCAGCTGATGCGGTTATGTTCAAGGTCAAGCCATTGCAGGTTGCCAGGTACCCGAACCTCTGGAACCGCGGCGAAGCGACAACGGCTCAAGGTCAGGCGCTGCAGTTCGGGCAGGCACTGCAGCCATTGTGCGGGCAACTCGCTCAGTGCGCTGTTACCGCTGAGGTCAAGGTCCGCGACGTGGTTAAAACCTGCTGGCAGCGTGAGGGTAGCCAAGTCGCTGTTTTCCAGTTCGAAGTTTTTCAGGTCCAGGGAGTGGATGCGTTGGCCGGTGGACAGCACACGTATCGAATTTTGCTGCCAGGCGTTGAGAATCCTGCGCACGGCGGGCTGGCGGCGGGGAACGGCCGTTGCCCATCGATCGAGGTCGGTGCGCAACTGTCTCAAGGTGTCTTCACGAATGCGCAATTCTGTCTCTGCAGAGCGCATCGTGTTACGCCAGTCTACCTGTAAGCGCTCGGCCTGCTCTTGGGTGATGCTGGGGTAGAGCCTGCGCAAGCGCGCCGGCACGCTTTGGTTGAAGAACGGCGAGGCGGGTGCCAGTGGAGTGACAGGTGCGCCACCGCGCAACCTGTGACGCGGGGTAGGGCGCTTGGCCTGTGGCCCCCAGAGGCGCATCGGCCACTTGCGCCGCTCGGCAGCGGCCAGGCGCTGCGTGCGCTCGCCCAGCGCGCCAGCACTGCCCCACGCGCGCTTGAGGTTTGGTGGCGCTGCGGCGTACAGCGCCTGGTACGCATCGGCATGCACTGGCCTGGCAACCGGGCGTTCGCCATTGAAGACCTCGTAGCCTTGACCCGACCTGAGCAACAGGCAACGCTCGCTGGCCTGTTCGTCGCCGATGGCTGCCAGCACGGTGCCCTCTGGCGTGGCCTCGCGGATCTCAACGCGCAAGTGCTGTGGCCAGCCGGAGTACCGTTGCATGCAGGCGAGCAGCAAGCG
Organism: Pseudomonas sp. M2; assembly: GCF_015751845.1. NCBI lineage: Bacteria > Pseudomonadati > Pseudomonadota > Gammaproteobacteria > Pseudomonadales > Pseudomonadaceae > Pseudomonas > Pseudomonas sp. M2. Next base: position 4,862,830 of record NZ_JADOUD010000001.1, read on the forward strand.
TTCGCTGTCGCGGTTGGCCAGGCGCGGCTGATACAGGCCTTCCAGGGCACGGACCAATGGCAGATCCCGGGTGATCTGTTCGGCTTCCATGTGCAGCCAGGCCGGTAACGTTCCTTGCGCTTGCCAATTGGCCAACGCCTCCGGTGAGAGCCGAGCCAGCAGACGCCTGGCAAGCGGTGGGGTCAATGGCGCGTAGGTATCGCACATCCGCTGCTCGGCGGCGCTTGCCGTACGGCCGTAAATACGCGTCAGTGCTGCGCCGTCCAGCTCGGGCATTTGCTTCGCCAGCGTAAAACGCTCCAGCGTATCGGCAAGCAGTGCAGGGGTGGCTTCACCGGCCAGGTGTACTGCCTGCAAACGTGCCCGGTTCACACCACTGATGACCATGGCCTGTTGCAGTTGCGCATCGTCCAGTGCATCCACAGGCAAGCCCAGGCGGCGCACGCACTGGCTGTCGGCCCAGTCCTGAGGTGCCTCGTGTTCCGCGCGCCAGGCGCCTTCGCCGTTGTGTTCCAGCAGCGGCCGGTAGGCCTCGTGGTCACTGGGGTGGACGATCCTCCAGCGTTGGTCGGTGCCGTCCAGGGCAATTTCATAGTGTTGGCCATCCAGGCGGATGAATTGTCTGCCCTGGTGGGTTCGCAACCCTTGCGGGTTGGCTTCAAGTTCTGCAGGTAACTGCACGTTGCTCGCATAGCCCTTCAGGTCTGCACGCCAGAGCCGTCGGCTGCCGTCCCGCAGTTTCACCGGTTCAAGGCTTTCCATCAGCGCGCTGTTGAACAGCCTGGGCAGCACCTTGCCTGCTGCATGCAAACCGCCGATCGCAGCAAGGTTCAGGCCTACCGCCTCAATGTGCTGCAAGGCCAGGTGGCGGTCGCCTATGCTCCAAGCCTGGTAACCGTCGATCACCTCCCCAAGCAACTGGCAGGCGATTACCCCTGTCAACAGGGTGCCAACCCCGGGTATGAAGAAACCTGCAACCATCAGTGCGTCCAGCCCCATGCTTTGCCACTGGGCGATGCGCCGTTGGTGCGCTTGCCTGTCGACCTCTGCGGTAGGCACTGCCACGGCTGCGGCCTCGGCCTTCAGGCGTGCCACATGATCGCCATAGAGGAAAGCCAGCAGTGGCGCCTCGATGGGGGCAAGGGCCAGGTGCAGGTCGGCGCCCTCGCGCATCGACCACCGTTGATCTGCGGGGCTGTTACCTGCGGCGTCGAGGTTCTGGTGCAACAGGTCGAGGAAACGATAGCACTGCAACGATGAGACGTATCGCTGGAAACCCCGTCGGTAATCCGCTTGCAGCAAGTGGGTGGCGAGATGTGCATGCACGCCGGCAAGGCCGGGAAACTGCAGCAGGCGCTGCTCATCACCGGGCAGGTACACCAACAAACCCGCCGTGCCGGCGTCGATGATCAGCACTTCGTGCAGCGCGATGCCGAACAGCGATGGCTGCCAGCAGCGTACGGGGGCCTGTGCCAGCAGTTGTTCAATGACATCACGGCCGGCGCCGGTAATGGTGTGGCGCAGCAAGGCCATGTCGGCGGCAAGGCGCAGGCGGTCACGCAGGGTCGTCATGAAGGCCGCGCGTACCGGGCTTGAGGGCGTTTCGAAGATCGCCTGCAGGTGTTCCTGATAACGCTGCCCAATGTCCAGGTCCCGACAACTGCGGGCGTAGCCGCTGGGAGCAAGCGGCAGCGGGTCGATACGGTATGACTCGGACGGCAGGTCGATATCGACCAGCGTTTCGCTGTCGCCCAACGTGGTCTGGCCGACGACCGTGGTGGCTTCAAACTGCGCATCACCGTCCAGTACCAGGGCGCTGTCGTGGCTGAACGTGGGCTGCTCTTCGAAGTTGTGCAGGGCGGCTTCGAGCAGGCTGGTCGCTTTGTGGCCGGTGACGTAGGTGCCGAAACTGAACCTGTGTTGAATATGGATGAGCTGGGTACTGCGCAGCGGCACCGACAGTTGGTGCTCGGCCTTCAGTCGTTGCTCGAGCAAGGCTTCGGCGAATTCAGCAACGTTCTGCAGGCCCGCCATGGCGCGCGCCAGTTGGTACTGCGAGTCGTCCAGGCGGCGCTGGCTGGCAAGCACTGCTTCGCGCAGATCGGGTGCAGCATTGGCGAACCATGGCGCTTGACCCTCCAGGCCTTGCTCGGGCTGCACGCTCTCGCGCAAGCGCCGCCAGTGCTCAGGTTGCATCGTTCTGGCCCAGGCCGGTAGCTGTTCCTGGATCAGTTGCTGATGAGGGTTTTGAAGGGCGAAATCAGTCATCGTCGGTACCTGCATGAGAGAAAGAGCCGATAGCAGGCGCCGTTTGCATCGTAGCGGTGAGGTAGTTAATTACCCATTGCAACAATCAATGACCCAACGCGTACAGGAAAGAAAATTGACGTCATGAAATGAAGGCAGGCGATTGCAAAACGCCGCTTGCTAATACGCGAGCTTGCATCTTAAATTGTTACTGAATGTTAGGCCGGCAAGGGGCAATGTTGTCGGATTATCAGTCGCTTACGTCATTGTCTCGAGCAATAACCCGCTTCTCTTCCGATAAGGCCGTTTGAATTCAAAGGACGTCGAAGAAGAAATGAAAGCGCACATGATGGCCATAGCTCGAAAACTCATCTCACCTTCGCTGCGTTACGAGATCAGAACCGTATCAAACGTGTTACGCGACATGCTTGGGCGGGCGTGCTTCTGGCATTGGGAGGTCGCCCGGTTCAGGCTGCAGCAGCAAAGCCCCTACGAAATTCTCTACATCGGCAGGAAGCAACAGCGCGAAATGGCCAAGCTGTTGATAGGCGGCAAAGCGCAACAGCAGGCACCAGCACCCGAGGGCCCGGCGGGCAGCGTGCCCAGCCGCGTAGTAGTCAGTGAGTTACCCACCCTCGGGGCACTGTCCGTACCGCACTACCTGAGTGCCGTCGTACCGCTTGGGCGCTCGCTGGACGATATCACCGCGCGCTATGACAGTGAGTTGCGCCGCAGTATCCGCAAGAACCGACCGCTGTACCAGATGAGGCAAACGCTCTCGGATGACGAAATTGCCATGGCCGACCGTGACCTGCTTCGGCCTTATGCCAGCGCACGGCAAGGGATTCATGCGGCACAGTTTCCCACCGAGGAGGTGTTTCGTTTGGCCAAGGGGGTAGGCCGCCTGGACTTGATCACCTTGGATGGCGAGGTGGTGGCCTGTCACCTGGGTTGTGAGATAACCCGGGCTGGCAAGCGCTACTGGAGCACCTTGCGTTTCGGTTACTGCGAAGCCGTGTTTTCCGATGCCAAGAAACTGCGTGAGGTCAACTCCATCACCACCTACCTGGCGTTGGAGTGGGCCTTGGCCAATGGCTACGACTATTACGACATCGGTCTTTGTCTGGCGCGCCCGGATGACGGGTTACTGAAGTGGAAGCGGCGGCGCGGGGGTGATATCGACTCGCTGGGCAACCACGCTTACATGTTCATCCGTCTACCCAAGACGGGAGTGGCCCAGTTTCTTTGGGACACGCCGCTGTTTGCGGTCGAGGGCAACAAGTTGACGCTGCACCTGGGTTTACCGGAAGGGTCCAGTGATGAAGCGCTTGCAAGCCGCTACCACGAAATGGTGTTTGGCGGCCTGCACAAGATATACCTCTATGGCAATAGAAGTTCGGGTGAGTTGTTTTTCGAGAACTTGCGCGAACGGTATGCCAACTTGAAATCACCGCCCACGATGGAAAGGGTGTTGTCCAACTAACTTAGCGTCAGGGCCGGCCTGGATAAGGACGTCGCTTGCGAGCTTTTTGGCGTTCTTATCATAGGGGGCTTGCCATGGGTAGTAATATTTCTGAGTTCAATTCAACGCTGATTACCAGCGAAACTGTTTGGACACTGGCCGCCTACAAACACATGGCCAGAAAGCGGCTTGCCCGTAAAGCCGATATCGACATAAAAAGTCGGGCGGTTAAAACCTGGGACATCGCGCCCGGCGAAACCACCGTCTCTCCACCGGCGTATTTCTTGCCCAACCAGCTGGAACGCGTGACCGGTTGGGAGGCCAAGCGTTTTTTTCCCCATGTACACCCCGCGCTCACCATGGAAGGCGGTATCCGTGCGCATCAAGGCCCGACGCGCGGCTACCTGCTAAAGGATGTCTGGCTGATTGACGGGGCGTTATACAAAGACGACGCCAGCCATTGGCTGTCGTTGAAGCCCAGCACTTTCCCGCGGGTAACGGTGGACTACGAGATAGAGCGGGGTGCTGTGTATTGCACGCAAAACGGCAACACTTGGTTTGGTACCTGGTTGATGGAAGATTGCCCGACCTACGCACTGGCCTGCAACGAGGGCATCCCTGTTACCACGGCACCATCGGCCAGGTTTCCATTGTTTACCCAGGCCCCCGGCTATGAGGCGTGGCTGGACATGCAACCCTTGCGCTTGCGCAGCGCATTTTTCAAGGAACTGGTGCTGTTCGACGACGTGAGCAACAACCGCAGCCGGCATCAGCGCTACCGTGCCATGGGCGACAAGTTGCTGTCGCATGTGGACCCTGTAACGCACCCTGGCGTGTTCATTCTGCGCGGCTGTGAAGGCCAATTGCGCTTGATGCGCAACGAACTTGAGGTCGCCGAACACTTGCGCAAGTACCGTGGCTTTCGCGTGATCGACCCACTCAGGTGCGATGTGCCGACCATCGTCGCGGCATGCGCGGGGGCCAGGACGGTGATTGGCGTGGAAGGCAGCCAGCTGGTTCACGGCGTCAATGTGCTGCGTTCAGGCGGCTCGCTGCTGGCGCTGCAGCCGCCTAACCGCTTCGTCAGCTACTACAAGTACCTGACGGACCGTGACCATCAGCATTTTGGCTTCGTCGTCGGCACGCCGCAGGGTGATGGCTTCACGATCGATATTGATGAGGTCGAACGTACCCTCGATCTTTTTCCGTCATAAGCGTGACGCTAAGCGCAATGATTCTCAATGTTTCTCGCCTATGAAACACATCGTTCAAGTCGTGCCCCGGTTCGACTACCCGCATGCTGGCCAGGGTGGGGCGCTGATGACAGTTTATTTTTATGGCATATCAATGAGTTGCTTGAAGCGCGAGCGGGTGAAAAGTGCCTGCATCTTCTGCATGTCGATAATTTGACGAGTCGAGGGGCAGTCGATTGAGATTTATTATGGTGTCGGAACGTTGACGTAATGGCATCGTGCCCATAAGCTCCAATCAACAGCGATTCATTCCTCCGCCAAAAACCCATAATAAATTTTCCTCTTCGTAGGAGGGGACCATGCGCTCAACACTGTTCATCAAATCCATCTTTCTGTTGGTGTTATTGAGTGGTGCGGCACGGGCGGCTGATTCTTATATGAGCCAGGCAAATATTGTTCCCTTGGCAACGGCAGGCTGGGTGTTTGCGTTTGCGGTGATCGGCTTTGTCGCAGTTGCCAACAGAAAGAAAATTTGAGGACGCTGTTGTTACCATTACGATCAACTTAACCGTACTGCCAGTGAATTGACGCTAAATAATAGATGTTTGCGTCGAAGACGGGATTAGCCGCTTGTCAATTTTACAGCTGTTGCTATATTCCAGTAGCTGACGCCCCAGACGCAAATTGGCAGTGGCAGGCGAAGCGGCATTGCGGTAAAGGGCCTCCTGGATGCTTGAGGCCGTCGCAGCGCTGTAACGGCTGCGAAGTGGAGCGAGAGGTTTAGTGTCGTTCTCATTCAGTGCTCTTGAACCTGGGCCGCAAGGCCGGAGGGATCCCTCATGGCGCGTTTGCTGATTTCCATCCTTTGCGTATTCGTGACTTGGTCCGGCACCAGCGTGGCCGATCAAGGCAACCCGGCGTACCTGCTCAGCCCCGGTGACAGGGTGCTGATTTCGGTCTGGCAAGAGGACACCCTTCGCCAGGAAACCGTCGTACTTCCCGATGGCAGCATCACCTTCCCGCTGGCAGGTCGAATCGATGTGGCCGGGCTGGACGTCACAGCGGTTGCCGACAAGGTCACTGCCGGCCTCAAACCCTACCTGGCAGATCCTAATGTAAGCGTCGTCGTCACGGGTACGGCGGGCAACCTTGTGTATGTGCAAGGCAAGGTCATCAAGCCAGGCCCGGTGCCCATGGCAGGCCCTACGGCGGTGCTTCAGGCGCTGAGCATGTCGGGTGGAATGGACAAATTCGCCGACGAAAGTGCCATCAAGGTCATCCGCGGCAGCGGCCCTTCACAAAAGGTATTGCCGGTGCGCTACAAGGATCTGGTTTCCGGGCGCGACATGTCCACCAACTTCCAACTTCAGGCTGGCGATACGCTGGTCGTACCTTGACCCTACCAATATATAAGAATCTCTAGTGCCTATTTTCCGACCAACGAATATTGCGACGGCAATCATGATGTTGCCGTTGTCTGGGGTGGTTCACGCCGCCATTTGGCAGTCTTCAGTCGTGGTGCCCACGTCTGTCGAGTACGACAGCAACCCATTGCTCCTGACGTCCGAGGAGAAAGGTGTGACGCGTACCATCATTGCGCCCGACTACAGCCTGATCGGTCAGTTCGACCGCGACCAGTTGCGCCTGGGCCTGGGTGTCAACGTGCTGCGCTCATCCGACCGGTCGATCGTCGATGACCGTGAAGACCCCAAGGTGAGCCTGGGGTGGCAGCGCGAGACCGAGACCGGTGGCTTTGGCTTGCTGGCGCGCTACGAGGAAAGTTCCACGCTGTCCGGTGCTGTGCAGGACACCGGTGTTGTCACCACCGACGGCACGCAGGAGATGTCTACGCTCGAGGCCAACTGGAGCAGCGCGGTGACCGAGCGCAGCACGCTGGCCAACGTCCTGACCTACTCACATGCCCGTTATGACATCAGTTCGTTGACCGGTTACGACGAGCTGTACAACACATCGACATGGACCTACGCCTGGAGCGAGCGCACCGACATCATCACCGGTTTCGACGCCAGGCGTTATGAACCGCAGGACGATACCACCGCGGTGTCCTCCAACAGCTACAGCCCGAATATCGGTGTCAGGCACCGGTTTTCCGAACGGTTTGAAGGCGAGATGCATATCGGCGTGAACAAGACCACGGGTTCTGGCGGCGGGCGCCGCGGTGAAGGTGGCATGTCGCTGTTCTACCGAGGCGATCGTGCCGACGCCACCTTCAGCGCTGAGCGCAGCACCGTTGCCAACGCCGAGGGCGGCTTTGCCGAACTCGATATGGTACGCGGCAGCTGGAGCTACCTGGTCACCGAGGTCGACCGCGTGGGCGTCGATGCGTCCTGGCAGGACAGCAAAGGGGTCTCGCCAAACACGTTACAAACGTATGGCATCTGGGCAAGCCGCGCATTTTCACCGGCCTGGGACCTGCGTTTCTCGTTGATGTACAAGCAGCGCCAGCAAGACGGCTTGCCCGATGCTGACGCGACCATTGCCGGATTGACGCTGACGTACAGATATCCCGACATCTGACTCTCGCACGGGTGGCCACCATGAAAACGGACTACGAGCTTTCCCTTAAAGATTACATCGCCATCATCAAGGACCGCGCCTTGTTGCTGGGGGTGAGCATCGTGGTCGTGATTGCGGCAACCGTCGGGGTCGCCGTCTCGGTGCCGCCCCTTTATCAGTCGACCGGCACCATCCTGGTGGAGTCGCAACAGATTTCGCCAGAGCTGGTCTCGGCCAACAACAACAGTTTTGCCGATGAGCGCATCGAGGTCATTCGTCAGCGCGTCATGACCCGCGAGAACCTGCTGAAGATCATCGACAAGTACAACCTGTTCGCCGACAAGGGCAGGCGGTTCAGTGAGACCGACAAGATCGAGCAGATGCGCAGTGCAATCGTCGTGGCCACGCTCAGTACCTACGTCAAAGGGCGTGGCGAGGCGACGGTCGCGTTCACGGTTTCCTATGAGGACAAGCGCGCTGAAGTTGCCAAGGAAGTGGCCGACGAACTGGTGACGCTGTTTCTCAACGAAAACATGAAACAGCGCACCGAGCGCGCAACCGAGACCACCGAATTCCTTACCCAGGAGGCGAACAAGCTGGGCGCCGAGCTGGCTGCGCTCGAGAACAAGCTGGCGGATTTCAAGCAGGCGCACGCCAATGCCTTGCCTGAGAACCAGCAGTTGCGCATGAGCATGTTGTCGCGTTCGGAGTTGGAGTTCCGCGAGGTCGATCGCGACTACAAGGCCGCCCAGGAAGAGCTGCGTTACCTCGAACTGGAGCTGGCGGCCGCCAATGCGGGGGTGCCCGCGCAGGCGGCTGGCGGCAGGCCTGCCTCGGCGGACCAACCACAGGACCTGGCCAGCCTCAAGGCCGAGTATGCCCGGCTGTTGACCAAATACACCCCGGCGCACCCCGATGTGGTGGCCGTCAAGCGCAAGATCGACTTGCTCAAGGCCTCGGGCGAGAAGGGCATCGCCGCTGCGGCGGCCATGAACCTCGATGCGGCCAGGGTACGTACCAAAATGGCGGCTACGCAGTCGCGCATCGCATCGCTTGCTGAACAGAAACGTCAGCTGACGGCCAAAATGGAAGGCTATGAGGCCGATATCCTCGAAGCTCCGCAAGTGGAGCGCGGCCTGGTAACACTGATGCGTGACCATGACAACGCACGCAAGAAGTATGAAGAAATCCGCGACAAGGAAATGGGCGCGAAGATCACCGAAAGTCTGGAGCAGGAAAACAAGGCTGAGCGCTTCGTGTTGCTGGAGCCACCCTTGATGCCGGAAAAACCGGTCAAGCCCAACCGCAAGAAAATTGTCGCCCTTGGCCTGGTGTTGGCGCCGGCAGTGGGCGGCGCGCTGGTGATGCTGCTGGAAATGCTGAACCAGCGTATACGGGGTGTCGGTGCGCTGGAAAGCGTGCTGGGCAAGCGGGTGCTGGTGGCCGTGCCGTACATTTCCACGCAGGCCGATGTGGCCAGGCGCCGCAAGTGGCGGGTGCTGCTGGTCATCGGCGGGTTGTTGCTGGTTGCTATGCTGATGGTGGTCGTCCATGTGTTCTACATGCCACTGGACCTCTTGCTGTTTAAAGCTATGGCTCGGTTTGAATAGGGAAGCGCAGCGATGGACAGAATTACGCCGGCTATCGGAAAGAACATTCATCAGGTTTCTCCCACTCCCGCTGAAACGCCAAAGGCGGCGCCTGTGTCGGAGCAGCCCGAAGCCTTGGGGCAATTCGATTACGTGCAGACCAAGGTGGTGCCGCTGCGTGCGGAGCATTTGGAACGCAACCGGATCGTCTCCTACAACAAGAACTCGAACATGAGCGGGGCCATCGACCTGCTGCGCACGCAAGTGCTGCAGGCCATGGAAGAAAACGGCTGGCGGACTTTGGCGATCACCTCGCCGACACCCGAGGCGGGCAAGACAGTGCTGGCGGTCAACCTGGCCATGAGCATCGCCCACCACACCACCAAGACCGCGCTGCTGGTCGACTTCGACCTGCGTCGTCCAAGGGTTGGCAGCAGCCTTGGCCTGCCCATGGACAAAGCGCTGAACGAGCTGCTCAAAGGCGAGGCCTGGCTGGAAGAGGTACTGGTCAACCCGACCTTGCCGCGGTTCGTGGTGCTGCCCACGCGTGAACCGATACCGATGTCTACCGAGATGTTGTCATCGCCCAAGGTCAACAGCCTGATCAGCGACCTGCGCGACCGCTACGACTCGCGTATCTGCATTTTCGATCTGCCACCGCTGTTGAGTTCCGACGATGCATTGACCGTCTTGCCGAAGTTCGACTGTGTGCTGCTGGTAGTTGCCAACGGGGTGAACAGCAAGAAGGATATCGAAGACTGCCTGCATCATCTGGCGACGGCGAATTTGATCGGGGCGGTATTGAACAAGGCGGATGAGCAACCGCGGCCTTACTACTGAGCCTTTGATTGCTGATGCAAGGAGCTGGCTAGCCATGCTTGCTCCTTGCTTGCTATTGCGCTCACGTCATTGCCAGGGGTACTGAAGCTCCCAGTCCCAGGCGTGCCGCACAATCTGCTCCAGTGAATCGAACCGTGGCTGCCATCCCAGCACCCCCCTGGCCCGGGCAGCATCGGCAACCAGCCTGGCCGGGTCGCCATCGCGGCGCGTTGCCTCGACCACGTTGATCTGCCGCCCGGTCACGACCCGGGCGGTATCAATCACTTCCTGCACCGAAAACCCAAGGCCATTGCCCAGGTTGAACGCCGTACTTGCGCCGCCGGCCAACAGGTAGTCCACCGCCAGCGCGTGTGCCGACGCCAGGTCGGCCACATGCACATAATCACGGATACAGCTGCCGTCGGGTGTGTCGTAATCATGGCCGAACACGGTGATCGCCTCGCGCCGACCAGAGGCCGCCTGCAGGATCAACGGGATCAGGTGGGTTTCCGGTTCGTGGCATTCACCCAGCGAACCTTCCGGGTCGGCGCCCGCGGCATTGAAGTAACGCAGGCACACCGACCGCAATCCGTAGGCACGGTCGAAGTCCTGGAGGATCTGCTCCACCATCCACTTGCTGCGCCCGTAGGGATTGATCGGCGCCTTGGGGTGCTGCTCATCGATGGGGATGTACTGTGGGTCGCCGTAAACGGCTGCTGTAGAGGAGAAGACCAAGTGCCTGATCCCGGCTCGCACCATTGCATCGAGCAGGGTCAGCGTGGCGGCGACGTTGTTCTGGTAGTACTTGCACGGGTCGGTGACCGATTCTGCCACCTGGATGAACGAGGCAAAATGGAAAACGGCGTCGAAGTGGCAGTCGTCGAACAGCGCATCTAGCGCGAGCGCATCAGCGATATCCAGCTCGACCCATTCGATATCAGGGCCGGTGGCCACGGTATCCGCTACCACCACTTCGTGCCCTGCGGCCAACAGGTGCTTGACCATGTGTGAGCCGATATAGCCTGAACCCCCGACAACCAAGTACTTCATCCAATCCTCCTGGAACAGAAGCAGCGTCGAATGCCTGGAATACAGGTCTGAATTGACTCTAGATGGCGATATGCCCTATTTCAAGAAAAGCCAGTTGGTCATGCTGCGCCCGTCGAAACGGATGATGTAGCGCCCCTCTTGGTAGGACGACGCCAGCACCTGCTCCTGCCCATCGGCCGTGCGGCCGTAGAGTTTCAAGCCTGCTGGCGCCTTGACACTCAGGGTGCCTTCGAGCGGCTCGACGTGAAACGGAGTCATGTCGTCGGGGCGGGGCACAGCACGGGTACCCAGTGAAATCAGCAGGCTGCGCGATTGGTTGAGCGGCTTGGTATCCAGGCTTTGTACCACCACGCTGGCATACGCGGTTTTCAGCTGCAGCTGGATGTCGCCAAGGTCCATTGCCTGGCCACCCAGCCAGCCGGTCGCGGCCTGGGTCGAGGGCGTGTCAATGGTGTAGACGCCCTGTTGCCAGTTGCGCCGCAGTTGCCCGGTATCGGTGACCGACTCGCTGGCGTTGGCATCGAGCAGTGAGTGGTCTGGGTCACGCAGCACCTGCGCATCGGCCGGGATGGCGCTGGCCTGTAGCCACGGCAATTGCGCTGTCTGGGGCATGGCGATCTGCAGTTGGCCCTTTTCCATGGCGGTGCGCAGCAGCACCGAGGTATTGGGTGTGATCGGCCTGTTGAACAAGGTGTCTGGAGTGGGTGCGAAGACGTAACGGGTTTTTGCCAGCTGCACGTCCTCGCGGCGATAGAGCAGGGCGGCGGCAGGCAGGGTGGCCATCAGCGCCGGGTCGTTGTAGGCATTCCAGTTGTCTGCGCGGCGCCACTGGCTGAAGAAGCCCTGCTGGCTGTAAGCGTATTGCATGATTGCGTCCCAGCCCTGGTGGCTGGCCGTCGCTGCCACGTACAGCGGCAATGAGTGGCGGTCAGGCAGCGGGAAGGGTTCGGCGTTCCACTCGGTGACCGTCATCGGCAGCCCCACCACTTGAGCGGCGCCGAGCCAGTCGATCATGCCGTCGCTGGTCAACGGGTTCTTCTCCAGCTGCCCGATGCCGCCATAGCTGTGGGCATCGATGACGTCACCCGTGGTCAGCGACGGTAGCGAGGACAAGCCGTTGCCGCCCCAGGTGCTGGTGGTGGAGATGGGTACCTTGACCCCGATGTTGCGCAGGTCCTTGATCATGTCAGCGAAAACGCGGTGCTCCAGGTCGTTGAGGAACAGCTTGGAGGGGCCGTGCTCCCAGGCACGCCAGGTCTTGTCCGCCGGCAGGTCCTGGCGGGCGGCGAAGGCCTTGGCTTCGTCCATGTACAGCCGGCTGTGGCGGGGCACACCCTTGTCCGGCAATAGCGCGTTGCCAAAGTGCTGGGTGATGTCGTTTTCGTTGGTGAGCAAAATGGCCGCGATTGCCGGGTCGTCCTTGTAGGCAAGCCCTGTATAGCGGTTGACGTGGGTCATGTAGCGTTCAGCGAAGCGCTTCATGGCCTGGGCAATGGTGACGTTGACGTAGGCATAGCCCTTTACAGCGGCAACCCCTTGCTCTTTGGGCAGTTCATCGAAGGCGTAAATGTTGTCGTTGGCGGTCAGGATGCGTGACACGTTCATGTCGAGCCAGACATACACGCCTTCGTCCTTGAGGCATTTGATCCACCAGTCGATCTTCCTTAGCGCTTCGGCGTCGAGTTGCTCGGTGTTCTTGAGCTGGGTGAGATCGCCGAAGATGTTCGGGCTCACCCACGGGGAGTCGTGGTGGTGCAGCCTTACCAGGTTGAAGCCCAGTGCCGATAGACGCTTGGCCTGCGCCTTGATTTCCTCGTCAGGCGTTTTGAACAGGGCATAAGCCGACAGGTTGGTGCCCCAGAAGCGCGCCGGGGTGTTGTCGGCAAACACCAGTTGCTCACCGGATGCTTTGACGAAACCACGTTTGCCGGCTGGTATTTCCCCCGCGTTGAGGAACGACAGGTCCACAGGTGACGTGCGCCAGTCCAACTGGTCATCCGGCCATTGCGTGGGGTCGGCCAGGCCGAAGCGTTCGCTGGGCGTGGGCCCTATGGCGATATCCCCGGCAACGGTCAGCACCGCCTTGATCTGTTGGCGGCCAGGCAGAATCGGGTCGCTGTAGAAGAAGGTTCGCACCTGGCTGGTATCGCCCCGTTCGAAATAGACCTTGGCCAACGGGGGATCGAAGCGCATTTGCACACGTGGCCCGACGCTGTTCTTGCCCCAGGCCCAGCCGCGGTTGTCTGGCAACAGCACCGGGTCGCCCATTTCCCCGGCGATCAGCGCCGGGTCGAAGCGCCAGACGATGCCGCCGCCCATCACATCGGCCTGCTTGCTCTGTGCCTGCAGGTCGAAGTGCCAGGTCAGGGTTTGCCCCTGGTCCTTCTGGATATCGGCTTTCAGGTCGAAATCAAGGTCCTTGTTCCGCCCCGTCAAGGTGTAGCGGTAAGGCCCCTGAACCTTGAGTGTCGGGTAGAAGCCCGTCCAGCTCCAGTCTTCACCCCAGAAGTCGAAGCTTGAGGCAAAGGCCGGACCGCCGCCGCGCGTCAGGTTGGGCAGGCCGTTCTGTTCGTCGACGCTGACGACCCACTCCGAGGCCATGCCGGCCAGCGGCAGCATCAGCAGGCCAACCAGTGCCGTTGCCCGGGTCAAGGGGCAGAATGAAGTGCAGGTCATTGAACTACCTCGGTTGCAGGCTGGCGTTGGCAGGGTGTTCGGCATCGGCGAAAGCGTGCCTGCGGACCATCTGGATGTAGGCGATGCCGAGCCCGGCAATCGACCAGTACACCACCGGGATTACCGTGATGCTGCTTACCGTGAAAATGGTCACCAGGATGCCCAGCAAGGTCGCCAACAGCACCCTGCCGAGCTGGCGGTAAGGGTCACTCTTGTCGGGGAAGGTACGCATGCTCTTGTTGATGCCCATCAGGACGCAGGCGAAGAACCCCACGAACAGCGCCAGCCCTACCAGGCCGATCCTAAGCGCCAGGCCGATGTAGGTGTTGACGATGTCGATGATGCCCTCGCCCTGGATCATCGATTGCATTTCCGGCGTGTTGCGGAAATCGAACGATCCGAACAACGGGTAGCGCTGAATGACGATCCACGAATTGTCGAGCAGTCGCTCGCGGTAGGTTATGTTCTCATTGTCCACGCTGCCGATGAACGGCAGCAGGTCGAGGATCTTTTCGCCGCCGGGCACGATGGTCAGCAGCGGAATGCTCAGCACCCCTGCCAGTGCCAGCAGGGACAGGCGCGTGACTGCACGCTTGCCCATGGCGATGAACACGACAATCATCACCACCGCGCCCACCCAGGGGCCCCGTGACAGTGGCACAAACAGGCCGGCGGCCAGCAGCAAGGCCCCAAGGGTGCGCTGCAGCTGGCTGCGCACGAAGCCCTGCACGAACAGGAACAGACCAATCGCAACCGTGATCACATAGCCCAGGGCAATGGCCTGGCCGGCGGTGACGCTGGCGCGCAACGAACCGCCCCGGCTCAGGTAGCCTTTCATGCTCCACTCCACACCCAGGGCGTCGAGCAACGCGTTGTACAGCAGCCAGTGGCGCGCGTACTCAGCGACGGCCAGCAGCGACAAGACCAAAGCGGCAATGACGAAGGCCAGCATCGCGTCCTTGAAGTCGCTCAGCTCCCTCAACCCGCGGCTGGCGACGTAGTAGGGCAAGAACACGTCGACATACAAGTACACCGCCTGGCGCAGGGTATCGGTAATCGTGGTCTCGCGCAGGTACAGCAGCCCCATCAGCAACAGGCTGGCGGCCAGCAGCTTGTCGGCCCACAGGCGGCCGAAACGCAGCGTATCGCTCTGCTTGCTCAGCACCAGTGCGGCGGGGAGCAGCACGCACAGGGTCAGGATGCGCTGATGGTTCAGCTCGATCAGGTAGTTGACCACGCCAAAGCCGGGCACCTCTTTCGACGCGGGCGGTATGACGAACAGCAACAGGAAGAACAGCGCCATGGGGTTGCGCTCGCGGCGCCTGGCCGTGAGCAGGATGACCGCGGCAACGGCGGTGTAGATCCAGTAGCTGTGCGCAAAAAAGGCCACCAGTGTCAACGCGAACCACAGGTTGCGGCGGCGCTTGAAATCGCTCTCGGCAATCAGGTCCATTGCCGGGCTGCGTGCGAGAAAGAACACCACGCAAGCCAGGAACAAAATGACGATCAGCGCACGTAAATGTTCGGGCATGGGAGAGGTCACCTGTCCCTGGGTGGATGGGCACTAGCATCATGGCTAATTGAAACTATAGTGACTTCTAGCCATTCAGTCAGAGATTCAAGTCATGCCGTCGATTGATGTGCAAGCACCTGCCAGTCTGCGCAAGCGTGCCATGGGCGCAGGCGCATGGAACCTGGTCTCGCTGGTGGCTTCGCAGGTGCTGCGCCTGGGCGGCAACCTGATCATGGCGCGGATACTGCTGCCGGAAATGTTTGGGGTGATGGTCATTGCCACCACCGTTTCTGTGCTGCTGCACCTGCTGTCCGATGTCGGCCTGCGGCAGAACATCATTCAGAGCCACCGCGGCGACGACCCATTGTTCCTCAACACCGCCTGGACGGTGCAGATCCTGCGCGGCTTTGTGCTGTTCGCGCTGACGCTGCTGCTGGCCCTCGGCGCCTGGTGGGCGCAACTGGCCGATCTGTGGCCGGCGCATTCCACTTATGCAGCGCCAGAGCTGCCGCTGGTGCTGGCGGTGACCGGCATTTCAGCGATCATCTGGGGTTTCCAGTCCACCAAGATAGACGTCGCGGTACGCGCCTTCCAGCAAAAGCGCGTGGTGCTGATAGAGCTCGCATCGCAGGTCGTCGGGCTGGTCACGATGCTGGTGATCGGCTATTTCACCCGGTCCATCTGGTCTCTGGTGGTCGCCGGCCTGGCCTCGGCGCTGGTTGGCACGTTACTGGGCCATTTCGCCTTGCATGGCCCGCACAACCGCCTGCAATGGGACCGCGCAGCGCTCACCGAACTGATCGTGTTCGGGCGCTGGATACTGCTGTCTTCGATGGTTGGGGTATTGGCCATGTATGGCGACCGCATCTGGTTCGGCGGCACGATGACGGTGGCGCAGCTTGGGGTGTATTCCATTGCCGTGCTGATTCTCGGGTCGATCCAGACCGGCTTGCTCAAACTGGTCGGGTCAGTGGCGCTTCCAGCTTTCAGCGAAGCGGCCAGGGCCGGTGACCAGGCGCGCCTGAAAAAACTCTACTTCCACTTCAGGCTGCTGGTCGATCTGGTCATGCTGTTCCTGTGTGGCGGTTTCCTGACTGCCAGCCCGCTGCTGATCGGCTGGATGTACGATGAGCGCTATGCCGACGCAGGCCCGATGCTGGCTATCCTGTCGCTGTCGTTCTTCACCTTGCGCTATACCTTGGCACATCAGTTGTGGATCGCTTTGGGCCATACCAAGTACCAGGCGATGGACAACATCATCCGGCTCGTCTCGTTGTGGGCACTGATACCGTTGTTGCTGGCCATTGGCGGAGTGAAATACGCCATATGGGGTGCTGCTCTGCATACCTTCCCGACGCTGGCACTGATCGTCTATGTCAATTCCAAGCTGAATATCTGGAGTATGAAGCGTGAACTTGTGGTGCTACCGATGATTGCGGTCGGCGCATTGTGTGGCTTCCTGATCACGCGTTTGTTCGACTGGCTCTGAAGCCTTCCCGGCAGGCTGCACATAACGATACCGGGCTAGATAAAATCAACGGCATAGGTCTTGTGATCATGGGGAAGCTACAGTTTCTTGATCGGCAATCGGGTCGCCGCGGCTTTCTTCGCAATGGCGTGTTGCTGGGCGTCGGCGTAGCTGTTTTCGGTATCGTCCCTGGCGCTGGGCGCAAACCGGCGGAAAAGGGCGGGTTCGTTGTGATCAACGGCTGGGTCTTGCCTTCGGAATACTTCAAGGACGGTCGAGCATGATCAAGGACTTCGAGGCTGAGAAAACCCTGCGCGAAGCCTACGACGTGTGCATCATCGGTGCCGGCCCGGCCGGCATCACCCTGGCCCTGCAGCTGGCGCAGGCGGGGTGGAGTGTGGTGCTGCTCGAGGGGGGAGGGCGTGAGTATGAGCCGCGCTCGCAGGAACTCTACGCGTGCACCTCGACCGGCCTTGAGCTGTATGCCGAACAGACGCGCCTGCGTTACCTGGGCGGCACCTCCAATCATTGGGCAGGCCGTTGTCGCCCCTTCACTTCGTCCGATTTTGCCGTAGCGCCGCCTGTCGGCCTGCCGGGCTGGCCGATCGACTATGCGCAGATCGAGCGCTACCTGCCGGCGGCCATGGCGATCGTTGACCTGCCGAACGGGGCTGGTTTTAAAACCGTGAACACCGGCTTGAACGGTGGCGAATTCGATGCTGACTGTTTTCTGCTGAGCCCGCCAACACGGTTTGCGCAAAAGTACGCATCGGCGCTCAACGAAACGCCCGGGCTGGAAGTGTTCATCAACTGCAACTGTGTCGACCTCGAATTCGATCAGGCTTCAGGGCAATTGAAGGCAGCGGTGGTGTCCGATTACGACCAGCATCGCGAGCGTGTCGCGGCCAGTCAGTTCGTCCTGGCGATGGGGGCGATCGAGAATGCCAGGCAATTGCTCAACAGCGCTTCGCTGGTGGGTGCTGGCGTGGTGAAAAAGGAGGGCCTGACCGGGCGTTGCCTGATGGAACACCTGAACATCGACTTGGGTACCTTCATACTCAAAGATGGCTTGGGCACCGAGCCGCGCCAGTATTACACCACTGATGCATTCGTCGCTGAGTACCATGCCGGCAAGGGCAATGTTTCCGCTACGGTGCTCTCCGATGTGCAGACCTACGGCAGAACGGCCGAGGTCAAATACTTTCTGGAAACCCTGGCGTGTCAGATGGGGCTGGCCAGCAAGATCGAGTTCGTCGCCAAGTTCAGTTGCCCCGGCGATGGCGTCATGACCACGATGATCGAACAGTTCCCGGATGCACAAAGCCGCATTTCGCTGCTCGACGAAACAGATGAGCTGGGCGTGGCCAAGGTCAATGTCAATTGGGTACTCAGTGCCACCGACAGGCATACCATCAAGTGCATCGGCGCTGAACTGGCCAAGCAATTCGCCCAGGCGGGGCTCGGCTTCGTCAAGCTCAACGATTTTGTCTATGACACCGAGTTGCCCCTGAAACTGTCGCCCCATGCCCATCACATGGGCACCACACGCATGGCGGCATCCCCCGAGTTCGGCGTGGTCGACGCCAACTGCAAGGTGTTCGGCAGTGAAAACCTCTATATAGCGGGCAGCAGCATTTTTGCCACAGGTGGCGCCTCGAACCCGACGATGCCGCTGTTGCAGTTCGCACTCAGATTGGCCGACCACCTCGATACGAAGATGAAGGCGGCCAGTGGGGCAGTTGTTCGAAGGGATGAGCAATGTGGGGAAAGGGTTGAGCGCGATACGGTCAGCATAAAGAAGAACGAGACCGGTTCGCCTCAGGGACAGTCCAGGACCGCTTGACGTGCGAGGGTAGCAGAATGATTGGATGGATACGCAATGCCATGACGCAGTATGTCTACTCAACAGGACGGGGAGGCTCGGCTTACAAGAAATTCTGCAACCCGACGCCCTTGGAGTGGGGTACCTACCTGGCACGGTGGGGCAAATTCCACTCGGTGGGCAGCAATGTCTATATCAATTGCGGCTGCAATGTCACCGACCCCACTCTGGTACGCATCGGTAGCAATGTGGGCCTGTCGGACTGCACCTTGATCGGACACGACGGTGTGGTTGCGCTGATCGAGATCTGTTACGGCAAACACCTTGATTCGGTCGGCTACATTGACATCAAGGACAACTGTTTTGTCGGGCATGGTGCGATCGTCATGCCGCGCGTGACCATAGGGCCGAACGCTGTGGTCGCTGCAGGCGCTGTCGTCACCAAGGATGTTCCACCCGGCACGGTGGTCGGGGGCAACCCGGCCAAAGTCATCTGTACGACTGAAGAACTGATCAGCCGGGTCGAGGCGCGCTGCAATGCCTACCCCTGGATCGAGACGGTCAAGCAACGCAAAGGTGCTTACGACCCGACCGTGGAACCTGCGCTGGCACGCCAACGCAGCGAGTATTTCTTCGGAGACGGCAGCAATGGATAGCAAACCCGTCGACGTGATGGTCGTCAATTTCAATACCGCATCGTTGCTGCAGCCGATGTTCGATGCGCTGCGCCAAGCCGGGAGTGAACGGCTGGCCAGTTACCTGGTAGTGGACAACGCATCCGTCGATGATTCGGTGCAGCGCCTGGCCGAGGTCTGCCCGGAAGCTGTGCTGCTGAGCAACACGCATAATGTCGGCTTTGGCCGCGCCAACAACCAGTTGCTGGCGCACCTGCAGGGCAAGTACGCGCTGCTGCTCAACACCGACGCCTTCGTCGCTGCTGACAGCCTGCAAAAAACCGTCGATTACATGGACGCGCACCCGGACTGTGGCGTTCTGGGCGTGCGCCTGGTGGGGCGCGACGGTGACCTGCAACCCAGTTGCCGCTACTTCCCCACGCCCTTGAATGTGTTTGTCGCGCGTACCGGCCTGGGGCGCTTTTTCCCCGGGCTGAAGATGGTCGACGAGATGGCCTGGGACCATGCCTCGGTGCGTGAATGCGACTGGTTGCCGGGCTGCTTTTACCTGGTGCGCCGCGAGGTGCTCGATCAGGTGGGCCTGTTCGATCCGCGCTACTTTCTTTATTACGAGGAAGTCGACCATTGCAAGCGAGTGAAGGAGGCCGGTTGGAAGGTGGTGTTCTACCCGCACACCACCGTGGTGCACATTGGCGGGGAAAGCTCCAAGTCGGTCGCCGAACTGGAGGCCGCGAGCCGGCAGATCTCCAGCTACCAGATCGAGAGCGAGCTGCTGTACTTTCGCAAGCACCATGGCGTGCCGGGCTTGATCCTGCACATGCTGCTGGTGAGCCTGGGTGACCTGGTGCTGGCGCTCAAGGCATTGCTCAAGGGGCGAGGCTGGGGCGCGATCAAGGCCTGTTGGCTGCACACGCGCGCCACCTGGTCACTGTTGCTCAAGACCCAGTTTGCCAGCCAACCCACACGGTAGGTGAAGCCATGTTCCAGAACATACGCGCGGACTTGCGTGCACACGGTGGAGATTGGGGTGCCCAGGGCTTCTGGGTACTGCTGGTCTATCGTTTTGGCCGCTGGCGCTACGGCGTGCGGCCGGCACCTTTGCGTAAAGTGCTGTCGTTCGTCTACAAGGTGCTGTTCAAGTTCGTACAGATCATCACTGGCGTCGAGTTACCGTGTGAAGTGGTGATCGGTCGCAACTTCGTCATCGACCATTTCGGCGGCATCGTCATCAGCGGCTATGCGCGATTCGGTGATGACTGTCGGATTCGCAATGGTGTGGTGGTCGGCCTGAAGAATGTCAATGAACCGATTGCGCCCATCTTTGGCAACAACGTCGATATCGGCGCCGGGGCCAAGGTGCTGGGCAACATTCGCATCGGCAACAACGTGGCGATCGGCTCCAACGCTGTAGTGTTGATCGATGTGCCGGACAATTCACTGGCCGTTGGCGTGCCAGCGACCATCAAGGCCAGGAAACCCAGCGAAGCGATGGAGTTCACATGAGCCAGGCAATGGCTGACCGTACCCGGGGTGGTTTAATCAAGCGCAGCGAGTGAGGTCCATGGTGACAGGCATTGGCGTGGTGGTTATCGGCCGTAACGAAGGCCTTCGCCTGGAACGCTGCCTGGCGTCGCTGGCGGGGCGTGCGGACAAGGTGGTGTACGTGGACTCAGGCTCCACGGACGGCTCCGTGCAACGGGCATCGGCCTTGGGCGTCGAGGTGCTGACGTTGGACATGACCATACCTTTCACCGCCGCGCGTGCACGCAATGAGGGTTTTGCCTGCCTGCAAAATGCCCTGCCTGCAGTGCGCCATGTGCAGTTCGTCGATGGCGATTGCGAAGTGCATGCCGGCTGGCTCGTCACGGCGCAAGCCTTTCTCGACACCCACCCGCAGGTGGCGGTGGTGTGTGGGCGGCGCCGCGAGCGCTTTCCCCAGCACTCTGTCTACAACTGGCTGTGTGACCTGGAGTGGGATACCCCGCTGGGGGAAACCAAGGCCTGTGGCGGTGATGCGCTCATGCGTGTCGATGCCTTCGTGGCCGTCGCAGGTTATCGCTCTGCACTGATCGCCGGGGAAGAGCCCGAACTGTGCGTGCGGCTGAGGGCGGCCGGCTGGAAGGTCTGGCGCCTGGCTGCTGAGATGACCCTGCACGATGCCGCCATGACGCGCTTCGGCCAGTGGTGGCGGCGCAGCGTACGCGCAGGTTATGCCTATGCCGAGGGCGCCTCACTGCATGGCGCACCGCCGGAGCGGCATTGGCTGCGCGAGTCGCGCCGTGCCTGGGTTTGGGGCTTGGGCATTCCACTGCTGGTCGCGTTAGCAAGCATCTGGATGGGCCTGTGGGCACTGGTACTGCTGCTGGTCTACCCGCTGCAGATGCTGCGCCTGGCGCGCCGTGGCGGTAGGTCGGCGCGTGAAAACGCAGTACAGGCGGTATTTCTGGTGCTGGGCAAATTCCCGGAGATGCTGGGCCAGATGAGGTTTGTGCTGAACAGGTTCATGGCCGGTAACCCGGCGTTGATCGAGTACAAATGAGATGCCTAAGATGCTCGGATCGTTAGCCAGAAGCGTATTCACCTTGCAACCCGGCTATTCGCTGCGGGCGCTTAACAACAAGTACAAGCTGGCCACAGCAATGATCAGGCAGTGGCCGGACTTGCGCACGTTCATGCAGCGCATGTCAGGTGCGCTGGGCAACGAGCGCTTCGCCAGGCTGGGCGTGGACTGCATCGGGGTGGTGCAGTGGCCCTACATCAGCAAATGCTGGGACGCCCGTGAACGGCTCGATGTGGTGGCATCGCACTATGAAGTGGTCGCCAGCCATTGCCCGGCACTGTTGCTGTTGGAGCGCGAGGAGCGCCAGGTTGTCTGCGACCTGTCCGCCTACTCCAACGGGTGCACCCTGGTGCTGGATCGGCCCATCTGGTTCAAGCGGGAAGGGGAGTTGGTGATCAACCTGTTCCAGGCTGACCTGCGTGTGGCGTCGCTGGCGTTCACGCTGTGCCGCACAGAGGGCGAGCTGTGCCTGTTCATTGGTGCCGTGCAGGGCATCCATAAAGGCATCGACAGCGAAACCTCGCTGAACATCTACCGCGACCTGACCAAGGATTTCGAAGGGTTGCGCCCCAGAAGCTTTCTGCTAGAAGCCCTCAAGTGCCTGGCCAGAGCGGCCGGGGTCGCCCGCATCTATGCTGTCGGCGATCAGTGCCGGCACCACCGTCACCCGTATTTCGGGGTTGAGAAGGCTCAGGACCTGGCAGCCAACTATGATGTGATATGGCAGGAGAGCGGTGCCGAAACGTCGGCGCGCGAGGACTTCTTTGTGGTCCCCCTGGCAGCTGCCAGGCGTAACCTGGAGGACATCGCGCCGAAGAAACGGGCCATGTACCGACGGCGTAACGCGCTACTGGACGACGTTTTCGCCAAGATAGAAGCAGCACTGCCCGGCACCGCCGCGCAAACAGAGCTGCCGTTGCATCCTCAGCTAGCCTGTAGTCAGTGAGCCACAGCATGAGGTAAAGGTCAGGGCGTCGCAGAAGCGGCCCGACCCTATCAGTAAACGGATTTCGATTTGGGGGCGTATGCGCATTGCTTATTTCATCAATCAGTATCCCAAGGTCAGTCACAGCTTCATTCGTCGCGAAATTCTGGCGCTCGAACGTCAAGGCATGGAGGTTCAACGCATCGCCCTGCGCGGCTGGGACGCCGAGTTGCAGGACGATGAAGACATCGCCGAGCGGGGCAAGACCCGCTACGTGCTGCAAGGGGGCGTCAAGGGCCTGCTCAAACCGATGCTGCAGGTAGCGCGCGCCGAGCCGCGGCGTTTCATGTCAGCGTTGCGCCTGGCGTTGCGCATGGGGGTGCGCGCCGACCGACCCTGGCCCTATCACCTGGTCTACCTGGCGGAAGCCTGCCGTGTCGTGCAGTGGTTGCAAGGCGCTGCTGCTGAGCACGTGCACGCGCACTTTGGCACCAACTCCACCGAAGTGGTCATGCTGGCCAACGCGCTCGGTGGCCCCCGCTACAGCTTCACCGTGCATGGCCCCGAGGAGTTCGACAAGCCGCAATTCCTGCACATGGATGAGAAGGTCCGCCGCGCAGCATTCGTCGCTGCGGTGAGCTCCTACGGGCGCAGCCAGTTGTTTCGCTGGGTGGCACATGAGCACTGGGTCAAGGTGAAGGTGGTGCATTGCGGCCTGGAGCGCAGTTTCCATGAAGGTTCGGCCATTGCGCCCCCGGCAACGCCGCGGCTGGTGTGCGTAGGGCGGCTGTGCGAGCAGAAGGGCCAGCTGCTGCTGCTCGAAGCGGCCCGAATCCTGCTGGCCAAGGGCGTAGCGTTTGAACTGGTGCTGGCCGGCGACGGTGAAATGCGTGAGCAGATCGACGCGTTGATCGCCCGCCATGGCTTGCAGGCACAGGTGCGCGTCACTGGCTGGATCAGCAGCGCCCAGGTACGTGAAGAAATCCTGGCCGCCCGCGCACTGGTGCTGCCGAGTTTCGCCGAAGGGTTGCCGGTGGTCATCATGGAGGCCATGGCCCTGCGTCGGCCGGTATTGACTACCTATGTGGCCGGCATACCCGAGCTGGTTCGGCAGGGGGAAAACGGTTGGCTGTTCCCGGCAGGCGAAGTGCAGGAGTTGGCTGCGGCCATGGCCGATTGCCTGGCGCAGCCTGCCGAAGCCCTGCAGCGTATGGGGCAAGCGGCTTACGAGCGCGTGCTCCAGCGCCACGATATCGATACCGAAGCGGCCAGGCTGGTTCGCTATTTCAAGGCAATTGCATGATTACTTTACTGAGTTGGCTGCTGGGCATCGTGGCACTGCTTGTGCTTCTGCCGGTACTGGTGCTGTTGGTCCAGGTGCTGTTGGCCTGCCTGCCGGCGCGGCCGGTGCCACAGCCCAAGGGCGCACGCCCACGGGTGGCGGTGTTGGTACCGGCGCATAACGAGGCGCTGGTCATCGAGTCGGCACTTGCGGCCATCGGCGCGCAATTGCGCGAGGGCGACCAGTTGCTGGTGGTGGCGGACAACTGCACCGACGATACCGCCGCACTGGCGCGTGCTGCCGGTGCGCAGGTGATCGAGCGCCAGGACGCGCACCTGCGGGGCAAGGGCTATGCGCTGGACTACGGTGTACGGCATCTGGCGCACAACCCGCCGCACGTGGTGCTGATCATCGACGCCGATTGCCAGGTCAGTGCCGGTGCCGTCGAGCGCTTGGCACACTGTTGCATCGAGGCCGGCCGGCCTGTGCAGTCCCTGTACCTGATGCATGCGCCTGCAGGCGCCGGGCTGAAAGTGCAGGTCGCCGAATTCGCCTGGCGCGTGAAGAATCTCGTGCGCCCGCGTGGATGGGCTCGGGCAGGCTTGCCGTGCCAGTTGATGGGGGCGGGCATGGCGTTCAGCTGGCAGGATGTGACCGCGGCCAACCTGGCGACCGGCCATCTGGTCGAAGACATCAAGCTGGGCCTGGAGCTGTGCCGCGATGGTAAACCGCCGCTGTTCTGCCCGGCTGCTACGGTCACCAGCCAGTTCCCGACCAGCCAGGAAGGCCTCACCAGCCAGCGCACCCGCTGGGAACATGGCCATCTGGGGCTGCTGCTGACGGAGGGCCCCGGTTTGATTCGCCGCTCGCTGGCGCAGGGTAACTGGCCTTTGCTGGCCATGGCCGTGGACCTGCTGGTACCGCCGCTGGCGCTGCTGGCATTGGCCATGATGGTGGTCTTCAGCGTGGCATGGCTGGCATTTCTGTTCTTCGGCATTTTACTGCCGGCAGTGCTTGCCACCGTCAACCTTGTGCTGTTGGTGGCCGCGGTATTGTTGGCCTGGTGGCGCTTCTCGCGTGAGGTGATCCCGTTTTCCGTATTGCTGTATGCCCCGTTCTACGCGGCGAAGAAGATTCCCCTGTACCTCGGTTTTCTGCTCAAGCGCCAGGTTGAATGGGTGCGCTCGAAACGGGATGACAACTGAATGGACGCATGGCCCTGGTTGCAACGCTGGAAGACAATCATCGGCAAGCTGCGCGTGGTCGATGACGCGGCTGATGAGCAGAAGGTGCTGCAGGCACTGAGCGCTCCGCGAACGGCAACGGTGCTCGGCTTCGTCAATGCCCATGCCATGAACCTGGTGGCTGCCAACCCGGACTATTGCACAGCGCTGGCGGCAGCGGACGTGCTGCTGCGCGACGGCTCCGGCATCGCGATACTGTATCGGCGCCTGGGGCTGGCGCCCGGGCTGAACATGAACGGCACCGACTTCATTCCCGAACTGCTCGCTGCATACAACGGCAGGCGGGTAGCGTTCTGGGGCACCCAGGAGCCGTATCTGAGCCAGGCAGCCGAACAGGGTGAAGCGCTTTACGGGGTTAATGTCGTGTCGCTGCATGACGGTTTCGCCAGTATCGACACCTACATTGATCTGGCGCGGCAGCAGCAGCCGGAGCTGATCGTGCTGGGCATGGGCATGCCCAAGCAGGAGAACGTCGCGGCCCGCCTGGCTGAACTGGGCAGGCCCTGCCTGATCGTCTGCGGCGGAGCGATCCTGGACTTCATGGGCGGCAAGGTCACCCGGGCGCCGGACTGGTTACGCCGGTTGGGCGGCGAATGGGTGTACAGGCTGAGCAGGGAACCCAGGCGTCTGTTCGTGCGCTATGTGGTCGGCAACCCACTGTTCCTGCTGCGGGCGCTGCTTTGCAGCAAAGCGACCCTGCCAGAACCCTGAGCGAGGAGGATTCAGCCCCGCACGGGCTGCCGGGTACTGCTACAGTGATATCAAGCGGCGTGGGGTGGCGTGGCAGCTTTTTAATGATTTGGTATTGAACCTAAGGTTGGTTTTATCGCACGGGTGTAATGGCGACGCGTGGGTCACGCACATAAAAAGAGGCCTCATAATGGTATTCGAGCCTAGAAGCAGCCGTTCCTTGCTCCAGCGAAGAAGTAGCGTGAGTAACGCCATTCAAGCCGGCCTCGATGGCATAGCGGTCACCAGTGTCGCGTGGTATCTGATTTACGATCAGTTTGGTTATATTACTTCAGACTACGTCATCATGCTGCTGTTGCTGATCGGTGCGCTGGCCGTCATTTATGACCACTATGCCATTTATCGAAGTAACGTTGGCCTTTCCGTCAAAGCTTTCAGGCTGTTCAAGGCGTGGTCTGCGACGTTTTGTTTTCTGGTGGTTATCGCTTTTCTTACCAAACAAAGCGAAACGTATTCGCGGCTGTTGGTGGGGCAGTTGTTTATATTTGGTTACGCTGTGCAGTTGCTGTTGCATATTGTCGTGCGCGAACTGCAAAAGCGTTTTACTGCCCATGCTCGCCAGGACAACGCATTGATTATCGGTGGGGGCGACCTGGCCAACTTCCTCTACCAGAAAATAAGCAATAACCCCTGGTTCGGAGAGCGCGTGGTGGGTTGTGTGCTGATCGATGAACAGCTCGATGGGCAGGGCACTGCCGATGCAAAATTGCGCTTGCCTGTATTGGGCCGTATTGCCGACCTGGACGAGATCATCGCCAAGCAGGCTATCCGAACGGTGTACCTGGTGACGCCGCTCGGCGGCTCTGAGCTGATCAACGATGTCTACCTGAAACTTTTGGACAAGTGCATTGCGGTCAACTGGGTGCCCGACATTTTCTCGCTGCGCCTGATCAACCACAGCGTCCGTGAAATTGCCGGCATCCCGGTACTGACGTTGTCTGAAACCCCGCTCACGGGCATGAGCCTGTTCCTGAAGAACCTGGAAGACCGCGTGCTGGCCGCGTTCATTCTGCTGTGTGCGTCGCCGGTACTGCTGGTGGTCGCCGCCGTCATCAAGTTCGACAGCCCCGGGCCGGTGTTCTTCCGCCAGGAACGTACCGGGTGGACGGGGGAGTCTTTTCGCATCTGGAAGTTTCGCAGCATGCGCGTTCACCAACCCGACAGTGGCGTGGTCCAGCAGGCGCAAAAGAATGACCCCAGGCTGACCCGGGTCGGTGCCTTCATCCGACGCACCAGCCTGGATGAATTGCCGCAACTGTTCAATGTGCTGACCGGCGAGATGTCGCTGGTGGGCCCACGCCCGCATGCGTTGCAACACGACACACTGTACTCCCAGGACATCGTCGATTATTTCGCCCGCCACAACATCAAGCCCGGCATGACAGGTTTGGCGCAAGTACGTGGCTACCGGGGCGAAACCAAGGACATCGAACAGATGATCCAGCGGGTGAACTCGGACATCGAGTACATCAACAACTGGTCGCTCTGGCTCGACTTCGTGATTCTGGTACGAACGCTCAATGCCTTTACCGGCAAGCAGGCTTATTGAAGGCCGGTACTCGACCGCGCGCCATCCAGAGGGTCAGTGATCAATGAAAACCATGTCTCGGCTGGGCGGTGTTGCCTCGAGGGTAGTGAAGGCAGAGTGGCCGGTTCTGCTGTTATGGTCGTTTCTGCTGTCGCCGTTGTTTGTAAGGCTTTTGGCTGAGTGCAATTGCTCGAAAACGGATTTGCTGGTTATCTATACGTTTGCCATTTCAATGTTATGGCTGCTGGCCACGCGTTTCGTTTCAACCAATCAATTCAAGGTTCATCTTCTGTTGTTGCCATTTTATCTGGCGGCCAGCGTGGACCTGTTTCTGGTGCTGAACTTCGGTTCACGCTTGACGGCGGCCTATCTTTTTATCGGGCTGACCAATTACAAAGAGGCTACTGATTTCCTCA
This sequence comes from Pseudomonas sp. M2, assembly GCF_015751845.1. Lineage (NCBI taxonomy): Bacteria > Pseudomonadati > Pseudomonadota > Gammaproteobacteria > Pseudomonadales > Pseudomonadaceae > Pseudomonas > Pseudomonas sp. M2. The sequence goes on from NZ_JADOUD010000001.1 coordinate 4,890,526, forward strand.
GTACCTACTGGCATTCGATCAGCGCGGTGCTGCTGGTATTCGTGCTGTGCTACGGCGTTGGGCTGGCAGGGTTGCACGGGCGCACGTTTTACAAGAACAAGGCGATTTTCGGTTTGACGATAAGTGCCTTGGTGTTGGGGTATGGCGCCTATTTTTATAAAACCGTAAAGCTCAACTCGCTGGGCAGGAGTGCAGTCCTGGACCTGGCAGCGAAGGACCAAAGTACCCCTGTGGGTTATTTGTCGCAAATCGGCTTGACGGTAACGTTGTATGCCGAGTCGAAGCGCTATATCAAACAGCGCCTGGAGTCCGAGGTAAAAATAACAGCAGTATCGGACGCCGCTGACGTGGAGACCCTCGTGTTCGTCATCGGCGAGTCTTCACGGCCACACAACTGGTCGCTGTATGGTTACCACCATTCCACCACGCCGAACCTTGACAAAGAGTCGGGGGTGTTCAAGTTCAACAGCATGTGCACCACGGCGCCGCATACGTCGGTCGCGGTGCCCTCGATGCTCAGCCTGGAGCCGATCGAGCACTGGGACCTGATCGCCTCGACCAAATCGCTGGTTGGCATCTACCGCGCCGCCGGCTACAAGACGTACTGGCTGTCTTCCCAGGAAGTCGACAGTTTTGGCGGGATCATTCCGCAAATTGCTGCCGAGGCCCAGAGCCGGCAGTACTTTGAGCGCAGCTACGACGGTGCATTGATGTCGGCCTACGAAAACATCGTCGAGCAAGGCGGCACGCAAAAACAGGCGATCTTTATTCATATCAAAGGCAGCCATTTCGATTACGCCCGCCGCTACCCACGCGAGTTCGGCACATTCAAGCCTGCGACCGACAGCGCGAAGGACCGGATCACCGCAGATTACGATAACTCCATCTTGTACACCGACTGGCTGTTGGGAAGGATCATCGATCAACTCAAAAGCAGCCAGCGCAAGGCGCTGTTGGTCTATTCGTCAGACCATGGCGAGAATTTGCTGGATGACAGCCGCGGCCTGCTAGGGCACGGTATGGGCAATGAGTATGACCTTTCGGTCGCGGCGTTTTTCTGGGCTTCAGGCAGCCTGCTGCAGCGGCAGGCGCAAACGCTGCAAAAGCTCAAGCAGCGGGAAGGGCAGACCATCAGCATTTCCTCCCTACCGCATACGTTGTTGAACATCACTGGCATTTCCATGCCGGGTTATGACAGCGCCCAAGACCTGTTGAGCGACAACTTTGTCTCGTCCAAATGCCCACATTTGCTGGCCGGTGAGTACGTTCCCTCGTTTGATTTCGATGTGAAACGCGTTGCAGTCGAATGACTACGCGGGTGTGCGGGTGGACGCGGTACGGGCTTGAACAGGGTGCTGCAGGAGGAAGCTTTTGGCCTCTTCCACCAGCCAGTCGTGTACCGCACGAGCGCCCGGCTGGTTCAGCCCGCCTGGCGGGTAATGCACTACATAGCGCTTGTGGTTGGCGATCGGCACACCGAAGGGCACGATCAGCGCACCCCGTTCCAGTTCATCATTGAGTAAGGTGCGACGGGCTATGGCCACGCCGATCCCGGCAATCGCCGCTTCTATCGTCAGGTGATTGCGGTTGAAGGTATGCCCCCGGCGCACATCCAGCCGTGGCGCACCAATGCCCTCCAGGTAGAACTCCCATTCGGCAAAGTCCGAACTGCCGCGCCAGGCAGTGATGTCGTGCAGCAGTGGATAGTGGGCAAGGTCCGCAGGCCCGTGCAGTGGCGGGCGGCCGCGCAGCAGGGCTGGCGAGCAGACGGGGAAGATCTGTTCGTCCAGCAGCGGGGTCGAGAGCATGCCCGGGTAGCTGCCATCATTCAGGTCAATGGCCAGGTCGAAGTCGCCCGGGTTCAACGCCTGCGCACTGTCTTCGGCCACCAGGCGCAATTCGATATCCGGATACCGCTGCTGGAAGCGCGGCAGGCGTGGTGTCAGCCACTTGGCCAGGAACGAGGGAATCGAGCGTACGCGCAAGGTGCCGCGGATCTCGCCGGCGTCCAGGCGCAGCAGTTCGGCTTCGATACTGCCGTAGGCCTCGGCCACGGTCTGCGCCAGGCGCTGCCCCTCGGCGCTCAGCTCTACCCCCCGCGCCCGGCGCAGGAACAGGCGGTAACCAAGGCGCTCCTCCAGCTGGCGCATCTGCTGGCTGACCGCACCGGGGGTGATGTGCAGTTCCTCGGCGCAGCGGGTGAAAGAGAGATGCCGTGCCGCACAGGAAAAAACATGCAGCCAGACGAACATCTGGCCGTTCATTTGTCGTCGCATCGTTTAGTTCTGCTAAAGCCTTGCTTAGAAAGTTTCGTTGGTCATCAACAGGCGAGCGCGGCAGTATCGCGCAAATCCGCAATAGCGTTCAATTTATCCAGACAGCCGCGTAACGGTGATACAGCCCGGCGCGGTCAGGCATTAGCATGGCTATCAGTGTTTTCGACCTTTTCAAAATCGGCATCGGCCCATCCAGTTCCCACACCGTCGGCCCCATGCGGGCAGCCGCCACCTTTGCCCAGGCATTGCGCACCCAGGGCTTGCTGGGCCAGGTAAGGCGTATCGAAGTACGGCTTTATGGTTCGCTTTCCGCCACGGGTGTGGGCCATGCCACTGACCGCGCCTGCCTGCTCGGCCTGATGGGGCAGTGGCCGGACCGGATCGACCCGGCCACCATCGAGTCACGCATTGGCCAGGTGATGCAGGAGCAATGCCTGATGCTCGACGCCAGCCACCCGCTGACTTTCATCTATGCACGCGACATGCTGCTGCTGGAGGAAAACCTGGCGTACCACCCCAATGCCATGACCCTGGAGGCAATGGACGAGCAGGGCAGCCTGCTCAGCCAGACCTACTACTCCGTTGGTGGCGGCTTTATTGTCGAGCAGGGTGAAATCGACGCGCCCCAGAACCAGGCGGCTGCAGTCCCGCTGCCCTACGAATTCTCCAGTGCCGCCCAGTTGCTGGCGCTGTGCAAGGCCCACCAGTTGAGCGTTGCCCAGCTGATGCTGGCCAACGAATGCGCGTGGCGCCCTGAAGCCGAGGTGCGCGCAGGGCTGCTGCGGATATGGGCGGCGATGCGTGAATGCGTCGACAACGGCCTGCGCAATGAGGGCATCCTGCCTGGCGGGCTTGGCGTCAAGCGCCGCGCTGCACGTCTGCATCGCAGCCTGCAGGAACTGGGCAAACCCAATGTGATCGGCTCGACCCTGAGTGCCATGGAGTGGGTGAACCTGTTCGCCCTGGCGGTCAATGAAGAGAACGCCGCTGGCGGGCGCATGGTCACAGCGCCGACCAACGGCGCGGCGGGCATCATCCCCGCGGTGTTGCACTACTACATGAAATTCAACCCAGCTACCTGTGACGACGATGTGGTGGCGTTCCTGCTGGCCGCTGCCGCTGTCGGCATCCTGTGCAAGAAGAATGCATCGATCTCCGGTGCCGAGGTGGGTTGCCAGGGCGAGGTGGGGTCGGCGTGCTCGATGGCCGCGGCAGGCCTCGCCCAAGTGCTGGGCGCTACACCGCCGCAGTTGGAAAACGCCGCCGAAATTGCCCTGGAACACAACCTGGGCTTGACCTGTGACCCGGTCGCAGGCCTGGTCCAGGTGCCGTGTATCGAGCGCAATGCGATTGCCGCGGTCAAGGCGATCAATGCCGTGCAGATGGCCCTGCGCGGTGATGGCGAGCACTTCATCTCGCTTGATCGGGTAATCCGCACCATGCGCGATACCGGTGCCGACATGCATGCCAATTACAAGGAAACCTCGCGTGGTGGTTTGGCGGTGGCGTTCGTCGAGTGCTGAGTCAACCCAGCACCTCGCGCACCCGATACCACAGCATCCCCAACGCCAGCAGCGGCGAGCGCAACGCCTTGCCGCCCGGGAAGGTAAGGTGGGGTACGGCGCTGAAGACATCCAGCCCCTGGCTGTGCCCGGCAGCGATCCCTTCAGCCAGCAGTCTGGCCGTCCAGTGCGTCACATTCAGGCCATGCCCAGAGTAGCCCTGGGCGTAGTAGACATTCGGGTACTGGCTCAGCCGCCCGACCTGAGGGAAGCGGTTGGCGGTGATGCCGATCATCCCGCCCCATTGGTAATCGATGCGCACGTCGGCCAGTTGCGGGAACACCTTGAGCACCTTGGGCCGCATGTAGGCGGCGATGTCCTTCGGGTCGCGCCCTGAATAATGGCAGGCCCCGCCGAACAACAGCCGACGATCTGCGGTGAGGCGGTAGTAATCCAGGCCGACCTTCTGGTCGCACATCGCCATGTTCTGCGGGATAAGCGCCTTGGCCACAGCCTCGGGCAGTGGCTCGGTGGCCACCACGTAGCTGCCGGCAGGCAGCACTTTACCGCTCAGGCGTGGCTCCAGTTCGTCCAGGTGGGCGTTGCAACCGAGCACCAGGCTTTGTGCCCTGACCTTGCCCCGAGCGGTGTGCAGGGTGACCGTGGTGCCATGCTCGATGCGCAGCACCGGGCTCTGCTCGAAAATGCGTACCCCCAGGCCATGGGCCGCGCGCGCTTCACCCTGGACCAGGTCGAGCGGGTGCAGATGGCCCGACCCCATGTCCACCAGCCCGCCGGCGTACTGGTCGCTGGCAACGATCTCATGCAGTCGCTCAGGGCCGACCAGGCGCGTTTCATGGCCATAGCCAAGCTCCGCCAGCTCGCGCTGCTCGTCCTTGAACGCCGCGAACTGGGCAGGTGTATTGGCCAGTTCGCAGAAGCCCCAGCGCAGGTCGCAGGCAATGCCGTACTGCTCGATACGCCTGGCCACCAGGGCCACCGAGTCGATGCCGGCCTGTTTCAGGTAGCGCACGCCGTCCTGGCCGACATAGCGCGCAAAACCGCTGACGTCATGGCCGATGCCGCGGATCAACTGGCCTCCGTTGCGCCCGCTGGCGCCCCAGCCGACGCGCCGGCCTTCGAGCAGGATCACCGACAGGCCACGCTCGGCCAGTTCCAGCGCCGTATTGACCCCAGTCAGGCCAGCGCCGACCACGCACACATCAGCGGTCAGTTCGCCGTCCAGGCTGGGGTAGGGCGCGGTATCACGCGCGGTAGCGGCGTAGTACGACGCAGTGTGTTGGGTGTCGAATGGCATGGCGCGCTCTCGGCTCAGCGGTTGGACTTGATCTTGCTCCAGGAGCGGGTCATGACCCGCATGATCTTCGGGCTCGGCGTGCTGGAAATGTACAGCTTGTCCAGCACCTCCTGGGGTGGGTAGATCTCGGGGTTGTTGACCAGCGACTCATCCATGTAGGCCTTGGCGTCGGGGTTGGCATTGGCATAGCCGACGGTGGCACTGACCTTGGCGATCACCTGTGGTTCGAGCAGGTAGTTGATGAAGGCCAGCGCCTGCTCGGGGTTGCTGGCGTCCTTGGGAATGGCCAGCAGGTCGAACCACAGGTTGCTGCCTTCCTTGGGGATGCTGTAGGCGATCTTCACGCCGTTTTTCGCCTCGACCGCGCGGTTGGCGGCCTGGAACACATCGCCGGAGTAGCCGAAGGCAATACAGATGTCGCCATTGGCCAGGTCCGAAACGTATTTGGACGAGTGGAAGTAGGTGATATAGGGGCGCAGTTCAAGCAGGTGCGCTTCGGCCTTGGCGTAGTCAGCCGGCTTTTCGCTGCGCGGGTCCATGCCCAGGTAATTGAGCATGGCCGGGAACAATTCGTCGGGCGAGTCCATGAAGGCCACCCCGCACTGCTTGAGTTTCTTCAGGTTCTCTGGCTCGAACAGCACCGCCCAGGAGTCGATACGCTCGATGCCCAGTGCGGCTTTGACCTTCTCGACGTTGTAGCCAATGCCGTTGGTGCCCCACAGGTAGGGCACCGCGTACTGGTTGCCGGGGTCGTTCTGCTCAAGTTGCTTGAGCAGTTTCGGGTCCAGGTGCTTCCAGTTCGGCAGCTTGCTGCGGTCCAGTGGCAGGAAGGCACCGGCCTGCGCCTGGCGGGCGAGGAAGTGGTTGGACGGCACGACCACATCGTAGCCGGTGCGCCCGGCAAGCAGCTTGCCCTCCAGGGTTTCGTTGGAATCGAACACGTCATAGACCACCTTGATCCCGCTGCTGGCCTGGAAGTCGGCCAGGGTGGTATCGCCAATGTAGTCGGTCCAGTTGTACACGCTGACCGTGGGCTGAGCCTGGGCGGCTGCACCGAACAGCAGGGTGAATGCTGCAGGAATCAGGGCTTGCAGATGACGCATGTCGACACCTCGTTGGTCTTGTTCTTTGGGTTGGGTGTGAGGGGCTGCACGGCAGCCCCCGCAGATCAGACGCTGAGCAGCAGGAATTCACGCTCCCACGAGCTGATCACACGCTTGAAGTTTTCATGCTCGGCACGTTTGACCGCCACGTAGCCCTGGACGAACTGCTTGCCCAGGTAACGCTGTACGGTCTGGCAGTCCTCCATGTGCTGCAGCGCGTCCTCGATGGTGATCGGCAGGCGCAGGTTGCGCCGCTCGTAGGCGCGGCCTTGTACCGGCGCACTGGGTTCGACCTTCTCGACCATGCCCAGGTAGCCGCACAGCAGGCTCGCGGCGATCGCCAGGTAGGGGTTGGCGTCGGCACCCGGCAGGCGGTTTTCCACGCGCATGGCGTCGGGGCTCGAGGTCGGCACGCGCAGGCCGGCGGTGCGGTTTTCCTCGCCCCATTCGACGTTGACTGGCGCCGAGGTGTCCGGCAGGAAGCGGCGGAAGGAGTTGACGTTCGGGGCAAACATCGGCAACAGCTTGGGGATGTACTTCTGCAGGCCGCCGATGTGGTGCAGGAACAGCGCGCTCATGCTGCCATCGTCGTTGGCGAACACCGGCTTGCCGCTGGCGATGTCGACCACGCTCTGGTGCAGGTGCATGGCACTGCCCGGTTCATCGGTGATCGGCTTGGCCATGAAGGTGGCCGTCACGTTGTGCTTGAGCGCCGCCTCACGCATCGTGCGCTTGAACACGGTGATCTGGTCGGCCAGGTCCAGCGCATCGCCATGGCGGAAATTGATCTCCATCTGCGCCGGGCCGTCTTCGTGGATCAGCGTGTCGAGGTCCAGGCCTTGCAGTTCGCACCAGTCATAGACGTCTTCGAACAAGGGGTCGAATTCGTTGGCGGCATCGATGGAAAACGACTGGCGCCCGCTTTCGGCGCGGCCGGAGCGGCCCAGTGGCACTTGCAGTGGCAAGTCCGGGTCTTCGCAACGCTTGGTCAGGTAGAACTCCATCTCTGGAGCGACGATCGGCCGCCAGCCCTTGTCGGCATAGAGCTTGAGCACCTTCTTCAGCACGTTGCGCGGCGACAGTTCGATGGGGTTACCCTGTTTGTCGAAGGTGTCGTGGATCACGATGGCGGTCGGTTCGATGGCCCAGGGGATCTGATACACCGCAGTCGGGTCGGGGCGGCAGACCATGTCGATGTCAGCGGCATCGAGCAGGCTGTAGTAGATGTCATCGTCGACGTAGTCGCCGGTGACGGTCTGCAGCAGCACGCTCTCGGGCAGGCGCATGCCACGCTCATGGAGGAACTTGGCGGTCGGTGCGATCTTGCCGCGGGCGATGCCGGTCAGGTCGCTGATCACGCATTCGACTTCGGTGATCCGGTGTTCTTTCAGCCAGGTGGAAAGCTGATCGAAGGGGGCGTTCATACAGACCTCTTGGTTGGGTTTTTGTGGCACTGGTGTGCAGGAGCCTTCCCACATGCCGTGCTGAGGGCTATCTTGGGCGCAGCCCCCAGGGCAATCTATCCACTTTCTTCGGCAATGAATGCACCAAAAGAGTGCAATTAGGACGCAGCGTGACAACGCCCAATGCCTTGCAGGTCCAGGCCTTCCACACCACCGATGTGACCGAACAGGTGCGCGCCACCCCCGGTTGGCAGCAGCAGTACCGGCAGATGTCGCCCGGCCACTTCAGCGGCCAGCTGCGTTGCCTGGGCCTGGATGGCGTGCAGGTGTACGAAGAGCGCCTGAACACGCGGGTCGAGCAGTTTTTCCGTGCCCCCAGCGGCGCGTTGGCGTTTTGCTTCGACCGCAGCGAAAACAGCCTGTACCTGCTCAACGAACAGAGCCGCAATATCTGGATCACACCGGAGAACTACCAGGAGGTGGCGGTGGTGTTCGACCAGGCCTTCCTGGCCAGCCACGCCCTCGACCCGCAGCGCCTTGACGGCTTGTTCATGGTGCCGCTGGGCAGCGGCCAGAATGCGCTGTTCGGCAGTTGGCTCAGCGCTACCCTGACGCGATTGGGGCAAGCCGATTGCCCACTTGCGGGGCAAGCGTTGGCCGAACAGTTGCTGGAAGACTGCCTGTTCATCCTGGATAACGCCTGCCAGCAGCTGCAGGGCGGAGCGCTGGGGCGGCGGGGAGAGGAGCGGGCGATCATGCAGCGGGTCAGTGAGTGGGCTGCCGACTGCCCCGAAGAAACCCTTAACCTGCTGGAGTTGGCAGACGTTGCCGGCGTTTCCCTGCGCCAGCTGCAGCAGGCATTCAAGGCGTTTACCGGCATGCCGCCGGCCCATTGGCTGCGGCTTCGCCGGCTCAATGGGGCGCGGCGCGACCTGTTGCGCGGTGGCGAGGTGACGGTTGCCGAAGTGGCCATGCGCTGGTCGTTCTGGCATTTGGGGCGCTTTTCCGAAAGCTATCGGCAGTTGTTCCGGGAACTGCCCAGCGAGACGCTCAAGCGGGGCCGGCCGGTTCGCGGTTAAACCCAGCATTGCGTCGGGAAAGTTGCTATCGTGCCCGGCAGTGTTCACCCGAGGTCCCGATGTTCTACCTGCCTTTGCCCAGCGACCAGGCCGAGCGCCTCGCCAGCGCCCCCCCAGCCACCGACTTTTTCCCTGGCGCCAGCGTGCTGCAGGCGGCCTCCGTGCTGTTCGTGCAGAACCTGCCGCGCCAGCCTGCCAGCGTTTCGGCTGACGCACAGGAACGCCGCTTCGCTGAAATCGTGCGTATTGCCAATGAGGTCGAAACGGCGGCGCCTGGCCGTTTTCAGGGCCAGGTAGCGCAGCATTTCGACCGCGAGGCGTTTGCCATGGGGCTCGGCATGCTGGGTGAGAACGGCGTCGCGCTGGTATCACCCGAAGTCGACTACCCGGCGGAAGAATTTCAGGACGCCGAAGGCCAGTGGAACTTCCAGTTCGCCGGCAGCTACCGGCAGCGGGTCACGCCGTTGCACCCGGTGTACCTGCCGTCGTTGGCCAGCGACCTCATGCTCAGCGACCAGCAGAACCGCCTGCTGCGCGAGTTCTTGTCCGGGGTGGACGAGTCGGTGGCGGTGCAGGGGTTCGCCGGTACCGGCAAAACCTTCCTGATCCACCAGTTCGCGCGCCTGCTCGACCCGCAACGCACCTTGCTGCTGGCCCTCACCGAAGGCCAGCTCAGGGCACTGCGGGCACGGGTCAAGGATGCTGAGGCGTTCACGGCGATGACCTTTGGCCAACTGGCCGACGAGATTCTCAACCGCGACCTCACCAGCAACGGTTGGCGCCTGCGCGATCCGTACCGAACCAAGTTGTCATGGCGCCCGCAAGAGGCGCAGGTGGTGAAATGGCTGGCCATCCCGGATATCGGCCCCTTGGCCGCCCGGGACGTGGTCGCCCTGTGCATCAAGGCCGTGCGCAGCTTCTGCCGCAGCGGCGACAACCAGTTGCAGCTGCATCACTTGCCCTGGGCCGGCCCGGGGACCTCGCCGCTGGATCAGGAAGTGCTGCTGGAAAAGGCCAGGTTGTACTGGCAGGAGCTGACCCGCCCATCGTCGCGGGAGATCCAGTTGCCGGTGCGCGATTACCATCGGGTCAAACTGTTGTCGCTGACGGCCGAACTGATCGACAGCCGCTATACCCATGTGATCGTCGATGAAGCCCACGAGTTGTCCGCACCCATGGTCGCCGTGCTGGATCGCAGCCCGCAATCTGTCATTGCCCTGGGCGATGAGCTGCAGAACCTCAATGGCTTGAGCCCGCACCATGGCGGCTTCATCCGCCAGCGTTATATCGACCATTCATTACGCGCAGGGCCTGCCATGGACAGCGTACTCAACCCGTTGATCCAGGCCCACCCGGCGGCCATCCAGGCAGCCTTCAGCGGCAGTGCCGAGCATTACACGCGGGTCAGTTTCTTCGATGCTGTGACGGTACCCGAGCAGCCCACCGCGTTGATCGTCGATGACGAGTGGGGGTTGTTCGGTTGGTTCCAGCGCCTGACCCACCAGGGTGTGCCGTTCGTGCTGCTGCAAAGCGCGCGCAAGGATTTCGAGCTGTTCGTCGAGGATTGCATCGAGTTGTACCGCTATGGCACGCGGCCGCGTCACCCGATGCTGTTCCGATACCCAAGCTGGCAGGCGCTTGAGCAAGACAAGGGGGACGACAAGGCGTTCGTTGCCGTGGCCAATATGCTGCGCAAGGGCTACACCCCGGAGCACTTTGCCAAGGCCAAGAGCCGCTACCGCTGGGACAAGGCGCCTAAGCTGTTCCTTGGCCGTGTACGCGATGTGAAGAACATGGAGTTCGCCCGGGTGATGGTCTCGCCGGAGCTGATGGTTGCGCCGGTAACGGCCGGCAACCGCAATGAGCGGGCACGGATGCTGGCCGGGCTGTACACCGCATGTTCGCGGGCGCGGCACGAGCTGATCGTGCCAGGGGGGATGCTGGACTGGGTCAAGGACCAGGTCCGCGATTGAGCGTGCCCCGGGGCCGCTGCGCGGCCCAATCGCCGGCAAGCCGGCTCCCACAGCAATTGCTGCCAGCTTTGAAAACCGTACGGGCAGCACGGTCACTGTGGGAGCCGGCTTGCCGGCGATTGGGCTGCAAAGCAGCCCCGGCTCACGAAATCAGTTGCGATCCAGCCACACGGTTTGCGCGTTGGTGAACTCGCGCACGCCAAAATGCGACAGCTCACGCCCGAAGCCACTCTTTTTCACCCCACCAAAGGCCACGCGGGGGTCAGAAGCGCAATAGCCGTTGATGAACACCCCACCGGTGTCCAGCGCTGCCGTCATGCGCTCGGCCAGGGCATAGTCTGCGGTGTAGATGGTCGATGCCAGGCCGAATTCGCTGTCGTTGGCCAGCTCCACCGCATGTTCGGCATCGCGGGCAGTGATGATCGCAGCCACGGGGCCGAACAGCTCCTGCTTGAACGCGGTCATGTCCGGGGTGACGTTGGCGAACACGGTCGGGGCGTAGAAGTTGCCCACGCCTTCGACCTTGTTGCCGCCCAACAGCAAGGTGGCGCCCTCGGCGAGGGTCGCCTGGACCTGGCCATCGAGCTCGTCGCGCAGGTCGTAGCGCGCCATCGGGCCGATGTAGGTGTCATCTTCCAGCGGGTTGCCGACCTTCAACTGGCGTGTCGCCTCGACGAACTTGCGCGTGAATGCCTCGACGATGCTCTCTTCCACGATCAGGCGCTTGGCCGCGGCGCAGACCTGCCCGGTGTTCTGGTAGCGGCCAACCACGGCGGCTTTCACCGCAGCATCCAGGTCGGCGTCGGCCAGCACGATGAACGGATCGGAACCACCCAGCTCGAGCACGCATTTCTTCAGCGCGGCACCGGCCTGGGCGCCGATCGCCATGCCGGCACGCACGCTGCCGGTCAACGTCACGGCAGCGATGCGCGGGTCGTTGATGGCGCGGGTGACGCCGTCCGGGGTCACGTTGAGTACCTCGAACACGCCTTCGGGCAAGCCGGCATCCTTGAACAGGTCGCCCATCAGATAGGCGCTGCCCATGACGTTCGGCGCATGCTTGAGCACATAGGTGTTGCCGGCCAGGATCGCCGGTACGGCGCCACGCAGCACCTGCCAGATCGGGAAATTCCACGGCATCACGGCCAGGATCGGGCCCAGCGGGCGGTATTCGATACGCGCTTTTTCGACCTGGGTCGGCTCAGCCGCAAGCATCGCCGGGCCGTGCTCGGCGTACCAGCGGCACAGGCCGACGCACTTGTTCACTTCACCTCGGGCCTGGCTGATCGGCTTGCCGATTTCGCGGCTGATCATCAGCGCGAAGGTTTCGGCCTTGGCCTCAAGGGTGTCGGCCAGGGCAAGCAGGTACTCGCTGCGCTGACCCAGCGACACCTGGCGCCACTGGCGATAGCCAGCCTCGGCACGTTGCAGCGCCGCTTCCAGTGCGGCGTCGGTGTCGAAAGGGTAGCTGCCGATCTGCTCGCCGCTGTGCGGGTCGATGGAGATGGCGTGGGTCAGGCTGCTGATCTGGCTCATGGCTGCACACTCGTTGTTGTTCATCAGTGAGGCCAGACTAGTGGGCTAGGGGTTTAATGAAAACTGAATAATAATGAGCGAAACATTCACGTTTGGAGAATGACTGTGGATCTGGTGCAATTGGAGATCTTCAAGGCAGTGGCCGAACAGGGCAGCATCAGCGCCGCCGCCCAGCACATCCATCGGGTGCCGTCTAACCTGACCACGCGCATCAAGCAGCTGGAGGAAGACCTGGGTGTCGAGTTGTTCATCCGTGAAAAAAGCCGCCTGCGCCTGTCGCCGGCTGGCTGGAACTTCCTCGAATACACCCGGCGCATCCTCGACCTGGTGCACGAGGCCCGGTTGACGGTGGCGGGCGAAGACCCGCAAGGCACCTTCGCCCTGGGTTCGCTGGAGAGCACCGCAGCCGTGCGTATACCGGCATTGCTGGCCGCCTATAACCAGCGCTACCCGAAAGTCGACCTGGACCTTTCCACGGGGCCGTCGGGGACCATGCTTGAAGGCGTGCTGTCCGGGCGCCTGGTGGCAGCATTCGTCGATGGCCCGTTGTTGCACCCCACGCTTGAAGGCATGCCGGTATTCGAGGAGGAGATGGTGATCATCTCGCCGCTCAACCATGCCCCGGTAACCCGTGCGCAGGACGTCAACGGTGCGAGTATCTACGCCTTCCGTGCCAACTGCTCGTACCGCCATCATTTCGAGAACTGGTTCGTCCAGGACCAGGCGGTACCAGGCAAGATCCATGAAATGGAGTCCTACCACGGCATGCTCGCCTGCGTCAGCGCAGGTGCCGGCCTGGCCATGTTGCCACGCAGCATGCTCGACAACATGCCCGGCTGCACCACGGTTAGCGCCTGGCCCATGTCGGAGGATTTTCGCTACCTCAAGACCTGGCTGGTGTGGCGCCGCGGTACCGTATCGCGCAGCTTGAGCATGTTCGTTAAGCTGCTTGAGGAGCGGCGCGCTGGCTCAGACCGTACTGAACATTAGCCATTGGTGGCAATTCACTTCCAACTTTCTGATTAATTGGACAATAATCAGAAAAGTATTACCTCGTGTGACCGGTTGGATGCACCGGCCACCGTAAAAATCGAGGGGCAAAAGCCCCCGCTTGCCCGTGTTGACCATCAGGAGATGTCATCGATGAAAACCCGTCTTGCCACTATGCTCGCAGCCGCCGCATTGGCTGTTGCCGGGGCCAATCTGGCCCAGGCCGCGCAGGTGTCCGGCGCCGTGGGCGCCACCAGCCAGGGCGACATGACTTACCGTATCGGCCTGGCCTTCGACTGGGACAAGAAATGGCTGCAAAGCAGCACCGGCTTCGTGACCGGTTATTGGGATGCAGCCTACACCTACTGGGAAGGTGGCGAGGCCAGCGGTGCTCACTCGCTGTCGTTCAGCCCGGTGTTCACCTACGAATTCAGCGGCTTCACCTACACCCCGTACATCGAGGCAGGCATCGGCCTGGCAGCATTTTCCAAGACCGATGTCGGCGATCAACACCTGGGTTCGTCGGTCAATTTCGAGGACCGCATCGGCTTCGGCCTGAAGTTGCCGGGCGAGCAGAAAGTCGGCATCCGTGCCATGCACTACTCCAACGCCGGTATCAAACAGCCGAACGACGGCATCGAATCCTACTCGCTGTTCTACAGCAAGGCGTTCTGAAACGGCGGGCCGCGCCAGCGGCCCCGGCCATTCAGAAGGTGTACGCAACCCCGGCTTGCACCGTGCGCGGTGCACCCGGGTACACGTAAGTGTTGAACGCCCCTTCGTCATAGCCCTTGTTGAACACGTTCTTCACGTCCAGGTTCAGCCGTACATGCTCGTTGACCTTGTAGAAGCTGTGCAGGTCGACCACGCTGTAGCTCGCCATGGTGTAGGTCGTCGCGGCGGTCTGCCCGGCACGGTCATCGATGTACTTCACCCCAACCCCCAGCCCCAGGCCCTTGGCCAGTCCATCCTGAAACTCGTAGGTGTTCAGCAGGCTGAAGCTGTTGCGCGGGATGTTCGCCAGGCGCGTGCCGCTGGGCACGGTGTTGTCTTGGGTGACCTCGGCGTCGACATAGGCATAGCCACCGATCACACGCCACTCAGGGGTGAGGTTGCCGGCAATGTTGATGTCCAGCCCGCGGCTGCGCACCTCGCCGGCGGCGATGCTGTAGGTACCAGAAGGGTCATTGGGGTCGCGGGTCAGCACGTTTTCCTTGACGATGTGGTAGACAGCCGCGTCGATGCTTAGCTGGCGATCGGGCGCTTCCCACTTCACACCCAACTCATACGACTTGCCTTTCTCAGGGTCGAAACCACTGCCTTGCAGGCTGGCGCCACTGTTGGGTTTGAACGAGCGCGCGGTGTTGGCGTACACGGCAAGCGTGTCGGTGATGTCATACAGCAGGCCGAAACGAGGGGTGACGCCGTTTTCGCCCTTGCTGAAGTCACCAGCATTGTTCCGTTTGTTGTCGTAGTCATGTTCGTAACGCTCGAAACGCACGCCGGCAAGCGCCTTCAGGCGCTCGGTCAGGGCGACCTGGTCCTGGATGAAGGCGGCCCAGGTCTTGAGGTTTTCCTTGTCGTGGGTAGTCGTGCGGGTCAGGGCAGGGCGCGGCTGGCCCAGCACCGGGTCGAAGATGTCGATCGGATAGGCGACAGCACCGTCGGCCGAGCGTTGAATGATCGAGCTGTAGTCATAGTCTTCATATTCGATACCGGTCAGCAGGGTGTGGGCGAAGCCACCTGTGTCGAAGTGGCCGGTCAGGTTGAGCTGGTAGTCACGGTCGGTCCATTCGAGCTTGCGGTAGTTGAAGTTGCGCCCCAGGGTGCGGCCGTCGGCCTGCAAAGCATTGGCTTCCACGGCGTTGCCCTTGAGTGAGCCGTCCAGCCACTGCATGCCGCCGCCCAAGGTCCAGTCATCGCTGAGCGCGTGCTCGAAGCGCAACTGCGCCATGTTGTTGTCGTTGTGCAGCAGGTTGTCGCTGCCTTTTTCCCAGATATTGGTGTCACGCGAGGCGGTGCCGCGCTGGCCGGGCAGGCGGGTAAGGCCCCGGTCGAGCGGGTGGTTGTTGCGCATGAAGTCGCCCTCGAAGACGATCTTCGTGGCGTCATTGACCTGCCAGCTGAGCACGGGCGCAACGTCATAGCGTTCGCTCTCGACATCGTCGCGGAAGCTATCACCACCTTCACCCAGCACGTTCAGGCGGTAGGCGAGCGAGCCATCTTCATTGAGCGGCCCCGTGGCATCGAGCGTTGCCCGGTGCATGCCCTGGTCGTCGAGCTGGCTGCCAAGCGTCACCTTGGGGTCCGCCAGCGGCTGCTTGCTGACCACGTTGAAGGTCCCGCCCGGGTCGCCACGGCCATAGAGGCTGGTGGCCGGGCCGCGGATCACTTCCAGCCGCTCCACACTGTTGGCATCGGGAGCGTTCGGGTAGCCACGGTTGATCGGGAAGCCGTTGCGGTAGAACTCGCCCGTGGTGAAACCGCGCACCGTGAAAGTGGTCAGGCCCTGGCCGCCAAAGTTGTTGGCGCGGCCGACGCCGCCTGCGTAGTCCAGGCCGTCCTGCAGCCGCGTGGCACCGGTGTCTTCGAGTACATCCTTGGGTACGACGCTGATCGATTGCGGTATTTCGTGCAGTACGGTGTCTGTGCGTGTGGCACTGGCCGAACGACTGGCTTTGTAGCCGTCGACCGGCCCGTCGGCGCGTTCAGTGTCGGCGGCACCGCTAATGTTCAGGGCCTGGAGTTCGATCTGGGCGGGGTTACCGAGAGATTCGGCCTCGGCGAAAGCCAACGGGGAGACAGCATGTAGTACACAAAGCGAAACGAACGTGCGACGCATCGACGGTACGATCCTGAAGTAGGGCGCTAGGAAGGGGAGTGATACGTCGCGAAAGTACTACGAATCATTATCAAATGCATTATTTTTAAGTGGGTCGGGAGTACCAGTTTGATGCTGGTCGTGCGATTGACTGGGCTGTCAGATCAAGCGCCGCGCAGCCGGCGATCAATCCGACAGCCCCAAAAGTTTCAGCTGATGCCTCAACGCACCCCTTTGACCGCCAGCACATTGCACAGCGGATGCTCCAGCACATGCGCCGTGGTCCCGCCCAGGAACGTCTGCATGGCGTCATGCCGGTGGTTGCCCATCACGATCACATCGACTCGGCCGTGGCTGACGAACTGGGCGATCGCCCGAATCGCTGCACCTTCCAGAAAGTGTCGGCGTTCCAGCGGGACCTGGTGATGGTCACCCAGGCGATTGAACGCTGCCCGTTGCGCGGTGCGCACACTGCCCTCGAAACCGGGCATGGTCACCGTGCCGGCGCCGAAGTCGGCGAGATGGGTCCTGGCCGCATCGCATACATGCAACAGGTGCAGTTCGGCGTTGCACTGCAGGGCCAAGGCATGGGCGCAGTGGATCACCTGCTCGTCCAGGTGTTCGCCGGCACCGTGGCTGTTGAGGTCGACGGCGACGGCGATTTGCCGGGGCAGTGGCAGGCGAATGTCGCTCACCAGGTGTACGGCCACCGGGCTGTCCTTGAGCAGTTGCCAGTCCAGCGGTGTGACCAACAGGCGCTTGAGCACTGGTTCGTGCTGTACATCCTTGATCAGCAAATCACAGCCCAACTGCTCGATGCGCTCGATCACGCTGCCCAGCGGATCACGGGTGAGCAGCAGTTCGGTGGACACGTCCAGGCCGTCATCGCGCAATTGCTCGGTGGCATCGGCCAGCCACTGGCGGTTGTCGGCGAGTAGCCGCTCGCGTTCACGGCCGTCGCTCATCAGGCCAAAGGTGTCGACATCGTCGACGAAGACATTGATATCCAGCAGGGCACCGCTGGATTCAGCCAACGCCGCCGCGCGTTGCAGCGCGGGCGTGTAACGCATCTGCGGGCCGAGCATGACTAACAAACGCTTGAACTGGCTCATCGCACACCTCCACGTGTGGGCAGCCCCCCGGTTCATGCCTGTTGATCTGGTCTGTTCAGTCTAGGCGGCAGCGGGCTTGCCCGCGAATACGCAGGCGTCTACCGCCAAAGGGTTTGTCGGGTATGATGCCAGCCCCATCATTTCACGAGGCCCGTTTCATGTCCCTGAGTGCTGAACAGACCGGCGAATTCCGCGCCTTCGCCGAGCAGTTGGCCGATGCCGCTGCAGCCGCGATCCAGCCGTACTTTCGTGCCAGCCTGGACGTCGAGGACAAGGGCGGGCGCCTGTACGACCCGGTGACCGTGGCCGACAAGGCTGCCGAAGACGCCATGCGCACGCTGATCCAGGCGCGTTACCCGGAACACGGCATTCTTGGCGAAGAGCAGGGTGTGGCAATCGGCAGCAGCCCATTGACCTGGGTGCTCGACCCCATCGATGGCACCCGCGCCTTCATCACCGGCCTGCCACTGTGGGGTACGCTGATCGCCCTCAACGATGGTACCCGCCCCGTGCTGGGGGTGATGAACCAACCTTTCACCGGTGAGCGTTTCGTCGGTACCCCCGAAGGTGCGTGGCGCAGCGGCACGCCATTGAAGACCCGCGCCTGTGCAGACCTGGCGGCGGCAACCTTGATGTGCACGACGCCAGACATGTTCGATACCCCAGAGCGCAAGGCTGCGTTCCAGGCCGTGGCTGACAAGGCGCGGCTGATGCGCTACGGCGGCGATTGCTACGCCTACTGCATGCTGGCCTCGGGGTTTGTCGATGTGATCGTCGAAGCGAGCCTGCAACCGTATGACGTGCAGGCGCTGATGCCGATCATCGAAGGGGCGGGCGGGGTGATCACCGCTTGGGATGGCAGTTCGGCACAGCACGGCGGCTGTGTGGTGGCGTGTGGTGATCCGGTACTGCACGCTCAAGTGGTGCAGATGCTGCGCCACGCCATGTGATCGCTGGTTGCAGGGCTTTCATGGGCGCCAGCCTGGCAGACCTAGGCAAGCCGGCGAGCAGGTGCACTGACTTGCGGTAGCCCCGCCATCGCACTTTTTCCGGTTTGCGGGCTCTATGCTTGGCCAGGCCGCGCCGATCCCCGGCACGGCCGCCGATTTCGACCCGGTGCCGATGGTTGCAAGCAAACCCGTATTCTTCCCGCGCCTGCTGCTGGCAGGCACACTGGTCTGCCTGGGCGCCTGCACCCAGCAGCAAGGCCAGGACATCGTCAGCCAGTTCGGCAACGGCAAGCCCAGCGAGCTGTTCCAGACCAGTGTCGACCGCATGGCGACGCTGGCCATGCGCGACAACCTGCAGAGCCTGTACCTGCTGATGAACAAGCTGTACCTGCGCAACCCCAGCCAGTGGAAGATGTCCGGTTACCTCGATGCCGCCACTGCAGAGCGGCAGATCCGCATTGCCATCGAACAGCGTCAACCCTTGGCGCAGCTGGGTAACCGTCGCGACCTCGTTGCCTTGAGTTATGCCCTGAGCCCGGAGTTTCGCGGTGACCGGGTCGGTGCGTTCATCTACGCCATCGGCAGCATGCTGATCACCGCACACGGTGGGCGAACCGAGTTCTACATGACGGACACCATCGACCCTTTGTTCGTCAACAACGCCGCTCGCAACATCGAAAAGGCCACCTGGATGCTCAGCCAGCGCCAGGATGCCAATGGGGTATTGCTGCTATTTTCCAACGAGATTTCGCAGGAGGGCAGCAACCTGAGTTTTGCAGTGGAGTTCGGCAAGATCGTGGCGCGGCTGGATCTGCTGGCGCAACTGTTAGATGAGCGCTACCGGCGGATCGGGCTCAACTACGCGCAAAGCCTGTTGCTGATGAATTTCCTGCCGGTGCAGTGAACCCCGTTACAGCAATGCCCGAATCGCACGCTGATAGCGCTGGCCGGCGCGGCTCATGCTGTTGTTGTGGCTGGCCCCTGGTACCAGCAACAAGGTTTTGGGCTCCTGCGCCGCTTCGAACAATTGCTGGCTGAAACGCGGCGGCACGAAACGGTCGTCGAGCCCGTGCACCAGCAACAATGGCAGGCCGACGTCCTTGATCTTGTCCAGCGAATCGAATTTCTGCGACAGCAACCAGCGCACCGGCAGGGTGGTATCGGCCACGGCAGCGGCGACATCGCCCAGCGAGGTGAAGGTCGACTCCAGGATCAACCCCCGCGCCGGTGCTGTACCGCCGTCTTTCTGCGCCTGGCGCGCCAGGTCGGCAGCCAGCTCCACCGCCACTGCGCCGCCCAGTGAATGGCCAAAGATCAGGCGTTTGCCTGCATCGGGTTGCAGTTGGGCAAACCGCTCCCAGGCAATGCGCGCGTCTTCGTAAACTGTCGCTTCGGACGGCAGGCCGCCGCGGCTTTGGCCGAAGCCTCGGTAATCCACGGCCAGCACCGAATACCCCATGGCATGCAGCTGTTCGATGCGAAACAGCTGGCCGGTGAGGTTCCAGCGTACGCCGTGCAGGTAGAGGATGGCCGGCGCATCGGCGCGGCGGGCCGGCCACCACCAGGCGTGCAGGCTCTGGTTGGCGGCGAAGCTGCGCGGGCGCAGGTCCAGTTCCTGCACACCATTGGGCAGGCCGCGGAACCAGCTGGCCTGGCCAGGCTCGATACGGAATACCAGTTCGCGTTCCTTGTGCTGCAGCACGGCGCAGCCGGCCGGCAGGCCGACCATCAGGAAGGTGGCACACAGCCAGGTGAGCCAGCGACGGCGCAGGTGCGTAAGGAAGTAGGTGGGCATGCGGTTTTTTAACAGATCCGCAGGTTCTGATGTGGGAAAAGTTACCGGGTGGACGTGCAGGTTGGTTGCAAGCTGTTTCGTTCGATAACCGCCCAAGCGCTGCTCGCGCCTGTCCGATAGCCGCCCGGCCAATCCGAACATCTCATTGCCCAACCCCCATCTTTTGCTTAGTGTGGGACCAAGCCACCGGCGGTCAGCTGCCTTTAGAAACCCGACCCCGGCCCGGTAGAATGACCGTGAACGACCGCAACCACAGGCCCCAGGCCAGTAGGGTGCGGCGCCCAGAACAATAACGATACCGAGTGCCTTGCCTATGGAAAGCCGCCTGCTGAGCGAGCGCAGTAGCGTGTTCCATCACGCCGACCCTTATGCGGTATCCGATTACGTCAACCGTCATGTGGGCCAGCACTGCATCGGGCTGTCGCGCACCACGCATCCGCAGGCCAGCCTCAGCCACCGCAAGTTCGCCGAGCTCGACCTGTGCCGCATCAGCTACGGTGGCAGCGTGCGGGTCACCTCACCAGCCCTGGAAACCATCTATCACTTGCAGGTGCTGCTCAACGGCAACTGCCTGTGGCGCGGGCATCAGCGCGAGCACCACCTGGTGCCGGGCGAGCTGCTGCTGATCAACCCCGACGACCCGGTGGACCTTACCTATTCCGAAGACTGCGAGAAGTTCATTCTCAAGGTGCCGACGCACATGCTCGACTCGATCTGCGAGGAGCAGCGCTGGCAGCGGCCTGAGGGAGGAGTACGGTTTTTGCGCAACCACTACCGGCTCGAAGAGCTGGACGGTTTCGTCAACCTGCTGGCCATGGTCTGCCATGAGGCCGAGGTGAGTGATTCGCTGCCGCGGGTGCAGGGGCACTACAGCCAGATCGTCGCCAGCAAGCTGTTGACGCTGATGAGCACCAACATCCGCCGGGAAAGCCTGGCTACGCCGGGGGCCAGCCTGGAGCGGATCCTGGACTACATCGACCGCAACCTCAAACTGGAGCTGGCAGCCGAGACGCTGGCCGAACAGGCCTGCATGAGTGTGCGTTCATTGTATGCGTTGTTCGATCGCCACCTGGGCACCACGCCCAAGCAGTACGTACGCCAACGCAAACTGGAGCGGGTGCATGCGTGCCTGAGCGATGGCAGTTGCGCGGTGCGCAGTGTGACGGAACTGGCGATGGATTACGGCTTCCTGCACCTGGGGCGGTTTTCCGAGACCTACCGCGAGCGTTTTGGGCAGCTGCCTTCGCAGACCTTCAAGCAACGGCGCTGACTTGACGGGCACAATCGCTGGCAAGCCAGTTGCTCCCACAGGAGCCCTGCCAGCCTGGCGGGCAGGGCTTTACCTGTGGGCCCCAGCGAGGAACATCACAACGGATAGTGCTTCAACTCCCTGGCAATCAACATCCGCTGGATCTCGCTCGACCCTTCATAGATCTGCGTGATGCGTGCGTCACGGTAATAGCGCTCGACCGGGTAATCTTCCAGGTAGCCATAGCCGCCATGCACCTGGATCGCCATCGAGCACACCCGCTCGGCCATCTCCGATGCGAACAGCTTGGCCTGTGACGCCTCCGACAGGCAGGGTCTGCCTGCGCTGCGCAGACGTGCGGCATGCAGGATCAGCAGCCGTGCGGCATTGACCTGCACCTGCATGTCGGCCAGCAGGTTGGCGATGCTCTGGTGCTCGTTGATCGGCTTGCCGAACTGCACCCGGTCGCGGGAATAGACCAGCGCAGCCTCGAACGCGGCACGGGCGATGCCCAGGGCCTGGGCCGCGATGCCGATACGCCCGCCTTCGAGGTTGGACAAGGCAATGGCCAGGCCCTTGCCACGCTCGCCCAACAGGTTGGCGGCGGGGATGCGGCAATTGTCGAAGGTGACGGCGCAGGTGTCGGATGCACGGATACCCATCTTGTGTTCGCTGCGATCGACCTTGAACCCCGGATTGTCGGTGGGTACCAGGAATGCGGAGAGGCCTTTCTTGCCCAGCTCTGGGTCGGTCACGGCAAAGACGATCGCCAGGCCCGCGCGGCGGGCGTTGCTGACGAACTGCTTGGCGCCATTGATCACCCATTGGCCGTCGATCAACTCGGCGCGGGTGCGCAGGTTGTGCGCTTCGGAACCGGCCTGTGGCTCGGTCAGGCAGAAGCAGCCGATCACCTCGCCGCTGGCCAGGCGCGGTAGCCATGCCTGCTGCTGCTCGGGCGTGCCATAGGCCAGCAGCGGGCCGCAGCCCACCGAATTGTGGATGCTCATCATCGCACCGGTGGCGCCACAGCCTGCGGAGATTTCCTCGACGGCCAGGGCATAGGCCACGTAGTCGGTGTAGCTGCCGCCGAAGTCTTCCGGCACCACCATGCCCAAGAGGCCCAGCTCACCCATCTTGCGCACCACGCCGTCATCGATCCAGCCGGCTTTTTCCCAGGCCTGGGCATGCGGGGCGATTTCGCCGCGGGCGAAGTCCCGGGCCATGTCGCGGATCATGATCTGCTCTTCGCTCAGTTCCAGGTCTTGCATCTGTGTACTCCCCGGCTCACAGGCCTTCGAAGAATTGGTCGACGCGCTGGCGTTGCAGGCCCGCCAAGGTCGGCGGGTTCCAGCGTGGCTGCTTGTCCTTGTCGATGATCAGGGCGCGCACACCTTCGATGATGTCGCCGTGCTGGAACCACTGGCGGTCAAGGTGCAGCTCCATGGCGAAGCACGCTTCCAGCGGCAGGTAACGGCCGCGGCGCAACATCTCCAGGGTAACCGCCATGGCCAGTGGCGAGCGGCTTTCCAGCTGGTCGGCGGTGGCCAGCGCCCACTGGTGGCTGTCGCCGATGCTGACTGCCCGCAGTTGCTCGATGATTGCTGCCATATCAGGCAGGGCGAAGAAGTGGTCGATGACCGGGCGCAGTTTTTCCAGCGGCGCGTCGTCCAGCACCTGGCTGCCCAGCTTCGCGAGCAGGTTTTGCAACGCCTTGAGCGGATGGGCGCCGAAGTCCAGTTGGTCGAGGCCTTCATCCAGTTCCGCGAGTTTTTCGCTTGGCAGGTACCAGTCGGCCAGCCCGCAATACAGCGCGTCGGCCGCCTGGATCTGCGCGCCACTGACGCCCAGGTAGGTGCCCAGCTCCCCGGGGATGCGCGAGAGGAAGTAGCTGCCGCCAACGTCGGGGAAATAGCCGATGCCGACTTCGGGCATCCCCAGCCGGCTGCGCTCGGTGACGATACGCAGGTCGCAGCCCTGTGCCAGGCCCATGCCGCCACCCAGGGTGAAGCCGTCCATCAGCACCAGCACCGGTTTGCGGTAGCGGTGGATCACCAGGTCAAGGGCGTATTCCTCGACGAAGAAGTCTTCGTGCAGCGTGTCGCCAGCCTTGTAGCTGTCATGCAGCGAGCGGATGTCGCCGCCGGCGCAAAAGCCTTTGGGGCCTTCGCCGCGCAGCACCACCGCTTGCACCTGCGGGTCATCGGCCCAATGGTCCAGGTGCTGGCGCAGGCTGCGCACCATGTCGAGGGTCAGGGCGTTGAGGCCACTGGGGCGGTTGAGGGTGAGGTGGCCAATCTGGTTGCGGACCTCGGCCAGTACATGGGCCGTTGCCGAGGTATGAGCGTGCGCGGTCATCGCGTTCTTCCTGCTTTGTTATTGATTTTCCAAGTGAAGTCTGGAGTGCGCTGGAGGATCGGTGGATCCTGTCATGCAAAATTGCCCTGCACAATGGATATATCTGCAGGTGAGGCGTGCGTTTTTGCCATGGCTACGGCTTTGAGTTTTTCAGGGTCGTGCATTGCAGGCAACCTCCTTGCAACCATTACCCTGACCGTAACGATCACGCCCCCAGCTTGATTGATCACCCAACCCCCGCGTCCTACTGTGCCCCCACGACAGCGAACCCGTGGAGTCACCCATGACCATAACGAAGAATCCACCGCCGCAATGGTCCAGGCGGCGCGCCGAGAAGCAGCGCCGCCTGGAGCGGGTCCGTCACCTGGCCGACGGTGTGGTGCTGCCAACCGAGCGCATCGTCGAGGCACTGGAGCTGTTGATCGCCCCAGGGGACCGGGTGGTGCTCGAAGGCAACAACCAGAAGCAGGCTGACTTCCTCTCCCGTTCGCTGGCCAAGGCCGACCCCGAGCGCCTGCACGACCTGCACATGATCATGCCCAGCGTCAGCCGTGCCGAGCATCTGGACCTGTTCGAACGGGGTATCGCCCGCAAGCTCGACTTTTCTTTCGCCGGCCCGCAGAGCCTGCGCATCGGCCAGTTGCTGGAAGACGGCCTGCTCGAGGTCGGCGCCATTCATACCTACATCGAGTTGTATTCGCGCCTGCTGGTCGACCTGATCCCCAATGTAACCCTGGTCGCCGGGTTCATGGCCGACCGTGACGGCAACCTGTACACCGGCCCCAGTACCGAGGACACGCCGGCACTGGTGGAGCCGGCCGCCTTCAGCGATGGCCTGGTGATCGCCCAGGTCAACCAGCTGGTCGACCGCGTCGACGACCTGCCGCGCGTGGACATTCCGGCTTCCTGGGTGGACTTCGTGGTGGTCGCTGACCAGCCGTTTTATATCGAGCCACTGTTCACCCGCGACCCACGGCACATCAAACCGGTGCACGTGCTGATGGCGATGATGGCCATCCGCGGCATCTACGAAAAACACAACGTGCAGTCGCTCAACCACGGCATTGGTTTCAACACGGCCGCCATCGAGCTGATTTTGCCGACCTACGGCGAGTCGCTGGGCCTGAAGGGCAAGATCTGCCGCAACTGGACGCTCAACCCGCACCCCACGCTGATCCCGGCCATCGAGACCGGCTGGGTCGAAAGCGTGCATTGCTTCGGCACCGAACTGGGCATGGAAGACTACATCGCGCAACGCCCGGACGTGTTTTTCACCGGCCGCGACGGCTCGCTGCGCTCCAACCGCATGATGTGCCAGCTGGCCGGGCAGTACGCGGTCGACCTGTTCATCGGCGCCACCTTGCAGGTCGATGGTGATGGCCATTCCTCGACCGTCACCCGCGGCCGCCTGGCCGGCTTCGGCGGCGCACCCAACATGGGCCACGACCCCCGCGGCAGGCGCCACGCCACCCCGGCCTGGCTCGACATGACGGTGCCCGACACCTTGCTCGAACGCGGCCGCAAGCTGGTGGTGCAGATGGTCGAAACCTACCAGGAAGGCGGCAAACCGACCTTCGTCGAAACCCTGGACGCCGTGGACGTGGCGAAGAAGGCCGGCATGCCGCTGGCACCGGTGATGATCTACGGCGATGACGTCACCCACCTGCTGACCGAAGAGGGTATCGCGTACCTGTACAAGGCCCGCAGCCTGCAAGAGCGCCAGCAGATGATCGCCGCCGTGGCCGGGGTCACCGCCATCGGCTTGCGCCATGACCCCAAGGACACCTTGCGCCTGCGCCAGCAAGGCCTGGTGGCCTTGCCCGAAGACCTGGGCATCCGCCGTACCGATGCCAGCCGTGAACTGCTCGCTGCGCGCAGCATCGCCGACCTGGTGGAGTGGTCCGGTGGTCTGTACAACCCGCCCGCACGGTTCAGGAGCTGGTGATGCAACTATTCGATCTGCAACCCTATGGTCCCCTTCACCGGGCCGGCCGCCCGCTTGAAAACTGCACGATCCCTGTGGGGGCAGGCTTGCCGGCGATCAGGCCGGCACCTGAAAACGCCATTCCCCTTGCCGACCGGCTGGCCGACCTGGCCGTGGAAGCCCTGCTGGACGAGGCCGACCTGTCACCCAAGCCCGGCCTGGTGGACCGGCGTAGCAGCGGCGCGCACAGCGACATGACGCTGGCCCTTATGCATGCCTCGGCGCTTGCCCTTTGGCCTTGCTTGCGGCAAATGGCCGACGCCGCCCAGGCCCATGGCGAGGTTGGCCTGGCGCTGCGCATCGAGCTGGGCCGTATCGGCCGTGAAGGGGAGGCTGCGATGCTGGCCACCACCGCCGGGGTCAATACCCACCGCGGCGCGATATGGGCCCTTGGCTTGCTGGTGGCCGCCCGGGCCCTGGATGCCCAGGCTGACGCGAGTACCGTCGCAGCCCGTGCCGGGCGCATCGCCCTGATCGATGACCCGGCCGCCACCGCCCACGACAGCCACGGCACCCAGGTGCGCCACCGTTACGGCGCCGGCGGTGCCCGCGAACAGGCGCAACAGGGCTTTCCTGCCGTGATCGAACACGGCCTGCCGCAACTGCGCCGCAGCCGCGCCAACGGTGTCAGCGAAAACCACGCACGCCTCGATGCCTTGCTGGCGATCATGGCCGCGCTGAGTGACACCTGCGTGCTCTGGCGCGCCGGCCCCGAGGGCCTGCAAACGCTCCAACAGGGCGCCCGCCATGTGCTCGCAGCCGGTGGCAGTGCCACCCTCGACGGCCGCCGCCACTTGCGCCTGCTGGACACCCAACTGTTGCAACTGAACGCCTCACCGGGCGGTGCCGCCGACCTGCTGGCCGCCTGCCTGTTCCTCGACAAAGCCGGGAGCCTGTGACATGGAAACCCTGACCTTTCAATTCCCTGCCGCCGAGCCTGGCCGTGGCCGCACCCTGGTGGGTTGCGTCAGCTCGGGCGACCTGGAAGTCCTGATGGAGCCCGGCACGGCCGGCAGCCTGAACATCCAGGTGGTGACCTCGGTCAACGGCAGCGGCGCCCGCTGGGAGCAACTCTTCCAGCGCCTGTTCCAAGGGCGCACGTGGCCGGCGGTGAACATCGACATCCATGATTTCGGCGCCACGCCTGGCGTGGTACGCCTGCGCCTTGAGCAAGGTTTCGAGGAGATCGCCCATGACTGACACCGAACGCTTGCTGCAGAGCCGCAGCTTCGTCGAACTGGGAGCGCGCCAGCGTGCCCGCACCTTGCTCGACCCGGGCAGTTTTCGCGAACTGCTAGGCCCGTTCGAGCGGCTGATGTCGCCGTGGTTGCCGCGCCAGGGCATCGTGCCCCAGGCCGACGACGGCGTGGTCATCGCCAAGGGCTTGCTCGGTGGCCGCAACACGGTCATCGCCGCCATCGAAGGCGCGTTCCAGGGCGGCAGCATGGGCGAAGTGGGCGGGGCCAAGATTGCCGGTGCGCTGGAGCTGGCCATAGAAGACAACCGCAACGGCACCCCGACCTGCGCCGTGCTGCTGCTGGAGACCGGCGGGGTGCGCCTGCAGGAGGCCAACCTGGGCCTTGCGGCGATTGCCGAGATCCAGGCGGCCATCGTCGAGCTGCGCCGCCATCAGCCGGTGGTCGGGCTGGTCGCAGGCTCGGTGGGCTGCTTTGGCGGCATGTCCATCGCAGCGGGGCTGTGCAGCCACCTGCTGGTGACCCGTGAGGCGCGCCTGGGCCTCAACGGCCCGCAGGTGATCGAGCAGGAAGCTGGCATCGCCGAGTACGACGCCAAGGACCGCCCCTTCATCTGGAGCCTGACCGGTGGCGAGCAGCGAGATGCCAGCGGCCTGGTGGATGGTTATGTGGCCGATGACGTCGACAGCATTCGCCAGCAGCTGCTGCAGTTGCTCGACGTACCCAGCGCCAACCGTGCAGGCCGCCACGCCTGGTACCTCGAGCGGCTTGCCAGCCTGGGCAATGACTGCCCGCAACTGGACGCCGCCGCCGTACGCGCCCTTTACCAAGGAGATGCCCCATGAACCGTGCCCTGAACTGGCTGCCAGGCCTGGCCGGCAGCGAAGCACTGCCAGGATATCCCGCCTCGCTGCGGGTCATCGACGGCGAGCTGGACAACCGCACGGCGCGCTTCATTGCCGTGGTGCCGGATGCGCACAACCCGTTCCCCCGGGCGCGCAACGGTGAAGTCGGCCTGCTCGAAGGCTGGGCCTTGGCCAAGGCGGTGAGCGAGGCGATTGAGCTGGACCGCGATGGCGAGAAGCGCGCCATCGTCGCGGTCATCGATGTGCCCAGCCAGGCCTATGGCCGCCGCGAGGAAGCCTTGGGCATCCACCAGGCGCTGGCCGCTGCGGTGCAGGCCTATGCCCAGGCACGCCTGGCCGGGCACCCGGTCATCGGCCTGCTGGTGGGCAAGGCCATGTCCGGTGCGTTTCTGGCCCACGGCTACCAGGCCCAGCGGCTGATTGCGCTGGATGACAGCGGGGTGATGGTGCACGCGATGGGCAAGGCGGCGGCGGCGCGGATCACCTTGCGCAGCGTCGAAGAACTGGAAACCTTGGCCGCCGAGGTGCCGCCGATGGCCTACGACCTGGCCAGCTATGCCTCGCTGGGCCTTTTGTGGCGGCGCCTGAGTGTGGACAACGCGGATACCCCGAGCGCAAGCGACCTGGCCCAGGTGCGTGCGTGCCTGGCCGAAGCGCTGCGCGATATCGGCAACACGACCGACCTGACGTCACGGTTGGCCGGCGAGCACCGCAGCGCGTCCCGCGAAGTGCGTGCACGCTTGCGCAGCCAGTGGCAGGAGGCCTGAGATGAGCGCGCCGCAGCCACATGACCTGCTCTGGGGGATGACCCCGGCCGCGCTGCCTGTCGATGCCCCTGCCTGGGCCACGCAGGTACTGGCGGCCGGGCAGCCGGTGGTGGTGCGCCGTGCCTGCTGCGCGGCAGGTTGGGTGGCGGTGGGGCTGCGCGGGGAGGGGCGCGCGCAGCGCCTGGGTGTTCAGATGCGCGTGGCGGACATTCGCCGGCAACTGCGCCCCGAAGCCTTGCGCGGGCAGGGCGCGAGCCCCTGGGCCGCGCTACAGGCGCTGGCCAGCGTGGCCCCTGTGCTCGACGCCTGCGGGCTGGCCTGGGGGCCGACGGGTGGGGTGGGTTACCAGCTGGCTACAGGGGTCGAGGTGCTGCACGCGGCCAGCGACCTCGACCTGCTGCTACGCACACCGCGGCCCATGAGCCGGGCAAAGGCGCGTGAGTTGCTCGATAGCCTCGACTGCGGCCCTTGCCGTATCGACGTGCAACTGCAAACCCCTGCAGGTGGCATCGCCCTTCGCGAATGGGCCGGGGTGGCGCAGCGCGTGCTGCTCAAGTCGGCGCTTGGCGCACGGCTGGTGGCCGACCCATGGAACCTGCTGGAGTGCGCAGCGTGAGCAGCCTGTTCGCCTTCCCTGGCCAGGGCGCGCAGCAGGCGGGGATGCTGCATCGCCTGCCCGAAGGCTCGGCAGCGTTGCTGGAAGAGGCCAGTGACACCCTCAATGAACAGGTGCTGGCCCTGGACAGCCAGCAGGCATTGCAATCGACCCGCGCCGTGCAGTTGTGTTTGCTGTTGGCCGGGGTGGCCTGGGCGCGCACGTTATTGCAACGCAGCCCGGCCCCCGACTACGTGGCAGGGCTGTCGATCGGCGCCTACCCTGCCGCCGTCACCGCGGGCGCCCTGGCCTTTACCGATGCCGTAGGCCTTGTGGCACTGCGTGGTGAGCTCATGCAACGTGCCTACCCACAAGGCTACGGCATGACCGCTCTGAGTGGCCTGGATCTGGCCAGTGTCGAGCGCTTGTTGGCGCAGGTGGGCGGCGAGGTGTACCTGGCCAACCTCAACAGCGACAACCAGATCGTCATCGCCGGCAGCGACACGGCCATGGCCGAGGTTGCCGCCAGGGCGCGCAACCGTGGCCAGGGCGTGGCCAGGCGCCTGGCGGTCAGCGTGCCCTCCCATTGCCGCTTGCTCGACGGCCCGGCGGCCGAGCTGGCACACGCGTTTGCCAGCGTTAAGATCAACCGCCCGCGCATCACCTACCTCAGTGGCAGCAGCGCGCGGCCGCTGTTGGACCCGCAACGCCTGCGTGACGACCTGGCCGGCAACATGGCCCGGCTCGTCGACTGGCGTGCTACGTTGCGCAACGCCTATGAGCGCGGCGTGCGCCTGCACCTGGAGCTACCGCCCGGCAGCGTGCTGACCGGCCTGGCCCGCCCGGTGTTCGAACAGGGGCGCGTGCTTGCCCTGGAGCAAACCCGACTCGATACAGTGGACGCCCTGCTGCGTCAGGAGGTCAGCCAGCGCCCATAAATGCCGTGTTTTTCGAAGGACAACAACAAGCAACTTCGACCCAACGCGAGGACAACAACAATGATCATCTACGGTGTGGCCTTTCTGGCCCTGTGTACCCTTGTAGGCCTGTTTATCGGTGAACTCCTGGGCAAGCTCCTGGGCGTACCTGCCAACGTCGGCGGTGTCGGCATCGCCATGCTGCTGCTGATTTTCATCGGCAGTTACCTCAACAAGCGTGGCCTGATCAAGGCCAAGTCCGAACAGGGCGTGGAATTCTGGAGCGCCATTTACATCCCCATCGTGGTGGCCATGGCCGCCCAGCAGAATGTGCTGGGCGCGTTGTCCGGTGGGCCGATGGCGATAACGGCAGGCGTCGTGGCGGTGGTCGCAAGCTTTGCCATGGTGCCGCTGCTGGACCGCATCGGGCAAAAGAAGCCTGAGGCGGGCACCGACAAACCCCTGACTGCTTCGCAACGGTGACCGCCATGTACGAATCCATGATGAAAGTGATCAACGGTTATGGCCTGGTCAGTGGTTTCGCGGTGATCGGCGTGACCATGTGGCTGTCCTACTGGTTCTCCGACAAGCTGACCCGCGGGCGTTTGCACGGCTCTGCCATCGCTATTTTCCTGGGCCTGGCGTTGTCTTACGTCGGCGGGGTGATGACGGGCGGGCAAAAAGGGCTGGTGGACATTCCGCTGCTGTCGGGCATCGGCCTGCTGGGCGGGGCCATGTTGCGGGACTTTGCCATCGTCGCCACGGCCTTTGGCGTCAACATCGAAGAACTCAAGCGCGCCGGGGTGTCCGGGGTGATATCGCTGTTCTTCGGCATCGGCACCTCGTTCGTCGCAGGGGTAGGGGTGGCCATGGCCTTTGGTTACACCGATGCGGTCAGCCTGACCACCATCGGCGCCGGGGCAGTGACCTATATCGTCGGGCCGGTGACGGGCGCTGCGATTGGCGCAAGCTCCGAGGTGATGGCGCTGTCGATTGCCGCCGGGCTGGTCAAAGCGATCCTGGTCATGGTGGTGACGCCGTTCGTGGCACCGATGATCGGTTTGAACAACCCGCGCACTGCGGTGATCTTCGGTGGCTTGATGGGCACCTCCAGCGGTGTGGCCGGTGGGCTGGCGGCGACCGACCCCAAGCTGGTGCCCTATGGCTGCCTGACCGCAGCGTTCTACACCGCCTTGGGCTGCCTGCTGGGGCCTTCGCTGCTGTACTTCTGCATGCGTGGCCTGGTGGCGTAGGCCGGCTTTGTCGCGGTGGTTCTGGCGAACCGCCGCGGTGTGCGCCGCTCAGTTTTCCCGGCTGTACATTCGGCATTCCGCCAGCAGCGCCAGCAGGTTGGGCTCGCGCTCCCGGGCCTTGAGGAACACCACGCCGATATGTTGCTGCAGCCGGTAACGCGGCTGCAGCGCAATCAGCTTCACCCGGTTTTCGTACACCGCAGCAATGCGCCCCGGCAACAGTGCAAAGCCCACCCCCGAACTGACCATGCTGAGCAGGGTGAAGATGTCGTTCACCTGCATCGCCACCTTCGGCTCGAACCCGGCCTGCTGGAACACCCGTGCGCCATCGCGGTGGGTGGCAAAGCCTTGGGTCAGGGTGATGAAGGTGGACTCGGCCAGGTCCGCCAGGTCCACCTCCTGCTGCTCGGCAAACGGCGAATCAGTGGGCACGGCGAGGTAGATATCGTCGGAGAACAGCGGCAATTGCTCGCAGGCAGGGTCGGCCACGCTTTCATCCAGCGACACCAGCACCGCCTCCAGTTCATGGTTCTTCAGCCGCTGCAGCAGGTCGACATTCGAGCCCAGGGTCAGGTCGATGTTCAGCTCGCTGCGCCGCAGCTTCAGGCCCATCACCAGTTTGGGCACGGTCTTCACGGTCAGTGAATACAGGGCCCCGAGGCGGAAGCGCTCGGCGTAGAAACCAGCCGCCTCGCGGGTCTGGCGCACCATCTGCTCAGCGTCCTGGATCAACTGGCGGGCTTTCTTTTCCAGCACATAGGCGCTTTCCAGCGGAATCAGCTGACGGCCTTCGTGCTTGAACAGCGGGCAGCGCAGGGCGCTTTCCAGCGAATGAATGGCCCGGTGCACGCTGACCGCGCTGGTGGACAACTCGGCGGCGGCGCGCCCGAGGTTGCCGCTGCGCATGAAGGCGAGGAAGGTCTCGAGTTTTTTCAGGGTCAGTTCTTCGTCGATCAGCATGTTCAGGCCCTGAAGTGAAAGAGCTGCAGAGCATGCCACAACCTCACCCCGAAGGGTGATGGCCGCCCCCGGCATCCCATGCAAGAATCCCAACCATGACCACCCCGGCATGGGACGACGACAATGAGCAAAGACCGGCTGAAATCGCCCGACTGGTACGCGCAGATGGCCCGTGTCATTGACGCCCAAGGCACGCCGGGCTTCGTCGAGGCGCTGTTCGCCGCGCTCAAGTTGCTTGCGCCGTGCCAGGCCATCACGGTGTTTCTTTACCCACGCAAGGGCCTGCCTTCGGCGTTGTTCGTCAAGGACGAAGAGGGCCCATGGCTGCCCGAAGGCAACGTGCAGCGCTACCTGGAAGGCTATTACCTGCTGTGCCCGTTCTACCGTGCCTGCATGGACAGTGTGGCTGCCGGCTGCTTTCGCCTCAGCGACGTTGCCCCCGACCATTTCAAGCGCAGCGAGTACTACCTGTCGTTCTACCAGCACGCACACCTGGAGGACGAACTGAACTTCATCGTCCCTCTGGATGAACACCTGACCATCGCCGTGGCCCTGGCCAGTACCCGCCGCCTGGACCGTCAGCAGGTCAGTGACCTCAAATGTGTCGCACCCTGGGTGGTGGCCGTGGTGCGGCGCCAGTGGAGCCACCTGGATGTCGACGCCGTGGGCGGGCGCTTCGAAAGTGCTCTGGGCCGGCAGATCAACGCCGCGCTGAACAACTTCGGCTCCTCGCTGCTCACCGAGCGCGAATGCCGCATCGCCCAGTACCTGCTGCGCGGCCATTCGACGCGCTCGCTGGCCGAGCGCCTGGGCATCAGTGAAGACACGGTCAAGACCCACCGCAAGAACCTCTACACCAAGCTCGACATCGCCAAGCAGTCCGAGCTGTTCTCGCTGTTCATCGATTCGCTGGCCCAGGCCCAGGAAGGCTTGAGCAAGGACCCGCTGGAAAGTTACCTGCGAAGGCGCTGACGGCGCCACGGCCACCCACACCTACAACAACTGCAACCGGCCGCCCGCGCGGCCGCAAGGGAGACCTGCGTGCATACGAAAAGCGATTGGCAGCAGCGCGCTGCACGGCAAAGCTTCATCACCACGGCGCTGATCGACGGCCGCCCGCTGGCGGCGCAGTCAGGGCTGACCTTTGATGCCATCAACCCGGCCAACCGGCAGTTGCTGGCCCAGGTCGCCGCTTGCGGCGATACCGAAATCGACCAGGCTGTGCGTTCGGCGCGTCGCGCCTTCGAGCAAGGCCCCTGGGCGCGCATGGCACCTGCGGCACGCAAGGGCGTGTTGCTGCGCTTGGCCGAACTGATGATGGCCCACCGCGAGGAGCTGGCGTTGCTCGACTCGCTGAACATGGGCAAGCCGGTGATGGACGCCTACACCATCGATGTGCCCGGCGCGGCCAACGTATTCGCCTGGTACGGCGAGGCGCTGGACAAGGTCTACGATCAGGTCGCGCCAACTGCAGGCAATGCCCTGGCCACGGTCACGCGCGAAGCGCTGGGCGTGGTCGGCGCCGTGGTGCCGTGGAATTTCCCGCTGGACATGGCTGCCTGGAAGGTCGCCCCGGCGCTGGCCGCCGGCAACAGCGTGGTGCTCAAACCCGCCGAGCAGTCGCCGTTCTCGGCCCTGCGCCTGGCCCAACTGGCGCTTGAGGCAGGCGTGCCCGAAGGTGTGCTGAACGTGGTGCCGGGCCTGGGTGAAAGCGCTGGCCGTGCCCTTGGCCTGCACCCGGATGTGGATTGCCTGGTGTTCACCGGCTCCACCCAGGTGGGCAAGTACTTCATGCAGTACTCGGCGCAATCCAACCTCAAACAGGTGTGGCTGGAGTGTGGCGGCAAGAGCCCGAACCTGGTGTTCGACGACTGTCAGGACCTGGACCTGGCAGCGGAGAAAGCGGCCTTCGGCATCTTCTTCAACCAGGGCGAAGTGTGCTCTGCCAATTCGCGCTTGTATGTGCAGCGCTCGGTCCACGACGAGTTCGTCGAGCGCCTGCTGGCCAAGGCCCGCCAGTGGCTGCCCGGCGACCCCCTGGACCCGGCCAGCCGCGCCGGTGCCATCGTCGACGACGCCCAGAGCGCACGTGTCATGGCTGCCATCGAGCAGGCCCAGGGCGACGGCGCACGCCTGTTGTGCGGCGGCCAGCGGCTGACCTTCAACGGCTCGAACAACTTCATCGCGCCAACGGTGTTCGCCGACGTGCGCCCGGATTCGGCCCTGGCCCGCGAAGAAGTGTTCGGCCCGGTGCTGGCGATCACTGCCTTTGACGACGAAGCGCAGGCCGTACGCCTGGCCAACGACAGCGTTTATGGCCTGGCCGCTTCGCTGTGGAGCGACGACCTCAACCGCGCCCACCGCGTGGCCCGGCAGTTGAAGGCGGGCACCGTCTCGGTCAACACGGTCGATGCCCTCGATGTGGCGGTGCCCTTTGGCGGCGGCCGCCAGTCGGGCTTTGGCCGCGACCTGTCGCTGCACGCCTTCGACAAGTACACCCAGCTCAAGACCACCTGGTTCCAGCTGCGCTGACCCTCACTCACGGAGAACAACAATGAACGCACCCTTCCAGCCGCAACGCGACACCCGCGACTACCAGGCCAGCGACGCGGCCCACCACATCCACGCTTTCCTTGACCAGAAGGCGCTCAACGCCGAAGGCCCACGGGTCATCACCCGCGGCGAACGCCTGTACCTGTGGGACAACGACGGCAGGCGCTACCTGGACGGCATGTCCGGGCTGTGGTGCACCCAGCTGGGTTACGGGCGCAAGGACCTGACCGCCGCCGCCGCCGCGCAGATGGACCAGCTGGCGTACTACAACATGTTCTTCCACACCACCCACCCGGCGGTGATCGAGCTGTCCGAACTGCTCTTCAGCTTGCTGCCCGGGCACTACAGCCACGCGATCTACACCAACTCCGGCTCCGAGGCCAACGAGGTGTTGATCCGCACCGTGCGCCGTTACTGGCAGGTGGTCGGCCAGCCGAACAAGAAGATCATGATCGGCCGCTGGAACGGCTACCACGGCTCGACCCTGGCCGCCACAGCGCTGGGCGGCATGAAGTTCATGCACGAGATGGGCGGGCTGATTCCGGACGTGGCACACATCGACGAGCCGTACTGGTACGCCGAGGGTGGCGAGCTGACACCGGCCGAGTTCGGCCGCCGCTGCGCCTTGCAGCTGGAAGAGAAGATCCTCGAGCTGGGCGCAGAGAATGTCGCAGGCTTTGTGGCCGAGCCGTTTCAGGGCGCGGGCGGCATGATCTTCCCGCCAGAAAGCTACTGGCCGGAAATCCAGCGCATCTGCCGCCAGTATGATGTGCTGCTGTGCGCCGACGAGGTGATCGGTGGCTTTGGCCGTACCGGTGAATGGTTCGCCCACGAGTACTTTGGCTTCGAGCCGGACACCCTGTCCATCGCCAAAGGCCTGACGTCGGGTTACGTGCCCATGGGCGGCCTGGTGCTGAGCAAGCGCATCGCCGAGGCGCTGGTCGAGCGGGGCGGGGTATTCGCCCACGGCCTGACCTATTCCGGGCACCCGGTGGCGGCCGCAGTGGCCATCGCCAACCTCAAGGCGCTGCGCGACGAAGGCATCGTGCGCCAGGTCAAGGACGATACCGGCCCGTACCTGCAGCGCATCCTGCGTGAGGCGTTTGCCAACCATCCGTTGATTGGCCAGGTGCAGGGCGCGGGGCTGGTGGCGGCGTTGCAGTTCGCCGAGGACAAGGGCAGCCGCAAGCGTTACGCCAACGAGAACGACCTGGCCTGGCAGTGCCGCACCTACGGGTTCGAGGAAGGTGTGATCATCCGTTCGACGCTGGGGCGGATGATCATGGCGCCGGCGCTGGTGGCCACGCATGGCGAGCTCGATGAGCTGGTGGACAAGACGCGCATTGCCGTGGACCGGACGGCACGGGGGCTGGGGATTCTGTGATGGTGTAA
Organism: Pseudomonas sp. M2; assembly: GCF_015751845.1. Classification (NCBI taxonomy): domain Bacteria; kingdom Pseudomonadati; phylum Pseudomonadota; class Gammaproteobacteria; order Pseudomonadales; family Pseudomonadaceae; genus Pseudomonas; species Pseudomonas sp. M2. Next base: position 4,926,471 of record NZ_JADOUD010000001.1, read on the forward strand.
AGGCGGCCGCTGCGCAGGTCTCGCGGTTGTTGTAGGAGCGGCCTTGTGTCGCGAAAGGGCCGCGAAGCGGCCCCAGGTTTTTGCATCGCTGCTGGTCAGCTGGGGCCGCTTCGCAGCCCTTTCCGACCGGTCCGGCGCCCCGGCAAGGCCGCTCCTACAGGCCACAGGGGCGTGTCACCCTCAGTGCGGTGCCCGCGGGATGGTCTTGAGCAGGTCTTCCGGGCTGATGTGCCCGACCACCTGAGCCACCGCACTGCCGGGTGTCGGCAGGTCGATGATGTGGCTCTTCATCTTGCCGACCACGTGCATTTCGCACGGCTTGCAGTCGAACTTCAGGGTCAGCACTTCATCGCCCTGGATCAACTGCATCGGCGCCACCTTGGTGCGCACGCCGGTCACACCCTTGGCCTGTTTGGGGCACAGGTTGAACGAGAAACGCAGGCAGTGCTTGGTGATCATCACCGGCACTTCGCCGTGCTCCTCGTGCGCTTCGTACGCAGCATCGATCAATTGTACGCCGTGGCGGTGGTAGAAGTCGCGGGCCTTCTGGTTGTAGACGTTGGCCAGGAACGACAGGTGCGACTCCGGGTACACCGGCGGCGGCGTGGTCTCGGCCTTGCGCCCGCCACGCGGGTGGGCCTTGATGCGCGCCTCGGTCAGCGCCTCGATGGCTTCGCGGCGCAGGGCCTTGAGCTGCGAGTTGGGGATGAAGTACGCCTGCGGTGCGTCCAGCACGATGGCATTGGCGTGGTACATCGTGGTACCCAGCTGGCCGAGCAGGTCGTGCAACTGGTCCAGGGCCTGCTGCGGCTTGTTGGCTGCGCCGAACGGGCCATCCAGGGCGACCTGCACGCTTACGCCTTCTTCACTGCAGACGCTGAGCATCAGGCGCTGTTCGGTGAGCACGGCGTGCCACTCCACACCTACCCGGCGCTCGGCCGAGGTGCGCTGCAGGGCCTGCTGCCAGTTGTGGTCCAGGTTGCGCGACAGCGGGTGGTTGGGCCGCAGCTTGTGCAGGCCCTCGGGCATCTCGTTGGGTTCGACCCGGTAGCGGTAGCGCTTGTGGCCGTCTTCTTCGAACTCGCCGCGCGGCTCGGCGATGTTGGCCCGGAAGCCCACCACGTCACGCTTGACCAGCACGTTGAGGCCGTCGCCGTTGGTCAGCGGCACTTCGGTGACCACCTGCAGGTCACGCTTGCCGACTTTTTCCACCACACCTACCGGCAGGCCGGTGAAGGTTGGTGAGTCGAAAGCGCCGATGTCCACCTTGCGGTCGGTGACGAAGTAGTCGGTGCTGCCGCGGTGGAAGGTCTTGTCCGGGTCGGGTACGAAGAAGTGCTCGGTGCGGCCGCTGGAGGCGCGGGCCAGGCCCGGGCGGTCTTCGAGAATGGCGTCGAGTTCTTTGCGGTAGTGGGCGGTGATGTTCTTCACATAGCCCATGTCCTTGTAGCGGCCCTCGATCTTGAACGAGCGCACGCCGGCATCGACCAGGTCGCGCAGGTTGGCGGTCTGGTTGTTGTCCTTCATCGACAGCAGGTGCTTCTCGAACGCCACCACACGGCCCTGGTCATCCTTGAGGGTGTACGGCAGGCGGCAGGCCTGCGAGCAGTCACCACGGTTGGCGCTGCGGCCGGTCTGGGCGTGGGAAATGTTGCACTGGCCGGAGAAGGCCACGCACAGCGCGCCGTGGATGAAGAACTCGATGGCCGCGTCGGTTTCGGCGGCGATGGCGCGGATCTGCTGCAGGTTCAGTTCACGGGCCAGTACCAGCTGGGAGAAGCCGGCCTGGTCGAGGAACTTGGCCCGTTCCAGGGTACGGATGTCGGTCTGGGTGCTGGCATGCAGCTCGATAGGCGGGATGTCCAGTTCCATCACCCCCAGGTCCTGCACGATCAGCGCATCGACGCCGGCGTCGTACAGCTGATGGATAAGCTTGCGCGCCGGTTCCAGCTCGTTGTCGTGCAGGATGGTGTTGATGGTGGTGAACACGCGGGCGTGGTAGCGCCGGGCGAATTCTACCAGCTCGGCGATTTCGCCCACTTCGTTGCAGGCGTTGTGGCGTGCGCCGAAGCTCGGGCCACCGATGTAGATGGCGTCAGCGCCGTGCAGGATCGCTTCACGGGCGATGGCCACGTCACGGGCAGGGCTGAGCAGTTCCAGGTGATTCTTTGGAAGGGACATGTCGTTATAGGTTCGGGCTGTCACGGTAGGGCGGCATTGTAGCGGGGAAATGGGCGGGTGGCATGCTTTGGCTGCCCAGAGGTGTTTTGCCGGTACGGCTTCCCGCTTGGGTTGGGGCCGCTTTGCAGCCCCTGGCGGTGAGGCAACCGCTGTGTCAGCCCTTGGCCGCCATCGCGGTCACTTCGACACGCATTTGCGGGTACGCCAGCGCCGCCACGCCCACGGCAGCACGTACCGGCCACGGCTTGCTGAAGAAACGCTGGTACACCTCGTTGAAGGCGGCGCGGTCGGCCATGTCGGTGAGGTAGATGGTCAGGTGCATGACCCGGTCCATGCCGCTGCCGGCCTTTTCCAAGGCTTCTTTCAGTGCCTGCAGGGTGCTTTCGCTCTGCTGCACGATATCGCCGTCCAGATCGACTGGAATCTGGGTGGTGACCAGCACGCCGTTGAACTCGGCGACGTCGGAAGAAATGGACTCGGCATCGGAATCCGGGGTGAAGATAATGTTGGCCATAAAGTGTTTTGCCTTGCGACGGAAGTAAGAATTTTCGCCTGACTTTCCGAGACTGTCGATTTTAGCCAACAGAAACGGGGGTTGCGCTTGCCGTGACTACATCATATTACCAAATGATGGATGTGTACGTGGTACACCCGCCAGATGGCTGGAACGCTGGCGCAGCCGGTGACACTGCTGTCGAACATCGCCAGCGAGAATGACCCCCACGCCCGAGGTCCCAACTCGATACTGGACCTGATCAAATACCGCTTGCCAGGCCTGCGCCAAAGCCTGTCGCCAAAGCTCGATGCCCTTGGCGAACCTATGCCGAACCGCACCTATCCTGGCGGTCCGCTCTCAATCGCCGCCCCCATCGCGCAGTCGCAGCAGACCGATGACCCAGTGCGCGTCGAGCTTGGTCGCCTTGGATGGGCACCGGGAAAGCAGAAAGGCGAATTCACTTCCGTCAAGGTCACGCATGTGCTGACCCCTGAACAGCTCCACGAACGCGACGAAATCACCGGCCAGCTCATCCTCCGCGATGCTAACGCCCTGATGCACAGCAAGGCGTGGCAGGCCCTGGACAAGGTCGTTACTAAAGCCCGCAACGCGGTCAAGGTCACGCTGATTCCCCTGGTCACGGCTGGCAAACGCGGCCCGCTCGACCGTTTGAAGCAAGCCATCCAGCAGCGGGAGGCCCGCAAATGAACCCCTACGGCGAAGCACAACAAGCCATTGAGGCCGCACAGAAACGCGTCGACGAACTGATGGACGCGCAGAAATTCTTGGATGCCGAACGCGAAGTCGCACGCCTTGCACTGCGAAATGCGCACGTAGCACTACAGCGCCTCAAGTCCGCTGACAGTCGCCTCCAGTCCAACGCCCGCAAGTCCGAACTCGACCATATGCGCGCCCAGCTGGACGCCCTCAATGGAGGTATTGCATCGTGACTCACTCCACGCATGAACATTTACAGCAGTTGCGCCTCGACGCGAAGCTGCACAGCCTTGACACCAGACGCGCCAAGATCGAGCGGGGCACTGGCGACGTGTTCGCTGTGCACTTGCCACGACCGGTGTGGAACATCAGCAGCGTGACCGACGAGAAGGGGCCGTCCATTGTTGAGTGCCGCTCTGCACCTGAGGCGGAGGGCACACTGCTCAGTTGGTTGCTGAAGCTCACTCGCGCCGAGCGCCTGGCCTGCCGTCAGGGAAAGTCAGAAGCCTGCACCACGTGGGAAGATGGTGGATGACTGATGTGCACATGTGGCGCTAGGGATGGCGCCGTCACCCAGACGTGGATTGTGTCTTTGCGATCATGATCCAGTCGTCAAACAGCGAGTAGTCAAAGCTCTCAGCTCGCGTCCTACCTTCGGCGTCCTTGTAAGCCACAAGCATAATGCCCTCTCGGTGGCGGTCTTCCGGTCGAATATGAATCGAGAACTGAGCGCTGCTGTTTGTGCGGATGCCATCAAGATACCCACCGCTCCAGTCAGGGAAAGGTGGCTCAAAAGAAACCTCAACGTCGTAGGCGTTGGCCCCGGTGTTCGTGAGGTTTATGGTGTTCGACATGTGCCCAGTGCCACCCGTAACCATCTTGACTTTGGCTGTGAAGACAGCCCTAAGCGCTCGGTCTTTCTCGTCGAGTTGGTGCTCGAACGCCTCTCGCTGCGCCTCGATCTGCTGGCTTGCGGCTTCCGCCATGCTCCTCAACTCTACGGCCTGCAGCTGGAGCGCTTCGGTGCCTTGGCGCAGTTCCTCACCTTGTTGCAGAAAGCCCAGCACCAACCACATGAATGCTACCGGCCCGAAAGCACCGGCGAGGAAGTCGCCGACCTCGTTCAAGGGCATGGTCATAAGTGAGTCGACGCGGCCCCCGATCAGTGGGAGCACAAAGGCGAAGTAGGACAGCGTAAGTGCGGTGCCGATTGCCCCGAGGTGGTTGCGCACACGCCAGCGCTTCGGCCAGCAGTAGAGCGCGAAGAGTTTCAGCAGCGCGGTCACCAGGACGGCGACAATCACGCCAATAGTGATCTCTGTCGACAGCGGTAGCGCCGGTTCAGGCACAACGGGTGGTGTGCTCCAGAACACGCCCGCCGATGGTTCCCACAATCCTGCCATTACCCTCTCCACCAGCACCGCGACCATTACGTGGCAAATAGCCAGCAATCATAGCGGCAGGGGGCAGGCGTCCGCTACTCTCGGCTTGGCACATGTGCAGAGGTATACCGCGCAGGGAACATCTACAATGCCTCACTCTCTGTGATCGGCTCTCCGATGCATCGGTCGAATATGTGAGCCAGCCACCCGTCGTCACCAAGGTAAGACCGTATATTGGCATTGACCCATTCCTCGCTATCCACCAGCTCCCAGTTGATAGAGTATCCGGCATTGACAATGAGCCACTCAAACAGGATTCGCTGTGTGCGCCCATTACCTTCCCGAAAAGGGTGCACAACGTTTAGTGTGCCGTAAGACTCCGCTACTGCAACCACCAAGTCGGTTCGCGAATACCCTTCAAACCATCCAGCAGCACCCATCTTCGTGAATTCCCTTGCCGCTTCCGGCGCTATGCGCTCGGGGCTACAGAAGCGGGTTTCGTCCTTGCTGATCGCGCTGAAACGGACCTCGCCGGCCCAGCTATAGACCTGAGAAAACAGAGCACGGTGGATTTGTTTGAGGGAGTTCAGGCTGTAGGGCGGTGGCGTGAACTCCATGGTGGATGCTGCCACTGCGCTAAGATAGCGCTCGGCGTCCTCTAAGTCGTCAGGGTCGCGCAAGTCGAGCAGGTTGATTAGGACGTCCGTGCCCGGATAGCAGTCCGTGTCTTGGCCGGAACCGTACTTGTCCCGCCTCAAGCCTTGATCTGCCGCACAGCCTTGAGCGCTGCGGCACGGGTTGGCAGCTTGATCTCGTCTTCACCTTTCTGCACCCATACACCCTCAAGGCGCAGGCTGGCTGCATAGTTGGCCTTGCGGTGCTTGGCGAACCACGCTTTCTTGGCTTCCAAACTGAGCTTTTCCATATCCATACCTTTGGTTGCTTGTACTGCGATTGTAGCCGATCTATTTGCACTACTGGGATACCGCCTGTGCCCTTCAATCGACGCCGCTGGTGGTGACTGATGCCACCGGGGAGCACACTGCTGTCAATGTGCTAACCGCTGATTACAGCCCTTGCCACGCCCGGCCCCGGCATGCCCCTCCCGGCCTTGCCATGCCATACCTCGTCGAAAGCTAAACCCACGCCTACCTGACCCGTCGCATGAACAACCACAGGCTGACCAGCAACCAGCCCGCAATGTTCGGCATCGAGTACAGACCAAACTCCAGCCCCATCAGCACGTACGCCAGAAGCCATACATGTGCCCACAGCAGCGCGCCCACCAGTAGCGCCGCGAACGCTTCGGCGAAGTGCTGAACGTTGCGCACCACCCAGCTCCAGGCAAACGAAACTGGCATGAGGATGCAGCAAGCCGCGAAGCCATATGCACCAGCGGCCATGATGTTCGTCGGTGTGGCGTCAGCTATCCAGGCGAACAGCGCCGCGAACGCCGCCCAAAACACGCCCCCGCCTAGGGTCCAACGCCAAGCGGACTGGGGGTGTCGCTGCGCTCTGACGGCACTGTCGTGGTGAAGCAAATACGGTTCATGCGGGTTCGGTAGGTGCCTGGGTGGGTTTCCTCTCCGCTGCGCGGGCGAGGATCCAGGCATCGACCTCGCTTTTCAGCCAAGCGATCTTGGCCGGCCGACCATCGGCACGGATGGAGAGCACCACGAACCGCGGGAAGCCCGGCAAACGCACCAGTGTCTGGCGTTCGAGGCCAGTCGCCTTCTCGACGAGGCGGGTGGGCAGCAGTTCATCGACGGTGCGTTGGCTTTCAGTGACTTCGGCTTGGCTCATCTTGGTCGCTCCCGCGCTGGTAATGCATTTGAGGGTATGCAATCAGGTGGCTTGCGCTGAGATCACCGTACTAGGCGGGGTGAGGTAGGCGAGGGTGCACTTGCGACGGAAGGAAAGCCGCAAGCCTACGCGAGCACGGCGCAGGGGTCGAGCCACAGGGCACCGCTTGGCCCGCGCGCATTGTAATACCGCGCCACGGCGGTCAGAATCGCGCCGATTGTTGAGCAAGGGGCTTGAGTTGAACGAACAGACATTGTCGATGCGCCTGGAGCGTGTGGCGGCGCATGTGCCGCAAGGCGCGCGCCTGGCCGATATCGGCTCGGACCACGGCTACCTGCCGGTGGCCTTGGCGTTGCGTGGGGTGATCGAAGCGGGGGTGGCCGGGGAAGTGGCGCAAACGCCTTATGCTTCGGCCCAGCGCAACGTGCGCCGCAACGGCCTGCAGGAACACATCACCATTCGCCTGGCCGATGGCCTGGAGGCGATCCAGGCGCAAGACCGCATTTCGGCGGTGAGTATCTGCGGCATGGGCGGCGACACCATGTGCGAAATCCTGGAGCGGGGCAAGGCACGCCTGAGCGGCAGCGAGCGGTTGATCCTGCAGCCCAACGGCGGTGAGCGCGAGCTACGGGCATGGCTGATGGCCAACGGCTACCGGATCGTTTGCGAAGAGGTGTTGCGCGAGAACCGCTTCGACTACGAGATCATCGTTGCCGAGCCGGGCGGGGCAGTCGTCTATAGCGCCGAAGAGCTGTATTTCGGCCCGCTGCTGATGCGGGAGAAAAGTCCGGCGTTTGTCACCAAGTGGCAGCGCATGCTGCGTCAGAAGCAGCAGACCTTGGCCAACTTCGAACGTGCCCGGGATGCGATCGCGCCACACAAGCTGCAGGACTTTGCCAGGCAGGTTGGCTGGATCACCCAGGTGCTGGCCTGAATCACTGCTGCGAGCAGTTACCCATCTCCTGGTAGTTGACCTCGTGGGTCTGGCCCTGATGGTCGACATAGACCATGTGTGCGGTGCCCACCTGGCAATCGGCAATGTTGCTGGCCGGGGAGATCGACACCACTTTGGCTACATCCAGCGGCATGCCGTATTCGTAGTTGGCGCTGTCGTTGGCGGCCGGCTGGGCGGCGCCTGGGGCGGCCAAGGCGCCGAACGAGGCGAAGGTGGCAGAGAGCGCAAGCAGCGCGATCGAGCGTTTGATGTTCATGGCAGGCTCCTTCTTCAATGTTTTACCAATGATGTATTGTTTGGCTGTGCACAATAAATGGGCTAAGCCGTGATAGATTCCTGCCTGGAACGTACGAATAAGAACGAACAAGGAGCCGAGCCCCGTGGACATGCTGCACGCCATGCGTACCTTCACCCGGGTAGTGGAGTGCGGCAGCTTCGCCGCGGCTGCCAATGCCCTGGACATTTCTGCCGCGCAGGTGTCGCGGATCGTCGCCGAGCTAGAGAACCAGCTGCAGACGCGCCTGCTGCACCGCACCACCCGGCGCTTGCGCATGAGCGAGGCCGGCGAGCGGTTTCTGGAGCGCTCGCGGCAGATCCTGCTGTTGACCGAAGAGGCGGTGGGCGAGGCGCGCGGCGCGCACCTGACCCCCCGCGGCCGGCTACGGCTGCATTGCCCGCACGGCCTTGGCCTGTTGCTGATGCCGCTGGTGGCCGGCTACAACGCACTATGCCCGGAGGTGGTGGTGGAGCTGACCCTGTCCCAGCGCAACCCCGACCCGCTGGCCGAAGGGCACGATGTGGTGATCACCGTGGACGACGCCTTGCCCGACTCACAATTGATCGCTGTGCCGCTGGGCACCATCTTCAGCATCCCCTGCGCCGCGCCCAGTTACCTGGAGGTCCATGGCGTGCCCGAGCGGCCTGAAGACCTGCATGAGCATCGCTGCCTGCGCATGGCGTACCCGATGTATGAGGGCGACTGGGTGTTCCCGCTGGGGCTGGACCACTGCGTGATCGCGCCCCGCGACAGCTTCCTGACCAACGTTGCCGACGCGATGCTGGTGGCCAGTGAACTGGGCATGGGCATCGGGCTGTTGCCGTTCTACACGGCCAGCCAGGCGATCGAGCAGGGGCGCTTGCGGCGTTTGCTGGCGCCTTACCGTCTGCGTGAGTGTGCGCTGTATGCCATGTACCCGTCGCGGCACTATCTGGATGCCAAGGTGCGGACCTGGATCGACTATCTCAAGGAGCAGCTGCCGGCGCTATTTGCAGGGCATGAACAGATTGTCGATGACACGCAGTACTGGCGGTGAATGAGATCAGGTCCTGTGGCGGGCGACCCATATTGGCGCGGGTGGCAATTTCTGCCCGTCATTGGTGCGAAGATGACGTACCGAGGGCATGGCTACCTGCCTAATCATTAGCTTGCATACGAGTTGGCGTATTATTTGCTGTCACTTTGCCATTGTGATGTCGCTTATGGTGAAGATAATGTCGCTCTCAAGTGGTTCCATGCAGTTGTCATCGGGTGAGAAGCGTTGGCTGCCGTGGTTCGGAAAAACCGGCAAGCTCAGCATGCGCTGGTCCTGCGGGCTCAACCGATCGACTTATCCGGTCATCGAGCAGACTTTCGAAGCCATTGCCCAGACGCGCATGCAGTTGCTGCACAGCTGGGCGAGAGAACAGTGGGAACACCTGGCGGAACTTGCTGAAAACCTTGGCCCGGCCCTGGCTCACGACCGCACGCCATTGCTGGACAAGCTCGCCCAAGCGAACGACTTCTCGGAACTGTTCATCATCGACACCAGTGGCACGGTTGTGTTGTCGAGTTGGGCGCAACGCAGTAACGGCCAACGCATCGGGCAACTGGGCGCCTTGGCCCAAGGGTTGAAGGCGCCGTTTTTGCACGGCCCCTACAGTGATCCGCTGACCTTGCAGATCGGCCCCTCGTCGTCGCGGTTTCACGACGAAGTGACACTGATGTTCTATCAGCCGCTCAAAGCGCAAGGGAAGGTCTACGGCTGCCTCTGCGGTCGGGTGCCCAATGACGTATTGGGCGACCTGATCCAGCGCGAGGCCGGGCATATCTATGCCGAGTCCGGTGACAATTACCTGTTCATGGCGCAATCGCATTTCGACCCTGCTATCAAACCGGGTACCGCCTTGTCGCGCTCGCGTTTCGAGGACGGCACTTTCACCCACGGGGAAAACCTCAAGAGCGGGGTGCATACGCCATGGAGCACCGTGCAGGTCCAGCGCCATACCGAGCTTGAGCTGCGCTTTACCGACCCTGCCACCCGTGAGCTTCACCCCGGCGTTCGGGAAACCATCCGCCAGGGCGCCAACCTGTTCGTGACTTACCCTGGCTATTCGGACTATCGCCATGTGCCAGTGGTGGGCAAAGGTGTCACATTCCAGTTGCCGGGCTCGCCGGACCGGTGGGGCATGATGTGCGAAGCCGATCTGGAGGAGGTCTACCGGCGACGCTCACTCAGCTACGGGTTGATGAAGCCGTACATCGCGATCATGGCCGGCCTGTTTGGTTGCAACTTCCTGGTGCAGCACTACGCGGGCTTGGCGCAAGGCATCAACGATGCGCTGCTGGCCGTGAGCATGCTGGCTGCCACACTGCTTTTCAGTGCGCTGGGGCCAAGGCGGCTCGCTGCCAGGTTCAATGGCATGACCGATGTACTGCGCACCATCGCCGAGGGCGAGGGCAACCTGCGCCAGCGCCTGGACACCACGACCATGGCCAACGATGAAAGTGGCGACATGGCGCGCTGGATCAACAGCTTCATCGACCGCCTGGACTCGGTGGTGGGCCAAGTGGTCAAGGCCAGCCGCACGGTGGGCGCCACCAATCAGATGATGCTCGGGCGCAGCCACGAAGCGAGCGTCACCTCCAGCGAAGTGGCCGAGGCGGTGCACCAGATGATGATCATCATGGAGGAGCAACTGGGTGAACTGCAGCAGGCTTCGGTCAGCGCAGAGCAGATGAAGCAGGCCATGGACGAGGTGGTCAGCCGTGCCCGCGAGCAGTACCTGGCGGTGCAGGCCGGCACCCAGTCGATTCGGGATGTGGTAGCGCGTTCTGCTTCCAGTGTGCAGTTGCTCGACAGCAGGATGGCGCAGATCGGCAACATCAGCGGGCTGATCAGCGACATCACCAACCAGACCAACCTGCTGGCCCTCAATGCCGCCATCGAGGCCGCCCGCGCGGGCGAGCATGGCCGAGGGTTTGCGGTGGTGGCCGACGAAGTGCGCAGCCTGGCTTCGCGCACGGCGCGCGCGGCCGACGATATCCGGCACATGGTCGAAGGCCTGCAGAATGAAACCCAGCAAGCCGTCAGTTTCATGGAGGAGGGGGTACATAACGTCGACGACAGCTTGCGCCTGGCCGAAGATGCCTCTTCGGAGAACGTACAGTTGCACCAGGCGGTAGAGAGCATGTTCCAGATCATTCAGCAGCTCAACCAGCGCAGCCTGGCTTATGGCAAGACCATCGAGCAGGTCAACCAGTCGTCCAGCGAAATGCGCCAGACGGCGGTGGTGCTGCAGAGCAGTGCCGAGACGGTGAAGGCCAATGCCAGCAAGCTGCAGAAGCTGGTCGGGCAGTTCGAGGTCAGCAGCGATACCGACAGGGCCGCAGCGGCTTGAGGGCCTGTGGAGCGCCCTGTTTTCGGCGCATCTGGCCGTCGTGCGCTATCATCCGCGGCCACGACCGGAGCAGCCCATGGCCAAAGACATCGAAAACCCCTGCGTCTCGCTTTGCCAGCTCAACAGCGAGCTGTGCGTGAGCTGTGGCCGAACCCGTGAGGAAATCCGCAAGTGGCGCGGCATGAAACGCCCGGAGAAGATGGCCACCGTGCAGCGCGCTGCGACGCGGATGAAGGCCATCGTCAAGAAAAACGCCAAGCGCCAGGGCAACGAGTGATTCACCCGCGCCCCCAGGGCCTGGTTCCATCATTTATGATGTGTTCTACCTGATCAACCCCGTACCGAGTGGCACCATGAACCGTCGCAAGAAGATCAAGCAGTTGCTGCAAGCACACCAGAAAAAGGCCGCCGCCAAGCTGGCACCGCGAAACAAGCCTAAATACATCTGCAAGGCCGATCGGCTGAAGCTGGCGGCTGATGCCGGTACCGAATGCCTGCCAGTTCTTTGCCCGGAGCGCGATGCTGTATGTTGAAGTCGCTATTGGCCATCGGGATTGGTGCCATGGTCGGTGCCTGGCTTCGCTGGGGCCTGGGCATGAAGCTCAATGCACTTTTCCCCGCCGTGCCGCCAGGTACCCTGCTGGCCAACCTCCTTGGTGGCTACATCATTGGCTTGGCCATCGCATTCTTCTCCGCATCGCCGTCGCTCAGCCCCGAATGGCGCCTGCTGCTGATCACTGGTTTTTGCGGTGGATTGACCACGTTCTCCACTTTCTCCGCAGAGGTCGTGTCGCTTATGCAGGAGGGGCGTATTTCATGGGCTCTGGGCTCTATCGCTTTGCACGTCACAGGTTCCTTGCTGATGACTGGGGCAGGGTTGGCGACGTTCTACTTTATTAACGGGCGCTAATAATCTGAGTAATGCCCCAGCGGTTCCATTAGCATTGGGCGCTTATCTGCCGCCTGTCAGGCACGATAAGCCCACTCCTGTCTTTTGAAACTGATGCCGCCCTCAATGACTGCCTTCTACCTCAAGTTCCTGATCACCCCGACCCTCATGCTGGCCATCTCGCTGGCAGCCAGGCGCTGGGGTACCCAGATCGGGGGGCTGCTCTCCGGGCTGCCGGTCACCTCGGCCCTGGTCATGTTGTTTCTCAGCCTCGAACAGGGGCCTGGTTTTGCGTTGCAGGCGGTGCCTGGCGCATTGGCGGGGTTGGCCGCCGTACAGGCAACCTACCTGTTCTACTACCTGGTGACCCGGCATGTGTCCGCTTTTATCGGCTGCATCACGGGCGTGGCGGTTTACGCGGTCACCGCCTTTGTGATGAGCCGCTTGGGCATGGTGGCGGTGTCAGTCGGCGTGACGTTGCTCCTGCTTACGCTGATCATCATCCTTACCTCGAACAATGCGCAGGCCGGTGCCGCGAAGGTTGTGCCGCTGCCTCGCTGGGTGATCCCCATGCGCATGCTCACGGCAACCCTGTTGTTGGTGGCGATCACTGCCAGTGCCCAATGGCTTGGGCCGGTGGCCAGCGGCCTGCTGGCACCCATCCCGGTGATTGCCTGGCCGCTGGCGGTGTTCGCCCATGTTCAGGGCGGTCACCAGGAGCTGGGTGCGATCGTGCGCGGCAATGCCATTGGCGCTGTGGGGGTGTTGGGCTTTTACCTGGCGGTGAAAAGCTCGATCGAGCCGCTGGGTACGGTACCGTCCATTACTGGCGCAGTGGTGCTGGCCGTGCTGGCAACGTTCGTGTTGGCGAGAATGCTAGGCAAAGGTTGAGGCTAGGGCAGGCGTATGGGGTCATAGTCCTGCCCGCGGCACCTTGCAGCATCTGCCAGTGGCATTTCATGCCTTTTGCTTGGCTGCTTTGAATTCAAGCGGCACGCTGCTCACCCTTGAGCATCTTTTTTTGCGCTTCCATGGCTTGGCCCATTTCTTCCAGCAGATCTTTGCTCAACAGCTTTTTCGCCGTGGGAAACAACTCGTCTTCCTCCTCTTCGATATGGTGTTCAAGCAACTCTTTCATCACTTTGACGCGGCCTGCAAATTCGAGCGTGCCGGTTTCGGTGTGCAGCAGGTCCGGCAACACCAGCGCATCGACCGTGCGGTGTTCCTCTTTTGCCTCGTAGTACATCTTCGCTTCTTCCTTGCCCCCGGCTTGTTTGATGGCCGGGTAAAGGATCTCTTCTTCAAGCGCGGTGTGGATCTGCAACTCCTGCTCGATCCGATGCAGGAGTTCGGCACGCTTCTTGACGGCGCGCTCGGTGGTTGAAGACAGTTCGTCCAGCAGCTTTTTAACCAGTTTGTGGTCTTGAATCAGCAGATCGATAGCGTTCATGGTGCACCTCATCGCGGTTGTGGAATCACGGCCTTGCAGGTCAAAGAATGGGTTTTCCGCCCGTAACGGCATAGCGTGAGCCAGAGATGTAGCTGGCCTCATCGGAGCCGAGCAAGACGTAGATCGGAGCTACCTCAACCGGTTGGCCCGGCCGGCCCATCGGATAGCTCGACCCGAAGTTTTTCACTGCCTCATCGGGCATGGTGGCAGGGATCAGTGGGGTCCAGATCGGGCCTGGTGCCACGCTGTTGACCCGAATCCCTTTGTCTCCCAGCAATTGGGCCAGCCCGGCGGTGAAGTTGGCGATGGCGCCTTTGGTGGTGGCATAGGCCAGCAGTTTGGGCGATGGGTCATCGGAATTGACCGAACTGGTGTTGATGATCGAACTGCCTTTGGGCATCGATGGCAGCGCCCGCTGGCAAATGCGGAATATGGCCGTGATGTTGACGTCGAATGTCATTACCCATTCGTCATCGTCGATTTCATCGAGGCTGTCGTGCGCCATCTGAAACGCGGCGTTATTGACCAGAATGTCGATACGACCAAACTGCTCCACGGTCTTGTCGACGATGTCGTAGCAGTGCTGTTTGCGCGCCAGATCCCCGGGCAGCAGCAGGCATTGCCGGCCCGCAGCCTGGACCCAACGGGCGGTTTCCTGCGCATCGTCGTGCTCATCAAGGTAGGCGAGGGCAATGTCTGCGCCTTCGCGGGCGTAGGCGATGGCGACTGCACGCCCGATCCCGCTGTCGGCGCCAGTGATCAGCGCTATCTTGCCGTTGAGTCGGCCGTTGCCGGTGTAGGTGTGCTCGCCACAGTCCGGGGAGGGTTCCATCTTGCGCTGCGAACCCGGGACGCTTTGCGGTTGTGAGGGAAACGGAGGGGTAGGGTAGTCACGCATGGTGCAAGCTCCTGCAGTTGGAAGGCTCATACCTGTTCGAAAGATGTGACAAGGGTTTGTTGGACGGGATCCGGTGTTTGAACGACGGACGGTTGGCCTGGGCATGGCGACTGAATTTTCGTTGTGCGCGCTGTTCTACCGCTCAAGCGCCTACCGCCACCCGGTATGGCTCAGCGAACACCAGGAGTCGCCACGTGCCTCGAATCATCACCCCTACCACCCCTGAACACGAGATCGATGAACACAATGCGAGGATGTTCGGTTCGCCTAAGGAGCGGCTGGACTTCTACCGCAGGGAAATTCAGTACGAGACCACCATCCTGGCCAACCGCACCGATGCCTACCTGGCCGCCCAGTCGTTTCTGGTCATCGCTTACGTGTCGTCCATGGGCAACCTGAACCAGAGCTGGGGTGAGATGTTCACATTGCTGGTGCCCGCCTTTCTCGCATTGCTGGGCGTGATGAGTACGCTCAATGCATGGCCTGGCATTCGCGCGGCCTATCGGATCATCGATCACTGGCAGCTCAAGCAAAGCCATCTTCTGCTCAGTGAACCCATGATGGGCCTGGCCTATGACGAATCTCCGCTGTTTTGCGAGGCGGAAACCTCCCGTGCAGGGCATCGCAAGTCCCTGCTTTTTTCGCTGCGTACGCCTTGGATCTTTCTTGGGTTCTGGCTGTTGCTGGGCAGTTATTCGGTTTATATCCAGCTTGCATGATCAAAGCGCAGGCAAGGGGCATGCATACATCAATGTTGGTGGTTGCACCGAAGCGATCAGCGGTGTTACACCAGATCTGATGTAGCCTACGGCCGTTTCTGCAAAGGCTAACCTTAGAACGGCATTTCTCAGCGCCCTGGAAGACTATTGATGCAGCAGCTGCCCCCTGACGAGACCATTCGTGCCGCACTCAGGAAATCCCAAGCCCGGCTGCACAGGCAGCACGAGCTGGTGGTCGAGTACGCGGTCATGTCGCTTAAATCCACCAACCTGGATGACGTGCTTGACCAGGCTTGCACACTGGTGGCCAAAGGCATGCACACCCGATTCGCCAAGGTCCTGATGCCGATTCCCGATAGCGACAGGTTTCTGCTGTCGCATGGGGTAGGGTGGGATGAGTCCGATATTGGCCACGCGACAGTGGGGGCCGACGAGGCCAGCCCTGCCGGGTTTGCCATTCAAACCTATCGGCCTGTGATTTCGAACCACCTGGGCCAGGAACAGCGCTTCAGAACGCCAGAATTGCTGAAAAAGTATGGTATCGAGCGTGCCATCAACGTGCCTATCAGGGGCGCATTGATGCCGTTTGGGGTACTTGAGGCAGACAGTAGCGATGGTGAGGATTTCATCGAAAGCGATCTGGTGTTCCTGGAAGGGATCTCCAACGTTATCTCCATGGCGGTTGAGCGGCTGACCGCTGGGGATGATCCTCAACTGGCCGACCCCTATTCGGAAAGCATGCTCAACGCCAGCCCGGACTGTGTGAACGTGTTGTCCAGCAGCGGTCACATCGAGTTCATGAACGACGCCGGGTTGGCGTTGATGCATATCGCCGACCTGGCAGAGATCAAAGGGCAGCCATGGTTGCAGCTTTGGCCAGCCGAGTCGGGCCCGGTCGTCCGGGAGGCTTTGGAAAAAGTCGCCAGAGGCGAGTCGACCCGCTTCGAAGGGTTCTGCCCTACCGGTCAGCAGGCGCCTAAATGGTGGGATGTCTCCGTTGCCCCCGTGTTGAACGCCGATGGCCAGGTCGAAAAACTCATTGCGGTATCCAGAGACATCACCGAACGGCACCATTATGAGGCTCAGTTGCTGTCGTTGATCGATGCACAGAACTCCAGGCTCAACAAGAACGACCTGCACCTCGAAGAAATCCATCACCGCGTCAAGAACAGCCTGCATCTGGTCAATACCCTGTTGCTATTGCAGGCGAACCTGACGCCGGATGCCGCGGTCAAGCTGCAACTGGAAACGGCAGCGGGTCGGGTTGTGACCATTGCCAGCGTGCATGAACGGCTCTATCAGACGGCCGATCAAGAGGTGCTTGCCGGCGACTACCTCGGAGCCTTGCTCGGTGACCTGGGGAGGGCACTGGCCGACCGGAAGATCGTCCTTGACGCTGACGCGTTCACCCTGCTGCCAGCAAGAATGGCGCCGTTGGGCCTGGTCATTTCCGAGCTGATCACCAATGCCTTGAAATACGGCAAAGGCACCATCGAGGTCAGCGTGCGGGATGCAGGTGACCACGCGTTGATCACCGTCACTGACGAGGGTGACGGTTTTCCCGAAAATTATCCCAAACCTAGCGGAACGGGCCTTGGCATGCGGCTTGTCAGAAGTTATTCAGGCTATGGCAGCTCGGCGATCTCGATTGATGGGGGCACAGATAAAAGCACCATTCACGTTCGCTTCAAACTCTGATGTTGAAGGCGGGGATGCAGGTATGCCTGGAATTCTCCAGTACCCTTGACTCGAGCGCCGCCTGCGCGGCGCCCGATCCCGCAAACCCCGCCCGCTGCTAGAGCACTTTGTCCAGCGTTATCGGAAACGCTCTCACGCGTTTGCCGGTAGCATGGTAAACGGCATTGGCAACCGCCGCCGCGACTCCAACGACGCCGATCTCGCCTACGCCCTTGGAACCCAGGTCATTGACGATGTCGTCGTGCTCTTCCACGAACATCACCTCGATGTCAGCGATATCGGCATGCACCGGGATGTGATACTCGGCCAGGTTGTGGTTGAGGATGCGACCAAGTTCATGATCGGTTTGCGTCTCTTCCTGCAACGCCATGCCCAACCCCCAGACCACGCCTCCGAGGATCTGGCTACGGGCGGTTTTCGGGTTGACCACACGCCCGGCGGCCACCGCGCTGACCACCCGCATGACCTTGATCGTACCCAGGTCTTCGTCAACGTGTACCTCTACGAAGACGGCCGAATGGGTAGCGGTGGAGAACGGCTGGCGTCCGGCACCGGGCTCGGCGTCGATCTGCACTTGCAGCTCGCCGTCCTTGGCCGTTGCGACGATGCTGGCGATGGCAATACGGTGTTTCCCCGCTTGCAGGTAGCCTTGCGCGAACGCCACATTCTCTGCCGGCGTCGCAGCTATTTCGGGGAAATTCTGGCGCGCGAGTTCCAGCACCTTGGTGCGCAGGATCTGGCAGGCCTGCTGCACTGCCGAACCCACCGAAGACACCGTGAACGAGCCGCCCTGCAACGGCGCTGTCGGCAGTGAGGAGTCGCCCAGCAGGAAGGTCACATCCTCGGGCAAGACCCCCGCAGCGTCCGCAGCAATCTGGGTCATCACCGTATAGGTACCGGTACCTATGTCAGTGGTGGCGCTACTGACGGTCAAATGCCCGCAGCTGTCGAAGCAGGCCTTGGCGCTGGCCTTCATCTGCAGCGCTTCCCAGACCCCGCCGGCCACGCCCCAGCCGATCAATTGGTTGCCTTCTCGCATGCTGCGAGGCTTTGGGGTGCGTTTGCCCCAGCCGAAGCGCGCGGCGCCCTGGTCATAACAGGCCAACAGCTCTTTGCTGGAATAGG
Source organism: Pseudomonas sp. M2 (assembly GCF_015751845.1). Taxonomy (NCBI): domain Bacteria; kingdom Pseudomonadati; phylum Pseudomonadota; class Gammaproteobacteria; order Pseudomonadales; family Pseudomonadaceae; genus Pseudomonas; species Pseudomonas sp. M2. The sequence continues at coordinate 4,944,441 of NZ_JADOUD010000001.1, forward strand.
GTTTGCCGTCGTTGCCATTGTGGCTGGCAAAATTGCGTCGACGCAATTGGAGCGGGTCGAGGTTCGCAGCGCATGCCAACTCATCCATCGCGCACTCCAGTGCGAGCACGCCGGACGCGGCACCCGGCGCACGCATGTCCAGCGGGGTATAGACGTCGAGCGGCGCAAGGCGATAATTGAGCGCAACGTTGTCGCAGTGGTAGAGCATGCCGCTCCACTCCACCAGGTGTTCGGTGAAGTCTTCGAAGCGCGATGTCTGGCCGAGCGCGTCGTGGGCAATCGCCAGCAGCTTGCCATCCGCCGCCGCACCCAGGCGCAGCCGCTGCTGCGTACGGGGGCGGTAGCCGAAGGTGAACATCTGCTGGCGTGTAAGGGTAAGGCGCACCGAACGTTTCAGGTGCAGGGCTGCCATGACTGCCAATGGCAACTGGTATTGCGGCCGCAGCCCGGAGCCAAAGGCACCGCCGACAAAAGCGGCGAGCACCCTGATGTTCTGTTTGGGCAGGCCGAACACCTTGTGCAGGTAGTCCTGACAGTTCTGGGTACCCTGGGTCTTGTCATGAATTTCCAGTAAGTCCCCAGCTTTGTAGAAAACGGTCGACGCGTGGGGCTCCATCGGGTTGTGATGCTCGATGGGCGTGTCGTAGGTGGCATCTACACGTACTGCGGCTTGTGCGTAGTGCCCTGGGAAATCACCGCGAGGCTCTGGCGTTTCAGCGGGTGCCGGGTGCGTCTGGTCGAGCACCGCGTACAGGTCGGTCTGGTGCGGCTCTTCGCTGTAGTCGATGCGCACCAGGGCGCCGGCATGGCGTGCCAACTCAAGGCTCTCGGCGACCACCAGTGCCAACGGTTGCCCGCTATACATTACACGGTCGTTGAATAGCGGCCGGAACGGGGAGCCTTCGGCTGAGTCGGCATCGCTGTAGTCGTCGTCATAGCTGGAAATGCGTGGGCGATTGGCGTGGTGCAGCACCGCGACCACGCCGGGTAACTGCAGTGCCTGGCTAGCGTCGATCGAGCGCACCCGGCCGCGGGCGATGGTGCTCGATACCACACTGGCGTGAAGCAGCCCGGCCTCGGGGTACTCACCGGCGTACCGCGCCTTGCCAGTCACCTTGGCAACGCCATCCACGCGGTCCAGGGGTTTGCCCACCACATTGGTCGTCTGGGTCATGGCGTCGTCCTCTGAATGCTGGCGTCGCCTGCGGCTTCACTGAGCGCACGGACGATCGCACGTTTGGCGAGTTCCACTTTGAAAGCGTTGTGGCTCAGCGGTTTTGCCATCTGCAGCCATGCTTGGGCCGCGCGCGCGAAGAGGGCGTGGGAAGCCCTTTGACCTTGCAAGGTCTTCTCCACAGCTGTGTCTCGCCAAGGCTTGTGCGCTACGCCTCCCAGAGCCACCCGGGCTTCCTGGATGACGTCGCCATCGAACTTCAACGCGGCAGCGACCGATACCAGTGCAAACGCGTACGAGGCACGGTCGCGAATCTTCAGGTAGTGAGAGTGCTGCGCAAACTCAGCAGGTGGCAGTTCTATCGCGGTAATCAGCTCATCGGCTGACAACTGGTTGTCACGCTCCGGCGTGTTGCCTGGCAGGCTATGGAAGTCGGTAAAGGGGATCAGCCGTGAGCCGGCGCGGCCTTGCACGTGCACAACGGCATCGAGTGCTGCCAGCGCCACACACATGTCCGAGGGGTGCGTGGCAACGCAGGTATCGCTGGCGCCGAGAATGGCGTGGATGCGGTTGAGACCCGAGCGGGCAGGGCAACCGCTTCCTGGCTCACGTTTGTTGCAGGGGGTGCCGGTGTCATAGAAGTAATAGCAGCGCGTACGCTGCAACAGGTTGCCCCCGGTACTTGCCATGTTGCGCAGCTGCGGTGATGCGCCTGCAAGGATGGCTTGTGACAGCAACGGGTAGTGCTGTTCGATCACCGCATTCCAGGCAAGGTCGGCGTTGCTGACCAATGCGCCAATCAAAACGCCGCCGTTGGCGGTGGGCTCGATGCCGTGCAGGTCCAGGGCGGTGATGTCGATCAAGCGCTGCGGGTTAACCACGTTCTCCTTCATCAGATCGACCAGGTTGGTGCCGCCGGCAATAAAGCGGGTGGATTCGTCCGCCATGTTTACCGCTTCACTGACCGATGCAGGCCTGTGGTAGCTGAAAGGGGTCATGGGTTCGGCCCTCCCTGAGGCCTGGCGGTCGCCTGCACCAGCGGCAATGCCTCTTCGACCGCAGCAAGGATATTGCTGTAGGCGCCGCAGCGGCACAGATTGCCGCTCATGTGTTCGCGAATGGCTTCACGGGTAACGGCGCGGCCTTCATGGGCCAGACCGACTGCCGAACAGATCTGGCCGGGCGTGCAATAGCCGCACTGAAAAGCATCATGGGCGATGAAGGCACGCTGCATGGGGTGTAGTTGCTCGCCTTGGGCCAGTCCCTCGACTGTGACCAGCTCGGCGCCGTCGCACATCACGGCAAGGGTCAGGCAGGCATTGATCCGCTTGCCGTCGCGCAGCACCGTGCAGGCGCCGCATTGGCCATGGTCACAACCTTTTTTGCTGCCGATCAGATCGAGTTGCTCACGCAGCAGATCGAGCAGGGTCGTCCAGGGCTGGACGTGTAGCGACGTGCGTTCGCCGTTGAGTGTCAGGCTGATGGGATGCCCATCGACACCCTGTTGGGGGTTGGTGTTCATGGGAAAACCTCACGGTCAGGAATGCATTCGCGCAATCAAGTGCGTCTATTTCCTGCGACTGGAGGCTTTCGGCAAACGTTCAGGTTTTATTCGGGGCTTGCGGCAGTGTGCAGTCTCGGCCACTGCTTGACCGCAGGCTGCGCCACCCATGGCAAACGGCGGGCTTAACGCGTGGCGGCTTGTTCTTCTACCGAGGTGCCGAAGGAGACGTAGTACGCCAACCCGACGAAGATCGCCCCACCCACGGCGTTGCCCAGGAAGACTGCTGCAAGGTTGTGCACCAGCTGGCCCCAGCTCAGGTAACCGGCGAAGATCGCAGCTGGGATCAGGAACATGTTGGCCACCACGTGCTGGAAGCCGATGGCGACGAAGGCCATGATCGGGAACCAGATGCCGAGAATCTTGCCGCTCATCTCACGGCTGGCATACGCCAGCCACACTGCCAGGCACACCAGCCAGTTGCAGCCGATGCCCGAAACGAAGGCGTGGAGGAAGTCGGCGCTGGTCTTGCTGGTTGCCGCTGCCAGCGTCTTGTTCAGGTAGGCACCTTCAGTGAGCCCCAGCAAGTGGCCAAAGCAGTACGCCACGAACAGCGCGCCCAGCAGGTTTGCCACGGTCACCAGCAGCCAGTTGCGCGCGACGTCCACCAGGCGGATGCGCCGGGCGAACATCGCCAGGGGCAGGCTCATCATGTTGCCGGTGAGCAATTCGCCGCCTGCCAGGATGACCAGGATCAGCCCGATCGGAAATACCGCGGCGCCCAGCAAGTTGCCCAACGAGGCCCAGGGGGCAGGAATCATGGTACTGACATGGATGTGCAGCAGAAACCCCATTGAAATGAATGCGCCCGCCAGAAAACCCAGGATGAGCGTGGCGCGGGCGGGCAGGTGGGCTTTGCGGGTGCCGGCTTCGATGACCAGCTCGGTGATGCGGGAGGGCGTATTGACGGACATTTCAGTAACTCGAACACAAGGACGACGGTCACGCCGTGAGGCATGCAGCGGGTCGGGATTAACAGAGAGCGCGCAGGGCAGTTAGCGAGGTATTCAGAAGAAGGGCAAAACAGACAAGCTCGATCGACTTCGTAGAGCGGCGCACGTTATCTGAGGCAATTTGACGCAGTCAAATCGATAGGCTGGATGGTTTGATAGAGGCACTCGATGATGGGTGCTGTGAGGCCTGACGCGGCCTGTCGGTTTCGCTTTGGCAGACACGCCTGTGTATCACTCTGTATCAAGGCGCTTTGCCAAGCCACTTGCTTACAAATGCCTCGTTCTGCCGATACGTCACGGATACATGCCTCAGGCCAAATGAGCCAACCCGAATGAACAGCCCGACGGCCTGTAGTTCTGGCGCAATCGCCCTTGAGGCATGACCGCGCGGCTTGGCCGCGCACCTATCCGGAGAAGCACCATGTCCCGTATCCAGTTCCCCAACAAGACCCGCCTTGGCCTGCTCAGCATCGCACTGGTGGGCGGCATCAACCTGACCGCATCGGCCTTTGCTGTCGAAGCACTGCCGCAGGGCTACCAGCTCGCTGCTGCCGAAAAGGCCGGGGAGGGCAAATGTGGCGAGGGCAAGTGCGGCGCCGACAGCGCCCATGCCAAGGCCACCCAGACCGAAGGTAAATGCGGCGAGGGCAAATGTGGCGCCAGCGATGCCAAGGCCAAGGCTACCCAGGCCGAAGGCAAGTGTGGTGAAGGCAAGTGTGGCGATGCCTCGCGTGCCCCATCTGTAGCTGACTGAGCCAGGCCAGGACTGACCACCAGCGCTATCCTCCCTGCGCTGATAGGCCCGGGAGGGTGGTCGCTTCAAGGAGCACGCCATGAGCACATCCCTTCCCTTGCAAGGCGCCGGCCTTGGTCTGCGCCGGGCGCTGCTGCCTGAGTTGCTGACCATGGCCCCCGGTGCCGTGGACTTTCTCGAATGCGCCCCTGACAACTGGATCGGTGTAGGCGGCAGTTATGGCAAAGGCCTGGAGCGCCTGGCTGAGCGTTTCCCGCTGGCTTGTCATGGTTTGTCCCTGTCGTTGGGCGGGCCTGAGCCTCTGGATCGCGCTTTTCTACGGCAGATCCGCGATTTTCTCGACCGTTATCGCGTGCCACTGTTCAGCGAGCACCTGAGCTACTGTAGCGATGACGGTCATCTCTACGACCTGATTCCCATGCCCTTCACCGACGAAGCCGTGCGCCATACCGCTGAGCGCATCCATCAGGTGCAGGACGCGCTCGGCCGGCGCATCGCGGTGGAAAACATCTCCTATTACGCTGCACCGTACCAGGCGATGAGCGAAATCGAGTTCCTGAGCGCCGTGCTCGAAGAAGCCGGCTGCGACCTGTTGCTTGACATCAACAACCTGATCGTCAATGCCTGCAACCACCGCTATGACGCTGCCGATTTCCTCGCCCGCGTGCCGGCCGAGCGGGTGGTGTGCCTGCACGTGGCCGGGCACTACGATGAAGCACCGGATCTGAAGATCGATACCCACGGTGCGAGCGTGAAGGAGGAGGTGTGGCGCTTGCTGGCCCGTGCCTATGAGCATTTGGGTGCTGTACCGACCCTGCTGGAGCGCGATTTCAACCTGCCGCCGCTGGCCGAACTGTTGCTTGAGGTGGATTACATTCGCGACCTGCAAACCGCTGCAAGCGCGCCGCAGGTGCGCCATGGCTGATACCTTGCGCGAGCAGCAGATGCGGATGGCCCGGTTCATCCGTGACCCGCAGTCCAACCCGCCGCCACCGGGCATCGAGGCGCGGCGCCTGGCGGTGTATCGGCGGCTGTTCTTCGGCAATGTGCAGTCGCTGCTGGCCGGCAGCTTTCCGGTGCTGCAGGCTAGCCTGGGACCTGAGCGGTGGCTGGCGCTGATTGAAAGCTTCTACGCCAACCATCGCTGCCAGACGCCGCTGTTCACCGAAGTGGCTGGCGAGCTGGTCGAATACCTGCAAAACCGTGCCGACCAGCCGGGCTGGGTGGCCGAACTGGCCCATTATGAATGGATCGAGACGGTGCTGATGCTCAGTGATGGCACAGACCTGGCGCATGACCCGAACGGTGACCTGCTTCAGGGCGTACCGTTATTGTCCTGCCTTGCTGCACCACTTGCCTACGCGTGGCCGGTCAGCCATATCGGCCCTGGGCGTATTCCATCGCAGGTGCCGACAACGCCGACCCTTCTGTTGGCCTGCCGCGGCGCAGACCACAAGGTGCATTTCTCGCGCCTTGCGCCGCTGGCCCATGCGTTGCTGGTGTCTTTGCAGGAAAGGCAAGTGAGCGGGCGTGAACACCTGGCAGGGTTGGCAGCACGTGCCGGCATCGAACCGGGCACCGTTGAAACCTTGGGACTTGAACTGTTGATAAATCTCAAATCTCAAGGCGTGGTGCTCGGGACCAGGCTGCACGAAAGACCCATGAGGCTTTGATTCCAACCAGAATCAGCGGCGATAGTAGTGGTGATCGGCTTCGTAGCGGTGGTGCATGGCCCGCTCATGGCGGCGCTGCCAGTCGCGGCGGCGTTCCGCTTCACGGCGCGCCTGCTCACGGCGCCATTGGTCGCGCCGCCATTGGTCACGACGCCAGTCGTCTCTACGGTCGTGCCAGTGGCCGTCGCGCCGGTAACGGTCATCATGGGCAAGCAGCGTAGCGGGTTGCGCGGCTGCTACGCTCGCCAGGCTCGGCCAAGGGCTGCTGGCGCCCTCGATGTGGGCCTGAGAAGAGGTGGCCTTGGTTGCGAGCAGCGGCATTGACGCCTTCGCCGGTGTTGCAGATGCCGAGCCCATTGCCGCGAACGCGAACAGGCCCAGAAGCACTATCCGTGGGACATGGATTTTCATGAGCGAAGACAACCTCTGATAGACATTGGGACGTTGGGCCATGGCGTCGCGGGCAAACCCTGAGGGAGCCGGCAATCTTCATCAGCCTGTTCACATAGACCTTCAAACCGAAAAAAGTTCTAGAAAACCGCAACTTGACTCATCAGTGGTGCAACGCGGGGTGCTGGTCAAGGGCGTCATCGGCCACCAGCAACGGTATACTCCGTACCTTTGCCAGCGCCCCGGAGACAGCCATGCGGCAGGTTTTACTCATCGTCGATGTACAGTCCACCTTCAGCCCGCCCGAGTGGCTGGTCGATGGTGTGCGCGCGTTGTCTGCGACGATCCCGACCATTGCCTCGGTCCAGTTGCATGATGAACAGGTCACGCCGTTCGAGCGGCAGCTTGGCTGGCACCCTGCAGCAGAAGACGAGTGCCTGGTCGAGGCTGACAAGGTCTTTGTCAAACAGGGTTACAGGCAGACTGCCGAGACCATCGAGTACATCAGGGGGCTGGGGGCGGAGCGGGTGTTGGTCTGCGGGTTGCAGACCGAGACGTGCGTGCTTGCCGCCGGCTTTGCCCTGTTCGACGAAGGGCTCATGCCGACGTTGATTACCGACCTGACGGTGGGGTCTTCCCTGGATCGTTCAGGGAAAATGGGCATCGAGCTGTGGAAGCATCACTTCGGTAATGTCATCACCCGGGCTCAGGTGCTGGCCGAAGGTTGCGTCTGACACGGTCCTGACCGGTCGCTGATCCACACGAGCGGGCGCGATGGCTCAGCGCTGGCCATGCGCTTGAGTGTTTCTGAATCGAGCAAGGTGCTTACCTGGCCGACCATGGCAAGCAGGCGATCGGCGAAATCTGCGCTGATGATGCCGCTGTCTTCCAGGGATATTCCATGACCTTCGTGCTGGATCGCCAGATGGTAGTGGCTCACGCCCTGGTCGTTTTCGCTGCTGGCCAGCGTCACGATGCAGCTTGGGCCGAGCAACCTGGCCAGGCGTTGCTGCACCTGCTCCAGCAGCGGGGTGGGTAGTTGTTCTTGCAGCATGAAGGGGTACCTGCCAGGCGAGTTCTAGGGGGAGTCAGCTTAGGCAAACGGACTGTCAACTTGGGTTAAGCCGGGGTAAAAGCGGGTAAGACCCGCTTCCCGTGAAGCGGACTGCTCGCGACCGCTGCCGGCACGACACAACCCCGCTCCTGGATAAGTCAGAAGGTCTGCCCCAGCGAGAACTGGAATATCTGCGTCTCGGCGTTCTCCGGCTTCTTTACCGGTGTGGCAAGGCTGAACGTCAGCGGCCCCATGGGGCTGTACCAGGTCACGCCGACGCCCAGCGACACCGCCAGCTGGTCAAGGCCCACACTGCCGCAACCCTGCGTGGTGGACAGGTAGCACGTGTCGGAAAACACGTTGCCCGCGTCCACGAACACCGAGCTGCGAAGCTGGCGCTGGTCTTTGATGAAGGGCATCGGGAAGATGTACTCGGCGCCGCCGGTCACCAGGATGTTGCCGCCCAGTGCATCGGTATCGCGGTCGGAGTAATAGGCTTGACCGGCACTTGCATAGGTACCGGTCGCCGGCGTATTGCGCGGGCCCAGCGAGCCATCCTTGAAGCCGCGTACCGAACCCTGGCCACCGGCTGTGTAGTTCTCATAGAAGGGCAGGCCCTCGGTGGAGCCGTAGCCATCCCCGTAGCCCAGGCTGGTATGCAGGCGCAATGTGGTGCGTTCGCTCAGCGGCAGGTAGGTCTGGCCGCTGTAGTCGAGCTTGTAGAAGGACAGGTCGCTGCCTGGCGTGGTGGCCATCAGCGTCAGGCTCTGTGAGTGGCCACGGGTCGCCAGCACCCCCTTGTTCAAGGTCGACTCGGACCAGCCGATCGAAGCCTTGAGGTTGTTGAAACTTTCGCCCTCGCGCTGGATGAAGTCATAGATCTCGTCGGCGCTATAGGTGCCGGGGGAGATGTCATCGTGTTGCAGGGTCAGGCCGTAGGTCAGGCGCGACGTTTCGCTGATCGGGTAGCCCAAGCTCACGCCCGCGCCATAGCTGTTGATGGCGTAGTAGGAAACGCCGTCATCGTAGTAATCGCTGTAGTCGGTGCTGCTGTAGAACAGGTTGTAGCCCAGGCTCACGCCATCTTCGGTGAAATACGGGTTGGTGAAGCCGAAGTTGTACTTGGTCTGGTATTGCGAACGGGTCAGGCCGATGGACACCTTGTTACCGGTACCGAGGAAGTTGGTCTGGCTGATCGAGCCGCCCAGGATCAGGCCGGCGCTCTGGGCGAAGCCCACGCTGGCGGTGATCGAGCCGGATGCCTGCTCTTCGACGCTGTAGTTGACGTCGACCTGGTCGTCGGTGCCCGGCACTGGCGGGGTCTCGACGTTGACTTCCTTGAAGAAGCCCAGGCGCTCCAGGCGGGTCTTGGACTGGTCGATCAGGTAGGTCGAAGCCCAGCCGCCTTCCATCTGGCGCATTTCGCGGCGCAGCACTTCGTCTTCGGTCTTGGTGTTGCCGCGGTAGTTGATGCGGTTGACGTAGGCACGCTTGCCCGGGTCGACCACGAACATGATGTCGACGGTATGGTCTTCGTCATTGGGCTGTGGCACGCCGTTGACGTTGGCGAAGGTATAGCCTTCGTTACCAAGGCGGCGGGTGATCAGCTCGGACGTGGTGGTCATCACCTTGCGCGAGAACACCTGGCCCGGCTGCACCAGCAGCAGCGACTTGACCTGGTCTTCCGGCACCTTCAGGTCGCCCGACAGCTTCACGTCACGAACGGTGTACTTCTCGCCTTCGTTGACGTTGACGGTGATGTAGACGTGCTTCTTGTCCGGGGTGATCGACACCTGGGTGGAAGCGATGTCCATGTTGATGTAGCCGCGGTCCAGGTAGTAGGAACGCAGGCGCTCCAGGTCACCGGAAAGTTTTTCGCGGGCGTACTTGTCGTCGTTCTTGAAGAACGACAGCCAGTTGGTGGTCTTGAGCTCGAACAGCTGCGCCAGCTCTTCATCATCGAACACGGTGTTGCCGACGACGTTGATGTGCTGGATGGCAGCGACGGTGCCTTCGTTGATCTTGATCTTCAGGGCAACCCGGTTGCGCGGCTGCGGCACCACCTCGGCGTCGACCTCGGCCGAGTAGCGGCCCTGGGCCACGTACTGGCGCTGCAGTTCGTTACGCACGCCTTCGAGGGTGGCACGCTGGAAGATCTCGCCTTCGGCCAGGCCCGACTGTTTCAGGCCCTTCATCAGGTCTTCGGTGCTGATCGCCTTGTTGCCTTCGATCTCGATGCTCGACACCGACGGGCGCTCGACCACGTTGATGATCAGGACATCGCCGTCGCGGTTCAGCTGGATATCCTGGAAGAAGCCGGTCTTGAACAGCGAACGGGTCGACTCCACCAGGCGCCGGTCATCGGCCTGATCGCCCACGTTCAGGGGCAAGGCACCGAAAACGCTGCCGGCGGATACCCGCTGCAGGCCGTTGACCCTGATGTCGGCGATCCTGAACGGCGCCGCCTGGGCCACGCAGGCTTGTAGCAGCAGGATGGAGAGCAACAGACGCGGGTAGTTCATCGGGGGTTCCAGGCGGGCGTAAGGGTGGCTGAGCAGGCTCGGCGAAGGCGCGCGGCGGCTGCCAGGCAAGCGGGCGATGAGGATAAGGGCGGGCTGTGTTTGGCGCGGTTAACCCAGGGTAAAGATGTGTAAAGTTCGCCCAGCTTGCGGTGACAGCCTGGCGCGGCAGGGCGATCATGAGCGCTTTGTAACCCCTGCCTAAGTGTACCCACCATGATTCCTGTGCTGTTGGTCGATGACGACCGCGAACTCACCGAAATGCTTGCCCTTTACCTGGCCCGCGAAGGTTTCCAGGCGACCGCCGTGGCTAGCGGCGAAGAGGGCGAGACCAAAGCCTTGAGTGGGGCTTTTCGCATCGTGGTGCTGGATGTGATGCTGCCGGGCATCTCAGGGATCGAAGTGTTGCGGCGCATTCGTGCGCGTAGCCAGGTTCCGGTGCTGTTGCTCACCGCTCGTGGTGACAACATCGACCGCATTGCCGGCCTGGAGCTGGGTGCCGATGACTACGTGCCCAAGCCCAGCTCCCCGGGCGAACTGGTGGCGCGCTTACGCGCGATCCTGCGCCGGGTGCAACCGCACGCGTTGGCTGAAAGCCAGGCTGGCGAAGCCATCGGCAGTGGGGCGCTGACGTTGTGGCCAGGGCGCCGCAAGGCCCAGTGGGCCGCTGCTCCTCTGGAACTGACCGGGACTGAATTCAGCCTGCTCGAAGCGTTGGCTCGCCAGGCGGGCCAACTGGTGAGCAAGCAAGACCTGTCGCTCAACGCCCTGGGCCGCCCGCTGACCCGTTACGATCGACGCATCGATGTGCACATCAGCAGCATCCGTCAGAAGCTCGGCCCACGCGCCGACGGCAGCAGCTGGATCCAGAGCGTACGGGGCATGGGCTACATGCTGATCGTCGAATGATGCGTCGGCGCCTGTTCTGGAAGCTGTTTCTGGCCTTCTGGCTGGCCAATAGCCTGACGTTCCTGGTGGGCGCGGGGGCCTTCATGCTCGACGACCTGCGTGGCGACACCCCGGCGCTGCGTTCGCTGCTGGTTACCGAGCTGAACATGTTGCACCGCTACGGCGAGCAGGCCGGCCGCCAGCTGTTGCAGGTTTCGCCCCAGCCAGAAGGTGTGCAGGTGGGGCTGTATGACGGCACCGGCCACTTGCTGGCCGGCAGGGCTGTGGCCATGCCTCGTTTCGAGCGGGCGCTGCTCGACCAGGGCGGCCAGGCCCTGGTGCTGCGCGCTTCGGTGGCAACCTCCCTTGACGAGGCGCCGCGCCCCCGCGCCATGGGCCCGCTCCTCACCGGTACGTTGATGAGCGCGTTGTTTGCCTTGCTGTGTAGCCTGTACCTGACCAGGCCCTTGACCTGGCTGCGCGAGGCCATGGGGCAGGTCGCCCAGGGCCGGTTCGAAGTGCGCGTCAAGCCACGCCTGGGCAAGCGCCGCGACGAGATCGTCGACCTTGCCGAAGACTGCGACCGCATGGCCAGCCAGCTCAAGGCGCTGGTCGAGGCCCAGCAGCAACTGCTGCATGATATTTCTCACGAGCTGCGCTCGCCTTTGACCCGTATGCACGCGGCCATCGGCCTGATACGCCAGCAGCCGGACCGCGGTGAAATGCTTGAACGCATCGAGCGCGAATCACGGCGCATGGATGACCTGATCGAGCAACTGCTGACCCTGGCGCGTGCCCAGTCACAGCCGTGCGATGGCAATTGCGAAGCGCTGGATGTGGTCGAGTTGCTGGCGCAAATAGTCGAAGATGCCCGTTTCGAGGCCGGCATGAAGCAATGCCAGGTTTCGCTGAGCGCGGATGACGCATTTTTTACCCGCGGGCATGAGGAGCTGCTGTATCGCGCCTTTGAGAACGTGGTGCGCAATGCCGTGCGTTACACCGCTGCGGGTACCGAAGTACGGGTGCTGGCGCTGCTGGCCGACGACGGTGAACAGCTGGAAGTGACCATCATCGACCAAGGGCCAGGTGTGGACCCGGCGCGCCTGCAGAGCATTTTCGAGCCGTTCGACCGGGGTATGGACAGCGGCAGCGATGGCTTTGGCCTGGGCTTGGCCATCGCCCGTCGGGCAATCGCGCTGCATCAGGGCACGATCACCGCCCAGGCGGGAGAGGGAGGGGGATTGCGGGTGAACATCCAATTGCCGCAGCGGGTATGAGCAAACCCTCACCCGCCGCCTCAATCGCAGCCGACTAGCGCCCGAGCATCACCGTCTTCAGCCTTGCCTGCGCCTGCTGCACGGTCTTGGCCTGGTTGTTCAGGTCCGCCAGCAAGGCATTCAACTCAGCCTGAACGGTCGGGTCGGACACCTTCACGATGGCCCCGTTGATTTCTATCTTTTCCTTGTGCGCATCCACGTAGTCGGCCACCTTCAGGCTGCTGTCCAGGGTGCCGTTGATTTGCGGCAGCACGTCCAGGAAGGTGTCGGCCGGGACGCTGACGGTGCGCTCAAAGGCCTTGTCGTAAACCACCTTGAGGTCTTGCGGCTGCTTGAGCTGGGCATGGGCGGTGTCCGCCTTGGCCTTTTGCTCCTGCAACTGCTTGCCCATGTCGTTCAGGCCGGTCTGCACCGCTTTTATGTCGTCACGGCGGGCAGTGACATCATTGAGCGAGCGAACCGCGCCTTTTTGCAGCAGGTTACCCAGAGGCTGCACGGCGGCATCCATCGCGCCGTTGAACTGGGTGATGACTGCATAGTGATCGCTGTAGGGGCCAAAAGCCTTGGTTTCGTCTGCGCTCAGCTTGGGCACATGCACCCCTGGCTTGTCGACGATACGGGTCTGCAGGAATTCGCTGAAGGCGGCACGTTGCTTGGGTTCGCTGTCGCCGCAGGCGGCGAGTACCAGGGGCAGGGCGAGGGCGAGCAGCCAGCGGGGCTGGAATGAGACGTTCATGTCGGTGAATCTCCTGAGTGCATGGGTAGGCCTGCGCACCGTCACGCGCTGCGCGGCGGTGCAAGGTTAGCGTTTTCCAGCCTGCGGATCCAATCTGGCAGTGAAGGTAAATCCAGACCCGCCGGCTTCACATGCTGGGCAACTCGAACCCGGGGATCTGCCGCCCCAGCTTGAGCGCCTGGCCATGCAGCACGCGCATCAGGTGCAGCGCCGCCTGCGACGGCGGTTCAAAGCGCGAATGGACGAAGCTGATATCGAAGTGAATTTCGTCAGCCAAGCGCACTACGGCCAGGCCGCTGTCCTGTGCCACGAACTCATCGATCAAGGTGATGCCCATGCCTTGCTTGACCAGTGCCACGGCTTCGTTGGCATTGGTGAACGACAACAGCGAGTCCAGGTGAAGGCCGCGGCGCGCTATCTCCTCGGCCAGCAGCTTGCCGAACGGCATATCCGGACGGAACAGTAACAGCGGGTGGCCTTCCAGCTGCTGCAGGGTCAGTGAGGGCTGCTGTGCCAGGGGGTAATCGACGGGCATTGCAACGACCATGCGCCCACGCATGAAGGCCTGGGAATGCAAATGATCGTGCACCACCGGCAGGGCGGCGATCGACAGGTCGACCTTTTTTGACAGGATCTGGTTGGGCATCTCGCCCATCAGCGAGGTCTGCCATTCGATCTGCAGTGCGGGCGCCTCACGCTTGAGCTGGGCCAGGGCGATCGGGATCACCACCGTCGACAACGAGGCGCTGCAGGAAATCCGCAGCTTGCGCTGGGTGCCGGTGGCCAGCCCCACTGCGCACTCATTGACCTGCAACGCCGCCTGATACACCCGTTCGACCTCACGGAACAGGATCTGCGCCTCGGCGGTGGGTACCAGGCGGTTGTTGATGCGCTCGAACAGGCGGTAGGCCAGCCGCCCCTCGATGTAGCCGATGAGCTTGCTGACCGCCGGCTGCGAGACGTAGAGCATCTTCGCGGCGGCGCTGATCGAGCCGGTCAGCATCACCGCCCTGAACACCTCCATGTGCCGCAGTTTGAACACCAGTGCACTGGCGTCGCTGCCTTCTTTGCCGGGAAGCATGAGTATTACCTTAGGTTATGGTCTTCGCCATCTGTGTATGAGCGCTATCGCTACGCCCGCAGTATCGTGAACCCAGGCAAATCGCCCCTGGTGGCGAACAATAACAAGATCTGCAGGCAAGCGCAGTGGCGCTTGAAGGAACCGCTTTTGAACATCTTTGATGAACCGAAGATCGATTGCCATAACCATTTGTTTGACCCTGCACGCTTCGCTTACCACCCCGATGCGCCGTACGCACCGTCCGGTCAGGAGGTCGCGCCGCTGGAGCAGTTCAACCAGGTGATGGATGCCTATGGCGTGCGTCATGCCTTGTTGGTGGGGCCCAACAGTGGCTACCACACTGACAACCGCTGCCTGCTGCATGCCTTGGCCAGCGGTCAGGGGCGTTTCAAGGGCATAGCGGTAGTCGATCGTCACATCAGCCTCGAGCAACTGGCCGCGCTGCGTGAGCAGGGCGTGGTCGGTGTGGCCTTCAACCCGGCGATGTATGGCGTGGCGAGCCTGCATGACGTCGGGCCGTTGTTCGGCAAGCTTGCCGAACTTGGCCTGTTCGCCCAGATCCAGGTGTGCGAAGACCAGCTCGTCGAATTGCTCGGCCTGATCGAGCGCAGTGCGGTGCGGGTATTGATAGACCATTGCGGGCGCCCGGATGCGGCGGCCGGTACCCAACAGGCCGGCTTCCAGGCACTGCTCAGGCTGGCCCGGCATGGGCGGGCCAGCGTGAAGCTCTCGGGCATGCAGAAATTCGCCGCTACTGCTGCCCTGCATGCGCAGAGCAGCGCCTTTGTGCACGAGTTGATCCACGCTTTTGGTCCGCAAGCCTGTGTATGGGGTTCGGACTGGCCGTTCATCCGCCAGCAAACCCGGGTGGACTACGGCCCCTTGCTGAAGTTGGCCGAGCGCCTGATGCCAGACCCGCACCTGCGGCGAACCATCATGTGGGATACCCCCAGGCGCCTGTTCGGGTTTGCCTGACGCCTGCGCATTCGCCATTCCAATAACAAGAGAGCAATTGTCATGAATGCTGATCAGCCTAGCGGCGCCGGGGTGTTCGACACGCCTGCGCGCCAGCAGCAACGTACCCGTACCCGTTTCATGATTCTGGCGCTGATCTCTGGCGGCACCATGATCAACTACCTGGACCGCAGCGTCATGGGCATCGCCGCGCCAAGCATCAGCGCCGATCTGGGGCTGAATGCGGCGATGATGGGGGTGATTTTCTCCGCGTTCTCATGGACCTACGCTGCTGCGCAGATCCCCGGCGGCATACTGATCGACCGGCTGGGCACCAAGCTCACCTACTGGTTGGCACTGACGTTGTGGTCGCTGTTCACCGGCCTGCAGGGCTTGGCCCAAGGGTTTCTGTCCTTGCTGGGCATGCGCTTTCTGGTCGGTGTGACAGAAGCGCCGTGCTTCCCCACCAACAGCCGCGTGGTGGCGACCTGGTTCCCGCAAAGCGAGCGGGCCAGGGCGACGGGTATCTACACCTTTGCCGAGTACACCGGCCTTGCGTTCCTGACACCGTTGCTGTTTTGGGTCTTGCACGCCTATGGCTGGCGCTTTCTGCTGATGGCGGTCGGGTTGCTGGGCGTGCTCTACGGCGTGGTCTGGTGGCGCAAATACCATGAGCCACACCAGTCGACCACCGCCAACCAGGCAGAGCTGGACCATATCGCTGCCGGCGGTGGCGTGGTCGATGGTGGCCAGAAAGCCACGGTGTTCCAGTGGTCACAGATCCCGGCGCTGCTCAAGCACCGCAACATGCTCGGTATCTGCCTGGGGCAGTTCGCCTGCAACTCGACCAACGTGTTTTTCCTCACCTGGTTCCCGACCTACCTGGTCACCGAGCGGCATATGCCGTGGCTCAAGGTCGGCTGGGTGGCGGTGCTGCCGTTCATCGCCGCTTCGTTGGGCACGCTGGTCGGCGGCTGGCTCTCCGATGCCTTGCTGCGCCGCGGCTACTCGCTAAATGTGGCGCGCAAGCTGCCGGTGATCGCCGGCCTGCTGACCGCGTCGGTCATTGTCCTGGCCAACTATGTCGAGTCGGACGTGCTGGTCATCGCCATCCTCTGTATTGCCTATTTCGCCCAGGGTATGTCGGCCCTGGCCTGGATGATCGTTTCCGACATCGCGCCCAAAGGCTTGCTGGGCCTCAGTGGCGGGCTGTTCAACCTGTTCGCCAACGCCGCCGGCATCGTTACCCCATTGACCATCGGCCTGATCGTGACGGCCACCGGGTCATTCGTCTGGGCCCTGGTGTTCGTGTCCTCGATCACCGCGCTGGGCGCGCTGTGTTACCTGTTCATGGTGCGCGACCTGCGTCGCCTGCCGGATATTCCCTGTGTTGAAAAAGGAGCTGAACAATGAGCCAACCCCTGCAAGGGCAAACTGCAATCGTTACTGGCGGCATGCGTGGCATCGGCCTGGCCATCGCCCAACGGCTGCACACCGCCGGTGCCCAGGTGGTGATCTGGGACCTCGCGGTGGATGGCTGGGACAGCGTCGACAACGGTTTCGAGCCAGTGCTGCGCCAGGTTGTGGATGTCGCTTCGCTGGCCTCGGTCGAGGCGGCATTCGCTGACGTACTGGCGCGTGTGGGGCAGGTCGACATCCTGGTCAACAACGCTGGCATCAATGGGCCGGTGGTACCGTCCTGGGAATACCCGCCAGAAGCCTGGGACAAGGTCATCGCCATCGACCTGAACGGCGTCTTCTACTGCTGTCGAACGGCCATCCCGCATATGCGCGAGCGCGGCTATGGGCGGATCGTCAACGTGGCGTCGATGGCGGGCAAGGATGGCGTGCAGTACATAAGCGGCTACTCGGCTGCCAAGGCCGGGGTCATCGCCTTCACCAAGGCCGCAGCCAAGGAACTGGCGCAGGATGGCGTGTCGCTCAACTGCATCGCCCCGGCGATGGTCGAAACCCCGTTGATGGCCGAGATGACTGCGGAGCATATCGCGGCCAGCAAAGCCAAGATCCCGATGGGGCGTTTCCTCAAGGCTGAGGAGATTGCCAACATGGTGGCCTGGATCGCCGGGCCGGAATGCAGCTTTACCACAGGCTTCGTATTCGACCTCAGTGGCGGGAGGGCGACTTATTGAAGCCGCTAGGGATTGCCCACCTGACAGCGCTGGACCTTGCGCCTGAAGCGCTGGTGCGTGAAGCCGGCCGGGCCGGTTTCAGCACTGTTGGGTTGCGGCTGCACCCGGTGATGCCGGGTGCGCAAGCGTATCCGCTTGCGGGTGGTGGCCAGGCGCTACGGGAGCTGAAGGCTGTGATGGCAGGTGAGGGTGTAGGCGTTGCCGACATAGAGTTCGTCTCGCTGACGCCGCAGGTGCAGGTTGGCGATTGTGCGATGTTGCTGGCGGCAGGCGCTGAACTGGGTGCCACCAGCCTCACGGTATCCGGGGATGATGAAGACGGTGTGCGGCTTGCGCACAACTTTGCGGCGCTGTGTGAAATGGCCAAGGAGTATGGTTTGCGTGTGGACCTGGAGTTCATGCGCTGGAGACCGGTGGCGACCTTGCAGCAGGCGCTGGCTGTGTTGAACATGGCTGGGCAGTGCAATAGCGCGGTACTGGTGGATGCGCTGCATCTGTTCCGTTCGGGCGGGGATGTAGCGGCACTTGCCGAAGTTGACCCGCGCTACCTGCGAGCGGTGCAACTGTGTGATGCGCCGCTCACTGCGCCGGCTGAGGCATTGATTATCCAGGAGGCGCGTGAAGGGCGGTTATTGCCGGGGCAGGGGCAGTTGCCACTGGCAGCGTTGATGGGGGTGTTGCCGACGGATGTGCAGGTGAGTGTGGAAACGCCGTCGGTAACGCTTCGCGGTGAAAACCGGTTGAAACACGTGCGTGAAGCGACGCACGGTTGGTTAGGCAATGTTCGTCTGCCAACCAACCGGCAGCCCCAGATCAAGGATTGACCTGATATCCCCGCCCTTGCAGGCAACCGCTGTAGGCGCTGGCTTGCGCCGAACTTTGTGCCTGATCCTCGGTGCGCCGGTCCTCGCGGCGATCCTGGCGTTGCCGGGAACCACCGACGACCGCTCCGGCAGCGGCCACTTCCCCAGCACGGTTCTGCCGATACTCTTCTTTGGCGTCGTCGCCGGCCCGGTCAGACAACGCTTCATGCTGGTTGCTGCGTACCTGCGCGCCAGCGGCACCGGCTGCAGCACCCACAGCCGCGCCTTTGACCCGGCCACCGACATTGGGGCTGGAGGTAGTTGCGGCGTTGTTCGCGGCGTTGGCTGCCACGGTATTGCATTCATTGATATCCAGCTGCATCTGCTGGCTGCTCTGACCTTTTAATGGGGTTACCGACTGGGCCTGCAGTGCCGGGGCTACGCAAAGCAGCACCAGCAGGAAACTCCCTGTGAACGGACGCATGACACACCTCCACTGAATGGGAATTGCATCTGACAGCATAGCTGCCGGTTACGGCCCTCGACCAAGTCGACGACGAGCCGAGTATCAACCTCAGGTACTCGAGCGGGCGTTTTCCGGTGGACGTGCGCGACGTGGGTATCTACCTGGCGGTGAAAGGGGCCTGGTAGCCGCCCCTGGTGGCTACAGCCAACCGGACGGCGCACACCGCTAGGGCGATGGGCCCCACCTATGGTATACAACCCTCATTACCACACCACCATCACCTGGCGCCTGGAAGCGTTCTGGGTTGGTCGGTGACTTTCCTGCAACTGCTCCTTTTATAGAGAAACGGAGATTCGAAGATGACCGCCACCGACCGTCTGAGCCTGCTTCAGTATGAGCACCTGGGCCTGGACGATGTTGCCGCCGCTGAATTCAAGGTCGCTCTGGGTGAGCTGCGCAAGTTGGCACTGGGTGACCGTTACGAACACCACGCCGCGCTGCATCTGGGCGATATCGCCGAAGCCGAAAACCGTCAGCAACTGGATCAGACCAAAAACTGGGGCATAGGCTTCCTACAGGGGCTGAGCTGCGCGCAAACGCTCACCGAAGAGCAAGTCAAGGCACTGCGCGGCGTGTTCCAGGCGGCCGCCAAGCGGTCTTTGGCGCGCATGCCCGGATAAATTTCTGGCAGCCAGCGGATTCTCGTCCAGACTCCTTAGAGCATGCGGGCAGCAGTACAGCAGACGTGCACAGGATGTGGCAGCCTTTCGCGACCACGGCTGGCCGCCTAAGGCCGCATGCACCGAGGGTTGTAGATGGTCGAGCGGTGGTCCGGCCGGTCTTTGCTGCTTTCGTTTTCCCTGATTCTGTTGCCTCAGGCCTGGGCAGCGGAGGATGTGTGTCGGCAACTGACGGCCACCGGCAATCCGGAATATCCCCCTTACCTGTGGCGCGACCCGAACGACCCCCAGCGGCTGATCGGTGCCAACGCCGACCTGCTTGACTACCTGGGCCAGGCGCTCGGTGTGAAAATGCAGGTGGTCTACGGCGGGCCATGGTCGCGGGCTCAGGAACAGGTGCGCAAAGGCCGTATCGACTTGATGGCCGGTTACTTCCTGACCCAGGCGCGTCAGCAGGAGGCGGACTTCATCAGCCCGCCGTTCTTGCATACGCCAAGTGTTGTCTGGGTGCGCCAGGACGCTGCCTTTGCCTACCGTGGCTGGTCAGACCTGAAGGGGCGCAAGGGCGGCACCCTGGTCAGCAACAGCCACGGCCAAGAGTTCGACGATTACGCCAGGGCCAACCTCACGCTCGAAGCGGTTCCCGGTGCCAGGCAGGCGTTCGAGAAGCTGCTGCACAAGCGCAACGACTACCTGATCTATGAGCAGTATCCCGGCATGGCGCTGGCGCGCACGCTGGGTATGGACAAGCAATTGAAGGTGCTCGATCCGCCGGTGTCCAGTGAAGGTCTGTACCTGGCGCTGTCCCATGCATCGCCGTGCAACCAGCCCAGGCTGCGTGAGCAACTGGCGCAAAAAATGAAGGAAATCGTCTCTGGCCCGCTGCCTGGGCAGCTGCTGGCGAAGAACCTGGAGCGTTGGAAGCAGGAGCAAGCGGGCGGGCAGCATTGAGGCACAGTGTGCTGGCATTGGCGCACGTTCACCTCATGCACTGGCTTCCCGAGCCCGCTTGGCCTTGGTCACATCGACCGCGCTGGGCAAGGCAACGCCGTTCTTGATGGCAAGAACCTGCGCCATCACGCTGACCGCGATCTCTGCAGGGGTCTTGCTGCCGATATAGATACCGATGGGGCCATGCAGGCGTTCGAGTGAGGCTTGCGTCTCACCGAAGTGCACGATCAGCCGTTCGCGGCGCAGCTGGCTGTTACGCCGGGAACCGATCGCACCGATGTAGAAGGCTGTGCTGTGCAAGGCTTCGAGCAAGGCCAGGTCGTCCAGCTTGGGGTCATGGCTCAGGCCAATGATGCAACTGCGCAGGTCGGGGGCGAAGGCCCTGACCACATCGTCCGGCATGCCGACTATCTTCTCCACGCCCGCGACATTCCAGCCATCCATGTATTCGCGGCGAGGGTCGCAGACGGCCACCTTGAAGCCGTTGAACAGCGCCATGGTCGCCAGGTACTCGGCCAGTACCCCGGCACCGATCAGCAGCATGCGGTAGCCGGGGCCCAGGGTATTGACCATGCGTTGGCCATCGAAGCTGAACTGCTCGGGTGCGTGCGTGGCGGCCAGGCTTACGCCACCGGTGCCGAGGTCCAGCTCGCGACGGACCAGGTTGCCAGCGTCCAGCTGCGGCAGAAGCTGCTCAAGGCTGGGCAATGAAGGGCTGAACTCGAGTATCAGCTCCAGGGTCCCGCCGCAGGGCAGGCCAAAGCGATGAGCCTCGTCGGCACTGACGCCATAACGCACCACGCGCGGCGGCCCTTCCGGCATGCCTTCGCCGTTGTAGGCAGTGGTGTAGCGGTGCACCAGGTCATCCTCGATGCAGCCACCGGAGACGCTGCCAATGACCCTGCCATCGCCACGCAGGGCCATCATCGAGCCCACCGGCCTGGGCGACGAACCCCAGGTGCGGGCTACGGTCGCCAGCAGCACCCGTTCGCCGGCCTGGAGCCAGTCACGGGTGGTGCGCAGGACCAACAGGTCGATGCTTTCCATTGACAGTGTTTCCTCAGCGCATGTGCAAGATGATCGGGCTGCTGCTGGCCGGGTCGGTATCCCCGCGCAGCTTGCTGACGGCCTGCGCGTCGACCGCACCGCCGTGGTTGCCCCAGGTACTGCGGACAAAGCTCAGCACCTGGGCGATCTCCTGGTCCGACAACTGCTCGCGGAACGCAGGCATGCGGTAGGCATCCGGCAGCCCGGCGGCGACGATACGTTGCGAGCCATTGAGGGTGATGTTGATCGCCGAAGCATTCTCCTTGGCCAGCGCCGAGGTGGCCCCCGCCAGCGGCGGCATCCACTCTGCCTGGCCCTTGCCATCCAGGCCATGGCACGTAGCGCAGCGGGTCACGTAGGTGTGGGCGCCGGGGCTGTTCAGGCGTTCACCGGCAGACACGGCCTGATACTGCCACGGCGCGCCGTCACGTTGGGGGTCGGCCGGCAACGATTTGAGGTAGCGGGCGATCGCTGCCAGGTCGTCATCGCTCATGAACTGGGTGGAATTGTTGAACGCCTCGGTCATCGACCCATAGACCACCGCATGCTGGTTGCGCCCGTGCTTGAGGAACTGCACGATCTGGGCCTCGCTCCAGCGGCCCAGGCCGGTGTTGTGGTCGTTACGCAGGCTGGGTGCGTACCAGCCATCGAGCAGCGCGCCGGCCAGGAACGCTTTGCCACCTTCATCCAGGGCTTTTTCGTTGAAGGCCAGGCCCCGTGGGGTATGGCAACTGCCACAGTGGCCGGGGCCCTGAACGATGTAGGCGCCTCGGTTCCACACCGCGTCCTGCGCCGGTTTGGCCGCATAAGGTTCGTCTGCTGCGAACACGCCGTTCCACAGCGCGATCGGCCAGCGCATGTTCAGTGGCCAGGGAATGTCGCTGGGGATGTTCGCCTGTTGTGCAGGCTGTACGCCTTTCATGAAGAAGGCATACAACGCCCGCACATCGTCATCGCTGAGCTTGGCATATGAGGGGTAGGGCATGGCCGGGTACAGCCGTCTGCCCCCCGGTGCGACGCCGTGGCGCACAGCGCGGTCGAAGTCGGCAAGGCTGTAATGGCCGATGCCGGTCGCGGGGTCGGGAGTTACATTGGTGGCGTGTATCGCCCCCAGCGGTGTGGCCATTTCCAGCCCACCGGCAAATGGCTTGCCGTCGGGCAGGCTGTGGCAGGCGACGCAGTCGCTGAGCCTGGCCACGTACTCACCACGGCTGACCAGCGCCGGGTCGAAGCTGGCGTTCTGTTCGGTGACGAAGGGCGAAGCGGGCTCACGGGTGACATACCAGGCCAGCAGGCCTGCAGCGACCAGGCACGGCAGCGCCAGCCAGCCTGCGGTTCTTGCGAATCGACTGTGGGTCATGGGGCGGTCCTTGTCCGGTCAGCTGAAGGTATGGCGGCTCATGGGCAGGCTGCGGATGCGCTGGCCTGTGAGTTGCGCCACCGCGTTGGCCACTGCTGGCGCCACCGCAGGCAACGGCGGCTCGCCAATGCCCCCCATCTTCGCGCCGCTTTCGACAATGCGCACATGCACTCGGGCCATGCGCGAGGCAGGCAGGATCGGATACAGGTCGTAGTTGCGCGCGCGCGGCTTGCCATCGATGTATACGGCTTCCTCAACCAGCGTCTGCGACAGGCCAAGGGCCACGGCGCCGTTGACCTGGGCTTCGATGATCGCTGGGTTGACGATGCTGCCGGGGTCGATCGCCTGCCAGATGTCGTGGACTTTCACTTGGCCATCTTCGATCGACACTTCGGCGATCACGGCGGCCTCCGAGCCGAACGGCGAAGCCATGGCCACGCCACGCGCCCGCTTGCTGCCGTCTTCAGCGGTGAACGGCCCGCGCTTCCAGCCACCGGACAGTTCACCCACCGCTTGCAGCAGGTTGGTCAGGCGCGGGTTGTCGCGCAGCAGGTGCAGGCGCAACTCAAAGGGGTCTTTACCGCCTTTGTCAGCCAGCTCGTCCAGGAAGGACTCATAGAAGAAATCGTTCAGCGAGTTGCCCACCGAGCGCCAGTAACCCAGCATGGCCGGGCCCTTGACGTAGATCTGTGCGATGCGCTTGTTGGCGATGGCGTAGGATTTGCCCGACAGCCCTTCGAGCGCCGTCGGGTCGATTTTCTCGCCTTGCTTGCCCGCCAGGGCCTCGGTCGGCCCCTCTGTGGCACTCACCGCTTCGATAGCCACTGGCAGGCCATCGGCATCCAGCCCTGCGCGGAACTTGACCACCGCAACCGGCCGCAGCACATCGCGCAGGAATTCTTCCTCGCGGCTCCAGATCAGCTTGACCGGGCGGCCGACGGCCTTGGCCAGCAAGATGGCCTGCGGGTAAGGGTTGGCCGAGTCATACAGGAAGTGGCGACCGAAGAACCCGCCCAGAAGCGGCGAGTGCAGGGTGATCTGTGCAGGATCCAGGCCGGTGCGTTTGGCGATGTCGTCACGGAACATGTCCGGCGCCTGGTTGGGCAGCCAGACCTCCAGCGAACCGTCGGGGTTGAAGCGCGCCAGTGCCGACGGCGGCTCCAGCTGGGCATGGTTGAGATACTGGTTGTGGTAGGTGGCCTCGACCTTGGTTTTGGCATTGCCCAGTGCTGCGGCCACATCGCCTTCGCTTTCGTCGTCCTTGGCGGGGCCTGTCTGGGCGGCCAGGTGCTCGCGCCAGGCATCGCTGGAGAAGTCGGCGGGCATCGCGCGTACCTGGCTGTCGGCGCCCGGCTCCTGCCAGTCCACCTGCAGCGCCTCGACCGCACGCTTGGCGTGCCACCAGCGTTCGGCCACCACGGCAACGGCGCCCGGCAATTGATGCACCGAGTGCACGCCTTTCATGGCCTTGACCTGGTCTTCGTTGCGCAGGCTGCCTACGGTCATGCCCAGGCGCGGGGCATGCTGCACAGCGGCGTGGAGCATGCCGTCGAGCGTGATGTCGATGGTGTAGAGCGCTTTGCCGGTGGATTTGTCGTAGGCATCGACACGGCGCACCGGCTTGCCGATCCAGCGGAACTGGCTGGGGTCGCGCAGCGTGATGCCCGCTGGGTTCGGTACCGGCAGGTCCATGGCCCGTTCAGCCAGCTCGCCATAGGCCAGCGAACGGCCCGAGGCGGCGTGCAGCACTTTGCCAGGTTCGGTGGACAGCTCGCTCACCGGTACGCCCCATTGCTCGGCGGCGGCTTGCAGCAGCATGGCCCGGGCGAGGGCGCCGAGGCGGCGCATGGTCGGGTAGCTCATGCGCACCGACATGCTGCCGCCGGTGATGCGCATGCCGTTTTCCATCACTACGTAGGCTTCGCCCGGCGGGGCACTGTCGACCACGAACGTGGCAGGGTCCGCGTCCAGTTCTTCGCCGACGATCTGCGCCATGGCGGTGTAGGTGCCTTGGCCGCCTTCCATGAACGGGCACAGCAGGCGTACCGTGCCGTCCTGGCGGATTTCCAGGAATGCAGGTACCTGGGTGCCGCGTTCCTGGGCAGCGGCCGTCGCCGCTTGGACCCGGCTGACGCCCAGCGGCAGGCCGAAGCCCAGGACCAGGGCGCCTACGGCGGTACCGGCGAGAAAACGCCGACGCGACAGGTTGACCGTTTCGCCCGGCGGCAGGTCGAGCAGCGCTGCAGGGTTATCGACAGGCGTATTCATCAGGCCTTCTCCCCTTGGGCGAGTTCGTGCACGGCGGCATGGATGGCGTTATAAGTGCCACAGCGGCACAGGTTGACCATCGCCGCATCGATTTGCGCATCGCTCGGTTGCGGGGTGTGCTTGAGCAGCGCGGTAGCCGCCATCACCTGCCCGGACTGGCAGTAACCGCATTGGGCCACCTGATGCTCGACCCACGCGGCCACCACGCGCTTGCCCACCGCATCGGCCTCGATGGCTTCGATGGTGGTCACTTCACGCCCGACCACTCCGGCCACCGGCGTGACACAGGCGCGCACCACATTGCCGTCCACCAGCACCGAGCAGGCGCCGCACTGTGCCAGGCCACAGCCGTACTTGGTGCCGGTCAGGCCGAGGTCGTCGCGGATCACCCACAGCAACGGCGTGTCGGCGTCGGCCTCGACCTGGTAGGTCTTCTGGTTGATTCGAAGTTCCATGGCTCACCTGCTGATCATCGGTTGTGATTATGTTGCCGTGCAGGGAATACGTTGTTCCCCAATCCGCAAACGCTAGCACAGCGGGGTGAGCGGCGGCCTGCCGTGTACGGCAGGTTCAGAGAATCAGGCAAGCAATCCGGCGAAATGCGCAATCAAGTGCCGCAGCGGTGGGCGGCACAGACAAACAGGACTTCCAGCCGAAAAAACCGGATAATGCCGGCCAATTTCGTTTTGCACGCTTAAATCACGGTGTTCCCGCATGGAAATCAAGGTCAACTTTCTCGACAACCTTCGTCTTGAAGCCAAATTCGACGACTTCACGGTGATCGCCGACCAGCCGATCCGCTACAAAGGCGATGGCTCGGCCCCGGGGCCGTTCGACTATTTCCTTGCCTCATCGGCCCTGTGCGCCGCCTATTTCGTCAAGCTGTACTGCCAGACCCGGGATATCCCTACCGAAAACATCCGCCTGTCGCAGAACAACATCGTCGACCCCGAGAACCGCTACAACCAGATCTTCAAGATCCAGGTCGAGCTGCCGGAGGACATCTCTGAGAAGGACCGGCAGGGCATCCTGCGCTCCATCGACCGCTGCACGGTCAAGAAAGTGGTACAGACCGGCCCCGAGTTCATCATCGAGCAGGTGGACAACCTCGATGCCGACGCCCAGGGCCTGCTCATGCCGGTGGCCGACACCACCACCTACATCGCCGGCAAGGACCTGCCGCTGGAGCAGACCATCGCCAACATGTCGGGCCTGCTCGCCGGGCTGGGCATGAAGATCGAGATCGCCTCGTGGCGCAACATCGTGCCGAACGTGTGGTCGCTGCACGTGCGCGATGCTCAGTCGCCGATGTGCTTCACCAACGGCAAGGGCTCGACCAAAGAGGCCGCGCTGGCCTCGGCGCTGGGTGAATTCATCGAGCGTTTGAACTGCAACTTCTTCTACAACGACCAGTTCTGGGGCGAGGACATCGCCAACGCGCCGTTCGTGCACTACCCCAACGAGCAGTGGTTCAAGCCGGGCCCCAAGGACGCGCTGCCAGCCGAGGTCCTCGACGAATACTGCCTGCAGATCTACAACCCGGACGGCGAGCTGCGTGGTTCGCACCTGTATGACACCAACTCGGGCAATACCGCGCGTGGCATCTGCTCGCTGCCGTTCGTGCGCCAGTCGGACGGGCAGGTGGTATACTTCCCGTCCAACCTGATCGAAAACCTGTTCCTCAGCAACGGCATGAGCGCAGGCAATACCCTGGCCGAAGCGCAGGTGCAGTGCCTGTCGGAGATCTTCGAACGGGCCGTGAAGCGTGAAATCCTTGAGGGCGAGTTGTGCCTGCCGGATGTGCCGCAGGAGGTGCTGGCCAAGTACCCAGGCATCGTCGCAGGCATCCAGGGGCTGGAAGAGCAGGGCTTCCCGGTGCTGGTCAAGGACGCGTCGCTGGGCGGTGAATTCCCGGTCATGTGCGTGACCTTGATGAACCCGCGTACCGGCGGCGTGTTCGCCTCGTTCGGCGCGCACCCAAGCTTGGAGGTGGCGCTGGAACGCAGCCTTACCGAACTGCTGCAGGGCCGCAGTTTCGAGGGGCTCAACGACTTGCCGCAGCCGACCTTCGAAAGCCACGCGCTGACCGAGCCGAACAACTTCGTCGAGCACTTCATCGATTCCAGTGGTGTGGTGTCGTGGCGCTTCTTCAGCGCCAAGGCCGACTTCGAATTCGTCGAGTGGGACTTCTCCGGCCATGGCGAAGACTCCAACCTCCAGGAAGCCGCGACCCTGTTCGGCATCCTCGAGGGCATGGGCAAGGAGGTGTACATGGCTGTGTACGACAACCTCGGCGCCAACGCCTGCCGCATCCTGGTACCGGGTTACTCGGAGATCTATCCGGTCGAGGACCTGATCTGGGACAACACCAACCGTGCCCTGGGGTTCCGTGCCGACATCCTCAACCTGCACAGCCTGGACAACCGTGCACTGCGGGCGCTGCTCAAGCGCCTGGACAACTGTGAGGTGGATGACTACACCACCATCACCACGCTGATCGGTGTCGAGTTCGATGACAACACGGTGTGGGGCCAGTTGACCATCCTTGAGTTGAAACTGCTGATCTGCCTGGCGCTGAAGCGTTTCGAGGACGCCAAGGAGTTGGTCGAGGCGTTCCTGCAGTTCAACGACAACACTGTCGAGCGCGGTTTGTTCTACCAGGCCCTGAATGTGGTGTTGGAAGTGGTGTTGGATGATGAGCTTCAGATGGAGGACTACGAGGCCAATTTCCGCCGCATGTTCGGCAACCCGCGCATGGATGCAGTGCTGGGTTCGGTGGACGGTAGCGTGCGCTTCCATGGCCTGACCCCGACCAGCATGAAGCTGGAGGGGCTGGACCGCCACCTGCGCTTGATCGAGAGCTACAAGAAACTGCATGCCGCCCGGGCCAAGGCGGTGTGACAAGGCTCGAGCCGCTCGACCTGCCTCTTCCCGATTACCCCGCACCGGGCCTGATTGGCGAGGCCCTGTACCTGCGCTACGCGGCCTTAATGGCGCAAGCGGCTAATAGGTCCGCGCCGCTGGCCGATGACGCAGTGCGTCATGAAGGCCGGCGCCTGGCCAGCGATCTGCTGGGCCAGGCAATCACCTTGGGCAGCAGCAAAGCCCACGAAGGTTCGGATGAGATCTACTGGTTGGTGCAGAGCGCTGCTATCGCCTCCTTGTTCGCCGATGGCGCCCAGTGCGCCGAATTTGCCCGGTACAGGCAGCACGTGGCCTATTACTCGGAAGGCTGCCGTACGGCGGGACAGGTCAATGCTTTCGACCGCTACGTGGCCGCCAATGGCCAGCCCTCAGCCGAAGACGAGGTACAGTCCCGCTCGGCGGATGACCACTACCGGGTAATGGTGAGGCCATGGGAGGCTGGGAATACGCATTGGGTCTATTCCCCGCGTATTCTCGATACCCGCCAAGGCACTTGCCTACTGAGTTTCCAGGATGCCTGCTGGTCGGCGGACGCCAGCACCTGGCATAGCGGCTCGACCGTCGAGCTGGCATTGCGCAAGTACCCAGGGCACCGCGCACGCGACGGCATACGCGTGGTCATCGACTGTACCCACCGGTGTGCATTGCTGGAGGGCGGCGGTGAGATCGAACTGGCGTACCTGGAGGCCGTGCTGCAAGCCCGGCTTGAGGCCGCTGAGCCCGGCAGCCGCTAGTTCTTGCACTTGGCCATGACCACCTGGCAGGTCCTGGGCGTTCCGCCGGACCGGCCGGCATAGCGGATACAATTGTTCATCGACTTGTGGCGGGCCATGCTCAAGGTATCGCCCCACGCCAGGCCGCCTTCTCCCATAGTGGGCACGGCTTTGGCGAAACAGTTCGAGCCCAACGCCGCTGTCTGGTAGCGAGCCTGGCTATGCTTGTTCGAACATCCGGTAGTCAGCGCCATGCTGAGGCCAAGCAGGGCATGTGCGGCCCATAACGCGTACGGTCGTGCACTATCAGCGCTCATGGCGTTTGCCTCAGGTGGGAAGGGGGGGAAGTCTTTCAGGATATTTCTATCAAGCCAAGCGGTGAACTAACCGGACGTCAAGGTGATCCTTTGCTAAGCGCACCCCGCGCACGCCTGACGGACCGGGTACTCGTGCCTATCCGCCAGCCCCGGGTCACTGACTGAGTAAGGAGGCGCCGTGACCGCTACCGAGCAAACCCTCTACCGATGCACGCCCAGCCCGCTGCACGCAATCCTGCTGGCCGGCACGGTCCCGCTGTTTCTTGGCGCATTGCTGAGTGACATAGCCTACTTCAAGAGCTACCAGATCCAGTGGAGCAACTTCGCCTCCTGGTTGATTGCTGGCGGCCTGCTGTTCTGCGGGCTGACGTTGCTGTTCGCGCTGGCCAACCTGGTCCGCGCCGAGCGTAAGGGCGGGCGGCCAACGCTGTACTTTCTGCTGTTGCTGGTGACTTGGGTACTAGGGCTGATCAATGCCTTCGAGCACGCCAAGGACGCCTGGGCAGTGATGCCCGCGGGCCTGGTGCTGTCTTTGATCGTGACCGTGCTGGCCTGCGTGGCGGCCTGGCTGGGTATGAGCAACCTGCGTTCGGGAGGTGCGGCATGAAACCTTTGCATGCATTGCCTTTATTGAGTGTAGCGCTGCTGTTGAGCGCCTGCGGTGGGGAAGGTGAGGCTACCCAGGCCCTGGGCCCCGACCCGAAACTGCCGGCCCCCGAGCGTGGCCTGTTGCCGAGCATGAAGATCGCCCAGCCCGCACACTGGGGCGAGCAGAAGCCGACCGTACCTGAGGGTTACAGCATCACAGCCATTGCCACTGACCTGAAAATTCCGCGTCAGAGCCTGGTACTGCCCAACGGTGACATCCTGGTGGCCGAAGGCCGCGGCGGCAGTGCAGCCAAGCTCAAGCCCAAGGACGTCATCGCCAGCCAGATCAAGGCCAAAGGCAATACCCAGGTCAAGGGCGGCAACCGCTTGACCCTGCTGCGCGACGCCGACGGCGATGGCACCTATGAGGTGCAGACGGTGTTTGCCGAAAACCTCAACGCGCCTTATGGCCTGGCCTTTGCCGATGGCAAGCTGTACGTGGCCAACCAGGACGCATTGGTACGTTTCGACTACCAGGACGGCCAGACCCAGGCCGGCAGCCCGCCGACCAAAGTCACCGACCTGCCGGCCGAGATCAATCATCACTGGACCAAGGCGCTGACCGTCAGCCCCGATGGCCGTTATCTGTATGTAGGTATCGGTTCGAACAGCAATATCACCGAGCGTGGGATGGAGGCCGAAGTCGATCGCGCCATGGTCTGGCAAATAGACGCTGCCACCGGCGCGCACAAACCGTACGCTACCGGCTTGCGTAACCCGACGGCGCTGGCCATCCAGCCTGGCAGCGGGCAGCTGTGGACCGTGGTCAATGAGCGCGATGAACTGGGCCCGGACCTGGTGCCGGACTACCTCACTTCGGTGCGTGAAGGTGGCTTCTATGGCTGGCCGTACAGCTACTGGGGGCAGAACGTCGATGAGCGGGTGAAACCGCAGAACCCGGACAAGGTGGCTGCCGCAATCAAGCCCGATTACAGCCTCGGTTCGCATGTGGCCGCGCTGGGCGTGGACTTTTCCATACCGGCCATGGGCGAGCGCTTTGCCGACGGCGTGTTCGTCGGCGAGCACGGCAGCTGGAACCGGCCAAACCCTGTGGGCTACAAGGTGATCTTCGTGCCGTTCAGCAACGGCAAGCCTGCCGGTGAACCGATCGACTTCGCCACCGGCTTCCGGGCCGAGGATGGCCAGACTCGCGGCCGGCCGGTCGGTGTGACGGTTGACCCTCGGGGGGCACTGATCATCGCCGATGATTTGGCCAATACCGTATGGCGGGTCACGCGCAATCGGTAAGTCCAGCTATGGTGTAGGAGCGGCGCGTGAAGCGTTCACGCGCCTGTCCGGTCTTGAACACAGGGAAGCAGGCCTATGAATGCTCTTTGTACACTCGCTCGCGCTGTTGCGCTTGCCACGCTCGTCGGTACCGCCAGTTACACGGTGCAGGCTGCCGATATACCCATTGCCAGTGAAGCACTGGAAAGTCATGTGACCACACAGGTCACCGCCATCGACCAGGCCAACCGGCAGGTCACGGTCAAAGGCCCTGACGACAAGGACGTGACGTTCCAGCTCACGGAAAAGGCCAAGGCGCTGCCCAACCTCAAAGTCGGTGACCAGGTCGATATCTACGTGACCCGTGCGGTGGCCTATGTACTCAACACAGAGGTGGGCGGGGCGCCCAAAGCCAGCGATGAGTCTGGAACCATCCGCGCCACCAAGGACAACCCCAACCCGGGCGGTGAGGCATTCCGCCAGGTACGGGTAACGTCGCAGATCAAGAAGATCGACCTCAAGACCCATGAGGTGAGCCTGCTACCGCCGGAAGGCAAGTTGCAGGTGGTCAAGGTCGAGGACCCTGAACTGCAGGCCCGAATGAAAAACCTCAAGGTCGACCAGACGGTCGATGCGATCTACACCGAAGTACTGCGGATCGAGACATCCCGCTGACCTCTCGCCGGCCTTTTCGCGGGCGACCTCGCGAAAAGGCCGGCGTCATCGATCGGTATCCATCATCCATGTGGCGAATAATCCGAGTGCAGGATTTCGATTTCCATAACGCCCGTCGATTTTCAGATGATGTACCGACCCTGTCTTCAGATGAGTGCATCCATGCCTAACAAGGCCCTGCTTATTGCGTTTCTTCCCTTGGTTTTGGCGCTGCTCGCCGGAGTCGTGCTGCCCTACCAGGCCGCCAGCAATGCGGCCGTCGGTCGTGCGCTCGGGCACTGGCTTTGGGGCGCGTTCACATCATTGACGGTCAGTTCCATTGTGGTCATCGCAGCCTTGCTGGTTTTGCGGGTACCGCTGCCTGACCTGGGCAAAGCATTGCAAGGCCCATGGTGGCTGTGGATCGGCGGGGTGCTTGGCGCACTGTACGTCGCCGCTGCCGCCGCCTTGACCCCCAAGCTTGGCACTGCGGGCT
Organism: Pseudomonas sp. M2; assembly: GCF_015751845.1. Lineage (NCBI taxonomy): Bacteria > Pseudomonadati > Pseudomonadota > Gammaproteobacteria > Pseudomonadales > Pseudomonadaceae > Pseudomonas > Pseudomonas sp. M2. The sequence continues at coordinate 4,976,160 of NZ_JADOUD010000001.1, forward strand.
TTCTGGTGCTGGTGGTGGCGGGGCAGATTCTGACGTCGGTGATTGTCGACCACTTCGGCCTGATGGGCGTTGCCAGCAAACCGGTGAGCCTGCCAAGGCTTGCGGGGGTGGGTCTGATACTCGTTGGGGTGTTCCTGGTGCAGAGCACCTGGGCCTCAAGCCCGGCGGCTGCAAAGACGGCCATCGTCAAACAGCCCGAAGGCTGATCAGCGACCGGGCTGGCAACAGGCCCAGACCGTCTCCCGCAGCCAGCGATGCCCTGGATCGCTGTCTTTTCTGGTGTGCCATGCCTGCTGATAGGCCAGGTTCGGAATTGGCAAGGGCGGAGCGAACTGGCGCAGGCCCTTGTGTGGCCGCATCGGGCCCACCGCGCGCTTGGCCACGGTAAGGATCAGGTCGGTGCCGCCGAGCACTTCGACGGCGGCGCTCCAGTGCGGCAGCGCCAGGGCAATGCGCCGGCGCAGGCCCCGTTCACCCAGCGCGCGCTCGATCTCGTCATGGGCGTCCGGGCGCATGGCCATGAGCACGTGCGGCCGTACCAGCCAGTCATCCAGTGCAAGGCCACCTTTGGCCGGCAGCACCTGGCGATCGGCGATGCTGACGAAGCTGTCCTCGAACAGTGTCTGCGCGGTAATGCCCTGCGGCAGCTCGGGGAAGATGCCCAAGGCGAGGTCGAGTTCGCCATCGAGCAACTGCGCCATCATCGCCTCGCGGCTGGCCTGGCTGATGGCAAGGTCTACGCCCGGTGCTGCCTGGCGCAGGTGACGGACCAGTGGCGGCAGGATGATCCGCGAGGCGTAATCGGACAACGACAGGCGGAACCTGCGCTGAGCCAGAGCGGGGTCGAAGCGTGGGGTGGCCAGCAGGCTGTTGAGGCTGCCCAGCGCGTCCTGCAAGGGTTTGATGAGGGACTGGGCGCGTGCGGTCAGGGCCATGTGACCGTTCTGGCGGATCAGCAGCGGGTCGTCGAAATGTGCGCGCAGTTGCGCCAAGGCATGGCTGACTGCCGGTTGGCTGCGGTGCAGGCGGATGGCAGCGCGGGTTACGTGTTTTTCGCTGAGCAGCGCATGCAGGGCCAGCAGCAGGTTGAGGTCGATCTTGCGCAGTTCATCCATGGTGCGAATGGCCAGGGTGGCTTTTGGGGCTTCGTATCAGCCTAACAGATGTGCGCACTGCCGAGCGCGCAGCCCCCTGCCACAGATGAAAGCCACCCAAAGCAGCATTGATCGAACCCCGGCGCTATAATCGCCCCCCGTTTTACAGTAATCCGAGCATTCCGATGGGTCTTTCCGCAACCGCAACACCCGAACCGCGCCGCCTGGGCGCCCCCTTGATTGCCTTGGCCCTGCTGCTGGCTGGTGCCTGGTTCCTAAACCTCAATTCCGGCTTCAAGCAGGTACTGCTGCTTATCGTCGGCGCCGCTCTGGGGCTGACGCTTTACCACGCAGCGTTCGGTTTTACCTCGGCCTGGCGCGTATTCATCAACGAACGACGGGGCGCCGGCCTGCGTGCGCAGATGGTCATGCTGACCCTGGCCGTGCTGCTGTTCTTCCCGGCGTTGTCGGCTGGTAGCCTGTTTGGCAACCCGGTGGCCGGGCTGGTGGCGCCAGCCGGGGTCTCTGTGGTGTTTGGCGCGTTCATCTTCGGTATCGGCATGCAACTGGGCGGCGGTTGTGCCTCGGGCACGCTGTTCACCGTAGGCGGGGGCAACGCCAGAATGCTGGTGACGCTGCTGTTCTTCATCATCGGCTCGGTCACTGCCACGCACCATGCCGACTGGTGGTTCGCCTTGCCATCGTTGCCGGCCACCTCGATCGTCCAGGCCTGGGGGGTAGCGCCGGCGCTGCTGGCCAGCGTGGCGGTGTTCGCGCTGATCGCCTTGGCCACGGTGGTACTGGAAAAGCGCCGCCATGGCGCCCTGGAAGCCCCCGTGAGCAGTGAACACCAGGGCCTGCGACGCTTCATGCGTGGCCCATGGCCGTTGCTGTGGGGCGCTATTGCCCTGGCCTTGCTGAACTACGCCACCCTGGCCCTGGCCGGGCGCCCGTGGGGCATTACCTCCGCATTTGCCCTGTGGGGCGCCAAGACCCTCTCCAGCCTGGGTGTGGACGTCGGCAGCTGGGTGTTCTGGCAGGCGCCGGCCAACGCCAAGGCGCTGGCAGCGCCGCTGTGGCAAGACGTGACCACCGTCATGGACCTTGGCATCGTGCTGGGTGCGCTGCTGGCGGCTGGCCTGGCGGGGCGTTTTGCCCCGAGCCTGAACATCCCGCTTCGCTCGCTGGTAGCCGCAGTGATCGGTGGCCTGCTGCTGGGCTACGGTTCGCGCCTGGCTTATGGCTGCAACATTGGCGCTTACTTCAGCGGCATCGCTTCGGGTAGCGTGCATGGCTGGCTGTGGCTGGTTGCGGCCTACACCGGGAACATCATTGGCGTGCGTCTGCGCCCATTGTTCTTTGCCGGTGAGCGCCGGCCAGCGGCACTGACGGGCTGCTGATAACATTTTGCTTCATCGGGTGCAGGAATCATCTGCACCCAACCTGATTGTTCGATTCCTGCCGACTAATTAGCCTGAGTCGGTCTTTCACTCCCTCAAGGAATCGAACATGGCGACCCGAATTGTGTTGAGCGCTACCGGCGCTACCGACGTCATGCGCCTGCAACCCCTGCAAATCCAACGACCAGGGCCTGGCGAGGTCTGGCTGGAGCAAACCGCCATAGGCGTCAATCCGCTGGATGTGCTGCAGCGCCAAGGCGGTGCGCCGCTGCTGCTGCCATCGGGGCTAGGCCTGGAAGGTGCCGGGCGCGTCGTCGCGATGGGTGAGGGTGTACACAATGTTCAGGTCGGCGACCGTGTCGGTTATGCCACAGGCCCTGTGGGCGGCTATGCGAGCGGCCGGTTGTATCCTGCCGAGCGTCTGGTGCATCTGCCGGACGAGGTAAGCGATGAAGCTGCCGCTGCCATCCTGTTCAAGGGTATCACCGCACAATACCTGCTCAAGACGACTTACCCGGTCGGGCCCGGCACCCAGATTCTGCTTTATGGCGCCGCCGGTGCGCTTGGCCAGTTGATGGTACCGTGGGCGCGGCACCTGGGCGCAACGGTGATTGGCGTGGTATCCCGAGCGCAAAGCATGGCGCGCGCGCAGGCAGCGGGTTGCCACCATGTGCTGGTATTCGATGCTGCGACGCTGGCTGGTCAGGTGCATGAACTCACCCGGGGCCAAGGCGTGGATGTGGTGTATGACAGTGTCGGCAAGGTCTCGCTGCAAGCGTCCCTGGACAGCCTGCGCCTGCGTGGGCTGCTGGTATCGTTCGGTGCGACCACGGGCACCCCGGCAGCGATCGAGGTTGGCACCCTCAACGCTAAAGGCTCGTTGTACGTGACCCGGCCATCGCTGGCCGCCCATACCCGCACAGTGGAGGAATACCAGCAGCGCGCAGGCGACGTGCTGTCGGCAGTCGCCGAAGGTATCATCCAGCCACGGGTATGGCGCCGCTACCCGTTGGCCGAAGCAGCCAGGGCCCACGAAGACCTGGAGCAGGGGCTGTCGGAAGGGGCGCTGATTCTCACCACCTGACTGACCCAGCCACAGAGCCTTGCCATGGACGCCTTTGACAGCCGCCGCGCCGATGAACTTGCCACCTTGCTGGCCCTGCACGAGCAGGGCTCTTTCTCGGCCGCCGGCCGGCAGTTGGCGCGCCACCCCACGGTATTGTCCAAACGCCTCAGCGCACTGGAACAGCGCCTTGGCATTCGCCTGGTGGAACGCACAACTCGGCAACTGCGCTTCACCGATGAGGGCGAACGCCTGGTGGTGCGAGTGCGCGAGGCCAGCCGGCTGATAACAGAGGCAGAGGAGGAGGCCACCGAGGGTGCGGCGTCGGTGCGCGGGCGCCTGCGCCTGGCCCTACCTGCGGCGATGGGACGGCGTTGGTTGAGCGGCATGCTGGCGGACTTTGTCCTGGCCCATCCGCAGGTGACCCTGGAAGCCGAGTATGCCGACCGCTTCGTCGACCTGGTTGGGGAAGGTTTTGATGCTGCGATACGCATCGGTGAACTGGCCGACAACCGCCTGGTGGCCACTAAGCTCTGTGATCACGTCCGCATCCTCTGCGCCTCACCGGACTACTTGTCGCGCCAGGGCGAACCGACAAAACCAGAAGATTTGTCAAAACACAATTGCTTGGGGTTCAGTGGCTTACGATCATTTCCTGAATGGCGGCTCACCCGTGGAAACCTTCAGGTGAGTGTGAAGATCAGTGGGTCATTGCGCGGCAACGACAACGAAGCCCTGTTAGAGGCGGCGCGTCGTGGCGTAGGCATACTCGCTGGCGGTGACTGGTTGATGGGCGAGGACCTGGCCGCCGGTCGCCTGGTGCGGGTACTTGCGCAATGGGAGTTGGATGCGGCGGCCGGGATCTATCTGGTGCGACCATCGGCACGCTTGAACACGGCCTCGTTGGGGGCGTTCAAGGCATGGGTCGCGGAGCAGTTCAAGGAGGGCCCGCCATGGCGGCGCTAGGGCTGACCTGCTCCAGATAAAGCATTAAATAAGCTATATAAATTACTGATATATATAGTTTTATCGCTTTGCAACTGCATGCTGTACGCACTGCTCGTAGTAGGTCTGCTTGATGGCTGCCGGCTTGAGCCGCGAGCGACTGTTGTACGTCTGTTCAGTGATGCCGAAGGCGGTCATGCGCATCCATGGTTTGGCGAACCGGCGTACTTGTAGTTTCTTGCGCGTGGCATACAAGGTCACACCGGAAAGCTTGGCCTGCTGGGCCTCGGCGGCTATCTGCGAACCCCAGCCACAAACATGGCGATCGTTCTGGCTCAGCGCTCTGGCCTGGGCGCCGAAGGCAGTCGTGGCCAGCAGGCAGCCGGCCACCGTTGCTAGAAATACTCGCATGTTGCTGTCCTAAGCATCTGAAGGAGAAGGGAGTTTGCCTTCGCTTCAAGTGCCCGGGGGCCAGCACGTTGCAGGTCACGTGGTGGCGATGCGCAGGCGATTTGCCAGCGTCGGCCGCAGGCAGTGCAGAGCAAGCCCGGCTACCCAAACCACCGAGACGGCATAGTTCAGGCGTTGGTAAAGGCCGAACAACTGACCGTTCTGCGCCGCCTGGGCCATCAGTGTGGCACTGGCTATCGCAGCCACCACACAAACTAGTGAAAATGCCCCCAAGGCGCGCGAGCCAGCCACGCCTTTGCCGGCCCATACCCAAAGCGCACTGGCCAGGGTCAACGAGAGAAACATCAGCAAGCCGGACACGTTGTGCAGTTGCTGGGACAGGGAGGGTTGCGCAGGCGCACAGCCTTGATCGCAGGGAAAAAAGCCGGTGCCCAGGCTGCCGAGCCCATGCAGCAGTACCAGTGCCGCGCTGGCAAGGGCGAGCTTCGAGCCCCGCCAGCGCCGGGCCAGACCCCAGGCGAACAGGGTAAACAGCACAGCGAGCGGGAAGTTGTTGAGCAGGGGTGACCAGCGTTGGGTTGGGGCGCCCACCGCGCCTAGCTGGCTCATGGCCTGCTGCAGATGATCGTAGCCCGGGTAGGCTTGGGCGGTGAACCAAACGCCAAGCAGCAGCCAGAGCGGGATGATCAGCCCGCAGCAGAGCAGGCAGCGGTCGAAGGTTTTCATCAGCGGTTTTCCTTCCATGGAGTGACCAATCGATGCGTATACAGTACCGAGATGGATGCCGTCTGTCCTGGCCTCTTCGCAGGCAGGTCCGCTGCCGCACTCCTTATTTCTGCCATCCCCCTATGCCGGGGACGTTGTGTTGATAAATACCGCGTCTGGTGTATGTGATCGTACAACTGCTTGCGCTATCATGACGGCTGTCTTTCAAGGTGAAAAACAGGGCATGACAGAGCAACAGGTACAGGCAAAGACCCGGCGCAAGCCGCGCAGTCTGGCCCAGGAACTGGTCACGGTGCTGACCGAGCGTATTCGCAGCGGCCAGCTCAAGCGCGGCGACAAGTTGCCGACCGAATCGCAGATCATGGCCGAGGAGGGCGTCAGCCGCACCGTAGTGCGTGAGGCCATCTCGAGGCTGCAGGCCGCCGGTCAGGTCGAGACCCGCCATGGCATCGGCACCTTTGTGCTGGACACGCCTGCCACGGGGGGCTTTCGCATCGACCCGGCCACCGTGGTCACGCTGCGTGAGGTGCTGGCGGTACTGGAGCTGCGCATCGCCCTGGAGATCGAGTCGGCAGGCCTTGCGGCGCAACGGCGCAGCGATGAAGAGCTGGCAGGCATGCGTGCGGCGCTGGACGAACTCAACGAGGGTGCCGCCCATGCCACGGATGCGGTGTCTGCGGACTTCCAGTTCCACCTGCGTATCGCCCAGGCCAGCGGCAACCACTACTTTGCCGACATCATCAACCACCTCGGTACCAGCATCATCCCGCGTACCCGGCTCAACTCGGCACGCCTGGCGCATGATGACCAGGCGCACTACATGGGCCGATTGATGCATGAGCACGAGGCGATCTACGAAGCCATCGCCCGAAGCGACAGCGAAGGGGCCAAGATGGCCATGCGCATGCACCTGAGCAACAGCCGTGAGCGGTTGCGCCAGGCGCATGCGGAGGCTGAGGCGCAAGGGGTTTGAATTCACCGGTGGCTGTGCTGGCCCTATCGCCGGCAAGCCGGCTCCCACAGATACCCCGCTGCTCTCAAGCTCAGCGCTAACCCAGTGGGCGTCGGCTTGCCGGCGACAGGGCCGGTAAATCCAATGCAAGACTCAAAAGAAAGCCCCGCAAATACGGGGCTTTCATCGCATCAGGGCGTTCAGATCGCCCCGTCACTCCACTGCCCATTCACCAACCGGCGCAGGCCCAGCGGGTTGTTGTCACGCAGTGCCTCAGGCAGTAGCGACTGCGGGTAGTTCTGGTAGCACACCGGGCGCAGGAAGCGGTCGATGGCCAGGGTGCCGACGGACGTACCACGGGCATCGGAGGTGGCCGGGTAAGGCCCGCCGTGGACCATGGCGTCGCACACTTCCACACCGGTCGGGTAGCCATTGATCAGGATGCGGCCAACCTTTTCTTCCAGCAGGGGTACCAGCCAGGCAAATGCTTCGAAGTCTTCAGGCTCACCGATCAGCGTAGCGGTCAGCTGGCCGCGCAGGCCGAGCAGGGCGGCGCGCAGCTGCGCGTTGTCCTGAGCCTCGACGGCAACGGTGGTCGGGCCGAACACTTCTTCCTGCAGCAGCGGGTCGGCGTCCACCAGCAAACGGGCATCAGCCTTGAACAGTTGTGCCCGCGCCTGGTTACCTTCCTGAGGCTGGCCTGCCAGGTGTTCGATGCCGGCGTGGGCCTGCAGGTGCTCCAGGCCGCCCACGTAGCTGCGCAGACCACCGGCGTTGAGCAGAGTCTGGCCGGCTTGCTGGTTCAGGTGCTGGCCGAGGTCGGCGAGCAACTGGCTGAACTGTGGCGATTGCAGGCCGATCACCAGGCCCGGGTTGGTACAGAACTGGCCAGCACCCAGGCACACGGAGCCGGCCAGTTCGCGGGCAATGGCGTCGCCACGCTTGGCCAGCGCGCCGGGCAGAATGATCACTGGGTTGATGCTGGACATCTCGGCGAATACCGGGATGGGTTGCGGGCGTTCGGCGGCCATGCGGCACAGTGCATCCCCGCCCTTGAGCGAGCCGGTGAAGCCGACCGCCTGGATGGCCGGATGCTTGACCAGCCACTCACCGACGCCACCACCAAACACCATGTTGAATACGCCCTTGGGCATACCGGTGCGTTCGGCAGCGCGGACGATGGCCGCACCGACCAGGTCGGCCGTGGCCATGTGGCCGCTGTGCGCCTTGAACACCACCGGGCAACCGGCGGCGAAGGCTGCAGCGGTATCACCGCCTGCGGTGGAGAAGGCCAGCGGGAAGTTGCTGGCGCCGAACACGGCGACCGGGCCCACGCCGATGCGCATCTGGCGCAGGTCGACGCGGGGCAACGGCTGGCGTTCGGGCAAGGCCAGGTCGATGCGTGCACCGAGGTAGTCGCCACGGCGCAGCACCTGGGCGAACAGGCGCATCTGACCGCTGGTGCGGCCTCGCTCACCTTGGATGCGCCCGGCGGGCAGGGCGGTTTCACGGCAGACCACGGCGACGAAGGCGTCGTCCAGCTCGTCCAGTTCCGCCGCAATGGCGTCGAGGAACTCGGCACGACGTGCCGGGGCCAGCTGGCGGAATTCGGCAAAGGCCGCTGCCGCCGCTTGAGCCGCCTGGTCCACCTCGGCCTCGGTGGCTTGGGCGAAGCTGTAGGGCAGGGCCTCGCCAGTGGTGGCGTCCAGGCTCTGCAGGCGTTGCTCGCCAGCGGCGCTGCGCTGGCCGGCGATGAAGTTGTGGCCAAGAATCTCAGGCATGGTGTGCTCCTGTGTGTGGAAGGGTTGATCAGTGGATGTCGCATGACCTGTGGAAGCTGGCAAGCCAGCTACTACAGGCGGGCGTGTGCCATTGAAATACCGGGCAAGGCCGAACCATCAGGTGATTGGCGCCGGATTGAACAGGGTGATGTCGTTGTGCAGCCGGTGTTGTTCTGCCCAGGTCTGCTTGCGGCCGCTGGCCACGTCCAGGTAGTAGTGGAACAACTCCCAGCCCAATTCCTCGATGCTTGAGCGGCCACTGGCAATGCGCCCGGCGTCGATGTCGATCAGGTCCGGCCAGCGTTGGGCCAGTTCGGTGCGGGTGCACACCTTGACGACCGGTGCCATGGCCAGGCCGTACGGGGTACCGCGGCCAGTGGTGAATACGTGCAAGTTCATCCCGGCCGCCAACTGCAGGGTGCCGCAGACAAAGTCGCTGGCGGGCGTTGCGCAGAAGATCAGGCCTTTGCGGTTTACCCGCTCGCCCGGCCCGAGCACGCCCTGGATGGCGCCACTGCCGGACTTGACGATCGAGCCCAGGGATTTTTCAACGATATTGGACAGGCCGCCTTTCTTGTTGCCTGGCGTGGTGTTGGCGCTGCGGTCGGCCGCACCTTGCTGCAGGTAGCGGTCGTACCAGTCCATTTCGCGCACCAGCGCATCCGCGACTGCCTGGTTTTCAGCGCGGGAGGTAAGCATGTAGATGGCGTCGCGCACCTCGGTCACTTCCGAGAACAGCACAGTAGCGCCGGCCCGCACCAGCAGGTCGGCGGCATAGCCCAGCGCCGGGTTGGCGGTGATGCCGGAGAATGCATCGCTGCCGCCACACTGCATGCCCAGGATCAGCTCACTGGCCGGTACGGTCTCGCGGCGGCGCTTGTCGAGCTTCTGCAAGCGCGTCTCGGCCAGGCCCATGATCTGCTCGATCATTTCAGTGAAACCAAGGCTGGCATCCTGCAGGCGATACAGCCAGGGCTCGCTGAGGTCTACCGAAGGGTCGTTGTCGTGCATCACCTGGCCGGCCTGCAGTTTCTCGCAGCCCAGGCTGATGACCAGCGCTTCGCCACCCAGGTTGGGGTTGCGTGCCAGGTTGCGCACGGTGCGGATCGGGATGTAGGCATCACGGGCGTTGATCGCCACGCCGCAGCCATAGCTGTGGGTGAGGGCGACCACGTCATCGACATTGGGGTATTTGGGCAGCAATTCGCTGCGGATGCGCTTGACTGCATGCTCCAGCACACCGGTCACACACTGAACGGTGGTGGTGATGCCCAGGATGTTGCGGGTACCGACGGTGCCGTCAGCATTGCGGTAGCCCTCGAAGGTGAAGCCATCCAGCGCAGGCAAGGGGGCAGGTACGGCATCGCAGCGGGGCAGGCTGTCCAGTTCTGGGGCAGACGGCATGGCCAGTTGGCTCTCCTGGACCCAGCTGCCTTGGCGCAGGTCTTCCAGGGCGTAACCGATGATCTGCCCATAGCGCCGCACTGGCTCGCCTTTGGCGATGAGGACGGTGGCCACTTTGTGGCTCTGCGGCACGGCTTCTACAAGGGTCAGGCCATCGGGGAAGCGCGCGCCTTCGCCCAGACCACCATCGTTGACCACTACCACGACGTTATCGTCGTCGTGCAAGCGGACGTAGCGGGGCGAGTCGGAATGTTCGATCAACTGCATGTTTGGGCCCTGTTTGTGATGTTCTCAGGCTTTGTACATCCGCCCGCACCGGCATTACCGGTCGCGGGCGTGCTCACTCAGTGACGTGCGCTGGCCAGTTCGCCCGGGGCGGCAGGCTCAGCGCCTGGCTTTGCATCCTCACGCAACTCGATACGCTTGATCGGCCCGACGATGACCAGGTAGCTGAACACCGCTACCAGGGCGTTGGCGCCCACGTACACCAGCGCCCACTTGAACGAGCCGGTTGCGCTGATGATGTAACCAATGACGATAGGAGTGGTGATCGAAGCAATGTTGCCGAAGGTGTTGAACAGGCCGCCGGACAGCCCTGCGATCTGCTTGGGCGAGGTATCGGCAACTACGGCCCAGCCCAGTGCGCCGATGCCCTTGCCGAAGAAGGCCAGGGTCATGAAGCCGACCACCATCCATTCCGCCTCGACATAGTTGCAGAAGACCATGGTGGTCGACAGCAGCAGACCACAGACGATCGGCAGCTTGCGCGAGAAGGTCAGCGAATTGCCGCGGCGCAGCAGCCAGTCAGACAGTACCCCACCGAGCACTCCGCCGATGAAGCCGCAGATTGCCGGCAGCGAGGCGATGATGCCCGCCTTGAGGATGGTCATGCCGCGCTCCTGCACCAGGTACACCGGGAACCAGGTCAGGAAGAAGTAGGTGATGGCGTTGATGCAGTACTGGCCCAGGTACACGCCCAGCAGCATACGGCTGGTCAGCAGTTGCTTGATGTACCCCCATTTCGGGCCGTCGTTGCCGCGCTTCTGGTCCATGTCCACCAGGCCGCCGTTCTGCTCGATGTGCTCGAGTTCTTGCGGGCTGATGCGCGGGTGTTGGCGCGGGTTGTAGATGGTCTTCAGCCACACCATGGAGAACACGATACCCAGTGCACCCATCACCACGAATACGTGTTCCCAGCCGAAGCTGAACACGATCCAACCCATGATCGGGGCGAACAGTGCGGTGGCGAAATACTGCGCGGAGTTGAAGATCGCCGATGCTGTGCCGCGTTCTGCCGTGGGGAACCAGGCCGCAACGATGCGGGCGTTACCCGGGAACGATGGTGCTTCGGCAAAACCAACCAGAAAACGCAGGGTGAACAAGGTGACGACCGCCCAAGCCACTGGCAGGCCGCCGACAAAACCCTGCAGCAGGGTGAACAGCGACCAGGTGAAAATGCTGAAGGCGTAGACATTCTTGGAGCCGAAGCGGTCCAGCAGCCAGCCACCAGGAATCTGGCCGGCAACGTAAGCCCATCCAAAGGCGGAGAAGATATAACCGAGGGTTACGGCGTCAATGCCGAGGTCCTTCTGCAGGCTGGAGCCTGCAATGGCGATGGTGGCGCGGTCGGCATAGTTGATCGTGGTCACCAGGAACAGCATGAACAGGATCAGGTAGCGCACATGCGTCTTTTTAGTCGCTTGCATGCTGGTAATACTCCCACTAGTTATTTTTGTGCGGGCTCACGAGTTGTAGCCGGAGTGGGGTGGCCCACTCCGGGTGCGGCGATGGCAGGCCGCGGGGGCCGCTTATTGCGGGCCCATCTTGTCCATCAGGGCTGCGAGCATTTCGTATTCTTCGCCAGTCAGGTCGGTCAGCGGCGTGCGCACCGGGCCTGCGTCGTAACCGGCGATCTTCGCGCCTGCCTTGACGATGCTCACGGCATAACCGGCCTTGCGGTTGCGGATGTCCAGGTACGGCAGGAAGAAGTCGTCAATCAGCTTGCCAACGGTGGCGTGATCGTCGCGGGCGATGGCGTGGTAGAAGTCCATCGCGGTCTTCGGAATGAAGTTGAACACCGCCGAGGAGTACACCGGCACACCCAGGGCTTTGTAAGCGGCAGCATACACCTCGGCGGTCGGCAGGCCACCCAGGTAGCTGAAACGGTCACCCAGGCGGCGACGGATCGACACCATCAGTTCGATGTCACCCAGGCCGTCCTTGTAGCCGATCAGGTTAGGGCAGCGTTCGGCAAGCTTTTCCAGCAGGTCGGCGTTCAGGCGGCAAACGTTGCGGTTGTATACCACCACCCCGATGTTGACCGATTTGCACACCGCTTCGACGTGGGCGGCGACACCGTCCTGGCTGGCTTCGGTCAGGTAGTGCGGCAGCAACAGCAGGCCCTTGGCACCCAAGCGCTCGGCTTCCTGTGCGTATTCGATGGCCTGGCGGGTGGAGCCACCGACGCCGGCGAGGATCGGTACAGACGTGGCGCAGGTGTCGACGGCGGTCTTGATTACCTGGCTGTACTCGCTGGCGGCCAGGGAGAAGAACTCACCGGTGCCACCGGCGGCGAACAGGGCGCTGGCACCGTACGGGGCAAGCCATTCCAGGCGCTTGATGTAGCCAGCCTGGTTGAAGTCGCCCTGGGCATTGAAGTCGGTGACCGGGAAAGACAGCAGGCCGTGGGAGAGGATGGATTTCAGTTCTTGTGGATTCATTGTTGTTGGCATCCTGTGGCGCTTGGGTGAAGTGTGTTGTTTTGCGTTGGAGGTAAGTTATCGTACAACTAGCGTGATGACTAGTCCATCCGTGGAAAATTTTTGGGGCACGTGGCCAATCGGGGATTTGTGGTGGGGCGGAATCGCGCGCGGCTCGGGATTGTAGGGCGCGGCGTCGCGCGATATCCCAGGCGCAGAAAACCTGACGACAACCATCTAAACAGTCATCGTATCTCTCGGGAGGGGAAAAACGATCGCGGAGACAGGCGCAAGCCCGCCGCCCGCATCCACGGGAAGTGTTCTGGGACCAGCAGAGGGTGACCGGGGAAGCGGGGGGCGGCCTTGCGCCGCCCCGCGATCAAAACTGACGAAGCTGAGTGTCAGGCGGCCTGTTGGCGCTTGATCTGGGATTTGCGCACCTGGGCGCGGCAGGCATCGCCGAAGGCCTGGAAGATCTTGATCGAATCAGGGTTCTTGGCCGCTTGCCACTCCGGGTGCCACTGTACGGCGAACAGGAACGGCGAAATGCTCGGGGCGTGAATCGCTTCGACCAGGCCGTCTTCGGCGTGGGCGATCGGTTCGATGCCGGTACCCAGGTTACGCAGGCCTTGGCCATGCAGCGAGTTGACGCGGATCTCGTCGGTGCCAAGGGCGTCGTGAAGCCAGCTGCCCGCCTTGATCTTCACGCCATGCACCTGAGCGTATTGCACGTCGACCGGATCTTCCGGGTTTTCCCGGTGGTCGTTGTAGCCTGGTTCGGCGTAAACCTTCTGGTAGATATCGCCGCCCAGGGCGACGTTGATTTCCTGCATGCCGCGGCAGATGCCGAAGATGGGCAGGCCACGTTTAAGCGCGGCCTTGACCAGCGGAATATCGAACAGGTCGCGGTTGACGTCCTGGCCTTTGCCTGGTGTCTGGTTTTCCTGGCCATACAGGCTCGGCTCGATGTTGCTGCCGGCACCGGTCAGGTATACGCCGTCGGCCATGTCCAGATAGGTCTCGAGGTCTTCGGTGCCACAGCAGGTGGGCACAAGTACCGGGACGCAATCAGCGAAATCGACCAGCGGGGTGATGTATTTGTGGGTCATGACCTGGTAGTCATGGCCTTTGCGCTCTTGGCTGCCCATGGTCATCAGGACGACGGGTTTGCGCAGGGAAGGTTGCTTGTTGCCAATGTTGCTGTTGGACATATGTCACCTTATGGCAGGTTCGACCTGCCGTTGTTGTGCAGGTGCACGGCGCGGGGCCTGGTGTGCTACCTGAAGCCCCGAGCACTGCCGGCTCGTCAGAGGCGACGATGCCGGTCGGGGCTTGTAGATAGCTTGCCAGAGCCGTTCGATATGTCAAACGACTGAAATGGGCTGAAGCGCCTGAATTCGGGGGCTGAAACCCTTGCGAGCCTCAGGCGGCAAGGGTTTGACAGGGGGCGAGGTCAATTATATTTAACGACGCAGTTGGGTCATTGCAGCCGTGCAATGAAGGGGGCAGTGGCTTCAATGAAGGATCTGCGCCAGAAAACTTTTGGCACGTGCAGTGCGCGGCTGGTTGAAGAACACCTGCGGCGGGCTGTCTTCGATGATCTGCCCGCCTTCAAGGAACAGCACCCGCTCGGCAACCTGCCTGGCAAAGCCCATTTCATGGGTAACACAGAGCATGGTCATGCCGGTGCCCGCCAGTTGCACCAAAACATCCAGCACTTCAGCGACCATTTCCGGGTCCAGCGCCGAGGTCGGCTCGTCGAACAGCATGATCCGCGGCTTCATGCACAAGGCGCGGGCGATCGCCACCCGCTGCTGCTGGCCGCCAGAGAGCTGGCTGGGGTATTTGTGCGCCTGGCTTTCGATGCCGACCTTGCACAGGTACATCCGGGCACGCTCCTCAGCGTCCTTGCGGGACAGGCCGCGCACGCTGGTGGGAGCCAGCAGGCAGTTGTCGAGCACGCTCATGTGCGGGAACAGGTTGAAGTGCTGGAACACCATGCCGATGTCGCTGCGTACCTGGGCGGCCTGGCGTGTGCTGCTGGCCAGGTCGGTGCCGGCTACCTGGACGCTCCCTTGCTCGGCAATTTCCAGGCGGTTGATGCAACGGATCAAGGTGGACTTGCCTGAGCCGGAGGGGCCGCACAGCACGATGCGTTCACCTTCGCGCACCTGCAGGTCGATGTCGCGCAATACATGGAAAGCGCCATAGTGCTTGTTCAGGCCCTCGATGCGGATCAGCACCGGGCGTGGGTCGTTTTCAGGGGCAAGGCTGGCAACGCTCAAAGGGGCGGTCATGTTGTTGTTCTCCCGCGTGGTGTCAGTTGAAACGTGCCGCGCTGTAAGGCGCAGGGTCGGTGAAAGGGTGCTCGCCGGTGAGCAGTTCAGCCACCAGGCGACCGCTGACCGGGCCCAGCGTCAGGCCGTGGTGCGCGTGGCCGAAGTTGAACCACAGGCCCTTGTGCCGTGGCGCCGGGCCGATCACGGGGCGCATGTCCGGCAGGCAGGGGCGACGGCCCAGCCAGGGGGTGTCGTCCAGGCGCTCACCCAGTGCCGGGAACAATGTGCGCGCCAGCGCTTCGCAGCGCTTGAGCTGAATTTCGTTGCCTGGGGCGCTGCTGGCGGCGAACTCGATGCCGGTGGTAAGGCGTATGCCGGCGGCCATCGGCGCCAGTACGTAGCCGCCCTGGGTGTCGCAGATCGAGTGCTGCAACTGAGCGCCGTCACGGGTGGCGTAGTGCATGTGGTAGCCGCGCTTGATACCCAGCGGGATCGTGTAGCCCAGGCGCTCATAAAGGTCGGCCGACTGCGGCCCAAGGCACGCCACCACTTCGTCGGCGGTGACCGGCCCGCGCTGGCTTTCGACCCGCCATTGGCTGCCGACCTGGCGCAGGCTGCGCGCATCACCGTGCAGGAACTGCCCGCCGCGCTGGACGAACAGCGCAGCATAACCACGGGTGAGGGCGCCGGGGTCGTTCACGGTCTTGGGGTCGAGCCAATGGATGCCGCCGACTACGGTGCTGTCGAGCTGGTGCTCGCGTGCCTGCAGTTGCCCGCGTTCGAGCAGTTCGTAGTGCAGGCCATAGCGCGCAAGGCCCTTGACCTCGGCCTTGGCCTGCTCGAACAACGCCGGGTCGCGGTACACCTCGATCCAGCCCTTGGCCTGCACCAGCCCTTCGAGGCCGGCGGCGGCGATCAGGGCGTCGTGCTCTTCTACGCAGCGTTGTACCAGCGGCAGCATGTCGGCCGCGGCCCCGGCCAGCCGCCCCGGTGCCGACTGCCGCCAGTAGCGCAGCAACCAGGGCGCGGCCTTGGGCAAGTGCAGCAGGCTGTAGCGCACGTCCGGCTGGCGGTTGAGGCCATAGCGCAGCAGCTTGCCGAATTGGCGGGGGAACGCATAGGGGATGACACTGGAGCGTTCGATCAGCCCGGCGTTGCCATGGCTGGTGCCGCACCCGGGTTCATTTCGGTCGATCAGGATTACCTGGCGCCCGCGTGCCTGCAGATGCAGCGCGGTGCTGACGCCGACGATACCGGCGCCCAGGACAACGGTCTGGCAATGCATGATTGTATCCTTCGGTCAGTTCAGGTGGCGGCCCAGGCGGGCCTCCAGGTGTTTCAGCAGGCGCCGCACCAGTTCGACGATCACCAGGTAGAGGACGGCGGCCCACAGGTAGATCTGGAAGTCGAAGCTGCGCGAGAACGCCAATTTGGTCACGCCCATCAGGTCGTAGATGGTCACCAGCGAGGCGATGGCGCTGGCCTTGATCATCAGGATCAGTTCGTTGCCCAGCGGGCCGATGGCCACCAGCAACGATTGCGGCAAGATGACCTTGAAGAAGGTGGTGGAGCGTTTGAGGTTCAGAGCCCTGGCTGCTTCATACTGCCCTGGCGCCACGGCCATCAGGCTGCCGCGGAAGATTTCGGCCTGGTAGGCGGCCGTGTTCAGGGTGAAGGCCAGCAGGGTGCAGAGCCAGGCTTCGCGGAAGAACCACCAGAGGCCGACGTCCTGCCAGAACCCCTTCAACGACCCAAGCCCGTAGTACAGCAGGAACAGTTGTGCCAGCAGGGGGGAGCCACGGAAGAAATAGATGTAGCCGGCCGCCAGGCGCTGCAGCGGCAGGTTGCGCGACATCCGGGCCAGCGCCAGCAGCAGGCCGAGCATGGCGCCGAGGGTGAAGGAAATCGCTACCAGCTTGGCAGTTACCAGCAGCCCGTCGATGAACCGTGGCCCGTAGCGCTCCAGCAGGTCGGGGTCCAGTACCAGGCTCAGCCATTGTTCGGCACTCATGCGCGTGCTCCTTGCAGGTGGCGGTTGCTGCGCCGTTCGATGTAGGCGAACACCCGCCCCGATAGCGCCGAGAACAGCAGGTAACCCAGGCAGGCCACCCCGTAGAAGAACATCGGCTCTTTGGTCACGCTGACCGCAAGGTTGGTCTGGCGCATCAGGTCGACCAGCGAGATGGTCGATACCAGCGAGGTATCCTTGAGCAACGACAGCCAGTTGTTGGAGAGCCCCGGCAGGGCGATGCGCGTCAGTTGTGGCAGTACCACCTTGAAGAAGGCGGTGCGCTTGCCCAGGCCCAGTGCCGCACAGGCCTCCAGCTGGCCTTTGGGCAGGGTCTTGAAAGCAGCCAGCCAGATCTCGCTGGAAAAGGCGGCGAACACCAGGCTGAAAGCGATCATCGCCGCGAGGAACGTATTGATCAGGAACTCACCTTGATAGCCCATGGCGGCCAGCAGTTGCTGTGCGGCGATCTGGCAACCGTAATAGATGATCAGCAGGGTCAGCAGCTCGGGCAGGCCGCGGAACACGGTGGAAAATGTGGTTGACCAGGCACGCGGCAGGCGCTTGCGCGAGCGCGCCGCCAGGGCCACGACAAGGCCCAGTGGCAAGCCGATGGGCAGGCAGGCGAGGGCCAGTGACACGGTCACCAGCGCGCCTGCCAGCAGCGCCTGGCCCCAGCCACCACTGGCGAAGGACAGCAAGGACAATTGATCGAGCATGACATATCCCTAGAATTGACTGCTCCACGCGCGAGCGCTGTAGGAGCGGCCTTGCGTCGCGAAAGGGCTGCGCAGCAGCCCCACAGGTTCTGGTGGCGCTGCACAAGCCTGGGGCCGCTTTGCGGTCCTTTCGCGACACAAGGCCGCTCGGGAGAGCGCGTCGTTGCAGGCGGAATCAGTTGTAGATATCGAAGTCGAAGTACTTGCTGGCGATTTTCTGGTAGGTACCGTTGGCGACGATTTGCGCCAACGCGGTATTCAGCCGCTGGCGCAGTGCTTCATCGTCCTTGCGCACGGCGATGGCGGCATTAGCCTTGGTGCCGGCCACGTCACCCAGCACCTTGCAGCATTCCTGGCCGTTCTTGTTCATCCACTCGTGCAGCGGGAACTTGTCGGCGATCACCCCGTCCAGGCGGCCGGCGGCGAGGTCGGCATTGGCCTCGTCCATGGTCGGGTAGAGCTTCACGTCAGCGCCCGCCTTGGCATACACATCTTCGGCATAGATCGCCTGGGTCGAGGACGACTGGGCACCCACCGTGTAGCCTTCGAAGGTGTTCTGCGCATCACTGATCTTGCTGTCCTTGGCCACGGCGACGGTCAGCGGCGTGCGGTAGTAATGGTCGGTGAAGGCGATTTTCTTGCGGCGCTCCTCGGTATCGATCATCGAAGCCACCACCGCATCGTACTTGCGTGCCATCAAGGCCGGGATGATGCCTTCCCAGTCTTGCGCCACCAGGGTGCACTCGACTTTCATCTGCTCGCACAGGGCGTGGGTGATGTCGATGTCAAAACCGTGCAACTGGTTGTCGGCATCCACATAGTTGAAGGGCGGGTAGGCCCCTTCGGTGGCGAAGCGCAGGGTTTCGGCGCTGGCGTTAGCCGCCAGCAGCAGGGCACATGCACCCACCATAGCCATGGTCTTGTTCATCTCGCACCTCTTGCACTCTTGCTATTGTTGTTTTCCCGTCGTGTAGCCGACGAATTCGTTATGTAGAGCGGCAGTCGCTTCCAAGCGTTTTTCAACATCAGGCCCGAGCTTCTTGCAGACCTCGTTGACCATCAGGTGCACCCACGACAGCATTGCCGAGGTGGACTCCCAGAACAGATTGAATTCGGTGGGGATGCGGAACACCTCGTCGGCATTGGCATCGGCCCAGTCGCAGAAGGTGTCGGTCACCAGCGTGACCGGGATACCGGCCTGGCGTGCCTTCTGGCACAGCAGCAAGGCATGGCGGGAATAACGGCGTGCCTCGAACACCACCAGCGCGCTGTTTTCCGGGCGCCCGAGCAGCACCTCGCCGAAGTGCCCGGCACTGCCATCGACCACCTGGACGCCGTCGCGCAGGTAGTGCAGCAGGTGGGCCATGCACTGGGCCACACCACGCTCGGTCTGAAAACCGGCAATGAATACCCGCGGCCTGTCTGCCAGGCGCTGGGCGGCTATGTGCCAGGCCTCGCTGCGGCTGTATTCGTGCACCCGTACCAACGCGGCAATTTCCAGCTCAAGGCTGCCTGCGCGGGTGTTGTCGTCGTGCTGCTGGCGGTATTCCTGCAGGCGGTCTCCCACCAGCCATGGGCCATCACCCAGGTCGCTCTGAAGGTCTTGCTTGAGCGCCTTGAGATGGGCATAACCGAGTGAGCGGCAGAAACGCCCGACACTGGATTCGCTGACGCCGAGCTTGGCGGCAATGCTGGCTGAGGTCTGGAACGGCAATTCCTGGAGATTGGCGAGCATGTAGCTGGCGATCTTGTGGCCTGAAGCAGTCGCGGCTTGCAGGCTGTGTTCCAGGCGTTGTTTGATCGGTTGGCTCATGCTGTTGCTCCAGGCGAGGCGTGAATAGAAAATGAATGTTTTCTGTCATAGAGTCAACATTTGACAGATAGCTGTCACATGCGGGAAAGTTTTTGTCGCGGCCCACGCTGTTGCCATTCCAATTCCAAGAAAGGAGCTTCAGATGTCTGCACCTTCCACCCACCCCGTCGTGCGCATGCCTTTAGCCGAACTGCAGGGGTTGTTGCAATCGATCTTCCAGCGTCACGGCTGCAGTGCAGCGGTGGCCGGCGTGCTCGCCCACAATTGCGCCAGCGCTCAGCGCGATGGTGCCCATAGCCACGGGGTGTTTCGTATGCCTGGCTATGTCTCGACCCTGGCCAGCGGCTGGGTGAACGGTTGTGCCATACCGCAGGTGACTGACGTGGCGGCGGGCTTTGTTCGGGTAGACGCTGGCGGGGGCTTTGCCCAGCCGGCCCTGGCCGCGGCGCGTGCAATGCTGGTCGAGAAGGCCCGTAGTGCCGGCATCGCGGTACTGGCGATTCACAACTCCCACCATTTCGCAGCGCTGTGGCCCGATGTGGAGCCGTTTGCCGATGAGGGCCTGGTAGCCCTGAGCGTGGTCAACAGCATGACCTGTGTTGTGCCACACGGTGCGCGCAAGCCGTTGTTCGGCACCAACCCGATTGCCTTTGCCGCGCCGTGTGCGGGGCACGACCCTATCGTTTTTGACATGGCCACCAGCGCCATGGCCCATGGTGACGTGCAGATCGCTGCGCGGGCTGGACAGCAGCTGCCGGAGGGCATGGGCGTGGACGCCGATGGCCAGCCGACCACCGACCCCAAGGCCATCCTGGAAGGCGGTGCGCTGCTGCCCTTCGGCGGGCACAAGGGCTCGGCACTGTCGATGATGGTCGAGTTGCTGGCGGCGGCGCTGACCGGTGGGCATTTCTCTTGGGAATTCGACTGGGCGAGCCACCCTGGGGCGAAAACGCCGTGGACCGGGCAACTGATCATCGTCATCGACCCGAGCAAAGCCGAAGGCGACCGGTTTGCGCAGCGCAGCCGGGAGCTGGTCGAGCAGATGCAGGCGGTGGGGTTGTCGCGTATGCCGGGCGAGCGGCGCTACCGGGAGCGGGAAATTGCACAGCGTGAAGGGGTGGCGGTGACTGAGGTTGAGCTGCAGGAGCTCAAGGCGCTGGCCGGCTGACACGCTGCAAATGCCCGCTGTGCAATCTTGCATAGACAACCTTGCACAATAGGTGATGTTCCTGCCCGCCGAGTCCGGGTATCCTCACCTGAGCCTTTCCGAACTGTCCTGATCCAAGGAGCTGCACGCTGTGTTCAAACATGTCGATGCCTATGCCGGCGACCCGATCCTCTCGTTGATGGAAACCTTCAAGGCCGACCCGCGCGCCGACAAGGTCAACCTGAGTATCGGCCTTTATTACGATGAGGCCGGCGTGGTGCCGCAGCTCAAAGCGGTGGATGCGGTTGAAAAACGCATCGCCGGCGTGGCCCACGAGGCTTCGCTGTACCTGCCGATGGAAGGCCTGGCCAGCTACCGCCAGGCGATCCAGGCACTGCTGTTCGGTGCCGATCACCCAGCCGTCACCGGCAAGCGCGTGGCGACCGTGCAGACCGTCGGCGGCTCCGGCGCGCTCAAGGTCGGCGCCGATTTCCTCAAGCGTTACTTCCCTGCCTCCGAAGTCTGGGTCAGCAACCCGACCTGGGACAACCACCGCGCCATCTTCGAAGGTGCCGGGTTCAAGGTGCACAGCTATCCGTACTTCGACCAGGCCAGCCGTGGCGTGGACTTCGATGGCATGCTGGCGACTTTGCAGACCCTGCCGGCCAACAGCGTCGTGCTGCTGCATCCGTGCTGCCATAACCCCACCGGTGCCGACCTTACCCAGGAGCAGTGGCAGCACGTGGTGGAAGTGGTCAAGGCGCGCCAGTTGATCCCGTTCCTCGACATCGCCTACCAAGGCTTCGGCGAGGGCCTGGTGGAAGACGCCTACGCCATCCGCGAAATGGCCCGTGCCGGCGTACCGTGCCTGGTCAGCAACTCGTTCTCTAAGATCTTCTCGCTGTATGGCGAGCGGGTAGGGGGCCTGTCGGTCGTCTGTGACGATGAAGACACCACCCAAAGCGTGCTTGGCCAGCTCAAGGCGACTGTGCGCCGCAACTACTCCAGCCCGCCCAACTTCGGCGCACAGCTGGTAGCCGGTGTGCTCGGCGATGCTGCGCTGAATGCGCAGTGGGCCGCTGAAGTCGAGGTGATGCGCAAGCGCATTCTCGATATGCGCCAGGCCCTGGTCGATGCGCTGGCCGTGTTGCTGCCAGGCCAGGACTTCCAGTTCTTCCTGCGCCAGCGTGGCATGTTCAGCTACACAGGTTTCAGCGTCGAGCAGGTCCGCCGCCTGCGCGACGAGTTCGGTGTGTACCTGATCGACAGCGGCCGGGTGTGCATGTCCGGCCTGCGCCCGGCCAACCTGCAACGGGTTGCCGAAGCGTTCGCTGCCGTTCAGAAGTAACACCGCACAGTGCCGCTCCTGCAAGGCTTCGCGAACGTCTGAGCGGCCTTGCCGGGGCGCCGGACCGGTCGGAAAGGGCCGCAAGGCGGCCCCATAGTGCAACCCCGCTTGTAAAGACAAGTGCAACCGTCCCTCGGGCGGGGCTTCGCAACCGCCCACTTTCAGTGCACAATCGCGCCCCTCTTTTCTGGTTGGGGTGCTCGAAGCCTCTGTTTCGCCACTCCCAGCCCTGTTGCAGTCTTGCGAGTGGAGTTGCACCCGGAATGAACGAGCAGGCCCCAAGCGTTGAACAACGCTTCGAATCGACCCCGGCTGCCCTTGGCAGCTGGTCCCGTCATGACACTACCTGGATGCTGGGCCTGTTTGGCACCGCCATCGGTGCAGGTACCTTGTTCCTGCCGATCAACGCCGGCCTCGGTGGTTTTTGGCCGCTATTGATCCTCGCCGCGCTGGCCTTCCCGATGACCTACTTCGCCCACCGCGGCCTGACCCGGTTCGTCCTGTCCGGGCGCAGTGGCGGGGATATCACCGAGGTGGTGCAAGAACATTTCGGCATCAAGGCCGGTGCACTGATCACCGTGCTGTACTTCTTCGCCATCTTCCCGATCCTGCTCATTTACAGCGTGGCGCTGACCAACACGGTCACCAGCTTCATGGAACACCAGTTGCACATGACCCCGCCGCCGCGGGCGCTGTTGTCGTTCGTGCTGATCCTGGGCCTGCTGGCCATCGTGCGCTGCGGTGAGCAGGCCACGGTGAAGGTCATGAGCCTGCTGGTTTACCCGTTCATCGTCGCCCTGGCGCTTCTGGGCCTTTACCTGGTCCCGCACTGGACCGGGGGTATCCTCGACGGCGCTTCCCAACTGCCATCGGGTTCGGCCTTCCTGCACACCGTGTGGCTGGCGATCCCGGTGATGGTGTTCTCGTTCAACCACTCGCCGATCATCTCGGCCTTTGCCGTGGACCAGAAGCGCCGGTATGGCGAACACGCCGACGAGCGCAGCGGCCAGATCCTGGCACGCGCACACCTACTGATGGTGGCCATGGTGCTGTTCTTCGTCTTCAGCTGCGTACTGACCCTCGACAGCGCTCAATTGGCTGAGGCCAAGGCGCAGAACCTGTCGATCCTGTCGTACCTGGCCAACCACTTCAGCAACCCGACGATCGCTTTCGCCGCGCCGCTGATCGCCTTCATCGCCATCGCCAAGTCGTTCCTGGGCCATTACATCGGTGCCAGCGAAGGCCTGAAGGGCATCATCGCCAAAACCGGTGCACGCCCGGGCGCCAAGGCGCTGGACCGTGTGGTTGCCGCGCTGATGCTGGTGGTGTGCTGGATCGTCGCCACCCTGAACCCGAGCATCCTGGGTATGATCGAGTCGCTGGGTGGCCCGATCATCGCCGTGCTGCTGTTCCTGATGCCGATGTACGCCATCCGCCGCGTGCCGTCGATGCGCAAGTACAGTGGCGCGCTGTCCAACGTCTTTGTAGTGGTGGTTGGCCTGGTTGCGCTGACTTCTGTGGTGTACGGCCTGTTGGGCTGATCCATCGTTCGCTTTGAGAAATGTCCGGGCTGCTTGTAGCAACCCGGACATTTTTTTGTCCACAAAAACTGTCAGGCAATAGAACAATTTCACTGAACCCCATAGGCACCCGGCCGCCTTCATGCTTAACTCAGTGTCCTTTTCAAACCCCGCATAAGGATTTCGTCCATGGCTCAAGTGACTCTCAAAGGCAACCCGGTTCAGGTCAACGGCGAGCTGCCAAAAGCCGGTGCCCAGGCTCCGGCCTTCTCCCTGGTAGGTGAAGGCCTGGCCGACAAGTCGCTGAAGGACTTCGCCGGCAAGCGCAAGGTGCTGAACATCTTCCCAAGCGTCGATACCCCGACCTGCGCTACCTCGGTGCGCAAGTTCAACGCCCAGGCCAACGATGTGGCCAATACCGTGGTGCTGTGCATCTCTGCCGACCTGCCGTTCGCCCAGGCGCGCTTCTGCGGCGCCGAAGGCCTGGAGAACGTGAAGAACCTGTCGACCCTGCGTGGTCGCGAGTTCCTCGAAAACTACGGTGTTGCCATTGCCGACGGCCCGCTGGCCGGCCTGGCTGCCCGCGCCGTGGTGGTGCTGGACGAAAACGACAAGGTGCTGCACAGCGAGCTGGTAGGTGAAATCGCTGAAGAGCCGAACTATGACGCGGCACTGGCGGTGTTGAAGTAAAGAATGGTGCAGGGCTGATGCCAGTCAGTTGGCCTTGTCGGGGCCGCAAAGCGGCCCTAAATCGCTTAGCTGGCTGGCATTGAGCGTAACGAAGGCCTTTATCGAAGGTTTCGGCCTCGGAACTCTTCAGTACGCTGCCTCTCCAAGCAACACCCTGTAACGGCCCGGAACGCTTTCCGGGCCGTTTTCATTTAAAGTTCAGCCTCTTGGCAACGTCAGGCAAAGGTAAACCTCTGGTAAAGGGCCTTTGCTAAAAGAGTGCCAGTGCTTATCGTTCACCTTCCCAAGTCGTCATTCCGAACAAGGTTCGTTCAACCCATGCGAGTTTCCGTCTCCCGATCCCCTCGTCGCTGGCTCGTTGGCCTGCTGATCCTGCTGCTGGTGGCCCTGCTGGCCTGGTGGTTGTGGCCCGCTGCAACGCCTGCCCCAAAAGAAGCGGGCGGGGGGCGCCCGGGCAAGGGCATGGGCATCGGTATGGGCCGTCCCGGCTTCGGCGGCTCCACCGAAGCGGTGCCAGTGCGTGTGGAACCTGCACGGGTGGGCGACTTTCCGCTCTACTACAAGGCGCTTGGCACGGTTACCGCGACCAATACCGTCAACGTGCGTAGCCGTGTTGCCGGTGAGCTGGTGAAAATCCACTTCAAGGAGGGCCAGCAGGTCAAGGCTGGCGACTTGCTCGCCGAGATCGACCCGCGCGCCTACCGCATCGCGCTGCAGCAGGCCGAAGGCACGCTGGCGCAAAACCGGGCGCAGCTCAAGAACGCTCAAGTCGACCTGGCGCGCTATAAAGGCCTGTACGCCGAAGACAGCATCGCCAAACAGACGCTCGATACCTCCGAAGCCCAGGTGGCGCAGTTCCAGGGGCTGGTGAAAACCAACCAGGCTCAGGTCAATGATGCCCGCCTGAACCTTGATTTCACCCAGATCCGCGCGCCGATCAGTGGCCGGGTGGGCCTGCGTCAGCTCGACCTGGGCAACCTGGTGGCGGCCAATGACACTACCGCCCTGGTGGTCATCACCCAGACCGAACCGATCAGCGTTGCCTTCACCTTGCCGGAAACCGAGCTGACTACCGTGCTGGAACGTTACCGCAGCGGTGCCAGCCTGCCGGTCGAGGCCTGGGACCGCGGCGACAGCAAGCTGCAGTCCACTGGCGTGCTGGCCAGCATCGACAACCAGATAGACATCACCACCGGTACCCTGAAGTTCAAAGGCCGCTTCGAGAACAAGGACATGGCCCTGTTCCCCAACCAGTTCGTCAACGTGCGCCTGTTGGCCGACACCCTCAAGCAGGTCGTCATGGCACCGGCGGCGGCCATTCAGTTCGGCAACGACGGCACCTTCGCCTATGTCGTCACTGCCGACAACATGGTCAATGTGCGCAAGCTCAAGGTGGGCCCCAGTGACGGTGAGAACAGTGTGATCCTCGAAGGCCTCAAGGCCGGTGACCGCCTGGTGCTCGAAGGCACCGACCGCCTGCGCGAAGGTTCCAAGGTCGAAGTGGTCGAAGACAGCTCGCAAGTGCCGGCCACCCCCGGCCAGCACCTGCAGGGGCAGGACGGCAAAGGCTCGGCCCAGACCGGTGAAACGGCAGGCAAGGCGGGCGCATGAACCTGTCGCGCCTGTTCATCCTTCGCCCGGTCGCCACCACGCTGAGCATGCTGGCCATCGTGCTGGCCGGCCTGATCGCGTACAAGCTGCTGCCGGTTTCGGCCTTGCCGCAGGTCGATTACCCGACCATCAGGGTCATGACCCTGTATCCGGGTGCCAGCCCGCAGGTGATGACCAGCGCCGTGACCGCGCCGCTCGAGCGCCAGTTCGGCCAGATGCCGGGTCTGACCCAGATGGCATCGACCAGTTCTGGCGGTGCCTCGGTGCTGACCCTGCGCTTCAGCCTGGACATGAACATGGACGTTGCCGAGCAGCAGGTACAGGCCGCGATCAACGCCGCCAGCAACCTGCTGCCCAGCGACCTGCCGGCACCACCGGTGTACAACAAGGTCAACCCTGCCGATACCCCGGTGTTGACCCTGGCCATTTCCAGCAAGACCATGCCGCTGCCCAAGCTCAACGACCTGGTCGACACCCGCGTGGCGCAGAAGCTCGCGCAGATCGGCGGCGTGGGCATGGTCAGCATCGCCGGTGGCCAGCGCCAGGCTGTGCGCATCAAGGTCAACGTCGATGCGTTGGCCGCCAATGGTCTGAACCTCGATGACGTGCGTACCCTGGTTGGCGCCTCCAACGTCAACCAGCCCAAGGGCAACTTCGATGGCCCGACCCGGGTGTCGATGCTCGATGCCAATGACCAGCTGCGTTCCCCCGAGGAGTACGCCAACCTGATTCTGGCGTACAACAATGGTGCGCCGCTGCGCCTGAAGGACGTCGCCGAAATCGTCGACGGGGCCGAGAACGAACGCCTCGCTGCCTGGGCCAACCAGAACCAGGCGGTACTGCTGAACATCCAGCGCCAGCCCGGTGCCAATGTCATCGAGGTGGTCGACCGCATCAAGGACCTGCTGCCGTCGATCACCGACAACCTGCCCGCCGGCCTCGAGGTGTCGGTGCTGACCGACCGCACCCAGACCATCCGCGCCGCGGTCAAGGATGTGCAGCACGAACTGCTGATCGCCATCGTCCTGGTGGTGATGGTGACCTTCGTCTTCCTGCGCCGCATCAGTGCCACCATCATCCCGTCGATTGCCGTGCCGCTGTCGCTGATCGGCACCTTCGGCGTGATGTACCTGGCCGGCTTCTCGATCAACAACCTGACTTTGATGGCGCTGACCATCGCCACCGGTTTTGTGGTCGATGACGCCATCGTCATGCTGGAGAACATCTCGCGGCACATCGAGGAGGGCGAAACGCCCATGCAGGCTGCGCTCAAGGGCGCGCGGCAGATCGGTTTCACCCTGATCTCCCTGACCTTTTCGCTGATTGCCGTGCTCATCCCGCTGCTGTTCATGGCCGATGTGGTGGGCCGGCTGTTCCGCGAATTCGCCATCACGCTGGCGGTGGCTATCCTGATTTCCCTGGTGGTCTCGCTGACCCTGACACCCATGATGTGCGCACGCCTGCTCAAGCGTGAACCCAAAGAAGAAGAGCAAGGCCGTTTTTACCGAGCCAGTGGTGCCTGGATCGACTGGCTGATCGAGCACTACGGCCGTGGCCTGCAATGGGTGCTCCGGCACCAGCCGCTGACCTTGCTGGTGGCGGTCGCCAGCCTGGCACTGACCGTTTTCCTGTACATGGTGGTGCCCAAGGGCTTCTTCCCGGTGCAGGACACCGGGGTGATCCAGGGTATCTCCGAAGCCCCGCAGTCCACCTCGTTCGCCGCCATGAGCGAACGCCAGCAGTCGCTGAGCACGATCATCCTGCAGGATCCGGCCGTGCAGAGCCTGTCGTCCTACATCGGCGTGGACGGTGACAATGCCACGCTCAACAGTGGCCGTCTGCTGATCAACCTCAAACCCCACGGCGAGCGCGACGTGACGGCCGGCGAGGTGATCAGCCGCTTGCAGCCTCAGCTCGACAAGCTGGTCGGCATCCGCCTGTTCATGCAGCCGGTGCAAGACCTGAGCATCGAGGATCGGGTCAGCCGCACGCAGTACCAGTTCAGCCTGTCCTCGCCCGACGCCGACCTGCTCGCGCAGTGGAGCGGCAAGCTGGTCAATGCGCTGCAACAGCGGCCAGAACTGCAGGATGTGGCCAGCGACCTGCAGGACAAGGGGCTGCAGGTGTACCTGGT
Organism: Pseudomonas sp. M2; assembly: GCF_015751845.1. Lineage (NCBI taxonomy): Bacteria > Pseudomonadati > Pseudomonadota > Gammaproteobacteria > Pseudomonadales > Pseudomonadaceae > Pseudomonas > Pseudomonas sp. M2. Next base: position 5,003,904 of record NZ_JADOUD010000001.1, read on the forward strand.
GATCGACCGTGACATGGCCAGCCGCCTGGGCATCGATGTGTCGCAAATCACCAACGCCCTGTATGACGCCTTCGGCCAGCGGCAGATCTCGACCATCTATACCCAGGCCAGCCAGTACCGGGTGGTGCTGCAGTCGCGCGATGCAGCAAGCATCGGCCCACAGGCGCTGGAGTCGATCCACGTCAAGGCCAGTGACGGTGGTCAGGTACGCCTGTCGGCACTGGCGCGCATCGAGCAGCGCCAGGCGCAGCTGGCGATTTCACACATCGGCCAGTTCCCCGCGGTAATGATGTCGTTCAACCTGGCGCATGGTGCGTCGCTGGGCGAAGCGGTCAAGGTGATCGAGCAGGTCCAGCAGGAAATCGGCATGCCCATCGGCGTGCAGACCCGCTTCCAGGGCGCTGCCGAGGCCTTCCAGGCGTCCCTGTCGAGCACCTTGCTGCTGATCCTTGCCGCCGTGGTGACCATGTACATCGTGCTCGGCGTGCTGTACGAGAGCTACATTCACCCGATCACCATCCTCTCGACCTTGCCGTCGGCGGCGGTCGGTGCCTTGCTGGCGTTGATCCTCAGCGGCAACGACCTGGGCATGATCGCCATCATTGGCATCATTCTGCTCATCGGCATCGTCAAGAAGAACGCGATCATGATGATCGACTTCGCCCTCGAGGCCGAGCGCAACCAAGGCATGAGCCCGCACGACGCGATCTACCAGGCGGCGCTGCTGCGCTTCCGGCCGATCCTGATGACCACCCTGGCTGCGCTGTTCGGCGCAGTACCGCTGATGCTGGCCACAGGTTCCGGTGCCGAGTTGCGCCAGCCGCTGGGGCTGGTCATGGTCGGCGGCTTGCTGGTAAGCCAGGTGCTGACCCTGTTCACAACGCCGGTCATCTACCTGTACTTCGACCGCTTGGCACGGCGCTGGCGCCCAGCCGCTGACACCACGCAGGCCGAGGCATGAACCTGTCCGGCCCTTTCATTCGCCGGCCTGTGGCGACCATGCTGCTGAGCCTGGCAATCATGCTGCTTGGTGGCGTCAGCTTCGGCCTGCTGCCGGTTTCGCCGTTGCCGCAGATGGACTTCCCGGTGATCGTGGTTCAAGCCAACCTGGCTGGCGCCAGCCCCGAGGTGATGGCCTCCACGGTAGCCACGCCGCTGGAACGCAAGCTTGGCAGTATCGCCGGTGTCACCACCCTGACCAGTAGCTCCAACCAGGGCTCGACCCGGGTAATCATCGGCTTCGAGCAAGGCCGGGACATCGACGGCGCCGCGCGCGAGGTGCAGGCGGCGATCAACGCCACCCGCAACCTGCTGCCCAGCGGCATGCGCAGCATGCCGACCTACAAGAAGCTCAACCCGTCGCAGGCGCCGATCATGGTGCTGTCGTTGACCTCTGATGTGCTGCAGAAAGGCCAGTTGTACGATCTGGCTGACACCATCCTGTCGCAGAGCCTGGCTCAGGTAAGTGGGGTAGGGGAAGTGCAGATCGGCGGCAGTTCGCTGCCGGCTGTGCGCATTTCCGTCGAGCCGCAACTGCTCAACCAGTACAGCCTGTCCCTGGACGAAGTGCGCACTGCGGTGGCCAACGCCAACCAGCGCCGGCCGATGGGTTTCGTCGAGGACAGCGAGCGCAACTGGCAGGTACGGGCCAACGACCAGCTGGAAAAAGCCAAGGATTACGAACCGATCGTGATCCGGCAGCAGAACGGTACGATACTGCGCCTGTCCGACGTGGCGACCATCACAGACAGCGTCGAGAACCGCTACAACAGCGGCTTTTTCAACGATCAGAGTGCCGTGCTGCTGGTGGTCAACCGTCAGATCGGCGCCAACATCATCGAGACCGTCGACCAGATCCACGCGCAGTTGCCGGCCCTGCAGTCGCTGCTGCCGGCCAGCGTGCAACTGAACGTGGCCATGGACCGTTCGCCGGTCATCAAGGCCACCCTCAAGGAAGCCGAGCACACGCTGCTGATCGCCGTGGTGCTGGTGATCCTCGTGGTCTACCTGTTCCTCGGCAGCCTGCGCGCCTCGTTGATCCCCAGCCTGGCGGTACCGGTATCGCTGGTGGGGACCTTCGCGGTGATGTACCTGTGCGGTTTTTCGCTGAACAACCTGTCGCTGATGGCGTTGATCCTGGCCACAGGCCTGGTGGTGGACGATGCCATCGTGGTGCTGGAAAACATTTCGCGGCATATCGAGGACGGCCAGCCGCCGATGCGTGCGGCGTTCCTCGGCGCCAAGGAAGTCGGCTTCACCTTGCTGTCGATGAACGTCTCGCTGGTAGCGGTGTTCGTTTCGATCCTGTTCATGGGCGGCATCGTGCGCAACCTGTTCCAGGAGTTCTCGATTACCCTGGCGGCGGCGATCATCGTCTCGCTGGTGGTTTCGCTGACCCTCACCCCGATGCTCTGTGCCCGTTGGCTCAAGCCCCACCGCGCCGAACAGACGCGCCTGCAGCGCTGGAGCGACAATGTGCACAAGCGCATGGTCCAAGGTTACGATCGCAGCCTGAGTTGGGCCCTTCGCCACAAGCGCCTGACCTTGATCAGCCTGTTGGCGACCATCGGCCTGAACATCGTGCTGTATGTGGTCGTGCCGAAAACGCTGATCCCGCAGCAGGACACCGGCCAGCTGATGGGCTTCATCCGCGGTGACGACGGGCTGTCGTTCACCGTGATGCAGCCGAAGATGGAAATCTACCGCCGTGCCTTGCTGGCCGACCCGGCCGTGCAGAGTGTTGCCGGTTTCATTGGTGGCAACAGTGGTACCAACAACGCCATGGTGCTGGTGCGCCTGAAGCCGATCAGCGAGCGCAAGATCGATGCGCAGCAGGTCATCGAGCGTTTGCGCAAGGAAATGCCCAAGGTCCCTGGCGGACGGCTGTTCCTGATGGCTGACCAGGACCTGCAACTGGGCGGCGGTGGCCGTGACCAGACCTCGTCGCAGTACCTGTACACCCTGCAGAGCGGCGATCTGGCAGCGTTGCGCCAGTGGTTCCCCAAGGTGGTCGCAGCCATGCGCGCGCTGCCCGAGCTGACCGCCATCGATGCTCGCGACGGCTCCGGTACCCAGCAGGTGACACTGGTAGTCGATCGCGACCAGGCCAAGCGCCTGGGTATCGACATGGACATGGTCACCACCGTTCTGAACAACGCTTACAGTCAACGGCAGATCTCGACCATCTACGACAGCCTCAACCAGTACCAGGTGGTGCTGGAAATCAACCCGAAATACGCCTGGGACCCAAGCAGCCTGGAGCAGGTGCAGGTGATCACCAGTGACGGGGCGCGTGTGCCCTTGTCGACCATCGCCCATTACGAGAACAGCCTGGCAAACGACCGGGTCAGTCATGAGGGCCAGTTCGCTGCCGAAGACATCGCCTTCGACGTTGCCGAAGGCTACAGCCCCGACCAGGCCATGGCGGCGGTGGAGCGGGCGGTGGCCAAGCTGGGCCTGCCCGAGGAGGTGATTGCCAAGCTGGGCGGCACGGCAGACGCCTTCGCCAAGACCCAGCAAGGCCAGCCGTTCATGATCCTTGGCGCGTTGGTGCTGGTGTATCTGGTACTGGGCATACTGTATGAAAGCTACATTCACCCGCTGACCATCCTTTCGACCTTGCCTTCGGCTGGCGTCGGTGCCTTGCTTGCGCTCTATGTCACCGGGGGCGAATTCAGCCTGATATCCCTACTGGGCCTGTTCCTGCTGATTGGCGTGGTGAAGAAGAACGCCATCCTGATGATCGACCTGGCGCTGCAACTGGAGCGCCATCAGGGGCTGACGCCGGAAGAGTCGATCCGCCGTGCCTGCCTGCTACGCCTGCGGCCGATCCTGATGACCACGCTGGCGGCCATGCTCGGCGCCTTGCCACTGCTGCTCAGCCGCGCCGAGGGTGCGGAAATGCGCCAACCGCTGGGGCTGACCATCATTGGCGGCCTGGTCTTCAGCCAAGTCCTGACCCTGTATACGACGCCGGTGGTGTACCTGTACCTCGACCGCCTGCGCCACCGATTCAACCATTGGCGCGGCGTGCGCACCGATGCCGCTCTGGATACCCCGCTATGAATTTTGCCCAGTCCCCACTCCACCGCGCCCTGCAACTGCTGACCGGCGGGCGTGGTTCACGCCTGGTCGGTGCCGGTTTGTGCGCGGCGCTGTTAAGCGCCTGTACCCTGAGCCCGGACTACCATCGCCCGGAGCTGAGCACGCCGGCGCAGTTCAAACAGGCCGAGGGCTGGACCCAGGCCAACCCGTCCGATGCCATCGCCCGTGGCGCCTGGTGGGAAATCTATGGTGACGCGGGGCTCAACGCTCTGGTCGAGGAGCTCAACCGCAGCAACCAGAGTGTGGCGCAGGCCGAAGCCCAGTACCGCCAGGCCCAAGCGCTGGTGCGCAGTAGCCGTGCGTCGTTGTTCCCAAGCCTGGACCTGACCACCAGCAAGAACCGCTCGGCCCAGGGCACAGGCAGTTCGAGCTCCAGCCTTTCCAACAACAGCAGCGGTATTCGCAACACTTACAACGCGCAGCTTGGGGTGAGCTGGGAAATCGACCTGTGGGGCAAGTTGCGCGAGACCATGAACGCCAACGAGGCCAGTGCTCAAGCGAGCTTCGCCGACCTTGCCGCGATCCGCCTCAGCCAGCAGTCTGAGCTGGTGCAGAATTACCTGCAGTTGCGCGTTATCGATGAGCAGAAGCGCCTGCTGGAAGCCACCGTCGCGACGTATGAACGTTCGTTGCGCATGACCGAGAACCAGTACCGTGCAGGCGTCTCCGGCCCCGACGCAGTGGCCCAGGCACGTACCCAGCTCAAGACTACCCAAGCCGACCTGATAGATCTGGTCTGGCAGCGTGCACAGTTCGAAAACGCCATTGCCGTGCTACTGGGCAAGGCACCCGCCGAGTTTGCCCTCGCCGACAGCAAAAGCATCCCGGCCTTGCCGCAGATTCCGGTAAGCCTGCCGTCGCAATTGCTGGAGCGCCGCCCGGACATCGCTTCGGCCGAGCGCAACGTGATGGCGGCCAACGCCAACATCGGCGTGGCACGGGCCGCCTATTTCCCTGACTTGAGCCTGAGCATGAGCGGTGGTTATTCCAGCAGTACCTTCAATGACTGGATTCAGTTGCCCAATCGTTACTGGTCGGTAGGGCCGCAACTGGCGCTGACACTCTTCGATGCCGGCAAACGCAGCGCCGAGGTTGACCGCACTGTCGCGGTATACGACCAGACCGTGGCGCAGTACCGCCAGACCGTGCTCGACGGCTTCAAGGAGGTCGAGAATTACCTGGTGCAACTCAAGGTTTACGGCGAAGAGGCGCTCGTGCGCCAGGAAGCTCTGGATGCCGCGCGTGAGTCGTTGCGCCTGACCGACAACCAGTACAGGGCCGGGCTGATCGGCTATCTGGACGTGGTCAATGTACAGACCACGGCGCTGAGCAATGAGCGCAGTGTGTTGAACCTGTTACAGGGGCGTCTGGTGGCCAGTGTGCAGCTGATCGCTGCGTTGGGCGGCGGCTGGGATGCCGGGCAAGCGTTTGCCAGTCAGGAGTGAAGGCGCGGTCTAGTGTGGAAAAAATGCCCGCTCAGGCATGAGCCAACACCTTTTTTCACCTGCCCTTCAGGCGCGACAAAAGCCGACCAATGGCAATTTGATGTCAGTGGTTCGCCGGGGGGCTCTATCGCGGGGCTGGTGGACTCTCGCAGATAATTACAGATCCATTTGAGCGCTCAGAAATCCCGTGCGTTTCGCCAAAGCTTGAGTACAATCGTCGGCTTTTTCGGGCCCCTGTCCCGTCGCTGGAACTCTCAATGCTGACCGGTAGTTACTCTGCTTCGCTGGTGCTGATTTCACTGTGCGTGGCCATCCTAGCCTCCTATACCGCCCTCGACCTGACCGGCCGCATCGCTACCGCCCAGGGCAGGGCGGTGCACCTGTGGATGGGCGGTGGGGCGCTGGCGATGGGTACCGGCGTCTGGTCGATGCACTTCATCGGCATGCTCGCCTTCAGCCTGCCGGTCGAACTGGGCTATGACATTGGCCTGACCGCCTTCTCATTACTGATCGCCGTGCTGTCTTCGGGGTTTGCCCTATGGCTGGTTAGCCAACCGAGCCTGCCGTGGCTGCAACTGGTGTTTGGCGCGCTCTTCATGGGTGCTGGCATCAGTTGCATGCATTACACCGGCATGGCGGCGTTGCGTATGCTGCCGGGCATTGACTACGACCCAACGCTGTTCGGTGCCTCGTTGGCGATCGCGGTGGGCGCTTCGGCGGCAGCGTTGTGGATAGCCTTCCGGCTGCGTCAGCATACCCCTTACGTTCGCCAGATCCGCGGACTGGCGGCTGTGCTGATGGGCGTCGCCATCGTCGGCATGCACTACACCGGCATGGCCGCAGCCAACTTCCCCCAAGGCAGTTTCTGCGGCGCGCTGGCAGGCGGGTTGCAAGGTGATGGGCTGGTCTATCTGGTTCTGATCACTACCCTGGCGGTGCTCGCAGTGGCCTTGCTGACCTCGGTGCTCGATGCTCGCCTGGAGGCACGCACTGCGGAGCTTGCGCGTTCGCTGACCCTCGCCAACCAGGAACTCACCCAGCTGGCGCTGCATGACACGCTGACCGGCCTGCCCAACCGCACGCTGCTTTCTGACCGTATCGAACAGGCGATCGGCAAGGTGGCGGAGCAGGGCGGCTGTTTTGCGCTGATGTTCATCGACCTGGACGGCTTCAAACCGGTCAATGATGCGTTTGGTCACCATGTGGGCGACCTGCTGCTCAAGGCAGTGGCAACACGCTTGCGCGGCCACTTGCACAGCCAGGACACATTGGCGCGCATTGGCGGTGATGAGTTTGTGTTGTTGGTGGAACTGCAGGAGCCCGCGGATGCCATGGATGTGGCAGCCAAACAGGTCAACCTGGTGTCGCGGGCGTTCCGCGTGGCCGAGCATGACCTGCAATTGACGGCGAGCCTGGGCATTGTCCTGTACCCGGGTAATGGCCAAGACCAGCTGGAGTTGCTGCGCAACGCGGATGCTGCCATGTATCACGCCAAGAGCGCCGGCAAGAATGGCTACAGCTTCTTCGATGCTTCCATGAACAGCAACGCCCGCCAGCAGCTGCAGCTGCTGCAGGACCTGCGCATGGCCCTGGAGCAACGCCAGTTCCGCCTGCATTACCAGCCCAAGTTCGCCGCGCAGGCTTGCCAGCCGATCGGCGCCGAGGCCTTGTTGCGCTGGCAGCATCCGCAGCACGGGCTGCTGCTGCCGGACCGCTTCATTGGCCTGGCGGAAAAAACCGGCCTGATCATCCCGATTGGCGAATGGGTGCTGGACGAGGCCTGCCGGCAGATGCGCCAGTGGCTTGATCAGGGGTATGAAAACTGGCGCATGGCGGTCAACTTGTCCGCGATCCAGTTCTGCCATGCCGGCCTGGTTGACAGCGTTGCCCGCGCCCTGCGCGAGAACGGTTTGCCGGCCAACCGCCTGACGCTGGAAATCACCGAAACGACGGCAATGCACGATGCCGATGCCAGCCTGGCAGTCTTGCAGCGCCTGTCCGATATGGGCGTGGACCTGTCCATCGATGACTTTGGTACCGGCTACTCGAGCCTGATGTACCTCAAGCGCTTACCCGCCAATGAGCTTAAAATCGACCGCGGTTTCGTCCGTGACCTGGAGCAGGACAGCGACGATGCAGCCATTGTTTCGGCCATCGTTGCATTGGGCCAGGCGTTGGGCTTGCGTATTGTTGCCGAGGGCGTGGAGACCGGCGGGCAGCAGGATTTCCTGACCCGTCTGGGCTGTGATTCGCTACAGGGTTACCTGCTGGGCCAGCCGGTACCGGCCGAGCAGTTCATGGGGACATTGCAGGTATTGCGCAAAAGCCCCGAGGCGGTCGCCTAGCTGGCGTCACGCAGGGCGAGAACCGGTAAGAAAGCATCCATTTCAGCTTCTACCGCCTCAATGATACGTTCGACATCGGCTGCCGCCATTATCGCAGTGCAGGGGATGCCAGCGATCGCCAGCAAGGTTTCGCCCGTGGCACGGTCGAACAGGCGGGCGATCATGCTGCGTGGCGCATCCATGGTGGCCTCGAAGCCCAGCGGGTGGAAGTGCCAGCGCATCACCTGGCAGGCGTTGGGGAACGTCATCTTGTTCATGCCAGCCTCCTTGTCCGTACCCGGACGCGGTGAACGGGGCGCCGCGAGCGCGGCCGTCGGGAAACTAAAGATAGCATCCGTCAGGCTGGTGTTCTGCCGAAAAGACGATAAATGCACCTACGCTTGACCCCGGTCACAAACATGGCTCCTTCGCCGTTTGGCGGCAAATGGCCAAGCAAACGTTTTCGTTGGCGGGTGTTGCCAGAGCTGCAGAAGGGTTCTGCTATTTTTAACCTCATTCGGCGCACAGCGTTTTCAGACCAGCGGTGCGAGTTGGGCAGACAGGGAGACAGTCATGCGCTATTCCACGCTCACCCAACGCATTGCCGGTGATGGCGCTGCTGCCTGGGATATCCACTACCAGGCACAGGCCCTGCGTCGCGAAGGGCGCGAAATTTTCCTGCTGTCGGTGGGCGATCCTGACTTCGATACGCCAACGGCCATTGTCGAAGCTGCGGTCTTGAGCCTTCGCCGCGGCGACACCCACTACAGTGATGTGCGTGGCAACCTTGCGCTGCGCCAGGCGATTGCACGCCGTGGTGGCCCTGAGGTCAGTGTCGAGCAGGTGATGGTGCTCGCTGGCGCACAGTGTGCGTTGTATGCGGTCTGCCAATGCCTGTTTGGAGCGGGGGACGAAGTGATCGTCGCCGAGCCCATGTATGTCACTTACCACGCTGTATTCGGCGCTTGCGGGGCGCAACCGGTACAGGTGGCGGTAAGCCCGGAGCAGGGCTTTCGGCTCGACCCGCAAGCCGTGGCGCAAGCAATAACCCCGCGTACCCGAGGGCTGCTGCTGAACACACCGCACAATCCGACCGGCAGCGCCATCTCCCCTGAGGACATGGTGCAACTCGCGCAGCTTTGTCGCGACCATGATCTTTGGCTGGTGTGCGACCAGGTCTACAGTGGCCTGCTGTACGACGGCCAAGCGGTTGCCCCGGCGCAAATGCCCGGCATGCGCGAGCGTTGCGTGATCATCGACAGTGTGTCCAAGTCGCATGCGATGAGCGGCTGGCGCGTGGGGTGGGTGGTCGGCCCCCCGGCGCTGATCGCGCACTTGGCCAATCTGGCAATGGCCATGCTGTTTGGCTTGCCGGAGTTTGTCATGCAGGGGGCCTGCGTAGCGCTGGAGCAGAACCTGCTTGCGGTACAACAGATGCGCGAGGCCTATCGTCAGCGGCGTGATCTGGTGTGCAGGGCCCTGCGCGATTGCCCCGGGGTGCGCCCTCACCGGCCGGCGGGCGGCATGTTCGTGATGCTTGATATCCGCGAAACCGGGCTGAGCGCCCAGGCTTTCGCCCAGCGGCTGTTGATTGAGGAGGGCGTTTCACTGCTGCCGGGCGATGCATTCGGGCCCAGCGCAACGGGGCATGTGCGCATGGGGCTGGTGCTTGCGGTCGAACAGTTGGAAGAAGTGTGCTGCCGCATCGCTGCCTGCGCCAGGCGTGTACTGGCCGAGCAGGCCGCCAGGGATATCGAAGGTGAAGCCGAGGATTGCCGAGTTGGACACGAGGCCTACCAGTGATAGCCTATGTGCCCCCATTTCAGCTCATGTCAGTGGCCAAGATCCCTGATCTTCAAGGCAATGACGCAGGCCGCTTTACGCCTGGAGGGCCCGATGGCGCTCCGGGCTTCGCTACAGGATTCACGTTTTGTCCGACCTTTCGCAAAATCCGCTGCTGCAGTACCTCGCCAGGCTGGCGCCTTCCAGCCAGCAAACCATGCGCTACATCTTGCAAGACGCTGCCGACCGGCTGGGTTTCATTGATTGCAACCTCGCCGATGTGCCATGGCACAAGCTTGAGCCGGGACATGTGATCGGCCTGGTTGCAGCACTGCGCACCGATGGCTATGCGCCCAACAGTTCGTCGCTTTATGTCAACGCAATACGCGGCGTGATGAATGAAGCCTGGCGCCAGGGCCTGATCGATCATGAGCAGTTGCTGCGTATTCGTGAGGTCAAGCCGGCAACCGGCAGCCGCCTGCCGCCAGGGCGCAACCTGCGCCGTAGCCTGATTCGCGAATTGATGGATGTCTGCACCGCCGATCCGCGCCCGCAGGGTGTTCGTGATGCGGCGATCATCGCGCTGCTGTATGGCACCGGCATGCGCAAATCGGAGTCGGTGGACATCGACCTGGAGCAAGTCGACTTCCAGGCGCGCAGCCTGCAGGTGCTGGGCAAAGGCAACCGGCAACTGATCAAGTATGCGCCGCCCTGGGCCTTCGAAAAACTGCAGGCCTGGCTTGATCTGCGTCGACAATCACTGCCAGAGGGCACCTCGGACGACCCCTTCCTGTTCAACCGCATCCGCCGTGGCAACCACATTACCCGTGCGCGCATCACCAAACATGCGATTTACTACATCGCCCGTCAGCGCGGGGCGCAGGTGGGGGTGAAGATCATGCCGCATGATTTTCGCCGGGCGTTCATCACCCGGGTGATCGAAGAGCACGACCTGTCGATCGCGCAGAAGCTGGCGCATCACGCCAACATCCAGACCACTGCCAGCTACGATCGGCGCGATGACAATGAGCGGCGGCGGGCGGTGGACCGGTTCGACTATTGAGCGAGCGGGTTCACCCATCAGGCCAGCACCGTGTCAGATGGCACCAGCCGCGCCGTTGATCGTCGACAAGCCGGCCGTCAACGCGGTCGGTGACGGCTAGTGGATACTCGACGCCAGCTCGAAGATCGGCATGTACATCAGAATGACGATCACCCCGATCAGCAACCCGATGAAGGTCATCAGCAGCGGTTCAAACAGCTTCACGAACCACTCTACCCAGCGCCCTATTTCCTGGTCATGAAAGTCTGCGCAGCGTTCAAGCATCTCGCCCAGGTTCCCCGATTGCTCACCTGCCCGCAGCAAGCGCAGCGACACTGGCGTGACCAACTGCCCGGCTTCCAGCGCTTGCGACAACGGCAGGCCTTCACCCACCCCGCGACTGGCCTGCTCCAGGCCTTGTGCCGCAGCGCTTCCCAGCAGCCCGCGGGCCATGCCCATGGCCGTCAGGATGGGTATGCCGCCTTGCAGCAGAATGCCCAGCGAGCGATAGAAACGCGCCAGCTCATACATCATCAGGCGCTGATGCAAGGCTGGCATTCGCCGTATCTGGCGCGACACCCAACGCCGCAGAACGGGGTTACGCCGCAGCAGCACCAAGGCGCCGATGCCGCCTGCCGTTGCCAGGGCCAGGGGCAACTGTTGAGCATGCAGGAACAGGCCGATCTGCATCAGCATGCGCGAAAGCCAGGGCAGTTCGCTGCCCATGCCCTCGAACACCAGGCTGAAGCGTGGCACCACGTAGCCGAGCAGGAACAGCACGACGCCACCGCCCACCAGTAGCAGTAGCAGCGGGTAGACCGAAGCCCCCACCAGTTTTTGCCGGACCAGATCCAAGCGCTGCCGGTATCCGATATAGCGGTGCAGGGCGTCGCCAAGCGCCCCGGTACGCTCGCTGGACTGCACCAGGGCCACGTATAGCGGCGGGAATATCCGCGGCTGCTGGGCCAGGGCCTGGGACAGCGAGCGGCCTTCGTACAACTGGCCAACCAGCGCCGCCAGCACTTTACGGGTTGCCGCGGTCGGGGCTTTTTCCGCAAGGCTTTCCAGGGCATCGATCAAGGGTAGGCCGGCATGCAGCAGCGTGGTCAGTTCCTGACTGAAGAGCAACAGGTCAAAGGCGACCTGGCGTCGCCAGGGCACACCGACCAGAGTGCCGCCTTGGCTGCGTACGCTGACGACACGCAGGCCCTGGTCTTCCACTTTGCGCCGAGCCTGTTCGGCATCCTCGGCATCGATGTGCAATTGAACCACGCCCTCTCTACCCAGGGCCTTGAGGCTGTAGCGCATGGCCTTGCTCCTCATTGCCAACTGGTAATTTCGGCGTTTTCACCATCGCCACCGGGCTGGCCGTCCTTGCCCATGGACAGCAAGTCGTACTCGCCGCCGTTTTCACCTGGCTGGCGGTAGATGTAGGCACGGCCCCACGGGTCCTGTGGAATTGCTTTCTGCAGGTAAGGGCCTGACCAGCGGGCTTCGCCACTGGGGGCGGCAACCAGTGCCTGCAAGCCCTGCTCACTGTTGGGGTAGTGGCCGATTTCCAGGCGATAAAGGTCCAAGGCCTTGCCCAGCCCTTCGATCTGCGCCCGTGCCACCTTGGCCTCGGAACGGCCCAGCTGGCTGAAGTACTTGGGCGCGACGATACCGGCCAACAAGCCGAGCACCACCAGGACCACCAGAAGTTCGAGCAGGGTGAAGCCACATTGGCGATTGGGTTTGCGCTGCATGGTGAAGCCCTCCTGCATGGGGACATGCCTTTTCAGGTTTTCATCTGCCATGCAACAGCCGTGCACGTCTGCCTCGGGGCCTTGCGCCATGCGCCATGGCAAGCGGCACAGTGCTTGCGTCGTAGCAGAAAAGCCCGGGTTTTCCGGGGTATTTCCCCCATATCGGGGGCACGGCGGGGAGGCGACCGACATGCGTGGAATTATCCTGGGGCTGATCTGGCTGGCTGGGGCTACCGCCCAGGCTGATGTGTACATTGCCATCGATGACAAGGGCGGTTACGTGCTGACCAACGTCCACCGGCCCGGGCGCAACTATGAACGGGTCATTCGCGAACCGGTTGCGCAGGCTGGCCCGGCCAATGCGCAATTGATCACCGGGCGGCCCTACGCCGACCTGGTGGCAGCAGCGGCGCGCATGCACAACGTGCCGCAGGCATTGCTGCATGCGCTGATCAAGGCAGAATCGGGGTACAACCCAAAGGCCCGCTCGGCCGCCGGGGCGCTTGGGCTGATGCAACTGATGCCGGGTACGGCGAAGGAGATGGGTGTTGAGGATGTGCTTGATCCGGAGGACAACGTGCAGGGCGGGGCTCGCTACCTCAAACGCATGCTGAACCTGTTCGACAACGACATCACCCTGGCCGTGGCCGCCTACAATGCCGGCCCGGATGCTGTGCGCCGACGTGGCGCGGTGCCGCCCTTCGCCGAAACCCGACGGTATGTGCCCAATGTGCTGCGCGAATACCGCAAGTTACAGGGGCTGGCAGCGGACTCGCCGTTGTGATGGGCACCTGATGGCAGGCAGCCTTGCATCGGCCTTGCGAAAATCAATGCCATGGGTTCCCCAACTCTGGGCTATAACCTTTCAAAGGTGCTCAGCAGTGGTAGCCGCCATGGACATCGCCTCCCGTTCCGACCCACTCGAGTCACCCGCCAGCCCTGACGCTGGCACGTCGCGCAAGCCGTTCAACCTCCTGCGTTGGTACGCCTGGGTCAGCCTGGCCATCATCCTGTCGGTGGCCGCCGGTCTGGGGTTGATATCCAGCCGTTTCATCATCGACGAAAGCGTCGAGCGTGACGCGCTGCTTACCGCGCAGTTCATCACCTCGATCGCCGACGCTGAAGTACGACATGTGGCGATCCCCAATGTGCGCACCATGGGCGAACTGCTGGACCCGCGTACGGACCTTGATCCTTTGCCAGGCGTTGACCCTGTGGCGCGGCGCAAGGCCCGCGGCGAATTCCTTGACCACATCGCGCACTTGCCAGACATGCTGCTGGCCAACATCTATGCCCCGGACCGCACAGTGATCTGGTCGAGCAATCCGGCGCTGACGGGCAAGCTGATTCAGGGCGATGACGACCTGGATCGGGCGTTCGAGCACAAAATGCGGGTCTCGGCCAGTTACCACGGCTTCGAAGAGGCCCGCTCCGAGCAGAAGTTCGTGACGCCACCTGAGCAGTTGTTCATCGAGAACTACATTCCGCTGTTCGACGCAGATGGCGAACACGTCGTAGCGATGGTGGAGATATACAAGGAACCCCATGACCTGATCGTGCGCATCGAACATGGCCTGGTCCTCATCTGGCTGGCCACCACGGTGGGTGCCGGGGTGGTCTACATCGGCCTGTACGGCATCATGCGCCGCGCCGCCCGGGTGATGGCGGTGCAACAGAAGCGGCTGATCAGCAATGAAACCTACGTGGCCCTTGGCGAGGTGTCCTCGGCCGTGGCGCACAGCCTGCGCAATCCGTTGGCCAGTATCCGCTCCAGCGCCGAACTGGCTCAGGTGTACGACGAAGGGCCGGCGCAGCGCAATATCAGCGAGATCATCAGCCAGGTCGACCGTATGTCGCAGTGGATCCGCCAGTTGCTGCAGTCGCTGCGGCCACTGGATGACAAGACGATACCGGTCGACCTTCCCCAAGTCCTGCAGGACAGCTTGCAGACCTTTGCCATAGCGCTGGCACGCAGTGGCGTGACCCTGGACCTGAAGCCGCTTCCGGCACTGCAGGTGATGGGACAGCCGGAATTGCTCGGGCAGATTTTCAACAGCCTGATCGCCAACGCTCTGGAGTCGATGGAGCAGGGTGGGCGGCTGCGTGTCGAGGTGGTGAAGCAGGACAGGCGCAGCGTCACCCTGCGCCTGACCGACACCGGAAAAGGCATGAATGAACAGCAGCAGCGCATGGCGTTCAAGCCCTTCTTCACAACCAAACAAGGTGGGCTGGGGGTGGGGTTGGTATTGGTCAGACGGATCATGGAGCGTTTCGGTGGGTCGGTTCGGTTGAGTAGCCGCGAAGGCCTTGGCACTCAGGTTTCGCTCAACTTTCGGCTTGCGCGAGCTTCGTAGAAATCTAGAAGTAGACGCTAAGATATTGTTCTAAAAGAACATTTTATTATTGGGTACAAATTCCCCAAAACTGGGGGATCTATTCTAGATTAAGGATTAGATTCTGTTTCTAACCGATTGATTAGCTTAAAATTAGTTTCGAAATAAATCCGTGGCTGACTTTTTGCAAGAAGACATAGGCGATAAATGGCGGCTGCGGCCGGCGTGGCGAAGTGCTATCAGTTAGCTACGCACGGCAATGAGTGACAGCCTTCTGAACGGAATCCTTGCGCGGGAACCTCGCGATGCAGACGCTGGAAACCGATGTTCCCGACAAGCTCCTCGCCCAGCCCGGCAGTGGTCTGGCTACGCCCCTTCGCGAATTCAATCTGCTGCGCTGGTTTTCCGTGATCAGCTTGCTGATCATCACGTCGGTGGCAGGTGGTCTGGGCTATGTATCGACCCGCTTCGTGGTCCGCGATAGCGTGGAGCGAGACGCCATGCTCACCGCCCAATTCATCCAGGCCATGGCCCAGGCCGAAGTGCGCCATTCGCAATTGCCACCTGGCACCACCATGGGTGAGCTGCTCGATCCGCGCCTGGACCAGCAGCATCTGCAGGTGAGCCCGCAGCTGGCCATGGCGACTCGGGTCGAGTTCCTCGATCATGTCGAGCATCTTCCGGACACGCTGCTGGCCAATGTCTATGCCCGTGACCGCACCATCGTCTGGTCCACCAACCCCGATCTGGTTGGCAAGCGCATCGAGGCCGACGGCGACCTGGATCACGCCTTCCGCTCGCGCAAGGCGGTGTCCGCCAGCTACCACAAGGTCGAAGAGCACCGCGAGGAACAGAAGTTCGAGCGTGAGCCCAATTACCTGTTCATCGAAAACTACATTCCCCTGTTCGACAGCCAAGGTGAGCAGGTGCTGTCTATGGTCGAGATTTACAAAGAGCCACAGGACCTCATTCGACGCATTCAGCGCGGTTATGTGCTGATCTGGGCCTCGACCCTGGTGGGCGGGGCGCTGATCTACTTCGGCCTGTTCTGGCTCGTGCGTCGCGCAGCGTCGATGCTGCATCAGCAACAGGATCGGCTGGTGGCGAGTGAAACCTATGTTGCCCTTGGTGAGATGTCCTCGGCGGTGGCCCACAGCCTGCGAAACCCATTGGCCAATATCCGCTCCAGCGCAGAGCTGGCACAGGAAATCGCCAATCCGCAGGCCCAGCAGAACATTGTCGACATCATCAGCCAGGTGGACCGCATGTCACGCTGGGTGCGCGAACTGCTGGTGTCACTGCGCCCGACCAGCGATATGCCCGAGGCTGTGGACCTGGTAGCCGCCATCAAGGATACCCGCTTGGCGTTTGCCCAGCAGATCGAGCGTAACGGCATCCGCTTTTCCTTCGACGGGCCCCAGACGCAGTGGGTAGCCAGCCAGCCTCTGCAATTGACGCAGATCCTCAACAGCCTGTTTTCCAATGCCATCGAAGCCATGCCAATGGGTGGCGAGTTGCGGGCCATGGTCTGCATACAGGAAGGTCAGCGCGCTGCATTACTGCTAAGTGACACAGGCAAGGGCATGACCAGGCAGCAGCAACGCATGGTCTTCAAACCGTTTTTCACCACCAAGCAGGGCGGCCTCGGTGTAGGCCTGGCGCTGGTTCAGCGCATCATGGAACGTTTTGGCGGCTCGGTCAGCCTGAGCAGCCGTGAAGAGGAAGGAACCCGCGTCAGCCTCACTTTCAATATCGCAGCGGGAGGGGAACATGGAGCACAGCATCCTGGTAGTCGAGGATGATGAAATCCTTGCCAACAACATTCGCACCTATTTGAACCTGAAGGGCTTTGAGGTGACGGTGTGTAACAGTGCGGAGCTTGCGCTTGAGCAGATCAAGCGGTTCCAGCCCGACGCGGTACTCACCGACAACTCGCTGCCCGGCATGAATGGGCATGACCTGCTGCGCACGCTGGTGGCGCAGATGCCGGAGCTCAAGGTAATCATGATGACCGGCTACGGTAACGTAGAGGATGCCGTACAAGCGATGAAAGAGGGGGCTTTCCATTACCTGACCAAGCCCGTGGTGCTGGCCGAGCTCAAACTGACACTGGAAAAGGCTTTGGCCACCGAGCGGATGGAGCGCACGCTGTCGTTCTACCAGGAGCGCGAGGCGCAGAAGTCCGGGCTGCAGGCGCTGATTGGCGACTCGCCGGTGATGCTCACCCTCAAGCACACGCTGCGCCAGGTGCTCGATGCTGAACGCCGCATGGCCAATGACGACCTGCCGCCGGTGCTGGTCGAAGGCGAGACGGGTACCGGCAAGGAACTGGTTGCGCGTGCCCTGCATTTCGATGGTTCGCGCAGCAAAGGCCCGTTCATCGAGTTCAACTGCGCTTCGATCCCGGCCAACCTGCTGGAGGCTGAGTTGTTTGGCCATGAGAAGGGGGCATTCACCGACGCCAAGGAACGTCGCGTGGGGCTGGTGGAGGCCGCGGACGGCGGCACCCTGTTCCTCGATGAGATCGGCGAAATGGACCTGGTGCTACAGGCCAAGCTGCTGAAACTGCTGGAGGATCGCAGTATCCGCCGCATAGGTGCGGTCAAGGAGCGCAAGGTTGACCTGCGGGTGATCAGCGCCACCAACTGCAATCTCGAACAGATGGTGCAGCAGGGCAAGTTTCGCCGGGACCTGTTCTTCCGGCTGCGCATCATCGCGCTGAAGGTACCGCGCTTGCACGCCCGCGGCCAGGACATCCTGCTGTTGGCGCGGCACTTCCTGGCCCATCACGGGCGTCGGTACGGTAAACCGAACCTGCGCTTCAGTACCGAGGCACAGAACTTGATGCTCAATTACAGCTGGCCTGGCAACGTGCGCGAGCTGCGCAACATGCTGGAACAGACGGTGTTGCTGGCACCTAATGAAGTGGTGCAGGCGCACCAGTTGAATCTGTGCCTGACCCTGGTCGATGAACCCCTCACGCAGCCGATGGCCACGGTGTACGAAATGCCGCGGCATGAGCCTGAGCCTGGGACCAGTTTGCCGGACATGGAACGGGATTTGGTGTGCAGGACGCTGGACCGTACTGATTGGAACGTGACCAAGTCGGCGCGGATGCTGGGGCTATCGCGCGATATGCTACGTTACAAGATAGAAAAGCTGGGGCTGACACGGCCTGAAAAGCGCCAGTGGTGAGCGGTTCGAAGCGGCTTTCCTGCGTTGGCAATTGCGCCCTCTTCACGGGGCTAGCCCGGGAAGAGGGCGGTACCGCTCAGCGCTGACCGCCGTCCGATCCGTTACCACCTTGGCCACCCGCGCCCTCCGACCCACTGCCTTCCATCCCAGGCAGATCACGATTGTCATTCTGCCTGGCGGGCGGGCTTTCAGGGTCGCTGCCCTGTATTCGCGGGTCGGTATCCCGTGGCATGGGCTCCTCGATCGGGTTGAGGGTGCTGTCCGCGCCCGGCTGGGGCGCCGGGTTGTGCGGATCATCCGGATGGGTCGGCCCGGTGCCGACCGCCAGGGCCAGGGGGGAGGCGAGCAAGGCAGCGAGTAACAGGCTTGTGCGTATCATGGGCAGGCTCCTTTGCGAAGGTAGGGCACGTACTTGCGTTGGGCCCTACTCAATACGCCAAGGTGCCATTGCCCCGATAAGCGGTCACACCACCGTTGACAGCATCATGATGAAGATGATGCCGACCACCGACAGGATGGTCTCCATCATGCTCCAGGTCTTGAAGGTCTCGGCCACGGTCATGTTGAAGTACTGTTTGACCAGCCAGAAGCCGGCGTCGTTGACATGGGACAGAATGAGCGAACCGGCGCCGGTGGCCAGCACCAGCAGCTCACGGTTGACGCCGGGCACCAGGTCGATCACCGGGGCAACGATGCCTGCGCCGGTAATGGTGGCAACCGTCGCCGACCCCGTGGCGATGCGGATGACCGCAGCCACCAGCCAGGCCAGCATGATCGGTGAAATTTCTGCCTGTACCGCCATCTGGCCGATCACATTGCCGACACCGGTATCGACCAGCATCTGTTTGAAACCGCCGCCTGCACCGACGATCAGCACGATGGCAGCCGTCGGCGCCAGGCTCTGGTCGAGCATCTTCATGATCTGCTGGCGGTTGAAGCCGCGCGCCGAGCCGAAGGTGTAGAAGGCCAGCAGCAGGGCGGCGAGCAGGGCGGTAATCGGGTGGCCGATCAGGTCCATCCACTGGCGAACGATGTGCTCGGCCGGTAGCACGACGTCAGCGAACGTCTTGAGCAACATCAGCACAACCGGCAGCAGCACGGTGACCAGGGTGACGGTAAAGCTCGGCAGGTTACCCTGATCGGACTCCTTGGCGATCTGGTCCATCAGTTCCTGTGACGGATTACCCGGGATATAGCGGGAAATGAAGTTACCGTACAGCGGGCCGGCGATGATTGCAGTGGGCAGTGCCACCAGCAGGCCATAGAAGATGGTCTTGCCGATGTCGGCGTTGAAAATGCCGATCGCCAGCAGTGGGCCCGGATGCGGAGGCACCAGGCCGTGCACCACCGAAAGGCCCGCCAGCAGGGGGATACCGATCTTGATCAGCGATACACCCGAGCGCCTGGCGACGATGAACACCAGCGGAATCAGCAGTACGAAGCCGATTTCGAAGAACAGCGGGATGCCGACCAGGAACGCGGCAAACATCATGGCCCAATGCACGTTCTTCTTGCCGAAGGCGCGAATGAGGGTTTGCGCGATCTGGTCGGCGCCACCGGAGTCGGCCATCAGCTTGCCGAGCATGGTCCCCAGGGCGAGGACGATCCCGACAAAGCCCAGTACCCCACCGAAACCATCCTGGAATGACTTCATGACCTTGGCCACCGGCATACCGGAAGTCAGGCCGAGGAAACCGGCGGCGATGGTCAGGGCGACGAAGGGGTGGACTTTGAAATGGGTGATCAGCAGGATCAGCCCGATGATGGTCACCAGGGCGTCGAGCAGCAGGAAGGTATCTGTAGCCAGTCCGAACATGGTTTTAAGGCCTCGGTCTTATCGTTGTTTTTTGGCGTTGCTTGAAATTGAACTATCGGCGCTTTCAGGCGTCGGGACAGCGCTGTCTTTGGTGAGCCGGAAAAACCGCCAGGTTCATGCGGTCCGCGCCAGGTTCCGCTCACCGCAGGGCTTTAGCCAGGCGTCTACCGTCTCGGCCAGCGTGTCTATCGGCTGCGTGGCATCAAGGGGCAGGGTCAGAGGCTCGCCATGCGGGGGCTCGAGGGCGGCGAACTGACTGTCGATCAGGCTCGCCGGCATGAAATGCCCGGGGCGGGCGAGGACGCGCTTCTCGGCTTCGGCAGGGGTGAGTTCGAGAAACACGAATGCCAGCTCCGGCATGGCCTGGCGCAAGGTATCGCGGTAACGGCGCTTGAGTGCGGAGCAGGTGAGGATCGGGCGTTCGCCCGCCTGCACCGTGGCTTGCAACTCTTGGCCCAAGCGCACTAGCCAACCGGCTCGGTCGTCGTCGTTCAACGGCGTGCCCGCGCTCATCTTGCGGATGTTTTCGGCAGGGTGAAACGCGTCGCCTTCGATCAGGCGGCCGCCGCTTCTGGCGGCTATGGCAGCGCCGATGCAGCTTTTGCCGCAACCGGCCACGCCCATCACCACGATGGCGGACAGGGGAGAATTCATCAGTACCTCCTGCGGGGTGAGATAGCGCTGTCTCGTCGTTGACGAAACACGAACTCCCCGGTGTTGTTGATCTTGTCGTTACGCAGTATGGACGCTCGGCAGAAGGCGCGTAGTGGCCACCACCAAAGATTACATTGCTTGCGTCCTGAGACAGCGCTACCTTAGTGGCCGTTCCCCTCCCTTGGCAAGTAGTAAAATTACAACACTCATGTCCCGCTCAGGCTCCCGCACTACCGGTCGACCCACCCTGGCAGAAGTGGCCAGGCTCTCCGGGGTTTCCCCGATTACCGCTTCCCGCGCCTTGCGCGGTGTCAGCACCGTGGCTCCGGCACTGGTGGAAAAGGTGGTGGCCGCGGCAGCGAGCCTTGGCTATATCGCCAACCCCGCTGCCCGGGCGTTGGCTTCTGCGCGCAGCCAGTCGGTGGTTGTGCTGATTCCGTCGTTGTCCAACCAGCTGTTCATCGACACTCTGGAGGCCATCCACGAAGTGATGCGCCCCCGCGGGCTCGAGGTGCTGATCGGTAACTATCACTACGATATCGACGAAGAAGAGAATCTGATCCGCAATTACCTGGCGTACCAACCGTGCGGCATGCTGCTCACCGGTTTCGAGCGTAGTGAGGCTTCTCGGCAGATGCTGGTGGCCAGCGGTGTGCCCTGCGTCCACATGATGGAGCTGGGTGGCGCGCCTGGCATGTTGTCGGTAGGGTTTTCCCAGCAGCAGGCTGGTCGGGCTGCTGCCAGGCACCTGCTCGAGCGAGGCCGGCGGCGCCTGGCGTTCATCGCCGCGCAACTTGACCCACGGGTGATGCAGCGTGCCGAAGGGTTCCGCCAGGCGCTGGCTGAAGCCGGTATGCACGCAACTGAACTGGAGGTCCTGTCGCCGCAACCCTCGTCCATTGCACTGGGCAGTGAACTGTTCAGCCAATTGTTGGCGCAGGCACCGGATGTGGATGGCATTTTTTTCTGCAACGACGACCTTGCCCAGGGTGCTGTGCTGCAGGCCTTGCGCCAAGGTATCGAAGTTCCAGGGAGAGTAGCCATGGTCGGGTTCAATGACCTGCCGGCTTCGGCGCATATGGTCCCCCGTCTGACCTCCATTCGCACACCGCGTGCCGCCGTTGGTCGGGGCGCGGCACAGGCGCTGCTGGCGTTGCTCGATGGCAAGCGAGTGGCTACCGAGCAGCAGGATCTGGGGTTTGAGCTGATGGTGCGAGAAAGTTCCTGAGCCCGCACGCATGGGGCGGGGATGGGCCGCACGAATACACTAATCACTAAGTGATAGCAGTTTGCTTGCACGCTGTCGGCGCCGATCTATGCTCAGAAAACCCTGCGCATAAAGGACCCCGGCGCCATGTTCGATTTCCATCGCAAGTCAGATTTGCTCGAGATTCAGCGCGCTCGCCAGGCTCTGGCAGAAACCCAGGCAAAACTCGCGGCGATCAGCCGCTCAATGGCGATGATCGAGTTTGGCCCTGACGGCACCATTCTCGATGCCAATGCGCAGTTCTGCCTGGCAATGGGCTATGGCGTCGATGAGTTGCGGGGCAAGCACCACCGATTGTTCTGCGACCCCGACTACAGCAAAAGTGCCGAATATCAGCAGTTGTGGCGCGAGTTGGGCGAGGGCAAGCCAATCAGCGGCACGTTCGAGCGTATCGACAAGGCCGGCCGTGAAGTCTGGCTGGAGGCCAGCTACATGCCGGTGCTCGATGAGCGTCAGCAGGTCATCAGTGTGATCAAGGTGGCTTCCGATATCAGTCAGCGGATCAAGGATGAGCACGAGAGCGAAAGCCTGCTCAAGGCCATCGGTCGCTCCATGGCGGTGGTCGAGTTCACGCCGCAGGGGCGGGTGATAAAGGCTAACGAGAATTTCCTGACTACCATGGGCTATCGCCTGGAAGAGGTAGTGGGCCGCCACCACGGCTTGTTTTGTCTGGCCCATGAGCGGGAGTCGTCTGCATACCGCGATTTCTGGGCTTCGCTGAACCGTGGCGAGTATCACTCCCATCGTTTCGAACGGGTCAACAAGCAAGGCCAGACGGTATACCTCGAGGCCTCATACAATCCGATCTTCGACAGCAAGGGCCGGCTATACAAGGTGGTCAAGTTCGCCAGCGACATCACCGCGCAGGTCAGTACGCAGCAAAGCGCCGCTGAAGCGGCCCATGCCAGTTCGGTACAGACTGATGCATGCGCACGAAAGGGCACCGAAGTGGTACAGCAAACCGTGCAAGTCATCGAGCAGATTTCCCAGGAGCTCAATGACGCGGCGCGCAGCATCGATGCCGTCAGCAAACAATCGGACGTGATCGGGCAGATTGTCCTGACCATTCGCGGCATCGCCGATCAGACCAACTTGCTGGCCTTGAATGCCGCGATCGAAGCGGCACGTGCTGGTGAACATGGGCGCGGTTTCGCTGTGGTCGCCGACGAGGTGCGCAGCCTGGCCGCACGCACCAGCAAGGCGACCCTGGAGATCGTCGATGTGGTACGGCAGAACCATGATCTTTCGCTCACGGCAGTGGCCAGCATGCAATCGAGCCTGACACGCACGGGGCGAGGTGTTGCCCTGGCTAACGAGGCAGGGACTGTGATCATGGAGATCCAGCAGGGGTCACGCCACGTGGTTGACGCGATCAGCCAGATCAATTCTACGTTGCAATTGCACTGAGGGCGTCGGAGAGTTCGCGCTGCAGTGTCTGCAGGCTGGTTTCCAGTTGCAGGCGCAGGGCGTCGGTGGGCACGCCCCGCGCCTGGGCCTGTTCGATGGCTTCGCAATCCGTGACCACGCCGCGCACCTTGAGCATCTTGGCGCCGCCCTTTATACGGTGGGCGACGGCGCGCACCGCATCGCCGTCCGGTGTACTGCCCAGGCCGCGTAGCGCCGCAAGGTCTTCGCTGGCGCTTTGCGAAAGCTGTTCAAGCAGGCGGCGGACAAGCTGTTCATCGTCC
The DNA here is from genome assembly GCF_015751845.1 of Pseudomonas sp. M2. Taxonomy (NCBI): domain Bacteria; kingdom Pseudomonadati; phylum Pseudomonadota; class Gammaproteobacteria; order Pseudomonadales; family Pseudomonadaceae; genus Pseudomonas; species Pseudomonas sp. M2. Next base: position 5,027,299 of record NZ_JADOUD010000001.1, read on the forward strand.
TGGGTCAGGTGGCGCAACTCGTCGAGGTTGAAGCCGCTGGCCTTTGGCTGCGGCGCAATAGGAGTGGCTTGGTTCTGCGGCAAATGGGCTTTGAGGGCGCTGAGGCCGACAGGTTTGAACAGGCAGTCGTCCATGCCACTGGCCAGGCAACGCTCATGTTCTTGGGCCTGGGCGTTGGCGGTGATCCCGATGATCGTACAGGCTGACCTGGCCAATTCATGCTCCTGCAGACGAATGCTGCGGGCCAGTTGGTGGCCGTCCATCACTGGCATGCTGCAGTCGGTGATGACCACGTCAAACTCTTCAGCCTGCCAGAGGGCCAGCGCCGTTTGGCCATTTTCGGCCAACGTCACTCGATGGCCCAAAGTATTGAGCTGTTTCTCCAGCAACAGCAGATTGGCCGGGTAATCATCCACAACCAGGATGTTCAGGGGCCCGCTTTCACTACCTTGGCTGGGTACAGCGTGCTCGGCAGGCAACGGGGCTTTGCAGGTCGGCAGCTGCAGCTCGACCGATACCTTGGTACCTACACCTTCGACGCTCTGCAGGTTAAGAGTGCCGCCCATCAGTTTGGCAAGGGTGCGGCTTATCACCAGACCCAGCCCTGCGCCCTGTCGCGCCCGCGGGCCATCAGCCTGGGCAAAAGCGCTGAAGAGACGAGCCTGGTCTGTCAAACCAATGCCAATACCGGTGTCGCGCACGCTCAGCTGCACTTGCACGCTGTTGCCGGCGGTTGTCGGCTCAAGTGCCAAGGTTGCGTGAACCTCGCCCCGATCGGTGAACTTGATTGCATTGCTCAGCAGGTTGGAGAGGATTTGCTTGATCCTCAGGGCGTCTGCCAACACCCAGACGGGCCCTTCTGGTAGTTCGCAGTGCAGGCGCAGGCCCTTGACTCGTGCATTGCCGTCGAAAACCCGCAGGGTGGTGCGGACCAGTTCGACCAGGTCGGTGGCTTCTGGCTGCAGGCTCATGTGGCCGGATTCGATGCGGGAAATATCGAGGATGTCGCCAATCAGCCCCAACAGGCCAATGGCCGAATCATGCGCGGTCTGCAGGACCTGAGTATCGCAACGGCCCTTACGGCTATCTTCCAGCGCCAGTTCGAGCAGGCCGATCACCGCATTCATGGGCGTGCGGATCTCGTGGCTCATGGTCGCCAAAAAGGTGCTTTTGGTATGGCTGGCCCGTTCAGCATCGTCCTTGGCCTGGCGCAGCTGTTCGAGCAGGCCGCGGCTCAGCGACAATTGTTCCTGCAAGGCGCGCTGCGCCTCGGTACGCTGGTTTATCAGTTTGCGCAGGTAGCTGTTCCAGAACACCACGCCGGCCAGCAACAGCGCAGAAAGCACAAGCACTTGCAATGCCAGTGTGCGGTAGTTGCGCCATGGGCTGTCGCTGACCACGGTGCTGATACGCCAGCGATTGATCAGTTGGTCGAGTTCTTCAGGAGGAATGCTCAACAGGGCTTTGTCGAGAATGGCCTGCAACTGCGGCTGGTCAGGGGCGACGGCGAATGCGGCAGTTGCCGGGTCATCACCGAGCACTGTGGCTATGCGTAGCTGGTCCTTGAAAACATGAGTGATGTAGTACTTCGCGTTTATATGACTGCTGTAGGCGACGTCAGCATTGCCGTTGGCGACTGCTTCCATCAAGCCTAGCGGATTGTTCACTTCTACCACTACCGCCTTGGGGTGCTGGCGTTGCACTTCTGCTCGCAGGGGTGAGCCCCGCAGCAGGGCGATACGTTTGCCCTCCAGCCCCCTGGACTGTGGCGGCCAGGGCGTCTGGCTGCGTGTGACCAGAACCCTCGGGCTGACGAGGTAGGGGCGGGTGTAGCGCAGTTGCGTCTGGCGCTTCGCACCATAACCCAGGGCCCCGATCATCTGCGCCTCGCCGCGTGCCACTTGTTCGATCATGGTCTGCACGGCGTTACGCTCGATGAGCTTGAATGTCAGCCCGGTGCGCAGGGTTATCTGCTTGAGCAGGTCGATGGTAATCCCGCTGGGCTGCTGCTGGGCATCGTTGAAGGTCAGCGGCGCAAGTGCGGCGTCGATCAGTACACTGACAGTAGGATTCTGGTCTATCCACGTCTGTTCTTCCGCGGTAAGTGCTGACAGATGGCGTTCGAGCAACAGGCTGGTGTTGCCACTTGTCCAACGGCGCAGGATGTTCAAACGCTCGCTTTCTGTGATCCTTGCCAGGGCCATGTCGATCAGGCGGCGCAGGCGCGGGTTGTCATTGGCCAGGGCGAAGGAAAAGGTGCCCGCTGGCCCACGGCAGAAATGGTCGATCTTCACCGTACCCTGGTAACTTTTGCCAATAAGAAAATCGGTGCTGATAGCGTCGCCCAGATAGGCGTCCACCTCTCCCATTTCCACCGCTGCCAGCCCTGCCAGCGTTGAGCGATGAAGGCTCAACTGTGCTTTGGGGTAGAGCGAACGGACCGTTTCGCTCGGCAGGTAGTGATCGACCATGCCCAGGCGCACGTCTGTGAGGTCTGTGTTGTTTTTCAGGGTGCGCCCTTCGCGGGTGACGATGACTGGCAAATCGTCTGCGTAGGGCTGGCTCAGGTTCAGCTGGGCATCGGCCGCTTCGAAACTGTTGGAGCTGCCCAGCAAATCGATTTTGCCGTCGCGTAAGGCTGCGATCGCCGCATGGCGGCTGGGAAAGCGCCTGACCTCTATCGGTATCTCCAGAAGTTCGGATATTAGCCCGGCATAGTCTGCGCTCAGGCCCTCATAGTCGCTCGGGCTGATGTTGATCTCGAACGGGGGATAATCGGGACGCGAGCTGCCCAGCAACAGAACTTTGCGCTGCTGCAACCATTGGCGGTCCTGGGCATCGAGTTGCAGTGGTGAAGCGGTGCTGACAGCACGTGCCAACAAGCGCCGCGTTTCGACATCTGCCGGTGCGGCGAGCGCGGAGCCAGCCATGCCAATGGCCAGCAACAGCGCAACCAGTACGCACTTCATGCCGATCACGCGCCTAATTGACGTTATTGCGTTTGGCCAGATCAACCATTTCTACCAATGATTCAGTCTTGAGCTTGTCCATGATGCGGCCACGGTAGGTGCTGATGGTCTTGGCGCTGAGGTTCATGCAATGGCCTATGTTCTTGTTGTTTTCACCACGGGCCAGACGCCGAAGCACTTCCATCTCCCGATTTGACAGGCTGCCCAGGCGCCCGTGCTCGCTGTCCAGAGTGTTGCTGTTCACCGACATCTGCGGGAAGGTCGAGTACCCCTTGACCAAGGCTTTCATGGCAAAGACGACGGCATCGAGATCTTCATCTTTGGTTACAAATGCGCCTATACCGGCATCCAGGCAACGGCGGACGTACAACTCGGTGGCCTGCCCGGTCAATACCATGATCCTGGGGACCTGTTCGAGTTGCTGCAGGCGCTTGATGACTTCCATGCCGTCGAGGCCAGGAAGCCCGATATCCAGGATCACGACGTCGGGTCGTAGGTTGCGTGCTACCTGCGCCACTTCGCTACCGTTCTCGACTTCCCCCACAACTTTGAAGCGCTCGCGCTCAAGCAGCATGCGCAGCGCGAATCGAACGGTAGAGTGATCGTCAACGATCAGCACGGTTGTCATGAGGCTAACTCCTGTCGGAATGTGGTCCGTTTCCTAAGGCTAATCAGGAATACGTCTGCAAGGTCTTTCTGCAGCGCAGCACGATACGTCCATTCCGGTTCCTTGGTAATGGCGAGTATAGATCTGTTGAGTTAGGGGGACGACTTTGTTGAAAAATCCTACAAAATCGTCTGAGTACAAGCATCGCCAGGGTATTTTTTCGCCGATGCTTGTGGCTGCAAGTTGTTCAAGCACAGCGGGCGTGGGGCTTGAGCACGCGCTCAGTGGCAGGTGGGTTGTTGCTCAAGGCCGTACCAACCCGGGTGGGGCGTGCGACCAATTGACCTGAGCAGTTGGGGCAGCGGCCATTGAAGTGGGTTTCAGCACAGCTTTTGCAGAATGTGCATTCGAACGAGCAGATCAGCGCATCAGGGCTGTCGCCCGGCAGATCGCTATTGCAGCATTCGCAATTGGGGCGTAGTTCCAGCATGGGCGCGACTCCGGTCCGCGGGATGGAGCCTGGAGTCTGCTACGGTCTGTATCAGCTTGGCAATGTTCAACTGCCCCGGCGATAAAGGTGCGCATGCCCGGCGCGGTACAGGGCTGACTCGGCGAACGGAGCATCGCCCAGTACGTGCCCGACGAGAATCAGCGCGGTGCGACGAAAACCCTTCGCGGCTGCCTTCTCGACGATATCCTCGAGGGTGCCCCGTGCCCAGTCCTGATCGGGCCAAGTGGCGCGGTGAACAACGGCCACCGGGCAGTCTGCGCCGTAATGGGGGACAAGCTCATCGACGATTCGAGCCAGGTGTTTCACGCCGAGGTGGATCGCCAAGGTGCAACCATGACGCGCCAGGTCGCCCAGTTGCTCGCCTGCTGGCATGGGCGAGCTGTCCCCGTAGCGGGTCAGAATGACCGTCTGCGCCACCTCAGGCAGCGTCAGCTCGCAGCCCAGCAACGCGGCACTGGCAGCGGTAGCGGTTACACCCGGAATGATCTGGTAATCGATACCCAGGTCGCGCAGATGGCGGATCTGCTCGCCGATTGCGCCGTACAAGCTGGGATCGCCACTGTGAACACGGGCGACATCCTGGCCTTTTTCATGGGCCGCGTGCATGGCCTCCACGATTTGCTCCAGGTGCAGTTCCGCGCTGTTTATCACGGTCTCGGCCTGGTGCCCGTCGAGCACTGCCGCGGGCACCAGGGAGCCGGCGTAGATGATCACTGGGCACTGACGGATCAGGCGTTGCCCTTTGACCGTGATCAATTCCGGGTCGCCGGGGCCGGCGCCGATGAAGTAGACCGTCATGGAAAATCCTTGCAGGTGAATGGGTGGGGCAATTATCCGCCGCAGGCAAGGGCCAGGGTAGCGGCGCCGAGCGTTTGCCGCGTCACCACAAGCGCGGCGTTGCCGCGTTCATGATGGGCCATTGCCAGGGCTGCGCTCTCCGCGACGCCCCAGCAACCGCTGTGGGCGAATGCCACCGCAGAGCGGTGGCTCAGTTGTGGCTCGTAAGCCTGTAGTTGCGAGGCGTCGAACACCAGCAGGGGCAAATTGTGACGTTCGGCGAGTTGTTGCAGGCCAGGTTCGTCGGCTTTCGACGTGATGCTGGCGATGCCGCGCAACGCCGACAGCGTCAGCCCGTGGCCATGAAGTGCCTGGTGCAGCAGCTCGTCCAGGACCTCAACCGGGCAGCCCCGGCGGCAACCAAAGCCGGCGTAAAGCGCCGGCAGCGGGTGGTGGCTTGCCATCAAGCCTGGCTGGAACGGCGGTACAGCCAGGCGCTGAGCAGGCCCAGAGCCAGCCAGAAGGCAGCGTTGGTTGCCCACGAAGCGATCTTGAACCGTGTTTCCAGGGCTTCTGGGGACAGGCTTTCATGGACTTCGGGTTGCGGAGCGCCGATCACATGCGGCACTACCAGCAATACTGCCCCGAGGGCCTTGAGCAGCCAATGACGAGCGAACACCAGCAATGCAAGCCCCAGCGCGGTGGCGGCGGCGGTGCCAATCCACCAGTTCTGGCGCTGGCCGAGGTCTGCGGCCGCGGTGCCTGGCAGCTCTGGCGGCAGGCCCAAGGTGGGTGCCAGGCAGAACACGGCGAACCCGGCCAACCCCCATAATGCGCCGGTGGTGACGCGGTTGGGCTCACGCAGGCTGTACAGCGCGGCAAGGATCAGGGCGAAGCCGACGGCTACGACGAGGTTGCCACCGGTGGTGGCGAGGATGCGCTGCCAGCCGTCCTCCGGTGACCACGCATCGGCACTGTGTTCGTGCGCTGCAGCATGTTCATGCCCAACGGTTGCCTGGATATCGTGGCTGTGGTGCTCGGTGGAGGGGGCTGCCGATTCATAGGTTTCCGCCTCAAGAATCAGAGGTGCGACCCAGAAGCTTTGCAGCAGGGTCAACAACAAGGCTGCGAGCAGCCCGCTGAACCCGGCGGTGCGGGCAATGCGCTTGATCATGGGGCGGTCTCAGTGGCAAGGGAACGCGGCGCTGTGGCGGGTGTCGTGGGCAGCGTTGTGCACGGCTTCGATGTGTGAGAAGCCGGCAAAGTAGATCAGGCACAGGCCCAACAGGCTGGCAGCGGCGGCGATGACCACGCGCTGGCTGAGGGTGACGGGGGTGGCGATACCGTGTTTGGCGCTGGTGACGGGCATGACGCGTTCCTCTGCTTTGTAGGGCATTGTGCCGATTGAGCAACAGGCAAGCGCGGCAACCCCGGGCTTGAATGGCCCAGGGAAATGCGACAGCGCCCGCCCACCGCGGGGTGTTCATGAACGCCAGGCCGGTCTCCGGGCTTGCGAGGAGGAGCAGGGCTCCTGGTAAAGCGTCACCTTCCCATGCCGTACGATGTGGCACAGTGGTTTAGACGCTTCGCTCGCTTACCGTTGCGGGGGCAGCACCGGGATTGTCCGGCCCTGATCGAGGGCCTGCGACGCACCGGTTTCCCGTTTCACCCCCAGAGGGGGCACCTGAACGCAAGGTGCAAGGAGAGCACGGGGCAGGGTTTGCGTCAATCGTAGGTCACGATTTGCTTGCCGTTGCCGTTGCCGTTGCCGTTGCCGTTGCCGTTGTTTGCTTTTGCTTTTGCTTTTCAGAGCGCGGTAGTACAGGCACCGCAGATTGCGACTTCAGGAGGCCGAGCGCAGGTCTTGCGAAGGGAGGTGACGGGCATGGATGCCCGTCAAGCGCTGCGGCCCATGGATGGGCCGTCAGCGCGGTCCTCCCGGGAGCAAGGCCGGAGCGAGGGAACCCCGGAGCGAAGCGTAGGGGCCGGATGATGGGAGCAGGCGGTTTTTGGTTCCTTTTTGCCAAGACAAAAAGGGACCCGCCGTAAGGGCGGAAAGGTGAGTGAGCGCCGCCACGGCAAATAGATATTCACGCTAGCTGAAAGCCAGAAGCCAGAAGCCAGAAGCCAGAAGCCAGAAGCCAGAAGCTCATGCGAGGGCTTTGATTCATGCGGGCATATCCATTTGCGGTGGCGGCGCTCACTCACCTTTCCGCCCTTACGGCGGGTCACTTTTTGGCAAACGCCCCAAAAAGTAACCAAAAAAGGCTGGCTCCTATCATCCGGCCCCTACGCTACGCTCCGGGGTTCCCTCGCTCCGGCCTTGCTCCCGGGAGGACCGCGCTGACGGCCCATCCATGGGCCGCAGCGCTTGACGGGCATCCATGCCCGTCACCTCCCTTCGCAAGACCTGCGCTCGGCCTCCTGAAGTCGCGATCTGTGGTGCCTGTACTTGCGCGCTAGAAAAGCAACAGCAACAGCAACAGCAACAGCAAGAGCAACAGCAACAGCAACAGCAAGAGCAACAGCAAGAGCAAGAGCAGGGTTAATCGGAGAGGGGCGTGGGTGGTGCACGCCAACAGTTGACCACCTGCCACCCCCCGCGTAGCCTTGCCGCTTCGAGGTTCTTCGGCCAGGCCGAAGCTAAGACGGGAACGCGGTACAAGCCGCGGCTGCCCCCGCAACTGTAAGCACCGGTAACGGATCGACACAGCCACTGCGCCCAAGCGCGGGAAGGCGTCATCCCGCCAGCCCCGTGATCGAAAGGGCCGCAACGGTGCAAGCCAGGAGACCTGCCTCGCAACGTTTTCGACTATCAACCGGGCGGGGTGATCCGGTGGCGAACGAGCCCGGCCGACCTGGCCGCGGCTTTCGTCCCGCATGCCCGCGCCATCCTGCCAAGGGCAACGCGACATGAAAACACTGGCCAAACTCCCCGTCACCATCGTCACCGGCTTTCTCGGCTCGGGCAAGACCACTTTGCTCCGGCACATGCTCGACAACGCCCAAGGCCGCCGCATCGCAGTCATCGTCAACGAGTTCGGCGAACTCGGCATCGATGGTGAAATCCTCAAGCAGTGCAGCATCGGCTGTACCGAAGAAGAGGCCAGCGGCCGCGTCTACGAACTGGCCAACGGCTGCCTCTGCTGCACCGTGCAAGAAGAATTCTTCCCGGTCATGCGTGAACTGGTGGCGCGCCGTGGCGACCTCGACCACATCCTCATCGAAACCAGCGGCCTCGCGCTGCCAAAACCGCTCGTGCAGGCCTTCCAGTGGCCGGAAATCCGCAACGCCTGCACCGTCGACGCGGTTATCACCGTGGTCGACAGCCCAGCTGTCGCCGCCGGTACCTTCGCCGCCTACCCGGACCAGGTCGACGCCCAACGCAAGCTCGACCCCAACCTGGACCATGAGTCGCCGCTGCACGAATTGTTCGCCGATCAACTGGCCAGTGCCGATCTGGTGGTACTGAACAAAGCTGACCTGATCGACGCCGAAGGCCTGGCCAAAGTGCGCGCCGAAGTGGCCGAAGAATTGCCGCCTGCGGTCAAGGTGATCGAGGCCAGCAGCGGCCGCCTGCCGCTGAACGTGCTGCTGGGCGTCGGGGCAGAGTCCGAGGCGCACATCGATGGCCGCCGCACTCACCATGATTCGCATCACGACGGTGAAGGCCACGATGATCACGATCACGATGCCTTCGACTCCATCTCCATCGACCTGCCAGAGGCCGACGAAGCGCTGCTGCTCGATGCCCTGACCCAACTGGTGGTGGAGTTCGGCATCCTCCGCGCCAAGGGCTTCGCGGCCATTCCCGGTAAGCCGATGCGCCTGCTGGTGCAGGGTGTAGGCACCCGTTTCGACAAGCACTTCGACCGCGCCTGGCGTGCCGATGAGCCGCGCATCACCCGCCTGGTGCTGATCGGCCAAGACCTTGATGCCGCGCATCTGCAAGCGCGTCTGCGCCAGGCACTGGGCGCCTGACCCATGCACCTGCTGCGGACCCAGCCCGGCGGCTTCGTGCCGGACGACAGCATCGCCGACCTCGGCCAGACACCCGCCGAGCTGGTGATCCTCTGCAGCGGCGACTCGCATTTGGCGTTGCTCGCCGAAACCGCCGAGCAACTGCCGGACGACTACCCCAGCCTGCGCCTGGCCAACCCCATGCAGGTGCAGAACCATGCCTCCGTCGACCTGTATGTCGACGAGGTGCTGCGCTACGCCAAGGTGATCCTGGTGTCGTTGCACGGTGGCGTCGGCTACTGGCGCTATGGGGTGGAACAACTGGTCGAACTGGCTTCACGCGGCGTGCAATTGATCCTGGTGCCCGGTGACGACCGCCCCGATCCCGAATTGACCGGGCTTGGCACCGTCACTGGAGAGCCAGCCGAGCGCCTTTGGCACTACCTGCGTCAGGGCGGCAAGGCCAACGCCGTCAATCTGTTCAAGTACCTGGCCAGCCAGTGGCTGGGCCGCGATTACAGCTGGGATGCACCGCAACCGTTGCCACGCACCTCGGTGTATCACCCGGGTACTCCCAATGCCACGCTCCAGGACTGGTACGCCCAGTGGCACCCGGAGCACCCGGTAGCGCCGCTACTGTTCTACCGCTCGCACCTGCAGGCAGCCAATACCGCGTTCATCGACGTGTTTTGCCAGCGCCTGCAGGCGGCCGGCCTCAATCCGCTGCCGATCGCCGTTGCCAGCCTCAAGGAAAGCGCCTGCCTGGAACAGGTCGAAAACTGGCTGGACGAAGCGGGCGCCGAGGTCCTGATCAATACCACGGGCTTTGCCATGTCCAGTCCGGAGCGTCCCAGCCTGCGGCCGTTTCGCCGGGACATACCGGTGCTGCAGGCCATCTGTGCGCAAGACAACCAACCCGGTTGGGAAGCCAGCGAGCAAGGCCTGGGCGCTCGCGATCTGGCCATGCACATTGCCTTGCCCGAGCTGGACGGGCGCATCATTACCCGGCCGGTGAGCTTCAAGGACATGGCTTGGCGCAGCGAGCGCAGCCAGTCTGACGTGGTGTGCTATCGCGCCCATCCGGAGCGTATGGATTTTGTCGCCGAGCTGGCCAGGCGCTGGGTGGCGCTGGCGCGCCTGCCCAATGGGCAAAAGCGCATTGCGCTGGTGCTGGCCAACTACCCGACCCGGGACGGGCGCATCGGCAATGGTGTTGGGCTCGATACCCCTGCGGCGGCGCTTAACATTCTCAAGGCGCTGCAGGCTGAAGGCTACCCGCTGGGCGAATTGCCGGACAGCGGCACCCAACTGATTCACCAATTGCTCGGCGGCGTCACCAACGATCTCGATCACCTCGACCAGCGCCCCTGCGCCCAGAGCCTGAGCCTGGCAGATTATCAGGCCGCTTTCGAGCGCCTGCCCGAAGCCAACCGCAAGGCTGTGCTGGAACGCTGGGGGGCGCCCGAGCAGGACCCGATGTACCGCAGCGGCCGCCTGATGGTGGCCGGGCTGCGCTATGGCCTGACCTTCGTCGGCATCCAGCCGGCACGCGGTTACCAGGTCGACCCCAGTGCGGTGTACCACGACCCGGATCTGGTTCCGCCGCATGGCTACCTGGCATTTCATTTCTGGCTGCGCCACGCCTTTGCCGCCGATGCGGTCATCCATGTGGGCAAACATGGCAACCTGGAGTGGCTGCCCGGCAAAGGCGTCGGCCTGTCTGACCAGTGCTGGCCGGATGCGCTACTCGGCCCGCTGCCGAACATCTACCCATTTATCGTCAACGACCCGGGCGAGGGAGCCCAGGCCAAGCGCCGCACGCAGGCAGTGATCATCGACCACCTGATGCCACCGCTGACCCGAGCCGAAACGTACGGGCCGTTGCGCGAGCTTGAACAGCTGGCTGATGAGTTCTATGAAGCGCAGATGCTCGACCCGCGCCGCGCCCGTGAGCTGCAGCGCGACATTCTCGAGCTGGTCAAGGCCAACCACATCGACCGGGAGCTGCAACTGGAAGGGCAACTGGACGACGCCGCCGTATGGCTGCCACGCCTGGATACCTACCTGTGCGATCTCAAGGAGTCCCAGATCCGTGATGGCCTGCACGTATTTGGCCAGTCTCCGCAAGCCCGCCTGCGGATCGACACCTTGCTGGCTTTGCTTCGGGTCGAGCGCGGTGATGGTCGGGGTGGTAACGCCAGTTTGTTGCGCACACTCGCCAAGGCTTTGGTGCTGGGCTTCGACCCATTGGACTGTGACCTGGGGCAAAACTGGGCGGGGCCGCGCCCGGCGCTACTGCAGGCCGTCAGCGAAGCACCGTGGCGTACCTTTGGCGACAGCCGGGAACGCCTTGAACTGCTGGCACTGCAGGTGATCGAGCAAGCTTTGGGCGGCGCTCTGCAATTGCCCGACGAGGCGCAATGGCAGCCGGTACGTCAGGTGGTGCAGGCCTTACAGGAGCAGGTTGCTCCAGACCTGGATGCCTGCGGGCCGGCCGAGATCAATGGCCTTCTCGCAGCATTGGCTGGGCGCTTCGTACCAGCCGGCCCCAGCGGGGCACCCAGCCGCGGTCGCCTGGATGTACTGCCCACGGGCCGCAACTTCTATACGGTGGATGTACGCAACCTGCCCACCACGACTGCCTGGCGCCTGGGTTTCGCCTCAGCGAACCTGATCCTTGAACGCCATTTGCAGGACCACGGCGACCATCTGCGCCAGCTTGGCCTTTCGGTGTGGGGCACTGCAACCATGCGCACCGGCGGTGACGATATTGCCCAGGCCATGGCGCTGATGGGCGTGCGCCCGGTATGGGCTACCGGTAGCCAGCGTGTCGACGATTTCGAGATCCTGCCGTTGAGCCTGCTCGATCGCCCACGGGTGGATGTGACCCTGCGTGTCTCGGGCTTTTTCCGCGATGCCTTCGGCAACCTGATCCGCCTGTTCGATGCCGCGGTACAGGCGGTAGCGGCGCTGGACGAACCGGATGACCTCAACCCCCTGGCGGCGCGGGTGCGTGCCGAGCGAGCGGCGCTGCAGGCTGAAGGGGTGGAGGCCGAACAGGCTGCACGCCAGGCCGGTTGGCGGGTATTCGGCGCCAAGCCCGGCGCCTACGGGGCCGGGGTGCAGAATGCAATCGATGGCCGCCTGTGGCATAGCCGGGACGATCTGGCCGAGGTGTACCTCAACCATGGCGGCTACGCTTACGGTGGCAGTGACGAAGGTACCCCGGCGCGTGTTCAGTTCGCCAGGCGGCTGGGCCAGGTCCAGGCGGTGCTGCAGAACCAGGACAATCATGAGCACGACCTGCTCGATTCCAACGACTATTACCAGTTTCAAGGTGGCATGCTGGCGGCGTCCGAAACCTTGTCCGGTGCGGTGGTGGCCAGTTATCACGGCGACCACAGCCAGGTCGATCGGCCGCGTATCCGCACCCTCAAAGAGGAACTGAACAGGGTCATTCGCGCCCGAGCCCTCAACCCCAAATGGATCGACGGGGCCAAGCGGCACGGCTACAAGGGGGCCTTCGAACTGGCGGCGACGGTCGACAACCTGTTCGCTTTCGATGCCACCACACACCTGATCGATGACCATCATTATCAGTCGCTGGCCGATGCCTATGTGCTCGACCCGGCGACCCGCGACTTCATGCGTGAGCATAACCCCGAGGCTTTGCGAGACCTCACCGAGCGATTGCTGGAGGCCCAGCAGCGCGGGCTCTGGGAAGCGCCTGGTGAATACCGCGAAGCCCTTGAGGAGCAGTTGCTCGACGGCGAGGAACAAGCTTGAAATGAGTGAACCCGTGCAATTTCCCCTGGCGGCCGTGGTCGGTGCAGACGACCTGAAGCTGGCGCTGTGCCTGACCGCAATCGACCCGAAAATCGGCGGCGTGCTGATCGAGGGCCCGCGTGGCATGGCCAAAAGTACCTTGGCTCGCGGCTTGGCCGACCTGCTCGGTGAGGGGCCGTTCGTCACCCTGCCGCTGGGCGCCAGTGAGGAACGGCTGGTCGGCACGCTCGACCTCGATGCGGCACTGGGGCAGGGCAAGGCGCAATTTTCGCCAGGGGTGCTGGCCCAGGCTGATGGCGGCGTGCTGTACGTCGATGAGGTCAACCTGCTACCCGACACCTTGGTCGATCTTTTGCTCGATGTGGCTGCCAGCGGCACCAACCGTATAGAGCGTGACGGCATTTCCCACCGCCACAGTGCCCGTTTCGTTCTGATTGGCACCATGAACCCCGAAGAAGGCGAGTTGCGTCCGCAGTTGCTCGACCGCTTCGGTCTGAATGTGGTGCTCGATGGCTTGCCCGCGCCACAGGCGCGCCAGCAGATCATTCGTCGTCGCTTGGCATTCGACACCGACCCCCTGGCGTTCTGTGAACAGTGGGCCGCTGCTCAGGCACAGTTGCGCGAACGCTGTCATGCGGCGCGTCAGGGGCTGGCAGCGATAGCGCTGGACGATCAGGCCTTGGCCTGGATCACCGAGCGCTGTTTCGCCGCTGGGGTCGACGGCCTGCGTGCAGACCTGGTCTGGCTACGTGCCGCCCGCGCCCATTGTGCCTGGCGCGGTGGCGAGGCGATCGAGGAGCTTGATGTCGATGCGGTCGCGGAATTCGCATTGCGCCATCGACGCCGCGTACCGCCAGAGGTGGCACCACCTTCCAATCCCCCCGAGGCAGGCGGTCGCGATGGGCATAGCCAGGGCGGGCAGGGTGATTGGGGCGCGCTGCCTGCGCAGCCTATGGCCAGCGGTGCCCGGCGTGAGGTGCCGAACTGGGCAAAAAAGCCCTGAGCATCCGCCCGTCAGGCACTAATGTGGCGGATGCCTTGCCCCGGGTCGGTAAGCTGAGCGGTGCCAGCCGTGGCCGCGTGCGTGCAGCGGGGAAGGGCCGCGTGGCCTGGCTGTCTACTTTGCTGAAAGGGCGACCACGCGTGCGCCAAGACCTTTGCTGGCAACAGCGCCAAGGCAGTGCTGCCCAGCTGTGGCTGGTGATCGTCGATGCTTCGGCCTCCACCCGCCGGCACCAGGCACTGGCACAGAGTAAAGGGCTGCTGGCAGAGTTGTTCGACCAGGCTTACCGCCAGCGTGCGCGACTAGCCTTGCTGACCGCCAGCGGCGGTGCACCGCAGTGGCAGCGTCATGGCCTGAAAGCCTCGGCGTCACTGCAACCCTGGTTGAACGCATTGGGTGCTGGCGGCGGTACGCCGCTGATCGCAGCCCTGGAGCAGGGCAGGCGCTGGCTGCAGGCAAGGCAAAAAGCCCACCCACAGGAGCAGCAGCGCTGCCTGGTATTCACCGATGGACGTCTGCAGCGCTCAAATGATCTGCAGCCGATGCCCTGTGCCACACTATTGGTGGACATGGAAATGGCGCCGGTTCGTCTGGGGCGGGCACAGCAACTTGCCATGCAATTGCAAGCACGCTATCAGCATATCGAGCAATTCAGGCTAAAAGAGTGATGCACTGCGCGAGGGTGGGGCGACACTTTGTCGCAGTTCTGCAAGTTGCCTGAGTGGCACTGGAAAGTTGCGCAAGTGCGTGTAGAACACGCACTTGCACGCAAACTCTGATATTACTTCGGCATCGACCAGGGTTGCAGGGCATAGCCTTTCTGGCACAGTTCGGCACGCACTTCTTCGATCAGGCTGGCCCACTGGGCCGGGTCGGAATAGATGCGCGAAGACACTTGCTTGCTGCCGATACGGGTGCTGGTCCGGTCGATCACTGCCAGGCTCAGCTCACCAGTACCGTTGGGTGCATCCCAGGCGACGCACTGGAAGGGTTCGAAGGCGTGGTCGGCGATCAGCAGTGCTTCGTTGACACGGAGCGGGGCATTCATGGTTCGGTCTCTCTATGGTCCCAAACATCGAAATTCAAGTCCGCGTAACTGCTATCGCTTCAGGTTGTCGCGATCCGCAGCGCGGGGTTATTTGTACTGATGCTCCAAGTTAGGGGTGAAGTCACACAGTGGTTGTAAATTTTTTTACGACGCACACATTTTTTGTTTCCTGCGCCGCCTGTGACGCCGTTTATTACGAAAAATTCCCGAATGCCCGAAAACCGTCTGAAATGGGCGGACAGACGGTAGTGGGCAGCGTCAAGTTCGTTGCTACTGTTAAATGGGCGCCGCAACTTACTGTTTTCTCGTAAAAAACCATAATCTGGCGCCAAGGAACGGTCATGCACGAAACCGCATCCCTTCGTCGCTTGCTCATCGTCGACCCCTGCGACGATTGCCACCGCCTGTTGCCCGGCCTTGAAAACGCCGGTTGGGATGTTCACAGCTGTAGCCTTGACCTGGCGCTGGAGCACCGTTGCGATATTGGCCTGCTGCGCTTGCAGGATTCGCATTTGCGACACCCGGATGCAGTCAAGGACATGATCAAGCGCAGCAACACCGAATGGATCGCGGTGCTCAACGCCGAACAACTGCGAATTCAGAATGTGGGTGACTTCGTTTGCGAGTGGTTCTTCGACTTCCATACCTTGCCGTTCGATGTGTCTCGGGTTCTGGTGACCTTGGGGCGCGCGTTTGGCATGGCCCGCTTGCGGGGCAAGGGCACCGTGCCGATCGATGGCCTCAAGGACGAGCTGCTCGGCGACAGCCGGCCGATTCTCGAATTGCGCAAACTGCTGGGCAAGCTGGCCCCAACCGAATCACCGGTGCTGATACGTGGGGAAAGCGGTACAGGCAAGGAACTGGTCGCTCGCACCCTGCATCGGCAGTCGCAGCGCTGCGAAATGCCGTTTATCGCCATCAATTGCGGTGCGATACCCGAGCACCTGATCCAGTCGGAGCTGTTCGGGCATGAGAAGGGCGCTTTTACTGGCGCCCACCAGCGCAAGGTCGGCCGTATCGAAGCAGCCCATGGCGGCACCTTGTTCCTCGACGAAATTGGCGACCTGCCGTTGGAACTACAGGCTAACCTGCTGCGGTTTTTGCAGGAAAAGCACATCGAGCGGGTAGGTGGAAGCCAGCCGATACCGGTCGATGTGCGGGTGCTGGCGGCGACGCACGTGGACCTGGAGCGTGCCATCGAACAAGGCCGCTTTCGCGAAGACCTGTACTACCGGCTGAATGTCTTGCAGGTAGTGACAGCACCTTTGCGAGACCGGCATGGTGACCTGTCGATGCTGGCCAACCATTTTTCCCATTTCTACAGCCTGGAAACAGGCCGCAGGCCGCGCACATTCAGTGACCACGCTTTGGCTGCAATGGGCCGCCATAATTGGCCGGGCAATGTGCGGGAGCTGGCCAACCGCGTGCGTCGGGGGCTGGTGCTGGCAGAAGGGCGACAGATCGAGGCTCAAGACCTTGGCCTGCATGTACTGGAACAGGAAGATCTGCCGTTGGGTACCCTGGAAGACTACAAGCATCGGGCAGAACGTCAGGCCTTGTGTGATGTACTCAACAGGCACAGCAACAACCTGAGCTTTGCCGCAAAGGTGCTCGGAATATCACGGCCTACGTTCTATCGGCTATTGCACAAGCACCAGATTCGCTGAATTTTTTTGTAGCGGCGCCTACCTTGGGAGGCGCCTCCCACAGAGAACCGATCAGCTCGACTGAGCGATATGCCCGTCCGAACCCTCTTCGGCCGTCTCCTCTTCGCCTGGCAGCGCCGTGATCACACTGAAATCGCTGACTTCGACTTCCCCTGCGCCATACCCCAGCAGGTGGAACGAAAACGCCTTGCGCTGCGTCGGGTTGTCGAAGCCGAACTCCATCTCCAGCGGCTCGGCGGCAGTCACACGAATTTCGTCAGGCAGCCCCAATGGCACATCCTGCTCCAGTTCCTTGGCCTTGAGTTGAATATAGGCGGCATGCTGTGGATCGAGTGCGCGTACCTTGACCCGTACTCGTGTGCGTGACCCCCCAGGCATCTCCAGGTACTGGGCGCCAATCAGGTTATCGGCCCAGTCATCGCGAATTCGCGCTTGCAACTGGATGGGCGAGGGGCCGCCGAACTGATAGCGCAGGTTGAGCGGCGTCTGCAGCAAGGACTGATCCAGCACGCCGGCCAGGGCGCCGAGTTGAGCACCGAGTCGGCTGTCACCAGCGCCGAGGTACTTGGCCTTTTCGGCAATGAAGCCCTCGCTGGCATAGCGGCGGCAGCGCTGCTGGAAGTCGCATTCGGTGAATACACCCCGGCCATCGTGGTAGCGCAACATGCCGTTGGTGTAGGAAATCATCTCGCGACCCGTATCGTAATCGCGGTAAAGCGAGCGGCCGCCCAAGGCGGCAGGTATTGGCAGGGCGAAATAATCGAGCAAGGACGTTGCCAGATCGATATGGCCATAGGTGCCATGTTTGATATGGGGTAGCTGCGCCTGCTCCGGGGCCAAGGTCAGGTTGAAGCCCCAGGAGGAGGCAAGGCGCACGCCGTCGATACCGTGGGACTCGTCGGAGGTTATTACGACC
Organism: Pseudomonas sp. M2; assembly: GCF_015751845.1. NCBI lineage: Bacteria > Pseudomonadati > Pseudomonadota > Gammaproteobacteria > Pseudomonadales > Pseudomonadaceae > Pseudomonas > Pseudomonas sp. M2. The sequence goes on from NZ_JADOUD010000001.1 coordinate 5,044,543, forward strand.
AGCGTATCTTTAAGCACGCCTTGGCGTTCGAGGTTGTCGAGAAATGCACCGATTGCGTCATCCAGATAAGCCACCGCAGCCTGCTTGGCTGTGTCATGCCGCTCCAGGTATTGAGCGGGCGCCGAGTATGGCTGGTGGGTACCCACGGTCAGCAGGGTAAGCATCCAGGGGCGGTCTTGTTGCTTGAGCTGGCCCACGTAGTCCAGCGCGCCCTCGAAGAACGCGCGGTCATCCTTGCCCCAGGGGAATTGCAGGTAGTTCTCGTTGCTGAACCATTCCAGGCCGTGCACCGAGTCGAAACCGATGTGCGGCATGATGCGGTCCTTGGCCATGAAGCGCAGGCCAGCGCCTTGCAGGTAATGCGTGGTGAAGCCGGCCTGGCGCAGCTGGGCTGGCAGGCAAGCCTGGTTGCGCTGATGCTGGGTGAGCAGTTCCATACCCTTTGGCGTACCGTTGGCCAGCTTGTCGTAATCACCGCAAAGCATCGCATACAGGCCACGAATGGTCTGGTGGGTATGCAATACGTAGTCTGGCGTGTTCATCCCACGCTCTGCCCAGCGGCTGAGGTTGGGCATCAGGTTTTCATCAAAACGGCTGTGCAGGGCCTGACGGTTGGGCCGCACGTAGGCGCCGGGGATGCCTTCGAGGGTGATCACCAGCAGGTTGCGGGCACGCCCGCTTGGCAACTTCTGGCCGTTCAGGTCTGACTGGGTCAGGCCGGCAGTGGGAAGGGGGGTGATCGGTTGCGTTTGCCCGGCCCAGCTCAGTGCCTTGTGCTGCAGCGTACCGACGCCGACGGAAAGGAGCTGATGGGGAAGGTTGTACTGGCGCCACTGATCGGCGTCGGACGGCGCCAGATGCTGAGCGCCCCAGTGCAAACCAAACAACGTCAACGGTATGGCCAGCGCCTTGGGGCCCAGCGGTGCGTCAGGCGTTGTGCGGCTGCGCCAGGCAGAGCGCGCCCAAACCAGCAAGCCAGTGCCCATGACCCACGGCAGCCAGGCATGGGCAAGCCCGCCGTCGGTGGAGTTTTCCATGAACTGTGTATCGAACAGGTAACTCAGGTCGGCACTGGTAGGCAGCCGGCCCACTGCACTGACCAGCTCTGCCGAAGCGACCCACAATGCAGCCCACGCCAGCAGCACGGGCGTGGCCAGCCACCAGGGCCTGCGGTACAACAGCAGCACCAGCAGGCTGCCCAAGGCAAGGTCCGAAAGATAGCCAAGCGGGTTGGACCAACCCAGCAGGGTGCGCGCAGCCAGGGGTATCACTATTACCAGGGTCGCAAGGGCTACGAGCCGGGTATGCGGATGGCCGTGCGGGTTTTTCACGAAAACTTTCCTTGATTGCCGTTAAAACGTCACAAATGTATGGGCAATCATAGCAGGGTGGGGTCATGAAAGCGGCTGACTTAAGGGTTGGTTACCAAAAGCCGGGCCCGCCGGGAGCCCGGTTACAGTGACGTCAGAAGTAGTAAGGGAACTTCAGGCTGAAGGAAAAGTCAGGGGCATCATCGGTCAGGCCGATGGCAAGGTTCGGGACGATGGTCAGGTTGTTGGAGGCCGCGAAGGTCATGCCGATGTTGAAGTTCGCCGCGTTGTAGTCGCTGTTGGTGATTGACTGCCAGTCACCGCCGTCGGGTTTGATCTTGCTCTTGCTCGAGAACTGATCGGTGACCGAGAACGACATGCTCATTTTTTCGTTCAAGGCAAACGCAATACCGCCGCCGATCTGCCAAGAGTCGCCGAGTTTCACGTCACCAGGCACCTTGGTGTTGACCGTGGGGCTGATGTCGCTGAACGAGTCCTCCATGTTGTAGGTGTAGGACAGGCTGGCGAACAGCACGGCCGGGTCGAAGGTCTTGACCAGCGAGATGCCGGGCGTGATCGCCCAGACACCGTTGCCGGTCGGCAGGTCCTCAGGGACAGCCAGGTTGTCATTACCGGCGACCGGGATGAGTTTGATGCCATAGGGGTCGTCGCCGGTGGGCGCCTTGATGCGTAATGTGGCGACTGCGTCGGGCCAGTTCTCCGACTCATCCAGGAACTTGTAGGCCACGCCGACGTTGATATCACCGAGGGCGGGGTCGCGGGTAACGGTACCATCGGAGCTGACACCGGCAGCACCCCCCGCACCGCCGGAAGAGTAGGTCGATTCGCGGTAGACAATGGGAACGTTTATGTCGAACTGCCAGCGCTGATCGACGTTGTAGCGTGCCGTCAGGTCCAGCGTCCAGTTGTCTGCCTTGATGCGGTCGATGTTGATGTTGCCGAGGAAGATCGAATCGAGGGCGAGGAAGCCGTTAAGGGTCAAGGCGCGCGTGTCGTAGTGGGTGTAGGTCAGCCCGGTTTCGACACTGAACTTGCCGCCGCCGAAGAAACCGCTGGCTTCGTCGTACAGGTTGGACACACTTTGCGCAGGTTCCGAGTCGTCCTGCAGCGATTGGCCATAGGAACTGCCGGTGGTCCCGGGAGCGCCCGATGCCACGGTCTGCCCACCCTTGACGCCCTCGGCGGGGGACTTTGTCAGGCGTTTGGGCGCTGGCGCTCGCGGCGCCTCCTCCACCTGGCGCAGGCGTTGTTCCAGTACCATCAGTGCATTCTGTTGGGCTTCATAGCGCTCTTTGAGCGCCATCAGTTCCTGTTTGAGAGTTTCGACCTGTGGGTCGGTTGCCGCCTGTAGCAGAGTGGCCGGGGCCAAGGTTGTCAAACAAACGATAGCTCTGAACGTCAACAAACGGTGCATGGGTTAGCCGTCCCTTCTGACTACATACGATGAGACTGAGCGTAGATCAGTATCCGAGATTACGAAGGCCTTTGAGCTGATCAAGGTTTGGGGCCATCGATCCGGCTGTGGGCGCATCACGCAGCACCACATTGAGCGACGTCAGGTTGCTGACGCGGTTGCTGGTGCCGAGCAGGGTAGTGTTCTGCATAAGGCCACCCTGACCCAGGCGCTGCACGGTGTTGCCCTGGTTGTTGCTGGCGATGATGTTCAGCTGCACGCCGCGGCCACTGGAGGTAACGCTCAGCGAGCCTGCGCCATTGGCACCGACCAGCGTGGTACCTGCGGCCAGGGCCTGGCCTTGGGGTTGTGTCGCTGACGCTTCGTTGGCCTTGGTGACATTGATGTCGACATTGTTATGGGCGGTGTTGTAATCGCCGGCAGCACGCACGACCTGGGTTACGCCTTCGGTACTGTTCAGGCCACCGCCGCCGGTGACGGTACCGGTGCCGGCGCTGCCCGATTGCGGCCTGCCTGTACCTTTTTCATTGATCATCGACACATAGAACTGCGGCTTGATGGTCGACTGCTGGATCTGCATCGCGGAGGTTGCACCAATCACTTCACCGTTGGCGTTCTGCCAGGTACTGGTCATGACGATGCCAAAGCTGACGATGCGCCCAGGCATAACGTACCGCCCGCGCAGGTTGGCCAGTTCCTGATCCTTCAGCTCGATCGGTTTGAACGTTTCTGCCTGTGTCGGAAGGCTGGCGGCCAGGCAAATGGCGGCCAGCCAGATTGAAGTCTTCATGGGATGCTCCCGGAGCGTCTTGCCCATTGTCATTAGAAGAAATCGCTTTGGATGAAGCCGAAGTCCATCAGCTCGGCGTCCTGCACCGGGGTGAAGTTGCTGACACGGTTCTTGGCGCTCAGCGGCAGCGGCGGATCGAGCAGGATATTGTTCTTGTCGTACCCTTGGCCGATGACGGCGAAGATGATGCCGTTCCAGCCTTTGACGAAGTCATCGATCTTGAAGCGCTTGTGCCCTAGTACCGGGTCGCCGACGTATACCCAGCCTTTATCGACTTTTTGCATCACCACGAAGTGCTTGTAGCCGCGGATGTCCAGCAGCACGACTACCGGTATGCGGATACTGTGCAAGGTGTCCGGGGCTACCCGGTAGCCGCGGGCACGCATGCCCAGGCTTTCCACGTAGCGCTTCATGTCGAGCATCGAGAAGCCTTGGGTGCGGACCAGATCCTGGTCAGCGTGTGCCAGCATCCCCTCGATCACGTGTTGTTCGTCGACGTCAAGCCAGTAGGCCTGGCGCAGGATGGTTGCCAGAGATGCGGCGCCGCAACTGAAGTCGGTTTTCTGCTGTACCAGGTCAGCGAACTTGCGCTCGCGGATGCTCTGGATGGGTTTGTAGATCACCGCGCCACCCGGTAGCACGGACAATGGCATCTGGGCTGCTTCGCTGACACCGGCCATGCTCAGCAACATTGCCAAGGCGATCATGCGCATGTTCGACGCCCCCTGCTTTTTCTTGTTAGAAAGAGGCCCCCCGAAGGGGGCCTCCAGGCCGCAGTTGTTACATCGAGGTGTTGGAGATGGCCAGCGAGTTGCTTTGCTGGTTGCCCACACCTGCTGCCACGTTGACGCCCAGGTTGCCGCTGCCACCATTGACCGAACCACTCAGGGTCGCGGTGTTGGTCACAGGGTTGGCCCAGCCGGTCGGGGTCAGCACTTGGAACGACACGGTGTTGCTCAGCGCAAACTCGCTAGACTCGCTGAAGCTCTTCGAGATGCTGTCCGAAGATTCCGACGCTTTTTCGCCAGCTTTCTCGTAGGCCGAAGCGCTCGCTTTTTCCCATGCCGAATCGTGTGCCTTCTCGTAGGCGGTATCGCGAGACTTGTCATAGGACGAGTCACGGGTACGGTCATACGAAGAGTCATACGCCTTGTCGAACGACGAGTTGTAGGACTTGTCGAACGACGAGTTGCTGGCCGAGTCATGCGACTTGTCCACCGAGGCGTCAAGCGATGCGTTGAGCGATGCATCGAAGTCGGAGCTGCGAGAACGCTCGAAGCGGCCAAACGTTTCGGAGGAAGAGGCGCTGCCCTCAATGCTGGCATCGAGCGAGGCGTTCAGCGAAGCGCTAGACGAAGAGCTGTGGTCCCGGCTGGCCGAACCACTGGCATCCCAACCGCTGGAGCCGCTGGCAGCCATGCTGTTGGTGCCACTGGCGCTGCTGCTGTTGGAGCCGCTGGCGCTCATGCTGCTAGAGCCGCTGGAGCTGCTGCTCTTCGAACCGCTGGCGCTGCTGCTGTTGGAGCCAGCCACGCTGAAGCTCGAGCTGGAGCTCTTGTCGACGCTCGCATCGAACGAGCCGCTACGCGAGGACGACCCGCTCTTGCTGGTGGTGAAGGTCAACGTATCGACGGTATAGGTACGGTCGGCGCGGTTGTTGACTTCCAGGCCAGGGCCATTCTGATCGGCCGAAGCGGTGGCGGTCGAGTTACCGATACCGGCACTGTTGTTGGCAATGGCCATGGTATTTTTCTGCTGGTTCAGGTCGCCGCCAGCCACGTTGATACCAATGTTGCCGCTGCTGCCATCGGCCGAGCCGCTCATGACCGCAGAGCTTTGGGTCGACCAGTTGTTGACGGTGTTATTGTTGCTGCGCTGGACAACATCGGCGGTTGCGGTGGCTGTGCCGAAGACGAAGCTGTTGTCGATGTCGGCATTGTCGGACGACGTGTTGGCGATGGCCGCGGCGTTGTCCTGCTGGTTGCCGTTACCGGCTGCCACGTTGACGCCCACGTTGCCACTTGCGCCAGTACCGGAGCTGCTCATCTCGGCTTCGTTGATGGTGCCTTCGTTGCGGATGCTGTTGTTAGTGCTTCTCTGAATGTCGGTCGCTTCAGCAGTGGCACTGGTGTACACGGCTTTTGCCGGTGGTGTGTAGTTGTGGTTGTGGCCGTTGCCACGCCTGTCGTTCTGATCCGCTTGTGCAGCAACAGCCATGACCGCAGCAATTGCGAAAACCAGAGGCTTGATTGCCATCGAGGGTTTCATGGTGTTTCTCCGTCTTTTTAGGTTAAGTGTTGTTCTCACCTGTTTGGGTCAGTTCGCGACCCGTACGCTCAGGGTGTTTGCCGTCTGGTTGCCCACCCCGGCGCTCTGATTCAGCTGGATGACCCCGCGACTACCGGTGAATGCCTGGTCACCGGTAGTGACCTGGCGATAGCCGGGTGAGGTATCAGTTGGATCGGAGCTGTTGATCAGCGCCACGTTCTGCTGCAACAGGACGCTGTCATCGATGCTTTGCGGTTGTGTACTGATGCTGATGCGCAGGGCATTGGCCTGCTGGGTGCTGGCGCCTGCGCTCTGGTTGACGCCAAGAGCGCCGCTGCCATGGCTGAAGGCGTCGCCCTGAATGCTGGCGGTGGCTCCCATGTTGGGGTCGATGATCGACTGCTGGCGTTGGCGAATCTGCGTGGTTGCATCTGCCCCGTGGCCCATCGCAAAAGCCCGGGCATTGGCCTGTTGCTGCCGGTCGCCGGCGGCCTGGTTTACGCTGAAGTTGCCTTGGTATTGCGCGCCGGAGCTGTCGATGGTGGCATTGTTGAGCACAGGAACGGGGGATTGGGCGAGGGCCGATGCACTGAACAACACGGCCATGATAGACAGCGTCTGCCTCATCTCATTTGCCTCCGGTAAGGATCTGCAGAGGGGCGAGGCCACGCTGAACACTTGAGTTGACCATGTTGGAAATACCGTTGCCCGAGCCTGTGCCACGGCCTGCTGCCAGGTTCGGTAGCTGGTTCTGGTTGCTGATGTTGCCGCCCAGGTTGTCGGTCTGCTGGGTGATCAGCGAAGAGATTCCCGTGCCACTGGTGATGTTGGCGAAGTCGCCATCGCTCAATTCGTTGCTCTGTTTGAGCACGTATGCGGATGGGTTGGCGTTGGCGGTAGTGGGGTTGGGGTCAGGCGCCAGTGGCGCACGTATCGCCATCCGAGGTTGTACATCGCGGGTGATGACGATGATGCCGTTGTCGGCCTGGACCGGCAGCGCCATGCTTGCCCCCAGTACGCAACCGACAAGCAAGAGGCGGGTAATGCCTTTATCCAGTGTGCTCACGACGGCGATTCCTTCTTCGAGCGCTGGCCTAGTTCAGCGTTGCGAGGAGGAGAGCAGGAGGCGTGCCGCTTTTGGATAAGGCTTTGAATTCAGTGGCTTGCAGAATCTAGCTGGGAGCGGCTGGAAGTTGTTGTATCAGCGCTGAGACAGATTTGCCGCCGCTCGCCGTTTTGCACGCTATGCACATTGCCTGCAGCGCTCTTTTCAACAATGTCTCACCTGCTTGACACTCCCCCCGCAATTGGTGGGGAAGTGCGCAAATACGGGGGTCAACGCCCAGCGTGGTGTATCACCGGTTTAACACTCGGTGGGGCAGTGCGGCGCTGTGCCCAGCAGCAGCTGTTGCACGGCACGTAATGCTGAGGCGCTACGCTGGGGCCAGTGGCCATCAATGATTTGCAGCCTTTGCCGATGGCGTTGCAGCCATTGCAGGCTGTCATCGAAGAATGCCTGGCGGTCAGCCAGGTCGGGCTGGCTGCGCTGGCCATCGGAAACCCAGTCAACCCCTTGCGGACTGAGCAGCAGATGCAGGTCGTAGTGGCGTGCAAGCAATGCCTGTTCAAGCCAGGGTGGGCAAGCCTGGAACAGCGCTTGGCTCCAGAGCATATTGCTGAGCAGGTGGGTATCGAGGATCAGCAACGGCGGCGCCATCTCCCGGGCCTGGTCTTCCCAGGCCAACTGGCCGCGGGCGATGGGGGTGATATCGGCGTAGCAGGTGTCGCGGCAGTGCTGGTCGATGAAATGCCGCACGTACTCGCTGACCACCACACCGCCAAAGTGCGCCTGGATTTCGCCGCTAAGCCAGCTTTTGCCGCTGGACTCCGGGCCGCACAGTACCAGGACCTTCATGGTTGCACCTTGCTTGGCTGCAACGCCGGATCACGGCCCCATTCCAGCCAGCCACGCACGGCGATGAGGGTCAGCACGGCGAAGAAGCCCGCCGTGAAATACAGTTGCTGGTGCAGGTACTGGCCAACATAGAACAGGTCGACCACCAACCAAAGTGGCCAGCACTGCAGGCGTTTTTGCGCCATCCACAGCTGCGCGACCAGGCTGAAGCCCGTCAGCGTAGCGTCCAGCCAAGGCAGAGCGGCGTCGGTCCAGTGGGCCATGGCTGCGCCAAGGGCAACGCTGAGCACCAGGCCCGCTGCCAGCCCGGTGAACACAGCCTTCACGGGCAGGCGCGACACTGCGCGTGCGTCCTCTACTCGGTCTGGTCGTTTCCATTGCCACCAGCCGTACAACTGCAAACCGGCGTAGGCCAGTTGCAGCAGCATCCCTGAGTACAGCTTCACCTCAAAGAACAGCCAGCCATAAATGAGCACCATCACCAGGCCGATAGGCCAGCACCAGGCGTTCTGTTTGACGGTGAGCCAGACGGCAGTGACGCCAAGCACGGCGGCGATGAGTTCGAGGCCGGACATCGGCGATCCTTGGAGAGGGTAAGGGGCGCGATTGTAGCGTGTGGGCGCAGGAAGGAGTAGAAGGCCAGCAGCACGTGCTGGCGCATGCCAGTGGGAACCGACGGGCCGGCTCCCACGAGTGTCCTCATACCCGGAACTGGCGCAGCAGTTGCTCCAACTCTTCGCTCAGGCGCCCCAGCGCCACGCCGGCATCACTGGACTGGCGCGCTGCATCGGCGGTCTGTTGCGACAACCCGGCGGTGTCCAGCACATTGCGATTGATCTCCTCAACCACATGCGACTGCTGCAAGGTCGCGCTGGCAATGGTGGCATTGAGCACGGTGAGGTTGTGCAGCGCCTGGCTGATGGCGTCCAGGCTGGAGCCGGCCTCCCGGGCTTGCTCGACTGTCTGGCGCGAAGCTTCGCTGCTGGTGTCGATGGCCTTGACCGCGGCGTCCGATTGACCTTGCAGGTGCTCGATCATGGTGTGTATCTCTGCCGTCGATTGCGCGCTGCGCTGGGCCAGCAGCCGCACCTCATCAGCCACCACCGCGAAGCCACGGCCCTGCTCGCCGGCGCGGGCCGCTTCGATGGCCGCATTGAGGGCCAGCAGGTTGGTCTGTTCGGCGATCGAGCGTATCACCTCCAGCACCCCGCCGATCTTCGTGCTGTGCCCGGCGAGGTCACGGATCACTTGTACCGCCTGCTCGATAGTTGCCGAAAGCCGGTCGATCTGCTGCAGGCTGCCATGGATCGCTTGCTGCCCGTGCTCCACCTGCTGCTGCGCTGCGCGCATTTCGCCTGCAGCCTGCTCCGCGGTCTTGGCCACGTCCTGCACCGCGTAGGTCACCTCGTTGACCGCTGTTGCCACCTGGTCCATCTGCATCGATTGCTGTGCGCTGCGTTGCTGCGCGGCACCGGCGTTGTCACCGACATGCCCGGCGGACTGCGCCAACGAGTGCGCCGCGCCCTGCAGTTGGCCGACCACACGCTGCAACTTGCCGTTGAAACGGTTGAAGTGCTCGCCCAAGTGGGTGATTTCGTCACGGCCATGGGTATCCAGGCGTCGGGTCAGGTCGCTTTCGCCGCTGGCGATGTTGCCCATCGCCTGTACCGCTTCCTGCAACGGGCGCGCGATGCTGCGGGCGATGAGCATGACCACCAGAGCCATCAGCAGGGCGATACCCAGGCCCACCAGCGAGGCATGGCGCAACTGGCGGGCGAATTCAGCCTGCACATCATCGATGTACACGCCAGAGCCGATGATCCAGCCCCATGGCTTGAACAGCTGAATATAAGAAGTCTTGGCCACCGGTTCGCTGGCACCAGGCTTGGGCCAGCGGTAATTGACCGGGCCTGCGCCCTGGCTGCGGGCGAGGGCAGCCATTTCGTTGAATACGGCGAAACCGTCAGGATCGCGAATGGCGGAGAGGTCCTGGCCATCGAGCTTGGGGTTGGCCGGGTGCATGATCATTTTCGGCGCCAGGTCGTTGATCCAGAAGTAGTCGTTCTGGTCGTAGCGCAGTGCGCGCACCACCTGCAGGGCCTGTTGCTGGGCCGCGTCGCGGCTGAGCGTGCCTGCGGCCTCCAGGCCTTGGTAATACGCCAGCACGCCCGCAGCGGTCTGCACCACATGGCGGGTTTTTTCCGCCTTGGCCTGGTACAGGTCGCCATGGATCTGACGCAGCATCAGCAGGCCGAGCATCACCAGCATTGCCACTGCAACCAGCAGTATCAGCCACAAACGGCGGCTGATCGACATTGACCTCAAGGTCTTCATGAACGGCACTCCCGCATTGTTCTTTTTATGAAGGTGCATCCAAGCATGCTTTGGCGCTTGGCCAAACCCGACTAATGGCTAAGTGCTAGTTAATGGCTGTGATGCCGCATGCCGGGCAAGCCTTTGCCAAGCCGCTCTGCTAGGATTTCGGCCGCGCGAGATGAAACCTTTAGGCCACGTGAACTTTTCTACTGGCACGGGTCCCAACTGACGCTGTAAAAAGGCCGCGCCGCATGCGGCAATCACAAGCAAATCAAGAACAAGGGGCCTGCAAGCAGCAGCGCTCCAACCGGGGGAATGATGGATTTTTGGACTGCCTTTCAGGCAATCATCTTGGGCGTGGTCGAAGGACTGACAGAATTTTTGCCGATCTCCAGTACCGGTCACCAGATCATCGTTGCTGACCTGATCGGCTTTGGTGGCGAACGGGCCATGGCCTTCAACATCATCATTCAGTTGGCGGCCATCCTGGCGGTGGTATGGGAGTTTCGGCGCAAGATCCTCGATGTGGTGTTCGGGCTGAAAAGCCAGCCGGCGGCGCGGCGTTTCACCGCCAACCTGCTGCTGGCGTTCATGCCGGCGGTGGTGCTGGGGGTGCTGTTCGCCGACCTGATCCATGAATATCTGTTCAACCCGATCACCGTGGCGACGGCGCTGGTTATCGGCGGTGTGATCATGCTCTGGGCCGAGCGCCGTACCCACAGCGTGGCGGTCGACCACGTCGATGACATGCGCTGGTCGCATGCCTTGAAGATCGGGTTCGTGCAGTGTCTGGCGATGATCCCGGGCACCTCGCGCTCCGGCTCGACCATCATCGGCGGCCTGCTGTTCGGCCTGTCGCGCAAGGCAGCCACCGAGTTCTCGTTTTTCCTGGCAATGCCGACCATGGTCGGTGCGGCAGTGTACTCGGGTTACAAATACCGTGACCTGTTCCAGCCGAGCGATCTGCCAGTGTTCGCGATTGGCTTCGTGACTTCGTTCATCTTCGCCATGATCGCAGTGCGCGGCCTGCTCAAGTTCATCGCCAACCACAGTTATGCGGCCTTCGCCTGGTACCGCATAGCTTTCGGTTTGCTGATCCTGGCCACCTGGCAGTTCGGCTGGGTCGACTGGTCGACGGCGCACGGCTGATATGGCTCGGACACAAACGGCAGAACGGCATGCTGCGCGCAAGGTAGAGGGCGTACGCAATGTACGCCTCAAGCTGCTGATGCTTGGGGTGCTGTGCCTGCTGCCGCTGGCGGGCGCGGCGCAGATGGCCTGGAGCGGGCAGTCATGGCTGCCGTTGGCGATTTATCCCGCTGTAAGCCTGGTTACAGTTCTGCTGTATTGGCAGGATAAGCAGCAGGCCCGTACCCAGGCCTGGCGCACGCCAGAGAAGGTACTGCATGCCAGTGAGCTACTGGGTGGCTGGCCAGGTGCGCTGATCGCCCAGCAGCTTTACCGGCACAAGACCCGCAAGGCTTCATACCAGATGGTGTTCTGGGCGATTGTACTGCTGCATCAGGTGTTCTGGGTTGATCACCTGTTTCTGGGTGGGCATGTACTGTCTCTGGAGTGATGGCCTCTTACTGCCCTTCGCGGGCCCTCACATCAGAAGGCCAACCTGCGAGCGCTTCGCCAGCCGCCGCACCACCAACTGGTGCGAGCGCTGCAGCAGGTCACACAATTCTTCCCGGCCCATGGGGTAGGGCGGCGCCATGCTGATCCACCGCGCCCGTGCCAGATACGGTGCCGGGCGCACGCCTGGCCTGTCGCAGTAGCCCAGAAACAGCTCATCGGCCACCTTGAACGACAAGCCAGCCCCCGCCAGGTCGAGTACTGCGAACATCTTGTTACCGGCAACCGAAAATACCCGGATTCCGCCCCACTTGTAGTCTTCCCGTGCGCCGGGCAGCGCCAGGCAGAACGCCGCCACCTGTTCCTCGGTCATGGTCTGTCTAGACATAACGGTCTCCACACGCTTCGAACGATGCTGCCAGATGATCGATCCATACCCGTACTGCAGGCAGCAACCCACGCCGATGCGGGTAAACCGCCTGCAGATAGCCCCCCGGCAGCGACCAGTCCGGCAGCAGCCGCACCAGCTCGCCGCGTTCGAGTTCATGCTCGCAGAACATGCTCGGCAACGCAGTAAATCCCAGCCCGGCACGTACGGCGGCATTGCGCACCACAAAATCATCGATGGCCAACCGTGGCTCCAGGGCGATTTCCTGTTGGCGACCATTGGGCCCCAGCAGGCGCAAATGCACCAGCCTGTCTGCTTCAGCAGCGCCCAGTACCGGTAAGGAGGCCAGCTCGGACGGCTCACGAACATGATCGGCAAAGCCGGGCGCGGCCACCAGTTGCATCTGCGCCTGGCGCAGCCGGCGCGTGACCAGCGCCGGGTCTTCGTCGCCCAGCTCTCGCACGCGCAGGGCAACGTCGATGCCTTCGGAAATCAGGTCGACACGGCGATTGAGCAACACCATGTCCAGTTGCACCTGGGGGTACAGCTCCAGAAATCGGCTGATGACATCCGGCAGGAACGCATGGGCCAACGCTACCGGGCAGGACACCCGCAAGCGCCCCCGCGGCTCGCTGCTCATGCTGGCCACCGCCTCGTCAGCGGCCTCGGCTTCCAGCAGCATGGCCTGGCAATGGTGCAGATAGCGTTCACCCACCGCGGTGAGCTTCAGTTGGCGCGTGGTGCGCTGCAGCAACCGCGTGCCCAACCGCTCTTCCAGTTCGGCGATGCGCCGCGACAGACGCGACTTGGGGATGCCCAGCTGGCGCCCGGCGGCGGCGAAGCCACCGGCTTCGACTACGCGAACGAAGTAGAAGAGATCGTTGAGGTCTTGCATGAGGGCTGTCTCACTGTTCTATCTGTGGGACAAACTAACGCATTTTTGCTGGCTTTTCAGCTATTCGACGGTCCGGTAGGATTCTCTCCATCGTGATCGCCCAATGCTGCGGTCTTCATTCACAGGAGAGTCCCATGAAACTGTTGCACATCGATTCGAGCATCCTGGGCGACAATTCCGCCTCGCGCCAACTGAGCCGTGAAGTGGTCCAGGCCTGGAAAGCCGCTGACCCGAGCATCGAAGTGGTCTATCGTGACCTCGCCGCCGACGCCATTGCCCACTTCTCTGCTGCCACCCTGGTTGCAGCCGGCACGCCGGAAGACGTTCGCGATGCAGCCCTTGCCTTCGAAGCCAAGCTCAGCGCCGAAACGCTGGACGAGTTTCTTGCCGCCGACGCCGTGGTGATTGGTGCGCCGATGTACAACTTCACTGTACCGACCCAGCTCAAGGCCTGGATCGACCGCGTTGCAGTGGCCGGCAAGACCTTCCGCTACACCGAGGCAGGCCCTGAAGGCCTGTGCGGTGACAAGAAAGTAGTACTGGTTTCCACCGCTGGCGGCCTGCACGCTGGCCAGCCGACCGGCGCGGGCCACGAAGACTTCCTCAAGGTGTTCCTGGGCTTCATCGGCATCACCGACCTGGAGATCGTTCGCGCCCACGGCCTGGCCTATGGCCCGGAGCACCGCAGCAAAGCCATCGATGCTGCTCAGGCGCAGATTGCCAGTGAGCTGTTCGCCACGGCATGAACAACTTGTATTAAACGAACGGCTGTCGCTTGCGCGGCGGCCGTTTTTCATGGGTAACGCTCAGCCGCGACGGCTGCGCCGCGCCAGCAACAACGTCAGGCCAACCCCGCTAAGGGCCAGCAGGGCCGCGACGCAGAATATCGACGCATAGCCAAGGTGTGCCGCCACTGCGCCCATGACCGGGCCGGCGATGGCCAATGCCATGTCGAAGAACACCGCATAGGCCCCCAGCCCGGCACCCCGGCTGCTGCTGGGCACCTGCTTGATGGCTTCAACGCCCAAGGCTGGGTACACCAGCGACAGGCCGAAACCGGTGAGGCCGGCCCCGACCAGCGCCCAGAGCGGGGAGGGCGCAAGCCACAACAGGCTCAGGCCGAGCACTTCTGTGGCCATGCAGGCAACCGCCACGTTGTAACCGCCAAAGCGGTTGACGGCGTTGACGAACAACAGCCGCGAAATGATGAAACACACACCGAAGGCACTCAGGCACAAAGCGGCGCCTGCCCATCCACGTTCCAGATAATAAAGCGTGACGAAGGTGGTCAGGGTGCCATAGCCGATCGAAGCCAGGGTCAGCCCAAGGCCGCAAGGCGCCACACGGCTGAACGCAGACCAGAACGGCAGGCGCTCACCGCGCACCACCACCACGTCCGGGCGTTTGCGCAGCACCAGCATTGCCAGGGCGGCGAGCAGTATCAAGGCTGGGCCGAGCACGCTGAAATTCAGGCTATCGACTGCGAGCACGCCAACGGGGGCCCCGATGGCGATGGCACCATATGACGCGATGCCGTTCCAGGATATGACCCTGGCCGTATGTTCAGGCCCCACCTGGCTGATACCCCAGCTAAGGGTGGCAACGCCAATCAGGCCCTGTGCAAGCCCGAGCAGCACGCGCCCGCCAAGCAGCAGCGCCAGGCTCAGCAAGGGCGCATTCAAGGTCCAGGCCGAGGCCAGCGTCAATATTCCACAGGCCGCGATGCCCAGCAAACCGTAGCGGATCGCTTGCTTGCCGCCCAGCGTATCGGCCACACGGCCTGCGAAAGGCCGGCTGAGCAGGGTAGCCAGGTACTGCAGGCCGATGGTTACCCCGGCAATCACCGCACCGAAGCCCAGTTGGTCGTGTACATAGCTGGGCAGCACCGCGATCGGCAGGCCGATGCAGAGGAACGCGATGAAGGTGTAGAAAACGATCGAGAGGATCTGCAGGGTGATGGAGGCGTTGCTGCTGGCGGGGGCGGGCTGTGGCGCGGTCATTGGCTCGTTCGCGGGCGGGCGGTGGGCGTGGCCCCATCATGGCCGTTGCGCGAAGGAAATGAAAGCAGGCTAACGAGTTATTCAAAGGGAAACCGCTCCACAGTTACTGCGTAGTACCTGTGGAGCGTGGTCGCCATATAAAGAGGCCGGCCTGGTCACCTCAAAGGGCCAGGCCGGCTAGCGACTTCAGACCAGCACACCCTGGCTGCGCAGGTAGTCGTCATAGGTGCCGCTGAAGTCCACCACACCGTCCGGCGACAGTTCGATGATGCGGGTCGCCAACGACGACACGAACTCGCGGTCATGGCTGACGAACAGCAAAGTGCCCGGGTAGTTTTCCAGCGCCAGGTTCAGCGCCTCGATCGACTCCATATCCAGGTGGTTGGTGGGTTCGTCCATCACCAGCACGTTCGGCTTCTGCAGGATCAGCTTGCCGAACAGCATGCGGCCCTGTTCACCACCGGAAATCACCTTGACCGACTTGAGGATCTCGTCGTTGGAGAACAGCATGCGCCCCAAGGTGCCACGGATGACCTGCTCACCCGAGGTCCACTGGCCCATCCAGTCGAACAGGGTCATGTCGTCTTCGAAATCGTGCGCATGGTCCTGAGCGTAGTAGCCCACTTCGGCGCTGTCGGTCCACTTCACCGAGCCTGCATCCGGCGTCATCTCGCCGACCAGGGTGCGCAGCAGGGTGGTTTTGCCGATACCGTTGGGGCCGATGATCGCTACGCGCTCGCCGGCTTCGACAGTGATGTCGAAATTCTTGAACAGCACCTTGTCGTCGAAGGCCTTGGCCATTTTTTCCACGACGACAGCCTGGCGGTGCAGCTTCTTGGTCTGCTCGAAACGGATGAACGGGCTGACCCGGCTCGAAGGCTTGACCTCGGCCAGCTGGATCTTGTCGATCTGCTTGGCACGCGAGGTTGCCTGCTTGGCTTTGGAGGCGTTGGCCGAGAAGCGGCTGACAAAGGTCTGCAGTTCAGCGATCTGGGCTTTTTTCTTGGCGTTGTCCGACAGCAACTGCTCGCGCGACTGGGTGGCCGCGGTCATGTACTCGTCGTAGTTGCCCGGGAACAGGCGCAGCTCACCGTAGTCCAGGTCAGCCATGTGAGTGCACACGCTGTTCAGGAAGTGCCGGTCGTGGGAAATGATGATCATGGTGCTGTTACGCGCCGTCAGAATCGTTTCCAGCCAGCGGATGGTGTTGATGTCCAGGTGGTTGGTCGGTTCGTCGAGCAGCAGCACGTCCGGGTCGGAGAACAGCGCTTGGGCCAGCAGCACGCGCAGTTTCCAGCCCGGGGCCACTTCACTCATCGGGCCAAAGTGCTGTTCCAGCGGAATACCCAGGCCCAGCAGCAGTTCACCGGCGCGCGATTCGGCGGTGTAGCCGTCCATTTCGGCGAATTCGGTTTCCAGCTCGGCGACGGCCATGCCGTCTTCTTCGGTCATTTCCGGCAGCGAGTAGATACGGTCACGCTCGGCCTTGACCTTCCACAGCTGGGCGTGGCCCATGATCACCGTGTCGATAACGGTGAATTCCTCGTAGGCGAACTGGTCCTGACGCAGCTTGCCCAGGCGGGTGTTCGGCTCGAGCATGACCTGACCACCGGAAGGCTCCAGGTCGCCGCCGAGGATCTTCATGAAGGTCGACTTGCCACAACCGTTGGCGCCGATCAGGCCATAGCGGTTGCCGTTGTTGAATTTGACCGAGACGTTTTCGAACAGGGGCTTGGAGCCGAACTGCATGGTGATGTTAGCGGTGGAGATCAAGGAGCTTACCTATCAATAACTTACGTGGCTTCTTCGCAGCTGCGGACCAATTTTGGACCAATCTGGAGCGTTTCCCGCTCCTGCCAGTCGTTGGACGAGTTAATCCAGCGCGCATAAGTCGATGAGAGCATCTGCACGCCATGCCCGAGCTGTTGGGCGATAAATGTGGGGTTGAGACCAGACATTGAGGGTATTGTCGCATAGGTGCGGCGGCATTGGCGCATCGCGGGCGCCGTTTTATTCATCGCGGTCTTCTTTCTGGCCGCGCAGATCGACGCTTGGCTCACAGATAAAGCCGCTTTTGGCGATGTATTCGACGGCATCGTCTTAACGACGCTCGCCGGAGGGGTGTTCTACCTGGCAGGCAGAGGGTGACCCTGGCTGGCTGACTACCCTGCAGACACTTCAGGGCTTGTACTGAATGGTGTACGACGCATCCGTTTGAGGGTCAATGGTAATCGGCATGCCGAACAGCTTCCCTTTACATTCACTGACGACGCAGCGATAAACGGACCCCTGCCTGAGCTGTGCCCACAAGCCTTCGTCATGTATCACGATACACACGACGCGGTTTTCCGGATCCTCTCTGACCTGAGCGACGTGGTGGTCCAGGTCGCAACCGAAATCGGCAGTGGTAAACTCTGGATCGTAGCCGATCAGCACGCCATGCCTTTTCAGATCGTCCCTGATACGCTCAATCACGTCGTCTGCTTCTTGTTTTAGCATGATCGTTATCTCACGGTGCTTGAACATATCAAAACTCTAGCTGACCCTGCCGGTCTTCGCTGTTTATCGGTGCAACCAACGATGCACCCTCATTCCTGACATTGCCCACCGCCTTGTCTACTGGAAACCAACGAAAGTCCGCTGCCGGCCTGCAGCCCTGTTCCACGATCGCCGAAGCCCGCTCTGGTGATGTGCTTGGGGCGATCCATTCCCGGGCAAGCTCAGGGGTCAACACCAAGGGCTTTCGGTCGTGGATGTCGATCAGGCCCTCGTCCGCAGTTGCGGTGATGATAACGAACCCATCGCGCTCATCCGGCTCAATGCTCTGATGCACCTCAGCGAGCGCTGCGAAGTAGAGTGGCCCTCCATCAGCGCTGGTAATGTAGTACGGCTGCTTGCGCTTCGGCTCCGCTGGATCGGGTATCCATTCGAACCAGCCTTTGGCCGGCGCCAAGGCTCTCCCCCCCGGCCAAAGTCCTTTGAAAAACGTGCCCGTCACCACTGTCTCGGCTCGACCACCTGCCTTGGAAAACCGATAGGGGTTCGATGCCCGGAACGTCCTGCACTCGCCTTGGACGTTAAGACGTCATGCTAATGGCACAGTGGCACTGAAGTCGATGGAGCGCCAACTTTCCACTTTCACTGCAAGGCAATCGATAGGAAGGAGTCGATGACTCGACTGCTGCGACGCTCGGCTAAGTAATACAAATAGGTTTCAGTGAAAACTGCGTCGCCAGCGATGCGGATGACTTTCAGGCTCGGGTCGGCAATGTATTCCGCTTCCGACACTGCGCCGATGCCGAGCTTACGAATGACCGCTTCGCGTAATGCTTCGCGGCTGCCGATTTCCATGGCAATTCGTGGGCTGACGTCAGCCTCGGCCAGAGCCTGTTCCAGTGCCAATCGGGTGGTCGATCCTTGCTCGCGACGTAGAAGAGGCTGCCCCTGCAGGGCTTGCAGCGGCACCTCATCATGCCGGGCAAACGGGTGGTCGACATGGGCGAAGAGAATGACCGGATGACGCGCGTAGCGCTGGGCGACGAATGCAGGATCGTCCTGCAGCCCCGCCAGTACACCGATGTCGCTCACGTAGTTTTCCAGATCGGCCAGCACTGAGGCTGAGTTGCCGACACGAATAGAGACATCGATCTGCGGATACTGGGCCTGGTAACGGTCAACCATTTCGATCACATGGAACGGGCCGACCGCGCCGATGCGCAGTTGCCCGCGGTTGAGCTTGCCAGCATCGCGCAGCAGGTTGGCAGCTTCGGCTTCTAGCAGCGCCAGTTGACCGGCGATGGGCAGCAATGCACGGCCCACTGTGGTCAGTTCGATACGCCGTCCGCGCCGGTGGAACAGCTCGACGTTGAATTCGCGTTCCAGGGCCTGAACCTGATTGGTGGCTGTCGGCTGGCTCAGGCCGATGGCTCTCGCTCCAGCGCTGAAGCTGGCATGGCGGGCAACGGCAAGAAACGTACGCAGTCGGGCAGATGACATCTATAGATCCTTTGAATGGAAAGCGCTCGAAAACCATATTGAACTGATGCGTTGACTGTCACATGACAGCCCTAGCTTTGGCCTCACCAAAAACAACCCTGCGGTGACGCCATGATCTCTTTTGCCAGCCTGTGCCGTTCTGCCCGCTTTATCCTGCTGCCTCTGATGTTTACTTCAGCCGTACAGGCCCAGGAGATCCTGACCGTCGGCCTGATACCTTCCGAAGACTCTCAAGCGATGATCAAAAGCAGCCAGTTGGTGCTCGACCAGCTTGAGCAGCGCTTGGGCATGCCGGTCAAACCCTTCGTTGCCACAGACTACAACGGCGTGATCGAAGCCCTGCGTGCGGGCAAATTGGATGTTGCCTACCTGGGGCCGTTCTCTTATGTGCTGGCTAAGCAGATGGCTGATGCCGAGGCGTTTGCCGTGGCCGTGACCCGTAAAACCGGCAGCAGCGCCTATCACAGCCTGATCATCGCCCGTAACGACAGTGGCATCCGCAGCCTGCAAGACCTGCACGGCAAGACATTCGCCTTTGTCGACCCCAGCTCGGCTTCGGGGCACCTGTTTCCCAAGGCGGGCCTGGAGCAGGCTGGCCACGACCCTAAAACGCTTTTCTCACGGGTGATTTTCTCTGGATCCCACGACGCGAGCATCCTCGCGGTGGAAAACCGCAAAGTGGACGCCGCAGCGGTGGCCGATCGCATCCTCGCGAGCGCGGCGCACAACGGACAGGTCAAGCAGCAGGACTTCCACGTGGTGTGGACCTCGCCGGACATTCCCGAGTCGCCGATGGTCTGGCGCAAAGGCCTCGATCCTGAGTTGCAGGCCAAATTGCGCAATGCATTCGCCGCGATCAAGGATGTCCCATGGGGCGACCAGGGCATGCTCGACGGGTTTCAGCCCACCAGCGACGCGGCCTATGACGTGGTTCGTGATACCGCCAAGGTGCTCGACCTCGACTTGCGGAGGCTGAAATGATCCGCATCCAGCAATTGGTCAAGGGCTATGCCGACAATCCGGTATTACGCGGTATCGACCTGCAGGTCGCGGCAGGCGAGTTCGTGGTGATCCTCGGCCAATCCGGTGCCGGCAAGTCCACCTTGTTGCGCTGTATCAACCGTCTGGCTCACGCTGACAGTGGCGTGCTGGAAGTCGGCGGGGTGGACGCCATGCAAGCTTCACAGCAGCGCGAACTGCGCCGGCGCGTAGCGATGATCTTCCAGCACCACAACGTGGTGCCGCGCCTTTCAGTGTTGAAGAACGTGCTGACCGGACGCCTGGCCCACTGCAGCACACTGGCCTCGCTGCTGCAGCTCTTTCGTCGAGAGGACATAGAGCTGGCCCGTGATTGCCTGAGCCGCGTCGAACTGAGCGACAAGGCCGGTGCGCGCGCAGATTCGCTATCAGGCGGGCAACTGCAGCGCGTCGGCATCGCCCGGGCGCTGGCCCAGCGTCCGGAGGTGATCCTGGCTGACGAACCGGTGGCCAGCCTAGACCCAAACACGGCACACCTGGTCATGCGTTATCTGCGCGAGGCAACCCGCACACTTGGCATCACGGTGGTGTGCAATTTGCACCAAGTGGACTTGGCACGGGCATTCGGCGACCGCATCGTGGGCCTGGCCAGTGGCCGTCTGGTATTCGACGGCCCGGCGCAGACCCTGGATGACGCCGCACTGCAGCGCATCTACCACAGTGGCGGGCCTCGTCAGGCAGGCGATTCCCCAGTGGCTGAACATCCTGTCATCGCGGCTGGCACGAGGGCCTGAACATGAATCCACGAACTCACCAATGGCTGGTGCGTACGCCGACGACATCACGCGGGTGGCTGGTCAGCGCTGTATTGCTGGCAGTGGTCCTTTGCGTGCTGCATTGGAGCGCCGAAGGTGCGCAATTGAGCTGGGGCGAGCTGGCCAGCGGCCTGCCGCAGATTGGCGACTTTCTCGGCCGCTCGCTGCCGCCGGACCTGAGTATCCTCCCAAACCTCTGGCGTCCAGCGCTGGAAACCCTGCAGATCGCGCTCTGGGGCACCCTGCTGGGGATTATCGGTGCCATCCCGCTGGGCTTGCTTGCCGCGCGCAACCTTCACGACAAGCGTTGGCTGTATCAGGGCACCCGGCAACTGCTCAACGTGATTCGTAGCATTAACGAACTGATCCTGGCGCTTGTGTTCGTTTCCGCGGTGGGCCTAGGCCCGTTCCCTGGCGTGCTGGCCCTAGCGCTGCACGGTGTGGGCATGCTCGGTAAGTTCTTCGCGGAAAGTATCGAGGAAATCGACCAGGGCCCGATCGAGGCATTGCAGGCAACGGGCGCTCGACCGCTGCAGGTGATTGTCTTCGGTGTATTACCGCAAGTGATTACAGCCTGGATTGCGGTGGTGCTGTACCGCTTCGAGGTCAACCTACGCTCGGCGACGGTGCTGGGCATGGTCGGCGCGGGTGGCGTCGGCTTTGAGCTGGTAAGCAGCCTGAAGCTGTTCAAGTACCAGGAAACCGCCACCTGTATTCTGCTGATTACCTTGATGGTGGTGCTCGCCGACCTGCTTTCCAGCCGCCTGCGCCAAGCCATCCAGGGCTCGGCTCGTCACTGATTTTTCCTCTCCCCACCAACAACAAGGAACTGCCTATGCGTGCCGGTTTCCACAATCCTGTCTCGACCGTATTCGGCGCTGGCACGCATCGCCGAGCTGTGCCCAAGCAAAGTCGCTTTAGTAACGTTTCCGGAAGCCGCGCAGCTAGGGCTGCACCATGTAATCGGTTGAGCCGATAGTGACCTTCAAACAATCGATTTGAGCTATATAACCGTGGCGCTGAATATGACCACACCTTCCAACAACAATAAAACCAAGGAGTCGTCATGACTGCTCGTTTCCACAACCCGGTCGATACGCGCTACGGCTACGGCAGCCTGAAGGAACTGGTTTCCCTCACAGACCATCAAAAAGTCGCGCTGGTCATTTTTCCGGAAGCTCGTAGCCTGGGTCTCTTGGAACGTATTCAGGGTCTGCTGGGCGATCGCTTGGTATACCTCATCGAAGATGTGCAGCCTAACCCAGATGTGGCTCAGTTGCGCGGCACTTATGAGCGCTTCTGGCGCGAGGCTGCAGACTGTGAAACCGTAATCGCCGTTGGTGGGGGTAGCGCCATTGACACTGCGAAAGCGTTGATCGTAGGCACCGAAAGCGGCACCTTTGATGAGTTGCTGCGATTGCTGGCAACAGGTAAGCCTTTCGTGCCTGCTTGGACTAAGGCACTTATCGCAGTACCTACTACCGCGGGAACTGGCAGTGAAGTAACCCCGTGGGCGACGATCTGGGATAACGCGAGCCAGAAGAAGTACTCGCTGCACCTGGACTGCACCTGGCCCAAGGTTGCTATCGTTGACCCAGAATTGATGTTGACCGTGCCGGCTGGCGTTACTGTCTCAACCGGCTTAGACGCGTTGTCTCATGCGCTGGAATCGATTTGGAATGTCAATGCCAATCCAGTCTCGGATAACTTCGCCATTTCCGCCATCCACGACATCCTTGAGTGCTTGCCGCAGCTCTATCGCGATCTCTCCAATAAGGAGTTGCGTTCGCGCATGGCGCTGGCTGCGCTTAAGGCTGGTATGGCTTTCTCTAATACCAAAACGGCACTTGCCCACTCCATTTCTTACGAAATGACCCTGCGTTATGGGCTACCTCATGGCATCGCCTGTTCCTTCACACTGCCGCTGGTCCTGGGCTTGGCCTGGGGCCGGGATGAAGCGCGCGACCGTACCCTGCAACAAGTATTTGGCAGCGACCTCAGTACCGCGCAGTCGCAACTGCGTGCGTTCCTTCACGCTTTGCAGGTAAAGACCGAGTTTACCGACTATGGCGTGTCGGCCAAGGAGGCGGAAGAAATTATCGCGTTTGCCATGCAAGGCGCGCGAGGCAAGAACTTCATCGGCGCTCAAGCCGCCTAGGGACGAATTTCCATTAGCTGCGGCGTTTGTTGCAGCGGTTTCCTGATGCACCAAAAAAGAGTGCCACCCCCGCCTGTTAACGGCTGGTGGGAACGAACAAAAAGGAAAACATCATGAATCGTGCCGACACCCTGTCCGCTCTTGCAGTGCCGACGTCATCCTTCCGCGTGGCTCAATGGCGCATGCTATTGGCTGCTATGTTGTGCTACCTATTCTTCTATACCGGGCGACAAACCTTCGGTTTTGCCATCCCCGGCATTCAGGCTGAGTTTGGTTTTACCAAAGAAACCCTGGGCTGGGCATCGGCCGTCATGCTGTGGGCGTATGCCATCGGTCAGGCCATTAATGGCAATCTCGCCGATAAGTTCGGCGGCCGGCGCATCATGAGTCTGGGCGCGGTACTGTCCTGTGGCGCCAACTGGGTAACCAGTTTCGCCGGCGGCCTCGCCAGCCTGATCCTGCCATGGGGTATCAACGGTTACTTCCAAGCTTTGGGCTGGGCGCCGGGTAGCCGCTTGCTGTCGAACTGGTGGAGCGCCGGCGAACGCGGCAAGGTCTATGGCTTCTATGTATTCGCCGCCGGCTGTGCATCGGTACTGTCGTACATCACCTCGATCGTTGTCCTGGAGGTCTTCCAGCTCGAGTGGCGGTGGATCTTCCGGCTGCCAGTATTGTTGATGCTGGCAGGTGGCATCCTGTTCTACCTGGTCGCTCGTGAACGTCCGCAGGACCTCGGCTTTGAACCACTTGCCGACACCGGTGTGGCCAATGCTGGCGATAAGGACCACGAAGTTGCCGACGGTGAAGTGGAAACTTCGGCGCAGCGTTACAAAGCTGTGCTGAAAAACTTCCGTCTGATTATTGCGGCTGTATCCCTTGGCTTCCAGAACGCCGCCCGCTATGGCTTGATCGTCTGGGTGCCGGTGCACTTCATGGGCGCTGACTGGAAACATGGTGACGGCTTCATCGACCCTAAATGGATCACCGTTGCATTGCCGGTAGGCATGGCAGTCGGTGCACTGAGCAATGGTTGGGTATCCGACAAGCTGTTTGGCTCCAAGCGTTATCTGGCGATCATGCTCTACATGTTCCTCGGCGCTGCAACCAGCCTGTGGATGTGGAGTCTGCCTTCCCACAGCGGTATTGGTCTGGTAGCCCTGTTCCTTTGCGGCTTCTTCGTCTACGGCCCTGCTTCCAGCTTCTGGGCACTGTGCCCTGATCTAGTCGGTGCCAAACGTGCTGGCACAGCCACCGGGATCATGAACTTTTCTTCCTACCTGTTCGCAGGCTTGGCAGAGCCGCTAATTGGTTCAATGCTCGACAGCACCGGTAACACTTCGCTGATCTTTATCGTAGTGACTGCGGCCTGTCTTTCCAGCGCAACCGTAGCCCTGTTCATCCGGCGCTGAAGCTTGCAACTTGTACGCTGACTCGCTTATCTAGGCGCCTCATATGTATCAACACAATGAGTGGTTCCGCTCCTTCCATACCGTGGCAAGTACGGGCAGTTTCGCCCTCGCCGCTGAGTACCTCAGCGTCGGTCGGCCGACTGTAAGCGAACAAGTCGGTGCTCTTGAGGAGAAATTCGCGGTGGAGCTTTTCCACCGCGACGGGCGCTGGTGTTGCGCGTATCACAATCGCGGACCCGGCAGCGGCTCGAAGACTATTGCCAGCAGCACGGTGTAACACTCAACTGCGTGATGCAATTGAACAGTCGTGAGGCGATAACTCACGCGATCATGCAAAACATTGGTATCGGTTTCGTCTCTGTTGTGGAATATATCGCGTTACCCGGAGCATGTCCGGTGAGCTTTATCGATGAGCCGCTACATATTGAGTACTACTTATGCTGTCTGCGCATTTGTCGTCAACGATCACTGATTGAAAACTTTTCAGTGATGCGAGTGCTGAACAGCTATTGCGTTAAAACCTGTATACAGCCCTGTAGCATGGCTAATGATCTTCGGGGTTGATCATTAAAAACTAAGTGGAGTATCAATATGAACTACGAACAACCGAATCAACTTAAAGCTGTCGTTCTGGACTGGGCTGGCACTGTTGTAGATTTCGGCTCTTTCGCGCCGACTCAGATTTTTGTCGAAGCCTTTGGCGAGTTCGGTGTTGCAGTTACTCTTGAAGAAGCCCGTGGCCCAATGGGCATGGGCAAATGGGATCATATCCGTACTCTTTGCGATGTGCCGGAAATTGCCGAACGTTATCGCGCGGCCTTCGGACGTACTCCGACTGACGACGACGTGACCGCCATCTATGAGCGCTTCATGCCGCTGCAGATCGAAAAGATTGCGGTGCACTCGGCATTGATTCCAGGCGCTCTGGATGCCATCGCCACGCTGCGTAGCAAAGGTCTGAAAATCGGTTCGTGCTCCGGTTATCCCGCGGTGGTCATGCAGAAGGTCGTCGATCTGGCCCGTGAGAACGGCTATGTCACTGACCATGTGGTAGCTACCGACGAAGTGCCGAACGGTCGTCCTTATCCCGCACAAGCGCTGGCTAACGTGATCGCCTTAGGTATCGACGACGTCGCGGCCTGCGTGAAGGTTGACGACACCTGGCCAGGTATCCTCGAAGGTCGCAGCGCAGGCATGTGGACGGTGGCGCTGACCTGTTCGGGTAACGCTCTCGGCTTGACCTATGACCAATACAAATCCTTGTCTTTGGAGGTCCTGGCAGAAGAGCGCGCGCGTATTGTCAAGATGTTCGAAGGCTCGCGTCCGCACTACCTGATCGACACCATCGCCGACCTGCCGGCAGTGATCGAAGACATCAACAAGCGTCTGGAACGCGGTGAAATGCCACAATCGAGCTAAGTGTGAATTAGTTCGCAGGGCGCTGCCTGCTTCTGCTCCTGGCAGCAGCAGGCAGCATTTTACAGAAGGACATTCACATGACCAATGCTGTAAGTGTCAATGGAACCAAATATAGCTGGCCAAAGCGACCGATTGTCGTTATTTGCATCGATGGCAGCGATCAGAGTTACTTACAGCGTTGTCTCGGACAGGCCTCGATACCCGGCATTCAAAACTTTATCAAACAAGGCTTTTCCAGGGCGGTTAATGGTTTGATATCTTTATTCACCTGCACAAGCAACATGTCTATCATCACGGGGAGACCTCCGCCCAAACACGGCATTTCCGGTAACTACTATCTGGATATCGAGACGTGGCGACCTGTGGTGAAGGCCGGCCCGGAATTGCTGCGTTGCGACACCGTTCTTGCCGGCTTTGCTCACGCCGGCGCCACTGTGGTGTCCGTCAACGCCGAAGAAAAATGGCGTCGACAGCTGGGCAAAGGCCTAACTGCCGGCCCTGGCCAAATCAGTTTTTCCGCAGAAGCCGCACGCCCCTGCACCTTGCATGAAAAACCGAGTGCCGTGGCAACGCCAGTCCAGAAGCCATCATGGCAAGGATCGGCGCCATCGACGGGGTTGAACCAATCTTGAACAAATCTGGAGGGTTTGCATGGCACCGGTAATGTGCCCAGGGTGGATTGTCCGAAGCCACTTTCCCTGTGATTATCAATCGCCCGCTGAACAATAAAATACCGCATGCGTGCTGCGGCGCGTGTTCTAAATTATTATCACGTGTTTGACCTGGCTGTAGATGTAATGCAGCAACTAACATGCTTGTGAACGCCGAAAATCTTTATTTGCCTTACTCAACCGTTTGTTCGCCGAAACCTGATTGTATGGGCTGCCACCAGCGCACCCGTGTGCTTGGGTGTATTACTCAACGTAGAGATCAAACAATAATGAAAACAAGACCTCATCACTACCTGAAAACCGCAGCGTGCATAACCCTGGTGCCATGTGCATCTAGCGCCTTCGCGGACTTTATCGGTGACAGTAAAGGTTCACTGGAGCTGCGAAATTTTTATTACAGCCGCGACTTTCGCGATGGTGCCCCGAGTCAATCAAAGCGCGAGGAGTGGGCTCAAGGTTTTATCCTGAACCTACAGTCGGGTTTTACCGATGGTACGGTTGGTTTTGGTGTCGACGCGATCGGGATGCTCGGGTTGAAACTTGATTCCAGCCCAGCCCGCACCGGCACAGGTTTGCTGCCGCGTGGGTCCGAGAAACGCGCTGAAGATGATTATTCAAAGCTGGCAGTAACCGCCAAGGCACGCTTTGCGCAATCAGAGTTGCGTATTGGTGGGTTGAATCCGGTACTGCCACTGTTGTCGTCGAACAATAGCCGCTTGTTGCCCCAGGTATTTAATGGTGCCCATCTTGTCTCTAAGGACATTACCGGCCTGAACGTTACGGCGGGACAGGTCGACTCAGTTAAGCAGCGAGATTCATCCAGTTCCGATGATCTCACATTGACCTCCCAGTTTGGAGGTTACGCTGCAGTAACTGGTGACCACTATTCCTATGGTGGCCTGGACTATCAGGTGCTCCCCAACCTGACACTTTCTTATCATCTGAGTGAGCTTGATGATATTGTTCGCCGGGACTATCTGGGGATAAAGTTCCACACGCCGCTAGGCGCAGGTAAAGCCTTTGTCGAAGCCCGCTACTTTGACGCTCGTGAAACCGGACGCAAGCTTGTCGGCGAGGTGGAGAACCGCACATTCAGTAGCAACATGGGCTACACCATTGCTGGGCACACCCTGAGCGGTGGTTATCAAAAGAGCTCTGGCGATACTGCGTTTCCCTATATTTCCGGTACCGATACCTACCTGTTTGCCGAAATGCTAGTGAGCACCTTCTCGTTGGCCAATGAACAGGCTATCTACGCGGGGTACGGGTACGACTTCGCTGCACTGGGTATCCCTGGCCTGACGTTCAACTTGCGTTATGTCAAGGGTGACGACGTTGACCCGACCAACATCAAGACATCCAAGTCTGCCGCGTTGCGAGCCCTGGATGAAGAGGGGCATGAGTGGGAGCGCAGCACCGATATCATCTATGTTGTTCAATCCGGTCCACTGAAGAATTTTTCGCTTCGGTGGCGAAACGCGACCAATCGTTCAAACTATGCGGACAGTGGCGATGAAAACCGGGTGATCGCCAGTTATGTGATAAATTTCTAAATTATGGGCTGTCGATTCTGCTTTGCATGCATTGGCCGCGTGCTGTTGTAAAACAAACGTTTCCCTCTAGGTCGTCGACCCTTTGCGTGCCAATCCCCCCTCGTAGAAAATACGTGGATGGTCGGCGACCTCTTTTTAATCAGAAAAACGGTCTATGCTATAGGCAAGGACCCTATCATCTGGCCCTTGCGGGTATATGCCTTTTGGATTGACGATCAGATGCTCTAACAAAGAGATTAAACATGTATCAGTATCATAAATGGCTACGTTCGTTTCATGCTGTCGCACGTACAGGAAGTTTTACCCTGGCGTCAGAATACTTGAGCGTGGGCCAATCTACCATCAGTGAGCAAGTCAGCGCACTGGAGAAAAAATTTTCCGTAGAGCTGTTTCACCGGCGCGGCCGATATGTCGAGCTAAGTGCTTCCGGACATATGCTATACGATATAACGCAGGGCTTGTTTGGGCAGGAAGATGAAGCGATCCAGTTGTTGCAGAGTTTTCGTCAGCGCAAGCACGGGATGTTGCGGATTGGTGCCGTTTCACCGCCGATTGCCATGAGCCTCACCTATTCGCTGATGCAGAAGCATCCAGACGTAGAATTGGAAACTTCGTTCACAACGGAAACGGGAACGCTTGACCGGCTGTATAACTTTGATATTGATATTGCCATATTGGCGTTGTCCGAGTTTGACCCTCGCCTTAGTACCCAGTTGTATCGGACCTGTCCGATTCTGGCGGTAGTGCGAGATGACCACCCGTGGGCAAGCCAGGACGTAGTAAGTGTAAAAGATATTGTTGGCCAACCTGTAGTACTACGGGAGGAGGGTTCGCGCACAAGGCAATTAGTGGAGGAGGGCTGCGCGGCTCATGACGTAAAACTTAACTGCACGATGCAGCTAAACAGTCGAGAAGCCATTGTTCATGCGGTCGTTCATGGCATCGGGGTGGGATTCGTATCATCAGTGGAGTATGCAGATCGGCCCGGGACCAAGGCGATCGCCTTTGTCGAACAACCTTTTACCATCAGCTATTACCTCTGCTGCCTGCAAACCCGTCGCAACCGGCCGATGATTTCCGAACTGTTTGAGGAGAGCGCCCAGCCACCGGTCCAGTAGCTCGCACCCTTTTGCCGTCGTATCGCTCCAGCCGTTCAAGCCCTTCGAATAATCGATTTGAGCTTGAGCCAACACCTGATAACTCTATAGCGGCACCAACGCGATGGCGGTGGGCCACCCGCTAATCCAGGCGGAAGTTTTACCTGACACGCCCCGTCCCAGGCTCCTCCAGCTAAATACAATAACTAGGAAACAATAATGCGCTACGCACATCCCGGTACTGAAGGTTCCAAGGTTTCCTTCAAGCTTCGCTACGGCAACTTTATCAACGGCGAGTTCGTCGGTCCGATCAACGCTGAATATTTCACTACCACGTCTCCGGTCAATGGCCGGCCGATTGCCGAGTTTCCGCGCTCTGGCGCTGACGATGTCGAAAGCGCTCTGGATGCGGCGCATGCCGCTGCAGATGCTTGGGGGCGTGCGTCGGTTTTGACACGCTCGACCATACTGTTAAAAATTGCCGATCGCATCGAACAGAATCTTGAGCTGCTGGCCATTACTGAAACCTGGGACAATGGCAAGCCGATCCGCGAAACGCTCAACGCCGATATTCCGTTGGCCGCCGACCACTTCCGATACTTCGCCGGTTGCCTACGCGCCCAAGAGGGCAGTGCTGCTGAGATCGACGGTAACACCGTGGCTTACCACATTCACGAGCCGCTCGGAGTAGTCGGACAGATCATCCCGTGGAACTTCCCCATCCTGATGGCTGCCTGGAAACTGGCACCCGCCCTGGCTGCGGGTAACTGCATCGTGCTCAAGCCGGCGGAGCAAACGCCGCTGGGCATCACTGTCCTGCTAGAAGTGATTGGCGACCTACTGCCGCCTGGCGTGCTCAATATCGTGCATGGTTTCGGCCGTGAAGCCGGTGAGGCACTGGCCACCAGCAAGCGCATTGCCAAGATCGCTTTCACCGGTTCTACCCCAGTGGGCTCGCACATCATGAAATGTGCTGCCGAGAACATCATTCCTTCTACGGTAGAGCTGGGCGGCAAGTCGCCGAATATCTTCTTTGAAGACATCATGCAGGCTGAGCCCAGTTTTATTGAAAAAGCCGCCGAAGGCCTGGTGCTGGCATTCTTCAACCAGGGCGAGGTGTGCACCTGCCCATCGCGAGCTTTGGTTCAAGAGTCGATCTACCCGGCGTTCATGGCTGAAGTGTTGAAGAAGATCAACCAGATCAAGCGCGGCGATCCGCTGGACACCGACACCATGGTCGGCGCCCAAGCGTCCGAGCAGCAGTTCGACAAGATCCTTTCCTATTTGGAAATCGCCGAACAGGAAGGCGCTGAACTGCTTGCTGGCGGCACGGTGGAGAAGCTCGAGGGCAGCTTGTCGGCGGGTTATTACATCCAGCCGACCCTGCTCAAGGGCCACAACAAAATGCGTGTGTTCCAAGAGGAGATCTTTGGCCCGGTCGTCGGCGTCACTACCTTTAAGGACGAAGCGGAAGCCCTGGCGATTGCCAACGACACCGAGTTTGGCCTTGGTGCAGGCCTGTGGACCCGCGACATCAACCGCGCCTACCGCATGGGCCGGGGCATCAAAGCGGGCCGCGTATGGACCAACTGCTACCACCTGTACCCGGCTCACGCCGCGTTCGGTGGCTACAAAAAGTCTGGCGTCGGTCGCGAAACCCACAAAATGATGCTCGATCATTATCAGCAAACCAAGAACCTGCTGGTCAGCTACGACATCAATCCGCTCGGCTTCTTCTAATCCCTTGGTTAGCGCTCTCGGCAGCCATTCGCACGCGCTGCCGGGCGCGGGCAATGCGATCAGCCCGCCTCGTTGGAGTTCTTGATGAAGATCCGTTACAAGGTAAGTCTTGTGGCCGCCTGTGTGCTGTTCGTCACCACTGGCCTGTTGTCGCTGCTGCAGATTACTCAAGTGCGCGAACTGTTGCGCGAGCAGGTAGAGGCGAACATCGCGGAAACCAGCAATACCATGGCCAGGCAGATTGAGAACTGGCTCAATGGCAAATTGCTGTTGATTGATCTGGCTGGCCAGGCCATCAATAGCCAGTACAGTCCCGAGGCCACTCAACGCGTTCTCGATTCGCCGGTGCTCAACACAGAATTCAAAATTGTCTTCGGCGCCTACGATTCCACCGGAAAGCCGCTGATTACCAGCGCTTCCTGGAACCCCCAGGCTGATTATGATGGGCGTACGCGGCCATGGTATGGGGTGGGTAAAGCTGCCAATCATGCCGTGTTTACTGAGCCCTACCCCGATTCCACCACCGGCGAGATTCTGATATCTGCGGTGAGCAAGGTCAGTGATGTTGGCCAGACTATCGGCGTGTTCGGCGGGCAGATTCATTTGAAGGCGGTAGCAGACGCTATAAACACCCTAGACTTCGGTGGTGCCGGCTATGCCTTTCTGCTAAGCAAGAACGGCAACATTATTTCGCACCCGCAAACCAAACTGAATGGCAAGTCCTACGGTGAGGTTTTTGCCGGTGATCTTCCGCCTCTTGAGAGCAAGCTGCGCGAGATCAACCACGACGGCAAGACCCTTCTCGTCGCTTTCATTCCCCTTAGCCAACTCAAGGGCATGGACTGGTACATTGGCATCGTTCTGGATGAAGGGGTGGTGATGGCCGCTGCCCGTGTGCTGGGCTGGCGCGCGGTTGTCGGCACCGGCCTTGGCGTGTTGATCAGCCTATTGCTCCTCGGGGTCTGGGTGAAAATGTTGCTGCGTCCACTGGACCGCCTGAAAGACTCGTTGATAGACATCAATGACGGGCAAGGCGACCTAACCCGTGAGCTGCCCGTTACCGGCAACGATGAAATATCGCTGGTTTCGGCACAGTTCAACCGGTTTTTGCAAAATCTCCGGACGCTCATTGGCGATGTGGTGAGCAGTGCCCAGCACGTGCGTGAAAGCACGACGGTGGCCTCGGTGGAGGCCAGCCAGACGGCCGACCGCGTGCAGACGAAACTGCAGGAACTGGAGCAATTGGCCACGGCCATGCAGGAGATGGCTTCCACCGCGGAAGAGGTCGCCGGCAATGCGCAGGCGGCGGTGACCGCTGATGAGCAGACTGTCAACGGCGTTGCCCTTGTTTCGCGCTCGACCAACGCAATTCTGCGTCTGGCAGAGGAAATGGACGCTACCGGCTGTGCCATCAATGAGTTGTCCCTGCTCAGCCAGAACATTGAGTCGATTCTCTCGGTGATTACCAGCATCGCCGATCAAACCAATCTGCTCGCGCTCAACGCCGCCATCGAAGCGGCATGCGCGGGCGAATCCGGGCGCGGCTTTGCCGTGGTTGCCGATGAGGTGTGGTCGCTTGCGTCGAGAACCCAGCACTCCACTCAGGAGATACGCCAGATGATCGACCAGTTGCAGTCGGGCGTTAAACAAGCGCAATCACGTATGCAATTCAGCCGGGACACAGCCAGCAAAACGGCGCAAGACGCGATCGCTGCTAACGGGATGCTTGAACGCATACGGGAAGCGATCAACCGGATAAACGAGATGAACCTGCAGATCGCTGCGGCGGCTGAACAGCAGAGTGCTACGACCGAGGAAATAAACCGGAATACCACAACGATCCGCGATATCAGCGTTGAAGTTTCCGGTAGCGCGGAACAGCAGGCCAACCAGTGCTCGGCCATGGTCGAGCATGTCGGGGAGCAAGATAGGCTGCTGGGGCGATTCAGTATTTGATCGCTTTGCGTGAGCTCGTGTGCAGCTTCAGCTGATCCAACAAAAACAATTTTGACACCGAGGTAACACAGATGAGTGCGGCTCCACTGTATCCCGTTCGTCCCGAGGTTGCGGCCACCACCCTGACCGACGAGGCCACCTACAAGGCCATGTACCAGCAGTCGGTGATCAACCCGGACGGCTTCTGGCGTGAGCAGGCCCAGCGCATCCGCTGGATCAAGCCGTTCACCAAGGTCAAGCAGACCTCCTTCGACGACCATCACGTCGATATCAAATGGTTCGCCGACGGCACTCTGAACGTTTCCTCCAACTGCCTGGACCGCCACCTCGAAGAGCGCGGCGACCAGTTGGCCATCATCTGGGAAGGCGACGACCCTTCCGAGCACCGCAACATCACCTACCGCGAACTGCACGAGCAAGTCTGCAAGTTCGCCAACGCCCTGCGTGGCCAGGATGTGCACCGCGGTGACGTGGTCACCATCTATATGCCGATGATCCCCGAGGCCGTGGTCGCCATGCTCGCCTGTGCCCGTATCGGTGCGATCCATTCGGTAGTGTTCGGCGGTTTTTCACCCGAGGCGCTGGCCGGCCGTATCATCGACTGCAAGTCCAAGATCGTGATCACCGCCGACGAAGGCGTGCGCGGTGGCCGGCGTACCCCGCTCAAGGCCAACGTCGACCTGGCGCTGACCAACCCGGAAACCAGCAGCGTGCAGAAGATCATCGTGTGCAAGCGCACTGGTGGCGACATTGCCTGGCACCAGCACCGCGACATCTGGTACGAAGACCTGATGAAAGTGGCCTCCAGCCACTGTGCGCCGAAGGAAATGGGCGCCGAAGAGCCACTGTTCATCCTCTACACCTCCGGCTCCACCGGCAAGCCCAAGGGTGTGCTGCACACCACCGGCGGCTACCTGGTGTATGCCGCGCTGACCCATGAGCGGGTGTTCGACTACCGCCCGGGCGAAACCTACTGGTGCACCGCCGACGTCGGCTGGGTCACCGGCCACAGCTACATCGTCTACGGCCCGCTGGCCAACGGTGCGACCACCTTACTGTTCGAAGGCGTGCCGAACTACCCGGATATCACCCGGGTGTCGAAGATCGTCGACAAGCACAAGGTCAACATCCTCTACACCGCGCCGACCGCGATCCGCGCCATGATGGCCGAGGGCCAGGCCGCCGTGGCCGGTGCCGACGGTTCGAGCCTGCGCCTGCTGGGCTCGGTGGGCGAGCCGATCAACCCCGAGGCCTGGAACTGGTACTACCAGACTGTCGGCAAGCAGCGTTGCCCGATCGTCGACACCTGGTGGCAGACCGAGACCGGTGGTGTCCTGATCAGCCCGCTGCCCGGCGCCACGGCGCTCAAGCCGGGCTCGGCGACCCGTCCGTTCTTCGGTGTGGTGCCGGCACTGGTGGATAACCTGGGTAACCTGATCGAAGGTGCCGCCGAGGGCAACCTGGTAATCCTCGACTCGTGGCCGGGCCAGTCGCGTTCGCTGTATGGCGACCACGACCGTTTCGTCGACACCTACTTCAAGACCTTCCGTGGCATGTATTTCACCGGTGACGGTGCTCGCCGCGACGAGGACGGTTACTACTGGATCACCGGCCGGGTGGACGACGTACTCAACGTTTCCGGCCACCGCATGGGTACCGCCGAGATCGAGAGTGCCATGGTCGCGCACCCGAAAGTCGCCGAGGCGGCGGTAGTGGGCGTGCCGCACGACATCAAGGGGCAGGGCATCTACGTGTATGTCACCCTCAACGTTGGCGAGGTGCCGGACGAGGCGCTGCGCCTGGAGCTGAAGAACTGGGTGCGCAAGGAGATCGGCCCGATTGCCTCGCCGGACGTGATCCAGTGGGCGCCAGGGCTGCCCAAGACCCGCTCGGGAAAGATCATGCGGCGAATCCTGCGCAAGATCGCGGCTGCGGAGTATGAGGGGTTAGGAGACATCTCGACGCTTGCCGATCCAGGGGTTGTACTTCGTCTGATTGAAACACACCGAAGTATGGCCACTGCATGAGATAGTTATGCCCGCCCTCGCACCTGCCAGGACACGTTGGAGGCAATATTAATCTGACAAGCGGACGATGAAACCACCTTATCAATAGTCCAATGTGCCAGCAATACACCGAGGTGCTGGCCCAAAACTCCTGGTTAACTTTGTTTTTCGAGCGGTTCGCTGCACCGGGTTGTCTCAGATGATCATCGCAACTACCCACCTTGTGGAAAACCCTCAATAACCGCGGCCCAGGCCATTTCGAACC
This sequence comes from Pseudomonas sp. M2, assembly GCF_015751845.1. Classification (NCBI taxonomy): domain Bacteria; kingdom Pseudomonadati; phylum Pseudomonadota; class Gammaproteobacteria; order Pseudomonadales; family Pseudomonadaceae; genus Pseudomonas; species Pseudomonas sp. M2. The sequence continues at coordinate 5,079,501 of NZ_JADOUD010000001.1, forward strand.
GTCGCCCTGGCTGCCCGTGCGCTGGACCGAACACCAGTTGAAGGAGTTCGACGCAGCGCCAGTGCTGGGCTACCTGCACCGTCCGATCAAGGTTTCCATGCAGGACGAGCACGGAAAGCGCCTCAAACCCGCATTGCAGGCCAAGGCCTTGCAGGCAGGTTGGCTCAAGGCCCTCGACACGCTGCCCGATGGGCAAAAACCGGTGCGCGTGTTCTATGACACCACTAACAACGCTGAAGCAGAAATCGCCCTGACCAACGCCTTGCACAGCCTCAATAGCGATGGCCAAGGCCTGGATGTGAGCAATGTCGACGAGGGCTATGACATCGGTCGACGCCTGGGCAATACCGGCGTCAGCAGCGCGCTGGTGGAAATCAACCTGGCCACCATCGCCAGCTACCACGACGGCGGTGCCAGTGCCGTGGTGTACGCCGGCAGCGACGGCAGCCTCACCGTGCAGATGATCAGCCCGCCAGATGAGGCACGCAAAGTGAAGAACCAGCGCAACCGTGGTGCTGACCCCTTCAAGTATGGCCTCCCAAGTGTCGGGCGACCCAAGGCATGAACCGTCCCATCTGCCTGGGCGACCCCACCAGCAGCGGGGGCAGCGTGCTGTCATGCCAACTGGCTGGCACCCACACCGTCAACGGTAAAACGCCAGCGGTGCTGGGCGACAAGGCCAGTTGCCCGCTTCACAAAGGGGTTTTTGCGTTTATCGAGGGGCATCCAAGCCGACGCATGAACGGTAAGCCGGTGGTGCTGCAAGGCCATCTGCCATTCACTCGGCATCTTCCACATGATCAATATGAGCGAAGCGCTCCACGAGAAAGTCGATAAGGCTGCGCAACCGCGCTGACAGGTGTAGCTGCTGAGGATAAACCGCATAGACATCTGCCCGGGTTGGTGTTTCGTCTTCCAGCACCAGGCGCAACCGGCCGCTGCGTACATAGCGGGCTATATCCCATTCGGCGCGCATCAGTATCCCGTAACCTTCCAACGCCCAGTTCAGGGCCACCTCCCCGTCATTGCAGCCCAGGGCACCGCGGACCTTGATGTTCTGCGTACGGCTGCCAGTGGTGAAACTCCATACGCCATAAGGCGTTTCGTTCTGCCGGATGAAGATGCAGTTGTGCTGTTGCAAATCAGACAGGCGCATCGGCGTGCCGTGCTTTTCCAGATAAAGCGGCGAGGCGCACACCAGTCGGCGATTGGAGGCGATCTTGCGGGCGTGGAATGCGGCATCCGGCAGTGTACCGAAGCGGATCCCGAGATCAAAACCGTGGGTTGCCAGATCCAAGGGATGGTCGGTGATTTCCAGCTGAATTTCCACCTCTGGATAACGGCTGAAGAACGCTGCCAAGGCCGGCCCGATATGCCGTCGACCAAAGCCGAGGGAGGCGTTCACGCGGATAAGGCCTTTGGGCGTCGCGCGGCTACTGACGACCATCTGCTCTACCTCATTGATTTGCGTGAGGATGCGCGCAGCGTGAGAAAAGTAAAGCTCGCCCTCCGAGGTCAGGCTCATCGAGCGGGTGGTGCGGTTGACCAGGCGAACACCAAACCGTGCCTCCAGCGCTGCCAGGCGTTTGCTCACTGCCGGGGGGGTTACGCCGAGTTCGCGTGCCGTGGCCGCGAGGCTGCCCTGGGTGGCGAGCAGGTGGAAAAACGAAAGGTCAAATGTCTGATTCATGGCTGGCTCGAAGCGACGATGGGCTCGTACAGAATGTGCCCCATGATTGATAACCTCAAGTAACTTTTGAAGTTATTTTGAGTAGCTTATTTCCTTGGAATTTCTGCTTACACTCTGCCCACATCCTGTCGCCTTGGTGTGATCGGCAGGGAAAACAAGAATATCCAAATGAAGGTGTCTACTCATGCATGCGTACAACATTGCAGCTGTCCCAGGCGATGGAATTGGTATTGAGGTTATTGCCGCAGGCGTTGAAGTACTGAAAGCGCTGTCAAGAAAATGTGGGTTCGAAATCTCCTTCAAAGACTTCGATTGGAGCTCGGAGAGCTACCTGAAGAATGGCCATTACATCCCTGAGGGTGGGCTGGAGGAGTTGAAAAGCTTCGACGCTATTTTCTTCGGTGCCGTGGGTGCCCTGAATGTACCGGACCATATTTCCCTATGGGGCCTGCGTCTGCCGATTTGCCAGGGTTTCGACCAGTTCGCCAACGTGCGTCCGGCTCGTGTACTGCCGGGCGTGAAAAGCCCGTTGCATAACGGCGACCAGATCGACTGGGTCGTCGTGCGTGAGAACTCAGAGGGTGAGTACTCCGGTAATGGTGGCCGCGTGCACCGCGGCCTGCCAGAAGAAGTGGCTACCGAGGTATCGGTATTTACCCGTGCCGGTGTCGAGCGCATTCACCGTTTTGCTTTCCAGCTGGCACAGAGTCGCCCACGCAAGCAACTGACCATGGTGACCAAGTCCAACGCTCAGCGTCATGGCATGGTGCTGTGGGACGAGATCTTCTACGAAGTCGCCAAGGACTTCCCGGATGTGAAGATCGACAAGGAACTGGTTGACGCAGTGACCACGCGCATGGTCCTAAAACCGTCCACACTGGACGTGATTGTCGCCACCAACCTGCACGCCGACATATTGTCCGACCTGGCCGCCGCGTTGTCTGGCAGCTTGGGCATCGCACCGACCGCCAACCTCAACCCGTCGCGTCAATTCCCTTCGATGTTCGAACCTATCCATGGTTCTGCCTTCGACATCACCGGCAAAGGCGTAGCCAACCCGATTGCGACCTTCTGGACTGCGGCATTGATGCTCGAGCACCTGGGTGAGGGGGCTGCCGCCAGGCAGTTGATGTCGGCCATCGAAGCAGTCACCGAAAGTGGCCTGCACACCCCTGATCTGGGCGGCACAGCGACTACTCGCCAGATCACCGATGCGGTCATCGCGCTGATTGATCGCTGATTGAACAGAACCGTAATTTAGACAATGCGCCGAGAGACGGGTCGTTGATCTGTCTTCTCGGTATTACCTGACAAGAATAAAAATTCAGGGGTCCTGTCATGAAAAGCATTCTGGGTAAGTTATATGTCCAAGTACTGATCGGGGTGGCCGCCGGTGTATTGCTAGGTGTTTTTTGGCCGGATATCGGCACTGACCTGAAACCGCTTGGCGATGCGTTCATCAAGCTGATCAAGATGGTATTCGCACCCATCATTTTCGCCACGGTGGTGTTGGGCATCGCCAAGATGGAGAACATGAAGGAGCTCGGCCGTGTGGGCGCTCGAGCGCTCATCTACTTTGAAGTGCTTTCTACATTCGCCCTGATCCTGGGCCTGCTGGTTGTCAACTTCGTCAAGCCAGGCGCCGGAATGAACATTGATGCGGCGCACCTCGACGCCTCCAGCATCGCTACCTACACCTCGGCTGCGCAGGGTGGCGACGGTATCACTGAGTTCTTGATGAAAATCATCCCGGCCAGTATCACCGATGCGTTTGCGCAGAACCAGATTTTACCGATTCTGCTGTTCTCTACCTTGTTCGGTATCGCGTTGGCGCATCTGGGGCCGCGTGGCAAACCCATGGTCGATGTGCTGGAGTCCTTCTCCCACGGCATGTTCTACATTGTCGGCATGATCATGCGACTTGCACCGTTGGCGGCGTTTGGCGCCATGGCTTTCACCATTGGCAAGTACGGTCTGGGTTCGATCGTATCGCTTGGCAAGTTGGTGGCGACTATGTACGTCACCTGTTTCCTGTTTGTCGTGGTCGTGCTCGGTTTCATCGCTCGCTTGTCCGGCTTCAGCCTGTGGAAGTTTCTCAAGTACCTAAAGGAAGAACTGTTCACTGTCCTGGGTACCAGTTCTTCAGAGTCGGTCGTGCCGCAACTGATGAACAAACTTGAAAAGGCAGGGGTGTCCAAGCCGGTAGTCGGCCTGGTGATTCCGTCCGGGCTGACGTTCAACCCCGATGGTCAGTGCATCTACTACACCATGGCAGCCATCTTCATCGCCCAAGCTACCAACACGCCTCTGACCCTAATGGACCAGTTGATCGTGCTGGGCGTGTTGTTGCTGACTTCCAAGGGTTCTGCGGGTGTCACCGGGTCCGGTTTCATCACACTGGCAGCCACCCTGGCGACGATGGACAAGATTCCGGTAGCCGGCATGGTGCTGCTGCTCGGGGTGGATCGTTTCATGTCCGAAGCCCGCGCTATCACCAATACGATCGGAAATGCAGTTGGCACCATGGCGATCGCCAAATGGGTCGGAGCACTCGATAAAAAGCAAATGGACCTGGCCCTGAATACTCAGCCAGCCGCGGCGCCAGACTCGACTGAGCAACAATCAGGTGCATCGAATCGAGCAGTGCAAACACCAATAGCTGGCCTTTTGAGCCCGCACGAATAGCCCAGTGATGCTGTGAGGAGAAAATGATGGATAAAGAGTCAGCTGTACTATCGCTTACCGAGACGATGGCGAAGTTTACCGCCTATATCGGCAAACGCCTGCCAACCGACGTGAAGAAAAAAACCGCGCAATTGCGGGCCGCGGAAACTAACCCGCTCGCCATTGCTGTCTATGACTCAATGGCTGAGAACCAGGACTACGCCGACAAACTCGACCGCCCGAGCTGCCAGGACACCGGCGTGATCCAGTACTTCATCTCGGCAGGCGCGAGCTTCCCCTTGCTCAGCGAGCTTGAGGGCATCCTCGAGAACGCCACCAAGGAAGCCACTATCAAGGGCCCGCTGCGTCACAACGCGGTAGAGACCTTTATCGAAAAGAATACGGGTACCAATACCGGTTCGAAAATTCCATGGCTGGATTGGGAGATCATCCCCAACGCCGATTATGCAATCGTGGACGTGTACATGGCCGGTGGCGGTTGCACGCTGCCTGGTTCGGCCAAAGTGTTGATGCCGGGTCAAGGATATGAAGGCGTCACCGAATTTGTCTTTGATGTGATCACCTCGCGGGGCATCAACGCGTGCCCGCCGTTGCTGGTTGGCGTCGGCGTATCAACATCAGTGGAAACCGCTGCGCGTCTGTCCAAGCGGGCAATCCTGCGCCCGGTGGACTCCAGCCACCCCAATGAAAGTGCGGCCTTGATGGAGCAGTTGCTTGAAGAGGGCCTCAACGAGATTGGTATCGGTCCGCAAGGGTTGACCGGCAATAGCAGCGTCATGGGCGTGAACATCGAATCGTCCGCTCGCCACCCATCAACCATTGGCGTGGCCGTGTCCACTGGTTGCTGGGCACACCGGCGCGGCAAGATCCGTATCAACGCCGACCTGTCTTACGACATTCTGTCCCACGAAGGAGTTGTTCTGTGAAAAAGATCCTCAGCACCCCAATCAAGGACGAAGATCTCGCAGACCTTAACGTTGGTGATGTGATTTACCTGACAGGGCAGTTGGTCACCTGTCGCGACGTGGCACACCGTCGCCTGATCGAGCTCAAGCGTGAACTGCCGGTCGACTTGCGCGGTGGGGCCATATTTCATGCTGGCCCGATCGTGCGCGAGAAAGACGATGGCACCTTCGAGATGGTTTCCATCGGCCCGACCACCAGCATGCGGATGGAAAAGTTCGAGAAGGAATTCATTGAGCAGACTGGCGTAAAGCTGATCGTCGGCAAGGGCGGCATGGGCCCCGAAACCACCACTGGGTGCCTGGAAAACAAGGCTGTGCATGCGGTGTTCCCCGGCGGTTGTGCAGTACTCGCCGCAACCCAGGTGGAAGAGATCGAGCGGGCTGAGTGGCAAGATTTGGGAATGCCCGAAACGCTTTGGGTCAATCGCGTGCGGGAGTTTGGCCCGTTGATTATCTCCATCGATACCAAGGGTAATAACCTGTTCGAGCAAAACAAGCTGCGCTTCAACGAGCGCAAAGGCTCGGTGATCGAAAAAATCAACTCACAGGTTCGCTTTATCAAATGATGGAGAAGGTTGGCCACGGCGCTTAGCTGTGGTCGTTCCTGTCCGTCGCAGCGAACCACCAGAATTTTTCCCTGCAAAGCCCTCGGCGATCATCAAGCTGCCGCGCCCAGCCTGAAGTTGTACAAATCCTTGATTTTGTAACGGTTATTTAACCGGTGGTCCGATTCAGTCCACAGTTCCGCGTGTACCGGTTGTGCGGTCGCACCGCTTCGCTATGGTGGTATTTGGCCATTCCAAATAGACATCAGTCGGAGGAGGCGGCATGCGAATTCGCGGAGAAACTTATTGGCTGTGGGCGGACCCGACCCTGCATCACCGGGAGCACGATGAGGCTCTTTATAACGGCACGGTTATCGATGTTCAGGTGAGGCTGTCGCGCACAGGCGCTACGCAGATGTTCATCGGCGTCTATGCGGCCGCTGGTACCGCGCTTCACGAGGAGGCTTTCGACTCGAGGCCCGGCGAGTCGATGACCAGAGCGCTGGCGTGGGGCGTGGGGCGTGCACGCCGAATTGCCACCGAGGGTCTGGTTGCTATGGGTAGGCCCGCAACCTGCTTGAAATAGTAAGGATTGCGCAGGAGTACAGATGTACTCTGACGTGCTGGTCCGGCTTCACCGGGGCAGGTAACTTGACGAGGACAACGGAACGCACGCGTGAACGCACCAGTCGTATTTGCAGCAAAGGTGCAATCAGGGCGCCCCGTTGGAGAATCAGATGAACCTTCAGTCCACCAGTCATGATCTTTATGTGCATTCGTACCTTGGTTACCAGGCATCCATTTACGTTCTGTGGGAGTCGTGCACTGACTCACCGACCGGAATGCTGGTGGAGGTCGGCCGGCCCGGCAGCGTCTCGAGAACGCTGCGAGTGAGTCGGGCATTTTCGTCCTCGACGGAGGCCATACTCGAAGGCAAAGTGATGGCTGAGCAGTATGTGCAGAGCCAGGCGGGCAGAGCATGATGCTCACCGCTCGATGCGAAAGCATTTCTGGCCGGCAATGGTCCGGTTCCAGGGCCTTCGTCTATCACTGTATATAAGGATTAACCGGATCAGGAGGTTTGAATGAAGAGGCGAGTGCTGGGCGTTGTTCTGATTTCTGTTGCCGGGATGGCCAACGCAGGCATCCCACTGGTGAATGCCACATGCCCGGGCGGAATCGAAGTGCACGCGGATGAAGGCGGCCCTGTCTACATAAATGCCAAGGAGGCAAAACTGAAGAAATTCAGTGACGCGTACTACGAAGCCAAGGGCGATGGGGTTACCGTCTCTATCATGGTCAACCCGGATGAGTCTGTGGGGGTCTCGTACACCGGCAAGGGGCGTGCAAATGGCGTTTGTGAAGTGGCCGAGCAAGATTGAGCGGTGCTAATGGCAAAGCGGCATGGCGTGTTCCCGTCAGCTTGCAAATAGGGTAGGGCGCTGCCACATCCCCTATAGCGAAGAAGAATATTGCTCGGTTATGACTGAGGGTTAATATGGGACTGGCCAAAAAAACGAAAAAGGGCGTTGCTCGTTAGCTATTTTCAAAGGGTTGTTGAAGGGGGCGCCGGAGTGTGTCGCGTGAAGAACTCTAGATCGCTCGCAAGCGCAATACTGATGTCAGCGTTGGCTGCAACTTTTATGACGGGGTGTGCACAGAACCCCGATGTCCGGGATGGGCATGATCATACCTCCGGTATCACCGAGAAGAGCCCGCCGGATTATCTAGGGTGCGTCAAGGAAGAGATGCATGGGAGTGCAACCACCTATGAGGTGGGTAGTGGTGATTCGGTGCGTCTGTTCGTCGACAGTACTGACCCCAACACAGCCAATGGCCTTGTAGAGTTGCGCAGCTACGGCACGCGTCAGCAGTTCATGGCCTATCAGCGCGATGCCTGGTATGACCACGGGCGGCTGCTCGATGCAGCCCTCATGTGTTCGAAGGCCTAGCTAGCCGGCTGCAAACCTGAGTACAAAAGCCCGCGCCCCAGATGCGCGGGCTTTTTGTCATGCAAAACCATGGTTAAAATGCATCCTGTCCACTTGAGTCAAATGCAAATGCCTAACTTTCGCATCTCTTTTTGCTACGCACTGGTCGTCACCCTGGCCGGTTGTGCAAACCCAGGAAAGCCAACAGCCAGCAAGCTGACCCGCAAATCGCCAGAAGTCTATGCCGCCTGTGTATTGCCCAAGTGGCAAGCGTTGGCGCCACTCACGACGCAAAAATCCATTTCACATGGCTACCGCCTGACCGCACCCAGCGCAGTGACCTCTGATGAAGTCCTGGAAGTGTTGGAGTCCGGTGAGGGCAGCCGGGCGACTTTCTACAAAGGCAGTTTCCTCTCGGGCAACAAGCTGCGGCTGGCGGCCCGGGAATGCCTGGATTGAGGTGATGCCTGCCCCCTGGCAGTCCCATGGCTTCTACGCTTTCAGGTTCATCTGACGGCATTGCACCTGCGCATCTTCTTTGCAGGAGTAACTGGGCTTGAGACGCTCCTTTGCTTGATTGTCGTAGATGTCGTAGCCGCCGCAGACGGTAGCTGCGTAGTAGCGACCAGCGACGCGGAAGGATTCCCTTTCGATAGGCACTGCGGGAACGATAACGAATCTTGGTTGCATTGTTCGTGCCTCCCCAGGCAGAGAGTTAAGTATTAGTACCGCCAGGGGTAACCGGCAAGGCGACTCATGCATAAAAGAGAGTCGTCGCGTGAAACGAACGGCAAGACGTTGGTCAGATTGTGTAAGGGCTTTGTAAAAGGGATCGTTCGGTGTCCGAGGGGTATTGTGTTTTAGGTACTCCAAACCGATGATGGCGCGATGAATATATCTCCGTCACAGCTCGATGCCGAGCGCGGCGCGTTCTCAGGTTTCGAGGCGTGCCGAAACACCCAGAAAGGGCCGGTGGTGATTCTTGCGTCGGGCGCTTCTGCCAAACAGTTCCCCTTGCTTGAATTTTCACACCTCCCTGTGATTGCCATGAATGGTTCGGTTTCCCTCACCGCTGCGTGTGCCGTGAAGCCGTTCTTTTACATCTGCACCGACAAAAGCTTTCGCACACAGCAGCCAGAGCTGTTTGCCTTGGCGTTGCGCGATAGCCAGCGCTTGGCACTGTGGCCAGAGCAGTTCGTCGGCGCTGACATCCCGCCCGACACCGAGTGTTATCCGCTGCATAAAGCCGACAACCCCGGCATGCTCGACGGGTTGCGGGGGCACGGCGCAACCCATGTCTGCAGCAGGGCGTTGTGGAGCAAGCGGGCGCGGTCGATCGCCTTCAGCAAAGACCTCTCAAGCGGCTACTTCGATGCCCGGACAGTGGTTTATGTCGCCCTGCAACTGGCGTATCACCTGGGGTTCGAGCAGGTGTTGCTGGTGGGTGTTGACCTGGACCAGTCATTAGGGCGCTTTTACGAGAACGGTGAGGGGCAGCATTCCCCCTGTGGGCTCGACCAGCACTGGGAGAGCCGCATACTGCCGTCGCTGACGCTGATGGCCGAGCAGGTTGTCAGCGAGCGATTCCGGGTTTACAACCTGTCCGAGGTTTCTCGCATACCTGCGGCGTTGATCCCCAAAATCGACCTGGCCCAAGCCCGCCGCATCGCGAGCTGATTGATTGCCTGAGCAAGAAAGCGGATGCGCGAGGTGTGGGCCGGCGCTACAGTGCCCGGACCTAGCCCTGCAGTGAGAAACAAGCATGTCCAGCGCCTTCACCCTGATGCAGTCCCCGGTCGGCACCTTGACCCTGGTGGCCCGCGGCGAGCGCCTGGCCGCCGTGCTGTGGGAAGAGGAGCGGGAAAACCGCGTTCGCCTGGGTGAGGTGCATCGGGATGATGAGCAGCCAATACTGCGCGAAGCCGCTCGCCAGTTGGAAGAGTACTTTGCCGGCAAGCGCCAACGGTTCGAGTTGGCACTGGATTTTGCCGGCACCGCGTTTCAGCGCCAGGTGTGGGCGGCGTTGCTCACCATTCCGTTCGGCCAGACCCGAAGCTACAGCGATATCGCCCGGCAGATCGGTAACCCGAGCGCCGTACGCGCGGTCGGTGCGGCCAACGGCCGTAATCCGATCTCGATCATTGCCCCGTGCCACCGCGTGATTGGCGCATCCGGGAGCCTGACCGGCTTTGCCGGGGGGATGCCGGCCAAGCAGTACCTCTTGGCGCTTGAGGGGCAACAAAGCCTGACTTTGGACCTTTAGCCATGCATTGTCCGCAAAGGTCGCGACTGAATCTGAAAACTCAACTGATCCAATACACGACCAGGCACGCCACCACCGCCAGCGTCGAGCCCGCCATCAGCGTGTACTGCCGATGCGCCCGGCGGGCCTGTGGCCTTACTTCGCGCAGGTACTGACCGGGCGGTGGCGCATCCGGGCGATGGCGCAACCCCTCGGCCAGCTCATTCAGCTGGCTGTTGATCAATAGCCCCACCAGATGATAGGTGCTGGCAAAGCTGGCCACTATCAAAAGCAGATACTTCATGCAGAAGGCATGCTCAGCGGTACGCCGATGGCGCTGGAGTTCGCGGTATCCAGCAAGATGATGCCTTCCTGGCGGCCGTCCAGCGCCGCCAGCAGGTTGCCCTGGCTGTCCCAGGCCGCCGAGCCGCCGGCACCCACGAAGTTGTCGGCCGGGCCCACACAGTTGGCCATCAATACCGGGATACCCAAAGTGCGAGCGACTTGCGGGTAGTGCTCATTGCCTTCACGGATGCCCTTCGCCGTCTTCGCCACGCTCACCAGGTACAACTCTGCGCCCCTGTCGCGGGCTTGTGCTGCATGCGCGATGAACATCGACTCGTAACAGATGGCGGGTGCTACCTGCAGTTGCCCTGCGGCGAAAACCAAGGGCTGGTCACCGGCCGAGAAAAACGCCAGTTCGTCCTCGTGCAGCCGTTGTTTGGCGTAGGCCAGCCGCGGCTGGCCGGGGCGCAGGATCGGCATTGCGATCTGAATGCCATCTGCGGTGGGCAGTGGCAGGCCCACGGCTACGCAGATTGCCAGGCGGTCGCAGATTCGCTGCAGCGGATCGAGCCGGGCAGAGGTGAGCGGCAAGGCCACCTGCCTTGCCAGGGTAGGCTCGTAACCGGTCAGCGACAGCTCGGGGAACACCACCAGTTCGGCGCCCAGGTCTGCGGCCTGCTCTATGCAGTGCAGGTGGCGGTCGAGATTGACTTGTAGTTCGCCTTTGACTGATGCCAGCTGTACGGCACAGAGTTTCATGGGTAATTCCCTTCCCTGGTACAGATCGAAAGGCCGAGCATACTATCGGCAGGATCACCTGTTCCAGTGAAGGGTATTTCAGGAGGCCGCGGGCGTGGCGAAACGTTGTCGAAACCAGTTCGAACTGCGCAGGTGCTGTGCCTTGTGCCATGCTGTTGGTTGATAGGGCCATGAGCACGTCATGCACGAGAGCGGTACCCATCATCCGCTCCCCAACGTGCGGCAACAGAGGAACAATGCAATGAGCCGGTTTCGGCGGGTAGCCGCCAACAGCCACGGGCGTGACCTGGCTGTTGGCGATATTCACGGGCATTTTCGGCGCCTGGAGCAGTGCCTGGAGGCGGTAGGGTTCGACCCTGCGGTGGATCGGCTATTCAGTGTTGGTGATCTGGTCGACCGCGGGCCGCACAGTATCGAGGCCCTGACGTGGCTGACCAAGCCTTGGTTCCATGCCGTGCAGGGCAACCATGAGTCGCTGGCCATCACCTGCCTGTACGGTGGGCGGCTGGATCTGGACATGTATCGGGCAGCGGGCGGCGGCTGGTTTCTCGATCTGCCAAAGGATGAGCAGGCGGTTTTCGTCGAACAGTTCCTGCAGTTGCCGATAGCCATGGAAGTACAGACAGAGGCCGGGTTGATTGGCGTGCTGCATGCCGACAGCCCTTTTGCAGACTGGGCCGAGCTGCGCGCCAGTCTGCTGGAGGATGATGACCCGGGGGTGCGTGAAGTCTGCCAATGGTCGCGCCGGCGGCTCAAAGAAGGGGATACCGGCGCCGTCGAAGGCGTGCGTGCCCTGCTGGTGGGCCATACGCCGGTGCTCCAGGCCAAACGGTTGGGTAACGTCTGGCACCTGGACACCGGTGGTTGGGCAAGTGGCCATTTCAGCCTGATGGACTTGGCCAGCCTGGTGCTGCTCAACCCTGCACCAGGCTGAAAAGCAATGCACCTGCCAGTGCAATCAGCATCATCCCCGAGGCCCGCTCCAGCCAGGGCAGGGCATGAGAAAAGCGCCGTAGCAGGCGCTTGTTGCCGATGGCCGCTGCCACCAGCAAATCCCACAGCAGAACGATGGTGAACATCCAGGCGCCATAGGCCCACTTCCAGGCAGCACCGCTGTTGGCGACCATGCTGGCGAGGCTGGCGTAGAACAGTGCGTTCTTGGGGTTGAGACCGCCAGATACCAGGCCCATGCCCAGCCCTCGCCACCAGCCGCTCACTGCCCCTAGGGTATCCACCGCAGCCAGGCCGGACTGCCCGGCATGGCGCAGGAACAGCGCGCCTATATAAAGCAGGTAAACCGCGCCGGCCAACTGCAAGGCGATGAACACCGGGCTGCCTTCTTGCAGTACCGCCAGGCCCGCGAAGGCCAGGCTGATGAACAGGCCATTGGCCAGAGCGATGCCCAGGCAGGTGCCACTGGCGACGCGCCAACCGGCGCTGATCGAGGTACGAGCGACCAGAAAGAAGTCCGGGCCTGGGGAAAGCAGGGCCAGGAAGTGGGCGAGCGCGACGATCAGAAACTGCTCCATGGTGCGGGCTATCTCGAGTGATAAAGCCGCAGTGTGGAGGCGGGGCAGGACCAGGTATTGAAGATTATTGCGGGTTGCTTAGGGCCTCTGATCCAGACGCAGCCGATATTGCCCCGGCGTCACGCCCACATGCGCCTTGAATACCCGCTGAAAATGGCTCTGATCGGCAAACCCCAGTCGATAGGCCACCTCGGCCAGCGCCAGCCCGTCGCGCAGCAGCCGCCGGCCCCGGTTGATGCGGGCATTGATCAGGTAGGCATGCGGCGTCAGCCCGGTGGCCGCGCGGAACGCACGGATCAACTGATAACGGCCAAGCCCTGCTTGCCGGGCAAGCACTTCAAGACTCAAGCGGGCCGGGTCTTGAGCTTCGATGCACTCGATCAGGCCACGCAGGGCCGGCATGCCCAATGCTGGCGCTGGCGCAGCCGCCAGGTGAGGATGCTGGGCAAAATCATGATCACCCATGAAGGCGATCAGTGCGGCTTCCTTTTCGCCGCTGCTCGCACCCGAGAACAGCAATTCATTCAACCCGCAGAACGCGCGGTACAACGCAGGCAGCCGGCTGATACGCGCCGGCGCCCCCGGCCCGGCCGCGTCGAGCCCCGACTCCAGGCGCAGCTGCGCAAGCCACTGGGCCTCGACATGCAGCATCTGGTAGCTCCATGCCTGGCCGGGCTCGGGGTTGCAGGCATGCACCCGCTGCGCCGGCACCAACACCAGCGTGCCTGGGGTCAGCCGCTGCTGCCCATCACCTGCGCCAGTGAAGACGCTGCACCCCGCATCCACCGCGCCGATGGAGAATGTCGGGTGGCTATGAGCCTTGTAACAGGCGCGGCTGTGGCAGGCCCGGCGGCTTTCCACCCAGGGCAGGGCCGGATCGCGCCAGAGTGAGGAGCGGGTAGGGTGCATGCTGGAGCCCTCGTTGAGGCTGGCAGCTTAACAGCGCCGAACGCGCTGCCGTACAGTTTTTCCCTGTGGCTGTACCTTGACCGGTACCGCTCAAGCATCGACATTGGCGGCAGATTTCCAGGAGAACGAAATGGACCTGTCGAGCCTGCTGTTATTCATCCCCGCCTGCTTCGCCCTGAACATGGCACCGGGGCCGAACAACCTGTTGTCGTTGCACAATGCCAGCCGCTATGGCCTGCGTACCGCATGCGTGGCAGGTGGCGGGCGCATTCTCGCCTTCAGCGGCATGATTGCCCTGGCGGCGATGGGCCTGGCGGTGGTGCTGCACACCAGTGAGTACCTGTTCCTGGTGATCAAGGTGGTGGGTGCGGCCTACCTGTTCTACATCGCCTGGCAGCTGTGGCGCGCTCCGGTGGGCGAGGCCCTGGTGGCGAGCGAGCAACCGCGTGGCGTTTGGCGCCTGGCGCGGCAGGAGTTCTGGGTGGCCGCAGGCAACCCGAAAGCAATCCTGATTTTTACCGCCTTCCTGCCGCAGTTCGTCTCGGTGGGCAGCCCCACCCCGGTCAGTGAGCAGTTCCTCTGGCTGGGGGTACTGTTCCTGCTCCTGGAGTGGGCGGCGATTGCCATCTATGCCGGCCTTGGCGCCTACCTGCAGCGCTGGTTCAGCCAGCCGGGGCCGCGCCGGCTGTTCAACCGGGTCAGCGCCTGCCTGCTCGGTTGCGCTGGCCTCGGTTTGCTGGCCGCACGCCGTTAATGGCGCCGTTCAGTCGCGGTAGAAGGTCTGCACCAGGTGGTAGCCGAACTTGCTCTTTATCGGCCCGTGCACCACACGCAGGGGTTTCTTGAAAATCACCTGGTCGATCGCCCCCACCAGCTGCCCCGGGCGCACTTCGCCCAGATCGCCGCCACGCTTGCCTGAAGGGCAGGTAGAAAACTTCTTGGCCAGCACGTCGAAGGCCTCGCCATTGGCGATGCGCTGTTTGAGCTTTTCGGCCTCCTCAGCGGTCTTGACCAGGATGTGGCGGGCTTGAGCTTTCATGGGACACCTGTGCTTCTGGGTGAAAAAAGGGCGCCATTATGCCTGAACGTGCAGCTCCGTGCGGTCACGAAAAAACTCAAGTGCTTCCGGGTTGGCCAGCGCGTCGGTATTTTTCACGGGTAACCCGTGCACCACATTACGCACCGCCAGCTCCACCAGCTTGCCGCTGATGGTACGTGGAATATCGCTGACCTGCAGGATCACCGCCGGTACATGGCGCGGCGTGGTGTACTGGCGGATCACCTGGCGAATGCGCTGTTGCAACGGCTCATCTAGCGCCAGGCCATCACGCAGACGCACGAACAGCACGACACGCACATCGCCTTTCCATTGCTGGCCGATGGCGACACTTTCCAGCACCTGCTCGACCTTTTCTACCTGCCGATAGATTTCCGCCGTGCCGATACGCACGCCACCGGGGTTGAGCACGGCATCGGAACGCCCATGGATCACCATGCCGCCTGTGGTGAGCTGCTCGGCGTAGTCGCCCTGCGCCCAGACACCGGGAAACTGGCTGAAGTAGGCCTCGCGGTAGCGGCTGCCATCGTTGTCGTTCCAGAACCCCCGGGGCATCGACGGGAAGTGGCGGGTGCACACCAACTCGCCTTTTTCACCGGTCACCGGCTGGCCGTGCTCATTCCACACTTCTACCGCCATGCCCAGGCCCTTGCAGGCTATCTCGCCACGGCGTACCGGCAGCGTCGGGTTGCCCAGCACGAAGCAGGACACGATATCGGTACCACCGGACATGGACGCCAGGCACAGGTCGGCCTTTATCTTGCGGTAAACGTAGTCGTAACTGTGCGGCGACAGCGGTGAGCCGGTGGAGAGGATCAGGCGCAGGCTGGCCAGTCGATGACTGCGTGCCGGCTCCAGGCCTTCCTGTTCAAGTGCGGCCAGGTACTTGGCGCTGGTACCGAAGGCCTGGATGCCTTCGGCGTCGATCAGGTCGAGCAGGCGCTCAGGCCCCGGGTGGAAGGGGGAGCCGTCATACAGCACCAGAGTGGCCCCGACTGCCAGGCCACTGGCCAGCCAGTTCCACATCATCCAGCCGCAGGTTGTGTAGTAGAACAACACGTCATCGGCCTTGAGGTCATTGTGCAGGCCGTGTTCCTTGAGGTGTTGCAGCAGGACACCGCCGGCGCTGTGGACGATGCACTTGGGCACGCCCGTGGTGCCGCTGGAATAGAGGATGTACAGCGGGTGATCGAACGGTAAGGGGGTGAAGCCTGGCTCACCTCCTGCCTGGTAGAAGTCGCCCCACAGGCTGACCTTGGCAGGGGTAGTGAATTCGTCGGCCTGGGTGTCCGGCCGCGTGTAGGGCACCACGATCAGTTGCTGCAGCCCGGGCAACTGCGCGCAGACCTGGTTGATCTTGTCGACCTGGTCGATCTGCTTGCCGGCGTACTGGTAACCGGCACAGACGATCAGCAGCTTGGGCTCGATCTGGCCGAAACGGTCGATGATGCCGTGCAGGCCAAACTCCGGCGATGACGTCGACCAGACGGCGCCGAGGCTGGTGCAGGCGAGCATGGCCACGAGGGTTTCCCAGGTGTTGGGCATCACTGCGCCAATGCGGTCACCTGGCTCGATACCGGCATTTTTGAAGGCCTTCTGCAGCCCGGCTACCTCAGCGGCCAGTTGCGCGTGGCTCAGTGAGCGGCGCTCGCCGTCTTCGCGCACGGCCGTCACCGCAGTGTGATCGTCACGCCGGCGTAGCAGGTGTTCGGCGAAGTTGAGGGTGGCCTTGGCGAACCACCGAGCATCGGGCATCTGTGCACCTTCGCTCAGTACCTGGCTGGGTGGGCTATGCCACAACACCTGGAAATAGTCGGCAATGGATTCCCAAAAAGCGGCGCGCTGCTCGATGCTCCAGTTGTGCAGTGCTGCGTAATCATTGAGCTGCAGGTTGTAGCGCAGGTTGATCCAGCGGCGAAAGGCATCCATTCGGCTGGCCTCGATTTGCGCCGCAGCAGGACACCAAAGCACATCATTCATGCCATACCTCCCATTGCCAAGACGCGCTTGATCGCCAGCTTGCCAGCTTGCCGGCGATCAAGCACCGCTACGCTTCAATTTACTCCACCTTGGCCTGTTGCACGTCCTGCGATGCCGACCACACGCGGTAACGCACTTGCACGCCATCAGGCACATACACCACGACAGGCAACTTGCTGTTGTAGCGCAGCAGGAAGCCTTCACCGACCACCGGCACGAACGCCTCGGTCTTTTTGCCATCCGGGCAGGCCATCAGGGTACTGGCCGGCCCGCCGACCTTGTCCAGGCGGTAATAGCTGTAACCCCAGCCTTGGAGGGTGTGTTCCTCCAGGCTGCCGGCCAGGCGCTGGCGGTTACAGTCCACCTGCAGCGTTTTGCCAGCCAGAATTTCCAGCTTGTAGGCTTGCTCGTCGGGTTGTGCGGGCAGGTGGATGACCTGCCGGGTAAAGCCTTTTTCAGCCTCGGGGTAAGGCGCGATGTCCTTCAGGCTGGCGGCCATCGCTGGGGCAGTGGCCGCCAGGGTCAGGGCCAGGATCGCGGACAGGGGGGTTGGGCGCATAGGGCCTCCTTGCAGTTGAACGATGGCAAGACCCGCACCAGGCCCAGGCCGCCCATCACTGGGCCAGCCAGCCACCATCGACATTCCAGGCGGCGCCGCGGACCTGGCTTGCGGCCTCGCTGCACAGGAATAGTACCAGCTCGCCCAGGTGTTCAGGAGTGACGAAGGCCAATGAAGGTTGCTTCTCGGCCAGCAAGTCCGCTTGCGCCTGCTGCGGGTCGACACCCTTGGCGGCGCGTTCGTCGATCTGCTTTTGCACCAGCGGGGTCAGCACCCAGCCCGGGCAGATGGCGTTGCAGGTGACATTGCCAGTCGCTGTTTCCAGCCCCACCACCTTGGTCAGGCCGACCACGCCGTGCTTGGCCGCCACATAGGCGGCTTTGCCGGTGGAGCCGACCAACCCGTGCACCGAGGCGATATTGACGATACGCCCCCAGTTGCGCTCACGCATGCCGGGCAGGGCCAGCCGCGTGCCATGGAACACCGCCGACAGGTTCAGGGCGATGATCTTGTCCCAGCTTTCCAGCGGAAACTGCTCGACCGGCGCCACATGCTGGATGCCCGCATTATTGACCAGGATGTCGACGCCGCCGAAGGTCTGCTCGGCAAACGCGAACAATGCTTCTATCTGGGCCACCTCGCCAAGGTCGGCCGGATGGTGCGCAGCCTTCACCCCATGCTGCGCAACCTCGGCCAGAGCCGGTGCCGGGTCGCCGAAACCGTTGAGCAGGATGTTGGCGCCAGCGCGGGCCAGCACCTGGGCGATGCCCAGGCCGATGCCGCTGGTGGAACCGGTGACGAGTGCAGTCTTGCCTTTGAGGGTCATGCAAAAGCTCCTTAGACGATGCCGGTGGCGTAGAACGTGGCGATGACCACGAAGACCGCCAGGGTCTTGATCAGGGTAATACCGAAAATGTCCTTGTAGGCCTCGCGGTGGGTCAAGCCGGTGACAGCCAGCAAGGTGATCACCGCACCGTTGTGCGGCAGGGTGTCCATGCCGCCACTGGCCATCGCGGCCACCCGGTGCAGCACCTCGAGCGGGATGTTGGCGGCATTGGCTGCGGCGATGAAGCTGTCGCCCATGGCCGCCAGGGCAATGCTCATGCCACCAGAGGCGGAGCCGGTGATGCCGGCCAGCAAGGTCACGGTGATCGCTTCATTGACCAGCGGGTTGGGGATGCCGCGCAGGGCGTCGGCCAGTACCAGAAAGCCGGGCAGCGAAGCGATCACAGCACCAAAACCGTACTCGGAGGCCGTGTTCATGGCGGCCAGCAAGGCGCCCCCGACGGCACTTTTGGTGCCTTCGGCCAGGCGCTCACGAATGGCGCCGAAGGCGCACACCAGAACCATCAGGATGCCCACCAGCAGCGCGGCCTGCACTGCCCAGATCGCCGTGAGCTTGGCCACGTCGCTGTTCACCGGCGCACTCATGCCCGGCAGTTGCAGGGTATGGCTGGCCCCATACCACTGCGGGATCCAGTGGGTGAACAGCAGGTTCATCACACCCACCAGCACCAGCGGCGAAAGCGCCAGCCATGGGTTGGGCAAGGTCAGGTCGGCGGCGGTTTCCGGTTCGTTGCGCAGGTTGCTGCCATAGCCCTCGCCGGCGCGCTGGGCCTTGTTACGCTGGCGTTGCAGGTAAAGCATGCCGCTGCAGAACACGAACACCGTGCCAATCAGCCCCAGCCAGGGCGCGGCCCAGGCGGTGGTGTTGAAGAAGGTGCTGGGGATGATGTTCTGGATCTGCGGGGTGCCGGGCAGGGCGTCCATGGTGAACGAGAAGGCGCCCAAGGCGATGGTTGCCGGGATCAGGCGCTTGGGAATATCACTTTGGCGGAACATTTCGGCGGCGAACGGGTACACCGCGAACACCACCACAAACAGCGATACCCCACCATAAGTGAGCAAAGCGCAAACGAGCACGATCACCAGCATGGCCTGGCGGGTGCCGAGCAGGCGGATGGCTGCGGCGACGATCGAGCGCGAGAAACCGGACAGTTCGATGAGCTTGCCGAACACCGCGCCAAGCAGGAACACCGGGAAGTACAGCTTGATGAAGCCGACCATCTTTTCCATGAACACCCCGGTAAAGGCGGGCGCCACGGCGGCGGGGTCGGTCAGCAGCACCGCGCCGAGGGCGGCGATGGGAGCGAAGAGGATCACGCTGTAACCGCGGTAGGCGGCCAGCATCAGCAGGGCCAAAGCGGCGAGGGCGATGAGCACGGTCATCGGGTAGATCTCCTGGGTAGGTCTTTTTGTTATCGGTGACCGGGAGATAGCGGGAATCGTGCCAACAGTTAACTTATTGATTCTTAATGAATTTTCTTGAATTAAAGATTGCTGTGTCTCTTATTTGAGATTAGCTGCGGTAGCTATTGCTCCCAACTACGTTTCAGGGCAAAGCGCTCGCAGCAGTCTCTATTTTGAAACATCAGTCTCCAATAAGAGACTCATACTCCCAATGCCACTTTCTTCTTGTAGAACGTCGAACGGCCCAAACCCAATGCTTTGGCTGCTTCCACCACATTGCCGGCGTGTTCGGCCAACGTGTCGGCAATCAGTTTGCGCTCGAATTGCGCACAGGCATCGCGGTAGCTTTGCCTAACGGTAGTCGTGGCAAGCGGCGCCACCGGCCCTAGTGCCTCGCGCAAGTCCAAGGCGGTAAGGCGCGGCTGGTCTGCCAGCAGGGTTGCCCGTTCCAGCACGTTGCGCAGCTCACGGATGTTCCCTGGCCAGGCATGGCGTGCCAGCAATTGCAGCGCATCGGGCTCCAGCTCGAACTGGCTGCCCAGTTCGGCCAGGATCGCCTCGCATAACGCGGGCAGGTCTTCGAGGCGCTCGCGCAGCGGCGGTGCCTGGATTGGCAGCACATTCAGGCGGTAATACAGATCGGCGCGAAACGCCCCGCGGGCCATGGCCGCCTGCAAATCGATTGACGTGGCAGCGATGATGCGCACGTCGCTGCGCAGCATCTGGTTCGAGCCCACCGGTTCGTATTCCTTCTCCTGCAATACGCGCAGCAGTTTGCTTTGCAGGGCCAGGGGCATGTCGCCGATTTCGTCGAGGAACAAGGTGCCACCCTCGGCCAACTGCAACTTGCCGCTGCGCCCCTTACGGTCAGCGCCGGTAAAGGCGCCCGGGGCCGTGCCAAAGAACTCGGCTTCCAGCAGCGCCTCGGGGATCGCTGCACTGTTGATGCTGACAAAGGCTTTGTGCGCACGTGCCGAGGCTGCGTGAATGGCATGGGCCAGCAGCTCCTTGCCGGTACCGGTTTCGCCGAGCAACAACACCGGCGACTCGCTGGCCGCGCCACGCCTGGCACGGCGTTTGGCCTCAAGGCTCGCCGCGCTGCTGCCGACGAACTGGGCAAAACTGTATTTGGCTTGGCGCGCGCGCAGTTGCGAGCGTGTCGTGGCCAGTTCCTGCTGCATGCTCGAATAGCGCTTGAGCAGTGGCGACAGGCTGCGCAATTCGTCGAACAGGGCAAAGCCGATGGCACCGATAAGCGCCCCCTGGGCATCGTGGATCGGCAGGCGCATGACCACCAGTGGCTCCTTGGCGGTGTCGAGCATGTCCAGCAGGATCGGCCGGCCGTTACTCACCACCTCGCGCATCAGGCTGCCCGGGATCACCGTTTCGCATGGCTGGCCTATGGCGCTGGCGGCATCGGCCAGGCCAAACCGACGGGCGTAGCGCTCGTTCATCC
Source organism: Pseudomonas sp. M2 (assembly GCF_015751845.1). Taxonomy (NCBI): domain Bacteria; kingdom Pseudomonadati; phylum Pseudomonadota; class Gammaproteobacteria; order Pseudomonadales; family Pseudomonadaceae; genus Pseudomonas; species Pseudomonas sp. M2. The sequence continues at coordinate 5,100,343 of NZ_JADOUD010000001.1, forward strand.
ACACGATTCGCGCTTCGCGATCGACGATCACCGTGCCCTCGCTGGACTGCTCGATGATTTCGAACAGCGAGCGGATCGCCAGTTGCCGTACCTGAGGATAATCCTTGAGGGTATTGCTTTCTTGCATGGGCAGTTCCCTGAAACCTGTGATGGCAGTACCAGCCTAAACTCTCGGGTCGAAAGCCTCGCGCAAGGCATCACCGATAAACACCAGCAATGACAGCACCACCGCCAGCGCAAAGAACGCCGTGAAGCCCAGCCAAGGGGCCTCCAGGTGCTGCTTGCCCTGGGTGACCAGCTCACCCAGCGAAGCACTCCCGGCCGGCATGCCAAAGCCCAGAAAGTCCAGCGCGGTCAGTGTAGTGATGGCCCCGGTGAGCATGAACGGCACGTAGGTCAGCGTGGCGTTCATCGCATTGGGCAGGATGTGCCGCAGCATCACCTGGCTGTCAGGCAGGCCCAGCGCGCGGGCGGCTTTCACGTACTCCAGGTTGCGCCCGCGCAGGAACTCGGCCCGCACCACATCCACCAGGGTCAACCACGAGAACAGCGCCATGATCCCCAGCAGCCACCAGAAGTCCGGCTCGACGAAACCGCTGAGGATGATCAGCAGGTACAGCACCGGCAACCCCGACCACACCTCCAGCACGCGTTGCCCGAGCAGGTCCACCCAACCACCGTGGTAGCCCTGCAAGGCCCCGGCGATCACGCCGATCAGCACGCTGACCACCGTCAGGGCAAAGGCGAACAGCAGCGATACCCGGGTGCCGTACAACACCCGCGCGAGCACGTCGCGGCCTTGGTCGTCGGTACCCAGCCAGTTGCTGCTGCTCGGTGGGCTTGGGGTGGGTACCTGCAGGTCGTAGTTGGGTGTGTCGGCACTGAACGGAATTGGTGCGAACAGCATCCAGCCGCCCTGGCCCTCGATCAGCTGGCGGACATACGCGCTACGGTAGTCCGGCTGGAACGGCAGTTGGCCGCCGAACTGCTGCTCGCTGTAGCGTTTGAGCGCAGGCATGTACAGCTCGCCCTTGTAGCCAAGCAGCAAGGGTTTGTCGTTGGCGACGAGCTCTGCACCAAGGCTGAGCAGCAGCAGGCCTGCGAACAGCCACAACGACACCCAGCCACGGCGGTTGCGGCGAAAGCGTTGCAGGCGGCGACGCGAAACCGGCGAGAGCATCAGTGCGCCCTCGCGTCAAAGTCGATGCGCGGATCGAGCAAGGTATACGACAAGTCGCCGATCAGGCGGATCAGCAGGCCGGCCAGGGTGAAGATGAACAGCGTGCCGAACACTACCGGGTAGTCACGCGACACCGCTGCCTCGTAGCTCATGCGCCCGAGGCCATCGAGTGAAAAAATCACCTCGATCAGCAGGGATCCTGCGAAGAACACCGTGATCAGCGCCTGCGGCAAGCCTGCCAGCACCACCAGCATGGCATTGCGCAGCACGTGGCCATACAGGACGCGACGCTCGCTCAGGCCCTTGGCGCGGGCCGTGACCACGTACTGACGGGAGATTTCATCGAGGAAGGCGTTCTTGGTCAGCAATGTCAGTGTGGCGAAGCCGCCGACCACCAGTGCCCCCACCGGCAGCACCAGGTGCCAGAAGTAGTCGGCGACCTTGCCCAGCAGGCTGAGCTGGTCGAAGTTCTCCGAGACCAGGCCGCGTACCGGGAACCAGTTCAGCGAGGTGCCACCGGCGAACAGCACGATCAGCAGCAAGGCGAACAGGAAGGAGGGCAGAGCGTAACCGATCACGATCAGCGCACTGCTCCAGGCATCGAAGCGGCTGCCGTGGCGCACCGCCTTGCGGATGCCCAGCGGGATCGACACCAGGTAGGTGATCAACGTGGCCCAGAACCCCAGTGAAAGGGTCACCGGCAGCTTGTCCAGAATCAGGTCGGTGACCTTGGCGCCGCGGAAGAAGCTCTGGCCGAAATCCAGCCGTGCATACTGGCAGAGCATCAGCCACAGGCGCTCAGGGGCCGACTTGTCGAAGCCGTACTGGCGCTTGATCTCCTCGATCAGTTTCGGGTCCAGGCCCCGGGTGTCGCGGGATTCGCCATGAACCACGTCGGCCCGGGCGCCCGGTGCCCCGCCGCCGATGCCCTGCAGCCTGGCCACCGCCTGCTCCACCGGGCCACCGGGGGCCGCCTGGACGATGGCGAAGTTGACCAGCAGGATCGCCAGCAGCGTGGGGATGATCAGCAGCAGGCGGCGCAGGATATAGGACGTCATGGCGCAGCCTTCTGGCGCTCGGCCATCTGCGCGCTGGTCAGGGCGTTCGGGCTGATTTCCCACCAGCTGTCCAGCCCTTCGTCATAAGCAGGCTGGACCTTGGGCAGGCCGAAGCGGTTCCACCACACGGTCGAACTGCCTGGCGGGTAGTAGTTGGGGATCCAGTAGTAGTTCCACTGCAGCACACGGTCCAGCGCATGGGCGTGGCGCAGCATGTCAGCCTGGGTGTCGGCGCGCACCAGCCCGTCGATCAGGCTGTCCACCGCAGGGTCCTTGAGCACCATCAGGTTGTTCGAGCCTGGGTCGTTGGCTGCTGCAGACCCGAAGTAATTGTAGAGTTCGGCACCCGGTGAGAGGGTGGCCGGGTAGCCGGTGACGAGCATGTCGTAGTCGCGGGCCATCAGACGATTGACGTACTGGGCCGAGTCGACATTGCGGATGCTCAGGGTAACGCCGATCTGTGCCAGGTTACGCTTCCACGGCAGCAGCAAACGCTCAAGGCCGGCCTGGCCGTTGAGGAAGGTAAATGTCAGCGGCTGGCCCTCGGCGTTGACCAGGTGATCACCCTTAGGGTGCCAACCCGCCTGCTGCAGCAGGGCCAGGGCCTGCAGTTGCTGCGTGCGGATAATCCCCGAACCGTCGGTTGTGGGGGCTGTGAACACCTGGCTGAAGACTTCGCCCGGTACCTTGCCGCGCAGCGGCTCAAGCAGTTTCAGTTCATCGGCATCCGGCAATTCGCGCGCCGCCAGCGGGGTGTTGGAAAAAATACTCTGCTGGCGGATGTACAGGTTGCGCATCATCTGGCGGTTGCTCCACTCGAAGTCCCATAGCATGGCCAGCGCCTGGCGCACGCGGCGGTCCTTGAACTGCGGCCGGTCGAGGTTGAACACGAACCCCTGGGCGGTCTGTGGCTTGGCCGGGCCCAGGTGGGCGCGTTGCAGGCGGCCGTCATCCAGTTGTGCACCGTTGTAACCGAGGGTGAAGGCTGTGGCCGAGAACTCACGGTTGTAGTCGTAGCCACCGCCCTTGAGTACCTGGCGCGCCACCTCGGTATCACCAAAGTACTCGACGCGAATGCGTTCGAAGTTGAAACGGCCGCGGCTGACGGGCAAGTCCTTGGCCCACCAGTGCCGGTCACGCTCGAAGGTGACGCTGCGGCCATTGTCGATCCGCCCGATGCGGTAGGGGCCGCTGCCGACCGGTGTGTCGAAGCCGGCGCCGTTGGCGAAGTCGCGGCTGTTCCAGTCGTGTTCGGGCAGGACCGGCAAACTGGCAAGGTCCAAGGGCAGGGTGCGGCCGTGGGGTTGCTTGAAATCGAAACGCACGCGGTGCGGGCCTTCGACCGTGACACCCGCCACATCGGCGAACTGGGTCCGGTATTTGAGGCTGCCCTCGCTCATCAGCTTGTCGTAACTGAAGCGCACATCCTCGGCACGCACGGGTTTGCCATCGGCAAAGGTGGCCCTGGGGTCGATGTAAAAACGTAGCCAGGCGTCTTGCGGGCCGCGTTCCATGCGCCGGGCGATCAGGCCATAGACGGTGTAGGGCTCATCGAATGAACGCACGGCCAGAGGGGCGTACAGCCAGCCATCGACCTGGCTGACGCCGATACCTTTGTCGATGTACGGCAGGATGTGGTCGAACTGACCGATTTCGGTGGCCGAGCGGCGCAGGATACCGCCCTTGGGGGCATCGGGGTTGACGTAGTCGAAGTGGCGGAACGTTTGGGCGTAGCGCGGGGCTTCACCGTAAACGGTGAGGGCGTGGGTCGGTTCGGCGAGGGCGGTAAAACCCATGCAGGCCAGCACGATCCCCAGAAACATCTGTGGGAGCGGGCTTGCCCGCGAAGAGGCCCGGCCAGGCAACGGCGTTGCCTGCACGGGCGCATTCGCGGGCAAAGCCGCTCCCACAGAGGTGGTCATGGTCAGCGTGGACTTAGTCCTGGCGGCTGGTCACTTCCAGCAGGTGGTAGCCGAACTGGGTCTTGACCGGGCCCTGCACGGTGTTGATCGGGGCGCTGAACACAACGGTATCGAATTCCTTGACCATCTGGCCTGGGCCGAACGAGCCCAGGTCACCGCCCTGGCGGCTGGACGGGCAGGTGGAGTTGGCTTTGGCGATTTCAGCGAAGTCGGCACCGGCTTCGATCTGGGCTTTGAGTTCGTTGCACTTGTCTTCGCTGCTGACGAGGATGTGGCGGGCAGTGGCGCGTGCCATGGGTACTACTCCTTGGGTGAAAAGGGCAAGCCTAGCGCACTTGCTTGGGAAATGTCTCGCAAGGCTTGCTGTACGCTTCCTACATACGCGCTGCGGCCTCACGCAGCAGGGTTTGTGTCGCTTCCCAGCCCAGGCAGCCATCGGTGATCGACACGCCGTACTTCAGCGGGCCCTTGCCCAAGGCCTGGCAACCGTCGAACAGGTGGCCTTCAAGCATCACCCCGACAATCGATGTGTCGCCGGCCAGGCGCTGAGCCAGCACGTCCTCGAACACTGCGGGCTGCCGTGCCGGGTCCTTGCCGCTGTTGGCATGGCTGCAATCGACCATGATCCGCGCCTGCAGGCCCGCCTTGGCCAGCCCTTGGCGGGCTTGGGCAATGCTGGTGCTGTCGTGGTTCGGGCCCTTGTGGCCGCCGCGCAGCACCAGGTGGGTATCCGGGTTGCCCAAGGTCTCGATGATCGCCGGGTAGCCTTGCGCATCCATACCGAAATGGCGGTGCGCGGCGGCAGCGCTGCGCATCGCGTCGCACGCGATGGCGACACCGCCATCGGTACCGTTCTTGAACCCGACCGGTAACTCCAGGCCGCTGACCATCTCACGGTGAACCTGCGATTCGGTGGTACGCGCGCCAATCGCCGCCCAGCCCAGCAGGTCATCGAAGTAACCGGCGACCATCGGCTGCAGCAGCTCTGTGGCGATCGGCAGGCCGCGTTCGATCATGTTCAGCATCAAGCCACGGGACAGGGCGATGCCGCCATGCATGTCGTCGCTGCCATCGAGGTGCGGGTCGTATGCCAGGCCTTTCCAGCCCACCGTGGTGCGCGGTTTCTCCACGTAGGCGCGCATCACCAACAGCAACTTTTCGTCGACTTCGCGGCTCAGGGCCGCCAGGCGGTCGGCATATTCAAGGGCCGAGCGTGGGTCGTGGATCGAGCAGGGGCCGACGACCACCAGCAGGCGCGGATCGCGGCCTTCGAGGATGGCGCGAATGGCCTGGCGCTGGGCCTGGACTTGCTGGGCGTGTTCGATTGAAAGCGGCATCTGCTGCTTGAGCAGGTGCGGGCTGGGCAGGCGACGGCTGACAGTGGTGTTGGCAGCGTTTGGCTGGGTCAGGGGCAGAGCGAGGTTCGAGGCTTGCATGGCGTAGGTTCCCTGGGCGGACGGCGGGTTCTGACCCGCGCAGTCGGCCCCTATCGAGGTGTTCGACTGATCGTTGAATTCAGATTGGCTGCAGCATTGCCACCGTGGACGGACCGGTCGGAGGCGGCAGGCTGGCCCGAGCGGGATTGGCTAAATCGCCAGGCGTAGGTGCTTGCGTAGTAATAGGTGGCGTAGTTCATGAAAGTGTCCTCAGTGTGAATCGGGAATGTTCAAAGGCCTGAAAAGCAAAACCCCCGGTCGGGGAGCCGACCGGGGGTTTGAGTATTCTCATGTTCGGCGGCCCCTCGAAGATGGGCGCCGTGTAGGTATCAGCGGCGCCTAGTGGCTAAACCAATACCCAAAATAAAAGCAGGCAGCAGCCTTGCAGCCGGCAACGGCCAGCACAGGGCGCAGGTTGCGACCGGTGTGGTTGGCGTGGTTGCGGGTGTGTTTCGGCATGTTGCTCTCCAGTTGATGAGCCCGAGCTTACTTCAGGTGGCAGGCACCGTTCAATGGATAATTTGCCATGCACCTGATCAATTTCTTTTGCCTTGCAGAAAACGGATAGCGCTTTGCACCCAGCGGATATTGCCGCCCGCCGGCACGCCCTAACCTGAGCCGGTCTGAACAATAACAATGGAGACCCTGGCCATGTCCCTGGGATTCGACTACCTCAATGCCATGCTCGAGGACGACCGTGAAAAGGGCATCTACCGCTGCAAGCGCGAGATGTTCACCGACCCACGCCTGTTCGACCTGGAGATGAAACACATCTTCGAGGGCAACTGGATCTACCTGGCCCACGAAAGCCAGATCCCCGAGAAAAACGACTTCCTCACCTTGACCATGGGGCGCCAGCCGATCTTCATCGCGCGCAACAAGGACGGTGAGCTCAATGCCTTCCTCAATGCCTGCAGCCACCGCGGCGCCATGCTCTGCCGGCACAAGCGCGGAAACCGCGCGAGCTATACCTGCCCGTTCCATGGCTGGACCTTCAACAACAGCGGCAAGCTGCTCAAGGTCAAGGACCCGGGCAACGCCGGCTACCCCGACAGTTTCAACTGCGACGGCTCCCATGACCTGACCAAGGTTGCCCGGTTCGAATCCTACCGCGGCTTCCTGTTCGGCAGCCTCAACGCCGATGTCAAGCCGCTGGCCGAACACCTGGGCGAATCGGCCAAGATCATCGACATGATCGTTGACCAGTCCCCCGAGGGCCTGGAGGTACTGCGCGGGGCCAGTTCGTACATCTACGAAGGCAACTGGAAGCTGACCGCCGAGAACGGCGCCGACGGCTACCATGTCAGCTCCGTGCACTGGAACTACGCCGCCACCCAGAACCAGCGCAAGCAGCGCGAGGCGGGTGAAGAGATCAAGACCATGAGCGCTGGTGCATGGGCCAAGCAGGGGGGTGGTTTCTACTCCTTCGACCACGGCCACCTGCTGCTCTGGACCCGCTGGGCCAACCCCGAAGACCGCCCGGCCTTCGAACGCCGCGAACAACTCGCCGCAGACTTCGGCCAGGCTCGTGCCGACTGGATGATCGAGAACTCGCGCAACCTGTGCCTGTACCCCAACGTCTACCTGATGGACCAGTTCAGCTCGCAGATCCGCATCGCTCGGCCGATATCGGTGAACAAGACCGAGATCACCATCTACTGCATCGCGCCCAAGGGCGAGAGCGCCGAGGCCCGTGCCAGGCGCATTCGTCAGTACGAAGACTTCTTCAACGTCAGTGGCATGGCCACCCCCGACGATCTCGAGGAGTTTCGCTCCTGCCAGACCGGTTACGGCGGTGGTACCGGCTGGAACGACATGTCACGCGGCGCGGCGCACTGGGTCGAGGGGGCCGACGAAGCCGCTCGCGAAATCGAGCTCAGCCCGCTGCTGTCTGGCGTGCGCACTGAGGACGAGGGCCTGTTCGTGCTGCAGCACAAGTACTGGCAGGACACCATGCTCAAGGCCCTTGAGGACGAGCAGCAACTGATCCCTGTGGAGGCCGTGCAATGAGCCTTCATGAGACCGTGCGCGACTTCCTGTACCGCGAAGCGCGCTACCTGGACGATGCACAGTGGGACCAGTGGCTGGAAATGTATGCCAGCGATGCAAGCTTCTGGATGCCCGCGTGGGATGACGACGACTGCCTCACCACCGACCCGCAAAGCGAGATCTCGCTGATCTGGTACGGCAACCGTGGCGGCCTCGAGGACCGGGTGTTCCGCATAAAGACCGAGCGTTCCAGTGCGACCGTGCCCGACACCCGCACCTCGCACAACATCAGCAACATCGAGATCGTCGAGCAGGGTGAGGGCTACTGCCAGGTGCGCTTCAACTGGCACACGCTGAGTTTTCGCTACAAGACCACCGACAGCTACTTCGGTACGAGCTTCTACACCCTGGACCTGCGCGGCGAACAGCCGCTTATCAAGGCCAAGAAGGTGGTGCTGAAGAACGACTACGTGCGCCAGGTCATCGACATCTACCACATCTGAACCGAGGTTACGCGAACGGCCCGGTGTGCCCCATGGCGCGCCGTGGCCAGGTTCGCCCGCGAGGTGCAACATGAGCTTCCAGATCGCGCTTAATTTCGAAGACGGGGTAACCCGCTTCATCGAGGCCAGCGGCCATGAAACCGTCGCCGACGCCGCCTACCGCCAGGGCATCAATATCCCGCTGGACTGCCGCGATGGCGCCTGCGGTACCTGCAAGTGCAAGGCTGAATCCGGCCGTTATGACCTGGGCGACAACTTCATCGAAGACGCCCTCAGTGCAGACGAAATCGCCGAAGGCTATGTACTGACCTGCCAGATGCGCGCCGAAAGCGACTGCGTGGTACGCATCCCGGCGTCTTCGCAACTGTGCAAGACCGAACAGGCCAGCTTCCAGGCCGCCATCAGTGACGTGCGCCAGTTGTCGGCCAGTACCATCGCCCTGTCGATCAAGGGTGAATCGCTCAACAGGCTGGCTTTCTTGCCGGGGCAGTACGTCAACCTCACGGTGCCCGGCAGCGACCAGAGCCGCGCCTACTCCTTCAGTTCGTTGCAGAAGGACGGTGAAGTCAGCTTCCTGATTCGCAACGTGCCGGGCGGGCTGATGAGCAGCTTCCTCACCAGCCTGGCCAAGGCCGGCGACAACATGAGCCTGGCCGGGCCCTTGGGCAGCTTCTACCTGCGCCCGATCCAGCGCCCTTTGCTGCTGCTGGCTGGTGGCACGGGCCTGGCACCGTTCACGGCGATGTTGGAAAAGGTCGCCGAACAGGGTAGCGAGCACCCCCTGCACCTGATCTATGGGGTGACCAACGACTTCGACCTGGTCGAGCTGGACCGTTTGCACGCCCTGGCTGCGCGCATCCCCAACTTCACCTTCAGCGCCTGTGTGGCCAACCCCGAAAGCCATTACCCGCAAAAGGGTTACGTCACCCAGCACATCGAGCCGCGCCACCTCAATGATGGCGATGTCGACGTGTACCTGTGCGGCCCGCCACCGATGGTCGAGGCGGTCAGCCAGTACATCCGCGAGCAGGGCATCACCCCGGCCAACTTCTACTACGAGAAGTTCGCGGCAGCGGCGGCCTGAGTTTCCTTGGGGCCGCCCCATCGTGCGGGTGAAGGTGGCCTCCTTTTCTTCCAAAGCCGGCAGTTGGGCCTGAGAGCACCGCTGTACCTGTGGAAGCCGGCTTGCCGGCGATGGGTCCAGTGCAGGCCAGGCAAGGTTGTGCCTGATAACAGGATAAGGAAGTAGCAGATGAACAACCGATTCCATAACAAAGTAGCCCTGGTCACCGGCGCCGCTCAAGGCATCGGCCGTGGTGTGTGCTGGCGGCTCAAGGCCGAAGGCGCGCAGGTGGTGGCCGTGGACCGCTCCGAACTGGTCCACGAACTGGCCGGGGAGGGCGTGCTGACGCTGATCGCCGACCTTGAGCAGTACACCGACTGTGCCCGCGTCATGGCCTCGGCGGTAGAAGCGTTCGGTCGCATCGACATTCTGGTCAACAACGTTGGCGGCACCATCTGGGCCAAGCCGTTCGAACACTATGAAGTGGCGCAGATCGAGGCCGAAGTTCGCCGCTCGCTGTTCCCCACCCTGTGGTGCTGCCACGCGGCGCTCCCGTACATGCTCGAACGCGGCACCGGCGCCATCGTCAACGTCTCCTCGATTGCCACCCGCGGCGTCAACCGTGTGCCCTACGGCGCGGCCAAAGGCGGGGTCAATGCACTGACCGCGTGCCTTGCCTTCGAAACCGCCGGCCGCGGCATCCGGGTCAACGCTACCGCGCCCGGCGGCACCGAGGCACCACCCCGGCGGGTGCCACGCAATGAGGCCGAGCAGAGCGAACAAGACAAACGCTGGTATCAGCAGATCGTCGACCAGACCTTGGACAGCAGCCTGATGCACCGCTACGGCAGCATTGACGAACAGGTTGGCGCGATCCTTTTCCTGGCCAGCGACGAGGCGTCCTACATCACCGGCGTGACCCTGCCGGTGGGGGGCGGCGACCTCGGCTGAGCAGCACCCCAAAGGCAGTTTTACTCCACAAAAAAAACAACAGAGACAGATGCCATGCGAACCCTTGACGTTCACCCGATCATCGACAACGCCCGTTTCACCGCCTTCCACTGGATGGTCATGGCCTGGTGCGGCCTGCTGCTGGTCTTTGACGGCTACGACCTGTTCATCTACGGCGTGGTACTGCCGGTGATCATGAAAGAATGGGGCCTGACCCCTTTGCAGGCCGGTGCCCTGGGCAGCTATGCGCTGTTCGGCATGATGTTCGGTGCCCTGGCTTTCGGCAGCCTGGCCGACCGGATCGGGCGCAAGAAAGGGATTGCCATCTGTTTCGCCCTGTTCTCGGGGGCGACCATCCTCAACGGCTTTGCCAGCAGCCCCAGCGAGTTCGGCATCTATCGCTTCATCGCCGGCCTTGGCTGCGGCGGTTTGATGCCCAATGCCGTGGCGCTGATGAACGAATACGCGCCCAAGCGCCTGCGCAGCACGCTGGTGGCAATCATGTTCAGCGGCTATTCGCTGGGCGGCATGCTTTCGGCGGGCGTGGGTATCTTCATGCTGCCACGCTTCGGTTGGGAGTCGATGTTCTTCGCCGCCGCAGTGCCGCTGCTGCTGTTGCCGGTGATCCTGTATTACCTGCCCGAGTCGATCGGCTTTCTGGTGCGCAAGGGCCGTACCCACGAGGCGCGCACGTTGCTCAAGCGCCTGGACCCGCACTGCGATGTGCAGGCTGACGACCAATTGCTGGCGACTGACCGCAAAGGTAACGGCGGTTCAGTGCTGGACCTGTTCCGCAATGGCCTGGCCACCCGCACCCTGGCCCTGTGGCTGGCGTTCTTCTGCTGCCTGTTGATGGTCTACGCGCTCAGCTCGTGGCTGCCGAAACTGATGGCCAACGCCGGCTACAGCCTGGGCTCGAGCCTGTCCTTCCTGCTGGCACTGAACTTCGGCGGCATGGCCGGGGCAATTCTGGGTGGCTGGCTGGGCGACCGCTACAACCTGGTGAAAGTGAAAGTCGCGTTCTTCCTGGCAGCTGCCGTGTCGATCAGCCTGCTCGGGGTCAACAGCCCGATGCCGGTGCTGTACCTGCTGATCTTCATCGCCGGCGCCACCACCATCGGCACGCAGATCCTGCTGTACGCCGGTGCTGCGCAGCTTTACGGCCTTGCGGTGCGCTCCACCGGCCTGGGCTGGGCCTCGGGCATCGGCCGCAATGGCGCCATCGTCGGGCCGCTGCTAGGCGGTGCGCTGATGGGGATCAACCTGCCGCTGCAACTCAATTTCATCGCCTTCGCCATTCCCGGTGCAATCGCCGCGCTGGCCATGGCCGTGCACCTGGCCAGCAGCCGGCGTCACGCCCTGGCCGCGACGGCCTGACCTTACTACTGACTGAACGGGAGCTTTTCATGACAAGCCCAACCATTGAACGGCTGGAGGCGATCATCGTCGACCTGCCCACCATCCGCCCGCACAAGCTGGCCATGCACACCATGCAGCAGCAAACCCTGGTAGTCCTGCGCCTGCGTTGCAGCGACGGTGTGGAAGGTATCGGCGAGGCCACCACCATCGGCGGCCTGGCTTACGGCTACGAAAGCCCCGAGGGCATCAAGGCCAATATCGACGCGCATCTGGCGCCGGCGCTGGTGGGCATGGCTGCCGACAACATCAATGCCGCCATGCTCAAGCTCGACAAGTTGGCCAAGGGCAACACCTTCGCCAAATCCGGTATCGAGAGCGCCTTGCTCGATGCCCAGGGCAAACGCCTGGGGCTGCCGGTCAGTGAGCTGCTGGGCGGGCGCGTGCGCGACAGCCTTGAGGTGGCCTGGACCCTGGCCAGCGGTGACACGGCATGTGACATCGCCGAGGCCGAGCACATGCTGGAGGTTCGCCGCCACCGGGTGTTCAAGCTGAAGATCGGCGCCAACCCCCTGGCACAGGACCTGAAACATGTGGTGGCGATCAAGCGTGAGCTGGGCGAGCGCGCCAGTGTGCGGGTCGACGTCAACCAGTACTGGGACGAATCCCAGGCCATTCGCGCCTGCCAGGTGCTGGGTGACAACGGTATCGACCTCATCGAACAGCCGATCTCACGCATCAACCGCAGCGGCCAGGTGCGCCTGAACCAGCGCAGCCCTGCGCCGATCATGGCCGACGAGTCCATCGAAAGCGTGGAGGACGCGTTCAGCCTGGCTGCGGACGGTGCCGCCAGCATCTTCGCCCTGAAAATCGCCAAGAACGGCGGCCCGCGTGCCGTGCTGCGCACCGCACAGATTGCCGAAGCGGCCGGCATCGCCCTGTACGGCGGCACCATGCTCGAAGGCTCTATCGGCACCCTGGCTTCGGCACACGCCTTCCTCACGGTACGCCAGTTGACCTGGGGTACCGAGCTGTTCGGGCCGCTGCTGCTGACCGAAGAGATCGTCAACGAGCCGCCGCAGTACCACGACTTCCAGCTGCACGTGCCCCGTACCCCAGGCCTGGGCCTGACCCTCGACGAACACCGCCTGGCGCGGTTCGCCCGCCGCTGACATCAAAGGAGAAACCCCATGCTGTTCCACGTGAAGATGACCGTGAAGCTGCCGGTCGACATGGACCCGGCCAAGGCCAGGCAACTGAAGGCCGACGAGAAGGAACTTGCCCAGCGCCTGCAGCGCGAGGGCACCTGGCGTCACCTGTGGCGCATCGCCGGGCACTACGCCAACTACAGCGTGTTCGACGTGCCCAGCGTCGAGGCGCTGCACGACACGCTGATGTTGCTGCCGCTGTTTCCGTACATGGATATCGAGGTCGACGGCCTGTGCCGTCACCCGTCATCGATCCACGCCGACGACCGCTGAAACACGCCTTTCGCACAAGAACAAGACGAGATAACCATCATGACCGTGAAAATTTCCCACACTGCCGACGCCCAGAAGTTTTTCGAGGAAGCAGCAGGCTTTGGTAACGACAACGGCAGCCCACGCCTTAAACGCATCGTTCAGCGTGTGCTGCAGGACACCGCCCGCCTCATCGAAGACCTGGAAATCAGCGAAGACGAGTTCTGGCTGGCTGTGGACTACCTCAACCGCCTCGGCGGCCGTGGCGAGGCCGGGCTGCTGGTAGCGGGGCTGGGCATCGAGCACTTCCTCGACCTGCTGCAGGATGCCAAGGATGCCGAGGCAGGCCTGAGCGGTGGCACCCCGCGCACCATCGAAGGCCCGCTGTACGTTGCCGGCGCGCCCATCGCCCAAGGCGAGGTGCGCATGGATGACGGCAGCGAGGAGGGCGTGGCCACGGTCATGTTCCTCGAAGGCCAGGTGCTCGACCCCCAGGGCCAGCCGCTTGCCGGCGCCGTTGTCGACCTGTGGCATGCCAACACCCGTGGTACCTACTCGTTCTTCGACTCGAGCCAGTCCGAGTACAACCTGCGCCGACGCATCGTCACCGACGCAGAAGGCCGCTACCGCGCGCGCTCCATCGTGCCCTCGGGCTATGGCTGCGACCCGCAGGGGCCGACCCAGGAATGCCTGGACCTGCTGGGCCGCCACGGCCAGCGCCCGGCGCATGTGCACTTCTTCATCTCGGCGCCGGGGCACCGGCACCTGACCACACAGATCAACCTGTCTGGCGACAAGTACCTGTGGGATGACTTTGCCTATGCCACGCGCGATGGGCTGGTCGGTGAGGTGGTGTTCCGTGAGGGGGCCGACGGGCGCTATGCCGAACTCAAGTTCGACTTCCAGTTGCAGAAGGCGCTGCAAGGCGCGGATGAGCAGCGCAGCGGGCGGCCTCGGGCCTTGCAGGAAGGCTAAGTCTGGATCGCGGGCACGCCGGCGCCTGCAGGAACAGCGCAGGCACTGAACTCAGCGGTGTCTGGGGGGCGGCTAGCCGGCGATCAAGCGCAAAGCCCTTGCAACCCACTACTGCAGCGAGAGGCCCATGAAAAACCTGATCAAGGACTGCTCCCTTTCCGCCATCGTCGCAGGGTGCCTTGCGACGATGATTTCCTACGCCGGCCCGCTGGTGATCATCTTTCACGCCGCCGAAGCCGCCGGCTTGGCCCCGGGCCTGCTGTCTTCCTGGGTTTGGTCCATCTCCATGGGCAGCGCTCTACTCGGCGGCTTGTTGAGCCTGTACTACCGGGTACCCATAGTGATCGCCTGGTCCATCCCGGGCTCGGCACTGTTGGTCACGGCCTTACCCCAACTGGGACTGGAGCAGGCAGTAGGGGCATATCTGGTGGCCAACCTGGTCCTGCTGCTGATCGGCATCAGCGGGGCCTTCGACCGCATCATCGCGCACCTGCCGGGCTCGATCGCCGCCGGCATGCAGGCCGGCATTCTGTTCAGCTTCGGCACCGAGGTGTTCCGGGCATTGCCGGTGCAGCCGGGGCTGGTGCTGGCGATGTTCGTTGCCTATGTGTTGATGCGCAGGCTGCAACCGCGCTACGCCGTGGCCGCGGTGTTGTGTGTGGGTGCCGTTGTCACCTTTGCCAGTGGCGCACTGCGCAGCGAGGCACTGGTGCTGGAACTGGCCTCGGCGCAGTGGATCACCCCGCAGTTCAGCCTTGCGGCGCTGTTCAGCCTGGCACTGCCGATGGTGCTGGTGGCGCTGACCGGGCAATTCATGCCGGGCATGGCGGTGCTGCGCAACGCAGGCTATGCAACGCCCGCCAGCCCGTTGATCAGCGCCAGTGCCATCGGCGGAGCCTTGTTGGCGCCGTTCGGTTGCCATGGCCTGAACCTCGCTGCCGTCACCGCCAGCCTGTGCACGGGCCACGAGGCCCATGACAACCCGCGCCGGCGCTATGTCGCGGCGGTCGCCGGCAGTGCGCTGTACCTGTTGCTGGGCATCGCCGGGGCGACACTGATGTCGCTGTTCGCCGCCTTTCCTGCTGCTTTGATAGCCGCGCTGGCCGGGCTTGCGCTGTATGGCGCGATCAGCGACGCCTTGGCCCGCAGCCTGGCTGAGCCGCAAGAGCGCGACGCCGGCTTGTTCACCTTCCTGGTCACCGCTTCGGGGGTGTCTTTCCTTGGCCTTTCGGCAGCGTTCTGGGGGCTGCTGTTCGGCCTGCTGGCACACGCGCTGCTCAGGCTGCGTCGCCCGCATGCCCGGGAGGCCCTGCGCCGTTCACCTTGAAACTCGTATTACCAACGCTTTACCCATAACAACAAGATCAAGAGAGCTTCGGAATGAACCAAACCCCTTGCGTCGCCATCGGGCTGACCCTGCTCAGCCAACCGTTATCCGCCGCCGAAGGCGGTTTCTTCGAGGATGCCAAAGCCAGCCTCAGCGCCCGCAACTACTACTTCAGCCGTGACTTTTCCGACATCGTCGGCGCCAATCAGCAGTCCAAGGCCCAGGAGTGGGCGCAGGGCTTCATCCTTGACTTCAAGTCTGGCTACACGCCAGGTACCGTAGGCGTTGGGGTCGACGCGCTGGGCGTGCTGGGCATCAAGCTCGACAGCAGCCCTGACCGGGCCAATACAGGGCTGCTGCCAGTGCACGGTGATGGCAGGGCCGCCGACGAATACAGCCGCCTGGCACCTACATTCAAGGCACGGGTATCCAAAACTGAATTGCGCGTCGGTGAACTGCAGCCCAACCTGCCGGTGCTGACCTTTAGCGATATCCGGCTGTTGCCGCCCACTTACCAGGGCGTCAGCCTCAGCACGTCCGAACTGGACGGCCTGACGGTGCAGGCCGGGCATCTCACCGGCTCGCACCTGCGTAACGAAGGCGGCGACGGCAAGATGAACGCCATGCTCGGCCATGTGCCCCAGCGCCAGGTCGAGAGCGATGCATTCAACTATGTCGGGGGCGACTACGCGTTCAACGGCAACCAGAGCAGCGCCAGCCTCTGGTACGGGCAACTGGAAGACGTCTATGCCCAGGGCTTTGTCGGGTTCAAGCACAGCAAGCCGCTAGGGGACTGGGTGCTCAGTGCCAACCTGGGCTATTTCACCGCCCGTGAGCAAGGTGATGCGTTGCTGGGCACCATCGACAACCAGGCCTTCTTTTCGCTGCTCACCGCTAGGCGAGGGGGGCACAGCTTCCACGCGGGGTACCAGGCGATGTACGGCGACAGCCCGTTCCCTCGGGTGTTCGCCAACATTTCGCCGCTGGGCAATGAGGTGCCGACGTATGAGTTTGCCTACACCGATGAGCGCTCCTATCAGCTGCGCTATGACTACAACTTCGCAGCCATGGGCATCCCGGGGCTGACGGCGACGGTGCGCTACCTCACCGGTAACAACGTCGATACCGGCCAAGGGTACGAGGGCAAGGATCGCGAACGTGATATTGATCTGGGTTATGCGGTGCAGAGCGGTGTGCTCAAAGGGTTGGGGATTCGGGTGAGGAATGCCATGGCGCGGTCCAATTACCGTAGCGATATCGATGAAAACCGGTTGATCCTGGTGTACACCTGGCAGCTGTTCTAAGCCCGTACCGGCCACGCGTTGTCACACAGCAGCAATTGCATCACCGGGGTTCGCAGGGTTAGGTTTCCTGTATTGCCCACTCAGGAAACCTTCCCTTGGACTCCATTACCCAAGCCGTACTCGGCGCCGCGCTGCAAGGCACAGTGCTTGGCCGTATCCAGGGCCGCCGCTCGTTGATCTACGGCGCCGCACTGGGCACCGTGCCGGACCTGGACGTGGTCATCCGCTACGCCGACCCGGTGTCGCAAATGACCTACCACCGCGGCTTCTCCCACTCGATCTTCGTGCTGACCGGCCTGGCCCTGTTGCTCGCCTGGCTGGTCAACCGGCTGGGCCGCACGCGCTGGCCTGACAAAGGCTGCACCTTGCCCAGGCTGTTCCTGGCGTTCTGGCTGGTACTGGTGACCCACCCGATCCTTGATTCATTCACGGTATACGGCACGCAGCTGTTCTGGCCGTTGCAGTTCACCCCGCAAAGCTGGGCCAGCGTGTTCATCATTGACCCGGTGTACACCGTGCCGCTGCTGGCGGCCGTGCTCTACGCCGCTATCAGGGGCGTGAGCGGCAAGGCGTTGCGCCTGATGAGCCTGGCCCTGGTGTTCAGCACGGCTTACCTGGGGTTCGGCCTGGCCGGCCGCATGGCCGCCGAGCAGCGTTTCCAGGCTGCCCTCGAGCAGCAGGGGATTGTCGCAAACGAGGTGCGCGCGGTACCGATCGCGTTCAACAGCCTGGTCTGGCGCGTGCTGGCCAAGACCCCGGATGGCGATTATTACGAAGGCGTCAGTAGTGTGTTCGACCGTGCGCCACCGGAAATGCAGCGCCTGCCGCGTAACCTGCAGCTTGCCACCGCATTGGTCGATGCCCCCCTGCTGCAGCGCCTGCGCTGGTTTACCGATGACTGGTTACGCTATGACGAAGTGGACGGCGCGCTTGTCGTGACCGACCTGCGCATGGGTATCCCCGGCAACTACACCTTCCGCTTCAACATGGCCCATCGCGATGGGCAGGGTCACTGGATTGCCCACACGCCAAGCGTGTGGCGGGGCAGCGGGGTCGGTGGGATGTTCAACCGCCACGATCTGACGCTGATCTGGCGCCGCATCCTCGACCAGCAACCACCGTTGCCATTGGCCGCCTGGACCACCCAATACCTGCACCAGGCCGACGGCCCCGGGCGCTGAGGCGTGCGCTCAGCGGGGTTGGACCTGGTCAAGTGGACGGCCATCGTAACCATGGTTGCCGACCACGTACGTTTCCTCTGGCCGGCTGCCGAGGGGCTGTTCATTGTCGGTCGCCTGGCCTTCCCATTGTTCTGCCTGGCGATCGCAGTGAATGTCGGGCGCAGCACACCGGGCCGGCTGTTTACCCGTGCCAACCTGCGCTACCTGGGCTGGATGCTGGCTTTCATGGTGCTGTCTGAAGGGCCCTATCGTTGGCTGGACCCTGCTACCCAGACCTTCAGCGTGATCCCCACTCTGACCTTAGGGCTGCTGGTGGCCTGGGCTGTGCACCACCCCCCGGCGTCAGCGCGGCTAATCGGCCTTGGCGCCGTGCTGATTGCAACCGGGTGCAGCGCGCAACTGATGTACGGGTTGCCCGGCGTACTGCTGCCTGCGGCCTGGCTGATGGCTCGCAGCCGAGGGGGAGTGGCCTGGCTGCTGCCGTGCCTGTTGGCTGTGGCGGGCAACCTGACCAACAGCTGGTTGCTCGAACACCTGCTGGCACCGGTTACCTTGCTGACCATGGCCGCTGCAGCCCTGGCCATACCTGTCGGGTGCATGCTGCTGCGCCACAACCACTGGCCTGTGCCTGCGGTGGGGCGCTGGGGGTATCTGTTCTACCCGTTGCACTTGCTGGTCATCAAGGCACTGCAGTGGATGCTGTAACGAGGCCCTTGCAATACTGCAATACGCACCCATTTAAGCGGGTCTTCAGTATCCGCAGGAACCTGACATGGAACCCAACCGCTTCGGCGACATCACCGCTTTCGTCAGTGCGGCGAAGGCGGGCAGTTTTACCGCTGCAGCGGCGAGCCTGGGGCTGACCCGTTCAGCCGTGGGCAAGAGCATCGCGCGCCTGGAGGCGCGTATGGCGGTACGCCTGCTCAACCGTACCACGCGCAAATTGAGCCTGACCGATGAGGGTTTGGTGGCGTATGAGCGCTGGCGGCAGATTCTCGATGACCTGGACGAGGTGGAAAGCACCATGGCCCAGCGGCGTGGCAAGCCCACCGGCACGCTGCGCCTGACCGGCCCGCTGTCGTTGGGCCAGCGGCATGTGTTGCCGGTCCTCGATGCTTACCTCAAGCAATGGCCGGAACTGCGCGCCGACATTCGTTTTACCGACCGTTTCGTCGATCTGGTCGAGGAGGGCGTGGACGTAGCCGTACGGATCGGCGCACCCAAGGAAGACTCACAGTTGCTCACTCGCACTGTGGCCTGGCAGCAGTTCGTTACCTGCGCTTCGCCGGAATATTTGCGCCAGCACGGGGTGCCGCAGGTGCCTGCAGACCTGTACGGGCATGACAAGATTGCCTTCCTGACAGGGGAAAAATCCATGCCCTGGCGCTTTCACACGCCAGAGGGCCTGCACCTGTGCGAGGAGCCCGGGCGGCTCAATATCGACAGCTCCGAAGCCATGCTCGATGGCGCACGGGCAGGGTTCGGGCTGATTCACCTGCCCACCTACATCACCGGGGAGGACCTGCGCGCGGGCACGCTGGTGGAGGTGTTGCACGCCTACAGGCCACCGGCCGACCCTATTCGCGTGGTGTACCCGAGCAAACGCCACCTGTCTCCGCGAGTACGGGGGTTCATCGACCTGCTGGTGGCGAGTTGGGAGCACGGAGTGCCCTGGGAGCAGTGATTGTGAATGTCAGGCCCCTGAAGCCGGGTTCAGCCCTGGCGCGCCTACAGCTTCGAGCCTGTAGGCGCGGGGCCCCTCATGCCATCAAGCCTGTTTCAGGAACGGGTAATCCGTATACCCCTCAGGCCCGTTTGCATAGTCGAACTGTGGCCGATGCTCATTCAGTGGCGCCTGAACCCGCAGGCGTTCCACCAGGTCCGGGTTGGCGATGAAGCTGCGCCCGAACGCCACGGCATCGATCAACCCACGCCCGATCAGGTCTTCGCCTTTCTCTGCGGTATAGGCACCTGCGGCAATGATTACCCCTGGGTAAGCCGCCCGAATAGCCTTACGGAACGTATCGCGCAGCGGCTTGCCACCAGCCCAGTCCGGCTCGGACAGGTGCAGGTAGGCCAGGTTGCGCTTGGCCAGTTCCTTGATCAGGTACAGCCCTGCTGCCTCTTGATCTTCGCCATTGTCCACGCCATTGAAACCACCCAACGGGAAAATGCGGATACCCACGCGCTCGGCGCTCCAACCGGCAATGGCGGCATCCACCGCTTCGAGCACAATACGGGCGCGGTTCTCGACACTGCCGCCATATCGGTCCTCGCGCTGGTTGGCGCTGGGGGTGAGGAACTGGTGCAAAAGATAGCCGTGAGCGGCATGCAATTCGATGAAGTCGAAGTTGGCCTCGCGAGCATTGACCGCTGCCTGGCCGAAATCGGCGACTATGCCGGCGATCTCTTCCTCGCCCAGGGCACGCGGTGCTGAGGTCTCAGTGCGCAGCAGGTTGCCTTGCTCGTCACGCAACGTGGTACGGGCATTGGCAGGTAGGGCGCAGGGCGCCACTGGCGCCTGACCACCAGGCTGCAAGGTAGTGTGCGACACACGACCGGTGTGCCAGACCTGCACGGCGCTGTGGCCGCCTGCAGCATGAATGCCTTCGTTTACCAGGCGCCAGGCGGCAATCTGCTCGGCGGTGTGAATGCCTGGCGAACCCGAGTAGCCCTTGGCCTGGAAGGAAATTTGCGTAGCCTCGGTAATGATCAGGCCTGCACTGGCACGCTGGGCGTAGTACTCGGCCATCATCGGGGTGGGTACATCGCCGGGCTCCAGGCTGCGCAGGCGGGTGAGGGGCGCCATGAACACGCGGTTGGGCAGCGTCAGTGGGCCGATCTGCAAGGGTTGGAAGAGTTTCATTGCCGCTCCGAAGGTGAAAGAACCAATGGCGCGCACGATACCGGGATGATTGGGGAATGGGGGGACCGGCACCCCGGCGGCAGGCTCCCCAATGGCTTTGATCACGCAGGTCAACACACTTTTCAGGGCCGAGGGAGCGGCTGGCACACCTGTGTCATGTCTGCAGCAGCTGTTTCATCGTTGCGCCAGTCCGTGCTGCCTGGCGATTGCCGGCAGTGCAGCGTCGAACCGCTCTGGCATGGCGGTTTGGCAAGCTCATTGTGCCAATGGCACAGCCGTTGCTCTGTGTGTTCCGACGCCTGATGCGGTGTCCATAACAAGAACGGAGAACCGAGCATGAATCGAACAGGCCCGCACCGTCGGCCTCTGCCGCACTTGCTGAGCTGCCTGGCCTTGAGCCTGGCGTGCAGCGCACCTGCCTTCGCCGCCGAAGTCGACGGCCAGCGCATCATCGACGCCGACAAGGAACCCGGCAACTGGATGAGCCACGGCCGTACCTATGACGAGCAGCGCTACAGCCCGCTCAAGGCGATCAACCAGGGCAACGTCAACCAGCTCGGCCTTGCCTGGAGCTACAAGCTCGACCTTGACCGTGGCGTGGAGGCAACACCAATCGTGGTTGACGGGGTGATGTACACCACCGGGCCGTTTTCGGTGGTGTACGCCCTGGACGCGCGCAATGGCACGCTGCTGTGGAAGTACGATCCGCAGTCTGACCGCCACCGCGCCGGTGAGGCCTGTTGTGACGCGGTCAACCGAGGGGTGGCGGTGTGGCAGGGCAAGGTCTATGTGGGTGTGCTCGATGGCCGCCTGGAGGCGATCGATGCCAAGACTGGCAAGCGCGTGTGGTCGGTGGACACCCGCGATGACGACAAACGCAGCTATACCATCACCGGGGCGCCGCGGGTGGTCAACGGCAAGGTGATCATCGGCAATGGCGGTGCCGAATTCGGTGTGCGCGGCTACGTGACTGCGTATGACGCCGAAACCGGCAAACAGGCCTGGCGCTTCTTCACCGTGCCGGGCGACCCCAAGCTGCCGCCCGAGAACAAAGCCATGGAGATCGCCAGCAAAACCTGGCACGGCGACGCGTATGTCGAGTGGGGTGGCGGCGGTACGGCCTGGGATTCGTTCGCCTACGACCCGGAACTCAACCTGTTGTATATCGGCGTGGGCAATGGCTCGATGTGGGACCCGAAATGGCGCAGCCAGGCCAAGGGCGACAACCTGTTCCTTTCCTCGATCGTCGCGGTCAATGCCGACACCGGCGAATACGCCTGGCACTACCAGACCACGCCAGGCGATGCCTGGGACTTCACCGCCACCCAGCACATGATCCTGGCCGAGCTGCCCATTGACGGCAAACCGCGCAAAGTGCTGATGCAGGCGCCGAAAAACGGCTTCTTCTATGTGCTGGACCGTGCCACCGGTGAGCTGCTGTCGGCGAAGAACATCGTGCCGGTCAACTGGGCCAAAGGCATCGACATGAAGACCGGGCGGCCGATCATCGACGATGAGGCGGCGGCCTACTGGAAGGACGGCAAGCGCAAGCTGGTGACCCCGGCTTTCTGGGGCGCCCATGATTGGCACCCAATGTCCTACAACCCCGACACGGGCCTGGTGTACATCCCGGCGCATATCATGTCGGCCTACTATGAGCACATCCCCGAGGCGCCCAAGCGCAACCCGTTCAAGAGCGTTTACCAGTTGGGGCTGCGCACCGGCATGATGCCTGAAGGCGCCGAAGGCCTGCTGGACATGGCCAAGAGCTGGTCGGGCAAGCTGATCGCCTGGGACCCGGTCAAGCAGGCGCCGGCGTGGGAGGTGCCGTACATCACCATCTTCAACGGCGGCACCCTGAGCACTGGCGGCAACCTGGTGTTCGAAGGCAGCGCCGATGGCCGGGTGATCGCCTATGCCGCCGATTCGGGCAAAAAGCTCTGGGAGTCGCCCGCCGCCAGCGGCGTGATGGCTGCCCCGATCACCTATTCGGTGGACGGCGAGCAGTACGTGACGTTCATGGCCGGCTGGGGCGGGGCGTTTTCCACCTTCGCCGGCGCGTTGTCGCTGCGCGCCGGGGTGCAGCCGTTCGCCCAGGTGCTGACCTACAAGATCGGCGGTACCGCCAAGTTGCGTGAGCCGGCGCCACCGGCCGACGCACCGGAGCCGCCCGCGTTGACCGCCGATGCGCAAACGGTCGCTGCCGGGGCCGCCCTGTATGACGGCAACTGCTCGCAATGCCACGGTATCCACGCCGTCAGTGGTGGTGTGCTGCCCGACCTGCGCAAGCTCACTGCCGAAAAGCACCAGATGTTCCTCGGCATCCTCTATGGCGGCAGGGTACCCGATGGCATGCCTTCGTTCGCCGACAACCTCAAACCCGAGCAGGTCGAGCAGGTGCACCAGTACCTGATCAAGCGCGCCCATGACTTGAAGGCCGAAGGCGATGCGTGGCAGCGGTTCAGCGCCAAGCCCGTCGCCCAGCCGCCCCTGGCCGACAACACACCACAGGAGTGACACGAGCATGACAGACACGACCTACCAGAACTTCATCGACAACGCGTTTGTACCCAGCGAGGCACTGATCGAGGTCTACAACCCGGCCAACGCCCAGTTGCTCGGGCGGGTGCCAGAAACACCGGCCGAACAGGTGGAGCGCGCCATCGCAGCAGCACGCAAGGCGCAAAAGGGCTGGGCGGCGAAGACAGCCATTGAACGGGCAGGCTACTTGCGCCAGATCGCCAGCAAGGTGCGGGCCAATGCCGACCGCCTGGCGCGGATCATTACCCAGGAGGGCGGCAAGGTGCCGGCGCTGGCCCAGGTCGAGGTCAACTTTACCGCTGACTACCTTGACTATATGGCCGAATGGGCGCGCCGCCTGGAGGGCGAGGTACTCAGCAGCGACCGCGCCCACGAACACATCTTCCTGATGCGCAAGCCACTGGGCGTGGTGGCGGGGATTCTGCCGTGGAACTTCCCGTTCTTCCTCATCGCACGCAAGATGGCGCCGGCGCTGCTCACCGGCAATACCATCGTGATCAAGCCCAGTGAGGAAACCCCCATCAATTGCTACGCGTTCGCCCAGTTGGTGGCCGAGACAGACTTGCCCGCAGGCGTGTTCAACGTGGTGGGCGGCAAAGGGGCGAGCGTCGGTCACGGGCTGTCGAGCCATGCTGGTGTCGACCTGGTGAGCTTCACCGGCAGCGTGGCTACCGGCGCGCGGATCATGGCCGCGGCCGCACCGAACATTACCAAGCTCAACCTCGAACTGGGCGGCAAGGCCCCGGCGATCGTGCTGGCTGACGCCGACCTGGACCTTGCGGTGAAAGCCATCGTCGCCTCGCGCGTGATCAACACCGGCCAGGTCTGCAACTGTGCCGAACGTGTGTATGTGGAGCGCAAGGTGGCCGACGCCTTCGTCGACAAGGTAGGCCAGGCCATGGCGGCCATCCGCTATGGCGACCCTTCGCGCCAGGCCGATCTGGACATGGGGCCGCTGATCAACCAGGCCGGCCTCGACAAGGTGGCGCAGATGGTGCGCACGGCCGTAGGGCAGGGCGCCCAGTTGGTGACCGGGGGGCAGGTCGCCGACCTCGGCGCCGGGTTCCATTATCAGCCGACTGTGCTCGCCGGCTGTGCTGCGGACATGGAGATCATGCGCAAGGAGATCTTCGGACCGGTATTGCCGATCCAGGTGGTCGACGATCTGGACGAAGCGATTGCCTTGGCCAATGACAGTGAGTATGGGCTGACCTCATCGCTCTATACCCGTGACCTGAATGCAGCGCTGAAGGCTTGCCGCGAGATCGACTTTGGCGAGACCTACATCAACCGCGAGAACTTCGAAGCCATGCAGGGCTTCCACGCCGGTGCGCGCAAGTCCGGCATCGGCGGGGCGGATGGCAAGCACGGGCTGTATGAGTACACGCGCACCCAGGTGGTGTACATCCAGGGGTAAGTCTTCACCCCAGCGTCCCTGTCTTGCCGGCGATGCAGACGCTGGGGTGCATGGCACCGGCCTGCCGGCGATAGGGGCGCACCGGTCACCCCAACAGGTTTGGCTGCACGATCGCGTACCGCTTCATCTTGCGGTACAGCGTCGAGCGCGAAATGCCCAACGCCTGCGCCGCTGCGCTCATGTTCCAGTGCTCACGCTTCAAGACCTCCAGCAAATGCCGCGCCTGAAGGTCTTCCACCTGTTGCTCGAGCGCTGCAGGCTGGGCAGGCGCTGCACCGTCCAGCAACTCCTGGGGCAAGTCGGCCAGTTCGATCACACCGCCCTCGGCCAGCGCTACCGCCTGGCGCAGGGCGTTGAGCAGTTGGCGCACATTCCCCGGCCACGCATGGCCCAGCAGGCAACGATGCGCCTCGGCGCTCAAACGCAACCCCGACCCGGCCGACAAGCCAGAGAGCAGCGCATCGATCAGCTCGCGGCGGTCGCTGCGCTCACGCAGGGCCGGTAACCTCATGCGCATCCCGCACAGGCGATAGTAAAGGTCTTCGCGAAAACGCTTTTCGCCAATCATGGCCTGCAGGTCCTGGTGCGTCGCCGATATCACCTGGATATCAAGCGCCACTGGCGTTTCTGCACCCAGTGGCACCAGTTCACGTTCGGCCAGCACCCGTAGCAGGCGCGTTTGCAGGTGTGCAGGCATATCACCGATTTCATCGAGAAACAGTGTGCCGCCATTGGCGTGCTCCAGCTTGCCCTTCATGCCTTTGCGGCTGGCACCCGTGAAACTGCCGGCGCGGTAGCCGAACAGTTCGCTTTCGATCAATGACTCGGGTATCGCTGCGCAATTGAGCGCCACGAACGGCTTGGCATGGCGCTGGCTGGCCTGGTGCAGGGCGCGGGCGAAAGCTTCCTTGCCGGTACCGGTTTCGCCGTCGAGGAGGATGGCGATGTCCTTGTCCAGCACCTTGCGCAGCCGACGCACGCTTTGTTGCAGTTGCGCGTCCTGGCCTGCCAATTGTTCGAGGCCGGGGTGGCGAGCCCGTGCGGGCATCGGCGGTACAGCCGGCAGCGGGCGATAGCCGGCGGGGACGCGCAGGCCGACGTCCAGCAAAAGCGCTTGAGCATGGGCGCGCAACTGGGTACCGCGGGCGCCGCCACGGGTGAGGTCGAGCAGTTGGTCGATATCGGCGTGCAGCAGTTGCTCGACAGGCGCCCCCAGCAACTTGCCGCTGTGCGCAAGGAAGGCCGCCCGATTGGCACCGATCACCCGGCCACCTTCATCCAGCGCAAGCAACTGCTCGGCCGCCAGGTCCGAGAACTCGTCACGCGGTTTCAGCGCCAGGGTCAGGCGGTCGCGAAAGCGCTCGCGGAAATGGCTGTTCTCGATCAGCCGTGCGTACAGGGTCACCAACTGCAAGGTCAGGTGCTGTGCTTGCTTGGGACCGTCGTTGTACAGGCAGGTGGCATTCAGGCAACCGAGCAGTTGATTGTGGGCATCGAAGATCGGCGACACCGAGCAGCTCAGGCGGGCGTTAGCTGCCAGGAAGTGCTCCTGACGGTGGATGGTCAGGGCCTGCCGGCTAGCCAGAGCGGTGCCGATGCCGTTGGTGCCGGCCACCGACTCGTCCCAGCGCGCGCCAACGATCAGCCCGGAACGGGTATAGCGTTGCGGGTCGGCCGGCAAGCGGGCATCGAGGGTAATACCCTCGGCGTCACTGAGCAGCACGGCGAAGCCTGCATCCACAACGCGCCGCGCCAGGCCGCTGACACCCTGGCTGGCGATGGCCAGGTAGGCCTCATGCTGGGCCTGGTGCTGGCGGATTTCGGCGGCGCTGAGGATATTGTCGACGTGGCGCAGTTCAGGGTCCAGGTGATGCTGGTTGATGCTGCGGTACCAGGATTCGGCGATCACAGGCTCGGGCATCAGGCCACGTTCGGCGAAATGGCAATCGACGAATGCGGCCAGCTCACTGGCATGGGGTGAGGCGGTGTGCGCGGCCATGGGCGCTCCACGAAATTCTTGTTATTTGAGGTGGAGAAAACCATAGCTGATTTTTGCATGATCGGCAGCCGGCCTGGTGCGGGGCGAATGCGTTCAGCCGATCAACTCAAGCGCCTGAGCCAGGCTCAGTGACCGCTTCATACGCTGCGACAACTGCGCCATGGCATCCGAATAGCCTTTGGCGATCACAGCCTCCACCCGCTCACCTGCACATTGCAAGGCAATGAAATCGCCTTGCTCCGGCGCCCCGACAAACTCGATGCGGTCCCAGCCGCGCGCATGCCCCAGTACTTCATAGGTACGCCCATGCTGATAAGTCCAGAAGAACGGCACGTCTTCATACCGGCGTTGCTCGCCCAGCATGTTGGCGGCAGCTATGACACCGTGTTGCTGGGCCAGGCGCCAGTGCTCGATGCGCACCGGGCGGCCGGTGAGGGGGAAGGTCGCGATATCACCGGCCGCCCACAGCCGGTCGGCGGCCTGCAGCTCGGCGTCGACTGCAATGGAGTGGTCCTCGGCCAATTGCACGCCCTGCACGAAGGCAGTGGCCGGCGTGACGCCGGTGCCGAGCAAGACCAGTGACGTGTCGATTTTCTCGCCATTGCTCAGCAGCACGGCTTCGACGTGTTGCGCACCGATGAACCGCTCGATGTCGGTCGGGCCATGGAACGCCACGCCCTTGCGCTCATGCAGCGCGCGAATCGAGCGGCCAATGCGTTCACCCAACTGCATGCGTAACGGAACCTCGTGGCGGGTCACCACGTGGACCTGTGCGCCGTACGTGTGCAATGCCGATGCGGCCTCCAGGCCGATGAACCCGTCACCGACGATCACCACGGGCTGACCGGGTTCGGCGGCATCGAGCAGGCGCGCCGCATCTTCGCGCGAGCGCAGCGTCACGATGCCCGCCAGGCTTGCACCGGGCAGGTCAGGGCGTTGCGGCTTGCCGCCAGTGGCCAATAAGGCAGCGTCATAATCGATACGCTGGCCGTCGGCGAGGGTGATCTGGCGCTTTTTGGCATCCAGCAGGCGCACCTTGCCCGAGCGCCGTTCCAGTTGGCCTGTGCGCAACTGGTCAGCGTCAAGCAGCGCTGGCACTTCATCAGGCGGCATTTCGCCGGCAATCACGAATTTGCTCAGCGCAGTACGGTCATACGCCGGTTGCCGCTCCTGGTCGAGCCACACCAGGCGACCGCCGAACCCATGGGCCAGCAGCGTGGCAACCGCCGCCGAGCCTGCGGCACCGGCGCCGATGACGACGAAGCAGCGCGCATCGCTGTGACGCGGTGGCTCGGGATGCGGCAGAGGCTGGTCATCGACCCAGATTTCGCCATCCTTGACCCATGCGCGGTAACGGCGCAGGTCTGCCAGGGCCGGCGGCTCGCAGACCACGCCTTCGTCAACGGCGAAAGCGGCCTTGTGCCAGGGGCAGACCAGCAGGCCGTTGCATACCACGCCCTCTTCCAGCGGCGCTCCGGCGTGCGGGCAATTGGCCTGATAGGCGCGTACCTGCCCGGCGCTGCGAATCAGGATCACTTCTTCGCTGCCGGCTTGTACGCGAAGGGGGCGCTTGGGGTCGAGTTGCTCGAGGCGAGCCACGGCGTGCTGAGTCATGAATATTCTCCAAAGGGGGCCTTGGAACCATTTGACGCCTGGGATGACAGGGTGATGCAGTGATCTGACGGCCGGAAGGAGCGCCATGCTTCATGAGGGGCGTGTTCGGCCTTGGTCAGCGATAGAGCCGTGTGCCATGATCGGGCTTCTTGCGCCAAGGTCGCCTGTGCCGCGCCTGCTCGCGACCAAAACCCAATACCCTCAAGGACCACCGAATGTTCGAACTGGACCATGACCTGGCGCAGGATATTGTCGATCGGGCAATGGCCATTCTGCCGTGCAATGTCAATGTCATGGACAGCCAGGGGCTGATCCTGGGCAGTGGTGAGCCAGGGCGCATCAACACCCGCCACGAAGGTGCGCAGCTGGTATTGGCCAATGGCCGGATCGTCGAGCTGGATGCAGACGCCGCCAAGTGCCTCAAAGGCGTGCAGCCGGGGGTCAACCTGCCGCTGATGCTCGATGGGCGGCTGATCGGCGTGCTGGGGCTGACGGGTGACCCACAGCAACTGCGCACCTACGGCGAACTGGTGCGCATGACCGCCGAAATGCTGCTGGCCCAGCGCCATTTGCAGGTTGAACAGCAATGGCGGCGCCAGCGTTGTGATGATCTGCTGGCGTTGCTGCTCGGTGGTACGGGCGACTCGCCGCGGCTGCTGGACGAAGCGCAGCAATTGGGCCTGAAGCCGCAGTTGCCACGGGTGCCGTGTTTGTTCGAACTGCGTGCCGGCCCGGCGGCCGAGGCCTTGGCTGCCTGGTTGATGAGCCGTTACCCGGACAGTTGGTGCGTGAGCCCGGCACGCGATTCCTTGCTGTGGTGCCGCCCGGCCGGGGTGGCGCTGGATGAGGTGCGCCTGCTCGAGCGCGTGCAGCGCAGCGGCTGGCAGATCCAGCGCATGGCGCTGGGTAGCCCGGCGCAGAGCCTTGAGCAGTTGCGCCGCGGTTACCGGCGGGTTCGTGACCTGCTCGCCTATGGCCGCGAAGTGTTGCCAGGCGAGCAGCTGTTGAGCCTTGCGCGTTACCGTCTGCCGGCGTTGTTGTGGCGCCACCGCAATGAAGATGCGCTGGATGAGCTGCTTGAGCCGCTGCACCGCGTGCGTGCCAAGGATGCCAGCGGGCAGTTGCTCGCCACCCTGCGTGCCTGGTGCGCGCATGATGGCCAGAGCCAGGCCTGCGCCGATACCCTGGGGATTCACCGCAACAGCCTGCGCTACCGCCTGGAGCGCATTGCCGAGCTGGGCGAGGTCGACCCGTTGCGCCTGGAGGGCATGTTGAGCCTGTATCTGGGGTTGCAGCTGTTGCCAGCGGATTGACCTGGGCAAAAAGGCATTTGCCCAAACGACCTGTCGGCCGGTTTGTGCATCCGACCGAGGCCCCGACGCCGGACAACTGTCAGCATGCGGCCATCTGGACAGGAGAATCCCCATGAAAATCGTCATCGCCCCCGATTCGTTCAAGGACAGCCTTGATGCTGCCGGTGTCGCCCGTGCCATCGCCGCCGGCCTGGCCGAGGCGCTGCCGACCGCTGAGCTGCTCGAGTGCCCCATGGCCGATGGTGGCGAAGGCACCATGCAGGCGATTGTCGCTGCCAGCCACGGCGAACTGCGCCGGCAGACCGTTCGCGGGCCGCTCGGCCAGTGGGTGCAGGCCGGTTGGGGCTGGCTGGCCGAAAGCCGCACAGCGATCATCGAGATGGCCCAGGCCAGTGGTATCCAACTGGTGCCTAGTGCGCAGCGTGATGCCTGCCGCAGCAGCACCTGGGGCACCGGCGAACTGATCGACGCCGCGCTCAGCGCAGGGGCACAGCGCATCGTTTTGGCAATCGGCGGCAGTGCTACCAACGATGGCGGCAGCGGCATGCTGCGTGCCCTTGGGCTGCGTTTGCTGGACACCGATGGCCAGCCACTGGAAGAGGGCGGCCTGGCCCTGGCCGGGCTGGCACGTATCGATGCCAGCGGCCTTGACCCGCGCCTGGCGCAGGTTCAGGTCGAAGTGGCGGCCGACGTCGACAACCCCCTGTGTGGGCCCAATGGCGCTTCGGCGATCTTCGGGCCACAAAAGGGTGCCAGCCCCGAGCAGGTCCAGGCCCTGGACCAAGCGCTGGGCCACTTTGCCGACCATTGTGCGCAGGTGTTGGGCCAAGATGTTCGGGAACAGCCAGGGTGTGGTGCGGCCGGCGGCATGGGGTTCGCGGCCAAAGCCTTCATGGGGGCGCAGTTCCGCCCGGGCGTGGAAGTGGTGGCGGAGTTGGCCGGCCTCGATGCGTTGGTGAAAGGTGCCGACCTTGTGATTACCGGTGAGGGCCGCTTCGATGCCCAGACCCTGCGGGGCAAGACGCCGATGGGTGTGGCGCGTGTCGCCAAGCGCCATGGGGTGCCGGTGGTGGTGCTGGCGGGCACCTTGGGTGAAGGCTATCAGCAGCTGTATGCGCACGGTATCGATGCGGCATTCGCCCTGGCCAGCGGGCCGATGACCCTGGAGCAGGCCTGCGCCGATGCCGCGCACTTGTTGCGGGCCCGGGCCAGTGATGTTGCGCGGGTATGGCGTTGCGCCCACGGGCGCTGAAGCGTCTGCGGCAAACCCATGGCGATGCGCCGCGTGTGCGGCGCTCGGTCTCAAGGTTGCTGAAAACAGCCCGTGGCATGCCCCGGAAATACCCAAAACATCTTTGTCTGATATCCCACCGGATCCACGGCGCGAGGAATGAATAGCGCTCGGAAAAATCGCACTTGCTGATCAGGTTTTACCCGCTGAAGTTGCTGAATAATACCTCGTGACTATCACCGGCGGTTTCAAATAAGTATTTTACTTGAGCCGGACGCTCGCCAATTCTCTGCGCTGTTTATTCGAGAGGGCGAGTCGATGTTAGTTCACAGCGACCAGGATTACGGCGTGCTGAAGGCCGCGGAACGCGAGCTTCAGCTGCAGGCGGGGCATGTCCCCGACGCCGCATTTTATGAACGCAAGTTGCAAGCAATTTGGACGCGAGCACAACACAGCGCCCATTACGCAAACATAGGTCCTTACAGTTTCCCGGCCTTCCAGCAGTTGCCTGTAACCGCCAAGGCATTGCTCAAAGGCCAGCCGCTCGAGTTCTGCACGGTGGAACTGGGCGAGGCGGCCAAGTATTACGCCACCACCGGCACGACTGGCGAGCCGACCCCGACCCCGCGTTTGAAAGAAGACATCATCTGGAATGCCGTCAGTGTCGCCAGCTATTGGCGGGCAGTGCTGCGCCCGGGTTCGCGGGTGGCCAACCTGATGCCATCGGACATCGTGCCGGTAGGTGACCTGATCGCCAATGTCTGCGAGTACCTGGACGTTTCCCACGTGCGCCTCTATCCCTTCACCACCGGTATTACCGACTGGGAGCGGGTGTGCAACACCTTCGACACGTATCGGCCTACGGTCCTGTTCATTGCCCCGGGTGTGCTGGTGCAACTGACCCGCTACCTGAAACAGCGCGGATTGCTGCACAGCTTCGCCGAGTCGGTGCGCTCGATCATGCTGCTTGGCGAGGTCAACACCCAGCCGTTGCGCGAACGCCTGGCGCGCTGGTGGCAATGCGATGTTTTCGATGCCAGCTACGGCAGTACCGAAACCGGCACGCTGGCCGCAGTGGGCCAGGACGTGCAGATGCGCCTGGCCACTGCCACCAACTATTTCGAACTGCTGTTGCCCGACGGCAAGCTGGTCACCCCGGCCGAGGGGCTCACGGGCCGCCTCGTCGTTACGCCGCTCAACCTGTATGCACGCCCGCTGTTGCGTCTGGACACCGGTGACAGCGTGACCATCACCTCGCCTTGGCAGCCAGGCCAGGTCAGCCCGGCCTTGCTGATCAACGGGCGTGACAGCGATAGCGTCCGCGTGGCTGGCGTAGGCCTTGAGATCCGCGCGGTCGAGGAGTTGGTGTACGGCAGTTGCGATGCCACAGGTTATGTCATCGAAGTGGACCGCCAGGCTGACAGCGCCGCGCTTATCCTCGAACGTGACGTCGTCTGGGACAGCAGCCAGGAAGCGCGCCTGCAAGCGCATTTGCTGGAGCGCTGCGAGCAGCACATGGGGCTGCGCTGGAGCCGCGTACTGTTCGTCAACAACCTGTCGGCGCTGAACAAGAGTGGCGGGTCGCAAAAGAGCTGGAAGAAGACCAACCTGCGCTTTGTCGGTGGCCAGCAATGACGCCGCCACGATTCCCTCTGGGGCAGGGCCTGGGCAACGGCCAACCGGACTTGTGGTGCACCTATGCGGCCATACGCAGCCTGGCCTGGGTTGGGCGCCTTGAGCAGGTTGATGCACCGGTATTACAGGCCTACATCCTGTCTCGGCGCAACCGCGATGGCGGCTTTGCCTGGAGCAAGGGGATGCCCTCCGATGCCTGGGCCACGTTTTATTGCACCGAAACCCTGCACGACCTGGGCGTTGGCGTTGAACAGTGCGACGAAACAGCGGCCTGGATCGCTACGCTGTTCGATGGCGACGCCTATGCCATGTGCCCGGGCCAGACGGCGGACGTGTGGGCCAGCCACTATGCGCTGCGCACCTTGATCGAAGTGTGCCATGGCCAGGTGCGGGACACCGAGCCCCTGTATGCCTGGCTCGAGGGGTTGCAGTGTGCCAATGGTGGCCTGAGCTGGTCGGCGGATTTCGCCCGACGCAACCTGGCCGACACCCGTGCCTGCTTCTACGGCGTGATGGCTGCGCGAGCGCTGGCTCGCCAGGGCTTGCCGGCGCCGCAATGGAACCTGCCACGCCTGATCGGCTGGCTGCAGGCACAGCAGATGGATTGCGGTGGCTTCCGCTTCAGCGAAGCGGCGGCTGTGCCGTGCCTGTGGGCGACCTATCGCGCCACCGCAAGCCTTGCGGCATTGCAGGCGCAACCGCTGAGCCGTCAGCGCTGCGCTGAATGGATCGATGCCTTGCGCGGCCCGACCGGTGCCTTCGTGCGCTGGGCGGGTTATGACGGTGAGGATGTCTGGGCGGCGTTCTGCGCACTGGGTTCGCTAAAAGCACTGGGAGAGCCGGTGGCGCACCTGGCCGATGGCGTGGCAGCGTTCATCGCCACGTTGTCGATGCCCCAGGGCGGCTATTCGTATCGCCGGGCCGATACCGCCGCCGACGTGCTGACCACTGCGGCTGCCGTGCTGGGCGATAGCCTGGCGCAGCAGCCGCGCGATGCGGCCCTGCGCTGGATCGAAGGCTGCCAGATGCCCAACGAGCCTGGGATCATGTACATGCCAGGCCGTGGTGCCGAGGTGCGTTGCACCAATTGGGGCCTTGCAGCAGGTGCCTTCGCTGGCCAGCCAGGGCCCCGCCAGGCGATCGGCCGCTGGCTGGCCTCGCTGCAGAACCCTGACGGCGGCTTCGGTTTCTGGGAGGGGCGCGGCTCGGACATGGTGTCCACCGCATCGGCCGTGTCGATCTTGCGGCAATTGGGCGATGACAGCGGCGTAGACCTCGCGGCCATCGAACGCTACGTCGTCAGCTGCCGGCAGGCCCATGGCTACGCATCGTTCCCCCGTGGCGAAGTGTCATTGCGCGCCGGTTTGCAGGCACTGGCCTGCCTGGCCCATATCGGCAACGACGTCACTGAGGCTGCCGCCCGGTTACTGGCTGCGCACAAAGTGCGCCAGGGCGGCTTCGCCAACCAGGGGCAGCGCATTCCCGACCTGCTCAGCACCTACCAGGCCGTGGCACTGGCTGCCGACCTGGGCCTGCCGGTGGACCTTGCCCACCTGCGCTTTTTCCTCGACAAGGTGCGCGGCGCTGCCGGCCATGCCTGGTCGCCTTTGTTCCTGCAAGGGGTCGATGCGCTGTCCACCTGCCTGGGCCGCCTGCTCGACGCCTTTGCCCAAGGCCAGCGCCAGCAACTGCCCAGCTTGCAGCTGTCGTAAGGAGCCGCCATGCCCACCCTCACTGTTTGCTGTGCACCGCTGCAAGCGCTGGAGCGCAAGCGCCTGGCGCTGGCCTTTACCCGCCAGCTCAAGCAACTGGGCGCCGACACCGCCCATTGCATGGTGTTCTTCAACCCGTTACCTGAGGCCAGTGTGTTCAGCGCCGGCATGCCGATGCCCGTTGCCGACCGCGACGGTGCACCGGCGCAGTTCCATGTGCGCATCACCCTGTCACAGGCCCGCGACCGGCAGGCTCACCAGGCGCTGGCTGAAGGCCTGCACGGCTGCCTGCGCACGCATTACCCCAATGCCTTCATCTACCTGCACTTCGACCCGATCCTGCCCGAGCACGTGTTCTTCAGTGCCGGAGCGGAATTGACCAACGCTGCCCATCAACAAGGAAAGACCGGCTCGTGAACGACCTCAGCATTGAACAGCGTATCCGCCACACCCTCGCCCAGCTGCTTGGCGAGCACGTCGACGCCATCGATAAACGCGACAGTTTTCGTGACTTTCTCGGCGAACGCTTCGACAGCCTCATGGCTGTGGAAGTGATCACCGCCATCGAGGGCTGCTTCGACATCGAAGTGGACTACCTCAGCGATGATGTGCGCTTCTGGTTCGAAACCCTGGAAAAGATGGAGCAATTCGTCGGGCAAAAACTGGAAGACCAACTGACCCTGCAGGCCACCGAGTGAGCGCCGAGCATCTGTTTACCACCTCCGGCTCTACCGGTGCGCCCCGGCAATGGCTGCGCAGCCAGGTGCAGATGGAGCGCGAGGCAACGCTGATTCTCGGCCGTTGGGCGCCCGATGCACGGGAGATATTCTCGTTTGCGCCAGTCAGCCACAGCTACGGCATGATCCTTGGCGAGGTCGGTGCGAGGGTTTTGAACGCCCGGTTGCACGCCTGCTCGCTGGAGCAGCAACGCATGCCAACGCTCGACGGGGACGGTCCGTGCGTGATTCTCGCCATTGCCAGTACCTGGCGCGTGCTGCCGGCGCTGCTGGCCCGGCTGAGTGCCCGGCGTGCGGTACTGGTGGTGCACAGCGCCTCGTTGCTGCCGCCGGGGGCTCTGGCCACGGTGCAGCGCCATGCCGGGCCACAGGTGCGTTTCGTCGAACTGCTCGGTTCCACCGAAACCGGCGCCATGGCTTACCGCGAGCTGGATGCGCACAGTGATGCAGAGCAGCCCTGGACGCTGCTGAGCGATGTGACACTGCTCAGCCCCCCGGGCCAGCCCTGTGCGCTGAACGTGGCCAGCCCGCGCATCGCCCGCCAGCCGTGCCAGGCGCACGCCGCAGCCACGTATTGCTGCGATGACCAGGTACTGGCGCTGGACGCACAGCGCTTCCAGTGGCTGGGCAGGGCCAGCAGCCTGATCAAGGTCAATGGGCTGCGCGTCGACCTGGCCCGTCTGGCCAGTGACCTTGCTCAGCGCCTGGATTGCCCGGCGCTGGCCTGCGTTGCTGTGGCCGATGCGCTGCGCGGCGAAGCGTTCGAGGTGTTGTACAGCTGCGACACCCTCACCGAACACGCGGTGCTGGAGGCATTGCGCCAACTATCGCCGGGCCATCCATGGCCGGTTGCGGTACGCCGTGTCACCGACCTGCCTTTATCCGCCACCGGCAAGCCTCTGCCGTGGGCGGCTTCCACTTCTGTCAAGGAATACACCCATGAACCACGTTGACACTCAAGATGCCATCGCCCACTACCTCAGCAACTGCGGCGCCAACGCCACCCACGGCCGCGAGCAGCCCGAATACCTCGGCCTGAGCCTGCGCAAGCGCCATGAACTGCTGCAGCGCAGCCCCGCCCTGGCAGCGGACTGGGCAGCGCAGTACGCACAATGGTCCGTGCAAGCCGACAGCCACTACCGTTGCCTGACCAGCACCCGTGAGGTCGAGGCACCGTGGTACCGCCTGGGCGTGAAGGACACTGTTGACGTGCAAGGTTTGCCGACCCGCCTGGGCCTGCGCAGCTACCGCCACTACCCGCAGCGCAGCGCCGAGGCGCTGGCCTTCCTTGACCCGCGCATCGCGCTGACCTGCAAGGTCGCCACTACCGAGCTGAACATTGCCTTTGGCGCCGGCTGTCGTAACCCACACTTCCCGAGCATCGATCCGTCTGGCTCCAGCACAGGTTCGGCGGTGTCGGTGGCAGCGGGGCTGTGCGATATCTCGTTGGGCACCGATGTGCTCGGCTCGGTGCGCTGGCCTGCCTCGCACTGCGGCATGGTCGGCCTGCGCATGACCCAGAAGGCCGAGAGCCTGGCCGGGGTGTTTCCGTTATCACCGCGCATGGACGCACTGGGCTGGGTCGCCCGCAGCGCCGATGACCTCGACCTGCTGTTCCCGTTGCTGGGCCTGGAGCCACTGCTCGGCCAGCAACAGCCACTCAAAGAGCGCTATCGGGTCGCCATGCTGGAGCACGCGCTGGACCCGGCGCTGACCAGTGCGGCCATGCTCGACATGCTGGGCCAGGCACGCAGCGCACTGGCAGACCTGGGCATGGCGCCCGCTGAGGTTGCCATGCCGGACCTGTGGGCCTGCCGTGGCGACGCCTGGCAGCTGTGCGCACGGGATGCGTGGCTGGCCTCGGCTGCCTGGGCCCGGCGCTTCGACTGCGAGCTGCACTGGTCGACACTCAGCGCCCTGAAAGTGGGTGAGGGCGTTAGCGACGCTGACTACCGGCGCATCCACCAGCGCATGGACAAGATCCGTTCCGGTATCGAGGCCTGGTTCGACAACGCCCAAGTGGATTTCGTGGTATTCCCCATGGACCCTAACCGGCCATTCGACCGGCGCAACCCGCAGCCAGGGGACTCGACCATCCCTTCGCCCGCAGACGACGGCTATGAGCAGAAGATCAGCTTCACCCCGCTGGCCAGTTTCAGCGGCCTGCCGGCCATTACCGTGCCGATTTGCCTGAGTGCCGACGGCAAGGCGCCGCTGGCCGTGCAGATCATGGGCCGGCGTGACAGCGAGCGGCAGTTGCTGGATATCGCCAAGCGCCTGCAGGCCCTGACCGGCCTGCTTCCAACCCGTCGTCTTCAGGTGTAAGGAGCACAGCATGTGCGCAATCACAGGCTGGGTGGACTACACCCGCAACCTGACCCAAGCTGGCGAGGTTATCGGCACCATGACCGATACGCTGGCACTGCGCGGGCCGGATGCCAGTGGCAGCTGGCAGCATCGCAATGCCTTGCTGGGCCATCGACGGCTGGCGATCATCGACCTCAGCGGTGGCGTACAGCCGATGACCTACCGCTGCGCCAGTGGCGAGGAAGTCGCGCTGATCTACACCGGCGAGGTCTACAACCACGACGCTCTACGTGAGCGCCTGCGCAAGGCGGGCCACCAGTTCCATACCCGCAGCGACACCGAGGTGGTGCTGCACGCTTACCTGGAATGGGGTGAACAGTGCTGTGAGCACCTCAGCGGCATGTTCGCCTTCGCTGTGTTCGACGGGCGCGACGGCCACTTCCTGCTGGTGCGTGACCGGCTGGGGGTCAAGCCGCTGTACTACGCCCACCACCAGCAGGGGCTGCTGTTCGGTTCGGAAATCAAGGCAATCCTGGCGCACCCGGAGTTCGCCAGTGCGCTGGATGTGGTCGGGCTGGTGGACGCGCTGAGCCTTTCTCGCGGCACGGCGCGCACGGCCTTGCGCGGGGTCAGCGAACTGCCGCCGGGGCATCGTTTGTCCTGGCGGCCCAACGGGCGCCCCAAACTCAGCCGCTACTGGCAGTTGCAGCGGCGCGAGCACCAAGATGACCTGCCCGACACCGTGGCGCGCACCCGGGCGCTACTCGGCAAAGCGCTGGGCGAGCAGTTGCATGCCGATGTGCCGGTCTGTTCGCTGCTCTCCGGCGGGCTGGACTCGACCATCCTCACGGCCATGGCGCAACAGCGCCTGACGGCGGAGCAGGGGGGCAGGGTCAATTCGTTCTCGGTGGATTTCGTCGGCCAGGCCGAGCAGTTCCAGAGCGACACCTTCCGCCCGGAACGCGATCAGCCCTACGCGCTGGCAGCTGCCGAACACATTGGCAGCCACCACCAGACCATCCTCATCGACAACGGCGAACTGGTGGCCGACCCTGCGCGCAGCGCGGTGTACCGGGCCAACGATTCGGCGGCCACCTTCGGCGATGTGGACACCTCGTTGTACTTGCTGTTCAAGGCCATCGGCCGCCATTCAACAGTGGCCATTTCCGGCGAGGCAGCCGATGAAGTGTTTGGCGGCTACGCCTGGTTCCGCGATCCGCAGGCGCTGGCGGCGCAGCGTTTCCCGTGGCTTTCGCGCATGCAGTTGCTGCAGCCCGAGCTGATCAACCCGGACTTTAACAGGCTGTGCGACTTTGCCAGTTACCAGGACGGTTGCTATCACCAGGCGCTGGACAGCGTCGAGCACTTGCCGGGCGACAGCCCGCAAGAGCGGCGCATGCGTGAAATCTGCCACATGCACCTGCAGCGCTGGCTGCCGATTCTGCTCGACCGCAAGGACCGCCTGAGCATGGCCGCCAGCCTGGAAGTGCGCGTGCCGTTCACCGACCATGAGCTGGTCGAGTACGTGTACAACGTGCCGTGGTCGATCAAGGGCAAGGATGGTGTGGAGAAGTGGCTGCTCAAGCAGGCCTGCGCCGATATCCTGCCAGCGGCCGTACTGCAGCGACGCAAGAGCCCTTATCCGACTTCGGCGAACCTTGCCTATGAACGGTTCCTGCGTGAGCGGGCCCGGCACCTGCTGGCGCAGGCGGGCAGCCCGGTGTTCCAGGTGATCGACCGTGTGCGGCTGGGCGCTGAGCTGCGCCAGCCCGAGGGGTATTTCAATTCACAGTTGCGCCGTAACAACCTGGAGACCGCTCTGGCACTGGATGCCTGGCTGCGCGAATACCGCCTAGCGGTGTAGTTCGTGCTTGTCGCTGCCATCCAGAATCAACGGTTGCTGGATGGTATCGACAAACCGCCGTGGCGCCCCCAGGTCGAGCATGGATATGAAACTGCCCAGGGCTGGGGAGGCGTTCTGTATGTTCCAGTTCATGTACAGCCCCATGGTCGGCGTGGGCTGGTCCTTGATCGGCCGCAGAGGGCGAAACTGCACGCGCTCGCGCAGCGTCGAGTAGGCAATCGATTCAGGCACCAGGGCAACGCCGAAACCGCAGGCCACCAGCCCGATCAGGGTATGGATCTGCGCCGCTTCCTGCACCACCTTGGGGTAGAAGCCGGCCGATTCGCACAGCGCAATCAACTGGCTGTGGTAACCGCTGCCAAGCGCTTGCGGGGTGAAGACGAAGTCCTCTTCGGCAAAATCCCGCAGGTCGACCACAGGTTGATGCACCTTGGCGTGGCTGGCGGGCAGCGCCATGACGATCTGCTCGTTGAGCAGCAATCTCGATTCGATGGTGTCTGGGGGCATCGGCAGCTTGCGCATGAAACCGATGTCCGCTTCACCGGCCATCAATGCCTTGGCCTGGGAGGCCGAAGGCATTTCGCGGATGGTCAGCCGCACGTTCGGGTAGATTTCGCGGAATTTCTTCAGGGTATTGAGCAGCGACTCGTAGTAAGCGATGGAAATGGCGGTGATGGTCAGCTTGCCGCAGATGCCCTCGGACACATTGCGGGCGTATTCGATGCCTTGTTCCAGCTCCTTGAGGGTACGGTAGGCGGTCTCCAGGAAGGCCATGCCTGCGGCGGTGAGCTTGACCCCGCGCTTGTTGCGCAGGAACAGGCTGAAGCCCAGTTTCTCTTCGAGTCGGTTGATCGCCTGGCTCAGGGGCGGCTGTGCCATGTGCAGGCGGATGGCTGCCTTGTGAAAGTGCAGCTCCTCGGCCACGGCAATGAACTGCCTGAGCAAACGTGTCTCGATCATTCTACGTTCCTTCATCGAGTCGAACGGGGGCCGGGAAAGCGTTCTCCGGCGGCCGACCCTGCAAGGCGGCCATGATAGTGCGTGGCATCGCGGCGACAAAGCCTCTGCTGTAAACGGCTCATCCGGGCTTGACATTGCCGGTCGGGGTGCATCGGAAGGTGGCGGGTCTCAGGTGATATCCAGCAGATATCAAAGTTGCATGCTTTTAATATTAAGTCATTGATTTTTTTATTGTTATCGTAAAAAAGGAGAATCGGAAGGGCTCTACAATGCCAAGCACAGACCCATTCAAAGATAAAGTCGCCATCGTCACCGGTGCCGCCCAGGGCCTGGGCCTGGATTACGCCATGGCGCTGGCCGCGCGGGGAGCGCGGGTAGTCATCAGCGACCTGGGCACTGACCGCTCGGGCGAAGGTCAGAACCCGGCGGCGGTCAGCGTCGCACTCGAAACCCTGCGGGGCCAGGGTTTCGATGTGGTCGCTCATGTCGGCCACCTGGAAAACGAAGAAGAATGCCGCGAACTGGTGGAGCTGGCCATCGCGCATTTCGGCGCGCTGGATATTCTCATCCACAACGCCGGTTGGGTCGATTACCAAGGCATCGAGACACAGGAACAGGCGTTTCTCGATCGCGCACTGGGCATCAGCGTGCACGCCCCGGTGTGGCTCGCCAAGCATGCCTGGAAGCACCTCAAGCAAGCCGAGGCACCACGCATAGTCCTCACCACCTCGGACCGCGCCATGTATCAACGCTATGCCCAGCCAGGCCTGGTCGCCTACTCGGCGGGCAAGATGGCCCAGGTGGGCATCATGAACGCCTTGAGCATGGAAGGGCTGGAACACGGCATCCTGGTCAATGCGGTCTCGCCGGTGGCCAAAACCCGGATGTGGGGCGTGACCCAGCCGCCGGAAGAGCTCAAGCCGCAATGGGTGACACCAGGTGTTCTGTACCTGGCCAGCCCGCTTTGCCGGGATACCGGGTACATCCTGCGTGCCAGCAATGGCCAGTTCACCGCCACGCGTTTCAGCGAGAACAGCGGGGTGAGCTACCCGCGTGACCTGGCGCGGGTAGAGGCTTCCAGCCTGGG
This sequence comes from Pseudomonas sp. M2, assembly GCF_015751845.1. Classification (NCBI taxonomy): domain Bacteria; kingdom Pseudomonadati; phylum Pseudomonadota; class Gammaproteobacteria; order Pseudomonadales; family Pseudomonadaceae; genus Pseudomonas; species Pseudomonas sp. M2. The sequence goes on from NZ_JADOUD010000001.1 coordinate 5,141,331, forward strand.
CGAAGTGGCCGAACGCTGGAGCCTCATCAAGGAATGTCACTACGTGCCGACCAAGGTCGCCAACACCCGTGCCGACCTGGGTGAAAGCCCTGTGTGGGACGCGCGCACGGGCGCGTTGTATTTCGTCGATATCACCGGCGGGCGGATTCACCGGCTGCTACCGGATGGCGAGGTCGAGAACCTCTATGAATCCGCTGCACGTATCGGTGCCTTGGCACTGACCGACCAGGGCAACCTGATCTTCACCGAAGATGCCAGCGTTGCCATTCTGGATATGTCGTCTTGCAAGGTGCGCCAGTACTCGGCGCCGGTGCATCACCGCCCGAGTTACCGCTTCAACGACGGTACCTGCGACCCGCAGGGGCGCTTCGTCACCGGGCTGATGGATGAGGGGCCAAGTGGCAAGACCGGTGCGCTGCTGCGTTTCGACGGCGAACTGCACGATGTGGTGATCCATGACGGCATGGCGCTGCCCAATGGCATTGCCTGGTCGGCCGATGGCCAGACCGTGTTCTTCGTCGACTCCGCTGCACGCTCGATCTACCGCGCCGAGTATCTGCCCGAAGGGCGCCTGGAGCAGGTCAGCCTGTTCGCCGAGACGCCTGCCGAACTGGGGCGCCCTGACGGTATCGCGCTGGATCGTGAAGGCGGGTTATGGGTGTGTCAGTTCAATGGCAGCTGCCTGCTGCGCTATGACCGCGACGGCCATTTGACCGAACAGGTAGTTATGCCGGTGCCGCGCCCGACCAGTTGCTGTTTCGGTGGCGATGGCATGAGTACGCTGTACATCACCACCGCACGGGTCGGCATGTCGCCGACTGAACTGCGCCACTACCCGGACGCTGGCGACCTGTATGCGATTCGCCCGGAAGTGGGCGGCATTCCCCGCTATGCGTTCAAGGAATGAGCACTTGCCCCTGGCTGGCCGGTAATACGGCCAGTTCGCCAAAACGCTGAGCCGAGTCGATATAGCGCAACGCCGATTTGGCATCCTTCCAGCCCACGTAACTCATCAGCGACTTCAACTCCCAGCCGTTGGCCGTGGCCCAGGTGGCAAAACCGCGGCGCAGGGAGTGGCCGGTGTACAGCGCCGCCGGCACGCCGGCCCGTTCGAGCATGCGCCGCAACAGGCCGACCAGGCTGTTGCTGTTGAGCGCTGTGTCGCTCAGGTTGCCCCAGCGGTCGAGCTTGCGAAACACCGGGCCGTGGGCAATGCCCGCCACTTCGAGCCACTGCAGGTAGGCTGCGACCGGGCACAGCGCCTTGAGTGCCGGGGTGCGGTGCTGTACGCCAAGCGCTTCACGGTCACCTTTGCTGCGTGGCAGGAACAGGCTGATACCCACGCCGGCTTCGGCCTGGATGTGTTCCACGCGCAGGCGCGCCAGTTCGTCACCGCGAAACCCACGCCAGAAGCCCAGCAGCAACAGTGCAGTGTCACGCCGGGCGCGGCGCAGTGCTGGCAGGTCATGCTGCTCGCGGGCCAGCCTGGCCTCTTCTTCAAAACGCTCGACAGCCGTCTGCAGGTGCTGCAACAGCAGCGGTGCGGCCTGTTTCGGCGGCGTCGGGTGCAAGGTGCGGATACCGCGCAGTACCTGGCGTACCAGCGGTGCCTTGGTCGGGTCGGGAAAACCTTGGCTGATGTGCCATTGGCTGAGGGCCGCAAGGCGCTGGCGCAGGGTGCTGACCGCATGCTGCCCGGCGTGATCGGCCAGGTAGCGGGCAATGCTGTCGGCAGTGGCGGGGAGAAAACCGCCCCAGTGGGCTTCGAAATGCTCGATGGCAGCCTGGTAACTGCGCCGGGTGTTGTCACGGGTGGCGGCGCGGACGTAGCGCTCGATGTCGGTCATGTGAGGGGGTGTCAGCGTGTGTTGCCGACACAATAAACCCTAATGACTGATCTGTCCTCTGACTCAGCGCGGTATCGCGGCATCCATCAACTGGCGCAGCGGCGCGTACTGGGCCTGGCTCACCGGCACCAGCCCACTGGCACCCTGGGCGGTAACGAAGGCCGCCAGGGCTTCGGGGTCATCCAGCATCGCCTTGCGGATTCGGCTTTTCAGGGCCGGGCACAGGCGGGCACTGAACACGTATGGGTCGTAGTAGATCGGCTGCGACCGCCACTGCACCGTGAGCCTGTCTGGTGCCAACCCATGCCGGGCCAGGTAGGCGTCGGCCCGCTCGCTTGCAACGAACGCGGCATCGACACGGCCCTGCAGCAACGCGTCCAGCGCTTTGTCATGAGTACCGGCATACACCAGCGAGCCAAAGAACTGTTGCAATGGCGCCCCCACCTGGCCTGCAAATTCGACGCTGGGCACCAGGCTGCCTGAGGTGCTGGCCGGGTCGCTGAGGGCCACGCGCTTGCCCCGCAAAGGCTCGACCCCCTCAAGGCTGCCGGCGCGGGTCAGCAGCAGTGCCTGGTAATGGCTGCCTGCAGCGGTGTAAGGCCCGCCACTCAAGGTGAAGGTGGCAAAGGGTTCTATACGTGGGTCGCGGCGTTGGGCAAGCAAATAGGACGCAGGGCCGAGGCGGGCGATGTCGGCACCGCCGGAAACGATGGCATCGACCACGCTTTCGTAGGACGCGGCGATCACCAGTTCCACCGGCACCCCCGCTGCGTGGCTCAGTCGTTGCAGCAACACTTGATGCTCGCGCATCATGTCTTCGCTGCTTTTGATCGGAATGACGGCCAGGCGCAAGCTGTGGGGCGTACAGTCGGCCAGCACGCTGGTTGCCAGCAACTGGGCAAACAACAGGCCGGCGAGGGCCGTCAGAGCACGCATGGCTTTTCCTCCCTGTTGTTGAAGGGTGGGTAGTCGCGCAGTTGGGCCGGCGACAACGGTCGGCTGAAGTGGTAGCCCTGGGCGATATCGCAGCCGGCGAGTTTCAGGCACACCACCTGTTCGCGGGTTTCTACGCCTTCTGCGACAACCTCCAGGCCCAAGCGCTTGGCCAGAATGATGGTTGATGAGACGAACGGGCTGTCGTCGTAGCTGTTGGACAACGGTGCGATCAGCGAGCGGTCTATCTTGAGCTTGCTCAGTGGCAGTGATTGCAGGTGAGCGAAGCCGGCGTAGCCGCGGCCAAAATCGTCAAGGCTGATGCCCAGACCTGCTGCGCGCAAACGGTGCAGGTGACCGACAGCCGTTCCTTCAGGGTCGAGAATGGTGGTCTCGGTTATCTCCAGCTCCAATTGTTGCGGGGCGATGCCGTAGAGCTGCAGCTTGGCCAGCAGGCGGGTACTGAAATCGGCTTGGCGCAACTGCAATGCCGACACATTCACCGCAAGGCGGTTATCGCGACCGTGAGCATCCCAGCGCGCCAGTTCTTCGCAGGCCAGGCGCAATACTTCCCAGCCCAGTTCGATGATGAAGCCACTGCGCTCGGCCAGGTCTATGAAACGGTCCGGGTAGAGCAGGCCGAATTCCGGGTGCTCCCAGCGTACCAAGGCTTCGTACCCCAGCACGCGCTGGGTATCCAGGCGAATCTGCGGCTGGTAGTGCAGCACGAACTGGCGCTCGGTCAAGGCGCAGCCAAAAGCCTGTTCCAGGGCAAAGGCCTGGATGTCGGAGAGGTTCAACGATGGGTCGAAGAAGCGGTACTGGGCGCGCCCGGCCTGCTTGGCCGAATACATGGCCGCATCGGCACAGCGGATCAGGCTGTCGATGTCCTGACCGTCGCGCGGGCAGATGCTGACGCCCACGCTGGGGCTGGTATTGACTTCCTGGCCATCGAGGGCGTAGGTAGCCGACAGTTTCAGCACCAGTTCGCGTACCCAAACATTGATCTGCTCCTCGCTGCGCTCACCGGCCAGCAGCACCACGAATTCGTCTCCCCCGAAGCGCGAGGCCTCATCACCAGGCTCAAGCAGGCGCTGGATGCGCCCGGCCACGGCCTGCAGCAGCAAGTCGCCGATCTTGTGGCCGAGCGAATCGTTGATCGACTTGAAACGGTCCATGTCGATGAACAGGATCGCCATCAGCCGGCGCTTGCCACGTTGGTGGGTCAGTGCAAGGCCTGCTATTTCGACGAACTGGCGGCGGTTATGCAACCCGCTGAGATGGTCGGTGGCGGCTGCATGGCTGCTACGCCGGTGTTCGTCTTCCAGGCGCCCGATCAGTTGCTGGTTGACCTGTTGTGCGTGCTCAAGGGCACTGAAGGCTTCCTGGCGCTTGCGCAGCAGGCGCAAGGTCCAGGCCAGGCTGGCAAGGATCATCAGGGTCATGCTCAGGTTCAGCCAGAACTGGCGCGAATACGCCAGGGCAGAGGCCGCGAGGATTTCGTCGATGCGCTGGCTGACGATGATGCTGAAACCGCGCTCGTCGATACGGCGGTAAAGGCTCTGATACGAGTGGCCTGCGGCAAATTGCACCAGCCGGCCCGTCTCGCTGCCCGGTGCTGGCAGGCCGGGTTCGAAATCGTCGCCGGCCACGACCACACCGCTGGTATCGATACGCAAGCGTTCCTGGCCATCGTCCTGCTGCAGGCGCATCAGCCCGGTATCGCCCAGGTCGATGTGCTGGAACAGCACGGCGAGATAGCCAATGTCGAGCTGCACTACCAGAATGTTGTCGATTTCTCGGCCTGGTACATTGGGCAGCGGCAAGAGGAAGGGCAGGCGCCAGCTCGGCATGGCGGGCGGGGTGAAGCCCGGTTCGACGCGTGGCAGGAAGGGTTTGAAGCCGTAATGCGCGACGTGCAGCTTCAGCTGCTGCAACCACTCTTCCGGCAGGTGGGGAGCTTCATCGGTATGGCTCGCCGACAACAATTGACCGTGCCTGTCATACAGGCTCATGCGTTTGAATACCGGGTCTTCGGCCAGCACCCGGGCCAGGCTCAGGCTGCCTTGGCGCATCATTTTCATGTCGTCCTGGGTGACACGGCCTACGGCCTGGGCACGATCGACCAGTTGGCGCAGGCTTTCAGCGACAATGTTGGCGAGGTTCTGGTGCTCGGCCGCCTTGGCCGTCAGCGCATCCTGGCGTGCGGCGGTCTTCTGGCTGAAGTGCAACCCCCAGAGAAAGGTCAGGGTGGCTGCGCAGAGCATCAGGATCAAAAGGCGCAGAAGGCCTGCTGACGAGAGAAAACGGCGTATCACGACTGGTATTCCCGACCCTGGGTGAAGCCCGAAAATACGACAGTAAAATGACAGGCTAATGACTGGTGGCTATTGGCCTCTATGATTTTCCCTGTTGCGCGTTGCCGTTTGCAGCCAAGCCATTCGGGCTGACTGTGCGAGCCAGAATGGCTCCAGCCCAGGCGTTTTGCCGCGTGACAATGCCCTTGAAGGTGCGGTATACCTGCTCACCACCAAGGGGAGCCCGGCAACGGGCTGAGAAACCGCTGGCATTGCAGCGCGGTGACCCTTAGAACCTGATCCGGATCATGCCGGCGAAGGGATGGGACTGCCGACCTGCCTTTTTGCCGGCCTCACTGCGAGGCCGCTCCATGCCCCACCGTAACGGCCTCGCTGTCACCCTATGGAGTGCAGCATCATGACCGAACGTTTTTCCCAAACCTTGCGCCGCCAGAACGAGGCGACCTGGTCGGCTGCAGTCGGCCACCGCTTCGTCACTGAACTGTGCAACGGCAGCGTGGCGGACCCGGTCATGGTCCGCTACCTGGTACAGGACCACCGTTTTCTCGACAGCTTCCTGACCTTGCTCGGCGCCGCCATCGCCACTGCCGATACCTTCGAGGCACGCCTGCGTTTCGGCCGTTTTGCCGGGATGATCAGTAGCGATGAAAACACCTATTTCCTGCGTGCCTTCCAGGCGCTGGATGTAAGCCCGCAGCAGCGCGCCGAACTCAAGGACACCGTGCCGACCGCAGGCTTCAAGGCCATCCTGCGCGAAGCCGCAGCGACCCGTTCCTATGCGGCGGCGCTGGCAGTGCTCAACGTTGCCGAAGGCCTGTATCTGGATTGGGCGCTGAAGGCACCAAAACCAATGCCGGACAACTTCGTCCACGCCGAGTGGATCACCCTGCATGACAACGCGGCATTCCAGGACTTCGTCGCCTTCCTCCAGGCCGAACTGGACCGCGTCGGCCCGCAGGAGCCGGCACTGGCCAGTGACTTCTACCAGCGCACCGTGGCGCTTGAGCTGGCCTTCTTCGACGCCATCTACGATCAGGAGGCCTGAGCATGGATATCTTCGAGCGCCTGAAGGCCGCCACTGCGCCCCAGTGGTCGAGCTATGTAGACCACGCCTTCGTTCGGCAGATGGGTGAGGGCACTTTGAGCGAAGACGCGTTCCGGACTTACCTGGTGCAGGACTACCTGTTCCTCATCCAGTTCGCCCGTGCCTGGGCGCTTGCCGCTTATAAAAGCAGGCTGCCGGCCGACATCCGCGCGGCTCAGGCTGGCCTGGCTGCCATCCTCGACGAAACCGAACTGCACCTGCGCCTGTGCGCCCGCTGGGGGTTGTCGCAGGCCGATATCGAGGCCGCGCCGGAGCACCAGGCCACGGTCGCCTACACCCGTTACGTGCTTGATTGCGGCGCCGCCGGTGACCTGCTCGAACTGCATGTGGCGTTGGCGCCCTGCGTGATCGGCTACGCCGAAATCGGCCGCACGCTGGCTGCGCACATCGGTGACCTGAGTGATCACCCTTACCGTGAGTGGATTGGCGAATACGCCGGCGAGGGTTACCAGAGCGTGGCATCCGCAGCACGCAAGCACCTTGATGAACTGGCAGCGCGCAGCATGACCGAGCAACGGTTCGTGGAACTGGCGGCAATTTTTGGCCAGGCTTCGCGGCTGGAGGCCGACTTCTGGCAGATGGGGCTGGATGGGGCTGCCTGAGCCAATTCAGGTTTTGTGCCGGTTCAATCGGGGCCGGCACAATGTGACCGGCAGGTCGTTCAGAGGATGTGCCAGGACGGTCCTGGAATAGGGGCTACTGTTTCGGTCACAGGATAATCACGGGGCCTTCAGCGCGGCCGCCCCGGTTATTGCGCAGGCATCGCTAGCAATTACAACAACAAAAGCCTGCAGCAAAAACTGAAAAGGGCCCATCGATGGCAACGCAAGAGAACGTTGAAACACCGCCGCTCGGCGTCACCGACCCGTCCAAGACTGCTGAGGCCAGGCAGGACCGCCACCTTGAAGGCAAGCTCGACTGGGCGGTGTTCGGCGTCACCAGCCTGCTGGCGATCGCCTTCATCACCTGGGGTGTTGTCAACCAAGCCAGCCTCGCCGCGAGCGCTACCTCTGCGCAATCCTGGGTCATCGTCAACTTCGGCTGGTTTTTCGTCCTGACCTCTACCGTGTTCGTCATCTTCGTGCTGTGGCTGGCTGCCAGCCGCTACGGCAGAATCCCGCTGGGGCGCGACGGCGAAGCACCGGAATTTCGCACGGTCTCCTGGGTTGCCATGATGTTCAGCGCGGGCATGGGCATCGGCCTGATGTTCTTCGGCGTCGCCGAACCGCTGTCGCACTACGTTTCACCACCGCCCGGCACTGCCGCTGGCCAATCTGACGAGGCACTGCAGGTGGCGATGGCGACCACGCTGTTCCACTGGTCGCTGCACCCTTGGGCGATGTACGCCATCGTCGGCCTGGCAATCGCTTATGGCACGTTCCGCCGTGGCCGCTCGCAGTTGATTTCCACCGCGTTCCGGCCCTTGATCGGCAAGCATGCCAACGGCCCTGTCGGGCGGGTGATCGACATGATGGCCATCTTCGCCACCCTGTTCGGTTCAGCGGCTTCGCTGGGGCTCGGCGCCCTGCAGATTGCGGGTGGGCTGGAATACAACGGCTGGATCGATCACCCGGGCAAGCTGTTCTACATCGCCATCATCACCTTGCTGACCATTGCCTTCGTCGCTTCGGCCGTGTCCGGCATCGGCAAAGGTATTCAGTGGCTGTCCAATACCAACATGGTGCTGGCGTTGGCACTGGCGCTGTTCGTCTTCCTGGTAGGGCCGACGCTGTTGATGCTCAACCTGTTGCCAACATCGATCGGGGTCTACATCAAGTTACTGCCCGAGATGATGGCGCGTACCAGCGCCAGTGGCGGTGATGCGATGGACAGCTGGCTGGCAGGCTGGACCGTGTTCTACTGGGCCTGGTGGATTTCCTGGACGCCCTTTGTCGGCATGTTCATCGCCCGTATCAGCCGCGGGCGCAGCATCCGCCAGTTCGTCAGCGGCGTGTTGCTGGTGCCAGGCCTGGTCAGCCTGGTGTGGTTCAGCGTTTTCGGCGGCGCCGGCATCGATGCACTGCGCGAAGGCAGTTTCGCTCTCATCGACGGTGCAGTGAACAGCAACCATGCCCTGTATCAGTTGCTCGACAGCTACCCCTGGGCTTGGGCCACTTCGGTGCTGGTCATGATCCTGGTGGCAATTTTCTTCGTCTCTGGGGCCGATGCAGCATCGCTGGTGATGGGTACCTTGTCCGAGCACGGCACCACGCAACCGTCCCGTGCGACAGTGATTTTCTGGGGGGCACTGACCGGCACCGTCGCGGCCATCATGCTCGCGCTGGGTGACCCAGGTAACCCCGGGGAGGCGCTTACAGGCCTGCAGAACCTGACCATCGTCGTGGCCTTGCCGTTTGTGGTGATCATGGTGCTGCTGTGCCTGGCGCTGTACCGTGACCTGCGCAAGGACCCTATGATGCTACGCCACCTGCGCGGCAGCGAGCTGATCGAAAAGGCGGTGCTGTATGGCGCAGTCAAGCACGGCGAGGAGTTCTACATCGTGGTGCAAGAGAAGAAATCCTCGCTCAAGCCGGCCTCCAGGAAGGCCCAGGTGACGGAGCCATGATTGACCGGGCTCGGCTACGTACGTCAACCCGCGGTGAGGGACGCCAACACGCAGCTTGAGATCTGCGCGTCCTGCACGGCGACCCCGGTCAGGTCGGCCAGCGTGATCTGTTCGTCATGCTCACGGCCGGTGGCGCGGCCCTCAAGCAGGGCACCAAGCTCGGCCAGTTGCTGCTCCTTGATCAGGCCGGCCTTCAGCGCATGGGAGACTTCGCCGTACTGGCTGCACTGGTAGAGGGAGTCGACGATGATAAGGTCGGCCCGTGCAACCAGCGCGGGGTCGAGCTCCTGCTTGCCCGGCGCATCGGCGCCAACGGCGGTGATATGGGTGCCAGGTTGCAGCCATTCACGCTGCAACAGCGGCTCACGTGAAGGTGTTGCGCAGACGATCAGGTTGGCGGCGCGTGCAACCTCTTCGGCGTTACGCGTTACCCGCGCCTCATAACCCAGGCCGTTGGCGAAGGCTTTGTAGGCAGCCAGTTCAGCATCACCGCGCCCCCACACCACCACGCTGCGGCAGGGGGTGACTGCACCCAGTTGCTCCAGCTGCATGCGCGCCTGGGTGCCGGTGCCCAGAATACCAATCGCTTTTACGGTTGCAGGGGCCAGCAGGCGGGCGGCGATGCGCCCGGCCAGCGCGGTGCGGATGCAGGTCAGCCAGCCCTCATCCTGCAACAAGGCAAGGGGTTGCCCGGTACTGGCCGAGGCCACCAGCATCAAGCCATCGTTGCTTGGCAGCCCCTTTGATGGATTGTCGTAAAAGCCGGTCGACAGCTTCACCGTGAACGTGGCGCTACCCTCGACATGCGCTGACTTGATACAGCAGTCACCGTTGGCCTGGGGGAAAGCGAATGCCTGTACCGGTGGCACCTGGACCTTGCCTTGGGAGAACGCGATGAAACCTTGCTCCAGGCATTGCACTGCCAGCTCCATATCGAGCCGGGCGGTGATCTCTTGCTTGCTGAACACTTTCATTGAACAGCCTCGAGGAATTTATCGAGCACGATGTTGCGACCGCAAATGACGACCGCGACGCGCTTGCCGCGGTATGCCTTGGCCATCTTCTGCATGCCGGCCACCGCCACACCGGCAGCACCCTCGATGATCCAGCGCTCATGGTTGGCGACATCGCGCATCGCCGCCTTTATCTCTTCTTCGCTGACCAGCACGGTACGCGACAGCAGCGTCTGGCAGAGGGGGAAGGTGATGCAGCCTGGCTCGACCCCACCGGCTGTACCGTCGGAGATCGTGTCTTGCTCTTGCATGTCGATGATTTGCCCGGCTTCGAGCGAGCGCTGCAGGGTAGGGGCATTCGCCGGCCAGCAGCCAATGATCTCGATGCCCGGGTTGAGAGCCCGCAGTGCCGCGCCGATACCCGAAACCATGCCGCCGCCGCCGACCGCCACGAACACTGCGTCCAGGTCCGGTGCCTGTTCAAAGAGCTCCATCCCGATGGTGCCTTGGCCGGCGATCACTTCAAGGTCGTTGTAAGGCGATACAAAAGGCTTGCCTTGGAGGGCAGCCTGGCGCGCCGCTTCCAGTTCCACACCCAAAGGGTCCAGGTCGAGGCTTACCACTTCGGCGCCGAGCGCGCGAATTGCACCCAGCTTGTAGGCAGACGCCGAAGTGGTGGTGTAAACGGTGACTGGCACTCCCATCACCTTGCCAGCAAGCGCAAGCGCTTGCCCATGGTTGCCGGAGGAGGCCGTGATGACGCCCAGTTTGCGCTGCTCGGCTGGCAGCAGGCGAAGCTTGTTACTGGCACCGCGGAATTTGAACGAACCTGTGTGTTGCAGGTGCTCGCATTTCAGATACACGCTGCATTCGGTCATTGCCGAAAGCCCGACGCTGAAATTGAGCGGGGTGACATTCACCTCAGGGCGCAGTGCCTGGTGTGCATCAGCGATAGCTTGGTAGAGGGAAGACAGGTTCGTGGCATCGGCAGGCATCGTGGCAGTGTCCATTCGTGGATTTGCGTTCCACAATAGACTCAATATCCATAAGCGACAAGCGCTGACCATTCATTCAGGCGCAGTGGTCCCTCAGTTCCTTGAGGTACTTGTAAACAGTCGCTCGGCCCATGCTCAGCACATTGGCGACATAGTCCGCCCCGCTGCGCCCCTCGAATGCCCCTTCGGTATGCAGCGCCTCCACCAGCGCGCGCTTTTCTTTCATCTTCAACGTACGCAGTGACAAATTGCGCTCCTTGAGCCAGGCGTGCAGGAAGGTATTGATGCGTTCCTGCCAGTCATCCTTGAACAGCGCATCGGGCTGCGGCACCAGGCGGCTTATCTGGAAAAACGCATCCAGCGCCTCGCGTGCCTGTTCCAGTACCGAGAAATTCAGGTTGATGCAAAGCAGGTGTTCGGCTTCACCGTTCTGGTTGTAAAGCACCGTGGTAATGGAGCGGATCTTTTGGCCGTTCCAGTTGAGCTTTTCGTAAGGGCCGAGCTTGGCTGCGTTGCGAAAATCGCCCAGCTCCAGGTCCAGTGCCGAGTCATCGCCAATCTTGCGTTTGGAAAAATTATTGGCGATGTGCACGACCGTCTGACTTTGTACCTCGTGGACGATCACTTCGGCGTGGGGGAAGAGCAGCAGCGCGATGCTGTCGGCGATTGCCTTGTAGTTTTCGATGTTCATCTTGAGCCGGGCGTGGGTACTTGATTTGGCAGATAGCCGTTTTGTCCATGGTGGACTCAAGCGCTATCCAACTTCAAGGCACCTTCAGCAATCACTTTTCAGCACCTTTCGTACTGCCAGTCCAGCGCCAGCCCATCCAAAACCCGCTTTGCACACCATCTCATGCGATAAGCCGTGATTATTACGCCTTAGAAATACCTTGAGTCAGCGTCTTAAAAAAGACAAAATTCATACGTAAATACATGGTACGTACCATGACACGAAATAGTAGGAGCAATCATGGCCCGGGGCGGCATAAACAAGGCGGTAGTGCAGCAGGCAAGGCAAGTGCTGATAGCCCGGGGCGAGTACCCCAGCATCGATGCTGTACGTATCGAGCTGGGCAATACGGGCTCCAAAACCACCATTCATCGTTACCTGAAAGAGCTGGAAGGCCAAAAGCCTGCGGCGCTTCAAGGCGCGCCGGCACTGAGCGATACACTGGCCAAGCTGGTCGCGCAGCTGGCAGAGCAGCTTCAGGAAGAGGCCGATGCGCGTATCGAACAAATTGAAGCGACCTTCAAAGAGCAACAGGAGCAGCTCCAGAGCCAGCTGCAACTGGCTCAGCAGGCGTTGGCCGCAGCGCATCAGCAACAACAGATCCAGGCCGCAGCGCTGGCCGCCGAGTCGGAGCGGCTCAGTGCCACCCAGAGCACGCTGCAAGCCGAGCAATTGCGTGGCGCCAGCCTGAACCAGTCGCTGGGTGAACTGCAGCTGCGTTTGGCCGACAAGGACGAACAGGTGCGCTCGCTGGAAGAAAAACATCAGCATGCAAGGGATGCTCTGGAACATTACCGAAGCGCCAGCCGCGAGCAGCGCGAGCAGGACCTGCGTCGCCATGAGGCACAGGTGCAACAGTTGCAGCTCGAACTGCGCCAGCTTCAACAAGGCATGATCGTCAAGCAGGATGAACTGACGCGCCTGCATCGGGACAACGAACGATTGCTTGGCGAGCACCGCCAGGCCAGCAGCGAGCGCAAGGCGCTGGACGAATTGCTGGAGCAGCGTGATACGCAGATCCAGGGCTTGCGCACGATCCTGGCGCAAGCGCAGGGGGCCAGTGACGAAATGCGCAGGCAATTGCAGGCGCAGGGCCAAAGCCTGGAAGACAAACGTGCGCTTTGTGCAGAGCAGGGCAGGCAATTGCAGTTTCTGGAAGAGGAACTGCTCAGGCGCGATGAAGCGCTGAAGGTGCTTCGGGAGGGTCAAACCACACGCTAAAAGAAGCGTTGCGGGTTTCGGCAAGCCGGCTCCCGCAACGCACGCTCAAAGGATCGAAAGATGGGGCGCTAGAGTTGGTTAGCCTTCCACCCGCTTGGCAGCCTCGACACCCGCAGCAGAAAGCTTGATCGGATAGCTGACGCTGAACTGCTGGTTACTGTCGACCGTTACGCTGCCATCGTGGATCAGGCCATGTTCCTGCAGCGTCTTGAGTGCATCGGCAACGGCATTTTCACCGCGGTAATTGTCCAGCACTTCCTTGCCCAAGCCCTGTGGGTGGGCGTGCAGCAGACGCGTCAGTATTTCGCTACGCAAAGTATCGTTAGTCATGTGTGTCCTCCGATCACTTGCCATGCTTGGCCTGGAGCGCTTTGGCCTGTTCCAGGTGCTTCTCGAGCGTTGGCAGGGTTTCACTGGCGAAAGCCTTCAGTTCCGGCTTGTCAGACGATGCGGCTTCCTTCTTGAACAGCTCCACGGTTTTTTCGTGGGCATCGACCTGGTTGTTGACATAGGACTTGTCGAACGACTCCTCGCGCCATTCGAGGATCATCTTCTTGACCTTGTCGGTCAGCGCCGCTTCATCGGGCACGCTGATGTCCAGCTTGCGGGCGATGTCGCCGAGTTGCTGGTTGGCTTTGGTGTGATCGGTGACCATATGCTGGGCGAAGGTCTTGATGTCGGCGTTCTGGCTCTTTTCCAGGGCCAGATTGCCGGTGACCACCTCGGCGATACCAGCCTCTGTGGCTGCATCGACGAAGTCATCGGAGGAAGCCGCCAGTGCCTGCAGCGATGCCATGCCCAGCACCAGCGACAAACCTGCGCGTTTTATGAACAGATTGCTCATGTTTCACTCCTTGCTATCGGTGGCGCGACCTCAGTGTCGCGTACGGTTGAGCCTGGGGCGTGGGTATAGGTTTAATTTTTTTCAGGCCTTTTTGTCAGGCAAGGTGGCCACCGCGACCCCGAGGTTGAACGATGCGCAGCAGTTGCGCTCACACATTCAAAGGTTGCCGCGAAGGAGCAGGGCATGAGCATCGAACGCAGCATTCCCGAACTTGAGGCCTGGTACGCGCAATATGACGATGGCAGCTACCGCCGCGAGTCCCCGGATGCCTATCATCACGAACTGCTGCGCACCGCCCAAGCGCTGCGCGATGACGGGGCCATCGACTGGGATGACTGGCTGGCCCTCAAGGCTCTGGCAGACGAGGCCCATGTGGGGGCGCTGCAGGAGGCGGTACAAAGCCATGTGGATGACCCTGGCACATGAAGCCATTGCGCATCGCCACGTTCAACATCAACGGCATCGGCAGCCGGCTGCCGGCGCTGCTCGCCTGGTTGGAGCGGGAAAAGCCCGATGTCGCCTGCCTTCAGGAGCTCAAGGCAGCCGACACGAAGTTTCCCCGTGAGGCCATCGAAGCGGCAGGCTATGGCTGCCTGTACATGGGGCAGCCCTCGTGGAACGGGGTGGCCATCCTGGCGCGCGGCTGCCAGCCGCTGGAAGTCCGGCGCGGCCTGCCAGGCATGGAAGGTGACAGCCAGAGCCGCTATCTGGAAGCCGCGGTACAAGGCGTGCTGGTAGGTTGCCTGTACCTGCCTAATGGCAACCCGCAACCGGGGCCGAAATTCGAGTACAAACTGCGCTGGTTCGAATGCCTGGTAGCGCATGCGCGCGACTTGCTGGGCCGTGGCCATCCTACTGTGCTGGCCGGTGATTTCAATGTCGTGCCGACTGACTTCGACATCTACAACCCCAAATCCTGGCTCAAGGATGCTTTGCTTCAACCCGAGTCCCGCAACTGCTACCAGGCCTTGCTCGAGCAGGGCTGGACCGATGCCATTCGCCAGCTGTATCCCGATGAGCGCATCTACACCTTTTGGGACTACTTCCGTAATCACTGGGCACGCAATGCCGGATTGCGTATCGACCACCTGTTGCTCAGCCCGGACATCGCTTCGCACCTCAAGGCCGGCGGCGTAGACGCGTGGGTGCGCAACGAGCCCAAGCCCAGCGACCATGCACCGGCATGGATCGAACTGGGTACGCGAAAGCAGCAGTGATCTATAGTGACAGGCGGCAAACGCTTGAGGGCAAGGACTTCCATGGGTGCGGCCGGTAAGCACGACGAAGACGGGCTATTCACCGTAACCGGTGAAGGGCGCGCCGTGGCGCTGTTTCGCCTGGTGCTGTCGTTCATGGCGGTTGTGCTGCTGACCTTCGTGTCTATCGAAGGGTGGCGGATCTGGCGCGACTACAGGCAAGCTTTCACCAATGCCGAAAACATGGTCAGCAACCTGGCCAGGGCTACGGCGCAGCACGCCGAAGATGCCATTCGCCAAGTGGACGCGATTACCGCTGTGCTGGCGGAGCGCCTTGAAGGCGATGGTTTCGATCATCTCGATCGCACACGCTTGCACGCCCTGTTGGCACAACAGAAAACGATCATGCCGCAACTGCACGGTTTGTTCGTGTACGGGCCCGATGGCAGCTGGATCGTCACCGACCAGGCTTCCATCCCGGCAAAGGCCAACAATGCCGACCGTGACTACTTCGCTTACCACCAGGCCCACACTGACCGTGAGGTGCGTATCGGTTCGGTGGTACGCAGCCGCTCCACCGGTGACCTGATCATTCCAATCTCGCGCAGGCTGGAGAATCGCGATGGCAGCTTTGCCGGGGTGTTGCTTGGCACCATCAAGGTGGACTGGTTCGTGCGCTATTACGGTGATTTCAAGATCGACGAGCGAGGCGCCCTGGTGCTGGCCAAGCGAGACGGCACCATCCTGGTACGCCGGCCGTTCGTGGAACACGTAGTCGGCCACAGCCTGGCAAACAGCGAAGTCTTCCGACATCACCTGCCTCATGCGAGCGAAGGGCTGGTTGAAGCGGTGGCGGTCGTTGATGGTACGCCCCGCCTGTACGCCTATCGCGCCCTGGCGCGATATCCATTGGTGGTAGAGGCGGGCTTGTCGCGTGAGTCGATCATTGCGCCCTGGCGGCACGATGTCATCAAGTCAGCCGCGATCCTGCTGCTTTTGCTGGTTGGATTGAGTGGCTTCGGCTGGGTGGTATTGCGCCAGTTGCGTGAGCGGATCGCTATCGAAAGGGCGTTGCACCAGGCCCACCAGACCCTCAGGTCGCTGGCCCTGACCGACAGCCTGACCGGGCTGGGCAACCGCCGCAGGCTGGATGCGGTGCTGGATGCGGAAATCCGCCGGGCCCGGCGACTGGGGCATGCGGTGGCGCTGGTGATGGTCGATCTTGATTTCTTCAAGCTGTACAACGACCGCTATGGCCACCCTGCGGGAGATCAATGCTTGCGCCGCTTTGCCGAATTGCTGCAGCAGGTGTTGAAGCGCCCGGCGGATCTGGCGGTGCGGTACGGTGGCGAGGAGTTCACGGTTTTACTTCCTGACACTGACGTACAGGGCGCCGAACAAGTGGTCGCAGAAATTCTGCAACTGTTGCGCCGCCTGATGATCGAGCATGCCGGCAGCCCGCTAGGCCGTGTATCTGCCAGTGCCGGGATTGCTGTGGGGCATCCGGCAGTGGACGCAAGCAGCCCCGAAAGCCTGATGTCTGCGGCTGACGGGGCGTTGTACCAGGCCAAGCGCCAAGGGCGCGATGGCTATGCCGTTGCCGGTGGCATGGCGATGAGTGCCGGTAACTAAGCCAGGACGCGCTCAATCGGTGGCCATGACTTGTGCCTGTAGCTGCCAGCGTACCGAACTGACGCCTTTTTCCAGGCTTACCCGGCTGACCAGGCGCTCCAGTTGTGCCGGTGCCTGTGGGTTACCGAGCAACTCTGCACGTACTTCCAGGCGCGCGGGGTTGGGCAAGTCTTCGCTGTGCAGCGACTGCAGGCGCAGTTGCGGGTCGCCCAGGCTGTGCAGCATCAGGCTGCGTACCTGTATTTCATCTTCGGCACGGCAAACCACGCGCACCTCGAAGCGTTGTTCGGCCTCGCTGGCCGGCACCACGCCCTGGCGGTCCAGGCGTTGGGCGATATCGCGCAGCAGTATGTTGGCACACAGCACCACCAGGCTACCCAGCGTGGCCTCCAGCAGCAGGCCAAGGCTGCACAGCACACCAACAGCCGCCGTGCACCACAGTGTGGCTGCAGTGTTCAGGCCGCGCACCGTGAAACCGTCGCGCATGATCACACCGCCCCCCAGAAAGCCGATCCCCGATACCACATAGGCGGCAACCCTTGAGGCATCGGTGGGGGCCATACCCGGTACTGCCTGGGTCATCAGCACGAACAGGCAGGCGCCAGTGCTGACCAGCGCATTGGTGCGCAGCCCGGTCAGGCGCTGGCGCAATTGGCGCTCGGCACCGATCAGGGCGCCGAGCAGCAGGGCGATGCTGACACGCAGCAGAAATACTTTCCAATCCATAGCGAACCTCTTGCGCGGGCACATGCCCGCTCTGACGCCATCGAAAATGGCGCGGCTTAAAAACCAGAAATGCGCAGGACCACAAGAGGAGGAACGAGGAGGGCTCAAGCCGCAGGGGCTGAGAAATCCACCGTCTGGCCAATAGCGAGACAGTGGCAGGAAACTGCCGGACTAGCTCGCCGTGTGGGCCTGTCGCAAGCGACTGGGGCTACTGTCCAATGCAGGACTCCTGTTCAGGGATGCGAAATTGCGGGTGGACCATACGCCGCAGCTTGTACAGGGTCAAGGGCGAAAACATGACAATGGCTTCATAAGGAAATGCCCTACAGCAAGTCACGGCCGCATGGAAAAAAACACCGGTACTCGTTACCCTTGCGCCACTTTTAATCATCCCCCGGACCGTTACATGCTGCTCAATTTTGTTGTGCTGATCGGCACTCTGGTGGCCATGGAAAGTGTCGGTACGCTGGCACACAAGTACATCATGCATGGCTGGGGCTGGTGGCTGCACCGTTCGCACCATGAGCCTCAGCTGGGCATGCTGGAAACCAACGACCTCTATCTGCTGGCCCTGGGCATCATTGCTGCGGTATTGGTGGCCCTGGGCAAGGCCGGGCACGCACCGTTGCAGTGGGTGGGCGGCGGTGTGGCGAGTTACGGAATATTGTACGTGCTGGCCCACGACGGGTTTTTCCATCGGCATTGGCCGCGCAAGCCGCGGCCGATCAACCGCTACCTCAAGCACCTGCATCGTGCCCATCGCCTGCACCATGCGGTCAAGGGGCGCACGGGCAGCGTGTCGTTCGGCTTTTTCTACGCACCTCCCCTCAAGGTGCTCAAACGCCAGTTACAGGCCCGGCGCAATCGCCGCTGAAGGCGTCAATTCACAGTTTCGCCCTGCACTGTGCCATGGCCACGGCTGACCCACCAGCCAAACCCCGCCGCCGTGAAAAACATGATCAGACTATAGAGCGCCGCTGGCACCGCCATGGTGGCGTTGTTCAGCAGCGATGGGCTCAAGGCGACGGCGATCGCCAGTGTGCCATTGTGGATACCGATCTCCATGCCGATGGCAATGGCCTGGCGCTTGGGAATGCTCAACAGGCGCGGCACCCAGTAGCCGACGGCCAGGCTGATCACGTTGAACAGCAATGCAGCCAGGCCAACCACCGGGGCGTACGCAACCACGGTCTGCCAATCCTTGGCCAGGGCCAGCACAATGGTGAATGCCAGAAACAGCGCCGCCACCAGTTTCATGGGCTTTTCCATGCGTGAGGCAAAGCCTGGCGCCCAGCGGCGGATCATCATGCCCAGGGCAACCGGCAGCAGGACGATGGCGAACACCTGCATGACCTTGGCAAATTGCAGCGGGATGGCCTGGTCTGACGCCATGAACCACATCAGCGACAGGTTGACCAGCAACGGCATGGTCAGGATGGCGATCAGGGAGTTGACCGCGGTGAGGGTAATATTCAAGGCCACGTCACCATGGGCCAGGTGGCTGAACAGGTTGGCGGTGGTGCCGCCCGGGGACGCGGCCAGCAGCATCAGGCCGACCGCCAGGGCCGCTTCCAGCCCAAGACCGTTGGCGATCAGGAAACACACCAGCGGCAGTAGAAGAATCTGGCAGGCCAGGCCGATGACCACCGGCTTTGGGTACTTCACCACGCGAGCGAAGTCGGCCAATGTGAGCGACAAACCCAGGCCAAGCATGATGATGCCCAGGGCCAAAGGCAGGAAGGCGGTAAGCAAGGGCGAGGCGGTCATGGCGGCTACTCGGGCAAGGGATCAAGCCAGTCTAGGCTCGGCCTGAACGATCGCTAATTGCAATGAGCCACCACTTGGTAACCTTTTGTTACGGCAGCGTCACGATGCCAGCTGGCAAAGTGACTGCATCGCGCGTTGCGACGGGCCGCTGCGCGCAGTAGCATTCGCGCTTTTACCGAGGATTCGCCTGTCATGCCGTTCCAGCAAGGTCTGCTTGCCACCCCGGTGCCGGCCCAAGCCCGCCACCTGTTCTTCACGCTACAATCGCCCGAGGCACTGCCAGCAGCCCTGGATGCGCTGCTGCCCCATGTGGATGGCCAGCGCCTGATCGTGGGGGTAGGCGCGCCTCTGGCAAAGGCCTTGGGCCGTGAAGTGCCTGGCCTGCGCGCATTCCCTCAGTTGGATGCAGCGGTGGAAAACCCGAGCACCCAGCATGCCTTGTGGCTGTGGCTGCGTGGCAACGAGCGTGGTGACCTGCTGCTGCAGGCCCAGGCGTTGGAGCAGGCCTTGGCACCGGCACTGCGCCTGGCCGACAGCATCGACGGCTTCCTGCATCGTGGCGGCCATGACCTGACTGGTTACGAGGACGGTACTGAAAACCCGGTTGATCAGGATGCCGTCGACGCGGCGATTGTCGCGGGCGAGCAGCCGGGCCTGGCAGGCTCCAGTTTTGCCGCTTTCCAGTTGTGGAAGCATGACCTGGGGTACTTCAAGTCGCTGCCCCAGGCAGACCAGGACAACATCATGGGCCGCCGCCTGAGCGATAACGAAGAGCTCGACGATGCGCCAGCCTCAGCCCACGTCAAGCGCACTGCCCAGGAAAGCTTCGCACCCGAGGCATTCATGGTGCGTCGCTCCGTGTCCTGGGCCGACCACCGTGGCGCAGGCCTGGCGTTTGTCGCTTTGGGTCGAAGCTTCGATGCCTTCGAAGTGCAACTGCGGCGTATGAGCGGGCTGGAAGACGGCATTATCGATGGCCTGTACCGCTTCAGCCGGCCGCTGACGGGTGGTTACTACTGGTGCCCACCGATGACCGACGTCGGCCTGGACCTGAGCCTTCTGCTGAAGGCCTGAACACTAAACATCCAGAAACAGAATCACCTGCAAGCGGGGGGTGGGGCGACTAGCCTTGGAAGTTTCCGACTTATGACGGGAGCTTTGCCATGTATGCACGTCGCGATGTCCTACGCGCCGGCGCGGCTTTGGGGCTGTTGGCCAGCAGCCCTTGGTTGCGGGCGGCGCCCAGCACCGGCTTGCTGACCCGCAAGGTGCCGTCCACAGGCGAGGCCTTGCCGGTCATTGGCGCAGGTACCTCCGGCAGTTTCGAAGTCGAG
Organism: Pseudomonas sp. M2; assembly: GCF_015751845.1. Taxonomy (NCBI): domain Bacteria; kingdom Pseudomonadati; phylum Pseudomonadota; class Gammaproteobacteria; order Pseudomonadales; family Pseudomonadaceae; genus Pseudomonas; species Pseudomonas sp. M2. Next base: position 5,161,498 of record NZ_JADOUD010000001.1, read on the forward strand.
GCCGGCTCGGCCGATTACCAGCAGCTGAAGGCCGTACTGAAGGCGTTCTTCGAAGGCGGCGGCAAAGTCATCGACACCTCGCCCAACTATGGCGGGGCAGACCGTATTCTTGGCCAGTTGCTGGAGGAGGGAGGCTGGCACCAGCAGTGCTTCATCGCCACCAAAATCGCGGCCGACAGCCGGGCCGACGCCGAGGCACAATGGGCGGGTACCCTGAAAAGCCTGCGCACTGACAAGGTCGACCTGCTGCAGATCCACAACCTGCGAGACTGGAAGACACAGTTGCCCTATGCCCGCGAACTCAAGCAGCAGGGCAAGACCCGCTACATAGGCATTACCCATTACCTGAACAGCGGTCATGACGAAGTCGCCCGCCTGGTGCGCAGCGAACCGCTGGACTTCATCCAGATCAACTATTCGGTCAACGCGCCGCAAGCGGCAAGTGAGTTGTTGCCGTTGTGCCAGGACAAGGGCGTGGCGGTGCTGATCAACCGCGCATTCGATGACGGCCGTCTGTTCGCCAAGGTCAAGGACAAACCACTGCCTGCCTGGGCCGCAGAAGCGGGAGTCAGCAGTTGGGCCCAAGTGTTCCTCAAGTTCGCCTTCAGCCATCGGGCTGTTACAACGGTCATCCCGGCAACCGGCCGTCCTGACCGCCAACTCGATCAGCTGAAGGCCGGCCACGAGCCTTTGTTCACCCAGGCGCAGCAGAAAGCGCTGATCGAGCAGTTCGCCTGACACCATGGCCAGCTGGCGCAAGGGGCTGGACCAAGGGTTGAACATCCAGCCCGGCGAGGGGCCGGCTGTGGCCGGCGGTCTGGCGTTGTTCTACCTGCTGTTCACCGGTTACTTCATGCTGCGCCCGGTGCGCGAGACCATGGGCGTGGCAGGGGGCGTGGACAACCTGCAATGGCTGTTCACCGGCACCTTCATCGCTACGCTGAGCTGCCTGCCGCTGTTCGGCTGGCTGGCCTCCAAGGTGCGCCGGCGGCATATCCTGCCTTGGACCTATGGTTTTTTTGCCAGCAACCTGCTGCTGTTTGCACTGCTGTTTGCCAGCAAACCAGACGACTTGTGGAATGCGCGGGCGTTTTACATCTGGTTGTCGGTGTTCAACCTACTGACCATCTCACTGGCCTGGAGCGTCCTGACCGACCTGTTCTCAACCGAGCAAGGCAAGCGCTTGTTCGGGCTGCTGGCAGCCGGGGCCAGCTTGGGCGGCTTGAGCGGGCCGTTACTGGGTACGCTGCTGGTCTCCCCGCTGGGGCACGCCGGGCTGGTTTCGCTGGCCGCCATGTTTTTACTGGGCAGCATTGCCGCTGCCGCGTACCTGCAGCGCTGGCGTGATTGCCACCCAATGCCTGCGCTGAGCGAGCAGCCAGCGTCGCGGCCACTGGGGGGTAACCCGTTCGCGGGCGCAACCGCTGTAATGCGTTCGCCGTACCTTTTGGGTATTGCCCTGTTCGTGGTGCTGTTGGCCAGTGTCAGCACCTTTCTGTATTTCGAGCAGGCGCGCATCGTCAGCGAAACGTTCACCGACCGTACTCGTCAGACTCAGGTATTTGGCCTGATCGATACGGTCGTTCAGGCCCTGGCCATCCTCACCCAGGTGTTCATCACCGGTCGGCTGGCCAAACGCATGGGGGTAGGGGTGTTGCTGGTGGCAGTGCCGCTGGTGATGGCAGCAGGCTTCGTCTGGCTGGCCCTGGCCCCGGTATTTGCGGTGTTCGTGGTGGTGATGGTAGTGCGCCGCGCAGGCGAATATGCCTTGGTGCGGCCGGGTCGGGAAATGTTGTTCACCGTATTGCCCGCCGAAGACAAATACAAAGCCAAGAACTTCATCGATACCGTGGTTTACCGTGGCGGCGATGCCTTGAGCGGGTGGGTCAAAAGAGCCCTGGATGTGCTGGGTGACCATCCGCAACTGGCGATGTTGCTAGGGGCCGCGATCGCTCTGGGCTGGGCCCTGACGGGTGGTTGGCTGGGGCGCCGGCAGCGGCTGCTGGATAGCCGCGTCACGCAATCGGCTAGCGCACAAAATACATCGCCTCCGGTTATTTAACGCCGCCGGTCCGAACGCCTGGCGATAAAACGAATCCCTCGATATCACCGAACTCCGAACCTATGTACGGCGCTTGCCGTGCATCCAGCAGTCATATGAGGTTTCAGACCATGGCTAACAAAGATAACAGCCGCACCGGCAGCCAGGGCGGCCAGGGTGGCACCAAGAACCCCGGCAACTTCGCCAACGACCGGCAAAAAGCTTCCGAAGCTGGCCGCAAGGGCGGGCAGTCCTCTGGCGGCGGCATGGCTCAAGACCGTGAATCGGGCCGCAAGGATGCCGATATGCACAAGGACCGCGAGTCGGGCCAGAAAGGCGGCCGCTCGTAAGTGACGAGAACGCGGTGCCGGGTCCTCCGGCACCGCGATTACTAAGCGGGTAAAGAGGACGTCCCATGCGCACTACAGCCATCATCGTTCTGTTGAGCAGCCTGACGCTGCTCGGCGGTTGTTTCGATCGTGACGCCGAGCATCCGGCCAAGGATGCAGACCAGAGCAAACCTTCGCTGCAAATGCAGCAACCCGACGAAAAGCCTGCGCCACAGCCTGCACCTGACCCTGAGCCCATGCCACGGGAAGGCCAGAGCCAATAGTCAAGAGAGGAGCGAGGCATGACGGTTCTGATGCGCAACAACCCATCCAGGACGCCGGCGCCGACTGTGCATCGGCCATTGAGCAGCCGCTACCACGCGATGTTGTCCGGCGACTACACCACTGCGCGCCAGTGGCTCGCCGAGCAGTTCGCGAAGGCGAACGCCATGACCGATGACCTGCCGGACACGCCTGATCAACTACAGGACTGGAGTGCACGACACGCCGCACAGGTTGCCGCCGAGCACGCCGCCTATCTGGCCCAGCGCCGTCAAGGCGCGCCTCGCCGTTATTTTGCCAACCGCGCCCACGCCTTGTGGTTCCTGCAACAGGTGGCGCCGACCAAGGTCGTTGATGGTGCCTGGCTTCACGGTGCCCTGCGCCGCTGGCAAGACCCTCGCTACCACGGCCTGATCCGGACCTACCTTGAGGAGCTGGGTGACGGCGATCCGCATTGCAACCACGTGCTTATCTACCAGAGGTTGCTGGGCAGGCTGGGTTGTTTGGATTGCATGCCTCTGGATGATGAGCGCTACCTGCAAGGGGCAGTACAACTGGCGCTGGGCAGCTGCGCGGAGTGGTTTCTGCCTGAGGTCATTGGTTACAACCTGGGTTACGAGCAGCCACCGTTACACCTGCTGATCACCACCCACGAGCTGGCCGAGCTCGGCATCGACGGTCATTATTTCCAGCTTCACGTGACGATCGACAATGCTGCCAGCGGCCATGCCAGCAAGGCCATCCAGGCGGTGCAGCAACTGTGCCCGGCGCAGGACGCCGAGGTGTTCTACCGTCGGGTCAGGCATGGCTACCGCCTCAATGATCTTGGCATTGACACGCCCACGCTAATCGGCGGCTTCGACCTTGAGGCCCAATTGCTGGCTGCCCTGGAGCGCAAGCGCGTGTTCGGGCAGTTCATGCACGCTGACCGCTGCCGATTGCAGCAGCGCACGGTCAACCAATGGCTGTCCGAACCCGCTGCGCTACCGGCATTTTTGCAGGCGCTTGTGGCCCAGGGCTGGATCAAGCGCGGGCAGAATCCGGCCGACAGCCGCTGGTGGTCGCTGATCGATGGGCCTGGCGCCCCCATGTTCGGCGTCTTCAATGCCTACGAGAAGCAGCTGTGGCACGACTGGATCGCCGGCGACTGGCAGGGCGCAGTGCGTCGCGTGCCGCCAGGCAGCTGGGAAGCTGCCCTGCACCAGCAACCGCGTATTGAAGAAAGCCATGAAAGCGCTGATATCGAAACGTTGATCGAGCGCATGGCGGGCAATCAGCACGCCTTGCCGCAGGGTTTGTCCGCCACTCGGGCGTATCTGCATGCCACAGGTCTTGGCGAGGAGGGGCCGCACTGATGATACTCAACCCGCAACGAACCCAGGCCGATGAAGCCTTGCTGCAACTTGGCCGGCGCCTGCGTGCTGACGGTTACCAGTTCACCTGCGTGACGCCCGCCACCCATGCACGCAACAACGCCCGCCAGGGTGCAGAGCGGGCCGGCAACCTGCGCGACGTATTCGGCTGGAGCCGCCCGTTCCCGGCGTCATTGATCAGCGCCGACGAACTGGACCAGCTCAGCACCGCGCAGGTGCTGTACGAGGACGGCGCACTGCTGCGCAGCCAGGTACGCTGGTCCAGCCTCGACGATTTGCTGCTGGTGCATTCCGCCTACCCGACCGAGGCTGCTGATGCGGTGTTCTTCGGCCCCGACAGCTATCGCTTCGCCCAGGTCATCCATGACCATCTACAACGCAGCCCGGTACGGGTCGAACACGCTGTGGACATTGGTTGCGGCAGCGGCGTCGGTGCCTTGCTGATCGCCCGCGCGGCGCAACATGCCCAGGTCAGCGCCGTGGACATCAACCCTCTGGCACTGCGCTATACCGCGATCAATGCTGCGCTGGCGGGGGTGGGCAATGTGTCCATTGCGCACAGTGACTTGCTTGCCGGGGTCAGTGGCAATTTCGACCTCATCGTGGCCAACCCACCCTACATGCTCGATCATGGCCAGCGCACGTATCGCCACGGTGGCGATACTCTGGGCGCCGATCTGTCGTTACGCATCATCGAACAGGCGCGCGAGCGTCTGAGCCCAGGCGGGTCACTGCTGCTGTACACCGGCGTGGCGATTGTCGAAGGTCGTGATCCATTGCTCGAGGCCATTCGCCTGCGCCTGGCGGGGCCTGAATGGGCCTGGGTGTACCGCGAGGTCGACCCGGACGTATTCGGTGAACAATTGCTGCAGCCAGGTTATGAACAAGTCGAGCGTATTGCCGCAGTGGCGCTGACTGTCAACCGCAGTGCATGACGCGCTATTGCAACTTGCCACCACGGTGGGGCTTGCAATCAGTTAGCGTTCACCGACAATGGCAGCGCCCTTTGCAAGCCATTTGGAACGCCCTGCGCCATGATGCTGACCCAGCAATTCCCCGACATTACGTTGGCCGACACCCTGTTCGTATTCGCCCTCGAGGCGGAAGCCGGCACGGTATTCGCCGACGTCAATACCGTTTTCACCGGCATCGGCAAGGTCAATGCTGCCATCGCCCTGACCAAGGCGGTTGAGCGGCAGCGGCCCAAACTGATCGTCAACCTCGGCTCGGCGGGCAGCCAGCGATACGGCAAGGGTGAGGTGGTGTGCTGCACGCGCTTCGTGCAACGCGACATGGATGTCACTGCGCTGGGCTTCGCCCGCTATGAGACGCCGCTGTCGGATATTCCGGTGTTGCTCGAGCATGGCCAGCCGATAGATGGGCTGCCGCTGGGCATCTGCGGCAGCGGCGACAGCTTTGAGGTCAGCCACGGCGATGCTCCATACGACATCGTCGACATGGAAGCGTACGTTCTGGCGCTGATCGCCCGTAATGAAGGCATTCCGTTCGTTTGCCTGAAATACATTTCCGATGATGCCGGCAGCGATGCGGCCCAGGACTGGTCTGTGCAGGTACATCTGGCCGCCGAGGCGTTCAAGCGCGTGCTTTTCGCCATCGAACCCTGATCAGCCATGACGATCAAGCCACTGTAGTTTCGACAGCCGTAGGGCATTTGGGCTAAACCTTCAGCGCGCCGTGCAGTCATTTCAGGTAAGCGCCCGATATTTCCGGGCCAAGGAGGTGGCTGATGACCTTTGTCTGTCTGCTGCGTGGCTGCCACTGGCGCGCCATGACCCAAACCGAAGTGCCCGGGCTGCAATGCCAGCTTTGCGAACGCTGTGGCGCCTTGCGCTACTGCCAGCCGGGCCATTCCCTGCAACCATAGGAGGCACGCCATGGCCAGGGCAATCTGGAAAGGCGCGATCAGTTTCGGCCTGGTGCATATCCCGGTCTCGCTCAACACGGCAGTGCGCACCGAGCGTGTGGATTTCGACTGGCTGGACAAACGCAGCATGGAGCCGGTGGGTTATAAACGGATCAACAAGGTGACCGGCAAGGAAATCGACAAGGACAACATCGTCAAAGGTGTGGAGCATGAGAAAGGTCGTTATGTGGTGATCAGCGAGGAAGAGATCCGCAAGGCCCGGCCCGAAGCGACCCAGACCATCGATATCTTCTCGTTCGTCGCTGCCAGCGAGATCCCCTTGCAGCACTTCGATACACCGTATTATCTAAGCCCTGATCGTCGCGGCGGCAAAGTTTATGCGTTGCTGCGTGAAACACTGGAGAGCACTGGCAAGGTGGCGTTGGCCACGGTGGTGCTGCATACACGCCAGCACCTGGCATTGTTGCGGCCGCTGGACGACGCGTTGGTGATGATCACCTTGCGCTGGCCGGAAGAGGTGCGCGGGCTGGAGACGCTGGAGCTGGACAAGAGCGTGACCGACACCAAGGTCGACAAGCGCGAACTGGACATGGCCAAGCGGCTGGTCGAAGACATGAGCGGCTCGTGGGCTCCGGATGAGTACCATGATGCGTTCCGCCAGACCATCATGGACCTGGTGGAAGAAAAGGCCAGCAAAGGCAAGATCAGCGTGGTGGACAAGGGCGAAGGGGGCGAAGCCGAAAAAAGCGCCGATATCATCGACCTCACCGAACTGCTCAAGCGCAGCCTGGGCGGCAAGGCTGCGAAGAAGGCGGCTGCCGAGAAGAAGCCTGGCAAGCGTACGCGTAAGGCTTCATGACTGTAGGGGGCGGGGCGCTTGCCTAGAATATTGTGGCGTCGTTGAGATCGAGCGCCGCCGGCGCGGCGCTCGATCTCGATAACACTGATACACCATGCCATCACCCGTCCAGACGAACCTGCAGACCCGCCAGAAAATCCCCAAACCCTTCCCGAGCCCGGCTGTCGCGTCGACTGCTGGTTGCCACACTGTGTTTGGCTGTCCATACGATCTGTGCGCCGCTAGCCTCCAGGTCACGCACCAGTTGCACGTCCTCATGCGCCGCCAGCGGTTGAAAGCCCCCCACACGCTCATAAGCGCGGGCACAGACACCCAGGTTGGCACCATGAATATGCCGATGGCCCTCACATGTCTGATAACCGCTGCGGTACAGCTTGCGTAGCGCAGCGCGTTGCCAGGGCTGCCAGTGCTCGATATGCACCGTGCCACAGACCACCTCTGCACTGCAGGCCAGTTGCCAGAGCAGCCAGTGCGAGGGCACCTGGCTATCGGCATCGGTACAGGCCAGCCAGCGGGCGCCACGGTCCAGCATCAGCGCCGCGCCTAGGCGGCGGGCCATGCCGACACTGCCAGCCTCCACCGCCAGCGTGCGCACACCGAAACGCTTGGCCACAGCGGCACTGGCATCACGACAACGGTCCAGCACCACCAATACCTCGACCTGATGGCCTGCCTGCCTGGCCAAGGCCACCGCCGCTGCCATGGCCTTGAGGCAGCGGCCCAGGCGACGCGCTTCGTTATGGGCGGGAATGACGACAGCAATCATGGGCATGTCTCGTCCAGGTCGACCACGCTGGGCTGGCATGACCAGTATTCCAACAGGAAATCCGCCTCTTCATGGCGAAACACCGGGTATAACGGCACGTGCTTGGCCAACAACTGATGCACTTCACGTCCATCCTGTGGGCACCCAGCAATCGGGTGGCGCCAGTGGCAGGCCAACAGCCCGCCGTCATAGGTCAGGCTCGCTACCGACTGCTCGATCACCTGCAACCAGTCGGTAGCGTTCAGGTAGTAACCCACTTCACTGAGCACGATCAGGTCGAAGCTGCCACCAGGCCAGTCCGCCGGCAAGCGCCCAGCGACGACGGTAGCATTGGGCAACCCCGCCAGGCGCTGGCGAGCCAGTGCCACTGCCTTAGGGTCAAGGTCATGGCACAGCAACTCGGCACAGCGCTCCGCCAACGCGGCGCTCAGCTCGCCATTGGCGCAGGCGGGTTCGAACACCCGCTGGTAGCACTGGCGTGGCAGGCTGGCCATCAGCAGGTCGCGCTTGCGGCGCTCGTACCAACGGGTGCGAAACGCCCAGGGGTCGTCATTGTTGGCATACAGGTCGGCGAAATATTGCGCATCGGGGCTCATGACAACTCCTTTACAGGAACACCAGTTCGAAGGGTTGCAGCAGGCAATCGAGCAGGTCGGCGGGCAGTACCGGCGCACGCCCCTGGTCGGACTCCAGCTGGCTGTGATACGCCGCCAAGGCCTGACGCTTGCGCGCAACCCGTGCTTCATCCAGCGCAATGCGATGCGCCCGCGACCAAGGCAGGCGCGGGTCGTCAGGCTGAGCCCAATGCCAGGCCCACACGGGCACTTCCACCAATTGCACCTGGCGCGCCAGGGCGGCTTGCGCTGCCGCCCGGCCAAGCGCTTCGTGGTCGCAGTGGCCGTCGCCGCGCCAGGTCGTCATCAGCACGTCATCCGGCTCGAGCAGTTGGTTAAGGTGATTAACCAGAAACGCTTCGTCTCGTGGCAGCGCACCGTCTTTGAGGTGCAGGCGCCGCCAGTCCAGCCGGTTGAGGTCCAGGTCCAGCTGTTGCAGGGCGTGCCGGCTTTCAAGTGGCCGTTGGCGGCGCAGGCGGTGTTCGGTCCAGGTCGCGGAATCAGGGTGGCTCCCTTCACCGTCGGTGGCGGAGATCAGCAGCACGTCCTGCTCGCGGCCGTGCAGCCCTGCCAACAGTCCACCGGCCATAAGAATCTCGTCATCGGGGTGCGGCGCCAGCAGTACCAGGCGTCGACCTGCGGGTAGCAATTGGTCCGGGGTGATCCAAGTCGCCCGCGCCAAGTGTGCGGACTGCTGCCACGCAGCCCATGGCCTGCCTTCACTGGCCTCGATCAGGTTCTCGCTCATAGTTGCCAGGCTCCTGCCGGCACCTGGGCCAGCTGTTGGCCGAGTGCGGCCAGGTCGCGTTCGGCATGGCTCTGGCGCAGAAAGACCGGGAGGTCGGCGCTTAGCCGTGCAAAATGGCTGCTGCGGCAGAACGGCGTTGCACCCAACGCACGCCCCACATGGTGGATCACCTGCTCTACAGCGTGCTCTACCTGGGCACGCACGCGGCGTACCTCGAAGCTGGCGTCGGCGCTGGGCTGGCGATCTATCCACGCAGCACATTCACGCAGTGCTGCACGGGCACCGTACAACGCCGCATCCACTGCCCCCAGGTGCGCCTGGGCGTGCGGATCGGGGCGTGGTTTGCGGCAACGTTCACGCAAATAATCGGCCAGCGCCTCTGCGGCGCCGTACCAGCAGGCAGCGATCCCCGCACCGCCGTGCCAGAAACCGGGGCGTGAAAGGTACTGCCCTGGCTGGCCTACGGCGATCCCAGGCGAACCCTCAAAGGTGATTTCAATGCTGGCGGTCGTGGCCATACCCACTGCTTGCCAGTGATCGACCTGCAAGCCCTGGGTGGGGTGGGCCAGTTCGATCGCCACCAGTTGCGGCTGGTCATCTTCAGCCCAGGCGGTGATCAGCGCACGGTCGATCTGCAAGGCACCTGAGCACCAGGCCTTGCTACCGGCAAGGCGCAACTTATCGCCGTCACGGGCAATGATCCGCGCCCGCGCTTCAGGGGGCTCTGCGGCCCACACGCCCCATACAGCATCCCCCACCAGGTGAGCAGCGCCGCATTCAGCCAGAATCGCCAGCGCGTCGGTATGGCCTTCGTACACTTTGGCCAGTGCCAGGTCGCAGCCGGCAATGCGCGCCAAGGTCTGCCAACGCTGCAAGGTATGCCCTTGGCCCGGCAGCGGGAGCAGGTCGAGATGGTCCGCCAACAGCGCCTGCATCAGTTGCGAAAGCTTGGTGTCCAAGCTCAAAGGCTGCGCGCGCTCGCTGAACGTACGCAGCAGGCTGTCGAGGGTGTTCAGGTCAAAATCCTGAATGATACTCATGTCATCCCCATCTGTTTGCGCATGCGCGCTGTGATCGACTGTCGGGTTTTGCCCATGTCCGCCCACGGGTCATCGACCTCGGCCAGGCGTTCGTGCAGGTTGCCGATGTGCCACTGGTTGGCGCCCTTGAGCTGGCCGAGTTCTTCGCGCCAGACCGGCACCGACACCGGCAGGCCTTCCCGGGCACGCAGGGAGTAAGCGCAGGCAGTGGTCGCACCTTTACCGTTTCGCAGGTAATCGATGAAGATCCGCCCAACCCGGTTCTTTGGCCCGGACACCGCGCTGAGCCGGTCGGGGAACAGCTTGGCCAGGTAATTGACTACGGCATGGCTGAAGTCTTTCACCTCGTCCCACCCCGCACGGCGGGTCAATGGCACCACCAGGTGCATGCCTTTGCCGCCGCTGGTTTTGAGGAACACTTTGAGGCCCAGTTCGTCGAGCAGCGTGAGGGCGAGCTGAGTGGCTTCGAGCATGGCCTTCCAGGGCAGTGCCGGGTCCGGGTCAAGGTCGAGCACAAAACGGTCGGGCTTGTCGAAGTCCTTGTCGGTGGCATTCCAGGTGTGCAGCTCGAGCATGTTCATCTGCACGGCACCGAGCAACGTGTCAGGGCGATTGATGACCATCGCCGCCTGACCGGCTTCGGCCTTGTCGTAACTGAGCACATTGGCGATATGCAACTGGCCGGCGTTCTTCTGGAAGAACAGCTCGCCATCGAGGCCCTCCGGCGCCCGTACCAGCGCCACCGGGCGGTCCTTGAGTTGCGGCAGGATCCACTGACTGACGCCTGCGTAGTATTCGGCAATCTGGCGCTTGGTGGCGCCAATGCTGGCGTCGATGATGCGCTCCGGATGCGTCAGGCGCAGGTCGCCCAGGCCTTCTGTCGCTTTGGCACGCTTGGCTTTGGGCACGGTCTTGGCAGGCATGGCACGCTCCAGGTCGATGGCGCTGGCAGGTTTATCGTCGCGCAGCCCATGGAAGACCGAATGGCGAACCACGCCGTCCCGGGTCATTTGCGCATACGCAACTTCTGCCATCAGTTTCGGCTTGAGCCAATGAACTCCTCGGGCTTCAGCCCCGGTGGGAGGCCGGGGCAGGGCGGGTTTGCCGATTTCCAGGGGTTTGAGGCGCGCATGGATACTGTCGAGTGTGGTGGCGCTGAAGCCGGTCCCGACCTTGCCGGCATAACGGAGCTCACCGGTGTCCGGGTCATGCAGGGCGAGCAACAGGGCACCGAAGCCGCTGCGGCTCCCCTTGGGGTCGGTGAACCCGACGATGACGAACTCCTGGCGCTGTTTGCACTTGAGCTTGATCCAGTCCGCGCTGCGCCGGCCCGTATAGGGACTACCGGCGCGCTTGCCGATCAACCCTTCGAGCTGCAGGCGGCAGGCGCTGTCGAGCAGCGACTCCACCGGTTGCTCGAAGTCGGCAGAAAACTCCAGAACCTCGGACTGGTCATGCTCAAGCAGTTCACCCAATGCTTTGCGCCGGTCTTCCAGGGGCCGCTCGCGCAGGTCCTGGCCACCCAGGAAAAGAAGGTCAAACAGGTAATAGACGATCCGCTCGTCGTGGGCGGTGTCGAAGGCATTCTGTAACGCCTGGAAGTCGGCCACCCCGTTCTCGCCGTTGACGACCATCTCGCCATCAAGCCAGGCGCTGTCCAGGCCTAAAGCGCGAAGCGCAGCCACTTGCCTTGGCATTTTGTGACTCCAGTCATGGCCGTTGCGGGTGAACAGCCGCACGTCGTCGCCTTCAATACGAGCGAGCACGCGATAACCGTCGAACTTGACTTCATAGCGCCAGTCGCCAGCGGGGGGTGAATCGACCAGGGTCGCAAGTTGCGGCTGCAGTTGTCCGGGCAAGGCCGCTTTCTTACCCGCGCCGGCCCGCTTGCGCTTGGGCGGCTGCACAGGTTTGGCGCTGGCACTGCTTCGCGGCACCAGCGTGCGATCGCTGATCACGCTGTCAGGCTGCGCTTCAACGATGCTGTAGTCGGCCTCGCTGCGTGCCTGAGCATCGTGGGACTTGACCAGCATCCACTGCTCTTTCTTGCCTGCCATGCGGGTGCGGAACAGGTTCCACACGCCGCTCAGCTTCTCCCCTTGCAAGCGAAAGCGCAGCTTGCCCCTGGCATAGGCCTGGTTTGCGTCACCCTCTGGCTCCCAGATGCCACGGTCCCAGACGATCACATCGCCGGCGCCATAGTGACCCTGCGGGATATTGCCTTCGAAATCGGCGTAGTCGAGCGGGTGATCCTCTACGTGTACCGCCAGGCGTCGCACCTTGGGGTCCAAGGAGGGCCCTTTGGGGATGGCCCAGCTTTTCAGCGTACCGTTCAGTTCCAGACGGAAGTCGTAATGCAGGTGGCTGGCGTCGTGCTTCTGAATGCAGAACTGCAGGGCATGGCTACGTTTGGCACGGCCGCGCTTGCCACTGGGCTCGGGTGTGGCATTGAAGTCGCGCTTGCGCTCATATTCCTGCAGGGGCTTGGCCATCATCTAAGGCTCCCGGGGGGCTCGGTCTCTCATTTGGGAGGCAGCAGGCCGGGCGGTAGTTCAAAAAAATCGATTGCATGCTGGGGGTAAAAAAACTCTGAATTTTCCAGGCCCACTCACAGTCGACCGGACACACCCCTGATGGAGAGCCCAAATGAGCCGACCCGATGATCGCCAGCCCTATACCCCCAGCGAAATCGATGACACCGAGGACCGCATGGGCAGCGTGCACGAGCTGGACTTCAACGACCGCCCCGAGGGGCGCATAGGGGATGAACGCCCGGCGGCTGAAGTAGCGAAGGAGTTCCCTGCGCGGCGCGTCGCAGAAGGCGGCATGACCGGCGGTGAGACACTGACGGATAGCGTGCAGGAAGACAACGTCACCGACGATGACCTGAGCCCCGGCACCCTGCTGGATGAAACTGGCGCGCGCGACCCTTACGAACCGGGCGATGACGACGGCCCAGCGGACGAGAGCCTGCGTGAGGTCGATGAGCAGGAGATCGGTGGTGGCATTGGCCTGGACGAAGCTGAGCTGGCACGGTCCGCTCCGCTGGACGGTGAACCCTGGACTGATGAAGTGGTTGATAACGAGCCGAGGAAATGACCATGAATGAGCGACGATGTGCGTGTGCGAACTGTTCTTGCACGGTGGACGAGAATGCCCGCATGCAGAATGACAAAGCCTATTGCTGTGAGGCTTGTGCATCAGGGCACCGCAATGGTGAGCCGTGCCGCATGACTGATTGCAAGTGCGGTGAAGCGGCTCAGCCCGATGAAAACAAGGTCGACAATGCCCTGGATGAAACCTTCCCGGCCAGCGACCCGATTTCCCCCTGACCCTTTGAACAGCTTGATATCTGCTGCAGCACGCGCCCCGGGAGCTGGCAATGCCGGCTCCCGGGGCGCGGCAGGCCTGGGCCTCAATGCGTCTGCCAGATCCCGTTATTGCGCTCGCAGTCGGTACGGGCCTGGCCGAGGCTGGGAGTGTCGTAGTAATACGTGATTACCTGTGCGTCCTTGGGCAGCGTCGGGCGCGTGGAGGGCTCGTCGCGCCCTGCCGATTTCGGGTTGGCAAGGGTCTCCTGGGTCAACGGCGCGATGCAGCTGCCCACACTGCCATCGGCGCAGCGCGGGACCTTGTGCTTGTCGGTGCTGAGCATCTCCTTGCTCTCATTGCTGCATGACCAATTGATCGCTTCAGCCGGCATGTTGCTGTAGCTGTAGCAGGTCCGTCCTTCAACTGGCTTGACCGCTTCACTGGCGGAGCGGGTCATCACCTCGCACGCGTCGGCCAGTACCTGCGTGCTGGTCAGGCTGCCCAGCACCACCATCAGCAGAGATAAACGCATGTGCCACCTCCCGGGCCTTGGCCCCGTGTTCAGGTCTTGCGTAATGTCGCTTCACCGCGTTGGCGCATAGCGCGGGCGCGTTTTTCCAGTATCAGGTAGGTAATCACCGCCAGCAGCAGTGGGATCAGGTAGTAAAGGGTGCGGTAGCCCAGCAGCGCCGCCACCAGGCTGCCCTGGCCCAGTTGGCCGTGCAGCAGCGCAAGAAACACGGCTTCGAGCACACCCAGCCCGGCGGGAATGTGGGCGACGACTCCAGCCACGCAACTGATCAGCAAGATGCCGAGAATAGAGGGGTAGAACAGGTCTCCGGGCAGCAGCCAGTAAATCAGTGCTGCCATCAATGCCCAGTTGCTGGCCCCCAGCGCCACCTGGCACAGCGCCAGGCGCAGCGAGGGCAGGGTGATTTCATGCTCGCGCACCCGCCATGTACGACGCTTGGCAAAACCGCAGGCCAGCAGATAGGCCAGTGCCACACCCAGCAGCAGAAAACCGATCATCTGCAGCCCGGTTACGCCCACTGCCCAGTTTTCCGGCAACTTGACCAGGCGCAGGGCGAACACCGTACCGGCAAGCAGCATGTAGCCCATCCAGTTGGTCAGCAGCCCCAGGGTCAGGATCTTGGTGATGGTCCCCGTGTCCAGGCCCAGCCGTCCGTATAACCGGTAACGCAAGGCAACGCCGCCGACCCAGGTGGTGAAGTTCAGGTTGAAGGCATAGCAGACGAAGGCCACCGGGAGCACTTGCCGCGCTGGCAGGTGGTGGCCGGTATAGGCGCGGGCCAGCAGGTCGTAGCCGGCGAATGTCAGGTAGCTGCACAGCGCCAGGCCCAAGCCGATGATCAGGGTGCTTGGCTTGTAGGCGACCAGTGACTGGCGAACCTCGTTCCAGTCAAGGTTGCGCGCCAGCATGTACAGCAGCGCCGGAATCAGCACGATGAACAGCAGGGTCAGCAGGCGCTTGCCCCAGGTATGCCAGGCTTTGTGCTTCATCAGGTATTGCCCTCGTGAAGGTCGCCCTGGGCCTGCGCTTCAGGCTGGACAGATTTCAGGCGTTGGCGGTGCGCCGGGAACCAGCCGGCAATGCGCGGAAAGTAGCGGGTCAGGTGAAAGCCGATGAAAATCAGCGGCGCCCGCCACCAGTAGCCGCGGATCATCCGCTCCAGCGTCACCGCCTTGCATTGGTCACTGGCGAGCGAGGCCAAGTGTTGGTACAGGTGCTGGTTGAACGCCCGATCACGTATCAGCAGGTTGGCCTCAAGGTTGAACGACAGGCTCAGCGGGTCGAGGTTGCTGGAGCCCACTGTCGACCATTCATCGTCCACCAACGCCACTTTGCCGTGCAGAGGGCGCTGGCAGTATTCGTGAATATGCACGCCGTCGCGCAACAGGTAGTTGTACAACAGTCTGGACAGCGCACGTACCCAGCGCATGTCCGGCTGGCCCTGCAGGATCAGGGTTACCTGCACACCACGGCGCGCTGCATTGCGTAACTCGCGCAACAGGCGGTAACCGGGGAAGAAATAAGCATTGGCAACCACGATGCGCTGACGGGCAGTACGCACGGCCTGCAGGTAACAGGCCTCGATATCGCTACGGTGGCGCGTGTTGTCCCGCTCGACCAGCACGGCGCTTACTTGGCCTGCGGGCTGGGTGAGCGGCTGTACCTGACTGGGCGGTTCGAGGACCGGGGCCATCAGCCGTCGGCTGGAAGCGTGCACCTGCGCGACCACCGGGCCACGAACCTCCACCGCGTAGTCCTGCTTGGCCATCGGGCCATAATCGCCCAGGTGATCGGCGCTGTAGTTGATCCCGCCAACGAATGCCCGTTCGCCATCCACCACCACGATCTTGCGGTGCAGGCGGCGGAACAGGTTGGTCCGCATGCCGGCTACCCGTGGTTGCGGGTCGAAGGCGTGAAACCGCACACCCGCTTCGGTCATCGCCGAAATGAAGGCATCCGGCAGATCGGCTGTGCCGTAACCATCCACCGCCAGTTCCACCCGCACGCCGCGGCGCGCCGCATCGATCAGCACCCGTTGCAGCTGCTGGCCGACCTTGTCGTCGAAGATGATGAACGTTTCAAGCAGGATTTCTTCGCGCGCCTGAGCCATGGCCTCGAACACGCGGGGGTAAAAGCCTTCGCCATTGATCAACAGCTCGACACTGTTGCCATCCACCCAAGGTTTGTTCACAGGTTGATCTCCGCAGCCAATGGGGCATGGTCAGACAAATGCGACCAGGGATAATGGGACAACACTTGCGCCTTGCCCGGTTTGGCATTGCGCAAGTAGATACGGTCCAGCCGCAGCAGCGGCAGGCGCGCGGGGAAACTGCGGGCCGGGCTACCAAAGTGCTCACCGAACGCTTCTACCAGGCGTTGCGAGAGCACAGCGTCGGCCTTCAAGCGCCAGTCGTTGAAGTCCCCGGCGACAATCACCGGTGCATCGGCGGGCAAGCTGTCGAGCAAGTCGAACAGCAGGCTTACCTGGCGCTGCCGATGGGCTTCACGCAACCCCAGATGCACGCAGACTGCATGAACCGATTCGTGGCCCGGCACCTCCAGGCGACAGTGCAGCAAGCCGCGCTGTTCGTTGCCATGGATCGATACATCGAGGTTGTGGTGCTCGGCAATGGGGAATTTCGACAGCAGCGCGTTGCCATGATCGCCATGCGGGTAAATGGCATTACGGCCGTAGGCGAACTGCGGCCACATGCTGTCGGCGAGAAATTCATACTGCGGGGTTTCGGGCCACGCGGGATGGCGCACGGCATGGTGCTCATGGCTGCCGTGCACCTCCTGCAGGAACACAAGATCGGCATCGGTGGCACGTACCGCCTCGCGCAATTCGGGCAGGATGAAACGCCGGTTCAGCGCGGTGAAGCCTTTGTGCACGTTGATCGTCAATACATTGAGACGATGTACCGCGGTGGCCTGGTCGATGATGCTGGCGGGTGTTTGCAGTGTCTTGTTCACAATTGCACCTGCGGTGTCACACCCGGTTCTGTCACCAAGTGGCCGTTCAGATCCAGTTTGTCCAGGAGACGGCGCGCGTCGTAAGGTGCATGTACCTTCTGGTCGTTGTCGAAATAGCAATACACATCCCGTGACGCACGCCGGGGTGGCGGCTGATCGACTATCAGGTGGGCATCGTCCGGCTGGTCGCCGCGACTCCAGCATTCGATCCGCTGCTTCCAGCGGCGCAAGGCGCGGGCGGTATACCCGCTGCTGTAAAGCTCGACATCCCCGTGCAGACGCAGGTAGACGAAATCAGCGGTTACATCCTCGACAGAGGGCCACTTTCCCGCGCTGTCGGCGACTACTAGCGCCACCCGGTACTTGCGCAGCATGCGCACGAACGCCTCGCACAAAAAGCTCTCATTACGAATCTCTACTGCGTGGCGCATACGTGCATTGCCGTCGATGGCAGTGCCGCCATTACCCCGTAAACGCTCAGCGCAGTTGCGGGCACAGGCGTGCGCCGCCTCGCGGTCGTGAGGTAATAGCGCGAGGAACCGCTCGAAACGATCCTCATCGAATTTCATGTTCGGCGGGAGCTGCCACAGAATCGGCCCCAGCTTGTCGCCCAGCAACAAAAGGCCCGATGCAAAGAAATTCGCCAGCGGCTCTTCGATGTCATTGAGGCGCCGGCCATGCGTGATATAGCGGGGCCCTTTGACTGAAAAGACGAAGTCTTCCGGCGTATCGTCCCGCCAGCGCTCATAGCGTTCCGGTGTCTGCAGGCTATAGAACGACCCGTTTATTTCTATGCTGTTGACGGCGCGCGAGGCAAATGCCAATTCATCGTCCTGCCGCAGGCCCTTGGGGTAGAAGTCCTTGCGCCAGGGGCCATAGCGCCATCCGGATATGCCGATGCGGATCTCGCTCACACTGTGGTCCTCATTGCTGTCCCTTCATTAGCGACACGCAGCGACCACAAACGGTTCAGGATGGTTGACCAGTGGTGGCTGGCTCTGTCCTGGGAACTTTGCACCCGCGCACGTTTCCACCGAAAAGCAGACCTGACGAATACGTTGCGATGGCGCAATGGGAGGCTTGTTCGGCACACGGGAATGACCCGCTAACCTGGAGGCAAACATGGCCCGACACATCATTCACTTCACCGGCCCGATCAACTCATCCACCTGCGGCAACCTGATCAGTACCTGCTCGAAGGTGATGCAGCAGGGGGGCGATGTGCTTCAGTTGAACATCGCCACGATGGGCGGCGAATGCAGCTATGGGTTTACCTTGTACAACTTCCTGCGTGCCTTGCCTGTACCTGTGCACACGCACAACCTCGGCACCGTCGAATCGATGGGCAACATCCTGTTTCTGGCGGGCGAGCACCGTACCGCCTGCGCCATGAGCAAGTTCTTGTTTCACCCGTTTCACTGGACCCTGCATGGCGCAGTGGACCATGCGCGTATGGCCGAGTATGCGATGAGCCTGGATTATGATTTGCGGCTGTATGCCCAGATCGTCACTGAAAGAACTGCTGGCAGCGCCGAAGCACTGGACGTTCAACGCTACCTGATGGCTTATCCGCGAATACTGGATCCTCAGGAGGCACTGAAGAGCGGCCTGATCCATGCCATCGATGAAATGCCGATCGAGGCGCAAGTGACACAGTGGAGTGTGCATGCGTAAGGCTCGCAGCACCGGCAAGAAGGGAGCGCGCAAACATTTCTCCGGGCGGTGTTTCGTGCCACCGGTCGCCTGCCCGCGATTGAATTGAGCAATCCTGCGCATCGGCGGTTCGGAAAAAGGGCATGGCAAAGATTCATGCGTCCAACCATTCCATCGCAAGGAGAAACGACATGGCTCGTGATCAAGAGCGGACTGGACAACGTGGCGGCACCAAGGAAACCAACCCCGGCAATTTTGCCAATGACCGTGAACGGGCCTCCCGTGCAGGCCAGAAGGGCGGGCAGGCGTCGGGCGGCAACTTTGCCAATGATAGAGAGCGCGCCTCGCAAGCTGGCCGCAAGGGCGGGCAGAACAGCCATGGTGGAGGCCGCCAGCCGAATTGAACAGTCGCGTTAGCCGAGGCCTGTCGGCCTCGTCCGATGTCCTCTTAGGGAGACTCAAGCATGCGCGCATTGACCTATCACGGCGCTGGCGATGTCCGTGTTGACAACGTGCCAGAACCGGACCTGCAGGAAGATGACGATATCCTTCTGCGTGTGACCGCCACGGCCATCTGCGGCTCGGACTTGCACCTTTATCGTGGCAAGATCCCTTTGGTCGAGACGGGCGATATACTCGGCCACGAGTTCATGGGGATCGTCGAAGACGTTGGTAGCGCAGTGACAGCCGTACGCCCCGGTGACCGGGTGGTGATCCCGTTCGTGATCGCGTGCGGCGGCTGCTTCTTCTGCCAGCACCAGCTGTTCGCGGCCTGTGAAACCACCAATACGGGCCACGGGGCGATTCTCAACAAGAAAGTCATCCCGCCGGGTGCAGCCTTGTTCGGCTACAGCCACCTGTATGGTGGGGTGCCAGGTGGCCAGGCCGACTACGTACGCGTTCCCAAAGGCAACACCGGGCCGTTCAAGGTACCGGGGCACCTGGCCGATGATCAGCTGCTGTTCCTTTCCGATATCCTGCCCACCGCCTGGCAGGCGGTGCTCAACGCAGAGGTCGGACAGGGCGCTTCGCTGGCCATCTATGGCGCAGGGCCGGTCGGGCTGCTGTCGGCGGCCTGTGCAAGAATGCTGGGGGTAGAGCAGATTTTCATGGTCGATGAGTGCGGCTATCGCCTGGATTATGCTCATCAGGCCTACGGCGTAATTCCTATCGACTTTGCCCACGACGACGATCCTGCCGACACCATCATTCGCCAGACGCGCGGCATGCGGGGCGTCGATGCAGTGATCGATGCCGTGGGCTTCGAAGCCAAAGGCAGCACCACCGAAACCGTGCTGACGGCCCTGAAACTCGAAGGTAGCAGCGGCAAGGCGTTACGCCAGAGCATCGCTGCGGTTCGCCGTGGTGGCGTGGTAAGCGTGCCGGGGGTCTATGCCGGTTTCATTCACGGCTTCCTGTTCGGCGACGCCTTCGACAAGGGCCTGACTTTCCGCATGGGCCAGACGCATGTCCATCGCTACCTGCCGGAGTTGCTCGAACACATCGAGGCAGGCCGGCTCAACCCGCAAGCGATCATCACTCACCGGCTGGCGCTGGAAGATGCCGCGCGAGGCTACGAACTGTTCGATGAGCAGCAGGAGCGCTGCCGCAAGGTGATCCTGGTACCTGGCGCTGCACTCGAACCGTTGCCTTGAGGGGAGTGGTGTGGGGTGAATTGTTGGACAATTATTTTGAATCTTTCCTGGCGGGCATCACTCAATGAATGAGTCATCCATGGAGAAGAGGAGGGCCCCGTGATGCCTAACCCCCAGCTGTACATCATTGACTACCAACTGCGTGGCGAACCACGCAGTTTCATCATCCGCATGGAGCGGATGGACAACACCGAAGCCTGGCACTGGGCCAGTTGTGATGCGGGTATTGGCATCATTCCCAAGTTCGGTCGCGAAAAAATCAAGAAAGTCAGCAGGCCAATGGCTGAGCGCTATGGGATTACCGCAGTGAGTTGGCGGCTGTCCGGGGGAAAACCCAACCAGCCGGTCAGTGACTCTGCGATTAGCAGTTGAGGGAAAAGGAGCGGGCTTTTGCCCGCTCCCTAAGGTCAAGCGCCTGACTCGGGATCGCTTGCTGGTACGCCTGGACGATTTTCCTCATCGTCGGTGACATTCGGGTCAGCATCCGGGTCGTCCACCCGATCGTCAGGCTGGCCCGGATCCAGCTCAGGCCAGTCATCCTGGACGTTACCGCCACCCATTTTCATTAGTTGGTTCATCACGGTTCTCCTTGGCGTCAGATACAGTTTGGAGTGTGATCGAGCTACGGATGATCAGCCTGCGTCCTGAAAATACCGACCAATGGGTCATTACTGAAAAAAAACCGAGTGGTGTCAGCCCCATGAACGCTCCGCACCGCCTAGCCGCTATCGAGCAGGCCAAGCAGCGCATCAGTGACTTGGAGAAGGAGATCAAAGCCCTCCAGGAGGATGGTCTGCATGAGCGAGAACAGCAGTTCATACAGGAGCTGACCAAGCTCATGAAGAGGTCTCACATGACTGCTGCTGATGTCATTGAGCTGCTGGTCTTGAGAGGGGATCTCGATGCTCGATGGTTCGCAGGTGAAACCCTGTACAAAATGAAGCATCTCTTTGGCATGGCAGAGGTGTTTGCCTCTCACGGCGTGGACAGACCGAGCTGGCTACCCAAGCGGTGACTTCACGGAGGGGAAGATGACGAGCAGATCTGATTTCAAAACGGCCCAGATAGCACAGCTTTTTCAACTTGAGAGGGAGGTAGCGACCGGGTACAAAAAGGCCTGTGACATGCTAGAGGTAGAAGAAGTAGCTTTGGCACTCAGGTTTTTACTGGAGCTAGACGCGCTAGCCACTAAACATGATTTTTCTCCCAGAGAAATAATAAATTTACTGAAACGAAATTCTTCGGTAGTAGCTGCAGAAAAGTAGACGGCGAGTAGAGTAGAGCGCTCGTATCCACTTGATGCATAAGGATAACTCAACTAAATATTCATTTAGTTGAGTTGGGAATAAGAGCTCAGATAGAGAGAGGCGGGAAGCCATAGCGGCCTTAGTACATAAAGAAAGACCTCTGCCCATCATAAGGATAACTCGGTTTTTTTCAAGCTGAACCGCGGGCTTTCTGGTTTTATTCAGATCATCGGGCCCCAGACTAAGATCCATTCTGGTGAAGCCTTGTTGAGTCATCCACGACCCAAACTACGCGAAAATCGGTGTTTCAAGCTTTCGGTTGGGTTTTGTGAGGGGCACCAGGCATGACGCTCGATCAACGGGATCCCATAGGCGCTGAGGTTCTGCAAGTAAAGCACGTGTTACAGGTGCTCTGTGGGATTTGCCTTTCGCGAGGTATTGGGGCCGGCGATCTCTATGGCATTCATTGAGGGTTGGCCAAAGGCAGCCTAGAGATTAAGCGCCTTCTGTGTGGGTGATCAGATTGTCTGGCACTTGAGCATTCGAAGCGCGTCCAGCAAACCATCAAATTCAATTCACGTTGCGCCGAACACCCGAAATTAGTTCCGAGAGCGCCTTAAACCTCTTGTCAGAAAATCGCCGCTGCATTTCTCGATGTGATTTCATAGTTACGGTAGCTCCGTCTTCGACACTCGTTCCTAGCCACGGTGAAATGCCTTAGTCAAAGCAGTTTCGGGTTGAGTCGATCATCAGATTCGTGGGTCATTAACGTAGTGCAACGTACAGGGCAAAAAGTAAGGGCCATCGAGAATCTTGACAAGGCTGAACCGAGAGGTGCTGATTTTTGAGAAGCGATTTCGGTTCTTCGATGAAGACAGCCTCTAAACCCCGGTTACTTCTAGATGTAGGTACAGAATTACTTCGACAGTCTGGCCATCCTAGAAGGATCGCGCGTGCTGCAATGTACCTGGGTTACGACTCAAGTGAAATATATAAAAGTGCGCATAATGCATATTATGTTAAATTGTGGGTGTTCAACCTCCGGTTGCTGACTGTCCACTTCCACCAATCCCCGGTCGGAATTCCAAGAAACCCCGTTCGACGTAAAATCAGTCGTTTGCGATGGCATCCTCATACCGCTCCTCAGGCTGTCCTTTCATAAAACCCCGTTTCATCATTTCCACTCTCAGATTGGCCAATGCGCGACTCATCTGGTATAGCTAGTTCAATGCCCCAAAATTTTAGCTCGCGAGTGTACCAATGGCGCGGCCGTTCATCCCATTCCCGATCTTCCCTCCGTACATGTATTGGTGTCCCAGCGATCAGCCTAACGCCTTAGCAAATCTCCAAGTCTCGATCCGCCTCCATGAGATTAGTAGCGTCTGTCAGCCATTCATTTGCACTTGGTACACAGAACGGTTTATCAGTTGGCTGGCCCATAATTGGAGTCCGTTGGATTCTCACCTGCAGTATGGCCGCCGGATCGTCGCGCTGGAAAAAATGCTCAATTGGAGCTTTGCGAACGAGCTTTGCTTGCTTGATTGGACGCGTGCGGACTATGAGCGTTATTGCAAATTTCTTCAAAGCCCACCGCGCAACTGGACAACCGATAGCAGACAACCTAGGTTTGTGGGAAACCCAGCGAATGAGTTCCGAGACTGGTCGATCAACCCTGCTTGGGCTCTTTTCAAAGTCAAATGTGTCGGGAGCGACCCTGATGTCGAGCGAAATGTGACGCAACAGGAGATTCAGTGCGTGAGGCAGTTCCTAGATTTCTATCTTAGGGACGTATCGGTCAATAGAGAGAACGTAGCCGCTAAGCCCCCCGAGTCTCTCGAGTTTAGAGCCCTAAAGGATCGAGGATTCATTTCCGACGAAATCCTGAGTTGGATGTTGAAGGCAATCGAGAGCCTTGATCGGAGCGTTCATACTATCCATGTAATATCGATGTATTTGATGATCGCTCGACATTCGCTACGCCCCATGTGGCTAGTGCTGGGCAATAGAGCCAGTCCAGGCCGCATTGATCAATTCAAGCGGAATATTGATGGTGTTTGGCAGGAGATCCAACGCAAAGGTGGTGGTTTTAGGCCGTTGCCACGTGCTTTTGGTCAAGCCTTCGAGCGCTATCTGAATTATATGAATATTGACGCCATGCAACCCTTGCCAGCTCTCAGCCTCTTTCCCAGGGAGCACTCATCTGGCACCCTTGATATGCGAGCCCTTGCGAATATTTTAAGAACGATTAGAGAGATGCTGGCAGATGAGGCAAAGACATCCGATAACCCTGAGATCTCACAAGCGGCTGATCAGATCCGGCGCCTAACACCTGTCATGCTATCCAAAGGGCCGTTCACGGAGGTCTAAGTTTTCCAATCGTAACGCCAAACACCGGGCGGCTCGCCCTACTTGGCCTCTATCCTCACATCGTCAGGCCGCCGACCTGCACGCACCGTTTTTTAGAGAATATTGCCGTGGTGAGGTCAGTTATCGCGCCAGCGCATCCGCAATGGATGCCTATTGAGGCACACACTTAAGATTTAGCGCTCAGAGCAGAGAGGCCGCATCGTGGCACCGTACGTCCCCGTCCCACTTTTCCGCCGTGCCCGGGTACCCCAGGCGCTTCCCAGGGAATAGTGCGCTTGGATTCTTTAAAGCCAGAAAGGAGGGCCTGCACCCTCCTCCTGTGCACTGAGGAGCAAACACTTGAAGTAAGACCTCAGCTCTTTTTGAAGAGCTGCTTGAGATCTTCAATCGTCATTCTTTCTGAATCTGAATCTGAATTAGGCTTAAGGCGGTGCAGGTTCGGCTGCTTCATGCCTATTGATCTCGAAATTTTATGAAAAAGAGCTTCTATTTGTCCGCGCATTGGATTGGTGCGATTATAATAGTGGGTGATTTCAATTCCGGCTTCTGACGCTATTCTTTTAAAGCGTTCTGAATTAAATGAGTCACCTATATCAAGCTGAATAATGCCATAGGCTTCGTTTTCACTCGCTCCTTCATTGTCACGAAGCGCAGTCGAATTAAGCGCATCGGTCAAAGCGTTGACCGCTTGACGGTCTGGGGTGTCGTCCAACGAGACAGCGCTTCCAATGGTAATTCCAGAGGGGATATCGAGAACCGCAACTGCCCAGGGCCGTACCACTGAGCCGTCATCCCTTTGAACCTGCACATCCATTCGGGTGCATTGAATACCCGTCCTGCTACCTTTGACTGGCTTGACTCCCCTCAAGAGCAATCCAGAGCGGCCTGCTTTCTCATGAATGAGCAGCACATTGATTTTTCGCTGCTTTGTGTCAGGTGAAATGCGCTGCAATGAGACTTCTACATGTACCTGCCATGAACGACGCGCCTCCCAGATTGGCTCATAAAATGCCAGGCGTTGGTCAGGGCTCAGCTTGTACCTCGAACTCCAATCTGGCCCAAGGTGCAATCCCTCTGGCGTGTTGTTTGTCAAAGCTGCGATTACTGCGTTCATTCCATGGCGCTCAAGGTAAGCGTCCACGCTTGGAAGAACCTGAGTTGGCAGGCATTGCTCCAGCGCCGCTATGCACTTGGGCATCACCTCGCCCGGGAGCTCGAACAGTTCAGCAGCACGGCATTCGCCAAGCTCCTGGTTGAGAACGATGAACTCTGCATCGGACAGATGATGCTCAAGCTCTTGATCATGCTCTTCGTGTTTGAGTGCCCTGTAGGTGTGGTAGCCAAGGAGCGCAGCAAGGACTTCCTGAAGTTTCGCGTGTGCCACCTCAATTCCGGCAACGTGGAGTACCGCTTTAGCATGTCGGGCAGCTTTGATGAGAATGTTGGCCATCTCATGATCCTCAATCGCTGTCTTTGCTGCTGGTCGCTTTATCTGTCGCAAGACAGCTGAGTCACAAGATGCTGGAAGGAATTGATGGGTGAAGAACCTCTTTGAGTCGACCAGAGCTGAGGTGAGGTAACCTTGATTAACCGTAGTACACAGGTTGGTCTAAGTACGCAGTCGCCGACGGGCGGAATGAGGTTCTTTGATGTTTAGCATTTTACTCAACAGTTGGCTTCAGGCTCTTTCATCATCTAAGATCAGCCACCGCTCAACTCCGCCACGAGGCAACCTGCGTCATGGATTTCATGTTTCGTATCTGGGACTTCCTCTTTCCGGATCATAGGCCAGAAGGCGAGATAAGGCGTGAGCGCGAGTTCATCGATGCACTCAATCAGCTCAAAACCTTGAGGGCCACTTACCGCGGCGGGATGTCGATTGATCCCGAGGAAATCCGGGAGCAGGTTTTACGCAGCCGTGAAGCTGTGAAAGATCTGGTGGATCCTGCTCACCGAAAACGCTCTAACACGGGGGCTGAGGGTTGATTTAGCTCTGACGGTCATGTGCCCTGCCCTTCATTTCCAAGCACATTTCTAGCGTGCCCCTGTGGGGACGGCTGTTGTGAACCAAGCCGCAGCTGCGCAGCCGTCTTGGCCCTACGGGCTGCCATCCTCACGCCTTCGGCCAGAGGCCTGCGCGCTCCGCTTTCAAGTGCTGCAAACACCAACCTATCACTGACTTCACTTTGATATATGGTTAGTAATTTTTTAGGGTCGAAAAAATAAATTTGGATTCTATAGCCCCATTCTGGATGTTCTTTACATGGTACGTAAAGTGGGTTCACGTACCGTATAAAGAACATTTTTATCAATGTGCCTATTTGGGGATGTTTCAAGCTTGCCGTCTTTGAGTTTTTCTTTGCTGCAACCATGCTATCTTACTTGGCCTTAATAAAAGCGCATCAGTGTCTAAAGGCACGCCACGCGCGATCCTAAATTAATTTAAGGTTTTTTCAAGATCAAATGTCTTCTCATTACGTAGCATTCCAGATTTTCAGTAGCGCCGACGATTCCAACTGCATACGTATGCCGCAAAAGCAGCTCGAAACCACGCTCTACATGCACCAGGTGAACACGCTCGCTTCCAACCTTGAGAAATTCACTGCTGACCCTGCCAAAGCACGCGCTCAATACCCATGGGCCACACGATTCGCTATGGGTCATCCCCTCGCCCCCTGGCAGCGGCCGGCTGTATGGACGGACGAGCAGAAGGTCAGATTCATCACCTCGATTTGGATGGGGGCAGAACTTGGTTCGTACCTAGTAAATGACTGGTACGCGTATGCCGATCGCGCTGGAGCGTTTGCGATCAATAGCGAGGTGCTGCTGGACGGCCAGCAGCGTCTGACAGCCCTGGAGGGCTACCTACTTGGCGAGTTTGGAGTACCAGATGAGTCGGGCCAGGTGAGGTATTGGTCGGAGCTCGGAAATGACGAGCGCCGGCGTTTTCTGAACATGCCTTTCGCTCAGGCTCGGGTGCACTCGAGCGATGAAGCTGCTCTGCGACAGGCCTACGATCTTAGAGCGTTTGGCGGCACGCCACATACTGAGGATCAGCGGGCTACAAGGTAGCCCGTCTATTAAGGGTGGCGCCGATATGGGCATCACCCTTTCCATTTGTCTCTCGAAATAGTCAGGGTTCCCAGACCGGCAGAGTCGACTTGCCCGGCTTATCGATCACGATCGCCAGGCTCTGTTTTGCACGCGTTGCTGCTACGTAGAACGCGGCCGCAGACATAGCTTCAAGGCAGGTCTCCTTCTGGATGAAAGCTGCGATGGGCCCTGTAGGCACGACTAGCACACGCTCGAACGTAGCGCCTTTAGAGACCTTGAAATTCATGAAGTCGAGGGTGAACTCCTTCCCCGATGCCACTGTGGCACGAAGGCATTGCGGCCGGTACCGCTCTACGTATTGGTCAACGTGCTTCGAGTGCACCAGGAAAACACCGTCATGGTCAGAGACCTCGTGGTTCTCCGAGGTGGTGCCGGGAAAACCCCAAGACTCATCAAAAATGGTGTCAGAGAACGTTGCGATCTCCGTCCGACACCGATAGGTGACTGTCGCGTAGTTGATACTTAACAGCCCACCCTGCTCTCGCTCCTGAAACCATTCGAGAGCGCCGGCATAGCCATACTGCTTATTCTTCTGCCCCCTCGGGTTGGTCGACAGGACGGCCTGGCGTACATCACCAACCATGCGAACGTCGATTCGGGACTGCAGCAGATCATGGATGATCTCCCAGTCGTACCCACTCAGATCCTGAACCTCATCGATCAGAATTTCGTCGTAGAGATGCTCTAGGCGACGAAGCAACGCAGGTGTTTCTGCCATTAGCTCGCGCGCCAGGCGGCCGAGCTCGCAGCCGTAGACCTGGTTGCTTCCATCCATGAACCTTTGCTTGCCCTTGGCGAACCTGTAAGGGCGCCCTTCGAAATTGAAGCCCCCTACCCGTTCACCGGGGAATTTCACCGGCAGGAACGGCTTCGCAAAGTGGCGAAGCAAAAACGTGTACCAACCCAACACCTCGATGTTGTGGAGATCACCAGCCTGTGCTCGAAGCCGATGGGAAAGCTCTTGCTGATTTGTCTGGGTAAACGTGGCGACAAGGACGCGGCGATCACTGGGCAATCCTTTGCAGTGATCTACGAGGCCCTGGGTTTTTCTCCCGCCGGCGACCGCCAGGGTCAGATGGTTAGGCATTGTGAATGAACTCCGCCGCAGCCTTCATATAGGGAGGTGGGCTGAGGGCTTCGTCAGACTCGGCGATGCGAATCGCCCCTTCCGTTTTCTCGCGTGTCATCCACGTCAGCAAGTCGGCTGAGTCTTTGATGCCCAACGTCTTCCGTAACTGAGATTCACCGTTGGCGGTGATGAGTTGCGGCTCTAGCGTTTTGCCGTGGACAACGTCGCCGATGAACAGATCTCTGCGCTTCGCTTCCAGCCACTTCTCAACTGGTTCACGCAGCTCTTTTGGATCAATGCCATCGTTGTCTCGCATTACAGCGACCGGCTTGTTGATGGCAGCACAAAGCTCTAGGCACCGAGCCAGTGCTAGCCCGCGCATGCTGATGACATCAACGCCATGGGCCATTGGGCGAGCCCCGTAGAGATCTTGATAGACACGTTCGAAAATGATCTCGTCGGATGGCCCTTCAACCAGGACTACTCTTCTCGCCAGTACGAGGCGGAGGGTGTCGTAGCCCGGGAGCTTTTGAAAATAGCTCACCGTTGTTGGATCGAGTTCCGTGATCTTCGCGGCGCTGTTGCGGTGGAGCAGTAGCAGAGCGTTAAGGCCGAGACGATTCAAAACGTAAGTGCTATGGGTAGAGATGAAGAGCTGCTGCTCCTCTGTCGCCAAATCCTCAATACGATCGAGCAGAGTCGTGAGACTGGTGTGTGAGAGGTGGTTTTCAGGCTCCTCGATCATCACGATTTTCACGCTTAAAGAATGCCGTTTCATCGCGAGGGAGATCTTGATTGCGGCTTGCTGCCCCTGACCAGCCATCGCGAATGGAAGGCCATCGACGTGGGGCGTCACTACGCTATCCCAGGCTGTTCGAGAGGTCTGATCCATAGCCAGAGCCATAGGCTCAGACTGTAGAGCAGCGCCAAGTCCCGCAAGCCGCTTGTTCACCGGCGCCAGCGCCCCTTCAGTCATGGATGCTTTGACGCCTCGATAGTCCAGCGAGATTTGCGCCTTCTCGGCTGACTCCAGGTGATCGCTCAGAATTTGCCGAAGATGGTAATCGACCCCGGCAGCGGACTTGACCGTCCGAGAATCGATCGTGGCCACCGAGAGCGCCCGTGGGCGCCGAGTGAGCTCGTTGTCAGCAAACGACCGCCATTCGTAGGTGTAATACTCAACGGGCAGCAGGTGTGAAGGATCCTTGAGCCACTGATCCAGCTCGTCCTGATATTCCTCGTTCGGGTAAATGGAGAGGAATACCCCCGGGCACACGTTGGTAGGCACGTCCGCATTCACCGCGCCGAGTAGCATCTGCAAATCAGCTACATCTTGCAGATAAAGCTCAATCAGGATCTCCGGAAGCTTAGGCGTCTTCCCTGCTTTCCGAAGTGCGAGAAACTCAGCCACCATTTCAGTGTTGAACCAGTGTGGATTCAGTTCTTCGAGGATCCCCCGTCCACCTATACGGCCGTTCAGCGCCAGCGAAATGGCCTCCATCAATGTGGACTTCCCGGCGTCATTGTCACCGACCAGGATGTTTACGCCCGGATTGGGCTTGAGCTCGAAATCTTTGTAGATGCGGTACCCACGGATACGGATTTTTGTGATCACAGTCGACGTTCCTTGGCGAAGTGCTTTTGCATGGCGCTTTGATGGCCATGTGGCCTGATGCTATAAGCGAAGCGCTAACGTTGTCGACTCCGTCACGTTCCGCACGTCCCTCACCACCCTTTCGGTTCTCCACGCCAGGATCTGCGCATGACCACTCCGTACTACCCAAACCGCAAAGCGTTCATCCTATCCTTGGGAGCGACATGCAGAAATTGGAATTGGAGCTGGTCGTTTGTGAATCACCAAGAGCGCAAGATCATTTTTGGCGCATGGGATATCCACATAAGTGGCGGTCGTACACTGATCCTCAGCGAGGATTGGGAAATCGAGAATGGGCGTCGTAACCATGGTTATCCGCAGAGCGTGGAGCATCTCAGGCTGGTTGGAGAGGAAGGATACGAACTCTATACGTTCAAGATTACACACTCAGATGAGCGCCAGGATGAAGACGGTGCGGGCCCTGCAAAGATCAAAGACTTTGAGCGCTCCATCCTTCGTGAGTGGCTACTGAAGCAGGATGGCGAGTGGTTTGCGTGCGACGAGCCACCGATGCCAGCACTCCCTGAAGAGGTCGGTAAGCCCGAACTGTACCTAGAGGGCGCCGTCCGCGAGGTAAAGGTTAATGCATATGAGCGCAGCGCTCAGGCTCGGGCAGCATGTATCGATCACTACAAAGCGGTTTGCTATGCGTGCAAATTTGACTTCGGACTGGTTTATGGCGAGGTTGCCGAAGGGCTCATCCATGTCCACCACATCGTTCCCCTTAGTACGATCGGCGCAGAGTACAAGCTTGATCCTATAAAGGATCTGATCCCGCTGTGCCCGAACTGCCATGCGGTGGTGCATCGTGGCTCCGAGGTCATGAGCATTGAAAAGCTCAAAGAGCACCTAGCCGAAGCAATGCGGCGCTCTACCCTAAAAGCCCAACCTCATGGTTTGTAACGCGGTTTTCGGAATGTAACGTTGTCGATGTTACATTCCAGAAACTACGTTACAAATCCGGGCCTGTGGGCTCGTCATCAGGTGGCTGCAGCAATAGATGCGAAAGTTCAGTCGGAACGGGCCGCATCACGATGCGCCTGAAGATGAGTCATCTCCCTCCCCCATTCCTCCACGAATTTTTCCAAATCATCGAAATACGGGCCCGTGGCAACTCGGGTAGACCCGATGCTCGCTTGGGCGAATCGCTCCCGCCAAGGCATCGGGATCGCATGCTCGTCAACGACCAACCAAGCGGCCTGAGGATCGAGGAGATTTAGTGACCAGGTCGAGGAGATGTTTGCAGGACAAGGACACGTCGCAAAGTTCGCGCTCGACCAGATCCAGCTCCTGAAGGACAGCTACAGCTTTAGGGTCGCCAGGGCGGAGATCGGAGAGAGCCCAAAGCAGCCGTCTGAATCGACGCTCGCCTTCAATAAGATCGGCCAAGGTTTTACCCCTCCTCACTCAGGCCGGCTTCCACCTGGTTGGCCTTGATGGCTTTAGCTGCTGCCTGTCCTCCTCGCTTGGTAAGGTCGATGCCGATGACCTTTATGTCCTCAGCGCCAGGATATCTAGAGGCGATACTCAACCAGTGTTCCTGCAAGGCTGATACCAAGCCGTCAAACCCAACCCGATCACCCTTTGGGGTCTCCCATCTGGTTTGATCATCTCGGCTGACAAGCAAAAAGATTCCACAGCTCGACCTGTCATCGCGAAGGTAATCCCCGCATAGCTGATTCTCAAGTCGCTCGAAATGCTTCGGCCCGCTCCAGTTCTGCGAGAGCTTCAGTTCGACCGGTACGGGGGCATCAAACTGGGTGTTCAGGAACCTGTAATCAGGTCGCTTGTCGTCCGCAAGCTGTTCTTCCTGGACTACGCTGTAGCGGCCTGCAGCGCGCTCTCTGCACCAGTCACCAATGTATTTGCGAACCGAGGTTTCTTGACTTGAAGGCAACAGAAGCTCTGCCCAGCTTGAGTCACTCTCTTCCAGCAAGTGCTTCAAATCCAGTAAGCGATCGATCGCTAGGTTCCAAAGCTCTTTGTGCGTGGACGGAGTGCATTCCAGCGAGTTATGGAAATCAATGACCCTTTCTGTCGGCCAAGGCGGTGTCTGCGAGTCGGCCGTGGCTTTCTGCTGGGCGTAAAAAGCACTCCAGGGGCGAAGGCTCTCAGCAGGATGAGCATGGGCAATTTCCCCCAAGGCCAGGAACGCTTCCTTTCCTGGTGTCTCTCGAATGAACGCGAGGAGCCCGTCTCGAGCGTACTGGGCATCGTCCCTCAGACCAGGCGAGTAGACACCTGTTCCTTCACGATGGATATCATCTGCGATTCGCACGTGCTCGTTGACCAGTAAATAAAGCGCTTTGGCATGCTCTATGGTCTTGTATTTCTGGCGGCAGCGGCGTGCATTGCGACCACCAACGATAGCGATCAGGCAGAGCATGGCAAATTGCGCCTTTGCCTCATCTGAAGGCAGTGATTGGATACGCGCTGCTAGTGCCGGAATGCCCTTAGCTGGTTCTGACCCAATCCAGATAGCAAACCATGACGGTGCGATATCCAGGTCACTCTCTGCGATCGCACGCTCGCTGGCAAGCTCTGCCAGTGCTTGATCACTGACCGTGGACTCCACTACGACGCTCAGTACGAGTTGAAGGGATTCTAGGGTTTCCACACGCTGAGCCAAGCGGGCCATAATCGAAGTCGACAGCGCTTCGTACAGCCATTCGCCACCGTAGCGGAGTCTACGCAGGACATGATTGCCACCCGAGTCCGAGTATGGCTGACCCAGCTCGTAACAGATTTCACGCGCCACGATTTCTAGAAGCGGTTCCGGCCGCAGCTCGAAAAGCTTAGGCAGCCACTCTGGGAAGCCATTCAGTTCAAGCAGGGCATATCGAACGGCATACTCTGCATCCCTACAAGACATTTGGAGGAAACTGGACGACTCCTCCCTGGCTTCGATAGCAAGCCCCGTCAACCCCAGAATCACCTGGTAAGGAGTGGTATTCGCCGGGGCACCTTCGGATGGGAGCTGCGGGCAATAGCCCCTCCAGAATTTGATTACACCCTCGCGAAACGCTTGAGCGACCGGCATTCCGAACTCTGGAGCGAGTGACTGCCAGTTGCCGTTGCTCCATGTGCTTGAGGATGACGTACCATCACGCATCTGCTCCAGGAGATAAGCTTGACGGCGAGTCATCACGCCCGGCTCGGGGCTGTTAATCAACTCTACATCTGCAGCAAGCCCTTCACGCCACTCGCGACGTCGATTCGCTTCCTCATCTTCTCGCTGGGCCGCTTCTTCTTTCCACTGGGCTTGCTGTATCTCCCATGCCTCGACCTGTCGCGCCGGAGGATTCAACATGAGCTCCAGCTTGTTGCTTAACTCGGCGTCACATTCAGTGGCCTTCCGAAGCAGAATCTCCCACTCAGCCGGCCTACCATGCTGCTTGAAGATTTCAACGGCCATACTCATCGCCATGTGGCGATCTTGAAAGTCAGCGAGGCTAACAATCTGGTCGCAGGCGAGACTGAAACTCTCCCTGTTCAACGTCCAAAATGGCCGGAAGCCGATCAGTTGCCAGACGTCGATTACCGCTTCGTTGCGATGCATGCGCCCCTTCCGGGCAACCTCAACGTCATACCAGAAGAGTTTGTAGTCCAGTTCAGGCCAAGTGGGCACGGTTGCTCTGAGATTCTCGCCTAGCTCTCGAATATCCCTCTCATCGTAGGCATGGGCTAGAGCGAGCTTGCTCAAGATGCCTAGGGCGGCTGCATCGAGGGCAAAGGGATCTCGCTCATGGATCAGTCGGAGCACACATTGACCAGCAATTTCGGCAAGCCAGATGTACCTTTTCGAGATGGTAATGAACCCGTGATCTTTGGTAGGCGGCTTGGCCAAGAGCTCTCCTAGCCCTTGGATGAAGGTAGGGAGAAGCTCCAGTGGTAAGTCTGCAACGAAGGATGACAGGTTCAACGCAAGGCTGTCCCTGCCGCTGTATCGTTCCTTCTTAGCGGCACGTCCGATCGCTTCTAGCAGCCAACAAAGTGAGCCGTGGTTCGGCGGCAAGTTATCTACGAGCTCTGCCAACCATTCCCGGTTGACTTCCTTGTCACCGACCAACAACCCTTGGCGCACTTCTGCGACGTCCTGGGGAGTACCCAAATCCATCACGGCGCGGATGGCGGCTATGCGCGTGTGTTTGTGCATTGCGGTGAGGGCAAATTGCTTGGCTTCTGCGAGTGCTCCTATGACCTCCCCTTGCCAAACCATTCGCAGAAGGAACCAGGTGATATCGTCGTTGGAACTGTAGAGCGCCAGCAAGTCTTTGATGTCTTCAGTGAGATCGTGGTGCGCGAATCGCTGCACCGCTGAGTAGTCAGTCATCGACCAGCTATGCGCCGGCTGCGCCAACTGCTCGCAGGCTTTACGCAGTACGTTCCGGCGAGTAGTTAATGGGAGCTGGCCTGGATCACCACCCTCGAAGAATACCTCTGGAGCAACCTCTTCCAGCCGTGCGCAAATGCGATTATCCAATTGCGCCAGCCAAGGCAAGACTGGACGCAGCGAGGGGTTGATTACCTGCAGTCCGTATTGGGTGCGGAAGAACAGATTCTCGATCTTGACGCGAGAGGCTGCATCTCGAATTAGCTCGTGAAGCCATTCCGCTGTTAGGTATTCACGGACAGTGCGATGGTGAAAGCGAACCGTTCCATAAATGCCCGGCTCGAAAATCGGGCGGGTCAACAGAGCACCAGCGTCTGCGTCATTCCAGTCCTTAAGGATAGATCGAACTGGAATACCCTTTTTGTTGGCGTCGCCATCGGGGACGCGGACGGCAGAAATCTGTCCAAATGTAGTCGCGGCAGCTATGAGACGGACGCCTTCGCGAAGCTTCTCTGGTGCGATAGGCTTGATCTCGGCGCGATTTTGGTCTCGCTCTTCCAGGCGACGATCGATACTGCTTTTCATCAGCTCCAGGCGCGAGCCTATACGATGGTGTGTCTGCCAATAATCGACGAGTTCCAAGAAGTCCAAGGGGCGCGTCGTCAGTGACCATGCATCCCTACGCTCAAGTTCAGCTTGAAATGCTTTGCCATCTTCGACGCCAGTGGCGGCTAAGAACTGCTCGACTTGTTTCCCATGAATGTCGTCGAGAGTCACTACGAGGAACGACACACCTGACTTCGATTTTGTTGATACCGTGTGCGCTGAGTCGGCAAGCACATCAGACTCAGAAGTAGGTGCTTGCTGGGCTATGGGCTCAAAGGCAAAGCTCTGCTCACAGATCACTAGATCCGTCCTGGCACGCCACGCTGTGCTCCGCCCGGTGATGAGTATGTGCGCCAGGGCCCCTAAGCGTTGAGTCAAACGGCCAATCTTACGGATTGCGCGCTCGAAATCCCTCGGATCTTTCAACCGAGCTTCGTCCACTGAATCCATGAACAGCCAACCTTCGGTGCCCGAATCTAACCAGCTTTCGAACTCATCGAACCCACCTTCCTCGATTGCGTCTTCCAAATCCGTGGAGACGTTCTCGATCCGTAGAAAGAAGGCCACCTTCCCTTCGCTGCGGAGCTGACGAGTGACATTCCGGATTTCAGCGGTTTTGCCTGATCCGGCCTCGGACAGCAGTATGACTCGGCGGTGCTGAAGCAGGTCTGGCCAGCGAAGGTCTCCGCTCCTGCTATGGCGACCACTCAAATCAATATCGTCGGACGCATCAGAGTCGAAGGGGATTTTGGAGAAAGTACGATCAAGGTCGATGAAGGTGTTCGAGTGTCCGTTCATAGGTGGATCTCAAGCAGGTCAGATGCAGTCCCGAGCTGGGCTGCAGAGGCTCTGCCATCCTACCTGAAACGCATCTTTCATCGGAGTCATGTCCCTTAAGGCAATCCAGTTGCCCTAAAGCGCCAGCTTGTTTGACGCAAGGATGGCAGCACGAAACCTATGCCCTGTGATGGAGCCCCGGTACTTAGTCGATCAGTCCTAGTGCCGAGTCGGAGACAGGCCCCCGAGCGCTTCGAGTTGGTAATCGGTGACTGTCTGAAATGCGTGCTCAGCCTCGATACGAAGACGCTCCACCTCAGCCTCAGGCTTCCCATCCGCTTTCGCTTGATCGTATCGCTTCATGGCCTCTATGGCTTGCTGATAGAGAGGGTCATCAGGGAGGGCTGGTTGCTGATTTTTTCGCTGCATATTCTTAATCTCAAATTGCTTCTGCGCTGCGAACAGGCGGTGCGGTGTTGCCTCTAGATGCGAGTGATCATTTTCCAGCCATGATAGGCTAAAGGCAGGATACGTAGCCCCCTATCAAAATGGCCAAAAACGCAGAGAACGAAGCATGACGCTCAAAGCCTCCTTCGCCAACGTGCTTCGTGCACTGCGCAGCAAGCGTAATATCACACAGCGGGACTTTGCTGACACGACCAGCCGCACCTACCTATCAAAGCTTGAATTAGGGAAATCAAGCATCACTCTGGACAAGCTTGAACAGATCAGCAGTCGGCTCGAGCTGAGCCCGTTGACGCTTCTCACGCTGACACTAAGCGAGGACACTGGAAGGTCAGCATCGGACTTGATGTCAAAAATGCGAGCCGAGCTTGATGAGCTTCAGCATGATGGTGGCTTGCTTGGACTGAGCATCAAGCTGGAAGATTCAAGCACAATTCAATTGCCTGGTCGCCGCCAGTCCCGCGCAGTTAAACCCGGGGAGCAGACTTCAGTGCAGACCGAGTTGGCCTTCACGTACTAACAGGCTCAGACAACGTGAATGCTATCGTTGGGGTGTTTGCTGTTACCAAGCAGGCCGTAGTCAGCATGACGTATCAACCAGCGTGGCCAAAGAGCTTGGCCGACCTTCACCGCTAACGCTAGTGCACCTGCCGGCGTAAAGTGCCGGCTTTGTGCAGCTGAAAGTCGATCACGGTCTGATACAGATGATCAGCTTCAAGGCGAAGGCGCTCAATTTCTGCTGCAGGCCGCGCTTGAGCCTGTGCTTCGTTGTAGGCCCGAATTGCTTCTAGCGCTTCCCTTAGCAATGGTTCGCCTGCTTCCGCCATTCCCAGAAGTGTTCTCTTCATTTTTGGAAGCTCAAGGTCACTATCACCTCCACTATTGCAAACGCTGTCGCGGGGAAACCCTAGACGATGGGCAACAGTTGGCTGACGATCAGCACTGATAACGGTCGCGGATCACCCGATCATAATAAGCTCCCACAGATCCGGCACTCATCAACCCTCGATGAACCTCCGGAGGCACGCCGCAGAAGTCATAGGTGCGACCTTGCTTGAATGCGATCTTCATTCTGCGGGTGTCTGGATCGTAGCCTACAGCTGTGATAGCTGACGATCGAACGGGTACCATTTGCATGACTTCCACTCCCATGTGCGGTCATTTTGGGTGAGGTTGATCGTAGTCGACCCCTCACCTTTGCAGGCACTCTATACAGCAGTAGGCCCTTAGCCGTCCCTAAGCAAGGCATTAACGTGCAGCGTCAATGCTTCGAGTGCGAATGGTTTGGTCAGGACAGCCGTTTTGAGCTCCAGCTGAGCGTTGTCCAGGACATGCGGCTGCGCGTACCCAGTCATGAACAAGACAGGCAGCCCAGGCCTGGTACCACGGCCAGTATCGGCCATCTGCCTGCCGTCGATTCCACCGGGGAGGCCAATGTCTGTCACAAGTAGATCGATGCGGGTATCCGAGCGGAGCATTTGAAGGCCGGCAAGACTGTCAGCCGCCTCAATCACGATGTACCCGCAGCCACCCAAGGCCTCACTCACGAACATGCGGACGGAGGGCTCGTCATCTACAACCAGTATTGTCTCTCCTGACGAAATCACTGGCGACTCATTCGATGGCTCGGAGCGAGCTGAAGCAGCGGCCTCAGCTTCATGACTGGGTAGCTGAAGGTACACCCGGATTCCGTTGCCCTCCTCTGACTCGATCCTGACCTGGCCTCCTGATTGTTTGGCGAAGCCGTAAATCATGGACAGGCCAAGCCCAGTGCCTGCCCCGACAGGTTTTGTCGTGAAGAACGGTTCAAATGCTCGAGTAAGCGTCTCTGGACTCATGCCGACACCGTCGTCGGAAACACAAATCGTGAAGTAGGTTCCGGGTGCAAGCTCCGGATCCAGTTCTGTGCCAAGCGCCAGCTCCTCGTTATACGTTTTGATTGAGATAGAACCTCCACCTTCCAAGGCATCACGAGCATTGATGCACAGGTTCAGCAGCGAGTTCTCCACCTGGGCCGGATCGACCAGACAGGTACTCGAAATTGCATTAAGTTCCACCTTGAGCTGGGCTTTTGGCCCCACTGTCCGGCTAATCAGCTCCTCCATATCTCTGATGAGGGTGTTCACATCGATGTGAACGGGCATCAACGTCTGGCGACGAGAGAAAGCCAAGAGCCGATGAGTCAGGGATGCAGCTCTTTGGGCCGCCCCGTGGGCCACCGTCAGGTACCGTTCGACATCGGAGACACGCCCCTGCTTCAATCGAAGCTTGATTAGATCCAGGCTTCCGGTGATGCCTGCCAGTAAATTGTTGAAGTCATGAGCGATACCCCCGGTCAACTGCCCGACTGCTTCCATCTTCTGCGATTGCCGGAGCGCTGCCTGGGCTGCCTCTCGCTCGGCCACGGCTTCTTCGACTCTCGCTTCTAAGGTGCGATTGAGCTGTAAAAGCTCCGACTCGGCATTTCTTCGCGCGGTAACATCGATGGATGAGCCAATGAGCCCCATTACCCTGCCGTGCTCATCGCAAAGAGGAGCTTTGATCGAAAGCCAGTAGGTAGCAGTGCCATCCGGCATGTCGACACGCTCTTCAATTTGCACGGCCTTCCCGCCATGCATCACGCGTTGATCAGTTTCCATGATTTGGCGTGCCTGAGACTTGTCTTCCAGAACTTCCAAATCGGTTTTGCCTAGATAGAACTCTGGTGGCTTGCCTATGAGCTGGGTAGCTCCATGGTTGGCAACAAGGAGCCGGCCTTCCAAGTCTTTGGCGTAGACGACTCCAGGCACTGCAGCAGTAAAAGTCCGGAGCAAGGCTGACATCCTGTCACGCTCCGCCTCGGCAGAGCGGCGTGACTCGATGTCCATGAGAATCCCAGGGAAGCGTACAGCTTGGCCTTCTGAGTTGAGCTCGGCGCGGCCATTTGCCTCGATCCACCGATAGCTACCATCTTCTTGCCGCACCCTGTACTCACACCGGTATGCTCCACCACGACTCATCGCTTCCTGGATGTCGGCGGAGACACGATCACGGTCATCTGGGTGAATTGAGGAGAATGCCTCTTCGATCGGAATGCCTGCCAGGCAATTCTCCGCCGGCAGCCCGAATGCTCGTGAAAAACGCTCATTGGCCGTTAGCCGGCTTTCCAGAATGTCCCACACCCATGTTCTGATGACGGCGCCAGCATCGAGTGCCAGCCGCAGGCGCTCAAAAGCGGTCTCCGGAAACGCGTGTTCATGATTGGGTGATGCCGGAGCATCAAAGTGACGGCTCACGAGGTGATGATCCACCTGGCGAAGCTGAAACAGGGCGAGTCGGTGCTCATCCATGCCGCTGCTGGTGGCGTTGGTTCGGCAGCTGTGCAGCTTCCTTACGCCGCTGGTGCCAAAGTCTTCGCTACCGCCGAGGCTGGAAAGCTGTCCCGGGTTGAGAATCTGGGGGCCGATTTCACCTTCGATTACAAAGGGAAGGACTAGCCCAGGTCGTCGGGCAGCACACTGATGGGCAAGGTGTCGATGTCATCATCGACTTTGTAGGTGAACCCTACTTCACCAAGAATATCGAGTCGCTCGCCAAGGGTGGCCGCCTGGTGCAGGTCGGTATCCTGGGTGGAGGTGGCGACGTTGGCCTCACGCTGGCAGACGTCCTTTCCTGGCACTTGCAGATCATCGGCACGGTGATGAAGTCCCGCACACAGTCTGAAAAGCATGCGATGGTCAGGCGCTTTCGCGAACATTGGCTCGATCGCTTTGAGGGAGGAGGCAGTCTCGAGCCTGTGGTTGATAGCACCTTCCCATTGGCGCGAGCCGCGGATGCCCACCGGAAAATGGAAGCTTCACTCAATGTCGGAAAGATCATCCTGACAATGCCGGCAGTCATCTGATTCAGTTTCCTTCACTCAATTTTCACGGGGGTTGGGAGACTCTGAAGCCATCCCTACGTGTGATAGACCTTGCCCGCCTAGCAGCGGGCTTTCTTTTGTCTGCAATCCCAAGCGGCTGGCTGTGTTGTCGTACTCATCGCGCCGGATCACTTTGATTTGATGATGGCTCCTCGACTATCAAGTCACTCTCAAAAGCTACAACTCTCAGCGCAGCCCAAAGCCCATTCGCGCCAGCTTACCCAAAAGCTCCTCGCGCCCATGCAGGCTCGAAACGTTACTTAGTCTGCTGACTACCTGTTCTGACCAGCTACCAGCCTTCATCCCCTCCCGATCGTAGAAGGCACCAAGGCGCTCATCATATTCAGCAATGACATTCTGCTCGCCCACAGCTGAGTAGACCTCATGGTAGAGCACTGCCTCCTGAGGCAGTCGCGGCTTCACCTTGGCAGGTCGTTCAGTGGATGGGTAGCCAACGCACAGGCCGAAAACGGGATAGACCTGTGGGGGTAGTCTCAGCTCTTTGGCAACGCCTTCTATGTCGTTACGGATGCCGCCGATGTAAACACTCCCCAGGCCAAGCGACTCCAGAGCTACAACAGCATTCTGCGCTGCCAGCGCTGCGTCGATGGTGCCCAGCAGCAAGCTTTCCAGGTAAGGCAACGCTTCCAGCTCAACCCCATGCTGCTCTGCAACGCGCGAAGCCTTGGACAAGTCGGCAAGCCAGACCAGGAATAGAGGCGCTTGATGAATGTAGGTTTGGTTTCCAGCGAGCTTTGAGAGACGGCTTTTCCGGTCAAAATCTTGAACCGCGACAACACTCCAGACTTGGAGGTTGGATGACGTAGAGGCTGACTGTGCTGCGGCAATCAGGGCCTCAATCGTACCGTCGGGCAGAGGTTGATCAGTGAACGCTCGTACGCTGCGGTGCTCGAGCAGTTGGTCGATCGTCTCATTCCACTGTTGGAGCGGTGAAATCTCCGGTGCGCCATACCGTGCAGCTAGCTTCGCCTGGGCATTGGTTGTCATGTGAATCCTCCAAAATAGTAGGAGGCTATCAAATTCTTGTCTATGCGACACATCCCAGTACGTATTGGTAGAATGTGGCCAACTGCCAGCGCCGCTGGCAAGGCGAAGATTGGCTGAAGGGATGTCAGTATGATCAGAAGGTTCCGGCTGGAGCAGAAGTCTCACTATGAGAAGCTGGTGATTGCTCAACGGCTTTCGGAGATGCTGGAGAGTTTTCTCGACGGTCGTCGCGCCCCTATTTCAATAGGGGCAGAAACGGGCGGTATTGAGGAATGGGATGACGTTGTAATCAAGCATGATGAGCGCTCTCTAGAGCACCTTCAGATCAAACGCCAGACCACTAATTTTTGCACCAAGAATCCTGATAAGGCGAAATACCTGGCCAACTGCGCCAAAGGTAAGAAGCATGTGCAGCTGGTGACAGAGTTTGACTCTCCTCCGTCCAAGGCACCGTTGAGAGCTCCGAAGTCAAGTCAGCCTGACTCCGTCCTGGACACTGCTTTCGCCAGTCTGGCCACCCACGCTCGGAAGGGTACTTTCGCAGCCCTACCCGATCGGCTTTTCCAGTTAACGCTGGTGGGCGCAGAACTCAAGATCAAGGATGGGCTCACAATCAATCATCTGGATGAGCTGTGTAAGATCTGTCGCCAAGACGGGCTTGACCTGACTGAGCTTGCGAATCGGAAGGACGGGCCAACAGAGCGAGTCTATACCTGGCTTACGACTTGGTGTGGGTTCGAGAACTGGACTCAGATCAGTGACACGCTGCGCCGAGTCACCATTGTCTGTATTGGCAACGATGCAGCATTGGAACAACGCTG
The DNA here is from genome assembly GCF_015751845.1 of Pseudomonas sp. M2. Classification (NCBI taxonomy): domain Bacteria; kingdom Pseudomonadati; phylum Pseudomonadota; class Gammaproteobacteria; order Pseudomonadales; family Pseudomonadaceae; genus Pseudomonas; species Pseudomonas sp. M2. The sequence continues at coordinate 5,202,922 of NZ_JADOUD010000001.1, forward strand.
TCACACAACATTAGCACGCCATTTCACTTACCCCGAACGCACGCTTGAGCGGCTCATTACCTACATAACAGCACATACCTCAGACGTTTCGGCATTGGGATGTCATGCGGTTATTCGAGAGCTCGAAGACGGCCTTCGTCCCGACATCGTAACGTGGGCTCAGTATCAGCTGAGCGATGAGGTGAAACTCAATGGCAAGGTATGGTCGTTTGCAGGTACGCATGACTTAGGCAGTCTCGTGCCAAGATCCGCAGCTGGTGTCGTCGAGCATATGTGGAGCAGTAAGTCCGGGAATCGGAAGCTCAGAATCTACGCACCTTACAAACCCACAAGCGGTGCCAATCTCACCCTTCCGTCAGCAATTCTGCGTATAGCACTGCACCTGCCTCACGGCAGTCAGAGCCTGATGCTGGGCGAGCCCACATGGCGCGCTAGTGTTGGGCACGAACTGGGCCTCACCTTCGGGTCAGCAGAGTCCGATCTCAGTCATTTGCCGTGGATTGAAAACCCTGAGGGCCTAGCTTGCGCGTTGGACAAAGAGTTCAATACGCTTCGCGCCGCTTGTGATGAGGCCGATGCTCTCGCAAAGGCTATGGATGACTTGGTGTGGCAGCGTTTAATCCAAGGGGTCTCAGAAAAGCTAGCTACCATCTCTGACCCAGATCTCGCGGACGCCATGGAATCAGTTTGGTTGACGTGGGCAACTGGCTTCGATAGCGCCCCTGAAAGCCGCCGGAGATTTCTGGAGCAACTCCTTTATCCTGAAACCGAGGGTAAGAATGCTAAGCACGCGCTGCGATTGGGCCCGCGCACATTAGATCTGCTGGTCACGGCTGTTGAAACACTACTCCTAGTTGCAGTGGGGTTGGGGGGTACCAACACTGGTTGGGACTGCTTCCCCGATGCCGGCCGTGTGTTGAGCATCGCTCTCCGGTTCTGGTCTGGCCCATCTGGGAAGACGCCGCTAGTTCGCGAGCTATCTGATGACCATTTGATGACAGTAATAGGCCCTTCGCCTCCCCCCATCGTCATTTTGTCAGGCGTTAGCGCCTCTCCCTCTGATCTGATGGATGCAAGCATGGCGGATGATGCTGAGGCATTCAACAGTATGGCGGTAGAGCGTCAGCCTCTTCTTGTGGTTACCAGGTCGGGACTGTTCAAGCATCTGCGGAGCGGCACATTAGCCTCTGTGCGCCAGCACTTTTCGAGACAATTGCAAGAGCGAGTGGCTACGCGCCAGTTAGCCATCCAGTCGCATGAAGGGAATCTGAAATGATAGAAATTTCTGAACTGGTCTCAGCCATACAGCAGCGGGCTCAAGGACGCTATGAAGTTTGCGCGCCCCAGGCGGTTGACCTACCGGCCCCCTTAGCCGAAATGGAGTTTCAGACCATTCAGCTAAAGCGCGTCAATCAGCAAGGTGCGGGATGGCGAACCGTTTTGATCGCGGCCTTTCCTTTCGAGCTCGCAAATATTCAGGGGGCTTTCCGTTGGGCTGCAGACGTGCGCGACATGCTTCCTGAGCCACAAACAGCTGACCTTTACATGTTCCTACTCATTGCGGATGTCGACACCGAGGACGCAGCACGTCTAGAAACGGATGACCGTTTTTGCAGGAAGGTAGTAGCTAGAGAGCAAGAGTCTGTCAGCTCGTTTCTTGATCGTAGCTTCCTAGCATCACTTGCACCTGCAGGTAGCTCTGACGGTATCACTGACCCACTGCTAGCTGCTTTGGAGTCATTAAAAAAAGCCCATTCGTGGGTTGAACCGCATCTTTCTGAGTGGCACGGGCTACTGCTTTCCGGTAGAGCGGGTGCTGATATTGCTGATGCGCTGAAGCGTGTCACATATGGTGAAGAGGACTTCAAATGAAGCAGCTCAAGTCCCTCACGCTCTCCAACATCCGCCGATTCGGCATAGACACCACGATCGAATTTAGCCGGGGAGCCACGATACTACTGGCGCCTAACGGCACCGGAAAGACCGCGATCTTTGAAGCTTTGGAGCTGGGGCTCACCGGTAAAGTCTCCCGGCTGGCCGACAACCTCCTCCCTATTATTCGAGACGCTCAAAGTACCGCTGAAGTGAGGCTCGATTTTGATGATACCCATGCCTCCGCTCACATCGGGGAGCTTGGTGAGGTTGAGAGGTCGGGTGATCTAAGCTCCGTTTTTCCGGAGACCGACTCTGAAGACATTCCGTACCTCCTCAGGCTTACTCACCTACTGGATCAGCGGGAGAGAGACTGGCTCGTTCAAGCTGATCCGAAGGTAGCGGGTTCACAGCTGGCCAAACTTCCAATTGGGAGGGACGGCTCACAGGTAACAAGCGCGCTCGGTGGCATTCGTCGGTCGCTCACGGAGCAGTTAAACCAGGCAAAGGCCTCGCTAGAAACCCTAGCACTGGAGTTCAGCGAATGGCAAAGCCTGAAGCATGATCGAGACCAGGCTGCCGCCCAGTCCCAAGGCGCCCTTCGTAGCAGAGAACACATAGGCGAATCCATTACAGATATCGCAAGCCAGACCCAAGCTCTTGAGCAGCTACCTTCTGGTTTGTTAGTCCCACCGCTGGGGCAGGATGGTTTGGAGACTGTTCACAATGCACTAGAGCAGTTGGTGCAAGCCAAGCTAACCCGGCTCAAAGACCAGATCAAAGCGTTGGCTGAGGTAGATGGACTCATAGGACGGTTCGTTTCAGAGCAAACACGCATTGATCAGCTGAGTAAAGAGCTGAAGTCTGGTGCAGACGATCTAGCACGCAAGAAACAGGATCGTGGCATTGCCGCGGCCAGTCACGAGCAAGTACAGCAAGAGCTTGTGAGTGCGGAACGCGAGCGAGACGCCATTGTCCAGCAGCTCAACCGATATGCGAGCGAAGCACAGGCCAAGGAGCTAGTTTCGGATCGTGGCCTTGTTTTAGAGAACGCCGATCAGGCTCTCGTTGAGGCCGAGAGCAAGGCAGCGGTATCGCGTACCGAACATGAGGGTAATCAGCAACTCAACCTCCAGCACACGCTTATCAATGATCAGCGCAAGGCGCTCTTGCAAACGGATGCCGATCTAGTCATAGCGCAACAATTCGTTGGGCGCTGGGAAGAGCTGCTCAAATTCAATGTCGATATCTCTGCGGCCATCAGTGATGGGGAGGAAGAAGAGGAGCAACTGCAGGCAAAGCTGGCAACTGCTCTGTCGGCTCAAACTGTCTCTGATGCTGAGGTATTGGCCGCAATCCATCGGTACGAATCCTTAACGTCCGCGGCTGATGCCATACGCAGCGCGGTTGCGACTATTGCGGCTCACCTCCCCCCCGACCGCATAGATTGCCCTTTATGTGGTATTGAACATGGCGCCGAAGCTCTCAAGAAGCGAGTGGCCAAAGCTTTGCAAACTCTCGACCCAGAGGTTGTGCAAGCTGCAGAACACTTGAAGATGTCTAGAGATCTGCTGGATGAGCGCAGAAAGGCCGTGACAGCTGTCGAGGCAGAGTTAACAGCATGCAGAGGGAAGCTTACCGAGTTGGGCCTGCAGCTATCTGGTCTTTCGGTGGAGCTAAGCGATCTCAAGTCAAACGCCCTGCTCGGTGGTGATACCTTACCTCTCGCTAGAGAGTCCATTCGCCGCCGGGGAGAAGCAAATACCGCCGCGAAGCGCCAGCTAGATGAAAAGCAGAGCAATCTCACACCCCCGATTGCTCCGGACGCATTTGATGTGGCCAAGGAGGCTTACGATGCAGCGGTTCGTGCCGTTGATGCTGCCAGGCAATCACGCTCAGATGCAGCCATCAGACTTGAGCAAGCGACTGCAGCGCTGGCAGCCATCACCGCAGATGCTCCACCAACTCAGACCCTCGAAGAGTTGTCGAACGCTCAAAAGGAGAATGCCGCTCAGATCAATGATCTGACAGCCAGGTCGGCGGCTGAGCAATCTGCTTTGAGCAGACAACAGCTTCAGCTGACAGAACTTACGGACACCGTAGCTGCTCTTCAAACCCAGCTGACCGAGGCCCAATCGCGCCTTGCCACTGTCAGGGCTTCCTGGCGCCAGCTTTCGATTGACGGTGATCCTAATGCTGAGGTTGCAAGCAGCCACGAAGCTCAAATGCAATCAAAAGCCGATCAGCTAACTCGACACACTGAGGTACTTCAGACGATCAAAATCGAGATCGATGCCTGGAGCAAATTGGAACAAGCACGTCTCTCCCAAGGCATGTTGGATCGACGGCGTGGAGAGCTCTCCGAGGATGACTTCACCACTGATCTCAAGCAGCGCATCGAAGAAAGCGAGTCAAGCATAGAGCGCCTCTCCAAGCTGTCCAATGCCATGGAATCGCTGAGCCAATCCCTTTCCACTGAAATCGCTAACGTTCAAAAGCACGTGTTAGCCGTTGTGCCGCGCTGGCAGGCGCTCTTGAAGCGGGTGGTTAGAGATCAACGATTTACTGGAACGAGCCTGGATTTTCGAACTGCTTATAGAAGTGAGCGTGCTGGGGTGTCAGTGCCGCTGCATGGCGGTGAAGTGGCTGTGCCGGCTATAGCGAGCGAAGCTCAATTAACGGATTTGCAATTGACGTTCCTGCTGTCCATGGCGCTCGATCATCCCTGGTCTGCCTGGAGAGGTTTGCTGCTCGATGACCCCACCCAACATCATGACATGGTTCACGCAGCCGCCGTTTTCGATGTTCTTCGTGATTACATTGTCGATCATGGCTTCCAAGTGGTAATCGCTACCCATGACGCCCTTCAGGCTCGCTATTTCATGCGTAAGCTGCAGAACGATGGAATTGAGGCAAAGCTTTGGTCTCTGGTGCCGACGTCGGATGGAGTTACCGCGGTAGAGACCCATTGGCCAGGTAAACACCAGCTATCGGTAAACAGCCACCCTTCACCCACCACAAACAATCCTGATTGACTATTGCCATCATTCGCCACGCCCGTTGGTTCAGACACTGAGCCAATGGGCGTGGCAGCTTTGGCTGCTGCGGTCAAACCGACCTTTACATACTGTCGTAAGCCAGGCTTATACACCCCAACAATCGAAAGCTATTCAGAGGCCTAACTTAAGGCGATTAACCTGTTAGGAGACAATGTGCGCATTCTTGAACCAATCGTAAAAAATGGATTTTTTTTCTCGCCCTCTGATCCTGAGAAGCGGTATCCAGGGGCACTGAAAATTCTCGACGGAGGACGGATTGAGCTTCACCTCACTGCTGACGAAAACGCATTCGTCGCTCTGGATGAGATGTATATAGGCAGGCTGATTGGGAAGATCGAGGGTGGATACATGACGCTTGAGGAGTGTTCCTATGAGAAGATGAATGTCTCCCTCGGCGGAGGTGCCTCAACGTCCCTGGTTTCCGCCCGCATTGCATTTATCGGCATGGGGATGCCCGAAGAATGCTTATTCGATGAGCTTGAGTTTGTCGTAGAGGAGCTCAGTGAGTGGTATGGAAAATCGGTGTTCAAACCCCGAATCGGAACTGACCTTTCAGACTGGACGATCGACTTTGAACCATCTGAGCCATTTGAGTGCACCCTGCATGACGACATTCGGCTTGAGATTGGAATGAAAGCTACCTTCCCTGGCAGGGTGAACTATCCGATCACGGAGCTGCGGCAACAAGCCTACATGACCATAAAGGCAGGCTCCCCAAAGCCGATCAATTTCTTTATTTCCCTTTCGCACAAAATAACTCGATTCCTAGCGCTGTGCGTTGGGCACCCTGTCGCTATCCACTCGCTACGTGTCAGCTCCACTGAACAGGACTGCGCAAAAGAATGGCAAGAGGTTTACTTTCAAAGTTTGAATAACGGCACCCCGGCCAAGAAAAGGTCTGGACAGTTGATGCTGCTCCCATACCAACAAATCGCCGATCAGTTAACCCCTATGCTGCAAGCATGGCTGACAGATTACGACACGCTGATGCCGGCGCTTCACCACTTCTTTGCTGTGCAAGACGAAAGCCTAGCGTACAACGATACGAAATTTTTAGCGATTACCCAAGCCCTGGAGGCTTTTCACCGCAGAACAAGGTCAGGCCAGCGCTGGCCAAAGGATGAGTTTCGCAAGAAGCTGGCTGCCATCGTATCTGGGGCCCCTGAAGCTGATCAAGAGTGGATCAAGCAGAGACTTTGCTTTGCCAATGAGCTGACGCTTGGCGATCGTCTGAACTCCCTGCTGGAGCCTTTCGTTGATGTCTTCGGTGGAAGCGTTGCTATCGAACAGGTGGTGAAAGACACCAGAAACACTCGAAATTATCATGCCCACTATGACGAGAAAGGTGAGAAAAAGGCCTTGAAAGGCGCTCCACTGGTAGCTCTGATTCTTCAGCTACGAGTGCTGTTCACTCTTTGCCTCCTGACGCACTTAGGAATACCGACTGTGGAGGCCATTAAGCTAGTAAGACAGCCTAACCTCTCGCGGCTAATGCGCTCAGCTAACCATCTGATTGCTAACGCTGATTGACCGTTGAGAGTGTCGACTCCAAGAGCTGGAAACGCCTTAACTGCATATGTGTTCAGCTAGGTATCTTCGCAGAACGCTTACGGTAAACATACATAGCTTTCCGATCCTCCACTAGAACAAGGACGCCATAAATTGAGCGCTTTCGATAAGACCCACAAAGACATACTATCTGCCTTTATTGCGCTAAAAAACAAATGCTTCTTTTTGGAAAAGCATGTACTTAATGATCTTCACACACTTAATCGCAACAATTTCACATTCGTCTACGCCAACAGCATTTATTCTCACATGCGGGACGTGTGCGACCTCTCCATCGTCTTTATGATAAATGAAGAAATATCCAACATTACTCGAGGCCAACATTGTGAGAGTTTGCTATCAGAGCTGTCAGCGGATGGGCACCTTGGTGATACGATAACATTCAATAATAAAACCTTTAAAATATCTCCTGAAGACCTTGAATACTCACTGTCTGACATTGAAAAGCTGATGCGTCAGCGTATCAACCAGATCATTGGAAGTCACATGCTTGACTTCAGTATTTCTGCATTTTCAGCTTTTGAAAAATGGTTAACTATTCTATATTCTTGTTTTGCATCAGAGTTTGACAAAAAATATTATGACAGCAGACTAATCAAGGCCAAAAAAATTCTTGACAATTATGCGAAAGCCGAAGATCAGAATTGTAAGGATTTGCTTGTAGAACGCGCTCTAAAATTACAGGGCGCATATATATCTTTCCCAGACAAATTCAACGCCATCTTGAGCAAAATATCTATTGATTCTTATCCGAGAGATCTACCTACGGACAAGAAGATAGTCGAATTCCTCCGAATGCATCGCAATACCGTTCACAACGGAGGCGTTCATCACGGAGCGGACATCTCTGTTGAATATAAGGGAGAAACCTTTTCAATGGTATCTGGGGCTCCAAAATATAACGATAGCTGGGTTAAGTCCATTGAATTCACCGGGGAGTTGGTCGAAATATATACCAGCATCGTAAAATCAATCGGCGAATTATCTCCAGAAGCATATTGCTCCTTTCAAGAGGACGAACTCGCGATCCTCATTCTTGATAGGACAGTTCAAGACTTCCGCCACTCGAACTTTGCAGATAGAGAGCGCACACTGCATTTGGTAGATTTCTTGAAGCGGAAATTCGACCTCAGCAATGAATCAGCCACTAATTTTATGGCCCACCTCAGAAGAGTAATTGACAACCTCTCCCCCGATGAGGAAGTTAATTTATTCGACTTGTTGACTTGTGATATGAGCAAATCAACATAACTCGTTCAGGGCAAGCTTTCAGCGCTGGCTCATGAACAGTCACTCACTCGGAAGAAAGGCCAAAAGCTGTTTTTCTATTTAGGGGTTTGGCTCCTCAAGCAGCAGAACACTCAGTCGTTTCAGCTCCTCCATCACTGATGGGCCAGAAATTGTGTCCACTTAAATTAGGTGGACGCCATGGCCTACGGCGGGGGTATCGGTAAGGTGTGATCGCCGGCCTCTTACAATGGCCGGTAACACCCTGCCAGGCCATTTAACCTCATGAGTAGTGAATTCCAAGGCGGCGACAGATATTTTTCGTCTCAGCGCCAGTTCAGCGCTTTCCATAGTGATCCCGTTTTGGGACATTAACCGATAAAAATGCCCGTAATGTTCCCATTTGGGATCATTACGGGAGGCGCTGCTGAAGAGGCCGCTTTCCTCGACGTATGCGCTCGATAAGCGGAAAATATGCGGGTTATCGACATGCCGGCAACGGCACCGGAGACGTACCCTGCCCTATGAATTCTAAGGTTCTCCAGCTCCCGAAAAATCTCTACGGCCGCGACTTTGTAGTCGGGGACATACACTTCAAGACGATTGATTTACACCGCGGACTGCACGCGTTGGGGTTCGATAAAACCAAGGATCGGCTGATCGCTGTAGGGGATGTCATCGACCGCGGGCCTGGTGTATTGGATGGGCTAAAGCTGCTCGGCGAGCCCTGGTTCTTCAGTGTCCAGGGCAATCACGAGCGGATGCTAATCGACGCTTATGAAGCCAATCCCGAGGCTCGCTATTCTGCGCATGGCGCGGGCTGGTGGATGACGATCGCTGATGAGTCAAAAGCGATGATCATTGAGAAGCTTCGGAGTCTTCCGGTCTCGATCGAGGTTGAGTCAAGTCGGGGCGTCGTGGGCGTTGTGCATGCTGATGTGCCGACGGGCATGGCCTGGTCGACCTTCCTGGAGCAACTCGACAATCCCGCGATGGAGGAAATCGCCTTGTGGGGGCGAGATCGGATCGTTAAGCACCATCGTGAAGGCGTCCCGGGTGTGTGGCGAGTCTGTACCGGGCATACGTGGATTTCGCGGCCTCTGAGGTTAGGCAACGTGCTGGCGCTGGATGTCACCGGCGGCGCTGACGGTTCGCTGGCCATCTACAGCATTCAGGAAGACAAAATCTTCATTGATGGTGCTGCTACGTCGATCGACCAGGCTGAGTGCCTGAGCGAGCAGCTCCAGGAGCTTGAGCAGCGTGCCGTGGCTCTCAAGACGACAGTGAACAGTAACAAGCTCATCGAGACACAGGTTCTGGCTGCGGAGCTGGAGTCCGTGGTGAAGCTGGTCAATTCAATGTGGCTAGACGTTCGCGAAGGCGTTGAGGAGCAGGAACGGCTAGTTAACGCGCTGCATGGTGTGAGCCTTATGACTGGTGAGCGTCGGGGCGCCAAGCTCGACGAGCTATGTGCCAGGTATGAGAACACGCAGGTTGAAGGGCTCCTTCGGCGGTTGTTAGGTTAAGAGGTTTTATGGAATACGTGATGAGCATCAGCCAGGCGCGTCGACGTTTTCGTCGAGTGCTCAAGCTCGCAGAGAAAGGTCATACGTTCATTTTGACCCGGTGTGGTAAGCCGGTATGTCGGTTGGAGCTCGACGAGTAGGCATATAGGGCTTTCTTGGGCGTGCCCGTTGGGTCGGCTCTCGTGAACCAAGCCGGCCGCTTCGCTTTCGGCTTGGCCCTCCGGGCTTCGATCCTCACGCCTTGCGCGCTCCGCTTGCACGCGGTACCCGTACAAACTCAGGTCGAGTAGTTTCGTGGATCTTTCAGTGGCGACAAGGCTATAGGCGTCAGCGATTGATCAAGACTGCTGATTCTTGCCTCATCGCCAGCAGGCCGCTCAATAACTCGGACAGTTCTTCCCAAGAAAATTGGCACGTAAGCCATGCTCGGCAAAGTCATCTGCCCTACTGTACTTCCGGTTCGACTCGACACCCTGCTGTGTCCTGAGCGCGGCTCCAACCATACCCTTCAGTCGTTCAATGATTCCAGGTTGCCCTGAGTGACGGGCTGCCTCGAGTTTCTGGATCTTTGCGATCATTCTGACGATGCTTTCCCTAGCGCGCTGGCGACTTCCTGTCCTTTTCATTGGTGCCTCGGAGATGGTGTGGATGGCGTCTCGCGAGCTTCACCCTAGCATTGTGGAAAACGGCGCGCCTACCCCATCGAAGACACTGATTTGTCCTAGCGCGGGTAAACTGTGTATGCATACAGTATTCTTTTCCCTGCCGGTAGATTTGATACTCAGAGCTCGCTGCCGTCTCATAACTGTCCAGAAAAGGCAGCTAAATTAGCCTGGAAGGCCCGTGGTTTGGGGCTTACGAGAAATTATGGGGCTTTGATGGCATGTCCGGTTCCGTGCCGTTCTACCAGCGCCAGCGATGCAAAATCTACTCAATCGGTGTGAGTTTCTCCGTACCTGACAGGTAATCTGTATATCCATACAGTTATTTTTGATGTGAACCGCCCCTACCCGGTCTTACCTGCGTCTTAGCGCCAGCTTGGTTTTCTGGACACTTATACGACTTACACAAACACTGCTGCTCGATCCCTCAGCATCGCACAATGACCAAACAGGAGTAGGCTCGGGTAACCTCAAGGGAAAGAATTTCCAGGACATCTCAATGCCGCTCACTACCATCGCTAAGCTGTTGCAGAAGGCAAGGCACGTTGTCGTTTTCACCGGCGCCGGCGTATCCGCCGAGAGTGGGATCCCAACATTCAGAGATGCATTGACCGGTCTCTGGTCACGATTCGACCCTGCTCAATTAGCGACAGCCGAAGCGTTCCGTGCGGATCCTGGGCTGTGCTGGGGTTGGTATGAGTGGCGTAGGTTGAAAGTGCTCCAAGCGCAACCGAATGCAGCTCATCTCGCGATAGCAGAACTCGCTAAGCACGTTCCTAGGGTGACAGTCGTGACTCAGAACGTAGATGATCTGCATGAGCGAGCTGGGAGCCAAGACGTGATCCACCTTCACGGCAGTCTTCACTCCCCCAGGTGCATTGACTGCGGAAATGTTCACATGACATCACTTCCTTCTGATGATTTACCCGCGGATGGTTGCCGTCTTGAGCCTCCTCGGTGCAATGCATGCAACGGATACATCAGACCCGGAGTCGTCTGGTTCGGAGAAATGCTTCCAGACGCAGCTTGGGACGCGGGTTTTGCTGCCTCAGGTGCCTGTGATCTGTTCTTCTCGATCGGCACGTCCGGTGTCGTATATCCAGCCGCAGAGCTGCCCCTACGTGCGTTAGGAGCAGGCGCGAAAGTCATACACGTCAATCCTGCTCGTGTAGAGGTCTGCAGCCAGGAGATTTGGCTCAACGGTTCGGCCGCAGACATGATGAAGGCGCTCCTTGAGCAAGCTTTTGGATGATACGTGCTCAACGTTTGTGCTCGGGCTCGTAGCGCAGCAGAGCCTCTTTTGCGTCAGATGCCCATATCATCATCAATTCGCCTTCCCACCAGTTCACGAGGGAGGACGTCAGCTGGCACGAGCAGCAGGAGACGGTCTGCGAGGTAATCGCTGTAACACGCCAGGATCGTAACTCTATTGGGCAGATCGTCTGGGCCTGGCGCCTTGATGCCCGCCTCCACCTGAGCGCTCTTAACTATCCTGAGAATGTCCTCGCCTAGCCATTGCCGTTCGAGATACTCCTTTTGGCTGCGGGCGGGTCTCGGCCCGAAGGAACGCAGCAGATCAACCACGGTTTCGAGAAGTCTTTGGGGGCCCAAGTGTTCCAACGCAGCTTTCCAGAGCATTCCTTCTTGGGCCATCGTGAATCGATTACGAAGCATTAGTGGTACAGGATCCTTCTGATGAGAATTTTTCTAGATTGCGAATTCACGCAGCTCAATGCCACAGCAAAGCTGATTTCGCTGGCGCTGGTTGCAGAGGACGGCAGGGAATTTTATGTCGAATTGCTCGACACATGGCACCTCGACGACTGCAGCGACTTTGTAAAGGAGATCGTGCTTCCTCAATTGTGGGGTGACGACTACAGCTGCCTCATACTCGATGCCCGTGACAAGCTGTTGGCGTTTCTACGCTCATTCGATTCCATGACCACCGTGGTGACTGATGCCCCGGAATTCGATTGGGAGCTGTTCTGCGAACTCGCGTACCACGACGGTAAGTGGCCGCAGAACGTTTATCCGGCGCCCACCAATGCACTCAGCCTCGAGCCGCTGAACGATGGATCAGACCTCCCCCATCATGCTTTGCTCGATGCGCGGATCATCGCCGGGATGTTTGTCCCGAAAGTCAATGGCTAGGCACTCCTCCGTCACTGCTTCTGCTGTCCGTCCTAGAGACTGTGCCAAAAATCTCCAGAAGGATGGTGGAGTCGACAGCTTGTGGATTCAGAGGTGAGAGCACATTTGTACTCCGCGCATCACAACCTGATCGGCATGTCAAATACCCACAAAAAATAAGGCTTATTTACATGCTGTTTTGGCTGCAAAAGCTAGCTGAGGGCCTTCCAGGCCCCAAAGAGGCGACAATTGTTCCTGCAGGCATGCCCACAGTCAAAATCCCTAAAGATTTACCCTCAAATTCACCCAAAAAGTCGCTTCGCAGTAGATCACATTCGATAAGGCAAAACGCAGGCATGCGAGCCAGTGCGATGCGGCATGTTCAGGTGTGGCAGGGACACCGCTGCTTTGCTTTTGAGAACAAACAAAAGGACTCCGTTTTTGAATTTTTGATTCAAGGTGGCGCCTCAAAAATGTCGCATTTTTGATAGAAGTGACGCATTTGTGATAGTTCTGAGTTTTTGGGGACGCCCTTTAGCAGGTGTCGACTCATACCTATAGGGGAATGGCAGAGCGCTCGACCTCAGGCTTGAGATGCTCAGGCATGTTGTTCGCGACGTTCAGATCAATCGGAATCCCCAGCATTTCCTCTAGCGTCGACTCAAGATCCAAGATGTCGAAGAGGGAGATCTTCCCTTCCCTCTCAGCTGGTATGGTCACGAGGAGGTCGAGGTCGCTGCCCTCGATGTCTTCGCCGCGGCAAACGGAGCCGAACATACGGACGTTTACGAATCCACACGCTTCGACAGCTTGCCTGATCTGCTGAGTTTTCCCTTGGATCGCGTCGGATGGTTTCACGGTGCACCTGAAGTGTCGCCTGGCTGACTGACTGCTTGGTTAACGAGTGCGATCTAATGCGCTTACAGGGTGGGTGATCCGCGTAAGAACCACTCACCTCATCCTGAGCGACATTAGTCTTCGAGGAGTTTCTTCACGATCCAGGTTGCGTATGGCAAGGCTGCCAGACCCATGAGCTCGGTCTTGAAATTCCCTATTTGCTGCCAGGTGAACGCATCTACGGCAAGGCCGGAGACTATGATAATGGCCACAAATGCAGGCCATGCCTTGGCGAACAACCGTACCAGATCACTACCTGAGATCGAAGCCGCGATGAGGGGATACGCCTTACGGTAACTTCTGCCGATGCACGCTAGGTACAAGGCACAGGCCACTACGACAGCCAAAAGCACCGACGCGCTCACATTGACTGTCGCGAATGCCCAGCACAGCGTCAGCAATTGGGTGCCCACCCAGCCCAATTGCTTGATGTACTTATTGGCAGTAGTCATTTCGGGAATGGGAAATCGAGGGTCGTATGATGATCCGAACATCTTTATTCCTAACGTTCAGGCGAGCCCCATGCTCGCCCTCTCCCCATCGTAATAGTGTTCGACGCGTTCGCCTAACCGAAACATAGCCTTGAAATGCTGGCGTAAAAGACAGAGTTATGAGCAATGGCGTCCCTTCTGCGGCTCCTCCCGAGCGGAAGCCGCAGTGAGGTCAGCCTAGATCAATAGAATCAACGTGGAATTGCCATTCCATCAGCGGACTTAGGTTGCGTCAGTTGCATCAGGCACTGGTTTAGGGGCGCGGATCTTGTGCTCCCGGAAATCGAAGAAATGGGAGAAAAGTCTTTGCCATGCACCGATCGAGGCAAGTTCACTGTGGTCATAGCCCATGGAACGCATAACCTCGTTATGGCACATAGCATTTAGCACGTGCAGCACAGGGGGCTCTGAAGCCTCGATCGTTAATCGATCTTGCCTGATCGAGAGCAATTCTTCTTCGCTGGGAGGGCTAAGCAAGCGTTTTTCTAGATCGACGTACTGACGAACGAAGTCCGCGTGAGCCCTGGCCCTCTGAGCGCTCGAAACGACTAGGTTGATCGTGGAGATGAAGGTGACCAGCGCTGACATTACCAGTGCCAACGATTCGGCTTTTTTGCTTAGCACTCCATAAATGGCTGCAGATCCGAACATGACCGAGGCCATGTTAGTGACCTTGTCCAAGGCGTCGAAGTAGGCCGTTCGCCTCAGGTGGTAGCGGATTGATCTGCGAATTGCAAAAATCTGCTTCTCCCAATCTATCTGAAGTGAATCTGCCAAATCGCTCATCAGTTCCCTCTACTTGGCCGTGGTCGAGGGGCTGGTGGTTCTAGGGTGTCAAACACTGTATTTCGATCCTTCTTCTCAAATGACTCGTCTCTGAGGGCCTTACCCTGGTCGCCCTGCCCTCGTCTACGAGGTACCTGTTTATCGGTGTTACTTGGCTTTTCTGCCATTTTCCCTCCTATTTCTGTGCAGCACCAAAAGAATGGCTCAAAGCCATCGTGGCTGGCGATGATATGGCATTGCGGTTAACCTGCGCTAGCTGGTTCAGAAGCCCCCTTACGACGCCTGCGCGCTCTCCGGTATCATGCTAGTGGTCTCGCCGTGAAGCACATTATTCAGTAGGAACCAAGGCACGCGATCTGGAGTGATGAGTGCCGAACAGATTGCCCCAATCCGAGTGGCGCGCAGAGCGAGAGAGCTATCGCCCAGGAATTGGGGCTTGCAGGCTATGTCCCAGCGCTCTAAGAGCTCTTCAACCTTCCAGACCTTATGACCAATTTGGAACACATGGTTGATTCCTGCGCGAACGACCGGGTGGTTGAACGCCAGATGACTATCCGGAATGAAAATATTGAGATGTGCATGGTCAAGGTCTACGAGATGCATATCGAGCTCTTCACGCAGGCAGAATTTACTGCAGGTAAGCATTACTAGCGCGAGTGTTTCAGACGGTGAGCTGCTCAGTTGTTTCAGCCCTTCTGGGTTCTTCCGCGCCCGTGCCGACAGGTAGCTGTAGGCCTGGGGTGGTTCGAGCAGGGGGCGAGCTAGCCCACCCCCACAGTCAATGAGTGTGCTGATTAGTAGGCTAACAATAAGCTCGCCAAGGCCATTCATTTCGGTCGCACTTACGGCTGTCAGGAAAACTGCCCAGAATGGGGCCTCATCCTCACTCATACCCGCCAGAACGCTTGCATAGTGAGTAGTGAGGTAGCCACTGATTTCTTCCATGCAACTGCGCACGGCAGAGTCGTCGGTACCCAGTTCATGAGCAAAGTGCAAGGCAGCAGCGCTCCAGCCAAGAATCCTGGATACTCGCTGAGGAAGATAGAAAAGATCAGGTATGCCATGCCTACAGAGCGCTTTTTCGTTCGAGTGGAGTGACTTTACAATCTCAAGCAATGAACGCTCGCACTCATCGATTAGCCGCTGCGCTAGCACGGCGATACATGCAGCTGAGTTACTATCTTTTCCAGATGACTCTAGCAGCAGCGCTATGCATGTAGCGCTCAGCTCGACTAACGCAAAAGAGTTTTGATGGCGACGAGCATTTTTCTCTAGTGAATGCCAGATGCCCTCAATGAAAACGGCTGGTGCATCTGGAAAGGCCTCAAGTCTAGTCATGAACTCAGACAGCACGGGTAGGAGCTTATCGGGCCCTAAATCCTGATCTTGGGCAAACAACAGACTGTAGAGTGCCGAGGAATGCTCACTGATAGCCTGCCCGGCTGGCGATGCTGGAGTGATGCCCGTCAGGCCGAGTAGCGAGGTCGCATGGGTATCACTGGCGTGAGGGTTGCCAAACAGCGGCATGTGACCATAAAGGTTCACTCCCCATACCGAGGGCATTTGCTCAGCGTTGGTTTGTTCGGAAACGTGTTGAGCTGCGGGCCGCCCGATGTCCACCAGGTCGAGATATCTAGCTCGTGAGCCAGTGTCGAGTTTTCCCTGCAAGACCTCCAGTAAAGCTGCCGTAGCGTAGCCTCCACAGTCATCCTCATAGGCATATTGATTAGAGGCAGAAGAGACAAAGAATGAGACACCGAAGGTTTTCGACTTGCCGATGACCTCAGGCTTTAGTAGGACATTGAGGTTGGAAACCAAGCCGGCTGCGCTGCAGGCGTCAATGATGACGTTGCAGTGAGCGGCCTTCAATTCGTTGAAGAACTCAAATAGCCGGCTTATGGCATAACCGGTTGTTGATAGACGGTCAGGTCGAGTGTCTCGTAGGCATAGAAAATAGCTGTTGTTAGCCTCTTCGCCATGTCCTGCAAAATAGATCGTGAGGCTTTGGATCTCTCTGTATTTATCCTGGAGCTCAACGAATATGTTCTCAACGTCACCCCTATTTGGGTTGAGCAGGAGGTATGAGTCCTCTGCAGAAGTGCAGCTCAATTCTCCGGTCGTCAATGCAGTTCTGATAGCAGCCGCATCGCTCTCAGCGCCACGGAGCGTATCCATATGCTCGTAACCATCACATCCGATACACAGTAAGACTCGGGCAGCCATAACTACATTTTCCTGGAGAATTTTGCTTTACGCTCGGACTCTCGTGCGATTGCCTCCGATACCTTGCGTCTCAGAATCTCTACCAATTTGGCCTGGAACTCTGGTGAGCGAGTGGAGGGATCATTTTCAATGAGCTTTGCAGTGGCTGGGCTGCCCCTGAGCTCCGGGCGTGATATCGTTCCATCCTTGTTTACTGAGAACTCAATGCTATTGATAGTTTCGAGCAGGTGCTCCCCTATGCTTTTTCCATTTCCGTCAATGACGTTCCCACTTTCTTCACAGGTGTCTGACAGCATCTGATAGAGAAATCGCTCAAAACTCTCAGCCATACTGTTAACAATTTCTTTCTTTGTACGTTCGATTACGTCTAGCCGCCCTATCATGACATCCTCCATATCGAGCCAGGTTTCATGAGAAAGCGTCTGTGCTTGAGCAACTCGATTTGGCGCATAGCTGTGGTGAGACTGCCAAGCGCCGCCATGGTTGAAGACAAGGGCGTTCTCGCCTCCCCCTACCTGCTTCTGGGCATTTCGAAGCTCCTCGCCAGCTTCTTTGACGAATGCTTTCATCACGCCCTCCGCCTGGGAGTCGAATGGAAATGGGTGATTCCTATCGCGCATCATTGCTCCTAACCCGTTGCCCTAGCTGACCCGATAATGACATAACGCCTTCACCTGAGACGCGAGAAAAGTGCCAAGCAAGAAGCTCAAGCGAAGCATGTCAGCACTGACTTACCTGCCCTATGCCAGGGGCGCGTCAGACCAGACTTTCAGCTTCTGCCCAGCCATTGATTCCTGGCTAAACCCGGTGCGAAGATCCTTGAGGAGGCACGCCAATGGATGACCTGACTTGAGCAAGCCATCCATCATGTGCGCCTGGGTCATGTAGTCATGAGGCTTATCCAGCTCCTTTGCTTTCAGCTCATGTAGCCCGTCAAGCGTGCAGCTTACAATCCCACAGCAACTGGCAGCGTTTAAGCTGTTGGCAAGCCCCTGAGGATCGGTGTCTGGGAAGTAGTAGACGTTTGGTGTCGCTTGCGCCAAGGCTGCAGCTGACGCGATTGAAAATTGTGGTGACCCTCTAAACACCCACGGAGCACCCACAAGTTCTGCCGGCACTTGGTAGAGGTATGCTTGCAAGAGAACCTCAAGGTTTTCGATCATGACGAAACAATCGAGCCCAGCTACGAGATCTGCAGGGATAGCCAGTGAGCCGCCTTCAGGAATCTCATACTGGCGATCAGCCAAGACCACCTTACCCTCTGGGCTGCTAACCAGTACCAGGTTTCGGCTGATGACCTCGTTAGATGCCTTCTCTACCCGAGAGCGACCGGCCAGCTCTATCCTTGAACCCTCAACCTTCCTTGCCTCAAGGGGATCCCACTTGGCTTTATCGATTAGCAGGTTCCTGAGAGCTTGGCGATCAGCAGGACTTAGCAATAGCTTGCTACCACTGATCTCACCGACTCCGTAGTGTTGATGAATCGTCTTCCATAGCTTGCCCAACCCAACACTGTCATGCCCCATGCGCACGAGGGTGCTGATCATCTCTATGCTTCGCTTGCTGCGTAAAACGCTGTGGTCACTCATTCGCCGCGTCTCTTGATGCGTAGGGTTAGGTCAGTCACTACCTGGTTCGCGATACCTC
This sequence comes from Pseudomonas sp. M2, assembly GCF_015751845.1. NCBI lineage: Bacteria > Pseudomonadati > Pseudomonadota > Gammaproteobacteria > Pseudomonadales > Pseudomonadaceae > Pseudomonas > Pseudomonas sp. M2. The sequence goes on from NZ_JADOUD010000001.1 coordinate 5,221,011, forward strand.
TCGGCATGGGCTCGGCTACAGGTTCGAGCACGTACCTCAACGGTATTTCAGTTTTTTCCGCTACAACCAAAAGGTTTCGATAGTAGGCGTCAAGTGCATACAGCCACACGTTAACGCCATACTCCCGTTCGGCATTGTCGGCCCAATAACGGCTAGCACTCTGCGGTGTCCGGCTCTCCTTTAAGGCCTCCAGCATCGCCTCCAGGTGCGGCTGGGCAAAAGGAATTGGAGCTTCTACGACCTCCACCTCAGTGGGTATGACGCGTGCCGGCGGCCTGGCCCTAGGATCTTCACTCGCCTTCCTTACCTTGGGAGCGGGCAGCGACTGAATAAGAAGCGCCATGTCGTCAATTGCTTGTGAGTCTTCCACTGGAGGATGGAGGTGGCCTCCAAGAGCTAACGGTGAAGCACTGACCCACTCCGCGGCGTCCGCCCGATCCAGAATGTCATCCAGATCTGGTACGTTCCCAGCTTGGAGCCAGCTCTCGACGGCGAGCACGACCTGGCGCATGCGATTGCGTTTTCTGACAGTCACTCCCAACTGGTCGAGCCTTTTGATCAGATCAACAAGGCGAGTTCGCTCCCTCATAACTGCATTGTGAAGAGTAGTGATCAGCAGTCGACGTAATGTCCTATCGCTGAAGCACCAGCTTGAAAGCTTGTTGTACTCAAACGAATCGAGCTTGTTAGCCAAGCGCTCCAGTCGTTCGACAGCCTGCCGAATGTCACGCAGACGGTCTTCGAATCTAGGAGAAAAACCGTACCTACCCTCAATAAACTCAGTCGCTGCCCGATGCTCATCGCGCAGATGAGTGACCACCTGTCGAACGGCAAGCCAAATCGACCTTTGCTCCCTTTCAGCGTCTGCGTGAGAGAAATCCTTAGCTGATTGGAAGCGCTCACAAGCCTGCTCAATCTTGACCAGCAACTCTTCAAGGTCTGGAGCCGAAAGCTCAAAGCGCTGCGAGCTGATCCTTACGCCCAAGTCGATCAAGAGCGATGAAGGATGAAGACTGCCCTCAAACTCGTCGACAAGGTGCTGTCTGATCAGCCACATAATGCCGTTGGTCATGATCTCTGGCTTGCTTGCGCCTTCTTCGTCTGCCTGGACAATCAATTCAAGTGTTGAGGCGTTGGCAATCAGGTGTTTTCCGAGTGTTGCCCAATCTTCTGCTCTCACAGGATGAACTCACTCTGCGCGTCACCGGCTGGCTCAATCTCGACTTCGGGCAGCAATTTCTGGTGCTCAACGATCCAGGACATGGCTCTGTAGAGATAAGCCATTTTTCCAGTAGCTATGTAGATAGAGGATGCAGTCCCCTTTCTGATCAGATAGCCCTCCTCCTCCATCGTTTTGAGCACCACGGAGAGCTTGTCACTGTGGCTCTCGCCGCGCTTGGATTTACGGAAAAAGGTATGCCCAGCAAGATCACGCAGCAGATCAGCACAGATTGTGCTGCTCTCTACCTGGCTCAGTAACTCTGCAGTGAATACTTCCTCTCCGGGCGCTAGGCAGGCGTCACCACGTCCGGCACGCGCGCATAGCTGAATAAACTCTACAACCGGCCAGATTGCATCTCGGATTCGCTTGAAATCTTCTGAGGCTGCAGCGCGGTCTTTTGGGTGGGACAGATTTACGAAGCGAGAGAAGAACGCACTTGGTTGCTCAAGGTCTCCCAAGCAACCGAGAGTCCTCCCCAGTGGCTGCAGAGCTTGCTCAATGGAGCGAGCATATGTCGCGTTGCATAGCTGGTTGTAGAGCTCTGGAGCAGAATACCGGCAGATAAAGCGTCCTGCCAACAGGCTTTCGAGGGCGTCTCTCATGCGATGATCTCCTGCTCTTCATCAAGCTCCAGCTCTTCATTCAGAGCAGCCAGCCTATCAGTCTCAGGTGCTTGGTACTGTTTGACGTAAACTGCGCCGGAAGGACGGCGATCAAGCGCATAGAGGTGGGTGAAGTGCCGGATAAGCTCAGGCGCACCGCCTGGGAAACCCAGCATGAGCTGAGAGTTACGAGCGTTGAAATACTTGAGCAACGTATATGCGTTGTTCACATCCAGCTCCAGGGCTTCATCGATCGGCAGCAGCAAATCGAAGTCAGCATCTCGTCGAATGAGTTCAAAAAGGGCCTGATAGATCATCCCTACGATGATTTTGAGCTGCCCCGTGCTAAGCCCATCTCCCAAGTCTGCCGTGTTGAAGGCAACCTTTTGCACGCCGTTGACCATCCAGCTCAAAGAAACGTCGAAACAGTCAGCAAGTTTTGTTGAAAGCCAGCCCCCAGCTTTCATCCGTCGTTGCATGGAGATCAGGCGTTCATTGAGGGCGTCTGTGGGAATTTCACCAGCTGGCTTAACCCGCCAGCGGTTGTACTGATCGACGAGAGCATCAATATCATCCCATGCACTGATATCGTGGATCCTGGAAACCACTCGGAACTCAAAATTCGTGAACTGCGGAAACGCCGCAAGTACCTCGTTCACCTTCTTCGTTGCCTTGCGGCCTAGCTCCATGATCGACCGATGCAGGCCATTGAGCACGGACTGATTTTCGGCCACCTGGGTGCAAAGCGCTCGGGTACGAGTAATCAGCTTGCTACGCTGCACGTCATGGCCTTCTGCGAGATAAATCAGCAGTTCAGGCGTGGCGTGGAACCACGCTCGCTCGCCAGTTGCGTCAGCGTGGCGTGATCGAGTAGCGATGTCTTGAATAGCATCGTACTCAGCAGTGTCACGCGGGCCGCCCATGGCCTCCAATTCGATTTTTCGGAAGAGATTGCGGCCTTCAGTCCGCTGGCTCTGGGCATCTCGCTGGAGGCGCCCCACCTCGCTCTCTATGTCGGCCGCTGTAAGTTTCCGCAAGCTGTCCAAATCAGAGTTCACGAAAGGGGTGAACTCCAAGCGCTTCAGGACGGAAGAGAGGATCAGCAAGCCCACTTCGATCTGTGAAAGCTGTTCGTTGAGCGCCGACTGGGCGGCCCTAAATGCACTTACTTGCTCGTTACGGGCTTGTACCAGCTCGCGAACCTCATCAAGAATGCGGCTCGTCATTTCGGCTGCCTGAAGGCGAGCTGCCTCAAGGGCCGGCAGTTTAGGAAGGTCATCCTTGAGCCAGAGCTGATAGTTGCGAAGCTCGGACTGATACTGGCTGAGTAAGGTGAGCTTCGCATTTATAGCTGCTATCTCTTCCTCAAGCTTTGAGATGATTGCGGCATCTACCCCAGCTTCGGTGAGCTCATTCAATCGCGCTTGATGGTAAGACTTGAGCTTTTCCTCCTTCTCCTGGTCGAGCTCGTCGCAGGCAGCTTTTTTTAAGCGATCGATCTCTCCCAGCTGAGCCGCTGTCTCCGCCTTAATCCTCTCCACGATAGCTTTAAGGTTCTCAACGTACTCTCGCTGAGTGTCCTTGAGCTCCTGGCGTTGGGTGCCGTGAAGGTTAAGTTGCTGCAAAGCCTCAGCTACGGCGCTGGAACACAGTGACCGCTCGTGCGCAATTTGTTCAGCCCCATCCTGCTCTAACGTAGAGATCAGCCCTTGCAGGGCCTTAATGTTTTCAAGATGCTTGTTTTGGCGCCCAACAATCTCGGCCTGCCCTGCCTGATGAAGCCTCCGTTGCTCCGAAAGACCAGCAGCTTTGCGACTGAGATGTTGCTGTTCCTCCTCAATCTCCACCAGGTGCTGGTTCGCCAGTGCTAGGCTCGACTCGATGGCATCGCTGTTGGCCTGCGCTACAGGCTGAAGCCGATCCAGATCTAACTGAATTCCGTAAAAGCCTGATGTATCTAGCGTTCCAGTCGGCGACAGGTCAGACCGCAGCAGAATTTCAGGATTGATAACGCGAGCAATGGATTGCTCCCATGCAGGGCACTCAGCACGGAGAAACGCCAGCAACGTGTCATCACTCGGATTGAGCTGGCGACTCAACAAGTTCACTTCAGCACGCAGTTGTTCCCGGCGACTTACTAGGTGTTGCTGATCATCCGCTACGGCCTGTTGATCTTTAGCGAAGCGGCGTTGCTCTGCTTCATGCTCGGTGAGCTCAACCGCTATCTTGTCCAGCTCGTCACGGATAGCCTGCACAGCTTTTTGCTCATTTTGGATTGCTTCCGCAGCCTCCGGAAGCAACCGTATTGATTCCAGGAACGCAGCCTGCTTCCTGTGCTCAGCAAGGGCAGTGGCCAGAATTGTATTTTTGCCATCATGGGCTTCGAGTTCAGCAGCGTGCTTTTCACGAACCGATTCGGTCTGTTGCTCAAGCTGTTCCAGTTGCGCGTGCGATTGTGTCCTGAGATCTGCCTGCTTGGAATCGGCCTCTTGAGTACGCTTCGCCTTGCGCTCAAGAACCGAGCGAATGAGATCTCCCTCCAGCCTTTCATAACGGTGTTGGATTCCCTGGCCCTGATCAACGAGCACGGTGTGCTCCTCGTTCAAGACACGGAGGCCTTCCTCGATCGCAGTTCTTGAGATGTAATCATTCATCAGAGATGGGATGATACTTTTCTCAAAATCAGCGCGTTGAGCGGTCAGCTTCTCAACATCAGCTACTGCTTCTCTCTCTGCCCGACGCGCGCTCCCTAGGCGCTCCTGGACAGCTTCATTTTTGTCGTTGTAAACATCCGTTGCAGTGCTTTCGCGCTTACGAGCCTCTTCGATCTGCTCCTGAAGGCTCACCTTTCCAGCCAAAGCCTTTTCGTGCTGGTCTGCCGCGATCCGTTTCAACCGACCTTGCTGCCCCTCATTGGTTACTAAGCGCGGATGCAGCTCTGAAAGGCGATTGATTAGCGGCCGGATGCGAGACTCCATGATCAGGTAGCTGGCACGGCTATCAACCGCGCCGGTGAATGCAGCTAAATCCATCCCTGAGAGATCTACGCTCTCCACTCCAGTCTCTTGCTGAAGGATCTCCTTCATAGCCGATTTCATGGAGTCAAACGTGCCTTTAGACTCCAAAAGCGAGAACATCAGGTTATCGATACCACCAAAATGGTGCCTAAATGGTGCAAGCGAATAGGTACGTCGAAGGGCTGCAATCAAGCGTTTGCGGTCGGAAGAATTGATGCCTTCAAGGTCAGCTACACCTGTGTTGTACTGGATGACCCTAAGGTAGTCGCGTGGAGTGAGCTCCGGAGTGCAGTCGATTCGCATATTCGCAGCACGACGCTGTAGACTGCTCGGCTCGACTAAAAGACCAATGGTTTGATCCACATACAAGAGCTCCGCATCCCATGGGCTGCTTATCAGGCGATACGCGTACCCTGAGGAGGAGCGATGAAGCACTGCACATCGCGGCACATTCTCATGATTCAGGTACTCAAAAACGATGTAGCTAGTGAAGCTAGGCAGATAGTGATCGGCAAAGCTGGATGTGTTTGTCCCCGCCTTGACCATCCTGCCGGCACTGGCTCCGTAGAAAAGTGGGATGAGCTTCAGAAAGGTCGATTTACCAATGCCATTGGTACCTGTCAGGCAGGTATTGGCATCAACAAGCACTTCGGCCTTGTCGCCGGCACAAAGAGAGTCAATCAGAACGATGCGGAGCAAACGTGACATAGCAAACCTCTGAGGAAGGAGTCACATGGCGCACCTACAAGCGACCAGCTAAAATGAGCGCCACAAGAGATCATAATGATCTTGTGCTTGGACGATAACGATCCCGGCGCAAGCTTGCAACTGAGGTTTTATACAGTGAGTTCGACCGAAGAACTTCCGCAGCTGTCGCAGAAGCAGCGCGATCGACTGGCTTTCATCGAGCTCCAGGCCTGGTTTTGTGGGGCAGTCTCACGCCAAGACATTGTTCAGCGTTTCGAGCTACAGACAGCTGCAGCCACTCGTGACTTGGCACTTTATCGGCGATTAGCTCCAGAGAATCTGACTTTTGATACTCGTACGAAGGCCTACACGCCGGCCGACGATTTCAAGCCGATTTTTGAGTTCACCTCAGAGCAGGTACTCACCTGGGTTAGTCGAGGGTTTGGTGATGCAGAGCCATCCACTTGGACTCCAGGTATACCCTGCCTGGCTCAACCACAGCTTGCGAAGCCGCGGTTAGACACTCTTGCGTCTATTTGCCGAGGGATTAAGCGTGGGCACGCAGTGAGGATCGAATACGAGTCCCTGCGTGAGAGAAGCGAACGGGAGTTTGTTCCGTATGCGCTGTTCGATAATGGCCAGAGGTGGCATGTGCGCGGATTTGATCGGAAGAGCGGTCAATTCAGGGATTTTGCGATCACTCGAATTACGGGTGTGCGCGCGGTTGAGGGGGCTGTACACCCTCACGAACAAATGAACGAAGATGATCAATGGAATCATCGAGTAGAGCTGGAGCTTGTGCCTCACCCTCAGCTCGGGAGGCCAGAGACCGCGCTGCTCGACTATGGTATGGATGAAAGCGCTACGCTGAAGATTCGGCTCCGCTCTGCCGTGGTCGGTTATGCCCTCCGCCAATGGTCAGTTGACTGCAGTCCTGATCACTCTCTCAATCCACTTGAATATCGTCTCTGGTTGAAAAATCCATTGGCACTTTATGGAGTTCATAACCTCGAGTTGGCTCCTGGCTATCCACGTAACGATGGGAAGTAATGCTAGGGCAGCGCAGTCTCATGATTGCCCTGCGCGTTGAGCTGCTGACCTGATTTGGGGTCGCCCACCATCTATGAGCTGAAGGCAATGTCAGTAACGTTGCCTTGCAGCCCTATAGCCAGCCGGCCTGCGCCGTGTGCTCATACAGACGCAAGCGCCTTCTCGGCCTCTCCAGTTGGTGCATCACTCAAAGCAACCCCAGCATGGGATGAATTTTTACTGCTGAAGGCGCTAGCGGCCGGGGTCGTCAACTTCCTTGGCGGTACGGTAGGTGCTGAGCGCCGCTTCAGCTTCTTCAAGCCTTTTGACCAATTCGCTTTCTCGCTGCTGGCCTACTGTAGCATCCGATCGTACTTCGACTACCTCTTTGGCTTTCGCCTCCAATTGCTGGGTCAAAAGCTCCTTGGCGCCTTCGCCTCGAGCAATCGCTGCGTTGGCGATGCCGAGATCTCCTTTCAAGCGCTCGATAGCATCTCGCTGCTGCGAAACCTCTTTGGTCTGCTGGCGGCTCTCGCCAATCAATCGCTCATTGTCACGAATGAGTCGACTGATCTCCTCTTGCTTAACCATTAGCGTCTGCTGGATGACTGTCAGCTCTTGCTGCATCTGGTAGACCTGGGACTCATGGCGGCTAAGATCTTGCTCTCGCTGTTCCTTGACCGAAGCACGATAGTGTTCGAGGGCCTCCCGGGCATGCGCATGCTTTTGCTCCAAGGACTGGATCTGCCCGTCCTTCTCTTGAACCCGCACCTCAAGATCAGTGCAGCTCTGGCTGAGTCTGGCGTTACGGGTGAGCTCGGCCTGCAGTGAGGAATGAGTCGTTTTGAGCTCTTCATCCTGAGTTTGCAGGGCGGACTGCAGCTTGGCGACCTCGTCATTAGCTTGATTCAGCTGACTTTGAAGTGTACCGACCTCCTGCTTCATTGCCTGGCGCTCAAGATCAAAGGAGGCCCGTTCATGCGCCAGCGCCTCATTACCTTCCTCCCGCAAGCGCTCCAGCATTTTGCCCACCAGCTCAGTCAGCTCATCACTTAGCCTGGAAGGAGAAGCCGATGGCCGAGGATCATAAGCTTCTATTTCCTTCAAATAGCGCTGAATTGTCGTCTTTGAGCCGGTATTTCCAAGTTCGATACGAATCGCGTCAATGCTTGGATTCTGGCCTCGGGCAACCAGCGCTTCACGAGCTCTGCGCACAAGCGCCAAGTTAATACCGCCTCTAGCCATGATCCCTCCTACGATTTCGTACTGTTTTACGTGTCATGTAATTACGTGCCACTTTAGCACGTAAAATCGAACAGAAATGGCAATTTTGTTGCAAGACATAATCAAGTGTTATGGCTTGTCATGCCGTTGAGCGGCAGTAAAATGGTTAGAAATGCAGTACAAATGGCAAAAGCGAGCAACCGATGGCTCGAAGCGGGGACAATTGCGTGGTTGAAGTGGTCAGTAAGGCAGAGAGGTACCTAGAGGCGAGCGTTCGAGAGAACACCTCGAAGATCTATGCGGCTGCCCTCGCCCACTACGAGGTGACCTGGGGCGGCTATCTGCCCACTACCACTGAGTCAGTGGTACGGTATATCGCTGAGTACGCTGACCAGCTGGCGCTCAGCACCCTTAAGCAGCGCCTGGCTGCGCTCGCAAACTGGCATCAGAGCAACGGCTTCCCAGATCCCACCAAGGCACCGAAGGTGCGGCAGTTGCTGAAAGGCATCAGGGCGCTTCACCCCGTCCAGCAAAAGCAAGCCGCCCCGCTAGCGTTGTTGCACCTTGAGAAGGCAGTCGCCCACTTGGAGGATGAGGCTGCTCAGGCAAGATCCGCCGGCAACATGGCCGCCCTCCTCAAGGCGAGTCGCGACATCGCCCTCCTCACAATCGGGTTCTGGAGGGGTTTCCGCGGGGACGAACTTGCCAGGCTCACGATCGAGAACACCCATGCCGAGCGCTACGTTGGGATCAAGTTTTACCTGGGGTCTAGCAAAGGAGATAGACGGAACATCGGGCGAGAATACAAGACGCCTTCGTTGAGCAAGCTGTGCCCAGTTGAGGCGTACTTGAATTGGATAGAAGCTGCCGGTCTAACCCGCGGCAGCGTATTCAGAGGCATTGACCGGTGGGGTAACATCAGCGAGAGACCACTTGCAGCCCACAGTCTGATCCCCCTCCTTCGCGAAATTCTAGATCGGAGCGGCTTGCCGTCCGAGATCTACAGTGCTCATTCTATTCGACGCGGATTTGCTACGTGGGCGGCGAGTTCGGGCTGGGACATCAAAACGCTCATGGAGTACGTGGGTTGGAGCGATATGAAATCAGCGCTTCGTTATGTTGAGCCAGCTCAGCAGTTTGGCGGCCTCATTAGGAAGCTGGAGAGCTGAGCGAGGACAGCCCCTATCGCCCCCACCTTGCGCGAAGATGACGGCTTGAGCTGGCTGAATGCCGCTACTTCTTGCCCTGAGTGAGAAGTTCGTAAAAAGTGCAGCAATACAGCGATTGAAACCTGACTCATAGATGATGATAAACCTCCCCGGAGGGAGGTTCATTAATCACGGAATTTTACGCTGAAAGCCAGCTCTCAACTTCATCGGAGCCATACTCTGCCTTCCATTCCTTCAATCTCTTGTGGTTGCCACCCTTGGTCTCGATAACCTCACCCGAGTGTGGATTTTTGTACTGCTTAACTTGGCGAGCGCGACGCGGAGACTTCTCTGCGATTGCGGGGGCAGCCGCACGCCGGCTAGCCTGCGGGTCGAGGATATCGATGATGTCTCGGAGGCTGAAGCCGTACTTGCTCAGCAGGTCTCGCAGTTTAGTCTCAAATTCAATTTCTTTTTGAAGCTCAGAGCTACCTTTCATGGCCTCAAGCTCCGCGAGCTGCGCGGCTAAGGTTTGTTCCAGTTTCCGGAATTCTGCCAAACGAGACATAGGTGACCCTCAGTTGTTTGAAAAGTGGAATTAGCCTACCGCATTAGTGCTTACCGACCTAATGAATGTGATCCCACCCACCTGAGCTAGTTCATTGCATAGCTGATCGGAGCTCATACATGCCATACCTATGGGAGGTGACACTGTGCAGAGCACCTTATTACCAGAGCATAACGCGCCGGTGGTACAGAAGACATTCCTACCCACCCATTGCGGTCATAGATAGAAGTTTTCCGCAGGCGCGGAGGGCCCGTTACTCAAAATCGCAACGACCCGGCAAAAAGTTGCCGAAGCTGACGGATCTTGTAGGGAAAGCAACTGACCAAAACCCATATGCCGGCAACTGCTCCAGGTTGGCCAGCTTCTTCACCTGTCCATACCCAATATCGCGCCTAGCCTCGTGCCCCTCGTACATAAGCGAGGGCTAACGACCGTGCGATCGACGGACATGATGGCTTTGAACGCTAACCCGTAAGCCTCAAACCTATTTTCGGCCAATCAGACCTGTGTAATCCAGACAATCTTAATGATGCCCGTGCACGACCTTTTTTGCGGCCATTGTCTGGGCGAGCTCATCGTTCTCTCGATAGCTGTGGAGATAGCAGTTATCGGTGTCGTGGTAGCCGTGAATGAGCCAGACCGCGGTATGGCTAAGGATTGGCCGCAGGATCAAGTCCAGGGAAAGCTGTATGAAGATCGCTAGGAAAGACCACCGTGTCAGGCTGATGGTGCTTCACAAGCCTAATCACGCAGAGGGCGACGAGGCATATCGATCCGAGCGCCTCAATTGCGGTACTAGCGGTAGGGCAACAGGAGATGCGGACAGAGATCGGTATGATAAGCAATGAGCCTAGGAGTTGGTCCACCCGGGCTACATTGGCGACCTATCGGTTTGATGTGCACTCCTCAAGATTTTATAAGCGAGTTGAAGGTTTTACAGGTGAATCAAGCTAGTATCTCAGGTTATTATCCGAGTTAGCATATGAAACCGGTCCGCGCTGGCTTAGCGCACTGGCGCCGATTAGGCGCCACGACCTGCCCTCAAGGATCAATGGTGATCGCGAAATGACCGTAAAGCTGTCTAAGGATAACGAGAGTGAGTCTAAGGCTTACTCTGCGCCGGCGCTGGAAAAAGGGTTGGATATTTTGGAGATGCTCAGCGCCACTGAGCAGCCCCTCACGCAGCGCGAAATTGCCCAGAAATTAGGCAGAAGTGTCGGGGAGGTATACCGCATGATCAACTGCCTAGTGGATCGGAACTACGTCAGCCTTGTTGACGATACCTACAGCATTACCAGCAAGCTTTTCGAGCTTGCGCACATGAACCCACCTACACACAGACTGCTCAATGAAGCACGTCCGATCATGCAACAGCTCTCCAGCGAGCTTGAGCAGTCCTGCCATCTGACGTTGTACAGTCAGGGGAAGCAAATGGTCATCGCCAAGGTCGATGTACCCAGCGGCATGGGTTTTAGTGTCCGCGTTGGCGCCGAACTCGATGTGATTGCTTCAGCCTCCGGCCGTGTTCTACTTGCTTTCCAGGATCCGAGGGTGACAGAGCTCAGGATAAAAGAGTCTTTGGCCCGTAGCCCGGAGTATGAGGATCCGCAACTGAGCGTAGTGCTTACCCGAATCAAAGCGGATGGCTATGAGTCGGCCCACAGCGTTCAGGTGCGTGGCCTTTATGCCATCAGCTATCCAATTCTTGACGCTAACGGTCATGCGATCGCGGCCTTGACTGTCCCGTATTCGGAAAGGATCGATCAGCGGGGGCGCAAGACCATCACTGACGCCCAAATCCATCTTGGAGAGGCTGGTAAACTGCTGTCGAGTCGGGTAGGTGGTAATTACTAGAGCGGGAAAATGGCAAGCCAGAGCATGACTTGCCAGCTGCTACTACTTGAAGTGATAGGAGTAATTCAGATACAGGCGGGTCTGATCTATATCGGCGCCGCCTTGGTTCCCAGGCACCTCGGTTCTGAAACTACCGCGCATGAGCGTCGCCCCAAAGTTTTTCAAGGGCCCGGACTGGATGACGTAATCCAGTCGCAAGTCCCTCTCCCATTCGCTGTATTCCTGCCCACCGCCCGCCCTATCCTTGATATTTCGGCCGCTCAGGTACATCACGGATGCCTTCAGTCCCGGTATGCCCGTGGCTGCGAAATCATAGGAGTACTGCGCATAAGTGGTGTCCTCACCCGCTCGGACAAAGGTGTTGGCCATGACGTCGGTATACAGATAGACCGATGCTCCGCCCTGCCCCTCGAGGCTGCCTTTTCCATCCCTGACACTACCAGGGTTCACATACACCATCGCACCGTCATCGCCAATGCTCTGGTACCCCACCAAGAGCGCGTGGCCACCGGTGCTGTAAGTGAACGTGGCTGACCAGGTTGTGTTGTCGACCTGTCCAAGCTTTCGAGCATAACCGCCGGCATTGTTGAACACATAACCACTGGAGCCGACTCTACCCTCAGAATCGTTCTCGAAAAACCTCAGATCAGTCTTGAGGGTGTGGCCGGAGGCGATTGGGTATGTGTGAACGAGACCAAAGAAGTTCTGTTTGTAATAATCCTCAAGCTCGGCGTGGTAGTACTGGACAAGAAGGTTTTTCGTGACGGCCCAATCAGCGCCGGCGAACCAGAACCCATTCGATCCCCTCGCCCCTCCATTCGCTGCCAGGGCTGAGTAGTTACTTGACGCGCGACTGCTACCGTCAGTGATTTTCCCGCCTGTGACAGTCACACTCCTGAATTCTTTAGATGTAAGCATTGCGCCCTCGAAAATTTGAGGCATGACGCGGGAGTTATTGGACACCAATACCGGTAAATTGGGCGCAAGCGCATTCCCGATCTTTAGCTCCGTGGCTGAAAGCTTGAGCTTGGCATTTCCCCCCATCCGCGACCATTCATCCACCGGCGAACCATCGGAGTTGACCGGGGTGACAGTGTTAACTGTTGTGGCTGACTGGTTGTCGATCCCGCCTCCCAGGCCAATGCCTACAAGAGCCTGAACTTCCAGGCCAAACCCTAGCAGCCCTGGAGTGTACCCGGAGTTTAAATCCAGCCTGATCCCCATGGCCGATTGACGTTGATCTGCGCCTCCCCGCTCCCTCACGTCGTTTTCGAAGTACAGGCCGCGTGTACTTAAAGAACTCGTGGCGTCTTCAACAAACCCACCTGCTACACACTTGCCGCCAAACAACAACAGCGATGTGATAACAGCTATATCCGCATGTCTCATTGGGGTGCCTCAACTTTTATTTTTGTTTTACGGCGTGAACAAGGCGCCCAGCGGTGTTTCCACCCTGATGTTGGCACTGTTTTGTAAGTACAGTATCAGTCGCTGGTAGCAGGTGCCGCTGGTGCCGCTGGTGCAATAATTAGTGGATGTGGCTGCCGCCATTTACGTCGATTGTTGAGCCAGTGATGTAAGACGAATAATCAGAGGCCAGAAATAGGCAAGCTCCGGCGATGTCCTCTGCATGCCCAGCACGCTGCAGTGGGATGGCTGCAACGATCTCCTTATACTTCTCAGCACTCATGCCATCGATCATGCCCGTCTCAGTCATTGACGGGCAGACAACGTTGGCTCTGATACCGACTGGGCCAAACTCCCGGGCAATGGTTTTCGTGAGGCTGATGACGCCGCCTTTCGACGCAGCATAGTGAGCCCCACCCACCAGTCCTCCCCCGCGCTGAGCGGCAACAGAGGCGACGTTGATGATTGACCCTGCACCACGCGCCTTCATGGACTTCAGGGCCGCCTTTGACAGGTTGAACGACCCCTTCAGGTTGATATTGATCATCCTGTCCAGATCCGAATCTTGGATGTCCAATACCGAAATCGACTGGACGATTCCGGCACAGTTAACCAATACGTCAATCTGCCCAAACATGCTCTCAACGTTGCTCATCAGCGTTGCGCATTGTTCGGCACTCGATATGTCGCACTGAAGCCCCACCAGCGATGACTCGATGCCGTGCTTCTCGTCGATCGTGTGTTTGATAGTTGCCGCGACATCGACCGACATGGCCACGTCGACCGCAACCACTTTTGCACCTTGTGAGACGAAGATATCGGCAACGGCGTAGCCGATGCCTCTCAACGAGGCAGCACCGACCACAACGCACACCTTATTTTTCAAGATCATGGAAATCTCCAATTACCGGTTGGGAAAATTCAGCGGGACATTTCGAGATGACGAGTTTCTGGGCTCATCACAATCCCTATCAGCGCAACGACGATTACGCCTACGCAGAACAGGGTTACCGGCAAGGTCGAACCACCGCCATTTTGAAGCAGCCAGGCCACCACGAACGGCGTTGGGCCGCCGGCGACGAGATTGGCACCGGTGTATGCAGCGGCAGAGCCCGAGTACCGGAATTTGGTAGGGAACGGCTCAGCGAAGAATGACGGTTGAACACCCGACTGAATCTGCAAGAAGCCGACGAAGGCTGCCATGGCGCCAAAGATGACGAACCAGTTCTTGGTGTCCAGGAGCGAGAAATAGAAGGTCGATACGACCAGCATCATGATCGATGCAAACATCATCACAGGCTTACGGCCGAAACGATCGCTCATAGCGCCGCCACTGATCACCATGACCACAGCCAGCAGATTGGCGCCAGCCAGGCAGAGGAATGCGGTCTGGCTGTCCATCCCCAAATTCTTGGTAACGTAGCTCAGCGAGAAAACAGTAATGACGTAGAAGCAAGCAGTAGGCGCGCACCAGATCAACAAAAGCCGCAAGATGGTTTTCGGGTACTGTTTGAATACGTCAAAAGCGGAGATTTTCTCGATGGCTCCCCGTGACTGAGCTTCCTTGAACGCCGGGGTTTCGGTCACGCGCATGCGGATATACACGCCCACGATGACCAAGAGGAAGCTCATCCAAAACGGAATACGCCATCCCCAGCTCTCGAACTCCCCGATACCCATAATGGCAATCAGCACAAACATCATGCCGTTGGCGCAAGCAGAGCTGAATGAGGAGCCGATGTTGATGAAGGAACCGTACAGCCCTCGCTTATCCTTAGGGGCGTGCTCCATTGTCATCAGCTGAGCACCTGTCGCCTCACCACCCAAGGCGAAGCCCTGCAGGAAGCGCAGTGATACTAGAAAGATAGGGGCCGCTATCCCTATTGTTTGATAGGTCGGTAGACAACCAATCAGGAATGATGCCCCACCCATAAGGCAGAGGGTGTAGAGCAGAATGTTTTTGCGGCCAATGCGATCGCCCAGCATGCCAAAGCAGATGCCACCCAGAGGTCTAGCGAAAAAGCCAATTCCGAATGTGATAAAGGCCGCCAGAATCCCCATGTTGGGATCCATGGACGAGAAGAACAGTTTGGGAAAGATCGTCGCAGCAACAGCCCCATAGGCCGCAAAATCGATCCACTCCAAGGCGGCGCCAACTGAACTGGCGACTGTGGCACGGATAGCCATTGATTGCTGAGGTTTGTCCTCAACATGTTCCATCGTTGCTTCTGTCATTTCTTGACCTCTTATATTTATTGTTGTCTAGCTGTCGTTGGATCTGAGCATTATTCCTGGCTGGTCGAGCACGCAAAGGTCTAAGGTCGAGTCACCTCCATCGTGGCCAATGATGCCTCGAGCATCGCTCGGCGCTTGAGCCACGTTGAAGGTCGGTAGCGAGGATCACCTGAACTTCTATGGATGGCCGTCAGGACATCCAGTACAGTTTTCGGGCCTATTGCATTGCCAAGTTCGAACGGCCCTTTGGGGTAGCCCAGGCCAAGCCTCACGGCCAAATCAATGTCAGCCGGGGTCGCAATTGACTGCTGGGCCATCTCGCAGGCTGTATTGACAATCATGACGAGGATGCGCTGGGCAATGAACCCTGCGGAATCCTTGATGGTGGTGGTCGGTGATCCAGCGGCGCCGAAGAGAGCCGTTGCCTGGATAGCCACCGCTTGGGTCGTCAACGGCGTTGTCATCAGGGTTACCCGCTTGCCTGGCGCCAGCGGCAGGAATGCATCCACGGCAACGACGCGACGGGCATCAAGCCCCTCGGCAACCACTGCTTCGGTTGCATCCTCTCCCAGTGGCGTCACCAATAGCAGTGCCTGGTCGCGCGGATGTTCGTCCAAGTCAACCTTCACTCCCGCGCCAGCCAGCAGCGTTAATACGTGGTCTGCAACTACGGGGTGCCTGCGGCTGAGCCAGATGGACGGTGGCAACTCCGTTGAGGTTGATAGAGAGGCCGAATGCGTCCTCTGATCATTCGCCGGGTATTGATAGAAACCCTCTCCCGTTTTCCGGCCGTATAGTCCAGCGGCACATCGAGCCCTTGCAATGGGAGATGGACGGAACCGTGGCTCTTCGTAAAACTGGTGGTAGATGGATTCCATGACAGGATGAGACACATCCAGCCCGGTCAAATCCATCAATTCAAAAGGCCCGAGCTTGAAACCTGCGTATTCCCGCATGACCTCGTCGATTTGGGCTGGCGTCGCAACGCTTTCCCCTAAGATCTTCAAACCCTCGGTGTTCATCGCGCGGCCGGCGTGATTCACGATAAAGCCAGGCATGTCCTTTGTGAGCACCGGGATATGCCCGATCTTGGCAGCAAAGGACATTAGCGCATCAGTGTTTGCCGGCGCCGTCCGCAGCCCCTCAATCACCTCGACGACCTTCATCAGAGGCACGGGGTTAAAAAAGTGAAAACCCAGAACTTGAGCCGGTCGGCCACATCCTTGAGCTATCTCAGTGACCGACAGCGAGGAGGTGTTTGTTGCCAGGATGCAGTCTTCAGAGACGACCGCCTCCAGCGTTTTGAAGAGGTCTTGCTTGACCTCAAGTCGCTCCACCACCGCTTCGATCACCAGATCGCAGGGCGCAAAGGCGTCCAGTGTGGAAAGGGGCTTCAGACATGATTTCGCCTGTTCGACCTCGGCGACATCCATTTTGCCTTTCAGCGCCAGCTTATCGAACATCTCATGGATGTACTGAATAGCCTGTTCGCTCGCAGCGGCGTTCGTGTCATAGAGCAACACCCTTACCCCCGCTGCTGCTGCGACCTGGGCGATACCCCGCCCCATCGCTCCAGCCCCGACGACGCCAAGGGTGCCAATTGCTATAGGTTGACCAGGCATAAATAGGCTCCTGTCTTGCTATTGATTTCAGCGAAGCGGATTGATGCGCACAGCCCCCGATTGGACGAGCGCGTCGATCTGACTCGCCTGAAAACCCAGTTCGGTGAGCACTGGCCTCGTTTCCCAGCCTTTGGGTTGGCTGGGTTCCCCGGCGCCAAGGTATGAGCCATTGCATTTCACGGTTGAACGAATTCGTGCTGTTCGTCCCTCGGTGGGATGCAATTCGTAGCTCAACAGTCCCACCGCCTGCAGGTGAGGATCTGAGGGGAGCGTCTCGAGCGTATGGCAGGGCTTGGCTGCAATATCGGCGGTTTTGAAATCGATCAGCCACTCAGCGGTTGTTTTGCTCAGAAGAGGAGCACCTCTAAGCTCGAACCATTCTCGGACGTTCACCGCACGGCCCGCCACTGTGCTGAAACGCTCATCGTCAACGAGTTCGGATTTCCCGACGGTATTAAGGAACGCCCTGACTTGGGCATCGGTATTCACGGTAAAGGAGATCCAGCCATCCGCTGTTTGAACGGGCTGGTTGTGGAGACTTAAGAGGCGTTGATCACCCGCTGGACCAACGGGTGGGTCAAAGCTGCATTGAGCCAAATGTTCCTGAAGCACAAACGCCGACATGGTTTCGAACATGGGTATTTCGAGGCTCGCACCGTTGCCAGTCTCACGACGACCGTACAAGGCAGAGACGATCGCGCCAGCGGCAATCTCTCCAACAACATGGTCACAGATGAGCATGGGGACATATCGAGGGATACCATCCCGGGCCAGGCTCAACCCTGTCATCCCGGTGGCAGCCTGTATCACGCTGTCATACGTAGGCTCGCCCGCATACGGCCCGTCTGTGCCATACCCCGTGATCAGGCAATAAACCTTATCTGGATACCGTCCCAGAACGGTTTCTGCATCAATTCCGAGCTTCCTGAGCGCTTGCGGCCGCATGTTGGCGATCACGACATCCGAGGACTCGATCAGAGCAGACATGACCTCATCGGAGCCTGGGACTTTCAGGTTGAGACAGATATTACGTTTGCCTCTGTTGAGGTGCAGGTAAGTGCCTGAGTGTTGCCCGGTTGGTGATAGTCCGCCTAACCCGCGCATCAGGTCACCTTCAGGACTCTCCACCTTGATGACCTCTGCGCCGTACTGAGCCAGACGCGACGAGCAGGCGGGCCCTACGACAACGCTGGTGAGGTCCAGCACGCGAATGCCTTCAAGCGCTTTGTAGCTCATCGCGTCACCTCCATCTCACCTGCCACCTTGCCCTGATCATTGAAAACCTTAATCACCAACTGCCCTGCTCGCTCTTCGTGAGCAATTGTGAGAGCACGGTTGCTGAATAGCGGTGCCAGGTAGCGGATTTTGATTCCAGAGGGTGCGATGCCCAGGTCGATGCGCAGGTATTCAGTGAGCATCAGTGCAATCAGCCCGCCATTCACAACCAGTTCTGGGAATCCCTCCACAGACCGAGCGTACTCACGATCCAGGTGTATTTTGTGGGAGTTGAACCCTAAAGCTGAGTACTGAAAGAGCAGCGTGTCGTCAGGCTTGATTACCTTGGGCGCATTCAGCGTGACGGGAGCTGCTGGCTCCTTGCCAGGCTCTTGATAGATTGTTGCGGGCATCAGGACGAACGTCTGCGTTTCACTTAAGGCCACGATTCCATTCACCGGCTTGAGCTCATGACGAGTTGTCACGAAAGCGACATCGCCTGATCGTGTGGTTTTGCGTTCTACGCCTTCGATAGTGCTTCTACGAGCCACCTCTGCTCCAACCGGAATCTCTCCATGGAAGGTGATCTCGCGGCCTGTCTGCAGCACCCGAGGCAATCCTAGATCTGGGAGCGAGACGCCGAGCCCCGGGAATCCGTCAGCGCGTAGTTGGGACCGCGTGGTATCGGCCCCTAACAGGATGAAATGCCAGCCTAGTGGCAATGGCGCACCTGGCCCCACGCCGTCCAGGCCTACATCAAGCATGGAAGCGACGCGGCTAACGGCGCTTAACGAGCAGGTTTCGAGCCGCTCCACTGCAGCGTTCGGATCTTGGCGCATTGAGCCTTCTCCCTAACCGTGAGCACTCAAATTATGAATGCACAGGTGAAATTGTTGTTGTGTGGATGGATGCTAGCACGCGATTTTTCGAGTTGACACCCCCTAACCCCACAAAATATTTCACCTGTACTGTTGCGGTTTCATATCTGAATCGCGCTATGATGGCCTCGCCGGCTGCGCAGGTCGACCCGGCAGAACAGCTAGGGAGCCCCCGACTGCCTACTGAATGAGGCCGGAATGGGCCGTAGCCATGAGCTCCTAACCAATTACAATTCGAAGGATCCAGCCATGAAATTTCACTTCCACCACATGAATCTCTGCTCCGAAAACGTTTCGCGTCTTTCCGAGTTCTACCGAAACATTTTTGCCCTCGACCGGATCGAGGATGAGGAACACGTCCGCTGCAATACCGATACCGCCCACGGTTACAGCGCGGATGTGGATTTCGTGACTGATGGTGCCGTCGAATTCCATCTGGCAACCAAGGACATCGACCTGAGCTTCCGAATGAAGCAGGCGATCAACCCACTGCATAGCGGGCATTTCTGCTTCCGGACAGATGACATCGAGGGCTTCAAGAAGCGCCTCGAGGAGTTGAAGATTCCATATGCAGACTATGGCGTGTGGGCAATGGCTAACTGGTATCAGATCTTCTTGCAAGATCCAGATGGCAATATTATCGAGGTTCACCAGCCAGTCGGACAATAAGTCCCATTCCTCCCGAATTCCGCCTGTCGCTAAGGAAAGGCAGGCGGAATTCCCTTCCCGTCACATTCGCGCCTTATCCGACTTATCTTCTGGCTGGGGGTGACAGACTATTGCTTGCTGCCAAGTCGCATTTGCCTCTTTCAATCAGGATCAAACCGAGGGCGAGCCGTAGGTTGCTGGCGCAGTTCATCTGCGAGCGCCCCCTACCCTTTCTTCATTGCTCAAGGCATCAGCCGTCTGAGGGTACGAATGAAGGCTTTGATCTTGGCATCAAGGTAATATCTTCCCGCATAAATGGCATACAGGTTCAGTTCCTGTAGCTGGTGATCAGGCAGCACATGCACCAGCGTCCCCTCCTGTAACGCCGGCCTGGCAGCAAAGGCAGGCAATATCCCTACCCCCATTCCCGACTCCAGGACCCTGACCATTGCCTCGGTAGAGTCGACTTCCAGAAACGCGGGACGGGGTTGAATCGTCTCTGTCTGGCCACCTGACATAAAGCACCACTCGAGTGCATCTGTCATAGGCACCGACAATTGCAGGCAATCGAATCGGATAAGGTCTGCAGGCGTCTGTGGTGCGGCATTGGCGGCCAGGTAGGATGGCGAGGCGCACAAAATGCTCTGAGTCTTACCCAGTTGCCGTGAGATGTATCCGGAGTCAGGCAGCCGATCGGAGGCAATGATCGCAATATCGATACCTTCGCCTAGCAAGTCTGGGAGACGGTTCGAAAGGGTCAGCTCAAAAGTAATCGCTGGATGAAGCTTGCGCAGTTCAGCGATAGCAGGGACTACGAAATGAGCCCCGACCCCCACCATCGCATGAAGACGCAAACGCCCTTCTGGCAATGACATCGCACCGCGCGCCTCGACTTCAGCCTGATCCACGGTGGAGATAATCCGCCGGCACCATGTGAGGTAGCGTCCACCGGCCTCGGTCAAGATCAACTGCCGTGTATTGCGATTGATCAAGCGCGTTTTCAGATGCTCTTCAAGCTTTGCGATATTGCGGGAAATCGTCGGCACTGCCAGGTGCATCTGCTTGCCAGCAGCGGTAAAGCTCCCCGTCTGCGCTACGCACATGAACGTGCGCATGTTCTGCAAAGTATCCATGACACTGCCTCAAAAAACCCTTGAATGCCTGTTAATTCAGTGAGTCATGACGAACTGCCACGTTGACCCTCAAAAAATACTACGCTATAAATACTGTCAGTGTCTATTATGACCCACGCCTACCCCGACCTCTGATGCGAGCCAACATGAGCGATACAGCCAAGCCGATCAAAAGTGCCAAGCCTCGGAGCCGTTCATCCATCGGAGCTGTACGCAGCCCCCAAAGCACCGAAGCGATCCTCGATGCGGCGGCTGCCATTCTCAAGGAAAAGGGGTACAAAGCCTTCACCATGGACGCTTTGGTGGAACGAGCAGGTTCCAGCAAACCCACCATCTACCGATGGTGGCGTAGCAAAGGCGCATTACTGCGCGATGTGTACGAGCGTGCCGCTGTGACGTTCGTAACCTCCCCAGATACCGGGGATCTTGAGCAAGACCTGATCGACCACTTGCGGTCCTTGTGGGTGTGGTGGCGCTCTTCCAGTGCTGGCGAGACGCTGCGCAGCGTGTTTATCGAAATCCAACTCGATATCGAAGCCATCGAAGAGTTTCGGACAGCCTTTCTTCCTCGCCGCGAGCGAACGCTGCGGAACATTTTTGCCAGAGCGGTCAGTCGAGGTGAAATCATCGACGGGCCAGCCATTGATGCTGCCGTAGCGATGCTCACCGGGACATCCTGGTTGCACTTGGTTACCGCAAACCTGGACAACCTGGAAGATATTGATCGCTCTGTTGCACTCGTTGTACGAGGCCTGCGCGTCGGCTGAACCTCTTACGGGAGGTGCCGATGCTTTTTCACGTCCATAACGACACTGTCAGTGTTTATAGGTTTTTTCATCCACCACTCACGCCGACAGGCGCAGGCCTCTTTTTAGCGTCAGAGAATCCCGTCATGAACACCAGAAAACACCAGGCTAGTGCAAGGGTTGCAGCCACCTTGCACCCCAGCAAGTACATCTCGGTTGCCCTACTATTAGGCGCGCTCTCCGGCTGTGCATTCAGTGACCTGACAACCAGCGCCCATATGAGTGAGCCACAAGGCATGGAGCAGACCCTCGCCGACAGTGACCTCAAGTTGTCAGCTGCTGCGTGGCCAAGCGAAACCTGGTGGACGAGTTACAACGACGCACAGCTGAATGTGTTGGTCGCGCAAGCGCTGTCCGGTAGCCCCACGCTGCGTGCCGCGGCCGCGCGCGTGCATCAGGCCAATGCGCTTGAAGACATACAGGGGGCATCGTTGCTGCCTAATGCCGAAGTGGGCGTGAGTGTTACTCGCGAACGCTTTAGCTCGAACGGCACAACGCCGGCGCCGGCAAAAGGAACTTGGCAGAACGTCCATCAGGGGACGTTCAACCTGAGCTATGAACTGGACTTCTGGGGTAAAAACCGCGAAGCAGTGAAAGCTGCGGTCGGGCGCCGTCATGCTTTGGAGGTCGACGAGCGCGCTGCAGCACTCATGCTCTCCACTTCAGTGGTGCAGGCCTACATCGCCTTGCAGGACAACTATGAACAACTCGATCTGGCTCAAGCACTGCTGGATCAGCAGGAGCAGATCGAGAAATTGACCCAGCAGCGGTTCGAAGCGGAACTGGGTACGCAGATCGACATCAAGCAATCTCAAGCGGCGCTTCCTGCCAGCCGGGCGAACATCGCTGCGCTGAGGGAAGTGATCGAGCTCAACCAGAACAAACTGGCTTCGCTTTTGGGTAAAGGCCCGGACCGTGGTCGAACGATCACACGGCCACGCATGCGTGCGAGCAGCACCGTGACCCTTCCAACCAATCTTCCTGCGGAGCTTATCGGCCATCGACCCGATGTCGTAGCCCAGCGCTGGCGAGTAGAGGCGTCAGGGCATGAGATCGAAGTCGCCAAGGCGCGTTTTTATCCCAATGTGAACCTTACATCGTTCATTGGCATGCAGAGCCTTGCATTCGACACCTTCAACGACCACAGCAGTCGCATCCTCGGGGTCTCCCCTGCTATCAGTCTGCCAATTTTTGAAGGGGGCCGCCTGCGTGGCAACCTCGATGCACAGAATGCAGCCTACGACCTCGCTGTTGAGAACTACAACCAGACCGTCATCGATGCGCTGCGAGACATTGCTGATCAAATTGCTTCCCTGCGTTGGCTGAAGGAACGCCTGGCTCAACAAAATGAGGCCGTCGCTACGGCACAGGCGGCCTCGGACTTGGTGAATAGTCGCTACGCGGCAGGTTTGGCCACTTACCTGCAGGTCCTCGCCACACAAAACGCCACGCTGGCCGAAAAACGACAACTCGTCACTTTGCAGTCTCGCGCACTTTCCTTGCAGGCGAACCTCAGCCGAGCACTGGGGGGCGGATATAGCCCTCAAATTCAACCTGATGCCGACGTCACCTCCACAGCAGCCAAAAAATCATGACCAGTAAAACACCTGCATCCGCTTCCCCAGAGCAAGCTAAACCCTCCCGTTCCCCGCAGCTGCTGTTGGCGCTGGCCATCGTGCTGCTGTTAGTAGCGCTGGGTATCTGGTACGCGACCCGTATGGGCGCGGAGTCTACCGATGATGCCTACGTCGAGGGCAATATTGTTCAGGTCACCTCTCAAGTCAGTGGCACGGTGACGGTCATCAATGGCGACAACACGGATTATGTTGCCGCGCATACCCCGCTGGTAACACTGAATCCTGTAGATGCCGAAATCCAGTTCGAGCGCGCCAAGTCGAACCTCGCGCGGGCGGTACGTCAGGCGCGCACTCAGTACTATCAGGTCCAACAACTGGAAGCCGAGGTCAGCCAACGTAAGAACGACGTCCGTAAGGCACAGGACGATGTGCGGCGACGCAATCAGCTAGCGTCCAGCGGTGCCGTATCCCAGGAAGAAATCAGCCATGCTGAGGAAGTTTTGAAAAACGCTGTGGCTGGCCTTGAGGGAACCCAGCACGCCCTGGCGGTGCGCCTGGCCATGGTTGATAACACCACGCTGCGCACACACCCTGAGGTGCTTGTGGCCGCGAGTAATTTGCGCGATGCCTACATCGCGCTGCACCGCACGCAGATCAGCTCGCCAGTCAGCGGGCTCATTACCAAACGGAGTGTACAGGTAGGCCAACGGATCAACCCCGGTGTGGCATTGATGTCCGTGGTACCGGTCGACCAGGTCTGGGTCAATGCCAACTTCAAAGAGTCTCAGATTGAAGACTTGCGCATTGGCCAACCGGTCGAGCTTCGCGCCGACGCTTACAGTCGTGACACCGTCTTTCACGGCACGATCGTAGGTTTGGACGCCGGCACAGGTAGCGCTTTTTCCCTGATGCCTGCGCAGAACGCAACGGGCAACTGGATCAAGGTGACCCAACGCGTCCCCGTGCGCATAGCCCTGGATGCCAAGGAAGTAGAGCGGCATCCGCTGCGTCTCGGCCTGTCCATGCGAGTATCGGTTGATACAAGCGACCAGACCGGCGCTGTGTTGAACACGACCAGCCCTATCCGTCCCGCCTACAGTACTTCCATTTTCGACAACGAACTCAAAGACGCCAACCAGGTTGTTGAGCAGGTAATCAGCGCCAACGAAGATCGTGGGCGTAACAACCAACGCGTCAACCTTTGACGAGGGGCATCATGTACCGAAAAAATGCTGCCCTGCTCATTACGGTTGGTTTGCTGTGCGCGCTAGAGTATTTGCAAGCCGGAATGATTGCCTTCGCCTCTGCGCCAATACGCGGTGAAATCGACGCCAGCCCTGAAGAGTTCACACTGATCACGGCACTCTATGCGTGCATTGCCGTTGTTGTGATTTCCAAGCAGCGGTGGCTGGTGGAGAGGCTTGGCTGGCGCAACTTTATGCTGGGCTCCATCAGCATCTTCGTCGTGGGCGCGCTGGTCTGTGGGATGAGCGATGACTTGACGACATTTACCGTAGGTAGGGTCATCATGGCGTTGGGGGGCGCATCGTTCATGACGTCCGCCCGCCTGATGGTCAATTTCCTGCCCCCAGGACCCGGGCGTTTCATCGGTGTAAAAGTGTTTGCGACCGGGCTGGCCATCGGCACCGCTTCTGCACCTTTCATTTCATCCATGGTGGTGATTGAAGATACTTGGCATGCGATTTTCTGGGTGCTCATCACAGGCGCTTTGGTTGCAGGCTTGCTGGGAATGCGCTTTTTGCCAAGCGCCCCAGCTCCGATCGACGATCGCACCCCCTCGACGCCGGCGAACATCCTGCTGCTGTCCGTGAGCAGCTTCTTTTTGTTGTACGTGATGCAACGCTCCTACTACGACTTCTATAACGAGACATTCATTCTCATCGCATTCTCGCTGTTGGCGGCGCTTGGGCTGTATATCTTCTTCCACGCAGAACACCGCAAGGACGCTCCCTTCCTCAAGGTCAGGGATCTCATGCAGCCACGCTATCTACTCGGTGTCGCGCTCTTCTGCTTCACCTACGTGGTATTGGGCGCCAACAACTACATGCTGCCGTACTTTCTGCAGACAGGCCTTGGCTACTCCTGGGACACCATAGGGACATTTCAGGCCTTTGGGCTCGGTGGCGCGCTGGTCACGTGGCTGGTCATGGCCATGCTCATCCCAAAATTCCCTGCCCCAAAAAAATTCTTCCTTGCAGGTTTCGGCGCGCTGTCGGGATTTGGCTGGCTTATGTCATCCATTACAACGGACGCCAACATGTGGTCGAACATTCTGCCAGCGTTGTTCCTGAACGGCTGTTTCGTGATGCTGGTATTGGCAACGGCCGCCATGCAGACGTTTCGCGATGTCACCCATCACGACACGCTGTTCGCCCACGCCTACCAGATCAAAAGCATGCTGGGGCAGATTGCCATGGCCATGGGCACAGCGTTGGCCACCTTGTTCCTGCAATGGCGTACGACACTCCAGTACAACAATTTGAATGGGCACTTCAGCGCCGGTGACCCGGTGTATCTTGAGCAGTCGCAGCACCTCGCGCAGGCCCTGACACCTCAGGTGGGTGCTGCTGCGGCGAATCAGATTTCAATGTCGATGTTGACGCAAAGCCTTCATCAGCAGTCGACCCTGGTTGCCAGCATGGAGTACTTCTGGTTCGTAATCGTTGTTGCAGTGGTGGCGCTGGGGGTATCGGCCGCGCAAAAGACCTTCAGATAACTCAAACCTGAAAGGCGGGGTGAGATCCCCGGGCGTCATGATTTATTGTGCAGATAGGCTGGCGCGGCGCAGAGGATCTCCTCAGGTCCAATCTTCGCTTTCCGGAAAGTCACGAAAGGTCAAACTGATTCGTGGCCCTACAGGTCTGGATGTCCTCATCACGGCATGCAACCAGTAGCGCTGGGTATCCCCCTTCATCACGATCACCTGCCCGTGCTGGAGGAAAATGGCTCGACGCTGGTCTAGGAGCTTGTGCTTGAACGCAAGTTTGCGCTCGCCGCCCAAACTCAACGAAGCAATTACACTGTGCGGGCCCTGGGCTTCAGGGTCACTGTGCCACCCCATTCCCTGGCTGCCATCTTGGTAGCGATTGAGTACACAACTGTTGAACTTGGCACCGCTCAGTTGCTCCATTCTGTCGCGGATGGCGTCAAGCACAGGCAGGTCCCATCGCTTGGCCTCACGCAGGACACCCGAATGAAAATACCGGTAGGCTTGATCTGCGTACCAGGCTACCTGCCTGCCGCTGGTGATTCGTTGGCCCGCGATCAGCGCAGTATCTGCCTGCCATGGCACATGATGTTGAAGCTGGTACAGCAATTCATCGGCTTCACGCTTGGCAAGGACCAAGCCCAAGTCATGAACCTGACCATCGCACGGCAATAAATTCAGAGACTCAGCTTGCGCTAGGAATAGATCTGCTTGCATGCACTTCCGAGGTTTAGAGAACGGCAGGCAGCCGCCAAGCACCGGATTCTAATTCCCCGCGGGATCCTGGATTACCGTCAGTTCTGTTTGGACAGTTGAAACCCAACGCATGGAGTCACGCGTAGACAGCTTGAATCGATAGATGGGGCCAGACACCCTGTCGAAATATAGTTGAAATTTTCAACCATATGGTTATGCTCTGGTCATCGATCTGGAGCATTCGTAATGTATTCCGATTTTTTGAATTTCAAACTGGACATGGCCAGCGCCCTGCTCATGGAACGTGCCAACGCCGTGTACCGCCAACACTGGGACCTGGATGTACGCGGCCTTCGTGTGCTGCGGCTCATCCAAGCCCACCCCGATGTCACACCCAAAGACGTTTCTACGCTCGCAATGCTGGAAAAAACGTTGCTGTCAAAGACACTGGCGCTGCTGGAATCTCGCGGTTTGATTTCACGCCACCCCCACTCCGTCGACCGACGCAGCGTCGGCTTGCGTACGACGCCCGCCGGCACCCAGATTGCCGACGACTCTTCGGTAGTGGGCGCCGAGTTGGAAGATCAACTCGTTCGTGCTCTGTCGCTCAAAGAACGTCAGGCGCTGGACGGTCTGCTCTCAAAGCTAGTGGATAGCCTGCTACCCACCGACTGACGCTTCAATCCCCCACACCCTGCCCTCTTTTTACGTGAAGGAGTACCTCATGTCGTCCCTGAAAAAGTTGATCCCAGCACTCGACAATCTCTTACCGGAACTGGAAGAGATCTACAAAGACCTCCACCGCCACCCTGAATTGTCGATGTGCGAGTTCCGTACCGCTCAGATCGCAGCCGATTATCTCGAGCGCTTTGGCTATGAAGTCACGCGTGAAATGGGTGTGACCGGCGTGGTGGGTGTATTGCGCAATGGGCCCGGGCCGGTGGTCATGCTGCGCGCGGATATGGACGCACTACCCATGGCGGAGAACACGGGTCTGGCATATGCCGCAGATGTGGTCACCCGCAACGAGGATGGAGTGGAGGTGCCGGTATGCCACTCCTGTGGCCACGACATGCACGTGACGTGGCTGATGGGCGTGGCGCGGGTGCTGTCTGAGCACCGTGGCACTTGGCGAGGCACCGTCATGGCGGTCTTCCAACCTGGGGAAGAAGTGGGCATCGGCGCACAAAGCATGGTCGACGACGGCATGCTCGAGCGCTTCCCAAAGCCAGATATCATTCTCGGCCAACACGTCATGGTCGGGCCTGCCGGTACCGTCGGGCATCGCAGCGGCACCATTCTTTCAGCGGGTGACAGCCTCAAGATCAAGCTTTTCGGCCAAGGTTCGCATGGCTCTCAACCCCAGACCTCGATCGACCCGGTGATCATGGCGGCGTCGACAGTCCTGCGCCTTCAAACCATCGTGTCTCGTGAAATTTCTCCTCTCGATCAGGCAGTGCTGACCGTAGGCTCAATGCAAGCGGGCACCAAGGAGAACATCATCCCTGACGAAGCCACACTGAAACTGAACATGCGCACCTACGACGAGGGGGTACGCGAGCACATGCTGGGCGCCATCAAACGTATCTGCTGCGCCGAATGCTCGGCATCCAACGCACCGCGTGAGCCGGAATTCACCACACTCAATCGTTACCCCTTGACGGTAAACGACGCCAAGGCCTCCTCCCGTCTGGCTGAGGCATTTGGCACCTGGTTTGGCGAGCGCGCTTATGAAACAGCACCTGCGGCGGCCAGTGAAGACTTCAGCGTATTTGGCCGGGCATGGCAGGTACCTTACGTGTTCTGGTTCGTAGGCTGCACAGACCCGGAGGTCTACGCGCAGGCTAAAGCCAAATGCCAGATCAACAGCATCCCCAGCAACCACTCCCCCAAGTTCGCGCCGTTGTTGCACCCTACCCTTCGTACGGGTCTTGAGAGCATGCTCTGCGCGGCTTTCGCCTGGTTCGGCGATAACGAGTAACAGCCCATGGATGGTCACCTGATCTACAGTGTGCTCGACCTGCTCGGCACGTTCGCCTTCGGCGTAAGCGGTGCGGTCGCTGCCCGGCAACAGCGTCTGGACCTGTTTGGCATCGTGACCATCACCTTTCTGGTCGCTTGCGGTGGCGGCATCATGAGGGACTTGTGCCTGGGTGCCCTGCCTCCTGCCGGGCTGTCGAACTGGCGCTATTTGGCAGTTTCCTTGGCTGCAGCACTCTGGGTTAGCTGTGCCTATCCGAGCGTATGTCGGATGAAGTCACCGGTCCAACTGTTCGATGCGATAGGGCTTGGGTTATTTGCGGTTGCAGGCGCGAAGAAGGCTCTGGCGGCCCATGCCGGCGCAGAAGTTGCCCTTGTGCTGGGAATGGTCAGCGCCACAGGCGGAGGGGTGCTTCGGGACATCTTGCTTTCCCGTGTACCGAGTATCCTGCAGCGTGAAATCTACGCCTGCGCAGCATTGGCCGGTGCCGGGGTCGAGGTTGCCCTCAGCTATCTGGACGTCAGCTCAGCGTGGGGGTCATGGCTGGCTGCGGCAGCGTGTATCTGCCTCCGTCTTGCTTCGCTGCGCTTCGGCTGGCGCTTGCCCGTCAATCGCAACGATATCAACGAGCAGCAGCGCTAGAAACGATGCGCACCTGTGGGGTCTCGCACGGGGCTCCACAGACGCGCCCGTCAGTTTGCCTCAAGCAACTCGCGCACGCCGCTCATGTGCTGCTCCAGCCTGCTCCTCAACCAGCGCTCCGCCGGATCGCTATCGGTTGTGCTCAGCCATACCATTGCCAGCTCCAGGGGAGCCGTTTCAAAAGGCAGCGGCTCAGCTCTCAGATTCCCCCAGCCTGTCAGTGCCTGGGCAGCGTAATCAGGGCAGCAGGCAAGCAAATCGGTATTGGCAAGAATGGAAGGCAATGAGCTGAACTGCGGAACTGACAAAACAACCTTTCGGGTCCGATTGATTTCTTTGAGCCAGTCATCTACCACCCCATGAACATTGGCAGTCGGAGAAATCTGCACATGCGGCCGTGCGCAGAACTCATCCAGGGACAGCGGCGTCTGGCATGGGTCAGCCCTCAGCACACGCGCCTGCATCGTGCGCAGCACTTTGCGTTTTGCGTTCGCCGGAAGGCCTTTGGTCTGGCTTATACCTACAGTGACTTCACCAGATGCCAGCAGGTCGGGAATACGCCAATAGTCGACATGCTGAACAACGATCACGATATGGGGCGCCTCCACGCGCAGCGCTCTGAGCAGCGGAGGTAGCAAACCCGACTCCACATCATCCGACAAGCCGATCCGGAACGTCATCTTGCTGGTTTCCGGATCAAAGTCATGTGCAAGGCTCAGTGCGACGGACATGGCATCCAAGGCAGGTGTGAGATGTTTAATGACTTCCTCAGCGCGGGCTGAGGGTTCCATACGATTACCGACCCGAATCAGCAGAGGGTCATTGAACATGGTCCTTAACCTGGCCAATGCAGCACTTACAGTAGGCTGAGCCAGAAACAGTTTCTCTGCCGCACGCGTGAGGTTGCGCTCCTGCATCAAGGCTTCAAAAACGACCATCAAATTGATGTCAGCCTTTCTCAATTCGTTTCGGTTCATGCACCTCTTCCCGCTGCTCGTAATCCGAAAGTAACAACCGCCCATGCAGTTTCATCGCGAAGCTGACAGCTCTAGAGCAGACTATCACCTCAGGTAATAGTCATCATCATCCTTCATGTGTTCCGTCTTATCTGTGCAGATGGATAATGGCTGATTTCAATTGCACTGACCGCAGGGCAAAACCAGGAAATCAGGAACATGCGACCTTTTATCATTGTTGGCACGGCCTTCGCCCTTTCAGCCGTTGCCGGATGTTCATCGACACCAAACGAACCTTCGCTCACGCTGGACACACAAAAATCCCCTGAGGCGTACACCGCTTGCCTGGTGCCAAAGCTCGAGGAAAACGCCTTCAGGCCAACCCTTTCGCAATCTGACCGTCACTACAAAATCGTCATGCCCAGTGCTGTGGCCGCGGACAATGTGATCGAAGCCTACAAGGCATCATCTGGCGGGAAGGTTTTTGTCTATCAACGCAGCCTGTTGGCACACGGGCTTTTGCAAGCGGCCAGGGACTGCGTTTGATTCGCAGCCCCTGGCCTGCTGAGTCAGCTCACCAGATCAGCCCTGAGCTTTCTTCGTCTTGAAATCACGCAGCATTGCGTCAGTGGCGATGATCGCGTCGTACACCAACTCAGGTGTGACAGCGAAAGGCATGTTATGAACGGTGTCGTTCACGTCGCAAGCAGCGTGCGCGACTTGTCTCCATTCATGCTCCCTGAATGTTTTCAATCCCAGGTCTTCGAGGGTCAAGGGCAGCCCAACGGATATAGCGATATCGACAACCTCTTCGATCTCCGCCATCGGGGCTGCTTCCAACACCAGTTGGGTGAACAAGCCAAACACCACTTTCTCACCATGCTGCGCGCCATGAAGGTCATGGACCAACGTCATACCGTTGTGAATGGCATGCGCTGCTGCGCACCCGCCAGACTCGGCCCCAACGGCGGACATGTAGATGGTTGCTTCAATGGTGTTTTCCAGTGCCGCCGTGATGGTCTTGCTGTTGACCGCGTACATGGCCTGCGCCGCGTACTTCCTGATGGTCTCATAGCAGGTCCGGGCGATTGCGAAACCCATCAGCGTAGGCTTGAGCATCTTCCCATCGTTACCCAGCACCAAGTTATCGCGTTGCGCGGCAAAGCAGGCCCTTGCCTCGAAATAAGTAGCCAGGCCATCACCGACACCGGCGGCGAAAAAACGCGGTGGTTGCTCTGCAAGAATGCGTGTGTCCGCCAGCACAAGGTCGGGGTTCTTGGTGAGGAACAAATATCGATTGAATGAACCGTCATCGTTATAAATGACTGAAATGGCGGTACACGGCGCGTCGGTCGAGGCCAATGTCGGCACGATGAGCACAGCACGTTTCAGATAGTGTGCTACGGCCTTGGCTGTATCCAGTGTCTTGCCGCCGCCAATCCCAACGATGTAGTCGGCATCACGCGCCGCCTCGACATGGCTGTCTATCTCGCGATCAGAACACTGCCCACCGAATACGCCATAAGCTGCAGACTGCTCGTCAATGAAGCCTGGCAACGCGCTTTGCTCGACCCTGGTCATGATGAACTGATCGCAAATCAGATACGCACGGGCTCCATAAGCCTTACCATGTTGCGCCAGATCGCCTAACGCATCAGCTTGCATCAGAAATTTTGTTGGCGATGCAATGCCCTTGATCACACTCATGCGACACCCTCTCAACTAGGCTGTTAAAGGCACCGCTCACCTGGATGAGCGGTAAGCACGGTTCAGTTGAAGACCATTCCGCCGTCGATGATGACAGCCTGGCCAGTCATGTAGTCAGAGTCCGGCCCGGACAAGAACGATACGCAGCCCGCCACATCTTCCGGTCGAGACAGCCTCTTGAGCGTGATGTGCTGAGCGAATTGCTCCATTCCCCACTCGATGCTCTGGTTGGCATTTTCAGCGACGTCCTGAGCGACTTTGCGCATCATTGGCGTATCAACGATCCCAGGGCAGTAGGCGTTAACGGTAATCCCCAGAGAGGCCAACTCCCTGGCAGCCGTCTGGGTGATGCCGCGTACCGCGAATTTGGTACCGCCATAAACTGCGAGATCGGGGTTGCCGATATGCCCGGCCTGGGAGGACGCACTGATGATTTTCCCTCCGTGCCCCAGGGCTTTGAAGGCTTTCACGGCGGCCTGAATGCCCCACAGAACACCGCCTACATTGATGTCGAAGGTCTTTCTGTACACCTCGGGCGTGATGGATTCGATAGGTGCAATGGGTGCAATCCCCGCATTGTTGATCACCACATGCAGGTCGCCCAGGCCGTCGACTGTCTCTTGAACGGCTTTGAAGACGTCATCGCGATCAGCTACATCGACTTTGAGTGCGAGTGCCCTGCCCCCTTTCGCATTGATTCTGTCAGCGACCTGGTTGGCGGTTTCGATGTTCATATCGGCACAGGCCACCGAAAAACCATCCGAGGCCAAGCGCAAAGCGATCGCTTCACCGATACCTTGGCCAGCGCCAGTGACAAAAGCGACTTTCCCTTGGGGTTTACTCATTTTTATTGTCCTTCTCAAGTGTGGGAGGAAATGCGTACTGCAAGTACTCATGACGTCGATTCGACGAGAGAGTATTGAAAAGCGCCATACACGCTAGAAACTCGCCTGGACTTTCACGCCAGCTACCCAAGCGTTATCAACTTCATAGACACCGCCCGGATTACGTACGTACTGGAGGTTCGGGCGCACGGTGAGCCAGTCAGTCACATGCACCCCGTAGTTGAGCTCTATGTTGTATTCGCTGTGTTGCACGGGCACGTAGCGCGGGTTGTCGTAATCGTCGATACCGCTACTGTCGTTAATCAGGCGCTGGGGGCGGGTAACGTCATCGTTGACTTTCAGGCGAGCGATACCTAGTCCGATATCATCCTTGGGACGGGCATTGAAAGGGCCTTTGTAAATCACCCCAATGTTCTGAAAGCTTTCAATGCCACTGGTGGCCTTATCGTGGACGGTCAAACTGGCAAACACGCTCAAGCCGCGGGTTGCATCACCTGCATGGCTGGTGAGTTGCTGCTGGCCTATGAGCCAAGCGCCATGCTTGCTGTTGCGGGTTTTTGGCGGCAGGTCACTCAGCGCTCGTGGTGCGCCGTTGATATCCTCATCCAGGTCGTCTGCCTTGGCGCTGCTGTGGTAGTAGCCTAGGCGGTACTCCCCGGGTAGGCCTTCGCGGCCCAGTTTCGGCATCCAGATCACCTCTACCGGGATCAGTGCTCCCTCAGTGCCGCTACCACTGAGCTTGAACCCATTTCCTGTGCTCAAGTTGGAAGGGTTTTGCTCGTAGACACCGACCTGCAACGCCCATCGGTCACTGATGTTGTAACGAACGCGCGCGCCCCATTGGCTGACCGGACCGCTGTACCAGACGTCTCCCGCAACGTTGCCGATCGGCGCACTGCAGAATGAGAGACTTTGGAAATCGCACGGAAAGCTGGCGAAGTCTTCGTTCACGCCCAGCCGACCGATTTTTAAGTCCCAGGCACGGTCGAAGAACTTCTGCCGATACCACATCTGCGTGAGGCGCCAGGTTTGCCCCCTGCCCCACACCTCCTGCACCGAGCTGAGCTGCGGGGCACGTGGATCGGCAATGCGTTCGTTGGACAGGTTGTTGCCATTACGTTCCGTCACCAGCAGTTGAAACTCGGCATCGTCCCAGCCCAGCAGTTTCTGCAGGTCCATATGCGTACCGAGGGCCCACTGGGCGGTATAGCGCGCGGTACGGTCGTGGTTGTAACCGCCCTGTACGTTACTGGCTGCTTCGCCCACATAGCCGACGATGACGTCCACCCCCTGCTCGCGAAGTTCGGTACGTAACCCTCCCCAATCACCCGTACCCCACTGAGAGGCAGGGTCAGAGGCATAAGCAGGTAACGCGATGCACGAAAGGAGCCCGAGTCCCAACGGCAGCTGCCTAGAGAAATTCATGTCGATTGTCCTTGTTTTTATAGTGACGACACAGCCTTGCCTGGGCCGCAGGTCTCTATACCTGCGGCCTGAATCAATGCGTTGACTTGAATGGAAAACGGGTCAGATGCCTGCGAGGCACAGGTATTTGATCTCGAGATAGTCCTCAAGCCCGTACTTGGAGCCCTCCCGTCCCACGCCTGATGCCTTGACGCCACCGAATGGCGCGGCCTCGGAACTGATGATGCCGGTGTTCACGCCAACGATGCCGTACTCCAAGGCCTCGCCAAGCCTGAATACGCGGCCAAGGTTGGCGGTGTAGAAGTAAGCCGCGAGACCAAACTCAGTATCGTTGGCCCTGGCAATGACCTCGGCGTCATCATGGAAGCGGAACACCGGCGCCAGCGGGCCGAAAGTCTCCTCCTTTGCCACCCGTGCACTGGAAGGCACATCCACCAGAATGGTCGGTTCGAAGAAGTTTCCTCCCTTCGGATGCACGCCTCCACCTTTGACGACCTTGGCGCCTTTGGCCAGGGCATCTTCGATGTGCTCATGAACCTTGGCGACCGCCTTGCCATCGATCAACGGCCCAAGGGTCACTCCGTCGGCAAAACCATCGCCGACCTTCAACGCTCCGACCGCTGCAGCCAGCTTGTCGACGAAAGCGTCATACACCTTGTCGTGCACGTACAGGCGGTTGGCACAGACGCAGGTCTGCCCAGCGTTACGGAATTTCGATGCCAGCGCGCCCTCCACCGCCGCGTCGAGATCAGCATCATCGAACACGATGAAGGGTGCATTACCCCCTAATTCCAAGGAGATTTTCTTGATGTCCTGGGCACACTTTTCCATGATTTCCCGGCCGATCTCGGTCGAACCTGTGAACGAAATCTTGCGCACTATCGGGTTGCTGGTGAGTTCCTCGGCGATTTCAGCGGCTGCCCCCGGCACCACGGACAGCACACCCGGAGGTATTCCGGCCTGCTCGGCCAGATAGACCAAGGCCAGGGCCGAGAACGGTGTCTGCGAAGCGGGTTTGATGACCATGGTGCAACCAGCTGCCAGCGCCGGCCCCGCTTTGCGGGTGATCATCGCGCTAGGGAAATTCCACGGTGTGATGGCAGCGCATACACCGACCGGTTGCTTGAGAACCAACAGTCGCTTATCGGCGGCCCCTGGAATCACATCGCCGTAAACCCGCTTGGCTTCCTCCGCGTACCACTCGATGTACGACGCGCCGAAGGTAATTTCGCCTAGCGCTTCACCCAGCGGTTTGCCCTGCTCCAGGGTCATGATCTGGGCAAGATCGTGCTGGTTCGCGATGATCAGGTCGTACCATCGCCGTAACGCGTTGGCGCGATCCTTGGCGGAGCGCTCACGCCAGGCGGGGAGCGCACGTTCGGCGGATTCGATGGCGCGCCGTGTCTCGGCCTTGCCCATACGCGGGACCTGACCGATGAGTGCACCGGTCGACGGGTTGAGCACGTCGATAGAGGCCTGATTATCAGCAGCCAGCCACTCCCCATCGATATAGGCAAGTTGACGCAACAGTTGGGGATTATTCAAATTCACTGCAGAAACTCCTTATACGGCGCCATGGCGTCCGCTCTGCACTGGCCTGCGCGGTCGCGACAAGCCAGTACAACCGATGTAATCAAATGCAGGGGACTCTATCAGCGCAGTGCTTTTTGCACTGGCGTGTCCGCTACGCTGACAGCCTTGAATTTGAATCCGCGGTAGTCGTCGTTCTTCACGGCGGCCAGTTGCTCACCGAAGGCCCCCAACCCGCCCATGTAGAAGTAGACCTTGTTGCTTTTGCCTGGAATGTTGGCGCCGAAGATCCAGGAGTCGGTCTTGGCGAACAACGTCTGATCGGCAATCGCTTGGCAGGTCGCCCCCCATTCTTGTTCGCTTTGCGCAGTGGGCTCGACACAGGCCAACTCGTTCTCTTCCATGAAGCCGATCAGATCCGATACCCACTCGACTTCGGTCTCGATGGTGGGCGGCAAGTTCGTGAAAGGACCGTTAGGCCCCAGAATCATGAACATGTTGGGGAAATTGGCGGTCGCTACAGAGAGGTAGCTCGAGGGCCCATCAGCCCAATGATCCTTCATGGAGACATCGCCACGCCCGCGGATATCGATGCGCTTGTAGTTGCCATCCACGGCATCGAAGCCTGTGGCGAAGACCAAGACATCCAGTTCGTGCTCGACACCATCCGCAGTGCGAATGCCCTTGGCCGTAATCTCTTCGATGGGGTTGGCCTTGACGTCTACCAGCGAGACGTTAGGTCGGTTGAAGGTGGCGTAATAACCACTGTCGCAGAGCGGACGCTTGGCGTAGAGGTCGCGGGGCATTAGTTTGCGCGCCGTTTCCGGATCTTTGACGATTTCGGCGATCTTCTCGCGAACAAAATCCTGTGCGGCGATATTGGCTTCTTCATTCACGGCGATGTCGTTGAACGTCTGGAACATGTAGCGGAAACCACCGCCAAAGTCCCAAGCGCGCTGGAAGATCGCTTTGCGCTCAGCAGCATCGACACTCATGGTAGGGATATCGCTTTCTGCGAACCCGAATGCGAGCCGAGAACTGCGAACTTCCTTCCAGATTTCGTCGTAATTACGCTTGATATCTTCAACGTATTCCCGGCTGACCGGCCCATTTCCGACCGGTACAGTGTATTGCGCGGAGCGCTGGAACACCGTCAGGTGGCCAACCGCAGGGGCGATCGCTGTGATCACTTGGCACCCGGTAGAGCCGGTGCCAATCACGCCCACACGCTTGCCCTCCAGTGCAGCATCCTCTGGCCAGTTGGCGGTGTGGTACATGTGTCCCTTGAACTGATCCAGGCCTTTGATCTTCGGAACATTGGTGGCCGACAGCAGGCCCAGCGCGGTGACCAGGTATTTGGCACTGTAATGATGGCCGTCGTCAGCAGTGACCAACCACCGATTGCTGTCCTCATCGAACACCGCCTGGGTGATACCTGTTTCCAGCTGGATATCGCGGCGCAGGTCGTGGCGATCCACTACATGATTGAGATAGGACAAAATTTGCGGTTGGGTCAAATAGCGAGAGCTGAAGTCCCACTCCTGGCACAGCTCGCGATCCCAGGAAAAGCAATAAACGAACGACTCACTGTCGGACAGCGCACCGGGATAGCGATTCCAGAACCAAGTGCCACCGATACCGCCAGCCTTGTCGAAAGCGCGCACTTTCAAACCCAATTCATCGCGCAGTTTCTTGAGCATATAGATACCGCCGAAACCTGCGCCAATCACGATCGCGTCGTAGTGAATAACGTCGGTGCCAACGGAACGTTTAGCCAGAACTGTACTTGTCATTATGTTCTCCTGTTTCGATCAGAGCGCCTGCAGAGATCACGGCACGAAGGCCCGAACCTGCAGGCAATAAGTCCCCGCCTCCCTGAGCCATCGCTCAAGAAAGTTCATCCTTACTGTGTGATTGGCGACCCAAGGCGGGTCGCAGGATCGGCTAGAGCGAGAAGCCGCCGTCCACGGCGATGGCCTGGCCGGTGACGTGTGGCGCGCATGCCAGATAAACCGCTAGCTGGCCCATGTCCTCCACGGTTTGTGCTTCCCCTTGAGGCAGCAAGCTGGACTGATGGCGCTCCCAGGACTGGATTTCGGTTTCGCCAGGTTGGGCCCAGCGGGCCGACAGCCCTTCATCACCGCGCCACATCCCGGTGCCCACCACACCAGGGCAAAGCGCATTGACCGTAATGCCCTCGCGCGCGACTTCCTTGGCGAATGCATTGCTGAAGCCGATCACGGCGAACTTCGAGGCGCTGTAATGGGAAAGATCGGGAAAACCCACTTTGCCGGCGATCGAGGCCAGATTGATGATGCGGCCGAAATTGTGCTCGCGCATCAGCTTGAGTTCGGCTTGACAGCACAGGAAGACGCCACGGGCGTTGATATTCATGACGCGGTCCCATTCGCCGACGGCCAACTCCTCGACTCGGCCAAGGCTGACCACGCCAGCATTGTTGACGGCCACATCAAGGCGGCCAAATGCCGACCTGACCTGTTCGATCATGCCGGCCACGCTTTCGGGCTGGCTGACATCCACCTGCAGGGCAACTGCACGACGACCCAAAGCACGAACATTGGCTGCGGCTTCTTCGGCAATACCGATATCGTAATCGGCCAGCACCAGGTCAGCGCCGGCGTGGGCAAGGCTCATTGCGATACCTTGACCAATCCCACGTCCAGCACCCGTCACCAATGCGACCTTGCCAGCCAGGGAAAACTCGACAGCTTTGAATTGGCTCATTTGACGCCTCTCATGTTCATTATTGTTGTTGAGACAGAGCCGTCTCATGCGGCTCGCTGAAACAGTAAGAGCAAGCCCGGTGCCAATATTGATAAAACGGCCCCAAAAGCCCGTGCCAGACAGCTCAAGTTTCGAACATGGCGTGTCACGGACGCGTTCGATTCAACACATAACGTCTCTCGGGTCCCGACTCCCCCTGCGAACACTGAGATGTTATGTCTCATATCGCCCGGTCAGCCGATTCAGCTTGAAGGGCACTGCCGTCCGGCCTTTAATGGACTTCTCAAAAAAATAAGATCCAATCTACGGAGGTTCCATGTCCTCTGGCTTGTCAAAGGTTCACGTCGAGCATGTGAATCGCGTATTGCGCACTGCCGAACACGCACCGACGCTGCCGGTGCCCAATGTCATCCTTGATTCCTGGCGCCGCTCGGCGCAGCACTACAAGCTCGACCCGGGTGGACTGCACGGCCCCAGGGTCCTTGAAGCCCATCAACTGAATGAGCATCGCGAACGGGTTGAAGATTTTTTGCAGCTTGCCGCGAATGAAATCTCGCGGCTTCACAGCCGAGTGCGGGACGCCGACTATTGCGTGATGCTGACCGACACGCTGGGTTGTACGGTTGACTACCGAATCGAGTCGAACCTGCGCAGTGAATACCGCCGCGCTGGCATGGATGTCGGCACCTGTTGGTCTGAAGATGAAGAAGGCACCACGGCGGTATGCGCCGTGTTGATCGATAAACTTCCTGTCACGGTGCACAAACAAGATCATTTCAGAGCAGCATTCATCGGCAACACCTGTTCCGCAGCCCCGATCTTTTCACCCAACGGTGAGCTACTGGCAGTGCTGGATGTCTCGTCTGTGCGCGCGCCCGATGATCGACGCAGCCAACATCTGATTCGGCAAATGGTTATCCAGAGCGCCAGCGACCTGGAAAATGCTTACTTCATGTACAGCACCCAAGACTTGTGGGTACTGCGTGCGCACCCGCTGCCCGGTTACGTTGACAGCCAGCCATTGTGCCTCTTCGCCTGGGATCGCGATGGCCGGATCGCAGCACTCAACCCTGCCGCACGACGCCTGTTGATTCAGCGTTGTGGGAAGGTCCCTGCACATATCGATGAGGCCTTTGCGTCCGTGCAACTGCCCGCCGCAAGTGATGACAACATCCATTTCCTGCCTTCGATGGGGCTACATGTGCGGCTCAAGGCCCCCCGCCGCCCGGTCGCGGTGTCGGTGGCAAGCGATCTGTCGCCGGCACTCGACCCCAAGGTGGCGCAAGCACTCGAACTGGCAGTGCGAGTCAAGGACCGGGGGCTTCCGGTCTTGCTTCATGGCGAAACCGGAGCCGGCAAAGAACACTTTGCCATGCAGTTGCATAGAGCCAGTAAACGTCGCGACAAGGCCTTCGTCGCCATCAACTGCGCTGCCATCCCTGAGAACCTGATCGAAAGCGAACTGTTTGGATATGCGGCGGGGGCGTTCACCGGAGCCTCAAGCAAGGGTATGCGCGGGCTGTTGGTGCAGGCTGATGGCGGTACGTTGTTTCTGGATGAAATCGGAGATATGCCGCTCACCCTGCAGACTAGGCTGCTTAGGGTCTTGAGCGAGGGCGAAGTGGCGCCACTGGGCGGCGCACGGCCGCAGGCGATTGATATTGAAATCATCTGCGCCAGCCACCGCGATATCGCTACGCTGGTGGAAACGGGCGACTTTCGTGAAGACCTGTTCTTCCGCTTGAGTGGCGCGCGTTTTGATATACCGCCGCTGCGCGAGCGCAAAGACAAGCTGGCGCTGATCACCAAGTTGCTGGATGAAGAATGCGAACGTTCTGGAGAGCGCCTGGAACTGAGCGAAGCGGCACTTGAGTTGCTGCTGAATTACAGCTGGCCAGGCAACATGCGGCAGTTGCACCACGTGCTGCGATACGCCTGCGCCGTGTGCAAAAGCCACGTCATCTGTGTTGAGGATCTTCCCAGCTCGCTGAGTGTCGCGGCCCCCGCCAAAGGTGCGCAGACCGCCTCTGGAAGCCCTGAACGCCAAGCCCTGATCGACACGTTGGTGCGCAACCGCTGGAAGCCGCTG
This sequence comes from Pseudomonas sp. M2, assembly GCF_015751845.1. NCBI lineage: Bacteria > Pseudomonadati > Pseudomonadota > Gammaproteobacteria > Pseudomonadales > Pseudomonadaceae > Pseudomonas > Pseudomonas sp. M2. The sequence goes on from NZ_JADOUD010000001.1 coordinate 5,261,227, forward strand.
CTGGCAGCACAGGAACTTGGGATTTCTCGCGCAACACTGTATCGCAAGGTGAATATGCACGGCATCAAAATGCCGGGCAAGGGCTCCTACGACTAACACCCACCAGGCGTCACTCACTGACGCCTGGTGGGCTTTCTGACTTAGAGGGCCTGCTGTAGCGCAGGTACCGCTTCGAACAGGTCAGCGACCAGGCCGTAGTCAGCCACCTGGAAGATCGGCGCCTCTTCATCCTTGTTGATCGCAACGATCACTTTGGAGTCTTTCATGCCGGCCAGGTGCTGGATCGCGCCGGAGATACCGACGGCGATGTACAGCTGTGGCGCAACGATCTTGCCAGTCTGGCCGACCTGCATGTCGTTGGGCACAAAGCCTGCGTCGACAGCGGCGCGCGAGGCACCGACGGCGGCGCCGAGCTTGTCGGCCAGGCTGTACAGGTGCTTGAAGTTGTCACCGTTGCCCATGCCGCGGCCGCCGGAAACGACGATCTTGGCAGCGGTCAGCTCTGGGCGGTCGGACTTGGCCAGCTCTTCGCCAACGAAAGCCGAAATGCCGGCGTTGTGCGCAGCGCCTACCGCTTCAACGGCAGCGGAGCCGCCTTCGGCCGCCACGGCATCAAAGCCGGTGGTACGCACGGTGATGACCTTGACCGCAGCGCTCGATTGCACGGTGGCAATGGCGTTACCAGCGTAGATCGGGCGCTTGAAGGTGTCGGCGGATTCGACCGAAATGATCTCGGAGATCTGGTCGACGTCCAGCAGCGCGGCAACGCGCGGCAGGATGTTCTTGCCGTGGGTGGTGGCCGGGGCCAGCACGTGGCTGTAACCCTTGGCCCCGCCTTGTTCAACAAGAGCAACGATCAGCGGCGCGACGTTTTCCGGCAGGACGTGGGCGTAGGCAGCGTTATCAACCACCAGTACCTTGGCAACGCCAGCGATCTTGGCAGCGGATTCGGCAACGCCACCGACGTTCTGGCCAGCGACCAGAACGTGCACATCACCACCGATCTTGGCGGCTGCGGCAACAGTGTTCAGGGTGGACGGCGCTACGGCACCGTTCTCAGGACCTTGTAGGAGGTCAGCGACAACCAGGATAGTCATTTAGATTACCTTCGCTTCGTTCTTCAGCTTCTCGACCAGTTCAGCCACCGATTTGACCTTGATGCCAGCGCTGCGGGCAGCCGGGGCTTCAACCTTCACGGTCTTGTTGGTGGAGGCGAGGGAAACGCCCAGATCGTCAGGCTTGACGGTCTCCAGCGGCTTCTTCTTGGCCTTCATGATGTTCGGCAGCGACGCGTAGCGTGGCTCGTTCAGGCGCAAGTCGGTGGTAACGATGGCTGGCAGGTTCAGTGCAACGGTCTGCAGGCCACCGTCGATTTCACGGGTGACATTCAGCTTGTCGCCAGCCACTTCAACCTTGGAGGCGAAGGTGCCCTGGGCGAATCCGGTGAGCGCGGCCAGCATCTGGCCGGTCTGGTTGTTGTCACTGTCGATGGCCTGCTTGCCGAGGATGACCAGCTGCGGCTGCTCCTTGTCGACAACGGCCTTCAGCGCCTTGGCCACGGCAAGGGAGTTCAGTTCGTCAGCGGCTTCGACCAGGATGGCACGGTCGGCACCCAGGGCCAGGGCGGTACGCAGTTGCTCCTGGGCAGTGGTCGGGCCGACGGAAACGACGACGATCTCGGTCGCAACGCCTTTTTCCTTCAGGCGTACGGCTTCTTCCACGGCGATTTCGCAGAAGGGGTTCATGGACATCTTGACGTTAGAAAGGTCGACGCCGGAGTTGTCCGCCTTGACGCGAACCTTGACGTTGTAGTCAACCACTCGTTTGATGGCTACAAGGACTTTCATGTATAGCTCCACAGCAAAATAGTGAATCCCTCACGACAGCAGCGTGAGGGGGCAGTGAGATCAGCGCTCACCCAGTTGCTCGATCACACCTAGCGCTTTTAGTTGTGCAAGGCGCTCGTCATCCAGCCCTAGCTGACGCTTGAGAACTTCGTCCGTATGCTCACCGAGCATCGGCGCAGGACGCAGGTATTCCACCGGCGTGGCTGACAACTTGATCGGGCTGCCAACCGTCACGAAATCTGGCTTCAGTGGATGAGGGATAGTGACCAGCATGTTGCGCGCCTTGACCTGAGGCTCGTCCAGGGCTTGGGCGATACTGTTGATCGCGCCGATCGGCACACCGCGGGGGTGCACACGGCTGATCCAATCCTCTGCACGCCCCTCGAGGAAATGCCGCGAGAGGATCCCGATGATCACCTCCCGATTCGCGACACGGTCAGCGTTGCGTGTGAAACGCGGATCTTCAGGTAGGTGCGGCAACCCAATTGCCTCACACAGCGCAACGAACTGCGAGTCGTTGCCGCAGGCAATGATGAAGTCCTGATCACTTGCACGGAACACCTGGTAGGGCACGATGTTGGCGTGAGCGTTGCCATAGCGCCCAGGAGGTTTCCCCGAGGCAAGGTAGTTCTGACTCTGGTTACATAAGGTCGCTACCTGCACGTCCAGCAGCGCCATGTCGATGTGCTGCCCCACGCCGGTCTTTTCCCTGCTGAGCAGCGCAGCCTGAATGGCCACCGTCGAATACAGCCCGGTCATCAGGTCGGAAAAGGCTACTCCGACCTTTTGCGGCCCACCGCCGGGCAGGTCATCGCGCTCCCCGGTGATGCTCATCAGGCCACCAATGCCCTGTACGATAAAGTCGTAGCCAGGTTCTGCGGCACGTGGCCCCGTCTGGCCGAAGCCTGTGACGGAGCAGTAGACCAACCGGGGGTTCAATTGCGACAGCGAGGCGTAGTCCAGGCCATATTTGGCCAGAGAACCGGCTTTGTAATTCTCGATCAGCACATCGCAGTCGATCGCCAGGGCGCGTACCAATGCCTGCCCTTCGGGGCTGGCCAGGTTCAGCGCAACCGATAACTTCCCGCGGTTGGTCGATTGATAATAAGAGGCCTCCGAGGTCAGTTGGTCATGCTGACCTTTCATCCAGGGTGGCCCCCAACCACGGGTATCGTCACCTGCCCCCGGTCGTTCCACCTTGATCACTTCTGCCCCAAGGTCGGCCAGCGTTTGCCCACACCACGGGCCGGCAAGTACACGGCTCAAGTCGAGCACGCGGTATCCAGTCAAAGCACCCATGTCATTTCACCTTTGCAGAAGCGGCTTTACACGCGTTCGATAACCATTGCCAGCCCTTGGCCGACCCCGATACACAGGCTCACCACGGCGTAACGCTTGCCACTGTGCTGCAGTGCCCGCGCCGTGCTCAGCGCCAGGCGCGCACCGGAAGCGCCCAAGGGATGCCCCACCGCAATCGCGCCACCGTTGGGGTTGACCCGCGGATCATCGAAGGTGAGCCCCAAACCTTTCAGGCAACCCAGCACCTGGCTGGCAAATGCTTCATTGATTTCGATGATATCCATGTCCGCCAGTGTCAGGCCGGCACGCGCCAAGGCTTTGTTGATTGCCTCAACCGGACCAACACCCATGATGCGCGGCGCCACGCCCGCAGCCGCGCTAGAGAGGATGCGTGCCATGGGCACCAAACCGTGACGTTCTCCTGCAGCCGACGTGCCGATCAGTAGAGCGGCGGCACCATCGTTGACACCTGAGGCATTGCCAGCGGTGACTACACCCCCTTCCTGCAAAGGCCGCAGGCGACTCAAGGCCGCAATGTCAGATTGTGGTCGCGGGTGTTCATCATGATCCACTAGGTTTGGGGGCGTCTTGCGGCCAGTCGGCACGCTGACACTCAATAACTCGTCGTCGAAGAAACCGCTAGCGCGCGCAGCTTCGTAGTTGGCCTGCGAGCGGGCCGCGAAGAGGTCAGCGTGCTCCCGCCCAATACCGTACTCCTGAGCTACGTTGTCGCCAGTCTGCGGCATGCTGTCATTGCCAAACTCCGAAACGATCTTCGGATTCGGAAAGCGCGCGCCGATCGTACTGTCATACACCGAAAAGTCTCGGCTATAAGCCGCCTCTGCTTTTGCCATGACGAATGGCGCACGCGACATGCTTTCCACCCCGCCGGCCACGAACAGTTCACCTTCCTGGCAGGTGACCGCACGGGCGGCATCGATGACCGCTGCCAAACCACTGGCGCACAACCGATTGACCGTCTGGCCCGGAACCGTTACCGGTAATCCGGCAAGCAGCGCTGCGTGCCGCGCGATATTGCGGCTGTCCTCACCCGCCTGGTTGGTGTTGCCGAGGATCACGTCCTCGATGGCGTCACCAGGGATGGCGTGCCGTGCCAGCAATTCCCGGATCACATGGGCAGCGAGATCGTCTGGTCGCACCGCAGCCAGTGCACCACCGTGGCGGCCGAAGGGCGTACGCAACCCCGCAAAGATATAAGCATCGAGCATGGCAGTATCCTAAACGTAGAAGATCAGATCAGTGTTGGTTCTGGATGGCACAACGACAGCCCCATGGTTGCACGACGGCGCAACCATGGGCCGGCGCGATAGCGCGGGTCGCCGGTCAATTGCGTCATGCGGTCCAGGATGGTGAGCAAGCACCGGGTACCAATGCTGTCACCCCAGGCCAACGGCCCCTGCGGGTAACCCAGCCCGCGTCGCACGCCTTCATCCAGGTCTTCAACGCTGGCGATGCCCTGCTGAACGATATCGCCCGCCAGGTTGACGATCATTGCCAGCACCCGCTGGGCGACGAAGCCGACGCTGTCATTGATCACACTGACACCTACGCCATCACGCGCCAGCAGCGCATGTGCCGCATTGCGCATATCCACACGAGTGGCAGGCGTCAGCATCAGCGTGCGATACCGCGCCTGATCGAGCAGCGGATCGATGCACACCGTTCGCGACGGATCGACGCCGAAGCGCTGTGCAGCGCAACTGGCATCAATACCGTAGGGCGCCAGCAGGCACAGTGCCGCGTCTGAGGGCTCGGCGCCCTCCTCTAACTGTGCGCCCAGTTGCCTGAGCAGTGCGCTGAGCCTGCTGCGGTCAGTTTCGTTCTCGGACCCCAGCCACACCGCAGGCATTGCCTCTACTGCGGGGACAGCTTGCGCCTGGGGCGCATCGATCATCTGGCCGTTTGCATAACGGTAGAATCCACGGCCGACCTTGCGCCCGACATGACCGGCGTCGAGCATTTGCCGGGTCAGCGCGGCAGGACGGTAACGGGGCTCTTGGTAGAACTGGTTATAGATCGACTCGATCACTGGGTGGGACACGTCAAGCGCCGTCAGATCGAACAACTCCAGTGGCCCCATGCGAAAGCCGAGACCTTCACGCAGAATTCGGTCGATTTCGGCCGGCGGCGCAACGCCTTCCTTGAGAATTTGCAAGGCTTCGGTGCTGTATGCACGCCCCGCATGGTTGATGATGAAGCCTGGGGTGTCTTTGGCGCGGATGCCCCGATGGCCCATGCGCGCGGCCAGCGCCTGCAGACGGTCCCCGACGCTCGGATCACTGGCCAAACCATCGATGACCTCGACCACTTTCATCAGCGGCACCGGGTTGAAGAAGTGGAAGCCCGCGACCCGCTCGGGATGCCTGCATTCCCGTGCGATGCTGGTCACCGACAGCGATGACGTATTGGTTGCCAGAATGCAGTCATCCTTTACAACGGCCTCCAGCTGTGCCAGCAACTCTTGCTTGGCATCGAGTCGCTCAATGATCGCTTCGATTACCAGTTCGACGTCACTGAGCTCGGGCAAGGCTGTTGCTACCTTCAAACGCTCAAGCGTCGCCTGGGCATCGCTGGTAGTCAGCTTGCCTTTCGTTACCAGCCTGTCCATCGTTTGGCTCAAGGTGTCGCGAGCAGCCTGGGCCGCGCCTTCGCGGTTGTCGAACAGTACAACCTCGATGCCGGCCTGGGCGGCAATCTGGGCGATGCCAGTGCCCATGATCCCCGCCCCCACCACTGCCATTCGCCTGATCTCGTGTGTCATGCGTCACTCTCCCGAAAAGCTGGCTTTGCGTTTTTCAAGAAAGGCGCAGGCGCCCTCTTTCTGATCCCTGGAGTCGAACAGCAATTGAAATGCCTTCCTCTCCAAGGCCAAAGCACTGTCTAGGGGTAAATCCGCACCTAGCAGCATCACCTCCTTGATCTGGGCGACAGCCAAGGGCGGCAGCTCGGCGATTTGCGCGGCGAGTTCAAGTGCACGGGGCAGCGTGCGATCGTCGCTCACGACTTCGCTGACCATGCCCATGGCGAGCGCCTCGGGCGCTGGCACCAGGCAACCGGTCAGCGCGATGCGCATTGCCTGGAATTTTCCGACAGCACGGATCAAGCGTTGAGTACCACCAGCGCCCGGCATCAGCCCCAGCTTGACCTCTGGTTGACCGAAGCGTGCTGATTGACCCGCGACGATGATGTCGCAGTGCATCGCCAGTTCACAGCCACCACCCAGGGCAAACCCGTTGACGGCCGCAATGACTGGCTTGGGGCAGCGAGCGATGGCGTCCCAAAGGTATTCGGTGTGGCGAAGGTACATCTGCACGGGACTGGTTTGGGCGAACTCGCGGATATCGGCGCCAGCCACAAAGCACTGCTCATCGCCAGTCAGGACAATGGAGCGAACGCGGTTATCGGCGGCCAATGCCCGAAAAATCTCTGCCAACTGCTCACGCACCGCACTATTGAGCGCGTTCTTGACTTCGGGCCGATCGATACGGACGACTGCAACGGCATTTTCCTGAATGTTCAGGCGTACAACAGCTTCTGGTGGGGAGTTCATAGCGACCTCTTGTTTTAGTTTCGCCAGGCGGAACTGGATACCGTATTTGCTATCAATCATAGGGACGAGCGCAAAAGGCTGTAAACAAGAAATCCACTTAAACTTATAAAAGCCTTTATTTACATATAGTTATGCGTCATCTATGAAAAACTTGGTATTTAAAGGCACACACTCTATAATTTCGTCAGGCGAAACCGGATTTTATTTTCTTGCATTTTTCTGAAATGAGGTTCTACCATGGCTCGCAACAAGGCAGGTCAGCCGACCATAGAAAGCACAACGGGAGCAGACGAAATCGGGTTACTCAGGATGGGCATGGTCGACCCCGCAAGCTCCATGGGCGAAGACGACAGCAGCGGTCAGTTCGTGACGGCACTGGCGCGTGGTCTGGAGTTGATGCGCTGTTTCACACCGCGCGACAACGTGCTGGGCAATCAGGACCTGGCGCGCATGACCGGCCTGCCCAAACCGACTGTGACGAGGCTCACCAATACGCTGATGCGACTGGGCTGCCTCAAGCGAGAAGTGCATTCAGGCAAGTATCAACTGGATGTCGGTGTACTGGGCTTTGGCTACGCCATGCTGTCGAACCTGTCGATTCGTGCAGTGGCTCATCCATTGATGGAGGCATTGGCCAACCATGCCCAGGCAGCAGTCGCCATGGCTTCCCGCGATCGCCTGCAGATGGTCTATCTGGATGTGGTACAGGGCCAAGGCAACACGACGATGCGCCGCCAGATCGGCAGCTACTTGCCACTGGCACAGAGTTCGGTAGGCCGTGCCTGCCTGGCGGCAATGCCGGAAACCGAACGGGAGTTTCTGCTCGATCACATACGCCAGCGTGAGTCGGACCAGTGGCCGTCGATTCGCAAAGGCCTGGACCGGGCATTCAGGGATTACACCGACTATGGCTTCTGCCTCTCGATCGGTGAATGGCATCGCGACGTCAACTCGGTAGCGGTGCCGTTGCTACACCCGCAGTACGGGTTGCTGACGTTCAACTGCGGTGGGCCGAGCTTTCAGCTGCCCCGTGAACGACTGATGGACGATATCGGGCCTCGCCTGATCAACATGGTTAACAACATCGGTGCCGCTGCTCGCTGACACAACGGAGTAACGGCGCCCTGATAAAGACCCGCTCGCCTGCGAGCGTTAGGAGCGCACATGATCCGTGATAACGAAACCCTGGACATCCTCTTGGATTCGCTTCGTCAGTTCGTCAACGAAGTCCTCATCCCCCGTGAAAATGAGGTTGCTGATACCGACACGATTCCACAGGACATCGTCGAGCAGATGCAAGCCATGGGGTTGTTCGGCCTGACACTGCCGGAAGAATTTGGCGGATTGGGTGTCACGATGGAGGAAGAGGTCAACATCGCCTTCGAGCTGGGGCGCACATCCCCAGCCTTTCGCTCCTACATTGGTACCAACAACGGGATCGGCTCGATCGGCATCCTGCTTGACGGTACTGCAGAACAGAAGCAGCGTTACCTGCCCCCACTGGCCAGTGGTGAACTGCTCAGCTCCTTCTGCCTGACCGAGCCTGACGCGGGTTCGGATGCCGCATCACTCAAGACCACCGCTGTGCGTGATGGCGACAGCTATGTGCTCCATGGCACCAAGCGGTTCATCACCAATGCCCCTCACGCCGGAATCTACACCGTGATGGCGCGGACCAGCTCCGATATCAAAGGTGCAGGTGGGATCAGCGCATTCATCGTCGAGCGTGGTACGCCGGGTGTTTCCTTGGGTAAGCCTGATCACAAAATGGGTCATAAAGGCGCCCACACCTGCGACGTGATCTTCGAAAACGCACGAGTACCCGCGAGCCAACTGATCGGGGGAGTCGAGGGCGTGGGCTTCAAGACCGCCATGAAAGTGCTCGACAAAGGACGCCTGCATATCGCTGCGTTGAGCATCGGTGCTGCTGAAAGGATGCTCGATGATGCCTTGCGCTATGCCTTGGAGCGTAAACAGTTCGGTAAACCTATCGCCGAATTTCAGTTGATCCAGGCGATGCTTGCCGACAGCAAGGCAGAAATCTATGCCAGCCGCTGCATGGTGGTCGATGCGGCTCGTAAACGCGACAATGGCCAGAACGTCAGTACCGAAGCCTCCTGCGCCAAAATGTTCTCGACAGAAATGTGCGGCCGCGTTGCAGACCGCTGCGTACAGATACATGGCGGTGCCGGCTATGTCAGTGAGTACGCGATCGAACGTTTCTACCGGGATGTCAGGCTGTTCCGTATCTATGAAGGCACCACTCAGATCCAACAGATCGTGATTGCTCGGAACATGATTCGCGACGCTCAAGGCTAACGTCGAGGCAGCAAGGCGTGATTCGACCCTAAGAGGCAATAAAGGCGATCGTACGCTAGCCCGGCCCTCAAGCGTTTGCCCAGGCTGTCCCTGTTGGGGGCAGCAACGCGCGGAATGCTCAGTGCCCCGACACTTGCTGCTCCGCATGGTAGGACGAACGCACCAGCGGGCCGGAGGCGACGTTCTTGAAACCCATCCTGGTGCCCTCCTCGGCGAACCAGGCAAAGGTATCCGGGTGCACGAAACGCTGCACCGGCAGATGGCTGCGCGAGGGTTGCAGGTATTGGCCTAGCGTCAGCATATCGATGTCATGCTCGCGCATGCGCTGCATCACTTCGATCACTTCGTCGTCAGTCTCGCCCAAGCCGAGCATCAAACCTGACTTGGTTGGAACGTTCGGCACACCCTGCTTGAATTGCTGCAACAGATCCAGCGACCATTCGAAGTCGGAACCCGGCCGTGCAGCTTTGTAAAGACGCGGGACCGTTTCAAGGTTGTGGTTGAACACATCGGGCGGCGCCGTGGCTGTGACCGCCAACGCGACTTCCATCCGGCCGCGGTAGTCAGGGACCAGGGTCTCGAGCTTTATGCCCGGGGACAATGCACGGATTTCGCGAAGGCAGGCGGCGAAGTGCCCTGCTCCACCGTCACGCAGGTCATCGCGATCCACCGAGGTGATCACTACGTATTTCAACTGCAAGTCGGCGATGGCGATGGCCAGGTTCTTCGGCTCCTCATTGTCCAGCGGCTTTGGCCGACCATGGCCGACATCACAGAACGGACAGCGCCGGGTGCAGATGTCACCCATAATCATGAACGTTGCGGTGCCCCCGGAAAAACACTCGCCAAGGTTCGGGCAGGCCGCCTCCTCGCAGACACTATGCAGCCTGTGCTGGCGCAGCAGGCGCTTGATGCGCGCGACGGCGGGTGAGGCTGCTACCGGCACGCGGATCCAGTCCGGCTTACGTGGTATCTCCTCGGTGGGTATGATCTTGACCGGGATTCGCGCGACTTTATCAGCACCGCGCAACTTGACCCCCATTTCCATCTTGCCAGTCTGTACTCGATTCATGCTGTCACCTGCCAACAACGAAGGGCGGGCATGCATACCCGCCTTGATCCCCGACCTCGACCAGTTGGGCGAGCGCCCGGGGGCTAACCAGCACTCAGGCCGAATAGACCGGGAAACGTGCACACAACTGGGCCACCTGGGTAGCCACATGCGCTTCGACATCGGCATCACCGAGGTGGTCGAGAATGTCGCAGATCCAGCCCGCAAGCTCGCGACAACTTTCTTCTTGCAGGCCACGGGTGGTGACCGCAGGCGTGCCGATGCGCAGGCCCGATGTTACAAATGGCGACTGAGGATCGTTAGGGACCGCATTCTTGTTGACGGTAATGTGCGCCCTGCCGAGCGCAGCGTCTGCGTCCTTGCCGGTAATGCCCTGGCGGATCAAGCTGACCAGAAACAGGTGGTTGTCCGTGCCGCCGGAGACAACGTCGTAACCGCGGTTCATGAACACCTGCGCCATGGCCTGGGCATTGCGTATCACCTGCTTCTGATACTGCACGAATGACGGCTCCAGCGCTTCTTTGAAGCACACGGCCTTGGCAGCGATCACATGCATCAACGGGCCGCCCTGCCCGCCAGGGAATACGGCGGCGTTCAGCTTCTTCTCCAGTTCTGGGTTACTGCGAGCCAGGATAAGCCCCCCTCGCGGGCCCCGTAGCGTCTTGTGGGTGGTGGTGGTTACCACATCGGCGTAAGGCAGCGGGTTCGGGTAAACGCCGGCGGCAACCAGGCCAGCGACGTGCGCCATGTCGACGAACAACCAGGCACCTGCCTTGTCGGCGATAGCGCGCAAACGTGGAAAATCGAGGGTCCTGGAGTACGCAGAAAAGCCCGCCACGAGCATTTTCGGCTTGTGCTCAAGGGCCAGTCGCTCGACCTCGTCGTAATCGATCAGGCCGTTTTCGTCGATGCCATACTGCACCGCGTTATACAACTTGCCCGAGGAGCTGACTTTCGCACCATGAGTGAGGTGCCCACCGTGCGCCAGGCTCATGCCCAGCAGCGTGTCACCCGCCTCCAACAGTGCCAGATAAACGGCGGCGTTGGCCTGCGAGCCTGAATGTGGCTGCACGTTCGCGTAATCTGCGCCAAAGAGCGTCTTGGCGCGGTAAATGGCCAGTTGCTCCACCACGTCCACATGTTCACACCCTCCGTAATAGCGCTTGCCGGGATAGCCTTCGGCATACTTGTTGGTCAGCTCACTACCTTGGGCCTGCATGACCTGTGGGCTGGTGTAGTTTTCCGACGCAATGAGCTCAATGTGATCCTCTTGGCGCTGGGCCTCGCGGCGCATGCTCTCGAACAGGACTGGATCGAAGTCGGACAGGGTCAGGCTTTTGTGAAACATGGTTTATTCCTTCTCGTTCGGGTGACGTTGTCATGACTGCGAAGTGGTCGGATACAAGACGATCGTAATCGCCTTGTTCCCTGTGCGCAGACTTAGCAACTGCGATGCCAATACGTAAAAGACTATGTATATCAATAGGTTAAGGTAGGTTTCTGCGGGCTCTCATGGCGCAGCGGAGCGTAATCGCTCCAAGGGACTGAATCGCTATAGAGGGGTTGTGTAGCGCTGCGTCTAACACCGGTAGGGTTTGCGCGAAATTTCAATCACCGACTGCCTGTAAGGAAAAACTTACACCGTAACGAAACAGCTCCAAAGCGGCCTAGACCTTCGCGATACCGTACTTTCGCAGTCGTAGGCCGATTGCCGTGTGGGACGTGTTCAAGCGGGCGGCCAGTTGGCGCGTGGAGGGATATTGCGGATAGAGGCGCGTCAACAGGGCCTTTTCAAAGTCCTGTACGGCATCATCCAGGCTACGGACTTCACCAGCTTGCGCGTTGATTTCGGCGTGGGGCGTTCCAGCAAGTTCGAGATCGGCGCAGCCGATCAGGTTCGCTTCACAGATCGCCGCTGCTCGGAAGATGACACTTTGCAACTGGCGTACATTACCGGACCAATTGTTCTGCAATAATTTAGGATACGTCGAGGGTGCCAGCCGGCACTCAGTCCGCCTGATTTGTTTACAGGCCTGCTTGAGAAAGTGCTTGGCCAGCAGCAGAATGTCGTGCCCACGCTCACGCAGAGGCGGTACCTGCACATTGAGCACATTGAGGCGGTAATACAGGTCTTCCCGAAACGTTCCCTCGCTTACCTTCTGCTCGAGGTCGCGATGGGTTGCGCAAAGTACGCGCACGTTGACCCGTAATTCGCGCTCTCCGCCCACCCGACGAAAGCTTCCGTCGCTTAGAAAGCGCAATAGCTTGGCTTGCAAGTACGGTGACATCTCGCCAATTTCATCCAGAAACACGGTCCCGCGATCAGCCTGTTCCAGCAGGCCCGGTTTGCCGCCGCGCTGGGCACCGGTGAAAGCCCCTGCGGCATAACCAAACAGCTCGCTTTCCGCCAGGCTCTCGGTCAGTGCGGCGCAATTGAGCGCCAGAAAAGGCGCCGCGCTACGCGGACTCAGCGCGTGGCATGCGCGGGCCACCAGTTCTTTGCCTGTACCCGTTTCACCCTGGATGAACAGCGGCGCGTTCAGGCTGGCTACCTTGCGAAGCCGGGCCTTGAGAAAAGCAAGCTCTGGCGACTGGCCGATAAGCGTGTCCAGCCCCCCAATCGCCGATTGCCGCAGTTCCCCCGCTGTTTCTTGGCTGCAGTGTGGGTAGAGCGTTATCAATCCACCTGCGGGTTTTGCTGCTGCATCAGTGCCATCAGCAATCGGAATTGCATCAAGCAGCATCTTCTGGCCTTGAACGCTAACCTCGCACACCGGCAGGCGAAAACCGTCTGCTATAAGATCTTCCCCAGGATTGGCGTGCTGCAGGAACTGCGATACCGGCTCGCCAGTAGGGTCTCTTCCAAGCATGTCCATCAGGCGTGGGTTGGCCACCATGACATGACCGCTGGGGTCAACCGCCAGTACCGGATCACTGACCGTTGCAAGCAATGTCGCCAGTTGCAGCCGGCGATGCTGGCCAGGCAAGAGATCTATCCACCGGACGCTTTGTACACCTTTGATTTGCAGAAGTGCAGCTTGCAAGTCTTGCAGCAGCAGATCGCTTAACGCAGGTGCATCGATATAGACGTTCGGTGGGATCATTTCTACCGCTTCAAGATTGAGCTTTCGTACTACCAGCAGTGCCAGCACTTCCTGTGTGATGCCTACGCGATCGGTGAAGGTGACGTGAATCCGCATGCCAGTCCTTATTCATGTCCAAGACCAGAAGGTTGCGACAGTGCGCTGTGGATAGGCGCTGCCCTTTTGCATGTCCCAGGTATGGCAGTGGAGCCTTGTAATCAGGGTGACATGCACGCAGGCAATCTAACAAAGCGGTCATGCCGTCGAGTCTTGCCCTTTACGCAAGGGCTTAACCATATTCATAAGACCCTCTGATGCCAGCGATGAAAATGCTCGATTCAAGTGCATTTGGCATTCGTGCCATGGCTGTGTGCATCAGTAGTCAGCATAAATCGCTGCTCATTGCAGGTTGCCCACTGCCTTCTAAACGCATCTCGACGCTCAGCCAACAACGCGCTACCCGTCTATTCAGCTCATCTACACCCCCTCGTTGCCCAAATAACATGAAGCGCCCAAATAGTTAATTTTCGCGCACTGAAATCTTAGGGAGGCTGCACACAGGTTCATTGAGACAGGAGGAGTCTCAGGCATGTGCACTTGTCTACACGAGCGACGCCCGTTACTTGCGCTTATGATGATCGGCCTTGGTCTTGCACAGGGTGCCAACGCAGAGGGGTTCCCGGCGCTGGGAAGAGTTGCATCGGGATTCGGGTACTACAACGTCGACAAAGGTTACGACGATAAACTCAAACTGTACGGGACCGTGGACGCTTTTGCCTCATACCATGATTCGCAGCACCATGAAGGCCTGCGTGTCGAGGGTGGTGGCGCGTGGACCAACAAACTGGGCCTCTACATGCGCAAAGCACTTGCTGAAGACACGGTGCTGGAACTCGATGTCGAAGAGGGTTTCAACCTCAATGGGGAGGCCTTGGAGCAACACTGGAAGCAAATCGGCACGCTTCGCCTTGCGGTAGCAGCGCTACGTTCGAAGCGGTACGGCAAGCTAGAGTTCGGTAAAACCTACAACATGAGCACCCCCAGCTACGCCGACCCGTTCCTGGCCGTGTACGGTTCGCCATACACATTCCTGACCCTGCCACCGTCAGGCAAAGGCGCCTACTACCTGGATATGCGTCCCAAGCACACCCTGGCGTATACCACGCCCACGGTGGCCGGTTTCAGCGTGGGTACGGCAGTAACCTTTGGCTTCGATGACACTGCAAGTGCTGGCAAAACCGTACGCGGTAAAGGCGTGAAGGTTCAGTACGCCAACGCCCGCATGATGCTGCTGGGTTCGTTCAACGACTACCTCAGTGATCCCTGGAATGACAATGGTCACGAGCGCCAGACACACAACTACTTCAAAAGCGCTTCTGCGTTCTACGACTTCGGCCCGTTCTCTTCCAGCCTGACGTGGCAACGACAAGATGTGGATCAACATGACACGCCGAGCATGACGGCCTGGACGCTGGGCTTCATGGCACCGGTTGGCAAAACCGATGTGGCGCGCCTGATGGTTGTACAGCGTGACGTGGAGACTGACGGCAAGAACGCCACCGGCGTGATGATTGGCTACGATCATTTTCTCAAACCCAATTGGGCGATTTATGGCCGTGTAGCCATGATTGCCAACAAGATGAAATCGTCATCGAGTTACGCCGGAATTCCAGTCGAGGAATCCGGTGATGATCCCCGCAACCTGGCTGTCGGCATGTATTACCACTTCTGAACAAGCATGCTGTAGGGCTCGATACCGGCGTCCGGCTAAGGCATTGCAATTTTTGTTCTATGAAAAACATGCCCGGTTCAATACCGCCTTCCACTTTCCATACACGATGAAGGCTCAAAACAACAAGATAGGTCCCCAAGCCATGACTGAAATATCGCGATGCGTTACCCCTGACAGGTCGACCCCTTCGATCGTGCTCAAGTCAGTTATCGCCGCTGCCCTGATCAGCCTTACCCTGCTCAGCAGCGTAAAGGCCAGTGAGGCACTTGCGCCAAAGGCGAAAGTTGTAGTGAACAGCACAACATCCTGGGAAGGTGTCAAATATGCACCCTACCCATCCGGCCAGCCTAAATTGTCCTTACTCAAAATTACAATACCGCCCCACACGGCGCTGCCGTGGCATCACCACCCTGTTGCCAACATTGCCTACGTGATATCAGGTCAACTGACCATTGAAGATAGACTTAGCAAGAAGTCGCTCGTTGTCAAAGCTGGCGAGGCCTTTCCGGAGTCGGTTGGCGCAAGCCACCGCGGCGTAACCGGTGATGAGGAGGCCGTTGTCATAGTGGCTTACGCAGGGGTTGAAGGTACGCCACTGTCAGTGCCAGACAAAAACGAAAAGCCAGAATTCGAACACATTGAGTGACCGCTGCGCTCACGAGGTAAGCGGTGGTTTCCTCGATGGGCATGAGAGGGTATGCAGTCGTTGTCGCCTCACCCCTTCCATGCCTGTTTAGATTTTCAGTGGGATAATCCCACCGCTTCAACTAACTCGATGATGGCCACCATCGTTCGGCGAATAAGCGCATCATTTCGGCGGTCCGGGTGAATGGCCATCCATATATTAAGTGAGAGCAGTGTCTCATGGGCGTCCAAGCGCACCAGGCGCTCATCTCTATCCGCTAAAAAACATGGCAGCCCCGCCACACCGATGCCCGAACAGGCGGCTTCGTACTGGTTGCTCAGGTCAGATACCTCACAGCTTACCCGCCGCTCGCCAATCACCTGGTACAACCAACGCTTATGATCGAAATCTTTCTGACGCTCTGTATACCCCACAAACTCCCAGCGTGCGGGCTCTGACTGATGGGGGTACGTGCGTGCTGCATACAGTGCGAAATCAACACGACCTACTTTCTTGATGATGTCCGTGTCCGTTGAGCCGGTAGCGAGCCGAACAGCCAGGTCGGCCTCCATCCGAGCCAATGAAGCAAAATGGGACTCGCTCAAGATGGACAACTTGGCCTGCTCAAGTTTTTGTGACAGCGACAGCAGATGCGGGGCCAGAAAGTGGCGAGCGAGTATGGGTGGAGCAGAGATGGATACGGTCGTACGCTCTTGCTCCCCCAAGCCAGCCGTGATGCGCTTCACGCTGTAGGCGTACTTTTCTATCTCCATGGCTTGCTTGAGGACTTGTTGTCCCGCAGCCGTCAATTGGGCTTCCCGTGGCAGGCGGTTGACCAAGCGCACCGCCAGACTGGCTTCCAGGGCTATCAAACGTCGGCTCACCGTTGCCTGATCTACCTGAAGGGCGCGTGCGGCGCCCGACAGTGTGCCGGACTGACCTATGGCCAAAAAAAAGCGCAAATCTTCCCAGTTCATAATCTATGCAATCCTGCATGGCAAGTCCGCAGATTCTAGTATTTACGCATGGCATGGCAAGCTTTAATCTCGATCCCATCTCCATCCCCTTCTGGTCTGCCATGTACAAAGCAACAAAACTCTCCGCCATCCAAATGGCTGCGTGCCTGGGCTTCTTCGTCGTGCAACTGGATGTGAGCGTGGTCAATGTGGGTTTGGGCGCCTTGAAGGCAGCATTTGACACCAACCTCACTGGTTTGCAGTGGGTGATCAACAGCTACGCACTGACCTTCTCGGCCTTGCTGATTTTTGGCGGCAGTTGCGGCGACAAGCTGGGCGCCAAACCGGTGTTCGTCGGCGGGTTCATCGTTTTCACCTTGAGCTCCCTGGGTTGCGGTCTCGCCGGCAGTATGGTTCAGCTGATCAGCTTTCGTTGCGTACAGGGGTTAGGTGCGGCATTGATGATTCCCACATCACTCACCCTTCTACGACTCAACTTTACCAACCCCGAACAGCGCAAAGCGGCAGTGGCGTTATGGGGAGCCAGCGGAGGTATTGCCCTAGCGGCCGGGCCGGTGCTGGGCGGACTGATGATCGAGCATCTGGGCTGGCGCAGCGTGTTCTTGATCAACATCCCATTGGGCCTGTTGGCCATCGCATTGACGTTGCGCTACACGCCGGCTTCACCCAAGGTAGAAAAACGCATAGACGTGTATGGTCAAGTGACCATCGCGCTGGCATTGGCGCTGCTGACCTACGGCCTGACCGAGGCAAGTGAACGAGGCTGGTCGCTGATACCACTGTCGGTGCTCGCCCTTTTTTGCCTGGTGCTGTTGGCATTTGTGCTGATCGAACAGCGAGTGGCTGCCCCCATGATTCCCGTTCGCCTTGCACGCAACAACATGCTTATAGCGATGATGCTCACGGGGTCGGTTATCAACTTCACGTTTTACGGGGTCGTCTTCGTCCTGAGCATTTATTTCCAGACGATATTGGGCTATGACGCTGTCCGAACAGGCCTTGCGTTCATCCCTCTCACGGCCGTCATGACCCTCTCCTCGCTGGCTTCGGCCCGGCTTGGGCGCCACTTCAGCGCGTTGCGGATCATGACCCTAGGGACCTGCTTGCAGGTATGCGGCTTCCTGATACTGTCGCGGATCAGCCCTGACAGCGCTAGCTGGATGCTGGATTCAGCGCTGATAATCGTCGGGATTGGCAGCGCAGCCACTGTACCCTCGATGAACAACACCATGCTTGCGGCTGTAACCCAGCAAGACGCAGGGATCGCCTCAGGCCTGATGTCATCTGCAAGACAAGTGGGAGGGGTGTTGGGTGTGGCCATCTTCGGCCTTTTGATTGCTCATGCCGAGCGTCCCGCCTTCACACAAGGTATGTCGACATCAATGCTCTTGTGCGTGGCTGCGCTGGGACTGTGCCTGGTGACAAATCTATGGCTAGGGCGCAAAGTGCGCAGCTCGGTGCTAGCACACTGAGATGTTGCAAAATTGCCCCCGATATCGCTTCTGCGACGGCTCATCCAAGTTTGCCGCTCTCCCCCATTTCAAGCAGCGTATCGATCAGGCAGCGCACCTTGGGCCGCAGGTGCGCGGTTTTTGGCCACAATGCGTAGACCGTCACCGGAGCGGGTTCGAAGGTTTCCAGCACACTCACCAGCCTACCGGCCTCCAGATGCTCCTGCACAACGCACAACGGCATCTGGCATAAACCCAGGCCCGCGAGGGCAACGTCGATCATTGCCGCACCATCGCCAATCTGGTGTGTAGCAGGTGGCACGATACGCGCAGCCTGACCATCTCTCATTACCCGCCAGCCCAAGGGCTGCCCTCGACGGTATGTAACGATGCAGGCGTGCTGGTCAATTTCTTCCAGTGAGTGCGGTGTGCCCCGCGCCTGCAAATAAGCGGGGGCTGCGCAGATGATCAGGCGTTGACGCGTCAATGGACGGGCGATCAAGCCTTGATGGTCGCCTGGGTCGCCAAAGCGGATAACCAGATCCACCCCTTCTTCCACGGGGTCGATGAGATGGTCATTGAATGTCAGTGTGAATGTAAGCCCCGGATAGCGCTGCCCAATCTCCAAGGTGATCGGCAAGATCATTTTGCGCCCCAGCGCCACCGGCATGTCCACACGCAGTTGCCCAGAAGGTTCATGTGCCTTGGAAGTCAGGCAATTTTCAACATCACGGATTTCGTCCAGCGCGCCGCTGCAGGCAGCCAGATAAGCCTCCCCATCAGCCGTTAACGACAACCTCCTGGTGGTGCGGTGAAACAGCATCACACCCAGCCGTTGCTCCAGGCGGGCAATCGCCTTGCCTACCGCTGATTTGGAAATATCCAAGCGGTCTGCCGCCTCTGTGAAACTCGCGCATTTGGCAGTGGTGACGAATGTATGAATGCCGGCAAAACTATCACTGGAAGACATAGGTAACGCTCATTGAGGACATTTTGGCTACAGTTTAAGGATTTAAAGCGTATTTATCGATCATTTGATCTACCTTAGCATTGCGCATCTTTCAGCCATAGCCTCTATTTGCCGTGCTCATGAACCTCCCATTCAAGAAAGTCCCCCTCGCCCTGGCCTTCGTTCTAACCGCCGCGGCGGGAACCGGTTACCAGTTGCTCAGCAAGGGCAACGACACCATGGCGCAAGCCAGCGAACAAACGCCGGACGCCGTGCATGCAGAGGTCGACATCGCCACGCCCATTGCCGAACAACTCAACGAATACCAGACTTACTCGGGGAAACTCGAAGCCGTTGAAACCGTCGATGTCCGCCCATTGGTGCCCGGTGCTATCACTGCCGTGCACTTCAAAGATGGCGCCCAAGTCAATCGGGGCGATCTGCTGTTCACGATTGATACGCGCCTGTACCAAGCCGCTGTCGATCAAGCCTTGGCAGAAGTCGCCGGCGCCAGCGCCCGTTACGCCTACGCTCACGCTGATGCCGAGCGCGCCAAGCGCCTGCTTGGCCAGAATGCGATTGCGCAACGCGATGCGGACGCCGCCTTGCGCTTGCAACAGACCAGTGCAGCCGAAGTCGAAGCCGCGAAAGCAAGGCTGCAAACTGCGCGTGTCAACCTGGACTATTGCTCAGTCAAAGCACCGGTCAGTGGCAAAGTGTCTCGCGCAGAACTCACGGTAGGTAACGTAGTCGCTAACGGAGCATCTGCACCGGTATTGACTCGCATCGTATCGATCTCGCCCATCTACGCTAGCTTCGAAGTGGATGAACAAACCTATCTGCGTTTTCTGGCCCAGCCCCATGATCAAGCCATCAAAGTAGAAATGGGCCTGGCCAACGAACCGGGCTTTTCCCGCCGAGGCGTGGTGGACTCGGTCGACAACCAGCTCAACAGCAGCTCAGGCACCATTCGAGTGAGAGCGCGCTTTGATAATCCACGTAGCCAGTTGGTGCCGGGCATGTACGCACATGTCAAAGTCAGCGCAGGCCAACGTCGACAAGCCCTGCTGATCAACGAAGACGCGGTGGGCACCGACCAGGATCGCAAATTTGTCATGGTCGTAGATCAGCAGGATCAAGTGCACTACCGCGAAGTGCGCCTGGGCGGTCTTTATGACGGCTTACGGATTGTCGAAAGCGGTCTCTCTGGGCAGGACCATATCATTGTCAATGGCCTGCAACGTGTGCAGGCGGATGACACCGTCAAGCCGCGTCAAGTCGCAATGTCCAGCACCGCCAAAGCAGTCTCGGCTCAGCGCTGAAGCACCTCAACCGCACACCAACCTAAAGCGATGCGCCGCAAAATGCGCGTTGCCGGGTTCCTATTGCCTAAGAAAAACTTGCGATGAAATTCTCTCGATTCTTCATTGATCGTCCCATCTTTGCCGCTGTCCTGTCAGTGGTGATCTTGCTGCTGGGTGTGATCTCGCTCTTCAAGTTACCCATTGCCGAGTACCCTGAGGTGGTGCCGCCGCAGGTGCTGGTGCACGCCGAGTTCCCCGGCGCCAACCCCAAGGTCATTGCTGAAACGGTGGCTGCGCCTATTGAGGAAAAAATCAATGGCGTGGAAAAGATGCTGTATATGCAGTCCCAGGCCAACAGTGATGGGCAGATGACTACCACGGTCACCTTTGAGTTGGGGATGGACCCCAACCTTGCCCAGCAGTTAGTACAAAATCGCGTCTCCCAGGCAATACCAAGACTACCGGAAGCCGTGCAGAAACTCGGGGTCACTACGATCAAGGCGTCTAGCACGATGACCCTGGCCGTGACCCTCTTCTCACCCAACGATCAGTACGACGTCGACTACTTGCACAATTATGGCCTTATCCATATCCGTGACCGCCTGGCCCGCATCAAGGGTGTAGGCGACGTTCAGCTCAAAGGCGGCGGGGATTACTCCATGCGCGTTTGGCTGGACCCGCGAAAGCTGGCCGAGCGCAATCTGTCTGCAAGCGACGTAGTGAGTGCGATCCAAGCGCAGAACGCTCAAGTATCGGCAGGCATGGTGGGTGCCACGCCCAGTGCACCAGGCGTGACGTTGCAGCTTGATCTCAACGTCAAGGGCCGCTTGCAGACGCCCCAGGAGTTTGAAGCCATTGTCCTGAAAACCAATGCCGATGGCGGTGTGACCTATCTTCGCGATGTGGCACGGGTAACACTTGGCGCGTCGGATTACACCCAGAGCACGCACCTCAATACCAAGGTTTCGATGACCATCTGGGTATTCCAGCAGCCCGGTGCCAATGCGCTGCAGATTGCCGACGATGTGCGCCGTGAAATGGCGGAAGTCGGCAAGGAAATGCCCAAAGGTGTCAGCTATGGCTTCAACTACGACCCTACACGGTTCGTCGCCGCCAGCATCGAAGCCGTTGTGCACACCTTGCTGGAAGCCATTGCGTTGGTCGTACTGGTCGTCATTCTGTTCCTTCAGAACTGGCGAGCGTCGTTGATTCCTCTGCTGGCAGTACCGGTTGCCATCGTAGGCACGTTCTCCCTGATGCTGGCTTTTGGCTTTTCGATCAATGCGCTCTCACTCTTCGGAATGGTCTTGGCAATTGGCATTGTCGTGGACGATGCCATCGTCGTCGTGGAAAACGTCGAGCGCAACCTGGAGCATGGACTGAGCCCCAGAGAAGCTACCTACAAAGCCATGGATGAGGTCAGTGGCCCGATTATCGCGATTGGCCTGACCCTGGTTGCGGTATTCGTGCCGCTGGCATTCATGTCTGGCTTGACCGGGCAGTTCTATCAGCAGTTCGCGATGACCATTGCGATTTCGACCGTCATTTCGGCATTCAACTCTCTTACGCTGTCTCCGGCATTGTCCGCTTTGCTGCTTAGAAGCCCGCATGCGCCCAAGGACCGTTTGACGCGGATCATGGATCGGGCCTTGGGCACGTTCTTCAACGCATTCAACCGGTTCTTCAAGCGCGGCTCCAATGCTTACGGCGCTGGCGTACGCAGCACGCTCAAGCACAAGGGCGTAATGATGGGTTGCTACGTTTTGTTGTTGACGCTGGCCGTGCTCATGGGAGACGTCGTACCGGGTGGTTTTGTACCCGCACAGGACAAGCAGTACCTGATCGCAGTGGCGCAACTGCCTAGTGGCGCTACGCTTGAGCGCTCGGATGCAGTCTCTCAGGAGATGGGGCGTATTGCCCTGACGGAGCCGGGTGTAGGCTTTACCGTTGCCCATGCTGGGCTATCGATCAACGGCTTTACCTCATCGTCCAGTTCGGTGGTGATGTTCCTGCCGCTGACCGCCTTCGAAGACCGCTACGGTCATGGCGTGCATTTAAGCGACAGTGCAATTGCCAAGTCACTGAATGAGAAGTTTGCCCAGATCAAGGAAGCCAAGATATCGGTCTTCACCCCCCCGCCGGTATTAGGCCTGGGCACCCTCGGCGGCTTCAAGTTGCAACTCGAAGATCGCGGGGCGCTGGGCTACCAGGCGTTGCATGACGCGACGGAAGCGTTCATCGCAGAAGCAGCAAAGGCACCTGAGCTGGGCCCCCTGTTCAGCAGTTATGACATCAACATCCCGCAGTTGAACCTTGAGGTGGATCGCGTCAAGGCGCAGCAGTTGGGCGTGCCGGTCAACGAAGTGTTCGACACTCTGCAAATCTACCTGGGCTCGCTTTACGTTAATGACATCAACCTGTTTGGCCGCGTCTACCAGGTACGCGTGCAAGCAGACGCGCGTTTCCGAGCATTCGCCCACGATATCGGTCAGTTGAAAGCCCGGAGCACTACTGGCGAAATGGTTCCGCTCGACGCTTTGCTTCGTGTCAAGCAAACCTATGGGCCTGAAATGGTCGTGCGCTACAACGGCTTCACCGCCGCAGACCTCAATGGTGGACCGGCACCGGGGTATTCCAACAACCAGGCTCAAGCGGCGATCGAACGCATCGCCAAGCAAACCTTACCTGCAGGCATCAAGTTCGAATGGACAGATCTCGCTTACCAGCAGCAGTTGGCCGGTAACTCCGCACTGTTGGTATTCCCGATCTGCGTGCTGTTGGTTTTTCTGGTGCTTGCCGCTCAATACGAGAGCCTGGCCTTGCCGATGGCGGTGATCATGATCGTACCGATGAGCATCTTGTCTGCGCTGTTAGGCGTCTGGCTGACGCAAGGCGACAACAACATTTTCACCCAGATAGGTCTGGTCGTCCTGGTTGGGCTGTCAGCCAAAAACGCCATCCTTATCGTCGAATTCGCCCGCGAGCTCGAAATGCAGGGCCACAGCGTGGTGGATGCTGCGGTGCAAGCGAGCAGATTACGTCTACGGCCGATTCTGATGACATCGATGGCATTCATCATGGGCGTTGTGCCGATGGTGGTTGCTACCGGTCCAGGTTCAGAAATGCGCCATGCCATCGGCGTCAGCGTGTTCTTCGGCATGCTCGGCGTAACCGTGTTCGCCCTGTTGCTCACACCGCTGTTCTACGTCTTGCTGCGCAAACTGTCGGGCAATAAATCGCTGGTGACCGAGCATCACCGTTCCGCTCATATCGAGGTTTGATACACCATGAATCTTGCCGTTTCCATTCGGTGGCCTCAGCTGTCCATGGGTGCCCTTGCAGTTGCCATGGTGAGCGCCTGTCATTCACTTGCGCCCGAATACGTGGTGCCTGCCACGCCCACACAGGCACATTACAAAGAGTCGAACGTCGACGATCAAGCTGGGTGGAAAACCGCACAGCCCGCAGACCAGTACCCACGGGGTCAATGGTGGAAGGTTTTTGCTGATTCTACCTTGGATGACCTGCAAGCCCGAGCGATGGCGGCCAACCAGGGCTTGAAGCAGGCATTCGCCAGGCTTCAGGAAGCCCGGGCCTATCATCAAGGTACCGAAGCGCGGCGTTTGCCAAGCGTGAGTACAGGCATCGGACCGTCACGTGAGCTCACCTCGCAGTCCTCGAATGACGTTGCCCAGTCGGCTACTACCTACTGGCGCGCACAGTTGAACGTTGCCTACGAGGCAGACTTGTTTGGCCGCGTCAGTGACGCGATCAAAGCTTCCGCCGCCGATGAACAGCAAAGTGCGGCGCTCTATCATTCTGTTTTGCTAGCCCTGCAGGCCGATGTAGCAGCGAACTACTATCAGCTTCGAACCCTGGATGCCCAGATAAGCATCTACCGCGATACCTTGAAGCTGCGGGAAGACGCCTTGGCGTTTGCAACCAAGCGCAAGGACTCAGGGCAGGTCAGCGAAATGGACTGGATGCGTGCGCAAACCGAGCTCGCCACCACGCGGGCCGGCGAATTGGCGCTGGTCAGAGCCCGCGCCGCACGAGAACACAACCTCGCGGTGCTCCTGGGGCAGGCGCCATCAACCTTTGACTTCCCATTCATGCCCGTGCAGCCCTTAACGGTGGAAATACCCGTCGGCGTGCCATCAGCACTGCTGGAGCGGCGCCCAGACGTCGCGGCGGCAGAGCGTGCCATGGCTGCTGCCAATGCACGGATCGGCGTCGCCAAGGCTGCGTATTTTCCTTCATTGACGCTGACCGGTACGGCAGGATACGAAAGCAACACCTTGGGTGAGTTATTCCAAGGGTCCAGCAAAGCATTTCTGTTGGGGCCGTTGACCGGGACCGTGCTGAACCTGCCGCTGTTCGATGGAGGCAAGCGTGACGCAGACCTTGCCAACGCGCGGGCCGCTTACGACGAGCAAGCAGCCAATTATCAGCAGACCGTCCTCGATGCTTTGCGGGAGGTAGAGGATAACCTCGCCAACATCAGGTTGCTGCATCAACAAGTCCAAGCTCAGACCCAGGCAATCGAAGCGGCTCAAGGCACAAGCCGTATAGCCCAGGCTCAATATCAGGAAGGTGCAAGCGACTATTTGAATGTGATTGACGCAGATCGAACGACATTGCAAACCAAGCAAGCGTTGGCGGCACTGCAGGGCGAGCAGTCCATTGCCACCGTCAGGCTAATCACCGCGCTAGGCGGCGGTTGGGCTACCTCTGCGGCTATTGAGCCTTGACGATTGCGGGTGCTTGCCTCACCCCGTCAGACAAGCACCCGCTAGACGCTGCCAAATTTTGATATTGCAAAATCCAGGAAGCTACGCAGCTTCGGGGGCATATGCTTGTCGGGAGCATACAGCGCGTGCAACGGCCGCGTAGGGGCACGGTAATCCGGTAGCAACTCGACCAGGCGCCCTGATTCGAGGTAGTCACTCACCAGTTCGACAGGCTGCAGCATCACGCCAAGCCCAGCCAAAGCGGCACATAGCAGCGGCTCTCCATGATCAGACACGAATCGGCTTTGCACGGGCACCTCTACCCTGCCCTCATCTCCTTCCAGAACCCAATGAGTACGCAGCTCTGTATGGGAAAAACCAAGACACTCATGATGGCGAAGATCATCAGGAGTGGACGGAGCACCGTGTGCTCGCAGATAGTCGGGTGAGGCGCACATGACCAACTGATAAGGCGCCAATACTCTCGCAATCAGCCCAGAGTCGGCCAACCGACCGACGCGAAAAATCACGTCGTAGCCCTCGTCGATAAGGTCGACTGCACGGTTTGATAGGTTGAGCTCAATATTGACTTGAGGATAAGCCTTCATGAACTCGGGCAAGACCGGTGCCAGCGCATGCATGCCAAAACTCACCGGCGCATTGATCTTGAGTCGCCCGTTTGGCGAAGCAAGCGCGACCGCCGCCAGGTTTTCCGCCTCTTCCACATCATGAAGAATCAACTTGGCACGGGCATAGAACGACTGGCCAAAATCCGTCAGGCTGTGGGTCCTGGTGGTTCTGGTGAGCAACCGCACGCCGAGCCGCTCCTCCAGGGAGTTAACATGTTTACCCACCAATTGCGCAGACATGTGCAGCACCTTCCCCGCGGCGCTGAACGACCCTGTTTCAACTGCCTTTACGAAGGCCTGCATACTCGTGAAACGGTCCATACTGAAGACCTTACTGATAGTAACGAATGCGTTGGCGTGGTGACGCCGGTGATTATAGAGCGCTGCCCGCCGCTGCATAAGCCGCAGGGCACCCTTCTCACCGCGTAAAGCGGTGATGTTGACCAGGGTAGAAGCTGAGTACGAGGATAAAATGAAACCGCCCCAAGGACTGGGGCGGCGTTGTGGGGGCATCTGAAGCTGTAACTCAAGCCTCGCGATAGGTCCCATTCTGCTTTGCCACATGTGTCGAGATGGCATCCATCAGTTCGGGGGATAAACAGTCATAGGGCTCCAGGCCTATGCCTCGCAGTTGCTGGCGAATGCCTGCCATCTGCAGGGGAGGCGTCCCCGTCTCGATGACCGAGGAAACGAACGCCGCAAATGCCGGGGCCGACCAACCTGGTTCTTCAGAGAGCTCCGTATGCACAAAGTCCAGGCCATAAAAAGGATGGCCCTTGTTCTCGATTCGACCATACATGTGAACACCGCACTCGGTGCAGGCATGACGGCGAATGGTCGCAGCCTCATCGACAATTTTCAGCTTCTGACCATTGCTCAGAACGGTTACCGCATCACGTGGCGCGACCGCTATGACGGCAAACTTTGCACCCGCCGGCTTCCAGCATTTGCTACAGCCACAGGCATGGTTATGCAGCGTGGGTGAGTCGACCCGCACCTCGACGGCGTCGGTAGCGCAGTGACACCGCAACACACCGCCAGTGAAGCCTTGCAGGGCGGGCTGTATACCGTTATCCAGTGATGGATGAAGTTTTACGTTGCTCACAGCATGACCCTCTTGTCCGTATATTCAGGGCAATCGAGCCCTATCAGTATTTGATGACGGTCCGGATGGATTTGCCTTCGTGCATCAGGTCAAACGCTTCATTGATGCGGTCCAGTGGCATCGTGTGGGTGACGAAGGGTGCCAGCTCAATTTCTCCGTTCATCGCATCTTCGACCATCTTGGGCAATTGGCTGCGCCCCTTGACGCCACCGAATGCCGAGCCCTTCCAGGTTCGCCCGGTTACCAGCTGGAACGGACGCGTCGAGATTTCCTGGCCGGCACCGGCGACGCCAATCACAATCGACTGGCCCCAACCGCGGTGAGCGCATTCAAGGGCAGATCTCATGACGTTGACATTGCCGATACATTCGAAGGAATGATCAACACCCCACCCCGTCATATCGATGATGACCTGCTGAATGGGTTGCTCATGGTCTTTCGGATTGACGCAATCGGTGGCACCAAAGGAGCGCGCAAGGTCGAATTTGGAGGGGTTGGTATCGATGGCAATGATGCGACCGGCTTTCGCCTGACGAGCGCCCTGGATAACGGCCAGGCCGATTCCGCCAAGGCCAAATACTGCAACGGTGTCCCCAGGCTGAACCTTCGCGGTGTTATGCACCGCACCAATGCCAGTGGTTACGCCGCATCCCAACAGGCAGACATGCTCGTGGTTGGCTTCAGGGTTGATCTTGGCTACGGAGACTTCGGCCACCACCGTGTATTCACTGAAGGTTGAGCATCCCATGTAGTGGTACAGCGGCTGCCCCTGATAGGAAAAACGCGTGGTGCCATCGGGCATAACCCCCTTGCCTTGGGTGGCGCGCACAGCGACACACAGATTGGTCTTACCCGATTTGCAGAACAGGCACTCGCCGCACTCGGCCGTGTACAAAGGGATGACATGGTCGCCTGGCTTCAGGCTTGTGACCCCTTCACCCACTTCTACAACGACGCCTGCACCTTCGTGCCCGAGCACGACTGGAAAAAGCCCTTCAGGGTCATCACCGGACAGCGTGAAGGCATCGGTGTGACATACGCCGGTATCGGTGATCTTGATGAGCACTTCGCCTGCACGAGGTGGCGCCACATCAATTTCGACGATCTCAAGCGGTTTACCGGGTGCAAATGCTACTGCAGCGCGAGATTTCATAATGTCTCCCTATTGGGTTTGAGGTATTGGGCCAGACATCAGCGGGAGCCTGGTTACTAGGGGGGAGTATATACAGGTACCCCCAGGGAGTATATTTCCGAGTACCAGCGATACAGGGTACGAAGCCGTGGCACCCACGCTCCTTTCATTCAAACGCTTTCCCGACGATCTCAGCTAAATCATGGAATTTCACCAAAAATGCTGCAATTTCATGCACAACCCGATAAGCATAGATGAGGCCGAAAGCACCAGAATGCAGGAAACGTTTTTACAGTCGAACCGTTTTGTTTCGAGTCCCCCAAGGCGGCATTCTTGTCGCGTTGCCTTAACGCCGTATGCTCGAGCAGCGTTATACTCCTCCCCACTATCCGCCTGACGTGATGTTCATTCTTTAAGGAGCGCATATGCCCCATTCACCTACCGAAAAAAAACGCGTGCTCGCCAGAGTGCGAAGGGTCCGTGGACAACTGGATGCACTTGAAACAGCGTTGACTGAGGGTGCCGATTGTGGGCCCGTCCTGCAGCAAATCGCGGCGATCCGTGGCGCGGTGAACGGTTTGATGGCCGGGGTGCTGGAAAGCCATCTACGTGAACAGTTCATCAGCGATAGTGAAGATGGCAGCGCACAGCACGATGGGGCGATCGAAGAGGTAGTGACGCTGGTGCGCACCTACCTGAAGTAACGCTTCAAGGCTCCTGAGGCTCATCAGGAGACCGGAATTTTCTTCAACACAGTGGAATGTTTCTTCAATACGCGCTGAGCGTGTGCGCACCATCATCAAACCTCATTACAACAATAACGAGGTGACAAGCCGTGGTGAATGTCGAGCAATCCCTATTGGCAACTGATGGACCTGCCGCCGCGCTGTTTCAGCCGGGTCGTATTGGACGGATGCAGTTACGAAACCGCTTCGTTCAAGCGCCAATTTTTACCCAGTTCGCAAGCACATTTGGCGAAGTGGACGACAAACTGATCGAATACCACCGCGCCCGCGCTCGTGGCGGCGTAGGGTTGATAATCACTGAGAACACGTCCATCGACTGGGACGTCGGGCGTACGGTAGGCCACCCTATACGCATCGACCATGATCGGTTTATCGGTGGGTTGAGCAACCTGGTCGATGCTGTTCATGGTGAAGGGGCAAAAATCGCCGTCCAGCTCCACCATACAGGTCGGCAAAACTCTCAGGGCAATACTGAGCATAACGAACCTCCTATCGCGCCGACTGCGGGCATTACCAGTGCGTTTGGATCCCCTCCGCGGGCCATCGAAGCGCATGAAATACCTGGCCTCATCGACAAGTACGTGCAGGGAGCCCGGCGTGCGGTAGCGGCAGGCTTCGATGCCATCGAATTTCACGGCGCACATGGTTATCTACTGGGCCAATTTCTATCCCCCTTCACCAACAAACGGACCGATCAATGGGGGGGCTCCCTGGAAAATCGTGCGCGCTTCGCCTTGGAGGTCGTACGGGCAGTACGAGCACAGGTGGGGCCAGACTTTCCCCTGCTCTATCGCCTGAGTGTCACCGAACCCTACGATGGCGGTTTGACCCTAGAGGACGGGCTTGCCTTCTGCCAGATGCTCGAGCCATATGTCGACGCCTTGGATGTCAGTGCCGGTAACTACGACACCGCAATGGTCCTGCTCCCGATGGGTGCCCCCGGCTCATTGGTCAACTACGCCAAGGCCGTGAAGCAACGCGTGTCGTTGCCGGTAATCGGTGTCGGCCGTCTCACTTGGCTACTGGAAGACATGGCGGCGGCCATCGACAACGATGAGCTCGATTTTGTGGCGCTCGGCCGTGCGGGCCTTGCAGACCCTGATACGGTCATCAAGACCAAACGTGGAGAACCCGAAAGCGTGCGCCGCTGCATTGCCGTCAACGAGTGCATCTCACGCTGGATGTTCAACGGCAAGGGCACGCAGTGTGTGATCAACCCCACGCTCGGCGAGGAGCGTCGTGCTCAACTGGCCCGCCGGCCGGCAGCCGTCAAGCAGCGGGTGCTTGTGGTCGGCGCCGGCCCAGCAGGCTGCGAGGCTGCGATATTGGCCGCGCAACGCGGGCACCAAGTGGTCTTGCTTGAGCGCCAGGAACGAGTGGGCGGGCAACTCCACGCGTGGGCTGCGGCGAGCCCCTTCAAGCAAGAAATCCTGAACATGATCACGTTCTATGAAACCGAGTTGCGCAAGGCCGGCGTCGAAGTTCATCTCAATTTTGGTGCCGACGCGGTCGTCCCCGCTGAATGGGACCATGTGTTGCTGGCCACTGGCACTGCGCCTGCAACGGGTCCAATGGATGTGGTCGACATGCTCGCTGACAACGCCTTGCCAGAAGCCCTTGAGCTGATCGTTTACGGCGACACCGAGACGGCAATGTATGCAGCTATCTGGCTCGCCGAGAACCAGAAGCGGGTCACGCTGGTTTCACCCTCCGATCAAGTCGGGGTGGATTCCAACGACATGCAGCGAGATCACCTGGAGGCGGTGCTCCAGCAGCTCGGTGTCTCGATCGCGCTCAATGGCAAGCAACCTGAAGCAGGTACTGTCGTAATGGCAACCACGCGTCAACCCTCAACGGCCCATGCCGCTTTGGAGCGTTACTTGAACGTTCAGGCCATTGGTACACGTTTACGTGGTGGGCGTATGTACGAGGCGACACAATCAGGCTTCTGGGCGGCAGCCAAACTGGGAGAACTGCAATGACGGTACGTGCAATCGAGCATGTGGGGATCACGGTACCCGACATGGAACAGGCCACACGCTTTTTCTGCGAGGCATTCGGTGCCCAGGTGCTCTACGACATGCTGGACCAGCCTCTTGGTGGTCCGGAAGTTGAAGCAGGGCTGGGCGTGCCCGCCGGGTCTGTGATTCGGGCGATACGCATGCTGCGCCTTGGTAACGGCCCCAATCTTGAACTGTTCACTTACTCGGGTGTTGAACAATCGCCGCCGGTGCGGCCAAGTGACTTCGGTATCCAGCACTTCTGTATCTACGTGGATGATATCGATGCTGCGGCCGATCGACTGCAGCAGGCGGGCGGTAA
Organism: Pseudomonas sp. M2; assembly: GCF_015751845.1. Lineage (NCBI taxonomy): Bacteria > Pseudomonadati > Pseudomonadota > Gammaproteobacteria > Pseudomonadales > Pseudomonadaceae > Pseudomonas > Pseudomonas sp. M2. Next base: position 5,292,120 of record NZ_JADOUD010000001.1, read on the forward strand.
ATTACTCAGCCAGCCGGGCAACCTTCCAGGTGGAGACGCAGGCGAAGGTAATCGCTATGTGTATACCCGCACACCCTGGGGCAGCACAATCGAACTAGTCACTTACCCCTCCCACCAGCACTACGAAGGCCGCACCGGTCTTCGTCGCTGGCGACCTGCCCGTACGCTACCAGGCGATGTCAACCTGCAGTCGTCATAGGCCAACCCAGGCGCTCGAATCCCTCTGCCGATCTGGTGATGACTTCGAGCGCAATCCCCTGCCGTGCCCCTGCCCTTCTGCCCTGAAACGTTTATGATAGATCTAGTATTAATTTCACGGACTGCCTAGTTACCCAAGGCTGCCCCACGCTCCACATTCATATAAGAAAAGGAGTTGTGATGAACCCTGTCCTGCTTACCCCCAAACGCATGCTTGATGTCATACCCGGAGAGGTTACGGTCAAAGGCACCGTTGACCTGGTACCCGATCATTGTGTGTCACTGCGTGGCTATCGCTTTCTGGAAACCGAAGTGTTCATTCCCTCCATGCGTGATTACCAACTGGTGCGCTGGAAACAGGGAACCCCGCGCCTGGGATTCTGCGATGGACACTGCTGGCAGGTAGCTCAGGCAGAACCCGGGGACATAACCCTGTTGGCCCGGGCAGAGCCTTCACGATGGTTTTGGGCGAATGACATTGAAGTGAGCCATGTCTATATTTCCCAATCGGTCATGGCCAAAGTGGCGCTGGAACTTTTTCAGCGAGAGATAGACGGCATCTTCATCGATCATTGCCCAGTGGTGCGGGACACTGAACTGTCGGGATTGATCGAAGCCTATGAACGCGAGTGCCTGTCCGGCCAGCCAGGGCACGCACTCTACACGCAAACCCTTGAAATCCAAATCTGCATCCACCTGCTCAGGCGCTATGGCGGTGCAGCCATAAAGCGCAGTGAGGAGGGAGCGCGACTTCCTGCACAGACGCGTCACCATCTGCAAGAGTACATCGACGCCAACCTGTCCTCTGCGCTGACCATCAAAGACTTGGCAAAGGTGGCCGGCTTCAGTGCGTCGCAGTTCATTCGGGTTTTCACCACGGAATTCGGAACACCGCCACATCGCTTCGTTCAGGCCAGAAGGCTGAAGAAGGCCGAGCGGTTGCTCAGCCAATGGGCAGACATCCCGCTCAAGGCGGTGGCAATGGAGTGCGGATTCTCAGACCAAAGCCATATGACCAGGTTGTTCAAAGAGAAGCTTTCGATGACGCCTAAGCAATACAGAGGAAAGACGTCCCTATTGGGACGAGCGGATGGTGAAAATCGCCACTAACAAGCAGGTGACAACTGTACCGTCAAAAAAAGAGCCGTCCATACCCGCACGATATGGACGACTCAAAAAACCAAAGCAGCGGAGTCAGGGAAAACCTAGAAGGGATAAGGCTGGTCCGACGGCTCCACCGTGACCCATTTCACTTCAGTGAACTCTTCGATCACTGCACTGCCATCGAAGCGGCCGTAACCGCTTTTCTTCATGCCGCCGTAAGGCGCCTGCGGCTCGTTCTGTACGGTCGCACCATTGATATGAACGCAGCCAGCGTCCAGCCGGCTGGCAAGGCCGAGGGCCTTGGTAACGTCACGACTGAAGATCGAAGAAGAAAGGCCGTAGGCTGTGTCATTGGCCACGGCCAAGGCCTGCTCCGCGCCTTTCACTCTGACGATGGTGGTCACCGGGCCAAAGGTTTCTTCATCGTAAATGGCCATCTCTCGGGTCACGCAGTCGACCAAAGTCGGGCCCATCAATGCACTCTCGGCGAGCCCACCGGTGACAATTTTCGCGCCCTTGTTAACAGCATCGTCCAGCAGATGATTGATCCGCTGCACAGAACCTTGACCGATCATGGGGCCGATCACACAACCCGGAGATTTCGCAGGCAACCCGGTCTCCAGTGCGTTGACGCGCTCGGCAAAGCGAGCGACGAACGCATCCGCAACGGCCTCGTCCACCACGAAACGCTCGGTGGACATGCAAATCTGCCCTTGATACAAAAATGCACCGAACACTGCTGCGTTTACAGCGCCCTCGATATCAGCGTCATCCAACACGATGAATGGCGCCTTGCCTCCCAATTCAAGCAGGCAGCGCTTCAGATGGCTCGCGCAAGTTTGCGCGATCATGCGGCCAACCTTGGTTGAGCCCGTGAAATTGACGCGCCGTACAGTGTCATGGGCAACCAGTGCTTCGGTGACCGCCGCAGCATCTTCAGGAGCACTGATCAGGAAGTTCAGAACACCTGCCGGCAAGCCTGCTTCGTAGAATGCTTCGGCCAACAACGCATGGGTGCGCGGGCTGCTCTCGGAGCCCTTGAAGATCACCGTGTTGCCGCATGCCAGCGGATACGCAATTGCCCGCGCGCCCAGAATCACCGGGCCGTTCCAAGGTACAATGGACAACACCGTACCGACCGGTTGGCGTAGGGTCATGGACAGCGCGCCGGGTTTGTCGGTGGGAATCGTTTCACCCTTGATCTGAGTGGTCATCGCCGCAGCTTCACGCAGCAGGTTTGCCGATGCGCCGACATTGAACTGCGCCCACAATTGCGAAGCGCCAATTTCTTCGGCCATCGCAGTGCAGAAGTCCGCCATCTTGGCTTCTAGTGCATCGGCTGCTGCCAACAGGATACGCCGGCGCTCGGTCGGCCCAGTGCCTGACCAAGTTCGAAATGCGCGCTCGGACGACTCTGCGGCACGCAAAGCGTCCGCCACGCTGCAAGCCGCACCAACGCTGACGGTATGCGCGCTGAGGGGGTCAATGCGCTCGTAGATCTTGCCATCGGACGCCGGTTGCTTCTGGTTATCTATCACCAGTTGTACGGTCATGGTGGGTACCTCTAATTTACAGAAAATTAATTACGCTGCCGTCAGCGCCGGCATGCGCAGGATCGGCTTGATGGTCACGCCGCGCTCGCTATCAGCCATGGCTTCGTTGACCTGATCGAATGCGTAGAACTTGCAAAGTTTGTCGAATGGGAACCGACCTTGTAGGTAGAGATCCACGAGCTTGGGAATGAACGCGTTGGCCACAACGTCGCCCTGGACGATACCCATGATGCGTTTGCCCGGGATCATCACGTCGTTGATGTTGAACGCTACTTCCGTGCCGAATTTGGTCGCACCCACGATGCCGCAGGTACCCAGCGTGGCCAAGGCATCGATGGCTTGGCGTAGTACTTCCGCGCGCCCGGAGCACTCCAGGCTGTAATTGGCTCCCCCTGCCGTAATCTGCTGAATTCGCTCGACGGGGTTTTCATCGCGGCTGTTGATCACATGGGTCGCGCCGAGCTCCAGCGCCAGCTTGAGCCGGCTCGGGGTGACATCCACCGCGATGATGGTGGTCGCACCAGCGATTCGTGCAGCCATCACTGCGGCAAGCCCGACAGCGCCAGCGCCGAAGGCCACGAAGCTGGAGCCAGCCTCGACCTTCAGAGCGTTCAGCACCGAACCTGCACCGGTTTGAATACCGCACCCCAGCGGCCCCAGCAACTCCAACGGAGCCTCTTTGGCGACCTTGACCACGTTACGTTCGTTGGCGATGGCATAGGTCGAGAATGATGACTGGCCAAAGAAATGATCGTGTATCGGCGCGTGCGATTCGCAACTGCAGCTCGACGCACTGCCATCCAGGCGACCGCCACCGAAGTTCAACGGGTGCATGTGTGTGCAGTGCGCCGGATGCCCTGTCTCGCACGGCAGGCACAGGCCGCATGACATGTAGGTCATCACCACATGATCACCCGGTTTCACGGTGGTTACCGCAGAACCCACCGCATCCACTACCCCTGCCCCCTCGTGGCCGAGAATGATCGGCATGGGCGTGGGGAACAATTGATCGCGTACCACCATGTCGGTGTGACAGACACCCGATGCCACAACACGCACACGTACTTCCGTGGGGCGCGGGGCTTCAAGCAACACATCTTCGACCTTCAGCGCGGCACCCGATTCACGCAGGACTGCCGCCTGGATACGCATCTTCTGCACATTATCGTGGGACATTTGCTTCTCCTCGAATCTCTCAGTAGCCGGCGGCGCAAATCATGCGGATTGCAGGGCGCGTGGTCGCTGGCTTCGCTCGGTCGCCTTCTGGCTCACGGCCGGGCGCAGGCAAAAATCGAAGGTCATTTCGGCGAAGCGCCCTTCTACACCACGTGCGTTGGCACGCTCAGCGTCGTCCACGAACTGGATTTCTCCAATCAGGCCGTCACGCGTTGCGTAGGCGAAGTCATCCCACAGGTACTTGTCGTTGGAGAGGTTGATCTGAGTCGTCAGGTGTTCGTGCCCGGGCGCCGAGATGAAGAAATGCACGTGCGCCGGGCGCTGCCCGTGGCGGCCAAGCGCATCGAGGCATTCCTGGGTAGGGCCAGCCGGGTTGCAGCCGTATCCGGACGGTACGATGCTGCGCGCCCGGTAGCGCCCCTGGTCATCGGTAATGATCCGGCGGCGCAGGTTGTATTCGGATTGGCTCTTGTCGAAGTACGAGTAGTTCCCTTCAGTGTTGGCTTGCCACAGATCGACGATCGCACCTGCGATCGGCTTGCCCTGCAAGTCCACAACCTGCCCCTCCAGGAACATCACGGTCGCACGGTCATCCTCGGTGCCGTCATCCATGCGCGCGACACCTTCGCACAGAGGAGCACCCGCTACATAGAGTGGGCCCTCGATGGTGCGTGGTGTACCGCCGGTGCGGCCGACCGCCTCATCTTTGGCATCGGCCAGCAGATCGAGGAAGTGTTCGATGCCGAGGCCAGCGACGAGCAAGCCGGCTTCGTTCTTGGCGCCCAGACGGTTCAGGTAGTCAACCGCGCCCCAGAATTCGTTTTCGGTGATTTCAAGATCTTCGACCAGTCGCGCGGCGTCCTGCAGTACGCGCAGGATGATCTGCTTGCAGCGGGCATCGCCCTTGTCTTGGTTTAAGCCAGCAGCCTCGCGGAAAAAAGCTTGGATCTCAGGCAGGTTGGAAATAGTGATCGCCATGGTGATGACACCTTCTTATATGTGTTCTGAGCGAGGCAAGGCGCCAAGCGCCCTGCCCAATCTTTAGCGCTGAATCAGGCCGCGCGCGCGCGCAGGCCCAACAACTCGCGAGCCTGCAGCAGGTCTTCCTGCATATCGTGATTCCACAGCCAGTCGAACCGTTCAGCGAGCACCTTGCCCAGCCGATCTTCGTCTCCCAGTACGTCTGGGTCACGGAATTCGTAGAGCTCACCCGCTTCGAAGGATGTGCGTTGTACACGGCATGCACGTGGGCGACGGACCACGTCGTATGCGTCAAGCACAGCCTGTGGACGCTTCTCCAGCACCTTCGGGTCTTCCAGCAAACGGGCCAGCAGCCAGGCATCTTCCAGCCCTTGCCCGGCACCCGCACCTTGGTGCGGCAACATGGCGTGTGCAGCATCGCCGATCAGGCCAACACGACCGTGAACGTAACCCGGCAGCTCTGCCAGATCATGCAGCGCCCAAAGCGACGGCGCTGGAATGCACTCAAGGAGTACCTGCGCAGCATCGTCCCAGCCTTCGAACGCGGCCAGCATTTCGGCCTGCGTGGCATTGCGTACCCATGGGGTGTCGCTCGGCCACGCCGGGTTGGGTTGACTACGATCGGAGATGAACGCGACAACGTTGATCAAGCGGCCCTGCTTGACTGGGAACGTGAGGATGTGGCCATCGAGCCCCAGGTACATCTGAGGCACGTCAATCAGGTGCTCGGCAACACCGCGCGCGCGGTAAGCTTCGCGCAATTGCTGGCTGTCGATAAGCCCGCGGTAGGCACAGGTACCACTGAAACGAGGGGAAACCAAAGGCTGGTTCAAGCCTTGCAGTACATGGTCGCGGATCGAAGATTTGATGCCATCGGCACCAATCAGCAAGTCACAACGATGCTCGGTACCATCGGTGAAGGTCACTTGAACCTGGTCGCCGTCCTGCTCAACGCGCTGGGCACGCTTACCGAACTGGGCAATACCATCGGGCAACTGGCTGGCCAGGGCGTCGAGGAAGTCGGCACGGTGCACCGACGACTGTCCAACACCTTCAGCAACGCTGCAACCCAGGTATTTGGCATTGCGACCATTGCGCCATTCGAACCAGATGTCCTGCCACGGCGCAGGGTTACTGTCGGCGATCTTGCCATAGGGTTCGGCGATCCCCAGACCGGCGATCGCACGCACGGCGTTGGCGCCAAAAGACACGCCAGCGCCTACTTCACCGAAAGCGGGCGCGGCTTCGAACAGTTGCACATTCAGATGACTGTGACGGCACAGGTCAAGTGCCAGAGCCACGCCTGCGATACCACCACCGATAATCGAAACGTTCAGAGCAGAAGTAGAATTTTGCATAGCAAGGTACCCTTGGGGCTGATTGTTATTGGTGTTACCGGATCATTACCGTTGCGCAGCTATTGATAAATACCGTTAAAACCATAAACAACATCACAATCATGAATATTACTCGTCATTCATCAAGAAACGGCCTGTGTGCTGATTTGAGCGGGCGGGACCGCCTTGCGACGTTTCAGGAACACCAGAATCGCAGCCGCGCCTATGACGCCAGGGATGGCGAAAACCAGGAAACTGGCTTGCAGTGGTAAGCTTGACCCATGCAATACTCCCCCCAGTACCGGGCCGATAATCGCACCGGTACGCCCTACCCCCATTGCCCAGCCCAGGCCCGTTGAACGCACGTGCGGCGGGTAGTACTGGACAGCGCAGGCGTTGGCGAGGATCTGAGTGCCGATGGTGCAAGCACCAGCAATGGCTATCAGCAGATAAAGCACACCCAATGGCGCCTTGAGTGCCAGCAGGCTCAATGACAATGCACCGCCGACGAAGAACAACAGCAAGACCCGAGTGATGCCCACGCGGTCACCGAGCCAACCGCCTGCAATAGCGCCCACGATGGCGCCACCATTGAGCACCAGCAGAAACGCCAAGCTGGAGTTGAGGCCATAGCCTGCGCTGCTCATGATCTTGGGTAACCATGAACTCAGCGCATAGACCATCAACAGGCAGCAGAAGAAAGCAACCCACAAAGCGAAGGTGCTGATCAGGCGGCCATCACGAAACAGCTCACCGATCGACGCGGTGGATCCGCGCGAAACCGCGTGAACCAGTTGGTCATCGCTCTCTGGCAGATAGCTTGGGTTCGTTTGTGTCAGTACCGATTTGGCCCGCTCGATCTGCCCGCTGCGCAGCAGGAAGTCCATCGATTCCGGCAACTGACGGAGCAGCAACGGGAGCATCAGCAGCGGGATCCAGGCTACGTAGAACACCGCTTGCCATCCCCACTGAGGAATGAAAAGCATCCCCAGCCCTGCAGATAACATTCCGCCCAGCGAATAGCCGCTGAACATGATTGCAACCAGGGTACTGCGTGATTTCTTCGGGGCGTACTCATTCATCAAGGCGACGACATTCGGCATCACGCCGCCGATTCCCAGCCCCGCAATGAAGCGGCACAGCGCAAAGACTTCAGGGCTGGAGGCAAAACCGTTCAACCCAGTGACACCGCTGAACAGCAGCACACAGATCATGATGGTCTTGCGACGGCCGATCCGGTCCGAGATCGACCCGAAGAACAAAGCGCCCAACATCATCCCGACCAGTGCACAGCTACCCAGAACGCCAGCCTCCAGCGAACTGAGTCCCCATTCGGCCATCAGCGACGGCAACACCACGCCGTAGATCACGAGATCGTAGCCGTCGAAGATGATGATCAGCGCGCACCAGACCAAGACACGCGCATGAAAGGCATTGAAACGCGCCCCATCCATCAGGGCCGAAACGTCGATTTTTCGCATGGCATCGCTCATTCTTGTAATTGTTATGGTGGGTTGCACACCCTTGTTGCGCCCTCAACCATTAACGACCGCTGGACTGCATCGCAACAGGCTGAGGAGCGCTTCGGGTCATCATGACCAAGCCGGCAGAGGTCTCACATGCCGCAAAACGAATACCGAGTATGTCCATCATGAATATTTGTCACCGCTTCACACACCGGAAGCCGATATGGGAACTGGTGGTATCCATCGCCTGAGGCGAACGTGCCGGAGCGCGGTAGCGCTGACAGTAATTGGGTGCACACAGGTGGGAACCGCCCTTGAGCACTTTCATCTGCGCTGCCCTTTTCGCATGTGAGCAACAGGATTTGCGCGGGCTCGCATGCGATGGCTGGAACACGGTGGTGGTCCACTCCCAGACATTGCCAATCATGTCGTACAGGCCATATCCGTTCGCTGGAAACGCACCCACGGGTGAGGTCCGGCTGTAGCCATCGGTCTGCAGGTTTTCGGCCGGGAAATTGCCCTGCCAGGTATTGGCCATGTGCTTGCCCTCTGGCACCAGATGGTGACCCCAGACAAACTCGCCCTGCTGATTGCCGCCCCAGGCTGCATACTCCCATTCAGGCTCGCCAGGCAGGTCGCATCCTGCCCATTGTGCATAGGCCAAGGCGTCCTCAAGGCCCACATGCACCACAGGGTGTTGAGCCATACCCTGCAAATCCGAGCCCGGCCCAAGGGGATGGCGCCAGTCGGCACCCGGCACCAGCGCCCACCAGCGGTTTACATCATCCAGTGGCACGCTCCCCGATGGCGGTATAAAAACCAGCGACGCGGGCCGCAACTGCGCTGGGGGCACACCGGGATAGTCCAGTGGATCAAGGGGGCGCTCGGCCTGCGTGACGTAACCTGTTCGAGCCACGAACCTGGCGAACATCGCATTGGTGACAGGCGTACTCTGGATCCAGAAGCCTGCCACCTGTTCCCAATGCGCCGGTGCTTCCTCGGGATAATGGTTGTCCGAGCCCATGAGGAAACGGCCAGGCTCGATCCACACCCAGTCAGCTTCTTGCTGCTCAGGTTCAGAGCGGCTGCTTGTCGGCAGTTTCATAGTGCTTGATCTCGTTACCGAAACGAATTTTCTTTGCCAACTGGTCATCCCAGTTGATGCCGTTTCGGGCTTGGCATTCCTGCCATTGGCCCAGCATCTTTTGAGTGACCTGCTGGTTTTGAGCGGCCAGATCGAACCTTTCGGTCGGGTCCTTGCGAATATCGAACAACTCCCATTTGCCAGACCCCCAAGGCGTGTTGCTGAACGTCATCTTCCAGTCGCCTTGCAGCAGAGATACGCGACCGAACAATTCGGTGCACTGCAATTGATCGGCCGGGTGGACAGACGGGTGCGCGCCCTTGAGGAACGCCACTGCGGAGGTGCCTTGCATCTTCTCGATGGCACTGTCACCAACGGCTGGATGCTCGACCTTGGCCAGCTCCAGGAAGGTCGGTGCCAGGTCTTTCACGCTGACGTAAGCATCAGAAATTTCGCCATGGCGCATGCCCGGTCCGGCAATGAACGCAGCAGTACGAATGCCGCCTTCGTACGTGAAGGCTTTATACATCCTGAATGGTGTGGAGCTCACCCGAGCCCAGTTGGGCCCATAACCGGCGAACGAGCCTGGCTTTCCGATGTTCTCAAGTGAGTTGTCGAAGTTATCGGCGATCCATTTGGCGTTGTTGGGCGTGACATCCTCAGGGTTGCTGCCCTCCGCGCCGTTGTCCGAGAAGAACACGAACACTGTATTGTCATATTGCCCCGTTGCCTTGAGATGCTTGACCAACTTACCGACATTGTCGTCAAGGTTGGTAATCATGGCCGCGTAGATTTCCATCCTGCGCGCCTCGAGCGCTCGCTCGCGGGTCGACAACTGCTCCCAGGTTGGCCATACCCCGGGGCCTGGATTGATTTGTACATCTTTGGCCACCAGCCCCATGGCTTTCATCCGTTTGAGGCGCGCCTCGGCGACATCCACATAGCCCTTATCGTAGAAGCCCCGGTAACGTTCCAGATAGGCCGTGGGTACCTGCAACGGCCAATGAGGCGCGGTGTAAGCCAGATAGGCGAAGAAAGGTTTGCCTGTGGAGGAGCCAATCTGCTCAATCGCAGTCCGTGTGAAATAGTCCGACGAAAAACCGAAGTCTTTCGGTAGGTCGATGTTTTCACCATTTAGACGATAGGTCGCCTTGGGGTTGCGGTCAGTGGTGCCGCCTTGCGTGAAGTGATCAGCGGATCCCTCGATCAAGGCAAATGATTGGTCGAAGCCGCGGGCCTTGGGGCTGAGTTCCGGCGTTTTGCCCAAGTGCCATTTGCCGACCATCAGGGTGCGATAGCCATTGGCCTGAAGGAGCTTGGGGAAGGCGACAACCCGATCGGTCAAATACCCTTCGTAACCACGCTTGCCGACCTGCTCAGGCAATACCAGCTCAGCCATGGTCCCAACCCCGGCTATATGGTTGTCAGTGCCGCTCATGAGCATGGATCGGGTGGGCGAACACGTCGGGGCGGTGTGGTAGTTGCTCAACGTCACTCCCTGACGTGCAATGGCGTCCAGGTTGGGGGTCTGGATCTCGCTGCCGAATGCACTCAAGTCCGAATAGCCCATATCATCCGCAACGATCAGCACAATGTTCGGGCGGCTGGTCTTGTCTATCGAAGCGGCGTGGACACTGGGCTGCGATAGCAAGCTCAAGCCAGCGGCCAAGGCCGCAGTACAGATAAGGTTCGGTTTACGCATATCAAACATCGCGAACTCCATTGTTATTATTTGACGACGCCAGCAGGCGTATCAGAAAACGAACTGGGTGTAGACGCCGAAGTAATCGCTGTCCTTGCCGCCGATATCCTCCAGGGCCTCCCCTGCCTGCACATGCGTGTACATGGCGTGTATCGTCGTGAAACGGTTGATGCGCCAGTCGAGCATGATGTTGGTGTTGGTCGCGACGTGCCGCGCATTGCCCTGGTTAGCCGCGTAGGGAGCACTGGTGGGGAGGTAGTAGATGCCGTCGTCCGTGCTTTGACGCATGAGGTAGTCGACATTCATTTCAAGCTTCAGGTCCTGGGAAAACTTGATCGATGCCACCGGGGCAATGTTGATCATGTTGGTCGCGGTGAACCAGTTGGCGTCTGTGTAAACCAGGCCAGCGGCGAGTGCCGGAGCTACGAAGTCGCCGAGCGTGTTGTCGTTCGGATCGTCATCGCCACTGAACGCATTGGCCCGAAAACCCAGGCGCGGCGTCAGTGCAACATCATTGAAGGTATACCCGCCTTGCGTCATCAAACCCCAGGCGCGGATGCTTTGACCGCCACTGGTCCCACCCTGGGCCACGGCCTCGATGTCGTAATCCCATGGGGATGCCTGGCGGTACAGGCGGACCCCGTAGCTGTTGCGCCGTTCACTGCCGGAAACGCTGGTGTACACCGCGTTGTCTCGGCCGTAGGTGTATGCAAACACATCGACATTGCTGCCCAGCGGGTGCCATACCCCGGTGCCGTAAATTCCCGAGAAATCCTGCGCCTTGTCGCGCTGGTCATCGAACTTCAAAGGGTCGATCTGGGTCGGGCTGACCGAGAACAGCTCCCAGCGGGTCTTGGCCGGCGTTAGCCAGGACAGTTTTATGCCGTCGTAGGTGTAGCGCACGTTGGCGCCTTCGCGCAGCCCGGCAAGACGCGCGCTGCCCATCGGCATGACGAACCGTCCGCCACGCAGCGAGGCTATGCCGTAGGCGTCATCGCCTGCGGTGTACTCGACGAACATCTGCTGGATATCGGTCTTGTCTCGGTTGAAACGGCTTACACGCTCGGAAAAGAATTCGCGGTTGTCGCCCAGCTCGGTGAACACACGCAAGCCATTGCTCAGATTCAGATCTGCGCTGAGCCTGAGTCGCTGCTGCAACATGCTGTTGGGGTTTGAACGGCCACCCACCCCGAGCAGTGCGTGCTGATAGTCCTGGTACTGGTAGCGAATTTCGCCACCAATGGAAAGGTAGTCACGGGCATCGCCGGACAGGGGGATGTATCGGATAGAACCGAGAAAGTCCTTGCTGCGGATGGCCTCGTCCGCCAGGTATATCGGGTTGTCTGCCCACGCAATTGTCGCAGCGGGTGGTAATTTGAGCTCGTTTGTACCCTGCGCAAGCGCCAGGGAGGCCGAGCTGAGCAAGCATGAATACAGCAAGGGCTTGGATACGCTTTTCATGTGCAGCCTTTTTATTTTTGTTTTTTGATTAAGGGGGCTGAATCCCTTCTACGCCGAGTCCTGCGTCATCCTTCGCGTCGGCCAGGGCAAGGCAGGGCAGCCCACCCTGAGTGCTAGGCCGCCCTGCTCTTGCTCTGCTTTATGCCTGCAGCGCCCGCGGCCGCAAGCTTCGTTGCTCTTCGGCAGTCTCAACTGCAGGTTGCAGTTGGAAGTCAAAGGACAGTTCCGCAAAACGCCCTTCTACGCCTCGTTTGGCGGCCAAGGCAGCGTCTTCGATGAAGTTCACTTCGCCGATTAGCCCTTCGCGCGTGGCATAGGCAAAGTCATCCCACAGGTACTTATCCCCTGACAGGTTGATTTGCGTCGTCAGATGGCGGTAGCCCGGTGCCGAGATGAAATAGTGGATGTGCGCGGGTCGCTGCCCATGACGCCCGAGCAAGTCAAGGCACTCCTGAGTCGGCCCCTGCGGGTCACACCCATAACCCGAGGGCACGATACTACGGGCACGGTAACGGCCTTCGGCATCGGTCACGATGCGGCGGCGAAGATTGAACGCAGACTGCGACTTGTCGAAGTACGAGTAGTTACCTTTGGTATTGGCTTGCCACAGGTCAACGATTGCCCCGGCAATCGGCTTGCCTTGCAGGTCGATGACCTGGCCCTCGATAAACAACGTGGTGGCAACGCCTTCCTCCGTACCATCATCCATGCGTGCCTCGCCCTCGCACAGTGGGGCGCCGGCGACGTACAAGGGCCCCTCGATAGTACGCGGGGTGCCACCGGTGTGGCCGACCTGTGCGTCCCGGGCGTCGTTGAGCAAGTCCAGGAAATGCTCGATGCCCAGGCCGGCGATCAGCAGCGCTGCCTCTCCACGGCCACCCAGGCGGTTGAGGTAATCGATGGCGTTCCAGAATTCGTCGTCGGTGATCTCGAGGTCCTCGATCAGGCGAGCGCTGTACTGCAAGATGCGCAGCAGGATCTGCTTGATCCGAGGGCTACCCTGGTCGTTGTCCAGTCCGGCAGCTTGTTTGAAGAACGCCTGCAGCTCAGCGGTTTGGGAAATTTTGACAGTCATGATGGGATCCTCATCTTGTTCTTATGATTCACAACAGCAAGCGTGGTGCTCAGCGATCATCCTCATGAATCGACGAAGGGTGGCGACACAGGCCGGTCACTTCGATGTCCATGTAGGGGAACAGAGGCAGTTGCATGAGGGTGTCGTGCAATGCTTCGACGCTGGCCACATCGAACACACTGAAGTTCGCGTAGTGGCCGGCAATGCGCCACAGATGGCGCCACTTGCCCTCACGCTGCAGGCGCTGAGCCAGTTCTTTTTCGTCAGCCTTCAAACGAGCAGCCAGCTGGGGATCCATATCCACCGGCAACTTCACAGTCATTTTCACGTGAAACAGCATTTGCCTAATCTCCTATAAGAGTTTCAAGTACGACGGAATCTGGCCAGGCGGTCTTCATCGAGCGTCAGCCCGAGGCCCGGCGTGGCAGGAACGTGCAGCTGGAAGTCGCGGTACACCGGTGCCTCGGTCACGATTTCCTCGGTGAGCAGCAAAGGGCCAAACAGCTCTGTGTGCCATTGCAGCTGATCCAGAGTGATGAACGCATGGGCCGATGCCAGGGTGCCTACTGCCCCTTCCAACATGGTCCCGCCATACAGCGCAATGCCGGCTGCCTGGGCAATCTGGGCAGTGCGCAGTACGGCGCGAGGGCCGCCATTCTTGGCGATCTTCAGCGCAAAGATGCTGGCAGCACCATCGGCCGCCAGGCTGAAAGCATCCTCGACACTTTCGATGGACTCGTCCGCCATGATGGGCGCGGGGCTGCGCTGATTGAGCCGCACCTGCCCGCTTCGGTTGATCCGTGAAATCGGCTGCTCGATCAAGTCGATACCGTTTTCACCCAGCACCTGGCAGCCCTTGATGGCCTGAGACTCACTCCAGTATTGGTTGACGTCTACACGTACGCTGGCGCGATCGCCCAGTGCTTTCTTGATGGCCACTACATGGGCAAGGTCATGCTCCAGGGCATTGGCACCAATTTTGAGTTTGAAAATCCGGTGGCGACGTTGCTCGAGCATACGCTCGGCTTCTTCGATGTCCTTGCCGGTGTCACCACTGGCAAGGGTCCAGGCCACTTCCAGGGCATCACGCACCCGGCCGCCCAGCAACTCGCTGACAGGTAGACCCAGGCGCTTGCCTTGGGCATCGAGCAACGCCGTTTCTACTGCCGAGCGGGCGAATGTGTTGCCCTTGATGGCTTTGTCCAGGCGCTGCATCGCCGCATTGATGTTCTCAGCGTCCTGACCGACCAGCAAAGGCGCGAAGTAGCTGTCCAGGTTGCTTTTAATGCTTTCCGGGCTCTCATTGCCATAGGCGAGCCCGCCGATGGTGGTGGCCTCACCGATACCCTCGATGCCATCGCTGCACAGCAAGCGCAGAATGACCAAGGTTTGGCCGCGCATGGTGTGCATCGCCAGCTTGTGTGGGCGAATGGTCGGCAGGTCGACAATGATCGTCTCAAGTCGCTCGATCCGGGCTGCTGTCATTTCGGTTCCATCTCGCAAGGTAGAGGTAGGGTTCGCCACTAGGCATCAATACCCATCGAATCTTGTTTCGTGTACCGTAGGATCCGCCCAACGCATTCATTGAGTCCAATATCGTTTCCATCTCGCACCATACTCAGGAGGTATTGTGGAACTTCGGCATATTCGTTATTTCCAGGCCGTTGCGCAGACCTTGAATTTCACGCGTGCTGCAGAGCGCCTGAACATCGCCCAGCCGCCCCTGAGTCGGCAGATTCAGCAGTTGGAAGAACATTTGGGCACAGCATTGCTGGAGCGCAGTCGACCGTTGCAGTTGACCGAAGCCGGTCGCTTTTTCTACGAGCAGAGCGACACATTGCTCAAACAGCTTGAGCAGTTATGCGAAAACACTCGGCGCATTGGCCAAGGTCAACGCCAATGGCTTGGCATAGGCTTCGCGCCGTCAACGCTGTATGCCGTACTGCCGGAACTGATTCGGGAACTGCGGCGCGATACTGATCTGGAACTGGGGCTGCAAGAGATGACCACGTTGCAGCAGATCGAGGCGCTCAAGAGCGGCCGCATCGACATAGGGTTTGGCCGCATTCATTTCGACGACGCGGCTATCTATCAGGAAGTGTTGCGTGAGGACCCACTGGTCGCGGTGTTACCAGTTGGGCATCACTTGATAGGCCTACCGATAACGCTGGAACGTTTGTCAAAGGAACGCTTTGTACTGTACCCAGCCAACCCACGGCCCAGTTATGCCGACCATGTGCTGGCGCTGTTCGCCAACCACGGTATGGGCATACATGTCTCCCAATGGGCCAACGAGCTGCAGACCGCCCTGGGTCTTGTTGCGGCAGGGCTTGGCATCACCCTCGTTCCCGCCTCGGTCCAGCAGCAGCATCGCGCCGACTTGACCTACGCACGGCTGGAAGAAAGTGAAGCTGTCTCCCCGATCATCCTCAGTCGTCGAGCCGGTGACATCAGCCCGATTACTCAGCGTTGCCTGGCAATCATCTCGACCATCAATCGATAAGCACTGAAGAGGCATCATGGAATTACGCGACCTGGACCTGAACCTGCTCCTGGTGTTCAACCAGCTGCTGATCGACCGCAAAGTGTCCACCGCAGCAGAGAACCTTGACCTGACCCAGCCTGCGATGAGCAATGCACTCAAGCGGCTGCGCACCGCGCTGCAAGATGAGTTGTTCGTTCGCACCTATCAGGGTATGGAGCCCACGCCCTATGCGCTGCAGTTGGCTGAACCGGTCACGCTCGCCATTCAGACGCTGCGAGATGCATTGGGTCGACAGGATGTGTTCGACCCCCTCACGTGCAATCGTCGCTTCATCATGGCCATGACTGACATCGGCGAAATCTATTTCATGCCCAAACTGATGGACGCTTTGGCGGAGCTCGCGCCAGGCTGCACTATCAGCACACTGCGTAATACCGCAGATACCTTGGCCGAAGGTTTGCAAAACGGCACCATCGACTTGGCCGTAGGCCTGCTGCCTCATTTGCAAGCAGGTTTCTTCCAGCGTCGCCTGTTCCATCATCGCTATGTGTGTCTATGCCGGGCAGGTCACCCCGCCACACAAGAACCATTGACCGTGGAGCGTTTCACTCGCTATGACCACGTCAAAGTCGTTGCCGCCAATACAGGCCATGGTGAAGTAGACGCTTTTTATGCCAGAGCAGGCGTTGTCCGCAACGTTCGTTTGGAAGTGCCGCACTTCGTCGCAGTAGGCCACATTCTGCAGCGAACCGATCTGCTTGCGACCGTGCCCGAGCGCTTCGCGACAAGCTGTGAAGGCCCTTTCAATCTGTGTATATTGCCGCCCCCGGTTGAACTGCCGAACATCGAAATCAACCTCTTCTGGCATGCCCGTTTCAACAAGGACCCCGCCAATCGCTGGTTACGGCAGTTGATGTTCGACCTGTTCTCGGATCAGGAAATACACACTCGGTAGCCATGGCTGGCGTGACACTTCACAGGCGTCCTGAAAACCCTTGCCTCATTCCCTTGTACAGGAGCTATGCCTTGACCGACTCACGCAACCCGGTAGCAGTTGAAGACCTTGATGCGTTGATCAAAGTATTGGCACACCCGATCCGTCGCCAGATACTCGCGTGGCTGAAACAGCCTGCTGTGCACTTTCCTGATCAGTCCTACGGCCACACATTCGGCGTCTGTGCGCAACAGATTTTCCAACGCTGTGAGCTCGCCCAATCAACCATGTCGACACATCTGGCGCAGTTGCAGAGCGTGGGTCTGCTACTGGTTAATCAGCAAGGAAGGAGCAAATTCTTCAGCCGTAACGAAGCACTGATCCAAAGCATGTTGAAGGCCTTGCAGGACACGTTGTAAACGCACTGCCTGCCTTGGCCTAGCCGCGGTCCGCCGGAAGGCGGGCGACCATGAAATCGACAAAGGCTTTAATCTTGGGTAATGGCTGACGGCTCGACGGCCACAATATGGTGAAACTGCGCCGGTCTGATACATACGCCTCCAGCAAAGATATCAGGCGCCCCCGCGCAAGCGCGTCAACCAATATGAAGTCGGGAAGGCAAGCGACCCCCTGCCCGGCTTCAGCCATTGCCATCAAAGGATCGATGGCATTGGCGACTGCACTTTGAGGGAGGTCCAGATGCACAGGTTTGCCGTCTTCAGTCAACGGCCAGGCATCCAGTTTGCCGCTTGAGGGATAGCGGTAGTGTAAACAAGCGTGGCTTGCCAGTTCAGAGGGGTGCATCGGCGTGCCGCGCTGCTCCAGATATTCTGGGGTGGCGACAATGCGATGACTGAACCCCTGCAGCCTGCGCATCATCAACCTGGAATCTTCCACTTCACCTAT
Source organism: Pseudomonas sp. M2 (assembly GCF_015751845.1). NCBI lineage: Bacteria > Pseudomonadati > Pseudomonadota > Gammaproteobacteria > Pseudomonadales > Pseudomonadaceae > Pseudomonas > Pseudomonas sp. M2. The sequence continues at coordinate 5,309,582 of NZ_JADOUD010000001.1, forward strand.
GCGCATGACCGCGTCAAACCCCTCTTCTATTACATTCACCAGACGATCACTAAAATCCATTTCCAGTTCCACGGCCGGATAGGCCTGTTGAAATGCAATCAGGTGAGGCATCAGGCGCATACCCAGCTGCGGCAAGCTCAGCCGCAGCTTTCCTTGCGGCTTGGCCGCCGCTTGATGCAGTTCACGCTCAGCCACTTCCAGCTCGGCGAAGATTCGGTGACAGCGTTCCAGAAACAGTGCGCCCTCAGGCGTGAGTGTGATTGCTCGGGTGGAGCGATGAAACAGCCGAACGCCAAGCCGCTCTTCCAGCCGGGCCACGGCTTTGCCAATAGCGGATGAGGACACCTCCAGGCGTCTTCCAGCCTCGGTGAAGCTGCGAGCCTCTGCAGCATGGACAAATGCTCCCAAGGCACCCAACTGGTCCATCATTGCAGGCATGACTAATTCCAAATATTCCGAAATGATCGGAATTGTAGCTTATTTTTCTTGATGGATTTCCTCTTTATAGTCGTTCAAACGCTGTTGTCGAGCATTGATGAAGTGCTCGATCGAATCGACGAGGTAAAGATGAGCTTTAAACAGTCCTACGCAGCTTTGCCGAACGAGCTTTCCAGCCATCGAGGCTTTGCAAGAGTATTCCGCCCCGGGCACCTGACGTTCGGTTTCATTGCGCCTTTGGAAAGCTACCCCGAAACGCCTGGCCCAACCTTGGCCGACCATACGGGTATAGCTCAGAAAGTCGATGAGGCGGGATTCTCGGCCATCTGGCTGAGGGACGTGCCTTTCTACGACCCGCATTTCGGTGATGTTGCACAGGTGCTGGACCCATTGGTCTACGCGGGTTATCTCGCCGCAATCACGCGCAATATCGCGATCGGCACTGCCGGTATAGTGCTGCCCTTACGAGATCCACTCATCGTCGCAAAACAGGCTGCAAGCGTCGATCAGCTGTTGGGAGGACGCTTGATTCTTGGCCTCGCAGGGGGCGATCGGCCAATCGAATATCCAGCATTCGGCGTTGAATTCGATAGCCGCGCCGAGCGCTTCCGTGATGCCCTCGCCGTACTCAGGGCGGCCACTGAACAGGATTGGCCCACCTTTTCGTCACTGTTCCACGGGCAGCTCACCGGCAACCTCGACCTGATACCCAAACCACTGGCGCCGCGGCTACCAACCCTGGTTGTGGGTATGGCCGGACAAACTCCCGCATGGATTGCCGAACACACTGACGGCATGATCGGCTACCTCAATGATCCCATCCGCGTACCGAGCATTATCTCCCAGTGGCACCAGGCCTCTGCTGGTAAACCGTTCAAACCGTACGGTTACGGCACCTTCTTTGACCTTGATCCAGAACCTAATGCCCCTCTGCAGCAAGGGCGGGTGATGCGCGCCGGCCGCAATACCCTCATCGATTTATGGTTGCGTCAGCAGGACCAAGGCGTTTCGCACGTTGCATTGAATTTCAAACCTCAACGCCGCCCTGCCTCTGAAGTCATCGATGAGCTTGGTGAGTACGTGCTTCCGCATTTTCCTAGCCATGTACCGGCAGGCGCATAGCCCATCCCCACGGAGTTTTCACGATGCAACACGCTGTCCATGCGATGGATTTCATCTTTCAGACCAAGCTGGGGACCTACCCGCTGGCGGTGCAGTGCGAAATGCTCGCCTCACTGGGTTACCAAGGTATCACCGTGTCTTCCTGGAGTTCTGAACTCAGGGACTTGCCAAAGGTGAAGCGCGAGTGGGGTCTTGATGTAGGCGCCATCTATGCGATCTACCGCCAAGGCTTGGAAGCACGTTTGATCAACCTGTTCGAGACACTGGAGGGTTGTAGCTCGGTAGAACTGGCTCTGCACTCCGGTGACCGCGTGCAGGACCAGGACCTGCGCATGCTCGACCAACTGCTGCCTATCTGCGAGCGACGCGGCATCCAGATCGCTCTGTATCCGCATATTCGCTATGGCATGCAGACCACTCAGAAGGCCGTGGACCTCTGTGAGCGTTTCGATCATCCCAACCTGGGTATCGTCTTCAACGGATACCACTGGTATGCCTGCCAGGAAGGGGCGCTTGAGCAGCGGCTGGATGCGGTGATGCCTTGGCTGCGCCAAGTGAACATCGCGGGTTGCCGCCTGTCCCCGCTTGGCTGGGGTGGCGCGGCAACCATCGAGCCGCTGGACGAAGGGGAAATGGACAACTTCGTGTTGCTCGGCGCGCTGGAGCGCCGTGGATACGAGGGGCGCTATGGGTTCCTCGGGTGGGAAAGCATGGGCGGCGACGTACACGGCAACCTTCAGCGTTCGCTCACGGCCTTCCGCTCGATGGAGGAGCGCCTGGCGCGTAACCCGCACTGGGCACTCATGACCGATCTTCCACGATGATTCGGCGGTAACCGATGAACCCTATGAACAACCCCATCCACGCGCTGGACTCGTTTTTCTACACCTCAATGGGAGTTTACAGTTTCCAGTCGCAATGCGAGATGGTCGCTGAAGTCGGCTATGACGCCATAACGGTGGCGGCCTGGAGCGGACATCCCCTCACGGATTTGAAACTACTGCCGCAGGTGAAGGATAAGCATGGGCTGGATGTAGCAGCCCTGTACCTGGTATTGCATGAAGGACGCAATGATCATCTGGTCAGGCAGATCATCGAGTCGGTCGAGGGCGTGGAACTCATCGAACTGGCGGTTCAAACCTCTGTCAACGGCGTCAAGGCAATCCTGCAGTCCATCGAGCGGTTGCTACCCATTGTCGAACGCCGAGGGCTGAAGCTTGCGCTTTACCCACATCGCAACCATGTCACCGAAACCACATCCCATGTCGTGGAGATTTGTCGATTTTTCGATCACCCTCGACTCGGTGCGGTGTTCAACGGCTACCACTGGTATGCCAGCCAGGAAGGTGACCTGCAAGGGCGTCTGGACGCCATGAAGCCATGGCTGATGCAAGTCACCACTTCAGGCTCGACCCTTTCACAACTGGGTTGGGGTGGCGTTGCGACCATGGAACCGCCAGACCGAGGCGAGTTGGACAATTTCGCGTTGCTCGGTGCCCTTCAGCGCATGGGCTACGAGGGTCGGATCGGCCTGCTCGGCTGGGATTACTGCGGTGATGTTTATCTCAAGCTTCAGCGGTCGCTCAACGCCATGCGCGGCATCCAGCAACGACTGGCAGAACACCCTACCTGGGCAGACATCCCGCTTGCTCGCTAACGCTCTGGGTGCTGCGCAGCGAAGCCCGGCGCCCTCCTTCTACCAGGAGCTCACATGACTGCACTTTCAGTACTTGATTTGATGATGATCGGGGAAGGCAACACCTTTTCCGATACGCTCGAAGGCGCCCGGTTGCTGGCCCGGCATGTCGAGCAGCACGGCTATCGCCGTTACTGGATCGCTGAGCATCACGATCTCCCCGGCATCGGCTCGATGGCCACGCCGTTGATCATCCAGCACCTGGCTGCATCGACATCGACACTGCGCGTCGGCGCCGGGGGCATCATGTTGCCCAATCATTCGCCGCTGATCGTCGCCGAGCAGTTCGGCACGCTGCATACGTTGTTCCCTGACCGCATCGACCTGGGTGTGGGCCGTGCTCCTGGCAGTGGCGGACCGACCATTCGCGCCATCCGCGGCGTGGCGCAAGAACGCGACTTTGCCCAGGATGTTTCCCGGTTGATCAATTACCTGCAAAACAACGGGCGCGAACCGGTCCGGGCCCTTCCAGGGCGCCATGACGTACCGGTATGGGTGCTAGGATCTGGCATGCAGGGCGCAGATCTGGCTGCCAGAATGGGGCTTCCTTACGCATTCGCTTCACACTTCGCACCGCAAATGCTGATGCAGGCAATCGAGCATTACCGTACGAGCTTCCGCCCCTCGGAGTTCCTTGCCAAACCCTACGTAATTGCAGGCGTGAACGTGATTGCAGCCCCCACACGGGCCGAAGCGCATTGGCTGGCGAGCTCGCACCAGCAATGGGTCGTTAAGCTGCACGCTGGGCGGGCCGGGTTGTTGCCACTGCCCGAAGAAGGGTATCTGGACAAGATTTCCAACTTCGACCGCGAAGGTTTGAACCAGGCCATGGCCTGTACCGCGATAGGGGATATTGCCGACGTCGGCACCTGGCTTCGTCAGTTCATCGCCACCACGCAAGTCGATGAGCTGATGATTGATGCGCGAATCCATGATCCTGTCGCACGCTGTCGATCCTATCAGTTCGCTGCAGAGTCCATTGCAGACCTGCTCAACGATTGATAACCCAGGTCCGGAGCGAGAGTGATCCCGCTCCGACGTGCATTCAGACAATGTCGTCAACCACCCCGCCATCCACACGAAGTGCAGCGCCGCTGGTCGCTGAAGCCAGTGTCGAACAGACGTAGACCACCATGTTGGCAACCTCGTCCACCGTTGCTGCACGCTGAATCAAGGACGTGGGCCGATGCGCCATGACGAATTCGGCCGCCAGCGCCTCGACAGTTTTACCTGTGCGTTCGCGCTCCTCTTCCAGCATCTGCGCCAGCCCATCGGAAAGCGTCGGGCCAGGCAACACACTGTTTACCGTAATGCCGCTACCCGCCAATCGCTTTGCCAGCCCGCGTGAAAGTGCCAATTGGGCCGTTTTCGAGACCCCGTAATGAACCATATCTGCCGGAATATTGCGCGCGGACTCCGAAGCGATGAACACCACCCTCCCCCAGCCACGTGCCTGCATTGCCGGCACCAGTGCGCGGCTCAAGCGAACCCCCGACATCACATTGGTTTGCCAGTATTCATCCCAGCAGGCGTCGTCGGTTTCAAAAAAGTCCCGAACACCATAGATGCCGGCATTGTTTACCAAAATATCGATATGTGGCAGGGCGTCGATGAGCTGCTCAACCCCGTCGGCAGTACCTAGATCAGCCACCACCGTAATGATGCTTGCGCTTGGCGCCACCGCCAACAGCTCGGCCTTCGCCTTGGCCACTGATGCCTCACTGCGCCCATTGATGACCACTTGAGCGCCAGTGCTAGCCAGGCCTTTGGCAATAGCCAGACCAATCCCACCAGTCGATGCGGTCACTAGTGCGGTCTTACCGTCGAGTCGAATATGCATAACGCGTTCTTACTCCAGATTAAAGATGCACACGCCGCCCGATGTTGACTACTGGGGCAGACGTGCATAGATGACCCCATCCTAATGTAGAGCTTGACGTTGTTAAACCAGGTATAAATCCAAAATTGGTAGCCTTGTATTCTACTTGGTTAGCGTTCAGTCGATCCAAGGCGGCGAAGCAAAGCGGTCTGACAGAAAATTGATAAGCGCTCGAACTTTGGGGGCCAGATGTTTGCGTGTGGGGTAGACAATGTAGACACCCAGCTCAATGGACCGGTACTCAGGTAACAGCTCCACCAGCAGGCCCGTGCGTAGGTCTTCACTGACCATGAAGCTCGGCTGCAGCGAGATACCGCCCCCGCCCACTGTGATGCTGCGGCACGTATCGCCATTGTTGCAACGCACCGTCGAGCGGGTGCGAACGCTCTCAGGGCCAGAGGGCCCTGTAAAATGCCACTCATTGCCGCTCGAGAAATTCGTGTAGGCGACTGCACCGTGTTGTTCCAGGTCCGACAGCGTGGTTATTGGCGGGTTGGCAGACAGGTAATCGGGGGAAGCGCACAGTCGCATCCGTGTACTGGCAAGCCGCCGGCCAATAAGCGATGAGCTTTCCATGCGGGCAATGCGGACAGCGGCATCGAAGCCCTCGTCAACCAAGTCCACTTGCCTGTCGTTGAGGCTGATATCCAACTCGATCTTTGGATACAGCCGCATGAAGTCAGCCCAGACCGGCGCAAGGTGAAGCACCCCAAAGCTCACGGGCGCATTGACACGCAGTACCCCTGCGGGTTCAGGTGAGGCTGAGGTCACTGCCTCTTCTGCCTGGTCCATCAATGCCAGCACTTCCCGGGCCTGGTGATAGAACTGTCGCCCTTCGTCCGTCAACGACAGCCGCCGGGTCGTGCGCTGAATCAATCGCACGCCAAGGCGCTCTTCCAGCGCGTTGACATGACGCGACACTGCCGCCTTGGACATATCCAGCGGTTCTGCAGCGCCGATGAAACTGCTTTTGTCCACGACAGTGCAGAACACCTGCATCTCAAGTGCGCGATCCATTTTTATCTCACTAAGTGGAACGGTAAGTCACATTTAAGTGAGTTTATCCCAAAAATCAAATCTATAGACTGTGCTCATCGGCCTTGTCCAGGCAGATCGAACGCACCAACAACTTAATTTAGAAAGCGGATAACCATCATGATCGATACTCGTACCGCCCCCTACGCCGCCCTTGCCATGCGACTGGCCCTGGGCATCATGTTCATTGCACATGGCCTTACCAAGGTCTTCGTTTTCACACCTGCCGGTACTGCTGGCTTCTTCGAGTCAATTGGCTTCCCGGGCTTTCTGGCTTACCCGGTCATGGCATTCGAAGTCATTGGCGGTTTGATGCTGGTGCTGGGTGTGTATGCTCGTTGGGTGGCTGCGATTGCCGTGATTCAACTATTCGTCGCCGCGACCGTCCATTTTGGTAATGGCTGGAGCTTCACCAATGCTAACGGCGGCTGGGAATACCCGGTTTTCCTGACCATCAGTGCATTGGTCGTGGCGCTTCTGGGTGAAGGCCCCTTCGCAGCCAAACCTGGCGTCAAAGTGTGAGCTTACTGCTAGCTTAAAGCTCCCTCAATTAGCCCTTTTTGCCCGGCCAGATGCTCGCTCCCGTTTCGCTGGCCGGGATTTTCATGCCCCGCTCCCCCGCCCCGGCCTTGGTAGAATTAATTTCTACAAATCTCGGATATTTAAGCCGTTTATCGCATTAAGTTTCTACATTACGATAAATGCATCGCTTGATTCGAGAGCAGACATCACTTGCCTCCTCTGCTGACGTAGCGCCTGCTCTCTTGCCGTCAGCCCATGCTTTGAGGCATTCGCCTAATCATTACTCAAGAGGGTCGTTCACATGCCTGTAGTACGTGTCAGCTGGTTCGAAGGTAAAGATCATGCGCAAAAAGCCACAGTTGCCGCAGATATTACCGAGACGATCGAAAAAAACACCGGCACTCCCGCCGAGTACATCTATGTCATCTTCGAAGATATCAAACCTTCCGATTGGGCGGGTGCCGGCAAGTTGTTTGGGGAAAATCCCGAAAACACTTGAGCCATGGGGCCAGCCTCGCGCCGTTGCCCCGTCGCGGCGCGCTTCTTTCAATGTCAGATCACCTCGGGTACATCCTATGCATCCCTACATTTCCTGCCTGTTTACACTCGCTGTCAAACCGCACGACTTTGCAGAATTCAAAGCGCTGATCAGCCAGATCGTAGCGGTCACTCAACAAGAGCCTGGCACGCTGGTTTATGAGTACAGCGTGAATGAAGACGCCAGCACCGTCCATATTCTCGAGCGTTACAACGCCGACGCAGTCGTTAGTCATGTAGACACCACCTTCGCTCCTTTCGGCGCGCGTTTCCTGGAGTTGTGCACGGTGAAAGGGCTGGTCGTCTACGGCACGCCAGATGCTGAAATCCGCAAGCGCCTCGACCCGTTCGGCGCCGTGTACATGACACCATTCGACGGTTTCAGCCGTTAATCGATTTATTCAAGGAGTTCTTTATGTCGACGATTGTTCAAGCCATCAGGTCGCGCACGTCCGTCAATCAGTACGACACCGAGCGTCGCCTGACTGACCAAGAGATCGCCAACCTGGTTGAACTGGCGACACTCGCACCCTCGGCGTTCAATTCGCAGAACTGGCGATTCCTGGCGGTGCGAAGCCCAGAAGAAAAAGCCCGACTGCTGCCGTTGGCCTTTGGTCAGCAAAAGGTAGTGGACGCGGCTGTAACGTTCATCGTGTGCGGCACGCTCGCGCCCCACAAGTCGTTGCCGCATGCCCTGGAGCCCGCGCGCACTGCTGGCATCATCGACCAGTCGGTCTATGACATGTGGGTACAGGCTGCTACTGGCATGTACCAGGACAACCTGCAACTGCAACGTGACGAGGCGATTCGCTCGGGTTCGCTCGCCGCTATGACGTTGATGCTGGCAGCTCAGGGTCAAGGGCTGGCGTCGACCCCGATGATTGGTTTCGATGCCTCCGAGGTTGCCAAAGCATTCGGCCTCACCGCGAATGATGTCCCCGTGATGCTGGTCACCGTAGGTTATCCGGGCGCCTCGAACTGGCCTCAGAAACCCCGCAAGGCAGTGCAAGAGGTTCTGGAACTGGTTTGACCGCTGCGCCCCTCTATGTCGTCGCCAGAGGGGCAACCTGATGTGTCTAAAGGCGACTATCTACCTGATCCTGTGAGGACTATCTTGAATTTCCCCATCGACAGGCAATCACTCCAATCACTCGTTGGAAACGACTTCTACTTTCCACACCAAATCGTCGGCCAGCCTCTGCGACCTGCTGACTTCCAAGCGCTGACGATCAGCAGCTTTCGTACCAGTGACGATGTGCATTTGAGCTACTGGGAAGCCGGTAGCGGCCGCCCCTTGATCTTCATACCGGGATGGTCGGCGAACGGCGCGCTGTATTTCCACCTCATGCACATCCTAAGCAAGCATTATCACGTGTATGTGCTGGACGTTCGTAACCAGGGCCTTTCGCAACGTGTCAACTACGGGACTCGCATCTCCCGCTTCGCCATGGATGTGAAAGAACTTGCCGAGCATTTGAACATCGCCCAGGCAGATTACTGCGGCTGGTCCATGGGGGCCTCCGTGATGTGGGCCTACATCGACCTGTTTGGCACCCAAGGCATCCGTACCCTGAGCATCATTGACCAGGCGCCTTCGATCTACTGCCATGCGGACTGGTCGGAGCAGGAGCGTCTTGAAGCTGGCGCATTCACCAGCTCCGTTGAACGCATGATCGCGTCGTATACGAGCATGACCCCAACCAACCAGCTGGTTTCGGCCAATCATGTGTTCGAGCGCGCCATGGCACTTGATTCGCCCTATTATCACAATGCAATGAGCCTGGTAGAGGCAGTCGTCGAAGACGACATGGCATTCACCGGACGCGTACTCTTCGACCATGCCACCAATGATTGGCGCGATGTCATTCGTACAAAAATAGATGTACCGACTGCAGTGTTCTCAGGTGAGTACAGTGATTGGCTGGAAAGCCAGCGATGGATGTGCAGCGTAATCCCGGATTCAGTACTGCATGTCTATACTAAAGCCGAGCACGGCGACCATTTTCTGGCCTTCAAGAACCCTGAGAAATTCAGCGCGGATCTGCACGCTTTCATAGCGGGCGCATCCTGATGGATGAGGTTCGCAACCTTTCTATCTTGCCAGCTTAAACGAGAACTGAGTCTCCGCGATCGACTGCCTGATTACCGCGAAAAGCCAAGACCTGAAGTCTTGGCTTTTCTATTTCGGCCGCTACCAATAATCTCACCAAACGAGATTATTAATCACAATTTGGCTTATTTATCTCATTTTTCTAGCCTATAGAATGAGCTCATCGAAAACGCAAACCAACGATGAGAGGTAGCTATGAAAATCACAGTAATTGGCACCGGCAACATGGGTTCGGGTTTTGCCAAACAACTCTCCAAGGCAGGTCATACCGTGCGCGTGACCGGTCGTGATCTCGCCAAGGCCCAAGCACTGGCAGCGCTGCATTCTAATGTCACTGCGTACGCTGCATCCGAGGCCTTGGGCGACAGCGATGCCGTGATCATTGCGACGGCCTATGACGATGCAGTTACCGCCTTGCGAGGTTTGGGCGACGTGACCGGAAAGGTGGTCATCGATATCACCAACCCACTGAGCGCTGACTACATGTCGCTGACTATTGGCCACTCCACTAGCGCTGCTGAAGAAATTGCCAAGGCCGTGCCACAAGCGCACGTCGTTAAAGCCTTCAACACCCTGTTCGCCCAAGTGCTCGCCGACGGCCCTGAGTTTGCCGACAACCAGCGCGGTACCGTGTTTATTGCAGCCGACCATGAGCGCGCCAAACAAACCACCGTGGCACTGGCCCAAAGCATGGGCTGGAACACCACTGACGCCGGTGGGCTGATCAATGCGCGGTATCTGGAGCCACTGGCCGGGTTCAACATCTATCTCGGCTATGGCGCAGGTATGGGGACGTCGATTGCCCCAGTGTGGTTGAGCAAGTAATCGTTTTTTGAGGATATCCCATGAACACGTCTTTACCTGTTCTCTTTGTGTCTCATGGTGCTCCCATGTTCGCAATCGAGCCCGGCCAAGCTGGTGAACAACTGGCCAAGCTCGGTCGCGAGCTGACGCAACCTCGGGCCATTGTGGTCATCTCGCCGCACTGGATGACCCGCGGCGAAGTCTGCGTCACGGCGAGCCCTCATCCGGAAACCATCCATGATTTCGGTGGTTTCCCAGACGCGCTGTACGAGCTGCAGTATCCAGCACCCGGTGCACCGCCTCTGGCACAGGAGATCGTGGACCTTTTGAACGATGCCGGCTGGAAGGCACGGTTGGATGCCCGCCGCGGGCTTGATCACGGCGCATGGGTACCACTTTTATACCTTGCGCCCGAAGCGTCCACGCCCGTGATCCAGGTCTCCATGCCGATGCCAATTGATACTCATAGCGCGTTGAGGCTGGGCCAGGCATTGAAGCCCCTTCGCGACATGAACGTGTTGATCGTCGCGTCGGGCAGCCTGACCCATAACCTTTACGAATTCAGGGGTGCAAGTACTCACGGCGAGGCGTACGTCAAGCAATTTGCAGCATGGACAGCGCAGGCACTCACGGCCGGGGATACCGCACAAGTTCTCGATTACCGGCGCTTGGCACCTGCCGCCGAGCGGGCGCATCCCACCGATGAGCACTTCCTGCCCTTGCTCATCGCCTTGGGCGCTGCAGGTGACACCTACCAGACCCGGGTTCTGGAGGGTGGCATCACCTATGGTGTGCTGGCGATGGACAGTTATCTCTTCACCTCGGTAGCACAAGCGAACACCGAGCCGACTCAGTTCAACAGAGGCAACGCCAATCATGCGTGACACCACATTCTCCGACCCCGCTCGCGAACCTGATACAGGTCTGATTTTCCGTAAGGCGTGCACCGTTTCGTCGCCTAAAGGGCGCCTTATCCTGCTGCACGGCGTCGGTTCAAACGAAGCGAATCTGGCAAGTCTGGCCGCCTCGCTGCCCGAAGAGCTCGAAGTGATTCTGCTTCGGGGTCCGTTGCAGCTAAGCCCCCAAGGATTTGCCTGGTTCCAGGTCACGTTTACCAACGAAGGCCCCTCGTACAATGAAGTTCAAGCTGAGACGAGCCGGCAACTTCTCCTGCGCTTCATTGATGCCCTCCCCGCGTTGCCGACTGTGATTGCCGGCTTCAGCCAAGGCGGCATCATGAGTGCCAGCGTCGCCCTCACCGAGCCTGAGCGGGTGGCAGGCTTTGCAATCCTCAGCGGCCGTATGCTGCGTGAACTGGCCCCCATCATCGCCGAACCGTATCGTCGCACGCATCTGCGCGCGTTCATTGCCCATGGCCATGACGACAACGTGTTGCCGGAGCGCTGGGCTAAAGAGGCCGACGCCTGGCTGAACACACTTGGGGTCGTTCACGAAACGCACTACTACAACATGGGTCACGAAATCGTTGCGCCAGAGCTGGCTGACTTCTCGCAATGGCTGGACAAAACCTTCGTGCTCACCCCAGGACGTTGAGCACTCAGGTATCCTTCTGGGTAGCACTTTTGTCTACCTGGTAAGTCTGCATGACTGACGACACGTTCAGCGGAATCAACATCTTTCTGGTAACAGCACGCTCAGCTACCTTCACCGAAGCAGCTGAGCGCTTAGGGCTCTCGAAATCTGCAGTAGGCAAAGCCATTGCCCGATTGGAGGAGCGGCTGGGAACGAGCCTGTTCTATCGCTCCACGCGCAAACTGTCCCTGTCGCCTGATGGCGAAGCCTACTTCACCGTCTGGTCCTCGGCACTGGAAGAAATACGTTCAACCGAAAGCAGTTTTGGCAGTCAGTTGGGCGTTCCAGCAGGCCGGTTGAGGGTGGACATGCCCGTGGCGTTCGGCAAACAAGTGGTGCTGCCCGTATTGCTGAGCATGAGTCGCCGCTTCCCGCAGTTGCATCTGACATTGACCTTCAGCGATCAGTTGGTCGACCTGACTGAAGAGGGAATCGACCTGGCCATCCGATTCGGCAGCGTCGACAGCGTGCCGGGTCTAGTGGCGCGGCGATTGACCTCCCACCGCTGGGTAACCTGCGCGGCCCCAGATTATCTCGACCAATTTGGTTGTCCCAAGACACTTGAGGACATGGCTGGCCAGCGCGCCATCGTTGGCTATCGTCGTGGCGGTTTATTGCCATGGAAAATGACTCAGGCTGGCAAGGCAATGAAGTATTCGCCACCTGCCACATACCAATTCGATGATGCCGAGGCCATGATCGCGGCGGCCGTGGCGGGATTAGGGATTTGCCAGATGCCCATCTGCCTGTTCGAACAATCGATCGCAAAAGGTGCACTCGTGCCGGTGCTGCAGGACTATGAGCCGGAGCCTGTCGAGGTTCACGCCCTATGGTCCAGAAGCAATCATTTACGACCCAAGATTCGTTGCCTGGTCGATGAGCTACTGAGCCTTTTTGCAGCATCGCCCAGCCCACCGTCACTCCGTTAATGGCCCACTACTGGTCGAGGCAACTACCAGCACCTGGGCATCGATGCTCTTGATAGACACAGATAAATCCTTGAGCATGTCGGCGCCTGCAGACACTGATACAGGCTCGCTAACCACGCTTGAGTAAGGACCCGACTGCCCGTGAAATTTCACCAAATAAAAGCATTGGTCGCAGTTCATCAAACCGGCAGCCTCAGCGAGGCATCACAAGCGCTGCATGTGACGCAGCCGGCATTGAGCCGCTCGATCAAGGAGCTGGAGGGTGAGCTCGGCCTCTCTCTCATGCAACGGTCGCACAAAGGCATGACCCTTACTGATGAGGGGAAGCGCCTGATTCGCCATGCGCAGTCTTCCATGGAGAGCTTGCGTCGGCTGCAACTGGAAGCTGAGAACATCAAGGATATGCAGGTCGGTGAAGTCACTGTTGGCGTGACCTCTTTGACGGCCGTGTTGAAAGGCCTGGGTGAAAGTATCACTGCCTTCCAGATACGCAACCCGAGAGTGCGGATAAGGCTGATAGAACTACGCCCCTACCAGATCATCCAGCAGATACGCGACGGCACGCTGGATTTCGCCATCACTTCGCAACAGCATACGCAGCGGCTCAACCTAGATTGGGAATCGCTGAGCCGGATGCCCGGTTTGGTCGTCTGCCGAAAGACCCATCCACTCAGGAACGCACGCTCGCTGCGCCACCTACTACAGGCCAGTTGGGTTAGCCTCGATGCGATCCACGATCACTCTTCGCAGTTCTACCAGATGTTCGAAGACAATCACATTCAACCGCCTGCGCGCATCACCGAGTGCTCGTCGGTGCTCCTCGCGCTTCACCTGCTCCACCACTCCGACGCGCTGATGACGTTGAGCGAAGCGGGTCTGGACAACATGCTCACTCAGGGGTTGAGCAATGAACTGGTTCAAGTGCGGGTAGAAGAAAGCGTGCCTGAATACCCAATTTATCTGGTCTGTACGGACCGTCATTCGCTGACTACCTCAGCCCGAGATTTGTATTACGAAATCCGTGCGTCGTTGAGCATGAGCGAGCCTCTGCGCACCTGAGTATCCCAACCTCCCGGGCATGGGATGCAAGATCAGCCATAGGAATATCGCAAGGGCTTGCGATTTGGTTAAGGGCGGTGAATCTCATCTGAAAAATGCACCTGCAGCAGCCTATGCAGAAATTGCGCGTTGGATTCTCTCCCTTTTAACGGTTTTTCGGCGGTCGCATAAGGTGCATCTGTTCGGTTATCGAACCACTGGGCTCAGTTTCAGTGCGCTTGCCCTTGGTAAATCCTGCAGTGATTAACCGTTGGTTAAGACGCTCCTAAAAGCGTAAGTGCCAGGCAGTAAAAATTAAATGATAGTCGGGGGACACCATAACAAGACGGGACCACCCTGATGTCCACTCTCCCTGCACCCGCTATCACCTGCGACACTACTACCGCCCGGTCAGCGTCTAAGAAGGCCACCGTTGCATGCGCCCTAGGCAACGCTTTGGAAATGTACGACTTTACCATTTACAGTTTTTTTGCTGTGGTGATCGCGAGAAACTTCTTCCCCGCGCAATCAGAAATGGCCTCGTTACTTTTATCCCTGACAACCTTCGGCGTGGGCTTCCTCATGCGTCCGGTCGGGGCAGTGGTCATAGGCCGGTTCGCCGATCGTCATGGCCGCAAGGCAGCGCTTAGCTTGACCATCGGACTGATGACCCTCGGCACAGCGATGATCGCCTTTGCGCCGACGTATCATCAGATTGGCGTGCTGGGTACCTTGATACTCATCATAGGTCGGTTGACGCAAGGGTTCTCCGCGGGCGGAGAAATTGGTACCGCGTCAGTATTCCTCATGGAGTCCAGCAGCACGGCCAATCGCTGTCACAACGTCAGTTGGCAGGCTGCAAGCCAGGGGTATGCCGCTCTGGTAGGGGCTGGGGCCGGACTTCTACTGAGCACGGTCTTGACCGCAGAGGATCTCGAGCACTGGGGATGGCGTATCCCGTTCATGCTGGGCCTGCTCATCGGGCCGGTCGGTTGGTACATCCGCCGCTGCTTGCCAGAAACGCACGAAGCGCAACCCGAGGCCAGCGAAGGACACTGGCGTGATCATTTCGATCTTCGTAACACGGTGCTCGCCATTGGCCTCATGGCGAGTGCGACCATCAGCATCTACCTGTTCATTTTCTATATGCCGGCCTATCTGACCTCTTCGCTGGGTTACCCACAGCGCAGTGCACTCGCTGTTGCTTGTGTTGCCAGCGCATGCCTGGCGGTGATCACCCCCTTGGCGGGGCGATTTGCCGATCGCCACGTTCTGCGCAAGAAGCTGCTGGTCTGGACCATTGCCCTGCCAGTCGTGCTTGCCGGCCCAGCCCTCTACGTACTGAGTCTGAGCACCAACCTGTTCATGGCAATGTTGGTAATCGCAATTCTGGTATTGCCTGCTTGCATAGGCTCTGGGGCGTTCTTCGCGTTGATCATGGAGGCCTTTCCCAAACGTTCCCGCGCACTCGGTACGGCCGTGAGCTATAGCTTCGGAGTCACGCTGTTCGGTGGTTTCTCCCCTCTCATCGCCACATGGCTGACCGGCGCATTGGAGAGCCCGCTGGCGCCAGCGCTCTACCTGCTGGTAGGGGGGGTAATAAGCCTCTCCTGCCTGGCACTGTATCCTGAAAACCCTGGTCGGGACTGAGCAATGAACGCCTTTAAAGACACCCAATCACCTTCCGAGCTGCAAGCCTTTGTGCAACTGCGGCGTCAAATTCACATGATGCCAGAGCTGGGTGGGGAGACGCCTGCTACAGCAGCGGTGGTCGCTGAAAAACTGGCATCCTGGGGTTACGAAGTGCATCGCGGCATCGGCGGGCATGGCCTGGTCGGTGTCCTGCGCAAGGGCAACAGCACACGCAGTATCGGCTTGCGTGCCGACATGGATGCGCTGCCCATGCAGGAAGAAAACCGCTTTGCACATGTAAGCCAGGTAGCGGGTCGCATGCATGCCTGTGGCCATGATGGCCACACAGCCATTCTGCTTGCGGCTGCCTGGCGGCTCGCCGACTCTGTGGATTTCGATGGCACTCTCAATCTGATTTTTCAACCGGATGAAGAAGGGCTATGCGGCGCGAAAAAGATGATGGAAGACGGCTTGTTCACACGTTTCCCATGTGATGCCATCTTCGCGCTGCATAACCTACCGGGTATTCCCGTAGGTACTGCGGTGGTACAGGCCGGCCCGACCATGGCGGCCTCTCAGCGGGTAAGCATTGAAATTCAAGGTCGTGGCGGCCATGGTGCCATGCCAGAACGCAGCGTCGATCCCTTCCCGGTCATCGCCAGTCTCATCAATGCCATACAGACGATCAAGTCGCGCAACCTGGCGGTCGATGAACATGCCGTCATCAGTATCGGGATGGTCAATGCGGGCACTGTTTACAACATCATTCCGGATACAGCTTCGATGTTGCTGAGCGTGCGGACCGACTCACCGGAAACGGAGCAGAAGATCAATCGACGGCTGGAAGAAATTGTTCGTGGGCACGAGCAGCTGTACGGTGTGACCATCAGTCTGCAAACCGTCCAACTGGCGCCGGCTCTGGTTAACAGTACGTTCGAAACCCAGAAGGTCCGCCAGTGCCTTGAGCCGCTATTCACCCCAGGCACCCTGATTTCACAGGGTAAAAAACTCATGGCCACAGAGGATTTCGCGTGGATGTTGACGCAGGTCCCGGGTTGCTATTTTTTCTTGGGGAATGGCGAAGGTGAGTTTCATGGCTGCTCAGTGCACAACCCGCATTATGACTTCAATGATGAACTGATTCGTATAGGGTCGGATTGTTGGGTCAAGATTGTGCAAGGGTACCTGAGCTAATCTGGCACGGATGCTCCCCCAAGCTTTCGCTCAGGGGGAGCACTCTGACGAGTGCAATTGGCACTGATCGTTCTACGCGCACATTTCAACGCCCAAGCCCCCACATGTCCATGTGCGCATTCAGCACCTGGCATGTTCAGAATCTGAACACTGCGAAAGCAGGGAATCGTTCAGAAGCTGGACACTTCGCGCACCGATATACCGGTATTTAGCCCCTTCTGCTCATTGGCATGCCCTCTGCAGTAAGCATCCATAAATACAACAAAACACAGGATGCTTCGCGTGGAAACCTTACTGCCTAACAAACTCTGGAATGAGCGACTGTTCACCGGTACCTGGGTGCCAGGTGAAATGCCCGCCACTACAGTCACCTCCCCTGGCAATGGCCAGCCGCTGGGGACCCTGGCCAACGCCGGTGCCGAGCAGGTGGAGCGAAGCGCCCGCGAGGCCGCCAAGGCCCAGCGCAACTGGTATGCCCTGCCCTATGAAGAACGCGCCAGCGTGCTGCGCAAGGCGGCAGCCATCGCCGAGCAATATCAGGCAGAGATCGCCGACTGGATCGTGTGTGAAAGCGGCTCGACACAAGCCAAGGCAGGCTTCGAATCCTCCATCACCATCAAGTCGCTGCATGAAGCCTGCGCCCTGCCCTCGCGCAGCCAGGGTGAAGTTCTGCCCTCCACCGCCGGCCGCCTGAGCATCGCCCGACGTCGACCGCTGGGCGTGATCGGAGTGATTTCGCCGTTCAACTTCCCGCTGTACCTGGCCATGCGTGCCGTTGCCCCGGCACTGGCCACCGGCAATGCGGTGGTGCTAAAGCCCGACCCGCGCACTGCAGTGTGCGGCGGCCTTGTGATTGCCCGCATTTTCGAGCTGGCTGGCTTGCCAGCAGGCGTGCTGCATGTACTGCCGGGCGGCGCAGAGGCCGGTGCAACACTTACTGCTTCACCCAGCGTGGCGATGATCCAGTTCACAGGCTCCACCGCCGCTGGCCGCAAGGTGGGAGAGGCCGCCGGCCGCCACCTGAAAAAAGTCTCGCTCGAACTCGGTGGCAAGAACTCGCTGATCATCCTCGACGATGCCGACCTGGACCTGGCCATCGCCAACGCCACTTGGGGTGTGTACCTGCACCAAGGGCAGATCTGCATGTCGACCGGGAGGGTGCTGGTGCAACGGGGCATCTATGACGCCTTCGTCGAGCGCCTCGTGGCCAAGGCACGCAGCCTGACAGTGGGCGACCCGGCCAGCGGTAAGGTGCACCTGGGTCCGTTGATCAACGCGACCCAGCGTGACAACGCCTTGCGCATCGTCGACGCCGCACGCGCTGCCGGGGCAACACTGGCAACCGGTGGTTCGGCTGACGGGCTGTTCTTCCAGCCAACCGTGCTCAGTGATGTGCAGCGTGACAACCCGGCATTCCACGAAGAAATCTTCGGTCCCGTGGCCGTGGTGGTGCCATTCGACAGCGATGAGCAAGCCGTGGACCTGGCCAACGACACGGACTACGGCCTGAGCGCAGCCATCCTGTCGCGCGATACCGGCCGCGCCTTGCGCCTGGGCGAACAGTTGCGCACCGGGCTGCTGCACATCAACGACCAGACCGTCAACGACGAGGTCATCAACCCCTTCGGCGGCGTCGGTGCATCCGGCAACGGCACCAGCATCGGTGGCGCCGCCAACTGGGAAGAGTTCACCCAATGGCAATGGCTGACCCTCAAGGGCGAAGCACCTGCCTACCCCCTTTAAATCCGGAGAACAATAACAATGACAACCCCCCTTTTCCGCCCGATTCAGGCTGCTGTAACCCGTGGCAAAGGTGCCCCCTTCGTGCTGGAGCAGGCACGCATTCGAGCACCGCAAGGTGACGAGGTGCTGGTGCGTATCGTCGCCACCGGCATGTGCCACACCGACATGATCGTGCGCGACCAATATTACCCGGTGCCGCTACCGGCGGTGCTGGGACACGAAGGTTCGGGCATCATCGAGGCTGTTGGCCCATTGGTGCAGAACCTGGCCGTGGGCGACCACGTGGTGATGACCTACGGCTACTGCGGCCACTGCCTGGCCTGCGATGCCGGCCAGGCCGCCTACTGCCAGGACTTCTTCGGGCGCAATTTCAGTGGTGCAGACCCCGACGGCCAGCATGCCCTGCAAGACGTGCAGGGCCAGGCCCTGAATGACCACTTCTTCGCCCAGTCGTCTTTTGCCACCTACGCACTGGGGCGCGAGAACAACACCGTACGTGTGCCCAAGGAAGCGCCTATCGAGCTGCTTGGCCCGCTGGGCTGCGGCATCCAGACGGGCGCCGGCGCTGTGATCAACTCGCTGAAAGTAACGCCCGGCAGCGCCTTTGCTGCCTTTGGCGGCGGTGCGGTGGGTCTCTCGGCCGTGCTGGCTGCGCAAGTGGCAGGGGCAGCAACCATCATCGCGGTAGACGTGGTGCCATCGCGCCTGGCATTGGCCCTGGAGCTGGGCGCCACCCACGTGGTCAACAGCCGCGAGGCCGACCCGGTGGCCGCGATCCGCGAAATCACCGGCGGCGGCGTGCAGTTCGCCCTGGAATCCACTGGGCGCCCGGAAGTGCTGCGCCAGGCCGTGGATGCCCTTGGCAGCCGCGGCGCGCTGGGGGTAGTCGGCGCACCGCCGCTGGGCACCACTGCGCAATTCGACGTCAACGACCTGCTGCTGGGCGGCAAGGTCATCCGCGGCATCGTCGAGGGTGACAGCGTGCCGAAAAAGTTCATTCCCGAGCTGGTGAACCTGTACCTGCAAGGCCGCTTCGCCTTTGACAAGCTGGTGCGTTTCTATGACTTCGAGCAAATCAACCAGGCCGCCGAGGACAGCGAGAAAGGTCTGACGCTTAAACCGATCATCCGCATCCAGAAGTGAGCCTCAGGGGACAGCCGCGCTGTCCCCGCCCAATAACAAGAAAAAGGGAAACCCTGTCATGATTAGAAACTCCAGCCTTGCCTGGGGCACGCTGGCCTGCGCGCTGGTTTCGGCCAAAGCGCTGGCCGTGGATGTGAATGCAGGCGACTACACCGCTCTGCCGCCGGGTACCAACGTCGCTGCCTGGTACCAGCAATTCAGCCGCGCCGACCGTTTCAACGGCGACGGTGCGCCCGACTCCTCGCACGGCACCAGCCTGCGTTCGAACATCAGCATCCTGCGCCTGATCCACTTCACAGAAATCGGCGGTATCACGATAGACCCGCAAATTCTGCTGCCCTTTGGCCATGTCTACGACGTAAAGGTTGCCGGGCAGACGCTGGGCAGCAACAGCGGCATGGCCGACCCGATCATCGGCGCCACCTTCTGGTTGGTCAACCAGCCAGGGGTGGGCGCCAGTGGCCGCTACTTCGGCATTACCCCGTTGCTGTACCTGCCGTGGGGGCAGTATGACCGCGACGCCGGTGTGAACCTGGGCGAAAACCGCTGGAAAGGCGACCTGCAGTTGGGCTGGGTAGAACCGCTGTGGGGCCGCTGGTCAATGGAGTGGTACGCCGATGCGGTGTTCTATGGCAGCAACGACAAGGCTGGCAGTGGCAGCCAGACTTTACGCCAGGACACGACCTACCAGCTGCAGACCAACCTGCGCTATGACTTCAACCCGGCCCAGCGCCTGGCCCTGGGTTTCTCCGCCAGCGAAGGCGGCAAGCAGCACCTGTCGGGCGACTACACCGGGCAGAAGACCGAGGTGCAGCAAGTGCGCCTGGAGTTCCAGCAGATGGTCGGCAGCACCGTGCAACTGAGCGGCCAACTGACCCACGACACCCGTGTGGTCGGCGGTTTCCGGGAGGACACCGGGGTCAACCTGCGGGCGCTGCTGCTGTTCTGATACCCGGCAGCCTTGACGCGCTGCTGACAGCGGCGCAACGTGCGCGGTCAGTAGCGTGTCGTCAACCCTCACAAGGTGTACCCATGGATCGCCTACAGCTCCAGTTGCACAGCGCCCGTCAGCAGTTTGCCGAAGGCCTGCCATTGCCAGCCGGGCTGCTGCCCGAACCGATCGAGCGCTCATGGGAGCGTTCCAGGGCCGCCGGGCTCAGTCCATGGCAACCGCGCCTGGCAGGCGGGCAGCTGGATATGCTGCCACTGACCGAGGCCGACAGCCAGCTAGCTGCTTGCGTGCAGCCGGAGCTGGAACGGCTGTGGGAGCTGATTGGCGATTCGCACTGGATGCTTTTTTGCGTCAACCCGGACAACCGCATTGTCCAGACCCGCAAACCGGCAGGCATCGACAGCCCGCTGTCGGCCCTGCACGCCGGGCGCCGGGTCAGCGAGATCGACGTCGGCACAACTGCACCGGCCTGCACGCTGATGGACGGCCTGCCGGCGATCGTTGCCGGTAACCAACATTACCTGCAGGAGTTTGCCCAGTTTTTCTGCGTCAGCGTGCCGTTGCGCGGGGTCAATGGCGAGCTGCTCGGGGCGCTGGACCTGACCGGCATTGGTACCCGTAACGCTGGCACTATGCTGGAACGCCTCAAACATGCCGCGCTGGCCACCGAGAACAACTTTTTCCTCAACCTGCCTGGCTGCCGCATCCTCGAACTGCAACACGATCCCAGGCTGCTCGGCTCACCGCTGCAGGCGCTGCTGGCGGTGCATGACGATGGTACGGTGCATGCAGCCAACCGCGCTGCGCAACAATTGCTGAGCGTGCCAAGCTACCGCCCAGAAGGGCTGTGGCTGGATCAGCTGTTCGACCGCCCCAGCCAAACCAGCCTCGATGGCTCACCGCAGCTGATGACCCTGGCCGATGGCTCACGCCTGTATGGCCGGCTGTTGGCCAAACCCATCGCCAAGCCCCGGACGGTGCCTGTCAGCACAACGGAGTTGGGCAGCGACCGGCGGGTCAATGCTCGCTTCGACGATGCCTGCAAGGCTGTGGCGGGTAACCTGCCGGTGCTGATCACCGGGCCGACCGGTTCTGGCAAGGAAGTGTTCGCCAAGGCGCTGCATGCGCACTGCTGCCCACAGGCTCCGTTCGTGGCGATCAACTGCGCCGCCTTACCCGAAAGCCTCATCGAAGCCGAACTGTTCGGCTACACCGAGGGCAGCTTCACTGGCGCCCGCAAAGGCGGTGCCATGGGCCTGCTGGAGTCTGCTGGCGACGGCATCCTACTGCTCGATGAGATAGGCGACATGCCGCTGTCCCTGCAAAGCCGGCTGCTGCGGGCCTTGCAAGAACGGCAGATTACCCGCGTTGGTAGCACTCGCACGGTAGCACTGAAGGCCCGCGTGATCGCTGCCACCCACAAGGACCTGGCCACGCTGGTAAGCAGAGGAGGCTTCCGCGAGGATCTGTTCTATCGCTTGGACGGCCTGCGCGTAGCCCTGCCCTCCCTTGAGGAGCGGCTGGACAAGGCTCAGCTGATCGACAGTTTTTTCCACCGCCCGGGTTTCCCACCGCTGGCGGCCGACGCCAGGCGCCAGTTGCTGGCTTACCATTGGCCGGGGAACCTACGGCAATTGGAGAACGTGGCACGCCTGGTCGGGGTGCTAGCTGCCGGTGAACCGTGCATTGGCGTGCAACACCTGCCTGATGAGCTGCAGGGCATTGCAGTCCCGGCTTCATGCAACCTGGCTTACGTCACCCAAGGGGTGATCGAGCGCGTGCTGCTTGCCCATGGCGGTAACGTCAGCGCCGCAGCCAAAGAGCTCGGTATCTCGCGTACCACATTGTACAAGCGCCTGGCCAATCAAGGTTCGCGGTGATATGACTTTGGCCAAGGTTGCCGGAATTCCTTCTTCTTGGCGAAGCTCCTCCAGTCTGGACCGACGTCAGGCATCGTTTTCGACGATCAGGTTTCAAGCCTTGATCATGGCCAAAACGCTTGCATGCTGGTGCACGGTATCTGGTGGCCGACTGCTGTCCCTAACGTACGGCAGCAACGGGTCCAGCCAGTGTGAAAACGCAGTAAACATCGAAACTTAAAGTCGCACGGAGTGCCTGCGGAATGAGCAGGCGAGCGCGCGAATAGCCCTCCTATCGAAAAGACATTTGTAATTCGGTATGGGCCGGGTAAGCGGCCGATACGGCTATTCGCGGGCCACTGAGCGGCGGGATTGTCGCCCAGATCGCTTCAAGTAGCCTTACGATGCAGAAGATGCTCATCAACTGCCGTCGATGGCGATGATCGATTGGGATAAAAGCTTTAGGTTAGGGCAAAACATTACGAACTGCCGGCAGACGCTACGAACGGCTTTACCGCGTTACTGCGAAGTCAGCAATCGTTGAAGTCGGGCGCCGCTCAGCCTGTTAGCTACATCCACTCGCTATTACTCTCAGCCTCATGCTCAAGCCGGCGGCTGGACGGAATCCGATTGAGATCGCCTTCGATGAAGAAAAAAACTTTGCATGCGAGGTCGTTGACCCCACAAAGACTTGAGTTCAACTATGTCCGGCGCATCGCTGAAATTGCCAGGTCCAACGATAATACTCATCGACGAAGAAAGGCGCCTTAGCGCCTTTCCTTTTACGTGCCGTTACGTGTCAATGGCCCTGTGACGCACGCACCGCCCGCACCTGCTCGGCCGTCACAACACCGACATGGTTCGACCACCCCTGACGCAGGAAGGTAGCCAGCTCGGCGACCTCGGCATCGTCCATGCGCTCGGCAAAGCCAGGCATCTGCAACACCGACGGCGCGCGCTCGGTGGAAGCCGATGAATAGACAAATCGATATCCATGTGACTTCGAGACATCTCGGCAAAGTCCCACTTTCCGGCACTCCCACAATTACAACATCAGGCCGGACCACCATGCATCCTCAACGCACCGTTCTGCACAACGAGTTGCACGCCCGCCCGTCACTATATTTCGACGGCCCGGCGCACGTTTTCCACCTTGCCGTAATTGGCGGCTATGCGGCCTGTGCCGCGCTACTGCAGCGCTGCTGCCCGAAGTCGGCCGACACAGATGCGGCCCAAGGCATCACCCGCCTGGACGGCCACCCGCTCAAGTGGGAACGGCACACCGAGTTCTTCACCCTGACGCTGGTGGTGCCCAGCACTACCGCGAACACCCAATGGCAGGTACTGCCACCGGCGCTGGCCGAGGCTATCGCGCCGCAGGCTGCCCAAGTGATTAATGCCGTGCAGGTTCTGGTGCGCGACGAGCAGGACCTGGACCTGCCCCGCTACGGTTTCAAGGACCCCTGTGGATCCTGCGTCGGCGGTGGCGATGCGGTGGTGTGGAGCGATTTTCGTCTGACCGAAGATGGCATCAACCGCTTTCTGTTCATCAACCGCCGCCTCAACGCCTACCGCCAGGGCCGCATGATACGTCGCCTGTTGGAAATCGAGACCTATCGCATGATGGCCTCGCTGACCCTGACCACCGCCAAGGACTTGTGCCAGGAACTGGACGCCTTCGACAAGACCTTGGTGCAACTGTCAGAGCGCAGCGCCGGGGGCGACGGCCATGACTCCAAGGCCCTGCTTGAGGCTATCGCTCACCTGTCGCGGCAGGTGGTCAGCCGTACGGTAAAAACGCGCAATCGCTTCGGCGCCACCCAGGCCTATGCGCAGCTTGTATTCGAGCGATTGGGCGAATTGCGTGAGAGCCATGTCGGTGATTGCCAGCGCCTGGGGGTATTCATCGAGCGCCGCTTCAAGCCAACCGTGCGCTTTTGCGCAGCCACCGAGCAGCGGCTGGAACAGTTAGCGAAGAATGTCGCCAATTTGGGCGACTTGCTGCAGGCACGAGTGCAAGTTGAAATGGAGGAGCAGAATGCGGGGATATTGTTGAGCCTCAACGCCAGGGCCGATGCACAAGTGAAGATCCAGAGGGCGGTGGAAGGCTTGTCGCTCATCGCCATCTCCTACTATTTGCTGAGTCTTTTCAAGCTGCTGTATGGCGGCTTGAATGTGCTGGGGCTTGGGCTGACGGCGCGAGATGCAATGGCAGGGATGGCGCTTCCGGTGGTGATGGTGTTGCTGGTGATAATCATGCGGATCAGGCACGCAAAACAGCTTTGAGCGCCTTTGCCCAGCACAGGAGCGCTGCTGCGCTCCTGTGCAACGAAGAGCACGCGCTTCCCTACGACGAACGAAGCAATACGCCTGCTGTGCGATATCGAGTGAAACACACCAGCAGAATGAACACCGTTACCCCGGCTGTCATCAGCGCCTCGTACCGGTAAGCGTCACTGAACAGCATGTACCCCAGCACCAGCAAGATGCTGGCGATCACCAGCCAGGTCAGCCAGGGGAAGAGCCACATTTTGAAGGCCGGCGTGGTGCCCTCGCGTTCGGCCCGCGCGCGCATGCGCAGTTGCGAGACGGCGATGGCCAGGTACACCAGCAGCGCGATGCCGCCGGTGGTGGAAAGCAGGAAGCTGAACACCTTGCCCGGAAACACGTAGTTGACCACACAGCCGGCGAACCCCGCCAAGGTCGACAGCAGCACCGCCGTCACCGGCACGCCGCTGGCGGAAACACGCCGGGTGATCGGCAGCGCTTCGCCACGGGCGCCCAGGGAGTACAGCATCCGAGATGCCGTATACAGCCCCGAATTCATGCAACTGGTCACCGCCACCAGCACCACCAGGTCGACCAGCAGCTTGGCACCGGGTACGTTGAGCACCTCCAGCACGCGCTGGAACGAACCGACGGCCTTTAGCTGCGGGTCGTTCCAGGCCACCAGCGACACCACCAGGAAGATCGATGCCAGGTAGAAGATGGCGATCCGGTACACAACCAGGTTGGTGGCACGGCGTATCTTCTCTTGCGGCCTGGCGGTCTCGGCCGCAGCGATGGTCACCACCTCCGCCCCGAAGAAGCAGAAGATGGTGATCAGCACTCCGCCAAGCACCGCCCCCCAGCCGTTGGGCACGAAACCTCCATTGGCCCACAGCTGGCCGACACCGGACACCTGGGCCAGCGGCCAGACGCCGAACACGGCCATGCCACCGACGATGATAAAAGCGATGATCGCCAGCACCTTGACCAGGGCGAACCAGAACTCGAACTCACCGAAATGCTTCACACTGACCAGGTTGCTGCAGGCCAGCAGGCCCATGATCAGGAAGGCGAACAGCCAGGACGGTACGGCGGGGAACCAGGCGTGCAGGATGTCTGCGCCGGCGATGGCCTCGACCGGAATGATCAACACCCAGAACCACCAGTACAGCCAACCGATGGTGAAGCCAGCCCAGGGCCCGATGGCTTCACCGGCGTAGGTCGAGAACGAGCCGCTGTTGGGGTTGGCCACTGCCATTTCGCCGAGCATGCGCATCACCAGCAGGACCAAAACCCCGGTCAAAGCGTAGGAGATGAGGATTGCCGGACCCGCAGAGGCGATGGCGTTGGAGGAACCGATGAACAGGCCAGCACCGATGATGCCAGCAATCGAGATCATCGAGATCTGGCGGGAGGTCAGGCCATGTTGCAGGGAACGCGGTTGTTCTTGTTGGGGCGACATCATCTGAAACCTTCGATCGGCTGCGCCGTTGCACGGGCAACGGCGAGACTTAAGCAAATACCGCCTTTCAGGTGGCGGCCGTGATGATGAGTTCCACCAGCATGCCGGGCTTGGCCATGCGGGCCTGGCCGGTGGAGCGCGCCGGGGCATGTGCCTTGTCTACCCAGGCGTCCCACACGCTGTTCACTGTTTCGAAGTCCCTCAGGTCATCGAGCCAGAGGATCGCGTTGAGGATCTTGCGTTTGTCGCTGCCTGCCAGTTCCAGCAACTGATCGATCTTGGCCAGCACCTCGCGGGTCTGCTCGGCGGCCGAGGTACCGGGGGTGCCCACCTGCCCGGTCAGGTACACCACGCCGTTGTGTTTGACGGCATGGTGAACACGGGTATCGAATTGGTATCGTTCAATGTCACTCACAGCACACACTCTCTTGGTGGATAACAAGGTTTACTGCCTGGCCACGGCATCACTCGCCCAGGTAAGCCTTCTGCACCTGCTTGTCGTGCAGCAGGTCCTGGCAACTGCCGGTCAGGGCAATGCGCCCTGAGTCGATCACGTAGGCGCGGTCGCAGGTCTGCAGGGCCAGGCGCGCGTTCTGCTCCACCAGCAGCAGGGTCACCCCGTCCTTGACCACCTCGCGGATGGTTTCGAAGATCTTCTGCACAATGATCGGCGCGAGGCCCATGGACGGCTCGTCCAACAGCAGCAACTTCGGCTTGCCCATCAACGCGCGGGAGATCGCTAGCATCTGCTGCTCGCCACCGGACAGGGTGCCGGCCAACTGGAACGCGCGCTCTTTGAGGCGCGGGAAGATGCCGTACATGCGTTCGATGTCGGCGTCGATGGCGTCCTTGCCGTCGCGGCGCGAATAGGCGCCCATCTGGAGGTTCTCGTGTACGGTCAGCTTGGGGAAGATGCCGCGACCCTCCGGTACCAGCGCCAGCCCCTCGCGAATCAGGTTGAAGCCCTTGATCGCCGCGTGGGCCTTGCCATCGAAGGTGATCTGCCCGGCATTGGGCTTGAGCAGCCCGGCCAAGGTCTTGAGGGTGGTGGTCTTGCCCGCGCCGTTGGCGCCGATCAGGGCGACCATCTCGCCCTGGGCCACGCTCAGGTCGATGCCCTTGATAGCCTGGATAGCGCCGTAGGCCACTTGCAGGTCGTTCACTTGCAGAATGTTGTTCATGCCACAGCCTCCGCGCCCAGATAGGCCTCGATCACCTTGGGGTCCTTGCGCACGTCGGCCGGCAGGCCGTCGGCGATCTTGCGGCCGAACTCCAGCACGGTGATGTGATCGCACAGGCCCATCACCAGCTTCACGTCGTGCTCGATCAGCAGCACCGTCTTGCCGTCCGCCTGCATCTTGCACATCAGCCGCCGCAGGCCTTCGGTTTCCGAGGCGTTCATGCCCGCCGCTGGCTCGTCAAGGGCGATCAGCTTGGGTTCTGTGGCCAGTGCCCGAGCGATTTCAAGGCGGCGTTGGTCGCCATAGGAGAGGTTCTTCGCCAGCTCGCACCACAGATGGGCAATGCCCACGTAATCCAGCCAATACCGCGCGGCCTGACGGATCTCGCGCTCTTCACGCACGCAGGCCGGGGTCCGCAAGATGGCGCCGAAGACGCCACTGCGGGTGCGCACATGGCGGCCGATCATCACGTTTTCCAGGGCAGTCATGTTGTGGAACAGGCGGATGTTCTGGAAGGTCCGCGAGATACCGGCCTCCACCACTTTGTGCGGCTTGCTGATCAGCAACGGCTTGCCGTCGAAAACCACCCGCCCTTGCTCGGCCCGGTACAGCCCAGTGAGCACATTGAACAAGGTAGTCTTTCCGGCGCCGTTGGGACCGAGCAGGCCGCGAATCTCGCCGCGGCGGATGCTCAGGTCGATGCCGTGCAGGGCCTGCAGGCCGCCGAAGAACTTGCTGACCTGGTGCAGCTCGAGAAGGATGTCGCTCATGCCTTGTCAGCCTCTTTGATCGGAAGGTCGAAGGATGCTTCGCTGCTCGGCGCCTGCACTGCGGTGGCCGCTTCCTCCGGTGCAGGTTCTGGGTCGCCATCGTGCAGCTCGGCGCGGCGCCGGTCGGACGGCCACAGGCCCTCGGGGCGAAAACGCATTACCAGGATCAGTGCCAGGCCGAACACCAGCATGCGCAGGGTCGAGGCATCCAGCACGTTTCGCAGGATGTCGCGGCTGATGAAAGTGACGTTGTCCATCACCCACGGCTGGACCCAGTTGACCAGGTCGCGGAACAGTTCGGGCATCACCGACAGGATCAACGCCCCCAGCACCACGCCACGGATCGAACCCATGCCTCCGAGCACTACCATGGCCAGCACCATGATCGATTCCATCAAGGTGAACGACTCGGGGCTGACAAAGCCCTGGTAGCTGGAGAACAGCACCCCGGACACCCCGCCGAAGGTGGCGCCCATGGCGAAGGCCAACAGCTTGAGGTTGCGCTTATTCAGGCCCATGGCCTCGGCGGCCACTTCATCTTCGCGCAGGGCCATCCAAGCCCGGCCGATGCGCGAGACCTCCAGGCGCTTGGACAGCACGATGCACAAAATCACGATGAACAGGAAGAACAGGTAGTAGCTGATCACCGGAGACACCGGCAGGCCGAACAGGCTCCAACTCTGCTGCAGTGACAGCAAAGGAGCGGCGCCCTCCCCAGGCGCATGCATCCATGCCCCGCCGTCGAGATGCAGTGGCGCGATATTGCTGATGCCCTGCGGGCCGTTGGTGAGGTTCACCGGCTGGTCAAGGTTGTTCATGAAGATGCGGATAATCTCGCCAAATCCCAGGGTGACGATCGCCAGGTAGTCGCCGCGCAGCTTGAGCACCGGCGCGCCAATCAACACACCACAGATGGCCGCAGCAACTGCCGCCAGCGGAATGATCACCCAGATCGGCCAGTCCATAACCCCGCTGGCAAGGCCCGCCAGGTTCAGGTGTGGCGAGGCGAGCAAGGCGTATAGGTAGGCGCCGATGGCGTAGAAGCCGATGTAGCCCATGTCGAGCAGGCCGGCGTAGCCGATGACAATGTTCAGGCCCAACGCCAGCAGCACGTAGAGCATGGCAAAGCCAAGGATGCGCACCCAGGTCGGGCCCAGCATCGGGATGGCCTCGACCAGGAACGGCAAGGCGATGAAGCAGATAATCAACAACAGGTACTGGGTCTTGAGGTTTTTCATGACTGCCTCCTCACGCCCGGTCAGCCTGGCGTTCGCCAAGCAGCCCATTGGGACGGAACAGCAACACCAGAATCAGCACCGAAAAGGCGAAGATGTCCTGGTAGTTGGCCCCCAGGAAGCCGCCCGTCAACTGCCCGGTGTAGCCTGCCGCCAGCGATTCGATCAACCCCAGCAACAGGCCGCCGGCCATGGCCCCGAACAGGTTGCCGATACCGCCAAGTACCGCCGCGGAGAACGCCTTCAGGCCCAGCAGCAGGCCCATGTAGGCATCGGCCTGGCCGTAGTTGATGGCGCGCATTACCCCGGCAATGGCCCCCAAGCTTGCACCGATCAGGAAGGTCGCGCTGATCACCCGGTTGATGTTGATACCCATCAGCCCGGCCACTTCCTGGTTCTGCGCAGTGGCGCGCATGGCCTTGCCCAAGCGGGTCTTGTCCACCAGCAGCCAGAGGCCGAGCATGATCACCACGGCGATCAACATGATCGACAGCTGCACGTTGGTGACGGTTGCGCCGAACACCTCCACCGGCCGGGTTTCGACCACTTCCGGGAAGGTCTTGTAGCCACGCCCCCAGATCATCATCGCCAGGTTCTGCAGGGCGATTGAGATGCCGATGGCGAGAATTAGCGGGGTCAGCCGCGGCGCCTTGCGCAGCGGCCTGTAGGCGTATTTTTCCATGCCCTGGGCCAGCAGCATGCACACCACCACCGCGGCCATGATCGCCAATAGCAAGGTGATCAGGCCGGGGGCAAAGCCTGCGCCGGCCAGCATCGTCAGGACTGAAATGGTGACCATGGCGCCGACCATCACCACTTCGCCATGGGCGAAGTTGATCAGGCCGATGATGCCGTAGACCATGGTGTAACCCAGGGCTACCAGGGCGTAGATGCTGCCCAGCACCAAGCCGTTGAGGATCTGTTGCAACAAGATATCGAAGTTACCGTCCACGAGTTGAATCCTCGAAACTGCGTTGTCGTCGGCGCGCAGCGACACTGCACCGCGCGCCAACAGGCCTGGCAGGTAGGAATAAATCTTCTTGTTATGTAGCGGGCTGAAGCCCGCTTTTTATTAGGCTTAGGCTCAGTCGCGCTCGACCGACAGGGTCTTCCAGCCGCCGTCGGCGAACTGGAACACGGTGGCCGCCGGGCTCTTGAGGTTGCCTTGGTCGTCGAAGGCGATGGTACCTGTCACGCCTTCGTAGCTCTGGTTCTTGAGCACGGGCAGGTACACCTTGGGATCGTCGGAACCGGCCTTGACCATGGCATTGATCGCCGCCCAGGTAGCGTCGTAGGCAGCTGGCGACGACTGCACCACGCCCACGCCGAACTTGTCCTTGAGCTTCTGCTCGAAGGCCGCACCCTTGGGCATTTCCAGCAATGGGGTGCCGTAGTTCCAGGCGTAGGTGCCTTCCGCGGCGCTGCCGGCCATCTGTTTGAACGAGTCATTGGGCAGGTTGCCGATGTTCATGAAGCGAGCCTTCAGGCCCAGGTTCTTCATCTGTTTGGCCATGGGCGCGGCCTGGTAATCCAGGGCTGCGAAGAACACCGCATCGGCCTTCTGCGCCTTGGCGGTGGTGAGGATGGCGTTGAAATCGGTGGACTTGTCGTTGGTGTACTCACGCACCACCACGTTGCCGCCGGCGGCCTTGACCGCCTTGGTCACTTCGTCGGCCAAGCCCTGGCCGTAGGCAGTACGGTCATCGATGATGGCGATGCGCTTGGCTTCGAGCTTGCTGACCAGGTAGTTGCCGGCGTAGCGGCCAAGGGTGGCGTCGTCGTTGACCACGCGAAACACCGAAGGAATGCCCTGTTGGGTCAGGGTGGGGTTGGTGGCCGACGGCGAGATCTGCGGGATCCCGGCGGCGGCGTAGATCTTCGACGCCGGGATGCTGGTGCCAGAGTTGTAGTGGCCGATCACCACCGCGACTTTGGAATCCACCAGCCGTTGCGCGACGGCAGTGCCGGTACGCGGGTCGGCGACATCGTCCTCGGAGACCAGCTTGAACTGGGCCACTTTGTCGCCGATTTTCAGTTGCTGCTGATTGGCCTCTTCCACGGCAATCTGGATGCCGTGTTCGACGTCCTGCCCCTGGTGCGCCGAAGGCCCGGTCAGGGGGCCGGCAAAGCCGATCCTGACGGTCTTAACCTCCCCTGCGTGGGCCGTCCCCATTGCCATCAGCAAGGTTACTGCGGTGGCGAGGGCTGTACGCCCCCCGTTGTTCTTATACATGCTCAGCTCCCAGTATGATTGGACGAACCTCGACATCACTTAGCGCATGCGATCTGGCTGGAGCGCCGTCGCACTTGTAAGATAACAGTCAGCAGGCAACTGTCAATGGGTGTATGCTGTGGTAGTCGATAAAAGAATCTTGCCGGCGACGAACGATCCTCAGGGCACAACAGGGTCGCCACTCGCTAGTCAGATGTTTGATAACATATGGCGACAACATCACCGCTGGTTGGCTACGGATCCCGCCGCATACGGCTCAAGGGCTGCGCGCAACCTGCGGATCACAACCGTGATGAGCCAATCAGTTTCAGGAGCAACCTTCTTATGAATGCGTCGTTAGGCACACGTCGCGCCAATCTGGCGGAAACCGTGATTCAGGAGCTGTCCGGCCGGATCGACAATGGTACCTATGGCCCAGGTGACAAACTGCCGTCCGAGCAGGAGCTGTGCAAAGAGTTCAACGTCAGCCGCCCGGTGATCCGCGAAGCCGTTGCCTCGCTGCGCCTGGGCGGGCGCCTGGTGGCACGCCAAGGGGTGGGCGTGTTCGTGGTCGAGCAGGACGTCAAGCGCATCGGCTTTGCCATCGACAGCGTGGTCGACGATGTACGCGCCGCCGCACACATTCTGGAGCTGCGCCTGGGGGTCGAGACCGAATCGGTGGCCCGCGCCGCCGAGCGCCGCAGCCCGGCCAGCATGGCGGCGATCACCGAGGCGTTCGACCGCTTCAACTCTCTCGACGGTGCTTCGCAAGAAGAAGAGGCCAAGGCCGACTTCGAGTTCCACCTAGCCATTGCCCGCGCCACCAACAATCCGCACTTCACCCAACTGCTCGAAGCGTTGGGGCCGGACATAATCCTCGACCTCAACCTCAAGCACGGCCAGGTCAGCGGCAAGAACCGCCAGGCGCACATCAAGAAGATCGGCCGCGAGCATGGCGCGATCCTGTCGGCGATCAGCATGGGCGATGTCAGCAGCGCTCGCACGGCGCTGCGCAAGCACCTGGAAGAGAGCTTGTCGCGCTATCAGCGGTTGCTCGACAGCAAGGCCTGACCCAATCGCGGAACAAGCCCGCTCCCACGCAGTGAAACGCCCCAGGAACGTGGACACTGATCCGACCCTTAGGGCATCTCACTGCGTGGAAGCGGGTTTGCCCCGCGATGAGGCCGGTTGAGGCGCTAGACCCCCAGGCACACGTACTTGATCTCCAGGTAATCCTCAATCCCGTACCGCGACCCTTCCCTGCCCAGCCCGGAAGCCTTGACCCCACCAAACGGCGCGACCTCAGTGGCTACCACGCCGACGTTGATCCCCACCATCCCGTACTCCAGCGCCTCGGACACCCGCCACACCCGCCCGACGTCCTGGGTGTATGCATAGCAGGCCAGCCCGAACTCGGTGTCGTTGGCCTGGGCAATTACATCCTGCTCGGTATTGAAGCGGAAGATCGGCGCCACCGGCCCGAAGATCTCTTCGCGCGCGACCCGCATGTCGGCCGTCACATCGGCCAGCAAGGTCGGTTCGAAGAACGCCTCGCCCAGCGCATGCCGGCGTCCACCGGCCACGACCCGCGCCCCCGCCTCCAGCGCTTCACCCACCAGCCGCTCTACGCCCGCAGCGGCACTCCCGTCGATCATCGGCCCGACCTGGGTGCCTGGCGCATCACCCTGCCCCACAACCAAGCCATTCACCCGCTCGGCGAAACGCGCAACGAAGCGCTCGTAAATGCTGTCCTGGATATAGAAGCGGTTGGCGCACACGCAGGTCTGCCCGCTGTTGCGAAATTTGGCGATCAACGCGCCCTCTACTGCCTTCTCCAAATCGGCATCGTCGAACACGATGAAGGGCGCATTACCACCCAGCTCCATAGTCACCTTCTTTACCGTCGCGGCCGACTGCTGCAGCAACTGGATGCCGATCGGCGTGGAGCCGGTAAACGACAGCTTGCGCACGATCGGGTTGGCCGTCAGCTCGCCGCCGATGGCCGCCGAGTCACCGGTAACCACGCTCAGCACACCGGCAGGAATGCCAGCGCGCTCCGCCAGCACACACAGCGCCAGGGCGCTGAACGGTGTCTGAGAAGCCGGCTTGAGCACCAGGGTGCAGCCCGCCGCCAGGGCTGGTGCAGCCTTGCGGGTGATCATCGCCGCCGGGAAGTTCCACGGCGTGATCGCCGCGCACACGCCGATCGGCTCCTTGGTGACGAGCAAACGGCGATCGGCATTCGGCGAGGGGATCACATCACCATAGATGCGCTTGCCCTCTTCGGAATAGAACTCCACATAGGCCGCAGCGAAGGCGATTTCACCGCGCGACTCGGCCAGCGGCTTGCCCTGCTCGGCGGTCATGATCCGCGCCAGGTCTTCCTGATGCTCGAGGATCAAGCGGAACCACGCCTGCAGCCGGACGGCCCGCTCCTTGGCGGTGAGCGCGCGCCAGGCCGGCAATGCACGCGCGGCGGCGGCAATGGCACGGCGGGTTTCCTCGGCGCCCATGCGCGGCACGTGGCCCAGCACTTCGCTGCTGGCCGGATTGGTCACGGCGATACGCTGGCCGTTGTCGGCCGCCAGCCATTTTCCATCGATGTAGCAAACTTCACGCAGCAGATCGTGATCGGCAAGATTCATGTCGATTGGCTCGTTCGAAGAAGTAAAAAAGGTGGGGCCATGCAACGCCCCACCTGAGGCGAATCAGCGCTGGGCTTGCAGGGCCTTGTCGCGGATCTGGCTGAGGGTCATGCGCGGGGTCAGGGCCTCCGGGTCTACCTGGATTTCGATCAGCGCCGGCTTGCCGGACGCTTGGCAGCGCTCGAAAGCTACGACGAAATCTTCGGTGCGCGTGACCGTTTCGCCGTGCAGGCCATAGGCACGAGCCAGCGCGGCGAAGTCCGGGTTGTGCAGCTCGGTGCCCGACACCCGCCCCGGGTAGCTGCGCTCCTGGTGCATGCGGATTGTGCCGTACATGCCGTTATTGACCACGATGGTGATCACCCGGGCACCGTAGTGGGCCGCCGTGGCCAGCTCCTGGCCGTTCATCATGAAGCAACCGTCCCCAGCAAACGCCACCACGGTGCGCTGCGGGTAGGTCAGCTTGGCCGCCACTGCCGCCGGCACGCCATAGCCCATTGAACCGTTGGTGGGGCCGAGCAGCGTGCGGAATTCACGGTGCTGGTAACCGCGGTGCACCCAGCCGGTATAGTTGCCTGCGCCACAGGTGAGGATGCTGTCGCTCGGCAGGTGCTTGTTCAGCCAGGCGATCACCTCACTCATCTGCACATTACCCGGCGAGCGCGGGGTTTCGAAGTTGCCCAGGTAGCCACGATTGAGTCTGACAGTCCAGTCTTCGAAAGCATCGGGACGCACCGGCGCGACCCGGTTCACCTGGCGCAGAAAACTGCCAGGGCCTGCGTTGATACCTAAGGTTGGCTGATAGACCCTGCCGATCTCCTCGGCACTGGGGTGCACATGTACCAGAGCCTGCTTCGGCGTCGGGATATCGACCAAGGCATAGCCGCCGGTGGTCATCTCGCCCAGGCGCGCGCCAACCACGATCAGCAAGTCTGACTGCTTCACCGCCTCGACCAGCACCGGACCGGCAGCCAGCCCGAGGTCACCGGCGTAGTGCGGATCGGTGTTGTCGAACAGGTCCTGGCAACGGAACGAGGCCGCCAGCGGCAGGTTCTGGGTTTGCACGAAGGACTTCAGGTCCGCCACTGCTTCGGCCGTCCAACCGCCACCACCCGCCACCACCAGCGGCCGCTCGGCCCTGGTCAGTAATTGCTGCAGCTCAGCCATGGCTTCCGGCGCCGGCGCCGCCTCGACGCGTTTGGCTGGGCGAGCATCGGACACCTGGACCAGGTCGGTCAGCATGTCCTCGGGCAGTGCCACCACCACGGGGCCCGGGCGGCCACTGATAGCGCGCTGGAAAGCCTGGTTGATCAGCTCGGGAATGCGCGCAGCATCGTCGATCTGCACCACCCACTTTGCCATCTGGCCGAACATGCGGCGGTAGTCCACTTCCTGGAAGGCTTCGCGCTCGATCTGGTCGCGAGCCACCTGGCCGATGAATAGGATCATCGGGGTGGAGTCCTGGAAAGCAGTGTGCACGCCCACCGAGGCGTTGGTGGCACCGGGGCCGCGGGTAACCATGCAGATGCCAGGCTTGCCGGTCAGCTTGCCGTAGGCCTCGG
Organism: Pseudomonas sp. M2; assembly: GCF_015751845.1. NCBI lineage: Bacteria > Pseudomonadati > Pseudomonadota > Gammaproteobacteria > Pseudomonadales > Pseudomonadaceae > Pseudomonas > Pseudomonas sp. M2. The sequence continues at coordinate 5,345,143 of NZ_JADOUD010000001.1, forward strand.
CCATGTACGCCGCACCGCCCTCCTGGCGGCAGACGATCAGCTCGATATCGTCCTGCACATCGTGCAACGCATCGAGCACCGCCAGGTAGCTCTCGCCGGGCACGCAGAAAGCGCGTTCGACACCATTCACCCGCAAGGCATCGACCAACACCTGGCCGCCGCTGCGCTTCACTTCGGAGTTGCTCATTGTTGTTCTCCCTCAGGCCGCGCGGTCAGATGACCGAATCTTCCAGGAACGGCTTGTTGTCGATGACGCGCTGATAGGACAGCGCGCCCAGGTCTAGCGAGCGATAGCCGCCGTAGGTGATCAGTTCGGACAGGCCACGGCCAATGGCCGGCGCCTGCTGCAGACCATGGCCGCTGAAGCCGTTGCAAAACAGGAAGTTCTTAACCTCGTTGTGCGGGCCGACGATAGCGTTATGGTCAAGCACACAGAAGTCGTAGTGCCCAGCCCAGAAGTTGACCACCTTGATGCCCTCGAACGCGGGCACGCGCTCGGCGAGGATCGGCCAGACTTCTTCGTCGAACTCGTCGTGCATCACGTCGAAGTCCTCGAAGTCCACTTCTGGGTCGTGCTTGGGGTAAGTGCCGCCCAAGTAGAACTTGCCCTCAGGGCGGAAGAACACGCCGGTCGGGTCGATGGTCAGCGGCACGGTGCCTTCCAACGGGGTGCGGCAGTCGAACACGAACAGCGAACGGCGCCGCGGCTCCACCGGGATGTCCAGGCCGGCCATGCGCGCGACCTTGGTACCGCGGGTGCCGGCGCAATTGACCAGCAGGCCGCAACCGATGCGCTCGCCACTGGCCAGTTGCACCCCGGTGATGCGGTCGCCTTCACGCTGAATGCTGACCACTTCGTTTTCGATGTACTCGATGCCCATCGAGCGCGCCTTGCGGCGGAAACCGTTGAGCATGCCAAGGCTGTCGAACCAGCCTTCGCCGGTCTGGCCGTAGCTGGCACCGGCCAGGGTATCGATGTTCACCCAGGGGAATTTGCGCTGCAGTTGCTCGGGGTCGAGCAGGTGCACGTCGGCACCGTGGGACACCTGGGTGTCGTGCAGGCGGCGAAGTACTTCGTAGCCCTTGGTGTCACCGAGGAACAGGTAGCCGTTCTCGTGGAAGGCCAGGTCCGGGCGGTCGCCGTCCACTTCCATCAAGTCGGGGAAGTTGCGCACGAATTCGGCGCCGAACTTCGAGATTTCGATGTTAATGGGGTTAGAGAACTGTTGGCGGATCGAGCTGCTCGACAGCGCCGTAGCCGACTTGTTGTAGGTCCAGTCGCGCTCGATGACCAGCAGCGAGCCTTTGAAATCCGGGTTGTTGGCCAGAAAATAGGCCGTGGCGCTGCCGTTGACCGCGCCGCCGACGATCACCACATCGTAATTCTGTTGTTTAGCGGTGGAAGCCATGGAGTTAGCTCTCTTGGAGATAGCAGGGACCTAGTAGGAGCGAGCTTGTCCCGCGAACACCGGCAAAGCGTCGCATGCTTCGCGGGGCAAACCCGCTCCTACAGGAAATGGGGTGCCCTCTGGTTAATTCGGGTCTTCGAAATGCCCCGCGCCGGCAAAGTTGCCGCCGTGGTAGCGCGCCGCCGGCTCGTAGTTTTTCAGCGGCGGATGCTCGGCCAGCACTTTTTCGCGGTAGTCATCAGCGCTGTCTTTTGGCGCATAGCCAATCGACGAGGCCAGGCGGTTATCCCAGAGGCTTTCGCGGTTGGCGGACATGCCGTACACCACCATGTGCCCGACCCGCGGCGCCAGCAGCGAGCGCTCGGTGAGCTGGGCAAAATCGTCGAACGACAGCCAGGTGGCGAGCATGCGCCGGTCCAGCGGTTCGGGGAACGACGAGCCGATGCGCAGGTTCACCGACTCGATGGCGAACTTGTCCCAGTAGTAGCGGCCTAGGTCCTCGGCAAAGCACTTGCTCACGCCGTACAGGCTGTCCGGGCGGTGGGCGGCGGTGGCATCGATGGTCTCGGTGCGGTCGTAGAAGCCGATAGCGTGGTTGGAGCTGGTGTACACCACACGCTTCACGCCGTTGCGCCGGGCCGCTTCGTAGATGTTGTAGGTGCCGACGATGTTACCGTTGAGGATTTTCGCGAAGGTGTCCTCGACCGGCACGCCACCGGCGTGAACGATGGCATCGACGCCCTCGGTCAGCGGCAGCACGTCATCGAAATTGCCCAAGTCGCAGCGAATCAGCTCTTCGTGCGGCGCGGCATGGCCCAAATCGGCGATGTCGGTCAGGCGCAGCTCGTCGGCAAATTGCGCCAGGTGCTTGCGCAGCACGCTACCCAGCCGCCCGGCGGCGCCAGTGATCAGCAGACGTTTGAATGGCTTGCTCATGGTTTACCTCTGTTCGATTCGTGTGTTCAGGCCAGTTGCGCTAACGCATCGCGCAACTGGCCCAGGGCCTGTTCCAGTTCCTGGCGCGAGGTGGCGAAAGACAACCGTACGTATGGCTCAACGCCAAACGCCGAACCCGGCACCGTGGCCACCTTGCCGACCCGCAGCAGGTAGGCCGACAACTCAGTGTCGTTGTTGATCACCTGGCCGTCCGGAGTGCGCTTGCCGATAAAGGCACTGACCTCAGGGAAGGCGTAGAACGCCCCCTGCGGCATCTGCAGCTTGAGGCCTGGGATCTGCGCCAGGCCCTCGACCACCATTGCGCCACGCGCCTTGTACTCACGGTTGGCGTCGCGCACGAAGTCCTGCGGGCCATTCAGCGCCGCCACCGCCGCCAACTGTGAGATGCTCGACGGGCAGGTGGTGGTTTGCGACTGGGTCTTATTCATCGCCACCACCAAGTCCTTTGGCCCGGCCGCGTAGCCCAGGCGATAGCCGGTCATGGCGTAGGCCTTGGACACCCCGTTGATCAATAAGGTGCGCTCGCGCAGTTGCGGGCAGGCGGTGACGAACGAGACGAACGGCTGATCGCCCAGCACGATGTGCTCGTAGATTTCGTCCGAGATGATCAATACCTTTGGGTGGCGCTCCAGCACCTTGCCCAGGGCTGCGAACTCTTCACGGGTAAAGATCGCCCCACTCGGGTTGTTCGGCGAGTTCAGCATCACCCAACGGGTACGCGGGGTAATGGCCGCGTCCAACTGCTCAGCGGTGACCTTGAAGCCCTGCTCGGCACCGCAAGGGATGACCACCGGCACACCGCCGTTGAGCATCGCCATGTCGGTGTACGACACCCAATAGGGGGCCGGGGTGATGACTTCATCGCCCTCTTCCAGGGTGGCCAGGAAGGCGTTGAACAACAGCTGCTTAGCGCCGTTGCCCACGCAGATTTCGTCCAGGCCGTAGTGCAGGTCGTTGTCCCGGGCGAACTTGTCGACGATCGCCTGGCGCAGGCCGTCCAGGCCATTGGGCGCGGTGTAGTGGTTGTTGCCGGCCAGCATTGCCTGGTGCGCTGCCTCTATCACGTGAGCCGGGACGTTGTAGTCCGGCTCACCGAGGGCCAGGTTGATCACCGGCTCACCCTTGGCCAGCATCTGCTTGGCCAGTACCGACACCGCCATGCTCGGTGAGCTCTTTACTGCCCGTACGCGACTGCTTTGCACGTCCATTGTTCAGCGCTCCTGTGCGGCATCGAAGCCGTAGTCGTCACGCGCCTGCTCGGCGGTGATGTAACCGAAGCGCACATCGCGCGCCACTTGCTGGCGATCACGCTGACGTGGCTCGCCGTAGCCGCCGCCACCGGGCAGGCGCAGCACCAAGCGGCGCTCTGCCGGCACGAACTGCTGGCCTTTGCCTCGCAGCAAGGTGCCGTCATCCAGGCCGACGAAGCCTTCGGCACCCGCCTGGCCACCTTCCAGGCCGCGGGCGGCGTGCTGGATGCGGTCGAACATGGCGCTGAAGCGGAAGCTGTAGCCCTCGGCCGCCGACACTTCAATTTCCTGGCCCAGGCCGCCGCGCAGTTGGCCGGCGCCGCCGGAACCCTCACGCAGCTCTTTGCGCCAGACCACCACGGGGCCTGCATGTTCGGTGGCTTCCACCGGCATGGTGTGCACTCCGCTGGGGAAGGCCGTGGCGCTGAGCCCATCCATCGCCGAACGCGCGCCCATGCCGCCGCTGTTGAACATCAGCATCTCGGCGTTGCGCCCGTTCGGGTTGCTTTCCAACGGGCGTACGCTCAGGTGCAGGTTCCACAGGGCACTGGCACCTTCTGCCGGCACCTTGCCGGGCAGGCATTTGTGCAGCGCACCGAGCACCAGGTCGGGCACGAAGTGGCCGAGCACATGGCGCACCGACACCGGCGCCGGGTGCTTGGCATTGAGGATGCAGCCCTCGGGCGCGGTCACCTCGAACGGCGCCAGGGACGCGGTGTTGTTGGGGATTTCCGGCGCTACGATGCACTTCAAGCCATAACAGGCGTAGGCCTTGGCATAGCCCAGCGGCACGTTGATGCCGAACTGGCTCATGTCCGAGGTGCCGGTGAAATCGCTCTTGATGCCATCGGGGCCGACGGTGAGGGTCACTGCCAGGGTCACCGGCACGTCGTAGCCGTCCAGCGTCATGCTGTTGCTGTAGGTGCCATGGGGCAGCGCCTTGAAGCACTCGAGCGTGGCGCGGCGGCTGTGCTCAAGGATGAAACCACCGATGTGTTCGAGGTCATCCAGCTGGAATTCGTCGAGCATGTCAAGCAGGCGCTTGTGACCGGTCTCGTTGCACGCCGACAGGGCATAGAAGTCGCCGACCACTCGGTCGTTCTCGCGCACGTTGTTGCGCAGGATGTTGATCAGGTCGCGGTTGACCTTGCCGCGCTCGAACAGCTTCATGATCGGGATGAACAGGCCTTCTTCGTACACCTCACGGGCGTCGGGGCCGAAGCCGCGACCACCGATGTCAACCACGTGGGCGGTACTGGCAAAGTAGCCGATCAGCTTGCCTTTGTAGAACGACGGCGAAACGATGGTGATGTCGTGCAGGTGGCCGGTGCCCTTCCACGGGTCGTTGGTGACGTACACATCGCCTTCGAAGATGTTGTCTTCACCAATGTCGTTGATGAAATGCACCACCGCCTCGGCCATGGTGTTGACGTGGCCCGGCGTGCCGGTTACCGCCTGGGCCAGCATGTTGCCGGCGCGGTCGAACACACCGGCCGACAGGTCGCCGGCCTCGCGCACGCTGGTGGAGAAGGCGGTGCGGATGAGGGTCAGGGCCTGTTCTTCGACCACTGAGACCAGGCGGTTCCACATCACCTGCATTTGAATGTCGATCAGGGTATCGCTCATGTTCTGGCTTCCAATTCAGGTGTTAGCGGCGCACGACCAGCAGGCAGCCGTCTGGCTGGACCGTGCCGGTGAAGTTGGAGGTGACGAAGGTCGAGGTTTCACGCTCGACGACGATGGCCGGGCCTTCCACCCGGGCACCCACCTGCAGCTCTTCGCGCGGGTAGATGCCAGCCTCGACGAAGCCACCGGCGGCCACATCGAACACTTGGCGGCGGGCGACCTCATGGGCGCGGTAGGCTGCGCTCACCTCTTCGATACGCACGACCGGCGGCAGCGGTGAGCTGGCCCTGACCGACCAGCTGACGATCTCGATGTCCGGCCCTTCGATCGGGCGACCGAAGAAGCGCGTGTAGGCTTCTTCGAACAAGGTTTTGAACTGGGCGGTGTCGGCTGCACTGAAGGCCTTGAACGGCAGTGTCACGGGGATTTCCCAGCCTTGGCCGACGTAGCGCATGAAGGCGGTGCAGTCCATGTCCGGCTCGCCCTCAGGCATGCCCTGACGCAAGAAGCCCAGTGATTCGGCCTTCATGTCCTCGATCAGACCATTGACTGCAGTGGCATCGAACTCGGACAGGCGCACGAAGGCGCTGCGTACTGCCTCGTAGCCGAACGGCGCACGCAGGAAGCCAATGGCCGAACCCACTCCAGCACCGGCCGGGACGATAAAACGCGAAACACCCATCTTCTCGCACAGGCGCGCAGCATGCAGCGGCCCGCCGCCACCGAAGGTGATCATGGTGTAGTCGGCGATGTCCTTGCCGCTTTCCACCGCGTGCACGCGGCCGGCGTTGGCCATGTTCTCATCGACCACTTCACACACGCCGAAGGCGGCGGTTTCCGGCTTCATGCCCAATGGCTCGCCGATTACCCGGGCCGTGGTATTGGCTGCGTCCAGGGTCGACAGGCGCAGGGCGCCGCCGGCGAAGTTATCAGCATCCAGGCGACCGAGCAGCAGATTGGCGTCGGTGATGGTCGGTTCCTGGCCGCCGCGGCCGTAGCACGCCGGGCCGGGCTCGGAGGCCGCGCTGTGAGGGCCGACGCGAATCTGGTGCATGCTGTCGATGCTGGCGATCGAGCCGCCGCCGGCACCGATTTCGACCATTTCCACCACCGGAATGGAAATCGGCATGCCGCTGCCCTTCTTGAAGCGGTAGGTGCGCGCCACTTCGAAGGTTTTCGCGGTCTTGGGCACCTGGTCTTCGATCAGGCAAATTTTCGCCGTGGTGCCGCCCATGTCGAACGACAGCACGTTCTCCAATTGGTAGCGGCGGGCGATGTCGGCGGCAAAGATCGCGCCGCCTGCCGGGCCGGACTCCACCAGGCGCACAGGGAACTCGGCGGCGCTCTCCACCGAGATGATGCCGCCACCGGAGTGGATCATGAACACCGGGCAATCAGCGCCGGATTGCTTGAGGGTGACCACCAAGCGGTCCAGGTAGGACTTGATCAGCGGTTTGACGTAGGCGTTGGCGCACACGGTGTTGAAGCGCTCGAACTCGCGCATTTGCGGCGACACTTCACTGGAGATCGAGATCGACAGCTTCGGCAGGCGTGCCTGCAGGGCATCGCGCAGCTGGCGCTCGTGGGAGCCGTTGACGTAGCTGTGAATGAAGCCGATAGCGACACTTTCATAGTTGCCTTCGGCGATGCGCTCGACCAGCGCGTCGATGTCGGCCTGAACAGGAGCGATCAGCACCTGGCCTTTGACATCCAGGCGCTCGCGCAGGGTGTATCGATGCTCACGGTCGATCAGCGGCGGCGGCAGGACGATGTTGATGTCGTACTGCTCGAAGCGGTTCTCGGTGCGCATTTCCAGGGTGTCACGAAAGCCCTCGGTGGTGATGAAGGCGGTGCGCGCGCCACGGCGTTCGATCAGGGCGTTGGTGGCCAGGGTGGTGCCGTGGATCAACTGATCGATGTCCGAAAGCGCAAGGCCCGCCTGCTCCACCACCTGACGCACGCCAGTGAGGATGGCCCGCTCGGGCAGCGTGTAATCGGTCAGGATCTTGGTCGAGTGCAGCACGCCGTCCACGTCCAGCGCGATATCGGTGAAGGTACCGCCTATGTCCACGCCGACTCGGCATGATGTCGCAGTCATCGTCATATCCCCTGCTGTGCTTTGTAGTTGTACCGCTCCGCTGTGGCGGCCTTAATGTAAGTTATATGTTGTCTTACAGGTGGTCAAGCAGTGATTCACAGGATTTCCATCATCGCGGGGCAAGCCCACTCCACGGTTGCCCACGGGAACGGGCTTGCCCCGCGATTGCCTTCAGTCGACGGTCTTGACCATCCGCCCGCCACCAACTGCCTGGGAGGTAGGGAACACTTCCAGGCGCGACACATCCACCTGGCGCGGCATCTTCAGCGCCGCCAGCAATAGCCGCGCAATGTCTTCGGGCTGGATCGACTCATAACCGTCATACAGCTCGCTGCCGGCCGCCTGCATGCCCATGGCAGTCTTGTACAACTGGGTTTGTACACGCCCCGGCGCGATCTCGGTCACTCGCACCCCGGTACCCAGCAGGTCACAACGCAAGGCATCGCAAAACAGGCTCACTCCGGCCTTGGAAGCACCATATACCGCTGCCCCAGGGTGCGGCGCACGGCCGGCGCTGGACCCGATGAAGAACAGGTGCCCCCTACCCCGCCCGACCATGCCCGGCAGGACCTGGCGCGCCAGGTGCAGCGGTGCCTTGAGGTTAATGTCGAGCATATTGTCGATTTCGGCCTCATCGATGTCCTGGAACGCCGCACGAGTAGACAGGATGCCGGCGTTGTTCACCAGTACATCCAAGCTCTGGCCTTCGAGCGCGGCACTCAGCGCCTTGGCATCACGTACATCGGCCTGGAGGGTGGTCACCCCAGGCTCACGGGCAAGCTCGGCCAGCGCCTCGACGCTGCGCCCCACGGCGATCACCTGCAACCCGGCGTCACGCAGCGCCAGCACGATGGCCTTGCCAATACCGCTGGTGGCCCCGGTCACCAGCGCGCGCTGGTAGCCCTCGGGGAATGCGACTTCAGGCATAGATGTAGCCTCCGCTGACGATGACGTTTTCGCCGGTGGCATAGCTGTTGCGGCTGCTACCCATCATCACGATCCATTCGGCGATTTCTGCAGGTTCCGCTGCACGGCCCAGCGGATTGGCGGCGGCCAATTCGCCAAGGAAGCCCAACTGCTTGGCGCGCTCGGTAGCGAAACCGGCCGGTGCTACTGAATTGACCAGGATCTGATCCTTGGCGCAGGCCTGGGCGAAAGATTTGGTCAAGCTGACCACCGCAGCTTTGGTGGCGGCATAGTGGGCGTTCTGCGGGTGCGCCTTGAAGGCATCCACCGAGGTGACGTTGACGATGCGCCCAGTCACCGCAGGCGCGGCAACGTACTGCTGCATGTGGCGCACAGCAGCGACCATCATGTGGTAGGTGCCTTTGATGTTGACGGCGTTTTCCAGGTCCCACTCTTCATCGTTGATCTCGAAGATGTCCTTGCGCGGGTAGATTGCCGCGCTGTTGACCAGGCAATGCACCCGACCCAGGCCCGCGACGATCTCGGCAAACGCGGCATGAGCGGTATCCTTGCGGGCGATGTCGCCGACCGCGATTGCCACCTCCACGCCCTGCCCGCGCAGCTCTTCGGCTGCCTGTACCAACAATTGCTCATTACGGTCGATCAGGCCGATCTTGCAGGCGCCACGCTTGACCATCAACCGGGCTGTTTCCAGGCCCAGGCCCGACGCGCCACCTACGATCACCACCGTTTGATTATCCACAACACACCTCCGCGATTGAGTCTTTACGTAAGATGCCTGTTGTCTTACATTTGGTCAAACATCAAATCGTTGCCAGGTCACATCATGCGCGCCAGCAGCCACTCGCCTGTACCCCTTACTGACGCTCGCGACCGACTCCTCGATGCCGCCAGCTCACTCTTTGCTGCCCATGGTTACCAAGCGATTGGACTACGCGACTTAGCCAGTCATCTCGGGCTTCGCGCCGGATCGCTGTATCACCATATTGACAGCAAGCAAGGCCTGCTCTTCGAACTGATCGAGTCCAGCCTCACCGACCTTATCTATGAAACTCGCAAAAGCCTCAAGCGACCGTGTCATACCAGTGAAAGGCTAAGGCGATTTGTCCATGCGTTTATTTCGTTTAGCCATGAACATCCAGACAAACTCACCTTGCTCACTCGGGAGACGGTGAACCTCACTGTTGAGCAGATTCATCAGATCGAGGGCCTAAAGGCGGCGTATATCAGCCTTCTGAGCGAGATCATTGTGGCCGAGTGCGAGCTGCATGGCCCAGCCTCTAGCCTACACGCCAGATCCATTGCCCAAGCCGTACTCAGCTTGTTATGTGGTCAAGCACAGTGGGGAATGGTTGCGCTGCATACAGAGCAAATGGTCGCGTTTGTACGAGGGATCGTCTGCACTGGAAAATCGCCAAGAGGTTCTCAACAGTAACCGGTCGCACGCCAACAAAGCGACATCCAGCCAACGCCGGCATCGCAACTAGCCCAATGCCAGGCGACGGCGTTGTCCATTTTTCCAGGCGAATGATGAATGTGGGCGCTCACCGTGAAGCTCATATTCGATTACATACAACTGTTCGTTTGACACGAGAATCACTCCTGATTTTCATCCGCAGTGGAGCGACCGCAGACCCAAAAAAATTCCATTTGAAAAGTTGAATGGCGATAGCGTGTCCCATCGGCCGCGCAATACGAACTACCATGGCGAAATGAGAACGCTCGGTTGAAATGACTTCCTCAGGGCGTGAAGCAGACATCTGCATCTTGGGGCCGCTTCGCGGTCCATCGCCGGCCAGCGCGTCTCCCACAGGTGCGGCGCAGGCCTGAAGGCTGGTGATATTCCTGTGGGAGCCGGCTTGCCGGCGATCAGGCCGGTACTGACAACAGAGCTTTGGATCGCTGCCTACGATGGGTCGACAGTTGCCGTTCAAGATCATGGATACCGATTATTTCTACTCTTCGTTATATTAGGTCTGATAAGCCACAGGTTATCCGTACCTATCGCAGCGTTGAACGAGAAGACCTTGACAGAGCCGATACCGATGCCCTCCTCCTCGCCGTTGGTGCTGGCGGAGCTAGCCGACAGCACCCGCGCCGCGGCCGAGGCATTCATCGCGGCAGGCACCGCAGCCAATACCGTGCGCAGCTACCAGAGCGCCCTCACCTATTGGTCCGCCTGGCTGCAACTGCGCTACCGGCGGGCACTCGGTGATGGCGCCCTGCCCCCGGAGGTGGCATTTGGTCTACTTGACCCTACACTTTACCCGCCATTCGGGGAAATCTTCCCACCCAACCTGAACGAGCCCCGTACCGCTGGGTCACCCATCACACTGATTTGCGAGTGATCCTCGGTAAGCCCCGATGTGACGAATTAGCGATATATTGAATGGGGCAGCTTCCTTCCCTCCCCAAGGCAACTGCGCGCTACCAACTGCTGCTAAGCCAGTCCGACCTCAACGAAAGCCACGAGTCCGAGCTGATTGATGCCATTCTTGCCCGGCGTCCCGATGGCATCGTGCTCACTCGCCGACTGCGAAGCGAGGCCGCGCGGGAGAAGCTAATGATTCGAGGTGTACCAGTGGTCGAAACCTGGGAGCTGAGCGAACAGCCGATTGATACCGTGGTGGGTTTTTCGCATGAGGCGGTTGGCACAGCCATGGCCGAGCAAATCGTTGGCCGTGGCTACCGCCGAGTCGGCCTGATCTGGAGCGATGACGACCGTGCCAGCCGACGTCGCCAGGCCTGTATAGCTGCATTGCAACACGCAGCAGTCGAGATTGTTGCTTCGGAAATGGAGTCCGCGCCGGTGAACATGGGTCATGGCCGTCAGGCCATGGCACGACTGCTTGCCGCTAATGTGAAAATGGATGCTGTGATCTGCAGCATCGACCTGCTGGCCCAAGGGGTCATGGCCGAGGCACAGGCTCAAGGCCTGCGCATTCCCACCGATATTGCGGTGATGGGTTTTGGTGACCTGGAATTTGCGGCCCACACTCACCCGCGTCTTAGCACAGTTAACATAGACGGCGGGCGGATCGGTTTGCGTACAGCGCAATTGCTGCTCCAACGTATAGACGGCAGCCTGGCGCGCGGCGAATGTGTAGAAGATGTAGGCTTTAATCTTGTTGTGCGCGAGAGCACCTGAAAGCCGCGCTCATCAATCGACCCAAATCGACCCAGCGGCGTAACTGCGCAGCCATGCGATCCCAAGCCTGTTCAACCTCTGCTACCCCGAACGCGCGTAAGCTCGAATGCACCATACCCTCCCCCACCCACACTTCGGCGGGCACGCCGCTCGCCATCAGGGCAGCGGCATAAGCGATCCCGTGGTCGCACAGCGGGTCTACCCGCGCGACGATCACTAGCGCCGGTGCCAGCCCCCCAAAGTCATCGCCCTCCAGTGGCATAGCCTGTGGGTCGCTTCGTTCGGACTCATCGGGAAGAAAGCCTTGCAGTGATTGCATCAAGCCCGCCACGGTCATCATCGGGGCCTTGGCATGTTCCCGCATCGACGCGAGATCCTGGCGTGCAGTAAGTACCGGGTAGACTAGCAATTGACCCAACGGTTGCGGCTGGCCAGCCTCAAGCAGCGCTCTACACAGCCCGGCTGCCAAGGTGCCCCCAGCGCTGTCGCCGGCAACTATCAACGCACTCTGGCTGAGGTTGGCATCTACTTCGCCGTTGCGCAGTGCCGTCCAAGCTTTGATGCAGTCATGTAGTGGTGCGGGGAAAGGATGTTCGGGTGCAAGTCGATACTCCACGGCCACGATGGCCAGTTGTGCCCGCTGAGCCAGGGCGTATGCGAACCAGTCGTGAGTGTCGAGGTTACCCAAGTCCCAGCCACCACCGTGCAGGTATAACAGGGTTGGCCAGCCACCTTCAGGCACCTCGCCAGCGGGTTGATAGCAACGCAAGCGCAGGCCTTCAACATCGATATCGTCAATGCGCCAGCCCACAGGTACCGGGGGAGTGCAGTGTCGGCAAGCCTGCAAAAATGCCGCACGGCGAGCTGCCAATGTGTTTACCTCGGAGGCAAAACGTTGGCTGCTGTCGATGTAGGCTTGCATAGCCGGGTCAAATTGGGGTGGCATCGTTGGGTTCCTCGTCATCAACTCGTGGTGATAAGTTGCCGGGGTGCATTCAATCCCGGCGTGGGGCTCAGAACAACGGCAAGGTATAGGCAACGATTACCCGGTTCTCATCCCGTCGCCCGGTTACATCGCCGCGTAACTCGACGTTGCGCCAGCGCAGCACCAGGTTTTTCAGCGGCCCGCTCTGGATTACATACGAGATATCAAGGTTGCGCTCCCATTCACTCCCATCCTCCCCGCCCACCTTGAAATTGTCTCCGCGCACATAGCGGGCGAACGCCGTTAAGCCCGGCATGCCAAACGCTGCGAAGTCCACATCGTAACGTGCCTGCCAGGAGCGTTCCTGGGCGCGGTCGAAACGCAATACCTGCACGGCGTTGGCTACCCCTGGCAGATCGGTGTCGTGAATGAACGGCAATGCACTGTCGCCGGCGTTGTACTGGTAACCCAGGCGGAAGGTATGCGCTCGAAGGTTGGCACTGAGCATCGCCGAGGTCATGCGGCTGTCTAGCTTACCGGCCTCTTCGCTTCCGGACTCGCCGGTGTCGAGATAATTGAGGGTGCCGGACAGTTTCCAGTTACCTGCCTGGAGGCTTTGGGTACCGGTGTACAGTGTCTGTTGATAGACATCCTGCAGGCGGCCCGTCCACAATCCCAGAGAGGTTTGCGCAGTGGCGCGCCAGGTTCCACCCAGGTAGTCGAAGCGATCACTGAAAACACTGTAATAATTGCCGACCTGAATGTCGCGAGCGCCGGCGAACTCGCGTTGGTTCACCTTGCGCAATTGGCCCACACCGAGATCTAAATTGGCGAATTCGCGGATATCCAGCATGGCGCCTTCGAAGAATTGGGGCAGCAAGCGCGCATCGCCAGAGCTCACCAGAGGAATTTTCGGGAACAGCCCGCCCACTTTCAGTTCACTCTTTGAATACTTGAGCTTTAGTGCTGCCGTGGCTTCAGAGTACTCGTCCACCGAGCGCGGGTCGGCATTACGCGCCCCCCCTGCCCGGTCGTAGGCTCCGGGTAGCAATGCGGTGCCGCTGCGCGAAGGAGACGAATCGAGCTTCAAGCCAAGCCCTGCGTAGATATCCACCCCTACTCCAACGGTGGTGTCGGTGTAACCCGACTCACCCTTGAGAATGAAGCCTTGTGCCCACTCCTCCAGCTTGGACTGGGCAGGCTTGGTGGAATCGCGCAAGTCATGGTTGTAGTAGAAATTGCGAAACGTGAGGTTCGCCTTGCTATCGTCCAAAAAGGCCGCTTGAGCACACAAAGGCCCGAGCCCCAACAGCAGCGACAAGGGTTTAGCAGCGCGAGCGAAGCCCGCTCCAGTCAAGGAGTCTTTCATTATTGTTGTTCTCTGTTATGGGTTGTATCGGATGCGGCGGCCGAGTCGCGACTCAGCGTTCTTGCCAGGTAAAATCGAGGGAGGCTTGCAGGCGCTGCCCGGGCGCGAGCTCTAGGGTTCCAGTCTGCGCCCAGCTATCGGGCGGTTGGTTGAACGCATCGGCCAGATGTGACACCGGCTCCAGGCACAGGTACGGGCTATCGGCGGGAGCGAAGGCCACGAAGTGGCTCAAGGGCTCGCTTGCCTTAAGGGAGAGAATGCCGCTGGGGTAGTCGAGCAGCAGTTGGCCATCCCAGGCTGACTGGTAATGCGCCATCGCCTGGCCCTCATCGGCATCAATCAACTGCGCCTGTATCACTTCGCCGTAGACACCTGTCGCAAGATACTGGTCATCGATCTGCCATTCTCGGCCAACCTGATAGCGCACCTTTAATCCTGGTTGGCGCAGGAAGTACGGATGCAATCCCAGACCGGCAGGCATTGGCGAATCGCCCAGGTTGATCAGCACCAGTTCGATGCTCAGGCGTTGCCCATCAAGCAGGTAGTGCTGCTCTGCACGGAACGCCCAAGGCCAGTGCTCGCCTTGGTATTTGCAGGCTATCGTTAACTGCTGGTCGCTTTGATCCACTACTTGCCATGGCACCGTGTGGGTCACGCCGTGCAAGGTATGCGGCTTTGCGGCAGGGTGAGCCGACAATGGGTAGTCGCGCCCGGCAAAATGCAGATGAGCATTGCGGATGCGGTTGGAATAAGGAATCAGCGGATAAGCGCCGGCTCGCGGCCAGTCCAGCGGGTCGAATGCTTCGGCGCTGATCGGCAATAGCACGTCGAGTCCGCCGGCGCGCAGGTGCGCGATTCGTCCGCCCCACGCAGGCAGCAATCCAATCGACCAAGTGGCATTGTTCAGCAGCAACGGTTGCATGAAACCTCCTGTGCCCTGACTCGGGCACGGCTTGGCCCAGCCGCCGCACCTGAGCACGGCAGAGGGAAACAGAACGGGAACGGCGCGTGGCTTAGCGGCGGAAGCGCTCGACCACAGTGAGGTCGATGTCCAGGCCCAGCCCTGCGCCACGCGGGACCTGTAACTGATTACCCTGGCGCAATTGCTCCTGCGGGTACAGCCAGCCTGCAGGCTCGACGAACAGGTACTCCACCTGCGACACCCGTGGCTGCACCGCTGCCAGGTGCAAGGTGGCGATCAGGCCTGGGCCGAAATACGGGCAATGTGGGAGTACCACTGCATCGTGCTGATCAGCCAGTGCAGCGATTCGCAGGCACTCGGAAATACCGCCGACCTTGGTCACGCTGGGTTGGATCGAGTCCACCGCGCCGGCCAGCAGTGCTTGTTCAAACTGCACTGCTGTACACCAGTTCTCCCCCCCAGACAGCGGCACGCCCTGCCCTCGCAAGCTGGCCAGGGTAGCGAAGTCTTCGGGCGGGAAAATCGGCTCCTCAAGCCAGGCCAGTTGCAGGTCAGCCAAGGCCGGCAGCCATTCACGGGTATCGGGCACAGTCCAGGCGCAGTTCACATCGGTAGCCAGCGGCACATCGAGGCCAATCGCGCGGCGGCAGGCAGCAATTTCCGGCAGGGTTACTTCATGCAATTTGATATCGCGGAAACCCATCGCCAGTGCCTTCTCGCAGATTGCCGGCGCCACTACATCGTCGGCATAGCGCACCAGGCTGGCATAGGCTGCCACTTCCTCGCGCCGGGCTTGGCCCAGCAACGCGTGCAGCGGCACGCCCTGACGACGGGCAGCCAGATCCCATAGCGCGATGTCGACACCCGAAATGGCAAACATCGTCACCCCGTACCGGCCAAACAGGTGCAGGCGCAGCTGTAGTTCCCGGTTGAACGCAGCAATGTCCTCGACTTGCCGATCGAGCAGTAACGGTGCGATAAGGCGGTCGATCATGGCCTTGGTGGCATCAGCGACGAAGTAACCGAAGGCTTCGCCCCAACCCACGTTACCGTGTTCGTCTTCAAGGCGGATCAGCACGTTTTCCAGGCTGTGCCAGGTAGTCGGGGTAATGCCCTGCCCTTTGCCGCCGTCCTGGAACGGGATTTCGACGATTTGGGTATCGATACGGACGATTTTCATACTTGCTCCAGCACGCTGGCCAAAGGAACACCGGCGTACGCGCCGCCCACGTGGTCGCGGCCAGAACCGACCGGCGCCATTGCATCATAGGCAAGGAAGTTCTCCGCCAAGTGATCGGCAGCGTTGTCCTGAGGGCAATAGCCCAGCTCGCGCGCTCGGCGGTTGTGGAAGAACGCGTCCGGGCATTCCGACACGCCATAGACGATTTCGTGGCGCACCTCTGGATGCTCCAGCCCGATCAGTACCAGTTGCGCCAGGTCTCGGGCGCTCGTCCACAAGCGCAGGCGGCGGGCATCAGCGACTTTAGGGTCGGCGTTACCGATGCGAACGACGAAGGTGGCCAGCTCGCTGCGCTGCGAGAAGGTGGCGCAAGCAGCCTCACCAAACACCTTGCTCAAGGCGTAGTAGCTGTCGGGTGCTACGGGGCTGTCATCGAAGTGGGTAGCCGACTGGCTGTGGTACTGGCCCAGCACATGATGGCTACTGGCGAATACGAAGCGTTTGGCACCTGCGCGCTGGGCAGCCTCCAGCAGGTACAAGGTGGCGTGGTAGTTGGGCTCAACCGTGCTCTGGAACTGGATATCCGTGCCGTGAGCACAGGCCAGGTGAAGCACTGCGTCCACCCCCTCGGCCGCCTGTAGGACGAAGTTCGGATTGGTCAGGTCGCCGACGAGCGCCGTTTCCCCGTTCACCAGGTCAGTGACAGGTCGGCGATCCAGTAGGCGCAGGTTGAAGCGTTCGCGCAGATAAGGACGCAGCGCGGTTCCGACGATACCGGCAGCGCCGGTGACAAGAAGCGTAGGCATGGCGAATTCCCAAAATCATGTGTGGTGCAAAGGCCTGGCGGTGCTGGGTCGCCAGGCGGGGCAAATCAGGCAGTGGCGGCTGCGGTAGCGTGCTTCAGCGGTTTTTTGCCGACGAACAAGGCAACGATCAACGCTCCCAGAATACCCAGGCCCGCCGCCAGGCCGAAGCCGCTGGCGTAGGTACCGGTAGACTGGATGATGAAGCCAGTCACGGTTGGCGCAACGATCCCACTGAGGTTGGCCAGGCCATGCATGAAGCCACCGGCAGTGCCGACCTGGTGATCCGGCACCGCATCCTGGATCAGCGACCAGTAGGCCGGGGCCGTCAGCATCAGGAAGCCGATGGCAACCGTCATTACCACCACCGTGCTGGTAACGCTCTCGACCTGGCCAGTGAGGCCGATGCATACGGCAGCGATCAGCAGACAGGTCACCAGCACCACCTTGCGCGAGAACAGTTGCTTGCCGGTGCGCTTGAACACCCAGTCGATCAGCAGGCCGCCGCAGACGAAGCCGATCGTGCCCACGAGCCAGGGCAGCGCGGTGACGATGCTCATCGCCTTCAGGTCGATGCCTTTGGCGTCGATCAGGTAGCTGGGGAACCATGTCATGAAGAAGTAGAGGATGTAGTTGTAGCAGAACAGCGAAACACCGGTGACTAGCACCGAGCGCTGCAAGATAATCTGCAACACCGGCGTGCGCGGCGCGTCTTCTGCTGTGGTTACCGGTGCCTCGCGGCCCTCATTGATTAGCGCCAGCTCTTCAGCAGACACCAGAGGGTGCTCTTTGGGTGTAGAAGCCGACATACGCCACCAGGCGATGGCCCACAGCACCCCGACCACAGCGATGATTACGAAGGCTACACGCCAGCCTAGCCACAAAGCGAGAAAACCCACGATCGGACCGGCCAGGGCGCCCCCCAGGGGGCCACCAGCCTGGTTGATGCCGATGGCGCGGGCGCGCTCCTTGACCGGGAACCAGCTGTTTACTGTCTTGTTGGCGGTGGTCGACACCGGGCCTTCACCCACACCAAACAGCGCACGCACGATCAGTAGCGACCAGAAATTGAAGGCCAGAGCGGTTGCACCGCACAGCACCGACCAGAAACTCATCGACCAGGTCAGCACACGCTTGGGGCCGAAGCGGTCGGCAAGGTAGCCACCGACGAAGCAGAACAGGGCATAACCGAAGAAGAAGCTGCTGAAGATCATGCCTTTTTCGGCAGGCGTAAGGTGATATTCCTGAGTAATGAAGGGCATAGCGATCGACAAGGCAGCGCGATCGACATAGTTGATGATCATGGCGACGAACAGCATCGTCAGGATCGTCCAGCGGTAGTTCTTTTTCTTGTTCATGTGCGACTCCGCCCGGCACCTGTGATGCCGGATCTTTTTTGTTATAGCGCCTGCCCGCAGCCAGCAGGTCAGGCACTGATCAGGGGTCTAGACGCTGTAATCCACTGCCACCCATTCGAAGTATTGCTTGAGGTCGGCGACCAGAGCCTGGTGTGCAGGGTGTGGCAGGTAACGTGCCACTGCATCGGCGTCGTCGAAGCTGGACTCGAGGATGTAGTCCCAGCAAATTGGCCGATCCAGTTCGTTTGCAGCGACTCTCCAATCGCGGATGAAGTCGATTCTCTCCCTGAGGTCGCGCATCTTCGCTACCAGCCCTGCTTCCAATTCAGGCTGTGGCTCGACGCCGGGCAGGCGTCGGAACATGACGATATGTCTCATCATCACACTGCCCTCCTCAGCCCAACACCCAGGTTGGAACATCCTGCAAAGCCACCGGGCGAAGGAAGCGTTCGATGGCGGCGTAGCCGACCGAGGTGGTCTGCGGCGCAGTGGATGCCGGCCATGGTCCACCATGCTGCTGGGCATGACACACGGCAACGCCGGTCGGCACGCCGCTGAACAGCACCCGCCCCGAGACCCGTTGGGCCGCGCGCAGCAACAAGCGGTTGTCCTCGCTGTCAGCCTCCAGCCCCCACAGCGTAGTGGTCAGGGTGCCGCCCACCGCGTCTAGCACTTCAGCCACCTGAGCAACTGACTGCGCGGTGACGATCAACGCGGCGGGGCCGAACATCTCTTCACGCAGGTGAGCTTTGGCGATGAAAGATGCGGCATCGGTGGCGAACAAACGCGGGGCCGGGCCAGCTCCGTCGGCCTGCGGGGCAAACACAGGAGTGGCATTGGCGGCTACCACGGCAGCGGCAGTCTCGAAGCCCTGCTGCATGCCCCGGGTCAGCATGCGGTGCGTTGCGATCGGCGCAATTGCCTCACCCAGTTGAGCGACGAAGCGCTGGCTGTGCGGTGAATCCAGCAGCACGACCACCCCAGGGCTGGTGCAGAACTGGCCGCAGCCGAGGGTGATCGACGCAGCCAACGTCTTGGCCAGGTTTTCACTATCCTTTTCCAGTGCCCCGGGCAAGGCGACCAACGGGTTGATCGAGCCCAGCTCGCCAAAGAATGGTATCGGACGAGCACGATCGTTGGCTGCCTGCCACAAGGCCTTTCCGCCCTGGTAAGAACCGGTGAACGCCACAGCGGCAATGCACGGGTGCTGCACCAGATAAGTGCCAGCGGCGCGATTGGGGGCTTCGGCCAGGGTTAGCAGGCCATCCGGCAGGCCCTGGGCTCGCACCACGCCTGCAGCCAGAGAGTACACCGCACGGGAAAGCTCCGGGTGGCCTGAGTGTGGTTTGATTACGACCGGGCAACCCGCAGCCAGTGCAGAGGCGGTGTCACCGCCCAGTACCGAAAAGGCGAACGGAAAGTTGCTGGCCGAGAACATGGCCACCGGGCCAAGCGGGCGCTGGATGCGGGTCAAACGTGGGCGGCCTGCAGGTGGCGCGCCCGTGATGGCCATGTCATCGACCAGGCGGTACGGCACGCCGGCCTCCACTTCACTGGCAAAGCCGCGTAGCTGGAAGGCGGTACGTGCCACTTCGCCATTCAGGCGCCCTTCGCCCAAACCGCTTTCGCGGTCGGCGATGGCGACCAGTTCGGCTTGCTGCTGTTCGAGGGCGCTGGCCAGGCCGCGCAGCAAAGTGGCGCGCATTGCGGCGCTGGAGTCGGCCCAGAAATCGGCAGCGGCAGCCGATTTGGCAACGACTGCATCGATAGCAGCGAAATTGTGGTTGTGCGAGGTGCTCATCTTAACTCCTTGATCAGTACGAGGTGGCGCTCCCGGGCAAGCTCGTCTCAGTAGAGGCGGTCTTACCCGCTAATCAGCCAAAGGGGCTAACGCCCTTTTGGCTCCAGGTGATACCCCCGGCCCACGTAGTCGAAATCAACCAGTTCGTTGATGGACACCTCTTGGTCAGCAGGTGATGCGTAGTAGGCGCGAATTTCCTTGATCAACCCGCTCTGCTCATCGAACACATACCACTCGTCCCCGCGCAGCGCGGTGCCGAGTTTGTTTTTCCAATGCGTCCACTCGATGACTGCTTCGTTGCTGTCGTGGCTGACCAGGATCTTCTCGATAGTCCACTGCGACCCCAGGTTTTCCACGCACCAAACCCACTTGCGAGCAATGGTGTCGGCGGTGCGCCATGGCACCTCGGGCAGGCCAGCCGGGAAGTAATGCACTGCATCTGGGGTAAAGCACGACACCAGCTTCTCGTAGTCGCCTTCATTACAGGCGTCGAAATAGCGGCGGATCAGTTGCGCATGCTTGTGCTCGGCCATGGTTCAGCCCTCCTTCTTGTCGATGATCGATGGGATCGGCGGACGACCGGCAGCAACCCAGGCGTGGTAGTCGCAAACCGATGTCGGGCTCGGTGGGTAAACGCCCCATAGGGCTTCGCCCGAAGCGATGCGCATAGCCAAATAGTTTTCGATATCGTCCTGCACGCAGCAGACTTCGGCCAACTCTTGCGCCAAGTGGGCAGGCACGATAGTCAGGCCATCGGCGTCACCTACGATGATGTCACCTGGGTAAACGGCCACTCCGGCGCAGCCGATCGGCACCTGCAGGTCGGCCACGTGGTGGTAGGAGATACGGGTAGTAGCGGTGATTTCACGGGCGTAGGCCGGCAGGCTCATCGCCGCGATCTCGCTGCCGTCGCGCAGCGCGCCGTCGGTAACGATGGCTTTGGCGCCGCGGGCGAGCAAACGAGTAACCAGGATGTTGCCAGCCGAAGCGGCTGCCGGGTCGTTGCGGCTGTCGATCACCAGCACGTCGCCCGGCTTGATCTGCTCAACGCCGACCCACTGTAAATTGTCGTCGTTGGGCTTGGTGGTCATGGTCGAATAGGTGTCGATGTCTTCACGCGCGGGAATGAAGCGCATGGTGAAGGCACGCCCCGCGAACGGCTTGACGTCACGGGTCATGCTGCGCAGGCCGACAAGCGCTGGCTGGCGGAATCCACGCTTGAACAATTGAGTGGTCAGCGAGCCGCTGCTGCACGTGGCTAACTTGGCCAGTACATCGTCGCTGACTTCGACCTGTTTACCCGAAACGCTCTCATGAGCGTCGGCGTAATTGTGGATGACGGACATTGTTGTAGTTTCTCCTCGCGGGTTCATCCGATGGGGGGCCAAGGTAAAGTCCCATAATGTGGGAAACATATTCGTGCTAGACCCTGCTGGCATCGATCTTATTAGAGAAAACGGACCGAAAAAGAGCCAGAATGAGCTCCTGTACCCCTGAGTTCCAGATGGTGGGAAAACGATGAAGACAGGTGAAGGAACAGCCGCCTTGGAGAAGGCGCTGGATGTATTGCAGGCCATTGGCGCCAGCGCCAGCGGTATCAGCCAAGCCCAGCTGGCCGAACAGGTACCTCTACCCCGCACGACGCTGTACCGCATCATTGCCACACTCATTGATCGCGGCATGGTCCGCCGCGATCCGACCCGAAAGGTGTACCGGCTGGGCTTCAAGTACCTGGAAATGGTGCGCAACGCCTATCTGGAACCTGACCTGGTTTCCTCAGCCAGTGAAGAACTTCGCGCCCTGCGCGACTTGACCGGCGAAACGTCCTACCTAGCCGTGCTCGATGGCAATCAAGTCCTCTCTCTGGAGCGGTGCGACGGCGCCCACACCCAGCGCTCAGCGGCCAGCCTCGGCCAGGGCAAGCCCATCTATTGCACGGGGCAAGGCAAGGCGATCCTTTCGGCGCTGCCCCCTGCGGCGCGCGACGAAATTCTTAAAGGCTTGGTGCTGACTCCGCTGACGCCTTTGACCATAACCGACCGTCGACGACTGTTGGCCGAGTTGCAGATCACCCGAACCCGCGGCTATGCGCTCGACGATGAAGAAATCCGCTTGGGCGTGCGCTGTGTTGCCGCTCCGATCATTGACAAGCAAGGCCACGTGCGTGGCGCACTGAGCGTAGCCGGCCCCGCCTACCGCCTGACATTGGAGCGTTTGAGCCTTCTCGGCCCGGAACTGGCTGAAGCGGCGCGCAGGGTGGGCGAACAGCTGCGGCCCGATCAGGCGCCGCAAGCCGCCACCGAGCTTGGCGTGGTGGCCGCGCCCTGGGCTTTCCATGGTGCCTTCCCGCGCTGGCATGCCGGACAGAAACGTTTGTACTGGGCCGACACCCTCGCTCCGGCGATCCACTGCTGGGACGGGCACACCAGCCGCCTGGTGGCCCGCCTGGACCTTCCGATACGCGGCATGGAGCTGCACCCAGATGGTTTGCTGGTGGCACAAGTCGGTGGCTGGTCATTGATTGATTGGAATGGCCAGGAACATCCTCGACAAGACCTGTTGGGCAGTCGCCTGCTAGCGTTGGCTAGCCACCCTTGCGGTGCACTCTGGGCCTGCGCCAAAACGGGCAATGGCTGCCTGATTGGCGAACTGAGCGCTGAGGGCGAGTTGCGCCATGGTTGGACCGTTGCGGAGCAGGTCAGTGCATTCAGTTGGGACGCTTCAGGGCGTGCTGTGTATGCCTTGGCGCCTGGGTCGGGGAATATCTTGATGCTCAATACCGGGAGTATCAACGTGCGCAGGTTGGCCTCCCTTCCCCGAGGTGGGGGCCGGCTTGGTGGGTTGGCGGTAGACAGTGCGGGCGGGGTCTGGACAACCCAGCTGGATGGCTGGAGCCTTGCCCACTTCGATGCAGACGGTAACCTGGATCGCATGGTTGGGTTAACGGTGCCCACTCCTACAGATCTGTGCATAGGTGGTACTGACGGAAAAACGCTCTACATCACCAGTGCCCGGCACTCGCTGCAGTTGGAGGCATTGGCCAGCGCGCCAGATGCTGGTTGCCTGCTACAGATGCAGCTCTGAACCGCCTGCTGCGCAGCACTACTTCAGCCTGCGCAGGTTTCATATCGATGAAGAAGACTTCGCCTGCCCCTCCTCTTCACTGCACAGCCAACTCCTTGAACAGCCATTGCTTGAACTGAGTCACTGCATGCGGTTGTCGATGCCGCCTAGGATGCACGAGATAGTGGCCAACGTAGCGGACACTGTTGCTGACATGCCGAAGCGGGCTGACCAGCTGACCGCTGGCCAGCTCCTGCTCAGCTAACAAGTCAGATTCGAGCACCACCCCCAGGCCGCCAGCCGCCGCTGAAATACTCATGGAGCTTCGATCGAACGCCAAGCCGTAGCTTTTCGGTGGCTGCATGCCGTTGGCCGCGAACCAGCCTTTCCATTGCACTGACTGCCCGTCGCTCTGGATCAGGAACAGCGAATACAAGTCCTGCGGTGAACGAAGATGCCTGGCAACCTCAGGGCTGCACAGCGGCGTCAGCTCTTCGATCCGCAGTGGGGTCTTTTCGTGTGACGAAGGCCTGGGCTCGCCGTAAACGATGTCCAGGTCGAAATCATCGTTGTCGAACCGCGCGTAGTCAGTACTGGCGGAGATGCGCAGGTCGATGCCGGGATGACCGTGCAGGAAGCCCGCCAGGCGAGGCACCAACCACTGACTGGCGAACGTCGGCGCAACGTGAAGGCGCAACGGCACTGCGGGCTCATTGGTCGCAATCGCCAACCCACGGCTCATCTCCTCGAAGCCCCGTTGAACATGATCCAGCAGCATGGAGCCCTCAGACGTCAGCGCCGTGTGACGCGTACTGCGGGTGAACAGCGACACCCCTGCTGCAACTTCCAGTTTGCGTATTGCATGGCTGACTGCGCTTGAGGAGAGATCCAGTTCTTTCGCTGCCTCCACGAAAGAGCAGGTACGCCCCGCCGCTTCGAAAACCCTCAGGGCAGAAAGAGGTACCTTTTTAAAGATCTTCATTGATGAATCCAATTCATTGACTGGCGAATTTAAACCTTTTGTCGAGCCTGTATTTTTACATGATCATCTCGGGGTAACTCAATTCGGCTGGTTACTGATGAATTCGCTGCGTCAGTAGCCCCGGATCGCTGGTCACCAATGGAGAATAATATGACCGAGAGTCGCAATGAGCACTTTGCCCGGATGTCGACCCATGCCTGGCGAATCCGACGCTTCGCCCTGCGCATGGGTGAAGTACAGGGCCAAGGCTATGTCGGCCAGGCGCTGGGCTGGGCCGACGTACTGGCTGTTGCCTACTGCCACGCCATGAACATCCGCGCAGATCAACCTGAATGGGAAGGCCGTGACCGTTTCCTGCTTTCCCATGGGCACTACGCGATCGCGCTGTATGCCGCCCTGCTGGAAGCCGGGGTTCTGCCGGAAGATGAGCTGGAAACCTATGGCTGCGACGACAGCCGCTTGCCAATGTCCGGCATGGCCACCTACACACCCGGCATGGAAATTTCCGGCGGCTCCCTCGGCCAGGGGTTGGCCATTGCCGTCGGCCAGGCGCTGGGCCTGCGCTTAAAGGGCAACGCTGCGTTCGTCTACAACTCGATGTCCGATGGCGAACTGGATGAGGGTGCGGTATGGGAGGCGGCCATGTCGGCCTCGCATCACAAGCTGGGCAACCTCATCAACCTGGTGGACATCAACCGCCAGCAAGCGGACGGCCCGTCCCACGACATCCTCCAGTTCGAGCCGCTTATCGACAAATGGGCGGCGTTCGGTTGGCACGTGCAACGTGTCGACGGTAATGACTTGCGGGCCGTGATCTCTGCCTTCGATATCGCACGGGCGGTACCCGGTGATAAACCTCGGGTGATTCTCTTCGACACCCTGATGGGTAAGGGCGTGCCCTTCCTGGAGCAGCGTGACAAGAACCACTTCATCCGGGTCGAGCCCGAAGAGTGGCAGCAAGCACTTGCCAACCTCGACGAGATCTACGCGACCCGGAGCCCACAATGACCAACGCTTGCGCTGCAAAACCGAAACTCACCACCTCGTCCATGATCGCCTCCATCGCCACTGAAGGGCAGCGTACTACCCCTGCCCCGTTCGGCCATGCTTTGGTGAAGGCAGGCCAGAAGAATCCACGCGTCGTGGGCATGACAGCAGATCTTGCCAAATACACTGACATGCATATCTTTGCGCAGCGCTACCCGGAGCGCTTCCTGCAGATGGGTATGGCTGAACAGCTGCTCATGGCTGCTGCGGGCGGTATGGCCAAGGAGGGCTTTGTACCCTTCGCCACCACTTATGCGGTGTTTGCCACCCGTCGCGCCTATGACTTCATCCACCAGGTGATCGCAGAAGAAAATCTGAACGTGAAGATCTGCGCGGCCCTGCCGGGGCTCACGACTGGTTATGGCCCAAGTCACCAGGCCACGGAAGACCTAGCGATGATGCGAGCCATTCCTCAGATGATGGTTATTGACCCATGTGATGCGCTGGAAACTGAACAGTGCGTTGCCGCAATAGCCGAGCACGATGGCCCTGTCTACATGCGCCTTCCCCGCGGGCGCGTACCGCTGATCCTCGACGAATACGACTACAAATTTGAGCTCGGCAAAGCCCGCTTGCTACGAGACGGCAATGATGTGCTGATCATTTCCTCGGGCCTTATGACCATGCGTGCCCTGGAAGTCGCTGATGAACTGATCAAGAGCAAGATCGGCACAGCTGTCCTGCACGTGCCGACAATCAAGCCACTCGATGTCCAGGCCATCATTGAACAATGCCGTCGTGAAGGCAGGTTGGTGGTGATTGCGGAAAACCACACGCAGATTGGCGGCCTGGGTGAAGCCATCGCCATGACCTTGCTGCAAGCCCGTGTGCAACCGGAGGTTCGCCATGTGGCGCTGCCAGATCAGTTCCTCGATGCCGGGGCGTTGCCGACGCTGCATGACCGCTACGGCATCTCCAAAGACGTCATGGTTGCAAACATTCAGCGTTGGCTGGCCTGACGGCACGCTCGTGTAGTGCGACCCCCGCTCACTTCGCGACAGACGCTGCCCGAGTGAAGTGAGTGGCTCTTCGAGCTGGAAACCACTCTTTTCTTCCCTGGATCGTCCCAATAACTACAAGGTGATGGCGATGCAAAAAGACAACCATTTTCTTAAGAAAAAACGCGTATGGATCTACGCGTTTCTCTTCACTTTGACATTGATCAACTATGTCGACCGCGTTTCGCTCTCGGTGGCGTCCAAAGTTCTCAAGGAAGAATTCGATATCTCGCCGGTCGCGATGGGCTATCTGTTCTCGTCCTTCGTCTGGCTGTACTTTCTTGCACTCATTCCCATGGGGTATCTCGTAGGCAGGTTCGGCCCGAAAAAGGTCAATGGCTACGGC
The DNA here is from genome assembly GCF_015751845.1 of Pseudomonas sp. M2. Taxonomy (NCBI): domain Bacteria; kingdom Pseudomonadati; phylum Pseudomonadota; class Gammaproteobacteria; order Pseudomonadales; family Pseudomonadaceae; genus Pseudomonas; species Pseudomonas sp. M2. The sequence goes on from NZ_JADOUD010000001.1 coordinate 5,371,352, forward strand.
ATCGGCGTCTGGTCGGTGGCCACAGCCTGCACGGCATTGTCGACGGGTTTCATCTCGTTACTCAGTTGCCGGCTCATCATGGGTATGGGCGAAGCGACTACCTACCCCGCTGGCGCCCGGGTCATTCGTGAATGGATGCCGCTCAATGAACGTGGTTTGGCCACCGCTGTATTCCATAGCGGTAGCCTGGTCGGCCCTGCCATCGGCGCCATCGGTTTTGGCTGGTTGATCAGTGCCTTCGGATGGCGCATCGCCTTCGTCGTTGCCGGTGCATTGGGCTTCATCTGGTTGGCGGCTTGGTTGAAATGGTACAGCCACCCGTCAAAAGCGCCTTGGTTGGACGATGTCGAGCGCGCTGAAATCGCCGAGGGTGGCACGCGATCCGCTGATGGTCCGGAAAAATCGGTATCGCTGGGTCTCAAGGGCTTAGCCCGTTCGAGCAGCATGTGGGCAATCGCGCTCTCGCACGGCTGTGCCGTCTACGCGACCTACTTCTTTCTCACCTGGCTGCCGAGCTACCTGCAGGCCGAGAAAGGTCTGACGGTTATGTCGAGTGGCCTTTATACCGCCATCCCATACCTGGGAGCGGCCATCCTTGCCATCGTCATTGGCCGTCTGAGTGACAAGGCCATGCGCCCCGGCGCTGCCGAAACGGGCCAGCGCCGTCTGGTAGTGGCCAGCGTGCTGCTCGCATCCTCGGTGATCTTCCTGGTACCGGCGATCGACAGCACATGGGCAATTCTTTTTGTGATCACGCTCTCATTGGCGACGTGCGCATCGGCGATCTCGTTAAACCTCTCACTGGTGAACGATCTTGTGCGCTCGGAAGACGATGTTGGCACCGCCGCGGGCTTCATCACTGCCGTCGGCAATCTTTTTGGCCTGCTGGCTCCGATCGTGACCGGCTACGTGGTGGCGGGTTCGGGGAGCTTTGCCCTGGCTTTCGTAGTGGTAGGTGCGCTGTTGGTTGTTGGCGCCGTCTTGTCGATGTTCTGTACCCGTCGCCCGATCGGGATAGCCACGCCTGGTCGACAGGCCATGGCTTGAATTACTTGTAAATGAAGGAAGCAGTAGCGTCATGAATCAACGTAGTAGCGTGTCCCCCAGCAAGCTCCAGGCGCAGCCTGACTTAAGTACCGGCAGTAAATGGCGCCTGGCAATTGCTCTGCTGGCGTTGACCCTTGGAGTATTTGGCCTGGCTCTGTTCGGGGGTGGGGTCTGGCTGATCGCGCTAGGTGGCAGCTGGTATTACGGCCTGACAGGTGCAGGTTGTGTACTGAGCGCCATCCTTATATGGCGTCAACGCCGCAGCGCCCTTTACCTGTTTGCTCTCATATGGGTATTGACGGTGATCTGGGCGCTTTGGGAAGTCGGCCTCAACTGGTGGGGCCTGGTGCCACGCCTGGTGGCCATGACCGTCATCCTGGTTTTGATCCTGATCGTATCTCCGGCGCTACGCCGCACTACCCGCACTGCTGCGTAACGAGGTTAGTAATGTTCACATCCGTCAAATACGGGGGCGCCCTCGCCCTCGCGATTTCTTGCGCGCTCCAGATGCAGTTCGCGAAGGCTCAGGAAATTTCCCAGGTCGGAAGCGACTGGCCATTCTACGGGGGCGATCATAACGCCCAGCGCTTCAGCCCCCTCAAGCAGATCACTCCTGAGAACGTCGGTCGCCTGGAGCGTGCGTTCGTGTACCACACCCGGGATCTACCGAACCCTGGGAGTCGTTATTCTCCGGAGACCACGCCAGTTAAGGTCGGCAACGATCTGCTGATGTGCTCTGCCAAAAACATCCTGATTTCGATCAATGCGGCAACTGGCACAGAGAATTGGCGTCACGATCCGGGCGTACCGGATCAGGCCATTCCTCACGCGGCAGCCTGCCGGGGCGTGGCGGTGTATACCGCACCGCAGCTGCCCGAAACGGCACAGTGCCGCAGCCGAGTGGTTGAAGCCACCCTGGATGCCCGGCTGGTAGCAGTCGACCTCGGCACCGGTGAGCCGTGCAAAGACTTTGGCCAGAACGGCATTGTCGATCTCTGGGAAGGTTTGGGCAAAAAGGTTCCTGGCTGGTACGCGGTGACCGCGCCGCCGACCATCGTGAACGGTGTCGTAGTCACCGGCGCGCAGATCCGTGATGGTCAGGATGAGGATGCTCCATCGGGCGTGATTCGTGGCTACGATGCGATCACCGGCAAAATGGCTTGGGCGTGGGACCTGGGTAACCCTGACAATGTCCATGGCCCTGCCGAAGGCAGCACTTACACCCGGGGCACGCCGAACATGTGGACGGCGGCGGTGGGCGATGAGCAGCTCGGTTATGTCTATCTGCCGATCAGCAACTCCTCGATCGATTATTACGGCTCCAACCGCAGTGAGGCCGAAAACAAATATTCGACCTCGCTGGTGGCCGTGGACGTGAAGACCGGCAAGGACGTCTGGCACTTCCAGACCATCCGGCACGATGTGTGGGATTACGATCTGGGCAGCCAGCCGACGATGCTTGATTACCCGGGCAAAGACGGTAAGCCGGTACCCGCGGTGTTGCTGCCGACCAAGCAAGGTGACATCTACATCCTGGATCGCGCCACCGGCGAGCCGCTGATTCCGATCGGTGAGGTCAAGGCGCCTAAAGGGGGATCGGTGGAGCCGGCGTTTTTGGCTGATACCCAGCCTACCTCCGAATGGCACACCCTGCGCAAGGCACCGAAAACAGAAGCGGACATGTGGGGCTTCTCGCCGCTTGACCAACTGATGTGCCGTATCCAGTTCCGCCAGGCCAACTACGAGGGCTACCTGACCCCACCGTCAGTGGATCGTCCCTGGATTCAGTACCCCGGCTACAACGGGGGGTCAGATTGGGGGTCGGTAGCCATTGACCCGGTACGCCGACTGCTGATTGCCAACTACAACGACATTCCTAACCTGAACCAGCTGATACCGCGCGAGCAGGCCGACAAGATGGGGCTCAAACCCATCTACGCGCCGAAGCCCGATGAAACCACCTTGAACAAAGCAGGCAGCAAGTCAGGCAAAGGCGAAGGCGGTGCCTCGACCTACCCGCAAGTCAACGCCCCATACGCGATCAGCGTGAATGCGGGTTGGCGCAACTGGGGTACAGGCGTCCCATGCTCGGCACCGCCCTATGGTGGAATCCGCGCAATCAGCCTCGACACAGGCAAGACCGTTTGGGACGAGCCGCTGGGTACCGCGCGCCGCAACGGGCCATTCGGCATCCCATCGCATTTGCCGCTGAACATCGGCTTGCCGAACAACGGCGGAACTGTGGTGACTGCGGGTGGATTGACGTTCGTCGGGGCGGCAACCGATAACCTGTTCCGTGCCATTGATACTACGACCGGTGAGGTGCTGTGGGAGGACGTGCTGACGGTGGGTGCCCAGGCAAACCCGATTTCCTATGAAGTCGACGGTGAGCAGTATGTCCTTGTCTCTGCTTCCGGGCATGCCTTCATGGAAACCGGAACCAGCGACGAAATCATCGCATACAAGCTGCGCAAGTAATCGCCAAGGCGGGGCCTGTTCAGGCCCCGCTTCGCCAAAATCGTTAAAGGAGATTGAACATGGATTTAGGCTTGCTGGGTAAGCGGGTGCTGGTCAGCGGCGCCTCCCGAGGCATTGGCCGAGCTATCGTGCAGTTGTTTCTCGAGGAAGGCGCCCAAGTGGCATTCTGTGCTCGGGGGCAAACAGGCGTTCAGAGCGCGCAGCTCGAGTTTGGCGAGCGCGCTTGGGGCACTGCGGTGGATGTTACCCAGCCCGAGCATGTTCGGGCCTGGGTCAATGAAGCAGCACAGCATATGGGCGGGCTGGATATCGTCGTGCCCAACGTCAGTGCTTTGGCTGGGGGTGATGACCTGGAGACCTGGCGGCGAGCCTTCGACACCGACCTGTTGGGCAGTGCAACGATGGTCAAAGCCGCCCTGCCCGCTCTTCGTCAATCACAAGCGGCAGCGGTCGTGCTGATCTCGAGCGTCTCGGGCCGCGAGGTCGATATGTTCGCAGAACCCTATGGCGTTCTGAAGGCAGCCTTGCTTCACTACGGCAAGACCCTCTCGGTGCGCCATGCCCATGAGGGCATCCGCGTTAACTCCGTTTCTCCAGGCAATGTGTATTTCCCGGAAGGCGTGTGGGGAGATATCGAACGAGAACAACCCGATACCTTCGCCAAATGCCTGGCCGATAACCCGATGGGGCGTATGGCTACTCCGGAAGAGGTCGCTAAAGCGGTGGTGTTCCTGGCCAGTCCCGCGGCAAGTTTCACAACCGGTACCAACCTTCTGGTCGATGGTGGCCTGACGCGCTCAGTGCAGTTCTGAGTGCCCGCCTCGGTATTGGCTCTAGGAGCGAGGATCGACGTGATGAAACTTTATATCTACGAACACTGCCCCTTCTGTACGCGCGCCCGCATGATCGTTGGGTTCAAGCGTCTTCCGGTAAGGCTTGAAGTCATCATGGAGGGTGATGCTGAGACACCTACCCGCCTGATCGGCAAGAAAGCCGTGCCGATCCTGCAGAAGGAGGATGGCAGTCACATCGGCGAGAGCCTGGACATTGTTCGGTATCTGGACGGCATCGGCCCACCCGCCCTGGTCGCACCACAAGATCGCGCACTCGACGCATGGGTCAAGGAAGCTTGGCCGACAGCGCTCAAACTTTTTATTCCGCGGTTCGTAAACGGGCAGTTTGCGGAGAGCGCCACGCCAGCCGCGAGGGAGGCTTACCGCCGGCGGGAAGAGCAAGCCTTCGGTGACTTGGAGGTGCTACGGGAGCAAACGCCGAAACTGGCCGCTGAAATGCAACCCCTGCTTGATGCACTGGCGCCATTGGTAGCAGATAGAGCGACACTTGGAATCAACGACATTACCCTCTGGCCTGTGTTGCGATCGCTGTCCATCGTCCAACAGATAGCATTTCCGGCACAGGTGCTCGGTTACATGCAGCGGCTGAGTGCGTCATGTAATGTTCCCCTGCTGTTCGGACAAGAAGCGTGATTTGCCGATGGTCTGCCAATCTTTACGGCGCCAGCTAAGATGCTGACGGTGGACGTCAGCCGCCGTGTGGTGAGCTTCAATCAGCTTCACTTCCCCGTCAAAGCTACGCCCAGCCGGATTTTGACATTGCTTTTGCGCAACCAAGGGCATGTCGTGAGCAGACCGACGATTTACAGAGAAATCTGGGGGTACCAGTTCGATCCTGGTACCAAGATCATCGACGTGCAGATTTGTTATCTGAGAAAGCTTCTGAAGACATTGGACGCGCCGGTCGAGATCAAAACCTTTCGGGGCAAAGGCCTTTGCCTGCAGTTGACTGTAAGAAGAGCAGCGTGACAGTGGTGTTTGGCGTGCCGGATGAGGTTTTCAGTGATTTGATCGCCTCACCCATCAGCTGCCCTGCGAACCGAACCGTTGTTTATCGGGCATCACATTGCGGGGACTTTTCTTTCACTTAATTTTCACGGGGCTTGAGCGAGCCTGAAGCTACCCCTACGTGTGATAGACCTTGCCCGCCCAGCAGCGGGCTTTCTTTTGTGCGCAAATTACCACTCGCTCAAGCCATTCTTCCACTGAACTGCCTGCATCTTACGAAGGCCGTCTTGAGTAGCTCTAAGCGCTCGGCAGTTTTTACCCAGCGGGTAATGAAATGCGAGTGCAGTTCGTTACGTGAAAAATCCAAGTACCTGGATGAGTTTGGAATGCTTGGTGCTATCCCTTGCTATGTTCAGGTGAGGACGGCCCCGTACCGCGCTTGATGCCCCGGGGCCCAAGTACACCCCAGATAGCCAGGCCGATAATTGGCAGCGCCAGCAGCAGCAACGCCCACATTGCCTTCGTCACATCGGGCTTGTCGCTACGAAACACGCTGACGATCGCCCATAGATCAACCAGCAGGATGATCGCCGCCACCGCAATCCAGAAATATGTCACAGGCTCGGTCATGATCGCCTCTCCTCTGCTTGGGGAACAGGCCGCACCGTCTTCGCGTACATCACGGCCCTTACTCAAAAGAAGTCATCGCGCGTGGCAAAGTTCAGACGATGTTGAGCGGTCGGGATAAGCGGAGGCCATCGGCAATGAACCAACATCGCATCCAGCACGTCCACCGAAAAACCGCAACGAGAGCTGCGCAATGGCTACCGCTCCCCTGTCCGAAACGCTTGAATACCTCAAGTCGCACAAATTGCTGCTGACTACCGCCGAATCCTGTACGGCTGGCACGATGATCGCCCTGCTGGCCACGTTACCGGGGACCGGAGAGGTGCTGGAAAGCGGCTATGTAGTCTACTCACCCAGTGCCAAGCAGCGCCTGCTCGGCGTGAGCCCGAAAACCATCGAGCGCTACGGATTGACCAGCGAAGCGGTCGCTCGGGAAATGGCCTTGGGCGCACTCGGGCACAGCGACGCGACCGTTGCTATCGCCACCACCGGCATCAGCGGGCCGGAACCTCATGACGGTATCGCGCCTGGCACCCTTTGTTTCGCCTGGGCATTTGCGGGTGAGCCATTGGCGGTGTTCACCCGCAGCCAACGGTTTTTTGGTGAACGCGCCGATGTCATGCGTGAGGGGGCGCTCTACGGGCTGACGCGTCTGGCGCATTATCACCAGCGCTGGCTTCGCGGTGAGCGCGCGTGAGGGCACCACCATGAACGACGATGAGCGCGTTTCCAGGCGTCATCCTGTCGAGGAAGACATGCCTATGCAGCAACGCGTGTGGCGCTTCGAACGGGTCGGCTGGTATGCGCTGGTGTTGATCGTGCTGATGGCGCTTGCGGGGCTGTTCGGCAATGGCCCGCTCAGTGATGCCCAACTCGTGAGTACAGATGGGCGAGTGGCAGTGGCGTATCAGCGGCTCAGCCGCAGCGGTACATCTGAAAACGTGCGCATCACTGTTCACGGGATTGCCGGGCAGCCGGTGATGATACTGCTCGGGGGCGACTTGCTGCGCGAAGCGAGTATCGAAATGCTGCAACCACAACCGCAGAAGTCGCTCTCGCACGGCGAGTCGCTGCTGCTGCAGTTGGGCACCAGCAAGGATGGAGTGGCCACGCTCTACCTCACCTTGCGCAGCGAACACGTCGGCCCCCTTGAAGGGATCGTCAGCGCCGGCCCGCAAAGCGCGGTGCATTTCTCTACCTTCCTTTATCCGTAGGAGCGACCATGGACTCCATTCTTCGCGCGGCAGGCATGTACCTCGCTCTGATGTTGCTGTTTCGCGTGGCTGGCCGGCGTTCACTGGCGGACTTGACCACTTTTGACTTCGTGTTGCTGCTGATAATTGGCGAAGCGACTCAGCAGGCTTTACTGGGCGATGACTTCTCCTTCACCAACGCCATGCTGGTCATCGCCACCTTGATCGCGCTAGAAGTCGGCTTGTCGCTGGCCAAGCTCAATTCCAAACGGCTGGCGCGACTGCTAGACGGGCACGCTACGCTGGTGGTCGAACAAGGACGCTTTCTTCATCACCGCATGCGTAAAGCGCGGCTGACAGAAGACGACATACTTGAGTCTGCTCGCGACAGCCAGGGCATAGAAACTGTAGCCAAGATCAAATTTGCCATCGTCGAACGCAACGGCAAGATTTCGATAATCCCTCAGGACTGATCGGGCCGCAGCAGATACTCCAGCAGGCGTGCTGGTGCACGCGCTGATGCCTGGGCCTGCTGCGGGAAGCTGGTTCGGTTCAAGGCTGTTGGTAATGGCCCGGCGACGTGCCGGGCTCATGGTCATGCTCCAGGCGCTGTACCTGCACATCAGAGAACGAAGACGCTTCGTTGCGATGAAGCCCCTGCAGGTACTCACGGGCGGCCTCCCTGCTCAGGTCTTCTTCGTCGCTGCGACACTCGCAAGTGCCAGGCTGGTTGTCGAGGATATAGCTGATCAAATAAAGGTACTTGGCCATCGCTTCAATTCTCCGAGGTTACGGGTGAAGAAGGAGTGGGTATCTAAGCATTTGATTGACTTGCAACCATGAGCCGCACCAGCACTTCGTGGTCGACCGGTCTGCTGAGCAAGAAACCTTGCACTTCATGGCACCGGTCATCACTGAGCAGCGCCAGTTGCTCAGCGGTCTCAACGCCCTCGGCGGTGACCGTCATGCCCATCGCATTGCCCAGGTTGATGATCGCCTGAACCACACTGCGGTCACTTGCGCTCTTGCCCAAAGATTGAACGAAACGTTTGTCTATCTTGATGCTGTCGAACGGATAAGTTCGCAGGTAGCCCAAGGAAGAATAACCGGTACCAAAGTCATCCATGTTCAAGCGAACCCCCAGTTCCTTTAACGCGTTCATGGTCTGCAGGGCACCTTCGACGTCATTGAGCATCACATTTTCGGTGATCTCCAATTCCAGGCGATGGGCAGGTAACCCTGTATGTCGCAACGCCTCGGCAACATCACGCACTACGTCACTGCGGCTGAACTGGGCCGGCGACATGTTGACCGAGACCATGATCTCCATTGGCCACGTCTTGGCCTTGGCACATGCTTCGTGGAGGACCCAGTTACCCAACTGCACGATCAGATCGGATTCCTCGGCCAAGGCAATGAATCGATCCGGGCGCAGCAAGCCCTTGCGCGGATGCTGCCAACGCACCAGCGCTTCCGCCGAGGCAACCGTCGTACCGTCGACCTTGTAGCGCGGCTGGAAATGCAGCACGAGCTCGTCACGGCCGATGCCTTCGCGCAGCTCCCGTTCGAGCATGCGTTTCTCCAGCAGCGCTTCGTTCATCTGCGCAGAAAAGTAGCGCCAGGTATGCTTGCCAGCAGACTTTGCGCCGTATAGCGCGATGTCTGCATATCGGATCAAGTCACTTGCAGTGCCAGGATAGTCAGCTGAAAGAGCTACGCCGAGGCTGACACCGACCTGAACGCAATGGCCCTCCGCCAGAATAGGTCGTTGCAGTGACTCCACCACTCGGGCACAGAAGCCATCCACTTCTGTTCGCTGTCCGGGACGTGAGAGCACGATGATGAATTCGTCCCCTCCAAGACGGGCCACCAGGTCACTTTCTCGCGTTATTTCATCAAGGCGCCTCGCCACCTCAATGAGCACCGCGTCGCCGGTCGGGTGGCCAAGGCTGTCATTGATGGGCTTGAAGTTATCAAGGTCCAGCAAAATCAGCGCTACGGCCTGTGGCGAAGCGCCCTGTGCAGCCTGTTCCAGAAATCGGAAAAGTTTGTTGCGGTTGGGCAGCCCTGTAAGGGCGTCGTGCAGCGACAGGTGCTGGATCTGGGCATGAGCGGCGACTTCGTCGGTGATATCGCTGCAGGTTCCACGAAACCCTTTACAGTGGCCATGATCGATACTTGCCCGTGCCGCAATGCGACAAATACGCTGCTGCCCGAGGTGGTCATGGTATTGGCAGCGCAAGCTGCCCGTAGCGTGGCTGGCGGCCAAGCCGTGCAGCCAATGTTCCAGGTGCGCGGTATCGCAATCGAGCAGTTCGGTAATCGGTCGATGCAGCCAAGCGCCTGCCGGGTGCCCGGTTAGCTCGGCAAATCGAGCCGACAGGTAGATCAGATGCAAATCGGCATCGGTCTCCCATATCCAGTCGGATGAAGCTTCGGCCACAGCCCTGAACCGCTCCTCGCTGGTTTCCAGCGCCGCTTTGGAGGCGGCAAGCTGCTGGTGGCTGCGGTCGATACCCGTGCTGGCGCGCATGGCATAACGGGCGAACAGCGTCACCAATACGCCAATGAGCACGACTGCTAACGCTAGCGCTGGCACCACCGTAGAAATCAGCTCACTGCCCGGCCGTACGATGTTCCACGTCAGAATATGAGCGCTGCCTTCCAGTGGCAGGGCTCCCCTCGCCTCGTCACCGGTGTTCAGATCGGTGACGGCGAGGCCAGACAGCCCAGCAGCACGGCCCAAAGGTTCGAGCACGCTGGCATCGAGCACCCTGACAAACACCATAACTGCGCTGGGAGCGGGTAGATGATGCGGCATAGAAGGCGGCTGAATGACCGCAGCGGCGAAAATCGCTGGTTGCTCACCGAACCGGAAGTAACCTGAGGCGGCTTGTTGCTTGGCAGCAACCTGCCGCGCCTGGCTGATGATCCTGTCTGCCTGAAGGCTGTAGCGAGCGAAGCCTTCACCGCTCAATTGGCCATTGACCATGGCATAAGGGGTGCCATTGCCATCTAATACGAACACGGCCGTATAACCATCCGCGGTATACAGCGTGGGGCCCACGTTGTCCTCATCAAAAGCCCACTGCACATCGGCTTCGCGACCCAGGTGATCAAATGCCGATTGCCAGATCGCATGGGTAAGTACATAGCTGCGCTCATTTTTTTGTAGCTGGTTCATTGCAGATTCAGCATGAAAACGGCTTTGCGCCCTTTCGCGATGATCCAGTGACCCCGCGATTCGATAGAGGGACACCAACCCTACGATCAGCACCAGCATCAGCAGCCCGGAAAACACCAGTATCAACTGTCGAACCACATCGCTGCGCGTCGACAGATCATTGCTATTGCTATTGATTGCGTCCATTCAGTCACCGAATGCCTGGGATTTTTACGATTGACTGAACCGACACCGGAAATGATCGCTAAAAGTGACAACCGGTGGCCTGCGCGTCGGGGGCCCTGGATCTGCCGGCAATCAAATGGAACAGGCCTGGGGTATCGCTGCCTAACCAGAGGCAACCCCACCGCGCAGGAGCCACGACATGGCAGCTTCCAACCAACCCGACCCGTATGTCGATGAAGTCCCTCAGAACCCGGGGGAGCCAGCTCCCAAGCCTGGCCCGGACGATGAGGCGCCTGATTGGCCTGATGATCAGGTACCACCTGAAGAGCAGTCTGATGGCTGATCACCTGCCCCCTGGGAAATGTTCCATGCGCGCACTCAGAGTCTTTTACGCTGTGTTACCTGTTGCTTGCGGCCTTGGTCTATGGGGCTGCAGCGCTGCCACTACCAAATCCCCCGTAGAGGCACCTGGTAGGCCTACAACGACGGGCACTCAATTGCTCGAAGCAGGCGCTGCGGTGCTTCAGGCCAAGCCCCCGATTGATGCGCTCAACGCCTACCTCAACGGGTTTCATTTTTATAACGGTCAGCCGGACGCCCAAATGGAGGCTCATCACTACTGCGCGATTCTCAACGAAGACGTCATTCAATGCGTGATTTACGACGGCAATACCCAGGCTGCCAAGATCATGGGCGTCGAGTACATCATTGACGCCAGCCTGTTCGCCAAACTGCCTGCCGCTGAAAAGCCCATGTGGCACAGCCATGGCTATGAGGTATCCTCCGGCCAGTTGAGCGCACCGGCGATACCCGCGAGCGCCGAGCATGCCTTGATGAAGCGCTTGGCCCATACCTATGGCAAGACGTGGCATACCTGGCACACCGATCAGGGCAAGCGGCTGCCCCTTGGTGTGCCGCAGTTGATGATGGGGTTCACTGCAGATGGGCAGGCCGACCCCGCCATGGTTCGCCAACGCAGTCAACGATTGCAGCTGGATATGCGCAAAAGCAAGGCCCTACGCGCCGACATCCCCATCCCTCCAGCCGACCCCGCAGCGGATGGCTGGCAGCATGGCAATATCATCCAGATCACCGACCCGACCGGCCAGCACGATCATGCCCCGGCTGCCCTCCCGACAACCAACGATTCGAACAGTCGTTCAAGCCCATGAATCGGGTCAGGCGATCAAGGCCGGAAGCTGGCGTGCAAGCAGTTCGGCAGCTGAAGGCTTGAGGCGGGACGGTGCCAACTTGTCGCGCGGCACCCACTTGCACGCCACGATTTCGTTTCCCGGCACAGGGTGGTCTTGTTCATCGATCTGCAATGTGAAGATGTGATGGACAATACGACCCGCACGGACAGTGCACAGTGCTACCAGACGCCGGCGGCGAATACCTGTTTCCTCCTGGAGTTCGCGTATGGCCGCATTGTGAGGAGGCTCGTGCGGTTTGACGCCGCCCCCCGGGAAATTCCATTTGCGCGATTTGCGGCGCACCAGCAATAGCCTGCCGCTGCGAAAGCAAAGCACTGTAGCTCTTGCTCGAAGCTCGCCTTGTTTAGGCATGGTCACCTCCTTTACCCATTCTTGAGTAACGGTGGACTACCTGAATATTCGGTACGTTCAAAACTCTGTCCGTATCATGGCCGGCACTACAGTCAGACCTGCAAAAGGAAATCGCGCGCCAGCAATTGAATCGACAATCCCGCGCGTGGATTGGCAGCGCGTAGTTCATCTTCCACTCGCCGAAGCTGACTCAGGTTTGAGGAGCGATGGTTCGCAAGCAAATTTGCGGGCACGTCCCACACCCCAGGCCAATGCCCGGGTCATCGACTCTCCAGGCCGAGAGTCGAAAGCTTCTTCGTGCAGCGCGGCCCCAGAGGGTGCGTAGACGCCTATGAACATCTGCGTGTTTCCGGTGCGGGATAACCGGACTTGCACGTCGATGTGAGTTCCATCGTCAAGAATTTCGTCATGGCTGCGATTGTGAAGACTGGGGTCTGCCCAGTCCCAGTACACATGTCCTCGAGTTCTCATAAAGCCTCCCTCGGTGTTCGGCCTGCCCTTCTTACTAGATACTTAAAATAGCGAACCTGTTCAGGCAGACAATCGAAAGTCCGTGAATTGAGAACTGAATCTGACTATCGGCAGAAAAACTATACAATCTCAATACTTTGTATAGTTTTCCGAAAGTTCTACAGTTCTTCGCTGGAACCCCGGTGGGGATCTTGATCCTCATTGAAGTGTCTCAGGTAGGGATGGGTGATGATGCCCTTACCGTAAACCTTTGACCCACCAGCCTGCAGGAAAGGAACTCGAATGGTACCGTTCGACCTTCAACGGATGCTCCTCGGCGAGCTGCCTCTCGCCTTTCTTCTCGAAGTCGCCTTCAGGGTCTTGGCGGCTTTTACGGCCGTATTCTTCTTTCTCAAATTCAGTGGCCGACGCGGGATCAAACAGCTCTCCCGCTTCGAGCTGGTCGTCATTCTGACCCTTGGCTCCGCTGCCGGCGATGTGACCTTCTACGAGGATGTTCCCCTGCTCCCGGTGGGACTGGTGTTCCTGACGCTCCTGCTGCTGTATCGGGGTATCGTCTTCCTCATGAAACGAAGCAAGGCTTGCGAAGCCTTGATTGATGGATTGCCAATAACAGTAGTGAAGGACGGCATGTACGAAATCCACTCGCTGCGCAATATGAACATTTCGTCGAACGAGCTCTTCATGGAGCTACGCCAGCGAGGTGTCGAGCACTTGGGCCAGGTACGTTTAGGTCTGCTGGAAACCGACGGAGAACTCAGCGTGTATTTCTATGGGCCGGAGGACACCAGGGCCGGCCTGTCAGTACTTCCATTCGAGCATCGGCCGGAATACACAACACCGCCCCAGGCTGGCCTCTATTGTTGTGTGGGCTGTGGCTTTCCTGCCTACCATCAGTCGCACGATTCGATCGCGTGTGAACGCTGCGGCCATGCTGTCTGGTCTCCAGCACTGCATACGATGCGCAACCGTTAGCTGATACCGCCTGCCCTCTCCTCTGAACTTTGCTGCATCTCCAGCATTCAGCTGCTTAGGCACACAGCATATTGCAGGCATTCATGCGAAGGGGTTTGTACCATGATCGATCAAGCGACAGGCATGAAACCAGGCGAACGTTACTGCGTGGAGAACGTCGAACGCGCTCATCAGTTCCCTGGTTTTTTTCAGGACGGCAAGTATTACCTTGGCCCCGAGCTGCTCACGGCAGTCGGCTGGCTTGAAGGGACGAAGTTCATCTATGACAGTCTGGATGCGCAAGGTGAACCGGTCTTCCCGGAGCGGGTGGCGGGCACCATTGAGGGCATGAAGCTGGTGCTGGTCGACGGCACTGCACTGCAGCTCTCGAAGATAGCAGCCAGTGATACCCTCCTACCTACGGCTGGCAACATCGAGCAAGCCTCACAACCTGACGAACCTGAAGCTCCAGCACCGGTAAAGGGCCCGTTGCGCGGCAAGGTCGTGGTCATCACTGGCGCATCGAGTGGTATAGGCAGGGCTGCCGCGCATGCCTTCGCTTGCAAAGGCGCGCGGCTGGTGCTCGCCGCACGCGATGAGCAGGCGTTGTTCGACGTGCTGGACGAATGCACCGACTGTGGAACAGACGCCGTGGCAATCATTACCGACGTCACCCGTAGCGACCAGGTGCAAGCGCTGGCCACCCAGGCGGCCGAATTTGGCCATGGCCGGATCGATATCTGGGTCAATAACGCAGGCGTTGGCGCGGTGGGCAACTTCGAGCAAACGCCCCTGGAGGCACATGAACAGGTCATTCAGACCGACCTGATCGGTTACCTGCGCGGGGCCCACGTGGCCCTTCCCTATTTCAAGGCCCAACGCAGCGGCATCCTCATCAACACACTGTCACTGGGCAGCTGGGTTGCCCAGCCCTACGCGGCGGCCTATTCGGCAAGCAAATTCGGCCTGCGCGGCCTGACCGAAGCGCTGCGCGGAGAATTGACGGAGTTCCCCGACATCCACGTCTGCGACATTTATCCAGCGGTCATGGACACCCCAGGCTTCAGGGATGGCGGCAATTACACCGGCCATGCGCTCACGCCACCCGGGCCGATCTACGATCCGGAGCGGGTAGCCAAGGCCATGGTAGCTACCGCCATCTCCCCACGCGCCAACACCACGGTGGGCGCTGCCGCTCGCCTTGCTCATCTGGCGAGCTACGTCGTTCCGCGCCTGGCGCTGGTTTCAGGGTGGCTGACACGCAGGGCCTTGAACCGCAGCCCCAATGTAGAGGTTTCTTCCGGCAACCTGTTCGAGCCACCGAGTGGCCGGCGCAGCGTGGATGGTGGTTGGAAATCCAGCAACGACAACATGCCGTTGTGGGGCGTGGCGGCAGCCCTCGGAGTCATCGCTGGGCTGGCCGTCACCCGCTCGCAACGCAGGCGCCGTTAAGCGCACCACCGAGCAACGAGCAGGAACTTTGCTCGCCATTGCGGGCCCCTATTTAAGGTCTATCGGTAAAGGAGATGAATGATGAGTGCACAACTGAACGGTAAGCGCGTGGCCTTTCTGGTCACCGACGGCTTCGAGCAGGTGGAACTGACCGGCCCTCGTGAGGCGTTGGAAAACAGCGGTGCGGTGGTCGACATCCTGGGGGATAAGGAAGGTACGGTCCGTGGCTGGAACCATGACAAGCCCGCCGACGAATTCGCCGTGGACGCGACTTTCGAGGGTGCCCATCTCGATCTTTACGATGCCTTGGTGCTGCCCGGCGGCGTTCAGAACTCCGACACGATTCGCTTGATTCCCGGCGCGCAAAAGCTGGTTAAAAGCCACGACGCAGCAGGCAGACCGCTGGCTGTCATCTGCCACGGTGCCTGGCTGCTGGTATCGAGCGGGTTGGCCAAAGGCAAGCGGATGACCAGCTACAAGACCTTGCAGGATGATATTCGCAACGCCGGCGGCACGTGGGTGGATGAACAGGTAGTGGTGGATGGCAACCTGATCAGCAGCCGCCAGCCGGACGATATCCCCGCCTTCAATGAACAGTTGATCAAAGCGTTGGCAGGCTGAGTTTCGCGTACCTGCGCAGAGTGTGAACAGCAGCGAAACGATTGGGATTGTGCCTGATGGAAGACTGGATCGATTTGTTGGAATGGCCTGCCATGGCTGTCACGGTATTGGCAGCCTGGTGTATAGGCTCGCGCCGTCCCGGCCGGCGTAAAGTGGGATTCTGCTGCTTCATCGCCAGTAACCTGCTGTGGTCGGCCTGGGGCTTGCACGCTCAAGCGTGGGCTTTGATCGTGCTGCAGCTCGTGCTGTGCCTCATGAACCTTAGGGGCTGGCGGAAGAACAAAATTGCGTCAAAGAGGACGCAAGGAGCCCACTCTCGGCCTGCTTGATCAGCAGACAGGGTTTACCCAATGCACATGCCGTCTGCCGGGGGGGCGTCTCACTGGCTTGTGCCATTGGGTATACGGCTTGTACCAGGCAACGCTCGATTAGTAACAACGCTTAGCGCGGTTGCCGCCAGCAAAAACACACCGCTGGCCAGGAATGTGGCTTGATGGCCGAATCCGTCGTACAGCACCCCGCCCGCAGTTGCGCCCGCCGTGATGGCCAACTGAATCACGGCGACCATCAAGCCACCTCCGGCCTCTGCCTGGTGCGGCAATGCCTTGGCCAACCAGGTGAACCAGCCCACGGGAGCACAGGTGGAGACCAGCCCCCAGATACCGAGCAAGACAGCGACTGGAACGACCCAGCTACCGACCGTGATCACGGCGAAAGCGATGGCAGTCATTATCAACGGTACTCCCAGAAGAACGCGGTTCAGGTGTCGACCAACGAGCGTGCCAACTACCATCGTACCGACCAGCCCTGCGGCGCCGATTATCAGCAGCAGAAGCGAGAGCCTGGGCACGTCCACATGCGTGACCGTTTCCAGGAAGGGCCGCAGATAGGTGAACAGTGTGAACTGCCCCATGAACAGGAATGCAACTGCCGCCATGCCGAGGGCGACCCTGGAGTCTGCCAGCAAACGCAGGGATCCGGTTGCTGACGCCGCGTTGCGCTCGCTTGGCATCGCTGGCAGCGTGAAGGCTTGCCACATCAACGCCAAGGCGGCCAACGGCAGAACGCAAAAGAACGCCCCTCTCCAGCCAATCATGCCGCCCAGGTAGCTTCCGACCGGCGCCGCGATTGCCGTAGCCAACGCGGTACCGCCCTGCATCAGGGCAATAGCCTTGGGAACGAGCGGTTCGGGGGCGATGCGCATCATCACCGCGGTGGACATCGACCAGTAGCCACCGATGGCGACTCCTAGCACGGCGCGCCCCACCATCAATGTCAGGTAGTTCGGGGCGAATGCCACCATCCCCCCGGAAATCAGCATCAGCGCGGTCGTGGCCAGCAGGACAGGCTTGCGGTCGATCCCCTGGGTCATGGGGGCCAGCATCAGGCTAGTGATGACGGCAAAGAAACCCGAGATGGATATGGCCTGCCCAGCCTGGCCTTCAGTCAGTGACAAATCGGACGCTATCGGAGTGAGCAAGCTCACTGGCAGGAACTCCGAAGCCACCAGGGCGAAGGCACAGAGCGACATCGCCAGGACAGCGCTCCAGACCTGACGGCTTGTATGTTGAAGGTGTATTGCAGGGCTGCTCATAACGGATCTCGGTTTAACAATTTCAAAGACGCAGGTGCCCAGGCCCAGGGCAGAGGCTGGGCCTGGCGATGGCGTCAGTTACTTGAGGTGTTCGCCAAAGAACGACGTCAGCTTGCCGAAGGGAATCAATGCGACGCGGTCATAGAGATCGACGTGGCCAGCGCCCGGTACGATCACCAGTTCCTTGGGTTCGCCGGCAAGGCGATACGCCTCTTCACTGAACTCACGGGAGTGTGCGTCTTCTCCCGCGATGAACAGCATTGGGCGTGGCGAGATCGTCTCGATGTCATTGAACGGGTAGAAGTTCATGAAACGGACATTACTGGTCAGCGTGGGATGCGTCGTCAGAAGCGGCGACAACCCTTTGGGGGTGAACTCCCCCCGGGGCGTGCGGTAGAAGTCGTAAAACTCGCGTTCGATGGCATTGGAGTGCTCGGTCAGCTTGTCGACCGTGCCACTGGTGTACAGGGTGTCACCGCCGGCAAACTCGACATCACGCTGAGCTGCTGCTTCAGCAATGGCTTTCTTGCGTTGCTCGACTGTTACCGCGTGCTTGAGGCCGTTGCGATTGGCGGCGCCCATGTCGTACATGCTGACCGTGGCAATGGCTTTCATTCGAGGATCAATCTTCGCCGCACTGATGGCAAAGCTGCCACTGCCGCAGATGCCCAACACGCCGATGCGGTTGCGATCAACGAAACCCTGAGCGCCGAGATAGTCGACCGCGGCACTGAAGTCTTCGGCATAGATGTCCGGCGATACCAGGTTACGCGGACGCCCGTCACTTTCCCCCCAGAACGATAGATCGATTGCCAGGGTAACGAAGCCCTGCTCTGCCAGCTTCTGGGCGTAGAGGTTCGCGCTTTGTTCCTTAACCGCGCCCATCGGATGGCCGACGATGATGGCGGGATAACGGGTATTGGGTTTCAGGTTTTCAGGAACGAACAGGTTCCCGACCGTATTCATCTGAAACTGGTTTTTGAAGGAAACCCGTTCGAGTGATACCAGGTCACTCTTATAGAAATTGTCGGCTCCATGGGACATATCGGCGGCTCCTGCAGTGAGTGAACTGGCCATCAAGGCAAACGCTACGAACAAAGACTTCATGCACTCATTCCTGTCTGCTCGAAATGGAAATGGTGCGAGGGGCATGCTCTGCTCAGCACACTGGCCACCTCGCCTATAGCCATCTTCGTCGCACAAACCGCTTCATCAGTAGAGCAAACGGGTAGTTTTATTGCCTAAATCTCCAGCTCGTACCGGCTGGGCATGGACAGATGACGCAACGCGACCGTAATGTTTTCCACAAGATGATCGGAAGCTTCCTATGCCTGCCACCACACAACCGCGCCCCCCTGCGAACCCGCTGGCCACGCTGTGCGAGGTAATAGGCGCACACGCGCCCACAGCTGGCGACTTCACGACACACATCGCAGATCTCAGCGTCTACCGACGTAACGCACCGGCCCCACCGATTACCTGTATCGTCGAGCCGAGTGTCGTGCTGGTGGTACAGGGCGCCAAGGAAATGGTCATCGGTAGCGAGGTCTTCCCCTACGACACGAGCCGCTTTCTAGTCACCTCGCTGAACATCCCCGCTAACTCGGCGGTGACGATGGCCAGCGAGCAAGCCCCTTGCCTCGGCCTGGTATTCAAGCTCGACCTGCGCACACTGGCGGAATTGATCGCACAAGATGGTCGTTTGGCGGTGAGTGGTCAGTCCTTTCACACCAGCGCTGGAGTGGGTGAATTAGGCCCGAAGTTACTGGAGAGCTTCAGCCGCCTGATCGAGCTGCTCGAGGAGCCTGACGCGATACCTGTGCTCTGGCCGCTCATTCAGCGGGAAATCCACTATCGTTTGCTGCTGAGTGACCAGGCCCCCCTCCTGCGCTACATCGCCTCCGTGGGCAGCAAGGGCCACCGGATCGCCAAGGCCATCGACTGGATGAAGCTGAACTACGCCGCGCCGCTGCGGGTGGACGAGCTGGCTTCCCAGGTGCAGATGGGACTCTCGACCTTCCACCAGCATTTTCGTCAGCTGACCGCTATGAGCCCCCTGCAGTACCAGAAGTGGCTGAGGTTGAACGAAGCGAAACGGTTGATGCTAAACGAGCATCTGGATGCCGCCACCGCGGCCTTCAAGGTCGGCTATGAAAGCCCCTCGCAGTTCAGCCGCGAGTACGGGCGCCAGTTCGGCACACCGCCAAAGCGCGATATCGCAGAACTGCGCCTGAGCGCGGAAAGATCAGCTGCCTCCACACCCAGCGTGCCCTGAGCCCAGCGCTCAGGAAACCGTCCACTACGCGATGCAAACAACCGCTCGTAGATCGCACAATAGTTCGATAATCGCACACCATCCGCTTCCCCCCTCTCTACTTGTGCCCGATCTTGCGGCACGCTTAGCACAGTCAGCAAACATTTCCCAAGCGCTGACTGGCCCCCACGTCAAAGGGCGCGCCAGGCAGGCCCACAACCCATACTCCAGGAACAACCAGGAGCTCGCTTTGATCAATAAAACCTATGAGTCCATCGCCAGCGCGGTGGAAGGCATCACCGACGGGTCGACCATCATGGTCGGTGGTTTTGGCACTGCCGGCATGCCGTCCGAGCTGATCGATGCTCTGATCGATACCGGTACCCGCGACCTGACCATCATCAGCAACAACGCCGGCAATGGCGAGATTGGCCTGGCCGCCCTGCTCAAGGCAGGCAGCGTGCGCAAGGTGGTCTGCTCCTTCCCACGCCAGTCCGACTCCTACGTCTTCGACGAACTGTACCGGGCCGGCAAAATCGAGCTGGAAGTGGTGCCGCAAGGCAACCTGGCCGAACGCATCCGCGCAGCGGGCTCGGGTATCGGTGCATTCTTCTCGCCGACCGGCTACGGCACTCTGCTCTCCGAAGGCAAGGAAACCCGCGAGATCGATGGCCGCCAGTACGTGCTGGAAATGCCGCTGCACGCCGACTTCGCCCTGATCAAGGCGTACAAGGGTGACCGCTGGGGCAACCTGATCTACCGCAAGGCCGCCCGTAACTTCGGCCCGATCATGGCCATGGCTGCCAAGACCGCCATCGCTCAGGTCGACCAGATCGTCGAACTCGGCGAACTGGACCCGGAACACATCATCACCCCGGGCATCTTCGTGCAGCGCGTGGTCGCCGTTACCGGCGCTGCTGCTTCTTCGATCGCCAACGCTGTCTGAGGCCTGCCATGACCATTACCACAAAACTTTCCCGCACCCAGATGGCCCAGCGCGTGGCCGCAGACATCCAGGAAGGCGCATACGTGAACCTGGGCATCGGCGCGCCTACGTTGGTGGCCAATTTCCTGGGTGACAAGGAAGTGTTTCTGCACAGCGAAAACGGCTTGCTGGGCATGGGCCCGAGCCCAGCGCCGGGCGAGGAAGACGATGACCTGATCAACGCCGGCAAGCAGCACGTGACGCTGCTCACCGGTGGTGCTTTCTTCCACCACGCCGACTCCTTCTCGATGATGCGTGGCGGCCACCTGGACATCGCCGTACTGGGCGCCTTCCAGGTGTCGGTCAAGGGCGACCTGGCCAACTGGCACACCGGCGCCGAAGGTTCGATCCCGGCCGTAGGCGGCGCGATGGACCTGGCCACCGGCGCGCGCCAGGTGTTCGTGATGATGGACCACCTGACCAAGTCCGGCGAAAGCAAGATCGTGCCTGAGTGCACCTACCCGCTGACCGGCATCGGCTGCGTCAGCCGCATCTATACCGACCTGGCCGTGCTGGAAGTGACGTCCGACGGCCTGAAAGTGGTAGAGATCTGCGCTGACATCGACTTCGACGAGTTGCAAAAGCTCAGTGGTGTGCCGCTGATCAAGTAAGCCACGCAAACTGTCTGCATCCGCCTGGCGGCGAAGGGGCCGAAAATGCCCATGGCCGCCAAAGCGGTTTCCTACTGCGCTATTCCAGCGACCCTTTTCAACCGCTTCAAACCCTTGCCGGGCGTTGGTCTCGTCACGCTTGCTGAGGCCGTCCTCAACCACTGCCACGTCCAGTCACAACTGCTCGGAAATCTCGATCAGGTTGAGATCCGGGTCGCGTACGTACACGGAACGGATAGGGCCTGTCGCACCGGTTCGCTGAATCGGGCCCTCAATAATTGGCCAATGCTGACCCTCAAGGTGCTCGATAACCTCTTCGAGGCTGACACTGGCGATGAAGCACAAATCCAATGCTCCAGGAACAGGCAGATGAGCTTTTGGCTCGAACTCATGCCCCCGCACATGAACATTGATCTTCTGATTGCCGTAGCAGAACGCCAAACGTCCTTGGCCAAAGGTCTCCAGGCGCATGCCCAGCACGCGGGTATAGAAGTCTTTACAAGCGTCGACATCGACAGTGGTCAGCACCAGGTGGTCCAGATGGTCAATCACTTCGCGATCTCCGATTCTGCTGGGGGTTTAGGGACGTGCAGGGCGTCCGCCGGCAACTTTTGAAGGCGCCGCCCTGTTTTCGTCGCCCCCGGAATGAACGTTTTACCCACTTGACCACTCCATGTACCGCGCCATCATTGCCGGCCGACTCAAAAGCGCGATGAAGGATCCTGCGCGTGTTCCATGGAGAGGAAGATCATGAGTGTCACCCTGAAATGCCTCGAGTGCGATGGGCAAGATTTGGTAAAGCCGGGCAGGCTCCACAGAAAATCGATCGTCACCTGTCGGGAGTGCAATGCCATCGCTCAGTATGGTGACCTGTTGGAAGCAGCGGGTCGACGGTTGCTGGCCGAGCTTCAGCAGCAGCTGGCCGGGTTGAAGGCAGGCTGACCCCCCTGCTCTCCCGTAACCCGCTCACAGGGCCTACTCGCCAGGATGTACTTCGACCCGGGTAATCTCAAGCGAGCTGGCCTGCTGCAGAATCTCCGTCGGGGAGGCGTCTGCTGCAGGCATTACCAGGCTGTTCTCGCCATCCCCGTAATGCAACAGGATCAAGTGCAACGCTGCTTCATGAAGCGAAAGCCCAGGCTGCTTGAGCGCGAACCGGTGGTCACGCGGTTCGCCCTTGAACAGGTACGTCAGGTTGTACGTGTGCATGCTGACCTCAATGATGCTGGATAGGTAAGCATCCTGACCAGAGGGTCAGCATATGGTTCGACTCAGGCCGACATCATTGCGCAGTAGTCACAGCCGAAACCGCTTCATCATCCCGTTCAAGCCAATCGACAAGCTGGCCAACTCCTGGCTCGCCGTGCTGATCTGGCCCGCACCCTCGGAGGTCTGCACCGCAAGATCCCGAATATTCAACAGGTTACGATCGACTTCTCGAGCCACTTGTGCCTGTTCTTCAGTGGCACTGGCCACCACCAGGTTGCGCTCGTGAATCGTTGTCGCACCATCGGTGATCTCATCCAGTGCCTGCCCGGCCAACTCAGCTACCTGCAGGGTATGCCCCACCTGCTGGCTATTGCTGTGCATCGACTCCACCACCCGCGCCGTACCGCTGCGAATGGCATTGATCATTTCCTCGATCTCCAGCGTCGAGCTCTGGGTACGCGCCGCCAGCGCGCGGACTTCATCCGCCACCACAGCAAAGCCGCGGCCCGCTTCACCTGCCCTCGCCGCCTCGATCGCTGCGTTGAGCGCCAGCAGGTTGGTCTGCCCGGCAATTGCACCGATCACATCCAGCACCTTACCCACTTCCTGGGACTGCACCGACAGCGCTTCGATCTGCCGCGACGCCTCATGTACATCGTGGCTCATCTTGCCGATCGAACTGATCGCCTCACCCACCCGCTGACGGCCGCGACGCGCCGCGTCTTCGGACTGACGCGAGATTTCGGAGGTGCTGACGGTGTTGCGCGCCACCTCTTCTACCGCGACGCTCATCTGCGTGACGGCGGTAGCGGCTTGCTGGATCTCGTCGTTCTGGCGGTTGAGGTCGCGGGAGGTTTGCTGGGTAATCGCCGACATCTGCTCGCTGGCCGCGGCCAGCTGATGAGAAGAATCGCCGATCAGCCGCAGGGCATCCTTGAGGCTGGCCTGCATGGCCGCCAGGGCATGCATCAACTGGGTCGCCTCGTCGCGGCCGGTGGCATTTACGGTATGGGATAGATCGCCGTCGGCAATGTTCTGCGCCACTCCAATGGCTTCACGCAGCGGGCTGACGATGCTGCGGGTCAGCAACCAGGCAAGGCCGATGGTCAGCACCAGCACCAGGCCGATCACACTGAAGGTCAGGTACAGGGCACGCTGGTACTCGGCGCGGGCATGGGCGGTGTGCTGTTCGGCGGTGTCGCTGCTGAACTTGACCAGGTTGTCGTACAGCTCGCCGATGCGGTTGGAAATGTCCTGCATGGCGCCGCTGAGCATCGCCTGCATCTGCGGTACCTGGTTTTGCTCGGACAACCCCTTGTACTGGTCGAGCAGCACACGGTACTGGTCGATCAACCGCTGCATCTCGGCAAAGGCCGGCTTGCCCGCCGCCGGCACTACCGCACCGTAGCCCTCGACGCCCTTGTCGAGCAGGCCTTTGAGCACCTCCAGGCGCGCCAGGGTCGGCGTCAGCTGCGCGGGCTCGCGGGCAATGGCCATGCGCAGGGTGATGATGCGCAGGCCCAGCATGTGGCTGCGGACTTCACCCAGGTAGCGGGTGCCGACGTTGGTCACCTGCTCGGTGTACACCACGGCTTCGCGCATGCTGGAGATCTTGTTGATGGAAAACAGCCCGAGCACCACGACCAGGGCGGCGATCAGGCTGAAACTCAGGTAAGAGCGGGTAGCGATGTTGAGATGGCGCAAGCGCATGAGGACATATCCGGGTGGCAGTGGGATGTACTACCCATTACGTTCGGCATGCAGAGGCCAATGTTGAGTGCTCGAAGGGAGTTAGCGCCCGATAATCGAACATTATTGGTTTTGCGGTGGCAGGCATCGAGCGCCGCACGGACGACGCTCGACCTTCATATCCTATAAAAACAGGGAGATACGGTAACGTTCTGATGTAATTGCTTAGAAATGCGTCTTGACCAACACACTCACCGCATTCTGATCTGTCGGGAATCCGTGGCTATCCTCGATCCCGTACTTGTCCGACCAATAATCCCACTCCAGCCCCGCATAAAGCCGCTTCGGCGTGTGCCCGAGGGCCTTGCCCACGTCGTACTTGAACTGCGGATTGAAGTGGAAACTCTTGGCCACGTAATCCGACGTGCCCTTGCTGCCAACGTCATTCACATACCACTCCAGGTACCCGTCAAACAGGATGTCCGATCGCCCTAGCGGTAGGGTCATTGCCCAGGTCGGGTTGATCTGCCATTGCCCCGATGCCTTGCCGGTAATCCCGTCAGGCTTGCGGTAATAGGTATTGAGCGAGAAGCGATCGAACCCCGGGATAGTCAAGTCCACGGCAGGCCCCAACAGGTATCTGCGAGTGCGCCCCTCGCCGCGCTCGTAGGTAGCGGCAATCAGTACATCCTTGACGATGCCAAAGCGCAGGTTCTGTCCGCTGACCTTACCCAGCGACAACCGCGGGGAGAACTCACCGTAGTAGCTGTGCCCGTCATTGCCCGACAAGCCGTTGGACCACTTGTTGTCGACGAACAGAAATACATCCCCCCAAGTCCAGCCGCTGGCGTGTTCGAAGGTGACGGTTTGCTGAATGTCGTTGCCGGTGCCGTCGACTTTGTAGTTGTGGCCGTACAGGTAGCTCAGGCTGTTGTCGTACCACATCAGCGGGCCGGCCTGCGCGCCGGAACTGGCCAGGGCGCAGAGGGGCAGGAAGCAGTAGCTTAGGCAGGCAAGAGGGTTGAGTTTCATGTGCATCCCTTGGGTCGAGGTCGGTGAGGTTCACCAGCAAGGGATTCAGCGGACAGACCTCTCCTCTGGCCACGTTGCAAACCGTGGCGCCACCCTTGCCGGGTGTGCGGCGTGATGCCGCCAGAGCAATGTCCCATGCCATTTCGGCACTGACCGCTTCTACTCGACTGTGCCCTAGCAGGGGGCGTGCCAACTGATCGAATACAGTCTAGCTCAGTGATTGTGGCCAATTTAATGAATTAGTGAGCACCAAGCCGGCTCAGCATTGCGCACTTTAATGGCGCCGAGCGCTCCTGCCTTGCACCTTCCCGGATCACTGCTCTGCCCTTGCAATACCCGCCCGGCCCTGAACAGCCCGGCTTTGGCGGTTTGCGTACATTGGCACGCTTCTCGCTTCATCTGCCTTCGAGTAGAAGCGGTCAGTGCCAGAAATGGCATGGGGCATTGCTCTTGCGCCTTGAATTGGGCGTACATCCGAGCGGATGATTTGCGCGCGGCCTCACGGCCTTGGGCAAGTAGAGAAATGTCGGCCGTGGCTGCTGCATGCTGTGTGCACCCTCCTCTTGCTGCGTTCTCTCTCCGCTCGGTTTTCGCTGGCGTGTTCCCTAACACCTGGCGCATTTCGAATCGAGGTGGAGAACAATCATGAAAAACCGCTTTGCTTTGACTTACCCGCTTCGCTCGCTGCTTGGCGCAGCAGTGCTGAGCAGCGCCTCCCTGGCCATGGCCAACGATAAGGTCGTGTTGCTCACCTCCTGGTACGCCCAGGCAGAACAGGGCGGCTTTTACCAGGCCGTGGCCGATGGCTTGTATGAGAAAGAAGGCCTGGATGTGTCCATCCGCATGGGCGGCCCGCAGGTCAATGGCATGCAGTTGCTGGTCAGCAAGCAAGCCGACTTCATCGTCAACTACGACCTGCAGATCCTCAAGAGCGTGGAGCAAGGGCTGCCGGTGGTCGCGGTGGCTGCGCCCTTCCAGGGTGACCCGCAGGGCTTGATGACGCACGCCGATGTCAACGGCCTGGACGGCCTGCAAAACAAGCAGGTGCTGGTGTCCACGTCCGGCCAGCAAACCTGGTGGCCCTGGCTCAAAGGCAAGTACCAGCTTCAGGACAGCCAGGCACGGCCTTACACCTTCAACCTGCAGCCCTTCCTCGCCGGCGCCGACACCACCCAGCAGGCCTACGCCAGTTCGGAACTGTTCCAGGCAATCAAGGCAGGCCAGAAACCCAACTTCTTCCTGTTCGCCGATGCAGGTTACCCGCCCTACGGTTCCACCGTGGTCACCCGCCAGGACGTCATCGACCAGCATCCCGAGCGCGTCGCCGGGTTTGTCCGCGCCTCGCTCGAGGGCTGGAAGCGCTACCTGGACAACCCCGCTGCGGGCAATGCGCTGATCAAGCGCGACAACCCCAACATGAGCGATGAGCTGCTGGCTTGGGGCGTCTCGACGCTCAAGCAATACCAGCTGGTCACAGGGGGCGACGCTGCCAGCCACGGCATCGGCACGATGAACGACGCCCGCTGGCAGGCCACCCGCGACTTCATGGTCCAGGCCGGCCTGCTCGGCGCCGCCGCCCCTTGGCAAAAGGCCTATACCACCCGCTTCGTGCAAGGCCTGAACGTGCAGCCCGACACCGTCCAGGCCGCCAGCCGCTGAGCCTTACAACAACACTTAATACCGTGAGGAAACTGGATCATGCTGGTCACCAAACAACCTGTATTGCGACGCTTCTGGTACGCCCTGCTGCCCATGACAGCCCTGGACGACGGGCCAAAACCCTTCACCTTGCTCGGTGAAGCCCTGGTCCTCTGGAAGCGCCCCGATGGCACCCCGGTAGCGATGCGCGACCGTTGCTGCCACCGCACCGCCAAATTGTCCAAGGGCTTTGTCAGCGAAGACGGCAATATCGCCTGCGGCTACCACGGCTGGGAATACGACTGCAGCGGCACTTGCGTGAAGATCCCGCAGAACCCGACTGGGGCGATCCCGCCGGGCGCGGGCGTCAAGGCCTACCATTGCCAGGAAAAGTATGGCTATGCCTGGGTCGCGCTGGACGATCCGCTGCAGCCGATCCCCGACTTCCCGGAAGACGGCGCCCCCGGCTACCGGCGCATCTTCCAGTTCTACGAAGAGTGGAAAACCAGCCCGCTGCGGGTGATGGAAAACTCTTTCGACAACTCGCATTTCTCCTTCGTGCACAAGGCCAACTTCGGCCTGTTCGACCAGCCGCAACCGGCCAGCTATGAGTTTCGCGAAACCGATTACGGCTTTGAAGCCGAAACCCGCGTGCCTATCCGCAACCCTGAAGAAAGCTTCGCCATTACCGGCACCCGTGCGCCGATCACCGAGCGTCACCTGGTCAATCGCTACTACCTGCCGTTCTCCCGACGCTTTGGCTGCATGTACCCGGACAGCGGCATCCACCACATCATCTACAACTGCGCCACACCGATCGATGACGGCCGGTTGATGCTGGTGCAGTGGCTCTATCGCAACGACAGCGAAGCAGACTGCCCGACCCAGGCACTGATCGACTGGGACGCGGCGATCACCGCCGAAGACCGTGACATCCTCGAGGCCACCGACCCGGACGCCTGCGTCGATACCCGGCGGCGTGTCGAGCTGCACATGCCCTCGGACAAGCCAGGCCTGGTAATCCGCCGGCAGCTGCTGGGCCTGCTCGAAGCCCATGGCGAAAGCGAAGTGTTCGCCAGCCACTGACCGCCTGTTCCGCGCCCTGGTGTGCCGGGGCATACGCAACCGCTCATGACCTTTGGGGAGAGCGCCATGTTGATGCAGACCCTGTCCGAAACCTGCGCCCAGCTGCAGGCACCACCCAACGCCGACGCCTTGGGTAGCGACACGCCGCTGTTCGCCAACCAGGTCGAGAAGACCTACAGCAATGGCACCGTTGCTTTGCACCGCGTCAAGCTGGCGATCCAGCGCGGCGAGTTCGTGTCGTTGCTGGGCCCCTCCGGCTGCGGCAAAAGCACCTTGTTGAAAATGTTCGCCGGCCTCGAACAACCCTCGGCCGGCCATGTGCGCTGGTGGGGCAAGGACGCCCCAGGCAGCGATCCACAGGCCAGCGGTGCGGGCCGCAGCCTGGCGATGGTGTTCCAGGAGGCGACCTTGATGCCCTGGGCCAGGGTGCAGGACAACGTGCGCCTGCCGCTGGACCTGGCGGGCACGCCCAAAGCCCACAGCCAGCCCAAGGTACAGGCTGCGCTGGAACTGGTAGGCCTGGGCGCGTTCGGCCAGGCCTACCCGCGCGAGTTGTCTGGCGGCATGCAGATGCGCGCATCGATCGCCCGGGCGCTGGCCACCGAACCTAACCTGCTGCTGATGGACGAGCCGTTCGGCGCCCTGGACGAGTTCACCCGCAACAAGCTCGACAGCGACCTGCGCCAGCTCTGGGCCCAACGCGACCTGACCGTGGTGTTCGTCACCCACAGCATCTTCGAGGCGGTGTATCTGTCGTCGCGGGTGGTGGTGATGGGCGCGCGGCCCGGGCGGGTGATCGCCGATGTGCCCATCGACGGCCCGCTGGAGCGGGACGAGGCCTACCGCACCTCCCCGGCCTTCATCGCGCAGTGCGCCCACCTGTCCCGGCTGCTGGCCCAGGCCAACGGCGAACCTGCTTGAGCGCCCAACTTCAGAGCACAACCTGAGAGCCCTGACATGAGTCGACCTTCTACCCCCTGGCTACACAACCCCACGGTACTGCGCATCGCTTCGCCGCTGCTGGTCGGCGCGGTGCTGCTGGGCCTCTGGCAGCTGGCCTGCATCGCCTGGCAAGTACCGGTCTACCTGGTGCCGTCACCCGCCGACATTGGCCGCACGCTGATCAGCGACGGCCCCATGTTGCTCGGTGCACTGTGGATGACCCTGAAGATCACCTTCCTCTCGTTCGCCCTCGCAGTCGTCATCGGCACACTGGCCGCATTCGTGTTCGTGCAGAGCCGGCTGGTGGAAGCCAGCCTGTTCCCCTACGCGATATTGCTGCAGGTGACGCCCGTGGTGGCGATCGCACCGCTGATCATCATCTGGTGCAGCGACACCACCCTGGCGCTGGTGATCTGCGCCACCCTGGTCGCGGTATTTCCGATCATCGCCAACACCGTGCTGGGCCTGCGCAGCGTCAACCCGGGGCTGCTCAACCTGTTCCGCCTCAATCGCGCAAGCCGCTGGCAGGTACTGCTGCGCCTGCGTATTCCCAGTGCCTTGCCGTGCTTCTTCGCCGGCCTGCGGATCGCCAGTGGCCTGGCATTGATCGGCGCCGTGGTGGCCGAGTTCGTGGCCGGCACCGGGGGCACCGGCGCCGGACTGGCGTACCAGATCCTGCAAGCGGGCTTTCAGCTCAACATTCCGCGGCTGTTCGCCGCCCTGGTGCTGATCGCCCTGACCGGCGTCGCATTGTTCAGCCTGATGGCCCTGCTGGCTCGCTTGAGCCTGCGCCACTGGCACGAAAGTGAACTGGGTTAAGCCCTTGGAGCCCCCTATGAAGCATTCCGACAGCTGGCTGATCCGCAACGCCAGTGCCATCCTCACCGGCCTGCGCGGGGCAGCCGCCCGCCACGCCGGGCCGGACATCCGTATCAGCCAAGGGCGCATCGCTGCCCTCGGTGCCCTGCAACCGCTGGCGGGTGAGCAGGTGCTCGATGCCACCGACTGCGTGGTCTACCCAGGCTGGGTGAATACTCACCACCACCTGTTCCAGTCGCTGCTCAAGGGGATCCCGGCGGGCATCGATCAAAGCCTTGGGGCGTGGTTGGGCGCGGTACCCTATCGCTACCGTGGCCTGTTCGATGAGCACAGTTTCCGCCTGGCCGCGCGTATCGGCCTGGTAGAGCTTGCCCGCTCCGGCTGCAGCACGGTCGCCGACCACCATTACCTGTACCTGCCAGGCACGGCCTTCGACAGTGCGCAGATTCTGTTCGAGGAGGCAGAACGGCTGGGCCTGCGCTTCGTGCTCTGCCGGGGCGGCGCAACCCAGGTGCGCCAGGCCGAAGGCGCCGCCAGTGCCGGCCCAGAAACCCTCGAACAATACCTTGATGACGTCGGGCGGCTGGTGCGCAGTTACCACGACCCCGCCCCCGACGCCTGGCGCCGGGTGGTGATGGCGCCCACCAGCCCGCCTTACTCGATGCCGCCAGAGCACCTGCGCGAAACCGCCCGCGCCGCACGCAAGCTGGGCATCCGCCTGCACAGCCACCTGAGCGAAACGGTGGAGTACCAGAACGAAATCCAGCGCCGCTACAACCTGTCACCTGTGGCGTTCTGCGCGGAGCACGAGTGGCTCGGCGCAGACGTGTGGTTCGCCCATCTGGTCAAGCTCAGCCCCGAGGAAATCCGGCTACTGGGCGCCACCGGCACCGGCATTGCCCACTGCCCGCAGAGCAACGGGCGCTTGGGCAGCGGCATTGCCGATATCCTGGCCATGGAAGCGGCAGGCATGCCGATCTCGATCGGTGTGGACGGCGCAGCCTCCAACGAAGCCTGCGACATGATCAGCGAAACCCACGCCGCCTGGCTGATGCAACGGGCCAAGGCCGGCGAGCGGGCTTTGCCCGACTATGCAGGCGGCGAACTGGAAGGCGGCGCCCATGCCGCCAGCGTGGAAGACGTGGTGCGTTGGGGAACCGCCGGTGGCGCGCAGGTGCTGGGGCTGAACGCGCTTGGCACGCTGGAGGTTGGCATGGCAGCGGACCTGGCAGTGTACCGCCTGGACCAGCCCCGCTACTTCGGCTTGCACGACCTGGGAATTGCGCCAGTGGTGGGCGGTGGCCGGCCGACCTTGCGCGCCTTGTTGGTAGGTGGGCGCCTGAGCGTGGACAACGACACGATCCCTGGCCTGGACCTCGCCGAACTGGGTAGCCAGGCCCGTGAAGCCGTGCTGCGCCTGCAGCGGGCTGCGGGGGTGCGCGCATGAGTTGGACCTCCTTGCAAGTACGCGCCTTGCGCCTGGAAGCTGACGACGTACTGGGTGTCGAACTTGGCACACCGGGCGGCGCACCGCTGCCGCTGAGCTGGGCGGCCGGCGCCCATGTCGACCTGCGCCTGGGCAACGGCCTGGTCCGCCAATACTCCGTGGTCAGCCTGCCCGAAGAGGGCCATCTGTACCTGGGCATCAAACGTGAGCCTGCTTCTCGCGGCGGTTCACAGTGGCTGCACGAGCACCTGCGCCTGGGCGCACGGATCGAGGTCGGCACCCCGCGCAACCTGTTTGCCCTGCAACCGGGGGCGGGCCCAGTGACATTGCTGGCGGCCGGGATCGGCATCACGCCCCTGCTGCCGATGTACCGCCAATGCCTGGCGCAAGGGCGGGCGGTGCGCCTGCTGTATTTCACCAAGGACGCGCGACAGCTGCCGCTGGTCCAGCGCCAAGACCTGCCCATCGAAGTCTTCAGCGGCTTGCGCGCTGCGCAGATCAAGCAAGCCTTGAGCGAGCTATTGCCCGTTTGGGAGCCCCACGCCAGCTTGTATTGCTGCGGGCCCGCAGGGTTCATGGACAGTGTGGAGCAGGCCGCTCTTACCCACGGCTGGCCAGCGTCGGCCCTGTACCGCGAGCACTTCAAGCCTGCCGAACCCGCAGCCCAGGCCGACTCCAGCTGCACACTGGTGTTGCAGCGCAGCGGGCGGGAAGTCCAGGTACAAGCGGGCGAAAGCCTGCTGCAGGCCGCTGCGCGGGTCGGGGTGGACCTGCCCATCTCGTGCGGCATGGGCATTTGCGGTGCGTGCATGTGCCGGGTTATCGAGGGCGAGCCAGAGCACCGTGACGAGTGTCTGACTGAAGTTCAACGCAGCAGCGGCGAATGGATCACGCCGTGCGTCTCGGCGTCGCGCAGTGCGCGCCTGGTGCTGGACGCCTGAAAGCAGGCACGCTCTAAGGGCATCGAAGCACGCGTTGAATCGCTGAAACCACCTGCAGCGTAGCGTCTTCGATCGTTCCTTCATTGCGGCACAACAGCCAGCCGTTCTCTGCGACGGCTCGCTCGAAGGCCTGGGTACAGGCCACATGCTCTTCGAACCTGTGCATCACCGTGCTGCTCAACCCGCGCGTGCGTGCCGTCGCCCTCGCCCATGAAATATCCGGGGCAGTGACGACCCCCACACTCAGGTCGGGTACACGCACATTACTGGCGATGTTCAGGCGCAGGATCTCAGGGAACGGGATCAGCCGGCGAAACGCGGCTTCCGACGGGTACCAGCGGTCGATCAGGATGATGCTGCCCGACGGTTGTCTGGGCAGCACGTGCTGGGATATCCAGGCACGGCTCTGGGCAAAGCGCTCACAAACCGCCAGCTCAAGCTCCGGGCTGGGGTTTCTGACGAACTGGTTGACCAGGGCCATGGTTTGCGCCCTGAAGGGGTCACTCTTGCGCTCACAGATACGGATGACCTTCAGGCCATCAGCCCTCAGTGCTTGGGTAACAGATTCCAGCAGTGTGGTTTTGCCGGTGCCCTTGGGCCCGTCCATGGAAATGAACAGCGAACGGCTCATGCTTCACACAACGCATGACAAGCAGCGCTTGCAGGGGGCATATCGTGCAACGGCATCTTGATTCCTTCACATAAGACAGTGGTGAACATTCTATAGCGCGGTGACGTGCGCATCAGTCAATAAAACCGCCCCTTTGCAACACCACTGAAGGTTGCGTGAATCCGGCTATGCTGGAAGCAATTCGCACGCAGGCGCCGGGAGTGGAGCATGGGGATCAAGCGTTGTTCAGGATGGGCGGCTTGGCTGATTCTGGGGTTGCACATGATGGTTTCTCCCCTCCTCCATGCGGACAGCGCTCAGCCCGCCACAGGCGTCGAGGGCGTCATCGCCGAACCAGCCGCACTCACGGTCATCAACCGCACGGTGTTCGTCTTTCGTTCTACCTTGCTGGGTGAAACTCCCAAGGCACGCGCCCAGCGTGCCAAGAGCCTGATCGAAGAAACCCTGCAGGAGAACGACGATCTCAAGGTCAGGACCGACCCTATCCTGAACAGCTATCTGGTGCTGCTGGGCGGCCGTCGCGCATTCATCGTTACACCGCTCGATGCCGCTGCCGACGACATCACGCCAAGGGAGGCGGCCGAACGTGCTGCCGAGAACCTGCGCCTGGTGGTCGAGGAAACGCGCCAGGCACGCAGCCTCAGGTTTCTGTTGACGGCCCTTGGCTACTCGGCGGCCGCCACACTGGTGTTTTTCCTGTTGCTCAAGGCCGCAGGGCTCAGCCGCCGCAAGCTTCTGGGGCTGTTGCCCAAGCTGATGGGCAAGCACTCCGAACGCCTCAAGGTCGGCCATACCCAGCTGTTCGACATGCAGAATCTCTACTACCTGATCGACCGCTCACTGTGGCTGTTGTACTGGTTGGTCGTGCTGTTGCTCTGCTACCAGTGGCTGGGTTTCGTGCTGTCGCAGTTCCCGTACACCCGTTCCTGGGGCGAAAGCCTCAATGTCCATTTGATGGAGCTGTTCAATTATCTGGTCAGCGGCATTCTGCGCGCCATGCCGGGCCTTGCCGTGGCCGTCTCGATCTTCTTCATCGCCCGCGGCATCAGCGCCTTCTCCAAGCGCGTACTACGGCGCATGGCCCGCCCGGGTACCTTGTCGTGGCTCACAGCCGAAACCCTGCAACCCACCATGCGCCTGACCTCGCTGGCCATCTGGCTGTTCGCGCTGGTGATGGCCTACCCGTATTTGCCCGGCTCGGGCACCGATGCCTTCAAAGGGCTGTCTGTGTTGATCGGTTTGATGATTTCACTGGGTGCAACCAGCGTCATCGGCCAGGGTGCAGCCGGTTTGATCCTTACCTACACCCGTACGCTTCGGGTCGGCGAGTTCGTCCGGGTGGGCGAATACGAAGGGACAGTGACCGAAGTGGGGATGTTCACCACAACGATCAGAACCGGGCTTGGTGAGGTCCTGACGCTGCCCAATTCCATGATTACTGGGGCGGTGACCAAGAACTACTCGCGTATCGTGCAAGGGCAAGGTTATGTCGTGGACACGGTTGTCACCATCGGCTACGACACGCCTTGGCGCCAAGTAGAAGCCATGCTGCTGGAAGCCGCACGGCGCACCGAAGGCGTACTACAGGAGCCCAAACCACAGGTGTTCCAGACGGCCCTGTCGGATTTTTACCCCGAGTACCGCCTGGTCGCGCAGGCCATTCCCTCTGAACCCCGGCCACGCGCCCTGTTGCTGAGCCTGTTGCACGCCAACATCCAGGACGTGTTCAACGAATATGGCGTGCAGATCATGTCGCCGCATTACCTGGGCGACCCGGAACAGGCCAAATGGGTACCCAAAGAGCAGTGGCATACCGCCCCGGCCAATCCCCAAATCCCTGGGCAAGGCCCGGTCAGCTGACCGTCAGCGCAATGATTACCGGCCCGCAGACCGCGAGCAGCACATTGGAAATGGCATAGCACACAGTAAACCCGATGACGGGTGTGTTGCTGCCGGACTGCTCAAGGATCTTGTTCATCGACGCCGCTTCGGTTTGCGCTCCGGCCAAGGCCCCGAACAGGATCAGCGGGTGCAAACGAAGCACGTAATAACCGAAGTACAGGGTCACCAAGGGCGGGATCAAGGTTACTGCCGCGCCCGAAACCAGCAACGCAAGGCCTTGCGTTTCGATCGCGGCCAGTGCGGCCGGGCCAGCCAGCAACCCTACCACAGCGCCGAACGCGGTAAGGCCGAACTCCGAAAAGGCCCATTGCGCCGCCGGCGGTAACGCACCGAAGTCAGGGTGGCGCGAGTTGTACCAGCCGATCAGCAGGCCAACCAGCAATACCCCGCCACCCACACCGAGTTCGACAGGGATGATACCGATGTGCGTGGACAGCATGCCGAGCAATGACCCCACGACCAGACCAAGCGCATGAATGGCGATATCGCTCTTGTAAAGGTTCTGGCGCACCCGGCCTACCTGCCCCGCCAGGGCCTCGACACTGCTCGTGCGCCCGGTCAGGGTAATCACATCGCCACGGCGCAGCACCGTCTCGGGCAACAGCGGCAGCTCCAGGCCCTGGCGCGTGATGTCGACGATGTAACAGCCCATTCGCGTGGCGCCGACCAGTTCTTGCTTGATCTGGCGGAGGGTTTTGCCGGCAAAGGTGCGCGAAGTGAGCACAATCTGCGCCGTACGGGTAGCGAAGGACATCGATAGCGGGTCATCCACCTCCGGGCCTATCCACTGACTGAGCGCTGGCACGGCTTCACGTAATGCATAAACGCCCAGCACATCGCCACGCTGCAGGCGCACGTGTGCTTCGCGCTCAAGCACCCGACCGTCGCGCACCACCCGCTCGACACTGAGGTTGCGGTGCAAGGCCTCGATATCGGCAATGCTCATGCCCTCCGCCTCAGCCACCGCCAGTTTGTGGGCCCGCACCACGATCCGCGTGTAGGGCACGCCCAAAGCAGCGTCCTCCTGTTCGATACCCAGCGAGCGCTCAAGCTCACGGGCAGAGGCGGCAAGGTCTACGCGAAGCAGGCGCGGTGCGATGCTGCCCACGAATACCACCAACCCAATCGTGCCGAATACATAGGTGATGGCATAGGCCACCGCCATGTGGCTGTTCAGTTGTGCCTTGGCGGCTTCGTCGAGCGCGAGCTGGGCAATGGCGCTGCTGGCCGTGCCCATGATCGCCGTGTCGGTCAGCGCGCCAGCGCCAAGCCCGGCAGTAAAGCCGGCATCGAAACCATAAAGACTGTGCGCAGCAAGGATGGTGGCCAACGCCGTGCCGCACAACACCACAGACAGCAGCACCAGCTTCAAGGTGCCGCGGTTGAGGCTGCCGAAGAATTCCGGGCCGCTCTTGAAACCCACCGCGTAGATGAACAACGCAAAGAATACCGATTTGAGCTCATGCGGAACGTCCAGTCCGATCTGCCCAATGGCCAGGCCCATGAGCAAAGCGCCGGCCACCGAGCCCAGGTGGAAGCTGCCAAGGCGTATCCGGCCTATCAGCACACCCAGTGCAATGGCCAGGAACACGGCAATTTCCGGGTTTGCACGCAAGGCGTGAAGTATGAATTCGATCATTGCCGCACCTCCCTGGAAGCGCAAAGGCCTGCACTCCAACACCCATTGACGGCGTCCAAGTACAGGCCTGGGTACACTGCAAACAGCGGGCTATTTGGCCTTGGCTTTCATCTGCAGATAGTACTGATGGACGTCGGATGCCCAGCTGTCCAGCACTTTCTTGGCATCCGAGGCCTGCATGACCTGGCTGCTGTTGTCCAGTTGCTGCCCAGCCCCCTTGCGCACCCCTTGGGCGATGACCTTGTTGGTCTGGGCGTCAATGAAAGCCACCTCCGTGGCAATGGTCGTGTCCTGGTCGCGAATACCGGTAGCGGCGCTGACCCCCGCCGCCACAAGGGCGATCGGAATCACTTCGTAAGGCCGCAAACCCTTGGTCTTGCTGCTTACCCCGGTAATGGCCGGGCGCACGATAATGGTGCCGGCACCCGGGGAGGTGGCCAGCGGCAATGACTTGCCCAGTTCACGTTTGAGCGCCGTGTCGTAGTAGCTGGTGATGCCTTGCAGCGTGCTCTGGGGGATTTTCTCGGTTGGTTGCGGCTTGGGATACAGCTGGCTGGGCTCGACATAGAAGGCGGTGTACTTGTTGATATCGAGCTGAGGATCGACCCAGCGCATCACCGGCGCGCCTGAAGGTGATTCGGCTTCTTTCAAGCGACTGTAGTCCTTTAGAAAACCTGAATATTCATCCGGCTGGGTCAACTTGCTGGTGCACCCCACAAGCGTAAGCGAAGCGACACACAGCGTACTTGCCAAAAACGCTAATCTCATTCCCGAAACTCCTGTATGGCCGCACGTGCGCAAGCCGTGACAGACATGAAAATGTAACGTGGCAGTGGCCACTTCCTACCACTGATGCAGTGCAATCAGGCAAGGGTAGTTATAGACCCGGCGCAATGAACTGGCCGACAGATTTACAGATTGTTCGCTGAACATTTGCCTAATACAGGAGCGCTTCTATATTCACAAAGGCCTGATTTCAAGTTGACCAGAGCGTCATGATGCCCCCACCCGAGCAATTGATCATCTGCGAGCACTGCGACTGCGTGTATGAAAAAGCCTTGCTCGCCAAGCATCAGAAGACCTTGTGTTCGCGCTGTGGCGGTGTGCTGCAGCGGCACAACGGCCTGACGGTGGAGCAACGCCTGGCGCTCACGCTCACGGCCGCGGTGCTGTGGCTGTTCGCCAACTTCTACCCGGTGATGAGCATCAGCCTGAAGGGGCTGAAGAACAGCGCCACGTTGTGGGATTCGGTACTGGCACTGAGCCAGGGGCCCATTACCTTCATGGCCATGGTCGCGGCGATCTCGATCATCATCGCCCCGGCATTCCAACTGCTTTTGCTCATCTGGGTCCTGGGTTACGCCCTCACGGCCCGCCGCTCACCGGCCTTCAAGCTGTGCATGCGCTGGCTGGAAACGCTGCGCCCATGGAGCATGCTCGAAGTCTGCCTGCTGGGCGCGATGGTGGCCGTGTTCAAGCTCGCCGGCATGCTCGATGTGCTGCCGGGCATCGGCCTGCTTGCACTGGCCGCACTGAGCCTGCTGATGATCCGCATTGCCGGGCGTGACATACGCGACCTGTGGGACACGCCATGAACCGGCCGCCAACCGCCACCGAGCTCAACCTGTGCCTGTGCCACAGTTGCGGGCTGGCCTGCGACATGCGCGACGAACCGCATCAGTGCCCACGCTGCGATGCCCCGTTGCATCGGCGCAAGACCAACTCGCTGGGCCGTACCTGGGCCTACCTGTTCGCAGCGCTGGCCTTCTACATACCGGCCAACGTGCTGCCAGTGATGAACACCACGATGCTGGGCAGCGGCGCCGACAGCACCATCATGAGCGGCGTGATCGAGTTCTGGGGGCATGGCGCCTGGGACATCGCGCTGATCATTTTCATTGCCAGCATCGCCGTGCCAGGGGTGAAGTTCATGGCATTGACGATGTTGTTGATCACGGTCCAGCGTGGCAGCACCTGGGCGCAACAGCAGCGCTCCAAGCTCTACCGGTTCGTTGAACTGATCGGCTATTGGTCGATGCTCGATGTACTGGTGGTGGCGCTGGTTGCGGCACTGGTGAAATTCCAGGCTTTGGGCGATATCGAGCCGCGCCCCGGCATTCTGTTCTTTGGCATGGTTGTGGTGTTCACCATGCTTTCAGCGATGAGTTTCGACCCCCGCCTGATCTGGGACACGCCACCTGACAAGGAGCTCATGGATGAATCCATCCAGCAATGACAGCCCAGCCGTTCCGGGCAAGGCACCGGTAAAGACCCGGCGCTTCAGCTTTTCACTGGTGTGGATCGTGCCGATCGTGGCAGTGCTTGTCGGCCTCTCGCTGGTGGTGCACAACCTGATGCAGGAAGGCCCGACCATCACCCTCACCTTCAAGACCGGTGCCGGGCTTGCAGCCAACAAAACCGAAGTGCGCTATCGCAACGTCGTGATCGGCCACGTTACCGAGGTGGCGCTCAGTAACGACCAGAAGAACGTGAACGCCACCGTCAAACTCGACAAGCAGGCCGAAGGCTTCACCCGTGAAGACTCGAAGTTCTGGGTGGTCCGGCCGCGCATCGGTGCCGGTGGTGTGTCGGGCATAGACACCCTGCTCTCGGGCGATTACATCGGTGCCGACATTGGCCAGTCGAACACGCGCGTCAAACATTTCACCGGGCTTGAAAACCCACCCGCCATCACCTACGGCGAGCCCGGCAAGCATTTCACCCTGCACACCCAGGACCTGGGCTCGCTGGACATCGGCTCCCCTGTGTATTTCCGCAAGATCCCGGTCGGCCAGGTGGTCGCCTACGCCCTGGACAAGGATGGCAGAGGGGTTGATGTAGAGGTCTTCATCCACGCACCCAACGATGCCTTCGTGACTGCCAACACCCGCTTCTGGAACGCAAGTGGCATTGACGTAGAGGTCGGCGCCAATGGCTTCGCGCTCAAGACCGAATCGCTGTCTTCCATTCTGGTCGGCGGCATCGCCTTCCGTGCACCGGACTTCAACCCCAACGACACCGTCGCCAGCGAAGACCAGCGCTTCGAGCTGTTCGCCGACCAGAGCAGTGCGCTGGCACCGCCTGCTGGCAAGGCGCAGTACCTGGCACTGCGTTTCGACCAGGCGATGCGCGGCCTTAAAGTGGGGGCACCGGTAGAGTTTCTGGGCATAGAGATTGGCCGCGTCGTATCGGTGAACCTGGACTTCGATGCGAAGCAGCGCAGCTTCCCGGTCAATGTCGGCATCGTGATCTACCCCCAGCGCCTGGGCCGGGCGCACGAGAAGATGCTTAAGGCCCTGCAGCACGATCCCAATGACGAAGCGTCCGCCGCCAAACTGATGGGGACGTTCATCGACAACGGCCTGCGCGCCCAGGCACGCAGTGGCAACCTGCTCACGGGCCAGCTGTACATCGCCCTGGACTTCTTCCCCAAAGCGGAGAAAGTGGCCTTCGACCCGACTGCCCGACCTGTGATGATCCCTACCGTTCCAGGCAGCCTGGAGCTGCTGCAGGAGCAGTTGCAGACCATGGTCGACAAGGTCAACCGGCTGCCACTGGAACGTATCGCCAGCAACCTGGACGCCAACCTGGTCGAGCTGCGCAAGAGTCTTACACAGTTCAATGGCAAGACATTGCCGGGGGTACAGAGCACCTTGGCCGAAGTCAGCACTACCCTCAAATCGGCCAACTCGACCCTGGCCGAAGATTCGCCGCAACGGGAGCAACTGACGCAAACCCTCGACGAGCTCGGCCGTATGTCGCGCTCGCTGCGCGAACTCGCCGACTACCTGGGCCGCAACCCCGAGTCGCTGATCCGTGGCCGCCCGGACAACGCCGCGCCAATGGACCTGCAAGGGCCGCCACGCAAATGACCACAGGAGTGTTGAGCATGACCCCGTTGCCAAGGATTACCCTGCTGGTCGCGCTGATGGCGCTGGGCGCCTGCCGCAGTGACCCTATCCAGTTCCACACCCTCACGCCGGCACAGCCGGCACCCTCCTCTCACACGGCCCCAGACGAGATCCTCATCGAAGGTGTCAGCGTACCGCCGCAGGTTGACCGGCCCCAACTGGTCATCCGTCAAGGCGACAGCAGCCTGGCCATTCTGGAAACCCAATGGTGGGGCGCCACCCTGGTGGATGAGTTGCGCAGCGCCCTGGTCGACCAGCTGAGCACTGTGCGCGCCGCACATAAGCTGTCCTTGCGCGTGGATGTACAGCGCTTCGATTCGGTGCCTGGGCAGTATGCGCTGCTGGACGCCCGGTGGCGCCTGCGGGCCCGGGAGGCCAATATCCAGCTGACCTGTCGCAGCACCCTGCAAACCGCATCTGGTGGCAGCATCGATGAGGTGGTGATCGCCCAGCAAGCCAACGTGAAGCGCTTGGTGGCCATGATCAGCCAGGCGGCCATGTCGCCAAACGCTGGCTGCCCCGCCTCACGCTGATAGCCATTTTTTCAAAGGCGATGCGTTAACGCTCACCGCCGGTGAACCAGCGCATGTAGGGGTTCTGCGCGGTCATCGGCGCCAATGCCCGCGCCTCACGCATCCAGGCCTGGCGGTTACCGTTATAGGCCAGCAATGACAAGCCGTAGAACCGCCGAAGCAGCTGCCACTCGTCTTCCACCGCACCCTGCTGGGCGCGGCCGGCATTTTCCAAAGGCGGCGGTACGCGCAGTGCAAGCAACGCCGGGAGCACCCGCGTGATCTCCCGCGGACGGACCCACGGTGCATATTCAATGCGCGGCCGGTCATCGGTAACCGGCTGGGCATCACCCGCGTAGCGTTCCAGGCCCTCTCGGTTGGTCACCCAGGTGGCCAGCAACGCATCGACCGACCCCACGCCAACCTGCGCCAGTGCAGCGGCAACTTCAGGCTGTTCGAAACGCTGGCGGATGCGCGGCACATCCAGTGCCATCGGCGATGCCGAGCCGATCAGCAGCATTTCGTGAAACTCGGTGGTCCACAACGACACATGGGGGAACACATCAAGGAAGCTGCGCACCAGCGAGCGGCTATCCTCGTCATTCTGGGTAGGCAACGGCAGCCATTGGGCGACCAGGCCGTACTGCTCCAGGCGCGAGGCCGCCAACTGATAAAAATCACGCGAGTACAGGTTCACCACCCCGGCTGCGGACGGCGGTGGCGGCTCCAGGGTGATCAGGTCGTAGCGCTGCGCGCTGCGCAGCAGTTCGCGGCGCCCATCGCGCAGGCGGATATCCAGGCGCGGGTCGTTGACCGCATCGTAATTGCCGGAAAACAACGGCGCCGCTGCCAGCACCTGCGGCAACAGTTCGGCCACCACCGGGTGCTCCAGGCCCGGGTAGCGCAGCATTGCCCCGGCAGTGATGCCAGTGCCAAAACCGATCACCAGCGCCGAGCGGGGTTCGCCGCGGTGTATCAGCAGCGGCAGCAATGCCTGCAGGCGCATGTAGCGCAGTGACGGCATGGCATCACCGGTATTGGACACCCCCTGGATGTACAAGCGGTTGAAGGCCTGGCC
Source organism: Pseudomonas sp. M2 (assembly GCF_015751845.1). NCBI lineage: Bacteria > Pseudomonadati > Pseudomonadota > Gammaproteobacteria > Pseudomonadales > Pseudomonadaceae > Pseudomonas > Pseudomonas sp. M2. Next base: position 5,412,831 of record NZ_JADOUD010000001.1, read on the forward strand.
CTGGCGCTGCTGGTTGACCACCGCCACCGTGCCTCCCCGGCCCTCTTCGTAGAACACCACCTCGCCACTGCGGGCTCCGGGCAACAGCTGCGCCAACCGCTGTGGCGGGGTCAGCACGCCAGTGAGCACGGTTGCTGCGCCAACCACCAGCACGGCCACCCGCATGCCCTTGCCCACGGCCTGGCCACGCCATACCGCCACCATGCCGACGGCTGCCGCAACAACGGCGAGCACGAACAGCGTGCGTACCAGCCCAACTTCAGGCACCAGCACAAACCCGGTGAGCATGACCCCGGCAATACCGCCCAGCGTGTTGAGCGCCACGACCGTGCCCACGTCCCGCCCCACTTGGCCACTGTCCACGGCCAGGCGCAAGGCCAGGGGGAATGCCGCACCAAGCAGCGTGGTAGGCACGAATACCACACACAGCGCCGCCGCGGCGAAGCGCGCGCACATGCCTGCCAGTTGATTGCCAGTCAGTTGCACAACCTGTGCTTCCAGGGTGGTCTGCAGCACGATCAGCCAACGCCCGAGCCCGGCGATCTGCAACAACGCCAGCAGGCCTGCGGCGGCGATCAGCAGCCCGAACAACCCCCAAGGGTCGCGGATACGGTCCGCTCGCCGGGCGTACACGGCGCTTCCCAGTACCAGCCCGGTCAAGTAAGTGGCCAACACCACGGAAAATGCAAAAGCCCGGGTACTCATGAACTGCACGATCGATTGTGTCCACACCACCTCGTACCCCAGCGCCACGCCGCCTGCCACGCAATACAGGGCGATGGCCAGCCTGGCCTTGGGCGTGCGCGGTTGCAATGCCGCTGCGCCAGGGGCCAGGTCACGCTCATCCTTCGCCCGCCCAAGCCAGGCGCCCAGTGCGGCCAACAGGTTCAGCACGGCGGCCACGCACGCGGCCCCGGTAACCCCCAGCAGCGGCAGCAGGACGAATGCTGCCAACAAGGTGCCGCAGATTGCCCCGGCGGTATTGGCGGCGTACAGCCAACCGCCCGCCTCGCCCAACTGCCCCTCGGTGGGGGTCAGCGCACGCACCAGTACCGGCAAGGTGCCGCCCATCAAGAAGGCCGGCAGCCCTACCAAGGTGAAGGGCAACAACCAGGCCAGCAGGCCTGCGCCTGCCTCCAGGCGGGCAAACATCGCGGCGCTGTGCGCCAGGGCCAGGGTTGCCCCTACTCCCAGCACTGCCACCGCCAATTCAAGGCCAGCATAGAGCTTGACCGGGCGACGCAGCCGGTCGGCCCAGCGCCCGAACACCAGGCCGCCCAGGGCCAGCCCGGTGAAAAATGCACTGATACCAGCGGTGATGGCATACACCTCAACCCCCACCACCAGTGACAGCTGCTTGACCCACAGTACCTGGTAGATAAGCGCCGCGCCGCCAGAGACGAACAACAGCGCCGCTGGCAGCATCAGCTGTAGCGGCGTCTGTTTTACCGTGGTTTCAGGGGCATGAGCGCGAGCGGAGTTCACAGCTGCTGGCATCGATAAGCCTTAGCGGACCTGAAACCCGGTCCGCAATGGATAGGAAAGAATGCGCCCGCCAAGGGCGGGCGCGGGGCATTGCCGTTACTTCTTCATTTTCTCTTCGATTTTCTTGTCCACGTCAGCACGGATCTGGTCGATGCTGAAGCTCGCCGGACGCTGGCTAGGCGGGTATTCCACGAACGTCTGCAGGAACGCTGCAGCCTTGCGGGTACCTTGGAAGATCAGATAGTCGTTCTTGGTCAGCCAATCGTAGTACTGGTCCGAGACGATATCAGCACGCTCGTAAGGGTCCATACGCAGGTTGAACATCTTGGGCACACGCAGGCAGGTGAACGGTTCGCTCCAGACCTGCAGCCCACCGGGTGCCCGCTGCTCGCAGAACACCAGTTTCCAGTCTGCAAAGCGCATGGAAACCAGTACACCGTCATCGTTGAAGTAGTAGAACTCTTTACGCGCGCTCTTGTCGGTTTTGCCCGTCAGGTAATCGAGCTGGTTGTAGCCGTCGAGGTGAACCTTGAAGTTCTTGCCTCCCACATCGGTGCCCTTGAGCAGGCGGTCCTTGATGCCTGTATCGCCTGCTGCTGCCAGCAGTGTCGGGAACCAGTCCAGCCCGGAGAACATCTGGGTGGAGATCGTCCCGGGTTGGACCTTGCCTGGCCAGCGAATCATCGCCGGCACGCGATAGGCGCCCTCCCAGTTGGAGTTTTTCTCGTTGCGGAACGGCGTGGTTGCCGCGTCCGGCCACGACCACTGGTTTGGCCCGTTGTCGGTGGTGTAGACCACGATGGTGTTGTCGGTAACCTTCAGGTCGTCCAGGGTCTTCAACAGTTTGCCCACATCGCCATCGTGCTCGAGCATGCCGTCGGCGTATTCATTGCCGATCATCCCGCTCTGGCCTTTCATCGATTCACGCACATGGGTGAAGGCATGCATGCGTGTGGTGTTCATCCAGACAAAGAACGGTTTGTCGGCCTTGACCTGCTTGTCGATGAAATTGATCGCCGCCTGGGTGGTTTCATCGTCGATGGTCTCCATGCGTTTGCGGGTCAAGGCACCGGTGTCCTCGATCTTGCCGTCCGCACTGGACTTGATCACCCCACGTGGTGAGGCGGCCTTGACGAAGTCCGGGTCATCCTTGGGCCAGAATGGCCGCTCTGGCTCCTCTTCGGCATTGAGGTGGTAGAGGTTGCCGAAAAACTCATCGAAACCGTGGTTGGTAGGCAAGTATTCGTCGCGGTCACCCAGGTGGTTCTTGCCGAACTGGCCGGTGGCATAACCTTGCGCCTTCAACGCCTGAGCGATAGTTACATCACGGTCCTGCAGGCCCACCGGCACGCCCGGCATGCCCACCTTGGACAGCCCGGTGCGCAAAGGCGTCTGGCCGGTAATGAAGCTCGACCGGCCGGCGGTGCAGCTGTTCTCTGCGTAATAGTCGGTAAACATCATGCCTTCTTTACCGATGCGGTCGATGTTCGGCGTCTGGTAACCGACTACCCCTTTGCCATAGGCGCTGATGTTGGTCTGGCCGATGTCGTCACCGAATATCACCAGGATGTTGGGTTTTTCCGCGGCATTGGCCGTACACACGCCCATCGCCGCTGTGGCGGCTAGTGCGAATGTGGTTATCCATCTTCTGCTGGACTTCATTAGGCGATCTCTCCGTATCACGTTTGCTGGCATGTGCCACGACTACGTGCACGTTCGACCTACTGCTCGGCTGGTCCCTGTGCCCCTGCGGTTTCTTTGTCACTGAGCCTGGTTGCTATCGAATGGGTAGATGCGCTGCCATTCCCGGGCCATGTCGACCACGGTCCAGTTACCGGCCCTGGCAGCGTCAAGGGCCTTGTCCAGGCGCCCTATCTGGCTGTCACGGTCATAAGCCCATTCGCGTGTTGCGTCGGTGTGGTGGACCAGGCCGGCAAAGCGCTTGCCGTCACCGGCCATGGTCCACTGCAGCATCTGCAGGTCGCCGTCGGAATTGCCGAAGGCAAATATCGGACGGCGACCGATGCGGGCGTCGATGCTCACCGGTTTGCCCGGGCCATCGTCGTTGTGCAGCAGCTTGGGCAGCCGCTCAATGGACAGCTTGCCGTTGTCATCGATGAAGCGGGCATCGAGTGTGGTGCCGATCACCTGCTCGGGCGGCACGCCGTAGACCTCTTGAGCGAAAGCACGCATGAAGGCCACTTCACCGCCCGACACGATATAAGTCCTGAAGCCGTTCGCCCGCAGGTACTGCAGAAGTTCGAGCATGGGTTGGAAGACCATTTCGGTGTACGGCTTGTGGCTGCGAGGGTGCACGGCCGTTGCCAGCCAACGCCGGGAGTTGGCGATGAAGTTTTCGGTACTGACCCCGGCATGGGTAGCAGCAACGATCTTCAGAATGCCATCCATACCGCTGTCAGTGAGGGCCTTCTGGTCGCCCTCCAGCACCGCCTTGAACGGTTGTTGGGTGGCCCACTCCGGGTGTTGCGGGGCCAGCCTTTTGACCTCATCGAGGGCGAACAGCACTTCGAAATACAGCGGCTGTTCGCTCCACAGGGTGCCGTCATTGTCGAAGACGGCAATGCGCTCGGCCTCAGGCACATAATCCTTGCTGCCCTCGGTGGTCACGGCGGTGACGAAGGCTTCGATGGCCTGGCGTGAAGTGCCTTCGCGCCAGGAGGGCAACGGGTTCGCGGCCTGCACCGCCAAGGGCAGCAGGAGCAACAGCGTAATCCACCAGCGTGTGCGTTGCAGGTCGAGCATGAAGTATCCCTCCTCGGTGCTGCCTACCCTGTTCAGCCCAAATGCTCATGGGTTGAGTGGTTTCAAACCCTTGCGATGACGGACTTGCCGTTCACTCACGACCACGCGCCGCAGCGCTGGCAGAGCCGGGCTCAGCAATGGCGTGGCCTGGTGGCCTTCACTGACCTTGCCGTAGCGGTTCTGGAGCCAGTCTAGTAGACGTATTCGCATTGAGGACGGCAAAATTGAGGAAAATTCTGACATCGTGCGCTGCCCCGTAACACGCCGAACCCACAAGTACAGGCCACCCAGTTGAGGTGGGTCTTCTGCAAGCTGATCGCGGGCCAGTTGCCAGGCGTAATCCGCCGACTGCAACCGCGCCTCGCGCCGCGCGGCTTGCCAGCCCTTGAAATGCCGCCATGCCACCTGCAGCCAAGGCCGTGCGAAATAGCTCAGGCCCACGCCAAGTACCAGCAAACCCACTGCCCACAGCCAGTGGCCGGGCAGGCGCAACTGTGCCTCGCGGCCGAGCGCGCGCAGGTCCTGATCGATGGAAAACGGTGCTTTGTAGCCGCCGTCAATGACGGTGACATCGATCGCGGGCAGCGTCGCTCGCCTGGGCTCACCGGTCGCAGCGTCCCACCACTGCAGCTCGATCGCGGGCAGCTGGTAGTCACCTGCGGCGGCTACCACATAGCTCACACTGTCTTCACGCTGGCCACCGTTCGAGCCCCCTCTGCCATCACTGATCGGCGCAATACGGGGGGTTTGCACGTAGCGTTTGAGGCCCTCGATCTCCACCAATGGCGGCGGCGGTATCAGCATCGCCTGGGCGCCCTCGGCACGCGTCAGCACTCGGCGGGTAATGCTGTCACCTGCACGCAACGGTGAATGCGACAGCTGCGTCTGTTGCTCAAGGCTGACCTTGCGCGCGACAAGGCGGTGCACGGTAGCGTCACCGGACAAGGCCTTGGCAACGAATGCCAGCGGCTCGCTGGTGAGCGTGACCGGCGTGTCCGACTGGCCCGGGAATACCTGAAAAGTTTGAGCAGGCAGCGTGAAGGCTTGTGCCGTTTGCGGGGTGATCTGGTAGGTATAACGCAGGCCGAAGAAGGTCTTGCCATCGAGTTGCTCGTTCAAATGCTGCGCTTCGCCGCCAGGCGCGCTCACTGCGGCACCCGGCAACCCAATGGCCGGCAGCACCGCCGGCTGGGTGAACCAGGTGTCGACCAGCAGGTCGACCTGCAACTCGAGCGTGGCGCCCACCACCGTGTCGCCGGCCGGCACCAGGCGAGCCTGCACCCGCGCCTCGGGTGCTGCCACCGCGAGCAATGGCAGGCAGAGTGGGAGCAGCAACAGCAAGCGCCTCATGGTGTGCCCTCCGCGGTTTGCCGTGAAGCATCCTGAAGCAGGAACTTGCGTCGCAGGAACTGTGCCGGCGAGGTGCTCAGGTTATTAAGCCAAACCTGATCTGACGCCGCCTGCGGGGTAAGTTGCTGCTTCTGCTTGGCGCCTGTGGAGGGTGTCTGGTCCTCCACCACCTTGTCGGCTTTTTCGTCCGGCGTGCCCGCCTTTTGCTGATCTTCGTAGTCCTTGAGCAGCGCCTGTGCCAACGCAAGATTGGCACTGGCCTCGGCAAACGTCGGCTGCCGTTTCAATGCCTGCTCATACGCCTGGACCGCCTGGGGAAACTTGAACTGGCGCACGTAGATGTTGCCCCGGTAGAAAAACGCCTGTGCGGTGTCGAGCTTGCCCAGGCTGGCCAAGGCAACGTCATAGTCGGCGGCGCTGTAGGCGGCCAGGCCTTTCCAGTAAGGGTCGCTGAAGTGCGCGGCAGCCTGCGGGTAATGACCATGCTCAAAGGCCCAGCGCCCCTGCTGGTCAGGGGTGAAGAACGCATCGGCAACAGGCCCGGCCCGCGCCGTTTGCGGCTGAGTGCCCAACAGCAGCACCAGCAGCACAGTGGCCATCCAGTGCACCTGCCAGCCACGGCGCAGGCACAACAGTGCAATCAGTGCAAGTGGCCAGCACAGCCAGTACCCGGCGTCCTTCCAGTGCACCTGCTGCGGGTCGCCCTGGGCCGCCTGAAAATGCTGCTGCGCATGCAGTTCGATCCAGTCCAGGTCATCGTCATTCAAGGTCAGGCTACCCAACGGGGCGCTGACAGCCTTGGCTAACTGGCGCAAGCCATCCTGGTCGAAATCGGCCTGCAGCGGGCGCCCGTCGGCGGCAATTCGGGCACGGCCCTGGGCGTCGTGCAGCACACCGCTGTCGTGGCTGCCGACTGCCAACACCATCACCTGCAGGTCGCTGCCCTTGAGCGCGTCCGCAAGCACTGGCAATTGCCCTGCATCAGCGCCATCGGTGAGCAATACCAGCGTGCCGGGTACCTGCTCGGCCGCCAGCAAGCGTTTGGCTACCTCGATCACCCCCGCCACGTCCTTGCCGGGCTTGGCAATCAAATCAGTGCTCAGCGCCTGCAAGAACGTGTCGAGCAAGTGCGGGTCTTCGGTAGCCGGCAGTACCAGGTGCGCGCTGCCGGCATAGGCGATCAGCGCCGTGCGCGCACCCGCCCTGCGCATCACCAGGTCGTGCAGGGTGTGCTTGGCCGCTTGCAGACGGCTCGGCGGGACATCGTCGGCGTCCATCGACGGCGACAGGTCCAGCGCAAGAATCAACGGCGCACGGTTGTCGACGAACGCCGGGATATCCCGCTGCCATGTCGGCCCGGCAGCGGCCAAGGCGCCCAGGCCAAGCAGTGTTGCCAGCAAATGCACAGGCCGCACGCGCTGGCGTTGTTCAGGCGTGATGATCAAATGCTGCACCAGGTGCGGGGCGATGACGCCTTGCAATTGCCGTTTCAGGTCATGGCGCCGCTGCCAGGCCCAAGGCAACAGCGCCGCCGGAATCAACAGCAATAACCAGTATGGCCGCAGCAGATGCAATGCACTGAGGTCGATGTCCATGTCACAGCCTCCCCTGCGCAGGCCGCGCCCGCACAGTGCTGGCTATCGCAGCCAGGCTGTGGCTCAGGGCCAGCAACAGCAGGGCGGCGCCCAGCGGCCACCAGAACAGGTCACGCTTGGGCTGATGGCTGAAGGTCTTGACCGTGTGCGGGGTTATCCGGTCGAGCGTGGCATATACCTGGGCCAGCGCGCCCCGGTCATCGGCACGGAAGAACCTGCCACCGGTGGTGCGCGCGATGCCTTCAAGCGCCTGCAGGTCGACTTTGTCTTCACCGCTGGCCTGCGGATCGCCGATACCGATGGTATGTACCACGATATCCCGTTCTCGGGCCAAGGCCGCCGCGTGCTCGGGCGTGATCGCGCTGCCGGTGTCATTGCCATCGCTGAGCAGCACCATCACCTTTTCCTGCTCCTTGGCCTGGTCCAGCAGCTTGATGGCAAGGCCAATGGCATCACCGATCGCGGTATTCGGCCCGGCCATACCGACCCCGACCTCATCCAGCAGCAGCGACAGGCTGGCGTGGTCCAGGGTCAAGGGTGCCTGCGGGTAGGCACCGGTGCCAAAGACGATCAGGCCAATGCGGTCTTGCTTGCGCTGCGCGATGAAGTCGCGCACCACCGCTTTGACTGCCGTCAACCGGTCCACCTGCCGGCCATTGGCATCGGTGAAGTCCTTGGCCTGCATGGATTGAGAAATATCGATCGCCAGCAGCATGTCGCGGATCGGCTGATTATGCTCGATAGCCTTCTCCACCAGCACCGGCCGCGCGCAGGCCGCCACCAGAAGGCCCCATACCAGCAGGTTCATGAGCGCCTGCCAGCGCCCGCCCGACCTTCGCGAGGTGCCCGGCAACTGGTTCACGGCACGGCTCATGGCGAAGAAAAACGGCACCCGCAGTGCGCTGTGCGCTTCGCGATAAGGCCGCATGAAACGGTAGGCCAGCCAGGGCAAGGGCAGCAGCAAAAACACCCAGAGGTAGTCAAACTGCCACATGATGCACCTCGATCCAGCGCCTGCAGGTGTGCACCAAGGTGCTGAGTTCTTGATCGTCAATCGCTTGCACCTGCAGGTCAGGTGCATAGGCCAAGGTGTGCAGTTGCGCGGCAAACTGCACCGGCAAGGCAAAACGTGCCCTGTGCTGAAGAAAGCCCTGCCAATGCTGGCCTGACAGGCTTTGCACCGGCGGCGCATCAGGCATGGAAAGCGCAACCCGCTTGAGCAGTTCCGGCAACTCACGCAGGGCCGGCAAGCGCTGCTCGGGGGTGTTGAGTGCCGCCACGAGTGCGTCCAGCCGCAGCAACGCTTCACGCCGATAACGGTTGCGCTGCCAACGGCGCCAGGCATAGGCGGCACAGACCAGCCCGGCCACCAACACGATCGCCAGCACTACCGCCCAGCCCCAGGTTTGCGGGGTATAACTGAACGGCGGCACCGGCAGTGGCAGCTCCTTGAGCTGGTCGATGGCGGGAGGCGGCGGCCGAACACTCATCGGGCACCTCCGGACAGCCGCCCCAGTTCGCGTCGCACCTGGCCCAGCACCTCTTCGCCGGTACTGATCATCATCAGGGGGATCTGGCTGCGGCGCAGCAACTGGGCCACTGCCTGCAGGCGCCCGGAGAGGAAATCGCCCAATGGCCGGTGCACCTGGCGGCGCCCGACTTCAAGCTCGACTTGCATTTCACCCTGGGTCACGCTCAACCGCCCTTTGTCCGGCACGTCGAGCGCGATAGGGTCGTACACCTGCATGGCGATCACATCATTGTGCGCACTCAACTGTCGCAGCAGCTTCAAGGTCTGCTCCGACACCCCGGCAAAGTCACTGATGATGCAGACCAGGGCATCATGCCCAGCGATGCCGATGGCCGTGCGTAGCATGTTGTCAAGTTGCCCCTCATGCTCGCTGTCCGGGCCATCTGCGCTAAGGCGGTTGTTGCTGCGCACCACGGCCGCGCAAAGTGCTTGTACCCGTGCGCGGCTGCGCAACGGCTTGATGTGCACCACCTGCTGATCATCGAACACCAGCCCGCCTACCCGGTCACCGGCCTGCAGGGCAATCCATGCCGACAACGCCGCAAGCTCTGCGGCGGTGACCGACTTGAAGCTGCGCTGTGAACCGAAATACATGCTCATGCGTTGATCGACCAGCAGCAGCGTTGGCCGATCGCGCTCTTCGGTGAAGGTGCGCACGAACGGCTTGCCGTAACGCAACGACGCACGCCAGTCCAGATGGCGCAGGTCGTCACCCGGGATATACCGGCGCAGCTCGTCGAAGCTCAAGCCCCGGCCACGCAGGCGCGAAGCATGGTTGCCCGCCAGGATGCTTGCCAGCGGTTGGCGGGCAACGAAACTCAAGCCGCGTGCGTGGTGTTCGAACGCCATCAACTGGCTGAGCGAGGCATGGACGAAGCCGTCCTGGGTCGGTTGCATCGGCTTGCTCCGTTCAGGCCGGGATCGCCACTGTGTCCAGCAACCGGTCGATCACCTGGTCGGGGCCAATACCATCGGCCACCGCGTCGTAAGAAAGTTGCAGGCGGTGGCGCAACACCGGGTGCACCACCGCACGCACGTCATCAGGGGTGACGAAGTCTTGCCCTGCCAGCCAGGCATGGGCCCGGGCCACCCGGTCCAGGCTGATGCCGCCACGCGGGCTGGCGCCGATCTTGATCCAGCGCGCCAGGTCAGGGTCATGCTCAGCGGGGTGGCGTGTGGCATTGATCAGGTCGATCAGGTAACGGTCGAGCGCAGGCGCTACCTGTATGCCAGCAATAGCGCTGCGCGCCGCGAACACCACCTCCTGGGCCAGGCGCTCAGGCGCCTGATGCGGGCGGCCGGCCTGCTGTTCTTCGTTGCGCACCAGGCGCAGCACCTGGGTCTCGTCCTCGACTTTGGGATAGTCCAGTTGCAGTTTCATCAGAAACCGGTCCATCTGCGCCTCGGGCAACGGGTACGTGCCCTCTTGCTCGATCGGGTTCTGGGTTGCCAGCACCATGAACAGCCCGGACATCGGGTAGCTCTGCCCGGCCACGGTGATCTGGCGTTCTTCCATGGCCTCCAGCAATGCAGCCTGGACCTTGGCCGGTGCGCGGTTGATTTCGTCGGCAAGAATCACGTTGCCGAACAACGGCCCGGGCTGAAACTTGATTTCGTTGCCCTGCGCGGTCTGCTGCAGAATCTCGCCACCGGTGATGTCCGATGGCAGCAGGTCGGGGGTGAACTGGATGCGCCGCATGCTGGCTTCCAGATGCGTGGCCAAGGCCTTGACCGTGCGCGTCTTGGCCAGCCCCGGCAGGCTCTCCAGCAATACGTGACCGTTGGCCAGCAAGCCGAGGATCACATGGCGGATGGTATCTGCCTGGCCCAGTACGCTTTGCGCCACACTGGCTTCAAGCGCTGCTATCTGCTCACGTATATCCACTGATCCGATCCTAGTCAGTCGGGGTCTCGGCAGGAGGCCCCTGGATGTTTGCAACTGCTGCAGGTGACGAGGTAAAGCTAGACGCTTGCGGCGCCCGCGCCAGTTCAGTTGGTACTTTCATATTTTTGCCAATAGGGCTCGATGCCTTGCAGGCGCGGGTCATCGGGGGCCACTTTGCGCATGCGCTGCACATAGGCGTAGGCCTCACTGCGCTCACCGGCCAAGGCATGCAGGTAGATCAGCGAGTACAGCAGGTCGGCGTTGTCCGGTGCCTGCTCAAGGCCCCGTTCCAAAGCCACCAACGCTTCATCCCGACGGTTCATGCGTGACAGCAACAGGCCTTGGTTGTAGCGAATGCGCGTGTTGCCCGGCAGCGCGACAGCCGCGGTTTCCATCCAGCCCAGCGCCTCTTCGGGCTGGCGTCGCTCCACCAGCAGCAAGGCCAGCATGTAAGCCAGGTTGCCCCGATCGGTGGCCGGCATCTTGTCCAGTGCCACGCCTGCGCGCAGGACCTTTTCCGCTTCATCCAGCTGATTTTCGCCCGTTGCAAGGTTGGCCAGGTTGACGCGCGCAGGCACAAAGTACGGGTCCAGCCTCAAAGCCTGCCGGTATTGGTCCATGGCTTCGCCCTGCCGCCCCTGCCTGCTCAGCAGCACCGCCAGGTTCAAGCGCCCGCCGGGCAGGTCCGCATTGCCACGCAGGCGCGTCTCATAGTCGGCCAGAGCAGTGCTGAACGCGTCCAGAGACTGGGCAGGCACCTGCGCCTTAGGCACATCGGCCAACGCCCGGACGGCCTCATCGCGTACCGCCAGGGCGGGGTCTTCAAGCAATGGCAACAGCGGCTTGAGGCGCTGCTCCGCAGGCACGCTGACAAACCCCGACACCGCGTAGGCACGCACCAGCGGGCTCGGGTCTTTCAACGCCCAGCCCAGACTGATTAGAGCCTGTGGGCCGAGGTCGGCCATCTGTTCGGCAGCAGTGGCGCGCACGATGGCTGGCTTGCCCTTGTCGGCCAGCACCGTGCCCAACAGGCTCAACGGGATGCCGTCGCCATTACGTACCGCCTGGAAAGCCTCGCCAAACAGCACCGGCCGACGCGGCTCGCCAAACCACCCCTCGATGGCCTTGGCCGCCCAGGCCGGTTGCTGGTCCGTGTGGCAGGCGGTGCAGGCATCGGGGCTGTCGACCTTGCTTGCCAGGTCCGGCCGCGGGATGCGCAGGCTGTGGTCGCGCCGTGGGTCGACCACCATGTAGGTCTTGGTCGGCATGTGGCAGCTCACGCACTGTGCGCCAGGGCTGCCTGGCGCGTGATGATGGTGAGCCGGCGTGTCGTAGTCCTTGGCTTGCAGGGAGGCGAAGCGCGCCACCGGTGGATTGCCGTTGTGGCATTGCAGGCACAGGCCGTTGCCTTCGACCCTCACCTTGTTGGTGTGCGGGTTGTGGCAATCGGTGCACCCCACCCCGGCGGCGTACATCTTGCTTTGGGTGAACGAGCCGAACTCGTATACCTCACCGTCAATCTGCCCATCGGCATGATAGAGGCCGGTGCGCAAGGTGGCCGGCAAACTCTGGTCAAGCTGCGGGTGGCCGGGCAGCTGGCCAACGCCCAGCGTTTGCCGGCGGCTATGGCAGAATGCGCACTGTTCGACCTGGCCCTGGCTGCCCAATGCCTTGTAGTCCACCGCAAGGCCCATGTCCTTGGCAGACGCTTGGGCATGGTCGCCCGGCGCGGCCTGCTTCGCCCAGGCGACATGCGCCTGCCCCGGCCCGTGACAGCTCTGGCAGCCGACATTCTGCTCTTTCCAGGTGGTGGCGAAGCTGTCCTGACGATCGTCGTATTGTTTGAGCAGCTGCGTGGAATGGCAATCAGCGCACATGCCGTTCCAGTTCTGATAGCGGCCGGTCCAGTGCAAGGGGTCGTCGGGGGCAAAACGTTGCCCTGGATAGAGTGAGAACCAGCGCTGCCCGCCCTCGCCCTGTGCCCGGCTGTCCCAGGCGATGGTCAGAGCCTGCAGGCGCCCTCTGGGCAGCGCCACAAGGTACTGTTGCAACGGGTAGTGGCCGAAGGTGTAGAGGATCTGGAAGTCTGCCGGCTGCCCATCCTCACCCTCGGTATTGACGAAAAAACCGTCTGCGTTGCGAAAGAAGCGGGCCTTTACTCCAGCCTCATCGAAGGCGGCGTCCTTGAAATTGCCCAGCACGTTGGCCTCGGTAGCCTCGCGCATGGCCCAGCCGTGGTCCGAATCTTTCCAGGCCTGGGCCTGCGTGGTGTGGCAGCCAAGGCATGTAGCGGTCGCCACATAGCCTTCGGTTTCCTTTGCAGGCCCCGGCAACTGGCCAGGGCTTTCAGCGGCAAACGCTATCGCGTTCGGGCCGAGCAACAGCGTGATCACAACAGCCAAACACCAGCCAATACCAAAATACCAAAACGCGCCTTTCCCTTCGTTGCAACGCCCCATCCTTAAGCTCCACGGTCAATGCTCAAAACGGCCCGTTGGGCGCAATGCCAGTCAGTCAGGGTTATCAGGGCTGCTACGCAGCCCATCGCTGGCAAGCCAGCTCCCACCCGGAGCGCGCAGTTCTTGAGGTCTGCGTTATACATGTAGGAGCTGGCTTGCCGGCGATGGGCCGCAGAGCGGCCCCAAATCGTTTGGCTGACTGGTGTTACCCCTTGAACTCTTGTGACATCCCATTCACCTACATCTGCGTGATCAGACTAGCGCACAACCCGGGCAAGAAAAGTCGGCATGGGAAAATAACTCAGCCTGGTTTGCCCGAGTGCAGAACTACCGGCCTGTCTGTTTCAGCAAAACATTCACGTTCAGTGTCAGCGCGTCGAGCGCGAACGGTTTTGTGAGCACTGCCGTATTCGCCTCCATCGGCGTGTCGCTCAGCACATTCGGCTGCGCATACCCGGTCATGAACAACACCGGCAACCCAGGCCTGCAAAGGCGGCCGGTCTGCGCCATCTGCCGACCGTCAATACCGCCCGGCAAGCCAATGTCCGTAACCAAAAGGTCGATACGGGTATCCGAGCGCAGCAGTTGCAGGCCCGCCAAGCTGTCAGCGGCTTCAATCACTACGTAACCACAGCTGCCCAGGGTTTCGCTGACAAACATGCGCACCGAGGGCTCGTCGTCGACCACCAATACCGTTTCACCGGACAACGCTGTTGGCACCTTGACCGGTGTTTGCTCACACACCTCCCTGTCGACCTGGGCGGCGTGGCTGGGTAACTGAAGGAAGACGCGTGTGCCGGCGCCCTCCTGCGATTCAATCTTGACCTGGCCCCCGGACTGCTTGGCGAACCCATAGATCATCGACAAGCCCAGCCCGGTGCCTGCGCCAACTGGTTTGGTCGTGAAAAAGGGCTCGAATGCGCGGCTGAGTGTCTCGGCATTCATGCCGATACCATCGTCGGCCACGCAAATGGTCAGGAACATTCCGGCGTTGAGCTCTGGATCCAGCCCAGGCCCCTGCGGCAGAAACTGGTTTGAAGTAGTGACGGCTATCTCGCTGCCACCGGCATCACGGGCATTGATACAAAGATTGAGCAGCGCATTTTCGACTTGCGCCGGGTCAACCAGGCAGGTGCTTGCCTGGGCACCCAATTCCACCTGAAGGTGAATCGAAGGGCCGACCGTCCGACGAATCAGCTCTTCCATGTCGCTGATCAACGTATTCACATCTGTATGCTCGGGCAGCAACGTCTGCCGACGAGAGAAGGCCAGCAACCTGTGCGTGAGCGAGGCAGCCCGCTGCGCCGCCCCCTGCGCCACCGACAAGTAGCGCTCCACATCGGCGACTCGACCCTGTTTCAGGCGCAGCTTGATCAGGTCGAGGCTGCCGGTTATTCCTGCCAGGAGGTTGTTGAAGTCGTGGGCAATCCCCCCGGTCAGCTGGCCGACCGCTTCCATCTTTTGTGACTGACGAAGTGCCGCCTGCGCCGCTTCACGTTCGGCAACGGCTTGCTCGATGCGTGCTTCCAGCGTGCGGTTGAGCTCAAGTAACTTGGATTCAGCATTTTTCCGGGCCGTTACATCGATAGAGGACCCGATCAGCCCCATGACTTCTCCGGTGTCGCTCAACAGCGGGGCCTTGATGGAAAGCCAGTAAGTTGCCGAGCCATCGGGCATGTCCACCTGCTCTTCGATCTGCTCGGCTACCCCACCATGCATGATGCGCTGATCTGTTTCCATCACCTGGCGAGCCTGGGCTTTGTCCTCCAGGAACTCGATATCGGTCTTTCCCAGGTAGAACTCCGGCGGCTTGCCGATCAGTTGCGTGGCACCATGATTGGCCACCAGCATGCGTCCTGCCAGGTCCTTGGCATAGACAACCCCTGGCACCGCTGCCGTGAATGTTCGCAGCAGGGCCGACATCCTGTCGCGCTCAGCCTCTGCCGAGCGGCGCGATTCGATATCCATGAGTATGCCAGGGAACCTCACTGCCACACCTTGTGGGTCGAGCTGTGCACGGCCATTGGCCTCGACCCATCGATAGCCGCCATCATCGTGTCTAACCCGGTATTCGCACCTGAACGCACCACCGCGGCCCATCGCTTGCTGGATGTCGGCCCAGACACGCTCTTGGTCGTGCGGGTGAATCGAGGCAAACGCTTCTTCGATCGGTATGCCCGCCATGCACCTGTCGGCGGGCAGCCCGAAGGATCGGGAGAAGCGTTCATCGGCTGTGACCTGGTTATTGGGGATATCCCATAACCAGGTGCCGATGATCGCGCCTGCATCGAGCGCCAGCTGCAATCGCTCGGCAGTATTGGTTGGAAACGCATGTTCCTGGCTCTGCGCTGCAGATGCGCCAGTAGGGCTGTAAATGCCAGGACGTTCGCGATCCATAACCTGTCTCTTAATGGCAACTGTCGGCCATGGTCGCATACCTGCGCCAAGCGCCGGAAGGCTCACCATACTTAGGCTCAAGATTAAGCTGCGATTAAGTCTGGCACCTTAACCTGTCCCCAGCAAAGGCGCTTTCCCCCGCCTTTTTGGGCTTACAAGGAGTTCTGCCATGACCCATGCACTGGATATGAAATGGAAATGCCTGGCCAGGACGGTGACATACGTCGGCTGGTCGCTGCTCTGGTTATTGCTGTGGGACGTAGTTGTTACGTTTGATGCCATGCTGGTCACAGGCTACGGGCTTGAGCTGCCCCTGATGCCCCTGACGCTCTTGTGTTCCGCGCTGGTGGTGCTTATCAGCTTTCGCAACTCCAGTGCGTACAATCGCTGGTGGGAGGCCAGGACACTGTGGGGCTCGATGGTCAACAGCTCCCGCAGCCTGGGCAGGCAGGTACTTACCCTCATCGACGATACCCATGACCTGAACCCGGTAAAAGCCCAACTCATGCGGCGGCATGTGGCTTACCTGCATGCCCTGCGCATGCACCTGGGCGGTGACAAGAACCCTGAAGCGCTGGCCGCTTTGCTCACTGAAAGTGAACGGGCCCGCCTGGCGGGAACCAGCAATTTGCCCAACGACATTCTCAGCGGTTCGGCAGAACTGATCACGCGCGAGTTCAACGAAGGCCGGCTGGACAGCATCAGGCTGGCGCGCATCGAGTCGACGCTGGTAGACCTTTCGAACTGGCAAGGTGGCATGGAGCGTATCGCCAATACACCGCTGCCCTACCCTTATGTGTATTTCCCAAGACTATTTGGCACGCTGTTCTGCATCATCATGCCGCTGAGCCTAGTCCCGTCCCTGGGCTGGTTCACACCGGTGGTGTCGACGGTCGTGGGCTGCATGCTGCTGGCCATGGAGCGCATCGGCACGGACCTTCAGGCGCCTTTCGGCAACAGCCAGCACCGCATCCGCACCGAAGACTTTTGCCGCAATATCGAAAGCAACCTCAAGTCGATGTTCAACTCGCCAGAACGAGGGGTGCTGTCACTCTGCGGTGAGCCAACGCCGGCACTGCAGAGGCTTTGATCCGCACCGACCGAAACATGCGGGGCCCGCCTGACTTTCACTGGAAAAGTGAAAGTCTTATCCAATTTCCCCTGTTTTTGACTCAACACAATGCAGATAGCCTGACCAGCACTCCTTCCCTATCGAGGTAATGGCAATGAAGGCCATTGTTTTCACCCAACCCGGTTTGCCGATTGAAGACCCGCAGTCGCTGTATGAGGCAGACCTGCCCAACCTAACCCCGGGTGCCCGTGATCTGTTGGTCGAAATCAAGGCCATTGCGGTAAACCCGGTCGATACCAAAGTGCGCGCGTCACGCAGCGCCGACCAACCCCAGGTGCTGGGCTGGGATGCGGTAGGTATCGTGCGCGAGGTGGGCAATGCCGTGACACTGTTCCAGCCAGGTGACGAGGTGTTCTATGCCGGTGCCATCGACCGCCCTGGCAGCTACAGCGAGTATCATCTGGTGGATGAGCGCATCGTCGGGCGCAAACCCCGCAGCCTGGACAATGCCAGCGCTGCAGCCTTGCCGCTGACGTCCATCACCGCCTGGGAACTGCTGTTCGACCGGTTGGGCGTCGAGCAGCACGGTGGCAAGGGGCAAAGCCTGCTGATCATTGGCGCCGCTGGCGGCGTCGGCTCGATCCTGGTGCAACTGGCCAGGCAGCTCACCCAACTGACCGTGATCGGCACGGCCTCCCGCCCGCAAACCCAGCAATGGGTCAGCGAACTGGGCGCCCACCACGTCATCGATCACACGGTTTCGATTCCACAACAACTGGCGGAACTCAAGCTGGAGCCAGTGGATTACGTGATCAGCCTGACGCACACCGACACTTACCTGGCGCAACTGGTGGAAGTGCTGCGGCCGCAAGGCAAGCTTGCGCTGATCGATGACCCCGTACAGCTTGACGTCGTGCCGCTCAAACGCAAGTCACTGTCCCTGCACTGGGAGCTGATGTTCACGCGTTCGCTTTACACCACCGAAGACATGATCAAGCAGCATCAGTTGCTCGAGCGCGTATCGGCCCTGATCGACGAGGGTGTGCTCAAAACCACCGTAGGCGAGCACTTCGGTGCAATAAACGCTGACAACCTCAGGCGCGCCCATGCCCTGCTCGAAAGCGGTAAGGCCCGCGGCAAGGTCGTGCTGGAAGGTTTCTGAACCAAAGGTTCATGGCAAAACTGCAGCACCCGGTGATGATGTGCATCGGCGTGTTGGCCACCCGGATACCGGATCACATGGGAGCATCACTGCTGTGCCCCGAAGGCGCTCATTCTGCCAAAGCAGGCGCAAGGAGTGCCACGGCAGCCAGGCCAGGCTGCATCCCTGAGCCCTGGGCGGTATGGTACGGGGCATTGCGCAACCCAACTGCCAAGGAGGTGGCCATGGCGCTGTTCTGTAGGCTGAGTTTGTTGACCCTGCTCGCTGGCATGTTGCTGGGTGACATCGTGATCGCCACGGTAGGCCTGGTCGGCGTATGTGGAGCTGCCGTATACCTCGACATCCGCCAGGATGCACACAATGATGCGCCCAACGAACCGCACTTTCTGGCATAAGTAGGCCCGCCCCGGCGTCCTGGCTCAAGCCTGAGCATCCACGCCAATGCACCGGTGCCCACTGATGGCAATTTGGGCAAAAGCTCGCGAAACCTCTACGACGCCAAGGTGACTAAGCCATAGGCGCAGGCTAGACTCGCCCATGAATACGACTGTAAACACTGCGTTTGCTTGAACATGCTCGGCGGTCACACAGGCAGCCGGCCTATGCACTGCCGGCGGGAACCCATGACCTTGCAACCTCACGTCAACTTGACCAATTGTGATCGCGAACCGATCCAGATACCGGGGAGCATTCAGCCACACGGCTGCCTGCTCGCTTGCGACGCCTCAGCCAGCCTGGTCCTGCGCCACTCCGCAAATACGCCCCACATGCTCGGCGTGGCAGGCGGCGTCAATGGTCAACGACTGGAGGCGATCATCGGTATTGAGGCAGCCCACACGGTTCGCAACTCCCTGGCACGTGTGAAGGAAGCTTCCAGGCCAGCGCTGTCGTTCGGCGTGCCGCTGGCTTCAGGCCAGGCGTTCGATGTGTCTGCCCACCTGTTCAAGGGCACTGTCATCCTCGAGTTCGAGCCCGCCAGCCAGAGCATCGCCGAACCGATCGAACTGGTGCGCACGGTCATCGCCCAGTTGCGCGAGATCGACCGCTCCGACAGGCTTGTGGCCGATACCGCCAAGCGTGTTCGTGCACTGCTGGGTTACGACCGCGTGATGATCTATCAGCTCGGCGCCGACGGCGCGGGCAAGGTTGTAGCCGAAGCCCGGCGTAGTGGGCTTGAAAGCTTTCTGGGGCAATACTTTCCGGCATCGGATATTCCCCAGCAGGCCCGTGCACTGTATTTGCGCAACCCTGTGAGGGTGATTGCCGACGCCAACTTCAAGACCGTGCCGCTCGAGCCGGTGCTGGATTTGTCTGGCGAGCCGCTCGACCTGTCCTACGCGCACCTGCGCAGCGTTTCACCGATTCACTGCGAATACCTGAACAACATGGGCGTGGGCGCATCCATGTCCATTTCAGTGATCGTCGACGGTGCCCTTTGGGGGCTGATCGCCTGCCACCATTACGCACCACGCACGCTGAGCATGGGCCAACGGGTGGCCGCAGAAATGTTCGGCGAGTTCTTTTCCCTGCATATCCAGACACTGCAGGCCAGGCAAACCCTGGAGGCCGCTGCCCACGCCCGGCAGGTGCTGGACAACCTGCTGCACGATGCTCACCGCACAACGGCCATCGATGAACTGCTGCGCGCTCGCCTGAGCGACTTCCAGGCCCTCATACCCTGCGATGGCATTGGCATGTCGTTGCAAGGCCAATGGACCGTAGCCGGGCTGACGCCGCCAAGGCAGGCGGTGCCCGGGCTGCTCAGCTTCGCCGAGGGTGTCGCCGAAGGCCGCACTTGGGCGTCGAACTGCCTGTCGCTGGCGCACCCTGCAGCCCAGGACTATGCCACGGAGGTCTCGGGGGTACTGATCATCCCGATGTCGCAGCACCCACGGGACTACCTCATGCTGTTTCGCAAGGAGGTGATCGAAACCCTGGATTGGGCCGGCGACCCCAACAAGACCTACGAGAACGGCCCCCTGGGTGACCGCCTCACCCCCCGCAAGAGCTTCGCCGTGTGGAAGCAGACAGTCCACCACCACTGCCTGCCCTGGTCCGAGCAAGACCGCCAGTTTGGCGAAGCCATCCGTGCGGCGGTGGTCGAGGTCGCGCTGCATAACAGTGAGCTGCTGGCCGATGAGCGTTCCAGGGCGGATGTTCGCCAGCGGATGCTCAACGAGGAGCTCAACCACCGGGTGAAGAACATTCTTGCGCTCATCGGTGCGCTGGTCGCCCACCCCACCTCGGAAAACCAGACGCTCAGTGGTTATGTGGCGACGCTCAAGGGGCGTATCCAGGCGTTGTCCCTGGCACATGATCAGGTGGTCCGGGGTGACGGTGGCGGCCGTTTTGCCAGCTTGCTGGAGGCCGAGCTGTCGCCGTACCGCACCAGCGCCGATGCACTGGTGCTCAAGGGCCCCGGGCTGCTGCTCGATGCCCGCGCCTATTCGGTGATGGCTCTGGTGCTTCATGAGCTGGCGACCAATGCGGCAAAGTACGGCGCCCTGTCCAGGGCGGGCGGCAAGTTGACCGTCAACTGGGTTGTCGACACGGGCGGGGCCTGCGACATCACATGGCGCGAGAGCGGCGGGCCAACCGTACGGGCACCGACGCGCAGCGGTTTCGGCTCGGTTCTGATCGAACGAAGCATCCCGTTCGACCTCGGTGGCAGCAGCACCCTTGAATACCGGCCAGAGGGCCTGCAAGGGTTCTTCCGGATTCCGGCAAAGCACCTGACGCTGGCCGAAGAGCTCGCCAGCGATACCCCGGCGGTTGCACAGCAGCCACAGGTAGACTGCAGCAGCCTGGTCAATGCGCGTGTGCTCATACTCGAAGACCAGTTGGTGATTGCGGTTGGCCTTGAGCAGATTCTGGCCGATGCGCAGGTGCAGGATGTGCTCACCGCAAGCTCCGAAGCCGAAGCCCTGAAGCTGATTGCCAGCCACACGCCGGATGTCGCAGTACTGGACATCAACCTGGGCACCGGCACCTCCATTGCCGTGGCCGAAGCGCTCACAAGCCTGGGCATCCCCTTCCTGTTCGCCACCGGCTATGGCGACAGCATGAACATCCCCGACCATTTGAAGCATGTGCCGGTGGTGCGCAAGCCCTACGACGCAGCCTCGATCCTGCACAACCTGGAAAGCCTGCTGGCCTAGCGCGTCACCCGCGTGTGGGTACCGTACAGGCTCCCCCCAAAGGGTGATTTCGGGTGCGCCGCGAGTGTGGGAGCATTCCCACGTCCCACCTCAAGCTCTGCCCCTGATCCAACGCCATCAACAGTATCGAGCCTGCTCGCATATTGCGGCGTCCTGCATCCAGAACCAGGAGTCAGCAATGCATACAACAACAAATACAGCCCATCCGCCCCACCCTGCGTCGCACCCCACCGCTTCAGGCCGTTTCAGAAAATCCATGGGCATGACCGCGCTGGTGCTGTTCGGCCTCGCCTACATGGTCCCCCTGGCCGTATTCACCACCTACGGGCTGGTCACCCAGATGACCAAAGGGCACCTGCCCACCGCGTACCTGCTGACCCTCGCCGCCATGTTGCTCACCGCCTACAGTTACGGCCGCATGGTCCAGGCCCACCCCTACTCCGGCTCGGTCTACACCTACACCCGCAAAGCCTTCGGCAGCCACTTCGGTTTCATCGCCGGCTGGACCCTGCTGCTCGACTACATCTTCCTGCCCTTGCTCAGCTACCTGCTGATTGGCATCTACATGTCCGAGTACTTCCCGGCGGTGCCTGCCTGGGTGTGGGTGCTCGGCTCAATCGCCCTGGTCACCTTCCTCAACCTGATCGGCATCGAGTCGATCACACGGGTCAACTGGATACTGGTGGTTGCGCAACTGGTGTTCATCGTCGTCTTCGTCGCGCTGTCGGTGCGCAACCTCAGCGACCAGAGCGCGCCGGTGTCATTGCTGGCACCGTTCCACCATGAGGGCTTCAGTGTTCCGCTGATCATGGCCGGCGCTGCGGTGCTGTGCCTGTCTTTTCTGGGCTTCGACGCCGTGTCGACCATGGCCGAGGAAACCAGCGACCCGACCCGGCGTATCCCGCAGGCCATCATGGCAGTGTCGGTGATCGGTGGCCTGCTGTTTCTGCTGGTGTCGTATTGCGCCCAGATGGTTTTCCCCGATTGGACATCTTTCGCTGACCCGGACTCCGCCTCGGTGGATGTGATGCGCCATGTCGGTGGCGAACTGCTGGTGACCGGCTTTACCGCCACCTACGTGGCCGGCTGCTTCGCCTCGGCCATGGTGTCCCAGGCCAGCGTGTCCCGCGTGCTGTTCGCCATGGGCCGCGACGGCGCATTGCCGCGGGCCTTTGGCCGCCTGGTGACGAAAAAGCGCGTGCCGGCCACGGCGATCATGCTGGTCAGCACCCTGTCGCTGGTCGCCCTGTTCATCACCCTGGACACCGTCGCCAACATGATCAGCTTCGGCGCGCTGTTCGCCTTCTCGGCAGTCAACCTGGCGGTGCTCAAGCATTACCTGGTCGACCAGAAGCTGCGTGGCACACGCAACTGCCTGCTGTATGGCGCGCTGCCGGCGCTGGGCTTTTTGAGCACACTGTGGCTGTGGAGCAGCCTGTCGAGCATGTCGTTCACCATCGGCCTGTGCTGGATGGCCGCAGGCTTCGTCTGCCTGCTGGGGCTGACCCGCGCCTTCCGGGTGAAGCTGCCCGACCTGCAGATGACGGACTGATCCGGCAAGCCGTCATCCTCGACGCTCAGGGCGCGAATTGACTATGATCCCGACTTGAACGTTTCAGCATGTTTCAATAGGGACCCTAATGTCAGTTCAGGAAATACCGCCGGTCGCCCTCTCCAAAGGCGAAATCGGCAAGATGGAAGCCGCCATGGCCTTGGGCAGTTTTGCCATTGGCACCGGCGAATTCGCGATCATGGGGCTGATGCCGGACATCGCCGGCAACCTGCAACTGAGCGAACCGCAGGTAGGCCATGCGATCAGCGCCTACGCACTGGGCGTGGTGGTGGGTGCACCAGCGCTGGCCATTCTCGGCGCCAAGCTGCTGCGCAAGCACATGCTGCTTTTGTTGATGGCGCTGTATGCCGTCGGCAACCTGGCTACCGCCTTCGCCCCGTCGTTCGCAGGCCTGGTGGCCTTCCGCTTTATCAGCGGCTTGCCCCATGGGGCGTACTTCGGCATTGCCGCGGTGGTTGCCTCGAGCATGGTGCCGAGCAACCAGCGCGCCGGTGCCGTGGCCCGGGTCATGATGGGCCTCACGCTGGCCATGTTGCTGGGCAACCCTGTGGCGACCTTGCTGGGGCAGTACTTCGGCTGGCGCTCGGCGTTTTTGCTGGTGGGCCTGATCGCTGTGTGCACCATCGCGCTGGTCTGGCAGTACGTGCCGCAGCGGCGCGATGAAACACGCAGCGACCCACGCAAGGAGCTGCAAGCGTTCACCCTGCCGCAGGTGTGGATGGCGCTGGCCATCGCCTCGATCGGTTTCGCCGGCATGTTCTGTGTGTTCAGCTACCTGGCGCCGACCATGCTGGAGGTGACTCAGGTCGCTCCCCAGTGGATCCCCTTTGGCCTGGCCGCCTTCGGTATTGGCGGCATCATCGGCAACATTGCCGGCGGCAAGCTGTTCGACCGGCTGCAGTTCCGCGCCGTGGGCATCGTGCTGGTGTGGTCGACCGCCGTGCTGTTGTTCTTCACCATCGCTGCCCATTCGCTGTGGACACTGCTGCTGGGCATCGGCCTGGTCGGCACCATGATCGCCCTGGCCGCCCCCTTGCAGATCCGCCTGATGGACATCGCCCACGAAGCGCCGAGCCTGGCAGCGGCTTCCAACCATGCAGCCTTCAACCTGGCCAATGCCCTGGGGCCTTGGTTTGGCGGCATGGCCATCAGTGCCGGGCTGGGCTGGACCAGCACCGGCTATATCGGCGCCGCTGCGGCGCTGGTCGGGTTGGGGATATATGCGGTGGCACGGCGGATGAAGGGCGGCCAGTAGGAGCCTACCGCCTATCGAGCGCCGCACGGGCGGCGCTCGTTTTCACCGACGCTGAAAAAATCAGGCGTTACCCCCCCATAGCCACCTCATTCACCAGGTTCGCCGGCCGCTCGCCCGCCAACGCGCTCAACAGATTCTCTACCGCACAGCGCGCCATGGCCTCACGGGTTTCGTGGGTCGCCGAGCCGATGTGCGGCGTGGCCACCACGTTGTCCAGTTGCAACAGCGGCGAATGGGCCGGCAGTGGTTCCTGTACGAACACATCCAGCCCGGCGCCGCGGATGCGCTTGGCCTGCAACGCCGCAAGCAGTGCCTGTTCATCCACCACACGCCCGCGGGCAATGTTCACCAGGATCGCCTCGGGCTTCATCAGCGAAAGCTCCCGTGCGCCGATCAGGCCTTCGGTGCTGGCGCTCAAGGGCACCGTCAAACAGACAAAATCCGCCTCGCTCAGCAGCTCGTCCAGGGTGCGATACCGGGCACCATAGCGGGCGTCCACCTCTGGCTTGGCTCGCGAACTGTGGTACAGCACGCGCATGCCGAACCCGGCCGCACCACGGCGGGCCAAGGCCTCACCAATGCGCCCCATGCCGACGATGCCCAAGGTCTTGCCATGCACATCACTGCCAAAATGCGCCGGCCCAAGGTTGGCCTGCCAGTGGCCGTCACGTACCCAGCCGGCCAGCTCCACCACCCGCCGGGCAGTGGCCAGGATCAAGGCAAAGCCGGTGTCGGCGGTGGTCTCGGTCAATACATCAGGGGTGTTGGTCAGCATCACGCCACGGCGGGTCAGCTCGGCAATGTCGTAGTTGTCGACGCCAACCGACACACTGGCCACCACTTCAAGCTGTGGCGCCAGGTCCAGCAGGCTGCTGTCCAGCCGCAAACTGGCGCCCAGCAGGCCATGGGCACCGGGCAAGGCATCGCGCAGCCGGGCCAGGCCATCACTGCCGGAGGTATCCACCCAGGTCACCTCGACCTGCTGTTGCAGGCGCGCCAGCAGGGCCTCGGGCAGGCGCTTGTAAAGGACGATTCGCTTTTTCATAGCCGTTTCCTATTGGCTCATTGCCAGGCGCTGGCTGCGGGGCTTGGCCTGGCCGGAGGTTTGTGATGTTTTCAGCGCAGCCGTGAGCGCCACTGCCGTCAGCAGCGCACCGCACATGAACAGGTAAGAAGCGCCAGGGCCACCGGTGGCGCCATTGAGATAGCCGACCAGCCACGAGCCACCGAACGAACCCAGCGCGCCCATGCTGTTGATCAGGGCCATGGCCCCACCGGCCACGTTGCTGGGCAGGATCTCCGGCACGATGGCGAAGAACGGGCCATAGGGGGCGTACATGCAAGCCCCGGCAAGCACCAGCAGCGCATAGGACGCCCAGAAATGCTCGGTGCCCAAGGCGTAGGAGCCATAGAAGGCCAACGCGGCGATCAGCAAGGGTGGCCAGACGAAACGCTTGCGCTTCTGCAGTTTGTCAGAGGCCCACGACACCCCGACCATGGCCACGACCGCCGCCAGGTAGGGCACCGAGGCCAGCCAACCGGCCTCGACGATGTCGACGTTCGCCGCCTGCTTGAGGATCGAGGGCAGCCACAGCACGAAGCCGTACACCCCGATGCTCCAGCAGAAGTACTGCAGTGACAGCACGATGACCTGCGGCGAGCGAAACGCCTCACGGTAGTTCTTCACCGGTTTGATACCTTGCTGCTCAGCGGCCAGGGCCTGTTCGAGCGCCGCTTTTTCCTGCTCGCTCAGCCAGCCCACCTGGGCTGGCCGGTCGTCCACCAGGCGCCACCAGATGAACGCCCAGAGCACTGCAGGCAGGCCCTCGATGATGAACATCCAGCGCCAGTCGAAATGCTTGATCAGGTACCCCGAGACCACCGACATCCACAGGATGGTCACCGGGTTGCCCAGCATCAGGAAGGTATTGGCGCGCGAGCGTTCGGCGCGGGTGAACCAGTGGCACAGGTACACCAGCATCGCCGGCATCACCGCCGCCTCGACCACCCCGAGCAGGAAGCGGATGCCGATCAGCAGGTAGACATTGCTGACCATGCCGGTCAGGGTCGCCAGGCTGCCCCAGAGGATCAGGCTGACGAAAATCAGCTTTTTGACGCTGCGTTTTTGCGCGTAGATGGCACCAGGCACCTGGAAGAAGAAGTACCCGAGGAAAAACAGCGCCCCCAGCAGGGACGACAGCGCCGGGGTGATCTTCAGGTCATCGGCCATGCCCGAGGCGGCGGCGAAGCCGTAGTTGGCGCGGTCGAGGTAGGCCAGGCTGTAAGTGACGAAGACGATCGGGATGATGTACCACCAACGGCGTGGGGCGAGGCTTGTCGATTGCATGATGCGGCTCCTGAGCTTGTTGTTTTTGTAGCAACCGGCCGGCGTACCGGCGATCAAAGTTTCAGGCACTCTTGGGTAATGCGTACGCTTCCAGCTCCCGGCGCAGTGGCAAGCCTTCCATGTCGCCGCGCGATTGCACGGCGCGGCTGCCGCACCAGTTGCCGCGAGCCACCGCCTCGGCGAGCGGGCGGCCTTCGAGCAGGCCGCTGACCACGCCAACGGCAAAGGCGTCGCCGGCACCGACGGTGTCCACCACCTTGGCCACCGGCACAGGGGCGACCTGCCCTTGGCACTGGGCATTGCGGTAGTAGGCACCCTCACCGCCCAACTTGATGACTACGTGCTCGACACCACGGTCGAGGTAGAACGCGGCGATGTCCGCCGGGGTTTGCAGGCCGGTCAACAACCGCCCTTCCTCGAGCCCTGGCAGCAGCCAGTGCGCCTTTATCGCCAGCGCGTTGACTTCACGGACCATGCTGGCGCGGTCAGGCCACAGCGACGGGCGCAGGTTGGGGTCGAAGGAAATGCTGCGCCCCTCGCTGCGCATGCGCTCGACCAGCTCATGGGCCAGCGCCCTGCAGCCGGCCGACAGCGCCAGCGGAATACCGGTGGCGTGCAGGTGGCGGGCCTGCAGCAACGCCGGGCTGAACTGCGCCAGCGATAGGTGGCTGGCCGCGGAGTTGCGGCGAAAATACTCCACCACAGGGTCGCTGCCATCGTCGCAACGGCCCTTGAGCTGGAAGCCTGTCGGGTGGTGGTCATCGACCTCCACGTGGCTGCAGTCCAGGCCCTCCTGCTGCAGGGTGTCGAGCACGAAGCGGCCCAGCGAGTCGTTGCCCACCCGGCTCAGCCAGCGCACCCGGAAACCCAACCGGGCCAGGCCGATGGCCACATTGCTGTCGGCGCCGGCAATGCGCTTGGTAAACGCCCCCACAGCCGCCAGGTCACCGGCCTGCTCGGCAACGAACATGGCCATGGTTTCGCCAAAACACAGCACGTCATGCTCAGGCATGGCTCACCTCCTCGCTCATGCCGATGCGGGCCAGGTTGTTGACCTGGGCGCGGGTCAAAGCCAGTAAGTCAGCGCCGGCCAGCGGGTACTCCACGGCGCGCATCAGCCCGGGGGTGAACTCGGCGAACATTGCCTCCCAGGCCATCAGGTCCCGGGCCTGCGGCACAACGGCCACCAGGCGCCCGCTGGCCTCGCGCTGCACTGCCTTGCAATGCACGTAACGCACCCAGCGGCCGAGCAACCGCGCTGCCTGCGCGGCGGATTCGCCCTGCCATTGCCAGTTACCGATATCGAAGGTCATGCCCAGCGCCAGCCCCTGGGCCTCGCAGCGCTCAAAGAACTGCAGCAGCGGCGCGATGCGCCCGCCCTGCGTGGTCTGGTCGTTCTCCACCAGCAACAGTGGGTCACCAGGGCGCAGTTGCGCTTGCAAGGCCGCCAGGTCGCATGCGCAAGCGTAATGCCCCAACGACACCTTCAGCGCCACGGCGCCGAGTGCGCGGGCCAGCGCCAGCTTGGCAGGCAAGCGCGCGTCCAGCTGCCCTTCAGGGCTCCACAGCTCCAGTGGCGAGGAATACAGGCACTGCAACTGCAGCGCGTTGATTGCCGCCGACAGCGCGGCGGCGTCCGGGGCCTCGTCGAACAACTCTTCGCGCAGTTCGACACATATCACGCCGGCAGCGGCCAGCAGTTCAAGGAAGCTCTCCTGCCCACGCTCCCGGACCAAGCTGGCACCGTAGCTGGAGAGGCTGATGGAAACGGGGTTCTCGTGCATTGTTCTTGTCCTTATGAAACCGGTTTCATTTTTTGGCTGCAGCAATGGCCGGCGTCGTTGCCAGCCGTTTCTTCATTCGCGTAGTTGAGTGGAACCTCGGACGATCAACTCTGCCTTGAAGTCCAGGCGCCGTGGCGCCCCGCTCTCGCCGCGCAGGCGGTCGTGCAGGCAGTCGAAGGCGGCCACACCGATGCGTTCGGTGGGTTGGGCGAGCGCGGTAATGCCGCTACCGACCAGCGGGTACCAGTCCAGTTCGTCCAGCGCAATCAGGCCGACGTCCTGGAACAGGTTGCAACCCGCGTCGTGCAATACACGGGTCACCGTCAGGGTGGCCACGCCGTTGAAGGTGAAAATAGCCTGGGGCCCGTGCCCATTACTGCCAAGGAAAGCATCAAGCCGGGCGTGCAGGTTGCTGTCGATCTCCACCAGTTGCTGACGCATGCCGGCGCGACGGCTGATCGAGGCGGTGAACGCCTGCGTGCGTTCGAGCCGGGAGCTGGTGCCGTCCAGTGGTTCGGTGACCGCCAGGATGTCGCGGTAGCCACGCGCCTGCAGGTGGTCCAGGGCCTGCTCGATGGCCTGGGCGTTATCCAGCCCTACCAGGTCCACGTTCAGCTCCGGCAGTTGCCGGTCTACCAGGACCATGGGCATGTCGCGCTGCAGGTTGAGCAGTTCGCCGGGGTGATGGCCGAGGGTATTCACGATCAGACCCTCGACGTTGTAAGACTGCAGGGCCGCCAGGTGATGGCGCTCCTGCTCGTCGTCGCGGTTGGTGTTGCACACCACCAGGCTGTAGCCGTGCTGACGGCACGCGGTTTCAACGCCGTGCATCACCGCGACTGAATAGGGGTTGAGGATGTCTGCTACCAGCATGCCGATCAGCCGCGTCTGGCCACGCTTGAGGCCGCGGGCCATCTGGTTGGGCCGGTAGCCCAGGCGCTCGATGACCTCTTCAAGGCGCTTGGCGGTAGCTTCGGCCAGCAACTGGCGATCGCCGCCAATGTAGCGCGACACGGTGGCCTTGGAGACGCCGGCAACGCGTGCGACCTCACTGATGGTCACGCGTTCGCGGGAATGGGCTGGCAAGTCGGTCATTTCGGTCCCTTGTGATTATTGTCGGTGACGGTGACTGAAACCGGTTTCAATACATCAAAACCGCGCGGTTTCGTCACCTACCGTTCGTCGGGATTCTACCTTTCCTGGCGCACTGCCGGTGCCCCACCTGTAGGAGCCGGCTTGCCGGCGATCACCGGCAAAGCCGGTGCCCTACACCGCAGCGCCTGCATCGCCGGCAAGCCGGCTCCCACAAAAGGGACTGCGCCGGCCTGATCGAATGGCATCCAAGCGGTTTCACCACCTTCCGTGGCACTGACATACTCAATGTCTACAGCCGACGCCAACCCTGTAGGAGCCGGCTTGCCGGCGATCACCGGCAAAGCCGGTGCCCTACACCGCAGCGCCTGCATCGCCGGCAAGCCGGCCCACAAAAGGGACTGCACCGGCCTGATCGAGTGGCATCCAAACGGTTTAACCACCTTCCGTGGCACTGACATACTCAATGTCTACAGCCGGCGCCAACCCTGTAGGAGCCGGCTTGCCGGCGATCACCGGCAAAGCCGGTGCCCTACACCGCAGCGCCTGCATCGCCGGCAAGCCGGCTCCCACAAAAGGTACTGCGCCGGCCTGATCGAGTGGCATCCAAGCGGTTTCACCACCTTCCCTGGCACTGACATACTCAATGTCTACAGCCGGCGCCAACCCTGTAGGAGCCGGCTTGCCGGCGATCACCGGCAAAGCCGGTGCCCTACACCGCAGCGCCTGCATCGCCGGCAAGCCGGCCCACAAAAGGTACTGCACCGGCCTGATCGAGTGGCATCCAAGCGGTTTAACCACCTTCCGTGGCACTGACATACTCAATTTCTACAGCCGACGCCAACCCTGTAGGAGCCGGCTTGCCGGCGATCACCGGCAAAGCCGGTGCCATGCACCGCAGCGCCTGCATCGCCGGCAAGCCCCACAACGTATGGCGCCAGGCGCCAGCGTTATCGGATGGCTTTCACATCACTGGCCGAAACAGCACTACCTTGGTTACCCCAACTGGTCCGGATGAAATTCACAACCTCAGCCACTTCCTGGTCGCTCAAGCGCCAGCCGAACGCTGGCATGGTGAGGTTCGACGGCGCGGTATGCGTCGCCGGCACCGTGCCGCCATCCAGCACCACATGGATCAACGAGGTGGCATCGGCCGTCTGCACCACCGGGTTGCCGGCAAGCGCCGGGAACACCCGGGTATACCCCTGGCCGTCGGTACGGTGGCAGGCAGCGCAGTTGTCGATGTACACCGCCGCACCCGGCTTGCTGTCATCGCCATTCCACAAAGCCTCTGCCACTTGCTTGTCGTACACATGCGGCTGGTCGTGTGGGTCGCTTGCCGGCAGCGTCTTGAGGTAGCGGGCAATGGCCGTCAGGTCGGCATCGCTCAAGTGCTGCATGCTGTGTTCGACCACATCGCTCATGCCGCCGAACACGGCACTGCGGTCACTGCGGCCGGTTTTCAGGAACTGCACCAGCTGTTCCTCGCTCCAGCTGCCCAGGCCGTCCTTGTGGTCACCGCGCAGGTTCTTGGCGATCCAGCCTTCCAGTGGCGCACTGCCGGCCAGGAACTGCTTGCCATCCGCGGGGCTCAGTGCCTCTTCCTGCATGGTCAGGGCACGCGGGGTATGGCACGCGCCACAATGGCCCAAACCCTCCACCAGGTAGGCGCCGCGGCTGACCACAGGGTCTGCACCGGCCGCCGCTTGCCAGGCTTTCACCTCTGGTGCGAACACGCCACGCCAGATCGCCAGCGGCCAACGCATGCTCAGGGGCCAAGGGATGTCGGTGGCCTTGTTAGGCTGCGCCACCGGTTGCACGCCTTGCATGAAGTAGGCGTACAAGGCGCGCATGTCCTCGTCCTTGACCCGCGCATAGGACGGGTACGGCATGGCCGGGTACAGCGTGCTGCCGTCCTTGGCCACACCTTTGCGCACGGCCAGGTCGAAGTCTTCGAAACTGTACTGGCCGATGCCGGTGGCATCCGGGGTAATGTTGGTGGAGTACACGGTGCCGATGGGGGTTTCCATCGGCAGCCCACCGGCAAAGGGCTTGCCGCCCTTGGCGGTATGGCAGGCCACGCAGTCACCGGCACGGGCCAGGTACTCGCCCTTCTTCACCAGCGCATCGGTAGCTTCATCAGCCTGGGCAGCCAGGCCCGTGCCCAGCAGCAGGGTCGCGATCAACAGTTTTTTCATGCCATCGCTCCTCAAGCCTGAACCAGCGGGCCGGGGTTTTTCAGGTACTGCTCCCGGATGGCCCGCGCCGACCAGTAGGTCAGCGCAGCCACCAGGCCGGTGGGGTTGTAACCCAGGCCCTGGGGGAACGCCGATGCGCCCGGGACGAACACGTTGTGCACGTCCCAGCTTTGCAGGTAGCGGTTCAAGGCACTGGTTTTGGGGTCGGTGCCCATGATCGCGCCGCCGTTGAGGTGGGTGGTCTGGTAGCTGGCGGTGTTGAAGTGCTCCTGGACCTTCTTGCCGAGCACGGCGATGGCCTTGGGGTTCATCGCCTGGGCGATCTTGCTCAGCTTGTCGACCATGAACTGGTTCATCTTGATGTCGTTTTCCTGCCAGTCGAAGGTCATGCGCAGCAGCGGCTGGCCGTAGGCATCCCGGTAGGTCGGGTCGAGGTCCAGGTAGTTGCCGCGGTACGACTGGTGCGCGCCGTGGGCGTCCATCGACAGCTGGTGGGTGTAGTAATCGGCCGTGGCCTTCTTCCAGGCACTGCCCCAGGCGGGCGTGCCGGGCGGGTTGGCAATACCGGCAATCGGCCGGCTGCCAGCCTGGTTGACCCACATCGGCGAGCCGCCGACGAAACCGTGCGGCCCATGGTCGAAGTTGTCGGCGTTGAAGTCGTCGATCGCCACCCCGTTGCCGCCGGCGCCGATGAAGTTGTTGGTGTAGGTGTCCTTGTCGAAGAACGCTTTCACCGTGCCCATGTTCTGGTAGGCGAAGTTGCGCCCCACAACCCCTTCGTTCTTGATCGGGTCATAGGGTTTGCCGATGCCCGACAGCAGCATCAGGCGCACGTTGTTGAACTGGAACGCGGCAAGGATGACGATGTCTGCCGGCTGCTCCACTTCCCGCCCCTGGGCATCGATGTAGGTCACCCCGGTAGCCTTGCGCTTGCTGTCGTCCAGGTTCACCCGCAGCACATGGGCATTGGCCCGCAGCTCGAAATGGGGTACCTGGCGCAGCGCCGGCAGGATGTTCACGTTGGGCGACGCCTTGGAGTACATGTAGCACACGTAGCCGCTGCAGAAGCCACAGAAGTTGCACGGCCCCATCTGCGCCCCATAGGGGTTGGTGTAGGGCCCCGATGTGTTGGCCGAAGGCAGGTTGTAGGGCTTGTAGCCCAGGCTGGCGGTTGCCTTCTGGAACAGCTGCGCCGACACCACGTTCTTCTGCGACACCAGCGGGAAGGGGTTGGAGCGGTCCGGTGCATAAGGGTTGCCACCCTTCCCTTCGCCGACCACCTTGCCGTTCACGGTCCAGGCCTGGCCCGAGGTGCCGAAGACCTTCTCGGCGAAGTCGAAGCAGGGTTCTAGCTCCTCGTAGCTCACGCCAAAGTCCTGGATCGTCATGTGTTCAGGGATGAAGCGTTTGCCGTAGCGCTCTTCGTAGTGGCTGCGCATGCGCAGCTCCATCGGGTCTACACGAAAATGCACGCCGGACCAGTGCAGGCCTGCGCCGCCCACGCCCTTGCCGGGCAGGAAGGCACCGAGCTGGCGGTTGGGCAGCGCGACATCGTTGACGCTGTGGCGGATGGTGACGGTTTCTTTGGAGACATCCACGAACAGCTTCTTGCGCACGCTGTAGGTCAGCTCATCGATGACCTGCGGGTAGCTGCCCTCGGGGTAGGTGTCCTGCATCGGCCCGCGCTCCAGCGCGACCACCTGCAACCCGGCCTCGGTGAGTTCCTTGGCCATGATGGCGCCCGCCCAGCCGAAACCGACGATCACCGCATCGACCTTCTTCATTGCATTGGCCATGCCTTACGCCCTCTCGCCACGAATCGATACTGCCGGGAACGGGTAAGGCTCGTTGCGCTCGACCCAGTCCATGAAGTCTGCACGGGCGCCGGGGAAGCCGATTTGCGTCCAGCCGACCATACCCTTGTTGCCACCGTGAATCGGGTCGCAGAAGAACCCCTCGCGGGTGTTCTGCACCAGCAGGCTGAAAAACACCTTGGCAGGCAGCTGTTCGAAAACGATCTCACCGGCTTCGATCTTGCCGAGAACCTTGTCTCGGGTAGCGCTATCTTGCTCGGCAAAGGTTTTACCGCTGGCGTTTTTGCACCATGCATCCGCAGCGGCGATGCCCAGGCGGTAGATCTGCTGGGGGCTCAGTTGCAGCTGGTAGCCAAGCTCTGGCGCGGCGTCGGCCTTGAACGGGCCCTGCATGTACCACTGGGCACCTGTGGCATAGGGGGTGTTCATCTGGCGATCGATAAACTCGGCGGCGCCTGCTTCGAATGCGCCGGGGCCCAGCTCGTCAGCGGGGATGATGCGCGACACCGCCGCCTGTACAAAGGCCCATTCTTCGGCGGTGAAGAAAGTCGGCTGGTAATGGCCAGCGGGCGGTGTAGCAGGCACCTTGGGTTCGGGGGCCGGCTGGGCCAGCAGCTGGCCGGCACCCAGGCCGGTGCTGGTAGCCACGGTGACCACGGGAATAAGGGTCAACGTTTTGCGCAGGAAGTCCCGGCGCGGGTTGTCGGGGGCATGCTCAGGCATTGCAAGTCCTCATCAGCATTGGGGCGGCCTTGGGTTGCGCCGTCTGGGTTTGGATCAGGGAGAGGCCCTGAGAAAGCCGCGTAATCTAGCTGGTTCGGAAACATTTTGAAACCGGTTTCATAGAGGGCGTTAGGCCCTCCCGACGCCGTTAACTTGATGACATGCGCCCAGAACGGCCCCTTCCAACACACCCGATATCAACCTAAGAGCACATTTGTACTCCAACGCTCAAAACTCGACCGTGTACCCCACGATCACCCGATTTTCATCCGCCGCATCGGCAAAATTGGAGCGCATGGTCGCATTGCGCCAACGCAGCGACAGGTTCCTGAACACCCCCGACTGCACGACATAGCTGATGTCGGTGGTCCGCTCCCACTCCTCACCTTCGCCACCTCGCGCGGCCAGCGCCCGGCCTTTGCTGCTGGCAATCCGCTGTGGGTCGACCTGGTCACCCTTGACGTAGCGCACATTGAACGTCAGCCCCGGGATGCCCAATGCTGCAAAGTTGTAGTCGTAACGCAGCATCCATGCACGCTCGTTGGCCAGGGCAAACGTGCTCACCTGCTGCTCGCTGAACAGGTAGGTATCGGTCCCGCCAACGTACGCATAGGCGGTATTTCCACTGGCCTTCTGGTAACCACCGCTGAAGGTATGCCCGTGCAGGCCATAGCCGATGTTGGTGCTCAAGGTCCGGTTATCCACCTCGCCCAGCAACGCCCTGCCCTGGTCGTGCGCGTTGAACCAGCGCCATTCGGTGAATGCCTCCCCCGGCCCAAGGCCGGCCCTGTACTTGAACGCCGCAAAGTCCCGCTGGAACAGGTCTTCAAGCTGACTGGTGTGCACGCTGAGGGTCAGGCTCTTCGCCGGCTGATAATCGACACCCGCGTAGTACAGGCGGTCGCTGGTCACCGTTGCCGAATAGGCGCCCTGTTGCGCCATGGCGGTCAGGCTTTCAAAGTCGGTGGAGTCGCGCAGCTTGGTGGCATCGACCTGCAGCAAGGTAAAGGTGAAACGGTCCAAGTCCTTGCTGACCAACTGCGTACCCTTGAACCACTGCGGGAACAACCGGCTGTAGTTCGACACCAGCAATGGCAACTGGGGGCTCAAACCACCCAGCTGCAGTTGGCTCTGCGAAAGCTTCGCCTTGACGGTGGCAACTGCCTTGCCATAGCCATCCACCGCGCGCCTGTCGCTGCCGCGGGGCAACAGCCCGCTGCCGCTGCGGTCCGGGGACGAATCGAGCTTGACGCCAAGCATCCCTGCCGCGTCCAGGCCAAAACCGACGACACCTTCGGTGTAGCCCGATTGCCACTTGAGCAAAGAGCCCTGGGCCCACTCACCGCGCCTGGACTGGCTGGCAGCAGCACCGTGAAAGTCACGATCAAAGTAAAAATTGCGCAGCTCCAGGCTGCCTTTGCCGTCAGCGACAAAGGCAGCCTGGGCCGATTGCCACGCACAGCACAACACCGCGAGCATCAGTGATGCCCGCCGTGAGACGGAAGTGTTCATGGGTTATGCCTTGTTATTGTTCTTGTTGTTCAGCGTCAAGGGCGTGCCAGGTTCAGACCTTGGGGTTTCTGACATAGCGCATCACCACCAGGCAGGCGAGCAGGATGAGCGGTGCAATCGAGAGCATGCCCATGTACGTGCTGCCTGTGATGTCGTTGATCTGCCCCACCATCACCGGTGCCACGATGCCGCTGAGCTGGCCCACGGAGTTGATTGCTGCGGTGCCGGTTGCAATCGCCAACCCGGAGAAGGTCGACTGCGGGATGGTCCAGAAGATCGGAATGGCAATGAACGTACCCGCTGTCGCCATTACCAGCGCTGCCATCATCGCCCACGACGAGCCCGAGAACAGGCACGCGAGCAAGTAACCGACGGCTGCGGCCAGCAGGCAGTACACCAGGTAGCGCTTGCGCTCGCCGGTGCGGTCCGAGCGCCGGGTGAGCAGCACCATGCCGACGCACGCCACCGCATAAGGCAGCGCAGACAACACACCGACCCACAGCA
The DNA here is from genome assembly GCF_015751845.1 of Pseudomonas sp. M2. Lineage (NCBI taxonomy): Bacteria > Pseudomonadati > Pseudomonadota > Gammaproteobacteria > Pseudomonadales > Pseudomonadaceae > Pseudomonas > Pseudomonas sp. M2. Next base: position 5,448,490 of record NZ_JADOUD010000001.1, read on the forward strand.
TGTCCTGTACCCCTGATGACTTGATCAGGTGCGGCATCCAGAAATTCAGGCCATAGGACGCGCTTTTGATCACGTAGTAGATGAACGCCATGATCGCCACTTCTCGGGTCAGCAGCACCCGCCACAGCGAACCCAGCACCGGTTTGTCCGCGCGTTTGTCCTGGGCAAGGTTTTCCTGCAACAGGGCTTTCTCTTCAAGGGTCAGCCACTTGGCCGACGCAATGTCGCGATCGAGCTTGCACAGCACCAGCACGCCCAGCACCACGCACGGCAGGCCCGACATCAGAAACAGCCAGTGCCAGCCGGCAAGGCCCAGCACACCGTCCATGGTCCCTAGCAAAAAGCCCGCCGCAGGGCCGCCAACCGCGCCAGCCAAGGGCACGGCCAGAAACCACAGGCCGTTCATCTTCGCCAGGTGCTTGCGGGGGAACCAGCACGCCAGATAGAACAGGATGGCCGGCCCGAAACCGGCCTCCATCACACCGATCAGAAAACGCAGGAAGTACAGGGTGTAATGGGTATAGGCAAATACCAGAGCCGCAGTGGCCAGCCCCCAGGACACCATGATCCGGCAGATCCACGCCGGCGCGCCGTAGCGTTTCAGGCCCAGGCTGCTCGGCACCTCGAACAGCACGTAGCCAATGAAGAACATGCTCGCGGCCAGCCCGTAGGCCGCGTCGCTCAGGCCAAGCTCGGCCTGCATCTGGGTCTTGGCGAAGCTGATGTTGATGCGGTCGAAATAGGAGAACAGGAAACAGATGATGGCCAATGGCATGATGCGCCAGGCCACCCGCCGGTACAGCAGCAGTTCATTGATGTGACGCTCATTGCGCTCACGCGCCAGAACACCGGTCAAGGCAACCATGGTGGATCTCCGTTCTTGTAATTATTGGAGAGCGGCGGCGCCCTTCAGGGCGCCACTGAAGGGGGTTAGCCGATACGCACGAGCTTTTCCTTGCAGGCTTGGCCTTTGCGCACGTAGTCGGCGGCATTGGCGTGCATGTGCGCGATGGCCTCAGGCGATAGCTCACGCACCACTTTGGCAGGTGCACCGAGGATCAGTGAATTGTCGGGGAAGACCTTGCCTTCGGTGACGATGGCACCCGCCCCCACCAGGCAATTGCGGCCGATGACCGCGCCGTTGAGTACCACCGCCTGTATACCGATCAGTGCACCATCGCCAATCGTGCAGCCATGCAGCATCGCCTGGTGGCCGATGGTCACGCCACTGCCCACGGTCAGGGCGAAACCAGGGTCGGCATGCAGCACCGCGCCCTCCTGCACATTGCTGTGCTGGCCAATGTGGATCGGTTCATTGTCGCCGCGCAGCACCGCTTGCGGCCACACACTAACGCCTTGCGCCAGCGTGACATCGCCGATCACCGTAGCTTGCTCGGCAACGAAGGTTTCCGGGTGCAGGTTCGGGACAAGCGTGTCGTATCGGTAGATGGCCATTTTCAGCGCTCCTGCTCGTCAGTCTTGAGCACGCCTGCGGCGCACAGCTCGGCAATGTGCGCATCGCTGTAACCAAGCTCGCGCATGACTTTCTGGGTGTGCTCGCCGATACGCGGGATCGGCCGGCGCGGTTGCAGGCGCTGGCCATCGAGCGCCAGCGGCAGCAGTGGCATCGGCGTGCTGCTGCCGTCCTCCAGGGTGAGGTCAGCCATGCCCCCGCTTTGCATCAGGTGCGGGTCATCGAACAGCTCCTCCGGGCGACGGATCGGCGCGAAGGGGATGCCATTGGCCTCAAGCTCGACCGCCAGTTGCTGCGCATCAAGTGTGGCGAATACCTCGGCCAGGTGCGCCAGCAAACGCGGGCGCTGCAACACCCGGTCGTTGTTGCTGGCCAGGGTGGGGTCGTCGCGCAATGCCGCCTGGCCAAGCACGCTGCACAGCGCCTGCCACTGCCCCTCCCCTGTGGCGGCGACAAACATCTGCTCGCCCCCGGCAAAGGTGAACACATCATAAATGGCCCAGGCACTGATGCGGTTGGGCATTGGCGCTGCCGCCTCCCCCGTGACCACAAACTGCTGCATGTGCTGTGCGGCCAGCAGCACGCAGTTCTCGTACAGTGCGCTCTGCACCTCGCGGCCAACGCCGGTGCTGTTGCGCTCGTTGAGCGCGGCCAGCACACCAATGGCCCCGAACATGCCGCCCATGATGTCGTTCACCGAACTGCCCGCACGCAGCGGCCGCCCCACCGGCCCGGTCATGTAGGCCAGGCCCGCCATCATCTGCACCACTTCATCCAGTGCCAGCCGATTGTCGTAAGGGCCGTTGAGAAAGCCCTTGTGCGAGGCGTAAATCAACCGCCGGTTGCGCTCGCGTAGCGCTGCGTAGTCAAAGCCGAGCGTATGCATGCGCCCTGGCTTGAAGTTCTCGATGAACACATCGGCCGTGTCGATCAGCGCGAGCACGGCATCCCGGCCCTGGGGCGTTTGCACATCCACGGCGATGCATTGCTTGTTGCGGTTGAAGGTGCGGAAAAAGCCGGCGCCTGCGCCGAGCAAGCGCCGTGTGCCATCGCCACGGGTGGGCTCGATCTTGATCACTTCAGCGCCAAGATCACCGAGGATCATGCCGCAGGTGGGGCCCATGACCATGTGCGAAATCTCAACGACACGAATGCCGTCCAAGGGGAGTCTGGACATGCGGGTAGCCCTTAGTAGTTGAGCGGCAGGCCGGCGCGGGCGAGCGCGCCGTACAGGGGTTCATCGGGCAAGGCATCACGCAGCACCTGGCGTGAGTCGATCAATGCCTGCAGGTCGATGCCGGTGTCGTAACCCATGCTTTGCAGCATGAACACCAGGTCTTCGGTCACGGTATTGCCGGAGGCACCTGGCGCGAACGGGCAACCGCCAAGCCCGGCCAGCGAGGCGTCCAGCTCGCGGATACCTTGCTGCACGGCGACCAGGCTGTTGGCCAGCGCCAGGCCACGGGTGTCGTGGAAGTGCGCGGCGCGCAGGCGCTCCCCGGCAATGGCCCGCACCGCCGGGATCACCATGGCTACCTGCCCGGGGTTGGCGTAGCCGGTGGTGTCGGCCAGCGACACCAGGTCGCAACCCGCCTCGATCACCTGGCGTGTCAATGCGCACAGGTCACCCAGCGGCACATCACCCTGACGGGTGCAGCCGAAGGCCACTGACATGCCGGCGATCATCTGCACGTCATGCCGGCCCATCTCGCTGCGCAGCTGGCACATGCGCCCCAGCTCCTCAACCATTTCCTGCGGCGTGCGGCGTACGTTGGCCATGCTGTGGGCGTTGCTTACCGACACCGGGGCGACGACGCGTTGCGCACCAGACTCCAGTGCATCCTGGGCACCGCGCAGGTTAGGGGCCAGTACCGTAACCAGCAGGCCTGGGTAGGTCAGTGCGTGGGCGACCACCTGTTTGGCGTCGGCCATCTGCGGCAACAGCCTGGCCGGCACGAACGAGGCAACTTCCATGTGGCGCACGCCAGCGGCATACGCGCTGTCGATCCAGCGCAGCTTGGCGGCAGTCGGCATGACCGTCTGCAGGCTCTGCAGGCCATCACGCAGGCCGACTTCATTGATTGTTATTGTTGTCATCAGGGGGCTCTCTGTCTGAAGCGTGTGGCCAGACTAAGAGCCGCATGGCGGGCAGAAAAGACGTCTTTCACGGGCTGATCCATCGTCAGCCGCGATGGATATCAGGGCATAACCTGCCAGGCCGGCGCGCGCAGCAGCAAGTGGTCCAGCAGGCGCCGCGCCGACAGCGACAGCGCGTGCCGGTCACGCATGCAGATGACGAACTCACCCAACGCCCAGTCATCGGTCAGCGGGATCACCCGCAAGTCGAACAGTGGCGCATAACGCGCCACCGCCTCCTGCGGGAACACCGCCAGGCCCAGGCCGAACTGCAGCAGCCGGTAGGCCGCATCGAACGACGACACGTACGAGCGAAAACGCAGTTCCTTGCCAACTGCCTCGGCGCTCTTGCACATGAAACTGTTCAACGTGGCGAACGCCGACAGCCCGAGGTGCTCGTAGCCAAGCGTTTCGGCAAAGGTAATGCTGGTGCGCGCTGCCAGCGGGTGGCTGGCACCGACCACCACCGCCAGGTGGTCTTGCCGATAAGGCACGAACTCAAGGCCGCCGACTGCGGTGGGCTTCCTGCAGATACCCAGGTCGGCATTGCCCTCCGCCACGCCACGGACCACATCGGGGCTGAAGCGCTCTTCGATATCGGCCTGGATCAACGGGTTTTCCAGCATGAAGGCCGACAGTTCCTCGGGCAGAAACTCCATGATCGACGAGACATTGGCCAGCACCCGCACATGCCCCCGCGCGCCCTCGGCGTATTCGCTCAGCTCACTGTCGAGGCGCTCCATGGCCCGGGTCAGGCCGCGGGCATGGCGCAACAGGGCAAGCCCTGCCGGGGTGGGTTCAACCCCGCGCTTGCTGCGCTTGAACAGCGTGGTGCCAAAGCGCGCTTCGATGTCCGAGATACGTTTGCTGACAGCCGAAGGCGCCATGAACGCCCGCTCACCAGCGCGGGCGATGGTGCCCTCCTCGCAGACCACGATGAACAGGTGCAAGGACAGGTGGTCGAGGGGCTGCATGGCGGTATCCGGGTAAGGAGAGGCAGCCATCCTAGCATCAGTTATTTGTGTTGCCCCATCGCCGGCAAGCCGGCCCTGGCAGCGATGGCGGTGCTTTTGAAATTGACGCGAAACGTGTGTGCCGGCGTTGGGGCCGGTTCAGGTCGTGGGAATCGCCAGGAGGCTTTATCATGGCCCTCCACCACAGAGGCCCGCCATGTTCGATTGGGAAGACCTGCGCCATTTCTGCGCCTTCATCAGCACCGGCTCCCTGTCGGCCGCAGCCAAGCAGCTGGGCGTCGACCACGCCACCGTGGCCCGGCGCATCGCCGCATTGGAAGCTGCGCTCAACCTCAAGCTGGTCGACCGCCGCCCCAGGGCTTACGTGCTGACCGAGCAAGGCCGCCGGGTGGGCGATTACGCCGAGCAGATGACCCAGGCCTCCTTCGCCCTGGAACACTTCGCCAGCGCAGGCCAGCAGCAGGTTGAAGGCCAGGTGGTACTGGCCGCCCCGCCCGCCTTGCTCGGCAGCCTCATTGCGCGGCGCCTGGCCACGCTGTGCAACCGCTACCCGCAGCTGCACCTGAAACTGGTCGGCAGCAAGTCGCGCGCCTCGCTGGCGCGCCGCGAGGCCGATATCAGCGTGGCCCTGGCCAGGCCCAGCGAGCCCACCCTGGTGGCCAGCCTGCTGGGTTACCTGGATTACCGCCTGTACGCCGCCCCCGGCTACCTGCGCAGCACCAGCACACTGCGCTATATCGGCTACGACCAGTCCCAGGCCAAGTCGGCGCAGCAACAGTGGCTGCTCGCCCAGACCCACCACCAGCCCTTTGTAGTGCAAAGCAACGATTTGCGCATCCAGGCCCAGGCCGCTGCCGGCGGCATCGGCATTGCCTGCCTGCCGGCATTCATGGCCCAGGAGCATGGCCTGCAGGCCATCGGGGAGGAAACACAGACCATGAGCATCGAACTATGGCTGGCCGTGCATGAAGACGTGCGCAACACACCGCGCATCAAGGCTGTAACCGATTTTTTGCAGCAACAGGTCAAGCCACTGCTGCGCTTGTGAATTTCTGCAGAGCTCGCCTGCACCGATATGGGATTTCCGCACGCCCACAGCCCCGCTAAGCTTCCCCCATCGCAAACGACCACCGAGGAGAAGCAGATGCAGTACGTCAAGTTGGGCAACACCGGCCTGGATGTTTCGAAACTGTGCCTGGGCTGCATGACCTTCGGCGAGCCGGGCGCCGGCACCCACCCCTGGACCCTCGGCGAAGCCGACAGCCGCCCGATCATCCGCCACGCCGTGGAGCAAGGCATCAACTTCTTCGACACCGCCAACAGCTACTCGGCCGGCACCTCGGAGCTGATCCTGGGCAAGCTGCTGAAGGCGTTCACCCGCCGCGAAGAAACCGTGATCGCCACCAAGGTGTTCTTCCCGGCCAACATGTGGGAAGGCAGCACCCGGCCCAACGAACAGGGCCTGTCACGCAAGGCGATCATGGCCAACATCGACGCCAGCCTCACCCGCCTTGGGACCGACTATGTCGACCTGTACCAGATCCACCGCTGGGACTACCACACCCCGATCGAGGAGACCATGGAGGCGCTGCACGATGTGGTCAAAGCCGGCAAGGCGCGCTACATCGGCGCATCCTCGATGTATGCCTGGCAGTTCGCCAAAGCCCAGCAGGTGGCGGCCAGCAACGGCTGGAGCCGCTTCGTGTCGATGCAGAACTACCTCAACCTGATCTACCGCGAGGAAGAGCGCGAAATGATCCCGCTGTGCCTGGACCAGGGCGTGGGCCTGATGCCCTGGAGCCCGATGGCCCGCGGCCGGCTGACCCGCCCGCATGGCCAGCAGACTGAACGTACCCGCACCGACATTTCCGGCCGGTCGTTCTATGAAAAAACCGAAGTGGAAGACGGCCGGGTGATCGATGTGGTCGAACAGATAGCCCGCGAGCGTGGCGTGCCCATGGCGCAGGTGGCGCTGGCCTGGGTACTGGGCAAGCGAGGGGTTTCGGCGCCGATCGTGGGCGCGTCGAAGGTGGCGCAGCTCGATGATGCGATTGGCGCGTTGCAGTTCGAGCTCAGCGCCGAAGAAGTGGAGCGCCTGCAAGCGCCCTACGTGCCGCATGCCGTGACGGGCTTCAAGTAGGCCTGCCCGGGCCTCACCAGCGGCATACCGATGCCCGCACAGGTACTGCACCCAGGCAGGTGCAGTACCTCAATAGCCCGTCATTTCCAGATACCCACGCCCCTGCTCACCCACACGCACCGGGCCTTCCCAGTAAGGGAAGCGCGTGCCCATCCAGGCCTTGGGCTCCAGCGCATCAACCTCGACATCCACCTGTACCGCTGGCACCTTGACCCGCCAACGGGTGGGCACCTTTTTGCCATTGTCCTGCCGCGTCCAGGCAAGCGGTGTCAGCTCGATTTGCCCGCCCTGCAGCGCACGCGCCTGCCCCTGGGCATCGACCCAGGTGCCCGCGCGGTAAGGCGGCCCGTGATCCTCGCGCACCTGGAACAGCATCAGCTTGGCGCCCGTGCCCAGGTGCAGCGAAAACCAGTCCCAGCCACTTTGCCCGGCGGCCAACGGCTGGCTGCTCCATTCCCGGTCAAGCCAGGCCTGCCCTGTGACGGCGACCCGCTGCCCCTCGCGCTCGACCTCGCCACTAACCGTGTAGAACGGCTGGCTGTAGTAGTACGACGCCTGGCCCTTGCCGGATTTTTCGCTGTAACCCTGCACACCGTGCAGCAGCAGCGGCTGATCACTGGTGAGGGCAAGGTCATAACCAAACCCTTGGCCCCTGGCCCGCATCTGCAGGCGGTCGACTCCGGGTTTGCCCTGCAGCGACCAGTCGTTGATCCACGCCCGGAACGGTTGTGCCTCGACGCCCGCCTGGCCAACCCCACCGCGCGCGAGCGTTTCACTGACCTGGTGGCCGCCCGGGCCGGTCAGCGCGGCGTGGCCCATCCACAGGTTGGGGCTGTTCCAGTTCCAGGTCTCAGGCCCAGGCCGCAAGGCCGAGCGGAACAACGTCCATTGCACACCCCAGTCACGGCCCTGGGCATCGCGCAGGTTGGCGGTGACGTACCACCATTCGATACGAAAGCCCCCATGCGCGCCATGGTCACGTGGAAATTCCAGCGCATGCCCTGGTATCACCTGCCTGAACGCCGCCGCATCGTCACCCAGGCCCGCATAACTCTTGGGTTCTGGCGCAGGCGGGTCGCACCCTGCCAGCAGCAGGCAAGCCATCAATAGCAAGGTTTCAGCTCTCATCGGCAAATTGCCTCAACAGCGCGCCTGGCTGGCTGCGTGCCAGTTGCCACAACGGCCAGGCACTGGCCAGCAGGCTGGTCAACAGGCCCAGCACGGCCAGCTGCACCAGTTGCCCGGTAAATACATGCCAAGGCAGACGCCAGCCGAACGCCTGCACATTCACCACCGCCACCAGGCACCAGGCCAGCAGCAGGCCCAAGGGGATCGCCAGCAGCACGGTGAAGCAGCTGAGCATCAGCGTTTGCCCCAGGCTCAGCCAGGCCAGCCAGCGCCGTGGTACACCCAAGGCCCACAACGGCGCCAACTGCCCCAGGCGGCGCTGGCTCAAGGTCAGCTGGCTGATGAACAACGCCACGCCGGCAACCCCTAGAGTCAGGCTGTTCAATGCCGCCGTGACCGCGAAGGTGCGGCTGAACACCTCGCTCGACCAGGCTTTGAGGCGGGCCTGCTCCACCACCTGATTGTCATCCAGGGCATAGCGCCGTTGCAGTTCATCCTTCAGCGCAGCCACCCGTTCAGGCGGCACCAGCAGGCTGAAACCCGCAAGGCTGGCCGCTGGTGCATGGCTACGCAACCAGCCGGCGTTTACCAGCACATGGCCCTTGGGGTTGCCATAGTCGGCATAAACGCCCACCACGGTCATGGCCTGGGGCGGCTCGCCAGGCAACTGCAGCGTCTGCCCTGCAGCCAGGCCAAGGCGACGGGCAAGTTGCTCGCTCAGCATTGCACCACGGCCGGCGGCCAGCGCCTGCCAGGCGCCCGGTGCCTGCTGCAGCAGTGGCCAGTGCTGGCGGTAGAAAGGGTGATCATCCACCCCCTGTACCTGCACCGGCCACTGCTGCAGGCGCCAGTCCACCCGCCAGCTGGGCAGCACCGCGCTGACGGTACGGTCTGCCAGCAAGCGCGCGTAGATCTGCTGCGCCTGCGCGCTGTCGCGGGGCGTGACGTACACATCGGCGGCCAGGCGCTGGTCCAGCCAGCCGATGAAGGTGCGGCGAAAGCCTTCGGTCATGCCGCCAACCCCGACACTGGCGGCCAAGGCCAGCAACAGCGCCATCAACGCCAGGCTCAAGGCCGGTAGTTGCTGGCGGCTGTCGGCAACGAACCACTGCGCCAGCGGGCGCTTGCACACCCGCGCCAGCCCGCCGAGCAAGAGCGCCAGCAACCCCGGCAACAACAGCGCCGCCGCCAGCAGCAAAGCCGCCAGCATGCCGAATGCACTGGGCAGCCCACTGCCCAGGTAGCCGCAGCCCGCCGCCACCATCAGCAGCACAGCGCCGGCGACACCCTGGCGCCGCAACCACGGCACTTGCGCCAGGCGCCAGGCCTGGGGCTGCGCCAAGGCCAGCAATGGCAGGCGCGCGGCACGCAGCAGGCTGTCGAGCCCCGCCAGCAGCGCGCCCAACAGGCTGACGGCAATGCCTGCCAGCCACCAGGTGGCCGGCAAGTGCAACTCCCCCGCCACCTGGGCGCCATAAAGCCCGCGCAGGCTGGAGGCGAAATCAGGCAGCATCAGTGCGGCCAGCAGGTAACCTGCAGCCACGCCTGCCACACCGCCCAGCACGGCAAACAACCCCAGCTCCAGGGCAAGGGCTGCCAGCAGCACCTGCAAGCTCACGCCGCAAGCGCGCAAGGTGCGGATCAACCCGCGCCGCTGTTCCAGCGCCAGGCCAATGGCCGCATGGGCAATGAACAGCCCCACCACGAAGGCCAGCAGGCCGAGGGCGGTGAGGTTCAGGTGAAAGCTGGCGGTCAGCCGCTGCAGGTCGGCATCATCCCCGGGCGGCTGCAGCTTCAGCCTCGCCGCAATGTCGCTCGGCAGTGGCTGGTCACTGTCGCTGAGCAGCCACGACAATTGCCCGGGGGCATTGAGCAAGGCCTGCGCCTGGCCGATGTCGACCACCACCACACCCGGTGCCAGCTGCGCATGCAGGGTAAGCGGCGGCAATACCTGCCCGTCCACCGTGGTCACCTGCTCGCCGGGCTGGCGCCCCAGCTGGCGCAGCGTGTCCGGGCCCACCCACGCTTGCCCCGGCGTACCCACGAACGCCTGCAGGTCAAAATCCTGCACATCGGCACCGGCAACGGCCATGCCCGGCAACAGGCCAAGCGGCTCGATCCCGACCAGGCGCAGCGCAACCTGCGGCGCTGCAGCCAGCCGCAAGCGCCCTTCCAGCACCGGCGTCACTGGCCAGCCCAGCCTGCGCAATTGCACATACAGCGCCTGGTCGAAGCGCTGCCCCGAGCGTGCCACCAGTTGCGGGCGGGCAGGCCCGGCGAGCACCGCACTGGCTTGTGCGTAGTCGTTGCGCGCCTGGGTGTTGAGCGCCTGAACGCCGGTCCACAGGGCCGTGGCCAGCCACAAACCGGTGAAGATGCTGATGCACTGCAGCCGGTGACGCCACCAATGGCTGCACAGGGCCTGCACGGTGATCCGCAAGCTGTTCATCACCCCTGCACCCGGCCCATCTGCAGCACGCAGCGGCGCTGCAGCATGGCGGCCAGGCGCTGGCTGTGGGTCACCATCAGCACGCTGCTGCCCGCCTCGTGCACCAGCTGCAGCAGCAGCGCCAACACCTCGTCGCTGCTGGCCTCGTCAAGGCTGCCGGTGGGTTCGTCGGCCAGCAGCAGCAAGGGCCTGCTGGCCAGCGCGCGGCCAATGGCAACGCGCTGCTGCTGCCCGCCAGACAGTTGTTCCGGGTAGCGTTGCAGCAACGGGGCCAGCCCCAACCGGGTGGCCAGGTGCGTCACCCAGACCGGGTCATGGCGCCCCGCCAGGCGCGCCTGGAAGGCCAGGTTGGCGGCCACGTCCAGGCTGCTGATGAGGTTGTACTGCTGGAACACCAGGCCGATGCCCTCCCGCCGCCAACGTGCCAAGGCAGCTTCGCCGCGGTTGTCCAGGGGTTGGCCATCGATCAGGATGCGCCCGCTGTCAGCGCGGTCCAGGCCCGCCAGCAGGTGCAGCAAGGTGCTCTTGCCGCTGCCGGATTCGCCCATCAGGGCCAGGCTGCTGCCGCGTGCCAGCGTCAGGTCCACCCCGCGCAGCACCTCCAGCGGGCCTTGGGCGGTGGCGAACGACTTGCACAGGTTCTCGACGACCAACATTGGGGGGGGCCTTATTTGCCGGGTCAGACTGTAGGCATAGCTGCAAACGCCGCTTTGGAGCAAATGGCTTGTGCTGTTTTCAATGGCCTCATCGCCGGCAAGCCGGCTCCTACAGACCGCTATCGAGTGCAGTGGGCTCCCGGTGGGGCTTGCCGGCGATGAGGCCGGTACAGGCGCCTCAGTTCACCAATGCGTGCTGCACCTGCCCCACCGTCGCCGCCAAGCTGTTCAGGTGCAAGCTCAGCACCCGCTCCACCGGTGCCTGGTCCAGCGGCCAGTGCAGCGCAATGCTGCCCGCCAGCCGCCCCTCAACCCGCACCGGTAAGGCAATCGCCCGGATCAGGAACGGCAAGCGCACGGGGTATTCCCAAAACCCTTCGGTGCGCTGGCCAAAGCCTTTGTGCCCATCGGCCTCGATATCGCGCAACAGTGCTTCATCGCCCACCCGCTCATGCGTCGCCAGGCGCTGCACCTCAGCCGGCGCCAGCTCCTTCAGGCACGCCCGGCCCATGGCCGAGTGAAACAAGCTGGCATGCTGCCCGACGAGCTGGCAGTTGTGCGGGTAGCGCTTGCGCAGCACCTGCGGAATGGCGCTTTCCATCACCTCCAGCCGCTCGCCGTCGAAAGAAGAAAGGTCCGCCACCAACCCGGTGCGCTCGCAAAGCTCCAGCAGCAGCGGCGCGGCGCGTTCCACCAGTTGGCGCTTCAAGCGCAGCTGGCGGTCGCCGAAAAGGCGCCTGGCACACAAGCGGTAACGGCGGTCGCTCAGGCCACGGTAAACCCAACCCTGGTCCTGCAAGGTGGCAAGCATGCGCGATACCGTGGCCTTGGGCAGTGCCGTCAGGTAGTGCAGCTCTTCGAGCCCCAGCGCCTGGTGCTCGCCAAGCAGTTCAACGATCGCCAGTGCCCGCTCCACCGAGCGCACGCCACCGCTGTCTGCGGTAATACCCATGGGTTCGACCTCCCTGTCTGTGCGTGGTTGGTCATCATGCCCAGCAAGATACGGGCCTGCCCAGGGCTTTCAGCGCGCCTGCAAACACCCAGGCGGCTGCCGCGCTACCCAGCGCGTCAGTTGTTCATGGGCATAGGCCAGTTGCAGCACGGCGTGGTCGGCCTGGGCCGGGCCTATGATCTGCAGGCCCATCGGCAGCCCGGCGGCGTTGAAACCCACCGGCACGCTCATGCTCGGCAGGCCGGCCAAGGTCGGGCCAATCACCACCTCCATCCAGCGGTGGTAGGTGTCCATGGCCTGCCCGCCAACCACCTTCGGCCATGGCTCGGCTGCGTCGAAAGGGAACACCTGGGCAGCCGGCAACAGCAAATAATCGTAACGCTCGAACAATTTACCCAGCGCCTGGTACCACGCGCTGCGGTCCAGCGAGGCCTGGTAAACGTCCGCCGCGGTCAGGCGCAGGCCGCCCTCCACTTCCCACTGCGCCTCCGGCTTGAGCTGGGCGCGTTTGCCCGGGTCGGCATACGCCGCGCCCAGGTTGCCGTGCACCAGGAAGTGGCGATGGGTGAGCCAGCATTGCCATAAACGCCCCAGGTCGAACCCCGGCTGGCACGCCTCGACCTCGCAGCCCAGCTCGGCGAAGTCTGCCAGCGCCGCCTGGCACAGGCCCATCACCCCCTCGTCCATCGGCAGGTAGCCGTCAAAGTTACCCAGCCAGCCAACCCGTACACCCTTGAAATCGCGCTGCAACCCGGCGGTAAAGTCACGCGGGCCGTCACTGAGCGACAGGGGCGCGCGCGGGTCGTGCCCGGCCTGCACCGACAGCAACCGCGCCACGTCCGTCACCGTGCGCCCCATCGGCCCCTCGGTGGCCAGCTGCTGCACGAACAGCTCCGGCGTTGGCCCGTACGGCACCCGCCCTTGCGAAGGGCGCAGGCCGAACACGTTGTTGAACGCTGCCGGGTTACGCAGCGAGCCCATCATGTCGCTGCCGTCGGCCACCGGCAGCAGGCGCATGGCCAACGCCGCTGCGGCGCCGCCACTGCTGCCGCCTGCCACACGGCTGTGGTCGTAGGCATTGGTGGTGGTGCCGAACAGCGTGTTGTAGCTCTGCGAGCCCAAGCCGAATTCCGGCACATTGCTTTTGCCGACAATGATCGCCCCGCTCGCCCGCACCCGCGCCACGCTGATGGCGTCATGCGCCGGCACCTGCTCGGCAAACAGCGGCGAGCCCAGCGTCGTGCGCAGCCCCGCCGTGGCCGCCAGGTCTTTGACTGCCTGCGGCATGCCATGCATCCAGCCACGCGACTGGCCGGCGGCCAGCTCACGGTCGCGCACCTCAGCCTCGGCCAGCAGCACCGCGCCCTCGCGCAGCGATACCAGCGCATTGACCTGCGGGTTGAAGCGCTCGATATGGCCCAGGTAGGCCTGCATCACTTCACGGCACGACAACTGGCGCGCGTGGATCGCCTCGGACAGCGCCTGGGCATCGAGGGCGACGATCGGGTCGATGGCTAACGGGTTCACGGTTTAACTCCAAGGTTGAAAGCGACAGCCTTGCCAGCGCGGGGTGCTTCTTTCAGGCAATAGGTGCCCAGCAGCGTCAACAGGCAGGCGAACAGCACATAGAACGACGGCGCCACCGGGGTGCCGAGCACCTTGCTCAGCCAAGTGACAATCAACGGGGCAAAGCCGCCGAACACCATCACCGCCACGTTATAAGCCACCGACACCCCGGTGGAGCGCACCTCGATCGGGAACTGCTCGGCCAGGGCGGTTGGCGCCGGGCCGAAGAAGCCGCCAATGGCGGTGCACAGCAGCAGTTGCATCACCAGCAGGCGCTCGATCGACGGCGCTGCGGCCACCCACACGTACAGCGGGTACACCATCACGAAAAATGCCAGGGTAAAGGCCATCAGCACCGGCCGCCGGCCAAGCCGGTCCGACAGCGCTCCGGCCAGGGGGATGACCACGGTCATCAGCCCCACGGCCAGCATCTGCACCAGCAGCACCTGGTCCAGTGGCAGGCCAAGGTTTTTGTGGGCGAAGGTGGGCATGTTCACCAGCACTACGTAAAACGACACCGTCGCACCACAGGCTAGGCCCATCGAGACCAAAAGGCTGCGCCGATGCTCCCGCAGCACCTGCCACAGGCCGGGCGCCTGGCCCTTGGACTGCTTGCGCGCCTCCAGGAATTCCTCGGGTTCTTCCATGTGTTTGCGAATCCACAGCCCCACCGGGCCGATCAGCAAACCGATCACGAACGGAATCCGCCAGCCCCAGCTGTCCAGCGCCTCGGGCGTGCACAGGTGGGTCACCAGCGCGACCATCCCCGCCCCGCTGAACACCGCCAGGCACTGCCCCACCAGCTGCCACGAGCCATACAGCCCCTTGCGGTGGGCCGGTGCGCTTTCCACCAGAAACGCCGTGGCACTGGCGTACTCACCGCCCGTGGCAAAGCCCTGCAGCATGCGCGCCACCACGATCAACAGCGGCGCGCCCATGCCAATGGCCAGGTAGCTGGGGGCAAAGGCGATCATGGCGATGGACACCGTCATCAGGCGGATGATCAGTTGCATCGCCGCCTTGCGCCCCTTGCGATCGGAATAGATGCCCAGCAGCACCCCGCCCACCGGCCGCATGAAAAAGCCCACGCCGAAGGTGGCCAAGGCCATCAGCAGCGAGGCGTACTCGTCGTCGGAGGGGAAGAACTGGCGGGCGATGATGCTGGCCAGAAAGCCGTACACGATAAAGTCATACCATTCCAGGGCATTACCGATGACCGCCGCGACCACTTGCCGGGTACGCGACGCGCCTGTGTGTGAAGTCTGCATGCGGAACACTCCATCAATCTGTTGGCCAGAAACGGCGGCGGGCTGCAGCTTGAAGCTTCCCTAGTTGAGCCAGCGCTCGGTCAGGGCGCCCCAGTAGGCGGCGCCGGTCAGCAGGATGTCGTCGTTGAAGTCGTAGGCAGGGTTGTGCACCATCGGCCGCTGCACGCCGTTGCCGATGAACAGGTAGGCGCCGGGGCAGCGCTGTAGCATCCAGGCGAAGTCTTCGCTGCCCATCAGCTTGCGGGTGTTGCCGTCCACCGCCTCGGCGCCGAGCAGCTCGACGCCGACCTGGTGGGCAAAGGCGTTTTCGTCGGCGTGGTTGACCAGCACCGGGTACGCCGGGCGGTGTTCGATGCTGGCGGTGCAGCCGTAACTTTGGGCCTGGCTAAGGATGATCGCCTGCACCCGCTCCAGGGTCTGCGCGCGCACCTCGGCGTTCAGCGCACGCAAGCTCAAACGCAGCAACGCCTGCTGCGGGATCACGTTGGCCGCCTCGCCTGCCTGCAGTGCGCCCACGGTGACCACGGCCGCCTCCTGCGCATCGATATTGCGCGCCACCACGGTTTGCAGGGCCATCACCACACTGGCTGCGGCCACCAACGGGTCGACCGTCAGGTGCGGCATGGAGCCATGCCCGCCGACGCCTTCGATGGTCACGGTGAGCAGGTCCTGCGAAGCCATCATCGGCCCTTCTCGAAAGCCCAGGTGCCCCGCCGGCAACCCCGGCATGTTGTGCATGCCGAACAGGGCGTCACACGGGAAGCGCTCCAGCAGCCCATCGGCCAGCATCGCCTCGGCGCCGCCCTGGCCTTCCTCGGCCGGCTGGAAGATCAGCGTCAGCGTGCCATCGAACTGGCGCGTGGCCGCCAGGTAGCGTGCCGCGCCCAGCAGCATGGTGGTGTGTCCGTCGTGGCCGCAGGCGTGCATGCAGCCCTGGTGGCGGCTGGTGTATTCAGCGCCGGTGGCTTCTACGATGGGCAGTGCGTCCATGTCGGCACGCAGGCCCAGTTTGCGTGGGCTGCTGCCATTGCGCAGCACGCCGACCACACCGGTTTTGCCGATGCCGGTGTGCACTTCGTAGCCCCAGTCTTTGAGCAGTTGCGCGACCAGGGCCGCGGTGCGGCTTTCTTCGAAACCGAGTTCGGGGTGGGCGTGGATATCGTGGCGGATGGCGTGCAGGTCGCTGGCCACGTCGTTGAGCCAGGCCAGGATGTGCTGGTGTTGCTGCATGTGGAATCTCCTCGCGCGGGTGGGTCCCGTTCTTGTTGTTCGCTTTGAGATCACGACGGTTGAGGCAGGTCGTGGTTGCGCACAGATAAGCGCGAGTGGGGCGGGAGCACAATTGAATGTGGTTTCACGTGGTGGAACATCACATGGGCGGGGATGTTTTCCTACAGAAACCGGCTGAAAAAATCAGATTAATTCCCTTTCTTGTAGTCCGTTTCCCAAAGATACTGCCGACGCCTGTTTTTCGTTGCACGCGCTAAACGTGGGCCATAGTCTCGGCCGGTCGCTGCCAATCGGCGATACGGTTTTGACAGACCGTGAGTCACTGAGAGCATGTGCAATGCCTGTTATGGCAGCTGTACGTGGGGCACCTCTGTGTGCGCCGGGATTCTCAGTGCCCTCGGTCTGTCAACCCACGAACAGCTGCCACCCTTTCCGTTTGACAGCGGATTAGCGGCAGCCCTACAGGCACTGAGAGGGTTTTATGCTGAAGATAGTCCCCGATCCACCCTACACTTCCCACTCCCTGGAAGACACACTCATGATGGCTGCTGACTACGCACTTTGCGCAGAAGCCGTTGCCCAGCAGGCGATGATGATGCAACCCAAATCGCCCTCCTCCTTGTTGATCATGACCTCCATGCACGAGCTCGAAACCTTGCGCAAATTGCTTGAGGTGGCCTTGGCGCAAGTGCAAATGCCGACAGAGCCGAGAACGCTGCACTAAGTCGCATCACGTCAGGCCTGGCCTGGCTCTTTCAAAGGCTAACCACTCGCACGGCGCCGCCCCTGAGGTTGTAGACGACCCTTAGGCGCTCGGTGAACCCGTGTGGGCCCGGCTTGCCAGCGAAAGGGCCAGCCCAGGCACCCGCATTTTCAGGGAGCCAACCAATGCCAAAAGACGGCACAAACGAATACACCACACCCGGTAAAACCATGTTCTACCAGGCAGAGGGCCAAACCCAACCCCTGTTCTGCATCGCCCCAGGCATCCCCTGCCAAGATGCCCGGGAGCAAGCCTCGGAGCTGATGGGGTGTGTGCGCGACCTGACCATCACCGGGCTGATGGAAGAAAACCCGCAACTGATCTGGGCGTCCTATTACCTGAGCGCGCTGGCCAAGGCGCTGCTGGATGATGCCGAGTTGGGGATGCAGCGGTAGGTCAGCAAGCGGCGGGCTCGCCCATCGAGGACAACTTGGCTCCGTACGAAAAGTTGTGTATCGCTGCCACCGTTGGAGCTGGCTTGTCAGCGCCTTCAGGAGTTTTCATACAAAGCCAAGTGATGGGCCAGTTCGATAAGGCGATGGGGTGATCATGGGCTCTCAAATGGCCCGATTATGGCACCAAAGGAGTACTAGCCAACGTGATCTCACGTGGGGAACTTATCTACCAAACGTGATTATACAGCGCGTACCCACACGCTAGTACAGAAGCGATCAGAATGAACGCAGAAATCCTGCGACCTTCATAAATATGGCTCCAAGGCACTACATGTACCAGCCGCTCAGGCGGCACGCTTTTCAGAAAACGGTAGCGAATGATGAAGTACGTGATGCTGATCAGGGGATAAATGAATACGGCTATCCCTGCGGCATCCAGGCCGCCAAAAAGCGCCAGGAACGCTGGGGTAAACAGGTAGGCACACTTCACCCAAAAGTCCAGTTCTACAAGGTGGTCATGGACTTCACCGCCGGGGTGCTGCGCTTTTTTCGTACGTTTGCTCGTCCTTGCAGGCATTTGAAATCTCCTTTTTCACTTATTGCGGCTTGGCACGCACAGATAGCCTTGCCTGGGACAAGCCCAGTTATGCTGCTACTTTGGGATCCTAGTGACACGATACGTCTGTTTAAATGCGAACTCCCTCAAGGCAGAGATAGCAGCCTCATCATCAGGATCCTGATAATTCAATCCTTGCACCGCATTGAATGCATCAATCCAACATTTATCAAAGGGTGGCTTATCTCGCTTCCCGAGAATAACTTCCCAATTCTCGACACCCGCGACAACTGATTCAAAATAACCATTGCTTTGAATCATATGCCTAAGCGCAATCAGGCCTTCCATATAACCAACTCCGTTTAGCACCACGCTTTTGACATTAAAACTCAAGACGACAACATAATCGTGTACAGGCGCACTACTTATTTGGCGCGAAGCAATGAAAGCTACCACGCGAATTGGGGTATGACCCCATAAGTACAAAGCTATTCAAAGCCTCGACCAATTTTGAGTGGATCAGTACCTCTTCATCTTTTCTGTTACGAATGAGAGTAAACACGCCTTTGCTTGCAGAAAGAACTTCCACCACATCCCCGTTGGAGTTCGTGACTTCAATAAACCCACTTACTACACCGCTGAGATTATCTATCTCAGCCAGCAGAGCAGGATACTTCATCAATACGCCAGCCTCATCAACACCAGTCTCCGTGACTGGATTATCAAAATACACCTTGATTTTAGGGCAAACATTCCGATCCCAGCGAAAGATGGGGATCATTCGTTGAATCATTTCTTTAAACTCCGCTTCAGATTCAGCACCTGAAAACTCGCATCTATGCATCGGAATACAAAGGTATAGATTCCCTCTCTTGCTTTCCAGGCGACCTTTTAAACTACCGTGATAGGTATTAGGTACGACTAACGCATGAGAAAACCCATATTTATTGGGCGAAATCGCAAATACGACAGTCTTATCCTGACTCAAGCAATCTGGTGCTTGATCAGCAACTGCTACAGAAAAATCCCTATCACTTATATTTTCAGATATAACGAGTAAATCTTGTTCATCTGCGTTTTTCAAACAATATTCATAAGTTGACTTAGGCAGCTTGTGCTGAAAAAAATAGCAACCAGCGTACTCATCCACGCTAGCGAACGATTGCAGTAGATCATCCTTAGAAAGCATACCAACCTCACTCATAATCGGGGCCTACGTCCTGCCGATACCTTACACCATCAGCGGCCATTTCAGCACCATAGGAACTATTAGGAGAACGCAACCGAATAGTCATATTATTTGTTTCGCTTATAGAAATCATTTCGCGCAGCATGAATAGAATCATAGCCCTGTTCATTCCTGCGTTAATAACCGGGTTATTATACTCATGTGACCTCGAAAAACCTCCGCATAAAGGCCTGCAACGTCAAAGCCACATTTAGCGCTGAGGGCGCTGAATGCCGGGGAACAAAAACTCTTTAGATGGATCCCAATTGATTCCCGTTTCCCGATAATTCTTAATGCGCAAAACAATCTTCTCAGGATCTCCAACCATACCACATAGTTCGTATCGGTGAATCAACTTCAAGTCATCATCTGGAGAAAGAGCCTCCTTGATTACTTGCGCACCAATATTAGAATAACTTTCTGATAGCTCTATGAGTTTTGCGCCAGTGTTTCCTGGAGTACCAAATATCGCCGATAGCATACGCTTTTCCACAGGTCTTTCGTTTGGTGCAGCATACTCACAAGAAACTAGAGCCGAAAATATTTTTTAATATTCTTTATCGAAACAAAAATCGTGAACAACACATTAGTTTTATTTAAGTTCACCCCACTCCAATCATCATCACTCACAAAAATATCAAAAACCTCCAAGAGATAATTAGCCCTCATTTGTGAAATAGCATACAGATCTTCTTTCACCTTGATGCTTAAAATCAAACCGTCTTGCCACTTTAAAGATTTCAACATGCCGTCGCCCTTTTAATTTTCCGCCAGCTTTTTCCTCACCACTCGGCGCTCTATGTTTATCAGCAGCCGCGAGATAACGATCTCTATTTGGATTATTCACACCCACAGGATTTTGTTTGTTTGATGCACCTTTCAAACCATCTCTATCCTCAAACACCCCCTGCTCCAAACCCCTCGCAATATTTTTTCCTGCTTGACCATCACCTACTAAGAACGGCACAGGCGACACATCAAAATGCGCAGTGCTTGAGTATCTGTAATTCAGCACCTCTTGGGCTGAATGACCTAAACCAGGCTTACTTGCATAGCCACTGTAAGGTTTGCCTTCTTTTATACCTTCGTACGTAATGTGTGCCGCATTAGCAGGAGCCCCAGCCCAACCTAGTGAATCTAACCAAGTAAGTGGATTGACTGCATATTGATAAAGATTAATACCGCCAAGAAGAGCAACCGAGTCTTGCATGACAAAACGCCCCAGCTCAGAATCGTAATACCGGAAACTGCACCTCCAGCTCGCGGCCGAGTACGTCCGTGGCCCAGATGATGCGCTGGGCGAAGTCGTAGCGGAAATGGAAGTGTTCGCCGTCGCTGGTCCAGTGCTCGACCACGCGGGGCTGGCCGCCAAAGATTTCCCAGCGGGAATGGTAGGTCACGTCCAAGGGCGTTGCCGTGACTTGCCATCCCACCGGCGACATTGACGCGATCCCCACTTGAGAAAGCCTGCTAGTGTACACACGCAAAATCTGAACCATCCAGAGCAAGCATCGACAAACATTAATACCAGGCTTAGAGTTTGGCTACATTTAAAACCGACTAAGCAAGAAGCTTGACCAACACCCCGACATCGCCATCTTTAGCGGGAAGTTAATGTTCAATGAAGCTTGGCAATCAACTCATCGCGAGACTTAGTATCTTCCAAAAACATTGCCATCCAGGCATCCATCACCTGAAAAATGTCAACCCCTTTTTCTGGTGCCATAGGATCTTCATGCCACCATATCAAACCTTCCGTATCATCCTGGTGGTTAGCATCTACCGCAATAAAGTCCCCGCCGCCGTTTGAAAACACCGCAATCCAGTTTTCAGCAAAAGAGTCGTCCTCCTCATCAACTAAATTCGAAACACGTAATTGGTCACTTAGGCTTAGCGGACCCATTGAGCGCGCGGGGAAGAACGTGTACCCATCGTGCACATCGCGATAAAAGTCTTGGAGTCTGCTAGGAAGATTCATGAATTCTCCACTCTCAATACCCCCCTCAACAGGCATCCCACCTACGTAATAATAGAATCCGCTGGCATCATGAAAGATATACAGCAGTTCAACTTTATCCCCTAGCAGCAACGCCGTGCCCAGCAAACTGTCGTTGAACAATGCAATTACGGATGGAAATTCATTTGAAAACACACTCCAACCCTGAGGATAAACAGGTGAACCTTCAAGGTTGAGCCCAAATTGCTCCCAGCTTTTAGGCAAGCCAATACCGGGAGGGACGTCCTTGCGATCGAAGCATATTATACGATCAGAGAAAGCATCCTTAACATCTTGAAAAATATCATTAAGCGTAATCATTTCACTTTCCCCGCAAAAAAACCAGCGATCAGTTCCTGTAATTCACCCTCTAATTTGGCCGCTCGCTCCATCATACTACTTCTGAAGCCAGGTTCAACGTTCATCCCACCCTTTTTATAACGTGTCCATTCTGCATAGATTTTCGCACCTCGTCAGGTCTTAGCAGTCTCTCTCAGGCTATGGAAATCATGGCTTGTGATTAAAAACCTCAACTTGCTGCTCAAAGGCCTCACACTTCCTCATCAATTTTAAAAGCAAGGCGGCGGCAAAAACTGAGCAAGCCTATGAGACCCTTAAAGTCACTGACAGCCAACCATATCAGTCGCGCCTAGCAACAGCTAACTAGCACAACGCCGACGACACACCTGGACTCATTACAAGAGACCCGCCACCTACAGCAACCAAGGTCCGATACTTTACCACTATAGCTCTTTTATTGCCTGCCTGATCATATCGCTAAAAAACTCTTGAAAATCTTGATAAATTACTTTCTTATCCTTTGTCCTTTTGAATGAAAGCCCAGTCTCTACTATTACCGGCTCACCAGCAGCCCCAATAATAGAGGTATCAATTGAATATATAGGCCCATATCCCGAGGCCTTAACTACGATCATCGAAGCGTCCGCATCTCCATCTTTCCGAGCGCTTCTAGTAGCAAAGGCCACACTGGGGATAGCAACAGCGTCAACGCTACTCTTGGTAATTCCGTAATAAGTATCCCCTACAAACGACAAAGCGCCATATTTTTTGAGGAATTCTTTGTACGAGCTAGGAAATTTAACTCCTAACGCATTCTCAAAATCAATTATAACCTCATCTGTCGCCCCACCAGTAAACGCGGGGTCCTCGCCGCTAGAGTTAATCTCCAACTCCAAAAGATCAATGTAGCTCATAGTAAACCTCTTAAACATCCAATGTCCGCAGCTTCCAAAAACTGCTTATAAATATTTCTAGGCAACATAAATCCTCCTATATCACTCAGCCACAACAGATTTTTCCTGTGGCACCATCTAGTTTTCCTTTCCGCCCAGGTGCTCCTCCAACCCATATATCGCGGCCACCCTTACCAGTTGGATGATAGAGTGCATGATTGGATTTATGGTTCACTCTTTCGACTAAAGACCTCTGATCGAATCAGGCTCATGCAAATGATGTTTCCAATAAAATTCAACTCATCACTGCGATGATTTTTACCAACCACCCAACTCAAAGCTTACATCATCTACAGAGGCATCTTCCGAAACACCGGACAAGCTGTCCACGGTTTGAAGTCCCAAGCCATAGCCGCAGTTGGACAATGGCTTACGAAGCCCTACATACCCGTTGATTGTTAAGTTGTAAACACCTGATTCAACTTCAAGGAAGTCATTACTCGGAAGCCGGGAATCATAATTTTCTTTGTAGTTCAAAAAAAAGTCATCACCCCACTCAAAAAGAGCATTCAAATCAGAAACAATTAAAACACCCGATTCGACTTTTAGTGGGAAGCCAGAGTAAGAGAATTTTGGTACTGGCAACTCATACTCAGCACCATTCACACACTCAATGAAAATTGAGTAATCCTGCTCTGATATTTGATAAAGTGGGCATACCACACCTTGTTCAATGGCTGACCTGCCTAAGCTCTCGCTTTGAATGAACCGCTCAAAAACGTTTGCGTCTGTCACACCGTTATACTTTATAAAGCTTGACAGAACCGTCGGATCAAAAAATACAATCCCCGGCGAAAACAATTCAATCTGTGCATTTTGCTTCATTACCCACATCCTCCTGAAGAATTAATATTTGGAGTCTTGCCTAAAGACTTGGTAAGCACCTCACCGATTGTTACGTTTTTCGCAAGCACCTCGCCGGTGCGCGGGATTTTTAGTGTTCCTTTCTGAGGAAAGCCTTCATATGCCTTATCTTAGTCCCCAGTTCTGGAAATCCGTGAACGCTCGCATGAGCGCGCGGAAAAGGATGATGCCCCATACCGTCTGGTTTCAGAGGCTTCCAAAATGCCATCCAGCCCCATGGATCCAGCCACGATGATGGATTTGGTGCATAGCGATAAAGGTTAAGTTGGGCCTGTCCCGTGACAACGGACGCCAAGAAGCCGATTCTGCGTCCCAATACTGTCCTTGGAACCTCAGATTCTGCTCGACATCATTGACCGTCATCTGCTCGATCGCGCCCCATGACCGATACGTCGCCTGCCAGACAATCTCGCCCTGGCTATCGGTTAACTCCAGCGGCTTTCCGATCTGGTCGGTATGGAAATAATAGACCTTCTGCTCTTCCCCTTCCGCCTGGTCAACCCGCGCCAACGGCGCATAGCTACCCGGCTCGTAGAGATACAGAATGCTCTGCCCCGGCGTCTCCTCACGCAACATTCGCAGGCCTTGCCAGAGGAAGTGCTTCTGCCCCGTCGCGCCTTCGGTTTCAGCGGTTTTGGCAATCCGCCGCCCAGGCTGTCATAGCGGTACGTCCCGACACTCCGCAGCTGCCCATTCACGATCATTTCAGCACGCACCAGACAACTCTCGCAGTCATAGGCAAAGCTCTGCAGCTAGCTGTGCCCCGAGCGCTGCTCGATCTGATTGACCCACGGATTGCAGCGGTACTCCTGATCGCGCCAACGCTTGATACGGTTGGCCTTCACCTTCTCCAACTGCCGCGCATTGAAGTCCGGGCGGTTGGCAGCCGGCTCGTAGCGGAACTCTTCGCTGTCGACCAAATAGCCGGTATCGTGGCCGTGCAACTGGCCGTTGGCTTCGTACTCGTACTTGATCTCGCCGCGCAGCTTGTCCAGCGTGCGTACCGGTTCACCCGCTAGGTCGTACTGGTAGCGACGGTGAATCGGATTGTAGGCGTGCTCCGCCAGCAGGGAGGTGTTGATGCCGCGGTTCTGCACTTGCGACAGCTTTTCTGCACGCAGCGTCGAAGCAAACTGCCAGGCCTTGCGTCACATCGCGTCGTAGCCAAAGCAACTGGTGAGCTTGCCATGCGTGCGGTACACCTCGCGGTACAGGTCATCGCGTTCCATGCAGGTGCAGATGGCCGCTGCCGTAGTACAGGTGGTTGGCCTTGCGCCCGTCCGGCAAGGTCAGCGTGGTCAGGTTGCTCAGTAGGTAGTATTCGTAGCCGAGTACGCCTTGCGGTGTGATTTCCTGAGTCAGTCGGCCCAGCAGGTC
Source organism: Pseudomonas sp. M2 (assembly GCF_015751845.1). Lineage (NCBI taxonomy): Bacteria > Pseudomonadati > Pseudomonadota > Gammaproteobacteria > Pseudomonadales > Pseudomonadaceae > Pseudomonas > Pseudomonas sp. M2. The sequence goes on from NZ_JADOUD010000001.1 coordinate 5,472,895, forward strand.
ATAGTTGTACTCCAGCTTTTCTTCGCTCACGCCCAGTTGCTTGCCGATGCTGGTTGGGTGTCGCTCAATGCTCAACAACCGGTCAACTTCGTCGTATGCATAATCCTTACGGGCATCACGGTTGAGCTTGGCCAACAAGCAGCCAATCGGATCGCGCTCGAACAGCGTATTCCGTTCAGGATGCTCACCGTTCTCGCCGTAGCCAATCTCATCGAACCGGGTCAGATAGCCGCCTGTGTCATAGCTGAAGCGTCGGGTCAGGTTGTCGACCCGCACTTCTTCAATCAAGCGGTCCGATGCGTCATAGGCAAAGCATATAGCTAGGCTCTGCGAGCAAATAACTGGCCCGGGCAGTACCTTTCGCAAAAAAATTGCTCGAAATAAAAATCAAAAACGCTTTTTGACATCCGGTTTTTTCCATGAAATTAGGATACCGGCCTCGCCCAGAGACTTATTTACGTTTTGAAGCTGGTCGGCCTCGACGTACCACAGCCAAGTCGAGGAGGTTAATGTCTCGAGTGATCCTCGCCCGCCACTCTCACCAATCCAATCTCTCAGCACCACCCCCTCAACGTACGCCTCCAAATGTCGGCTACTTAATAGATTAACGGGATACACCATCCTCAATAAATCCTCCTTGTAGCGCTCTCGCCCCTGAAATCTGCCAGGCACTTCTTTTTTAAATGCAGATGAATTTTCGTACGGATATATCGCCACCATATTATTACCAGTAGCGTAACTAAATGCCTTACTTACTTTTTCGCAGTTATAGATAATCCCATAAGGCACTACAATATCAGCACTGATATCTTTAACAAATTTTATCAGGCTCTCTAGCCCCACAGAACCCTCAGAACATTGGCCATCAAAGTGATAGAAGCTGCCAAAGTCATTCGTAGAATAACCAAAGGATGCAAACCAAGGGATAGCACCTGGTGACTCGTTGTATATCCTAAACGCAGTAGCTGTACCGTTATTCACTCTCGCCTCAAGCTCGGCCAACTCCAAGGCTACAAGATCGTGATCGCCAACATGATCCTCATCACTCAAATATGTATAATAACCCGCACCTGTAATCGACAGATTCATGCAAGCAAAAAAGTGCTTAGCAAATTTCAGGGCCAGCTTAGGATTAACGTTTTCAACACCGTATAAAGCCAACGCAACAGACATATACCCACCTATATTCCAGAAATCAAATCATCAAGCAAATACTTCATGTCAGAAGCACTATATAGTACAGGTGGTTGACCTTACGCCCGTCTGGCAGGGTCAGCGTGGTCAGGTTGCTGAGCGGGTCGTACTCGTAGCCCAGCTTGCCGTTGGAGGTGGTCTCCTGCGTCAGCCGGCCAAGCAAGTCGTAAGCATATTCCAGCTTTTCCTCGGTGACCCCGAGCTGCTTGCCGGCACCCGTCGGGTGGCGTTGAATGCTCAGCAGCCGGTCGGCTTCGTCGTACTCGAAGGTTCGACGTGCATCGCGGGATGACCTTGGCCAGCAATCGCCAAACGCATCTCGCGCGAACACGGTGTCGAGCTCAAGGCGCGCACCGATTTCCGCGCATCTACTTGCGAAAAAGGAGGACACAATATCAAAATACTAATGGCGCCCCCTTAAATTTTATCCAATTAACTTCTTAAAGAGCTCAACCCAACCGGCATTGACACTACTGCCGCTCATTACTAGGGCGCAACTTCAAACCATCACTACTCTGGGGCAAAATATTCCAGCACTGCAATATGCCAAACACCACCCCTCAGTAGAGAATTTCACATAGCCAACGAGCTGTCGAAACTTAACCAGGACCATCACCAAAAACATCAAGAAGCATATTAACCACTCAGGATGGAAATCGTTGTTCCCGATAACCATTTGGGAAAACATTTACAATTCTGAGCAGCTCATCACCGCTATACTCAAAAAAAACTTCGAATTCAGAAAACTCACTATCGGCATGCTCTTTTTGGCGCACCATTATTTTCTCCAGTTGCGTTCCGGAGTATGCGTATGCCGAGTCACTGCAGCCAAACGCCCCCCAATTCAGACCTCGATAAATCAACTCACCCTCTACAACTGAAAGCGAAATATTTCTTAGCCTACCGACACTGGTGAAATGGGTACGTTCAATTGAAACGTCATCGTACTTATAAAACTCTTTACTTACTATATTCTCTGACTGACCATACACCTCTACAAACACAATACGTTCCCTTTCATCCAGGTGGTAGACATGGGTATTCTTTATGTTTGCAGGTAACTTTTTTAGCAGGCGCCCCTTTTTAAAGCCCGCGCGCTCAATCTCATACGGGCGCACATTATAAAAAGCTCCTTTGCTTATTACTTTTTTTGAAACTAGCGGTAGAGCCTCGGACAAATACGCCTCCATAGACTCAGCAGCACTGGAGTTAATTGTTTCAAATTTTTCTTTAAGACAATCTAATTCCATACAAAACCATCCCCCCAATATCACAGCAAGCCACGACAACCTTGCAAAAGCAAAATAATATCACGCAATACGCTAGTCACTAAACATAAGTTCTTTGCCACTTCTTATCATCCTGTAGATCTCGCCTACTAACCTTGCATAAACCCCCTTCCACAATGAGACTCAACTTAAAACAAGCGCGCAACCCTGTATTTTTTCTGATAATGACTGAGACCTCACTTCCCTTGCCATCGTAAATCTCAACGTCATCATTAACCAAATCGTACTCTGGAGATCTGCCGCAAACTATATTTTCGACACGATCATAGTTTCGGCCCTCGTCTACTACATATTTTTTAAAAACAACCAAAAGGTCATTTCTCAGACTCTGCTCAAGGCCATCCTCTAAGGAGTCATCCGTGAAGGCCTGCAAACTCTTCTTGTAGCCAGATGACTCCCACTCATTCATGGCAGTCATAAATCCTAGCAGCGCCTCTCGATAATCATCACGCAAATTAGTTACTGAAGACATTTTCATCGACCAGATCACCATTTTTAAACACGTTATAGAGGACGTTAGAGGCCTTGTGATCACCTGATTGAGCTCTGGTAACGAAGGATTTCATTCCTCTTCAAAAAAGCGGCACATCATCAGTTTCTATAGCCCTAGCATAGAAATTAATCATAAAATCTCATAGTGATCTGCCCCCACCCGCACACCCACTTCTAGCATCCTAACAGCATTTAAATATCTTCAAGGTCGGCCCATGGATCATATCTGTAGGCACTATCAACCTTTGTAAACGAAATCCCCTTCAAATCACTTGCAGCTAGCAAGAACCGTTCACTGCAAAATAACTCCAACGTCTCCTGGCATCGAAAAATATCACTTTCTATAGCATCAGACAGTACAAACAGATCTATTCGATCAATGCTTATTGAACCAGGATAGAGCGGACTATTAATAACGCCGTCAGCCTGAATGTCCTTTGATAATTCATATATAGACTGATCCTTATCCATGCCAGCTAAACTTTCGCCCGGAAGGAAAATAAAAAAATCACCTTGCCTAATTTTTTTCCCTGATTTCAATTCAAGCGGAACAGCCCTATATTTGGCGCCTAGACGGTCGCAAACACTTAAGAATCTTTTTGAGACATAGATAGCGCCAACCTGATGGAAATCAAAGTCTATACTTTCTAGCTCTACATCTAAATTCTTCAAAGTGAGACTATAGTCATGCTCTATTTTCAAATTCTCAGGATTTGGCTCATAGGGTTCCCACTCAAATTTCTCGCAGTTAAAAAAACCTGCCATGCTTACGGGGCATCCCTCATCCGTCGAGTCATAACTTATAACGTAATAATTTTTCTCACACAAACTCATAAAAGGCGCCCAGTAATTGCATCCACAACAAATTTGTTGGCTTCAAGCCATTCTCTGGCAAAGTTTTGAATCTTACTAATTTCTAATGCTAGCTGGGTATCTGATAGCTTTCCAGCCTCAAAGAACCTATTAAAGCTTGAAGGCGGGACCTCCCCCGGCCATGGGTTTCGGAGAAGAGATCAGCAACCACAGCCCTGGCCTCACCCGAGAGTTCGTAACGCTTTGCCATCACAGGATTCCTTTCCGTCGATGGCATAGGACTCTACAAAATCTCAGCGCTTGAGGGGTGGCGGTTGGATTTCTCGGGCTTCCATACAGAGCCTCAGGCTTACCGAGCATCGCCGTTGACCTTGGCCAGCATCCGGCCAATGCCATCGCGCTCGCACTAGTGTATCTAAAGAGGAACCCGCTTCCACTTCTCATCAAAACTCAACATCTCCCTCTTTTTTATCTTCCACTCCCCTCCCTTGACAACCAGATAGAATCTAGAACAAATTTCTGCCCCTTTCACTTGTTGTACTTGCACTACCAAACTACCATCACTATCAGATACTAACTGAACCTCGTCGCTTACTGGGTCATAAGTTGCCGGCCTTGTACAAACCAGATCAATCAATCTACCATAATTCGACTTATCCTTTAACGCATACATATCAAGTATCCGCTCCAATTTCAAGGCATAAACCTTTTTCAACTCTAACCCATCCTCACCCTTACTTAAGCCATCTTTGCGCTTATCAAAAAACTCACACTCCCACTCATTCATTTCCTGCATGAATTTTTTAAGCTCTTCGGGAACACCTTCTTTAACATCATTTCTGGCCATATCAGTTTCCAAATATACCTTCGAGAACTTCCTCACTCTTACGATATACATCATACGTTATCGATGTAGGTCGAGCACCGCCATTACCGTAAATAAAGTTAAGTTCAACGTCGACAGCCCCCTTTTTTACTAACTAGGTTTGCAATTTGTGCTTCAAGGGCTCGGAACTGCCCTCGATTGATATCTTAGAAAATCCTCGAAGCTTGTTGCATCATGGGCATCAACCAAGAGTTGAGGGCCAAACGCCAAGGCGGGACCTGCTTCATAACCCAGCTCTTTCTTTCTTATCAGCCTCGCAAACCCATACTTTTTCTCATCAACTTTAAAAGCAAGGATATCGCCCCAAGTGTATTTGATGGTTTGATTCTTGCGCACTAAAGCACCCTCACACTTATCTGAGCCAATTTCCAGATCATGGAACAAGCCGGACCATTAACCTTGAGAGATAACTCAATCCCAATAGCTAGATTCTATAAACGTAAACTTTTGAATCTTTATTGCGAAAATATAGCCCTGTAACATTTTCACCATCTCGCTCTACGAATATCTCTGTACCAGGAACACTATTACTGGCATATGTAATCATGGACACTACCCGCCCTTCTTCACACCTATACTCATAACACCAGTATTCACCATCTTCGTCCAGGCAACATGATATATTTGGAACTCCACCTTCAAATACAACCCCAGATGCCCTAACCGCCTCCCCGTCATCGTCAAAACGTACTGAATAAGTCGACTTCCCCTCCACCTGATATATCTCAGCTTCTATCACTGTAGAGTTCACACCATATACATCAGACTTATAAAACCCACACTGCTCCGCAGAATAAAATTTAAAACAATTTTTTTTGCTCTTTGGCTCCGAACTCAGGATCGGAGACGGAGTCACCCCAGACAGTTCCAGCCCATAAGGCAATACAGAAAAGCTTGGACCTTTAGACCATTTTATCTCTTCACTTGCAATGTACTGCATATCTGCGCCTTCAGAAAGATCAGCCTCAAGCTTAGACTTTAGAATCTTAAGTAAGCTCTTAAATTGATCGGGAACCACAGCTACCTCCTAACAGCAAAAGTCTTACCACTATTTAATTGCTCTTTCAGTTCAGCAAGCCCACTCAAAAACTCTTTCTTCGTTGTTCTACCAACCAACGAATCATATACATGTTTTGTAGGCATTCCCATGTATGCCGGCACCCTTGTGCGGCGTTGCCAGTGTACCGGGAACTCTAGCAGATTCTGTATTTGGCAACCAAATTCCATTTTTCTTGTCATTTATATCGATTCCCAGTTCTTTCATTTGCTTTCTCAAGGCTATCATTCTGACGTCCTTTGAATTGGACATAATGATGTGATGCGCATCATACTGCCCTCCGCCTACTGGTTTACTCCCGAGGCTGTCTGCAAGTTTTTCGCGTCGGACCCACAGGACAGACCAAGTGGATCTAACCATAGGATCGGATTTAGAGCATACTCATAGAGATTCATTCCACCGTCGATACTCAACGGATCTTGCGTTACGAAACGCCCAATCTGCGGATTAAAATATCTATAAGTATTGTAATGTAGTCCTGTCTCAAGGTCACAGTATTGGCCTTGAAAGCGCAGGTTCTGCTCGATTGCATTAACCATCAGCTGGTCAATCGCGCCCCAAGACCGATATGTCGCCTGCCAGACAATATGGCCTTCGCTATCAGTCAGCTCCAGCGGCGTACCAATCTGATCGGTGTGGAAGTAGTAGACCCTCTGCTCCTACCCTTCCGCCTGGTCAACCCGCGCCAACGGCGCATAGCTACCCGGCTCATAGAGATACAGAATGCTCCGCCCCGGCGTCTCCTCACGCAGCATCCTCAGCCCTTGCCAGAGGAAATGCTTCTGCTCCGTCGCGCCTTCGATTTCAGCGGTTTTGGCAATCCGCCGCCCCAGGCTGTCATAGCGATAAGTGCCCGTACTTTCCAGCTTGCCGTTGACCAGCGTTTCGGCACGCACCAGCCGGTTCTCACAGTCATAGGCAAAACTCTGAAGCTTGCTATGCCCCGAGCGCTTCTCGATCAGGTTGCCCCACGGGTCGTAGCGATACTATTGTTTTCGCCAGCGGTTGATACAGTTGATCTTGTCTAACTTCCGCCAACACTGCAGGCTTGCGATCGACTGCCTTAAATACATCTAAGACCAATCGGACGCCAAAAAACAATAAACAGCATTCGCACTTAGGTCTTTCCACTCCTCTGCTACATGATGAGCCTTACATGGCTACCATCAAAAATATCCTTTAAATACGAGCGCAACAAAGCAACTTTCTCTTTAGATGAATTTATCTCATCAGGGAATCTTCCAAAGAATCTACCCGCTCCGCAATGCCCAATAAACTCCTGTTTCACTACTACCTCTAAGCCGTCACTATGCAGAATGACTTCATCGATAGAATTTGCTACCTCATGGCTAGACTGAGCGGTTTGAAACCCAATACCTTCATCAATATAAATATTATCTTCATCATCTAGTCGCGTTATGACAATATAACCATTGGGATCAATAGGATCATCGCCTAGCGCAATTGTAACCACCCCGTCCTCTTCATAACACTCTATAGTTGATGCAATAAATTCACTCATATTTACACCTACCTATCCGCAACCTGAACCAGATACCTTCTGAGTCTTTTTCGACTTAGCGCTCCAAACTCCAGAAGACTTAGCATCACTAGATGGCCACTTATACTCTACATCTGCTCCTGTAGCACCTTTGAAACTATTCATCTTCAATCATATACGAGATCATCTGGAGCAGGAGTATCATTCAGCTGAGAAATGCGCAGTGTGGGCCCAACCAGCAACGCCTCCCTTAAAAATTCCATTTAATGAGCAAATTCAGACTATAAATCAGCAAATTGAAGAGCACCACCGTAAGCGACCAAATGGGCAGGACCATCTTTTACAACAAAAGATTACGCGATCTGAGGACCAACGGCGTAAATTTCGACCATGAAGTAACTCATAACTTAGAATCGTAAAATCACCTAAATTCAATAATATGCGAAAATCTTTTTAGGGCCTCCTGGTATTTCTGAGCGTAAACAGATTTCATTACAACCTGCCCAGATTCAGCCAATATAGCCTTTAGCTGCACAATCGAATAATTTAGCCCTAGCATTTTCTTTATATCAACAACTTCTTCAATGCTTGGCTTGCAGCTTCCCTTACTGAAGATGTCACCTAAACCAGCTGTCGCGACCTCTCCCTCATCCTCCTCAATATAATCTAAAAGCTTTTCGATAGTTTCGAATCGGTCACATCCGTCCAGAGTCGTGCTCCCTGAATCCACAAGAAAAAAATCCCCCTCCCCACATTTATTTATTAGTATTAATCGGCCACCAGAATCATCTCCAACGGCAATCATTCCTTTAAAATTATCTTCGACTTCAAATGTATTATTGCGCTCTTCAATATCGCTAACGGAATAAATCAAGACCTGATCATTCAAGAGTGCTCCATCACTTTTTCTCCAGAAGTCAACAATCCATGCTCTATTGGAAATACCAAGAGCGTTACGCAAAGCTTCAATGCTCGCAACAGAAGCAGCCCCGTGACGCTCAGTAAAAATAACCATCAGTTAAATGCTCCCAAAGCTTCGTAATATTTATATTATTTAGCCGCTGCCCGTTTCGCAGCATCCGGAAGGACCCCAGCGTCGATCATCTCCTTGTACGCAACATTGAATTCGTCCCTTAATGTACCGCTAAAGCCTAACGACTTGCGCCTTGCCCGCTGCATGGCAGAGATCATAGCATGCGACTCGCCAGAACTACTTATGAGCAGAATTGCTGGCGCACTATTCCTCTTATATCCTTTTACATTGAGCTTAGCCCATTCATGCTGGATAAAGTGGTGTGACTGCACGAAATCATCCGCAGCAATATTCTTATTACCCACAGCCCTGTTCACTTGAGGTGATAAATTGCCGTGAGCATCAACGTCACCAGCTTTGTATCCGCCAGGCCTATTGCAAGCCCAGCCCCACGGATCCACCCAGCTAGTGGGATTCGGGACGTACCGATACAGATTGAGCCCACCATCTATACCCATCGGGTCTAGCGTAACAAAGCGCCCCACCAAGGGATCGTAATAACGGAACGTGTTGTAATGCAGCCCTGTCTCATCATCTTGATACTGCCCTTGGAATCGCAGATTCTGCTCGACCTCATTGATCGTCAGCTGCTCGATCGCTCCCCAAGACCGATACGTCGCCTGCCAAACAATCCTACCCTCGCTATCCGTCAGCTCCAGCGGCGTACCAATCTGATCGGTATGGAAGTAATAGATCTTCTGCTCATCCCCTTCCGCCTGATCCACCCGCGCCAACGGCGCATAGCTACCCGGCTCATAGAGATACAGAATGCTCTGCCCCGGCGTCTCCTCGCGCAGCATCCTCAGCCCTTGCCAGAGGAAATGCTTCTGCTCCGTCGCGCCTTCGATTTCAGCGGTTTTGGCAATCCGTCGCCCCAGGCTGTCATAGCGATAAGCGCCCGTACTTTCCAGCTTGCCGTTGACCACTGTCTCAGCACGCACCAGCCGGTTCTCACAGTCATAGGCAAAACTCTGAAGCTTGCTATGCCCCGAGCGCTTCTCGATCAGATCCCCCCAAGGGTCGTAGCGGTACTCCTGATCCCGCCAACGCTTGATGCGGTTGTCCTTGACCTTCTCCAACTGCCGCGCATTGAAGTCCAGGCGGTTGGCGGCCGGGTCATAGCGGAACTCTTCGCTACCTATAAGCGAGCCGGTATCGCGGCTGTGCAACTGGCCGTTGGCTTCGTACTCGTACTTGATTTCGCCACGCAATTTGTCGAGGGTGCGTACCAGTTCACCTGCCGGATCGTACTGGTAGCGACGGTGAATCGGGTTGTAGGCGTGCTCCACCAGCAGTGAGGTGTTGATGCCCGGGTTCTGCACTTGCGACAGCTTCTCTGCAGGCAGCGTCGAAGCAAACTGCCACGCCTTGCGCCCCATGGCGTCGTAGCCAAAGCAACTGGTGAGCTTGCCCTGCGTGCGGTACACCTCGCGGTGCAGGTCATCGCGTTCCATGTCGCTGATGACCTGGCCGTCCAGGTTCAGCTGGTGCAGGTGCCCGCTGCCGTAGTACAGGTGGTTGACCTTGCGCCCGTCCGGCAAGGTCAGCGTGGTCAGGTTGCTCAGTGGGTCGTATTCGTAGCCGAGTACGCCTTGCGGTGTGATTTCCTGGGTCAGTCGGCCCAGCAGGTCATAGCTGTACTCCAGCTTTTCTTCGGCGATGCCCAGCTGCTTACCGATGCTGGTTGGGTGTCGCTCAATGCTCAACAACCGGTCTACTTCGTCGTATGCATAATCCTGACGGGCATCACGGTTGAGCTTGGCCATCAGCCGGCCAATGGGGTCGCGCTCGAACAGCGTTTCGCGTTGCGGCTGCTCACCGTTCTCGCCGTAGCCAATTTCGTCCAGCCGGGTCAGATGGCCGCCGTCGTTGTAGGTGAAGCGCCGCGTCAGGTTGTCCACCCGCACTTCTTCCACCAGCCGGTCCGAGGCATCGTAGGCAAAGCTGTACGTCGCGTTGTTCTCGTTAACCAGCGCGGTAAGGCGTATGGCCTTGTCGTACTCGTAGCGAATCCGCTGCCCTTTGGCATCCTGCCGGCTGCTCGGCAGTCCGCGTGCCGTGCGCAGCAGGCGCGTGGTCTGGCCTTTACCGTCGGTGTGGGTCAGCACCTGGCCGTACGGGTTGTAGGTAAAGGTCTCTGAGGTGCCATCCGGATGGCTGACCTTGACCACCTCCCCGTCCGGTTTGCGTTCCAGCGTGGTGGTTTGGTGCAGCGCATCCGTCACGGCCACCAGGTGCTGGCGGTCGTCGTAGCGGTAATAGGTATTCTTGCCCGAACAGTCCTGATACCGCTCGACCTGGGCAAGGGTGTTCCACCACAGGTACTTGGACTTGTAGGTTGCATCGATGATGGTATGCGGCAAACCATCTTCGCCATTGAGGTATTCGGTCAGGTGGCCCAGGGCATCGGTTTCGGCGAGCAGGTTACCCTTGTCGTCGTAGCGCGCCTGCCAGGTGCTGCCGTCCGGGTAGGTGACCTTGGTTACCAGGGTGGTCAGGTGGTGGTATTCGTAGGCGATGGTGCGGCCCAGCGGGTCGGTCTCTTCGAGCAGGCGGGCGTATTCGTCGTACTTGAAGTGCAGCTGGTTGCCGTCCGGCAGGGTCAGGCCGACCATGTTGCCGTAGTCGTCCAGCGCGATGGCGTAACGCTCACCGCCGTAGTCGCGGCTGGCGAACACGCGGTGGTCGGCGTTGTACTGCACCTCCAGCTCGCGGCCGAGTACGTCCGTGGCCCAGCTGATGCGCTGGGCGAAGTCGTAGCGGAAATGGAAGTGTTCGCCGTCGCTGGTCCAGTGCTCGACCACGCGGGGCTGGCCGTCGAGGGTTTCCCAACGATAATGGCAGGTCAGGCCCAGGGCATTGCTGTGGCTTGCCATTACGCCGTCTGCGTAGCTGAAGCTGCGTACGGTGTCGCCGTTGCGGTTGATCACCGTGCTGAGCTGGCCGTGTTCGTCGTAGCGGTATTGAGCCAGGGTTTCGACCGCTTCGTTGTTCACCACCCGTTTGATGTCGGTCAGCCGGCCCAGCGGATGGTCGTAGTGCAGGTGCACGCGGGTGCCGCCGGTGGCGCTGATGTCGGTCAGCGTGCCTTCGGCGGTGCGGGTGAAGTGCAGGAAGTGGCCGAGGGCGTTTTCGATGCGTTGCAGCGGCACGTCTCAAAATGAGATTCCAGTGACTGGCTATTACACCTGAGCCCTAACAAAATAAACAAAAAAGGGACCATTACAGCCCCTTCTAATTTCAATAACCCCATTTATTAAAGATCATATCGCAACACCACACCATTTGATCAAGAACTTTTCGACACCTAAGCCAGCCATACCGGAGGCACAGACCACCTCCGATCAGCCATAAACATTTTCCTCTTGTGCTTTGTCAATGAAAATATCTTGCAAATCACCTTGAATCTCTTCGCTGTCGCAACTTAATACAAAATCCCCCACCAGGTTATCTGGATAATGAACCCCATCTAAGGTTCCGAGAATGACGGAGGCGCTATCTGCAATGACCAGCTTGAGAAAACCAATAACATCTTGCTTTTGAGTGTTGTCAAGTAGTGACAAAGCATTTCGTGCACGCGCATATGCATCATCATCCTTGTTGACTGGCTTTAGGAGCGCCTCTTTGTATTATTCAAAGTTTTTGTAAAAAAGCTCGCCAAACACTGCCTCTACAAACTGGTTGTCTTTCATGCCACACAACTTTTTATTTACGCACCCCAGGATACATTAATTTATTTAGAGCTATCAGCTCATGAAATTCTGAATTCGTGACATCCGAATAAACGCGCCATAGCTCCTAAGACCCCGCACCACAAAATCTATCCTCGTTGTGCTAATTTTCAGCATTAAGCGCCAGAAAAAAACAACGCTGGCCCTGCCACTGGCTAGGCCGCACCAACCCAGCTGCATATTTTTAAGGATCTGGCGTAATGAACAACAATAGAAAATACCTTACTCCTTGCAAAACACACTCAAAACCTTCAAATATCTCTCAACTCAGTCCATGCATCATACGAGTAAGTATCATCAACTATTTCAAACGAAACACCCTTCAAGCCAGTTGCCGCTGACTTAAAGCTCTCACTACAAAATAGCTCTAAGGTTTCCTGGCATCTAAAAATTTCCGACTGCAGCTCCGGGGAAACCACAAACTTACTTATAGCATCAATATTCACAGCCCCAGGATATATATGACTTTCAATTTCGAGGCCGGTTTCCAGGTCCTTGGATGTCTCGAACAACGACTCAGCCTTATCCAGAGCCGCCAAACTTTCACCAGGAAGGAAAATAAAAAAATCTCCTTTTCTAGACTGTTCCTTATAGGTTATCTCCAAAGGAATAGCCTTGTACTTTCCCCCGACCTTATCGCAAACCTCTAAAAACCTTTTAGAAACATAGGTATCACCTATGCTATAGTAATCAAACTCTAACTCAGATAACTCCATTTCCAATCCGGACAGCTTTAAAACATATTTCTTTTCTACACTCAACCCCATAGGGTTTGGTTCAAATGGATCCCATTCAAATTCAGTACAATTAAAGAAGCCCGACAGCACGACTGGACAGCCACTATCTTTCGGATTATAGCGCAAAACGTAATAATTGGAACTACTCACAAAAGCCTCCCAGTGATCGCATCCACTACAAATGTATTATTTGTAAGGTTTTCTCTCGCGAAACTTTGAATTTTACCTATACCTAAGACCAATTGCGTATCAGAAATCTTACCAGCCCTAAAGGCGTCATTCAAAGCAGAAACCTTAGTCTCCACGATCTTAGTATATTTAGCATGATTTGACCAATGCCCAGGCAAATCTATATTTTGCGTTAACTTCTTACTACCCGGTAAAAATATACCATTGGAAGCACCATCATCATTAAAACCCATTGATCGAAGTTTGCTAAACATTTTCGCGTAACGAGGCTTTTTCATGATTTCTTCGGGGATTAAATGATGATTAGCCATTCCATCGCCCTTTCTGGCCCCCATGTTATTGCCCAGTTTCGTAGAGCACCACCCCAGGGGATCGATTTCTTGAATAGGATTTTCAGCGTACGAATATATATTCAAGCCGCCTGCCAAACCTATAGGATCCTGCGTCAAAAATCGGCCAACATTAGGATCATAGAACCTGAAAGTGTTGTAATGCAGCCCCGTTTCGCTATCAAAGTACTGGCCCTGGAACCGCAGATTCTGCTCGACCTCACTGATCTTCAGCTGCTCAATCGCCCCCCAAGACCGATACGTCGCCTGCCAGACAATCTCGCCCTGACTATCAGTCAGCTCCAGCGGCGTACCGATCTGATCGGTATGGAAGTAATAGACCTTCTGCCCTTCCCCTTCCGCCTGATCCACCCGCGCCAACGGCGCATAGCTACCCGGCTCATAGAGATACAGAATGCTCTGCCCCGGCGTCTCCTCACGCAACATCCTCAGCCCTTGCCAGAGGAAATGCTTCTGCTTCGTCGCGCCTTCGATTTCAGCGGTTTTGGCAATCCGCCGCCCTAGGCTGTCATAGCGATAAGTGCCCGTACTTTCCAGCTTGCCGTTGACCACTGTCTCAGCACGCACCAGCCGGTTCTCACAGTCATAGGCAAAGTTCTGCAGCTTGCTATGCCCCGAGCGCTTCTCGATCAGGTTGCCCCACGGATCGTAGCGGTACTCCTGATCGCGCCAACGCTTGATGCGGTTGTCCTTCACCTTCTCAAACTGCCGAGCGTTGAAGTCGAGCCTGTTGGCCGCCGGGTCATAGCGGAACTCTTCGCTGCCTACGAGGGAACCAGTATCGCGGCTGTGCAACTGGCCGTTGGCTTCGTACTCGTACTTGATCTCGCCACGCAATTTGTCGAGGGTGCGTACCAGTTCGCCCGCCGGGTCGTACTGGTAGCGACGGTGAATCGGGTTGTAGGCGTGCTCCACCAGCAGCGAGGTGTTGATGCCCGGGTTCTGCACTTGCGACAGCTTTTCTGCAGGCAGGGTAGACGCAAACTGCCACGCCTTGCGCCCCATGGCGTCGTAGCCAAAGCAACTGGTGAGCTTGCCCTGCGTGCGGTACACCTCGCGGTGCAGGTCATCGCGTTCCATGTCGCTGATGACCTGGCCGTCCAGGTTCAGCTGGTGCAGGTGCCCGCTGCCGTAGTACAGGTGGTTGACCTTGCGCACGTCTGGCAGGGTCAGCGTGGTCAGGTTGCTGAGCGGGTCGTACTCGTAGCCCAGCTTGCCGTTGGAGGTTATCTCCTGCGTCAGCCGGCCGAGCAAGTCGTACGCATATTCCAGCTTTTCCTCGGTGACCCCGAGCTGCTTGCCGGCATCCGTCGGGTGGCGTTGAATGCTCAGCAGCCGGTCGGCTTCGTCGTACTCGAAGGTTTGGCGTGCATCGCGGTTGACCTTGGCCAGCAAGCGGCCAATCGCATCGCGCTCAAATACGGTATCGCGCTCCGGGCGCTCGCCGTTTTCGCCATAGCCGATTTCGTCCAGGCGAACCAGATTGCCGCCAGCGTCATAGCTGAAGCGCCGGGTCAGGTTGTCCACCCGCACTTCTTCACTCAGGCGGTCCGAGGCGTCATAGGCAAAGCGGTAGGCTGCGCTGTTCTCGTTGACCAGGGCGGTCAGGCGCAGCGCTTTGTCGTACTCGTAGCGAACCCACTGCCCTTTGGCATCCTGGCGGCTGCTGGGCAAACCCCGCGACGTACGCTGCAGCCGTGTGGTCTGGCCTTTGCCGTCGGTGTGGGTGAGCACTTGGCCAAGGGTGTTGTAGGTGAAGCTCTCTGCTGTGCCGTCCGGGTGGTGGATGCGCAGCACTTCACCATCCGGCTTGCGCTCCAGCGTGGTGGTCTGGTTCAGCGCGTCGGTGACGGCTATCAGGTGCTGACGCTCGTCATAGCGGTAGTACGTACTCTTGCCCGAGCAGTCTTCAAAGCGCTCGACCTGGGCGTAGGCGTTCCACCACAGGTACTTGGACTTGAAGTTCGCATCGATGATCGTGTGCGGCAGGCCATCCTCACCGTTGAGGTACTCGGTCTTGTGGCCAAGTGGGTCGATCTCGGCAATCAGATTGCCTTTGCCGTCGTAACGGGACTTCCAGATACTGCCATCGGGGAAGCGGGTTTCAGTTACCAGTGGCGTGGCGAGGTGGTGTTTGTAGCTGATCTTGCGGCCCAGTGGATCGGTTTCCTCGACGAGCCTGCCAAAGTCATCGTACTTGAGCCCAAGGCGATTGCCGTCCGGCAAGGTGAAGCCGATGATGTTGCCGGACGCATCGAAGTCCATGCCGTAGCGCTCGCCGCCAAAGTCGCGGCTGGCGACGACGCGGTTGTCTTCGTTACAGCGGAGACCTGGTACCCAGAGCATATTTCAACTCAGTTACTCCATCATCAAATACGCGCTCACTACATGCTAAAGGTTCCACGCTCGCGATGATTTTCATTTCCAATTAATCTATATAGCTCCTCATGTAACGGTAGTGGGTGCTTCTGCCCGTGCGGTCTTAGAAGTGCTTGACCTTGCGAAATCAACCCCACGGAGCATATACAAATCCCTCATCAATTTTCTCAAAATAGAGCCCTATGAAACTATTTTTTAAGTATGCCTCTCTAAACACAGAAGAACAGACCATTTGTTTCAATTCTTCACAGTAGAATAAATCATACTCTACATCTGATCTCGGGGAAAACCTATCTATTCGAGCATATAATGGCAACATATGTTGGCGCTCGCTTTCTGGGCGCAAAAGTCCGTCACCCACCAATTCAAAAGTAGATCGATCAACATCTAGCAATGAACATCTACTAAGGACGCAGAAAAATCTATAATCCTTTTTAGGCTTCGCAGAGCCGCGAAGCGAAATCATCACAGGAATGCTCAGAAACTTACAATGAAAATTTTCGCACATTCGAATGAATTCCGATGACGCGAGATACTGCTCAAATATCACATCGACGTGAAGATTATTCAAGTCGGCTTTCATTTCATAGGAGCTTGAAAAATCCAATACGTCAGGATTCGCAATTACTTGATTGAACTCCGGCAATTCCGGGATCCACTTCTCATCAAAGAAAAGCGGAACATCGTCGCCTTCCGCAGCACTGAGCAGATAAAATTCTTTCATAAGAACTCACAGCAACCTAAAAGAGATGGATCGGTCTTAAACAGCCCGTTTTGAAGCCCGGAGCTCGCCCAGCTTTGAATATTTTTAACACCCAAAACCAGGGGCCGTCGAGGGTTTACCAGCGTTAATGGCAGGTCAGGCCCAGGGCATTACTGTGGCTTGCCATTACGCCGTCTGCGTAGCTGAAGCTGCGCACGGTGTCGCCGTTGCGGTTGATCACCGTGCTGAGCTGTCCGTGTTCGTCGTAGCGGTATTGAGCCAGGGTTTCCACGGCCTGCTTGTTGACCACCCGTTAGACCGGTCAGACGGCCCTCAAGAAAAATGGAAGCGAATGAAACAAAGTCGGCACCCGCCTCCGGTTCAACAATTTTAAAGATCGTCACTCAAGTATTTAATCAGCAGCTGAGCATCACTCTAAATCGACACCGAGACTCAAAGACTTACAGGAAGTGAAGAAAATAAAAACTTATACCATCGCAACTCATTTACCAGACCATCATCATCAAGCTACAGACAGGGCCAATACTGCATTCGAGTTTAAATTTCGCCCATGAAATAATTCAAAACGCCACGCCAACAATATAATTCAACTCACCTCAAAAAGCTCCTTAACATCTTCGTCGCCCATCTGCTCATAAGGAGGCAGGCCTAAAGAATCATTCTCTGATATTTTTTTCTCATCCTCATTTACATCAATACTTTTCAAGTCGAATGGTGGAGTACCAAACACAAACCTCAACCCATCTACTTTATCATCATTTTCTCCTTTCGCATTGCCGATCACAGACCATTCCCCCTCTCCCATTTCCAACAAGGAGAAAGTATCTAATATAACCGGGAATTTTTTTATTTTTTTTATGACAGATAACCCCTCACTGGGCGACGCAGCAGTCTCACAATAAATTTCAGAGACATAACCCAGCTCTATCTTTCTTATCAGCCTCGCAAACCCATACTCATTCTCATCAATCTTAAAAGCAAGGATATCGCCCGAAGTATATTTGATGGTTTTATTTTTGCGCACTAAAGCATCCTCACATTTATCTGAGCCAGTTTCCATATCATCAAACAAGCCGGGGCCATTAACCTTGAGAGATAACTCAATCATATAACGTACTTCACCAAGCGCAGGACGTCTACCCAAGGATTCGAGATAAAGCTCCTGAAGCTCCTCCATCAGCTTCCCAATTCGGTCTAAAGGAATATCTCCGACAACTAATTCGTTATTTCCGGGCACATTCCACCATCCCATCATTAACCTCCTCAACAGGCAACGGCGCTCGACGTTGACTTCTTACCACCGAGACTAGATGTCTTTTCATTGTAGCTATTTTCGAAATATTGCTGTCGACTCGCTGATCTTGTTTTGCTTTGATGATCATAAGAGTTGATTTTGTTGCCTCTATTGCTATCCGATATTGCCTCACCTACAACACCAGTTTTAGTTCCATGATGCTCAATATAGGCTTGCTCATAGCCACGCGCCTGCCCGTAGGTTACATTACGATCAAGAACCTTCATCTTTCCGCCATTCAATCTGCCGCTGACAGCATGTTCACCACGGCGTCTCGTTACGTTATCAGTAATCCCAATATAGTAGGGATCTTTAACGCCTTTATCATACAAAGCGTAAACAAAATAACCAGGTGCAGTTTCCGCTACCCACCCTAATGGATCGACCCACGCTACAGCGTTGGGAGCATAGAAGTAAAGATTGGATCCACCATCAATTCCAATGGGATCTTGAGTGGTAAATCTACCTACTTCCGGATCGTAATATCGGAAAGTGTTGTAATTTAGACCATTTTCGCTATCAAAGTACTGGCCCTGGAAGCGCAGATTCTGCTCCACCTCATTAATCGTCACCTGCTCGATCGCGCCCCAAGAACGATACGTCGCCTGCCAAACAATCCCGCCCTGACTATCAGTCAGCTCCAGCGGCGTACCAATCTGATCGGTATGGAAGTAATAGATCTTCTGCTCTTCCCCTTCCGCCTGGTCAACCCGCGCTAACGGTGCATAGCTACCTGGCTCATAGAGATACAGAATGCTCTGCCCCGGCGTCTCCTCACGCAACATCCTTAGCCCTTGCCAGAGGAAGTGCTTCTGTTCCGAGGTGTCGCCGATTTCAGCGGTTTTGGCAATCCGCCGCCCCAGGCTGTCATAGCGATAAGTGCCCGTACTTTCCAGCTTGCCGTTGACCAGAGTTTCGGCACGCACCAGTCGGTTCTCGCAGTCATAGCTAAAGCTCTGAAGCTTGCTATGCCCCGAGCGCTTCTCAATCAGGTTGCCCCACGGGTCGTAGCGGTACTCCTGATCCCGCCAGCGCTTGATACGGTTGTCCTTGACCTTCTCCAACTGCCGCGCATTGAAGTCCAGGCGGTTGGCGGCCGGGTCGTAGCGGAACTCTTCGCTGCCGACCAACGACCCGGTATCGCGGCTGTGCAACTGGCCGTTGGCCTCGTATTCGTACTTGATCTCGCCGCGCAGCTTGTCCAGCGTTCGCACCAATTCGCCCGCCGGGTCGTACTGGTAGCGACGGTGAATCGGGTTGTAAGCGTGCTCCACCAGCAGTGAGGTGTTGATGCCGGGGTTCTGCACTTGCGACAGCTTTTCCGCCGGCAGGGTCGAAGCAAACTGCCATGCCTTGCGCCCCATGGCGTCGTAGCCAAAGCAACTGGTGAGCTTGCCCTGCGTGCGATACACCTCGCGGTGCAGGTCATCGCGCTCCATGTCGCTGATGATCTGGCCGTCCAGGTTCAGCTGGTGCAGGTGCCCGCTGCCGTAGTACAGGTGGTTGACCTTGCGCCCGTCTGGCAAGGTCAGCGTGGTCAGGTTGCTCAGTGGGTCGTATTCGTAGCCGAGTACGCCTTGTGGGGTGATTTCCTGGGTCAGTCGCCCCAGCAGGTCATAGGCGTATTCGAGTTTTTCTTCGGTGATGCCGAGTTGTTTGCCGATGCCGCTGGGTTGCCGCTGAATGCTCAACAACCGGTCGACTTCGTCGTATGCATAATCCTGACGGGCATCACGGTTGATAGACGCAAACTGCCAAGCCTTGCGCCCCATGGCGTCGTAGCCAAAGCAACTGGTGAGCTTGCCCTGCGTGCGGTACACCTCGCGGTGCAGGTCATCGCGCTCCATGTCGCTGATGATCTGGCCGTCCAGGTTCAGCTGGTGCAGGTGCCCGCTGCCGTAGTACAGGTGGTTGACCTTGCGCCCGTCTGGCAAGGTCAGCGTGGTCAGGTTGCTCAGTGGGTCGTATTCGTAGCCGAGTACGCCTTGCGGTGTGATTTCCTGAGTCAGTCGCCCCAGCAGGTCATAGCTGTACTCCAGCTTTTCTTCGGCGATGCCCAGCTGCTTACCGATGCTGGTTGGGTGTCGCTCAATGCTCAACAACCGGTCGACTTCGTCGTAGGCATAATCCTGACGGGCATCACGGTTGAGCTTGGCCATCAGCCGGCCAATGGGGTCGCGCTCGAACAGCGTTTCGCGTTGCGGCTGCTCACCGTTCTCGCCGTAGCCAATTTCGTCCAGCCGGGTCAGATGGCCGCCGTCGTTGTAGGTGAAGCGTCGCGTCAGGTTGTCCACCCGCACTTCTTCCACCAGCCGATCCGAGGCATCGTAAGCAAAGCTGTACGTCGCGTTGTTCTCGTTGACCAGCGCGGTAAGGCGTATGGCCTTGTCGTACTCGTAGCGAATCCGCTGCCCTTTGGCATCCTGCCGGCTGCTCGGCAGTCCGCGTGCCGTGCGCAGCAGGCGCGTGGTCTGGCCTTTGCCATCGGTGTGCGTCAGCACCTGGCCGTAAGGGTTGTAGGTGAAGGTTTCCGCCGTGCCGTCCGGATGGTTGACCTTGACCACCTCCCCGTCCGGTTTGCGTTCCAGCGTGGTGGTTTGGTGCAGCGCATCCGTCACGGCCACCAGGTGCTGGCGGTCGTCGTAGCGGTAATAGGTGTTTTTACCCGAACAGTCCTGATACCGCTCGACCTGGGCAAGGGTGTTCCACCACAGGTACTTGGACTTGTACGTCGCATCGATGATGGTATGCGGCAAACCATCTTCGCCGTTGAGGTACTCGGTCATCTGGCCCAGCGGGTCGGTTTCTTCGAGCAGGCGGGCGTATTCGTCGTACTTGAAGTGCAACTGGTTGCCGTCCGGCAGGGTCAGGCCGACCATGTTGCCGTAGTCGTCCAGCGCGATCGAGTAGCGCTCGCCGCCGTAGTCGGGCTGGCGATTACGCAGCGGTGATCGCCCACCCGGGTATAATTGTGGGTACTATGTGGTTACTCAGAAAGGGGCGAAGCACCCCTCCCTAAATTTAACTTTTTTTTAAAGATCAGGAAGCTTGAGAGTCCGTTAGACAGCATTCAAAGTAATTAACCCTTCGGCCGACTGAGATCACTCACTACAAATCAACTTCCGACTCGTCTTTGAGGCCCGATACAAACAACTCGAAAGAGCTTGTTAGCCAGCGATAGGCTCTCACGTGATTCTCGGCGACTGACAAATTAGGATCAAAACCGTCCACGGCAAAAAAACATACACAACCTTCTACTAAATCGAGACAAAAAAAGTTTCCACCATCATCGATGGCGAAGGGCAAAATGGTGACAGGTATAACTTGTCGACCGGTCATCGCCAAATAGCAGCCCCCGATATATTTAGTCTCCAACTCATCTGCAACTCCAGAAGGAGCAATAGCTTTAAACCTCTTGACCCGAACAGGATCATAATCGTCGCCACTGTCCCACCAGTCTCTATCCGATACCCCACCATTATTAGCTAAAAAAAATTGTTTAAAAGAACTTGGCAATCGAGCAGAAAGCTGAGCTTCCAGGCGATCCAAATCATTATGATCAACTTCTCGCTCAGACCTTGAAAGTTTCACTTGCAGCATATTATCCTCTCAAATTAACACGTCGCAGCATTTGCTTTTGGCGCTCTACCTTTTAGCCATCCTTTGTCCTGAGAAATCGCAATGGCCTCTGATTTGCCATATTCTCCCGAACGCAATCCGAAGTGTTTTTCGAATTGAGATACTGACCCGCCGTGAGGGAATGTCGCTTCGTGCGCTGAAGTTTTTACCAGCTGCATCGTCGTCTTTCCGGTATTGGGATCAAAGTCATCTACATGGTGCCATGTATAATCATCGACAGCAGGGTTTGAACTCTTGATTCCTGCCTCTTTGAACGCTTGTGTAAAATCACGCCCCCTTGAACCTTGCATGGTTATGGTCACGATATTTTTCTGATTCCCGCTTACAGGGAACAAGTCAGGAGACCCAGTAAAGTCGACCCCTTTGTATGCCCATCCCCACGGATCAATCCAAACACAGGGATTTGGAGCGTACTGATAAAGGTTAACTCCACCTAACAGTGCGATTGGATCTTGAGTAACGAATCGACCATTCTCAGCATCATAGTATCTGAAGGTATTGTAGTGCAGCCCTGTCTCGTTATCGAAGTACTGCCCTTGAAACCGCAGGTACTGATCAACCTCATGGACGGCAAGCTGCTCAATCGCCCCCCACGACCGATACGTCGCCTGCCAGACAATCTCGCCCTGACTATCAGTCAGCTCCAGCGGCGTACCAATCTGATCGTTATGGAAGTAATAGATCTTCTGTTCTTCCCCTTCCGCCTGATCCACCCGTGCCAACGGCGCATAGCTACCCGGCTCATAGAGATACAGAATGCTCTGCCCCGGCGTCTCCTCACGCAGCATTCTCAGCCCTTGCCAGAGGAAGTGCTTCTGCTCCGTCGCGCCTTCGATTTCAGCGGTTTTGGCAATCCGCCGCCCCAAGCTGTCATAGCGATAAGTGCCCGTACTTTCCGGCTTGCCGTTGACCAGCGTTTCGGCACGCACCAGCCGGTTCTCACAGTCATAGGCAAAACTCTGAAGCTTGCTATGTCCCGAGCGCTTCTCGATCAGGTTGCCCCACGGGTCGTAGCGGTACTCCTGATCACGCCAACGCTTGATACGGTTGTCCTTGACCTTCTCCAACTGCCGCGCATTGAAGTCCAGGCGATTGGCGGCCGGGTCGTAGCGGAACTCTTCGCTGCCAACCAGTGACCCGGTATCGCGGCTGTGCAACTGGCCGTTGGCTTCGTATTCGTACTTGATCTCGCCGCGCAGCTTGTCCAGCGTGCGTACCAATTCGCCCGCCGGGTCGTACTGGTAGCGACGGTGAATCGGGTTGTAAGCGTGCTCCACCAGCAGTGAGGTGTTGATGCCGGGGTTCTGCACTTGCGACAGCTTCTCTGCAGGCAGCGTCGAAGCAAACTGCCACGCCTTGCGCCCCATGGCGTCGTAGCCAAAGCAACTGGTGAGCTTGCCCTGCGTGCGATACACCTCGCGATGCAGATCATCGCGTTCCATGTCGCTGATGACCTGGCCGTCCAGGTTCAGCTGGTGCAGGTGCCCGCTGCCGTAGTACAGGTGGTTGACCTTGCGCCCGTCTGGCAAGGTCAGCGTGGTCAGGTTGCTCAGTGGGTCGTATTCGTAGCCGAGTACGCCTTGTGGGGTGATTTCCTGGGTCAGTCGCCCCAGCAGGTCATAGGCGTATTCGAGTTTTTCTTCGGTGATGCCGAGTTGTTTGCCGATACCGCTGGGTTGCCGCTGAATGCTCAGCAACCGGTCAACATCGTCATAGGCATAGTCTTGTCGCGCATCACGGTTGAGCTTGGCAATCAGCCGGCCAATGGGGTCGCGCTCGAACAGCGTTTCGCGTTGTGGCTGTTCACCGTTCTCACCGTAGCCAATTTCGTCCAGCCTGGTCAGATGGCCGCCGTCGTTGTAGGTGAAGCGCCGCGTCAGGTTGTCCACCCGCACTTCTTCCACCAGCCGGTCCGACGCATCGTAAGCAAAGCTGTACGTCGCGTTGTTCTCGTTAACCAGCGCGGTAAGGCGTATGGCCTTGTCGTACTCGTAGCGAATCCGCTGCCCTTTGGCATCCTGGCGGCTGCTCGGCAGTCCGCGTGCCGTGCGCAGCAGGCGCGTGGTCTGGCCTTTGCCATCGGTGTGGGTCAGCACCTGGCCGTACGGGTTGTAGGTAAAGGTCTCTGAGGTGCCGTCCGGATGGGTGACCTTGATCACCTCTCCGTCCGGTTTGCGCTCCAGCATGGTGGTTTGGTGCAGCGCATCCGTCACGGCCACCAGGTGCTGGCGGTCGTCGTAGCGGTAATAGGTGTTTTTACCCGAACAGTCCTGATACCGCTCGACCTGGGCAAGGGTGTTCCACCACAGGTACTTGGACTTGTACGTCGCATCGATGATGGTATGCGGCAAACCATCTTCGCCATTGAGGTATTCGGTCAGGTGGCCAAGGGCATCGGTTTCGGCGAGCAGGTTGCCCTTGTCGTCGTAGCGCGCCTGCCAGGTGCTGCCGTCCGGGTAAGTGACCTTGGTTACCAGGGTGGTCAGGTGATGGTATTCGTAGGCGATGGTGCGGCCCAGCGGGTCGGTCTCTTCAAGCAGGCGGGCGTATTCGTCGTACTTGAAGTGCAACTGGTTGCCGTCCGGCAGGGTCAGGCCGACCATGTTGCCGTAGTCGTCCAGCGCGATGGCGTAGCGCTCGCCGCCGTAGTCGCGGCTGGCGAACACGCGGTGGTCGGCGTTGTACTGCACCTCCAGCTCGCGGCCGAGTACGTCCGTGGCCCAGCTGATGCGCAGGGCGAAGTCGTAGCGGAAATGGAAGTGTTCGCCGTCGCTGGTCCAGTGCTCGACCACGCGGGGCTGGCCGTCGAGGGTTTCCCAGCGGTAATGGCAGGTCAGGCCCAGGGCATTACTGTGGCTTGCCATTACGCCGTCGGCGTAGCTGAAGCTGCGCACGGTGTCGCCGTTGCGGTTGATCACCGTGCTGAGCTGGCCGTGTTCGTCGTAGCGGTATTGAGCCAGGGTTTCGACCGCTTCGTTGTTCGTATCCGCTCCATGAAGCCCACATTCCAAGCGACTACCTGATGCCCGATGCTGCGCTCCCGATTTCTTTCTGGAGCCCGCCCGCCATGATGCGACCCGACAGCAAAGTCGAAAAGGTTTACCTCTATCCCAAGCCCGTAGACTTCCGAAAGTCCATCGACGGCCTCACCGCGCTGGTCGAGTTGGATATCAAGGTCGCCGTGTTCGACCCCGTACTGTTCGTTTTCCTCAATAAAGCTCGCAATCGCATCAAGGTGTTGTATTGGGAGCGCAACGGCTTCTGTCTTTGGCTCAAACGCCTCGAAGCCGAACGTTTCAAAACCTCCCCCGACGCCAGCGACGAAGCGATTGTCCTGACCGTCCAAGAACTGAACTGGCTACTCGACGGTTTCGACCTCTGGCGCAACCGTCCGCATCAGGTTCTGGCGCCCCGTTTCGTCGCCTGACCCGGTATAATCCGGGCCATGATTTCAGTGCCCGACAACCTCCCGGATGACCCTGTTCTGCTCAAGCAAATGCTGCTTGAGAGTTACGCTGCTCGTGCGTGTGAGCAATCGGCTGCCCGTGTGCGCGAGCAGGAGGTCAAGGAGGCTTATGCGACACACATCAACGACCTGAAAGAGCAGATCAAGTTATGGCGTGACCGTTTCTTTGGCCGGAAGTCCGAGCAAACTGTCGATCCCAACACGCCGCAACTGGCGATGTTCAACGAACCCGAAAGCGACCCGCTACTGGCGGTGGTTGACGATGCCGACGAAGAAGTCGTTGCGCCTGCCAAACGTCGCGGCAAACGCAAACCACTGTCGGCCGATCTGCCTCGGGCCGAAGTCATCCACGACCTGCCCGAGCACGAACTGACCTGCGCCTGTGGTTGCCGCAAGCATGTCATTGGCGAAGAAACCAGCGAGCAGCTCGACATCGTGCCGATGCAGATCCGCGTACTCAAACACGTGCGCAAGGTTTACGGGTGCCGGGGCTGCGAAACCGCGCCGGTTACCGCTGACAAGCCAGCTCAATTGATCGAAAAGAGCATGGCCAGCCCCAGCGTGCTGGCCATGCTGCTGACGACCAAGTACGTCGATGGCTTGCCGCTGCACCGTTTTGAAAGCGTACTGTCCCGACACGGCATCCACATTCCACAACAAACTCTGGCGCGTTGGATGATCCAGTGCAGCGAACACTTCCAGCCACTGTTAAACCTGATGCGTGACCGGCTGCTGGAAAGTCCGGTGATTCACTGCGACGAAACGCGTGTACAGGTCTTGAAAGAGCCAGGCCGCGACCCGAACAGCCAATCCTGGATGTGGGTGCAGGCCAGCGGCCCGCCTGATCGACAAGTTGTGCTGTTTGACTACACCACCAGCCGTGCGCAGGAAGTACCGTTACGCCTGCTGGAAGGGTATCGCGGCTATGTGATGACCGATGATTACGCCGGTTACAACGCGTTGGCGTTGCAGCCCGGTATCGAGCGGCTGGCGTGCATGGTTCATGCTCGACGCAAGTTCGTCGATGCGCAGAAAGTGCAGCCCAAGGGTAAGACGGGCCGCGCCGATGTGGCGCTGGCGATGATCAACAAGCTGTACGGCATCGAGCGCGACCTCAAGGAGGTCAGCGACGAACAGCGGTTCATCGGTCGCCAAGAAAGACGCCTACCGATCCTCGGCCAATTGAAAAGCTGGCTGGACAAGACGTACTCCCAGGTCACACCGCAAAGTGTGCTGGGCAAGGCCGTGCACTATCTGGCTAACAACTGGAGTCGGTTGGAACGCTATGTCGAGGCCGGCCATTTGCCGATCGACAACAACCTTGCGGAGCGTGCGATCAAGCCATTTGTCATCGGGCGCAAGGCTTGGCTGTTCAGCGACACCGTGAACGGCGCCAGTGCCAGCGCAAAGATCTACAGCTTGGTTGAGACCGCCAAGGTCAACGGCCAGGAGCCCTATACGTGGCTGCGCCACGTACTTGAGCACCTGCCGTATGCATCGTCGGTGGCCGACTACGAAGCTCTTCTGCCGTGGAACTGCTCGCCAGAGATGCCACGGTAACCTGCTGCCCCATCATGTGATAGGAGGGGTTCATGGATCGCACTCCGTTGTTCACCACCCGTTTGATGTCGGTCAGCCGGCCCAGCGGGTGGTCGTAGTGCAGGTGCACGCGGGTGCCGCCGGTGGCGCTGATGTCGGTCAGCGTGCCTTCGGCGGTGCGAGTGAAGTGCAGGAAGTGGCCGAGGGCGTTTTCGATGCGTTGCAGCGGCACGTCGGTGTCGGTGTCTGGCACTTCACCGAAGTAGAAGAACAGGTTGTCCAGCGTCTGCAGAATGTAGTGGCCGCCCTCGGTGCACACCAGGTACACCTGCTCGTGCGGGTTGTAGATGCGTTCGCCCGGCTGCAGCGAGACGAACGGGACTTCGCGGCCTTGGTTGTCGGTGAGGTAGATGAAGCTGCCCCTGCGGCGCAGGCTTTGTTCCCACGGCAGTACCCAGCCGCGGCCGAGCACGCTGTCGACTGTCAGGTCGCTGGCGTAAAAGCGCGACCACTCGATGGGCATCAGGCCGGGCAGGCTGAAGTCGATTTCGTCGGGGATGAGTTTGCGGCCCGTGGTCTGGTTTACCGGGCTACTGGTTCGACCACGTAGCGGCTGGCGCCTCCGCCAGCGACAGGGCAGCCCTGTCAAAAACATGCAAAAAAACTAATTAACCTCATGCAACATCACGGCCAGCCATACAAATCTAGCAGCATATATAAAGTTGGAAGCGTAATGAGACAAAGT
The DNA here is from genome assembly GCF_015751845.1 of Pseudomonas sp. M2. Classification (NCBI taxonomy): domain Bacteria; kingdom Pseudomonadati; phylum Pseudomonadota; class Gammaproteobacteria; order Pseudomonadales; family Pseudomonadaceae; genus Pseudomonas; species Pseudomonas sp. M2. Next base: position 5,499,953 of record NZ_JADOUD010000001.1, read on the forward strand.
TGGCATCCACTTCCAAACCAGCTATTTTAAAGATCATTTTGTGGTTGGCGACCTTGAGCATCCCTTACAAATAAACTTGATCGACCCCCATACTTAGCATATCAACGTGTAAAAATACCCGCCAAGCCAATTACTCAACCGAGAGCAACAAACCTTATAGCGAGCTTCTTGCTTTCGACCTTACTGACAAAAACCTCCGACACGATCGGATCAATCCAAATGACGCCACCCAAAAATAAGAAATGAGAACCATCTGCTTTTGATTCATCAACACACAGCTTTGTTACACCTCGGGCCATGTACTCAGCATCCAACTCACCCGACTTAAATTTTTTTAAAATCATAGCTTTACCAGAGTAATCTGAACGTTCATAGTCGAAGCATTTGATCTTATGATTCAAATGTATTAAAAAGTAATCTTTTTCTACAGGCCTGCCGTCAAAATATTTCACCTCAGCCTTTACAAATTCAGCGTTAGAACCTAACTCTTCAAATACAACTCTTAATTCCCTCGACCCAAAAAATGCACCGCATGCAGTTAAGAAAAAATCAGATTTCAGGCTGCGAATCTTTTTATCCAGCACTACAGTAATTGATAGACCTTCTAACGAAATGCATTTTCCTACTTGATAGTAATCATTGAGCTCCGGTGAGAATGAAACCTCGCCATCCGTATACCCCCCTTCAACTACTTCATGCAACATTGTAAAATAATTCATAATTTCCCTCCTAACATGTCGACCTAGTGCCTTTCGGCCTAGGGTCCGTATTTTGTAAGCGCAAGGTGTCTGAACCAAGACTCATCCTCATACTGCGTTCGACAGCGCCGATCTTTTTAAGAAGGGTCTTATCAGATGCAGTTGCCACATTGCCAATCTTCTGCTCCGCTATCAATAAACGGTTCCTTGCTGCGTCATAGTAAGAACCCAAATGACCACCACTATGCAGTGGTTTACCTGAGGCTAGGGATTCCGCAGATGTGGTAGGGAGTGGTGATCCATTGCTAGCGCCATTCGGATTATATATACCTCGCTTCATTGCCTCTTGAATAAGATTGGACTTATTTACAACATTAGTAGGAATTAAATGGTGAGCGGCATATCCCGAGGGAACTGTATTTCCAGCCTTTGCCATGGCTGCAGCAAGAAGCTTGCTAGGTGATAATCCTGCAGGGTCTACCCAAGAAACTGGATTAGGAGCATATGTATACAGATTTTCCCCACCCAAGACCCCTATTGGATCCTGTGTAATAAAGCGACCTATTTCAGGATCGTAATACCTGTAAAGATTATAATGAAGCACTGCTTCCTCATCAAAATACTGACCTTGGAAGCGCAAGTTTTGCTCAACTTTTCTAACAGAAAATTCGTCAACTACCCCCCAAGACCTATAGCGCACCTGCCAGACAACTTCGCCATCGCTATTCGTCAGTTCTAACGGTGTTCCCATTTGGTCGTTATGAAAGTAATAAATCTGCTGCATTTCACCTTCAACGGTATCAATGCGTGCTAAAGGAATGTATCCTGCTGGCTCATACAAGTAGAGCGTAGTACGCCCCGGCGCCACCTCCTGCAGCATCTTGAAAGCCTGCCAGACAAAGCGCTTTTGCTCTATCACACCGTTAAATTCAGATTGCTTGGCAATCCGCCGCCCCAGGCTGTCATAGCGATAAGCACCCGTACTTTCCAGCTTGCCGTTGACCACTGTCTCAGCACGCACCAGCCGGTTCTCGCAGTCATAGGCAAAACTCTGAAGCTTGCTATGCCCCGAGCGCTTCTCAATCAGGTTGCCCCACGGGTCGTAGCGGTACTCCTGATCCCGCCAGCGCTTGATGCGGTTGTCCTTGACCTTCTCCAGCTGCCGCGCATTGAAGTCCAGGCGGTTGGCGGCCGGGTCGTAGCGGAACTCTTCGCTACCTATAAGCGAGCCGGTATCGCGGCTGTGCAACTGGCCGTTGGCTTCGTACTCGTACTTGATCTCGCCGCGCAGCTTGTCCAGCGTGCGTACCAATTCGCCCGCCGGATCGTACTGGTAGCGACGGTGAATCGGGTTGTAGGCGTGCTCCACCAGCAGCGAGGTGTTGATGCCCGAGTTCTGCACTTGCGACAGCTTTTCTGCAGGCAGGGTAGACGCAAACTGCCAAGCCTTGCGCCCCATGGCGTCGTAGCCAAAGCAACTGGTGAGCTTGCCCTGCGTGCGATACACCTCGCGGTGCAGGTCATCGCGCTCCATGTCGCTGATGACCTGGCCGTCCAGGTTCAGCTGGTGCAGGTGCCCGCTGCCGTAGTACAGGTGGTTGACCTTGCGCCCGTCCGGCAAGGTCAGCGTGGTCAGGTTGCTCAGTGGGTCGTATTCGTAGCCGAGTACGCCTTGCGGTGTGATTTCCTGAGTCAGTCGGCCCAGCAGGTCATAGCTGTACTCCAGCTTTTCTTCGCTCACTCCCAGTTGCTTGCCGATGCTGGTTGGGTGTCGCTCAATGCTCAGCAACCGGTCGACTTCGTCGTATACATAATCCTGACGGGCATCACGGTTGAGCTTGGCCATCAGCCGGCCAATGGGGTCGCGCTCGAACAGCGTTTCACGTTGTGGCTGTTCACCGTTCTCACCGTAGCCAATTTCGGCCAGCCGGGTCAGATGGCCGCCGTCGTTGTAGGTGAAGCGCCGCGTCAGGTTGTCCACCCGCACTTCTTCCACCAGCCGGTCCGACGCATCGTAAGCAAAGCTGTACGTCGCGTTGTTCTCGTTAACCAGCGCGGTAAGGCGTATCGCCTTGTCGTACTCGTAGCGAATCCGCTGCCCTTTGGCATCCTGCCGGCTGCTCGGCAGTCCGCGTGCCGTGCGCAGCAGGCGCGTGGTCTGGCCTTTACCGTCGGTGTGGGTCAGCACCTGGCCGTACGGGTTGTAGGTAAAGGTCTCTGAGGTGCCATCCGGATGGCTGACCTTGACCACCTCCCCGTCCGGTTTGCGTTCCAGCGTGGTGGTTTGGTGCAGCGCATCCGTCACGGCCACCAGGTGCTGGCGGTCGTCGTAGCGGTAATAGGTGTTTTTACCCGAACAGTCCTGATACCGCTCGACCTGGGCAAGGGTGTTCCACCACAGGTACTTGGACTTGTACGTCGCATCGATGATGGTATGCGGCAAACCATCTTCGCCATTGAGGTATTCGGTCAGGTGGCCCAGGGCATCGGTTTCGGCGAGCAGGTTACCCTTGTCGTCGTAGCGCGCCTGCCAGGTGCTGCCGTCCGGGTAGGTGACCTTGGTTACCAGGGTGGTCAGGTGGTGGTATTCGTAGGCGATGGTGCGGCCCAGCGGGTCGGTCTCTTCGAGCAGGCGGGCGTATTCGTCGTACTTGAAGTGCAGCTGGTTGCCGTCCGGCAGGGTCAGGCCGACCATGTTGCCGTAGTCGTCCAGCGCGATGGCGTAACGCTCACCGCCGTAGTCGCGGCTGGCGAACACGCGGTGGTCGGCGTTGTACTGCACCTCCAGCTCGCGGCCGAGTACGTCCGTGGCCCAGCTGATGCGCTGGGCGAAGTCGTAGCGGAAATGGAAGTGTTCGCCGTCGCTGGTCCAGTGCTCGACCACGCGGGGCTGGCCGTCGAGGGTTTCCCAACGGTAATGGCAGGTCAGGCCCAGGGCATTGCTGTGGCTTGCCATTACGCCGTCGGCGTAGCTGAAGCTGCGCACGGTGTCGCCGTTGCGGTTGATCACCGTGCTGAGCTGTCCGTGTTCGTCGTAGCGGTATTGAGCCAGGGTTTCGACCGCTTCGTTGTTCACCACCCGCTTGATGTCGGTCAGCCGGCCCAGCGGGTTGTCGTAATGCAGGTGCACGCGGGTGCCACCGGTGGCGCTGATGTCGGTCAGCGTGCCTTCGGCGGTGCGGGTGAAGTGCAGGAAGTGGCCGAGGGCGTTTTCGATGCGCTGCAGCGGCACGTCGGTGTCGGTGTCTGGCACTTCGCCGAAGTAGAAGAACAGGTTGTCCAGTGTCTGCAGAATGTAGTGGCCGCCCTCGGTGCACACCAGGTACACCTGCTCGTGCGGGTTGTAGATGCGTTCGCCCGGCTGCAGCGAGACGAACGGGACTTCGCGGCCCTGGTTGTCGGTGAGGTAGATGAAGCTGCCCTTGCGGCGCAGGCTTTGTTCCCACGGCAGTACCCAGCCGCGGCCGAGCACGCTGTCGACCGTCAGGTCGCTGGCGTAGAAGCGCGACCACTCGATGGGCATCAGGCCGGGCAGGCTGAAGTCGATTTCGTCGGGGATGAGTTTGCGGCCGGTGGTCAGGTCTACCGGGTTACCGGTCAGGGCGCCCATGGCCCGCTGCGCTACCGGTTCAACTACGTAGCGGCTGGCGACTTCGCCGGCTACAAAGCCTGCGGTGAACTTCAGGGCGCAGGGCATGACGGCTTTCATGCCGGCCTGGGTGCCGGCCTTGATCAGCTGGGCGATACCGCCGGCGGCACCGGCAACGGCCATCAGCACGTCTACGGTCGTGCGCAGCCATTTGGGGATTTCGTCGTCCACCGGCAGATAGCGGAATGTACCCCCGCCGATGATGACGTTGTCCGAGCCGCCGGAGATGGTCGCCCCGCAGGTCAACTTGTCGCCCTTGCGGGCCGCCGCCACGCTGTTGATGAAGACGTTGGTCGAGCCTTCGGCGATCTGTACGGGCCCTGGGTGCTTGTCACAGGCACCGATGCTTTTCTCGACCCGCGCGGCCTTGCGGCTGTTGATGAAGACGTTGGGTGAGGCAGTGGTTATCGTCCCTGAGGGGGATGAGAACATACTGCCTATCGCCTCCCCGGCCGCGGTCAGCAAGCTGCCTCCGATACCGGCCGCCATGCCGGCGAGCAAGGCCACGCCGAACCCGCAGGTGAAGGTGGCGATGGCCACCGTGGCCACCAGCGCGATGCCCAGGGCAGCCCCGATCAGGAAGCCCCCCAGAGCGCTAGTGTGCGAAATATCGTCGCCGAACCTGGCCGCTTCGAACATGAGGGGTTACTCCTGCTCGCCGGGCTCGGCGCTGGTCACGACGGGGTTGCGCGGGGTGAAGCTGGCCAGCAGGTTTGCCCAGTCCTCGTTCTGCTGAGGGCTGAAATCTGCCTGTGCGGTGGTCGAGAAGATCAGCGCACGCCCGGGGCTGATCAGGAAGGCTGCCTGGCGCTGATACAGCGGGCGGCCCTGGTTCATGTAGTAAGCGTCGATCTGGATGCCTGGGATAGGTGCGGTGGTCGACAGCGCAACGGCTTTGTTGCCCATGCGCGTGTATCCGCGCAGCTTGGACGTGAGCATCTTGATCTGTCGATCGACGTAAGCCTGCAGTGCTTCGTCGGGCAACAGCGTGTCGCGCGAAATGGTGATGCTCAAGGGCGCTGGCACACTGGCACCGAGAACGAACATGTTTACAGTGCGGTCATCAAACCCGTCCGGCAGCGAGATCCCGCCTTCTTGCAACTCATAGTCCATGCGATAAAAATTCCTGATAGCAAAATTGGGGATGGGTCAGCGCAGTGCCAGGCCATCGAGCATGCGGTCAAAGTCGGCGAGCCACAGGCTCAGGCCAGGCTTGGTCGGGTCGATCACGCAAGAAATGTCCAGCCATTGCAGATTGTCGCTGCCGGTAACAGGTACCAGCGCCCCCACCAGGCGACCGTGCCGGGTTTCGTGCCCAGCGTTGAAATGAAAGTCCACGGCCTTGGCCGGGTTACCCGCGACGCGGCAATCTTGCTGGCGAATCACCCGCAACTGCGGGTTCATTTCGCGCAAGGCCTGGATCGCGGCGTCGAACAGTTGCTCCAAGGTTTGCCTGGCGCGCACATCACGGCGGCGAATGTTGAGCGTGACCGGTTCACCTTCATGCTCGAGGGTGGTCTGGATATCACGGAATCGATAAGCCGTCGGGAACGCCAGATTGAAGCCACCGAAGGTGAAGCTGCTGGTAACGTCCTGCAAGGCGACAGGCACCGGTTCGGGCTCTGGCACTGGCTCAGGGTTGGCCGCAAGCTCGGCCAGCTCGGCGAGGCGCGCGGCCTCTTGCTGCGCTTCACGCTTGGCAGAAATGCGGTCGTAGATGGAGGGTTTGTACATCGGCCTGCCCTCAGTCGTTGATCCGCACTGCCGCGCCGGTGATCTGCGTGGTATCGGTACTGGTCGTGGTAATGACCTTGCCTTTGATTTCTATGCCTTCCGGCGTCAACTTGATGCTGCTTTCCCCTACCTGGAGGATGATGTGCTGCTTGGCGCCCACCTGAATGAACTGGTTATCTACCTGCAGGGTGTATGACCCTTCCTTGACGTTGACCACCGTGTTGTCCTTGATGGTCTCAGTGTGCGCGCCGCCCACCGTGATCGTCCGGTTGTTCCCCACATCATGGGTCTCATCCAGCTCGATCTCGGTGTCCATGTTGCGCTCGGCGTGCATGATGATCTGCTCGGCGCCGGCCTTGTCTTCGAAGCGGAAGAAGTTCGCGGTACCGCCGTCGCCTTTCATCGAGCGGGTCAGGAAGCCACTCTGGGTCTTGTTCGCCGGCAACGACCAGGGCGGGGTGTTGCTGCTGTTGTACAGGCTGCCCATGATCAGCGGGCGGTCGGGGTTGCCGTCGAGGAACACCACCACCACTTCGTCGCCGACGCGGGGGATCAAAATGCTGCCGAAGCCGCCGCTGGCACCGGACTGGGCGACGCGTACCCAGCAGGAACTCTGGTCGTTGAACTCGCCGTTGCGGTCCCAGTGGAACTGCAATTTCACTCGGCCCAGTTCGTCGGTGTAGATCTCTTCGCCCGGCGGGCCGACGACAATGGCTGTTTGGGGCCCGGAGATGCCTGCCCTAGGCGTGCTCAATGAGGGGCGGAACGGAATTTTGCGACGGATACAGGTAAAGCTGTTCCCATACCCTGCTTCACCGTCATTGGCGTAATTGTTACGCCCCCAGTGAGTGACGGACAGCAGAAGAAACTGGCGATCGTCCGGAGTGTCGTTGTCGTGATCGTAATGCTGGCTAAGCTCGAAGTAACGACCCGGCTCCATGGCGCGGCAATTGCTCTTGCCATGGAATGTCTTGCCGTCCACCTCTATTGCCTCCAGCCGACGCCGAGCCTTGCGCAGGCCCTCATCTGAATCGGCGTAACCGTAAAGGCCTTCGTATTCGAAGACTTCGTACTGGCCGACCTCGCCCTGCTGGTTGACGGAATTGAGCTGTACCAAATGCGGGTTGGCAGGCTGCTTGTAGTCGAACGACTTTAGAGCCAAGCGCGTTGGCTGCATCCGCCGCGCCGAAGACCAGGCGGTGATCGAATCTGCAGTTTCGGTAACCGAAGCACTGTGGTAACGGATCAGCGGCTGACGCTCCAGCTGCGGAAGAATGCTGCTGTCATCGCTGATAATCATGCGATGACCTTCCTTAGAATGCTCGAAGGTGAAGAACAGCCCTTCCTGCTCAAGCATACGCAGCACGAAATTCAGGTCAGATTCCTGATACTGCGTACAGTAGCTGATCGGTTTGAGCGGTTGGCTCAGGCGGAATTCGTGGTCGGCCAAGGTCAGGTAGTAATCGAAGACTTCCTTGACGATCTGCTCGGTGGTCTTGTCTTGGAAGATGCGCGAATCACGGCGACGGCTGAGAATCCAGATCCACGGCACGAGCTCTGCGCTGTAGTTAGCAACGCCCCCATCGGCACCGGTATGCACGAAGTCAGAAACATGCGCACTGAGGTATCTGGTGCTCCCATCGGCCAGCGCGATGCCTACAGTTACCTTCTTGCCAATGAGTTTCTTGAGCTCGATCCGAGCATCCTGGGAGATGAGTTCTGCCTGGAAGCTGAACAGTTCCGAAATCGCCTCGCGGCCGCTGAAGCTAAGCAGTTGAAGCTCTTGTTCGGGAGGCAAAGGTGAGTCGAAAGTGAACAGGCGTTTATTCTGCGTGAGCATCGACTCGAGGGCGTCCGTAATCATTTCAATGCATCCTGCATCAAGCTGGAAATCTACCAATGAAAACGTGGTTCGCTGGTGCTGTCAAATGATGCCATTAAGCCATCTCCCTTTCGCCAAAGCTGAAACCACATGAGATCATGACCATCAGTTTGCTCTCGCTCACGTCTGGGGTGTAGGCTCCCTGCGCTTAGCCATGAGGCAGCACACAGCGAATTTTTCAGGGAGAACCGCGATGAGCGTGAGTGAAAGCCAACTCAGCCAACTTGACCGGGAGATGGATTCTAACCACATGGAAGTGGTGATGATGCCGATAGAAGCTTTCCAGGCTCAGGCCCGCTCCACACAACAAGCACACGCCGTGACACAGCCTCCGCAGGTATGCACTCGCACACAGGGCGACCTGCTGAGCGGCATCGGGCAAAGCGTCAAGTCAGCCTACAACGGGCTGCCTCACACGTTTGTCAATACCACATGGGGCGTTCCCGCAGCCATGGCCGCCTGGGATGCACGCAATGCGGCTTCTTTCGTTAGAGATATGGGTGGCTTACTCACCAAGGTGCGCCACACCGTGTACAAGGGTAAGCAGTACGTGATCATCACGGGTTACCCTGGATTGCGCAAAACGCTTAATGCGCCGCGCTATGGTATTCAGAACGCCAAACTGATCAGCATGGGCATCGGCAAATACGGTGTTCGCGGTTCCTCCCTCAAGGCGCTCAGGCTCTCCTGCTATGTTGCCGTCGGTATCGAAGTGGCGGAGTGGGTGTTTGGCGACGAGCACGTGATGAGTGACTTGTTTGGTGGTATCGGGGTGGAGTTGGTCAAAGCAGGGATCGCAACAGCAGTGGGATATGCCGTTGGACTGGCCCTTGGCACAATGGCCACTTTCGCCGCCGCACCGGTGATCGCGGGTGCGGCTGTGGTGTTCGCAGTGGGCTGGGGGCTTAACGTACTCGACACCGAATACGGGATAAAAAATTCTGTTAAAGCCGGCCTCCGCTACGCCGTGGATAATATTCAATATTTACAGCAGCAGGCCAGCCGCATCAGCGTTGAGGATATGCAAAAATACGCAGAGGAAACCGTCACCAACATTGTTGGTGAGATTGCGGAGAACCTCTATAGCGAGGCCAAGCGCTGGGCACTTCGAAAATTGCAGCCTGGAGACCTCAATTTACCGGGGTGGCCGTCTTTGCCTGAGCTACCGTCCATGCCCTCCCTCCCGACTTTCAATCTACCAAAGTTCTAACAATGACCACACATCGCCCCTATGAATTTCACGAGCGCTCACCCTATATTTTCCGCCTCGTGGCTTTTATTACCTGCCTATTGACTGCCGCTTTAGGCTTCCTTTCGGCCCGCTGGCTTGCAAGCGACATACTGCCGTTATTTGGCAGTCTGTTTACAGATACACCCATTGTAGTCACGCCTTATTTGGGCTTTATGCTCATTGCCATGTGCACTGTTAGCCCCATACTTATCATAACCACCGCTTACGCATGCTGGCACGCCAAAAAATTTGACCCACCCATCAACTCTCGCCTTTACCGATTCCAGTATCAATCTTATAAATTGACACTATGGTCAATGATTTGTATAGCCCCGGCATTGGCGATACTTGTAACGCTAGGCTTATGGGCGAAGGGATACACGCCATGTCAAAAATTGCTGATCTCCGGGTCGGCGTGGAAAGTGTATTGGGTGAACGATGCGCGGTACTGCTTCAAACCTGACTCCTACACTGACGACAACCAACCATGCAAGCGTATCGGGGATAAAAATGTATGCGTACAATTTGAGGGTCGGTAACTAATTCTGGAGATGGGCTACGAAGCTCCGGAGGGCTAATGCTCTGCGCAAGAACAGTTCGCGCACCGCATAATCGGGCCGGTACTCGTCATCGCAGGTCGCTGCCAAGCAAAGCGCCGTACTCGTATAGTCGACCCACTCGCCTAGCTTCAGGCGCAATGGCCAAGCGCTGACTCTCTCTGATCTGACCATGATCCCCCCAAGCTCTGAGCATTGGAAATGAATTCTAACAACCCGACGTTTGCCTCTATTAAGTTCAGACTACTCGCTGCCTTGACACTTTTGATCTGTGCGACAGTAGGGGTATTCGCTACGTACTGGTTGATTACACATGTCCTGCCAATATATGGACAAATGCGGCGTCGCGCCTCGGCCATCGAGGTCCCATACATGGCTTTCGGCCTCATCATGGCACCACCTGTTATGCTTGCCTGTACAGTAGCCAGCGCATTCGCCATACGGACAGGCAAACGATTTGCTCCACCGGTAAAATCCGCGCTTGCGAAACTTCAGACAGGCCTGATGAAGGCCTCAGTCTATTCACTCATAGGCCTTGCACCACTCACTGCTATCAGCACGACAATTGCACTCAACGCATTAGACTATACAACCTGCCCGCAACTCAGAAAATCGGGATCGGCATGGCAGACCTACTGGATAAACCATCCCGGCTTTTGTTTTAAACCGGACAGCTATACCGAAAATCGATGGCCCTGCAAAAATATAGACGGCAAAAAACTTTGCGTAAACATGGACGAGTAGCGACGGTCTGAGGCCTCGGGCACGATTGCCTGGATGCAGGGCCCGCACTTGCTCTTGGCTTGGCTACCACCGCGCTGGCGTTGGTGGCGTACGGATTGGCATATTACCGGCCCGGCAAAAGTAGCGTGCTGCAATGAATGACCCATCCGCCAGTTCGATCTCAACGGTGGCCGGGACGCCAATGAGGGACTTGAGCTTCACATCGCTCTGATGGCTAAGCAGTGCGAGATCGAACTCATAGAGCTTGGACAAGGCTTCATTACCAGAGAAGTGCTCTAGCAAAAACTCGTCGCTGGCACTATGCGACAATAAGTGGAGTTTGAACAGACGCCTGTTCTGAGGAGCCAGCATGGAAAGGACGTCGGTTAACATTGATTACTCCCTGTAAAAAAATCATCAACGAGTCCTCACTGCAAATAGCCGACCTAGCCAGGACGCGGCGCGCATGCTTTGAAGACCCTCTATATCCATGAAAGTATAACGACGATTCTCCCGCACCTCCCGCGCCTTCAGCTCTTTGAGCGCCGAAATCTTGTCACGATTATAAAAAATCATAAATAGGGAAATAAAAACAAATGCATAGACCAATCCGGTCATAGGTACATCATTAATTTTCATCAAGGGGTAAGCCAGTCCACTCAACGCAGCCGATACTCCCGCCTGCCACCATTGAACACTTTGCGGCGGTTCGTTGGACTCGACGCGATTACCCTTGAATTGCAACACGCTACTCTTGCTACGCCAGTAATATGCCAATCCGTACGCCACCAGCGCCAGCACGACGGGAGCCAAACCAAGAACAAGCGAAGTCGCTGCATCCAACTTCATTTTTTTGTAGGCAATGGCAACCATCGTCACCGTTGCGAAAAACGGAGCAATTGCCAAATTATAGAACAGGCGAAGGTTAGCGTAATTAACGAAGCGCTCGGTACGATAAGCACACTCAACACACCATAAAGTCATCAATACGACTGCGATAGCCGCTGGAATAGTAAGTAGTTTTGGTCCTACGCCAGCGAGAAATACGGAGAGCATAACCATCAAAAACCAAGCAGCCCAAATCTTGGTAAAAAAACGTTCAGTAGTAAACATAATTCTATTCTTTGCCCGTCAGGAAATTGCCGAGGTCGGTCCCACAACCCGCTGCATCGTCACTCATAAACAAGTCGCCGAGAGCGAGTGGCGCCGAAAAATGGCAGTGGGCGCAAGCCTGATCAACGAACCGTTGCCAGCAGCCGAGGGCTCGGCATTCCCTTGCCAAGCAAGCCCCTCAGTTTCCCACCCTTCGAGCGCGCGCCGAGTGACATTGCCGATGTCGAAACAGCGCCCATTGACGCTGTTCTCGCCCTGGCGATACCAACGCACCAGTGCGTCTGCAAAAGTCGCGAAATCGAACCTGCCCTTGGCCTCGTAAGTATCCGCCAGGCACAGCGCCATGCTGGTATCGTCGGTCCACTGGCCGGGCGCCAGACGGAATGGGCCACCACCGACCATGTCTGTAACCTGGCCCTGACCGCGGCGCTGAAACTCCAGTGTGGTCCCCACCGCATCACCGATTGCCAGGCCCAGCAGTGCGCCCTGTGCGCGGTCGAGTGCTTGTTCGCGTGAAAGCGTGCAAGGCCTGTCGCTAAGCCAGGCTGGCTTGATGCGTGGCAATATGGGCGCGTCTGGATCGTATATGTACTCCATGCGCTGCTGTAACTGGGGGGATACGTCGGGGACCAGGTCGATGTAGCGCTGGGCGTATTCGCTCAGGACTGCGTCCGGACTTCTCAGGTCGATCATGCTGGCTCCTTGCAATGGCTTGCTCTCATCCATCGGCCCATTTTGCTGACCTGGCCAGCCCCTGACAACAGCTCCAGACAGGATCGGGAATAATCTACGATCAAGCACAGCAAGGAACGCTGACGTCATCATGAAATCTCATCCCGAACTCCATGTCAGATCCCCGCTGCTCTTTCGCTGCGTGGCCATCGGCTTTGCGCTGTGCATGCTAGCGGTGTGCGCACTTGCGTTCTACGTACTGTGGGCCGAACTGCTGCCGCTGTATGGCCGCCTCTACAGAAATGCACCCGTTGTGGAAACGCCGCTCATAAGTTTTTTCGTACTCGCGGCGATTCCGGGGACGCCCTACTCGCTCGTTGTCTGCGCCTTCGCGGCATGGACCGGTCAGAAATTCGACCCGCCCAAAAAGTCCAGGCTTCACACGTTCGAAATCCGGTCGTTGCAGTTGATGTTCGCGATAATGTGCTGCGCTGCCCCGGCCATGATCATTGCGACCACGGCCACACTCTCTGCGAAGGGCTACTGGTCTTGCCCAAAGCTCCGTATTTCAGGCTCCGCATGGCAGATGTTCTGGGTGAACGATGAGCGCATATGCTTTACGCCCGATTCCTACATCAACGACCATTGGCCATGCAAAGTTGTCGGGAACAAGACTATTTGCGTCCAGGTGGACGGTAGGTAGCAACGCCCCAACCTGCCGCCGAACGACACGATCGAGGGGGATGGCACCGGCTTTGCCGGTGATCGCAGCGGACCCGCTCTCACAGGAATTGGGTTAACTTTTAGAAATTGGGTAAGACAGTTGCTCCCATATGGATTGCGCCGGCTTTTAGAAACTGGGCAAGACGGTTGCTTACACAGGTAAAGCGCAGGGCTGAAGAACTGCGCGGCCGCGGTGGGAGCCGGCTTGCCGGCGATGGGCTGCGCAGCAGCCCCATAGCGGAGCTGTAATAGCCCGAGCGCGCTCGACGGGACCAGCGAGCATCTGGGGCCGCTATGCGGCCCATCGCCGGCAAGCCGGCTCCCACAGGGATCGCGCCAGCTTTTAGAGGTTGAGCAAGACAGTTGCTCCCACAGGGGTGTGGACTGCCCTTGGATAAATCTCATCAATACTGGAAAAGCGCCAGGCAAGCGGTGCCACAATCGTCGGCGCTGATGACGCACAAGCGGTTGCGACCAGCGTGCCAATAGCGGCCTGAGTCAAATATCCAAAGCCTACACCCCCTCCCCGTGGCCGGCTTGCCGGCGATCACGGGCGCAGCCCGTGCCAGTCATCCTGTCGAACACGCAGCTCAAAGATGCCGGCTCTTGGATCATAAAAACCTCGCCACCGCCTGCTACATGCGGCGTATTCCGTCGCATTGCCATCATTGAAAGGCCCGCCGTAAAGCCCTTGCTTCACCGCCCGACCCAACCAGAAATGCGACCTGCTTCACCTTTTGAAAAATATTTTCCAATCTCTTTTTCAGCTGTTTTCCCTCACCCAAAACCCCTTCCCCACGGGCCCAAGCCCAGATTTTACGCCCCCAAAACCCCTGGCCAATATCAATACGACATCATTGCGCCGCGTCACAAACAGGGAAAAAATCGCTGCCCCGGCGGGAACTTCTCCTACAGCAGGGTGCCCTACACGGCATTACTGGCAACACGATATTCATGTGCCAGTACCGAGTTTCCAGTCCACGCCAGCGGCGTATCAGGACGATTAAAAAGGCTCATGGACGATGTACCGATGACACAGACGTTTGATGTCGAAGCACTGATCAAGCTGCGTAGCCAAACGCGGGCAATCTCCGATGCGCTCAAGGCGCAGGCGGCCGATTACCTCGCCACCGCGGCGCCGCTGATCCGTCCGCAAACGCTGTTCGGTGAATACCTGCAGGGGGCGCAACGCAGCAGCGGGCGCGAAACCCAGGGCCACTTCCAGTCGCTTATCGAACTCTACGAGCGCATCGGCTCGGCCGCGCCCTTCCAGCTGGTCAGCGAGCTGGAAGTGCCGCTCAACCTCATCAGCACCACCCCCGAACTGTTCCCCCTGGAATACGACAAGGCCCTGGTCCCCAGCGGCCAGGTCATCCGCATCACCAGCCCCGTGCGCTGGGTCGTGGGTTTTCAGGGCTTTGAGCTGGCGCGCTTTCGCAATGTCATCCACGACCCCAACCGCAGCAGCGCCGAGCTGTACCGCTTCGTGGTGCACTACCTGGTGCTGTTCTACTGCCTGAGCAAGTCGCCTGGCCTTGGCCGCCTGTTCGAAGGCCTGCGCTTTGGCTTGAGCTTCGAACGCCTCAAGGGCATGGGTGACCTGCCCTTCTGCGTCATCAGCTCGCCGGTGCGTTCGGAACTTCCCGACGATTCGGTCATCCGTAGCAGCACGCAAATTGCCGGCAACACCAGTTTCGAAGAGCTGGTGGGCCGCGACAACATTCTGGAAATGAACGACGAAATCCGTCAGCGCCTGCTGCTGACGATCGAAGGACTGTAACGCGCAGGCCCCCGCCGGGCCGCGCCATGATTCGCAGCGAATTGCTCGCACTGGAGAACACGATGGCGAAGAAGGAAAGTACCCAGCACAAACTCGACCGCGTTCGCGCGCCGCGGGTTCACATCACTTACGACGTGGACATCGGTGATGCGATCGAGAAAAAGGAGCTGCCCTTTGTCGTTGGCGTGCTGGGCGATTTTTCCGGCAACCCGCTGGAGCCCTTGCCCAAGCTCAAGGACCGCAAGTTCGTCTTCATCGACCGCGACAATTTCAACGGCGTGCTCAAAGGCATCAAGCCGCGCCTGACCTACCGCGTCGACAACACCCTGGCCAAAAACGGCACCCAGCTGGGCGTGGAGCTGAACTTCAACAGCATGGAAGACTTCGAGCCACAGAACGTGGTGAAGCAAGTCGAGCCGCTGCGCAAGCTCTTGGAAGTGCGCAACAAGCTGGCCGACCTGCGTAACAAGATGGGCGGCAACGACAAGCTCGAAGAGCTGCTGATGGACGTGCTGCAGAACACCGAGAAGCTGAAAACCCTGGGCAAGGAATTCGGTCGCGAAGCCGCCGTACCCGCCGCCGATGGCAAAGAGTAAGCAGGAGCCAGACGATGACCGACAAGCAAACACTGCCACAACAGGACACCGACCTGGTCGAGGTGGAAACCTTCGCCCCGCAGGCCTCGCTGCTCGACAGCATCATTTCGCAAAGCCGTGTGGCCCGCTCCGACACCGAGCGCAACCGCACCCGTGACCTGATCGGAGAGCTGGTCAACCAGGTGCTCGAGGGCGAGATGACCCCGAGCAAGGACCTGATCGCCGTGCTCGACGCGCGCATCGCCGAGATCGACTCGATGCTCTCCGAGCAGATGAACGAGATCATGCACGCCCGCGAATTCCAGCAGCTGGAAGCCTCGTGGCGCGGCCTGAAGTACCAGGTCGACCAGACCGAAACCAGCACCACGCTGAAGATCCACCTGCTCAACGCCTCGAAGAAGGACTTGGTGCGCGACCTCAAGGCCGCCAGCGAATTCGACCAGAGCGCGCTGTTCAAGAAGGTATACGAAGAAGAGTACGGCACCTTCGGTGGCGCCCCGTTCGGCATGCTGATCGGTGACTACGAATTCAACCGCAACCCCGAAGACATGTACCTGCTCGAAGAGATCTCGCACGTGGCCGCCGCGGCCCATGCGCCATTCATTTCGGCCGCATCGCCCGAGCTGTTTGGCTGGGACTCGTTCACCGACATGTCCGGCCCGCGTGACCTGGCGAAAATCTTCGACACGGTCGAATACGCCAAGTGGAAGTCGTTCCGCGCCTCGGAGGACTCGCGCTATGTCGGCCTGACCCTGCCGCACGTGCTCGGCCGCCTGCCATATGGCCCTGATACCACCCCGGTGGAAGAATTCAACTTCGTCGAAAGCGTCGACGGCCGTGACCACAACAAGTACCTGTGGATGAACGCCGCCTACGCCCTGGGCACCCGCGTCACCGATGCCTTCTCGCGTTACGGCTGGTGCGTGGCCATCCGCGGTGTCGAAGGTGGCGGCCTGGTAGAAGGCCTGCCAACCCACACCTTCAAGACCGATGACGGCGAAATTGCCCTCAAATGCCCAACTGAGATCGCCATCACCGACCGCCGTGAAAAAGAGCTGTCGGACCTTGGCTTCATCCCGCTGGTGCACTGCAAAGGCACCGACTACGCCGCGTTCTTCGGCACCCAGTCGGCGCAGAAGCAGAAGCAGTACAACACCGACATCGCCAATGCCAACGCACGCCTGTCGGCGCAGCTGCAGTACATCTTCGCCACCTCGCGCATTGCCCACTACATGAAGGCGATCATGCGCGACAAGATTGGCAGCTTCGCCTCGCGCATGGACGTCGAGCGTTTCCTAAACCAGTGGCTGGCCAGCTATGTGCTGCTTGACGACACTGCCAGCCAGGAAGCCAAGGCCAAGTTCCCGCTGCGCGAAGCCCGTGCCGAAGTGTTCGAGGTGCCAGGCAAGCCAGGTGTGTACAAGGCCGTGACCTACCTGCGCCCGCACTACCAGCTCGACGAACTGACCGCTTCGCTGCGCCTGGTCGCAGAGCTGCCGCAAGGCGCTCGCGGCTGACCGGCCTGCGTGTTCAAGGATGACACATGAGTAATCAGGCCCGCCTGCTGCCCTCGCTGCTCGACCGGCTGCTGGACGACCGTCCGTTTCAGTCGGCCGAGCCGGCTGTGCAGCGCAGCTGCTCGCTGGCCGAATACAAGGCCAGCATCGTGCGCGACCTCGAGGTGCTGGTGAATACCCGCCAGTCCCTGGTCGCCGAGCAGATCGAAGGTTTCAGCCAGCTCGGTGGCTCCATCCTTGAATACGGCATGCCCGACTTCATCAGCCGCAGCGTGCTCGACCCGCACGACCGGCGGCTGATCCAGCAACAGCTGGAGCGCGCGATCAGTACCGGCGACCGGCGTTTTCGCCGGGTGCGCGTACAGCTGCTGGCCCAGCAGAACGGCCATCGCATGTTGACCTTCCGCGTGGACGCCGTGTTGCGTCTGCAGGACATCAGCCGCCAGGTGTCGTTTGACGCCGTGCTGCAGGTCAACACCCAGGAATACAAAGTGCAGAACCTCAACTGATGCTCGACGAACTGCTGCCCTACTACGAAAAGGAACTGTCGCACCTGCGCTTCCTCGGCCAGGAGTTTGCTGCGCAGTACCCGAAAATTGCCTCGCGGCTACTGATCGAGGGCGACAACTGTGAGGACCCGCATACCGAGCGCCTGATCGAGGCGTTCTCGTTCCTCTCGGCGCGGGTGCACAAAAAGCTCGATGACGAGTTCCCGGAGATTGTCGAGTCGTTCCTTGAGGTGCTGTACCCGCACTACCTGCGCCCTACCCCGTCGATGTCGATCGCCGAGCTCAGCCTTGGCAAGCAGGAGAAGGTCACCGAAGCCTACCGCGTGGCGCGGCACACCGAGATGCACGCCAATGCCGTTGAAGGCGTGGTGTGCAAGTTCCGCACCTGCTACCCGGTGGAGCTGTGGCCGGTTGCCGTGCAGCAGGCCTCGTTCACCGAGATGGAACGCTCGGCCTTCAACGGCCACAGCGCCGATCTGGTGGCGCGCTTGCGCATCCGCCTGCAAGCCACCGGCGACGCCTTGTTCGGCCAGATGGAGCTTGACCGCCTGCGCTTCTTCCTCGACGGCGAAGCAACGCTGATGCACCAGCTCTACGAGCTGCTGTTCAACAACCTCGCCAAGGCCACACTCAGCTTCCAGGACGAAGGCCGCAGCCGTGAAGTCGCACTGCCCGCCGACGCCCTGAAAGCGGTGGGTTATGCCCGCGACGAAGGCCTGGTGGATTACTCCGAGCGCTCGTTCCTCGGTTACCGCCTGCTGCACGAGTACTTCACGTTCCCTGACAAATTCATGTTCTTCGACCTCTCAGGTTTTGCCCGCATCCTGCAGGGCAAGGCCATCGAGCAGGTCGAGATCAACTTCTACTTCAACGATTACGACCTCAGCGAGCGCCTGGCGCGGCTGGCCCAGAACATCGGGCGCAACAATTTCAAGCTCAACTGCACGCCGATCATCAACCTGTTCCGCCAGCAGGCCGAGCCGATCAAGCTCACCCACACCCAGCACGAATACCCGGTCACCCCGGACATTCGCCTGCACAACGCGGCGGAAGTGGTGTCGATCGACCGGGTGCGGCGCGTGCGCAAGCTCGGTGGCATCGACCACGTCGGCACCTGCCAGCCGTTCTTCGAGCCGCGTGGCGAGCAAGACCCGCACAACAGCTTCTGGATTGCCCGCCGGCGCAACCAGGGCGATGCCACGGCGATGAGCATCCGCGTGGTCGACCGCGACCTGGAGTTGATCGACGGCACCAGCGACACCCTGAGCATCAGCCTGACCTGCAGCAACCGTGATGTACCCCTGCTGCTGCCGTTCGGTGGCGAGCGCGGTGATTTCAACATCCCGGCCAACTCGGTGATCAAAGACATCCGCTGCCTGCGCAAGCCCACCGCCACGGTGCGCGTCCCGCTGGGCAAAGGCCTGATCTGGCGGCTGATCGCGCACCTGTCGCTCAACCACCTGTCGCTGGTGAGCCAGGGCCGCGAAGTGCTGCTCGAGCTGCTGTCGCTTTACAACTACCGCAACGTCTCGGCCATCCGCAAACAGATCAACGGCATCAAGGCAATCAGCAGCGAGCCGGTGGTAGCGCGCATCGGCCATCCGCGGCCGAATTTCGTGCGCGGCGTGGGCATCACCCTGACCTTCGACGAAAGTCAGTTCACCGGTAGCGGCGTGTTCCTGTTCGCCATGGTGCTGGACCACTTCTTTGGCCAGTACTGCTCGATGAACAGCTTCACCCAACTGACCCTGCGTACCCAACAACGAGAAAAGAGAGTCGTCCAATGGCCAGCACGTACTGGCGATCAGCCCCTGGTCTGATCGATCAAGCCAGAGCCGAGCCGCACCGATTCGAATTCTTTCAATTGGTGCGCCTGCTTCGCCTGCACTACAGCCGCACCGGGCGCATGGACCTGGCAACCCGGCCGCACGAAGACCCGCTGCGTTTCCGCACTCAGCTGTCGCTGGCGTTTCCGGCCAGCGAGGTCAGCGACCTGCAGTTCGAGCGTGAGGGCAAGGTGTCGACGGCAGGCCTGCCGCTGTCGGAAGTCCAGGTCACTTTCATGGGCCTGGTGGGCCCGTCGGGCGTATTGCCTCGCCCGTACACCGAGCTGCTGCTCGAGCGCCACGTGCAGTACCGCGACGATGCCGCCCATGCGTTTCTCGACATCTTCTCGCACCGCATGACCACGCTGTTCTACGAAGCCTGGCAGAAGTACAAATTCCATATCGAGCACGAGCGCAACGGTACCTCGGGCTTCGATGGCTACCTGCTCAACCTGGTCGGCCTGGGCCCGCGCGCCCAGCAGCTGAAGTTCGAACGCCAGCAACCGGTGCTGCGCCGCGAGCTGTTCAGCTACTTTGCCGGGCTGCTCAGCCAGAAGCCACGCAACGCGCTGAACCTGGAGCGGATGCTCGGCTTCTATTTCTCCCTGCCGATCAAGGTCAGGCAGTTCGCCGGCCGTTGGTTGAACCTGCAGCCCGAACAGTGCACCCAGCTGGGCCGCAAGAACGCCCAGCTCGGCATCAGCGCCGTGGCCGGCAACCGCGTGTGGGACTACCAGTCGTGCATCCGTATCGAGCTCGGCCCCTTGGCGTTGGCCGATTACCGGCGGTTCCAGCCTGGCACCGACGACTACCGCAAGCTGGTCGAGCTGGTGCGCTTCTATGTAGGCGCCGAGCTCGATTTCGAAATCGCCCCGCTGCTCAAACGCGAGGCCGTGCCCCGTGCCCAACTGGGCCGCAGCGGCAATGTCGCGCTGGGCTGGCTGGGCTGGCTCAAACGCCCTGGCCGTGACGCGGAGCCTTCGCGTTGCGCCGTCTTCCACATTCCTTACGATGGGGTCGCCTTGTGAACCTGAAGTCTCTGTTCGCCAAGCTTAACGAAACCAGCCGCACGGCCACTGAAAGCGCGGCGGCCCTGTGCCTGTCGGAGCACCACTACGACGTCGAGGTGGAACACCTGCTGCTGCAGTTGCTGGACAACAGCGACAGTGACCTGCCGCTGATCCTGCGCCACTACGACGTGGTCGCCGAGCGCCTGCAGGCGCAACTGGTGACCGCCCTGGGTACCTTCAAGAAGGGCAACACCCGCACCCCGGCGCTGTCCCCGCACATCACCCGCATGATCGAGCAGGCCTGGGTACTGGCCTCGATCGAGTATGGTGTGGGCCAGGTGCGCAGTGCGCACCTGTTGCAAGCATTGCTCGATGACGCCGAACTGCGCCGGGTGGTCATCGCCTCCGCACCGGAGCTTGAGAAGATCAACGCCGACGACCTGCGCCTGAACCTCAGCGCACTGGTCGAAGGCAGTGCCGAATCCCGGCTCGCCAGCCCTTTGGCCAGCCCCTCGGCGCCAGTGGCAGGCACCGGCAAGGTTGGCGGCAAGACCCCGGCCCTGGACCAGTACACCGTCAACCTCACCCAAAGCGCCCGGGACGGCCGGATCGACCCGGTGCTTGGCCGCGAGTTCGAAGTGCGGCAGATGGTCGACATCCTCACCCGTCGCCGCCAGAACAACCCGATCCTCACCGGCGAAGCCGGCGTCGGCAAGACCGCAGTGGTCGAAGGCCTGGCCTTGCGCATCGCCCAGGGCGATGTGCCGGCCCCACTCAAGGACGTCGCCGTGCACACCCTCGACCTGGGCCTGCTGCAGGCCGGTGCCGGGGTCAAGGGCGAGTTCGAAAACCGCCTCAAAGCGGTGATCGAAGAGGTCAAGCGCAGCCTGCACCCGATCATCCTGTTCATCGACGAAGCCCACACCCTGATCGGCTCTGGTGGTCAGGCCGGGCAGAACGATGCCGCCAACCTGCTCAAGCCAGCCCTGGCCCGTGGCGAGCTGCGCACCATCGCTGCCACCACCTGGGCCGAATACAAGAAGTACTTCGAAAAAGACGCCGCCCTCGCCCGTCGCTTCCAGGTAGTCAAGGTCGAAGAGCCTGACGAAGACAAGGCCATCCACATGCTGCGCGGCCTGCTCGGCAAGATGCGCGAGCACCACAAGGTGGCGGTGATGGACGAAGCACTGGTACAGGCCGTGCGCCTGTCCAACCGCTACATCACCGGCCGCCAGCTGCCCGACAAGGCGGTCAGCGTGCTCGATACCGCCTGCGCACGCATCGCCCTGGCGCAGTCGTCACAACCCGGCGCGCTGGAAGACTGCCGCCGCCATATCGACAACCTGCAGGCCGAAATCGCCGTGCTCGACCACGAAGCCGGCAAGGGCCACGACCATGCCCGGCGCCTGGCCGAGCTGCAGGCCGCCCTGCAGGCCGAGCAGGAGCACGAACAGCGCCTGAGCGCCCAGTGGCAGCAGGAGCTGGGCCTGGTCGAGCAACTCAAAGCCCTGGACAGCGCCAAGGACACCGACGCCGCCCAGCTCAACGCCCTGCGCGCCGAGCTGAGCAATGTGCAGGGCGACCAGCCCTTGGTCCACGCCTTGGTCGATGCCGGCGCCATCGCCCAGGTGATCAGCGGCTGGACCGGTATCCCGCTGGGCAAGATGCTGCGTGACGAGATCGACACCGTGCAGCGCCTGCCTGCGCTGCTCGGTGAACGCGTGCTGGGCCAGGACCACGCACTGCACGAAATCGGCAAGCGCATCAAGATTTCCCGCGCCCGCATGGAAGACCCGAACAAACCGATCGGCGTGTTCCTGCTGCTGGGCCCCAGCGGCGTCGGCAAGACCGAAACCGCGCTGGCGTTGGCCGACACCCTGTACGGCGGTGAGCGCAACCTGATCACCATCAACATGTCCGAGTACCAAGAGGCCCACACCGTGTCGAGCCTCAAAGGCTCGCCACCCGGCTACGTCGGTTACGGCGAAGGCGGCGTGCTGACCGAGGCCGTGCGCCGCAAGCCCTACAGCGTGGTGCTGCTCGACGAGGTGGAGAAGGCCCACCCCGACGTGCTCGAGCTGTTCTTCCAGGTGTTCGACAAAGGCGTGCTGGACGATGGCGAAGGCCGCGAGATCAACTTCCGCAACACGGTGATCATCCTCACGTCCAACACCGGCACCGAGCGCATCATGCAGACCTGCCTGAATGCCCAGACGCTGCCCACCCCCGAGGCCATCGTCGAAGGCCTGCGCGACGAGCTGAACCACGTCTTCAAACCGGCCTTCCTCGGCCGCCTGAACATCGTGCCGTTCTACCCGGTGCAGGACCAGATCCTCGAGCGCATCGTTGCCCTCAAGCTCGCGCGTATCGCCAAACGTTTCGCCCGCAACCACCAGGCTGAGCTGAGCTACGACGACGCCCTGGTCAAGGCCATCGCGGCACGTTGCACCGAGGTCGACAGCGGCGCACGCAACATCGACAACATCCTGTCACGCACCCTGATGCCCGAGCTTGCCCAGCACGTTCTCGAGCGCATGGCCCAGGACGCGCCGATCGAGCGCTTGA
Organism: Pseudomonas sp. M2; assembly: GCF_015751845.1. Classification (NCBI taxonomy): domain Bacteria; kingdom Pseudomonadati; phylum Pseudomonadota; class Gammaproteobacteria; order Pseudomonadales; family Pseudomonadaceae; genus Pseudomonas; species Pseudomonas sp. M2. The sequence continues at coordinate 5,522,738 of NZ_JADOUD010000001.1, forward strand.
CGATCGAGCTGGGCAGCGATGGCGATTTCGCCTATCGCCTGGCCTGAACGAGTACCCGGAGGTTTGCCAGTCATGTACCACACACACACTGCCCTGAAGCGCCTGACCGTCGCAGCCCTGCTGCTGGCACTGGCCGGTTGCGGCGTCACCGACCGTATCGGCAAGCGCATGGAAGACAGCTGGGCGGCCGACATGCTGGCCGACAGCGAGAAGGTCATCCTGACCTCCGACGGCGGTAACCAGCTCAACCCCGACGCCGAGGGCAAGCCGTTGTCGGTGGTGATGCGCGTGTACCAGCTGACCGACCTCGAGCGCTTTGCAGCCACCGACGCCGAGACGCTTTGGGACACACCGGAAAAAGCCCTGGGCAACACGCTGGTCGAAGCCCGCGAGCTCACCCTGCTGCCGGGTATCGGCCAGACCGACCAGTGGCCGCTGGCCAAGACCGCCCGCTATGTCGGCGTGGCAGCGTTCTTCCGCAATGAGCAGGATGCCCGCTGGAAGGTCGCATTCGATGCCGAGTCGCTGCGCAAGGACGGTATCTGGTTCTCGTCCGATGGCCTGCGGGTACTGGTGGACAACACCGAAATCAGCGCCCTGCGTGGCGTCGATGTGCTGAACAAGCCGCCCACCGCCGACCAGTTGGCTGCTGCGCAAAAGGCCGACGATACGCCGTCTGCCCTCACCGACAAAGTGCAGGACGCCGTGATCGAAAAGGCCACCGACGCTGCCGGTAAATCGGCCAGCAACGCCATGGATTCAACCTTCAACTCTTTAGTGGATAGCGTCAAATGAGCAAGCAGAGCCGGGTGATGTGGTCGGAAGGCATGTTCCTGCTGCCCCAGCACTTCCAATACCAGGATGAGTTCCACCAGCACCAGCTGGCCGAGGCCACCCTGCGCGGCACCCCGTTCCATTGGGGCGTGCAGGCGCTGCAGGTGGACGAAGATGCCCTGGCCAACGGTTCGCTGCAGCTCAAGCGCCTGAAACTGGTGTTTCCGGACGGCAGCCTGTACGACGCGCCGCAGCACGACCCGCTGCCGGCCGCGCGCGACCTCAAGGACCTGCTCAAGGCCAACGACCTGAAGGTTTACGCCGCACTCAAGCTGCCCGAGCCCTTCGGCCTGAACTATGTCGAAGATGGCCAGGAGCACAAGGCGGCGCGGCGCTTTCGCAAGCAGTTCGACACCCTGCCGGACCTTAACGAAGGTGAACTGGAAAACGAAATCACCAGCCTGCGCCTGAATGTGGTGCTGCTGGTCGATGGCGACAGCCTCGATGGCTACAGCCATTGCCCGTTGGCCAAACTCACCCGCAACAGCATGGGCGGCTTCAACCTGGACCCGCACTTCGTCCACCCCACCCTGCACCTGGGCAGCCACGAGACCCTGGCCGGCATCGGCAAGCGCCTGCTCGGTGCCCTGCAGGCCAAGAGCAAGGCGTTGTCGGGCCGGCGCCGTGAGCGCGCCGACCAGATCGCCGAATTCGGCTCCAGCGACGTCACACTGTTCTGGTTGCTGAACACGGTCAACCGTGCGCACCCGCAACTGGCCCACCTGCTGGCCCACCCGCGGCTGCACCCCGAGCGCCTGTACCTGTTCCTGGCCGACCTTGCCGGCGGGCTGTTGACGTTCACCCTCGACACCCAGCTTAGTGATGTCCCCGAATACGATCACCACGACCCGGCGGCATCACTGGTCAAACTGGACGAGATGATCCGGGTGATGCTCGACAATGTCGTGCCCAACCAGTGCATCGTCATCAACCTCACCCAGACCAAGCCGTCGTACTGGCAGGGGCAACTGCGCGACCCGCGCCTGGTCGAGGCCGACTTCTATATCTCGGTACACGCCGACATGCCCGGTGCCAGCCTGCTGGAGCTGGTGCCACGGGCGTTCAAGGTGGGCTCGCCGGAAGACATCGAAGTGGTGGTCAACAGCGCCATGCCCGGCGTCACCCTCAACCATGCTGCGCGGTTGCCCAACGCCATTCCGGTACGCCTGGACAACCAGTACTTCGCCATCGAGCCGCATGGCCATGTCTACGAGCGAATGATGAACGCCCAGACCATCTGCTTCTATGCGCCCAGCGCCTTTACCAACCTCAAGCTTGAACTGATGGCGGTGCTCAAATGACCGAAGCCGTATTGCAACAGGGCGCCGTTGCGCCCGCCAGCGACAAACCGACCCTCAAGGGCCTGGTACAGGACTTCATCAGCATGGCGCTGATTGTCCGCCGTGGCCGCCAGGTCACGTCAGTACAAGCCTTCGAAGCCAGCGTCGACCGCTTCTTCGCCAACCTGGAGCGCGATGCCCGCGCCGCCAACTACAGCGTCGAGCAGGTCAAGGACACCCAATACGCCCTATGCGCGTTCCTCGACGAAAGCGTGCTGCGCTCCGGCGACAACGAACTGCGCGGGCACTTCGAGCTGCAACCGCTGCAGTTCCGCTACTTTGGCGTGCACCTGGCCGGTGAAGGCTTCTTCGAGAAGGTCGAAGCGTTGCGCGCCGACGTCAAACAGAACCTCGATGTGCTGGAGGTCTACCACCTGTGCCTGGCGCTGGGTTTCGAGGGCAAGTTCAGCCTCGGCCAGAAAGACCAGCTGCGCTACCTGGCCAACGCCCTGGGCCAGGACATCGCGCGCTACCGCAAACCACCCAAAACCCTCTCGCCGGACTGGGCCCTGCCCGACCAGGTGTCGCAGATGCTGCGCCACGAAGTACCGCTGTGGGTGTACCTGGTGTTGATTGCGCTGGTCTGTGTCGCGGTGTACCTGACGCTCGACTGGTTGCTGGACAAGGATGTCGCCGCCCTTTCCGAACAAATCCGCCAGCTGTTCAGTGCCTGAGCACACCTCAGGTAGCCGAGTCAGGAAGACATGAAAACATTACTGCGTCTGTTGAAGAGTTTCTGGATTCTCCTGCCACTGCTGTGGTTGGTGACCCTGTTGATCTGCTGGCTGGTGGCACCGATGGTGCCCTGGCTGCGCCACCATGTGCCCGAAGCGCTGGCCATCATCAGCGCCTGCTTCCTGCTGGTGATCGTGCTGCGCCAGTACCAGCGCATCCGCGCCGAGCATAACCTGGAGAACCTGCTGCAGATCGAGGTCGATCGCTCGTGGAACGCCACCGGTGAATTCCGCGACCAGCAAGTGCTGCGCGAGCGCCTCAAGCATGCCATCGCCATGCTACGCACCGACCGCTCCGCCGGTGGCGGTGGCAAGGCGGCCCTGTCCGACCTGCCCTGGTACCTGGTGATCGGCATGTCGGCTGCAGGCAAAACCTCGCTGTTGACCCACTCGGGCCTCTCGGCCAGCATCGCCACCGCCAATGACAGCGAAAGTGGCACCCAGCACTGTGACTGGTATTTCAGCCCCGACGCAGTGATGATCGACACCGCAGGCCGTTACCTGCGCGACGATCAGTCTGCCAGCGAGTTTTCAGCCTTCCTGCGCATGCTGCGCAAGCAACGCGGCAAGGCAGCGATCAACGGCCTGGTGCTGGTGGTCAGCCTGCCTGAACTGTTGGCGGCCAACAGCGACGGGCGTAACGCGCTTGCCGCGCAGTTGGTGGCGCGCGTGGAGGAATACGCCGAGTGCCTGGGCACCAACCCGCCTGTGTACCTGATGCTGAGCAAGACCGACCAGTTGCCCGGCTTCAACCAGGCCTTCGAAGGCCTGGACCTGCACCAGCGCCAGCAGCCGCTGGGCATGACCTTTGGCCTGTCGGAAATCCGCAACAACGGTTTGCAGGCAGTGCTCAACACTCGCCTGAAAAACCTGCAAAGCCACATCCGCCGCCACGTCGATGCGCAGATGATCAGCCTCGGCGCAGATGCCGACAGCACACTGCTCAACTTCCCCCAGTACTTCGCAGAACTCAATGGCGTGCTGGAGCAGTTCCTTGAGCACTTCACCCGCGGCCAGGGTGGCGCTGCCCCGCTGCTGTTGCGCGGCTTGTACTTCACCAGTGCGCTGCAGACCGAGCAGCAACTGGGCCAGGTGTACGAAGACGTCATCGCCGACGACTTTGCCCTGCAAGCGGCCCACGACGAAGGCGCCCAGCCGGCCAGCAACACGCAGGGCAACCGCAGTTACTTCATCACCGACACATTCCGCCAGGTGATTTTCCCCGACCGCGACCTGACCCTGTACCAGTCGCGCCTGGGCCGCAAGGCAGGCTTCAGCCCCCTGTTGCTGGGCCTGGCCGCTGCCGCCGGGGTGGCCTTTATCGGCTGGCAGGCGCTATCGTTCGCCAACAACCGCCAGTGGCTGGACAGCCTGCGTGGCCAACTGGCCGAGATCGAACGCGCCGATGACCGCGCACAGCTGTTGGCTGCCGGTAAAGGCCTGGAAGTGCTGCGCGGGCAGATGGCGACGGTCGAGGCCCATCGCCAGCAGGGTGTACCGCTGCAATTGAGCGCCGGCCTGTACCACGGCGAGGCGATTCACCAAGTGGCCCGCAACGCCTACCTGGCGCAACTGCGCAGCCAGGCACTGGAGCCGATTGCCCGCAGCCTGCAGATGCAGATGCGTGCGTTCAACACCTTTGCCAGCGGCATCAACCAGGAGCTGGAGTTCACCCCGGCGCCGAAAAGCCGCAATGGCAAACCGTTGGCGCCTCGCCTGGCGGCCAAGGCCCAGGCGGCCCTGACCAAAACCCGTGCCGGCGCCTACGCGTCCAAGGTCAACCTGGCCACGGCCAGCGACGCGGCCGAGTTGTCCGCCACCACCGGCGGCCTGTCACTGTCCGAAGAGATGCTCGGCCGCCTGGACGAACAGCAAGTGGCGTCGATCATCGAGGCCTACAACACCCTCAAGCTGTACCTGCTGTTGACCGAGCCACAAGCCCACCCCGACCCAGCCTTCGTCGCCGCCAGCCTGCCGCAGGCCTGGGCAGGCGCCGCAACCCAAGGTTCCCCCACCGACGCTGCGGTCATCAGCGAAAACGCCCCTCTGTACGTTCAATTGCTGGAGCAAGGCCAGGCGCCGTCGCTGCCGCGTAACCAACAGCTGATCGACGAAACCCGGCAGAACCTCAAGGCATTCATGATTTCCAGCTCGCTGGTGGATCGCGAATACCTGCGCCTGCAACTGGAGTCCAGCCGCCAGTTCCCGGCGCTGAGCCTCAACGACCTGGTGCCAACGCCTGGCCGTAACCTGTTGTACAGCTCTGCCGGCGTGCCGGCGATCTATACCCGCCAGGGCTGGGACACCTTCGTCAAGCCCGAGCTGATCAAGCTGGTGTCGGGCAACCTGCGCAACGAGTCGGACTGGGTGCTCGACGGCGAAGGCGGCGATGCCATCGTGCAGAAAGCCAACTTCGTGCGCGAGTTCATGGCCCGCTACAAACGCGATTACACCCAGGCCTGGTACAAGATGGTCAGCAGCGTGGGCGTGCGCCACTTCGCCGACCTGGCCTCGGCCACAGAACACCTCGGGCTGCTCAGCGATGTGCAGAACTCGCCGGTGAAGAACCTGCTGGCAGCGGTCAATGACAACACCCAGTGGGACTTGCCGGTCAAGCGCGACGCCACGCCCACGGGCAATGCCCGCGCGGACGGCTTCTGGAGCAAGGTCACCGGCCTGATCGACGAAGCCAAGGACGCAGCGCCTGACGCCATGGCCCCTAGCCTGCCGGCCGTGGACGACGGCAGCCTGGCCAAGCGTTTCGAGCCGGTCGCCCGGGTGTTCGCGGCCAACAACGCCGAAGGCGCCGACAGCACCATCATGGACCGCTACCTGGCCGCGCTGCGCAAGCTCAAGGTGCGCATGAACAACATCCAGCGCTCGCAGGATGTCGGTAAAAGCAGCAAGCAGCTGATCAGCGAAACCCTGGAAGGCCAGCCGAGCGAGGTGACCACCGTGCGCAACTACGTGGAAACCAGCGTCGACACCAGCCAGGACGGCCTGTCGCGTTCGCTGCAGGGCCTGTTCAGCCTGCCGATCCAGTACGCCTGGGAAACCCTGCGCGACCCGGCCGGCCAACAGATCGCCAAAGCCTGGAAGCAGCAGATCGCCAAGCCCTGGGAGCAGGTCATGGCGCACCGTTACCCGATCGCCACCGGCAGCCGCAACGAAGCTTCGGTCAAGGACCTGCAGCGTTTCGTCGACCCCGAAAGCGGCCTGCTGCCGACCTTCAAGCGAAACGAGATCGGCAACCTTTCCGGCGGTGAAGGCCTGGGCCTGAGCAACGGCAAGGCGCCGGCGCTGGTCAACCCGGGGATGCTCAACAGCATCGACAAGGCCAGCAACGTGGGTCAGGTGATCGCCAGCCTGTCGGACCGCGACAACGGCTTCGAGATCATGCTTGAGCCGTCGGCCAACTTTACCGACATCGTGTTCACCCTTGATGGCCAGGAGCAGCACTACCGCAACGGCCGCAGCAGCTGGAGCCGCTTTGCCTGGCCAGGCACCAACAGCGCACCGGGCGCACGCCTGGACGTGGTCACCCTCAGCGGTGCACGCATCACTGTGTTCGACTTCCCGGGGCGCTGGGGCCTGCTGCGCATGAACGAAAGCGCCCGGGTCGAAGACCTGGACGGCATCCAGCAGCGCTTCAGCTGGAACACGGCCAATGGCCGGGTCAGCCTGGTGGTGCGCAACTTCGGCGGGGTCAAACTCACCGACCTGGGCGACGTCAAGGCGCTGAGTGCCCTCAACGACGCTGGCAGGGGCGCACGATGATCGGCTGCTTCGGCAAGCTGCCGTCGAGCGCGGACTTCGTCAGCCTGCATGGCGCGGCGGAAGAAGTCTGCGAGTTCGACGCCTGGCTGCAGGCCTCGTTGGCGGCAATGCGCCACCGCGAGGACTGGCAGGCGTTGTTCGATGCACTGCCGATGTGCTTCTTCTGCTACCGCGCGCGCAATGGCAACTGGCTGCTGGGCGGCCTGCTCAGCTCCCGCGATGCCAGTGCCCGACGCTACCCGTTCTTCATCTTCCAGCTGCTCAAGGGCCAGGAAGGTGAAACGCTGCTCAACCCGTTCACCCTCGGCGAGCTGTTCAGTGCGCAGATCAAGCCTTTGCTGCATCAGGCCGTGCAAGGCGCCGAGCGCGCCAGCCTGTTCGAACGCATCAAGGCCCTGCGCCCGCTGCAGGCCCAGGACCTGGACCTGTTCCGGCGTGTGCACGGCAAGTTCCTGCATGATTTCAGCTTCAGCGACATCGCCCGTGCGCTGCAGGGCTCCTGGCCGGCCTTCGACAGTGCTACCGCGCTGGCACGCTTGCGGGCTACGCAATTGGCGCTGCACGGCGACTTCGACGGCGGTATCGAGCTGCCGTTGCCGGCCGAGCGTGGCCTGAAAAACCCCACCGCCGACCTGTGGCTGACCTGGCTGACACGCATCGGCAGGCGCCATGACGTACCGGCGGTAACCTTGCTGGCCGACGATTTCATGCACCCGCGGCTGTACTGCTTCCCTTCGCGCCATACCGGCACAGCGTATCGCCTGCTCAGCGGCACGGCCGCAGCCGGCCAACGCCTGGACCTGCTCAGCCCGCTGCCGCCACAAACGCCCGTGCACGACTACGACCGACCTCTAGAACACGTCATCGACCGCTTTGTCGATGCGTTGGATGCGACGCCTGTATGAACAAGATCAAGTACTACTGCCTGCGCTATCAACCCTACCTGTTGGGGCTGGCCTTCTTCCTGGCGATCTTCGTGGTGTGGGCCCTGGGCCGTGCCCTGGGTTTTGCCTCGCTGCACAGCCTGCTGGCGGGCATTGGCGTGTTCCTGCTGCTGTCGGCGGGCTATGTACTGCTGCTTTACCGTGGCGCAGGCCAGCACCACAACCTTGAGGCGCTGCTGCGTGATGACGCAGACCAGGCGGTACTCAACGCCAGCCCGGCCGACCGCGAAGAAATCAGCCTGCTGCGCGAGCGCCTGCTGCAGAGCATCGAGCGCCTGCACAGCAACAAACCACGCGCCACCCCTGCAAAGGACGCTTTGTACGCCCTGCCCTGGTACCTGGTGATCGGCCAACCAGCCGCCGGCAAAAGCACCATGATCCTGCAGTCCGGGCTCAATTTCCCTTACGCCGAGCGCGAAGGTGCGCGGGTTGCAGGCCTGGGCGGCACGCGCAACTGCGACTGGTTCTTCAGCTCCGAAGCGGTGCTGCTGGACACCGCCGGCCGCTACATGAACAGCCCCGAGGAAGCCGGCAAGTGGCGTGGTTTTCTGCAGCTGCTACGCCAGCACCGCCAGCGCCGGCCACTCAACGGGCTGATCGTCAGCGTCAGCATCGCCGATATCCTGCATGGCTCGGCCGAAGACCAGGAGCGTGTGGCCAAGCGCCTGCGCGAGCGTATCCAGGAAAGCTGCGCCCTGCTGGAAGTACGCCTGCCCATCTACCTGGTGTTCACCAAATGCGACCTGATCCCAGGCTTCACACCCTTCTACCGCCAGCTGGATGACGCAGCGCGCGGCGAGGTGATGGGCAAGACGTTCTCGCACAAAGGCTATGAACAAGCCGACTGGGGCCAGCGCTTCGGCAAGGCCATGGACGAGCTGACCGGCTATTGGCAGCAGGTGGCGAGCCAGCAACTGATGCAGCAGGATATTCAGGTAACCCGCCAGAACAATGCCGCCTACCGCTTCCCGCTCGAACTGGCCGCGCTCAAGCCACGCTTGCAGCAATTCGTCGACAGCCTGCTGCGGGCCAACCCGTACCAGAACGCCGAACTGCTGCGTGGTTTTTATTTCACCGCCGCGCTGGAAGCCGACGACGCCCTGTGGGGCAGCCATGGCCAGCACGTCGCCGAGCGTTTCGCCCTGGCGCACGGCCAGAACCTTAGCGGGGGTAACAGCCAGCCGGCACCGCTGTTCATCAACAGCCTGTTCCGCAAAGTGATCATCCCCGACCAGCACCTGGTGGCGGTGTACACCAGCAACCGCCGTGAACGCCAGCGCAAGGCCGCCTGGGTGGGTGCCGCCAGCCTGGCGGGATTGCTGCTGTGCAGCCTGTGGGGCTGGTCGTACATGAACAACCGCAACACCCTCGACACCATGGCCGCCGAACTGGCCCAGGCCAAGCGCGAAGACCAGGCCAACCCTGGCCAGTACGCCCCTTGGCACAGCCTCGACCGCCTGCGTTTCTGGGCCGCACACTACTACCAGCAGCACCACGAGCACGCCGTGCCGCTGGGCATGCGCCTGGGCTTGTACCAGGGCCATGCGGTCGAGCCGGTAGTGCGTGCGCGCTACTTCGCCACCCTGCAGAACGTGATGCTCAAGCCCACGGCAGACAACCTGACACGCACCCTGTACCTGCTGACTACACTGAAGGTCTACCAGCGCAATACCCGTGAGTTGCAGCCGGTGACCGGTGTCGACAGTGTCGAGCCAGAAGCCCTGCCCCATGACAACCGTGCCCAGTCGATCGCCGACTTCGGCAAGGCAGCGCTGGACACCTACGTGATGCTGTCACCTGCCCAGCGGGAAAAGGCCGACCCGGCATTGCTCAAGGCCAGGTTACCGGACTACTGGTACCCGGCCATCGCCCGCCACACTGGCAAGCGCATGGACGCCGCCGGCAGCGAAAGCCCTGCCAACCAGGACTACCTGTACGCCAGCCGCCAGATCGTGTTCTACAGCGACCAGATCCGCGAACCCGATGTGCCGCGCATTCTCGACAACGCGTTCCTGATGTCCAGTTCGCGCAACTACATCAACAGCCTGCTGACCCAGTCGTTGCGCTCGATCGAAACCATCACGCTGGAGTCCGACACCCTGTTCGCCTTTGCCCGCGCCGACTTCCAGAGCCTCAAGAGCGAAGGCCAGAACCAGCTGAGCGCTATCGCCAGCAAACTGCTGAACACCCCGAACATCGGCAAGATCATCATCTCGGGCCACGCCGACCAGCTCGGCGATGCCCAAGGCAACCTGCAGGTTTCCCGGCAACGGGCGCAAACCATCCGCACCTACCTGGTCGGCAAGGGCGTACCCGCCGAGCTGGTAAGTGCACAGGGCGAAGGCAGCCGCAAACCGCTGGTCAACTGCGACATGCAACAACCGCGGGCGCAGCTGATCAAGTGCCTGGAGCCCAACCGGCGGGTGGAAATCGAAGTGCGCGGGCTCAACTGAGGCCGCGCTGCAAGAACCGGCCACCCGGGCCTCACAGGAGGAGGCCCGGGTGGCGGCAAGCTACCTCTGCTGACAGGTTCGGCGAGGTCAACACGAAGGGGCGCATGAGCGGCCTTTAATTGATGTTAATGGAGAGTTTTACAATGGCATTTGACGCGTATATCCAAATCGACGGCATCCCGGGCGAAGTTCTGGATGAAAAACACAAGGACTGGATCGAAGTGCTGGGCTACGAGTACGGCGCCACCCAGGCCACTTCGGCCACTGCCAGCTCCTCGGGCGGTGCATCCTCCGAGCGCGTGTCGCTGACCGACTTCAAGATCCGCAAGGCAGTCGACAAGGCCTCGGCCAAACTGTTCGAGCACTGCTGCACCGGCAAGCACATCGCCAAGCTGAAGCTGAACGTCAACCGTGCCGGTGGTGACAAGGTCACCTACCTGACCATCGACATGGAAGAAGTGGTGGTGTCCTCGGTCAAGTTCGTCGCCGGTGGCAACCAGGGCGGTGAAGACAAAGCGGTAAGCGACCTGCCGATTGAAGAAATCAGCTTCAACTTCGCCCGCATCAAAACCACCTACACCCAGCAGAACCGTACCGACGGCCAGGCTGGCGGCAACATCGTCGGTGGCTGGGACCGCACCGCGAACAAAGTGTTTGCCTAAGCACTTGTTTGGCCTGGGCCGCGCAAGCGGCCCATACCCTGCGGCGTGCCGGGCCTCCCGGCACGTTGCTCTTCACCCCTGATCAGAGTGTTTTATGCCTGAATTCCTCAACGGCCTTTCGCTGGCCGAGCTGGCCGCGCCGATCGACGGTGGCAGCGGCGAAGACTTGAGCTTCTCTGCCTTGTTCGACCAGATCAAGGAGGCGCGCCGGGCAGACCCTGACTACCTGACCCAGGGCGACTGGCAGACCGACCTGAAAACCGCCGACTGGGAAAAGGTCATCAACCTGTCGGCCCAAGGGCTTGAGCAGCAGAGCAAGGACCTGATGCTGGTCGCCTGGCTCAACGAAGGCCTGGCCCAGCGCGATCACTTCCAAGGCATCACCTTCGGCCTGACCCTGTGCGAACGTATCCTGGAAACATTCTGGGAGAGTGCCTACCCGTCACTCGAAGACGGCCTGGACGAGCGCGCTGCGCGGCTGTCCTGGCTCAAGACCACCCTCACCGACATTGTCGGTGGCTTGCCCATTACCCAAGGGCAGAATTTCGGCGTGCTGCGTTACGACGAATCACGCCATGTAGAAAACCTTGCCTTGCAGAACCCCAAGGCGATGCAAACCGCGCTCAACGAGGGCAAGATCAACGCCGAGATCTTCCAGCGCTCGGTGGTGCTCAGCGACACCGAGCACCTGCAGGCCAAAGCGGTGCAGATCGCTGCCAGCCTGCAGGCCTGCCAACGCCTGCAAGCGACCACCGACCGCCTGTTCGGTACCGAAGCGCCAAGTTTTGCCAGCCTCGCCGACATGCTGTCGCGGGCCAGCCAACTGGCAGAGAAACTGCTCAAGGACCGCGGCGTCGAACTGCACCCTGTCGCCGCAGAGCCAGAGCCTGCCGTCACCCTCAGCGCAGCCAGCGAGCCAGGTGAACCTATGAATACGCCCGTTCAGGCCGCAGCGCCTGCGCCCATGCGCACCACGCCACTGACCCGCGACGAAGCCTTCACGATGCTCGCCGGCATTGCCCAGTTCTTCAAACAGACCGAGCCGCAAAGCCCGGTACCGTATCTGATAGAGCGCGCCATCAAGTGGGGCAACATGCCGCTCGAGGGCTGGCTGAGCGATGTGATCAAGGACAGTAATGTGGTGGACAACATCCGCGACGTGCTGGGGACACGTGAGCAGCGCTCCTGAGGCCTGCACTACCCGCACAAATGGTGCAAACTTGAGGCTTGCCCCCCGCGAAGGAAAGCCCCATGCCACCACGCCACCCCACCCCGCCAGGCTTCATCCGCGTACGTGGCGCCCGTGAGCATAACCTCAAGAACATCGACGTCGACATCCCCCGCGACGCCTTGGTGGTATTCACCGGCGTCTCTGGCTCAGGCAAGTCCTCGCTGGCCTTCTCCACCCTCTACGCCGAAGCCCAGCGCCGCTACTTCGAATCGGTCGCGCCCTATGCCCGGCGCCTGATCGACCAGGTCGGCGTGCCGGATGTCGACGCCATCGAGGGCCTGCCGCCAGCCGTGGCCCTGCAGCAGCAACGCGGCACCCCTAGTGCACGCTCGTCGGTGGGTAGCGTCACCACCCTTGCCAGTTCGATCCGCATGCTCTACTCCCGCGCCGGCAGCTACCCGGCGGGCCAGCCGATGCTGTATGCAGAGGACTTTTCGCCCAACACGCCCCAGGGCGCCTGCCCCGAATGCCATGGCCTGGGCCGGGTCTATGAGGTGACCGAGGCGACCATGGTCCCCGACCCGTCGCTAACCATACGTGAAAGGGCGGTGGCAGCCTGGCCAATGGCCTGGCAGGGGCAGAACCTGCGCGACATTCTCGTGACCCTGGGCTACGACGTCGACATTCCCTGGCGTGAATTGCCTCAAGAGCAACGCGACTGGATCCTCTACACCGACGAGACACCCACCGTACCGGTGTACGCCGGCCTCACCCCGGCGCAGACCCGCACCGCGCTCAAGCGCAAGCTCGAACCCAGCTACCAGGGCACCTTCAGCGGTGCCCGGCGCTATGTGATGCACACGTTCATGCATTCGCAGAGTGCGCAGATGCGCAAACGGGTCTCCCAGTTCATGCGCCCCAGCCCTTGCCCGCTGTGCCAGGGCAAACGCCTGAAGCGTGAAGCGCTGGCAGTCACCTTCGCCGGCCGCGACATCGGCGAGCTGTCGCGCCTGCCGCTGCAGGCACTGGCCGAGGTGTTGCGCACAGTGGCGGCACCCGGTTACCTGGAGCAGCATGAAGACACCCTGACGCTGGAAAAACGCCTGGCCGCACAGCGCATCGCCCACGAGTTGCTGGAGCGCATCGCGCCGCTGATCGACCTGGGGCTCGGCTACCTGGCCCTGGAGCGCAGCACACCGACGCTTTCTTCCGGCGAACTGCAGCGCCTGCGCCTGGCCACCCAGCTCAACTCGCAGCTGTTTGGCGTCATCTATGTGCTCGACGAGCCGTCAGCCGGGCTGCATCCGGCCGACAGCGAGGCGCTTTTCGAGGCGCTGCAGCGGCTAAAACAGGCGGGCAACTCGGTGTATGTGGTGGAGCACGACCTGGACACCATGCGCAGGGCCGACTGGCTGATAGATGTCGGCCCTGCGGCGGGTGAACACGGCGGCCAGGTGCTTTACAGCGGCCCGCCACCGGGCCTTGCACAGGTTGCGGCGTCGCGCACCGGCGCCTACCTGTTCGCCGGGCAACAGCCGGCCAGCCGCACACCACGCCCGGCGCAGGCCTGGTTGCGGCTTGAAGGCATTACCCGCAACAACCTGCGTGAGCTCAGTGCGCAGTTTCCGCTGGGCTGCTTCACCGCGGTCACTGGCGTTTCCGGCTCGGGCAAGTCGAGCCTGGTCAGCCAGGCCTTGCTGGAGCTGGTGAGTGCACACCTGGGCCATGCAGTACAGCCGGCCGAGGCCGAGGAACAGAGCCTTGAAGACGCGCCCGAGCAGCCCAGCAGCGGGCGCGTGAGCGCGGGGCTGGAGCGCATCAAGCGGCTGGTGCAGGTCGACCAGAAACCCATCGGCCGCACGCCACGCTCCAACCTGGCCACCTACACCGGGCTGTTCGACCATGTGCGCAAGCTGTTCGCCGCTACCGAGCAGGCCAAGGCCCTTGGCTTCGATGCCGGGCGCTTCTCGTTCAACGTCGCCAAGGGCCGCTGCGCGACCTGCGAGGGCGAAGGCTTCGTCAGTGTCGAGCTGCTGTTCATGCCCAGCGTCTATGCGCCCTGCCCGACCTGCCACGGCGCACGCTACAACCCACAGACTCTGACCGTGACATGGCAAGGCATGACCATCGCCCAGGTGCTGCAATTGACCGTCGACCAGGCGCTTGAAGTGTTTGCCGAACAGCTCCCGGCCCGGCGCTGCCTGCAGGTGCTGCAGGACATCGGCCTGGGCTACCTGCGCCTGGGCCAGCCGGCCACCGAGCTGTCCGGCGGCGAGGCGCAGCGCATCAAGCTGGCCACCGAACTGCAGCGCACCGCCCGCGGCGCCACGCTGTATGTGCTGGATGAGCCCACCAACGGCCTGCACCCGCAGGACATCGACCGCTTGCTGGTGCAGCTCAACCGCCTGGTCGACGGCGGGCACAGTGTGGTGGTGGTCGAACATGACATGCGCGTGGTAGCGCAGAGCGACTGGGTGATCGACATTGGGCCGGGGGCTGGGGATACGGGGGGCACGGTGGTGGTGAGTGGTACGCCTCGGGATGTGGCGGGGTGTGCTGAAAGCCGCACAGCCGAGTTTCTGGCCAGAGCCCTATAGCGCCTGTACTGGCCCTATCGCCGGCAAGCCGGCTCCCACAAGTACCCCGCTGCTCTAAAGCTCAGCGCAAACCCAGTGAGAGCCGGCTTGCTGGCCGTAGGGCCTGTGGGTACAGTCTGCGCCATGGATAAATACACCCCTCACCAGTGGCTCCCGCACGAAAAGCCGAGCCTGCCCGGTTCCCCTTCCACGCCCTTGCATACCCCGGCCAAACGCCTGGCCTTCGGTGTGGTCGGCCTGCTGGTGGCGATCACCGGCGGCCTGGGCAATGCGCTGGTCACCGCCAACCTGGTGTTTCTGCAGGGTGCCTTGGGCGCAACCACCGCAGAAATGGCCTGGCTGCCTGCCGCCTACGTGATGACCAACGTGTCGATCAACCTGCTGCTGGTCAAGTTTCGCCAGCAGTTCGGCCTGCGCGCCTTCACTGAAGTGTTTCTGGTGCTCTATGCACTGGTCACCTTCGCCCACCTGTTCGTCAACGACCTCAACTCGGCTATCGCCGTGCGGGCCGCCCACGGCATGGTGGGTGCCGCGCTGAGTTCGCTGGGCCTGTACTACATGATCCAGGCGTTCCCGGCGCAGTGGCGCCTCAAGGCCATGGTGCTGGGCCTGGGTGCCTCGCAGCTGGCCCTGCCGCTGGCGCGGATTTTCTCCGAAGACCTGCTGCAAATCGCTGAATGGCGCGGCCTGTACCTGTTCGAACTGGGCCTGGCGCTGGCCGCGCTGGGTTGCGTTCTGCTGCTCAAGCTGCCCCCGGGCGACCGCTTCAAAACCTTCGAGCCGCTGGACTTTCTGACCTTCACCCTGATGGCCGGCGGCACCGCCCTGCTGTGCGCCGCCCTGTCGCTGGGGCGCATCGAGTGGTGGCTGGAGGCGCCATGGATCGGGGTCGCCCTGGCAGCGTCGATCGCCCTGGTGTTCAGCGGCCTGGCCATCGAGCACAACCGCCAGAACCCGCTGCTGATGACGCGCTGGCTGGGCAGCGGCGCGATCATCCGCCTGGGCTTGTGCGTGATCCTGATCCGCATGGTCACCTCCGAGCAGTCCACCGGCGCCGTGGGTTTTCTGCAAGTGCTGAACATGGGCAGCGAGCAGATGCGCACGCTGTACTGGGTGATGCTGCTCGGCGCGGTGGCGGGCCTGGCCAGCAGCGCGCTGACCATCAGCCCCAACCACCTGGTGCTCCCGCTGTTGATCTCGTTGCTGGCCATGGCCACCGGGGCGTTCATGGACAGCAGTTCGAGCAACCTAACGCGGCCGGCGCAGATGTACCTGAGCCAGTTCCTGCTGGCCTTTGGCAGTACCTTCTTCCTCGGCCCGTCCATGGCCCTGGGCATCAGCCACGTGCGCGCCAACCCGCGCAACCTGGTGAGCTTCTCGGTGCTGTTCGGCATCTGCAACAACCTCGGTGGCCTGATCGGCGCCGCGCTGCTGGGTACCTTCCAGACCTGGCGCGAAAAATTCCATTCCAGCCACCTGGTCGACCGCCTCAGCTACCTCGAACCGCTGGTCAGCGCCCGCGTGCAAAGCGGCGGCAGTGGTTATGCCGGCATCCTCGCCGACCCGGCCCTGCGCAGCGAGGCCGGGCTGCGCGTATTGGCCAACGCGGCCACGCGTGAGGCCAACGTCATGGCCTACAACGATGTGTTCATGCTGATCGGCAGCATCGCTATCCTCACCATGATCTGGATTTGTATCCGCGGTTCCTGGCTGTGGTACACAGCCCGCCAGGCCGCTTCACCCGACTCCACCAGCGGTACTGCCAACCGATGACCGACCAAACCCGCACAACCACCACCACTGCCCTTGCCGAAACCCCGGAAGGCGCCACACCGCCCAGCGAACCGACCAGCCCGGTACGCACGCGACGGGTGCGCATCCTGTCTTCGGTCATGTTCGCCTGCGTGGCCCTGGCCGGCATCCTGCTGGTGCTCTATGCCTGGCGCCTGCCGCCGTTCGGCAGTGCCATCGAAAGTACCGAAAACGCCATGGTTCGCGGCCAGGTCACCATCATCGGGCCGCAATTGAGCGGCTACGTGGTCGATGTGCCTGTGCATGACTTCCAGTTCGTCAAGGCCGGCGACTTGCTGGTGCAACTGGACGACCGCATCTACAAACAGCGCCTGGCCCAGGCCATCGCCCAACTGCAACAGGAGCAGGCGGCGCTGGCCAACAACCTGCAGCAGCGCAATAGCGCCGAAGCCACCATCGCCCAGCGCCAGGCCGCCATTGGCGATGCCAAGGCCCAGGCGGACAAGGCCCGCGCCGATCTTGGCCGCAACCAGGCGCTGGTCAGCGATGGCTCGGTGTCGCGCCGCGACCTGGACGTCACCCGCGCCAGCCAGGCTGCTGCCGTCGCCACCCTGGCCCAGGCCAAGGCCGCGCTGGCCATCGCCCGCCAGGACCGCGAGACGGTCATCGTCAACCGCGCCGCGCTAGAGGCCTCGGTTGAAAACGCCAAGGCGGCCGTGGAGCTGGCCCGCATCGACCTCGACAACACCCGGGTCACTGCGCCGCGTGATGGCCAGCTTGGGCAGATCGGCACCCGCCTGGGCGCCTACGTCAACTCCGGCGCACAACTGATGGCGCTGGTGCCCGATACCGTGTGGGTGATTGCCAACATGAAGGAAACCCAAATGGCCAATGTGCGCATCGGCCAGCCGGTGACCTTCACCGTGGACGCCCTCAACCACCTGAAGCTGCGGGGCCATGTGCAGCAGATTTCACCGGCCACAGGCTCCGAGTTCGCCTTGCTGCAGGCCGACAACGCCACCGGCAACTTCGTCAAGATCGCCCAGCGGATACCCGTGCGGATCACTGTCGATGCCGACCAGCCAGCGGCGAGGCGCCTGAGCCCGGGGATGTCGGTGGTGGTGAGTATCGATACCCGTGATGAAAAATGACTGGCCCCGCGCTGGGTGAATCTGAGAACCGCGTCGAGATGCCGTCCTGCCACGATTGCGCCGCTCTAGCCCGTGGGTTCTAATTCTGACCCACCGGTTTTATCTTCGCCATCCAAGGACGCTTGATCATGTACAGGAAGCTCGTACCGCTGGCGCTGCTGGCCACTCTGGCCGGCTGCTCGGACACCACGGACACCAGCGAAACCCATTTCCAGAAAGCAGCGCAGGCCTACCTCGACACCCAGTACCCCCATTGCTTCTTGGTCACATCTTTCCCCGCCAAGACCCAGGACTTCGATACCAACGGCACCAACAAGGCGCTGCATGCGCTGGCGCAAGTCGGCGTGGTCAGCGAGAAGGAAATCTCCCGCACCGAAGTGCCGGAACGCCTGTGGCAGCCGGCACGCACCGACATCTATTACGCCTACGACCTTACCGCTGAAGGCCGCAAGTACTACAAGGCCGATGCGCAGAAGATGCTCAACGGCAGCACCCGCGGCGGGCTTTGTTTCGGCAAGGCGCAGGTCACTGCGATCGAGCGTTTCACCGAGCCGGGTGAAGTGATGGGCCAGACGATTTCCAACGTCACCTATGCCTACACGATCACCGGCCTGCCAGCCTGGGCGGCTAACAACGAAGTGCAAGCGAACATCCCCCCGCTGCGTGAGGCCGTGGCCACCAACCAGACCCCGGCCACGGAGACACGGGCGATGGTGCTGACCAACAAGGGCTGGGTGCACGAGCGCCTGTTTGATAAATGAGGGTGCCTACCGGCCCTTTCGCGGGGCCGGTCCCGTCATAGCCACCAGGCCAGCACCAGCGGTAACCAGGCAAACGACAGCACTGTCGAGCACATCACCAGGTTGGCCACCTGCTCCGGCTCACGGTTGGCGCGCACTGCCATCAGGTAGTTGAACACCGCCACCGGCATGGCCGACTGCAGCATCAGCACCGCGCGCTCCATCTGCTCCAGCCCCAGTGCCATGCCCACTGCCCAACCCACCGCCGCCCCCAGCACGATGCGCAGGCCGCCCAGCACCAGGCCGCTGCCAATGTGCTGCGCGCGGATGCTCGCCAGCGATACACCCAGGGTCAGCAACATCAGCGGGATCGACATGCCACCGAGCAGGTCTGCCGTGTTGGCCAGCCAGCGCGGCAGCTCGAAGTCCAGGAAGATGATCGGCATGGCCCCAGCCAGGCTGATGACGATGGGGTTGCGCAACAGCGCCTTGAACGAGGCCGCCGTACCGGCGATGGCCATGCCGAGGGTGAACTGCACGATCGACAGGGTAAGGAAGAACGCTACCGCCAACGCCAGCCCATGCTCGCCGAAGGCGTACAGGCTGATGGGCAGGCCCATGTTGCCGGTATTGGGGAACATGAACGCTGGCATCAGCACGCGCCAGTGCTGGCCCGAGGCGCGACACACCAGCCAGCCGCCCAACGCCATCGCCAGCGTGCACAGCAGGCAGGCCATTGCCATGCTGGTGAAGGCTGCCGGGTCCAGCTCGGTGCGGCTGAGGGTCGACAGCACCAGCGAAGGGGTGCCCACCGTCATGACCATGCGGGCGACGAACGCGGTGGGGTAGTCCAGGCCCTTGCGGGCCCAGGCGTAGCCGATGCCGGCGACGATGAAGACAGGGGCCAGAACGGCGAACAGTGAAGCGAGCATGGGGTGGGCCTTCCTTGGAGCGTTTGGGCGACAGTATGCCGCAGCCTTCAACATCGCGGGGTTGCTTTGCAGCCCTATCGCCGGCAAGCCGGCACAGGGACAGCAGTATGCTTGGGATCACGCTGTCGGGGTGGGAGCTGGCTTGCCAGCGATTGGGCTGCAAAGCAGCCCCACACAATGTCGGCTCCAGACACGAAGCCGAAGTATTCCGACCTGCGGCGTCCTGTCGCACTCTACACCCCCTTGGGCAAACCCCTCGCAGGCCGTAGAATCGCGCCTCCTTTTCGCCCGTCGCCTTGAACGGTGGCAACCGGCAGCAACGACAGAGTCCGTGCCTGAGCACATGCCCGTCCATGTGAAATAGGCTCAACCGACCCCGCCCGGCCCAGCTCTTTGTGCGGCCAGCGGTTGAGTCTTGCCCAGGTCGCATCCAGCCCAGGCACACCCGTGCAGCCTTGCGGCCCTCATTGGGCCTGTTTGGCGTGCGCGTTCGAAAAGGCGCTCCCAACCGCCACTCCAACTTGAGGTTTGTATGTCTGCGCGTTTGCTGGCCATGGCGCTGGCGCCCCTGCTCGGGCTTTTCATCATTGCCCTGGGCAACGGTTTCATGTCTTCCCTGACTACCCTGCGCCTTGGCGCTGCCGGTGAATCGGCAACGATGATCGGTATCGTCTCGTCGAGCTACTTCCTGGGCCTGACCCTGGGCGCGATCTTCAACGACCGGCTGATCCTGCGCATCGGCCATATCCGCGCCTACTCAAGCTTCGCCGCGCTGATCGCCGCGACCATCCTGCTGCAGGGCCTTTTCTACGACACCACCTGGTGGTCGATCCTGCGCCTGATCAACGGCTGGGCGGCGGTCGGTGTGTTCCTGGTGATCGAGAGCTGGCTGCTGCTGGCGGGCGACGCGAAAATCCGCGGCCGGCTGCTGGCCCTGTACATGATTGCCTTCTACGGCGCCGGGGTGATTGCCCAGGCCGGTTTGGGCGAAATCACTCACCTGGGTGACAGCGCTCCGTTCATGCTGGCCGGCATGCTCGCCGCGTTGTCGGTGCTGCCGATCGTGATCCTGCCGCGGGTATCGCCGCTGCTGGACCAGGTCGAACCGTTGAAGCCGCGCCAGTTGCTGGGTGTGGCGCCTTCCGGGCTGGTCGGCTGCTTCGGCTCAGGCGTGGCCATCGCCGGGATCTACGCCTTGCTGCCGCTGTACCTGCAGCGCATCGGCCTGGACGTGGGCGAAGTCGGCAACATGATGGCCTGGGTGATCCTCGGCGCCATGCTGCTGCAGTATCCGGTGGGGCGCTGGTCCGACCGCAAGGACCGCCAGGATGTGCTGATCGCCCTGGCAGCGCTTTGCGTGGTGCTGTCGCTGATCACCGTGTTCCTGCCGTCGCAGTCATCGTTGCTGCCGGTGATGCTGTTCCTGCTCGGTGGTGGGGTGTTCACGCTGTACCCGGTGGCGGTCAGCCATGCGGCCGACCGGGCCCCGTCCGATGCGCTGGTGCCGATGATCCAGGGCCTGCTGCTGATCAACTCGCTGGGTTCGGCCATGGCCCCGCTGGCGATTTCGCCGGCCATGACCGAGTTTGGCGAGGCGGGGCTGTTCTGGGCCTTTGCAGTGGTCAACCTGGGCATGGTGTGCTTTTTCCTGTGGCGCCGGGGCAAACGCCCGGCGGCGGAGCACCCGGCACCGTTCACCGCCTCGACCACGTTCTCGCCGACTGGCGCCGAATTACGGGTGACCGAAGACCTGAAGCAGGCGGCGCAGGAGCACCCGCCGCTGGAGCCGGCAGAGGCGCAGGCGCCAAGCGTCAACGCACACTGAACCCAGGGGGCTGCCGGGCAGCCCTCTATGGTGACCGCCCGTCGCCCCAAGGGCACCCCGCAATCACCGGCCAGCCAAACGAATGACAGATCATCCGCACAGGAGATTCGCCATGATCCGCATTCGTCCCCTCCCCCTGCTCCTCACGCTCGCCCTGGGCCTGGGCTCGGCAACCAGTTTCGCTGCTTCCGATACCTCGAACACCAATACCGACACCTACCCGAAAACCGACCAGCAAGGCGGCAAGACTGCCGGTGAGGGCAGCAGCGTCAACAGCCCCGGCAGCAGCCAGGACAACGACAGCGCCGACACCGGCGGCGATGCGGCCGATGGCGCCGCAGGCGGCTCCAACAGCACTGGCGAAGCAACGGGGTCTGGCGCCGGGCATACCGGTGGCACTGCCGAGGACCAGGACAGCCGCTGAAGGCAGCCTGGGCTACACTGCGGCGAATCGCCCTGCCAAGGAATCGCCATGAACCTCAAACCCTGGCTGTTCGCCGCGCTGCTGCCTTGCACTGTACTGGCCGCGGGCAGCGGCTCCGGTGCACTGTCGATCAGCTCGTCATCCTTCACCGATGGTGGTGTCATCGCCCTGCAGCAGGTCGGGCCCGACCCGGCCTGCGGTGCTGGCGAGCAGCGTTCCCCGCAGTTGAGCTGGACGAACTTGCCTGCCGGCACGCGCTCGCTGGCCTTGGTGATGTTCGACCCGGACGGCGGCAAGGGTATCGGGGTGGTGCATTGGGTCGCTTATAACATCGACCCTGAACTGGGTAGCCTGGAAGAAGGCAAGTACGCCTTGACCACCAAGGGTGTGACCGTGGGCCGCAATTCGCGCGGCACCCTCACCTACCGTGGGCCGTGCCCGCCAGCCGGGGATAACCCGCACCACTACGCGTTGACACTGATAGCCACTGACATACCCATCGGCGTATTGCCCGATGGGCTGGACCGCAATGGTCTGATGGAGTTGCTGCAAGGGCATGCGTTAGGTGCGCAGAGCCTTGTTGGCAAGTATGGACATTGAGGTGGTAAGCACCGGTCTTTTCGCAGGCAAACCCGGAGGCCACCATGCCCTCACCTGAAACAGCCCTGCGCCTCAGCTGGCAGCAAAACGCCAAAAGCTGGATCGAAGCCGTGCGCAGCGGCGCCATCGAAAGCCGCCGGCAAGTCACCGATCAAGCCATCCTTGTGGCCATACTCGGCCGCCAGCCCGAACATGTTCTCGACCTGGGCTGTGGTGAAGGGTGGCTGCTGCGCGCCTTGGCCGAGCGTGGCATCGACGCCACCGGGGTGGATGGCGATGCTTCGCTGGTCGAGGCGGCACGGGTAGCCGGCTCGCCACAGGTGCACCTGGCAAGCTATGAGCAGCTGTGCAATCGCGCGGTGGAGATTGGCAGCGGTTACGACCTGATCTGCAGCAACTTCGCCTTGTTGCAACAAGACATCATCCCCCTGCTGGCGGCGCTTGGCGCACTGCTGGCACCCGGCGGTGCGCTGGTGATCCAGACACTGCACCCCTGGAGTGAGGCGCACGGTGATTACCAGGATGGCTGGCGCGAGGAATCGTTTGCCGGTGTTGCCGGCAAGTGGCAGCCGATGCCCTGGTACTTCCGCACCCTGGCCAGCTGGTTGAACGCGCTGGAAATGGCAGGTTTCAGGTTGGCGAGCCTGCAGGAGCCGCAACACCCACAGAGTACAGGGCCGCAGTCATTGCTACTGGTGGCTGAGCGGGTTGATTGACTGTGCCGACAGCCCGGGGGAAACCCTGGGCAAGGGCAAGCACAGCGTAGCGGCCTGGCATTCAGCAACCAAATACCGAGCATTCCAACATTTAATTTGTGGATGTGTGGGGCTGGCCCCTATGCTGTCAGTGCATCCCCTGCACGCACCGGCCGGTGTGGTCCAAGGCATGGGGAGAGAACAACAAGTCGAGATCGTTCATGTCGAATCACTCCTACTTCGCCCCCCACGGTGGGCACCCGGCTCAAACCGAGCTGCTGACTGACCGTGCCATGTTCACCGAAGCCTATGCCGTCATTCCCAAAGGCGTGATGCGTGACATCGTCACCAGCCACCTGCCGTTCTGGGACAAGATGCGCATGTGGGTCATCGCCCGCCCACTCACCGGCTTTGCCGAAACCTTCGCCCAGTACATCGTCGAAGTGGCCCCGGAAGGCGGCAGCGAGCGTCCTGAACTGGACCCCAATGCCGAAGCCGTCGTATTCGTCGTCGAAGGCGAAATCGACATCACCGTCGAAGGCAAGCACCACACCCTGGGCCAGGGCGGTTACGCATTCCTTGCCCCGGGCGCCGAGTGGAGCCTGCGCAACAACAGCAAGTCCAACGTCACCTTCCACTGGCTGCGCAAGCACTACCAGAAGGTTGAAGGCCTGGATATCCCTGAGTCGTTCGTTACCCACCGCGACAACGCCACCGTCATCGAAATGCCGGGTACCGAAGGCCGCTGGGTCACCACCCGCTTCGTCGACATGGCCGACATGCGCCACGACATGCACGTCAACATCGTGACCTTCCAGCCGGGCGGTGTGATTCCGTTCGCTGAAACCCACGTCATGGAACACGGCCTGTACGTGCTGGAAGGCAAGGCGGTCTATCGCTTGAACCAGGACTGGGTTGAAGTGGAAGCGGGCGACTTCATGTGGCTGCGCGCATTCTGCCCGCAAGCCTGCTACGCCGGCGGCCCAGGCAAGTTCAGCTACCTGCTGTACAAAGACGTGAACCGTCACGTGCACCTGACGCTGAACCCGCAGCGTTAAGGCCTGAATGCTGTAGCAGAGCCCGCCACCTGGCGGGCTTTGTGTTTGCCGCACATACTCAAGGGCCTACCCACTTCGCGGTGCACGCCATGAACCGCAGTACCCTGTTTGCTGCCCTGTTGGCCTTCACCTGCGTGCAAGCTGCTGATGACTGGAGCCTGGCTTACGACCGCGAAGGCATTCGCGTGTACCTGCGCGGCGTGACCGGCTCACCCTATCAGCAGTTCCGCGGGGTCAGCACCATGCAGGCCAGCGTGCGCACCCTCACCGACCTGCAGGAAAATCTACGTGTCGCCTGTAAATGGCTGTATGCCTGCGCGCAGATGCGCCTGCTGGAAGTCGCGGGCGACAGCACCTGGGTCTACCTGACCACCGACTTGCCATGGCCTACCCTGCCGCGCGACGTCATTCTCAAAGTCACCAGCGAACGGCTCGACGACGGCACCCTGGTACGCCACTTGAGTGCCGAGCCGAACAAGTTGCCGGAGCAGCCGGGGCTGATCCGTGTGCAGCACCTCAGTGGCGAGTGGGTCATGAAGCCGCTGGGCGAGCGCACGACCGAGGTCACTTATCAGCTACAGGCCGATCCGGCCGGGGATGTGCCAGGCTGGCTGGCCAACCGCTTCGTGGTGGATGCGCCGGTAGTGACGCTGCGCACTCTTCGGGCTGTGGCCGAGCGCCAGCCTTGAGGCAGCCTACTGAACCACCCCGCAAGCGACCCGTGCACCGCCGCCACCGAGCTTCTCGGGGTGGTCACTGTGGTTGTCGCCCCCTGCATGCACCATCAGCGCGTGCCCTTTGAAGTCCGAAGCCTTCAGGCGTGGCGCCAGTACCGGGTAGGTGGCCTTGCCATCTGCGCCCACATACAGCGCCGGCAGGTCGCCGCGGTGGCCGCTATCGTCGTAAGGGCCCTTGTGTGCATTGGTCGAGTCCGGATCCCAGTGGCCGCCCGCTGCACCTGCAGGCACAGGTTTGCCATTTTCCTCGGCAGGTGCGCAAGAAGGCTTCTGGTGCAGGTGGAAGCCGTGCACACCCGGTGGCAAGTCTTTGAGGTCCGGGGTGAGCACGGCGCCGTACTTGCTCTGCTCGATGCTGACGGTGCCGATCACTTTGCCCGGGCCGTCCGCGGCGGCCAGCTTCAGTTCCACGGTCTGCGCTGCCTGGGCGAGGCCGGCCGAGGCCAGCAAGGCGCTGA
This sequence comes from Pseudomonas sp. M2, assembly GCF_015751845.1. Lineage (NCBI taxonomy): Bacteria > Pseudomonadati > Pseudomonadota > Gammaproteobacteria > Pseudomonadales > Pseudomonadaceae > Pseudomonas > Pseudomonas sp. M2. Next base: position 5,547,622 of record NZ_JADOUD010000001.1, read on the forward strand.
ATACCAGTGCTTTCATGATGTATCTCCATGGTTTGAGGTGAGCGGGTGTCATACCCACATAACAGGTGGGACTGCACAGGTTGGCAGGCATTCAATCCAGCCACAGAATGAAATACTTCCTACCGGAACCGGTCAGCGTACTCTGCAAAGCCCAAATAAGCGTTTTTACCAACCCGCCAGCCGCGCTAACCTGTGGCCGTTACCCGGCCACGGATCCCGCCCATGCTCCACCTCCTGCTGACCACGCTGGCTCCCATCATCCTGCTGATCGCCCTGGGCACATTTTTGCGCGTACGCGGTTTTCTGGCTGAAACCTTCTGGCCTGGTGCCGAGCGCCTGAGCTACTACGTGCTGCTGCCATCGCTGTTCCTTCATGGCCTGGCCACCGCCAACCTGGACGGGGTGCCGGTGCTGGGCATGGTCGGCGTGCTGATGCTCTCTACCTTGCTCGGCGCCGCGCTGCTGGTGCTGTATCAAGGTGCGGTGAACCACGATGGCGCAGACTTCACCTCGGTGTTCCAGGGTGGCGTGCGGTTCAACAACTATATTGGCGCCACCCTGGCCGCCGGGCTCTACGGCAGTGCGGGCATTGCCCTGGCGGCGGTGGCGAACGCCGCCATCGTGCCATTGGTGAACCTGCTTTGCGTGCTGGTGTTCGCCCGTTTCAGCGCACGCCACAGTTCCCCGGTCACCGTGCTGCGGGCGATCTTCGCCAACCCGTTGATCGTGGGGTGTGCTGGCGGGCTGCTGCTGCGCGTCACCGGGTTGGGGCTCCCTGCCGGCATCGAGCCAACAGTCAAGGCGCTGGGCCAGGCCGCCCTGCCCCTGGGCCTTTTGTGTGTCGGCGCAGCACTGGGCGGCGCCAGCGTCGGCCAACAGGTACGCCCGCTGCTGGCGGCTTCGACGTTCAAGTTCCTGGTCATGCCGCTGACCACCTGGGGCCTGTGCCGCCTGCTCGGCCTGAGCGGCCAGGCGGCGGTGGTGGCGGTGCTGTTCCAGGCATTGCCTACAGCATCGTCGTCCTATGTCATGGCGCGGCAAATGGGCGGCAACGCACCGTTGATGGCGACCATCATCGCCTTGCAGACCGTGGCCGCCGCGGTGACCCTACCCTTGATGTTAATGCTTTCGCTCAATTGAAAACGCTTGGCTAGACTGAGGATCAGCAAACACTTCGGAACCTGGACCATGCGCCTATCGTGGATGGTGATCGGCTTCACCTCGGCCCTGCTCGCAGGCCCATTGAATGCCGCCGACACTGCCAAGGCCACTGTTGCCGAGGAAAAGGCCGAGGTGCTTGAAGAGAAGGTGGCCGACGATGCGCCAGCACCGAAAAAAGCCGAAACCCTGACGCCCAGTGAAGTCAAGGCAGTCGACCCCGCAGGCCAGGCGCCGCTGGACGACAGCATCACCTGCCTGGCACGCACGATCTACTGGGAAGCCAAAGGTGCCGATGAAAAAGACATGAGCGCTGTGGCCAGCGTGGTGCTCAACCGCCTTGGCAAGGACGGTTTCCCCAACACCATCTGTGGTGTGGTCAAGCAAGGGGTTGAAAGCAAGTCCTGCCAGTTTTCCTGGTGGTGTGACGGGCGCTCCGACCAGGTCGAGGAGCCGCAGCGCTACGACATCGCCAAGGAGATCGCGCGCAAGGCGCTCAACCAGCAGCTCAAAGACACCACCGGCGGCGCGCTTTACTTCCATGACCGCACAGTGCGCCCCGACTGGGCCAAAGCCTACCGCAGGACCGCCCAGACAAGGCTCTTTCTGTTCTACAAACCCAACCCGGCGTTGGCGCGCTGAGCCGGGTGACTGTTGCGCAGCCCCTGACACCGGCGAACGTTTGCACACAGCGCGCAGTCAAACTCAAGCCCCGACAATGATGGGCAACGCATCGCACTTTTCAGGCAACCCGCGGTCTACCACCTCTTTTGTCGCCTGCAAGCCATTGCTGGTGTTTTGTTTTCATTGCTTTGCACGACACCGGGCCAAAAGCCTTGGGCTTGTGTAGGATGAGCAGCGCATACCAAGACGCTGCCAGTCACAGGGAGATCCACATGCGCGTCCTGTCATCCGTTGCCGCCTTGTCGTTAAGCCTGGCCGTTTCGACTTCGAGCCTGGCTGCCAACGGCGAAGAGGCGCAACTGATCGATTCGATCAATGCCTACCGCAGCCAGGCCCAACCCTGCGGCGATGGAGCATCGCTCGAGCTGCCGCCGCTCAACAGCGACACCCGCCTGGCGCTGTCGCCCGAAGGTACGCGCGACCTGCAGCAGGCCATGACCCGCGCGGCCTACCCCATGGTCAACGTACAGGCGATCAGCCTGTCCGGCCCGCGCGACGCCCGCGCCGCGATGCATGCCATCCAGGAAAGCTTCTGCCAGGTGGTGCTCGACCCGCAGTTCGTCGACATTGGCGTCAGCCAGGAAGGCCGCGACTGGCGCATCGTACTGGCGCGCCCATTGCTCAGCGGGCGCCTGGGCGACTGGCAGGCAGAGGGGCAAAATGTGCTGCAGGCGATCAACGCTGCGCGCAAGGCCCCACGACAATGCGGCGGCCAACCCTTTGCCGCAGCACCCGCGCTTGGCTGGAGCACCGTGCTGGCGGGGGTGGCGGCCAACCATACAAGGGCCATGGCCAACCAGAATTTCTTCGACCACATCGACCGCGACGGCCGCACGCCGGGTGACCGTGCCGAACTGGCCGGCTACCTGTACCAGCAGATTGGCGAGAACATCGCAGCCGGGCGTGACTCGGCACAAAAGGTGGTAGATGGCTGGCTGGCCAGCCCTGGGCATTGCGCAACCTTGATGAACCCAGACTTCCGCGAAATAGGGGCTGCCTATGCAGTGGACCCCAAGAGCGATGCGGGCATCTATTGGACGGCGTTGTTCGGCACGCCGCAATGAGCCGCCTTGCGCAGCGCCTGCGCGGTGCAACCAAAGCGCTGTCGCACGCGCCTGCCCAGGTAACTGGCATCTCCAAGCCCTACTTCCTCGGCAATCTGTGCCAGGCCATGGCTGGAGTTGCACAGCCGCCAGCGGGCCTGTTGCAGGCGCATTTCCAGCCACCAGGCCTTGGCGCTCATGCCGTGGCTGGCCTGGAACTGGCGGTCCAGTTGCCGCCGGCTGATCCCCAGCTCTGCCGCCAATCGCTCGATGGACAGGCGCGCCCCCATATGGTGGCGCATCAACGCCAGCGCGCGCTGCACCTGGCGCCCCTGCCCTGCGCCGGCCTCCAGCGAGCGCAGGGCATGGCGGCTGTCACGGGTCTCATCCACCAGCATGTCGGCCAACCCCTTGAGCGCGCGAGCGCGGCCACAGGCCTCTGACAGCAGCGCCACCGCCAGGTCGATGGCTGCCGTGCCACCGGCGCATGTAATACGGGCCCCATCGATGCAGTACAGCTGCTCGCGCAGTACCTGAAGGTGCGGGAACAATGCGCGGAACTCGGTTTCGTGACGCCAGTGCACAACCACCCTGTGCGCCTCCAGCAAACCACAGGCCGCCAGCAGGAAAACCGCGTTGTCGACGCCGACCAATTTCACCCCAGCCCTGGCTGCGCGCTTGAGCAGGCTCTTGTAGCGAGGAGCCAACCCGGCAGTTGCCTGCGCGTTGCGGCTGCCGAACAGCACCAGGTAATCGAAACCCTCCAGCGCCAGCGAATCGGTAATCGCCGCCACCTGCACCACCGCGCCGCTGCTGGAAACCACAGGTTCCCCGGTCAGCCCGCCGAGTGTCCAGCTGCAGTAGCGCTGGCGGCTGTAATCTTCGTCATCGGCGCTGAAACGCAGCTTGTCCAGAAATGCGCCAAAGGGCAGCAACGCGAAATCCGGCAAGGGCAGGATCAGCAGGCGAATATCGGGGGCCATGCGAGGATGTCCAGAAAGTACCTTCGAATGTCCAGATCATACCCTGCCCCAGCCACGCCGTCGCTTAGACTGGACACCTGAACACTGATCGAAAAAGGCGCGTTGCATGGCTCTGGATACCTGGCTCATTTACCTGCTGGCAAGCATCGGCCTGTCGCTGACCCCAGGGCCGAACAGCTTACTGGCGTTGACCCATGGCGCGCTGTATGGCGCTCACCGTACCTTGTTCACCATCGTTGGCGGTGTGTTCGGCTTCAGCGCGCTGATCGCCCTAGCCATGTTCGGCCTGACGGCCCTGCTGCAAACGTCAGCGGCATTGCTGACGGTATTGAAGTGGGTAGGTGGCGCCTACCTGGTGTGGTTGGGGATTACGCTCTGGCGCAGCCCGGCCTTGCACCTTGAAATGAACACGCGCCCCGCAAAGCTGAGCAATGCCGGTCTGTTCCGCCAGGGCCTGCTGTCGGCCATGGCCAACCCCAAGGTGCTGCTGTTCTATGGCGCATTCCTGCCGCAGTTCATCGACCCGCAGCGCGGCTTGCTCATGCAGTTTGTGCTCATGGCCGCCACCTTCGCCAGCGTGGAGTTCGTAGTCGAATACCTGCTGGCTCGGTTGGCGTTCCGTATCAGGCCTTGGCTGGCCAAAGCTGGCAAGGGTTTCAATCGGTGCTGCGGGGGCTTGTTCGCGTTGATCGGAGTGGCGTTGCCGTTCGGCCGATAAATCTCAGAAAATCCCTACATTCGAGATAGGTGGTCAAGAAGCGCGCGACCTTTCGATCCAGTCCATAGTGAAATACCTCCCATACAGCGAGATGCGCTATGACACCTGCCAACGTGCTGACCACCCTCCCACCGTGTGACCCTGCCACACCGGAACGGGTCGATGACCTCCTGCAACGCCCGGGCCTGCGTATCGAGCGCATTGTTTCAAGCGGCCAGTGCAGCCCTGCCGGGTTCTGGTACGACCAGCCCGAAGGCGAATGGATCGTGCTGTTGAGCGGCAGTGCCGGCCTGCGCCTCGAGCATGAAGCCTACACACGGCTGCTGGCGCCGGGTGATTGCCTGGACATCCCGGCCCATTGCCGCCATCGCGTGGAATGGACCGCACAAGGCACCCATACCGTGTGGCTCGCCGTGTTCTATAGCAGTGAAAAACCCTGGCCTGCCTGCTGAGCGGGTTAGAATGGCCACACACATCCCTCGACATCACGACCATGATCCAGTCCGATCTCGACCTGTTCGGCCCCCAGCCACAACGGCTGGCCAGCCACACCGTGCTGTTGCCCGGCTTCGCCCTTGCGCAAGTCGAGCGGCTGCTCGACGCTCTGCGCCCTGTGCTTCGCGCAGCCCCCTTCCGGCACATGCGTACGCCTGGCGGGCTGCACATGGCGGTGGCCTTGACCAACTGCGGTTCGCTGGGTTGGGTCAGCGACGCCAAGGGCTACCGATACAGCCCGACCGACCCAGCCAACGGCGAACCTTGGCCAGCCCTGCCTGAAGCTCTGCTTGACCTGGCCGGGCGTGCTGCGGCCGCGGCAGGCTTCGACGCGTTCGTACCTGATGCCTGCCTGGTCAACCACTATCTGCCCGGTACCCGCCTGAGCCTGCACCAGGATCGCGACGAAGCGGACTTCGGCCAGCCGATCGTGTCGGTATCTCTGGGGTTGCCGGCGGTGTTCCTGCTGGGTGGTTTCCAGCGCTCGGACAAGACCCGGCGAATAGCGTTGAGCCATGGCGATGTGCTGGTCTGGGGAGGTGAGGACCGGTTGCGCTTTCATGGCGTACTGCCGATCAAGCCGGGCGTGCATCCGCGGATGGGTGAGCGGCGGATCAACCTGACTTTGCGCAAGGCGGGGTGATGCAGTCAAATAGCCACCCGACATTTTTGCCAGTAGACGCGCGCCCTCCTGTTCCCGGTTAATTGGGCTGACGCCGCCACTACCAGAGCGGCCTCGTTCAAGGGAGTGAACCCATGCGCATGTTGATCACAATCCTGCTAGTGCTGACCCTCTTCGGGGCAAGCCGCGTCATGGCGCTCGATGCCAATGAAGAGGCCTATGCCGATGCGCCGCCCGCCAAGTACCTGGTCTACTCCGTCACTTGGCAACCAACTTTCTGCATCATGCGGCCCTCAACGCCAGGCTGTGACCAGGCACCGCAACGCTTTCTCACCCACGGTGTCTGGCCCTACAGCGAAAGCATTGGCAACCTCACCAATCGTCACCCCCAGTACTGCACCAAGTCCCCTGACTGCACCAACGGCGAAGCCTGTGCAATGAGGGCCGATGAGATGAGTGCAGTGCTTGCCAACAAAGCCCTGCGGGACATCGTTACCCGCGAGCCCAAGGGTATGTTGGCGCATGAATGGCAAAAACACGGCACCTGCTCGGGCAAGGATATGCAGGCGTACTTTCAGGACTTCGTCGACTTGAGAAAGGTGGTCAGTTTTGACAATGACGCGTTCCAGGCGATGGTAGGGCACGCTACCGAGTTTTCGAAGATTCGCGAGGTCTTCCCTGAGAACACGGCGTTCAGATGTTACCGGGATAAGCAGGGTAAGCAGTACCTGCATGAGGTGTTCTACCTGATCGACGAAAAAGGGAACCCGTATAGGGACGAAACCAACCTGCAGATCGGCGTTCAGTGTGAAGCGCAGAAAACATGGATCCCGGAGCCTGCCAAGGCGACGTCCTGAAGGCAGGCTGTACGTGGACAAGGATGGCACCTCGAGGTACAGCGCGCTCGGACGCCGCTGTACCGGCGAGGGACGATCTCGTCTCCATGGTCATTGCGCCTGAGACTGGCTCAGGTACTTGTCCACCCCAGCCTTGCCATCCCCTGCATCCCCCGCCACCTGCCACAACCGCCGCTCGATCCCCTGTGCCAGCAAATGCCCTACCGCCGACTCGATAGCCGACAGCACGCACAACTGCGCGGGTTCGTTGGTGGTGTAGCCCACTTCTGCTTCGAGCAGCTTCTTGAACTCGATGAACTTGAACACCCCGGCGCTACGCCCCACCGAGTAGATGGTCTTGCTGGTCATCACGTTGGCCAGTACCTGCCCGGTGCGTACGTCCACCGCCCGCAGGTTGACCGTGACCTGATCGACCCGGTACTCGCGGGAGATGTCGATGCCCAGGTAGCGTGCCCCTTCCCCGCCGCTGCGCACATTGGTGTCGTAGGCGATGATGCCGCCTTCGAGCATCAGGTTGGCCGCTTGCAGCGGCGGCAGCTCGGTCTGGATGTTCTCCGGTACGTCGGCCTTTTTCTGCGAGGCGCGGATGATCTTGCGTTCGGTCAGCAGGTTCTGCAGGCCTTCACGCTCCAGCACCACGAACCAGCCGCTGGCATTGAGGGCATCCATCAGCATGCTCGCCGCCCCTTGGGTGACACTGGTGGAAAACGAGCTGGCCGGGGTCGGCTTGTATTGCCCGGTCTGGTCGCGGAAGCCATACACCACCGCCATCAGCCGGCCCTTGGGGCGTGGCATGTTGATCAGGTCGTAGTAAGTCGACGCGCGCGGGGTCAGGGTCGGGCTTTCCGAGTCCTGTTCGGCCGACATCGGTTCGCGCAGGCCGCAACCTTGGAGGCCTTGCAGGGCGGCGAGGATCAGCAAAGTGCTCAGCAGACGTTTCATGGTGTTCTCTCCCCAGATAACAACCCGTCCCTCTCAGGGGTTCAGGCCGCTGACCTCAATGATCGAAATTTCTCCTGTGACGCGGTCGGTGACCTTGATGCTCAGGGCACCGGAGTCATCGATCACATCGATCAGGAAGGCATCGGTGGCCATGCTGCCGGTCTGGCCATTGCTGATGTTGTCCAGCAACTGCGACAACATCCGCGACTCCAGCTGGTTGCTGAAGCGCTCCAGGGCCGAGGTACCGCCAAAGGCGGAGGTGCGGTCCTTGAGGTCGGGGTCGTCATAGTCGTTCTGCGCCTGGGCATTGTTCAGCAACCAGGTGCCGTTGAGCGGGTTGCCACCGAACGCCGGGTTGACCGGGGTGTACACCAGCTCCGTGGCCTGGGCGGTAACGGCGCAGGCCACGAGACAGGCGGCGATGCAGTGGGGTATACGCGTGTTCATAGCTCGTCCCTCTCCAGATCAGTGGTGTCTTGCAGCAGGCGTTGCAGCTTGCGTTGAATCACCTCCTGCTTGACCAGGTCGGCGGCCGCGATGGCCTCTTCTTTCAGTTGGGTGACGTTGGGTGGCAGAAAGCGGCGGTACAACACGTCGCGCTCGAACTCCACCGTGATCAGGCTGCCCCAGCGGGCATCCGGGCGTTCTCGCACCACCAGGTTGAAATCCAAGCGGCTGGTGGCGCGCAGGCGGTCGGCAAAGTAGTAGTAAAAGTCGTGGCCGATGTGCGAGATGGTGTTGTCGACGATAAAGCCCTTCATCTCGTCTTCGGCATCGGCCTGCGCCACATCGGATACCCCGGCGGCCAGCAGCAGGCCAAGGCTCAGGCAAAACACGTTCAGGCGTTTCATGGCGCGTCCCCCGGGCTGCTGTGGGTCTGTGCGCCACTGGCGCTTTCGTTGAAAGCCTGCTCGGCGACGAACTGCCAGTCGCTGTAGTGCTCGAGGCCTTCGAAGCCGGACCACTGCGTGTCGAAGCCGCTGCGTTTGAACGGGGTGGCGTCGGAGCGGCTGTGCACCCCGGTGATACGCCCGTCGATCGAACGCAACAGCCCCCATTCATCACTGCCGGTGACCGGGTCCGGGTACAACCGGCGGATGTGCCGTTTCGGCTCGGGAAAACGGTTGTCCTCAAGCAGGTCGGCCAGCGCCTGCGGGTACTGCGCCAGGCCTGGCGAAGCGCGGTAATAGCTGCGCAGTGCCTGGGCATACTGGCCACCCACCCACAGCAACTGACGCTCCTTTTCGCGCTGCGCCGCGCTGGACCACAGCGTGCCGCTGGACGCCAGGGCCACGCTGCTGGCTGCGATCAGCAGCAATACACCCAGGTAGGTGAAGCCGTTGCAGGCCTTACCATTGTGCGAAGTGGCTGCCATCACGTGCCCTCCCTGTCGCACCGCTCTTGATGTCGGCCACGCCTCCGGCCACCCCTTCTGGCGGCGGCACCAGTTGCCAGGCATCACCGCGTTCGGTAATCGGGTCGATCGGGGTGTTGCGCAGGTAGCGCTGCTCGACCAGTTGTTCCAGCGAGTCGGGGTAGCGGCCGGTGTCGCCGTAGTAGTGGTCCAGCGCCTCACGCAGCACCGCCAGGCTCTGGCGCAGGGCAGCCTCACGGGAGCTTTCCAGGCTGTTGAAGTAACGTGGCATGGCAATGGTCATCAGCGTGGCGATGATCGCCATCACCACCAGCAGTTCGATCAGGGTGAAACCTCGGCTGCGTTTCATGGCCGTCACCATTGCCCGTAGGGGATGTTGTTGAGGCCTTTGCCGCGGGCCTTGGAGTACACGTCGTAAACGTCTTCGCCGTCACGCGGGTTGTCCGGCCCGCTGTCATAGGCGCGCAAGCCCCAGCCACCGCCGTCATCGTCTTTTGCCGCTACCAGCGGGTCGTGCGGGATGCGCCGCAGGAAGTAGAACTTGTTGCCCTTGGCGCTGCGTACATCGCGCACCCCGTCGACCAGTACCTGCAGGTTTGGCGGGTAGCCACTGGCATCCAGGCCTTTTTCGATGAAACCTGCGTCGAAGGCCCGTTTGTAGGCATCGATGGCATCGCGGATCTGGTACAGCGCCTGACGCAATTGCTGCTCCTTGGTGCGGCGCACCACGGTTTCGGTCAGCGGTGCAGCCATGCTGGCGAGCAGCCCGAGCAATGCCAGGGTCAGCACCACCTCGATCAGGCTGAAGCCTTGCACGCGGCGTTTCATGGCCGTGGGCCCTTGCTGGCAGGCACCACCGCCATCTGGCTGTCGACAACCGGTGCATCGCCAGGCGCCTGGCCCGGCTCATCGGCCGGCAGCGCGCCGGCTGGCAAAGGCAGGGCCAGTTGGCGCACCTGCATGCTCGATTCGGTACCGGTGGCGAACTCCATGTCCGAGGGGCTCTGGTAAGGCAGGTTGCGTACGATCCGCGGGGTGATCGCCAGTACCAGTTCGGACTTGCTCATGTCATCGCGGTTGCTGCCGAACAGCCGGCCCAGGCCAGGGATGTCGCCCAGGCCCGGGATCTTGTTGCCGCTGGAGGTCTTGTCGTTGCGCACCAGCCCCGCCAGCACCTGGGTTTCGCCGTCGTGCAGGCGCAGGCTGGTCTGGGCGTTGCGGGTGTCGACCTGGACCGGGATGGTGCCCTGGCGGGTCGGCTCCAGCGGGGTGGCGTTGCTGACCTCGAGCGCCACCTTGATCGCCACCTCGTTGTTCAGGTGCACGGTAGGCTGCACTTCAAGCTTCAGACCGACATCCAGGTAGGTGACGCTTTCGGTGATCACCGGCCCTTGGGTGGAAGGTACCGAGGTGGCGCTGATGATCGGCACACGCTGGCCGATGTGGATGCGCGCCTGCTCGCGGTTGCTGACGCGGATCACCGGGCTGGCCAACGTGTTGATGTCCTTGTCCTGGGCGTTGATCTTGGCCTGGGGCGCCGGCGAGATGCTGATACGCCCGGAGTTGATGCCGCGCAACTGGTCCAGCACGCTGACCGGGTTGCCCTCATCGCTCAGCACCCCGAAGGTATTGGGCCATTGCAGGCCAAGGTCGAGGATGCGCGAGCGGGCCACCTCCATCACCTCCACTTCCAGCACCACTTCAGGGTTGGACTGGTCCTGCGACTGCAGCAGCTTCTCGGCCATGCGCACGGCGTCGGGGGTGTCGCGCATGGTCAGGGTATTGAGGCGCTCATCAACGAATACATCGCGGGTCTTGAGCATGGTCTTGACCATGTTCAGTGCGGTGTTGGCATCGATGCTGGTCAGGTAGAACGTGCGCATGACCAGTTCCTGGTAGTCCTTGGTCTTCTGCGGCGAGTCGGGGTAGACCAGCAAGGTGTTGTCGTTGACGATCTTCTGGCGCAGCTGGTTCTGTTCCAGCAACAGGGCTATGGCATCCTCGATGCGCACCTCGCGTACGAAGATGGTGGCCTTCATGTCCGGGCGCAGGTCCTTGTCGAAAATGAAGTTGATGCCGGCCACCTGGGACAGCACTTCGAAAATGACCTTGAGCTCGGCATCGCGAAACTCCAGGGTCACCGGGCGTTCCAGCTTGCTGCGCAGTTGCGGGAAGGGCTGCGCCGTGCGGGCCTGGACGTTCTCGATATCGCTGCGCAGCATGATGCCCTTCTGGTTTTGCGGGTCCAGGCGCAGCACCTCACGCATGTAACGCTCGGCACCGAACAGGTCGCCCTGGCGCAGCGCAGCCTGGCCCAGCGCAACACGGTCATCGAGGGTGCGCATCAGTTCCAGCTGGCGGATGCCCTCATGCGCGCGGCGGTTGTTCGGTTCCAGGGTGAGCACGCGGCCATAACCAAGGCGCGCGCCGGCGAAGTCGTGGCGGATGCGGTCGCTGTCGGCCTGGCCAAGCAGCGCCTCGACCGCGTGCTGGCGGCCTTGGGCCAGGGCAATGTTCAGGTCGGTGTCACGCGGGTCGTCGCGCAGCGCCTCTTCCAGGCGAGCGATACCGGCCTCGTACTGGCCTTCTTTCATCAGCGCCTGGCTGTCCTTGCGCACCGCGCTCGAACCGCAGCCGGCAATGGCCACGCAGAGCGCCAGCAGCATGAACGGAGCAGGCTTGCACAACTTCGATGGCTTCATGGTGCGCTCCCGACAGACAGAGTCTGTGACTGGTGCAAAGGCAGGTAGACCAGGCCCAGCTCATTGGCCGAAACCCGATCGAGGCGGTAGGTGTCGTCAATCACGTCGCCCTGGCGCACGACGTAGAGTTTTTCGCCGCTGCGCAGGAAGACCTGCAGGTCATCGCGATCGCCCAGGCGGCCGACGAACTGGAAAGGCAGCGCCGGGGCTGCGGGGGCAGCGGCTACCACCGAGGTGGCGACCACAGGTTGTTCGGTGACCGTGGCCAGGGCCTTGGGTTTGGTCCATTGCTGGCGGGGGAACAGGTCGCGCGTGGCCTGTTCTGGCTTCATCACCGGTACGCCGGCACTCTCTGAAACCGCTTGTGTGGGCGCCGGCTTGCCGGCGATCAGGGCCTCCTCGCTGTCCTCGCCGAACCAGTGCCCAGGCGCCCAGGCCAACGCCCCGGCAAGCCCCAGAAACCCCGCCCACACCACTGCACGCTGAGTGTTCATGACGACCTCGACAGGTAAAGGGTCATGCGCAGGCGGCCATTGAGTTCACTGTCGCCAATGCGCTTGCGCTGCAGCTCCAGGTCTTCCAGCACCAGGGTCGGCAACTGGCCCAGCAGGCCGCGCACAAAGCCGCGGATCTGCGGATAGCTGCCACGTACCGGCAGGACGATCTGGTAACGCGCCAGCTGGGTCTTGGGGTCGACACCCAGGGCGTACTCACCACGGGCCAGGCTGATTCGTTGGGCGCTGGCCAGGTGGTACAGGCGCTCGATCAGCTCGCTGGCTTCAGGTTGCCCTGGCAGTTGCTGGCGCAGGCTGTCCAGCGCTTGCTGTTCAGGCTTGACGGCGACTTTAAGTTCGCCGCGCCTGACCCGCTCGACCTGGGCGCTGGCATCGGCCTCGCTGGCGCGCAGCTCGCGCAGGGCCTGCCACTGCGGCAGCACCCCGGCCAGCGCTACAGCGACTGCCAGGACGGCCATTGCGGCGCCGGCCAGGCCGACCGGGCCGATACGGCGCAACTGCTCCTGAAGGATCAGGCTGTTTATCGAGTCAGGGGCGCGCATGGCCGGTCTCCCAGGTGGCGGTAAGGGTGAAGCGCACCGGGTGCTCGGGTTGGCCCGCCACCACCTCATGGTTGAGCAGCGATACATCGCTGAGCTCGGTGCTCTGTTCCAGGCGGTGGTGGTACTGCAGCATCGCTTCCAGGTTGCGGGCCTCGGCGGCAATGCGCACCTGGCCCTTGCGGGCATCGGGCGTCAGGCTGAGCAGGGCCACGTCTTCCTGGGGTTGCGCTTCAAGCATGGCGAACAGTTGCTGCCAGGGCCGTTGCAGTTGCTGGGAAACGCTGCGCATCTGCGCCAGGCGTTCAGCCTGCTCGCGGCTGGCGGCGCTGTTCTGCGGGGCGACCGTGGCCGGGCGGCGGCCCAGTTGCAGCTCCAGGCTGTGCAGCCGGGCCTCAAGGTGAACCTGCTCGGCTTGCAGGTGCTGTTGCAGCAGTACCAGCACGGCTACCACCGCGCCGCCCAGGGCCAGCAGCGACCAGGCCAGCGGGCTGCTGCGCCGGGGCTGGAATTCCAGGTCAAGGCGGCGCATGTCAGGCCACCGCCCGCCACATGGCGCACAGCGGGTCGGCTTCGCTGGCCGGCTGGCACAGCTGCACCGCCGCCAGTTGCGGCACGTCGCCCCGGCCCGGGGCATGCAGGTAGACCTGCGGCATGTGCTCGCCATACAGCTCGCAGGTCCGTTCGATCAGCGCCTGCAGGGCTTGGTCGCTGTCGGCGCAACCCTGCGTCAGCACCTGCTGCCAGGCGCCACCGGCGGCCAGCAGCAGCACGCTGCGCCGTGGCTCGGCGAGGACAAACAGGAAATCGCCCGCCTGCAGCTGCGATGAGCAGCGGTTGTAGGCAGCCATCAAGTACGGCTGCACCGAACGCAGGCGCAAGCGATTTTCCCGGGCCAGTGCCTGCAGCCCCTGCAGCAGTGCCTCAGGCAGCGCTGTGGCGATACGCGCAGCGCCGGCCGGCTCTGGCGAAAGGGCGATGCGCCAGTCGTCGAGCGGCTGGGCATAGAGGTTCTCGAAGCAGGCCCGGGCGTAGGCCTCAAGCTCGCGTGGATGGCTGATGGCAGCGCTCCAAGGCACCAGGCAGAACCGGCTGTAGCGCGCCGACAGCAGCACCTGGCACTGGCCACCGCGCACGGCATGCTCGCCCAGCAGCGTGGCCAGGGCCTGCAGGGCTGCATCCCAGGCCGGTTGCCCGGCGTCACCGGTGAAGGCGCGGCTGCCCAGCCATTGGTGCTGGTTGCCGTGCCAGCGGCCCAGGCCGACGCCTTCGGCGCCGAGCACGGCGCAGTAACGGGTAGAGGCATGATCACGCAATGAATGTGACACGGTTGATCTCCTCAAGCGTGGTACGGCCCTCGCGGACCAGGTCCAGGGCGGATGCGCGCAGCAGACGCAGGCCGCGCTGGCAAGCCAGCGCCTTGATCTGCGCCAGCGGGCGACGTTCAACGATCATCTGCCGCAGGTCGTCGTCCAGGTGCAGCAGTTCGGCGATGGCGCTGCGGCCGCGGTAGCCACTGCCGCGGCACTGGCCACAGCCCTGGGCGCGGACGAACGTCCAGCCCTGCACGGCGTCACGGGTAAGGCCGGAGGCGGCCAGGGTTTCGTCATCGGCCTCGCACGGCGTGCAGCAATGCGGGCAGGCCAGGCGGATCAGGCGTTGGGCCAGCACAGCGTTGAGGGCGGAGACGAAGCTGTAGGGGTCGACCTGCATCTGGCTGAAGCGGCCGATCACATCGAAAACGTTGTTGGCGTGGATGGTGGTGAACACCAGGTGGCCGGTGAGTGCCGACTGCACGGCGATCTGCGCGGTGTCGGGGTCGCGGATTTCGCCGACCAGGATCTTGTCCGGGTCGTGGCGCAGGATCGAGCGCAGGCCACGGGCGAAGGTCAAACCCTTCTTCTCGTTGACCGGGATCTGCAGCACGCCGGGCAACTGGTACTCGACCGGGTCTTCGATGGTGATGATCTTGTCCACACCGTGGTTGATCTCGCTGATCATGGCGTACAGCGTGGTGGTCTTGCCGCTGCCGGTGGGGCCGGTGACCAGGATCATGCCGTAGGGCTCGGCGGCCAGGCGGCGCAAGGCACGCAGGGTTTCATCGGCAAAGCCCAGGGCCTGCAGCTGCACGCCGCTGACACGGTCGGACAGGTCCTGTTTGTCGAGCACCCGCAGCACCGCGTCTTCACCGAAGATGCTGGGCATGATCGACACCCGGAAGTCGATCTGGCGCTCGCCTACGGCAACCTTGAAGCGGCCATCCTGGGGCACGCGCTTTTCACCGATGTCCAGCTCGGCCATGACCTTGATGCGCGAAATCACCTGGTCGGCGAAGGCGCTGCCACTGGCTTTGCCGGCCGCGTTGAGCACGCCGTCGATGCGGTATTTGATGGTCAGGCCCTGGCCGGTCATGCCCAGGTGGATATCGCTGGCATGCTGCTTGAGGGCGTCGTAAAGGGTTGAGTTGACCAGCTTGACCACCTTGCTCTGGTCTTCGCTGATGCTGGTCAGCGACAGCCGTTGCAGCGGGTCGCTTTCGCTGCTGGCTTCGGCGTCGTGATCGAGGGCATCGACGGCGTGAAAGCTTTCTTCGTGGCGGGCCAGGAAGGTGGCAAGGTCGGCGGCGTGGACCAGGTACAAAGGCGCGCCTTGCAGCACATCGTCGATCCAGGCCAGGCGGGCGTGGTCGAAGGGGTCGGCGAACACACCCCGCAGTTCACCGCCCTGCTCTATCAGCACGAACTCGCGCTTCAGGCATTGGGCCAGGCTGATCTTGTCGAAACGAGGGGTGCTGGCCAACAGGCTCTGGCTGTCCAGTACCGGGTAATGCAGGGTGCTGCCCAGGCGGCGGATGAAGGTGTCGGGGGTGTCGCAGGCGAGGCGTTCGAGGCAGTTGAGCAGGCGCTCGCCGCTGGCTTGCAGGCGGGCCTGGGCCATGAGATCGCGGGGGTAGCTTGAGGCTGGCGGAGCCTGTACTGGCGATGAGGCCGAAACGCTGTGGTCGAATACATCGGACATGGCCTGCGACTCCGCTCAGGGGGCGCGTCGCAGGCTCGGTGAGGGCTGCGGGCGCCGCTATTCCCCAGTGAGCAGTTGGTCGTCGTCGGGTCCAGGGGGCTTGGCGCCATTACGGCGGCGGTCGGCCAGTACCCAGCTACCATCGTACAACTGCAAGGGGAACGATTCGTTCCTGTTCTGGCGTCGTTCGACGAACCCTTCTGCCGGGTTGTCCGTGGCCCTGCGCCGGCGCTCGATGCCCATCAGGTCGAAGATCGGGCGCGCCAGTTCCGACAGCGGGAACGGCTTGAACAGGACATGGGTCACGCCAAGTTCGGCGGCTCGCTCACGGACCTCGGCGGTCGGGTGGGCGGTGATCAGCACGAAGTGGCACTGCCTGTTCTTGCGCACGGTCTCCAGGACCTGAAAACCCTCCATATCGGGCAAGCGGTAATCCAGCACGATCACATCCGGTGCCAGGCACTCAGCCAGGCCGATACCACTGGCACCGTCGTGGGCAACATGGACTTCCAGGCCTTGCGCCTGCAGGTACGCTTGCAGGTTTTGCGCAAGGGTCTGTTCGTCATCGACTACCAATACTCTGTTCACCAAGGTCGACTCCCAAGAACTGCCCGGTTACCCGGTCTGCGAAGTGCGGCCTTGGTAAGGCTTGAGCAGGCTTCGTGCCAGGCATGAATAGTCATGTTGCACCACGTCAAGTTATTGATTTTGCTGGCACCTTTGATAGCCCTACGAACAGGCTCAGGCCCGCTGCCCCACATCCGGGGCACCTGATGGCACTTTGCCAAGCCGTTATTCCCCAGCTTTGGGGAAACGCCATCGCAGGCTTCAGTCAGCGATTTCCACTTTAGCGGATTCGCGCAAACGTTGGCGCGCCGCTTGCCGTGACTGTGCCTGCAACTGGCTGATGAGCGAGGCCCTGGCCAGCAGCAGGCCCTGTTCGCGTATGACCGAAGAATTATCACTTTGGTTCTGCGCTCCTTGCAGTCTCTGTTGGTTGGCCTGATAAAACGCTTCCACCTCGGCCTGGGTGGGTTCGGCTACCGCGCTGAGCTGGGCATACACCTGTTGCGCTGCCAGCTCCCGGTGCAGGTAGTCAGCGTATGCTGCGCGGTCGAACCCTGCCTCTGCAAGCCGTCTTTCAAACAGCGCCGGGCTTGCGAATGCCGCCTCGACTTCACCTAGCTGCGCCGACACCTGTTCATCACTGATGGCGATGCCGCGGCGCTGGGCTTCTTGCCACAGCAACTCCTTGTCGATCAGTTCGTCCAGGGCCTGGCTGCGCAGACGTTTGTACAGCGCAGGGTTGCGGATACTGGTCACCGCCCGCCCCTGTGCCTGCAGGTACTCGCTGAAATAGCGCTCCAGGCGCAGCAGCCCGATGTCCACACCATTGACCCGCGCCGCCGGGCTATCGGCCCAGCCCGCCTTGGCGACCAGCAGCAACAGGCACAGCAACAGGATACGCATGGCAACCTCCACTCAAGGGCTGACCGGTACAGGCCGATACGGGGCGACAGCTGTAAAGCGTGGCCCAGGCAGCGCCACCGCGACCACATGGGCGCCGGCCAGGCCCTGGCGCTGGCCCGGCCCGAAGCCCAGCGGCGGGGTCAGGCCGGTATCGACGCCATGCAGGCCCTCCAGCGCCGCAACCAGGCGCTCGCGGCTGGCGTCACGGCCGATCTGCTTGAGGGCTTCGCCAAGCAGGCGCAGGGCACATAGGGTGTTGACTTGCAGCGAGGCCTGACGCGTGTCGAGGCCTTGACGCTGCTGCAGGCCGGCCAAGGTCGCCATGCCCTGTTCGGTCCAGTCGGCGGGCACGAACGGATAGGCCAGGAACACCCGCTGCGACCACTGGGCCGGTAGCGAGGCCACGGCACCGGCCACCTGGCTGGAGGTGGCGAACAGATAGGGGGCACGGCCTGCCGCCTGCAACGCCGTGGCCAGCTCGGCAAAGGCCTGGGCGCGGCCTAGAAAAACAATGCCCTGCCCCTGCACCGGCTGGCCTTTGAAGGCCTCGACCGGTGCTGGCGCCCAACCCAGCTGCTGCAGGCGCTCGCGCACCTGTTCGGCTTGCGCCGCCTGGTCATCGCCGGCATACACCACACGCAAGCCATCTGGCGCCAGGCCCAAGGTATCGCGGGCATGCACGGCCAGGCTCAGCAATTGCGTGGCGATACCTGGCATGGGGTCGAATATCTGCGCACTGCCGCCACCGCGCGGTGTACTGCCAACCAGTGGCACGCCGTGCTGTTCGAGCAGCAGGGCCAGGCGCGGGTCGAGCATCGGTGCCAGCGGGCTGATCAGCGCAAATACCCGCTGCTGCTCGAGCAACTGCTGCAGCGCATGCTCGGCACTGGCCAGGTCGCTGCCGGGGTCGATCACCACCAGTTCCAGGCGCCGGCCATGAACGCCGCCCTGCTGATTGAGCTGGGCCACCCCGTCCTCGAGCACCGCGCGCACCACCTGCCCGGCCTCGGCCAATGGCCCGCTGGCGGGCAACAGGGTACCCAGGCGCAGCACCCCTTCTTCCACGCCAGGGTCGCGCTCATCAGCCAGGCGTTTTAGGTAGGCGGTGAGGTTGCGCTGGTCGGCCAGGGTCAGTTCAAAGCGAGGCATGGCCGGGTCCAGGCGGTTGCCGGCCGGGTCCAGGCCGTGCTGGATGGCGCGGGCCAGGCTGTTGTCGGTGTAAGCCGGGTAGCTGCGCCCGTTGCTCTGGCGTGCGCCCTGGCCCTGGGCCAGGCGCTGCCAGTCGAGGCTGGGCGGGCGCACCCCGCCTTCGGCGCGGCCACGGCCATCATTGCCGTGGCAACTGGCGCAGGGCAACACGCTGGCGGGCACGCGCATGTCGCTGGCACCAACGCGGGCCAGCAATTGTGCGTCGCTGCTGGATAGGCCTTCGCGGTACAGGCGTTTACCGGCTTGCTCGTGGGCGGTGAGGTCAAGGGCAAGCGCCTGAGCGCAGCAGGTCAGGCCCAGCGCCAAGCAAAGCAATCTCGCTGTGTTCATTCTGGCCTCATCGCCGGCAAGCCGGCTCCCACTGTGTTCTGCGCCGCTGCGCAGATCCTGTCAGTGCTGCCACTGTGTTCTGCGCAGCTGCGCAGATCCTGTGAGTGCATTTATCGTCCGGCCAACGGCTGGGTCAGCAACTGCATGCGCTGGGCAATGGCCGCTGGCGGTGCATCGGGGCGGATCTTGCTCCAGCGCTTGCCCGCCACGTCACCGGCTATCAGTTGGGTCGAGTGCTGCTCGGGGCTGGGCAGGAACTGGCCGATACGCCCCAGCACCAGATCGACGCTGGCCTTGTCGCCGGTCAGGAACAGCCAGTTGGCGCTGTCCACCCCCTGTTTTTCAGCAAAGGCCTTGAGCGCTGCCGGGGTGTCGTTGAGCGGATCGCTGCTGATGGACACGAAGGTCACCTGGCTGGCCAGCTCCGGGCCCATGGCCTCGCGCACCTCACGCAGCTTGCGGGTGATCAGCGGACAGGCATCGGTGCAGTGGGTAAAGATGACGTTGAGCATCACCACCTTGTCTTTGAGCACATCACTGTAAAAGCGCAGCGCGCGGCCATTCTGGTCCTGGAGCACGGTGTCGGTGAACCAGGTGTGCGCATCGCGGGTGCCACCGCCACTGGCCATGGTCGGTGGCGCCGGTTGCGGGCTCGGGGAGCTCGGCGCGTGGCCTTCGTGGGCCATGGCGACCGACGCGAAGATCCACAGGCAACCGGCCAGGGCCAGCCAGTCGAAGCTGCGCATGCCGACGCGACAGGACGCTTGGCTGCTCATGGTTGCACCTCCTGGTGCTCGGCTATGGCCGTACTCTTGGCATGCACCCGACGGGCGCTGAGGCGGTTGATTTCGTCGATCAGCACGGCCGGGTCGGTGAAGCCGTAATAACGCGTCCAGTGGCCGCTGTGCCCGTCACCCACCATGATCATCGGGGGGTGCTGGCTGAGGTCGGCACTGAAGCTGCCCAGGCCTTTGAGGGTCTCGGTGATGGCATAGGGCGAGCCGGTCAGCCAGCTCCAGCCAGGGCCGTGCTGGAAGGCCTTGGCGTAACTCTGCAAGCGTTTGGAGTCGTCACGCTGCGGGTCCACGCTGATCGACACCAGGCGGATTTCCTCGCCTACCCGGCCACCCAGTTGCTGCTGGACCTTGCCCATGATCGAAGACACTACCGGGCATACCGTGGTGCAACTGGTGTAAATGAAGCCCATCACCACCAGATGATCGCCGACCAGGTCCTTTTCCAGGCGCACTGGCATGCCATCCTGGTCGAGCAGTGAAACATCGGCAAAGCGCACACTCGCTTTCTCCTGATGTGCCGCAGGCGGCTGCGGAGCATGCCCACTGTGGTCATGGCCCGCGTGGGCCAGGGCGAGCTGGCTGGCCATGGCCATGGAAAGTGCGAGCAGCTTGCAAGAATGTCTGGCGTTCATTGCACATTCCTCACTTCAGTCTGGGAAGCAGTAGACGCTGCAGCCGGCAGGACACGCAGGCTGGTGTAGTTTTCTTCGGCGAACTTGTGCCCCAGCGACGGCGACTGCACATGCAGGTACCACGCGCCGGCTTCAGGCAGCATCAGTGCAGCCTGGTAAATACCCTCGCCCACCTCTTCCAGGCGCAGGTTGCGCGGCATCGATGACGGCGCCAGGAAGTAGCGCAGAGTCAGGTCGTCCAGGCCAAGGCGCGGGCGGCCGTCGTCACCGAGGATGCGCACTTTGGCGGTGATGGCGCGGTGCTGTGGCAAGGGCTGGTCCAGGCCGATGAACTCGGCATGCGCGCCCTTGCGCTTGACCGCATCCGGGGCGGCAGCCACGTCGGTGCTGAAACAGTGGATGATTTGCGGCTGGTTGAGCAGGAACGCCACGTCGAACTTGCCTGACGCCGGCATCTTCACCGTCGAGCCATACACCCCCGGGGCCAGTTCGCGCAGGCTGCGGTCGATGACGATGGCGGCGCGGGCCTGGTGGCCGCGGTTGTTGTAACCCGACATCGGGGCATTCATGCCTTCGGTATAGAAGTACGTGGTGTTGTCCACCGGATTGACCACGAATACCGAATTGTCGTCCCGTGACACCGACAACCCCTGGGCCAATGGCAGGTCCCCGGCCTGGCGCGGCGCGGCGGGGCCGGCATCGAAGCCCTGGATGATCGGCTGGCGGCCTTCGCCCAGGCTGCTGAGGTTGATCATGCTGACCTTCGAAGACGCCAGGCCGCGCACGTAGGCATAACCTTTGGTGAACGTCAGTTGGTACGGTTCGGCCGCCACCGGGATGCGGTGGATCAACCTGTCGGTACTGGCATCGATCACCAGCGCCTGGTTTTCCAGGGTGTTGAGGACGATGCCGTAACGGCCATCGCTGCTAAAGCGCATCGGCCCCAGGCCCTGCTCGGCCTGAACGGTATGGCGCAACTGATGGCTGCGGGCATCGTACACCCGCACCGTGCCCTCTGAACCGTCGCTCACGTACACCGCCTGGGATAGCGCCGAGTAGGCCACTGCCAACGGATGCGGGCCAACGTCGAGTGTTTTCACCAGGCGCATCTCGGGGATGTCGATGATGCTCAAGGTGCCGCCGTCGCGGTTGCTGACGAAGGCGTAGCGCGAATCGGCACTGAAGGCGATTTCGTGATGCCCGGAGCCGGTGGCGAAGCTTTTCAGCGTGCTGCGGCTGTGCACATCGATCACCGTCACCCCGCCCTTGGCCGGGTCATCGCTGTTGTTGCCAACCCACAAGCGGCGCTGGTCCGGCTGCAGGGCCACGCGCAACGGCATCTCGCCGGCCTCCAGGGTGGCCACGCGGGTAAAAGTTTCGGTGTCGATCACCGCGACCTCGCCGCGCTCGGGTATCGACACGAATACCTGCTTGTCATCGCCGGTAGCCACCCAGTCCATGGGCCGACCCGGCAAATCGATGCGTGCCAGGGTGCTGGTAACACCGCCCACCGAGACTGTCGGGTCGATCACGGTCAGGCTGGCATCCTTGTTCAGCACCAAAAGGAAGTAGCTGTTCAGGTCCAGCAGCGGCCTGGCACCGATGCTGCTCTTGAGAAACAGCGCCACCCGGGCCTTGCAGCTCTGGTCACGGCTGCTTTCCAGCGGGGCCGATTGCGCCGGGTCGATCCACGCCCCTGGCGCCATCCCCGACAGCGGTTGGCCGCTGTTCTGGTCGGTGACCTTGAAGCGGATATTGGCGAAGGCGCCTTCGCGCAGCTCGCTGCCGGCCAGGGGCCGGGCTTCGAACTCCACGGTCACCCCATCCCGGCTGAGCCGGTGCAGCGCCTGCGGGTCGGCAGGCTCCTGCAGCAGCTCGCGCGGGTCGCACCAGAGCTCCTCGTACGCCACGCCCAGGCCGATCAACGCCGTGCCCAGCAATACCCCCAGCACGGCGGGGCGGATTTTCCTGTTATGCATATTGGTGCGCCCCTTTTCTTATTGTGCCGGCGCCGTTGCCGGCGGTGCGTCGTCGGTAACCCGCAGAATCCCCCACAGCCCCGAGGTATTGCCGTAGGCGGCGTAGTCTCGGAACAGATAGTCGCCCGGCACCGCGTTGGCGCCCCCGGCGCTGGGCAACATGAAGCTGAAGTGCGCGGCGGGCAGCACGCTCTCTTGGGCACCGATGTACATCGACATCGGGTTGTAGCCAAAGCGCACCGAACCGATACCAGGCTGCTTCATCGGGTAGCCGTCGAGGTCGTTTTTCTCGGCCTGGTAGGCATGCAGTGGCCACAGGTGCCCGTCAAGCTGGTAGGTGATGCCACGGCTGCCGCCACTGGGCATTACCACATGGTTGCGCACGGGTTGACCGGGTTTGGCATACAGCACCGGAGTTTGCGGGTCGCTGCCCACCAGGGCATTGCTGTAGGCCATGTGCGCGTTGGGTACATCAGCGAAGCCAAAGCCATCGGCACGGCCAAACGGAGCGTCCGGCGCCAGGCCGAAGCGCAACCACAGCGGCTCGGTCTTGTAGTTGATGGCCATGTTGCCGTTGTCTTTCGGGTCACCTGGCACACCGTTGCCTTCGGTGGCGATCCCCTCCACAGGGCGGCCGTCGGCCCAACGCATGTTCAGCGCACGCTGCCAGACGGTGACGAAGTCGCGGTAGTCGGGCTGGCCATTGACCTTGACCGTGGCCTGGGCACGGCTGGCCGCGTCCTCGGTGAAGGTCGCGGTCTGCGGCAGGATGCTCATGGCACCGACCAGGCCTTTCTGCGGTTGCTTGATGACATCCGCCGGGGTGAGGTTGAGGGCGCCGAACTCGATTGCCGTGGTGCGGATGTTGTCCACCGTGCGGCCCAGTTGCAGCACCGGCTTGCCTTCGCGTTCCAGGTGCCCGGCATAGTACTGGTACACCCTGGTCGGGTAGGCACCACTGTTACCACTGCGCGGCGGTACGGTCTGCTCCGGGTTGAGGCCGACGTTGACGCCATCGGACTTGGTGATGTCATAGGCCAGCAGCTGTGCGTGCAGGCCAACGTGGCTGGAGGGCCGTATCAGGTTGTTGTTGAAGGCGGTGGCGCCTTCGCTGTCATTGCGGTCGCGCTTGACCACGTTCTGCATCACCGCCGTGCTGGGCAGGTCCGGCATCACCAGCGGCAGGCGGTTCTCCAGGGTGATGCTGATGCAGTCGCCGGCATTGGCACGCAACACCAGAGGCTCGACCGGCACCCCGGCCTTGAGCTTGCCGGTGCTGGTATCCAGGTCGGCCTTGCGCACGTACAGCACCGCGGTCGGGTCATGCAGTGGCGCGCTGTGCCCGCCCACGGTGAAGGTGGTGCCATCCTCCTCGTCGGTCACCGTCACCTGCGGGATGCTGGTGGTACGGCTGTTGAACACCAGGGTGCCGCCATTGGCCTTCAGCGGGCCGCCGACGTGCTGGCCGATACCGGCCGGGTCGTTGATGCTGACACCGTTGCGGTTTTCGAGGATGTCGTTGGCCAGCGCG
The DNA here is from genome assembly GCF_015751845.1 of Pseudomonas sp. M2. Lineage (NCBI taxonomy): Bacteria > Pseudomonadati > Pseudomonadota > Gammaproteobacteria > Pseudomonadales > Pseudomonadaceae > Pseudomonas > Pseudomonas sp. M2. The sequence goes on from NZ_JADOUD010000001.1 coordinate 5,571,221, forward strand.
GCGACGATTTCATAGTTGCGTTTGACCGTTGGCCGGCTGCCGACGCCGCTGGGGTTGGCCGTGGTTCTCGGGCAGATGCCATCGAAGTTGATGGTGTTGCGCATGGCCACCGGCTGCGGGTTGTTCGGCAGCGCGAACAGGTCGGCACGTTGCGTGGTGTAGTTGCGCATGACGCCCCAGATACCGTTCCAGTAGCCTTCCAGGGCCGCGTCCAGCGAATACAGGTAGTCGCCATTGGTGGCCGCGGAGCTGGAGATCATCGACACCGGCGCCAGGAAGCCCAGCTGCTCGGATATGCCGATCATCTGCGAGGCCTTCCACCCCGAGTTGGAGCTACTGCCGTAGCCGGTGCCGTTCTGCAGCCATTTGACGCCGTGCATCGTGACGTTGTGCTCCTCCTCATAGCCGCCAGCGTGCATGCGCAAGCGCACGTTGTCGCCAGAGTAGGTGCGCAGCATCGGGGTGAACGGGTCGCCTGGCTCGCTGCCTGCCGTATTGATGTGCGGCGGGAACAAGGTGGTGCCACCCGTCGGGCCGACCGCGGAGTTGATCGCCGAGGGCGCCAGGTTCATGGCCGGGATGGCACGGTCGGTCCGGCTCTGCAGGGCATATCCCAGGTCGCCACCGAGGCCGTCGGCCTGCATGCCGCGCTTGCCGTCCGGCGCCACCTTGTTCGGGTCGAACACGCGCAGGGCCAACGGCTCGTTGCGGTAGTTGACGACGAACATGCCCGGGTCATCCACCGAGATCGCCTGTGGGCATGGCCGGGTCGGGCAACCAGGGTTGAGGCCACCGCGCGATTCGACGATCGACTCCAGCAGGTTCGAAGCCTTCTGCCGCACGGGCGGGTTGATGGCGTAGCGGAAGCTGTCGGCCGTGGCTGGGTAGGCCTGGGCGTTGGGCACACCATCGGGGCCGGCGCCCACATACACGCCCGCTTCATAGGCATGCTGGAAGTCGCTGTACTCAAGGAAGAACTCGCGATAGCTGTCGTTCTTGCCATCACCGTCGTTGTCGCCGGTACTGATCACCGCCTGCCACGAGGTCGGGCCACCGTCCTGGCGCAGTGCAGGGTTGTACAGCTGCTCGCCGGTTTCGGCGTGGTGCCAGGTGGAGCCGGCAGGCTCGGCCAGTACAGTGGCATACAGGCCCAACTGCTGGTGGGTCGATGGGCCGAAGTGGTCATGGGTGAAGATGGTGCCGAGGCCGCGGTCGACGTTGTGCACGTTGACCAGCGGGTCGGCGAACCAGCGCTGCATGGCTGTGCGCGCGCCCACCCAGTCGGCCCGGCCAAAGCGGCCGAAGTACGGGTGCAGCTTGGCCGTCGGGCAGGCGGCAGTGCCGTCGCGGCTGTCGCCCTGTGAACAGCCATTGAAAGCACGGATGGCGTTCACACGTTCCACCACGCTGCCGGGCGAGAGGACACCGTCCTCGTAGTTCCAGCCGTTGGCCGAACCGTCGGCTGCGGTCAGGTCCCACTTGGGCAGGTGGATGTGCTGGCCGATCACATCGGTCGGTGTACGCACCTGGTAGTCGTCCATTTCGTAGAACGCCGGGATCAGGTTGGTCTGCTGGTACATGGTGCAGTCGAAGGTGTTCATGCGCATCACCAGCGGCTCTGGTGGGCGCTGCTTGGTGATCACCGGCCATGCGTCTTCCCACAGCGCAAGGATGCGCGCCTGTGGGAAGTGATAGCCGACCTTGTTGTACACCGCGTCGAACTGGATGTTGGCCGCCTTGTAGATACGAGGCCGGTCGGCAGTGAACGTGGAGGCACCACGGAAGTTGATACCGCCCAGGCTCTCGCCGCTGAAGTATTCGCCCGTGGACGAGGCCTGGGTAAGGCGTTTGCCGCGGTCATCCATGCAGGGTTCGAAGAAGGGGGCGCCGGCGGTTGGCAGTGCGCCATTGGTGCGAAACGCCTTGGCCACCGGTTGGCTGCCAGGGATCAGGGCAAAGCTTGGGTGCTCGGCCTTGGCGTGGAACTGCATGGCGGCCTGCTCGACGTCGGTGCCCTCCTCGGGCAGGTAGATCGGCTTGGCCTTTTCTACCACCTTGGAGAAATCCAGCTTGGTGGTGGTGGTCACGGCTTCACCCCCAGCGGACACACCATCGAGCGCATGACGGCCCAGGCCGCCGTCCCAACCGTCGACCTGGTTGCCATCGAGGTTGGCCCACAGTGCTGCGCCGCTGTCCTTGAGCTGGCGCGCCATGGCCGGGTCGAGCATGTCCAGCGGCGGGGTCGGCGGACGCTGGCCGACGCTGCTTTCCATACCACCGATCCAGAAGGGGTAACCTGGGTTTTTCAGGGTGCCGTCAGCGTTGCGGTTGGTTTCGCTGCGGTCGACCAGCGCCAGCGAGCCTACAGCCTTGGCTGCGCCTGGCGCGTCGCTGTGATCGTCATCGCCGTGCTCTGGGTCATCATGATCATCGTCATCCTCGGCGATCAGCTCTTGCGCCAGTTTCGGCACGACCACGACCTTGCCCGGCATCGGCGCCATGGCTTTGCCTGGCAGCGGCACGATCGCCGGGATCGGCGTACCTGCAATGATTTCTCCGTCCGGCAGCGCACGTGCGCCGGCCGCCGGCTTGCCGCTGCGCAAGGCGAACGGCGTGTCATGGAAGCCGCCCTCCCCCTGCCCGCTGACTTCCAGGCGGGTACCCTCCTCGAACACATCGTGCACCCGCCACATGGCCCACATGCCTTGGGCGAAGTGCGGATAGAAGTGGCAATGGTAAATGGCATCACCCGCCACACGGTTACGGTTGCCCGAGCCACCATTGGCGATCTCGTAGGTGTACCCCACACCTGGGCCTATGCCCTGGGCGTCGATGTAGTCGGAGTTGTCGTCATTGGGGTTGAACAGCCACTGGTGGCCGTGCAGGTGGAAAATGTGTTGCTCATGGCCGTTGTGGGTGTTGCGGAACTTGGTGAAGTCGCCAATGTAGCTGTGGTGCACGTTGGCAGGCTCCGACGGGTACAGGGCCATGCTGGCCTTGACGCCAATGGCGTTTGCCGGTGGGGTTTCGCCTGGGCGAATGTGTTCCAGGCCGATGTTGGCCGGCACATCCACCAGGGTGCCGATATCACCCACGGTGTGCGCGCTGAGGAAGAACTCTTCATAGGCGCAGGACAGGCAATCATGCATCGGCCCGACCCCCAGGCGGTTTGCCACGACTTCCGCGCCCATGCCCCCCGAGCCGTAGTTGATCATGAACGCGTCGCGCGCAGGCTCCAGCACATGCCCCATCACCGGGTCGGCCCAGTAGCCGGGGAAGGCCTGGGTGGCCGCCACTTCATCAGCGAACTGGGAGGCGAAATCGCGGAACGCTTCCAAGCGGTTGGGCAAGGCCGGGTTGCGCTTGTTGATGCTTTCCAGTGGGTAGGTGGAACGCGGGAAGCTGCCGTCCGGGTTGGGCCCCATGATAATGGCGTCGGTTTCACTGCTGAGGATTTCGTTGCCGTCGACCATCGCGATGATCGGCTTGCCGGCCTTGCCTTCGGCTATCCACGGCTCAACTTGTGGGTAGCGGGCCTCGTAGTCGACCACGGGCTGGCCGGTGGCGGCACGGCCGGTACTGGCCAGGCGCATTTCCTCTTCGGTCAGGGTGTTTCGATAGGTGCGCCCACCTTTGGGCACCACCACCACCTGGCCAAAAAGGCCATTGGCTACGTTGCCGGCGTTGCCCTGGCCGCCGAACGTGGCACCCTGGCTGGTGGCGGCAAAGGCGCCTTCGCGCTCGGCGTAGAGGGTGTAGCTGCGGGTAGCGCCCGGTGCGATCAGGAAGTTGCCATTGCGGCCGGTGTTGGCGGCAATGTCGCCGATGCTGTTGACGGCCTGAAGGCCGTTGACCTGAAAGCCGACGTGGCGATCAGTGACCTGCTCGTCGGCGACGAAGTGCTCGCCCCCGTCATTCTCCACTTCTGCAGCTTCTTCGGCTTCTTCGGCTTCATCGCCTTCTTCGGCTTCTTCTCCCTCTACACCTTCGAACTCGTTCTCATCCTGGTCGATACCGTGTTTGTTGGGATTGGCCTGATAAGCCAACAGGTTGGTCAGGTTGACCGTCAGGCAATCACCGACGGCAACCCGCAGCACGATGGGACGTGGGCGTTTGTCCGGGCGCAGGGTCACCTTGCCCGGCACTGCGGCGCCCCCCTTGCTCAAGGGTACCAAGTGCTCGTCCACCACATCCTGACGCAGGGCGAACATCATGCCGTTGGCGTTTTGCGCGCCAAGGCGGTTGAACATCAGGGGCTGGTCCAGGGCGATCACGTTGGCCACCAAGGTGCGCTGGCATTGCACAGCCGCCTCGCTGGTCGCCGTCCAGCCCATCAGGGCCAGTACAAGTGATGTGAGGACGGGGCCTTTGTTGGGGGTCGACATGCTGCACCTCCGGGACACAGGAACTGTGCAAGAGGGTCAGCAAGGTGCATGCCAGAAGCAAATCTTCCTTTGATTCAATAACTTGGCTGGCGAATCGAACCGGATTGGGGTGAATTCCCCGCTGCGACCCCCACATCGGGGGATGGTATTCATTGTCATTGCGGGGGATTGGGTAAACGGCTTGTCAACAACCCTTGGAAAAAATTGAACGTCCGCGCTCACTTGCTTTCAAGATGATGAGTGACATCAACTCCCAGGAGCCCCGCAACAATGAAGATGCCCGGCCGCGCCCCCAACGCCAACGTGCAACTCGATTATGTGCGCGACACGCTGTTCGGCCCGGTAGCCCTGAGCGTTGAGTGCCAGTGCCAGCTCGCCGCGTTGAACTTGCAGGGCCGCCCTGCCCTGCGCTTGCATATCTGCCCGCCGCTTCCGGACAAAGTCGAGCGCGCGCACAGCGTAGCTTTCGTGTGGGATGGTCGCAGTTACCACGGTGTTGTTCGTGACAAGGGCAAATGCGGCGATGGTGGGCTGAACCTGCTGGTTGAACTGCAATAAGCCGATCAACGGCCGTAAAGCGGGCTGAACCTGCTGATAAGCACGCGTCTCCATAACTAGAGGCCTATGCCTTCTGGAGAACGCCATGAACAGTCCATTGCTCAAGCTTTTCACTCACCCCGCCGACGCCTGGATGGAAATCCGTCGTGCTGAGGAAGATCACCCGCAGCAATATCTCCCGCGCCTGCTGGCGCTCGCGCTGATCCCCGCGATTTGCCTGTTCGTCGGCACCACCACGTTCGGCTGGAGCCTGGCCGCCGAGGAGCGCGTGCGCCTGAGCATGGCCAGCGCAGCACAGTTGTGCGGGCTGTTGTACGCCACCACCGTGGTCGGAGTGATGCTGATGGGGGTCATGATCCGCTGGATGTCGCGCGGCTTCGATGTACAACCCAGCCTCAGCCAATGCATCGGCTTTGCTGCCTATTGCGCCACCCCGTGGTTTTTTGCCGGCGTCGTCGGCATTCTGCCGATTCGCTGGTTGGCGCTAGTGGTTCTTTTGGCAGCCTCAGCGTATGCCACGCTGTTGCTGTACGGTGGGCTGCAGACATTCCTGCGCCTGCGCAAGGAGCAGGCGATGCTGTTCGCGACCTGCGTATGGGGCGTGGGGCTGTTGCTGCTGGTGACGATCCTGGTGTCGATGATCCTGTTCTGGTTCAACGGCCTTATGCCGGAATACGTGCGCCCGGCCAGCCTCGGCTGACCGGTGCACCCAGGCAGTCAGGCGATCGCCCTTAGCGACGCTGGCTGGCTGTCGCGCAGCGCATGCAACTGATCGACCAGCTTCACCACGTCACGGCAACTGTTCAGGCTCTGCAATGACACCCCGCTGAGCGTCACGCCCTGCTCCATGTTTCGCCCCTGACCCAAGCGAATGGTCAGGCTGGTACCGTCCAGGCAACTGACTTCACAGTGATCAGGCAGGCAGGCCTGTTCAATCATTTGCCGCATTTCCAGCATCGAAACGCCTATCAATGACATGTTACGACCCTCTCTTGAGTGGATGGCCTGTTATTGGAGTACGCCTTTGGCAGGCGGGGTGCCAATTGATAATGAGCATGCCATGGCGGCCGTCCATGCGCCGAGGCAATGGTGAAGCGGGGGATCATCTAGCACCTTAGTAAAAGAACGGGCGCGCCCCGCTACCGTTCGATCCAATGATGGCACTTCACGACAAGCGGTCAGCGATGCAAGGCTGGTCAGTGGGGCTCGACCGCCATCTGGCCGAAGCGCCCTGCATGGAAATCATCGAAGGATTCGGCAATTTCCGCCTGGCTGTTCATCACGAATGGCCCATAACCCACAATCGGCTCGTCGATCGGCTCGCCGCTGAGCAAAAGCACACTGGCGCCGTCCAGTGCCTCGATGGCCACGTCTTCACCCGCTCGCTCCAGCAATACCAGGCTGGCCGGCCCGGCCTCACGCTCACCGTTGACCCGCACAGTGCCACGCAACACTATCAGCGCAGCATTGCGGCCAGCAGCGACAGGCAACTGCACTGCAGCACCTGCGCCCAGGCGCATGTCCCAGACATCCATCGCGGTGAAGGTGCGCGCCGGGCCTGGATGTCCCTGGTAGCTGCCAGCGATCACCCGAAGGCTGCCTGCCTGCCCCGCCAACGGCACTTCAGGGATATCCGCTGCCAGCAGCGTCTGGTAACCGGCAGCGGCTCGTTTGTCCTGCGCAGGCAGGTTGACCCACAGCTGCACCATTTCCAGCAGACCGCCACTGCGGGCGAATGCCGGGGAATGGAATTCCTCGTGAAGGATGCCGTTGGCGGCCGTCATCCATTGCACATCGCCAGGGCCAATCAGGCCTCCGGCACCGGTGGAATCACGGTGTTCCAGTTCGCCCTGATAAACGATAGTGACCGTTTCGAAACCACGATGAGGATGCTGGCCTACGCCTCGCCGGGCACTGGTGGGGGTGAAAGCATGGGGGCCGGCATAATCCAGCAGCAGGAACGGGCTGATCTGGCTTGCCAGGTTGTCGTAGGTGAACAAGCTGCGCACCGGAAAGCCGTCCCCTACCCAATGGGTGTGAGGGCTGCGGTGAATACCCAGGATCTTTTTCATGAGAAGTCTCCTCTCTAAGGCTGGGTTAACCTTACCAATGAGACCAATCAGCCGGTAGCCCGCGCAAATGGCATGCATCGTTCCAGCAATGGAACAGCGATTCAGCCCTGCAGGTAATCCAATATCCGCTGCGCGGCCATGCCCGGGTCTTCCTGCATGAAACAATGGCCTCCGGCGACCTGGCAGGCTTCGACCCTGGGGTTGATCGACGCCAGCCGCTGCACCGAATGCGGCACGAAGGGATAGGTCTGTTCGCCATACAGCACCCGGGTTGGCGCCTGGATGGCGGCAAGATGCGCCCACATGCGCGTCGGGAAGGAACTGAAAATCTCAACTTCACGGCTGGGCCGGCACTTGAGCACCACGCCCTCACCGCAATCGCCGATGGCATGTTCGATGTAGGCCTGCAGCGCCGCATCGCTCCAGCCCTTGAAGATGCCCCGCCCCTGCAGGGAGGCCAGTGCCGCTTCGCGGTCGGGCCAATGGCTGCGGCGGTTGGCGGCCTTGCGTGCCAGGGCATGCCGGCGATGCAGCCCCACCAGCGCGGCGGCCCCCATGACCCCGATCATGCGCCGGCTGAACAATACCGGGTCAAGCAATACGGCGCGCTCGAACAACGCAGGGCTGCTGGCCAGGATCAGCCCGGTGAGCACGCCGCCAAAGCTGTGCCCCAGTGCATAGCGAGGTACGTCGCCATACTCGCCACGGCCCGCTTCGAAAGCCTCCACTGCCAACTCAGCCGTGCGGTTCCAGCCGCGGAACACACCGCCATGGTCACTGTCGCCATGCCCCTGAACATCACTGAGCCACAGGTCGAAGTGCTCGCCAAGGCGCGCCAGCAGCGGCTGGTAGGCCAGGCAGCAGAAGCCATTGCCGTGCAAGAAATGCAGCAGCGGCTTGCCGCTGGCCGGCGAGCGCCAGCCGCGCAAGGTGAAACCTTCGGAGCATTGGTGAGACCAGGGAATCAACTGCATCGGTTTGCCGTACTCTACGCGTTACGAAAACGCCGATTCTACAAACAGCAGCGGGTAAAGCGATATCACTAGCAGCAAGGCCATCAGGACATTGAACAGCATCAGCCAACGCGGGTTCTGCAGCAGGTTGCGCAGCGCACTGCCAAACATCACCCACACGCCGACGCTGGGCAGATTGACCAAGGCGAACACAGCCGCGATGACGATCACGTTCATCACATAGCCCTGGGCCGGTGTGTAGGTGGTGATCGCCCCTACCGCCATCACCCACGCTTTGGGGTTGACCCACTGGAACGCTGCTGCCCCCCAGAAGCCCAGAGGCTTGCGGGCATTGGACGAATCGGCGCTCAACGGCCCGGAGGTGGCGATCTTCCAAGCCAGGTAGAGCAAATAGGCGGCGCCCACGTAACGCAGCACGGTGTACAACGCAGGCCAGGCCTTGAACACCTCGCCAAGGCCCAGGCCAACGGCCAGGACCAGGACCATGAAACCGATGCTGATGCCCAGGGCGTGAGGGATGGAGCGACGCACGCCAAAGTTCACCCCTGATGCCAACAGCATGGTGTTGTTGGGGCCTGGGGTTATCGAGGAAACGAAGGCAAACAGCATAAAGGCCATCAGCAGGTCGAAAGAGGCGAGCATGGCAGGCATTCCAGAATCGTTATTAGTGCTGTCACACTACGGCAGTCGCCTTCCGCACAACCGGTACAGTTACATTAAATTACGCAGATACACATGACTGTATCGATACGACGCACTGCTTTCCAAGGAAGCCCAGCATGAGCCTTATCATTCGCCCCGCAGTACGCGCTGACGCCGCACAGATCCTTGCATTCATCACCGAACTGGCCGAGTACGAGCGTGCGCGCCATGAAGTGATCGCCACCCTTGCCGATATCGAGCACAGCCTGTTCGATGAAGGCAGTACGGTCCACAGCCTGATCTGCGAACGCGATGGCCAGGCAGTGGGGTTTGCCGTGTATTTCTACAGCTATTCGACGTGGCTGGGGCGCAACGGTATTTACCTGGAAGACCTGTACATCACGCCTGAGCAGCGCGGTGGCGGCGCGGGCCGCGACCTGCTGCGGCACATTGCCCGCGAAGCCGTAGAGAACCGCTGCGGGCGGTTGGAATGGAGTGTGCTGGACTGGAATGAACCGGCGATCGGGTTCTACAAATCGCTGGGGGCCGAGCCGCAGGATGAGTGGGTGCGGTACCGGCTGGATGGGGACAGGCTGCTGCAGTTTGCCCGCGGTTGATCAGTAACCTGTGTGGGCTTGCCGGCGATGCAGGCGCTGCGGCGCAGGGCACCGGCTTTGCCGGTGATCGCCGGCAAGCCGGCTCCTACAGGGACCCCGCTGCTCTCAAGCTCAGCGCGAATCCAGTGGGAGCCGGCCGTCACGCGCCGCTGCGCACCCGATGCATCACCGCCCCCACCAGCACCACATTGACCAGCGCCAACAGGCACAAGGTCACCAGCACCCCCATCGCGCCAAAGTGCTCGAACAGGTAGCCCCCCACCACCGGCGTCAACGCTTGGCCGATCAGCGACGGCCGCGACATGCGCCCCATCAACAGCACGTATTGCGCAGGCGGCATCATCGCCAAGGGCAACAGCCCGCGCACGATCGCCCGCAAGCCATTACCACAACCGAACACCAGCAGGCCCACGGCCGTGGCCGCCGGCACCAGTGTCACCAGCAGCAGACCGACCAGCACCAGGCTGACCCAAGCCAAGGCCGTCCAGATCGGATGGCGCTGGCCGGCCAGAATCTGCAACACCCTGGAGGCCACCTGGCTGGGACCGAGCATCGCCGCCAGGCCAATTGCCACCGGCAGCGAGTGCCCAAGGCCCTGGAGCACGGCTACCAGTTGCACGGCAATTGCCGTCATGATGATCGCGCCAATAGCGAACATGCTGGTCAACAGCAGGTAAAGCTGGCGGTCGACCCCGGTCGCGGTGCCTTGATCCTGTGCCTTGCGTACCTCAACCCGCCCTCCGGCCGGCAACACGCGCCAATACAGAGGCGCCACCACCAACAGCAACACGAGCGCATAGCAGCCGCAAGTGGTGCGCCAGCCCAGGTGTTCGATGGCCAAGGCCACGGTCGGCCAAGACAGGGTCGAGGCGAAACCGGCGATCAGGGTGATACCCGTAATGGCTTTGCCCGCACCCTCGCCATACAACCCGCCAAGGGTGGCGAACAGTGCCTCGTACAGCCCCATCGCCATGCCGACCCCGATCACCACCCAAGCCAGCAAAAACAGCCCCAGGCCCTGGCTGGCTGCCATGATCAGCAAGCCCACCGCAACCACGGCGCCACTGGCTGCCATCTGCGGACGGCCACCGTAGCGTGCAACAAGGCGGCTGGACAGCGGGGCAAACAGCGCCGAGACCATCAAACTCAGCGATAGCGCACCGTACACCCACTGGCTGGGCCAGCCAGTGTCGCGGCTGATCGGCTCTGCCATCACCGCCATGAGGAAGAACGAACCGCCCCAGACCAGGATTTGCAGTATGCCCAGGCAGACGATGCCGAGGGGCCCGGGTAGTTGCGGGGAGCTGTTCACGATCGGGCCTTGGTTCACATACGGGGGAGGATAAGAGCCGGCACCCTACCATGCTCGCCATCGATGAAATATCCCGACATATCATTGGGCGTGATAATAACCTTCGCTGCGTTCGATTCGTGCGTCACGCGCAAGGCACTCACACTCCGCCCACTACTAATACTTTGGCGGAGTTCTCCATGGACCACTCACTCAAACCCTTGCGCTTCCCCCTCGCTGCCCTGGCAGTGGTGGTGCTCAGCGCTTGTGGCCGCACCCCAGATGCCGTGCAGGCTCCCGCCGCGCCCAAGGTCACCGTCGCCAAGGTGATCGAGCAGCCGATCAACGAATGGGACGAATTCACTGGCCGCCTCGAGGCCCCGGAAACCGTCGAAGTGCGCCCGCGCGTGTCCGGCCAGATCGACCTGGTGGGCTTCACCGAAGGCGCCCAGGTCAAGAAAGGCGACCTGCTGTTCCAGATCGATCCACGCCCGTTCCAGGCTGAAGTGCGCCGCCTCGAAGCCCAGTTGCAACAGGCCAAGGCCACCGCCATCCGCAGCGCCAATGAAGCTCGCCGTGGCGAGCGTCTGCGTGACAGCAACGCCATCTCCGCCGAGCTTGCCGAGTCGCGCAGCAGCGCTGCCGCCGAGGCCCGCGCCGGGGTCGATGCGATCCAGGCCGAGCTTGACCTGGCCCGCCTGAACCTCAGCTTCACCCGCGTCACCGCGCCGATCAGCGGCCGTGTCAGCCGCGCCCAGTACACCGCCGGCAACATCGTCACTGCCGATGTCACGCCACTGACCAGCGTGGTCTCCACCGACAAGGTCTATGCCTACTTCGATACCGACGAGCGCGTGTACCTCAAGTACACCCAGCTGGCGCGTGAAGGCCAGCGCGGCCAGGCCACCCCGGTCTACCTGGGCCTGACCAACGAAACCGGCAACCCGCATCTGGGCCACATGAACTTCGTCGACAACCAGGTCAACCCGCGCACCGGCACCATCCGTGGCCGCGCCGTGTTCGACAACCGCGACGGCCAGTTCACCCCTGGCCTGTATGCCCGCCTGAAACTGGTGGGCAGCGCCCAGTACGACGCGGTACTGATCAACGATGAAGCCGTGGGCACTGACCTTGGCAAGAAGTTCGTACTGGTCATGGACAAGGACAACAAGGCGACCTACCGCACCGTGGAACTGGGGCCCAAGCTCGAAGGCCTGCGTATCGTACGCAGCGGCCTGGGCAAGGATGACCGCATCGTGGTCAAGGGCCTGCAGCGGGTACGCCCTGGCTCGCCAGTCACCCCGCAAGAAACGCCCATGGCCAGCGAGCAGACCCTCGCCGCCCTCGCCCAGCAGCGCCAGGCTCTGGAAGCCAGCAACCCGGCGCCGAAGGTTGCCGGCACCCATGCAAAAGTCGCCGGCGCCCAAGCGCCGCGCGGTTAAGGGACAACACCGATGAACTTTTCGAAATTCTTCATTACCCGGCCGATCTTCGCCGCGGTGCTGTCGCTGGTGCTGCTGATCGCGGGTTCCATCTCGCTGTTCCAGTTGCCGATCAGTGAATACCCGGAAGTGGTGCCGCCTACCGTGGTGGTGCGCGCCAACTTCCCGGGCGCCAACCCCAAGGTGATCGGCGAAACCGTCGCCGCACCGCTGGAGCAGGCCATCACCGGTGTCGAGAACATGTTGTACATGTCCTCGCAATCCACCGCCGACGGCAAGCTCACCCTGACCATCACCTTCGCCCTGGGCACCGACCTGGACAACGCGCAGGTGCAGGTACAGAACCGCGTCACACGCACCCAGCCCAAGCTGCCGGAAGAAGTGACCCGTATCGGTATCACCGTCGACAAGGCTTCGCCCGACCTGACCATGGTGGTGCACCTGACTTCGCCGGACAACCGCTACGACATGCTCTACCTGTCCAACTACGCCATCCTCAACATCAAGGATGAACTGGCGCGCCTGGGCGGCGTGGGCGATGTGCAACTGTTCGGCATGGGCGACTACTCGCTGCGGGTGTGGCTCGACCCGAACAAGACCGCTTCGCGCAACCTGACCGCCGGTGACGTGGTCGCGGCCATCCGCGAACAGAACCGCCAGGTTGCCGCGGGCCAGCTGGGTGCACCGCCCGCCCCCGGTTCGACCAGCTTCCAGCTGTCGATCAACACCCAGGGCCGGCTGGTGAACGAGGAAGAGTTCGAGAACATCATCATCCGCGCCGGTGCCGATGGCGAAATCACTCGCCTGAAGGACATCGCCCGGGTCGAGCTGGGCTCCAGCCAGTACGCCCTGCGCTCGCTGCTGAACAACCAGCCGGCGGTGGCCATTCCGATCTTCCAGCGCCCGGGCTCAAATGCCATCGAGATCTCCGACGAAGTACGGGCGAAGATGGCCGAGCTGAAGAAAGATTTCCCTGAAGGCATGGACTACAGCATCGTCTATGACCCGACCATCTTCGTGCGTGGCTCCATCGAAGCGGTGGTGCACACCCTGTTCGAAGCGCTGGTGCTGGTGGTGCTGGTGGTGATCCTGTTCCTGCAGACCTGGCGCGCCTCGATCATCCCGCTGCTGGCTGTACCGGTGTCGCTGATCGGGACCTTCGCGGTGATGCACCTGTTCGGCTTCTCGCTCAACGCCCTGTCGCTGTTCGGGCTGGTATTGGCCATCGGTATCGTGGTGGACGACGCCATCGTCGTGGTGGAAAACGTCGAACGCAACATCGGGCTGGGCCTCAAACCGCTGGAGGCCACGCAAAAGGCAATGGGCGAAGTGACCGGGCCGATCATCGCCACCGCCCTGGTGCTGTGCGCAGTGTTCGTGCCCGCCGCGTTCATCTCCGGGCTTACCGGGCAGTTCTACAAACAGTTCGCCCTGACCATCGCCATCTCGACGGTGATTTCGGCGTTCAACTCGCTGACCCTGTCGCCGGCCCTGGCCGCCGTGCTGCTCAAGGACCACCACGCACCTAAGGATCGCTTCTCGCGGCTGCTGGAAAAACTGCTGGGCAGCTGGCTGTTCGCCCCGTTCAACCGCTTCTTCGACCGCGCCAGCCACAGTTACGTCGGTGGCGTGCGCCGCGTCATCCGCTCCAGCGGCATCGCCCTGTTCGTCTATGCCGGTCTGATGGGCCTGACCTACCTGGGTTTCTCGTCCACCCCGACCGGTTTCGTGCCAGCGCAGGACAAGCAGTACCTGGTGGCGTTCGCCCAGTTGCCTGACGCCGCCAGCCTCGACCGCACCGAGGCGGTGATCAAGCGCATGAGCGAAATCGCCCTGAAGCAACCCGGCGTGGCCGACTCGGTAGCCTTCCCGGGCCTGTCGATCAACGGTTTCACCAACAGCCCCAACAGCGGCATCGTGTTCACCCCGCTCAAGCCGTTCGATGAGCGCAAGGACCCGAGCCAGTCGGCAGCGGCCATCGCTGCGGCGTTGAACGCCCAGTTCGCCGACATCCAGGATGCCTACATCGCGATCTTCCCCCCACCGCCAGTACAAGGCCTGGGCACCATCGGCGGCTTCCGCCTGCAGATCGAAGACCGTGGCAACCTGGGCTACGAAGCGCTGTACAAGGAAACCCAGAACATCATCGCCAAGAGCCACAACGTGCCGGAGCTGGCTGGCCTGTTCACCAGTTACCAGGTGAACGTGCCGCAGGTCGATGCGGCCATCGACCGGGAAAAGGCCAAGACCCACGGCGTGGCGATCACCGACATCTTCGACACCCTGCAGGTTTACCTGGGCTCGCTGTACACCAACGACTTCAACCGCTTCGGCCGCACCTACCAGGTCAACGTCCAGGCTGAGCAGCAGTTCCGCCTCGATGCCGAGCAGATCGGCCAGTTGAAGGTGCGCAACAACCTGGGCGAGATGATCCCGCTGGCGACCTTCCTGAAGGTCAGCGACACCTCCGGGCCTGATCGCGTGATGCACTACAACGGCTTCATCACTGCGGAAATCAACGGCGCGGCTGCCCCGGGCTACAGTTCCGGCCAGGCCGAAGCGGCCATCGAGAAACTGCTGAACGAGGAACTGCCCAACGGCATGACCTTCGAGTGGACCGACCTGACCTACCAGCAGATCCTCTCCGGCAACACCGCGCTGCTGGTGTTCCCGCTGTGCGTGCTGCTGGCGTTCCTGGTGCTGGCGGCCCAATACGAAAGCTGGAGCCTGCCGCTGGCGGTGATCCTGATCGTGCCGATGACCTTGCTGTCGGCGATTACCGGAGTGATCGTCTCCGGTGGCGACAACAACATCTTCACCCAGATCGGTTTGATCGTACTGGTGGGCCTGGCGTGCAAGAACGCCATCCTTATCGTCGAGTTCGCCAAGGACGAACAGGCCAAGGGCCTCGACCCGCTGGCTGCGGTGCTGGAAGCCTGCCGCCTGCGCCTGCGGCCGATCCTGATGACCTCGATTGCGTTCATCATGGGCGTGGTGCCGCTAGTGTTCTCCTCCGGTGCCGGCTCGGAAATGCGCCATGCGATGGGCGTCGCGGTGTTCTCGGGGATGATCGGCGTGACCGTGTTCGGCCTGTTCCTGACACCGGTGTTCTTCTTCCTGATTCGCCGTTTCGTCGAACGTCGCCAGGCCCGCAAGGCCGAACGCGTTCAATCGCTGGAGAACCACGCATGAAGCTGCTCAAACCCCTGACCCCGAGCCTGCTGGCCCTGGCCCTGGCGGCCTGCGCGGTAGGCCCGGACTACAAAGCGCCGGACACTGAGCCTGCGCGTTTGGCCAGCGACGTGCAGGCCAAGGCCTTCGACCGTAGCCGCTTCGAAAGCGTGTGGTGGAAGCAGTTCGATGACCCGGTACTCAACCAGTTGGTGCAGGCTTCGCTGGACGGCAACCGCGACCTGCGCGTGGCCTTTGCACGGCTCAAGTCGGCGCGGGCGATCCGCGATGATGCCGCCAATGACCAGTTGCCGGTGGTCACCAGCCGCGCCAGCAGTGAGATCGGCAAGGGCCAGGTACCCGGCCAGACCGATCAACGGGTCAACAGCGAGCGTTACGACCTGGGCCTGGACATGGCCTGGGAGCTCGACCTGTTCGGCCGTATCCAGCGCCAGATCGAGGCCAGCGACGCTCAGGCAGCGGCCGCCCAGGCCGACCTGCAACAGCTGCAGGTCAGCCTGATCGCCGAACTGGTCGATGCCTATGGCCAACTGCGGGGTGCACAACTGCGCGAGAAGATCGCCGTGGCCAACCTCAAGACCCAGCAGGAGTCGCGCAGCATCACGGTGACCCTGCGCGACGCCGGGGTCGGCAACGAGCTCGATGTGGTGCGCGCCGACGCCCGCCTGGCCGGGGTCGAAGCCACCGTGCCACAACTGCAGGCCGAGCAGGCACGGGCTCGCCACCGGATTGCCACCCTGCTCGGCCAGCGCCCGGATGCCCTGAGCGTGGACCTCTCGCCCAAGGCCTTGCCGGCTATCGCCAAGGCCCTGCCGGTGGGCGATCCGGGTGAGCTGCTGCGCCGCCGCCCGGATATCCGTAGTGCCGAGCGCCAACTGGCCGCAGCCACCGCCAATGTGGGCGTGGCGACTGCCGACCTGTTCCCGCGGGTGAGCCTGAGCGGCTTTTTAGGCTTTACCGCCGCGCGCGGTTCGCAGATCGGTTCGTCGGCAGCCAACGCCTGGGGGCTGGGGCCAAGCATCACTTGGGCTGCGTTCGATCTGGGCAGCGTGCGGGCCCGACTGCGCGGTGCCAAAGCCGATGCCGAAGGGGCCTTGGCCAACTATGAGCAACAGGTACTGCTGGCCTTGGAAGAGTCGGCCAACGCCTTCAGCGACTATGACAAGACCCAGCAGCGGCTGCTGTCGCTGATGCGCCAGAGCGAGGCCAGCCGCAAGGCGGCTGACCTGGCTTCGGTGCGTTACCGCGAAGGTACGGTGGATTATCTGGTGCTGCTCGATGCCGAGCGTGAGCGGCTGAGCGCCGAAGATGCACAGGCGCAGGGCGAGGTTGACCTGTATCGCGGCATTGTCTCGATCTACAAGGCGCTGGGCGGCGGCTGGCAGCCGGACTCGGTGGCCAGCGTGCGCTGATTTCCCACTTTTTAAACGACTCCTTTGGTTGGCTCCTCCCCCAACCGTTTGCCCCGCTGGCCTTGGCTTGCGGGGCTTTTTTTGGTTTGTTTACAGGTCGCTGATGGTGCGGCCGGGCGCATGCCTTGATTGCTGTGCTGCCCTTGCAGCCCACGCCAATCTGCCCCAAGCTTCCACTTCCCCTGCCATGGCCCCCTCCGATGCCCACACGCCACCGCTACCTGATCGCTGCTTTACTGCTGATTCTGGTATCAGTCGGCATCGCCTACCTGCGCCGCGATACCCCGCCAGCACAACCGACACTACCCCCGCACAGCTACGCCAAAGCCCTGCGCCAGGCGCATGAAGGCCAACCGGGCGCTGCGCGGGTGCTCTACCAGCAACTGCAACGCAACGACCTGGCGCCGATCCGCCGCGCAGCCCTGTACGCAGAGCTGCCCAACTACCCCTCGCCACAAGCGCTGAAACTGGCCCGCATGGACCTGGAAAACGATGAGCCCTTGGTCCGTCGCGCGGCCATCGCCAGCATCCGCCGCCTGCTGCCCGCCGCACAACGCAGCCTGGTTCTTGGCCCCCTGCTCGATGATGACGAGCAAAGCGTACGCTTTGCCGCCGTCGATGCCTTGCTTGGCCTGGACCCCGACGCCATTGGTCTGTACTTCGGCCCACTGCAGGCGGCACTGGAGCAATACCAGCAAACGCTGGAAAAACAACCTGAGGATGCGGCGGCCCAGGTGCACCTGGCACGCCTGTATCTGCATGAGAATGACTACACCGAGGCCGCAGCCGCCCTGCACCGCAGCCTTGCATCAAATCCGGACAACCTCGACGCCCTGGCGACCCAGGTACGCTTGCTCGAACGTCAAGGCCATCACGACCAGTCCCGGCAGGTACTGGCCCAGGCACTGGCGCTGCGACCGGATTCGGCCTTCCTGCAACACGAACTGGGGCGCTGGCTGATCCGCCATGGCCAGCGCGAATTCGCCCTGCTCGCGTTGTCCCGCGCGGTCGAGCTGGAGCCGGACAATGCCGACTATCGCTATAACCTGGCAGTGACCCTGCACGACCTGGAACAGTCCGATGCAGCGCAAAAGCAGCTTGAAACCCTGCTCAGCCGGCAACCGGCCAACCGGCGGGCACGGGTGTTGCTGATTCGATACTGGAAAGAAACAGGTCAATTGCAGAACGTTCAGGTGCTGCTTGCCGAACTGGAGCGGCAAAACCCGGATGACCCATTTCTGCAGCAAGGACTTTAGATACGTTGAACCCTGGGGGTTTGCCTGCGGTCCAGTGGGTAACGGACCACTCACGGCTTGGCCAGGCATGGCAGCCCTTAAGGAGAATCACATTGGCCAGCTCGCTGTCGCTGGACGAACGTGCCTTGATTCTGGCACCCAGGCAACTTGCCACGCACACCTCGACGTTTCTGACGAGCGCTGGCATCGATTGCGTGTGTTCGCGCGACATCACCCATCTGCGGGACGGGCTGGACAGAGGCGCAGGCTTGCTGGTCGTCGACGAACACACGCTCAACAGCAGCCAAAATGAACTGCTGCAGGCTTTTATCGACCAGCAACCGCCCTGGTCGGACCTCCCCATCGTGCTGCTCACGCAAACCCCACAAGCCTCAGCCAGCCCCTGTACGCCCGCCGACCATCCACTGGGTAACCTGACACTGCTGGCTATTCCGTTCGAAGATGAACAGTTGCTTGAACTGATCAAGTTGGCGCTGCGTCAACGTCGCCGGCAATACCTGGCTCGCGACCAGTTAGTCGATCTGCAGCAACGCCTGGATGGACACAGCGAGGCACAGCACAGCACCGAGCAGGCTATGCACCAGACCCGCAAGATGGACGCCATCGGGCAATTGGCCGGGGGGGTGGCTCACGATTTCAATAATCTGCTGACCAGTATCGGGGGGAGCTTCGAACTGATCGACAGGCGGTTGAAGCAAGGCAGCACCAAGGGGCTGGAAGGCCTGCTCAGCAGGGGGCAGGAAGCCGTTTCGCGTGCAGCGCGCCTCACCCATCGGCTGTTGGCGTTTTCGTCCCGACAATCGCTGCACAGCCGTCGCATCGACTTACGGGCGCTGCTGCAGCCACAACGGCTGGAGGCCGTACTGCAGCATGGCGTATTACTGCAACTGCAAATACCTGAACACACCTGGCCAGTGGCCGGCGACGACACACAATTGCAAGAAGCCGTGGACAACCTGCTGCTCAATGCCTGCGAAGCCATGCCCAACGGTGGCAAGGTGCGTGTAGAAGCCAGCAATCGAGAGGTAGCAGCGACGCAGTTCGCCGATGGCAGCCTGGCGGTGGGCGACTATACGTGCCTGAGCGTCACTGACGAAGGCCAAGGCATGTCGCAGAGCACGCTCGAACATGCCTTCGAGCCGTTCTTCAGCACCAAGCCGGTGGGCCAAGGTATCGGCCTGGGCCTTTCGATGGTCTACGGCTTCAGCAAACAGTCCCAGGGGCATGTGGTACTGCATAGCCAGATAGGCCAAGGTACCCGCGTGGACCTTTACCTGCCGCGCCACCTGGAGCAGGAGCAAACCCAGGTGCAAGCAGCCCCACCACGTTCACAGGGTGGCGGCCGCACGGTACTGGTGGTCGAGGATGATCCGGATGTGCGCCAGTTGTTGTGCCAGACCCTGCAGGAGCAGGGTTTCCCGTGTTGCAGTGCCTGCAATGCCAGTGAGGCCCTGCAGGTATTGCGCTCATCCAAGGCAATCGACCTGCTGGTCAGTGACGTTGGCCTGCCGGGGATGAACGGGCGGCAACTGGCAGAGATCGCCCGTACCTTGCACCCTCACCTGCCCATATTGTTCATCACTGGCTACACCGAAACGGCAATGGCCCGGGAGGGTTTTCTCGGCGCCGGCATGCAACTGATGTGCAAACCATTCGAACTGGCGCAATTTCATGCCCGAGTAATGCAGATTCTCGGTGAGACCTGACGGGCTCAGTCGTCCAGCAACAGCAGTGCCTGGTTGGCCAAGGTCGACAATTCAAAGGGTTTGATCAGCAGCGCCGTGCCTGGCACTTGCAACAGGCCAGGTTCCAGCGGTTGATCGGTATAGCCGGTGATGAACAGCATCTTCTGGCAAGGGTTGACCGTACGCATGACCTTGGCCAATTGCTGCCCACTGAAGCCTTCAGGTAGCCCGATGTCGGTGATGACCAGATCGTACGGGCCATCGTGACGAAAGCGCTCCATCGCGGTATTGGCGTCGGCCACATCACTCACCGTAAAACCTCGCTCGCGCAGATACTCGCCCATGACCGTGCGCAGGTTATGCTCGTCGTCGATCAACAACACACGCCGCCCACTGGCCAGGGAAACCTGGGGCATCGCCGCAGCAGGCGTTTGCGGTATCGCTTCCAGGCATCGGGGGAAGAGCATGCAGACCTTCGTACCTTGGCCCGGTGACGACTCGATCCATACGTAACCGCCAGATTGGCCGACGAAGCCATGCACCATCGCCAGCCCCATCCCTGAGCCGCGCCCAGTGGGCTTGGTGGTAAAAAATGGCTCGAAGGCCTTGGCCACATCCTTGGCCGGCATGCCATGGCCATCGTCCATGATCTGCAAGCCAAGATAGTCACCTGGCGCCAGACCGCCCTCTTCAGGGAAGGCCGAGGCCAGCCTGGTGTTGATCGTGCGAATCGCAACGTTGCCGCGGCCCAGGCAGGCTTCTCGCGCATTGGCGCACAGGTTGATCAGGCTGCTTTCCAATTGGCCGACATCCAGACACACGGTCCATGGGTCGACATCCAGTTCCCAGGACAAACTCATTTCAGTGCCAACTGCATGGCGCAACATCGGTTCCATGGCAGCCAGGTGGCGGTTCATGTCCAGCGGTGCCGGGGCCAAAGGCTGATGGCGGGAGAAAACCAACAGGCGGTGGGTCAGGTTCATGGCCCGCTGCACCGAGTCGCGCGCCAACGCCACGTAACTGTCAATACGCTCCATGCGCCCCTGGCTCAAACGCCGCTGCAACAATTCAAGGCTGCCGCCAATACCCGACAACAGGTTGTTCATCTCATGGGCCATGCCCCCGGCCAGATGACCGACCACCTCCAGCCTCTGGGTGTTGCGCAGCAGGACCTGAGACTGACGCATGGCCGCCTCACGGTCGCCTGTAATGTCTCGCCCAACGGCAGTCAGCACCGAGCCGTCGAAGCTGCCACTCCAGTGGAACCAGCGGTAATGCCCGTCGACATGGCGCACACGTGTTTCGAGCTCTGCAGGCCCTCTGTCGTTGACGAAATCGATTGCAGCCGCTTCAACTTCTTCCCTGTCGGCCGGATGAACCAGTTCCAGGATCGACATGCCCCGCACCTCAACCTCGCTCCACCCCAGGGCGCGATGCCAGGCCGGGTTGGCTGCCAGCATCTTCAGGTCCAGGCTCACGGTGATCATGGCATCGCGCGACAGGCGCCACATGTAGTCGCGGTCAGCCATGTATCGCGCTATCTGACGCTCGAATGTCTGCGCCTGCTCGCGCCACTTGCCATGTGCAGCCACACCGGCGGAGCTCTGGATCACGGTGTGAAGCATACCTACAACTTCATGGTGCTCGTCACGGATTGGCGCATAACTGAAGACGTACCACGCCTGCCCCCCCGTCTTTGCGCACTTGATCTCATAAGGCTGATCTTCGACAAAACTGGTACCACCCTGCAGTGCCTTGAACACCCATGGACCGATATCGTCCCAAACGTCGCTCCACAACGAATCGAAGCGCCTGCCCAGTGCCTGATCCAGGCCACCCAGCAGCGCCACATAGGAATCGTTGTGAACAACGGTCATATTGGGCCCCCAGACCACGGCACTGGGGAAAGAGGAAAGGAGCATCATGTCGATCGCAATGCGCAACGAAGGCTCCCAGTGCGGCAAGGGCCCAAGGTCCGTATGCCGCCAGTCGAACTGCACGATCCTCTCCCTCATGCCACCAGCCGACTCTTTTGTAGGGGTCAGTAATACGCCGTTCGGCGAGGGATCGTAAGGTGTGCTGTTAGCGACCAAAGTGATGGTTCCACTGTTGCTCAAGACTGACGAAGTGATCCTGCATCATCGGCTCCCCGGTTAACTGCTGCAATAGGCCTTTGGCACCACGCCTGCACTCTGGCACCCAAGAGCGGGCAGTGCAAACAACATCGGCCAGCGCAGGAAGCAGCACAAGGCCACTCCCCATACGCTTGCCCGCAAACGCCAGCTATGCTCTATAGGCTTTGCGTGCCATGAGCTGACTTCCCGTTTGATTACAGGCAGGAGTTTAGTAATGAGCAAGAAAATTCTGGTGGTGCTGACCAATACCGCCAAATATCCGACCCTGAGCAGGGCAACCGGTTTATGGCTGGGTGAAGCCGTGCATTTTGTCGATGTGGTTCAGCAGGCAGGTTTTACGGTCGACTACGTCAGCCCCGGCGGCGGCTACGTGCCAATCGATCCGCACAGCCTGCAGATGGCCCCCGAGTTGGATTGGAGCTATTACAACGACAAGGCCTTCATGAACCGGCTGGGCGCCTCGCTAAGCCCCGGCCAGGTCACAGCAGACGAATACTGTGCCATCTATTACACCGGTGGCCATGGCGTTATGTGGGACTTCCCTGACAACCCGCAATTGCAGGAGCTGGCGCGCAAGATATACGAAAAGAATGGCGTTGTGGCCGCTGTCTGCCACGGGGTGGCAGGCCTGCTGAACATCAAGCTCAGCGATAACAAGTTGCTGCTCAAGGACAGCCAGGTCACCGGTTTTTCCAATACTGAAGAAAAGCTTGCCGAACTCGAGGAGGTGGTGCCGTTTCTCACCGAGAACGAACTGGGAGCACGAGGGGGTATTTACAGCAAGCATGATGATCCCTGGAAGCCTTTTGTAGTCTGTGACGGCCGCCTGATCACGGGACAAAACCCCGCCTCTACGCGTTTACTGGCAGAGAAGGTAATTCAGACGCTCAATGGGTAATCCTTCTTACGTCTCGACAATGCAAATCCTCAGTCAGACACGGTTGCGGATTACAGTAGGGGCACCCCTGAATACATAGGCTCTTCGGTCAACTGTCCATCCCGGACAACTCGGATCAGGAGGGCTGCAGTCCCATGTCAAAATTCAGGGTTCTCGGTCGCAGCATGATGGCGCTGCTGCTGACACTGGCGATCAGTTTGATACCTGTTGCGTCAGGCTTGATGGTGATGGTCTATCAGCATGACAACAAGCTCAAAGAGACGGCTCGCGTATCGTTGAAGGAAGCCATCTTTTCCATTGATATGTCCCTTAACCGCTTGCACGACGCTGCTTTGGTGGCAATGCCGCTGGCTGGCAGCGCTTGCGAGACAGCCAAGGCGCACCTGTTGAAACAGGTTCAAGACGTCCGTTACCTGCGAGCGCTGGCATTGACCACCGATGCCCGTATCTACTGTGACACCCTGGTTCCTCCCCGTGCGAAAAACAGGTTTGCGACTGGCTCCGAGGCACCGGTACAACTGATCTTCGATTCTCCTGCAGCGCCCAATGCAGTGCTTGTCGCCTACCAGCTTCGCCGCGAAAATCTGGGTGTGATAGCGTCAACCTACGGCATGGAGCTGCGCAACGAACTGCGTGCATTTCAAACCGGGCTGGTGTTGCTGCTGGAGTTCCAAGATTTTTACATCTGGGCAGATGGCGACAGCCGAGACCCTGCCCGCCCCTCTCAATCCGAGTTCTTCATGAGCGGGAAATCGGACAAGTACGGCTACACCGTGAAGGTCGGCTATCCCGACGGCTTTGCCGCTGATGAAAGGCGCCAGATGCTGATGCAGATCCTGCCGTCACTTGCGTTGATCGGCATCATCACAGGTTCGATCTTCTACTGGGGGCTGTTCAGGCAATGGGGTAAGCGTGACTGTACCGCCGCCCGAAAAGCATGACGGCGGTACACTTCACTTATTGAACGTCGAGCACGCCTCGGCGAACCTGGTCGCGTTCGATCGACTCGAACAGCGCCTTGAAGTTGCCTTCGCCAAAGCCGTCATCGCCTTTGCGCTGGATGAACTCGAAGAATACCGGCCCGAGCAGGGTTTCAGAGAAAATCTGCAGCAGCAGGCGCTTGTCGCCTGCCTCGGAAGCGCCGTCCAGGAGAATGCCGCGAGCCTGCAATTGGTCGACCGGTTCACCGTGCCCTGGCAGGCGCTCTTCGAGCATTTCGTAATAGGTCTGCGGCGGCGCAGTCATGAAGCGCATGCCGTAGCCCTTGAGCGCATCCCAGGTCTTGAGCAGGTCATCGGTGAGGAAGGCCACATGCTGGATGCCCTCACCGTTGAACTGCATCAGGAATTCTTCGATCTGCCCCGCCCCTTTGGACGATTCTTCATTGAGCGGGATGCGGATCATGCCATCCGGAGCGGTCATGGCCTTGGAGGTCAGGCCGGTGTACTCGCCCTTGATGTCGAAGTAACGAATCTCTCGGAAGTTGAAGAGTTTTTCGTAGAAGCCGGCCCAGTAAGCCATACGGCCGCGATACACGTTGTGGGTCAGGTGATCGATGATCTTCAGGCCTGCGCCCGCAGGGTGGCGGTCGACGCCTTCGATGAAGTTGAAATCGATGTCGTAGATCGAGCTGCCTTCTTCGAAGCGGTCGATCAGGTACAGCGGAGCGCCGCCGATGCCCTTGATCGCCGGCAGGCGCAGTTCCATCGGGCCGGTTTCGATCTCGACTGGCTGGGCGCCCAACTCCAGGGCACGGGCATAGGCTTCATGAGCGTTGCGTACCCGGAACGCCATACCGCACACCGACGGACCATGCTCGGCTGCAAAGTAGGAGGCGATGCTTTTCGGCTCGTTATTGAGAATAAGGTTGATGCCACCTTGACGATAAAGGTGCACGTCCTTGGAGCGGTGTGTCGCCACCTTGGTGAAACCGAGCATCTGGAACACCGGCTCCAGAACGCCAGGGGTTGGCGAAGCCAGTTCAATGAATTCAAAGCCCATCAGGCCCATAGGATTGTCGAAGATATCAGCCATGTTCGTGTCCTCATCTGCAGCGAAAATTATTGAGTGCGTGGGATGTGGTACGAAAATGGCGGCGAGCAGGGGATGCCGCGCACGCTTCTGGCGAGGAAGTCACCAATGATCAGCTTGAACCCTTGGTTTGTCATATAGTCCCATTCTCGGTGGGGTTGATCCTTCAATGAAGAAAGACCTTATTGTTGTAATCGTAAACCGATTCTACAGTGCGTAAATTTCTTTGTCGCGCATTAGTTCTCCGCCCGCGCCGACAAACGGCTATCCTCAGTCATTTCATGTAAAGATTACGCCAACATGCCCCTGCGCAGTAAAAGTCCCGCCCGCTGGAGCTGGCGCACCCTTCTCCCCTGGGGCGTTGGCATCTTGCCTCTGGCGTTCGGCCTGATCGTGATGAACTGGCAAATCGAGCGCGAACTGCGCGCCAGCAGCCAGGCCACCACGCGGCAAGTGGTCGAACAGGTCGAGCATATTCTCGACAGCCTTTCCGGTGCCGCTCAGGCCTTGCTGCCGTTGGCTGGCAGCCCGTGCGGGCAAGTCGAACTGGCCTTGCGTGGGCAAGTGACGCGCAACGCCTTTGTGCGTTCGACCAACCTGTTCCGGCAAGACACGCTGTACTGCACCTCTCTGTTCGGCGAGTTCGACGAGCCGGTAGACGCCCGCGACTACACCGATGGCAAGCTGTGGCTGATGGACGGCAATTCGGTGACACCCGGGCACCCGTTGCTGGTGTATCGGGCCAGTGACGGCGACCGAGGCGCCATCACCACCGTGGATGGCGACCATCTGCTGACCGCACTGCGCCTTATCGGCCCCAGCGAGGCGCTGCAATTGCGTGTCGGCACGGCGTGGATGGGCAAGGATGGCGTGGTGCATCAAGGCCTACCGCCCACCGCAGCCATTGGCGACGTGACGCTCGGATCGACGCACTACCCTTTCAGCGTTCACGGCGGTTATGCCGCCGACAAGCGAGGCGAAGTGCTGCGCAGCCGCTACCCGGCACTGCTCAGCTTGCTGCTGTTGCTCGGTGTTGCAGCAGGTTGCACTTGTCGCTGGCAAATCCGCCGCGCCAACTCTCCACGCGCCGAACTGCGCCGTGCGCTGGAAGCTGACGAGTTCCTGCCGTACTTCCAGCCGGTGGTGCGCAAAGGCGATTATCGCTGGGCTGGCGCCGAAGTGCTGATGCGCTGGAACCACCCGCACGAGGGCCTGGTGCGCCCCGACCTGTTCATTCCCTATGCCGAACACAGTGGCCAGATCGTCGACATGACCCGTGCGTTGATGCAGCACACGGCGCACAGCCTGGCGCCTTACGCTGCGTTGCTGGAAGACGGCTTCCATATCGGCATCAACATTACGGCCGATCACTGCCGTGACCTCGCCCTGATCGACGACTGCCGCTCATTCCTCGAGCACTTCCCCCCCGGGCGCGTGGTGCTGACGCTGGAGCTGACTGAACGCAAACTGATCGAGGCCACCGGGGTAACCCTCGAACTGTTCGAAAAACTCCACGAAATGGGCGTGATGATCGCACTGGATGACTTCGGCACCGGCCAGTCCAGCCTCAGTTATCTGCGCCAGTTCAAGGTCGACTACCTGAAAATCGACCAGAGCTTCGTGGCAATGATCGGAGGTGATGCACTGTCGCAACACATCCTTGACAGCATCATCGAGCTGTCGGCGAAGCTAGGCCTGGGCATCGTCGCCGAAGGCGTGGAAAGCGAAGTGCAGCGCGACTATCTGGCCCGTTATGGCGTGGATTTTCAGCAAGGCTATCTGTTCGCCAGGCCAATGCCGGCCGCGCAATTTCTTCAGGCACTGGCCACGCGCCCCGGCGTGAGACAGTTGCCGCATGACGCGGCCCCTGAGATCATGCGCGGCTGATCCAGCCGCCCATCCCGCTATTCGAGGCATTCGTGTCAAAAGGCATTCTCTGTTCGGTCATGGCCTCCTGCCTGTTCGCCGTGATGTACTTCTATACCTCCCTGCTCACCCCGCTCGATGGCGAAGAGATCTTCGGCTGGCGCACGCTGCTGACGCTGCCCTGCCTGACGCTGTTCATGCTGGCCAGCAAAGACTGGAAACGGGTCGGTGACTTGCTGGCGCGCGTGCGCCAGACCCCAGTGCTGCTGCTGGGCATGGTCGGCACCTCTTGGCTGATGGGCGTGCAACTGTGGCTGTTCCTCTGGGCGCCCCTGCACGGGCGCAGCCTCGAGGTCTCGATGGGCTACTTCCTGCTGCCGCTGGCGATGGTGCTGACGGGCCGCCTGGTTTACGGCGAACGCCTGTCACGCCTGCAAAAAGTGGCAGTGGCCTGCGCTGCGTTGGGCGTGGCGCATGAGCTTTACCAGCACGGCAGCTTTGCCTGGGAAACCATGCTGGTGATGGTCGGCTACCCCGTCTACTTCGTGCTGCGCCGACGCTGCCGCACCGACCACCTGGGCGGTTTGTGGTGCGACATGTGCCTGTTGCTGCCCTGGGCCCTGTACTTCGTCATCCAGGGGCCGTTGTCCAGCGCTGACCTGCTCACGCACCCAGGCCTTTACGGCCTGATTCCGCTGCTGGGTGCGATCAGCGCGTCAGCCCTGATCGCCTACGTGCTGGCCAGCCGACTGCTGCCGTTCAGCCTGTTCGGCCTGCTCAGTTATGTCGAACCGGTGCTGCTGGTGGGCGTTGCGCTGCTGCTGGGCGAAACCATCGGCCCGGATCAGTGGCTGACTTACCTGCCGATCTGGGCCGCGGTCCTGGTGCTGGTGCTTGAGGGTTTCAGGCACCTGCTGCGCCAACGTCGCCGTTCGGTTTGAGCCGCACCTGGCGCACCCGCCGTTCCTCCACCGCCACCACAGTCATGCTCCAGCCGTTCCAGGCCAGGTGGTCACCGACCACCGGCAGGCGGTCGAGCAGGCTCATCACCAGGCCTGCAAGGGTCTGATAGTCTTCGGTGGCACGCGCGCTGAAGCCGGTGCGCGCCTGCACCTGGCTGAGGTTCAGCGCACCGCTGACGACGAAGCCGTCACCGTCCTCGACGATCGCCGGGCCTTCCACCTCGCTGGCATCAGGCAGCTCACCGGCGATCGACTCGAGGATATCGGTCATGGTCAGCAGGCCGGTGAAGTCACCGAACTCGTTCACCACGAAGGCGATGTGCGTCGACTGCCCGCGCATCTGCTCCAGCGCATTGAGAATGCTGAAGCTCTCCAGCAGGTTCAGCGGTGCCCGGGCCATGCGTTCCAGGTCCGGCTGGTTGCCCGAGAGCAGCTCTTTGAGCAGCTCCTTCTTGTGCACGAAGCCCAGCGGCTCATCGATGCGGCCGTCACGAATCAGCGGCAGGCGCGAGTAAGGTGAGTTGGCCAACGCCTCGGTAATGGTTGCAGCAGGCTGCGCCAGGTCGAGGACGTCGACTTCGGTACGGGCAGTCATTACCGTGCGGATCGGCCGCTCGGCCAGGTTCAGCACCCCACTGATCATCACCCGTTCGCGGCGGTCGAACAGCACATGTTCTTCACCACCGGCGACCAGGTCAGCGATCTCCTCGCCGACCTCGTCAGCCTCCACCCTGCGCCCGCCGAGCAAGCGCAGCACGGCGTGCGCGGTACGCTCACGCAATGGCCGATGCTGCTGCAGGCTTTGCTTGCGGCGGGCACGGGCGAGCTGGTTGAACAGCTCGATGAGGATCGAGAAACCAATGGCCGCATACAGATAGCCTTTGGGGATATGGAAGCCCAGGCCTTCGGCGGTCAGGCTGAAGCCGATCATCATCAAAAAGCCCAGGCACAGCATGATGACCGTCGGGTGGGCATTAACGAAGCGGGTCAGCGGCTTGCTGGCGACGATCATGATACCGATCGAGAAGATCACTGCGATCATCATCACCGACAGGTGTTCGACCATGCCGACGGCAGTAATCACCGCATCCAGCGAGAATACGGCGTCGAGCACCACGATCTGCGCCACGATGGGCCAGAACGCGGCATGGCGCACCGCGCCACTGGCCTGCGTGACATGGCCTTCGAGGCGTTCATGCAATTCCATGGTGGCCTTGAACAGCAGGAACACACCGCCGAACAGCATGATCAGGTCGCGGCCGGAGAAGCTCTTGCCGAACACCTCTAACAACGGCGCGGTCAGGGTGACCATCCACGAGATACTCGCCAGCAAGCCCAGGCGCATGATCAGCGCCAGGCTCAGACCGATCACACGCGCGCGATCGCGCTGATGCGGCGGCAGTTTGTCGGCCAGGATGGCGATGAACACCAGGTTGTCGATACCCAGTACCAGCTCGAGGACGATAAGCGTCAACAGGCCCAGCCAGGCCGTAGGGTCGGCTAGCCATTCCATTAGCGAGTACTCACGAAGCAAGCGTCACGAAGACGGGGAAAGGATGACCAGGACGGCCGAAAACTGGGGGGTTCCGCGAAGGTGCTCATGGGGACCTTGATAGAAAATAGGGAAAATGATCCTACAAGAGCAGAACAATATTCTGATAGCGCCAAACTATTACAAAACCTGTATGCAGTTTTGGGGGACTTTTCTTCAATATCTTGGTTTGGCTTCTGGGCAGCATGGCAAACACCCCCTTCACACGGACATTTCCGATGAGCCTGTACCTTTCAATGGCTGCGTTTGCGCTGGCAGCATCGATATCCCCTGGCCCTGTAAACATCGTCGCCCTTGGCAGCGGCGCACGTCACGGCCTGCGCGCCAGCCTCGCGCATGTTGCCGGGGCGACCTTGGGCTTTTGCCTGCTGCTGGTGCTGGTGGGCCTGGGCTTGCACGCCCTGTTGTTGCGCTGGCCGTTGCTGGGCGTGGCGCTGCACTGGGGCGGCGTGGCGTTTCTGCTGTACCTGGCGTGGAAGCTGGCCAGTGATGACGGCCAGTTGGGTGGTGAGCAGCAGCAACGTGCACCTTCGGCCTGGGAGGGCGCAGCCATGCAGTGGCTGAACCCCAAGGCCTGGCTGGCGGCGGTGGCGGGCGTGGCTGCCTATACCGGTGGCGAGCAGCAGATGCTGTGGCTGTTCACCTGGATCTATGGGCCGATCTGTTTTGTTTCGGTGGCCAGCTGGGCTTGGGCAGGCAGCATGATTCAGCAGTACTTGCGCAAGCCGCGCTACCTGCAGATGTTCAACCGAGGCTTGGCGTTACTGCTGGTGATCAGTGCGCTGTATCTGCTCGCTTGATGCTCGCTGAGCCGGGCCTTCAGGCCTTGCGATAATGCCCGGGTGTCGTCGCCAGATGTTGCTTGAACGCACGCTGCAGATGCGCCTGGTCGGCAAACCCTGCCTCCAGTGCCACCTCGGCAATCGCCCGCCCCGTGCGCAGTTGCGCGCGGGCATACTGCACGCGCTGATCCAGCAGGTAGCCATGCGGCGTCAAGCCGAAACGCTGGGCAAAGGCACGGATCAGATAAGAGCGGGACAACCCGCTGGCGGCACAGATGTCTTGCAGCGTCAGCGGGTCGGTGCGGTGGGCCCGGATGAACGCAGCTGCCGCCTCCAGCTGCGGGTGATGAGCTTGCGTTTTGCCGGTAGCAGCCTGCAGGTAGTCTGGCAGTGCATTGAAAAAACACGCCAGCCGGGCCTCTCGGTCATCCAGGTTGCCGTCGAACAGGTCGGCAAACACTTGCAGCACGGCACTGTACAGTGCCGGCGAGGTACTGCAGGCTTGCGCCGGCAAGTTGAAACCCAGCGCCTTCAGCCACGGCATGTCGACGAACAGCATCAGGTACGACCACCCCTGCCCTGCAATCGGATTGCACGTGTGGACCACACCGGGGTTCATGAGCACCGTGGTACCAGCGCCCACTTCGACTTGGCTGGTCCCACTCAGGTAGGTGCTGCGCCCCCCGGTGATCACGCCGAGCGAAAAGCTCTCATGGGAATGGGCGGCATAGCACACCTGACGCCCATCCCCAACGCGCCTCGCTTCTACAAAAGGCAACGCCGAATCCCGCCAGAACCGCGACACCTCGATCATCGCCCTGCCCTCACCTGCTGCTGTAGCCGGGCCTGTGCTCAGACGCTAACGCCTGCGCGACAAGAGCCACGCTTCGTACCCGGCTCGCCATCATACACACCCGTAAAAGGTGTGTTCAGCCGCGCCTTCTATGAAAGTTCAGCTCAAGGCATCACCGGCGGCACGTACTGCAAAGTCGTACCCAACGCCCACAGCAGCACCAGCACCAGCGGCACATGCACCAGCAACTGCACGAACGAAAAGCCGATCAGGTCACGTGCCTTCAGGCCCAGCACCCCCAGCAGCGGCAGCATGTAGAACGGGTTGATCAGGTTCGGCAGCGCTTCGGCGGCGTTGTAGATCTGCACTGCCCAGCCCAGGTGGTACTGCAGGTCGTTGGCCACCAGCATCACGTAGGGCGCCTCGATGATCCACTTGCCACCGCCCGAAGGGATGAAGAAACCCAGCACCGCCGAGTACACGCCCATGAGTACGGCATAGGTGTCATGGGTGGCGATCTGGGTGAAGAAAAGCGAGATGTGGTGGGCAAGGGTTTGCTCATCGACCCCCTTCACCTGGGTGAGGATGGCGGCGATCGAGCCATACAGCGGGAACTGGATCAACACCCCGGTGGTGGTCGGCACCGCACGCGCCACGGCGTCGAGGAAGCTGCGTGGGCGCCAGTGCAGCAAGGCACCGAGCATGATGAACAGCAAGTTGTAGGTATTGAGCCCGGAGATTGCAGTAATGGCCGGTTTGGTGGCGAACTCCTGGTACAGCCAGCCGCCGGCCAGCGCCACCATCAGCAGGATCAGGATCGGGCTGTATTCCAGCCATTCACCCGGGCGAGTGCGCTGGGGTGCGGGCGGCGCGGTAAAGCTGGGGTCGACGCCGCAGTCTTCGGCACTGCGCGCACTGTTCGGGCCGGGTGCGGTCGCGTAGGCGATCACCAGCGAGACGATGACCAGCGCGGCCAGCAACACCCCGGACTGCCAGAGGAAGATGGTCTCGGTGAACGGGATCACGCCGGTTATCGACAGAATGGACGGCGGCAGGCTGGCCGGGTTGGCCTGCAACTGCGCCGCTGAAGACGACAGGCCCAAGGCCCAGACCGCCCCCAGGCCCAGGTAAGCAGCGGCACCGGCGGCGCGGTAGTCCATCTTCAGGTCACTGCGCCGTGCCAGCGCGCGCACCAGCAGGCCACCGAACACCAAGGACAGGCCCCAGTTGAGCAAGGATGCCAGCATCGAGATCAGCGCCACCCAGCACACCGCCGAACGGCCGTTCTTCGGCACCCGCGCCAGGCGGTCGATCAGCCGTGCGGCAGGGGGTGAGCTGGCCACCACGTAGCCGCCGATGACCACGAAGGCCATTTGCATG
Source organism: Pseudomonas sp. M2 (assembly GCF_015751845.1). NCBI lineage: Bacteria > Pseudomonadati > Pseudomonadota > Gammaproteobacteria > Pseudomonadales > Pseudomonadaceae > Pseudomonas > Pseudomonas sp. M2. The sequence goes on from NZ_JADOUD010000001.1 coordinate 5,603,146, forward strand.
GTGAAAGGGATCAGGCTCCAGAAGCCATCGCCAAAGGCCTTGGCGGTATCGGTAGGTTTGGCGCCCATGACCATGGCGCCGAGGCATACCAGCACCACTGCCAGGGCAGCGAACACCCAGGAATCAGGGAACCAGCGCTCGGCCCAGTTGGAGCAACGCAGGGCAAAGCGGGCGGAGCGGCTGTCTTGGATTTCAGCGGCCACGGTAACGTCCTTTTATTGGTTTTATGGGGGGCTACGTTTCAAGCACAACGCACAAAACCCTGTGGCAGCTACGGCACCCGCGAAAGCGTTGGTGCATTGACCATCGCATTCGTAGCTGCCGCCGCTGCCACAGGGCTGGGGGGGTGTATCAGAAGGTCATTTCCTTCACATCATCCGGCACGATCAGCTTGCCGGCGGTTTTCGCGATGATTTCTTCAACACTCACCCCGGGCGCGGTTTCGCGCAGGATGAAGGCGCCGTTGTCGATTTCCAGGTAGGCCAGGTCGGTGAGCACCTTGCGGATGCAGCCGGCACCGGTCAGCGGCAGGCTGCAGCGCGGCAGCAGCTTGGACTCGCCATCCTTAGAGGCGTGGGTCATGGTGACGATGATGTTCTCGGCCCCGGCTACCAGGTCCATGGCGCCGCCCATGCCCTTGACCAGCTTGCCCGGGATCATCCACGAGGCGATGTTGCCCTCGACGTCCACTTCGAAGGCCCCGAGCACGGTGAGGTCGACATGGCCGCCACGGATCATGGCGAACGATTGTGCCGAATCGAAGATCGAGGCGCCGCGGCGGGCGGTGACGGTCTGCTTGCCGGCGTTGATCATGTCGGCGTCGATCGTGCTCTCGGTGGGGAATTCGCCCATGCCCAGCAGGCCATTTTCCGACTGCAGCATCACATCCATGTCAGCAGGGACGTAGTTGGCCACCAGGGTGGGGATGCCGATGCCGAGGTTGACGTAAAAGCCGTCCTTCAGTTCACGTGCGACGCGTTGTGCCATCTGTTCGCGGGTCAGTGCCATGGTGAGAATCTCTTTGTTGTTCTGGAGGACGGCGCTCAGGCCTTGACGGTGCGCTTTTCGATGCGTTTTTCGAAGGTACCCACAATGACCCGGTCGACGAAGATGCCGGGGGTGTGGATCTCGCTGGGCAGCAGCACGCCTGGCTCGACGATCTCTTCCACTTCGACCACGGTGATCTTGCCGGCGGTGGCAGCCAGCGGGTTGAAGTTTTGAGCAGTGTTGCGGTAAACCACGTTGCCGTAGTGGTCAGCCTTCCAGCCTTTGACGATGGCGAAGTCACCGGTGATCGATTCTTCCAGGATGTATTTGCGGCCCTTGAACTCGCGCACTTCCTTGCCTTCGGCAACTGGCGTGCCATAGCCGGTGGCGGTATAGAAGGCCGGAATGCCGGCGCCGCCGGCGCGCATTTTTTCGGCAAGGGTGCCTTGCGGGGTCAGTTCCACTTCCAGCTCGCCACTGAGCAACTGGCGCTCGAACTCGGCATTCTCGCCTACGTAGGAGGCAATCATCTTGCGGATCTGCCGCTCTTCCAGCAGTACGCCCAGGCCGAAGCCATCGACGCCGCAGTTGTTGGAAACCACGGTGAGGCCCTTGACGCCACGGCGCTTGATTTCGGCGATGAGGTTTTCCGGGATGCCGCACAGGCCGAAGCCGCCGGCCAGTACCGTCATGTTGTCGGTCAGGCCTTCAAGGGCCTGTTCATAGGTTGCTACGCGCTTGTCCAGTCCGGCCATGCTGATCCGCCTTTTGTAGTTGTTGACCGACGAGGCTGTCGGTGAGCGTGTGCAGGCATCTTCACCGCTGGCGACTGATTTGTTAATTTTGTTTTCGTCATCGATTGATAACTTTTTCAAAACAACCTGTGAGCCCGCCATGAACGTCAAGCAACTACGCGCCTTCGTCGCCGTGGCCAAGTACCAGAGTTTTGCCCAGGCCGGCGAACACCTGCATGTCTCGCAACCGGCATTGAGCCTTACCATCAAGGCGCTGGAGGACAACCTTGGCGGCGCCCTGCTCACCCGTACCACGCGCAGCGTCAGCCTGACGGCCGAAGGTGAGGTACTGCTGCCACTGGCCCGGCGCCTGCTGGCCGACTGGGACGACACCGAGGAGATGCTGCGCCAGCGTTTCACCCTGCAATTGGGGCGGGTGTCGGTGGCGGCCATGCCGGCTTTTGCCGGCAACCTGCTGCCCCACTCACTCAAGGTGTTTCGCCAACGTTACCCGAAGGTCAACGTCACGGTGCACGACGTGATCAACGAGCAGGTACTGGAACTGGTGCGCCACCGCCGCGTCGAACTGGGCATCGGCTTCGAACCGGAAAACACAGACGGCCTGAGCTTCCACCCGCTGTACCTGGACCGTTTCGTTGCCGTGGTGCCCACCGACTCCCCGTTGGCCGAGCTGGCCGAAGTCAGCTGGGCGCAGTTGCTGGCCGAGGATTTCATCGCCCTGCAGCGCCCTTCGGCCGTGCGCCTGCTGCTGGAGCAGAACGTGGCGGCACTGCACGGCAAGCTGGCGGTGGCGTTCGAAAGCCACCAGCTCTCGACCATTGGCCGCATGGTCGCCAGTGGGCTGGGCGTGAGTGCGGTGCCGGCGCTGTGCATCAACCAGATGCAGGAGCTTGGCGCGCGTTGCATTACCCTGGTAGCGCCCACCGTAGAACGGCGGATCGGCGTAATTGCCTTGAGCGACCATAAACTTTCCACTGCAGCGCAGGCGCTGCTCGAGGTACTGCTTTCCCACACACAGACTCCGGAGGTGACATGCGTTACATGAAACTGGCAGGTTGCAATGTGCCGGCCATTGGCCAGGGCACCTGGTACATGGGCGAAGACCCGGCACGCAGGGCTGACGAGGTGGCCGCCCTGCAACAAGGCATCGACCTGGGCATGAACCTGATCGATACGGCCGAGATGTATGCCGAAGGTGGCGCCGAGGAAGTGGTCGGGCAGGCCATTGCCGGGCGGCGCGATCAGGTCTTTCTGGTCAGCAAGGTGTACCCGCACAATGCCAGCCGGCGCGGCGTACCCGCTGCCTGTGACCGCAGCCTCACTCGCTTGGGCACCGATGTCATCGACTTGTACCTGCTGCACTGGCGTGGCCAATACCCGCTGGAAGAAACCGTCGAGGCGTTCGAACGCTTGCGCGAACAGGGCAAGATTCGCCACTGGGGTGTTTCCAACTTCGATGTCGACGACCTGCGCGAGCTGGACAACCCTGATTGCGCCACCAACCAGGTGCTGTACAACCCGGTGCAGCGTGGCATCGAGTTCGACCTGCTGCCCTGGAGCCGGCAACGCGGGCTGCCGACCATGGCTTACTGCCCGTTGGCCCAGGCCGGGCAGCTGCTGCAGCATCCGCTATTGCACGAGATTGCAGAGCGCCATGGCGCCACCCCGGCGCAGGTCTGCCTGGCCTGGGTGACGCGCGAAGACGGGGTCATAGCGATTCCCAAGGCGGTGTCGCCGGAGCACGTACGGTTGAATGCGGCCGCCGCAGGCTTGACTTTGACCAGTGAGGACTTGCGGGCCATTGACAGGGCATTCCCGGCGCCAACACGCAAACAGCACCTGGCAATGGTCTGACAACTCGGCCAACAACGGCGACTGCGGCTGCTTTGCAGCCCGTTCGCCGGCCAAATCAATGGAAGTCCCGGCTCCTCACATCCAGCCCCTGCAGCAACACACTGACATCCTCCAACCGCCGTGCAATCAGGTGCCGCACCCCGTTCGCCTGTTCCAGGCGGCCACTCACCTTGAGCAATTGAGACCCCACCAGCGCGCGCCGCTGCCGCTCGGCCAACTCGCGCCAAACCACCACATTGACCATGCCGAATTCATCCTCAAGGGTCACGAACGTCACCCCGCTGGCGGTCTGTGGCCGTTGCCGCCCCACCACCAGCCCGGCCACGGCGACTGCATCGCCATGCTCAACGCCCGCCAGTTCCTGCGAGCTGCGACAGCCCAGCACCCGAAGGCGCTGGCGCAGCAACGTCAGCGGGTGGGGCCCCAGCGTGGTGCCCAAGGTGGCGTAGTCGGCCACCAGGTCTTCGCCGACAGTAGGCACAGGCAATGCCACCGCGGCTTCGGGCGTTGCCTGCAGCTCGGCGAACAGGGGCAGTTGCGGCTGCACCGCTGCGACCTGCCAGCGTGCTTGGTGGCGATCATGTGCCAGGGCGCGCAACGCACCGGCATCGGCCAGCCGGGCGCGGGCTTTGCTGTCGAGGCCGGCACGCAAGCACAGGTCCTCGACATCGCGCCACGGCCTGACCGCCCTCACCGCTTCGAGCCGCCGAGCATCGGCTTCGGCGAAACCGCGGATCTGCCGCAACCCCAGGCGGATGGCCAAGGCACCCTCGGCGACTGGCTCCAGTGTGCAATCCCACTGGCTGTGGCCTACATCCACCGGCCGTACCTCGATCCCTTGGCGGCGTGCCTCCTGCAACAGTTGGTCGGGGCTGTAGAAGCCCATCGGCCAGCTATTGACCAGCGCACAGGTGAAAATCGCCGGCTCATGGCATTTGAGCCAACTGCTGGCATAGCACAGCAAGGCGAAACTGGCCGCGTGCGATTCCGGGAAGCCATAACTGCCAAAACCCTTGATCTGCTCGAATATGCGCTCGGCAAACGCAAGGTCGTAGCCGTTGCGCAGCATGCCCTGCACCAGCCGTTCGCGGTGTGGCTCCAGGCCGCCATGGCGCTTCCAGGCGGCCATGCTGCGGCGTAACTGGTCAGCCTCGCCGGGGCTGTAGTCTGCCGCCACCATGGCCAGTTCCATGACCTGCTCCTGGAACAGCGGCACGCCCAAGGTGCGCTCGAAGACTTCCTTGAGCTTGAGCGATGGGTAGGTCACCGGCTCCTGCTTCAAGCGCCTGCGCAAGTAGGGGTGGACCATGTCGCCCTGAATCGGCCCCGGGCGCACGATGGCGACTTCGATTACCAGGTCATAGAAGGTGGTGGGCTTGAGCCGCGGCAGCATGGCCATCTGAGCGCGTGATTCGATCTGGAACACGCCCATGGTCTCAGCGCGGCTGATCATCGCGTAGGTGGCCGGGTCTTCGGGGGGGATCGTCGCCAGGGTCAGGTGCCGACCCCGGTGCTGCTGCAACAGGTCGAAACAGCGGCGCAAGGCACTGAGCATGCCCAGGGCGAGTACATCGACCTTGAGCAGGCCGACCATGTCCAGGTCGTCCTTGTCCCACTGGATGACCGTGCGTTCAGCCATGGCGGCGTTTTCGACCGGCACCATGTGGTCCAGCGGTTGCTCGGAAATGACGAAGCCGCCTGGGTGCTGAGACAGATGACGTGGAAAACCTATCAGCTGCGCGGCCAGCACCAGAATGCGGCGCAACGAAGGGCTGCCGGGCTCGAAGCCGGCCTCGGCCAGGCGTTGCTCGTCCGGGATGCGATCGCTCCAGCGGCCACAGCACTTGGCCAGGGCATCGACCTGATCGGCAGGCAAACCCAGCACACGGGCGACATCACGCACCGCGCCAGCGGCGTGATAGGTGTTGACCACTGCGGTGAGCGCTGCGCGGTGCCGGCCATAACGCCGGAACACGTACTGGATCACTTCTTCGCGACGATCGTGCTCGAAGTCGACGTCGATGTCCGGTGGCTCGTTGCGCTCGCGTGACAGAAAACGCTCGAACAGCAGACGATGCTTCATCGGGTCGAGCTCGGTGATACCCAGCACGAAACACACCACCGAGTTGGCTGCCGAACCGCGGCCCTGGCAAAGGATGTGCTGGCTGCGGGCAAAGGCGACGATATCGTGCACGGTCAAAAAGTAGCTTTCGTAGCCAAGCTCTGCGATCAAGGCCAGCTCCTTGGCCAGCACCTCGCGCACCTTGTCGCTCGGCCCCGACGGCCAGCGTTGCGCCAGGCCACGCTCGCACAGCTGGCGCAACCAACTGGCCGGGGTTTGCCCCTCGGGCACCAGTTCACGCGGATACTGGTAGCGCAATTCACCGAGGTCGAACTGACAGCGTTCGGCAATGCAGAGTGTTTCGCTCAGCAGGTCGGGCGGATAAAGCTCGGCCAGTTGCTCCAGCGTACGCAGGTGACGCTCGCCATTGGCGAAGAGAAACCGACCTGCCTCGGCGACGCTGCAATGCTGGCCGATAGCGGTCATGCAATCCTGCAAGGCCCGCCGGCCGCGTATGTGCATGTGTACATCACCGCAGGCCACGGCGCGAATGCCCAGTTGCCCAGCCAGGCCGCGCAGCCGGGCCAGGCGGGCCTGGTCATCGCTGCCCCGATGCAGGTGCACACCCAGCCACAAGCGTTCGCCGAACAGGGCATGCAGCCACTGGCCGGTGACCAGGTCGCTGGAGTCCTCGGCAAGCCATAACGCCAGCAGCCCTTGGTGCAGTTCGCGCAGGTCGTCACGGAACAATTGGTAGCTGCCCTTCTCCGCTCGCCGACGGGCGCGGGTAATCAAGGCGCACAGGTTCTGGTAACCACTAAGGTCCTGTACCAGCAACACAAGCTTCGGGCCGTCGTGCAGGCGCACTTCACTGCCGACGATCAAGCGTATCTGCTGCGCTTTGGCAGCCTGCCAGGCACGCACGATGCCGGCCAGGGTGCACTCATCGGTAATCGCCAGGGCTCGGTAACCCTGTTCCCGAGCCCGGCGCAGCAGCTCTTCGGCGCTGGATGCACCGCGCTGGAAGCTGAAGTTGGACAGGCAATGCAGTTCGGCGTAGCCCGGTGCGCTCATGCGAACCAGCCCTGCAGCCACAAGGGGCCGGGCTGGGCCAGGTCGCGATAGGCCCAGCCGCGCAGGCCTTCTCGGGTTTCGATGCGGTAATAGTCGCGGCGCACATCACCGCCATCCCACCAGCCCGACTCGATACGCTCGGCCTGGCCCAGCACCCTGTGAACGCTGGCGTCCAGTGCCATTGGCTGGGGCAACAGCCAGCCTGGGCGGCTCCCAGGCAAGGCGGGCAGGCTGCCCTGCCCGCCTTGCTCGGCGGACTGCCAGGCACATTCGGGGCGGTGGTCGGCTTCAGCGCGCAGGCCCTTGACCGCGTCGTCGCCAAGCCGGGCACGCAAGCGCTCACGCAGTTGCTCCCAGGGTTGGGCCTGCTGGGCGCGTGGGTCGAACAGCGCGTGGTGCTGGGGCACGAAAGCCGGCAAGTCATCGGCCACCAGGCGCAGTTTACGCACCGGTGCCGGAATGCGCAGAGGCTCCAGGCGCCCGCGCGCCAGCTCGAAGAGCATTGCCGCATCACGTTCTGCAGCCAGTAAGCCGACCTGCAGTTGCGTGTCCGGCCCCTCGGCGTGCTCCAGGTACAGGCAAAACCGCTGTACACCGCAGTCTCGCCCGGCGAGGAAAGCGGCCAGGTCGTTGAGCATGCGCCGCAACGGGAACAGCAACGCCTGGTGCGATTCGACGTCGAAGTTGAGCTCCAGTCGCGTTTCGAAACGGTCCGGCGGCTGATAGAAACCCAAGCCAAGCGTACGCAGGCCCAGCAACTGGTCCAGGTGCAACTGGACCTGGGCACTGAAGCGCCTGGCCAATGCATCACGCGGCAAGGCCAGTACCTGGCCGAGCTGATGCAGCCCCATGCGGGCGAACGCTTCGGCGGCGTCCTGCGGTAAACCCACCCGCGCAATGGGCATGCGCGCAAGCGCCGCCCGGGTTTCTTGCGGGCAGCTCAATGCCAGCCCGTCATGGCCGTTGGCAAGCATGCGCGCCGCCACCGGGTTGGTGGCCAGGACAATCCGCTGACGCAGCCCCAGGGCTGCGAGTTCCCCGCGCAGGCGCGCCTCGAATACCGGCCAGGGGCCGAACAGTTGCAGGCTGGAGCCCACTTCCAGCAACAAGGCACGCGGGTAGTGCAGGCTGACCTGGGCACTGAAGCGGTAGGCCCAGGCCGCCAGCAATTGCTGCAGTTGCTCGATGCGCGCCGGGTCTGCTTCAACACAGGTGAAACCGTCGGCCAAGGCGCGGGCGGCCGTCAGGGTTAGCCCAGCGCGCAGACCGAGCGCCGCCGCAGCGGGGTTTACGGCTTGCACCACACGCCGCTGCACAGGCCCGCCAATCAGCACCAGTGGCGCATCGGCGTCATCGCGTTCACGCAGGATCGAGTCCAGCGCCAACTGTGGCAATAAGATGCAGGCCCAGAGCATGTTGCATCAACCCTGCCCGGCACAGGCTATGGCTGCAGCCGGCGGTAAACCGCCCCGGCACTTGAGCACACGCCATTGTGCGGGCCGCGCGTCGATGGCGATGCGCACCGCGGCCGGTGATGGATTGTGCGCGGCCTGTTGCGGCCTGCAGGCAAAAGCCAGCGCCTGCCCGGTTTCTGCCGCCACCTGCAAGCGCCGCAGCGCACGGTCATCGGCACGCTCCGGCCAGCACAGCACGGCGGCGCAACTGCCAGAGCGCAGGCACTGCTCGGCAGCCCAGAGCGCGTCGGCCTGTTCGGCATCGACCTGGACCAGCCAGCGCAAGTCCACCCCGGCCGCTTGCCAGGCCGGTGCGTAGGGAATGAAAGGGGGCGCCACCAGCACCACTCGCCCGCTATCGGCGGTCAGCCGGGCCAACGAGGGCCACAGCAGTTGCAGTTCGCCACACCCGGGGCTGGCCAGCAGCAACTCGCTCAGCGCAGCCGCGGGCCAGCCACCCTCCGGCAACCGTTGATCAAGCGCCGCATGGCCAGTGGGCTGCAACCCGGTCGGCCGTACCCGGGCCTGCCGGCCGCGCCAGACCTGGCGCTGGTCCAGCAACCGGTCAAGATCGACCACCGCGCCCATCAGTCGCGCCTCAACAGGCCGCAGAACACGCCTTCGATGAAGAATTCGCGCTCAGGCCCCACATCGATCGGCGCATAGGCAGGGTTGCGTGGCAGCAGCCGGTAGCCGCCCGCTTGGCGTTGCAGGCGTTTGATGGTGACCTCACCGTCGAGGCGGGCGACCACGATCTGGCCATCACGGGCCTCGCCTTGCTGGCGGATGCCCACCAGGTCACCGTCGAAGATACCGTCATCGATCATGGAGTCGCCGCGCACCTTGAGCAGGTAGTCCGGTGTGCGTCGGAACAGGCTGGGGTCAATCAGCAACTGCTCGTGAATGCCAAGGTCGGGGCCAATCGGCGCGCCTGCAGCCACCTGGCCCAACACGGGCACTTCGAGAATTTCCGGGCGGCGCAAGGGTGCGGCCAGGCGGATGCCCCGTGCCTGGTTGGGCGTGACGTCGATGTAGCCGGCCTGACACAGGGCAGTGATGTGCTTGCGCGCAACGCTGCGTGAGGCAAAGCCGAAGCGGATGGCGATGTCGGCAAGGCTCGGCGGCTGGCCATGATCGGTGATGCGTTCACGGATGAAGTCGAGGATTGCGCGCCGTTTGGGGGTGAGATTGTCCATGGAGCACATTTGTACTCTTTTCGTCGAAGGCTGAACAGCCCCCTTCGTCGCCAGGTTTGGTTATCATCCCCTGACATGAGTTTTCTACTGCCTGGATGCCTGATGCTGACTGCACTGCTGTTCGATCTCGACGGGACCCTTACCGACACCGACACCCTGCATTTGCAGGCCTTCCGTCAGTTGTTGCGCGACCATGACGGCCGTGAACTGACCCAGGCCCAGTTCGATTCGCAGATCAGTGGCCGGGCCAATGGGCCATTGTTTGCCGAGCTGTTTCCAAACGCCGGCGCGCATGAATGCCTGGCGCTGGCTGATCGCAAGGAAGCACTGTTCCGCGAGCTGGCCCCTGCCCTTGAACCCATGCCGGGCTTGCTGCGCCTGCTGGACTATGCCCAGGCGAGCCGTATCGACATGTGCGTGGTGACCAATGCACCCCGGCTCAATGCCGAGCACATGCTCAATGCAATGGGCCTTGGCGCACACTTCGAGCATGTACTGGTGGCCGAAGAGCTGGAACGGCCCAAGCCTGACCCGCTGCCGTACCTGACCGGCCTGCAGCGCCTGGGGGCAACGGCCGAGCAAGCGCTGGCGTTCGAGGATTCGTTGCCGGGCGTGAACGCGGCGAGCGGTGCCGGGATCTTCACCGTGGGGGTGGCGACTACACAGACGGCAGAACGGCTGATGGCTGCGGGGGCCAGGCTGGTGGTGGATGATTTTGACGATCCACGGTTGTGGGAGGTCATTGAAGCGATGCAGTGTGGCGATTGAGCCTCATGGTGTGACTGGGGTGGCGCGGCGCACAACCATTCGTCGCAGCAACTGGGCCTGATGTCGATCTCACCCCGCCCCGCTCGACCACACTTGAACCCCCGTGCGGAGTCACCCTCATGAACCCTCAAAAGCCCGATATCGTCTCGCGCAGCCAATGGCTGGCCGCCCGCCGTCAGCTATGGCTGCATGAAAAGGCCTTCACCCACCAGCGCGACGAGCTGGCCGCCGCCCGCCGCGCCCTGCCCTGGGTCAAGCTGGAACAGCCCTACCGTTTTCAAGGCCCGGACGGCCAGCTGAGCCTCGCCGACCTGTTCGCCGGGCGCAGTCAATTGCTGGTCTACCACTTCATGTTCGCCGAAGGCTGGAGCGAAGGTTGCCCGGGCTGCTCGTTCCTCGCCGACCATTTCGACGGTGCCAACCTGCACCTGGCGCATCACGATGTTTCGCTGGTCGCCGTTTCGCGCGCACCCCACGCTGAGCTCCAGGCATTTCGCCAGCGCATGGGCTGGCGCTTTCCCTGGTACTCGTCAAACGGCAGCAGTTTCAATGAAGATTTCGGCGTCAGTGTCGCCACTGGAGGCAACAGCCAATACAACTACGAACCCTATACCGGCAACGAAAGCGAGCTGCCTGGGTTGAGCGCCTTCTACCGGGAGCCGGACGGCACAATATTTCATACCTACTCCACCTATGCCCGCGGGCTCGACATCCTGGTCAATACCTACAATTTCCTCGACATCGCGCCATTGGGGCGCAACGAGGCTGGTACCATGGATTGGGTGCGGCATCACGATCGCTACGAAGGCCAACCCGGCAAACCTCATTGCTGCCATGACTGAACACGCCACCGTGCCGCCTGCGCCATGGCTGAGCAGCCCGGGCGGCACAATGGCTGCAGTTCGGCAGAATACGGCCATACTTGAGCCCGTCGCCCTTGCATTACAGGCCCCCCATGCTCAAGCGCTTGCCCATGTTCCACCTACGAACCCTGGTCGTCGGCATTGTCGTGCTGGCGTGCCTGGCAACCCTGTGCAACACCCTCGCTGTCGCCTACCGGGTACAGCACCACGCCTTGGTAGACCTTGAGCTGAAGGCCAACCAAGCCTATGCGAGCAAACTGGCATCGGATATCAACGAGTTCCTGCGCTCGGCACACAACCACCTGTCCTACACCGCCGGGCAACTGGACGGTGGCCTGGACGACATGACCATGCTGAAAAAGGAAGCCAAGCGCCTGCAGGTGCAGGACAAGGACTTCAACTCCATCGTCATCGTCAACGCCCAAGGTCAGGTGCTGGTGGCTTATCCGAACATTGAACAGGTCACCAGCCACCACCAGCACTCCGGTGAAATCCGCCAAGCCGTGCAAGCCCGTCAGCCGTGGGTCAGTTCCGCCTACACCTCGCGGGGGGGCGAACTGGTGATATTCGTTTCGCAGCCGGTCTTTGCCGCCGATGGCCGTTACCTGGGCATTGTCGGCGGTTCGGTGTTCCTCAAGAAAGAAAGCGCACTGCATACGTTGATTGGCCTGCACTACCAGCAGGACGGTACCTTCGCTTTCGTCGCCGACGCCAATCGACGCCTGCTGCACCACCCCGACCATGCGCGCATTGGCACCCAGGTCAGCAGCAGCCCGACGATCAGCGCGGCCTTGCGTGGCGAGGCAGGCACCCTTGAAGTGCCCAACTATATCGGCGTTCCCATGCTCGCAGGCTTTGCCCCGGTGCCTGAAGCGCACTGGGCAGTGGTGGTCCAGACACCGCGGGATCTGGCCTTGGCACCACTGGGCGAAATGACCCGCAAGGTGCTGCTTTATATCCTGCCGGTCAGCATTATCGGCTTGCTGTTGATGCTATGGATGACCTACCGCCTGACCTTGCCGTTACGCCAACTGGCACACAGCGCCAGTCACCTGTCCGCCACCCAGACCGGCGAACAGCTGCGCCGTATCGACGCGTGGTACGTAGAGGTCGCAGCCATCCGCCGCGCCTTGCTGACAGGCGAGCAATTGCTGCAGGAAAAATTCGGCAAGCTGCGCCAGCAGGCTCAGAGTGATGCCCTCACCGGCCTTGCCAACCGGCGTGCCATGCAGCTGGCGCTGGATGCCTTGATGCAAAGCTCTAGAGCATTCGCCGTGCTGGCCCTGGACATCGACCACTTCAAACGGGTCAACGACACCTTTGGCCACGATGCTGGCGACGAGGTGCTCAAGCACCTCGCCGAGCTGCTGCGTCACAATTCACGCCAGGATGACCTGCCCTGCCGGGTCGGCGGCGAGGAATTCACCATGCTGCTGCCGGACACTGGCCTGGCCGATGCCCGGCGCATTGCCGAACGGATACGCAGCGCAGTCGAACAGGCTGACTCACCCCATGTGGGCAAGCTTAGCGTGTCGATTGGCGTAGCCTGCCGCCGGCCCGATACACAACAGGCCGACAGCGTGCTCAAGCAAGCCGACGAGCAGCTATACAAGGCCAAGCACAGCGGCCGCAACCGCGTCGAAGTGCTTGACCTCAGCCCCTCACCCCCAGCATCCCCCGCTCCACGATGAAATCGATCACCGCCTGCAGGCCCTCGCCTTTCTTCAGGTTGCTGAAAGTCCAAGGGCGCTCCGGGCGCATACGCTGTGTATCGCGCTCCATCACCTCCAGCGAGGCGCCGACGTAGGGCGCAAGGTCGGTCTTGTTGATCACCAGGAAATCGGACTTGGTGATGCCGGGGCCGCCCTTGCGCGGGATCTTCTCGCCTTCGGCGACATCGATCACGTAGATGGTCAGGTCGGCCAGCTCTGGGCTGAAGGTAGCACTAAGGTTATCGCCACCGCTCTCCACGAAGATCACTTCAAGGTTGCCGAACTTGCGTGCCAGCGCTTCCACTGCTGCAAGGTTCATCGAGGCATCCTCGCGAATGGCGGTGTGCGGGCAGCCACCGGTTTCGACGCCAACGATGCGCTCGGGCTCCAGGGCGCCAGCCTCGGTGAGGATGCGCTGGTCTTCCTTGGTGTAGATGTCGTTGGTGACCACGGCGATCTGGTAGTGATCACGCATGGCTTTGCACAGGCATTCGAGCAGCGCGGTCTTGCCGGAGCCGACCGGGCCGCCGACGCCGACGCGCAGGGGTTGCTGATAGCTTTGCATTAAGGCAGTCCTCAAGAACGGAACAAACGGGTGTATTGGGTTTCGTGACGCGATGATGCAATGGCCAATAGCGGCAGGCCGCCACCGAGCTGGTCGTCGCCAAGCGCCAGGGCCTGGTCGATGACGCCGGGCAGTATCTCGCCCAGGTCGCGCAGCAGGGTCTGGGCCGCCTGCTGGCCGAAGGGCACCAGTTTGACCCCAGCCATGACCGCGCCCTCCAGCCAGGCGAAGGCATGCCCGAGGGCAAGCTGGCGCAACGGGATCGACCAGTGCACGGCCAGCCAGGCCATGCCGCCCAACTGGCTGAGCTCAAGGCTTGGGCGCCAGGCCGGGGCCTGGCCCAGCTGCCAGCCATCGAGCAAGCGTGCCAGGGCCGCGCCACGCTGCTGCTCTTCCAGGCGCAGCTCGGCGGTTTCGCGGTTGGCCAGCAGAAAGCGGCTCCAGCGCGCAAACGCGTCGGCATCATCGGCCTTGCACGCGTGGTACAGGCGCGCCAGCACCGGCCAGTCCAGGTAAGCGAGGGTGTCGTGCATCTGCTCGCGCTGCCAGGCGCTGAAGCTTTTGATGTCACGCACCCAACCCGCCTCGACGGCCCACTCAAGGCCCTGTGAGTAGGTAAAGCCACCCACCGGCAAGCCGGGGCTGGCCAGCTGCAACAAGCGCAGCAGTGCCAGATCGCTGTTCATCAACCGGCCAGCACAACTGCGGCGCCGGCAAGCATGCCGCCGCCAAAGGCTTTCTGCAGGGCGCTATGGCGGCGCAGCAGGCAACCGACAGCGAAGCCCACTACCAGCAGCAAGCCGCTGACGGTGACGAAGCCGGCGCTGAACAGCCAGAAGGCGCTGGGTGTGGCTTCCACGCCGTGGGCCCAGCCATGGAACAGGGCAAACACCGGCATGGCCAGCGCCAGCAGCAATTGCCGGCTAGGCAGCAGTACGGCAACGCCAGCCACCAGCACCGACACGGCGATCATGGTTTCCATGCCCAGCACATCACCGAACAGGTGGCCGCATAGCGCACCAGCGAACATTGCTGCCAGGGTTGCCAGCGGCAAGGCCAGGTTGCGCCGGGTCAAGGCCGCCAGTACGCCGGTCCCCAACAGCATCAACAAGTGGTCAAGGCCGGTCAGCGGATGCAGCAGGCCATCGTGCAGCGGGTTGCTGTCATGGCCCGGGTGGGCGAAGGCCGGCAGCGCAACCAGCAGCAGGGCAAGGGCAAGCGTTTTTTTCATTGTGGGCTCCAAGGGGCAGTTCAGGAGTGGGCTGGCAGGCGCACGAAGGGGTGATCATGCGCATGGCTGTGGCTGTGGCTATGCGGTGCGCTCTGGTAGGCACCGGCTTCCGGCTCGAACGGCGCCTGCTCGGCCTCGACCGTCAGGCCCAGGCCGCGCAGCATGTCGTCGAGCACGTGGTCGTGCTGGTAACGCAGCAGGCCCGGCTCGATCTGCAGGGGGACGTGGCGGTTGCCCAGATGGTACGCGGCACGCGTCAGCAGGTGCGGGTCGCTGCAGCGCACGGTCGATACTGCCTCGGGCGCTGCGAGTACGCGCACCACCTGGCTGCCGGCGGCGTCGGCCAGCAGTTCGCCACCGCGCAGCAGGTGGCCGCGTTCGAGCATCAGGCCGGCCTCGCGGCCATCGTCGAGGGTTACGCGCAGGCGGCTCTTGATACGGCTGTCGACGTCCAGGGTAACGGTGCCGGTGATAGTGTCGGATGCATCGATCCGGCGGTTCAGGACAATCATCTTCGCTCCTTCAGAACAGGAAATAACGCTGGGCCAGCGGCAGTTCGCTGGCCGGCTCGCAAACCAGCAGTTCGCCGTCGGCGCGCACCTGGTAGGTCTGCGAATCGACTTCGATCACCGGTTGCAATGTGTTGTGGACCATGTCGGCCTTGCGCACCCGGCGGCAGCCGTGGGCCACACCGATCAGGCTCTGCAAACCCAGTTCCTGGGCCAGGCCACGGTCCATGGCGGCCTGGGGCAGGAAGGTCATGCGCGTGGCATGGCGGGCCGCACCGAGCGCGCCGAACATAGGCCGGTAATGCACTGGTTGTGGCGTCGGAATCGAGCCATTGATGTCGCCCATGGGCGCTGTGACGATCATCCCGCCCTTGATGACCAGCGCCGGCTTGACCGCGAAGAAAGCCGGCGACCACAGCACCAGGTCAGCCAGCTTGCCCACCTCCACCGAACCCACCTCATGGGCGATACCATGGGTGAGCGCAGGGTTGAGGGTGTATTTGGCGATGTAGCGCTTGACCCGGAAGTTGTCGCTGTAGCTGCTGTCCGGCGCCAGCGGGCCGCGGCGCACTTTCATCTGGTGGGCGACTTGCCAGGTGCGCAGCACCACCTCGCCGACGCGGCCCATGGCTTGGGAGTCGGACGAGGTCATGGCGAAGGCGCCCATGTCGTGCAGGATGTCCTCGGCGGCGATGGTTTCACGGCGGATGCGCGATTCGGCGAACGCCACGTCCTCGGCGATGCTCGGGTCCAGGTGGTGGCAGACCATCAGCATGTCGAGGTGTTCATCGACGGTGTTGACCGTATAGGGCAGGGTCGGGTTGGTCGAGGACGGCAGCACGTTAGCCTGCCCCGCCGCGCGAATGATGTCGGGTGCATGGCCGCCGCCGGCCCCTTCGGTGTGGAAGGTATGGATGGTGCGATCACCGATGGCGGCCAGGGTGTCTTCAATGCAACCGGATTCGTTGAGGGTATCGGTGTGGATCGCCACCTGGATGTCCATTTCCTCGGCGACGCTCAGGCAGCAGTCGATGGCTGCCGGGGTAGACCCCCAATCCTCGTGCAGCTTCAGGCCCACCGCGCCTGCAGCGATCTGCTCGCGCAGCGCTTCAGGTCGCGAAGCATTGCCCTTGCCCAGCAGGCCGATGTTGATCGGCAGGCTGTCGGCCGCCTGGAGCATGCGCGCAAGGTACCAGGGCCCCGGGGTGCAGGTGGTGGCGTTGGTACCGGTGGCCGGCCCGGTGCCGCCGCCGATGAACGTGGTGACGCCACTGGTCAGCGCCTCTTCCACCTGTTGCGGGCAGATGAAGTGAATGTGCGAATCGATGCCCCCGGCGGTGACGATCTTGCCTTCGGCCGCGATCACTTCGGTGCCCGGGCCGACCGGCACGGTGACGCCCGGTTGCACGTCAGGGTTGCCGGCCTTGCCGATGGCAGCGATGCGCCCGTGCTTGACGCCGATATCGGCTTTCACGATGCCCCAGTGGTCGATGATCAGGGCGTTGGTCAGCACCAGGTCCATGGCCTGGGCTGCAAGCATCTGGCCCTGCCCCATGCCGTCGCGGATGACCTTGCCACCGCCGAACTTGACCTCTTCGCCGTAAACCGTGAAGTCCTTCTCGACCTCCACCCACAGGGCAGTGTCGGCCAGGCGCACGCGGTCGCCAACGGTAGGGCCGAACATGTCGGCATAGGCCCGACGCGAAATGCGGCTCATGCCTGGCCCTCCAGTGCGCCCATCACTTTGCCCTGAAAGCCATACACCTCGCGCTTGCCGGCGTAGGCTACCAATTGCACGGTACGCGCCTGGCCCGGCTCGAAGCGCACGGCAGTGCCGGCCGGGATGTCGAGGCGAAAGCCGCGGCTAGGCTCGCGGTCGAACACCAGTGCCTCGTTGACCTCGTAAAAATGGTAATGAGAGCCCACCTGCACCGGCCGGTCGCCATGATTGGCCACTTTGACACTGACCGTTGCACGGCCGACGTTGAGTTCGATGTCGCCGGCGGCGACCTGGATTTCACCTGGGATCATGCTGGGCTCCTCGGCCAGGTCAGACGATGGGGTCATGTACGGTCACCAGCTTGGTACCGTCAGGGAAGGTGGCTTCGACCTGCACGTCATGGAGCATCTCGGGAACACCGTCCATGACCTGATCGCGGCCGATCACTTCGCGGCCCAGGCTCATCAGCTCGGCTACCGTGCGGCCATCACGGGCGCCTTCGAGCACGGCGGCACTGATCAGCGCCACCGCCTCCGGGTAGTTGAGCTTCAGGCCACGGGCCAGGCGCCGTTCCGCCAACAGTGCGGCGGTGAACAGCAGCAGTTTGTCTTTCTCTCTCGGGGTCAGCTCCATGGCGCTCTCTCAGGTGGCCCAGATGCGCGGCGGGCACGCCGGCAGGCCGAGAACGGCCGGCCGCAGCACGTGCCAGAGGCGCTGCAGGGTGTGTTGCAGATGTTGGTTGTCGTGGTCCAGCAGGCGAATCACCAGCAGCGAACCCAGCAAGGTGGCGCCGGCGGGCGTTTTCAGTTCCTCGAGCAGAGGCCGCACCCTTTCCAGCACGGATGGGTCTGCCGGGGACGCACAGAAGGTAGCGAGCAACGGGTGGCCGCCGAGCTTGTCGAGCTGGCCACCGGTGAGGCGCAGGCGTTCGCACAAGCCAGGGTCATCGGGCAACTCGATGCTCAGACGGCTGTCCAGCGCGCCCTGATCGAATCGTTCGCCCATCACCGGGCGGCCCAGGCACAGCGTTTCCCAGGCCAGCAGGCGGGCACCGGGCTCAAGGGTGAAGCGGCTGTCGAGGCTGGCGCGAGCACCGGAAAAGAAAATGCTGTCCTGGGGCAGCCACTCCAGGGTGCTGCCCGCTTGCAGATGGAAACGTTGGGTCAGCCACGCGGTTGGGCCGATACTTCGATAAAACTTGCTGGCGCCGGGCATGGTCAGCAATGCATGGCTGCCAGGCTCTAGCTGAATATCCAGCTCCAGGCGGTCACCGGCAACGATGCCCCCTGGCGGGTGCAGCACATAGACGTGGCACGGCGCACCTTCCGGGTAGAACGGCCGCTGCACCAAAAGCGGGCCGAAATGGCGGCGCGCACCAAGACGAGTCACGCCAGCACGCTCGACAAAGCGCAACTGCAGGTGGGCGCTCCAGCCTGCATCATGTTCAGATTGTTCGACGCGCTCCGCCAGCAACATCCTATAGCCCCTAATATCCACGGCCTGGTGGCCGTCAAGAGGATCACCGCCGCGCACTGAGGTGCTGCAGGCCTGACCACTCGATCAAATTCGATTGGCTGGGATATAGCAGTTTGCGGGCCAACTACGCAGGTGAAGCCAGATGAAATATATTGCGCGAGGCTCTGGCGTGGGGCATGCCGGGTAATGACGCACGACACGAGGGCACTCATAAGCCCTGTTTCAGTGCTCGAATCTGCCAGAGTAATCCGCGCGAACAAGACAGCTCGCCGCGACAATCAGTAGACTGGCAATCCACTTGAGTACCGCCCACGGCCAAGGAACCGCCATGCCTCTCGCCCCTGCCATCCCCATCCTGCGCATTTTCTCGGTCGAAAAGGCCAAGGAGTTCTACCTCGATTTCCTCGGCTTCACCCTGGACTGGGAGCACCGCTTCAGCCCGGACCTGCCTTTGTATGCGCAAATCCACCGCGAAGGCCTGGTCCTGCACCTGAGCGAGCATCACGGCGACGCGTGCCCAGGCTCGACGGTGTTTGCCCGTACCGACGAACTGCTGGCGCTGGAACGTGAACTGCTCGACAAACAGTATGGTTACGCCCGCCCACAGGCCGAGCGCGTCGACTGGGGCCTGCAGCTGCAGATACGCGACCCGTTCGGTAACCTGTTGCGTTTCTGCCAGCAGGTCGATGACGAGGCCGCGCAATGAAAGCACTGGGCAAACGCGAACTGGCGCGCCTTGAGCGTGAACTGGTGGCGTGCCTGACCGACGCCTGCGAAACGGCCAAGGCGCAAATCATCGGGTTCAGCTGGCTGACCCATCGCCTGGACCCTGATCAGTTCCCTGCCAGCTTGCGCATTACCTGGGTATTCGAGCGCGAGGTCGACAAGGCCGCAGCGCTGGCGGGTGATGCGAAGGTACGCATGCTCAAACTGACGGCCCAGGCGCTCGACGAGGCAGGTATAAGGCTGGATCACCCGGCATGGCATGTGCGCTTCGACAGTGAAGAAGCCTGCGAACGAAGCCACGCAGGCGACTGGAACAAGCGCTTGCAGGGGCGTTGAGGCCAACAGGCGAGCGGTGATTTACCTCCCCTCGCCTTTGCGCTAGGCTCTTGCATCTCACTACAGGAGGTATTCGTCCAATGCGCCATTGATGCCGCCGTCCCTTCGACGGCCAGCCTTCAGCCTCTGGTTTGCTCCGGAGATGTCGCGGCATGAGTGGAGTTGTGCATGACGAATACGTCGTTCCTGACGCTGGACAGCGTCTCCCTGGTTTTGCCCAATGGCAAGCCACTGTTTACCGACCTCAACGCGTGCTTTGACCAACGCCCGACCGGCATGGTCGGGCGTAATGGCGTGGGCAAAAGCCTGCTCGGGCAGATACTCGCCGGCCAGCGTTTGCCCAGCAGCGGCCGTTGCTCGCGCCATGGCAGGGTTCATCACCTGGGCCAGCAAGTGATCCGGCACAGTACCACCGTCGCCGATCTAGCCCAGGTCGGGCAGGTGATCGCTGCGTTGCAAAGTATCGAAAAAGGCAGCATCGACCTTTACGATTTCGACACTGTGGGCGATCAATGGGACATTCGTGAGCGGCTGCACATCCTGCTGGATCGCCACGGCCTGGGTCACCTCACCCCCGATTACCCCGCTGCCGAGCTCAGCGGCGGCCAGGCTATGCGCGTCGCCCTGCTCGGTGCCTGGCTCAGCGATAGCGATTACCTGATCCTGGACGAGCCCAGCAACCACCTGGACAGCGAAGGCCGCGCTCAGCTTATGGCCATGATCACGGCTTGGGACCGGGGCTTGCTGGTTATCAGCCATGACCGTGGCTTGCTCGAACACATGTCGCGCATCGTCGAACTGTCGAGCCTTGGCTTGCAGGCATTTGGGGGTCCTTACAGCTTCTATGCCAAGCGCAAGGCCGAACAACGCGAACAGGCTCAGCAACAACTGGTCCGCGCAAAGCATGAGCGCCAGCTCACCGCCAAAACGTTGCACGAACAACGGGAGCGCCTTGAGCGCCACCAGTCACGTGCCAGCCACCACGCCAAGCACGCCAACCAGGCCAAGATACTCATCGACCGCCAGCAGCAACGTAGCCAGGTCACGGCTGGCAAACAGCGTCGCGATCACCACGATGCCCTGCAGGCCCTGCAAACGCAGGTGCAGCAAGCGGCGCGCCAGGTAGAGCGGGACAGCGCGATCATTCTTCATGCGCCGACACCTCAATCGCACCCTGGTCGCGAAGTGCTGGCACTGCAGGGGCTTGTGCTGCCGCGCGGCAGTACCGAGCCGATCGACCTGCGCCTTTGCCTGGGCCAACGGCTCGGACTGGTCGGTACCAACGGTAGTGGTAAGTCAACACTCTTTCAGGTGCTGTGCGAAGGGCTGCCCTTCCAGGCCGGCCGCGTTCGGATGAGCGGCGAAGTCGCGATGCTCGACCAGCACTGCAGTTCACTACCCGGGCAGCAGACCGTTCTGGCACACCTGCGCGAGGCTAACCCGACGCTGCCATCCGGCGTTCTGCGCATACGGCTCGCTCAACTGGGCCTCGATGCCGCACGCATCGAGCTGCCCAGCAGTTTGCTCAGCGGCGGCGAGCGGCTCAAGGCAGCGCTGGCTGGTGTGCTTTATCGCAAACGCGGCGTGGACCTGCTGTTGCTCGATGAGCCCGGCAACCATCTGGACCTGCCGTCGCTGGAAGCGCTGGAGGCCATGCTACGGCAGTTTCAGGGGGCGATGCTGGTGGCTTCCCATGATTCAGTGTTTCTCCAGCAACTGGCGCTGGACGCTTACCTGCACCTGCCATCGGCGTCACCATGACCCAGATAGCCGCCAATTCGTGACTGGCCGTTCCCGATCCGCAGCGGATGTATTATCGTGGCGAGGTGCGCATATAACAGCAGCCCGAGCGATCGGGCACTTGCAAGACAATCGAGGGTGTCATGAGTAACGAAAGCATTAACTGGGACAAGCTGGGTTTCGACTACATCAAGACCGACAAGCGCTACCTGTCCGTATGGCGCAATGGTGAGTGGGACAAAGGCACCCTGACTGAAGACAACGTGCTGCACATCAGTGAAGGCTCCACTGCCCTGCACTATGGCCAGCAGTGTTTCGAAGGCCTCAAGGCCTACCGCTGCAAGGACGGTTCGATCAACCTGTTCCGCCCTGACCAGAACGCCGCCCGCATGCAGCGCAGCTGCGCTCGCCTGCTGATGCCGCACGTGCCGACCGATGTGTTCATCGAGGCCTGCAAGCAAGTGGTCAAGGCCAACGAGAAATTCGTCCCGCCACACGGCAAGGGTGCCCTGTACCTGCGCCCGTTCGTGATCGGCACCGGCGACAACATCGGCGTGCGCACCGCCCCCGAGTTCATCTTCTCGGTATTCGCCATCCCGGTTGGCTCGTACTTCAAAGGCGGCATGAAACCGCACAACTTCCAGATTTCCAGCTTTGACCGCGCCGCCCCGCAAGGCACCGGCGCCGCCAAGGTCGGCGGCAACTATGCGGCAAGCCTGCAGCCAGGTGCTGAAGCCAAGAAAGCCAACTTCGCCGACGCCATCTACCTCGATCCGCTGACCCACACCAAGATCGAGGAAGTCGGTTCGGCCAACTTCTTCGGCATCACCGCCAACAACGAATTCATCACGCCGAAATCGGCCTCGGTACTGCCAGGCATCACCCGCCTGTCGCTGATGGAACTGGCGTCCTCGCGCCTGGGCCTGAAGGTGATCGAAGGCGATGTCGAAATCAACAAGCTCGACCGCTTCATCGAAGCCGGTGCATGCGGTACCGCCGCAGTGATCACCCCGATCGGTGGCATCGAGTACAACGGCAAGCTGCACGTGTTCCACGACCTGGAAAAGGTCGGCCCGGTCACCCAGAAGCTCTACAACGAGCTGACCGGTATCCAGAGCGGCGACGTCGAAGCGCCGGCGGGCTGGATCGTCAAGGTCGCCTGAGCCATCGCGCCACGCTGAACCACGGGGCATGCCAGACGCTGGCATGCCCCTTTTTTTGGCTGAGCGTTCCGGCCCCATCGCCGGCAAGCCGGCCCACAGGGATTGCGTCATCTTTAGACGTTGAGCAAGACAGTTTGCCCCGCAGCAAACGAACTGCAGCCAGATGAATTTTTCTTAAATTCCCGGCAGTCTATTCTTTGGCACAATCAAGCCTCCATTAGACGCCCAGGAACCAGCATGCCACGCGTACTGACCATCGAAGACGACGCCGTCACCGGCCAGGAAATCGTCGCCGAACTCACCAGCCACGGTCTGGAAGTGGATTGGGCTGACAATGGCCGTGAAGGCCTGGCCAAGGCCATCGGCGGCGGCTACGACCTGATCACCCTGGACCGCATGCTGCCAGAGGTCGATGGCCTGACCATCGTCACCACCCTGCGCAACCTGAAAATCGCAACGCCCATCCTGATGATCAGCGCGCTATCCGACGTCGACGAGCGTGTGCGAGGCCTGCGTGCCGGTGGCGACGACTACCTGACCAAGCCATTCGCCTCCGACGAGATGGCCGCACGGGTGGAAGTGCTGTTGCGGCGCAATAGCGTGCCGATGACCCAGACCCGGCTGCAGGTCGCCGACCTGCAACTGGACCTGATCAGCCATGAGGCCCGCCGCGGCGAACAGACGCTCAACCTGCTGCCCACCGAGTACAAACTGCTGGAGTACCTGATGCGCCATAGCGGCCAGGTGATCACGCGGATGATGATCTTCGAGGAAGTCTGGGGCTACCACTTCGACCCTGGCACCAATCTGATCGATGTGCATATCGGCCGCCTGCGCAAGAAGATCGATGCCCCCGGGCAATCGCCGCTGATCCGTACCGTACGGGGCTCCGGCTATGCCATTGCTGAACCCGTCTAAGGGCTGGAGCTCCTCGACCAGCCGCCTGCTGGCGCTGTACAGCTTCCTCTTCGTGGCCTGGAGCAGCATCCTCATGGGGGTGCTGTACTTCGAGGTGTCCAGCTACCTGAACAAGCTGACCCGCCACTCCATGCTGCAGCGCCAGCACCTGTTCGCGCACATGAGCGGCAAGCAGCTGGACGACGCGCTGATCGCCAGCCAGGCGTTCGAGGAGCGCGCCTTTGATGCCTACGGCCTGTTCGACGCCCAGCTCAACCCGATCGGCGGGCGTATCCGTGCAATTCCGCCGGAACTCGGGCTGGACGGCAAGGTGCATGAACTCGAGCGGTGCCTGGACGCCGATGACCCGCACATGCCGCGTGACAGCTGCGACGCGGTGGCAATCAAGGTTCAGGACGGCCGTTGGCTGGTACTGCTGCGCGACAACGGCTCGTTGTTCGTGGTGACACGCATCATCCTGCACGCCTTGCTATGGGGCATCTCGTTGACCCTGATCCCAGGCTTCGCCGGCTGGTACCTGCTGCGCCGCAGGCCTTTGAAACGCATTCGGGCCATACAGGCGCAGGCAGAGCTGATCGTCGCCGGCGACCTCACCCACCGCCTGCCGCTGTCGGCCCGCCGCGACGAGCTGGACATGCTGGCCGCCATCGTCAACGCCATGCTTGACCGGATAGAACGGCTGATGCATGAGGTCAAGGGCGTGTGCGACAACATTGCCCACGACCTGCGCACACCACTCACCCGCCTGCGTGCACAGCTGTACCGCATCCGCCAGCAGACCGGGCTGGACTCGGCACAAGCCGAGGCACTGGACCAGGCCATCGGCGAAACCGATACCCTGATGGCACGTTTTCGCGGCCTGTTGCGCATCAGTGAACTGGAGGATCGCCAGCGCCGCGCCGGCTTCGTTCAGCTGGACCCGCGTGAGCTTCTGGTGGAGTTGCACGATTTCTACCTGCCCCTGGCCGAAGATGGCGGTATCCGCCTGCACCTGCAACAGCCTGAGCACTTGCCGGCGCTGCATGGGGACCGTGAATTGCTGTTCGAAGCGCTGGCCAACCTGGTGGGCAATGCCATCAAGTTCACGCCAGAAGGTGGCCAGGTGGCCATTACGGCTACGCAGGACGAAGCAGGCGTGCATATCGCTATCGAGGACAGTGGGCCTGGGATTGCGGAAGAAGAGCGCACTGCCGTGCTGAAGCGCTTTTATCGCAGCGAGGAAGGCCACCGCCACCCGGGGTTCGGGCTGGGTTTGTCGATCGTTGCGGCGATCGTCGACCTGCATGGGTTTGGGCTGGAGGTGGGTGACAGTGAGCTGGGTGGGGCTAAGCTGGTGTTGCATTGCGCGTTGGCGGGGTTGCCCAGGTAAAAGCGGGGGCTGCTATGCAGCCCATCGCCGGCAAGCCGGCTCCCACCACGACAGCACAACCTTCAAGCCCTGCGCAATACCTTTCGCCGGCTTGCCGGCTCTCACTACGACCGCGCAACCTTCAAGCCCTGCGCAATACCTGTCGCCGGCTTGCCGCCTCTCACCACGACAGTGCAACCTTCAAGCCCTGCGCAATACCTGTCGCCGGCTTGCCGGCTCTCACTACGACAGCACAACCTTCAAGCCCTGCGCAATACCTGTCGCCGGCAAGCCGGCTCCCACCACGACAGCACAACCTTCAAGCCCTGCGCAATACCTGTCGCCGGCTTGCCGGCTCTCACCACGACAGTGCAACCTTCAAGCCCTGCGCAATACCTGTCGCCGGCTTGCCGGCTCTCACCACGACAGTGCAACCTTCAAGCCCTGCGCAATACCTGTGGGAGCCGGCTTGCCGGCGATGGGGCCGCAAAGCGGCCCCTTCACATCATCAGTCAGCCAGACGCCAGGTGGTCGCGCCCTTGCTATCCTCCAGCACCACGCCCATGGCGGTCAGCTGGTCGCGGATACGGTCGGATTCTGCCCAGTTCTTGTCGGCACGCGCCTGCAGGCGCGCCTGGATCAGTGCTTCCACTTCAGCCGCATCGACCTTGCCCTCGGCCCCCGCACGCAGGAAGTCATCGGCCTCCAGCTGCAGTACACCCAGCACATCACCCAGCTCACGCAGGCGACCGGCCAAGCCGGCAGCCGCATCCGGGTCGCTGTCGCGCAGGCGGTTGATTTCGCGCACCAGGTCGAACAGCACAGCGCAGGCTTCGGGGGTGCCGAAGTCGTCGTTCATCGCCACGCTGAAGCGCTCGACGAATGCCTCACCACCCTTGGCCGCCACACGTGGCAAGCCACGCAGCGCGTGATAGAAGCGCTCCAGGGCGCCCTTGGCATCACGCAGGCTGTCTTCGGAGTAGTTGATGGCACTGCGGTAGTGGCTGGCCACCAGCAGGTAGCGCACCACCTCCGGGTGATACACATCGAGCACGTCACGGATGGTGAAGAAGTTGTTCAACGACTTGGACATCTTCTCGCCATTGATGCGGATCATGCCGCAATGCATCCAGGCGTTGGCGTACTGCTTGCCGGTCGCCGCTTCGCTCTGGGCGATTTCGTTCTCGTGGTGCGGGAACTCCAGGTCGCTGCCGCCACCGTGGATGTCGAAGCTCTCGCCAAGGCAGCAGGTGGACATCACCGAGCACTCGATGTGCCAGCCCGGACGGCCTGGGCCCCAGGGCGAATCCCAGTACGGTTCGCCCGGCTTGACGCCCTTCCACAGCACGAAGTCGAGCGGGTCCTGCTTGGCCTCGTCGACCTCGATGCGGGCACCGATGCGCAGGTCCTCGATCTTCTTGCGCGACAGCTTGCCATAGCCGACGAACTTGCCGACCCGGTAGTACACGTCGCCATTGCCCGGCGCGTAGGCGTAGCCCTTGTCGATCAGGGTCTGGATCATCGCGTGCATGCCGGCGATATGGTCGGTGGCACGCGGTTCCTGGTCCGGTTTGAGGATGTTCAGGCGCCGTTCGTCCTCATGCATCGCATCGATCATGCGGGCCGTCAGCGCGTCGAACGTTTCGCCGTTCTCGTTGGCCCGGTTGATGATCTTGTCGTCGATGTCGGTGATATTGCGCACGTAGGTCAGCTCATAGCCGCTCTTGCGCAGCCAGCGGGTGACCAGGTCGAAGGCCACCATGCTGCGGCCATGGCCCAGGTGGCAATAGTCGTACACGGTCATGCCGCACACATACATGCGCACCTTGTTGCCATCGAGCGGCTTGAAGACTTCCTTGGTTTTGCTCAGCGTGTTGTAAATGGTAAGCACGGTGGTTCCTTAGCTGCCCCAGGAGTCACGCAGGGTGACGGTGCGGTTGAACACCGGGCGGCCCGGCTGGCTGTCCTTGAGGTCGGCGCAGAAGTAGCCTTCGCGCTCGAACTGGAAGCGGTCTTCAGGCTGCGCCTGGCCCAGCGACGGCTCGGCACGGCAGCCGGTCAGCACTTGCAGCGAGTCCGGGTTGATGTTGTCGAGGAAGCTGGCGCCCTCCTCGGCCTTTTCCGGGTTCGGCGAGCGGAACAGGCGATCGTACAGGCGCACTTCGCATTCGACACTGGCGTCTGCCGGCACCCAGTGGATCACGCCCTTGACCTTGCGGCCCTCGGGGTTCTTGCCCAGTGTGTCCGGGTCGTAGGAGCAGCGCAGCTCGACGATGTTGCCCTCGGCGTCCTTGACCGCTTCGTCGGCGCGGATCACGTAGCTGCCGCGCAGGCGCACTTCACCGGCCGGTTCCAGGCGCTTGTAGCCCTTTGGCGGCTCTTCCATGAAATCGTCGCGGTCGATGTACAGCTCGCGGGCGAAGGGCAGCACGCGCACGCCCATGTCTTCCTTGGGGTGGCGCGGCAGCTCGAGCTGCTCGACCTGGCCTTCAGGGTAGTTGGTAATGACCACCTTCAGCGGGCGCAGCACGCACATGGCGCGCGGCGCGGTGCGGTCGAGGTCGTCACGGATGCTGAATTCGAGCATCGACATGTCGACCACACCGTCGGAGCGGTTGGTACCGACCATCTCGCAGAAGTTGCGGATCGAGGCCGGGGTGTAGCCGCGACGGCGGAAGCCCGAGAGGGTCGACATGCGCGGGTCGTCCCAGGCGCTGACGTGCTTCTCGTCGACCAGCTGCTTGAGCTTGCGCTTGGAGGTGATGGTGTAGTTCAGGTTCAGGCGGCTGAACTCGTACTGACGCGGATGCGCCGGTACCGGCAGGTTGTCCAGGAACCAGTCGTACAGCGGCCGATGGCCTTCGAACTCCAAGGTGCAGATCGAGTGGGTGATGCCTTCGATGGCATCGGACTGACCATGGGTGAAGTCGTAGTTGGGGTAGATGCACCACTTGTCACCGGTCTGGTGGTGGTGGGCATGACGGATGCGGTACAGGATCGGGTCGCGCAGGTTCATGTTCGGCGAGGCCATGTCGATCTTGGCGCGCAGCACGCGCTCGCCATCCTTGAACTCGCCGGCCTTCATGCGCGCGAACAGGTCGAGGTTCTCTTCGACGCTGCGCTCACGGAACGGGCTGTTCTTGCCTGGCTCGGTCAGGCTGCCACGGTAGGCCTTGGCCTGATCAGGGGTCAGGTCACAGACATAGGCCTTGCCACGCTTGATCAGTTCAACGGCCCAGTCGTGCAACTGGTCGAAGTAGTTCGAGGCATAACGCACGTCGCCGGCCCAGTCGAAGCCCAGCCATTTGACGTCGCGCTGAATGGCATCGATGTACTCCTGGTCTTCCTTGGCCGGGTTGGTGTCGTCGAAGCGCAGGTGACAGACGCCGCCGAACTCCTTGGCCAGGCCGAAGTTGACGCAGATCGACTTGGCATGGCCGATGTGCAGGTAGCCATTGGGCTCCGGCGGAAAACGAGTGACGATGCTGCTGTGCTTGCCCGAGTCCAGGTCGGCCTGGATGATCGGCCGCAGGAAGTTCGCAGGGACGGCGGGGGCGCCTTTGGCAGCGGCGTTGGGCGCGTTGTCGGCAGTGGGCTTGCTCATAGGATCCTTGAATGCACGTGTCCGGCCTGGGTAGGCCGATTGAATCAAAGGGCCTATCATAGCCGAAGCAGTCAAGCTGCTGACAGCCAGGCTCGGACAAACTGCCGTGATTTTATCGCAGCTTTTTGTCGCGGCCTGGCAAAATGGCCAGTGCGCGCCATGTGTCGCGGTCGCCCGATCCTGCGTCAGGTGACTACAGGCGCACTGCGCACCCTAATTCCCGAATGCCTTGAAAGAGCGAATTCCAGCATGTCCAAAGTCAAACTGACCACCAACCACGGCGTTATCGTCCTGCAACTGGACGCCGAGAAAGCGCCGCTCACCACGGAAAACTTCGTTCAGTACGTCAAGGACGGTCACTACGATGGCACCGTGTTCCACCGTGTGATCAAGGGTTTCATGATCCAGGGCGGCGGCTTCGAGCCGGGCATGAGCCAGAAGAAAACCCGCGCCAGCATCCAGAACGAAGCTGACAACGGCCTGAAGAACACCAAGTACAGCATTGCCATGGCCCGCACCATGGAGCCGCACTCCGCCTCGGCCCAGTTCTTCATCAACGCCTCCGACAACGACTTCCTCAACCACAGCGGCAAGAACACCCAGGGCTGGGGCTACGCGGTATTCGGCGAAGTGACCGAAGGCCGTGAAATCGTCGACGCCATCGAAAAGGTCGCCACCGGTTCCAAGGCTGGCCACCAGGACGTACCAAAAGACGACGTGATCATCGAGAAAGCCGAGATCGTTGAGTGATACTGCTGATCTCTGATCTGCATCTGCAAGAAGAACGCCCGGACATTACCCGGGCGTTTCTTGATCTGCTCGACGGCCGCGCACGCCATGCCAAGGCGCTGTACATCCTCGGCGACTTCTTCGAAGCCTGGATCGGCGACGATGCCATGACGCCGTTCCAGCAGTCGATCTGCCAGGCCGTGCGCCAGCTGAGCGACAGCGGCACCGCCGTGTACCTGATGCACGGCAACCGTGACTTCCTGATTGGCGAGGCTTTCTGCAAGGCCGCCGGCTGCACCCTGCTGGCCGACCCCAGCGTGATCAGCCTGGGCGGCGAGCAGGTTTTGCTGATGCATGGCGACACCCTGTGCACCCGCGACATCGGTTACATGAAAATGCGCCGTTATCTGCGCAACCCGTTGAGCCTGTGGATTCTGCGGCACTTGCCGCTTGCCACCCGGCAAAAGCTGGCGCGCAAGCTGCGTAACGAAAGCCGTGCACAAACGCGCATGAAGGCCACCGAAATTGTCGATGTCACACCAGAAGAAGTACCAGCGGTGATGGCGGCACATGGCGTGAAAACGCTGGTGCATGGCCACACTCACCGGCCGGCGATCCACAAGCTGGTGGTGAACGGGGAGCCTGCCCGGCGCATCGTGCTGGGCGATTGGGACCGTCGCGGCTGGACCCTGCAGGTGGATGCGCAGGGCTTTCAGCTGGAGCCGTTCGAGTTTTCCTGAAACTGATAGCTTCGCCATACCGGCCTCATCGCCGGCAAGCCGGCGCCTACAGGTACGCCACTATCCTTGATACCTGTGGGCCGGTTTGCCGGCGATGAGGCCGGTACAGGTTTGTAACTTAAGGCTGGCTCGCCACTGCCCCCTTGTCCCGCTCACTGATCACATACTGCCGATACTCGGGGTCAGCCTTGATTTGCGCCTCGGTGAACGGGATGTGCGCCAACTGCTTGGCCGAGAACGCTTTGGTCTGGTCGCTCGCATGCGCCGATGCGGCTTCGCTGGACTGCGAGAAGGCCAACAACCCGCGCGCCTGGGGCCCCTTATCGGTGAAGCTGACCAGTTGCAAGTAACTGGTGCCACTGACCACCAGCCGCTTGCCCGGCCCATGCGGGACGCTGTAGATCGCGTTATACACCCCCAAGCCCTGCGGGCCGCCCGGCACCGGTGTGCCATCGGCCGCCTGCTGGATCTGCCCCCAACGGCTGTCTTCAGCAACGCCGGCTTTGGCTACCTGCTGCAGTGAGGCCAGCGCCGCTTCGCGCAGCAACTTGCGCACCGCCGCCTGCTCCACTGCCAACCCACGCGGCGTGTGTTGCGGGTCTGCCGGGTCGAAGGCCACACGCCAGCTTTGCGGATACCTGGCCAAGGCGTCGACGATGTTCTGGAAGTGCACCAGGCCAATGCCGCTGTTCAGGTCAGCCTTGCCATCCCAGCTCGCCAGGCTCGTACACAGTGCCTGCAAATCGGCCTCAGCGCCTTTGCACCATTGCAACAAGTCTGGAAGCACCAGGCTGGCCAGGTAGACCTCGTCATCCATCACCATACGCTGCAGGTCCTCCATGCCCAGCTTGGCCTTGCCTTGCAGGCGCTCCAGCGCGAAGCGCCCGCGCATGCCCAAGGGCTGGTCGCTGCGGCTGATCAGCGGCGAGTACCCCGTCAAAGGCTGGGCGGGGTTGGTCATCCATGCCGGATCGTTGGAGCTTTGCACGAAATCGTTGCGCGCAAGGCTGGGCAACAGATGCGCCGGGAAGATGCCAGGCTGCGCTGCCTGTGCATCGACCTTCCACTGGCAGGCGCTGCGCGAACCGTCGAGCACCACCAGCGGCCCTTGCGCCGCCGGGTTGCTGCACTGGCTCAGCATCTGCTGGTCCACATAAGGCACCACCGACTGGTTAAGGTACAACGCTTGGCCACCGGCATCGACGGCCAAGGTATTGACCCAGGGGATGCCCTGCAACTGCTCGACCGAGCCCTTCAGTGCCGCCAGGCTATCGGCCCGGTTGATGCGATACCACTGCTGCAGCACGCGGGTATTTTCCAGATTGGCGTCGCGCAGGCTGTAGGCCGCTTTGCTGTCCCAGTCCAGGCGCCCTGGCCACTGCACCACGGGCCCGAAGCTCGAACTGTAGACCTGGCGCTGCACTTGGCTCAGCGTGCCATCCTCAGCCTTGACCGTGACACTCACAGCCTGGCGCGTCAGCGGCAGGGACTTGCCATCGAGCAGGTAGCGGGTCGGATCCTTGGGGTCCAGTTGCAGTCGGTAGAGGGTGAAGTGTTTGGACGTATCGACCGTGTGGGTCCAGGCCAGGTGACGGTTGAAACCGATGTTCACTACCGGCAAGCCAGGCAGTGCGGCGCCCATGACGTCCAGTCGGCCAGGGATGGTCAGTTGCATCTGATAGAAGCGCATCCCGCCCATCCAAGGGAAATGCGGGTTGGCCAGCAACAGCCCGCGGCCGTTGGCCGAACGCTCCGCACCCACTGCAACGGCGTTGCTGCCGCGCTCCGAAGCGAAGCGCTGTTGCTGGGCAAGTGCCTCGCCAAACGTGGGCGCTGCCTGCTGGCTCGCCAACTGCGGCGGCCGGGCAGCCGCCAGCGCTTCGGCGAACTGGCCCAACCCACCCTCAGCCAGCAGACGGCGGGTCAGCTTGACCAGGTCCAGGCTGGTGATCGGCCGCAACCACTGACCATCCCCGCACTCTGCCGGCAGCCCTTGGCTACGACGCTCGGCCAAGGCGCGGTTGAAACCACTGGCATAGCCCTCCAGCAAATCACGCACCTGAGCAGGTTGGGCCTGCAGGAAGCTGTTGACCGCAGTCGGCGTATTGAACCAGGTGAAGAACAGGTCGCTGGTCAGGTTATCGCGCTGCTCGAGGGTTTTGCCCTGCGCGCCAAAAAAGCGCGAACGTTCACCGTTGACCGTCAGCACTTCATTGGCCAGCAGGCACAGATTGTCTTGGCCATAGGCATAACCGATGCCGTAACCCAGGCCGCGCTCATCCTTGGCCACGATATGCGGCACGCCGAAACTTGTACGGCGAATTTGCGCAGTGGCATCAGACTTGGGTTCCAACGCCTGCGCGGCCATGCTGGAGACAACCAGCGCGGCCGCAAGGCCAGCGCAGGTCATGGGACGTGAAATTGAGAGCACGGGCACTCCTCGGCTTCTGGGATCATTCCCAATCAGACGAACGCCCACATGAAAATTTTACGCACAAGGAGAAACAGATTCGTCTTCATGAGACCGGCAGAGAATCTTTTTTTTGCGCAAAGGCTGCAGATTCTCCGTTCTCATTCGTCCTAGTAAGTGAGGCACCCATATTTCGGGAAAGTCCACGAAAAGGAGCATTCACATGTACAACCCGCAATCCTCACTTCAGACCGGGCGAACCCCGGCCAAAGCGGCCAATGGACAGGACGCCTGCGGGGAAGAGCGTGTCGGCAACGAACAGATCCGCGAGTTGCTGCGCACCTATGGGCTGCGTACCAGCCTGATTCGTCTCAAAGTGATCGACGCCCTGCACAGCGCCGGCCGTTCCGGCCGCAGCATTGGCGTGCGCGGTGTGCACGCGCATCTGGAACAACTGGATATTCCGCTGTCGTTTCTCAGTGTGCGGGAGGTGCTCAAGCGGCTGTGCGCAGAGGGCGTGATCAACCTGGGCAACGACAAGTGCTACAGCCTCAACCCGCAAGCGCGCGCCGTGCTCGAGCAACCCTCTGCACGCTGAGCGCATGGCCGGCCATACCTGGCCGGCCGGTACGGGTCAGGGCTTGACCTTGCGCCGCAGGATCCCGTTGATCACGACCACCACCACCGCAATGGCGATGGCCAGCAGCTGGAAAGTCTGTTCACTGATGGTGCCCTGCTTCTGCAGGTGTGACAGGCCCAGCATGAGGCCCAGCACCACCAGGATGATAAGAATCGAATATTTGAGGCGCTGCACGTGTGTCATCGATAGTTCCTTGCAACATCGGGGGCAAATGGCTCGCAACGAGCCGGGGCAATGATACAACGCCCATGGCTTTCGGCGCTGCATTTCCTGCTTAGCGTGGCACCTCAAGCCTGAAAGCATTGGCCTCCCTACCGCCCATGCTGGAGGCTCCATGCTCAAGCCCGCCCTGCTCATTCTGTTGTTACTGCCCTCTCTCCCCACCCACGCCCTGGATATCCGCCAGATACCACCTGAGCAATTGCTCAAAATGGGCCGCGAACTGGCGGACTACGCCGGCAGCAACCAATGGCAACAGTTATGGCATCGAACAAGGGCAGCCGGGCACCTGCTCGCAAGGCCCGGCCACGCCCATTTCACAATCGAGCAGCCGCAGTTGCCAAGGCTCGCCTACGAAACCTTGGCCAACGCCGGACAAGTCGAAGCAGTGGGCAAGACCCTTGCGCTCTATCGCCGATCCTTCCCCGGTAAAGTGCTGGGCCGGCACGATAAGCAATCTCTCAGTGCCCTCTGCCTCGTGGTCGACTGGCGCAGTCTGCCTCAAACAATGGCCGATTGGCCCCACGCCTACCTGCGCAACGTGAGCTTGATGCATGTTTACCCCTGCGGTTGAGGGTACTGGCACCCAGTTGCCTCACGGAAAAGTGCCCCCCTGAGTATCAACGGCTGTAGGGCAACGCCAGAGCGATGTCCTACAACACGCGAAATCGTTGCCTTCAAATCTTGCTCCCCGAGGCTACAACAGCTGGACCACTTGGCGCCTAGCGACGTTATTCGTCACTCACTGACAATCCTCTCACGCCAACGACAGAACGCCGATGGTAATCGCTGACCCGCCATTGCGGCTCATCAAAGCATCGCGCCCCATCTACCGCGAGGGAGCACCACATGGAATTGCCAGATCTCACAGCCATCGACATCAGCCTTCTGCCGCACTCGTTGCAGTCACTGATCGAATGTATCGGCATAGAAAACGCCTACCAACTGACCTGCGCCTTCGGCGGAAGGCCCAAATACATCCCCAAGCATCGTGAGCGCACCAAGCTCGCCGACGTGCTCCCTGGCGAAGCTCTGGACGCCCTGATCAAGCGGTTTGCCGGTGTAGCACTGGAAATCCCCAAGCCAGACCACTTCCTGCGGCAGTTGCGCAACCTGCAAATCCAGAAAGAAAGCGCTGAAGGGCTATCACGCAGCCTGCTGGCCGACAAGTACGGCCTGAGCCTGCGCCAGATCGGCAATATCCGTCGCCAGGAGCCTTGCACGCGCTGACGACCCCCACCCGGCCGCATTGACGGCCGTATTTGCATCATCCAACAGAGAAAGAGAATCCAGCAATGTCCCTAGACAACAGCCTTATCGGATCGGTCATCAACGCCTTGCCCATGGACCGTATGATCGCCGGGCCGCTACAAGCCATGGTTCAGGCTCAGGTCACTGCGAGCAAATCCTATGCGGACTTCCTCATGCAGGTCTGCGTACAGGATGGCAAAGCGGTTGCCATCCAGTTCGACTATGACGAGACCATCGTCAACGAACAGGGCGAATACAAAGGCGTCGTCAGCAAGTCCATGAAGGTCCCGCTGCTGGCGGCCATTACCCACCCGAACATTGTCATTGAAGAAGGCAAGGTCGAGTTCGAACTGACCATCAGCCAAGCGGCCGAGGATTTCAGTGAGTCCAGCAAAGGTGGTGACATGGCCGCCTCGCTGGGCTGGGGCCCTTTCAAGCTGGACATGAAGGGCAGTATCAGCCACAAGTCCACGCAGACCCGCAAATCCGATACCCGTGCCCGCTATGCATTCAACACCACCTTGCGCCGCCAGGATCCACCAGAGGCGGTGATGAGGGTCATCGATTTCCTCACCGATGCTGCCACCAAACCGACGGTGGTACCCAACTCGACCCTGATAAGCACGGATGCGATTTCCGATGCTGACGTACTGAAGGACGATACAGCGAGCACCGCCTCTGCAGGTGCCACCACTCCCTGATCCTTCGCCCTGTCTCAAAATGTCCGCCTCGCTGAACACAGCGGGGCTCCCCGTGTACCAAGGAGACAAGTGAGTGGACAACCACCCTGCCCCCATGACCGCGATTGACCTGCGGGATATCACCCGTGGCCTGCAGGAAGCCGCTGCGGCAACCAATAGCCTGATTGCCCAGCAGTACATCAATCTGTTCGATCACTTTTTCGACATCGATCCGCAGGCGCTCGGGGCTCCTATGAAAGCCAAGATGGTCGAGGTCGCCATGGACGACAAGCATGTGATACGCGTGCCGTTGTTCGCCCTGGTTTCACCCAAGGGGCTGGCTCTGGAGCGCATGCAGGTCGACCTCTCTGTGCGGGTCAATGGCACGGAGGCGCTGCGTGCGATGCAGGCGAATGAGGAGGCCGGCGGCGCTGCGGCCTTCAAGGTCACCATTGGCGCCCAGGGCCGCCAGGGGGAAACGCGAGACCCGGACGAGGTACAGATCCGCATGCAGTTTCAAGCCAGCGAGCCACCCGAGGCGCTCAACCGGCTGATCGAGGAATATACCAAGCTGATCAACCCCACCCGCAAGCCGCCCACTGCGCCTGCCCCTGAAACCAATGAGTTCATCGAGGCCGCCACCGTGCGGTGATGGCGCCCCTTCAGAAGTCGCGCTTGTAGAAAATATCCAGCGAACTGGCCAGGCCACTCGCCGCCTCAAGGTAGACCTTCTTGCTCAGCTTGTAGCGCAACGCAATGGTATTGGCCGGCTCGAACACCCCTACCCCATATCGCAAGCTCAGTTTCTCGGTCAGGTTACCGCTAGCCACCACACTGGTGGAGTTGCCCGAGCCCTCAGTGTCCAACTGGAAATCGTCAATACCCAGGCTTGACGCGAGGCTGCCGGTGATTCCTGCGCTGCCAGCCAGGCCCAGGCCCAGGGCCGCCTCGGCAAGCATGTTGTTGTCCTCGCCCGAAGTGCCCAGCGGTCGGCCCAGCACCAGGTAGGACAGCGCCTGTTCCTGGCTCATCGCCGGCTCCGAAAACACCTTGGTAGTAGGCTGCTCGGCACTGCCGCTCAGGCGAATACCGGCGATCACGTCATCAACTTGCCGAATGGCTTCGATGTCCAGGTAAGGCTGGTCGATGGGCCCGGCGAACAGCAAGCGCGCACGGCGAATGGTCAGGCGCTGACCGTAGGCGCGATAGCGTCCGTCAGCCAGGCTCAACTCACCACGGGTGTCCATGTTGTCGCCGATGTGTACATGGCCGAGCAAGTTGGCGGTAAGCCCAAAACCGCTGAACGACAGTTTGTCTTGCCCAACCTCTACATCAATGTCCATGGCCATCGCCATGGGCGTTTTGCCTTCTTCGGTCTGGTGGCCGACGATGACGGTGTCGTCCGATACTTTCACGGTCGACGGCGGCAGTTCGCGCACCGTGATCTTGCCTTTGGGCACCAGCACCTTGCCGGTCACCGCCAGTTTGTCGTCGATCAGGCGCAGGCTCAGGTCCGGCGCTACCTCAAGTGTTGCGTAGGGTTCGACGGTAACCGGCAACTGCTGGCCCTGCAGGCGCAGGTTCATGCCCAGGGCCTGGCCCCAGGTCAGGTCTCCGCTCAGCCGGCCACGGCCCGCCTCGCCACTGCGCCAACCACCGTTGAGCTGAACCTGCTCGCCAGCGATCAAGGCCTGCAGCGACAGGTCCTGCAAACTGACGGGCAGCTCAGCACCACTGACCTCGCCACCCCTGAGCATCAGGTTGCCGTTGACCTTTGGCGCCAGCAAGGTGCCGGACAATCGGCCACTGCCATTCAATTGGCCTGCCAGGCGCTCGACCATCGGTACGAAAGGCCGGGCAACCGACAGGTCCAGACCGGCGAGGCGGAAGTCACCCGACAGCGGCTTGTCTTTCCCCAGCGGGTCGAGACGGGCGTTCAGGCTCAACTCGCCGAGGCGCTCGCCACGGAAATTCAGCCGTGTATCGATGCGGCGAGGCGCCAGGGTGCTGTCCAGGCGCAGCGCCTGGTAAGGGAAATCGATCCAGCGCCCATTGTCCCGCACCCTCAGGGTGCCGCCACTGGCATCGATACGCACGACACCCTTGGGGCCGCTGGCTGGAATGTCCAGATTGACGTCAGCATTGAGCAGCCCCTGCCAGGCGAAATCCTTCGGCAGCCATTGGGCCAGGCTGTCCAGCGGGAACTGTTTGAGGTGATAACGCAGGCGTGGCTCTGGTGCCAGGCGTTGATCCTCGCCACACAGGCTGGCCTGACCGGAGCGCCAGCAGTGGGCACCGAAGTCCAGTTGGCCGCTGGCCAGGCGCTGCAGGCGGGCCGGCGCCTGCAACTGCCAGTCCTGGCCACCGGCCTGGACTCTGCCGCTGGCCAGCCGGCCACGCCAATCCCCCTTGTTCAACTGGCCGTCGAGCCCCAGGTCAAGCTTCAACTGCGGGCCATCGAGGCCCAGGGTCAGGGCTTGCTGGCGGATATCGCCCTTGCCGTTGGCCTGCAAGGTGCCCAACGCGGTATCGCCCAGGCGAATACCATTGGCCTTGAGGTTGATCACGCCACGCTGGGCGTTGTCCAGGCGTGCATTGAGGTCAAGCCGCTGGATACGGTTCTGCTCCTGCGCCAACTGCTGGCCTTGCAGGGTGAGGGTACCCTGGGGAGCGCTCAGCGTGCCGCTGACATCCAGCCGCCCTTTGGCCTGGCCTCGCAGCCCGGGCCACAGTTGCCCGAGCCGGGGCAGGTCGAGGTCGACACGCCCGGCCAGGCGCTGCTGCAGGCTGCCACTGCCGTTGATGCGGTTGTCACCCAACTGCACGGCCAGCGCACCGAGGGTCCAGTTCTGCCCGGCGCCTTCGGCCTGTACCTTGAGCATCGCAGGCTGGCCGCGCAGGCGGCCCTTTAGATCAAGCTGGGCATCGAGGGTGAGCTGCTCACCCTTCATTTCACCTTTGCTGCGCAACGGACCGGCCAGGGTACCGGGCAGTTCGGCGAGCCAGTAGGCGGGGTCGAGTGCCGACAACTGCAGGTCGACATCCCAGGCCAGGGTATCGGCAAAGCGCACCGCGACACTGCCGGCTGCCTTGCCTTGCCCGGCGGTCAGGGCCAATTGCGGCAGGCGCACCTGGCCAAGGTCACCCTCGAAAGGGCTGGCCAACGTAAAGGCTCCGGCTGGGCCGTCGAGGTCGCCATTGAAAGTACCCTGGTAACTGCCATCGCGGTATTGCACCTGCGCGTTGAAGCGCTTGAGCGTGACATCTGGCGGCGCGTCCAACGGGTACAGACGTAGCCACGGGAAATCCTGCCAGTCGAGCTGAGCATCGGCCACCAGGCCTTGCTGCCAGTCGGCGCTGGCCTGCAGCTTCACGTGCTGAGCGTCGCTGGCAGAAAGGTCCAACGCCTGAACGTTCGCCCCTTTGGCATCTACCTTGCCCTTGAGCAGCAGGGCGATCGGTGCCTGTTCTGCCGGCAGGCTGGCGCTACCAGACAACTGATAACCTTTGAGCAAATCGCCCTCGGCGTCGAGCTTGAGCTGATTGAGCTGCAGCGTGTCCGGCAGCGTTTGCGCGGGTTTGAAGGCATCGGAGCGCAGCTGCAACCTGGCTGGCAAGTGCTCGGCCAGTGCCTGCAACTCACCGGTCAGACGCGCGTTGAGATAACCGCTGCTGGTCGCATCCAGTTCAAGGGTTTTCTGCAACTCGCCTTTGGCGGTCAGTGCCAGTTGCCAGGCCTGCCCTTGCACCGCAGGCAGGTGCACCTGCCCCTGCAGTTGCACCGGCCAGTCACCCTCGGGTTGCAGATCGCCCTGCACATTCAATTGCAGGTCATCGCGCTGCAGTTGCAGGCTGTCGATCTGCAGCCCTGTGGCAGTCCAGTGCGCCGCCAGGTGAAGATCGCCGAGCAGGTCGCTGCCATCGAGGCGCACCTGGCCAACCTTGACGTCACCCAGCTCGATGGCCACCGGCAGCCGCAAAACCGGTAACTGCAGCGGCCCGCTGTCGGCAGGTTGTTCGCTCGGCGCGAACAGCATGTCGATACGCTGGGCATGCAGTTGATCGATGCACAGCGTTGCCCGCAATAAACAGCCAGGTGTCCAGTTCAGCAGCGGAGCCAGCACTTCGACGCGGTTGCCGCCGTCAGCCCAGGTCAATTGGCTCGCCTGCCACCTGCCCGCAAGGCGCCCTTGAAAGTTATCGACCTGCAGGCCTGGCACGCGCCCAAGTACCCAACGGCTGCCGCTTTCGGTACCAAGTAACGCTGCCAGCGCCAGAACAACCAGTAACACACTGCCAAGCAGGCCCAGCAGAATGAATTTGAACACACGTATCACAGCTCAGGCCCCATGGAGAAGTGCAGGCGGATACCACCGTCGTCATCAAGGGCCTTGGCCAGGTCAAGGCGCAATGGCCCGACCGGCGAAACCCAGCGCACGCCGATACCGACCCCGGTCTTGAGGCTCGGCAGCTCCAGCGTGTTGAACGAATTGCCCTGGTCGACGAATGTCGCCACACGCCACTTCTCGGTCAGCGAATACTGGTATTCGACGCTGCCTGCCACCAAGTAGCGGCCACCGATACGGTCGCCGTCGCTGTTCTTTGGCGACAGCGTCTGATAGTCGTAGCCGCGCACGCTCTGGTCACCACCGGCGAAGAAACGCAGCGATGGCGGGATGTTGTTCTTGTAACCGTTGGTGGCGCTGCCACCGAACTGCACCCTGCCGAGCAAGCGGTGGTTGTGCCCGAGCGTGGTCAGGCCCTTGAGCAGCACGTTGCCATGCAACAGGTTGGTGTCGGACACCAGCCCTTCCTTGGCCACCTGGGTATCGAACTGCAGGCGGTAGCCATTGTGCGGGTCGATGCGGTTGTCGCTGCGCAGGTAGGAGAAACTTACGCCCGGCATAAGCAGGTTGCTCAGGCCCGAATCGTCGCCAAGGCGATACTCTTCACGCTGGTACTTGAGCGAGATCACCCGTTGCCAGCCACTGGGCAGCTTGCTGTGCCATTCCGGCCCCACGGTCAGCAGCTTGCTGAGTGTGTCTGTACCGGCGATCTCTTCATTCTGATAGCCGCCAGCGAAACGCAACTTGTCGGTCAGGGGCGGGTCAAGGGGCACGTCGTACCACAGCCCCACGTTTTGCCGGGGGGCTGAAAGTTCTGTTTCCCAGCCGTAGCTGTGACCTTGGGGGTTGACCCAGTGGCGTGTCCAATTGGCTTTGCCGCGCGGCCCGACATCCGTCGAGTAACCCAGGCCCAGGCCTATTGTCCGCGGTTTGCGGGTATCGAGGCGCACGTCCACGGGGATTTGCTCAGCCACTGCGGCAGTGGGCGCAGCATCGACCCGCACACCCTCGAAATAGCCGCTGGACTGCAGGTCGTTGTTCAGCTCAGCGATCAGTTCGGAGTCGTATGGCGTGCCCGGTTCGAACGAGACCATGCGCTGCAGCAGTTCTTCGTCCAGCGGCGTGTCGCCACTGAACCTGACCGCACCCAAGCGATAGCGTGGGCCGCTCTGATACACCAGTTCGATATCGGCCACCCCGGCCTGCGGGTCGACGGCAAGGCGCTGGCGGCTGAAATGCCCACTGAAGAAGCCGTAGCGCGACGCCTGGTTCTGGATCAACCGTTTGGCGTCCTCGTACAGCCCATGGTTGAGTTGCTCACCGGCGCGCAGGGCTTTGCTGTCGGGTACGCGAAACGCTTTCATCTCGCTGGCAGGCCCTTCGATGCGCACGGTTACGTTGCGCAAGCGCACAGGCTCACCCGGGTCGATATGAAGGATCAGCTTCGCCGGTTGGTCGGCCTTGGCAGGCGGCCTGACCTCGCTATCGATCTGCGCCTGATAGTAGCCAAGCGCTTGCGCCGCTTTTCGCGCCTGCTCCTGCGCCCCGCGGCTGAAGCGCAAAAGCGCCTCTTCATCGCGGTCACCCAGGGTACCTATATAGCCTTCGACATTGGCTTTGAGCGCTTTGTTGGCAGGGTTTACCTGCACAAGCAATTCGCTCTGCCCCCATGCTGTGAAACTGGCGGCCCAGAAAACCAGGCCCCAAGTCAGTCTTCCTGAATACGTCATGCGGCGCATGCTACCAGAGCCAGGCGCTCAAGGGAGCCGCCTGGCGGGCTTTCATGCTGTCGGGGAAATTGAAGATACCGGACAGGGATGAAAAAACACTCTTTCTCGGATTGGCCCTACAGCCACCTCGCCAATCTCCTCATACCCCTGGCGCTCATAGAACGGGAGGTAATGCTCGTTGCCCGAATCCAGCACCACGCCTTGTGTGTTGGGGTCTTCTGCGCACCAGTCGTGCACGGCCTGTAACAATTGTTCGCCATAGTGCTGACCGCGAAACGCTGGGTGCACACCCAGGAGCGGCAACATGTGGACCTGTTCTGTCGGCAGGCAACCGACCAGCGCCGCCTGATAATCCATGTAGCGTCGGGTGCAGCGTTGCCCGGTGCCCAGCAGCATGCGCAGGCGCCAGGCCCAACTGTCGGCCACGCCCAACCGGCGCTGCGGCGGTACGATCAGCGCCAACGCTATCAGGCGGTCATCCAGCAACAGGCCAATGGCCGGCAACTGCAGGTAGAAATGCTGTCGTACCCACTCGCGCACCATCACGCGCAAGCGTCGTTCATAGCCAGGGCGCTGGGCCTCGAAGATGTAGGCAAAGGTGGGCTCTTTCAGGTAGGCGTTGTACAGCAGTGAGCGTGCCTCACGGCTGTAGCCATCATCGAGTGTGCAGATGCGAGCCTGGGCGGCAGTGGCTTCGGGCATTGCGGGCAGTCCTCCTGGAATGGGCATACAGTGCCTTGGAGGAGCCCCACGGCGCATCGTTCCCCCCTTGAGTGCACGTTAGCAGCGCCTTCGCGAAGCCGCCACGCTGGTGATCAGGGACGATGTCGGCTAGCATCCGGCCTTTTACCGGGATTGTCTTTCCATGAAGATCGTCTGTTTCAACATCAATGGCCTGCGGGCCCGCCCGCACCAGCTGGCGGCGCTGATCGAAAAGCACCAGCCGGACGTGATCGGCCTGCAGGAAACCAAGGTCAGCGACGATCAGTTCCCCTTGGCCGACGTTCAGGCCCTGGGCTACCACGTGCACTACCATGGCCAGAAAGGCCACTACGGCGTCGCCCTGCTCTCGCGCCAGGCGCCGCTGAGCCTGTTCAAAGGCTTTGCCACAGACGAAGAAGACGCCCAGCGCCGTTTCATCTGGGGCACGTTCGCTGATGCCAATGGCACGCCGATCACCATCATGAATGGTTACTTCCCGCAGGGCGAAAGCCGCGACCACCCCACCAAGTTTCCGGCCAAGCAGCGTTTCTACAGCGACCTGCAGGCGTTGCTGGAGGGGCAGTTCAAGCAGGACCAACCGGTGCTGGTAATGGGCGACATGAACATCTCGCCCCAGGACTGCGACATCGGTATCGGTCCGGACAACGCCAAACGCTGGCTGAGGACAGGCAAATGCAGCTTCCTCCCCGAGGAACGCGAGTGGATGGAGCGCCTCAAGGGCTGGGGGCTGGTGGACAGTTTCCGCCACCTGCATCCAGAAGTAACGGACCGCTTCAGTTGGTTCGACTACCGCAGCCGCGGCTTCGAGGACGAGCCCAAGCGTGGCCTGCGCATCGACCTGATCATGGCTTCGCAGCACCTGGTGCCGCGGATCAAGGCCGCAGGTGTGGACTATGAGCTGCGCGCAATGGAAAAACCCTCGGACCACGCGCCGATCTGGCTTGAATTGAGCTGACAGGCTCCGGCGCCTTCACGAGTGAGGCAGCCCAACGCTTGTCGTGTGAACCGGCTCGCAGCGATGCAGGCACTGCGGTGCATGGCACCGGCTTTGCCGGTGATCGCCGGCAAGCCGGCCCCCACAGCGGACGCGTCGCGACGGGGGGGCTGACCGACACTAAAGGCCCAACCGCAAGGCCTCCCCCACACCCGCCCCGCGCACATCATCCGCCGCACTGACCAGGGCAAAGTTATAGGCCCCATGCGACCAATACCTCGCCTCCAGCTGGCCATCGACACGCTGCCCTTGCGGCATGCGCTCGAAACGCTCCCCAGGTGAGCGCAGGAACAGGCTGATGCGCTGCCCTTGGCGGTCCTGGAACACCAGCAACGCCGCTGGCCCTTGCTCATTGCTCAACAATCGTGCGCCCACAGGCTGGAACCCGTAGCCGGTGAGGTCAGGCAGCTGCCCCACCCTGCTGAAATGCCTGCCCAGCCAGTCGCGCAACTGCGTCGGGTCACTGGCCTGGATATCCAGCGCCTCGCTGCCGGCGAACAAGCGGTGCGCCTGAACGGCGTCAGCCATGGGCAACTCGTTCCCTGCCAGCGTGACCTGCCGGGCCTGCCAACCACCCACCCCGCCTATGCCCAGTGCCAGCAGCAAAACCGCAGCCGAAGCCAGGCGGCGTTGGCGCCGTTGACGCACAC
Organism: Pseudomonas sp. M2; assembly: GCF_015751845.1. NCBI lineage: Bacteria > Pseudomonadati > Pseudomonadota > Gammaproteobacteria > Pseudomonadales > Pseudomonadaceae > Pseudomonas > Pseudomonas sp. M2. The sequence goes on from NZ_JADOUD010000001.1 coordinate 5,646,319, forward strand.
GCCGCTGCAACTGGCCCCGATCCAACTGCGCCGCCCTAGGTTGATCGCCAAACCCGGCCAGGGCCGTGCGCAAGCGTCGAGCATCGTTGCGCCAGGCCTCGATACGTGCAGCTTGCTCAGGGTTGGCCGTCAGCCAGGCCTGCACCTCGGCACGCCGCGTCGGCTCGAGTCGATCGTCAACATAGGCATGCAGTTCGTCTTCGCTGGGTATCAGGCGCGTCATTTCAGTCTCCGCAAGGCCGGGGGCTGGGGGTTGCCCTCAGTCAGTTCACGCAAGGCGGCACGGGCACGTGACAGGCGCGACATCACTGTGCCGATGGGGATGCCCAGTGCCTGGGCCGCCTCCTTGTAGCTCAGCCCTTCGACACTCACCAACAGCAACAAGGCACGCTGTTCGGTCGATAGCCGGGCAAAGGCCTGCAGGTCGGCCTGGGCCAGAACGATGCTCTCGATGTTACCGCCGAGCGCTTCGCTTTCCTGCTCCGCGCGGCCGAACCACGATAGCCAGCGGTTATGCAGGCGCTCACGGCGTTTACCGTCGAGAAACAGCCGGTAAAGAATGGTGAACAACCAGGCACGCAGCGCATCGGCATCACGTTGCTGGCTGCTGCGGCTGAGGGCACGTTCTACAGTGCCCTGCACCAGGTCGTCGGCGCTGCCCGGTTCGCGGCTCAGCCACAAGGCAAAGCGGCGCAGGCGCTGCAGCAACTCGCGCCACTGCTGTTCGTCCAGGTCGTGCATGGCAAGGTACCGGCTCGGGGGTTGTCAGTGTAGGGGGCAGACGCGCCGCCACAAAATTTATTCCCATCGATGGAATAAATAGTTCCCTGCCCCGTCGTACCGGCATCTTCACTGAACCGGATGAACACCATGAACTCACCCTTGCACGGCCCGGACAAGGCCCTGCGCCTGGCCGGCATTGGCGCCGTGATGCTGGCTTTGGGCGCAGGCTTTGCCTACGCCGCAGGCTGGATCGGCGGGCCGCAGCTGACTCCGCAACGCATCATCGACACCTTCGAAGCCCAGGCCGGCCACTACCCGGGCTATCGCAAGAACCACGCGAAAGGCCTGTGCGTCAGCGGCTACTTCCAGCCCAGCGGCCAGGCCGCCACGCTGTCGACAGCACGCGCGTTCACCCAGGATCGGGTACCGGTAATCGGCCGCTTCGCCATCGGTGGCGCCAACCCGTTCGCCCCCGATACGGGCATACCGGTGCGCAGCCTGGCAATTGAGCTGAGCACCGACGACGGCCAAGTCTGGCGCACCGGGATGAACAACCCCCCTGTGCTGGCGATCAGCACACCACAAGGGTTTTACGACCAGGTGCTGGCCAACGCGCCAGACCCTGCCACCGGCAAGCCGGACCCGGCAAAGCAGCAGGCCTTCTTTGCCGCCCACCCGGAAAGCGCTGCCTTCCGCCAATGGGCCGCAAGCTACAAACCCAGCGACAGTTTCGCCAACACCCAGTACCACAGCATCAATGCCTTCCGCCTGATCGACGCCAGTGGCACTGCGCACCCGGTGCGTTGGCAGCTCGAGCCACAAACGCCTTTCGCTGCCCTGCCCGGCAAGGTCGACGACAAACAGTTCCTGCAGCATGACCTGCAGCAACGCCTGACCCAGGGGCCGTTGCGCTGGACCTTGCGGCTTGTACTGGCCAACCCCGGCGATGCACAGGACAACCCGGCCCAGCCCTGGCCCGCCGAACGGCGCAGCGTAGATGCCGGCACCCTGGTCATCGAACAGGTGGATGCACCGGAGCAAGGCGCTTGCCGTGACCTGAATTTCGACCCGTTGATCCTGCCCAGCGGCATCCAGCCTTCCAATGACCCGATTCTCGCTGCCCGTTCGGCGGCCTACTCGGAGTCCTTCAACCGCCGCAGCCGCGAATCCCTCGGCGCAGGAGCCCGCCCATGAAACCCGAAGCCTTCCACCCCCTTGCCCGCTTGGTGCATTGGCTGATGGCGATTCTGATCATCGCCATGCTGTTCATTGGCGTGAGCATGGTTGGCGACCTGTCGCTGCGCCACCCGGTGCTGGTAGAGTTGCACAAGGCCACGGGCCTGGCGCTGCTGCTTCTGGTGATCGTGCGTATCGGTCTGCGCCTGAGCCTTCCTCACCCCCCTCTGCCACAAGACCTGCCCCCGCTGCAGCGGCTCGCCGCAGGCGCATCGCACCTGTTGCTCTACGCGTTGATGCTGGCAATGCCGCTATTGGGCTGGGCCATGCTGTCGGCAGGCGGGTATCCGCGCCCGCTGCAACTGCCCGCGATCGCCCCGCACGACCTGCAACTGTACGCAATGTTGCGCCAGGCGCATGGCTGGGCCGGCTACCTGTTGTTCGCTACGGTACTGGTGCACCTGGGCGCGGCGCTGATGCATGCACTGGTGCGCCGGGACGGGGTATTGCGTAGCATGTGGCCAGGGCCGCTGCGCCGCAGTGACTGACGGCATGCGGTGCATGGGCTGGCCCGCAACGCTGAATGTCTCATCGATCTGCACGCCGTCTGTTCAACTGCCCTGGACTGCCCAATGAATGTCGCAAAGGACCCTGCCCCCTTGACCACCGCCAGTACACTGGACACGCGCCCGTTGCTGCTGGCCAACATGGCCTGCACCATGGCGATGATGGCATTCGTCGCCTTGATCGGGCCCATCGCCCGACTGCTCGGCATGGCCACCTGGCAAGCTGGCGCTGCGGTGACTGTGTCAGGTGTGGTCTGGGTGCTGCTGGCCCGCCCCTGGGGCCGCGCAGCCGACCGCCTGGGCCGCCGACGCATCCTGTTGCTGGGCAGTGCCGGCTTCACGGTGGCGTATTGGCTGCTGTGCCTGTTCGTCGAAGGCGCATTGCGCTGGCTGCCCGGGGCTACCTTGGCGTTCGTCGGCCTGATGCTCGCGCGCGGCTGCATCGGTGCCTTCTACGCGGCCATCCCGGTGGGCTGCAATGCGCTGATCGCCGATCATGTCGGGCCACAACAGCGCGCCCGTGCCATGGCATCGCTGGGTGCAGCGAATGCCGTGGGCCTGGTACTCGGGCCGGCGCTGGCGGCATTGCTGGCACGGTACAGCTTGAGCCTGCCCTTCCATGTGATGTCGCTGCTGCCTGCCAGCGCGTTTCTGGTCCTGCTGTTCAAACTCAAGCCACAACCCCTGGCCCATCGCCATGCGCCCAGCCCGGTGCACTTGAGCGACCCGCGCCTGCGCCGGCCGCTGCTGGTGGCATTCAGCGCGATGCTCAGCGTGACGGTGTCGCAGATCATCGTCGGCTTCTTCGCCCTTGACCGCCTGCAGCTGGGGCCGGCAGAGGCCGCCCAGGCTGCCGGCATCGCCCTGACCACCGTCGGGGTGGCACTGATCCTGTCACAAGTCATCCTGCGCCAGCTGGAATGGCCACCGCTGAAGATGATCCGCGTTGGCGCCAGCGTTTCGGCACTGGGCTTTGCCGCCGGTTCGCTGGCTACCAGCGCGCCGTGGCTGTGGGGGTGCTATTTTGTCGCTGCCGCCGGCATGGGCTTTGTCTTCCCGGCGTTCTCGGCACTCGCCGCCAATGCCATGCACGCTTCAGAACAGGGCGCCACCGCCGGCTCCATCGGCGCAGCTCAAGGTATGGGCGCGGTGATCGGCCCGCTGGCCGGGACACTGATCTACGCCCTCGACCCACGCCTGCCATTCCTGGTGGTGGCTGTGCTGTTGCTGCTGGTCGGGCTGTGGCCTATGCCGCGCTCACGCGCCTGACAAGCACAGCGCGCGAGCGTGCAGAGTGTGTTTTAATGCGCCCATTATTTTTAACACCTCTGATTACAAGGCGGCTATGGACACGGGGACACGACTCAAACTGGTGCGTGAACGCAACAACCTTTCCCAACGCGAACTGGCCCGCCGCAGCGGGCTCACCAACTCGACCATTTCGCAAATCGAGCAGAACCGCGTCAGCCCATCGGTAAGCTCCCTGAAAAAACTGCTCGAAGGCATCCCGATGACCTTGGCAGAGTTCTTCAGCTTCGACGAGCCGGTACGGGAAGAGCGCTTCGTGTTCCGCGCCAGCGAGCAGCCCGACCTGGGCCGCAATGGCCTGCGCATGCTGCTGGTCGGTGCCAGCGTCGAGGCACGGCAGATGCGCATGCTGCGTGAACTGTATGCACCGGGTGCCGATTCGGGTGAGCCGATCGTGCATGCCGAAGGCGAAGAATGCGGACTGGTCACACGGGGCACCGTGGAACTGTGGGTCGATGGCCAGGTCAGCGTTCTGAACTCCGGCGATGGTTACTACATCCCCACTACCCTGCCGCACAGCTTCAAGAACATTGGTCAGGACGAGGCGGAGATCATCAGCGCCAACACGCCGGCCAATTTCTGATTCAAGGCCCAATGGGCCGGGCTGATCGCGGCCAGCACCGCGAACAGCCCGCAGCGCTCAAAGCTTCAGTGCATCGGCCACGAAGTCCAGACGATCCTGGCCAAAGTACATCTGGCCATCGACAAAACAGGTCGGCGCACCAAACACCCCGCGCTCCACAGCCTCTTCTGTCGCCTGTTTCAATGCCGCCTTCACCTCTTCGTCGCCAGTCAGCAGCTGAAATTCAGCGGCGGTAAAACCGGCTTCAGCGAGCACCTGCTCCAATACGGTGACATCACCAAGGTTGCGCCGTTGTACCCATAACCCGTTGAACAGCGCCGCGAGCAAAGCGTCGAAGCGTTCCGGCGCGCGCAACTGCGTGCCCACCAGCCCACGCATCAAGGCCAAGGTGTTGATGGGAAAGCCAGGCGGCAGCCCGAACGGCACGCCATAGCGCGCGGCAAACCGCGCCAGGTCGGTGAACATGTAGCGCCCCTTGGCGGGGATCATCACTGGCGACGCGTTGCCTGTGGCCTGAAACACGCCGCCAAGCAACATCGGCCGGTAACGCAACGCTGCGCCATGGCGGGCGCACAGCGCCGGTAGCTGGGTCCAGGCCAGATAGCTGGCGGGGCTACCCAGGTCGAAGAAGAACTCCACGGTCTTGCTCATGCAACGCACTCCTTTAAGGGTAGGGCTTACCAGCGCTCCATCCACGGGCGCAGGTCGAGTTCAAAGGTCCAGGCGTCGCGTGGCTGTGCGTGCAGGAACCAGTAGCTGTCGGCGATGTGCGCCGGATCCAGAATGCCGTCCTGATCCTTGAGGGCGTAGCGTTCGGGGAAACTGTCACGGATGAATGCGGTGTCGATGGCGCCATCCACCACCACATGGGCAACGTGGATATTGCGCGGCCCCAACTCACGCGCCATGCTTTGCGCCAAAGCCCGCAGGCCATGCTTGGCTCCGGCGAAGGCCGCAAACCCGGCTGCGCCACGGGTGCCCGCGGTGGCACCGGTAAACAGGATTGTGCCGCGCTCACGCACGACCATGCGCCGTGCCACCGCCTGGGCGGTGAGAAAGCCTGCGAAGCAGGCCATTTCCCAGATCTTGAAGTACTTGCGCGGGGTTTCCTCAAGGATGCTACAGGGGACATTGGCGCCAATATTGAAAACGAAGGCTTCGATCGGCCCGATATCGCGCTCGATGGTTTCGACAAGCTCGGCGACTTCATCTTCCTTGCGTGCATCGGAGGCGAAACCGTGTGCCTGCCCGCCGGCAGCACGGATCTCTTCCACCAAGGGTTGCAGTTTGTCGACCTGACGCCGTGTGACGCAGGCGATGTACCCCTCACGGGCAAAGCGCTTGGCGATTTCGCCGCCAGTGGCATCTCCCGCACCGATCACCAGCACCACTTTTTGTTGTTCTGTCATGCGCGCCTCAATTGATGAACGATCGTTTAGTAAACGAACGCTATGTTACGATCACCGGCATCGTCAAGCCCGCCCGCGAGGTTTTTCAGGTGCGCTACTCAACTGAACACAAGCAACAAACCCGTGACAAGCTGCTAGCCAGCAGCGGTGCGCTGGCCAAGCGCGGCGGTTTTGCCAGCACCGGGGTGGCCGGGCTGATGAAAGCCATCGGCCTGACCGGCGGCGCCTTCTACAACCACTTCCCGTCCAAGGACGACCTGTTTACCGAAGTGGTCCGCCAAGAGCTTTGCAACAGCCCGCTGGCACGCCTGGCCAATCAGGGCGCCAGCCGCGAACGCCTGGTGCGCTGCCTGCAGCAGTACCTGAGCCTGGCGCACCTGCACAATCCCGAAGGCGGTTGCCCGCTGCCGCCACTGGGCGTGGAGATTGCCCGCGCCGAACGGCCGGTGCGTGAAGAAGCCGAGCACTGGCTGGTGAGCCTGCACAGTGCGTGGAGCCAGACGCTGGAGGATGAAGCCCTGGCCTGGGTGCTGATCAGCCAGTGTGTCGGGGCGCTGGTGGTCGGGCGCATGCTGGCCAGCGAGTCGGTCCAGACCCAGCTTCTGCAAGCCAATCGAAGTTGCGTCGAAAGGGCTCTGAATGAGAGCTGCTAGCCTGCTGTGTGCAATGTTGCTGAGCACTACGGCCTCGGCCGAGCAGGCCTGCCCACCAGGGCAGTATCAGGTCTGCCTGATGGGTTGCTTCTGCGCGCCGATCGACCTTGGCCAGGCCGGCCAGGTGCTCAAGGACGTCGAGGTCATGGCCTCCAGCAGCCTGGCCTTCGCCTTGCGCCAGGCCCGCGATGAAGCTACCGCCAACGGCAGTGAACCGATCCCCTTGCACATCCGAGCCCAGCTTGAGGGCTGGTATGACTTTGCCGTGCTCGATGCAGCGCGCTATCGGGTTGGGGACGAGCAGCAGATCAGCGCCGCCAATGCCCTGCTGCAGAACCCGGATGTGAATGCGGTGACGCTGATCGACACGATCATCTTCCGCCATGCCAGTGATGCAGAGGACAACGTGGCACTGTGGGCGCATGAGCTCAAGCATGTGCAGCAGTATCAGGAACTGGGGGTAGAGGAATTCGCCCGTCGCTATACGCGCAATTACGAGGCGCTCGAAGAGCCGGCCTACAAGATCGAGGCCGAGGTCGGCAAGGCCTTGCGCCAGCGCAGTTCGGGGCAGGCTCGTTAGCCTTCACCGGCCTCATCAGGAGGAAGCAGTAGCCCCCTCACCCTCTTCCACCCTGCTGGCATACCGCTGCGCCAGCACCGCACACACCATCAACTGGATTTGATGGAACAGCATGAGCGGCAAGATCATGGCGCCGATGCCACTGCCCACGAACAACACTTGCGCCATTGGCACACCCGTGGCCAGGCTCTTCTTGGAGCCGGCAAACAGGATGGTGATGCGGTCTTCCAGGCTGAAGCCCAACACCTTGCCCAGCAAGCGGGTACCGTACAGCACTACAGCCAGCAGAATCCCGCATACGGCGAACAAGCCCGCCAGGTGCTGCGGCGATACCGTGTGCCACAAGCCCGTCACTACCGCCTCGCTGAACGCGGTGTAGACCACCAGCAGGATCGAGCCCTGATCCACCACTTTGAGCCAGCGCGCATTGCGCTTGACCCATGCGCCAATCCAGCGCCGCGCAATCTGCCCGGCGATGAAGGGCACCAACAGCTGCAGGGTGATTTTCAGCACTGCATCCAGGCCCGACCCGGTATCGCCCCCAGCCCCCAACAGCAGCATCACCAGCAGCGGCGTCAGGAAGATCCCGATCAGGCTGGACGCCGCTGCACTGCAAATGGCAGCTGGCACGTTGCCGCGGGCCAACGATGTGAAGGCGATGGCCGACTGCACAGTGGCCGGCAAAGCGCACAGGTAGAGGACGCCCAGATACAACTCGTTGCCCACCAGCGGCACGAACAGTGGCTTGAAGGCAAGGCCGAGCAACGGGAACAGCACGAAGGTGCAGGAGAACACCAGCAAGTGCAGGCGCCAGTGCCCGGCACCGGCGATGATCGCCTCGCGCGACAGCTTGGCACCGTGCAGGAAGAACAGCAGACCGATGGCCAGATTGGTCAACCAGCCGAAATACACCGCGCCATCACCAGAGCAGGGCAACACGGTGGCGATCAGCACTACCCCGAGCAAGGCCAGGGTGAAGTTGTCGAACAACATGCGCAAATACTTCATAACAGTTTCCGTCTTGTCGTTGTGCAATGACAGACGATAAGGTCTTGGGCTTTTTCCCGCTAACGCTGGAACCCCCACCGGTGTCGCTCAACGGACACAGACTGAAAAGGATCTTTGCATGCACTTCGCTCCCCTCATTGCAGCTACCGCGCTGGCGTTGATCGCCGCCACGGCAAACGCAGCCGATCCCCTGCAGGCCCAGGTGGACGAGATCATCCGCCCACTGATGCATGACCAGGACATCGCCGGCATGGCCGTAGGCCTGTACGTAAACGGCCAGGCGCACTACTTCAGCTACGGCGTGGCCAGCAAGGCCGACAACAAACCCGTCACCGCCGATACGCTGTTCGAGATCGGTTCATTGAGCAAAACCTACACCGCTACCCTTGCCGCGCTGGCCAGCGCCGAAGGCAAGCTTGATCTCGACGCACCGGCCGAACGCTATCAGCCAGCCCTTGCCGGCACGTCGCTGGGTAAAGCCAGTGTGCTCGAACTGGGGGCGTACAGCGCCGACTGCCTGCCCCTGCAGTTCCCTGACGCTGTCCAGACTGACGAGCAAGCGCTGGAGTTCTTCCGAACCTGGAAGCCCCGTGCTGAACATGGTACCCAGCGCTGCTATTCGAACCCAAGCCTGGGGCTGTTCGGCGACTTGGCAGCACGCGCGCAGCAGCAGCCATTCGCAGAACTGATGACCAAAAGCCTGTTGCCACAAATGGGCCTGAAACACACCTACCTGCAGGTACCTGCCAGCGCGCAGGGCCTCTATGCCCAAGGGTATGACGCACAAAACCGGCCGGTGCACGTCAGCCCGGGCCCATATGCCGATGAGGCCTACGCAATCAAGACCAGCGCCAGCGACCTGCTGCGCTACGTGCGCCTGCACATGCAGCCAGCCGAGTTGTCGCCTGCGTTGAGAAAGGCGGCCGCCATTACCCAGGCGGGCTATTTCCAGGTCGGTGCAATGACCCAAGGCCTGGGATGGGAACGCTACCCCTACCCCGCAGCGCTCGATACGCTGGTCGATGGCAACGGTTCACGGATGGTTCGGGAGCCTCAGGCCACCCAGCGTCTGAACCCGACACGCCCCGCCCTGCCCCAGGCCTGGTACAACAAGACCGGCGCCACGGGCGGCTTTGGCGCCTATGCCGCGTTCATTCCGGCCGAAGGCAAGGCCATCGTTCTTCTGGCAAACCGCAATTATCCCAACGAAGAACGCGTGCGTGCGGCCTACCGGATCCTCTCCGGCATTGACCGCTGAAAGGCACCCCGAGCAGGATTGTCCGACAAGATGTAGTGGAAAAAAATATTCACTACAAAACGGTTGACGCCATTCATCGCGCTTGGGCATGATGAAGCCGTCTCCCTGATCGGGAGCGGTGGCAAGGGTGTTCCAGATGGCCTGCGCGGTAACGCAGGCCGTCCGTGGAGAGGGAACTGTCCAAAAGGCAGCGTGAGAAAGCCCCTGTTGCGATGCTGCTGTAGCAGCCTTGGTAGTGCGCTACATGCTGTAGCGCCAACTGTGAAAATCACCAACAAAAATGGGTAATGGGGGCTTTATGATGAACTTGAACAACAATCCCACAATTGACCAACTGGCCCAGCTGTTTGCCATGCGCAAGGACAGCCTCGACGACCACCTGCTGTGGGTCAGCCAAACCGGCGAAGTGCGCCTCGACCGCCTGCCGCCGAACACCATCGAAGATGAATTCGAAGAGCACCTGCCCAGCATGCGTGCCCGCTTCAAGGTCTACCGCCGTGGCCAGGGCTACGTCGGCAAGAAGGCCGCCGCCGACACCGAGTTCGTTGGCCGCGTGCTGCAGACCCTGCAACAAGAATGGCCCGCCGCCCGTGAGCGGCAGGCAGTCAAGGTGATCGAGCCGCTCAACTGACCCTTCATTGAGCTGCCACACCACTTCCTGAGCCCGGCCCGCATAGGCCGGGCTTTTTCATGCCTGGCGACGCTGTCGCTGCGGCAATGCCAATGCGCCAATCGCCAGCGCCCTGGCCCGCTCGACGCCCCATACCAAAGCACGTGTCATGGTCTCACCCGGGCGTGCCGGGTAATACTCTTCCAGCAACGCTTTGCCGTCCTGGCCGTACAGCCCAAGGAACAGTTGCGTGGCGCCCAGCCGTGACAGGCGCACCTGTACATCGATGGTGGTGCCATCGCTCAGTGCTTCATCGTGGCTGCGGCAGTGCAATTGCGCATCGGCCCACTGCCAGTAAGCCTCTTCCCTGACCCGCATGCAAACAGTGCTCCTTTCCTGAGGTCCCCAGGCAGAAGACCACAGCTGCATCGATTCGGCGAGCACAACCCAGCGTTACCATGAGCAAGATCAAACAAGGAACAAAAAAACCCCGCGAAGGGTGCGGGGTTATGTGAACGGGGTCACTTTCTCGGCGCAACCCTCGGCGTGAAGCGGCCCTTTTTGCTGCGTTGCAGATGTGCCGGTTGCAGCTGCTGCGAATCATCCAGCGTCATGTGGGCAAAGCCCAGGCGAAACGCTGCCTGACCGCAGCGCACCTGGCTGTTGATAGGGAACGCATCATTCATGTCTTCGAAAAAGGACTCACTCATGCCCTGTCTCCATTTCAGTGGCGACCGCGCCGGCAAGTGAAGGGTTTTGCCTGGAAAAACGCAGCCTGTGAAAGTGAGACTAGCCGGTCATTTACGGACTGCTCGGGCAAACCACCCGGAGCCGACAAGTGGCACAATGCCTTTATTTCAGGCGCACAGCGGTGCCCGTGGCGAACACTACAACCATGCCGCCTTGCACTGAGGGCATGCTGATTTCGAAATCCACACCCACCACTGCATCGGCTTGCAACTGCCGTGCCCGTGCTTTCAGTTCCTCGGTTGCCTGCTCGCGGGCGAGGCGTAGTGCGCCCTCCAGCGTCTGTGAGCGGCCGCCGAAGAAGTCGCGAAAGCGTGCAAAGAAATCGCGCACGAAGTTGATGCCTTGCACCGATTCGGAGCTGACTACGCCAAGGTATTCAGCAATCGGCCGGCCTTCGAGCTGGCTGGTGGTGGATATGATCATCGCAGGCTCCGGTGGCGTGACAAAAGAGCCCGAGTCTAACAAAGCATCGGCCCTTCGGGTTTACCCGGGAGAGGGCCGAACGGCTCTACACAACCATTATTGAGCGCTCGCAGCCCGTAACCGCTGGCCAAGCTTGGGTCCGAACACATTGACCAGCAGCCCGAGCATCACCAACAGCGCCCCCCACCCCTGCACTGCCGTCAGCCGCTCACCCAGCAACCAGGCGGAAGAGCTCAAGCCAATCACCGGCACCAGCAACGAAAACGGCGCGACCTTACCCGCCGGGTGCCGCGACAGCAGCGTGCTCCACAAGCTGTAGCCGAGCATGGTGGCTACGAACGCCAGGTAGATCAGCGCCAGCACCGAGCTCCAGCTGATATTGGCCAGCGCATGGCCGATACGCTCGGGCCCTTCCAGCCACCAAGACAGGGCCAAAAACGGCAGCGGCGGGATCAGCCCGCCCCAGATCACCAGCGCCACCAGGTCGACCGAGCCAAACCGCCGTGTGATGATATTGCCCATGCCCCACATTGCGCCTGCGCACAAGGTCAGCAGTAGCGCCACCATCGGCACGTGGCCACTGTCCTCGCTGCCGATCAGCGCCAGCCCGCTGGCTGCAACCAGCAAACCCAGCAGGCTCGCCAGGCGCAAGCGCTCACCCAGAAACAGCGCAGCGAACCCGAGGGTGAAGAAAGCCTGGGATTGCAACACCAGTGACGCCAGGCCTGGCGGCATGCCGCTATACATGGCCTGGAACAGGAAGGCGAACTGCCCCAGGGAAATCGTGGCGCCATAGGCGATCAGCCAGCGCCACGGCAGTTTCGGCCGCTTGACCAGCAAGATCGCCGGGAACGCAACCAGCAAGAAGCGCAACGCCCCCAACAGCATCGGCGGCAGGCCATCGAGGCCCACCTTGATGACCACGAAATTGACTCCCCAGGCGACGATCACCACCAGGGCAATCAGCAGGTCCTTGAGCGGCATTGCAGCTTCCTTCTTCAGGCGTTCTAGACATATTTCGTTACAGCATAAAGCCATTTGCACATGCTGGACCGGCACAGTTAGGCTTCGGCCTTGCGCAACAGTACAGATATTCTGGAACGGGCTCGGGCGTTCACCCTGACTCAACCTCCCTGTAACGTTGCACAGCGCGACCAACTCATACCTTGGGGCGCCCGGTGACCCAATAGTCAAGCGCCACTTTTCGTTTCAATCAGGCCACACCATGACCGATATCGCAGGGCAACTCGACCCTCCCCTGTTACCCGTCGACCAGCCTCGGGTGGTGGTCTTCGTTGCCTACCCCGCCATGGGCCTGCTCGACCTCAGCGGCGCGCAGACCGTGTTCTGGGCAGCCACCAAGGCCATGGCCGAGCGCGGCCTGCCCGGCTACCGCCTGCATACTGCCAGCCTCGACGGTGGCCTGCAGCCAACCGCCGAAGGCCTGGTGGTGGCCACCGAGCGCCTGGATGATGCCATGGCCCAGGCCGTCGACACGTTGATCGTACCCGGCGCGCCGGACATCATCCGCAGCCTTCCCGAGCACGGTCCGCTGGTGGCCTGGCTGCGCCGCGCCAGCCAGCACGCCAGGCGCACGGCATCGGTCTGCAGCGGCACGTTCCTGCTGGCCAGTGCCGGCCTGCTCGACGGCCGTCGTGCTGCCACCCACTGGGCCATGTGCGAGGTGTTGCGCCGCGACTTCCCGGCCGTGCAGGTCGACCACGAATCGATCTTCGTTCAGCAAGGTACCCTGTGGACCTCGGCGGGTGTGAGTGCAGGGATCGACCTGGCACTGGCGCTGGTCGAGCTGGACTGCGGCCGCGACGTCGCGATGCAGGTGGCTCGCGAACTGGTGGTGTTTCTCAAGCGCCCGGGCGGCCAGGCGCAGTTCAGCGAACTGCTCAAGCTGCAAGGCCAGGACTGCGCGGAGTTCGAAGCCCTGCACCTGTGGCTCAATGAGAACCTGGGCGACCCACGCTTGAGCGTGGAGTGCCTGGCCGAACAGGCGCACATGAGCCTGCGCAATTTCACCCGGGTGTACAAACTGAAGACCGGCCGCACACCGGCCAAGGCGATCGAGGTGTTCCGCCTGGAGGCGGCCCGGCGCCAGCTGGAAAACACCGACAGCCACATCGAGCAGGTCGCCCGCCTGTGCGGCTTCGGTAGCGAAGAACGCATGCGCCTTGCCTTCCAGCGCCACCTGGCCGTCACCCCGCGCGACTACCGTGCGCGCTTCGCCCGCAGCGTGCCGCTGGCCGAAATTCAGGGTTCTTTGGCCTAGGGCCCGCGCTTCGTCGCCCGTAGCATCGTTGATCGCAAACAAGGGCTACCTTGTTCTATCCGGACCTTCCAGGAGCACAACGATGAAAAACATCCTGATCATTGGCGCAGGTTTCGCCGGCCTGTGGAGCGCCCTGAGCGCTGTCCGCCAACTGGACCTGCATGGCCGTACGGATATCGAGGTGACGCTGCTCGCGCCTCAGCCCGAATTGCATGTGCGCCCACGGTTCTACGAGCCCGACGTACACACCATGGCTGCACCGTTGCAGGCGTTGTTCGAGGCGGTGAGCGTGCGTTTCGTGCAGGGCACGGCGTTCCACATCGACGAAGCCGGCAAGCGTGTGAGCTACCGCACCCAAAGCGGCACCGAGTGCAGCCTGCCCTACGACCGCCTGATCATGGCCTGCGGCAGCGTTCTCAACCGCCCGGACATGGTCGGCATCGAACATGTCTTCGATGTCGACAAGATCGACAGTGCCGCACGCCTTGAGGCCCACCTCAAGTCCTTGGCCAACCTGCCCGACACCCCTGCACGCAATACCGTGGTAGTGGCGGGCGGCGGCTTCACCGGCATCGAGACCGCGACCGAGCTGCCATCGCGCTTGCGCAATATCCTTGGCGAGCAGGCACGGCTGCGCGTGGTGGTGGTCGACCGCGGCGTGAAAATCGGTGCAGCTTTGGGCGACGGCATTCGCCCCTCTATCGAGCAGGCCTGCGAGTCACTGGGTATCGAATGGATCTGCGCGGCCAGCGTGGCCTCGGTCGACCCCGAAGGCGTACTGCTTGACAACGGCCAGCGCATCGAGGCCGGTACAGTGATCTGGACCGTGGGCTTCAAGGCCAACCCGTTGACCGAGCAGATCAGCGGCGAACGCGACCGCCAAGGCCGCCTGCACGTGGATGGCAACCTCAAGGTCAAGGGCAATGATGCGGTGTATGCCGCCGGTGACGTGGCCTACGCAGCCTGCGATGAGGCGGGCAACTACGCGGTGATGTCCTGCCAGCATGCCATCCCGCTCGGGCGTTACGCGGGCAACAACGCTGTGGCCGAACTCATTGGCGTGGCGCCCATGCCCTACAGCCAGCCCAAGTATGTGACCTGCCTCGACCTGGGTGCCTGGGGCGCGGTATACACCGAAGGCTGGGAACGCACGGTTTCCCCGCCCACGGACAAGGCCGAAGCGAAGGTGCTGAAGTCGCAGATCAACTCGATCTGGATTTATCCGCCGGCGGCCACGGACCGTCAGGCAGCATTGGCGGCGGCTGACCCGACCATACCAGTGGCCTGACCCAGCATCCATGGCCCACGCTTGGCAGCGCGGCAACACCTGCGCCGCGCAAGCAGTTCAATCCCGCTCGAAGAAGCTCGGGCCCTTTTCCTTCAGCAGCGCTACCAGCGCCCCGGCTGCCGGCGACAGGTAGCCGTCGGTGCGCACGGACACCGCCACGGTCCGGCGCATGGTGGTTTGCTGCAGAGGCACCTCGCGCAACCACGTCATCCCCAACCCGTGTTCCAGCGTTTCCCGTGCGACAAAGCTGAGCAGTCGCGTTCGGGCGATCAGCCGTGGCAACAGTGAAATCGCGTTGGTTTCCACCTGCACTTGCGGCGCCGGCAACTGGTGGCTGATGAATACATTGTCGATCCAGCGCCGCGCTGTAACGGTCGGCCCTGCCAGCACCCAGCGGTACTGGCAGAGGTCCTTTAGCTCGATGGGCCCGCAGAACACCGGATGCTCGGCGCTGGCCACCACGATCGCCTCATCTTCAAGGATGGCATGCGTGGTGAACTGCGGGTCATCGGCAAGCTGCGGCGAAATGATCACATCCAGGCGCCCCGCCCGTAGCGACTCCTTGAGTACATCGTCCTGCGCGATAGACAGCTTCAGGGTTACCTCAGGCGCCCGTTCGAGCAAGGCGGCGGTCAGGTGGGGCAGCAAGTGGTCGGCCATGCTCGCCGCGCAGCCCAGGCGAATGTTACCCACCAGCCCATTGGCAAAATCGCGCACCTCACGCTCGGTTTCGGCGATGTTCAGTTGCAGTTGCCTGCCCCGTGCCAGCAACAGCTTGCCGACATCGGTGAGTTTGATGCGGCGGCCGTCGCGCTGAAACAACCGGGTGCCCAGCGACTCTTCAAGCCGTTGAATGCTCTTGGTCAGTGCCGGCTGGCTGCGGTTGAGCTTTTCTGCGGCTCGGCCCAGATGGCCGAGTTCGGCGATGGTTTCGAAGTAGGTGAGATCGCGCAGGTCCATGATTCATGAATTTCAGTTATGGATTCATCAAAAGTAGAAAATAGACTTGATCGATTACGCAGTCGATAATTTTCTGCGCTGGCGTTGCCAGCCCGCGTTGTCGCTACGCAAGGAGTATCCCCGTTGCAGACTGCCCTCCCAGGCTCTTCCAGAACCCCCACCCTGTGGTTAGCCCTGCTGACCTGCGCCGGTGCCTGCGGCCAGCTGCTGCATGCCATGGCCGTACCGGCCGGCTTGTTCCTCGGCCCCATGCTGGTAGCCATTGCGTTTGGCGTATCCGGAGCACGCTTGAGCATGCACCGCCAGGTGTTCCGCTTCGGCCAAGGCTGTGTTGGCCTGCTGGTCGCACACTCGGTGACCTGGGCTGTGCTGGTCTGCATGGCGCACTCCTGGCACATGATGCTGGTGGCCACCTTCATCACCGTTGCCCTGAGCGCTCTGGTCGGGCTCGGTACCGTGCGTTTCGGTGGCATACCTGGCAGCACGGCTGCGTGGGGAACCGCGCCCGGTGCGGCCTCGGCCATGGTATCGATGGCCGAAGAAAACGGCGCCGACGCCCGGGTGGTGGCGACCATGCAATATGTGCGGGTGGTGTGCGTGGTGATGATCGGTGCGCTGGTCAGCCACCTGCTGGGTGCTACGCCGGGCAACGGCGCCGCGGCCAGTTCACCGGCGGTGATGCAAAGCCTGAACCTGTTCGACACGGTACTCAGCGTTGGCGTAGTGCTGTTCGGTATGCTGGTGGGTAGCCGCATGCCGGCCGGCGCCCTGCTGATGCCGCTGTTGCTCGGCGGTGCGCTGCAACTGGGCGGCGTGCTGACGATCACACTGCCCGCACCGCTGCTGGCCTTCGCCTATGGCGCCATCGGTTGCTACATAGGCCTGCGCTTTGACCGGCAGACCGTGCGCTATGTGTGGAAGCGCTTGCCGACGATGATTGCCGGCGCCATGGCCTTGATCATCCTGTGTGCCGCCTGTGCCTGGGTACTGGCAATGGCCATGGATACCGACTTTCTGTCGATGTACCTGGCCACCAGCCCCGGGGGGCTGGATGCCATGGCGATCATCGCGGTCGAGACGCATGCCGACGTCGGGTTGGTGCTGGCGATGCAGACCTTGCGCTTGTTTGGCGTGATTCTTACCGGGGCCTTCTGTGCTCGGCAGATCATTCGAATGACACAGGCATGACCTGATCGCGCCTTGCGCTGACGGTCAGCCGCGCAACGCCGCCTCGATTGCGGCCACATCGATCTTGCCCATGTCCAGCATCGCCTCGAACGCCCGCTTTGCCGCCGCCCGGTCCGGGTTGCCGATGGCTTCGATCAGGATCCTTGGGCAGATCTGCCAGGATATTCCCCACTTGTCCTTGCACCAGCCGCAGACGCTTTCTTGTCCGCCATTGCTGACGATGGCGTGCCACAGTCGGTCGGTCTCGGCCTGGTCCTCAGTGCTGACCTGAAACGAAAATGCCTCGCAGTGGCTGAACGCCTTGCCGCCATTGAGCCCCACGCAAGGGATGCCCATGACGGTGAATTCGACCGTGATCACATCACCCGCCTTGCCTGAGGGGTAATCACTCGGTGCCTGATGCACCGCGATTACCTTGCTGTCGGGGAAAGTGCTGGCGTAGAAGTTCGCAGCGTCTTGCGCGTCGTGGTCGAACCACAGGCAAATCGTGTTCTTGGCAGTCATGGCAAGGCTCCAGGGATAGGCCGGGACCTTTCAGTCTAGCCCCTGGGCACGGCACGGCGATGGGCGGGGCGCACGCTTGATCGGAGTGCGTCAAGCGCAGTGATTGCCGATGCCTGGCCAAATCAGAAAATCCCTACACGCAGCGGAGAATTATCGAGTCTTCGCACGCTTCACTTATCCATCCGGCAAGCACGATCATCTCCAAAGCGGCCTATAACCGACTTTTTTCAGGGAGATTCAGGTTTGTCGGACTTCCAAGCAAAGCTGCAGCACCTTACCGCTGAACAGGTCGAGGCGCTGTACAGCGAATACATCAGCGGTGAAAAGATTGCACACCTGCTCGAGCGCTACGCCATTGACGTGGCACCCAGCAGCCTGATCAAGGCGTTCCCGCCCCTGCCCTGCGCCGACCTGTGTTGCCCCTACTGCAAAACCAGCCTGTATGAACGGCGTAAAAGCCGCACAGCTTCGAGCTGCCACGAAAACATGGCCTTCTGCAAAACCTGCGAGCATCGCCATTACTTCCCCGGGCGTACCCAGTGGCGCCGCGATTGCGCGTGCCAACCGTGCCTGGCGGCGCGCCAACAGGCCAGGCTGGAGCTGCAAGCACAACAGCGCCAACGCATAAGGGAGCACTGGTCACTGGCCAGACGCCGGCCGATACCTCTGCGCAGCCTTTCGATAACCCGCAAGCTGCAACTGCTGGCCCTGCTCGAGGTGCGAATGGACAAACAGCTTGACCGCCTGCTCCCGGCAGAGCATCCCACTGGCGATGAATGTCTCAGCCCGTCCAAGACCATGGATGCAAACCTGCTGCAGGCTTTGCAAGAAGACCTGATCCTGCTGGTCGACCCTGATTCGCCGCCGGTATGTTTCAGCAATGACCCAACGCCCAAGGCATGGCGTGACAAAGTGTACTGGGTGGTCAATGTAAGCCTGCACGGGCACCAACGTGCCCGCCTGACGCCGCTGCATCGCGCGCTGCTTGAGCTGCTGGGCGCAGGCCCCCGGCCCGAGTGGCGCGAAGAGCTCAGCGAGGCAATCACAACCTTGGCGATTGAAGAGGTGTTTGCCTGCATTGCTTCGCGCTGCGCTGCGCATGGCCTGCCGTTCGAAGCTAGCGCAAAGGCCGAGCGGGTTGTCGCGCAACTGCTCGGTATGCTGCCAGTAGCGTCTGCCTGGTCGCTTGTCGACGGCGCGGTGCACGGCGCGCTTGCCTACAGGGCGCGCAGCCATGTCACGCCGCTTCATGCCAGCAGCACCATTCCCGCCAACATTCTGGCGGCGGCTGAACGGGCCGTGAGGGAGCAGTGGCAGTTCAGCCCGTGCAGCTACGCCAGCAACGCAGTGCTCAACCACTACAGCCGTGTGCTGTTCGATGTACTCCTGCGACAGGCGGATCACGGCCTGCGGCGCAGGATTGCCGAGTACATCGAGCAGCTTCCCTGTCGTGGCGCATAACGGCAGTCACTTCAGGGTTTTTTCCAGGCCCTTGACGATCCCGCGAACAGGCCGCTTCCGACACGCGAAGCAGCCTGTTCGCCGAGGCGCTCTAGCCCGCCCTTTGCAACATCCTGCAGACAATTCCTACCCCCAGCAGTGAACCTGCTTGCAAAAATGCGGTCTTTCGCTGACGGTCAATCCACCGACCGGTTCGCCGGCCCAGCCAACGTTCCAGCGTCACCGGGCCTATTTTTCCTGATGCAGCGAAGACCCAACATGCCTGAATCCCGCCCAGCCTCCCTCGCCCTCCCTGCCCTGCGCGGCACCCTGATCGCCGCTCTGGTGGCTCTCGCCGCCCCCGTGCATGCCCAAGAGCCGGCCAGCGATGCGCGCTGGGTCAGTGACAGCCTGAGCACCTATGTACGCAGCGGCCCTACCGACGGCCATCGCATCGTCGGCACACTCAAATCCGGACAGAAGCTGACCCTCATCGGCAGTCAGGGCAACTACAGCCAGGTGCGCGGGCAGAACGGTGACCTGGTGTGGATCCTCTCCAGCGACCTGCAATCGGTCCCGGGCCAGGGTGAGCGCTTGCCTGAACTTGACGCACAGGTAGCGCAGTTGTCCGGGCAGCTGAAAACCATCGACGACAGCTGGAAGAACCGCGTGCAGGGCATGCAGGAAACCCTCGACTCGCGCAAAAAGCTGGTCGACGAACTGCAAGCACGCAACCAGGCATTGAACGAACAGCTTGATCAGACCCAGTCGAACCTGCGCGACGCTCAGGCGCGCCTGGGCGATGAGAACAAACAAGTAATGATGCGTTACATGGTCTACGGCGGCAGCATTGCCGGCGCGGGCCTGCTGGCGGGGCTGATCCTGCCGGCGCTGACCCGTGGTCGCAAGAAGAACGACCGCTGGTTCTGAGGCTTGTCCGGCCAGGCAACGGGTTGCCAGTACCGGCCTGATCGCCGGCGAGCCGGCTCCATAAGCCCCAGAACGAGGTTCCTGAGCGGCGGGCTTGCCCGCGCCATTTACTGCCGCAACCGCTCCAGCGCCTGCAGTACGAACATCGTCGCCCGTTCGGTCTCGCCTTCCCGGCAGGCAATCCCCAGTTGCCGCCACAAGCCAGGGCGCAGCGGCCGGCGCGCAATGCGCCGGTCCAGTTCGGCCATCTCGCCTTCCTGGGGCAGCAAGGTAGCGCCATAACCGGCACCCACCAGGCTCTTGATCGCGTCGTTGTAGTTCAACTCGATCCGCGGCTCAGGATACAACCCGGCGGCAGCGAACCACTCTGCGGTCACCCGCGACAGTTGGGTGCTGCTGTCATTGAGAATCAGCGCTCGCTGCCCCAGCCAGGCCGGTGTAACCCTGGCCGGCGGCTGCCAGTCGGCCGGCACGTAGGCCAGGATCGGGTCGCGCCGCCAGGCGGTGACCTTGATGCCCTTGCCCGCCACCTGCGGCAAAGCCACCAGGCCGATATCCAGGGCGCCTTCGCGCAGCCGCAGCAGGGAAGCCTGGGAGGTCAGCACCTGCACCTGCACATCGATGCCTGGATGTGCCACCCGCAAGTGCTCCAATGCCTGGGGCAACAGGTGGGCAATGGCGCCGGTCGAGGCGCCCAGGCGCACCCGACCGGTCAGGCCTTCGACCTGGCGCCGCACTTCATCCAAGGCAAGGTCGGCATCGGCCAACAGCCGGCGGGCACGTACCAGCAGGGTTTCGCCGATGGCGGTGGGGCGCACCTGGTTGCGGTTGCGGGTCAACAGCGGCGCACCGACCCTCGCCTCGAGCTCGGCCACGTGCAGGCTGATGGTAGGCGGCGCCAGGTTGAGCTGGCGCGCAGCCTCGGCGAATGACCCCAGGTCGGTAATGACCACAAGGGTGCGGAGGCGATCGAGGCTGATTTCACGCATGGGGGTGGGCCGGTTCAGGGTACATTTCGTTCAGAAAATATGAACGTCTGCATCATGATATTCAAATTTTATTTACCAAGACGACAGGCGAGCATAGGCCATCTTCCTTTTGAACGGACCCGACCATGCGCACCCCTATTGTCTTCATCGACGGCGACCAAGGCACCACCGGCCTGCAGATCCATGCCCGCCTGCAAGGGCGCACCGATTTGCAACTGCTGACCCTGCCCGAGGCCGAACGCAAGGACCCGCAACGGCGCAGCGACGCTATCAACAGCGCTGACATCGCCCTGCTCTGCCTGCCCGACGCCGCCGCGCGCGAGGCCGTGGCGGCCATCCGCAACCCGGCGGTGCGGGTGATCGATGCGAGCTCCGCGCATCGCACCACCCCCGGCTGGGTCTACGGCCTGCCTGAACTGGACCCGCGGCAGGCCGAGCGCATTGCTTTGGCCAAGCGGGTCAGCAACCCCGGCTGCTACCCCACTGGCGCCATCGCCCTGCTGCGCCCGCTGGTGCAGGCTGGCCTGTTGCCCGCCGACTACCCGCTGAGCATCCATGCCATCTCCGGCTATTCCGGCGGTGGCCGTGCGGCGGTCGAGCGCCATGAGCAGCCCGGGGCGCAGCGGGCGCCCACCCTGCAGATGTACGGCCTGGAGCTGGCGCACAAGCATGTACCGGAAATCCAGCTGCATGCCGGCCTGGCAGCCCGGCCGATGTTCCTGCCTGGTTATGCGGCCTATCGTCAGGGCATCGTCCTGAGCATCCCGCTGCAATTGCGCCTGCTGCCAGGCCAGATCCGCGCCGAGCAATTGCAGGCATGCCTTGAACGGCACTACCAGGGCGCACGCCACGTGATGGTGTCCCCACTGCACCAGCAGGGGGCGGCCTCGCCGCTGGATCCTGAGGCATTGAACGACAGCAACGACCTGCGCCTGGCCCTGTACGCCAACCCCGAACACGGCCAGGTACTGCTCACGGCAGTATTCGACAACCTGGGCAAGGGCGCTTCGGGCGCGGCGGTGCAAAACCTCGAGCTGATGGTCGCAGCACCGCAGGCACACGGCTGACAGGTAAAAAGGGGTAGACTGTGCGCCCCGCATCAACCGGTGCGGGGCGATACAACAGCCGCCGGAGCCCGTCCACCGATGTTCATTCTGAGCCGCCTCGACAGCGTGCCGCCCGAATCCTTCCAGAACCAGATCCGTGAACTGGTGATCCACCATGTCGGCGAACTGAGCAGCGTCGCCATTCGTGCCGACAACCCGTTGTACCCTCTGTACCAATACGGCGTCGGCATGGAGGTGCATCAGTACCTGCAGGCCATGGACGGTACTCGCGGCCTTGCCGTGGAGCTGACCCTGGCACTGGACGCCGAAGCGCCGGACCAGATGCTCGGTTTCGCCCTTACATTACCGGCCCAGGACAATGCGCAGGCCTGTGCACTGGCCTTTCTCGCCGTGGTGCCCGGGCATCGCCGTCAAGGTATCGGCCGCGCCTTGCTGGCCGATGTGCAGGCACGCTTTGCCAGCGTCGAACTGAACGCCTTTGCCAACCAGGTGCCATGGTTCGAAGCGAGGGGCATGCAGGTGGTGGCCGCCAGTGGGCCGCAAGTGTTGATGAGCAGCACCGGCCAAGCCAGCGGCGCGCTGATCGGCCGCCTGGATATCGCGCCGATTTACCAGGCCACTGAAGTGCACCAGATTCATACCTACCTGCTCAATCAGCAGGGTGAAGATGCGATGATCGAAGCCGAGCAGCAGCGCGATGAGTGGCTGGATGAGCTGACGGAGCAGGCCCGCGCCTGTGTGAGGCAACGCAAGACGGTGCATTGACCGTGGGGGCCTGATCGCGGGCGCCCCCGCGATCAGGCCTGAACAAGCACTTGAGCTAGACCTGACTCACCGGAATATCTCCCCCACCCTTGCCATCGCGCCGCTCCCCAATCCAGTCACTGACCTGCTGGCCGAACTGCGCCGGTGCCTTGCGCCCGAAGCGCCGTGCCAGGTCGAGGATAGTCTGCTGCGCCAGGGCCTCTTCCATCCGCTTTTGCGCCCCCAGCATTACTGCATGGATCGCACAGGTGCCCTCGGTGGCCCAACCGGGCGGTGAGCCTTCGAACAGCGTGCAACGCTCGCGGATCTCGCGGCAGTCGAAGATCTTCTTCGGCCCGTCAATGGCATTGACGATGTCCAGCACGGTGATCTCGTCCGACGGCCGGGCCAGTCGAAAGCCCCCCCGCACGCCTTCGGTCGCTGCCACCAGTTTGGCCCGGGCCAATTTGGTGAATACCTTGGCCAGGTATTCCTGCGGCACCCCCTGCAACTGCGCCAGGTCGCGAACACTCGACTCGCGGGTGTCACCGCGCTCGTCCACCAGGTACAGCAGGCAATGGATGCCGTATTCAACGCCAGCACTGTAGAGCGACATATAAATCTCCGACCAAACTTGTCGCCAATATTACGCTTACCGGCGTGCAATGGCAAAGCCATGAAATGCCATTGGTCGCTAGTCGTGCTCCCTGAGAATACCTATCCAACCCTTTATTCATAAGTCTTTCAGCGCTCAGGGCGACTTCTCGGCCAAGGCTCGGCTGGGAAAAAGAGTTGCACGATAGAACTACGATCAATACAGTCGTAGTTGTTTCGCACAGACACACACCCGTCGAAGCCCCCCTTACCCACGGAGCATCCTCATGAAATCTAACGTTTTGATCATCGGTGCCGGCTTTGCCGGTGTATGGAGCGCTTTGAGCGCCGCCCGCCTGCTCGACCAGGCCCGGCGCGACGACCTGAGCATCAGCGTGCTGGCGCCCCAGCCTGAACTGCGTATCCGGCCACGCTTCTACGAAGCCGACGTGCATGGCATGAAGGCGCCAGTGGGTGAGCTGTTCGAAGCCGTGGGCGTGCAGTTCCTCGCAGGCCATGTGCAGACCATCGACGCCCAAGGACGCAGCGTGAGCTACACCGACGCAAGCGGCCTGCCCCAGCAGATCGCCTATGACCGCCTGATCCTGGCAGCCGGCAGCCAGGTGGCACGCCCGGCGATAGCAGGGGTGGCCGAACACACCTTTGACGTCGACCAGATGGAGTCGGCCGTGCGTCTCGAGCAGCACCTGGCGGGCCTGGCCGCCCTGCCCGCCTCACCGGCACGCAACACCGTGGTGGTTTGCGGCGGTGGTTTCACGGGCATCGAGACCGCTACTGAAATGCCTGCCCGCCTGCGTGCCGAACTCGGTGACGCTGCGGTGCGCGTGCTGGTGGTCGATCGAGGTGCCCAGGTTGGCGCCGCGCTGGGTAAGGGCATCACGCCGTCGATTGTCGCGGCTTGCGAACAGGCGGGCGTCGAGTGGTTGGCCGGCACCTCGGTGGTTGCCGTCGATGCCGGTGGCGTCACCTTGGACAACGGCGAGTATATCGCCAGCAAGACCATAATCTGGACCGTGGGCGTCAAGGCAAGCCCGCTGACCACCCAGGTAGCGGGCGAGCGCGACACCTTCGGCCGTCTGAAAGTAGACGACCACCTCAAGGTGGTTGGCCAGGCACACATCTACGCCACGGGTGACACCGCCTGGGCAGCCGTCGACGAACTGGGCAACCATGCGCTGATGACCTGCCAGCACGCCATCCCCATGGGCCGCTACGCAGGCAACAATGCCATGGCCGACCTGCTCGGCGAACAGCCGGTGGTGTATCGCCAACCCAAGTACGTCACCTGCCTGGACTTGGGCGGCTGGGGCGCGGCGTTCAGTGAAGGCTGGGAGCGCGAACTTAAATTGCAGGGCCAGGAAGGCAAGGCCCTCAAGCGCCAGATCAACAGCGTATGGATCTACCCGCCAGCCGCTGACCGTGCCTTGGCCCTGGCGGCCGCCGACCCATTGATTCCGATCGTTTGACGTAACTTCCTGACAGATCCGTCAATAAATGACGGATTTGTCAGCAGATGACGCTGCATTGAATGTCTGGTCAATAATGATGGCAATATGGCACTATTCTGAAAAACAATAATCAGAGGTGAGGCACATAACTATATTGCAGCACATTGAGCGCTTGGCATCGCCCCGGTGAACCGGGTGTGTGCCCATTTGCTTGATTGCGCACCACCGTCAAGGAACATTCCATGCAGTTACGGAATATGAAGATCGGCATTCGCGCTGCCAGCGTATTTGCCCTGTTGGGCGCCCTGGTTTTGGTCATGGGCCTTATCGCACTCTATGAAACCCGGCAGATGGACAAGGCCACGGACGAAATCCGGGTCACCTGGATGCCCGCCGTGGTCGCCCTCGGTGACATCAGTACCAACCTCGGCCGCGCCCGCGCCATCACCCTGCGCGCCGCGCTGGATGACAGCCCCACCGAGCGCATGCGCAACATCGAGTTGTTCAAAGGCATCAATGAACAACTCAACAACGGCCTGAAGGACTATGAAGCCACCATCATCGCCGCCGATGACCGTGCCCTGTTCAACACATTGATCGCCGCCCATCGACAGTACTTCGGCCTGCAGTCACAGGTACTCAAAGACATTGCCGCCGGCCGCATGGCCGAGGCCAAGCAGCAGATCAGCGGCCCGCTCACCCAGTACGCCGATACCATGATGAAAGCCCTGTCGGCCTTGATCACCTACAACAGCAAGGGGGCCGAACAAGCCTCGCAGCGCAGCAGTGACGTGGCCGACGAAGCCTTCGCAGCCATTATCGGCTCACTGCTGGTGATCATGATCGCCCTGGTGGCCATTGCCACCGTGCTTACCCGCAGCATCGTCGTGCCATTGGCAGATGCCGTGGCCGTGGCCGAACGTGTCGCCACCGGCGACCTGACCCAGGACATCACGGTTACCGGCCGCGATGAGCCGGCTTTGCTGCTGCGTGCCCTGAGCCGCATGCAGGCAAGCCTGCGCGATACCATTCGCAAAATTGCGGCCTCATCCGACCAGCTGGCCTCGGCTTCGGAAGAGCTGCACACGGTTACCGAAGATACCAGCCGTGGCCTGCACCAGCAGAGCGCGGAGATCGACCAGGCGGCCACGGCCGTCAACCAGATGACCGCCGCCGTAGAAGAAGTGGCGAACAACGCGGTGAGCACCGCCGATGCGTCCCAGGGCGCCGACCGCACCACACGCGATGGCCGCGAGCAAGTCAACCAGGCGCTGGCCTCGATCCAGCACCTGGTCGATGACGTTACCGGCACCTCTGCCGAAATCGAGCAGTTGGCCAGCAATGCCAACGAGATCAGCCGCGTGCTCGATGTGATTGGCGCGATTGCCGGCCAGACCAACCTGCTGGCCCTCAACGCCGCCATCGAAGCCGCACGTGCTGGTGAAGCGGGCCGCGGTTTTGCCGTGGTCGCCGATGAAGTGCGTGCCCTTGCCCACCGCACCCAACAGTCCACGGCAGAGATCGAACAGATGATTGCCGGGATTCAGAACGGTACCGAGCGGGCAGTGACGGCCATGCACAGCAGCCAGGGGCGTGCCACCGGTACGCTGGAAGTGGCACAGGGTGCCGGGCAGGCGCTGGAAGTGATTGCCGAGGCGATCGCTTCGATCAACCAGCGCAACCTGGTGATCGCCAGTGCATCGGAAGAACAGGCACAAGTGGCGCGGGAGGTGGACCGCAACCTGGTCAACATCCGCGACCTGGCGATGCAGACCTCGGCGGGCGCCAACCAGACCAGTGCGGCGGCGCAGGATTTGTCGCGCCTGGCGGTTGATTTGAACGGCATGGTCGCGCAGTTCAAAGTCTGATCTGAAACTGCTGGGGCCGCTTTGCGGCCCTTTCGCGACACAAGGCCGCTCCTACGCAAATGTTTGAGCTTTTGTGTCGCGAAAGGGCTGCAACGCAGCCCCCGGGCAACTACCCCTTGGCGCTGACAGCCCGCACAACCTTCTCGGCCTTGCCCCGCGTAGCCAGGCAGTAATACAACGGCACCGTCACGATCAAGCCGAACAGCCAGGACAAGTCCGCGCCCTCGACAATGTTCGAATAGGGCCCTACATAAAGCGACGTGTTGGCAAACGGCAACTGCACCAGAATCCCGCACGCATAGGCAATGATCGCGTGGGGGTTGAAGCGCCCGTAAATTCCGCCGTCAGCGCGGAAGATCGAAGCAATGTCGTATTCACCCTTCTTGATCAGGTAAAAGTCGATCAGGTTGATCGAAGCCCACGGCACCAGCACCAGCAACAGCGCCAGGATCAACCCGATGAAGTGGCCGATGAAGTCCGCCGAGGCATTCAGCGCAACCATCCCGCACGCCACCAGGATCACTGCAGCCAGCATTACCCGCACCTTGATGCTGGGCGTCCATTGGGCGAAGAAGGTCTGGATGGCGGTGACGATCGACAGCACCGCACCGTACAGGTTGAGGGCGTTGTGGCTGATGATGTTCAGCAGGAACAGCACCATCAGGATCGGGCCCAGCCAGCCGGTGGCCTGCTTGACCGCATCCATCGCGTCGGTGCCTTGGGGCACGCACAGCACCGCCACCGCACCAAAGCTGAAGCACAGGATGGTGCCCAGGGTGGCGCCGAAGTACGTGGCCCAGAACGGCTTGGCAATACCGACTTCCTTGGGCAGGTAACGCGAGTAGTCGGAGGTGTACGGCGAGAAACTGATCTGCCAGATGGTCCCCAGCGACACGGTGGCGATGAAGCCCGACAGGTTGAACGCGCCTCGGCTGAAGAAGTCGACGGGCAGTTCCTGGGTAAACATCATGATGAAACCGGCCAGCAATGCCGACCCCATCACCCAGGTGCCAATGCGGTTCAGGCTATGAATGAAGCGGTAGCCGATAACACCGATCGCCGTCGCGCTCAGGGCCCCGATGACGATCGCCGTGGGCATCGGCACGCTTGGGGCAATGCCGTGGATCGACTTGCCTGCCAGCACGATGTTGGAAATGAAGAAACCAACATAGATCAACGCCGTGAAGAACACGATCAGCAGGGCACCGTACCGGCCGAACTGGCCGCGGCTCTGCACCATCTGTGGGATGCCCAGTTGCGGTCCCTGTGCAGAGGCCAGGGCGATGACCACGCCCCCGATCAGGTGGCCCAGCACGATGGCGATCAGGCCCCACAGCAGGTTCAGGTTAAATACCTGGACCACCATGGCGCCGGTGACGATAGGCAGTGGCGCGATGTTGGTACTGAACCAGAGGGTGAACAGGTCGCGCGCCTTCCCATGGCGCTCGGCAGGTGGAACGTAATCGACCGTGTGATTCTCGACAAACTGGTGTTGCGATGACGGTTGGGACATGGTTTTCAGCTCGAAAGGTCGTTTTTATCTTTGTAAGGAAACCGCGTCTAGGCGGCCTCTCAGCTGCGGACCATATTATGGTATTCCAAGCTTTTGACAACACTGATTCGGTTTTAAAAACCCTTACTGATCCGGTTCAGCAGCCGAGGCCACGCCCTGATTATTTCAGCAAAGCCCCATTTCATGCGGCCTTGAGCCATTCATCATGTTTTTTACAGCACTAAAAATTCCGCTTGCAAAACGAGTATTACGGTATACCATCAGACACATCAACGATAAAAAGCGGCCCACCGCTACCCCCTTCGAGGTACACGCCATGATCGACGCAACCGTTTACAAGAACGTCTTGGGCTCCTTCCCCTCAGGCGTCACCGTCATCACCACCCTGGACGACGACGGCTCGATCGTCGGCCTTACCGCCAGCGCCTTTTCTTCCCTGTCGATGGACCCGCCGCTGGTGCTGTTCTGCCCCAACTACAGTTCCGATTCCTACCCTGTGCTGATCAAGAACAAGCGCTTTGCCATTCACCTGCTCTCCGGTGAACAGCAGGCTGAAGCCTACGCCTTCGCCAAAAAGGGCAAGGACAAGGCCGCCGGCATCGAGTGGACCCTGAGTGAACTGGGCAACCCGGTGCTGGCGGGGGCCACTGCGGTGATCGAATGCGAGTTGTGGCGGGAATATGAAGGTGGCGACCACGCGATAATGGTCGGCAAGGTGCACAACCTGATCGTTCCCGAGCAGGCCCCACGGCCGATGGTCTACTGCCGCGGCAAAATGGCCAGCCTGCCCGCCTTCGCCTGAGACGCCTAACGTTATTACTGACGCCTGGCACGCCAGGCGAGACTTTCAAGCTGCGAGGA
Source organism: Pseudomonas sp. M2 (assembly GCF_015751845.1). Taxonomy (NCBI): domain Bacteria; kingdom Pseudomonadati; phylum Pseudomonadota; class Gammaproteobacteria; order Pseudomonadales; family Pseudomonadaceae; genus Pseudomonas; species Pseudomonas sp. M2. Next base: position 5,675,062 of record NZ_JADOUD010000001.1, read on the forward strand.
ATGCCCCATGAAATTTTCGTTGTTCGTACACATGGAACGTTGGGATGAACAGGTCAGCCACCGCCAGCTGTTCGAAGACCTCACCGAACTGACCCTGATGGCCGAAAACGGCGGTTTCAGCACCGTGTGGATCGGCGAACACCACGCCATGGAATACACCATTTCGCCAAGCCCGATGCCGCTGCTGGCCTACCTGGCGGCACGCACCGAGAAGATCCGCCTGGGCGCCGGCACCATCATTGCACCGTTCTGGAACCCGATCCGCGTGGCCGGCGAGTGCGCCCTGCTCGACGTGATCAGCAACGGCCGCATGGAAGTGGGCCTGGCCCGGGGCGCCTACCAGTTCGAGTTCGACCGCATGGCCAATGGCATGCCGGCCACCGACGGCGGCAAGGCCCTGCGCGAAATGGTCCCGGCGGTACGCAAGCTGTGGGAAGGCGACTACGCCCATGAAGGCGAAGTCTACAATTTCCCCACCTCCACCAGTGTGCCCAAGCCGGTGCAGCATGGCATGCCGCCGATGTGGATCGCTGCGCGCGACCCGGACTCACACAACTTTGCGGTGAAAAACGGTTGCAACGTGATGGTCACCCCGTTGATGAAGGGTGATGAAGAAGTACTGGACCTGAAAAACAAGTTCCAGGCTGCGCTGGACAACAACCCCGAGGTGCCGCGCCCGCAACTGATGGTGCTGCGCCACACCCACGTGCACAGCCCGTCGGAGCCCGATGGCTGGAAAGTCGGCGCCCAGGCCATTTCGCGCTTCTACCGCACCTTCGATGCCTGGTTTGGCAACAAGACGGTCCCGGTCAACGGCTTCCTGGAGCCAAGCCCCGAATCGAAGTTCGCCGAGGTGCCGGCCTTCGCGCTGGAGAACATCCGCAAGAACACCATGATCGGCACCCCGGAAGAAATCATCGCGCGCATCAAGTACTACCAGGAACTGGGCGTAGACGAGTTCAGCTTCTGGTGCGACAACAGCCTGCCCCACGCCGAGAAGAAGAAGTCGCTCGAGCTGTTCATCAAGGAAGTGGTGCCGGCGTTCGCCTGAATTCCCATTGCCTGAAAGCGTTGCGGGATCAGCCCGCTCCCGGGGGCCGTCATGGCCCTCGCGAGCGGGCGTTTTTTTAGCTGCAAGCTGCAAGCAAGGGCGTACGTGCTCGTCCGCGTGCTTGTGGCTTGGAGCTTGCCGCTTGTGGCTCGAGGCCTGCTCACGCCGCCTTTCGTCTCCTCATCAGAGAAATTTCCAGCGGCCTCTTGCACAACAAATATTATGGTATACCATCAGACAACAAGAGCTGATAACCCTCACCAGGAGCCCCTCATGAGTTTCGAAATCCGCAAGATCGTCACCTACTCCGAAGAGACCCGTATCGAAGGCGGCAAAGCCACCGACAAGCCGGTGACCATGGTCGGCCTGGCCGTGGTGATCAAGAACCCATGGGCCGGCCGCGGCTTCGTTGAAGACCTCAAGCCGGAAATCCGCGCCAATTGCTCCGAGCTGGGTGCGCTGATGGTCGAGCGCCTGACCGCTGCCATCGGTGGTGCCGACAAGATCGAAGCCTACGGTAAAGCTGCCGTGGTCGGCGCTGATGGCGAGATCGAGCACGCTTCGGCGGTGATCCACACCCTGCGCTTCGGCAACCATTACCGCGAAGCCGTACAAGCCAAGAGCTACCTGAGCTTCACCAACAAGCGTGGCGGCCCGGGCACCTCGATCCAGATCCCGATGATGCAAAAGGACGACGAAGGCCTGCGCTCGCACTACATCACCCTGGAAATGCAGATCGAAGACGCCCCGCGTGCCGACGAAATCGTCGTGGTACTGGGCGCTGCCGACGGCGGCCGCCTGCACCCGCGCATCGGCAACCGTTACATCGACCTGGAAGAACTGGCTGCCGAAAAAGCCAACGCTCAATAACAACAACCAAGACGGGCCGGGGCGTGGCGTGCTTACCCGCCGCGCCCGACCTTCAAGGAGCGCCCTCCATGATTCAGCCTGTCGCTGAACGTACACCGGCCGGGACCAGTTACCTGGCCCAAGGCCAGGGCCAACCCGTGGTGCTGATCCACGGCGTGGGCCTGAACAAGGAAATGTGGGGCGGGCAGTTCGTGGGCCTGGCCAACGACTACCGCGTCATTGCCTACGACATGCTCGGCCATGGCCAGAGCGCACTGCCTGCCGCCGACACCGGCCTGGAAGGCTACGCCGCCCAGCTGGCAGAACTGCTCGACCACCTGCAGATCGCCCAGGCGACCGTGATCGGCTTCTCCATGGGTGGCCTGGTCGCACGCGCCTTCGCCCTGAACTACCCGCAGCGTTTGTCTGCGCTGGTGGTACTCAACAGCGTGTTCAATCGCAGCCCGGAACAGAGCGCCGGCGTCATCGCACGCGCGGCCCAGGCTGCCCAGCAAGGCCCCGACGCCAACGTCGACGCCGCGCTCGACCGCTGGTTCAGCCGGGAATACAAGGCAGCCAACCCGGCGCAGGTCGCCGCGATTCGCCAGGTACTGGCGAGCAACGACCCGCAGGGTTACCACACCACTTACTCGCTGTTCGCCACCCAGGACATGTACCGCGCTGGTGACCTGGGCAGCATTCAGGTGCCGACACTGATCGCCACCGGCGAACTCGACTCGGGCTCCACCCCGGCCATGACCCGCCAGCTCGCTGCCAGCATTCCTGGCGCGCAAAGTGTGGTCCTCGCCGAGCAACGGCATATGATGCCGGTGGAGGCACCCCGTGAAGTCAACAAGATGCTTCTGGATTTCCTCAGCCAAGCCCGCACCCTCACCGAATCCGCCAAGGGGATTGTTGCATGACCCTCGTTCGTTTCCAGATGTGCATCGACGGCCAATGGCTCGATGCCCAGAGCGGCAAGACCTTCGACAGCCTCAACCCGGCCACCGCCCAGGCCTGGGCGCAACTGCCCGACGCTGATGAAGCCGATGTGGAGCTGGCCGTCCAGGCCGCCCAGCGTGCGTTCGACAGCAAAGCCTGGCGCAGCATCACCGCCACTGCGCGGGGCAAACTGCTGCGCAAGCTGGGTGACCTGATTGCCGAGAACAAAGAACATTTGGCTCAGCTGGAAAGCCGTGACAACGGTAAGCTGATCCGCGAAACCCGTGGCCAGGTCGGTTACCTGCCGGAGTTCTTCCATTACACCGCGGGCCTGGCAGACAAACTCGAAGGCGGCACCCTGCCGCTGGACAAGCCGGACCTGTTCGCCTACACCGTGCACGAACCAATCGGCGTGGTGGCCGGGATCATCCCGTGGAACAGCCCGCTGTACCTCACCGCGATCAAGCTGGCGCCAGCCCTGGCCGCCGGCAACACCATCGTGCTCAAGCCTTCCGAGCATGCCTCGGCGACCATCCTCGAGCTGGCCCGCCTGGCCCTGGAAGCTGGCTTCCCGCCGGGCGTGGTCAACGTGGTCACCGGCTACGGCCCAAGCACCGGCGCTGCGCTGACCCGCCACCCGCTGGTGCGCAAGATCGCCTTCACCGGCGGCGCCGCCACCGCTCGCCACGTGGTGCGCAGCAGTGCCGAAAACTTCGCCAAACTGTCGCTGGAGCTGGGCGGCAAGTCGCCGAACATCATTTTCGCCGACGCCGACCTGGACAGTGCCATCAACGGCGCTGTGGCCGGCATCTATGCCGCCTCCGGGCAAAGCTGCGTGGCAGGTTCACGTTTGCTGGTACAGGACGAGATCTTCGACGCGTTCGTTGCCCGCCTGATCGAGCGGGCCAAGCGCATCCGCATCGGCAACCCCCAGGACGAAGCCAGCGAAATGGGCCCGATGGCCACCGCCCAGCAGTTGGCCGTGGTCGAAGGCCTGGTTGCTGCGGCCAAGGCTGAAGGCGCCAAGTTGCACATGGGTGGCAAGCGTGCCGAAGTCGAGGGCGAAGGCTGGTACTACGAGCCGACGCTGTTCGAGTGCGACAGCAACTCGATGACCATCATGCAGGAAGAAGTGTTCGGCCCGGTCGCTGCGGTCATCCGCTTCAAGACCGAGGAACAGGCCCTGGCCATTGCCAACGACTCGCAGTTCGGCCTCGCTGCCGGCATCTGGACCCGCGACCTGGGCCGTGCCCACCGCCTGGCCCGTGACGTGCGTTCGGGGATCATCTGGGTCAACACATACCGCGCAGTGTCGGCCATGGCACCGATCGGCGGCTTCAAGAACAGCGGCTACGGCCGTGAAAGCGGCATCGATTCGGTGCTGGCCTATACCGAGCTGAAGACCGTGTGGATCAACCTGTCCACCGCGCCGATGCCCGACCCGTTTGTGATGCGCTAAGAGGTAATACACGATGATCGAACCAGGCATCTACAAAGACGTGATGGGCTCCTTCCCGTCCGGGGTTACGGTGGTCACCACCCTGGACGCCGACGGCGCCATTGTCGGCATCACCGCCAGCGCGTTCAGTGCGCTGTCGATAGACCCGGCGCTGGTGTTGTTCTGCCCCAACTACGCCTCTGATACTTACCCGATCCTGCGGGACAGCAAGCAGTTCGCGATCCACCTGCTGTCCGCCGAGCAGACCGCCGAGGCCTATGCCTTCGCTGGCAAAGGCAAGGACAAGGCCAAGGGCATCGAGTGGCACCTCAGCGAGCTGGGCAACCCGCTGCTGGCCAAGGCCACGGCGATCATCGAGTGCGAGTTGTGGCGCGAATACGACGGCGGTGATCACGCGATCATCGTCGGCGCGGTGAAAAACCTGGTGCTGCCCGCTGACCCGGTGACCCCGATGGTCTATCACAGAGGCAAACTGGGCGCCCTGCCGCCGCTGGGCTGATGCCCTTGGGGCTGCTGCGCAGCCCGATCGCCGGCAAGCCGGCTCCCACAGGGTCTCCACTGTGATGAAAGCCTGTGCTGTACCTGTGGGAGCCGGCTTGCCGGCGATTGGGCTGCGCAGCAGCCCCGATACTTCTTTTTCAGGGGCCGCGCGACCCTCTCACCCTTGGTTGCGGCCCCTCTTTTGATTCGGAGCTAGGCAATGAGCAACGAAAAGTACGAAAAAGGCCTGCAGATCCGTACGCAGGTGCTGGGCGAGGACTACGTCAACCGCTCGATCCAGAACGCCGACGACTTCACCAAGCCTTTGCAGGAGCTTGTCACCGAGTACTGCTGGGGCCATGTCTGGGGCCGCGATGGCTTGTCGCTCAAAGAGCGCAGCATGATAAACTTGGCCATGATTTCCGCGCTCAACCGGCCCCACGAGCTCAAGCTGCATATTCGCGGCGCCTTGCGTAATGGCCTGAGCCGTGAACAGATTCGCGAGATCCTGCTCCAGGTCGGCATTTATTGCGGCGTGCCCGCGGCGGTGGACAGTTTCCGCCTGGCCCGCGAGGCGTTCGCCGAAGCCGATGCGGAGTCAACCCGTTAACAACGGGCTGTTCGAACCACTGCAGGGAGCACCTCGGTTCGGGGTGTTCCGCGATGTTGGCGAAACAGCCTCATAAAGAGCGCACCTGATGAAACGCCAGCCACTCGACGACAGCTTCAAGGTCAACCGCAACCCCGTAACACTGCGTGAAATCGTGCTCGACAAACTGCGCGGCGCGATCATGAATTTCCACCTGCTCCCGGGCGATCGCCTGGTCGAGCGCGACCTCTGCGACCGCCTCGGCGTCAGCCGTACCTCGGTGCGTGAAGCCCTGCGTCACCTGGAGTCCGAAGGCCTGGTGGAATTCGCCGATGCCAAGGGCCCACGCGTGGCCATCATCACCCTGGAAGACGCCCGCGATATCTACGAGCTGCGCTGTGTACTCGAAGGCCTGATCGTGCAGCTGTTCACCCTCAATGCCAAAGCCAAGGACATCCGGGCCCTGGAGCGGGCGCTGGAGGTCAACCGCGAGGCACTCGAGGAAGGCGAGTTGCAACAGGTGCTGGACTCGGTGCAAGGCTTTTACGAAGTGCTGCTCGAAGGCTCCGGCAACCAGGTCGCAGCGCAACAGCTGCGCCAGCTGCAGGCCCGCATCAGCTACCTGCGCGCCACCTCGGTGTCGCAGCAAAACCGCCGTGGCGCCAGCAACCTTGAAATGGAAAAAATCGTCGACGCCATCAAGAGTGGCGACCCGCTGGTCGCCCACCAGGCCTCGGTCGATCATGTGCGGGCCGCCGCCAAGGTGGCGCTGGACTACCTGCGCCAGAAGCAGGACGACAACACCAAGGTGCGCGACATGGTCGAGCCTTTGGCCCTCAAGGAACCCCGTATAGAACCCCGCATAGGCCGCTGACCATGCCCAACGCCCCGCGCTACTGCCCGCACTGCACCACAGAACTGGCCCGGGGCGTTCCCGACGGCGACACCCACGAGCGCCTGCACTGTACCGGGTGCGGCTATGTCCACTACATCAACCCGAAGATCATCGCCGGCTGCATCATCGAGCGCGATGGCAAGTACCTGCTGTGCCAGCGGGCGATCCCGCCCCGCCCAGGCACCTGGACATTGCCGGCCGGGTTCATGGAGGCCGGCGAAACCACCGAGCAGGCAGCGCTGCGTGAGGTGTGGGAGGAAAGCGGTGTGCGTGCCGAAATCGTCTCGCCCTACTCGATCTTCAGCGTGCCGAAAATCAGCGAGGTGTACATCATCTTTCGCGCCATCGCTACCGAGGAAACCGGGCAGTACGGGCCCGAGACGCTGACCTACACGTTCTTCGAACCCGACCAGATCCCTTGGGAAGAGATCTACTACCCGGCGATACGGCAGATTCTCGAGCGTTACATCCTCGAGCGGCAGGCTGGGGTGTACGGGATCTACATGGGCAATGACGACACCGGCAAGGTGCACTTCATTCGTTGAGCCTGCTGCGGCCTCATCACCGGTGCAGGCTGCATAAAGCCCTCGCCAATCCGCTATTCTCGGTGCACCCTTATCATCCCCGGCAGAAGGATGGGCAGAGCACACATGGCTAAATGGCTGGACGGCGGCGGGCTGATGGCCGAACGCATTCGCAATCACGACTGGAGCACCACCTCCCTGGGCCCGATCGAGACCTGGCCTGACGTACTCAAGACCACCGTGGCCCTGTGCCTGGCCTCGCGCTTTCCTCAGGCAATTCTCTGGGGGCAAGACCTGCTCACCCTGCACAACGACGCATTCCTGCCAATTCTTGGCAAAAAACCGCAAGCGTTGGGCAAGCCGTTTCGCGAAGTATGGCAGGAAGCCTGGGCCGACATCGAGGCCATGGCCGAACGCGCCTTGGGCGGTGAAGCCGTCTATATCGAGGACTTCCCGCTGACCATCGACCGCAACGGTGGCCCGGAGTGCGCTTACTTCACCTTTTGCTACAGCCCTATCCGCGACCAGAACGGCGAAGTGGTGGGCATGCTCGACACAGTCACCGAAACGACCGCCAGCGTGGTCACCAACCAGCGGCTGGCGTTTCTGGACGACCTGGGCCGGGCGGTGGCCAATGCCACCGACTCGGACCGGGTAATGACCATCACCACCGGCATGCTGGTCGAGCACCTGCAGCTGTCCAGCTGTGCGTACGCCGTGATGGATGCAGACCAAGATGGCTTCACCATCTGCGGCGACTCTGTAGCACCCGGCTCGCCACGGTTGGTGGGCCACTACCGCCTGGGCGACTTTGGCCGCCTGGCGGTCAGCCGGCTGCACAATGGCCTGCCGCTGGTTATAACCGACAACCTGAGCGAACTGCCCAGTGAGGAAGCCGCCACCTTTCAGGCCATTGGCATTACCGCAACCATCTGCATGCCATTGATCAAGGCAGGCAGACTCACCGCGCTGATGGCCATCCACGACAAGGCGCCACGGCGGTGGTCGCCTTACGAGCAGGCGCTGATCGGAGAAGTGACGGAACGTTGCTGGGCGCATATTCAGCGGGTCCAGGCCCATGCCGAAGTGCGCGAGGCGCTGGCCGCACTGGAATCGCTCAACGCCAGCCTGGAACACCGGGTCGAAGAACGCACCGCTCAGCTGTTGCACACCGAAGCGGTCCTGCGCCAGGCACAGAAGCTCGAAGCCATCGGCCAACTGACCGGTGGCGTGGCCCATGACTTCAACAATCTGCTGACGATCATTCGCTCGTCACTGCACTTCCTGCAGCGGCCGAACCTCGACGAAAGCCGTCGCGAACGCTATCTCAAGACCATGACCGACACGGTCGACCGCGGCGCCAAGCTGACCGGCCAGCTGCTGGCCTTCGCCCGTCGTCAGGCATTGAGCCCACAAGTACTCGACGCCGGATCGCGCCTGCAGGCCATGGCCGACATGCTTGATGCCGCTACGGGCGCGCGGGTCCAGGTAAAACTGGAGTTGCCATCGACGCCATGCCACATCCGCGCCGACCTCAGCCAACTGGAAACCGCAGTGATCAACCTGATGCTCAACGGCCGTGATGCCATGGCTGGCGAAGGCACCTTGCACCTGCGCCTGCTGCCCAACCAAAGCATGTCTGGCCTGCGCGATCATCAAGAGCACCCAGGGCCGTTTGCCGCCATCTCGGTGGTGGACAGCGGTGTCGGCATCGCCGCCGAGTTGCTCGACCGTATCTTCGACCCGTTCTTCACCACCAAGGCGCCCGGCGAAGGCACAGGGCTTGGACTGTCGCAGGTGTTCGGCTTCGCCAAGCAATCAGGGGGCGATGTAGAGGTAGCCAGCATCCAGGGCCAAGGGACCACCTTTACGCTGTACCTACCACAAGTGGAACAGCCTGCCGAGCAGGCCAATGCGGCCGCAGAGGCCAGCCAACCGCTGGTGAGTGGCGCGCGGCGAAGAATATTGGTGGTGGAGGACGACCCGGACCTGGGCACTTTCACCGCACAGATCCTCGAAGACCACGGCTACCGGATCAGCTGGGTGAACTCTGCGGAAGAGGCCTTGAGGGAATTGGACGGCGCGGCGGAAGATTTCGATGCGGTATTTTCCGATGTGATGATGCCCGGCATGGGCGGCTTGGCCCTGGCCCGCGAGCTACGCCGCCAGCGCCCGCAATTGCCTGTGATCCTCACCTCCGGCTACAGCGACGCGATTGCCGAAGGCGGCCATGAGGGGTTCACATTCCTGGCAAAGCCCTATTCGGCAGAGCAGGTATGCCTGCTGCTTGGGAAGGTGCTGGGGCCCTGATGGCTGTCAAGGCTTGCCGGTAAGCAAGCGCGCCACACTCTGCGCCAGTTCTGCGCGCCGGTACGGCTTGCGCAACACCTCGAAGCCCTTGAGTTCGCGCGGTGTCAGGTTGGCGTAGCCGGTAATGATCAGCACTGGCAGGTCAGCCTGACGCTCGCGCATCCGTTGAGCGAACCGCACCCCGGTCATATCAGCCATGACATGATCGGTCACCAGAACATCCGGCCACCAGCCCTTCTCCACCAGCTGCAACGCTGCAGCGGCACTGGCGGCTTCGGTCACCTGATAACCCAGTTCACGCAACTGCAGCGCTGTGGCATGGCGCACGATCTCCTCGTCGTCCACCAGCAGCACCCGAAGTGCACCGTCGGCAAGCGGCACCTCGGCCATTTCACTGTCACGACACACCGCAGCCACATCGCTGCTCGGCAGCCATAACGTGGCAACGGTACCCTCCCCTTGCTGCGAGCGTATCTGGAAGCCGCCACCAGACTGTACGGCCAGCCCCTGGACCATCGGCAGGCCAAGACCAGTGCCCTTTCCCACGCCTTTGGTGGAATAGAACGGTTCGACGCAGCGGCGCAACTGATCTTCGTCCATGCCACTGCCACTGTCGCGAACCTGCAGCCACACCAGCGTCCCTTCAGTGAGGCCCGCAGGCCTTGGGGGCCCGTCGGCCTCAAGCCCTGCGCAGATCCTCAAGGTGCCACCGTCGCCCATGGCGTCGCGGGCGTTGACCGCAAGGTTGAGCAGCGCCAGTTCCAGTTGATGGGGGTCTACGAGGACTGCAGGCAGGGCTGGGTCAATCTGTACCTGCACGGCAACTGTCGGCCCCAGTGATCGGGCCAGCAGCTCGTGCATGTCCTCTACCAGAGCGGCCAACGACACGGCCTGCGGCTTGAGCGTTTGTCGGCGGGCAAAGCTGAGCAACCGCCCGACCAGATTGCGCGCACGCTCGGCAGCCTGCAGCCCCCCGTCGATCAGGCGCGGGGCACGTTCGGCGTGCGGCTGCCGGCGCAGCAACTCAAAAGAGGCGATGATAGGCGTGAGCATGTTGTTCAAGTCATGGGCAATACCGCCAGTCAACTGCCCGATCATTTCCAGCTTGTGCGCTTCGTGCAACTGCAGCATCGCCGCCTCACGCTGGGCGAGTGCCGCCGTGACGCGCTCCTCCAGGCTGTCGTTGAGCAGGTGCAGGGCGCGTTCTGCGCGGGCATGGGTAATGGCCGCCCAGCCTTGCTTGGCGGTTTCCGCCACCAACTGGCATTCCTCTTCAAGGCACTGGCGCGGGCTATGAAAGTGCACGCCAAGCATGGCCTCCAGGCGACCGCCACGCAGCACCGGTACATGCAGCGTGGAACATAGGCCGCTCAGGGGTGACGTTGCGCTGTCATGCGCTTGCTGCACCACCTGCCCTGCCGCCAACTGCTCATGCAGCGATGCGCCGTAAGTCGCATAGTGGTGTTGGCCGACGAGCGATGGCACGCCCTCAGCCCAATCGTGCGCGACCTTGAAACCTGCGCCATCGCCCTGATCTTCGCCAAAACAGACTTGCGCCGCCCCCAGGTGCTCGGCCAGGCGGCTCACCACATAGGCTTCGATGCGGTCTGCTTCGCCCAGCCCGGGCAACGTGCGGCCCAACTCCAGCAAGAACGCCTGGTTCTGCTGGAGGCGCACCCGCTCGGTGGTCTCGGTGACCAGGCACAACACGCCGCCGACAGTACCATCGGCCTCACGCACCGCGGAATAAGACACATCGAAGTACACCGTCTCGCCCAATCCGTGGCGTTCTATATAAAAGGGGCGATCCTTAGCCGCGAAGGTCTGGCCAGTCTCACGCACACCGCGCAGCAACGGCTCGAGGTCATGCCACAGTTCGCGCCAGTACTCCTTGCCTGGACGCCCCAGTGCGTGGGGATGCTTGCTGCCAATGGTCGGCGCATAGGCGTCATTGTAAAGCGCAGCAAAGGCCTCACCCCAGAACAGCACGAACTGCGCCTGGGCCGGCAGTAATGTGGCCATCACCGCCTGCAAGTGGGGCGACCATGCTTCAGGCGGGCCGAGCGGCGAGTCGCTCCAGTCCATCGTCTGCAGCAGTGTGCCGATGGCACCGCCATTGAGCAGGAAGTGTGGTAGCGGATTGGGGGTTTCGTGTCGTTGAAGCGGTTTCATGTCTGGGAAGTCCCGGGCATATTGCCATCCATCTGATGATAAGAGATGTGCAATAAACAGTTCGTTCCCAGGGATTCGCCGTTAATTACTCCCCCTCTGCCTGATTCAGAACTGGATGCTGTCGATGTAACTTAATGCACTTCAATCGGGCAGCTCGCACCAACACCGCACACCCGTTTGAACGCATACCTGCTCAAACCGGCCAAACCCGGGCCTCCCAGCCCGGTGGCCCGCTCCTTGCTACCACTCGCCCCTTAACCTTTTGTCAGCCTTAGGTTTTTTAAGGTTTATGGGCACATATTTACTAATTTCTCCTTCCCCCCGCACCCCGCATCATCGCTCCAACAAGAACGCGTCGCCCTTCGCCGGCACGCACCCGGGCAGCACCCGATGCCCAACCTTGCCTTGGAGTCAGTCATGACCAGTGCAGCCAATTCGGCACCCCTCATAGAAAAACACACGATCGGCTACGTGCCCCCGCAAGACCGCCATGGAAAGGTAAGGGATCTGTTCACGCTGTGGTTCGGCGGCAACATCGCGCCGCTGCCCATCGTCACCGGCGCGCTCGGCGTGCAGCTGTTTCACCTGAACCTGCTGTGGGGCATCGTCGCCATTCTGGTTGGCCACCTGGTCGGCGGAGTGCTGATGGCGCTGCACTCGGCCCAGGGCCCGCAAATGGGCATCCCGCAGATGATCCAGAGCCGCGCCCAGTTCGGCTCGCTCGGGGCACTCCTCGTGGTGGTGATCGCCGGCGTGATGTACATCGGCTTTTTCGCCTCCAACATCGTCCTGGCCGGCAAATCGCTGCATGGCGTGGTAGACAGCGTGCCGGTACCGGTAGGTATCGTCATCGGCGCGCTGGGCTCGGGGATCATCGGCATCATCGGCTATCGCTTCATCCACGTGCTCAACCGCATCGGCACCTGGGTACTGGGCATCGGCATCGTGATCGGTTTCGGCTACATCTTCACCCACGTGCAGAGCGACGATTTCCTCACCCGCGGGGGCTTCAACCTGGCCGGCTGGCTGGCCACCGTGTCGCTGGCGGCGCTGTGGCAGATCGCCTTTGCTCCCTACGTGTCGGACTATTCGCGTTACCTGCCGGCTGACGTGAAGGTGTCTTCCACCTTCTGGACCACCTACCTGGGGTCGGCGCTGGGCTCGAGCCTGTCGTTCATCTTTGGCGCCGTGGCGGTGCTGGCGATCCCCGCCGGCATGGACACCATGGACGCGGTCAAACTCGCCACCGGCACCCTCGGCCCGATCATGCTGGTGCTTTTCCTGCTCAGCGTGATCAGCCACAACGCCCTCAACCTCTATGGCGCAGTGCTGTCGATCATCACCCTGATCCAGACCTTCGCCTACCGCTGGATCCCCACAGCCAAGAGCCGTGCGGTACTGTCGCTGATCGTGCTGGCGGCCTGCTGCGTGGTGGCGGTGTTCGCCTCGGCGGACTTCATCGGCCACTTCGTCGACATGGTGCTGGTGTTGCTGGTGGTGCTGGTGCCGTGGACCGCGATCAACCTGATCGACTTCTACGTGATTCACAAGGGCGACTACGACATCCAGTCGATCTTCAAGGTCGATGGCGGTATCTACGGGCGCTACAACCCGCAGGCGCTGACCGCCTATGCAGTGGGTATCGTGGTGCAGATTCCGTTCATGAACACGCCGCTGTACGTGGGGCCGATCTCCGAGCACATCAACGGTGCCGACCTGTCCTGGCTGGTGGGCCTGCTGATCACTTCGCCGCTGTACTGGTGGCTGGCGAGCCGCGACAGTGCCTATCGCCGTCGCCAGACCAGTGCCAAGCTCGCGGCCGCAAGCTGATCAGGCAGATGCGCCAGGGCCTGGCGCAATGACAATCGCCTGGAAACGGGCGGTTGTGACAGCTCAGGGCGCCGCCAGCCACTGCCCGGTGATGCTGTCGTAGCTTCCGTTGGCTACGCTCAGGTGCAACCACTGATCGACGTAGGCCTTCCAGGCCACATCATCACGGGGCAGCAGGAAGGCCTTTTCGCTGTACTGCATGGCGCGTTCCGGGTTGACCGCACACAGCCCGGGTTTGAGCTTCTGCTGATAACGCGCTTCGCTGGCGTCGGTAATCATTACATCGGCCTTGCCAGACAGCAGCTCGTCAAAAATCGTCACGTTATCGTGCAGACGTATGCGCGCCTGGCCAAGATGCGCGCGTGCGAACGCCTCGTTGGTGCCGCCGGCGGGTTCGATCACCCTGACCTGGGGCTGGTTGATTTGCGCCACCGTCTGATAAAGCCGCACATCGGCGCAGCGTACCAGCGGGATCTTGCCGTCGACGCCCAGTGACTCACTGAAAAATGCCTTCCTCTGCCGTTCCAGTGACACTGAAATGCCGCCGACCGCAATGTCACAGCGTTGGCTCAGAAAGTCCGGCATCAGGGTTTTCCAGGTAGTGGGCACCCAATGGATGTTCACCTCGAGGCTCTTGGCCAGTGACTGAGCCATGGCAATGTCGATACCTTCATAGCTGCCGTCCGCGCGCAGGGACGAATAGGGCTTGTAGTCTCCAGTCGTACAGACCCTGAGCGTACCGCGCTGAAGGACCTCATCGAGGCGCGAAGCGGTGGGCGCGGCAATTGCGTTACCGGCCATGGCTGCCAATAGGCAGAAGGTCAAAGGAGCTTTCATGCGGTCGGGTCCTTGTGAGCATGGTCGCTGCCGCCATTGGTCTGGGCAGAGCGAGGGTTGGGAACGTCAATGGAAATTAGGGCCACCAGCCCTCTACTTTCCTGCTGCTGCTCCAGTAACCATATTCTGAATTCGATAACTCCACAGCCAGCTCGATAACATCTGAAGCACTTGCTTCTAGCGGATTATGCGAAAAATCCTATTAAAAATACATTTTTTAAGGGGAGCCTGCGCATTACATTGAACGAGAGTCAATGGATGTCCGCTCGCTTGGCTTGCTCAACCATCAGCACCCACCAAGCTGCGCTCGAAAGTAACCTCTCCGGCTCGCTGCTGAACAAAGCCACTGTTTGGGCAGAGCCTGTTGCTTACAGTATCTCGGCGGGTACTCTGGCTAGCGCCATTGAAAAATTCGCCGCTGCCAGTGACGTTGTTATCAGCTTCAGTGGTGAGGCGGTCACCGAAGGAAGGGCCGACTCGGCAGAGCCAGCCCTTTTCGTTACTTTAGAAGTTAAAGGTGTAACGCATGATCAATCGATTTTCATTAGCGCTATCCGCATAGGTCGATCGGTTCGTAGAGTTACGCCATTGGAACGAAACGCCCTTTGCAGGCCCACTCTGGATGACATAAGAGATGTCAGTGACCCGCTCCCATTCTTTGCCCTCGTCCCCGTTTAGACGCAGAGAAGCGGCTTGGCGGCTTGTCAGCAGAGTAGGATCAACATCATCCCCTTTCATGTACCTGGTGGTAAACAGCAAGCCAGGCACACCCAAAGCAGCGAAGTCAAAGTCATACCTCGCGAACCAGACGCGCTCGTTGGGGGCAGTGAATGTGCTGACCAGCGATTCGCCGAATAGGTAGCTATCTGTGCCGTTTACAAACGCAAATGGCGTGTCGCCCCAAGCCTTCTGGTAACCGCCACCGATGGTGTGCCCTTTAATGCTGTAGGCGAAATAGCTACTCAGCGTTCGGTTGTCCACCTCACCTAATTTTTTGGAGCCGGTTTCGCTAGCATCGAACAGGCGAACATCCGCGATCACATTGCCTTCCGAAACCGGCTGGATAACTTTAATCCCCGCGAAGTAGGATTTGTAGAGGTCTTCAAGCTCGGCGGCGTGCAAGCTGAATGTCATGTCCTTTGCTGGCTTGAAGTCCAATGCCATGTAGTTATAGTGATCAGCCTCAACCGGAGCATAGCCAGTAGCTGTGAGGGATTCGAAATCGGTGGAATTACGCTGCTTCACGGCGTTTACCCTGATAGCCGTTACCGTCAATTTATCGATATCGTTGACGGTCAAAGACCCCCCGCGAAAAACCTGAGGCAGTAGGCGACTATTATTGCTCCAGAGGAGAGGCATTAGAGGATTCACCCCTCCTACCCTCAACTCAGTCTTGCCTACCCTCGCTTTAGCGGTAGCCACAAATTTTCCGTACTCGTCTTCCACATTCCTGCCGGAATCGTAGGCAAGCAGCCCAGACCCCGTTCTGTCAGGGCTAGAGTCAAGCTTAACCCCCAACAAGCCCATGGCATCGATACCGAAACCCACCGGCCCTTCTGTGAAGCCAGACTGCAGGTTCAGAATAAAGCCTTGTGCCCACTCATCGCGCTTGGACTGCGCAGCTCCATCATTGCGAAAATCGCGATTGTAATAGAAATTTCGAAGCTCGAAATTGCCTTTGAAGTCGTCCACGAACGCGGCAGAAGCATAAGGCGCGACTAACAGTACTACCGAACAAACCAACGATTTTTGAGAAAAAACAGACATCACAGGCACCTTGTTATTGTTTTGTGCTTGAGCATGGATCATCGATAAACGACCCAAACAATTCCAACCCTACATAGAGTTATACCCGCCGACAGCTTGCTCATTAGAAGCCAATAGAGCAATTTCATCTCGGCTTCCAGCTATCCCCGGGAGAGTAACCCTTAAAACAATATCGTCTGCAGTTATTAGTAGATCCTCAGGAACCAGCCCGCAAGGACACTTGAATCGCACAAATCACACCTGACAAAGCTCGATCATGGCGAGTCCCGAGGATCGAATCTAGCCTACCTCCAGTACCGATATTTGTCCTTTCTGCTCAGGCCTAGCCCGCACATCCTTCCATGATGTAAAGGTGTGCTACTGAAGCGTCAAACCGGAGCTGAATGATGGATTGGTATTCTTCTGAGTAGTAAAAGTCTCGAGCCTTTTTCAAAGTTGAAAACTCAAGTAGAATCACCCTGGGCACTAAACGCTTGCCCTCGATGACTTCAGGAGAGTTAGTCGATATGAGGAAGTTGGCTTCCCAGCTTTCTAGGATCGGACGCACCTTCTCCATATACTCATGGTAAAAGACTTCATGGTCGTGAACGGTGAGCTCCGCAAAAAGGTAGCCCTTAGCACCCATACTAAAAACCTCGGGTATTTAGCAATCATAATTAAAAGTTTCTAAGCGGGGCAGTCCCTACCTATTTCGCCCCGCTTTGAACTCCTTATACCTAGACGCCTTCAGCAGCACCCTTTGGCAGGTGGGCCGGCGGGTCGCAAGCTACAGTGCCCATCTTGGCCGGCACAGACATTTCAAAAAGCTCCAAATCAGGCGAAATCGCTGTCTCGTTGTGCTTGAGCCCTGGTGGAATGAACAGTGACTCACCTGTGTTCACCCGGATGGTACGCCCGTCTTCGAACTGTAGATCGATCCATCCGCGCAGCGCATAGACAAAATGCACATCGCAGATGTGATAGTGCCAACCAGTCTCCTCCATCACATCCGTCGCACAAGTAACCTGAGCACGCGCCAATCCTCCAGTAGCATCAGTCAGCCCCAAGTCTCGGTATTTGAAAAAATGCCGACGTCCTGCGACAAATGGTGCATTCTCGGGAGTAGCGTGGGTAAGCTTCTGCAGCAGCTCGGCAACCTCATCAGGAATTCCTACCTGAGGAATTGAACTCGGATCAATATTGCTCATTACTTTCTCCTCACCTTTGACAGCCAGGGCTAACGCCCAATCATTTAAAAGATCCCCTGAACTAGAGCACTCACACCAGACCAAAACCGTAATAGAGAGCGATCACAAAAAACACAGCCAGCGTTTTGATAATTGTTATGCCGAAAATTTCGTGATACGACTGCTTGTGGGTCAATCCGGTAACAGCCAGCAAGGTGATAACCGCGCCATTATGGGGTAATGTGTCCATACCACCACTGGCCATAGATACTATTCGATGCATAACTTCTAAGGGTATAGCGGCGGCATTTGCAGCATTGGTTAACTGATCGCCCATCGCCGCGAGGGCGATACTTAAGCCTCCAGACGCAGAGCCAGTAATCCCAGCTAGTGTGCTTACAGAAACTGCGGCTTTGATCAACGGATCAGTGAGGTATTGCAAAGCACCACTCACAGCAACGAAGCCAGGCAAAATAGCAATGACACTGCCAAAGCCATATTCGGAGGCTGTGTTCAGTGCCGCCAAGGAAGCGCCAGATACCGCCTGCTTTGTGCTTGCGGCGAAGCGAGTGCTGACCTGTCTGAAAGCAACGATGCAGACGAACAAAATTCCACAGAGCAAAGCTCCCGCTACCGCCCAGATGGCCGCAACACTCGAAGTTTTCCCGGCTATCGTGCCTGTAGCGCCAGGGAACAGGCTGCTCTCCACTGTGAATGACGACTCAAACCAATGCGGTATGTAGGTGGACAACAGATAGTTGGTAACACCCACGATCAGCAGCGCGATGATGGCCAATGCAGGGCTTGGAAGGGATGCCAACTGAGTCCGTTCAGGCTCATTTATGTGTCCCTCGCCATAACCTTCACCTGTCTTCGTAACCGACTTGCGACGATACTCAAGGTAAAGGAGACCTATAGTGACAACGAACAGTGATCCGCATATACCTAGGATCGGTGCCGCCCACGAGGTTGTATTGAAGAATGTGGTTGGGATGATGTTTTGGATCTGTGGAGTACCTGGCATCGCATCCATGGTGAATGAGAATGAGCCAAGCGCAAGCGCTCCTGGCAGCAGCCGCTTAGGAATATTATTCTGCTTGTATAGCTCCGCTGCAAATGGGTATACGGCAAAAACGACCACGAAGACAGAAACACCTCCATAGGTCATCAAGCCGCATACAGCGACAATCACCAAATTCGCCTTTGACTTACCAAAATGACGAATAGCGGAGGAAACGATGGCCTCCGAGAAGCCGGAAATTTCGACTACCTTCCCGAAAACAGCACCCAGCAAGAAAATAGGGAGATACAACTTAACAAACGTAGCAACCTTCTCCACAAATACACCGGAGAAGACTGGCGCCACAGAAGATGGGTCAACCAGAAATACTGCTCCCATTGCTGCAACAGGAGCTACGAGTATTACACTGTAGCCTCGGTAGGCCATAACCATTAAGAACACTAAGGCAGCCAGTGCTATAAAAACGGACATTCAGTACCTCACTGCATTATTTTTATTGTACGGGTCACACTAGGCTTAAACGCCTAGGGGGATGCTCATCCCCCTAGCGTGCAGGGACTACCCCAGCTTGCCGGTTTTGGCAACACCGCTTGCGAGATAACCACCATCAACAGGAAGCAGAACACCGTTAATATAAGCTGCTGCATCAGATGCAAGGTACAAGACTGCTGAGGTCATTTCTTCCAGCATTCCAAGTCGTCCAGCTGGAATCATTGAGCTGTAAGCCTGGATGGTTTCAGGTGTATAGCTTTCCTGAGTGAGAGGCGTAAGCACCGGCCCGGGAGCAATGGCATTGCTGGAAATGCCGTGCGGCCCCAGCTCCATTGCGAGTTGACGGGTAAGGCCAGCCATGGCTGCCTTGGACGTCCCGTAAGCCGTTCGGCCAATACCTGCTCGCTCAGCACCTATCGACGCGATGTTGATGATTCTGCCGCAGCCGAGTGCGACCATGCTTTTTGCCGCTCGTTGTGCGCAAAGAAATGCCCCAGTGACGTTTACTGCCAAAACCTTTACGAACAGGTCAGCGGGGTAGTCAATGAAGCTGTGAAGACCTAATATGCCAGCACTGTTGACAAGAATATTCGTGCTTTCTCCGTACCAAGATTCCGCTAAGAAAAATGCTTTCTCTACAGATTCTGGATTAGATACATCAACGGAGATTGCCTTTGCTTGGTAGCCGCTATTACGAATAGCAGAAGCTACCTTTTCAGCGTTTTCCAGATTTACATCAGCAACTGCGATCTTAGCGCCTGCAGCAGCGAGCGCTACAGCCACAGACTCACCAATGCCAGACCCGGCGCCGGTAACAAACGCAGTTTTATTTTCAAAACCCATGACAGTCTCCTCAAATTACTCTTCAATTTACAGCCACGGGTGAGCTTTGCCCGTGCGAACATAAAACAACTACACCATGCATTCCGAATGCTACACCCTAACCAGAGATACCTTGTCCACGCAGCAAAACGTGCGCTTGCTGGCTCGGCTCTGACTGCGCAACAGCTTTGTCACCTACAAAATCACTCTTTCGCAAGAACAACAACGCGGCGACTGAAGCAATACCTGTGGATACGTAGAAGTACCATGGGGACGAAAGATCGCCTGTCGACTGAATCAACCACGTAGAGATCAAGGGCGCGCTTCCGCCGAACATTGCTACCGGTAGGTTGTAAGCGATAGCTATACCGGTTGAGCGTACCTTTGTCGGCAGTAACTCACTCATTGTGGCATAGGTCGATGAGGCATAAAGCCCGAACAAAATCGCTACGGCCATTAGTGGTACAAGGAAGGTGAGCGGGGTCGCACCTTTAGCAGAATGGAACAGCCAATACATTGCCAAGGTTGCAAGAACAGCCACAACCAAGAGAAAGCCTTTCCGACCATAGCGATCAGTAAACATACCGCCTAGAGGCATCACAGCAGCCGAAGTGATACTAGCGCTGAAAACGTAAAGAAGCGTCACCCCACTACTGAAACCCAGAATTTTCGACATATACGTCGAGGCAAACGTGAGTACCAAGTAAAAAATCGAACTGTGAAGGGAGATAATGAAGAAAACCAACGCGATCGAGCGCTTCCACTGCCACACATCCCGCAGCGGTGCTTTGGACGTTCCACCAGAGTGAAGTAGAGCCAGGAATTCAGGGCTGTCTTCCAGCTTTAGCCGAATATACATCGATACCAAACCCATAGGGCCGGCAAGCAGGAATGGGATCCGCCATCCCCCGTTCTGCATCGACTCCGCACCAACGAGGTAGGTCATGCCGTTGGCTACGACTCCGCCCAACACCAAGCCCAATACAGCAGTTACCATCAACCAGGAAGTTGAGAACCCCCTACGGCCAGGCCCAGCGTATTCGGAGATGAAGCTCGTAATCGTGCCGATTTCTCCACCCGCTGAAAAACCTTGAATGCAGCGAATCAGTATTAGCAAGATGGGTGCAGCGATACCCACTGATTCGTAGGTTGGAGCAAGACCGATCAGGAAGGTGGATCCGGACATCATTACCAAGACCGTGATCAAGGTACGCCGCCGTCCGATTTTGTCCGCGAGCGGCCCGAAAAAGAGACCGCCCAGTGGCCGAATGAAAAAGCTCAATGCGAAGGCTGCGAAGCTGCTCAGCAAGCTTGTTGTTGGATCATCTGATACGAAGAAAGCTTGGCCGATGTAAACAGCCAGGAAGCCATAGACACCGTAGTCATACCACTCGATGAGGTGCCCCGAGGTAGCACCGATGAAAGCACGCCTACGTTGTCGAACTACACCTTCAGATCCATCACTCATCGTTGTATCCTCTTTTATTTTTATTCATGGACTACACACGTAAATTATTTTCTGAGAGGCCTGCTATCGGCCGGCGGCCTCTTGCAGCCTTAACTTCCTTCTCCTCTGAAATGGGGCGGCGTCCTCTCGGCCGACCTGATTCATGCAGATAACCGACGATGGCACCGGTCATTTTTCAAGTCCGAGAGCTGGCTTTAGACTGCATCACCCACCAGGACACCGCTATTCGTGCAACTACGTACACGTACGAGTAGCGCCATGCGTGTTACGATGTGGGTTCGCCCTAAGCGTTTAGAAGGCCCCCGATGAGTGATCACTTACTTCAGCCACAAGATCTTGAACGGATTGGTTTTCAAGTCTCTCCGGCCCCACAGGTGATCACATCGAATCGCCGCATCCTGGAGGTGAACCAGGCTTTCGGCAGCCTTTTTGGCTTTGAGCGGATGGAACTCATCGGAGAGCTCCTGCTCAAGCTCTATCCTTCGCAGACCGATTTCCGCGATATAGGGGAGCGGAGCTTGAACTGGCTGAGGCACGCGAAGAACGGCGCTTACTCAGATGAGCGCTTCATGCAACACCGCAACGGGGAAGTGTTCTGGGCCCGGGCAAGCGGTTTCACGTTGACACCGGAGGATCCATTCCAACTGATGGTCTGGCACTTCGAGCGGGTTGATCGTGCTATCCGCACGGCTGTAAACCTCACGCCCCGAGAGCGTGAGATTTCGGTAGACATTGTGAACGGGCTTACGTGCAAAGAGATTGGCCGCAGACTGAATATCTCTCATCGCACTGTAGAGGTTCACCGTGCTCGCCTGATGAAAAAGCTCAAGGCCAAGAACAGCGCGGAACTTGTCTCCAAAATTATCGTACTGGACTGACACTGCAAATTTCCAAAACTGTTATTTGCATCAAGGAAAAGCTGTATTACAGTAAGCCGCAAGGGAAACGTCAGATGAAACTCGGATTTGCAATAATTACCTGAGCGGCAGCATGCATCTCCGCTTGCAATAAGCCTAGCTTTCTTACTTCACCAATGGTATAGCCGGGACTGGAAAATTGGACAGCAATTTTCCCGCCAAGCTTGAGAACAGTTATGCGCAGTATCAAAGCCTGAAAGGAAATGGTTTAAGTGTAATGGCACGCCGAAAACAGGCAGATCACGGCGAGATGCTGTACAAGGGAGATGGCTACATGACCGCTTGGTTCAGGTATTTACTAACCCAAGACAGTGAAGCAGCGCGAGCTTTTGTATAGCGCTACAATTCTTCTTGCAGGAAAGCCAGGCAAGCCTGGCTTGAGATACCTATCAAACGCGTTCTAGCGCAAGCGCCAAGCCTTGGCCTACTCCAACGCACATTGTCGCCAAGCCACGCCGTCCACCCTGTTTTTCTAAGGCATGCACCGCCGTCATCACCAGGCGAGCACCACTCATGCCAAGTGGATGACCAAGGGCGATGGCGCCGCCATTAGGATTTAGCTGCTTGGCATCATCTGCGATGTCCAACGCCCTGGCCACGGCAAGACTTTGACTGGCAAAGGCCTCGTTGAGCTCAATGACATCAAAGTCGCTGATTTCAAGATTGATTCTGGCAAGCAACTTCTGAACAGCTGGCACTGGCCCAATACCCATCACCCGTGGAGCGACCCCTGCGCTAGCCATACCCAGTACACGTGCGCGAGCGATGAGGCCATGGCGCTCGACCGCAGCAGCGCTTGCGAGGAACATGGCGGCTGCACCATCGTTGACTCCCGACGCATTGCCTGCGGTAACAGTGTTGCCAGGGCCGTTAACCGGCTTTAACGCTGATAATGTTTGGATGGTGGTCTCTGGACGCGGATGTTCGTCCTGGTCAACAATCCGCTCGCCCTTCCGGTGACGGACTACTACAGGGACGATTTCTTCAGAGAAGAACCCACTGCGATGAGCCTCCGCCGCGCGTGCCTGACTACGGCTAGAAAATGCATCCTGTTCTTCACGGGAAACGCCATATTGCGCAGCGACGTTGTCAGCTGTCTGCGGCATGCTATCGACGCCATAATGCTCGGCCATCGCAGGGTTGACGAAGCGCCAACCAATCGTTGTGTCCTCAATACTCATGGCACGAGAAAAAGCTGTCTCAGCCTTCCCCATCACGAATGGAGCTCTGGACATCGACTCGACGCCACCCGCAATAGCCAGCTCCATCTCGCCGCAAGCAATAGCTCGGTATGCAGTGCCAACAGCATCAAGTCCTGAAGCACACAGCCGGTTCAGCGTCACCCCGGCCACACTCTCAGGCAGCCCGGCCAGGAGCGCCGCCATGCGCGCAACATTGCGATTGTCCTCGCCGGCTTGATTTGCACAACCCAAGAACACTTCCTCGATAGCGTTCAGATCTACTCCAGGGTTGCGCTCAATCAAGGCTTTGAGAGGAACAGCTGCCAAGTCATCCGCTCGCACTCCCGCTAAGGCCCCACCAAAACGCCCGATTGGGGTACGAACGGCATCGCATATGAAAACATCATGCATGTGGATGGTTCCTGTTCAAGTCTCGAATCGAATCAGTTGGCTTTGGTGACTGGCCTACCAGCTTCAGCCGGAGTACCCAACACGATTGTTGCGGCGCCTGTGAGCATCAGAACGCCATAAGCAGCCTGCGACGCGGCCATGCTGCCAGTGAGGTCAATCAATGCACCTACAATGGCTGGCATAAATACGTTACCAACACCTGCCAAAGTGGTTACCAAGGCGATGCTGCCTGCTGCTGCCTTGCCAGTAAGCAGGCTGCCGGGGAGTGTCCAGAACGGGCCGGTCGCGCCAAGAACGGATGCTGTGGCGATTACCAGAAGAATTACCGAGGCTGTGGTATTGGGTTGGAGAATGGCCAGCGTCAACCAACCAATCGCCGAGACACTCAAGCAAATCGCTACATGCCAGCGGCGCTCCATCACTTTGTCCGAATGCTTACCTACCAAATACTGAGTGATCATGCCGACCATGAAGGGAAGCGCAGACAGCAGACCGACATGGAACAGATCAGTTACGCCAGTCTTGCGAATGATTGTTGGCACCCAGAATGCAGCGGCAACCGCGCCACTGAAAACCGCCAACGCGGTGAACGCCAGTACATAGACACGCTTGTCTTTGAACGCCCCCCAGAGTGAATGGTGTTCATTGGCGTTGCTGGTGTCATCTGCAGCCAACTCATCAAGAATGACTTTGCGCTCTTGATCAGAAAGCCACTTGGCTTCTTTGGGCGAGTTATCGAGCAACAGGTAGGTGACGACACCCATGACGCAGGCAGGCAGGCCGGCTACCAGAAACAGGATCTGCCAACCCTTGAGGCCGAACAAACCATCCAGATGCTGCATGATGCCGCCCGCCAATGGGCCACCGATCATTCCCGAGATAGGGATTGCAGCCATGAACATTGCAGTGACACTGGCTCGGCGGTTGCGCGGAACCCAAAGTGTCAGGAACAACAACACACCGGGGAAGAAGCCTGCCTCAGCCACACCCAGCGCGAAGCGCAGAATGTAGAACAGCATCTCGTTTTGCATCATTGAGAACGCCGCGCAGGCGATTCCCCACATGATCATGATGCGGAGTACCGTCTTGCGGAAACCGATGCGCTGGAGCATCAGGTTGCTCGGAATTTCAAAAAGGATGTATCC
The DNA here is from genome assembly GCF_015751845.1 of Pseudomonas sp. M2. Lineage (NCBI taxonomy): Bacteria > Pseudomonadati > Pseudomonadota > Gammaproteobacteria > Pseudomonadales > Pseudomonadaceae > Pseudomonas > Pseudomonas sp. M2. The sequence goes on from NZ_JADOUD010000001.1 coordinate 5,699,390, forward strand.
GACGAAGAAGATTCCGGCACCAATGCCGAACACCATCTCGCCGAAACCAAGGTCAGTCATGAAGCCGAGCTTGGCGAAGCCGATGACATTCCGGTCAATCAGTGCCAAGACGTAGCAGATCATGAGCAGTGGCAGGATCTTCCATTTCACTCGTGCGAACGTCCGCTGAGCGAACTGTTCGTCGGTGAACGCCTGGACGGCATCTGCACTATTGCGCGCTGTGATCATTGTGGGTTGCCCTGTTGTTGTTATCAGTTTTGCCATCACATGAGCGTGCCAGCTCAGTGTACGGCTATCAGCCAAGCCTTGGGCGCTTGCTGTGTTGCATGAGACCCCCGCAACGCCTAAAAGTCAATAGGTCATTCCTATAGCCTATTGACTTTTTGGTCGTCCTCGCCGGTAATTGTCGAGAGCTGACTCAACGTCAGCTGACAGAAACGCCCCCACATAGGACAGGTAACAATGACAACAAACCTGAACCGGCAGCTGCTGACGCTGACCACGCTCACCTTGGCCGCATCCTCAGGCGTACAAGCCGCGTTTCTCGAGGACAGCAAAACCTCGATCGACTCAAAAACGTTCTACTTTCAAAATGATTACCGCGATGGAACCGGGCAAAACCGCGTAGAAGAAGCCGCACAGGGTCTGACCTTTCGGTTCCAGTCTGGATATACGGATGGAGATATTGGCCTGGGGCTGGATGCTGCCCTGATGGCGGGGTTCAAGCTCGACTCAAGTCCTGAGCGAAGCGGCTCCGGACTGCTGCCGCGTAACGCCGAAAGCCGCCCTGGAGGCCCCAGCTATGCTCGAGAGTCCCAAGACGAGTACAGCAAACTCGCGCTGACAGCGAAGCTCAGGCTCTACAGAGATACTGAAGTGCTGTTCGGCACTATCAACCCCAACCTGGGAGTGCTGCAACCAAGCACCACGCGGCTGTTCCCTCAAGATTTTCAGGGTACCCAAGTAACAAATACCTCGATATCTGGCCTGACGCTCAGAGCCGGTAAGCTTGATCGAGCTCGTCATCGCGACTCGACCGATTACCAGGGAATCGGTATTGCCTACGCAAATGGACAGTACCCACGCACCGATGACGGTGACTTCAAATATGCAGCTGCAGACTACGCAGTCAGCAAGGATGTGGTGCTCAGCTACAACATCGGAGAGCTGCAGGACGTTTATCGCCAACACTTCATCGGAATCAAAGGCAAATTGCCGGCAGGGCCAGGACGCATTGTCAGTGACATAAGGTTGTTTGCCTCTGAAGAAGCTGGCTCCGGCGACGCAGGGTCTATCGACAACTGGATCTACAGTGGGCTGTTTGGGTACGAGTGGAATGGCCACACGCTGCAAGCCGGGTATCAGAAGGTAGATGGCAAGGGCGCATACCCTCAGCTCGAAAGTACCGCGACCTATCTGCATACAGAAATGATGATCACCAATTTCGCAAAGCAGAACCAAGCTTCGTGGCTAGCTCGATATGACTACAACTTTGCTGCCGCAGGCATCCCAGGGCTGATGCTAACCGTGCGTTATGTGAAGAGCGATGACGCAGAAGTGGTGGGTTTCCAGCAAGAAGGTCGCGAGCGTGAGCTCGATACCGATATTGGATATGTGGTGCAAAGCGGAACATTCAGAGACCTCGGCGTGCGTTGGCGCCATGGCGTGATGCGTAGCAATTACCAGCGAAACAGCGACCAGGATCGGCTGATCGTCGACTACAGCTTCAAGTTCTAAGCACTCGGCACTCGGCCCCCTCCCCCATCCTGACCACCTAGTGTCGGGATGGGAGCGCTCGTGCCCCGTTACCATACGAAGGTGTAACAATGAAACTGTCGAAATCAGTCGCATCACTAAGCTCTATCTGGGCCATTGCGCTCATACCAATTGCCTGGTCGCAGGATAATCTCCAACACCGTTCAATCCAGAATGCAGACGCCACGATCGCTTACTCAGTACAAGGCGAAGGCCCGCTGGTCATGATCCTGGCATCCACCGGACGGGGCAGCGCCGAATTTGCTCCATTAGCCAAGCAACTGGTGAGACGGGGTTATCGAGTCGTTTTGCCTGAACCTAGGGGTATCGCAGGCAGTAGTGGGCCGATGAAAAACGTGACTTTTCACGACTTTGGCAATGACTTTGCCAAAGTCATTGCCGCCGAGGGAGGCCCTGCAATTGTTGCAGGGCATGCGTACGGACAATGGATAGCTAAAACCGTCGCGAGCGACCACCCAGGGGATGTTCGCGGGATCGTGCTGCTCGCTGGTGGCGCTCGTCAGTGGCCGAGTGAGCTTTCAGAGGCAGTTACCCGGATAAATTCTGAGGAAACATCCCGTGATGAAAAGCTCGCTGCTTTGCGCTTGGCGTTCTTCGCCGAAGGCAATGATCCCGGCCACTGGCTTACCGGCTGGCATCCAGAAGTCACTTGGAGCCAGCGTGAAGCGCGAGCCAACACACCTAAAGAAAGCTATTGGGCGGGAGGTAGCGCCCCGATTCTGGACTTACAGGCTGGCTCGGATCCGTTTCGTCCCGAGAGCTCCCGCATGGAAACCAAAGATGAGTTTGGAGATCGTGTGACCGTCAAGGTCATTCCAAATGCGAGCCATGCGTTACCGGCAGAGAAGCCCTTGGAAACAGCCGATGCTATTGCTGATTGGGCTGATGGGTTACCTAAGTAGCGTTGATAAAAAAGGGAGATCATTGCTGATCTCCCTTTTTTACGCAGTGCAATCAGCGCCCGACAAATACCGGCGCTCGCTTCTCCACTACTGCCCGTGTAGCTTCACGAGCATCCTCGGTCGCCATCAGGCGTGTACTGTAGCTCTGCTCTACCTGGTATCCATCTTCCACTTGCATGAACTCGATCTCGTTCAGTGAAGCCTTGCCCATACGCAGGCCCAGTGGACTCTTGCTTGCGATCAATCGAGCCAGTTCCAGCGCACGCGACAACAATTCCTCATGAGGTAGAACTTCCTCTACCAGGCCAATGCGCAGTGCCTCAGCCGCATCAATTGGCAGTCCAGTGAAGAACATTTTGCGTAGGTTACCCTGACCGATCAAACGCCCGAGGTGCGCGCCGCCGCCACAGCGCCCAACGTTGATCTCCGGCATGCTGAACTTGGCTCGTTCCGATGCCAGGCGGATATCACATACGGCAGCAAGTACCGTTCCTGCTCCCAGCGCTGGGCCATTCACTGCAGCAATCACCGGCACCGCGCACTGCCGCACAGCAGCAAAGCATTGCCGGACTACAGCGGCACGAGCAGGATCCTCATCAACGGTGGCAGCAAGGAACTCATGCAAATCCAGGCCAGCACAAAATGCACGATCGCCGGCAGCAGTAAAGATCACGCAGTTGACTGACGGATCGTCACCCAGCTGGGTGAACAGTTCCCCGATGGCTTGGTAGTGGGCCAGGGTGATTGCATTCACCGGCGCGCGATCCAAAGTGACTACGGCAACGCCATCGTTGATCTCAAGCTTCAAGTCTTGCATCACTCTCTTCCCTCAATATCGAAACCGAAAAGATGGGCAGGGTTATCTACCAGAATCTGACGAATGATTGCTTCATCTCCTACCCAATTCATGAAGACATCCAGCAACTGTCCAACATCCGGCGATGCATCAGCCATGCGAACAAATGGCCAATCAGATCCCCACAGCAGTCTGTCGGGACGTTTGCTCACCAAGGCCCGATGAAACGGCTCTAGCTCGGCATATACAGGGGACTGCCGAGACACACGACACAGCGACAGCTTTGTCCAAACTTGTCCACTTTCGAGCAGGCCCAGGAAGCGCTGGAAAGCGGCCCCATCGACCCCAGTCGTTACGTCAAATTGCCCCATGTGATCGAACACGATCGGCATATCGAGATCTTTGACTGATTCGTAGACATCTGGACAGTCCTGAGCCTTGGCCCAGATATGTGCGTGCCAGCCGCGTTCGCGCATGCGTGGAGCCAGTTGGCGCAGAGTATCTACGCCAATGCTGCCTGCGTAGCGCTTCCCACTACTGGGGTCGAGCATCTCGATGAAGCGCAATCCGCGCACCCCAGCACGATGCAGAACATCCAGGGAGGCATCACTGATACCTGAATCAGCTACAGCGATGCCTCGCGCACGGCCACGCAGCGCATCAAGTGCATTAACCAAGGCGCGAGTATCGGTTCCGTAAGGCGCCGGCTGAACAAGGACGCCCCTGTCCAACCCGACGCTGTCCAGCATCTGTCGATAGACCGACGGCGTCGCCAACGGGATCGCATAGGTCGCCGCACCAGTTGGAAAGCGTTCGAGAGGGCCAAAAACATGACTGTGAACGTCACACGCACCAGCGGGCACTACTCGAGATGTACGGGCCGGCATGCGCGGCTCAATCGTATCCATCAGCACTCCCCCGTCGCGGGCTGCGCGCAATCCTGGAATCTGGCCGGCGCAGGCTCTGTCAGACTGGGCAATCCGCAGTGGGTATCGGTTGGCACATCCAAGGGGGCTTTGACGCCATCAGGTAGCGGAATGCGGTGGACGTTCAGGGTCATGGCTACCAGCGTGTAGTAGCCAATCACCGATGACAACTCGACCACCCCAACCGTCCCCCAGCGCTCATGTATGCGCTCGTACACATCTTCCTGCACATCGCCGTGAAGCTGCATCTGTCGAGCGAATGTATAGATGTCCCAAGCCTCCGAGTCTTCGAAGACTGGAGCATCACCCGCAGCGATTGCTTCAATGATCGGACGCTCCAAACCGGCAGTGGCAGCATCACCGGCGTGGATATGCCATTCCAGCTGCCCGTTCCAGCGGCGGGCAGTCACCAAGATAGCCAGCTCACTGAGGCGCTTCGGGAGAACAGTGTCGTAACGCAACACTTCACCCAAGCGCTGCCAGCGGTCAGCCAAAACTGGGTTATGCATAGCTGCCCGCAAAGGCCCTACGAGTCGCCCGCGAGGGCCACGTACAACGGCTTCATAAACCTCAGCCTGCGCCTCAGACATGGTGCGAGCATCAAACAACGGAATTCTGGCCATGACTCACTCCTGCGAGACGGCGGATGGGACATCTATCTTGATTCCCAGCTCACTCAACACCTCAACCGTGTGCTCGCCCAACAATGGCGGAGCACGGTTGAAATCCAAGGTGGAGTTGCGCATGCGAATCGGACTGACCACTTGAGGTACGACACCTGCCAGTGGGTGGGGAAGTTCCCGTAGCATTTCTCGTGATTTGACCTGTTCGTCAGCGAAAACCATCGGCACAGTATTGATGGGGCCACACGGCACCTTTGCCGCTTCCAAAGCGAGCAGCCACTCCTGCAGTGGACGCTCAGCAAGCCGTTTAGAAATGATGCGGAGCAGCGAAGGCAAATTGTCGACCCGAGCCTGGTTGGTAGCGTACAGCGGGTCATCGGCCAACGTTGGTTCTGAAATGACTTCGCAGAACCGACGGAATTGACCGTCGTTACCTACCGCCAGAACGATATGGCCATCAGCGCACTTGAAAACATCTTGTGGTTGGATGTTCGGATGGCGATTGCCTGCACGCTGCGGCGTCTTACCCGATACCAGGTGATTCATGGCCTGGTTGGCCAGTACAGCTGTTTGCACATCCAACATGGCCAAGTCGATGTACTCACCTTCACCTGTGCGATCGCGGTGAGCGAGTGCGGCCAGAACCGATACGGTGGCATACATGCCGGTCATGATATCGACAATCGGAATACCGACTTTTTGCGGGCCGCCGCCAGGAAGATCATCTCGCTCCCCTGTCACGCTCATCAAACCGCCCATGGCCTGAATCATGAAATCGTATGCGGCATTGTCACGCTTCGGGCCTGTTTGACCGAAACCGGTGATGGAGCAGTAAATGATATCGGGTTTGACGGCCTTGAGGTCTTCATAACCAAGGCCGTAACGGCTTAACGTACCTACCTTGAAATTCTCCAATACGATGTCCGAAGCTGCGGCAAGCTGCCTCACGACTTCTTGTCCAGCCGGGTCAGCCAAATCGACGGTGACGGAGCGTTTACCACGGTTGACCGAAAGGTAGTAACCCGCCTCTTTCGTCGCTTTGCCTTCTTTGTCTGTCAAGAAAGGAGGCCCCCAGGTACGGGTATCATCACCGACGTCGGGACGCTCGACTTTGATTACATCTGCGCCAAGGTCAGCCAAAACCTGCCCTGACCAAGGGCCTGCCATGATTCGGCTCAGATCGAGTACACGGATATGTGAAAGTGGGCCTGCCATGTTATGGACTCCAGAGTTAGGGCGCGCTGGGCGCGTTGTCGTCACGAATCATGGTCGCAATGACGGAGGGTCGAGATTGATAGCGCTGATACCACTGCGCGAGGGCTGGGTGGTCGGAGCGCCAATCAATGAAGGCCCATCGAAAATCGAGTTGGCCAAGAGCACATCCGATAGAGATATGGCCAAGCCCGAATGGCGCGGCCTCAAGCTCTGCTGCCTGGGCTTCCAACGCAGCTAGCACCGCAATGCATTTCAGGTTGAACGCATTGAGGAAGGGATCGTCTGTACAGTCGTATGACAAGCCACGGTCGATATACCAATTGCGCCACAACAACAGCGCATCGATAAAACCGTCGCCCAACGCTTGCCAGGTCATAGCTTGTATATACCGAGCGCGATCTGCGGGTATTAACTTGGCTCCGCCGTGAAGCTCGTCCAGAAAATCACAGATGACACGAGAGTCGTACAGCTTTCGGCCATCCTCCAGAACCAATGTCGGGATCTTGTTCAGGGGGTTGTCGTGCATGACCTGCTCGTTGAGCTGACTCATACCGACCACATTCCGCACGCAGGTGACGCGGTCGAGAAGACCCGTTTCGTGAAGTACGATCATCACCTTACGTACGAACGGAGAGCGAGGTGACCAGTGAAGAGTCATAACCTGGCTTGCGCTGCTTGAAGAGGGGGCAAAGGTCACTTTTGATCCTATGTGCTATCTTTATGACCTTTTCAGTATAGACTCATCTGAAAAGAGCTTACCATCCCTAATTCATCGATTTTTTTCAGGGTTGAAGAGGTGCAGTCAAACGACTGGATTCGCGCGCCTCAAAGCGTTGCTGCCAGTGGGCCAGGAGAAGGTATTTGTCGCGCCACACCAGGTCGTCAAACCGAACTGCAAGGTAGCCCAGGGCGCATCCGATTGCGATATGTCCGATACCGTAACGAGCAGCGTCCAGCTGTTCGACCTCCTTCTCCAGCATCTGCAAAGTTGACGAGAGCTTAAGTGCGGAGGCTTTCAGAAAGTCCTGTTGTTGCTGAGAGTCAGGTCGGTCACGCTCATGTCGCCAAAGGATCAGCGTGTCACACAAACCGTCCCCCAACGCCTGCCAGCGCAGCGCCTGCCAGCGCGCATCGGACGGGTATGGGTAAAGCCGTGGGCCATGCCCCAGGGTATCCAGGTATTCACAGATCACTACCGAGTCAAACAAAGCCATCCCATCGCTCAGCTCCAACGTTGGAATGCGCAACAACGGGTTGATCGTCGTCAGTGAGTCATTGGGTGTGTGCCGCGAGACCTTGGTGCGCACGCAGCGCACCTCGTCCTGCAACTGATGCTCATGGATCACGCACATAACCTTTCGTACAAATGGCGAAAGTGGCGACCAATGAAGCGTCATCACGGTGGTCATACGCTTACCTTGACGTCGAGTCTGACCACGTCACCCCGATAGACACCATCCCCAACAAAGACCAGTCGCCCCTGATCATCTATGGCAGACCGGTAGCAGTAGGCGACAGGCGCATTGAGTGGGATCTCAAGGGCTTCTGCAGTGGCCAAATCAGCAGTGCCAATAGTGATGGTCTGATGCACTTCCTTGAGCGTTAGGCCGGGCAGATCTTTGAGGATCCGCAAGGTGGTATGCGTTTCGAGCAGTTTCGCCGGGATCTTGCGCACCAGTCGCGAATCGATGAAAGCGTTCCCAATGTAGTACGGCTTGCCGTCTCGCAGATGACGGCGTCTCCAGCACCTGTATTCCGGCGCCATTTCACCGATTTTGTGCTGCACATTAACGGGCTGAGCCTTGACGTCGAAGGACAGCACCTCAGTCGTAACCCCTTCGGGAGAGAGCAAAAGCCCCGACCAGTCAGTGGGGACTTCACACCACATTTGCTCTTGTGGCTGCTGGATAACAAAGGTTCCTTTCGCACGGAAGCGACGTATCAGCTTGTCCTCTTCGAGGATGTCCAATGCCTGCCTTACCGTAGCGCGTGCGACGCTACATTCCGCTGCAAGGTCATCGACGGTGGGAATCTGATCTCCCACCGGCCACAAACCTTGCTCGATTCTACGCCGGAATAATGTGGCCAGCTGGATGTAACGAGCAACCCCACTTCGGCTGAAATCAATGCCTGACTTGCCAGCCAATGCATCCATGTCTTTCATCAATTCGTCTCACCTGTGAGCCCCTCAGGGCATGCGTCAATCGCGTCAGGGCAGTATCGCATAAACCATAGAGTTACATTATTAGCCTTTTCAACCTAAGCCCCTATAATTCCATAGGTCATCCTATTGACCTTTATGGCGCCATGTCCGTACAGTGACGCAACACTCACACTGTCAAACGGATATCAGTCATGAGCACCGCACTGAGTACATCAGCCAGCATTGGCATCATAGGGGCAGGCACTATGGGTGCGGGCATCGTCGCGGTGGCGTTACGAGCGGGACATCCAGTTTACCTGCACGATACTCGCCAACAAGCGTTAACCAAGGGGGCCGAGACGGTGACATCATCGCTTGATCGCTGGGTCAAACGTGGGCACCTAACTGCTGATCAACGCGACGCATGCCTAGGACGCCTGACCCTTGCAACCAGCTTGACCGAGCTTGCTTCATGTTCGTTAGTGGTTGAAGCCATTGTTGAAAACCTTGAAATCAAGCAAGAGCTTTTCCGAGCGCTTGAGGGAATCGTTGGAGAGGGTGCGATCCTGGCCAGCAACACCTCATCAATCTCGATCACAGCGATCGCGGCTACGTTGCAAAAGCCGGAGCGGATGATCGGCATGCATTTCTTCAACCCAGCAACAGTGCTACCGCTGGTAGAGGTGGTTAAAGGCGAAGCCACATGTGCCACAGTGGTAGCCCAGATCAGCGAGCTCGCAGTGAAATGGGGCAAAAGCCCTGTTGAGTGCAAATCAACTCCAGGCTTTATCGTTAACCGCGTCGCCCGCCCGTTCTACGCTGAAGCCCTCCTCGCCTTGCAGGACAATGTCGCTTCCATTGGTGTCATTGATGCCGCTTTGCGCGATGCGGGTGGTTTTCGCATGGGGCCGTTGGAACTGATGGATCTTATTGGTCACGACACCAATTTCGCAGTGACCCAAAGCATCTACGATGCCTTCTTCCAAGACCCTCGCTACCGCCCTTCACTTATCCAGAAAGCACTGGTAGACGCGGGATGGCTCGGTCGGAAAAGTGGACGGGGATTCTACCGATACGACGAATCGACCAGCCAGAATGAGATCGTATTCGAACCTACCTGCTCTTCGCCAAACCTGGTGCAGCAATTTGGCGATTTCCCTGGTGCTCAAATTTTGGGGCGCCTGGCTGAGAGGCATGGTTGCCGCATCGAAACACACAATGGTGAAGGCTATCTAATCGTCGATGGCGTCCAGATACGACCTTGCCTCGGATTGACCGCAACCGAAATAGCCCTCAGCCAAAACCTGGATCAAGTCGTATTGTTCGACGCCTCCACCGGTCACGAAGCTGCATCCCTCGTCGTTCTCAGCAAAGCAGAAACATGTGAGCGAGCTTCCTTGGATAGCGCGATTGGCTTTTTCCAAGCGCTAGGTAAGCAGGTTGTAGTGATTGACGACGCTGCGGGGATGCTCGTCACTCGAACACTTTGCATGCTTGCGAACGAGGCTGCGGAAGCCGTTAGTCATGGCATTGCCTCTTCGCAGGATGTCGACCTCGCCATGCTCAAAGGCGTCAACTACCCAGTCGGCCCACTGTGCTGGGCGGACGGTTTTGGCAATCAGAATGTGGTCACAGTTTTAGACAACTTGGCACGCGCTTACCCAGATGGACGTTATCGCGCCAGTGCACTACTCCGCCGCAAGGCGCAGACAAACACTTTCTGGAAACAACTCTGAATTGAGGCCCCACATGACTTCCTCAAACCCAGTTCGACAGCAAATTCACGAGGATGGCTACGCCATCATCACCCTAGACCGACCAGTGCGTCGAAATGCTCTGAACCTGGAAATCAAACAACTACTAGCACAAGCTGTAGAGACACTCGCAGCCGACTCTCGCGTTCATGCTTTGGTAATAACGGGAGCCGGGGGGTATTTTGTTGCCGGGACAGATATCGCCGAGATGCGAGACATGACCCCGACTCAACACATTGAACTGAAAACTGGGCGACTATTCGAAGTCGTGGACTACTGCAAAAAGCCTGTTATAGCGGCGATCGAGGGGTATGCGCTTGGTGGCGGATGCGAGCTCGCTTTAGCATGCGATATCATTATCGCCTCGAGAACAGCGCGCCTGGGTCAGCCAGAGATTAACGTAGGCATCATGCCGGGAGCAGGTGGCACACAGCGATTGCTCCGGACAATTGGTAAATACCGTACAGCGTTGCTTACCCTCACAGGTGATCCACTGACTGCCGAGCAGGCGTTCAGTGCCGGAATGATTTCAGAATTGTGTGAAGAAGGGGCTGCGCTAGAACGGGCATGTTCTATCGCTGCCCGAATAGCACTTCAACCTCCGCTTGCAGTGCTCGCTATTAAGGAATTACTCGCAACAGGTGAGGATGCACCACTCCATAGCATGTTAAAGCGGGAGCGGAGTGCATTCGTGCAATTATTCGACAGCAACGACCAAAAGGAAGGAATGGCTGCATTCATGGAAAAGCGGAAACCGGTATATCAAGGACGCTGACTTGATCACTTCGATCTCTTCCTTGCTCCTGGAAATGATAGGTAAAGTGCATCTTTTTACGACTACCTCCCTCGCTGCGTTGAGCAAGCAGGCTGCTGCAGGAATGAATGAGGGTAGCCTCACCTGGTACGAAATTCCTCGAAACCAAGGCCTGCTCAACGCCATCATTACGCGCGCCCCAAGAGAACTGTTCAATCAGAACTGTGATCTGCTAACCATCAATGTCTTCCTCGCTGACCACAAAGCAGACACCCTCACCCGCGTGGTGAATACAGTTGAGACTTTCGCAGCAGCGAACAACAGCGAAACCCTTCAGTTCATGTCCGCAGCAGGTAATGCCGGGATTGAGGCCGCAACCAACATCGTCGTGAAGAAGGCAAATGTGCAGATATTGATGATCAAACCTGCGCAATGGTGAGACGCTATCGCGCGCCTATTACCATGCCTTGTTGTCGACTGGAAAGGTCGTGATCCTGACCGGCGTCACGCTGGGAATTGCGGTGGCTACCTGGGCATTCTCGCCCATCAAATTTCAAGCGGACATGGGCATACTGCTGGCCTTCATGTTCATCTGGAACATGCTGGGCGCTCTTATCCTGACTCCAGCTCTGGCAAGGCTATTCCTAACAAATCACCACCTTGGTGCTCATTCAAAAACTGGACAGGTGCTGCTTTGATCACCACCGACCCGTGTCACAGCGGGTCGGTATCTCAAGACCGCCCAACGGACAGCTGAGTTGCTCGGCTACCGATAGAATCAACCGGCAGCGATAGAGAATGGAACTACTTTATTTACCGCTTGCTTCTGATTCAGGTATCGGGTGCAGCTTACCCGCAGGAAGGATGCAAAATTCACTACCTCTCCGCGATAATCCATGACTTCCTCGTACAGCTTTGCGATGAGCTGGTTGGTGCTAACACCATCCGTTTCAGCAATCTCAGTCAGGATGTCCCAGAACTGGTTTTCCAGACGCAAGGTGGTGACTACGCCCCGAATACGCAAGGAGCGCGAGCGCGACTCATAGAGAATCGGGTCTGCCTTCACATACAGCTCACACATAACGCCTCCGCTGGATCTACCTGGTTAAGTCGCAATCGAGGGAATAGGCCCAAGCCTGAAGGTACCTCCCCAAAGCAGCACGCGGGTAATAAACCGCTATTACACGCGCCCATTTTGCTGCCGGGGGGGCTACGTAATAGCCACTTATTACCCGCCAGATTTTCATGCTGCCATCCTGAGTGCATAACAACACCACAGGAAAGCCTGATCATGCCGAAATTCCTCCATACCATGATCCGCGTAGGTGACCTGGATGCCTCCATGCGTTTCTACGGACAAGCATTCGACCTGCAGGAATCCCATCGCCTCGAGTTCGACGACTTTTCCCTCGTCTACCTACGCGATCAGCAGAGCGGCACCGAAATAGAACTGACCTGGAACAAGGGCCAGGACGGCTACACCCACGGTAGCGGATATGGCCATGTGGCCTTCGCAGTAGATGACCTCGATCAGCATCACACTCGGTTGAACGAAATGGGACTTTCCCCTGCCCCCATCAAGGAATTCAAGCGCGGTGAAGAGATGCTCGCTCGCTTCTTTTTCATTCAAGACCCTGATGGCTACAAGATCGAAGTGTTGCAGCGCGCCGGCCACTATCAATAGCCCAATCTCGAGCATCTGACGTTCAGATGTAGTCGATCAATACCGTCGGAAAAAAACGCGCCCCCCCTCTCACGCAGCACCCGTGATGTCAGGCTCCTAATAAGAACAAAAAGGAGAACCGCATGAACGATCTACAAGCCAGCCGCCGTGGCTTCCTCAAAGGCAGCGGCGGAATTCTTTTGGGTACACTGCTTTTCACGTCCGGCCCCATAGCTCTCCTTGCTCCCAGTACAACCTGGGCGCTCGAAATGAAAATGCTGAACAACACTGTGGCCGCGCGACTAATCGTTATGGTACGCCGCATCTATCCTCACGATCGGATGGAAGATGCTGTGTACGCTTTCGCGATCAAGGCGCTGGACGACCGCGCCATGACTGACCCCTCCATTCTTCCCCTGCTTGAGCAAGGCCTGAGCGAGCTAGACAAATCAGCAGGTGGCGCCTGGCTGGATCTGGATGAGGGGCGCCAATTGGCCGCGCTTGAGTCCATCCAGAACACCCCTTTTTTCACTTTGGTCAGATCAGTGTCGGTCAATGCCCTTTATAGCAACGAACTCGCCTACCAGCACTTTGGCTACGAGGGAGCCTCCTTCCCCAAAGGTGGCTACTTGATGCGTGGCTTCAACGATCTGAAATGGCTGCCTGCAGCCCCTACCGAAGCCAGCCCCCCCGCGTTTTCCTGAGGATCCGCACATGACTACATTCAGCTTTGACGACGACTCGGTAGTGGTGATCATCGGTTCTGGCGCGGGTGGCGGGACTCTGGCCAATGAGTTGTGTCAGAAGGGAATCCCGGTCGTTTTACTAGAAGCCGGCCAGCGGCAATCCTCAGCAACCTTCATCAATGACGAATGGCCTTCGTTCGAGCAATTGTCCTGGAGCGATACACGGACGACTTCGGGTTCATGGCAAATCGCCAAGGACTTTCCAAACCTTCCAGCTTGGATCTGCAAGACCGTGGGCGGAACGACTACCCACTGGGCAGGTGCCAGCCTGCGATTCCAAGAACACGAATTTCGAGCGCGCCAAACCTATGGTGACATCAAAGACGCGAACCTGCTCGACTGGCCATTGACGCTCGCAGAGCTAGAACCCTTCTATGCAAGGGCAGAAGACAAGATGGGCGTGACGCGCACCAACGAGATTCCAGGCCTGCCGGGGAACAACAATTTTCAGGTGATGTATAACGGTGCTCGCAAGCTTGGCTACAAGAAATGCAGTACCGGCCACATGGCGATCAACAGCCGCGCCCGCGCAGGACGTGCTCAATGCATGCAACTCGGCTTCTGCTTCCAAGGCTGCAAAATGGGGGCAAAATGGTCAACGCTCTACACCGAAATTCCGGCGGCCGAGGCCACTGGCAAGCTTGAGCTTCGCACACAGGCTCACGCGGTGAAAATCGAACATGATGCCAAGGGTCGCGCGACTGGTGTGGTCTACGCAGATGCGCAAGGGCGACTGCAACGCCAAAAAGCGCGCCTTGTAGCAGTAGCAGGTAACGCCATCGAAACTCCTCGCTTGCTGCTCAATTCGACCAGCACATTGTTCCCTCATGGCCTTGGCAACGGTTCCGGAATGGTCGGCAAACATTACATGCGCCACACCACCGGTTCAGTATTCGCGGAATTCAAAGATCCGGTGCATTTCTACCGGGGCACCATCATGGCCGGGCTTATAGGTGACGAGGTGCACTTCAATCCCGACAGAGGTTTTGTCGGTGGCTACGAAATGGAAACCATCTCGCTCGGCCCCTCCTTCATGGCAGCGTTCTTCAACCCTGGTGCCTGGGGGCGCGACTTTACCCGAGTTATGGACAACTACACGCATCTGGCTGGCATGTGGCTGGTCGGTGAGGACATGCCCCGGGAAAGCAATCGCATCACCCTAAGCGATACCGTCAAAGACCGTTTCGGCATTCCAGTAGCAAACGTGCACTACGACGACCACCCCAACGATATCGCAATGCGAGAGCACGCCTATCGGCAAGGTAGCGCCGTATATGAAGCTGTCGGCGCACTGAAGACTCACCGCGTCCCCCCCTACCCCTCGACTCATAACATGGGCACTTGTCGCATGAGCCACAAGGAAGCCGATGGCGTCTGCAACAAATACGGGCAAAGCCATGAAGTCCCGAATCTGTTCATTTCGGATGGCAGTCAGTTCACCACCAGCGCAGCCGAGAACCCTACTCTGACAATCGTTAGCCTTGCGATTCGTCAGGCTGAGTACATTGCCGATGCTTTGAGGACGCATGCGGCATGACTACTTCCGCCAAGCGCCTCGAGATTTACGCTCTCCCAGCATTTACCGACAACTACATCTGGCTTCTGGCCGATCACTCAAGCCAGGCCTGTGCAGTTGTAGATCCAGGCGATGCCGGACCCGTTCAAGCTTGGCTGGAAGAACATCCCGGTTGGGCGCTCACCGATGTACTGATCACTCACCATCACAGCGACCATGTGGGTGGTGTGAAAAAACTGAAGTCTGCATTCGATCTTCGCGTCCATGGCCCCGAGAACGAGCCGATCCCTTACAGGGATCGGCCACTCAAGGACAGCGATCTGATTCAGGTATTAGGACGAACCATCAATGTGATCGCAGTGCCTGGCCATACTTCAGGGCACGTGGCCTATCACCTGGTTGATGAGAAAGCGCTGTTCAGCGGCGACACGCTGTTTAGCGCCGGCTGTGGCCGCCTGTTCGAGGGTACGCCTATGCAGATGCTGACGTCGCTCGAATGTCTCGCAGCGCTACCGGAGGAGACGCAGGTATATTGCGCACACGAGTACACCCTCTCCAACCTGCGTTTTGCTTTGGCTGTAGACCCAGACAATCACCAAATCGCCGAGCTCTTGGCTGAAGCCTGCGAAGTCCGAGGCCGTGGACAGTGCACCTTACCTACCCGAATTGGCGTTGAGCGCGCATCTAACCCGTTCTTGCGTGTGCGGGAAGCGGGAATCGTTGAGGCTGTCCAACGCTACGCGGGACTGAAGATCACATCTGCCGAGGAATGCTTTGCAGCCTTACGCAAGTGGAAAGACAATTTCTGAACAACAAGAAGAAGATCACCTATGAAAAAAACACTGCTGATTACCCTGACAGCCTTCATGATTGCTACTGCCCAAGCGGCTCAAGAGCCTGAGGTCGTATTCGCAAAATCCTGCGCCATGTGCCACAACGGACAACTCCCAAACGCGCCCAAAAAAGGTGATACCACTGCATGGAAACCCCGCCTTGCTCAAGGGCAAGACGTACTGCTCAAAAATGTGGTGAAAGGATTGAGTGTCATGCCACCACGTGGACTCTGCAGTGACTGCAGCGACGAAGACCTCATGGCAACGATAGGCTGGATGTCTCGCTGAGGACTGAAAGGAGCTGTGCTTTGAAAAGAGTCATTTCTGTAGGCAACGCTGAAGTAGAGCACCCAAAGCATCTATCGAGCATCACTTGGGCAAAGGGTGCCTTCCCCCGCAATTCCCAGCGTTGGTGTTCCGGTGACTTATCGTCCCAAAGCCTCTACGGGACGAACGCCTCGCCGCTTGAGAAATAACTGATATGCAGCTTCTCCTTGATGGCGTTCTCCATGAAGCGCCTGCACCTCGCTTTTCACGAGCCGCTGGATCAATTCCACAGGAGGGAACGAAGCCTTCGACTGGGGATGATGTGGAAAGGGCCGATTAGCAGGTTCGGCCCGTTACACCACTTTAGAAGTTAAAGGTATAACGCATGATCAATCGATTTTCATTAGCGCTATCCGCATAGGTCGATCGGTTCGTAGAGTTACGCCATTGGAACGAAACGCCCTTTGCAGGCCCACTCTGGATGACATAAGAGATGTCAGTGACCCGCTCCCATTCTTTGCCATCGTCCCCGTTTAGACGCAGAGAAGCGGCTTGGCGGCTTGTCAGCAGAGTAGGATCAACATCATCCCCTTTCATGTACCTGGTGGTAAACAGCAAGCCAGGCACACCCAAAGCAGCGAAGTCAAAGTCATACCTCGCGAACCAGACGCGCTCGTTGGGGGCAGTGAATGTGCTGACCAGCGATTCGCCGAATAGGTAGCTATCTGTGCCGTTTACAAACGCAAATGGCGTGTCGCCCCAAGCCTTTTGGTAACCGCCGCCGATGGTGTGCCCTTTAATGCTGTAGGCGAAATAGCTACTCAGCGTCCGGTTGTCCACCTCACCTAATTTTTTGGAGCCGGTTTCGCTAGCATCGAACAGGCGAACATCCGCGATCACATTGCCTTCCGAAACTGGCTGGATAACTTTAATCCCCGCGAAGTAGGATTTGTAGAGGTCTTCAAGCTCGGCGGCGTGCAAGCTGAATGTCATGTCCTTTGCTGGCTTGAAGTCCAATGCCATGTAGTTATAGTGATCAGCCTCAACCGGAGCATAGCCAGTAGCTGTGAGGGATTCGAAATCGGTGGAATTACGCTGCTTCACGGCGTTTACCCTGATAGCCGTTACCGTCAATTTATCGATATCGTTGACGGTCAAAGACCCCCCGCGAAAAACCTGAGGCAGTAGGCGACTATTATTGCTCCAGAGGAGAGGCATTAGAGGATTCACCCCTCCTACCCTCAACTCAGTCTTGCCTACCCTCGCTTTAGCGGTAGCCACAAATTTTCCGTACTCGTCTTCCACATTCCTGCCGGAATCGTAGGCAAGCAGCCCAGACCCCGTTCTGTCAGGGCTAGAGTCAAGCTTAACCCCCAACAAGCCCATGGCATCGATACCGAAACCCACTGGCCCTTCTGTGAAGCCAGACTGCAGGTTCAGAATAAAGCCTTGTGCCCACTCATCGCGCTTGGACTGCGCAGCTCCATCATTGCGAAAATCGCGATTGTAATAGAAATTCCGAAGCTCGAAATTGCCTTTGAAGTCGTCCACGAACGCGGCAGAAGCATAAGGCGCGACTAACAGTACTACCGAACAAACCAACGATTTTTGAGAAAAAATAGACATCACAGGCACCTTGTTCTTGTTGTGTGCTTGAGCATGAGCCGCCCACCAGCGCCTCATGTAGATTCTGCCCTTGGATAGGATCAAAGCGCTGCTGACGAATTAACCATTTATCACCAATCCAGTGATTGCATCCCGACTTCCGGCCAACTCTCGAAGCATGCATTTCTGAACCTTGCCAGTTGCAGTTTTTAGAAGCTCTTGGACAATCACTCGACGAGGACACTTAAACCGCGCGAATCGCTCCTGACAGAACTCAATGATTGCACGCTCCGAGGGTTGGACATGGCCCGGCTTTAATTAAACGAGAAACGATAATTCCGGCCATGCAGCTCATGCAATCCTTTGCTTATCACTTCGACTGCTCCCCAACAGGCTGTAGAGCCGTCTCGCCCGAACCTACCGATGATTGGCACAAGCGATGAGTAAGCATTTGAACCTGTCTCTCAGATTTACGGTTAGGTCAGATCGTGTGAAACAGTGGCCTTCTTCCTCACCACAGCGGAGTCCGCGCGAGATTGGTTGATCATGGTCACAGCAACAGCACCTATCAGTCCGGCGAGACCGATTGCCATGAAGTTCTGCTCCAGAGGCAAGGCCATCGATACGAGTGCACCAATCAAAACAGGCGCGACAATCGCCCCGATGCGACCGACGCCCGACGCAAAGCCGACCCCAGTGGAGCGGATGGTGGAGGGATAGAAATCTCCGGCGTATGCATAGGCCAGAAGCTGGGTACCGAGCGTCGAGGCACCCACGATGAACACTACGACGAAGAGCAGTTCAGTAGAGCGCGTATAACCCAGTAGCGTGAGTGCAACCGCGCCCACTACGTAGAACACCACCAAGACGTGCTTGATGCTGAATTTATCGCTGAGCCAGCCACCGAAAATTGCACCGAAGATCGAACCGAGATTGAACACGATAACAAAATTCAGGGCGGAGCCGAGGCTGAAGCCCGCCATGGCCATCAGCTTGGTGAGCCATGAGTTGAGCGCGTACACCATGAAAAGCCCGGTCATGAATGCCATCCAAATCATGACGGTGCTGTATCCACGCCCTTCCTGGAAAAGGCTTCGTACAGGCTTCTCTTGGGCAGAGACAATTTGAGGGTTGCCGACGAGCTGAGTGTCATCCTTGATCATAAGGTCAGGACGGAGGCGACGGGCAATGACTTTCAACTCGTCATCCCGACCTTGTTTCAACATGAAGCCGATAGAGTCGGGCATGGTCTTCAGTATAAAGGGAATCAAAACTACTGGTAGGGCTGCCACGTAGAACACATATTGCCAACCGTAGCTTTCGATCAGTTGCTTACCAGTGAGCGCTACCAAAATTCCTCCCACCGAATAGCCCGCGAAAACGATGGTCACCAGGCGGGTGCGAACTTTCAAGGGCGAGAACTCTCCCATCTGCGCCGTGCAGATAGGCAGCACGCCGCCGATCCCCAGGCCGGCGATGAAGCGCATGATACTGAAGGTCAGCGGGTTGTCAGTGAAACCTGCTGCAGCGGTGAATATGCTGAAGAGAGCTACACAGATTGCGATCATCTTTGGCCGACCAATACGGTCTGCCAGAGTGCCCAAGAAAATTGCCCCCAGCATTGTGCCAAACAGTGCTGAGCCAGCCATCACGCCGGCACTGGTTGCGTCAATTTGCATGTCAGCCATGATGGCTGGGATCGTGTCCCAGGAAGTGGTGTAACTCATCATGGCTCTGGCCATTGAGTTCGCCGTTTAGTTGATCACAGCTGACAGCTTGGCTTGTGGATTATCGCTGACCGCTTCGAAGGCCTCCAACTGCATGTAACGTCTTTGCAGGCACCACTCGTCGTTCTGCTCCAGCAACATCGCGCCTACCAGCCGTGTGATGGCCGGATCGTTGGGGAAAATCCCCACGACATCGGTGCGGCGCTTGATTTCAGCGTTGAGCCGTTCCAGCGGGTTGGTGCTGTGTAACTGCTGCCGGTGCGCCTCGGGAAACGCCATGTGAGCCAGCACTTCATCCTCGCAGCCGTCCATGAGCGTCGCGATCTTCGGGTACTTTTCGCGCAGTTGATCGGCGACCAACCGCCATTGCTGATGGCATTCGGCACGGCTGTCCTGGGCGAAGACCGTGCGCAGCAGCGCCGCTACCATGGTGCGGTGACCTTTGCCGACGTGGGCCATGGCATTGCCCATGAAATGCACACGGCAGCGCTGCCTGGTCGCGTTGAATACCTTGGAAACAGCCGCCTTGAGCCCTTCGTGGGCGTCATAGCGGGCTTGGTCATCGTGGTTCTCTTGGTTAAGGTAAAGTCCGCAAACTCAACGTTAGCCACGAACCACGATGACCATTCTCTATCGCCCGCAGGGCGCCTTCGGTTGGTTCAGTTACACCACTTCCCGGGTCATGACCGCCCAAAATGGGCTCAAGGCGTCAGGGCTGGTGAATCTTCTGATTGGTGGTGCATACCATCGATGGCCATTGCCCAACGGATAGAAACCGCTCGCGGGATCAAGCTTCTGCCCAACGAACCCTATCATCGGCGCCCGTTGGACAATAGCGGAAGAGCCATAAGGCGAGTAGGTTATCTTGCAAGTCTCGCCGCCATCCGATGCCAGCGTCTGTTTTCGATCAAGGTCGTTCACTCTGGCGTCAGACTGTGCAGAGTTATTCAAGCTACTCCGAAGTTCAACGAACTGCCCACTGGCAGTTTTATCAGGTCGCTCTTCCCGTCCGCCATAAGTGAGCCAAGTTCACAATCACAGAACGGTCCAGGCCATCAGGCACCTTCCGGCAGTAAGCTACGGTCGAACATGAACGGCCGATCTCCCTGCGGCGTATATTGATACAACTGCTGGGGCCTGCCGAGCCGCGGCTGATTCTTCTCCCCCGTATCACGCACCCAACCCAGCTCACGCAGGCGCTCCAGGCGCTTGCGCAGCGAGGTGTTGTTCACGGCCTGGCCCAGGCACGCCTGCACCGCCCCCAATGCATCGAGCACCGTGAACTTCTCGGCCAGCAGGTTCAGCGGCAGGCTGCTGTACACCGTCTTGCTCGCCAGCCGCTCGCGGGCGCGCTCCACCAGCAGGTTGTGATCGAACGGCAGCAGCACCTTGCGGCCCAACACACTGTCCAGGTCAAAAAAGGCCAACTGGTCACCTTCGACCTGCTGCCGAGGGTCAAGCAAGGCCAGGTAATAGGTGCTCAACGACCAACCGCGCGGGTCGCGGAAGGCATTGCCTTCGGTGCCTACCTGCTCCAGGTAACGCGGCAGCACCCGGGCCTTCTCGCCCAGCGCGCGCTCGGCGGCGGCCTCCAGGCTGGTGTCCGGGGTGCGGCCATTGACGAGCACGCCGGGCAGAGCCCACTGAGCGGCATGGGGCTCGCGCTCGCGGCGATGCAACAACACTTGCAGATGCTGGGCTTCGGGGGCCAGGCGCAGCGCGACGATATCGACGCTGGCCAGGACTTCGGCTGTACTCACTAAAAGGCTCCACTGCTCAATGACGCAATATTCCACCAGAGCGCTTAACTGGGGCAAGCATCGATAACTGCAGGACGTGTGCTTGACACACTTATATCACCAGATGAATTATATAACCAGCCCAGCGAGGAGAGCCCCATGAAAATCGCCAGTTTCGATGTCGACGCGCAAAACGGCTTCACCGCCAATGCCCCACAGGAATTGCCGGTGCCCGAAGGCAATGAAATCGCCGCCGACCTCAACACCATGGCCCTGCGCGCCGACCTGCGCCTGGGCAGCAAGGACGCGCACCCGGCCAATGCCGCGTGGGTGGTCACAGAACCTGGGCAAATGCTGCAACCGCTGACGCTGGCCAATGCCGACCTGACCTGGGTCAGCCACTGCGTGCCAGGTACGCCGGGCTTCGAACTGCTGCCAGGCCTGCCCGCCCCCATCGATTACGACTACTTCGTGTGGAAAGGCGTCGAACCCGACCTGCACCCTTACGGTGCCTGCTACCACGACCTGGCCGAGCGCCGCTCAACGGGCGTCATCGAATACCTCAAGGTGCAGCAGGTGGGCGCGGTGATCGTCGGTGGCCTGGCCCTGGACTACTGCGTCAAGACCACCGCCCGGCAGCTGCGCCAGGCGGGCTTCCAGGTACTCCTGTACTTGCCTGCCTGCCGCGCCCTGACCCAGGAAGGCGCCATCAGCGCGTGCGGCGCACTGGCAGCCGAGGGCGTCATCCTCTGCGGCGACGAGGCCGCGCTCGACCACCAGCTCTCTCTGATCAAGGAAGACCGCCCATGAGCGAAAGCGTTTTCGGCCCACGCATCGTCCAGAACCTGCTGGACACCGACTTCTACAAGATCACCATGATGCAGGCGGTGCTGCACAACTACCCCAACGCCGAAGTGGAATGGGAGTTTCGCTGCCGTAACGGCGAGGACCTCTCGCCTTACCTGGCTGAAATTCGCTATCAGGTGGAGCAACTGGCAGACGTCACAGTCACCCACGACCAACTGGCGTATCTGGAGAAAATCCCGTTCATCAAGCCGGACTTCATCCGCTTCCTCAGCCTGTTCCGCTTCAACCTGCGCTATGTCCAGGTCGGCCTGGATGACGCCGGGCAACTGGCGATCCGCGTGCGCGGGCCGTGGCTGCATGTAATTCTCTACGAGATCCCGCTGCTGGCGATCATCAGCGAGGTACGCAACCGCTACCGCTATCGCGAAGTGGTGATGGAACAGGTGGGCGAGCGGCTGTACCAGAAACTGGACTGGCTCAAGGCCCATGCCAGTGCCGATGAGCTGGCGGGCTTGCAGCTAGCCGATTTCGGCACCCGGCGGCGCTTCTCGTACCGTGTACAGGAAACCGTGGTACATACCCTCAAACGCGATTTCCCGGGGCGCTTCGTCGGCACCAGCAACGTGCACCTGGCCCGCGAATACGAGCTCAAGCCCATCGGCACCATGGCCCACGAATGGTTCATGGCCCACCAGCAACTCGGCCCGCGCCTGGTCGACAGCCAGGCTGCCGCGCTTGAGTGCTGGGTGCGCGAATACCGTGGGCTGCTGGGCATCGCGCTGACCGACTGCATCACCATGGACGCGTTCATGGGCGATTTCGACCTGTACTTCGCCAAGCTGTTCGATGGCTTGCGCCACGACTCGGGCGACCCGCTGGCCTGGGCCGAAAAGGCCATCGCCCACTACCAGAGATTGGGCATCGACCCGCAAAGCAAGACGCTGATATTTTCCGACGGGCTGGATTTCGCCAAGACGCTTGGGCTGTACCGCGCCTTGCACGGGCGCATCAATGTGAGTTTTGGCATCGGCACCAACCTGACCTGCGATATCCCCGGCGTCAAGCCAATGAACATGGTGATCAAGATGACGGCCTGCAACGGCGCGCCGGTAGCCAAGATCAGTGACAGCCCAGGCAAGACCCAATGCCGCGATGAGAACTTCGTGGCGTACCTTAAACATGTCTTCAAAGTGGCTTGAGCACTGTCATATATCATGATTGTCACGTACACAGCGCCATGAACCGCGCCGCCGCCCGCGAGGGCGTGGCCGCATGCGGCAGCAGGATGGAAAAGTGCCTGACCAACGGCTGCGGGGCGATATGCAAGCGCTGCAGTGCGCCACCCTCATGCCTGATCGACATCGCCGAAACGAAGCCAATGCCCATCCCCGCCCGTACGGCCTCCTTCACCCCTTCGACGCCGGCAATTTCCAAGGCTACGCGCATGGCCACGCCACTGCGCGCAAACGCCCGTTCAACGATCTGCCGAACCCCGGAGCCGCTTTCACGCAGCACTAAGGGGTAGCTGCCCAAGGCTTCCAGCGTCTGACCCGCCTGATTGGCCAACGGGTGAGCGCTGGGCACGATGGCGACGATTTCGTCCTCACGCCACGGCGTGACACCCGTGCCCAGAGGCAGCTCCTGCCCGGGCGGGCCTTCGATCAGGGCGATGTCCACATTGCCCAGCGCCGAGACGATCTCTGCGGTATTGCCGTGCAAGGTGCTCACCTGCACCTCGGGGTATTGCGCATGGAAGTCGGCGATCAGGTAAGGCAGCAGGTAGCTGGCGGGCGTAGTGCTGGCACCGATGCGCAAGGTGCCGCGCTCCAGCCCGCGCATGGCGTCGCGCAGTGCCTGGGCCTGGCGAAAGGTTTCACGCAGGCGTTCGGCATGGGCCAGCAGCTGCTCGCCGGCCGCAGTAAGCCGCACGCCGCGGCCGGCACGCTGGTACAGAGGCTCGCCGAATGCGTCCTGCAGCAGCTTGAGCTGGCCAGAGACAGCCGGCTGCGACAGATGCAAGGCCAACGCCGCATGGCTGATGTTGCCATGCTCGGCAACGGTGGCAAACGTTATCAGCTGTTCCGGGGTCATGAATGCAAAATATCAGCTAAACGGATATTTTCCATCCTGAATTACGATTTTTTATAAGCTTATAACCAAATTAAAGTAGGCCCTGTCGATTCACCGTCCGGAGGACTCACATGGCCACGGTACCGTCCAACCCTGCCTTTGCCCCTACCCTCTCTACCCGAGGGCGGCTCAACGGCATCCTGTTCGTCGCATTGTTCGCGTTCGCCGTCACCCAACTGGCGGCCGTGCCCGTTATCGCCAACCTGGGCATCAGCCCGCTGATCGTCGGCATCGTCGCCGGAGCCCTTTACGGCAACGCCCTGCGTGATGGCGTACCGGCCAGCTGGGCGGCGGGTATCAATTTTTCTGCCCGCGGGCTACTGCGCATCGCGGTGGCCTTCTTCGGCCTGCGTGTCAGCCTGCAGGAAATCGCCGAAGTCGGCTGGTCTGGCCTCACGGTCTCGCTGCTGGTGGTGGTCAGCACCCTGCTGATCGGCCTGTGGTGTGGCATGAAGCTGCTCAAGCTGGACCGCGATACCGCCTTGTTGACCGCAGCCGGCAGCGCCATTTGCGGCGCCGCAGCAGTGCTGGCCTTCGAATCGGCGCTGCGCAGCGCACCGCACAAGAGTGCCATGGCAGTGGGCAGCGTGGTGCTGTTCGGCACCCTGTCGATGTTCCTGTACCCGCTACTGATCAACAGCGGCTGGCTGCACCTCGATACCCTGGGTGCCGGCCTGTTCCTGGGCGGCACCGTTCATGAGGTTGCCCAGGTGGTGGGCGCGGCAAGCAATGTCAGCCCCGAGGCCACGCATATCGCTACCATCGTCAAGATGACCCGGGTGATGCTGTTGGTGCCGGTACTGCTGGTGGTGGGTGTCTGGATCAGCCGTACCCGGCTGCCGGGCCAGGCACAAGGCAACGGCCGCATCGCCATGCCCTGGTTCGCTTTCGGCTTCCTCGCGCTGGTGCTGGTGAATTCGCTGCAGGTATTGCCAGGCAGCGTGACCCAAGCGGTCAACAGCCTGGACACCTTCGCCCTGACCATGGCCATGACCGCACTGGGCATGGAGACACGCTTGAGCCAGATCCGCCAGGCCGGCCCGCGGGCGCTGGTGACCGGGGCGATTCTCAACCTGTGGCTGCTCGGCGGCGGGCTGGCGATTACGCTGGGTGTGCAAAAGCTCTTCGCATGACTTATGGTGTTGTCAAAGAAGGATGTTTTACCTGCACAGGAAAGACTTAGATGCCCCAACGCCATGTCATCAATGCATCCGTCAGCCCCAAAGGCAGCCTGGAGACGCTGTCGCAACGTGAAGTCCAGCAACTGAGTGAAGCCGGCACCGGTAGCCTCTACACCCTGTTCCGCCAGTGCGCCCTGGCCATCCTCAACACCGGCGCCCATGTCGACAATGCCAAGACCATCCTTGAGGCCTACAAGGACTTCGAGGTACGCATCCACCAGCAAGACCGCGGCGTGCGCCTGGAGCTGCTCAATGCACCCGCCGATGCCTTCGTCGATGGCGAAATGATCGCCAGCACCCGCGAGATGCTGTTCAGCGCCCTGCGCGATATCGTCTACACAGAAAGCGAGCTGGCCAGCCAGCGCATCGACCTGGAAAGCTCCCAGGGCATCACCGACTACGTCTTCCACCTGCTGCGCAACGCACGCACCCTGCGCCCGGGCGTCGAGCCGAAAATGGTGGTGTGCTGGGGCGGCCATTCGATCAGCAGCGAGGAGTACCAGTACACCAAGAAGGTTGGCCACGAACTGGGCCTGCGCAAGCTCGACATCTGCACCGGGTGCGGCCCAGGTGTGATGAAGGGGCCGATGAAAGGCGCCACCATCGCCCATGCCAAGCAACGCATGCACGGCAGCCGTTACCTGGGCTTGACCGAGCCGGGCATCATTGCCGCCGAGGCGCCCAACCCGATCGTCAACGAACTGGTGATCCTTCCGGACATCGAGAAGCGCCTGGAAGCCTTCGTACGTGTCGGCCACGGCATCATCATCTTCCCAGGTGGCGCCGGTACTGCCGAGGAGTTCCTCTACCTGCTCGGCATCCTGATGCACCCGGACAACCAGGACCTGCCTTTCCCGGTGGTGCTGACCGGGCCGCGCAGTGCCGAGCCGTTCCTGCTGCAACTGCATGCCTTCGTTGGCGCCACCCTGGGTGAGGCCGCCCAGCGCCACTACCAGATCATCATCGATGACCCGGCCGAGGTCGCGCGGCAGATGGTCGAAGGGCTCAAGGAGGTCAAGCAGTTCCGCCGTGAGCGCAACGACGCGTTCCACTTCAACTGGCTGTTGAAGATCGACGGCGGCTTCCAGCATCCGTTCGACCCGACCCACGCCAACATGGCGGAACTCGCCCTGCGCCGCGACCTGCCGCCGCATGAACTGGCCGCCAACCTGCGCCGGGCGTTTTCCGGCATCGTTGCCGGTAACGTCAAGGACAAGGGCATCCGCCTGATCGAGGAGCACGGGCCATATCAGATCCGCGGGGACAGTGCGGTACTGGAGCCACTGGGGCGCCTGTTGCAGGCGTTTGTCGACCAGCACCGGATGAAGCTGCCGGGTGGGGCGGAGTATGTGCCTTGCTATCAGGTTGTGACCTGAAGACAACAGGGCCGCACTGCGGCCCATCGCCGGCAAGCCGGCCCCCACTGGGTTTGCGCTGAGCTTGAGAGCAGCGGGGTACCTGTGAGGGCCGGTTGAAACGCTACCTGACCGGGTTCATCTCGCTGCGGTCAACCAGGCGAATACTGTTACGCCCGCCACGCTTGGACTGATACAGCGCCACATCACCCTGCTCGATCAACGCCGCCAGGCTCGCCGGCGGATGGTCGAACAGGTTGGCGCCAATACTCAGGGTCACGGCCTGCGGGGTCGGCATTGCCTGCTCGGCAAATTGCTGGAACTGGCTACGCAAAACACCGCCCAGCTCCACCACCCGCTCACTGCTGGCATCGCTGAGCAGGATGACGAACTCATCCCCGCCCAGCCGCGCCGCCAGTGACCGCTCCGGCAACACCGCACGGATCATCTCGCTGAGCGTGACCAACAGCCGGTCGCCAGCCGCGTGGCCATGCAGGTCATTGACCAGCTTGAAGTTGTCGATGTCTATCAGCAGTAGCGCCCCAGGCCGGGCCGGGCTCACGTCTTTTAACAGGGGCGTGGCGCGGACCTCCAACGCCCGGCGGTTGTACAGCGCCGTCAACGGATCGCGGGCAGCCAGCCGGGCGATCCGCTCTTCACGGCGATAACGCACGGTACCGGTCATCGACAGGGCGATCAGCATGATCGCCATGGCTCCCTCAACCAGCGACACCTGAATGATCAGGCCGCCGAAGGTCGCCAGGTCGATCAGCGTGCCAGGCGTCACCGCGATGACAGCCTTGACCACATAGAACAGGCCATGGATGAGCAGCACATAACGCAACTGCACCGCCCCCACGCTCAACGATTTGCCGTGCGGGCGCAACAGCAGGCTGGCCTTGAGCGTGAGCAGCGCCACCAGCAGCGAATTGACCATCAGCATGACCTTCGACCACTGAGGCCCCACGGGCAGCAGCAGCAAGGCAAACCAGGCGACGACGATCAGCAGCCAGCCCCATGACAGGCGGGCCTGGGTAAAGCGCAGCACCCCCAGCAGGAAGAACGCATGCGCCACCACCAGCAAACCGTTGGCGAACCAGATACCGATCAACAGCAGGCCGATCCCGCGCAGCAGGGCCAGGGTGGAGCCGATGGTGATGGTAGCGAAACCCGCGCTCCAGAACAGCAGCGAGGGTTCGCGGACGCTGCGCCACTCGATCGCCAGGTACAAGGCTGCGGCGGCAGCCAGGGCGATGGTGATGGTCAGCATCGTGGGTGGATCAAGCGCCATGAAAGTGTTGGCCTGTCTGGTTAACGTGGAAAACGGCTGATTGTATTCGTTTGCCATGACTTTTCAGAGAGGTAAAAACGGCTCACAACACCCGCTTGATCAACGGCTCCAGCCGGCTGAAACGCAAGCGGCGCAAGAACCTGCGCACTTCTTTGGGGTGCTCTGCCTTGACGCCCAATTCATGCGCCGAGCCGATCTTCGGTGCAAACCGGCGAATGCCCTCCAGTTCCACTTCCCGCGGCACCGTCCATTCGCCCTGCGGGTCGTCGATCAGCAGCCCGTTCTCCAAGTCCAGGTTGAACCCGCGCGGGTTGAGGTTGTTGCCTGTCAGCAACGAGTAACGCTGGTCGACCCAGACGCCTTTGGCATGAAAGGTATGCCCAGGGTCGTTCCAGATCCGAACCACCAGTTGGCCGCTGACAATGCTGGCATGGCGGCGCCGGGCAAAGGCGCGCAGGTTGTCTTCATACAGATAGGGCAACGCGCCACTGGCGCTGAATGGCTCGCCGGGTGCGATATAGAAATCATTGGCCGTACGGTGGCCGACAATCAGTTCCACCCGCACGCCGCGGTCCAGGGCGTGGTCGATCTCGCGCATCACCACCCGGGGCGGGTTGAAATAAGGCGTGCTGATGATGATCTGTGACCGCGCCGCAGCCAGCAACGCGCACAGCGCGCGGTTAAGCGGGTTGCCACGGCCAACGCCGAGCAACGGCACCACCCGCAGGCCCTGCCCTGCAACGGCAGCCGGTGCGTCATACGCCATGCGCCGCAGCCGTGCACGCAGGCGGCGAATATCGCCGCGCAGGCTGCGGTTGGTCGGTGGCGCCGGCAGGTCCAGGCGCGGCGTTGCAGTGTGGTACAGCAGCCGCCGCACCAGGGCGACCATGGCATCGGCCAGCTCAGGCGACTGGAACAGGTGGTAACGGTCCAGGCGATAACGGTCGAAACGGTGCAGGTAGACGTTGTTCAGGCTGGCGCCGGTATAGATCACGCAGTCGTCGATCACGCTGCCCTTGAGGTGCAGCACGCCGAACAACTCACGGGTTTGCACTGGCACGCCATGAATAACCACGTCCAACCCACGCAGCTGACGCTGGGCCTGGTACCAGGCGGCATTGCCCGGCTGACGCCCGGCGCCCAGCAGGCCACGGCGGGCGCGAAACCAGTCGACCACGATGACGATCTCCAGGCCCGGCCGCGCCGCCTTGGCCTGGTACAGGGCATCCAGCACTTCCTGCCCGGCCTCGTCCTCCTGCAAGTACAAGGCGACGATGACAATGCGCCGGGTCGCAGCGCCGATGCGCTCAAGCAAGCGAGTGCGATAGGCCGCGGCATCGGGCAGAACCTCGATGGCCTGCGGCGCGATGGCGAAACCTGGCAGCGCGGCCAGCATGGATTCGGGGTTCAAGTAGCTTCACCTTCTGTCTGCATTCAGGTCCATTCCTGGCCATCACGCCGGGGTGTAAGATCGACCGGGCAACGACCCATAACAACAAGAAACATGCGAGGCCTGTTTTTCACTGCCCCCGACGAATCACGCCTCAGCTTGCACAGGAAGATCGCAATGGTCCACCCCGTTTCTGCAATCGTCTCGCCTTGCCCAGCCAAGACCTTCGGTTTTCTGGTGCTGCCCAACTTCACCACCATCGGCCTGGCGTCGGCGGTGGAAACCTTGCGCATGGCCAACCTGGCAGCCCGCCGCCCCCTCTACCGCACCGTATTGCTCGCTGCCAGCGAAGCGCCGGTGATGGCCAGTAATGGCATGCGTATCCTGCCTGACCATGCCATCGCCGAGGCCCCGCCGCTGGATGCCCTGTTCGTGGTCGGGGCCAACCCGATCGACCGCAGCCGAGGTAACCGGCCCCTGATCGACTGGCTGCGCCAACTGGCCCGCCAGCACGTTCCGCTAGGCGGCATCTGTACCGGCAGCTACCTGCTGGCCAAAGCCGACCTGCTCAAAGGCTATCGTTGCACCATCCACTGGGAGGACATCGAGGCCCTGCAGACGCATTTCCCCGGGATCGTCATTTCCAGCCAGCTGTTCGAACTGGACCGCGACCGTTACACCTGCTCCGGTGGCGTTGCGGCGATGGACATGATGCTGCAACTGGTCGCCCGCGAAGCCGGTGGCCAAGACATCGCCGCCAAGGCGGCCGAGTTGCTGCTGTGCGACCGGGTGCGCGGCGAGCGCGAGCGACAGCGCGTGCCGTTGCGCACCTTGCTGGGCAGTGCCCAGCCCAAGCTTAGCCAAGTGGTGGCGATCATGGAGGCCAACCTGGAGGAGCCGCTGGCGCTGGAGGAACTGGCCAGCCTCAACGAGGTGACCGTGCGCCAGCTAGAGCGGCTGTTCCACAAGTATTTGCAGCGCACGCCCAGCCAGTATTACCTGGAGTTGCGGCTGTCGCGGGCGCGGGAATTGCTGTTGCGCAGCGACGTGCAAGTGCGGGAGGTGGCGCTGGCATGCGGGTTCAGTTCGCCGGCGCATTTTTCCAAGAGCTACAGCCGCTTCTTTGGCCTGTCGCCGCTGGGGGAACGGCGGCAGGCATCGTTGCACTGATACCTCAGTCTTTCAGTTCGTCATGGGCCGTTTCCCGGCACATCAACATGGCCACCAGCGCCACCAGCGCCGCCGCCAGCAGGTACCCGGCCGGCGCCAGTTTGCTACCAGTCACATGAATCAACCAGGTGGCGATGAACGGTGCCGTCCCGCCAAACAAGGCGTTGGCCAGGTTGAAGCTCAAGGCAAAGCCACTGAAACGGACGCGGGTGGGGAAGATTTCCGCAAGCAGGCAAGGCAAGGTGCCGTCGTTCATCGCCAGCATCGCCCCGAAGAAGATCTGGATCGCCAGGACCACCAGCAGGGGCTGACCATCGAGCAGCTTGAACAGCGGCACGGTCAACCCCAGGAACAGCAGCGAAGCAACCACCAGCATGGTCTTGCGGCCAAAGTGGTCAGACAGGCGTCCCATCAGGAAGATCAGGCCGATGTATGTGGCCAGGGAAACCGTCGAGGCGATGAACGAGTCACGCTCGCTCATGCCCATTTCATTCGACAGGTAAGTGGGCATGTAGCTGAGCAGCAGGTAGAACGCCACAGCATTGAGGCAGGTAACCCCGATACCGATGGCCAGGCTGCGGCGGTGCCGGCTCAGCAGTTCGCGGATCGGCGCCGGCGTCATGCAAGCCTTGCTTTCCAGCCGCTGTTCCATCTCCAGGAACTTGGGTGTGTCCTGCAGGCTCATGCGGATATAACGCCCCACCAGGCCAAACGGCGCCGCCAGCAAAAATGGCAGGCGCCAGCCCCAGCTGTGCAGGTCTTCAGTGCTGAGCAGTTCATGCAAGGCCGCGACAAATGCTGCACCAAACAACAGCCCGGCCGCAGTGCTGGCCGGCACGATGCTGGTGTACAGCCCCCTTCGGCCAGGCGGTGCGTATTCGGCGAGAAACGCCGCAGCGCCGGCATACTCGCCCGAAGCGGAAAAACCTTGCACCAGGCGGATCAGCAACAGCAGGCACGGTGCCCACAGGCCGATCTGCGCATACCCCGGCAGCAGGCCGATGCAGAAGGTCGAGATCGACATGATCAGGATCGACAGTGACAGCGCGTTGCGCCGCCCATGGCGATCGCCAAAATGGCCCCACACTACCCCGCCCAGCGGGCGTACAAGGAAGGACAGGGCGAATACCGCGAACGTCGCCAGCAGGCCGCTGGTCTTGTCAGTCTGCGGAAAGAAGGTGGCGGCGATGATGGTCGCCAGGTAGCCGTAGGCCGCGTAATCGAACCATTCGACGAAGTTGCCCATGAAACTGGCACGGGCGGCCTTGCGCAGGGCCTGGCGTTCGGCGCCTTGGGTGGCACCGGCGAGGGTGGGAGCATTCAGGGTGGTGCTGGACATGACGGATACCCTCTGGTTCTTCTAATTGGAGGCAGGGTCTGAAGGTCATACAGTTAGTTGTTATTGTGTTGTTTGTGCCGGCCTCTTCATTCGCGCAGAGGCCGGCACCTGTCATCATTTGCGAATGATGTTGTGCTCCGGTCCATACGGGAACTTGGTGATGTTCTCGGCACCCGTTTCATTGACGATCAGGATGTCATGCTCGCGGTAGCCCCCTGCCCCCGGCAGCCCTTCGGGCAGCATGATCATCGGCTCGATCGATACCACCATGCCCGGTTCCAGCACCGTATCGATATCCTCGCGCAGCTCCAGCCCTGCCTCGCGGCCGTAGTAGTGGCTGAGGGTGCCGAATGAGTGGCCATAGCCGAAGGTGCGGTACTGCAGCAGGTCATGGCGCAGGAAGATCTCGTTCAGCTCGCGGGCGATATCGCAGCAGCGCATGCCCGGGCGCACCAGCTTGAGCCCTGCCTCGTGCACTTCGACGTTGGCTTGCCACAGGCGCAAATGCTCGTCCGGGCAGTGGCCCAGGAACAACGTACGCTCCAGTGCGGTGTAGTAGCCGGCGATCATCGGGAAGCAGTTGAGGCTGAGAATGTCGCCCGGGTTTACCTTGCGGCTGGTCACCGGGTTGTGCGCACCGTCAGTGTTGAGCCCGGACTGGAACCAGGTCCAGGTGTCCATCAACTCGCTGTCGGGGAAACTGCGGGCGATCTCGCGGATCATCGCCTGGGTGGCATGCAGTGCCACTTCATATTCCGGCACCTGGTCCTGCAGCGCCTCGACCACCGCCGCACCGCCAATGTCGGCCACCCGCGCACCATGGCGAATGAGCGCCTGTTCTTCGGCGGACTTGATCATGCGCATGCGCATGCAGGGCGCACCGATGTCCAGCAGCTCGGCCCTTGGGTAGCAGGCAGCGAGCTTGGCATGGTTCTGCAGGTTGAGGTGGTCGTACTCCACGCCGATACGCGACGCCAGCGGTAGCGCCTGCTGGATGGCCACAAAATAGTTGTCGCGCTGCCAGTCGGTATAGACGATGTTGTCGGTACCGACCGTGCGACGCCAAGGTTGGCCACCGTCGATGTTGGCGCTGATCGACACCACCTTGTCGTGGGTCACCACCAGTGCATAAGGGCGGCCAAACGAACAGTAGAGGAAGTCGCTGTAGTAGTTGACGTTGTGGTACGAGGTGAAGATCGCCGCCTCGATATCCTGCTCGGCCATGTAGGCCCGCAGCCGGGCATGGCGGGCGGCGTATTCCTGTGCGGAAAAGGTCGGTTTAGCCTTGTTGCCGTTGCGGATCTTCAGGGTCTGGGGCATTTGCATGGTCGGTGTTCCTTGTCGTTGTGAGCACGCTGTTTCAGGCCGGCCGCCTGAGATGCATTGCAGCAGAACGAACGAGGACGCTTTTGTACCTATCCGACCTGGAATTGGCGCGATGGCCACTGCCCCATTGCAAACAAGCCGGCCCCCACAAGCACTCCACCGCCTTCAGGCTTTGTGGTGTAACTGTGGGGGCCGGCTTGCCGGCGATTGGGCTGCAAAGCAGCCCCAGTCATCGCGTTTATTTCAAATCAAAACGATCCAGCTCCATCAGCTTGCGTGGCAAATTTGCAGCCCTTTAAACACAAGGGCTGCATCGTTTCGACAAGTCATCCTTTAGGGCCTCTTGGGGCCTGCATGGCTAGGTAATGCCAACTTTATGGCAGCACTGCCATTCCCGCCCGCGGCGTTCTGCCGACCGATTCCCTTCATTTATATAGCTACTCAAAAAATGGGCGGCTTGCCGGCCCCCTTGATCACCTGGTACCCGCCTTTTGGTCAGCTTCGGACTCTCCAAAGAGACCAATGGCCCAAGCTTCTTCGTGCTCAATCAGAGCCCACACCCTTGCCGCCTCGGCAAGCTCGAGCATGTCGCACAGGCATCCATCATCAACTTCCCGGCGCCGGCGCGCGGCGAATGCCATCTCGCTGAGCACGGCCGCGCGTCCGTCGGGGTCCGTGACGAGGGCAAGCCGGTCATCAAGCTCAGCCAGCCAAGCCCGTGGTATTCCGCTCATCATTCAGTCCTGCACCACCACGACTGCGCGTAGATCACGCCGTCGATCTCCTCCACCCCATTGATGTTCATGCCGAGTTGGGCCATGCCATTGACCTTGGCATCGAGCAAGCGCGGGATGATGTCCGGCCCAGGTGTCGGGTTGAACACCCACGCTTGGGTCGCGACTCGGCCCAGCACTTCGCTGTGATGGTCACCAATATGGATGTCAGCCCGCAGGGGCTTGATCTTCCTGAGGCGATCAGAGGGGATAGCCACGCCATTCTCGCGGCGTCGAACGAGGAGGAAGTACATGGGGCACCGATACTGTATAAAAACACAGTATCGTATAGAGCAGGCGCCTTGCGGGCAATTGCCGATCAGCGGGCCTAATGAACGGGCGGCAGCTCTTCACCGCGAGCCGCAGCCATAGCACGAAGTTGGTAGTCGGTGACCGCCTGGGACTGTGCTTCGGCGATTAGGCGCAAACGCTCCAGCTCTTCCGCTGGCTCACCCGAAGCCTGCGCCTCATGGTAACGCTTCCATGCCTGTACGGCGTTGGTGTACATGGGATGATCGGGGTATAGGATCGTCGGCTTACGGTTCATCGGAGCTCCATTCTGAGGCGGCAATTACTGAATGGTAGACGGTGCCTGTCTGGCCTGGATTAACTGGTAATCGATAACCGCTTGGTACAGCGAATCCGCCAGTAGGCGCAACCGCTGAACCTCATTCGAAGGCAAGGCGGCGTCCTCCGCTTTGTGATACTCCCGCATAGCATCGATAGCCTGTTTGATCAGCGGCTCGCCCGCTTCCACCAGTCCAATAAAAGTACGCTTGTCCACCGCGCCGCCCTGCTCACTTGGTCAGACCATTATAGGTCGCCTCGCACGCTAGCCCAGCTATTCGACTTCGCTCAAGCGCTGTCGAGAGGTCTCCCGCCATTCGGTCAGCTTCTTCAAGCAATCCCCCGAGCACCACGACGGCAGAGGCTCCTGCCTGGCGCTGCTGGGCAGCGATGGTATCGCAGGTGGCTCGGTGCCCGGCGCGCAGTCGAGCGATTTCCCCGCGCAGCCCACCAGCAGCAGACTCAGCAGCAGCGGCGCGGCCTTGGGCCAGTTCCAGTTGTTTTCGTGCACTCTCACCCTCCTCGTCCGCCACTGCTTGGCGGCGTTGTTCTTTCTGTCTGTCCTGGGCAGCGGAGCGTCGGTCGCGCTCTGCAACCTCCAGACGGTAATCGGCCAGCTCGCTACGGGCAGTGCTGGTTTCGCCCTGCGCCACCACCACCCGGTACTGCTGGCCGCCGGCGGCCAGCACCAGAGCGACCAGCCACCAGCACCAGGCCGGTACCGCGCCGAGCCAGCTCATGCCAGCGCCCTCCGCACACCCTCGTCGATGATCGCCGGCGAATACGGATTGCCGCCGTTCTCGTGGATGATGATGCTGACCACCATCCCCTTCAGCGTGGCGGGGTCCTTGATGTTGATCGGGTCGGTGGTGCGCACGCCCAGGCGCTTGGCCACGGCTGCAGCGTAGGCCTGGGTGTCGTTCTCGTTGCTCGGCGCCCAGCGGTTGATGGTCTCAAGAACGGTATCGATACCCTTCCCGCCCACGCCTGGCATACCGTCTTTGCCCCGGTAGTTGATGAGCAGCTTGCCCAAAGCGCGGATGCCGTTCTCCGGGGTGTCGAAGATAGCGAAGCGACCACCAGGCTCCTTGCCGATCTGGCCCTGCCAGTCGTTGCGGTGATTGAAGTCGATGTTTCCTGGATTTCTATTGCGCACGCCTCGCGGTAAATGTTGACTCATTATTACCTCCAGAATGAAAATACTGTGATAGCCACTACAGGTGGTGCCTAACAAATAGACTTAATCATTTGAACTTGAACATTACAATCACAGACAAATAGGCAGGTTATGGATATAGATGATTTTCAAAAGTGCCTCTCATACCTGAGCACGAATAAAACAAAAAGCTTAGTGGATGAGCTAATACCATTAATTTATACGCTAGCGGGTGCAGCATTTGCCCACGGCATTTCTCTATATTCAAATGGCAAAAATGAAAAACGAACCATAAAAAACAAAGTAGAGTGTTGCTACGGTGAAGTTAATGAGATCGAAAAAAACATGAAGGAAATACTGTTAAATACAGTAAAGTTAATGCACGTATTACTCACGAAGGACGATAAGCTAGAGATATCACTACCAAGAAAAATTGGCTCCATGTACATCTCTGGGCTTTACAACGACATAGCTCACAAGTTCAGCGCACACCAAAGATCGGCGATACAGTCACTGATAAATAGGTCAAGCTACCTGAACGAATTTCTTACGCGAGGAGGTAATCCAAAAGACAATCAGTCCATGTACCGTTACAGCATTGACTTAGCCAACATGTATTATACCGCATCAGAGTCCATTCTTCTTTGCCAGAGCATAATCTCTGACAAATCTATTTCTGTCAGTATAGACAATGATTACATTAAATCATTAGGAGCAGATGAGGCTCATGCTGGTTCATGGGCACTCATAATGCACAACGCTAGCCACGGGAATAAAACACTCAATCTTCCAACATAGTTCAAATAACTGAAGCCAGCCATAAGCTGGCCTCAATATATCTAAGAAATTTATGCGACCTGTTTGCGTTTAATACGATCATTCAATTCGATTAGAGATATTCTTGAGCCTAGTTTTTGGCTTGGTTTCTCTACGTATCGATGAATAAGGTACGCTACGGCGCAGGTGATTCCAATTTGGATGACCAAAGCAAGGTAATTGTAAACGCCAGCATCTATCATTAATCGCATGGATACATATCCGAAGACGGCGTGCATCGCGTACATCGGGTAGCTGATATTAGCAAAGAAACCAACAAATCGGTTTTCCGTAAACGATTCCCTGGCCAGGTAGCATATTGAGAAAACAAGGAATGCCAGAACATAGCTTTCTCGAACAACAACAGGAGCTGCTAACACAAACAGAATCAAGGACAGCAATGTATATGCAAGCATTGCTTTCATGGAAATAATTTTTTTCATGACAAGATAGAACTGAGTCCCGATTGTCATGAACAAAATAAACTTAGCAGAATAAAGGAAGTTACTAGGCGGCATCCAGCCCTGAGGAAACTTAACTGCATAATACATTCCAGCCAAAGCAGCCGCCCCGGCCACAATAGCAACATAAGGCTTACCCTTCATGGTGAAAGATGCAAGAATAGCTGAGAGAATATAAAACTTAACCTCAACCTCAAGCGTCCAAACTATACCATCAAGAGAAAGGCCGCCAAACCAATCCCTAAAAAGAGTTACGTGCAAGAACAAATCTTTTGCAGTATAGCTATCCTGAATAGAGCTACCATCAAAAGATATCCACCGAAAAGCAATAGATATTGCAAAGCCGCACAAGTAAACAGGCCACAACCTG
Organism: Pseudomonas sp. M2; assembly: GCF_015751845.1. NCBI lineage: Bacteria > Pseudomonadati > Pseudomonadota > Gammaproteobacteria > Pseudomonadales > Pseudomonadaceae > Pseudomonas > Pseudomonas sp. M2. Next base: position 5,736,507 of record NZ_JADOUD010000001.1, read on the forward strand.
AAGAACCGCGCAATCATAAACCTGAACATCCCGAAGGAATGTTTCGAATATTTTTCCAACGAGAACGGAATTACGAAACCGCTAACAAGGAAAAAGAGAGCAACCCCGAATGTTCCGAATGCAAAATTCGATATCCCGAGATGCGCAAAAGGCATGAGCGCAGGAAAAACTGGCTCTGAAAGCTTCGTCATCCCGCCATATGCGCCCCGCAAACCATGAAAAACAAACACATAGTGGCCCAGCATGACCACCAGGCTGGCGATTCCTCGCAGCGAATTGGCGAATTCGATTCGTCCTGACACATTGATCTCCAGATAGATGCCGCCGTACGGGCGGCATCGTACCTGATTGTCACTGATTTGTGCTTGCAGCTTCCTCCAGCGCACGGATCCGCCGGTCGTACGCAGCCACCACGCCGGCCATCATGAACATTTTCAGTTCATCTACCCGGAACGAGTACAGGCTCCCCGCAGGCGTTACAACGCGACGAATCTCTGGAGTGATCAAGTCCCCCTGAATGACGTTACCTTGTTCGTCCTGAACCTCAGCGTAGACAGCAGGCGAAACCTCGACCTTCTCCTCCCACTCGTCATAGCAGATGAATCCATAGCTGAACGGATCCAGGCCGTGCGACTCCATGATCTCGATTGCTTTCTGGACGGTCATGCCGATGTGATCGCGGGCCTCAGCGCCTTTTTCCTCAACCGCATCGAGGAATTTGTAGGCACCAATCGCGCGGGACAGTTCATCACCGCACCGAAGCTCTTCATCAGTAAGGCCTCGCACCGGAGTCTTGTGGGTAGCATCTGACGTGCTGATGGTCCCCGTTCCGGCACGAACAACCTTCCACAGGTTTGTCACGCCGCCCAGGTCAGTAAGGTTGCTGTCGATAGGGCAGAAGACCTTACTTGCCCCGCCGCCGGTGTAAGCGAGGCTTACGCCCATGCGATTGCTCTCTGCCCCACCAAGCATGTCGCAAACAAACCATGTCGAGGATCCAATCAGCCGCTGAGTTCCGGTGTCGCTGATGCCATGAGAGAAGGATAAGCCAGACGTTACAAGTGACGGAGTGTACTGATACGAGTAGTTCGATATTTCTCGGACAGCCTCAAGAGTAGAACCAGCCTGC